>CBDCBJ010000007.1:2267500-3289926 GCA_965214345.1 Lichenihabitans sp. | reverse complement strand
CGTCACGGTGGGGCTGTTCGACGTCATCCTGCAATACCTGCGCACCTACGCCCTGACCCACACAACCAACCGCATCGACGTCGAACTCGGCCAGAGGTTGTTCCGCCACCTCCTGCACCTGCCGCTCTCCTATTTCGAGACCCGGGCCGCCGGCCAGACCGTGGCGCGCGTCCGCGAACTCGAGAACATCCGGGCCTTCCTCACCGGTCAGGGCCTGTTCTCGGCCCTCGACCTCGTCTTCACCTTCGTGTTCATCGCGGTGCTGTTCGCCTATTCGTGGAAGCTCAGCATCATCGTGGTGCTGGCGATTCCGCTCTACATGATCGTGGCGCTCGGCTTCCGGCCGGTGCTGCAGGAGATGGTGCGCGAGAAGTTCAACGCCAGCGCGGTGAGCCAGCAGTTCCTGGTCGAGGCGGTCGTGGGCGTGCAGACCGTCAAGGCCTCCGCGGTCGAGCCCATCATGCAGGCGCAGTGGAAGGAGCGCCTCGCCGCCTACGTGAAGACCTCCTTCTCGGTGACGATCGTCGCCGCCATCGCCCAGAACGGCGTGACCTACATCAGCCGCATCACCACGGCGCTGCTGATGCTCTTCGGCGCGAAGGCGGTGATCGACGGCGAACTCTCCATCGGGGCGCTCGTCGCCTTCAACATGATCTCCGCCCAGGTGACGGCGCCGGTCCTGCGGCTCTCCCAGCTCTACCAGGACTTCCAGCAGGTGCAGATCTCGGTCGAGCGGCTGGGCGACATCCTGAACGCCCCGGCCGAACCCGCCATCCAGGCCCGCACGGTGCTGCCGCCGCCGCGCGGGCTGATCGAGTTCCGCAACGTCACCTTCCGCTACCGCCCCGGCGCCAACGACGTCATCAAGGGCGTCAACCTGCAGATCAAGCCCGGCGAGGTCGTCGGCATCGTGGGCGCCTCCGGCTCCGGCAAGTCGACCCTGACGAAGCTCGTGCAACGGCTCTACATGCCGCAGGACGGGCAGATCCTGCTCGACGGGGCCGACCTGACCCAGGTCGATCCCGCCTGGCTGCGGACCAACATCGGCGTGGTGCTGCAGGAGAACCTGCTGTTCAACCGTACCATCCACGAGAACATCGCCTTCGCGGCGCCCGCCATGCCGCGCGCCCAGGTGATCGCCATCGCCAAGCTGTCGGGCGCCGACGAGTTCGTCGCCAAGCTCCCCGCCGGCTACGACACCACCATCGAGGAGCGCGGCGCCAACCTGTCGGGCGGGCAGCGCCAGCGCATCGCCATCGCCCGGGCGCTGGCCACCAACCCGCCGATCCTCATCTTCGACGAGGCGACCTCGGCGCTCGACTACGAGAGCGAGCGCGTGATCCAGAACAACATGCGCCAGATCGTGCGCAACCGCACCGTGATCATCATCGCGCACCGGCTGGCGGCGGTGAGGCCCTGCGACCGCATCATCGGCATGGACGACGGCCGCGTGATCGAGGTCGGGGCCCACGACGAACTCATCGGCCGGCAGGGCGGGCTCTACCGCAAGCTCTGGACGCTGCAGAACGAGCAGGTGCAGGCATGACGACGCTGCCCGCCACCGCCAAGCCCCCGAAGCCTCCGGCGCGCCGCCGCATCAGGCTCAGCCGGGGCGACCACGAGTTCCTGCCGGCCGCGCTGGAGATCCTCGAGACGCCCCTGTCGCCCGTCCGGTCCGCCATGATCGTGACCATCTGCGCCTTCGCGGCGGCGGCGCTGGTCTGGTCGTGGTTCGGACGGGTCGACATCATCGCGACCGCGCAGGGCAAGATCCAGCCCGTCGGCCGCACCAAGACCGTCCAGCCCCTCGAGACCGGCAAGGTGCTGGCGATCGCCGCCCAGAACGGGGCCCGCGTCAAGGCCGGCGACGTGCTGGTGACCCTCGACGCCGGCCAGGCCCGGGCCGACGAGAGCACGCTGGAGGCCGACATCCAGTCCGAGAGGGCCGAGGTGTTGCGGCGCACCACCGCGCTGGCGCTGGCCTCCGACCGTGCCCTCGGCCCCGTGCCGCAGATCCGCTTCCCGCCCGAGGTGTCGCCGAGCCTCGCCTTGCGCGAACAGCGCGTGCTGGCCGACGACATCGCCCAGCTCGCCGGCACGGTCGGGAGCCTCGACGGGCAGGCCCGGGAGAAGCGGGCCGAGCGCGACCGCCTGACCGGCACGATCGACGCCCAGCAGACCCTGGTGGCGACGCTGAAGGAGCGCGTCGACATGCGCCAGACGCTCGAAGCCTCACGGTCGGAATCGCGCGCCAAGGTGATCGACGCGCTGGAGCTCATGCAGACCCAGCAGGCGACGCTGGCCTCCGAGCGGGGCCAGATCGGCGAGATCGACGCGAGCCTCGCGCGGCTGGGGCGCGACATCGAGAAGAGCTACGCGGCGTTCGCGGCCGACAACGCCCAGAAGCTCGCCGATGCCGAGCGCCTGATGGACGGCAACGCCGAGAAGCTCGCCAAGGCCCGCCTGAAGACCGCCGACCTGACGCTGACGAGCCCCATCGACGGCACGGTGGCGGGGTCGACCGTCACGTCGATCGGGCAGGTCGTCACGGTGGGCGAGCAGGTGATGCAGATCGTCCCGTCCGACACCAAGCTCGAGATCGAGTGCTACCTGCCCAACGGCGATGTCGGCTTCGTCCACAAGGACCAGCAGGCCGTGGTGAAGATCGAGTCGTTCCCGTTCACCGACTACGGCACGATCGACGCCGAGGTGGTGCGCGTGGCCCACGACGCCATCCCGCAGCCCGACGCCGACCAGCGCGAACAGAACCCCGCCGCGGCCGCCAAGGACGGCGGCCTGTTCGGGGGCGCCCAGCGCTTCCAGAACCTCGTCTTCCCGGTGACGCTGAACCTCGACCGCACGGTGATGAGCTCGGACGGGGCGGACGTGCCGCTCGTCCCCGGCATGGCGGTCACGGTCGAGATCAAGACCGGCACGCGCCGCATCCTCTCCTACCTGTTCTCGCCCATCATGCAGGTCGCCACGACGGCGATGCGGGAGCGGTGAGTCGAGGTCCTCCGCCCGACGGGTTCACGCCACGCCGCTGCCGTCGAGGAACAGCCTGAACGCCGGGTTGGCGCTCTCGTCCCAGAACGGGTAGCCCAGCGCCTCGACGGCTTCGAGGAAGCGGTCGCGGTCCGCGGGCGGCACCTCGAAGCCCGCCAGCACGCGGCCGTAGTCGGCGCCGTGGTTGCGGTAGTGGAAGAGCGTGATGTTCCAGAACTGGCCGAGGCCGTTGAGGAAGTTGAGCAGCGCGCCGGGGTATTCCGGAAACTGGAAGCGCAGCACGGATTCGTACTCCAGCCCCGCCACGCGCCCCCCCACCATGTAGCGCACGTGCGTCTTGGCGATCTCGTTGTCGCTCAGGTCCGCGACCGGATAGCCGGCGGCGGCGAGCGTCTCCATGATGTCACGCTTCTCCGCCTCCCCCTGGCGCAGCTCGACGCCGACGAAGATGTGGGCCGGGATGCCCGGGCCCGTCTGGCGGTAGTTGAACTCGGTGATCGAGCGCGGGCCCAGCACCTGCATGAAGCGCCGGTAGGACCCGGCCTCCTCGGGGATGGTCACGGCGAGCAGAGCCTCGCGGCGCTCGCCGATCTCGGCCCGCTCGGCGATGTGGCGGAGCCGGTCGAAGTTGAGGTTGGCGCCGGAGTTGATCGCCACGAGCGTCCGGTCCTTCGGCTCCCGCTCGGCCGCGTAGCGCTTCAGCCCGGCGAGCGACACCGCGCCGGCGGGCTCGGCCACGGCGCGGGTCTCGTCGAAGATGTCCTTCACGGCGGCGCAGATCTCGTCCGTCGTGACCGTGATGACCTCGTCGAGGCAGGCGCGGCAGATCCTGAAGGTCTCGACCCCGGCCTGGCGCACCGCGACGCCGTCGGCGAAGAGGCCGACGCGGTCGAGCACCACGCGGTCGTCGGCCGCGATGGCGGCCTTCATCGAGGCGGCGTCGTCGGGCTCGACCCCGATCACCTTGACGTCGGGCCGCAGGAACTTGACGAAGGCGGCGACGCCCGAGGCGAGCCCGCCCCCGCCCACGGGGACGAAGATCGCCTCGATCGGCCCCGGTTGCTGCTGGAGGATCTCCATGCCCACCGTGCCCTGGCCGGCGATGACGTCCGGATCGTCGTAGGGGTGGACGAAGGTGAGGCCGCGCTCGGCGCAGAGCGCCTGGGCGTGGCGGTAGGCCTCGTCGAAATTGTCGCCGTGGATGACGGCGTGACCGCCGCGCGACCGCACGCCCGCCACCTTGATGCCGGGCGTTGTGCGCGGCATCACGATCGTGGCCTCGACGCCGAGCTTCTGCGCCGCGAAGGCGACGCCCTGCGCGTGGTTGCCGGCCGAGGCGCAGATGACGCCGCGCTCGAGCGCCTCGCGGGGCAGGGCCGTCATCTTGTTGTAGGCGCCGCGGATCTTGAACGAGAACACCGCCTGGAGGTCCTCGCGCTTCAGCAGCACGCGGTGGCCGAGCCGGACCGAGAGGGCGGGCAGGGGATCGAGCGGGCTCACGATCGCGACGTCGTAGACCCGCGCGGTGAGGATGCGGCGGGCGTAGTCGTTGAGGTCGACGGGGTCGTCCGTGGCCTTCGACCAGGGGAGATGCAGGTTCATGGGCTGACGGGGGCGGGCTCGGGCGACGGGTGGCGGGGTTTGGTGCGCCCGAAACGTGGGCGACGCAACCCTGGCCGAGGTCGAGCCGGCGAGGCCCGCGCATCCGCCTCGTCAGGCGTATCGCCTGGCGCCGAAGACGCAGAGCACGACGAGGCCCGTCGCGGCGACCATCGTCCAGGCGATGGGTTCGTGCAGCAGGGCACCGGCGAGGAGGAGCCCGAAGAACGGCTGGAGCAGCTGGAGCTGGCCGACGCCGGCGATCCCGCCGAGCGCGAGACCCCGGTACCAGAACACGAAGCCGATGAGCATGCTGAACACGGACACGTAGGCGAGCCCCGCCCAGACAGGCAGACCGATGCCACTCCACCGCGCCGGCAGGGTCGCGAGGGCGACGACGGACATGACCGGCAGCGCCAGCAGCAGCGCCCAGGAGATGACCTGCCATCCCCCGAGCCGGCGCGAAAGCGTCGCGCCCTCGGCGTAGCCCAGGCCGCAGAGCAGGATCGCCGCGATCATCAGGAGGTCGCCCTCCGCCGATCCGGCGCCGCTCTGCGTCCAGGCGAAGCCCGCGACGGACGTCCCGCCGATCACCGAGAACAGCCAAAAGGCGGCCCTGGGCCGCTCGCCGCCGCGCAGGACCGCGAAGCCGGCCGTCGCGAGCGGCAGGAGGCCGATGAAGACGATGGACTGCGCCGACGTGATCCGCTGGAGAGCCAGCGCCGTGAGCAGCGGAAAGCCGACCACGACCCCGGCCGCCACGAGGGCGAGCGGGACGATGTCGCCGGCGGCCGGGCGCTTCTGCCGAAGGGCGAGCAGCATGATCGCCCCAAGGATCGCTGCGATGACCGCGCGGATGGACGTCAGGAACAGCGGCGCGAAGCCGCCGACCGCGACGCGCGTCGCCGGCAGGGACCCGCTTAAGATGATCACCCCGATGAGCCCGCTGCCCCATCCGCCCATCGATCGCCGCATGGCCCAGGCCTCCCGCCCACACCGCATAGAGCCGTCGAGGCAGGCCGAACAGGAACGATCACCCTACAATCCAGGCATACTGTAGGGTCGTGTCGATCCACACGGTCGGGGACCACGGCATGGCTGAACCGGCGTTGACGCGGACCGGCGCCGTCATGGAGGCGATCCGTCGCCGCATCGCGGCCCGCACCCTCGTGGCCGGCGAGCGGCTCCCCTCGATCCGGCGTCTCGCCTCCGCGATGGCGGTGTCGCCGTCGACCGTGGTCGACGCCTACGACCGCCTCGTGGCCGAGGGCCTCATCGCCTCGCGCCCCGGATCGGGCTTCGTCGTCGCGAGAATTCCGCCGCTGCTCGCGATCGTCGAGGGGGGAGCGAAGCTCGACCGCGCGGTGGATCCCTTGTGGGTGTCGCGCCAGTCGCTCGACGCCGATGTCGCGCTGCTGAAGCCGGGATGTGGCTGGCTGCCGGCCGACTGGATGCCGAACGAGGCCATCCGCCGATCGATGCGCAAGCTCGCCAGGGCGGACGCGGCGCTCCTGGCGGATTATGGCGACGCGCGCGGCCTCCCGGACCTGAGGTCGTTCCTGGCGCGCCAGTTCGCCGAAGAAGGGATCGAGGCCGGCGCCGACTGGATCCTGCTCACCCCGTCGGGGACGCAGGCCTTCGACCTGATCTGCCGCATGCTGCTGCAGCCCGGGGACACGGTCCTCGTGGACGACCCCTGCTACTTCAACTACCGAGCGTCGTTGCGCCTCCACCGGGCCGAGGTGGTGAGCGTTCCCTTTACGGCGACCGGCCCGGACCCGGCGGTCTTCGCCGAAAGGCTGGCGGCGCACCGGCCCCGGCTCTACGTCACCAACTCCGCGATCCACAACCCGACGGGCGCGAGCCTGTCGCCCCGGACCGCGCACCGGCTGCTGGTCGCCGCCGCGGCCCACGACCTCGTCATCGTCGAGGACGACACCTTCGCCGACCTCGAGCCCGAGCCGTCACCCCGTCTCGCGGTACTCGACGGCCTGTCCCGCGTGATCCGCATCGGCAGCTTCTCCAAGACGCTGTCGGCCTCGATCCGCTGTGGCTACGTGGCGGCTCGGGCGGACTGGATCGAGGCGCTGGTCGACCTGCAGGTGGCGACGAACTTCGGAGGCCCGAGCCCCGTCGCGGCCAGCCTGACGCTGGGCGCGCTGAGCGACGGCAGCTATCGCAAGCACCTCGACGGCCTCCGCAGACGCCTGACGCGGTCGCGCCGGGAGGCCGCCTCGACGCTGTCGCGGCTCGGCATCGTGCCCTGGCTCGTCCCGAGAGGCGGCTTCCACCTCTGGTGCCGCCTGCCCGAGGAGCGCGACGCCGTCGCGGTCGCCCGCGCCGCGTTGCGCGAGGGCGTCGTGCTCGCGCCCGGCAACGTGTTCAGCCATGCCGGGACGGCAGGCGACTCCATGCGGTTCAACGTGGCCCAGATGGCCGATCCGCGCGTCTTCGACGTGCTCGCCCGCGCCTTGGCGTCGGTGTGAGTCGTCCATGAGGCTATCGCCTTGACCGTAGGCGAGTTGACGCCCGCCCGTGCCGGCCGCCATCCAGGACGACAGAGATCCGAGGCTGCGCCGTGATCGAACTCAGCTTTCCCTTCCCCGTTCCACCCGCCAACGGGGCGACGATCGAGATCGCGCCCGAGCTGCACTGGCTGCGCCTGCCGCTGCCGTTCCGCCTCGACCACGTGAACGTCTACCTCGCCGAGGGCGAGCGCGGCTGGACTGTCCTCGACGCCGGCGTCGACACGCCCGAGGCGCGGGCGCTATGGGAGGGCGTGCTGGGCGGGCTCCTGGCCGGCAAGCCCGTCGAGCGCCTGGTCGTCACCCACTACCACCCCGACCACGTCGGGGCGGCGGCCTGGCTCTGCGGGCGGACGGGCGCCGGGCTCGTGATGGGCGAGACCGAGTACCTCACGGCGCGGCTGCACGTGCTCGCGACGGGCGACGACCTCGGGGCCGAGCGCGACCTCTACGCCGGGCACGGGCTTTCGCCGGCGCAGCTCGACCGGATGGCGCAGCGGCTCGACCGTTACCGCTCCGTCGTGCCCGACCTGCCGCGGCGCTACGCCCCGCTGCGGGCGGGGGACAGGCTCGAGATCGGGGCGTTCGCCGCCGAGGTGATGCTCTGCGCGGGCCACTCGCCCGCCCAGGTCCTGCTGCACGCACCCGCCCACGACCTGCTGTTCGCCGCCGACCACGTCCTGCCGCAGATCTCCCCCAACGTGTCGGTGGCCGAGGACAGGCCCGACGACGACCCCCTCGGCCGCTACGTGGCGTCGCTGGAGGATCTGCCGGCGCGGGTGCCGGACCGCACGCTGGTGCTGCCGGGCCATCGGCTGCCCTTCTTCGGGCTGCACCGGCGCTGCGCCGACCTCGTCGCCCACCACGCGGCGCGCTGCGCCGACCTCGCCCGGTTCTGCGATCCCGCCGCGCCGCCGACCGCGGCCGAGATCGTGCCGCTGCTGTTCACCATGGACCTCGACGCCCACCAGTTCTGGTTCGCCTTCAGCGAGACGCTGGCGCACATCAACAGGATGGCGCGGCAGGGGACGCTGCGCGAGCTGCGCGACGGCGCGGTCAGGCGGTGGCGGAGGGTCGAGGCGTGACGCGGCGCGTCACTTCGGGAGCAGGCGCGCCAGGGCGATGACACCGCCGAGCAGAGCTACGACTTGGACTCCGAAGAGGCCGACGATCCATTTGATAGTGTCGGCCTTCGCGGGCTCGATCTTCGCCTCGAGTGATTTCATATCCGTGCGGAGCCCGGCGATCTCGGCCTTCAGTTCGGTCCGGGATTCCTCGATCTGCTTGTGTAGACCTGCCTCTGTCGCGGCGAGATCGGCCCGGTTGACCACCTCTCCAGAGATCGCATCCGACAGAGCGTCCGATAGGCGCTCCGCCGGTTCGGGCGTGAACCGTCCGCCGTCCCGCAGCGTGCGGGCGAACTTCAGCGTATCGAACATGGCGGTCACGGCCGGCCCCCTCCGGATTCCAGACTGAGCCGTCATGGGTCCATCCGTCGAGCCTCACGGCGACCGGCCCAGCCGCCGCGCCAGCACCCCGACGATGCCCTCGCGGAACGCCAGGACGCAGACCACGAAGACCGCGCCCTCCACCACGGTCACTCGGGGAGTCGATCGACGGGCAGCATGAGACCCGTGACGGATCGGAGGCCGCGAACTTACCGTCTGGGGCGCTCCCGTTTCGGACCCTCGCGTTCTGGTCGACGTGCCGTGGCAAGAAAGCCACCCATCAACCTTTAGTATGAGGCAGCAGGCGAATGCGTCTTGCAGATCCGACGGGTTTTTAGTTGCATGTCCATCGTCAAATGCAACCTAAATCTCGGTCCGACAAGGGGAGAGTGTCATGCATTCGTTCTTCCGATCTGCTCTGCCGCTCGCGATCGCCGCGTCCTTGGCGGCTGTCCCAGCATGGGCCGGCAGCGTCACCTATCAATGGGTCATCACGGACAACTTCAATCTCAGCGGGAAGCCAGTCATCCAGCTCGATCCGTCGACCTGCACGGGCATGAGTTGCATGACCATGACGCCAACGACCTTCTACCAGGGCAACACCGCGACGGCCTCGGCGATCGTTCCTCCTACGAACGGATCCAACCCGAGCGGCACGTTCTACGTCGGCTATGCCTGGCCGAACGGGGTCGACCGCAACGAATGTGGCTTCACCATTTCCGGCGGCACGGTCAACGCGGATGGGACCTCGACGCAGCCGACGTCTTACGCGTTCATCTACAAATACACGCAGGCGGGAACCCGGCTTCAGCCGGGATGTAAATCGTTCGGAGTATCTCCGGATTCACAGTGTTCAGTTGTCGGCGGAGATTGTATCTACACGGCAAGCTTCAGTATCGAAACTTACTACAACTGAGCGATATCTATCAAGAGATCGTTCGTAGGTGAAAAACAGGTCAGGATCGCGCCTGATGGATGATTAAGCTCATGGATCCTGCGGTCTTGACTGCCATACGGCCGTCCGCCCTATACGGCGTGCATAAGAACGAAGAAAGCAGTCTCATAGTCTAATTGATGGGACGCTCCTTGGACATTTGTCTCTGTCACGATAACGATCGATGGACTTGTGAATGACAGTTCGCCGTCGAAAATACGCTCATCTTGTTCATCGGTCGGCATTCTAATAGGGCGGCGTGGGTCGCTCGCACCCGGACTTGAGGGGCCACTCGGAATGGGAGGCCACCTCCTTAAGATCGTCCCCCTCTACCCGACTTGACGACCCGCTCTCACCGATGGCCGATGCCTGATTCGAAAGCGTCGGTATCGATGCCGACCCCAACGAGATACGTCAATTATGTTAGGCTATCGTCAGTCCACGTCAGCAGCAATCTCACGCCACCTACAGCAGGAGTGCCAACTTGCTTGCCATTCGTAAATGTTGACATGAACTCACTCATCGCCTCTTTGTCGTAGCTCCCGGCCAAAGTGTCGAACGTTGGTTGTGAGTTTGGGCTGGCGCCACCAAATTTTTCAATTTGAGTATAATCTAGGCCTGGAACGTCCGACATCTTCTGTATGGAGAGGGTGTGATTGTCGAAGGCTTTCTGCATCGAGTCGGCGTATGCGTTCGTTCGTGCGGCCATTGCCCTCAAGGAGTCCGGGTCCTGGCCCGCTGCGGCGGCCGCAGCCGAATCGTCCGCTAGATTCAGAGCTATCTGAGCAGCGTCCCTGTCTCTCTGAACAATAGTGGCGAATGTATCAGTCGCCCCGATGAGGCCTGGAGCCCGAAGACCTTTGCCGCTGTACAGCGCCTTGCTGATCTGCGCGGACGTCATCGCGTTGTTCGACGCGACCAGGGCATTGGCCTGGGCGATGGTCGTATAACTCGGCTCCGATGATGCCGTGTCCGAGGCCGCGTCGATGCCTCTCGCCTGCAGGGCCGTGATTGCCTGGCCGGTGCCGGGCGCCACCGCGCTCCTGGCACCCGACGCGACCGAGACTGCGGGCGCCGACGGGGCCGCGGCCGTGTCGTCCCTGGCCTGCCCCGGTTGGGCGAACAAAAGGTCGACCATCCAGGTCTCCATCTTCGGCGAGCCCGCGATGCCGTTGGCGTTCATCCTCGTCATCTCCGCGCCGGACGCCCGGCCGGGCGTCGGGTCCCAGGCCCGTGCCGGATATCAGCATCGCGCCGGCAGGTTAATGACGGTTGAACGCGACGGTCATCGAGGCCGATGACTCATCCCACGGTCGTGGGCATCGCGTCGGACGCTGCCCGGCGAAGGTCGACCCTGTCCTTCCGTCGGTGCAGCGAGCGGCACCCTCGTCGATCGGGTCGGCCTCGGCCAGATCCCTGCGATGGATCCTCGCTGCCGCCACGATGATCGGAGGCGAACCGTTCACACGATCGTCGAAGGAGACCGGGCGAACCGCTACAGCGACCGGCCCAGCCGCCGCGCCAGCACCCCGACGATGCCCTCGCGGAACGCCAGGACGCAGACCACGAAGACCGCGCCCTCCACCACCGTCACCCAGGAGCCGATGGAGGACAGGTAGAATTCCAGCGCCACGAAGACCAGCGCCCCGACGGTGGGCCCGAACATCGTGCCCATGCCGCCGATCAGCGTCATCAGCACCACCTCGCCCGACATGGTCCAGTGGACGTCGGTGAGGGAGGCGAGCTGGAACACGATGGCCTTGGTGGAGCCCGCGAGCCCCGCCAGCGTCGCCGACATGACGAAGACCGCCAAGCGGTAGCGGTCGACCCGGTAGCCCAGCGACAGCGCCCGGTTCTCGTTCTCGCGGATGGCGCGCAACACCTGGCCGAAGGGCGAATGCACGATGCGGTAGAGGACGAGCAGGCCCGCGAGGAAGATCGCCGCCACCACGACGTAGAGCGTCCCGTCCGAGGCGAGGTCGATCAGCCCGAACAGCCGGCCGCGCGGCACGCCCTGGATGCCGTCCTCGCCGCCCGTGAAGGGGGCCTGCAACGAGACGAAGTAGACGATCTGCGCCAGCGCCAGCGTGATCATCGAGAAGTAGATGCCCTGCCGGCGGATCGCCACCGCGCCGAAGACCGCGCCGAGCCCACCCGCCGCCAGCGTGCCGAGCAGGATCGCGGCCGCCGGGTCGAGCCCCCAGGACCGCGCCGCCGTGGCGCAGACGTAGCTGGCGACCCCGAAATAGGCGGCGTGGCCGAAGGACAGCAGCCCGCCGTAGCCGAGCAGCAGGTTGAACGCCGAGGCGAAGAGCGCGAAGCACATCACCCGCATCACGAAGACCGGATAGGCCACGAAGGGCGCGATCACCAGCAGCACGACGAGCCCTGCGAAGATGGCCGCGTGCAGCGTGCCGTCGTCCCGCCGGGCCGGGGCGGCCAGGACGCCGGTCGGGCCGCCCGCCGCGGCGGGGCCCGGTGCGGCCGCGCCCGTGTCGTCCCCCGCGCCGGCGACCGCCGGGCCGGCGGCCCTCATGCGGCCCTCCCGAAGAGCCCGTTGGGCTTGACCATCAGCACCGCGATCATGATGACGAAGATGACGGTGGCGGAGGCCTGGGGGTAGACCACCTTGGTCAGCCCTTCGCAGAGCCCGAGGGCGAAGCCGGTGACGACCGAGCCGAGGATCGACCCCATGCCGCCGATCACCACGACGGCGAAGACCACGATGATGACGTCGGCCCCCATGTTGGGGTTCACCGAATAGATCGGGGCGGCCAGCACGCCCGCCAGCGCCGCCAGCGCCACGCCGAACCCGTAGGTGAGGGTGACGAGGCGGGGCACGTCGATGCCGAAGGCCGACACCATGACGGGGTTCTCGGTGGCGGCCCGCAGCGTCGCGCCGAGGCTGGTCCTCTCGATGGTGAACCAGGTGGCGAGGCAGACCGTCGCCGACGCCACGATCACCCACGCGCGGTAGATCGGCAGCACCATGAAGCCGAGGTTCATGGCGCCGGTCAGCTGCGGCGGGGCCGCGTAAGGCAGGCCGGAGACGCCGTAGAGGTTGCGGAACAGGCCCTGGATGATCAGCGCCAGGCCGAAGGTCAGCAGCAGGCCGTAGATCGGGTCGAGCCGGTAGAGCCGCGCGATCATGAGCCGCTCCACCGCCATCCCGAAGGCGCCGACGACGAGGGGGGCGAGGATCAGCGCCCCCCAATAGTTCACGCCGAAGACCTGCAGCAGGATGTAGCCCGCGAAGGCGCCCATCATGTAGAGGGCGCCGTGGCTGAAGTTGACGATGTTGAGCAGGCCGAAGATGACGGCGAGGCCGAGGCTCAACAGCGCGTAGAAGGCGCCGTTGATCAGCCCCAGCGTCAGCTGGCCGAACAGCACCTGGGTCGGGATGCCGAGGAACGTGTGCATGTCCGGCGCTCCGGCCCCCGGCTCACTTCACGAGCGGGCACTTGTCCTCGGCCATCGGCCGAAACGCCTGGTCGGCCGGGATCGTGTCGATCAGCTTGTAATAGTCGTACTTGTACTTCGATTCGGCCGGTGTCTTGACCTGGTAGAGGTACATGTCGTGGGTCACGCGCCCGTCGATGCGCAGCTGGCCCTTGCCGAACAGCGGGTCCTCGGTGGGGATCTCGCGCATCTTGGCCATCAGGGCGGCGGTGTCCTTGCCCTTCAGGGCGTCGACGGCCTTGAGGTAGTGCAGCACCGAGGCGTAGACGCCCGCCTGGTCCATGGTGGGGACCTTGCCGTCGTTCAGCGCCTCGTAGCGCTGGGTCCAGGCCCGCGTGCCGTCGTCGTGGTCCCAGTAGAACGCGGTGGTGAGGTCGAGGCCCTGCGCGACGGGCAGGCCCAGCGCATGGACGTCCGAGATGAAGACGAGGAGGCCGGCGAGCTTCTGCCCGCCCGTGACGACGCCGAACTCGGCCGCCTGCTTGATGGCGTTGACGGTGTCGGACCCCGCGTTGGCGAGGCCGACCACCTGGGCGCCGGAGCCCTGGGCCTGCAGCAGGAACGACGAGAAGTCGCTCGTCGGGAAGGGCGCGTCGACCGAGCCCACCACGGTGCCGCCCGCCGCCTTGACGAAGGTCGACGCGTCGGTCTGGAGCTGGTGGCCGAAGGCGTAGTCGGCCGTGATGAAGTACCAGCTCTTGCCGCCCGCCTTCAGGATGGAGGTCGCGGTGCTCTTCGCCAGCGCATAGGTGTCGTAGGTCCAGTGGACGGTGTTGGGGGAGCATTGCTCGCCCGTCAGCGCCGAAGTGCCGGCGCCCGAGTTCATGAAGATCTTGTTCTTCTCGCGCGTCACCTTCGAGACCGCGAGCGCGACGCCCGAATTTGGCACGTCGACGATGAGGTCGACGCCGTTCTGGTCGTACCACTGGCGGGCGATGTTGGCGCCGTTGTCGGGCTTGTTCTGATGGTCCGCCGAGACGACGTCGACGTGGATGCCCTTCTTCTCGGCGCCGAAATCCTCGATCGCCATCCTCGTGGCCACGACCGACGGCTCGCCCGAGATGTCCGCATAGGGGCCGGAGCGGTCGTTGAGCACGCCGATCTTCACCGACACGTCGGCGGAGGCCGGCAGCGCCGCGCCGAGGAGCGCCGTCGCCGCGGTGGCGGCCATCAGGATCAGTTTCAGCATCGGATCGTCTCCCTGTCTGTTCTCGTCGTCACACGCCGAGATAGGCGTGGAGCTTGTCGGTGTTTTCCGGGAGGTCGGCGTTGAGGAACGTGTCGACGACGCGCCCCTGCTCGACCACGTAGTGCCGGTCCGCCAGCGTGGCGGCGAACCGGAAGTTCTGTTCGACCAGCAGGATCGTGTAGCCCTCGGCCTTGAGCCGCGCGACCGTGCGGCCGATCTGCTGGACGACCACGGGTGCCAGGCCCTCCGTCGGCTCGTCGAGCAGCAGCAGGCTCGCGCCCGAGCGCAGGATGCGGGCGATGGCCAGCATCTGCTGCTCGCCGCCCGACATCGTGGTGCCGCCGCTGGAGAGGCGCTCCGCGATGTTGGGGAAGAGCTCGAAGATCGTCTCGCGCGACAGGCCGCCGGGCCGCACCACGGGCGGCAGCATCAGATTCTCCTCGACCGACAGCGACGCGAAGATGCCCCGTTCCTCTGGGCAATAGCCGACGCCGGCCCGCGCGATCGCGCGCGACGGCAGCGCGATCGTCTCGCGCCCCTCGAAGCGGATCGAGCCCCGTCGCTTGCCCATCACCCCCATGATGGCGCGCAGCGTCGTGGTCTTGCCGGCGCCGTTGCGGCCGAGCAGCGTGACCACCTCGCCTTTCGGCACCACGAAGCTCATGCCGTGCAGCACGTGGGATTCGCCATACCAGGCATGGAGGTCCGCGACCGCGAGGCTCGGCCCGGCGTCCGCCGCGGGCGCGCCGGGGCGGGTCGGGGCGGCCGGGGCCGAGGCCTCAGGCATGTCCCACCCCGATATAGGCCTCGACGACGCGCGGGTCGCGCGACACGGCCTCGTAGGGGCCCTCGGCCAGCACGCGGCCGCGGGCCAGGACCGTGATGCGGTCCGACAGGGAGGCCACGACCGACAAATTGTGCTCCACCATCAGCACGGTGCGGCCCACCGCGGCCCGTTTGATGAGGGCCGCGGTGCGGTCGATGTCCTCGCGGGCCATGCCCGCCATGGGTTCGTCGAGCAGCATCAGCCGGGGCGCCAGCGCCAGGGTGGTGGCGAGTTCCAAGGCCCGCTTGCGGCCGTAGGGCAGGTCGCCGGCGCGACCGTCGGCGACGCCGGCGAGGCCGACCTGCTCGACGAGGCCGAAGGCCTCGGCATCGTAGCGGCGCAGCAGCTTCTCGGATCGCCAGAAGTCGAAATTGCCGCCCCGCTGGCGCTGCAGCGCGATCCGGACGTTCTCGAGCACGGTGAGATGCGGGAAGATCGCGGAGATCTGGAAGGAGCGGACGAGACCCTGCCGCGCCACGTCGGCCGGGGGCGTGCGGGTGATGTCGCGACCATCGAAGGTGATGCGGCCGCGCGTCGGCGACAGGAACTTGGTCAGGAGGTTGAAGCAGGTGGTCTTGCCGGCGCCGTTGGGGCCGATGAGGGCGTGGATGGTGCCGCGCTGGACGCGGAGGTCGACGCCATCGACGGCCACGATGCCGCGAAACGCCTTGGCGAGCCCCGTGGTGGTCAGGATGAAATCCTCGGACACCCGCCCTCCCGTGAGCGTCTCTCGTGGCGAGCTCATGGCTGCCATGTCTTGTTGCCGCGCAGCATGGCGGATCGAAGCCCCGGCCGCAACGGGTTTCGCCGGGCGCCGAGGCAGGACGGCGGGCCGGCGCTTCAGCCCGCCGGCAGGATCAGCACGGCGCGGAAGTCGTTGACGTTGGTGAGGGTGGGGCCGGTCACGACCCCGTCGCCCAGGGCCTCGAAGAAGCCGTGGCCGTCGTTGGCGGCGAGGCTCGCGGCGGGCCGCAGGCCGAGCGCCCTGGCGCGGGCGAGGCTGTCGGGCGTCAGCCAGGCGCCGGCGACCTCCTCGATGCCGTCGACCCCGTCGGTGTCGCCCGCGAGGGCGTGGACGCCGGCGAGCCCGTCGAGCGCGATGCCGAGGGCCAGCAGGAACTCGACGTTGCGGCCGCCCCGCCCCTGGCTCCGCACCCGCACGGTGGTCTCGCCGCCCGACAGGAGCAGGCAGGGCGGCGCGAAGGGCTGGCCGCGCCGCGCCACCTGCCGCACGATGCCGCCCATCGCCTTGCCGACCTCGGCCGCCTCGCCCTCGATGGCGTCGCCGAGGATGTGGACCGGCAGCCCCTCGGCGCGCGCCACCGCGGCGGCGGCCTCGAGCGACGCCTGTGGCGCCGCCACGATGCGGGTCTCGACCCCGGCGAGGCGGGGGTCGCCGGGTTTGACGCTCTCGCCGCGGCCGCTCTCGAGCGCCGCGCGGACCGCCGGGCCGGCCGGGATGGCGTAGCGGTCGAGCACCGCCAGGGCGTCGGCGCAGGTCGTCGGGTCGGCCACGGTCGGCCCGGAGGCGATGTCGACGGGGTCGTCGCCCGGCACGTCCGAGATGACGAGGTTGAGGACCCGCGCCGGCCAGCATGCCGCCGCGAGCCGGCCGCCCTTGATGGCCGAGAGATGGCGGCGCAGGACGTTCATCTCGCCGATCGAGGCGCCGGAGGCCAGCAGGTCGCGGTTGATGGCCTGCTTTTCGACGGCGGAGATGCCGGCGAGGGGCATCGGCAGCAGCGAGGAGCCGCCGCCCGAGACGAGGGCGACCACGAGGTCGTCGGGTCCGAGGCCTCCGACGAGGCGCATCATCCGCTCCGCGGCGGCGAACCCGGCCCGGTCCGGCACCGGATGGGCGGCCTCGACGATCTCGATGCGCCGGCACGGGACCCTGTAGCCGTGCCGGGTGACGACGAGCCCCGACAGCGGCCCGGTCCAGTGGTCCTCGAGCGCCCGCGCCATGGCGGCCGACGCCTTGCCGGCGCCGACCACGAGCGTGCGGCCCCCCGGGGGCGGCGGGAGATGCCGGGGCAGGCAGAGGCTCGGCTGGGCCGCCGCGATGGCTGCCTCGAACAGGCGGAGCAGCAGCGCTCTGGGGGGCGTCATGGTCCGTGTCCCGAGGTCTGCGAGACCGCCCGACGCGGCTCGCGCGGCATCGGCCTTCCGGCCGGCCGACGAGACTGTCCGGTCAAAGGCGTCCTCGATCAAGCCATCCGGTTCGGGCGATTCCGACCGGGCGTCTCGACCTCGGCCGCCGCCTTGCGGGCGCCCCGGCCGGTCATTATGGTGCCGCTCGGTCTGGCCGGCGAGGACGCCGCCGCCGCCGTTGGGGCGTAGCCAAGTGGTAAGGCAGCGGATTTTGATTCCGCCATTCGGAGGTTCGAACCCTCCCGCCCCAGCCAGTACTCAGCCATCTCTCTGACAAAGCTGCATAATCTGCCGCGCCACCTTGCGGCGAGTCTCAGCTGTCCGCACGACTGTACGCGCCCCTGTATGCGGGGACGAGGATGGGCTTGTGCGAGAACGTGTACCGGCGCGGTGCGGTATACTGGTGGCGGGGACGATTCGGGTCGAAGGGCGAGGCCTCGCGCAGCGTGGCGCTGAGCCTGCGAACGCGTGATCCGGATCGTGCCCGATCATTGGGGGCCCGTCTCAATGGCTTGGCCCTTTGCGCGCGCGAGAAAGTGAGGGTCGGCTCCATGTCGATCGGAGACGTCAGGGAGCACTTCATCGAGGTCGGACCGGGCAAGCGGTTCCATTACGACCCGAGAGTCATCGACCGCGCTCTCGAGGCGAGCGCGGAGCGCAAAACGCAGCCATCGACCATACCCTATACGATCGACCGCGAGCGTACGATTCTCAAGGCCCTCGGTCGCCATGCGCTCGATTACCTTCATCGCCGCGCGACGGATGTCCGGTCCAATCACACCCTCGTCTTTGCGGAAGGAGCGGTCGACTGGGTGGGCGAAGCGATGGAGGCGGACCGCATCCAGGCGCAGGTCTGTCGCCTCCTCGGGCTGATGGGGACTTCCGCACAGGTTCGGCCCGATGAACGAGAGCGCCTCCACGCCAAAGGACTCAGCGGCGACGAGATCAACCGGGTCGACGCCGCGACGCGGCGCCATGCCGGGGCCGAGGATGATCGCGACTGGTTGATCGGACCGGATCGACAGGTACTCCTGTTCCACCTCGATGCGGCCGGCGTCGCCCCGACCGACGGAAACGTGCGGCGCCTCCGTGCGAGCGCCCTGTGCCTGTTTGCTGATCTCCTGGAGAGGACCGGAGACCGCTTCAGGGTGGTCCCAGCCTACGTCGGCGACATCGCGGCGGAGATCCTGCGCGAGCCCGATCTGCCTCCTTGCCCTGATAAATGCCCGGTCCGATTTAACCCCAATGAGCCGGTGCGTGCCGCCTCGAACCCGCAGACAGGTACCGCTCCAACGACCGTTGAGGAGCGACAGGCGCAGATGCCGACGGAAGATGTGACGCCTCCGGCATCACTCATCGCACTCGTCGAGGCGCTGGCCCGATCCAAGACCAATCCGAAGGCGCGAAGCTGGGACGAGAAGACAGCCCGTCAGCACACTTCGATCGCCAAACTATTTGCGAAGGTGGCCCGATCCGACGATCCGCGGCAGATGACTCAGGCCCACGTCGGCGCCTACATTTCCCTCCTGGCTGAGTTGCCGACCCATTGGGGCAAAAGTCCCGACGACGCCGATCGTAGCATCGACGAGATCATGGCCCGCGTCGAGGAACTCGAAGATGATGAGATTGGGCTGGCCGCGCCGACCATCAACCGTCATCGCACTCAACTGTCTACCATCCTGGCCCACATGGCCGAGAACGGCTACCCGATCGGTGCCGTCAGTAAGAAGAGCGTGGCGAAAGATACGAAGTCACCGGACGAAAAACGTCGTCCATTTTCGGTCGAGGAAGGGTGTAAGCTGGTTGCGGGTGCTCCCTGGAGCACTGTCGATCAGGCGGGATATCCATCCCACCCTGTGTTGGAGAACACCGACGCGCAGTTCTGGGTCTTTCTCCTCGCCTGGTATATGATGATGCGCCTTGGGGAAGCCTGCGGCCTCATGATTAGTGATATCGATCTGGACATTTCTGAGATCAAAATTCGGCACAATAAATTGCGGAGGGTGAAGAACGAGCCATCGAACCGCGATCTCTTGATTCATCCAGAGCTACTGCGGCTTGGCTTCGCCAAATTCGTCGAGCAGCAAGAGGCGCTCGGACATGAGATGTTATTTCCTGAACTCTATGGTTCAGCAACGGCAGCTACGGTCAGATTCAACAAAGAATGGATACAAATTCTCGATGCTGCGCTTCCTGACGCACGCAGCCAACGTAAGACGATGCACTCAACGCGAAAGGGAGGAAATAATGCTATGATCGATGGGAGCGTTATTGACGCTGTTCGGTACTATATCATGGGGCATGTAAAATCGGACGTACATGGCAAGCATTATTTTTCCAGGCCAAAGCCCGCGGTTATGCTCGAGGTTTACAGCCATATTCCGGTCATCACAGCGAACATACCCGCTCTCAGACAGACATGAAGCCGATGACGCTCGTTACCGATCAGCGAAGTCGTTGGGCGACCTGGATTCCCAGTCACTTCGAGATCCGCCCCGTTCTCCTCTGGGCCGCGACGGTCACGAGCTCCGGTCGCGAGAGGCAGTGGACCTGCCCGTTGGACCTGTGTCAATCGCTGCCGATGCCGTTGCTGCGTACCTCACATCATCATGGGTTCGTTCGATGTGCAGTTTGGCTCCGGCGATGGGAATCGGCTCCAAAGCCCCTGTCCCCTGGGGAGCTTGGCTCCGCATCCCCGCTGATTCCTACCAGGATACTTATCAGTTTTCCGACCAGAATTTCGGACGGTCACCAACGCCTGCAAGCAAAACCGGTGGGCCGCGAACGACAAAAGTGGGTGGGGAGCAGTCTGGCTGCTTTCAGAACGCGGCAGGGCGATAGCGGACGGTTACGGAACCTGAAAGGCCTTATGACTGTTCACGGCCGGTCTCTTCGCCTCCGCTTCGCTTTGGGTATACTCAAAGCGAACCGGAGCTGCAGGCGTTCCTGTCCGATTGCGGACCTTTTGTGTCTGTGGCTTGGTATCCCGCATGACGCCCGAGCCCGATCCTCCGATTTATCACGAGATCCCTGGTGGGGAGGAGCTTCTGCGCTGGTTCGGTCGTGTGCCGAGTTTCCACGATGCGGAGATTCTGAGCTTCGACTTGCGCCGCACAGGGCAGAGCGCCTTGCGCCTTCACTGCTGGATCATGACGGACAAGGTTGGTGAGGATGGCTTCATCGTGCTCGATCGACACGCGATCGTGACCTTTACGATCGAGGGCATCATGGATCTGCGACTCGAAGGTTTCAGTGCTCAGAATGTGATCTTCGGACTAACCCTGCGGCGCGCGCCTGACCGTCCGGAGCGACAGAACTACCTTACGCTCAGTCCTTCACCGCAGGACATCGAAATCGAGCTTGAGCCCTGCTACGGCTTGGACGGCCTGATCCGTGCGCGCTCTGTCGCCATCACGTTTCAGCCCGGCAAGCCTGACGTTCTGGATGCTTGAGGCCGGTTCTCCATGGGTACACCCCAAGCGAACTACACGATTTCGCTGATCTCGATCCATTATCGCCGGTCGCGGCGCGCTTGAAGCACCGGCGGGAACGGACATCGCAAACACCGGTCGTCGGGAAGGCACGCCGCGAACAGGCCTCCCCCGCGTACCTCAGCTCTCGATGAGGGTTCGGATCTTGGCCGCGAGATCATCCATAGCGAAGGGCTTGGTCAGAACTGCCATTCCAGGGTCGAGGTGGCCGTTGCCGACCACGGCGTTCTCGGCGTACCCGGTGATAAACAGGACCTTGAGGCCCGGCCTGATCACCCGGGCGGCGTCGGCGACCTGGCGGCCGTTCATGCCGTTCGGAAGGCCGACGTCGGTGATCAGCAGGTCGATGCGGGCGCGCGACTGCAGGATATTCAGGCCCGACGCGCCGTCTTCGGCTTCGAGAGCGCTGTAGCCGAGGTCCCCCAGTACGTCAGCCACCAGCATGCGGACGGTGGGTTCGTCGTCGACGATCAGCACGGTCTCTCCCTCGACCGCCCGCGGCGCTTCGTCGTGGCGGTCCGCCTCCTGGCCGAGGTCGCCCGCCTCGCCGTGATGGCGGGGCAGGTAGATGCAGACCATCGATCCCTGGCCGAGCTCGGAGTAGATCCGAACCTGGCCGCCGGACTGGCGGGCGAAGCCGTAGATCATCGAGAGGCCGAGGCCGGTCCCCTGCCCCAGCGGCTTCGTCGTGAAGAAGGGATCGAAGGCCCGGGCGATCACGTCGGGCGGCATGCCGGTGCCGGTGTCGCTGACGCAGAGCGACAGATACTGCCCAGGGGCCACGTCGCGCTCGCGCGCGGTCCGGTCGTCCATCCAGCGGTTGGCGTGTGAAATCGCTCGCAATAGTGCCCCCCTGAGGGGCGGTTTTCGCGTCCGATCGTGACCCCCTCGACCGCTGGGTATCAGCGTCCCTTCCATGGCCCTTTTGGCCGGGAAGGGTTTCAGGGGGATGATTTCCGTGGACATGATCGGCCGGATCCGGCGTGCGTATTTCGAGCAGCACCGGCCCATCAAGGAGATCGTCCGGACGCTCTCGGTGTCGCGTGCGACGGTGCGCAAGGTGGTTCGCGGTCAGGCGACCGAGTTCAAGTACGAGCGTGGTGTGCAGCCGGCCCCGAAGCTCGGCGAGTGGGTCGAGGCTCTGACGGCGATCCTGGAGCGGGAGGCCAAGTTACCGCGTCGGGAACGCCGCTCGACGCAGCGCCTGTTCGAGGAGCTGCGCGGTCAAGGATATGACGGTGCCCATGACAGCGTGCACCGCTTCGCCAAACTCTGGCGCGAGGAACGGGCCCGCGTTCCGGTTCGGGCGTTCGTGCCGATGAGCTTTGCCCCGGGCGAAGCCTATCAGTTCGACTGGAGCCATGAGACGATCACGCTCCAGGGGCTGCCGCTGACGATCAAGGCGGCGCATATGAAGCTGTCGCACAGCCGCATGCCGTTCGTGCGTGCCTACTTTCGCGAGACCCAGGAACTGGTCTTCGACGCTCACGACAAGGCATTCGCGTTCTACGGCGGGGTCTGCCGGCGCGGCATCTACGACAACATGAAGACGGCAGTGGAAGCCATCTTCGTCGGCAAGGCGCGGCAGTACAACCGTCGCTTCCTTCAGATGTGCTCGCACCACCTGATCGAGCCGGTCGCGTGCACGCCGGCGGCCGGGTGGGAGAAGGGGCAGATCGAGAACCAGGTCGGCACGCTGCGCGATCTGCTGTTCCGCCCCAAGCCGAGGGTCAAGAGCCTCGCCGAGTTGAACGGGTGGCTCGAAGATCAGTGCATCGCCTACGCCAGGCGGACCCGGCACCCGGAGTTCAAGGAGCGCACCGTCTGGGACGTGTTCCAAGACGAACGCGCCAGCCTGATGGAGCTCCGCGGACCGTTCGACGGCTTCGTCGAGAAGGCGGTCCGGGCCGCCACGACGTGCCTGATCATGGCCGATCACAATCGCTACAGCGTCGACGCGCGCGCCGCGGGGCGGATGGTGCTGGTGCGCTCCCATGCCGAGCGCATCAAGGTGCTGCTCGACGATGAGGTCGTCGCCGACCATCCCCGCATCTTCCGGCGCGACCAGGTCGTCTACGATCCCTGGCATTACCTGCCTGTCCTGCTCAAGAAGCCCGGCGCCCTGCGCAACGGGGCGCCCTTCAAGGATTGGGATCTGCCGCCGGCCTTGGCCCAGGTGCGCGCCAAGCTGAAGAGCCATGCCGACGGCGATCGTCAGTTCGTCACCGTGCTGGGCGCCGTGCTCGACCACGGCCTGGAGGCGGTCGAGACCGCCTGCGCCGAAGCCCTGACGGCCGGCCTCGCGAGCGCCGCCGTCATCCTGACGGTGCTGGCGCGACAGCGCCAGCCGGCCGAACCGCCCAGCATCACGACGCCGGACGCGCTTCGCTTGACGATCGAACCGTCGGCCGATTGCGGCCGCTACGACAGCCTGAGGAGGGTCGCCTGATGGAACGTCACGATATTCTGGAGGCGATGAGCGATCTCAAGCTCTACGGCATGCGCGCCAGCTTCGACGAGATCGCCGGCAAGGGGCTCGCCCGACGGGACGAGATCTATCCGCTGGTCGCCAGCCTGATCCGGGCCGAGCGAACCCATCGTCAGGCCCGCTCGATCAGCTATCGCATGGGGGGCGCCAAGTTCCCGGTGCTCAAGGACCTTGACACGTTCGTGTTCGCGGAGACGCCTGTCGATGAAGGCCAGGTCCGCGAGCTTGCGACCGGCGCCTTCCTGGATGCCAAGCGTAACACGATCTTCATCGGTGGAACCGGCACCGGCAAGACGCACCTTTGCATCGGCGTCGCCTCGGCGGTGATCCGCACCAGGGCACGGGGGCGCTTCTTCAATCTCGTCGATCTGGTCAACCTGCTCGAGCAGGAGAAGTCCGCCGGCCGCAGCGGGCGCCTCGCCGAGAACCTGTTGCGCTACGATCTCATCGTCATCGACGAACTCGGCTACCTGCCTTTCAGTCAACCCGGCGGCCAGTTGCTGTTCCACCTCATCAGCAAGCTTTACGAAAACACCTCGCTGCTGATCACGACCAATCTCGCCTTCGCCGATTGGCCTCAGATCTTTGGCGACGCCAAAATGACCACAGCAATGCTTGATCGCCTCACCCACCATTGCGACATCATTGAGACCGGCAATACCAGCTGGCGCTTCAAAACACGAAGCTGAGGTCGGCCTCCGAGCTTACCCACGTGGGCGCACAGGCACCTCCCACGCCCTCCGCTTCGCGCAACGCAAAAGCGCTGCGCTCCGGGCGCGGGTCCCTCCTATGCCCCCACGTGGATAAGCTCGGCCCGGTCTTCCAAGGGGTCGGTATTCGACGCGAAACAGGGGTCACGGTTCCAAGCGATTTGACAGCGGTCGTTGCAAGCGTTCCGGGCGCAAGGTCAGATCGAAACCCGTTTCGAACGGATGATTGAGAGTACCCCTAAACCGCTCTGCAAACCGCTCGGCGTAGCAGTTGTCGCATCCGGCGCTGATCTTCGTGCAACCGGTCACCGGGTTCCACGTCGCGTCCGTCCACTCGATTTCACTCTTATCGGCCATTCGTTCCCTCGAGCGAAATCCTGTCACGACGCTTGCCGGTTGACAACGGCGGCTTAACGTAAGCGCCGCCCGACATCGTCCAGCCAAGCGCTCGAGGGTCGAACACACGTTGACTTTGGGCGACTAAACGAGTACAAAACAGGAACATCAGGAATTTGGCCTCAGGCCGATCTCAGCCCGCCTCTCGGCGGGTTTTTTTGTGTCCGGAGCACTCCCTTGACCAAGCAAGAAGTCATCATCTGGCTGACGGCTGTAGGCCCGTTCTTCTCCGGCTCGGTCATCGGGGTCTGCACATTAATTGCCGCGATGCTCACGCGGGTACGATAGGTCCTCGATAGCCTGCCGAGAGGAGCGGCAGTAGCATCACGACCACGCTGTCCGGCGCGTCAAGGGAGAAGCGCATGTTCGTGCTGGTTCAATTTCCGGTTGCCGACCTGCGATCCCTCGTAAAGGAGCAGATGGGTCGCCTGCCCGTGCCGGATTGGTCGGCGGATGATCCAGGCAGAGTTTTTATTCGCGGCTTCGGCGCCGTCGCCACTCGCAACTCGCCGGGTTACGGTCTGCTTGGAGAGCGTTGCTACGCCGACTTTGACCATGCGCTGCGCTTCAGACAACCGGTTCTCTACCAGGAGGAGGGCTGGCGCAATTCGTTCGAGATCAGCCCGTGGTTCCGGCGCTTCTATTTCGACGGCATCATCTCGGGGCGCTTCGAGCTGGGCTTCATCGTCAAGGACTCGGTGGAGCAGGCTGCGATCGGCGACGGCACCTCGATCGATGCGCGCCAGGTAGCGAGCAAGCTGGCAATCACCCGCGTCACGATCATCGGCAACGACGTCCCTGAACAGGACACGACTCTTGGGCAGATCGCCGAGCCCATGGCTCTCGCATACCTTGCGAACACGACTAAGAAGAACTCGTTGATCGACTTCCCGCTCACCGACACCCTTGGCCGATATGTAGACATCGGCAGTCCTACCTTTCATGTCCGCATGTCGAACGGAAGGTCCTACGCCCGTGGGAAAGACGGGCAAAGCGTGTCATGGGGCGTCAATGAGCTGTTCCTAACCAGTGCGGCCGACGGGCAGCGTCGGCGGAACACGATCGTGCAGCCGTCGCTCGCCAGCGCTGGTCAGGAAACGGGGCAGGAGCGAGCGGTCAGGGTGCTTTTCTCGCACCTGAACAGCCTCATCTTCGCCCTCTCAAAGCTTCTCGCGGCCGAGAAGGCCGGCACGCCCAGCATTCGGCGCGGCACGCCCAGCATTCGGCGCGAGGACAAATGCGACTTGGTGGCCCAGCTCATCGCGCGCTTGGCGCTGTTCACGCCGACTGGTCCGAAGAACGATGACGATGTCGCCTTTTCGGAAGCCATCATCGGTTTTGCCCGCGCCCACACTGGCAGGATCGATGAGCTAAAAGCCAAGCTGGAGGCGCTTGGCGAAGACCTGAAAAAGCCGACTACCGTGCAGTCAGCCGCTGGCTACGCACGATCATTGTTCGAACTAATCGTGGGAAAGACGACCGAGACGGTAGTAGGAGCTGCCCTGAAGCACTCGGGAGGTTAAGGTTGGGCAGCATCGAGTGCCTCGCCCTCTATTCCTTTTGGCGCCTAACGCCGAAACCCGATAGAGAAATAGCATGGTGGGGCATGCCGTCAAGGGCCTTGGCGAGTGGACAGGGCAAGGCCCACTTTTGAGTGGGCTCCCGCCCGTCGTGAATAACGACCTCGGGTCGACTCCGGCCGTTCGAGGTCTAGCCCGAACGTCCGCAAGGTGGTGACCATTGAAGGTTGGGCAATGGCGAAGAGCGGCTGTACCACGTGTCCACAAGTGAAGCTCGCCGATGAGGCAGTGAAGCGTCATGCGTTCCATAACATCACTTAAGCGTGCGGCTCTCTGGAGACTGGAAACCACTCGTCAATCATCCGCATCCATGGTGCTCTCGTTGGTCGCGAGCCTCTCGCGGTCACGGGCGGGGGAAGTCATGTCCGTCCTGATCTCCTCCAGGCGCCCTCCCCCAGTGGTTGAGGCATCCTGGCTTATCACCTTGCATCCTGCCAAGGGTTGATGACGTTGAGGCCACAACCCTCAAACCCGCCGACGTCGCGCGTCGCCACATCGAAGCCTGCAGCGGCGGCCGTGGCGGCGATCAGGGCGTCAAAGCCCTCGATCGGCGCGCCTGCCGCGCGCCTGGCAGTGACGATCCGAGCGTAATGCTCAGCCGCGGCGCCGTCGAACGGCAGGACGCGGCCGGCCAGCTCTTCGGCGAAGATGGCGGCCACCACTGCCTCAAAGGCGGTCCGGCGCCGGCCGGCAGGGAGGGACGCCACGCCGAACAGAACTTCCGCCCGATTGATGCTGGTCGTGTAGAGCGTCGCCCGCGGCTTTGCCGCCACCCAGGCCAGCACGGCCGGGTGCGGCTCCGGTCGCATCAGCTCGGAGATCACGTTGGTGTCGAGAACGATCATCGGCCGAAGTCCACCGGCTCCCCGATGGCAACGGCAGGATGCTCGTCCAGCTCGATCCCGCCAAGCGGCGCGACACGACGGCGGATCGCCTCAGCAAGGTTCACTGGCTCTGCCTCGCTGGGCGCGAGCGTATCCGACAAGATCGAACGCGCCTCAGCTTCCATCGACCGACCATTCTGGGCAGCGCGCACGCGCAAGCGCTCCTTCACCCGACCGTCGAGGTTGCGGATCGTGATCGAGGCGGTAGGGGCGAGCATAGCGGCCATTCGCCGATTATAGCCTTTGAGAGCGTTGCTATCAACGAAATCGCCCTACGACTTTTCTCCCGACGTAGGTGCCCGAGCCAGAACGTCTGGTGAGGAGGGAAGAAAGGTAAACCCTTCTTCCCTTCGCAGCTGGCCTGCCTCCTCGTCCTCGGCGGTCGCCCCACGATGGCCTTCGCGTAACATTTGCATATGGAACCGTCGGCTCACACAGGCCACCGTCGCCGGTCTCTGTCGGCCACGGGATGCACGGTCGCGGTTCAGCCCCCCTTCTTGAACCTTCGCGATGGTGGGGTCAGGATGGACGCCGATGATCCCTGGAACCCTCACCCAAGCCGACCTCTTCGCCGATCCCGACCTAACCCAGGTCGTCGAGCTGCGACTCCGGCCCGCCAAGCCGAGCGTGGACACCACAACGCCGAGCATCTCGCGGTCTTTCGACCACGAGGCGTCGGCTCAGCTGCTCGAAGCTTCGGGCAACTACAGAGTCCTGCGCCGGTTGAAGCCGCGGGAGATCGACACTGCCTATCAGCCAGGACCTGATGAGGCCGTGGCGATCGTGGTCGACGTCGAGACGACGGGCCTCGACCACCGGCGCGACGAGGTGATCGAAATCGGTATGGTGGCCTTTGTGCACGACGCAGCAGGGCGGGTCGGACCGGTGATCGGAGCCCTGAGCCTGCTCCGGGAGCCCTCAATCGAGATCAGCCCCGACATCACCAGGCTGACCGGCATCACGTCCGAGATGGTGGCTGGGTGCAGGCTCGACCTCGACGCCGTGACGGCCCTGCTCGAGCCCGCCGATCTCCTCATCGCCCACAATGCCCGGTTCGATCGCAACTTTTGTGAACGGCTACACGATGGTTTCCGTCACAAGGCGTGGGCCTGCTCGGTCGCCGACGTGAAATGGAGCGAACTCGGCTACGAGGGGTCCAAGCTCGGCTACCTTGTGACCCAGGGCGGCTGGTTTCACCGTGGTCACCGCGCCGTCGACGATTGCCATGCCCTGCTCGAGGTTCTAGCCGCACCCCTTCCGGATGAATCCGGACCGGCGCTAAGCCAGCTGCTGTCTTCGTCTCGTCGCACACGGGTGAGGATCTGGGCCGAATACGCTCCCTTCGACCAGAAGGACGTGCTGGGGCGGCGCGGCTACCGCTGGAACGGCGGTGAGGACGGCCACTCGAAAGCGTGGTGGACCGAGATCGACGAGGAGCATCTCGCTGCCGAGCTTCGCTTCCTGGAGCGCGAGATCTACCTTCGCGATGTCGACCTTCGCCAAGAGGTGATCACCGCCTACGAACGCTACAGGACCTCCTGATGGCCCTCTGCCCTGATCTGAAGCGCTTCCGATTTCGGGAACGACCGAGCCGGCGATGAGCGGCATTCCGGCCTACACGTTCGACGACATCCGCCGAGCCGTCGGCCAGAACGCTTTGAACGCCGGGCAAACCTATCAGGCGCGCGGCCGGGTCGTCTCGTTCGAGGTCGTCCCGGACGGATCCATCAGGTCGCGCGTGGCCGGCAGCGAGCGTCGGCCCTACGAGCAGCGGATCACCGTCAACGCCCAATCGAGCGGCAAGGTTGTCGTTTCAGGGCTCTGTGGTTGCCCCGTCGGCCACAACTGCAAGCACGTGGCAGCGGCGCTCATCGAGGGTACCACCCGGGCCAGGGCGGCTCCCCTCAGTGCCGAAGCGCGGGCGACACAGATCATCCCGCCGCCGCGCGCCAGCACGCCGATCGCCGTCTCGCACAGTGCAGCTCTGCCGTCCGAGCTGTCGCGCTGGCTCGACGAGCTCGACAGGGCGCGTACGGCGAGCAGCGAGGATTACCCCGATACCGTGGCGCAGCGGCTCGTCTACGTGCTGGCCCCAACCCGGTATGGCGCCGCGATCCCGCGACTCGGCGTCGATCCGATCTCGACCCGCCTGCTCAAGGACGGTCGCTTCTCCGAGACCGGCCGCACCTATGATTTTGACGCGAGGTCGACCACGGCGCCGGCCAAGTTCCTGCGCCCCTCCGACCTGCGCATCCTCGCGGCCTTGTCCCGTATCCGCCGCGAGACTTATGGGCCCGCGTCCGAGCTGTTCAGCGAGGGGGCAGCGGCGGTGCTGGCCGACATGCTGGCGACTGGGCGCGCCCGCTGGCTCGACGTCAACGGGGCGACGCTTGCGGCCGGGGAGCCGCGCCAGGGCCGCGTTGCTTGGGACAGCGAGACGGGCGAGGCCTTACGGCCCAGGCTGGACGTCGGCGAGGGCGTCGCCGTGCTGAATGCCATGCCGCCCGTCTACGTGGATCCCGCCGCCGGCCTCGTCGGTCCGATCGAGACCGGCTTCGCTCCGAAGATCGCCGCCACCCTGCTCGAGGCACCACCGGTGCCGGCCGGCCATGTTTCGGCGCTGAACGCCGCCCTGGCAGTGCGCGCGCCCGATCTCGTCGCACTACGCCCGCCCGAGCCCGAGACGGCCGGCACGTTCGAGGGCGCGCCCGTTCCGCTGTTGCAGCTCATCGTCGGCGACCTGCCCGTTGCGGAGTCGAACTCGGTCTATCGCGGCTACCTCTACGCCCTGCCGCGCGAACGGGTGGCGCTCGCCCGCCTGTCCTTCCGCTACGGCGATATCACCGTCCCACTCGGCGAGACTGCACCGCGCTTGACCCGCCTCGTCGGCCGCAAGCTCTTCGAGGTGAGGCGCGACCTCGACGCCGAACGCCGGCACCTGAAGACACTGTTCGCGTTCGGTCTGTCGCCCGTGGCCGAGCACTGCCCCGATGTGCCGGCGGATCACGCGCGTGACCTGCTTCTCGAGGGCGATGCGATCGACTGGTTCGACCTGATCTACCAGGATATCCCGACCCTGAAACACCAGGGCTGGCTGGTCGAGGTGGCGCAAGATTTCCCGTTCCGCGTCCTGCGCGGCGACGGCGCCATCGGGGCGGAGCTGCGTGAGAGTTCGGGCATCGACTGGTTCGAATTCGATCTCGGCATCGAGATCGACGGTGAGCGCATCGACATTGTCGGCCC
Source organism: Lichenihabitans sp. (assembly GCA_965214345.1). GTDB lineage: Bacteria > Pseudomonadota > Alphaproteobacteria > Rhizobiales > Beijerinckiaceae > Lichenihabitans. Next base: position 3,259,997 of record CBDCBJ010000007.1, on the reverse strand, counting down.
TCTCGTGACCCTGATGGGTGGATCCCGTGGTGCGTTGACCGATGTCACGCTCGGCGAGGGCGAGGAGGACGAGCCCTTCTACCTTCCGCTCGCCGACGGCCGGGTCCTCGCCATCCCGGCCTCACGCCTGCTGCCCATCGCCGCCGCCATCACGGAACTCGCGCTCGGTAGCCTCGACAGCGCTGGGCGCCTACGCCTGACGGCTGCCGACGCGGCCGGCCTGGCCGAGTTCGAAGCCGCGACCGGGGCGGCGGGCCTCGTATGGCGCGGCGGCGAGCGGCTGCGTGAGATGGGCCGCAAGCTCTCGACCTCTGGCGGCATTCCGCCCGTCACGCCGCCCTCCTGGTTCCGCGCGAGCCTGAGGCGTTATCAGGCCGAGGGCCTGTCCTGGCTCGGCTTCCTGCGTGAGGTGGGGCTCGGGGGCGTGCTCGCCGACGACATGGGTCTCGGCAAGACCGTGCAGGCGCTCGCCTTCGTGGCGGTCGAGAAAGCGGCGGGGCGGCTTGACCGGCCCGCGCTCGTGGTGGCGCCCACGAGCCTGATGGAGAACTGGCGTGGGGAAGCGGAGCGCTTTGCACCCGACCTTGCTTTGCTGGTGTTGCAGGGTGACGACCGCCGGACGCGCTTCGATCGGATCGGCGAGAGCGACCTCGTGCTCACGACCTATCCCCTGATCGCACGGGACCACGCGATCCTTGCCGCGCAGAATTGGCATGTCCTGATCCTCGACGAGGCGCAAGCGATCAAGAACGCCGCCGCTACCACGACGAAGCTCATCGCCGGCCTCGACGCCCGTCACCGCTTCTGCCTGACGGGCACGCCGGTGGAGAACAATCTGGGCGAGCTGTGGTCGCTGTTTTCGGTGGCCATGCCGGGCCTGCTCGGAGACCGGCAGAGCTTCACCCGCAACTGGCGAACGCCGATCGAGAAGGGAGGCGACGTCGCGCGAGGCAAGCTTCTGTCCCGCCGTGTCAGGCCATTCCTGCTGCGGCGAACGAAGGACGAGGTGGCGCGCGACCTTCCGGCCAAGACCGAAATGGTGGAGCGGATCGAGTTCGGGCGCGGGCAGCGCGACATCTACGAGTCGATCCGCTTCTCGATGCACCGCCGCGTTCAGGACGCGATCGCCGACAAGGGCTTCGCCCGCAGCCGCATCATCATCCTGGATGCGTTGCTGAAGCTACGGCAGGTCTGCTGCGATCCGCGACTGCTGAAGCTGTCGGGAAAGTCGGCGGGCAGGGCGGGCTCGGCCAAGCTCGAGCGGCTTGGGGAGATGCTGATCGAGCTTCTCGCCGAGGGCCGCCGCATCCTGGTGTTCTCGCAATTCACCTCCATGCTGGACCTCATCCGACCTCGACTCGACGATGCCGGCATCGCCTACGCTCTGTTGACCGGGGACACGCGAGACCGCCCGGCCGTCATCCGCCGCTTCCAGGACGGTGCCGTCCCGGTGTTTCTGGTGAGCCTCAAAGCCGGTGGAACGGGGCTGAACCTCACGGCCGCCGACACGGTGATCCTCTATGATCCGTGGTGGAATCCGGCTGTCGAGGAACAGGCGATCGACCGCGCCCACCGCATCGGCCAGGACAAGCCCGTTTTCGTTCACAAGCTGGTCGCGACCGGGACGATCGAGGAGAAGATGGAGGTGCTGAAGGACAAGAAGCGCGCCCTGGCCGAAAGCTTGTTCGACCACGATGGCGCGCCGACATTGGCCATGACGGAGGCCGATCTCGATACCCTGTTTGCCGCTGGTTGAGTTTCAAAAGGCCCTGCTTGGGCCAACACGCTCATGGAAGGCTCCTCTCTGATCGGAGCTGATCACATCCGGATGCCGTTCCGCCGACCTGCCGGGGATCAGACTTCATGTTTCGCTCGGAATGTGCTACTTTTGTTGCACCTTCAATCTGGTTAGAACATCGTCATGACCGTAATATCCAAGATTCGGCGGCAGGGCGGCGCCGCCGTCATGACCATCCCGCCGGCGCTGCTGAAACTGATGCATGCCGATTTCGGGTCGCAGGTCGAGTTGGACATCGACGACGGCAAGTTGGTGGTTCGCCGTGTGACGTCCTCAATCCGCAAACGATACAGCCTGCAAGAGCTGCTCACAGGCTCGGAGCATGTCGGGAAGTTGAACGCTGCAGTGGCCTGGGCGCTCGAGGGCGATGCTGTCGGTCGTGAGTTAGGATAGTGGTGCGTAGAACAGTCCCCCACCGAGGTGACGTCTATTGGATCGATCCGAACCCGGTTGCCGGTCGGGAGATGAAGGATCGGCATCGTTTCGTGATCATCACCCCGCGCGAGATCAATGCATTGGGTGTTTGCATGACGGTGCCGGTCACCAGCGGTGGCGTCTTCACCCGAGACATGGGCTTGGCGGTTGCAATCACGGGTCATGACACGAACGGCGTCGCAGTTTGCAATCAGGTCCGCAGCTTCGACGTCGAGGCGCGTGTCCGGGGCGGCAGCGCGCGGTTCGTCGAAACTATCGATCAGGCGACAGCTGAGGAGATCGTGGCCAGGGTGGTGAGCGTGATCGATCCGGATCCGTAGGACAGGTCGCTTGCGCGAGCACCGAAGTTGAATCAGGTTGGCTGGCGGTCCATTCGCGTATTTCGCATATGGAACCCACATGCCCGGGTCCTGGCTCGATCGATCGAGGGAGTGGCTCGCTCCTCTATGGAGGGTCTGCTCCTGGGCTCATCACCGATAATCCCCGAGGAACAGGTCGCCCATCGCCCGGCGCAGCAGCACCGTGATGGCGGCGCGTCGCCGGTGCTCGGGCCGATCATGCTCCAGATGGCAGCGCTGGCACCAAGCGGCCAAGTTCTCGGGATCGCTGTTGGAGGGGTCGTGGTCGAGATGGCATGCGGCAAGACGCACCAGGGTCCACCGCAGCCGATAGGGCTTGTGGGGCCGAGCCACGTGAACGCCATGCCCGTCGCGCCAAGCGTTTTCCTGCCGGTCGAACCAGCGCCCGTCGCCGACGCACAGGACGGTCTTGCCATGCGGCCGGCCGCAACCTTCACATCGGCCCTTGGCGCGGCCGAAGCGGATCGAGGCCGACAGCTGCGGCCAGTCGTCGGGGTAGAGGGCGCGATGTTGGGGGCGGATCGGCATAGCACAGTGTCAAACCAGGCTGAGAACGTCTATGATTCTACGTGCTCGTTCCGACATTGCAAGACAATATCAATCTCATATCGAGCAAAGCCAATGTATTGGTACCGTTTCGGCCACATTCACGCGCATTTTCCGCGATCATTGCGGGGGAAGGCCTTTCCATCGAGAACGTAACTGGGTCAATCGCGCATAGGCGCGGAAATCCTGCGTATATTCCGATGGACGATCCGCACCCAGAAGTGTCGATCCATGCGGATCGCGTGGTTGGCCTGCGGCCGGTCTACCTCGGCGACGACCTGTTTGCCTGTCGACCGGTCGTCGACGCCATGATGGCGATGGGCAGGTGTTTCCTGCTCACCGCCACCATGGCGCCCCACGAGGCGCTCGACGACTTCATGCGGGTGCCACGCCGCAGGAGCGCGGCATCAGACACAAGGTGGCCGGCAAGACCCTCACCTGTCGCTGGTTCGACCAGGTCCCATCGCGCGACGGCCCGGACGTCAGGGTCGTCGACCGGGTCGGCGTCACCCTCACGGGCGCCAAGGCAAAATCACCCACCAGAACGCCTTCGGGACCTCGCTCGACATCACGTGGGATGACGCCGCCAACTAGACGGACGTCCCCGTGGTCGCGTCGAAGAGCCTTTGGGCCACGTCCCTGGCTGCGCGCCGGCCGACATGGACATACCCGCGCGACGCTGCGTCCCTGAGCTCGAGAAGATCGACCGTCTCCGCCTCGCCCTCGTCGGCCGACTGGCCACGTGTCTGCCCGATCCGCCGACCGGCCTCGACGAGCGCGGCGCCATAGTCGTCGCGGGCGGCCAGAAAGTGCACCGTGACGCCGGTACCGTGGTGGATGGCGGCGGCGAGGAGGAGCGCCAGGTTGGCGGCGGTCGCCCCGGGCTGGCCCGCCAGGTGGGCATCGAGATCGGTCTTGATGCGCACCGCCGTCACGCGCTCTTCCGCCATCGCGGATGCCGTCCGGAGGGCGGCAGTGACGATCCAAGAGACGACGCCAACCGCCCGCGCGTCAGCGCTGCTGAGCGCCATGCCCAGGCGGTCGGACGGCAGTTCGACCGCGGCGGCATCGACGCCGAACCAATCTCTGAGCTGGGCGGCCAGCGACACGAGCGCCCTCGGGACGGCCGGGCCGCTCACGGGGACGCGTGCGCGGTCTCCGACAGGGACGATCTGTTGACCACGGCGCAGAGCGGCGAGCAGCTCGTCGAGCGTGGGCAGGTGGTCGTCCGCGCGGACCAGCACGCAGTCGGACCCGTCCGCGTCCTCGTCGGCCTCGACGAGAAGTGGGAGCACCCCGGCGGGTTCGGTGATGGCCAGCCCGCGCGCGAGGACCAGCGACATGTTGGCCAGCCGCGCGGTCGGCCAGCCGGCGTCCCGGGCCTGGCGCTCGGTGACGAGCGCCACGGCACCGTCGTGATCGCGCATCGCGAGGCACGCGCCGACGGTCCGCCGGACAAATACGTCGAGCCCGTCCAGCGGGTCGGTCGAGGGGCCGCTGCCGGGCCAGCGCCGGAGCTGCACCTCGGCGTCGCCGTGCGCCAGCGACGCCATCACGTCGGGTTCGACGCCGCACATCTGCCGGACCAGGTCATCGACCAGATCGTTCGATGTCGGAGGGGTCTTCGTCTTCGTGTCGTTCGATCCCGTCATGTCGTTTCTCTCTCTTTTTCGATTGGGGGTTGATCCATCCTCGGATCGATGAGCTTCCTCCTCACAGTTCGCTTTCGAGACTTCTCCCAGACGCGCCACCGCGGCCGCCACGGGGCGCCGGCGTGGTTCAGCCGATCCGCCCGACATGCCTGGCGCGCGATCAGACCCGATCCATCGCATCCTCCCCGTGCTGTCGGGCTTGCCCGTCGGCCCGTGTTCGCACCCGACCGGCGCCGTGCGGTCGCCGATCGGGTCGTCCACGCCGGTCAGCCGGTCGCGCCCCGGGCGTCGATCGCCATCTCGGCTTCGATCTCGGCCCTGATCGCGTCCAGCCTCGCCTTGCAGCTCGCGTGGAGGCTTCGGGCGTCGGCGACGTCCTGGGCCAGGGTGTCGATCGAGGCCGCCGTGCCCGCCCCCTTGAGGCGCTCCGCGATCGCGGCGAGCTGGGCGTAGGCGGCCGCATAGGTGAGGGTGGGCCTGACGGCGGCGGTGGTCTTGATGGTCATGCTGCTTCTCCTGTGATGGGCGTGGCGGTGAGGGGGACGCCGACGTGGGCCGCCACGGCCCCGTCGGCGAAGGTGAGGGTGATGCGCGCCGCGGCGAGTGCCGCGGCGCGGGTGGGCACCAGCGTGCCGTCGATGCGCGTGGCCAGGGCGAAGCCGCGCTGCAGCGTTGCATCGAGGCCGAGCGACTCGACCAGTGCCGCGAGGCGGCCGAGGTCGAGGCCGGCGTCGGTCAGATGGCGGGCCCCGTCGAGCGGCAGGGCCTCGCGCCGGCGCGCGACGTCGAGCGCGGCGGCGTCGAGCCGCGCCCCGGCCCGGGTGAGCGCCGCGGCGAGAGACGACCGCCCGTCGTCGGCCGCCTCCAACCGTCGTCGGCTTCCCGCCATGGCGACGCCGGCCAGGCGCTCCGCCTGGCGGCCGGCCTCGCCGAGGCGGAGCGGCGCCCGCTCCAGGACGTCCCCGAGCAGGCGGGCCGCCTCGACGTCGCGGGACCGGCAGCGCTCCCCCGCGCCGGCGACACCGGCCTCGAAGCCCGCCCGCGCTGCCCCGAGGTGTGCCGCGCCCGCCGCCAGCCGGCGTTCGGCGCCCGCCACGACCCCGAGCCGGGCTGCGTCGAGACGGTGCGCGGCGTCGACGACGCGCCGCTCCGCCCCGGCCATCACCGCCGCCATGTCGGCCCGGGCGCGCCGGGCCGGCCCGGCGATGAGGCCGGCGAGGTGGGCCAGGGCCTTGCTCGGGGTGTGGCAGGACACGGCGGCGACCTCGTCGACCAGCGTCGAGTCGACCTGATGACCGAGGCCGGCGATGATCGGCACCGGGCACAGGCAGACCGCCCGAGCCACGGCCTCGGTGTCGAGGGACAGGAGGCCTGTCCGGTCGCCACCGCCGCGCACCAGCACCAGGACATCGGGCAGGGCGTCGTCCCCCGACACGGCCCGGCGCAGGGCGGCGACGAGGTCCGCCGCGGCGCGCGGGCCCTCGAAGGCGGCGATGATCGAGGTCACGGCCAGGATGCCGGCGCGCTCCCACCGGGCGAGGTCGCCGGCGATGTCGGCGTGGCCCGCCGCTCCGGCGGGATGGACCACGGCGATCCGCAGCACGTCGGCCGGTGTCGGCAGGCGCCGCTGCCGGTCGTAGAGCCGCTCGGCCTTCAGCCGCGCCCTGACATCTTCAAGGGCACGGCGCATGAGGCTCTCGCGGAGCGCCGCCGAGAGGCCGACCACGCGACCGCCCATGCCCCACCTCGGGTGGAACTCGGGCTCGACCTCGAGGACCGCCGTCAGCCCCACGAGGTGGGCGGGATCGAGCGGCGCCCCGAGCCGGCGCGCGATGGCGTCGCGGTCGGCCGTGCGCAGGAACGCCCGCATGGTCGGCGCCGACGGGCCGCCGGCCGGGTCGACGAGCTGCAGGCTGTGCCCGTAGGGGCCGGGCTTGGCGGCCGCGACGGTCGCCTCGACCCAGCTGCGCTGCGGCATCCCGGCCGACACCGCGCCGGCGACGGCGGCGAGGTAGGCGGCGAGCGTGATGGGGGTGGAGCCGGCCGCGATCGGTCGCGGGGCGGGTGGCGCGAGCCCGGACGGGCTCATGGCGGTGCCCATCTCACCCCTCCCAGCCGTCGTCGGCGACCACGAGGTGGATCACGATCCACTCGGCGAGGGCGACGAGCCGGCCGGCGTCGCCGGACGGCGCCATCGCGCAGATCTCGGTCGCCATCTTGGGCCCGCGTGGGCCGCGGCTGTAGCGCAGCAGGGTGTGCGGGTCGCAGCCGCGCTGCCGGCACAGGGCTCGCCCGAGCGGGCTCGCCGCCACACTCGCCAGGGTGATGGGATCGAGGGCCGCCTGGATCAGGGCCTCGAAGTCCTGCGGCGTGATCCAGAAGGGCAACTCGACCGCCAGCGAGCGCGGCAGCACGCGCACGGGCGAGGCCGGGTGAGTGGATGGGGCGCTCAGCTTCGCGGCCTCCCAGGCGCTCCAGCCCTGTTCGTCGTGGACGGCGAAATCCGAGATGACGACGCTGCCGTAGCGCTGGGCGTTGAGCTTGCGCATCCTCGCCCCGACGTCCTGCGCCGTCCCCGGCTTGAAGATCGGCACGCCGAGGATGCCCCCGAGCGCCATCGTGCCGGGGCAGCCCGCCACGTAGACGTTGGTCGTCTCGGCCATGGGCCGGATGGCGGCCCAGCGCCGGCGCCACGATTCCGTATCGAACATTGCGGCGGTGTCCCCCTGCGCAGGAAGGCGCGGGCGGTTCGGCTCGGGCCTGGCGATCGTCGCGGCGAGACGGCGCCGTTTGCGCTCGCCGCCGCGGGCGGTCTCGACGGGCTCGACGATCTTCAGCGCCGCCCCCTCCGTGTCCTGTCTGCGCATCCTCTCCACTCCTCTCCTGGGGTCAGGACCTTTCCTCCCCCGCCCGGTGGTCATCTCCGTCGCCATCCGGCTCGCCAGGACGCCCGACCGTCGCCGCCCGCCGCATCGCGGGAGCCTGTCGCGCCGTTCGCCGTGCAGGGTGGACGGCGTCGTTCGCGCGCTCGGCACTTCGACGGGTCGGGGTGGATGCACGGTCCGTGGGCTCGGCGGGGCACCCCGCCCCCCGAGCGGCGACGCGGCGGCTCGAATGTCATCGACCTCGGGCCAGTCGCGGCCGGCCTCGATCGTGTCGGTGGGTCGGCCATCACCACCGCCCGATTGCGGAGCGGGGGAGAGGTGTCCGATCCATCGACGCCCGCCCGCGCCGGCCACTGTCGCGGTCGCCCGGTGTGTTCCGAGGCATCGGGCACGGTCCCGAACTTGGACCAGTCCCGCTTCGGCCACCGGCCGGGGTGGTCCTGCGGGGTGCCGCGTGCCTCACCCGCGGTGGCGTGGCCGGGCCACCTCCCGCGAACCGCCCCCTTCGGGCGCGGACGATCGGGCGAAATGGACGAACCCGACCGGGGCGCGCCTGTCCGCGGCCGGCGCCTTGTCCGGGCGGGGTCGCCGCGGCACGGGGCGGTCGAGGAGGGCGGCCGCACCCGCGATGTCGGCCGCATCCGGCGCGGCGCGTCCCGCCGCCAGGGCGGGGCCGATCGCCAGCGACAGGATGCGCCTGGCTGCGCGCAGGCCGGTCTTCTCGAGGAGGTCGAGGGCGCCGTCCCCGATCTCGGCCGCGGGCAGCCCGTGGCTGGCGAGCAGCTCGGCGGAGATGCGCCGGACGACGGCCCGCGTCCCCGCCCGCCCGAGCGGCTGCACGTCGACGACGACCACGCGATCGAGCAGCGGCGCGGGCAGCCGTTCGATCGCGTTCGCCGTCAACAGCCAGATGACGTGATCGGCGCGGAGGGGCAGCCCGATGTAGTTGTCGACGAAGGCGCGGGCCGTGCCGGGCTCGAGCAGCGCCAGGAGGGCATCGAGCGGCTGAACCCCATGGTTGTATCCCGACACCTTGTCGACCTCGTCCAGCAGCATGACGGGGCTCGCCGTGCGGCCGTCCAGCAGGGCGCGGGCGATGTGGCCGGGTCCCGAGCCGCGGTAGCCGACATCGTGTCCGACGAACGGCCCCTGGTCCTTGGTGGCGCCGCCGTCGATGACCGTCAGCGCCTGGCCGAGGGCGTCGGCGATCTTCCGTGCGATGGTGGTCTTTCCCGTGCCGGGCGGCCCTACCGCCAGGACGGGCGGCACCGAGAGGGTCGATCCGGCGTGACGGGACGTCAGGGCCGCGCGCTCGACGACCTCGATCATCCGGCCGGCGTTGGGCGCCTCTGCCCTGAGCGCTTTCAGCCGCGCGATGGTGCCGTCGTCGGCGACGAGGCAGGGTCGGAAAAGCCTGCGCGGCCCCGCGTATCGGCGCAGAAAGGCAAGGCGGTCCTCGTCCTCGCGGCTGGTCGGCTCGGGTCCGTCGCCCGGGTCGGCCGGAAAGGGGTCCGGCCCGACCTGCCGGGCCAGGGTGTCGGGGTCGATCAGAGTGATGCCCCGGACAGGCGTTGCGACCATAGGCCCGTCCCAGGGCTCCGGGGCCTCGACCCTGCCGGCGTCCGATGTCGCCCCGCCACCGACGTCACCCTGACGCAGCGTGGGTCCTCCTTCGCCCTCTCCGCCGCCATGCTCCGGCGAGGCATCCTCCCCCGTGCCCTCGCCCGGCGCTCCGTCGGGCATCGCGGGTGCCACCGCATCCAACCCGACGGGCGCGGTGCCCTGCTCGCCGTCCACCCTGTTCGCTTTCTTGGCCGCCATCGCCCGCTCTCCTGGGGCCACTCCGATCGGCCCGCTCCCGGATCGCGCCGCCTCTCTCTCGTCCCCGACCGGTACGGCACCGCCCGGTGTCGCCCCGCTCGCGACGGGCGCGGGTCCGCGTCGCGAGCGGGGGCTGTCGACTGTTCGTGGGCCTGTCGCGTCCGGAATGGCGGCCTGACATGCGTCGCTCAGCCGATGCGCACGCGCGGCGTGTCCCGCATCGCGGCGGCCTCCTCGCCGGCGATCACGGCGTCGAGCATCGCCGAGACGTCGGCGCAGCGGGGGCCGCCGAGCCGCGAGACGATGCTCCGGACGATGGCCTTGCGTCCGGTGGTCACGATCTCGCCGTCCGCCGCGAGCGACGCATAGGCGAGGGCGACGAGCCGGAACTCGTCCTCTGCCCGCTCGGCGTCGAGGGCGGCGCCGATCCCCACGGCGTTGGCCCATGCCACGAAGAGGCGTTGAATCTCCTCCCAGGCCTGCTCGCCCAGGGCCTCACGATCAACTGCGTCCGGTTCGGTGATCTCAGAATGGTTCGGCATGTCCGTGCTCCCGAGCCCGTGCGTGATCGCCGAAAATCAGGCATCCGACGTCGAACTCTCCTCTGGGGCTCAACGAGGAAAGCTCACCCCGCACCCAGGCGAACGCTCTTGCGCTGCGGATACCGGAGTGCAGACCTCCTTCCAGATCTTGATCCGTCTCAGAGCACTCCTCATTCGCTCAGAGGCCGAAGCCGCCGTTCCTGTTCGGTTTCGTCCGGCCCCGGCCGGCCGGCCGCCGGTCGGCTCGCTTCAGCCGCTCCGTCGTCGGCCTTCCCTCGCTGCCGGCATGGCGCGCGAGCGCCGCTGCCACCGCCGGACTGCGGCGATGGGGAGCGACGCCGCGGTACCAGTGCTGCAGCCGCCGCACCTGCAGGGGCGAGCCACGCTCGAGCATGCGGGTCAGCCCCGCCACGATCTCGCCCCCGAGCGCCTGTCCGGCCGCCATGGCATCGGCCGAGAGGGTATCGCCGCGCAGGAGAGCCTCCGCGTAAAGGCCCGCCAGCACGCGATCCTGTTTGGCGACATGTTCGAACGTGAACCGAACACCGCCCGAACGCACCGGATGCGTCGCTGCCCTGGCCTGTCGGTAGGCGCCATCGGTTTCGGTGCGGCGCTTGGCGGCATCCTCGGCGCGCTCGCGACTGGCTGATGCCGCCATGGCACGAGCCCGAGCCCGAGACGGCAAGAGACTCATCGCCAAGACACCGCCGGCGAACGCGAGGCCGAGGCTGCCGCCGGTCAGCAGCACGCCGGACGCGCCCAGGCCGAACAGGAGTTTTCGCATCTGGGGCGTCTCGAAGAGACGTGCCTGCCGGAAAGCCCGGTCGACCCGGCGTCTGCGGGTCTCGTCGCGCCGGCGATAGAGCGCCTGGATCTCCTCGCGGCGGCTTTTCAGCGTCGCCTGCAGCTGATCGCGGGCGCGCCCTTCCGCCTCTTCGGCCTGCCTGCGGCGTCGGATCCGAAAAGCCTCGATATCGGCCACATCGCCGTCGACGAGAGCCTCGGTGCTGGCCGTTCGATATTCGATCTCGACCTCTCGCCCGGCCTTTTGTCGGGCCCGCTCGAGGCCGTGGTCGCGGGCTTTCGTGAAGGGCGGAGCGTCCGGGAATGCTGTCGCGATTTCCGCTTCCCTGATAGCGAGCGGGCGGCCGGTCGCCTTTGCTTCGCGGCGAAGGAGGCGCACGAGCGACGTGGCGAAGCCTGTCGCATCATCGACGAGCAGCGTGGCCCTGTCCTCGTCGCGGGCGCCATCGAGGCTGAAGGTGTCGCGGGCGACACGGAGGCCGGCGCCGTCGAGCAGTCCAGCGAAGGCTATAAAGTCCCGTCCGGTCCACTCGAAGAGCGCGAAGGCTCGACGCGACCATTCCGCTGCATTCACCCCGAGCCGGCTCGCCTGCTGGCGGTCGGCGCGGGACAAACCATCCTCGTGCCGGACCGGCGCATAGGGTGCAAGAACGTCGGCCTCCTGATCGAGTCCTCGGTGGCGCAGTTCGGCGACGTTCGCCTCGATGCAGGGTCCCGGCACGATGCGTTCGCCGAATGCGATCTCGAGCCGCCTGCTGACGATCTCGTCGCGCTCGAAATTTCCATCACTTCTTACGGCTTTGCCGGTCGCCGGATCGACGATCGGATACACGGCGTGGATGTGTGTGGCGCGAGCGCCTTTGAGGTGGGTCACCACGGCCCGGGGTGAGTCGAGCGAGAGGCCGTGTTCTGCCTCGATCATGGCGAGCGCTTCGGTGAGCTCGGGTTCGGTCAGGACATGATCGGGCGAGATGACGATGTGCACGAAGCTGCGCGTGACGCGCGGGTTGGTGCGGGCGAGCGCCTCCATGAGCTGCAGGGCCGCGTGGAGGTCGTCCCCGCCGCGGAACAGGTCGGTGCGGACCCGTACGGTCTCGTTCGTTGTCGTTCGGAGCAGGTGCGCCTCGAGGCCGCCCGCGCGGCGAAAGCTCGACTTGACGATCATGGCTGGTTGGTCCCACCCAGCGCCGCCACGACTGCGGCGACAATCCTCGCCTGCCCGGCCCGGATCGCCTCGACGCCGGTTCGGACGGCCGCGGCATCGCTGGTCTGCTCGGCGTTGAGGCATTTCGCGATCTGGTTGAGGTTGTTGCCCTGCCGGCCGAGTTCGCCGAGCAGGTGGCGGAGCAGGTCCGCGTTGGCGATGCTCCTGCGCATCGACCGTCGCCGGTAGGCGATGCCGAGGGCCGCGCTGACCGTCTTCCGGGCCCACTCGCCGGATGTCGTGCCCGCGCCGGCCGCGGCGGCGTCGAGGCGCTCGCCGTCCGCCGTGGTGAGGCGGAAGGCGAACGAACGCGGATAATTGTTGATGAAACCGGGCACGGTCCCTCCTTTCCGCGTCAGCGGACAAATGCCACCTCCTCGAGGTGTCGGGGGTCCACGGGGGCGACAGCCCCCTGGTGAGCATCCGTGTGTAAACACGGGATCACTCGCCCCCTCTTCTTCCAACAGGAGACGCTTATAAGGGCGCCAGAGCGCGCCGTTCTGTCTGTGTGCTCTATCGTTCCGTGATCGTGCCGTTAGCACTGGAGACGCGTGCGATTTTGTTCGACCGGATCACCGTATGAGTGGTCGGCGAATGTTCGATCGACGGTCTGTGTGCTCCCGCTGTGCCCTGGCGGTTCGATCCGTGTCCGCCGCGTTCGGTGGAGGCCGGTCAGCTCACCCTTTCGGGACAGATGGTTTGGCCTGGGCTGGCGTACCCTGCGGAGCTGACTTCGACACCGTCTCGGCAGCGCGACGCGCCGCTTCGAGGCCGGCCCGGGTGAGATTCACGTCGAAGGCCGTCGCGGCGACGCGGTGGGCCAGCGCGAAGGCTTCGTCCGGCGGGTAATCGATGAGCGTCAGCTGCACGACATGATTGTAGACGAGCAACGCGATCTGTTCGTCATCGAGCATGGTGTGACCTCGCAGGGAGCGTGGATGACGGGGTGGCGAGGACCACCATGAGGGCCGGGACCCGGTACCAGTACAGCGAGAGGAGGTGCAGCACTTCGGGGCTGCCGGACCGGATCTGCTCGACGGTGTAGATCAGGGCCTGACGCAGGTTCGGATCGGTCATGTCGGCCAGCCTGTTGACGAGGTGCACCGCCGATGGCTCGAGCCGGGGGATCGACTCGATGAGGCGGAGTCGATCGGGGTCGTCGGGCAGAAGCTGGAGCCGGCCGTCGGCGAGGGCCTGCTGCTTGGTCGCGGGCAGGTCGGCGATGGCGGCCAGCAGGGAGTGCAAGATTCCGCTGCCGGCGAGGCTGTCACGCTGTCGTCGGGGGAGCGCCCCGACGACCTCGATGATCATGCGACTGCTCGGGTCGCGGGTGGCGAGATAGAGGTCGAGCAGGCTGGTGATCAGGTCGCTCCGGTCCCGCTCGGGCGTGGACGCCAGGGTGGTGGCCACGTCTCCCAGCTCGCGCATGCGCTCGGCTGTGGTGACGACCGGCGGCCCGTCTCGAAACCCGCTGAGCCAGCCTCGGGGTTCGACGATGGAGCGCGCGGGGTCGGTGGCGGCCAGCGGTGCCAGCAACTCGCCGACCGCCCGCGGGACCGCGAGGCGACCCACGAGCTCGTCCTGAGACAGCGCATCGGCGTTCGGCACGGCCGCTCGCACGATGGCGGCGAGGCGGAGGTCGGCCGAGTCCGCCGGGCGCAGGCCGAGCAGTGCACACCCGCTCAAGGTGAAGAGGCCTCCTGCGATCAGGATGACCAGGATCGCCTTGAGGGCCTGGGGTATGGTCAGCACGACAGGGCGTGCGTACCGCGGGTCGGCGCGCCGGGGACGACCCCCGGCGCGCAGCCTTTCCTGGAGCGACTTTTCCAGCCGGTCCTTCACTGGCGCCTCCTACGCGATGGAGTTGCCGGGTCCGCGGGCTGGTCGCCTTCATCCATCTGCGCCCGCCTCTTGATCGCCTCCTCGATCGCCGTGCCGATATTAAAAATGTTGATCCGAAGCCACTCGGCGATGAAGGCGATGACGTCGGTGGTGAAGAGTTCCTCGGCCGCCGTCCTGTCGAGCGCTGCGTCGGCGCGTCGCTGTTCGAAGTCATTCCGTGCCTCCTCGTCGGCATCGGATGGCATCTCTTCATTGAACTCAAGCTTGCTGAAATCGGCCGTTGCAACATCCATCATCGACAAACCGAACCCGACGGCTCCGTCAACATACCGAACGTCGGCGTCCGTGATGGATGTCTGGACGGCCCCTTTCTCAAAGGCGTTCCCAAGAGTGTCTGTCGACTTCCACGTGTCGAAGTATTCAGGGTAGCGACCTTGCCCTTCGTTGCAAACGAAAATCGTCGGAATTTTCAAGTCCTGTGCGATGTCCATGAACGTTGCGGCATTGTGCTGATTGTGCGGGCCCAGCGTGATGGGCCTGATGACCACGATGCGGCCGCCAGCGTTTCGGACGAGGTCGTTAAGTCCGGGAAGAAGCTTGCGGATCTTGCGCTCGTCTCGTGCTCCAGCATCGAGAACAGCGTGATGAATTTTCTGGGAGGCCAAGTCCCTAACGATTTTGATCATGGTGCCCATCCACACCTTCTCGTCCAGATTGAGCATTTTTGTGTTCTGATCGATCTGCGCCGTCGATGAATTACTGTAATCCGTGTCAATCATCCCGACATCATATTTATCAAAATAGCGGATAATCGCGGCGACGACTTGCGCGATGAAAGATTTTCCGACGCCACCTTTATCATCGAGGACGATGAAGACGGTGAAAGTCGTCAGCCATGCGAAGATCGGTATCTTCACGGCGGAGATATATTTTTCATCCCCGAAACCCAGAAAATTTCTGATATTCATTGTTGCTTATTTCCCTTCGCGAGCTGTGCCGGCTCAGATAGCCTGCACTTCCGCAAGCCAATCAATTTCGATCGGCTTGCGGAAGTGCAGATCAGCGGATGCGGGGAGCGAGCGAGGGCGGTTTGCCGGATTGCACGTCCGCGCTGCGCGGCGGGTCGCTACGTTGGGGAGGGACAGGCTGGTCCGTTGTGGTCGGACGGACGGAAGGGCGGGTGCTCAGCTGGTATGGCCGGTCCAGGAGACGCCTGTACGCCATACGAACAGCGTCAGGACGAGCGACGATGCCGCTCTTCAACAATGCGTCGGCGATCTCGGCCCAGCCCTTGCCCCCATCGCGGGCTCTGGCGATTTCGTCCCTAAACATCGCGACGACCCCCGCGACGCTGGCGCGAGCAGCGGGGTCGGACTTGAGAATGGCCGCGGCGATCTCATCCTGGCGCGCTTGGATATCGCCGAGAGTGAGGGCCACGACCGGGGTCGTGTCGGCCCGATGCGGGCCGGGGTTCGCGGAATTTTCGTTCGCGTCTGTAAATGGTTCGTGGTCGTTCATGGGACGACCGACTACCCCACTCGAAGCCGCTTAAAGGAGCCTGCGACTAGGCCCTGCGGTCAGATTCAGTGCTCCCCCTTTCTCGTTGCCCCCTGACGCAGTCCCGGCATTTTGAAGGGCTTGTCTGGTAGGCTCGCCCAAAGCATAGCCTTCTCTTCTTCATCGAGATTGAAGCTCGTTTGATCCTTTTGTAAAAGAATCTCTCTAACAAGTTCACTTGGTAGGTGATTATGATGACTTTTTGCCAAGCGAAGGAGCTTGCGTTTGGCGATCTCGATACGGATGTGTCGTCGTCCTGCACTGTTAATCCATCGCTCAAGGGACTTCGCCTCAAGGTATATCGATGAATATCCACGCGGACTCAAAGCGAAAGGGTTCTTTCGATCGATCTCACCCAAAGCAAGGCGTGCTTTGATGACGGCATCACTGCTGATGTTGAGGGCTTCTGCGGGCAGCGGCACAAATCCCGGTCGGCTATGGACACGATCTACGGCGATGACTTTTGCGCTTGCAACACCTTGGAAGATCACTGATGTGATGGCCAGGGCATTGTCGATGTTCTCGTTAGGGATCTCTCTCGATCTACGAACGAGATCGATCGCCATGTCCCATTGGAGATTGGTGATATGAACGTTTCTGATGTTTACGGATGTTTCAAGAGCGTCTGAGTAGAAACTCTCCTCTGAGATTTCTACATGATCGCCGGTGAGGTTGTGATTGATGATGTCTGCTGCAGCTGCCTTATCATCTTCCGAGGCCAGCCCGAACTCGGGGAGGTCAAAATCGTAGCTATAGATCATGGATGGTAAGCGCGTATCTGCCCTGCTGAGGCTCCTGCCTATTTCCTGTACCGACTTGACGAGGAATGTGTGAGTTCCACTGATGTCCCGGGGCCAACGCTCGCTCTCGTCCAAGAACGTCATGTTAGTTCCTTCCTAGTCGCCTCAGGTCGGCTTGCGCCAGTGCGATCCGTGGTGTATCTCGATCTGCATAATGATGGAAATTGATTGCTGATCGGTCAGCGACATGCCGCAGCCATTCCGGCTCATCGTCTCAGGTCGGCGACCCTCACCCGATCTAAAATTCGATGTGGGCGTTTCAGTACTGCCTAGAGTGGTCTTCGGGGCGTAGCGCAATGCGACGAAGCTGTGCCACCTCGGTCGGACGGCCTGTCGTCAAGAGGGAATAGCCGAGGGCGGCATCTTGGCAAGTTCGCGATAGAGCGTCGCCGGGTGGCATTTCAGGATGCTGCGCGCCACCTCGCGTACGCTTTTGCCCTCGTCGATCAGCCGGCGGCCGAGCGCGACCTGCTCCGGCGTCAGCGCCGACCGGCGCCCGAAGCGGACGCCGCGGTCCTGGGCAGCCTTCCGTCCCGAGCTGGTGCGCTCGCCGATGAGGGAGCGCTCGAACTCGGCGATGCCGGCGAACACCGTCAGCACCATGCGCCCGGCGGGCGAGGTGGTGTCGGCCCAAGGCTCGGCGATGGACCTGAGGCCGGCGCCGGCCTCCCTGAGCCGCTCGGCAATGTCGAGGAGGTCGCGGGTCGAGCGCGCCAGGCGATCGAGGCGGGTCACCACGACGACATCGCCGTCCCGGAGCTGCTCCAGCATGCGGGCGAGTTCGGGCCGGTCGCGCTTCGCCCCCGACGCCTTCTCCTCGAAGGTGCGCTTGCACCCCGCGTCCTTCAGCGCCGCGCGCTGGAGCGTGAGGTCCTGGTCGTCGGTCGAGACACGGGCGTAGCCGGTCAGCATGGGTCCATTCCGGGCGAGAGCGCCGGGAAGGCCGGCGCGTGTCGCAGAACTTACCGCAAAACGAAAACATTTTGCGACAAACTTTTGCGACACCTTCTCTCCTCGACGCCGACCCAGCTCGGAGGGGTGTCGCAAAACTTAGGATTTTTGCGACACTTCAGCAGTTTATCGCCGCCGGAGTAACCGATCGAATGTTGCGGATTCGAAGAAAAGGCCTGGACGGCCCCGCCTCGAAGTGGGAACCCTTGAAATCGTCCTTCGACCGGCGCTTCAGCTTGGCGGCGATGGCGGACAGGATCATGGGAAACCTCCGAACGGGAGGCGGCAAATTCGGTTAGCGTGCCTAACGAATCGTCAACGCCGGAAGATTGCGACAGGCCCCGCGCAACGCCGCAGACCGAGTTGCCATTGCCACAGCTCTCCTCGACGATCGCCGCCTTCTCGGCCGCGGTGAACCGGCGTCGACGCCCCGCACCCGTGAGAACCTCAAGACACCGCCCATCCGACACGGGCGTATGCTCAGACATAGAATTCAATCGAAGCCTCCTTCGGCTCCGATCATCGATCGTCATCAAAGCCCGGAGAAGGTGGGCACCGGACGACGCTTACGGCAATCCAACGACGATAATCGTCATGGAAGCGCGAGCGCAACTATTCGGCAATGTGAAAGCTGTTGGCGGCGCACGATCGTTGGGAGTTGAGTCCTGCGCGCCACATGCGATTGCCGATGACCCGGATGATCCATCGGTGCCCGTTCAGGCTACAAGAGCGACCGCAGCAGCGTCCATCGCCTTCAGTCGATCTTCCTGCGCCCTCAACACCAGTTCGATGAGGTCCAGCGCGCGACCGATCGATCGCGAAACGTTGTCGGCCTTTGCTTCCCTTTTGACCTCTTCAATGGTGGATCGAAGGGTAAGTAAATGCTCCTGGCGCATACTCGCCAGAGCGATCAGGTCGGACATCGTCGGTTCTCTCTAAGGGGCGGAACTGACGAGTACCGCAATGCCGGTTCCGTGACCATCCGACGTGCGAGATCGGCGCCGATTGCTCGGCCGATCAGCGCATGGAGGAATACGGGGCGACTGGCTCATGAGCATGGCGGTCACTTCAGTTTCCGCGTAGCAAGACCAGAGCGGCAACGATCAGCGCTACCACGGCGACGGCTGTCATTCCCAAGCTGGCGGCTGCCTCGGCGGTCATCTCGATCTTTGATCGTATTAACCTTTATATGCGCGTGATCGTAGCATCACCACCATGGCGCAACGTCAATCTCTCATCAATCATCCCGGCCCATGATGCTCAGGTCAGCCGTTTGGACCTCTGCGGCAGATGGATGGGGGAGGCCGCGTTCGTATTGGCCTCCCCCAGGCGCCTCACGTCCGTAGCCACTCTTGCAACTTCGACCAGCGACGGCGCTGCCCGCCGTTGCGGACCGCCATGGCGATTGCCTTGCGCTGCCCGACCAGCACGACGAGTTTCTTGCCCCGTGTGACGCCCGTGTAGAGGAGATTGCGCGCCAGCATGGTGTAGTGCTGCGTCATGACCGGGATCACCACCGCCGGGTACTCCGAGCCCTGCGCCTTGTGGATCGTCGTCGCGTAGGCCAGCACCAACTCGTCGAGTTCCCCGAAGCCGTAGACAACCTCGCGCCCGTCGAAGGTCGCCACGAGCTCGCCGGCCTCCATTTCGATCCGGGCCACGATGCCGAGGTCGCCGTTGTAGACCTCCTTGTCGTAGTCGTTCTCGATCTGCATGACCTTGTCGCCCGGCGCGTAGGTCCAGCCGAAGCGCTCCACCCGGACCTCGCCCGGCGGGTTCAGCACCTTCTGCAGTTCGATGTTGAGGGACCTTGCTCCTATGCCGCCTCGGTTCATGGGGCAGAGCACCTGGATATCGCGAATGGGATCGAGCCCAAACGCCCGTGGGATGCGATCCCGCACCACGGCAACGATCTTGGCGGCCGCAATCTCCGGCTCGGCCGCGTCTACGATGTAGAAGTCCGACCGCTCGGTGCCGGCCAGCGTCGCCTCGGGCATCTGGCCCTGGTTGATGCGGTGCGCGTTGACGATGACGCGGCTGGTCGCGGCCTGGCGGAACACCTCCGCCAGCCTGACGACCGGCACGGCGCCCGAGCCGATGATGTCGGCGAGGACCTGACCGGGGCCGACGGAGGGGAGCTGGTCGACGTCGCCGACGAGAAGCAGCGCTGCCCGGAGCGGAAGGGCTCGGACGAGCGCCTTCATGAGCAGGACGTCGACCATCGACGTCTCGTCGACGACGAGCAGGTCGCAGCCGAGCGGGTTCGCCTCGTCGCGCTTGAAGCCGCCGTTCTTCGGGTCAGTCTCGAGCAGGCGGTGGATGGTTTTCGCCTCGACGCCAGTCGTCTCGGTCAGGCGCTTGGCGGCCCGCCCCGTGGGGGCGCAGAGGGCGACGTTGACGCTCTTTGCCACCAGCACTTTCAGGATCGAGTTGACCAGCGTTGTCTTGCCGACGCCCGGGCCGCCAGTGATGACCAGGACCCTGCTCGTCACGGCGAGGCGCAGGGCTTCCCGCTGGCTCGGCGCGAGGGTGAGGCCGCCGCGCTGTTCCAGCCAGGGGATGGCCTTGTCGACGTCAAAGCCGGCCCAAGGAGGCTCCCCGTCCACGAGGGACTGCAGGCGCTCGGCGATGTCCCGCTCGGCCCGGTAAAGGCCCGCCAGGAAGATGCAGCGGCGTTCCCCGACCGTGTCGGCCACCACGGCGCCTTCCTGCAGTTCGAGCACCAGTGCGGCCGTGAGCCGGTCGGCTGCTACATCGAGCAGCTCGGCGCCGTTGCGCAGCAGGTCGTCTTCGGGCAGGCCGCAGTGGCCCTCATCCATCGCCTCGGCCAAGGCGTAGCTGACCCCTGCGCGGACCCGCACCATGGCGTCCTTGGCGATGCCAAGCTTCGCCGCGATCTGGTCGGCCGTCTTGAAGCCGATGCCACGGATATCGCGCGCCAGCCGGTACGGGTTCTCGCTGATGACCGCCACGGCCTCGGCGCCGTAGGTCTTGTAGATCCGCACCGCCCGGCTCGTGCCGACGCCGTGAGCGTGCAGGAACAGCATGATCTCGCGCACGACCTTCTGCTCGGCCCAGCCGGCGGCGATGCGCTCGGCGCGCTTGGGGCCGATGCCTTCGACCTCGCGCAGGCGCGCCGGCTCGGCCTCGATCACGTCGAACACGGCCTCGCCGAAGGTCTTCACCAGGCGCTTGGCATAGGTAGGACCGATGCCGCGGATCATGCCCGAGCCGAGATAGCGCTCGATGCCCTCGATCGTCGTCGGAGGGGTCGCCTTGAGGAAGGCGGCGCGGAACTGCAGGCCGTGGGTCCGGTCGTTGGTCCAGGTGCCGGCCGCCTGGATCCACTCGCCGGCCGAGATCATGGCGGCGTGGCCGATGACGGTGATGAGGTCGCGCTGCCCGCGGGCCTTGAGGCGCAGCACGCAAAAGCCGTTGTCCTCGTTGTGGAATGTCACGCGCTCCACGAGACCGGCCAGGTTCTCCGTCGGCGCTCCAGACGATAAAGCCTGCGCCGGCGCGGTAATCACAGCCGATAGGGCCCGGTGAAGAGATCACCCAGAGCGCGACGGGCGAGGTAGGTCAACCTTCGACGCCTGAGGTGCTCGGGCCTGTCATGCAGCATGTGGCAGCGCTGGCAAAAGGCGGCGAGGTTCGAACCGTCGTTGTTCATCGGGTCATGGTCACGGTGGCATGTAGCCAGGACGACCCGGGTCGTCCGTGTACGGTCGAGGAGGTTGTAAGATGGCTTGAGGCGACGAACCGACTTGCCAGCCCCGTCTCGCCAACGCTGCAAATCATCGTCCCACCATTGGCCGTCGCCGAGGTGCAGCACCAGGCGACCATGCGGTCGACCACACCCTTCGCACCGCCCCTTAGCGCGCCGAAAGCGGATAGAGGCCGACAGTTCGCGCCAGTCGATCGGGTAGAGCCAGCGGTGGTGGCGACGGATCGGCATCAGCGCGCCTCACCGACGCGGCTCCGCAGACCCGGTGCGTGGCGATAGAGCGTCGATACGCTCAGGCCCAGCTTAGATGCCGCGGCGCGGACCGAGATGTCCGGATCGGCGAGGAGCGCCAGAGCGGCACGGATGTCGTCGGCCTTCACGGTCGGCCGACGTCCGCCTTTGCGGCCCCGCGCCAGGGCGGCTTTCAGGCCGGCATTGGTGCGTTCTCGGATGATCGAGCGCTCGAACTGCGCCAGGGCGCCGAAGATGTGGAAGAACAGCTCGCCGGCAGCCGTCGTGGTGTCGATCGCCTCCGTCAGCGAGCGAAAGCCGATGCCGCGCGTCTTGAGCTGGTCGACGATCTCGATCAGCTGCTTCATTGACCGCGCCAAGCGATCGAGCTTCCAGACCACCAGGGTGTCGCCGGGCCGCAGATAATCCAGGGCGGCGGTCAGCTGCGGTCGGTCCTCCTTCGACCCCGAGGCCTTCTCGATGAAGACCTTGGCACAGCCGAGCCCCTTTAGCGCGTCGAGCTGGAGCTCCGGCTTTTGGTCGAGGGTGGATACCCTGGCGTACCCGATGAGGACGTTTGTTCCCATAACTGACGGGAGAGTCGCACGGGGGAACGAAGATTAAAAGAACATTTTCTGGGAACGAAGCCATCGAGGGCAGGAGGCCAACGCCGATACGGTTCCTCATTGTTCCCGCAAACGAACCTGTGTAGGGGTTTCGTCATCGCCAGTGCGATTTGGGTATGCCCATAGCGAACCTGCTACTCTAGGCCGCTTTCTTTCCGACCAAGGCCTGCGGTCGAAAGGTTCCACCACTCAATAGACCCATGATGCACGATCCTAGGCCGCCTTTCTGCTCTTCAACGTTGCCTAGACCAGCTTCGGAAAGGAGCTTTAGGTAGCTGTTGTGATGAGCGATGTCGGCCAGAACAAGACAACCGTTCGGCTTCAGCACTCGAAGCATCTCCTGTAGAGCCTGTTCGCGATCGGTCTCCGTGGGGAGATTGTGCACCACCCAGTCGAACTCTCGATCGGCAAAGGGCAGTGAGCGAGCATCCCCGGTCTCGATTTTGACCCGCTCCGCTACCCCCTCCAGCTTCGCATTGTCCAGCGCAGCGGCCGGGCTATTGTCGGCTTGATCCTCAGTGCGCCACAGATCGATGCCGACGGCTTGGCCCGTGGTGAGACGCTTGGCTGCGCCGATGAGCATCAGCCCACGGCCGCAGCCGACATCAAGCACCCTCTCACGGCCTGTCCAGGGCGTGAGACCTTGCGCGAGGTCCAGCAGCCGATCGCGGGTGCGCAGCTTTCCGACCCGGCTGCTGAAGGTCATGTAGGTGCCCATGCCGAGGCCGTAGACGGCGACGAGAGCCGCGATCCCTGCCATCACACCCGCGACGGCTGAGGTCGGTCCATCCGTGCGAGAGGCCGTCGCTGCCGCAAGACCGGCCGTGATCAAGCCACCCAAGCCTGCGGCCAACATGCCGCGCCTGACGCCGGGCGCATCGATGCCGTAATCCGGGTTCACGCGTCCCTCATGACGCCATACCGGCGAAATCCTTCAATCCGGGGGCTGGCTTGTCCCAGGCCGGTGCGCATGACACATACATGTTGAGCTGCGGAGCAACCAAGCTCGGGTCTTCCAAGGTACCCGCGCGGATCAGGGCGAGCCCTGGCAGACCCGATGGATGGGTGAACAGCGTGGTCGCACAAATGGGGCAGAACGTGTTCCGGATGCTCTGCCCGCTGTCGGCCGGCTTCGTGAAATCCCTGGTTTCTCCAGTGGTCGTCAGCGTCGGATCGGGCACCGCTACGGCTGTGATATGCCCGGAACCGCTTTCACGGCGGCAGTCGGCGCAGTAGCAGTTGCCCATGAACACGGAAGGGCCGGTCGACTCGTAGTGGACCGCCCCGCACAGACAATGACCCTTGAACGACATCGACAAACCCCACATTATTGTACGGTACCGTTCACCATTGCCTTGCGGTCGTTCGATCGTCAAGAGGTCCCGTGAAGCGTCCGCCATCCACTCGCTCGGCCGGAAGACCCCGCGATCCCACGAAAGCGCTCGCCATTCTCGATGCAGGCTGGGCGCTGTTCCTCGAACGAGGGGTCGAGGGAACGTCGATCGAGGCCATAGCGGCGAAAGCCGGTGTGTCGAAGGTCACGCTGTACAGCCACTACCCGGATCGCACCGCGCTCTTTGAGGCTGCCGTCCTTCGGGAGATGGAGCAGATCGAGAAGTCGCAGGCCATCTCGCCGCTGGATCGGCCTGTGGCGTTCCTCGATCAGCTTCACACCTTCGGCGTAGGGATTATGAGCTTTCTGGCGAGCAAGCCTGCGATCGATTTCTATAGCGCCGTCGCCGGGGAATTGCGTCGCCACGACCAGCTCGCGCGAACCTTCTATGTCTGCGGCCCAGGCCGGACGCGCGACAACCTCGCCGCATTGTTGTCCGCAGGCATGCAGCGCGGCGAGGTGAGGAGCCTCGTTCCTCATGAGGCTGCCGACGAGTTATTCGGCCTCTGGCAGGGTTTCACCAATTTCCAATTCGCCCTCGGCATCGACATCGATGCTCTCCGGAGCGACGTCACGGCGCGGGTCGAGCGGGGTATCCGGGTTTTCATGCTCGCTTATGGAGCTACCGACTCGTGATCGAATAGGCGTTTTCTCGTAGGTATATTTCGCCCTATTAAGAGGTGGATAAGACCTCAGAGCACAAACCATACCTCCTCGACACCCAATCGAGCAGCCAAGTCGGTTGCTACCTCGATTGCATGTGCTTTGTTCCGGCATAGATGTGCTGGGATTTTCGTCATTCCGAGCAAAGCGGGGTGGGAGATATTTCCTGAAATGATACAGCGTCCGTTACTGATACTCCGATCAACGCGGATATGGCTTTTCTGAAAATCCGCCTTATCGATTTCCAATTCTACGCACCGAACCGGCATGGCCGATCATATTGTCCAAAGCTGCGGCGAGGAGCCTTCAACTGAGTTAGCGGAGCCATGTGCTTCCATCCATAGCAAACCCCGCCGGACACATCCCGGTGATAGACCTGTGAGAGCAGCGATGCGTGCCACGGCCCATCTCCCGCCACGGGCGAGAACCTTGGCAATCCGTCCGTGAACAGACATATGATACCCCGCTGCGTTCCGTGGATAGCATGACGTGGCAGCATCTACAGTCAAGACGGCCCTTCGTTCGCAGCGCTGTAGCAAGGCTCGGGTGAGACGGAGCGATCACCGTGAGCTTATGGTCGAGGCTGCTCCACCCTCTCCGGCTCAAGCCCGCTTACCCTCCCATCCGCATAGTTCGCTATGGGTATACTCTAAGCGAACCAAGCCGTCTCTCGTAGGCTCGCTTCGTGGCGGGCTGGAATCGCTTCTCCAATCGGGGTACGCTTGCGCGATGAAGTACGTTCAAATCATCGACGCTGCCGACACCGCGACGTTTAGAGCCTGACCCAAAAGCTTCATAATCCCGTCCAGGTTGCCTGATTCAGGTCGCGGCAGAGACGGGTGGGACAGCCATGTGGACTGATGAGCATCGAGGAACGTACCGGCGGGCGGGCCCTGGTTTTCCGAGCAACCTGACGGACGCTGAATGGGGCGTGCTGGTGCCTTTGATCCCGGATGCGACCCCGGGTGGTCGCCCGCGCAAGACCGACATGCGCTCGGCGATGAATGCGATCCTGTATCTTCTGCGCACAGGTTGCCCCTGGCGCTACTTGCCGCGGGACGGCTTCCCCCCACGCTCGACGGTCTACAACATTTTTCGCAAGTTCCAGGCGGACGGCACCTGGGCTTCGATCTGGGATCACCTGTACCCGATGCTTCGAGATCGTGAGGGCCGGGAAGGCTCACCATCGGCCGGAATCATCGACAGCCAGACGATCAAGTCAGCAGAAAAAGGGGGTCCAAAGCTCAAGTCTCGACCCCCGACGCACCCGACGCGGTGGGTTATGAGCCTGGAAAAAAGATAAAAGGACGCAAAATCCACTCTCTCGTCGACACACTCGGACTTCCGATCCGCCTTGTCGTCCATTCGGCTGGCATCCAGGACCGTGATGGAGCGGCACTCCTCTTCGACAAGGTCAAGAAACGCTTTCCCTGGTTGGAATGCATGTTCGCCGATACGGGTTACAACGCACAGCAGACCTATGAGGCTGCGGCCGCCAACTCACTCCGGCTGGAGGTCGTTCGCCGCAATCCCAACGCCGTGGGTTTCGAGGTCATCAAGAAGCGCTGGGTAGTAGAGCGGACCTTCTCCTGGTTCGGCCGGAACAGACGCCTCGCCAAGGATGTCGAAAATCTCGCGGCGACCTTGCTGGCCTTTGTCACTCTCGCCGCCATCCAATTCGGGATCAGGCGGCTCGCGCGCTGATAGGCTTCTGAGTCAGGCTCTTAGCATTTTTGAAGCGACGGACATTGAGTTCCAGGCTATATTTCCGGATGGCAGAGACATCGAAATCGTCGAGGATCTATTTGATCGTTTAGGCGAGAGAAAGGCGCGAGAAGCTGTCGAACCCATGTGGGAGCGCCCCATATTGAAGCGCGATGCTCGTGCTATACACGGCACTTTGTATTATGGCTGGATTGATCGAAGACATCATTTTCCACCCACAAAACGTGAAATCGACTGTTTTGAGTCAAGCGTAAATATGGCGCAGCGGCGCTTGTTCATTCTTAGCCAGGCCAAGGAGGATTCGAAGTGGAAGAAAATCGTTCAGAGAATACCTAGGACAGCAAGTCCGGCGGAGGACTTCATCGGTCTGGTTGACTGCATCGAGGCCGCGCTCGATCTCTCGACCGGTAAGAAGAGCCTGCGGACGCGCCTCACAGAACTCACCGAAGCGGGAGGGTTGGACAGTCAATCCGCTCACGTCCTCCAGGAGGCTATTCAGCGTCTAGACATAATCGAAAAGTTGCTGCTGCACAATCTTGGCTTTGAGACAGCTAAAGAGACCTACAGAGAGTAAACTGGATCTGCCATGTTGGACCGAATGAGAGCGACGGATGACTCAGACAAGCGTCACAGACTTGGTGCGCAACTTCGCCGGCGCTTGTCGCGCGTTGGTGCCTAATCTCGACCAAGCCCGTATCCCTTGGACAGATGGCAAGCAGTATGACAACTGGGACCGCATCGCAGAAGCACTGTTCGAGAGCCTTGTTCTCGAACCGTGCCGCTTACAGGCCAAAGAGAGTTTTTCCGATACGGCTTTGATGGTAAATAGTTACGGTTTTTTGCCAAGTAGCGAGAGTTCATCTTTCGAATTCTATTCGAGAGTCGAAGTCAAGATGCGTTTTATTAGACTTATTTCATGCGGAGAGCCTTTCGACTGTTGTGAGGGCTTGGTCAATGGTCACAGGGCGGTGCATCACATTTCTAGAGTTAATTTCAGTTTTGTGACTATCGAACCTGATGGTTCACGTCGCGAGATCGAGAGCGTAGATCTGGATCTCTAAGGTCCTCTCGTTACCGGGCTTCAAAAGACTGCCTGACCAGTTCGCTTTGAGTGTACCCAAATTAGACCGGCCTTTTGCCAGTCTAATTTATACCTCTTGACTATCTAAAATGGACTTTATATAAAGGACCATCTTAAATAGACTTTTTGTTCCATGTTCGTCCGCGCCTACCTCAGAGCCTCGACCGCAGAGCAGGACGCCAGCCGCGCCTGCGCCCAGCTTGACGCTTTCGCGGCCGAGCGGGGACTGTCGGTCGCGTCCCGCTACGTGGAGAACGAGAGCGGCGCGAAGCTTGCCCGGCCCGAGCTGTTTCGACTCCTCGCCGACTGCCGACCCGGCGACGTGCTCTTGGTTGAGCAGGTGGACCGGCTATCGCGCCTCACCGAAGCCGACTGGCGGCAGCTACGCGCCGAGATCGACGCGAAGCAGATCCGCATCGTCGCCCTCGATCTTCCGACCTCTTGGAGCCTGGCCGACCAGCCCGACGAGTTCACAGGCCGCATGTTCGCAGCCGTGAACGCCATGATGCGCGACGTGCTGGCGGCTGTCGCGCGTAAGGACTACGACGACCGCCGCCGCCGGCAGGCCGAAGGCACCGCCAAGGCAAGGGCGGCTGGCCTCTACAAGGGCAGGGGGGAAAACAAGGCCCGCAACAACGGCATCGCCGCCATGCTTCGCGCCGGCTCGTCCTGGCAGCAGATACAGGACGCCACGGGCTGCAGCAGGGGGACTGTCGCCAAGGTCCGCAAGCGCCTCGACGCGGAGCAGGGCAGGGGGGGCGCCTGATGCCGATCCGCCGCGAGCTGCGCCACTTCTATCCGATCGACTGGAAACAGCTTTCAGCCGTGATCCGCTTCGAGCGAGCGAAAGGGCGATGCGAGACGTGCGGCAGGCCCCATGGCCGCCTAGTCCAGCACCTCGGCGACGGGAGATGGTACGACGAGGAGCGCCAAGCCTGGATGGACGGGCGGGGCCGCGCCCTGTCGCGCCTTGGGCTTTTGCTGGACGATGCCGCGATCAGGTGGACGAAGGTCGTGCTGGCGACTGCCCATCTTGACCACGATCCAACCAACAACCCGCCGCGCAACCTCAGGGCCCTTTGCCAGCGTTGCCACATGCTGCACGACCGACAGGAACACAGGCGTCAGAGGTGGCTGACGTTTCGAGCACGCAAGGCGCTCGGCGACCTATTTCTCGGCCCGTACCGGTAGCCGGTTATGCGCACCTGACATTTGCACCAGACAGGCGCAATCTTTCCAGTGGATTGAAGCGTGGTGCGAAACTCTTAAGTCGGGCCTATGGTCTCGGGACGCAAATAGCGGCAAAGGAGTTGAAACCGCAATTTCCACCGACATTGCCATTAATTTGTGTTCTATTGATTACGTCCCCATTTGGGCATAAGCCATTGTTGGCAATTTGGAATTTGTTGGGACTATTCCAAGCACCACAATCGAACCTTTCCCCACTATTCGCAGAATCAACAAGAGTCTGATAATAATACCATCGTATCACTCTGGAGTTTTTGTAACGGTTCAATTCGTAATTTAGATTAGACGCGTTTTTGGCAGCATTAGATAGTTGCAGTTCGTAGGTTTGACTATGTGATGCGATAGTATCGTTAGACTCTCGACGCGAACTAACACCATACATCTCGTCAGCTAGTATGGTAGCCGGATAGATTTGACCGTCTAAGCCAACAATAGTTATGTCGCCTCTAATGAAGTCAATATTACCATTAGTTTTTACTCCGTTTCTACCGCACATTATGTTGAAATTTCTTTCTCTCTTAATAACCTTATTTCCAAGAATCTCATCTTCCTCTTCAGGTGAAGTCTTCGGTGCAATACAGCTAAAATCACCAGAGGTCTGACCAGAAAATTTAAAAACACGACCATCATTTGGAACTGTACCGGTAAAAACCACCTGGCCAGGGTTTGGCGAAAAGTGTGTGATGACGGTTCCTGATTTACTGGCTATATCTAAGCATGCGTTCGCAGAGCGCATTGCTGCGACTACTGGTTCAGAGCTATAAGTATCAGTATTCGAAACACTCAAGGTACCAGACTTATAGGCCTCACAAAACTTCTTATTGTCAGATATATTCAGTGAACCTAGCACTGAACTAACCAATGGAACAGAATCGATAAGGCTTTGTGTTTTTGAATCGAACTTGCCGGATAGAGAAAAGTTAGACTCGCTACATGCATTTTGTTGAATTGTCTGTATAAAAATCGAATAACGTTTGTCTGATACAATCTTATTAAGTGCCCCACTATACATTAAAGTGCACTGTTCACTGAATATAGCCGGGATATTACTCATCATAGCCTTTGCAGAGAAATCAACACTTTGCGCAAAACCTGGCGCAATCAGCATCAATGAAAGAAGAAAGGTCAGGCTGAGGTACTTCATGAGCGTTCCTCGTAAGATTATTCAAAAATAAGCGTTTCTGAGACGGTTGAAACCTAGGCCCATCATGCATCCTTTTTCGGCCTTGGCTAGTCTCAAAACGGGTCTTGAAACAGAAGTCTCATTATGTCACTCTGCTGACGGGAAATGAGACAAATTATGCGGATCGGCTATGCGAGGGTCTCGACCCTCGACCAAAACCCCGACCTTCAGCTTGAGAAGCTACGCGAGGCTGGGTGTGAGAAGGTCATCGTCGAGAATGCCTCTGGCGCGCGCGTCGATCGGCCGGAACTCACACGCCTCTTGCAGGACGTTCTGCGCGAAGGCGACACACTTGTAATCTGGAAGCTCGATCGCCTGGCGCGCTCCCTCAAGCAGCTCATCCAGACGGCCGAAGACCTGAAGGGAAGGGGGATCGGTTTCGTCTCCCTGACCGATGCGATCGACACGTCCTCGCCCGGGGGCATGCTCGTCTTTCACATGCTCGGCGCCATAGCTGAATTTGAGCGCGCCCTTATCCGAGAGCGTACCGTTGCCGGCCTCATAGAAGCCCGCAGGAAGGGCAAGACGGGCGGTCGCCCGCGTCGCATGGCCGATAAGGACGCTTTGGCAGCCAAGGCTCTCCTTGCCGACGGCATGCTGTCCTCGAAGGAGGTCGCGGTTCGCTTTGGCGTCTCGAAGGCTACGCTCTATCGCTACATCAGCGCGGGGCCGAGGACGTAAAGGTCGCTGATAGGCCCCCCACGTCTGAATTATGCGTATCGGACTTGGCTTCGCGATAGGATTCCATCCTGCATCAATCTCAGGAGCTTGGCGGCGGTCGGCGATACCTTGCCCTCCCCTAGTGCCCAGCGACGAGCAGTCCGTGGCGTTACACCCAGGGTGTGCGCGGCCTGCACCTGAGAAAGGCCGATCCGGGTGATTGTGGTTCGAAATTGCAGGGCTGTCATCCGGGGCTTCTCGCGAGGAGGATTGCAGCTCTCTATAGGACGTTTTCGCCTAGGTCAATCTGTCAACGGCGGTTCAGCCACCCCGTTTGACGAAGTCGTGTCTGACGAAACGGGCTGAACCGATTGGTGCAAGACTCTTGAGTTTCGCACCACGAACTTCTAGCGATTCCGTCGCCTGGTCCGACCGCCAGCGAGAACTATGTCTGTAACACCGCCAGCAAGAGCTACTCTCTATGACTATGAGTCCTCCATCTGATTCAGCGCAAGCGCTCCAGATCGCCATCCTTGGTGCGGGCAAGATCGGCAGCGGTTTCGGGTTTCAGCTCGCTCGCGCCGGCCATGCCGTTACGATGGTCGCGCGATCGGGCTCTGATCGGTTAAACCAGCTTCAGCGTGACGGATGCATCCTTAACATCAAAGGTGAGCGGGCAGAGGTCCGAATCCTCAGCGAGCTGGACACTTCGACCCCATATGACCTGCTGATCGTCACACTTTTAGCGCATCAGGTCATAGCCGTGATGCCCGACCTGCAGCGGAGTGCTGCCCGTTGCATTCAATTCATGTTCAACACCTTCCAGCCTGAGCGGCTACAGGAACTGATTGGCCACGATCGGTGCGCTTTCGGAATGCCGTTCATACAGGCGATGATCGAGAGCAACGGCAGGCTAAAGACCACGATCGGCGCCGGCGGCCAGAAAACGATCATGAACCGTCAGCAGTGGGTCGATGTCTTCAACGCGGCCGGATTGCCTGCCAAGCTCGAAGCCGACATGCCGCTCTGGCTGCGCTGTCACGCCCCGCTATGCGTGGCGTTCGAGAGTGTGTCGGTCGCCGGCCAGCGCCGCAGTGGCGGTGCGTCCTGGGCGGAAGCCATCACTCTAGGACGCGGTGTCCAGGCGTCCTTCCAGCTTATAGAGGCACTTGGGTATCCCATCTACCCGCAAGGCAAGAAGCTCTTGCAACGCAGCTCGACGATAGGGATTGCGGCCGTGCTTTGGTCCATGTCGCGCGTACGCTCATTCCGGGAATTGCTGGCTACCGGAAAGGCCGAGGCTAATGCCATCGTAAATGTCATGGCCGACTCCGCCCGTACTAAATTGCCGGCGGCTGTCCCGAAGATCGAGGCTATGGCACCATAGCTGAATTAACAATAGCTTTGAGTTTTTGCACCGACCCTTTTGCGTGATCCGGCGCAGGCAGAATAAAGGCTTAGGTCGGATTTGCGAACCAGTCAGAAGGGTTCCATTTCGAAACTGCTTTAAGCATGGAAAATATTGCAACACGAAAGGATTTTGGAAAAAGAACTGACACGAGCGGTCGTGTGCAGCCATGCTCTAGTCAGATATAGCCAAGCATACTAATGTAACAGGCGTTTATATATTTTCGACGTGGGTCCATGCTGCAAAACTTGGTATCGTTTTTTAGCTCGAAAGAGTTTATGCCTCACGGCCATTGCTTTCTATGGCAGCCCGACATCCTCTGGTTACAGGTGGTTTCGGATGCGGCCGTCGCCATCGCTTATTATTCGATCCCGCTGACACTCCTGTATCTCGCGCGGCGGCGTACCGATATTCCCTTTCGCGTGATCTTCTATTTGTTCAGCGCGTTTATCGTTCTTTGCGGCACGACGCACTTGCTGGATATTTGGGTGATCTGGCACCCGGATTATGCCGTTCAAGGCGTAGTGCTTGCGGCTACCGGCATCGCATCCATCTTCACTGCGGCATTGATCTGGAAGATCGTCCCGGTCGCCCTGATGTTGCAAAGCCCGGCAGCGCTTGCCGTGATCAATGCCGAGCTCGAGGAGGCCTATCGCCTGACCGAGCAGCGAGTGCAGGAAAGAACCAAAGAACTCCAAGCCGTCAATCAGCAGCTAGAAGAGGCGCTGCATGGTGCCGAGGCCGCGAACGACGCAAAGTCCGAATTTCTCGCCAATATGAGTCACGAAATCCGAACACCGATGAACGCGGTGATCGGCCTCGGCAATTTGCTCAAGACCAGCCGGCCACTTACCGAGATCCAAAAAGAATTTACGGACATATTGTTAATGAGCGCAAAATCCTTGCTCGGATTGCTTGATGACCTATTGGACATCGCTAAAATCGAGTCGCAGTCGATCGACCTTGAGTCGGTACCGTTTTCTATTAGAGATATTCTGAATGAGATTGCCAATATTCTTGGCGTGACCGTAGCCGAGAAAGGCCTAGGGTCTGAACCCAATCAGGCTATTGCGTTCACGGTCTGAAGCGGATTCCATGGTTGTCCAAGGAGGTTCAGATGGCTGATCTTTTCTGGCTTTCGGACGAGCACTGGGCCGTGGTGGGCCGGTTCATGCCCATGAACCAGCCAGGGGCACGGCGGGTGGACGACCGCCGCGTGGTGTCCGGCATCCTGCACATGCTGCGCACGGGCGGGCGCTGGCGTGACGTGCCGACGGCGTACGGTCCGGCCACCACGGTCTATAACCGGTTCAACAGGTGGTCCCGGCGCGGCTTCTGGCTTGCCATGCTGGCAGCCCTGGCCGAGGCGGGTTGGATCGCCCAGACGGCTGCCATCGACAGCACCTATACGAAGGCGCACCGCTGTGCCCATGGCGGCAAGGGGGGGCGAAAAACCAGGCGGTCGGCCCCTCGCGGGGCGGGCCGACCACCAAGATCCACATCCTGTCCGACACCCTCGGCCGCCCTGCCGTCGTCCACCTGACGCCAGGCAATGCCAGTGACGTGAGGACCGCTCCTGCGGTGTTGGCGGCCGCCCCAGGCCGCATCCGGCGTCTCATGGCCGACAAGGGTTACGACGCCGACTGGCTCCGGGCCGATCTGCGCAACGCCGGCATCGTGCCTGTGATCCGTACGCATCCGGCCAGCACCGCAGTTTAGGGTTGCGCGTGAGGTCAGTCCTGCGGAGCGCGTGTGCGCCGCGTCAGGCCGCTTGAGCCAGGGCTGCGGTAGTTCGGTTGGCCTTCCAATTCCAGGGCAGCAGTTCGTCGAGGTGCTTGGCAGGGTGATCGGGCAGCCGAGCGAGCACGTCGGCCAGCCAAGCCTGGGGATCGACATCGTTGAGTTTGGCAGTCTCAATCAGTGTATAGATGGCGGCGGCGCGATGGCCGCCCGCGTCCGAGCCGCAGAAGGTCCAGTTCCGTCTGCCGATGGCGATCCCCCGCAACGAGCGCTCGGCCGCGTTGTTGCTCATGCAGATCCTGCCGTCGTCGAGAAAGCGGGTGAAGGCTACCCAACGGGTCAGGATGTAATTGATGGCCTTGGCAGTATCGCTCTTGGCCGAGAGCAGCCTCTGTTGCTCTTTCAGGTAGATCTCCAGCTCGAGGATGAGCGGCTTCGACTGCTGTTGGCGTTCGGCACCTCGCTCTGCTGAACTCAGGCCGTTGATGATGCGCTCGACGGCGAAGATCTCGTCGATGCGCCGCACCGCTTCGATGGCGATCGGTGCCTTCGTCAGCTTGGCGATATCGAAGAACTTGCGTCGTCCATGGCTCCAGCACGCCGCCTCGATCACGGGAGCCGGTTTGCGTCGGCCCTCGTAGAGTTCGCTGTAGCCCGCGTAGGCGTCGGCCTGCAGAATGCCGCCGTAGCTCGCCAGGTGCCCCCGTGGGTATTCCCCGGACCGGCTGCGCGAGTAGTGGAAGGCCGCGGCAGGCGGGGCGGCGCCGCCGAAGGGCCGGTCGTCACGCACGTAGGTCCACAGGCGCCCCGTGTCGGTCTTGCCCTTGGCCAGCACCGGCACCGTCGTGTCGTCGCCATGGACCCGATCCGCCGCCAGCACGTGACGCCTGATCGCCTCGACGATCGGGGCGAGCGCCACCGCGCAGGCGCCCACGCGGTCCGCCAGCGTCGAGGTGTCGATGGCGATCCCCTCGCGGGCGAAGGTGTCGCTCTGCCGGTTCAGCGGCTGGTGCAGCATGAACTTCGACACCAGCACGCTCGCCAGCAGGTTCGGGCCCGCGAAGCCACGCGGGATCGGGTGGGACGGCGCCGGCGTCTCGGTGACGCCCTCGCAGTCGCGGCACGTCATCTTCTCGCGCACGTGCTCGACGATCTTCCACCGCCGCGGCTCGCATTCGAGCGAACGCGACACGATCTCGTCGAGCTTGCGCAGGCGGGCTCCGCCGCATCTGGCGCAGGCGCAGGGCGCCGGGTACACGATCCGCTCCACCGGCAGGTGATCGGGCAAGCTCGGTCGTCGCGAGCGGGCGGGGCGCTTCTGCCTTTCCACGGCCGCCGCGGCCGGCGCCGCGATGTCGGCCTCCGCCTCGGCCGCGCCCTGGCTCTCCTCCACGTCGGCGATGGCCAGCTCGAGCTGCTCGGCCAGCAGCCTGCCGCGCTCGGAGGACGGCCCGAACTGCTCGCGGCGCAGCTTGGCGATCAGGAATTTCAGCTTCTCGGTTTCCAGCCGACGGATCAGGGCTTCGCTGCGCAGCGCCACGATCA
Source organism: Lichenihabitans sp. (assembly GCA_965214345.1). Lineage (GTDB taxonomy): Bacteria > Pseudomonadota > Alphaproteobacteria > Rhizobiales > Beijerinckiaceae > Lichenihabitans. The sequence continues at coordinate 3,225,571 of CBDCBJ010000007.1, read as the reverse complement.
TGGCGCGAGCTTCGGCGAGGTCGGACGGGAGCTGATCGGAGGACGTCGTCACCCCCCGATCAGATCACAACCTCCTGCCGCTGCAAGCCTTTTCGCTATCCCGCCTGGCTCGGACGCCACGTCTGCTGTGGGTTCCTCCAGTCGATGCCCTCCGTCAGGTAGGCGAGCTGCGCCGGCGTGATCGGAACCGCCCCATCGCTCGCCGACGGCCAGGTGAACCGGCCCCGATCCAGCCTTTTCATGAACAGGCACCCCCCTCCGCTTGCCACCCTAACCTGCTTCGCAGGCCAGGGAACCCTGGCGCGCTCCGCCCTGGCCGTCGTGCCAGACGATCTTGATCAGGTCCGAGCGGCGGCCCCGGAACACGAACAGGTGGCCGCAGAACGGGTCGCGCCCGAGCACCTCCTGCACCAGCAGCGACAGGCCGCCGATCCCCTTGCGCATGTCGGTGTGGCCGGTGGCCAGCCACACCTTGGCGCCGCTCGGCAGGGGGATCATCGCCGATCCAGGGCGTCGAGGACGCGCCGCAGCGCGTCGCCGTCGACGTCGCGGCCCACCCGCAGGCGCCGCCCTTGCGACAGCTCGATCTCGATGAGCCCGGCCAACCGCTTTGGACGCGGTGCCACCGAGGGCGCGGGTGCCGGCAGTGTGGAAGCTGGGGCTACGATCTCGACCGGCATCAGAGCCGGCACACCGCGTCCCAGCAAACCGTCGCGCGCCAGGCGACGCCACCCGAACACCAGGCTGGCACTCACCGCGTTGCGACGGGCCACCTCGGCCACCCGCACACCCAAGACCAGCGTCTCCTCGACGATCCGGGCCTTCTCAGCGTCCGACCACTGACGCCGGCGCTCCACCCCGCTCAGAACCTCGACCCGCATCGACCTGATGACCTTTAGGCTAGCCGTAAGCCCATAAGGTCGGCCGTCAGCCCGTCATCCCGCAAGGCGGCCCTCGTCGGACGCGTACTTCATCGCCGAGCGCATGTCGGTCTTGCGCGGGCGACCACCCGGGGTCGCATCCGGGATCAAAGGCACCAGCACGCCCCATTCAGCGTCCGTCAGGTTGCTCGGAAAACCAGGGCCCGCCCGCCGGTACGTTCCTCGATGCTCATCAGTCCACATGGCTGTCCCACCCCTCTCTGCCGCGACCTGAATCAGGCAACCTGGACGGGATTATGAAGCTTTTGGGTCAGGCTCTCAGCCGTGGAAGGAGATGTCCCTATGGTGAGTTTTCAGCTCCGCCGCGGTTACCCCGGCTAGCCCGATCGCATCGCCCGTCTTCGGATCGGTTATGGTGGTGCCGCCACCGACGTCGAGAGTATGGCGGAGCACGTCGGCAAGGTTTTGAAAGTCCGCTGAGGGCAAGCCTAACGTGTCGTGGCCTGCGCCTTCCAACTGAAATCCATGGATCACGTCAACTCCATCCCCCGGGTTGAAAACGAACGATGTCCCTGCCCGTTGATGGTTGGCGACGATGTCGAAGGGCTGCAGGAGAACCGTAGTGTCTGGCGCTTCCACATTGAAGCTCCGCTGGCCGTTCACCTTGAAGAACGAAGTCGACACCCAGCTAGTGCTATCGAAACTCTCCTCCTTGCCGATTTTCTGATGCGGCCCGAGCCCCCCCGTGAGGATAAAGCCTGGGTCAGCGCTTGTGGCCTGTGCCCCTGCCACTTCGGTCAGTGTGGCCACAAAGAAGGTTTGCTGATCGGCGACCTGATCGGCAAAGGTAAAGGTGCCGTCCTGGTTCAGCGCCGCCGTCCCGAGATCTTGCCGCATGCCGTCCACCAAAGCCGAGATCTCGACTGATGCAACTCCCGCTGCGCTCGTCGCTGTGCCTAGCAGAGTGAACACACCATGATTGTAGCTTGCATATGGGTCAATCGAGACCGTATCGACGGGGTTTACCACGGCAATGGCGGCAATCGAATGACCACTAACGATGCCATCGTTACTAACATCGGTGGCCGTGAAGCTATGAGTGCCGTCTGTGAAGGTGGCTGTCGTCGTGATGTCGAACGTGCCGTTGCTCTGCACCGTGCCGGTGCCCACCACCGTTGTGCCGCCGTCGGCGTAGAGGTTGACCGTGTCGCCCACCGCATCCGTGGTGGCGCCGGTGATCTCCACCGTGCCGGGGCTGGTGGTCGTGGTACCCGGCTTCTGAGCGAGGCCCGTCGGCGTGACCGGACTCACCACGGCGGTGACGGCGGCCGACTGACCGCTGCTGATGCCGTTGGCGCTGGTGTCTGTGGCCGTGAAGCTGTGGGCACCGTCCGTGAAGGTGGCCGTCGTCGTGATGTCGAACGTGCCGTTGCTCTGCACCATGCCGGTGCCCACCACCGTTGTGCCGCCGTCGGCGTAGAGGTTGACCGTGTCGCCCACCGCATCCGTGGTGGCGCCGGTGATCTCCACCGTGCCGGGGCTGGTGGTCGTGGTACCCGGCTTCTGAGCGAGGCCCGTCGGCATCATCGGGTTGACCACGGCTGTAGCGGTGGCCGGGTTCACTATAGCGGTAGTAGTCGTCGGGCTCAATACCGCTGTAGCAGCGGCCGGACTCACCACGGCGGTGACGGCGGCCGACTGACCGCTGCTGATGCCGTTGGCGCTGGTGTCTGTGGCCGTGAAGCTGTGGGCACCGTCCGTGAAGGTGGCCGTCGTCGTCGTGATGTCGAACGTGCCGTTGCTCTGCACCATGCCGGTGCCCACCACCGTTGTGCCGCCGTCGGCGTAGAGGTTGACCGTGTCGCCCACCGCATCCGTGGTGGCGCCGGTGATCTCCACCGTGCCGGGGCTGGTGGTCGTGGTACCCGGCTTCTGAGCGAGGCCCGTCGGCGTGACCGGACTCACCACGGCGGTGACGGCGGCCGACTGACCGCTGCTGATGCCGTTGGCGCTGGTGTCTGTGGCCGTGAAGCTGTGGGCACCGTCCGTGAAGGTGGCCGTCGTCGTGATGTCGAACGTGCCGTTGCTCTGCACCGTGCCGGTGCCCACCACCGTTGTGCCGCCGTCGGCGTAGAGGTTGACCGTGTCGCCCACCGCATCCGTGGTGGCGCCGGTGATCTCCACCGTGCCGGGGCTGGTGGTCGTGGTACCCGGCTTCTGAGCGAGGCCCGTCGGCGTGACCGGACTCACCACGGCGGTGACGGCGGCCGACTGACCGCTGCTGATGCCGTTGGCGCTGGTGTCTGTGGCCGTGAAGCTGTGGGCACCGTCCGTGAAGGTGGCCGTCGTCGTGATGTCGAACGTGCCGTTGCTCTGCACCATGCCGGTGCCCACCACCGTTGTGCCGCCGTCGGCGTAGAGGTTGACCGTGTCGCCCACCGCATCCGTGGTGGCGCCGGTGATCTCCACCGTGCCGGGGCTGGTGGTCGTGGTACCCGGCTTCTGAGCGAGGCCCGTCGGCGTGACCGGACTCACCACGGCGGTGACGGCGGCCGACTGACCGCTGCTGATGCCGTTGGCGCTGGTGTCTGTGGCCGTGAAGCTGTGGGCACCGTCCGTGAAGGTGGCCGTCGTCGTGATGTCGAACGTGCCGTTGCTCTGCACCGTGCCGGTGCCCACCACCGTTGTGCCGCCGTCGGCGTAGAGGTTGACCGTGTCGCCCACCGCATCCGTGGTGGCGCCGGTGATCTCCACCGTGCCGGGGCTGGTGGTCGTGGTACCCGGCTTCTGAGCGAGGCCCGTGGGCGCGGTCACAGGAGCCAGCGTCGTCAGCGTGACATCGTTGCCGTCACCCCCGCTGTAGCTGATAGCAAATGAATAACCACCAGCAGCGACTGACGATCCCTCCGAGAGTCCGCTAAAGGTGCCGGTTACCGCATCAGAGCTGTCGTTGTTGATGATCGTATAGGTCTGACCAAACGACGGTTTAAACCCACTATACAGTTGAATGCTCAGATTAGCGCTGTTCAGGTTTACGGTCCCGGTTACGTTTGTTTGATCGTAACCGTTACCGGCCGTTATGCCGCCAATCTGCTCGACGTAGGTCGCACTAGGCGCGAGATTTAAGTTGCCCGTATTGAGCTGCCCGGGGCTGTTGCCGGGAGACAAGAAGCCGCCACTCGCGACTGTAACAACGCCTACCGTGCCCGATCCGCCGAGGACGGCGCCGTTCCCGACCGTAGTGGCCGAAGCCGCAATGGATCCGTTCACCAGCAGCGTGCCGGCGCTGATCTCAGTGGTGCCTGTATAGGTATCGGTGCCTGAAAGGATTAGAGTGCCGACGCCGGTCTTTTCCAGCGATGTGGTACCGCCGATCCTGCCGAGACCATTAGACGCCGAGGTACCGCCCGCCCCATTCAGGTCAGCGATGGCGTCGTCGATGGACTGAACGCCTGTACCACCGAACGTGAGCACGTTAGGTGTGTCAGCCGTCCCGCCCTCGTCGAAAATGCCGGCGCCAAACCCGGCCACGTGTCCCGTGCCGCCTTGGATGGCGCTGCCACCACTCTCGACGCTGTTGCCGTCGATTTCTAACGAGCCGCCGGCCGCTACGAAGATTGCTCCACCGAGCCCGGCACCGTTACCGGCCACTGATCCAGTCGCGGCAGTTGCCCCGAAGCCGCTGATGCTCCCAGCTCCCCCTCCCCCACCGAACCCGCCCGTACCGCTGATCGCCCCGTAGCCACTGCCTCCGCCACCCCCACCAAAACCGCCGTTGCCGGCGAATGCGCCACCACCGCCAAAGCCGCCGTTGCCGCCCGTGCCGCCGCCACCACCGCCTCCGAAGCCGCCGGCTCCTCCGTAGTCACCGCCTCCGCCGCCGAACCCACCATTCCTGGGGAGGCCGCCGAAGCCGCCGCCACCACCTCCGTTGTCACCGCCGCCGCCGCCGCCGTCACTCCCACCGGTACCGTTCGGGCCACCTCCAGCCGATCCTGTGAGTCCGAAAAGCTCCAAAGTTCCGTTCGTGCCAGCGGTGTTTCGCGCGCCGCCGTCGCCGCTGTAGCCACCGCCGCCGCCGCCAGAGCCACCTCCGGCTCCAAACACACCGCCGCCGGCGCCCTCGCTGCCTGCCCCGTACAGGCCTCCACCTCCGTACCCTCCTCCGTCACCCCCAAGTCCACCCGCTCCGCCGGCGAAGGAGCCGGTTCCGCCGGCGCCGCCGATGGCCTTGTCATTGACGAGCGTCACATCCGTTAGTGTGACGTCGGCCGCTTGATTGATGAAGATCGCGCCGCCCGCGCCTAGGCCGCCACCGGCCTCGCCTGAACCCGCACCGCCTTGCGCCAATCCACCCGACAGGGTTAGATCGCCCAGGTTAACGACAATGCGGTCCGCAAAGTTGGTGCCTGCAACCTCGTCGGCAGCGTCTACTCCGATAAAGAAGAGCCGCGTTCCGTTACCCTCGATATCCTCGCCGTTGCCGTTGATCGTCACTGAGTTTAGGATGGGCTGCAGTGCACCGCTCAGAACAATAGGGCTCAGGCCAGCAGCGATGTTGATAGTTACCGGACCTTGGGTTGCGTTCGCGTAATTGATAGCTTGGCGCAGCGTGCCGGAGCTGTCATTGCCGTTTCCAGTCGCTGTGCCGAGCGATCCGTCGCTGACGTTGACATCATCAGCGCTGCTTATCACAGTGAATGTATTGGACACCTCAAATCTCCGTTACATCCAGAGGCGGTTCGCCTTGACAGTCCGCTATTCGGACATCGCGACTTACCTGCGATATCAGATGCCGGGAGCTTTCCTAAGAACTGATTAAGCCTTTGCATCCTGATACGTGCAAAGGTACGGCGCGCCGAGCCACGGTCGTCGTCAACCCGTTCTCAACCACCCCCGCCCATGGTGCCCCCAATCCACCGTCGGCCTCTTCGGCGGAGGGGTCGGGGGAGGCGAGCCGCGAACAAGCCTCCCCAAGCGCCTCATACCTGTAGCCATGGTCATCATGGGGCCTGGCCCCGTGACCGCGAAGCTGTGCCAAATGGCCATTTGGTTTCGCGTGTCCGGTGATCCGGTTAGCGTCCTGCCCTGGCGCGGGTCGGGGAGCGGGCATGAAGCGGCTGTGGTCTACGGACGAACTCGACGAACGCTGGACGCTGGCGCCCGGTGATCTCGCGTTTATCATCGTCAATGCCGACGCCGGCAGGCTCGGGCTCGCCTGTCAGCTGGCGTTTGCAAGGTCGTTTTCCCGACGAAGAAGCGGATCTCGCGCCGGCCGTGATCGCGCACCTCGCGGGCCAGCTTGGTACGCCTGCGGAGGATATCGAAAGCTATGCGTTTGCCGGCCGCTCGGGACGACGGCATCGGCAGCTGGTTCTCGATCGTCTGGCGGTCGGCACCTTCGATGACGCGGCCGAGGCGGCGTTTTGCTCGTGGCTGCTGTCGGACATGCTTCCACGCGAGCTGGCGCCGTCTACGCTCGAGGACGAGATCATACGGGCTCCGCGACATTGACTCGGCGGGAGCGGATTCCCTCCGCGCTGTTGTGGGTTTAGCCTAACACTACTTTGGCAGACAGGGTGGAACAGGGTGGAATCGTCGCGGATTCGTGTGCCATGGTTGGCTGGCGCGGGCGGCGGCGATGTCTTCAGGAGAAACTTGGCGAGACGATCTGAGGCGTTGGCTTGAGCCGTTTCTGGCCGGGCTTTCGCATCCGGCGCGCCGCCGGATGTGCCCACTCTACATCGCGGGGTTGATCGGTCCAGGGGACCGGAAGAGCGTCCAACCCATGGCGACCCGTAGTGGCGAGGTCGGCTATGAGGGCCTGTCGCAAACTTCCGGCATTAACCTTTCGTTAGCCATGCCGACCGAATTTGCCGTCTCCCGCTCGGAGGCACCCATGATCCTGTCCGCCATCGCCGCCAGGCTGAAGAGCCGGTCGAAGGACGACTTCAAGGGCCGCCACTTCGAGGCGGGGCTGATCGTCCAGGCGGTGTCGTGGTACCTGCGCTACCCGCTGAGCTACCGAGACATCGAGGAGCTCCTGCTCGAGCGCGGCCTCAAGGTCGACCACAGCACCGTGAACCGCTGGGTGCTGGCCTATGCGCCGCTGATCGAGCGCCGGCTGCGCCCGTTCCGCAAACCTCACTGCGGGTCGGTGCGCGTCGACGAGACCTACGTCCGCATCCGGGGCGAGTGGCGTTACCTGTACCGGGCCATCGACAAGCACGGCGAGGCGGGCGACTTCCTGCTAACCGCCAGGCGCGACCTCGACGCCGCGAAGCGGTTCTTCCGCAAGATGCTGAGGGACGGCCCCCTGCTGTCGCCCGACCGGATCGGCACGGACGGGGCCGGCACCTATCCGGGCGCCATCGCGGCGGCCCGGAAGGAGGGCCGGCTGGCGCGCGATCCCGTCCACCACGTCACCAAGCACCTCCAGCAGGGGATCGAGAGCGACCACTTCCGGTTGAAAAAGAATATGCCGCGCGTGGGCGGCTTCCGAAGCTTCAACACGGCGCGGCGATCCATCCAGGGGTTCGAGGCCATGCTGTGGATGCGCAAGGGCTTCGGCTTTGCCGGCCCGTGGACCGTCATCGAGCAGAACCGGATGCTCGGGCTCTGCTTTGGACTTTCAAAGGTTAACGAAGCGTAAAACCGGGGTCGTTCAGGCCCGACCTACAACCTACTCAGGCGTTTGCGACAAGCCCAAGTCCCTTGCTGTCGCCCGACCGGATCGGCACGGATGGCGACGGCACCTATCCGGGAGCCTTCGCGGCAGCGAGGATAGAGGGCCTGCTGTCCCGCGACCCCGTCCATCACGTCACGAAGCACCTTCAGCAAGGGATCGAGAGCGACAATTTCCGGGTGAAAAAGAACATGCCGAAGGTCGGTGGCTTCCAAAGCTTCATCACGGCCCGGCGCTCCATCCAGGGGTTCGAGGCCATGCTGTGGCTGCGCAAGGCCTTCGGCTTCGCCGGCCCGTGGACCGTCATCGAGCAGAACCGGATGCTGGGTTTCTGCTTCGGTTTTTCGGAGGTTAACAGAGCGTGAAAGTCAGCCAGTCCAGGGCCAATCTACAACCTGTTCTGGAGTTTGCGACAGGCCCGTTCGAACGCGCCTTGATCAGACATCGAACCGACGAGGGGCGTCAGGCCGCCAAGGGCCGCGGCGTATCGTTCGGCCGCCCGCAGAAGCTGCGCCCGGACCAGAGAAAACTCGCCCTCTCGCTGGTACGAGAAGGCCGCTCGATCAGCGACATTGCTCGGACCTTCAACGTCCACCCCGCCGACATCCACCGCTGTCTCAGCGCCGCTCCAACAGCCGAGCCACCCTTATGACAGTACACCGTACCATTCAGACGTACGGACCTCATGGCAGAGCCCTCCAACAGCACCTCAAGCCTAAACCCATCTCGGCGCGGCGGGAATCCGCTCCCAACGAGTCGATTTCGCGGACCCCATATGAGAGCGCCGCCCGACCACACTCCCTGGTAGGGCCTCAGTTTGGAATTTGAACCACGCTCGTGAGCTGGTGTATCGTGATCAGGGCCCCGACCACGAAGCAGGCGAGCGAAAAGTAGTTCCGGCGAAAGAAGGCCGCGGCACCTCCCGCCACACAGCCAACGAGATAAAGCACTTGGACCCAAGTCGGCACGGGACCGCGGAACGACATCGCGACGTAGGCGCCAATGGCCACGGTGCCCAGCACATCAAGCACCATTGAAATTTTATAGTCGGCCGAGCCTGCGGGTTTTAACATCTCACGCCTGCTTCCTGTACTTTGCTCGCTTCCCCGGCCTCACGTCCGCCGCTTCCACCAGGGCCGCGAGATCCTCCATGCTCCACAGACGATCCGAGGTCCCGGCCGCCATGGCGGGGGAGACGCGGAGCGACTTGTGGACCTGAACGAATTTGTATCACACCACATACAGCGCAACCATGTGGGCGCGGTTCTCAAACTTCTTGGAAAAGGCGTTCGTCAGCCGAGTGAACCGGCGCATGTGCATCGTCATGGTGAAGTTCTGACGCTCGGCGTAGGATGTCGAGACGTGGGCCATGTCTGCCCCGACCCTGGCCCAGCGGTTGAGACCTTATGTGAGCTTCTGCTGCCGCAGGACCGCCCTCTCCAGCGAACGCGTGATGTGCGTCCTCATGGCCTGCGCGGCCGCCGCAGCGTCATGCTTATCGATCGCTGCGATGATGCCCTGGTGTTCCGCCACGATCTCGCGCTTGTCGTCGACGCCGGTACGCGTCAGCTGGCGCGTGACCTGCGGCCCATAGTTCATTTCAAAATACATCTTCAGGAGTACGGGATTTCCCGCGATATCGAAGATCTTGCGATGGAAGCGGTTGTTCAGCTCCATGAAGTCGACGACGGGGGCCTGCCCCGGACCGAACTCGCCGCGCCTGATCTCGTTGTTGATGGCCCGCAGTTCGGCCACCTCCGCCTTCGTGGCGAGAGCCGCGGCGTACTCGATGGTGCCGCATTCGATCACCAGGCGGGCGTCCTGCCATATCTTGACGTCGTCCGGGCTGGGCTGGGCCGACACCCGATACCCCTTGTTGCGCTCGAAATCGACCATCTGTTCGGAGAGCAGCCTCGCCAGCGCCTCTCGGACAGGGCCGAGGCTGATCCCCAACTCCCGCGCCAGCATGTCGATGACGAGCTTGTCGCCCGGCGCGAAGTGGTTCGTCAGGATGCCGTTGCGGATCTCCTGATAGGCCCGGTCGCCCAGACTCGACGGCGTCAGTTTTCCCAATGGGGCTTTCATATCGACCTTCGGCATGCACCACTGACAGCGACGTCCTGGCGCACAGGACGCTACCTTCGCCGCATCGCACAATCAATGATCGGCACTTGACAGGATCATCGATGATAGATGAAAGATGAACGCATCTACCGGGACCGGCCCGACGAGTGTGGAGCAGCCCATGTCCGATACGCAGAACCGGCCCGCCCCGCTGCAGGGGATCCGCGTCCTGGACCTGACGCTGGCCATGGCGGGCCCGATGAGCACACAGCGGCTGGGCGAGATGGGCGCGGACGTCATCAAGATCGAGGCTCCCGGCGGCGGTGACTTCTCGCGCCATTGGCATATGGGCGGCATCACCTCCTTCGGCGACGCGCTGCCTTTCGTGACGCTGAACCGGAACAAGCGATCGCTGGTGCTGAACCTAAAGTCGGACGAAGGGCGGGACATCCTCTACCGGCTCGTGGAGACGGCCGATGCCCTGGTCATGAACTACCGGCCCGGCGTCGCACGCCGCCTCGGCCTCGACTATCCCGACCTGAAACGGCGCAATCCGCAGATCGTGGTCGTCTCCATCACGGGCTATGGCGAGGACGGGCCCATGGTGGCCCGTCCGGGCCAGGATCTGCTCGTCCAATCCTTCACCGGGCTGACGTTCAACGGCGGCTCCGACGACGGGCTGCCGCAGGCATCCCCGACCTACATGGTCGACACGGTCGCCTCGCATCACGCGACGGAGGCGGTGCTGGCCGGTCTGCTCGGCCGCGCGACCCGTGGAGAAGGCGCGGCCTACAATGTGAATCTGATGACCGCCGTCATGGAAATGCAGGTGCAGGAGATCACCGCGGCGCTCGTCCTCGGCAAGGCCATGCCGCGCAGCCGCTCGCCTCAAACCTCGATCTGGATGGAGCCGCCCTATGGCATCTACCGGACGCAGGAGGGCTTTCTTTCGTTGGCTCAAGCAGACCTTGACGTGCTGGGTGCGGTTCTTGGCGACCCCGAACTGGGTCGTCTGAAGCTCCGGCGTCCGGACCAGTCCGACCCTGTGCTGCTGAACCGGTGGCGTGACGACATCTATTTCCTGGTCCAGCGCCTCCTCATGCCCGCGACCGCCGCGGCCTGGGACGAGAAGCTGACGGCGGCCGGGATTTGGTGCGCGCTCGTCAACGACTACGACGCATTCCTGCGCCACGACCAGACCCAGGATGCGCTGGTCGAGGTCGAGCATCCCCTGCACGGAAAATACCGCACGGTCGCGCCCGGCATAAGGGAGCGCGGGTCGGCGCCGTTTCCCATCACGCCCTCTCCCGCCTACGGGGCAGGCACGGTCGAGATCCTCTCCGAGCTCGGCTACGCGCCGCATGAGATCAGGGCGCTGAGCGACACGGGAGCCGTGGTCGCGTCGGCTGCCTGACATCGTCAAAACAACATTAGGGGGGAAGACATGAGGATCAGATCGTTATTGTTGGCCGGGGTCATGGCGGTCTCCGTCGTCTCGGGCGCCGCGGCGGAGAAGCTGAAATTCGGCTATTCGACGATGGACCTCACGAACCCCTACTTCGTGGCGCTCACCAACGGCATGAAGGACCGCGCGAAGGAACTCGGCATCGATCTGACCGTCCAGGATTCGAAGTCGGACGCCGCGTCCCAGGTTTCGGCCATCGAGACGTTCATCGTCCAGAAGATGGACGCGATCATCGTCTCGCCGATCGACGCCAGGGCCGTCGAGCCGCTCGTGGCCAAGGTCAAGGCTGCCGGAATCTCGTTCATCAACCCCAATCAGGAGATCAAAGGGGCGGACGCGTTCGTCAGCCTCGACGAACACAATTACGGGCTGTCGATCGGCCGGATCGCCGGTCAGTACATCACGGACAAGATGGGCGGCAAGGCGCAGGTCGCCATCCTCACCTTCCCCGAGATGACCTCGGTGATCGCACGCGGGAACGGCATTCGCGAGGGCATCATGGCGACGGCGCCGGGGGCGACGATCGTCGCCGAGCAGTCCGCCGCCACTCCCGAGAAGGGGGCGCGGGCGGCGGAGGCCATCATGCAGGCACACCCCGACGTCCGCGTCTTCGCGGGCATCAACGACGCCGGGGTGCTTGGCGCCTTCGAAGCCCTGTCCGGCATGGGCGTGGACCAGAGCCAGTTCGCGCTGTTCGGTCTCGACGCCACGGCCGAGGCGCTCGCCAAGATCAAGAAAGGCACGATGTACAAGGCGACGGTGGACATCAATCCCCGCGGCTCCGGAGCGATCATCATCGACACGGCCGTGAAGGTTCACGCGAGCGGTCCGATCAAGGGCATGATCGAGATGCCGATGGTGCCGGTCACCCAGGGCAGCGCCATTCCCTGAGATGGCGTTCGGGCGTGGGCCACCACCGCCCAGGCGGTGACGCATGCGGACAGTGGACAGGACAGAAGGAGGGAGCAGACAATGCCGGCAGCGCTTGCGCTTCATGGCCTGGCCAAGTCCTACCCCGGCGTCCAGGCGCTGAAGCCCTTCGACCTCGATCTGGAGGCGGGCGAGGTGCACGCGCTCCTGGGCGAGAACGGCGCCGGCAAGTCGACCCTTGTCAAGCTGATCACCGGCGCCGTGGCGAGCGATGCAGGGCGAATCACGCTCGGGGGCGTCGAACTGGCCGGGCATCGCCCGGCCACCTCCCTGGCGCGCGGCATTGCGGCAATCTACCAGGAGTTTTCGCTCTTCCCCGAGCTGTCGGTCGCCGAAAACGTCTTCTACGGGCGCGAGCGGCGCAACGGTCCCTTCCTGGACCGCCTGGCCATGATCAGGGACACCGAGGCGGTCCTGCGCGAGCTCGGCTCCGATATCCCGGCCAGCGCCAAAGTCGGCTCGCTCTCGGTGGGCCACCAGCAGATCGTCGAACTCGCCAAATCGGTCTCTAGGGACGTCAAGGTCCTCATCATGGACGAGCCAACGGCGCCGCTTACAACCCGGGAGGTCGGCTTTCTCTACGAAGCCGTCCGGCGGCTGCAGCGGCGCGGCGTCACCATCATCTACATCTCCCATCGGCTCACGGAGATCTTCGATCTGTGCGATCGCGTGACGGTCATGCGCGACGGCGCCTGGGTCGCCACGCTGCGGACGGCGGAGACGAGCGAGGCCGACCTGGTCAAGCTGATGGTCGGCCGGTCGCTCGACAGGGAGTTCCCACCCTCCACCGCGGCCATCGGCGAGGTCGTGCTCTGCGTTTCCCGCATCGCGTCGCGGATCGTCCACGAGGTGAGCTTCGAGGTCCGGGCGGGCGAGATCCTCGGCCTGGCGGGCCTAATCGGGGCCGGACGCACCGAGACGGCGCGGCTGATCTTCGGAGCCGATCGCAAGACCGGCGGCGAGATCCGCCTCGACGGGAAGCCGGTCGCGATCGACTCCCCCCGGGCCGCCATCGACCACGGCATCGGTCTCATTCCGGAGGACCGCAAGCATCATGGCGTGCTGCTCCGGCAATCGGTCCGCTTCAACATCGTCTACGGCGCGCTCCGGCGCCTGTCGCGCAGCCTTTTCGCGGACGCCTCGGCCGAGCGTCGCGAAGCCGAGCGGTTCCGCCGCACGCTGCAGATTAGGACCCCGACGCTCGAACAACTCGTTGGCAACCTGTCGGGCGGCAACCAGCAGAAGGTGGTGCTGGCCAAATGGCTGTTGGCGAAGAGCCGCGTGCTGATCTTCGACGAGCCGACGCGCGGCATCGACGTGGGGGCTAAGCAGGAGATCTACGCGCTGATGCGCGAGCTCAGCCGCGCCGGCGCCGCGATTGTCATGATCTCCTCCGAGATGCCCGAACTGCTCGGGATGTCGGACCGGATCGTGGTGCTCCGCGAGGGTCGGGTCTGCGGGCACCTGCGGAAAGAAGAGTTCGACCAGGAGGCGGTCCTGCGCCTCGCGTCCGGGCTGTCACTGGGAGTCGATGCATGAACTCGGGATCGCAGGGCGTCCTTGAGGACGAGAAAGGCGAACGCCCGGCGCGGGACTGGGCCGGCCTGTTGGCGCAGTACGGCATCTTCCTCGCGCTGCTCATTCTGATCGCCTTCTTCGCGGCGCGCAGCGACGTCTTCCTGTCGTCGACCAATATCCTGAACGTTCTCCGCCAAGTGTCGGTGGTCGGCATCTGCGCGGTCGGCATGACCTTCATTATGCTGACGGGCGGCATCGATCTGTCGGTCGGCTCGGTCATCGGCGTCGCCGGAATGACCTGCGCCACGCTGATCAGCATGGGCTACCCGGTGGCCGCGGCCGTCGCGGCCGCGATGACTCTCGGCATCGCATTCGGCGCCCTCGCGGGCTTCATCATCAACGAACTCAGGATCCCCCCGCTCATCACGACGCTGGGCTTTATGACGGCGCTGCGCGGCGTCTCCTACATGATCGGCGGTGGCCTGCCGGTCTACGGCGTGCCGGACGACCTCAAGTTCCTGGGCCAGGGCTATCTGCTCGGTGTCCCCGTCCCGGTGATCCTGATGGTCATCGTTCTGATCGTCGGCCACGTGGTGCTCACCCACACCGTCTTCGGCCGGCAGGTCTACGGCACCGGCGGCAACGAGGAGGCGTCGCGGCTCTCCGGCGTCAGCGTCAAGGGCGTCAAGTACAAGGTCTACCTGATCGGCTTCACGCTGTCGTCCTTCGCCGGCATCGTCCTCCTGGCACGAGTCAATTCCGGCCAGCCTCGCGGCGGCGAAGGGTATGAGCTCGACATCATCACGGCGGCCGTGCTGGGCGGGGTTTCGATCTTCGGCGGCATTGGCCGGTTGACTGGCGTAGTAGCGGGCGTGCTCATCATGGGCGTCCTGGCCAACGGCATGATCCTGATCAACATCGACGAATACGTCCAATGGGTGGTGAAGGGCTGCGTCCTGCTGGCCGCGGTGGCGCTCGACCAGTTCCTCCACCACCGGGGCGGGAGGTGAGGCTCATGCGTCGCTTCGAGGACGACATCGCGATCGTGACCGGCGGCGCTGCCGGGATCGGCCAGGCGATCGCCGAGCGCCTGGCCCGGGAAGGCGCAAGGGTGATGATCGCCGACATCAATCCCGATGCCGGCGCCGCGACCGCCGCGGCGCTACGCTCGTGCGGGCTGAAGGTCACCTTCGAGCGGACCGATGTCGCTGACCCCGCCATGGTCGACGCCATGGTGGCGGCCTGCTTCGAGCGTCACGGCCCGCCCACCGTGCTGATCAACAACGCCGGCGTCGCGATCACCGGCGACCCGCTGACGCTCTCCGAGAGCGATTGGCGCCGCTCGTTCTCGGTCGACCTCGACGCGCTCTGGTATACCAGCCGGCGCGTCATCCCGCACATGCTGGCGCACGGCCGGGGGGCCATCGTCAACATCGCCTCGGTGCACGCCTTCCAGATCATCGCAGGCTACTTCCCGTACCCCGTCGCCAAACATGCCGTGATCGGCCTCACCCGGGCGCTGGCCATCGAATATGCGGCCCGAGGTATCCGCGTGAACGCCATCAGCCCCGGGGCCGTCGACACGCCGATCAACGTCAAGATCTGGGAAGCGACCGGCGACGCGGCGGCCGAGCGGCGGCGCTGGGAGGACATGCATCCCCAGAAGCGCATCGGCACCCCGCCCGAAGTCGCGGCCGCCGTGGCCTTCCTCGCGTCGCGCGAGGCGGCCTTCATCACGGGCGAAAACCTCGTGATGGATGGCGGCCGGTCCGTCCTCTACATGGATTGAGACCGATGATGACGCTATCGGGGATCACTTGGAAACATCGCCGCGCCATCGAGCCCCTGGTGGCCGCAAGCGCCGCGTATCGCGGTTCGACCGGCATAGCGGTCGAGTGGACGGTCCGCAGCCTCGGCGACTTCGAACATCAGCCGCTGCACGAGGCGGCGCGGACGGCCGACCTGGTGGTCTTCGATCACCCGTTCTGCGGCGTGGTCGCGGCAAGCGGCTGCTTCGCGCCCCTGACGGGCCGCATCGCAGACCTGTCACGGGCCGACCTGTTCATAGGCGCGAGCCTGGACAGCTATCGCTACCACGGTGAACTCTGGGGAGCCCCGATCGATGGTGCCTGCAATCACGCGGTTTTCCGGCGCGATCTGCTCCCCAATCCGGAGGCCGTCCCCGGTACGTGGGCCGACGTGATCTGTCTCGCGCGCGAGCTTGCGCCGCGCGGGCGGCGCCTGGCCTTGGGAGCCAACAGCCACCACGGACTGATTGCGGTCGCGGCGCTCTGCGCCAATCTGGGGAAGACCTGGCCGAACGGCGCCAGGATCGATTTCCATCCCGACCCCGCAGCGCTCGCCGAGGCCATCGACGCGCTGCGGGAGGTGCTGGCCTTCGCGCCCGCCGAGTGCCTCGACTGGAACAGCATCGCGGTCCACGAGGCCATGATGGCGCGTGACGATCTGGCCTACTGCCCGATCGTCTACGGCTTCGCGGTGTACGGGACGCCCGCGCCGGCGCTCTCCTTCGGGCCGTTCCCGGGCATCGCGCAGCCGCACGATCGGGGCGGCGTTATCGGCGGCGCCGCCGTGGGCCTGTCGGCGACCTGCCGCGATCCCGAAGAGGCGCTCAGCTACCTGGCCTTCCTGATGCAACCGGACACGCAGCGCGACATCTTCGCGGCCCATAGCGGGCAGCCGGCCCGGATCGAAGCCTGGACCGACGAGGCCATTGACCGCCGGTTCGCGGGCTACTTCTCGGGCGTGGGACCGACGCTCGGCAAGGCCGTCCTGCGTCCCCGTTTCGTCGGCTACCAGCAGTTCGAGAAGCGGGCCGGCGACCGCATGGAGGCGATGCTGCGCAGCGCCGCTCCCACCACTGCCATCGTGGCCATGATCGAAGCCGAAGCGGACCGCATCCGCCGCGGCGATGTCGAGCCGCCCTACGACCGGCTGATGGCCGTCGAGGCGGACAGCGCGCGAAGGAACCCCACGCATGTCCGGTGATGTGACGATGACGGTCGAGGACGGCGTAGCCGAGATCATGCTCGACCGTTCGGCCAAGCACAATGCGATTACGCCCGCCATGTTCCGGCGCTTGCGCGATCTCTGCCGCGAGGCCGAAGAGAACCGCGGTGTGGCGGCCGTGGTGCTGGCGGGAGCGGGTGACAGGTCGTTCTGCGCCGGAACCGACATCGAGGCGATTAAGGACTACGACAACATTCTCGCGTTTCTCGACGACGTGAACTACGTGGCGCAAATCAGGGCACTGACCAAGCCGGTCGTGGTTGCACTGAAGGGCTGGGTGCTGGGCGGCGGCCTTGAACTGGCGGCTGCCGCCGACATCCGGATCGCGTCGCGGACCGCGCAGTTCGGCGCGCCCGAGGTGACGCTCGGCTGGATCGGGGCGGGCGGCACCTCGCAGTTCCTTCCCGCCCTGATCGGCTATGGACAGGCTATGCGGCTCCTGGTGACGGGCGATCGCATCGGGGCCGAGGAGGCTTATCAAATCGGGCTCGTCGAGGAACTGGTCGAGGCCGGCGAGGAACTGACGCGGGCGCGCGCCCTTGCGGCCCGTATCGCCGCGCACCCGCCCCTGGCCACCCGGGCCGTCAAGGAAGCGGTCCGCGCCTCCCTCGACGGCGGGCTTGCGACCAAGCTCAGGCTTGAACGCGAGATGATGGCGCTCTGCTTCGCGATGGGTCAGGGCAGGGCCGGCGCCGCCAAGTTTGCGGAGCGCGACCGCGGCGCGACATCCTGATCTTCGCCGAATGTTCAAGTTACCGAAGGTCCGCTCGCATCGGAACGTCTGCCCGACTGACGGGACGTGTTGAGTCGAGAGCACCGAACATGGGCGTGATCAGTCATCGAAGCGGACAGCCACTACGTTTAACTTATGACGATAAACATCGATGAGCCTGCGCGAACTCACCGAACAGGTCATCAAGCTTTAGGCGACGCATGGACGAGGCGATTGAGTTGCGGGCCGGCGCGACATCCTGCGGGATCGCACCCGGGATCGGGTGCGCGGTGACGCATTTCCGCACGCGCTCGGCGGAGGGGGGCACGCACGACTGGCTGCGGTCCTCCCGTGCCGCGCCAGGGGCGGGGGTGCCGGCCGCCCTGTCGGGATGCTTTCCGCTCGTCCCCTATTCGGGGCGCATCGCGCACGGCGTCCTGCGCTGGCGCGGGCAAAGCCACGGTTTGCCGACCGGTCTGCTCGGCGACGCGCATGCGCTCCATGGCGTTGGCTGGATCCGGCCCTGGGACGTGACGGCGGCAGGTAGCGATCATGCGGCCTTCGAGTTGCGCCACGACGGCGAAGGCTGGCCTTTCCCGTTCCGCGCCTCGCTCTCTGTCGAGCTTTCTGAAGCCGCGCTCGTCATCGGCATGATGATCGAGAACACCGGGCCAATGGACTGCCCGGTCGGGTTAGGCCTGCATCCGATCTTCGCCGGCCGAGATATCCGGCTCTTGGCGGAGGCCGCGGTGGTCTGGGAAATCGGCGACGACAAGCTCTTCAAGGGCAAATCTGCCTGCCGACCCCCTTGGGACTTCGGCCGGGACGGTGCGCCGCTGCGCGGCACCCATCTCGAACACGGCTTCTCGGACTGGGACGGACGTTTCGAGCTCGTCTGGCCGGAGCGCGACAGCAAACTTGTCGTCACTGCGACGGAACCCCTGCGCCACCTCATCATCTATTCCAAGGCCTACCGAGACGAAGCCGACGGCTTCGTTTGTGTGGAGCCGGTCAGCCAGTCCGTGGACGCGTTTAATCTACACGCCGGCGGCATTAAGGGCACGGGAACGCGGACGCTTCAGCCCCGCGAGAGCCTCGCGGCCACGGTCGTATTCCGGACGGTGCCTCTGCCGTCCCGGTCCCGGTGACCGCCGTCCAATTGCGAGGAGAACGCCCTCGATGAGGGATCGGGTCGCGCGCATCCAGGAAACGCTGCGAGAATTAGGTGCGGATTGGGCAGTCCTGACGAACCCCGATACCGTGTGCTACGCCACCGACCATGTGGTGCCAATAGAGGCGGGTCCCTCCCCCTTCGCCGGCGGCCCGACGACGGCATTCGTCAGCCGCGACGGCGTCGTGGCCCTGATCGGTCCCGTTGAGGAAGTCGGCGCCGGCCCGCCCCTCGATATGGTTCGCGGCTATGCTGGCTACACCTGGGCAAATCCGGCGGACGTCGTCCAAAATCTCCGCGCGGCCGTGGTCGACGTCGCGCGAACGCTCCGTCTGTCCGGGACTCTGGCGGTCGAGGGCGGCAGCTTCACGGCTGATCTTGCCGCAGTGCTCGATCGCCCTTTGACGTCGATCGACCAGGTGCTTCGACGCGCTCGCGCCATCAAGATGCCAGAGGAGTTGTCGCGTCTGCAACGCGCCGCGGAGGTCGCCGCACTGGGCCAGAGCGAGGCACGTCGCCGGAGCGCCGCGGCGAGAAGCGAGCTCGAGATCTTCGGTCTAGTTCGCGTCGCGATGGAGCGCGCCGCGGGCCGGCGATGCCCGGTTACGGGCGACTTCCTGTCTGGCATCGAGCGCACGGCCGCCGCAGCCGGTTGGCCGATCGAGCGGGTGCTGGAGCCCGGGGATCCCGTCATCTGCGATCTCGCCCCTCGGGTGGAGGGCTATTGGGGCGATAGTTGCGGCTCGTTCTGCGTCGGCGTAGCCTCCGACGGATATCGACGCATGTTCGATGCCGCTCGGGCCGCACTGGACGTCGCCGCGACCGAGATCCGTCCCGGCATGCAAATTGCCCGCCTCGACGCGGCCCTGCGCGCCATCGTGCGGCAGAGAGGCTTCGCCTACCCGCACCACAGTGGGCATTCGATCGGCACGGGCGTCCACGAATACCCGCGGATCGTGCCTTATGAAACGGCCGCTATCGAAGAGAACATGGTGCTGATGGTCGAGCCTGGAGCCTATGACCCGCGATGGGGCGGCGTGAGGCTCGAACTCATGTTTCAGGTCACGGCCACAGGAGCCCGGGCGATGGCAACGTTTCCCCTGGGGCCCATTCCCACTAGTGTAGGATAGCGGATCATGCCGACGTGCCGATTAAGGGGCCTGTCGCAAACTGCCGACGTTGACGTTTTCTTAGCCACGTCGGCCGACTTTGCCGCCTCCCGTTCGGAGGCCGCCATGATCCTGTCCGCCATCGCCGCCAAGCTGAAGCATCGATCGAAGGACGACTTCAAGGGTCGGCATTTCGAGGCGGGGCTGATCGTGCAGGCGGTGTCGTGGTATCTACGCTATCCGTTGAGCTACCGCGACATCAAGGAACTGCTGCTCAAGCGTGGCCTCGAGGTCGACCACAGCACCGTGAACCGCTGGGTACTGGCCTACGCGCCGTTGATCGAGCGTCGGCTGCGCCCCTTCCGCAAGCCTCATTGCGGGTCGATCCGCGTCGACGAGACCTATGTCCGCATCCGGGCGGATGGCGCTACCTGTATCGCGCCATCGACAAGCACGGCGAAGCGGTCGATTTCCTCCTCACGGCGAAGCGCGACCTCGACGCCGCCAAGCGGTTCTTCCGCAAGGCGCTGAAGGACGGTCCCCTGCTGTCGCCCGACCGGATCGGCACGGACGGCGCCGGCATCTATCCGCCCGCCCTCGCGGCGGCGAGGAAGGAAGGCCTGCTGTCCCGCGATCCCGTCCATCACGTCACGAAGCACCTTCAGCAAGGGATCGAGGGCGACCATTTCCGGGTGAAGAAGAACATGCCGAAGGTCGGCGGCTTCCAAGGCTTCAACACGGCCCGGCGCTCCATCCAGGGGTCCGAAGCCATGCTGTGGCTGCGCAAGGGCTTCGGCTTCGCCGGCCCGTGGACCGTCATCGAGCAGAACCGGATGCTGGGTTTCTGCTTCGGTTTTTCGGAGGTTAACAAAGCGCAAAAATCAGCCAGTCCAGGGCCAATCTACAACCTACTCTGGCGTTTGCGACAAGCCCAGTATTCAACGCCCGCTGACAGGACTCTGCCCGCTGCTCGGCATCGCCTTCATGCCGCGGCTGAAGGACCTGCCCGACCAAGTGCTCAGCCGCATCGACCGCGCCACCGACTACGGCGCCCTGCAGCCCTTGCTGCGCGGCCGCATCAACCTCGCGCTCATCCTGGAGCAGTAGGACCAACTGGTCCGGCTCGCAGCCTCGCTGAAGGACCGCCTGACCCCGGCCCACGTCGTCATGCAGCGCCTGGCCAACGCGAACGCCTCGGACCGCCTCGCCGGGGCGCTGACTCAGCTCGGCCGCCTGATGAAAACCGTCCACATCCTGCGCTACATCTAAGAGGCGTCGCTGCGCGACGTGATCCAGCTCCAGCTCAACCGCGGCGAGTTCCGCCACATCCTTGCCAAGTCGCTGTTCTTCACCAACTGGGGCAGCTTCCGCTCCGGCGCTACGAGGAGGGTGTTGAATAAGGCCAGCTGCCTCAGCCTGCTCTCCAACGCCGTGCTGGTCTGGAACACTGTCCACATCGCCCGCATCGTCGCCCAGCTCCGCGCCGCAGGCCACGAGGTAGGCGACGAGGACCTGGCCCGCGTCTCGCCCCTGGCCCACGCCCACGTCATCCCGAACAGCAGCTACTTCTAGTCGCCTCGCCAACCCGCCGCTGCATCTTAACCAGCCATGGCCTGAACCAAGCCGAGCTTTGACGACTCCACCCACAACAATGCGTGCAAGAGACAATGAAGAAATACGTTCTCAGGAATGAGCAGATCTTCTTTCTGGACGACTACTACTTCGACAAGCCAAGGCTCGTCGAAGGTGCCGATCCCTCGACGTTCCAGGAAATCGAGCCTTGGTTCGCGAAGGATATAAGGCAGGCCTACTTCCTTTACAACGTCGTTGAAGGTGCCGACCCGGCAAGCTTCGTCTGCCTGGGAGGCTACAATGATTATTGGGCCAAGGATCGGGCCTACGCATACCACTTCGTGCCGTCTAAGGCCGCACGGAACATGCGAAGGATCGAAAGCCGAAGCCTCGACCAGTTCGCGATCCTGCCTGGAAGCCGGTTCCAGGAATATGCCAGTGATGGCGAGCGTGTCTTCCGCAAAGGGAAGGTCATCCGGTCGGTTCACGCCCTGTCGTTCGAGGTGCTTAGCCACAGCGACGTGGACGGAACCGAAGCGTCCCCCAGCTTCCACTTTGCGCGGGACCGGGAGCGGATCTACTTCGACGGTCAGGTGATCGCCGGGGCGGACCCGGCGTCGTTCATGGTGCTCTATGACGGGAACACTCGGCGGGGCGAGTACGGTGTCGACGCCTGCGCTGGTTACTTCTTCGACAGCTGGATCGGCAAGCGCCACCGCGTTGAGCACGGTGCATTGCCCGAGACCATATGGCGGCGCTTCGAGGAGTGCCGCGCAGCTATGCCCGGGGGCCGGTGAGAGAAGGGCCAAAAACGTACGCTAAGCTACGCCGCGCACAGGCTGGAGGACGGCGCGACCGTCGAGGCGGTCGGGGCCGCCTTGGGGCATGTCGACCCGGAGACCACGCGGCGCCGCTACTGGGCAGCGTGAGACTCCGGGATCGCGTGTTAGTTGAACAGGCTCCCAAATTCGGGCTCCTAAACCGGCATGTGCCTCGGAGACCGTGGCGCCGATGACGCCAAGTTCCACCCCTGCACGGCGGTGTGCTCTGAGGGCAACCATCGCGACGAACCACGCCATGGTCCCGGTCGCATCCGGTTCACCTCGGCGATCCTGCCGCGCTGGGCTCGGCGGACGCGCAGCCTCGACGCCCTGCTGCCGACGCTGTACCTGCGCGGCATCTCGACGGGCGACGTCCAGGAGGCGCTCTCGGCGTTGCTGGGCAAGGACGCCCCGAACCTGTCGCCCTCGGTGGTCGGGCGCCTCACGGCCGCGTGGCAGGCCGAGTATGATCGCTGGCAGGAGCGGGACCTGTCGGCCCGGCGCTACGTCTACGTCTGGGCCGACGGGGTCTACCTGCAGGCGAGGATGGAGGAGAAGGCCGAGTGCTGGTCCTCATTGGAGCCACGCCGGAAGGCCGGAAGGAACTGGTCGGGTTTGGGATCGGTGTGCGGGAAAGCGCCCAGAGCTGGCGGGAGCTGCTGGTCGACGTGAAGCGCCGCGGCCTCGCCATCGCGCCCGAGATCGCGGTGGGCGACGGCGCGCTCGGCTTCTGGAAGGCCCTCGACGAGGTCCTGCACACCACCCGCCACCAACGGTGCTGGCTGCACAAGGCCGCCACCCTGCTCAACAAGGTGCCGAAATCCGTGCAGGCCGCCATGAAGGCCGACATCCGCGAGATCTCCGCGGCGCCGACCCGAGCGGCGGCCGAAGCCGCCATCACGATCTTCGTCGAGAAGTATGGGGCGAAGTACCCGAAGGCGGTCGAGTGCCTGACCCGAGACCGTGACACGCTGCTCGCCTTCTTCGACCTCCCAGCCGAGCACTGGGATCACCTGCGGACCACGAACCCGATCGAGTCCGTCTTCGCCACGGTCCGGCACCGAACCGTCCGCACCAAGGGCGCCCTGTCGCCCACAACCGCCAAGCTGATGATCTTCAAGCTCGTCATGGCGGCGGCCAAGACCTGGCGAAGGTTGAAGGGCGAAAACCTGTTGCCCAAGGTCGTCGCCGGTGTCACGTTCGAGGACGGGACCGAAGTCATCGACATCCCCGCAGACCGCGCCGCCTGATGGCCCCCGTCACCCAGTTTCAACCATAGCTCCAGCTTGACTTTGGCCAATTGAGCGATCGGGTTGGAGCGGGTTGACGAAGCGAGCGAGGGGTTCAGGCTGGCGACGTTTCCGCCAAGAGACGCCACCATGCCGGACCTGCCCGCCCGCTTCGCCGCGCTGATCATCAGCTTCGCGCCGCTCTTCGTCCAGCGCTCCTGGCAGCACGCCCGGGTGCTGCTGGTCGGCGCCATCCTGGCTCCGGGCCGGCGCACGGTGGCCAGCGTACTGCGGATCACCGGCCACGCGCGTGACAAGCACTTCACCAACTATCATCGTGTGCTGAGCCGGGCGCCGTGGAGCGCCCGGGACGGAGCCCATATCCTGCTCGCACATCTGATCCGGACCTTCTCGCCGCAGGGCCCGGTGGTGGTCGGCCTGGATGATACGATCGAGCGCCGTTGGGGGCCGAAGATCGCGGCCCGCGGCATCTACCGCGATCCGGTGCGCTCGTCGCACAGCCATTTTGTCAAGACGAGCGGCCTGCGCTGGATCAGCCTGATGCTTCTGGTCCCGATCTCTTGGGCGGAACGCGTGTGGGCGCTGCCGTTCCTGACCGCGCTCGTTCCGTCCGAGCGCTACAACACCGCGAAGGGGCGCCGGCACAAGACGCTGCTGGACTTCGGTCGGCAGCTCGCCCTGCAGGCCCGCCGATGGCTGCCGGGCCGCGACCTCGTCCTCGTCGCCGACAGCAGCTTCTCGTCGCTGGTCTTCCTGCATGCCCTTCGCCACCGCGGGCTCACCGTGATCACGCGCCTGCGCCTGGACGCCGCGCTCTACGATCCGGCGCCACCCCGCGCACCCGGCACCATGGGCCGCCCGCGAAAGGCCGGGCGGCGCCTGGCGACGCTGGCCAAGGTCGCGGCCGACCCGACGACGACGTGGCGGTCCATACAGGTCGAGACCTGGTATGGCGGCGGAGCGCGGGAGCTGCAGATCGCCTCGGCTACCGCCGTGTGGCGCCACAACGGCCTGCCCGTCGTGCCGATGCGGTGGGTGCTGATCCGAGACCTGATGAAGCCGGACAGGCCCGCTCAGGCCTTGCTGTGCACCGACCTCGACCGAACCCCGCAACAGATCGTCACCTGGTTCGTCCGCCGCTGGTGCGTCGAGACCACGTTCGGAGAGGTTCGCACCCATCTCGGTGTCGAGACGCAGCGCCAGTGGTCCGACAGCGCCATCGCCCGCACCACGCCCTGCCTTCTGGCCCTGTTCTCCATCGTCACCTTGCTGGCCGGCAGCCTGCCGAAGCGCCAGCGGCGATCCGTGACAGCTGCCGTCTGGTACCCCAAGGCTCGCCCGACCTTCTCCGACGCCCTCGCGGCCGTGCGCCGCGCGATATGGCGCGAACAGCATTTCCGAACATCACCGAAACGGACCGACCGCCGGAAAATCCCATTCAGAATGCCGCAGGCCTGGGCCTACGCCCTCTGCAACACGGCCTGAAAAGGCCAAAGTCGAGTCCAGCGGACCTTCGAAAAGTCTGCAAAGGGTCGATTCCAGGCGATGGCGGGGAGGCCGATTCAAACGGCGCCGCGAGGAGAAGCCTATCCTTGGTGATGCCGCAGCACTGCCGTTCGGGCGTCCGAGGATGGTTTGCGTTTGTGGAAACATCGTCCGTCCCGGCCGGCGCGGTAGCATGCCGGAAGCGACCTGCTATGTGTAGCGCATCGATGTGAACGGCGCCGTATACGTCGTGCGGGCGTCAGAGGGCGAGCGAAGGTGCTGGGTATTGGCTGGGGACCCTCCCGCCCCAGCCAGATCCATCCTCGTCATTGATCACAAACGACAATCGGCTTCAGGTGAGTACGCCGGGCACCGATTGTACGCGGAGCCGTAGCCAGCCTCTGTCCGGGGGTGGTTGTGGGAATCTGCTTGAACGTCTATCGGCGCGGTGCGGTATACTGGTGGCGGTGTCGATTCGGCCCCGCAGAGGGTGGAGTGAAGCTTCGTGATGTCGCGTTCAGCCTGCGCACCTGCGATCCGCGCCGTGCGCGGTCTCTCGGAGTCCTGCTCAACGCCGAGGCCGAGCAGGCTCGTCGTGCCCTCCACGATGGTGGTGTCGGCAGTGTCGAAAGCTTGAGGGTCGCGTTGGTGCAAGCCGCGGAGGAATTGTTGCGGGCCGACCGCACGATCACCGAGCAGGGTCTCGTGTTCGAGATGTCGCGCACGGTGATCGATGACTTCTTCGCGGCGAAAGCGGCGCGCGAAGCCGAACGCCCGACCGGCACCCTGACGACTGCGATCGAGCGCCAGGTTCTGGGGCGGATTGCTCGTAACATCGCCGAGCGACTCGATCGCAAGATGGCGACGCTGCGCTCCGCCCTGACATTCGATTGGCAGGCCGGGCAGGTGGACGAGTTCGCTCGTGCCATGGACGAGGAGCGGGCGCTCGCCGTTGTCTGTCGCCTGTTGGCCCTCAAGGGGTCGTCGGCGCACATCGACGCGAAGCAGAAAGTCGAGCTTGAGGCGATCGGCTTCGGTCCCGCACTGATCGAGCATATGACGGCATCGCTCCGCGAACATGCGAGAAACGAGCAGTATCGGACCTGGAACGTCGGACCCACCTATGAGCAGATCGTCGGGCTCTTGGTGGAGGCTGGTGTGGAACCGAGCGACACCGCGACCGCACGGCTTCGTCGGAACGGTTTGCTGCTGATGTCCGAGATACTCGATGATGTCGAGCGTCGATACCAGAGGTCAAGCACTGTGGTCTCGGCCGCCTATGCCGACCTCCTTTCGGAGACTGACGCAGTCGGTACAGGGCTCAACAGCGATCGTTGTGAAGACGCCTCGATGTCCGTGGAGACGTCAAAACCGGAACCAGGGCTGATCAGTCGAAGCTCACCCATGACGAATGCCCGGACGCCGGTCCCAATCGTCGGATCTGTCGCGGCGCCGGGACCGGCACCGTCCTTTTTAGAGTTGACTGAACGTTTAGTTGCGACTCGATTGTCGGGTAGGAAGCCGGACTGGGAGATCAAGACGGCCAATCAGCATCGGGCTGCGGCGAAGCTTCTGGTCAAGCAGGTCGGTACCGATGATCCGCGTTTGATCAAACAAGCCCACATCGGCTTTTACTTTGATTTGCTCGCGAAGCTTCCGAAGCACTATGGAAAGAGCTCCAAGGACGAGCAACGCTCACTCGACGAAATACTTGCCCGTGTTGAGGATCTCGATGAGCACGAAATTGGACTCGAAGCCGGTACCGTCAACCGTCACCAGAGCCAACTCGGCAATCTTTTAGAACACATGAGAGGGTATGGATACGATTGTGGAGAAGCGTTCGCGTCGTTCAGAAGGCGGGATACTGATGCGGACAGCAAGCGCCGACCCTTCTCCAAACAGGACGGCTTGGATTTGTTTTCAAGTTCAGTGTATCGAGGATCCGCTGCGCCCAACAAACGTTTATCACCAGGGAACGTGATCATCCAAGATGCTTTGTATTGGGTTCCCTTGATCGGCTGGTATGGACTGCTTCGCCTCGGGGAAATCACAGGTCTCCTCATCAGTGATGTTGATATCGATGCTCCAGCTTTCCAAATCGCGAATAACGCGATCCGCCGGATCAAAAATGCACAATCCAAACGACGCATCCCAATGCATCCAGAACTTCTGCGCCTCGGAATGCTTGATTACGTTGAAGCGTTGAAGGTGCGCGGGCATAAGCTTCTATTTCCAGAGCTTCAGGAACGCGGGCAGAACACGCCACTCAGCGCCTTTTTCTACAAGGACTTCAAGCCTATGCTAGATGCAGCGCTGCCTCATGCCTCTCAACAGCGGATCACTTTTCATTCGACGCGAAAGACCGGAAATACCGCGATGATCGTCGGGAAGGTTTTGGATGTCACTCGGCTGAAGATTTTGGGTCACACACCCCCTGGCGTCAATGGTAAACACTATACCGCCCAATTGCCTGATGGTGCTGTCTTGGAGGCGTTAGGGCATCTTTCAATCGTGACGGGTCTAGTTGAGCCACGGGCTCTCCGGCTTTCGCCGCTTCTGGATCAAGGCACTGAAATTACATCTTGCGTCGCTTGACACTGCTCCAAGTCATTTCTGCCAAGCGCGAGCCGGGCTGTACCGAGCAGCGTGATGCGTTGGAGCCGCTCATCCTCGATCGTCGCCTGGGTGACGGGGAGTTCCAACGTCGCCTCCGCGAACGCGGGCGCGGCACCGAGGCGCAGCCCGGCCTCCGCATCAGGCCCGAGTAGCGACAGGCAACAGACCTCGTCCATCAGTCGATCGACCCGATGACGGACTGACGGGTGGCGGCCCACCCTTCTTTATAGTTGAGCCGCCTTGCGGACACGGCCCCGTCGTATTGCGGTGCGGCGGTCGAGTGGTGCGGTGCACCCTGTGGCTTCCGCATACCGCAATGCGGTTCGAGACGACCGCCTTGGAGCCGTGTGTTCAGCCGTGCCTGTTGCCCTGTTCAGCAGCCCGCCTCAGGTCGGCGGCGGACGGTGTCGTAGAGCCGATCCGCCACCGGCCGGGTGGCGTACCGTCCGATGTGGACGAACCCGCGAGCGACCGCGTCTCGTAGCTCGAGGCCGTCGACCGTCGCCGTTTCGTCATCGTCGCCGGCGTCGACGCGCCGATGCCTGATCCGTTCCCCGACTGCAACGAGTGCCTCGGCCACATCCGGGCGCGGCAGTAGGAATTGCAGTGTGCAGGTACCCATGCCGTGCGAGATCGCAGCCGCCAGCAGGAGCGCGAGGTTCGCGGCTGTCGCGTCGGGTGCGCCGGCCAAGTGCGCATCCGCGTCTGTTTTCAACCTGACGGCCGTGACGTCTTCCTCTTCGACCACGGCGGCCAGGTCCATAATTTCGGCGGCGACCCAAGCGAGGTACCCGGCGGCGCGGGCATTCCCGCTGACCGGCTCCAGATTCCATCTGTCGGACGGCAGTTCGGTATCCATCACGTCGACGCCGAGCCAATTCTTGATCGCGTCGTGCAGCGAAGCGATCCGCCGGCCCTGGACCGGCGGGGCGGAGGCGCGAGCGAGTGTGGCTCGCTCGAGAACGCAGAGGTCGATCCGACGGGCCTGACGCCGTGCGGCGAGCAGCGTCGCGAGCGTCGGCAGCGCGCGCCCGACGCGGATCAGCTTCACTGCGCCTCTGGCGTTCTCGTCCGGCTCGAGCAGGATCGGCGACGAGGTCGCCGGTTCCGCGATGGCCATGCCCCAGGCGATCAATAATGCGGCATTGGCGACCGTCGCGTTCGGCCATCCCGCGGCCACGGCCTGACGCTCGGTGACGAGCGATACCGCTCCCCCACCCTCGCGCAGCGCCTGGGAGATGACGAGTGTCCGCCGCACGAGAATTTCCGCTCCGTCCAGAGGATCTTGGGTCGGCTTCGCGCCGGGCATACGGCGAAGCCGCACGGCCTCGTCGCCATGCGCGAGCGCCGCCATCGCGGCTGGCTCGATGCGGAACAGCGTCCGGACGAGATCGTCGATGAGGTCGTTCGAGGTCTTGACTGTGATGGTCATGGTGTTTGTTCCTTAATTCTACGGTCGGGGGTGATCCTTCACTGGATCGCTCTGTTTTGCCTTGACGGTTCTCTTCCACGACGATGGGCATCTACTGCCTTCGTCTGGCTTCTCGCTGCGCCGCGGAGGATCGCGATCTGCGCGCCCGATCCGAGGCGGGACGCCGAGCCGCGGATCGTAAGGCCCGTGTCGGTCGCGGCAGCGGGGTCGTCGGTCACGACCCACACGGCCGGCTTTTGCCGGGCTCCGTCGACGCTGTCGGCGGCTCGTCAGGGCGTCATGCCCTCGTCGGCGGCCTCGACCTCGGCATCGACCTCGCGGCGGATCGCGTCGAGCCGCAATTTGCACGTTGCGTAGGCGGCGCGAGCCGCCCTCAGATTTTCGACAATAGTGTCTATACTTGCGGCGGAACCCGCGATCTTCAGGTTTTCGGCGATCTGCGACAGTCGAGCGTAGGCGGCAGCGTAGGTTTCGGTGCTGTTGATAGCGGTTTTCATGGCTTGTCTCCGATGGCGAACTGAGGACGAGTCGGCTGGACGGCGACAGTGCCGTCGGTGAAGGTGAGAACGAGGGGGGTCGCGGCCACCCGGGCGGCCGCAACAGAGGTGATGGCGCGCCCCTGGCCGTCCATCACTAGGACGTAGCCGAGGCGAAGGACGGTGGCCGGGTCGGCCCCGTCGAGTGTCGCCAGCGCGCGATCGAGCGCGGCCGCTGCCGCGTCGACACGCCGGGCGACCGCGACCTCGATCGCTTCGTGCAGCCGCGCGATGGCGGCGTCCTGGGCTCGATGCGTGTCGACGATCGCCGCCTCGACGACGGCGATCGCGCGGCTCCCGTCGTCGGCACCGGTCACATGCCCGCGGCTGCGCTCGCGAACTACTTGGTCGAGAACATCCAGCTCCGCTGCGTCGCGATCGACCTGCGCCGCGGCGGCTGCCGACGCGGTCCGGCCGAGCGTCGCGAGAGACACGGTTGCCGTCTCGAACATCGCCGCGGCACGCTCCGCCACGACGGCGAGGTGGCGGGCGCCGTCGTCCGCTCCCTCGCCGGCGCTTCGGGCCCGTGCCCGGATCGCCTCCATCAGCGCCGCGAGCTCAGACGCCGTCCGACCCATGAGCAGCGGCGAGGCTGTCGCGATGTCCGCGACGTCGCGATCGAGTCGATCGTCGAGGCGCGCCATTCGCCCGCGCGCGGCCTCGGCAGCCTCGCGCACCGCCCCCCAGATGCGGTCCAGGCTTTCCGACGCTGCGATGGCCCGTCGGAGCGCCTCGGCCGTCGCGACCCGCTCCAGCACCGCGAGCCTCGGTGCGGCCCGGTCGAGGCCGGCCGACACGGCCGCCACGACGGCGGCATGGTCGGCTCGGGCCCGCCGGGCCGGGGCGACGATGATCTCCCGCAACAGGGACAGGCTCTTGCTCGGCGTGTCGGCCTTTCGCCACGCGACGCGGTCGGCGAGCGTCTCGGCATCCGACGCGTGGCCAAGCCCGGTGATGACCGGCACGGGCGCGGTCGCGATGGCCCGCGCCAGGGCCTCGTTGTCGAGCGCGCAGAGTCCCAGGGCCGAGCCGCCCCCACGCACGATTAAAACGACATCGGGGGCGAGACCTTCGACCGCTGCCGCGGCACGGCCCACCGCGGCCGCGATCCCAGCCGCTGCCCCGGGACCCTCGAACGGCACGGGCACGGAGCGCACCATGAGAACTCCGAGTGCCGCCCAGCGCGACAGCTCGCCGGCGATGTCGGCCCACCCCGCGGCGGCGGCCGGGTGCACCACCGCCACGCGGGTGATGTCGCGCGGGACGCGCAGCGAACGCTGCCGGTCCAGCAAACCCTCGCGACGGAGCCGTTCGACTGTCGCGGCAAGCGCCCGCTTGGCCAGCGACTCCTCGATCCCGGGCCCGAGCGTCAGGATCTTTCCCGACAGGCCCCACCGCGGGTGAAGCTCGACCGACACGCGGACCACGATCGTCATGCCGGCGAGATCGCTGATGGCGACGGCCTGCCCGGTGTTGCGCCGCAGCGTCTCGACGACGCCGTCCGGCAGATAACACCTCAGCAGTCCGGCCTCGCCACGCGGCACGTCGGGCTCGACGAGCTCGATCGTCGAGCCGCCGCGCGCCGGCTTGAGCGCCGCGACGGCCGCCACAACCCAGACCGCGTCCGGCAGGCCGACCTGCACGGCTCGGGCGGCCTGCCGCAGCAGCTGCCCGAGCGGGATGGCGGCCGGCGTCGCCTCGGGCCAAGCCACGGGCAGGGCCGACGGTGGCGTATGGGGTGTCTGGGCCTCAACCCGCGAGGGCGTCGCGGGTGTGACCTGCCGAGTCCGCTCAGTGATCGCGTTCACCGGACCGGCCTTTTCTGCATTAA
The DNA here is from genome assembly GCA_965214345.1 of Lichenihabitans sp. GTDB lineage: Bacteria > Pseudomonadota > Alphaproteobacteria > Rhizobiales > Beijerinckiaceae > Lichenihabitans. The sequence goes on along the minus strand of CBDCBJ010000007.1, from coordinate 3,194,463 downwards.
CCCGAGGACCGCATCGATCACGATGTCCGCGCACAGCCTCGCGAGAGCGCCGACATCGGCCTGAGGCCTCAGGAGCGTCAGCTCGGTGGCGGCCTTGTAGGTTTCCCTGGCCCGGTAGTATCGCCGGAGGCTCGCCGGTTCGACACCGACCGCGGCGCAGAGCTGGCGCCCGGCTTCGCTGTCGACGACGGATTGCAGGCGCAAGGGATTCAGCCTGCCATTGAACGCCGCCTCGAATTGCTCGGCGCTCATGTCGGCCGGCAGGCCGACCTCGATGCCCTGGCCGCAGAGACGGACGGGCGAGAGCGGATGCTGCGGCGCGAGCTGCAGTCGCGGCGGAGAGAGGAACGCCTCGAAACCGGCGTCGCGCTCGTAGCGACGCGGGCCACGGTACCAGGCCCCGTACTCGGCCGAACCGAGATCCGCCCGCCGACGTCCGATGGCGTCGAGCGTCGACGTGCCGACCTTGGCGAGGCTCTGGCCGCCGAGGGACGCGGAGAGCGTGGCCAGCCCTTGTGCCTGGAGCACGTAGGCGATCACCCGTCGGACCGGACGATAATCGGCGGCCCAGGCTGACGATCCGTAGATCGCCTCGCGGTCGCGGTCATGGACGAGGCCGGTCAGGGTCGGCAAGGCGCCGAGCACGCGCGGCGTCCACACGCGCGTGCCGCGGGTGATGCCGAGCATCTGCAGCGCGGCCGTTCGATCGGCAGCGCCCAACCGGGCGAAACCCGCGATGACCGAGATCGTCGCCTCGCTCAGGCCCTGCTCTCCCGTATCCTTGTTCATGCTATGTTCCACGTTTCTTCTCCTCCTATTTTGGGGATTGGTCCTGACTTCCGCGTCCTGGTGGTCGCTCGCCGCTTCTCCGAGCCGTCGGCATCGACCCCGTCCCGTGACCATTCCCGTCAGCGCGCATTGCTGGACGCTCGTCAGTTTTCTCCTGATGGGGTGCTTCCCTGGCTCTTCACCGATCCGCGTCACTGCCGATGCGTTCGACCGCTTCAACGATCTCGCGATGCTCCGATCGGACGAGTGTTCGGGAAACCGGGATGCCGCCGCGGGAGGGACCAGCGGCGGCAACAGCCGGATCAGTCGGCTTTGAGACGATCCACATCGTTTCGCGCTGTGGCCTCTTCGCGGGCGATGACGGCGTCGAGCATCGTCGTGACATGCACGGTGTCGACGCTGCCGAGCCGCTCGTAGAAGGCGCGAACGATCGCTTTCCGTCCCGTGGTCACGTCGCGGTCCACCGGCAGGGAGGCGAAGACCAGGACAAAGAATCTGATCTCCTGTTCCACGCGGGCCGCTTCGATGAGGTCCTGCATCCGGACGGCGTTTTCCCAGTCCACGTAGAGGCGCTGGACGACGTCCCAGATCTGTCGGCCCAGGAGGCCGGGGGTGACGCGGGTTCGGCTCGGTCTTACGAATGGTTTCATCATGTTCATAAACCTGAGCCCTGCCGGAAGCCGTCGACGACCGCTTCCGGCTCCAGATCTCCTCCTGGGGCTCGACAGAGAGAGACCTCGACAGCTCCCCTTCCATCGACATCTTCCAAGTCGGCAGGGCAGGCAGACCATGGTCGACGGTTCTCGCCGCGCCGCGCTCATTTGCTTTCTGCCGCTTCGGGCCCGCCTCGTCGCTCGACCTCGTCCGGCTCGACATCGACTATGTCACGACGGTATCTCTCGAGGAGCCCTCGGTGGACTGTCACGACCGGGACATTCATCCCGTTGTCCGTGGCGGCCGGCTCTGGCGCGCTCTGGTGAGCGAGCCGGCCGACGGTCTGTCCGGCACGGCCCGGTGTCGCTGGCTAAAAGCCGATCCGCTGTAATTTCGGCGTCCGCCCGCGCTCGACGACGGCGAGGGCCCAGGTGACGTCGTCCGTCTCGAGCCGATCGCGTCCGGCCCCGACGGCACGGCCGAGCGCGAGCTGGATGGCCGGTCCGATACGCCGCAGGCTGATGTCGTCGAGATGCTCGATCGCGCCCGCGCCGATCGACACCACGGTGTCGAGACCGAGGCGCGCCCGGACCGCGGCGTGGATGCGCCCGACGATCTCGCGCCGTTCGGCCCGGCTCGGCGGGGACATCTCGATCACGAGACAGCGGTCCAGCAGCGGCGTCGAAAGGTCGACAATGGAATTTGCCGCCAGCATCCAGATCACCCGATCGGCGCGGATCGGCACGCGATCGTAGAGGTCCTGGTGCTCTGCCGCCATGGCGCGGTCCAGAAGACCGAGCAGGATATCGGCGGCATTGTCGCGCCTGTCCCAGATCCGCATCTTCTCGACCTCGTCGATGAAGACCAGCGGTGCGCTTGTCTGAGCGGCGATGAGCGTCTCGGTCAGCCGGGCCGGCCCGGCACCTTTCCAGCCGACTCCGCTGCCCAGGATCGACGTCGCGTCCGCCATCGTCGACCCGAGTAGCGTCAGGAGGGGCATGTTGAGCGCGCGCCCGAGGAGATGGACGACATAGGTCTTGCCGCATCCTGCGGGACCCAGCAGAACGAGCGGCGGGATGTCGAGCGGCGCCCCCGTGAGAGCCGAGACCCGTGCGGCCCCGATCACGACGTCGAGCACTTCATTGGCGTTTGGGGCCATAGCCCGGACCGCTTCGAGGCGACCGATCAGGGCCCCGTCGGCCACGAGATGCGGCTTGAACAGAGCGTTCGGATCAGCCGCGAACCTCCGCAGTCGCGCGATGCGGTTCGCTTCCTCGGGTGAGGTCGGCTCGCGGTCGGGATCGAAGGTGTCGCCGATCTCGGCTCTCAGCGTCCCTGGGTCGATGACGTAGTGTCCGCGGCGGAGATCCGGAGCCGGCCCGAGTTCGGCCTCTGCCGCGGCGAGCATCTCGGAGTCGGCCTTGAAGGAGACCTCGATCTCTGTCTCGTTGGCTGCCGCGTCGCGCCCGGTTTCCGGCGCTGCCGAGTCCGCGGTGGCACTCGCCTTTGCCCGGTCTCGCCGGCCCTTCGCGACCGGTTCGGTGGCGCCTCCCCGGCGTTTTCTCTCATTGTTCTCTGGCATGTCCCCACTCCCAAAGGGGTTTCGGAGCCGGATGGCCCACGCTCATGCCCACCCAAGCGGGTCGCCTTATTTCACGTCGGATAGTCGCCACCTCAGTCCCGCGACTTCTCCTCCTTTTCGCGACCGAAGCTGTCGACCACCCTCAAGAGGTGCGTGAAACCTACGGTCCTGGCTTTTTGACGGGTTTCGCTCCACACGCGTTGTACATCCGCGGAAGGAATGTTGGCCGGGTGTCGTTTGGCGTGCTTCGTCTGCGAGAGAACATGACCCGCTTTCCAGAGATCCGCGCCTTTCGCGCCGACGAGTTTACCGAGAGCGTCTCCACGCTTAATCGACCAACCTCGACGCGCAATCAGCACCATGGCGATCTCGACGACGAGGCTCTTCCGATCCGTTTCCGGCGTCCCGGCGGCATTGGCTTGGTGCTGGTCGGGTGGTCGCGCGGGCTCGTCCGACCTCGCGGCAGCGGGACTAATCACGTGCTCCACGTCCGGAGACTTTGTCTCGCGCCGCAGATCCGTCGTTGGTGCGACGGCAGGCTCGGGCGGATTGAGATGCGTCGGACTACCCTGACGCAGCGAGCCTTCCATTGCGATCGCGGCCCACATGCCTTTGCCTGGGGCCGAGATGTCCTGTCGGAGGATGGCGCGACGCGACATCATCGTGGCCAACGCAGCTTGACCTGCGTGTCGATCGCGTCTCTCTCGCGCCCGGTCCAGACGATTCCGGACGTGGTCGCTGCCGCGAAGGCGATCGCGCCTGGCTCGCACCTGCTCCAACCAGAGCTGCTCGTTGCGCCTTCGTCGCTCGCGGAGACCCTCGATCAGCATCGGCAGCCGGCTCCGCTCTGATGGAGTCATGGCGGCCGCCATCAGCTCGTCGATCATCCCTTTCTGATCGAGGCCGAGACGGTTCAACACCGACTCGATGCGGGATCCGTAGCGCTCCAGCAGACGTCGGTCGACGGTGGCGCGCGCTCGCGTAAGGCGTGCCGCTGCTTCGTCACCCTGTTTTAGCCGATCTCGGCGGCGGCGGGCCTCAAGCAGCCAATCGGCCTCGGCCTTGGCGAGGCGGTGCTGTTCGGCGACATGCCGGGCATGGTCGCGCTGCGCCTTTCGTAGGTGCTCGGCCCAGGTCGGCACGCTGGCGCGTCGGGCGGCGAACTCGGACGACAAGGTCGAGCGAGCATCTCGATGTGTTCCCGCCAGCATCCTCATCCGGCTATCGAACAGCGCGTCCGCGGCCTTATTGAGCAACCGGCCTGTGAGGCTGCGCCAGCCGAAAACGCCTCGGACGATGTCGCGCCGCAGGCGCCGGAGAGCGTGTTGCCGGTCGCGCTGACGACGCTGACCCGCCACCATCGTATCCATTCGCGCGCCGCGCTCGACGTTCAGGTCTCGATTCCGGGACACGACCTGCGCCTTGAAATCCAAAAAGGCGCGGTAGGTTGCGTCTCGATCGAACCTTCGATCTACCGTCTTTTCGAAAAATCGCGGTGGGGCTACAGGCTCGGTCCAATCGGTCGTGGACGGACTTTCCGATGACGACGGCGACACTCCCGGCCAGGGTCCGAGGGTCTTTGCCAGCGCGCCCGCGCCCCACTTCTCCTTCGGGGTGTCGAGCGCGGACAAAGGCGTGCGCCGGCTCGAATCGGCGAGGTCGACCATGACGAGGCCGGACGTCGTATTTCGACGGGTATTGATCCCTGCGGCGATGCCGATCCCCTGCGCGTGGAATTCCGCGCTCAATGCGGCCCAGTTCACCTGCCGGGCAGCTCGCAGTCGCGCGAGGCGGCTCGGGTCCGCCCTGATCTCCGCGGCGAGATCGACGGGCTTTATCGCCTCGTCCGGCACGGATCGATCGGACGAGGTCTCGCCTGTGCCAATTTGCAGATCAAATTTCGGAGCTTTCGTTTCGATCTGCTTGGCAAGCAGCGTGTCCCATCCAACCGGCATGGGTCCGAGTTCTTTTTCGAGTGCGATCGAGCTCCATGATTCGCCCGGGGAGTTCAGAGACGAGATCTTGATCCTCCGCTCGAGATCGTCCCGGTCGACCATCACGAGCCCGCGATGCAAATCCTTCCGAAGACGTCGCTGTCCGCGTTGAATGATGATGCCGGCGTCACCAAAGGCCGCGAGCAAGGCGAACCAGCCCTGCCGACGGGCCTCGCGCAGCTGGGTCATCCCGGCGAAATCCTGGCGCAATTCGTCCGCCAGCGTCGGCATACCAGTCTGAGCCGCGATGCTGCCGATCGCATTTCCGACGCCGGGGACCAGCAGTTCGCCCACGCCGTTGTGGCGGCCGGCAACCTGCAGGAAGCCCATCTCCTTCGCGATTTTGGCGCAGGCGATCTCGAGGCGGGCGAATTCCCAATCCAATTTCGCGACTGCACCATCAAAGCCGACACGGTTGACAACGATGTGCGTTTCGAAATGGCGACCGTCGGGGCCCGGCCGAAGGCCCAGTTTCGCCTCGGGGTGCACCACGATGACGGCCTGACGAAACTGCAGATTGAGTTTCTCGAGGACACTCCGAGCAGCTTCCTTCTGCGCGGCGACAGTCGGATTTTCGTCCTTTCGCCAGCCGATGATAACGTGAGCGACAGGTCGCTCGACGCGATTGCGATGGGGCGCCGCGGCCGCAACGGCGGCCATTTCCTGGGCCGCGAGATCAGCATTGATAATGTGGTGGGTCTCGACGTGATCCGGCGTCAGGTCTTTTTCGGCAGCGGTGAGGTAGCGCAGGAGGCCGGCGAAATCGTCGCCGCGGATGACCTTGCCGATCACGGATCGACAAGCCTGCGTGCGGCGTCGCGCACCGAGCCCAACGCGACCAGGCGGGCTCTCTCCTCGTCCGCCGACACCGGTCGGCCAGCCTTCAGGGCATAAACATGGAGATTGCCGAGTCGCTGCAAAATGGTCGCGGCCGCCTGAAAAGCCGCCAGTCTGGCGGCGCGCTCGCGGTGTTCCGCCGCCGTCACGACGGGACCGGCCTGGCCGATACCGCGCAGGAGGCAGGCCCTGGCGAAATCCGAAAGACTGCAGTTTTCCGCCGCAACACGTCGCTCTATTGCGCGGGCCACCGCACCGTCGACGCGGACGTTGATAATCTTGACCAGCTTAGCGCTCATCATCATCGCCTGATTTGGTTGGACCAGGAGCTCGCGACCGTCCAGAATCCCGTCCGGCAGGACTAAGCACCTCGCGGTCAGGCCCATGGCCGTATACGCGAGGTATTGCTTGCTCCTCCACTGCTACAGATCGTACCTTGACATACGAAGGCCGTGAGGAGTCGGACGTGAAGCGTGAAATTGTGTCCTCGCCGCCTCCGACCTCTTCCATCGGTAGCGGGCGAGCGTCACTCTCTAGAGACGGCGAGCGATTCGACCGCGTTTCGAGGAGATGATGATGAAAATGCGTGGTAGGCCTCCGAAGGCCGAAGCATCGGTCTCACCGACGGCGCTCATCTCGGTAGAGATTATGAAGGAAGCTTTGCGCTTGGTTGCAAAGACCACGGTCGATGAGATGACTATCCCGCGATTCGTGGAGAGCGCCGCGTCGGAGCTGGACGCAGTCTTTGCTGGCGAGCGGCCTCGAGCCGAAGTGCAGCGCAAGCTCCTGCCGATCTTGATCAGCGCGGGATGGCAGGGCCAGGAAGCTGACATCGAGGCAATGCTCGTCGCCTTTGAGAAGCAGCAGGCGGCGAAGGACGCCAACGCCGCTAAGACGTCGAGTTCGCTTGGCATAACTGGCAGGGCCGTCCGTCGAACCGCAAAAGTCGGGAGGAGCGCTCAAAGCGACACCCCAGGTGGGCAGGTTGCATCGGTGCCTCAGCCGCAATCCGTCGACGACGACGACGACGGGTACGAGACGTTCGGACTTGCCGAATATGAGGCGCAGAGGGATGCGGAGGCTGCCGTTGCGGCCCAGCCCATCCCGGTGCCGACCGACACGAGCGGGACTGCATACAGCGTTGGCTCTGCTCAGAATGCGGGACACGGGACGCAGGGTCAGCGGAGCTAATACGGCGCTCGGTTCGCCGGTCAAAGCGCTGCAGACGCGGCGAACGTCCCCCTGCCGCGTCCGCCGGTTCTACGCGCCAAGTTGCGACTGGATCCGCGAGCCACTCGCACACGACGGACAATGCACCAGCCTTCGCGAGCAACCAGCCCATCAACACTATCGCAGAGGGTAAACCGAACCCCGCTGACGATAGGCCACCCGCGATGAGATCGGAGCAGGCCAGGTCTGCGCTCACCAAGGCGGCCGCGGCGACATCAGGTATGGCATCCGCCCCGCCGAACAACGGTCCGCCGCGCGAGAGGACCAGCCCGCCTATACGTTTGGTCCCGGACTTTGATGGTGCCGGTCGTGCGTGGACCTGAATGGCTCTTCCGTCCAGGCTATGCAGATTGAGGCCGCGTAGGGTCTTCAGGCGACAGGCGGTATGTCGGCACGGCAGGCGGCCGAGCGGTTCGGTGTCGGCATCTCGACGGCCGTCGTGTGGGTGAGGCGCTACAGGCAGAGCGGCGAGGCGCCAGTGAACCGCGGCGGCCTGATCCCGGCAGGAGTCCACTCAACGAAGCGCCTTATCCTGTGCAGACAATCGGAGCCACCTCATGGCGACGTTCAAGGTGTTGAGCGAGGAGCAGCGATTGCTCGCCGAGCTTGGGTCATTGCCGGCAATGACCGGCTCCTAACGGCGCTGGGTCGGCAGGATGACGTCTACCGAGACGTTGTCGCTTTGCCCTTCGTCCATGGTATGTTTCTCGACAGGCGTGGTCAGGGTGGATCGGTCTGATTGACTGACTCACCGCCTGTTTGACCTCACAAAAGCAGAGTTCGGCCGGGACCGCACCGGCGTCGGGAGATAGTCGGACGATGCAAGCAGCCCCGCAGCGCGGCGACTTCGTTCGAGTGCGGAGCCGGAGGTGGCTCGTAGAAGGCGAGCGCGACCGCGGACCCGGCCTCACCTCGCTCGCCCTCGCCTGCGTGGACGATGACGCCCAGGGCGAGAGTGCCGAGGTCGTGTGGGATCTGGAGCTCGACGGTGAGCTGCTGCACGACGAGGGCTGGAACGCCGTCGCGCAGTCGGGGACGGACGATCCGGCGGTCTTCGCCGCCTACCTCAAGACCCTGACCTGGAACACCGCCACGGCAGCCGACCAGGATCTTTTTCAGGCGCCGTTCCGCGCCGGCATCCGGCTCGACCCATACCAGCTCCTGCCGCTGCGCAAGGCGCTCCGGCTCCCGCGCGTCAACCTGCTGATTGCCGACGACGTCGGCGCCGGCAAGACGGTCGAGGCGGGCCTCGTGCTGCGCGAGCTCCTCCTGCGCAGGCGCATTGATTTCGTCGTCGTGGCGGCACCGGCCGGCATGGTGCGGCAGTGGCAGGACGAGCTAGACCAGAAGTTCGGCCTGTCGTTCACGGCGGTGGACCGCGAGACGATCGCGGCGCTGCGGCGCGAGCGCGGTTTCGGCGTGAATCCCTGGGCGGCGGCCTCTCGCTTCGTCATCAGCCACGCGCTGGTGGCGGAGGAGGCCTATGTGGCCGGCCTGCGCGACCTGCTCGGCCCGTTCCGCCCGCGCTCGCTGCTGATCCTCGACGAGGCGCACCACGCCGCGCCCGCGTCCGGGCAGCGCTACGCGGTCGAGTCCCAGTTCACCCGCGCTGTGCGCGACCTCGGCGACCGCTTCGAGCATCGGCTGTTCCTGTCCGCCACGCCGCATAACGGCCACTCGAACTCGTTCTCGACGCTGCTGGAGCTGCTGGACCCGCAGCGCTTCACCCGCGGCGTGTCGGTCCGCCCGCGCGAGCTCGACGCCGTGATGGTGCGGCGCCTGAAGTCCGACCTCCGCCACTTCGGCGAGCGCTTCCCCGAGCGCGTCGTCGAGCCGATCCCGATCGCGGGCCTTCCGGCCGACGCGCCGGAGCTGGCGCTCGCCCGCATGCTCGCCGCCTACGCCGAGGCCGTGCGGGCCCGGGCCGCGGGCCTGCCGGCCCGGGAGGCGAGCCAGTCGCGGCTCGCCCTGGTCGGGCTCCAGCAGCGCCTGCTGTCGTCAGTCGCGGCCTTCGCCCGCACGCTCGAGGTGCACCTGCGCGGGCTCGACCGAGCCGACGCCGCGATCGCCGCCGGCGCCGAGGCCTTCGTGCGCGGCCCCGCAGAGGCGGAGGCGGAACCGACCGATGAGGCGGAGGCGACAGCCCTCATCGATAAAGAGGAGGAGGCTGCGGCCTCCGCCGCGGCGGCGGCGGCCGCGAAGGTGTCGGATCGCGAGCGCGTTGCGGAGATGCTGAAGCTCGCCAAGGCGCACGCGGGCCGACCGGACGCGCGCGTCGCTTGGCTCGCGCGCTGGATCGAAGACCATATGGCGCCGCGCGGCCGCTGGAACCAGCGCCGCCTGGTCCTCTTCACCGAATACGAGGACACGCGGCGCTGGCTCGAGAAGCGCCTGCTCGAAGCGCTCGACGCGCTCGGTCCCGACAACCGCATCGGCGCCTTCACCGGGGCGACGCCGACCGACAAGCGCGAGGAACTCAAGCGCCGCTTCAACGCCGACCCCGCGGCCGACCCCTTGCGCATCCTCATCTGCACGGACGCGGCCCGGGAGGGCATCAACCTCCAGGCGCGCTGCCACGACCTGATCCACGTCGACCTGCCGTGGAACCCAGCCCGCCTGGAGCAGCGCAACGGGCGCATCGACCGCAAGCTCCAGCCCTCCCCACAGGTCCATTGCCGCTATTTCGTCTACGAGCAGCGCGAAGAGGATCTTGTGCTCAAGGCCTTGGTGCGGAAGACGGAGCTCATCCGCACGCAACTCGGCTCGGCCGGCCAAGTCATCGGCGACCGGCTCACCGACCGCCTCGCGCGCGAAGGCATCCTGCGCGCCGCCGCGCTCGCCCGCGAGATCGAGGCCGACGAGGGCGGGGGCCGCGCCGCCACCGCGGTGGCCGAGATGGACGACGCGACGGCGGCCCGCCTCGCTCGGCAGGCGCGCGAACTCGACGACCTGCGCGAGGGCCTGGAGCGGTCCCGCGAGAAGGTCGGCGTGGAGTCCGACGAGCTGAAGGCGGTCACCTTTACGGCGCTGGACCGCGCCGGCGTCGCGCTCGACCGGTGCCGCGATGGCGCAGTCGGCGACGCCGTCCTGTACCGGCTTGACCCGGCCGATCCGGCCTTCGCGGGGGCCGGCTGGCCCGAGGCGCTCGACGAGCTGCGCGTCCGCCGCCGGCGCCGGAATGAGACGCTCAAGGACTGGCGCGCGACGGCGCCGCTCCGCGACGTGGCGTTCCGCCCGGCCATCACGCCGGAGGGTGCCGACGCCGAGGGCGTGGTCCAGCTTCACCTGGAACATAGGCTGGTCCGGCGTCTCCTGCAGCGCTTCCTATCCCAGGGCTTCGTGTCGGGCCTGTCGCGGGCCTGCGTGATCGCCGGACCTGGTGCCCAGCCCCGCGTCGTGCTGCTCGGTCGGCTCGCGCTCTACGGGCCGGGTGCCGCGCGGCTGCACGAGGAGGTCGTCACCGTCACGGCGGCCTGGACGGAGGCGGCCGGCAAGTCGCTCAAGGCCTTCGGTGCCGTGCGCGAGGAGGCCACGCTCGACCAGCTCGAGCAGGCGCTGAAGCGCCCCCGCCCCATCCCGGCCCACGTGACCGAGCGCGTGCGCGCCTCCGCGGCGCGCGACGCGGCCGACCTCGAACCCGAGCTCCGCCGCCGTGCCGAGGCCGCGCAGGCCAGGGCCGAGAAGGAGCTCGCCGCTCGGGGCGAGGCCGAGGCCGCATCGCTCCGCCGCCTGCTCGAAGCGCAGCGCGACCGCGTGACGAAGGCCGAGGCCGAGCCCGACGACCCGCAGCTCGCGCTGTTCGACGATGCCGAGGCCGAGCAGCGCCGGCGCGACCGGCGGCATTGGCGGGGCAAGCTCGAACGGCTCGCCCACGACATCGTGGCCGAGCCCGAGCGGGTGCGGTCCGGCTACGCCGTCGCGGCTACCCGGATCGAGACCGTGGGGCTGGTCTATCTCTGGCCGGAGGCCTTCTAAGCGTGAGCGCGATCGACCCGAACCTCGAGTGGCTCGGCCACGTCCAGCCGGTCGGCCTCGTCGTCGCCCCGGCCGTGCTGGCCCGCCACGGCCTCGTGCCGACGGAGCAGACCCGCGCCGACGGGGACGCCGCCCGCGAACACCTCACGGATGAGAAGCTGGCCCGCGCCCTCGCCGACCCCTGGGCCTTCCTCGCTGAGGTGCTGGGCTGGAGCCCGAAGCAGGTCGCCGGGGCGCCGGGCGGCGCGCCGCTGCCCGACGCGATCAAAGCCACCGTGGCCGAATCCGACACCGTGCTCCGGCCCACCTACGCCGTGTCGGCGCCCGGCGGAGGCTGGCAGATCCTGGTCAGCGTCGAAGCGCCCGGCGTCGAGCCCGACCGGCGCGGCGCGCTCCAGGGGTGGGAAGCGACGCCCCACCAGCGGCTGGAGCGGCTCCTGCGCGAGACGGACGTGCCCACCGGCCTGCTCGTCACGGACGGCGAGTTGCGCCTGGTCCACGCCCCGCGCGGGGAGACGAGCGGCTGGCTTCGCTTCCCATTGCGGGCGCTCGGCTCCGTTGCCGGCCGGCCGATGCTGGGCGGCCTGAAGCTGCTGCTCGACACCTTCCGCCTGCACAACGACGCCTCCGAGCGCCGGCTTCCCGCGCTGCTGAAGGCGAGCCGGGACGCCCAGGGCGAGGTGTCGCGCGAACTCGCCCGACAGGTGCTGGGCGCCCTCTACGAGCTGCTGCGCGGCCTCCACGCGGCCGACACGGTCCGCATCGGAAGGCTGGCGCGCGAGGAGCACGAGCACCTCTACGAGGGGCTGCTCACCGTGCTGCTCCGCCTCGTGTTCCTCCTCTACGCCGAGGACCGTGACTTGATCCCCTCGCGCACGGACGCGGGCGCCCGCGCGCTCTACGACGAGGGCTACGGCGTGCGTGCGCTCCACGCCCGCCTCCTCGCCGACCGGGCCCGCAACCCGGACGTCATGGACGAACGCCGCGGCGCTTGGGCGCGCCTCCTCGCCTTGTTCCGCCTCGTGTACCGCGGCGACCGAGCCGGGTGGATCCGTGGCCGCGGCGGCAAGCTGTTCGACCCCGCGGCCTTCCCGTTCCTGCAGGGGCAGGACGGGCCCGACGACACGCCCGTCCCCGCACCGGTCTCGGACGGCTGCGTGCTGCGCGTGCTCGACGGCCTGCTCGTGCTGGGCGGCGAGCGCTTGTCCTACCGCACGCTCGACGTCGAGCAGATCGGCTCCGTCTACGAGACCGTGATGGGCTTCACGGTCGTGACCATGCCCGGCCCGGCCCTGGCGATCCGGGCCGGCAAGAACGACCGCACGCCCGTCTTCGTCGACCTCGCCGCGCTGGCGGCGGCCAAGAAGGCCGAGCGACCGAAGTTCCTGAAGGAGCGCGCCGACCGCGGCGCGGTGCCCGACAGGGTGGCGCGCCCGCTCGGGACGGCCGCCGACGTCGATGGCCTCAGGGAGGCGCTGCGCCCGATCGTGGACGAGCGCGCCTCGCCCGGTGGCGCGGTGGCGCTTCCCGGCACGCCGCTCCTCCAGCCGACCGACGAGCGCCGGCGCACCGGCTCGCACTACACGCCGCGGGCCCTCACCGAACCCATCGTGCGCCACGCCTTGGAGCCGGCCTTCGCGCGCATCGGCGACGACGCCTGCCCCGAGGCGGTGCTGGCCCTCAAGCTCTGCGACCCGGCCTGCGGCTCCGGCGCCTTCCTGGTCGAGGGCTGCCGGCAGCTCGGCGAGCGCTTGGTCAAGGCCTGGGCGCGCCATCCCGACACGAGGCCGCGGGTAGCGCCCGACGAGGACGAGCAGCTCCACGCCCGCCGCCTCGTGGCGACGCACTGCATCTACGGGGTGGACCGGAACCCGCTCGCCGCCGACCTCGCCAAGCTGTCGCTGTGGCTCGCCACGTTAGCCCGCGACCACGAATTCACCTTCCTCGACCACGCAGTGAAGTCCGGCGATAGCCTCGTCGGCCTCGACGCGCGCCAGATCGCGGCGGCCCATTGGGATCCGTCGAAGCCTGGCCTTCCGCTGTTCCGGCGCCTGGTGAAGGAGCGCGTCGGCGAGGCCACGCGCGGCCGCGTCGAACTCCAGGACGCGGCGAGCGAGTTCGAGCGCGTGCTTCTGGAACCCCAGCTACGTTCCCTGGAGAAGCGCCTCGCGCCCGTGCGTGCTATGGCGGACGCCGTGGTAGCGGCTTTCTTCTCCGCCGATAAGCCGAGGCCGCGCGAAAGAGCGCGGGCTGAGGCCGAGTCGTGGTTCGCGGCCGGGCTCCAGCCGGATTGGGCGCGGCTGGAAGGGCTCGCCGCGACGCTGCAGGACGGCGGGCATGCCCTGCGCCCGTTCCATTGGGCGCTGGAGTTTCCCGAGGTGTTCGCGGCCGGCGGCTTCGACGCGATCGTCGGCAACCCGCCTTTCGCGGGCAAGAACACACTCATCGCCGGCAACCGCGCGAACTACCTACCCTGGCTTCAGACGGTCCACGCCGGCGCGCACGGCAACGCCGACCTCGTGGCACATTTCTTCCGCCGCGCCTTCGGGCTGTTGCGGGCAGGTGGCAGCCTGGGGCTGATCGCCACCAACACGATCGGTCAGGGCGACACGCGCGACACCGGGCTGGCGGCTTTGCTGGAGGGGGGCGGCGCGATCCGCCGCGCGACGCGGCGGCTGCGATGGCCGGGCGAGGCGGCCGTCGTGGTCAGCATCGTCCATGTCATCAGGGGTGTAGCGCCATCGCCGGTGCTCGACAGACGGCAGGTCAGGCGCATCTCGGCCTACCTCGTCGAGGGCGACCTCGACCGCTCACCCGCGCGGCTTGCCGTGAACGCCCGCAAGGCGCTGATTGGCTCCTATGTACTTGGGATGGGATTCACATTCGATGATGAGGCCGCTGCAAAAGGTGTAGCTTCGTCGCTCGACGACATGCGGCGGCTTGTTGAACGGGACCCGAGAAACGGAGAATGCATCAAACCCTATATCGGCGGTGAGGAGATCAACAGCGACGTAAGGCAGGCGCACCACCGCTTTATTATAGATTTTGGAGACTACACCGAAAACGATGCTCGCGCACGTTGGCCTGACCTCATGTTGTTAGTGGAAAAGCAAGTTAAGCCTGAACGGCTCTCACTTCCTGACAAGACTTCAAACCGACGCAAACGCTCCCACTGGTGGCAGTATGTCGCCTCTGCAAAAGATTTATATCAGCAGATTAAGGATTTGTCTCGCGTTGTTGTTATATCTAGAGTTTCACCGCATTTTTGCGTCGCTTTCAAAGAGACGGGAATGGTGTTCAGCGAGCAACTAGTGGTTTGCATTTTTAGTAATTACTCTTCATACACTATCATACAATCTCGAGTTCATGAGCTTTGGGCACGTTTCTTTTCATCATCGATGAAGGACGATTTGCGCTACGTGCCTTCTGATTGTTTTCGCACATTCCCCTTTCCACCCGGTTTTGAGAATGAATTTATACTCGAGGCCGCCGGTCGCGCCTACTACGACGCCCGCGCCACTCTGATGGTCGCGCGAGGTGAAGGGCTCACCAAAATCTATAACCGCTTTCATTCTGACGACAGACCCAACACGCCGCCTGATATCGCGAGCCTACGCGACCTTCACGCCGCCATGGATGCAGCCGTGTTGCACGCCTACGGCTGGGACGACCTCGTCGCCGTCGCGCGGGCGGAGTTCATCGACGTGGAGGTGGACGAGGGCAAGCGCGCGAAGACCCGCCTCGACTGGCCGGCCGCCATTAAGGACGAGGTGCTGGCCCGCCTCCTCCGCCTCAACGCCGAACGCCACGCCGAGGAGGTTCGCCTGGGATACGCGCCCTCCGTCGCCGCGGCCGACATGGACAAGGAGGCCGAGCGCGAGGCGGCCGAGTGAGGGGACGCCTCCGTTCGGCTGCTCCGAGCCCAGCAGCCTTCGAGCGCCGCGAACTCCGCGACGCGTGACGGCTCAGCGCTTCTGCTGCTTGAGGAGCTGGTCCAGCGAGTCGACACCAGCCCTGTCCAACACCGTCTGCAGGTGCGCGTCACCGCGGACGCCGGGCGCAAAGCCCGGCCCGTAGATCTCGCGCAGCGTGCTGACAAGCGTGTCCCCTCTCTTGGCGCGCGTCGCGCCGTCGTCGTTCCTGTGCCGGCCGTCCAGCCCGGGCTGCTTCGATCCGTTTGCCATTTTGAACTCCCTTTCCGATTCGACGCCGGATATGATCTTGCGAAACGCGATCCGCAAGATCATAGTGGGATCTCGGAGGCACTCATGACGGACATCATCGGCCCGCGCTTCAAGGCGCTGCGGGAGGCCAAGAGGCTGTCCCAGGACGAGGTGTCGGCCGCCCTCGGCTTCAGGGACCGCCAGACCCTGTCGGCGATCGAGACCGGCGTACGGCGCGTGTCGGCCGACGAGCTCCTGCGCGCCGCCGAGGTGTTCAGCGTGGGGCTCGACACCCTCACCGATCCGTTCCTGCTCATCGGCGAGGGGCGCTTCTCGTGGCGGCAGAAGGACGTCGATCCGTCCCACCTCCAGGCCTACGAGCTCGACACCGGGCGTTTCATCGCCGCCTATCGCACCTTCGCGCGGGAAGTCGGCCCCGAGCCCGGGTTGCTGCGCCAGGAGCTCCGCAGCCTCGCGCCCCGGTCGCGCTTTGAGGACGCGAGCGCGGCGGGCGAGCGCTTCGCCGCCGCCTATGACCTCGGCCCGGTGCCGGCCGCGCGTCTCGCGGCCACCATGGAAGGGCGGCTCGACATCCTCGTGCTGATGGTCGATCCCGTCCCGGGCGTGTCGGGCGCGGCCTGCCGGCTGCCCGACCTCGACCTCGTGCTGATCAACCGGCGCGAGGTGGCGGGGCGCCGCCACTTCGACCTCGCGCACGAGCTGTTCCACATCCTGACCTGGGAGGCGATGCCGCCGGAGCACGTCGAGGAGGCCGCGCCGAAGAACAACAGCCGCGTCGAGCAACTCGCCGACAGCTTCGCGTCGGCGCTGCTGATGCCCGCGTCGGCGCTCGCCCGCTTCGGCGATTGGTCAGGGCTCGGGGCCGAGGCCCTGGCCGAGCGCATCAACGCGGCCGCGGACGACCTCCTGGTGACGTCCGACGCCCTCCGCTGGCGCCTCGTCGGGCTCGGCCTCGTCGACAAGGCGACCGCAACGGGCATCGACGCGGCGCGCCTCCGCCACAACGGAAGGCTGAAGGCCGCCGACGAGCCGCTGCAGCCGCTGTTCTCCCGCGGCTTCGTCGAGGTCGTGGGCCGCGCGATGGATGAGGGGCGCGTGTCGGTTCGGCGCACGGCGACCCTGCTCGGCCTGACGGTGGACGACCTCGCCGAGCTGTTCGACGAGCACGGGCTCGCCGCCCCCTTCGACCTGTGATCGACGCATGGCCAAGCACCACGGGCCGGTCCTGGTCGACACCAATACGATCATCGAGTGCTGGCGCGTCTCAGCCTGGAAGGCGCTGGTCGGCGGCTACGCGGTCGAGACGGTCGAGAAGTGCGTGGAGGAGACGCAGACCGGCTCGCAGCGCCGCCGCCCGGAACAGCACATCGATCCTCAAGTCCTGCGCACCTCGCTTCGGGCCATCCATCGGGTGAGCGACGCCGAGCTGGCCGGCGCGCTGGTCCGCGACGTCCTGATCCCGACGCTCGACGACGGCGAGAAGCATCTTTGGGCTCACGCCCTCGGCCGGCCCGATGCCTGGGTGCTCTGCGGGCCGGACAGCGCGAGTCTGAGAATCGGCCTGCGGCTCGGGCTGCGCACCCGACTCGTGTCGCTGGAGCGCCTTCTGGGCGACGCGGGGCTGAAGTCGGCGGGGCTGAGGGCCAACCACGCGCAGAAGTGGCTGGATGCCAAGCTGGCCGACCTCTGGGCGTTGGAGGATCGAGCGCGGCCCTGATGTTTCTTGGCCGTGGCGGCCACTGCGGGTTGACCGATTTCGGGCGACCACTGGAGATGTCATAGGTTATGCTGAACCGTTCGCATCCGTTTCGGGTGTGAGGGCCGGTCTTCGTTCCGGCGCAGGTTGTGCGACCTTCTGATCGCATCAACGGACGCTTGAGGCGCTGCTTCGTCACCCAATAGAATGCGTTCGGGAGGGATCGGGATGGTCGACGGGATCGCTACACCGCCTCGATTGGACGCCACGGCGGTCCGCGCGAACCTCGTCGACGCCCTGCGCCGCGATCTCATCGGTCCGGGGCCGCGGGACGCGGACCTCGCCCGCGAGCTCCTGCCGCTCGCGCCCTCGCGCTGGTATCTCACCGGCTATTTCGCGCCGGCCGTAGATGCCGCTGCGGCGTCCGACGATGTCACCGACGAGGGCGACCCCGTGTTCGGCGACGACGAGGCGGCCGACCCCCAGACCGGCCGCGTGCGGGCCGCCGATGACGGGCCGGAGGATGAAGGAGCGGCCCGGCGCAGCCGCACGCCGTCGTCGCTCGGCCTGACCGTGCTGGTAGACGCGGGTGTCGCTGTGGTCGATGTCGAGGTGAGCTGGGGCGACTACGCCCCCGTGCCACCGTTGCCGCCGGAGGTGTTCACCGACGAGTCGGCCCAGTACGACCCGCGATACCAGGATCGCCAGTGGCAGCGCCTGCCGCGTCGGCAAGTCCTGCGCCTCCCCGTGCCGAACGGCCGCGGCGCCCGTCTGCTCGTGCCGGATTCGGCCGGCGCGGTCCGCCCGGCGGGCGGCCTCGCGCTGGAAGCCCACGCGCGCCCCGCCTGCGTGCGTCGCCCGGACGGAACCGAGGCGCGGGTGAAGGCGCTCACGGTGATGCTGGTGAACCGCCGTAAGGTCACCGGGCGCCGCTTCGCCGACGTGACCTACGCGTTTCAGGTGCGCCTCGCGGTGAAGGCCGCGGAGGGCCTGCACCCGCGCTGCGACATGTCCGGCTTCGGCTCGCCGGATCCCGACGCCGCGCTCGCCGACCTGCACTACCGCGACGTGGCCGAATATGCCGTAGGCCGCAACACCTCGGCCGGGTGGGAGGCGGACGACGACGGCACCGTGCGCAGCGCCTTTACCGACCCGATGCCGCAGGCGCTCGTCGAGCGTGTCGAGCCGAACGAGGCCATCGCCGGCGTGACCTTCGGCATGGAGGCCTTGGCCGAAGCCGCTAAGGCCGGCCCGGAGGCTGTCGGCGCGGCGCTCGGACGATTGCCGGAGCTTTACGCGGACTGGGTCGCCGGGCAGGAGGGCGGGATCGGCACCGTCGAAGGGCAGCCGCGCCAGGACACAGCGCGCCGCCTGCTCGCCACGGCCCGGACGACGGGCGGGCGGATCGCGGACGGCATCGCGCTGCTGCGGACAGAACCGCATGCCCGGCTGGCCTTTCAAGCCATGAACGAGGCGGTGGCCCGAGCGAACCGCCAACGCACGGCGGGCCTGGACGGCGACCCTGCCACCGTGACGCCGCCGAAGTGGCGGCCGTTCCAGCTCGCCTTCGTGCTGCTGAACCTGCCCGGCCTCGTCGACGGCTCGCACCCCGATCGCGAGGTAGTGGATCTCCTGTTCTTTCCGACGGGCGGCGGCAAGACGGAGGCCTATCTCGGCCTCGCGGCCTTCGCCATAGCGCACCGCCGCATCACGCGGCCCGGCACGCTCGGAGCGGGCGTCGCGGTCCTGATGCGCTACACCCTGCGCTTGCTCACTCTGGACCAACTCGGGCGCGCGGCCGGCGTCGTCTGCGCCCTGGAGCTGATGCGGGGCGAGCCGGCGTGGCAGGCCGGCGGGCAGCCGCTGCTCGGCACGTGGCCGGTCGAGATCGGACTGTGGGTCGGCTCGGCCGCGTCGCCGAACCGGCTCGGTAAGACAGGAGACGGAAGAGACGACACGGCGGTTGCGCGTGTCAGGAGGTTCCAGAGAGAAAAGCGCGAGGCGCCGGCGCCCATCAAGATCTGCCCCTGGTGCTCGACGCCCTTCAAGCCCGCGTCCTTCGCCTGCGTGCCGACCACGCAGGCACCCCGGAACATGGTCATCCGCTGCGCGAACCCGGACTGCGCCTTCACGGGAAATCGCGCCTTGCCGGTGCTGACCGTCGACGAAGCCATCTACCGCCGATTGCCCGCCTTTCTGATCGCGACCGTGGACAAGTTCGCGGGTCTGCCCTGGCTCGCCGAGGCCGGCGCTTTCTTCGGGCACGTCGATCGCGAGGACGAGTGGGGCTTTTACGGCGCGGCGGACCCCAAGGGCCAGGGCCGCCACGCGTGGCACGCCGGCGACACGCTGCTGCCGCCGACCCTGGTCATCCAGGACGAGCTACACCTCATCTCGGGTCCGCTCGGCACCGTGGCGGGCCTCTACGAGACCGCCCTCGACCGCCTCGCGACCCGCACCGTCCTGGGCAAACCCGTCCGGCCCAAGATCGTCGCCAGCACCGCTACGGTCCGGCGCGCGAACGCCCAGATCGAGGCGCTGTTCGACCGGAAGCTGACGGCAATCTTCCCGCCGCCGGGCCCCGACCGACGCGACTCCTTCTTCGCCCTCACTGTGCCGCCTGAAGAGCGGCCCGCGCGGCTCTACGTCGGCCTTGCGGCGCCCGGTAAGGGCCCAAAGCTGATCTTTCTCAGCGCGCTCCGGACGGCGTTGGCCGCGGCTCAGAGCGAGGCCGGCACGGGCGACGCCGACCCCTACATGACGGCGCTCTGCTACTTCAACGCTTTGCGCGAGCTGGGCGGCGCTAGGCGCATCGTCGAGGACGAGGTGCGGGCCCGCCTCGCCACCTACGGCGACGAGCGGCGGCGAGTGGAGCCGGCCGACGCACCTTTTGCGAACCGGCACCTGCGCGAGGTGCTGGAGATCACCTCGCGCGAGTCGACCGACCAAGTGGCGGCCGCCAAAGACCGCCTCGCCGTCGAGGCCGGCACCAAGGACGCCGTCGACGTGGCGCTCGCGACCAACATGATATCGGTCGGCCTCGACATCGGCCGGCTTGGCCTGATGCTGGTCCAAGGCCAGCCCAAGGCTGCGGCCGAGTACATCCAGGCGACGAGCCGTGTCGGGCGCCAGGCCGACAAGCCGGGCCTCGTGCTCACGCTCCTCAACGTCCACAAGCCGCGCGACCGCCTGCATTACGAGGGCTTCCGCAACTTCCACACCTGCTTCTACCGCGCGGTCGAGGCGACAAGCGTGACGCCTTGGGCCGCCCGCGCACTCGACCGCGCGCTGACAGCCGTCGTCGTGGCGACCGCCCGCCACCTCCGGACGGAACTGACGCGAGAGGACGGCGCCGGGGGTGCCGAGGACCTCGGCCTCGTCCGGGAGGAAGTCGTCCGGACGATTCTGGATCGCGCCCCGGCCGAGGCGGTTGTGGGTGGGCACGCCGCCCTGCGGGCGGCGGTGGAGCGGCTGTTCGATACTTGGGCAGACCTCGCCGCAGCACAGACCGGGGACGGCGATCGCTTTTACTACGGATATCCTCGCGGCAATGCGCTGCTGCACGACCCGCTCGATCCGCTACTGCCCACCATCGACCCGCGTTTCCGCGAGTTCACCGCCGGTCGGTCGATGCGGGACGTCGAGCACGCCTCCATCCTCAAGATCACCGATCCTTATGGCCAAGCCCTGAACGGATGAGCTGACCTCCGATGCCTAACGACACAGTACGGCTGAGCCAGGTAGTGGGCGTCTTCGGGCCGGGCGCCATGCTCGATCTGCCGGACCGATCCGTCCTCGTGCAGGGCCTGGACCATTGGGAGATGGGCGGGAGAGGCACGTTTCTGACGATCGAAGAGCCGCGGCTGGCCCAACTGCTGCACCAGCGTCTAGGAGACGACGGGCGCGTCGTGGGCGACCGCCCACCCGAGCTTCGCACCCCGCCGCTCGACTCCGGCGATCCTCGGCGACTCTCCCCAGGTATCAAGGCGACCGTCTTTCCGCGTTGGTTCGCCTGCGATGCCCTGGACGGTGATGCGCCCAACCGTCGGCTGCTGGTGCCGTTTCACAACCTTGAGCCACCCAAACGATCGATGCATCACGGCGAGGACGGCAGGCGTCGGCGCGCCTCCCCCATCCGCTTCGTCTGCGGGTGCGAGGAGGGACATCTACAGGACATCGAGTGGCGCAAGGTGGTCCATACTGCTCGATCGGGAGCCAGGGGCATATCCGGCGAGGCACGCTGCCGTGAGTCGATGTGGCTCGTCGATGGCGTCAGCGGGGATCCCCGCGATACCAAGGTGGCCTGCGACTGCGGGGCCTCGGTGACCTTGGAAGAGTTGTTTCTGCGTGGGCGCCTCGGCCCATGTCCCGGCCGACGCCCCTGGATTGGCGACGCGGAAGAAGACGCAGAACCGTGCACGGCGCCCGACGGCCTCCGCCTCCTCACCCGCAGCGCCACCAACACATACTTCCCGCAGGTCGCGAGCGTGATCTCGCTGCCCCAGAGCGAGGACCGACTGTCCCGCTTGGTCGAGGAGTTCTGGTCGGTACTGCAGCAGTGCGGCAGCGCCGCCGAGCTCGCGTTCGCCCGGAAGTTCAATCCGGCCCTTGGCGCAAGCCTCGCGAGCTTCTCCGACGAAGACGTCTTCGACCGTTTGCGGACCTTCTCGGCTGGAACAACCGCCGCCGTGGCGGAGGCGGAGGACCCCCGCGTCGCCGAGTACGAGGTGCTCGCGTCCGGCCGCGGCCTCATCGGCGAGAACAGCTTCTCGGCCAAACTCCACGCTGAGACCTTGCCGCGCGGCATCTGGGATCCGCACGGGACCGAGCTTCTCGACGGCATCGCGTCTCTCGTGGCGGTCCATCGGCTGCGCGAGGTGTCGTGCCTGTATGGCTTCACGCGCTTCGAACCCGCGCCGTTGGCTTCCGACGACCTCGAAGACGTGGGCTTGGCGGTGCGGGGGGCGGCGCTCGGCCGGCAGCCGGAGTGGCTGCCCGCCGTCGAGCAGTTCGGTGAGGGCTTCTTCATTCGCTTCGCGCCCGAAGCGATCGATCGCTGGCTCGCGCGCCCCGAGGTAGGGGATCGGGCTCGGCGCCTCCGCGAGGGCGCGGACGCGTGGCGGCGCGCCAAGGAGGCGCGGGGACAGACGTTGCCGCCGTCTCACGAGCGCGAGCGACCCGACTACGTCATGGTCCACAGCCTCGCCCACGCGCTGGTGACGGAAGTAGCGATCGATTGCGGCTATCCGGCCAGCTCGCTAAAGGAGCGGGTCTACGTCCTGCCGGTCACGCCGGGACAGCCGCGGAGGTGCGGCTTGCTGATCTACACGGCGACGGCGGGCAATCAGGGAACCCTGGGCGGCCTCGTCGAAGTAACACGCCGCTTCGAACGCGTCCTGATCTCCGCGCTCGAACGTCTGGAGCTCTGCTCCGGCGATCCCGTCTGCGCTGATCACGATCCGCCCTCGGCCGACGAGGATCGCATGCTCCACGGAGCCGCCTGCCACGGCTGCCTCCTGATCTCGGAGACGAGCTGCGAAGCGCGCAACCTATATCTCGACCGCTCGCTGCTGGTCGACACCGTCGGGCAGGTCGGGGCCGGGTATTTCACCGCTCTGTCATGAGGCGATGAGTTCCGTGCTGGGACGGCAAGCTTTCCGACCGCGACGGGGTCGGCATGGCAGCGAAGAACGCCGCATCGGCATCGCTCGGCTGCGGCCTGCGGGTGTCGGAGATCATCCAACTCAAGGTCGAGGACATCGACAGCGCCCGCATGCTGATCCGGGTGGAGCAGGGCAAGGGTCGTGAGGACCGCTACGTGATGCTGTCGTCGGACCTGCTCGATGTTCTGCGGGCCCGGTGGAGGGTGAAACGGCCGCGCGGCTGGCTGTTCCCGGGCCAGCAGCCGTCCAATCCCCTCACGGCGCGCCAGCTCAACCGCGTAGTCCACGCCGCCGCGACCGCGGCTGGGCTCACCAAGCGCGTGTCCACGCACACCCGCGGTCGCGGACTGGCTCGTGGCTGAGGCGGACCGGCTGGAAGACGCGGCCCGCCGCGCCCTGGCATCCCCGTTCCGCTAATCCGACAGGGCCACCTTGTCACACTCATGGCCGGATCACCCTTCGCATCGTCGCACGGGGCGGGACCGAGAGCCCCGTGTCGGTGAAGGTCGGGGTTGCAGGTCGATCCCTGATACACTCAAATGCCACGTAGCATCGGGAGCATGGGCATGCAGCTGACCTGCACGGCGGCGGGTTTCGTCAACACGGCCTTCCATCAGAACGCCGTCCCGATCGTGCAGGAGATCAGGATCGACAACGAGGGCGGCGAGGCCCTCGCCGACCTCACGCTGCGGCTGTCGAGCGAGCCGCCGGTCATCGCGCCGCTGGTGATCACCATCGACCGCGTCGAAGCGGGGGCGATCCGCTACATTCGCGCGCCGGACCTGCGCCTCGACGCCGCCCTGCTGCGCAATCTCACGGAAGGCATCAAGGCGGATCTCCTCGTCACCGCCGAGGCCGGCGGCGCGGAGGTCGCCCGGCACGAGGGCGCGATCGAACTGCTGCCGCCGTCCCACTGGGGCGGCGTGACGGCGGCGCCGGAGCTGCTCGCCGCCTTCGTCCGCCCTAACGATCCCGCCGTCGACGCCGTGCTGCACGAGGCCTCGCGCAAGCTCGCCGCGGCGGGAAGGCCGGCCGCCATTGACGGCTATGCCGGGGGCACGCGGGCGAGGGTGTGGGAGCTGGGCGGGGCGGTCTGGGCCGCCCTGGCTGACCTCAGCATCACCTACGTCCTCCCGCCCGCCAGCTTCGAGCGGACGGGCCAGAAGGTGCGAGGCCCGTCGGACATCATGGCCCGCCGGACGGCGACCTGCCTCGACACGGCCCTGTTCTTCGCGGCCTGCCTCGAGCAGGCGGGCCTCGACCCGCTCGTCGTGCTGACGCGCGGCCACGCCCTCGTGGGACTCTGGCTGCAGCGGACGGAGTTCGCGGACGCCCTGATCGACGACGCACAGGTCCTGCGCAAGCGCCGCGACCTGCAGGACCTCGTGCTCGTCGAGACCACCTACCTGACGCAGGGCCTCGCCGGTCGCTTCGCAGCCGCGGTCGAGCGAGGCGGCAGCCAGGTGGACGACGGCGCCCCCGCCCCCATGGAGCTCGCCATCGACGTGCGGCGCGCCCGCATGCGCCGGATCCGCCCGCTCGACCTCGGCGAGGGGACGGGGGCGCCGCCGCCTCAGGCCGCCGAGGGTGCGCCGGTCGCCATGGGGCTCGATGCCGCCCCCGCCTTCATCGAGGAGGCTCCCCCGCCCGCCCCGGCCCCCGACGACCGCGTGACCGACCGCCTCGAGCGGTGGAAACGCCGGCTGCTCGACCTGTCGCTGCGCAACAAACTCCTGAACTTCAAAGATGCCACAAAGGCCGTCCCGCTCGACTTGCCCGACGCGGCGCGCTTCGAAGACCTGCTGGCGGAGGGGCGCAAGTTCCGGCTCCTGCCTCGGACAGACGTGCTATCCGACGGCGACGGCCGCAGCGCGGCGCTGCACCGGGATCGCGCCGGCGAGGACGGGCGCCGCGCGTTTCTCGCGCAGAGCCTCGAGGCGGGTGACGCCCACACGGCCCTGACGGAAGCCGAGCTCGACGGCCGCCTGCTCGAACTCCATCGCCTGACCAAGACGGCGTTCGAGGAGGGCGGGGCCAACATCCTGTTCCTGGCGCTGGGCTTCCTGACCTGGACGCAGGAATCGGGCGGCCGAGCCAGCCGTGCGCCGGTCATCCTCGTGCCCGTCTCGCTCACGCGCTCCAGCGTCCGGGCCGGCTTCCGCCTGGCGCTGCACGACGAGGAGGCGCGCTTCAACCCGACGCTGCTGGAGATGCTGCGTCAGGACTTCGACCTCAACCTGCCGGAGTTCGAGCGCGAACTGCCGACCGATGCCTCGGGGGTTGCGGTCGCGTCGGTGTGGCAGACGCTGCGCACGCACGTTCGCGACCTTCGGGGCTGGGAGGTGACGGGCGAGGTGGTGCTGTCCACCTTCTCGTTCACCAAGTTCCTGATGTGGAAGGACCTCGTCGAGCGCATCGATCAGCTCAAGGAGAGCCCGGTCGTGCGCCACCTCGTGGACACGCCGAAGCAGTCCTACGGCGACGCGTCGGGCTTCCCCGAGGCCCACCGGCTCGACGCCGATTACCACCCGCGCGACATCTTCGCGCCCCTGTCGGCCGACTCGTCCCAACTCGCCGCCGTGATGGCGGCCGACCGGGGCAAGGACTTCGTGCTGTTCGGGCCGCCCGGCACGGGCAAGAGCCAGACCATCGCCAACATCATCGCGCAGTGCCTCGCCGCTGGCCGCACGGTGCTGTTCGTGTCGCAGAAGACGGCGGCGCTCGAGGTCGTGCAGCGGCGCCTGAACGAGATCGGTCTCGGGGACCACTGCCTCGAAGTCCATTCCGCCAAGGCCCAGAAGACGGCCGTGCTGGCCCGGCTCAAGGCGGCCTGGCACGACCGTCAGGCGCCGACGGAAGGCGATTGGGAGGCGGCGGCGTCCGACCTCGGGACGCTGCGCGACGAGCTGAACACCCTCGTGGCGGCCCTGCATCGCCGTCATCCCAACGGACTGTCGCCCTTCGAGGCGTTCGGCCGCGTCGTGCGGGGGCGGGAGAAGCCGGATGCCCTGCGCCTATCCTGGCCGGCCGGCACGTCCCATGCGCCGGAAGAACTCGCGCGCCTGCGGCGCCTGTGCGGCGAACTCGCGACGGCGTGCCGAGCGATCGGCATGCCCGCCGGCCATCCGCTGCAGGGCATCGAACAGGCCGATTGGTCTCCGGCGTGGCGCCGCGACTTCGGCGAGGCGATCGCCGCGGCCACCGCGGCCCTACCGTCGATGGGCGTGGCCGTCGAAGCGCTGCTCGCGGCGCTGAACCTGTCTGACCTCGGGCTCGACCGGGCCGGATGCGCGGCGCTGCTCGGGTTCGGCGACGCCCTCGGCGCGCCCGCGGCGCGGGACGGCGTGTCCCTGCTGGCGCCGGGCCACGCGCGTCGCCGCGAGGCCTGCGTCCGGCTCCTTGCTCTTGGGGCCGAGGCGGAGCCGCTGCGCGCCCGCCTCGTCGGCGACTACGAACCCGGCGTGTTCGGGCTCGACCTGCCGGACATCGGCGCACAATGGCGCGCGGCCTCGGCGTCGAACTTTGTCGTACGCGGCGGGCGTCAGAAGGCGGTGCGGATGCTCCTCGCGCCTCATGCCAAGGGGAACGTGCCCGCCGATCCCGGGTCCAACCTTTCGGTTCTGGCCGGCCTCGGCAAGCTGCTGGCGGCCGCCGAGGCTCTCGCGCCCGATCTCGCCGCCCTCGGGCCGCTCTGGGACGGCCTCGCCACCGATGCCCCGCGGCTGCGGTCGGCGATGGCCTGGGCGGAAGAGGCGCGCAGGGCTTCCCGCGCCTTCGGCGAGGCCTGTGGCACGCCGGCCCAGTCCCTCGTGGATTATCTCCGACAGGTCGTGGACGACTATCCCGATCTCGTCGGCGAAGGCGGCGAGATCGTCGTCGCCCGCGACGCTTTCGCGCGTGCCTGGGCCGCAGCCGAGTCGGCCGTCGCGCGCCTCGGCGCTCTCGCCGGGCGCCCGGCCGAGGTGCCCCTCCCCGTCTCCGGCCCCGAATGGCTGGCCGGGTCCATCGGCGTCCTGGCAGGGTGGGCCGCCAACCTCCACCGGGCGCAGCCCTGGTGCTACTGGGCGAGGACCGCCCGCGAGGCTCGCGCGGCCGGCCTCGAGCCGATCGTCGCGGCGCTGGAAGGCGGGTCGGTCGCGCCCGGCGAGGTCGAAGCCGCCTTCGACCTCGCCTATGCGCGCTGGTGGGCCGATGCGGTCGTCACGGACGATCCCGTCCTGCGCGGCTTTCTGGCCGAGCGCCACGAGGACGCGATCGACCGGTACCGTCGAGCGGACGAGCGGGTCGGCGCCCTCGCGCGCCGGATCGTGCGCACGCGGCTGCGCGGCGACGTGCCTCCGCCCGCCGCCTTCGGCACAGACCCGGAATGGGGCACGCTGGCGCGCGAGCTCACCAAGAAGGCGCGTCACATGCCGCTGCGTAACCTGTTCAGGAGCCTGCCGACCGCGCTGACACGGCTCACGCCCTGCCTGATGATGAGCCCGCTCTCCATCGCGCAGTACCTTCCGGCGGGCAGCCGGCCCTTCGACGTGGTGATCTTCGACGAGGCCTCGCAGATCCCCGCCTGGGACGCGATCGGCGCGCTGGCCCGCGGGCGGCAGGCCATCGTGGTGGGCGATCCCGAGCAGCTACCGCCTACCAGCGTGGGCGACCGCGGGATCGACGAGGTGGAGGACGGGACGGACGTCGAAGACCAGGAGAGCATCCTGGACGAGTGCCTCGCCTCCAACGTCCCGTCGCGGCGGCTGGAATGGCATTACCGCAGCCGGCGCGAGAGCCTGATCGCCTTCGCGAACTACGCCTACTACAAGGGCCGCCTCGTCACCTTCCCGGCTGCCGAGACGGCCGACCGCGCCGTCCACCTCGTGCCCGTGCCGGGCGGCACCTACCTGCGCGGCAAGGCCCGCACCAACGAGGCCGAGGCGCGCGCCGTCGCCGCCGAAGTGGTACGGCGCCTGACCGATCCGGGCTTCGCCGCCGAGGGCCTGTCGCTCGGCGTGATAACCTTCAACGGCCAGCAGCAGCGACTGATCGAGAACCTGCTCGACGCCGAGCGGCGCTCCCATCCCGAGATCGAGCCCTTCTTCGACGCGGCACGCTGGCATGAGCCGGTGTTCGTCAAGAACCTGGAGAACGTCCAGGGCGACGAGCGCGACATCATCCTGTTCTCGGTCACCTTCGCGCCCGAGCCGGACGGCAAGATCGGCACGATCTCGTCGCTCAACAAGGACGGGGGCCACCGCCGCCTCAATGTCGCCATCACCCGTGCACGGCGCGAGATGGCGGTGTTCGCCACCCTTAAGCCGGACCAGATCTCGCTCACGGGCGCCGGCGCCCGCGGCGTGCGCGACTTCAAGCATTTTCTTGAGTTCGCCGAGCGGGGTCCCCGCGCGCTGGCCGAGGCGGCGGCGCCGCTCGACCGTGACACGGACTCACCGTTCGAGGATGCCGTGAAGGACGAGTTGGAGCGACGGGGCTGGCAGGTGCATCCCCAGGTCGGCGTGTCGTCGTTCCGCATCGACCTCGGGATCGTGCACCCCGACGCGCCCGGCCGCTATCTCGCGGGGGTGGAGTGCGACGGCGCAACCTACCATCGCTCCGCCACGGCGCGCGACCGGGACCGACTCCGCGAGACGGTCCTGCGCGGCCTCGGCTGGCGCATCCGGCGCGTCTGGAGCACGGATTGGTGGATGGACGCCGCGACGGCCGCCGACAGGTTGCACGACGGTCTGTCGGCCGACCTGGCCGAGGATAGAGCGCGGGCCGCGGAGGTCGAGGCGGCGCGGACAGCCCCAGTTCCAGAGACCGTTGTCGAGGCCGACGCGTTTCCGGTGTCCGAACCCATCGTGCTCACGGCCATGGAGGGCGCCTCGCCTTTCGATGCCGCGCCGGGCGATAGGGAAGATGCGGAACCGGAGCTCGCTTCGACGCTCCCCGTGACTCTGGGGCCGGCCGCCGAAGTGCCCCGCCTCTACGCGGAGGCGCCGGCACAGGCCGCCGCCGAGGCCGAAACCGAGCATTTCCGCCGGGCCGAACCGGGCGACTGCGGGCTGGCCGTCAAGCCAGAGCGCTTCTACGATCCCGCCTACCGGGCGACGCTCCGGGCGATGGTGGCGCATGTCGTCGACGTCGAGGGACCGGTGTTCCTCGACGTCGTCGTGGGCCGGATCTCGCAGGCGCACGGGTTCGGCCGCATCGGGGGAAAGATCCGGGACGCCATCGGGGAGTCGGTCGGGCCCGATATAGTCCACACGTCCGAAGAGGGACGGACGCTCCTCTGGCCCACAGGGTCTGTGCCGGGCGCGCCGGTGCCGTTCCGCCCGGCCGCACCCGGCGAGCGCGACCACGGTGATATCCCGCTGGCCGAATTGGCCGGCTTGGCTCTCCGGCACGCGGCTTCGGCGGCTAACTCGGAGGAGGTGATCCGGCTCATGGCCGGCTCGCTCGGGCTCGGGCGCCTTCGGGACGCGGCGCGCATGCGGCTGCACGTGGCGCACCACATCGGGCAGAGCGCTCTGGCAGGACTGGACGCGCTCGCGCGACCAGATCCGATCCAGATCGCTGATGGAGAGGCCACGCCATGACGCCGGTCTCGTCGTGATAGGCTGGACGGTATCGCGGCCGAGAGCGCCCTGGCTGCCGGCCAGACATGGACGTGCAGATACTGGACAAGATCATCGGCTGCTGCCTCTGGTACCGCGCATGCCTGTCTACCTGCAGGCGAAGCTGCTCCGCATTGGATTCAATCGTCATGGCCGGCGCGCTGCAGACCGTTCTATGGGCGACGGTCGGCACCAATCATGATGGCGTTGATGGCGCGGCGGCTCTGATTGACACAGGTCCACCAAGGAGGTCCACTCGCACCTGCGATCGGCGCTCGTGACCGTCGCGGCCCAGAGGAGAACGGAGCGGATCGCAAAGTGGCTGGGAGTCCAGGCGCCTTCCCCAACGCGGACCGGATCGCGGTGGTGATGGCCAACGAACTCTATGCGCGTCGCATGGTGGGCGGGGACATGTTCGCGGGGCTCCCCGGCGACGTCTCACCCATCAGTTCCGGCGCGGACGACGGCTCTGTGCAGCGCCAGCGCGAGGCGCAGGAAGAAACGCAGCGTCAAGCCCAACAGCAGGCTGAGCTAGAGCGACAGCAGGCGCAGCAACGTTATGCTGATCAGGTCCGAGCGCAAAAGGAAGAGGCCGAGAATCGAAAACGCGTGCAGGAAGCCGCCCGGCAGGCTGCGGAGGACAGGGCGCGGGTCGCGCGAGAAGCTCAGGACATTCGCAAAGCCAAAGCGGAGGCTGACCGCCGCGTCGCCCAGGAGCAGATCAGGGCCGCGCATTTCGTGTCCGCCCAAGCGGCCGCCAGCGACGCACTGAAAGACGCCGCCGACTTCGTCAAAGCCAACCACGATGACCCGCAGCTGATGGATCACCTTCAGGCCATCGCCGACCTCAATACGGCGTCGACCGGTTCCGACGCCGATGTACTAGATCGCGGGCGCTCCGGATTACAGGCGCGGCTGAAGGCCGATCCCGTCTACGCTGGATGGGAGGAGCAGCAGGTTGCCGAGCACCGCCGCGCCGAGGAGCGCGATCTTCGCGATACGTTGGCGACGCTGTCCGTCCAGAGACGGTTCCTTGTCGATCAAGTGGCGGCGAATCCGACCGGGACCTACGCCGGCAAGCTCCTGGGGCTGGTCAAGGAAGCCGATGGTACGAGCGCCGCTCCCGTGCTGGCCTCAGCGCAGTCGCTGGTCGGCCGGATCGACGCCGCGATCCGAGACGCGAACCTCAGCCAGAGATTCGCTTTGACGCGGGATGCAGTTCTTAAGCCGGCGAGCGTGGGTGCTGCGCCGACCGATGCAGCAGTCGCGTCGCCGAAACCCTGATCGATCGTCGAAGCGCGTCGCTGGTTGCCCCGACCCGCGAGGTGGGCCTGCATGAGGACGAAGCTCTCAAGCGCCAAACGGGGCCGGCATTGAGCGGGTGGCGTGATCCGTTTCGTAGCTTGCACCGCGGCAGATGCACCGCTCGCGGCTGAGGTTCAAAGGTACGCATCCGGCCAGCACCGCAGTTTAGGGTTGCGCGTGAGGTCAGTCCTGCGGAGCGCGTGTGCGCCGCGTCAGGCCGCTTGAGCCAGGGCTGCGGTAGTTCGGTTGGCCTTCCAATTCCAGGGCAGCAGTTCGTCGAGGTGCTTGGCAGGGTGATCGGGCAGCCGAGCGAGCACGTCGGCCAGCCAAGCCTGGGGATCGACATCGTTGAGTTTGGCAGTCTCAATTAGTGTATAGATGGCGGCGGCGCGATGGCCGCCCGCGTCCGAGCCGCAGAAGGTCCAGTTCCGTCTGCCGATGGCGATCCCCCGCAACGAGCGCTCGGCCGCGTTGTTGCTCATGCAGATCCTGCCGTCGTCGAGAAAGCGGGTGAAGGCTACCCAACGGGTCAGGATGTAATTGATGGCCTTGGCAGTATCGCTCTTGGCCGAGAGCAGCCTCTGTTGCTCTTTCAGGTAGATCTCCAGCTCGAGGATGAGCGGCTTCGACTGCTGTTGGCGTTCGGCACCTCGCTCTGCTGAACTCAGGCCGTTGATGATGCGCTCGACGGCGAAGATCTCGTCGATGCGCCGCACCGCTTCGATGGCGATCGGTGCCTTCGTCAGCTTGGCGATATCGAAGAACTTGCGTCGTCCATGGCTCCAGCACGCCGCCTCGATCACGGGAGCCGGTTTGCGTCGGCCCTCGTAGAGTTCGCTGTAGCCCGCGTAGGCGTCGGCCTGCAGAATGCCGCCGTAGCTCGCCAGGTGCCCCCGTGGGTATTCCCCGGACCGGCTGCGCGAGTAGTGGAAGGCCGCGGCAGGCGGGGCGGCGCCGCCGAAGGGCCGGTCGTCACGCACGTAGGTCCACAGGCGCCCCGTGTCGGTCTTGCCCTTGGCCAGCACCGGCACCGTCGTGTCGTCGCCATGGACCCGATCCGCCGCCAGCACGTGACGCCTGATCGCCTCGACGATCGGGGCGAGCGCCACCGCGCAGGCGCCCACGCGGTCCGCCAGCGTCGAGGTGTCGATGGCGATCCCCTCGCGGGCGAAGGTGTCGCTCTGCCGGTTCAGCGGCTGGTGCAGCATGAACTTCGACACCAGCACGCTCGCCAGCAGGTTCGGGCCCGCGAAGCCACGCGGGATCGGGTGGGACGGCGCCGGCGTCTCGGTGACGCCCTCGCAGTCGCGGCACGTCATCTTCTCGCGCACGTGCTCGACGATCTTCCACCGCCGCGGCTCGCATTCGAGCGAACGCGACACGATCTCGTCGAGCTTGCGCAGGCGGGCTCCGCCGCATCTGGCGCAGGCGCAGGGCGCCGGGTACACGATCCGCTCCACCGGCAGGTGATCGGGCAAGCTCGGTCGTCGCGAGCGGGCGGGGCGCTTCTGCCTTTCCACGGCCGCCGCGGCCGGCGCCGCGATGTCGGCCTCCGCCTCGGCCGCGCCCTGGCTCTCCTCCACGTCGGCGATGGCCAGCTCGAGCTGCTCGGCCAGCAGCCTGCCGCGCTCGGAGGACGGCCCGAACTGCTCGCGGCGCAGCTTGGCGATCAGGAATTTCAGCTTCTCGGTTTCCAGCCGACGGATCAGGGCTTCGCTGCGCAGCGCCACGATCATGGCGCGAGCTTCGGCGAGGTCGGACGGGAGCTGATCGGAGGACGTCGTCACCCCCCGATCAGATCACAACCTCCTGCCGCTGCAAGCCTTTTCGCTATCCCGCCTGGCTCGGACGCCACGTCTGCTGTGGGTTCCTCCAGTCGATGCCCTCCGTCAGGTAGGCGAGCTGCGCCGGCGTGATCGGAACCGCCCCATCGCTCGCCGACGGCCAGGTGAACCGGCCCCGATCCAGCCTTTTCATGAACAGGCACCCCCCTCCGCTTGCCACCCTAACCTGCTTCGCAGGCCAGGGAACCCTGGCGCGCTCCGCCCTGGCCGTCGTGCCAGACGATCTTGATCAGGTCCGAGCGGCGGCCCCGGAACACGAACAGGTGGCCGCAGAACGGGTCGCGCCCGAGCACCTCCTGCACCAGCAGCGACAGGCCGCCGATCCCCTTGCGCATGTCGGTGTGGCCGGTGGCCAGCCACACCTTGGCGCCGCTCGGCAGGGGGATCATCGCCGATCCAGGGCGTCGAGGACGCGCCGCAGCGCGTCGCCGTCGACGTCGCGGCCCACCCGCAGGCGCCGCCCTTGCGACAGCTCGATCTCGATGAGCCCGGCCAACCGCTTTGGACGCGGTGCCACCGAGGGCGCGGGTGCCGGCAGTGTGGAAGCTGGGGCTACGATCTCGACCGGCATCAGAGCCGGCACACCGCGTCCCAGCAAACCGTCGCGCGCCAGGCGACGCCACCCGAACACCAGGCTGGCACTCACCGCGTTGCGACGGGCCACCTCGGCCACCCGCACACCCAAGACCAGCGTCTCCTCGACGATCCGGGCCTTCTCAGCGTCCGACCACTGACGCCGGCGCTCCACCCCGCTCAGAACCTCGACCCGCATCGACCTGATGACCTTTAGGCTAGCCGTAAGCCCATAAGGTCGGCCGTCAGCCCGTCATCCCGCAAGGCGGCCCTCGTCGGACGCGTACGTTCAAAGCGGAGGGCGTCCGCTTAGATCAGAGCCGCGCCCGAAAGCAGCCGGTCAGCTCTCCACCCGTCCTCGCCTGCCGTCGGAGCCGAGCCACCATTCGTGCTGGGTGAGGCAGGCTGCGCAGCCTCGACACATGCATCGTCGGGCTGCGCAGGGTTCAGATCTCCGTTTTCTCCGCCAGCGTCAGGGCATCTTCGACGTCGACACCGAGGTATCGAACCGTGCTCTCGATCTTGGTATGCCCGAGCAGGATCTGCACGGCGCGCAGGTTTCCGGTCTGCTTGTAGATCATCGCGGCCTTGGTTCTACGGAGCGAGTGCGTACCGTAGTCCTCACGCCGAAGGCCGGTCCCGTTGATCCATTCCTCCACGAGCCGGGCGTACTGGCGCGTGCTGATGTGCTTGGCGTGGTCGATCCGACTCGGGAATACGTAGTCGGCCACCGCACCTCCCCGGCGCCTCAGCCACGCGCTCAGGCTGCCCTGGGCGTGGTCGAGCAGCTCGAACTGCACCGGCCGCTTGGTCTTCTGCTGGACAACGATGGCGCGGGAACGGACGCGGCCGCCCGCACGATATCGCCGATCTTGATCTTGACGATGTCGCAGCCTCGCAGCTTGCTGTCGATCGCGAGGTCGAACATGGCGCGATCGCGCATACGCTTCTTGCTGTCGAGCCAGAACCGAATAGCCCAGACCTGCTGCGGCTTGAGGGCCCGCTTGGCCCCGAGCTTCCGTCCGGCGTTCCACGCAGGTTTCCCCTTCGCGCCTGGATCGTGTTCTGATTGTCCCATGGTGCCATCCTCTCGTGGCCATGTCGGCCAAGGGGAGAACAGAACGAACGTACAACGCGTAGGTGCGAAGCGCCTCTTTCTGACAAGCCTGACGCGCGCCGGAGTCGACCTGCTTCGGTCGTCCAGAGGTCGACGACCGCCGATCCGAACCGGACGTTCGGTTCCGCCCGGTCATCACTACGCTCTCCGGGCAGCTTTGCCGTATGGCGAGCCGCATGGCAAAGTGGACGCATGATGATCGTCGACGCAGCGAGGACTCGGCAGCGATGAAGCAATCCCTCACGGTCCGCCTCCAACCGGAGTCGATCGACGCGGCGAAGTCATGCGCGGTGCGCGAGCACCGCAGCCTGACCGACTTCATGGAAGCGTCGCTGATGGCCCGCATCGGCGATGTGACCAGCAGAGACGTGAAGCCGCGGCAGCCGTCCCCATCGCAGCAGGAAGGGCAGACGCATGGCGAGTGAACCGTCCGGAGCTGTAGTTCTGCCGAAGGCCCGAACGGGGATCGACGGCTTCGACGACGTCACCCTGGGCGGGTTGCCGGCCGGTCGGCCGAGCCTGATATGCGGCTCGGCGGGATGCGGTAAGACGCTGTTCGGCGTCACCTTCCTGGTCAAGGGCGCCACGCTGTTCGACGAGCCCGGCGTTTTCATGAGCTTCGAGGAGCGGATCGACGACCTCGTCGCCAACGTGGCCTCGCTCGGCTACAGCCTCGACGACCTCGTGGCCGAGAAAAAGATCGCAATCGACCACGTCCACGTCGAGCGCAGCGAGATTGAGGAGACGGGCGAGTACGATCTCGAGGGCCTGTTCATTCGCCTCGGCTACGCGGTGGACCAGATCGGCGCCAAGCGGGTCGTGCTCGACACGATCGAGACGCTGTTCGCCGGCCTGACGGATGCGTCGATTCTGCGCTCCGAGCTGCGCCGCCTGTTCGGCTGGCTGAAGGACCGCGGCCTGACCACGATCATCACCGGCGAACGCGGCGAGGGCCAGCTCACCCGGCAGGGGCTGGAGGAGTATGTTTCCGACTGCGTGATCCTGCTCGACAACCGCGTCGAAGACCAGATCACCACCCGGCGGCTGCGCGTTGTGAAGTACCGCGGCTCGGCCCACGGCACCAACGAGTACCCGTTCCTCATCGACGAGGGTGGCATCAGCGTGCTCCCCGTCACTTCGGCCGACCTCGTCTACGGCGTATCGGACGAGGTCGTGTCGTCCGGCATCGCCGGCCTCGACGCCATGCTGGGCCCCGGTGGCTTCTTCCGCGGCTCCAGCATTTTGGTGTCCGGCGTCGCCGGCACCGGCAAGACGACCATCGCCGCCTCCATGATGGACGCAGCCTGTGCGCGGGGCGAGCGCTGCCTGTCGTTCGTCTTCGAGGAGAGCGGCGAGCAGATCTGCCGCAACGCGCGCTCGGTTGGGCTTGACCTCAAGCGTCACGTCGAGGCCGGCTTGCTGCGTTTCGAGGCGGCGCGGCCCAGCCTCTACGGGCTTGAAATGCATCTCGCCCGCATGCATCGCGACATTCGGCAGTTCGGCCCCAGCCTGGTGATCATCGACCCGATCTCGGCGCTGCGCGGCCCGGCCTTCGAGGTGCACGCGACACTGCTGCGCATGGTCGACATGCTGAAGAGTCGCGGCATCACCGCCGTGTTCACCAGCCTGCGCACCGATGGCGCCTTCGATGTCGCGGGCGACCTCGGGCTGTCGTCGCTGATGGACGCCTGGATCAAGCTGCTCGACGTCGACGCTAACGGCGAGCGCACCCGCACACTTTACGTCATCAAGGCGCGCGGCATGAGCCACTCGAACCAGGTGCGCGAGTTCACCGTGACGTCGGGGGGCATCCGCCTGATCGACGCCTACATCGGCCCTGCCGGCGTGCTGACCGGCACCGCCCGGATCGTGCAGGAAGCCGAGGAGCGGGCCGCCGAGCTGCGGCGCCAGCAGGACCACGAGCGACGCCGCCGCGATGTGGTCCGCCGCCGGGAACTCATCGAGCGCCAGATCGCTGACCTTCACGCCAGCCTTGATGTCCAGGCCGACGAGGAGCGCGTGCTCCTGGCCGAGGACGAGGCACGCGAGATCGTCAGCCAGGGCGAGCAGCGCGCCGTGACGGCGCGGCGGGGGGCGGCCGAATGACCGACGAGAGTATGACGGGCTCCGACGAGCCGGTCGATACCGGCACCTACCACCTGCGGCTCTACGTGGCGGGTCAGACCGCGAAGTCGATGGCCGCCATGGCCAACCTGAAGCGCTTCTGCGAGGAGCACCTCGCGGGCCGCTACGACATCGAGGTGATCGACCTCATGCAAAACCCGCAGCTCGCCGCGGGCGACCAGATCCTCGCCATCCCGACGCTGGTGCGGCGGCTGCCGGCGCCGCTGAAGCGCATCATCGGCGACCTGTCCAATACCGAGAAGGTGCTGGTCGGGCTCGACATCCGGCCCAAGGCCCCGGGTCGTTGAGCCATGGCGCGGACGGCTCACGCGACCCGCACTGCTTCGTGCTGCGCCTGTTCATCGCCGGCACCTCATCGCGCTCGCAGCGCACCATCGCCAATCTGCAGGCCATCTGCGCGGCGCATCTGGCGGACCGCGTCGACCTGGAGATCGTCGACATCTACCGGCATCCGGCCCTCGCCGAGGAAGGCCAGATCGTGGCGGCCCCGACCCTGCTGAAGCTGCATCCCCTCCCGGTGCGCCGCATCGTCGGCGACCTGTCTGACGTGCCCCGCGTGCTGCGCGGCCTCGGCCTCCTTTTCGATCCTTCGGGGGAAGGGCGATGAACACCGATCCCGTCCAGGGCGACGCGCTTCTGCTTGCCGAGCTCCGGGCTAGCCGCGAGCGCATCCGCGACCTCGAAGCGCGGCTTGAAGAGAGCGAGGACACGCTGGACGCCATCCGGTCCGGCGCTATCGACGCTGTCGTGGTGCTGGGTCCGGAAGACGGGGGTCAGGTCTACACCCTGGAGAGCGCCGACCGGCCCTATCGCGCACTGATCGAGCAGATCCAGGAAGGGGCGCTGACGCTGGGCTCGGACGGAACGGTTCTGTACTGCAACCCGAGGTTGGCCGAGATGCTCGGACTTCGGCAGGAGCGGTTGATGGGCCAGCTACTCGATGTGTTCGTGTCGGACAAGGACCACGGCGACCTCGCCTGGATGATTCACGCCGCGTCCACGGACAGTGCCCGAGGGGAGCTGTCGTTCATGGGCGGGGACGGCACGCCGCTGCCGATGTACCTGTCGCTGAGTCCGCTCGACCGCGACGATGGCGCGCCGTTGCTCTGTGGCGTGCTGACCGATCTCCGCCAGCAGAAGCTGCACCTGCGCGAGCTGGGCGAGGCCAACGACCGGCTCCGGGCCGAAAGCCTCGAGCGCGAGCGGGTCGAGGAAGCACTTCGCCAGGCGCAAAAGATGGAGGCGGTGGGTCAGCTCACCGGCGGCATCGCCCACGACTTCAACAACCTCCTCACGATCATCCGGTCCTCGGCCGATCTACTGCGCCGCCCCGACCTCACAGAAGAGCGGCGCAGGCGCTACGTCGACGCCATCTCGGACACGGTCGACCGCGCCGCCAAGCTGACGGGCCAGCTCCTCGCCTTCGCCCGGCGTCAGCCGCTGAAGCCGGAGGTCTTCGACGTCTGCGATCGCGTGCGCTCGACGATCGACATGCTGAGCAGCCTCGTGGGATCGCGGATCAGGGTCGAGCGTCGCATTCCGTCCGAGCCCTGCCACGTCGAGGCCGATGTCAGCCAGTTCGAGACCGCGCTGGTGAACATGGCGGTGAACGCTCGCGACGCCATGGACGGCGAGGGCATCCTCACGATCGAGATCGTCGCCACGGCAGATGCCGCCGACATGGCATCGCGAAAGACGAACAGCGTTCCCCAGATCGCCCTGTCGGTGACCGACACGGGGAACGGCATCCCTGAGGATAAGCTGTCCCGCATCTTCGAGCCCTTCTTCACGACGAAGGAGGTCGGTAAAGGGACGGGTCTCGGCCTGAGCCAGGTATTCGGCTTCGCCAAGCAGTCCGGCGGGGACGTGACCGTAGACAGCGCAATCGGCCGGGGCACGACCTTCACCTTGACCCTGCCGCAGGTCGAGCCGGACACCACCGACGAGGTCAGCCGTCCGGAGCAGCGCGGGCGGCCGCAGAAGGACAGCGGCGGCGGCGGCCGGCGCGTACTCGTCGTGGAGGACAACGCCGATGTCGGCGCCTTCTCGACGCAGCTGCTGCAGGACATCGGCTACGAAATGACCTGGGCCCACGATGCCGAGGGGGCTCTCGCCCTGCTCGGCGCATCTCCGAACGGCTTCGACGTCGTGTTCTCCGACGTGGTTATGCCGGGGATGAACGGCGTCGACCTCGCCCGCGAGATTGGTCGCCGCTATCCCAAGCTGCCCGTCGTGCTCACCAGCGGCTACAGCCACGTTTTGGCCCAGGAAGGCCATCACGGCTTCGAGCTGCTGAAGAAGCCCTACGCGGTGGAGGATCTATCCAGGGTCCTGCGCAGAGCCGCGGGGCGCCGACCAGGAGTAGGCGAGCCCCAGCGCCAACCCGATACGGGACGTCCCGTCGTTGCACAAACTTTGAGACTCTGATCGCTTGGTGGATGGGACAGGTGTCCGGTCTTATGTAGCTGCCTCACCAACGTGGAAAATCAGACACTTACGGAGCCTTTTTTCTAAGCAAAGAGCGGAGTTAGGATAATTGTTTTTTGGGTTGCAAGTCGTTGACCATCTTCAACCTTCATGCTCCTTTATGCGGTGGGGTCGTTCTGGATGACTCCGCTGACACTTTCTGGAATCGTGGGAGATCGTTATGTCAACAATGACACAATCCATTTTACGCGCAAAATCCCAGTATGGTCGTTGTAGATCCTGCATTCGGAAGGCCTTTATAGCGTCATTGACTGGCTGGGTAACTTTTATTGCCCTATTATCTTCTGGACATAGCTTTTATAGCTATATAATAGCGGCATGCGCTCTGCTATTGACGATAAACTGGGCTTTTCACTTGATGGGGTTTGCTGAAAAAGTTGTTCACACCAAAAACAAAAGTCTGGCAAGCGGCGCCTATACACGGCGCGATTTGCTGCCAACCTTTCTAAGGGCTATTGCGTTCGCAGCTTTTGCTTCTGCTATTCCGAGCGCTGCTCATGCAGAAAGCCCTTGCGGGGGGTATCCTGATCAGGGACTTGGATGCAGCTCTTGCCAAAGGCGGAACACTGTTAGCAGCCCATGTGAAGACTGTAAAAGTTGCGGATCGGGGTGCTCTGGAAACTGCTAACGAAGATTACATTTACGACGAGGCCGCCTTAGTAGGCGGCCTTCTTTTCGCACCAATATCCCGGATGCGATCCGGCGATCTCAAGAGAGGTGAGTCGGCGATTGTGCATCGACCGTGGATAGCAAAACAGGCCTTTGCCCGACGGTTGACAAAACACGGAGTTTTTCATATTTGGTTGCCTAACGTCTTCGGCAACCGGCTTAGTCCATGGATACGGTCAGCGCAGAAAGCTTCCTTCTTGATCAAATGCCGCTCGCGGCGCGGTCGCTGATTCCAGCGACACTGAAGACGGCCTATGCGGCGGTCAAACTTATGGTCGATCAAGAGCCCATCTTGCAGGTTGCCTCTGCCGTCGATGGACGCGGAAGGCTTATAAGCTGGGCGGTCGACCATGCCTTCGAGAAGGCAATCCTCACGCGGCAATGGCCATTCGAATACGAGTGGAAGGATTGGGCGCATCCCACGGGACGCTACCTAGCTATTCGTCTCCCGCACTCGATACTAAGCATCAGCCAGATTGCTAATTCGAAGAAACAGCCAAGGAATGTTGTTTTTCGTGAAAACGCAAGACTGAACAATGCTCCATGCTTTGACTTCGAACAATTCGTTGAGGAGCGGAAGGTAAAAGGCCTTCCTCACTTTTTGATGATCCATGGATATCAAAATCTCAATTTTGCTCACTTGGCAGTCCCTCACGCCGTTCATGGTCAGGGATGGATCCATAAATCACCTAATCTGATGAAAATGCCTCACACTGTCTCTCAGGATGTGCCGGCCGTGGAATCCACAGAGTTTGAAGAAACTATGGTGCTTAAGGGTGAAATCGAAAAATGGCGCAGAGACAATGGCGCCTAACGTCCTCACGTTTCCAAGTAAGTTTCCGCATCGCGGTCTCGTGCCCGCGCGATTGAAGGATGCACGCATAGCGGCAAGCTTAAATCAGACAGAGTTGGCGACAGCGGTAGACGTGAGCCGTCAAGCGATATCGGCTTTCGAGGCGGGCGAGAAAAATCCTGAGCCCGCTACGATGCAAAGGATCGCTGACGTCCTGAATCAACCAATTTCGTTCTTCTCGTCTCAGGATGCAGACACGTTCGGTGAGTTCGGGACGCGCTACTTCCGCGCTTTCGGCGCGGACACGAAGCGTCGCAACCTTATGTCTGACGTTCTGAGCAAGTGGTTCGTCCAGGTCGCCCGATACCTTTTCGATCTCGTGAGCTTTCCAGAGTCCAACTTGCCGAACGCCTCTCCTAAGGACGGCAATCGGTATGCCGATGAGGAAATTGAGGAGATCGCCGAGGAATGTCGGCGGAAATGGGGGCTAGGGACGGGTCCAATTTCTAACGTTATCGGCTTGCTAGAAAACAATGGCGTTGTCGTATGTCGATATGAGATGACCGGCCAAAAGGTTGAAGCCTTTTCGTTCTGGAACGGGCCTCGTCCTTTTGTTTTCCTTTCTTCGGAAAAGCAGTCTGCAGTAAGGGCGCGGTTTGATGCTGCCCACGAGCTAGGCCACCTTGTCCTACACAGATGGTTAGGTTCTGAGGAGATCGAGGATCCAAAAGCCTTAAAACTGATTGAGGCAGAAGCAAATAGATTTGCAGGCGCTCTGTTACTTCCGCGCGTGTCGTTTCCGAACGAGGTCTATTCACCAAGGCTGGATGCTTTTGTCGATCTGAAACGTCGATGGAAAGTAGCTATATCGGCGATGGTTTACAGGTGTAAGAACCTGGGGATTTTCGACGAAGTCCAGGTCACAAATCTCTATAAGCAAATCTCGTTTCGCAAATGGCGTACAAGCGAGCCTCTTGATGATCAGATTAAATTTGAGGAGCCGAAGCTTCTTCGAAAAGCCGTCGAAATCATCGTTCATTCGGAGCGCAAAATGCGGGACGAGATTGCCTCGGACTTACGCATTTCGCGCCGATTCATAGCGGCTTTTTGTGGCTTGCCATCGGAGTATTTCGAGCAGCGTAGCGGTCCCGAGTTTTTCCCAATGCTCAAATAAAAGGCGATTATATACCTTGCAAACCACAACGGTCAGAGATAGAGTTTCGGCATCGGAGCCAAGCCCATGTCTGCCCTGTCCGCCCCTCACTTCCATGATGAAGCCGCCGCCTTCGCTGAGGTTGAGCGCCTTCTCTGGCCCGAAGGCCCGGTGTGCCCTCACTGTGGGTCCCTTAGCGGCAAGCACTACGATCTGCGGAAAACTCGCGTCGGCCTCCGCAAGTGCTCCGACTGCCGCAAGCAGTTCACGGTCAAGGTCGGCACCGTCTTCGAGTGCGCCAAGATCCCGCTGCACTTCATGCTCCAGGCGGTCTACCTCCTGTGCGCCTCCAAGAAGGGTTGTAGCTCCCACCAGATCCATCGCACCCTCGGCATCACCTACAAGAGCGCGTGGTTCCTGACGCACCGCATCCGCGAAGCCCTGCGCTCCGGCGATCTGGCGCCGATGGGCGGTGAGGGTGCCGTGGTCGAGGTCGACGAGACATTCATCGGCACCAAGGAGGGCGCCATCAAGCGCCGGGGCTATGCCCACAAGCGCGCGATCCTGTCCCTCGTGGAGCGCGGCGGCATGGTCCGCTCCTTCCATGTGGACGGTACCGCGGCGGCTCAGCTCGTGCCGATCCTCCGCGCGAACATCGCCAAGGAGACGGCGATCATGACGGACGAGGCCGGCCAGTACGGCAAGCTCGGCGATCACTTCGCGTCTCACGATTTCACGGTCCACAGCGCCAAGGAGTACGTCCGCGGCGAGGTCCATACGAACACCGTCGAGGGCTACTACAGCATCTTCAAGCGCGGCATGAAGGGCGTCTATCAGCACTGCGCGGAGAAGCACTTGCATCGCTACGTTGCGGAGTTTGACTTCCGGTACAATCATCGCGTCAAGCTAGGGATCTCCGATGCCGCTCGCACGGAGGCCGCCTTGCGTGGTATCGTGGGCAAGAGGCTGACCTACCGGCAGTCAGTTGACGCGTAAGGGACGATGAGCGCAAGGCGGTTCACGGTTCATGTGAATGGTCATCCCGGCCATCGGGGAAACGTGCTCGCTCATACGTTTGTGAAGAGATTGAAGTCCGTTTTGGATGCTCTCGGGCAAGCAGAAAGGAATTATCTCAGTCTGCCTAAACGTCAGACTGTCTACGAAATCGCGGAGGTTGCAAAGCGAAATCCGACCGAGATGACGTTAGCCCCGGTTCCGACAGCAATAGGGTATGATCCTATTCCTGCATCTAATTGGTCTTTTGATCAATTGGCAAGTATTGCGCGCGGCGAGCCGGTCGATGAGAGGGTTGATGAAAACCTTCTAAATCGTTTCGCCAAAATAGTTCCAAAAGAAGGTCATACGGGTGCGACTGGGCTGTGGATCACGTATGGTTATAAGCGCGTCGATCTTAACATTGAGTTTAAACAGAGAGCCGAGTCTTTGGCGTCCCTGCTTCGGATTGCAGAAAAGCGCCCGGAGTGGATGATTGGCAAATCGCTCGGGACCGTCACCGGAGAACTTTTGCAGGTGGACGATTTCGATGGCAGGCATGAATTTGCTATTCAGCCGCCTGTTGGGCCAGATAGAATTATATGTAATTTCAAAGAACATCAGAGAGAGGAATTGCGGAGTTATGTCTTTCGAGTTGTTCGCGTCAATGGGATACTGACATACGAAGCTAACTCTCCTTTTCCTTCTACGGTGGAGATGACTTCTATCGAAGAGATTGAGCCTATCCAAGGACGCGATCATCTATTGCAAATGTATGGCTTGTTCTCTGAGCGTGAAAAGCTCGAAGAGCCAGGGGAGGCGCTAGATGGCCTCTAAGACCAGTTACTACTGGGATGCCTGCATGTTCTATGAATGGCTTGGCGCCGAGGTCATGTCTCAGGCCAAGAAGGACGCTGTTCAGGAAATTCTGGAAGAGAATTCCAAAAAGACAAACATCATAGTCACATCGATCATAAGCCACCTTGAGGTTCTCCCTAAAAAACTGAGCGAGAAACATTTCACAGATGATCACAAATTTCTGAATTTGTTCGATGCTGTCCATTTTTACGAGCAGGAAATAAATAGGAACATTCTACTCAGGGCGAGAGAAATTCGTGACTACTACTATCGGCCGGGAGATAAATCTGGGCTAGGGTTCAAAATGATGGATGCTAATGACGCCATCCATCTAGCCACGGCTAGCGTTCTGGCTTGCACAGAATTTCACACCCGCGATAACGAAAGCAATAAGTCCAAGGTCCCTCTTGTTAGCTTATATGCTTGGAGTGGCAACCCGCTACTTGCTGGTAAATATAGCCTCAAAATCGTCTCGCCTGAGAACCCGCAATCCTCACTCCCCTTTGGACATCATGCCCAAGCAGCGCCAGCCCAGCCCTCCACAAAGTGAACAATCCGCTCGCTTCATCGAAGCCGCCCGCCAACTCGGCTGCGACGAGGCCCCGGACGCCTTTGAAGCTGCGGTGAAGAAGGTGGCACGGCATAAGGTGGCGGGACAGCCTAATCCAGTTGGTAAGGAGAACTCGGTAAAGTGATTGATGCGGCCAGCGTGGTCGCCAACGATGGCAGCGTACATGGCACTCTTGCTACACTTCTCGACTCCGCTGCTGTTTGGAGCACTTCTCGCAACTACATTAGCCACGTTTGAAGGCTTTCGGCTAAGTGATCCACGCATGGTCAAGATGGCGCTTGCTGGCGCGATTGCCTTATTCGGGATTGTCGGAGCTATCGTCGTCACAACCGATGCAGCTTACCTCGAAAGGGTAGCCGCTTGGTTCGCGTCGAGGCC
Organism: Lichenihabitans sp.; assembly: GCA_965214345.1. Classification (GTDB taxonomy): domain Bacteria; phylum Pseudomonadota; class Alphaproteobacteria; order Rhizobiales; family Beijerinckiaceae; genus Lichenihabitans. The sequence continues at coordinate 3,150,371 of CBDCBJ010000007.1, read as the reverse complement.
ACTTTGCCCCAGGCCAGTGCCGGGCGAATATGCCCTGTGCGCTCGACCCTAAGTCGACGTGGTTCGTAAGATATATAGCCGCCAAATAAAAACGGCTCAGAGGTTCGCGCCTCTGAGCCGTCTATGGGGGCAGCAAGCGCAGGGCAGGACCGTCCAAGCCATTCCCTACGGGTGCAACTCCCGTTGCCTCCATCCTACCATTTCAGCCTGTGGCGGGTCCACCGCCGGGCTTTGGTCCGGTGACGCCCAATGTCGTTCCGTCTTCAACGAACGCGATCCCTCGCCCTTCAAGGGCAGCTCGCATTGCCCCTAGATTATTCGAGATCGGAACCCGTCGTCCTTTCTCGAAATCTCGAACCGTCGACAGCGAAACGTTCGCGGCGGCGGCAAGCTCTGCCTGCCCCCAGTCCAACCATCCACGCGCAGCGCGGCTCTGTTCCGGCGTTATCGTCATGGGTAGGTGATACGAAAGAGCGTCATCCACGTCAACGTTTTCTGTTGACGCCAATGCTTTCAATGCTTATCACTGAGGTCAACGAAAAACGTTGGACCTCAGCCCTTGTCGCAGCACTTCCTCCTCTCCAAAGCCGCAAGGAGCCTGAGCCTCGCTCGGGTTGCCCGGCTTTCGGATGAGGAAGCGCATGACGCCTTCCGGTTGATCCGTTGGACGGAGACGAAGGGCGAGGCGGTCTGCCCCCGCTGCGCCTGCGCCGCTACCTACACCTACAAGGCCCGCAAGCTGTGGAAGTGCAAGGCGTGCTCGCATCAGTTCAGCGTCACGAGCGGCACCATCTTCGCATCGCGCAAGATGCCGATCCGCGACATCCTCCTGGCCATCGCGATCTTCGCCAACGGCGCCAAGGGCCATAGCGCCCTTCAGCTCTCCCGCGATCTCGATTGCCAGTACAAGACGGCGTTCGTGCTCGCTCACAAGATCCGCGAAGCCATCACGGCTGATTGCGACGAGCGCACCCTCGCGGGCGACGTGGAAGTCGACGGTGCCTATTTCGGCGGCTACGTGAAGCCCGCCAATGAGAAGGAAAACCGGGTCGACCGTCGCAAGGCCGAGCACCAGACCGGCAAGCGCAAGGTCGTCGTGGTGATGCGTGAGCCGAACGGCGAGACCTTGCCCTTCGTGTTCCGCTCCGAGGCCGCCGCCGTGTCGAAGATCGCCACGAAGGTGATGGCCGGCTCCACGATCTATGCCGACGAAGCCGCGTCCTGGGACCGGCTGCACGACCGCTTCCTCACGAAGCGCATCAACCACCAAGAGGCCTACTCGACCGCCGAGGCCTGCACCAACGGTGCCGAGTCCTTCTTCTCCCGCATCCGCCGCTCAGAGATCGGCATCCACCACCATATCGCCGGCCCCTACCTCCAGGCCTACAGCCAAGAGATGGCGTGGCGCGAGGACTACCGCCGGGTGTCCAACGGCGAGCAGTACCTCGCGATCACGGAAGCAGCGCTCCGCCACCCGGTGAGCCGCGTGTGGAAGGGGTATTGGCAGCGGGCGGCGCATTAAGCGCCGCCGGGCAGCTTAACGTCTTGGGAAAGCGTACTCTTTTGGAGTCGTGTTGATCTCCGTCTGATGCGACTCACGCCCCTCATATTTCAAAGTGACATCGAAAACGCCAGGGTCTTTTCCACTAGACGGGGTGATTGATATCTCGACATTGGGAGCGTCAGCGGCCTTGTCGGGCTGTGACGCCTCGTGTGGTCTGGCCATTGCCCTTCCCTCCTTCAAACCGCGCTAACGCACTCAGTCATTATTCGTTCCGGATTGTGGCCCATTTACAACATTCCTCATTTTTGCTCGCTGAGCGGCTTCGGAGTACCTTTTCAATGGGTGGTAGAATGCATCTGCGATTGTAAATATGATTTGCGTGTCCCACCGCCCTTCAAACACCCCTCTCGACTCACTATCGACACATAAAAATCCGATATTTCTGGAAAAGTCTCCACACAGATCAAATTTTCCCTGTCTGATTATCGCAGTCAGTGTACTTCTATATGGAAGTGGCCACTTCTTCTTTTCAGGGCCTACAGTCGTAGCCCACTCTGGATTATATGCCGTAAGGCTAGGGTCAGGACTCAATCAGCACCAGAACGCCACGACGGCTGCGAGGGCGACGGCTGACGCGTAGTTTCGGGCGAGCTTGTCGTAGCGTGTGGCGACGCGGCGGAAGTCCTTCAAGCGGCAGAACACGGCTTCGGCGCGCCAGCGGTCTTTGTAGCGTGTTTTGTCGTGTCGGATCGGGCGTTTGCGGGAGCGCGTGCCCGGGATCACAGGCACGATGCCGGCGTTGCGCAGATCGGCCCGGAGCCAATCGGCGTCGTAACCCTTGTCGGCCATGAGACGCCGGATGCGGCCTGGGGCGGCTGATCCTCCCCCATTGAAGTGGTCATTGAAGTGGTCCGCCCTGAAGTATGGCTTTCGAGCCCCGGAGGACGGACGACATGGCGAAGCGGCATAGGCCCGAGGAGATCATCACCAAGCTGCGTCAGGTTGACGTGCTGGTGTCACAGGGATCGAGCGTGGCGGACGCGATCCGCAGCATCGGCGTGACGGAGGTCACCTACTATCGTTGGCGGCAGGAGTACGGCGGGCTGAAATCGGACCAGGTCAAGCGGATGAAGGATCTGGAAACCGAGAACAGCCGACTGCGCAAGGCGATCGCGGACCTCACGCTCGACAAGCTGATCCTACAGGAGGCATCCCGGGGAAACTTCTGAGCCCCGCTCGCCGGCGCGTCTGCATCGACCATGTCCGTGATGTGCTGAACATCTCCGAGCGCCGCGCCTGTCGGACGCTCGGTCAGCACCGGTCGACTCAACGCAAGGCGCCGCGGGGCCGCGACGACGAAGAGAACCTGACGGCCGACCTGATTGAGCTTGCACGCCAGTACGGCCGCTACGGCTACCGCAAGATCACGGCCCTGCTGCGGGATGCCGGCTGGGTGGTCAACGACAAGCGCGTGGAACGGATCTGGCGCCAGGAAGGACTGAAGGTGCCAGCCCGGCAGCCGAAACGCGGGCGGCTGTGGCTTGGCGACGGATCCTGCATCCGGCTGCGGCCCGAGCGCCGGGATCACGTCTGGGCCTACGACTTCGTCGAGGCACGGACTCACGACGGCCGCAAGTTCCGCACCCTCAACGTCGTGGACGAGTACACCCACGAGTGCCTGGCCATCCGGGTCGCCCGCAAGCTGAAGTCAACGGACGTCATCGACGTCCTGTCCGACCTGTTCATCCTGCGCGGCGTGCCGGCTCACATTCGCTCCGACAACGGCCCGGAGTTCATCGCCAGGGCCGTGCAGAAGTGGATCTCCGCCGTCGGATCCAACACGGCTTATATCGCACCCGGTTCACCTTGGGAAAACGGCTATGTCGAAAGCTTCAACGCCCGTTTCCGCGACGAGCTGCTCAACGGCGAGATCTTCTATTCGCTCCGCGAAGCTGAGATCATCATCGAGAGCTGGCGCCGCCACTACAACGCGATCAGGCCCCATGCCTCGCTCGGGTATCGCCCGCCAGCCCCGGAGGTGGTGGTGCCAACCTACGCCGCTTGGCCGGCTGCGCTGACCCGACCTGCTTCGCCGGCCAAGCTACCCGTGGCGCAACGGCCCACGGCGCACTAACATTCACACCGGACCACCCAGTGGGGGCCGATCACGGCCGCCAACACCGCAGGAGCGGTCCTCACGTCACTGGCATTGCCTGGCGTCAGGTGGACGACGGCAGGGCGGCCGAGGGTGTCGGACAGGATGTGGATCTTGGTGGTCGGCCCGCCCCGCGAGGGGCCGACCGCCTGGTTTTCGCCCCCCCTTGCCGCCATGGGCACAGCGGTGCGCCTTCGTATAGGTGCTGTCGATGGCAGCCGTCTGGGCGATCCAACCCGCCTCGGCCAGGGCTGCCAGCATGGCAAGCCAGAAGCCGCGCCGGGACCACCTGTTGAACCGGTTATAGATCGTGGTGGCCGGACCGTACGCCGTCGGCACGTCACGCCAGCGCCCGCCCGTGCGCAGCATGTGCAGGATGCCGGACACCACGCGGCGGTCGTCCACCCGCCGTGCCCCGGGCTGGTTGGTAGGCATGAACCGGCCCACCACGGCCCAGTGCTCGTCCGAAAGCCAGAAAAGATCAGCCATCTGCACCTCCATGGACAACCATGGAATCCGCTTCAGACCGTGAACGCAATAGCCTGATTGGGTTCAGACCCTAGTTGATCGAAACCCTTTTTGACTCGGCAAGTCGTTAGATAAAAAGCTCCAATTTTCATTAGTATCATCAAAAAGTACGGCCATTTCGTTATTCTCTGCGAGTGGATCGTGATTGTTTGCGACCCTCTTCTCGTCTAAGTTCCTTGTTCTTTGAGTAGCCGCCGCGTCCCTTGCAAAGCTATATACGTACACCTTATTATTTTCCTCATAAAATAGCTTTATAGAAGCTCTACAATGAGTCGAGGTCAACATACTGAATATTTGTGCAACATGCGTAAGCGCTCTAGATGCAATTATCTTGCATTCATTGCTCAACTTCATATCATTGTGCTGATCTCCCCCCTTCTTTCTTTCATTTCTTTCAATATATGTTTGAAGATCTCTGATTTCATGCAACGCGCTGTGCAGGCTTGACGTTATGTTAGCATATTTTTCCTTACGAATGACCATATACTGACGAACCAAAAGGTACAACGATCCAACTATAAGCCCGAAAATAACATAATACTCGGCTATTATCGACCTTCTGTGCTCTTCCGTGAAAACCTTAGATAAAAGGTCGAAACCAGCAAACCACGATAAAATCACTCCTACGATGCCAGCGATCCATCCAAGGTAATGCTTTAACCTGTCAAGAATGCGATACACTGTCGTCCACCCTATTTATCATGTGTTGCAATGACAATCGCATACGAAGCGAAGAACTTAAAGTGGCTAGTGGCATCATTTTCACCGCCCCGCCAGCCGCCACAGCATGTTCCCGCGCCCGTCCTTGGCCGCTGCGACCCGCCCCTCGACCTTGAGGCTCCTGAGGGCCTTGGACACCCGCTTGGTATGCTCCGTCATCAGGTTGCGGTCTCGGGCGTCCTTGCCTGAGACGGAAAGAATGGCCTCCGCAATCTGACGGGACATCAGCGGCCCGGCGGCGTTGCGCAGCTCGTCGATGCAGGCCCGTGTCAGCTCGCCCCGGCCGAAGATCACCTCGCGCTTCTGACGGGGCATGGCGGCGTCGAGGTCGCCTGTGTAGCCCAGCGTACCGAGCACCCGGTCGATGGCGGAGACATCGTTCTTGATCTCGGCCAGGCGGTCGCGGATGCGCTCGGCTTCATGGAACAGGTCGGCGCGCTTGGTGAGCAGGCCCGAGATGGTGTGCTCGTAGGTGTCGGTGCGGGCGAGGCGGATGGTGTCATTTTGCGTGTGGATAAGAGGCGTCTCGCTCATAAGTGGGATTCGACTCTCTTAGGTTGCGGGAGGAAGCTGGACTTCCACGGAAATCCGAGAAGGGAAATTGCCATGGCAAAGCCACCCGCAAAAGGCGTGGAGCCAATCACGGCCCCTGCTATCAAAAAAATCGCAGCCGAAGCGCTACGGGCGCCGAGCACTGTCTCGAATGCCCAAACGCAAAAGCTGGGCGCTTCCGTGATGGCGCATATCGAACCACGGGGAGCCGCGGCAAAACCCGCACCAACCGCTAAGCCTGCCGCGTCAGCGCCGAAACCCGCTGCGAAGGCGGCACCCGCCCCGAAGAAGAAATGAACTTCAGATCCGGGCCATGCTGCGGACCGCAGAGACGGGTGTTCGCATGATGCCGCTGGCCTGGATCTTCTCTTTCGTGACGTCCCCGAGGTTCGGGGCGAGGGCGATTGCATCGGGCGTCTCGGCAATTAGGTAGCCGACCGAAAGACACCGGATGATCGCCGGCACAGTGTAGTCGTCCACCCACTGCCAAGCCGACTCCGGCTGTTGGCTGTCCTCCCATTCCACGAGGACGAGATCGTAGGGGGCAGAGGGTCGCGGCGGCTTCGATCTTCCCATCGCGGCAGGGTCCATGCTATCCTAAGTTACTGCTTTCATTTAGCATTTTCTAGGTGAGCTTGCTACCTAACACCGCAGGTGTCCCGCCTCTTCGGCGTCCACGAACCGCTTCTCATTTGGCTAAATGTCTGTTCGACCGCCAGCGCTTCTCATAAGCGGACCATCCGCTGTCCACCCGTCCTCGCCTGCCGTCGGAGCCGAGCCACCATTCGTGCTGGGTGAGGCAGGCTGCGCAGCCTCGACACATGCATCGTCGGGCTGCGCAGGGTTCAGATCTCCGTTTTCTCCGCCAGCGTCAGGGCATCTTCGACGTCGACACCGAGGTATCGAACCGTGCTCTCGATCTTGGTATGCCAGAGCAGGATCTGCACGGCGCGCAGGTTTCCGGTCTGCTTGTAGATCATCGCGGCCTTGGTTCTACGGAGCGAGTGCGTACCGTAGTCCTCACGCCGAAGGCCGGTCCCGTTGATCCATTCCTCCACGAGCCGGGCGTACTGGCGCGTGCTGATGTGCTTGGCGTGGTCGATCCGACTCGGGAATACGTAGTCGGCCACCGCACCTCCCCGGCGCTCCAGCCACGCGCTCAGGCTGCCCTGGGCGTGGTCGAGCAGCTCGAACTGCACCGGCCGCTTGGTCTTCTGCTGGACAACGATGGCGCGGGAACGGACGCGGCCGCCCAGCACGATATCGCCGATCTTGATCTTGACGACATCGCAGCCTCGCAGCTTGCTGTCGATCGCGAGGTCGAACATGGCGCGGTCGCGCATACGCTTCTTGCTGTCGAGCCAGAACCGGATAGCCCAGACCTGCTGCGGCTTGAGGGCTCGCTTGGCCCCGAGCTTCCGTCCGGCGTTCCACGCAGGTTTCCCCTTCGCGCCTGGATCGTGTTCTGATTGTCCCATGGTGCCATCCTCTCTTGGCCATGTCGGCCAAGGGGAGAACAGAACGAACGTACAACGAGTAGGTGCGAAGCGCTACTTTCTGACAAGCCTGACGCGCGCCGCTGTCGACCCAACCCGGGCGTCGCGAAGCCGATCGAGCTTTCGCAGAAGCAGACGCTTTGTGGATCGCGATCGCCTCTCCAAAACTCCGACATCGTTCGCGTCGGATCTCTCGTACTGCCGGCGTCACGAGCCTGGTGGCCAAACAAAGCCCCTTCGTCGGACCGGTGATCTCGGAGTCGGCAGCACTCCATCGGTCGTACTTCCGATCATGCCCTTGGACAAAATGACCTCCTCGGAAGATTTGGATCTCGTCCGTCCGTACCCACCTTACCATCAGTTGCAGGACGGCTCGTGGTTTCCGCGCGGTCGCTGGCTTGAAACAGGAGAGATCCTTGGCGGAGACTCAATGGCCGGTGCTGCTGTCCCGGCTCGATTTCGGCTGGATCACCACGCTGCATATCCTGTATCCGCCGCTGACCATCGGTCTGGCTTCGCTGCTCTTCTTTTCGGAATTCCGCTGGGTCCGCTCGGGCAACGACCATTGGTACCGACTTTGCCGCTTCTTCGAAAAGCTGCTCATCATCAATTTCGCGGCCGGCGTCGCGACCGGCATTACCATGGAGATGGCTTTCGGCATCTTATACGGGCCGTTCTCGCAGGCCGTAGGACCCTTCTTCGGGCAGGTCCTGGGCTATGAGACCATCACGGCCTTCATGTACGAGGCGGGCTTCATCGGCCTCATGATCTTCGGTTGGGGCAAAATCTCCAAGCGCATGCATCTGTTCGCCACCTTCAATGTGGCGTTGTCATCCGCATTCTCTGCGATGTGGATCCTCGTCGCGAACTCCTGGATGCAGACCCCGACCGGCGTGAGCATCCACGACGGCGTCTTCACCGTGAAGGACTGGTGGTCGGCGCTGTTCAATCCAGACGTCCTTTTCGCCTTTCCGCACATGCTCGTCGCCTGCATCGAGCTGGGCTTGGCCTTCGTGATCGGCGTGTCGGCCTACTACCTCCTGCAGAACAGGAATGTGCCGACCTTCCAGAAAGCCTTCAAGTTCTCGATGCTCGTGCTGGTGCCCGTCGCGGCGCTGCAGATCTATCTCGGCGACGGCATGGGCCTCACGGTGGCGGAGGACCAGCCGACCGTGCTGGCCGCGATGGAAGGCCATTACGACACCTACAACAAGGACGGCAGCGTCAACACTGGCTGGCATGTCCTCGCCTGGCCGAACGAGAGCAACGACGGCAACGCCTGGGCGATCACCATCCCGCACGTGCTGAGTCTCCTAGAGACGCACAGCTGGGACGGGAAGGTGCGGGGTCTCAACGAGTTCCCGGCGGCCGACCGGCCCTCCGTGCCCATCCCGTTCTACGGCTTCCGCGTCATGGTGGGGATCGGCTTCGCCATGTTCGGCCTGTCGCTGTGGGGCGCCTACCTGTGGTTCCGCGGCCGGCTCGCCGCCGAGGCCATCACGGGCCATCGCTGGTTCCTGCGCGCCGCGGTGGCGGCGACCGTCCTGCCTTACGTGTCGGTGTGGGTCGGCTGGTGGACGCGCGAAGTGGGGCGCCAGCCCTGGGTGGTCTACGGCATCATGCGCACCGCGGACGGCGTCAGCACCATGTCGAGCGCGCAAGAACTGCTGTGGCTGGGCAGCTACATGGTGTTCGAGCTGACGGTCTGGGGCGCCACCTGGTGGTTCCTCTACAAGGTGGTGCGCACCGGCCCCGACATGACGAGCCCCGTGCCCGAAGGGGGCGAACAGCACCTCGGCGAGCTCGACGACGCGCCGCGCTTCAAGCACGACGCCAACCCCACGCCGACGCCGGCCTGACACCGTCCACCCGAACGAAGGCGCGAGGCCGCAACACCATGATCAACACGCTGACCGCCACACAGCACATCCTGGCCGTCGGCTGGTGGGTGGTCGTGGGCTTCTCGATCCTGCTCTACATCATCCTCGACGGCGCCGATCTCGGCGCGGGCATCTTCTCGCTGTCGGTGCGCGACGAGGGGGAGCGCGGCGCCATCATGGAGGCGATGGCCGGCACCTGGGATGCCAACGAAACCTGGCTCATCGTGGCGGGCGGCGTGCTGTTCGGCTCCTTCCCCTTCGCCTACGGGTCGGCGCTGCATTACCTGATGATCCCTCTCATGATGGTCCTGCTTGGCATCCTCACCCGCGCGGTGGCGCTGGAGTTTCGCCACCTCGCCTCACCATGGAGCCGACGCTTCAGCGACCTCGCCTTCGGCCTGTCGAGCCTCGCCGTGACATTCTTCGGCGGAATGGGCGTGGGCGCGATCCTGCAGGGTTTCCCGATGACGCACGTGCCGCATACGATCCCGGCCTACGTCGGCGGAGCGCTGCGCTTCGCCACCCCGTTCAGTACCTGGACCGGGGTCGCGGCGGTGATCGCGGTCTGCCTGTCCGGCGGCCTTTTCGTGCGCGCACGCTTCGAGAAGGGCGAGCCCATCCGCCGCCACGCGCGGGGCTGGACCCACATCTCCTTCTATCTCGTCACCGTCACGGTGCTGGTGACGGTCGTGTGGAGCGCGTTGATCTTTCCCTGGGCCTGGAACAACTGGACGGGCCACTACTTCTGGGCCTGGGGTCTTGTGCTGGTCGCGGCGCTGTTCTCGACCTACCGCATGCGCGTTGCGACCTTCGCCGACCAGGACTTCCGGGCCCTGCTGTGGCTCGACGCCACCATCGCGATCATGATGGGTGGCATGCTGGCCACCATGTATCCCTACATCGTGCCCGGGACCTGGACAGTCTACGACGCAGCCAGCCCCGAGATCTCGATCTTTACCTTCCTGCTCACCGCCGTCGGTCTGTTCCCGGTGATGATCATGTACAACTGGTACCAGATCTGGGTCTTCCGCGCCCGCGTAGCCAAGATGCCGGCGCATTGACAGCCGACGGGCGGGCCGGGCCTACCCTGCGGGCCTTGTGGAACCTCCGCGCGCTCGGGCTTTTCCTCATCGGTCCCGTTGTGGGTGTGGGGCTCGGGGCGGCGGTCTTCGGCATGCCGGGGGCGCTGATCGGCGTCGCTGCCGTGATGTTCATGGTCAGCCTCGGGATATTCGCGATGCTGGTCCGCGGCGAGCGCCGGCGATTAGTTTCGGCGCGCCGCCCGCCGGCCTCGTGAGGGTTCGCCCGTGACCACCCATTCCGCCCCGATGCCGCGTGCGACCGGGAAGGCGCTCAACGCGTGGATGCGTGGCTTCGCCAAACGCGTGCGCGCGCCCCTATCGGCGGCGGTCGTGGCTGGGACGCTGGGTGGGCTGCTGCTCGTCGCCCAGGCCTGGCTGCTGGCGCGCGTGGTGGACGCCGTGGCGATCCGCGGCCTCGGGCTCGAAGACTCTTGGCCCTGGCTGCTCGACCTTCTTGGCGTCTTCGCCGCCCGGGCGGTCGTGTCGGCGCTAACCGACGCCGTCGCCTTCGAGGCGGGCGCCAAGGTGGCGCTCGACGTCCGGGCCCAGTTGATCGACCACATCGCGGCGCTCGGCCCCGCCTTCACGCGCGGCGCCCGCACGGGTGAACTTGCCACTACGGCGGTCGACGGCATCGAGAACCTGAGGCGCTATTACGACGGCTATCTGCCACAGACCGCGCTGGCGGCCACGGTGCCGGTCGCCATCCTGGTCTTCGTGTTCCCGCAGGACTGGATCTCCGGCACCGTGATGGTGCTGGCGGCGCCGCTGATCCCACTCTTCATGGTGCTGATCGGCAAGGGTGCGGAGGCGCTGAACCGGCGGCAGTGGCGCCAGCTCGCCCGCATGAGCGCGCAGTTCTTCGACACGATCGAGGGCCTGACCACGTTGAAGCTCTTCGACGCCAGCCGGCGCGAGGTGGAGGTCGTGGCGGCCACTGCCGAGGACTACCGGCTGCGTACCATGGCGGTGCTGCGCGTAGCCTTCCTGTCGTCGCTGATGTTGGAGTTCTTCGCCACCGTGTCGATCGCCATGATCGCGGTCTACGTCGGCTTCCGGCTGTACTTCGGTGAGATGCAGTTTCTGCCGGGCTTCTTCGTGCTGCTGCTGGCGCCCGAATTCTTCCGGCCGCTGCGCAACATGGGCGTCCAATATCATGCCCGCATGGAGGCGATCGGCTCGTCCGAGGCCATCGTAGCGCTGCTCGCCACAGAGGCACCCGCTACCGCCTGGGGCGACGTCGAGCTGCCCGCCGGGCCGCCGCTGGAGGTCGCCTTCGAGGCGGTGAGCTTCGGCTACGGAGCGGATGCCCCCGTGATCCACGGCGTCGGCTTCCGCATCGCCCGGGGCGAGCGCGTCGCACTGGTCGGCCCCTCCGGCGCTGGCAAGACCACGCTCGGGCAGCTGCTGCTCGGCTTCGCGACGCCGAGCGCGGGGCGGATCGCGGTGGACGGCATCGATCTGCGCACCCTGTCGCGCGCGGGCTGGATGAGGCGGGTCGCCTGGCTTTCACAGCGGCCGACGCTGTTCCACGGCACCCTGCGCGACAACCTCCTGCTCGCCCGGCCCGACGCCACGCCCGACGCGATCGGCCGCGCGCTGGCCTCCGCGGGCGCGGATCGCTTCGTCGCGGCGCTGCCGAAGGGGCTCGACACTCTCGTCGGCGACCGCGGGCAGGGCCTGTCGGGTGGCGAGATCCAGCGCATCGCGCTCGCTCGCGTCTTCCTCGCCGACGCCGACGTGGTGGTGCTCGACGAGGCCAGCGCGGGTCTCGATGCGGACACGGCCGGGTTGGTCACCCGCTCGATCGCGGCTCTGTCGCCCGGCCGCGCCCTGCTGATCATCGCGCATCGGCTCGACACGCTGCGGGACGTCGATCGCGTCCTGGTGATCGAGGAGGGGCACGTCGTCGAGTGCGGCCGGCCCGAGGACCTCATGGCGCGCGACTCGCGCTTCGCCGAAATGGTCGGACTTCTCGAAGAAGCCGACGCGTGAGGGACGCTCTGCGCCTCCTGCGGCTGTTCCGCCCCTACGCGGGATGGATGCTCGCCGGCGTGGCCGTCAACGTCGTGGTGGTGCTGGCCAACGTCGGGCTCCTCGCCCTGTCGGGCTGGTTCATCACCGCGATGGGCTTGGCGGGGCTCGGCCTGACGACGCTGAACTACTTCACCCCGGCCGCCGCCATCCGTGGCCTCGCGATCCTGAGGACGGTCGGCCGCTACGTCGAGCGCCTCGTCACCCACGAGGCGACGTTCCGGTTGATCGCGGGCCTGCGCGTATGGTTCTACCGGCATCTTGAGCCGCTCGCCCCGGCGCGGCTACAGCATTACCGCGGCGGCGACCTGCTCAGCCGCATCCGCGCCGACATTGACAGCCTCGACAACCTGTATCTCCGCGTCTTCGCCCCCTCGGCGGGGGCGCTAGTCTCATCCGCCGCGCTCATGTGGTTCATGTCCCGGTTCAGCGGCGCCGTGGCTCTGCTCGACGCCTCGGCCCTCTTCGTGGCCGGCGTGGTCCTGCCGGTCGCGGCGCGGCGCCTCGGCCGAGGACCGGGCGCGCGTGGCGTGGCGATGCGGGCCGACCTGCGCGCCGCGGTGGCAGACGGCGTGCGGGGCCTCGGCGAGCTCGAGGTCTGCGGCGGGGTCGCGGCCCATGCGGCTCATGTGGCGCGGGGCGGGCGAGCGCTGACCGACGAGGGCCGGCGTCTCGCATGGCATGGCGCCGCCACGTCGGCGCTGTCCGGCTTGGCGGCGCAACTCGCGTTGTGGGGCGCGCTGGTGCTGGCCATCCCGCTGGTGCGCTCGGGCGCGCTGGCGGCCCCGGACCTCGCCATGGTGGCGCTCTTCGTGCTGGCGAGTTTCGAGGCCGTAGCACCGCTGCCGCTGGCCTTCGGAGCGCTCGGCGAAACGTTGGCGGCTGCCCGGCGCATCTTCGAGGTGATCGACACCGTCCCGGCGGTGCGCGACCCGGTCCGCCCGGCAGCGTTGCCCCGGCGCTTCGACATCAGGATCCGCGATCTGAAGATGCGCTACCGGGACGGCGGTCCCTGGGCGCTCGACGGCGTCGACCTCGACGTGCCGCAGGGCGGCTCCATCGGAATCGTAGGCTCTTCGGGCGCCGGTAAGACGAGCCTGCTCAACGTGCTTCTGCGGTTCTGGAACTACCAGGATGGCACGGTGGAGATCGGCGGCGTGGAGTTGAGCGATCTCAACGGCGCGGCGGTGCGCAGCCTTTGCGCCGTGGTGGCGCAAGACACGCATCTCTTCAACGCGTCGGTGCGCGACAATCTCTTGCTGGCACGTCCCGACGCCTCGGTGGACGACCTTCGCGCGGCGTTGCGCAACGCCGGGATCCTCGACGAAATCGAGGCGTTGCCGCGAGGTCTCGACACGCTGGTTGGCGAGACGGGGACTCGATTCTCGGGTGGTCAGGCGCGGCGCATCGCCATCGCGCGGGCGCTGCTCAAGGACGCCCCAATCCTGGTTCTCGACGAACCGACAGAGGGACTCGATCCCGCCTCGGAACGCGCCGTGCTGGACGCTCTCGACCGACTGATGGTGGGCCGCACGACGCTGCTGGTCACGCACCGGCAGCAGGCGTTGCGCCACATCGATGCGGTCGTGCGCCTGGAGCGCGGCATGCGTACGAATCGATAATGGCATCACGGTCGCACGTGGATCGGTGCGAGGCGAATGAAAGCGAAACTCGTCATCGTGAAGGTGGGTAGGACATGGACAGATGCTGGGCACCTGATAGCCCCGACCGACGTGCGACCCCACCTTCTGTCGTTGCGTGAGACTGCAAGGCATCGATCCGGCAGAAGTTCGCTGAAGCCGATCGGGCCGACGGCGCGATCAAATGTCAGCTCCCGTGGCACCCCGCTCGAAAGCAGCCTTTCCGCTCTCCACCCACTTTTGTCGTTCGCGGCCCACCGGTTTTGCTTGCAGGCGTTGGTGACCGTCCGAAATTCTGGTCGGAAAACTGATAAGTATCCTGGTAGGAATCAGCGGGGATGCGGAGCCAAGCTCCCCAGGGGACAGGGGCTTTGGAGCCGATTCCCATCGCCGGATCCACACTGCACATCGAATGAACCCATGATGATGTGAGGTACGCAGCAACGGCATCGGCAGCGATTGACACAGGTCCACCGGGCAGGTCCACTGCCTCTCGCGACCGGAGCTCGTGACCGTCGCGGCCCAGAGGAGAACGGGGCGGATCTCGAAGTGACTGGGAATCCAGGTTTCTAACGCAAGATCAGGCCGGCAAAGATGTGCAGAGCGCGGCCGAAGGCGGCGCTCAGTTCGTTTCTCGACCGGCTTCAAGCAGCAGCGTTTTGTTGTTCGTCTGCAGCAACGAAAAGTTGCGGCGGAATGTGGTTCGTTTCTGGCGACGCGGTTTTCGGGAGCGGGCTTGTCGGTTGTCCGCCAGGATGTCATACCTCGCTGTAAGCAAGGCGGCCTCGGCCCCGCGTGATCCTTGCGGGGGCCGATCAGACTGCGTTCGGGTGAGTACCCTCCCGCCCCAGCCATCGATCCAGATCGGCCGGCCTGCGAGCCGCCATCGAGGCGGTCGCCATTGTCGAAGGCGGCGCCCGATTGAGCCGCATACGGTCGTCAGGCGTTCCCCCGCAGGTGTCAGCTCGACGGCGCGCGTCGTCCTCCGGATCGGTCGCAAGCCGAGCGCCGACTCGAGCCCGGCGAGGCCGCGGCCGACGTTCGATCCGTGCTGGGGCAGCGCGCGTGCGGCTCCCACCAAGCTGCAGGACGATCCGACCCGGTCGGGGATGTCGAGACCGTTCAGGTCGTTCGCTGTCCCAACGGCGGCACACTGTATCCATGGAGTGGGCGGAGACAGGACAGGTCGGACGTGATTGATGCTCGATCGAGCGACCGGCAGCAGATCGACGCTTCTATGTTGATATGTTCCGGCCGGATCTCATCGAATGCGACGCTGCCGCCGACAAAGGGCCGTGGCTGGGCAGGATCGTCGATAGCGACTCCGCGTCGATCGTCGGGGACGGGTCCGGCCAGACCCTCGACGGCGATGGCGGCAGGCACAGGCTCTGAACGAGCGACAAGGGAGGAACACATGCCCGATCTGTTCGACGGCTACGACCTGCACGGCCTCGCTCTGCCCAACCGCATCGCCATGTCGGCGATGACCCGCACACGAGCGACAGAGGACGGCGTGCCGACCGACCTCATGCGCGACTATTACGTCCAGCGCGCGTCCGCCGGCCTGATCGTCACGGAATGCACCGAGGTGTCGGTTCAGGGCCACGGGATCATCCGGTGTCCCGGCCTGCACCGCGCCGATCAGGTCGCCGGCTGGCGGCGCGTCACCGATGCCGTGCATGCGGCGGGCGGCCGCATCGTCTGCCAGATCTGGCATTGCGGCCGCGTCGCGCACCCCGACATGCGCCACGGCGCGATGCCGGTCGCGCCGTCGGCGATACCGGCGACGGGCGATTTCTTCCTGCCGAGCGGTCGGGTCGAGTTTCCCGTGCCGCGCGTGCTCGGCCTCGACGAGATCCCGGGCATCGTCGCCGACTTCGCCCAGGCGACCCGCAATGCCCGCGCGGCCGGGTTCGACGGCGTCGAGCTGCACGGCGCCAACGGCTACCTGCAGGACCAGTTCCTGCAGGATGGGAGCAACGAGCGCACCGATGCCTATGGCGGGTCGGTCGCGAACCGCGCGAGGCTGATGATCGAGACGGCGACCGCGATGATCGCCGCGTGGGACGCCGGCCATGTGGGTGTCCGCCTTTCGCCGTCGAGCTCCCTCTACGGTGTCGACGACGGCGACAAGCTCGCGACGTTCGGCCACGTCGTCCGCGCGCTCGACGCGTTGAAGGTCGGCTATCTCTGCCTGCTCGAGCCCAATGCGAAGGACGCCGAACGCGGTGTCCAGATCGCCCATGTCGCCCAGACGTTCCGGCCGATGACTTCGGTGCCGGTCATGGTCAACACCGGCTTCGACAAGGCCAAGGGGAATGCGGTGCTGGCGGCGGGCACCGCCGATCTCGTCGCCTTCGGCGTGCCCTACATCGCCAATCCCGACCTCGTGGAGCGGCTGCGCACCGACGCCCCGTTCAACAAGCCGGACCCCGCCACGTTCTACGGCGAGGGGGCGAAGGGATATACCGACTATCCCCTCCCGACGGCGTCGAAAGCCGCCTGACCGCGATCGTTCGGCGTCGAAGGGCGCTCGTGTCCGTCTCCCCGCGTCTCGCACGCAAGCCATGAGACAGCCTCGAGGCTTCAGGCCGGCAGATGTCGGAGACAGCCTGACAGACGCCGGGCCCGCGCGATGCTTCGCTTCGACGGACCGTACCCTTCGCATCGGAGTTCATCGATCACCGACTGCAGACGATTGGTTCCGCCATGACGATATCGGGGAAGATCATCGCACCGCCCTATCACGTCCAATCGACCGCGAAGGCATCGCGCGACGGATTTCCAGACTTCGCCCATCACGATTCGGTCTCGGCGCTCTGGGCGCAGAAGTGGCGCAAGCCTTGTTCGGCGGGCATCTACCCCTTCACGGATGCGGACGTCGCCGACTTCGACCCGATCTTCGCCGAGCTCATCGAGACGTCCGACGACGACCCGCAGATCCTCCACCGACCCGACGAATATGCGAAGCCGTTCTTCCCCGTGGCACAGCGACTCGTCTCGCGAGCGGAAGCAGCGGCATCCCGGGGCGAGAACGATGAGGCGAGGGACCTGTTCCTGCGTGCGGCCGCGGTCTACAGGATCGCCCGCTTCCCGATCAACCGATCGCCCCTCAGCCAGGAGGCTTGGGAGAAAGGGAAGGCCGCATACGAACGGGGCGGCGTATCGCTGGACCCGCCGAGCGTTCCGGTGGCCGTTCCGTTCACCCATGTCGACACCGCGGCGGGTGATCGCGACGTGCCGGTCCAGGCCTACCTTCGTCTGCCCGAGGGCGACCGGCCGGACGCCGGCTGGCCTGTCCTGTTGTTCATCTGCGGACTCGACGCCTACAGGACCGACCATACGCCGCGGACCCAACGGCATGTCGACCACGGCTGTGCGACGCTGAGTTTCGAGATCCCGGGCACCGGAGATTGTCCGGCTGCGCCGAACGATCCGACCTCGCCGGACCGGCTCATGAGCAGCGTGCTCGATTGGGTGGAAGCGGCGGCGTCGCGGTACGGTTTCGACCCGAAGACAATCGTCGCGCGCGGCATCAGCACGGGCGGCTACTATGCCTTTCGCATCGCGCATACCCACGCCGACCGGCTGTGCGCCGCCGTGGCCCAGGGTGGCGGGTGCCATCACATGTTCGACCCGGCCTGGATCGGGGCACAGGACCGGATGGAATATCCGTTCGCCCTGGCGGAGGCGATGGCCTATAAATTCGGGTATCGCGATGCAGATGGCGCCGCCGCCACCGCCCGGTACGCCGCCGAGGGCCGCAGATTCAGTCTCGTCGCCTCCGGCATCGTCGGGACGCCGACCTGCAAGCTGCTGGTCATCAACGGGATGGAAGACTCGATCTTCCCCATCGAGGACAGTCTCGTCGTCGCCACTCAGGGCGACAACAAAGACCTCGTCGCGCGAGGCGACCGAGGCCACATGGGCAACCCCGGCGCCGAGGACATCCTGTATCGTTGGATCGACGACGCCATCGCGGGCAGGCCATGACGGCCGCAGCCGTCGGATGCCCGCCATCCCCGCCGTGACCGGCGTGCAGCGCACCGGCCTCCCAGGCGATCTCTCGCCGCGTCGGCGCGGCACGATGCGAGCGGCGGCCCGGCGAAGGCGGGGTCGCGCCGTTTCGCCACGGCGCGTCGATGGCCTGCGATCGACGCTTGGCGCAGGGCTGGGTCCGACATAGCCTCCCTGAAGCGCGATGGATTCGGGCACGGACTCCGCGGGCCTCATGGAACCGGAGCCGAACGGACGCCAAGGGGAGGAGCGCTCTCGATGAGTGCAGCGACGGCGGGCGAACGCCCCATCAGGAGCCTCATCCCGACCCGGTTGGACCGACTGCCCTGGGCGAGGTTCCATTGGCTTGTCGTGCTCGGGCTCGGCGTGAGTTGGATCCTGGACGGCATCGAGATCCAGCTGGTGTCTGCGTCGGGCTTCAAGGCGCCCCTGGGCATGACGTCCGAGGACGTCGGGTTCACCGGAACGGTGTATCTCGTCGGACAGGTCGTCGGCGCCCTCGTGTTCGGCCGACTGACCGACCGCTGGGGGCGGAAGAAGCTCTTCATCCTCACGCTGGCGATCTACCTGGTCGGCTCGGGCATGGCGGGCCTCGCGTGGACGCCCTGGTTCTTGTACCTCTGGCGCTTCGTCGCCGGGCTCGGCATCGGCGGCGAGTATACCGCCATCAACTCGGCGATCGACGAGATGATACCGGCCAAGTACCGCGGGCGGGTCGACATCGCGGTGAACGGCACCTACTGGGCCGGCGCGATGATCGGTGCCGTCGGCAGCTTCTTCCTCCTGAACCACGCCCTGCTGCCGGAGAACATCGGCTGGCGGGTCGCTTTCTTCATCGGCCCGGTTCTGGGATTGGTGATCATCTACCTGCGCCGTCACATCCCCGAGAGCCCGCGCTGGATGTTGACGCACGGCCAAGCCGCCGCGGCGGAGCGCATCGTGGACGAGATCGAGGCCGGCGTCCGGGCCCGCGACGTCACACTCCTGCCGGTCGACGATGCGCGGGCGACGACCATCGAGCCGGAGGTGTCGGTGCCGTTCAGCCGGCTCGTGGACGTCTTCTTCCGCCAGTTTCCATCGCGGACGTTCCTCGGCATCACCATGATGATCACGCAATCCTTCTTATATAACGCGATCTTCTTCACGTATGCCCTCGTCCTGCAGAACTTCTATAACCTCGATGCGTCGCAAGCGTCGCTGTATTTTTTCCCGTTCGCCATCGGCAATCTGCTTGGACCGTTGTTTCTCGGTCCCTTGTTCGACACGATCGGCCGACGACGGATGATCTTCTCGACATATGCCATCGCGGGCGCGATCCTGCTCCTCTCGGCCTACCTGTTCAAGCTCGGGATATTGACAGCGCAGACGCATACGGCGCTCTGGTGCCTCTCGTTCTTCTTCGCTTCCGCGGGCGCGTCGTCGGCTTACCTGACGGTCAGCGAGATCTTTCCGCTCGAGGTGCGGGGCCAGGCCATCTCGTACTTCTTCGCCGTCGGCCAGATCGTAGGCGCGATGGGCCCGTTGATCTTCGGGCACCTGATCGGTGACGGGACGGCGCGCGATCCGCTGTTCTGGGGGTACGTGGTGGGCGCGTCGGTGATGATCTTCGGGGGCGTCGTCGCCCTGGTCTTCGGTGTCGATGCGGAAGGGCGCAGCCTCGAGGACGTCACGGATCCCCTCGCCGGGCGGAAGGGCGCCGGGTCGCCCGCGACCTGAAAGCGTCGTCTCGGGATCGGACGGTCGAGCGCGGCTGAGGACCGTCCGCCGGATGTGCGACGGCTCCGAAGGACGGTCCCCACCGAAACACCCCGAGGCGCTGCCCGGGGTGCCGACGGTCGGCGAGCCAGTGCCTGACCCCGGCCGCGGGCCCGAACCGAGGGGCCATGGGGCGCCGTCGGGCTCGACCGGTGACCGAAGTCGACTATGATGGACGGCGGACGGGGCGAGCAGGGAGGCGCGCCGCATGTGGATCGTCTCGCTCGCGGCTGCGCTGCTCGCCGTGCCTGTGGTGATCGTCCTGGCGCTGGCGGGCACCGTCACGGCCGCCATGGCGGTCCACGCGGCCCTGATGGTCACCGCCTGGACCGTGCTGATCCCGGCCGGCGGCGTCGCGGCGCGATACTTCAAGGTCATGCCGGGGCAGGACTTCCCGCGCGTCGTCGAGAACCTCACGTGGTGGCGGTGGCATCGTGGGCTGCAATATGCCGCCATGGCGGTCGCGACCGTGGCGCTCGGCGTGATCCTGTCGGAGACGCGCGGCGGCTTCGACACGCTGCACGGGCGCTGCGGCATGGCGGTGATGACGCTGGGCTGGCTGCAGGTCGTCTCGGCGTGGCTGCGGGGCAGCAAGGGCGGCCCGACGGATCCCGGGGCCGACCCTCGCGACCCCGCGACATGGCGCGGCGACCATTACGACATGACGCCGCGCCGGCGGGCCTTCGAGGTCTGGCACAAGCCCGTCGGCTGGATCGTCATGGGACTGGCGGGGGTCACCATCCTGCTCGGGGTGCACCTCGTCGGGGACCCGGCGTGGCTGCTGGCCCTCGTGGGGTTCCTGCAGGCGGGGGCGTGTCTCGCGGTCGTCGACGGCGCCGTGCGGCGTCGCTGGGTCGACACCTACCGGTCGCTGTGGGGGTTCGACCCGCCGCGGCCCGAGGACCGGCGCGCCGTAGCGGTCGGGGAGGGCGATGCCAGGCGTCCTCGGGGCGGCTGAGATCGGCCCGGCGAGACGATCCGCCCGCTGGCCATCACCGCGGGGCGTCGTCGCTGCCGCCGGCCGCGATCACGCCGATGATGATGAGGCCCGTCAGCAGCATGCGCAGCCCGGGTGACACGCCCGAGGCGTTGAGCATCGTCACGATCAGGAACATGAACAGCGCCGCGCCCCAGATGCCGGGGACGCTGGCGCGTCCGCCCGACACGGACGTCCCGCCGATCACCACGACGGCGATCGTCAGCAGCAGGTATTCGGCCCCCTGATCGAGGGAATTGCCGCCCGAGAAGCCCGCGATCAACGCTCCGGTGAGGCCCGCCAGGCCGCCCGAGAGCATGTAGGTGACGAGGCTCGTCCGTTCGACGTCGAGCCCCGCGAGGCGGGCGATGCGGCGGCTCTGGCCGATGGCCGAGACGGTGCGGCCGTAGAGCGTCCGCTGCAGCACGAACGAGATGGCGACCGCCGCCCCGAGAGCCAGGACGGCCAGGAGCGGGATGCCGCCGACCTTGGTCGTGACGGCGTCGGCGAAGGCCGGGGGCGGCTTGATCTTCAAGCCGCGCCCGAGGACGATCGCCACCGACATCACGACGAGGCTCGACGACAGGGTCGCGATGATGGGCGGGATGCGCAGGAGACGGATCAGGGCATAGTTCGTCGCCCCGACCGCGAGCCCCGCCGCCACGGCGGCGAGGAGGCCGGGCAGGATCATGTCGCCCCGCTCGTCCATGACCAGCATGGCCACGGCGCTCGACAGCGCGATGACGGACGGGATCGACAGGTCGACGTTGCCGGGGCCCGTGGTGATGACCATCATCTGGCCGAGCGACACCAGCACCGTGAAGGCCGAGAAGGCGAGCGCGGCGGACAGGATCTCTTCCCCGCCCCGTCCGCCCGAGATCCCCAGCGTCACGCCCCAGGCGAGGGCCGTGCCGACGAAAGACCAGATCCAGGGCGCCGCGCCGACCCGGGCGCGAAGGGCGGCCAGCATCAGGCTGTCTCCCTGGCGCGCGTCAGCAGCACCCTGAGCCCCAGCACGCCGATGAGGATGAATCCCTGGGCGCCGATCTGCCAATCCGGGCTGATCCTCATGAAGGTCAGGAACGAGGCCGCGAGCGTCAACGTCATGGCGCCGAGGACCGCCCCGACCGGGAACACCCTGCCGCCCGTGAAAGACGCGCCCCCGAGGATGACGGAGGCGATCGACAGGAGCGTGTAGCGGGACGCGATGTTGGCGTCGCCCGACGTGGTGAGGCCCAGCAGCAGCAGGCCCGCCACCGTGCCGAGCACGCCCGCCGTCGCATAGACGGTGACCCGGATCGCCAGCATCGACCAGCCGGCGCGGACCACCGAGCGCGGGTTGCCGCCGGCACCGCGCAGCACCACGCCGAGCGAGGAGCGCGACACCGCCAGCCAACCGACCAGCGCGACGACGCCCGCGACGTAGACGGGCAGGGGCGCGAAGGGCGGCTTGAACCTGACGACGCTCGACAGGAGCGCGGGCGCGCGGCCCCCTGGCGTCGGCAGGACGATGACGGCGAGGCCGAGCCACACGAAGGAGAGGCCGAGCGTCACCACGATCGAGGGCAGCCGGCGCCATTCGATGAGGGCACCCACGAGCCCGTAGGCCGCGACCGCGGCGAGCAGCGCCAGCCCGCCCAACACCGGCTGGGTCGTCAGCAGGGTCGAGCCGATGCAGGCGACCAGCGACACGAAGGCCCCGATCGACAGGTCGAGGTCGTTGATGGCGATGATCATCATCTGGGCGAGCGTCGCGAAGATGATGGGGATCGACAGGTTGAGCAGCAGATCCATGCCGAAATACGACATGGCGCGCGGCTGCTGGGAGAAGATGCCGGCGAGCAGCGCCGCCAGGGTCAGGGCGGGGAGCAGGCGCTCGGCGGTCGACCAGGACAGGACGCGCGCCATCAGGCGTGCTCCTGGAACGACGCCTGCACGACGGCCGTCTCGGACATCTCGCCCGCCGACAGTTCCTTGACGATGAGGCCGTCATGGAAGACGTAGGTCCGGTCGCAATAGAAAAGTTCGTCCATCTCGGTCGTATACCAGAGGAACGTGCGGCCGGCAGCGGCCTCGGCGGCGATCATGGCGTAGACGTCCTGCTTGGTGCCGACGTCGACGCCCCGCATGGGGTCGTCCATCACGATGATGCGGGCCGGCGAGCCGAGCGCCCGGGCGAAGAGCGCCTTCTGCTGGTTGCCGCCCGACAGCGACAGGATCGGGTTGCGGAGGTCCGAGGTCTTGAGCGCCAGGCGCTGGCGCCAGCCTGCGGCGTCGGCCCGCTCGCGCGCCATGTCGATGAGGCCGCCCCGGCGCAGCTGGGGCAGCCAGCGCGCCGACATGTTCCGCTCGATCGACCAGAGTGGGAAGATGCCGTCGTTCGTGCGGTCGCCCGGCACGAGGGCGACGTCGCCCAAGACCCGCGTCCCTCGCCGAACGGCCTGGACGGCGAGCAGCAGTTCGGTCTGGCCGTGGCCGGCGAGCCCCGCGAGGCCGATGATCTCGCCCCGCGCCGCCCGGAACGGCAGGCTGCCGACCTGCGCGCCCGGCACTTCGACGACGGTCTCGACCGTGGCGGTCGACGCCCGCAGGGTGCGGGCACGCTCGACGGCGTGGCCCATGGCGTCCACGATGCCCTCCCGCGTGAAGGCGGCGCGCGGCCGGTCGGCCACCACGGCCCCGTCTTTCATGACGACGATCCGGTCCGCCACGGC
This sequence comes from Lichenihabitans sp., assembly GCA_965214345.1. GTDB lineage: Bacteria > Pseudomonadota > Alphaproteobacteria > Rhizobiales > Beijerinckiaceae > Lichenihabitans. The sequence continues at coordinate 3,127,318 of CBDCBJ010000007.1, read as the reverse complement.
CAGGATCTCGTTGATCTTGTGGGAGATCACGATCGTGCTGCCGCCCGAGGCCGAGAACCGCCGGGCCGCGGAGACGAGTTGCTCGGCGGCGGAGGCGTCGAGCGAGGACGTCGGCTCGTCGAGGATGACGAGGCGGGCCTCGCCGTCCGTGTCGGTGAAGGCGCGGGCGATCTCCACCATCTGCCGCCGGCCGATCGACAGGGCGCCGACGGTGTCGCTCATCGCGAGGCCGTGGCCCGGGAAGATGCGGTCCAGCGCGTCCTGCATGAGGGCTGCGGCGCGTCGGCGCCAGCCGAAGCCGTGCAGCGACGGATGCGCGATTCGGGCGTTCTCCGCGATGGACAGGTTGGGGCAGAGCGAGAGTTCCTGGAAGACGCAGCGCACGCCGGCCCTGTGAGCACCGCGGACGTCGTACCGGCCGGTCAGGTCCTCGCCCGCGATGGACAGCGTGCCGGCGCTGGCCGGGAGCGCGCCCGACAGGACGTTCATCAGCGTCGACTTGCCGGCCCCGTTGTGGCCGACGAGCCCCAGGCATTCGCCCCGCCGCACCGCCAGGTCGACCGGCCTCAGCGCCAGGACGGCGCCGAAGCTCCGGGCGATGCCGCGCAGGTCGGCGAACACCGCCCCCGCCGAGACGGCTTCGGCGGGGGTCGCCATCGACGCCGCGCCCCCGCCGAACGCATTCACTGGGCCGAACCCGCCAGGAGCCGCGCCACGTCGGCTTCCTTGTACTCCACGTTGGTGACGCTGCCCTTGTCCGTGTGCTTGAGCTGGTCTTCGAGGTTGTCCTGCGTGACGACCGTGATGGGCAGGAGCATGTCCTGGGGCAGCTTCTCGCCGGCCAGGATTTTCCTGGCCACCCAGAAGGCGAACGTGGAGGAGCCCGGCGCGATCGAGGCCGACATGGTCTGGTAGCCGTCGGCGTCCTTCTGCTGCTTCCACCAGCTGAGCTCGTCCTCGCGGTTGCCGAGGAAGATGACGGGCGTCTTGCGGCCTGCGTCCTTGAAGGCCTGAGCGGCGCCGAAGCCGTCGCCGCCCTGCGTCGCCACGGCGGCGACGTCGGGCAGGGTCGGCAGGATGCCGGCCACTTCCTTCTGGGCGACGGTCTGGGTCCAGTTGCCGTGGACGCTGCCGACGATCTTGAGGTCCGCGTCGGCCTTGACGCCCGCCTCGATGCCGTCGTGGATCTCGTCGTCCACGAAGACGCCCGCGAGCCCGCGGATCTCGAGGAGGTTGCCCTTCACGCCGCGCGACTTGAAATAGTCGATCTGCATGCTGCCGAGCTTCTTGAAGTCGACGGCGATCCGGTAGGCGCAGGGCTCGGTGGCGATGCCGTCGAAGGTCACCACCACGATGCCGGCGTCGCAGGCCTGCTTGATGGCGCCGTTGAGGGCGGTGGGCGAGGCCGCGTCGATCACGATGGCGTTGTAGCCCTGGATGATCATGTTCTGGATCTGGCCGGCCTGCTCGGTCGCCTGGTTCTCCGATGTGGTGAAGGCGGGAGCCTCCGCCACGGTGCCGTCGGCGATGGCCGCCTTGGTGACGGTCTCCCAGCTCTTCAGCATCGCCTGCCGCCAGCTGTTGCCGGCGTAGTTGTTGGACAGGGCGATCTTCATGTCCTTCGTGTCGGCCGCGGCGGCGGGGAGTGCGCCGAGGGCGAGCAGGACGGTTGTGGTGGCGAGCGCTTTCATGGGATGTTTCCTGGTTCCTGTGATGTCCGGCGCTCTGTGGCGCCTTGGTGAGACGAGCCTCACATCCCGGTGTCGCGCGGCCTGGGCCGCCGCACCATCCTTGCCGCCGCGAGGGCCGGAGCCCTCGCGATCCGGTCAGACGTCGATGAGGGTCCTGACGACCCTCTCGCGCGGATCGAGCGATCTCGCGAAAGCCGTCGGTGGGTCGACGGACGGCATATAAGGAGCCTTCAGCCGATCCGTCGGGATCCGGCCCGCCCGAAAGGCGGCCATCACGGTCTCGACGTGTTCTTCCGTGGCGCTGCGGCTGCCCAGGAGGCCAGGTTCGCGCTCGTGCGACCCCGGGTCCGAATAAGCGGCGACGCTGACAACGATCGAGAGCCGGATCTGATCCGGCCCGCGCCGCGGCATCGGTCCGTCGCGCGCTTCCGGGACTCGAGGGGCGTCGCAGACGACCGTCGGCATCGGCTCGTTCCCTCCCTCGGGCTTCTCGGAGCCGGTGATCCTTGTCCGACTATTGCCGTGAGTTGAGGCGACCCGGCACGGCTCTGTCAAGCCGGTCCGGTCCCGGTCGCGCCGGTCCGACCGAGAGGCTCCGGGACGATCGTCCCGCACGACGCGGCCGTCCTGCGGCGAGCGGTCGCGGCGTCGACGGCGAGCCGGGTCGCGGACGGCGGCTTCGGCAGATCGCTTCGGCGCCCCCTCGCCGGTGGCGCCCGAGGCTCTGCCCGCTTCCGCGCCGGACCGCGGCTTCCCCGAGGTGGAGCGTCTCGGCGAGACCGTCGACACGTCGGGCGGGTCGACGCAAGGCAGCGCCGTTCGAGGCCGTCGCGATGGCGGGCCATGCGCCGCATCTCCACGCGATCCGGCTCGGCCCGCCAACGCTCGACGTCCGTAGGAGAAGATGCCGCGGCGATGATGGACATCGCGCGCCACCCAGGCCCACAACTGCCCAGCCGACCGTCTTGCCCGACCCGAGTGGCGACGGGACCCTCGGGGGTGCCTCACTCACGCTGCGCGACGGCGCGGTCGACCGGCGCGCTGGCGCCGTCGCGGCACTGAGCGGCGGCACAGGACGGCTTCCCGCGCGATCGGCGGTCTGCCACGCGGGACGATCAGCAGAACGGGGAACAGCACGCGATGCCGGCAGAAACACTCGCTCTCCTGGCGGACGACCAGCGTCGTGCTTTCGCGCTCCAGGACTATGCGGCGCTGGGCGACGGTCGCTCGATCGCGCTGCTGTCGCCGGACGGCGCCGTGGCGTGGTGGTGCGTCCCCAACATCGACTCCGCGCCGCTGTTCGACACGCTCCTCGACCCCGTCTCCGGCGGCTTCTTCGCGCTACAGCCGACCCAGCCCTTCCGCGCCGAACGGAAGTACCGCCAGGACAGCAACGTGCTGGAGACCACGTTCACCACCGCATCGGGCGTCGTGCGGCTGACGGAGTCGATGAACAGCACGCTGGCCGGTCGCCTGCCCTGGTGCGAGTTGGCGCGGCGGGTCGAGGGGGTGTCGGGCGCGGTGAGGATGCGGGCCAAGATCGTCTTCGGCACGCGCGGCGACGAGGTGTCCCCTTGGCTGCAGCCGAACCGCAACGGCTGCATCTTCCACGTGGGGCCGGTGTTGGGGCTGTTTCGCGCCACGTCCAACATGGAGATCCTCGCCGAGGACGACCGCACGATCGTGGCGGAGGGCACGATCGGCGCCGGCGAGCGTGCCCTCGTGGCCGTGGTGGCGGGCGAGGACGAGCCGCTCGGCGTGCCGCCATGCTCCGACATGGACGTCCGCATCGACCTGTCGGATGAGGCGTGGCGCTCCTGGGCGCACGGGTTGCACTACGACGGCCCCCACCGCGAAGCCGTGCGACGCAGCGCGCTGATGCTCAAGCTGCTCCTGTTCTCGCCCTCCGGCGCGATCGCGGCGGCCGCCACGACGTCGCTGCCGGAGCGGGTCGGCGGCCCCAAGAACTACGATTACCGCTACGCCTGGATCCGCGACGCCGCCTACACCCTGGCGGCTTTCCTGCGCCTCGGCGTCCTCCCGGAAGGCAAGGCCGCGTTCACCTGGCTGATCCACCAGCTCGCCGCCACGGGCGCGAAGGTGTGCTATCGGCTCGACGGGACACCCGTGCCGCCGATCCGCGAATTCGACGTGCCGGGTTACCGCGGCTCCCGACCGGTCGTCACCGGCAACGTCGCGGCCGAGCAGCACCAGCACGGCATCTACGGCGACATCTTCGAGGCGGCATCGCTCTTCGTCGCCGGCGGCAACGTGCTCGACGGCAAGAGCGGGTCGCTCCTGTCGCGGCTCGCCGACGAATGCGCCGATCGTTGGCGCCAGAAGGACGCCGGCCTGTGGGAGCTCGAGGAGCCCCAGCACTACACCATGTCGAAGGTGAGCTGCTGGCAGGCGCTGGCGCGCGCCGTGGAATTGGCCGAGGGCTGCCACCTGCCATCGACCTGCGTGCCGCGCTGGACGCGCGAGCGCGACCGCATCGCCGCCTGGGTCGACGAGCACTGCTGGTCTGAGGGGAAGCAGGCCTACACGTTCTACGCCGGCACGGAGCGGCTCGACGCATCGCTCGCCCTGGCGGCCCGCTTCGGCTTCGACAATCGGGACCGTGTGTCGTCGACATGCGATGCGATCCGCAAGGAGCTCGGGGTCGGCCCACACCTGTGGAGCCGGGGACCTTGGATCTATCGCTATTCGGGGGCCGAGAAGGAGGAGGGCGCCTTCCTGGCCTGCACGTTCTGGCTCGCGGAAGCCTATGTCGAACTCGACCGGCGCCACGATGGCGTGGCGCTGATGGACGAGGCCCTGGCCGCCCTCCCCTCCGGCGTCGGCGTGCTGAGCGAGATGGTGGACCCGAAGACCGGCGACCTGCTCGGCAACCTGCCGCAGGGCTTGAGCCACCTCGCCCTGATCCATGCGGCCCTGTCGCTCGACGGCGGCGTTCGACGGAAGGGCGCCGGTCGCCAGTGAGGGGCCGCGCGTCGCGTCATCGACGCCGGGCCGCGACCCAGATCCCCGTCAAGGCCGCCGCCGCGAGCGCCGCCAAGCCGCCGAGCTTCGCCGCGTCGCGCTGCCGGCTCGTGTAGACTGAGTTCGGGTCGACGTCACGCGGGAGGTGAAACGACCGTCGATCACGGCCGGCCCAGCGCTCGGCTCGTCGAGGTTGCCGTCCCGCGGCGCCATGGGACCGCCGAGCTGGCGTCGCGGAAGCTGGCCACCTGCCGGTCGGCGAAGCCCGGGACGAGCGACTGAGCCACGGCCATGACGGCCGTGCTGTTGCCGACCCAGATCTCCCGCCGCGGGTGCCCGACCGCGAAGGCGATCGCCTCGGCGCAGAGGCGCGGGTCGTAGACCGGGTCCGGCGCGTTCTGCTCATGACCGGTGCGGTTCCGCGCCCAGCCGAACTGGGGCGTGTTGACGGCCGGCAGGTAGACGACGCTGAGCGATATGCCGCCGACGCCGTCGGCGACCAGCTCCGACCTGAGCGCGTCGGTGAAGCCCGACACCGCGAACTTCGCCGCGCAATAGGCCGCCTGGAGCGGTGCCGCCCGGAAGCCGAGGCCCGACGAGACCTGCACGATGCTCCCGCGTCCGCGTGGCTTCATGTGGCGCAGCGCCGCCAGCGTGCCGTGGACCTGCCCGAGGTAGGTCGTCGCGGTGACGCGGGCGTATTCTTCGGGCGTGATCTCGTCCGCGGGTGCCACCACGGTCGACATGGCGTTGTTGACCCATGCCGCGATGGGCCCCAACTCGCGCTCGACCCGTTCCGCGGCGCGATCGACCGCTCCGGCGTCGGCGACGTCGGCCGAGATGGTGAGCACGGGCCGACCGTGACGTCCGAGTCGCCTCGAAGTCTCTTCGAGGCGTCCCCGGTCTCGCGCCAGCACGGCGACGGACCAGCCCTCCCGCGCCAGGTGCTCGGCCGTGGCGAGCCCGATGCCGGCGCTTCCGCCGGTGATCACTGCGACCTGCCCCATGCTCATGTCCTGGTGTCGATCATCGCTCGGGCCGACGGGGCCGACGCTGTTTCACGGGATCTGGCCGCGGACCGAGCTCGGGTTCGGAGCACGTCCGTCCCCGTCCCGGCCCCGCCGCCGGCCCGCGACGACGGTCAGGCGACGCTGCCCATCCCGCCGGTCACGCCGTAGATCTCGCCCGTGATGTAGCTGCCCTCCTGCGAGGCCAGCAGGACGTAGACCGGGGCGAGTTCGACCGGCTGGCCCGGGCGCTTGAACGGCGTCTTGCCGCCGAGCGTCTCCAGCTTCTTCTCGTCGCCGTCGGCCTCCTGCAACGGCGTCCAGATCGGGCCGGGGGCGACGGCGTTGATGCGGATGCCGTGCTCCTCCATCAGCGGCTGGCTCAGACCCTTGGTGAAGTTGGCGATCGCGGCCTTCGTCAGGGCGTAGTCGAAGATCGTCGGGGTCGGGTCATACCCCTGGACGCTCGTCGTGTTGATGATCGACGAGCCTGGCTTCATGTGCGGGACGGCCGCCTTGGTGATCCAGAAGAAGGAGTAGATGTTGGTCTTCATCAACGAGTCGAAGCGTTCGGTGGTGGTGTCGAGCAGGCCGCCGGTCTTGCCCATCTTGCCGGCGTTGTTGACCAGGATGTCGAGGCCGCCGAGCTGAGCGACCGCGTCCTTGACGAGACGCTCGCAGAAGGCTTCCTGCGAGATGTCGCCCGGCAACAGGATGGCCTTTCGCCCTGCGTCTCGGACGAGCTGCGCGACCTCCTCGGCATCCGTCTGCTCGTCCTCCAGGTAGCCGATCGCGACGTCGGCGCCCTCACGCGCGAACGCGATCGCGGCCGCGCGCCCGATGCCGGAATCGGCGCCGGTCAGGAGGGCCTTGCGGCCGGCGAGGCGACCGGAGCCCTTGTAGGACGTCTCGCCGCAATCCGGCTTCTCGGACATCTTCTGCTGCGTACCGGGGGCGGACTGGATCTCGCTCGTGGACGGCGGCCCCGGATACTGCTTGCGGGGATCCTGCATGGCGTAAAGATTGTCAGACACTGATCTTCCTTTCACTGGAGCTTCGGCCCGGGCGCTAAAGCCGCATCGTCGATGGCGATGTGGAGCGCGGGTCGCTTTCAGGTGTCGACGGGACGGCCGCGCAGGGATGTCGCCCGAACCGTCACGTCAGGGTGGATGTCGCGGCGACGAACGCCGGCGCGGCACCAAACCTCAGGGCTCGCGAGGCCATCTTCACGGCTGCCCTGCCGGCTCGTGGATCGGGCAGCCGTTGAACCGCTCGCGGAACGCGGCCGAAGACTGGTAGGGCGCGTTGCGGGCGCGGTTGATGTTGCCGAGCGGCCGATGGGCCGTCAGTCCCGTCCAGATGCTGAACCGCATCCCCTCGTCCACCGCCCGCACGCGGTCCGGATCCCAGCTGTCCTGCGGTCGGACGCGGATCGTCGCGACGCGCTGGAACGGAGCTTCGTCCTCGTCCCATTGCACCGTCGGATCTTCGACCGGCTGACGCTCGAGGTCGCGGCAGAGCTGCACGCGAAACTCCCACTCTCCCTCGATCCCGCGCATCTCCGTCTGCACCGTCTCGCGGATGGCATCCGGGCGGCCCGAGGCATCGATCTCCCGGCCGGTGAGCGCCGTCAGTGCGCTGGCGATCGGCGCCACGGAGAACTTCGCGACGTAGTCGCCGTACCGGAACGGCGTGATGCTGTAATACGTCTCGCCCAGCGGGTCCACGTTAAGGGCACCCCCGAGCGACGCGACCGCCGTGCTCTCGATGCCGACGGCCTGCAGAGGCTTGTTGACGCCGCGCAGGACCGTGGAGGCGGCGACCTTGAGCCCTTCGGCGCGGTCCGTCGTGCCGGCGAGGGTCTTCAGGCTGCCGAGAAACTTGTCCGCCGTCTTGGCCTGGAACACCTTGCCGTTGACCATGATGAAATCCTGCGTCGTGCCCTCGGCGCCGGGCAGGCGCTCGCCGTCCACATCCAGCACCTTGAGGGCGAGCCCGCGCGGGAGCGAGATGGCGTCGGGCAGCACGTCCCCGGCGTTGGTGGAGAGGCGCAGGTAGACCCCGTGCTCGCCCGGCTTGGCGAACAATCCCTGCGCCAGCTCCGGGGCGAGCCCCGGCGCGACCGTCATCGTTCCTTCCAGGATGCCGTGCGCCTTGGCGTGCACGGACCGTACGGCGTGGCCGGAATCCTCGGCGACCGTCGTGAGGATCGTCTCGACGGTCGCGTTCAGCTGGTCGATGGTCCGATCCTCGTCGGCCACGGCCTGCTCGAGACCGGGACTGTAACGGACCGGCTCTGCGACCATGGCGACCTCCGAAGCTGATCGTGGCCAAAACCCTTTTCGACGGAGTCTGTTCCCTCCGCGGTGCCTCACCTCGGGCCACCGCCGACCTGCTCGGCTCGCTTCATCGATCCGCGCCTGCATCTCCCCACCCGTGGGGACAGGGCGGCCGCGTCGTGGAGGTCTTCGCGTGCTGGCGGAACCGACCCGCATTCAGGTAAAAGTGAAAGGAGGGCCGATAGACCTGCCGACGATGAGGTCGACCACGCTGGACAGAACTCATCATCGTCCAAGGAGCATGCGCCTTGGATCGGCGGACGCGGGCGTTCGAGCCGTTGGCCGCCTGGGAGGGGCGCGCCGACGGAGAGCGATCCGCGACCCTGGCGGTCGAGCGGCTCGGCAGGGCGGAGGTCGTCGCGCTCGATGAGGATCGCGACGTACAACATCAACGGCGTCAATCGGCGATTGGCGAACCTCCTCGATTGGCTGCAGGCCGACAGACCCGACGTCGTCTGCCTGCAGGAGCTCAAGGCCGACACCGGAGCGTTTCCGATCGGCGATGTCGAGGCCGCCGGCTACGGCGCGGTCTGGCAAGGCCAGCGGAGCTGGAACGGCGTCGCCATCCTGGCGCGCGGCGCCACGCCGGTGCTCACGCGTCGCGCCCTGCCCGGGGACCCGGACGATCTCCAAGCGCGCTACATCGAGGCGGCGGTCCGCGGCGTGCTCATCGCCTCGATCTACCTGCCGAACGGCAATCCGCAGCCTGGCCCCAAATTCGACTACAAGCTCGCCTGGTGCGACCGTCTGATCGCCCATGCCGCCGAGCTGATGGCGGCCGGCGTGCCGGCGATCCTCGCCGGCGACTACAACGTCGTGCCGACCGAGGCGGACATCTACCCCGGTCACCACGAACAGGCGAACGCCCTGTTGCAGCCCCAGAGCCGCGCGGCATTCCAGCGCCTGCTCGACCAGGGCTGGACCGATGCCCTGCGGCGCCACCACCCCGACGCGCCGGTCTGGACGTTCTGGTCTTACCTCCGCCGGCGGTGGCCGAACGACAAGGGCCTGCGGCTCGACCATCTCCTGCTCAGCCCGACGGTGGCGGAGCTCATGGTCGCCGCCGGCGTCAGTCGGGAGACGAGGGGCGAAGCGGGCGCGAGCGACCACGCGCCGACCTGGGTGGACCTGGGGCAGCGCCCTGTCGCGCGGCGGCCGACGCGAGCCGTGCGCAAGCCGTCCGGAGCCCGTCGGCAGAGCGGGCGCCCCATCGTCCCGGAGGCGGATCGGGAAGGACGCCCTTGATCGCACGATGGAGCCGAGGAGCCGTCGGCGAACAAAGGTGAAGACCACCGTCGTCGACGACGCCGGACGCCTGCCATCGGGCCGTCGACGACGCCGGCAGGTGGCGCGAACCGGTGTAGCTCGGTCGGCACATCGGCGCACACTTCGACCTGACGTCGCGCGAGCGCGGCTGCGGGCCGCGGTTCCTGGGAGCCTTCGGAGCCCATCGATCGACGGAAAGACTCAGCCGGCATCGCCGAGCATCGTGGCGAGCCGTTCCACCAACAGGCGCATCTGAAACGGTTTGGACAGGACAGCCGTCCCGGGGACAGCCGCGCCGTCGGCGGCCTCCGCCTCGTCGGCGTAGCCGGTGATGAACAGCACCTGCAGTCCCGGACGGCTGGAGCGAGCCCGCTCGGTCAGGTGTCGGGCGCTGACGTCGCCCGACAGGCCGATATCGGTGACGATCACATCCACGGGCTCGCCCCCGTCGATGTGGCGCAGTGCCGAGACGCCGTCCTCCGCGAGGATCACGCGATGCCCGGCCTCGCGGAGCACCTCTTCGGCGACTTCGCGCACCGTCGCGTCCTGTTCGACGAGCAGGATGGTGCCCGCACCACCGGATCCCGCCGATCGCGCGATGGACGGGTCCGAGGCGGCGTCCCCGTCCGCCGACGGCCTGTGGCGCGGCAGGTAGAGGTCGATGCGCGTGCCGCGCCCCACCGCGGATTCGATGCGGCAGTGCCCTTTGGATTGCATCGCGAAGCCATAGATCATCGCCATGCCGAGCCCCGTGCCCTTGCCGACCGGCTTGGTCGTGAAGAACGGCTCGAAGGCCCGCGCGAGGACCTCCGGCGACATCCCGGTCCCCGTGTCGCTGACGGTCAGGCAGACGTGGTCTCCCGGGCTTGCGCTCGGGTGGCGCGCGACATGGTCGACGTCGAGATGCACGTTGGACGTCTCCAGCACGAGCCTGCCGCCGTCCGGCATGGCATCGCGGGCGTTGATGCACAGGTTGAGGATGGCGTTCTCGAGCTGGTGCGCGTCGCAGAGGGCCGGCCAGAGGTCGGCGGCCGCGGCGACGTGGAAGGCGATGTTCGCCGGCATGGTCCGGTGGAGGAGATCCTGCATGTCCCGGATCACCTCGTTGGCGTTCGATGCCGTCGGGGCCAGAGCCTGGGGCCGCGCGAAGGCGAGGAGACGGTGCGTCAGGGCCGCGGCGCGGTCGGCCGAGGCGACGGCCATCTCGATGTAGCGCTCGACCTTGTCGTGACGTCCCTGCCGGGTCCTCAGCCTCAGGAGGTCGAGCGAGCCGATGATGCCGGTCAGCAGGTTGTTGAAATCGTGCGCGATGCCACCGGTGAGCTGGCCCACCGCCTCCATCTTCTGCGCCTGCCGCAGCTCGGCCTCGACCCTCTCCCGCTCGGCGGCTTCGGCGCGCAGATGCTCGTTCGCGCGAGCCAGCTCGGCCGTCCGCTCCCCGACACGCCGTTCGAGACTGGCGTGGGCGTCGCGCAGTGCGGCGTTCAGCCCCCTCGCTTCCTCCTCCCGCTCGGCCAGGGCGGCGAGACTCTCGAGCAGATCCCGGTTCTGTGCCCGTACGGCCTGCTGGGGGTCGGCGTCCCGTTGCCGCCGCAGCAGGTCAGACAGGGCGGCGATCTCGGGGCCGCCCAGGGTCGCGCGCCCCTCGGGCAAGCGCTTGGCCAGGGTCACCGAGGTCCCGTCCCCCGGTCCGGACGCGATGGCGAAACTGTCGACGAGGCGGCGGGCGCCGACGATGCCCAACCCCATCCCGGTCGTCGACACGTAGTGGCCGCCCAGCACGGCGGGGAGATCGGCGATGCCGCGCCCCGTGTCGGCGATGTGGACGACCAGGCTCTGACGCCCGCGATCGTCGTCGACGCCGTAGTCGACCGTGCCGCCGCCGGCGTAGCCGTAGGCGTTCCGGGCGATCTCGGACACGGCGGTGGCGAGCCCCGTCTGGTCCTGCCGCGACAGGCCGAGCGTCTCGGCCAGCAGGCGCGCCCGCTGGCGGGCCGAGACGACGTCGTCCTCGCGCTCGATCGGACTGCGGAGCAGCCGCCACTTCACGGGAAGGCCTCCGTCGGCGACCGCGCCCGCACCACCACGACGGTCGCGTCGTCGCGGGCGCGGGCATGGTCGCGATAGATGACGGCTGCCACGAGCGCTGGATGGGCACCCGCCAGGCCGGGATAGTCGTTCAGGGACCATCCCGAACCGATCCCGTCCGAGCACAGCACGAAGAGGCCGTCGGGCGCGAGCGGGTAGTCGAACGCCTGCAGCCTGCGCGCGTTGTGCCCTGCCGTCCCGGCGAGCGTGACGGTTCCGCGCGACACGGCTCCGTCGACCAGCGTGCCGGCGACGTTGCCGATGCCGCAGAAGGTGAGGAGAGCCCGGCCGGCGTCGTAGCGCGCCACCGACACCGCGCCGCCGCGCGTCGGGCGAAGGCCGCCGTGTACGGCCGCGATGATGGCCGTGGGGTGTTCGTCCTCATGGTCGCGGAACAGCCGGACGGCCTCGCTCGACGCCGTCGCGGCCTCCTGCCCATGGCCGAGGCCGTCCGCCACGATGAGCGTCCAACCGTCGGCGTGGTGTCGCAGGCAATAGGCGTCGCCGTTGGCGACCTCGCCGCGCAGGGGGACGGTGACGACGCCGAACTCGGGGATCGCCGGAGGGAGCGGGCGAGCCGGGACCCGTCCCGGCGCCACGCGAGACAGGACCGCCATGCCGCGGCCCAGGGACGACGAGACGTCGAAGGTGCGCGACTGGCGGCGCACCGCACCCAGGCCGAAGCCGGCGGTGCCGCCCGTGGAATGCCCGTCGCTCAGGGCCGCCTCCGCGTCGGCCAACCCGTCGCCGCGGTCGAGGGCCATCATCTCGACACCGGTCTCCTCACCCTGCTCGTAGGAGCCGACCAGGATCTCGCCGCGGGACGCGTATTTGACCAGGTTGGTGGCGAGTTCGGTGACCACGATGGCGACCCGTCCGGCGGCCGTCTCGTCGAAGCCGAGATCCGAGGCGACGCGGGTCGCGCGGCGCCTCGCTTCGGCGACCTGGCTGGCCTCGGTCACCGTCACAGAGATCATGCGAGCCTCCAGCGTGCGACGGTGACGCGGGTCCCGATGCCGGGCGTCGACTGGATGTCGAACTCGTTCGAGAGCCGCTTGGCTCCGCCGAGCCCCAGCCCGAGGCTGCCGCCCGTGCTGAAGTGGTCGGTCATGGCGCGGGCGACATCCGCGATGCCCGGCCCCTCGTCCACGAAGGACAGGCGCACGCCGCGTCGGCCCGGCTCTGCGATGCGCTCGATGCTGACCTCGCCCCCGCCGCCGTGGACGAGCGCGTTGCGGGCCAGTTCGCTCGCCGCCGTCACGATCTTGGTCTGATCGACGCTCCCCAGGCCGACCGCCACCGCCGCGGCGCGGACCTGGGCCCTGACGGTGACGACATCGTCCTCCGCCCGGATGGCGAAGACGTCATGCGGAGTCGCCGGCATCGCCGCCCCCCGGAGCGTCGTCGTTCAGACGGGATCGGATGATGGCCATCCCGCGCTCCACATCGAGGGCCGTGAGCACGCCGGCCAGTTCCAGACCCAGTTCGACGAGCGTGATGGCGACGGCGGGGCGCATCCCGACCACGACGGTCTCGGCGTCGAGGATGCGGGCCGTGGCCGCGATGGTGTTGAGCATGCGCCCGATGAAGCTGTCGACGATGTCCAGGGCCGAGATCTCGATCAGCACGCCGCGGGCGCCCGTCTTCACGATCTTGGCCGTGAGATCGTCCTGCAGCGCCAGGGCGAGCCTGTCGTGCACGTCGACCTGGATGGTGACGATGAGGATGTCGCCGAGCTTGAGGATCGGGATGTGATCCATCGGGTCAGCGGCCGTCGGTGTTCCGGGCCGGGGCGTCCCGGCGCACGACCGTCCGCCCGGTCCTCTTGAGGGCGAGGGCGAAGGCGTCGGCGAGTGTCGCCTTCGAGACGACGCTCAGCTCGACACCGAGATGGACCATGGTCTGAGCGATCTGCGGGCGGATGCCGGAGATCAGGCACTCGGCCCCCATCAGGCGTGCCGCCGCGACGGTCTTGAGGAGGTGCTGCGCCACCAGCGTGTCCACGGTGGGGACCCCCGTGATGTCGATGATGGCGATCTCCGCTTCCTCGTCCACGATGGCCTGGAGCAGGTTCTCCATCACGGTGCTGGTGCGGGCGCTGTCGAGCGTGCCGATGAGCGGAAGCGCCAGGATCCCGTCCCAGAGGCGGACGACGGGCGTCGACAGTTCCGAGATCTCCCGACTCTGCCGACCGATGACCTCCTCCCGGCTCTTCTGGAAGATCTCCATGGTGTGGAGGCCCAGGCGGTCGATCAGCCTGCTCGCCGACATGATGGTGGATGTCAGCGTCGTCGGGTCGCCGCCGCATGCTTCCTTCAGAGCGTCGAAGAGAGGCTCCTTCATCGAGAACACGAAGTGGGCCGTGTCGGCGGGCGAGAAGCCCTGGGTGGCCCTGGACCGGGAGATGTCGGCGAGCGTGGCGAGCAGCGGTTCGTAGGCGTCCTGCGCGGTGTCGAGGCTTCCGGACGCCAGCGCGTTCCGGAGCTGGCCCAAGACGGTCCGGACCTGGCCCAACAGCTCCGCCTCGCGCAGGCGCCCGCTTCGAAGGGCACCCCCGTCTTTGAGCTGGTCGAGCCAGGCGGCGGCGATCTCGCTCTCCCGCTCCGTCACCACCCGCGAAAGCTCCCCGTCGTCCTCGCCCGCCATCGATGTCGCCGTCCCTGCGATAGTCCCGCCCGTGAGCCCTGCCTTAGAGCAGATCGCGTTTGGAAAATATCGCCCGATCGCGGCAGGGTGCCGAGCCCATCAGCCGGATGACGTATCGCCCACATTTGATGGACGGGCCGCGACGGCGCGCGAGGACGGCGCCACGCCGTGGCGCTCAGTGCCGATCCCGGGCGACCCCGTCGGCGGGTGCGTGTCGCTGGCCGGTTCGGCAGCGACGTCCGACGAACCGGAGATCATACGGTCGGCCTTGGTGGCGCGATGCCCTGATCCCGCGAGGCGGCCAGACCGACGTTCGATGAAACGCCCGCTCGGTCTCGCCGACGTGCGTCGGTAACAGCCGAAGCGACTCGCCGCCGAGACTGAAACGGCCAGCCCCAGGCGCATCTCCAGGCGATCTTCGGCCGGCGCGGCGGCACGGCATCGCCCAAAGCGATAGCGGCCGACCATAAAACCGGCGCTCGGCGCGATGGCGTCCCGGGGACCGAGCCCGACCCTGTTCCCGCACCTCAGAATAGGCACGGGCGGCACAGCTAAGAAATGGATATACTTGAAAAGACGTATGGTGCCCTGGAGAGGACTCGAACCTCCACGGTGTTACCCACTGGTACCTGAAACCAGCGCGTCTACCAATTCCGCCACCAGGGCCTCGGACGCGCTTCTATGGGGGGGGATGATGGCTGTCAACCGCCGCTCCCGTGCTTCGCCGGTCGCGTCGGCCGGGCGAAACCTCGCGGCCTCAGCGGCTGCGCGCCACGACCTCGACCATCGCCACGACGGTGTCGATGGACTCGTCCGACAGGCCGGCCCAGAGCGGAAGGCGTACCAGGCGGGCGCTGAGGCGCTCGGTGTGGGTGAGGTCCCCGTGCCGGCGGGCGTAGACCAGCCCGGCGGGCGCGTCGTGCAGGGGGACGTAGTGGAACACCGTGCCGATGCCGGAGGCCTTGGTGCGCCGCAGGAGCTCGCCGCGGGCCTCGGCGCTCGGCATCAGGACGTAATAGATGTGGGCGTTGGGCGAACAGATCTGCGGCACGGTCGGGCGCACCAGCAGCCCCTCGTGGTCCAGATCCGCCAGGGCGCGGTGGTAGCGGTTCCAGGCGCGGTGGCGCGCTTCCTGGATGACGTCGACCTGCTCCAATTGCGCGAGGAGGAAGGCCGCGTTGAGCTCGCTCGGCAGGTAGGACGAGCCGACGTCCACCCAGGTGTACTTGTCGACGCGGCCCTGCAGGAACTTGGTCCGGTTGGTGCCTTTCTCGCGCAGGATGTGCGCCCGGTCGACGAAGCGGGCGTCGTTGATCAGCAGGGCGCCGCCCTCGCCGGCGATGAGGTTCTTGGTCTCGTGGAAGCTCACCGCGCCGAGATGCCCGATGGAGCCGAGCGGGCGCCCGTCGTACCGGGCCGCGATGCCCTGGGCGGCATCCTCGAGCACGAAGAGGTCGTGACGCGCCGCGATCGCCATGATCTCGTCCATGGCGGCCGATACGCCGGCGTAGTGGACCACGAAGATCGCCTTCGTCCTGTCCGTCACGGCGGCCTCGATCAGCCGCTCGTCGATGTTCAGCGTGTCGGGCCGGATGTCGACGAACACCGGGACGGCACCGCGCAGCACGGCCGCGTTCGCCGTCGACACGAAGGTGAACGAGGGCATGATCACCTCGTCGCCCGGCGCGAGGTCGAACAGCAGGGCCGCCATCTCCATCGCGGCCGTGCAGGAATGGGTCAGCAGCGCCTGCCGGCAGCCCGTGTGGGCCTCGAGCCAGGCGTTGCAGCGCTTGGTGAAGGGGCCGTCGCCGCCGAGGTGGCGGTTGCCGATCGCCTGCGCCAGGTAGTCGAGCTCCCGGCCCGCCGGCAGCGGCACGTTGAACGGGATGGCGGAACCCTGCGCCGCGGGGGTCGGGCCGGCCGACGGGCTCGCACCCTTGCTGTCGCTCGATGACACGGTGATGGCTTATGTCCGCTGGAGGGGTGACGGCCGATCCTTAAACCTCTTCCGCGGCTCCTTCCACCCGTGCCCGATGCGGTCCACGGATCCGCATCCGCTCCCTCCCGCGGTGGCGGCATGCGCCGCGCAGGATGTCGCAGCACTTGAACGGGGGTCGATCGTTAAGAAATAATTAACCCAATGCGTTAACCTTATGGAAGACAGTCGTCGACATCCCACGGGGCCACCATGAGGCGCAGCACGATCCTGATCGTCGAGGACGACCCCATCCTGCGCGCCGAGACCGTGCTGACCCTCGAAGATGCGGGCCTGTCGGTCGTCGACCGCGCGGATGCCGACGAGGCGCTGGGCCTCCTCCTCGAACATTCGACCGACATCGCGGCGGTCTTCACGGACATCAACATGCCGGGCCATTCCGATGGCGTGCATCTGGCGGAGATGATCTCGCGCCACTGGCCGCACATCGGGGTGGTGGTGACGTCGGGCGCGGCCCGGCCCACGCGGGACCTTCCGGACCGGGTCCACTTCATCCCCAAGCCCTGGCGCGTCGAGCAGATCGTCGCGGCCTTGCAGGGCCTGCTCGAGGCGGCCTGAAGCCGGCCTTCGGCCCGGGCCTGCGGCGCCCGCCCGCTGTACAGCCCGTCCCCGCTCCACTAGAGATCGCGGCGTCTCTGGTGGAGCACATGATGGCCGGATCGGATCTCGCGACCAATGGGCAGGTGACCGTGTTCGGCGGCTCCGGCTTCCTCGGGCGCCACGTGGTCCGGGCCCTGGCCCGGGGCGGCTTCCGGATCATGGCGGGGTGCCGCCGGCCGGACCTCGCCAACTACCTCCAGCCCCTCGGCCGCGTCGGCCAGATCCACCCCGTCCAGACGAACGTCCGCTACGCCGCCTCCCTGGCAGCGGCGCTGCGCCATGCCGAGGTCGCCGTCAACCTCGTCGGCATCCTGACCGAGAGCGGCGGGCAGACTTTCGAGGCCGTGCACGTCGCCGGCGCCCGCGCCATGGCCAAGGCCGCCAGGGAGGCCGGCGTGCGGCGCTTCGTCCAGGTCTCGGCGATCGGCGCCGATCCTCAGTCCGACGCGCTCTACGGGCGCTCGAAGGCCCAGGCCGAGGAGGCCGTGCGCGAGATCTATCCCGACGCCGTGATCCTGCGGCCTTCCATCGTCTTCGGTCCGGAGGACGACTTCTTCAACCGCTTCGCCGCCATGGCGCGCTTCGCGCCGGCCTTGCCGCTGATCGGCGGCGGGCACACGCGGTTCCAGCCGGTGTTCGTCGGCGACGTGGCCGATGCCGTCGCGCTGGCGGCCGAAGGCGGGGCCGAGCCCGGCGCCGCCTACGAGCTCGGCGGTCCCGCGGTCAAGACCTTCCGCGAGCTGATGGAATACATCCTCGCCGTCACGCAGCGCCGCCGCGCCCTGGTGCCGGTGCCGTTCGGCGTCATGAGGACCCCCGCCGCCGTCACCGAGACGCTGTCCGGCCTGATGATGGGCCTCTTCCCCAAGACGCTGCTCATGACGCGCGACCAGTTGAAGATGCTCGCCCACGATAATGTCGTGTCGGCCGAGGCGGTCGCGGAGGGGCGGACCCTGCAGGGGCTCGGCAACGAGCCGCGCGCGATCGAATCCGTCGTGCCGAGCTATCTCTACCGCTACCGCAAACACGGCCAGTTCGACCGCGACAGCCGCCTCGCCTGAAGCGCGGCGGCCGACCGCGCGGCGGCGTCAGCCCTGCCGCTTGATGGCGAAGGGGCCGGGGGCCTGGCAGGTCGGCATCATCTCGACGCGGTTGATGTTGACGTGTCGGGGCAGGGCGATGACCCAGGCGACCGTCTCGGCGATGTCCTCGGCGGTCAGGGGCTCGGTGCCCTTGTAGACCGCCGCCGCTTTCTCGTCGTCGCCCGCGAAACGCACGTTGCTGAATTCCGTGCCGCCGCACAGCCCCGGCTCGACGTCGGTGACGCGCACGAAGGAGCCGACGAGATCCGCCTTCAGGTTGAGGCTGAACTGCTTCACGAAGGCCTTGGTGCCGCCGTAGACGTGGCCGCCCGGGTAGGGGTACGAGCCCGCCACGGACCCGAGGTTGACCACGTGGCCGCGGTCCCGCTCCACCATGCCGGGCAGCAGCGCCCGCGTCATGTGGATGAGCCCGGTCACGTTGGTGGCGACCATTCGGTCCCACTGCTCGAGATCGGCCTTCTGCGCCGGGTCGAGGCCGAGCGCCAGGCCGGCGTTGTTCACCAGCACGTCGACCTCGCGCCAGCCGGCCGGCAGCGCGCCTGGCAGCGCCGCGACGGCCGCCGTGTCGGTGACGTCGAGCACGAGGGGCAGCAGCCGGTCGCCCAGCGCGGCGTGCAGGGCATCGAGCCGCTCGGCCCGGCGGCCCGCCGCGATCACGCGGTGGCCATCGCCCACGAGGCGCTCGGCGATGGCCTTGCCGAAGCCGGCGGTGGCGCCGGTGACGAGGACGGTGAGGCTCATCGGGCAGCCCCCGCGACGCGCGTGAATCGGACCATGTCGATCTCCCTCGCTGTGGATCCGCCCTGCTTTACCGCCGACGGACGGGCCGTGAATAGGGGCGCCACGAGGCCTCGTACGGTCGCGTCGCCCGGACGCGGTCGCCGCGCCTTTGGCTTCGGCGACGGACGATCGGACCGGATGGCGGCCGGGCCGGCGATCGCGACGGCGATCGCCTTCAGGGGGCGACGATCTCGTTCATCGCGCTGCCATGCCCCGCACCCGGAGATCAGCCCAGCGGGTCGCGACTGCGATCGGCAGGCTTAGGGCGATGTAGAGCGCACCCGCGACCGCGAAGGCGCCGGGCCCGTGAGCGCTGCGCTGCGACGCGTCCTGGAAGGCGATCTCGCCGACCCCGATGGTGGAGGCGACGGCGGTGTCCTTGAGCAGCCCGAGCGCGAGGCCGGCGGCGGAGGGCAGCGCGACGCGCAGCAGCTGGGGGCCGATAACGTCGACCATCCGCGAGCGGGCGGGGAGGCTCAGCATCGCCGCGGCCTCCCGTTGCCCGGGATGGATGGCCGCCAGGGCGCCGCGATAGATCTCGGCCATGTTGGCGCCCGTGATCAGCGCGAGCCCGATCGCGGCCGCCGCGAAGGGCCCGACCGCGACGATGCCGGTGCCGCGGGTGAGGACGACGAGGAACAGCCACAGGATCGGCGGGATCGACTGCAGCGCGAGGGTGACGACGGCGGCGGGGACGCGGAGGAGCGGGACGGACGAGACCCGCAGGGCGCAGAGCCCCGCCCCGAGCACGGCGCCCATCGCGAACGCCGATGCCGTGAGGGCGACCGCCCACGGGAAGCCGGCCGCCAACGCGGCGAGGATCCCGCCCGTCATCGGTCCCTCGCGGCGGCGAGGAAGCGGCGGGCGCGCTCGGTCTGGGGCTCGCGCATCACCTGCCGGCTCGGCCCCTGCTCCACGATCCGCCCGTCCGCCATGACGATCACGCGATCCGCCACGGTCTCGGCGAAATGGATCTCGTGCGTGACGACGATCATCGTCGTCCCGCCCTCGGCGAGGTCGCGCATGACCGCCAGGACCTCGAGGCCGAGTTCGGGGTCGAGCGCCGACGTCGGCTCGTCGAAGAGCATCAGCTGCGGCTCGAGCGCCAGCGCCCGCGCGATGGCGACGCGCTGCCGCTCGCCGTCGGAGCAGCGCGACGGGGACTGGCCCGCCTTGTCGGCGAGGCCGACGTGGCCCAGCAGCTCGAGCGAGCGGGCGTCCGCCTCGGCGTGGCTGCGTCCGAGGACGCGCTCCTGCGCGAGGCCGACGTTGCGCAGGAGCGTGAGGTGCGGGAAGAGGTTGGGAGTCCGGAACACCATGCCGACGGCCCGGCGCACCGCGGCCAGCTCCGTCGGGGTCGGGGCGTGGCCGGCCTCGATCGAGACCCCCGCCAGGGTGATGCGGCCGCTCGTCGGCGGCTCGAGCTGGGTGATGCAGCGGAGCAGGATGCTCTTGCCCGAGCCGTTGGGCCCGACGATGGCGACGACCTCGCCGACCCGCATCGTCAGGTCGATGCCGTCGAGCACCGCCAACGACCCGAACCGCTTGCACACGGCATCGATCCGCAGGATCGGTTCGCGCCTCAACAGAGCGATGGTGGCGCTCCGCCGCTCGGGGTCGAGGGTCACGGCGGGTGAAGCTTCATGGCGGTCCCGTGTCGGCGGCACGGCGCCGTCGAACCCATTGAACACGCAAAGGGCGCGGGCCTCAATCGCCGTTCACCGGCCCGGCCCGCCGGTCCCGGTCACATCGTGGCGCCGATCTGCCAGGGCACGAATTCGGCGTCGCCGTAGCCGAGGGCCTCGCTCTTCGACCGCTCGCCCGACGCCACCGCGAGGATGCGCGCGAAGATCTCCCGGCCCTTGTCGGCGATCGACACGCCCTCGAGCACGTCGCCGCAGTCGACGTCCATGTCGTCGGCCATGCGGCGCGCCATGTCGGAATTGGTGGCGAGCTTGATCGAGGGCGTCGGCTTGCAGCCGTAGGCGGAGCCGCGCCCGGTGGTGAAGCACAGGATGTTGGCGCCCCCCGCCACCTGGCCCGTGGCCGAGACGGGGTCGTAGCCGGGCGTGTCCATGAAGACGAAGCCGCGATCCGTCACCCGCTCGGCATAGCGGTAGACGGCCGCGAGGTTGCGGGTGCCGCCCTTGGCGGCGGCGCCGAGCGACTTCTCCAGGATGGTGGTGAGGCCGCCCGCCTTGTTGCCGGGCGACGGGTTGTTGTTCATCTCGCCGCCGTTGCGCCTGGTGTAGTCCTCCCACCACCGGATCGTGTCGACGAGCCTCTCGCCGACCGCGCGGCTGACGGCGCGCCGCGTCAGGAGGTGCTCGGCGCCGTAGATCTCCGGCGTCTCGGACAGGATGGCGGTGCCGCCGTGGTCGACGAGGAGGTCGGCGGCGGCGCCGAGCGCCGGGTTGGCGGTGATGCCCGAATAGCCGTCCGAGCCGCCGCACTGCAGCGCCAGCACCAGCTCCGAGGCCGGGACCGTCTCGCGCCGCGCCGCGCCGGCGGCGGGCAGCATCTCGCGCAGGCGCGCCACGCCGGCCTCGACCGTCCTGCGCGTGCCGCCCTCGTCCTGGATCGTCATGGTGCGGAAGCGCTCGCCCTCGACGATGCCGTATTCGGACTTCATCCGGCCGATCTGGAACACCTCGCAGCCGAGGCCGACGAGCAGCACCCCGGCGATGTTGGGATTGGTGGCGTAGCCCCATTGGGTGCGCTTCAGCGCGTCGAAACCCTCGCCGCGGTCCGCCATGCCGCAGCCCGTGCCGTGCACCAGCGGGATGACGCCGTCGATGTCCGGATGGTCGGCGAGGAGGCCGGAGCGCTCCACCTCCCGGGCGATGAAGCGCGCCACCGAGGCCGAGCAGTTCACCGAGGTGAGGATTGCGAGGTAGTTGCGGGTGCCGACGCGGCCGTCGGCGCGGCGGAAACCTCTGAAGCTGGCGCGTTCGGCGGCGGGCAGCGGCGTCTCGGGCCGGACGCCCTCGCCGAACCGGTAGTCGCGGGCGAAATCCTCGCCCATGGAGAGGTTGTGCTCGTGGACCCAATCGCCCGCCGCGATGGGGCGCGTGGCGAAGCCGATAACCTGGCCGAACTTCAGCACCGGCGCACCCGGCGGGATCGGCGCCGTCGCCATCTTGTGGCCCTTGGGGACGCGCGCCACGGCCGTGACGCCGGCCGAGGTGGGAAGCCCGGGCTGCACGAGGTCGATCGCCACCACGACGTTGTCCTCGGGCTGGAGGCGGAGCGTGCGGGCGAGGTCGGTCATGACGGGTCTCCGAAGCGGGCCACGCTGGCGGCGGCGCCGTCGCGCATCAGCGTCGACAGGGCGTCGACGACGGCGCGGGTGAAGCGCGGCTCGGCCGGCAGGTCGCGGCCGAAGACGGCATCGAGGCCGAGCAGGGCCTCGGCGAGCGCCCCCGCGCCGCCGAGCCCGGCGGTCCGGCGGCGCAGCTCGTCGGCGAGCGGGTCGCGCAGGTCGATGGCGCCGCCCCGCTCGTCGCGGCCCGTGGCGTAGCGTATCCAGGCGGCGACGCCGAGCGCCAGCCGGTCGATCGAGGCCCCGGCCGCCAGCCGATCCCGGACCGTGCCGAGCAGGCGCTGCGGCAGTTTCTGCGTGCCGTCCATGGCGATCTGCCAGGTGCGGTGGCGCAGCGCGGGGTTGCGGAACCGCGCGACGAGCGAATCGGCGTAGGAGGTGAGGTCGAGGCCCGGCACCGGCGGCAGCGTCGGCGCCACCTCGTCGCGCATCAGCCCGCGGACGAGCGCGGCGAAGCCCGGCGCCGCCAGGGCGTCGGCGACGGTCTCGTGGCCGGCGAGATACCCGAGGTAGGCCAGCGTCGAGTGGCTGCCGTTGAGCATGCGCAGCTTGGCGAGTTCGAAGGGCGCGACGTCGGCCACGAAGCTCGCGCCGGCGCGGTCCCAATCGGGCCGGCCGCAGGCGAAATCGTCCTCGATCACCCATTGGGTGAAGGGCTCGGTGGCGGTCGGCCAGGCGTCGCGGAGGCCCAGGCCCGCCGCGATGCCGTCGCGGTCGGCGTCGGTCGTCGCCGGCACGATGCGGTCCACCATGGTGGCGGGGCAGCGGAGTTCCCCCGCGAGGGCGCGGCCGAGGTCGGGGTCGCGGAGTTCCGCGAAGCGGACCAGCACGCGGCGCAGCGTGGCGCCGTTCTGGGGGAGGTTGTCGCAGCAGAGCGCCGTGAAGAAGGGCAGGCCGGCGGCGCGGCGCCGGCGCAGCGCCTCGACGACGAAGCCCGGCGCCGAGCGCGGCGCCTCCGGATGGGCGAGGTCGTGGACCACGTCGGGATGGCGTTCGTCGAGTTCGCCGGTGGCGGGCGAATGGCAATATCCCTTCTCGGTCACGGTGAGGGAGACGATCCGCGTCTCCGGGGCCGCCAGGGCGGCGACCAGCGCCCCCGGGTCCTCCGGGGCGACGAGGAGGCGGGTGACGGCGCCCACCACCCGCAGGCGCTCGCCGGAGGCGTCGCGCTCCGCCACGGCATAGAGGCCGTCCTGGGGCGCCAGGGCGTCGCGCGTATCGGGCGAGCGCAGCGAGGCGCCGAGGATGCCCCAGCGCGGGTCGCCGGCCGCGAGGGCCGTGTCGGTGTAGGCCGCCATGTGGGCGCGGTGGAAGGCGCCGATGCCGAGATGCAGGATGCCGGTCCCGAGCGCCGCGCGGTCGTAGGCCGGGCGGGCGACGGCGGCGGGGAGGCGGTCGAGCGTCGCGGTTGAGAGGCGGGGGAGGTCGGTCACGGCGCGGTCGCGGCTCCGGATGCAGGGGCGGCCGGGCGCGACGATCCGGGGACGGGTGTCGGCATCAATGTGCACCCTGCGTCTTCGACCGCGCCACGATCTGCGTCGGATCGATGAAGCGCAGGGCCAACAGCAGCCAGACCAGCGTCGTCACCATGGTGACCACCGCCCTCACGTCGACCTCCTGCCGCCGCTCACAACCTGTACGCCCGCTTGGCCAAGCCGTAGGCGAGGTCGTGGGCGAGGTCGTGGGCCTCGTCCTCGTCGAGCCGATGTTCGGCGACGAGGCGTGCGAGGTAGTTGCAGTCGATCCGCCGCGCCATGTCGTGGCGCGCCGGGATCGACAGGTAGGCGCGCGTGTCGTCGTTGAAGCCGACCGTGTTGGCGAAGCCGGCGGTCTCGGTGACGGTCTCGCGGAAGCGGAGCATCCCCTCGGGGCTGTCGAAGAACCACCAGGGCGGCCCGAGCCGCAGCGCGGGGTAGTGGCCGGCGAGCGGCGCGAGCTCCCGCCCGTATTGCGCCTCGTCGAGGGTGAAGAGGATCAGCGTCAGGCGCGGATCGTTGCCGAACCGGTCGAGCAGCGGCTTCAGCGCGTGGACGTAGCCGGTCGGCTGCGGGATGTCGGCGCCCTTGTCGGGGCCGAACCGGGCGAAGACCTCCGGGTTGTGGTCGCGCACCGAGCCGGCGTGGAGCTGCATCACCAGGCCGTCCTCGACGCTCATGCGGGCCATCTCGGTCAGCATCTGGGCGCGGAACAGCTCGGCGGCCTCGGGCTCCGGAATGCCCGACACGACCCGGTCGAACAGCGCCGCGGCGGCGCCGGGGTCGAGGTCGGCGGTGCGGGCCGTCGGGTGGCCGTGATCGGTGGCGGTGGCGCCGAGCCCCTGGAAGACGGCTCGTCTCGCCCGATGCGCCGCGAGATAGCCCGTCCAGGAGACGGGCTCGCCGGCCAGCGCGCAGAAGCGGGCGACGTCGTCCCGAAAGGTCGCCCGATCGGGGTCGACGACGGCGTCGGGCCGGTACGTCGGCACCACGCGGCCGTGCCAGCCGGACGCCCGCAGCGTCCGGTGATGGGCGAGGTCGTCGAGCGCACCGTCGGTCGTGGCGATGGCCTCGATGCCGAACCGGTCGTAGAGCGCGCGGGGTCGCAGGTCGGGGCGCGCCAGCGTCTCGGCGATCCGGTCGTAGAGGCGGTCGGCATTGCCGGCCGTCAGCCGTTCGTCGATGCCGAAGATCGACTCCAGCGCATGTTCGAACCAGAGCCGCGTCGGCGTGCCCCGGAACAGCGGGAGGTGGCGGGCGAAGAGCCGCCAGATGGCGCGCCCGTCGGTCTCGGTCGCGCCGCCGTCGCGGCGTGCCACGCCGAGCGCCTCCAGCGGCACGCCCTGCGAATAGAGCATCCGGAACACGTAATGGTCCGGCACGACGAAGAGCTGGGCCGGATCGGGGAAGGGGCGGTCCTCGGCGTACCAGGCCGGATCGGTGTGCCCGTGCGGCGACAGGATCGGCAGCTTCGCCACGGCGGCGTGAAGGCGGCGGGCGATGCCGCGGGTGCCGGGGTCGGCGGGGAAGAGCCGGTCGGGGTGGAGGGCCATGGTGCTCCCGTGCGAAACCCTGTCGGCCCGCTTGGCGTCCATCATCGACTGATATATTAGTATGTCAACTGAGGGATCAATGGACGGGACGTGGACCGAGGCGGATGGCGCCCCGAAAGCGCCGAGGAGGCGATCGGCCGGATCGCGGCCGATATCGCGCGCGGCCGGAGCCGTCACGGCGGCCGGCGCCATCGCGTCGGCGCTGCGGGACGACATCGTCGGGATGGAGCTGATGCCCCGCACCCCACTGCGCGACGCGGAACTCTGCGCCCGCTTCGGGACCAGCCGCACGCCCGTGCGCGAGGCGTTGATCCGGCTCGGCGAAGAGGGGCTGGTCGACATCGTGCCGCAGTCGGGCACGTTCGTGTCGCGGATCCCCATCGGCGCGATCCCCGAGGCCGTGCTGGTCCGGCAGGCGCTGGAAGGCGTCACCGCCGAGGCGGCGGCGCGCACGGGGGCGGCGGGCCTCGCCCGGGTCGACGCGGCGCTCGAGGCCCAGCGGGGGCTCGCGGCACGGCGCGACACGCGCGGGTTCCACGACGCCGACGAGGCGTTCCACGAGGCGATCGCGATCCTGGCCGGCCATCCGAACATCTGGCGGCTGCTGCGGCAGGTGAAAGTGCAGCTCGACCGCGCCCGGCGCCTCACCCTGCCGGCGCCCGGGCGCATGGACCAGGTGATCGTCGAACACGTGTCGGTCCGCGACGCCATCGCGCGCGCCGATGCCGCCGGCGCACGTGCCGCCATGACGGCGCATCTCGGCGTCGTCCTCCCCGACATCGTCCGCCTGCGCGAGACCCACCCGGATTATTTCAGCTGAAGGAGGACGCCCGTGCGGCAAGGTTGGAGATGGTACGGGCCGGACGCCCCCGTGTCGCTCGACGACGTGCGCCAGGCCGGCGCCACGGACGTCGTGTCGGCGCTGCACGGAGTGCCGATCGGCGAAGCCTGGACGCGCGAGGCCGTGGCGGAGCGCAAGGACCTCATCGAGACCACGCCGCCCGGCCGCTCGCCGCTGGCCTGGTCCTGCGTCGAGAGCATCCCGATCCCCGACGCCGTCAAGCGCCGGGGCGGGGAGGCCCGGCCCGAGATCGCCGCCTGGATCGCCTCGCTCGAGGCAGTGGCGGCCTGCAACATCGACATCGTCTGCTACAATTTCATGCCGGTGGTCGACTGGACCCGCACCGACATCGACCATCCCCTGCCGACCGGCGCCACCGCGATGGCCTTCGACCAGGACCGTTTCGCGGCCTTCGACCTCCACGTCCTGGCGCGCCCCGGCGCCGAGGCGGAATATTCCGACGAG
Source organism: Lichenihabitans sp. (assembly GCA_965214345.1). GTDB lineage: Bacteria > Pseudomonadota > Alphaproteobacteria > Rhizobiales > Beijerinckiaceae > Lichenihabitans. The sequence continues at coordinate 3,101,164 of CBDCBJ010000007.1, read as the reverse complement.
GACCGGACCCGCGCCCGCGCCGCCTTCGAGGCGATGTCGGAGGAGGCCGTGGCCGATCTCACCCGCACCATCGCGTCGGCGCTGCCGGGCTCGACGACCGAGCCGATGACGGTCGAGGGCTTCCGCGACAAGCTGGCGCGATATCGCGGGATCGACGCTTCGCGTTTGCGCCGCCATCTCGTCGAGTTCCTCGAGGCCGTGGCGCCGGCCGCGGAGGCGCGGGGCGTGACGCTCACCCTCCACCCCGACGATCCGCCGCGCCCGCTCTTCGGCCTGCCCCGGGTCGCCTCGACCGGGGCCGACATCGCGGCGCTGTTCGACGCCGTGCCGTCGCGCTCGAACGGCCTGTGCTTCTGCACGGGCTCGCTCGGCGTCAGGGCCGACAACGACCTCCCCGCGTTGGCGCGCCGCTTCGCGGACCGCATCGGCTTCGCCCACCTCCGCGCGACCCGGCGCACCGGGGACGGGCGCAGCTTCCACGAAGCGGACCATCTCGGCGGCGACGTCGACATGGTGGCGGTGCTGCGGGCGCTCGTGGCGGCCGATGCAGGGCGGCCCGCCGGCCGGTCGCTGCTGTTCCGGCCCGACCACGGCCACCGCATGCTCGACGACCTGCGAAAGCCCGTCAGCCCCGGTTACCCGGCGATCGGCCGCCTGAAGGGCCTGGCCGAGCTGCGCGGCATCCTCCACGCGCTCGGGGCCCCGCCGGCGTGAGGACGGGTTGGACGCCGCGGGGTCAGGCTCGCGGCAGCGCCGCCCGCCGGTCCGTCCGGGCGACCCGCGCCAGCAGGTATTCCACCTCGGCCTTGGCGGTCGCGTCGAGCGATCCGCCGGGCTTGCGCTGGGCGTCGCTGGCGATGATGCCGCGCCGCGCCATGACGTATTTGCGCACCGCGAGGCCGATCGACGGCTGCTGCTCGTAGCGGATCAGGGGGAGGTGCGCGTCGAAGAGGTCGTGGGCGGCGTCCCGCTCGCCGGCCGCGCCCCGGCGCACGACGTCGCAGAACGCGTCGATGAAGGCGTAACCCGTCATGGCGCCGTCGGCCCCGCGCTCGCCCTCGAAGTCGAGGAACAGGCCGCCGTTGCCGCACAGGATCGACACCCGCCGCATCGCGCCCTCGGTCGACCAGCGCCGCAGCGTGGCGATCTTGTCGAGGCCCGGCCAGTCCTCGTGCTTGAGCATAACGCAGCTCTGGTTCTCGTCGACGATCCGGCGGATCACCCCCGGGGCCATCACCACGGAGAAGTTCAAGGGATAGTCCTGCAGCACGAAGGGCACGTCGGCCCCGATCGCCTCCACGGCCTGGCGGTAGTAGGTGACGATCTGGTCGTCGGTCCGCAGCGTAGGGACCGGGGCGATCATCACGCCCGCGGCGCCCGCCGCCATGGCGTCGTGGGCCAGCGCCCGCATGGCGGCGAAGCCCGGCGCCGACACGCCGACCACAACGGGCAGGGGGCCGGCGCGGCGGATGAACCGTGTCGCGAGCTCCGACGATTCCGCGGCGTCGAGCTTCGGCGCCTCGCCCATGACGCCGAGGACGGTCAGCCCCGTGCTGCCGGCGTCGCGATAGAAGTCGACCATCCGGTCGAGCGAGGCCCAGTCGATGGCGCCCTCGCCCGTGAAGGGCGTCGGCGCGATGGGGAAGACGCCGCGCGCGGTCTCGTCGAGCCTCATCGGTCTTGTCCCCTGCGTGGCGCGATGGGCGGCCCGCCTCCGGCGCAGGCTGTCCCACACTTCGGCACGTCGTCGAGTCGAAATCGTCGACCAGGGCCCAGTCTGTCGAATTTCGACCCTGTTTCGGTGGCAGGCCCCTCTCCCTGCCTTCGGCTGACGATAGCCGTCGGCAATGCATCGGCCGGACGGCGTGTCTCCGGATCTGAGTCGAAAAGAGGTGTGGTCCCGTGAGTCAGGCAATCCTCGGCCGTCCGAGATACGACGCGATGGCGCTCCCCATCCTGATCTCGCTCAGCGCCTCGCACATGATGAACGACACGATGCAGTCGGTCATCCAGGCGCTCTATCCGGTGTTCCAGCAGAGCTACCGACTGAGCTACGGTCAGATCGGGTTGATCACGCTCGCCTTCCAGCTCACCGCCTCGTTGCTGCAGCCGCTGGTGGGCCTCTACACAGACCGGCGGCCGCTGCCCTACTCGCTGACGGCGGGCATGGGGTCGACGCTGGTCGGCCTGCTGCTGCTGTCGCGGGCGGATTCCTTCCCATCCATCCTGGTGGCGGCGGCCCTGGTCGGGATCGGGAGCTCCGTGTTCCACCCCGAGAGTTCGCGGGTGGCGCGCATGGCCTCCGGGGGCCGGTACGGCTTCGCTCAGGCCGTGTTCCAGGTGGGCGGCAACACCGGTTCCTCGCTCGGCCCGCTGCTGGCGGCCTTCCTGGTGGTGCCGCTGGGCCAGTCGAGCGTCGCCTACGTGGCGTTGATCGCGCTCGTCGGCATGGCGGTGCTGTTCAACGTCGGGCGCTGGTACGCCGGCAACCTGCACATGCTGCGCCCCAAGGCGACACAGGCCGCCGAAGCGATGCCGGCCTTGTCGCGGGGACGGGTGTTGAGCGCGCTGGCGATCCTCATGGCGCTGATGTTCTCGAAATTCGTCTACCTGGCGAGCCTCGGGACCTATTTCACCTTCTATCTGATCCACAAGTTCGGCGTGTCGGTGCAGGGCGCCGAGATCGACCTCTTCATCTTCCTGGCGTCGGGAGCCGTCGGCACGTTCCTGGGCGGCCCGATCGGCGACAGGATCGGCCGCAAGTACCTGATCTGGGGATCGATCCTGGGCGTGCTGCCGTTCACCCTGGCGCTGCCGTTCGTGGGCTACACCTGGACGATGATCCTCATCGTCCCGATCGGGCTGATCCTGTCCTCGGCGTTCTCGGCCATCGTCGTCTTCGCGCAGGAACTGGTGCCGACCAAGATCGGCCTCATCTCGGGCCTGTTCTTCGGGCTGGCGTTCGGCCTGGGCGGCCTCGGGGCGGCCGGGCTCGGCATGCTGGCCGACGCGCGCGGGATCGAGTTCGTGTACCGGGTCTGCGCGTTCCTGCCGGCGATCGGGCTGCTCACGGCCTTCCTGCCGGATCCGCGACCGCGGGCGAGGTGAGGCTCGGTCGGCGACCCCGGCCTCGGCCGGCGATCGCCACCTCCGATCTCAGGGGAGGCCCAGCATGTCCTTCAGGGTCCCCCCGAGGCCCTTCTCGGCGTGCTGCCGCGCCCGCGCCTCCTCCGGCTTCGACGGATGGTGCTGCGCCGCATAGGCCTCGGCTTCGGCCTTCGCCGCCATGACGGTGAGTTCGGGATTGCTCGGCGGCACGCCGTCGGCCCAGTCCGTCGTGATACGGCCGGACGTCGAGGCGACGTGCAGTTCCGACATGGCGAAGCCGATCCGGTGACGCTCATCCGTCGTGACCGTGACGGTCTCGCCGTCGCTCTCGATGTTGGATACCATGTGGTGCTCCCCGCTGCCGGCGCCTGACCGGTGCCGGAGACACGCACATGTGGCCGTGCGCCCCGGTAGCAAGGTCGCGCGTCGGCGACAGCCGCGATGGCCAGTGCGGCGGATTCGCCGGCGCGGGAGGCATCGGCCTCCGTTGTGGCGCAATCGGCACAGTGACGGACGGGACGCGCCCGCGACCGGTCCCGGGTCGCGCGACGGTCGACAGCGCCGCCCCATCGGGGCTACCCCTGGAGGCGATACTGACCACGGCGGATCAGGGCGGAGAACATCGATGGGCGGCGCACCGACATCCCGTATCGGCCTCGCGTCCTGGCTTCTGATGCTCTGCGGCCCGTGTTTCGCCGGGGATGCCCCGGTCGACAAGGCGGCCTACGGCCTGTTCAACCCGACGCCCGACAGCGCCTTGCGCAGTTTTTCGCCCGATCGCCCCTTGAACGCCATCTCACCCTTCACCGTCGATGCCGGACGTCTGCAGATCGAGAGCGACATCTTGAACTTCAGCCAGTCGAGCGACCGTCTCACCACGACGCGGACGCTGGCGGCGGTCGACCCCGAGGTGAGGCTCGGCTTGACGCGGTTCCTCGAATTCGACGTCATGACGGCGGGCCTGCAGGCCGATCGAACCACGGCGAAGGGGACGGGCCGGACGCTGTCGACCGACACCGGCACCGGAGCCGTGACGCTCCAGGCCCGCTACAGCGTGTTCGGTGACGACGGCGGGACCTATGCTCTCGCTCTCGCACCCTTCGTGGCGATCCCCAGCGGCGACCGGCACTTCGGCAACCAGCGGATCGAGGGCGGCATCATCGCTCCGCTGAACATCGTCCTGCCGTCCGACTTCACCCTCGTCCTGCAGACCGAGGTCCAGGCGATGCGCAACGGGACGGGTCCCGCCTTCGCCAGCTTCACCGACCTCGCCAACCTGTCCCACGCGGTCCCGGGCGTCGATCACCTGACCGCGAGCGTCGAGTTCACCTCGGTCGTGAACGCCGACCGGCTCACACCGGACACCTACACGTTCGAGACCGCGCTGGCCTATCTGGCGACGCCGAACACGCAGTTCGACCTCGGCGGCTTCATCGGTCTGAACCGGGCCGCGCCGGATTTCCAAGTGGCGGGCGGCGTCTCGCAGCGGTTCTGAGCCACGTCCGGCGCGAACGAGCCGCCGGTGCGGTCAGCCTCCGACGAGCGCGGCGGTCGTCGCGCCGGCGGGAGGGCGCTCGGGCCCGCTCAACTCGTTGTTCTGCCAGTGCAGACCGGGCGGGTTCGCCTCTTTCATGAAGTCGACGAAGGCCCGCACGGCCGGGGCGAGTTCGCGCTTGCTGGGAAAGATGAGGCTCACGCCGACGGAGGGCGAGGTCCAGTCCGGCAGGAGGTGGACGAGGCGTCCGGCGTCGATCTCCGGTGCGCAGAGGTAGCAGGAGACGATGCCGAGGCCGGCGCCGTTGATGATCAAACGGTGGATCGTCAGAGCATCGTTGACGGACACGCGGGGCTCGACCTCGATGTCGACCGTCTCGCCGCCCCGGACGAAGCTCCAGCTTCGCGAGCGGCCGTCCGCCCCGGGCATCTCGATCGCGTCGTGAGCGGCGAGGTCGTCGGGCGTCCGCGGCCGGCCCCTACGGTCCAGATAGGCCGGAGACGCGCAGAGCACGCGCCTCATCTCGCCGAGGCGCACGGTCATCATCGACGAGTCGGGGAGGGGGCCGAGCCGGACCGCGACGTCGATGCGGTCGGAGATGAGCTCGGCCGACCGGCTGGTCAGGTCCAGCGCGAGATCGATGTGGGGATGGCGTCGCAGGAACTCCGGCATCTGTTCGGCCAGGACGTTGATGCCGAAGCCGATGCCGGGACTGACGCGGAGCTCGCCATGCGCCTCGGCCGCGAGACTGCCGACGTGGGCGAGCGCATCGCCGAGTTCGCCCAACGGCGAAGCGCACCGCGCCATCAGGCTCTCACCGGCGGGGGTCAATTCGACCTCGCGCGTCGTCCGGTGGATCAGCCGCGTGCCGAGCGCCGCCTCCAGCCGGGCGATGCTGCGGCTGACGTTCGATCGAGGTTGCCCCAGCGCCCGCGCGGCACCCGCGAAGCTTCTGAGCGAACCCACCCGCTCGAACACGCGAAGATCGTTCAGGTCGAGCATGGCCGATGGTGCCACCCGCGGCACGGGGTGTCCAGGCTGGCCGGCGCGCTCGCGGGCCGGCACACTCGGGACGCTCGGAGGCGACGACCGGCTTTGCGCCCAGCGGTCGCCTCGCCTGTCTCAGTGGTTGTCGCGCGGCACGCCCATGGTCTGCGCGACGCGCTGGTACTTGACGGCGGGCTTGAGCACCATGCCCTCGTCGAACTGGTCCACCATGGCGCGTTGGATCTCCTGCCAGGGCGTCTGGTTGCCGTGGTACTTGAAGCCGCCCTGGCTCTGCAGCGCAGCGCGGCGGGCATTCAGCTCGTCGCCCGGGATCATCATGTCGGCGCTGCGCTTGTTGAGGTCGATCCGGACCCGGTCGCCGGTGCGCAGGATCGCGAGCCCGCCGCCCGCCGCGGCCTCGGGCGAGGCATTGAGGATCGAGGGCGACGCCGACGTGCCGGACTGGCGCCCGTCCCCGATGCAGGGGAGCGAGTGGATGCCGCGCTTGATGAGTGCCGCCGGCGGCTGCATGTTGACCACTTCGGCGCCGCCCGGATAGCCGATCGGCCCGGTGCCGCGGATGAACAGCAGGCAGTGCTCGTCGATCTCCAGCGCCGGATCGTCGATGCGGTGGTGGTAGTCCTCCGGCCCCTCGAACACGATCGCCCGGCCCTCGAAGGCGCCGGGGTCGGACGCGTTCGACAGGTAGCGGTCGGCGAACTCCTTCGAGATGACGCTCGTCTTCATCACGGCATTGTCGAAGAGGTTGCCGCGCAGCACGATGAAGCCGGCATCCGCCCGCAGCGGCATCTCGATGGGCGTAATGACGTCGTGGTCGCGCGAGGCGATCCGGCTGTTGTTCTCGCCGAAGGGCTTGCCGTTGACGGTGACCACCTCCTCATGGATGAGCTTGTGCTTCATCAGTTCGAAGACGACGGCAGGGACGCCGCCAGCGCGGTGGAACTCCTCGCCGAGATACTTGCCGGCCGGCTGCATGTTGACCAGCAGCGGCACCTTGTGGCCCACCGTCTCCCAATCGGCGATGTCGAGCGGCACGCCGGCGTGCCGGGCGATGGCGTTGATGTGGATCGTGGCGTTGGTCGAGCCGCCGATGGCCGAGTTGACCACGATGGCGTTCTCGATCGCCTCGCGGGTGATGATGTCGGAGGGCTTGAGGTCCTCCCACACCATGTCGACGATGCGCCGGCCGGTCTCGTAGGCGATCTGACCGCGCTCGCGGTAGGGCGCCGGGATGGCGGCACAGCCGGGCAGCGTCATGCCCAGCGCCTCGGCGAGCGCGTTCATGGTGGACGCCGTGCCCATCGTGTTGCAATGGCCGACCGAGGGCGCCGAGGAGGTCACGATCTCCATGAATTCCTCATAGTCGATGTGGCCCGCCGCCATCTCGTCGCGGCTCTTCCACACGATCGTGCCCGAGCCCGTGCGCTCGCCGTTGTGCCAGCCGTTGAGCATCGGCCCGCCGCAGAGCACGATGGCGGGGATGTTGACCGTGGCGGCCGCCATGATGCAGGCCGGGGTGGTCTTGTCGCAGCCCGTCGTCAGCACGACGCCGTCGAGCGGGTAGCCGTAGAGCGTCTCGACGAGGCCGAGATAGGCGAGGTTGCGGTCGAGCGCCGCGGTGGGCCGCTTGCCGGTCTCCTGGATGGGGTGGACGGGAAACTCCATCGGCACCCCACCCATGGCGATGATGCCGTCGCGGACCCGCTTGGCGAGTTCGAGGTGGTGCCGATTGCAGGGGCTGAGGTCGTTGCCGGTCTGGGCGATGCCGATGATCGGCTTGCCCGAGCGCAACTCGCCGGGGGTCAGGCCGAAATTGAGGTAACGCTCGATGTAGAGCGCCGTCATGCCGGGGTTCTCGGGATTGTCGAACCACAATTGAGACCGCAGCTTACGGTGACCCGCCGCCCCGTTCATCGATCCACTCATGGCGTCCTCCAGGATTTGACCCGTTCTAAGCCGCCGTGGTTTGTCAGACAAGTCACGACCATGACGGTTGCCGACACGATGGTGGCCCTGCGCGGTTCGGCCACATTTTCGGCCCGGCCCGGCGAACGGATCGGCGACGTCGTGCGTTCATGCCGCGGGTCGTCATCGATTGGAGAGTATGGAATGCGCAAGATCATCGTCGCCGTGACGGCGCTCACGCTGTTGGGTTCGGTCTCGGTCCAGGAGGCCCAGGCGGGCTGCATCACCGGTGCGATCCTCGGCGGCATCGCGGGCCACTACGCCCATCACGGCCTCGCCGGTGCAGCCGCCGGCTGTGCCGCCGGCCATTATGCCTCGCGGTATCGCCGGACCCGGGTCTTTCACCGCGCTTACTGATCGTCTGGAATTTTGGACGGATGAGGGCGTCGCGCGAGCGGCACCCTCTTTTCGTGTGAGGCCGAGCCGAAGGCTCGGATCGTCAGGGTCAGCCGAATGCCTGGATACCCGTGATGGCGCGGCCGAGGATGAGGGCGTGGACGTCGTGGGTGCCCTCGTAGGTGTTCACCGTCTCGAGGTTCTGGCTGTGGCGCATGACGTGGTACTCGGCCGTGATGCCGTTGCCGCCGTGCATGTCCCGCGACATGCGGGCGATGTCGAGCGCCTTGCCGCAATTGTTGCGCTTGACGAGCGAGATCATCTCGGGGGCCATGCGGCCGTCGTCCATCAGCCGCCCGACGCGCAGGCTCGCCTGAAGCCCGAGCGCGATCTCGGTCTGCATGTCGGCGAGCTTCTTCTGGATGAGCTGGGTGGCGGCGAGCGGCCGGTTGAACTGGTGGCGCTCGAGCGTGTAGCGCCGCGCCCTGTGCCAGCAATCCTCCGCCGCCCCCATCACCCCCCACGAGATGCCGTAGCGGGCGCGGTTGAGGCAGCCGAAGGGCCCCTTCAAGCCCGAAACGTCGGGCAGGATCGCGTCCTCCGACACCTCGACGTCCTGCATCACGATCTGACCCGTCACGGAAGCGCGGAGCGAGAGCTTGTCGCCGATGCGCGGCGCCGACAGGCCCTTCATGCCCTTCTCGAGCACGAAGCCCCGGATGGCGCCATCATGCGCGTCCGACTTGGCCCAGACCACGAAGACGTCGGCGATGGGGGCGTTGGAGATCCAGGTCTTCTCGCCCGAGATCACGTAGCCGCCCTCGACTGCCCGGGCACGGGTGCGCATGCCGGCCGGATCGGATCCGGCGTCGGGCTCGGTCAGGCCGAAGCAGCCGATCCACTCGCCCGCGGCGAGCTTCGGCAGGTACTTACGCCGCTGCGTCTCGCTGCCGAATGTGTAGATGGGGAACATCACCAGCGAGGATTGAACGCTCATCATCGAGCGATAGCCGGAGTCGACGCGCTCCACCTCGCGCGCCACGAGCCCATAGGAGACATAGGAGGCGGCCGCGCAGCCGTAATCCTCGGGCAGCGTCACGCCGAGCAGGCCGAGCGCGCCCATCTCGGCGAAGATCTCGGGTTCGACCGTCTCGTCGCGGTAGGCGGCGAGGACGCGCGGCTGGAGCTTCTCCTGCGCATAGTCCCGCGCCGTGTCGCGGATCATGCGCTCCTCGTCGGTGAGCTGGTCGTCGATGAGGAGCGGATCGTCCCACTGGAAGGCGGGCGCCTTGGAGAGGACTCGGTCGTGGGCGTTCATGCGGGTCTCCAGGCAGCGACGCGCCGTCGCTCGTCGACCGAATTTAGCGCCGCATGGCGCCGAACGCCAGGACGGTCCCGTCAGCCGAGCGGGCGGATGCGAGCGCGAAGCCAGGCGGCGAGGCCGGCTTCGGACAGGGCACCGGAGGCCAGGGCGAGCCAGGTCGCGATGTTGTCGTCATCGTCGGTGGGAAGGCCATAGCCGTTCAGCCGGAGAAACAACGCGCAGGCGACGAAGGACGCGCGCTTGTTGCCGTCGATGAACGGATGGTTCTTGGCGAGACCATAAGCATAGGCTGACGCGAGATCGGCGATGTCTGGCTGTCCGTAGGCGTACAGGTTTTCGGGCCGGACGAGAGCGCTTTCCAGCAGGCCCTCGTCTCGGATCCCTGGCGGCCCGCCATGCGCCGAAACCTGCCGCTGGTGCAGGATCAAAGCCTCGTCCTTGGTGAGCCAGCGCAGGCCCGGCATGGTCACTTCGCCAAGGCGGCGAGTACGTTGTGGTGGTCCGCCATGACCTCGTCGAGCGCTGCCAGAAATCGATCGTGTCGAACGGCAGCCGTCTCCTCAACGCCCAGCTCTGCGGGCTGAGCGATCGCATGGCTCACGGCGGCAATGTCTTCAACGATCGACCGCTCATCACGGTCCACGCGTCCCTGTTCCCGATCGACCATGGTCACCTCCCATCCTCACGCCGTCACGATAGTCCCGCTCTGCAGACCTGAACACCCACGCGGCGCATGGCGGGGCGGGCATGCCAGGACGGCAGGCCTCAGCCCCTGAGCGTCCCGCCCGTCTTCTTCGTCACCGCCTCGACGATCTTTTGACTCACGGCCTCGAGTTCGGCCTCGGCCAGCGTCTTGTCCTTCGGCTGCAGCGTCACCGCGATGGCGACCGACTTCTGCCCCTCCGGCACGCCCTTGCCCTCGTAGACGTCGAACACCGACACGGCTGCCACCAGCGCGCGATCCGCCAACTGCGCGGCGACCACGACATCGATCGCCGCCACCGAACGGTCCACCAGGAAGGCGAAGTCGCGCTCCACCGGCTGCAGGTCGGACAGAACCAGCTTCGGCCGGGCCTTGGTGGGCCGCGCCTTGGGGGGTGGCAGAGCGTCGAGGACGATCTCGAAGACCGCGACCGGGCCCGCCACGTCGAGCCGCCGCAGCACCTCCGGGTGGATCTCGCCGCAGACGCCGATCGTGGTCTTCGGCCCCATGCGGAAGGTGAGCGAGCGGCCGGGGTGCAGCCAGTCCGGCCCGCCGGGCACGACCTGGACGGCGGCGGGCGTGATGCCGAGCGCCGCGATCAGCGCCAGGGCGTCGGCCTTGGCGTCGAAGATGCCGACCGGCCCGGCCGCGCCGGACCAGTGTCGCCCAGCACCGGCCGCCTCCGCGGTGCCGCGTCGCAGTCCGGCCGCGGCGATGCGCTGGTCGCGTTCGCCGAGGAACACCTGGCCGACCTCGAACAGCGCCACGTCGCCGATGCCCCGCGCGGCGTTGCGCCCGGCCCCCGCCAGCAGGCCCGGCAGGAGGCTCGGCCGCATGGTCGACAGGTCCGCAGCGATCGGATTGGCGAGCTGCAGGGCGGGCGCGCCGCCGCCGAAGAGCTTCGCCTGCTCGTCGGACACGAAGCTCCAGGTCACGGCCTCGAGCAGCCCCTCGCCCGCCAGCACGCGTTTGGCGAGCCGCGTGCGTCTCTGCAGCAGCGTCAGGACCGGCCGCGTGACGCCGGGGTCGCGCGGCAGCGGCTGGGACTCGACGCGGTCGAGGCCCGCGATGCGGACGATCTCCTCCACGAGATCGGCCTTGCCGTGCACGTCCGGCCGCCAGGAGGGAACGCGCGCCACGATCCGATCGGCATTGTCCGGGTGGCCGACGAGGTCGAAGCCGAGCCTCTCCAGGATGCGCTGCATGTCGGAGGCCGGCAGGTCGAGCCCCGTCAGCCGGTGCACCTCGCTCAAGGGGAAATCGATGCGGTGGTCGGGCTTCGGCACCGAGCCGGCAAGCGTCACGTCCGAGGGCTCGCCGCCGCAGAGCTGGAGCACGAGGCGCGTCGCGAGGTCGAGCCCTGGCAGCATGTAGGCCGGGTCGACGCCGCGCTCGAAGCGATAGCGCGCGTCGCTCGACAGGCCGAGTTTGCGGCCCGTCTGGGCGATCGCGATGGGGTCCCACAGCGCGCTCTCGATCAGCACGTCGGTGGTCGACTCGTCGCAGCCCGAGGCCTCGCCGCCCATGATGCCGGCGATCGATTCGACGCCGCGCTCGTCGGCGATCACCACCGCCGACGCATCAAGCGCGTAGGTCCTGCCGTTGAGCGCCTCCAGGGTCTCGCCGTCCCGCGCGCGGCGGACGGCGATGCCGCCTTGGACCTTCGCGGCGTCGAAGACGTGCAGCGGCCGGCCGCGGTCGAACGTCATGTAGTTGGTGATGTCGACGAGCGCGTTGATGGGGCGCAGCCCGATCGCCAGGAGGCGGCGGCGCATCCACTCCGGCGACGGGCCGTTCCTCACGCCGCGGACGAGGCGCAGCCCGAAGGCGGGGCAGAGGTGCCCGTCGCCGGACGCGAGCTCGAGGTGCAGCGCCACCGGCTGCGCGAACCGTCCCTCGACGGCCGGTGCGGGATCGTCCTTCAGCCGGCCGAGGCCGAGGGCGGCGAGGTCGCGGGCGATGCCGTGGACGCCGGTGGCATCGGGGCGATTGGGCGTCAGCGCCACGTCGAGCACGGGGTCGTCGAGGCCCGCGAAGGCGCCGTAGGCCACGCCCACGGTCGCGACGTCCGGCAGTTCGATGATCCCGTCGTGCTCCTCCGACAGGCCGAGTTCGGCGGCCGAGCACAGCATGCCGTTCGACGCGACGCCGCGGATGATGCCCGACGCGATCGTCAGGTCCTTGCCGGGGATGTAGGTGCCCGGTGCCGAGAAGACCGTGACGAGGCCCGCGCGGGCATTGGGCGCACCGCAGACGACCTGAACGGGCGCGCCCGCGCCGGTGTCGACGGAGCAGACCCGGAGCCGGTCGGCGTTGGGGTGCTGGGTCGCCTCCACGATGCGGGCCACCGTGAAGCCGCGGAGCTTCTCGGCCGGGTCCTCGATGCCCTCGACTTCGAGGCCGACGCGGGTGAGGGCGTCGGCGATGTCGGCGAGCGAGGCCTCGGTGTCGAGGTGGTCCTTGAGCCAGGAGAGCGTGAATTTCATGGAAGGGGCGCCGGGATGGGGAAGGCCGCGTCAGCGCGGTTTGGTGATGAGCTGGACGGCGAGGAGCAGGCGATCCTCCTTCGGCATGGACCGGAGCGCCTCTATCGAGAGCCGGGCCTGGATGGTGAAGTCGAGCGCGTCCTGACGTGAGTATCGGCAGCCAGGGTCGTAGTCGGCCGAGTGGCGTGCTGATTGGAGGGCGATGAAGGCCTCGCCGAGTCGTCTCAGTTCGGCACTCGACGTACGGTCCCGGACAGCTCGCTCGAAAACCCTCTTCGCCGACGCATGCTCGATGGATCGGTGGACCGGGGTGACGATCTCCCAGTAACGCGCAGAGCGCGGCGAGCCGACCGTGCGTGCGACACACTCGCCGGCTAAAGCATGAAACAGGGCGTAATAGGCCGTGCTGATCGCACGATTGATCGTCACCTGACGCGGATATCCCGCCCCGACCTGAAGAATCTGCCCGGCGAGTTCGATCAGATGTTCAGGGTTCATGGATCGACCGGGATGTGGTCGGGCTCAGGTTGCTCGTCTCCTTCGCGCTTCAGCATCAGGTGAGGAAAGCGTTCGTCGCCCTGATCGAGGAGTGCGTCGTTCAGGAGCAGGAAGAGACGATGACGACGGTCCGGATCGAAGGGCGCCGGCACGTCGCCACTGACTTTGAGGCCGATATAGAGCGACGGCCCGTCGTCGTAGATGTCGCGGTGCTCGACGACGACGCCCGTGAAGCCGAGGTCGGCCATCTCGGGGCCGAGCACGCCGTCCGCCAGCACCTTGATCTCGCCGTCGGTCAACCTCTGCAGGATCGCCATCGCCGTCTCCTCTCGATCTACTACCCCGTCAGGCCGCCCGCCAGCGTCGGGATGTCGAGCGGGCGAAAGCCGTAATGGTCGAGCCAGCGCACGTCGGCGTCGAAGAAGGGCCGCAGGTCCGGCATGCCGTATTTCAGCATGGCGATGCGATCGATGCCCATGCCCCAGGCGAAGCCCTGGTACTCGTCCGGGTCGATCCCGCAGTGGCGCAGCACGTTGGGATGGACCATGCCGCAGCCGAGGATCTCCAGCCAGTCGTCGCCCTCGCCGAAGCGGATCTCGTCGCCGCGGCGGGCGCATCGGATGTCGACCTCCATCGAGGGCTCGGTGAAGGGGAAGAACGACGGACGGAACCGCATCTTGACGCTCTCGACCTCGAAGAAGGCGCGGCAGAACTCCTCCAACACCCACTTCAAATTGGCGAGGTTGGCGCGCCTGTCGATGACGAGACCCTCCACCTGATGAAACATCGGCGTGTGGGTCTGGTCGGAGTCGCAGCGGTAGGTGCGGCCCGGGCAGACGATGCGGATCGGCGGCTTCTGCGACAGCATGGTGCGCACCTGCACGGGCGAGGTGTGGGTGCGCAGCAGGCGCCGGTCCCCGTCGGGACCGGGATCGAAGAAGAACGTGTCGTGCATCTCCCGCGCCGGATGGCCGACCGGGAAGTTCAGCGCGGTGAAATTGTAGAAGTCGGTCTCGATGTCGGGGCCTTCGGCGATGGCGAATCCCATGTCGGCGAAGATCGCCGTGATCTCGTCGATGACTTGGCTGATCGGATGGAGGCGCCCCCTCAGGACGGGCGCGTCGCGCACGGGCAGCGACACGTCGAGCGTCTCGGAGGCGAGGCGCGCCACCAGGGCCTCGGCGGCGAGCGTGTCGCGCCGGGCCGCAAGGGCCGAGGAGACGCGATCCTTGAGGATGTTGAGGGCGGCACCCTTCGCCTTCCGCTCGTCGGGCGACATGCGCCCGAGCGTCGCCATCAGGGCCGACACGGAGCCCTTCTTGCCGAGCGCCGCCACGCGAACGGCGTCGAGAGCCGCCTCGCCGGCGGCCGCCCCGATCTCCGCCAGGATGGACGCTTCGAGTTCGGCCTCGTCGACCATGGACGTCTCGCTACCCTCTGTCGGAGGGCCGCGCGAAGGGCGCCGCCCGTGGTGAACGCGTCAGGCGGCCGGGGCCGGGATGGCCGCCTTGGCCTTCTCGACGATGGCCTTGAAGGCCTCGGGCTCGGTGATGGCGAGCTCGGAGAGCACCTTGCGGTCGAGCTCGATGCCGGCCTTGTGCAGCCCGTCGATGAAGCGGCTGTAGGTCAGGCCGAGCTCGCGCACGGCGGCGTTCAGGCGCTGGATCCAGAGGGCGCGGATCGTCCGCTTCTTCACCTTGCGGTCGCGGGTCGCATATTGCATCGACCGGTCGACGGCCGCCTTGGCGGTGCGGATCGTGTTCTTGCGCCGGCCGTAGAAGCCCTTGGCGGCGTCGAGTGTCTTCTTGTGCTTGGCGTGGGACGTCACGCCGCGTTTGACGCGGGCCATGGATGATCTCTCTCAGTTCGGTCTGGAAGGCGAGGACAGCAGGTCGGTCAGGCGTGCGGCAGGAAGAACCGCTTGATGTTGTCGCCGTCCGTCTTGAACAGCACGGCGGTGCCGCGCAGGTTGCGGATCTGCTTGTTGGTCCTCTTGATCATCCCGTGCCGCTTGCCGGCCTGGGCGTAGAGCACCTTGCCGGTGCCCGTGACTTTGAAGCGCTTCTTGGCGCCCGACTTGGTCTTCAACTTGGGCATTTGGCTCTCACGGGGCTCTGTCCGGCTCTCGCCGGACGGCCCACCTCGGTTCGGGGACGAGCAGAAAGACCGCCACGGCAGCCCTGGCAGGCCGGACGATCAACTCAAGGGGCGCCTTGTAGCCGCGCACCGTCGCGGCGGCAACCTTTTTCGCCGCCCGCGAGGGCGGCCGTTGACGCCGGAGGCAGGTTGCCGCTATGGACGGGCCTTCGCGGCGCCCCGGCGTCGCCGTCTGCCGTGGCTGCCCGGATCTCGAGGCGCCGCAGTTCGGGAACCCAAGAATGGCGAATACCTCCTCGGCCAAGAAGGCCGTCCGCAAGCTCGCACGCCGCACGGCGGTGAACCGCATGCGCCGGAGCGCGATGCGCACGCAGCTTCGCAAGGTCGAGGAAGCGATCGCGAGCGGCGACGCCGCCGCGGCGCGGGCCGCCATGGCGACCACCGAGTCGGTGGTCATGCGCTCCGCCCAGAAGGGCGTGATCCATGGCAACACGGCCTCCCGCAAGGTGGCGCGCCTGTCGGCCCGCGTGAAGGCCCTGTCGAACGTGGCTGTCGCGGCCGGCTGATCCCGGACCGCCCGGAGCCGTCTGGGAGCAGCGCGAGGGCGTTCGGTCGCTGTCCTTCCCGCGAAGGCAGCTCAGGCGTAGCCGGTCGGCAGCGCATCGAGGAAGCCCTCGACCTCGGCCACGATCTCGGCCTTTCGCGCTTCGTCCCACCGGGCGAGGGTCCGGTAGGGCATGGCAAGCCGCTGGTTGCCCGCCAGCATCGCGCTGTTGCGGATCAGGAAAGCCCAGTATAGCGCGTTGAATGGGCAGGCCTTCGGCCCACTTTTCACCTTCGGGCTGTAGTGGCAGCCTCCGCAATAGTCGGACATGCGGTCGATGTAGCCGCCGCCCGCCGCATAGGGCTTGGACGACATCAGGCCACCGTCGGCGAACGTCGACATGCCGTGGACGTTGGGCAGTTCCACCCAGTCGTAGGCGTCGGCGTAGACGCAAAGGTACCATTCCTCGATCTCGGCCGGCCGGATGCCCGCGAGCAGCGCGAAGTTGCCGGTGATCATCAACCGGTTGATGTGATGCGCGTAGGCCTGCTGCCGCGTATCCTCGATGGCGTGATGGAGGCAGTTCATCGCCGTGTCGCCCGTCCAGTAGAACGACGGCAGGGGCCGCGTGGCGCCGAGCGCATTCGTCTCGGCGTAGTCGGGCATGCGCAGCCAATAGACGCCGCGCACGAACTCCCTCCATCCGAGGATCTGCCGCACGAACCCCTCGACCGCGTTGAGCGGCGCCCGGCCGGCCTCGTAGGCGGCGACGGCACGTGCCACGACCTCCGGGGCGGTCAGCAGTCCGGCGTTGAGGTAGGGCGACAAGGTCGCGTGATAGAGGAACGGCGCGCCCGTCACCATGGCGTCCTGGTAGTCGCCGAAGAGCGGCAGGCAATCGTCGACGAAGGCGTCGAGCGACGCCAGGGCGTCGTTCCGTGTCACCCCCCAGCCGAATCCGTCGAGCGTGCCGAAATGCCCGTCGAACCGGCGCGCCACGAGGTCGATCACCTCCCGGGTCACGTCGTCGGGGGCGAAGCGCAGGCGCTCCGGCGGCCTGAGGCCCGCGGGCCAGGGCTTGCGGTTATCGGCGTCGAAGTTCCAGCGCCCCCCTTCGGGCGCGCCGTCCCGCATGAGGAGGCCGGTTCGCTCCCGCATGGAGCGGTAGAACGTCTCCATGCGATAGCTGCGCCGCCCCTCGGCCCAGCGGGCGAAGTCCACCGTGGCGCAGAAGAACCGGTCGTCCGGCCTGAGGTGCACCGGGACGTTGAGCCGGGTGCGCCAGCCCTCGATCGCCTCCATCACGCGGTATTCGCCGGGCTCGGTCACGAAGACCGCGTCGGGGAGATGCCGGCGCACGGCGCGCTCGAGTTCACCCGTGAACGAACCGGTGTTGTCCGGATCGTCGAGCCGGACGTAGTCGACCGTGACGCCTTCGGCGCGCAGCCCCTCGGCGAAGTGCCTCATGGCGGAGAGGACGAAGGCGATCTTCTGCTTGTGGTGAGGGACGTAGGTGGTCTCCTCCGCCACCTCGACCATCAGGACGGTGTCGGCGGCGGGGTCGAGCCCGCGCAGCGTCGGGATCGAGCGGGTGAGCTGGTCGCCGAGGATGAAGCGCAGGGCGGACATGCGGAGGGTCCCGGACGCGGGGTCGATCCCGCGGCCCTCCATAACGCGCGGCCGGGCACCGTCGCCCGTTCACGACGTCGCACCCTTGGGCGACGGGGCGGGGTTCCCGGCCGGTCGCCGCGGCGTGGAGCGGACATCGGTGCGGAGCTTCGCCGGCCTCGTCAGTTCGGGCGCGACGAGGGCCTACCCCAGCGGGCGACGCCGGCGCTATCCTGCCGCCATGCGCGTCGAAAACCTGGTTTTACCCCTCGCCCTCGTGGCCGCCCTGTCGGTGGGTGGATGCGGCCGCGTGGCGGATCGCGACGAGGCGGCGGTCTGCGGCAGTGCCGCCTCTGGACTGGTGACGCCCGTGCGGCTCCGCGTGGTCGCCGCCGTCCCGCTGCCGCCCGATGCGGCGGGGCGGCCCGGCGTCCATCTCGACCTCGCCCCGGAAGATCCGGACGTCGCCCTGCCTTGGCTCGACTGCCGCTTCGCCGCCCGGAGCCAGCGTGCCGACCTCGTCGCCCTGGCGAGGCCCTCCGGACCGGTCGACGAGACGCATGTCTACCTGCTCAGGCGGTTCTGGCTCGGCTCGGAGGAGGCCGAAGCCGCCAGGAGGGACGAGGACGGCGGGGGCGGCCTGACCGAGCTGCCCTTCGCGGCCGCCTACCTGCTCCAGCAGGCCATGAACGCTGTGCCCGACGCGGCCGTCTACGGGCTGCTCGCCGCCGCCTACTCGCTGATCTACGGCCTCTCCGGCCGCATCAACCTCGCCTTCGGCGAGATCGCCGCCGTGGGGGGCCTCGCCGCCGTGGGGGGCGCCGTGGCGGCGCGCGACGCGCCGGCCGGCCCGCTCATCGCGCTGGCGCTCGGCCTCGCCGTCTGGGCCGCGGCGGTGCACGGCGCCGTCGTCGAGCGCGCCGTGATGTGGCCGCTGCGCCGGGCACCCGGCCAACAGGCGCTGGTGGCGACGATCGGCGTCGCCCTGGTCCTGCGGGAGTACCTGCGCCTCGCCACCGGCACGCAGCCGCACTGGGTGGCGCCGATCCTGTCCGACCCGTTCCGGGTCGCCCGCGCCGGGAGCTTCGTCGTCACCGTGACGCCCATGGCGCTGCTGCTGGCCGCCTGCGCGGCCTCGGCCTCGGCGGCGCTGCTGACGGCGTTCCGCCGCAGCGGCTTCGGCCGCGACTGGCGCGCCACCGCCGACGACCCCCTCGCCGCCGCCCTCATGGGTGTCGATCCGCGCCGGCTGTCGCTGCGCACCGCGGCCCTGGCCACGGCGCTCGTCGGGGCGGCGGGCGCGGGCGTCACCCTCCACTACGGTGGCGTCGGCTTCGACTACACGACAGGCCTCGGCCTGAAAGCGCTGATGGCCGCGATCCTGGGCGGCATCGGCTCGCTGCCGGGCGCCTTCCTCGGCGGCATCGGCATCGCGCTCTTCGAGGCGCTGTGGTCCGCCTTCCTGCCGATCGCCGACCGGGACCTCGCGCTCGACATCGTGCTGGTGGCCGTCCTGGTGATGCGCCCGGGCGGGATCTTGGGCACGCGGGAGCCGGCCGCGCGCCGGATGCCGTGAGCGGCCCTTGCCGGCTGGCCGCGACGGTCCCAGATCTTTCACGTTTTCGGAGCACGATGCGCCATGGCCTACACTTCCACATCGCGCGGCCTGGCGGCGGCTGGCCCCGCCGGCCTGCCGTTGGGTGCGCTCGATGGCGTGCGGCGGCGGCGCGTCACGGCCGTGGCGCTCGACCTGGTCCTCGTCTCGATCGTCGCCTGCGGCCTCTGGCTGGCGCTGCTGGTTCTGACCTTCGGCCTGTCGCTGCTGATCCTGCCGCCGCTGTTCCCCTTCGTGGCCTTCTTCTACAACGGATTGACCGTGTCGGGGCCGTCGATGGCGACGCCCGGCATGCGGCTCTGCGGCCTCGAACTCCGCATGGATGCGACCGGTGCGCGCGTCCCCTTCATCCATGCGGCGCTGCACGCGGTTCTGCTCTATTTTTCCTGGACGGTGGCGCCGATCCTGCTCGTCTCGCTCGTCACGCAGGACAAGCGCTGCCTGCATGATATGGTCGCTGGCGTCATCGCCGTGCGTCGTCTGTGAAAGTCTGACGACAGGGAGTTGGGAGAAGCCCCGGGCCATGGACCATCGGTGTGACGCCACCCACGCCGTCGCGGAGATGCCGGCTTGACACGGGAGCCGCGCGACGCGCCGCAGTTCTATCTCACGGCGCCTTCGGCCTGCCCCTACCTGCCGAACCGCCTGGAGCGCAAGGTCTTCACCCACCTGATCGGGCGTCGTGCCGGCGCCATCAACGACGCGCTGACGCAATCGGGCTTCCGTCGCTCGCAGACCATCGCCTACCGCCCCGCCTGTGAGATGTGCCGGGCCTGCGTCTCGGTGCGGGTGCTGGTCGACGAGTTCTCGCCGTCGAAGAACCTCCGCCGCGTCGCGGCGCACAACGCCGACCTCGTCTCGTTCCCGGTGGATCCCAAGCCCACGAACGAGCAATATTCCCTGTTTCGTAGCTATCTCGGCGCGCGGCACGGCGAGGGCGGAATGGCCGACATGAGCATCCTCGACTTCGCCATGATGGTCGAGGATTCCCACGTGCAGACCAGGCTCGTGGAATACCGCCGCCACGGGCCCGACACCGCCATCACCAAGCGCGGGCAGGGGCCGCTGGTGGCGATGTGCCTGACCGACATCCTGGCCGATGGCCTGTCCATGGTCTACTCGTTCTACGATCCCGAGCAGGTGGACCGCTCGCTCGGAACCCACATGATCCTCGACCACATCGCCCGGGCCAAGGCCCTGGGCCTTCCTCACGTCTACCTCGGCTACTGGGTCGAGGGGTCGCGGAAGATGGCCTACAAGGCCCGGTTCACCCCGCAGCAGCGGCTCGGGATGAACGGGTGGGAGCGGTTCGATTGAAGGTCCGGGGCACTCTCGCTACCCGAGAGTCGGTTCAGCCCTGAGCCGCCTCCGGCTTCGGGCCACCGCGGGACACGCCGACCTTGGCGGGCCGCAGCACACGATCGCCGATGACGTAGCCCGTCTCCATCTGCTGCACGACCGTGCCGGTCGGTACCGTCTCGTCCGGCATCTCGAACAGGGCCTCGTGCCGGTTGGGGTCGAAGCGAGACCCCACCGTGGCGATCGGCACGACCTTGAACCGCGCCAGACGCGAGAGGAGGTCGCGCTCCGTCAGTTCCACGCCCTGCATGAAGGATTGCAGGGCCGGTGGGGCGTCGGCCCTGACGTCGGCGGGGACGCTCGCCAAAGCGCGCTGCAGATTGTCGACGGCCGACACCATCTCGCGTGCGAACGAGGTCACGCCGTAGCTCTTCGCATCTGTCACCTCGCGCTCGGTGCGGCGGCGCAGGTTCTCCATGTCGGCCATGGTGCGCAGGATCCGGTCCTTGAGCGACGCGACCTCGGCCTGGAGACCCTCGACGGCGGCGCTGGCCACGCCTTCGGCGGCGGCGTCGCGCGGCCCGGTCGGCGAAGGACCTTGAGCGGGCTCCTGAGCCTCGGGTGCCGTCCCCTCGGGCGTGAAGGTCTCGGCGGGGTCGGTCATCATGCTGTCTCCGGGGAAACCAGGCGCCGCGGGGCCCTGGTGGAAGGCGAAAGTCCGGCCCGATATCGGGGCCGACGGCGTCGAAATCAAGCGCCCGCCACCCCGCCGGCCGGGGTTGCATCGCTCAGGCCGGGCCGCTCGAACGTGTCGCCGAGCACGCGGCGGATGACATCCTGCCGGGCCGGATCGGTGATCTTGGCGCCGGTCAGATCGGACACGTAGAAGCTGTCGACCGCCTTCTCGCCGAAGGTGGCGACGTGGGCGGAGGCGATGTTGAGGCTGAGGCCCGCGAGCGCGCGCGTCAGGTCATAGAGCAGCCCCGGCCGGTCGACCCCGCTCACCTGAAGCACCGTGTGGCGGCGCGAGGCGGCGTTGTCGACGATGATCTTGGGGTGGAGCGCGAAGGTGGACCGGCTCTTGGGCGAGCTGTCCTTCGCCGCCACGAGGGCGCCGAGGCGGATCTCGCCGCGCAACGCGCGCTCGATGCCGCTGGCGATGCGGCCGGCGCGGCGCAGCTCGTCGGCATCCTCGTCGAAGGCGCGCGACACGCAGACGGTGTCGAGCGCCAGGCCGTCCTTGGTGGTGTAGATCTGTGCGTCGACGATGTTGGCGCCCGCGCTGGCGCAGGCGCCCGCGATCGTCGACAGGAGCCGCGGGTGGTCGGGTGCCACGATGGTGACCTCCGTGATGGAGCGAAACTTGTCGGTGGCGACGTCGCCGGCGAAACCCTTGCCCTGCTGCCAGAGGGTGCGGATCAGGCGGGCGTCGCGGATCCGGTTCGACAGGCCGGTGCGCAGCCAGTAGGGCGCGTAATGGCGGGCCACATAGGCGCGGAACTCCTCGTCGGGGAATTCGGGCAGCGCGGGGCGAAGCTGATCCTGCGCCGCCAGCACGCGGGTGTTGCGGTCGAAATCCGGGCTCTCGCCGCTGAGCAGCGTCTCGGTCTCGGTGTAGAGGGTGCGCAGCAGCTGCCCCTTCCACCCGTTCCAGACGCCGGGGCCGACCGCCTTGATGTCACAGATGGTCAGGATCATCAGGCACTTCAGCTGCTCGGGCGTCGACGCCACGCCCGCGAAGGTCTCGATGGTGCGCCGGTCGTTGAGGTCGCGGCTCTGTGCCGTGTTCGACATGTCGAGGTGGTGCTCCACCAGCCAGGCGGTGAGGTCGGTCGCCTCTTCGGACAAGCCGAAGCGCGGCGCCAGCTGGCGTGCCAGGGCGGCGCCGGCCAGCGAATGGTCCCCCTGCCTGCCCTTGGCGACATCGTGCAGGAACACCGCGAGGTAGAGCGCGTTCCGCCCCTCAATGGTCGGCATCAGCTCGTTGGCGAGCGGATGGGCGTCGCGCGAGCGGCCGGCGTCGATCTCGGCCAGGATCCCGACCGCGCGCAGCAGGTGCTCGTCCACCGTGTAATGGTGGTACATGTTGAACTGCATCAGCGCCACGATGCGGCCGAACTCGGGGATGAACCGGCCGAGCACGCCGGCTTCGTTCATGCGGCGGAGCGCCGTCTCGGGCGCGCGCCGCGAGGTCAGCAGCTCCATGAACAGCCGGTTGGCCTCCGGGTTCTCCCGCAGGCGGCGGTCGACGCGGCGCAGCGATAGCGTGACGAGCCGCGTCGCATCGGGATGGATCGGCAGGGCGTAGAGGTCGGCGACGGCGAAGAGCCTGATCATGTTGACGGGATCGCGCTCGAACACGTCGCGGCGCGCGACCGTGATCCGGTCGAACTCGACCTGGAAGTCGCCGGTGCCCGGGATGGCCCTGGTCCGCCGCCGCAGCCCCTGGACGAAGCGGTCGAGCACCGCCGGCTGCTTGGCCTCCCGCTCCTCGATCGCGGCGCACACGATGGCGGTGAGGTCGCCGACGTTCTTCGCCACCAGGAAGTAGTGCTTCATGAACCGCTCGACGCCCGACAGGCTCGGCCCCGTGCCGTATCCGAGCCGGGCCGCGATGCGGCGCTGGTAGTCGAAGCTCAGCCGTTCCTCGGCGCGGCCGGAGACGATGTGGAGCTCGCACCGCACCCGCCAGAGGAACTCCTCGCAGCGGCAGAACAGCCGGAACTCCTTGGCGGTGAACAGCCCGGCGCCCACCAGCGCGGCGCCGTCCTGCACCCGGTAGGCATATTTGGCGATCCAGAACAGCGTGTTGAGGTCGCGCAGGCCGCCCTTGCCCTCCTTGACGTTGGGCTCGACGAGGTAGCGCGACGCGCCGGCCCGGCCGATCCGGCGTTCGCGCTCCGCCAGTTTGGCGGCGACGAACTCGCGCGCCGTCTTGGCCTGCACGTCGCGGTCGAAGCGCAGCTGGAGGTCGTCGAAGAGCGCCGCGTCCCCGAGGATGTAGCGGGCCTCGAGCAGCGCCGTGCGGATCGTCATGTCGGCCTTGGCCTGGCGCACGCATTCGTCGACCGATCGGGTCGAATGCCCGACCTTCTGGCGCAGGTCCCAGAGCCCATAGAGCATCGCCTCGACCACGCTCTCGCCCCAGGGGGTCTGCTTGTAGGGGAGCAGGAAGAGGAGATCGATGTCGGAGCCCGGCGCCAGCGTGGCGCGGCCATAGCCGCCGACGGCGACCACGCACAGTCGCTCCGCCGTCGAGGGCCGCTCCAGCGGGTAGACGTAGCGCACCACGTAGCCGTAGAGCGACCGGATGATCTCGTCCTGGAGGCTCGCCAGGCGCGACGCGCAGCGCAGCCCGCCGTGGTCCTCGGCGAAGTCCGCCACGATGGCGTCGCGGCCGTCGGCCAGAGCGGTGCGGAACCGGTCGACCGCGGCGCGACGGAAGACGGCGTCGTCGGCGTGTTCGGCCCGGAGCCTCGCGATGCCGGCGTCGAGCCGGGCACGGTCGAGCGCCGGGGCATCTGGGGCGGGACTGTCAGGGCTCTGCACGGCGAGGCTCATCGTCACTCCTCTATCCCGCCGCGGGCACGGCGCGCCAGCCTCCGCGTGGGCGGCCGACGGCGACGAGGCCGACGATCGCTGCCGAGACGGCACCACCGCCTGGCGAGGGCGCAGGCGGTTCGTTGCCACAAAGTACAGACGGGAGGAGATCCATCCATCGCGGGTCCGTGATCGAGTATAGGATGGCGGTCGGCTCCATCTTCCGGTCGGAGGCTCGGCAGTGACGGTCAAGCCGCGACGACAGGGATCGTCGACGCCTGCGGGTGCCGGGACAGGCGGCCGGATGGCGATGCCGGCGGAAATCGGCGTGAGGACCCGATAGAGCGGGCGATCCGCGCCGGGCCGGGTCGGCCGACCCCCGATGATGCGATTCGCCCATGCCTGGGACAGGACGGCCGTCGGCCGTGCCGCAACGCGGACGATGTCGAGCTGAAGGGCGCATGAACCGATGATGCCGCCGCGAGCGCTCGATCGTGGCTCGCGGGTTGGACGGCGTGTGAAAAATGAGGCCGACCCCGACCAGGGCGAACGCCGGACGGCCGACCGAACCGCGGTCCGATCGGCCCCGGTGGGGCGCGGGTGGGACCTCGGATGCCGGGCCGCCGCCACCTCGGGGCGGCCCGCTCACTTATCAACAGCCCGTTCACGATAAGTGTGGAAAGAATTGTCCCCAGGTCGAGCCGCGCAGCGGAAATCGTCTCGAATCAGACAGTTAATGGCCAAGGCCGGATTCAACCCGCGAAGATCGGCATTGACCGGCCTGAATCGCCGTCGAGCCCGGTCCGTAAGCCGGTTCGGGGACGAATGTCGCATGTCGACCACAGTCGGTCTTATGCCGTTGGAATCGTGGCCGTTGAGTAGTGTGGCGGTGCGTCGATCCCGCTCGTGAGTCATGGGCGCGACGCCGCAGGCGACGCTTTCGTGACACGATTCGGTTGCCTGCCCCCGGACCGGTGTGTAGCTTCAATCCACCGCCGCGGCGCCCCCAACGGCCCGCCACGGCAGATCTCACAGAATCGTGATTCAGGCTGACAAAGATCATGGCCGACGCCGTGACTTGCTCTATGTACTATCGTGGGCAGCGATGTTGGGAGGTGTTCGGAAGTTTTATCTGTAAGTCAATCATTAATGATAGACAGCGATCGATCATTTGGGATCCGAGGCCGGATCCCCGACACTGATTTCCAGGGGGGGAGAGCATGGCGGTTCGTCACCATAGATTGCAGATGAAGCACCGCCGGCGGGGGAGACGCGACACCGTCAGCGCCTGACACCGGTCCTGGCTCGTCGCCGCCTCTCGGAAGGCCATCCGAGACGCGACCCCGGCCTGTGACCGCCGTCGGACGGCGGAGCCGTGGCGGCTCCCATCACGCGATATTTTCCGGTCTGAGATGCGGCACACATCCCACGCCAGAAAGAACTCGACCCATCATGACAGCGCGAAACGATGCCACCCGCTTCGTCGACCAGACCGATGTCCGCGAAACCGTCGTGCCGCTTCAGCCTTCCCGTGAGACGCAGGGAGGCCGGAGCCCGGCTGCCCGCACCGAGCGTTGGTCGAACGTCTGTCGCCGTCTGCGCGCGGAACTCGGCGAGGCCGTGTTCAGCGCCTGGTTCGCCCGCCTCGACCTCGACCGGATCGAGGACGACACCGCCTACCTCACGGTGCCGACCAATTTTCTGAAGACCTGGATCCAGTCCCACTACGTCGACAAGCTGTCCGCCACGCTGTCGGCGGAGGTGCCCGAGGTGAAGCGCTGCGTGGTGGCGCTGCGGTCCTCGTCGCGTGCCGCCTCCGTCAGGACCGACGCCCAGGTCGAGGTGCAAGCCGCGCCGGCCGAGCCGAAGACGCTGTCGCCGCCCCGCGTCGCCGCGCAGGCGAAGTGGGAGCCCAACGCCAAGGCGACCGGCGGCATCCCGGGCGCGGCACCCGCCGACGCGCTGAGCGGCTCTCCGCTCGACCGCCGCCTGACCTTCGACAACTTCGTCGTCGGGCGCTCGAACCAGCTCGCCTGCGCGGCGGCGCAGCGCGTCGCCGAGGCGGCGCCCGGGGCCGCCCCGGTCTACAGCCCGCTCTACATCCACGCCGCCGTGGGGCTCGGCAAGACCCACCTCCTCCAGGCCACCGCCCATGCCGTGGCGGAGGGCGGCCGCCGCGTCATCTACCTGACGGCGGAGCGCTTCATGTACGGTTTCGTGGCGGCGCTGAAGGCGCAGACCTCCATCGCCTTCAAGGAGAAGCTGCGCGCCATCGACGTCCTGATCATCGACGACGTGCAGTTCCTGCAGGGGAAGTCCATCCAGACCGAGTTCTGCCACACGCTGAACGCCCTCATCGACGACGGCCGTCAGGTGATCGTCGCGGCTGACCGGCCGCCGGCCGACCTCGAATCGCTCGACGAGCGCGTGCGGTCGCGCCTCGCCGGCGGGCTCTGCGTCGAGATGGAGGCGCTCGACGAGGCGCTGCGGGTCAAGATCCTGGAAAACCGCGTCCAGGCGGCGCGGGCGCTCCACCCGGGCTTCGCCCTCACCTCCGCCGTGCTGGCCTATGTGGCGCGCGCCATCACCACCAACGGCCGGGACCTCGACGGCGCCGTGAACCGGCTGATGGCCCACGCCACCCTGTCGGGCACCGCCCACAATGTCGAGACGGCGGAGGCCGCCATCCGCGACCTCGTGCGCCAGCGCGAGCCCAAGCGCGTCAAGATCGAGGACATCCAGAAGCTCGTCGCCAACCACTACAACGTCAGCCGCGCCGACATCCTGTCGTCGCGCCGCACCGCCGTCGTGGTCCGCCCGCGGCAGATCGCCATGTATCTGTCGAAGGCCCTGACGCTGCGCTCGCTGCCGGAGATCGGTCGCCGCTTCGGTGGGCGGGACCACACGACGGTGCTGCATGCGGTGCGCAAGATCGAGGCGCTGAGCGGCAAGGAGATCGCGCTGGCCGAGGAGCTGGAACTGCTGAAGCGGCTGCTGCAGGACTGAACCGGAGGGCCTCCCTCCGGCAGAAGGGGCGTGCAAACCGCTCCGCGGTTGTGTAGGGGACGGGCAGGCCGAAGCGAGACCGAGGCTGTCGGCACATCGTCCCCGTCCCCAATTTTGAGAGCGGCCGTCCTCCCGGCACGGCCGCTCCAGCCGAGGAGTCCCATGCGCCCCTTCGTTTCGCTCACCCGCGCGGCGGCCTTCGCGGCCCTGATGATCTCCGCCGCACCGGCCGTCGCCCAATCCTGCGGCAGCGATGCGGCGGGCTTCCCGGCCTGGCTCGACCAGTTCAAGCAGGAAGCCGCGTCACAGGGGATCGCCCAGCGCGCCATCTCGGAATCGCTCGACGACGTCAGCTACGACCGCAGCACCATCCAGCACGACCGCGGCCAGGGCGTCTTCCATCAGACCTTCGAACAATTCTCCGGCCGCATGGTGCCGCCGCGCGTGAAGCGCGGCGCCGACAAGGTCCGCCAATATGCCGGGCTGCTGCAGCGGATCGACAGCCAATACGGCGTGCAAGGTCCGGTGCTGGTGGCGATCTGGGGTCTCGAAACCGACTTCGGCTCCTACATCGGCAACTTCAACACGATCCGGTCCCTGGCGACGCTGGCCTACGATTGCCGGCGGTCGGACAAGTTCCGGGCGGAGCTGCTCGACGCGCTGCGCATCGTGCAGCGCGGCGATCTCAACCCCTCCACCATGCACGGTGCCTGGGCGGGCGAGATCGGGCAGACGCAGTTCATGCCCTCGTCCTACATGAAATACGCGGTCGATTTCGAGGGCAAGGGCCGTCGCGACCTCATCCGCAGCGTGCCGGACGTCCTGGCGTCGACCGCCAAATACCTCCAGGCCTACGGGTGGCAGGCGGGCCAGGGCTGGGCGCCGGGCGAGCCGAATTTCGCGGTGATCCAGCAGTGGAACGCCAGCTCGGTCTATTCCAAGACGATCGCGCTGCTGGCGACCCGGATCGACGAGGCCAGCCGCTGAAAGCTGCGGCCGGCCTCCCACCGACCGGTCGGGAATGGCTGGCGGCTCGAGCTGTCGCCGCTCGACTCGGCTCGCGGCCTCGGCTCCAGCTGTCTGTTTTGACGGGCATCTTCACGCGATCAGGTTTCTTCACCTGATCGCTGTCTGCTCTAAGCCCGATGATACGGGTGCCCCGTCAGTATCGTGAAGGCGCGGTAGACCTGCTCGGCGAGGACGATCCGCACCAGCTGGTGCGGCATGGTGGCGGCGCCGAAGCTCACCACCTCCCGGGCGCCGGCCCGGAACGCCGCGTCGAACCCGTCGGGCCCGCCGACGGCGAGTGCCAGGTGAGGGTGGCCCGCGTCGATCAGCCGGCCGATCATCGCCGCAAAGGCGGGGCTCGACAGGGATGTGCCCCGCTCGTCGAATGCGATCACCATCGTGCCCGGCGCGAGGCGCGCGGTCAGCGCCGCCGCCTCGGTGCGCCTCCGTTCCTCCGCCGAGCGGCTTCGCCCCTCGTCGACCTCCGCGAGGTCGACGTCGGACACGCCGAGAGCCCGCGCGGTGGCGCGAGCCCTCGTCAGATAGCGGTCGAGCAACTCGCGTTCGGCGCCGGCCTTCATGCGGCCGACCGCCGCCAGCATCACCCTCACGGCGCGGCGTCAGCCGGCGTGATGCTCGTCCGGGCGGAGGCCGCCCCACATCTTCTCGAGATTGTAGAACTGACGCACTTCGGGGCGGAAGATGTGGACGATGGCGTCACCGGCGTCGACCAGCACCCAGTCGCAATTGCCCAGCCCCTCGACGCGCGTCGCCGTGCCGCTGTTCTTGCACTCCCGCAGGAGACGGTCCGCGATGGCGCTGACGTGGGTGGTGGAGCGGCCGCTCGCCACCACCATGGTGTCGGCCAGGGAGGTCTTGCCCCGCAGATCGATCGCGACGACGTCCTCGGCTTTGGCGTCATCGAGGCTGTCGAGTATCGTCCGGACCAGGGGATCGGCCTGCCGCGGATCACCGCCGGCCGAAGGATGCGGCTGAGCCGCCGTCGCGAAATCTGTCGAGTTCAGTGGACTTGTCCCGTTCGAACCGAGGGAGCACGGGTGTGCCCCAGGAAGATGCGGTAAGGTCCAGCCCGTTTCAATCCACAGACACAGCGCCCGTGACGAATCTTTCCCCCGGTCGCGCGGCCCCACGCTCGGCCGCGAGGCTGCCCGCGTGCTGAAGTGGGCGGTCAGGCTCGCATCCGTGCTCCTCCTCCTCGCCGGGGTGGCGCTGGCGGCGCAGACCGCCTTCCATCCCGTGTCGACCCTGATGATCGGGCGCTGGCTCACGGGCCAGCCGGTCGACCGGCGCTGGGTCCCGCTCTCCGCCGTGTCGCCGAAGCTCGTCGCCGCCGTGATCCTGTCCGAGGACGGCCAGTTCTGCCACGAGCACGGCGTCGATTTCGGCGCGCTGCGCGAGGTGATCGGCGATGGCGGGAGCGCGCCGACCCGCGGGGCGTCGACGCTCACGATGCAGGTCGCCAAGAACCTGTTCCTGTGGCCGGGCCGCTCCTACGTGAGGAAGGCCCTGGAGATCCCCCTGGCGGTGGTGCTCGACGCGGTCTGGGGCAAGCGCCGCGTCCTCGAGGCCTACCTCAGCGTCGCCGAGTGGGGCGACGGGATCTATGGCATCGAGGCGGCCGCCCAGCGCGACTTCCACGTCGATGCCGCCTCGCTCACGGACCGGCAGGCCGCCCTCCTGGCGACCGCCCTGCCGAACCCGATCCTGCGCAGCGTCACACGTCCGTCGCGCCAGCATCGGCAGCTGGCCCGGCGGATCACCGACATGCAGGGCATCGCCGGCCCGCACGTCGCCTGCGTCGAGTGATCGGCTTTCCGGATGACGGGCTCGGGTGACCGAGCCAATCAGCCCGACGCGGAGTGAACGGGATCTCGTCGAATCGCTCCCGCGCCGCCCTCCTCGCGGGAGCGAGGATCCAGCGCAGGGAGCCGGCCGAGGGCCGACGGCAGGGAGACGGGTCCGCTGAAAGGTCGATGTGAGGATGCTGGGCCGGCTCAGATCCAGCCCATCAGCTCGCGCCGCACGATCGATTCGATCACCCGGATCCCGCCGGGGCTGTCGTTGAGGCACGCGATCCGGGCGAACTTCTCGCCGCCGCCATGGTGGAAATATTCCGCGTTCTCGCCGCCGATCTCCTCGATCGTCTCGAGGCAGTCGGCCGAGAAGCCCGGCGTCACCACGGCGAGGCGCTTCACGCCGCGGGCCGCGAGGCCCTTGATGGTTTCGTCCGTGTAGGGCTGCAGCCATTCGGCGCTGCCGAAGCGCGACTGGAACGTCAGCATGAACTGCTCCGCCGTCAGGCCGAGCTTCTCGCGCAGCAGCCGCGCCGTCTTGGCGCATTGGCAATGGTAGGGATCGCCCTTCAGCAGGTAGTCCTTCGGCACGCCGTGGAACGACGCGATGACGACCTCGGGCTCGAAATCGAGCGCCGCCAGGGCGTCACGGATCGAACCCGCCACGGCGTCGATGTAGTCCGGATCGTCGGCATAGGGCGGGGCGACGCGCAGCGCCGGCTGCCAGCGCATCGCCATCAGCGCCTCGAAGGCCTTGTCGCAGGCGGTGGCGCTCGTCGCCGCCGCGTATTGCGGGTAGAGCGGCACCAGCAGGATGCGGTCGCAGCCCTCGCCCTGCAACCGCTCCAGGGCCGACTTCACCGACGGATTGCCGTAGCGCATGCCCCAGTCGACGCGCACGTCGACCCCCTCGGGGCCGAAGAGCCCGGCGGCGATCGACGCCCGCAGCTTCTCGGTCTGCGAGCGCGTGATGGTCTTCAACGGGCTCTCGTCCCGTTCGCGGTTCCAGATCGTGTCGTAGTCCTTGCCCTTCTTGCCGGGCCGCACCGTGAGGATGATGCCGTTGAGGATCACCCACCAGAGGGCGCGGTTGACCTCGATGACGCGCCGGTCCCAGAGGAATTCCTTGAGATAGCGGCGCATCGACCAATAATCGGTGGCGTCCGGCGTGCCGAGGTTGGTGAGCAGGATGCCGATCCGCCGGGGCTTGACGGCCGGATGGCCGGGCGGCAGGGGCCCCGTCGCGGCGTTGAGCCTGACCGCGGGATCGATGCGGGACTGGACGTTCATCGGGCCTCCGATCCTTCGACGGGCCAGAGCGCGTGGAAATGGTGGACCGGGCCGTGCCCGCCCGCATCGCCGCCGCCCACGTCGAGGCTGGCACTCTCCGCGATCGCTGCCGTGAGATAGGATTTGGCGGCGCCGACCGCATCGGCCAGGGGGAGCCCCTTCGCGAGATAGCAGGCGATGGCGGAGGACAGGGTGCAGCCCGTGCCGTGGGTGGCGCGCGTGGCGATCCGCGGCGCGCGGAACACCTGGACCTCGCCGCCTTCCGACAGGAGGTCGACGGCATCGCCCCCGCCGAGGTGACCCCCCTTGACCAGCACCGCTGCGACGCCCCGTTCCCGGATCAGGAGGGCGGCTGCCAGCATGGCGTCCTCGTCCCCCGGCACCGCGACCCCGGCCAGCCGCGCCGCCTCGGGCAGGTTCGGGGTCACCAGCGTGGCGAGCGGCAGGAGGTGCGACACCATCGCGTCGACGACGTCGGGCGTCCCGAGGCTGTCGCCGCTCGTCGCCACCAGCACGGGGTCGAGCACCACCGCCAGGCCGGGATGGGCGGCGAGGCAGCGCGCCACCGCCCGCACCATGTCACCCGTCGCCAGCATGCCGATCTTGACGGCGTCGACCCGGATGTCGGCGAAGACGGCGTCGAGCTGCGCGGCGAGGAACTCCGGCGGGGGCACGTGGATGCCGGTGACGCCCCGGGTGTTCTGCGCCGTCAGCGCCGTCACGGCCGCCATGCCGTAGCAGCCGAGCGCCGAGAACGTCTTGAGGTCGGCCTGGATGCCGGCGCCACCGCCGGGGTCGGAGCCCGCGATGGAGAGCAGGTTGGGGATCATGGGGATGCGGGTCTCGGCGTCATCGCGTCCCATAGCGCCTTCCGTGCCGCGATGCACGGCTCCCGGCTTCGCTGTTGCGATCGGCCGCGGAAGGTGCTCCCCTCCGGCGAAAATCACACGGGGGAGACGATCGATGGCGGATCCGCGGCTGCGCTGCCTCGCGGCGATCGAGCGCAAGGTGCTGTGGCTCGCCACCTGGACGATCCACGCCGCCAATCACCTGCGCGAGGGCGACGGCGTCAAGGTCGGCGGCCACCAGGCCTCCTCGGCCTCGCTCGCCACCATCATGACGGTGCTCTACGGCGCGGTGCTGCGCCCGG
The DNA here is from genome assembly GCA_965214345.1 of Lichenihabitans sp. GTDB lineage: Bacteria > Pseudomonadota > Alphaproteobacteria > Rhizobiales > Beijerinckiaceae > Lichenihabitans. The sequence goes on along the minus strand of CBDCBJ010000007.1, from coordinate 3,069,270 downwards.
AGGACCGCGTCGCCGTGAAGCCCCACGCCTCGCCGAACTTCCACGCCCTGCAATACCTGTTCGGCCTGCAGACCCGCGACAAGCTCGAGGCGTTCCGTGGCTTCAAGGGCGCCCAGTCCTACCCGAGCCGAACCAAGGACGTCGACGACGTCGACTTCTCCACGGGCTCCGTCGGCCTCGGCGTCGCCCAGACGCTGTTCGCCTCGCTGGTCCAGGACTATGTGGCGGCGCGATCCTGGGCCGGGACGCGCCCGATGGGCCGCATGGTGGCGCTGCTCGGCGACGCCGAGATGGACGAGGGCAACATCTTCGAGGCCCTGCTGGAGGGCTGGAAACACGGGCTGCGGAACTGCTGGTGGGTGATCGACTACAACCGCCAGAGCCTCGACGCGGTGATCCGCGAGGGCTTGTGGGAGCGGTTCGAGTCCATCTTCTCGAATTTCGGCTGGGACGTGGTGGTGCTGAAATACGGCTCGCTGCTGGAGGAGGCCTTCGCCGAGCCGGGCGGCGAGGCGCTGCGGCGCTGGATCGACCATTGCCCGAACCAGCTCTATTCCGCGCTCTGTTTCCAGGGCGGGGCGGCCTGGCGGCGGCGGCTCATGGACCAGATCGGCGACGGAGGCGAGGTGTCGCGCCTCATCGCCGGGCGCGACGACGACGCGCTGGCGCGGCTCATGACCAACCTCGCCGGCCACGACCTGCCGACGCTGCTCCGGGCCTTCGAGGACCGCCGTGGCGACGAGCGCCCGGCCTGCTTCATCGCCTACACGATCAAGGGCTTCGGCCTGCCGCTCGCCGGCCACAAGGACAACCACGCCGGCCTGATGACGCCGAAGCAGATGGCGGTCTTCCAGGCCGGCATGGACGTGCGGCCGGGCCGCGAGTGGGATCCGTTCGAGGGTGCCGGCGTGCCCGAGGCGGAGCTTCGCGCCTTCCTCGACGCCGTGCCGTTCCGGCGCGGCGGGCGGCGGCGGCTCCAGGCGGCGCGCGTGCCGGTGCCGGCGGCGCTGACCTACAACGCGGCGGCGATCCTGTCGACGCAGGCCGGCTTCGGCCTGATCCTGTCCGACCTCGCGCGCTCGGGCGAGCCCATCGCCGACCGGATCGTCACGACCTCGCCCGACGTGACCGTGTCGACGAACCTGTCGGGCTTCGTCAACCGGCGCGGCCTGTTCGCCAAGGCCGACATGGCCGACACGTTCCGGAGCGAGCGCATCCCCTCGACCGCCACCTGGGAGTTCTCGCCCAAGGGCCAGCACCTCGAACTCGGCATCGCCGAATCGAACCTCTTCACCTGCCTGTCGGCCCTGGGCCTGTCGCACAGCCTCTTCGGCGAGCGGCTGATCCCCATCGGCACGCTCTACGACCCCTTCATCTACCGCGGCGCCGACGCGCTGAACTACGCCTGCTACCAGGACGCCCGCTTCATCCTGGTGGCGACGCCGTCGGGCGTGACGCTGGCGCCGGAGGGCGGCGCCCACCAGTCGATCGGCACGCCGCTGGTGGGCCTGGCACAGGACGGGCTGTCCTCCTTCGAGCCGGGGTTCGTCGACGAACTCGCCGCCGTGATGCGCTGGGGCTTCGACTATGTTCAGCGGGACGGCGAGGGCGACCCCGACGAGCGCGACTGGCTGCGCGACGAGACGGGCGGCTCCGTCTACCTGCGCCTGTCGACGCGGCCGCTGGAGCAGCCGCGCCGGGCGATGACGCCGGAGCTCACGCGCGACGTCGTCTCGGGGGGCTATTGGCTGCGGCCGCCGGGCGCCAACGCCCGCGCCGTGATCGCCTACCAGGGCGCGGTGGCGCCGGAGGCCATCGCGGCGGCTGGGCGGCTGGCGGAGGACTTCCGCGACATCGGCGTGCTGGCCGTGACCTCGGCCGACCGGCTGAACTCCGGCTGGCAGGCCGCCGAGCGGGCGCGCCAGCGCGGCCGGGCGGACGCCCTGTCCCACGTCGAACGCCTGCTGGCGCCGCTGTCGCGCGACTGCGGGATCGTGACGGTGATCGACGGCCACCCGGCGACGCTGGCCTGGCTCGGCGGCGTGGCGGGCCACCGCGTCAAGGCGCTCGGCGTCGAGCATTTCGGCCAGACCGGCACAGTGGCCGACCTCTACCGCCACCACGGCATCGACGCCAACGCCATCGCGCACGCCGCCCAGGCGGCCGCGAAGGGCCGGCCGGCGCGGTATCTCGAGGCGCTGCCGGAGGGGCGATGAGGGGAGGAGACGGGGGCTCCCGGAGGCGTCGCCGATCCATTTCGATGGCGGTCGCTGGTCTGGGCTGCGTTTCAGACGCGATCCAAGCGACGATCACCACGGCCCCGGATGCGGAAGCTGATCGAACGAAAGGGCGATCGACAGAGACCCAAGCGATCTGGACCGGCCGAAGCCACCATGAAGCTCTGCTTCACACGTTCGGGCGAGTGAACTTCTGAGGAATCAAGTCTGCGATCAGGATCGTGACGAGATCACCGTCACCGCCGGAGACGATGACGCGGGCGGCAGGAGAGTAGTCGGCGATCATCTCCCGACACATCCCACAGGGCGTCACGACACTCGGCATCTGGTCGGCAGCCTCGAGAGGTGGGTGGTAGACGGCCACGATGGTCTCGATCTCCGTGTCTCCCGCCTCCGTGGCGGCGCGGCCGAGAGCGACGGCCTCGGCGCAGACCGCTATGCGGCCCACGTTGGCTTCGAGGTGTATCCCTGTGAACATGGCACCGCTGCGGGTTCGCAATGCGGCGCCCACGACATGCCAACCGGCCCTGTATCGGCTTCGGATGGCATCTCGTGCTGCCTCGACGAGAGCAAGATCTTCGGGACGGAGCATCGGGGTCACCATGGAGCGCCTTTCAGATGAGGCGCTTCCCCTCGCCCGGCCGGAATGAGACGACGGCCGCGGCCGCGGCGACGAGAGCCACGACGAAGGCGAACCGCACGGGAAAGACGATGGGGTCGCCGACCGTCAGGCCGAGCCCGGCGACGATGACGGCGAGGGCGATGCCCGTGACCGTCACCGAGCTGAAGCGCACCGGTCGGGTCGGGCGTCGCTCCCCGTCGCGTCCTGACATCATCGATCGGCCCTGCCTCCGCCGGACCCTATCATGTCGGCCCCGTCGAGGGAGGCTCAGCCGCTTCGGGCCAAGGAAGCCATGTCCAGCTCACTGACCGTAGGCTTATAGCAGACCATCGGCGCCCGGCGTGGACAGAGCCGAGGCGGTTTGGCTGGGATCCGGCCAAACCGAAGCGTATCTCCGGCTGATTTTGGCTCGATGTGTTCTGACAAACCTTGCGGGGTTCGCTCCGGTTTCACGGTCGGTCGTCGAAACGGGGGGGTGCCGTTCCGGCTCGGGCTGTCGACAGGCGGGGCGAGCGCGCGGAAGCGCCGCGTGATACGCTGACGTCCTTGAGAGGCCGTCGATGGACCACACGCATCGCATCACGATCGACCCGCGACAATGCGGCGGACGCCCGTGTATCCGCGGTCTACGGATCCGCGTCGAAGACGTGCTGGCCTTGATGGAGGCCGGGGCGACACGCCAGGAGGTCTTGGGGCATTATCCATCTTTGGAAGACGATGATCTGGCCGCCGCTCTGGCCTTCGCGGCGCGCGAGCGCGGTGACATCGGCGATGATCGCTCGGCGGGCTGCGACGTCGACGAGGCCGGCGACCGATCTCCGTCGCCGGCCTCGTTATCCGTGGTTCGGACCTTCTTGCGTCGTCTGCCGGACACCTATCCCGTGGTCGAGGCGTTCCTCTTCGGAAGCCGCGCGCGGGGCGACCATCGCCACGATAGCGATGCCGATGTCGCCGTCGTCCTCGCGGGCGAGGGCGGACAACGTTATCGCGTCGCGGGTCACATGGCGGAACTCGCCTTCGACGTCATGCTCGAGACGGGGATCCTGGTCGACCCACTTCCGCTCTGGCAGCGAGAATGGCAGCAGTCGGACATGTTCGGCAATCCCGCCCTGATCGCCGCCATCCTGCGGGAGGGTTTGCGGCTCTGATGCCGTCCTCCTCCGCCCTGGCGATGCTCGACAAAGCGCGCCGTACCCTCGACGCTGCGCGTTCGTCGTTGGCCGGGGCCGACACCGAGGGGGCCTGCAATCGTGCCTATTATGCCATGTTCTACGCCGCAAACGCGGCGTTGTGGGCGGTGGGCGCGCATCCGGACGGGGCCGTCGTGAAGACCCACACGGGAATGCTGTCGCTCGTGGCGCAGCATCTCGTGAAAAGCGGCATCTTGGACCACGAGCACGGCCGGGCGCTCGCCAATGTCCAGAAGGCACGGCTGCTCGCCGACTACACCGCCGATCCTCCCACCATCGACGATGCCACCGATGCGCTCGCGCGCGCCGAGGTGTTCATCGAGGTCGTGGCGAGCTTGTCATCCTGAGGGCGTCGTCAGCAGAAATAGCGTGGATCGACCCACGCCATTCTGCTGATTCCAACTCAAGCCTGCTCGGACGGGTCGCGTCCAGGAGCAGCCGACCGTAGGATGACCTTCACCAGGGCTCCGCCCCGGACCCGATCGAAGGGCGAGCCCTTTGGAAACCGATGTCGAGGACGCGCCGATGGTCGAAGCCCGCTTCCAGTCCTTCGACGAGACCGCCGATCCGACTGAGGGCCCGGCCCGGCTGGCCGCCCTGCGGGCCGAACTCGCGCGCCGCGGGCTCGACGGCTTCGTGGTGCCGCGCGCCGACGAGCACCAGAACGAATACGTGCCGGCCGCGGCCGAGCGCCTCGCCTGGCTGACAGGCTTCACCGGTTCGGCCGGCATCGCAATTGTGCTGGCCGCCGAGGCCGCCGTCTTCGTCGACGGCCGCTACACCGTGCAGGTGCGCCAGCAGATCGACACGGGCGTCTTCACGCCGGAGCCCTGGCTCGACCATCCGCCCGAGGCCTGGCTCGGCGAGCGGCTCGCCGCGGGCCAGACGATCGGGTTCGACCCCTGGCTCCACACGCCCGCGCAGGTCGAGCGCCTCGGCCGCGCCGTCGAGGAGCGCGGCGCGCGGCTCGTCCCGGTCGCCACGAACCCCATCGACGCCGTCTGGCACGACCGTCCCGCCGCGCCGAAGGGGGCCGTGACGCTCCATCCCGACCACCTCGCCGGCCTCGACCGCTCAGGCAAGATCGCGGCCGTCCGCGACCGGCTCGGCGAGGGCGAGACGCTGCTCGTCAGCGACCCCCACGCGGTCGCCTGGCTGCTCAACATCCGCGGCGCCGACGTGAGCCACACGCCGCTGCCGATGAGCTACGCCCTGGTGCCGAAGAGCGGCCGGCCGATCCTCTACGTCGACGGCGCCAAGCTGTCGAACAGCGTGCGCGACACGCTCGAGGACGCCGCGGAGGTCGCCGACCCCGCCGGGCTCGTCGCCGCGCTGGAGCGGCTGGGCGGGGAGGGCCGCGCCCTGCGCTTCGACGCCGCCACGGTGCCGCACCGCCTCGTCGAGGCCCTGAAGGCGGCGGGCGGGACCGCCGCGGTCGGGGCCGACCCGATCGCGCTGATGAAGGCCTCGAAGACCGAGGCCGAGCGCCAGGGCTCGCGCGACGCCCACCGGCGCGACGCCGCCGCCTTCGCCCGCTTCCTGCACTGGTTCGCCAGCGAGGCGCCGAAGGGCGCCCTGACCGAGATCGCCTGCGTGGCGGCGCTGGAGGGCTTCCGCCGCGACACGGGCGCGCTGAAGGACCTGTCCTTCCCCACCATCGCGGGCTTCGGGCCGCATGCCGCCATCCCGCACTACCGCGTGACGTCGGCGTCGGACCTCGCGGTCGGGCCGGGGGTCTTCCTGGTCGACAGCGGCGGGCAATACGAGGACGGCACCACCGACATCACTCGCACGCTCGTGGTCGGCGCGCCGGACCCGGCCTTCGTCGACGGGTTCACGCGGGTCCTGAAGGGGCACATCGCCATCGCCCGCGCGGTGTTCCCGCCCGGCACGACGGGCGCGCAGCTCGACCCCTTCGCGCGCCAGCACCTGTGGCGGGCGGGGCTCGACTTCGACCACGGCACCGGCCACGGCGTCGGCTCCTACCTGTCGGTGCACGAGGGCCCGCAGCGCATCGCCAAGACCGGCACGACGCCCCTCGCCGAGGGCATGATCCTGTCGAACGAGCCGGGCCTCTACCGGGCGGGGGCCTGGGGCATCCGGATCGAGAACCTGATCCTGGTCGAGCGGCGTGACATCCCGGGCGGCGAACGCCCCATGCTGGGCTTCGAGACCCTGAGCTTCGCGCCGATCCAGCGCGACCTCGTCTCCGTCGCCCTGCTCGACCCCGGCGAGATCCGGTGGCTCGACGATTACCACGTGCGGGTGCGGGCCGTGGTGAGCCCGCTCGTCGAGCCCGAGGTGCGGGCTTGGCTCGAGGCGGCGACGCGGCCGCTCGGGGAGGGCTGAGGGCGCCGGTCGATCGTTGATCCCCGTGGCGACGGGATCCAGCGCGAGATGTCCGGCCGAAGGCCGACCCTTTGTCATTCCGCTCCGGTGCGGCGAGCGAGATGAGCGGTGGCGAGAGGTTCGACCGCAATCGGGTTCAGTAGCCCAGCGCCATGCCGTCCTTGCGGTGGTCGGAGGCGCCGAGCAACGCCCCGCGCGCCTCGTCGATCATCACGGCCTGGCAGCCACCGATGGGGACCGACTGGACCTCGACGTCGTGGCCGCGCCGGCGCAGGTCGTCGCGCACGTCCGCCCCGATCGTCGGCTCCACCTGCAGCCTGCCCTCGGTCGCGAAGCTCCGGGGCGCGTCGCAGGCCGCCTGCACGTCGAGGCCGCGGTCGAACACGTTCGACAGGAAGTTGACGTGGCCCGTCGCCTGGAACTGGCCGCCCATGACGCCGAACGGCATCACGGCCCGCCCGTCCCGGCACACCATCCCCGGGATGATCGTGTGCATCGGCCTCTTGCATGGCGCGATGCTGTTGGGGTGGCCCGGCGTGAAGCGGAACGACAGGCCGCGGTTGTGCAGCAGGATCCCGCAGGATGGCACGTAGATGCCGCTGCCGAATCCGTTGAAGATCGAGTTGATCAGCGACACGCAGTTCCGGTCCCGGTCGACGACCGACAGGCACACCGTGTCGGTGTGGGGGACGCCGTCCCAGAAGAGCGGGCCCTTGGCCTCGCGCGCGTCGATCTCCGGCAGGATGCGGCGCGTCCAGTCGTCGGAGAGGAGAGGCGCGACCGCCACCTCGCCGTGCAGCGGGTCGGACAGATGGGCGTCGCGCGCGTGGTAGGCCGCCTTGGTGATCTCGGCGAGGAGGTGGATGCGGTCCGCCTCGGCGGCGTGCCCGAGAGCCAGCCGCTCGGCCAGCCGCAGCATCATCAGGGCGATCAGCCCCTGGCCGTTGGGCGGGCATTCGTAGACGTCGTGGCCGCTGAACCTCGTGTGGATGGGCGTCTCGGACGTGGCGCGCTGGGCGTCGAAGTCCTCCATCGCATGGAGCCCGCCGAGCCGGCGGAGCTTCGCCACGATGCCGTCGGCGACGGCGCCCTCGTAGAAGGCGGCGCGTCCCGCGCGCCCGATCGCCCGCAGCGTCTCGGCCAGGGCCGGCATGCGGACGAGGTCGCCGATCTCGAACGCCCGCCCGCCCGGCAGGAAGGCGTGGCGCGCATCGGCATCGGCCTCGAGCCGGGTGCGGTCCCTCGCCCAGTCGGCGCCGACGCGCGGGGTCACGCGGAAGCCCTCGTCCGCGAGGCGGATCGCCGGGCGCAGCAGCGCCTCGAGCGCCATCGTGCCGTGGTCGGCGTTGAGCCGGCACCAAGCGTCGACGGCGCCCGGCACCGTGACGGCATGGGGCGACGTCGGCGGCGGCGCGGCGATCCCCCGCTCGGCGAACCAGGCGGCCGATGCGGCGGCCGGCGCCCGGCCCGAGCCGTTGAGCGCCAGGGGGGTGCCGCCGCCCGGGGCATAGAGGGCGAAGCAGTCGCCGCCGAGCCCCGTCATGGCGGGCTCGACGACGCATTGCACCGCCACGGCGGCGAGGGCGGCGTCCATCGCGTTGCCGCCGGCCTTCAGGGTCTCGACCGCCGTCATCGTCGCCAGCGGGTGCGAGGTCGCCGCCATGCCGTCGGAGCCGATCGCCATCGACCGGCCGGGGAAGTTGAAGTCGCGCAAGGGCAGGGCTCTCGATGGGTGCCGGAGCGGCGAAACTGTAGGTTCGCCCGCGCCGCTGTCCAGAGCCGTGCCGCATCGCGTGCTTCTCGGACCAGCCCTGTGTGAACCGCTCGCCCCCGCTCGTCCTCGCGGAGGCGAGGACCCAGCGCAGCGAGCCGGCCGAAGGCCGACAAAACCGATACGGGTGCCGCTCGGTGCACCGGTGAAAGGACAGGGGTCGGCCTCCGGCCGGACATCTTGCGCTGGGTTCCCGCCGTCGCGGGAACGAGCGGATGATCGGCAGAGCGAGCCGCCTACCCGGCGCGTCGCGTCAAAGGCAGCCCAGGCCGTGCAGGGTGGCGCGGACGGCCTCGTCGAGGGGGGTGTGGGGCTCCGTGCCGAGCGTCGCCAGGATGCGCCCGTTGTCCATGCGCAGCGGCATCCGCCACAGGTAGCGCATCTCGCTCATCTCCCTGAACAGCGGCACGACCGGCGCCGCGCAGGTCACGAGCCACCAGGGGAAGCGGCGCACGGGAAGGGGCCGCCCGGCGGCGGCGCGGATGGCCTCGACCATGCGGGTGCCGTCGGGGTCCCAATGGCCGTCCATGTGGAAGATCTCGAAGGCCGCGCGCGGCGCGGGGCGCTCGACGAGCCGCACCATGGTCTCGGCCACGTCCGGCAGGTAGGCCCATTGGTGCCCGACGGACCGGCGGCCCGGATCGGTGACGGCCGCGAGGGGGCGGCCGGGCTTGACCAGACCCTGCGCTAACCAGCTGTTGCCGACGCGCGGGCCGAAGAAGTCGCCGGCCCGGACGATCAGGCTGCGGACGCCGCGCGCCGCGGCGGTGCGCAGGCGGCGCTCCATCTCGACCCGGATCGCCCCCTTGCGGCTCGGCGCGTGCTGGGGGGCGTCCTCGTCCGGCCGCAGCCCGGCATCCGGTCCGAAGTTATAGACCGTGCCGGGCAGCAGGATGCGGGCGCCGGCGCGCTCGGCCGCCGCGATGCTGTTGTCGATCATCGGCAGGACGAGGCGGTCCCAATGGCGGTAGCCGGGCGGGTTGACGGCGTGGACGATCAGCTCCGCACCCCGGGCGGCCTCGGCGATTGCGCGGGCGTCCATGGCGTCGCCCTGGATCCACGTCATCTCCGGCCCGTCCGCCCGCTTGCGCGGCGGGTCGCGATGGAGTGCCCGCACGGCCCATCCCCCCGCCGCCAGCCTGCGGGCTACCTCCCCGCCGACCCCACCGGTCGCGCCCAGCACCAGGGCGGTTCGCTGCTGTCCGTCGCTCATCGTCGCGTCTCCCATCCGACACCCGATCCTCGCCCGGCTCGCCGCTGAACGGAATTGCCCAAAGGCGTCGGTCTGCTAGTCTATCGGCGATGAGCGAGACGACGCCCGATTGGGACCACCACCGCGCCTTCCTGGCCGTGGTGCGGCACGGGAGCCTGTCGGCCGCGGCCCGCGCGCTCGGCGTCACCCAGCCGACGATCCGCCGCCGGCTCGACGCCCTCGAGCACGCCATGGGGGCGACGCTGTTCGCCCGCGCCCGCGACGGCATGGTGCCGACGGAGGCGGCCCGCGAGATGAGGCCTCACGCGGAGGCGATGGAGCGGGCCGCCCAGGCCTTCGCCCGGGTCGCGTCGGGGGAGGCCGACGGACCCGCCGGCATCGTCCGCATCACGGCGAGCGACGTGATGGCGGCGGAAGTGCTGCCCGCCATGCTGGCGGACCTCCGGCGACGGTCTCCCGGCCTCGTCGTGGAGCTGAGCCCCAGCAACAGGAACGAGGACCTGCTGGGCGGCGAGGCGGACGTGGCGGTCCGCATGGCGCGACCCGCCCAGGCGGCCGTGCTGGCGCGCCACGTCGGGGGGATCCGCCTGGGGCTCTTCGCCCACCGCGCCTATCTCGACGCCAACGGCACGCCGGAACGGCTCGCCGACCTCGGGCGGTTCGCGCTGATCGGGCCCGACCGCGACACGGCGGATCTCGACGTGTTGCGGCGGCTCGGGCTCGACCTCCGGTCCGACGGGGTCGCCCTCCGGGTCGACAGCCACCTGGCGCAGATCGGCGCCATCCGGGCCGCCTTCGGGATCGGCGTCTGCCACGTGGCGCTGGCGGCGCGGACGTCGGACCTCGTGGCGGTGCTGCCGGACGCCTTCGGCCACCGCTTCGAGACGTGGATCGCCATGCACGAGGACCTCCGCCGCGTGGCGCGGGTCCGCGCGGTCTTCGATCACCTGGTGCGCGCCGTCGGCCGCTATGCGGCGGCGTGAACGCCGGCATGCCCGACCATCAAGGGGCGGACAGTGCCGGCCCCGACCCGGCGGGGCCGTGTGCCGGAGGCGCGAGCGCCGCGACGCCCTCGTCCGCACACCCGGCATCGACCGGGGCCGTTCGGGCCGTCGCGCAGTCGAGGAAGCATCGCAGCGCCGCCGTCACGAACGTGTCGCGGCGCTGCACGAACAATGTCGCGGTCCGCGCGATCTCGGCCGGCAGCGCGTGGACGCGCACGCGTCCCGCCGCGGCCGCCTCCGCCACCACGGTGCGCGGCAGGATCGCGAAGCCGACGCCCGCCGCCACGCAGCCGATCATCCCGTCGAGCGTGCCGATCTCCATCCGCGGCAGGCCGACGAGACCCTCGCGCGCCAGGAACGCCTCCGTTCGATGCCGGTACGAGCATCCCGCGCGGAACGCGATCACCTTGCCGGCGAGCCGGCGGTCGCGCCGCATGTCCTCGACGCCCGAGACCCGGGGCGACGTCGCCAGCACGAGCTCCTCCTCGACGACCGCGATCGCCTGGAGCTGCGCGTGCGCGACGGGACCGGACACGAAGGCCCCGTCGAGGTCGCGGCGCAGCACCAGATCGACCAGATGCTCGGTCGGCCCGGTCTCGACCGCGATCTCCACGTCGGGATAGAGGGCGGAATAGGTGCCGAGGATGGGCGGCAGGCGGAAGGCCGCAACGGTCTCCAGCGCGCCGATGCGCAACTCGCCGCGCGGCACCGCCTCGTCGAGCGTGACGAGCCGCGCCTCTTCGAGGAGCTGGGCGATCCGCGTGGCGTAGGGCAGGAGGCGTGCCCCCACCGTCGTGAGCGTCACCCCGCGCTGCGAGCGGTGGAACAGCGTCACCCCGAGCCGATCCTCGAGGACGCGCACTCGTTGCGTGACGTTGGATTGAACGGTGTTCAGCCGCTCGGCGGCGCGCCCGATGCTGCCGGCCTGCGCGACCGCCGCGAACACCCCGAGTTCGATGCTGTTCATCGCAGGTCATCTCCCAATCCGATGACTCCTATCTAAACGAATCATTTTTACCGCGTCAACGGATGGCCTATCCCGAAGCGTCCCCGGGCAGGATGGCGTTCCGACGACGCGATACTGCTCGGTTCCCGACCTGAAAGCGGCAGGATGGCCTGGGTCGGACCCCGCCATCCCCCCTGAGGTGACGCATGGCCGCTCCCGCCGCCGATCTCGTGACCGCACATCCGCTCCCGCCCCGGCGCACCCCGCCCGAGGCCTGGCGCTGGGTCAGCGCGGGGCTGTGCGCCTCGCTGGTCGGCCTCGGCCTCGCCCGCTTCGCCTACACGCCGCTCATCCCCGCCCTGATCGCCGCGGGGTGGTTCACGCCCGCCGACGCGGTCTACCTCGGCGCCGCCAACCTCGCCGGCTACCTCGCCGGTGCCCTGGCGGCGCGCCCGCTCGCGGCCCGGCTCGGGGCCGTGTCGCTGCTCCGCGCCTCCATGGTGGCCGTCACCCTGTCGTGCCTCGCCTGCTCGGTGCCGCTCTCGTTCGGCTGGTTCCTCGGCTGGCGGCTGATCTCGGGCGTGGCGGGTGCGCTCATCATGGTGCTCGCCGCCTCGACGATCCTGCCCCACGTCGGCGCGGCACGGCGCGGCCTCGTCGGCGGCGTGGTCTTCGCGGGCGTCGGCCTCGGCGTGGCGGCCTCCGGGACGCTGGTGCCGCTGCTGCTCCGGGGCGGCCTCGCGCAGTGCTGGTACGGCCTCGCCGCGCTCTCGGGGCTGCTCACGCTCGCCAGCTGGGCCAACTGGCCCCGCGAGACGGGCCGAGCCGAGTCCGCCGCGCCGACCCGACGTCCCGCCCAGGGCGGCACGTCCAGGACCACGCGCGCGCTCGTCGTCGAATACGGCCTCGTCGCCTTCGCGCTCGTGCCTCACATGGTGTTCCTCGTCGATTTCGTGGCGCGGGGCCTCGGCCGGGGCATCGACGCGGGCGCGGGAGACTGGGTGCTCTACGGGCTCGGCGCGATCGTCGGGCCGCTGCTCGCCGGCCACCTCGCCGACCGGGCCGGCTTCGGCCCCGCCCTGCGGCTCGCCTATCTCATCGTGGCGCTCGCGGTCGCCGCCCTCGCGCTCAGCACCGCCACGCCCGTGCTGGTGGTCTCCAGCGTCGTCGTCGGCGGCTTCACGCCGGGGATCGTGCCGTTGGTCCTCGGGCGCGTCCACGAACTCGTCCCGCACGATGCCGCGCTCCAGCGGGCCGTCTGGGGCCGCGCCACCACCGGCTTCGCGGTCGGGCAGGCGGCGGGGGCCTACGGCCTGTCGTACCTGCTCGCCCGCGGGCTCCTGTCCCACCAGGGCCTCTTCGTCGTCGGCGGTGCCGCAGCGGCGCTCGCGCTGGCGGTCAATCTCGCGACCGCCCTGACGGTCCGATCCTCGGGGAAGGGTGAAGCGCCATGAGCGCCGCTTACGACATCGTCGACCACGCCCACGATGTGGTCATCATCGGGGCGGGCGGGGCGGGGCTCCGGGCCGCGCTCGGGATGGCCTCCTCGGGGCTGCGGACCGCCTGCATCACCAAGGTGTTCCCGACCCGTAGCCACACGGTGGCGGCCCAGGGCGGGATGGCGGCCTCGCTCGGCAACATGGGGGACGGCGACGACTGGCGCTACCACATGTACGACACCGTCAAGGGCTCCGACTGGCTCGGCGACCAGGATGCGATCGAGTACATGTGCCGGGAGGCCGGGCCGGCCGTCCTCGAGCTCGAGCATTTCGGCGTCCCGTTCTCCCGGACCGTCGACGGCAGGATCTACCAGAGGCCCTTCGGCGGCCAAACGATCGCCTACGGCCAGAGCATGGCGCAGCGCACCTGCGCGGCGGCGGACCGGACCGGCCACGCCATCCTCCACACGCTCTACCAGCAGTGCCTCCGGCACAGGACGGAGTTCTTCGTCGAATATGTCGCGCTGGACCTGCTGATGGACGACGACGGCGCCTGCCGCGGGTTGCTCGCCTGGAGCCTCGAGGACGGCAGGCTGCACCGCTTCCGCGCGCACCGCACGGTGCTGGCGACGGGCGGCTACGGCCGCGTCTACTTCTCCTGCACGGCGGCCCACACCTGTACGGGCGACGGCAACGCCATGGCGCTGCGGGCCGGGCTGCCGCTGGAGGACATGGAGTTCACCCAGTTCCACCCGACCGGCATCTACGGCTCGGGCTGCCTGATCACGGAGGGCTCGCGGGGCGAGGGCGGTTACCTCACCAATTCCGAGGGCGAGCGCTTCATGGAGCGCTACGCCCCCTCCGCCAAGGACCTCGCCGGCCGCGACGTGGTCTGCCGGTCGATGACGGTCGAGATCAACGAGGGCCGGGGCTGCGGCCCGGAGAAGGACCACATCCTGCTCCACCTCGAGCATCTCGGCGCCGACCTGCTCCGCGAGCGCCTGCCCGGCATCAGCGAGACGGCCAAGATCTTCGCCGGCGTGGACGTCACGAGGGAGCCCATCCCCGTGCTGCCGACCGTCCACTACAACATGGGCGGCATCCCGACCAACATCCACGGCGAGGCCACGACGGTGCGGGCCGGCGACCGCGAATCCGTGGTCACCGGGCTCATGGCGATCGGCGAGGCGGCCTGCGTGTCGGTTCATGGGGCCAACCGGCTGGGATCGAACTCGCTGCTCGACATCGTGGTGTTCGGCCGGGCGGCGGCGCTCCGGGCCGCCAGTGCCGTGAGGCCCGGCGAGAGCCATGCGCCGCTGCCGGCCCGCGCCACCGAGGCGGCCGTGGCGCGCTTCGACCGCCTCCGATGGGCCTCGGGACCGACGGGCGCCGCCGCGATCCGGCTCGCCATGCAGAGGGTCATGCAGCGGCACTGTGCGGTCTTTCGGGACGGCCCGCTGCTCGACGAGGGCCGGGAGCGATTCGCCGCAGTCGCCTCCACCATGCGGGACGAGCTCGGGGTGGCGGACCACGCCATGGTGTTCAACTCGGACCTCGTCGAGACCTTGGAGCTCGACAACATGCTCGCACAGGCCGGCGTCAGCCTCGAATCGGCGATCGGCCGCACGGAGAGTCGGGGCGCCCATGCCCGCGAGGATTTCCCGAAACGCGACGACGAGAACTGGTTGAAGCACACGCTCGCCTGGCTGCGGCCCGACGGCTCCGTCGACCTCGACTACCGCGCCGTCCACCTGCAGCCGCTCACCAACGAGGTCGCGTCGATCCCGCCCAAGGAGCGGGTGTACTGACGCTGCCGCATCCGCCGCCGGGCCGATCGGCGGCCGATGCGGCGACCCTGGCGTTTTCCGCGGCAGGAGGCGCCGCGGCACTCTCGAGCTTCGATACAGGACAGGATCGTTCATCGGACATCACCTTGTCAGATGACGGCTCGGCCGAACCCGCTTAACGTGAAGGGATGAACCGTGCCGATGTCGTGACCCGTCTTAAAGGCCTGGAGCTCAGGCTGCGGGAGCGCGGCGTGGCATCTTTGTACCTCTATGGCTCCTATGCCCGCGACGAGGCAGGGCCCGACAGCGATATCGACGTTCTGGCAGACTTCGCCCAGGGGGTGGAGCTGGATCTGTCCCGATTCATGGGCACGTACCATGACCTGGAGGATGCGTTTCCGGGCACCGAAGTCGGCTTCAGTACCCGTGCCAGCCTGGTGCCGACCTACAGGCCCCACATCGAGAGCACCGCTGTGCGCGTCTTTTGATGATCTCCGCCAAGCTGCCCCAGGTGCGGCTGCAGCACATGCTGGAGAATATCGACGGCGTGCTCGACATCACGGCCGGTCAGACGATCTCAGCCATCCTCGAGAGCTTCGTGTTGATCCGCGCCACGGAACGGGCTCTCCAGATCATATCCGAAGCCGCCAAGGAACTGCCGCCCGACGTCAGGGATCGCGAACCGGGCGTGCCCTGGAAGAACATCATCGGCATCGGCAATTTGCTGCGCCACGAGTACTACCGGCTCGACCCGGCGGTGCTCGACGACATCCTCACGAATGGGTTGCCGCCGCTGCGTGCCGCCGTGCTGCGACTGTTGGAGCAGTTCAAAGCCTGAGCAGGATTGTGTTGGTTCACCAACGAAATCCTGCTCAGTTTCCGAGCTGAAAGCGGCAGGATGGCGTGGGCCAACCCACGCCATCCTGCTGAACCGCGCGAGATCAGGCACGTCTCGGTTCGCTGCTCGAAGAGTCGCGCGAGCTTCTGCCGTGATAGGTAGCCGGCGGCCGAGCCTTTCACGGCTTTAAAACATTGCCGAGTCGTGAGTCAGGAGTTCGATCTGTCGGCGGGCTGTGAACGGTCTTGATCTGCGGGGATAGCGCCGCGAAACGATCGATCCGAAACCGATCCACCGCATGCAACGTCGATCCATCGAGGGCCAGATCGGCCAGGATCTCGCCGATCACACTGGCGAACTTGAAGCCGTGGCCCGAGCAGGGCGACGCGAGGACGATGCGGCGGTCGGTCGGGGCATGGTCGACGAAGAAGAAGTCGTCCGGGGACCGCGTGTAGAGGCAGGTGCGCATCTTCAGCAGCGGACCGTCGGCCGCCGGCACATACGGCATCAGGCCACGGCGGATCTGGTCCTCGTCGGCGGCGTCGCCGTCCTGCCGCAAGTCGTCGGCCCGGGCGAGGACGCGGCCCATGCGGTGCGACGCGGCCTTCACCCCCGTGCCGGAGAAGTCCGGGAAGCCGTAGCAGGTGTCGGTCGCGCCATCGAGCACGAAGACCGGGAACACCTCCGGCCGAACGAGGGCCGGATCGATCGGGGCGAACCATCCCAGCACCTGGCGGGTGAGGGTGAGGTATGGCGCGAGCTCAGGGGCGAAGCCGCCGATCCAGGGGCCGGCCGCGACGACCACACGGTCCGTCTCGACGGCACCCCGCGCGGTGTGGATCGTCACGGCTCGGGCGTCGGGCCGGATGTCGAACACCCGCGTGTCCGTCCAGGTCTCAGCACCGCGCCGGCGCGCCTGATCGACGAAACGATGGATGGCCCGCTCGGGGCGCAGGAAACCGCCCTGCGGCTGGTGATGGGCCGTCCAGTCTTCCGGCAGCCTGAAGGCGGGGAAGCGGCGGGCCACCTCGTCGGCATCGAGCATCTCGTGGACGAGGCCGTGCTGGCGCGACGCCGCTTGTGAGCCGAGGACCACCTCGGACCCGGGCCGTCCCGCCTCCAGGATGCCGGTCACGGTCAGAAGCGTCTCGCCGCAGGCGTCCTCCAGCGCGCGCCACTTGGCGAAGGCGGTGTGCAGCAGCGGCACGTAGTCGGGATGCTCGAAGTAGGACAGGCGGATGGCGCGGCTCTCGCCATGGGACGAACCCCTGTCGTGCCCGGGCTCGAAGCGCTCGATGCCGAGGACGCGCGCGCCGCGGCCGGCCAGCTCGTAGAGCGCCGCGCTGCCCATGGCGCCGAGGCCGACCACCACCACGTCGTAGTTCCCGTCCGTCACGTGCGATCCCGCCCACCGGTCTCGGTTGCGAAGACGCTGTCGGCCGGCGGCGTGGATGCGCCGGCGCCGAACGATCGTCCCCGAACGCCGGGGTCCCTCATTCCGCCGCTTCCCGCTCGAGCAGCGCGCGCTTGCGGTCGACGCCCCAGCGATAGCCCGATACCTCGCCGCCCGTCCGCACCACGCGGTGGCAGGGGATCGCGACGGCAAGCCGATTGGCCGCGCAGGCGCCCGCCACGGCGCGCACGGCCCGGGGCGAGCCCAGCCGCTCCGCCACCGCCGCGTAGCTCATTGTCGCCCCGGCGGGGATCGACCGCAGCACCTGCCACACGCGCTCCTGGAACGCCGTGCCGCGGATGTCGAGCGGCAGGTCGAGCCCGGTGCGCGGCGCCTCGACGAAACCGACGACGGCGGCGACGGTCGCCTCAAAGCCCGCGTCGCCGCCGACGAGGTCCGCCGCCGGGAAGCTGTCCTCGAGGTCGCGCAGGAGGCCCGCGGGGTCGTCGCCGAGCGTGATGGCGGCGATGCCGCGCTCGGTCGCCGCCACCAGGATCGCGCCGAGCGAGCACTGGCCGACCGCGAAGCGGATGGTCTCGCCGCCGCCGCCCCGCCGGCGCGCCGAGGGCGTCATGCCGAGCCGGGCCGGGGCGGCGGCGTAGAACCGCCCGCTCGACCCGAAGCCGCCGTCGTAGATGGCCGCCGTCACGGTCGCGGCGGCGCCGAGCGCCTCCGCGGCGCGGGCCGCCCGCCGCGCCGCCGCATAGGCCTTGGGGGTCACGCCGAGCTCGGCCTTGAACCGGCGGTGGAAGTGGAACCGGCTGAGGCCGGCGTCGCGCGCCAGGGCGTCGAGGTCGGGCGCCTCGTCGGCGGCGTCGATGGCCCGGCAGGCCCGGGCCACCAGGGCGGCGCTCCGCTCGGCGGGCGACGGGCCCTCGGGGCGGCAGCGCAGGCAGGGGCGGAAGCCGGCCGCCCGCGCCGCGGCGGCGTGCGGGTGGAACGCGACGTTGCCGCGCTTCGCGGCGCGCGACGGGCAGGACGGACGGCAGAACACGCCGGTCGTGCGGACGGAATACACGAAGGCGCCGTCCGCCGCGGCGTCGCGCGCCGTGACGGCGGCCCAGCGGGCGGCCTCGGGATCGGCATCGGGGCCGCAGGGTGCGAAGGCGTTCATCGGCGTCGTCTCTCGGTGCGGCGGATCGCGCCTCGCCGTCTCGGGCTGCGGCCCGACCGCGATGGACCCTCCCGCCGCACGCCGCACCCCGTCCCTTGCGGTCGTATCCGCACCCTGAACATGTCGGCGGGATGACGCGGCGGGTTCAGCTTTCGCGCCCGACCTGTTATCCCGTGTCCGACTCCTCCGCACGCCGAGGCCGCGATGATCCGGTTGTCCAACGGCCACGTCCTCGACCACGTCGTGTCGAGCGGATCGCTCGCCTTCGACGGGCGCGGCTGGCCCTGGCAGCGCCCGCTCGTGGCCTCCGGCATCATGCGGCCCGACCTCTTCACCGTGGTGCTGAAGACCCTGACGCGGGCGCCGCGCGAGGGCAACCTCAAGCTCACCCGACCCTGGACCTGTGTGCGGCTCGTGCCCGGCGGCTCGGTCAACAAGGTGGGGCTCACCAACCCCGGCTTCGACTGGTGGCTCCGCGACGTCGCCCCGCGGCTCGACTACGGGCGCGTCAAGACCGTCGTGTCGCTCTTCGGCGACGACGACGACCTCGCCGCCATGGCGGAGGCGCTGAACCGCTTCCCGTTGGCGGCCCTGGAGGTGAACCCGTCCTGCCCCAACACCGGCCACGCGCTCGGCGGGGCCGACGAGGTCGTGCAGGGGGTCGAGGCCGTGAAGCGCGTGTCGCGCCACCCCGTCGTCGTCAAGGTGTCGACGAGCCAGGACTACCGCGCCATCGCGCGCGGCTTGACGGGCCTGGCCGAGGCCCTGTCGCTCAACAGCGTGCCCTGGGAGCAGGTCTACCCCGCGGCGCGCAGCCCGCTCTGGCGGCTCGAGGCGCGCGTCGGCGGCGGGGGCGGCGGCGTCTCGGGCCGGCCCGCCCAGGCGCTGAACTGGCGCGCCCTGCGCGAGATCGCCGCCGACGGGTCGCTCCCGGTCATCGCGCCGAGCGTCATGGGCTTCGACGACCTCGCCCGCGTCCGCGCCCTCGGCGCCCGCGCGGTCGGCTACGGCGCGATCCACTTCCGCGCGCCGTGGCTGCCCACCCACATCGTCCGGCGCGACCTCGCGAGCCGCGCCGCCGCGGCGTCGACCGAGAGGCAGGTGGCGTGAGCGCCGCGCCCCGCACGCTCCGGCTGCGCGCCCCCGACAATTGGCACGCCCATTTCCGCGACGGGCCGATGCTCGACTTCCTCGTGCCGGTCTTCCTCGACGCCGGCTGGCGCCGCCGCATCGTGGCCGAGCCCAACATCACGCCTCCGGTGCTGACGGGGGCGCGGGCGCTCTGGTACCGCGACGCCATCCTGGCCCGCGCCCGCGCTCATGACCCGGCCACGACCGTCGACCCCGTGATGACGATCCAGATCACCGAGACGACGACCGGCGCCACCGTGCGCGAGGCGCGGGCGGCGGGCGTCGGCGTCGGCAAGGTCTATCCCTTCATGGTGACGACGCATTCCGGCAACGGCGTGCAGGACTACGACAGGATCTCCCCGGCGCTCGAGGCCGCGCAGGACTGCGGGCTGATCGTGCAGTTCCACGGCGAGCACCCGGGCGAGGAGGTCGAGGGGCTGAACAAGGAGGCGGGCTTCACCGCCATCCTCGACCGCATCCGGGCGCGCTTCCCCGGGCTGAGGCTGACGATGGAGCACATCACCAGCCGCGCCGCCGTCGATTGGGTGAAGGCGCAGGACGATCACGTCGGCGCTTCGATCACGGTCCACCACCTCCTCACCACGGTCGACGACGTGCTGGGCTACTCGAAGGCCAGCGGCGGGCTGATGCGCGTCCATTGCGGCTGCAAGCCCCAGCCGAAGTGGCGCGACGACCGCGCGGCGCTGAACGAGGCCGCGCTCTCGGGCCACCCGCGCTTCTTCTACGGCGGCGACGACGCCGCCCACCTCCGCCACCGCAAGGAGGCCGAGGGGTCGGCCTGCGGCGTGTGGAACACGCTGGCGGCGCTGCCGCTGCTGGTCGACCTCTTCGACCGCGAGGGGAGGCTCGAGCGGCTCGACCCGTTCCTGTCCGAGTTCGGCGCGCGCTTCTACGGCTACGACCTGAACGCCGAGACCGTGACGCTGGTCGAGGAGCCCTGGCGCGTGCCGGCCGAGGTCGAGGCGCCCGGCATGGGCGACAGCGTCGTGCCCATGTGCGCCGGCGAGACGCTGGCGTGGCGGGTGGTGGCGTGAGGGACGGCACGCCCTCATTCCGCGAGTTGCTCGAAGCCCGCTGGGACGAGGGGCTGTTTGTTTCTGTCGGGCTCGACCCCGCGTGGGACCGCCTCCCGGTCGACATCACCGGACCTGCCGGCTCCCCCGCCACGCCCGCCGCGCGGGCGGCCGGCATGGCGACGTTCTGCTGCGCGATCGTGACCGCCACGGCCGACCTCGCCTGCGCGTTCAAGCCCAACGCGGCCTTCTTCGAGGCGGAGGGCGCGGCGGGCCTCGACGCGCTCGATACAGTGATGCGCCACATCCGGGCCGTCGCGCCGGAGGTGCCGGTGATCTACGACGCCAAGCGCGGCGACATCGGCTCGACCAACCAGGGCTACGCCGACCATGCGTTCGACCATCTCGCCGCCGACGCCGTCACGGTCCACCCCTACCTCGGCCGCGAGTCGCTCGAACCCTTCCTGGCGCGCCGCGACAAGTGCACGATCGTGCTCGTCCGCACGTCCAACCCCGGCGGCGGCGAGTTCCAGGACCTCGATGTCGGCGGCGAGCCGCTCTACCGCGCGGTGGCGCGGCGCGTCGCCGAGCATTGGAACGGCAATGGCAACTGCGCCGTCGTGGTCGGCGCCACCTACCCGGCGGAACTCGCCGCGGTGCGCGCGATCGTGGGCGACATGCCGATCCTAATCCCCGGCGTCGGCGCCCAGGGCGGCGACGTGCGGCTGACCGTCGAGGCGGGGCGCGACGCGCGCGGCCGGGGCATGATCGTCAATTCGTCGCGCGCCATCCTCTACGCCAGCGAGGGCGACGACTTCGCCGAGGCCGCCCGCGCCGAGACGGAGCGGCTCACCGCCGCCATCCGGAGCTTCAACCGATGACGCCGGACGCCGACCCGCTCGACCTGATGCGCGACGCCGGCGCCTTCTACGAGGCGCCGCGCGACGCCGCGGGCCGCCGCGCCGGCCCGCTCGTCGGCTATGCCGGCAAGGATCCGGCGGGGCGGCAATATGTCGGCGACGTCTACGTCAACTTCGCCCGGGCCGAGCGGCGGCCGGCGCTGCTCCAGGTCTTCGCGCGCCGGCTGCTCGCCCTCGCGGGGGAGCGGGGCGTCGACGTCGCGGCGGCGGCGGGCTTCGTCGGCGCGCCCGAGGGCGGCAAGGCCTTCGCGTACCAGCTCGCGCTCGAGGCCGGCCGCGGCTACATCTACCCCGAGAAGCGGGTCACGGCGGCCGCCTCCGCGACGGCGCGGGAGAGCGCCGACATGGTGTTCTCGCGCCACGAGCCGGAGGCCGGCGAGCGCTGGTTCATCGTCGAGGACGTCTGCAACAACTTCTCCACCACCGCCAGGCTCGTGGCGCTGATCGAGGGCTACGGGGCGGCGGTCGCCGGCATCCTGTGCTTCCTCAACCGCTCGCTGACGGTGGGCGAGAGTTACGAGGCCCGGCCGGGGTCGGCGCTGCCGGTGGTGGCGCTGGTGCGCAAGCCCTTCGAACAGTTCGCCCAGGGGGACGCCGCGGTCGCCGGGGACGTGGCGGCGCTGAACGTGGTCTGGAGCCCGAAGAAGGACTGGTCGCGGCTGGCGGCCGCGATGGCGGGCAGGGCGGTGGAGTAGGGCGGCGGGGCAGGGCGGTACCCGGCCGGGCCCCCTCCACCAAGCTGCGCGTGGTCCTCCTCCCCAAGAGAGGGATGGTGCGTTCCCGATCCACCGCGTTTCCTCCCCCGCCTGGGGGAGGGGGGACCGGCCGAAGGGCGGTGGCGGGGGCGAGGAGCCGCCGCACTCTCCGTGCTCGGTCGATCTTCTGCGCCCGCGACGGTGTCCTTTTCCCCGCCGCCGTGGCAAAGGGCGTCCGGTCGAGGCGCCGCGGGAGGTCACATGTCGCTCAAGGGACGGTCCATCCTCGACGCCCAGATCTTCACGCCCGACGTCTTCGCCGAACTGGCCGAGCGCACGACGCGCCTGCTCGACGCCCGGCCCGAGCCGATCTTCCGCGACGAGGCCGTGGTGATGCTGTTCTACCAGCCTTCCACCCGGACCCGCATGTCGTTCCAGCTCGCCGCCATCCGCCTCGGCGCCCAGGTGATCTACACGGAGGATGCCGGCAAGTTCTCCTCCGCCGCGAAGGGCGAGATCCTGGAGGACACGACCCGGATCGTCGCCGGCTATCGCCCGAAGGCCCTGGTGCTGCGCCACCACGACGAGGACGCGCCCTTCGCGGTCGCCCGCAACATGGAGCGGCTCGGCCTGGAGATGCCGGTCTTCAACGCCGGGTCGGGCGCCGGGCAGCACCCGACCCAGGCGGCGCTCGACCTCTACACGATCGAACGCGAGCTCGGCCGCACCGCGGATGTCGAGATCGCCTTCGTGGGCGACTGCCGCTACAGCCGCACGGTGCGCTCGCTCGTCACCCTGCTGGCGCGCTGCCCCGGCGCCAGGGTGCATTTCGTCTCCGTGCCCGAACTGCGCGTCGGGGCCGACGTGCGCGCGATCCTCGACGCCGCCGCCGTGCCCTACACCGAGACGGACGACTGGAGCGATCTCGTGCCGCGGGTCGACGTGCTCTATATGACCCGGCCGCAGAAGGAATGGTTCACCGACGAGGCCCTGTTCCAGGCCGTGAAGGACCGCTTCGTCCTCGACCTGCCGACCGCGCGGCGCCTGCGGCCCGACGCGCGCATCCTCCATCCACTGCCCCGCAACGACGAGATCGCGCTCGACGTCGACCCGCTGCCCCAGGCCGCCTACTTTCGCCAGGCCGATTACGGGCCGCCGCTGCGCACCGCCCTGTTTCAGATGGTTTGCGGCTGAGGCCGGACCGGACCGAGGAGGATCGCCGGATGCCACCCGTCATCGAGTCCCCCGATCCAAAGGCCCTGCCGCGCATCGTGGTGATCGGGGCGGGCTTCGCCGGTCTCGCGGTGGTCCGCGGCCTCGCCCTCGCGCCGGCCTTCGTCACCGTGATCGACAAGACCAACCACAACCTCTTCCAGCCGCTCCTCTACCAGGTGGCGACGGCCGCGCTGGCGCCCTCCGACATCGCCGTGCCGGTGCGCGGCCTCTTCACCGACATGCCGCGCGTGGGCACGCTGATGGGCGAGGTGACGGGCGTCGACGCGGACCGCAAGGTGGTCCACGTCCGGGACGTGCCCGACGTCCCCTACGACTACCTCGTCGTCGCCACGGGTTCGGTCTATTCCTGGTTCGGGCACGACGAATGGTCGGACCACGCCCACGTGCTGAAGACGCTCGACCAGGCGCTGGCGCTGCGCTCGAGCCTCCTCGCCGCCTTCGAATGGGCCGAGAGCCGCACCGACCCCGACGAGATCCGCCGGCTCCTGACGTTCGTGGTGGTGGGCGGGGGTCCGACGGGGGTCGAGATGGCGGGCGCCATCGCCGAACTCGCGCATTCGACGCTGGCCCGCGACTTCCGCCGCATCCAGCCCACCTGGGCGCGGATCGTCATCTGCGAGGGCGGGCCGCACCTCCTGGCCGGTTTTCCGCAGGTCCTCTCCGACTACGCCCGCAAGCACCTCGGGGACCTCGGCGTCGAGGTCAGGACCGGCAGCCAGGTCGAGGTCGTCGACCGGGATGGCGTCGTGGCGGGGGGCGAGCGGATCCTGTCGGCCAACGTGCTCTGGGCCGCCGGCACCGCCGCCACGCCCGTCGCCGACTGGCTCGGCGCCGAGAAGGGCCGGGGCCATGCCGTGAAGATCGACCGCCACTGCGGCGTGATCGGCCGCCAGGACGTCTACGCGGTCGGCGACTGCACCGACATGGACGACGCGCGGGGCAAGCGCCTGCCCGGCGTGGCTCCGGTCGCGAAGCAGCAGGGCGCCCATGTCGCCAAGGTGCTGATGCGCCGGCTCATCGGCGAACCCCTGCCGGAGCCGTTCCGCTACGACGACCAGGGGCAGCTCGCCATGGTGGGCCGCTCCGCCGCCGTCGCCGACCTCGGCAAGGTCAAGATGACGGGCGTGATCGGCTGGCTGCTGTGGAGCGTCGTCCACCTGTTCTTCCTGATCGGCGCCCGCAACCGCATCATCGTCTACGTGAAGTGGGTCTGGGCCTGGCTGACCTATGGCCGCGGCGCTCGGCTCATCACCGTCATCGAACCCAGGACGCGCGCGGAACTCGGCTACCTCGACCGGGTCGCGCGCGACCGCACGGGGGATCGCCCGAAGCCCAGCGGGTCGGCCCGGTAGGCCGCCCGGCAGGCCGGCGAAGCCTCGCGCTCATCGCGACATGAAGGGCTGGAAGCCCGCCGGCATCGCCGGGGCGCTGCCCGGGATCGTGGCGGCGGCCGTCAGGGTTCCGGGGCGCGACACGGCCACGCCGGGTGCACCGGCGGCGATGCGATGCGGGCGTGCCGCCGACGCCGATGTGACGATGGCCTTCGGACGAGGAGCCTCGCGCGACGCCACGTCGTCGGACTTCACCTCGGCGGGCGGCGGTGGGACGACCGCGTGGGCACGCTTGGGCGTGGGCCTCACCGAGGCTGCGGTCTTCGGCGCTGCCGGGACGGCCGCTGGCGGCTTGGTCGATGGCTCCGTCACAGGGCTCGGCTTGGCCGATGCCGTCATCGGAGGGCGCGGCTTGACCGATGCCTCCGTCACAGTGCCGGGCTTGGCCGAGGTCGGCACCGAGGGGTGCGGCGGGGTCGCCGCCAGCGTCGCGGTATGGGTCTTCACGGGCGTGCCGGCGGCCGGCGCCTTGCGGGCCGCGGCATGCGCGCGATGCGGCTTGGCGGCCGCGGCCGAGCCAGCGGCACCGTCGCCCGCGTCCGCCATGTGATCAGACCCGAGATAGCCGCTGATCCGGCAGAGCAGGCCGCAATCCGCGTCCTCGGCGAGGGCGGGCGCCGCCAGGGCGATCGACAGCGCGGCGAGGCCGGCGGTGAGAAGGAAAGGCCTCATGGGATCGCGGTCCGTCGCTGCACCGTCACGGCCGCCATCTGAGAGCCGATGGGTTAAGGAGGGGTAAACCGGGCTCGGCCCCTCGGACGGGCGCGGCTCCCGTCGGGCAGGGCGCGGACGCCGCCGCCGCGACGCGCTTCGGCCATGGTCGGCCCGGGAAGTTCGCCGTCACGGGCGTTCGATGTCTCACAATGGAATAATTACAAAACATAGTATTCCAACTGTCCGCTCGAATGCCGTTCGGCGATTGACCGCCTCACCACCCCATCGCTATAGCGCAGTGAAGCCTGACGATCCCGGTCATGCCGACCTATACGGGCAATGACGCAGGTCCTGACGGATTTCGCGCGCTGCGACGTGGCTTTCACGAGGACAGATCATGAGCCTATCGCATTCGCGCCGGTTCCGCGCCATCGGGTTCGCTCTCGTGGCCTATGCCCTGGCGCTCGACGGCATCTCCGCCCGCGCCGCCGATGACGGCATGCTGACCATCTACAACAGCCAGGACGAGGGCCCCGTCGAAGCCCTCGCGGCCGCCTTCGCGAAGAAGACGGGGATCAAGGTCGAGATCCGCGACGGCGGCGCTCCGGCCCTCGCCCGCCAGATCATCGACGAGGGCGACCGCACGCCGGCCGACATCTTCTACGCCGAATATTCGACGGCGCTCGTCACCCTCGCCGACAAGAGCATGCTGGCCCCGCTGCCGGCCGACGTCACCGACGCGATCCCGGCCCAGTACAGCGGCGCCCACCACGACTGGGTCGGTGTCACCGCCCGCAGCTTCGTGCTGCTCTACGACCGGAAGCTCATCGGCGAGGACAGCCTGCCGAAGTCGATCCTCGACCTCGCCAAGCCCGAGTGGGAGGGCAAGTTCGCCTTCAACCCGCGCGCCGCCGCCTTCCTGGAGCTGGTCGTCGCGGTCGA
This sequence comes from Lichenihabitans sp., assembly GCA_965214345.1. GTDB lineage: Bacteria > Pseudomonadota > Alphaproteobacteria > Rhizobiales > Beijerinckiaceae > Lichenihabitans. The sequence continues at coordinate 3,043,304 of CBDCBJ010000007.1, read as the reverse complement.
GAAGCAGAACGGCGCCGAGGCCGCCAAGGCCTGGCTCACCGGCCTGAACAAGAACGGCAAGGCCTATCCGAAGAACACCGCCATGGTGCTGGCCGTCGACCGCGGCGAGGTCGAACTCGCCATCAACGCCGACAATTACTGGCAGGCCGTCGCCAAGGAACGCGGTGCCGACACGCTCGACGCCCGCGTCCACTACATCGGCGACAAGGACCCCGGCGCGCTGCTGACCGTGTCGGGCCTCGGCATCCCGGTCCACGCGCCCCACAAGGCCGAGGCCGCAAAATTCGCCGCCTATGCGGTGAGTGACGAGGGTCAGACGGTGCTGGCCGACGCCGCCGGCGACGTGCCGCTCCATCCGGGCGTGACGTCGCCGGTGGCACTCGGGTCCGAGATCGGCGACGCCGCCTCGGCGCTGGCGCTCGAGCGGGCCGTCGGGATCAATTGATGGCCGACGCGACCGTCCGGATCCAGTTCCTCGGACGGCGCGGTTTCTCCGCGGCGCCCTCCTGGCTCTGGGTCCCGATCGCCGCCGTGGTGGGTGTCGCGGCCTTGCCGCTCGCCTATGTGGCCCGGCAGGCGGCGTCGGTCGGCTGGGCCGGCACGGCGGCGCTGCTGTTCCGTCCCTTCGTGGCGGGTCTCCTCGCCAACACCCTGACGCTCGCCGTCTCCGTCACGGCGGGCGCCCTCGCCATCGGCACGGCGGCGGCCTGGCTCGTCGAGCGCTCCGACCTGCCGGCGCGCGGGCTGTGGCGCGTGCTGGTGCCGCTGCCTCTCGCCATGCCGGCGCTCGTCTCTGCCTTCACCTGGCTGTCGCTGACGCCGCGCGTCGAGGGCATGCCGGGCGCGGTCTTCGTGCAGGTCATGGCCGAATATCCGCTGGTCTACCTGCCGGTGGCGGCGGCGCTGCGCGGCATGGACCCTGCGCTCGAGGACGTCGCGCGCTCGGTCGGCCACGGTCCCTGGCGGGTCTTCACCCGCACCGTTCTGCCGCAACTCGGGCCGGCGCTGTCGGGCGGCCTCCTCCTCGTGACGCTGCACATGCTGGTCGAGTTCGGCCCGCTGGCGCTGCTGCGGGTCGAGACCTTCACCACCGCCATCTACGAGGCCTACGAACTCTCCTACGACGGCGCCGCCGCCGCCATGCTGTCGGCCGTGCTCATCGCGCTCTGCCTCGGCGTGATGGCGGCCGAACTGGCCCTGCGCGGACGGCGTCGTTTCAACCGCCCCGCCTCGGGGGCGACCGTGCCCCACACCGCCGTGCGCCTGGGCGTGATGGCCGTGCCGGCGCTGGCGGGCCTCGGCACGCTGATCGGCCTCGCGCTGGGCCTCCCGGTCGCCATGCTGGCTTATTGGCTGCTGCTGGCCCGCCGCGCGCCGCTGCCCTGGGACAGGGTGCTCGCCGCGGTCGGGGACTCGCTGGAACTGTCGGCCGCGGGGGCGCTCGTCACCACCGCCGCGAGCCTGCTGCTCGTGCTCGCGGCCTTCCGGCGCCGGGGCAGGGTGGCGGTCCTGGCCGAGCGGCTGCCCTTCGTGGTCCACGCCCTGCCGGGCCTCGTCGTGGCGCTGTCGCTCGTCACGTTCTGCCTGCGTGCCGCGCCCTTCCTGTACCAGAGTCTGGCGCTGCTCCTGGTCGGCTACGCCATCCTGTTCCTGCCGCTGGCCCAGACGGCGCTGCGGCCCGCCGTCGAACAGGTGCCGCCCGCCATGGAGGAGGTGGCGCTGGCGCTCGGCCGCGCCCCGTGGCGCGTGCTGTTGAGCGTGACGCTGCCCAACATCCTGCCCGGCGTCGGGGCGGCGGCGCTGCTGGTGTTCATGCAGCTGATGAAGGAGCTGACCGCGACCCTGGTGCTGGCGCCGACCGGCATCCGCACCCTGTCGATCGAGCTCTGGGCACAATCGTCTCAGATGAAATACGGGTCGGCGGCGCCGTTCGCGGCGCTTCTCGTCCTCGTCTCCGGTATCCCGGCCTATTGGGCGACCGTGCAGCCGCAGAGGCGCCGCGACCGGCGCTGAACCCCGACTCACGAGCCGCTTGGCCTCCGGCGGGTTTCAGGGCAGAGCCGTGGGGATCCAGGCGCCCGCCCTGGACGCGCGGGGGCGACGCCTCCCGCGACCCGTGCCGCCGGAGTCCGCCATCCTGGATGCCCCCGCTCTCGAGGTCTCGGGCCTCGCCAAGTCCTACGGCGATGCGCCCGTGCTGCGGAACGTCCACCTCGCCGTGCCGCGGGGCGGCATCGTCGCCCTGCTCGGCCCCTCGGGATGCGGCAAGACCACGCTGCTCCGCCTCGCGGCGGGGTTCGACCGCGCCGACGCCGGTGCGGTCTCGCTGGCGGGCAGGCCGGTCGCCGACGGCCCCGCCGGCGGGCGCGGCTGCTGGGTGCCGCCCTTCCGCCGCGGCATCGGCTACGTGCCGCAGGACGGCGTGCTCTTCCCCCACCTCGACGTCGCCGCCAACGTCGGCTTCGGCCTGTCCGCCGCCGGGCGCCGCTCGGGCCGCGTCGCCGCCATGCTGGACCTCGTCGGCATGGCGGGCTTCGACCGCCGCATGCCGCACGAGCTCTCGGGCGGCCAGCAGCAGCGCGTCTCCATCGCCCGCGCGCTGGCGCCCGAACCCGCCCTGGTGCTGCTCGACGAGCCCTTCAACGCGCTCGACGCCCACCTGCGCCGCACCCTCTGCGCCGAGGTCCGCACCATCCTGAAACGCGGCGGTGCCGCCGCCCTGATGGTCACCCACGACCGCGACGAGGCCTTCTCGGTGGCGGACGAGATCGCCGTGATGCGCCGCGGCCGCATCGTGCAGCGCGGCACCCCGGCCGACTTCTACCGACAGCCGGTCGACCTCGACACGGCACGGCTCGCCGGCGCGGCGCTCCACCTCGACGGCACGCTCGTGGGCGACGTGGCCGAATCCGCGTTGGGCCGCGTCCCGGTGCGCAATCCCCACGGCGTCGCCGACGGCGCTGCGGCCCTCATGCTGAGGCCCGAGCAGATCGTGCGGGCCGAGGCCGGGCAGGGCACCCGCGTGACGGTGCGGCACGCCGCCATGCTGGGGCCGCTGACCTGGCTCGACCTCGAGACCGTCGCCGGCGCGGTCGCGCTCTCGGCCTGCTGGCTCGCCGCCGCCCCGCCTCCGGTCGGCGCCGAGATCGGCATCCGGGTCCAGGGGGATGTCCTCGTGTTCCCGCCGCATGCGGGCTGATGGCCCGCGGTGGCCCGCTGGCATTCGAACGCGGCAATTGGCGTTTGCCGGCCCGGGTGCTACGTCGAACCGAGAGCTTCGGGCCGCGCTGACGCCTCCTCCCACCGTCGGCCGAAGGGCTCCAGCCCGGCGCACTCGACCCTCTTGGCGTCTTCGCAAGGTGCACCGTCCATGATCACGACCGAGCCGTCCGCCCGCCGGAACGCACTGAGCGGTGATTCCGACGGAGCGGTGCCCGCGCCGCGCCAGAGCAACGCCAGGCTCGTGCTCGTCGCGGTTCTGGTGGGCCTGGGCCTCTGGACGATCCACGACTTCCTGCCGGCGCTCGCCTGGGCGGCCATCCTGGCGGTGGCGTTCTGGCCGCTCTACCAGAAAGCGCTGCGCCGCTTTCCGCCCGGCAAGCACAACGTGCTCATGCCGGGCCTCTTCACGGTCTGCGTCGGCCTGCTGTTCGGCCTTCCGCTGGCCGTGGTGGTCTTCGAGGGTGTCCGCGAGTTCCACGCGGTCCTGGACCTCTACAGGGAAGCGACGACCTCGGGCATCCCGGTGCCGGACTTCGTCCATCACCTGCCGTTCGGCGCCGACGCCGTCTCGAACTGGTGGCAGGACAACCTTGCCGACGGCGCCCAGGCGCACGGCATCGCCCAGCGGGTCGACCGTGCCAAGGCGGCGGAGATCGGCCGCGCGGTCGGCGGCCAGGTGGCCCACCGGGTCGTGCTGTTCTTCTTCGCCCTGATGACGCTGTTCTTCCTGTTCAAGGAGGGCGATGCCGTGGTGCGGCAGTGCCTCGACGCGAGCGAGAAGGCCTTCGGCGCCAAGGGCGAGCGCATCGCCCGCCAGATGGTGGCCTCGATCCACGGCACGGTGGACGGGCTCGTGCTGGTGGGCCTCGGCGAGGGCGTCCTGATGGCGATCGCCTACGAGTTCGCCGGCGTGCCGCATGCGATCCTCTTCGGCGGCCTCACGGCGGTCGCCGCCATGGTGCCGTTCGCCGTGACGGTGGTGTTCCTCCTGGTGGGCGCAGTCCTGATCGCACAGGGTTCCGTCGTGGCGGCGGTCCTGATCGTGGCCGGCGGCAGCGTCATGGCCTTCCTGGCCGATCACCTGATCCGGCCGGTGCTGATCGGCGGCACCACCCGCCTGCCGTTCCTGTGGGTGCTCTTCGGCATCCTGGGCGGCGTCGAGACCTGGGGCCTCGTCGGCCTCTTCGTGGGGCCGGCCCTGATGGCGGCGCTGGTGCTGCTCTGGCGCGAGTACACCGAGGGAAGCGGCGCGGCGCAGAAGGTGCCCGACCCCAAGCCGGACCCGAGGCCCGCGCACGAGCCGCGGCCGGGCGCCGGCCTCATCCGTCAGGGCTGACGCCGCCGGTCGAGGGCGGTTACGCGACCCCTTCGAGCAGCAGCACCTCGCCGACGCCGGCCGGCTTTCGCACCGCCACGGCCGCCTGGTACTCGGGGGAGAAATAGTAGGCGCGGGCCGCCTCGTAGGAGTCGAACTCGATGACGACGTTGCGCGGCCGGCCCTCGCCCTCGACGGTCTCGCAGCGTCCACCCCGCGCCAGAGGCTTGGCGCCGTAGATCGTCATCGCCTCGGACGCCATGGCGGCATAGGTTTTGTACGTCTCCGGGTCCGTCACGGTCATGCGGACGACGATGTAACCCTTGGGCATGGTCGAGGTCTCCTGGTCGCGCTTCGATGCGCGGCAGGCTGTCATGGACGATGACGGCGGGCGGCGTCAAAGCGAGGCGGAGGTGGGGGATGGCGGCCGACGCGGCACTCGCCGGGACTGAGGAGGAACGGACCCTCCGGGCTCTGTCGGCCCGCTATCGCTGGGACGGCTCGCCGGACGATGCGACCCGCGATGCCGCTCCGGTCATCTGGCGAACCATGAGCGTCGGAACCTGGGACGACCTGCTCCTGCTGGAGACCGTCTTCGGCCCGGAGCGCCTCGCCGCGGTGCTGCGCGGCGCGACCGCCGGCGCGATGACGGATCGGGCCTGGCATTTCTGGCACTATCGCTCGGCCTCTCGACCGTCGACGATCCGCCCCCGCCGCTGCCGGTCCGGGCGATCCGGTGACGACGCGCCAGTACACTTCAGTCCAGTGACACCTACCCGGGTCATCGGCAGGCTATGCCGGTCATCCGCTCGTTCCCGCGGAGGCGGGAACCCAGCGCGAGAGGTCCGGCCGAAGGCCGACCCCATCCGACCGACGGTGCGCGAACGGTACCCCCCTTATCGGGCGGGCCGGCCTTCGGTCGCCTCCTGCGCTGGATCCTCCCCCTCCGCGAGGAGGAGCGGAAAGGAGCGAATGGACCGGAACTCGTTTGGTGGGCTCTCACCTGACGCGACGCGGAGCTGCCCCGTCCGGTCACATGACGATGACGCGCGTCCCCACGTGGACGCGGCCGTAGAGGTCCGCCACGTCGTCGTTGACGAGCCGGATGCAGCCCGACGACACGTTGGTGCCGATGGTGTCCGGCTCGTTGGTGCCGTGGATGCGATACAGCGTCGAGCCGAGATACATGGCGCGGGCGCCGAGCGGGTTCTCGATGCCGCCGACCATGTGCCGCGGCAGGTCGGGACGGCGGCCCAGCATCTCGGCCGGCGGGGTCCAGTCCGGCCATTCCCGCTTGGCCGTGATCGTGTGGGTGCCCGACCACAGGAAGCCCGGCTTCGCCACGCCGATGCCGTAGCGCAGCGCGCGCCCGTCGCCCTCGACGAGGTAGAGGAACTTCGACACGGTATCGATCACGACCGTGCCGGCCCCCTGGCCACCTGAATAGGCGACCTCCTGGCGTCGAAAGGCGGGATCGACCTCGGCCCGGGCCGGGCGGGCGATCGGCGCGGCATCGCCACCGTCGTAGGCGGTGGGCGTGTACACGGCACGCCGTCCGGTGCTGGCACCGACCGGCGCCGGGGCACCGAAGCCGAAACCGCCATAGCCGCCCGACGAGACGTCACGGTCGCTCGGCCGGGCCTCGCCGTAGCCCTGCGGCGGCGCGTAGGGGCGGCCGCCGTCCTGGCGCGCGACGGCGCGACCGGCGGCCTCCGGCGGGCGGGCATGGGTGGCGAGATACGAGCGTCCGTCCGGGCCGTTCACCGGCGCGACGCGGGCCGGAAAATACGGGGGCGGTATGCGCGGATGCGGGGCCGGGCGGCTCTCGTTGCCGGTGATCATGTATTGCAGCACGCCGCCGCCGTAGTCGCCCTGCGGGGGCGGGGGCTCGGTCCCCTGCGACCAGGCGATGGGGGTCTGCGGATCCGGGTTGGGGATGTAGACGTCGACGCCCGTGCCCGGCCCGATGCCGGGGATGCCGACGGCGTGGGGGCCGGAGCCCCCCGCCCGGGCGCCGCCCGTCGAGGCCGCCGCCAGAGCCGCGAGGCCGAGGACGGCCCAGCCTCCCGATACAACAAAGCGCTTCATGGGGATCGTCCGGGAGGGGTTGTTTGCCAGTTCCCGACAATACACCTTAAATGCGATTCAGTATGATGCATCGATGTTGATGGTTAGGGACAGATGAAATGAATGAACCCTTAAACGGCGTGGTCAACGGTCGGTAAACGCCGCGGCTCGCCGCCCGGGGGCCGCCGCCACCGGGCCGGCAGGTGGGCGAGGGCGAGGCTGCGCAGGCCGGCGAGGTCGAAGAGGGCGACGAAGCCGCCGTAGACCAGCGTGCCGAGGACGACCTGCATCAGGAGGGTGACCCACCCCGGATCCATGGCCCGCAACGGCAGCAGCGCCCCCGCCATGGCGAGCGCGCCGAGCAACGTGACGGCGAGGTCGCGCGGCGACGGCCAGGAGGCCCGGACCAGCGAGGCGGCGGCGATGAGCGCCAGGAGGCCCGCGCCGAGCGCCGCCGACAGCACCACCGCGTAGCCGATCGCGCCGGCGCCCGCCGGCATGGCGAGGCTCAGGCCCACGTTGGCGGCGGCGGCGAGCGACGCCGTGGCGATGAGCGGCCTCGTGCGCTTGCGGATCTGGAACACCGGGTGGATCGCGTAGTGGATCAGCGGGTAGCAGAAGAAGCCGGGCAGCAGGTAGGTGAAGAACTGCGCGAAGGGCCCGCGGAACTCCGGCGGCACGACGAGCTGCTGGAACGACGGCAGGACCAGCCACGCGCCCATGCAGGTCGGCGCCAGGACGGCCACCACCACCCCCATGTTGCGGCCGATCTGCCGGCGCGACTGGTCTGCGCCGTGCGTCTCGTCGGTCCGCACCGCGAGCTGGAAGAGCAGCACGTCGAGCGTCGACCCGATGGCCAGGACGATGCGGATCCCGAGGTCGTAGGCGAGCGAGAACTGGCCCGATTCGGCGAAGCCGTAGCGCTGGGCGATCAGCGCCCGGTCGACCAGGGGGATGACCTGGTAGAGCATGTTGGCCATGACGATCGGCAGGGCGTAGCGCAGCGCTTGGGCGGCGAGGCCGCGCCGGGCCGCGCGCGGCGAGGAGCCCGCGTCGGTGAGCGAGCGCCGCGAGGCCAGCAGCGACCCCGTCATCGACAGGCAGACGCCCGTCAGCGCCATCGCGGCCGAGCCGAACCACCAGGCGCCCCCGACGGTCAGCACGAGCGACAGCAGGTTCTTGCCCATGATGATGCGGGCGTAGAGCCCGTCCATGAAGCGGGCGCGCACCAGGGCGGTGTTGTAGTCGAAGAGGCCGTTGGCGACGGCGGCGCCGACCGCGAGGCCGAGCAGCGGGCGCGACAGCGACACTTCGATGCCGCTCAAGAGGACGAGGATGGCGACGCCGCTCAAGGCCGCGATCAGCACAGCGAAGCTGGCGTCGAGCGTGGCGCGCAACTCCGGGCTCTCGAGCCGCGCGCGCTCCGAGTAGAACCGGGTCGCGGCGAGGCGCAGCCAATCGAACATCAGCGTCTGGATCACCTGGCCGACCGCCAGGGCGAGCGCCATGCGGCCGTACTCCGCCGGCCCGAGGAAACGCGCCAGCAGCAGGCCGATGACGAAATTCATCAGCGTGTTGCTGACGAAGGGCAGGATGATCTTCATGCGTCAGCGAGTGCCGCGCGGAACGCGCTCCGCCGCCCTCGAAATTGCCCGGCAAGGGTCAACAAAGAGTGACGGATCGGGTCAGGACGCCGGAGCGGGAGGCGTCGGCGCGGCCGGGGCGCCCTGCAGGAGGTGCGGCTCGACGGTGCCGTTGGGGCTGATCCGGTCGATCAGGCCGGGCAGCACCTTGGCCAGCATGCCGGACAGCTGGTCCGGCTGGACGCCGTAATGGGCCGCCATCTCGCCGATCTTGCCGTGGCCGATGGCGGTCGCGATGCCGTCCGGCGTCACCGGCTGGTTCGGCCCCGAGCCCAGCCAGGACTGGACCTGCTCGCCGTAGCCGGCCTGCTGCAGCTTGCCGACGATGCCCTGCACGCCCCCGGCCTGCTGGAGCGCCTGCTGGACCATGGCCTCCGCGCCGCCGTGCTGCTCGACGAAGTTGCCCAGCATGCCGCCGAGGTTGCCGAAGATGCTCATGGGGGCCGTCCCGTCCGGTTGAACGACCCATCTAAGGCCGAAGCGCCCCGCGCGCAAATGTCCGGCGATCGACGGCAATGGGCCGGCGACGCCCGCCGCACACCATCCTCCGGCTACTCCGGCCGCGCGAACCGGGGTAGGCTGGATCATGCCGCTCTTCGAACTCCTCATCGCGCTGCTCATCGGCGGCGCGGTCCTGACCACGCTGGCCGACCGCATCGGGGCGCCCTATCCGGTGCTGCTGGCCCTGGCCGGGACGGCGCTGGCGATCGCGCCGGTGAACGTTCCGGGGGTGCGGCTCGATCCCGACCTCGCGCTGACGCTGTTCGTGGCGCCCGTCATCCTCGACGCGGCCTTCGACGCCTCGCCGCGCGACCTCCGGGAGAACTGGATCCCAGTCTCGAGCCTCGTCCTCGTCGCCGTGGCGTTGACGGTCGCCGCCGTGGCGTCGGTGGCGCGATGGCTCGTGCCCGACATGCCCTGGTCGGTGGCGATCGCGCTCGGCGCCGTCGTGTCGCCGCCCGATCCCGTCTCCGCCACGGCGATCCTGGGCCGCCTGTCGCCGCCCCGCCGCCTCGTGGTGATCCTCGAGGGCGAGGGCCTGCTCAACGACGTCAGCGCGCTGCTCGTCTATCGCCTCGCCGTCGCGGCGGCGCTCGGCACCGCTCTGACGGCGGGACACGCCGTCCCGCTGTTCCTGGCGAACTCGATCGGCTCCGTCGCGCTGGGGTGGGGGCTGGCGAGGGCCTACATCTGGCTCACGGCGCGCGTCACCGATTTCGCCATCGCGGTGGTGACGCAGTTCGTCTCGACCTTCGCGGTGTGGATCATCGCCGAGAAGCTCGGCGTCTCGACGGTGCTGACCATCGTGGTCTATGCGCTGGTGCTGGCTCGCCTCGCGCCGACCCGCCTCACCGCCGAGATCCGCCGCGGGTCCTTCGCGGTGTGGGAGGTGGCGGTCTACGTGCTGAACGCGCTGGCCTTCATCCTGGTCGGCCTGCAGCTCCAGGACATCGGCGACGCCATCCCCGGCGGCATCACCCGCTATGCCCCGTTCGGGCTCGCGATCCTCGCCACCGTCATCGCGGTGCGGCTCGGCTGGACCTTCACCTACAATGCCCTGGCGCGGCTGGTCCAGCGCGCGACACTGCCGCCGGAGCGGCGCACGCCGGCGCTCCGCAGCTACAAGAGCGCGCTGGTGGTGGGCTGGTGCGGCATGCGCGGGTTGCTGACCCTGGCGACCGCCCTGGCGCTCCCCTTCGACGGGGCCTTCGCCACCGCCGCCAACCGCGACCTCGTCATCGTGGCGGCCTTCGCGGTGGTGCTCGGCACGCTGGTGATCCAGGGCCTGACGCTGGGCCCCCTCCTGCGCTGGCTCGACCTCGGCGACGACGGTCGCGCGGCGCGCGAGCGCGACACCGCCCGCCAGGAGGTGACGCGGGCGGCGCTGCGCGTGCTCGAGGGCGATCCCGAGCCGGAGGCCGCCATCCTGCGCAAGGAATACGCCGTCGTGCTGCAGGACGAGGCCATGCGCCACCTGCGCCCCAAAGTCTTCGGCAAGCTGCGGATGAAGGCGATCGCGGCCGAGCGCGAGACGCTGATGCGCTTGCGCGACGAGCGTGCCATCGGCGACGATGCCTTTCGCGACATCGAGGAGGACCTCGATTGGGCGGAGGGCAACGCCAGGCGACGCGGCCGTGCCGTCCGCCCGGTGGAGGGGGAGGGCGGGACCTGATGGCCATCGACATCCGCGACGCCGCCGCCGGCGACCTGCCGGCCATCCTGGCCATCCACAACGACGTCGTCCTGACGTCGACGGCCAACTTCTCCTACCATGCCGTCGATCTCGAGGACCGCCGTGCCTTTCTCCGGGACCGGCAGGCGCGCGGCTTCCCGTTCCTCGTCGCCGTCGAGGGGGACGTCCTGCTCGGCTACGCGTCCTTCGGCCCCTTCCGTCCCCATGACGGCTACGTCCGGACGGTCGAACATTCGGTCTACGTGGCGCGCGCGCACCAGCGGCGCGGCGTGGCGGCTCGCCTGCTGGCGTCCCTGGTCGACCGTGCCGAGGCCCTGGGCAAGCACGTGATGGTGGGCGGGCTCGATGCCGCCAATATCGCGTCGATCGCGCTCCACGAGCGGTTCGGCTTCGAGCGGGTGGGATTGATGCCGCAGGTCGGCTTCAAGTTCGACCGCTACCTCGACCTCCTCTGGATGCAGAAGACCATCCGACCCTGAGCGGCGCAGCGCGCGCGTGCCATGAGTGCCACCGCGCGTTGGCGAAGTCTTAGGTTGTGTCTGTGCACCTTGTCGCCATGCGGGAAGGGCTCGACATGTCACGTGCAGGCCTGCGGTCCATGCTGACCGGGTGGGACTCCGATCCCGTGCTGGTCCGGGCGCAACTCTGCGCCGTCCAGAAGCACATCCCGCTGTTGTTCCTCCTCCTCGGCACCAATGTGTTGGCGCTGTCCTTCACGCATTACGGGATCTCGCCCCGGTTCCTGACGCTGTCGGCGCCCTGCGTGCTGCTGCCGATCTGCATCCAGCGGGCCGTCGCCTGGATGCGCTACGACGTGGTGGCCATGTCGGACCGCGAGATGCGGCATCGGCTGCACCGAAGCGTCGCTCTCGTGGCCGCGCTGGGCTGCCTGTTCACCGGTTGGTCGCTGGCCCTGGCGCCCTACGGCGACACCGCCGCCCGCATGCATGTCGCCTTCTTCATGTCGATCACGGTGATCGGCTGCGTGTTCTGCCTCATGCATCTGAGGGCCGCGGCCCTCGCCCTCACCGTGATCGTCACGGTGCCGTTCATGATCGTCTTCCTCCAGACGGGCGACGGCGTGCTCTGCGCCATCGCGCTGAACTTCGGCATGGTGGCGATCATCATGACGATCCTCATGTTCAAGCACTTCGGCGAGTTCAGCGCACTCGTCCGGTCCCGACGGACCTTGGCCGACCTCAGCGAGGAGAACTGCCGCCTCGCCCATCTCGACAGCCTCACCGGCCTCGCCAACCGACGGAGCTTCTTCCGCGACCTCGCCTCGCTGATCGATCGGACTCGCTTCGATGGCGGGCGCTTCGCCCTCGGGATGATCGATCTCGACGGCTTCAAGCCGGTCAACGACGTCTACGCCATTGCGCCGGCGATGCCGTCTTGGCCGAAGTCGGACGCCGCCTGGTCGAAGTCCTCGGCGAGGGTGCCCATCTCGCGCGGCTCGGCGGCGACGAGTTCGCCTTCGTTCTCTCCGGCGACATCGGGCCGGAGGCCATCGCCGCCGTCGGCCGGAAGGTGTGCGACGCGCTCGAGGCGCCGATCGTGCTCCCGACCGGGGTGGCGCAGATCGCCGCCTCCATCGGATACGCCGTCTACCCCGACATGGCGCGCACCCGCGAACACCTCGTCGAACGCGCCGATTACGCCCTCTACTACGCCAAGGAGCACGGCAGCGGGCGGGCCGTGATCTTCAGCGCCGACCACGAGGACGCCATCCGGGCGCGCAGCCTGATCGAGCAGGAGCTGCGCCGCGCCGACCTCGACGCCGAGATGCGGCTCAACTTCCAGCCGATCATCGACGTCGTCAGCGGACGCGTGGTCGCCTTCGAGGCCCTGGCGCGGTGGACGGGTCCGCGGATCGGGTCCGTCGCCCCCGACGTGTTCATCGTGGCCGCCGAACGGATCGGACTGATCGGCACGATCACGGCGGTGCTGCTCGGCAAGGCGATCGATGCCATGCGGGGCTGGCCGGAGGACGTCGGCCTCTCGTTCAACCTGTCGGCGCACGACATCGCGTCGCCCGCGGCGGTGGCCCGCCTCGCCGCCATCATCGAGGAGAGCGGCGTCGCGCCCGATCGGATCGCGCTGGAGATCACCGAGACGGCGCTCATGCACGACTTCGAGGGCGCGCGCGACGCCCTGCTGGCCCTGAAGGCGATCGGGGTCGAGATCTCGCTCGACGACTTCGGGACGGGATATTCGAGCCTGGGCTACGTCCGCCGGCTGCCGATCGACAAGATCAAGATCGACCGCAGCTTCACCGCCGACATCGTGGCCGACCGGGCGAGCCGCGACATCGTCAAGACCGTCGTCGACCTCTGTCGCAACCTCGGCCTGTCCTGCATCGTCGAGGGCGTCGAGACGGCCGACCACCTCTTGGTGCTGAAGGCGCTCGGCTGCCGGACCATGCAGGGCTACCACTTCAGCAGGCCCGTGCCCGGGACGGCCGTTCCCGACGTGATCGCGGCCTTCTCGGACGGGCCGTGCGAGGCCGAGGACGCCGTCCTGGTGGCGTGAGCCGTCGGCGCGGCCTCCCGGCGAGCCGATCGATCGTCGGGGCGGCGGTCGGCGCGGCGTTGACCGCGAGCCCGGCATCGCCCGATGGGCCCATGGTCTCGCTCCGGGATGAAACCGGAGGACGGCGCCGACGTATCGCTTGAGGGAGCGCGTCGGTGCCCACACCGCTCGCCGCGACCCGCCGGGGAGACGAGAATGGTTTTCGACAGACGATCGGTCCTGGGGCTGAGCGCCCTCTTGGCCACGGCCTCCTCGTGGTTCGGCTTCACCCGGCACGCCCGGGCCGCCGAAGGCAGCTTCCCCGTCGCGATGAGCGATGCCGAGTGGCGCGCGCGCCTCGGCGGCTCCGCCTACGACGTCCTGCGGCGCGAGGGCACCGAGCGGCCCTATTCGAGCCCGCTCAACCGGGAGCACCGTCCGGGCCAGTTCGCCTGCGAGGGCTGCGCGACGGCGCTGTTCTCCTCCGCCACCAAGTTCGACAGCCACACCGGCTGGCCGAGCTTCTGGAAGCCCCTCGATGGCGCCGTCGGCGAGAACCGCGACTCGACCTTCGGCATGGCGCGCACCGAGATCCACTGCGCCACCTGCGGCGGGCACCTCGGCCACGTGTTCAACGACGGGCCGCGCCCGACGGGCCTGCGCTACTGCATGAACGGCGCCGCGATGCGCTTCAGTCCGGGCGCAGCCTGACGGACGCCGCCTCCGCGGCGACTTGCGGTCCGCCGCCGCGCGGCGCAAACGTGCCGCCATGCGATGCAACATCTGCGGCGGCACCGCCTTCACCGACATGCCGAAGCGCCCCGCCGTGCGCTGCGCCGATTGCGGATCGCTCGAGCGCACGCGCGTGGCGGCACTCCACATCACCGAGGACCTGAAGCCGCCGTCCGGCAGCCACATCCTGCATTTCGCCCCCGAACGCGGGTTGGGCGTCATGCTGCGCGAGATCGGCGGCCCCAACTACCGCGCGCTCGACATCGACCCGCCGCGTTACCCCGGCCTCGGGGTCGAGCGGTTCGACCTCGCCGAGGACGTCTTCGACCTGCCGCGCGACCGCTACGACCTGATCCTCCACAACCACGTGCTGGAACACGTCGAGGCCAATTATTCCGCCGTGCTGCTGCGGCTCGCCCGCTCGCTCAGCGACACCGGCACCATGCTGTTCAGCGTGCCGATCCTCGACGGCGACTTCACCGACGACCTCGTCGTCGGGCCCCTCGAGGCGAAGCTGCGGCGCTTCGGCCCCTCCCTCCACGTGCGGCGGTTCAGCGTCGAGACCCTGCAGCGCACGCTCGGCATGCTCTTCCCCATCCCCGACGCCTACGACCTGCGCGACCGGTTCGACGAGGCGCTGCTCGCCGGGTGCAACATTCCGCCTCACCACTGGACCAATTTCACGGGCGCCACGGTTTTCCGCCTGCGAAAGCAGGACCTCCGCTGCTGACGCGGGGCGTCGGCGCCCGGGGTCGATGAATCCGCTGCGGGGAACCGGGACGACACCGCGGGCATGACACATTCTGGACGGCTCTCACCGGCCGACACCGTCGCCACCGCCGAGGCCGTGGCGGCCAGGCTCTTCGCCGGCGCGGCGGAGCGCGACGCCGCGGCGGTGTTTCCCGCCGACGCGATCGGGCTGCTTCACGACGCCGCGATGATGATGGCCCCGTTTCCGGCGCATCTCGGCGGCACCGGCCTCGTCGAACCGGCCGCCGCCGACGATCTCTGCCACGTGCTGCGGCTCGTCGGCGGGGGCGACCTGTCGGTCGGACGCCTCTACGAGGGCCACGTCAACGCCGTCGCGCTGGTGCTGCGCCACGGCACGCCCCACCAAGCCGAGACGCTGGCCGACGCCGTCCGCGGCGGCGCGATGTCGGGCGTGTGGAACGCCGAGGGCGCCACGCCCGCCACGTTGGTCGGGGATCGCGGTGCCCGTCGTCTCGCCGGCGCCAAGATCCTGGCCTCCGGCGTCGGGTCCGTGACCCACCCCATCGTGCCGGTGGCGCGGGACGGCGCCACAGTGATGACGATGCCCCGCCTCGGGCCGGGCGAGCGGGCCGACCTGTCGCGCTGGACCGCCCAGGGCATGCGCTCGACCGCCACCGGGACGGTGGACCTCGACGGCCTGCCGATCGGCCCCGACCAGATCCTCGGCGAGGACGACGATTACCGGCGGCAGCCGGCCTTCTTCGGCGGCGCCTGGCGGTTCTGCGCCGTCCAGCTCGGCGCCGTCGAGCGCCTGCTCGACCTCTACCGCGCCGACCTCGTCCGGCTCGGGCGCGGCGGCGATCCCTACCAGCGCGAACGCGTCGCCGCCTGCGCCACGGCGGCCGAGACGGCCGCGCTGTGGGTGACCCAGGCGGCCCGCACCGTCGCCGCCGAGGCGCGGCCGACGGCCGAGATCCTGGCCTATGTCGGCCTCGCGCGCGGCGTCGTCGAGCGGGCCGGGCTCGACGTGATGGAGGCGGTGCATCGCGGCCTCGGCCTCGGCTCCTTCGTGCGGCCGCATGCGGTCGAGCGCGTGGCGCGCGACCTCGCCACTTACCTGCGCCAGCCGGCGCCGGACGGCGCCATGGCGGATGCCGCGGCCTGCGTCCTCGCGAGCCCGGCGCCGGCGCGGACGTTCTGGAGGGACGCATGAGGGCGGGGGACTATCTGGCGGGCCTGCGGCACCTGCCGATGGGCGGCCTCGACGACCTCGTGGGGCACGACCCCTTCCTGGTCCTGGCGCCCCACCCGGACGACGAGACGCTGGGCTGCGGCGGCCTCCTCGCGGCCGCCGAAGCCGCGGGCCGGCGAGGTCACGTCTTGATCCTTACCGACGGTTCCGGCTCGCACCCGAATTCCCGCCGTTTCCCGGCCGAGCGCCTGACGGCGCTGCGACGCGATGAGGCCGGCCGCGCGATGGCCGAGCTCGGCCTCCCGCCCGGGCGGCTCGCCTTCCACGACCTCCGCGACACCGCCCCGCCGAGCCCGGGCCCGGACTTCGACGCCGCGGTCGCCGCCATCGCCGGCCATGCCGCCGCGATCGGCGCCCGCACGCTCTTCGTCACCTGGGGCCGCGACCCGCATTGCGACCACGAATCCGCCTTCGCCCTGGCGGGTGCCGCGGCCTCTCGGCTCGGTGTCCGCCTCTGGGCCTATCCGGTCTGGGGCCTGCACCTGCCGCCCGACGCAGAGATCGACGAGACGGCCCCCCGCGGCTTCCGCCTCGCCATCCCGGACCGACGCGCCGCCAAGCGGCGGGCGATCGACTGCTACGCGTCGCAGATGACGCGCCTCATCGACGACGACCCGCAGGCTTTCTGCTTCACCGAGGACCAGCTCGCCCCCTTCCTCGGGGACGTCGAGACCTTCATGGCGGTGACGCCGTGACGGAGCCGAAGGCATCGCTCGACAGCGGCTACTTCGAAGACATCTACGCGCGCTCGCCCGATCCCTGGGGGTTCCGCACCAGCCCCTACGAGCGGGAGAAGTACGGGGCGACCCTCGATCTGCTGCCGCGCCCCCGCTACCGGTCGGTTCTCGAGGTCGGCTGCTCCATCGGCGTGCTGACGCGCCGCCTGGCGGAGCGCTGCGACACGCTGCTGGCGGTCGACACCTCGCCCCGCGCACTCGCCGACGCGCGCCGCGCCAACGCCGACCTCGGCCATGTCGCCTTTCGCGAGGCGACCCTGCCGGGCGACTTTCCCGAGGGCCGCTACGACCTCATCGTCCTGTCTGAGGTGCTCTACTACCTGTCCGAGGCAGACCTCTCCGACATGGCGGCACGCTGTTGCGCGGCGCTGCAGCCGCGGGGCCAGATGGTCCTCTGCCACTGGCTGGGCGAGACCGATTACCCACTCGGGGGCGACGAGGCCGCGGACCTCTTCATCGGCGCGACGGCACCGCGATGGCGTCCGGCCGCGTCTCGGAGAGAGCCGGAATATCGATTGGACCTGCTGGCCGAGGAGGCCTGACGCGGTCGAGGCGACGCAGGAGCCGTTCGATGGCGTCGATCTCCCGGGGGAGTTCCGACGGACGCAGCGGCGCTCCGAGCCGCAAGACCGGGCTCTCCACCTCGAGGCGGCGCCACAGGCGGGCAAACGAGAGGCCGGCCGTCTCGATGGCGAAGACCGCTGCCTCGTCCCGCGACATCGCCACGCGTCGGCGCCAGCCGAACTCGTCTCCGAGCCGGCCCGCCGCGTGGAGGCGTCGCAGCATTCCCCGGATGCGAGCCCGACGGAACAGCTGGCCGGCCGCTTCGAGGTCGCCGTCGCAGGGTGCTTCGAGGTCTTCATGGCGCGCCCGCATCGTGTCGCCGGCGCCCCCGCGCGCCCGGCTGTCGAAGCGGCACGAGGTCGTCACCACGGCGTCGAGGCTGTGGCGGATCAGGAACCCGGCCTCGTCGAGCGCCTGTGCGAGGGCGCTGTCCTCCCCCAATGCCCTCGCCGGGAGCCCGCCGATGGCGCGATAGGCCGAGAGCGTCACGGCGATCCCCGCGCCCGAATGGACGCGGTGGTTCGGCCAGGGGTCGTGCCGGCGGGGGTCGAGCACGGCGTAGAGTTCGGCGACGCGGGCGAGGTAGCGGTCCTCGAGCCGTCCTCGGCGCAGGAAGCCGGCGCCGAGCGCCAGGTATTCGGTGGGATCGGCGTCGATGTAGCCCGCCACGGCGTCGATGCCGGCGGTGAACCCCGCGAGGGTCGACGACACCCAGGTCGGCTGGGCGCGGCTGTCGGCGTCCGTGGTCAGGATGATCCCGTCGCGCGATCCGGCGGAAGACAGCAGGTCCGCGGCGATGTCCATGACGGCGCGCCGGGCTCCGCCGGCGTGGGCCTGGGACGGCGGCAGGCTGCACTCCTCGACGTGGAGGCGGAAGGGCGCCACGGCCGCGAAGGCTCGGGCCGAGGCCGCCGTCGCGTCGCGGCAATTGTTGGCGAGGATCAGCACGGAGAAGCGATCCGACGGGAGCGGCACGCCCGCGTGGTCCCTCTGCATGGCGAGGGCGGCGAGGCAGCTCCCGATGCGCTCTGCCTCGTCGTGGGCCGGGATGGCCACGATGGCCGGGGGAGCGCCACTCGATGTCACGCGCACGCCACTCTCCGCAACTCCATGCTCCGGTCTCGTCACCTCGACCGGGAGCGCCACACTCAAGTCACCGACGCTATGGGACTGTCGGAGGTGCCGACAGCCTCGTCCTCCAGACTGGAACCAGCCTCAGCTCAGCGAGAGCCGCTCGTGTTCGCCGACGTTGCCGGGCTTCTGGCCGGTGACGGCCGCCTTGGCGTAGGCGTAGAGCACGACCATGCGGCCCGACGGCGCATCCCAATATTCCGCGTCCTCGATGTCGACGGTGATGAGCGCGATGTCGGGATCGTCGACCCCCTTGGGAAACCACGCCTTGGCGGTCGCGGTCCAGTGATCGCGGATGGCGGTCTTGTCGGTCGTGAGCGAACCGCGGCCGCGCATCGCCACGTATTTCTGCGCCTTGTGGTCCGAGAAGGTCACGATCGTCTCGGGATCGGTCTCGAGATCGTGGATCTTGCCGGAGCGGACGTCGGTCAGGAAATAGAGCTTGCCGTTGAACTCGGCATCGCTGACCGCCATCGGCCGGCTGTGGAACTTGCCGTCGGTGCCACGGGTGGACAGCATCGCGATGTTCAGGTCCTTGACCATCTCGATGACCTTGGTCCGCGTGGCCTCTTGGTGCTGGTCCATGCCGTTCTCCTGCGCTGCTGCGTCCCAGCCGCAATGCGGACTCGGGTGCGGCGGTTCCCCGGCAGAGGTGCGACTCGGACGCGTCGGTCAGTTCCGCTCGTCGGGCAGGGCCGGGATGGGCAGGATGCCGACGCCGTCCTCCACCAGCGAACGGACCTCGGCGTCCGTGGCGGTGCCGTAGATGGCGCGGGGGGCAGCGTCGCCGTCGTGGATGGCGCGGGCCGCATCCGGGAAGGCCGGGCCGACGTCGACGGCGTCGCGCTTCAGCTTGGCGTGGATCTCGCGCAGCGCGGCCCGCACGCGGGCGAAGCCCTCGTCGGCGATGGCCGGGGTCGCCGTCGCCGGTGGATCGGGCGCCTCGGCGGGGGCCGGAAGTGGCGGCGTCACGGGCGCCGAAGCGGACGTCTTGGCCGATCGACGGATCGCCGGCGCCATCATGGCCTTGCGCACGTCGGTGTCGCCGCAGGCCGGGCAGGACACCTGGCCGGCCTCCTTCTGCCGATCGAAGGCCTCGCTGTCGCGAAACCAGGCCTCGAAGGCGTGGTCACGATGGCAGAGGAGGGCGTAGCGGATCATCGCGCGGTCAAGCGGCCAGCAAGGGGTCGAGCTGGCCGGCATCGTCGAGCGCGAACAGGTCGTCGCAACCCCCGACATGCCGCTCGCCGATGAAGATCTGCGGCACGCTCGTCCGGCCGCCGGCGCGCTCGGTCATCGCGGCGCGGCCGCCGCGGTCCCCCGACACGTCGATCTCGTCGAACGGCACGTTCTTCTGGCGAAGCAGGCCCTTGGCCTCCGTGCAATAGGGGCAGAAGCGCGTGGTGAAGATGGTGACGGGGGGCATCTGCCGCAGTCCTCGGGTGACGGTCACGCTTCATATGGACCCGTCAACTTTCCGTAACAACCCGTGCGAAGACCAGCACGTCGACGCCGCGCGCACCGGCCCGGAGCAGCGCGCGCGAGGCGGCGTTGAGGGTCGAACCGGTCGTCAGCACGTCGTCGACGAGCAGGACGCGCCGGTCCGTCACCGCCATGGCGCGGTCCGCCGGCACCGCGAAGGCGCCCTGGACGTTGTCCATCCGTTGCGGGCGCGTCATGCCGACCTGGCTCGCCGTCGCCTTGACCCGCAGGAGCGTCAGCGGGTCCCAGGCCACGCCCGACGCGCGGGACACCTCCCGCGCCAGCACGGCCGCCTGGTTGAACTGGCGCCGCCAGAGGCGCGTGCGGTGGAGCGGCACCGGCACCAGGAGATCGGCCTCGGCGAGGAGGTCCGCCCCGGCGCGGGCCATCCAGGCGCCGAGCGGCCTGGCCAGGTCGAGCCGGTCGCCATACTTCAGCGCATGCATCAGCCGCCGCGCCGGACCGTCCTCGAACCGCGCCACGGCCCGCGCCCGCCCGAACGCCGGCGGGTGCGCCAGGGCCTCGGGCGACAGGAGGCCCGGCCCGAGGTCCTGATCGAAGGGCAGGCCGAGCCGCTCGCAGAAGGGCCGCTCGATGAACCGCATGCCCCGCCAGCATGCCGCGCAGAGGCCGGTGCCGGCCTCCACGCTCCGGCGGCAGCTGATGCAGCCCGGGGGGAAGAGGACGTCGAGTGCGGTGCGGCCGAGGCTGCGGAAGGCGGCGCCCAGCATCGACCGGAGGTGAGTGGCGCGGGTCCGGGTGAGGCCGTCGTCCGTCATGGTGGGAGCCTACCCGAGCCGCCGCCGCATCGCCAATCCGCCCGCGCGCCGCCGCAGCTTCGCCATCACGCGCCCGACCTCTGTGGCTCTGGGTCGACAGGCGGGGACCGTGACCCTTTTCAAGCGTTCGGGCGGCGGGTAAACCTCGGGGTGGCCGTCGCAGCGCGGCGTCACGACCGCCCGTCCCGTTCGCTCGGAAGACCCTCGATGAAGTTCACGCAAGCGTGCCGATGGTCGGCCGTCGCGGCCGTGGCGCTCGGCGTCGCCGCCCTCGGCCCGGCCCGCGCCAACCCGACCGTCGTGGTCGACGCCGCAACGGGCGAGGTCCTCTACAAGGACATGGCCACGGCGCCCTGGTTTCCGGCTTCGACCACCAAGCTGATGACCGTCTACGTGGCGCTCAGCAAGGTGCGGGAGGGCAAGATCAGCCTCGACACGCCGCTCCGCGTCTCGGCCTACGCGGCCAGCATGATCCCGTCCAAGATGGGGTTCCACCCCGGCACCCTCGTGACGCTCGACAACGCCTTGAAGATGCTGATGGTGAAGTCGCCGAACGACATCGCCGTGACGATCGCCGAGGGCATCTCGGGCTCGGTCCCGGCCTTCGCCGACGAGATGAACGCCTCTGCGCAGAGGCTCGGGCTGCATGAATCCCACTTCGTGAACCCCAACGGCCTGTCCGACCCGGGCCATTATTCCTCGGCCCGCGACATGGCGATGATCGCCCGCGGGCTGATCAAGGACTTCCCCGAGGAGCACGACCTCTTCAACATCGGCGCGCTGCAGTTCGGCGGCAAGCTCATCCCCAACCACAACGGGCTGCTCGGGCGCTACCCGGGGCTCGACGGGATGAAGACCGGCTACACCTGCGCGGCCGGCTACAACGTGGTTGAGAGCGCCACCCGCGGCGACCGGCGGCTCCTCGTCGTCATCATGGGGGCGCCCTCGACGAACGAGCGCAACCTCCGCGCCGTGACGCTGTTCGAGAAGTACTTCTCCGAACCCGGCAACGGGCTCGGCAACATCGCCGACCTGCCGCCCAGCGCCGTCGTGGAGCCCCCCGACATCCACGCCCAGATCTGCGGCCCCGGCCGCAAAGCTGCCGTCCAGGACGCCGAGGCCGAGGACGCCGCCATGGGCACGCCGGCGGCCGCCTTGGCCGCCGCCGCTCCCGTGCCGCTCTTCGGCCGCGCCCCCGAGCGGGCCGATGTCGTCGCCATGGCGGCGGCGCCCGCCACGCCGCTGAGCGGGCCGGCCGCGCTGATCCACGCGCGCGACGCGATCGTGCCGGTGCGGGTGTTCATCGGCCCCGCGCCCGGCACCGACATCGCGGCCGTCGGCTCGATCGAGGAGGCGACGCCGGGGCCCGCCGCCACCGCGGCCGCCAAGGCGTCCTCCGCCGTCGCGGCAATGCCGGCCCCCGTCGCTCCGCCGGCCCTGGCCCAGGCGACCGATCCCGACGACCCGACGGTCGGCGTCTCGGCCCCGCTCGCGCTCGCCGGCGCCGCGACCCCGGCGGCCCTCGCGGCGGCCAACAGCGCCGTCAAGGGCCGCGGCCGGATGACGGCTCATGGCAAGGCCGCCCGGGCCAAGGCTCCCGCCCCGGCGGCCCCGAGGAGAGCGGCTGCCGTCGCGGCACCGAAGAAGGCCTCCGTCGTGGTGCCGAAGGCGGTCGCCAGGGCGCCGGCGAAGGCCCATGTCGCCGCCAAGCCCGCCAAGAAGAAGACCGCGGCCAAGTGAGCGTGCGGCGTCTATGACGTCGCCTATCGCGCCCGTCCCGGTCGGGGTGCTCACCGGGTTCCTCGGCGCCGGCAAGACGACGCTGCTGAACCGTGTCCTCGCCGCTCCGGGCTTCGCCGGCAGCGCCGTGGTCGTCAACGAGTTCGGCGAGATCGGCATCGACCACCTCCTGGTCGAGGCGATCGCGGGCGACATGCTGGTGCTGACCAACGGCTGCATCTGCTGCGCGGCGCGCGGCGACCTGCTGGCCGCCGTCGATGGCCTGCTGGAGCGGCGGCCCAGGCTCGGCTTCGACCGAATCCTGATCGAAACGACGGGCCTGGCCGACCCCGGCCCCATCCTCAACGCGATCCTCCTCGGTCCGGGCCTCGCCGGCGGGGTTCGGCTCGGCGGCGTGGTGACATTGGTGTCGGCGGTCGACGGGCATCTCACGCTCGACCGGCACGACGAGGCCCGCCGGCAGGTGGTCCTGGCCGACCGGGTCCTGGTCACCAAGGCCGATCTCGCGCCGGAGCGAGTGGCGGCATTGGAGGCGCGGATCGCGGCGCTCAACCCGGCCGCGACCGTGGCCGACGCCCGGGCGGCGGCGCTCGACACGGCCCTGTTCGAGGCCGGACCCGCGGCATCACCGGCGCCCGCCCGCCCGCCTCTCGACCACGGTCACCACCACCATGCCGCCGACGCGCGCATCCGATCCGCGGTCCTGGAGGCCGGCATCGTCGACGCCGACCGGCTCGGCGCCTTCGTGGCGACGCTGCAGGAGCGATGGGGACCCGCGCTGCTCCGCCTGAAGGGCATCGCGGCGCTGCGCCACGATCCCTCCCGGCCGACCGTCCTGCAGGCCGTCGGCCATCTGCTGCATCCCGCGACGCGTCTCGAGCGATGGCCCGATCCCCAGCATCGGACCCGGCTCGTCGTCATCCTCGACGGGGTCGATCCCGCCGCCGTCACGGCGCTGTGGGAGGGGTTCTTCGGCGGCCCCGCCGTCGACGCGCCCGACGCCGCTGCGCTGACGGGGGAGGGCGGGAAGGGCCTCTTCGCGTGAAGGAGCCGATGCGCGGTGCCTCATGCGTCGGCCGGGCCACGTCGCAGTCCAATCTCTGTCGCACGGCCTAGTTGACGACCGGCACGTCCGCGGCATCCAGCACGAAAGAGGCCGGGATGTGCAGCGACCATTGAAGGCCCGAGGGCGGGAAGGTCAGGCCCACCTCGCCATCGAGCGCGCGCGCGGCCAGCCGCTCGACAACCTTGTGGCCGAACCCGGTCCGCCGCGGTTCCCGCACCTCGGGGCCGCCGGACTCGCGCCAGCTGATGTGGAACCGGCGCCCCTCCTGGCCGGACGGGTCGATGGACCAGACGATCTCGACGAGCCCGGCCGATCCGGAGAGCGCGCCGAACCGCGACGCGTTGCTGGCGAGTTCGTTGAACGCGAGCCCGATGTTTTGGGCGGCCTCAGGGTTGAGGTAGAGGTCGGGTCCCGAGATGGAGATCCGCTCGCCCGCCGTCTCGAGGGCAGGGCCGAGCTGCCAGCGGACGAGTTCGCCCACGGCCGCACCGTGCCAATCCCTCGCCGCCAGGAGATCGTGCGACGCCGCCAAGCCGCGCAACCGCGCCGAGAAGCGCTGTTCGAACTCGGAGGCCGTGATGCTGTCCTTGACGGTCTGGCGGGCCATCGCCTGGATGATGGCCAGGAGGTTCTTCGAGCGGTGGGTCACCTCGCGCATCAGCAGATGCATGTGGGTTTCCCGCTGCTTGCGAGACGTGACGTCCCGCGCCGTGCCGATTAGTTCGGCGCTGCCCGCCGCAGCGGTGCCGGCGGGGTACCTTCGCCCAGTCAGGGCGATCCAGCGTTCGGCGCCATCGTCGAAGCGCCGGATCCTGAACTCCAGGGAGCAGTGGTCCGGGCCGGAAGGCCCCGCCGCGCGGCGTAGCTCGTCGAGCGTCCAATCGGCGTCCTCGGGCGCCAGCGAGGCAGTGAACGCGTCGAGCGTCACGGCATCGCCGTCCCGCAGCCCCCACAGGAGCGACGACCCGCGGTCGCCGGAGAAGTCCTGCGTCTCGGAATCGAAGCTCCAGATCCCCGTGCCGCCGACATCGAGCGCGAAGCGAAGGCGGTCGAGGTGACGACGGGGATCGGACGAGGTTCGTTCGCCCGATCGAGACCCCTCCGGCGCGGAGCCGGTCATGATGGCGGATCTTCAGGTGATGGGGAGCGCGGCTGAGGCGCGACGAACGCGAGGCCGACTCGATCGTCTCGAACATCCATTCGCGGAACTCGCACTTCCACCCCGGGCGGGGTGAGTCACGCAGCGAACCCTCCGGGTCCTCGCCACCCGTCGGCCGCAGTCGCGTCCGGGGTACCGGGACACTCTCGGTCGCTTCGGTCCAAGTGAACGCCAGACCGGACGGTAGGTTCCTCGCGTGCCGGTGGTGGGCCGGCGTCGATCGGCCGCCTCGGGAAGGCGGGCGCCGCGCCCGGGCGGCTCCTGCTCGTCCAGGCTCGCCGCCACGGCTTCCGCCGATCGGACCGGGCGCGTCCCCGCGCGATCTCCCGACCTCGACGCTCTTGCGGATGCTCTGCCCGTGCGCGCCTCAGCTCGCCATCGGCAGAAACATGTTCTTCAGCTTCTTCACCCGCGTCGCGAAGGCATGGCGGCGCTGCTCGTTGGCGACGACATCGGCACCCGTGACCCAGTTCAGCTGGATGGCGCGCCGCTGGCCCTTGAACGTTTTGTGGCCGTGCCAGGAATTATCGGAGCGGCGGAACACCAGCAGCGTGCCGCCGTTCGGCGACACTTCGGCGACGGGGTCGTCGAGGCCCTCGTTCGAGCGCAGCAGCCGCAGGCGGCCGCCCTCCTCTTCCCAGCCCTCGTTGAGGTAGAGAAGGACCGTGATGATCTTGGTCTTGGAATCGGTGTGGATGTGGCCGTCACGGTCCGACACGAATCCCCGGACCGTGTACATGGTGGGGCGGCCGGTGAGGTCGATGCCGAACTTGCCCTCGACGGCGGCGCGGAAGGCGGGCCCCTCCAGCTCCTCCATCAGATCCCTGAAACGGCCCTTGATGGACAGCTCGGCCGGAGGGTGAGATCCGGGCCCGGGGATGCGCGGGAAATCGGCGACGACCGGCTTGAAGTCCGCCGGCTTGATGAAGTTCTCGACGATGGTGAAGTCGAACGGGTCGCGCGTCAGCGGCGTGGCGTCGAAGGCATCGAGGTCGAGAATGCTCACACAGGCCTCCGCATAGGCGCTTTGACAGGTCGGACGTCGGGCACGGCCGACGCTTCGGGCACCTGTCTTCGAGCGGGACCATGGCCGAACCGGGGCATGAAGGCAACGCGCCGCGCGATTGACAACCCGACCCGACATCTCGCACTCTCGCTCAACAGCTTCGATCCAAGGCAAGCTGCCAAATCCACTGGAAACGTCCGATGATCGAGGCCGGAGTCCGCGCCGTCCCCAGCGCGCCCATTCTCGAGATGCGCAACATCTCGAAGACCTTTCCCGGCGTGAAAGCGCTGTCGAACGTCGACCTGACCATCTACCCGGGCGAGGTCCACGCGCTGATGGGAGAGAACGGCGCCGGCAAGTCGACGCTGATGAAGACCCTGTCGGGCGCCTACCAGGCCGACCCCGGCGGCGAGATCCGCGTCGCCGGCGCCACGCTGAAGGCGAACGGCCCCATCGAGGCGCGCGCGGCGGGCATCTCCATCATCTACCAGGAATTGGCGCTCTCGCCCAACCTCACCGTGGCGGAGAACATCTACCTCAATCGCGAGCCTCGGCGCGGCGGACTGATCGACCGGTCGGCGATGCTGAAGGGGTCGGAGGGCGTGCTGCAGCGGCTCGGCGCCGGCTTCACCCCGGCCACGCTCGTCGGCTCGCTGTCCATCGCCGAGCAGCAGATGGTGGAGATCGCGCGGGCGGTCCACGCGGAGTCCCGCATCCTCGTCATGGACGAGCCCACGACGGCGCTCTCCTCGCGCGAATCCGAAAAGCTGTTCGACATCGTCCGCCAGCTCCGGCGCGACGGGCTCGCCATCATCTACATCTCCCACCGCATGGCGGAGGTGTACGAACTGTCCGACCGGGTGTCCGTGCTGCGCGACGGCACCTATGTGGGCACCATCCTGCGGGACGAGATGACCCCCGACATCGTCGTCAAGATGATGGTCGGGCGCGACCTCTCGTCATTCTACAAGAAGAGCCACCGCTTCAAGCCCAACGCACCGCCGGTGCTGGAGGTGCGCGGGATCGGCGACGGCCGGCGCGTCCACGCCGTGTCGTTCGACCTCCATCCCGGCGAGGTGCTGGGGCTCGCCGGGCTCGTCGGCGCGGGCCGCACCGAGATGGCCCGCATGCTCTTCGGCGCCGATCCCCGCACGGGCGGCGACGTCCGGCTCGCCGGCAAGCCCGTCCAGATCCGTTCGCCGCAGGACGCCATCGACGTCGGCCTCGTCTACCTGACGGAGGACCGCAAGGCCGAGGGCGTGCTGCTCGACATGTCGGCCAAGGACAACATCAACCTGATGATCTGCGGCAGGGACGCCCGGGGCGGCATCCTCGACCTGCGGAAGGCGCTGCAACGCTGCAAGGACGCCATCGCGGCGATGAAGATCCGCGTCGCCGGCCCGGAGATCGCGGTCGGGTCGCTGTCGGGCGGCAACCAGCAGAAGTGCCTTCTGTCGCGCCTGCTCGAGACGCGGCCCATGGTGCTGGTCCTCGACGAGCCGACCCGCGGCGTCGACGTCGGTGCCAAGTCCGAGATCTACCGCATCATCGACGACCTCGCGAAATCCGGCGCCGGCATCCTCGTGATCTCCTCCGAACTGGCCGAAGTCGTGGGCGTGTCCGACCGCGTCATCGTCATGCGCGAGGGCCACCTCGAGGGAGAGGTGACGGGCGACGACATCGACCAGGAGAACATCATCGCGCTCGCCACGGGCGCCAGGCGCTCCGATCCGGCCGAGGACCGCGCCCCGGCGGGCGGCCTCGACCTCGGCGATCAGGCCCCCGCCGGACAGGTGGCGGTGGGCCACGACCCCGGCGCATCGCCGCCCACCCGACATTGATCGTCGAACGACCAAGAACCGAAGGGGCAGGACCAGTGAGCACCGCCAATCCAGCGAAGTCCGAGTCGGGATCGTCGGCCGTCGCGAGGCAGCGCATGCGGTCGTTCCTGCAGACGGCCGGCATGCTGCCCGTGCTGGTGCTGCTGGCGATCCTGTTCCAGTTGCTCAGCGCCTACGGCGACACCGGGACGTTCAACTGGTCGGCGGGCCGCTTCCTGACCGCCGCCAACCTGCCGGTGGTGGCCCAGCTCGCCTCGATCAACGCCGTGCTGGCGACCGGCATGACCTTCGTCATCCTGACGGGCGGCATCGACCTGTCGGTCGGTTCCATCCTGGCGGTCTCCGCCATGTCGGCGCTGCTCGTCGCGACCTCGGTCAACTACAGCGTCGTCACCATCCCGATCGGCCTGCTGGTCGGCACCGGCTTCGGCCTGTTGAACGGGACGCTGATCTCGGCTCTCAAGCTGCCGCCCTTCATCGTCACGCTGGGCTCGCTGACGGCGGTGCGCGGCTTGGCCCGCCTGTTCGGCAACGACACGACCGTGTTCAACTCGGACCTGTCCTTCGCCGGCATCGCGGGCAACATCCCGACGGCCATCGGCGACATCTCCTGGCTCAGCGTCATCGCGCTCGTGGTGGTGGCGGCCGCGTGGTTCATCCTGCGGCGCACCGTGCTCGGCATCCACGTCTATGCGGTCGGCGGCAACCCGGCGGCGGCGCGGCTCAGCGGCATCAAGGTCTGGCTCGTCCTGCTCTTCGCCTACGGCGCCTCCGGCCTCCTGTCGGGGCTCGCCGGCCTGATGCAGGCCGCTCAGCTCCAGTCGGCCAACGGCCTGCAGCTCGGCACGGGTTACGAGCTCGACGCCATCGCGGCCGTCATCCTCGGCGGCACCAGCTTCGTGGGCGGCGTCGGCTCGGTGATCGGCACCCTGATCGGCGCGCTGATCATCGCCGTCCTGGCCAACGGCCTGATCCTCGCCGGCGTCTCGGACGTGTGGCAGTTCATCATCAAGGGCCTCGTCATCATCGGCGCGGTGGCGCTCGACCGGCTCCGCAACCAGGGCGGTGCCCGGACCTGACGGCCCGCTCATCGCGACATTTCTCCCGGCGCAAGGCCGGGCAGGAGGGAGCGGTGCCGAAGCGGCACCGCCCGACAGACACAACAGGGAGACAACATGCTCAAGAAGATCCTCCTCGCCGGCGCCGCCCTGGCGCTCGTCGCCGGGTCCGCACAGGCCAAGGACCTGAAGTCCATCGGCGTGTCGCTCGGCTCGCTCGGCAACCCTTTCTTCCAGGCCCTCGCCAAGGGTGCCGAGAGCGAGGCCAAGAAGACGAACCCCAACGTCAAGCTCCTGGTGTTCGGCTACGACTACGACCTCGGCAAGCAGGTCCAGCAGATCGACAACTTCATCGCGGCCGGCGTCGACCTGATCCTGCTCAACCCCGGCGACCCCAAGGCCCTCAAGCCCGCGATCGAGAAGGCCCAGAAGGCCGGCATCAAGGTCGTGGCCGTCGACACGTTCGCTGACGGCGCGGACGCGGCCGTGACGACCGACAACGTCCAGGCCGGCACGATCGCGTGCCAGTTCTTCATCGACAAGCTCGACGGCAAGGGCAACGTCATCATCGAGAACGGCCCGCAGGTCTCGTCCGTGATCGACCGGGTGAAGGGCTGCAAGGACGCGATCGCCAAGGCGCCCGGCATCAAGGTCCTGTCCTCCGACCAGGACGGCAAGGGCCAGCGCGACGCGGGCCTCAACGTCATGAAGAGCCTTCTGACCCGCTACCCCGACGTCCAGGCCATCTTCACCATCAACGACCAGCAGGCGCTCGGGTCCGACCTCGCCGCCAAGCAGCTCAACCGCACCAACATGATCATCACCTCGGTCGACGGCGCCCCGGAGATGGAGGCGGGCCTGAAGGACGCGAAGGAGCCGATGATCCAGGCCACCGCCAGCCAGGATCCCTACGGGCTCGCCCGCAAGGGGGTCGACATCGGCGTGGACCTGCTGAACGGCAAGGAGCCGGCCGAGAAGGTCACGCTCGTCCCCTCGTCCCTCGTCACCCGCGACAACGTCAAGGACTACAAGGGCTGGCAGTCCGACCGCACCGGCGGCTGAGAGTTTGTGAATGGATGCCCATTTGGCCCAAAGCCGAAAAGAAATCCTGGACGATTTCAGAGGGCATTCAGGCACGAGTTCGATATTCACAGACTCTGAGCGGCCCTGGCGTCGCCCCACCGAGACGCCGGGGCGACGCCATCAACCCCGCCGGCCGAAGCTGCGCGCGACCGCGAGGCCGCGCCGGATGTCGGCGGCCGGGACGTCCGAACCGATGTCGGACAGGGCCGCCGCGTAGGCCCGCCCGACGTCGGAGCCTTGATCCATCGTCACCCTGCCGCGGCCGACGTCGCCCTCGAAGGCCGCGATTTCGCTGCCCGCGCCCGTGCCGTCGAGGGCCAGGCCGAGGGCCAACACTGCGAGGGTGCCCGGCGTCGCCCGCACCAGCCGCGGATCCGCCCGCGCCACCCGGTAGGCGTTGACGAACCGCTTGACGGCGCGCGGCGTGCCGCCCGTGAAGGGCGCCAGGCGCTGCATCAGCGGGGCCTCGAACGGCTCCATCGGCCGGTCCAGCGTCGACCGCGACGCGTCGAGCGCGGCTGCGGGTCTCGACGCGACCGACCGCGGATCGAGCAGCCGCGCCGCGAGGCCGGCGGCGTCGGCCGGCGCCGCGCCGAGGTCGTAGGAGAGCTGGAGGCTGCGGTCGAGCCGCGCCGCGGCGGCGGCGGGGTCGAACTCGCCGAGCGCCGTCGCCATCGTGTCGCGCTCCAGGGCCATCACCAGGACGAAGCCGGGCTTGGCGAGCAGGCGATGGGTGTCGGCGAGAAAGGTGGCCGCCTCGGACGCCGGCAGCCGGTCGAGCCCGTCGACCGCGACCAGGATGCGCTCCGGCACGTCCTCGCCACCCTCCACGAGGCGCTCGCTGAGCCGGCCGAAGAAGCTCTCGGCTGCGGCTGCGGCGGTGCGGGACAGGCCGAAGAGGTCGCGGGCGAGCGCGGCGCCGTGGTCCGACAGCCCGGTGCCGCGGCCGCCGTCGGCCCGGCGCTGCGCCACCTCTGCGCCGCGCCCGGCCGCTTCGGCCTCGGCGGCGAGCCCGTCGACCCGGCGGGTCTGGTGGGCCAGCAGGCCGTCGAGGTCGCGCCGCCGCGCGGCGAGGTCGCCCTTCAACAGCGTGATCCCGCGATAGATCGGCCCGAGGAACCGCCCCGCCCTCACCAGGTCGGCCAGCAGCGCCAGGGCCGCCAGCGCGAAGGCGATGCGGCTCACGGGCTGGAGGAGGTCGAGATGGGCGCGGGCCGCTTCGGCCAGGGCGGTGAACCGGTCGCCGAAACCGGCGAGCCAGTCCGACAGGGCCGAAGGGTCGGCGGCGCCGGCGCCCGCCGCCCAACCCAGCGCCGCGCAGAGCACGGCCACCGCCAACAGCGCGCCCTGTCCCTTGTAGCCCCACAGCGCCCGGAGCGTCAGGCCGAGCCGCGAACCCCCGCCGCTCGGGTCCGCGCCGTCCCGCACCAGCTCCTTGAAGGTCCGGAGGGGGTCGGCGGTCGGCAGGCCGAAGGCGCGCAGCCGCGCCTCGATGCGGCCGCGGTTGGCGCGGGCGAAGCCGTCGACCCGCGATCCCGCGCCGTCGAACAGGACCGTCTCGGTGAGTCGGGCGCGCCGGATGCCGATGTCGTCGAGGGCCTGGCGCTCGTCGTCGAGGCTCCGGCGCAGCGCGTTGAGGCGCTCGCCGGCGACGCGGGCGGCCTCGCGCGGGTCGCCGCCGGCGTGGACCGCGTCCTCGGCCAAGGCCGCGTGGTGGATCGCGAGCGCGTCGAGCAGGCCGCCGACCAGGAGCGCGGACGGCTCGAGGCCGGGCCGGGCCTCGATGCGCGCCGTCGCGACGCGGCCGACGAAGGGGCTCTGCCCGGCCGCGCCGCCCGCCGCCGCCGCCAGCCGCGCGGCGGCGTCGAGCATCGCGCGCAGGAACGCGGTCTTGCCCGATCCCGCCGGCCCGAACACCCCGAGGGCGATCGGCGTCTCGGCCCTGCGGTGCAGCGCCACCTCGGCCAGCAGGCCGGCGGCGGGCGCGCGGTCGAGGCCGTCCGCGGCTCCCGCCTCGGCGGCGAACACCGGCAGGGCATCCGCGCCGCCGCCCGTCCGGCGCGGCGGCGCCTCCGGGGCGGACGGCGGGTCGGATGCGATGGCGAGCGATGTCACGAGCGGCTCCTCGAAGTCGGGGGTGGCGAGGCTGTTAGGGCTTGAGCTTGACGCAGGTAAGGCGATCTCCGTCGAGGGGTCGGCCTCCGAACCGCGGGCCGCCCGCGCTTGAACCGGTGCCGGGGGGCTGCTACCTGTCGGCCAACCCCTGATCCTCATGCGCGCAACGGCCCATCTCCCATGGCAGCCAACCAATTCGTCTATCATATGCAGGGCCTGACCAAGGCCTATCCCGGCGGCAAGAAGGTGTTGGACAACGTCAACCTGTCCTTCTACCCGACGGCCAAGATCGGCGTGCTCGGCGTGAACGGTTCGGGCAAGTCGACGCTGCTGCGGATCATGGCGGGGATCGACACGGAGTTCGCCGGCGAGGGGTTCGTGGCGGACGGCGCGCGCGTCGGATATCTGCCGCAGGAGCCGCAGCTCGACCAGGTGCTCGGCGTGCGCGGCAACGTGATGCTCGGCGTCGCCAAGAAACAGGCGATCCTCGACCGCTACAACGAACTCGCCATGAACTATTCGGAGGAGACCGCCGACGAGATGACGGCTCTCCAGGACGAGATCGAGGCGCAGGGCCTGTGGGACCTCGACGCTCAGGTCGATCAGGCGATGGACGCCCTGGGCTGCCCGCCTGAGGATTCCGATATCGACAGCCTGTCGGGCGGCGAGCGCCGCCGCGTGGCCCTGTGCCGGCTGCTGCTCGAGAAGCCCGAGATGCTGCTGCTCGACGAGCCCACCAACCATCTCGACGCCGAGACGGTGTCGTGGCTCGAGGGCCACCTGCGCGCCTATCCGGGGGCGATCCTGATCGTGACCCACGATCGCTACTTCCTCGACAACGTCACGGGCTGGATCCTCGAGCTCGACCGCGGCCGGGGCATCCCCTACGAGGGCAATTACTCGACCTGGCTGAAGCAGAAGCAGAAGCGCCTGCTGCAGGAGGGCCGTGAGGACGAGGCGAAGCAGCGGGCGCTCGAGCAGGAGAGCGAGTGGATCGCCTCCTCGCCCAAGGCCCGGCAGTCGAAGTCGAAGGCCCGCATCCAGCGCTACGAGGACCTCGTGGCCAAGAGCGAGGAGCGCGTCCCCTCCATCACCCAGATCGTCATCCCGGTGGCGGAGCGGCTCGGCCAGAACGTCATCGAATTCGACCGCCTGAAGAAGGGTTTCGGCGACCGGCTGCTCATCGACGACCTGTCGTTCAAGCTGCCGCCCGGCGGCATCGTCGGCATCATCGGGCCGAACGGCGCCGGCAAGACGACGCTGTTCAAGATGATCACCGGCCAGGAGACGCCCGATGCCGGGACCATGAAGGTCGGCGATTCGGTGCAGCTCGGCTACGTCGACCAGTCGCGCGACACGCTCGACGGCAAGAAGAACGTCTGGGAGGAGATCTCGGACGGCAACGAGATCATCTATCTCGGCAAGAAGGAGATCAACTCCCGCGCCTATTGTTCGGCCTTCAACTTCAAGGGTTCGGATCAGCAGAAGAAGGTCGGCATGCTGTCGGGCGGCGAGCGCAACCGCGTGCACCTCGCCAAGATGCTGAAGAAGGGCGCCAACGTCCTGCTGCTCGACGAGCCGACCAACGACCTCGACGTCGACACGTTGCGGGTGCTGGAGGACGCGCTGCTCGCCTTCGCGGGCTGCGCCGTCATCATCAGCCACGACCGCTTCTTCCTCGACCGCATCGCCACCCACATGCTGGCGTTCGAGGGCGAGAGCCACGTCGAGTGGTTCGAGGGCAATTTCGCCGACTACGAGGAGGACAAGAAGCGCCGCTTCGGCGTCGACAAACTCGTCCCCCACCGGATGAAGTACAAGAAGTTCTCGCGCTGACGTCGAGTCCTGCCTGTCTCAGTGAGGGAGGACGGACGATCCGCACCGCGAGGGGCGTGACCGGAGCCGAGCTTGGTTTGTCACGCGCCCGACCTATAACGGTCCGGAGGCCGGAGATCGGCCGTTGCAGGGAGACACCTATGCGTTCGACGATGCTTCTGGGCGGGATGGCCTTCGCGGGCCTGCTCGCCGCCGCCCCCGCCTCCGCCGAGACGGTCCAGTACAAGGCCATGATCATGCCGGCCACCGAGGTGCCCCCGGTCGCCGGCGCGAACGGCATGGGCCAACTCGCCGCCAGCTACGACACCGCCACCCACATGCTGGCCTACACGGTCACCTATTCGGGCCTGACCGGCCCCGCCATGATGGCCCACTTCCACGGCCCTGCCCCGGTCGGCAAGAACGCCGGCGTCATGGTCCCGATCTCCGGCGACCTCGCCAGCCCCATCAAGGGCGACGTCAAGCTCACCGACGATCAGGTGAAGGCGCTGACCGACGGCGACATGTATTTCAACATCCACACCGCCGCCAACAAGGGCGGCGAGATGCGCGGCCAGGTCATGAAGGGCATGTGAAGCCGGCTGCCCGTCCGACACGCGTCGGCTCGGGCCCGCGATCGTCCGGGTCGCCTGCTGATCAGATTCGACCGGCTCCCGTCGAGCCGGTCGCCGTCGTCGCTGCTGAACTCCGCGGGACGACCTCCCGGCGAGACGCATGGCCGATCCCCAGCCCAATATCCTGATCGTCATGGTCGACCAGCTGGCGCCGCGGTTCCTGCCGATTCACGGCCATCCGCTGGTGAAGGCGCCCCATGTCGAACGCCTCGCCGCGCGCGGCACGGTCTTCGAGCGCGCCTATTGCAACAGCCCGCTCTGTTCGCCGTCGCGCACCGCCTTCATGACGGGCGCGCTGCCGTCGCGCACGGGCGGTTACGACAACGCCGCCGAGTTCCGGGCCGACATCCCCACTTTCGCCCATTACCTGCGGCGCCTCGGCTACCGCACGGTCCTCTCCGGCAAGATGCATTTCTGCGGTCCGGACCAGCTGCACGGCTTCGAGGAGCGGCTCACCACCGACATCTACCCCGCCGATTACGGCTGGACGCCGGATTGGGAGCGCCCGGACGAGCGGCCGAGCTGGTATCACAACATGTCGTCGGTGACCGACGCGGGCCTGTGCGTCCGCACCAACCAGATGGATTTCGACGAGGAGGTGGCCTTCGCGGCCGAGCGGGCCGTCTACGACCACGTCCGCTCGAAGGACCGCAGGCCCTTCCTCATGGTGGCGTCGCTGACCCACCCGCACGACCCGTTCGCCATCACCAGGCCCTACTGGGACCTCTACCCCCATGCGGCGGTCGACCTGCCCGAGGTCGTGGCCTCCGATGTGCCGCTCGACCCCCACACCGCCCGGATCCGCCACGTCTGCGCCATGGACGCCGTGGCGGTGACGGAGGCGCAGATCAGGAACGCCCGCCACGCCTATTACGGCGCGATCTCCTTCTGCGACGCGCAGCTCGGCCGCCTGCTCGACGCGCTCGACGCCACGGGGCTCGACGACACCGTGGTGATGTTCCTCGGCGACCATGGCGAGATGCTCGGCGAGCGCGGGCTCTGGTACAAGATGAGCTTCTTCGAGGGTGCGTGCCGCGTGCCGCTGGTGGTCTCGGCCCCGGGACGGTTCGCGCCGGGGCGGGTGACGTCCTGCGTGTCGCTCGTCGACGTCCTGCCGACCCTCGTCGAACTCGCGGGCGGCGACGCCGCTCGTCTGGCGAGCCCGGTCGACGGCCGCAGCCTCGTGCCGCATCTCGCCGGGTGCGGCGGCCACGACGAGGCCGTGGGCGAATATCTCGCCGAGGGGGCCGTGGCGCCGCTGGTCATGCTGCGCCGGGGCCGCTGGAAGTTCGTCCACTCCCCGGCCGACCCGGATCAGCTCTACGACCTCGAGGCCGACCCGGAGGAACGCCACGACCTCGCGGGTGCTGTCGCGTCGATGGACGTGCTGGCCGGCTTTCGCGACGAGGTGGCGCGGCGCTGGGACCTGCCAGCGCTCGACCGGGCCGTGCGCGACAGCCAGAGCCGGCGGCGGCTGGTCGACGCCGCCCTGATGACCGGCGCCACCAGGCCCTGGGACTATCAGCCGTTCCGCGACGCGGCGAAGCTCTACATCCGCAACGCCATGGACCTCGACGACCTCGAGGCCATGGCGCGGTTCCCCCCCGTGACGCGGGGTGGTGGGCCCGAGGCGTGAACGCCCGGGCTCGATCGGCAGCCTGGGATCAGGCCTTGCCCTCTTTGCACTTGCGCATGTACGCCGACCGGGGCTTGCCGTGCACGTTGGCGGCATCGGCCTTCTTGGAGCATTCGAGCGACTGGGCCGTGCGGGGCTTCTCGCCCTTCTTGGCCATCGGCGCCATGGTGGCGCCTGCGGCCGGGGCCGCCATGGCGGGGGCGGGGGCCGCGGGGGCTGCCGTCTGGGCGAAGGCGCCGCCGGCCGCGAGCGAAAGCGCCACGGCGGCGAGGATCGTCAGTCTGGTGGTCATCGTCGGTCCATCCTTGGTTCGTCGACCCGGCGCCGAGCGCGATTCGCCAAGCGGTGTCGGCGGCAGACTAAGGTCGCATATGTCTCCCGCAAGGCACGCCGCGACGCTCATGCAGGAGAGCGCGACATTTCAGGCCGATGTGTCGGCATCGCCACAGCGCCGGCCGGTTCGGCCGCGCTATCATCGACGCGGACGACGGCCATGGAGAGCGGCATGACGCGGATGATCTGGGGTGCCGTCCTGGCCGTGGTGCTGTCGACCGTGCCGGTCTGGGCCCGGCCGCTGCCGAAGACCGAGCCTGCCCCGCCCGCGCGGGCCTGTCCGGAGATGGGCGAGGGTTTCGTGCGCCTCGCGGCATCCGACACCTGCGTCAGACTCGGCGGCAGCGTCCGCGTCGAAGTCATGCGGCAGGGCGGCGGCGCAGCCTCCTCGGACCGCTGAGCTTCGCCGCCGACAACGACGGCACGGGCTGTTAACTCACCTGGCCGAAAGTCCGGGCGTCCCACAGGATTTCGACATGATGCAACGTTTCGCCGGCCGCGTCCTGGCGCTCCTCATCCTGGCGTCGGCGCTGGGCGGATGCGACAAGTGCGCCGATTACTTCATCGCCAATCCGTTCGGCACCAAGCCCGCCGGCACATGCCCGTCCGGCGCGGTCCCCGCCGCCAGGTGACATCGGCTCGGGTGAGGCGACGCCTGTCCGCGGCTCGGGCCGCGCCCGTCCATGACGGGGGCGAAGAGGCTCACCTCCGCCCTGCGCCGCCCATGCCGAAAGCCTCGGGCCTCCGCTCTCAGTAGATGCATTCTTCGAACACAGGGTCGACGCTGCCGTTCCAGGCGCCGTGATAGCGTTCGAGGAGGAGGTCGGCGCGGGTCCGGCCCGAGTCCACCAGCGCCTCGAGCGGGGCGAGGTACCGGGCCTCGTCGCGGCCCTCGGCGTCCAGGATTCCGCGCCGCTCCAAACCGCCGCGCGAGATGGCGAGCATGTCGCGCGCGACGTCGCGCAGGCTGCGCCGCCCGATCGTGGCGCGGAAGGCCAGCGCCGGCACCTCGTCGCGCATGGCCTGGCGCATCTCGGCCGTCCAAGGCGCCACGAGGTCGGAGGCGGCCTGCAGGGCCGCCGGGTCGTAGAAGAGGCCGGCGAAGAGGGCGCCGAGCGCGATGATCATGTCGGGCGGGCCGACGTCCTCGCCGCGCATCTCGAGATAACGCTTGAGCCGCACCTCCGGAAAGATCGTCGACAGGTGGTTGGCCCAGTCCGACAGCGTGGCGCGCTCGCCCGGCATGGCGGCGAGTTTGCCCTCCATGAGATCGCGGAAACTGGCGCCGCTGACGTCGTGGTAGCGCTCGCCGCGCTTGACGAAATAGAGCGGCACGTCGAGCGCATAGTCGACATAGCGTTCGAATCCCATGCCGGGCTCGAACGCGAAGGCCATCATGCCCGATCGGGCGGTGTCGGTGTCGCGCCAGATGTGGGAGCGTTCGGAGAGAAAGCCGCTCGGCCTGCCGTCCTTGAACGGCGAGTTGGCGAAGAGCGCGGTGGCGACGGGCTGGAGTGCCAGCGAGGCGCGCAGCTTCTTCACCATGTCGGTCTCGCTGGCGAAGTCGAGGTTGGCCTGCACGGTCGAGGTGCGGAACATCATGTCGAGGCCGCGGGTGCCGACCTTGGGCATGTAGCCCGCCATGATGCGGTAGCGGCCCTTGGGCATGGTGGGTTGCCGGGCGAGCGGCCACGTCGGGCTCGATCCCAGCGCCAGGAAGCCGATGCCGAGCGGTGCCGCCACGGCCTTCACGGCATCGAGGTGGGCGGCGAGCTCGTCGCGCGACTCGTGCAGCGACGTCAGCGGAGCGCCGGACAGTTCGAACTGGCCACCGGGCTCCAGCGATATCGCGCCTCCGGTGCCGGCGTCGTCGGCGAGGCCGATCGGGTTGCCCTCCTCGAGGATCCGCTCCCAGCCCTGGCGCTCCGCGAGGCCATCGAGCAGCGCCCTGATGCCGCCGCGCCCCGAGGCGGGGTCGCCCTCGTAGGGCACCGGCGCGAGGGTGTCGCGATAGAACGGCAGCTTCTCGTGCTCGAGTCCGATGGACTGGCCGGGTTTGCAGCCCGCCTCGAACCAACCGACGAGGTCGTCCCGCGAGTCGATCGGCGTGGTGTCGGTGGTGTCGCGGGCCATGCGGTGCTTTCACGCCTTGAACCGGCCCTCGCGGGCGGGCGATGACGGCCGTGCGGCCGAGCCCTCAGTTAGGCAAGCGCGGCGGGCCTGGCAACGTGCCCCATCTGCACCACCGGCGGGGAAAGGCGGTCGAAACCAGACTTACGAGAAACTAACGCAAGTGCCGTGCGTTGCGAGCTGACCGGGTCGTCTCGCCTCCAGGTGAGGTGGACGGCGCGGCGGATCGTGAAGGAGTCACCATGAATTCGTTCAAGAAGACTATCGCCCTCGCCTGCGCGGCCTCCGTGCTCGGTTTCAGCGTCGCCGTCGCCCAGACCGCTCCCGCCGCCCCGGATGCCGGCGCCGCCGCTCCGGATGCAGCAGCAGCCCCGGCCGACACGATGATGAAGAAGCCCATGAAGAAGAAGATGTCGATGAAGAAGATGTCTCACAAGAAGATGATGAAGAAGAAGGCGATGTGATCGACGGTTTTCCGTCGTCTGCAGCCCCGGCCCCCTGCGGCCGGGGATCGACGTGCCATCCCTAAGTTGCGCTGGTAGGACTCGTTAAGGGACGGCGTGCCAGGTTGCGGTTTCCGTGAAACCGGGGCCTGCCGCCGTGCTGATCAGATTCTGGTTCGACGACAGCGGTACGACCGCGATCGAATATGCGTTGATCGCCGGCATCGTGTCGCTGGCTATCGTGGTCGGCGCCACGTCGATCGGCGTCAGGCTCAAGACCAACTATTTCCAGCCGGTCGCCAACGCTCTCAGCTGAGCGCGCCGTCGAGGATGGATCCGGACTTGTCCCCGGCCGCCGACAGGTTGTCGAGGCTCGACACGATCTGGCCCGCCAATGCCTCCGACAGCGGTGACGGGTCGGCACGGTTGCGCAGCAGCGCGATCTTGCAGGAGGGCAGCGTCGGGAAACCGTCGGCGGGCCCCAACACGCGCATGCCCGGCCGCAATGCGCTCTCCGGCAGCACCGAGACGGCGAGGCCCGCCAGCACGGCGGCACCGACGGCCGTCGAATTCCACGACGAATAGAGGACGCGGTAGCCCTTGGTGCGGCCGTCGAGCGCCGCCGTCGCGGCTTGGCGCCAGGTGCAGAAGGTGCGTCCGAGCGCCAGAGGCAGGGGGGTCTGCTCGTGGACGGCATGGCGGCTCGACGTCACCCACAACAGCCTCTCGCGGCGGATGACCGAGGCCGAACCGCGCGACGACACGTGGGTGATGATGGCGAGGTCGAGGTCGGAATGTTCGATCCTCTCGATGAGCATCGGGGTGGGCTCGCAGACGACCGTCACCTCGACGCGGGGGTTCGATTGCGAGAAGCGGGCCAGGATCTCCGGCAGGTAGCGCTCGGCGTAATCGTCGGGCAGCCCGAGTCTGACACGGCCGGCGAGTTCGGTCTCGGCGAAGCTCGCGAGCGCCTCTGCCGAGAGGCGCACGATGCGCCGGGCGTAGTCGAGGAGCCGCTCGCCCTCGTCGGTGAGGCGGGAGGACCGCCCGTCGCGATCGAACAGGGGCCGACCGACCGTCTCCTCCAGCTTCTTGATCTGCATCGAGACGGCCGACTGAGTCTTGTGGATCGACTCCGCCGCCCGCGTGAAGGTGCCGGTGTCGGCAATGGCGATGAAGCTGCGCAATTGGTCGATGTCGAGGAGCGTCGTCATATTGGGCTGCCGTCCCGGCGCGCCGCCGACTCGCGGCACAGCGTGAAGCTATGACGAAACACGATGGCAGTCATCAATAACATTCGTTTTTCTGATTCGGTGTTTTCAGCTATGGTGTCTCCATCGATGTAGGACACAACACCATGCGCGCCCCCAACTCAACCTCGTTCTCCTCCGTTTTCGCGAGCGTCACACGTCTCGCCGCCCAGTTCCGTGCGATTGGGGAGCGGCGTCGGGTGGTCCACAATCTGGCCTCGCTGGACGATTACATGCTGCGCGACATCGGCCTGACCCGGTCCGACGTCGACGCCGCCTCCATGGCGTCGCCCTTGACGGACGGGACTCTCGTGCTCGCCGACCGGGCCCGCGAGACCCGCCAGGATCAGCGCTCCATGGCGCGGGAGGCCCAGGCCTGGGGTCACGATACTGCCGGCCGCGTCATGGGCGCCAAGCGCGTCGCCTGACATGTTAAGAAACGATGAATGACGGCGGACATGACCATTTTGTGAATGGCGGTCCAAGCCTCGGGTCGACGGCACCGCCGGGCGCGATCCGCCCCGAGACGGCGACGGCCGATGATCGGCGGTTCGAGCCCTCCCGGGTTTCGAGGGGCTTGAGAGTCTCTGGATCTCAAGGGGCGACGATCGCGTCAGCCGGGGCCGCGAGGGCGGTCCCGGCTAGTCCGACGTGTCCCGATCGGATCGGTTCCCGAAGGATCGCGTCGCTCGATGCGGTCTGGCGGGTCGGCCAGAGGAGCGCCGGTTCGGGCAGGTCGCGCCCGCGGCACCCCGCAGGCGCCATGGCGTCGAGGCGAGCCGTCGCCCCTCCGGCGAGCGGGGCACCCGGCAAAGTGGCGGGCGTGACCGGGCGTCGGCTTGACCCTCGCGCCCCGTTCCCGCAAAAACGCCTGCCAGACGTCGCCGGGATGAGATCGATGAGCAAACCGCCGCTGCAAGTCCTGCTCTGCGCCCCCCGTGGGTTCTGCGCCGGCGTGATCCGCGCCATCGACGCGGTGGAGCAGGCTCTGTCGATCTACGGCCCCCCGGTCTACGTCCGGCACGAGATCGTCCACAACAAATACGTCGTGGAATCGCTGAAGAAGAAGGGTGCCATCTTCGTCGAGGAACTCGACGAGATCCCGCCCACCGATGCGCCCGTGATCTTCTCCGCCCACGGCGTGCCCAAGGCGATCCCGCTCGAGGCCAGCGCCCGCAAGTTCTTCGCCATCGACGCGACCTGCCCGCTCGTCACCAAGGTCCACCGCGAGGCGGAGTTGCACTACCGTCGCGGCCACACGATCATCCTGGTCGGCCATGCCGGCCACCCGGAGGTGGTGGGGACCCTGGGGCAACTGCCCGACGGCGCCGTGATGCTCGTCGAGAACATCGCCGACGTGCACCGGCTCGCCGACGAGGCGACGCCCGAGTTCCTGGCGAAGAAGCTCGCCTTCGTGACGCAGACGACGCTGTCGGTCGACGACACACAGGGGATCGTCGAGACCCTCAAGCTGCGCTTCCCCTACATCGTCAGCCCCCATAAGGAAGACATCTGCTACGCCACCACCAATCGGCAGGAGGCTGTGAAGCAGATCGCCCATTCGGTCGACGCCATGCTGGTGGTGGGCTCGGCCAACTCGTCGAACTCGCAGCGCCTGAAGGAAGTGTCGGAACGGGCCGGCTGCAAGAACAGCCAACTCGTGCTGCGCGCTTCGGACATCGACTGGGCGCCGCTCGGCGACATCCGCACGATCGGCATCACGGCCGGGGCGTCGGCGCCGGAAGTGCTGGTGGAGGAGATCATCGACGCCTTCGCGGAGCGCTACACGATCGAGGTCGAGACCGTCGCCACCGTGACGGAGACGATGTTCTTCCCGTTGCCGCGCGAGCTGCGTGCGGTCCAGGAGCCGATGGTGGCCTCCGTCGCCCATTGACGTTCGGAGCGTTCCGCCCTGGCACCCGGGGCGCGGCTTCGCCGCCCTCGCCATGACCTCGACGATGTCCGCTTCGGCGTCCGACATCGACGGCCTCGCGCGTGGTGTCCTCAGGCCGAGCCGTTCTCGACTGGGCAGACGCGTCGTGATTGGCAGCCCTCGCCGAGACTTCGTCGGGTAGTCCGCCTCCGGAGCGCTGACCACCACCGCCTGACGGGCCGCGCCCGGATCTTGCGTCTCAGGCCCCGCCTCCTAATCGGGAGAAATTGCCTAAGAGGTTCCCAATGGCCGCCCCGTTCGTGTTCCGTCGGCCGGACCTCGCCAAGCGCATGGCCGACATCGCGCTCGGGATCGATCCGCTCGGCGGCGCCTCCGGTCTGTTTCTGGCCGCTCCGCGCCGGACCGGCAAGAGCACGTTCCTCACGGTCGACCTCCTGCCCGAACTGCGCGGGCGCGGTGCCGTCGCGATCTACGTCGACCTCTGGTCGGACCGCGCCCGTGACCCGGCCGAGCTCGTGCTCGACGCGTTGAAGGGCGCGTTGCGGGACACGGAAGGCGGCATCGCCAAGGCGGCGCGCCGCAGCGGAGTCGCCAAGGTCGGCGTCGGCCCCTGGTTGTCGATCGACTTCGACAAGATCGGCACCCCGGGCGGTACCACGATCCCCCAGGCTCTGGGCGAGATCGGCCGGCGCAGCGACAGGCCGATCGTCCTGATGATCGACGAGGCGCAACACGCGCTGACGTCACCGCAGGGGGAGAACGCGACCTTCGCGCTCAAGTCTGCCCGCGACACGATGAACGCCGGCGCTCCAGCCACGCCCTACGGCAACCTGCGCCTCGGGCTCGTGATGACGGGGTCCAACCGGGACAGGCTCGCGTCCCTGGTCCGAGATCGCAAGCAGGCCTTCTTCGGGAGCCGGGTGACCGATTTCCTCCTGCTGGGACGCGACTACACGGACGCCTACACGGCCTATGTGAACGACGCCCTCAAGGAAGGCAGGTCGCTCGATCCCGACGAGGTGTGGGCGGCCTTCGTCATCGTCGGCCACCGGCCTCAACTCCTCGAAGCCGCGGTCGCCGACCATGTGCTCGGCACCGTCGGACCCCAGTCCAGCCCGACAAGCCTAAGCAGGACGGTGTGGTTTCTCCCACACCATCCTGCTCATCTCGACGGGAAAAGAAGCAGAGTCGCGTGGGAGAACCCACGCAACTCTGCTTAGTCGGGCACGCGGAGGCGTCCCGGGAGGCCTACTGGACGGACCTCGACGCCACATGGTCGACGCTGACGCGCCTCCAGCAGGCCATCGTCAGGAGGGTGGTCGACGAGGCCGATGCCTTCAGGCCGTTCGACGCCGCCGCGCTGGCAGATCACCGCGACGCGCTCGGCCGCCCGGTCGACACGCCCGAGGTGCAGACCGCGCTGGAGCAGTTGCGCCATGCCCAGATCCTGGTCCGGCTGGACCGCGGTCGCTATGTGACGGACGACGTGTCGCTGCCGGAATGGCACGCGGCCCGATTCCCGTCCGCATCGGCTGACTCCTCGGGAAGGTGAGCGCAACGACTGAGCGCCGCCCGCCCGCGAGCGTCGGCCGGGGGATCGTTTGACCTCCGGGGGCGGCGCCGCTACCAGGGCACCCTCCCGCCCGGGCCGCATGGCGCGGCGGCTCGCCCTGTCCCGGACCCCCGATGGCCGTCTACACCGACGTCTCCGACGCCGACCTCGCCGCTTTCCTCGGCGGCTACGACGTCGGTGGGCTGCTCTCCTGCAAGGGCATCGCCGAGGGTGTCGAGAACTCGAACTATTTCGTCCACACCGAAGGCGGCAATTTCATCCTCACCCTCTACGAGAAGCGCGTCGCCGAGGCCGACCTGCCGTTCTTCGTCGAGCTGATGGACCACCTCGCTGCGCGGGGCCTCAACTGCCCGAGGCCCGTGCGGGACAGGCGCGGCGCGGCGCTGGGCCGGCTCGCCGGCCGCCCGGCCGCCATGGTGACGTTCCTCGACGGCGTGTGGATCAAGCAGCCCGGCGTCGACCATTGCGGAGCGCTCGGCCGCGCCCTGGCGCAGCTCCACCGCGCCGGCGCGGATTTCGCCATGCGGCGGCCCAACGCCCTGTCGGTCGAGAGCTGGCCGGGCCTCTTCGCGGCGGCGGGCGAGGGCGCCGACCGCGTCTCGCCCGGCTTGACGGCGCTCGTCGCGGAGGAACTGGCCTCCCTCGCGGCGGGATGGCCGCGCGGCTTGCCCGAGGGGGTCATCCACGCCGACCTGTTCCCCGACAACGTGTTCTTCCTCGGCGATCGCCTGTCGGGCCTGATCGACTTCTACTTCGCCTGCACGGACAGCCTCGCCTACGACCTCGCGATCTGCCTCAACGCCTGGTGCTTCGCCCCCGACGGCGGGTTCGACCCGGCGCGGGGCGCCGCCATGCTGGCCGGCTATCAGGCGGTGCGGCCCCTGGCGGCCGCCGAGGTCGGCGCGCTCCCGGTGCTGGCGCGGGGCGCCGCCCTGCGCTTCATGCTGACGCGGCTCGTCGATTGGCTGAACGTGCCGCCGGGCGCCCTGGTGCGGCCCAAGGATCCGCTCGAATACCTCGGCAAGCTCCGCTTCCACCGCGGAGTCCAGTCCGCCGCCACCTACGGGCTCGCATGACCGACACGATCACGATCTGGACCGACGGCGCCTGTTCGGGCAACCCGGG
Organism: Lichenihabitans sp.; assembly: GCA_965214345.1. GTDB lineage: Bacteria > Pseudomonadota > Alphaproteobacteria > Rhizobiales > Beijerinckiaceae > Lichenihabitans. Next base: position 2,999,062 of record CBDCBJ010000007.1, on the reverse strand, counting down.
CCCCGGCGGCTGGGGCGCCATCCTGAGGCTCCTCGGGGCCGACCGCGAACTCAACGGCGGCGCCGCCGCCACCACCAACAACCGCATGGAGCTGATGGCCGCCATCACGGCGTTGGAATCGCTCGACGAGCCGAGCGACGTCGACATCCACACCGATTCCCAATACGTGCGCGGCGGCATCACGGGCTGGATGGCGGGCTGGAAGCGCAACGGCTGGCGCACCGCCGACAAGAAGCCCGTGAAGAACATCGAACTCTGGCAGCAGCTCGACGCGGCCGCGGCGCGCCACACGATCCGCTGGCACTGGGTCAAGGGCCACGCCGGCCATCCGGAGAACGAGCGCGCCGACCTGCTGGCGCGCCAGGGCATGGCGCCGTTCCTGCGGCGGTGAGGGGCGGCGGGCCGACCCCCGCCAGGGTCGCGCATCGGGTTACCGGGAAACGACTCGGACAAGACCCGTCCACGGTGGCTCCACACTCGCGTGCGACCACGCTCCATCGGCCGGGGGCCGCGGGGAGACCACTCATGCCGTCGGCGTCCGATCCGCTCGTGCTCATCGTCGAGGACGATGCCGACATCAGCGCCCTGATGGCCCGCTATCTCGGCGACAACGGGTTCAGCACCGACATCGCGCGCGACGGCACCGTCATGGAGCGGAGCATGGCCCATCGGCGCCCCGACATCGTCGTGCTCGACATCAACCTGCCGGGCGAGGACGGGCTGTCGCTGTGCCTCCGGCTGCGCAACGCCGGCGGGCCACCCGTCATCATGGTGACGGCCAAAGGCGAGGACGTCGACCGCATCCTGGGCCTCGAGATGGGCGCCGACGACTACCTGCCGAAGCCCTTCAACCCGCGCGAGCTGCTGGCCCGCATCCGCGCCGTGCTGCGCCGCCAGGGCGCCCCCGGCGAGGTCGCTGCCCCCGCCGGGCCGCCGCGGGTGCTGCGCTTCGCCGGATGGACCATCGACCGCGGCGCCCGCCGCCTCACCGACCCCGACGGGGCCCGCGTGGCGCTGACGGGCGCGGAGTTCGACCTGCTGTCCACCTTCTGCGACCACCCCGGCCGCGTCCTGTCGCGCGAGCGCCTGCTCGACCTCACCCAGGGTCCGGGCAGCGCCTCGCAGGACCGCAGCGTCGACATCGTGGTGAGCCGCCTGCGCCTGAAGATCGAGGCCAACCCGCGCGAACCGGACCTCGTCCAGACCGTGCGGTCGAGCGGCTACATCTTCTCGCCCGCCGTCGAGGCCGCGCCGTGACGGGGCTGCGCCGCCTCCTGCCGGGGCGCATCGCCACCCAGCTCATGCTGCTCGTGGCGCTGTCGGCCGTCATCTTCCACCTGTGCATGAGCGGCGCCTTCCTGCTCAATCGGAACGGATGGTTTCGGCCCGCCCATCCCGGCTTCGTGTCGCGCATCGACCACGCCGTGGCGCTCGTCGGGCAGGCGAGCCCCGACGATCGCGAGGCGGTGCTGCGCGCGCTCGACCGGGTCGACCCGGACCTCGAATTCCGGCTCGGGCGTCCCGGCGGCACCGCCGAGCCCGGCCGCCGCAGCGTCGCGCTGCCCGACGGCGCGGCCCTCACCCTGCGCGACGACGTCGCCCGGCGCACCGGCCCGGACCCGTCGGTGATCTCCTTCGGCACGCTGGTGTTCATCGCGCTCTCGACCACGCTCTTCCTGGTCTGGGCGGTCCGCGGCATCACGGCGCCGCTCGACCGGATGGCGGCGGCCGTCGACGGCTTCGCCCTCGACGAGGCCTCGCTGCGGGGCGTCGCCCGCCTGCTGCCCGAGACGGGCGCGACCGAGATCGCCACGGTGGCGCGCGGCTTCAACCGCATGCAGGCGCGCATCGCCCGGATGATGGCCGACCGGACCGGGATGCTGGCCGCGGTCAGCCACGACCTGCGGACGCCCATCACCCGGCTGCGGCTGCGCGCCGAGTTCGTCGCCGATGCGCCGCTGCGCGAGCTGATGCTGCGCGACCTCGGCCAGATGGACGGGCTGGTCCACGCCGCGCTGTCGTTCCTGCGCGACGGCGCGGTCGACCGGGCGCCGGCGCGGCTCGACCTCGCGAGCCTGCTGCGGACCGTCTGCGACGAGGCGGCCGACCTGGGCCACCGCGCCCGCTACGGCGGGCCCGACCACCTGGTGATCCACGGCCACGAGGACGAGTTGCGCCGCGCCGTCGGCAACCTCGTCGACAATGCCGCGCGGGTCGAGGCGGAGGCGTTCGTCGAGCTGATGCGCGAGGCCGACGGTACGGTCGCCGTCACGGTCAGCGACGACGGGCCCGGCATCCCGCCCGAGCGGCTCGACGATGTGATGCAGCCCTTCCGGCGCGGCAGCGACGACGGGGCGCGTCCGCGGCCGTCCGGCTTCGGCCTCGGCCTGCCGATCGTCCAGGCCATCGTCACGGCCCATGGCGGCACGCTCACTCTCAGCAACCGGGACCCCCACGGCCTCTGCTGCCGCATCGCCCTGCCGGCGGCGTGACGACGCCTGCCCTGACCCGGGCCACCAGTCCGGCGCAGGGCAGCCGCGCCACGATGCCGTCATGCCGTCCTGGCAGAGGTCACGCTTCACCCGGGAACCGTTCCATGCCCCTCCCCACCCCGGCGCCCCGCGCGTGACCTTCGGCCAGGCCCGGTCGAGGCGCCCCGCATCCCGCGCCGCGGCCGTCGTCCTGGCCCTGTCGCTCGGGGCCTGCGCCGTCACGTCGCGCGAGGACTTTACCGCCGCCGACCAGGCGGTGGCGGCGGTGCCCGGCTTCGGCGCCGTCCGCGCCTGGGGCGACGCCCCGGCGCGGGAGGTGGCGCGCGCCGTGCTCGGCGCGGCGGCACGGCCGACCCTCACCCACGACGTCAACGTCCTCGCCCTGTCGGGCGGCGGGGCGGGCGGCGCCTTCGCGTCGGGGCTCCTCGACGGCTGGACGCGCCGCGGCGACCGTCCATCCTTCGACGTCGTCACCGGCGTGTCGACCGGGGCCCTCATCGCGCCCTTCGCGTTCCTCGGGCCCGCCTACGACGGCGTCCTGGCGAAGCTCTACACGGGCGAGGGTGCGGGCGGCGTGGCGGAGCCCGCCAACATCGTCGCCATCGCGACCGGGGACGGGCTGCTCGACCCGGGGCCGCTCCGCCGCATGGTGGAAACCTACGCGACGCCGGATCTGGTCGCCGCGGTCGCGGCCGAGCACCGGCGCGGCCGGCGGCTCCTCGTCGTCACCACCAACCTCGACGCCCAGCGCCCCGTCGTGTGGGACATGGGCGCCATCGCGGCGAGCGGCCGGCCCGACGCGCCCGCGCTGTTTCGCGACGTGCTGGTGGCCTCGGCCAGCGTGCCGGCATTGTTCCCGCCCGTCATGATCCAGGCCGCGGCGGGCGCCCGATCGCTGCAGGAGATGCATGTCGACGGGGTCGCCACCGCGCAGATCTTCGCCCGTCCCGACCTCTTCGCCGGGGCCGGCGCGCCCCTGTCGGCGAGCCTTCGCCGGCGCGTCCACATCTGGGCGGTGGTCAACAACACCCTGCCGCCGGAGTTCAGCGTCACCGCCAAAGGGACGGTGCCGATCGCCTACCGCTCCCTGTCGACGATCTTCAAGGCCCAGACCTCCGCCGAAGTGACGGCCGCCTCCGAGGCGGCCCACCGGCTCGGCATGGACTTCGAACTGGCCTACATCGACCGCGCCGTCGCCTATGACCCGACGATGCCCTTCGGGGCGGGCTACATGGACCGGGTCTACGCCATCGGCACCCGCGAGGGGCAGGACGGCACCGTGTGGCACCGCGACCTCGCCGACCTGGCCCTGCCGGCGCAGCCCTGACGCGGGCGATCGGCTCGCCATGCCGGTCACCCGCTCATCGCCGCGGAGGCGGTGATCCAGCGCAAGATGTCCGGCCGAAGGCCGCCCCCGCCGCACGAGCGTAGAGGCGAGCGGCACCCGTATCGGTCTGGTCGGCCTTCGGCCGGCTCCCTTTGCCTGATCCCCGCCGTCGCGGGGAGGAGCGGAGGGGAGCGAGCGGCGGCCTCAGGGCGCCGGATTCTGGTGCACCTGGTGGATCGCGTCGATGCGGTCCTCGAGGTCGGGCGTGATGGCGACGTCGACAGAGCCCAGGACCGTCTCGAGCTGTTCGAGGCTCGTCGCCCCGATGATGTTCGAGGTGACGAACCTGCGCGACGTCACGAAGGCGAGCGCCATCTGGGTCGGGTCGAGGCCGAAGTCGCGGGCGAGCTTGAGGTAGGCGTCGATGGCGACGTCAACGCCCGGCTTCTCGTAGCGCGTGCCGCGGTTGAACAGCGTCGTGCGGGCGCCCGGCGGCCGTGCGCCGCCCTGGTACTTGCCCGTGAGATAGCCCTGGCCGAGCGGCGAATAGGCGAGCAGCCCGACGTCCTCGCGCAGGCCGATCTCGGCGAGGCCGAGCTCGTAGTTGCGGTTGAGCAGGTTGTAGCTGTTCTGGATCGAGGCGACGCGCGGGCCATGGCCGGTCTCGGCCGCGTGCAGGAACCGCATTGTGCCCCAGGGCGTCTCGTTCGACAGGCCGACGTGGCGGACCTTGCCCTCCTCGACGAGCCGGCCGAGGGCGCCGAGCGTCTCGGCGATGGGGATCGAATCGTCCGTCTGCGGCAGGTCGCGGAACACGTTGCCGCCGGCGCCGAACAGGCTCACCACCCGGTCGGGCCAGTGGAGCTGGTAGAGGTCGATGTAGTCGGTCTGGAGACGCTTCAGCGAGGCCTCGACGGCGTAGCGGATGTTGGCCTCGTCGAGCCGGGCGGGCTTGCCGCCGGGGCGCAGCCAGTCGTTCGACGAGCGCCCCGAGACCTTGGTGGCGAGGACGATGCGCTCGCGGCCGCCGCGCGCCTTCAGCCACGTGCCGATGATCCGCTCGGTCGAGCCCTGCGTCTCGGCCTTGGGCGGGATGGAATACATCTCGGCCGTGTCGATGAAGTTGATGCCGCGGCCGATGGCGATGTCGAGCTGGGCGTGGCCTTCGGCCTCGGTGTTCTGCTGGCCCCAGGTCATGGTGCCGAGGCAGATCGACGTGACGTCGAGCCCGGTGCGACCGAGCTTGCGCTTTTCGAACATGGTGGGGGGTCTCCGCCGGATCGAGGCGCCCGGCTCTCCCGGGCGTCTTAGAGCCGGCGGGAGGGGCTGTCGAGGTCGCCCCGCCGCCGCGCGATCAGCTCAGGCCAGTCACCACGACGAGCCGCCGCACCTGGCCGTTCTGGTAGGCCCGCAGGAAGGCCGTGTAGTCGCGGAACGACACGCAGCCGTTGGAATCGCCGTTCGGCCCCAGCATGAACGTGTGGGCCAGGAGGCCCGTGCGGCCGTAGACGCCGCCGCCGACGACGGGGTTGAGGCGGAGCGCCTGGACGCCGTGGAACAGCGTCTCGCGCAGCGTGAGGTCGTAGGCGTGCGGCGGCGTCGGCCCGACGTTGCGGGCCCCGACGTGATGGGGGTCGTCGAGCATCCGGCCGAGGCCGGAATGGGCCTCGAGCCGCGAGCCGTCCGGCATGTAGACCGTGTGGGCGGAGATGTCGTAGATCGCCGTGGTGCGGTCGCCCATGGAGGCGGGGCTGGCGGGGATCGCGGCGGAGCGGCCGAAGAGCCCGTCCTCGGGCGACGCATAGGCGAGCGTCGGGCCGTTCTGGGGCCGCGGCGTGCCGAAGAACTTTTCGAGAAATGATCGGTTGTCGGCCGGCACCGCCGGGGGCGGGGTCGGCGCCGTGTCGGTGTTGCGCGCCACCTGGCGGCGGGAGACGCGATATTGCTCGGGCGCCGCCCAGCGGAAGGCCGGGCGCGGGGCGGGCAGCGGCACCGCCCCGACCTGGGGCGCCTCGATCTGCGGGGTCGGGACCGGCACGGGCGACGGCACCGGCACGGGCGCCGCGTCGTGCGGCTCCTCGGGCAGGGGGGCGATCATGGCGATGACGGGCCCCGGCCGCTCCGGCGCCGAGGCTTGGCTCACCGGCGTCGGCGCGGCCGCCTCGACGGGGGCTCGGCCGGGTCCTCCGGCGGGAGCGACGAAGCGGGGCGCGAGCGGCGCGCTGTCGGCCAGCCCCAATGGGGCGGGACCGCGGACGAACTCCGGCGCCAGCATGGCGGTCTCGGTCTTCGGCGGCACGATGGCGGGAGACTGCGGCGCCAGTTCCAGGGCCCGCGCGGGGCGGGGCGCGTCGGGTTCGGCGAGGTCGGGCAGGGGCATCGACGCCGGGGTGTGAAACGCGGCGGTGAGCCGTGCCGTGCCGGGGTCCGCCGCCGCGGCGCGCAGGGCGGGTTCCGACGCCGGCGCGCGGTGGTCGATCAGCCAGGAGCCGAACAGGACGCCCAGGGTGACGGCGCCCGCGCCCGCCACGGTCCAGGTCGAATGCCGCTGCGACAGGCGACCCCGGTCGAAGAGGAACAGATCTGAGGGGATCGCGGACGTGTCGGTCATTCGCCTCGCTTTCGGGATGGGTCCCCCGTCCGGTGCCGCTGCGCCGGACGTTTCGCGGAGGATCCTCGCCAATCGTCTGACGGGACATTGAGGCTGAGTTTGGTTAATCCCCGCTTAAATCCGAGGCGGAAGATCGCGAGTCCTGTCGAGGCCCGCCGAAGCGTTCCGGCGTCGAGGCGGTTCAACGCTCGGCGAACTGGGCCTCGTGGAGGCGCCGGTAGACGCCGTCCCGCGCCACGAGATCGCCGTGGCGGCCCTGCTCGACGAGCCCGGCATGGTCCACCACGACGATGCGGTCGGCATGCCGGATCGTGGCCAAGCGATGGGCGATCACCAGGGTGGTGCGGCCGGCCGAGAGTTCGCCCAGGGCCCGCTGGATCGCGACCTCGGTGGCGGTGTCGAGCGCGCTCGTCGCCTCGTCGAGGATGAGGATCGGCGGATCCTTCAGGAAGATGCGCGCTATGGCGAGCCGCTGCTTCTGGCCGCCCGACAGCTTCACGCCGCGTTCGCCGATGATCGTGTCGAGCCCGTCCGGCAGGCGGGCCAGCACGGCGTCGAGCTCGGCCCGCCGCGCGGCCTCGCGGATCGCGGCCTCGTCGGCGTCGAGCCGCCCGTAGGCGATGTTCTCGCGCATCGTCCCGGCGAACAGGAAGACGTCCTGCTGCACGATGCCGATCTGGCGGCGGAGCGACGCCATCGTCATGTCGCCGATGTCGATCCCGTCGACCGTGATGCGGCCGCGGTCGACGTCGTAGAAGCGCGGCAGCAGGGCGCAGAGCGTCGTCTTGCCGGCGCCGGACGGGCCCACGAACGCGATGGTCTCGCCGGCGCGGATCGTGAGGTCGATGCCTTCCAGCACCGGGCGGCCCGGCGCGTAGCCGAACGCCACGCCCTCGAAGCGGATGTCGCCGCGCAGCGCCGGCGCGGGACGCGCGCCGGGGCGGTCGACGACGTCGGGCGCCGTGTCGAGCAGGGCGAGGTAGCGGCGGAAGCCGGGGATGCCCTTCGGATAGGTCTCGATCACGGCGTTGATCTTGTCGACGGGGCGGAAGAACACGCCGATCAGCAGCAGGAACCCGACGAAGCCGCCCTCGCTCAAGCGCCCGTGCAGCACGAACCAGGAGCCCGCCACCATGACGACGAGCTGGGTCACCCGCATCGACAGGTAGCTCAGCGACGTCGAGGCCGCCATGACGCGGTAGGCCTCGAGCTTGGTGGTCCGGTATCCGGCGTTGTCGCGGGCGAAGAGCGCGCGCTCGTGGTCCTCGTTGGCGAAGGCCTAGACGACCCGCATGCCGCCGACGTTCTCCTCGATGCGGGCGTTGAACTGGCCGACCCGGCCGAACAGCGCGTGCCAGTTGCGCGTCATGCGCCCGCCGTAGCGCGACGTGATCCAGGCCGTGCAGGGGACGACGAGCGCCGTGATGAGGGCGAGCTCCGCGTTGACCAGGGCCATCAGGGCGAAGGCGCCGAGAAAGGTCATGACGGCGATGAGCAGGTCCTCGGGGCCGTGGTGGGCGACCTCACCGATCTCCTCCAGGTCCTTGGTGACGCGGGCCACGAGATGGCCGGTCTTCTGCTCGTCGTAGAAGCGGAAGGACAATTTCTGCAGGTGGTCGAAGCTGCGGCGGCGCATCTCGGTCTCGATGTTGATGCCGAGCCGGTGGCCCCAGTAGGTCACCACCGCGAGGAGGCCGGTGTTGAGCCCGTAGATGACGAGCAGCGCCGCTGACGCCAGGGCGATCAGGCCCCAGTCCTGCCCGGGCAGCAGCCGGTCGACGAAGGCCCGCACGGCGAGCGGGAAGCCGAGTTCGAGCAGGCCCGACGCCACCGCGCAGGAGAAGTCGAGCAGGAACAGGCCCCGGTGCGGCCGGTAGTAGCTGAAGAAGCGGCGGAGGAGCTGCGCGCTGGTGAGGGTCTGGGGCATGCGTCCTGGTAGCCGATGTCGCGCTGCGGCGTCCACGCCCGCGTCACGGCTCGGGCGGCATCGGACGAAGCGATACCAGCGGTCGAAAGTGTCGACCGCTGGCAAGCGCGAAGGCGCGCCGCCGCTCGTGCGGCGTGACCCGCCGTCGGCGAGTCATCGTCGACGGCGGCTGGTACGAGAACCGCTCGAAAACCCAAGAGGATCGGAGCCGGCCTCGGACGACGTCTTCTGACCCCTCAGGCGGCCGAGCCGTGCTGGCCGCGGAGCGCACGGCGCTCCCGGCTCGCCTGGAACTCGCAGATCTCCGGCGCCGGCAGGATGTCGTCGACCGTGAGAAACAGGCCCCAGCGCCGCGACAGGCGCCCGAGGTCGCGGCGGCTCGACAACGCCGTCAGGGCCGGGCTGACGACGAGCCCGAGCGCCGTGGGCGCGAGCCACACCGCCAGCCATCCGCCGCCCCGGACCGCGATGGCGGCGAAGGCACAGCCGAGCGCCACGTGGACGGCGTGCCGCCGCAGCGCGGCCAGCACCGGAATGTGGCGCTCGACGCGCGACTGGCTCGTCCACCCGATCGCGCCGCCCGCGAAGGTCCGGACGACGAAACCGGCCGTGACCAGCAGCAGCATCGGCCCCAGCAGCAGCCACACCGCCTGCTCGATCGCGGCCCCGCAGAGCAGCCGCGCCGCGCCGCCGAAGCTGCGCCGGACGTCGCGGGCCCCGAGGGCGCGGGCGAGGTTGAGCAGGCGCGGCAGGAGGATGAGCGCCGCCGACGCTGCCGCCAGCGCCGCGGCGGCGATGCCCGGCTCCGACAGGCCGTAGGCCAGCAGCCCGTAGCCCTCCCCCTTCGGCACGAGCAGGACCCGCAGCGCGCCGAGGATCAGAAAGCACCACCAGAGGGGCGCCATGAGGTAGCCGCCGATGCCGAGCGCGAGATGGCCCCGGCTGGCGGCCTTGAGGCCCGGCAGGGCCAGAACGCCGAGGTGCTGGAGGTTGCCCTGACACCAGCGCTGCTCGCGCGCCAGCAGGTCGACGGCGTTGGTCGGCATCTCCTCCCACGTCCCCTCGAACTCCGGCAGGAGGTGCGTCTCCCACCCGGCCCGGGCCAGCAGCGCCGCCTCGACCACGTCGTGGCACAGGATCTCGCCCCCGAACGGCGGGCGGCCCGGCAGGATCGGCAGGCGGCAATGCTGGTGGAACGGGGCCACGCGGAAGATGGCGTTGTGGCCCCAGTAGGAGCCCTCCGGCCCCTGCCAGAACTCCAGGCCGCGGAGCGACAGCGGCGCGTAGAGCCTGACGGCGAACTGCTGGATGCGGGCGAACAGCGTGTCGCGCCCCGTGGCGTAGCTGACGGTCTGGATCAGGCCGATGCGGGGGTGGTCCTCCATGAGCCGGATCAGCCGCCGGATGGCGGAGCCGCTCATCAGGCTGTCGGCGTCGAGGACGACCGCGAAATCGTAGTCGGCGCCACGGCGATCGAGGAACTCGCCGATGTTGCCCGCCTTGCGCCCCGCGTTGACCGGACGCCGACGATAGGCGGTCCGGCCCGGCGCCTCGGCGTCGAGCCGTCGCCACAGCGCCGCCTCCGCCGCCGCGGTCTCGGCCGTCCGCGTGTCGCTCAGGATGTGCAGGTCGACGTCGTCGCACGGTCCCAGGCGCGCCAGCGACCGGAGGATGATCCCGATACGGTCGAAGACCGCGGCGGGCTCCTCCTCGTAGATCGGCATCAGGATGGCGGTCCGGCTCCGGCCCGTGGCCACCGGCTCCAGCGCGGCGGCGCGTCGTTCCAGCGGCGTCTGCCCGTCCACGCCCCGCAGCCAGACGGCGAAGCCGAGGACGAGCTGCCAGACGATGAAACATTCCCACGTCATCACGAGCGCGAAGGGCGCGAGGAGCACCCAGTCGATGGCCGGCCGCGGCGCTCGCGCCAGGACCGCGGCCGCCGTCGCGACGAGGCCGAGCGCGAGCGCGGCGCTCGGCAGGACGGCGATCAGGCGGCGCGTCCCGAGATCCGGCATGCTCGGCCAGGGGAGACGCGGGAGCGGCGAGCCGGCACTCTGTGGGTTCTGCATGGCGGACGATTAATCAAGCTCGACGACACTTGGTAGAAGGAGGGGGGCGCTGCATCGCCGCAGTCCGGCGGGTGGGCCGGCGCCGGTGCCGGCCCTATGCTGAGGGCTGGCGAGCGGGCGACGGTGCTGCGATGGTGGAGCGCGAAACGACGCAGGCCGTCTTCCGCCTCGGCGACCTGACCCATGCCGGGCGCCCCCGCCGGCCGGGGGCGATCGCCCGGGGCCTGGCGGTCGCGGGAGGCATCGACGCCGCCCTTGGGTTCGCCGGCTTGGCGAGGCCCATCCTCCTGGTGAACGGCTTCTGGAGGAGCGGCACGACGTGGCTTCAGGAGTGCCTTTGCGACGCCCTCGGGGCCAAGTCGATCTTCGAGCCCCTGTCGCCGCAGGAGCCGCGGCGCAGGGCCTTCCTCGAGTCTCGCTTCCCCGGAGACGAGGACGCCCTGCAGGCCTTCATCCCCGGCCCGTTCGAGGACGGTTCGCCCGTCTGGGCCGCGCTCGACGCGGCCTGCCACGGCATGCGGGGCGGCGCGTTCCTGCTGAGCTGCCGGGGCAGCGTCGCGGAATCGGCGCGCGCCGCCATCGTGGTCAAGGACGTCCGCCTCCACGGCAACCTCGTGGGCTTCCATCGCCGGTTCGGCGTGCCCGTGCTCCACGTCCGCCGTCACCCCTGCGCCGTCGCTGCGAGCCTCATCGCGGCGGACTGGCACTGGAGCTTCTCGCGCGTCCGGCTCGCCCGGATGGACCCCGCCGCGGAGGCGCTGGCGGCCTACGACACCGACGGGCTCTCCCGCATCGCGGCCTATTGGGCATACGTCGAGCGGCAAGCCTCGCGCGCGCTCGACGCTCAGCCCTGGGGGCGCATCCTCGCCTACGAGGAGTTCGCCGCCCGTCCGGCCGAGGCGCTGGCCGACCTCTGCGGATGGCTGGGGCGGCGGCGGCGGCGCGACCCCGACTTCGGCCGGCCGGCGGCCTCCGTCCACCCCGACGTGTTCGCCGCCAGGGCGAGCTCGCCCGAGCCCTGGCGGGCGGCCCTCTCGGGGGCGGACATCGAGCGCGTCGAGGGCATCGCGGACGCGATCTTCCCCGAGTGGCGCACAGGGATCTCCGGCTCCAGCGCGCGTCGGCCGGGATGATCGTCGGGTGTCGCGGCGGCGCCGCCCCTCGCGGCCCGGTGGCCAGGTCACCGTGAGCCCCGCGGGTGCGGCTCGGCGCAACTGGGAGGCGATGCTCTGTTGTGACCAGGTCAGAACCGCAACTGTCGACCGACTTGCAGTGAGTAGCCGCTCATTTATTCGATGTTAGGTCGATTTTAACTCTCAAAAGCTTATGCCAGCATCAGGCTATCGCAGAGTAGAAACCATCGCCATGAAGCTCACCAACCTGAGTGTCGCCAAGAAACTCGCGATGGGCTTCGGCGCAGTGATCGTCATCATCGGGCTGAGCTCGTGTTTCGTCTACGTCAAGATGACCGAGCTTCACGAGATCCAGCGGCTCGACGCTGTTTCGAACCTGGCCGTCGACAGGATCAACCGGCTGAAGAGCGACGTCGCTCGCGCGCAATCGCTGGTGCGCAAATTGGTGATCACCGGAAAAGACTCGGATCGGACGAAATTCGAGAAGGAGATGGCGGCCTACGCGACCGATCTCGCCGCCACCCGAGCGATCCTGACCCAGGATGCGGCGAGGCTGCTCCCGAGGCTCGATGCCTACGACAAGGCCGTCTCGGCCTATGCCAAGGGATCGTTCGACGACGAGGTCCGGCTCTCATCGTCCCCGGAGACTCGGGCCCAAGCGCTGGAGATGGAGGCCTCGGGCGGGAACCAGCCCGTCATCGATGCCGTCAACGACGGCTTCGACCGGTTCCGGGCCGACGCCGACCTGTGGTCCCAGTCCTGGACCGACGCCGCCAAGGCCGCGATGGATCAGATCATGGTCGTCGTGGCGGCGAGCGGCGCGTTCTCGGCGCTGCTCGCGGGGCTGATGGCCTGGCTGATCGGCCGGGCCATCGCGACCCCCATCGGCGCCATGACGGGCGCCATGCAGGCGCTGGCGCAGGGCGACCATGCCGTCACGATCCCGGCCCTCGGCCAGCGCGACGAGATCGGCGCCATGGCGGGAGCCGTGCAGGTCTTCAAGGCGGCGGCGATCGAGAAGGTGCGGCTCGAGGCCGACGCGCTGGCGGCGGGACGCCTCACCGAGCAGGAGCGCGCCCGCAACGCCGCCGCCCTGGCCGAGTCCGCCGCGCAGCAGAGCCACGTCGTCGAGATGGTGGCGTCGGGCCTGTCGCGCCTGTCGGGCGGCGACCTCGTCCACCGCATCGACGAGCGTTTTCCGGCCGACTACGAGAAGCTCCGCGCCGACTTCAACGGCGCCATGGCGAAGCTGCAGGACACGATGCGCACCGTCGCGGCGAGCGCCTCGACGATCCGCTCCGGCACGGGCGAGATCTCGACGGCGTCGGACGACCTGTCCCGCCGCACCGAGCAGCAGGCGGCCTCGCTCGAGGAGACCGCGGCGGCGCTCGACGAGATCACCGCCACGGTGCGCAAGACCGCCGAGGGATCGAAACACGCCCGCAGCGTGGTGGGCAGCGCGCGGGGCAGCGCCGAGCAGTCCGGGCAGGTGGTGCGCCAGGCCGTCGAGGCGATGAGCGGCATCGAGCGCTCGTCGCGCGAGATCGGCCAGATCATCGGGGTGATCGACGAGATCGCCTTCCAGACGAACCTCCTGGCGCTCAACGCCGGCGTGGAAGCCGCGCGGGCCGGGGACGCGGGCCGCGGCTTCGCCGTCGTGGCGTCGGAGGTGCGCGCCCTGGCGCAGCGCTCGGCCGAGGCCGCGAAGGAGATCAAGGCGCTGATCTCGACGTCGAGCCAGCAGGTGGCGCAGGGCGTGACCTTCGTGGGCCAGACCGGCGAGGCGCTGGGCCGCATCGTGGCGCAGGTGGCCGAGATCGACGGCATCGTGGGCGAGATCGCCGCCTCGGCGCAGGAGCAGGCGACGGCGCTCGACGAGGTCAACACGGCCGTCAACCAGATGGACCAGGTCACCCAGCAGAACGCCGCCATGGTGGAAGAGGCCACGGCCGCCAGCCAGGCGCTGGCGAAGGAGACGGGCGAACTGGCCCGGCTGATCGACCAGTTCCAGGTCGGCAGTGCCGGCGAGGGCCGCCGCGGATCCCCGGCGAACGTGGCGGGATCGCAGCGCCGTCCATCCCCCGGGCCGGTCCGCATGCTGAAGACCGTCGGTCGCGGCGGCGCGGCGGCCAAGGCCGACGCGAGCGTCGCCGGAGACTGGGAAGAGTTCTGAGCCCGATGCGACCGCGAACGATCACGGGTGCTCGGCAGCCTTCGGCCGATCATCGACAGGATCGACGACACGACCGCTCGCGTCGAGGCGCTCGATGACGGCGCGCTGGCGCCGCAGCGTCACGGGCTGGCTCACCGCTCGGCGCTCCACCACGTGGCGGATCCGGAGTTCCTCGACGACGACCAGCTGCTTGACCACCACGAGGCGCTCCTCGACCACCGAGACGATCGTGGTGTCGCCCTCGGTCCGCGCCGCCGGCGCTTCGTCAACGACGCGGTCCACCGGCACGCGCGTCACCTCGATCCTGTAGCGGTCCACCTCCGTCTCGGCCGTCGCCTCGGTCACCTCGGTGCGGACCGCGACCCGGACCTTGCCGGTCGACCTGCGCCGCTTGGAGACCGTCAGGGTCTCGGCGAGGAGCGAGACCGTCTCGACGCCGCCGAGGCCCACGCCGGAGGGCATCGGCCGGATCGACGCCGGACCGGCCGCCGGCACAACGGAGGACATCCCGCCATCGCCGAAGTCCCGCGTCGGATCGTCTGCTGTCGTCGGCACGTCGACCATCGTCGGTTCGCAGCTCATATACGCGGGTTCGGCCGGGCGCCTGTGCCCGGCCGTATCGCTCGCGGACCCCTGCAACGTTCGGGGGCCGCCGTTGGATCAGACTGCCGTCCAGCGCTTCATGGCGTCTGCGGCCGTGATGCTCAGCATGGCAGTCTTGTCGACGGACTTCACGAGATCGGTCGACAATGTGTGGTGCTGGTCGCCGGCCGCGGGGTCCAGGCGCTTCAGCTTCATCACCGCGCCGTCGACGCGGTCGATCACGCCGACGTGGATGCCGTCGGAGCCGACGACCTCCAGGTCCTCGACGAGCCGGGTCGCGAAAGCCCCGCCGGTCGCCGTGCCGACGGTGCGGCCGTCCTCGATATCGACCTTGGTGCTCCGCACCGTGTCGCGGATGGTCTCGGTGCGGTCGGCCACATCCTTGCGGATGCCGATCTCCTCGACGACGCGCGCAGTCTTGCCCACCACCGCCTCCTCGTCGGTCTCCTCCATCTCGATCGTGCGCTCCTTGAAGGCATCGGCGCCGAGCGCCGCGACCGGGCGGTCGACCGTGCGGCGGTCGACCGTGACGGTCTCGTCGCGCAGGGTGACGTCCTCGGACACCGCCGTCTCGACCATGTAGCTGTGCAGCCGGACCTTGCCGCGGCTGACCGCCCGCTTGCCGACGTTGAGGCGCTCCTCGACGACCTGCAGGACATCGTCGGTGCCGGCCGTGGTGGGCGTCGGGGTCGCCGCCATCGGGGCGGGCGCCGTCGTCCGCGTCTCGGTGGTGACGACCGTCGCGGCGGGCGCGGTGCCGGTCATGGCCAGACCCGTGGCGCCCGCGCCGGCGCTCCCCGTCGCCGCCATCCCGGCGCCCGTGGCGCCGCCCGTCCAGCCCTCGCTGCGCCAGGTCTGCTCACGCTCTTCGAGGTCGACGGCGCCGTGCTGCTCCAGCACCGACACGGCGCGGTCGACGTGGGCGTCGTCGACGTGGGCGGTCAGCAGGGTGCCGCCGCGGCGCACGCCCTCGGCGTAGGTCGCCTGGTCCTCATAGCCGCCGAAGAGGTTCTCGAGCGACGCCATGAAGCCCGACCTCTTCGGCTCGGCCGTGGTGCCGTAGCCGGCGCCCAGCTCGTCGCTGGCGGTCTCGGCCGACATCGTCACGTCGGCGGTCGGGATCCCGAGCTGGCGCAGCGCCTGGGCGGCGCCCTCGGCGTGAGTGCGGGTGTCGAAGACGGCCGTGATGGTCTGCTTGGCCATTGTGTGCTCCTGGGTGTGGGAAGGGATGGCTCACGCGTCCGGACAGAATGCCGAAGCGCCATGATGGCTGCCGGGCCGGTGATGGCCGGCGGCCGAAACCGCCGACCGGGACGCCGCGAGGCGTCGATCACGTCACGCCGTCGGGTTGCCCCGGATGACGCGCGTGTTGCGGATGAACTGCGCCGTGACGGTCGGGTCCACGGTGCCGGCCTTGCCGCCGAACCAGGCAGCGATGGCGCCGAGGATCAGGGCCAGGCTGCCCAGCAGGGCGCCGCGGGATACGCTCTTGGCGGCGGTGTCGGCCGCCTCGGCCGCCTGCTGCTTCGCCTGGGCCGCCTTGTCCCGGACCTGTGTCTCGTAGGCGGAGACCCGCGCGCGGGCCTGGTCGATCGGGATGTTCTGCTGCTTCGACATCGCCTGGGCGACCTTCTCCCGGGCGTCGGCGACCTGGGCGTCGTCGCCGGTCACCAGGGCCTTGGCGAGGGAGGTCGTGGCGGCCTTCATGTCGGCCGGATCGTTGGCCGGGGACGACAGGGCCTGCTGCATGGCGCCGACCGGATCCGTCCCCTGCGTCAAGGCCGGGACGGCCGTCTGTGCGACCGACGACACCGCGTGGCCGACGCCGCCGATGGCGCCGCTGACGGTGTTGAAGGCGCCGCCGATGACGCCGCCCACCGCCGTGGTGAGCAGGTAGAAGATCACCAGCGTCGTCAGGGCCCACGAGATCAGCCCGTGCCAGCCGCCGGTCGACGACTTCGGGCGGCCCGAGAGGCGGCTGGCGATGTAGCCACCGACGAAGGCCGCGACGATGCCCGACAGGGCCCACCAGACGCCGGCTCCGATGGAGAAGTTGCCGGCCGACGGATTGTCGCCGGTCATCGGGTTCAGCGTGGAGGCGCCGATGCCGATGCCGACCAGGTTGAGGATCAGCTGCGTCACGAGACCCGCCACGACGCCGGCCAGGACCCCGCCCCAGGACACGTTGTTGACCAGGATGGTGCGGGCATCGTCGGCCGGGCTGACCGGCGAGAGGTTCATGTCGTCGAGGTCCTGGGGCGTGGTCGTTCCGGTGGTGGTCGCCATGGGTCAGTCCTGTGGTCATGCGGCGGCGGGTCCCGGCCGGGCGGCGGGAGGTCGAGGCTCGCTGGGGGAGATCGTCGATCGACGCCGGTCTGGAGCGGCACCGTGATTGAACGCGTCGCCTCGAGGCGACGCAGCCATAACGGGGGTCGACCGAGATGGATGCTCTCGAAATCCGGTGACCGGCTATGCGGCGATGCATCGAGAGTTCAGGCGATCATCGATGCTCAGAACAGCTGATCGAGACCGGCCGACAGACGACGACCCCGATGGGATCGCCTCCGAAGTCCGGGCGAGAGACGAGTCCTCACCGGCAGGGCAAGACACCCTTGATGGCGTCGGCGATGGCGGTGATCGTCGCCCTGATGCGCGGCGTCGCGCGGCTGTCCTTGTGGACCAGGATGCAGATGTCGGCGGGGGGCGCCGGGCAGACGGTGGGCAGCCTGAACAGCGACGGATCGGGGTCGGCCCTGAAACAGGCCAGGCACGCCAGCCCGCCGCCGCTGCGGGCCGCCACGACCAGCGCCTCGTGGCTGCTGGTCTGCAGGCCCGGGCGGGCTCGTGACGTCAGCCCCGCCAGCCAAGCCGCCTGCTCGTCGCCGTCGACGTCGTCGAGCGACGCCATCAGGCGATGCCCGGCACAGCCGGACTCGAGCTCGGGCATGCCGTGGCGCTGGAGGTAGAGGGGCGAGGCGTAGAGGGCGAACTCCATGCTGCCCACCCGGCGGACCACGAGGTCGTTGCGGTCGGAGGGGGCGAGGCGGACCGCCACGTCGGCCTCTCGCATCGAAAGGCTCACCTCCAGGGGGTTCGGGACCAGCTCGACCTGGATGCCCGGATGGCGGTGCTGCAGGGCGATGAAACACGGTGCGAGCACATGCACGGCCAGGGTCTCGGTGCAGGAGATCCGGACCGTCCCCTCCAGGCGCTCGTCCTGGCCGCCGACGGTTCGCTCGACCGCCAGCACCTCCTCTTCGACCCGTCCGACCTGGGAGCGGACGGTCTCGCCCGCGAGCGTCAGGCGATAGCCGTCCGGCGTGCGGTGCAGCAGGCGGACCGCGAGGCTGGCCTCGAGCGACGCGAGCCGGCGTCCGACCGTCGACTGCGCCACGTCCAGCTCTCTCGCGGCTGCGGTGAGGTTGCCGTGGCGCGCGATCGCGAGAAAGAAGCGCAGGTCGTCCCAGTCGAGCACGCGCGGGCTCCAGGCGTCGTCGCCGACCCGCTCAGCGCCTTCGGACGTCTCCTGCGCTGAACTTCACCGACCGTCCTCCGGATCCATGCAGACGGCCGTGCTCTGCGGAGTCCTCGGATGTCACGGTCCTTCGGACGCCGTGACCCAGCCGAGCAGGTTCGTCCAGAGCCTGGCGTAGCCCGGCCAGTCGACGAAGGTCTGCGGCAGCCAGTGCGGGCCGATGTCCGACGTCCAGACCGCCGTGCGGCCGCGCCCGTGCCGGCCCGTGACGAGCAGCGGATGGCCGCCCTGGTCGTCGGGCAGCCTGGCCAGGACCGTCACGTCCGGGCCGTCCTTCAGCCGGACCTCGTTGGCGCCGAGCAGGACCGGCCAGTCCGTGCCGAGGCCCTGCAGGATCGGATGCTCCGCCGGCCCGGTGACGGTCGGCCGGAAGCCCTCCGGGATCTCGAGCCGGTCGTCGGTGGGCAGGCAGGTGACGGGCAGCGCCTCCTCGACGGCCGTCCGCCCCCAGCGCGCCTTGCCGTCGATGCCCTGAAAGCTGAAGTAGCCGCCGATCATCACGAGGCCGCCGCCCTGCGCCGTCCAGTCGCGAAGGAGCTTCAGCCGGTTGGGGAAGGTCTTGCCGTGCAGCCACACGTCCGGATGCAGCAGGAGGGAATTGGCACCGATGTCGGAGAGCAGGATGGCGTCGTAGGCGGCGAGGCCCTCGATCGTCGAGGGCAGGCCGGTCACGGCGTCATGCGCCGGCATGTAGGTGAGGTCGAAGCGGCTGCCCTTCAGGGCCGCGACCAGCGGCTCCGCCCCGAGGTGGAAGGTGACGCTGCCGAACTGGTCGAACCCCTTGTAGTGGGTGGCCGAACTCATCCAGCTTTCGCCCACCAGCAGAATTTTCTTGGTGCTCATCCCTATTCCTCAATGATACCAGTGGTCGAAAATCTTGACCGCTGGCGAGCGCGAACGCGCGCCGCCGCTCATGCGGCGTAACCCGGCATCGACGAGTCATCGTCGATGTCGGCTGGTATGGGCCGCCGCATGCGGCCACGGTGCCCTGCGCCGGGGTGCCGCGACCGACGCCCGGACGACGAGGCTCACCGGCAGGCGGTCCACGACGCCGCCGGTCGAGGCGCTGTCACCCATGATCCGGTCGAGCGCCAGCCGGCCGATCTCCTCGACGGGCTGGCGGATGGCCGTGACGGGCGTCGCCAGGAGGTCGAGCGGCCCGACATCGTCGAAGCTGACGATCGACATGTCGGTCCCGATGTCCAGGCCCCGATCCTTGAGGACCTTCAGGACGCCCATCAGGATCTCGTCGCTGCCGGTGAAGATCGCCGTGACCTCCGGATGCCGCTCCAGGAGCTCGATCGTCGCCGTCTCGCCATGCCGGCGCGAGTAGTCGCCGAGATGCTCGGCCGCCAGGCGTCGCCCGGCCCCCCGCACGGCCGCCGCGAAGGCGGCCCCGCGCTCGCGCGCGCTCATCAGGCCGCCCGGGCCTCCGACGTAGGCGAGATCGGTGTGCCCGAAGGCGAGGAGGTGCTCGGCCGCGAGCCGGCCGCCCTGCGCGTTGTCGCAGAACACCTTCGGCACACCGGTCTCGGCGATGTCCTCGTCGATCAGGACGATGCCGGGCGCGGCATTGATGGCCCGCGACAGGGTGCCGTCGTCGGGGTGGTTGGTGGCGAACAGCAGGCCGTCGACGAGGTTGCGGCGAAGGTGCCCGATGTAGTCGATCTCGCGATCGGGATTGTTCAGCGAAGCGCAGAACATCAGGCCGAGCCCGCGCGCATGCGCCGCCGCCTCGACGGCGGCGGCCAGGCGCGAGAAGAAGGGATTGTCGATCTCGGGGAGCAGGAGCCCGATCGTGTCGCTGCGGCCGCGGCTGAGGCTACGGGCGTGCGGGTGAGGACGGTAGCCGAGCATCGCCACGGCCGCATCGATCCGGCGCGACGTCTCCGGCGGCAGCTTGAGGCTGCCGTTCAGGTATCGCGACACCGTGGCGGACGACAGCGTCGCCGCCTTCGCCACATCGCCGAGCTTCGCGGGTCCCACCATGTCACGCCCCCTCGCCTGGTCCTGCACATTGATGGGGTAAACCGCTTTCGTAAAGCGGTCTACCGAGGCATCCTCGTCCAAAGGTCGATCGATCTGTCCGTGGGATGGCGCGCGGTGAGGATCAGCGTCGTCGCGGAATACAGGAAGGCGCGCGATGGGACCTCTCGCCCAGGCCGACAGACAGGTCTGAGGCGGTGTCTGCCACCTCGGGCCATCGCGATACGCCTCGATCCTCCAGCGTCTGAGTTCCTGGGCATAGCCCTGACTGGGCATGTCTGGTGATCCACTCGGTTGAGATTGCACCTGGGTGCGACGCCGAGCTATTCTCGGATTTCGCGACCGCGACGACACGAGCCGAGGCCGAGTAGCGATGGATGGCGAGCCTGGTGCAGCGATGGTTCCGACCGACTCCATGAGCTCGAACGTCGGCGGATCGGGGGTCTGGAGTGATGACGCGTCCGGTTCCGCTCGATCCCCCATGGCCGAACATTCCATGGTGGTCCTGTCACGCTCGGTCGAGCTGAAGGACGGCCGAAGCTTGCCGAGCGGCACGCGTGGAGCGATCGTGTTCGTCCATGGCGGCGGCGCAGCCTATATGGTCGAGTTTTCCAAGCCCTTCCAAGCCGTCGCCACGGTGCTCGCTGCCGACCTGTCGCAGGCTGCGTGAAGGGTGTCGACACCGTTCCCGCTGCGCATCGTTCCGCCTGCCAAGATCACTCAATACCTCATGAATCCTGATCATGAGGAAGGCGGTCCCAAACAGGCGTTCTTCATCAGGTTCGGCTTTTCAGCCGATCAGGTGGAGGTGATGACCGCCTCTCTGACCGCGCATCCCGATCTCCATCCGATCGAGACCACGTCTGACGATCGATGGGGCACCACGCTCACGATCCGATGCAGCGTTCCCACTCCAGACGGCCGCGATCCGTGCATCCGCACTGTCTGGATGGTCCGCAAGGGGGAAACGGATGCCCGGTTCGTGACGGCTTACTCCGCCTGATGCCTTTGAAGCTCAAGCGCTGACGCTGGCCGTCCCGCTTGTCTCCGGCGCCACGGTGTCACCGGGTGAGGACATCGCCGGGGCCCTGCGGTTCGTGATCGCTCGCCGAGGAGCACTGGGGCGATGGACGGCGGCTGGGCCGTGCTGAAACCTCGTCTTCACACGGGCGGGCAGCGCGGTGGGTCCGCCCAGCCCCCGTCAGCGCCCCGCCGACGCCGCGAACCGCCGGACGCGGTCCGGGTCGACCGGGTTCCACCAGACGCCGCCGTGCTTCAGCGACGAGGCCACGATGACGCCGTCGACGACGTCGAGGATTGCCGCGACGTTGTCGGCCGTGACGCCGCTGCCGACGAGCGTCGGCAGATGCGATGCCTGTGCGATGGCGCCGATATAGCCGAGGTCGGCCGTGTGCCCCGTCCGCTGGCCCGTCGCGATGACGGCGTCGACGTCGAAGAAGACGAGGTCGCGCACGAGTTCCTCGACGGAGCGGTCTCCCGTGATGGCGTGGGCGCCGTGCTTGACGTGGGCGTCGGCGAAGATGCGGATCCCGCCCTGGCGCAGGCGCGCGCGGTAGCGCATCGCCGCCGCGGCCTCGCCGTCAAGGAGGCCCTCGTTGGCCACGTAGGCGTTGGCCCATTGGTTGACCCGGATGAACCCCGCCCCCGCCGCCGACGCGACCGCGAGGGCCGGGATGGGGGCGTTGGCCAGCACGTTGATGCCGACCGGCTTGCCGAACGCGGTGCGGATGCGGTCGGCCGCCACCGCCATGTGGGCCGCCACCTCGGGCCCGATGTCCTGCGGCTTCGAGAACGGGACGTCCCCGTGGTTCTCGACGATGACGCCGTCGAGGCCGCCCTCGAGATAGGCCCGGGCGTCGGCGAGGCCGCGCGCGTAGATGGCCTCCACGGGGCCGCCGTCGTGGCGCGGCGCGCCGGGCAGGGGCAGGAGGTGAACCACGCCGATCAGCGCTTTCGGACGGCCGAACAGCGCCGCGACGGCGTCGCCCGCGATGCCGGAGACGGGGGTCGACGATGTGGTCATGAGGGGCTCCGGATCGGCTTCGGCAGGGGCAGGGCGGCGATCTCCGCCGCGGTGGGGCAGGCGGCGAGCGCGCCGGGGCGCGTGACCGAGAGCGATGCCGCGGCCGTGGCCCGCGCCAGGGCGTCGTCCCGTGGAGTCCCGCGCGCCAGGAGGCCGACCAGGACGCCGCAGAACACGTCGCCGGCCCCCGACGTGTCGCGGACCGCGACGGTGGAGGCCGCGACCGTGACGCGTCCGGCGGCGTCGCGGAGCACGATGCCCGCCGACCCCAGCGTCACCGCGACCGCGCCGACGCCCGACGCCAGCAGCAGCGCGGCGGCCTCCTCCGGATCGGCGCGGCCCGCGAGCGCCGCGACCTCGTGCCGGTTGGCCACCATGAGGTCGACGTCGCGCCAGTCCGGTGCGGCGCCGTCGGGCCACGGGCTCGGGTTCAGCACCGTCAGGGCACCGCCGCGACGGCCGGCATGGAGGCAATCCCGGGTGGCGGACGCCGCGAGGTTGCCCTGCAGCAGCAGGATGTCGCCGGGTGCGATCCCGCCCAGGATCCCGCGGCTGAGCGGGTCGAAGGCCTGGGCGGCGGCGCAGGTGCTGACGATGAGGTTCTCGCCGTCGGGGCGGACCAGGATGGTCGACGTATCGGTCGCCGCCGCACCCTCGACGAGGCAGAGCGCGAGGCGCGGCTCGTCGGCGAGTCCGGATGCCAGGGCGTCGGCCTCGCCGCGCCCGACCGCCGCGTGGAGGATCACGGCGGCGCCGGCGCGCGCCGCCGCGACCGCCTGGTTGAGGCCCTTGCCGCCGAGGCCGACGCCGCTTCCGATCGCCACGATCGTCTCGCCCGGCCCGGGGAAGCGGTCGACCGCGAGCGTCGTGTCGCGGCACAGGTTGCCGATGACGTGGAGCCGCATCAGCCGGCCTTGAACACCCGCACGGGATTGGCCTTGAGCATGAGGTCGATGGCGTCGCGGTCGAGCCCGTGGCGCTTCAGGCGCGGCACGAAGTGCTTGAGGATGTAGCCGTAGCCGAAGCCGCCGTAGCGGGTCAGCATGATCTTCAGGAACACGTCCTGACTCATCAGCACGCGGTCGCCGTGCCCCATGTCAATCAGGGCGCGGATGGCGCGGGCGTTCTCCTCGTCGGAGGGCGATTGCGCGTCCTGGTCGGCGTAGTAGAAGTCCATGCCGATCATGTCGTACTCGAGGAAGGCGCCGCGCCGCGCCAGCGCCGCCTGGTAGTCGAGGTCGCCGTGGCTCGGGTTCATGTGGCAGAGCACGGTGTGGCGGAGGTCCGCGCCCTCGCTCTCGACGACGTCGAGCACGCGGTGGGCGAGGCGCTCCCATCCCGGCAGGTGGATCGACAGCGGCACGCCGGTGATCCGCGAGGCGCGTGCCGCGGCGCGCAGCGACTTCTCCTCCGCCGCCGTGAAGGCCTTCGAGATCCCGACCTCGCCGATGATGCCCGCCATGATGTCGGGCTGGGTCGCGCCGCCGCCGACGTCGTCGACGATGAACCGCGTGGCCTCGTCGAGGTCCATGCGGGTGAACCAGTCGGGGTGCGAGGGTTCGAGGTAGAAGCCCGCCCCCATGACGATGTTGAGCCGCGTGCGGCGCGCGATGCGCTGCAGCGCCTCCGGGTCGCGGCCGATGCCGATGTTGGTCGGGTCCACCACCGTGTCGCCGCCGAGTTCCGTATAGCGGCCGAGTTCGCCGACCGCGAGGTCGACGTCGAGCAGGAAGCAATTGTCGCGGCTGAGGAACGGGTTCATCCGCAACTCGCCGATGTTCTCGACGCTGACCGGCGCCTCCTCGATCGCCATCTCGGAGGCGCGGCAGGGGCACTGCCAGAGCTTCGAGGCGTCGAGCAGGATGTGCTCGTGCATCAGCGTCGTGCCCATGCGCTCGGCCGGGATCGGGCCCAGCACCGTCATCACCGTGCCGCTCCCGACGCCGACCGAATGCCTCGCCTGTCCCATGCGCTCGCTCCTCAGGTGTCCCGGCGACGTCGGCCTTCCACGACCGACCTTCAGCGCCTGCGGCCCGCGCCGCGGAAGAGGCGGAAATTCATCCAGATCGCCACCAGGATGATGCAGCCCGTGACGATCGGCGTGAGGAAGGGCGACAGGTGCGACAGGATGAGGCCGTTGCCGATCACCGCGACCGTGAGGGCACCCAGCACGGTGCCGAGCATCGTGCCCCGGCCGCCGAAGAGGCTCGTCCCGCCGAGCACGACGGCGGCGATGACGTCGAGTTCGAAGCCCTGGCCGGCGTTCGACGAGCCGCTGCCGAGCCGCGCCGTGAGCACGAGGCCCGCCAGCGCCGCGGTCGTGCCCGACAGGACGTAGACAAGCAGCATAACCCTCTTCGTGTCGACGCCGGCGCGGCGCACCGCCTCGGCGTTGGCGCCGATGCCCGAGACGTAGCGGCCGAACGCCGTCCGGTCGAAGAGGACGAAGCCGGCCGCCAGCACCGTCGCGGCCAGGATGGCGGGCAGGGGCAGGCCGAGGACCCAGGCGCGGCCGAGGCCCACGAAGGCGATCGTCGACGGGACCGGGATCGAGTAGCCCCCCGTCATCAGCAGGGCCACGCCGCGGATGACGCTGAGGCCCGCCAGCGTGACGATGAAGGCCGGGATGCCCTCGTAGGCGATGAAGAAGCCCTGGAGCGCACCGAGCAGCGCGCCCGCGGCCAGCATCAGGACGACGACGAGCGCCCAGGGCAGCCCCGCGTGGATGAGGATGGCGCACAGCGCGCCCGTCAGCGCCACCACGGCGCCGACCGACAGGTCGATCCCGCCCGTGGTGATGACCAACGTCATCGCGGTGGCGACGATGAGGAGCGGGGCCGATTGGCGCAGGATGTTGAGGATGTTGTCGGCCGTGAGAAAGTCGTCGGCCGTGGCCGAGAACAGCAACAACACGGCGACGAAGAACAGCGCGATCGAGCCGACGCTGCCGTTAGCGAGGAAGCGCTCCTTCAAGCCCCGCCGGCGCAGCTGCGACGCCCCGGCGGGGGACGCCCCGGCGGGCGCCGTCATGGTGCGACCCCCGTGGCGGGCGCCGCGGGCGCGTGGGCGGGCGCCGCGGGCGCGTGGGCGCGCGCCGAACGGGCGCTGAACTTGCGGCCGACGATGAGCTCGACCACCTCCTCGATTGTGGTCTCGGCGATCGCCCGGGTGGCGATGGCGCGTCCCTCGTACATCACCTGCAGGCGGTCGCAGACCAGGAACAGGTCCTGGAGCCGATGGGTCACCAGGATGACGCTGACGCCCTGGCGGCTCACCGTGCGGATCAGGTCGAGCACCGCCTCGACCTCGGCGACCGCGAGCGCCGCGGTGGGCTCGTCCATGATCAGCACCTTGGGGGCGAAGGACGCCGCCCTCCCGATCGCGATCGATTGCCGCTGGCCGCCCGACAGGTTCTCGACCTGGACCGTGATGTCCGGCATCGAGATGCCGAGGCTCGTCAGCATGGCGACCGCGTCGGTCCTCATCCGCGGCTTGTCGAGGAACGGGATGCCGAGGATGCGCCGCTGCGGCTCCCGCCCGAGGAACAGGTTGCCGGCGACGTCGACCGTGTCGCAGAGCGAGAGGTCCTGGTAGACCATCTCGACGTGGTGCGCGCGGGCGTCGGCGGGCGACGCGAAGGCGACGGGCTCGCCGTCGATCTCGATCGTGCCCGCATCCGGCACGACGGCGCCGGAGAGCACCTTGCTCAGGGTCGACTTGCCGGCCCCGTTGTCGCCGACGAGCCCAAGGACCTCGCCGGGCGCGAGATCGAGGGACACGTCGTCGAGCGTCTGCACCGTGCCGTAGCGCTTCGAGATGCCGCGCATGCGGACCCTGGCGGGGATCGGCTCCATCGCGGTCTCCACCCCCCCTGGAGCTGAACGGGCGGAAGCGCCGGCCTACTTGAACATGGCCTTGTAGGGCTCGACGTTGGCCTTCGTGACGATGGTCACCGGGACGTGGATGACGGGATCGACCACCCCGCCCTTCTTCAGAGTGGCGAGGCTCTCGATCGCCATCTTGCCCTCGGTGTAGGGGTCCTGCTGCACCACGGCGGCGACCCAGCCCTCGTCGATGCCCTTGATGGCCTGGGCGGTGAGGTCCCAGCCGAAGACCTTGACCTTGTCCTTCCTGCCGGCCGTGTCGACCGCCGAGACGGCACCGATCAGCTGCGGCTCGCCGGTGGCGTAGATGGCCGTCATGCTCGGGTTGGCGGTCATCAGGTTCTCGGAGGCCGTCAGGGCCACGTCCTGCACGTTCTGTCCGTCCACCGTGTCGGCGAAGGTGACGCCGGGGATCGCGGCGGTCTTCTTGAAGCCGTCGAGCCGCTGGTTCTGGATGAAGGAGTTCAGCGCGCCGACGATCCCCACCTTGGCCTTGCCGGCCATGTCCTTCTTGACATAGTCGGCGAAGAACGACCCGATCTCCTCTCCGGCCTTGGCATTGTCGACGCCGACGAATGCGGCGTTGTCGCCCTCGGGGATCTGTGCATCGACGGCGATGACCGGGATGCCGGCCTTCTTGGCGGCCGTGATGGCGGGCTTGACGCCGTTCACGTCGATCGCCACCAGCACGATGCCGTCGACCTTCTGGGTGATGTAATTGTCGATGGCGTCGTTCTGCGCGCTCGGCACGTTGTTGGCGTTGAAGATCACGAGCTTGTCGCCCGACGCCTCGACGGCCTTCTTGGCGCCGTCGTTGATCTGGTTGAAGAACAGCGCCTGCTGATTGATGGTCACGAGCGCGAAGGTGGCGGCCTGCGCCCCGGTGGCGCCCGAGGCCAGGACGGCGGCCGAGAGAGCGGCGCCGCACATCAGTCCGGTGATCAGTCGCGTCATGGTCCCGTCCCTCGAGAGGCCGCCCCGGCGGCCGATGCCGTCGTCCGGCCCACCAATAAACGCCTTGTAAAACGGTTTCGTAAAGCGCTTTCTATGGGCACGGCTGGACGGAGTCGATGCACGCCGACGGGCCGGTGCCCGCGATGGCGGCGAGACCTGGCGGGAGGGCGTCCCGACGGCCCGGTCTCGGCAGACGTGTCCGCTGGCCGGACCGGGCCCTCACCGCGCGGTCGCGATGGCGAAGTCGATCAGGCTCTGCATGTGCAGCGCGACGGCGCGCCGGGCTGCGTCCTCGTCGCCCGCCATCAGGGCGTCGACGATGGCGAGATGCTCGCGCGAATCGGGTTTCAGACGTTCCTTCAGCCGGTCGATCTCGAACAGCCGCGTCGTGGCCCGCAGACCCTTTAGGATCCGCGCCATGACCTCGTTGCCGCAATGGTCGATGAACATCGTGTGGAGGTTGTCGTCCGATCGCCAGTGCGCGTCCGTGTGATAGGTCGTGGCGTCGAGCGATTGCAGGATCTCGCTGCGCACCGCCGCGAGTTCGAGGCCCGGCACCCGGCCCACCGCCAGCGCGGCCGCCTCCGGCTCCACGATCTGGCGCACCTTCAGGCTCTTCAGGTATTCGCCGAGGTCGACGCGCCGCACCACGAAGGAGCGGCCCGCCCGCACCACCATGCCTTCCGCCTCGAGCCGCTGCAGCGCCTCGCGCAGGGGTGTCCGCGACACCCCCAGCGTGTCGGCGAGGCGAGCCTCGATGATGGCGTCGCCGGCCCTGAGCCGCTTGTGGCGGATCATGTCCGACAGCGCCCGATAGGCCAGGTTGCCGAGCGGCACCGGACCCGGCCTGCCGCCAAGCCCCTCCGCGACTGTGTCTCCCTCCACCGTCCCCGCCCGCATCCCGTCCGCCCCCGTCGGCGATCGCCCGATGGCCGGCGCTTGCGCCCCGCCACGAGATCTGTATCCTGACGGTATACAATTCGATGAACGATGGCGAGGCGGTCGATGCGATCCAGATTTTCCGTGCCGGCCCTGCTGCTCGCCGCGGCCCTGCCGCTCGCCGCCCCGGCGGCGGCCGCCGACTGCGCCGCGACCGTGAAGGACGCCGACCTCATCAAGCCGGGCACGTTCGTGATGTCGACCAACCCGACCCTGCCGCCGCTGCAGTTCGTCAACGGCTCGGGCGAGCTCGTCGGCATGCGGATCGAGCTCGGCCGCGAGGTGGCCAAGCGGCTCTGCCTCGCGCCCGAGTTCGTCAAGATCGACTTCGCCGCCATGGTGCCGGGCCTGCAGTCCGGCCGCTGGGACGCCATCGACACCGGCATCTTCTTCACGCCCGAGCGGGCGAAGATCATGCAGATGATCCCCTACGAGAGCCAGGCCATCTCGATCTCGGTGCCGCCCGGCGCCGCCGACGCCATCCACGCGCCGGCCGACCTCGAGGGCAAGACCGTCGGGGTTGAAATCGGCGGCTTCGAGGAGGGCAAGACCAAGGCGCTCGACGCCGACCTGAAAGCGAAGGGCGGCAAGGGGCTGACGATCCGGACCTTCGACAGCTTCGCCCTCGCCTACCAGGCCCTGCGCGCCGGGCAGGTGGATGCCGTGACGTCGATCGACAGCGTCGCCAAGGAATATGCCGACCGCGGCGATTTCAAGCGCGCCATGGCGGGCCTCTACCCGACTCCGGTGGCGCTGGCCTTCAAGAGCCGGCCGCTCGCCGAGGCGGCACTGAAGGCTTTGATGGCGATGCAGGCCGACGGCTCCTACAACAAGCTGTTCGGGAAGTATGGCGTCGTGCCAATCGAGACGCTCGCCGTGGCGGGGCCGACCGGCTGACATCGCGACACGGGAGGCCCGGGCCGTGAAGCTCTGGGACTGGTCGGGCTTCTTCGGCTACCTCGTCAGCCCCTACCTGCTCGGCGGCGCCTGGGCGACCCTTTGGCTGACGGCGGCCTCCATGGGGCTGGGGCTGGTGCTCGGCTTCGCGCTGGCCCTGCTCCGCTGCTCGCCGCGGCGGTGGCTGTCGGCGCCGGCCGGAGTCTATATCTGGTTCTTCCGCGGCACGCCGCTGCTGGTGCAGCTTATCGTCGTCTACACGGGCCTGCCGCAGTTCGGCCTCAAGCTCTCCGTGGTCGAATCGGCGCTGGTCGGCCTGTCGCTCAACGAGGCCGCCTACCTGGCCGAGATCATCCGCTCGGGCCTCGCCGCCGTGCCGGAGGGACAGATCGGCGCCGGCCGCGCCTTGGGCCTGCGCGAATGGCAGATCATGCGGCTCATCGTGGTGCCGCAGGCGCTGCGGGTCGTCCTGCCGCCGCTCGGCAATTCGGTGAACGGACTGTTGAAGACCACTTCCATCTCCTCCGTGATCTCGATGGAGGAGCTGCTGCGGCGCACCCAGGAACTCGTCCAGGAGCGGTTCGAGGTGCTGGAACTCTTCGCCGTCGCGTCGATCTACTATCTCGCGATGACCACGGCCTGGAGCCTCGTGCAGGACCGGATCGAGCGCCGCTTCAGCCGCGCCGACGACCGCATCCCGGCGCCGACCGGCCCCTGACCCTCGGGACGACCGCATGACGAAGAGCTTCCGCGGCACCTACACGGTGATGGTCACCCCGGGAGACGCCGCGCGCGGCCTCGATCTCAAGGCGCTCGCGGCGTTCACGGACTGGCAGATCGGCCAGGGGATCCACGGCCTGATCCCGCTCGGGTCGACGGGCGAGTTCCTGTCGCTGTCGGAGGAGGAGCGCGTCGCCGTGGCCGAGACGGTGATCCGCACGGCCGCCGGCCGCGTGCCGGTGCTGGTCGGCACCGGGGCCGAGGACACGCGCGAGGCGGTGCGCCTGAGCCGCCAGGCCGAGGCGCTCGGCGCCGACGGCGTCATGGTGATCCCGCCCTTCTATTCCACGCCGACCGACGACGAGATCGTGCGCCACTACCGCACGATCGGCGAGGCGGTCGGCGTGCCCGTCATGGTCTACAACAACCCCGCCACCGCCAACGTCGACCTGAAGCCCGCGTTGGTGGCCCGCATCGCGGACTGCGAGAACTGCCGCTACATCAAGGAATCGACCCTCGAAGTGACGCGGGTGCGCGACATCCTGCGCCTGTGCGGCGACCGAATAACGGTGTTCGGCGGCATCCTCGGCTTCGAAAGCTTCGTCGCCGGCGCCGCGGGCTGGGTGGCGGTGGCGTCGAACGTGGCGCCCGGCCCGCTCGCGACGCTGTTCTCGCTCGCCGCCGACGAGGGACGGATCAGGGAGGCCCGCGACCTCTACCTCCACTGGCTGCCCGTCATCGAGGCGGTCGGCGGCCAGCGCTACGTGGCGGCGTCGAAGGCGCTGCTCGGCCACATGGGCCTCGACGTTGGCGTGCCGCGGCCGCCACGGATGCCGCTCCCCCGGGAGGTCGACGCCGAGATGGCGGCGCTGGTGTCGCGCTTCGCGTTGAGCGTCGGCGAGCGTGGCTGAGGGGTCCGCCGCCGTCGAGTTCCGGTTCGAGGGGCGCCCGATCCCGGCGCGGCGCGGCCAGAGCCTCGCGGCGGCGCTGGCGGCGGCGGGCGAGCTCACCCTGGGCACCGGCAAGGACGGCTCGCCGCGCGGCGCCTTCTGCGGCATGGGCGTGTGCCACGACTGCCTCGTCGTGGTGGACGGGCGGGCCGGCCAGCGCGCCTGCATGACGAAGGCGCAGGACGGGCTCGACGTCGCGCGCCAGCCCATCCGCCCCGACCTCGCCGACCCCGGGCTTCGCCCGCTGGCGACGCCGACGGCCGCCGCGCCCGACCGCGCCTGCGACGTGCTGGTCGTCGGCGCCGGTCCGGCCGGGCTCGCCGCCGCCGTGGCGGCGCGGGAGGCGGGAGCCGATGTCGTCGTCGCCGACGAGAGGCCGTCGCCCGGCGGGCGATACGACAAGCAGCCCGCGACCGACCCCGAGCGCCGCCGCACCGACGCGCAGGCGCGGGCCGGAGCGGCCCTGATCGCGCGGGCCCGCGACCTCGGCGTCGAGATCCTCGGCGGCACGGCGGTGTGGGGCGCGGAGCGCCGGCCCGACGGCACGCTGGCGGTGGCGGCGCTGCGCGACGGGGCCGGGCTGACGTTCAGCCCCCGCGTCCTCGTGGCGGCGACGGGCGCCTACGAGCGCGCGCCGATCCTGCCGGGCTGGACGCTGCCGGGTGTGATGACGGCGGGCGCGCTGCAGACGATGCTGCGGGCCGACGGCGCGGTGCCGCGCGGCCGCGTCCTCGTCGCCGGCAACGGTCCGCTGAACCTGCAGGTGGCCGTCGAGGCGCTGCGGCGTGGCGCCACGGTGGTGGGCGTCGTCGAGGCGGCCCCGGCGCCCCGGCCCGCCGCGGGCTTGGCACTGCTGTCCGCCGACTCCCGGCTCGCCGCGACGGGCCTCGCCGTCCTGGCGCGGCTCCGGGCTGCCGGCGTGCCGGTCCACTGGGGCTGCCGCGTCGTCGCCGTCGCCGGGGAGGGGGGCGCCGAGCGGGTGCGGATCGCGCGGGTCGACGGGGCCGGCATGGCGTTCGAGGTGGCGGCGGATCTCGTGGCGATGGGCGAGGGCTTCGCGCCGTCGGACGAGCTGCCGCGGCTCCTCGGCTGCCGCCACGCGCCCGACGGCCGCGGCGGGCTCCGCGCCCTGCGGGACGCCGACGGCCGCGGCACCGTGCCCGACGTGTTCGTCGCCGGCGAGGCCGGCCGCTTCGGCGGCGCCCGCGTGGCCGAGGCGGAAGGCACGATCGCGGGCCGGGCGGCGGCGCGCGACCTCGGCTTCGCCGTCCGCGGCACCGGCGCCGCCCTGCGCCGCAGCCTCGTGCGGCACGAGCGGTTCCAGGCGGCGCTGTGGCGGCTGTTCGCGGCGCCCCCTGCCGCCCTCGCCCGCGCCGACGTCGCCACGATCGTGTGCCGCTGCGAGGCCCTGACGTTCGGGCGGCTGCGCGAGGCCGTATCGCGTCACGCCGTGGCGGACCTCCCCACCCTGAAGCGTCTGACGCGGGCCGGCATGGGCCGCTGCCAGGGTCGCTATTGCGCGTCGGCCCTCGCGACGCTCCTCGACGCGCCCGCGGGTGACGACCGGGCCGGCTTCGCCCCGCAGATGCCGCTGCGCCCCGTGCCGCTCGCCGCCCTCGCGGCCGAGCAGCCCGAATGGGGCGGCTACCGCCGCAGCCTGCTGCCGGCGTGGCATCCGGGCGAGGCCGCGCGGGACGCGCCCCGCGACGCCGAGGTCGCGGTGATCGGCGCCGGCATCGCGGGCCTGTGCGCCGCGCTGTTCCTGGCGCGCGCCGGGCGCGACGTGCTGGTGATCGAGCGCTCCGAGCCCAACGCGCTCGCCTCGGGCGGCAACGCCGGCAGCCTGCACGCGCAACTGCTCAGCTTCGACCACGGCGCCCGCGCGGCGGGGGCCGCCGGCCCGGCCGCCCGCACGCTGCCGCTGCAGCGCGACTCCATCGCCCTCTGGGCCGCACTTCAGCATGAACTCGGCGCCGACTTCGGCATGGCGGTGACGGGCGGCCTGATGGTGGCGGAGTCGGAGCGTGACCTCGACTTCCTCCGCGCCAAGACCGCGGTCGAGCGCCAGCAGGGCGTCGAGAGCGGCGTGATCGGCGTGGCGGCGCTGCGGGCGCTGGAGCCGGCGCTGTCCGAGCGCTTCCTCGGCGCCGCCCTCTGCCCGGCCGAGGGCAAGATCGATCCGCTCGTCGCCACCCAGGCCGTGCTGCAGGCGGCCGAGGCGGCCGGCGCGCGCGTGCTGCGCCGCGCCGCCGTGACGGGGATCGCCCGGGAGGCGACCGGCTTCCGCATCGACACGGCGCGCGGCCCCGTGCGGGCCGGCCGGGTCGTCAACGCCGCCGGCGCCTTCGCGGCAGATGTCGGCCGCATGCTGGGCGTCGACGTGCCGGTCCACGGCGCCCCGCTGCAGATGGTGGTGACGGAGCCCGCCGCCCCGGTCCTCCGGCATCTCGTGGCCCACGCCGACCGCCACCTCACCCTGAAGCAGGCGGGGAACGGCGCCTTCATCATCGGCGGCGGCTGGACGGCGGGGCTCGACCCCGTGCACCGCCACCCCCGCCCGCTGCTGGCGAGCCTCGCCGGGAACCTGTGGGTGGCGCAGCGCGTGGTGCCGGGCCTCGACCGGCTGCACGTGGTGCGCTCCTGGGCGGCGATGAACATCGACATCGACGGCGCGCCGATCCTGGGCGAGGACCCGCGCGTGCCGGGGCTGTTCCATGCCGTCACGTCGAACGGCTACACGCTCGGCCCGCTCGTCGGACGCATCACCGCCGACCTTGTCGACCGCGGCGCGACGGACCGCGACGTCCGTGCCTTCTCGGTGGCGCGCTTCGCTGCTGCCCGGGCGGAGGCGTGATCGGTCAGGCCCGGCCCGACAGGCCACGCGGCAGGAACGTGCCGTGGCCCGGCTCGGCCGTGACCTTGCCGTCGTCGAACACCACGCGGCCCCGCACCATCGTGGTGACGGGCCAGCCCGTGACGGCGAGGCCTTCATACGGCGTGTAGTCGCTGCCGTGATGCATGAGGTCCTGCGTGATCGTCACGCGCCGCTCCGGGTCCCACAGCGCGATGTCGGCGTCGGACCCGATGGCGATCGAGCCCTTGCGGGGGTAGAGGCCGTACAGGCGGGCGTGGTTGGTCGCCGTCAGCGCCACGAAGTCCTGCAGGGTGATCCGACCCTTGACGACCCCCTCCGAGAACAGGATCGGCAGCCGCGCCGCCACCCCCGGGATGCCGTTCGGCACCGCACGGAAGGAGGCGCGCGCCTTCGGCCCCGTCTTGCCGGCGGCGTCGTCGTAGCGGAACGGGCAGTGGTCGGACGAGAAGGTCTGGAACAGGCCGCCCGCGAGCCCTCGCCACACGGCCTCCTGCGAGGCCGCGTCGCGCGGCGGCGGCGAGCAGACGAATTTCGCCCCCGCCATGCCGGGCGCGTCGAGGTCGGCGGCGCTGAGCACGAGATATTGTGGGCAGGTCTCGGCATGGACCGTGAGGCCGCGCCGCCGCGCCCATTCGATCTGCTCGATCGCCTCCCGCCCCGACACGTGCACCACCATGAGGGGGATGCCGGCGAGTTCGGCCAGCGCGATGGCCCGGTGGGTGGCCTCGCGCTCCACGACCTCGGGGCGCGAGGCCGCGTGGAAGGCCGGCGCGGTCTTGCCGTCCCGCTCGAGGGCGTCGGCCATGAACCTGATCGAGTCGTAGCCTTCGGCGTGGACCATGACGAGGGCGCCCTCCGCCTTGGCGACGGCGAAGACGTCGAGGAGCTGGCGGTCGCTGAGCACCATGTCGTCGTAGGTCATGAAGACCTTGAATGACGAGTAGCCGTCCTTCACCAGCGCCGGCAGCTCCTGGCCCAGCACCCCGGCGGTGGGGTCGGTGACGATGAGGTGGAACGCGTAGTCGACCAGCGCCTCGCCGCGGGCCTTGGCGTGATAGGCCTCGACGGCGGCGCGCAGGCTCTCGCCGCGCCGCTGCAGCGCGAAGGGGATCACGGTCGTGTTGCCGCCCGCCGCGGCGCTCACGGTGCCGGAGCGGAACCCGTCCGCCATGGCGATGCCCTCGCCCTGGAACTGGTCGAGGTGGACGTGGCTGTCGATGCCGCCGGGCAGCACCAGGAGGCCCGCGGCGTCGAGCGTCCGTTCCGCCGGGCCGACATCCTCGCCGAGCGCCACGACGCGGCCGTCGCGGATGCCGACGTCGCACCGCATGGTGTCGGCGGCTGTCGCGACGGTGCCGCCGCGGATGGCGAGGTCGAGCGTCATGGTCATCCTTACCTCACGGGGCCTGCCGGCTCGGCCGGGTCGACGGGACGCAGCACCCGCACGTCGGAATAGATCGTTTCGAGTGCGATCCTGACATCGAGGCGGTCGAAGACGAGATCATCGACCGGCCTCGTGAGACTCCTGAAGGTCCAGCCCTCTTCCGTGCGCCGGTAGTGCTCGACGCGCATCTGATCCTGATAGACCAGGACGATATCGTGGAGGGTGGCGATCGTCTTGTAGAAGGCGAGTTTGGGGCCGCGATCGCGATCCATGGTCGACAGTGAGAGAACCTCGACGACCGCGACAGGGTCGGTGATGGAGGTGCGATTACCGCTGGGGCCGCAGCGAACTACGATGTCGGGGATCGCGGCATCCCCGCCGTCGCGATCCTCAGAGCCCTGAACTCTCATGCTGCCCGCATAGGTTCGGAAGCCCGCCTGATTCAGCATGGCCTTCATCGGAGCTGCCAGGTTCATCGCGATCTGACCATGGTTCTCCGTCGGGTCGGTCATCGTCACGATGACCCCGCCGATCAACTCCCATCGAGTGTCGTCGGGTTGGGCCGCCAGGAAGACCTCATAGTCGGCGATCGTGCTTGGCTCGCCGCGTCTTGCCGTATTCGACATGGAATGCTCTCGCGTGCTTTCTCTTCAGTATAGCCGATTCCCCTTCAGGGGCACCCTTCATCGCCCGCCGACGACGTCAAGAGTTTGGCCGGCGCTTCACTGGTAGCCTCTCCGATACCGGTCGCCACGGTGCCGCCGCGGATGACGATGTCGGGCGTCGAGGACCCATCAGAGGATCAGGGTCGGAGGCTCGCTGTCGCCCGTGTCCGGCGCCTCGACCGGGCGCATCACCGACACGTCGACGTAGATGGCGTCGAGATCGATGGTGAAGTCCACAGCATCCAGGACGAGCCGATCGGAGGGGATCGTCAAGATGTCCACCACCCAGCCTTCCGCACCGCGGCGGTAGTGCTCGACCCGCATCTGACCTTGATAGACGAGGACGATGTGCTGCAGCGGTGTCAGGCTGCGATAGAAGCTGAACTTGTCGCCCCGGTCCCGCGCCATGGTCGAGCGCGACAGCACTTCGACCACGACCGTCGGGTCGGTGGCGAAATTGCGATCCCGGCGCGGGCCGCAGCGCACCAGGATGTCGGGGATCACGACCGTGTCGTCATTGAGGTCTTCGGAGCGCCGCACGCCCATCCCGCCCGCGAAGGCGCGGCAACTCCCGGCGGCGAGCGACGATTTCAAGGGTGCGAAGACGTTGCCGACGATCAGCCCATGAGCCTCGTTGGGCGTGCTCATCTTGACGATGACGCCCCCGACCAGCTCCCAGCGCTCGTCCTCGGGCCGTGCCGCCACGAAGGCCTCGTAGTCGGCCACGGTCTTGAGATCGTCCCGCCTCGCTCTGTCCGACATGGGTCGCTCCCGGATCACGATCGGCACCATAGGCCATCCGCGCCGCTTCTCCAGCCCTCACCGACCGCCCACGATGTCCAGGATCTCGGCCGCGACGTTGCGCAGGTGGGTCACCATGGCGGCGCGGGCGCGGCGGGCGTCGCCGGCCGCGTAGGCGTCGAGGATCGCGAGGTGTTCCGCGGCGTCGGCCTCGACGCGGCCGGACGGGCTCGTCAGCTCGAAGAGCCGCGTGCTGACCCTGAGCTGCCGGATCATGCGGGCCAGCACGCCGTTGACGAGCGCGTCGGGGAAGAGGAGGTGGAGGCGGTCGTCCATGTCCCAGTGGGCGGCGGCCTGCAGGCCCTGGGCGCCGAGCCGGACGATGTCGGCGCGGAGCGCCGCGATCTCGCCCGCCGGGACGCGCCCGATCGCCAGCTGCACGGCCTCGCCCTCGAGCAGCTCGCGCACCTTCAGCGACTGGAAGAACTCGACGGCCTGGACCTGCCGCACCGCGTAGGACCGCGAGCCCTGCTTGACGAGCAGGCCCTCGGCGGCGAGGCGCAGGATGGCTTCGCGCATCGGCGTGCGGGAGATCCCGAGCTGTTCGGCGAGCCGTCCCTCGACCACGAAGCTGCCGCCGGGCAGCGCGCGCGTGAGGACCAGGCGGGAGAGTTCCGCATGGGCGAAATCGGCCAGGTTGGCGTCGCCGTCGTGCGGCTCCGCCGCCACCGGCACGGGGCCGACGCTCACGCGGCGCGGCCGAGCAGCCCGGCCTGGGCCAGCGCCTCGCGCAACACCAGGGTCTCGGTCGGGGTGATCCCGCCGATGGGGGGACGCGTCAGGCCGTTCGTCCACCGGCCGAGCAGCACCATGCAGGCCTTGAGGCGCGCCGTGGCATGGCCCTTCGGGACGAGCCCGTAGACCGCGGTGGCGAGCGGCTGGATGCGGGCGTGCAGCGCGCGGGCCGCGACGAGGTCGCCGCGCGCCACCGCGCGGTCGAGCGCCACGATCTCGCCCGGGATCAGGGCGGCGAGGCTGACCATGCTCCCCTCGCTGCCGAGGGCGAAGCAGGACAGCAGGTGCTCGTCGCCCGACGCCATCACGGCGACGTGGGGAGCGACCTCGGCCACGAGCTGCCGGTTGCGGTCGTAGGCGGCGCTCTCCCAGCTCCCCTCCTTGATGGCGACGACGCCGGGCACCTGGACGAGCCGCGCCAGCACTTCGGGCCGGTAGGCCATCGCCGAGGACACGCCTGCCTGGTAGAGCATGATCGGCAGCCGCGTCGCCGCCGCGATCCGCTCGTGGTGGGTCACCGCCATCGTGTCGTCCTGCGACAGCGCCCAGGAGAAGGGCGGAAAGACCAGCACGGCGTCGGCGCCGGCCGCCGCGGCATCGGCGGCGTGGAGCGCGGCCTCCTCGCTCGCCTCGGCCAGCACGCCCGACACCACGATGCGGCTCCGTCCGACGGCGGCGGCGGCGACGGCGACGACGCGGCGCCGCTCCTCGCGGGTGAGCAGGAAACCCTCGCCCGCATGCCCGTTGCACAGGATCCCGACGATGCCGGGCTCGGCCGAGACGGACCGGACATGCTCGCCCAGCGCCGCCTCGTCGAGCGACCCGTCGGGGCGGAACGGCGTGAGCGTGGCGGCATAGATGCCGCCGAACGGTCGGTCTGTGCTGGGGATCACGGCGTCGTCTCCATCGGTCTGTCGATCGTCGTCTCGAGGAGCCGCGCCGGGTCGAACAGCGGCGATTCGGGCTCTCGGCCGAGGATCCGCTCGGCCAGCAGGCGCCCCATGAAAGGCGCGCTGGTGTAGCCCGAGTGCACGCAGCCGATCGCGTAGGCGTCGGGGATGCCCGGCAGCGCACCGACGATCGGCAGGGCGTCGGCGGTCTCGGATTCGAGGCCGAGCCAGATCCGCAGGATGCGGGTCTCGCCCAGCGCCGGGATCGCGTGGCGGGCGAGGCGCACGTTGCCGACGAGGTTGTCCGGCACGGCCTCGACGCCGCCGCGGACGGGGTCGCCGATGCCCTGCCAGCCGCCGCCGATCAGCACCGAGCCGTTGTCGAACTGCTTGAGCGACAGGAGCCCGTTGGCGATGCCGACGACGCTGCGCATCACCGGCCGCATCCGCTCGGTGACGACGAGCTGGTTGACCAGGCACTTGATCGGCACCGTCAGCCCCAGCCAGCCCAGCATCGCCTCGAGCCAGACGCCGCCGGCCAGAACCAGCCGGCGCGCCGCGATGCGGCGGCCGCCGGCGAGCGCGACGCGAAACCCCCCGTCGCCGCGGTCGATCGCCGCGACGGGGGTCCGCTCCATCAGGGTGGCGCCGGCCTCGACCAAGGCCCGGCGGTAGGCCCGGCCCGTCAGGTAGGCGGTGACGTGGCCGTCGAGCGCGCAGAAGGCCGCCGCGAGGACGCCGTCGTTGAGGCCGGGCTCGATCGCGCGGGCCTCGCGCGGCGTGACGAGCCGGATCGGCGCCCCTCTCGCGGCGCGGGCGGCGGCGCGCTGCTCCAGCATGTCGCGCTCTGCGGGCGTGAAGGCCAGCGACAGGCCCGGCGCCGCCCTCGCGCCGACGTCGGAGCCGAGCCAGGACGCCGCGTCGAGCCAGAGCTGCCGGCCCCGCATCGCGTAGGGGATCAGCGCCGCGCGGGTCATGTGCAGCGTCAGCGTGCCGGCGTTCACGCCAGACGCCTCGCGGCAGATGTCGCCGCGGTCGACCAGCACGGTGCGCATGCCGCCCCGCGCGAGGTGGAGCGCCACGGTGGCGCCCATCGCGCCGGCGCCGATCACGGCGGCGTCGAAGGGTCCATCGGCGGCGGCGGGCGTCACAGCGGCGCCGGCGGCGGGAGGGCGATGTCGGCGTAGGCGCAGTCGCCCGCCAGCGCCGCGATGGACAGGGGCCGGAACGGCGTCCGCCCCGTGACGGCGCCGACGTCGTCGCGTCGGCCTGTGGCGCGGGCCAGCAGGGCACCGGCGACATCGCCGCAGAGGCGGCCCTGGCAGGAGCCCATGCCGCAGCGCGTCCAGGCCTTGAGCTGGTTGGCGGTCGCGGCGCCCTGCGCCATGGCGGCCTCGATCCCGGCCCTCGTGACCCCCTCGCAGCGGCAGACGACCGTGTCCTGCGGGATGGCGTCGACCTGGCCGGGATACAGCGCCATGGTCTCCGCCAGGGCATGGCCGAAGCGGCGCGCCCGTCCGGCCCGGCGCCGCAGCGGCCGCGTCAGCCGCTCGTGGGCCTCGGCCGTCAGGGCCCCGAGATCGCGGGCCACCGCCCATCCGGCGAGACGTCCGTCGAGCGCCGCCGCGGCGGCCCCGGCGAGGCCGCCGCCGTCGCCCGCCACCGAGAGACCCCGGACGGACGTGCGGCCGTCGCGGTCCCGCCGCGGGATCCAGCCGCCGCTCGCGGCGTCGAAGACGTGCTCGGCCCTGAGCAGCCGCGTGACGTCGGTCGACGGCACCAGGCCGTGGCCGACCGCGACGGCGTCGACTTCGATGGCCCGCTCGGGGCCGGCGACCGGGCGACGCTCGGCATCGACGGGGCCGACGACGGCCCGCATCCCGTCGGCGCCGGCCTCGACCCGGAGGAGCGCGTGCCGCGGCAGGACGGGCACGCCGGCGCGCTTGACTCGCGCGAGCCAGCCCAGGCCGCGCATCAGCAGGTCGGGCCGGCCCGCGAGCCGGGGCAGCACGCGCAGCCAATCCGACGCCGCGGCGAGGTCGACCACGGCCGCGACCGCGCCGCCGGCCTCGATCAGCCCCGCCGCGACGGCGAACAGCAGGGGCCCGCAGCCCGCCACCAGCGTCCGCCGGCCGGGCCGCAGGGCCTGACCTTCGAGGGCCGCGATGTCGGCGAGGCCGAACACCCCGGTCTCCGTCCAGCCCGGGAAGGGCACGACGCGCGGCTCGGCGCCGATCGCCGCCACCACGGCGCGGGCCGCCCAGGAGCGGGCGCCGCCGGAGCCGAGCGCGTCGATGCGGAAGCCGGGCGACACCGACCAGACCGCGTGGTCGAAGACGGCATCGACGCGGCTCGCCGCGAGCCGCGCCCGCAGGCGATCGGCATCGCGGGCCGCCGGAGCTCGATGGACGCCGGCCGGCCTCGCGCGATGGATCGCGCCGCCGGCGGCCGAGCCCTCGTCGACGAGCACGGTGCGCAGCCCCATCCCGGCGGCCGCCACGGCGGCCTCGACCCCAGCCGGGCCGCCGCCGATCACGAGCAGGTCGCAGCGCGTCGTCACGCGATCCTCCTCCGCGGCGTCCGCATCCTCGTCGATTGACTCCCGACGACCACCATGCTTCTTTCCGCTCATTGACGGTATACGATCAATATACCGATCGAGGGGCCCGATGCAATGGCGTGGGCCGGATGCGCCGGGCGGCGGGTCGCCCGGCGGGCGACGTCACCGGAAGGCGGACATCATGGGCGTTTCAAGGACGGGATGCTGGCTGGCCGGCGCGATCTGGCTGGCGATGGTGCCCGCGGCCGCCGAGGCCCACAGCCTCGACGAGATCCTGTCGGCGAAGAAGATCGTGGTCGGAATCAACGCCAACCTGCCCCCGCTCGGCAGCTTCGACGACAAGAACGAGGTCGTGGGCTTCGACGTCGACATCGCCACCAAGCTGGCCGCCATGCTCGGCGTGGACATGTCTGTGGTCCAGGTGAACTCCGCCGATCGCGTCCCCTACCTCGCCACCGGCAAGGCCGACATCATGCTCGGCGCGCTGACCCGGACACCCGACCGCGCCAAGGTCATCGACTTCACGGTGCCGCTGCAGACCGAGGCCATCAGCGCGCTGACGCTGGCGTCCAAGTCCTACAAGGCCATGGACGACCTGAACGCCGCCGACGTCCACCTGATCGAAGTCCGGGGCACGACGCCGGTCGAATTCGTCAAGGCGCATCTGCCGAAGGCGCAGGTGACGCTCGTCGACAACTACCCCGACGCGGTTAAGTCCCTGTTCCAGGGCCGCGGCGACGCCATCGTCGACGTGGTGGATTACCTCGGCCAATATGCCAAGACTTACCCGACCCCGTCTCACGTCATCGCCGACAAGAGCGCCGACATCGACTACGATTGCATCGGAGTCGCCC
Source organism: Lichenihabitans sp. (assembly GCA_965214345.1). Lineage (GTDB taxonomy): Bacteria > Pseudomonadota > Alphaproteobacteria > Rhizobiales > Beijerinckiaceae > Lichenihabitans. The sequence continues at coordinate 2,958,054 of CBDCBJ010000007.1, read as the reverse complement.
GGAACAACGAAGCGCTGCGCATGTGGTTGAACACCGCGCTCTTCCAGCTGCAGACCTCGGGCTTCGTCGCCACGACCTACAAGAAGTGGTTCGGCATCGATATGGTCTATCCTGTGCCGTACTCGCCCTATTTCTGACGGCCGGCCGCCGGCCGATGCACTACGTCCTGCATTACGACCAGGTCACGCCCTACCTGCCGTACTTCCTGGGCGGTGCGCTGATCAGCCTCGAACTCAGCGTCCTGGCGTTCTGCGGCGGCCTGATGATCGGCATGGCGGCCGCGCTCGGCCGGCAGGGCGGAGGTCGGGTCCTGTCGGGCCTGATCCGCGCCTACGTGGTGTTCTTCACCAACACGCCGCAGCTCGTCCAGATCTACGTGATCTACTACGGGCTGCCGGATTTCAGCATCCTCTTCGCGCCGTTCCCGGCCGTGCTGATCGGCATGACGCTGAACGCCGGTGCCTACCTGACCGAGATCCTGCGCGCCGGACTCGCCTCCGTCCACGGGCAGGAGCTCGACGCCGCCGAGACGCTGGGCATGAGCCGGCTCCAAACGCTCGGCCACGTCGTCCTGCCGCACATCGCCCGGGTGTCGATCCCGCCGTTGACGAACCAGTACATCCTCATGACGCTGGGGACGTCGATGGCGGCGATCTTCGGCGTGGAGGAGCTGACCGGGCGCGCCTTCAACGTCAACTCGACCACGTTCCGATCGATCGAAGTCTTCACCCTCGTGGCCGTGATCTATGTCGGCGTCACCGTCACGGCGACGGCGCTGCTGGCGCTGGCGGGCCGCGGACTGTTCCGCGCCCGCATGCCGGTCCTGTGATGCTGGCCGAGGTTCCCCGTCTCTTCACGGTCTACAACCTCATCCTGCTCGGCGAGGCCGCCCTCACCACGCTGCTGCTCTCCGCCGTGGGCTGCCTCGTCGGCCTCGGGGCCGGCTTCGGGCTCGCCCTGGCGCGGGGCACCCGTTCCCGGCTGCTGCTGCCCCTGCGCGTGCTGGCGCTGCTCTACGCCGAGATCGTGCGGCGCGTGCCCTTCCTGGTGACGCTGATGCTGTTCTTCTTCGGCGCCCAGGTCGTCGGGCTCGACCTCGCCCCCCTGACGGTGGCGCTGATCGCAACTTCCGTCATCACGACGGCCTTCGTGGGCGAGATCGTCCGATCGGGGCTCGCGGCGGTCCGCCCGGCCCAGATCGAGGCCGCGACCGTGATGAACTTCGGCGCCTGGCAGAGGCTCCGGCTCGTCGCCCTGCCGCAGGCCTGGCCGCTGATCCTGCCGCCCGTCTTCGGCTACTTCGTCCTCTTCATCAAGGACACGGCGCTGGCGTCCCAGATCGGCGTGCTCGAACTCACGGACGCGGGGAAGATCCTCAGCACCAAGGGCTTCTCCTCCTTCCTGGTCTACGGGGCGGTGCTGGTGCTCTACTTCGTCGTGTCCTATCCCCTGGCGCTGCTGGGGTCCCACCTGGAGGGCCGCCTTGGCGCATCTCGACATCCGCGACCTCGCGGCGCGCTACGGTGACGTCCCGGTCCTCGACGGAATCGACCTCCAGGTCGAACGGGGCGAGGTCGTCAGCCTCATCGGTCCGTCGGGCTCGGGCAAGAGCACGATCCTGCGCGTCATCACCGGCCTCCTGCCGCCCGAGCGCGGCAGCGTCGCGCTCGACGGCCAGACGATCGACTACCGCGACCGCCGCTCCGTGAAGGCGGCGCGGGACCGCCTCGCCATCGTGTTCCAGCAGTTCAACCTCTTCGGCAACATGGACGTGCTGCGCAATGTGTCCGTGGCGCCGGTCACGGTCCGCGGGCGCGACCGGCGCGAGGTCGAGGCGGAGGCCCGCGCCCTGCTGGAGCGCGTCGGGCTGGGCGACAAGCTCCACGCCTACCCGGACCAGCTCTCCGGCGGTCAGCAGCAGCGCGTCGCCATCGCGCGGGCGCTCTGCCTCCGGCCCGAGATCCTGCTCCTCGACGAGGTCACGTCCGCGCTCGACCCGGAGCGCGTCGGCGAGGTGCTGGACACCATCCGGCAGCTCGCGGCGGACAGGATCACGATGCTGATCGTGTCGCACGAGATGGGCTTCGTGCGCGAGGTCTCCGACCGCGTGGCCTTCATGGCGGACGGGCGGATCCAGGAGATCGGGACGCCGGACGTCATCTTCGGCCGCCCTGCGGTGAAGCGGACGCAGGATTTCGTCGGCCGCATCACGCGCCGATCGGGCGGGGGCTGACGGAGGGGCGGGAGCGGTCCGCGTTCTCGCCATGCGATGACGGATCGCGGCTCACCGCGCCGTGAACTCGGCCTCCGTCGCATAGGCCTTCTGCGTGCCGCGCCGGGTGATGGAATCGGCCGCGTAGCGCACCGCCTGGTTCAGCGCCGCCACGACATCCCGCCGCTCGACGTAGTACCGCGCGAAACTGCCGATGAAGGCGTCGCCCGCGCCCGTCGTGTCGACCGGCGTCACGGGCACGGGCGGGACCTTGGTGCTGCCGCCGGCCTCGACCAGCAGGGCGCCGCGTGCCCCGAGCGTGACGATCACGGTGCCGATGCCCCGCGCCATCAGGCTGCGGGCCGCGGCTTCGACCTCGTCGAGGCTCTCCACGGGCAGGCCCGTCAGGATGCGCAGTTCGGTCTCGTTCGGCACCAGGAAGGTCGCGTGGCGGATCCGCTCGACATCCAGCGTGGCCAGCGCGGGCCCGGGGTTGAGCAGCGTCGCGATGCCGTGGCGCGCGCCGAACGCCAGGGCCGCGTAGACGGTCTCGACCGGGATCTCGAGCTGCAGCAGGATGAGATCGCAGGCGCGCAGGTCCGCGGCGGCGCGCTCGACGTCCTCCGGCGTGAGGTCGTCGTTGGCGCCCTTGACGATGAGGATGCGGTTCTCGCCCGACGGCTCCACCAGGATGGTGGCGACGCCGCTCGATCGGCCCGCCACCTTGCCGACATGGCGGATGTCGATGCCGACGCCGCGCAGGCCCGCGATCGTGTCGTCGCCGAACGTATCGTCGCCGACCTTGGTGACCATCACGACGTCGGCGCCGAGCTTGGCGGCCGCCACCGCCTGGTTGGCCCCCTTGCCGCCGTGCCCCATCTCGAACGAGGGCGCCTCGATCGTTTCGCCCCGGTCGGGCATGCGCGCCACATAGGTGACGAGGTCGACCATGTTGCTGCCGATAACGGCGATGCGTCCTGCCATGGTTTGAACCTCTCCCTGGTTCGCGTCGACGCGGGCGCGATCGGCCGCCGCAGGGCGCCCCGTCGATCCGATCATGAGTGGCGGGGCACCTGTGCAAGAGGGCGACCCGTCACCAATCTCTTCCGCCGGTTTGACGCGCGATCTTTGTTATGATCCTATCAACTCTGTCAGGATCGCACCACCTCGGGGAGCCGTCAAGCGTGTCCGCACCGATGAGATCCCCTCGAACGAGCCGCCGCCCCGGCTCCGGCCATGTCGGCCGGGTCGACGCGCTGGCGGACGCCCTGACGGGCGCGGGCGTGCTGCATCTCAGGGAGGCGGCGCGCGTGCTCGGCGTGTCGGAGATGACGGTCCGCCGCGACGTCGCCGGTGTCCCCGACCGGTTCAGCTACCTCGGCGGGTATATCGTCCCCCGCACCGCGGACCGCCCTATGTCATGGCCGAGGAGCAGGGGACCGAGGCCGCCGCCAAGGCCGCCGTCTGCGTCAGGGCCGCCGCGACCGTCGAGGAGCACGACACGATCTTCGTCGACTGCGGCACCACCATGCCCCATCTGGCGCGGCACCTGGCGCCCGGGATCCCGGTCACGGTCGTGTGCTACGCGCTCAACGTCGCCGTGCCGTTCTCGACGATGCCGAACGTGCGGCTGATCGTGCTGGGCGGCCTCTACAACGCGTCGTCGGCGTCCTTCTCGGTCGAGGACGGCCTGGCGACGCTCGACCGCCTCGGCATCAACCGCGCCTTCGTCTCCGCCGGGGGCGTGCATGGCGACAAGGGCGTGAGCTGCTCGAACTTCCACGAGATCGCCGTGAAACAGGCCGTGCTGCGCCGCGCCCTCCACCGCTGCCTCGTCGTCGACGGCAACAAGCTCGGGGTGGTGCGGCCCGCGCCCTTCGCCGACCTCGACGCCTTCGACACCCTGATCACCACGGCGGGACCCCCGGCGGAGCAGGCCGCGGTGCGCGCCGCGTTCGCCGGGCGGTTCCTGCTGGCCGAGCCCTCCTGAAACCCGACGTCGGACGAGGCGGACCACCATGGACGACCAGACCGCGCCGGTCACGGGATCGCGCACCCCCGCCGGGCTCGCCGACCCGGCCCATCGCCGGAACGCCGGCACACCGCTCCACCCGGACTGGTTCGAGGGCGCCGAGGTCAACCTCAGCGCGGCCGAGCGGCGGGCCGCGACGCTGGGGGCGCGGCGCTCGGTGAAGAGGGAGTTCCAGGCGGCCTGGCTCGTCAAGGCGCTGACCTGCATCGACCTCACCACGCTCGCCGGCGACGACACGCCGGGGCGCGTACACCGGCTCTGCGCCAAGGCCCGCCGCCCGCTGCGGCCTGACCTCGTCGCGGCGCTCGGCCTCGCCGACCGGCCGCCGACCGTCGGGGCCGTCTGCGTCTACCCCACGATGGTGCGGCCGGCCGTGGCGGCGCTGCGCGGCTCCGGCATCCCGGTGGCGTCGGTGGCGACCGGCTTCCCCTCCGGCCTGACGCCGCTGCCGCAGCGCCTGGCCGAGATCCGCTATGCCGTCGAGGAGGGCGCGGCCGAGATCGACATCGTCATCACCCGGGCCCACGCGCTGCTCGGCGAGTGGGGCGCGCTCTACGACGAGGTCGCCGCCATGCGGGAGGCCTGCGGCGAGGCGCACCTGAAGGCGATCCTCGGCACGGGCGACCTCCGGACGCTGCGCAACGTCTACAGGGCCGGCATGGTGGCCATGCAGGCCGGGGCGGACTTCATCAAGACGTCGACCGGCAAGGAGGAGGTCAACGCCACCCTGCCGGTGAGCCTCACCATGGTGCGGGCGCTGCGCGACTACGGCGAGCGCACGGGGGAACGGGTGGGATTCAAGCCGGCGGGCGGCCTCAAGACCGCCAAGGACGCGCTGAACTGGCTCGTGCTGATGAAGGAGGAACTCGGCCGCCCCTGGCTCGAGCCCGACCTGTTCCGCATCGGGGCCTCGTCGCTCCTCGCCGACATCGAGCGGCAGATCGAGCATTTCGTGACGGGCCGCTACGCCTCCGCCGCCCACCACGCGATGGCGTGAGCCAGAGGACACCCACCATGCCTGCCGTCAGGGACATCCTCGACACCATGGACTACGGCCCCTCGCCCGAAGCCTCCGACGTCGCGCGTGGCTGGCTCGCCGCCCACGCGGGCGGGTTCGGGCATTTCATCGACGGCGCCTTCACGGCGCCGGGCGAGGACACGTTCGCCGTGGAAGATCCCGCGACCGGCGAGCGGCTCGCCACCGTGGCGCAGGGCTCCGCCGCCGACGTCGACGCGGCCGTGGCGGCGGCGGCGCGCGCCTTCGCGGGCTGGTCGACGACGCCCGGCCACGTCCGGGCGCGCCACCTCTACGCGCTCGCCCGCCTGGTCCAGAAGCGCGAGCGCTTCCTCGCCGTGCTGGAGACGCTCGACAACGGCAAGCCCATCCGCGAGTCGCGCGACATCGACGTGCCGCTCGTGGCGCGGCACTTCACCCACCACGCCGGCTGGGCCGAACTCGTCGAAGGCGAGTTCCCCGGCCAGGTTCCGGTCGGCGTCTGCGGCCAGATCATCACCTGGAACTTCCCGCTGCTGATGCTGGCCTGGAAGATCGCGCCGGCGCTGGCGGCGGGCAACACAATCGTGCTGAAGCCTGCCGAGTTCACGCCGCTGACGGCTCTCGCCTTCGCCGAGATCTGCCGCGAGGCGGGCCTGCCGAAGGGCGTCGTCAACATCGTCTGCGGCGACGGCGCGACCGGCGCGGCGCTGGTCCGCCACCCCGGCGTCGCCAAGGTGGCGTTCACGGGCTCGACGGAGGTCGGGCGGTCGATCCGCGAGGCGACGGCCGGCTCCGGCAAGGCGCTGACCCTCGAACTCGGCGGCAAGTCGCCCTTCATCGTCTTCGCCGACGCCGACCTCGATGCCGCGGTCGAGGGCGTGGTCGACGCCATCTGGTTCAACGGCGGCCAGGTCTGCTGCGCGGGATCGCGCATCCTCGTGCAGGAGGGCGTGGCGGAGCGGTTCACCGCCAAGCTCCGGCGCCGCATGGCGACGCTGCGGACGGGCGACCCGCTCGACAAGTCGACCGACGTCGGCGCCATCGTGGCGCCGGTGCAGCTCCGCCGCATCCGCGACCTCGTGGCGACGGGCGAAGCCGAGGGCGCCACGCTGTTCCAGGCGGAGGGCCCGCTCCCCACCACCGGCTGCTTCTTTCCGCCGACGCTGTTCACCGACGTCGAACCCGCGTCCACCATCGCCGCCGTCGAGATCTTCGGCCCCGTCGCGGTCGCCATGACGTTCCGCACCCCCGACGAGGCGATCGCGCTCGCCAACAATACCCGCTACGGCCTCGCCGCCTCGATCTGGTCCGAGAACATCGACCTCGCGCTCGACGCCGCCGCCCGGGTCAAGGCCGGCGTCGTCTGGATCAACGCCACCAACCTGTTCGACGCCGCGGCCTGCTTCGGCGGCTTCAAGGAGAGCGGCTTTGGCCGGGAGGGTGGCCGCGCGGGGCTGGAGGCTTATCTCCGACACCCGCCGGCCGCCGGCTCGGCCTCGCCCGCCGTTCCCGCCGTCCCCCTCTCGGCCCTGCCGGCCGAGTCGGGGCCGCCCTCGCGCGGCCTGCCGGGGATCGACCGCACCGCCAAGATGTCCATCGGCGGCCGGCAGGCCCGCCCCGACGGCGGCCAGAGCTACACGGTCCGCGGCGCCGGCGGCGCGGCCCTCGGCCAGGCGGCGCTGGGCGGCCGCAAGGACGTCCGCAACGCCGTCGAGGCCGCCGCCAAAGCCACCGCCTGGGGCACCGCCACGGCGCACAACCGCGCCCAGGTGCTCTACTACGTCGGCGAGAACCTGGCGGCGCGGGCGCGCGAGTTCGCCGGGCGGCTGACCGACATGACGGGAGCCTCGGCCGCCGCGGCTGATCGCGAGGTTGAGGCTGCCGTCCGTCGGATCTTCTACTATGCCGCCTGGGCCGACAAATTCGACGGGCAGGTCCAGGCCACGCGCTCGCGCCACGTCACGCTGGCGATGAACGAGCCCTTCGGCGTGATGGGCCTCGTCTGCCCGGACGAGGCGCCGCTGCTCGCCCTCGTGTCGCTGCTGATGCCGGTCCTCGCGGTGGGCAACCGGGCCGTGCTGGTGCCGTCGTCCGTCCATCCCCTGGCGGCGACCGACTTCATCCAGGTCCTCGACACGAGCGACGTTCCCGCCGGCGTGGTGAACATCGTCACCGGGGAGCGCGACCCCCTGGCGAAGGTGCTGGCGGAGCACGACGAGGTCGCGGCCCTCTGGTACGCGGGTCCGGCCGCCGGGGGCGCCGCCGTCGAGCGAGCGTCGGCCGGCAATCTCAAGACGACCTGGGTCGACGACGGCGTGGGCCGCGACTGGTTCGACGCCGCCGCGCAGGGCCGCGCCTTCCTGCGTCGCGCCACGCAGGTCAAGACCGTCTGGGTCCCCTACGGCGAGTGACAGGCGCGCCCGCGACGAGTGCGTGACAGCGTTAACGTATGATGGTACCGCTCGGTCATGCCGGTCAGGTGCGTCGCGGAAGTTTCGGACGTCACTCCTCGCCTGCGCCCTCAGCGGCGCGGGGACGGTCGGTGAACGGCGCCGGTCGCTCAGAAGTGCCGGCGCCGGATGGCGCCCGGCAGGCCGACCTCGGCGCCGTGGCCCGTCCTGCCCAGACGGAGCCAGGCGGCCCCGTGATGGATCCCGTCGGAGACGCCGCGCGTCTCGCCGCGCTGGCCGCCTACGACATCCTCGACACCCCGCCCGAGGAGGGGTTCGACGACGTCGTGCACCTCGCCGCGCAGCTCTGCGGGACGCCGATCGCGCTGGTCAGTCTGGTCGGTGCGGACCGCCAGTGGTTCAAGGCCCGCATCGGCTTTCCACGATCCGAGACCGGGCTCGATGCGTCGGTCTGCGCCCACGCGCTCGCGGCACCGGACGTGTTCACCATCCCGGATCTCGCGGAGGACCCCCGCACGCGCGCGAACCCCCTCGTCACGGGGGAGCCGCATATCCGCTTCTACGCCGGCCTGCCGCTGCGCACCGAAGATGGCGTGCTGGGCACCCTGTGCGTCATCGACACGGTGGCGCGTCCGGCAGCCCTGACGGACGCCCAGGCGGACGCCTTGCGGCGCCTGGCGCGACAGGTGGTCTCCCTGCTGGAGGCCCGCCGGACGCTGAAGCGGAGCGAGCACGCCCTGGCCCGCCTGCGGGAGAGCGAGGCGCTGTTCCGGACGTTCGCCCAGGCGGTCCCCGGCCATGTCTGGTCCGCGTCGGCGACGGGGCAGATCGAATGGGCGAACGAGGCGACCCACGCCTACGCGGGGGACTCGGCCGAGCGCACCGTCGGCGACGCCTGGATGGCGCGCGTCCATCCCGAGGACCAGCCTCGCGTGAGGGCGCGCTGGGCGGCCTCGCTGGCGTCCGGAGACGTGTACGAGATCGAATTTAGGGTCCGGCGCGCCGACGGCGCCTATCGATGGTTCCTGGTCCGGGCCCTGCCGGTCCGCGGGCCGGACGGCGCGCTCCTGCGCTGGATCGGGGCCAACACCGACATCGACGAGCAGAGGATCTTGTCGGAAGAGCTGGCGCGGATGAACGCGACCCTCGAACGGCGCGTCGAGGAGCGCACCCTCGAGCGCGACCGCCTCTGGCGCCTGTCGACCGACGTGATGCTGGTGGCCGACTTCGAGGGCAGGATCGAAGCCGTCAACCCTGCCTGGACGGCCCTGCTGGGGTGGGACGCCACAGACCTCGCCGGCCGCAGCGTCATGAGCCTCGTCCATCCCGACGACGTGGCGGCGACGCTGGCCGAGATGGCGGCGCTCGCCGCGGGGGTGACGACGCTGCGCTTCGAGAACCGCAACCGGCACCGGGACGGGTCCTACCGGTGGCTCGCCTGGACGGCGGTGCCGGACGACCGCTCCGTCCATGCCGTCGGCCGCGACATGCAGGCCGAGAAGGAGAGCGCCGAGACGCTGCGGCGCATCGAGGAGGCCCTGCGCCAGTCGCAGAAGATGGAGGCGGTCGGCCAGTTGACGGGCGGGCTGGCCCACGACTTCAACAACCTGCTCACCGGCATCTCGGGCAGCCTCGACCTGCTGCAGAAGCGGCTGGCGCAGGGCCGGGTGAACGATGTCGATCGCTACGTCATCGCCGCCCAGGGCGCCTCGAAACGTGCTGCCGCCCTGACCCACCGGCTGCTGGCCTTCTCGCGCCGTCAGACGCTCGACCCCAAACCGACCGACGTCGCCAGGCTGATCAACGGCATGACGGAGCTGATCCGGCGCACCGCCGGGCCGGGGATCGCCGTGGAGGCCGTCGACGCGCCCGACCTGTGGACCGCGCTCGTCGACCCGAACCAGCTCGAGAATGCGCTGCTGAACCTGTGCATCAACGCCCGCGACGCCATGCCGGACGGAGGGTGCCTGACGGTCGAGACCGGCAATCGCTGGATGGACGAGCGCGCCGGTCGCGAGCACGGCGTCCCGCCGGGGCAGTACCTGTCGATCTGCGTCGGCGACACCGGCACCGGCATGGCGCCGGACGTGAGGGAGCGGGCCTTCGAGCCCTTCTTCACCACCAAGCCGCTCGGGCAGGGGACCGGGCTCGGCCTCAGCATGATCTACGGCTTCGCGCGCCAATCGGGAGGGCAGGTCGGCATCACCAGCGCGGTCGGGGAGGGCACGACGGTGTGCATCTACCTGCCGCGCCACTACGGGGCATCCGAGGCGTGGGACGAAAGAGATGCCCGAGAGGCGGTGCTCTCGCCCGCCGCAATGGGCGAGACCGTGCTGATCGTCGACGACGAGGCCACCGTCCGCATGCTGGTCGTCGACGTCCTGTCCGATCTCGGCTATGGCGCCCTCGAGGCGGAGGACGGGCCCTCCGGGCTGGCGATCCTGCGATCCGCCGCCCGCGTCGACCTCCTCGTCACCGACGTGGGCCTGCCCGGCGGCATGAACGGCCGGCAGGTCGCCGATGCCGCCCGGGTGCTGCGGCCGGGCCTCAAGGTCCTCTTCATCACCGGCTATGCCGAGACGGCCGCGGTCGGCAACGGCCACCTCGATCCCGGCATGGCGGTGATGACCAAGCCCTTCGCCATGGACGACCTCGCCGGCAAGATCCGCACCCTCATCGCGAGCTGACACCGGAGGGTCCGAGGCTTCGGCCTCGTGACGGGCGCGCGCTGGTCGTGATCCCTCCGTGTCCGACGAGAGGTGTTCGGCGCGCGTCTTTCGGCCGAGGGTGGGCCTTCGTGCCCACCCGTCGCGATGAGTGAGAGAAGACGACGCCGACAGCCTGGGGTTCCGCCACACGTCGGAGGCTCGACGCGGTCTGCTCGCAGCTATCGCTCTTCGGCTGCCGATGTAACATGATAGCGTTGCTCTTCGTCGTCGGACAAATCCATTCGTCGCAGACATGCCGGTGCCGATTATACTTTATTCGATCTACTGAGACACGGCCGCCGTTGATACTTATTTCACTACGAAGCGGATATTGGCCTCTCGCGAGGGCGGATCGCGGTCCAGCTACAGGCGATTGTAAAGCACATGATGCGAGCTTTCGTCATCAGGCAGGGTGACCTCGCCCCTCTCGGAAGGAACGACGATGATCTTCAGAACCGCGACTGCCCTCGCCATCGGATGGTGCCTCACCGGTGCGTCCGTCCAGGCGGCTCCGCTCCGTGTCGCGATCGAGGGTGACGGCGCCTATGCACCGTTCAGCTTCTTCACCAAAGACAAGGCGCTGACGGGTTTCGACATCGAGATCACCGACGCGCTCTGCCAGCACATCCCGGAGGGTTGCGAGATCATCCCCGTCAACTTCGAGGTCATCGTCGACGGGTTGGCGCAGGGTAAGTTCGACGTCTCGATCGCCAGCATGGGTTGGACCGACGAGCGCGCCGGCAAGATCCTGTTCGGGCCGACGTACTATCGCTCGCACACCGTCTTCGTGGGACATGCCGACAAGTTTCCGGACGTGTCGCCCGATGGCCTGAAGCAGGAGCGGCTCGCGTCCGGTCAGGGGACGATCCAGCAGCAATATCTCGTCGACAATTACCGCAAGAGCACGATCGTCGAGGGGAAGGACCTGGACGACGCCTATGACAAGCTCGTCGCCGGCAGCGTCGACCTCGTCCTCGCCGATTCGATCGTGCAGATGGCGTTCCTCCAGTCCGACCGTGGCGCCGACTTCGCCTATGTGGGCGATCCGATGAAGGCGGAGGTCTTGAACAGTGCCTCCTACATCACCTTCCGCAAGGGCTTGGAGGGCAAGGCGGATGAGTTCGCCGAGGCTTTGAAGCATATCCGCCTCGACGGGACCTACGACCGCATCAACAGGAAGTTCGTGCCGTTCAACATCTACTGATCGAACACTCGCCCGGGACCCGTCCATGCTGTTCGCACGCCTGAAGGAGTATCGACCCTCGCTCGGGCGTTGGACGCGGGCCTTCGCCGTGGTGTGGCTGACCGGCGCCGTCGTCATGGTCCCGGTCGCGGTGACGCTGCTCGACCAGATCTACAACGATGCGAAGTCGACCTACACGAAGGAGATCCCGTCGCTGCTCGACCGGGACAGGAAAGCGATCAAGCTCGAGCGCCTGTCCTCCTTCATCAACGTGATCAGCGCGGCGCAGGATGCCCGTGTCGAGCGGCACTTCTTCCTGCAGTTCCAGGCGTTGGCGCAGGGTTTCGATCTCGACAACGACGCCGCACTCGACGACATCGTGGCGAGTGCGGTCGCGGACGTGCGCAAGATCCTGGCCGCGCACGCGGCCGTGCGGCGGCTGGCCAAGGACGAGGGTGGCTCCGGGACGAAGGACCGCTCCACCGCACAGGCCGCTCTCGACAGCGCGGCGCTCGAGGTCTCCGAGGCGGCGATGCTGGCGCTGAACTCCGCGACCGACCGTCTGACCACGGGATCGGCCCTGACGGCGGACAATCTCGCGAACCGGATCCAGCAGAACGCGTCCTGGATCGAGCGCGGTTCTCTCGTCCTCCTGGGTGTCCTCGGCGCCTCCGGCATCCTGATCCTCTGGTTCTTCCACCGCCACGTGCTCGCGCCCATCCGGGTCGTGGTGCACGGGCTGGAGGTGATCCGCGGATCGGAGGGCGCTCCCATCGAGCTGCCGCGCCCGCTGTTCTCGGAACTCGACGTCATCGGTCGCGCCGTGGAACGTTACGCGGGGTTCGCGGCCGAACTCCGGACCGCGAACCTCGCCTTGCGGCGGCTGTCGAGCCAGGACGGCCTGACCGGCATCACCAACCGGCGCGGGTTCGACGTCGCGCTGAGCGAGGCCTGCCGCGAGGCGGAGAGCGGTGCCGGCAGCCGATGCCTGCTGCTGCTCGACATCGATCACTTCAAGGCCCTGAACGACCGCTTCGGACACCTCGTCGGAGATCAATGCCTGAGGCAGGTCGCCGAGACCCTGCAGGGCATCTGCGCGCCGCGAGGCGGCATCGTCTCGCGTTACGGGGGCGAGGAATTCGCCGTCATCGTGTCGAACCTGTTCGCCGACGACGTGGGGCTGTTGGCCGAGCGGCTGCGCGACGCCGTCGAGCGCACGCCGCTCGACGTCGGTTCGACCCCGGGCCGTTCGAACGTCACGGTGAGCATCGGCGCGGTCACCATCGGGCCAGGGGCCAGGTGCTCGGAGGAGAAGGCCATCCGATCGGCCGACCAGGCTCTGTACAAGGCCAAACGCGACGGCCGGAACCGCGTCTGCTTCGCGGCCCCACTCGGTCCGTCGACGATCGAAGCGCAATCCGCCGCATGACCGCGAGATGCCGTCTCGGCCCTGCGCGACGCGGCGGTGGCGGCCCGTCCCCGGTCGCGACGCGGGGCGGACGACCTGCGGCGCGGAGGCTCACGTCGCGGCGGCGCTCGCCGCCCGCGCCCGGACGGCGCCGACGAGCGCCTCCGAGGTTTCGAGCCGGCTCCACTCCGACTGCCTGAGTTCGCCCCCCATGAAGACGTGGTCGCGCCGCGCGGTCGCGGCGCTCTCGACGGGACGGAGGGCGGCGAAGTGGATCTCCTTCGGCCGGGCCGCCGCCACGATGCGGTCGACGTTGCGCTCCGTGATGCCGCCGCCCGGCATGATGATCACGCGGTCTCCCGCGCGCCGCACCAGCTCCGCGATCAGCGGCAGTCCTTCGAGGCAGGTGGCCTCCTGGCCCGACGTGAGGATGCGGTGGACGCCGAGGCCGACCAGCGTCTCGAGCGCGTCCCACGGGTCGGGCGTCATGTCGAAGGCGCGGTGGAACGTGACCGATAGGGGCCCCGCCGCGGCCATCAGGGCCCGCGTGCGCTCGGCGTCGACCCGCCCGTCCGCGTGGAGGGCGCCGATGACGATCCCGTCGGCGCCCTCCGCCCGCGCCGTCTCGACGTCGACCAGCATGGCGGCCGTCTCGTCGTCGTCGAAGACGAAGTCGCCGCCCCGCGGCCGCACGATGACATGGAGGCCGATGCCGCCGACCTTCCTGGCGCATCGGATCGCGCCGCGCGACGGGGTGATGCCGCCCTCGAAGAGGTCGGCGCAGAGCTCGACGCGGTCGGCCCCCGCCGCCGCCGCGGCGCGCACGCCCGCCACCGAATCGATGCAGATCTCGAACTTCATGGCCGCTCTCCTGTCCGTGCCGTCGACGACGCGGCGCCGCGGCCCGCAGCACCTCGTGGTGTCGATCCCGGGTCGGCGCGCCAGCGCCGCGACGCTCGCACTCCCGGTAGGACGTCGAGGTCGCGGTTGAACGGGAAGACGGGCCCGCTCCGGCGGCGGTTGGCGAGGTTGGGGATGTCCTGGCTCACGACTCCGTCGGTCAGGGCCATCAGGTTCGGGTTCGCCAGCCGCGCGAGGTCGGGGGACAGATAGCCCGATTTCACCACGAGGAGCCGCACGCCGGCGGGGTCGAGCCCCAGGCGCCGGAAGTCGGCGTCGTCGTGGTAGGGCCGGCGCCGCGCCGCGAGCACGACATCGACGCCGTCGACATGGACGACGGCCTGCCGGTCGCGCGGCGTCCCGGGATCGTCGAGGCGCAGCACCCGAGCCCGCACCGCCACCGGCACGCTCGCGCCGTCGAGGCTGCCGCCGATGTCGAGCACCACCTCGGCGTCCACGCCGGCCGCGAAGCAGACATCGACGGCGGGCGCGTCGGCGATGCCGGCCACGAGGGCATCGGTCCAGCGGCGTGAGAGCAGGGCGCGCAGCACGTCGGCCCGGTCCCCGACGCCGCCGCCGGTCGGGTTGTCGCCGGAATCGGCCAGGATCACCGGACGCGTGGTGCAGGCCTCGGCGCGGTCCAGCATGGCGTCGAGCGGCCCCGTCACCGATCCGAAGCCGAAGCGCTCGCGCGATGCCCAATAGGCGGCGGCGATGGCGGCGGCGGCAGCCTCGGCGGCGGCCCGGTCGGACCCCGTGACCACCGCGGCGGCGGTGGCGCGGGGCTCGTCCGCCCAGACGTAGCCGATCATGAGGTTGGCATCGAGCACGCCCGGCCGCGCATCGTGGGCGGCGAGGCCGGCGTAGAGGCCCCGGGCGGGCTCGTTCTGCGTCGAGGTGCATTCCCCCGGCAGGAGGAGCGGCACCGGCGCCCAGGCGAGGCCGGGCCGACGGCCCGTCCGCAGCGCCTCCACCAGCATGGACCAGGCGCGCAGGTGGGTGGCGCCGACGTCGACGTGGGGCGCCGTCCGGTAGGCGGCGAAGATGTCGAGCCCGTCGATCACGGCCTGGCTGACGTTGCCGTGGAGGTCGTAGCTCGCCGCCACGACGCAGCTCTCCCCGACGACGGCGCGGGCGGCCGCGATCCAGTCGCCCTCGGCGTCGTCGAGGCCCTCGACGTTCATGGCCCCGTGCAGGGCGAGGTAGAGGCCGTCGACCGGCAGGGCGGCCCCGAGCCGCTCGAGGAACTCCGCCTTCAGCGCCGCATAGGCGTCGCGCGACACGGGGCCGCCCGGCACCGCGCGGGCGTGCAGCAGGGCGAGCAGGTCGACGCCGTCGCGGGGCAGGGCGTCGAACGGGGCCGCCGCCGACAGGTCGGCGCCGCGCAGCACGCGGAAATCGTCGAGGCGCGTCGGCACGGGATTGTAGGTGCTGCTCTCCGTGTGGATGCCCCCGACGGCGATCCGGAGCGGCGCCGTCACAATCTCGGGCTCAGCGGCACCGCTGACCCTCGTCGTGCCGCTCATCGCCGGAGATGGCGCCGTCACAATCTCGGGCTCAGCGGCACCGCTGACCCTCGTCGAGCCGCTCATCGTCGGAGATGGCGCCGTCACAGTCTCGGGCTCAGCGGCACGATCGCGGCGAAGCGGTGCCAGTCCTTGCCGGCCTTCGGCGTCCAGGCCGCTTCGGCCATGGCGGGAAGCCGCGGGAAGACGAGCCGGTTGAAGTACTCGCGGGAGGTGAAATATTCCGACCAGATGCAGGCCTGGATGCCCTTGATGCGGGGCCGCAGCTCCTCGGGGAAGTCGCCTTCGGCCTCGTAGGCGTAGGTGTGGGCGGGTGGCACCGTGCCGGCCCAGAAGGCGCCGGGCTCCTGCCAGGCCTCGTCCTGCACCATGTCGAGGTAATAGGCCTGGCCGGGCGTCATCACGACGTCGTAGCCCTCGCGCGCCAGGGCGATGCCGACCTCCGGCTTCTCCCAGGCCATCAGCAGCGTCCCCTCGGGGTCGACGCCGCCGCCGTGCGCCACCTCGTTCCAGCCCGCCAGCGCCTTGCCGCGCCGCTTCAGCATGGCCTGGACCCGGCCGAGGAAGTGGGACTGCAGCCCGAAGGTCCCCTCGATCCCCGCCTCGGCCATCAGCGCCTTGGCGCGGGGCGAGGCCATCCAGGCCTCCGGGGCGACCTCGTCGCCGCCGACGTGGACGTAGCGCGAGGGGAACAGCGCCGCCATCTCGTCGAGCACGGTCTCCAGGAACGCGTAGGTGTCCTCGATGCCCGGGTTCAAGGCGTTGTTGGCGTAGCCCTGGATCGAGTGATAGCTCTCGGGCGCCTCCTGGCCGTCGGAGAGATGGGGCAGCGCCACGAGGGTCGCGGCATTGTGGCCGGGGATGTCGATCTCGGGCACGACCTCGATGTGGAGCGCGGCCGCATGGGCCACGAGGGCGCGCACCTCGTCCTGGCCGTAGAAGCCCGCGACCGGCTCGGCGCCGTTGCCGAGCTGCGGGCGCAGCGCCTCGTCGGGCCCGCGGCGGGCCCCCACATCGGTCAGCTCCGGCAGGGCCTTGATCTCCAGCCGCCACGCCTCGTCGTCGGTCAGGTGCCAGTGGAACACGTTGAGCTTGAGCCAGGCCAGGATGTCGAGCAGGCGCTCGACGTCGGCGACCGGGTAGAACTGCCGCGACACGTCGAGGTGGCAGCCGCGCCAGCCGTAGCGCGGCCCGTCGTCGATCCGGCCCGCGCCCGGGAAGCGGAACGACCTCGCGTCGACCCGGGCGCCGTGCAGCATCTGCGCCAGGGTGGTGAGCCCGTATTGCCGCCCGGCCGTGCCGCCATAGGCGAGATCGACGGCGTCGGCGGCGAAGGACAACGCGTAGCCGTCGTCGGCGAGGCCCTGCGCCGGGGCGATCCGCAGCGCGCGTCCCCCCGGCGTCGCCACGAGGGCGAACGGCGCGTGGTGGCTGGGGAACAGGCGGCGCGCCAGCGCCAGCACGGCGTCGACGGCGCGCAGGTCCGCGAGCGCCGTCCCGGCCACGGGGACCAGCACCACCGGCGCCGTGCCGCCCGGGATGGCCCCCATCCCGCGCGGCCAGGGCTGGATCGCGAAGGGGAGGTCGAGCCTGCCCTCCGGCAGCAGGCTGGGCGGCGGCGGGACGCCCGGCGCCCCGTCGAGGAGCAGGTCCGACACCGCTACCGGGACGTGCTCGCCGTCGGACAGGGTGAGGTAGGCCGCGGTCGCGCCGTTGTTGCAGTGGCGGGCGGCTCGCTGGAGGCCGCCGACCGTGAACGTCCAGCGCTCGCCCGGCGCCAGGGCGAGGCCGTCCGGCGGCGCGAAGGCGTGGTAGTTGGCGTCGCGCAGGAGCAGGGTGGCGTTGTGGCAGGCGGTCGGGTCGACCACCCGGCTCATCGCCGTGTAGACGAGCCTGAACCCCGTCAGGACCTCGTCGCCGAGGTTGAACAGCGTGAAGGTGAGCCGGCCGCTGCCGCCGTCGGGCGCGAAGCTGTTCTCCAGGCGGTAGCGGGACGTGGCCATTCGGGATGCTCCTTGCGACGCCGCAGCGCCGTCGCGTCAGTAATGGTCGGACTGGGAGAAGGTGCGGGCCACCTCCGCCTGCCCGGCCGTCAGCCCTGCGTCGACCGGCAGGCAGACGCCCGTGATGGCGGCCGCGAGCGGGCTCGCCAGGAACCCGACCGCCTCGGCGACGTCGCCCGGCTCGACGATCCGGCGCAGGGGATACCAGCGCGCGGCCTCCTCGAACACCTTTGGATTGGCGGCGGCGCGCATCTCCCAGGCCCGCGTCCGCACCGTGCCGGGCGCGACGGCGTTGGACCGGATGCCGACGCCGCCGTACTCCACCGCGATCTGCTTCGTGAGGTGGATCAGGCCGGCCTTGGCGGCGCTGTAGGCCGGGTGGCCGTAGACCCCGAGCCCGTTGACCGAGGCGATGTTGACCACCGAGCCGCCGCACTGCGCCAGGGGGCCGGCGACGGCGCGGAAGCACAGGAAAGCCGCTTCGAGGTTGAGGACGCTGTCCCGCCGCCAGATCTCGGGCGTGGTGTCGCGCAGGCTCACGGCCCGGGCCGCGCCGGCGTTGTTCACCAGCGTGCGGACGCACCCGAGCTCGGCGGCGCGGGCCGCCATGGCGGCGACGCCGTCCTGCGCCGTGACGTCGGCGATGACTGTGGCGAAACGGCCGCCGTCCCCGAGCTTCGCCGTCGTGGCGAGGGCATCGGCGTCGATGTCGGCGAGCAGAACCACGTCGTGGTCACGGGACAGGCGGAGCGCGATGGCCCGTCCGATGTCCCCGGCGGCGCCGGTCACGATGGCGACGGTCCCGGTCATGCCGCGCTCCGGCCCGCCGTCGCGGCGCAGTGGTTGACAGGCGCTCCGGCGCCGGGGGAAGTCGGCCCGACAGGACCCGTTCCCCACCCGAGATCAGCCGAAGGCCAGCGATGCGCGACCCCTTTGTGAACCCCTTCGCCGATGCGGATCCAGGCCGGCGCGCCATCTGGGAGATGCTGGTGACCCGCGACATCGACGCCTTCCTGGCGGCCGACTGGTCCCGGGTGGCGGGCGATTTCGTGGCCGAGGGCTTCCTCGGCATCGACGCGCGGCGCGAGGCCGACCCCGACCGCTGGAGCCTCGCCTATCCGTCGCTCGACCTCTATCGCGCCGAGTGGCTGCGGCAGGCGGAGGACTTCGCCCTTCAGTCCTTCGCCGACGACCCGCGCGCCGCCATCTTCGCCACCACCACGCTGACCGAGATCGAGATCCAGGGCGACGCCGCCCTGGTGCGCAAGAAGTTCGACGGCGGGCTGCGCAGGAGCGACGGGACGTTCGACGTCATGAAGTGGCAAACGCTCTACTCCTGCCGCGCCCACGCGGGACGCTGGAAGATCTGCGGGTTCACGGGCTACCTGCCGAATCCGATGGGCGCGAGCTGAGCCGGAGCTTCGACGGGAGTCCTCAGGCCGCCACCTGTGTCGAGGCCGGCAGGGGCGGCGGCAGGGCAGCGAGGTCGACACGGCGTTCGAAGGCCTGCCCGCCCGCGTCGAACAGGTGGCAGTCGCCGGCCCGGATCCAGGCCTCGACCGGCACGTCGACCTGCAGGTGCGTGTCGCCGGGCATCACGGTGCAGAGGGGCTGCTCGGCGCCGTCCTGACCCGTGGCGTAGGCGACCGTCTGGGCGCCGAGCCGCTCCACCACGGCCGGCAGGAGGCGCAGCGACAGGTCCCCGCCGCCGATCCCGACGTGCTCGGGCCGGACGCCGAGGGTGAGGGGATCGCCGACCGACAGGCCCGCACGAGGCTGGACCGGGATCGTCGCCGTCTGCGTGCCGAACTCGACTTCGACCCCGGCCTCGCCGATCCCGCGGCACCGCACGGGCAGCAGGTTCATGCGGGGATTGCCGATGAAGCGGGCCACGAACGTGTTGGCGGGCTTGTGGTAGAGTTCGAGGGGCGCGCCGGTCTGCGAGATCGCGCCCCCGTCCAGCACGACGATGCGGTCCGCCATCGTCATGGCCTCGACCTGGTCGTGGGTGACGTAGATCATGGTGGCCTTGAGGCGGCGGTGGAGCGTGGCGAGTTCCACGCGCATGTCCGATCGCAGCGCCGCATCGAGGTTCGACAGGGGCTCGTCGAACAGGAAGATGCGGGGCTCGCGCACGATGGCCCGGCCGATGGCGACGCGCTGCCGCTGGCCGCCGGAGAGTTGGCCCGGCTTCTGCTCCAGCCGGCCGTCGAGGTGGAGGATGCGGGCCGCGCGCTCGACCTTCTGGCGCAGGTCGGCCTCCGGCACCTTCTCGACCCGCAGCGGGAAGGCGATGTTCTCGAACACGCTCATGTGCGGGTAGAGCGCGTAGGACTGGAACACCATGGCGATGCCGCGCTTGACGGGCGGCAGGTCGTTGACCCGGTGGCCGTCGATCAGGATGTCGCCGGCCGTGATCGCCTCGAGGCCCGCGATCATGCGGAGCAGCGTCGACTTCCCACAGCCGGACGGCCCGACGAAAACGACGAACTCGCCGTCGCCCACGTCGAGGTCGATGCCCTTGATGATCTCGATCGCCCCGTAGGACTTTCGGACCTGACGGAGGGTGAGGTGTCCCAAAACGCTGTCTCCGCTCGCTTCCGGGGCGGTACGGCTGCCCCGGAGCCATGATGAGCTCGTGGTGTTGTACGGCTTGAGTTTTGTCTCTCATGGCTCATCCCCGCGTATGCGGGGATCCAGCGCCAGGGGGCGGCCGAAGGCAGACCTCATGTCCAACGCGTGCCGCCCATCGCTCGGTGGCACGATCAGGACGGCCTTTGGCCGGACGTTTTGCGTTGGATCCCCGCCTGCGCGGGAATGAGCGGCTGATCAGCCGCGAGGCCGCGTCACTTGTACTGCTCGATGTCGGCGGCCGTCTTCTTGAGCGCGTCGGCGGGGGTCGCCTTCCCGGTGACGACTGACTGCACCATGTCGATCATCGCGTTCTGGAAGCCCTTGTAGTCGTTGAAGAGCGGCTCCGGCCCGCCGAACTTGATGCCCTCGATGAAGGGCTTCCAGGCGGGGTGGTCGGCCACGAACTTGTCCACGGTCGCCGAGGGGCGGAGCGGCACGAGGCCGTCGTCGCCCTGCAGCTCGTATTCCTCCTGCCGGGCCGGCGCCGTGAGGAACTTGGCGAACTCGATCGCCTTGGTCTCGACCCCGGTGCCCTTGAAGACCGCGAGGCTGTCGGTGATCAGCAGCGTGCCGGGTCCCTTGGCGTCCGGTCCGAGCGGCAGGTCGGCGACGCCCCAGTGGATCTTGGTCGCTTCCAGCCGCTTGATGGCGCCGGTGCCGGCGTGGATCATGCCGAGCTTGCCGTCGAGGAAGATGGCGCGGACCTCGTTCTGCTCGTAGGCGGTGGGGCCCTCCTCGCCGAAGGGCGTGATGTCCTTCAGCGCCGTCAGGGCCTGCAGGTTGTCCGGGCTGTCGAGCGTGATCTTGCCGCTGGCGTCGATCACCGAACCGTTGTCCGTGTACACCCAGTGCAGGAACTGGTGCATCGTGTTGTCGAACGTCTTGGCCACGACGCCGAAGCCGGCGATGCCCGGCTTGTCCTTGATGGCCTTGGCGTCGGCGATCTCCTCGGCCCAGGTCTGCGGCGGCTTCTCGGGGTCGAGCCCGGCCTGCTTGAACAGGTCCTTGTTCCAGTAGAGCGCCTTGGTCGAGAAGGCGATCGGCACGCCGTACTGCTTGCCGCCGATCGTGACGGTGTCGACGATGTGGGGCTGGTAGCTCGCCTTCTCGGCGTCGGTCATCGGCACGGTCACGATGAGGTCGTTGTTGGCGAACTGCTTGAGCGTGCGCGATCCCACGTAGGCGATGCCGACCGGATTGCCGGCTGCGGCGAGCGTCGTGGTCTTGTCCTGGCATTGTTCCCAGCCGACGAGCTCCGGCGCGACCTTCGCGTCCGGGTTCTTGTCGTTCCAGTCCTTGAACGCCTTGGCGTGCACGGGATTGATGGCGTCGCCGCAGTAGATGAAGCTGATGTCCTTGGCCGATGCCATCGAGGGCAGCGCCGTCGAGGCGAGCAGTGCCGAGGCACCCGCGAGAAGCGTGAGGCTGGGTTTCATGAGGCGAGGGCTCCGGTCCTGGGATTCGGTCTTGGTCACTGCTTCAAGGCGCCGGCGGTGAGGCCGGCGACGAGGTAGCGTTGAAGGAAGAAGATCATGATCATGGCGGGCGCGATGCCGACGAAGCTCGCCGCCATCAGCTCGTTCCACACCACCTCCTGCTTGCCGAAGAAGGCGAAGAGCCCCACCGTGAGCGGCATAAGTGCCGTCTTTGAGTTGAACGTCAACGCATAGATGAACTGCTGTGCATAGGCGGTGATGAAGGCGTTCATCGCCACCACGATGATGCCCGGCCTGGCGATGGGCAGGATCACCCGGCGGAACGTGTAGAAGTACCCCGCGCCGTCGACATAGGCGGCCTCCTCGAGCTCGCGCGGGATGCGCAGCATGTAGGTGCGCAACAGCCACACGCCCGTCGGGATCAGGAAGGCCGCCCCCGGCACGATCATGGCGAAGTAGGTGTTGAGCAGCCCGAGCCCGCGCATCAGCCGGTAGAGCGGGATGATCAGGACCGCGCCCGAGAACATGTTGACGGCGAGGAACGCTCCCAGCAGGGGCCCGCGGCCCCTGAAGGTGAACCGCGCGAAGGCGTAGGCGGCCGGCACGACCAGGATCAGCGTCACGGTCATGGCGGCGGTCGAGATCAGGAACGAGTTGAAGATGTACCAGCCGATCTCCGGCACGCTGGCCCACATGGTCCGATAGGCCGCGAACGAGCCGTTCTCGGGCCAGAACCTGTAGGGCGAGGAGAACAGGAGGCTGAGCGGCTTCAGCGACACCAGAAACCCTTCGACGAAGGGGGCGAGGAGGAAGACGAGGAACACGGCCGTGAAGGCGTAGATGACGACGAGTTCATACCAGCGATAGCGCGCGATCGCGGCGCCCTTGGCCCTCATCGGGCCGGTTCCGCCGAGAGCTTGTTGACGACATTGAAGTAGCAGTAGCAGAACGCCGACAGGAACAGGCAGATCAGCACGGCGCGGGCGGCTCCTTCGCCGTATTTGTAGGAGCCGATCGCCGTCTTGTAGGTGTCGATGATCATCGTGGTGGTGGAGCCCGACGGCCCGCCCTTGGTCAGGATCCAGATGATGTCGAAGGAATTGAACGTGGAGATGAGCGAGATCATCGAAATGGTGATCATCGCCGGCACCAGCAGCGGCAGGGTGATGCGGCGGAAGCGGTACCAGCGGCCGGCGCCGTCCGTCCACGCGGCCTCGTAGAGGTCCTCGGGCACCGCCTGCATGGCGGCGAGGAGGTAGAGGGTGACGAGCGGCACGCCGATCCACACGTCGGTGACGATCGTGGCCCAGAACGCGCTGGAGCCGTAGGCCAGGAAGGCGATCGGGCCGTCGGCGAGATGCAGGTTCTGCAGCTCGCCGGAGATCATGCCGAACTGGCCATTGTACATCCACCCCCACATGAAGATGCCGATCGCCATGGGGACGATCCACGGCGGCATGGTGAGGATGCGGAACAGCGTCCGGCCGGGCACGGCGGCATTGAGCAGCGTCGCCCCGCAGGTGCCGATGATCATCTTGAGCAGGACCGAGAAGAAGGTCCAGACGAAGGTTCGGACGATCACGGCCGCGAAAATCGCATTGAAGATCTTGTCGTAGTTGGCCCAGCCCACCCAGTCGCTCGTCCGCTTGAGCGACGCGTCGGTGAAGGACAGGATGCCCGTGTCGAGGAGCGGATAGGCGACGATCACCAGGATGTAGAGGATGGCGGGGGCGAGGAGCGCCCAGGCGAAGAGTCTCGCGCCGCGTCCGTTGAACATCGGCGCCGCCCCTCACGCCGCCACGGCGGCGAGGGCTTCGTCGAAGCGGTCCCACACGGGCCGCAGGTCGACCACGCTCTTCTTGGCCCGCGCCTCGTCGAGTGCCAGCGCGAGGATGCCGGCCTCGAGCGCGTCGCGCGTCGAGACGGGTAGGGGGGCGCCGGTCCGGCAGTGGGCGATGAGGTCGGCCGCCATCTCCTCGTCGGCCCCGTAATGCTGCGAGAGGGCCGTGCGGGTCGGATAGGTCTTCTCCACCACCTTGCGGCCGGTCAACACCTCGTGGACGTCGAGGCGGCCGCGGATGAAGTCCCCCTCCGCCATGCCGCGCGATCCCATGATGCAGAAGCGGCGAAACTGGTCGGGAACGTTGCTGTTGGTGTGGAACGTCATGCCGACGCCGTTGGCGTATTCGACGATCCCCACCTGGTAGTCGACGATGTCGCCGTCGCCGTCGAAGACGCGGTCCGACCCCATCCAGCCGCTGGGCTTGCGGTGGAACATCTCGAGGTCGTTGACGCCCTCGCGGGCCGGGTCGTTGGCGGGGATGAAGCTCTTGCGGCCGCCGAAGCTCGCCACCCGCTCGGGCCTCGCCCCCACCACGCCGTTGTAGAGGTCGAGGTCGTGGCAGCACTTCTCCAGCATGAAGCTGCCCGAGTAGCGCTCGTAGCGCCGCCAGTCGCGCATGAAGAAGGCGCCGTGGTAGGGCTCGATGTGTTCGGAGGCCTCGATCGACACGACCTTGCCCAACGTTCCGGCGCCCTGGACGGCGAGGAGATCCCGGTACATCGGCGCATAGCGCAGGACGAGCCCCACCATCAGGCGATCGTGCCCGAACCGGGCCATGAGGCCCGCCAGCTCCAGGCTCTGGCCGACCGTCGTGACGACCGGCTTCTCGGAGAACACCTTGAGCCCGGCCTCGAGCCCGGTGCGGATGTGGCCGAGGTGCATGTGGTTGGGCGAGCCGACCATCAGCAGGTCGAGCCGCTCCGCCGCGATCATGTCGTCGAGCGTCTCGTAGGCCCGGCCGGGGGAGACGCCCTTCGCGGTCAGGTCGGCGAGCCCGGCCGGCGAGGGATCGACGTATCCGGCGATCTCGAAGTCACCGTCGACGGCATCGAAGACATGACCGAGATAGCCGAGACGGAACCCCAATCCGACGATGCCGACCCTCATGCCACCTCGACTCCAATCGCCTCCACGGCGATCGGGCGGAGGGTGTGACGAGTCCTCCAGCCCGTCAAGCCGAACTTTGCGCCGTTCTGGGCGCAGATCGAGCAGCGTCGCGAGCGACCTTCGGGCGCCGCCGCCGGACCGCCCAGGGTCAGCTGGTCTTGCAGACGGGGTCCGAGCCCGACGTGCCCCAGAGGGTCGACGGCGTGGGCAGGCCGGGGTGGCAGGCGCCGGGCTCGGCCAGGGCCGTCAGCTTGGCCAGCACGTCCCCCTCGGCGTCCCCGTAGTCGATCACGCCGGCGATGTCGCCCTTGCGGTCGAAGAGCATGACATAGGCGGCGTGGTTCATCGTGTATTCGCCTTTCTCGCCGGGCACGCGCCGGTAGAAGATGTGGTAGGCCCGCGCCATGGCGGCGGTCTGTTCTTCGGTCCCGATGAAACCGCGGATGCGCGGGTCGAAGGACGAGAGGTAGAGCTTCATCTGCTCGGGCGTGTCGCGTTCGGGATCGACCGTGACGAACACGACCCCGAGCCGGTCGGCCGTCCGCCCCATCTTGGCCATGACGGTCGACAGCAGCAGCAGCGTCGTCGGGCAGACGTCGGGGCAGTCGGTGTAGCCGAAGTAGAGGACGGTCGGCCGGCCGCGCAGGTCGGCCTGCGTGACGCGGTGCCCGGCGGTGTCGACCATGGCGAAGTCGCCGCCGATGCGGCGCTGCGGGTAGGGCGACCAGTTCTGGACGACCACCAGCAGCACCAGCATCGCGGCGAAGAGCCCGGCGACGGTCGAGCAGAGGATGAGCGCTGTGCGGGACATCGTCGGCGCTCCCGCTCAATCCATGTCCATGCCGGGCATCGCGTGGCCAGCATGGCCGGCCGCGTCGTCCTGGCCGGGGCCCTTGGCGCCGATGCCCTCGACCTCGAACTCGACCGGCACCGTGCCGGCATGTTCGAACACCAGCGTGCCGGGGATCGTCTCGCCCTTCTTGAGGCCGCGCTTGAGGCCGGTGAACATGATGTGCAGGCCGGAGGGATCGAGCGTGACGGACTTGCCGGCGGGGATCTCGACGGGGCCGGTCGGGCGCATCCGCATGATGCCGCCGTCCATCGACATCGAATGGATCTCGAAGGCGCCGGAGGCCGCGAACGAGCCGCCCATCAGGCGATCGGGCTCGGTGCCCTTGTTGTCGACCGTCAGATAGCCGCCGCCGACCTGGGCGCCGCCGGGCGTCGCCCGGGCCCAGGGGTGCCGGACGACGAGCGCTCCGGCCGTGACGTCGTGGGCCGAGGCGAGGGCGGGAGCGAGGGTGAGCGCGACGAGCGCCGCCGCCCGACGAACTGCCGTGGAGGAGAGCATGGGCGATGTCCTGGGATGGCCCGCACGGGTGCCGGCGCGGTGGCGCGGCACGGCCGTCGAGCGGAGAGAGACCGGTTCGGCGTGTCAGGTCACGCGGCCGGGGGAGCTCGGGATTGGCGCGGGCTGCGCGGGCGCACGAGGACCGGCACCCAAGCGGCGGAGGCGGGGGGCGGGGCGGGACGGGCGACCGGGGCCGGTCCGGCGAGGGCCGGCGCGGCCGGGAGGACGGCGGGAGCCAGGAGCACGCAGGCGTCGCAGCAATCGTGCTGCGGCGGACCCTCGGGGTCGGACGGCACGCCGCCGCCGGAGTGGCAGATCGGCACGTGGACGCCGGGTATGGCGTCGCGGGCGTCCCCCCGGTCGACGGTCGTCGCGACGGCACGCCCGACCCCCGCGAGGGTCAGAGCGACGATCAGGATCGCCGCGACGGCCCGCCGCAACCCGGATGTGGTCCAATCCGCCATGGGTGCATCGGGGCGCGACTCGCGCGGCCTTGTCAATGGACGCTTTGTCCACCCCGGGCACGCTCCGGCGGCCCATCCTCACCCCTGCGTCGCCAGCGCCCCCCGCGGATATTCGGCCAGGGCCTCGCTCAGCTCCGTCTCGAAGAGGGGGTGGAGTCGGGCCAGCACCGACATCGCGGCCAGCAGTTCGGCATCCTCGTCGCCGTGGGACGCCGCCGCGGCGACCCCGAACGCTGGATTTGGGTAGTGTCTCGGTTTGAAATCCGAGGGGCTTGACCCCGCCATCGGCCGGTGCCCATCTCGTGCTATGCCAAGCGGCAAGCATGGGAGGAGCAATGTACACCGTCGAAATCGTCGGAGCCCTCCCGGGGTCTGAGTGGGACCACCCACTCTGGCAGTCGGAAGATCACGCTGAGTTCCTCGCCTACTGCTTGCAGCTCGCTCGGGAACTTCAACGTCAGTCAGGCGCCCCTACCGAACTGAAGCTGTCTGGAGGCGGCTACAAGGCCAAAGCCGTTAAGTGCGATGATGTCCGTGCGCTGGTCTACTTGTTCGGAGATGAGCAAGAGAGCCGTATGTCAGGAGACGCTTGATGCCCACGGGTCCCAAGGGCGAGAAGCGCCCCGCTGACGTCACGAGCAACGCCGTGCACGTCATGCGTATCGCTACGGGCGAGATCGAGGAAGGCGCTCCACCCGATGACGGCAAGGACCCTGCTGCCGTCGCCATGGGCAAGAAGGGCGGTGCAGCTCGGGCGAATTCCATGACACCCGAGCGACGGGCGGAGATCGCTAAGGCGGCAGCGGCGAAGCGGTGGCAAAAAACCTAACAGCGTCGTGACATAGCCCCTTCGGTTTGAAACTGGAATATTTTGCTTGAAAAATTGTGTGACGACGCTACCTTGGCCGGGTCTGGTCTGGAGTCGCCTCATGCCTGTTCGTCCCATACACGAAGCACAACCCATCTTTGACACGTACAAGTATGCAATTGTTGAGCATGTGAACGAAGCGCATCTCCGCGTGTTGCGGGAAGCCGGTCCTCTGCTCAAATCAATGAGTTCGAGAACTCGTCAAAGTCTCATTCGCGATTTGATTTTCGAAAATCTGAAGGGATGGGCTGACCGCACCCCTGGCGTTCAGCATCAGAAGAAAGGCAATTTGGAGTGGTTCGGCTTCCGAAATAATTGGGTGATCCGGGTCAAGCACGTGGATGCTGATTATGCGGTGGGAGTAAGCCCAACACATGACTCTCAAGAATACAATAGAAACGAGATGCCCGACACTGTTTCTGCTACCTTGGTTGAACACAGGCCGGCAACCGCTCTCTATCTTGGCTGGTATGTCACACAGAACTCGCCTTTTAGTCCTGAGGTTTGCCTTGTGTGTCCAAATGAACATTCGGAGATAGCTTGGGTTTGGCCGCTCAGCGGAGAAGGACCACCTCCTACTCTTGCTTTGCCAGTGCCAGATGCTCCGCAGGGACCCTCTATCGGCACTCGCGTGAAGGTGAAGACAGGCAAAACGGATCGTAAGAAAAGCGCATAGATATGCTGTTCAACGGAAATATGCTCGCCCTTGCGCGACAAATGAAAAAGAAAAGCCAGGGCGAGCTTCTTGATCTGCTTGGAAAGGGCATGACGCAAGGTGTGCTCTCAAAAATCGAGAGAGGTCGCGTCCAGCCTTCAGATGAGATGATCGCGAAGTTCGCTCAGGCACTATCGGTTCGGCCGAGCTTTTTCTCGAACGATGCCTATCTAAGGCAACCTCCGATGAGCTATCATCGGAAACGAAGTAAACTCCTTTCTCGAGATTTGTCGGCTATCCACGGAATTTCAGAAGTTCTCAGGCTGTCACTGGCCAAGTGCTTAGACTCAGTAGAGTTCGAGCACGATGGACCTAGTTTGCCTAGCTACGACCTCGACCAATTTGGAGGTGATGCGAGGGAAGCTGCTCGTGCTGTTCGTGCGCGCCTCAAACTGCCACGCGGGCCAGTAAGAAATATTGCATCGCTTATTGAGCGTAGCGGTGTCATTATTCTTCCATTCAACTTTGGAACGGACCTTATTGATGGCTTCTGCCAATCTAGTTACGGCGGGCTTCCACCGGTTATATTTCTCAACACGACCCTATCTGTTGACCGCTTGCGTTTTAGCTTAGCTCACGAGCTAGCTCATCTCGTCTGCCATGATGCACCTAACCCAAATCAGGAAATAGAAGCAAATCAGTTTGCATCTGAGTTTCTGATGCCGACTACAGATATTATCGACGACCTCGATTTCTTTACCCTCAGCAAAGCCGTCGATCTTAAGCTGCACTGGGGAACGTCCATCCAATCAATCGTATATAAATGCTGGCAAGTCGGAAAAATCAGCGACGAAAAATACAAAAACTATTTTATCGAAATAAGTCGTCGGGGCTGGAGAAAAAACGAACCGGTTGAGGCAGTCGGGTTTTCTGAAAAGCCAACCGTATTTGCATCGATCGTAGAGGCTCATTTCAGCGACATGGGATACAATGAGGAGGAACTGTCCGATCTCTTTGGGCTCAGTGTCGAAGATCTGCGTTTTTACTACCCCGTCAAGAAGGGGCGGCCGGGGCTACGAGTGGTAGCCTCAAACTGAAAATGCTTGACGCTAAGCATGGAAGTTCATATCATGCTTGCCATGAACAAGCTCCCTCTCGCCAAGCGCGCTCAGATCCTCGCCATGCTGTGCGAGGGGGCTTCCATGCGCTCCGTCTCGCGGCTGGCGGACGTGTCCATCAACACGGTGTCGAAGTTGCTGGTGGACGCGGGGAGGGCCTGTGCGACCTTTCACGACGACACGGTGCGGGGCGTGGTGTCCAAGCGCGTCCAGTGCGACGAAATCTGGTCGTTCACCTACGCCAAAGCGAAGAACGTGGCCGAGGCGAAGGCCGCGCCGGACGGGGCTGGCGACACCTGGACGTGGACGGCGCTCGACGCCGACACGAAGCTCATCGTCTCGCACTTCGTCGGCGGCCGGGACGGCGAGTGCGCCATGATGTTCATGGACGACGTGGCGAAGCGGCTCGCTACCCGCGTGCAGCTCACCACGGACGGCCACAGGGCCTACCTGGACGCCGTAGAGGGCGCCTTCGGCTGTGACGTGGACTACGCCCAGCTCGTGAAGATCTATGGCTCGGCGCCCGGTCCCGCAGGCCGCTACAGCCCCGCCGAATGCACCGGGGCGAAGAAGGTGAAGGTTGAGGGCAAGCCCGACCTCGTCCACGTCTCCACGTCCTATGTCGAGCGTCAGAACCTCACCATGCGAATGCACATGCGCCGGTTCACCCGGCTCACGAACGCTTTCTCCAAGAAGTTTGAGAACCACGCCCACATGGTTGCGCTCTACGCCGTGTGGTACAACTTCGTTCGGGTTCACAAGTCTCTCCGCGTGTCCCCCGCCATGGCGGCCGGGATCTCGGATCGGCTGTGGAGCATGGAGGATTTGGCGGGCCTGGTGGAAGCGGCGGACGTGAAGCCGGGGAAGCGGGGGTCGTACAAGAAGGTCAGATCGGAAGTCTCATGATCGCGTCGACAAAGTGCGAAGCACCAGGGGAACTTGAAGAATCATACAAAGAGCTTTTGGACCAAAACTCGAACGAGCAGACATACCAAAAATTTATTGAACATAATACTTACTTGATACCGCGAGAGTTTATTCAAAATCATGGCTTACATTTTAGCCTCGTGCTTCGCAAGCTGGCATTTGGCTCTGACTTTATCTCGGATTTTGCCTATCTCTCAAAAAGCACAGTGAGCTGGAACTGTGTATTGATAGAGATCGAAAAACCAAGCTCGAAGTTTTTCAAAAACGCCAGCAACGGTTTTCACCGAGACTTCACTGATGCTCTTCAGCAAATAAGCGACTGGCGAGCATGGTTTGATGAGCCGTCCA
Source organism: Lichenihabitans sp. (assembly GCA_965214345.1). Lineage (GTDB taxonomy): Bacteria > Pseudomonadota > Alphaproteobacteria > Rhizobiales > Beijerinckiaceae > Lichenihabitans. Next base: position 2,927,923 of record CBDCBJ010000007.1, on the reverse strand, counting down.
ATAAAGAGAGTTTTGTCAGGAACACCTTGGGTTTTATTCGCACTCCGCTTTCGCACTCACCCGTGTCAATCAAATATGTGCTTGTGCTTGGGAGACGATCTGAGATCGAAAGCAATCCTAAGAGATTGGCTAAGGTACGAGCGCAGGAAAGGGGTGATTTTCGGGTAATGACTTTTGATAGTCTGGCCATTGATCTCAGGAATAAGAATGGCTTGTATATTGCCGCGAAACATAACACGTATATCGATATATTGAATGAGCATTTAATGGATGACGCGATGTTTGGCTGGATGGAACCCGGAAACGATCAAGGTGCCCCCCGCACTACGCGCGAAGCTTGAGGTAATTCGAGGCAGTTCATCGTACCGCTTTGTCGATGGTAAAAGGGTGCACGCAATCGATCACTATCTGGACTCAACCAAACCATCTCCAGATCGACGTGGGGGGAAACAGCAAATTTCAAACTGAGACACTACCTGGATTTGCCTTCACGCGACGGGTTCCCTAAACCCCGGGGCCTCGACACACCCCGTGAAGGCCGGCCACCGACCCGAGCGCGCCGGTGTCGTCCGCCATCGTGGTCCAGGGGAAGGTGCCGGCTCGTGCAGACAAGGCCCATCGAGGCATCGATCGACGCCATCGTGGCCCGGATCGGGGTCGTGCCCTTCCTGGTCGCCCTGGTGCTCGTGCTGATGATCCCCGGGTTCTTCACCCTGCCGCCGATGGATCGCGACGAGCCCCGTTTCGCGCAGGCCTCGAAGCAGATGCTCGAGACCTCCGATTTCGTCGCGATCCGCTTCGGCGCGGAGGCGCGCAACAAGAAGCCCGTCGGGATTCACTGGCTCCAGGCGGCGGCGGTGGGCCTCGGCGAGGCGCTGGACGTGCCGGACGCGCGGCGCCAGATCTGGCTCTATCGTCTTCCGTCCCTGGTCGGCGCCCTCTGCGCCGTGCTGCTGACCTACTGGGCGGCGCTGCCGATGGTGGCGCGGAACTATGCCCTGCTGGCGGCGATGTTCGTGGCGGCGACGCCGCTGCTCGGCGTCGAGGGGCGGCTCGCCACCACAGACGCCGTCCTCACCGCCTCCGTGGCGGCCGCCATGGGGGCGCTGGCCCGCGTCTACCTCGTTCGGGACGGGCGCGGCGGCGGTCGGTTCAGCCCGGCCGTCCTGTTCTGGGCGGCCGTCAGCGTCGGCCTCCTGATCAAGGGGCCGATCAACCCGCTCGTGGTGGCGCTCGCCGCCGCCGTCCTCTCGGTCGCGGAGCGCTCGGCACGGTGGCTCCTCGCGCTCAGGCCGCTGCCCGGCGCCGTCATGGCCCTGCTCCTCGTGTCGCCCTGGTTCGTGCTCATCCTGCTGCAGACCAAGGGCGCCTTCTTCGCCGATGCCGTCGGCCACGACCTGCTCGGCAAGGTCGGCGGCGACCAGGAAGGCCACGGGGCGCCGCCCGGCTTCTACTTCGCCACCTTCTGGCTGACCGGCTGGCCGCTCGCGCCCTTCGTGCTCCTGGCGGCGCCGGCGATCTGGCGGGGGCGTCGCGAACCCGCCGTGCGCTTCCTCCTGGCCTGGGTGGTCCCGACGTGGCTGGCGTTCGAGATCTTCCATACGAAGCTCGTCCACTATGCCCTGCCGATCTTCCCCGGGCTGGCGATCCTGGCGGCTTATGGCGTCGAGCGGCTCGTGATGTCGTCCCGGCCGGTCGGGGCGTTCGGCGGATGGGTCTCGTTCGGGCTGCTCGCGCTCGTCCCATCCGTCATCCTGGCGCTGGTCGTCGGCGGCCAGGGTCGGCTCTGGACGCTGGACGGCCCCGCCATGGCGCTCGCCGTCGGTGCGGTCCTGGTGGCGGTGTCGCTGGCCTGGGCGGCGCGGGCGTCGCTGATGCGGTCGCGCCTCCGCGAGGCCGGCATGGCGGCGGTCCTGGCGAGCGTGCCCGTCTACGCGCTCGTCTACGGCTACATGCTCACCACAGGCGTGGCCTCGGCGCTGAACCTGTCGCCGCGGCTCGCCGAGGCCGGACGGGCGGCCCTCGGCGGCGGCTGCGACGACCCCCTCTACGCGACGGTCGGCGACCGGGAGCCGAGCCTGATGTTCGCCACCAACGGCCGGCTGCTGATGACCGACCCTGGCGGGGCGGCCAGGTTCGTCCAGGACGGCGCATGCCGGGTGGCCTTCGTCGAGAAGCGGGACGAGACGGCGTTCAGGGCCGCGGCCGATCGATCGGCCCCGATCCGCGAAGTCTCGCGGGTGACGGGCGTCGCCGTCAACGGCGGCGCGACGCTCGATATCGGGGTCTACATTCGCTCATGACCATAACGCAGCCGACCGTGACCATCGTGGTGCCGGTGTACAACGAGGCCGGCAATCTCACGCCGCTGATGACCGAGATCGACGCCGCCATGGCGGGGCGTTCCTTCGAGGTGGTCGTCGTCGACGACGGATCGACGGACGGCACCGGCCGGGAGATCGAGGCCCTCGCGACGCTCTACCCATGGCTGCGGCACCTCCGCCACCACGCGTCTTGCGGCAAGTCCGCGGCGATCAGGAGTGCCGCGGCGCGGGCCCGTGCCGGCCTCCTGGTGACGATCGACGGCGACGGCCAGAACGACCCGGCGTTCATCCCCCGCCTCCTGGCGCGGATGGAGGAGGCGGGCCCGGCCTGCGGCCTCGTCCACGGGCAGAGGCTCGGCCGCAAGGACACGACGTTCAAGCGGCTGCAGTCCCGGTTCGCCAACGCGATCCGCCGCTCCATCCTGCGGGACGGCACACGCGACACCGGATGCGGCTTCACCTGCATCCGCCGGGAGGTCTATCTCGACCTGCCGTTCTTCGACGCGCTCCACCGGTTCTTGCCGGCCCTCGTGCACCGGGACGGGTTCGCCATCGCCCACGTCGACGTGGTCGACCGCCCGCGCCTGCACGGCATCTCGAAATATGGGTTCTTCGACCGGCTCGGCGCCGGCATGGTGGACCTTGCGGGCGTGGGCTGGCTACTCATGCGACGCCGACGCCTGCCGGCGGTCGAAGAGGTCGAGCAGCGCTCCTCAGACCCGACCTGAGGATGTCGCGCGGTCTAATCCGCGGACTTCGCCTCCCCCCGGTATTGCGCGTCGGTGACGTGTTCCATCCAGTCGACCGGCGAGCCGTTCAGCTTCTCCTGGATGGCGAAATGGCTCATCGACGTCGTGGCGCCGGCGCCGTGCCAGTGCTTCTCGCCCGGTTCGAACCAGACGACGTCGCCCGGCCGGATGTCCTCGATCGGGCCGCCGTCGCGCTGGACCCGGCCAAACCCGGTCGTGACGATCAGCGTCTGGCCGAGCGGATGCGTGTGCCAGGCCGTGCGGGCGCCGGGCTCGAACGTTACCAGGGCACCGACCACGCGGGCCGGCTCGGGCGGGCTGAAGAGCGGGTCGATCCGCACCGTGCCGGTGAACCAGTCGGCCGGCCCCTTGCCGGACGGCGTCGAACCACTGCGTTTGATGTCCATGATCGTTCTCCTCGTCGTCCGCGGTTGAGGTCGAGGGGCCACGGTAGCATCCCGAGGGATCGGCGTTCAGCGCCTCGATCGATGCCCCGCGCCTTCAGGCCGATCGGGCGAGCCGCGCTGCAGACGGCGGTCGACCTCCTTCGGACCGGGGTGGTCGGGGCCGCGGTTCGCGCCATCTCGCGGCCGCGCTCCCCCCACAGGCGTCAGGCCTGGCAGGGGCGGCCGCGGCTGTTCCCTTAGCCCGGATGCCGGTCTCCGCCTCTCTCACTGTGGAAGCCAGATCCCGGGCAGGGCCTGGGAACTCCCCGGCAACGGTCGTCCCCAGCCGTCGGACGGGATCGAGGCCGCGATCGCCGGCTGGGGGAGGCCGGATGACGTCGCCGGCGCGACGACGCGCGTTCGCGCCGCGGCGCTGGCGGCCGGACGGTGATACGGGACCCTCTCGCGCCGGACGCGGCCGCTCGGCGTTCGAGGGACGATGGGTCTCGGATCGGGGGTTGCGGCAGTCGTCGGTGCGGAAGCGGTCTGCGGTCGAGCCTCGATGCCCATCCACCTCTGGCACAAGGTGTTGCAGGGGCTCCCGCGATACACGATGCTCTCATCCGAGATCGCCGCGCAGGCCGTCAGCGCCAGCGGCGACAGCAAGCCGAGCGTCCAGAGGAAAGGCCGCAGGAGCGGCAGATTGAGCATGAAGCCCCCACAGGCTCGTCGTCTTCGCCACGATAGACGAACGTTCGACATAAAGCTGCAAAATCGATGCTACGCGGGCCGCCCCTGGGCATCCGATCGACTCGAGAACCGCCGAGACGACCAGTCGGGCCTGAGCAGATCGCATCGGTTCACCGACGCAACCTGCTTAAATCACGCGGACCTGCTCGGCGTCTGTCAGGCCGTCGCCGACATGCGCCAGCTCGTCAGCTCCTGACGCGATCCGGCCCGAAACGGCCGATGACCCGGGACTCCGTCGATGCGGCAGGGACCTCCGAGATCGGTACGGGACTTGCTGCGCGGGATCGGCAAGCGGCCCGGATGCCGACGTGACCGACGCGATGCCATGACGGGGGAGAGGGTGAGCGAGACGACGATCAGCGTCGACGACATCGCGGGCGCCGAAGCCGTGACGGGGGTGCGCTATACCGAGGCCGAGCGCGCCCTCATGGTCGACAATCTGCAGGCGCAGGTCGACATGGCGGTGCGCCGCCGCGCCGTGCCGCTGCCCCACGACCTGCCGCCCGCGACCCGCTTCGACCCGCGCCCGCCGGGGTTCGCCATGCCGGGTTCGGCGCCGTTCCGCCCCGTCCCGGTCGACCCCGGCCCGCTGCCGGACCGCGACGAGGACGTGGCCTTCGCGCCCGTCGGCCGCCTCGCCGGCTGGATCGCGTCGCGCGCCCTCACCTCCGAGCGCCTGACCGGGCTCTACCTCGACCGCATGGCGCGGCTCGGGCCGAGGCTCGAATGCATCGCCCTGGCGACGCCGGACCTCGCCCTGGCCCAGGCCCGGCGGGCCGACGCACTACTGGCCGCCGGCACCCACCTCGGCCCGCTGCACGGCATCCCCTACGGCGCCAAGGACCTGCTCGACACGGCGGGCATCGCGACCGAATGGGGCGCCGAGCCCTTCCGCGGCCGCGTGCCCGACACCGACGCCGCGGTGGTGCGGCGCCTCGCCGAGGCCGGCGCCGTGCTGGTCTGCAAGACGACGCTCGGCACGCTGGCCTACGGCGACATCTGGTCCGGCGGCATCACCCGCAACCCGTGGAACCCGCGGGAGGGGTCGAGCGGCTCGTCCGCCGGTTCGGGTTCGGCGACCGCCGCCGGCCTCGTGGCCTTCGCGATCGGCACCGAGACGCTCGGCTCGATCGTGGCGCCGTCGGTGCGCTGCGGCACGACGGGGCTGCGCCCGACGTTCGGCCGCGTGGCCCGCACCGGCGCGATGCCGCTCTGCTGGAGCCTCGACAAGATCGGCCCGATGTGCCGCTCGGTCGCCGACACCGCGCTGGTGCTGGCGGCGATCGACGGCGCGGAGGCCGCCGACCCGTCGTCCATCGCGTCGCCGTTCGGCTACGACGCCTCCGCCCCCATCGCGGGCCTCCGCGTCGGCTGGTTCCCCGCCGACTTCGAGGCCGAGGGCGTCCACGACCTCGACCGGGCGGCGCTCGACCACGCCCGCGCCCTCGGCCTGGAACTCGTGGCGCTCGAGCGGCCGGACCTGCCCTACGACGCCCTGATGGCGGTGCTGCACGCCGAGGCCGCCGCGTCCTTCGAGCGGCTGACGCTCGACGACGTCGACGACAGCCTGACCTGGCAGGAGGCCGGCGCCTGGCCGAACGCGTTCCGCAAGGCGCGCTTCCTCTCCGCCGTCGACCTCGTCCAGGCCGACCGGCTGCGAAGCCGCGTGATGCGCGACACCGACGCCCTGTTCGGGCGGGTGGACGCCATGATCGGGCCCTGCTTCGCCGGGCCGATGCTGACGATCACCAACTTCACCGGCCATCCCTGCCTGACGCTTCGCGCGGGCTTCCGCCCGTCCCCGACGCGCAAGCGCCTGTCGCTGGCCGAAGCCCGGCTCGACCAGGGCGCGGACGGCAGCGGCGAGCTGTTCCGCGTGCCCCACGCCGTGTGTCTGTGGGGCCGCCTGTTCGACGAGGGCACGATCCTGCGCATCGGCGCGGCACTCGAGGTCCGCTTCGGCGTCGCCGCCGACCGGCCGCCGCTCGATGGCTGATCGTCACCTCGCCCGCGGGTCGAACGCGTCGCGCAGCCCGTCGCCGAGCAGGTTGAACGCCATCACGGCGAGGAACACCGCGAGGCCGGGGAACAGGGCCAGCCACGGCGCCAGTGTCATGAAGCGCTGGGCCGAGTTCAGCATCGAGCCCCAGCTCGCGGCCGGCGGCTGCTGGCCCAGGCCGAGAAACGACAGGCTCGCCTCCGCCACGATCGCCACCGCCAGCGCCAGCGTCGCCTGCACCAGCAGGGGCGGCACGATGTTGGGCAGGACGTGCTTCAGGGCCACCCGCCAGGGCGGGTTCCCCAGCGCGACCGCGGCCTCGATATAGTCGTTGGTGGCGACGTCGATCGTGGCGCCGCGCGCCACGCGCACGAAGGCCGGCGCCGCCGAGATGCCGATGGCGATCATGGCGTTCGACAGGCTCGGGCCGAGGAAGGCCGCGAGCGCGATGGCGAGGATCAGGAACGGCACCGCCAGCATGGCGTCGACGACCCGGCCGATCAGGGCGTCGAGCGCTCCCCCGGCGAGGCCCGCCACGACCCCGAGGGGCACGCCCGCGACCGCCGCGATGGCGGCCGCGATGGCGCCCGCCAGCATGGAGGCCCGCGCCCCGAAGATCACGCGGGACAGCACGTCCCGCCCGTTCTCGTCGGTCCCCATCCAGTGGGCGAGGCTCGGTGCCTTGCGGATCGCCGACCAGCTCGTGGCGTCGGGATCGTAGGGCGCCAGGAGCGGGGCCGCGACCGCCGCCACGGTGAACAGCACCACGACGGCGAGGCCCGTCACGGCCGCGGGGCGCTTCGTGAACCGCGCCAGGGCGCGGCGCCGCGGGCTCGACATGGGGCGAGGGCGGGGCGGCACCGCCACGTCGCGCACCGCCGTGGGCAGGCCGAGGGACGAGGCGGCCGCAGGCACCGGGGCGTGCAGGGTGGCCTGCGAGACGACCTGCGAGGGTTCGGCGCTCATGACACGCGCAGCCGCGGGTTGATCAGCACGTAGAGCACGTCCGCCAGGAGGTTCAGGGCGATGTAGAGCGTCGCCGTGACCATCACTACGCCCTGCACCACGGGATAGTCGCGGTTGAACACGGAATCGACGACGAGCTTGCCGAAGCCCGGGATCGAGAAGACCTGCTCGATCAGCACCGCGCCCGACAGCAGCGTGCCGAACTCCAACGCCCCCAGCGTCACGACGGGGATCAGCGCGTTGCGCAAGGCATGGCGCACCACGACGGCCGTCTCGGTCAGGCCCTTCGCCCGCGCGGTGCGCACATAGTCCTGGTCGAGCGCCGTCAGCATGGCGCTGCGGGTGTGGCGCATGATCGTGGCGGCGATGTTGTTGCCCAGCACGAAAGCCGGCATCACCGTCGTGGCGAGCGACTGGCGCCAGTCCTGCGTCAGCGGCACGTAGCCCGAGGGCGGCAGCCAGCCGAGGTCGACGGACACGAGCAGGATCAGCAGGATGCCGATCCAGAAGTTCGGGATCGAGATGCCGGCGAGGCCGACCACATTGGCGGTCCAGTCCCAGGCGGTGTCGCGCTTCACGGCGGAGATCACCCCGGCCGGCACGCCGATGCCGACCCCGACGACGAAGCCCATGGCGGCGAGTTGCAGCGTCACCGGCAGCTTCTGGGCGACGAGGAAGGACACCGGCTGGCCGATGCGCCACGAGAAGCCGAGGTCGCCGTGGAGCAGCCCGCCGAGCCAGTGCAGGTATTGCAGCGGCACCGGCCGGTCGAGCATCAGCCGCTGCCGGATCTCGGCGATCACCTGCGGGTCGGGCTGGTCTCCGGCCAGCACCACGGCCGGGTCGCCCGGCAGCAGGTGCTGGAGGCCGAACACCAGGAGGCTGACCAGGAGCAGCGTCGGCACCACCTGGGCGACGCGGGACAGGAGGCGGCCGCGCATCACGACATCTCCCGAGCGGCGGCGGCGCGGCGCGCGGCGTAGAGGGCGAGGCGTCGCGTCGCCGCCGGTGCGAGGGCGCGGTCGGCCCCGAGCGAGAACGGCGGCAACTCGGCCGCGCGGTGGCAGGCGGCCTCGTGGCCCGGTCCGATCGCCGCGAGCGCGGGGTCGACGGCGGCGCAGATTTCCGCCGCGAAGGGACACCGTCCCCGGAAGGCACAGCCGCCGGGCGTCTCGGCGCCACCGAGCGCGGGCGCGTCGACCGACGCCGTGCTCCGGCCCCGCGGGTCAGGCCGCGGGATCGCGGCGAGCAGCAGGCGCGTGTAGGGGTGGCGCGGGTCGCCGAAGAGGGCGCGCTTGGGCGCGACCTCGACGAGGCGGCCGCGGAACATGACGGCGACGCGGTCGGCGACGTGCTTCACCACGGCGAGGTCGTGGGCGATGAACAGGTAGGACAGCGACAGCCGGCGCTGCAGGTCCCGCAGGAGGTTGACCACCTGGGCCTGGACCGAGACGTCGAGCGCCGATACCGGCTCGTCGCAGACCACGAGTTCGGGCTCGAGCGCCAGGGCGCGGGCGATGCCGACCCGCTGCCGCTGGCCGCCCGAGAACTCGTGCGGGTACCGCAGGGCGTGGTCGGGCCGGAGCCCCACGAGATCCAGCAGTTCGGCGACGCGACGCCGCCGCGCGGCGCCGTCCCCGATGCGGTGCACGATCAGCGGCTCCTCGACGATGTCGCCCACCGTCATCCGGGGATCGAGCGACGCGAAGGGGTCCTGGAAGACGATCTGCATGCGCCGCCGCAGCGCCCGCAACGGCGCCCCGCCGAGCCCCGTCACGTCCTCACCGTCGAAGCGCACCGCGCCGGCGCTGGGCTCGACGAGGCGCAGCACGAGCCGCGCCGTCGTGGACTTGCCGCAGCCGCTCTCCCCGACCAGCGCCAGGGTCTCGCCGCGCTCGAGCCGGAACGACACGTCGTCGACCGCCTTCACGGGGTCTCGCCTGCGGCCGAAGGCGGAGGCGCGCGCCCCGTAGTGCTTGGTGAGGCCGACGGCCTCCAGGATGGCCGTCACGCCGCGGGCCCGTCGACGGGCGCCCGGATGCAGGCGACGAGGTGGCCCGGCGCGATTTCCCGCAGCGGCGGATCGGCCTCGGCGCAGGCCGGCACGGAGAAGACGCAGCGCGGCGCGAAGCGGCAGCCCGGCGGCAGCGCGTCGGGCGCCGGCACGGCGCCCTCGATGGCGAGCAGGCTGTCGCGCTCCTCGTCGAGCCGCGGGATCGAGCCGAGCAGGCCGATCGTGTAGGGATGCTGCGGGTCGGCGAAGAGGTCGGCCGTGCTGGCGCGCTCGACGACGCGGCCCGCATACATCACCGCAACCTCGTCGGCGGTCTCCGCCACGACGCCGAGGTCGTGCGTGATCATGACGATCGCCATCCCGGTCTCGCGCTGCAGGTCGCGCAGGAGGAGGAGGATCTGCGCCTGGACGGTGACGTCGAGCGCCGTGGTGGGCTCGTCGGCGATGAGCAGGTCCGGCGAGCAGCTCAGCGCCATGGCGATCATGGCGCGCTGGCGCATGCCGCCCGACAGCTGGTGGGGATAGCTGGCGAACCGCGTCTCGGGCGCGGGGATGCGCACGGCGCGCAGCATGGCGATGGCGCGCGCCTCGAGAGCCGCCGCCGTGGCGCGGCGGTCGTGCGCCCGCATCGTCTCGACGATCTGCGCCCCCACGGTCAATGCTGGGTTGAGGCTCGTCATAGGCTCCTGGAAGATCATGGCGATGCGGGCCGCGCGGATGGCGCGCATCTCGCCCGCGTTCAGGTCCAGGAGGTCTCGCCCGTCGAACGCGATGGTCCCGCCGGCGATGCGCCCGGGCCGCGGCACCAGCCGCATGATCGAATGCGACAGCACCGACTTGCCGCAGCCGCTCTCGCCCACGATGCCGAAGGTGGAGCCGCGCCGCACGTCCAGGCTGACCCCGTCGACCGCCGCCAGGTCGTGGCGCCCTGCCGGGAAGACGGTCCGGAGATCGCGGATCGACAGGAGCACATCTGTCGCAGGTGAGGTCAGGGTCTGCAACTCCCGATGCAAGTCTCGCCGTGTCTCATGGCGCCTCGAGACTGGTCTCGCACTGCCATGGTCCAGGTAACGCTGAAGTGTTGGCAACAAGCGTGCCATGCAGACGTGTCGCCTCGACCGGCTGGCACATGGATTGCCTCGCACATCCCAGTTCGACGACGGGGGAGGACGTTCATGCGGCGGATCGTGAGTAATTGCTCAGGTCCCCTGGGCAGGTACGCGGGTTCGGGCGGGCGGGAGAGGTCGGATTTTTCGGTCGACTCCAGCCTTGGGACGTGAATCAAGGGTGGCGTGAACACGCCCGCCGCCCCCACCGACAAGGATGCCCTGATCGCCGCTCTGTTGGAGCGGATCGAGGTGCTGGTGGCGCAGAATGCCGCCTTGATGGCCGAGAACGCGCGTTTGGCGGCGCGTGTCGCGGAGTTGGAGGCCAAGCTCGGCCTGCCGACGAAGACGCCGGACAACTCGAGCCTGCCGCCGTCGAAGGGGCAGAAGCCGTCGCTGGCCTCGGTTCCGAAGCGCAAGGGCAAGCCGCACTCCGGCGCCCATCGCCTGCTGCATCCCAACCCCACCCGCCACCACGACGTGCTGGCACTGTCGTGCCAGGCCTGCGGGGCCGACGTGTCGGGGGCGGAGCAGAGCCCCTGCGAGACCTACGACCGGGTGGAGATCCCGACGATCGAGCCCGACGTGACGCGCGTGTCGCTGCATGGCGGCATATGCCCGTGCTGCGCCAGGCGCTTCAAGGCGCAGGCGCCCGCAGGTCTGGAACCGGGCTCGCCGTTCGGCGCCAACATCCGCGCCTTCGTGATCTATCTGCGCGCGGTGCAGGGCATCCCGCTGGGGCGGTTGCGCGACGCGCTCCTCGACCTGTTCGGCCTGACGATCAGCGAGGGCGCGCTCGTCAACATGCTGTCGGCGGGCGCCGCGCCGTTCAAGGCCGCGGTGTCGCTCATCAAGGCGCGCCTGCTCGCCGGCACCGCGATCGCGTCCGACGAGACCGGCGTGCGGGTCGGCCGCGCCAACTGGTGGCTGTGGGTGTTCCATCACGGCGACAGCGCCGTCTTCGTCGCCGACGCCCATCGCTCCAAGGCGGTGGTGGAGGCCTTCCTCGGCGATCACCGCCCCGACTTCTGGACCTCGGACCGCCTCGGCGCTCAGGCGGGATGGGCCAGGAAGGAGCATCAGGTCTGCCTGGCGCACCTGATCCGCGACGTCCAGTACGCCGTCGAGGCCGGCGACGCGGTGCTGGGCCCCAGCCTGAAAGACCTGCTCGAACGGGCCTGCGCGATCGGGCGGCGGCGGGCAGACCTCAAGACCGCAACCCTGAAAACCTACGAGGCCGACCTGGAGCGTCGCCTCGACCGCATCATGGCGCTCGATCCTACCCATCCCGCCGGGATCAAGCTCAAACGCATGATCCTCAAGGTCCGAGCCCAGCTCTTCGTCTTCGTCCAGAACCGGGATCTGGAGGCCACGAACAACGGGTCGGAGCGCGCGCTGCGACCCTGCGCGGTCTACCGCAAGATCACCAACGGCTTTCGCCAGGAGTGGGGCGCTCATCTCTACGCCGACACCAGGTCCGTCATCGAGACCGCACGACGACGCGCCGTCCGCGCCATCGACGCCATCCGCCTCACGCTGAAAGGCGAGACGATCAGCCTGCCAGCTTGAACGGCATGTCGACCCCGTGAGCAATTACGATCGTGACGGCCAGTCTGGCGGCCTGTGGCGCGTTCTGCGCCACGGCGCTGCCGCTGCAGGCTCAAACCTTGCGCATCGCGTTGCGCGGCGACATCGACACGCTCGACCCCGCCCTGTCGCAGACCTTCATGGGCACCGTCGTCTACACGGGCCTGTGCGACAAGCTGTTCGACATCGACGAGAAGCTCAACATCGTGCCGATGCTGGCGCTGTCGTACGAGTCCCCCGACCCCAAGACGGTCGTGATCCACCTCCGGCCCGGCGTGCTGTTCCAGGACGGCGAGCCGATGGACGCCGCGGCGGTGAAGTTCAGCCTCGACCGGGACTCGGCCCAGCCCGGCAGCTTCCGCCGCAGCGAGGTCGCCATGGTGGACCGCGTCGACGTGGTGGACCCGCTGACCGTGCGGGTGTCGCTGAAGCAGGCCTCGGCGCCGTTCGTGGCGCAGCTGACCGACCGCGCCGGCATGATGGTGTCGCCCAAGGCCGTGAAGGACGAGGGCGCCGACTTCGCCCTCCACCCGGTCTGCGCCGGGCCGTTCCGCTTCGTCGAGCGTGTCGCCCAGGATCACATCACGCTGGAGCGCTTCGACCGCTACTGGGACGCCAAGGACATCCACTTCGACAAGGTCGTCTACCAGATCATGCCGGACAGCACGGTGCGGCTGACCAACCTCCAGGCCGGCGCCAGCGACCTCGTCGAGCAGATCGCCCCGACCGACGTGCCGGCCGTGGAGGCCTCGCCGAAGCTGAAGATCGTGAAGTCTGACTCGCTGGGCTACCAGGGCCTCACGTTCAACGTCGGCAACGGCAAGGGCGCCGATTCGCCGATCGGGCGGGACGCGCGCGTGCGCCGCGCCTTCGAGCTCTCGATCGACCGGGACGCGCTGATCGGCGTCGTGTTCAACGGCCTCTACGAGCCGACCGCGCAGGCGATCTCGCCCGTCAGCCCGTTCAACCTGCCGGGGCTGAAGCCTCCGGCGCGCGACGTCGCGGCGGCGAAGACGTTGCTCGCCGAGGCCGGCGTGACGGGCCGCGTGCCGGTGTCGCTCGGCATCATCAACAGCCCGCTGAACCGGCAGGTCGGCGAGGTGATCCAGTCGATGGCGTCGGAGGCGGGCTTCGACGTCAAGGTCGCCGCCATGGAGATCGGCTCCGGCCTCGCGGCGCTCCACAGCGGCGACTACGAGGTCTTCCAGATCGGCTGGTCCGGCCTGCTCGACCCCGACAGCGACACCTGGGCGTTTCTGCACGACGGCGGGCCGATGAACTACGCGGCCTTCCACAATGCCGACGTCGACCGCCTGCTTGACGAGGCCCGGGCCACCGACGATGTCGCCAAGCGCCGCGCCCTCTACGGCGCGGTGTGGAAGATCGTCGGCACCGAGGAGCCGATCGTTTATCTGTGGACCACCCGCAACATCGCCGGCATGACCAAGCGCATCGCCGGCTACCGCTCTCTGGCCGACGGGCTCGTGCGGCTGCAGGGCGTGTCCTTCTCCGACTGAGCGAGATCATCCATGGCGTTTCACAGGCTCGCCGCCACGCCCTCGACCGTGCGGATCGGCGTCTTCGATGCCGCGATCCCGCCGGTGCTGACGATCGCTCCCGGCGACACGGTCGAGATCGAATGCGTCAGCGGCACCCGGCGGGTGTTCCCGCCGCCGGGCTCTCCCTTCACGCCCACGCCCGCCATGCTGGCGATCGAGGAGGCCGAGATCGACCGCGCACCGGGCCACATCGTGACCGGGCCGGTCGCGGTCGCGGGGGCCGAGCCCGGCGACACGCTTGAGGTGCGGGTCGACGCCATCGCGCTCGGCGCCGACTGGGGGTTCTGCGGCTTCCGCCCGCTGGCGGGCACGCTGCCGCACGATTTCGAGCATCCCTTCCTCAGCCACATCGCGGTCGACCGGGCCCGCCGCACCTGCCGCATGCCCTACGGGCTGGAACTGCCGCTGGCGCCGTTCTTCGGCGTGATGGGGGTGGCGCCGCCGCCCCGCTACGGGCGCATCTCGACGATCGAGCCGCGCGAGCACGGCGGCAACCTCGACCTGAAGGAGCTCGTCGCCGGCACCAGCCTGTTCCTGCCCGTGTGGGCGCCGGGCGCCCTGTTCTCGACGGGCGACGGGCACGGGTTGCAGGGCGACGGCGAGGTCTGCATCAACGCGCTGGAGATGTGCCTCACCGGCACGTTCACCTTCGTCCTCCACCGCCGCGCCGAGGGCGCCGCGCCGCTGCTCTATCCCCGCGCGGAGACGCCGAGCCATTTCATCTCCATGGGCATGGATTCCGACCTCGACGAGGCCATGCGCCGGGCCCTGCGCGAGATGATCGCCTTCATCTGCGCCCGCAGCGCCCTGTCGCGCGAGGAGGCCTACCAGCTCTGCTCGCTCGCGGTCGATTTCCGGGTGACCCAGACGGTCAACGGCGAGAAGGGCGTGCACGGCATGCTGGCTCGCGGGCTGTTGTTCTGACCCTCGGGCGCTGGTCTGCGAGGTCGCCCGAGGCGAGGTGGGTCGAGGCGTCGAAACGGGCTCCCACCAGCGCCACAGCGATGTGGAAGCGCCGACCACACAGGCCTGCCATGATCACGGCCCCGAATAGGCGGTCGGTCCGTTGTCGAAGATCGCTGTAGGGTGAGGGCGGCGGTCGGTTCGGCATGTCCTCCGGCCCCGAGCCGGCGCGCGTCGTCGCCGACTGCGATCGCGCCACCCGGGCGAGCGGCATCCCCCGGGTAGACCCGGGCGCTCGACGTCACGCCCCACGCAGACGGTCCGCCATCTTCTCGCCGATCATGATGACGGACAGGTTCGTGTTCGCCTGGCAGTCGAGCGGCATGATCGAGGCGTCGATGACGTGCAGGCCCGTGACGCCCCGGACACGGCAGTCCGCGTCGACGACGCCCTCGCCGTCCGGCCCCATGCAGCAGCCCCCGAGGCCGTGTTGCGCGTCCGACGATTGCCGCAGGAGGAAGTCGTCGACCTCCCTGTCGGCCGCCGCCTCCAGCCAGGACAGCGGCAGGTCCGAGTCGCCCAGCAGCATGCCGTCGGTGATGCGCCGGAGCGGCGCCTGCGCGGCGATGCGGCCGAGGTGGCGATAGGCGAAGCGCATCCGGGCGAGGTCGGTCGGGTCGTCCAGCATGTTCTCCTCGACGGCGGGCTGGGTGGCCGGGTCCGGGCTCGTGATCCGCACGGTGCCGCGGCTCTTCGCCTCCATCAGGACGAGGTTGACCATGGCCTGGCCGAACTGTGCCGAGTCGGATTCGACGCCGATGCCGCCGTGGTTCATGGCGTTGAACAGGATGTCCTGGGGCACGCCGCCGGGGACGCCGGAACTCAACTTGACGCAGCAGTTGGTGTGGCGCTGGTCGGGGTCGTGCGACCTGAACTCCGGCTTCAGCTTCAGCTCGATCCGGCAGTAGGGGTGGTCGAAGAACCCGTCCCCGACCGGCAGGTCGGCCAGGACCTCGATCCCGTGCTGCCGCAGCAGCCCCGACGGCCCGAGGCCGGAGCGCTGCAGGATCGGCGGGGAATGGACCGCGCCGGCCGACACGACGACGAGCGGCGCCAGGAACTCCCGCGCCTCGCCGGCGACGATCGCCGACACGCCGCGGGCGGCCATGCCGGCGAACAGCACCCGGCCGACCGTGGCGTCTCCGATGACGGAAAGGTTCGGCCGGTCGCGCGCGGGTTCGAGATAGGCGTCGTTGACCGAGACGCGCCGGCCGGCACGGCCGTTGATCGCGTAGGTGCAGACCCCTTCGGCGCCGGGCGCGTTGAGGTCGTCGATCCAGGGGTGGCCGAGCGCCATGGCGCTGTCGCGCATCGCCCGGTCGACGTGGCCCCACTCGCCCAGGGGGGCCCGGTGGATGGGGATGGGGCCGCCCCGCCCGTGGTAGTCGGCCACGATGGGGTCGTCCTCGAGCCGCTTGAAGAACGGCAGCACGTCCGCCCCCGACCAGCCCCGGCAGCCCATCTCGGCCCAGCGGTCGAAGGCGTGCAGCAGCCCGCGGATGGCGATCTGGGCGTTGACGGCGCTGGACCCGCCCACGCCCTTGCCCCGCCAGTAGACCCGGTGCTCCTGCAGCCTCGTGCGGCGCGCCATGAGGTCGGGGTACATGTAGCGGGCCTGGAAATGCCGGGGCAGGATCAGGTTGAACGGGTTGGCGCTCGCCATCTCGGGCGGCTGCTCGGCGCTGCGGTAGCTCGGCCCGGCCTCCAGCAGCAGGACCCTGCGATGGGCGTCCTCGCTCAGGCGGGCCCCCAGCACGGCGCCGGCGGACCCGGCCCCCACCACGATGATATCGAACGACATGGCCGGACTCCCTCGCCGATCCCCGCCGTCGGCGGGGGTCAATTCAAAATCTGCGCGAACATCCCGCCGTCGACGACGATGTCGGTGCCCGTGATGAAGCCGCTCCCCGGCGAGGCCAGGAACAGCGCCGCCGCGGCGACGTCCCCCGGGCTGCCGGGCCGGCCGGCCGGCAGCGCACGCTCCAGGCTCGAACGCGTCGCGTCGGTCTCGAAGGCCGCCCGCGTGGCCGGCGTCAGGATGGGGCCCGGGGCGATCATGTTGACGGTGATCCCGTGCTGGGCGAGGTCCACGGCGGCGGCCCGCGTCAGGAGCCGCACGCCGCCCTTGCTGGCCACGTAGGGGGCGGCACCCCGTTCGGCCGCGAAGGAATTGACGGAACCGATCAGGACGATGCGACCCCTCACGCCGTCCGCGATCATGCGGGTGGCGGCGGCCCTGGCGACCAGGAACGATCCCGTCAGGTTGACGTCGATATAGCGCCGCCACTGGTCCAGCGTCAGTTCGGCGAAGGGCCCGCTCCCGCCCAGCACGGCGGCCGCGTGGACGACGACGTCGATGCGGGACCAGCGCTGCCTCACCCGGTCGAACGTCGCCTCGACGGCGGCCTCGTCCGACACGTCGCAGCGATGGTGGACGAGCCGGCCGTGCGGCGCCACCTCTCCCGGTCCATCGAGGTCGAGGACCGCCACGGAGGCGCCCTCGGCCACGAAGGCCGCCGCGACCGCGGCCCCGATGCCGCTGGCGCCGCCCGTCACCACGGCGACCTGGCCCGAGAAGTCCGTCATGTCCGATCCTCCGCGGCTTCAGAGCTTGGCGAGGGCGAGCGGCGCCGGCGGCCGCATCGCGTCGAGTTCCGCCAGGGCCGCCCCGACATGCCGCCGCGCGCCCGCCAGGACGAACATGCCGTGTCCCGGCAGCAGCCTGTCGAACTCCAGCTCCGCCAGGGCCCGGATGCTCTCGCCCGACCGGCGGACGTCGAAATCGTAGCTCGCCTGGTAGATGATGCGGCCGGAGTGGAACAGAGCGTCGCCGGCCACGAGCGCCGGAGCCCCCGCCCCGGTCACGAGATAGGACATGTGGTCGAGGCTGTGGCCCGGCGTCGCCACCGGCACGATGCGCAGTCCCCCGACCTCCAGGGCCGCCCCCGGCGCCAGGATCCCATCCGGCACCGGCGCGCGATACCGGTAGTCCGGCGGGTAGACGCCCGCCTTGAGCGCCACGTCCAGGCTGATGCTCCCCGGGGCACCCCGCATCAGCTCGGCGGTCGCGGCGCCGCAGAGGATCTTGGCGCCGAGCCTCTCCTTGATCTCGGCCGCGCCGCCCGAATGGTCCGCGTGGCCATGCGTCAGCACGACATGCGACAGCGCCTCCGGCCGCAGCCCGTCGGCCTCCATCGATCGGATGAGCCGGGGCACGTCCACCCCGGCTCCGGTGTCGAAGAGCACGGTCTGCCCCCCGCCGTCGAACAGCCAGCAATTGCAGTCGAGGTCGTCGGTCGATCCGCAGCCCTGGAGGCCCGACGCCACGAGGTACACGTCAGGGGCGACCCGCATGGCTCATCCTCGCGTGGGTGATGGACCCGCGCGAGGGACCTCCCGCGCCTCGATCCTCGAGGCTCGGCACCTCGCCGCACAGTCGGCAGGTCCCGGCCGGGCTTCGCGCCATCACGCGGCCTCGCTCACGGCCGCCACCAGCACGTTGGCGGCGAGCGCCACCTCGGCGAGGCTGACGAATTCCGCCGCCGTATGGGCCTGGTCGATGCTGCCCGGCCCGAAGATGATCGTCGGCGTGCCGGCGCGCGTCAGCTTGCTGGCGTCCGAGCCGAACGGCACGCCGGTGACCTCGGTCGAGCGGCCGAAGCGCCCGCAGGCCCGCTGCAGCCGGCGGACCACGGCGTGGTCGACCGGGACCTCCATCGAGGCCGAGTCGACGAAGGGCGGGTTCACCGTGACGGTGCAGCCCGCCGGCAGGCGGGACGCCTCGCCCTCGACCAGGGTTGCGAGCTCCTGCCAGGCCTCCCGGCCCGTCTGGGCGGGGAGGAAGCGGTAGTCGAAGGTCAGCGTGGCGCGCCCCGGCACGGTGTTGAGGCCCTCGCCCGCGACCAGCCGCGTGCAGGTCAGCGTGGCCTCGCCCAGGAGGGGGTGGGTGCGCCCGTGCCCCGCGACGGCGCGGCGCAGGGTGGCGAGAAGGTCGGCCGCGACCGAGCCGGCGTCCACCCCGCGCCCTGGCGTCGAGGCATGGGCGGCCCGGCCCTGGACGTCGATGGACCAGCGCACCGCCCCCTTGCAGGCACTGACGATGGCGAGCTCGGTCGGCTCGCCCGCGATCCCGCAATCGTAGGCCGGGTGCCGCGCGATGTGGTGCGCCACGCCCTTGAAGGACGTCTCTTCGTCGACCGCCGCCAGGAAGGTGAGGTCGATCGGCCGGGGTCCGTGGGCCAGCGCGCGCATCGCCAGCATGAACATGGCGAGGCAGCCCTTGTCGTCCGCCGCCCCCCGGCCGTAGAGGAGGCCGTCCCTGATCTCCGGCGTGAAGGGCGCCACGATCATGCCGGACACCTGGACGGTGTCGAGGTGGCCCTCCCAGATCATGTGCTGGGAGCGCCCCGAGGCCATCCGGGCCACGACGTTGCGCCGGCCCGGCTCGACCGTCTCGAACTCCGTGTCGATGCCGGCGCCGCCGAGCCAATCGGCGACGAAGTTCCCGAGGTTGCCCTCGCCGAACCACGTCTCGGGTTCGCCCGCCTCCCTGAAGTCGGGATTGATGCTCGGGATGCTGACGAGGTCGGCGAGCAGGGCTGCCACCGCCGCCTCGGTCACGGCCTCGGCGCTCATCGGCCAGGCTCGACGGTCTGGTCTCGCGTCATGCGGCTTCCTGATAGCGTCTGTGAGGTGCTGACCGTCCCCGAACGGTCCGATGGGGCCGAAATCGCGCTCACGCGGCCGCGCCCGCCCGCCAGCGCCGGGACAGGCGGGTCAGGCCGGCATCGCCGACCAGCGCCAGCATGATGATCCCGCCCTTGAGGAAATCGATGGTCGAGGGGTCGCTGCCGAAGACCCGCAGGGCGTTGGTCAGCAGGCTGACGATGACGGCCCCGACCAGGATGCCCCACACCGAACCGCGCCCGCCGAAGATGCTCGTGCCGCCGATCACGGCCGCCGCGATGGCGTCGAGCAGCAGGGCCGTGCCGCCGAGGTTGGGGGTCACGACCGGCACCCGGCTGACCATCATCACGGAGGCGAGGAAGGTGAAGGCGCCCGACGCGACGTAGACCAGGATCACCTGGCGGCGGATGGGCACGCCGGCCAGTTCGGCCGCCGCCGCGTCCGAGCCGAGCGCATAGGTGCGCAGCCCGAACCGGGTCTGGCGCATCAGCACCCAGGTGAGGCCGGCGACCAGCAGCGTGAGGAGGATGCTGTTCGGGATGCCGGCGCTGCGCTCCACGCCGATCGTCTTCAGCCAGGGCTCGCGCACGATCATCACGCCCTTGCGGGCCAGGGCCAGGGCCGCGCCCTGCACCGCCACCATGGTGGCGAGCGTGGTCACGAAGGGCGGGATCCCGAGCAGTCCGATGACGACGCCGTTGAACAGGCCGAGCGCCAGCATGGCGCCGAGCCCGATGAGCAGCGCCAGGGGGAGCCCGGTCCCGGCCTCGAGGCCGCCCGCGATGAGGAGGCTGCACAGCGCCACCCCGACGCCGGCCGACAGGTCGATCCCGGCGGTCAGCAGCACGGCGAGCGTGCCGAGCCCGAGCAGCGCGATCGGCGTGGCCTGGGCCACGATGTTGACGAGGTTGGGGACCGTCACGACGCGCGCGTCGATGGCGGCGAAGGCCGCCGCCAGCGCCGCGAGCAGCACGAGGGGCGCGGCGTCGAGCAGCCATCGGGGGCGCGAGCCGGGCCGCGCCATGCCGGGTCTCCCGCCCACCGGCGCCGCCGCGGTCACGCGCGCCGCTCGGTGCGGCGGGGCCCGCTCGGCGCGGCCTCGCGGTCGGGCGTGCGGCCGAAGGCGAGCTCCGTCACGGCGCCCTCGCCCGCGCCGCGCGGCAGCTCGCCCGCCACGCGCCCGGCGTGCATGACGACGATCCGGTCGGCGACGCCCAGCACCTCGGGGAGTTCGCTCGACACCATGAGGATCGCGGCGCCCTGGCGCTTGTAGGTGGCGATCAGGCGGTGGAGGTCGGATTTCGCCCCCACGTCGACGCCGCGGGTCGGCTCGTCGAGCAGCAGCACCTTGGGATCCGTGGCGAGCCACTTGCCGATCACCACCTTCTGCTGGTTGCCGCCGGACAGCTCGACGACCTTCTTGCCGAGCTGCGGAGGCCGCACGCCGAGCGCCTCGACGAGCCGCCGCCCCAGTGCGCCGAGCCGGCCCGGGCCGATCAGCCCGAAGCGCGCGTGGCGCCGCATCCAGACGAGTCCCAGGTTGTCGCGGATCGACATGGGGCCGACGAAGCCCTCGGCGTGCCGGTCTTCGGGCACCAGCACGACGCCGGCCGCGCTGGCGGCCCGCATGTCGCCCGACCTGAGGGGCCGCCCCGCCACCGCGACGGAGCCCGAGGTGAAGCCGTCGAGGCCCGCCACCGCGCGCAGCACCTCCGAGCGGCCGCTGCCCATGAGGCCCGCCAGGGCCACGATCTCGCCCGCCCGCACGGTGAGGCTGGCGTGGTGCAGCCGCTTGCCGTCCGACAGGTCCCGGACGTCGAGCAGGACCGGACCGGGCTCGCAGGGCACCCAGGGGAACACGCTGCCGATCTCGCGCCCCACCATCATGCCGATGACCTCGGCTTCGGTGACGGCGGCGGTCGGCCGCTCGCCGACGAAGCGGCCGTCCCGCAGCACGAGGATACGGCTCGTCAGCGCGAAGATCTCCTCCATCTTGTGCGAGATGTAGAGGATACCGGCGCCGCGCTGCAGCAGGCGGTCGATGATGCCGTAGAGGTGGTCGCGCTCGCGGTCGCTGAGCGCGCTCGTCGGCTCGTCCATGATGAACATCCAGGCGTCCGACAGGACCGCGCGGGCGATCTCCACCATCTGCCGCTGCCCGACCGTGAGCGTCCCGAGTTCGGCCTCCGGATCGATGTCGAGCCCGAGTTCGCCGAGGATCCGGCGCGCCTCCGCCCGCATGCGGCGGCGCTCGAGCAGGCCGAGGACGCTGCGCGGTTCGCGGCCGAGGAACAGGTTCTCGGTCACGCTGAGGTGCGGCACGAGGCTGAAATGCTGGTGGATGACGCTGATCCCGGTCACGGCGCCGCCCGACCCCGGCCGCACCGCGGCGCCGTCGATCAGCATCGTGCCCTCGTCGGGCCTGTAGAGGCCGGAGAGGCATTTGACGAGGGTCGATTTGCCGGCCCCGTTCTCGCCGGCCAGCGCCACCACGTCGCCGGCCCGGAGCGAGAAGCTCACCCCGTCGAGCGCCTTCACGCCGGGGAAGCTCTTGCCGAGGCCTCGCACATCGAGGCTGCGGCGGCCCGCGGCACCGGGCGCCGGGAGCGGCGCCGTCACCCCGGCGTCCGCGCGGGAGCGCCACTCGCCGACGACGCGGCCGAGGGCCGCGGGCTGGCTGAGCAGGACCGCCAGGAGGATCAGCCCGCCGGTGACGAAGTAGATCGCCTCCTGCGGCACCTGCATGAAGGACAGGCCGGCGTTGATGACGCCGAGCAGCAGGGCGCCGAGCGCCGTGCCGAGCACCGACCCCTCGCCGCCCGACAGCTTGGTGCCGCCCACGATGGCGGCCGTGATGGCGGAGAACTCCAGACCCAGCCCGGCGAGGGGCTGGGCCGAACCCAGGCGGCCGAAGGTCATGATGGCGCCGACGCCGGCCGACAGGCCCGCCAGCACGTAGACCAGGACCTCGACCCGGACCACCGGCACCAGGGACGCCCGCGCCGCCGCCTTGTTGCCGCCGAGCGCGTGGATCCAGCGGCCGAGCACGCTGCGGGTCAGCACCATCCACCAGCCGGCGAGCAGCACGCCCGCCACCGCCAGGGAGGCGGGCAGGCCGAGGATCGTCGCGGCGCCGGCCCAGAGCAGGCCCGGGTCGCCGATCGGGATGCTGGAGGCGTGCGACAGGCTGAGCGCCAGGCCGCGCGCGAAGGCCATAGCGGCGAGGCTCGCCATGAAGGGGCTGATGCCGACCACGCCGATGAGGCCGCCGTTCAGCAGCCCCATCCCGGCGCCGGCCGCCAGCGTCGCCGCCAGCGCCAGGAGCGTCGAGCCCGTGGCGGCCAGGGCCTTGGCCCCGACGATGCCGGCGAAGGCGAGCGTCGAGCCGACGGAGATGTCGATCCCGCGGGCCACGATCACCGCCGTCATCCCGAAGGCCACGACGGCGATCACGGCGGTCTGCTGCAGGATGCTGAACAGGTTGCCGAGCGACAGGAAACCCGGATCGACGATCCCGAAACCCGCGAACGACAGCGCGAGCAGGCCCACCAGGACGAGGTCGTTGTGGGCCAGGACCCGCTTCAGCACGACACCCGCCCGGCCCGGCCCCCGATCACTTCGCCGTCGTCATCGCGGCGTCGCCGACCGACGGGCCGAGCTGCGCGGTGTAGTTCTTCGCCTCCACGGCCTCCTTGGCGGGCGTGATGGCGTCGACCTTCAGGCCCTTGTCGGCCAGCATCTTCGTGGTGGCCTCCGAGGTCACGAGATAGGTCGGCATGTAGAGGTCCTTCGGCAGGGCGGCGCCCTTGGCGAGCCGGCTCGCCACGGCGATGTTCCAATAGCCGACCCGGTAGGCGCCGGTGAGCACGTCCATCACCATGGTGCCCTTGTCGAGCATCGGCGCCATCTCGGCGTCCCCGTCGTAGCCGGCGAAGACGAGGGGATGGCCCATGGCGGAAGCCGCGGCATCGGCGGCGAGGCACATGGAATCCGAGATGCAGCCGACCGCGTCGAGGTCGGGGTAGGTGGTGAGCCACGTCTGGGCCGCGTCGGTGGCCTTGCCCGAGTCCCAGCTCGTCGGCTCGATGCCGACCAGGGTGATCCCCGGGTAGTCCTTCTTCAGCGTGTCGGTGAAGGCGCGCTCGCGCGTGTCGGAGACGAAGTTGCCGCGCGTGCCGACCAGCAGCCCGACCTTGCCCTTGCCGCCGAGCTTCAGGCCGAGCGCCTTGGCGACCGTCGACATGTTCTCGTAGTCCGGATAGAGGGTCGAATAGTTCCCGGCCTCGACCTTGTTGCCCATCGTCACCACGGGGATGCCGGCCGCCTCGGCCTTCTTGATGACCGGCACCAACGCGTTCTTGTCGATCGGGTCGATCAGGATGGCGCTGACCTTCTGGTTGATGAAGTTCTCGATGATCCCGACCTGCTTCTCCAGGCTGCCCTCGGCGCTCTGCCAGGTCGTCTTGACGCCGTAGTCCTTGGCGGCGACGTCGCCGGCCTCCTTCATGCGGACGAAGAAGGAGTTCTGCAGGTCGATCGCCGCGAGCCCCAGGACGGGCTCCTGGGCGAAGGCGGTGCCGGCCGACAGCGAGAACAGGGCCGTGGTGCCGGCGAGCATGAGCTTGGTGAAACGGTTCATGGACCATCACTCCTCTGGTTGAGACGCGCCGCGCCGCGAGGAGCGCGTCGTCCGTCGGTATCGACGCATCGCGAGATCGTCCGACGCGGCGCCGCGCTCGGCGGATCTGCAGCGGACCGGCACGGGAGGACGCTCGCCTCGACCCCAGGCCGTCCTGGATCGACCGCGCGTTCCTCGAGATCGACCACATCATGGGTCCACCATATTTGAAGTCAAGTTCATATATGAAACAATGTGCGCGCCGTCGCTGCCCATGTTAGGAGCAGTCGATGAGCGTTTCCGCGAAGCAGGAGGCTTCGGCCTATGCGGCCCCCGCCCTCGGCAAGGGGCTCGACATCCTCGAATTGCTGGCGGGCGAGGGCCATCCACTGACGCTGAAGGCCCTGGCCGAGTCGCTCGGGCGGTCGCGCAGCGAGATCTTCCGCATGGTGATGGTGCTGCTCGATCGCGGCTACATCGCCCGGGACCTGGAGACGGACGCCTTCTCGCTGACGAACCGGCTGTTCGACCTCGGCCTGCGGACGCCCCGCGTGCGCGACCTGCTCAGCGAGGCCGTCCCGGAACTGTCGCGGCTCGCCGACGACGTCGGCCAGTCGCTTCACCTCGTCGTGCTGCACGGGGGCGAGACCGTCGTGACGGCGGCCCTGCCGGGCCGGTCCGACATGACGTTCACGCTGCGGCTCGGCTACCGCCGCGTCTCGATCGACGCCACCTCCGGGCAGGTCATCATCGCGTTCCAGCCCGAGTCGGAGCGGAAGCGGCTGATCGCGGAAGCGCGTCTGTCGAAGCGCGCCCTCATCTCGGACGAGGACCTCCAGGCATCGCTTCGGCAAATCCGGGACGCCGGCTGGGAGATGCACGAGAGCCGCGATTTCGTCGGGATCACGGACATCTGCGTGCCGATCCTGGGGCCGGACGGATCCGCGGTCGCCAGCGCGCTGCTGAGCTACATCAATCGCCACACGAGGCCGGCGCGACACGCCGAGGCGCTCGAGAAGCTGCGAAACACTTGCCGGACCATCACGGCGGCTCTTCACGGCCCGACGATCCGATAGAGACGTCGGACCTCAGTTCCAGCCGAGGACCGATCCGCACTGTCGATGAACTGTTCGCCCCGATGTCGCGAAGACCGACCGTCTCTGCCGAGATCGAGCCGTGCACGTCGTCAGACACCCCGATCGAGCCCTGGGCGGCACCTCAAGAAGACAGCGACACTCTATTCAGCTATCGACAGCCTCGGCGGGGGCGTTCGATCGTGCGAACGATCTGCATCCTCTCGAACCGATGCGTGTCGACAGAGACGTCGCACAGGATCGATCGGACTCGCAGTCGGAAGCCGTGGCTCTCAGCGTTCCTCGTGTCGCGGCGCCCGGACGACCGCCGTCACGGCAAGGTCGGCGAGCCTACGGTAGAGGCTGCTCGGGATCACGATCTGAGCCAGCACGACCGCGGCCATCTTCGGACTGTAGGAACCACCCAGAAGCGCCGACAAGTAGAGCCCCAGCGCGGCCAATGGCCGGTGAGTGAAGGCTGCCTTGGCGACGTGCCAGCCACGATAGCCGCGGTACGCTCTCGCCGGTATGTTGGGTCTGAGGTCCTCGAGCCAGATCAACTGATCGGGTCGAAGCTCGGAATTGGACAACCGACCCGGATCGGGTCCGTCGAACCACTCCACCCCTGGCGCCTCCATCATGACGAAGCGGTAGCCGGCGAGTTCGAGACGGACCGCGAAGTCGGTGTCGTCGCCGAAGGACACGTCCTGCCGGTAGCGGACGCGCTTCACGCCGGCGATCGGCACCACCAGGCCACTGGTTTGGACAAAGCCTCTCGCACACATCAGGTAGGTCGCCATCGTCTCTCCAGGCGCGACCGCTCTCGGGGGCTTGACGATGTAGCCACCACCGCGCATCGCGCGAACGGGCGAGTAGGCGACCGTATCGTCGCGACCCTCGAGCGCTTCGGCGGTGGTCGCCAGATGATGGGGCAGAAACACATCGTCGGAATCCAAGAAAGCGACGAACCGCCCTCGCGCAAGGTCGATCCCCTGGTTCCTCGCCGCGCTGGCACCGCGGTTCGGCTGTCGCACGATGGAGATGCGAGGGTCAGTGTAGGGCGCCATGGCAGCCGTTACATCGTCTTTGGATCCATCATCGACGATCAGTATCTCGAAGCTTTGACACGTCTGCGACAGTACCGACTGAATCGCCGTGCCGATGAGGTGAGCGCGATTGAAGATCGGGATGACGATCGAGAAGAGCGGTATATCGGAACAGGACCTCTCAGTCATCGCCGGGTTCCGCACTCCATCGCTGGCCGCCAGCTGCGCTCTATAACACGAGTTCGCATATGACCAATGGGACTGGTCGAACTGTTCGCCCCATCGGGCATCGATCGGTCGAGGTGAGGACGCTTCAACGGCCGCCGGTGTCGTCAGTCATCCGGCTTGTCGATCTCGAGCACCATCCTGGCACCGTCGGCCACGGCACGTGTCGTCATCGTTGCCGCATCCCGTCAGTGAGGAGGATCATCTTTGGGCGGTTTCAGCCCGTCGAGGATCAGGGCCAACACGAGGTCGGCCTGACGCTCCACGATATCGAAATCACTCGCCGGCTCCGGGAACAGCATCCTCCTCAATTCCGACGCCTGTCCCACGGTCTTGCAGGCACCCCAGATCACCGTGGCCGTGACGGCCTTGTTCGATCGACGAAGGAACCCGGTTTCTTCACATTCCTGCAGAATGACACTGATTTCAAGAAAAGAGTTGTTCAAAAAATTGGACAGTTCCTTCGAGTTTGTCTTGACGTAAGCGATATAATGTTCGAGCAGAATGCCGTTCTCATTACTGATGGTGAGCAGTAGGACGACAAGAGACCTGAACCGGATTTCGATCGTGCCCATCCCATGCACGATGTCTTTCAATCGACCGAGGTAATCCTCGATCACGGGGCGAGCGACGGCCTCGATGAGGCTGGATTTATCTTGAAAATAATACCTGACCAGAGCCGGGGTGACACCTGCAGCCGCGGCCAACTCTTTGCCGACCAGATCCAGGCCCGATCCACCCCGAATGAGCTCACGAGCGGCCGAGATCAGCCTATCCCGTCCAGGATCTCCATCCTGTCGTTTCGGTCTTCCCTTCGTCCTCTTGAGTTGCATCTCGAACTTGATCCAAGGCTTGCGACTTGCAACGCTTTTAGCTCAAATTTTTAGCCGATGCACATAATTGGTTGCCGAATGGTGAACTCGCGTGCTTCCGGTCGCGGAAAAGTCAGCGCGGGACGGTTTCCAGTCGTTCAACGGCCGGAAACGAGATCGAACGCGGCATCGAGATCGCTCCGGCGTGGAACATGTGCCGCGAGAACGAGCCGTCGTCCGATGCGCAGTCGATCGATGGCCGGGTTGGGTCCATCTGCAAGCTCGACACCCCGCGCCGATGCTGGTAATTACTTTGTTAGGTAATTTCGACCCGCATGCGTGCCGAGTGGCGGGAGGTCGGACAGGGAGAACTGGCGCATTCGGCGCAGCCACATCGCGCTTCGCCCTCAGGTCGAGAGGCAGGCGAACGAGGACATCGTCCGTAACGATCCGGGCCGGCCGAAGCGTCGAAGCCGGACTTCTTGAAGGAGAAGACCTTGCGGCTCACCATCATCGGAAGCGGTTACGTCGGGCTGGTGTCGGGGGCGTGTCTCTCGGACTTCGGTCACACGGTCACCTGCGTCGATCTCGACGCGACCAAGATCGCGTCCCTCCAGGCCGCCATCATGCCGATCTTCGAGCCTGGCTTGAAGGAACTCGTCGAAAAGAACGCGAAGGAGGGTCGCCTGAGCTTCTCGACCGACCTTCAGGCGTCGGTCGCTGGCGCAGAGGCCGTCTTCCTCGCCGTCGGAACACCGTCCCGCCACGGGGACGGCCACGCCGACCTGTCCTACGTCTACGCCGCCGCCCAGGCGGTCACGAGAGCCGCGACGGGTCCCCTGGTCATCATCACGAAGTCCACCGTTCCGGTCGGGACCGGAGACGAGGTGGAACGGATCGTCCGCGAGTTGAGACCGGACTTCAGGATCGATGTCGCCTCCAACCCCGAGTTTCTCCGCGAAGGCGCCGCGATCGAGGATTTCAAGCGGCCGAACCGGGTCGTGGTCGGATCCGAGAACGACGTCGCTCGAGACGTGCTCACGGCGATCTATAGGCCACTGGCGCTGAACCGGTTGCCGATGGTGTACGTCAGCCGCCGAACGTCCGAGCTGATCAAGTATGCTTCGAACGCTTTTCTCGCAGTCAAGATCACGTTCATCAACGAGATCGCCGACCTCTGCGACCAGACCGGAGCCGACGTGCAGGATGTGGCGCGAGGCATGGGGCTCGACCCTCGCATCGGGAGCAAGTTCCTCCATGCCGGCCCTGGCTATGGGGGCTCGTGCTTCCCCAAAGACACGTTGGCTCTGGTGAAGACCGGCCAGGATTTCGAGGCGCCTCTGCGCATCGTCGAAACAGTCGTCACGATCAACGATCAGCGTAAACGTGCCATGGCGCGAAAGATCATCGCGGCCTGTGGCGGCTCGGTGCGGGGCAAGACGGTCGCGCTGCTGGGGCTGACCTTCAAGCCCAACACGGACGACATGCGTGAAGCGCCGTCCCTGTCGATCGTGACGGCGCTGCAGGACGCCGGCGCGAAGGTCCGCGGGTATGATCCGGAGGGCATGGCGGCCGCCAGGGAGATGCTGCCGGACATGACCTTCGCCGACAATCCCTATGACTGCGTCACGGACGCCAGCGCGGTCGCCATCGTGACCGAATGGAACGAATTCCGAGCTCTGGACCTCAAGCGCGTGGCCCAATCCTTGGCGTCGCCGATCTTCATCGACCTCCGGAACATCTACTCGGCAGCGGAAGTCGAGAAGTATGGCCTGCGCTACACCAGCATCGGACGTCCAGATCGGCCGAAGAAGCATTGACGGGCTCGAGCTCGCCCGTGCTCCCGCACATCTCGATGCGAGCGCCGATGCCAGCGTCGGTGGAAGTCGGTTTCGTCACGATCCACATTCGTCGGGGGACTCGAATGCAGGAACTCGTCATGCGTCACGATAGCGCGGATGTGTCGGGTTGTCATGACGTGGGATCGTCGGGACAGTCATCGGGGCCGGTGATGCCCGGACACGTCGCGACGGCTTACATCGGGCTCGAGTTTCGACGTAAGCCATTGTCGACCCGATGATATACCGCGGCCTGCGTCGGCGCGGCATGACAGACGTCGGCTCGCATCCGACCCGCTGGTGGCGAGGACCGATCCGGCGTCCGGCAGTTTGCCTGCCGCATGATGCAACTCTTCCAATCGTCACAGCTTGCCTATGAGGCAGACGAAGTGACACGTCTGGTCCTGCCGAGGAGATCTGCCGCAATGCCTCGATTCTATTTCGACACGGACGACGGTTCCAATCTCAGGAAGGACCTTTACGGGATCGAACTTTTGTCTCAAGAAGAGGCTCGCAATCTCGCAGTCAAGACACTGCCAGATATCGCGCAAGAAGCCGTATGTCACAATGATAAACAAAAGATGGCAGTGTATGTCAGAGACGAAGCCGACGATCCCGTTTTAGATGCGACATTGAGCCTCGATGTCAAGTGGAAGAGAGCCGAATAGATCGCTTCCGCGGTGCTATGACGACACGCTTCGCTCGATCGATGTGATCCTCGCGGCGTCAGGAAGAGGTCTATCGATCGGTGTCGCGTCGACTGCATCGATCGAGGCAGGACTGAACTGCACGGCAGTTGCGGGTGCGTCGAACTCGACGAAAGACGCTCTGTATTCGCTCGGAGCCATCTTTGCGTTTGGGTCGGTCCGACGGCCTTCGCTCATCGGCGTGGATGGCGGCTGATCGACCCGGGTCGATGCCGCCTTGGGCCAAGCTCCTCGTTGAGGACATGATCGTCCGTCCGCTGTCCGACGTGCCCCTCGATGGGCTCGGATCGGACGATGCCACCCGTGTCGGAGCGATCGATGGCCGAGGAGGCCGTGCCGTGTCTCTCGGCCGTCCCAGCGCCTGTCATGCTGCTTCAGGCATACGCCAGCTCCGACAGGCGAGGCTGTCCAACGGCTCACGTCCAAACGCCGTTTCGACGTGAACCTGACAGGCTTTCCGGATGACTGGCTCGGTGGGAGATCTGAGCGGACGCGCCCTGTCCGCCGCCTCCACCGTGCTTCGCAAGGTCCCGCTCCTCCGCGCATCGAGGAGGACCGAGCGGCGCCCGTCGTGCGATGATCGGCGCTGGCGACCGACCTCAGCGGGCGGCGGTCACCCCGATGGAGGCTGCGGCGGTCGGAACCGTCGCGAGCTGATTGAGCAGTGAGAAGAATTTCGCAAAATCAGTATAGGGCGGCTCGGAGACGACGATGATGTCCCGGTTGTGCAGCTGGAAGGCATCGCTGATGAAGAATCCATCTGCCGTGGCGAGGTCGACGGAGAACACCGTCGGAACATCGTTCGTCTGGTAGGATGTGACATCGACGCCGAGGCGGGCGAGCGTCTCCTTGGGCTCCTTGCGGAAGACGAAGACGGACCGCGCGTCGGCGCGAGCCGTGTTGAGGCCGCCAGCCTTGGCGATCGCCTCTGCCAGGTTCATCTTGTTGCTCTCGAACGTCACGCGGCGCGTGATGCTCGTCAGCGTCGGATCGAGTGTCGCGCCGAACACCATGACGAAACGCGGGTCGTGGGACAGATAGAGGATGTCGTCTCCCTGCAGCTGCACATCCAGGCGCGGATCGAGGAAGATCGAGCTCAGGTTGGTCGAGTAGTTGACGCCTCGACGCTGCAACGAGACGGCGGTGTCGTAGTCGGGGTATTTGGGACCACCCACGCGGGCGATGGCCCCCGACATCTTGACGCCACCCGGATCGAGCGCGAACCGCGTGGGCTGGTTGACCTCGCCGAGGACGCTGACCTCATGGCCGCGACGCTCGGTGACGGTGACGACGACCTGTGGCTCGATGGCCCGACTCTTCAACCTGGTCGAGATCGCACTCGACACCTCGGCCGCGGTGAAGCCCGCCACCCTGAGATTGCCGACATACGGGACTGTGACGAAACCCCTGTCGTCCACCTGCTGATTGGGCAGGGCCACGAAATTGCCGGCCCTGGAGCCGGCTTCGTTCGGGATGAACAGGCCGCCAGCCTGCGCCTCGAAGATCGTGATCGTCAGGATATCGCCGACACCGACCGGAGCCCGGGCCGGCGACCCGCTGCCCTTAGGCATGTGAGCGAGCGCCAAGACGGCAGCCGAGAGTGTCCTGTCGTCGTTGACGGCGTGGACGATCGACGGGCTGAGCCTGACGAGGGCGTAGGGGACGCGCTCGGCGGGCGCGTCGACATGGACGACGGCACCGTCCCGGATATCCCCGCCGGCCGGAGCATCTCGCGGCACCAGCGTACAATCCGCGAGGAGCAGAGTGGCCAAGGCCGCCGCGACGGCAGGCGACAGGATCCGGCGCAAAACTTCGATCGCGTCCATGGGACCCTGTCTCACGTTGACTCGCATTCGGTCACCTTCGTCTCGTCGAGATCCCGTCGCTGTTGATCGACGTGGAACCGGCAGCAGTTCGGTCAGGCCAGCTTTCGCTAGACCTGGACTGCAGCGATCTCGACCTCCGGAGTTTCTTCGTTGCCAAGGATCTGTGTCGATCGATGGCGGCTTCGACGAATGTTCAACGTCACGGCGCGTGCAGCGAGGCGCTCGAAGCACGATAACCCACGTCGCTCCCGGCGCAAGCGACTTATTCCATTTCGCTTTAATATCTGCCCGTCTTCCACAGAGTGTGTCCGATCGATCGGGCCGTTCACGCGCCGTCGGACGACGTCGTCCTCAATAGGCGTCGTGTGTCACGACATCGATGCAGGTGCGAAGCAGGATCTGCAGATCGAGGGCGAACGTCCAGTTCTGGATGTACCAGAGGTCGAATTGGACCCTTCGCTGCATGTCCTCGGGCCGCACCGTCTCGCCACGGCACCCCTTGATCTGAGCCCATCCAGTGATGCCCGGCTTGACGTGGTGACGCATGCAATAATCGTCGATCAGCGTGGTGTATTGCTGATCGTGGGCCAGTGCATGAGGTCGTGGGCCGACGAGCGACATCTCGCCTCGGAGGACATTGAACAACTGCGGGAGTTCGTCGATGCTCGACCGCCGCAGGATGCGCCCCACCGACGTGATGCGGGAATCGTTGCGTCGAGCCTGGGTGACGGTGGCGCCGTCCTCGAGGACCCGCATCGTCCGGAACTTGAAGATCACGAACTGGTTCTGGTCGAAGCCGTTCCTGCGCTGGCGAAAGACGACCGGACCGTCGGACTCGAACTTCACCGCGCAGGCGGCCAGGATGAACACGGGCATCAGCAGGACGATCCCGACGGACGCGCCGACGAGATCGAGCACTCGTTTGGCGACCTGCTCCTGGAGCCGCATCGGCGGACGCTGCAGCTCGACCACATAGCGGCTGGCGCTCAAGGCCGGTGCATGCCGGCCGATGATCGAGCGCATGCCTTTGGGCGGGATGAGCCGCACGGGGAGGGGCGACACGCGCAGAGCGGCCTCGAGCTTCGCGAGATCGTCCACGGTGTCCCACCGGGTCGCGACGATGAACTCCTTCACCTGACGCGCCCGCGCCTGGGTCAGCGCCTCCTGCATGATGTGGTGGAACGCGTCCCGGTCGAGTTCGGCAGACCGTCCCACGACGCTCCGGCCGGCCTCCCGCAGGCCGAAATGCCGCATCAGGTAGGGGGCCGAAAGGGCCTCCAATTCATCGGCTTCACCGATGAGGAACGCCGCCCGCCCGATGATGGCGCCGTGTCGCATCATCCGATCGATGATGGTGGCAGCGCCGATCCGGGTGAGGCAGCACAAGGTGAGCATGGCGGCGGCGAAGCCGAGCAGCGATCCTCGCGACTCGGACGATCCCGTCTTCAAGAGGAACAGTGTCGCGGTGAGCGAGAGCAGCACGAAGACGCAGATCGCGGCCACGCGGCTCAGGACCCTGACGGGGTAGAGTAGCGACGGGATCGTGTAGAGACTCGCGTTCCGACACGCCGAAACGTAGAGCAGGCTAGAGAGCAGTCCGACTCCGAAAGGGGTACTCCACTCGATCACGGCCTTGTGCGACATCGCGGCATAGCCGCATTGACCAGCTACGCTTCCAAGCCAGATGACGAGACATTCGGTTCCGCCGACGACGAAGCCGACGCTCTTATAGGAAACGAACGCGCCGCGTGGGTCGCGCGTGGCGAACCCGGAAGGCGAGCGCGAGCCATCGACTGTGATCGGCCTGATCGTAGCCAAGAGATTACCTCGCTCGATTGATAATTATGACGTATCATAATTAAATATTCAGAACAAGCGCTCCTCCGCCCGATTAATGTTCAACAACGTGCGCTTTTTTGAGCTATCTGCTGAAATGATGAGGGGCCTGGCGGCTTCCCGCCCTGCGAGCCGGGCGAGGAACCCGGCGGAAGCCGGTCGAGGACCTCAGACCCGCTCCCCACCCCACTTGACCACGGTGTTGGCGATGCGGCGGTAGGAACTGCGCGGCAGGTAGGCGCGCAGAGCCTGCCGCATGATGATGCGGAAAGGGACGCCGCCGACGACCAGCCCCATCCATAGGTCGCGTGCGACCACCCAGGGTTGGTGGCGTCCCATGTAATAGGCGAGCACCGTCGCGCGATAACCGAGGTTGGCCTTGTGGGTGAGCATGGGAGCACAGCGTTCCAGCCAGAGCAGGACCGATTTGTAGCCGCCCAGATGAGAGGTCCGCCCGACTTCGGTCGCGTCCATCCAGATGACGAGAGGGTCGTCGATCATGCGGAAGGCGGCGCCCGCCTTCTGCAGTCTCAGGCAGAAATCCAGATCCTGTCCTTTGGGCAACTGGCCATCGAACAGGACCTGTCGAGCCAGCGCTGCCGGCAGGACGATGGTGGAGGTCTGGATGAGCTGGTTGGCGACGAAGAGATACTCGCCGACATCTTCGCCCTTCGCTATGCCGCGATCCGGCCTCGTCCAGTAGCGTCCCACCCCCCTGTCGACCAGCATGGTGGAATAGAGCACCTCGTTCGGCGCGAGGGGCAGTTCGCTCGAGATGCGCGCGAGCTTGTTCGGCAGGAAGAAGTCATCCGAGTCGAGCAGCGCGATATACCGGCCTCGCGCCTCCTGAATGCCGCGGTTTCGGGCGGCGCCGCCCCCCGTATTGGGCTGGCGGACGTAGCGGATGCGGGGATCGCCGATCGCGGCGATCCCGCTCTCCGGCGCGTCGGTCGAGCCATCGTCCACCACGACGATCTCGAAATCGCCGACGGTCTGCCGCAGGACGGACTCGAGGGTCGCGCGGATGCCGGCCGCCCGGTTGTAGAGCGGCACGACGATCGAAAACAGCGGACCGGGGTCGATCACTCAGTGTCTCCGACAACTCCGATGCCGCGCACGAGGCCGTGCATGCTCTTCGAGCATGAGGGGGCGACGACCCATCGACCGGTCAGAGAAGCGGCTCCCGCGAGGCCGCTCCGTCGCTCCGGCCGCGGCCTCGCCTCCCGACACCCGATCGCCATCACGGTCCACCTCATTCGCGTGACCTTTCGATCCGAGCACCGAAACCGGCGTGACGTTCGCTCGGTTCACCGCATCGCATTAACGGTTCATTAACGCAAAAGGATATTGCGCCGCGATATAATTTCGTTTAGCAATTCTGACAACGGCCCTGGCCTGCCCCGTCCGACCATCTCGAGTGTGCGGGAGGCGCCAAGAGGCACAGAAATACTCTGATCGAAATGTCGACCTGCAGCCTCGTACCGCGGCGTTGTCGGGCTGCGATCACGATACATCTCTGCAACGAAGGCGGTCTTCTTGTTTGATCTATCCGCTCATCGACTTGCGCCTCTCGTCGAACGCCGCAGCGTGGAGCTCTCTCCCTCCAGCGGTCGTCGAGGCTCACGCCGTCTCTCCGTGGCATGGCCTATCGCGGCTTTCATGGTCTCGACACTCTCGACGATGCCGGTCGTCGCGAGGTGCCGCCCGGACGGCCCTCCCGTCACGACGGAGATGATCGACGCCTTCATCTCCAAACCGGCGCTCCTTCTTCTTTCGGACGCGACGAGCCGGCGTGATGCCGATGCGATGTCGGTCTCCGTCAGCCAGTATATCGCGGCTGACACGTCGGCGATGCCGGCGTTGGTGAGCGTCCTTCCGCAAGCGTCGGTCGACCAACGCGTCGCGATCGGCCGCGGTCTCTACCGCGTCGTCTCTGTCTGCGCCGCCGTCGATCAGGCGGTCGTGCAACGGACCGAGACCGCGCTCCGCAAGATCGGCGACGTGACGGTCGTCGATGCCTACCGCGACGCCGAAGCGATGACCCTCGGACCGGCGGCGCCGGCGGGCGGCGGCGACCTCTGGGCCGGCACCCACCCCTCGACGATGCAGCCGCTCACCGACGGATCCGCCATCGACACGTCGATGAGCCTGAAGCTGAGCGATCCTTTCGCGTTCCCCGAGGATCGTCGATCATGGTGATGCAACTATCGACCCGGCCTGCCTCCTCGCGGTTTCGCGTCTCCGACCCGCCATCGGTCGAGACCTTCGGAGAGGGCGATGCCCTGTTCGGGAGTTCCGATCAGTCCTCGGTCGCCATCCCCAACGTTCTGGCGATCTGCCGGCGGCGCTGGAGGTCCATCGCGACGGCCGGGTTCTGCGGCCTGCTCCTCGGCGTCGCCTATGTCGTGCTGGCGACGCCGCTCTTCACGAGCACCGCCAGTATCCTGATCGACACCCGCATGAACCAGACGCTGCAGAAGCAGAACATCATCGACGACGTGCCCGTCGATACGTCGGGCGTCGACAGCCAGGTCAACGTCATCATGTCGGACAGCATCGCGCTCGACGTCATCCGGTCCTTGAAGCTGACGCAGGACAGCGAGTTCATCGGGCCGCCGTCGGCGCTCGGCGCTCAGATCCTGTACCAGGTCACCGGCACTGTTTCGAAGATCGTGGCGATGTTGGGCCTGCGCGACAAGGCGGTGGTCGATCCGGGCACGCTGCTCGAGCGACAGACCCTCGACGCCTTCGGGCAGCGTCTTGTCGTCAAGCGCAAGGAACTCAGCTATCTCATCGACGTCTCCTTCGCGTCCGAGAGCCCGGGGAAGGCCGCCAGGATCGCCAATGCCGTGGCCGACGCCTACATGGCCTCGGATCTGGCCGCGAAGATCACGTCGACCAAGTCGGCCAATCAATGGCTCCAGGACCGACTCCTCGAATTGAAGACGCAGGCGACGGACGCCGACCATCAGCTGCAGCAGTACAAGGCCGCCAACAACATCGTCGAGACCGGACGCGGGCTGCTCGACCAGCAGAGTCTGTCCGATCTCAACACGCAGATGATCACCGCGCGGGCGGCGGCGGCCGAAGCCAAGGCACGCCTCGACCGGATGAAGGAGCTCGACAGCGACGGGATCCCCGACGCGACGGTCACGGACGCCCTCAACAACCCCGTGATCACCCGGCTGCGAGCGCAATATCTCGACACCGCTGCGCGACGGGCAGATCTGGTCAAGATGCTGGGCACCCAGCACACCGCGGTGTTGAAGCTGCAGGATCAGATGAACCAGATCAAGCAGTCGGTCTTGAGCGAAGAGAAGCGCATCGCCGATGCCTATGCGAGCGATTTCGAGATCGCCACGGCGCGGCTGGCGTCTCTGACGACCAGCATGCAGCAGATGGTGGGTCAGTCGGAGGTCACCAACCAGGCCCAGGTCCGGGCGCGTGACCTCGAGAGTTCCGCCGACACTTACAGGAACGTCTACAACAGCTTCCTGCAGAAGTTCCAGGAGACCGAGCAGGCGCAGACGATCCCGGTGAGCGACTCGCGGATCGTGACCGTCGGAGAGGTCCCGCTGAAGAAGAGTTCACCGAAGTCGCTCGTGGGTCTCGCGGGGGGCCTGATGCTCGGGCTGATGGTCGGGTCCGGCCTGGCGGTCGCTCGGGAGATCGTCGCGGACGTCTGTCGGTCGGGCACGGAGGTGGAGCAGGAGTTCGGCGTCCGTTGCCTCGGCATCCTCCCGGAGCTGAAGGCACCGGCGCGTCGATCTGCGGTGCGAGATCCGTTCCGCCGACGCGCCGCGAGCGCCGACATCAGCGAATGGGTCCTCGACGCGCCCCGCTCGCGCTTCGCCGAGACCGTCCGCAATATCCTGGTCGCACTCCGCAGGGCACCCTACGAGCAGGGCCCCAAGGTGATCGGTGTGGTCTCGTCGATCCCGAAGGAAGGCAAGACGACCGTGGCGGCCAATCTCGGCGCCATGTCGGCCTCCCTCGGCAGGCGCACGCTGCTCATCGACGGCGACATGCATCAGCGGTCGTTGTCCACGGCCTTGGCCCCCGATGCCCGTCAGGGCCTCCTGGAGGCGATGGCGGCACCCGATCGCCTCGCGTCCTTCGTCGTGCATCGCCCGCGGTCCAACCTGGACGTCCTCCCCTGTGCGACGGACAAGCGCCTCGTCGACGCCGCCGAGCTCTTGAGCTCGGTCGAGATGGCGTCGCTGCTGGCGGTCGCGCGCAAGTCCTATGACTGCGTGATCATCGAATTCGCGCCGATGCTGCCGGTCGTCGACGTCAAGGCGGCGGGCCATCTCGTCGACAGCTTCGTCTTCGTGGTGAAGTGGGGCGAGAGCAAGCGGAAGCTCGTGAGCGAGGTGTTGCTCGACAATCAGGTCGTCCTCGAGCGCTTGGCCGGCATCGTCCTCAACCAGGCTGATCCGGTCGCCCTGCGCAGCATCGAGTCTTATCGAGGAAAGACATTCGCGGGCTACTATCAAGGATAGGAGCCGAGCGGTGTCGTGAGGAGTGTGGAAGCCCTCGGCATTGCTCGTCTGTAGACGTCTTCGAACCCTCCGAGACTGTGGTCAGTGATCCTGATGACAGGATGCCGTTCGTCTCAACGCAGGAGTGAGAATTTGACGAAGATCCAGACCGTGGTGGTCGGCGGCATCGAAACGGTGTGCCTGTCGCGATCGGACCTCACGCAGATGATGGTCGAGGATTGCCGGCGGGCGCGCCGCGGCGCCTCCTGCAAGCTCGTGTTCGACCTCAACGGTCATGCCGTCGCATTGTCGCGGTCGGATGCGTCCTTCCGGCGCGACCTGGGGAAGGCCGATATCGTCCACGCCGACGGTCAGCCCATCGTCATCGCCTCGCGCCTGCTGACCAAGACACCGATCCCCGAACGCAGCGCGACGACGGACTTCTTCCACGACGCCGCAGCGGCCGCCGAGCACGCCGATCTCCGCTTCTATCTGCTGGGTGCCACGGAGGAGGTGAACAAGGCCTGCGAGGAGACGATGCGGATCCAGTATCCGGGGCTGCAGATCGTCGGGCGGCACCACGGATATTTCGCGCCGGGCGCCGAAGAAGCCCTGTGCGAGGAGATCAACGCCCTGGATGTCGACGTCGTCTGGGTGGGCCTGGGCAAACCCAACGAACAGGCCTTCTGCACGCGCAACGCCGATCGATTGAAGGTCGGTTGGGTCGTGACCTGCGGCGGTTGCTTCAATTACATCACGGGCAACTACTCCCGCGCGCCGCAATGGATGCAGGCGGCCGGCCTCGAATGGCTGTTTCGCATGTCGGCCAGCCCGAAGCAGTTCACATGGCGCTACCTGACCACCAATCCGGTCGCCATGTACCTGCTGCTCACGCAGACCCGGAGCGGCAACCATGTGGCCGACTCGCGAGCCTGAGGTCCGCGCCGGAACGGTCGGCCTCGATGGCGCGGCACCGTCCGCCGTCGGCCGGGAGCGGACATCGGCGGCGATCGGGAGCCCGCGACGTGCGCGGACCGGAGCGTGGCGGGACCGGCCGGTGGGCGGCCGTCTCGTTCGGTTCGGCTCGTCGTCCCGTCGCCTGGCGGTCGCGGTGTTCGGGCCGGCGTCGGTCGCGGCCGCCAATGCGATCCTCCAGTTCGTCATGGTAAAGGACCTCCCCCAGGCGGGGTTCGGACTGGTCGCCTTCGTGCTCGGCCTGACGCAGTTCGGTTACGGCCTGTCCAACGCCTTCGTCGGCACGCCCTACACGCTGGACAGGGATGCCGCCGTCCGGGACGTCGCGGCCCGCTACGGCCTGGCGAACCTCGTCCTGTCGATCGCCTGGGGCCTCATGTGCTCGGCCGCCGCGCTGACGCTCGGGGGCGACCACGCGGCCCCGCTGTTCGGCGGCTTCGCCTCGCTGGCGATGATCCGCTGGTTCGGGCGCTCCCATCTCTACGCCCGGCACAGGCCGAGCCTCGTCGCGCTGTCCGACCTCACCTATGCGGCGGTCCTGCTGATCGGCGCGGGCTCGGCAGAGGTGTGGGGCCTCACGCTCGATGCCGCGATGGCCATCCTGTGCACGGCGACGCTCGCCGGGCTCCTGGCGGTCGGCCCCTCCTTCGTGAGGATGCAGTTCGTCGACGTCTGGCGCGCATCGCTTCGAGGCTACGGCTCCATCTGGCGGGATCAGGCCCGATGGACCCTGCTCGGCGTCGTCTCCAGCGAAGCCACCGCCAACGCCCACGCCTACGCGGTGGCGCTCGTGGCGGGCCCGGCCGCCTATGCGCCCCTCGCGGCGGCGGCGCTCCTCGTGAAGCCGGTCATGCTCGTCCTCACCTCGTTGACCCAACTGGAACGGCCCGTCATGGCCCGCCATATCCTGGCCGGCGACGCCCCGGGCGCGGGACGGGCGGCGCTGGCCTTCCGCGTCGCCGTGCTCTGCGCCTGGGCCGGCACGACGGCGCTGGCCAGCGTCGTGCTCTTCGAGCATCCGAGCTCCATCCTGAGGGCGTCCTACGACCACCACACGATGAATCTCGCCTTCGCGCTCTGGGCCGGCATCGCGCTGCTGCAGTGCTGGGCGACGCCGCCGGGCGTCCTGCTCCAGGCGGCGCGATGGTTCAAACCCCTGGCCTTCACCCAGACACGGGCCGCCCTCGTGACCCTGGCGGCCGTCGGGTCCACCGTCCTCCTGCTCTCGCCGGTCTACACCCTGTGCGGCATCCTCGTCGGACAGGTCGTGATGACGGTCCGGGTGGAGGCCCTCGCCCGTCGATGGTCGACCGCGTCCCGTCTGGCGGGTGCCCCATGCTGAACGGGCGAGAGAGGCCCCGCCTGCGCAGAGGTG
Source organism: Lichenihabitans sp. (assembly GCA_965214345.1). Taxonomy (GTDB): domain Bacteria; phylum Pseudomonadota; class Alphaproteobacteria; order Rhizobiales; family Beijerinckiaceae; genus Lichenihabitans. The sequence goes on along the minus strand of CBDCBJ010000007.1, from coordinate 2,888,022 downwards.
CGATCGTCATCCCGACGTTTCGCCGGCCCGCCGGCCTGGCCAAAACACTGGACCACATCGCGAGGCTGACCACGACCGCCGCGCTGACGGTGATCGTGGCCGACAACGACGTGGAGGGGCTCGCAGGCGTCGCCGTCGTGCGGCGGCTCGAACAGGCCGGGTACCGTTTTCCGCTGCGCTGCATCACCGTCGCCGAGACCGGCGTCGCTCGCGTCCGCAACGACCTGATCGTCGAGGCGCTCGCCGACCCCGGCGTCGCGTTCGTCGCGTGCATCGACGACGACGAATGGCCGGACCCGCATTGGCTCGAGGCCCTGCTGGCGATGCAGCACGAGACCGGTGCCGATGCGGTCGGGGGCACCGTCGTGCCCGTCTTCTCGACCCGCCCCCCGACCTGGGTGGACCGGGTCGAGCTCTATCGGCAGGAGGCCCCGGAGGGCCGCGTCGAGATGCTGTGGGGCACCTCGAACGTCCTGCTGACACGCGCCATGCTCGAGGGTCTCGGGCCGCCGTTCTTCGACCTCGGCTTCGGCCGGAGCGGCGGCGAGGACACGGAGTTCTTCCACCGCGCCGGGGCCCGGGGCTTCGCCTTCGCCTGGGCGAGCGCCGCGACGGTGTTCGAGACGGTCCCGCCGAGCCGCGTGACGCTGGGCTGGATGCTGCGCCGCTCGTTTCGCATCGGCAGCACCAACGCGCTCATCCAGCTCGACTGGCGCTACGCCCGCCTCGGCCGGACGCGGATCCTGGTCAAGGCGGCGGGACGGCTCCTGGTCGCCGCCGCCCAGGCCCTGCCGGCCCTGCTCGCGCCGTCCCGGGACCGTCGCCGCGAGGGGCTCGTCCGCCTGCTCTACCTGTCGGCGCGCTCCTCGGGCGAGGTCGCGGCGCTGACCGGCTTCCGCGACCGGGTGTACCGATGAACGGCCGCCTCCCCGGCGCGGCGGCGACCGTCCTGGCCAGGATCAAAGCCGCGCTGCGCCTGTGTCTCGCGGCCGCGGTCGCGTCCCTCGTGGCGGTCCGGTGGCGCCTGCGCGGTCTTCGCGCCACGAAGGTGCACGGCCTCGACACGCCGCTCGTCGTGTCCCTCACCTCGTACCCGCCGCGCTTCGGCACGCTGCTCCTGACGCTGAAGAGCCTGCTGATGCAGAGCGTGGCGCCCGACCATGTCGAGCTCTGGGTGGCCGAGGCCGACGCCGCGAGCCTGCCCGACGCCGTGCTGGCGCTCCGGGGCGCCGGGCTGTCGATCCGCACCTGTGCCGACATCCGCTCCTACAAGAAGATCATCCCGGTACTGGCGGCCCATCCCGAGGCCGTGATCGTCACGGCCGACGACGACGCCTATTACTGGCCGACCTGGCTGGAAGACCTCACGAGCGCCTACCGGCCCGGCGCCAACGAGGTGCTCTGCCATCGCGCCCATGAGATCGTGCTCGACGGAGACAGGCCCGCCAGCTACCCCACGTGGCGGTTCGAGACACCCGCGACGGAAGCCTCGCGGACCATCTTCCCCACCGGGCTCGGGGGGATCCTGTACCGGCCCGGCATCTTCATGTCGGACATCGCCCGGCAGGATCTGTTCCAGAAGCACTGCCCCACCGCCGACGACGTGTGGCTGTTCTGGATGGCCTCGTTGCGGGGCGCCCTGTTCCGCAAGGTCGGGCCCGTGCGCCGCTTCGTCCTGTGGCCGGGCGCCCAGGCCGTGGCCCTCTACAACCACAACGTCGTCGGCGAGAACGCCAACGACCGGCAGATCGCCGCGATGATCGAGGCCTACGGCTTCCCGGCGACGCGGGAGACCACATGACCATCCGAGCCTCGGCCTTTGCGGCCATCCGTTGGACCAGCATGGCGATGATCGGCCGCGCCCTGATCGCCGTGGCCCAGATCGTCACCCTGTCGCGCATCCTCGACCCCGCAGATTTCAAGCTCGTGGCCTTGGCGCTCACCATCGTGAACATCGGCATCGTGTTCACCGACATGGGCATCAGCAACGCCCTGATCCGCTTCCGCGATGTCACCGCGTCGGAGTTGGGTAGCCTGTTCTGGCTCAACGTGATGCTCGGGGCGCTGGTCACGCTCGCGGTGGCGGCGGCGAGCCCGCTGATCGCGCGCTTCTACGGTGAGGCGCGGCTCGTGCCGCTCGTCCTGATGGCCAGCACCGTGTTCTTCATCACCTCGCTCGGGCAGCAGCAGCGGGCCCTGGCCGAGAAGAACCTGCGCTTCGACGCCCTGTTCTGGATCGACATCGGCTCGGCGGTGGCCGGCTTCGCCGTGGCGGTCATGCTCGCGCTGGCCGGATCGGGCGCCTTCTCCATCATCGTCGGCAATGTCGTCAACGCGGTCGGCGTCGCCGCTTTGTCCTGGATCATGCTGGCGGGCGATTTCCGCCCCGCCTTCACCTTCGAGTGGGCCCCGGCGAAGCGCTTCATCGCTTTCGGCTCCAATGTCGTCTGTATCCAGCTCTGCAATGCCGTCGCACTGAATGGCGACGTCATTCTCGGCGGCAGATTGATCAGCGGCCCAGCGCTCGGCTTCTATTTCCAGCCGCGCGATCTGTGCATGCGCATCATGTTCATGGTCAATCCGATCGTCAATCGCGTCTGCTTCCCGCTGCTCGCTTCGGTGGCGACGGACAAGGCCAGGGTGCGGTCGATCTATCTCAAGGCCATGAACATGACGGCTTCGATCAACTTCCCGATCTATATCCTGCTTGCCGTGTTCAGCACCGAGGTGGTCGACCTCGTCCTCGGCCCGAAGTGGAACGCGTCGGCTCCCCTCATGCGTCAGGTCGCGATCTGGTGCGCGGTCCGTGCGATCGGCAATCCGGTCGGTGCCCTTCTCCTCGCTCTGGGCGAGACCCGTCGAGCGCTCCTGTCTGCCCTCGCCGTAGCGCTCGCCGTGTTCACCTTCACCGCCGTGGGATCTGTCTTTGGGATCGGCGGCATCCCGGTGGCCCTTGCGGTTCTCTATGGGCTTCTGATCCCGATCTTCTGGCTCACCTTGATCAAGCCCACGTGCGGGGCGGGCTTCGTGGAATATCACCGGGTTCTGCTCATGCCGGCGTTGGCGACGGGCGTCGCAGCCCTCGCCGGCATTCTAGCGACGATGCCGGTGGAGGGGAGCCTGCCGCGGCTTGTCGTCGGCGGAACGGCGGGTTGCGTCGTCTATATCCTGACGAGCTATGTCCTGAACCGGAAATGGCTGCTCTCGATGAGCGAGCTCCTGATGGTGAAGCAGTTTCGAAAGCGCTTCGCATGAGCCGGTCCTCCCCGGCGTTCGATCCATGGCGGGCTCGACACCATGACTGAACCTTCGTTGGTCGGCATCATCGGCAGCGCCATCGGCCGGCAGCCCTTCGACTTGCGGAGTTGGTCGGGGAGTAGCCATTATTTCTTCACGGAACTACAGCGCCAGAGAATGTTGCACGAGGCGTTCGGCGTCGAGCTGCCGAAGGTCATCCGCTATGCCCACATCGCCCGCAACGTCCATCCGGTCCGCCAGAAATGGCTCAACCGGTTCTGGCTGGACCTGCGTTACAGGAAGGCACTCACGGACGTCATTCACAGGCGCCTCGCCACGATGGAGCCGGGCCACGAATACCTGCAGATCGGCGGGTATTTCGACGTTCACCGGGCGGTCCGGGGTCGAGCTCGATGCTTCGCCTACTACGATGGCAACCTGGTCAGCCGATTGAGGTCCGGCTACAAGCTCGGCGCGAGCGACTCCGTCATTCAGAAAGCGGTGGATTACGAGCGTGAACTGCTGTCGCGTGTCTCCGCCGTTTTCACCTTCAGCGACTATCTGAGAGATTCGTTTATCGCCGATTACTCACTCCCGCCCGATAAGGTCTTCACCATCGGCGGTGGTATCAACATGGATATCATACCGCCATTCAACGCTGCGAAGCGATACGACACTGGCGAGATCCTGTTCATCGGCGTCGATTTCGAGCGCAAGGGAGGCCGAGATGCGCTGCTTGCCTTCAAGGGTGTCAGGACGGCGTTCCCGAAGGCGGTCTTTCACATCGTCGGCCCGCGCTCCCTCGAGATCCCACCCGAACTGGCCGATGGCGTGCAGATGCACGGATACATCAGTAAATCGGACCCTCGACTGCAAGACCTATTCGAGCGCGCAAGCCTGTTCGTCATGCCCTCGCTCTTCGAGCCCTTCGGAATCGCCCCACTGGAAGCCATGGTGAATCAGGTCCCACCTATCGTGACGGACGGGTGGGCCTTCCGTGAAATGGTGATCCCGGGTGTCTGTGGCGACCTCGTCGCTCCTCGTAGTCCAAAGGACCTCGAAGCGAAGATGATCTTTCACCTCTCCGACCCGGATGGCCTTCGAACGATGGGAACCGCGGGGCGCGAGCGCGTGCTCGCCCACTACACTTGGCAGGACGTCGTACGCCGCCTCCGATCGGGACTGGCGGACGTCAGGTCACGCCCGTGAGGGTCCGGCCGGGCGCTGGCGAGCACGGCAAACGAGAGGCCATCTCCCGGGGGTCGAAGACTGGACACACTCCAGCGGACGGGTGCCGGCTCGAACCGAGGGTGAACCGTGTCGGGAGCTAGCCTCGTGGCGGTGGCGTCGCCCCTCGCACGCACCACCGACGACACCCGAAGAGGCCGCAGGGTCGAGACGACAGCGGGCCCGCGCTACCGGCCCGACATCGATGGCCTGCGTGCGCTGGCGGTCATCCCGGTCGTGCTGTTCCATCTCGATGTCGGCCTGATCAAGGGCGGGTTCATCGGCGTCGACGTCTTCTTCGTGATCTCCGGCTACCTGATAACCGGCATCCTGCGCGCCGACCTCGAGCGGGATCGCTACTCGATCGTCACCTTCTACGACCGCAGGATCAGACGCATCTTCCCGGCGCTGTTCGTCATGGTGCTGGCGACGGCGGTCGCGGCGGTGGTCCTTCTGCTGCCGCCTGAGATCATCGGCTTTTCCAACAGTGCGATCGCCGCGACTTTCTTCGTCTCGAATATGCACTTCATGGCAGTGACCGACTACTTCAACGCTGGGGCGGACGCCAACCCGCTGCTGCACACGTGGTCGCTCGCCGTCGAAGAGCAGTTCTATATCGTCTTCCCCTTGCTCCTCTACGGCCTGCGCCGCGCTTCGCGTCGCATGCTGCTGATCACGCTGGGCTCGCTGGGCGTGCTGTCCTTCGCGCTGTCGGTGGAGTTGGTCCGGACGAACCAGATCGCAGCTTTCTACCTGTCGCCGTCGCGCGCCTGGGAGTTGCTGATCGGGTCGGTCCTCGCCCTCGGAGCCGTGCCGCCCCCGAGGCGATTGTGGCTGCGGGAGGCGGTGGCGGGCTTCGGGCTGCTGCTGATCCTGGCCGGCGTCCTCGCGTTCTACCGCACCATGCCGTTTCCCGGCGCCCGCGCGCTGGTGCCATGCCTCGGCGCGGCCTGCCTTCTCCAGGCCGGGGTCGCGGGTCCGAGCGGGGTGTCGCGCCTGTTGTCGCTCAAGCCCGTCGTGTTCGTCGGCCTCATCTCCTATTCGCTCTACCTCTGGCACTGGCCGATCGTCGTCTTCGCCAAGCTGTGGTGGATCGGCCCGATAGGCGCTTCGGGCAAGGCGCTGCTCGTCCTGGCGAGCCTCGTCGCGGGGACTCTGTCGTGGTGGTTCGTGGAGCGCCCGTTCCGCACCAGGGCGGTGCTGGAGACGCAGCCGAAGCTGCGCTGGGCGGCGCTGGCGAGCATGGCGGCGGCAACGCTCGTCTCAGGAGGTCTCTCGGCTTCGCACGGTCTCGCCGCCAGCGTTCCGCCCGAAGTCGACCGACTCGCGAGCTTCCTGCATTACGACGATCGCGCTGCCTATCGGCGCGGGACATGCTTCCTCGACTCGCACCTCGACACTCTGGCGAGTTACGACCCGTCGACCTGCCTGGCCCGCCATACGGGCCGACCCAGCCTGCTCCTGATCGGAGACAGCCATGCCGCGCATCTTTGGAGCGGCCTCGAGTCGGGTCTGCCAGGCGCTGACGTTCTCCAGGCGACGGCCTCGGGATGCAAGCCGGTGTTCCACGGCAAGGGCGTCGCGACCTGCGTGGCCTTGGTCGATCGCGCGCTCGATCTGGCTACCGCGTCACCAGCGGTCGGCGCCGTGATGCTGTCCGCGCGATGGACACCGGACGACATCCCCGAGATGCTCGAGACCGTCGATCGACTGGCCGCTCGCGTGAGCCGGGTCTATGTCGCCGGACCGATCGTCGAGTACCGGACAGGCCTGCCCCGGCTCCTGGCTTTGACGGTGCTGCGTAACACCCAGGCGCCGGTCCTCGAGGGCCGGCTGACCGAGCAGGCGACCTTCGACGACGCGATGCGGGCCGCCCTGACCGGCCACGCGGCGACCTACCTGTCCGCCTATCGCGCTCTCTGCCCATCGGGAACCGAGGCCTGCGTGACCGAAGCGGCGGACGGGACGCCGGTGCAGTGGGATTACGGACACCTGACGGCGCGAGGATCGTCACGCGTCGTCGAGGCTTGGCTGGCCTCGGGAGACCTTCGGCCACCATGAAGGATTTCCTGAACGGCCGACGACGGCGATTTTGAAGACAGCCCCCATGCTGAAGGTGCCTCATGCAAATCAGTGTGCCAGCTCGATTCCCAGACAAGCGGTGCATTCAAAAATCCAGAAAACGAATGGACGCGACGTCGGTATCGCACACGCTATTCAAGCGAAACCACGTCGAGTTGATCTTTCAGCTTGGATTTATCGCTTTTCTGTTGCTTGTGCTCATTCGCATCAGCTATGGACCTGCCGACGGATTAGCGAGTCGACAAGGGTCCACGTCAGCCATCGAAGATGGCGATGCATTTAGGCAGGTCACCTACACGTTGATCACCGTTCTTTTCGCGGCGATGTACCTCGCCTTGAACCCAAAGAGCCTACCGAGAAGCGCGTCCATCTACCAGGTTTTGATCCTCCTCTGGCTGATCGCCAGTTCCTCTTGGTCGATCCAACCGGCGATCTCGTTCCGGCGCGCTATCCTTCTCGGAATGATGTTCTCGTGCGTGACTGTCGCCGTCGATACGCTCGGCGTTCGCAAGATCGTCCAGTGCTTCTACACCGCGTTGGCGATCGTCATAACAGTATCTCTGGTTTCGGTGCCGCTGTTTCACTTCGCCATCCACCCTCCGGGTGAAGCCGACCCATCGATCATCGGTTGCTGGCGGGGCGTCATCTACCATAAAAATATCGCCGGTGCGGTCTGTGGGATCGGGATCATCACCTTCCTTCACCACACGATCAATCGTGGGAAGTGGTACGACTATTTGTTCCTTCTCATTTCGCTCATCTTCATGGCCGGAACCAGGGCCAAGACGTCGATCGGCTTCCTGCTTCCCGCCATCGCCATCGGTCTTGTTTTCCGGCTGATGTGGCGTACGCCCCGCGGGCGTGTCTTCTTCCTTGTATCTGCGATGGTCGTGACGGGCATCGGTGGGCTGCTCGCCGTCGCGTTCGCGGACAAGATCGCCGACGTATGGAGCGATCCGATGGCCTTCACCGGCCGTACCACTATCTGGAAGACCACTCTCATGGAGTTTTCCGATCATCCTCTGCTCGGAGCCGGGTACAGTTCGTTCTGGGCAGCAGGTCGATCATCGACTCTGTATCGCTACATGAGCCAGCCATTCCTTGAGTTCATTGGTCAATCTCACAACGGGTTCCTCGAAGTCACCGTCGCCGGCGGCCTGATCGGACTCGTCCTTGCGCTACTGGCCGCAGTGATCGTACCCATCGGTCAATTATTCGAGTGGAGCAATAGAGACCTTCGGACAAGGTCGTTGCTCCTGACGGTCATTATTTTTTGTATATGCGTGAATCTACTCGAAGCACAACTGTATACAAAAGACAAGCAGGTTTGGATCCTGTATTGTGTAGCGGTATTGATGACGCAATTATGGAAGAAGCAGAAATATAACCGGCTTGAAAGGTCGGCGTCGTCCATGGGGCGCGACCCGCTGCTCGCGTGAGTCGCCCAAAACGGAGTGTGTCCTTGATCAATCGTCTCCATCGTCGCCATGTCGTAGCCGGCCTCACAACGCTCCCCTTGTGGGGTGCGCGAGGAGAGAGTGCCCCCATCGGTTCGCTTCGGGAGCACGCCGGAAAACATGGGAAGCTCTACGGGGTAGCCGTGGGATCTCCGCAATTGCGGAACGATACGACCTACGCCGATACTGTCGCGCGAGAGGCGAACCTGTTGGTCGCCGAGGGGGAAACCAAGCGCAACGTGCTTCAGCCCAATTCCGAAACGTTCATGTTCGATGGTACCGATTTCATCGCGCAATTCGCCCGGCTGAATGACCAACTCATGCGCGGACACACACTGGTTTGGTACCGAGCTAATCCACGCTGGCTCGAACAGGCGCTCGCTGAGTCCCCAAACGATCGGCTGATCACCGCCTATATCGAGACCGTCGTGAAGCGCTACGCCGGGCGGTTTCAGTCCTGGGACGTCGTCAACGAGGCGATCGAGCCGGACCAGGGCGACCCTCTCGGCCTGCGGACGGATTCGGTCTGGTTCAGGGCCTTCGGGGAGCGTTACATCGATCTTGCGTTCCACGCGGCGCGTGCGGCTGATCCCAAGACGCCGCTGTACTACAACGAGACGAACGTCGAAGGCGACGTCGTTTGGAGCGAGCGACGTCGGCGGTCAACCCAGAGGCTGTTGGAACGCCTGCTCAAGCGGGGCGTCCCGATCGACGGGCTGGGCGTTCAGGGTCATCTGAAGCTCTATCGGGTGAAGTTCTCGGATCGTGTCTTCTCCGACTTCCTGGACGACGTCATCGCCATGGGGTTGAAAGTTTTGATCACGGAATTCGACGTCGCCGACATCGGCGGCCCTGCCGATCCGGCGCAGCGGGACGCCGACGTGGCTGCCGCGACCCGCGCTTTCCTGTCCGTCGCGTTCTCGAAGCCGGCCACCCTGGGCTGCCTCACCTGGGGCATCAGTGACAGGTACTCGTGGCTCTCGGAGGACATCCACTACAAGTGGCCGGATGGCGAGCCATCCCGCTCACTGCCGTTCGACACCGATTTCAAGCGTAAACCCATGTGGGACGCCATCGCGGCGTGTTTCGACGCCAGCCGATGAACGCGACACCGATCGATCGTCTGCGGGGCGACCAGAACCGTCGACCCGTGCAGTTCGACACGCTGCGGCATCGGCGCGTGCCCCGTCATCGGGACCCATCACGAATTATTGTATCAAAATAGAATTAATGCCGCTCGGGCACCTTATCAGTTCCTCGACCCCCGACATCTATCGATGGCCCGACGATGGGGATCAACATGAGCTCTCAATTCGAGTATCAGGGTTTCGATGTCGTGTCGCCGTGGAACGGGGCACTGACGACGGCGAGTGCAACCAGTGCCTTCACCGCCATCGCGGCCGCCGGATCCAACGCGGTCGGGCTCTCGCCGGACCTGTTCGTCGACATGAGCAGTTCGAACCAGATCGTCACGAACGACGCGAAGTCGACGTCGGATGCCAGCCTGATCGCCGGCATCCAGGCCGCGCAGGCCAAGGGCCTCAAGGTCCTGCTCGAACCTCATCTGGAGGGGCTGGACGGGACCGCGTCCTACAAGATCAACCCGAGTGATCCTTCCGCCTTCTTCGCGTCCTACAAGGCCGCCCTCGTCCATCTAGCCACCATCGCCCAGCAGACGGGGGTCGACACGCTGTCGGTGGGCGACGAGATGGGCGCGCTGTCGGGCAGTGCCTATCGAGCCCAGTGGCTGGATGTCATCGCGGCGGTCCGCAAGGTCTATTCGGGGAAGCTGACCTACGAGGCGGCGACCTATGAGGCCTCCTCGGTCAGTTTCTGGGACAAGCTCGATGTCATCGGCGTCAACGCCTACCTGACGCTGTCCGCCAACAACAATCCGTCGGTCAGCGACCTCGAAAAGGCGTGGACCACGCCGCCCGCCGACAATTACACGGCGGGTACGCTCGGCGGCGAGTCGATGGTCGACTTCATGCACTCGTTGTCGACGACTTACGGCAAACAGGTGCTGGTGACCGAGGTGGGCTATCGCAGCATTGATGGCGGCGCCACCAATCCCGGCCAATGGGATAGAGTGGGCACGGCGGACAACACTGACCAGTCCAATGCCTATCAGGCGCTGTTCCAAGTCATGCAGTCTCAAGGAGGCCGCTGGTTCGCCGGGTTGAACCTGTGGCAGTATCCCATCGATGGGACCTCATCCGCGACGGGCTACGACCCGGTCGGTAAGTCGGCCATGTCACTGGTTCAGCAGTACTTCTCCGGCGCCGGCGCGGTGGCGGGCCTTGCGGTCCACGGCTCGGCCGTGGGCGACCTGATCGACATCGGCGCCGGCGACGACACGATCGACGCCGGCCTCGGCAACGACAGCATCTACGGTGGGGCCGGCAACGACATGATCGTCGGCGGGCCGAACACGATATCACGACTGACGACCACCACCGTAACGATCACCGGGTACGGCTTGCTCGGCAAGGACGGCGTGGGAGGTCAGGTCGCGCTGCTGATCAACGGACAGCAGGTCGGCGGGACCTCCACCTTCACGCCGGCTGCCGACAGCTCCGGCTACCAGACCTACACCATCACCTTCGCCAACCCCGATCAGATCACGAGCCTGGACCTGCAGTTGTTGAACCGCAGCACCGGTGCCGCCGCGATGATCCGGGGTATCACAGTCAATGGCGCCGCGCTCGCCACCACCGACACGACCAACGTGTCGACCCCGGGCACGTTCAACCTCTATGCCAACAGCATCCACCTCGATGCGACCACCCATCAGGATCTGTTCTACGGCTCACAGAGCGATGACGATTTTATCATGGGAGGAGCCGGCGACGATACGATAAACGGCGGCGCGGGCATCGACACGGCGGTGTATCAGGGGCCGCTCGCCGCCTACAGCTTCGCACGGTCCGGCGACGCGCTCATCGTCAAGGACAGCGTGACGGGTCGCGACGGTCAGGACCTCCTGACGGGGATCGAGTACCTGCAGTTCAGCGACCAGACCGTCGCGGTCGCTTCCCTCAAAGTGCCGGATGCCGGCACGTCGACGGTCTCGTCGCTGATGTCGCCGCTGCTCAGCCGAGCGACCGTGCTCGCCACGGGCGCGCCCCAGATCGTCGCGAGCGGCGTCACCGCCGCAGGTGCGACCGTCGCGCTCTCCAACGGATCGACGGTCCTGGCCACCACCACCGCCGATGGGTCGGGACGATACGCTTTCAGCCTGACGAACGCGGCGCCAGGGCTCTACAATCTGACCGCCCAGGCGACTCAGGGGAGCCTCAAGAGCACGCCATCCAACGCCGTCTGCGTGGTGATCGGCTCGTCGGCGACGATCGTCGGTCTGCTCGCGGCAGCGCCATCGACGCCTCAGGCCGTCTACATCACCGACGCGAACCCGATCGGCGTCTCGGTCGCCCAGTTGCGGGCCGTCGCCGAGGTCCTGGGCCAGGCCGTGACGCCCTACAGCTTGGCGGTCGCAGACACGGCAGGCACCGTTCTGGCATCGATCGATTATCTCGGATCGCAATCCACACTGGCCACCATAACGTTGACCGACACGCACGTCTTCAACGTCACACAGGCCGCGATGGCACAGATCATCGCCGGCGATGCCGGCGTCCTCGCCAAGATCCAGGGCGGTTATTCGTTCGCGGTGGCCACCACCACCTCGAGCGGGGCGGCCAGGACGACGAGCTACGACGCGACCGGCACGCTGACGTCGACCAAGACCGTCACGGTGACCGGCAGTACGACCGAGACCTACATCAGCTCTGCCACCGGAGCGACGTCGGACACCTTCACCAACGCTTCGGGCGCGATCACCAGCCAGACCCTCGTCGATGCCAGCGGCAAGACGTTCACGCAAAACGGCATCACCGGCAAGCCCTATGTCTCCGGCACCTACACGTACAATACGGCGGGGCAGCTCACGGGGTGGACCGAGTATTACGCCAACGGCAAAGTCTACGACAACCGCACGACCGCCGCCGACGGCACGGTGACCACTCGATTCTATTCGACGAGCGGGATCATCACCCAGCAGGTCGCCGTGCCGCCGAGCGGTGGCACCGACACCATCGCCTACGACGCCGGAGGCGCCAAACTCACCGAGACGGTGCTCAACGCCAGCGGCAAGCAGTTCACCCAGTACAGCATCACCGGCAAGCCCTATGTCTCCGGCACCTACACGTACAATACGGCGGGGCAGCTCACGGGGTGGACCGAGTCTTACGCCAACGGCAACGTCTACGACAATCGCACGACCGCTGCCGACGGCACGGTGACGACGCGGACCTACTCGACGGGCGGGATCATCACTCAGCAGGTCATCGTGCCACCGAGCGGCGGGTCGGACACCACCGTCTACGATGCGGGAGGGGCGAAGCTGACCGAGACGGTGCTGAACGCCAGCGGCAAACAGTTCAGCCAATACGGCATCACCGGAAAACCCTATGTCTCGGGCATCTACACCTACAACAATGCGGGGCAGCTCACGGGATGGACGGAATACTATTCCAGCGGCAGCGTGTACGACAACCGCACGACCGCCGCCGACGGCACGGTGACGACGCGGACTTACGACACCAGCGGCAACCTCCTGAAGCAGACCATCGTCGGCCCGACCGGCACCACCAGTGCCATCAAACCGGTGACCAGCTCACCGATGCTGGCCGCCGAGGTCGCGAAAGCGGCGAGCCCGAGCAGCTCGGACCGGCTGACCTTAAACCTGTCCGAAGACGCCACCGGGGGCGATGCGCGGTTCACCGTGAGCGTCGATGGGACCCAGGTCGGCGGCGTACAGGCGGTGACGGCTCAGCACGGCGCCGGGCACAGCCAGAATTTCACCTTCGTCGGCAGCTTCGGCAGCGGCGAACACGTCGTGTCGATCGACGTTCTCGATGATCTCCTCGGCGGGGCGGCGGCCGCCGGTCGCGATCTCTACGTCAATTCCATCGGGCTGGACGGCACGACCAGCACGCTCGACAGAGAGCAGGGCCGATCCGGGCCCACGTCCTACGTCGTGCAGGCCGGGACAGGGTCCCCGCACGATGCTTCGACTTTCGACGCGACGGCAGGGACGACCCTGGTCCTGGCGCAGGCGGCGGCTGGATCGACGGTCGATGTCAGAGGCGCCGACGCGACGCTCGAACTCAGCCATCCGGAGGACTTCCACGGCGCCATCACGGGTTTCGCGGCGAGCGACACGATCGACCTGCGGGCGACCGGCGACGCCGGGCTCTTCACGCTGGCCTACCATGCAGGCGCGGAGGGTGGGGTCCTCAGCCTGTCGGACGCCAACCACTCGGTGAGCCTCGCGCTGAATGGCCGATATGCGGCGACCGATTTCCACATCGCGGGGGACGGTTTCGGTGGGACGGCGATCACCCTCGCCCACCACGCCTGAGGACGAGCGGCGGACCGATCCGCCATCTTTCCTCGGCGCGCCTGTCGGCGCCGGCGACGCAGAGGGTTTCGATGAGGCGACTGGTATGAGGGATGGCTCGATGCGTTCGCTCTCGATCGGGATTCTCGTCCTCCTGGCCGCTGCCGATCCCGCCCGTGCGATCACGGCCGTCGCCGGCTGCCCGATGCCCCTGCCTCGTTCCTCCCTGACACGGACCTTCGAATCCGACTTCACGAGGGCCACGCACCTCGATCCGAAACAATGGGCGCCATTCGCCGGGCAGTCCGTCGGCGATCCGGCGATCGAGGCGCAAGCCTACGACCCGGCTCAGGTCGGCATCGCGCCGGGCGCCGGATTGCGGATCTCGACGGCGCCCGGCGCGCTGCTCGGCAAGAGCTATCGCTCGGGCGCCGTGACGACGAAGGGCCTGTTCAGCCAGGCCTACGGCCGCTTCGAGATGATGGCGCGACTGCCGCAGGCGAACGGCCTGTGGCCCGCCTTCTGGCTGCTGCCGGCGGCCGGCGGCTGGCCCCCCGAGATCGACATCATCGAATTCATCTACGCGCCCGAGGGTGTCGCGCCGGCCGCGAGCGCCGCGACCGCACACGGCCGGCCCGGCTCCGACCCCGCCACGACGCTGCACTGGGGCACGCCCGCCTTCCACAGCCAGACGGCCCCGGGGGTCAACAGCACCATCCCCCAGCAGATGACCTACCAGGACTGGAACCGCACGCCGCCGCCGGCGGGCTGGGGCGCGGCCTACGGCGGCTACCACGTCTACGCCATCGACTGGCAGCCGCGATCGATCACCTGGATGATCGATGGGGCGCCCGTCTTCTGCGTCACCGATTCCGCGCCGACCGACCGGCGCGTGCCCGCCGGCCCGATGTACATGCTGATCGACGACGCGGTCTCGGTCGGCACGAAGCAGGCCCCCCAATGGGCGGGTTACGTCGAACCGAACACACCTTGGCCGCAGACGATGGATGTCGCCTATGTGGCCGTGTCGCGGTTCACAGACCGAGCGGTGCCCGACGCCGCCGTGCTCAACCCCGACGCCGCCGATCCGCCGAAGGAAGAGCCCGCCGCGACGGTCAACGGCAAGATCGGCGGAGCGGAGGCGAAGGTGCTGGCGGCGCTGTCGGCCACGAGTCCTGATCTCTGCAGCAGCGGGACGCCCCACGGCTTCATGGCCGAGCCTTCCGGCTGGCAATGGAGCTGCGTCGGCTCAGGCGGGGGAAGCGTCGACGTGACGGGTCTCGCCTTCAAGGCCCGGTGATCGCTCCTGCGCATCGTCTCCCGCGCCCGAAGGCGGGGTCGCCCCGGGGGTCGCCCCGCCCCTCGCGGACCATCTCGCGGGAGGCCGCCCTGAGGAAGAAGCGCTCCATCATGTGCGGTGGCATCATCACGCGCGTGAGACCGTCGCCGGAGTGCTTGCGGGTCCAGCCGGCCGATATGCTGACCGAGCGCGCCTGCTCGACATCGCACTCGAGTTCACCGGCCAGCTCTCCATAGGTCAACCAAAGCTGTGGCATCGGTCGTCTCTCCTCATCGCCGGCTCGATAGCCCAGCCCCGATCGACAGTTCAGCCGGCTTCATCCGATCGACACGCGAAGGCGAGCTGGGGATCTCCCAGTGTCGTGATGGCTCCGGCGAAGCCGAAGCCCATCTTCGCTCTGCGGCAGCGCGATGCGGACGCTGTCAGCCTCAAGAACCGAGGTCGGGGACGCCCTGGTTCGAGCGGGAAGGCCCGGACCGATCTTCGCTTTCGTCGTCGGCTTGGTCCTCGGCTTCGACGACGACTGCGGGGCGACCGACCAAGGCGCAGACCTCCGCCTGGAACTGAAGGAGTTGCTTCCGTTCCTCTTCGGAGGTGGAGGCCCGGTACAGCTTTGCCGCCTCCCACAGGATCCGCGTCGCGGCATTCGCGTCCAGAGAGATCACCCAGGTGGCGAGCAGCATCGCCAGTCGTTCCATCGAATCATCCTCCGACGACCATGAAATGTGGACGGTCTGGATTAACGGCGAGTTGCCGAGCGTGCTCTACCTATGAGGGGACGGCGGCTGATTTTGACGGTGGTGGTGACGTCGCCACCGAGCTACTCCTTGGGTGACGACACGAAACCGGC
The DNA here is from genome assembly GCA_965214345.1 of Lichenihabitans sp. Lineage (GTDB taxonomy): Bacteria > Pseudomonadota > Alphaproteobacteria > Rhizobiales > Beijerinckiaceae > Lichenihabitans. The sequence continues at coordinate 2,872,468 of CBDCBJ010000007.1, read as the reverse complement.
TAGACCGGCGGAACCGGCCGACGGTCAGAGATGGCCTTGTCCGACCAATGGACTCCTCGATCCGATCGACATAGCAGACTGTGTCAGAGTTCAGATAATTGCTTAACTATTTAATTTTAAGGTCGTATAGGCAAATTCAGGATAGACGTCGAAAGACAGCGTAGGCTTGGACCAAGATCGTCGAAGCGCCAACTCGAAGGTACGTGCCGTGTGGATGTTGGATCTGTTCCTTGCCGGCGCCGCATGGTTCCTCACCTTGATGGATCATGCTCCGATCGATGACGGCGGCCGCTTCTCCGAGATCGGCGAGAGCGCCCCGCCCCGCGCCGGCCTCGAGGCGGGAGCGGGGGAGCGCCTGGCCGACGTCGCCTCGGCTCTGCATCGAGACGATGCGTCGACACCGAACGCGAGCATCGGCGTCTGAGCTGACCCGTTTAGGGGATGTAACGACCCGGCATCGCCCGCGGGACTGCTCGACGGGCGGGCCGTCGAGGGCGATCGCCATCCGGGCCTCACCGCAGCCATCCGGCGAGCGCCAGAAAAGCCGCTCTGGACGCTCTGATCCGGCCATCCGCCTCGATCCGAGCACGAGGCTCGGAGCACTGGCGGGTCGAAGGTCAAAGGCCCGACCGCTCCCTCTCTGAACGGCTTTCACCGCAGCACCGGAGGTTCACGGACAGCGGCGGCACGAAGAAGGGCGCCGATCAGGGCGCCCTCCTCGTCCAGTGACCAGCCGCGGATCACATCGCCTTTTTATGCTTCATTCGCTTGAGGTGACGACCCGTGGGTGCATCGTTGTTCGACGTGGGGCCGTTTGCACCTGCCTGGGAATTATGGGCGGTCGCCGCACTGGCGGACGTGGCGACGAACGGCAGCGGAAGAGCCAGCGTCAAAATTCCCAAAGCGGCAGCGAGCTTGATCGTTGTCATGAAAACGTCACCTGTGGTTGGCTTCTCGGTACGGCGCCGGGTGGACCTGCCACACGTCGCGACGTCACAGGTAATGCGGCGTCGCAGCCAAAACGAGCCTTCTGCGACCAAGCCGGACGAACACCGGCGGCGGCAGTGGCGCCCGTGTGGGGTCTGAAGCTATCGCGAACTCACGCGATGCAGAGACCTGGGATCTCGGCTCTCCGAAACAGGTGCGGGCTGACGGTCGTTTTCTCCGAGTCGTTTGCCAGCCCTGCCCGGGACTCGGGGCTGGTGAAGGCCGCTTTGGAGTGGGCGACCGATTGCCAGACGGCGTAGCTCGCAACCCTGGCCGGCGCCGGATGGCTCGGCATGAAGCTGATGAACGGCTTCGGGCTGAAGGGCTCGGCGATCGCGCTCGATGGGGCGGCAGCGTCGCTCGATGCCGCGGCCGGCCGTCTGGCGGTCGGCAGCGGGGGTGGCGGTGGCAGCGTACTGAACAAGGCCGGCACGGCGGGCGAAGGCGCCGCGGTCACGAATGCCGGCCGCGCGGCTCTCGCGATCCCGGGCGCCGTGGAGATCGGGTCCGCCGTCGTGGCCGGCGGCATCGCGGTGGCGACGATCGGCCTGGTGAAGGGGTCGGCCGAAACAGAGGAGCCCGGCAAGGGCGGTCAGTGGTCGGCCCCGACCTATGGGAGCCTGGGTCTGGACCGCGAGCGCCTCGCCGCGCAACAGGCCGAGAAGGCCGAGGTCGACGCCCATATCGTCACCATCCAGGCGAAGTCCAAACTCGGGCCGGGGATGGAGTCGCCCGAGCTGTTCCCGCTGCGCGACCGCAGCGCTTCGCTGGCGAGTTCCATCGCCACCCTGGCCAATCAGCTCACGACCCTCGATCGCCTGCCGCGGGAGAATGACCGCGAGACGCGCGCTCGGGGCTTCGTGCGGCCACAGGGCGTGGCGCCGATGCCGCCCGTGCGGCCGGGAGAGTACACCGACCCGGAGCGGGAGGTGAACGGCCCCGGCATGCCCCACCCGGACGATGACCGGGCGTCCCGGGCACGCGCCGCACCCGTCGCGCCGACCGTGGACCTCACGCCCGCGGAGCAAGGCCTCATGCAGCTCATGTCGCTTTCGACCGAGGCCGGCACCCACATGGAAAGCGCGCTGAACGTGTCGGCGTCGCCCACCGTGAACACGGCCGGGCTCGACGCCTTCATCGCCAAGATCGGCCAGGCCCGCGCCGCGCTCGAGGCACTGGGCGACGTTCCTTCAGGTGGATCTCCGCGGTCCACGATCCGCCCCTTCCGCAGCTTCAACCCATCTCCGGCAGGCAACATCCTCGTCTGACCGCGGCCGTCGGCCCGCGCTACGCAGCATGAAGGGTTGCCCCTCATTTGAGGGGCGGAAGCTGTCTGCCTTAATCTATGCTAATCCGTAGCACATATGACTTGGCAGGGCTGAAGCCCTGGCTGGCGTGCTCCGCTCCTCATCAGTTTCGGCACATTGAGCGCTCTTCCGACGGAGGAAGCCTCATGCCTGTCTATCATTTCGCTTTGGAGACGGAGGCCGGCTTGGTCGACATTGGCTCTCTCGACCTACCGTCCCGCAGGGCCGCGCTGCCCGCTGGGCTGAAGCTCACGATGGAGATCCTGGCCAAGATGGCTGAGATCAAAAGCGGTGGAGCCGGCTACACGGTGCGAGTGACAGACGACGCGGGCATGCCCGTACTCAATTTCCGGGTGCCGTCGCCCGACGAAGAGGAGAAGCCCGTAGGGCTCTTGCATTGAGGGGTCGCACTGATGAACGGCATTGTGCGGGCAGACCGATAAGGGAATGGGCAAGGGCTGCAGGGTAAGCCGCATGTGACCCTGGAGCGCTTTGGCTTAAGGGAACCCCACCTCGAACGAGCCACGTTCCCTGGCGTCGCCACGCGAGCCTTTCCATGCGGTCCAGCCACGATCCCGAGGTGCAAAAACTCATCCAAACGTCACGTGACGCGGTCGCCACCACGCGGCAGATGATCGCTCAGAGCGCCCGAGTGCGCGCGGACCTCAGGGCGACCATCCGGGAAACCCGGCGTCTGATCGACGCCGCGCGTGCCGATATGGCGGGGCGCGAGAGATGAGCGCTCAGCCGTCAAATCGGCTTCCTGACGCATCTCGACCTCAAGCAGCTGCAGGACGGGGCGAGGGCGGCTTGAGGATGCAGGGATGGAGGCGCGGTCGGCGGCTGTGCGACCGGACGCGCTGCCGGTAGGGAAGCGATAGGGCGACGGTTCACGCTGGTGCTAGTGCACCGATCCATTCAGAAGGTACGACGGACCCTCTGGGTGGCGCTCCTTGAATCAGTGCACCATCTGTCTCCATAGGAGCATTATGTCGCATGTTGAGCCAACTCTCGCACAAGACCGAGATCTTCGTCTGTCACGTCCGTCAGGTCAACGCGGGGACGCGTGACGCATGTGAACTTCGAGAACGACTTTCCGGGATTGTTTGGGTCGCCGGTCAGAGCTGCACCGCCAAAGACGTAAAATTGCCATATCGAAAAGTGCGTCATCACGCTGCTACGGGTAACGTGGTAGGGGAACGTACCCTGTCCTAGGTTTCTGTGAACGGTGATAGGACTTGCTCCCATGAACCTCCCCATGTTCAAACCTAATCTGATCTCTCCATCTGTATCGATAATCTGTGTGTCTGCAAACCAGCGCGGCGGTAGGATAGTTCTGAATTCGTATGCGAAAAGGCCGGTGATGATGAAGTTGAACAGCTGTCGGAGCTGATCGGTATCGATCGAGAAGCCCATAGTCGGCAGCGTAAGTCCGTCGCCGCGGACTTCCCACATGCGCTCAGCCGTCCTATTGATCTCGCGATGGGTGTGCTGATTTCCTTTCAACCGTCCCGGCATGTGATCTTCGAGGTAGCTCGCCGCGGTTTCAAGCCTGCTGCCGAACGGCAGAACCGTGAGCGCGTAGCGCTCCAGCTCTGACTTCCTCGTATTACATTCCTCGCACCCGGCTACTTTCGGCAGCCTGTCCCGGTCGCGGATCGCGAAGAACTTACGCGCGACCACATGCTCCGCGATCGTCGGCTTTGCCGTCGACCCGCAATAGGCGCAGGCTCGACCGTTGAACGATTTGGCCACTTCGCCCCCCGCTTGTCGCGCAGAAAAGAAATTTGAGGATCAGCGCGAGAAGATGGATATCCACTCGTCGTTGTCGTCCTTCTGTCGAATTGTCCAGTCGCTTGTCCACAGATTGGTTCGCATCGACTCCGTAGTCGTGCTTCCATTACCACAATCAACAAGCAGAGTTTCGCCGCTCACATCTTTCGAAACTAGAAATATGCTTCCATTTATCGAGTACAGAGAGCCAGTCGGAGCAGTGATTCCCGCTGTAGACTTCCATGTCTCCACACTGTGAGAAGGTACTATCATACTATCATTTATGAGGACAAATTGAGATCGCAATGCGAAGCGCTCTCCAGCTACCACAATGTAATTGCCGGAAAAAGCATTTCCCGAAATTTGTTTGATAATCAAAATCGCTGTGCTGTCGTGTTTAATTGCAGGCTCCACGCCAAGCACAAGGTATGTATCGTCACTTCTATTTGCGAGATAAAGACTGCCTGGCTTGATTTCGCGCGCCTGGAAATACGAATGCCGACCAAAAATTTTCATATCCATCACTCATGCTGCACCTAATCAAGTCCTTAACCTACCCGACTCCACTACGGCGTGCAATCGTCTGAAGCGACCACGGCAATTCTCCGGACAAAGCGGTAGATGCAGGCGAGCACGTTGAGAGCGAGGACGTGTCAGGTCGTGATTTTCTCAGACTGATCTAGTCTCGGGTTTCGTCTTTGCGCGTGCCCCCGAGTTAGCAGTTGTCTCTAGTGCCTCAATAGATCGATTTGCTTGAAGTATGAAAGTGTCGATCTCTTGCCTAAGGCGATCTAAGTCAGCTATCGTTTCTGTCTCAAGCGTAGGTTTTAGCTTTTCCAAAATACTAGATGCGGCCTCGATAAAGCGCCTGTCCCCCGACAGGAGGAACGCTTTGTTCGCTCGCTCGAATGCGATAGCGCAGTCAATGTTCCGTGCTTTCAGGGCAGCTTCTAGCAGATCGCTTTCGAGATCTAAGTACGTCTCTATCTCGTTCAATGCCTGCTCAAGCGTCTGCTGGAATTTCTCGCGATCGTCTGGGTTGTATTCGATCCAGTCTGTTCTTTTGAGGTCTGATGGCCCATGCGCCCCCTTCGACTGTGTTATGATCAACGGCTTGCCGCACATAGCGGCATAACCAAGCTCAAGTGCTATGTTTGCAAGAGAGTTAGATCTCGTATCTGATGAAAAAACTGCGACTGTGAACCCAGTTCCTCGAATCAGCCCTAATATACGTTCGAGATAGTCTTTTGCACCGACGGAAGCAGTGGCATCAATTGCATTAAATCCTCGTTTCTTAAAGACTCTGATGATGATTTTACTCATTTCCAGATCGATTTTTGGTGGATCCCCTATCTGTCGCATGACAAATGCATGCTTTGGCAGAAGCTTCTTTGGAGGCTCACCTAGGACGGACTCATTGAGCGGAGAAAATATAAGAGGCATTATTTTTTTGGCCTTTTCTTGCTTATATCTCTGATACCTTTGTAGGGACCCTCCGTCTTTTTCTCAGCAAGGATTCGTCCTGTGCTCGTATCGAGCTTTATGAATTTGCCCGTGATTGGGTTCTGAAGCTGGGCACGCTCTCGCACCGAGCCCGACCGACTTCCAGTCCCCTTATTGACGGCCATCAGTCCGCCCCCTCGCTGGTCGTATCGTTGGACAAGAAACCTTTGACTCTCAAATGCTCGGCTAGCGCACGGCGTACAGCCTCGGGCCGAGAGGGTCGCGGCTCGGGCTGAGCGGCCACGAAGGCGTCTACAGCCGTGAGCATGGGACGCTCCATGCGAACGTTCACGGCTTCGCTGTCCACTTTGGGGCGGCCAATCTTTTTAGCGCTAGGAAGGCTTGACATGCATTCTTTATAGCGCCAAATAGAACGGGCCGCAACGGTGTCTCACCACCGAAACGGCCCTAACCACCTCGGACCCTGGAGTCACGACGATGGCTGTTGCCAGCGATAGCACCCTCACGCCTGCACGTCCCTTATTACCCTTCGCCGACCCCCGCACCGCCGTCGAGATCCTCGACGACATCCGCCGCGAGGTGGAGCGGCAGGAGGCGGGGCCATCCACCCATCCATTACCCCCCGCGCCCCTGCCGAGCCTGCCCACGGCCTTCTCGCGGCGCCGGGCCATCTTTGTCGACAATGAGACGGACGAACCCCAGACCGCGCGCTCGATCGGCCTGGGGGCGACAGGATGGGACTTCGCCGACGTCGTCGATCTCGCCTCCCTCACGGCCGCCCGTCGCCGCCACGCCTTCCGCATGGCCGCCGACGCGGTCGACCACCTCATCGCACTCATGGACGCCCTGGATGCGGACGTGGAGGACATGGAGGCAGACAGCGACGACGATCGCGATCTCGACGACGGGAGGGAGGCTGAGCCGGATGATGAGGACGGAGGCGACAGCGAGCGCGATCTCGGCTGGAACGAGACCGTCTCGCAACTGGCGCTCGGCGCCGGCACCGACGACGGCGACTTGACAGCCCTCGAGCGCCACGGCCGCGGCTTCGTCCGCAGCGGCCACGACGACGCGGAGGACGACGACGGGCGCGGGGACGAGGACAGCGGCATCGGCGACGAGGACGGTATGGCGGAACAGCTTGCCGGCTGGTCGCACTGCCCGGCGCTCGCTCATAGCAATGGAGGCTATGTTGCCTGACCGTCGCACCTTCCTCCGCGGCCTGGCCTCCCTCCCGCTCATCGGCGGCAGCGTGGCGCTGATCGGCAACCCGACGGCGGCGGCGGTGCCGGCGACGCCGGAGCTGCTGGCGGACTACGCCGACTTCCTCGGCCTGGAGCGCTGGCGGACGCTGGAAATGCTCTACGACCGCGAGATGGCGCAGCGTATACTCTATAGCTTCTCGGTTCACGGCCCAGCGTGGGACTGGCACAAGACGTCCGGCGAGCCCTCGACGCGGGCCGCAGTGGTGCTGGCGACGGTGGGCATGCCGCTCACGTGGAAGAGCCGGTGTGATGGCTGAGTCGACCGTCACCCGCCTCCCGACGGCGGCCAAGCGCCCGGTCCGGCAACCACCGATCCGACAGCGCCGCGCCCTGGCTGGGCAGCTCGACGAACATCCCGCGGAGTTCATAGCGCCATGGGCTCGTGACCTCCTTCGGGACAAGTCGAGGCTGGAGGGCACCGCGGTGGAGAGCATGAAGGACTCGGCCGCGTTGCTGATCGCGGTCAGCCTGCTCGCCCACGCCGACCCGGTGATCAAGGCCAAGGTCTACGGGTCGGTCTTCCATTTCGATCAGATCTATCGGACCGCTGAAACCGGCCGGGCGATGCGACTGGTCGAACCGCTGCTGCATCCGCCTCGGCCGCGTCCCGACGCGGCATGACACCTCCGGCCCGCGCGCGCCGTCAGCCGTTCAGGAAGCAGCGACGGCCGAACGGACCCGGATGCGTGCCGGGCGGGCAGGGGATCGGCCCGACGCAGCCGCCGATGGTCATCGTCGTCAGGAGCAGGGCGAGTAGCGCGACACGGATTTTCATGAGGGCTCTTGATGGGCGAGAGGCGGACTGAATGAGCAGCACCACAGAAAGCGAGACAAGATGGACGAACGGTGACCGACGCAGGGCCGAACCGTGGTGCCATGCACTCACTCTCCCTTTCGAGGTAGGGTCGCCGCTCAACTCGGGCGTGGCGGGCCACATGGCGAGCGTGCGGAAACGGGAATGGACGTCGCCGAAGGGCGAGGCGAAGAGCGCGTGGGTGGTCGACTACCTCGACCGCTCCGGCAAGCGCCGCCTCAAGACGTTCACCCGGAAGAAAGAGGCCGACGCCTACGTGGCGACAGCCGTGGTGGAAGTGCGCTCCGGCATCCACACGCCCGACAGCCAGAGCATCACGGTCGCCGACGCCACGAAGCTGTGGCTGGCCTCCTGCGGCGCTCTCGAGCGCACCACCGTCGACTCCTACCGGAACCACGTCGAACTCCACATCAACCCGTACCTCGGCCGCACGAAGCTGTCGCAGATCACCGGGCCGGCGGTGCGGGAGTTCGAGGAAAAGCTCCGCAAGGGCGAGCCGGCGCCGGGGAGGGGGCTGGGAAGAAGCGCTCGGCCGCGATGGTCAAGCGCATCGTGGGCAGCCTCGGCTTCGCGCTGAGCGACGCCCTGGAGCGGGGCCTGATCGCCCGCAACGTGGTCCGCGACCTCCGAGGCAGCCGGAAGCGCGGCAAGGATCTCCACGCCGAGCGCCGGCAGAAGGGGAAGCTGAAGGTCGGCGTCGACATCCCGTCGCCGGCCGAGATCCGCGTGATCGTGCACGCTCTGGACGGGAAGTGGCGGCCGATCCTCCTCACGGCCATCTTCGCCGGCCTTCGCGCCTCCGAACTGCGCGGCCTGCGCTGGGTCGACGTCGACCTGGACAAGCGGGAGATCCACGTCCGTCAGCGCGCCGATCGCTACAACGTCATCGGTCCGCCGAAGACCGCAGCCGGCGAGCGGGTCATCCCGATCCCGCCCGTCCTTGTCGCGGCTCTTGCGACATGGCGCGACATGGCACCCGTGAGCGAGTTGGGCTTGGCCTTCCCGACGGGGCGCGGGGGGATCGAGCACTATCCGAACCTCGTCAACCGAGGTTTCCAGCCAGCACAGGTCGCGGCCGGGGTGACGAACCCGGGGCAGGGGGCAGAGCCCGAGGCCAAGTATCCGGGGCTCCATAACCTCCGGCACTTCTACGCCTCTTGGTGCATCAATCGCAGGGCCGACGGCGGGTTGGAACTGCCGGCCAAGGTCGTCCAGGAACGGCTCGGCCATTCCTCGATCACCATGACCCTCGACACCTATGGTCACCTCTTTCCGCGAGGCGACGACGGGGCCGAACTGGAGGCTGCGGAACGGGCGCTGCTGGGGTGAGAGAGTCCCGTCCCATGTCACAAGCCGTGTCGCATGGAGCCGCCGTGGCCTCATATAACTCATTGTAATTGCATGGGAGCCATTGGCACTGAACGCGACACGAAAAAGGCGCCTCATCGGGCGCCTCGTAACTCAAAAACAGCAGTTAAAGCAGAGGGTTAGCAGATGGCTGGGGGACCTGGATTCGAACCAAGATTGACGGAGTCAGAGTCCGCTGTTCTACCGTTGAACTATCCCCCAACGAGATGGCGCCCGAAGCTCGTTCCGCAGTCGTCGTCTGGCGACGCCCGGAGTTCACCCCATGCCACCTTCACCGGCGAGGTGCTGATAGGATGCCGTCCCGGCGGGTGCAAGCGATTTCTCCCGGCGCCGCGCGGGCCGCCCGCCGTCACGGCGGATCGCGCGGTCGCGGCGAGCCGCCGGGGCGGCGCGCGAGGGTCAGCCTTGCGGGGCCGCCGGCGCGGTTCCCCCGCCGCGGGGGCGAGACGAGCCCTTCTTGCGCCCGGTCGCGGCGGCGGGCGCCTTGGCGCCCGTGTCGAAGCCGACCAGGATCGTGTAGTCGTCGTCGGCGTTGGCGGTCACGAACGGGACCGCGATGGGATCCGACACGACCTGGAACGTCGTGGCATCCGAACCGGCTCCGATCGTGGCCGGGACCTGGTAGAACTTCGTGGCCACGGCCTTGCCGTCGCCGTCGTGTCGCACCGCGATGCGGACCGGCACCGTGAAAGCCCCCGGGCTGCCGGTGGGACCCAGGAGAACGCGGCCCTCGACCCCGACCTTCAGCAGGATCTCCCGGCCGCTCTTCGTGCATTCGCGTGCCACCTCGCCCATCGAGAACTGGTAGCGCACCGCATCGTTGGTCTGCTCCGTGCCCGCGTAGGTCCGGTAGGAGGACGTGCCGTCGAGCACCTCGACCGTCGGGCACTGGAGCGGCGCGTCCTTCGCGGCGCCCGCCGCCGGCGCGGGGCCGGGGTCGGCGGTGTTGAAGGCGAGCAGGTTGCCGAAGACCGATCCGCCGTTGCCGGAGGAGGGGATCAGCTTCTCGGTCGCGGCGCACCCGCCCAGGGCCAGGCCGGCCCAGCACAGGATCGCGCAGCGCGCTCCAACTCGTCTCATCCCCGTCGTCCCTCCATCCGCCTGCCGCGTCACGGCAGCTTGTCGAACCCGTCCTTGAAACCCGTCAGGGTCAGGGGGATGCCGATGCCCTCCTCGGGCGTCTGAAAGATGATGAAGGTGGCGGCCGTGCCCGCCTTCAGCTGGTCGATCAGCTTGTCCTCCATGGCGACCTCGGCCACGCAGCCCGTCGGCAGGCAGCGCACGAACCCGGCGCGCCCGACGTCGACGTTGTCGATCTTCAGGCCGAGGCCCGAGGGCAGGAGCACCCCCAGGGGCGCCACCACGCGCAACAGCCGGCTCTTGCCGTCCGCCGTCTTGAGCACGATCACCACGAGATTGACGTTCGGCCGGTCCTCGGCCTCGATGCGCTGGAGCAGGGCGCATTGCTCGTGGGCGGCGCCGGCCGGCGTCTCGCAGCGCATCTCCCAGTCGCCGTATTTGCCCTTGGCGACGCCCTGCGCCGCGGCGGGCGCGGCGGACGTCACGGCGAGACCCAGTGCGGCGATGCCGGCTGCCAGGACGGCCCGCGGAAGTCTCAGCATTTCGTCTCCCAGGATCAGCGAGGCGCACCGGTCGCAGAGAACCGGCGGATCCCCGCCGTCACGAGGGTGCCTAACAAAAGCAGGCCGGGAGTCAAGGCGAGGGGCCGTCGGCCGCGGGAGGGCCGAGCCCCGACGGGATTTCCGATGCACCGACGCGGACGGAAGCCGTCGATGGCGCGTCGCCGCGATTGCGATGCCCGGCGACGATGGGTTATCACATCTCGACATGACCAGTCCTGCGACACTCGAAGAAGCCAACGCCGAGTTGACGCTCCGACTGCGTCAACAGGTGCTGGCGGCCGAGTTCGCCAATTTCAGCCTCGGGACGGACGACCTCCAGCCGGTGCTCGACGAGGCCTGCCGGGTCGCCGCCAAGGGCATGGAATGCGCCCTCGCCAAGCTGCTCGAATACCGGCCGGCGGAGGAGCGGTTCTGGATGCGGGCCGGCGTGGGTTGGCACCCGGGCGTGGTCGGCCACGCCACGCTCGGCAGCGATCTCGAGAGCCCGGCCGGCTACGCGTTCCGCACCGGCCAGCCCGTGCTGTCGAACCACCTTGCCGCCGAGACGCGGTTCCGCACGCCCCAGCTCCTCATCGACCACGACATCCACCGCGCCTTCAACGTGCTCGTCGCGGCGGGCGACTGGCGCTACGGCGTGCTGGAGGTCGACAGCCCCGACCGGCGCGACTTCTCCATCTCCGACACGGCCTTCCTGGAGACGCTCGCGGCGACGCTGGCGCAGGCCATCGCCAAGGCGCGGCGCATGGAGGAGCTGAGCGACAGCCGGGCCTTCGCCCGCGGCGTGATCGACGCGAGCCCCGATTGCGTGAAGGTGCTCTCGGCCGACGGCACCGTGCGGTTCATGAACGCCCGCGGCGTCGAGATGACCGGTTTCTCCGCCCTGGCGGAGGTCGAGGGCCGGGAGTTCGCCTCGCTCTGGCCCGAGGGGGAGCGTGCCGCCATCCGGGGCGCCGTGGCCCGGGCCGCCGCCGGGGAGGTCGCCCAGATCGAAGGCTTCTTCCCCACGGCCGGCGGCGAGCCGCGCTGGTGGGAGCTCCTGTTCTCGCCGCTGCCGGGGCCCGCGACGGGGTGCCCGCAGGTGATCGGGGTGGCGCGCGACGTGTCGGAGCGCCGCCGCGCCGACGAGGCCCTGCGCCAGAGCGAGCAACGGCTGCGGCTGCTCAACGCCGGCCTCGAGGGCGACGTCCGCGAGCGGACTCAGGAGCGGGACCAGCTCTGGGACTTCGGCCAGGACCTGCTCGTCGTCGCCGACTACGAGGGCCGATGCCTGAAGGTGAACCCCTTCTGGACGCGGCTGCTCGGCTGGAGCGAGGCCGAGATCCTCGGCGGCACCTATGGGGCCATCATTCATCCCGAGGACCTCGGCCGCGTGATGGACGCCCTGATGCAGATGCGCGACAGCGGGACGCCGGTCTCCTACGAGAACCGGGTGCGCGGCAAGGACGGCCGCTGGCACTGGATCTCCTGGGCGGTGTCGCCGGAGCCCGCAGGGACGCGGCTGACCGGCATCGGCCGCGACGTGACGGAGTTCAAGGACCAGCAGCGCCAGCTCGCCATGGCGCAGGATTCGCTGCGCCAGTCGCAGAAGATGGAGGCGGTGGGCCAGCTCACCGGCGGCCTCGCCCACGATTTCAACAACCTCCTCACCGGCATCTCGGGCAGCCTCGACCTGCTGGCGATGCGCCTGAAGCAGGGGCGGCTCGACCATCTCGCCCGCTACATCGATGCCGCCCAGGAGGCGTCGCGACGCGCCGCCGCGCTGACGCATCGCCTGCTCGCCTTCTCGCGCCGCCAGACGCTCGACCCGAAGCCGACCGATGTCGACCGGCTGATCGTCGGCATGGCGGAGCTGATCCGCCGCACGGTCGGGCCCGAGATCGCCCTCGACATCGTGGGCCGGCCCGGCGCCTGGACGGCGCTGGTCGACCCGAACCAGCTCGAGAACGCGCTGCTGAACCTGTGCATCAACGCCCGTGACGCCATGCCGAACGGCGGCCGCCTCATCGTCGAGACCGCCAACCACCGGGTGGACGCCCGCAACGCCGAGGCGCGCGACCTCGATGCCGGCCCCTACCTGACGCTCAGCGTCTCCGACACCGGCAGCGGCATGTCGCCGGACGTGATGGCCCGCGCCTTCGACCCCTTCTTCACCACCAAGCCGCTCGGCATGGGGACGGGCCTCGGCCTGTCGATGATCTACGGCTTCGCCAAGCAGTCAGGCGGGCAGGTCCGCATCCATTCGCAGGAAGGGCTCGGCACCACGGTGACGCTCTACCTGCCGCGCCACGCCGGCGTGGCGGCCTCCGCCGAAGCGCCCGCGGACGGCCGCGAGACCATGCCCCGGGCCGAGCAGGGCGAGACCGTGCTGGTGGTGGACGACGAGCCCACCGTGAGGATGCTGGTGGGCGAGGTGCTGGCGGACCTCGGCTACACCGCCATCGAGGCCGCGGACGGCATCGCGGGGCTGAACATCCTGCAGTCCGACATCCGCATCGACCTGCTGGTGACGGACGTGGGGCTGCCGGGCGGGATGAACGGGCGGCAGGTCGCCGACGCGGCGCGGGTGCTGCGGCCCGACCTGAAGGTGCTGTTCATCACGGGCTACGCCGAGACGGCCGCTGTGAGCGGTGGACACCTCGAGCCCGGCATGGCGGTGCTGACGAAGCCCTTCGCCCTCGACGACCTCGCCTCCCGCATCCGCGAGATGATCGTCGCGCCGGCCTGACGGCCGGCGGCTCAGTCGCTGCGGCTCGCCAGCGTCCGGTTCGCCGCCAGGGCCGCCAGCGTGCAGGCCGCGCCGGAGAGGAGGTAGATCACCACGGCCCAGAGGCCGAAGATCGTGTAGCCGCCGAGCGCCACCAGCGGGGCGAAGCCGGCCCCGAGCAGCCACGCCAGATCGGACGTCAGAGCCGAGCCGGTGTAGCGGTTGTGGCTGGCGAAGTTCGACGCCACGGCGCCGGCCGCCTGCCCGAACGAGACGCCGAGCAGCCCGAACCCCACCATGACGAAGACGACGTGGCCCGACAGGCCGCCGGTCAGCAGGAACGGCACCGCGAAGGAGAACCCCGCGATGCCGGCGGCGCTCGAGCCGAGCAGCGTGCGCCGCCCGATGAAGTCGGCCAGCAGGCCCGACAGCACGACGCCGACCGTCAGAGACACGGCCCCGAGGCATTCGAGCTCGAGGAACGACTGGGGCGTGCCGTCGGTGAAGAGCTGGACGAAGGACAGCGGGAAGATCGTCACGAGGTGGAACAGCGCGTAGCTGCCGAGCGGCACGAAGGCGCCGATGAGGATGTCCTTCCACTGGGTCCGGACCAGGGTCGAGACGGGGACCGGCACGAGGTCGCGGGTGTCGAGCAGTTCCGCGAAGGATTCGGTGGCGATCAGGCGCAGGCGGGCGAACAGCGCCACGACGTTGATGGTGAAGGCCACGAAGAACGGGTACCGCCACCCCCAGCTGAGGAAGTCCTCGGCCGACAGGTTGGACATGAAGAAGGCGAAGAGGCCCGCCGCCACGATGAGGCCGATGGGGGCTCCGAGCTGCGGCACCATGGCGTAGAGGCCGCGGCGGGCCGGGGGCGCGTTGAGGGCGAGCAGCGAGGCGAGCCCGTCCCAGGCGCCGCCGAGCGCGATGCCCTGGCCGATGCGGCACAGCGTGAGGATGACGATGGCCCAGTAGCCGATGTCGTCGTAGCCCGGCAGCAGCGCGATGGAGGCGGTGGAGCCGCCGAGCAGGAACAGCGCGATGGTGAGCTTGACGCCGCGGCCGTGCCGCCGGTCGATCTCCATGAAGATCACCGAACCGATCGGCCGGGCGACGAAAGCCAGGCTGAACAGCACGAAGGCGTAGAGCGTGCCCGTCACGGCATCGACGAAGGGAAACATCAGCGAGGGGAAGACCAGCGCGCAGGCGATGCCGAAGACGAAGAAGTCGAAGGCCTCCGACGTGCGGCCGATCACCACGCCGAGTGCGATCTCGCTCGGCGCGACGCGGCCGGGATCCGAGGACACGAGCCGGGCGTCGCGCTCGATCGTGCGCGTCGACGCCACCCCTGGAACGCTGTTGACCATCTCGGGACCCTCAAGGACGCCGTGGAAGGCGCCGCGTGTCGCCACGACCCGGGCGGCGCGGCGGGATGGCCCGATGCCCCGGGCGCCCCCATCCCGCGATCGATGCGCGCACGGCAGGCATACCGCCGGTGCGGGCCGGCGTCCAACGTCGCTGGCCTGGACAAAACGTCCAATGCTAAGACCACCCCGTCGACCGTACATCAGCCTCGTTCACCGCAACAGGTAGCCCCGCCCGTGAGAGTCCTGCGTCTCCTCGGCCTCGTCCCGGTCTTCGCCCTCCTGGGCGGCTGCGACATGGTCCTGATAAATCCCTCGGGCGACGTCGCCCTGCAGGAGCGCAACCTGATCATCGCCTCGACGGGGCTGATGCTGCTCATCATCCTGCCCGTGATGACCGCCACGGCGCTCTTCGCCTGGCGCTACCGCTCCTCCAACACCAAGGCCGCCTACGCGCCCGACTGGCACCATTCGACCCAGCTCGAAGTGCTGATCTGGACGGCGCCGCTGCTCATCATCATCGCGCTCGGCGCCCTGACCTGGATCAGCACCCACGTGCTCGACCCGTTCCGCCCGGTGGGCCGCATCGACGCGTCCCATCCGGTGGAGATCGGCGCGAAGCCGCTCGAGGTCGACGTCGTGTCGCTCGATTGGAAGTGGATGTTCATCTACCCCGAGCAGGGCATCGCCACGGTGAACGAGCTCGCCGCCCCGGTCGACCGGCCGCTCGACTTCCACATCACCTCGGGCACCGTGATGAACACGTTCTTCGTCCCGGCGCTGGCGGGCCAGATCTACGCCATGGCGGGCATGGAGACGCGGCTCGGCGCCGTGGTCAACAAGGCCGGCACCTACGACGGCTATTCCGGCATGTATTCCGGGGCCGGCTTCTCGGACATGCGGTTCAAGTTCTACGGGCTGCAGCCCAAGGCTTTCGACGACTGGGTGGCGCACGCCAAGGCGGCCGAGATGACGCTCGATGCCGCGCGGTTCATGCAACTGTCGAAACCGAGTGAGAAGGTGCGGCCGCAGTTCTACGGCTCCGTCCAGCCGGGCCTGTTCGACAAGGTCCTCAACATGTGCGTCGACCCCGGCAAGATGTGCGAGGACCAGATGATGGCGATCGACGCCACCGGCGGCGTCGCCGGCGAGAAGGGGGCCGAGAACCGCGAGAAGCTGGTCTACGACGGCGCCCGCCTCGCCGAGGGGAACGAGGCGCCCGGCGCCACCTTCCCGGCCTCGGGCCGACCGCCCAACACGCTGAAGACGGCGCCGCAGGGCATGAACCCGACAGCGGTCGCGCCCGACGTCAACCAGGGCGGCGCGCATCACGATGACGCGCAGGGCAAGGGCCAGCCCGCGATGGACGGCATGCCCATGAACGACGATATGAAGACCAACCCTGCGCCGGCCCAGATCAATCCCCATTGAGATCGCCCGCCCCGTCGACAGCCCGTGAATGAGCCTCGCCCATGTTCGAGAACATCGACCTTCAGAAGCTGATCTTCGGGCGCCTGACGCTCGAAGCCATCCCGTATCACGAGCCGATCCTGCTCATCACCTTCGCGGTCGTCGCGGTCGGCGGCATCGGTTTGCTCGGCGCCCTGACGTATTTCAGGCTCTGGGGCTATCTCTGGAAGGAGTGGTTCACGTCGATCGATCACAAGAAGATCGGCATCATGTATTGCGTGCTGGCGCTGGTCATGCTGGTCCGCGGCTTCTCCGACGCGTTGCTGATGCGCTCGCAGCAGGCCATCGCGTTCAACGGCAGTGAGGGCTACCTGCCACCGCACCATTACGATCAGGTGTTCACCGCCCACGGCGTCATCATGATCTTCTTCATGGCGATGCCCTTCGTCACCGGGCTCATGAACTTCGTCGTGCCGCTGCAGATCGGCGCGCGCGACGTCGCCTTCCCGTTCCTCAACAACTTCTCGTTCTGGATGACGGTCGGCGGCGCCGTGACGGTGATGATGTCGCTCTTCGTCGGCGAGTTCGCCCGCACCGGCTGGACCAATTTCGCGCCCCTGTCCGAGGCGTCCTACAGTCCCGGGGTCGGCGTCGACTATTACATCTGGTCGCTGCAGATCGCCGGCATCGGCACCCTTTTGTCCGGCGTCAACCTCATCGCCACCATCGTCAAGATGCGGGCGCCCGGCATGTCGTTCATGAAGATGCCGATCTTCACGTGGAATGCGCTGTGCACCAACGTGCTGATCGTCGCTGCCTTCCCGATCCTCACCGCCGTGCTGGCGCTGCTGTCGCTCGACCGCTATCTCGGCTTCAACTTCTTCACGAACGACCTCGGGGGCAACCCGATGATGTACGTGAACCTGCTCTGGATCTGGGGCCATCCCGAGGTCTACATCCTCATCCTGCCGCTGTTCGGCGTCTTCTCGGAGGTCACGTCGACCTTCTGCGGCAAGCGCCTCTTCGGCTACGCGTCGATGATCTACGCCACGGTGGTGATCACCATCCTGGCCTACCTCGTCTGGCTCCATCACTTCTTCACCATGGGCAACGGGGCGAGCGTCAACTCGTTCTTCGGCATCACCACGATGATCATCTCCATCCCCACAGGGGCGAAGATCTTCAACTGGCTGTTCACCATGTACAAGGGCCGCATCCGCTTCGAGCTGCCCATGATGTGGACCGTCGCGTTCATGATCACCTTCGTGATCGGTGGCATGACGGGCGTGCTGCTCGCCGTGCCCCCGGCGGACTTCCAGCTGCACAACAGCCTGTTCCTCGTCGCCCACTTCCACAACGTCATCATCGGCGGCACTTTCTTCGGCATCATGGCGGGCGTGACCTATTGGTGGCCCAAGGCCTTCGGCTTCAAGCTCGACGTGTATTGGGGCAAGTGGTCGTTCTGGTTCTGGGTGTCGGGGTTCTACTTCGCCTTCATGCCGCTCTACGTGCTCGGCCTGATGGGCGTGACGCGCCGCCTGAACCACTTCGACGACCCGTCGCTGCAGATCTGGTTCATCATCGCGGCCTTCGGCGCGGTGCTGGTGGCCTGCGGCATCGGCTCGTTCTTCATCCAGATCTACGTGTCGATCCGCGAGCGCGACGTGCTGGCCGACGCCACGGGCGACCCGTGGAACGGGCGCACGCTCGAATGGTCGACCTCGTCGCCGCCGCCGGCCTACAACTTCGCCTTCACCCCCATGGTGCACGACCTCGACGCCTGGAGCGACATGAAGCAGCGCGGCTATGTCCGCCCGCTGGGGGGCTACAAGCCGATCCACATGCCCAAGAACACGTCGGCGGGCATCCTTCTCTCCGGCCTCGCCACGGTGTTCGGCTTCGCGATGATCTGGTACATCTGGTGGCTGGCGGCGCTGAGCTTCGTCGCCATCGTCCTCGGCGTTATCGTCCACACCTTCAACTACAACCGCGACTTCTACGTCTCGGCCGAAGAGGTCACCCGCACCGAGGAGCAGCGCACGCGCATGCTCGGCACCCGGGTCTGAGTGAGGCTGACGCATGACCCGGTCCCCCGAGGCGCTGGCCGAAGACGACGCGCTGAAGTTCTACGTCGCCGGCGACGACGGTCATGGCAACGCCGAAGGCGGGACCATGATCGGGTTCTGGCTCTACCTGATGAGCGATTGCCTCATCTTCGCGGCCCTGTTCGCCTGCTACGCCGTCTACGGTCACGCCTATGCGGCCGGCCCCTCGCCGGCCGACCTCTTCGAACTCCCGACGGTCGCGACCAACACGGCACTGCTGCTCTTCTCCTCCATCACCTACGGCTTCGCCATGCTGGCGATGGAGAAGGGCAACCGGACCGTCACGCTGTTCTGGATGCTGGTCACCGCGCTCTTCGGCATGGGCTTCGTCTACCTCGAACTCAACGAGTTCGCCCACCTCATCCACGAGGGGGCGGGGCCGCAGCGCTCGGCCTTTCTGTCCTCCTTCTTCACGCTGGTCGGCACCCACGGCCTGCACGTCTCGGTCGGCATCCTGTGGATGTTCGTCCTCATGATCCAGGTGGTGTGGAAAGGCCTCGGCCCCGAGAACAAGCGCCGCCTCATGTGCCTCAGCATGTTCTGGCACTTCCTCGACGTCGTGTGGATCGGCGTCTTCTCCTTCGTCTACCTCGTGAGCGTGCTCCCATGAGCGGTGCGAAACTCGCGGGCCACGCCCGCGTCGAGGTCCTGCACGACCACGACGAGGCCGGCCACGGGTCCCTCCGGGGCTACCTCACGGGCTTCGGCCTGTCGGCGATCCTGACCGCCATCCCCTTCTGGCTGGTGATGGCCCACGTCATCACCGACAGCCGCATCGCCGGCCTCGTGGTCATGGGGATCGGCTTCGTCCAGATCGTCGTCCACATGGTCTACTTCCTCCACATGAACACGAAGTCGGAGGGCGGCTGGACGATGCTGGCGCTGATCTTCACTGTGGTGATGGTGGTGATCACGCTCGCGGGCTCGATCTGGGTGATGTACCACATGAACGCCAACATGATGCCGATGGCGCCGGCCGACATGAACCACATGAAGATGTGATCGTGCCGGAGGCCCCGTCGGTCGAGCCCCCGCCGACGCGCGCTCTCCCGCCCGCGGAGCCGGCGCGGCGCCGCTCGCCGGTCGCCCTCGTGCTGCTCGGCGTCGCGGGCGTCCTGGTCGTCGCGGTCCTGCTCGGGCTCGGGACG
The DNA here is from genome assembly GCA_965214345.1 of Lichenihabitans sp. Lineage (GTDB taxonomy): Bacteria > Pseudomonadota > Alphaproteobacteria > Rhizobiales > Beijerinckiaceae > Lichenihabitans. The sequence goes on along the minus strand of CBDCBJ010000007.1, from coordinate 2,853,116 downwards.
TGGCAGGTACACCGGCTGCAGTGGAAGCTCGACCTGATCGCGCGCGTCGATGCCCGCGTCCACGCTCCCGCCGTGACGCCCCCGGGCCCGGCCGCCTGGCCGGACGTCACGGCCGACGCCGATCAGTACCGCCACGTCGAGGCCCGCGGGCGCTTCGACGACGCCCGCGAGACCTTCGTCCAGGCCGTCACCGACGACGGCCCGGGCTTCTGGCTCCTCGCCCCGTTCCGCACCGATGCGGGCTTCACCGTCCTGGTGAACCGCGGCTTCGTGCCGCCGGAACGGCGCGATCCGGCGGTGCGCGCCGCCGGGGAGATCTCCGGCGAGACCGGCGTCACGGGGCTGCTGCGCGTCACCGAGCCCGGCGGCGCCTTCCTGCGCACCAACGACCCCGCCGCCGACCGCTGGTATTCCCGCGACGTCGCCGCCATCGCGGCGAAGCGCGGCCTCGACGGCCCGGTCGCCCCATACTTCATCGACGCCGACGCGACCCCGAACCCCGGCGGGTACCCGATCGGCGGGCTGACCGTCGTGGCCTTCCCCAACAACCACCTCGTCTACGCCCTCACCTGGTTTGCGCTGGCGGCGATGCTGGCGGGTGCGCTCGGCTGGGCGGTCCGCGACGAACGCCGCACCCGGGCCGGGCCGCCGCGGGCCGAAGCCTGATGTCGAGCGTGCCGGCCGCGTCGGGCCTTCCCGCCGCCTCGTTCGGCGAGACCGCCGAGGTCGGCCGCGACGACGGCGCCGGACGGCCCAACCTCCTGCTGCTGCTCCAGCTCCGCTGGATCGCCGTCGTGGGCCAGCTCGTCACGATCCTCGCCGTCACCTTCGGCCTGGGCGTGGCTCTGCCCTTCGCCCCGATGGCGGCGGTGCTCGTCGGCCTCGTGGCGCTGAACCTCGGGAGCCTGCTGCGCCTGTCGCGGCCGGCCCCCGTGGCCAGTTGGGAACTCGCCATCGCGATGCTGCTCGACGTCCTGGCCCTGACGGTGCAGCTCTACCTGACGGGCGGCGCCACCAACCCCTTCACCTTCCTCTACCTGCTGCAGGTGACGCTCGGCGCCGTCCTGCTCGACCGCTCAGCCACCTGGACGCTCGTGGCGGTGACGAGCCTGTGCTTCGCCGGCCTCACGGTCGCGTCCCGGCCGCTCGACCTGTCCGCCCTGCCGAGAGGCAGCCTGTTCCCGCTGCACATCGCCGGCATGCTGATCTGCTTCCTCCTGGACGCGGCCCTCCTCGTGGTCTTCGTCGGCCGGGTCACCCGCAACCTCCGGGAGCGCGACGCGCGGCTCGCGGCCCTGCGCCAGCGCGCCGCCGAGGAGGACGGCATCGTTCGGATGGGCCTGCTCGCCTCGGGCGCCGCCCACGAGCTCGGCACGCCGCTCGCCACGGTGTCGGTGATCCTCGGCGACTGGCGGCGCATGCCGACGCTCGCCGCCGACCCCGAACTGATGGACGAGCTCGACGTGCTCGAGGCCGAGGTGCGGCGCTGCAAGGCGATCCTCACCGGCATCCTGGTCTCGGCCGGCGAGACGCGGGGCGAGTCCGCCGGCGCCACCACGCTGCACACGTTCCTCGACGACCTCGTCGAGGACTGGCGCGCCGCGCGGCCCGCCGCCCATCTCCTCTACGAGAACGTCCTCGCCGGGGACCCGCCCATCGTGTCCGACACCGCCCTGAAACAGGTCATCGTCAACGTGCTCGACAACGCGTTCGAGGCCTCGCCGGACTGGCTCCGCTTCGAGGTCGGGCGCGACGGCGGATTGCTGCTCCTGTCCGTCACCGATCGCGGGCCGGGCTTCGCCCCCGGGATCCTCGACGGCATCGGCACGCCCTACCGCACCAGCAAGGGGCGGCCCGGCGGAGGGCTCGGGCTGTTCCTGGTCGTCAACGTCGTGCGCAAGCTCGGGGGGCGGGTCGCGGCGTCGAACCGGCTCGGCGGCGGCGCCGCCGTCACCCTGTCGCTGCCGCTCTCGGCCCTGGTGGTGGCGGGCAAGGAGCGGGCCGATGCCCTCTGAGCGGCTCCTGGTCGTGGTGGACGACGACGAGGCCTTCGCCCGGACGCTGAAGCGCTCCTTCGAGCGGCGCGGCTACGAGGTCGTGGTGGCGCCGACCCTCATCGACGTGAGGGCGCTGCTCGAAACGCGCACGCCGGGCTATGCGGTCGTGGACCTGAAGCTCGCCGGCGCCTCCGGCCTCGCCTGCCTCGAGGCGCTGCACGCCCACGATCCCGAGACGCTCGTCGTGGTGCTGACAGGGTTCGCCTCGATCGCCACGGCGGTCGAGAGCATCAAGCTCGGCGCCTGCCACTACCTCGCCAAGCCCGCCAACACCGACGACATCGAGGCCGCCTTCGGCAGGGCGGCCGGGGACGCCGCGGTGCCGCTCGGCGAGCGTGCGACGTCGATCAAGACGCTCGAATGGGAGCGGATCCACGAGGTGCTGGCCGAGACGGACTTCAACATCTCGGAGACGGCGCGGCGGCTCGGCATGCACCGGAGGACGCTGGCGCGCAAGCTGGAGAAGCGGCAGGTGAGGTGACGACGGCTGCGGCGTCAGGACGGTTTACGCCGCAGGTGCTCGTCCAGCCGCGGCATGATCTCGACGAAGTTGCACGGCATGGCGCGGTAGTCGAGCTGGTGAGCCAGGATGCCGTCCCACGCGTCGCGGCAGGCGCCGGGCGAGCCCGGCAGGGCGAACACGAAGGTTGTGCCGATGAGCCCCGCCGTGGCGCGGGACTGGATCGTCGAGACGCCGATCTTGTCGAACGAGATGCGGTGGAACACCGCCGAGAAGCCGTCCATCCGCTTGGTGAACAGCGGCTCCAGGGCCTCCGGCGTGACGTCGCGCCCGGTGAAGCCGGTGCCGCCCGTCGTCAGCACCACATCGACCGCCGGGTCGGCCGCATAGCCGCCCACGGCGGCGCGGATCGCCGCGACGTCGTCCTGGACGATCGCCCGCCCGGCCAGGCGATGGCCGGCGGCGCCGAGGCGCTCGGCCAGGGTGTCGCCCGACCGGTCGCCCGCGAGGTTCCGCGTGTCCGACACCGTGACGACCGCGATCCCGAGGGGCACGAAGGCGCGGTCGAGGTCCAGCCTGCTCATGGTCGCCGCCTCTGCATCGGCCGCGTCCCGCGCGGGCCGCACCCGCTCTACCAGCCTTCCCGCGCCACCGCCAAAGGCGCAGGCGCCGCACGCCGGCCGGCCGACGCCCCGCGGCGCGCGACGTCGTGGCCATGGTACGGTCGGCGCGGCCGCGACGGTGTGGCCGGAAGGTGGGCCAGATGCCGAAGCTGAATGCGGTCCTCCTCGACCTCGATGGTACGCTGATCGATTCCAAGCCCGGCATCGTGGCGAGTCACGGCGCCGCGCTGCGCGAGCTGGGCCACGTCCCCGATGCGGCGTTCGACCTGACCTTCGTCATCGGCCCGGTGCTGGAGGACGTGATGGGCGTGGTCCTGGCCCATTACGGCGACACGCGGGTCGCGGAGGCGATCGCGGCCTATCGCCGGCACTATGCCGAGAGCGGCATCTTCGACGTGTCCCTCTACGACGGCGTGGCGGCGCTCCTGCCGGCCCTGACGGGGGCGGGCCTGCGGCTCTACCTCGCGACATCGAAGCGGACCGCCTTCGCGACGCGCATCCTCGACCACCTCGGCCTGACCCGGCACTTCGCCGACATCACCGGCTCCGAGCCCGACGGCTTCCGCGACCACAAGCCCGAGCTGATCGCCGACATCCTGGCGCGGCACGCGATCGACCCGGAGGGGGCCGTCATGGTGGGGGACCGCCGCTACGACATCGCGGGGGCTCACGCGAACCGGCTGCGCGGGATCGGCGTGCTCTGGGGCTACGGCGGCCGCCAGGAGCTCGAAGCCGCGGGCGCCGACCTCGTCGTCGACACGCCGGCGGCCCTGGAGGCCGCCCTGATCCGGTGAGGTGAGGCCAGTGGTCGCGACCCTTGACCGCTGGCAAGCGCGACTGCGCGCCACCGCTCGAGCGGCGGCTGGTACGAGACGTCAGCCGCCGTCGCTGGCGCCGATCTGCCCGGCTTCGGCGGGGCCGGCGGTCTCGGATCGGCCCGGACCTTCGGCGTCGGCGGCCTCGCCCCTCAATGCCGCCAACACGATCGGGTCAAGCCCCGCGCCGCCGGCTGCGGCCCGCGCCTGCAGGGTGCGGCGCATGGCCGGCGTCCAGAAGGCCTCGATGTGGCTCCGGACGCCCGCCGCGGCCTCGTCGGCCGGGTAGGGGCGGAAGAAGGCCGCGATCTGGTTGGCCTTGCCGTCGAGCTTCGCGTCGAGGTCCACGGGTCTACTCCGCCGCCGCGAGCCGGGCCGCGATGCGGGTGAGGCTGACGTCCTCCTCGGCGAAGCGCGTCTGCCAGTCGGACGGACGGTTGGTGCGCCGCACCTGGACGGCCGTCACCTTGTATTCCGGGCAGTCCGTCGCCCAGTCCGAATGGTCCGTGGTGATCACGTTGGCGCCGGTCTTGGCGTGGTGGAACGTCGTGTAGACTACGCCGGGCTGCATCCGCTCCGTCACCCTGGCGGCGATGGCGATCTCGCCGGAGCGGCTCTCGAGCGAGACGAGGTCGCCGTCGACGATGCCGCGCAGTTCGGCGTCGAAGGGATGGATCTCCAGCCGGTCCTCGCCGTGCCAGAGCGAATTGTCGGTTCGGCGCGTCTGCGCCCCGACATTGTACTGCGACAGGATGCGGCCCGTGGTGAGGATCAGCGGGAAGCGCGCTCCGGTCCGCTCCTCGGTGGCGACGTAGTCGGTCAGCATGAACTTGCCGAGACCCCGGACGAAGCGGTCGACATGCATGGTCGGCGTGCCCTCGGGCGCCGCCGCGTTGCAGGGCCACTGGATCGATCCCAGCCGGTCCAGCGCCGCGTAGGAGACGCCCGCGAAGGTGGGGGTGAGGGCCGCGATCTCGTCCATGATCTCGGACGGGTGGCCGTAGCGCATCGGGTAGCCCATGGCCTCGGCGAGCATGCAGGTCGCCTCCCAGTCGCCGTAGCCGGCCTTGGGCGTCATCACCCGGCGGACGCGCGAGATGCGGCGCTCGGCGTTGGTGAAGGTGCCGTCCTTCTCCAGGAACGAGGCGCCGGGCAGGAACACGTGGGCGTATTTGGCGGTCTCGTTGAGGAACAGGTCCTGCACCACCACGCAGTCCATGGCGCGCAGGCCCGCCGTGACGTGCTGGGTGTCGGGGTCCGACTGGGCCGGGTCCTCGCCCTGGATGTAGAGGCCCTTGAAGCGGCCCTCGACCGCCTCGTCGAGCATGTTGGGGATGCGCAGCCCGGGCTCGGCGACGAGATCCACGCCCCACAGCGCCCCGAAGGCCTCGCGCGTGGCGTCGTCCGAGACGTGCCGGTAGCCCGGCAGCTCGTGGGGGAACGAGCCCATGTCGCAGGAGCCCTGGACGTTGTTCTGCCCGCGCAGCGGGTTCACCCCGGCGCCGGGGTGGCCGATGTTGCCCGTCGCCATGGCGAGGTTGGCCATGGCCATCACGGTGGTCGAGCCCTGGCTGTGCTCGGTGACGCCGAGCCCGTAGTAGATCGCGGCCTTGCCGCCGGTGGCATAGAGCCGCGCCGCGGCCCGCACCTCGGCCGCCGGCACGCCCGTGACGCCGGCGCTCTCCTCGGGCGAGTGCCGCGGGTCGGCGACGAAGCGCGCCCAGGTCTCGAAGTCGGCGAGGTCGCAGCGCCCCCTGACGTAGTCCTCGTCGACCAGCCCCTCCGTGACGACGACATGCGCCATCGCGTTCAGCAGCGCGACGTTCGAGCCGGGCTTCAGCTGGAGATGGTGGTCGGCCGCCACGTGCGGGCTGCGGACGAGGTCGATCCGGCGCGGGTCCGCCACGATGAGGCGGGCGCCGGCGCGCAGGCGGCGCTTCATGCGCGAGCCGAAGACGGGGTGGCCGTCGGTCGGGTTGGCGCCGATGACCAGGATGACGTCCGATTCCGACACCGAGGCGAAGTCCTGCGTGCCGGCCGAGGTGCCGACCGTGGCCTTCAGCCCGTAGCCGGTCGGCGAGTGGCAGACCCGGGCGCAGGTGTCGACGTTGTTGTTGCCGAAGGCGGCCCGCACCAGCTTCTGGACGAGATAGGCCTCCTCGTTGGTGCAGCGCGACGACGCGATGGCGCCCACGGCGTCGCGGCCGTGGCGGTCCTGGATGGCGCGGAACCGGTCGGCCGCGGTGCGGATCGCCTCCTCCCAGGCGACGATGCGCCACGGGTCGGTGATGGCGTCGCGCACCATCGGGGTGGTGATGCGGTCGCGGTGGGTGGCGTAGCCGTAGGCGAAGCGGCCCTTGACGCAGCTGTGGCCCTCGTTGGCCTTACCGCCCTTGTAGGGCACCATCCGGACGACCTGCTCGCCCTGCATCTCGGCCTTGAACGAACAGCCGACCCCACAATAGGCGCAGGTCGTGACGGCGGAATGCTCCGGGACGCCCAGCGCGACCACCGACTTCTCGTTCAGCGTCGCGGTCGGGCAGGCCTGCACGCAGGCGCCGCAGGAGACGCATTCCGACCCGAAGACGTCGGTGCCGCCGAAGCTCACCTTGGCGTCGAAGCCGCGGCCGTCGATCGTCAGCGCGAAGGTGCCCTGCACCTCCTCGCAGGCGCGGACGCAGCGGTTGCAGACGATGCACTTCGCCGATTCGAAGGTGAAATAGGGGTTGGAGGCGTCGGTCGGGGCGTCGCGGTGGCTGGCGCCGGCCTCGCCGTAGCGGACCTCGCGCAGGCCGACCGCGCCGGCCATGTCCTGCAGCTCGCAGTCGCCGTTGGCCGAGCAGGTCAGGCAGGTCAGCGGGTGGTCGGAGATGTAGAGCTCCATGACGCCGCGGCGGAGATTCGCCAGCTTCGGCGTCTGGGTGTGGACCACCATGCCGGGCTCGGCCGGGGTCGTGCAGGAGGCGGGCGTGCCGCGGCGGCCCTCGATCTCGACGAGGCAGAGCCGGCAGGAGCCGAAGGGCTCCAGCGAGTCGGTGGCGCAGAGCCTCGGGATCGCGGTGCCCATCAGGGCGGCCGCCGCCATCACGGAGGTGCCGCGCGGCACGCTGGTCTCGACGCCGTCGACCGTCAGGGTGACGAGGTGCTCGGAGACGCGGATCGGCGTCCCGGTGTCCAGCTCGCGGATCAGCGCCATGACGATCGGCCTCTTCGAGAGGGGTTTTGGAGGCCCTCGGCCTCGACGGGACGGCTCATTCCGCGGCCTGCCGGAGTGGCGCGATGCCGAAATCTTCGGGGAAGTGTTTCAGCGCGCTGCGCACCGGCACCGGAGTCAGCCCGCCCATGGCGCAGAGCGATCCGTCCGTCATGACCTCCATCAGGTCGTCGAGGACGGCGAGGTTCTCGTCGCGCCGGGTGCCGGCGACGATGCGGTCCATCACTTCGACGCCCCGCACCGCGCCGATGCGGCAGGGCGTGCACTTGCCGCAGCTCTCGGCCGCACAGAACTCGAAGGCGAACCGCGCCTGGGCGGCGAGGTCGACACTGTCGTCGAACACCACGACGCCGCCATGGCCGAGGAGCCCGCCCGCCGCCGCCATGGCCTCGTAGTCGAGCGGCGTGTCGAGGAGCGCGTCGGGGAAATAGGCACCGAGCGGCCCGCCGACCTGCACGGCCCGCAGCGGCCGCCCCGAGCGCGTGCCGCCCCCGAAACCTTCGACGATCTCCCGCAGCGTCATGCCGAACGCCGTCTCGAAGAGCCCGCCGCGCCGCACGTTGCCGGCCAGCTGGACCGCCAGCGTGCCGCGCGACCGGCCCATGCCGTAATCCGCGTAGGCCTGCCCGCCATGCGCCATGATCCACGGCACGCTGGCCAGCGAGAGCACGTTGTTGACGATCGTCGGCTTGCCGAACAGCCCCTGCAAGGCGGGCAGGGGAGGCTTGGCGCGGACGGTGCCGCGCTTGCCCTCGAGGCTGTCGAGCAGCGCCGTCTCCTCGCCGCAGATGTAGGCGCCGGCGCCGACCCGGACCTCCAGCCTGAAGGCCCGGGCCGACCCCATCACGGCGACGCCGAGGTGGCCCGAGCGCTCGGCCGCCGCGATGGCCCGCCGCAGGGCCGCGATGGCGCGGGGATATTCGGAGCGGACATAGATGAAACCCGCCGTGGCGCCGACCGCCACGCCGGCGATCGCCATGCCCTCGACGAGCGACATCGGGTCGCCCTCCATCAGCATGCGGTCGGCGAAGGTGCCGCTGTCGCCCTCGTCGGCGTTGCAGACGACGTATTTCTGATCGGCCTCCGCCATGCGGACCGTCGACCACTTGATGCCGGTGGGGAACCCCGCGCCGCCCCGGCCGCGCAGGCCGGACAGCTTGACCTCGTCGACGATCCCGGCGCCGTCCATGGCCAGCGCGCGGGCGAGCCCGTGCCAGCCGCCGTGGGCCGCGTAATCGTCGGACGATGCCGGGTCGACGGCGCCGCAGCGCCCGAAGGTGAGCCGGTCCTGCCGGGCGAGTTCGGCGATGGCGTCCGTCGGTCCGAGGCGCAGCGGATGGGCGCCGCCGGCCAGGAGCCCGGCCGCCACCAGGCCGGGCACGTCGGCCGGCTTGACCGGACCGTAGGCCACGCGGGCCCCGTCGACCTCCACCTCGACCATCGGCTCCAGCCAGAACAGGCCGCGCGACCCGGTCCTGACGATCTCGGCTCCGGTGCAGGCGCCGGCCAGGGCGGCGGCGACGCGGTCGGCGCCGAGCGCGGCCGCCTGGGAATCCGAGGGGACGAAGAGCCGCGTCACGGGCGCAGCTCCCTCACGGCGGCGTCGAGGGCGTCGGCGTCGAGGAAGGCCATCGGCTCGCCGTCGACCAGCGCCGACGGGCCGCAGGCGCAGAGGCCGAGGCAGAAGACCGGCTCCAGCGTCACGGCGCCGTCGGCCGTGGTGCCGTGCCAGTTCACCCCGAGGCTCGCCTTGGCGTGCTCGGCCAGCGCGGCCGCGCCGACCGACTGGCAGGCCTCGGCGCGGCAGAGCTTCAGCACGTGGCGGCCGGGCGGGTGACGGCGGAAGTCGTGGTAGAAGCTGACGGTGCCGTGGACCTCGGCCCGCGACAGGTTCAACGCCTCGGCCACGAGGGGCACGGCCGCCTCCGGCACGTGGCCGAAGCGCTCCTGCAGCGCATGGAGGATCGGCAGGGCCGCGCCCGCGAGGCCGACCAGCCGGGCGATGATGCCGCGGGCTTCCCCCTCGTCCCAGGCGGCGGAGACCGCCGCCGCCGTCGCGGATCCGTTCTGCATGGCGCGATACACCGCGGATCGCAGTGCGAGAGCAACGCCGTTACTCCGTGCCGCGATAGAGAATCGCTATCGATCATCGAGCGGACGCGGCCGCATCCACCGACGTCCGGCGCGGAGCCGACGGCGCCCCGTGCGGGAAGCCGGTGGATTTCGTCCGGCTTCGGCGCGATGTTGACTTCGGTTGGTGATGGACGGATCGGCCTCGTGTCGATCCAGCTCGGAGGCACAGATGGGCAAGGCCGTGATCGGCGTCATCGGGAACGGCCACGTGGTCGAGAACCGCTACGCCGCCCATCTCGTCGGCCGCGGCAACATGAAGGCTGTGGCGGATGCGGCCGATGCCTTGCCGCTGATGTTCGCCGGCTCGCCCGAGATCACCGACATCGGCGATCTGATGGGTGCCGTCGACGGGATCCTGCTGACGGGCGCGCGCGCCAACGTCCACCCGTCCCGGTTCGGGGCCGAGGACGATCCCCGCTATCAGCCCTACGACGAGGACAGGGACGCGCTGGCCCTGCCGCTGATCGCCGCCTGCGTCGACGCCGGCATGCCGATCCTCGGCATCTGCCGCGGCTTCCAGGAGTTCAACGTCGCCTACGGCGGCTCGCTCCATCCGGAGATCCGGGACCTCCCCGGACGGATGAACCACCGCATGCCGCGCCTCGACACCGGCGAGATCCACCCCGACCTCGCAGTCGTCTTCGCCGACCGGCACGAGGTGAGGCTCGTCCCCGACGGCGTCTTCGCGCGCATCTTCGGGCGGGACCTCATCCGCGTGAACTCGCTCCACGGGCAGGGTCTCCTCGCGATCGGCGGCAGGATCGTCGTCGAGGGCCTCGCCGAGGACGGCACCGTCGAAGCCATCAGGATCGGGGATGCGCCCGGTTTCGCCCTGGGCGTCCAGTGGCACGCGGAGCACGATCCGCAGACCAATCCGCTGAACAGGGCCCTGTTCGCCGCCTTCGGCGCCGCGGTCGCGGCCCATCGGCGCCCGGCCGACCGCTCTCGCCTCTGATACGGCGTCCGGCTGATGGGCTCGGTGGCGCCCGGTCGCCTCCTCCACCGCGCTGCGCGCGGTCCCCCTTCCTCCGCGAGCCTACAGGATTCACACATCATCGACGCTGAGGGCTAGCGTCCTTCTCCCCTCGGGGAGAATCGGGCACCCATCCCGGCGAGCCGGGATGGGCCCCGGGTGCCCGTCAGGGCGGATGAGGGGGCCTCCCGAGGTGGTGGATCACCCCTCATCCGGCGCTGCGCGCCACCTTCTCCCGAGGGGAGAAGGGCAGAACGTGTCCAGCCGCCGAGATGTGTGCATCCGCTCGCGGAGGAGGCAGACGGGGCGCGACCGCTCAGGTATCGCCCGAACCAGTCGTCCGGACGATGTCTCAGAGGGTGAGCCGCGGCGGCGCCGTCACGGCGCGTGCGCGAGCCTCTGCGCCTCGGCCAGCAGGGCCACGACGAGCGGCGTCGCCGGCTCGCGGGGCGTCACGACGAGCCCGACGGCCTGGCCGGGACCGTCGCTGATCGGCACGGCGCGCACGTCCGACGGCAGGTCCAGCCCCTCGGCCAGGAGGGACGGCACGATCGTCGACCACAACCCGGTGCGCACATGCGTCACCAGAACGATGGTGGAATCCGACACCAGGGTCGGGGCGGGGTCGCAGCCGGCACGGCGCAGCAGGCCGTCGACGATCCGGCGGTTCTGCATGGCGGGGGTGAGCAGGCAGAGCGGCTCGCGGCCGGCTTCCGCCCAGGTGACGTGGTCGCGGCCCGCGAGCGGCGCGGTCGCGGGGGTGAGAAGGCAGTAGCGCTCGAGGTAGAGCGGCACGGCACGCGCCGGCCCCAGCGCCTCGTTGCCGAGGTAGGTGATGCCGGCGTCGACCTCGAGATCGGCGAGCATCCGCAGCACGTCGTCCGAGGCGCGGGACAGGACCGTGAAGGTCACCTGGGGATGGCTGGCGCGGAACGGCACCGTCAGCCGCATCACCCAAGCGAGGGCCGTGGGGATGACGGCGAGCCGCAGCTCGCCCGACAGGTCCCGCCGCGAGGACCTGAGGTCCTGACGCATCGCGCGGGCGTCGGCGACGATCCGCCTCGCCCAGTCGAGCACCCGTTCACCCTCGGGCGTCAGGCCCTGGAACCGCGACGAGCGGCGCACCAGCATGACGCCCAGCGTGTCTTCCAGCGACTTCAGCCCGGCCGACAGGGTCGGCTGGGTGATGCCGCAGTTCTCGGCGGCCCGGCCGAAGTGGCGCTCCTTCGCCAGGGCGAGCAGGATCTCCAGCTTGTCGATCATCGGCGGTCGCGCGGGGCAGGGGCGAACCGGTGCGGCGGCGACCGCGTCATGCGCCGCCGCCGTCGAAGATCTCGACGCGGTCGGGCCTCAGCGCACGGCCGTCGGGACGGCGCGTGGTCAGTCCGGCGCGGTCGAAGAACTCCAGCACGGGCATCACGGCGTTGCGGTTGATGCCCGTGGCGTCGCGGAAGCGCCCCACCGTCAGCAGTCCGCCCGGGCCGCCTCGCGCAACATCGGCGGCGGCCCGGGCGAGCCGTCCCAGCGTCTCGGGCAGCATGTAATAGGTCGGCGCGACGCGGGTGAGGCGGCCCATGCGGGCGAGTTTGCCGAGCAGCGGCCTGAGGTCGGCCTCGCTGACGGCCAACAACTCCGCCAGCAGCGCCACGCGGGGCTGGTCCGCGCCGGCCCGCGCCAAGGATCCACTCACCTCGATCCACAGGTCCTCCTCGGCGGCGTCGAGCCGCGGCGCGTGGCCCGGCCGATGGTAGAGGGCGCCGTGTCGCTCCAACGCGCCCGCCGACGCGAGGTCGCGCAGCAGTTCCCGCGCCGGCACCCGCTGCGCCGCGGGGAGGCGGCGCAGGAGCTGATCGGCGGTGGGGCCCACCGCGTCGGGATCGGCGGCGGCCTCGGCGGCGGCGGCGGCGAGGATGCGCCCGGACAATGCGTCGCGCCACCGCGCCGAGAACGCGAGGCCGCCGACCGCGACGGACGGGATCCCAAGGCCGTCCACCTCCCGTGCCAGGAGGTTGCGCGTGCGGCGGAACCAGGCGAGGTCGATCCCGGCCTCGGAGGCGTCGAGCAGCGCCGCCAGTGCCTCGCCGTCGGGTCGCGCCAGGGCGTCGAGGGTGCGAAGGCGGTCGGGGCGGCGGGCGCCGCGGCGCGGCGGCGCGGGGTCGAGGACGCGGCCGCCGCCGAGGGACCGCGTCGCCGACTGGTCGCGGACGACGAAACGGTCGCCGCCGAGCGCCGCCACGGGCGCGTCGAGGACGAGCTGCGCCATCGCGGTGCCGCCGGGCTGCAGGGCGGAGCCTTCGAGCAGGCCGACGCGACCGGGGATGTCGGCGGCGCCGATGTGGACGTGGACCGGCGTCCAGTGCTTCAGCGCCCGCGCCTCGCCGGGCAGGAGCCGCAGGGCGACGTCGAACCGCGCGCTCTCGGCCTCCAGCCCGGGATCGACCAGCCAGTCGCCCCGGGCCGGTGGGGCGCGGTCGAGGCGCGGGCCGGCGATGTTGAGCGCCAGGCGCTGGCCGCCCGCGCCGCGCTCGGCGGGGCGGTTCTGGGCGTGGAGGCCGCGCACCCTGACTTCGACGCCGGAGCGGGCGACGACGAGGCGCTGGCCGACCGCGACGGCGCCGCCGTGGACCGCCCCGGTGACCACGAGGCCCGCGCCGGCGACCGTGAAGGCCCGGTCGACCGCGAGGCGGAAGCCGCCGCGCGGGGCGGCATCGGGCGCGTCGGCCCAGGCGTCGATGAGGGCGCGCAGCGCCGCGATCCCCTCGCCGGTCACCGACGAGCAGGGGACCACGGGGGCCGTGGCGAGCGCGGTGCCGCGCAGCATCGCGGCGACCTCGGCAGCGGCGGCGGCGCTCCGGGCGGGGTCGACGCGGTCCGACTTCGTGAGCGCCACGACGGCGCGACCGAGGCCGAGGAGGTCGAGGATGGCGAGGTGTTCGCGGGTCTGCGGCATCGGGCCGTCGTCGGCCGCCACGACGAGCAGCGCCAGGTCGACCCCGGTGGCCCCCGCCACCATGGTGCGGACGAGGCGCTCGTGACCTGGGACGTCGACGAAGCCGATGCGGCGCCCTCCGGGCCCGGGCGCATAGGCGTAGCCGAGGTCGACAGTGATGCCGCGCCGGCGCTCCTCCGGCAGGTGTGTCGTGTCGACGCCCGTCAGCGCCCGCACCAGGGCGGTCTTGCCGTGGTCGATGTGGCCGGCGGTCGCGACGATCATGCGGTGTTGCGAAGGTCCCGTTGCGGTGGCCCTCCTCCCGCGTGCGGGAGGAGGGCAGGGCGCGCCTACTTCACGTAGGTCTCGGCGAGTTCCGACATGCAGGTGTCGTAGGCCGTGAAGCTGACCCGATCGCTGACCGCGAAGAGCGTGTGCGGCGAGAACAGGAACAGCCCCAGCGCGTGGTCGAACACGTAGTGCTCAACCTCGCGGACGACCGCCTCCTGGGCGGGCTGATGCGGGGTGCGCAGCAGCTTGGCGTAGAGCGCGTCGAAGCCCTCGTCGGCGGGCGCCGACCGGAACGCGCCGTTGTGGCCGAAGAACTCGCGATGCACGACGCCCACCGGGTATTGCGGCGACCAGTCGAAGTACCAGAGCAGCTTCACGTCCCAGCCCTCTGGGTCGACGGCCGCCTTGGAATGGTCGGCCTTCACGTGCAGGCCCACCTCGGCGAGGTTCTCGGCCAGGACCGCGACCGCGTCCTCCCAATCGGGCGAGGCCAGCACGAGGATCTCGCGGCCCTTCAGCCCCGCCGTCTCGATGATCTCGGCGGCCGCCTTCACGTCGCGGGCGTAGGGCTTCATCGCCGGATCGGCGCCGTAGCGTCCGGTCTGGATCAGCGCCGGCATGACCACGCCGTGCCCGTCCGCCCCCCGCGCCACCAGCGCGTCCCGGTCGACCGCCATGTTGACGGCGCGGCGCACGGCCCCGTCGTTCCAGGGCGAACCCGCCTTGTTGCGGTTGAACAGGCCCGTCAGCACCGTCTTGGCACGCTGTGACAGCAGCTTCGCCTTGCCGTCGCCCCGGAAGGCGCGGGCTTCGGCGATCGACAGGTCGTTCACGACGTCGACGCGTCCGTCCCCGGTCTCGACGGAGCGGATGGCGTCCTCGCGGCCGATGGCATTGTCGTAGACGATCCGGGCCTTCGGGCGCCGGTCAGGGTTCCAATAGTCCGGGTTGGGCTCCAGGATCACTTCCGGCGAGCGCGTATCCAGCGTCGAGATGCCCTCGGCGAGCACGAATGGACCAGTCCCCCACGGACCGGGCGCATCGATGACTCACCAGTGGCCTTCGGCGGAACCGGTCTTGGGGTCGACGAAACCCCATTCGTTCCAGAATCGCGTCGAGGGGATGTGCATGCCGCGAAGCTTCATCACGGCGGCGCTGTCGCCCCCGGGAAAGCGCATGCGGACGGTGTGGTCGTCGACCACGTCGAGGACGGTGTCCTGGGCGAAGTTCAGGAAGGCGCCCGGCGGGTGCGGGTTGGTCCATTCCTGGACCTTGTCGAAGGCGAGCTTGAAGATCGAGGCGTCGTAGCGCTCGCCGTCCTGGAAGACGACGTCGCGGCGGATGTCGAGCTCCAGCGTCTCGTCGTCGATCCAGCGCCAACCCGAGGCGAGGCTCGGCTGGCCGATGCCCTCGTGGTCGACGCGGTTGGCCTCCTCCATCGTGTTCCAGGTGATGGACAGCCAGTTCACCGGAGAGGGGTCGACGACCCTCACGGTGTTGTGCGGACCCCAATCGGGCGGTCCGGCCGATGCCTCAGCCATGGCGTATCACTCCCGTAATCCCCCGTTGAGCCGGAGGTGTCGTGAGAGCTAACACCCAGGGTGGAGGACCGCAAGACGACGGCTCGCCCCCGGATGCAGCATGGACCGAGGTCCGACCATGTGGGCGGCGCTGCCTGCATTGAGTCGACCGCCACGCTGGTTTAGCGTCGCCGGCGACGGTGCCCGCGAGGGCTGAAAAGGGGACGCGGTGTGGACCTCCTGCCACCGGGGACAGACCCATGCTGAAAGCCATCAAGGACCTGTTCGACGAGAGCGGGCCCGATCTCAAGGCCAGGCTCGTCGCCATCTACGGCGTGCTCGCCGTCCTCAATATCGGCGCCTGGCTCTGGGCCGCCGTGGCGTTCCACGGCGATCCCACGATGCTGGGCGTGGCGCTGGTGATCTACGGCCTGGGGCTCCGGCACGCCGTCGACGCCGACCACATCGCGGCGATCGACAACGTCACGCGCAAGCTGATGCAGGAGCGCCGGCGTCCTGTCGCCGTCGGTTTCTTCTTCGCCATGGGCCATTCGACCGTGGTCATCATCGCGGCGGCGGCCGTGGCGCTCGCGGCGACGCTGCTCGGCAGCTTCGACTCGTTCAAGAGCGTCAGCGGCCTGATCGGCACGGGCGTGTCGGCGCTGTTCCTCCTCGCCATCGCGGCGATGAACGTCGTGATCTTCGTCTCGATCTACCGCAGCTATCGCCGCGTCAGGTCGGGCGGCACATACGTCGAGGAGGATCTCGACATCCTGCTCAACGACCGCGGAGTCCTGGCGCGGCTGTTCCGGCCGATGTTTCGCCTGGTGAGCCGCAGCTGGCACATGTTTCCGCTGGGCTTCCTGTTCGGCCTCGGGTTCGACACCGCCACCGAAGTGGCGACGTTCGGCGTGTCGGCCGCGCAGGCCGCGAAGGGCATCCCCATCGCGGCCATCATGGCGTTCCCGGTTCTGTTCGCGGCGGGCATGTCGCTCGTCGACACGACGGACGGCGTGATGATGCTCGGGGCCTACGATTGGGCCTTCGTCAAGCCCATGCGCAAGCTGTACTACAACATGACCATCACGCTGGTGTCGGTCATCGTCGCCGTACTGATCGGCGGCATCGAGGCGCTCGGGCTCATCGGCGACCAGCTCGATCTCAAGGGCGCCTTCTGGGACGGGATCGGGGCGTTGAACGACAATTTCAACGACCTCGGCTTCGTCATCATCGGCGTCTTCGTCGCCGCGTGGATCGTGTCCTACGCGATCTACAAGGCGAAGCGGCTCGACGAGGTCGAGATCCGCACATCCGGCAACGCCTGAGGGTCGGACAAAGCGTCCGTTGACAAGGTTGCGCGAACGACGTGCACTGAGCCCATGACGGCTCCGACGACCTTCGGACCGCGGCGGATGCTCGCCGCGGTCCTGATCATCGCCCTGACCCTGGCGGGCCTCGGGCGCGCCGTCGCGACGACGTCAGACCCCGCCGATGTGCTCGACATCGTCGCGGGCCTCCCGGTGCCGATCTGTCACGCGGGCGCCGGGACGCCTTCGGCTCCGGGCTCGCCCGCCCACCCCGCACAGCACGATTGCTGCGACGCGTGTGCGCTCCTCGCCGCCATCGTGCTCCCCGCCGGCCCGGTCCTGTCGCGAGCCGCACCGGCCGGACACGTCGGCGCGCACATCCGGGCCGTGGCGGCGGTGGCG
Organism: Lichenihabitans sp.; assembly: GCA_965214345.1. GTDB lineage: Bacteria > Pseudomonadota > Alphaproteobacteria > Rhizobiales > Beijerinckiaceae > Lichenihabitans. The sequence goes on along the minus strand of CBDCBJ010000007.1, from coordinate 2,836,392 downwards.
GCGATCGCGCGCCCGCGCAGCCCCCGACAGTCCCGAGGTCCACCGGCCGCGTGAGCCGACCCGCCGGCCCGGTCGCTCTCCGCCGACCGAAACGCCGCCGCGAGGGTCCGCATGGGCCGTCCTCACCGCGACCTCGTCGGCGATGGCGAGAGCCTGACCGGCGGCGCCCGACCGGCGCGTGGCCGAGGCTGCGACCTGTGCCGGGCCACATCTTCCCCTGCCGAGAGTGATCCAGCGATGCCGGCCGCCTCCCTGGCGAGTGCCGCCGGCCCGCGACGACCCGTCCGCCCGCGGCACCCACGGGCGCCACCCCATGAGGAGAACACCATGACACTTCGCATCAGCCTGACCGTCGTCACTTGCGTTCTGACCATCGGCCTCGCCGGAGAAGCCAAGGCCCACGCCCACCTGAAGTCGGCCACGCCCGCGATGGGCGGCACCGTGACGGCGGCGCCGGCCGAACTCGACCTCGCCTTCTCGGAAGGCGTGAACCCCCGGTTCACCGGCCTGACGATGACGGGCCCGGCCGGCGCCGCGGTGGCGACCGGCCCGTCGAAGCTCGGCCCAGGCGGGGACGCGACCCTGGTGGTCCCGGTCACCGGGACGCTCGGCGCCGGCACCTACAAGGTCGTCTGGCACGCTCTGGCGACCGACGGCCACAAGACCGACGGCGCCTACACGTTCACGGTCAAGCCGTGACATCGGCGGCCGCGGTCCTGGCGCTGTGCCGCTTCGGCCAGGACGCGGCCGCGACGCTGCTGTGGGGCGCCGCAGCCTATCTCGGCGCCCTCGTCCCGGTCGGGCTCGCGGCCGCGGTGGCGTGGCGGCTGCGGCATCTCGCGGCCGCCGCGGTGGCGGTGGCGGCCCTGGCCGTCGCCGTGAAGCTGCCGGCCGAGGTCGCGGGCATCGGCGACGGATGGCGGGATGCGGTGGACACCGGCATGGTCCGCAGCGTGCTGGTCGACACGAGCGTCGGCCGGGCCTGGATGGCGGAGGCCGCCGCCGTCCTGCTTCTGGTCGCCGCCGCGTTCGCTCCGGTCCGCTGGCGCGTGCTCGCCATCGCGGCGAGTTCCGGCCTGGTGCTCGCCTCCCTGGCGCTCGAAGGCCACGCCACCCTCTACGAGGGTTGGCTCGGCGCGCTCGACCGCGCCAACGACGTCATCCACGTTCTGTCGGGCGGCGCCTGGCTGGGGTCGCTCGCGCCGGTGCTGCTGATCCTGGCCGCATCCTCGGGCGACGCGGACCGGGGCGAGGTGGCGACGGCGCTGCGCGGCTTCTCGCGCGCCGGCCACGCGGCGGTGGCCCTGGTGCTGCTGTCCGGGATCCTCAGCACCGCGCTGGTGCTGAAGCGCTGGCCCCTCGACCTCGCGTCGCCCTACGAGGCGCTCCTCGACGTCAAGATCGTCTGCGTCGTCGCCATGACGGCGCTGGCGCTCGTCAACCGGTACGTGCTGGTTCCCAGGATGGCGCGCGCGCCCGACGGCGCCGCCCGGGCGCTGCACCTGGGGACGCTCGCCGAGGTGCCGCTCGGCCTCGCCGCCCTCGCGCTGGTCGCCGTCTTCGGGCTCCTGGACCCGGGTTGAGGCGGCCCGCTTCCGGGCGACCCTTGCGCTCGGCCCTGGCGGGGTTCAGCATCCTGGTCCTGAGACTGCGACCGCCTTCGCTCCCGCGACGAGCGCTTGGACAGGGGAGGCGGGGATCACGTCATGAAATGCACTCTCGAAGTCGATTGCACCCCGCTCGAAGCCCGCCAGTTCTTCGGCCTGCCGGATGTCCAGCCGATGCAGGCCACCATCATGGCCGAGGTCGAGAAGAAGATGCTGGCCGAGATGGACCGTTTCTCGCCCGAGAGCGTGCTGAAGAGCTGGCTGTCGATGTTGTCCCAGTCGCCCGAGCAGTTCCAGCAGGCCTTCTCCAAGATGATGTTCAACGGGCTCAACCGGACGAAGGCGTGACGGCGCGGCGGTAGACCCGGGCCTCGTAGGGCCGAAAGGTCCAATCTGCGTCGCCCGATGCGGCCTCGGGATAGTTGCCGATCAGCAGCGAGCCCCGCGCCGCCACCCAGTCCGCCGGCGGCGAGACGGTGGCCGGCCGGTCCGAGAAGCTGCACATCACGAGGAGCGTGGCCTCGGCACCCGTGCGGGTGTAGACCCAGAGGAGCGGGTCCGTGTCGGCGACGAGGTCGTAGCGACCGTCGACCATCACGGGATGCGCCTTCCGCAGGGCGATGAGCCGCCGATAGAAGTTGAGCACCGAACCCGGATCGGCCCGTTCGGCGGCGACGTTCACCGACACGTGGTTCGGGTGGATGCCGATCCAGGGCGTCCCGGTCGTGAAGCCGGTGCCGGGCGAGCCGTGCCACTGCATGGGCGTCCGGGCATTGTCGCGCGAGCGGAACCGGACTTTCTCGAAGGCTGCGTCGGGAGCGAGCCCCTGGTTTTCGACCAGTTCCGCATGGCCGTTGATCGATTCGAGGTCGCGGAGGTCCGCGATCGTGGCGAAGGGCACGTTGGTCATGCCGATCTCCTCGCCCTGGTAGACGAAGGGCGTGCCCCGCAGGAAGTGGAGGCAGGTGGCCAGCATCGTGGCGCTCTCGCGCCGCAGCGCGCCGTCGTCGCCGAACCGCGACACCGCGCGGGGCTGGTCGTGGTTGTTGAGGTAGAGGCTGTTCCAGCCGCGCTCCGCCATGGCGTCCTGCCAGCGGGTCAGGATGGCCTTCAGCCGGTCGAGCACGAAGGGGACGCGGTGCCACTTGGTGGCGAAGCCGTGCTTCGCCATGTCGATGTCGACGTGCTCGAAGGAGAGGACCATGTCGAGGTATCCGGTGTCGGCGTTGGTCACCGCGACGGCGTGGTCGACCGTGCCCAGGGCGGCCTCGCCGACCGTCATCAGATCGTAGCGGGAGAGCACCTCGCGCTTCATCTCCGCGTAGAACTCGAGGAGCCGCGGACCCCTGCATGAAGAACTCGGGCGCGAAGACGTAGCGCCGGCCGTCCGGATTCGGGCCGTCGGGGAACGACTGCACCTTCGAGAGCGCGTTGATGACGTCCATGCGGAAACCGTCGACGCCGCGGTCGAGCCACCAGCGCATCATGTCGTAGACGGCGGCGCGGAGCCCCGGGCTCTCCCAGTTGAGGTCCGGCTGTTTCTTCGAGAAGAGGTGGAGGTAATAGTCGCCGGTCGCCGCATTCCACTCCCACGCCGAGCCGCCGAAGATGGCGGCCCAGTTGTTGGGCTCGGCATTGGCCTTGCCGTCGCGCCAGATGTAGAAGTCGCGGTAGGGGCTGTCCTTCGAGGAGCGGGCCGACGCGAACCACGGGTGCTCGTCCGAACTGTGGTTGACCACGAGGTCCATGACGATCTTCATGCCGCGGGCGTGCAGCCCCGCCGCCAGCGCGTCCCAATCGGCCAGGGTGCCGAACCTCGGATCGATGTCGCGATAGTCGCTGATGTCGTAGCCGTTGTCGTCGTCGGGCGACCTGTAGACCGGCGACAGCCACACGACCGTGACGCCGAGGTCTTCGAGGTAGTCCAGCTTCTCGATGATGCCGCGGATGTCGCCGATGCCGTCGCCGTCGGAATCCCGGAACGAGCGCGGGTAGACTTGGTAGACGACCGCGTCCTTCCACCAAGGGCGTCGTGGGATGTCCTCGTCGGTCATCTGAGCCTGCTCTTTCGATGCCGCGGCGAGACGGGTCATGCCGCTCTGGATGCCCGGTCGGCGCCGCCGGGGGACGAGGGACACGCCGATGTCCGCCCCGGTGCAACCGCCCGTCCCGCTGTCGAACGCCTGCGCTCTCGGAGGACCGCGGTGGAATGGCCGCTCCGGGCGCTCAGAACGCCTTGAAGGTGATCACCGTCCTCGTATCCACGATGCCCGGGATCCCCTGCACCCTCTCGCCGACGAAGTGGCCGATGTCGGTCTCCTTCGCGACGTAGAACTTCGCCAGGATGTCGTAGTCGCCGGCGATCGAGTGGATCTCGGAGGCGATCTCCGCCTCGGCGAGCGCGCTCGCCACCGCGTAGGTGCGCCCCAGCGCGCATTTGATCTGGACGAAGAAGCACTGCATGGACGTCATCCTCTGCCGAGCCGCGGCGCCGGTCAATGCGCCGTCACCTCCACGTCGCTGTCGCGCGCCGATTGCACCTTGAACTCGGACTGGAAGGTCTTGCCGCCGTGGCGCGCGATGGCGACGTAGTCGCCCTCCGCCAGCACCAGCGACGGGTAGGCGCCGATCAGCTCGCGGATCACGTCGCCGCCCGGCGTCAGCACCGTGAAGGAGGTGTTGGCCAGGGCCTCGCCGCCCGGCGCGTTGACGAGCTTCAAGGTCAGCATGGCGGCCCGGTGCTTCACGCTCGCCTGGAGCAGCTTGCCGGCCTGGACGCGCAGGTCCGCCGCCACCGTCGAATTGGTGTTGGTCACCGGCGTCAGCGAGCCCACGCCCTCGGTGTCGAGATAGGTCGAGACGACGTGGTAGCTGCCCTCCGGCAGGCAGATCACCTGGGCGGGTTTGGCGTTGGCGACGACGAGCTTGGCCTCGGGATTGTTGTGGTCGGGCACGTAGATGGCGATCGACAGCCTGTTGGCCGGGATGGCGGCGTCGCCCAGCGTGCCCTCGACCTCGATGGCGCCGGCGTTGAGGTTGAACCGCTCGCTCGACACGCGGTCGGCGATGTCGACCCGCTTCATCGTCCCGGCGTAGCCGTAGGTGGCATGGACGATGTAGCGCCCGTCCGGCAGCGTGAAGGTCGGCTGCGGATCGGCCGATTGCGCCACGACCTTGTGGGTGCCGTCGGGCAGGGTGGCGTCCGCGAAGACGCGCCATTGCAGGCCGGCGCGCACGAGCGGCGGGTCGGCCGTCAGGGTGGCGGACAGGTGCAGGATGCCGTGGCCCGGCTGCGGCACCTCGCCGGCCCCGCCCGGCCCCGGCGCCGCCGGTTGAACCTGGGGGGCGGGCTGGACCTGCGGCGCGATCTGGGCGGGCAGGGGGCTCTGCTCCTGCTGCGCCTGCGCCCCCGACGACGCCGCCGTGAGGCACAGGAGCGGGGCGGCGAAGCGCCGGAACGGGGCGGGGCGGGCCATCGATCACCGGGACGAGAGCGGGACTGACCGTGGGCGATGCCGCACGATTCCGCCCTGATCAAGGCGGAGCCGCTCCGCCGACCTCGGGCCCGCCGGCAGCGGCGGCGACGTGTCGGATCGCCGATCCCGCCTTGCTGTGGCGGGCCCGCCGTGCTTCTCAGTCGCGCATGATCCAGTCCGACACAGACCCCACCATCGCGCTCCTGAGCCGCCGCCGCTCCGTGCCCCCCATGACGATGGCGGGCCCCGGTCCGACGCCGGCCGAGATGGACACGATTCTCACGCTCGCGGCCCGCGTGCCGGACCACGGCAAACTCGCACCGTGGCGGTTCATCGTCTTCGAGGGCGAGGCCCGCGCCCGCGCCGGCGACCTCATCGCGGAGGTCTACGCGAAGGACAATCCCGAGGCGCCGGCCTCTCGGCTCGACATCGAGCGGCGGCGCCTGCAGCACGCGCCGTCCGTGGTGGCGATCGTGTCGCGCGCCGCCCCGCACGGGAAGATCCCCGAATGGGAGCAGGTCATGTCGGCGGGGGCCGCCTCCATGAACCTCGTCGTGGCCGCCAACGCCCTCGGCTTCGCCACCGCCTGGTTGACCGAGTGGTTCAGCTACGATCCCCGCGTCGCGGTGGCGCTGGGCCTGGCCCCGCCCGAGAGACTGGCGGGCTTCGTCCACATGGGCCGGCCGACCGTGGCGGTGGAGGACCGGGTGCGGCCCGTCATGGCCGACATCGTCACGCGGTTCTGACCAGGTCCGCCGCTCATACCAGCCGACATCGACGATGACTCGTCGAGGTCGGGTCGCGCCGCAGATGCGGCGGCGCGCATTCGCGCTTGCCAGCGGTCAAGAGTTTCGACCACTGGCATCAGTCCGCGCCTCGGTCCCGTGCCGGCCGGACGAGGCGGATTAACGCCGTATTTACCATGATCGGAGATTCTGCCTGGATCGTCGAAGCGGCGGTGAGGAGGTTCCATGCCGGGTCGTCAGTTCCTCTCCTCGACCGACAGGGCCCCGGCCGGCGCACGCGCCGACGCCGCCCGCGACCTCGCCCGCGCCTTCCTCTACGCCGACCTCGACCGGGTCGAGCAGGGCGAGATGGAGCGCGCCATGACGTGCCTCCTCGACGACCCGTCGCCCCTGGTCCGCCGCGCCCTCGCCGAGGCCCTGGCGGGCGCCGCGCACGCCCCGCACCACGTCGTCTCGGCCCTGGCCAGCGATCAGGCCGACATCGCGGCCCTCGTCCTCGCCCGCTCGCCCATCCTCACCGATGCCGAACTGATCGACGCCGCCGCGGTCGGCGAGGCCCCGGCGCAGAGCGCCATCGCGTCCCGCCCCGGCCTGTCCCCCGCGGTGGCGGGCGCCCTGGCGGAGGTCGGCGGCCGCGACGCCGTGCTGGCCCTGTGCCGCAACCTCGGCGCCGCCCTGGCCGACGTTTCCCTGTCCCGCATCCTGGAGCGGTTCGGCCGCGACGGCGAGGTGCGCGAATCGCTGGTGGGCCGCGGCGACCTCGGCGTCGCGCTCCGTCACGACCTCGTCGTCGCCACCGCGGAGGCGCTGCGCCGCTTCGTCACCGAATGCCGCTGGATGGCGCCCGAGCGCGCCCGCCGCGTGGTCGGCGAGGCGAGCGACCGCGCCACGGTGGCGCTCGCCGACGCCGATGCGGCGCGCGACGGCGATAACGGGCGCGTGCGCTTCGCCGCCCACCTGCGGCAGGCCGGCCGCCTGACGCCGGCGCTCGTGCTGCGCGCCTTGATGAGCGGCCAGACGGCGCTGTTCGTCGCGTTCCTGGCGGAATTGTCGGGACAGCCGCCGAGCCGGGTGGCGGGCCTCGTCCGCCACCATGACGGGCTCGCCTTTGCGGCCCTGGTCCGGGCGTCGGGGCTGCCGGACGGCCTGCTTCCGGCGATCCGCGCGGCGCTGGCGCCCCCGCGGCCGGCCTCCGACGAGGCGCCGTGCCGGCTCCGGCGCGAGATCGTGGCGCGCGTCCTGGCCGATCGCGGCATCGCCCAGGGCTCACCCCTCCCGGGCCTGACGGCGCTGCTGCGGCGCTTCGAGGCCGAGGCCGCGCGCGACGAGGGCCGCACGCTCCCGGCCGCGCGCCGCCCGGCGCCCGCCGGACCTCAGATCGCCGCCAAGCCGCAGCGCCGCATCGAGCCGCGATTCGAGCCGGTCCTGGACCTGGCGGTCGCCGCCTGACGCCGAGCCTGCCCAGCACGCCACACGCCGGTTCAGCCGAACTGTTCGCGCAGGATGCGTTCGTCGAGCGAATGGCCGGGGTCGTGCAGCAGGACGAGCCCGGTCTCGTGGTCCATGCGGATCTCGATCGTGGTCACGTCCTTGATCTCGTTGTGGTCGGCCGTCGCCGCCACGGGCCGCTTGTCGGCTTCGAGCACCTCGACGGTGACGCGCGCCTCGTCGGACAGGAGAGCGCCGCGCCAGCGCCGCGGCCGGAAGGCCGAGATCGGCGTCAGCGCCATCAGGGCCGCGTCGAGAGGCAGGATCGGCCCGTTGGCCGATAGGTTGTAGGCCGTCGATCCGGCCGGCGTCGCCACCAGCAGCCCGTCGGCGATGAGTTCGCTCAGCCGCTCCCGGCCGTCGATCGAGATGCGGATCTTGGCGACCTGGGAGGACTGGCGCAACAGCGAGACCTCGTTGATGGCCCGCTCCGTCGACACGGTCCCGCGCCGGTCCGTCGCGGTCATCACCAGGGGATGGACCATGGAGCGCGCCGCGGCCTCGAGCCGTTCGTGCAGGCCATCCTCGGAATATTCGTTCATCAGGAACCCGACCGAGCCCCGGTTCATGCCGTAGATGGGTTTGCCCGACCCCATGAACCGGTGGAGAGCCTGCAGCATCAGGCCGTCGCCGCCGAGCGCCACGACGACGTCGGCGTGGTCGGGATCGACGTTGCCGTAGGCCGCCGTGAGGCGGCCGAGCGCCGCGTCGGCCTCCGTCGTGCCGGAGGACAGGAACGCGATGGCGTCGTGGCGGTGCGGCTCGCCCTGCGCCCGGGTCATGTCGGCTCCGTGCCCTGGCCGTCCCGGCGACGGCCCGCGGACGTTAGAACATTATCGGAGTGGGTGGAACGGGTCCGCGGGGTCGGCCCGTCGAAAGGGGCGTCAGCGGGCCGTGAAGACGCCGGGGATCACGGCATCGCGCGCGGCGGCGAGGTCGGCGCAGAGCGCGTCGCCGCGCGTCTCCCGCGCGCGGCGTCGGGACGCGGCGTCGAAGGCGGCGCGGCGCTCCCCCGTCGGCAGGATGTCGACCGGCCGGATGCCGTTGCTGGCCGCATAGGCGAAGAGCCTGCCGTAGTCGACGCCGAGCTGGCGACACTGCGACTCGATCAGCACCACGTCGGCCACGACCTGGAGCGGATCGCTCTCGGCGGCGGGGATGCGGGCCTGTCCGGCCGCGGCGGCGGGGATCCAGATCGAGGCCGCACCGAAGCCGATGATCGCCGCACCGGCGAAGCCGAGTTTGATCGGGGAGGGGGCCATCGTGTCGGTCCGTGCGCTGTCGCCTCTCTCCCTAAGCAGGATTGTGTTGGTTCACCAACGCAATCCTGCTCAGTTTCCGAGCTGAAAGCGGCAGGATGGCATGGGCCAACCCACGCCCATCCTGCTTAGCGAGTGACGGTCAAGAAAGCGTGAGGATGCCCGCTCCGAGACTCACTTGGCGGTGAACTGGGGTCCGGCGGCCGGTACGCCGATCGACTGCCACACGTTGGGGTCCGCCTGCGACTGGCGCTTGATGAAGCCGTAACCGGTGTCGGACCAGGCCATCACCTTGTCGTTCAGGTTGTCGAGGACGAATTCGCCGCGGCTGGTTTTCACCGTCAGGATGGCGTGGCCCTCGCCCTCGAGGTCCTTGACCACCGTGATGAGCAGCGCCTGCCGGGGATAGCCCTGGTCGATGAGGATCTTGCGCTTGAGCAGCGCATAGTCCTCGCAGTCTCCCTTGCCGTCCGTCGGGTAGTCCCAGCGGTCGACGACGCCCCAATGGTCCATGTCGGTCATGGGGGTCACGGCACCGTTGACCTGGCGGTCGACCCGCTCGATGTCCTTGAGGACCGTCGGGGTGAGGTCGATGTCGACGGGGTCGAGCGGCTGGACGTCACATTCGGCGCCGTAGCGGTCGCAGAAGTCCACCCAGCCGTAGGGCACGCTCGTGCGGGCGCCGACGGCCGCGTAGCTCGCACGAGGCAGAACCGCGGAGGCCGCGGTGGCGATGTCGGCCGCGCCCACCAGGCCGGCCAGGACCATGCCGGCCAGGACGGCCCGTCTGCTCCAATCGATCGCCATGACGACGCCCTCACGTTTCGCTGTGAAGCCATCATGGCAAGCCCGTGCTGCGGTCGATTGAAGTAAAAATGTAGCGTTTTACGCGCTCGTCTTCATTGTTGTTGCGAGGAAGTTAGTGGTAAGCGAGGCGTAAATGTGAAGGGTCGCATCAGAACTGCCTTCGGACGCCCTCTATCGAACGCTTCATCTTAGCTTTGCGTTGACCAATGACGATAACGCCCCACGAAACGGTGAAAGAGCGGAAACCATGGCGCGGGCCGAACAGCGTTAACGCGCCGGCCGCGCGGCGGAAAAAAGAGTAAGACATGGGGCGGCGGTGCGGCGACCGCCGGCCGCCGCGATCGATGGAGGTTCCCGTGAAACCCACGCCCGAGATCACCCGCACGCGGCTCGACAAGCTGCGCCCGACCCAGATGACCGTCGGCTATGCCGAGGTCGCGTTGAAGCGCCACGACTGGAGACACGTCGCCAAGGGCGACCGCGAGACCTTTCTCGGCGACAACGCCTTTCCGGCCGTCCGGGGCCCCGGCGACCGGTTCTTCATCACGGACCATCATCACCTCGGCCGGGCGCTGATCGAGGAGGAGGTCGAGACCGTCGTCGTCAGCGTGGCGCGCGACCTGTCGCGCCTGCCCCTCGACGAGTTCTGGGTGGTGATGGACCACCTGCAATGGGTCCATCCCTACGACGCCGAAGGCGTCCGGCAGCCGTTCGACGCCATGCCGCGCAAACTGCCGAAGCTCGCCGACGACCCCTACCGCAGCCTGGCGGCCCAGGTCCGCCGCGCCGGCGGCTACGCCAAGGAGACGGCGCCCTTCGCCGAGTTCCTGTGGGCGGACTTCTTCCGGCGCCGGGTGCCGGCGAAGATCCTGGACGAGTCGCCCAAGGCGGCGCTCGCCCAGGCCCTGGAGCTCAGCCACACGCCCGAGGCCGAGCACCTCCCCGGCTGGAGCGGACACCATTCATAGCGCCTCTGGTGCCATGACGGCGCCTTGACCGGTGTCGCGGCTTCGGGCCAAGGAACCCGATGCTGCTTCGCACGCGTGCCCCCGCCAAGATCAACCTGACGCTCCACGTGGTGCGCCGGCGGCCCGACGGGTACCACGACCTCGAGAGCCTGGTGATCTTCGCCGGCGTCGCCGACGTCCTGACGCTCGACCCCGCCCGCCCGCTCGGCCTGACGGTGTCGGGCCCCACGGCCGCGGCCGTCGGCGACCTCGACGGCAACCTCGTCCTCGAGGGTGCTCGCGCCCTCGCCGAGCGCGTGCCGGGCCTTCGGGCCGGAGCCTTTCACCTCGTGAAGCGGCTGCCGGTCGGAGCCGGCATCGGTGGCGGTTCGTCGGACGCCGCCGCGGCGCTGCGGCTCCTGGCGCAGCTGAACGGCCTCAGCGTGGACGATGAACGGGTTCGGGCCGCCGCGGCGGCGACGGGGTCCGACGTGCCGGTCTGCATCCATCCCCGGTCGCGCATGATGGCGGGGACCGGGGATCGGCTCGGCGAACCTTTGATGGCCCGCCCGCTCTACGCCGTGCTGGCGAACCCCGGCGTCCACCTGCCGACACCCGCGGTCTTCGCCCGCATGGGGTTTCAGCCCGGCGAAGCCCGCGACCTCGGCGAGCACGTTCCGCCGCACGATGGCCTGTCTCACGACGATTTCATCGCGCTGGTGCGGGGAGGCCGCAACGACATGGAGGCCGCCGCCCTGTCGCTGGCGCCCCCCATCGGCGACGCCATCGACGCCCTCGCCGCCACGGCCGGACATCGGTTGGTCCGCATGTCCGGCTCGGGCTCGACCTGCTTCGCCCTCTACGACGACCGTCGTCTCGCGCGCGCCGCAGCCCGACTCCTGGCTGGCGCCCGGCCCGATTGGTGGGTTCGCGCGACGGGGCTGCGCTGACGACCTCCGAAGAGGCTCGCCGCCGGCCGGTTCGCTTGGGATCGCCGGCCCCCGACAGCCATGTTGCCTATATGTTAGGCAGCCAGGGAGTGGCGTCGCGGCCCTCTCGCCTCGGTGCTGTTGCACCCATGTCGCAGTCCTGGGTTAACGCGGGCGCGCCACAGGTCTGAGGCCGGGCCCATGTCGAGTCCACACCCCCCGGCGCCGGACGGCCCGTCCACCCGCGCCGCGAAATCCCCGCCGAGGACGGCGGGGCGGGACCGCAACGCCGCACGACGGTCGAAGACGACTTCGCCATCGCGATCAGTCTTTTGCACCCGGGTCTTCGTGCATCGCGAAAGGCCACGGCGGCTCCGTCGTTCATCCGGTCTTCAGCGACGACGCCGCACCTTTTGACGCGCGGCGTGTGGCCCGTCACGTCAGCTTCACGCTTGCCAGGGCGCCGAGACTGTTCTTGCATAGTCGTCGCGCCGGGGCGCACACTCTCTGCAAGGCCAAGACATCGCAGGGGGAGCGCCATGGAACGGACAACCGTCGCGCGTTAGCTCGCCAGTGTGTCGATCAGGCCAGACGTGCCGAAACTGGCACACGGTCTGCAGTCTGGTTCGTATCTCTAAACTCTTCGACATCCGGCACTCGCCCGATGTCCGCGGATGAGAGGGCCCTTCGATGGACGACCTGTTCACCAGCTTCACGCGGTCCTACGATTCCCGGCGGGCGGCCGACATGTCGCTCGCCGACTACCTGCAGGGTTGCCGCTCCGATCCGATGATGTACGCCAGCGCGCCCGAGCGCATCCTGGCGGCGATCGGCGCGCCCGAGATGGTGGACACCGCCAAGGACCCGCGCCTGGGCCGCATCTTCATGAACCGCACGGTGCGGCTCTACCCCGCCTTCGCCGAGTTCTACGGCATGGAGGAGACGATCGAGCGCATTGTGTCGTTCTTCCGCCACGCCGCCCAGGGACTCGAGGAGCGCAAGCAGATCCTGTACCTGCTGGGGCCGGTCGGGGGCGGCAAGTCCTCGCTGGCGGAGCGGCTCAAGGCGCTGATCGAGCACCACCCCGTCTACGTGCTCAAGGCCGGCAACGAGCTCTCCCCCGTCTTCGAGAGCCCCCTCGGCCTCTTCGACCCCGAGACGATGGGCGAGCAGGTGGAGGACCGCTACGGCGTGCCGCGGCGGCGCCTCACCGGGCTGATGAGCCCCTGGGCCCTGAAGCGGCTCGACGAGTTCAACGGCGACATCACCAAGTTCAAGGTCGTCAAGATCAACCCGTCGCGCCTGCGCCAGATCGCGCTGGCCAAGACGGAGCCGGGCGACGAGAACAACCAGGACATCTCGTCCCTCGTCGGCAAGGTCGACATCCGCAAGCTGGAATCGCTGTCGCAGGCCGACCCCGACGCCTACAGCTACTCGGGCGGCCTCAACCGCGCCAACCAGGGCATGCTCGAGTTCGTCGAGATGTTCAAGGCGCCGATCAAGATGCTGCACCCGCTGCTGACCGCCACGCAGGAGGGCAATTACGTCGGCACCGAGAACATCGGCGCGATCCCCTTCACGGGCATCATCATGGCCCACTCGAACGAGGCAGAGTGGCAGACCTTTCGGCAGAACAAGAACAACGAAGCCTTCATCGACCGCATCTACGTCATCAAGGTCCCCTACTGCCTGCGCGTGATGGAAGAGAAGGCCATCTACGACAAGCTGATCCGCTCCTCCGAACTGGCCGAGGCGCCCTGCGCGCCGGGCACGCTCGACATGCTGGCGCGGTTTTCGGTGCTGTCGCGGCTGCGCGAACACGAGAACTCGAACACCTATTCCAAGATGCGGGTCTATGACGGCGAGAGCCTGCGCGAGGTCGATCCCCGCGCCCGCTCGATGCAGGAATACAAGGACGCGGCCGGCGTCGACGAGGGTATGGACGGGATCTCGACCCGCTTCGCCTTCAAGGTGCTGGCCGCCACCTTCAACCACGACACGACCGAGGTCGTCGCCGATCCCGTCCACCTCATGTACGTGCTGGAACAGTCGATCCGCCGCGAACAGCTGCCCGACGACGTCGAGAAGCGCTACCGCGAGTTCATCAAGGCCGACCTCGCGCCGCGCTACGCCGAGTTCATCGGCCACGAGATCCAGAAGGCCTACCTCGAATCCTACCACGATTATGGGCAGAACCTCTTCGACCGCTACGTCGACTATGCCGATGCCTGGATCGAGGACCAGGACTTCAAGGACCCCGACACCGGGCAGCTTCTCAACCGCGAGCTCCTGAACCAGGAACTCACCAAGATCGAGAAGCCGGCCGGAATCGCCAATCCCAAGGACTTCCGCAACGAGGTCGTCAAGTTCTCACTGCGCGCCCGGGCCCACAATTCCGGTCGGAACCCGTCGTGGACGTCGTACGAGAAGCTGCGTGACGTGATCGAGCGGCGCATGTTCTCGCAGGTCGAGGAGCTGCTGCCCGTGATCAGCTTCTCGTCCAAGCGCGACAGCGAGACCGAGAAGAAGCACGGCGAGTTCGTCGAGCGCATGGTGGCCCGCGGCTACACGGAGCGGCAGGTGCGCCGCCTCGTCGAATGGTACATGAGGGTGAAGAAGGCCGGCTGAACACCCCTCCCTGAGCGACACGCGCATGCACATCGTCGACCGACGCCTGAATTCGAGCGGCAAGAGCCACGCCAACCGCCAGCGTTTCCTGCGCCGGGCCAAGAACCTGGTGCGGCAGGCGGTGCGGAACTCGTCCAAGGACCGGTCGCTGAGGGACGTGGATCAGGGCGGCGAGGTGTCGATCCCGATCGATGGCGTGCGCGAGCCGCGGCTGCGGCGCTCGTCGAAGGGCGGCGTGCGGGAAGGGCTGTTCCCCGGCAACAAGAAGTTCGTCGAGGGCGACACGATCCCGCGCGACCCGTCGGGCGGGGGCGGCAGCGGCAACGAGGGTGCCGAGGACGGCTCGGGCGAGGACGACTTCCGCTTCGTCCTGTCGCGCGAGGAATACCTCGACCTGTTCTTCGACGACCTCGAACTGCCGGACCTCGCCAAGAAGAAGCTGGCGACGGCGGAATCGGTGTCGTTGTCGCGCGCCGGCTATTCCACGGCGGGCTCGCCCGCCAACATGTCGCTCGCCCGCACCATGCGGAATTCGCTGTCGCGGCGCATCGCGCTGCGCCGGCCCAAGGGCGAGGACGTCAAGGAGATGGAGGCGGAGGTCGAGGCGCTCGCGGCCTCGGGGCTCGAGCCCGAGCGGCTGGCGGCGCTGCGGGCCGAACTGGCCCACCTCCTCGAGCGCACCCGGCGGGTCAGCTTCGTCGACCCGATCGACATCCGCTATCGCCGCTTCAACCCGGTGCCGAAGCCGGTGGCCCAGGCGGTGATGTTCTGCCTCATGGACACCTCGGCCTCGATGACCGAGCACATGAAGGACCTGGCGAAGCGCTTCTTCTCGCTGCTCTACATCTTCTTGAAGCGCCGCTACAAGAACGTCGACATCGTCTTCATCCGACACACCCACGAGGCCAAGGAGGTCGACGAGGAGACGTTCTTCTCCTCGCCCGAGACGGGCGGCACGGTCGTGTCCTCGGCGCTCGACGAGATGATGCGGGTGGTGGCGGCGCGCTATCCCGCCGCCGACTGGAACATCTACACCGCCCAGGCGTCGGACGGCGACAATTCCTCGGGCGACACGGAGCGGACCGCCACAACGCTGCGCGAGGGCGTGCTGCCGCTCTGCCAGTATTTCGCCTACCTCGAGGTCGGCCGCGAGAACGAGACGCCCCACATGGGCTTCGTGCAGCGGCAGACCGAGTTGTGGCGGACCTACGAGGCCGTGGCCAAATCCGGGGCCGACTTCGCGATGTGCAAGGTGCGCCACAGGGCCGAGATCTACCCTGTCTTCCGCAAGCTCTTCGAGCGCAAGGAGCGCGGCGCCCGGGCTGACGCCGCCAGGGGGGCGACGGCATGAACGCGATGACGCCGAGCGGCCTGCTCTTCGACGGCGCCGACTGGACCTACGAGACCATCCAGCGGATCAACGACGCCTGCGAGGCCATCGCCCACGGCGAGATGGGCCTGAAGACCTATCCGAACCAGATCGAGATCATCACGACCGAGCAGATGCTCGACGCCTACTCGTCCGTCGGCATGCCGCTGTTCTACGGCCACTGGAGCTTCGGCAAGTCGTTCGCCCATCACGAGGCCGCCTACCGCAAGGGGCTTCGCGGCCTCGCCTACGAGATCGTCATCAACTCCGATCCCTGCGTCAGCTACATCATGGAGGAGAACTCCGCCACGATGCAGACCCTGGTGATCGCCCACGCGGCCTTCGGGCACAATCACTTCTTCCGCAACAACTACCTCTTCAAGCAATGGACCCAGGCCGAAGGCATCCTCGGCTACCTCGACTTCGCCAAGAGCTTCATCGCCGATTGCGAGGAGCGCTACGGCCATGTCGCGGTGGAGCGCGTGCTCGACGCCGCCCATGCGCTGCAGAGCCACGGCGTCCATCGCTACCCGCGCAAGCGCAAGCCCGACCTCGTCTCCGAGCAGCGTCGCGAGCGGGACCGGCGCGAGCACCAGGAGCAGATGTTCAACGACCTCTGGCGCACCGTCCCCGAGAAGGAGAAGGGCAAGGGGGCCAACCTGTCGGAGGAGCGCCGCAAGGCGCTGCTCGAACTGCCGCAGGAGAACATCCTCTACTTCATCGAGAAGTCCGCGCCGCGCCTCGCCCCGTGGCAGCGCGAGATCATCCGCATCGTCCGCCTGATCGCCCAGTACTTCTACCCGCAGGGCCAGACGAAGCTGATGAACGAGGGCTGCGCCACCTACTGCCATTACCAGATCATGGGCCGGCTGTTCGAGACTGGGCAGATCTCTGAGGGCTCCTACCTCGAGTTCCTCGGGTCGCACACCAACGTGGTGATGCAGCCCGAATACGACGACAAGCGCTTCGGCGGCATCAACCCCTACGCGCTGGGCTTCGCCATGATGCAGGACATCGAGCGGATCGTCCTCAAGCCCAGCGACGAGGACCGCGAGTGGTTCCCCGACATCGCCGGGCGGGGCGACCCCTATGCGGTCCTGGCCGACGTCTGGGCCAACTACCGCGACGAGAGCTTCGTGTCGCAGTTCCTGAGCCCCACGCTGATGCGGCGCTGGAAGCTGTTCCACGTGCAGGACGACGGCGACCCGAAGAAGGACCTCAAGGTCGCCGCCATCCACGACGAGCGCGGCTATCGCGGGCTGCGCCGGGCGCTGTCGCGGCACTACGACGTGGCCTGGCAGGATCCCGACATCCAGGTAGTCGACGTCGACCTCGCGGGCGACCGGCGCCTGATGCTGCAGCACAACATCCTGAACGGCGTGATGATGTCCGAGCGCGAGACGCGCGACGTCCTCCAGCACCTCGCCGACCTGTGGGGCTACGACGTGCACCTGAAGGAGGTCGACAACGCGGCCGGCAAGGTGGTCAAGGAACACAGCGCCAGCGCGCGGGCGACGTTCCTGCAGGGGGGTTGAGTCGATCCCGAAGCACGACGCTTCAGCGGGTCGAGGGCGGACGGGTATCGTCTGCGGCTTGCCCACCGGTCAGCGTCGTGTACCCATCACGAGATGAAAACGACATCCTCCAGTGAGGTGCGCCGGACCTCGGCGGCGGCCGTCGACGGCGTGGACGCCGATCGTGAGCCCGTGATCATCGAATGCGACCGCGGCAAGCCCGCCGCCGTGGTCCTCTCCGTCGAGGATCTCGCCTCCCTGGAGGAGACGGCCTACCTCCTGCGCAGCCCGGCAATGCCGAACGCCTGCTCGGGTCTATCGCCGAGCTCGATCGTGGCGGTGGGGCGGAGCGAGCCATCCCGGCGTGAAGATCGTCTTCGACGAGCGAGCCTGGACTGCTTTCATACGGCGTCCGGCTGATGGGATCGGTCGCGCCCGGTCCGCCTCCTCCACCGCGCTGCGCGCGGTCCCCCTCCTCCGCTCGCGGAGGAGGGGGACGATGCGAAGCATGGTGGAGGAGGCGGACGGGGCGCGACCGCTCGGATGTCACCCGAACCCGTCATCCGGAAAGCATACCACTGGCGGGCGACGACCCCTCGATCGCTGAGCTGCCTGACCCCTCGGCGCCGGGCTCGATCGGGAAGTGGGCGGAGCCTCAGCGCTCGTCGGCCCTGATCCATTTGCCGATCTGCGGCGCCTCGTAGGTCCGGAACCGGGCGAGGAGGTCGCCCGCCGTCTCGGCCATCATCAGCATGTCGCGATGCGGCCCCTTCATGAACCCCTGATCCGCGACATCGTCGAGGAATCCCGCCAGCTTGCGGTAGAACCCGGCGACGTCGAGCAGGCCGCAGGGCTTGGCATGGTGGCCGAGCTGCGCCCAGGTCCAGACCTCGAAGAGTTCCTCGAGCGTGCCGGCGCCGCCCGGCAGGGCCACGAAGCCGTCGGACAGTTCGGCCATCAGCGCCTTGCGCTCGTGCATGGAGCCGACGACCCGGAGGTCCGCCAACCCTCGGTGGGCGACCTCCTTGTCGGCCAGTGCGCGCGGGATGACGCCGATCACCTCGCCGCCGGCCTCCAGCGCGGCATCCGCCACGGCGCCCATGAGGCCGACGGAGGCACCGCCGTAGACGAGGCCGATCTCCTCACGGGCCAGCCGGAGACCGAGGTCGCGGGCGGCCTCCAGGATCCGCGGGTCCCGGCCCGAGTTGGAGCCGCAGAACACGCAGAGGCGCCGAAGCGTCCGCGACACCGGACTGCCGTACATCGTCAGCTCGCCCGGCGGATGCAGAAATCCACGACGTCGAGCAGCGCCGCCTTGTGGTCGCAGGCCGCGAACAGCTCCAGCGCATCGCGCGCCATGGCGCCGTAATGGCGCGCGCGCTCGATCGTGTCGTCGATGGCGCGGTGGCGGCGCATCGTGGCGATGGCGGTCTCGAGGTCGCCGTCGCGGATCTCGCCCTTCTCCAGCGTCCGCGTCCAGAAGGACCGCTCGTCGGCCGAGCCGCGGCGGAAGGACAGCACGACGGGCAGCGTGATCTTGCCCTCGCGGAAATCGTCGCCGACGTTCTTGCCCAGCGCCGAGCTCGACCCCCCATAGTCGAGCGCGTCGTCGATGAGCTGGAAGGCGATGCCGAGGTTGGTGCCATAGGCGCGGCAGGCCGCCATCTCGGCCTTGGGCCGGCCCGCCAGGATGGGGCCGACCTCGCAGGCCGCGGCGAAGAGCGCCGCCGTCTTGGCGCGGATCACCGCGATGTAGTCGTCCTCCGTGGTGGCGGTGTCCTTGGCGGCCGAGATCTGCATGACCTCGCCCTCGGCGATCACCGCCGCGGCGTCGGCCAGCACGGAGAGGCAGGGCAGGGACCCGACCTCGACCATCATGCGGAAGGCCTGGCCGAGCAGGAAGTCGCCGACCAGAACCGACGCCTCGTTGCCCCACAGCATGCGGGCGGCGAGCTTGCCGCGGCGCATGTCGCTCTGGTCGACGACGTCGTCGTGCAGCAGCGTCGCGGTGTGCATGAACTCGACCGAGGCGGCGAGCTTGACGTGGCCGTCGCCGACGTAGCCGCACAGGCCCGCCGACGCGAGCGTCATCATCGGCCGCAGGCGCTTGCCGCCGGACTGGATGAGGTGGTTGGCGACCTCGGGGATCATGGCGACGTCCGAGCCGGTCCGGGCCACGATGGCCTGATTGACCCGTTCCATGTCGCCCCGCACGAGGGACCAGAGCTTCCCGATGCCGGCCTCGGAAGCCGCTTCACCGAGGGGAATGACGAGGCCCAAAGGCACACTTCCTTGTCACTGCTGCGCGCGCGGACCATAAGGCCGGGGGCACCGTGCCGCAACATGCCTTATCGGCGCGCCTTGGTGTCGAGCGGCAGTCCGGTCCGTCCACGGCCGACGAACGCGAAGACGCCTCACAGATGATCGAGATCATGCGCACCAACGATATCGTCCTGATCTCGGTGGTGGCGTCTCTGCTCGACGAGTCGAACATCGGCTATTTCGTCGCCGACCAGCACATGAGCGTGATCGAGGGATCCGCGGGCTTCCTGGCGCGGCGCATCATGGTCGAGCGCGATGCCGAGTCGCGCGCCCGGCGGCTCCTGACCGATGCCGGATTCGGCGAGGAACTCCGGCGTGCCTGAGCCGGACCGGCTCCTCGGCGGCCGGTTGGCACTCTTCCAGGCCGCGGGCGGGCACCGCGCCGGGACGGACGCGGTGCTGCTCGGTGCCGCGGCGGCCGTCGGCGAGGGTGAGGCCTTCATCGATGTCGGCGCCGGGGTGGGAACGGCGGGTCTCGCCCTGGCGCTGCGCTGCCCGACCGCGACCGGCCTGCTGCTGGAGGCCGATGCCGCGACGGCCGCCTACGCGCGCCGCAACGTCGCGGAGAACGGAGTGGCGGACCGCGTCGACGTGATCGAGGCCGACTTCTTCGCGCGCCCGGCGGACCGGCCCGCGGCGCTGCGGCCGGAGCGGGCCGACCTCGTCCTCACCAATCCGCCGTTCTTCGCGGCCGGGCACGTGCGGGCCTCGCCGCACCCGACCCGCGCCGCCGCCCACGTGCTCGGATCCCGGGGACACGGCGATTGGCTCGCCGCTGCGGCGGCGCTGCTCGCCCCCAAAGGGCGCCTCGCCATGATCCACCGGCCGGACGCCCTTCCGGCGCTTCTGGCGGCCTGCGAGGGGCGGGTCGGCGGTCTCGTGGTGCGGGCCGTCCAGCCGCGGGAGGGCGCGGACGCGATCCGCATCCTCCTCGCCGGCGTCAAGGGCAGCCGCGCACCGCTGCGCATCGCCCCGCCGCTGGTGCTGCATCGGCCGGACGGCGCCTTCACCGACGAGGCGGAGGCGATCCACCGCGGCGAGACGCTCGTCGCGATGTGACGGCACGACGCTCCGGACGCCTCAACGGTGGCGGACGTGGCCGCCGTGCCGGAAGCCGCCCCCGCCGTGGCGGAAGCCGCCCCCTTGGTGGAACCCGCCGAAACCGGCATGGCGAATGCCGTGGCGGTGGCCGCCGAACGGCCGGCCGAACCCGGCATCGAAGCGGTGCACGGCGTGACGGAGGCCGCCATAGGCGAAGACGGGACGAAGCCCCGTGTAGCCGAAGGTCCGAGTGCCGTAGACGGCGTTCACCCGGCAGCCGAGGCCCGGGACGAAGTGGCGGCCGACCGGGCAGCGGCGGAAGCCATGGCCGTCATAGGGGATGCCGATCCCGTAGACGAAGCGCCGGACGCCGAAGCCGCGATGGCCGACGATGCCGCGGCGGAAGCCGCCGCCGCCGAAAGGCCGGCCGTGGCCGTAGCCGAAGCGGTGGACGCCGCCGAAGCGCGCGCCGCCGAAGCCTCCGACGCGATGGAAACCGCCACCGTGAAAGCCGCCGCCATGGCGCAAGCCGCCGCCGTGGAAGCCGCCGCCGTGGCGGACGAAGGCTTCGGCGGGCGCCGCGGTGGCGAGCGTCGTGCCGACGATCGTCAGCGCCACGGCGCCTGCCGTCAGCACGGTCCTGAACGCGCCGGGGGTCGAAGTGATGAAGGACTGCATGGAAGTCTCCGTTCCCTGCATTCGGCCGGATTGGCCGGTTGCAGGTCATGAGCCTTTCCTAAGGCGGCGCGGCTGAATGTCGGCTGAGTCCGCTCGTCATCGGCGGTTCACCCGCCGGCACCTTTCCGGCGGGCGAGGCGTTTTCGGTGCGCCATCTCGGCCGCGGCCGTCGACGTGACCCGCGGCTCCATCGAAGGGCCACCCCATGCGCTATCTCCACACGATGATCCGCGTCACGGATCTCGACAAGACGCTGCACTTCTTCGAATCCCTTCTCGGCATGACCGAGACGCGCCGCATCGACAACGAGAAGGGCCGCTTCACGCTCGTGTTTCTGGCGGCGTCCGACGACGTCGCGCGCGGTAGGGCCGAGCAGGCGCCCCTCGTCGAACTCACCCACAATTGGGACCCGGAAGAGTACAAGGGCGGCCGCAACTTCGGCCACCTCGCCTACGAGGTCGATGACATCTACGACCTCTGCCAGAAGCTGATGGAGGCCGGCGTGACCATCAACCGTCCGCCGCGGGACGGCCACATGGCGTTCGTCCGCACGCCCGACGACATCTCGCTCGAACTCCTGCAAAAGGGCGGCCCCAAGGCTCCGGCCGAGCCCTGGGCGTCGATGAAGAACACCGGCGAATGGTGAGCTGACGGACCGCCGGGCCGCCTCCTCCACCCGGCTTCGCCCGGTCCTCCTCGTCTGCTTAAGGGGTTCACACATCATCGGCGCGGGCCGTTGTCGCCCTTCTCCCCACGGGGAGAAGGGTAGAACGTGTCCAGCCGCCGAGATGTGTGGATGCCGTAGCTCCGCTCCCGGAGGGTAGTGGAGGAGGGACCCGGGGCGCGACCGAGCCAGGTCTGCCCTTTGTCCTTGTCGGCCGACGATTGCGCCGCGGCGCGGTTTGGGCGACGGTGACGGCGGAGTGACCGCCGATGGACAACGACGACGAAGACGCCCGCTTCCTGGCCCAGGCCGTGGCCCTGTCGCGCGCTCGCATGGAGGCCGGCCACGGCGGGCCGTTCGGGGCCGTGGTGGTGCGGGCCGGGATCGTCATCGCCGAAGGCTGGAACGCCGTCACCTCCGCCAACGACCCGACCGCCCATGCCGAGGTCACCGCCATCCGCCGGGCCTGCGCGGCGGTCGGCGACTTCGCGCTCGCCGGCGCCACGATCTATTCTAGTTGCGAGCCCTGCCCGATGTGCCTGTCGGCCATCTACTGGGCGCGCATCGACCGCCTCGTCTACGCCAACACGCGCGACCAGGCCGCCGCCATCGGCTTCGACGACGCCTTCCTCTACGACGAGGTGCCGAAGCCGCCGCTGGAGCGGCGCATGCCGACCCGCCACCTGCCCTCGCCCGAGGCCGAGGCCACCTTCCAGGCCTGGGCCGGCAAGGCCGACCGGGTGAGCTATTGAGCCCGGGTTCCGCCGGCCGTCTCTGGATCAAGGACCCGCTGGCGATCGTCGCTTCGGGCGCCGAGCGCGGCCTCGTGGTCGAGGGTCGCACCATCGCCGAACTCGTCCCCGCCGGGGCGGAGCCGACGCAGCCCTGTTCGACGTTCGACGCGTCGCGGCACGTCGTCCTGCCGGGCCTCGTCAACACCCACCACCACTTCTACCAGACGCTCACGCGCGCCCATCCGGCCGCGATCAACAAGCCGCTGTTCCCCTGGCTTCAGGCGCTCTACCCGCTCTGGGCGCGGCTGACCCCCGACGACCTGCGGTCCGCCGTGCGGATCGCCCTCGTCGAGCTCCTGATGTCGGGCTGCACCACGGCGGCCGACCACCATTACCTGTACCCCGCCGGCCTCGAACAGGCAGTCGACATCGAGGTCGAGGCGGCGCGCGAACTCGGCCTCCGGATGACGGTGACGCGCGGCTCGATGAACCTGTCCGAGAAGGACGGCGGCCTGCCGCCCGATGTCGTCGTGCAGGACGAGGAGACGATCCTGCGCGACAGCGAGCGCGTGCTGTCGCTGTTCCACGACCCGAAGCCCGGCGCCGCCATCCGCATCGGCCTCGCCCCCTGCTCGCCGTTCACCGTCACCGAGCGGCTGATGCGCGAGACGGCGGCCCTCGCCGAGCGCCACGATTGCGCGCTCCATACCCACCTCGCCGAGACCGTCGACGAGACCCGCTTCTGCGAGGCGCGCTACGGCTGCCGGCCCGTCGACCTGCTGGAGCGCAACGGCTGGCTCGTGCCGCGGACCTGGCTCGCGCACGGCATCCATTTCGACGACGGCGAGGTGGCGCGTCTCGGGCGCCACGGCGTCGGCGTGTGCCACTGCGCGGCGTCCAACATGGTCCTGGCCTCGGGCATCTGCCGCACGGTCGAGCTCGAGGCCGCGGGCGTTAAGCTGGGGCTCGGGGTCGACGGCTCGGCCTCCAACGACGCCTCCAACATGATGGAGGCCCTGCGCCAGGCCCTGATGATCGGCCGCCTCCGCTACGGCGCCGACGCAGTCACGCATCACGACGTGATCCGCTGGGGCACGGAGGGCTCGGCGCGCTGCCTCGGGCGCGACGACATCGGGCGGATCGCGCCCGGCATGCAGGCCGACCTCGCTCTCTTCACCCTCGACGAGACCCGCTTCGCCGGCGCCCACGACCCCGTGGCGGCGCTGATCCTGTGCGCCGCCAACCGCGCCGATCGCGTGATGGTCGGCGGCCGCTGGCGCGTCGAGGACGGCCAGCCGGTCGGCCTCGACCTCGGCAAGATGATCGCCGACCAGCGCCAGGCGGCCAAGAGGTTCGCGTGACGCCCCTTCCCTTCCCCCGCCCTGCGGGAGAAGGTGGCCGGACACCGTCTCCCGTCCGCGGGAGCATCGCTCACCGATCGGACAGCCCTTGTCGCTCTTCTCGGCCGAAGCCTGGGGACGCAACGCCGCCCTCTACGACGCCACGCTGGCGCTGCCCTTCAACGTCGAACTCGCCGAGGGCCGCCTCGGGCTCGAGGCCTTCCGCCACTACATCGTGCAGGACGCCAAATATCTGATCGCCTTCGGCCAGGCGCTGGCGGTGGCGGCCGCCAAGGCCGATCGGGCCGACCACATCGCGCTGTTCGCCGGCGCGGCCCGCGAAGCCATCGTGGTCGAGCGAGCCCTGCACGAAGACTACTTCGGCCGCTTCGGGCTCGATCCCGCCGCGGTGGCGGCCGAGCCCCTGTCTCCCGTCTGCCATCACTACACGTCGTTCCTGCTCGCGACCGCGTTCCGCGAGCCGCTGCCGGTCGTGGCAGCGGCCCTGCTGCCCTGCTTCTGGGTCTATCGCGAGGTGGGTCACCACATCCACGGCAGGGCCGCGCCGGACAATCCCTACCGCGCCTGGATCGACACCTATGCGGGGGACGACTTCGCCGCCGCCGTGGATGCCATGGTCGACATCACCGATGCCCTCGCCGCCGAGGCCTCCGAGGGCGAGCGCGCCGCGATGCACGCCGGCTTCTCCCGCGCCATGCGGCTCGAATGGATGTTCTGGGACTCCGCGTACCGCCGCGAGGCGTGGCCGGTGTGAGCACGATGGCAAGCCTTTTGCTGATTTGACATCCGCCGGGCCTGAGCCATCCTCGCCCGACAGAGTCGCGACACCGATCCGGCCGCCGCGCCGGCGATCGAGCCTTGCCCCTCTCAGCGTCGCGTGATCGGTCCCTCATCATGTCCATCAGCAAAGCGGAAGCCGGAGACCTCGCGCTCAGGACCGGGCCGGGCCACACGCCGGGCCTCGCACCGCTCCCGTCGCCGGCGCGCCGTCGCCGGACCGTCGACGCGGGCGCCGGCCGGTCGCAAGCGATGGCGGATCTCACCTCGGTCGCCTTCCTGCTGGTGCCCTGCTTCTCGATGATCGCCTTCTCGTCGGCGATCGAGCCCCTGCGCCTGGCCAACCGGATCGAGGGCCACGACACGTTCTCGTGGCGGGTGCTGTCCGCCGACGGGCGGCCGGTCGCGGCCTCGAACGGCGTCGAACTCGCCGTCGACGGCAGCTTCGCCGACCTCGGCGGCGCGACAGCCGCCATCGTGTGTTCGGGCGTCGACGTCCAGACCTTCGACCACCGCGAACTGATCGCCCGGCTGCGCGGGATCGCGTCGCGCGGCGTGCCGGTCGGCGCCGTCTGCACTGGCACTTTCGTGCTCGCCAAGGCGGGCCTGCTGGACGACCACCGCTGCACGATCCACTGGGAGAACCAGGACGGGCTGCGCGAGCAGTTCCCCCACATCGACCTCACCGACGAACTCTTCGAGATCGACAGGACGCGCTTCACCTGCGCAGGCGGCACGGCCGCCATCGACATGATGCTGGCCGTCATCGCCCGCCAGCTCGGCCAGGAGGTCGCCTCCGGCGTCACCGACCAGCTCATCCACCACCGCATGCGCGACGGCGACGAGCGCCAGCGAATGGAGCTGCGATCGCGGCTCGGGGTCGCCCATCCGAAGCTCATCGACGTGGTCGGCGAGATGGAGCGCTGCATCGAGCAGCCGCTCTCCTGCGTCGACCTCGCCGAGGGGGCGGGGCTGTCGACGCGGCAGCTGGAGCGGCTGTTCCGCAAGTACATCGGTCAGGTCCCGACCCGCTACTACCTCGGCCTGCGCCTGACCCGCGCCCGGCAGTTGCTGCTGCAGACGTCCATGCCGATCCTGTCGATCGGCCTCGCCTGCGGCTTCGTCTCGGCCTCGCATTTCTCCAAATGCTATTCCGAGCACTTCGACCGCACGCCCTCGCAGGAGCGGCGCACGAACCGCTGAGCCGCGACGGCCAGAAGGCGTCGGCTTCGCGAGAGACCGCCGCGGCCCGGTGATGTAGATCTCCGGCCTCCGCCCCGTTCGCGAGACCGCATCCCGTGTCCACCGAATTCGACTACATCATCGTCGGCGCGGGATCCGCCGGCTGCGTCATGGCCGACCGTCTGACCGCCGACGGCACCGCCAGCGTGCTGCTCGTCGAGGCCGGCGGGGGCGACTGGTCCCCGTTCATCCGCATGCCGAGCGCCCTCGCGGTCGCGATGGAGACGAAGAGCACCAACTGGAACGACCTGACCGAGCCGGAGCCCCATCTCGGCGGCCGGCGCATCACCTGCCCGCGCGGCAAGGTGCTGGGCGGCTCCTCGTCGATCAACGGCATGGTCTACATCCGCGGCAACGCCATGGATTTCGAGTCCTGGGAGCGGAGCGGCGCGCGGGGCTGGGCCTATGCCGACGTGCTGCCCTATTTCAAGCGCGCCGAGACGCGAGGCGAGGGCGGCGACGGCTACCGCGGCTCGGACGGGCCGCTGCACACGAGCTACGGGCCGATGAAGAACCCGCTGTTCCCGGCCTTCATCGAGGCCGGCCGGCAGGCGGGCTATCCCGTCACCGAGGACGTCAACGGCTTCCAGCAGGAGGGCTTCGGCCGGATGGACCGGACCATCCGCGACGGACAGCGCTGGAGCGCCGCCCGCGCCTACCTCGACGAGGCCCGCAAGCGGCCGAACCTGACGCTGTGGACGCAGTGCGCGGTGGAGCGTGTCACCTTCGAGGGGCGCCGCGCCACGGGCCTCGCCGTCCGGCGCAAGGGCCGGCCCGCGGCCGTGACGGCGCGGCGCGAGGTGATCCTGGCGGGGGGCGCCATCAACTCGCCCCAGCTCCTCATGCTGTCGGGCGTGGGCCCGGCCGCGCACCTTGCGGAACACGGCATCCCGGTCGTGGCGGACCGGCCGGGCGTCGGCCAGAACCTGACCGACCACCTCGAGTTCTACTTCCAGGTGGCCTGCAAGGAGCCCATCACGCTCTACTCCACGATGGGCCTCGTGCCGAAGGCGATGATCGGCGCGCGATGGCTGCTGACCCGCGAGGGCCTCGGCGCCACGAACCACTTCGAGAGCTGCGGCTTCATCCGCTCGCGCGCCGGGGTGGAGTGGCCGGACCTGCAGTACCACTTCCTGCCGGCCGCCATCTCGTACAACGGCAAGGACCTGGCCGAGCAGCACGGGTTCCAGGCCCATATCGGATCCATGCGGTCGAAGAGCCGGGGCCGCATCGCGCTGCGCTCGGCCGACCCGCACGAGCGGCCCTCGATCCTGTTCAACTACATGAGCCATCCGGACGACTGGCGCGAGATGCGGGCCGCCGTGCGGCTGACGCGCGAGATCTTCGCCCAACCGGCCTTCGACCGCTACCGCGGAGAGGAGATCCAGCCCGGCGCCGGCGTGACCACGGACGAGGACATCGACGCCTTCATCCGCGACCGCGTCGAGAGCGGCTACCACCCCTGCTCGACCTGCCGGATGGGGGCGGTCGACGACCCGATGGCCGTGGTGGGGCCGGACACGCGGGTGATCGGCGTCGAGGGCCTGCGCGTCGCCGATGCGTCCATCATGCCGAGGATCACCACCGGCAACCTGAACGCCCCCACGATCATGCTGGCCGAGAAGGCCTCGGATCACATCCGCGGCGTCCATCCCCTGCCGCCGTCGAACCTGCCGTTCTTCCGGGCGCCGGCGTGGGAGACGGCGCAGCGTTGAGGCTGTCCCGGTCCTTCTCCCCTTTGGGGAGAAGGTGGCGCGAAGCGCCGGATGAGGGGCACTCGGCCGGATCTGCGCCAGAACCCCTCATCCGCCCTGGCGGGCACCTTCTCCCCAGAGGGGAGAAGGGCGCAGCCCTCGGTCTTCCGTGAAGGGCCGACGCCGTCTACGCCAGCGCGCCGTGGCAGTGCTTGTATTTCTTGCCGGAGCCACACGGGCAGGCCTCGTTGCGGGACACCTTGCCCCAGGAGGCCGGATCAGACGGGTCGCGCGTGGTGGGGACGGTCCGCTCCAGGGTGGACAGCATCGCGCCGCCGTCGCTCGACCCGAAGTCGCCTGCCTCGAGGCGCGCGTTCATGTCGGCGATGGCCATGTCGTCGTCGCCCGTCAGCGGATCCTGATGGGTGGCGAACATCGGCGGCAGGTCGCCGCCCACCATCGGCTGCTCGAAGGCGACCTCGACCCGCATGAGCTGCGCCGTCACGATCTCGCGCAGCTTGGTGATCAGCCCGTCGAACAGATCGAAAGCCTCGGACTTGTACTCGTTCAGCGGGTCTCGCTGGGCGATGCCGCGCCAGCCGATCACCTGCCGGAGGTGGTCGAGCACCACGAGATGCTCGCGCCACAGGTGGTCGAGCACCTGCAGCACGATCTGCTTCTCGACGTAGCGGCTCAGCTCCGCGCCGTTCTTGTCGACGCGGGCCGCGTAATGCTCGCCGATCGCCTTGTGGAGGCGCTCGCGCATCTCCTCGTCGGCGATGCCTTCCTCCTTGGCCCACTCCTCGACGGGCGGCTCCATGGCGAAGCCGTCGCGCAGCGACCCCTTCAGCCCCTCGATGTCCCAGGCCTCCGGATAGGCGGCAGCCGGCATGTGGCGGGACACGAGGTCGTCGATCACGCCCTGACGCATCTCGGCGATCATCTCCTCGAGCGAGTCCTGGCCCATCATGTCGCGCCGCTGCTCGAAGACGACGCGGCGCTGGTCGTTCATCACGTCGTCGTATTTCAGCACGTTCTTGCGCATGTCGAAGTTGCGGGCTTCGACCTTCTGCTGCGCCTTCTCGAGCGCCTTGTTGATCCACGGATGGACGATGGCCTCGTCCTCCTGCAGGCCGAGGCGCTTCAGCACCATGTCCATGCGGTCGGAGCCGAAGATCCGCATCAGGTCGTCCTGCAGCGACAGGAAGAACTTCGAGCGGCCCTTGTCGCCCTGCCGGCCCGAGCGGCCGCGGAGCTGGTTGTCGATGCGGCGGCTCTCGTGGCGCTCGGTGCCCACGATGTAGAGGCCGCCGGCACGGATCGCCTTCTCCTTGAAGCGCGCCACCTCGGCGCGGATCTCGGCCTCCCTGGCGTCGCGCTCGGGGCCGGGCTCCAGGCCGACGCATTCCTGCGCGACGCGCATGTCGGCCGAGCCGCCGAGCTGGATGTCGGTGCCGCGGCCCGCCATGTTGGTAGCGATGGTGATGGCGCCCGGGACGCCGGCTTCGGCCACGATATAGGCCTCCTGCTCGTGGAAGCGGGCGTTGAGGATCGCGAAGAGCTTCGAGGGCTTGTCCTCGTCCGAGCGTGCCGCGGCGTAGAGCCCCTTCAGGGCCGCCGAGGGGTCGGAGAAGTCGATCCGCTGGAACCCCGCAGCCGTCATCATCTCGCCGAGCTGCTCGGACTTCTCGATCGAGGTCGTGCCGACCAGCATCGGCTGCATGGTGGCGTTGGCGTCCTCGATCTCCTTGACGATGGCCTTCAGCTTCTCGGGCCCGGAGCGGTAGACCTCGTCGTGCTCGTCGGTGCGCGACACGGGGCGGTTGGTCGGGATCTCGACAACTTCGAGCTTGTAGATCTCGGCGAACTCGTCCGCCTCGGTCGAGGCCGTGCCGGTCATGCCGGCGAGCTTCTTGTAGAGCCGGAAGTAGTTCTGGAACGTGATGGAGGCCAGCGTCACGTTCTCGGGCTGGACCGCGACATGTTCCTTGGCTTCGAGCGCCTGGTGCAGGCCTTCCGAGTAGCGGCGGCCCGGCATCATGCGGCCGGAGAACTCGTCGATGATGACGAGTTCGCCGTTGCGGACGATGTAGTCCTTGTCGAGCGTGAAGAGCTTGTGGGCCTTCAGGGCCTGCTGCACATGGTGCACCAGCGTGGCGTTGGCGGCCTCGTAGAGCGAGCCCTCGGTGAGCAGGCCGGCCTCGCCCAGCATCGCCTCGATGTGCTCGTTGCCGGCCTCGGTCAGGTTCGAGGTGCGCTGCTTCTCGTCGACCTCGTAGTCCTCGGCCACCAGCCGCGGCATGAACTTATCGATGGCATTGTAGAGGTCCGACTTGTCCTCCGACGGGCCCGAGATGATGAGCGGCGTGCGGGCCTCGTCGATCAGGATCGAGTCCACCTCGTCGACGATCGCATAGGCGTGCCCGCGCTGGCACATCTGCTCCAGCTCGTACTTCATGTTGTCGCGGAGATAGTCGAAGCCGTATTCGTTGTTCGTCCCGTAGGTGATGTCGGCCGCATAGGCCAGCTTCCGCTGGGCATCGTCGAGGCCGTGCACGATGACGCCGTAGGAGAGCCCGAGGAAGTTGTAGACGCGGCCCATCCAATCGGCGTCGCGGCGCGCGAGGTAGTCGTTGACCGTGACGACGTGGACGCCCTGGCCCGGCAGCGCATTGAGGTAGCAGGCGAGGGTGGCGACGAGGGTCTTCCCCTCGCCGGTCCGCATCTCCGAGATGCCACCCTCGTGGAGCACCATGCCGCCGATGAGCTGCACGTCGAAGTGGCGCTGGCCGAGCACGCGCTTGGCGGCCTCGCGCACCGTGGCGAAGGCGGGGACCAGAAGCTCGTCGAGGCTCCGGCCGCCGGCGAGCTGCTCGCGGAACTGGACGGTGCGGGCCGCCAGATCCGCGTCGCCGAGGGCTGCGATCTCCGGTTCGAGCGCGTTGATGGCGGCGACGTTGGGCGTGTAGGACTTCAGACGACGCCCGTTGGCCGTGCCGAAGATCTTGCTTGCGAGCGAGCCGAGCATCCGTCGAAAACCCCGTCTGAGCCGCGCGTCGGGTCGGCGCGCGGCTGATCCTGCCGTCGCCGTGCCGTGTAGCACGGTCGCGCCGACGTCCAGCATGTAGGCCGCGGGGGCAAATGCCGCAACGGCGGCCTGCATCGGGCCGATCGCCGACGCGAGAAACCGGTAGCCTTCGAGGCCGGCGATCGATAAGAGCCGCCCCGAACCCTGTCGATCTCGGGTGGAGCCTCGGGAACCGGCTTTCCGCCGCGGCAGACGTTGCCCCGGAGGGTGGCGCGCCTCATCTCCAGCCCACCCGACCCCTTCGAGGACCCACCGATGCTGAAAAGATACGACGCCCCGCTGCGGGCCTTCGCGGCCGCCGCCCTGATCGGCCTCGGCACGATCGCGGCCGCCGCCCCGGCCACCGCCAAGGTGCTCGCGAGCGTCAACGGCGCCGACATCACCGACGACGACGTCCGCATCGCGACGGCCGACCTCGGCCCGTCGCTGCCCGCGCAGCTCCAGGGCCCGGCGCGCGAATCCTATGTGCTGGACTACCTGATCGACCTGAAGCTTGCGGCGGGCCAGGCCAGCCAGCAGAAGCTCGCTGACGCGCCGGACTTTGCCAAGAAGATGGCCTATTACCACGACAAGGTGCTGATGGAGTCGCTGCTCGGCGACATCGCCAAGACCTCCGTGACGCCCGAGGCCGAGAAGAAGGTCTACGACGACGCCGCCAAGGCCCAGCCGCCCGAGACCGAGATCCACGCCCGCCACATCCTGGTGCCCACCGAGGCCGAGGCGAAGGCCGCGCTCGAGCGGGTCAAGAAGGGGGAGGACTTCGCCAAGGTGGCGGACGCCGTGTCGAAGGACCCGGGCTCCCAGGGCGGCGACCTCGGCTGGTTCACCAAGGACAAGATGGTGCCGGAATTCGCCGCCGCCGCCTTCAAGATGGAGCCCGGCCAGGTGTCGGACCCGGTGAAGAGCGAGTTCGGCTGGCACGTCATCAAGGTCGAGGGCAAGCGCGAGAAGGCCTTCCCGCCCTTCGACCAGGTGAAGGACCAGGTGGCCCGTTACGTCGCCCAGAAGGCCCAGAGCGACGACATCACCAAGCTGCGCGAGGCCGCCAAGATCGATCGCATGACCCCGGCGGTCGCCCCCCCGGCTTCGGCCGACGCCCCCCCGGCTCCGGCCGACCCGGCGCCGAAGCCCTGATGGAATGACGCGGGGCGGGCGGCGTCAGTCGCCCGTCCGCCCTCTACCGCACGATCCCTCCCACACGCTTTTCCGATAATCGGTTTGGGTGAGAAGTGAGCGGTCGCGCTCCGTCCGCCTTCTCCACCATGCTTCGCATAGCCCCCTCCTCTGTAAGCAGAGGAGGACCGAGCGGCGCCCGTCGTGCGATGATCCTCCTCTGCGGAGCGGAGGAGGAGGACCGCGCGCAGCGCGGTGGAGGAGGCGGACCGGGGGCCACCGAGCCCATCAGCGGACGCCCGCCCCTACTCGATCAGGAAAGCGTTCACCCGCGCCATCGTGTCCGTCGGAAACGCAGCATCCCAGTCGGTCGGCCAGGTCATGGCCTGCGCTCCCGCGAGCCGCGCCTCGACGTCGTCGACCCGCCCGATCGCGGCCCGCAGGCCCCCGACGATCCCCTCGAGGGTCGGCTTCACCCCGATGAGGTTCGGCGAGATCCCGGCCAGCGCCGCCGCGGTCTTGTTGGCGAAGGTGTTGGTGACGGTCGGCAGGCCGGCCGCCGCCATCTCAAGCGGCACGAGGCTCGGGTGCGGCGTGAGCATCAGCGACAGGCCGACGTCGAAGCCCGGCAGCAGGTCGATATAGCCCTGGAGGCTCGTCTTCGGCACCATCTGGAGGACGGTGCCGGGCACGAGTTCCAGCCTGTCGGCTGTGGCGATCGAGCCGATGCCGTGCGCGGTCCAACCGGCCGCCGGGACCGCCGGATCGGAGAACAGCGCCACCAGGGCGGCGATGCCCATCTCGAACATGTTGCGGGCCGCGTGGTCCTCGGGCCGGGCGTAGAACAGGATGCGGCGGCTGCGGCGTGACAGTCCCGCCCGGGTCGGCGCGAACCGCTGGATGGCGTTGGAGAAGACCGCCGAACGGTCGCGCCCGCCGGACGCCTCGAACAGCCCGATGCGTTCCGCCTCGAAATAGTCCCGCAGGATCTCGGTCGAGAAGAGCCCGAACTGCGGGAAGTCGTAGGCTTGGCGCAGCAGCGCCGTGTTGGTGTTCATCGGCCCGAAGAAGGGCTCGTATTCCTGGATCAGGAACAGGAAGCGCTCCTGTCCCAGCGCCGCCGCCGCCTTGTGGGCCACATGCGCGCTCCATCCGCTCGTCGCCACGAAGCGGTCGTCCGGCGACACGTCGAGCGGCCACGATCGATCGTGCCGGTAGGCGACCTCGACGACGTCGAAGAGCGAGGCGAGACCGGGATAATGGGCGATGCGGCCCCGCCAGGCCTCCACCTGCAGGTCGGTCTCGTCGAGGAGGACGATGCGGATCGCATGTCCCTCGCGGGTCAATCTCAGGGCGAAATTGAACATGCCGAGGTAGCCGCCGAAGAGGTAATCGAAGTTGATCGTCGCCAGCAGCAGGTTCACGCGCTTGGGCTGCGTCTGCGAGGGCCGCAGCGTCAGGGGCGAGACGTTGTGGAAGATCCATCCGACGTGGCGGAACGCCATGGCGGGCCTGTCGCGCCCGGAGCCGGAATGGCGAAAGTCGATCGGTGCCGCGACGTCGCCGCTCGCCAGGAGGTGGCGCACGCCATGGACGTTCCGCCTCTGTCGGACACGCCGCGCCTGCACGTTCCGTATCGCGCGATAGGCCGCCTCGCGGGAGCGGGAGATCAGGACGGCGCGCAGGAAGTGCCCCTCGTGATTGAGGGTCGGCCGCCGCTCCAGGGCGGCCCGGAGCCGTTCGCCCAGGGCCGGGGCGAGCCGGGTCAGCCCGGTCAGGCGTGCCAGCGCACGCCGCGTCGCCGGCCGCGCCCCGGGGTGGCGCATCAGCAGCACGCGCGACAGCACGGCCTTCTGCGCCACGAGGGACTGCCGATCCGCCGTCGCGCGGGCCACCATGTCGCGCAGGACGTGGCCGAGCGGGCCGCGGTGGCGCAGCGCCGATATCACGTCCCGGCCGGCGGCGGCGAGCCCCGGCGCGTCCGCGTCGCGCTTGTGGCCGATCACGTTGCCGCCGTGCTGGATGTAGTCGTGCAGCGGCCGGTCGATGTAGCGGATGGAACCGGCCACCAGGGCGTTCAGGCCGATCCAGTGGTCGTGATAGGCGGCACCGAGCCGCTCCGGGAAAGGGAGGATCTGCTCCAGCAGCGAGGCCCGGAACAGGCTCGCGGCGCCCATCACGGTGTTGGCCGCCATGAGGCTCGGCAGCGAGGTGAAGTTGTTGCGCCGCGTGACCCAGAACGTGTCGGACACCACTTGGCCCGCCGCATCGACGATCCGGGCGTCCGCATAGGCGAGCTGGGTGTCGCCCGCCAGGGCGCCGAGCAGCGTCTCGATCTTGTCGTCGTGCCAGCGGTCGTCCTGATCGCTCAGCGCGACGCACTCGGCATCGTCCGGCACCGCCTGGAGCGCCCGTTCAAAATTGCCGTAGAAGCCGAGGCGGTCGCGATGGCGCAGGAACACGAAGCGCGGGTCGTCGAGCAGCGTCGCCATGCGGGCGACCACGACGTCGGGCGAGGCGTCGTCCGACACGACGCAGATCCAGTTCCGATGCGTCTGGGCCTTCAGGGAGGCGATCTGCGCCGCGAACAGGTCGAGCGGTGGCTGGTGGGTCGCCATGCAGATGGCGACGCGCGACCCCTCGCCGGGCCAAGTGACGGCGCGCGGCGACCGGCCGCCGCCGGGCAGCAGCGTCAGCGTGCCGAGCGACCGCTCGAGGACGGCGCCGTCGTGCGTCACGAGGCGCAGGCGGACCGGCCGGGCGTCGGGGGCCGCCACGGCGGGCAGGGGGATCACGGCCTCGAAGCCGCTGAAGAAGCTGTTGCCCTCCGGGTCCTCCGCCATCTCGAGGTCGAGCACGTCGGGGCGCGGCTGTGAATGGTCCGTCACGGGGAAGCGCGCGTCCCCGACCAGGAGGTCGAGGAAGCGCACGCGGCCGTGCCGGGCGTAGGCCCAGCCGGCCACGAAGAGCGCCGAACCCGTGCCGGTGCGGATCGACGTCGGCAGCCGCTCGACCGCGGCGCGCAGCGCGTTCGGCAGGAGCGCGTCCTGAGCCTCGGCGCGTTCGAGGAAGTGCGCCGGCGGCGTCCGGCCGCCGTCCTCGGACGCGGGATACAGGTCGCGGTAGCGCCGGACGCGGAAGTCGGGGTGTGGATCGTGGCCCGCCGCGGCGCCGTGGCGGACGTAGTGCTCGGCCGGCGGACCCGAGACGCCGGGCTGGCTCGCGCGGTACCAACGCGGGGCCAGGAGGCCCGCACGCCGGAGGCGCCGGGCTTCCAGGCGCAGCGCCCGGCGAGAGCGTCCGCTCTCCGCTTCGAGGAGATCGGCCCGGCCGTCGACGCCGATCAGCGTCAGCAGCGACCGGATCAGCGGATGGCGGGCGACGGCGCCGAACCGCGAACCCGTCGACCTAGGATCGTCGATCATCGCGCCTCGGCTGGCCCGGTCGATCCCCTGTCGATCGGAATGGCCAGAAAGCCGACGCCGACGGGTGCGTCAAGCGAAGGAGAAGCGCTTGTGACCCTGGTAGCTGACCACGACGGGGCTCAGCACGCCGATCACATGCGCGACGAGGTCCGCGTTCCAGACGAAGTGGAGCGCGGGGAACACCAGCTTGGCGAGGCCGACGCTCACCACCAGCACCTGGACCAGGGCCGCGACGTTGACGAGGGCGAACCGGCCGTACTCGACATGGAGGCTGCGCCCCGAGCCGGAGAAGACGAACAGGCGGGCGAGCAGGAAGGCCGTCGTCATGCCCACGAGGTAGGCCAGCATCACGGCGGCTTCGTAGGGCACCGCGAGGTCGAACACGATGCGGCTCGCGACGTTGACGGCGGCGGCGAGACCGCCCGTCAGCAGGAAGGCGGCGAAGCGGCGCGTCTCGGGGCGGCGGAGGCGGCGGGCCAGCGATCTGCGGTTCATCAGGCGGCTCCCGTCATCTCCCGGGGATCACCGGGGTCGGTCGACGTCGTCGCACACGACGCTTGCGAAATGGTTGCCGGAACACAACAGGCTCTCGGCCTTTCGCGAAATTCAGAACATCACGTCCGCGCCGCACCCGCAAGCCCGGCCTCACCGTCGACCGGGGCCGAGCGCTCGCCGCCGAGCGCCCGCGCCGCCTGGAGGTCGACCACCACGCCGCCGGCGCGCTCCTTCAGCAGCTTGGCGAAGGACGGGATGGCGTCGGCGAACACCCGGTCGGCGTCGGCGCGGCTCCCCGACGCGATCGAGCCCGCCAGCGTGTCGAGCCAGCGCGCGATGCGGGCACGGTCGTAGCCGACCGTGCGGGCCGCCGTGACACCGTCGACGCCGATGTCGAGCATCGGCTCGTCGCCGGTGAAGAGATATTCGTTCAAGCGCTCGCCCTTGCGAACCCCGGTGAAGACGATCTCCATGTCGCGGCCCGGCTCGAAGCCCGCCATGCGGATCATGCGGGTCGCGAGGTCGACGATGCGGGCCGGCTGGCCCATCTTCAGCACATAGACCGAGGCTCGCTCGGCCTGCGCGCTCCTGCGCCCGAGCGCGTGGGCCGAGGCCGTCAGCACGAGGTCGCAGGCTTCGCGCACCGTCATGAAGTAACGCACCATGTCGGGGTGGGTGACGGTGACGGGGCCGCCCCGCTCGATCTGCGCCTTGAAGCGCGGCACGACGGAGCCGACGGAGCCCAGCACGTTGCCGAACCGCACCGACAGGAGACGAAGGGGCCCCATCGCGGCGGCGGCCTCGGCGTCGAGGAGCTGGGCGTAGATCTCGCCGAACCGCTTGGTGGCGCCGAGGATCGACACGGGGTCGACCGCCTTGTCGGTCGAGATCAGCACGGCGGCGCTGGCGGTCTCGGCCGCGGCGTCGGCGACGTTGACGGATCCGAAGACGTTGGTCTTGATCGCCTCCGTCCAGTCGATCTCGAGGAAGGGCACCTGCTTCAGCGCCGCGGCGTGGAACACGAGGTCGGGCTCGAAGTCGCGGAACAGCGTGAAGATGCGGTCGCGGTCGCGCACGTCGGCGATCTTGCCCGAGAGCGTCACGGCGCCGGTGCACAGCGGCGCCAGCGCCTCGAGTATCGTGTAGAGCGCCGGCTCGGAATGGTCGAGGATCAAGAGATCGGAGATGCCGAAGGCGATGAGCCGCGCGCAGATCTCCGAGCCGATCGAGCCGCCGCCCCCCGTCACGATGGCGCGCTTGCCGTGCAGCAGCTCGGCCAGCATGGCGCGGTCGACCTCGACGCTCGGGCGGAACAGCAGGTCCTCGATGGCGACGGGCTTCAGCGCCGCCGCGACGCTCGCGCCCTCCTCGACGGTCTGCATGCGCGAGAGCGGGATGCCGAGGCGGTTGGCGGTGGCGAGCAGCATCTCGGACTCGGTCTCGGGCACGAACTCGTTCGGCGCCACGATGATGCGGGCGATGGGCTGGTTGCCGTCCTGCGCCTCGGCGACGACGCGTTCGAGCTCGCCGTAATTGCCGAGCACGGGCACGTTGCGGATGGAGGTGCCGAAGTCGTTGCGCTGGGGCGACAGGATGGCGCGGGCCACGAAGCGCCGGCGCAGGCCCGTCTCCAGCGCGCGCAACACGACCTCGACCTCGGTGGCCCGGCCCAGGATGACGACGCTGCTGGCGCTCTCGCGGTCGCCGGCCCGGCGCGACTGGACGTATTTCAGGTAGCGGTAGGCGAGCCGCGGGCCGCCGAGCAGGAACATCTGCAGCAGCCAGTAGATCGCGACCGTCTTCTCGCCGAACATCAGCCAGGGCGTGAGGCCGCGGGCGAGCAGCACGTAGTCGCCGACCAGCATGATCAGGGCGAGGAGGCTCGCGGCCTTGAAGATGTTGAACAGGTCCGGCAGCGAGGCGAAGCGCCACTTCGAGGCGTAGAGCGGGAAGATGCGGTAGACGAGTGCCGCCACGGCCACGAAGAACGGCATGATCCAGACGATCTCGTCGGCCATGGGCGCCAGCTGCCAGAACTGGTAGCGCAGGATCAGGCAACCGCCGAAGCTCAACGCCGTCGCCACGAGGTCGTGGGCGATGATGATGCCGCGCTTCAAGAACTGCGACAGGGCCGGCATGTCTCGTGGCGTCGTCATCGATCCCTTCGTCGAACCCTCGGGGCTGCCCGGATCGGCGGCCGCCGATCCGGGGCGTCGAGCGTCACGGGCGGGTTTAGCGGATCTCGGGCGCGAAAGCATCCCGTGGCGGCGAGGGCCGCACCGTCGGGCGGAATCGCACTATAACGGTCGCGGCACCGCGCCGGCGCCACGGGACCACCTATGACGGCAGACGACCACACGCTTTCTCATGCTTCCCCCGTCCGAGGCTCGGTCGTGGTGCTCGGGGCCAGCAACCTCATCGCGAGCTATCTGCTGCCGCGCCTCGCGGCGAGCGGTGTCGAGGTCCTGGCGGTGGCGCGGCGGGACGTCCCACTGCCGCCCGGCGTGGCATCGGCGCGGGTCGATCTCGCCGCCGCCGGCGACTGGCACGTGCCGGCCGGCGCCGCGGTCGTGAGCGTGCTGCCCCTGGCGCTGCTGGCCTCGACGCTGCCGCGCCTCGCCGGCATACGGTCGCTCGTCGCCATCGGCTCGACGAGCCTCTTCTCGAAGGCGGAGAGCGACGATCCGAAGGACCGCGCCACCGCCCGCAAGCTCGCGCGCGCCGAGGCGGCGCTGGCCGCCTGGGCGGCACGTGAGGGCGTGGCCTGGACGGTGCTGCGTCCGACGCTGGTCTACGATGGGTTCGGCGACCGCAACATCGCCCGCATGATCCGTCTCGCCCGCCGCGCCCGCGTCCTGCCCATCGCGCGCCCGTCCTCCGGCCTGCGCCGGCCGATCCACGTCGAGGACGTCGCCGAGGCGATCCTCGGCGCGATCGACAACCCGCGCGCGGCGAACCGCGCCTTCGACATCGCGGGGGGCGAGGTGCTCACGTATCGGGCCATGGCGGAGCGGGTTTTCCGCAGCCAGGGGCTCGTGCCGCGCTTCGTCGTCCTGCCGGTCGCGTGGCTGCGTGTCGCCTTCTCGCTCGCGGCGCGGATCGGGATCGTGCGGGAGAGCGGTTTCGGCAGCGCCGTCTTCGCGCGGATGAACCAGGATCTCGTCTTCGACGTGGCCGAGGGCCTGGAGGTGCTGGGCTACGCGCCGCGGACGTTCAAGCCGCCCCGTCGCGACGAGAAGGCCCGAGAGGCTCCGCACCCGGCGTCATACCCACGGGCGATCCCGTGACGGATGTCGCGGGACCGGCCCGTGACCCGGCCGCGGTCGCCGAGGAGAGCCGAGTGACCCTCGACCACGGCATCGCGCCGAAGCGTGCCATCGACACACCCGGGTCGACAGTCGACCCGAGACTCGCGGCCGTGCTTCCCGTCGGGGCTTTCCTGGCCTGCCTGTCGCTCCGGAGCCCCGGGCTGCTGGTCCACCCGCGCTTCTGGGCCGAAGAGGGCAACCTGTACTACGGCAAGCTGCAGGCCATGAGCCCCCTCAAAGGGCTCGTCCGGGTCCTCAACGGAAATTACCAGTTCCTGACGAACGCCTTCGTCGAGGTCGCCCTCCGCTTCCCCGTGAGGTGGGCAGGGGTCGTCACGACCTATCTCGGCCTCGGCGCGGCGATGCTCTGCTGCTGGCTGATGGCCAGGTTGCTGCTGTCGCGGGGATGCTCGGCCTGGACCGCCTGCCTGGCCTGCGGGCTGTTCGCGCTCCAGCCGGGCGGCTACGAAGTCTTCCTCAACGCCACGAACGTCCAGTGGGTGTCGTCGGTGATCGGCCTCCTGCTCTGCCTGTCCGAAGAGGTCCCCGCAGCCGGCCCGGCGGCGCTCCTGTCCTATGGAGGGCTGCTGGTCTGCGGCATGACGGGCACGCCGACCTGCATCCTCCTCCCGCTGTTCGTCGTCGGTGCGGTCTGGCGTCGCACGACGTTCGGTTGGACGATGGCGATCGTGCTCGGGGCCGCCACGGCGGCGCAGGCGTCGATCGTCCTCGCGCATCACGGCGAGATGAGTCGCGTGTTCGCCCTGTCGGCCTATGCGCCGCTGCCTCTCGTGTTCCAGGTGTTCTTCACGCGGCTCCTGCCCGTCGCCTTGGTGAACGACCTGGGCGTCATCCTGGGAGAGCCCACCACGGCGGCTCGCATCGCGGCTTGCCAGATCGTGGTGGTCGGTCTGGGTGGTCTGGCGGTCGTGGCATCGATCGCCCGCGGCAGACTGGGGATCTTCGTCACCCTGGTTCTGGCGCTCGGCATGGCGGCGATCCCCCTGATCAACGAATTCGGCGCCCTGTCGTCCGCCACCGGCATGCTGTCGGGCTTGTCCGGTGGCCGCTACTTCTTTCTGGGTTCGAGTTGCTTCATCGTCCTGCTCGCCGCCGGCGCAGACGCG
Source organism: Lichenihabitans sp. (assembly GCA_965214345.1). Lineage (GTDB taxonomy): Bacteria > Pseudomonadota > Alphaproteobacteria > Rhizobiales > Beijerinckiaceae > Lichenihabitans. The sequence continues at coordinate 2,796,553 of CBDCBJ010000007.1, read as the reverse complement.
ACATCGGCCGTCGGCCGTATGGTCGCCGCCATCCTGCTCGTCCTCGTCGTTTCGAACAGCCTGATCATGCTCCTCGACGCGCCGTGGACGGGCATGTTCCTCGAGGGGCCGTCCTTCTCCGGACAGGTGGACGCCTGCGTGGGCCTGCACACGTGCAAGGTGGTCATCTGGCCCGCCGGCGGACAATGGGCCGTCGACATCGCGATGCCCGGAGACCGCTGAGCAGGCACGCCGTCGACGGGTGGGACTCCGCCCCGCCTCCCTGCCGTTCGCCCACCGAAGGCGTCGCCCCCGACGCGCCGGGTCAGCCCGCCGCCGCGCGGGCGGCGATCTCGCTCTGCAGCTCCGGCACGTTGTAGCCGAGCGCATCCGCCATCGTCTTGCCGAGGCGCACGCTCTCCGAGATGCCGCGGTCCTCGGGATAGTAGAAGCAGGTGTCGGCGACCTGCAGCCCCCACACCGGCGTCTGCACCGGCGGGATCATGGCGGCGAAGCCCGGCGGGCAGATCGGCTGGGCATGGCGCAGCCGCGCCACGTGGCCGTCGATCCGGTCGGTCTCGTCGAGGGCGGGGTTGATCCGCCGGATCGCCGCAAAGGCCTCGTCGAGCAGCGCCGCGTCCGTCCAGTCCCAGCGCGGGTTCGTGGTCGGCATGTAATAGGGGACGTAGACGATCGTGTCGCCCGTCTCGCGCAGGTTCGAGAACTCAATGATGCCGGGGATCGGGATGCCGGGCTCGACGATGTTCACCCAGAAGTGTGGCGTGACCGAGCGCTTCAGCTTGAACACCAGGCAGGCCACGCCGATGTTCTTGATGGCGTCGTAGCGTGCCTTCGCCTCCTCGGGGAGTCTCGGGATCATGCGGGAAACGAGCGGCGTCGGCACTGTCGAGATGACGGCATCGGCTGGGATTGTGCCGGCCGCGGTCCGCACGCCCGTGACGCGGCCGCGCTCGACCACCACCTCCTCGACAGGTTCGCCGAGCCGCAACGTGCCACCCAGTGTCCGAATCTGATCGACGAGCGCCGCCACCAGCGTCTCGGTGCCGCCCGCGATATGGCCGAGCTCCTCCTGCATGAGGGAGCGGCGCGAATTGCCGAGGCGGCGGATCCGCGTCCAGATCCAGGCCGCCGACACGTCGTCGGCGTATTCGTAGAACTTCAGGGCGAAGAGCGGACGCCAGAGCCTGTCGTAGACGGCCCGCCCGCACCAGCGGGTGATCCAGTCCTCGGCCGAGGTCGTCTCGAGCGCGTCCCAGCGCGGGCGTCTCGATGACACGAACATCAGCGCGCCGTAGCGCAGCTTCGACAGGAGATCGAGCCTGGGGAAGCGCAGCAGCGAGACCGGGTCGCCCCACCTGAACAGCGCGCCGTCTATGAAGTAGCCCATGCTGGTCGGCCGCCACACCATGCGGTCGCCGATCCCCAGCTCCTTCATCAGGTCGAAGGTCGGCTGGTCGGTCCGGCAGACGAAATGGTAGTAGCGCTCGAGCGACAGCCCGCCGAAATCGAAATGCGCCGCCATGCCGCCGGCCTCGGGCCCGGCCTCGACGACCGTCACGGCATGGCCCGCCTTGGCGGCATGATAGGCGGCGGCCAGCCCCATGGCCCCGGCGCCGACGACGACGATCCGCATGGCGATCAGAAGTCCAGGGCGACCGACGCGAAGCGCGGGTCGTTGAAGGTTTCGTGGAAGGCGGCGTCGAGCGGGGTCGGCACCACGCCGAAGATGCCCGGCCAGTCGATCACGTCGAAGAGGTCCGGCGTCACGAGGGCGGCGAGCTGGTTCGCCGTGAAGGGCGGGTCCTTGTCGACGAGCGCGTAGGTCAGCAGCAGGCGGCGGAACAGGCCGTAGGGGATCGTGACGATCCTGGCCCGGGCGCCGGCGGCGGCCTTCACCATGCGCATCATGTCGATGTAGTCTAGCGTCGTCAGCCCGGAGATGTCGTAGCTGCCGGCCGTGCGGCGCTCGAGCGCGCTCATGATGACGGCGCAGAAGTCCCCCGCGTAGAGCGGCTGGCGGCGGAACCGGCCGTCGCCGGGGATCGGGAAGACCGGCACCTTCCGCATGAACCTCGCCAGCCAGCCAATGTGCTTGCGGTCGAACCAGCCGAACATCAGCGTCGGGCGCAGCACGACGTGGGGGATGGGGCAGGCGTCGACGAGCCTTTCCTGCGCCTTCTTGGTCTCGGTGTAGAGGTCGACCGCCGCCGAGTTCACCACCGAGGACGAGATATGGACGATGTAGCCGATGCCGGCCGCCGCCGCGGCGGCGAGCACGCGCTCGGTCGCGGCGACGTTGTTGGCGGAGAAGACCGCCGGGTCGAGCCCGCCGATCTGGGCGTGGAGCTGGACGAGGGTCTCGGCGCCGTCGAGCGTGTCCTCCCAGCCGCCGGCGCGGCTGAGGTCCGCCTCGACGACCCGGATGTCGGGATGGAGTTCGGCCAGGATCCGCGTGTTGGCGCGGTGCTTGTCGATGGCCACGATGTCGGTGAACCCGCGCGCCTTCAGCCGCGGGATCAGGTTCTGGCCCACGAGCCCGGCGGCGCCGGTCACGACCACCCGGCCGTGCGGGGAGGGGGATCCGGTCAAGGCGCTTCGCTCAAAGCTTGGTCCTGTAGAACAGCGACCGCGGCACGACGCGCACCGCCGCCATGATGGGCCGCCAGAACCAGGGCGCGTAGACGATGCGCTGGCCGCGGCTGACAGCCCGGTCGATCGCGCCCGCGACCGCCTCGGGCTTGGCCCAGAGCGGCCCCGAGCGGTCGAGATGCGCCGTCATCGGCGTGTCGACGAAGCCGGGCTTGACGGTCACGACCTTGACGTTGGTCCCGTGGAGCCGATGCGCCAGCCCCTCGGCGAAGGCGTCGAGCCCGGCCTTGGCGGCGCCGTAGACGTAGTTCGACTGGCGGCCGCGGTCCCCCGCCACCGAGCCGATGACCACCAGCGTGCGCGCGCGTCCGTCGCCGGCGAGGTGCGGCGCCGTGAGAGTCTTGGCGGCGAGCTGGAGCCACAGCGCCGCGCTGGTGAAGTTGACGTCGATGACGCGCCGCGTCTCCTCCGCGCTGTCCTGCGCCGCCGCCTGCTCGCCGAGGACGCCGTAGGCCAGCAGCACCTCGTCGGGCGCACCGAACGCGTCCATCATGGCGGCGAAGCGAGGTTCCGCGTCGGCCATGTCGCCGAGGTCCGACGCCACGCCGGCGACCGCGAGTGCGCCGCGCGCCGTGAGGTCGGCCGCCATGGCGTCGAGCCGCGCCTGCTGCCGCCCGACCAGCACGAAGCGGGCGCCCGCCGCGGCGCGCTGCCGGCAGAAGGCCGACGCGATGGCCGAGGTGGCGCCGAGCACCAGCACCGTCCTGCCCGTGGGGGCGGGGAGGCCCGTGGGGGCGGGGAGGCCGGCCGGCCCGGTGGACGTCGAACTCATGCGAGGTCTCCGGTGACGCGGCGCCAGAAGCCCGACGAGATCGCGGGGTCGCGGCAGGATTCGACCTCGCGCCAGCGCGGAAAGCCGGCGCGGAACTGTCCGGCCGACATCGTGGCGTCCTTGGCGGGGTAGAGCCGGCCGCCGGCCCGGAGCACGACGTCGGCCATCCGGTCGAGCAGCCGCAGCGTGCCGGGGCCGCGGTTGGGCAGGTCGAGCGCGAAGGTGGCGCCCTCGCGCGGGAAGGACAGGATGCCCGGGGAGGGCCGCGGGCCGAAGAGCTTCAGCACCACGAGAAACGAGCCCTGCCCCTCGCCCGACGTCAGCTCCAACAGCTTCTGCAGAGCCTGTGGGGCCACTGCGGTCGGCACGACGGACTGGTGCTGGAAGAAGCCCCGGCCGCCGTAGAGCCTGTTCCAGTCCGTGATGCCGTCGAGCGGGTAGAGGAACTTGCCGTAGGGGACGCGGCGCGTCTCGCCCGAGGCCGGCTGGCGCGCATAGGCGGCGTTGAAGAGCCGCACCGTGGCGGGGCCGAGCAGCGCCGACGGGGCGTCCCGCGGGACCTTGAGCCTGGCGCGACCCGGATGGGGCAGCAGGGGACCGCCCTCGGCATGCCGCCCCCGGTTGAACAGCCCGCGGCCGAGCCGCCGCCCGGCCGCGAGGCAATCCACCCAGGCGACCGTGTAGGGCCAGTCCCGGCTGTCGGAGGCCGTGCGGAAGAAGCCGTCGAGGTCGGCCATGCGCAGGGTCTGGGCCTCGAAGTCGCTCGACGCCACCGGCTGGAGCTGGAGCTCCACCCAGGCGATCAGCCCCGTGAGCCCGAGGCCGCCGACGGTCGCGGCGAAGAGGTGCGGGCGCCGCTCCGGCCCGATCTCGAGCGGCTCGGCATCGCTGCGCAGGAGGCCGATGGCGCGGACGTGGCAGCCGAACGTCCCGGCGCCGTGGTGGTTCTTGCCGTGGACGTCGTTGGCGACGGCGCCCCCGAGCGTGACGAACTTGGTGCCGGGCGAGACGGGGACGAACCAGCCGCGCGGCACCGCGACCGACAGCAGCGCCCCGATCGTGAGCCCGGCCTCGGCCCGCACCACCCCGGTCGTCCAGTCGGCCGCGATGATCCGGTCGAGCCGGTCCGTCCGCACCAGCCGGCCGCCGTCGTTGAGGCACACGTCGCCGTAGGAGCGGCCGAGCCCATGCGCCAGGGCAGGGCCGTCACCCTCGCGGAGCGCGCGGGCCATGTCGTCGAGGTGGGTGGGCTCGGCGACCCGGCTCGACGCGCGCGAGACGCGGCCCCACGACGTCGTGGCAGACGAACGGGCCCCGGCCGGACCGCCGCCCGTCGGCGCGCCTGCGACGGGCGCGGGGCCCGGACCGGGACGCATCACAGGTGCACGACCTGCGCGCAGACCGCGAGGGCGGCCGACGCGGCGCCGAGGAAGAGGCTCGTGCGGTCCCGCGCGGCGAATAGGATGGGATCGTCGTTCATCAGCCCGCGCGTGGTGAGCATCCACATCCGCAGCACCCAATAGCCGACGAGCCCCATCACGCCCCAGAGCAGCTCGGGGGTCTGGTAACTCAGCTGCGAGCGCTCGATCGTGGCGGTGATGAAGAGGGAGAAGATCACCACCGAGGCGATGCCGGACGACAGGCCGCAGCACAGGACGTAGAGCCGGTCGTCGAGGTCGTAGCCGCGGCCCGAGAGCGTCGTCCGGCCGGCCTGATGCACCACGTTGAACTCGACCTCGCGTTTCATGAAGGCGAGGCTGAGGAAGAAGAAGATCGAGAACATCAGCAGCCAGTGCGACGGCTTCTCGCTCACCAGCAGCATGCCGGCCAGGATGCGCAGGGTGAACAGCATGGCGATCACCAGCACGTCCACCATCGCCATGCGTTTCAGGCGGAACGAATAGGCGAGCGTGATCAGGAGATAGCTGCCGAGCGCCGCCGCGAAGGCGTAGCGCAGCAGGCAGGCGCAGAGGAGCGAGCCGACGATGAGGGCGGCCGCGACGCCGCAGGCCGTCGCCATCGGCAGGTCGCCGCTGGGGATGGGGCGGAGACGTTTGCGGGGATGGCGGCGGTCGGCGTCGATGTCGAAGAGATCGTTGACGAGGTAGGTGCCGCTGGTCAGGGCGCAGAGGCACACGAAGGCGAGCGCCGCGATGCCGGCATCGCTCAGCCGGAGTTCGCCCATCGACAGGGCGAAGGGCACGAAGACCAGGAGGTTCTTCAGCCATTGATGCGGCCGCATCGCCCGCAGCGTGGCGCTGCCGCGGGACGGGGCGCGGCAGAGTTCGACGATCCCCAGGCCTTCGGCCTCGGCGCTGCGGCGGAGCGTCGGCGACAGGTCGACGCCGAAGCGCTCGCGGGCCGCCCGCCAGATCGGCAGGTCGGAGGGGTCGCGGCCCACATAGGCGAACCCGTCCGGATAGCGGGCCTGCAGGCTGCGCGCCTCGGCGTCGGGCGACCGGTCCGGCCGGCGCGTCTCGCCGCCGGTCAGCGCGGGCAGGTCCGCGTCGTCGGCCGTCAGGGTCTCGCGGGAGAGCCACGTCACGGCGCGGCCCGCGTCGCGTGCCTCGGCGGCGATCCGCTCGACGGCGGGGCGGCGCGGGCAGGCAGCGATGCGGAACTCGCCCCCGGCGTCGCGCGCCGCCGCTTCTTCGAGGGACGCTCGACCGCGCAGCGCCGCCGCGGCGAGACCGGGCACGGCGAGCGGCCGCGCCTTCAGGGCAGCCAGCAGCCGCTCGTAGAGAGGCTCGGCGCGGAGCAGGGCACGGTCGAAGTCGATGACGAGCGCCGGGCTTGTCATCCGCGCGGGCGAAACCGGCGCTCCGTCGTCCAACGTCCTGGGAAACTCGCTGGTGTCGATCGCCTGCACGGGTCGCCGCAACTCCTGGAGCGTGTCGCCGGGCCCGAGAAGGCGTCGACCCGACCCCGCCGCCATCTCCGATCGGGACAGGTCCCCGGTAGCCGAGGCCCTGCGGCCATGCCCGATTGCGAACGCGCCGTCACGACCGTCCGGGCAGGGCCGGCATACACGATTAGCCCGGCCGTAGAAAGGGCCGCGTCCGCCGAACCAGGAGAGGTCTCGCGCGACCGCCGGGGCGGGGCGGGAGAGGGCGCCGACGCGATCCCCGGTCGAGGCGGCGAGCGCGCGACCCGGATCAGGGGTCGGCGACTTCGCCCTGCACGGCGCGCAACTCGACGATGGCGGCGTCGAGCCCCTCGCGTCGGCGTTCGAGGTGGGCGATCTGCTGCGCGATCTGCTCTCGATCCAGCGCGAGGGCGCCGGAACCGGAGAGACTGCCGGCCACGAAGCCGATGATCTCCGTCAGGGTGAAGCCGAGGCGCTTTCCGCGCAGGATCAGCTCCAGCTTCCGGCGCTCCTGCGGGCCGTAGAGCCGCGACGCGCCATCGCGCCGTGGCGTGAGCAGCCCCCGGTCCTCGTAGAACCGGAGCGTGCGCTGGCTGACGTTGAAGGCGCGGGCCATGTCGGCGATGCTGGACAGGCCGTCCGGTGAGGACGTCGGCCGCGGCGACGCTGCGCCACCTGCGAGAGAATCGATGATGCTCATGGTCGCGATCTGCGGTGGCCCGGCGTGTGGTCGGGTGGCCCGGCCAGATCGTCCTCGGCGTCCCGGCCACCTAACCAGTCGACGACGGGCGCCGCAAGTCGCCCATTAACTTTTGTTGTCGACGGCGCGTCGCCGTCGGATCCGACGCCGCCCCTTAACCAATCGTTTACCGTGTCGGCCGAAAGTCAGCCTGCGTGGGCAGGTTTCGACCGGACCTCGGGGCGCTCGCCTCGAACCGAGGCGTTGACCGCCCGCCGGAACGCCCGACATGACGGCGAACCGCGCTGACATCCCCCGTGAAGGCGGCGGCGGATCCGATGCGTGATCGACGTCCCGGCCGGGTGGTCCGTTTTTGGGACAGGCTCCGGTCTGCGGGTGTGACGATGAACACAACGGTTCCGTGGAGCATGGACGGGGTGCCCGACGGCACGCGCGACGCCGCGCTGGCGGCGGCGCGGCGCTCCGGGCAGTCCTTGGGCGAGTGGCTCGACGATGCCGTCGCGGCACGGTCCGCCGTCGCTCGGCCGTCAGCCGCCGACCTGATCCCCGAGATGGAGGCCATCGCGGCGCAGCTCGCGCGCCTCTCTCAACCCGTCGGCGCGGAACAGACGCCCGGCCGCCGACATCCAACCCCGGTCGCCGGCGACCCCGACCCGCGGGCCGCGCTCCGTGACGCGGTGGTCGAGATCGCCCGCCGCCAGGCGGATCTCGACCGGAACGGCGAAACGGCCGCCGCGGCCCAGCCGACGCCGGACGCCTCGATGCCCGTCCAGTCTCCGTCGGCGGCGCCTCGCCCCGTGCCGTCCTCTCCGCGCGCCGCCTCGGCGGCCGTGGCGCGCGAGGCGGAAGCGTTCACGACCTCGATGGCGCGACGGCGCGATCCCGCGGGACCGCGCCGCGCCGGGGTCGACCTGTCGGCCGAGGTGTCGCAGACCTTCGCGCGGTTCTCGCGCGACCTCCACGACGCCATCCTGACGACCGACGCCCGGCCGAAGGTCGAGGCGCTGGACCGCCAGATGCGCCAGATCGGTCAGGCCGTCGAGGGGCTCGGGGCCGGCCTGCCCGCCGACGCGCTGCTCCGCATCGGCGAGCAGACCCGCGAGATGCGCGATCTTCTCCGGGCGTCGTCGGCACGCTCCGTGCCGCTCGATGCGATGGAGCGCCAGGTGTCGTCGCTCGAGGCGCGCCTTGGCCGCCTCGCCGTCCTGCCGGTCGCGTCCACCGCGCCGCCGGACTTCGCCGACACGATGGCCGAGGTGCGCGCGATGCTGGAGGGTTTCCCGTCGGGGGTGTCGATGGCGGGACTCGAGAGCCGGCTCGACGACATGACGGCGCGGATCGAGCGCGGGCTCGACGCCCAGGGCCCGGCCGGCCTGATCGAGGGCTTGAGCCGCCGGGTCGACGAGATCCACGCCTCGCTGAGGGCACAGATGGCCGAGACCGCGGTGGACACGCGGCCGCTCGAAGGTCTGGTGCGCGGCCTGTCGGACCGTCTCGGCCAGGCCCGCGAGGCCTCGGCCGATTTCGAGCAGCTCGAGACCGCCATGCGCGAGGTGGCGGCCAAGATCGACGCCGCCGCGGGCGCGGATCCGCACGGCGCTCAGGCCATCGAGGTGCAGCTCGCGCGCCTGACCGAGCGGCTCGACCGCTCCGAGGCGAGCCTCAAGGCGCTCGACGGCGTGGAGCACTCGCTGGGCGAGCTGTTCTCCCAATTCGAGGTGACGCGCCAGGTCGCCATCGACGCGGCCGAGACGGCCGCCCGCACGGCGGCGCGCGACACGCTGCGGGCGGCGCTGCAGAACCCGGGCCTCGCCCCGCGCGGGCCCGATGTCGCCCCGGCCTTCGCCGAACAGGTGGCGCGCGGCCTCGATGACCTCCGCGCCATGCAGGATTCGGCCGAGCGCCGGACCCAGACGACGCTCTCCGACCTCCGCTTCATGATGGAGCGCTTGGCCCAGGGCATGGCGGTCCCCGGTCCGTCGGCCCGCGTCCCGGCCGCGCCCGAGGAGCCCCGCCGCCGCCGCCCCGGCGCCGAGCCGGCGGCGCCCGAGTCCGCCCGGGCCGCGGCGGACCCGATCGACCTCCTGATCGAGCCCGGCTTCGGCCGCGGCGCATCGCCCGCGCCGGTGCGGGCCGAGGCTCCTGGCTCACCGGAATCCGACATCGACGCCGCGATGGCGGGGCCGGCCGAGGCCGATGGCCCGGCGAGCTTCATCGCGGCGGCGCGGCGCGCCGCCCAGGCGGCGCAGGCTTCAGCTGCCTCGACGGCGGCGCTGAAGGGCGTCGAGCGTCGGCCGACGCCGCTCGGCGGCGCATCGCGCCGCCGCCCCGGGGCCGATCCGGGGCCGGCCGACGGCGGCACGATGCTGCGGGCCAAGAGCTTCCTCGCCCGGCGCCGGCGCCCGATCCTGCTCGGCATCGCCGCCCTCGTGCTGCTGGTGGGTGCCCTCGAGGTCGTGAAGCTCGGCGTCGAGCCGGTGACCACCGCCCGCCTCGGCGCCGCCGAGATCGTGGCGCCGGCCCGCTCGCGGTCGGCCGCGCTCGACGGGGATGCGACCCCCGCCGCCCGGCCCGCTTCGGTTCCGGCGGCTGTCCTGCCGCCCGTCGCGGCTCCCGCGCCGCCGCCGCTGCCGACCTTCGTGGCGGGTCCCGCCAAGGCCCCGGCGCCCGCGGACGGCATCGCCGAGAGCCTGCGAAGCCTCGCCGCGTCCGGGGACCCGGCCGCCCAATACGACGTCGGCCTCCGCTACGCCGAGGGCCGGGGCGTTCCCCGCGATCCGAAGCAGGCGGTCGCCTGGTTCGACAAGGCGGCCGCGCAGGGGTCGGCCCCGGCGCAATATCGGCTGGGCTCGGCCTACGAGAAGGGGGCCGGGACCGACCGCGACCCCACCCTGGCGATGGCCTGGTACGGCAAGGCGGCGGACGCCGGCAACATCCGCGCCATGCACAACCTCGCCGTGATGGCGGCCGAGGGTGCGGCCGGCAAGCCCGACTACGCGAAGGCGGCGCTCTGGTTCGGCAAGGCGTCGAGCTACGGCGTGCGGGACAGCCAGTTCAACCTGGCCATCCTCTATGCCCGCGGCCTCGGCATCGAGCAGAGCCTCTCCGAGTCCTACCGATGGTTCGCCATCGCGGCGTCAGAGGGCGACGACGACGCCGCGAAGAAGCGGGACGAGGTGGCGGCCAAGCTCGACCCGGGCGCCCTCGCGGCCGCCAAGGCGGCGGCCGACGCCTACCACCCGGCCACGCCGCTCGCCGCCGCCAACGAGGCGGCGTCGTCCCAAGGTGCCGCCGATGCAGGCGCCGCGCGCTCGTCCGCCGCGGCACCCGCGCCCCCCGCCTCGAAGGTCAGCCAGCTCTGACGCCTGCGCGGCGGAGCGCACCGGCCTCCGCCGCGCAGGCTCATGGTCTCTAGGTCTCTTGCCAACGCCAGGACCTTGATCTACGGAACGAAGGCCGCGGGTGTAGTTCAATGGCAGAACGGCAGCTTCCCAAGCTGCATACGAGGGTTCGATTCCCTTCACCCGCTCCAACACTTAACCCTATCCGTTGGAAAACGCGTCGGAAAACTCGGTCCAACGCGCCTCACCCGCCCTTTTTGACCCTCAGCGCCTGCCTCTGTGCAGCGACGCGTCGGCTCTGTTCCAAAGCCGTAGCCGCGGACGTAGCGCGACGTCGTTTTGGGGTCGCTGTGGCCCATGCCCTTCTGGATGTCGGAGCGCGCCGCGCCGGCTTCGTCGGCCTCCGTCGCGCCGCCCGATCTCGCATCCATGTCCTTCACGGCGCGCGGCACCAACTGGCGCCGGCGACCTTTTGCCACTCCTGCCGGTAGCGGTTCTCCGTGTAGGGCCGGCCGGCTGCCTCGTCGACGAGGAGAGGTCCGTGCCGATCGGCACGCCCCCCCCGACGCGGACTCTTGACGCGCATGACCCACGGTTCTCTGGCTCCGAGGGTGGGGTGCTGCCGTTTGTGAACCATCGCGATGGAGATCAAAGCCGCCTCGGGCCTCTTCGCAAAAGTAATAAATACCTATGCTCGCAGAAGCTGCACAGATCCTGTGCCGAGCACGCCTATAAAGGGCTCTTGCGCATAAAAGGCATTGATCCTAGCCTTCGGTGGTCGACCTCATGCCGTCGATTGCCATGACTGGAGACGAGGCTTTGCGATCAGCGACCCTCCCCGCAGCCGCGGCCGGCGCGACCCCGATCCTGTGCCTCGAGGCCGTGAGCAAGCGCTACGGCGACAGGCTCGTGCTCGACGGCAACACGCTCGACGTGGCCGATGATCGCTGCGTGTCGCTGCTCGGGGCGAGCCAATCCTGACCGCCAAAAGCTGGATCGCGTCCTTCTGCAGTGACCCCTCTGGGGGCGCGCTGTTGACGAGGATCCGCATCTGGCTCGTCGTTCTCCTCGCCACCCTCGTGGCAGGCTATCCGGCGGCGCTCTTCGTCGGATTTTTGGTGCGCAACAAGACCGCGGCGACGGCGCTCTTGGTCCTCTGCGTCATCCCGTTCTGGACGTCGTTCCTGATCCGCGTCCTGGCGCGGCGGCCGATGCTCGGCGGCCAGGGCGCCGTCAACATCATCCTGCAGAAACTGAACATCATCTCGCAGCCGAACGAGGCCTTGCTGTTGACTGAACTGTCGATCTACTGCGTCTTCATGGTCGGGCTGATCGCCTTCATGCTGCGCGGCCTCGATCCCTTCGTCATCGAGGCCGCGCAGGACCTGGGCGCGGGCTTCTGGCGGATCTTCCGGACCATCATCTTCCCCATGAGCCTGCCGGGCGTCGTGGTGGGGGCGATCTTCGTCTCCGTCACGGTGTTGGGTGGACTCGCGACCGCGGCGGCCCGCTCGAGGCCGCTGACAACCAGAAAGGAACACGCATGGCAAAGGAAATTCTCTGCGGCTTCGGCGTCGACGTCGACGCGGTTGCGGGCTGGATCGGCTCCTACGGAGGCGAGGATTCGCCTGACGACATCTCGCGCGGACTCTTCGCCGGCGAGGTCGGTAGCCCGCGACTCCTCAAGATGTTCGGCCGGCTCGGCATCAAGACGACCTGGTTCATCCCCGGCCACTCGATCGAGACATTCCCGGAGCAGATGAAAGCAGTGGCGGACGCGGGTCACGAGATCGGCATCCACGGCTACACCCACGAGAACCCGATCGCCATGACGCGCGAGCAGGAGACGGTGGTCCTCGACAAGTCGATCGAGCTCGTCACCGCGCTGTCGGGCAAGCGGCCCACCGGCTACGTGGCGCCCTGGTGGGAGTTCTCGACCGTCACCAATGAGCTCCTGCTCGAGCGCGGCATCAAATACGACCATTCGCTGATGCACCATGACCACCTGCCGTACCGGGTCCGTGTCGGCGACAGCTGGACCACGATCGATTACGCCAAGTCACCCTCCGAGTGGATGGTGCCGCTGAAGCGCGGCCACGAGACGGACCTGATCGAGATTCCGGCCAACTGGCACCTCGACGACCTTCCGCCGATGATGTTCATCAAGAAAGCGCCGAACAGCCACGGTTTCGTCAACCCGCGCGACATCGAGCAGATGTGGCGCGACCAGTTCGACTGGGTCTACCGCGAATACGATTACGCGGTCTTCCCCATGACCATCCACCCCGACGTGTCGGGCCGGCCGCACGTGCTGATGATGCTCGAACGGCTCTACGAGCACATGGCCTCCCACGCCGGCGTCAAGTTCGTCACCATGGACGAGATGGCGGACGACTTCGCCCGCCGCTCGCCCCGCGGCTGACGCGGCCCGCGATATGTGTGCGCTCTGCGGTATCCTCGGCGGGGCCGAACATTGGGCGGACGCCCACGTGCGGCCCGGCGTTTTCACCCGCAACACCGGCCCGCTGGAGCGGCGCCGCGAGCGCGCCCGACGCGTGACTGCCGCCAACCGCGTGCTCGGGGCTTTCCACCTGGGCCTATCGGATTGGCAGGGCAGCGCCTTCCTACTCACCACCCGCACGGGCAAGACGGCGCTCGTCGGCGACCTCGGCCACCTCTGGGCCAGCGCCGAGGCGCTGATGGGCCGACCGCTCGACCCGCTCGACCCCGCCTTGCTCGACCGGCTGGAGGCGGCGCGATGACCGACATACCGGCGTTCACCCCGGTGTTCCTGCTGACGGGCTTCCTCGGCTCCGGCAAGACGACGCTCCTCGCGCGCCTCCTCGCCGACCCGGCGCTGGGCGACACGGCCGTGCTGATCAACGAATTCGGCGAGGTGGCGCTCGATCACCATCTCGTCGAGCGGATCGACGACGCGACCGTGCTGCTGGGGTCGGGCTGCGTGTGCTGCACGGTGCGGGGTGAACTCGCCGGGATGATCCGGGACATGCTGTCCCGGCGCACCCGCGGGCTCGTCCCTCCCTTCAAGCGGATCGTGATCGAGACGACCGGGCTCGCCGATCCCCTGCCGGTCCTCACCACCCTCACGGCCGATGCCGTGCTGCGCCACCACGTTCGCCTCGGCGCCGTCGTGGTGACGGCCGATGCCGTCAACGTCGCCCGCCAGATCGCCTTCCAGCCCGAGAGCGTGAAGCAGGTGGCGGTGGCTGACCGGCTGGTGCTGACCAAGGCGGACCTCTGCGACGCGCCGGCTGTGGCGCGGGCGGTCGCGGCCGTGCGCGCCGTCAATCACGACGCGCCGCTGCTGGTCGCCGGCGTCGACCGGCTCGACGCCGCCGAGATGTTCGGCGAGCGGCCGCTGCCGGGCGGGGCGGGATCATCGTCCCTCGGCCTGCGCTGCGACCCCACCTCCGGCGAGGCGATTTCCCCGCACGGCGCCGACCTCTCCTCCTTCTCGCTCGTGATCGACGAAGCGCTCGACTGGACGGCCTTCGGCCTCTGGCTCTCGGCGTTGCTCCATCGCCACGGCGACCGCGTGCTCCGCGTGAAGGGCCTGCTCAATGTCGCCGGCACCGAGGCGCCCGTGGCGATCCACGGCGTGCAGCAGCTCGTCCACATGCCGGTCCATCTCGCCGCATGGCCGGACGATGACCGGCGGTCGCGCATCGTCTTCATCACCCGCGGGCTCAACGCGTCGACGGTCCTGCGTTCGATGCGAGCCTTCGGCGTCCTGGCCCTTCCCCCCAAGGCCGAGGCGGCGGCGTGACGCGCCGCCCAGTTCAGCAGCGCCCGCGCCTGCGTGTGCTTGGCACCGAGATCACGCCGATCGGTCCGCTGCGCCGGCAGGCGGAGGCGGAGCTCGACGTCGAGATCGTCTTCGGGAAGCTCGATTTCATCGATGCGCAACGCAAGGCCGCGACCGAGCCCGACAGTTTCGACGTCTACGACCAGTGCTTTTACAGCCTCGACATCGTCTGGTTCTGGCGGGCCATCCAGCCCATCGCGCTCGACCAGATGACACGATGGGGCAGCGTCGGTCCGCTGACCAAGACCGGGCGGATCGGCCCTGCCGCCTCGGTAGGACGCGGCGACGCGCCCGCCCGCAAGCTCTACGTCCAACCCGACTCGGCGCTCTCGTCACATTCGTCGGACCGGATCAGCATGCTATCCAGGGGTAGCGGTCCCCCGACCCGGCTGTCCGAAGCTCAGCCGACCATCGTGAGGCAGGGCGGGCGGGCTCGACCGAGCCCCGCCGGGCGCCGACCCTGAAGCGTCATGCCCGAAAGGCCGTGTCGCCCCCACGCCGTCATGCGACCGCCGTCGGCGGGGATGCGGCTCGGAGGAGGCTCTGCAGGTCGAGCCGACGCGTGTACATGGCGAGAGAGCCGTCAGGCGCGCGTGGCCACTGGTGGGCGGGCCTGTCCCCAGTCGAGTTCGACACCGCTCCGGTCGGGGTCGGACGTGTACACCGCTTCGCTCACGCCGTGGTCGGCTGCGCCATCGAGCGGCATGCCGGCGTCCATGACGCCGCGCAAGGCCTTCGCCAAACCGGCGCGGGTCGGGTCCAGGATCGCGGTGTGGAACAGGCCCGTCGCGCTCGTCTGCATCGTCAGGCCGCCTGTCCCGCTGAGTCGGGTCGAGCCCGGCGCAAGGCGGGCAAGACTTCGGCGGCGAGCAATTCGATGGCCGTCGCGACCTTGGCGAAGGGCAATCCGCCGATGTCGATCTGCGCCATGAAGCGTTGATGGCCGAACAGCTCCTGTTGATACAGGATCTTGTCGATGATCTGCTGTGGGCTCCCCACGAACAGAGCGCCGCGCGGGCCGGCCGATGCCTCGAAGTCGGATCGAGACACGTCCCAGCCGCGGTTCCGGTTGGGCAGGTTATGCGCCATGTAGTCGGCATAGTGAGGGTAGAAGTCGTCCCGGGCCTGGCGTGCGTCCCGGCCGACATGCAGGTGGCCCGAGATGCCGACCTTGAGGTCGGCCGGAGGATGGCCGGCTGCGGTGCCGCTGCGGCGGTAGAGCTCGATGAAGGGTACGAGGCGTGCCGGCGCACCGCCGATGCTCGCGAGATTGAGCGGTAGCCCTGCCATGCCCGCGCGCACAGCGCTCGCCGGAGTTCCGCCCGCCCCGATCCAGACCGCCGATGGCTTGGGCAGGGGCCTCGGGGCGATCTCGACGCCTGCCAGGGCGGGACGGAACCGACCCTGCCACGTGACGGGCCCGTCCTGGAACAGCTTCAGCAGCAGGTCCAACTTCTCGGAGTAGAGTGCCTCGTAGTCGTCGAGGTCGTGGCCGAACAGCGGGAAGGACTCGATGAAAGCGCCCCGCCCGACCGTCAGCTCGGCGCGGCCGGACGACAGCAGGTCGACCGTCGCGAAGTCCTCGAACACCCGCACCGGATCGGCGGAGCTCAGGATCGTGACGGCCGTGGTCAGCCGGATGGACGTCGTCACGGAGGCGATCGCCCCCAGCACGACCGCGGGGGATGAGACGGCGTAGTCCGACCGATGATGCTCGCCGACCCCGAACACCGACAGGCCCGCGTCATCCGCGAGCCTCGCCGCACGGACGATGTCCGACAACCTGGCTCTCGCCGCCTCCGCCCCGTCCGACCCGGCGGGAAGGTCACCGAACGTGTAAAGCCCCAGTTCCACCCGAACACCCCGACCGATTGCGATGCCCGCGCGGCCCATTGCGCGCCCGGCAGCCTGGATGATGGACCGACATCCGTGGCGTGACTACCGCATAGATCACGCTGCCGACCGCTGCGACCCGGTCGGTGGGGTCGCGATCCCACCTGCACGTCTTCCCAGCCGGGATCGCGCCGCGCTTCGATGTCGTCCTCGCCGACGAGGAGCGGGCGGCAGCGTTGGTCGGCGCCGATCGAACCCGTAGCCCGAGGCGCGGTGGAACACATCTCCGTCTTGGATGATCACTGGATCAGCGCTATCCGAACTCAGGACCACCCGCCGTGAAGCCAGTCGTCATCGCTGTCGCCATCACCGGGTCCGTCCCGCGTAAGGCTGACAACCCGGCCGTTCCCATCACGCCGTCCGAGCAGATCGAGAGCACCCAGGCCGCGTTCGAGGCGGGTGCCAGCGTGGTCCACATCCATGTCCGTGACCCGGACGAGAACCCGTCCAGCGATCCGGCATCGTTCGCCCGCGTGCAGGAGGGCATCCGCACTCACTGCCCCGGCATGATCATCCAGTTCTCCACCGGCGGCCGCGGACGGGATCCATCGGCACGGGGAAGCGCGCTGGACCTGCGGCCGGACATGGCGTCGCTGTCCACGGGATCGGTCAACTTTCCGACGATCGTCTACGAGAACACCGCCACACTGGTGACCGATCTCGCCACCCGCATGAAGACGTTCGGCGTGAGGCCCGAGATCGAGCTGTTCGACCTCAGCCATATCCACGGTGCACGACGGCTGATCGACGCCGGGCTGATGGACGAGCAGACTCACGTCCAGGTCGTCATGGGGGTGAAGAATGCGCTGCCTGCGGACGAGCACCTGCTCGACGTGATGCTCGGTGAGATCCGCCGGCAGCTGCCGCGAGCGACCTGGACCGCCGCCGGGATCGGGGTGAACCAGACGCGTGTCATGCGATGGGGGTTGGCCCGTGGAGCGGACGGCGTCCGGACCGGACTCGAGGACAACGTGCGCATCAGCCGTGACCGCTTGGCCGCCAGCAACGCCGAGCTTGTCTCGGTGGCGGTCGACCTGGCCGATCGTCACGGTCGTCGTCCCGCGACCGCACGCGAAGCGCGCTCGGCTCTCGGATTGATCGATCGCTAGAGCGATCTCGCTTCGTCCGTCACGAGCGGTGGGCCGTCCGAGGCTGCCGGTCCCCCGAGACCTCATCGGTCGACGTGGAGCGCGTCCCGCCTCGGCGCGACATCCCGTTCCGGCACAGCCGCCGCTTCCGCGACGACATCTTGACGGACCGTTGACGCTTTCCCGGCACGATGTCCCATCCGATCTATCGAGGATGCGATGAGCGAGCTGTCCGGACGCAAACTCACCCTCGCCTACAGCGGTGCCTTGGCGATCATCGCGCTGATGTCGCTCGGGTCGCACCTCACGCTCGGCGGCGTCCTCGGTGAGCACGAGGGCTCGGCCGCCGTGATCAACCTCGCGGGGCGCCAGCGCATGCTGTCGCAGCGGATCGCCGGGCTCGCCGCGGAGCGGCAACTGGGGATGCCGGTCGACGCGGACCTCGCCCGCGCCGTCGACCAGTTCGAGCGCGCCCACCACACGCTGTTGGCGGGCGATCCCGCCCTGCACCTCGCCCCCGCCTCCACCCCGGCGCTCCGGGCCATCTACTTCGGAGGCGCCCGGCCGCTCGATTCGGCGGTCACGGATTTCGTCGCGCGCGCCCGCCGCGTCGTGGCCCTGCCGCCGGACGATCCCGAGGGCCGCGCCGAGGCCGCGATCCTCTTCGCCGAGGCGCGTGAGCCCATCCTGACCCGCCTGGACGACATCGTGTCGGTCCACCAGTCCGTCAGCGGCGTCCAGCTGACGAAGCTGCGCTGGTTGCAGACCTTGTCGCTCGTCGTGGTCTTCGTCACACTGGCCGTCGAAGCGCTCCTCATCTTCAGGCCGATGGTGCGCCGCATCGCGCGCTCCACCCAGGCGCTGCTCCGCCTGGCCTCCACCGATCCGCTGACGGGTGCTCTGAACCGACGCAGCTTCGCGGACCGCGCCCAGGCCGAACTCAGCCGTGCCAAGCGGTACGACCGGCCCTCGACGCTGCTCATGATCGACGCCGACCGCTTCAAGGCGGTGAACGACCGCTATGGGCATGCGGGCGGCGACGCCGTGCTCAAGGCCTTCGTGGCGACGGCCGGCGGCTGCCTCCGTCCGTCCGATCTCCTCGGGCGGCTCGGCGGCGAAGAATTCGCGATCCTCCTGGCCGAGACGAGCGCGACGGGCGCCGTCGTGGCGGCGGAACGCATCCGGGCCGCGGTCGCCGCTGGCGCGGTCGCGAGCGAAGGCGGCGCGATCCGATACACCGTCAGCCTCGGCGTCGCGGCCCTGGGGGAGGGCGCCGACGCCCTGAAGGATGCGATGGACCGAGCCGATTCCGCGCTCTACGCCGCCAAGGCCGCGGGCCGTGATCGCGTCGTCCTCGGCCAGCCCCCGGGCACACCTGCAACCCCGGTCGCGTCCCAGGGACTGGCGGTGGCGTAACCCCGGGGCACCACATCGGCACCCGTCATCCGCGGTCGATATTTCGCTGGTCTCAGAGCCTCAGTCCGTCCGCCTCCAGCACGGCCGGACTGCGCTGGCGGAAGGGGAAGAAGCCCTTGGTGGCGAGCGGCCACAGGGCCTCGTCCCAGGGGCGGCGCGACGTCACCAGCGGCACGCCCGCGTCGCGGAGGGGCCGAGCCAGCGCCGCCAGCGCGTCCGCCACGGGGCCCACCGGAGCGTAGGGCGCCACGACCGTCCGGGCGCCCGCGGCCCGTGCCGCCGCCAGCACGGTCTCGGGGTCCATGCCGTCGAGCACGGCCGTGCCGCAGCCCAAGTACGCCCGCGCCCGTTCGGCGGCATCCTCCGCGGCCGCGCCGACGAAGCGCCGCGCCGCCGTGCCCCAGGGCCAATGCGCGGAACCGCCCGTCGCGGCCAGCACGCCGACGGTGTCCGTCCCCTCCGGCTCGAAGCTCTCCGGCCCGAGGTCCTCCGGGTGCATCAGCAGCAGCGCCGGCCCGTGCGGGGCGGGAGCGAGGTCGGGCAGCGCGCGCGGGCCGGGCAGCGGCTCCTCGACCAGCGACGGCGCCTCCGCGGCGAGCCCGCGCGGGCTGAAGCGGCCGAAGGTGTAGCGAGCGATGTTGTCGGCCGTGGCCAGGTAGGTCTTGCCGGGCGTCTGCAGCCCCGCCACCCAGCGCCACGACAGCGTGTTGGACGCCGGGTCGGCATCGACGAGGTGGCGCAGGAAGAGGTCGGCGCCGAGCGCCCAGGGCAGCCGCAGCGTGAAGATCCAGATCGACGCGAACCACATGCGCGCATGGTTGTGGAGATAGCCGAACGCCACGAGTTCCCGCGCCCAATCGTCGAAGCCCTCGATGCCTGTGCGGCCCTCCTCGGCGGCCAGCACCGCGCGGGCGAGCCCGCCCGAGCGCGCCACGGCGTCGCGGGCCGCGTCCCGCTCGGCGATGTAGCGCGTCCAGGCGGCGGGGCGGAGTTCCAGCCAGCCCTTGAAGTAGGTCCGCCACAGGACCTCCGTCACGAACTTGTCGGCGTCTCGCGGCCCGTGGCGCTCGAGCGCGCCGGCGACGACCTCGCGCTCGGAGAGCAGGCGGTAGCGCAGGTAGGGCGACAGGGCCGAGACGCTGCGCTCGGCCTCCGGGCCACCGTCGGCGTTGCGTCCCTCCGCGTAGGCGCGGCCGGCGCGCGGCAGGAAGGCGTCGAGCCGTCGCAGCGCCTCCCCCCGGGTGGCGATGAAGGCGGGTGTGACCCCGTCGGCCTCGACGGCGGTCACGCGGCGGCCCGAGGGGCGCCGAAGGTCATTGTCGTTTCACGCATCGATCGAACATGGGACGGTGCTGCAGGACGGCGACCGGCGGAGGGTGGCGGCCTGACGCCGCATGGGAGGGCCGACGGTCGTCGAGACGGGGTCGGCGACGCGGTGCGCCGGGGTCCGGCCGCACCCTCGGTGCTTGACGCGTCACGCTCGCGGCGGAGACGATGCCGCCCGTGTGAACCGGGACGAGGCCGAACCGCATGGTCCCGCGCCGGCACGGCACGGCGCTCTGCCGGCCCGCGCCGGATCTGCCGTCTGCCGACAGGATGA
Source organism: Lichenihabitans sp. (assembly GCA_965214345.1). GTDB lineage: Bacteria > Pseudomonadota > Alphaproteobacteria > Rhizobiales > Beijerinckiaceae > Lichenihabitans. Next base: position 2,776,402 of record CBDCBJ010000007.1, on the reverse strand, counting down.
GCCGCGATGGCGTCCGCCGTGCCGTTGTAGTCTAAGCGAGGGCGAGACGATGCGTCTCGCCGCGACCTCGAGGAGACCCACTGATGTCGATCGTCGACGACGGCCCGCAGGTCACCCGCGCGCGCCACCCTCTCAATCACCTCCGACAGACCCTGCAGGAGGCCAGGAGCGCCGACGATGCCGAGCGCATACACGTCGCCCTGATCGACGCCGTCGACGGGTTGATCACCCACGCCGAGCGCCAGGCCAGAGCGATCGAGGACATGCGCAGCGACCTCGGCAACAAGCAGGGCATCGTGACCCGGATCGGCGGCGGGGGCTTCGTCGAGCCGGCCTCGGCAGAACCGCTGCGCGAGTTCGCCACCAGCTCGAACGGCGACCGCTGGTGTCTCGGGCGCGACGAGGCGAGCGGGGTCGCTCACGTGGTCCACAAGGCCAACCTGCCGTCGGGCGGTGCCGTGACGCGCATCGAACTCGGTGTGTTCCTCGACCGCGGGCCGTCGACGCCCGAGACGCTCGGGCTGCTGCAGTTGATCGGAAGCCTGGTGACGTGAAAACTCCGCGGTGCGAGATCGTCTCTCCCATCGCGGCACGAGAGGTGGTGCATGCCTGACCAACATCATCTGTGGATCGCCGTCGCGACGCTGGTCGCCGCCGCGCTCTGCCTGGCCCTCCTCCGCCCGGCGCGGCCTGCCGACAAGGTCGGTCGGATCCAGTGGCGTCCCGAGACGACCGGATCTCGGCGCAAAGACCCGAAGTCGACCCGGGGATGGGCGGCGCTGAACGGGCTGGGCCTGGCCATCCTGGCCGCCGTGGCGGTGACGGGCGTTCTCATGTTCCTGGACGTTCTGCCGTCGTCGCCTTGAACGTCGGATCGAACGGAATTTCCCGTGATGTGCGGCCGCCGGCCCAGGGTCGGGGGCGATGGGACGGGTCGCTGGATGCCTGACGAACCCGCGATGATCGGCAGACGCTATCCGGTGTCGCCCGACGGACGGTATTTCGTGGTGCGGGGAAGGCTGTGGCGCTGCTCGAACCCGGCTCTGTCCGAGGAGGAGCGGCATCGTCTGACGCTGGCCTTGATGTCCGCACGACGGGATGTCGGCAAGGCCAAGCGCCAGGATGACGTGGCCGGTCTGGCCAGCGCCCACCACGCCGTCGACGCCGCCAAGATCGCCCTCGGCGAGCGCGGTCCGCCCTGGTGGGCCGACGGCGCCCCGGACTGCAACCGCAGGCTGGCGCGCAACACGCCCTATGCGGCATGGTTCGCTGCGATCGACCCATAGTGGCATCGTCGGAACGAACCCGTCGTCCTCCGCCACCGAGGCGAGCCGTTCACCCCCCCGGCCGCGGGGGTGCGGACGGGGGTAGCGGCGCTGCGGACGGCCCGGCGATCTCGGCCGCGAGTGCGATCAGCCAAGCCTTCAGCGACGCGACCTCGGGGGTCTCCGCGCCCCTGGCGGGCTGCAGGAGGCCGTAGCGGGAGCCGTCCGGCGTGAACCCCAACGGCGCGACCAGGCGATGGGTGCTCACGTCGTCCATCGCGACGAGCCTCGGGCACATGGCGACGCCGAGGCCGTTCGCGGCCGCCTCACCGATCAGGAAATGATGGTCGAGGAGCCGCGTCGTTCGAGGGACCGGGGCGTCCGGGTTCGCATCGGCCCACCGGCGCCATGCGTCGGGGCGCGTCCTGGCGCCGAGGGCAACGTAATCGCCGGACTGGAAGCGCTCGGCCATGGCGGGCCGCATCACCGGCCCCACCTCTTCGTCCATGAGCCGCGTCACCGTCCAGTCGGAGCCGACCGGAAAATCCAGCCGGCGGATCGCGAGCGTCGCGCGGTCGCGGACGGCATCGAGCGCGCCCCCGCCGACGGACAGGTGAACCTCGATCTCCGGATGGCGGTCCTGAAAGGTCGACAGCCGCGGGATCAACCAGCGCATGGCCACGGATCGCTCGCAGGAGAGCACGATGGCCCGCACCGGCGTCGAAGCCCTGATCGCCTCCAGCGCGGAGGACACCAGGGCGACCGAGGTCGTCATCGCCCGCGCCAATGCTTCGCCGTGTTGGGTGAGGCGAAGACCTCGCCCTTCCGGTTCGACCAACCGCAGGCCGAGGTCCATCGCGAGCTTGGATATGCGCCGGCTGACCGCGCCATGCGTCAAGGCGAGTTCCCCGGCCGCGGCGCGGACGGACCCGAGGCGCGCCACAGTTTCGAAGGCGCGCAGGTCGTCGAACGACGGGAGGTGGGAGCGCTTCATCGGTGTCCTCTGGTCACCTTTATGCGCCAGATCTTCTCGCTCATCGAGGGAGACCCCGTCTGGTAGCCTCACGGAATGCCGGTCGCGGCTCCGGACGCCGGCACCGACGCCGACCGGGGGTGTCTCGTTCCGGCCCTCGTCCAACCAGGACATCCGCCACGATGACCCGCACCAGCCTGCCGATCGCCATCACCATGGGCGATCCCTCCGGGATCGGACCCGAGATCGTCGCGAAGACGATCCGGCGGCGCGGCGCCTCGGCGGGCGTGGTGATCGGCGACCCGCTCGTCATGGGTCACGCCTTCGCGGCCATCGGGGCGAGCCTCGAGTTGCGCGTCATCCGCGACATCCGCGAGGCCGTCTTCGACGACGCGACGGTCAACGTCCTCGCCTCCTCGACCTCCGACGCGCTGCCCGCCACGGGCGTCGTGTCGGCCCGGAGCGGGCAGGCCGCGTTCGACGCGGTCATCGCCGCGATACGGCTCGCGAGGGCGGGCGACGTGGCGGGGATCGTCACGGCCCCGATCCACAAGGAGGCCCTGGCCGCCACCGGCCTGCACTATCCCGGCCACACGGAGATCCTCGCCGATCACGGGGGCGCCGAGCGTGTCGCCATGATGCTCGCCAACGACGAGATCCGCACCGTCCTCGTCACCATCCACTGCTCGCTCGCCGAGGCGATCCGGCGGGGCGACAGGGCGGCACAGATGTCGGCCATCCGCCTGGCCCACGAGGGCGGCCGCGCGCTCGGCGTCGCGGCGCCGCGCATCGCCGTGGCGGGCCTCAACCCGCATGCGGGCGAGGGCGGGCTCTTCGGCGACGAGGAGGTCCGCATCATCGCGCCGGCCATCGCGGCGGCCCGGAGCGAGGGCATCGACGCGAGCGGGCCCTGGCCCGGCGACACCGTGTTCATGCAGGCGCGCCAGGGCCGCTTCGACGTCGTGGTGGCGCAGTACCACGACCAGGGACTGATCCCGGTCAAATATCTCGGGCTCGAGAAGGGCGTGAACATCACGCTCGGCCTGCCCTTCGTTCGCACGAGCCCCGACCACGGCACGGCCTTCGACATCGCCGGCCGCGGCATCGCCGATCCGTCGAGCCTCGAGACGGCGCTCGACTACGCGATCCGCCTGTCGGCCGCCCGACGGGCTCCAGGGAGTGCGGCGTGATGGCGTTCGACTTCGTCTTCATGCTCACGCGGAACGACGCGACCGTTCCCGACGCCGCACGCCACCTCGAGACGGCGCTGAAGGCCGGGTTGCGCCATATCGGGTTCAAGGACATCGGCCTGCCTTTCGCCGAACTCGCCGGCCTGACCCGGACGATCAGGGACCACGGGGCGTCGAGCTATCTCGAAGTCGTCTCGCTGGACCGCGACAGCGAGATCGCGTCCGTCGAGGCCGCGATCGAACTCGGCGTCGACCACCTGCTGGGCGGGACGCATGTGGACGACGTCATCCCCCGCATCAGGACGCGCGCGGTCCGCTACTTCCCCTTCCCCGGCCGGATCTCCGGGCATCCCAGCGTCCTTGAAGGGTCGATCGCCGAGATCGTCGAGAGCGCCCGCAGCCTCGCGAGCCGTGAAGGTGTGGACGGCCTCGACCTGCTCGCCTATCGCGCCAAGACCGACGTGCCCGACCTGATGAGGCGGGTCTGTGCCGCCGTCGACAAGCCGGTCATCGTCGCCGGGTCGATCGATGGACCTGCCCGGGTCAGGGCCGTCCGCGAGAGCGGCGCGGCCGGTTTCACGGTCGGGACAGCTGCCCTCGACGGCCGATTCCCCGCGCAGGGCTCGAACCTCGACGCTCAACTGCGCGCGATCCTGCACGCGCTCGACGACCATTGACGATCTTCGCCCCGCCCTCCTCAGGCGGTCGGCAAGAGGAAACCCCCATGCGCCCCATCCAGCATGAGCCCGAGCTTCGGCGAAGGGTGATGCGACACGCCGACGGCGAGACCGATCTTGCCGAAGAGTTCTGCGAGCCGGTCGGCTTGCGGATGGGAGACCTCGAAATGGCGAAACAGGCAGCCTCGGGGCGAGTCACCTGCGGGATGCCGGGTCGAGTCCCATTGCATGATCAGGGGGAAGGCTTTGCCGAAAGGTTGATCCGTGACCCGGATCCCGCGCGATGCGACCTCGTGACCGTCGGGCTTGATCCGCTTCGTCGCGAAGATGCTGGCCTCGAAGCCCAGCGCTGCCAGGATGTCGCGCGTGCCGACGATGTCATCCACACGGCACGCGAAGACGTTGAGGTCGAACCGGGTCAGAGCCGCCAGGGAGGCGCCATACGTGCCTTCGAGGCGCTGGGCGGGGTCGGGCGCGTCGATGGCGAGGTAGAGGCGATCACCGAGACTGACGAGCGCGTTGCGGGTGCCTTGCCCTTCGTGGCTGCCGCCGGTCACGGCCCGCACGCCCGACAGGCGTTCGAATTCTGCGACGCCGCCCTCGAGCGAGGGACAGGCCCACGCGAAATGATCCAAGTGCATCATCGTCCCTCATCCTCGCTGGTTGATGCCGTGGCTGGCCTCGGACGACGACCTGTGCCGCCCGCGATACCTCCTCCGGCGGCAATCGGAGCCGCACGTCCGAGTGCGATCGACCCGGCACGACGGGAGCACCAGACCTGTTGCCGCTCGCCTGGGCTCGCAGTGTCAGCTTCCGTTCGTCGTCTCATGGGCGTCGTCACGAGGCAGGTGACTCACCTGATCGCGACCTGATCTAGAGCCGATCGAGCACGGATGCCATTTGGCACTTGTCAGCGTTCATATGCGTTTCTAATGTCAGATCGCATAAATTCGCGTCGTCTTTGTGGAGAGATGAGTCGGCCGATGGAGATATCGACGACCTACGGCGATAATCTTCGTTATTGCTGCGATCACTACAAATCGATTTCACTCGTTTGCCGCAAGCTCGGGTTCAATCGGCAGCAGTTCAACAAATATATCAACGGCCAGAGTCAGCCGTCTCGGCATAATCACAAGCGGCTGAGCGACTTTTTCGGCCTAGACTACCACGAATTGCACATGTCCCACGAGGATTTCGTGTCGACGTTCGAACGCAAGAGTCAGTCGCTGCCGACGGAGATCGACGCGCGGGTCGCGAGAAAGATAACGGACTTGCTGGTATCCGATACCAGTCAGACGAACACTTATGTCGGCTACTATTTCAGATATTCATATTCTAAGACGGATCCCACGAGACTGAAGCGGGATCTCTGTCGTTTTTATACCAAGAATGGGATCTTATATACATCCATTAGATGTAAGTTGCTACTCGATCCGGCGGGAGAGCCTTCCTCGAAGGCTTGGACCTATCGCGGCGCGGTGGCGCTGCTGAGCGGACGCCTCTTCTGGATGGAGTTCGATCGGGAGCTGGATTCCGAAATCACGCTGTCGATCCTGATCCCGAACACGACCCGGATCATCACGTACCTCGAAGGTCTGGTGCTCGGAACGGGACTGGACAGGGCCCGGCGGATCGTCGCCGGCAGGCTCGTGCTGGAATACCTAGGCCGCAAGATCGATGCGAAAAAGGCGCTGAAATCGATCGGCGTCTTCGAAAAAGACGATCCGACCATCCCGGAGACCATCAAGGCGATGATCATGGCGGAGATTCCGGCGGGTGAGGCGGTGCTGCAGCTACAGTGACCGATGGTCCGCCGACGGAGGCACACGATGCCCTATCGGCCGGCGGTTCACTTCACGTAGGTCTGGCGCGGCACGGAGGACCTGTAGTTCGTCGCCGGCATGGCGAAGGGCGCGAGATCGAACTGCGGCGGGCGATCCATGAGGAGATCGGCCGCGATCTCCCCGAACGTCGGGGCGAGCTTGAAACCATGGCCGGAGAACCCGTAGAGGCCGACGGTGTTGGGCATGTCCCGGCTGTAGCCGATGAACGGATCACCCGAATGTGTCCACCCGTCCATGTAGGCGCCGATCCTGACCGGATGCGGGTGGATCGAGGGCAGGTGCTGCTCGATGAAGCGCCGCCACTGGACCATCCAGGCCGGATCGACGGTGCGGTCGAGATCATCGGCATCCGCCGCGATCCCGTGGGACCCGTTGCGTCCGAGCTCCACGGAGGTGCCGTTCAGCATGGGCCAGCCACAGAATTCGATGTCGTCCTTCTCCCGGACGAAGATCGGAAACCGCGCCGGCGCGAACAGTTCCGGGGCCTTGGGGATGTACCAAGCCAGCACGATACGCACGATATCGTGGTCGTCGACACTGTTCTTGAACACATTGCGGGTCCAGGCCCCGGCCGTCACCAACAGCTTGCCGACCCGCCAGGCGGCATTATCGGAATAGAGCGTGACGCCGCGGGCGTCGGCCTGGACGTCCCTGATCTTCGTATAGCGCAAGATCCTGGCGCCCAGCCGCTCCGCCTCCAGGGCGGCCGTCATGACCGACAGTTCCGGCTTGAGATAGCCGGCGGCTTCGTCGAGGACGGCGATCTCCGATGCGTCCAGCCTGTGGACCGGAAAGCGCTCGTGCACCTGAGCCGGCGTCAGGATCTCATGCCCGAGGCCGTATCGCTCGGCGGACGCGATCACGTTCCCGACGACGGCACTGGACGCGTCGCCGATCGTCAGACCGCCGTTCAGGTCCAGGAGCGATGTGCCGGTCTCGATCTCCAGTTCCCGCCAGAGTTCCCGCGCCCGCAGCAGCATGGGGATGTACTTGGCCCCCTCCCGGTAAGCCGTCCTGAAGATGCGGCTCTCGCCCCCGGCTCCGCTCTGGTCGTGGCCCGGGGCGAACTGGTCGAAGCCCACGACCGACACGCCGCGCTTGGCGAGCCGCCACGCCGCCAGGCTCCCCATCGTCCCGACACCCAGGATTCCGACGTCCGCGTCCATATCGCTGCCTCGTTCGAGCCTTCGCTGAGATCGATCGGGCGCGCCGGCTAGAGCACCTGATCAAGGAACTGCCTCAACCTGTCGGTCTGCGGCGCGCCGAAGATCGCGTCCGGCGATCCCTGTTCGACGATCCTGCCGTGATCCATGAAGATGACCCTGTCGCAGACCTCGCGGGCGAAGGTCATCTCATGCGTGACGATCACCATCGTCATGCCGCCACGCGCCAGCCCTTCGATGATCGACAGCACGCCCTTCACCAGTTCGGGGTCGAGGGCGGACGTGGCTTCGTCGAACAACATGATCTTGGGGCTCATCGCCAGAGCTCTGGCGATGGCGACGCGCTGTTGCTGACCTCCCGACAGCCAGGCCGGACGCGCGTCGAGCTTCGCCGCCAATCCGACCTCGGTCAATCTCTCGACCGCCAGTCTCCGGGCGTCGGCTCTCGAGAGCTTCTTGACCTTGCGGAGGGCGAACATGACGTTGTCGACGACCGTCATGTGCGGGAACAGGTTGAAGTTCTGGAAGACCATGCCGACCTCGGCCCGCAGTTGGTTCTGGTCACGGTCGCGACATGGAAGCCGGTGGCCGACGACGTCGATGGATCCGGCCGCCACCGATTGCAGCCCGTTGAGACATCGCAGCAACGTCGATTTTCCCGAGCCGGACGGGCCGATGATGCACACGACCTCCTGGCTGCGGACGTCGAGCGAAACGGACTGCAACGCCTGCAGACTGCCGAAGGACACGCTGACGTCCCGAACGGTGACGGCGGCCGCGACGTCCTGGTGACCCAGGGGATCGGCTGTTGTCGCGGAGGTGTTTCGGTGGTTCGTCACGGGTCTGAGATCCGCATCCGGGACGATGTGGCTCTCGCGGAAGGCGTCAAGTGACGACCATCGACGGCTTGCCGTCCCGCAGACGTCGGTCGAGCAGATTGACCAGGTAGGTCAGGGGCATCGTGAAGATCAGGTAGGCCAAGCCGGCCATCGTCAACGGCGACAGGTTCCCGGTCCGCTGTGCCACGTCCTGTCCGATCCGGTAGATTTCACGCTGGTCGATCGTCAGGCCCAGGATGAAGACCAGGCTGGAGTCTTTGATCGTGTTGATGAACTGGTTGGTCAGCGCCGGCAGGACCCGGCGGATGCCCTGTGGAAAGACGATCTGGACCATGGACCTTCGATGGCTCAGGCCGAGCGCGCGGGCGGCTTCGAGTTGGCCGCGGTCGACGCTCTGCACGCCGGAGCGCAGGATCTCGGCGATGTAGGCGCTGGCCACGATCCCGATGGCCAGGATCCCGTAAGGATAGGGGTTCTGTCCGAACAGCCGCAGGCCCGCGAAGGGCAGGCCTTGGCCGATCAGGAAGATGGTCACGATCGTCGGCAGGCCCCTGAAGATGTCGATGTAGATCTTCGCCATACCTTTGACGAACCAGAACCTGGAGATGGACAGGAGCGACAGGGGCGCCCCGATCAGCATCCCGATCGCGGTCGCTCCCAGCGAGATGATCAGGGTGTTCAGGATCCCGACCTTGATGATGTCCGGCAGGACTTGCAGCATATAGCCGGGACTGAGGAACGTGTTGGCGAAGCCGCCCATCATCGTGTCCGGACAAAATCGGGTGGAGATGCGGAACGGGCCGTCGGCTCGTCGCGCGGCCCGCCTCGTCGTGGACTCGCCTGCGTCAACGGCTCGGCTTGAAGTCGGGTCCCGGGAGCCGCGGCGCCTCTCCGGCGAGCGTCTCCTTGTAGATCTTCTGGTAGGTGCCGTCAGCGATCATGGCGCGGATGGCGTCATCGACGGCCTTCAGCAGATTGGGTCTGTCCTTGGCGATCCCCAAGCCTGCGGGCTGGTCCGTATTCGGGATGGATACGACGATCGAGAGAGGCGTCGACGGTTCCTTCAAATACACGGCCGCCAGCGATCCGTCGAAGAAGGCCGCATCGATCTGGCCCGCCAGGAGGGAGATCTTCAAAGACGCCGTGTCGGGGAACGGCACGATGGTGGTCTGTTTGTAGGTCTCGGTCGCGTAGGTTTCCTGGATGCTGGCCCCGACGACCCCCAGCCGCTTCTTGGCGAGATCCTTTTCGCTGTGCACCGGGCCGCCGATCTGGCTCAGGATGGTGTAGGATCCGACGAAATAGGGATCTGAAAAGTCCACGATCTTTTGCCGCTGGATCGTGATCGAGTGTGAGCCCGCCGACAAGTCGCAGCTGTGGTTGGCAACAGCGGCGAAAATGGCCTCGAAGACCGTCAGCTTGTAATCCGGCGTCACGTTCAGCCGACGCGCGATCTCCTGAGTGAAGGACACGTCGTAACCGACGAGCTTGCCGTCGACCACGGATGACATCGGCGGCGTCGAATCGACCGTGCAGACGAGAAGCTTCCCAGGTTCGTTCAGCTCGATCGTGGCCGCTTGCGCATCGGCGATGCCGATCAGCATCGACAACATCAGGCTCGACGTGCAGAGAAGCTCGCGCATCACCATGTGGCTCTCCATGATCGACTAGAGGGGACAGTCTCCGGTTGGTCTGATCTCTCTGGCCCAGCAAAGATCATACGGATGGCTCCACGCCGGTCCCAGTTCGCGCCCTGCAGCGGCGATGTGCGAGTTTATGCGCTTTCAGTGTAACAGCGCATCTTATGGATCAGGATCCGACCGATCGGTGCATGCGGGGTCGAGTAGACGGCCTCGATCGTTTCAGGACAGTGCTGAACCTGATCTGACCTCTCCATGCTGATCCCAGCGACCCGGCGTCGGCGTGAAGCCCGGACCTCTATCACTCGATCGATCGCGTCGTGCCGAATGCGCCATCGTATAGACGCGGCCGCCTCCGGCCGGCTCGCCTGGGCGCCCGCGACAGTGGCCGACGCGGGGCATCTCGAGCCGGCCGCCGTGCGGCGCGGCATCATCAGGTGGCGTCATCTGTCGCCTAAAAGCATGATCACTGCATGACGCGACGCCGGCCTGTTCGCCTGTCGCCACCACCATCACGTAAAGCCGGACACGCTCAGCCTCCTCGGCGAGATGTGAGCCGTCTCGCCAGGGCAGATCGTTGTCGGTAGCGTCACCAGATCGGACGATGTTCTGCCGACATCAAACCAGAGCTGAAACCGCAGGCAGCGCGCGGCAAAGCCCTACGACTCCGTCCAATCGCATGACGTTCCCGATGTTCGAGGCGACATGTGCCTTGCGCATGCAGGTCGTACCCGACTTCCGCCCTGTTCCACGAGCGGCTTCGCGCTGCCGGACGCCCGCTCTGCGCGAGGTGCTCTGCGCCGTCTCGAGCGTCGCCACGACGAAGGTCCATCGACCAAACCGCAGGCGCGGGAGACTCAGGCGCCCGCCCGGCACCCGATCCGACCGCGCCCGTGGGCTGATCGCGTTCGATGGACGTGACGATCTCTCACTCCGCCGCGACGCCGAGGCCGATCGGGCAGGACACGCCCGTGCCGGAGAGGTTGCAATAGCCGCGCGGGTTCCGCTGCAGATATTGCTGATGGTAGGTCTCGGCGAAGTAGAACACCGGGGCCGGCCGGATCTCGGTGGTGATCGGCCCCTTGCCCGACGCTCGGAGCGCCTCGTCGTAGGCCACCTTCGCGGCTTCGGCCTCGGCGAGCTGCGCTGCCGTGGTGGTGTAGATCGTCGACCGATAGGTGGTGCCGACGTCGTTGCCCTGGCGCATGCCCTGGGTCGGGTCGTGGCTCTCCCAGAACAGCTTCAGCAGCGACGCGTAGGGGACGAGGGCGGGGTCGAACGCCACCATCACCACCTCGGCGTGGCCCGTCATGCCCGTGCAGGTCTCCTCGTAGGTCGGGTTCGGCGTCTCGCCGCCCTGGTAGCCGACGGCCGTCGTGACGATCCCGTCGCCGAGGCGCCAGAACAGGCGCTCGGCGCCCCAGAAGCAGCCCATGCCGAAATAGGCGACCTCGGTGCCGGCCGGGTAGGGGCCCTTCAACGGCGTCCCGAGGACGAGGTGCCGATCCTGGGTGGGGAGGGGGTTGGGGCGGCCGGGCAGGGCATCGGCGGCGGTCGGGAGCTTGGACGTCTTGCGGAACAGCATGGTGCGGTCCTCGATGGCTACGGTGCTGTCGATATAGGGATGCGCGAGGCGAGGTTCAGGATCGCCGTCCCGAAAAGCCGACGCGGCCGGCCGGTGGCCGGCCGGCCTGCAGCAGGACCAGCCCCAGCGTTCCCGTGGCGATCCAGGTCGGCACCGCCAGGAGGGCGCGGGCCATCGTCTGGGCGGCGGCGGGCGCCTGGGCCAGGCTGCCCATGGCGGCGGCGTACCGCGCCCCACCGAGCCAGACCGCCGTGTCGCCCAGCGAAAAGTCCAGGAGGCGCCCGCCCGCGATGGAGCGCGTGCCGTCCACCACGAGCGCCGCGAAGGCGGCCGCGACGAGGAGGAACCCCAGCGCGCGAAGCAGAAACCGGATCATGGACCGCCGCCGATCGAGAGGGTCGGGTCGACCCCGCGCCGTCGATTACCACATCGCCGGCGGGACCGGATGCCTCGCTCCACGCCCGTGCCCGCGACGCCGCCGCTCCGCGGTTGCGCTCCGCCGCTCTCCGATGATAGACCGCCGCCAGCCCCATCAACCGGGGTGGTCGGTGTCCGCGCGCATCGGCGCGACGCCCGCGCGTCGCTGGAGAGGTGGCCGAGCGGTTGAAGGCGCACGCCTGGAAAGTGTGTATGCGGGAAACCGTATCGCGGGTTCGAATCCCGCTCTCTCCGCCATCGCTGACCTAAGCCTATCCACCGCTTAGGTTTCCTGCATAATCAGGCGCTTACGCCATCCCAGTGGTACACAGGGGTGGTACACATGACCCTGGCTATGACACGTCCTTGGAAGCACCCGAGAACCGGTATTTTCTGGCTGAGGAAGAGGGTCCCTAAGGACCTCTTGCCGTCGGTCGGCAAGCGCGAAGAGAAGCGGAGTCTAGCGACACGCAATCCGACCGAGGCCAAACAGCGCCTTGCCGAGGCGCTGTTGGAGGTCGAGACGAGATGGGCGACCTTGCGATCCATCAAGGCCGAACCCGAACAGCCGACCCCCCTGCTCCTGACGCATCTGACCGAGCGAGACGCCCACAAGCGGGCGGAGTGGATCTACGAGTATTGGCTCAACAAGCATCGCGACAACCCGTCCGGCCAGACATTCTGGCCGGTTGACGCCTATGACCACCTCTGGGTCCGAACCCCTGCGCGGACCTGGGCTCCATGGTCGTCCGACAAGGGCTTAATGGATGTGACCTCGTTGGTTCCCGCCTTCCATCCGCAGGCACTGATCCTGGAGCAGTGGTGCTTTGAACAGGCCGATGAATTGCTCGAAGTCCACGACATGCAAGTGGACCCGGACAGCCGAGGCAAACTCGCCAAGGCCCTTTCGGCATCGGTGCAGCGGGCGAGTTTAAAGCTTGCTCGTTGGGCACGCGGGGATTTCGAGCGTGAGGAGAACCCTGTTTCATCCGGTAACCGCACTCAAACGAGCCAGGTCAGGACGGTTGCAGAACCTGCGCTACCATTTGATGAGCTGATCCGCGGCTGGGCTTCGGAGAAGCGGCCGGTCGAGAGAACTCTGTATGAATGGAAGCGCGTCTTCGCGGACCTAGCCATTTTCCTGGGGCACGACGACGCTCATCGGCTTGCAGCGACCAATCTCCTGGCCTGGAAGGCGAAGCTTATCGAACTGGGACGCAGGCCAAAGACAATCCGCGATGGGCGCTTGGCGCCGGTACGTGCCATTCTCCAGTGGGCAGTCGACAACGGGCACCTTGACCGCAATGTAGCCGAGCGCATCGTTATCGACGTCCGCTCGAAGCCTGGTGAGAGGAAGCGTAGCTTCACAGACGAAGAAGCTGCCGCGATTCTGAAAGCGGCGAATCAGGAGAAGAATGCCGTTAAGAACTGGGTGCCGTGGCTGTGCGCCTATTCGGGCGCGAGAATTTCAGAGATATGCCAGCTGCGGGCTGAGGACGTGCGGCGAGTAGAGGGCGTCTGGGCTATTAGCTTCAGTCCGGAGGCCGGGAATCTCAAGAACATAAATTCCGAGAGAGTTATCCCGATCCATCCGGCGCTGATTGATCGAGGCTTTATAACCTTTGCGGAGCGTATCGCCTCAGGGCCGTTGTTTGCTGAACTCACGCCCGACAGATTCGGAAAACGTGGGGGAAATGGCACAAAAGTCTTGGGGCGCTGGGTAAGATCTCTCGGATTAACAGATACTCGCTTATCTCCCGTACACTCCTGGCGCCATCGCTTCAAGACCTCAGGGCGGAGGCATGGTCTTGCACCAGATATGCTTGATGTCCTCACTGGTCACGCTCCCCGGACCGTCGCGGACGGATATGGCGAATACCCCATGCAAGCTTTGCTGCGCGAATTGGCAAAAATCCCGACGATGATCTTGTGACTCGTCCCGACTCATTTGCCTTGGCGATGATGCAGAGTCGATGAAAGTCTCGTCTTTCCGCTTTGCGACAGAAGCAAAAAATGTGTGCTTGCCGGAAAGACGACATCGGTGGTCGCGCAAACGAGGGTGCTCACAACAAGCATAATGCCATTTAAGGCCATATCCGGTACGAGAACACGCCAAGCTACACAGTATCTTGAAAGGCGTCTGGTAATCAGTGTCGCGGAAGATCGCTCGATCATCTTTCGCGATAGATTATCGTGAGAGATCGGTGGAGTGCGGGAGGGCTTTTTCGGGCGGCAACCGCGCAAAGCTGCCTTTCGTTCAGGATCAAGCAGGCGGCAGCTACCGTTGTCGCTCACGATCATCAGCGGCGGTACGCCTCTGGCAGCGATGATGGCGTCGAGCTCACGAGCGACACGCGCGCCTAACAGCAAGGTGTCGATTACCAGCGCCAAGCATTCCCGCGTGAAGTCGTCGACTACCGCCAGGATGCGGATGCGCCGGCCGCTGATCAGCGTGTCGCTAATGAAGTCGAGGCTCCAGCGCTGGTTCGGCCGCTGCGGCAGTGCCATGGGCGCTCGCGTGCTCATGGCTCGCTTCCGGCCACGGCGCCGCCGCACCCGCAGGTTCTCCTCGCGATACAACCGCAGCAGCCTCTTATGGTTCATGATGATGCCCTCCCGGGCGAGCATGATCGCTAGCCGCCGGTAGCCGAAGCGACGACGTTCCGATGCGCATTGTCAGGTCGCCGCCTGGATAGAGGCTGTTGGCCTTGGCTGACTCCGACCTGACGGATCATCCCCTATCCTGAGGCGCCGCCTCCATCAACCGCAGCACCTGGATGAACTCACGTTTCCCGCGGTTGCCCATTCTGGCTTCGAGAAGATAGCGCAGGTGCTGGAACACCTCGGGCAAGTTCCAGCCCTGCAGCGCCGCGGCCTGATCGAGCGAATTCGGCTTCATCTCGATCAGGGCCAGGTAATGTAGCGGATCCGCGACGAACACGCCCTCGCCGTAGTGGCGCGCATGCCGGGCGATCTCCCGGCCGGCACACAGGATCGCGACCTCGTCGACGAACCCCTTCACCAGAACCTCCTGGAACCCGTAGGCTGTCGGCACCGAATAGTCGTTGCAGCGGTAGCGGACGAGCGCCGTTGAGGAGACGCGGGCCGCGCGCTTCTCGCACGGCTCGAGCGGCACGGCGGGCAGCGCCCTCAAGGCTTCCAGATCGGCGACGAGCCGCTCGCCGATGGTGGTGGCGTGCCGACCGGCGTGTTCGTCCTGCCGCGCACGGCAACGATCCGCCAGCATGGCGTTCAGGGCGTCGAAGCTCGCCGCCGTGGGAACCGGCGTCATGAGATTGGCGCGCGCGTATTTGACCAGCCCCTCGACTTTCCCCTTGTCGTTGCCCTTGCCCGGGCGGCCGAAGCGGTCCTGGAACAGGCAGTGGCTCACCAGCTCCGTGAAGGCGCGGGTCCGATCGCGCTTGCCGTCGCCGCAGATTTTGGCCACCGCGATCTTGGTGTTGTCGTAGAGGACCGACAGCGGCACGCCGCCGAAGAAGGCGAACCCCGAGACGTGGCCGTCCAGAAAGGCCTCGGTGGTTTCCCGAGGATAGGCCTTCACGAAACAGGCATCTGATTGCGGCAGGTCCAGGCAGAAGAAGTGGATCTTCTGGCGAACCCCGCCGATCACCGCGAGTGCCTCCCCGAAATCAACTTGACCATGCCCCGGCGGGTGAGACAGCGGCACGAACGTCTCGCGGTCCCGTGCTCGGCAGACCCGAACGTGATCCTTCACCACCGTGTAGCCACCGACGAAGCCATGCTCGTCCCGGAGCCTCTCGAAAATCCTCTTGGCCGAGTGCCGCTGCTTCATCGGCGCATCACGATCCGCTTCAAGGATCGCGTCGATCACCGGTAGAAGCGGCCCCAACTTCGGCTTCTCCGGAGGCTTGGTGCGCGTGTACCCGGGGGGCAACGAGAACCGGCACATCTTCAGCACCGTCTCGCGGTTGAGCCCGAAGACCCGGGCCGCTTCGCGCCGGCTATGACCTTCGATAAACACGAATTTCCGTACGGCGGCGTAGATCTCCACGACGAACATCCCCGGCCCCCCAAAACGGGAAGCCTATCCACTGGCCGGATTTTACTCCGCCCGCGTCCAGCAAATCGCCGGCGCTTTAGTGGCCTGGTTTGTCACCGCCCTACACACGATCGGATGCCGGTGCTGCTTGGCGCCGAGGACTTCAACGGCTGGCTCGACGGCACGCTCGGCCCAGAGGCGCTGAAGCCTGCGGCCGAGAGCGCGCTGCGGGAATGGATCTTCTCAAGCCGGATGAACCGGACCGGTCACGGCGACGACGATCCGACGATCGTCGAGCTCGTCGGAGAGGCCGCTAAGTGCAGCGGCGCGCAATGGTGATCTGTAGCGCGTCGATCTGGATGAGAGCGCGGCGACAATCAGGATGAGACAGGTAGTGTCGCGGCGGTCGGGATGATGGCCCGTTCGGCCGTCATTGCGCAAGATGCTTTCGGCGCTGATTGTCGTGGCGCGTCAATCAGCCGAGGCTTTGATTGTCGCGCGGGTAGGAGGTCGGCCGGGTCCGCGTTTGCGCTCGAGGGCGACGCGTCGCCTGTAGCTCTCGACGTTCATTTCGAAGATGGTCGCGTGGTGAACGAGGCGGTCCACCGCGGCGAGCGTCATGGCGGGGTCAGGAAATACCTTGTCCCATTCGCCGAAAGGTTGGTTGGCGGTGATCAGCATGGAGCGCCGCTCGTAGCGGGCGCCGATCAGTTCGAAGAGCACGCTGGTCTCGGCTTGGTCCTTGGTGACGTAGGCGAGATCGTCGAGGATGAGGAGGTCGAACCTGTCGAGGCGGTTGAGGGCCGCTTCGAGGGCGAGTTCGCGGCGCGCCACCTGGAGCTTCTGGACGAGGTCGGTGGTGCGGGTGAACAGCACCTTCCAGCCGTTCTCGACGAGTGCCAGGCCGATCGCCGCCGCGAGATGGGTTTTGCCGCCGCCGGGCGGCCCGAACAGCAGGAGGTTGGCGCCGGTCTTGAGCCAGGCGTCGCCGGCCGAGACCGCCATCACCTGGGCCTTGGAGATCATCGGCACGGTGTCGAAGTCGAAGCTGTCGAGCGTCTTGCCCGGAGGTAGCCGCGCTTCGGTGAGGTGGCGCTCGATGCGTCGCCGGTCGCGCTCGGCGAGTTCATGCTCGGCCATTGCGGCGAGGAAGCGCGCTGCCGGCCAGCCCTCCTTGTCGGCGCGGGCGGCGAAGTCGGCCCACATGGTCTTGATGGTCGGCAGCCGCAGCTCATTCAGCATGAGGCCGAGGCGAACGGCGTCGATCGGAGCGGAGGCGTTCATGCGGCCTCTCCCGTCACGACGGAGCCGAGCAGGCTCTCGTAGCTCTTCAGCGACACGAGCGAGATGGTGACGTGGGGCACCGAGGTGGGGTCGGGGGCGAAGCGGGTTCGCAACTCGGCGATGTCGGGCAATATGCCGGCCCGAAGCCCGTCGGCGAGGCATGCGGCGAGTTCGGCCTCGCAGTTCCGGTTGTGGGCGAGAGCCAGCAGTGCCACCATGGTGCGGCAGGCGTCCCGCTCCGAGCTATCGGCCAGCAGCGCCTGGAAGGTCTGCCGGTAGGCTTCGCGCGGGAACAGCCGGTCGCGGTAGACGAGGCCGAGCAGCGCCATCGGCTTGCGCCGGAGCGCGTGGATCACGTGATGGTAGCTGACGACGCTCTCGTCGCGCCCGTCCGGCCGAGGGCGTCCACGCGGCAGGGTCATCAGAGGTGTGCCGCCGACGAACACCTCGAGCCGGTCGTCGTAGAGGCGCACACGGAGCCGGTGGCCGACGAGGCGCGAGGGCACGGTGTAGAACACTTTGCGCAGCCGAAACCCGCCCGAGGATGTGACGCGCACCGTCACGTCCTCGTAGTCGCAGGTGCGCCGGTCGGGCAGACGCCGGAGATGGGGACGCTCGCTCTCGATCCGCTTGGCGTTGCGGGCATTGGCGCGGCCGACGATCTCGTCGACGAAGGCCCGGTAGGCGGGGAGAGCGGGGAAGTCGGACGAAGCGCGCAGCAGCAGGGCATCGGCGAGCGCGCGCTTGAGATGGCCATGCGGGCCCTCGATCGCGCCATTCTCGTGGGCCACGCCGGGATTGTTGCGGGTCGGCGTCATGCCGTAGTGGGAGCACAGCGCCTCGTAGCGCTGGGTGAGGTCGGCCTCCGCCGCCGCGTCAAGGTTGCGGAAGGCCGCCGACAGGCTGTCGGTGCGATGCTGGTGCGGCGCCCCACCAAGCAGCCACAAGGCGTTCTGCAGCCCCTCGGCCAGGGCGACGAAGCTCTCGCCGCCGAGGATTACGTGCGCGTGCTCGAAGCCGGAATAGGCGAGGCGGAAGTGGTAGAGCCTGTGATCGAGCGCGACGCCGGCGATCGTGATGCCGAGATCGGCCATGTCGGTGAAGTCGGACAGCCCGGTGCGCCCGGGCTCATGCGTCTGGCGGAAGATCACGTCCTGCTCCTCGCCGTGCATGGCGCGCCAGGAGCGGATCCGGCGCTCGATCGTGCGGCGGATGCCGGTGCCGAGATCGGGATGGCGCCGGACGATCTCCTCGAAGATCGCGATCGCGCGCAGGCCGGGCGCGGCTTCGAGCATCGGCACGATCTCGGCCTCGAACACCGCGGCGAGCGGGTCGGGCCGCCGGCGGCCGCGAGGGGCCTGGCGCATCGAGGGCAGGCGCGGGTCTCGAGCGGTGCGATATCCGGTCGCCCTGCTCATCGACGCCTTGGCGGCGGCCGCCGCCACGGTGTCGGTCTGACGGAATTGCATGAAGAGCCTCATCTGGTGATCGGTCACATGGCGGCCGGGCACGGAAGCCCTCCTTCCTGACGAGGAAGGGCGTCCTCACTGCCGGCCGACCGCGATCTGTGAAATCGCTCGCAATAGTGCCCCCCTGAGGGGCGGTTTTCGCGTCCGATCGTGACCCCCTCGACCGCTGGGTATCAGCGTCCCTTCCATGGCCCTTTTGGCCGGGAAGGGTTTCAGGGGGATGATTTCCGTGGACATGATCGGCCGGATCCGGCGTGCGTATTTCGAGCAGCACCGGCCCATCAAGGAGATCGTCCGGACGCTCTCGGTGTCGCGTGCGACGGTGCGCAAGGTGGTTCGCGGTCAGGCGACCGAGTTCAAGTACGAGCGTGGTGTGCAGCCGGCCCCGAAGCTCGGCGAGTGGGTCGAGGCTCTGACGGCGATCCTGGAGCGGGAGGCCAAGTTACCGCGTCGGGAACGCCGCTCGACGCAGCGCCTGTTCGAGGAGCTGCGCGGTCAAGGATATGACGGTGCCCATGACAGCGTGCACCGCTTCGCCAAACTCTGGCGCGAGGAACGGGCCCGCGTTCCGGTTCGGGCGTTCGTGCCGATGAGCTTTGCCCCGGGCGAAGCCTATCAGTTCGACTGGAGCCATGAGACGATCACGCTCCAGGGGCTGCCGCTGACGATCAAGGCGGCGCATATGAAGCTGTCGCACAGCCGCATGCCGTTCGTGCGTGCCTACTTTCGCGAGACCCAGGAACTGGTCTTCGACGCTCACGACAAGGCATTCGCGTTCTACGGCGGGGTCTGCCGGCGCGGCATCTACGACAACATGAAGACGGCAGTGGAAGCCATCTTCGTCGGCAAGGCGCGGCAGTACAACCGTCGCTTCCTTCAGATGTGCTCGCACCACCTGATCGAGCCGGTCGCGTGCACGCCGGCGGCCGGGTGGGAGAAGGGGCAGATCGAGAACCAGGTCGGCACGCTGCGCGATCTGCTGTTCCGCCCCAAGCCGAGGGTCAAGAGCCTCGCCGAGTTGAACGGGTGGCTCGAAGATCAGTGCATCGCCTACGCCAGGCGGACCCGGCACCCGGAGTTCAAGGAGCGCACCGTCTGGGACGTGTTCCAAGACGAACGCGCCAGCCTGATGGAGCTCCGCGGACCGTTCGACGGCTTCGTCGAGAAGGCGGTCCGGGCCGCCACGACGTGCCTGATCATGGCCGATCACAATCGCTACAGCGTCGACGCGCGCGCCGCGGGGCGGATGGTGCTGGTGCGCTCCCATGCCGAGCGCATCAAGGTGCTGCTCGACGATGAGGTCGTCGCCGACCATCCCCGCATCTTCCGGCGCGACCAGGTCGTCTACGATCCCTGGCATTACCTGCCTGTCCTGCTCAAGAAGCCCGGCGCCCTGCGCAACGGGGCGCCCTTCAAGGATTGGGATCTGCCGCCGGCCTTGGCCCAGGTGCGCGCCAAGCTGAAGAGCCATGCCGACGGCGATCGTCAGTTCGTCACCGTGCTGGGCGCCGTGCTCGACCACGGCCTGGAGGCGGTCGAGACCGCCTGCGCCGAAGCCCTGACGGCCGGCCTCGCGAGCGCCGCCGTCATCCTGACGGTGCTGGCGCGACAGCGCCAGCCGGCCGAACCGCCCAGCATCACGACGCCGGACGCGCTTCGCTTGACGATCGAACCGTCGGCCGATTGCGGCCGCTACGACAGCCTGAGGAGGGTCGCCTGATGGAACGTCACGATATTCTGGAGGCGATGAGCGATCTCAAGCTCTACGGCATGCGCGCCAGCTTCGACGAGATCGCCGGCAAGGGGCTCGCCCGACGGGACGAGATCTATCCGCTGGTCGCCAGCCTGATCCGGGCCGAGCGAACCCATCGTCAGGCCCGCTCGATCAGCTATCGCATGGGGGGCGCCAAGTTCCCGGTGCTCAAGGACCTTGACACGTTCGTGTTCGCGGAGACGCCTGTCGATGAAGGCCAGGTCCGCGAGCTTGCGACCGGCGCCTTCCTGGATGCCAAGCGTAACACGATCTTCATCGGTGGAACCGGCACCGGCAAGACGCACCTTTGCATCGGCGTCGCCTCGGCGGTGATCCGCACCAGGGCACGGGGGCGCTTCTTCAATCTCGTCGATCTGGTCAACCTGCTCGAGCAGGAGAAGTCCGCCGGCCGCAGCGGGCGCCTCGCCGAGAACCTGTTGCGCTACGATCTCATCGTCATCGACGAACTCGGCTACCTGCCTTTCAGTCAACCCGGCGGCCAGTTGCTGTTCCACCTCATCAGCAAGCTTTACGAAAACACCTCGCTGCTGATCACGACCAATCTCGCCTTCGCCGATTGGCCTCAGATCTTTGGCGACGCCAAAATGACCACAGCAATGCTTGATCGCCTCACCCACCATTGCGACATCATTGAGACCGGCAATACCAGCTGGCGCTTCAAAACACGAAGCTGAGGTCGGCCTCCGAGCTTACCCACGTGGGCGCACAGGCACCTCCCACGCCCTCCGCTTCGCGCAACGCAAAAGCGCTGCGCTCCGGGCGCGGGTCCCTCCTATGCCCCCACGTGGATAAGCTCGGCCCGGTCTTCCAAGGGGTCGGTATTCGACGCGAAACAGGGGTCACGGTTCCAAGCGATTTGACACCGACGAGTGCCTCGATCGACTTCAGCTGCTTGCTGACCGCGCTCTGCGTGAGGCCGATCCCCTCGGCGGCGGCCGACACCGTCCCGTGCTGCGCCAGCGCCGCCACGACTCGCAGGGCTGTGGTGCTCGGCAGCGCCGCCATCGCGACCTCGAAACCTATTCCGATTTGGAATAGCGTGGCGGAAAAGTCCTCATTTGTCCACCGATGCCGCCGCTGCCACAAGCCCGGGACGGCACAGGAGTGGCACATGGCGACCGATCGCCTTTGGGGAGCCCGATTCAGCAAGGGCCCGTCGGTCGCCCTGGCCGACCTGTCCCGCTCGCCCCCGAGCTATTTCCGCCTCGCCCCGGAGGATCTCCGGTCGTCCGCCGCCCACGCCCGCGAACTGGTCCGAGCCGGCATCCTCACGGCGCCGGAAGGGGCCGAGGTCGAGCGGGCGCTGGAGGCCGTCGCCGAGGAGGTCGCGGCGGGCCGCCTCGCCCCCATCCCGGCCGACGAAGACCTGCACACCTTCCTCGAACGCGTGCTGACGGCGCGGCTCGGCGCGCTCGGCGGCAAGCTCCGGGCGGGCCGCTCGCGCAACGACCAGGCCGCCAACGACCTGAAGCTCCACCTCCGCACCCGGGCCCGCGCCATCGCGGCAGGCGTGGCGGCGCTGCAGGAGGCCATCCTGGCCCAGGCCGAGGAGCATGTCGCGACGCCGGCCGCCGGCTTCACCCACCTCCAGCCGGCCCAGCCGGTGACCTTCGCCCACCAGGTCCTGGCCCACGCCCAGGGCTTCGCGCGCGACGTCGACCGCCTGATGGATTGGGACCGCCGCGCGGCCCGTTCGCCGCTCGGCGCCGCGGCCCTCGCGGGCTCCGCCATCGCGCTCCACCCGGAGCTTTCGGCGGCCGAACTCGGCTACGACGCGCCCTGCGAGAACTCGATCGACGCGGTCGGCGCCCGCGACCACGTGGCGGAGTTCCTGTTCGCCACCGCCATGCTGGGTGTGAACCTGTCGCGCCTGGCCGAGGAGGTGTTCCTCTGGACCACCAAGCAGTTCGGCTGGGTCGACCTCGACGACGGCTACGCCACCGGCTCCTCCATCATGCCGCAGAAGAAGAACGCCGACATCGCCGAGCTGACGCGGGGCCGGGCCTCCCGCCTCATCGCGACGCTGAACGGCGTCATGGTCATGCTGAAGGGACTGCCCTTCGCCTACAACCGCGACCTCGCCGAGGACAAGTGGGCCGCCTTCGAGGCCATCGACACCCTGGCCCTCGTGCTGCCCGCGATGGCGGGCATGATCGCCACCATGCGGGTCGACCGCGACCGGCTGCGGGCGCAGTCGACCGCGGGTTTCACGCTCGCCACCGAGGTGGCCGACTGGCTGTCGCGCCGCGGCATGTCGTTCAGCGAGGCCCACGAGATCACGGGCGCGCTGGTGCGCCACTGCGAGGCGAAGGCCATCGACCTGCCCGACCTCACCCCCGCCGACCTCGCCGCCGTCGATCCGCGCCTCACCGCCGAGGTCCTGCCCCTGCTGACCCCCGAGGCCGCCATCGCGGCCCGCTCCGGCTACAACGGCACCGCCCCGGCGCGCGTGGCGGAACAGATCGGCCGCCTCAAGGCCACGCTCGCCGCGCAGCGCGCCTGGGCGGCGGCGTGATGGGGCTCGCAGCCCGGCACCTGGCCTGCAGGAGAGCGACCGCGGATCGAACTGTGACCGCTTCTTGCACGGCTCGGCGCATCGGCGCCCGTCCAGGGCGCGCCGAAGCGCCGCGGCCGGCGCAGGGGACAGCGCAACGATGACGGACGCGAGCCTCCGGTACCAGACGAGCCACCTGACCCTGGTGCCGCGCCGCCACTACGGCCGCCTGGCCTCGGCGGCCGTGGTCCTGCTGCTCCTCGCCGCGCTGGTCCGCGCCTTCGTGTATGGCCGGATCGAGTGGCCGGTGGTGGGCCAGTTCCTGTTCGCGCCGGCGATCCTGGAGGGGCTGGTCAACACGCTCGTCATGACGGTCGTCGCCATGGCGCTCGGCATCGCGCTCGGCGTAGTGGTGGCGGTGATGCGGATCTCGTCCAACCCCGTGCTGTCGACCGTGGCGGCCGGCTACGTCTGGATCTTCCGCGGCGCCCCGGCGCTGCTCCAGCTCCTGCTGTGGTTCAACCTCGCCCTCATCTTCCCGCGGCTCGGCATCCCCGGCGTCTTCTCCGTCCGCACCGTCGAGGTGATGACGCCCTTCGTGGCCACGATGCTGGGGCTCGGCATCCAGCAGGGCGCCTACACGGCGGAGGTGGTGCGCGGCGGGCTGCTGTCGGTCGACAGCGGCCAGTACGAGGCGGCGCGCGCCATCGCCATGACTCAGATGCAGATGCTGCGCCGCATCGTCCTGCCCCAAGCCATGCGGGTCATCCTGCCGCCGATCGGCAACGAAGTCATCGGCATGGTCAAGCTGACGTCGCTGGCCAGCGTCATCCAATATGCCGAGATCCTGCACAACGCCGAGATCATCTACTTCGCCAACACCCGCGTCCTCGAACTGCTGCTCGTGGCGAGCTTCTGGTACGTCGTCGTCGTGACGGTGCTGTCGCTCGCCCAATGGCAGGTCGAGCGTTACTTCGGACGCGGGACACGCGTCGGCAAGACGGCGGCCTGAGGAGCGCCCGTGTCCGAGATCCTGGTCAAGGCCATCGACGTCGACAAGAACTTCGGGTCATTCAAGGCCCTGCAGGCAGTCAGCCTCGAGGTCCGCAAGGGCGAGGTCTGCTGCATGATCGGGCCGTCGGGCTCGGGCAAGAGCACCTTCCTGCGCTGCATCAACATGATGGAGCGCATCGACGGAGGCTCCATCTTCATCGACGGCGAGCTGCTCGGCTATCGCCGCGAGGGCGACAAGCTGTTCGAACTCGGCGACGCCGAGATCGCCCGCCAGCGGCGCCGCACCGGCATGGTGTTCCAGCGCTTCAACCTGTTCCCCCACAAGACCGCCATCGAGAACGTCATGGAGGGGCCGGTGGTGGTGCTGAAGGAGCTCAGGAAGCGGGCGCGGGAACATGCGCGCGACCTGCTCGACCGCGTCGGCCTCGGCGACAAGGTCGATCACTATCCCTCGGCCCTGTCGGGCGGACAGCAGCAGCGTGTCGCCATCGCCCGCGCCATGGGGATGCGGCCCGAGATCATCCTCTTCGACGAGCCGACCTCGGCGCTCGACCCCGAGCTGGTGGGCGAGGTCCTCGACGTCATGCACGGCCTCGCCGAATCCGGCATGACCATGGTGGTGGTGACGCACGAGATGGGTTTCGCCCGCAGCGTCGCCAACACGGTGGCGTTCATGGAGGCCGGCCGCGTCGAGGAGGTCGGCCCCGCCGCCAAGGTTCTGAGCCAGCCCGACAACCAGCGCTGCGCGGCCTTCATCCGCGCGGTGCACAAATGACCCCCCTCCCAACCACAGGACGATGAGCATGACACGCGTGATCGGCATCCTGGCCCTGGGCTGCGCCCTCGGCCTCGCGGGACCCCTCGGCGCCCAGGAACTCCCGGCCGCCATCAAGGCGGCCGGCAAGGTCGTGGTGGCCAACCAGCCGAACTATCCGCCGATGGAGTTCAAGGACCCTGCCACCAACACGCTGAAGGGGGTCGACGTCGACCTCGGGCTGGCCCTCGCCAAGGAGCTCGGCGTCACGGTCGAGTGGGCCGACATCGGCTTCGAGCAGATGGTGTCGTCGCTCGACACCGGCCGCGTCAACATGATCGAGAGCGGCATGACCGACACGGTGAAGCGCCGCGAGACCCTGTCGTTCATCGACTACATGACCACCGGCGCGCAGTTCTACACGTCGATCGACAACAAGGACGACTTCAAGACCATGGACGCCTTCTGCGGCAAGAAGGTCGGGATGAGCAAGCGCACCACCTTCCCGGACGAGACCGCGGCCTGGAGCAAGGCGAACTGCGAGGCCAAGGGCAAGCCGGCCATCGCGGTGGTGGGCACCGAGGGCTCGGCCGATGCCCGCACCCAGCTGAAGCAAGGCCGCATCGACGGCGCCGTCCAGGGCTCCGAGACGCTGCCCTACCTGCTGACGCAGGAGAAGGACGCCTACGTCATCGTCGGCCAGCCCTTCACGGCGCAGTACCAGGGCATCGCGTTCCAGAAGACGGACGGCCCGCTGCGCGACGCCTATGCGGCCGCGCTCACGAAACTCCTGGCCTCGGGCGAGTACAGGAAGATCTTCGACAGCTACGGCCTCGGCGTCACCATGATCGACAAGGTCAGGATCGACGGCGAACTGCCGAAGTGACCTGAGGCGCTCACGTTCCGGACGATCGAGCATGTCAGTGTCCGCCTTCGGCGCCCCGGTCGACGTCCTCGCGCGCTTCGCGGCGGGCCTCCGCTTCGAGGACCTGCCCGCCGCGCTCGTCGCCAAGGCGAAGGTGCACATCCGCGACACGGTCGGCGCCGCCCTCGCCGGCACCCGCTCGGCGGAGTTCGCCATGCTGGCATCGGCGACCGGCGGCCCGCAGGCCAGGGGCGCCCGGGTCTGGGGCACGCCGCGCCGCGCGGCGCCGCGCGACGCCGCCCTTGTCAACGGCGTCGCGGCCCACGCCTTCGAGCTCGACGATTGCGGCGGCTGCGACCATTCCGGCGCCGTCGTGGTGCCGGCCGTGCTGGCGGCGCTGCCCGCGATGCCCGGCCCGGTCGCCGGTCGCGACCTCATCGTCGCGGTCGTGGCGGGCTACGAGGTCGGGCGGCGCGTGCTGGAAGCCGCCGGCGGCTACGACGTCCACAACGGCGCCGGCTGGCACTCCACCGGCACCTGCGGCACGCTGGCGGCCGCCGCCGCCGTGGCGCGCCTGCGCGGCTTCGACGCGGGAGCGGTGCGCGACGCCGTCACGCTCGCGACGAGCTTCTCCTCCGGGCTCTGGGCTTTCATCCACGACGGTTCGCCGGCGAAGAAACTCCACGCCGGGCGCGCCGCCGAGGGCGGCCTCCTGGCGGCCGACCTCGCGGGGGCCGGGATGCGGGGACCCGCCAAGGTGTTCGACGAGGTCTGGGGCGGCTTCTTCCGCTCGTTCAACGGCGCCCCCGGCGACCCGGACCGCCTCACGGAGGACCTGGGCCATGTCTGGAAGCTCGACCGCGCCTCGCTCAAGCCCTATGCGTCCTGCCGCGGCGCTCATTCGTCGGTGGACGCGGTCGGCGACATCCTGGACGAGGCCGGGCGGGACGCCGGCGGGATCGAGGCGATCGTCGTCCGGCTCAGCCCCATGCTGATGGACATGTGCGGGGGCGCCGACGTCGATCCGCTCCCGGCCGCCCAGATGAGCCTGCCCTATGCGGTGGCGGCGCGCTGTGCCTTCGGCGAGGCGGGCCTCGCCGCCTACACGGAGGAGCGGCGCCGGCATCCCGAGGTCGCCGCCCTGCTGCGCCTCATCCGCCTCGACGTCGATCCCGGCCAGCGACCGCTCGACGAGCCCTCGGTGGCGGTGTCGTTCCGGGACGGGACCCGGCGCGAACGCGTCGTCCCGCGGGCCACGGGCTCGCGCGAGCGGCCGATGAGCGAGGCCGCCGTCGCGGCCAAGTTCGAGGCCCTGGCCGGGCTGGCGCTCCGCCCCGCCGCGGTCGCGGCGCTGGGCGAGGCCCTCCGGAACATCGACGCGATGCCCGACTGCGCCGCGCTCGACGCCCTCCTGGCCGGCGACGCCCCGGCCGGCCCCGTCCTGCGCTGAAGCGGGCCCGCGATGACCGCCGACGTCCCGCCCGTCCCCTTCAACGCCGCCCCTCCGGCACCCGCCTATCCCTGGCCGAACGGCGCCCGGAGCGCCCTTTTCATCGGCTTCGACGTCGACGGCGAGACGGCCTGGATCGGCAACACGCCCGCCCATGCCGACCGCCTCGTCACCGTGTCGCACGGCGGCTACGACGGAAGGGTGGGCATCGCCAAAGTGGTGGAGCTGCTCGACGAGCTGGCGCTCAAGGCCACGTTCTTCATCCCCGGCTGGACGGCGCTGGCCCACCGCGGCCCCTGCGAGGCGATCCTCGCCGCCGGCCACGAGATCGGCCATCACGGCTACCTCCACCGCCGGCCCGATCGCGGCGCCTTCGACGCCGCACGCGAGGAGATCGACCGCGGCTTCGCGGCGCTCGACAGCGCTTTCGGGATCCGCCCCGTCGGCTACCGGGCGCCCTCCGGCGAGAACTTCCCCGAGCTCCTCGCCTACCTGGCGGACTGCGGCATCCGCTACTCGTCGTCCTTCCGCGACGACGTCAGGCCCTACCGGCACCGCCTCGCCGACGGCCGTGCGGGGCCGGTCGAGATCCCGGTCAACTACGCCTTCGACGACTGGAACTTCGGCATGACGAGCCGGGTCGACCCCCGGCCGATCGTCGGGCGCGAGACGATCCTGCCGCTGTGGATCGACGAGTTCGAGGCCACCCACGCCTGGGGCGGGGTGACGACGATGGTGCTGCACCCCCAGGTCTCGGGGCGGCCGATGCGCTGGCACATCCTCCGCGATTTCCTGTGCCACGTGCGGGACAGGGGCGGCGTATGGATCGCCACCGGCGCCGAGATCGCCCGGCATTTCGAGGCTTGCGAGGCGGCCAGCGCCGCCGAGGCCCGCTGAAGGAGGACACCATGGACGCGCAGAAGCTCGAAGCCCTGCGGGCGCGCTACGCCGACGCCGCCGGTGGCGACATGGACGACCCCGACTTCCGCAAGGCCGCGGCCCAGCAGTTCTCGGCGGGCGACCGGCGCAAATGGCCCTTCGCCGATCCCGCCACCTTCCTCGACGCGCCGTTCCGGGCGGATGCCGACCTCGCCGGCCTCGACGTGGCCCTGGTGGGCGTGCCGATGGACCTCGGCGTCACCAACCGGGCGGGGGCCCGGCTCGGCCCGCGCGCGGTCAGGGCCGTCGAGCGCATCGGCCCCTACGAGCACGTGTTGCGCATGACGCCCATGGCGGATTGCCGCGCCGCCGACATCGGCGACGTGCCGTTCCGCAGCCGCTTCAGCCTCGAATCCTGTCATGCCGACATCGAGGAGGCCTTCGGCCGCATCGTGTCGGCCGGGGTGATCCCGCTGGCGGTGGGGGGCGACCACTCGATCAGCCGCGCCATCCTGGCGGCCGTCGGGCGCGACCGGCCGGTGGGCCTGGTCCACATCGACGCCCATTGCGACACGAGCGGCGTCTACGAGGGCTCGAAGTTCCACCACGGCGGCCCGTTCCGGCAGGCGGTGCTCGAGGGCACGCTCGACCCCGAGCGGACCGTGCAGATCGGCATCCGCGGGGGTGCCGAATACCTGTGGGAGTTCTCCTTCGCGTCCGGCATGACGGTGATCCACGGCGACGAGGTGCCGAAGCTCGGCCTCGAGGCCGTGATCGCGCGGGCGCGGGCCGTGGTGGGCGACGGGCCGACCTACGTGTCGTTCGACATCGACAGCCTCGACCCCGGCTTCGCCCCCGGCACCGGCACCCCGGAGGTCGGCGGCCTCACGCCCCGCGAGGTGCTGGAGATCCTGCGCGGCCTCGACGGCATCGACATCGTCGGCGGCGACGTCGTCGAGGTGGCGCCGCAATACGACGCCACGACCAACACCGCCCAGGCGGGCGCCCAGGTGCTGTTCGAACTCCTCTGCCTCGCGGCCCGCAGGCTGAGACGCGTCTGACCGAAGCCCCTTCGCCGCCGGCGGGGGCGTGGTCGCAGGGCGGAACATCGACGGTCGAGGCCCGGTTGACCGGACACTGATCGAGGTGGCCCGTGCACGATATCGACCTCATCGACGACCGGCCGGATCGGCTGACGCTGCGCCACACCGCGACGGGCCACGTCTTCACCTATCGGGTCGAGGGCGGCGACCTCGTCCCCGGGCCGGTCGAGGAGGGCAGGGGACCGAAGGACCCCGGCGATGTCGCGGCGGACGTCCACGCGGTCGCCAAGCGCGAAGCCAGGCGCCTCGGCCTCATCTGACGAACCGGGAGGGCGCCATGGTCGGGGAGGTCGTCGTCCTGGCGATGGTGGTCCTGTTGCTGCTGTCGATCCTGGTCAAGATCGGATGGGACGAACTGCGGCGGCGGGACCGGGATCGACCGTAAGCCTCGTCAGCGCAGGACGTTGTCGGGCTGCTGGCGCTCCAGTTCCTCGCCGTAGCGCCGCAGCGCATGCGCCTCCGTCATGGTGCCGACGATGCGGCGCGTCGCCTCGTGGTCGACCACCACCAGGGCGTCGGCCTCGCTCTTCTCGAAGAGGTCGAGGGCTTCGCGCACCGTCATCCAGGGCAGGAGCACGCGGTCGGCGAAGCGGCACAGGGTCGCCAGGGGATCGCCGCCCCGGTCGAGCGGCGCCGTGTGCAGGTCGTCGAGCATGACGAGGCCGGCGTAGCGGCCGGCGCCGTCGACCGCCGCCACATGCTTGATCGAACCCAGCGGAAACTTCAGCCGCGCCTCGCGCAGCGAGAGGTCGTGCGCCGCCGTGCGGACATCCGGTCGCATCAGCGTCTTGACGGAGAGTTCCCGCATCCAGCCGATGTCGTGCGGACCGCGGATCGTCTCGCCGCGCAGGTGGAAGCGCCAGGTCGCGAAGGAATAGCCGAAGAGTTCGCGCACGATCAACGACGACACGACCGATCCGATCAGCGCCGCCAGCGTGATGGCGAAGTTGCCGGTGGTCTCGAGCGCCAGCGCCGTCATGGTGATCGGCGCGCCGATCACCCCGGTGCCCAGCGCCGCCATGCCGGTCAAGGCGGCGACGTCGGGATCGAAGGCGAAATCGGGGTCGATCTGGACGCCGACGTCGGCATAGAGGCGGCCGAGCAGCGCGCCGATCAGCAGGGACGCGTAGAACAGCCCGCCGCGGAAGCCCGAGCCGAGCGACACCGCGGAGGCCGTCCCCTTCAGCAGGATCAGGCCGACGAGCGTCCAGGGGGCCACCGATGCGACGAGGTCGATCGTCATGGCGCCGTGGCCGGCCCCCAGCACCTGCGGGGTCAGGATCCCCATGGCGCCCACCATGGCGCCGCCGATCGGCGTCCGCCACTGGACCGGCACGCGCAGCCGCTTGAAGCCCGTCTCGGTGCCCGCCACGGCCAGCATGAGCAGCATCCCGGCGAAGCCGGCGATCCCCCCGATCGCCACGATGTGGACGAGGTCTCCGATGCCGAGGGCGGAGAGCGACCCGGGCCGGATCAGGAAGCTCGAGCCCTCGAAGTTGCGGGCGATCAGGCTCGCCACCAGCGCGCTCGTGGCGACCGGCGCCAGGGCCGACACCGTGTAGGTGCCGAGAACCACCTCGAACCCGTAGAAGGCGCCGGCGAGCGGCGCCCCGAAGGCCGCCGCGATGGCGCCCGCGGCCCCGCAGGCGACGAGGAGCCGGAGGTCTCCGCGCCGGGCCGCGAGCGCCAGGCCGAGACGCGACGCCACCGCGGCGCAGATCTGCGCATAGCCGGCCTCGAGGCCCACGGAGGCGCCGGTGCCGCAGGACAGCACCGTCTGGACGGTGACGAGCAGGCTTCCGGTCAGCGACAGGCGCCCGCCGAACAGGGCGTTGGCTTCGATGGCATCGGCGAGCCGGCCCGACATCCGGCGCGAGTAGCGGCTGAAGGCCGTGAGGATCAGGCCGCCGGCGATCGGGACCAGCAGGGCGCGCCAGCGCGGGATGTGGAAGGTGGCGCTGAGGCGCTGGCCGTCCGGCAGGTTGAACAGGATTTCGTGCATCTGCTGCACGGTCCAGCCCATCAGCGCGACGAGGCCGCCGCTGGCGATGCCGATCACGATCGCGGCGAGGACCAGCCCCGATTCGCGGTTTCGGACGAAGGCGCGGAGCCCGGCCGGCAGTTGTCTGCCCGTGATCTTCATCGCGATCTTCGACGAGTCCCGTCCGGCGGAGGATGGAGCGGTGAACCGCCGCCGCCGAAGACGACGCGTCCGGCGGACGTCGCCCTCCCCAGGCTCTTCCACGACGACGCCTGTCGGGACGGTGAACGGGGGCGGTGAGCCATCCTAGATCCGGGCTGCCGCAGCGCAACGCCTCGTCGGCAACGCGGTGAACGTTCCGGCCTCAGCCGTGCTGGAGGCGCGCATCGCGCCGTTGGACATCCTGTCCCGCGCCGTCCGGACGGGCGGCGGGCGCAAAGTCCGGCATCGCGCGGTCGGCGCCCAGACGCCGCCGCGAGGGGAACGTCACCGTCTGACCCTCCCGCGCCACGAAGGAGCCCGGCAGGGCGTCACTCAGATCGGCCTCGATCGCCGCCAGCGTCGCATCGTCGTGGCTCTTGTGGTGATGGAAGGCGGCGAGCGCCTGGGCGCCCGCGGCCCGGCACAGCGTCACGCCGGCGTTCCACGTCGAATGGCCCCAACCGCGGCATCGCGGCAGCTCGGCCTCGGTGAACATGGCGTCGTAGATCACGAGGTCGGCATCACGGCAGAAGGCCACCACCTCGTCGTCCGGCCCGGTGTCCACGTGTTCCATGTCGGACACGTAGCAGACCCGGCGGCCCACGTGGTCGAAGCGGTAGGCCGTCGCCCCGCCCGGATGCCGGAGCGGGCAGGTGGCGACCGTGATCCCGTCCTCGAAGACGAGGGTTTCCCCGGCCCTGAACCCCACGTGCTCGATGCGCCCGGGCAGGACGTCGAGCGTCACCGGGAAGAGCGGCGGGGCGAACATGTGGTCGAGCGCCGCCTTGGCGCTGTCGCCGCCCTGGTTGCCGCAGAAGACGCGCAGTGCGCCCTTCTCCCTCAGGATGGGCGAGAAGAACGGGAGGCCGGACACGTGGTCGTGATGGAGATGGCTGAGCAGGAGGTCGATGCGGCCGGTGCCGGCGCCGAGCAGCGTCATGGCGCGTCCGGCGGCCTCGAACCCGCTCCCGGCGTCCACGATGAAGACGCGTGGGCCGAGACGCACTTCGACGCAGCAGGTGTTCCCGCCGTAGACCACGGTGTCGGGTCCCGGCATGGGCAAGGAGCCGCGCGTCCCCCAGAACCGCACGGACAGCTCGTCGTCGGCGCATTCACGCCCCTCAGGCATCATGCTGAAGCCACCGTCGCCCCGTCGATCGCACTCTGTCCATCCGACGACCGCCATGTGTCCGAGGTCGTTCGGCCGCGCCACGATCGTCGCGCAACGCGACCGAATGCGCAAGTCAAGCCATCATTTGTCAGACCGGAGATCGTGCGCTCCCGAGGCGGGCGGTGGCCGACATCAGGACCATGCTGAACGTCTTGGCACTGTTGCGGGAGGCGCGGTAGCGGCTCATCACGATGTCGACGAGTTCCTCGAGGATCAGGTCGTTGACGTCGTCGACGAGCGTCTCGGACAGACCCAGGCCGAGGGCGGCTTGGCGGATGTCGTCCATGGCCGGCCCTACGATCGAGGCCTGGTCGAAGAGGACGACGCGCCAGAGCCGGCAATGCTTGCGGGCCATCGCCACCGTGCCGGCCTCGTCGACGATGCGGGCATAGGCCTCCACGGCACGGTCGATGATGATCGGCTCCGCCCAGAGCCACATGGTGGCCCGCGCCTCCCCGAGGTCGGCGGACCGGCGATCGAAGGACGAGAATTCCGGATGGATGCCCATGGAGCTGTTCCGCGGTCGGACGGGTCGGCGGGGAGGAGACGTCGGGGCGCGACACGCGAAAACACGCGGCCATCGACCTCTCCGGCGTCGCTTCCCCTGGGACCTCTTGGCGGCCGGTGAAGCGACGACTCACTATCGCGCGACGTGGTTAAGAAGGTGCGAATGCTCGTCGAATCGCCGGGGGGCACCAGCGCTCGCCCGGGTGTGTGGGCGGCCCGGGCCCTTGCGGCAAATGGACCGCGCGCCGCATCATGCGGGCGACCTCAACCGGAACGCACCCATGACCGATCGCCCACCCTTGCCGCCTTTCACCGCCGAGACCGCGGCCGTCAAGGTCCGACGCGCCGAGGACGCCTGGAACGGACGGAGCCCCGTCGCGGTGTCTCTCGCCTACACGGAGCAGAGCGAGTGGCGGAACCGCGCCGAATTCCTCACCGGGCGCGACGCCATCACGGCTTTCCTCGAGCGCAAATGGGCGAAGGAACTCGACTACCGATTGATCAAGGAACTCTGGGCCTTCACCGCCGATCGGATCGCGGTGCGCTTCGCCTACGAGTGGCACGACGGTTCGGGCGCCTGGTTCCGGTCCTACGGCAACGAGAACTGGGAGTTCGACGGCCACGGCCTGATGCGCCGCCGCGTCGCCTCGATCAACGACCTGCCGATCGCCGCGTCGGATCGCAAGTTCCACTGGCCCTCCGGCCCGCGGCCCGAGGACCATCCGGGTCTCGGCGACCTCGAACTCTGAGCCGCTCGGGGGTCGGTGGGGCCGGGGTCAGCGGGCTGCCGTGGCGAGCTCGACGGTGACGCTGCGCGCGTCACGTCGCAGCACCACGGCCCGCGGGCGGATCTCCGCCACGGTCCATCCATCGATCTGGCCGCCGGGGGCGACGCGGATCGGCGCCTGGTCCTGCGGGCGGCGCAGCAGTGCCACGCCGCTGCCGCCGCCCGAGATGACGCCGCTGAGGGTGAAGTTGGGGGCAGGCGGGGGCGGAGCCTGCATCGGCAGGGCCGTCGGCAGCGCGAGCGGGGAGGGCGGCGGCGGGGGCGGCCGACGGGTCGGCGAGAACAGCGGGCGCTCCACCATGGCGTCGAAGCGGCCGGTCTCCCCGGGTGCTTCGGCCCGCCCGGGCACCGACCCGGCGATCAGGGCCGTGGCGGCGACGCCGATCGCGACAGCTCTCATCACGGCACTCCAAGGCCTCACTCCGACGCCTCCGAGCTTCGATAGCACGCGCGGGTGCCATCCGCGACGGGGCGGCGCAGCCTCGGGGCGGGTCGGCCGACGCCGTCCCGCCGCTTTCGAAATCGTTGATATCCGGTTGCCGCCGACGTCGAACTGCTGTGGATCGCGGCTTCCCTGCGCGGTTTCGAACGAGCGATGCAAAAAAGCCACAACGCATGGTCGGCGACACAGAATCTCGCCGTGATCTCGCCAGCATCTTGTCAGGGAGGTTTCGGCCTCTAGCCTTATACCGGGGCACGGAGTTCATCGGTGGTCGGCAACTACGCCCCATCGGACCGAAGCACCAGGGAGACGAGATCATATGTCTGACGACACCCACACCGACGGCGCCGCCGTCCAGCGTCCCATCAACCTCGAGGCCGGCCGTCGCGCCTTCCTCAAGACGGCTGGCATGGGCACCGCTCTCGCGGCTCTCGCGACCGTATCGTCCGGCGAAGCCCAGGCGGCGACCGGCGACGTCGACGTCGCGATCCTGAACTTCGCCCTGAACCTCGAATATCTCGAGGCGGCGTTCTACCAACAGGCGGCGTACGGCGTGAACCTGCCGTCCGACGCCATGACCGGCATCGGCACCCCGGGCAGCATCACGGGCGGCCGCAAGGTCAACTTCACCAGCTCGGCCGTGGCCAACTACGCCGCCGAGATCGCCAACGACGAGAAGAACCACGTCCTCTTCCTGCGCTCGGTTCTGGGCAAGCAGGCGGTGGCCATGCCGACGCTGGACATCTCCAACGCCTTCACGGTCGCGGCGCAGGCCGCCGGTATCGTGGGTCCGACGGGCTTCTTCGACGCCTACGCCAGCGACGTGAACTTCCTGCTCGCGTCCTACATCTTCGAGGACGTCGGCGTGACGGCCTACAACGGCGCCGCGCCGTTCATCACGAACAAGACCTATCTCGGCGCCGCCGCGAGCATCCTGGCGGTCGAGGCCTACCACGCCGGCCTGATCCGCACCTTCCTGTATGCGCAGCAGAGCTCGGCGGTCGCGGCGATCACCGACCAGATCTCCGCGCTGCGCGCCACGCTCTCGGGCGCGGCCGACGACCAGGGCATCGACGGGAGCCAGAGCACGCTCGGCGGCGGTTTCCCGTCCCCGGTCAACATCGTCCCGACCGATGCCAACAGCTTGGCCTTCACGCGGTCGCCGCGTCAGGTCCTCAACGTCGTCTACGGCGGCGTCGGTGCTTCGAAGGGCCTGTTCTTCCCGGAAGGCGCCAACGGCGGACCGGGCTTCGCCGCCCTCCTCGCCGCGACCGGCGGCTGATCGGCACAACGACGTCACCGAAGGGTGCCGGGTCACCCGGCACCCTTCGGTGATCGACATGAAGAACGGCCGGTCGCGAGACCGGCCGTTCTCGTTTCAGCGTCCCGCGGCGGCCTTCGGCATCGGCCGCCAATAGGCACTGACCGTGAGGCTCATGCGCAGGCGCGGCGCCTGAGGGTCGGCCAGGGTGGCCTGATCGGTTTCGGCGGGCTCGATCGCCAGATCGTCGACGATCACGACCGGCGTGCCGGAATGCAGCTTTACCAGCATCGCCTGGAGGGCATCGTTCTGTCCCTCGACGATCGCCTGATCCTCGATGCGCGTGCCGATGGCGCTCGGCGTCCCGGGCTCGTCCGGCTTGGCGTCGGCCCGGCTCGATCGCAGCGACAGGCCGCAGGACTGCGCGAGCGCCCGAACGTCGGCATCCACCCCGGCGGCCGCCAAGGTCGCGGTCTCGGCGACCACGAACGGGTCGGTCACGGCCGCGGATGCGGGTTGGATCGCGGCGCGGCGGCCGGCGGCGACGCTCCGCTCGAGGAGGTCGGCCTTGGCGTCCCGCTCCTCGGTGACGGCCGCGAGGTCGGCCCAGCTCGCCCCCACGGCGAAGAGCCCGACGAGCGACAGGCCGCCGAACAGCAGCGTCGCGCCGAGCGGCCGGCCGAGCGTGATCGAGAAACTCCGCCCCGTCATGGCGCCGTCTCGGCGGTCCGCGCGACGGGGAGGGGCGGCTCGGCGTGATCGGCCCGCGGCGGCATGGCTTTCATTTCGAGGCTGAACCTGTCGCCGGCGCCCCCTTCGGCCGGCGTCGTCGCGGCGCCGAAGGCGACCTCGGCGAAGGCACCGGATGTCTCGAGCGCCGGGACCAGGCCCGACGGTTGGGTCGATACGCCCGCGACCGTGACGTGGTCGCCATCGATCGACAGGGCGGTCAGGTGCGCGGTGTCGGGCAGCGCCGCCGCCAGGGCGTCGATCACCGCCAGCGCCGGGCTGCGGCCGTCGCGCAGGGCGCGAAGCTTCGCCGCAGCCTCGCCGCCGGGGTCGCTGGCCCGCCGCGCCCGCGCCAGCACGGCCTTGCGCTCAGCCAGGACGCGGTCCTGGTCCTCGATGTCGTCGCGCACGAGCCCCGCCTGCCATTGTAGATAGCCGAAGAGGCCCAGCAGGAGCAGCGCCGTCGCGGCGAGCCCGCGCAACACGCCGACGCGCAGGGAGGCGACCAGCTTCGGCCGGCCGGCGCCGAGCGGGATCGCGGAGGCCCCCGCGGGGTCGTCGGCCGTGCGCAGCCGGAGCGCGCGCAGATGCAGCGGGTCGAGTGCCGCCAGGACGGGCGCCACGAGGCGCTTCGGCACCACCGCCACCGCCACGGCGAGGCGGGTGGCATCCTCGGGGAGAGGCCGATCGAGGATGCGGTAATGGGCGTCGCCGACCCGCCAGGGCGTGATCCGCTCGATCTGGTGGCGCACGAAGGCGTCGAGGAAGGGCCGGCTCGCCAGCGCGACGGGGTCGAGCTCGCGGCGCTGCATCCAGGCCTCCGGGACGACGATGTCGATCGTCGCCCCGGTGAGCCGGCGGGCCAGGTCAGCCGGTTCGAACGGGCCGGCGCCGTCCGCCCCGGCGAGGCAGCCGAGCCGGACGCCGGCCCCGTCGGTCACCGCCGCGCCCTCGCCCAGCACGATCCGCAGCGGTGCCGCCCGCCGGGCGCGGTCGAGCGTCCAGAGGAGCGCCTCGACGAGGCCCTCGACGAACCAGCTCCAGCTCCGGCGCAGGGTGTTCAGCATGGTCCCATCGTCACGGCAGCCTGCGCCAGGACACCGGGATCGGCACCGTGGCGGCGCCGGCCGGCCCAGGCCGTTGCACGCTCGCCGGCCCGGCCGGTGCCGGAGGCGCCAGGATCATCTCGTAGCGGCGCTCGAGGCGCTTCGCCACCCGCACGCGGACCACCGCCCGCACCGCGCCGACATCCTTGAACGAGACGAAATCGTGCGACGGGAGGGGCAGCAGCGCCAGCGCCGAGTCCTTGTCGACGAAGCCCTGGCGCCGCCGCGTGAGGTAGTCGTCGGCCCGCTCGTCGCCGCCGACGAGGGCGAGCACGACGAGGCGGCCCGCCAGCACGGGATCGACGGTCGGTGTGCCGTTGGAGACCGTCAGCGACGGCAGCAGGCGCCGCGCCAGACCGTCGGACAGCCCCCAGGCGCGCGCGATCTCCGATGTGTCGCGGATCGCCACGGGTTGAGACGCCGGCTTGGGCTTGGCGGCTGGCCCCAACGCGTCGAGAGACGCGCGGAGCGCCGCCACGCCGCCGAGCGGCGGCGGCGCCCCCGCGCTGCCGGCCGGCGCCGCCTTGGCGCGCGCCGTCGCTTCCGCCCGGAACTGCGTCACTTCGGCGGCGATGGCCTCGGCCTCGGACGGCTCGGCACCGGCGGCGGCGGCCAGTGCGGCGATGAGCGGCACGGGCGCGAGATTGGCGTCCACCCGCGCCGATTCGGAGAGGTAGTCGATCGTCACGTCGGCCCCGGCCAGGCGCAGCGCGATGGCGCCCCCGCGCTTGGTGGCCGCGTCGCCGGTGGCGAGGTGGTAGGCGAGCGCGTCGGCGGCGCCGCGTCCGAGCTCGTCGGCCCGCACGCCGTCGGCGAAAGCGGCGGCGGCCCGGACGCCGCTGAGGCTCGTGCGCATCGCCGCGGCGGCCAGCGCCGCCAGGAAGGCGGAGAACATCAGCACGACGAACAGCGCCGCGCCGCGCCGCCGGTCCCTCACCACGGCCAAGATCCGGTTTCGCCCCGCAGGACCGGGCCGAGCACGTAGGTCAGCCAGGCGGCGGGGGCCAGGAAGGCGCCGAACGGCACTGCGGTGTCGCGGAGAGCGCCGCTTTTGCGCCCGAGCAGCAGCGCCGCGATGGCGCCGAGCGCCGCCACTTCCAGCGCCAGCGCGGCATCCCCCGGCGTCAGCCAGAGGGCTGCCGCCCCGGCCAGTTTGACGTCGCCGAAGCCGAGCGCGTCGCGCCCCAGGGATCGGAAAGCCTCGCCGACGAGCCAGAACAGCGCGAAGGCGACGGCGCCCGTCGACAGGGACTGGACCAGGGCGAGGCTCGCCTCTGCGGCGCCGTCGCCCGACAGGAGCGGCACGCCCGCCGCCACCGCGAGGCCGAGCCCGGCGGTCGCCAGCGACGCCCCGTCCGGGATGGTGAAGTCGCGCAGGTCGGAGTGGATCGTGGCCAAGACGGCACCCCACCAGGACAGGACCGCGGCGAGCACGAGGGCGGGCGCGGCCCGCTCCCCGGTCGCCGCCGACACGGCCGCTGGCGCCAGCGCGGCGAGCGCGACGGCGACGCCCGCTGCGGCGATCGACAGTTCGGCCGGGTGCCACCCGCCGCGCCGTCGAGCCCCGTCCCCCACCCGCCCGGGCACGTCGGCGATGGGGTCGCGCAGCACCGCCGGGCCGATCAGTAGCGGCGCACGATCGGTTTCTCCGGCGCACGCTGCATCGAGAGCAGCCGGTCGTGGAACTCCTCCGTGACCTGCTCGGCGTCGGCGGCGTTGGAGATGATCTGCGGCTTGATGAAGATGATGATCTCGGTGCGGTTCACGGCCGAATCGTGGCTCGTCAGCAGGTCGTTGAGGAAGGCGATCGAGCCGACGCCGGGGATGCCGGAGCGATCGTTCGAGCGCGTGTCGCTGATGAGGCCCGCCAGCATCACGGTCTGGCCGTTCGACACCGCCACCGACGAGCGGACGCGGCGCTGCGAGATGGTGGGGGTCAGCGTCGCCGAGTCGGTCGACACGACGGCGCTGATCTGCTGCTCGATGTCCAGCGTGACGATGCCGTTGGCGTTCACCTTGGGCAGCACGTTGAGGATGATGCCGGTGTCCTTGTAGTCGACGTTGTTCACCACCGGCGACAGGGCGTTCTCGGTCGACTGTGCCGTGCGGGTCAGGATCGGGACCTGGTTGCCGACCTGGAGGACGGCCGGCTGCCGGTCCAGGACGACCAGCGAGGGCGACGACAGGATCTTGACGTTGGTGTAGCCCTGGAGCGCCGTGACCAGCACCCGGGGATCCGACAGACCGCCGGCCAGCAGGTTCAGCCCCGCCGTGTTGAGGTTCGACACCTGCAGGCTCTGGGCACCGCTGAGGCCCAGCGTGCGTTTGCCCTGCAGGAAGAACTGGACGCCGTATTGCAGCTGATCGGTGAGCGTCACCTCGGCAATCGTGGCCTCGATGTCGACCTGGACGGGCTGGCGGTCGAGCTGGTGGATGGCGCGCTCGACGAGCTTGTAGTCGGCCGCGCTGGCGTTGATCAGCAGCGAATTGCTCGACGGATCGGCGGTGACCCGCACCTTGGGACCGGCACTCGCGCCGCCGCCGCCCCGGAGCGCGTCGGTATCGGCCGCGGACGCGCGGGGCGCGCCGCCGCCTCCGCCGCTGGCCATCGCGGCCTTGAGCGCGCCGAAGGGCGACCCGGCCCCCCCGTTGGCGGCGTCGGCGCCCCCCGTGGGGGCCCCGCCCGCGTTCGACCCGCCGGTCTTGCCGCTCTCGGTGGCGGGCGCCGTGCTGCTGACCGACCCGAAGCCGCTGGGCTCGAGCTGGTCCTTGTCGCCCTCGCCCTGCGAGCCGCCGCCGCCGGCGCCGAACAGGTCGTTCAGCGCCGTGGCCACGGCCTTGGCCTGGGCGAACTGCAGCTTGTAGACCTTGACGCCCGAGGCGCTGGCGTCGACCCGGTCGAGCCGCGCCACCCAGCGTCGGACGAGGTCGATACCCTGGCCGGTGCGGGCGACGGCGAGGATGGCGTTGATGCGGGTCATCGGCTGGAGCTGGATCGCTCCCTGCGCCATGCCGCCCTCGCCGCTGTCCATGATGTGGTTCAGCTCGCCGATCATCGTGTCGGGCGAGGCGTTGGCGACCGGCAGGATGGCCACGGACTTCGACCGAAGCCAGTCGACGTCGACCGTGCCGGCGGCCTCGATGGCGGCCCGCCGCTCGGAGGCCGTGCCGGTGATGATCACGAGGTTGGTGCCCGGGTCGGTCTTGACCGAGCCCGGCCGGCTGCCGAAGCCTTCGAGCAGCTTGCCGAGGTTGGCGGCCGGCATGTAGCGGGCCGTGATGACCGACGTGCCATAGCCTTCGCCGACGTCGCGGCCCGTCACGGTGCCGATGCCGCCGGGATCGGCCGAGGGGACGACGCGGTAGAGGTCCTGATCCTTCACGACGGTCGCGCCGAGCGACGCGAGCGCGGTCTCGAGCAGCGGCACCAGCCTGGCGCGGGGCACGGGCTGCGACGACGTCAGGCTGATCTGCCCGGCGACGCGCTTGTCGACGAGGTAGTTCGCCTTGAGGACGTCGCCCAGGATGGCCTTCGACACGGCGCCGACGTCGGCGTTCTCGAAATTCAGCTGGTAGCCGTTCCCCGACGGCACCACCCCTCCGTCCGACGACGCGACCGCGACCGCGGGGTCGGCCGTCTCGGCCGCCGCGACCGTCCCCGAGACCGGGGCGGGAGCCGCCCCGACGGACGAGCCCTTGAACACCTGGGCACCCGTGCGGGGCCCGCCGCCGAGGTTGCCGTAGACGCCCCGGGGGACGGGACCCCGCGCGGCGAAATCGGGCGAGGGAATGTTGTCGGCCGATGCCGTCGCGGCGAGGTTCGGCGACAGCGGGCCCTCACAGGCCCCGAGACTCGCCGCGCACGCCGCCACCGCGACGGTGCCAAGTAACCGACGGACGAACGATTGAGGTGAAAGCATGGCTGTCAAGAATCGATTCCGAATTGGGATCGGGTCAGCGTCGATCCGACATCACCGTAGGCCCTCAAGCGTCATCTTTTTTGCACTAGACGAGGAAGTTAACGGTAGAGTAACGCTCCGATGCTGTCCAGATCGCCAAGGCCCCTGCCGCCATGAACCATCGGGCGTTTGCTGAAAAATTGGTTAACGCCGGCCTGGTGGCGACGGGCCAGCTCGAGGCCGTGCGGTCCGGAGCCGGCACGGGTTCCTCGGCCCGCCCCTCCTGGAGCAGGCACCTCCTCGCCGCCTCCCGCATGAAGCCCGCCGATTTCGCCGACCTCATGGCCGAGACCGAGGGATTGCCACGCGCGGGCCTCGACGCGATGCGCCGGGGGACGTCGCTCGCCGGCGAATTCTCGGTGCCGTTCCTGCACGAGGTCGGCCTGTTCCCCTACCGCGGCCCCGACGGGTCGCTCCGCCTCGCCGCCGCCGATCCCTTCGATGCCGACGGCATCGACGCCGTGGTGATGACGCTGGGGGGCGACGTCGCGCTGGAGGTCGCCACCTTCGAGGACGTCGAGATCGCGCTCGACGCCGAGGCCCGGGCGGACGGCGGCGAGGGCGCCGAAGAGGCCGTCGCCGAGGCCGGCCCCGACAATTCCGACAGCCTGCGCGACCTCGCCAGCGGCGCCCCGGTGGTGCGGGCGCTCGACGACGTGTTCGACCAGGCGGTGGCGCTGCGGGCCAGCGACATCCACGTCGAGCCGCTGGGCCGCGACGTCCAGATCCGCGTGCGGGTCGACGGCGTGCTGCGCGTCATCCCCGCCCCGCGCTCGGCTCCGGCCCGCGCCCTCGTGTCGCGCATCAAGATCCTGGCCGGGCTGAACATCGCCGAACACCGCCAGCCGCAGGACGGGCGGATGCGCATCAAGGTGCGCTCGCGGGACTTCGACGTCCGCGTCGCCACCATGCCGACGACCCGCGGCGAGGCCGCCATCCTCCGCCTGCTCGACCGCGGCGGCAGGCTCGTGGCCTTCACCGAACTCGGCTTCAACGCGCGCGACCGCGCCGTCCTGACCGACAAGCTGACCCAGCCCCACGGCATGATCGTCGTGACGGGGCCGACCGGCTCGGGCAAGACCACGACGCTGACGGCGGCCCTGGCGTCGCTCAACGATTCCACCCGCAAGATCCTCACCGTCGAGGACCCGGTCGAATACGAGATCCCCGGCGTCAACCAGTCCCAGGTCCGCCCCGCGGTCGGGCTGACCTTCGCGACCGCGCTGCGGGCCTTCATGCGCCAGGACCCCGACGTCATCATGGTGGGCGAGGTGCGAGACCCCGAGACCGCCAAGATCGCCATCCAGGCCTCGCTGACGGGCCATCTCGTGATGACGACGCTCCACACCAACACCGCGGCCGCCGCCGTGACCCGCCTCGTCGACATCGGGGTCGAGCGCTACCTCATCGCTTCCACGCTGTCGGCCGTGGTGGGGCAGCGCCTCATCCGCACGCTCTGCCTCGAATGCCGCCGCCCCGTGACGGTCGGGGCGCGCGACGTCGAGCGCAACCCGCGGATCGTGGGGCTCGGGTTGAAACCCGGCACGGCGATCTACGAGCCCGTGGGCTGCGAGCGCTGCGGCGGGACCGGCTACCGTGGCCGGCGCGCCATCTTCGAGTGCCTGGAGATCACCGAGGCGGTGCGGCGCGAGATCCTGGCGGGATCGGACGACGCCGGCATCGAGCGCGCCGGGATCGCGGGCGGCATGGCGACGCTGGTCGAGGACGGCAAGGCCCGCTGCCTCGAGGGCCTGACCTCCGTCGACGAGGTGTTCCGCGTGGCGGCGCTGCGATGAGCGGGGCCGGCTGATGGCCCGCTTCCGCTACACCGCGGTCGGGCCCGACGGCCGGGCGATCGCCGGCGAGACCGACGCGCTCGATGCCGCCGCGGCCGCCGCGGACTTCGCCGGCCGCGGCGTCATGCTGCAGTCGCTGGATCGGCTGAAGGGAGACAGTGCCGGCCTCCTGTCCTCGCCGCCGAGCGCCCGCTCCATCACCCGCTTCCTCGGCGAACTGGCCCTGATGCTGCGCTCCGGCCTGCCGCTCGACGAGGCGCTCGACCTCAGCGCGCAGGGCCAACCCGCGCGGCTCGGCCGGATCGTGCTCGCGGTGCGACGCGAGGTGCTCGGCGGCGCGAGTTTCGTCCAGGCGCTGGAGGGCCACCCGGAGGTCTTCACCCGCGACATCGTCGCGATGGCGAAGGTGGCGGACGCGACGGGCGACCTCGACGGGGTCTTCGGCGCCGTCGCGGCGCAGCGCGAGCGCACGCATCGCCTGAGCGAGAAGGTGACGGGCTCGCTGCGCTACCCCGCCTTCCTCATCGTGTCGGCGATGGGCGTGCTGGTCTTCTTCCTCGTCAACGTCATCCCGAACTTCTCGGGGCTGTTCGCCGATTCCGGCACCGATCCCGGCGCTCTGGTGCGTTTCGTCCTCGCCCTGTCGGACTGGCTCATCGCCAACGAGACCAACCTCGAAGTGGGGCTCGTGCTCGCCCTGCTGGCGGGCTTCGCCGCCTGGCGCACCGCGGCGGTGCGGGGTGCGCTCCTGTCCGCCTTCCTGGCCGTGCCCGGCATCGCCGGCGTCTGGGGCCTCTGGCGGACCTCCCGCTTCCTGTCGAACCTGTCCGTCCTCCTGGGTCAGGGCGTGCCGCTGACCGAGGCGCTCAAGGTGCTCGAGGACGCCGTCGGCGCCGACGGGCGCCCCATGCTGGCCAGCGTCGGCGACGCCGTGCGGCGCGGCGGGCGTTTGCATGAGGCGCTGGCCGGGGTAAAGCTCCTGCCGCCGGTCGCGGTCCGCATGGTCCGCATCGGCGAGGAGACGGGTGAATTGTCCAAGGTCACCGGCGA
Organism: Lichenihabitans sp.; assembly: GCA_965214345.1. Taxonomy (GTDB): domain Bacteria; phylum Pseudomonadota; class Alphaproteobacteria; order Rhizobiales; family Beijerinckiaceae; genus Lichenihabitans. Next base: position 2,732,712 of record CBDCBJ010000007.1, on the reverse strand, counting down.
GGCCGGCGGCCTCTACGCCGTGCAGCTCGAGAAGCGCCTCGACGGCCTGTCGGCGGTGATCGGCCCGACCGCGATCCTGTTCATCGCCGGGCTGATCGGCGGCCTGATGGTGACGATCATGTCGGCGCTGGTCAGCGTCAACCAGGCGGTCCTGTGACCGGGCGGGCGTAGTCGAACCAGGAAGAGGCGAGCATGGACGGATCGACCGAGAGCGGCCTGACGCTGAGCGACCGCGCCGGACGGCTACGACGGGTCGCGGTGCGGCAGGCCGGCTTCACGCTGGTCGAGATGCTGGTGGTGCTGGCGATCATCGGGCTCCTGGTGGGCCTTGTCGCGCCGCGCGTCTTCGGACAGCTCGCCGAGGCCAAGGTCCGGACCGCCCACATCCAGATCGAGAGCTTCAAGAACGCGCTCGACCTGTTCTACCTCGACGCCGGCCGATACCCGACGACGCAGGAGGGCCTCCAGTCCCTGAACACCCGGCCCGCCAACGTGCAGAGCTGGGGCGGCCCCTACGTCAAGGGCACGAACGTGCCGAAGGACCCCTGGAACAACGCCTACCTCTACAAGGCTCCGGGCGGGGGCGGCCGGCCCTACGACATCACGTCGAACGGGCCCGGCAGCAAGGGCGGGGACGGCGAGGGCGGGCCGAACCAGATCGCCAGCTTCTGATGGGCGAGGGCGCGCGGCCTCCGGTGCCGACGGTCGCGCCGCCCTCCTCGGCCCGTGAGGCGGGGATCGCGCCGCGCGGCCGCCGTGCCCGGGCGGCGGACGGCGGCTATGTGCTGCTCGAGGCGGTGGCGGCCCTGACCATCGCGCTCCTGCTGCTGGGCTTCGCCTATCCGCTGGTGGCGGGCGGCACGACGCCGCCGCGGCTCCTGGCGCTCGTGAGCTCCTCCGCGTCGCTGCTGCGCGACGCCCGTACCGCCGCGATCCTGGCCGGCCGGCCCGTGGCGGCGCGGTTCGATGCGGGCCGGCGCCGGCTGACGGCCGGCGGCACCGCGGTGGCGATCCCCGCCGACGTCGGGTTCAGCCTGACGTCGGGGGGCAATTGCCAGACCGGCGGCGGCGGGGCCGCGGTCCTGTTCCGGCCGGACGGTTCAGGCTGCGGGGCCGTGCTGCGCTTCTCGAAGGGTGCGAGGGTCCTGCGGGCGCGGGTCAACTGGGCGGACGGGCATGTCGACGTCGTCGAAGGCGGCTGAGCCGCGGGCGGGGCGCCGCGGCTTCACGCTCGTCGAGGCGCTCGTGGCGCTGGTCGTGGCGGGCCTGATCCTGCCGTCCCTGGCCCGCGCGCTGGGCGGCGCCTGGGCGGCGGTCCGGACGCCGCTGGAGATCGTCTCGGCGATGACGCTGGCGCGCGACGTCGCGGCGGGCGGGTCCGTCCCGGCCGAGGCGCGCAGGCTCGGCTACACGGCGGAGCGGACGAGTGCGGTCGCGACCGTGCTGGTCCTGCCGTCGGACGTCGCCCCCGCGCCGCGCGGCACCGGCAAGGACGAGCGCGTCGACGACTACAAGCCCGAGTCCACGCCCGCTGGCATCAAGCTCGCCGCTCCCCTCGGCCTGGGGGGTCCGGCGCCGGGCGACGCGCCGGCGAACGTCGTGCTTCGCCGCATCGCGGTGGTGGTCGGGACGCCATCGGGCCGCCGCATCGCGCTGGACGGCCTCAAGGTCGACGATGCGCCGCGCTGATCCCCGCGCCGGCTTCACGCTGATCGAGGTCCTGGCCGCCCTGGTGGTGACGGGGGCCTTCGTGGCGGTGGTGCTGCCCTATGCGAGCCGGCTCGCCACGCATTGGTGGGTCGGGGAGGCCACGGTCGAGGCGGCGGACGGGTGGATGCAGGCCTTGAATCGCATGGGCGACGATCTGGCGCAGGCGGTCCCTTACGGGGTCGGAGCCGACGGCGGGAGCGAGGCGGCATTCCGGGCCGGCCCGGACGCCATCGCGTTCGTCCGCCCGGCCCTCGGGGACGCGGACGGGCTCGAAGCGGTCAGCTACGAGATCCGCCCTTCGCCGGGCGGGGCCGCCCTGGTGCGGCGCAGCCGGCGCTTCGATCCGGAGGCGTTCGGGCGCGACGTCGGCGGCACGGCCGCGACGCTGCTCGATGGGCCGTTCCGCCTGCGCCTCGTCGAGGTCGCGGCGGATGGCACGCGGCGGCGCGACTGGGCGGCCGCCGACGGCATGCCGGCTGCCGTGGAACTGTCCGCCGAGCCGGCGGTCGCGCGGTCGGGACCCCGCGCCGCCGTCCCGGTCGCACCGGTGCTGATGCCGATCGCCGCACGAGCGCCGGCCGCTGCGAAACAGGCCCCCGGCACGCCGTGAGGCGACTGGGGCGGCGGGTGCGCCGGGGCCGCCCGGACGGTGGTCAGAAGCCCGGGATCATGTCGTGCAGGATCCGCTCCGGCGTGAGCAGGATGACGCCGGGCTTGTCGGCCTGAACCGGGTCCGCCGCAACGGTGGCGGGATCGAACGAGATCGTCGCCACGGCCCGCTTCACGCGGTCGTCGGGCCAGGGCGCGGCGCCGCTCGGCCCGTGGCCGTCGTAGACCATCGTGCCCTGTCCCTTCTGCATCAGCACGGTGCCGCGGGGGGTCGTGAGCGACACCTCGCCGCTGAGCACCAGCACGCCGAAGCCGCCATCGATGTGCCCGCCCCAGACCGTGGTACCGCGGACCCCGAGCGTGCCGACCGGAGTCGTGATGGCGACGTGGCCGCCCGTCGGGCCCTCGATCTTGCCGCCGACGAACAGGAAGGCGCCGCTCTTCACGGTCAGGGCCAGCTTCCCCCCGTCCCGGTCGGGGTCGTAGACGAACTTGTCGACCGTGAGCTTCCCCTTCTCGCCGAGGGTCAGGACGGTGCCGTCGGCCAGCTTGGCTTCGAGGCGCGCGGCCGGCCCGGTCTTCAGCCGGTCGCCGAACAGCACCGGTCCCGATACGGCGAGATCGCGCGCCACACCGGCCTGGCTGGCCTCGACCTGCCCTTGGGCCTTGTCGACGGTGCCGACAGGAGCGGGGGCCGCGACCGCGGCCGAAGCGACGATGACGAGGGCCAGGGGGGCGGCCCAGGAGAGCAGGTGGGAACGGGAGGTACGCACGGGTCGATCCTTTCTGGAGACGAGTCTTCACGCCACGGCGACGAGGCGAGGGGGTGTCTGGCGCGAGGCGGGGCGCAGGAAGTCGACCGCGTCGCGCAGGGGCATCGGGCGGCCGAACAGGTAACCCTGGCCGTATTCGCAGCCGATCGCCTCGAGCGCCGCGGCCTCGGCCTCGCTCTCGATGCCTTCGGCGACGACGGGGATCTCGAGTTCGCGCGCCAGGAGGCGGATCGTGTTGACGATCTTGCGGCTCGTCGGGTCCGCCACCATGGCCTGGACGAAGCAGCGGTCGATCTTCAGCGTCGTGATCGGCAGGGTGCTGAGGTGGCTGAGGCTCGAATAGCCGGTCCCGAAATCGTCGACCGCGATCCCCATGCCGTAGTTGCGGCACGCGTCGAGGATCTGGCCGGCCCGGACCGGGTCCTTCATCAGCATGGTCTCGGTGATCTCGAGCTTGAAGTGGCGGGGCGGCACTTCGGCGTCGCGCAGGATCTCCATGACGCTCTCGGCGAAGCCGGGCAGGAGGAGGTCGTGGCCCGACACGTTGACGCTGATGAACAGCGGCTCCTTCCCGACCCTCTTCCCCCGGCGCCCGTCGGCGAGGAGGATCAGGACGGCGCGGGCCGCCTCGCGCAGCATCCATGTCGTGATCTGCACCACGAGGCCGCTGCTCTCCGCGACCGGGATGAACTGGCTCGGCGGCACGAGGCCGCGCACCGGGTGGTTCCATCGGATCAGCGCTTCGAAGCCCGCGAGGGCGCGGTCGCCCATCGACACGATCGGCTGCAGGAAGAGCTCGAACTCGCCGCGGGCGAGCGCCAGTTCGATCTCGCGTTCGAGCGTCAGGACCGCCACGGCGGCATCGAAGGCGTGCCCGGGAACGCGGCGTGCGGGCGGGGGCGGGGGCGACGCGTCGGGCTTCACGATCTTCAGCGTGTCGCGATACCGCTCGATGACCACGCCGAGGCACATCCGCAGGATCGGGTCCGTGTCGGCGATCCGCTGTTCCAACTGGCGCTTGGTGAAAGCCACCACCTCGGCCGCCTCGACGACCCTGGCCGAGGCCGAGCGGGTGCCGCGGTCGAGCAGCGCCATCTCGCCGATGATCTCGTTGGCGGAGCGGCGCGCCAGCACGAGTTCCCGTCCATCCCGCTCCACCACGATCTCGATCTCGCCGGATCGGATCAGGTAGGCGTGATCGCCGGCATCGCCTTCGGAGAACAGCAAGGTCCCCGCCGGCAGAAAGAGGCAATCGAGCGACGTCATCATCGGCTTCTCCGCGGAGGAACCTGCGCCTCGACTCTTAACCGACGGTCAAGAAGCCGTGGCGTTCGGACCGAAGTGCACGGGATGTTGAGCATTGGGCCGCGATGGTGGCTCGTCGAGCAAGCCAGCGGTGTCCCCATGCAGACGTCAAGCAAGCAGCAGCCGATCCTTCTCTCAACCCTGAGACGGCTTGGTGCACCTGCCGGGGCCGCCATGGTGATCTTGTTGTTACTGCTCACGGCTCGAAGCGTCAGGCCCGAGCCTTTCACCCAACTTCGGAATGCCGCTTTCGACATCATGCAGCGGGCGGCGCCCCGCCACGATGCCGACGCGGTGGCGCCCGGCACGGGCGTCGTGGTGGTCGACATCGACGAGGCGAGCCTCGCCCGCTACGGACAATGGCCCTGGCCGCGCTCGACGACGGCCGAGATGATCGCGCGGCTGCAGGACGCGGGCGCCGCCGCCATCGGCTTCGACATCGTCTTCGCCGAGGCCGACCGCAGCTCCCCGGCCGCGCTGGCGCCGCTCTGGTCGCGTCGGCACGGCCTCACGGTCGCGGGCGGCGACGCGCCCCTCCCCGATTACGACGCCGAGTTCGCCCGCACGATCGCGCGCGGGCGGGTCGTGACCGGCTACGTGCTGCTGCCCGACGACGATGGCCGCAGACCCGAGGTGGCGAACGGCGTCGCCATGCTGGGCATCGGGACGCCGCCGGCCCTGAAGAGCTTCGGGGGATCGGTCCCCAACCTCCCGGCCTTCGACCGGGCCGCCGCCGGCCAGGGCAGCTTCAGCATCGCCGATTCGACCACGGACGAAACCGTCCGGCGCCTGCCGCTCTTCTCGGCGCTCGACGGCACCACGGTGCCCTCGCTCGCGGCCGAATCCGTGCGGGTCGCCCAGGGCGAGGATGCCGAACTGGCGCTGCGCGAGGAGCACGGCGGCGGCCTGGTCGGGGGTGCGACGGGCTACGTGGCCCGGATCGGCGACCGGAGCGCCCCCATCGACCCGGACGGCGCCATGTGGGTGCGGTTCGGCGACCGCGACCCCGCCCGCACCCTCCCGGCGCGGCGCGTGCTCGATCCCGACGGCCGCGCGGCGCTCGCCGACGCCGTGCGGGGCCGCATCGTGCTGGTCGGCACGAGCGCGCTCGGCCTGTCGGACCTGCGGCCGACGCCGATCGAGACCTTTCAGCCCGGGGTCTACGTCCACGCCGCCGCGATCGAGGAGATCCTCGCCGGCGCCGTGCTGGCCCGCCCGTTCTGGGCGGAGGGCGCCGAGGCGCGCGTCGCCGTCCTGTTCGGCCTGGCGGTCGCGTTCGCCATGGCGCGGCGCGGCGCCCGGTCGGCCGCCCTGGCGCTGGGCCTCGGCGGAGGCGTCGTGCTCGGAGGCGCGCTCTTCGCCTTCGTCCGCTGGGATCTCCTCCTGGATCCGAGCCTCGTCCTGGTGGCGGGCGGGCTCTGTTTCGTCGGCGCGCTGGCGGCGCGCCACCTCGTGTCGGAGCGCCGCGCCGGCGAACTCCGGGCGGCCTTCGGCCAATACCTGTCGCCGCAGCTCGTCGACGCCCTGGCGCGCGATCCGGGCCGGTTGCGGCTCGGCGGCGAAGAGCGGGAGATGACCTTCCTGTTCACCGATCTGGAGGGCTTCACGGCCTTCACCGAGAGCGTCGAGCCGGACCTGCTGGTGTCGACGCTGAACCGCTATCTCGACGGCGTGTGCGCCATCGTGCTCGACCGCGGCGGCACGATCGACAAGATCGTCGGCGACGCCGTGCACGTGATGTTCAACGCCCCGGTCGATCAGCCCGACCACGCGGAGCGCGCGGTGCTCTGCGCGCTCGCCATCGACGGTTTCGCGCAGGATTTCGTACGTGACGCGGCGCGGCGGACCTCCGCGGGGCCGGCCTTCGGGGTGACGCGGATCGGCGTCAACACGGGCCGCGCGGTCGTGGGCAACTTCGGCGGCCAGCGGCGGTTCGACTACACGGCGCACGGCGACGCCATCAACACGGCGGCCCGGCTCGAGGCGGCCAACAAGCGGCTCGGCACCCGGATCTGCGTCTCGCGGGCCACCGTCGACGCGATCGGCGGTGCCGCCACGGACCTGCGGTTCAGGCCGATCGGCGGGCTCGGCCTCAAGGGCAAGGCCATCACGGTCGACGTGTTCTCCCCGGCCGTCGCCGAAGCGGCGGAGAGCCAGTGGGCGGACCGCTACGGGGACGCCTTCGCCCGGCTGTCGCGCGGCGAGCCGGACGGCCCGGGCGCCATCCTGGCGCTGCTCGAGCTTTACCCCGAAGACCCGCTGCTGCTCTTTCACGCGGATCGGATCGGCCGGGGCGTGACGGGGACGCAGGTGGCGCTCCAGGCGGCCTGACAGGCCGGCGCGCCGTCTGGCGTCGCGACGGCCGCCGTTGTAGACAGTCTGCCGTGATGCAACCTCGCTCCCTCGCGTCTCCGATGGCGCTCGTCGCTGGCCTCCTCCTCGCCGTCGCGCCGGCGCGAGCCGTCGACGGCGCCCCGCTGACGAGGGGCACCGGCGCCACGTTTCCCGAGCCCGCCTATGCGCTGTGGGCGAAGCTTTTCGCCGCCGAGGGGGGCGAGCGGATCGCCTATCAGGGCTCCGGCTCCGGCGCCGGCGTGAAGGCGATCGAGACCTCCGGGGTGACGTTCGGCGCCACCGATACGCCGCTCGACGCCGCCGAGCTGGACGCCCACCGGCTCGTGCAGGTCCCGACGCTGATCGGCGGCATCGTCCCGGTGGTCAACGTCCCTGGCGTCGGCCCGGGCGACCTCGTTCTCGAGGGACAGAGCCTGGCCGACCTCTTCATGGGACGGATCGCGTTCTGGGACGACCCCGCCCTCGTCGACAGGAACCCGCACCTGCCCCTGCCGCATCTCGCTGTCGTGCCGGTCCGCCGCGCCGACGCGTCGGGCAGCACGTCGGTCTTCGCCGCCTACCTGGCCCGCGTGTCGAACCAGGACCAGGCCTGGCTCGGCCAGACGCCGCCCGTGCTGCGGCCGATCGGCCTCGCTGCGGAGGGCAGCAAGGGGATCGCCGACACCGTGGCGGCGACCCCCGGCGCCATCGGCTACGTGGGTTTCGACTATGCCCAGGCCAACCGCCTCGCCTATCCGGACCTCGTGAACGGCGCCGGGCGCGTGGTGCAGCCGACGCTGAACGCCATCGCGGCGGCCGCCGCCTCGGCGGACTGGACCCATGGCCTCGCGCCGTCGCTGCTCGACGCGCCGGGCGCGGCGAGCTGGCCCATCGTCTCCGCCACCTACGTGCTGATGCGGCGCTTCAACGCGGACACCACGGCGGCCCGCGGCGCCCTGCATTTCTTCGCCTGGTCGGCGCGGTCCGGCGGACCGGCCGCCGAGGACCTCGGCTTCGTGCCGCTGCCCGCCGCCGCGGCGGCGCAGGTCGGCCGCGGATGGGCGGCCGTCTCCGATGCCGCCGGACAATCCCTGGTGCCTGCACGATGACCACGTCCGAGACCTCGACGACCGTGGCGACCGCGACCGCCGCGGCGGTGCCCGACCTCGCCGCCCGTTGGGGCGCCGAGCAGCGGATCGACATCGCCCGGCTCGGCCCCGAGGATCGCGAGGTCGCCCTGCGCATCGCGGCGGACCTGCCGGCGCTCGACGGCGCGGCCGTCAACGGCTTCGGGGCCGACGTCCAGACCCGCGCCAACGGCTTCCTCGACGAGTTGCTCGACGGTGTGCGCACGGCCGACGCCGGGGTGTCGGGCCGGCTCCTCTCCGAGCTCGCCACGGGCGTCAAGACGCTGAACATCCCGGGCCTGAAGCGCGAGGCCGAGGGCACCGGCACGGCGCTGATGCGGATGGCGGGCGGCCTGCCGGTGGTCGGCAAATACGTGTCGGCCTTTCGCCGCTTCCGCAGCGACTACCGGCTCATCGTCGACCAGTTCTCCGACATCGAGAAGCGCGGCCGGATCGAGATGGGCCGGCTCGCCGCGATGGACAGCCGCATGGACAAGCTCGTGGCGGAGAACCTCCGCAGCCTGCGCGAGCTCGAAGTGCACCTGGCGGCCGGGCAGGTCGTGCTCGACCGCGAGCGCGCCCGCTTCGCCCACGAGCGCCGCGACGCTCTGCAGAGCCGCGATCAGGCGGCCCTGGCGGCGGTGCGGGACTTCGGCGAGCAGATCAACGGCTTCGAGACCCGGCTGCTGCGCCTCGCGATGGCGATGGGCGACGCCATGCTCTCCGTCCCCCAGACCCGCACCGCCCAGACGGCGGGCCGGATCGAATACCGCAACATCCTCGACACGCTGCTGTTCGACCTGCCGCGGCTGAAGTCCGCCATCCTGCGCATCGCGGCGCTGAAGCAGATCTCGGACGCATCGAAGGCCAGCGAGGCACGCCGCCGGCTGGCGCAGCAGATGAATAAGGCCGGCATCGACGCGCTCGAGACGGCCTATCTCCGCGCGAAGGAGAGCGAGGGCGGGGCGCTGGCCGAGGTCGCCGCCATGGGGGAGATCGCCGACCGCATCATCGGCATGGTCGACCGCGGTTCCGCCATCGACGCCCGCAACCGGGCCGAGCGCGCGCAGGCCCAACTGGCACTGGAGAGCACCAAACAGCGTTACGTGGAAGGGCTCGCCGCCGGCTCGGAACGGGCCGTGCTGGCGGCCGGAGCCGCGACGGCGGCCGGAGCCGTGGCGGAGCGGTCTGCCGGAAGGTAGGGACCCATGCAGTTCAAGCTGGACAGCTTCTTCAACCCGCATCTCGCGCCCGGTGGACGCCGCATCGACGCGATCCTCACCGTGACGGCGGACGGCGAGGCCGGGGCCGCGACGGGGCGGCGCGCGATCGGCATCGTGCTCGACAATTCCAGCTCCATGAACCTGCGCGGCAAGATGGACGCGGCGCGCCACGCGGCCCGGCGCTGCATCGACCTGCTCCCCAAGGACGCGCTCTTCACGGTGATCACCTTCGGCACGACGTCGCAGATCGTCGTGCCGCTCTGCGAGGCCGGCGACGCCAACCGCGCCGCCGCCCACCGCGCCGTCCAGTCCATCAAGGCCAATGGCGCCACCTTTATGTCGAAGGGGCTGTCGGCGCTGCGGCGCGAATTCGAGAAGGCGCCGGAGGCGATCGCCTACGGCTACTTCCTTACCGACGGGCAGAACGACGTCGACGACCGCGAGGACCTCGGGCGCGCCGTCGAAGCCTGCCGCGGGCGCCTCGGGGTCGACTGCCGCGGCGTCGGCACCGATTGGGAGCCGGACGAGCTGCGCCGCATCTCCTCCGCCCTGCTCGGCACCGCCGACGCCGTGCCCGAGCCCGCGGACCTCGAGGCGGACTTCCGCGCCTGCCTCGGGCGCGCGCTCGCGAAGGCGACCGGCAAGGTGGCGCTGCGGCTCTGGCAGCCGGCCTCGTCCCGCCTCGTGTCGCTCCACCAGCTCAACCCCGACGACATCGACATCACGGCGCTGGGGGAGGCCGCCGATGCCCGCGCGACGCTGTTCAACCTCGGCGCCTGGGGGCGCGAGGCGCGCGACTACCACGCGGTCTTCGCCATCGGCGACGGCGTCGTCGGCGACGACATGCTGGTCTGCCGCCCGACCGTGCTGTGGGACAAGGGCGCCGGCGAGATGAAGGCCGCCGGTTCGCCCATCGTGGCGACCTGGAGCGAGGATTCGGACCTCACGGCGCGTCTCAACCCGGAGGTCGCCCACTACACCGGCCAGGCCGAGATCGCCGCCTCGATCCGCGACGGGCTCGAGGCGCGGGACCGCGGCGACGTCGAGAGCGCGACGCGTCTGCTCGGCAAGGCCGCCCGGATCGCCGCGGCATCGGGCAACGACGACGTGACGCGGCGCCTCAACAAGGTCGTGGATGTCGTCGACGCCACCGCCGGCACGGTGCGGCTGAAGCGCGGGGCCGGCAAGGCCGAGGCTCTCGAACTGGAGATGGGCGGGACGCGCACGGTGCGCCGCCGCCCGGGTGCCTGACCGCATGCCGGACGTCGTCTGCCCGCGCGGCCACCTGTCGACCGAGCCGGATTTCTGCTCCGAATGCGGGCTGCGCATCGCCCCGATGGCGTCCGCCCCGACGGCGCCCGCTCCGGCGGCGGCGGGCGAGCCCTGTCCCGACTGCGGGACGCCGCGCGTCCCCGGCGCGCGGTTCTGCGAGGTGTGCCGCCACGATTTCGCGGGCGCGCCCGGCAGCGCCGCGCCTCCGCCGCTACTGTCGCCCGTCCCGCTGGCGCCCGCCGCGGCCCCTCCGGCGCCTCCCGCCTCGCCTCCCGCGCCGCGCCCGCCGCTCGCCGAGCCCGTGTTCGCGGGGTCGGGCAACGTTTGGGTGGTGGTGAGCCGCGACCCGGACCGCCCGGACGCCGACGTCCCGCCCGAGCCCGACCGCGCCTATCCGCTCGATCTCGCCGAGAACCTCGTCGGGCGGCGCAACGCGCGGCGCGACGTCCATCCCGAGATCCCGGTCGCCGACCCCTCGGTCTCGGCGCGCCACCTCAAGATCTGCCGACGGCCGGACGGCACGCTCTACGGCGTCGACGTCGGCTCCTCCAACGGCACGTCGCTCAACGGCACGGCCCTGTCCGAGGGTGTCGAGGCGGCGCTCGAGGCGGGAGACCGGCTCAGCCTCGGGGCCTTCACGCTGCTCACGCTCGAGGCGCGCTGAGATGGCCCTCCCCGCCGCGCTCCCCGCCGGCGTCCAGGCCGCCTCGCTGCGGCAGGCCGTCGCGGTGGCGCTGCCGGCACTGCGCCGCCGCCTCGGCCTCGCGTCCCGCCTGCCCGGCGAGTACCGCTCCGCCTTCCCGCCGCGGCTGCGGGCCTGGCGGCTCGCCATCGTGGCATCGGCGCTGCTGTGGCTCGTCCTCGGCCTTCTCGCCGTGGCCGGCACCGCCACGATCGTCCGGGTGGTCGGCCACGACACCGCGCCGTCGGTCGCGGCGGCGGAGCGGATCCGCACCGGTCTCGCGTCGGCCAACGCCGATTTCGCCCTCGCCACCCTCGCCGGCGACGGCGTCGACGGCGCTTTCCTGGCCGACATGCGGCGCCAGCTCCGCGGCGTCAACGCCGCGCTGGTCGCGGCCGGCGGCAACGTCACGTACGGGGACGAGGAGCGCGGCCCCATCGCGACCGCGCTGCAGGGGCTCGGCGACTACGAGCAGATCGTCGGCCGCTCGGTCGCCAGTTTCGGCGATTCCCGCCGCGACCTCGCCTTCGCGGCCGACGACCTCCTGCACTGGACGGTGCTCCCCGCGGCCGCGACGCTGGAGCGCGTCAATGCCGACCATCTCGCGAGCGATTTCGCCGCCTATCTCGGCGGCTGGTCGCTGCCATGGCTGGTCCTGGCCTCGGCGGTCCTGCTGGCGGTGCTCGCCGCCGCCCAGGTCGACGTGGCGCGGACCGCACGGCGGATCCTCAACCCCGGCCTCGCGCTCGCCACGCTCGCCGCGCTGGCCGCCACCGCCATCGCCGTCGCGGCGCTGGTCTCGGCCCGCGCCGACCTCGTGGTCGCCAAGCACGACGCCTTCGATTCCGTCTATGCCCTGTCGGCCGCGGATGCGATCGCCACGGATTTCGACGCCGGGCAGAGCTTTCTCCTGCTGGCCGACGGGGACGCCGGGCGCCAGGCACGCTCCGCCGCCGCCGACGCCCTGCGGTCCCGGCGGCTGCTCGTGCTCGACGCCGGCTCGGTCGCCGCCGCGGTGCGGAACGGACGGGACGTCTCGGGCGACGACGGCTTCATCGGCGCCGAGATCGACAATATGACCTTCCCGGGCGAGCGGCAGGCGGCGCTCGACCTCCTCGACGCGTGGGGCGACGTGGTGAAGGGCGACGCGGCCCTGCAGGCGGACCTCGCCCGGGGGCGGCGGAGCGCCGTCGTGGCGTCGAAGATCGCCGACGTCGCCGGCGGGACGCGCGCGGTCTTCGTCCGCTTCGATGCCGCCCTGGCCAAGGTGCTCGGCATCAACCAGGCGGCTTTCGCCGACGGGATCGCCCGGGCCGAGGAGACCGTGCAGCCGCTCGGACCGACCCTGGTGGCGGGCTTCATCGTCGTGGTGGCGGCGGCGTGGCTCGGGATCCGCCGGCGCCTCGACGCCTACCGGTTCTGACCGCGATGGAGTCCGCCCGCCGCACGGTCGAGGTCTGGCGGGACCGCCTCGCCACGATGGCGCGCAACATCGCCGACCTCGGCGACACCGACGACGTGCGCCGCCTTCGCGCCCGGCTGGCATCCGGCGAACCCTATGAAGGGACGACCCTCGTGGCGGCCCGCCGCGCCGCCGCGGCGCTCGATGCGCTCTGGTCGGACTACCTGCTCCTGTCCCGCACCGTCGACGAGGCGGCGGAGCTCTCACGCCGCACGCTGCTCCGCCCGGGGCGCGACGACGAGGCTCTGGCCCTGCTCGACCGGGCCTCGATCCGCCTCCCCGCCGTCGCGGTCCCGGTCCGGGCGCGCGGGCTGCTCGACGATGCCGAGCGCCGGGATGCCGTGACGCCGCGCGACGTGCTCGACGCCATGGTGGCGGGCTTCGATGCGGCGCGGCGCGGCATCTCCGCCATCGCGGCGGCCGAGACGGCCGGCCGCATCAAGCTCGCATCGCTGCGGGCCGACGCCGGCGCCCGCGATCCCGCCGTCTCGGCCCGGCTCGACGCCGCGGAGCGCGCCCTCGCCCGCGACCCGCTCGACGCCGCCGAGACCCTGGCCGCCGTGGCGACCACGGTCGCGGCCGGGCACGCCGCCGCGGAGGCGGCCGGCCGGCAGCGCGCCGACCTGGCGGAGGCGCTGGCCGGGCGCCGTCGCGCGCTCGGCGACCTGCGCGGCGCCCTCGCGGCGCGGGATGCCGCCCGAACGGCGGCCGAGCCGCTGGTCGACCTGCCGCCCCGAGACGGCGGCGCGGCGGCGGCGGACGATCTCGACGCGTGGCTCGACCGGCTCGCCGCGGCGGGCGCGGCGGGGCAGGGCGACGCGGCACGCCTCGGCCTGCGGCGTTGGGCGGAGGTCTGCGCGACGGCCCGGACGGCCGCCGCCGCCGAGTCCGAGGCCGTGGCACGCCGCCTCGCCGAACGCGACGACCTCCGCGGACGCTACCGTGCCCTTCGGGTCAAGGCCGAGGCCCTGAACGGCCGGGGCGCGGCATCGTCGGCGGAGGTCGCCGCCGAGATGGAGCGCCGGCCCTTCGACGCCGAGCAGGCGCGCTCCGCCCTGGCGCGGTTCGAGGCGGCCTTGGCGGCCCTGGCGCGGACGGGGCGCCTTGAGCCGCGGTGACGTCAGCCGAGCCCCCGTCGGGGCCGACGCCCTTGGATCCGTGCCCCGCGAAGGACATCGCCATGACGACCATCACCTGCACGCGCGTCGACAAGGCCGGACACGCCTGCGGCGGCGTTTTCGACGAGGGCATCTGCACCACCTGCGGCCGCCCGGCGGAGGCCGGCGCGCTCGCGGCGGCGGTCGCCACGGCGGCGGCCGGCACCGCCTCGCTGGCCGCCCCGACGTCGCCCGCGCCCTGGGGCGCCGCTCCGGCCGCGAGCCCCCTCGCCGCCGGGGGCTGGAGCGGCGCCACCGTGTCGCGCACCACCGGCACGGCGGCCGAGACCGGACCGCAGGGTCACACCGTCGGCCGCACGAAGGGGAGCCGGGCCAGCCGCCGCCACTCGCGCGGCACGACGAGCCGCCGCCAGGCCCTCGGCGGCGGACTCGTGTCGCTGCCGCCGCAGCCGAGCCAGGACCCGCTGGCGCTCGTCATCGCCCGGCCCGAGGTGTCGCTCGGCAAGCGGCGCTGCCCGCACTGCGACGCCCGCGTCAACCGCGTGAAGGGCTTCTGCCCGCAATGTTCGGAGGCCTATGACTTCGAGCCCAAGCTCAAGGCCGGCGACGTCGTGGCGGGCAAATACGAGATCAAGGGACCGATCGCCTTCGGCGGCATGGGCTGGGTCTACCTCGGCTGGGACGCGGTCCTGTCGCGCTGGGTGGTGCTGAAGGGGCTGCTGAACTCGAAGGACCCCGAGGCGGTCGCGGCGGCGCTGGCCGAGCGGCAGTTCCTCGCCGCCGTCAAGCACGGCCGCATCGTGGGCATCTACGATTTCGTGAGCCAGGGCGCCGAGGGCTTCATGGTGCTGGAATATGTCGGCGGACGCACCGTCGAGGCCCTGCGCGAAGAGCGCGGGCCGCTGCCGCCCGAGGAGGCCATCGCCTACATCCTCGGGATCCTGCCGGCCTTCGGCTACCTCCACGCCCAGGGCTTCGTCTACTGCGACTTCAAGCCCGGCAACCTGATGATCGAGAGCGACGACGTGAAGCTCATCGACCTCGGCGCGGTGCGCCGCGTCGGCGACCCGGACGGCGCGGTCTTCGGGACGGACGGCTATTCGGCCCGCGAGGCCTCGGACGACCCGACGCCCGTCTCCGACCTCTACACGATCGGGCGGACGCTCGCCGTCCTGCTCCTGGACTTCCTCTACCGGGTCCAGAAGGACACGGACCCGGCGACGGGCGCCGTCACCACCACCCGCCGCATGCGGGCCGACTACGTCCACGCCCTGCCGACGCCCGAGGTCGCGCCGCTGCTCGCCGCCGAGGACCCGCTCTACCGGTTCCTCATCCGCGCCACCCACGACGACCCGGACCAGCGTTTCCAGACCGCCGAGGAGATGGAGGGACAGCTCTTCGGCGTCCTGCGCGAGATCGTGGCGCTGAAGTCCGAACCCCGGCCGGCCGAGAGCCGCGTGTTCTTCGGCGACGGCCTGTCGGACGGCGCCGACCGCGCGGGTGCCGCGGCGCCGCTCCCCCGTCTCCTGCCCGCGCTGCGGCTCGACACCGGCGACCCTGCCGCCCCCGACATCCTCGGCCTCGCCGCCGTCCTCGACCCCGAGAAGCGCGTCGACGCGCTGCGTGCCATGGTGCGCAGGCGCCAGGATTCGGCCGAAGCCCGGCTGCGCCTCGCCGAGGCGCTGATCGCCGCCGGGGACGGCGACGCCGCAGTCACGGTGCTCGACGACGCGTTGCGCGCCAACGAGTTCGAGTGGCGCGCCTATTGGTATGCGGGGCTCGTCCACCTCGGCGCCGGCCGCGCCGACCGCGCCTTCACGGCCTTCGACCGGGTCTACTTCGAGATGCCGGGCGAACTGGCGCCGAAGCTCGCCATGGCGCTCGCCGCCGAGGCCGGCGGACAGGACGACCGGGCGGCGCGCCTCTATCGCCGCGTCATGGCCACCGATCCCTCCTACGCGTCGGCGTGTTTCGGCCTCGCGCGGTGCGAGGGCCGCGCCGGCCGGATCGACGAGGCCGCGGCGGCGCTGGCGGCGCTGCCGCCCGCCCACGGCCTCTCGGTCGAGGCGCGGATGCAGACGGCGGCGCTGCTGATCGGCGCGGGCGGCGGCGCCGACCCGGCGCGCCTCGCCCGGGCCGGCGGGGTCATCGAGGCGCTCAAGGCCGACACGGCTGAACTGCATCTCCTCAGCGCCCGCCTCTTCGCCGCCGCCCTGGCGCCGATCCTCGACGGCCGCACCCCGGAGCGGCGCGACGCCACGCTGCTCGGCCAGCCCCTGACGGTGGGGGGACTGCGGCGCGGGGCCGAGCGGGCCTATCTGCAGGCCGGCCGCCGCGCCGCGACGCCGGCCGACAAGGCGAAGCTCGTCGACCTCGCCCAGGCCATCCGCCCGAGGACGCTGGTGTGAGCGGCGCAACGCGCTGCCCTGCCTGCCGCGAGCCGGTCGACGACCCCGCGGCGCGCTTCTGCGAGGCCTGCGGCCTCCGCCTCGACGGCGTGCCGCCCGCCGCCGCGGCCGGTCCATCCCCGGCGGGTCGCGAGGAGGCCATCGACGCCGCCCTCGCCATGGCGAGCGACCGTGGCCGGCGGCACGCCATCAACCAGGATGCCGGGGCCGTGGCGCGGCGGGCGGACGGTGCCGTGCTGCTCTGCGTGGCCGACGGCGTCTCCTCCGCCGACAATGCCGAGGGTGCCTCGGCGGCCGCCGTGGCGGCGGTGCTCGCGCGTTTCGCCGCGGGACCCGCGGACGCCGCCTCGTCCCGGGAGGAGGCCCACGCCTGCGTGGCGGCGGCGGCGGCGGCCGTGCTCGCCGTCGAGCGCCGGGGCGACGACCCCGACCTCGACCCGCCCGAGACCACGATCGTGCTGGCTCTTCTCGGCCGTGGGCCGGCCGGCCTCGCCTGGGTGGGCGACAGCCGCGCCTATCGCGTCTCGGCCGACGGCGAGACGCTGCTGACGCGGGACGATTCCTGGGCCTGGGACGCTGTGGCGCGCGGGGCGATGAGCCGCGAGGCCGCGGCGCGCGACCCCCGGGCCCACGCCATCACGCAATGCCTCGGCATGCCGCTCGACGAGATCGAGATCCACGCCGCGGCGGCGGACCTTTCGGCGGGGTCGACGCTGGTCCTGTGCACCGACGGCCTGTGGAACTATCACGACGAGGCCGGCGCCCTCGGCGAGGCCTATGCCGACGCCGCGGCGGGCGGTGCCGACGCGGCATTGATCTGCCGCCGCCTCGTCGCCGAGGCCAACCTCATGGGCGGCCGCGACAACATCACGGTGGCGCTGCTGAGGCTGTGACGCCGCGACGCTGTCAGGCCAGGGAGGGGGAGGGCCTGTGCACCTCATCCATCAGCACCGGCCGGGCGTGCGAACGGGTGGCCAGCATGGCGTCGATCAGCGCCAGCGCTTCGGCGCGACCGCTGTTGGCGACCTGCTCGAACGGGGTCCAGGTCTGGACGAAGTCGAGCGCGGCGAAGACGTCGCGATAACGCCGGAGTTCGTGCGGGCTGAGCGGGATGCCGCGCACGAAGGCCTTGTGGGCCGAGATCGTCGTGGCCCGCCGCCGGTCCGTCGCATCGAGCTCGAACTTCAGCGCGTCGCCGCAGAACAGGATCCGGCGCGCCCGGTCGTAGAGCACGGTGTGGCCGTCGAAATGCCCGGCGGTGAGGTGCAGTTCTAGGCCGGGCAGGGGGGCGAGGAACGCGTCGAAGGGCCACGTCACGCAGACCGCGGCCGACCAGGCGAGGTCGCCGGGGTGGAGCGCCAGTTCGGGATCGAAACGGTCCTGGATCTGCCAGAGCGCGCCGTAGCTGTGCGGATGCGAGGCGGAGAGGACCTGGACGCCGCCGAGGCCGGCGATGAAGGCCAGCGCCTCGGGGCTGTAGGCCGCGCAGCCCTCGAACATCAGGTTGCCGTCCGGCCCCTGCAGCAGGTAGCTCATCGAGCCGATGCCGCTGACCGGCGCGTTCCAGAAGCGCCACACACCCGGCTCGAGCTCCTCCCAGTGGCAGGGATAGAGCGCCAGGGCCTCGGCGAGGCCGCGAAAGCTCCAGCCCGTCTGCGGGACGACGTGGCGGGCGTCGAGGCACAGCGGGCAGGAGGGCGGCGTCGCGAAATGCCGCTGCCAGAAGCCGCAATTGTCGCAGAAGAAGGCGGGCAGGTCGAGCGCGCCCGCGAAGGGCAGGTAGCCGGGGCTCACGGGTGCGGCCTATCGGGGGCGGGGAGGGACGGCGGCATCGGCGATCTCGCGGCGGCGGCCCCCCGACATCGTGCGCGAGCCCGGCCTTGTCCAGCTCGAACCGGTCCCGCTATGGCCGGGGCGTCCTCCACCAGAGTTCGATCGGCGTCACCGGGGTGATGCCGAACAGCGGGACCTGTTTCGGCCGGCCGAGCCAGGACGCGTAGGCGATCCACTGGTCCTCCGTGTGGAACAGCGGCACGACGTAGAAGCCCGACAGCAGCAGGCGGTCGAGCACCCGGACGGACGCCGTGAACTGCTCCTCGCTCCGGGCCGCCACGATGGCCGCCACGGCGGCGTCGATGGCGGGCGAACGCGCGCCGGGCAGGTTGTACGAGGCGGGCTGCGCGGCCGCCGCCGAAGTCCAGCGCGAGCGCTGCTCGGCGCCGGGCGACGGCGAGGCGATCCATTGTCCCAGCATCATGTCGAAGTCGAAGCTCTGCCGGCGGCGCTGGTACTGGACCTCGTCGACGAGCCTCACGACGGCGTCGATGCCGATGTCCTTCAGGCTGTCGGCGAAGGCCAATGCCAGGCGCTCCTGCCGGCGGTCCACCACCATGATCTCGAAGCGGAACGCCGCGCCGTCGGGCAGCCGCATCACCGTGCCGTCGAGCCGGTCACCGGCCTCCGCCAGCAGCGCCAGGGCGCGTTTCGCCTCGACCCTGTCGCGGCCCGAGGCGTCGCCCGCCGACGGGCGCCAGGTGCCGTCGAGCATGTCGGCCCGCACGGCGCCGGGGTAGGGGGCGAGCAGGGCCGTCTCGGCGGCATCGGCGGCCCGCCCGGTCGAGGCCAGCGGGCTCTCGGCGAAGAACGAGGGCGTGCGGCGGTAGAGCCCGCCGTAGAGGTTGCGGTTGACCCAGCCGAAGTCGAACATGTCGGTGAGCGCCTCGCGGACCCGGACGTCGGCGAAGAGCGGCCGGCGCGTGTCGAAGGCGAAGCCCTCCATGCCCTTGGGCAGCCGCAGCGGCACGGCGGCCTTGACGTCGCGCCCGTCGCGGATCGCCGGGACATCGTAGCCGGTCATCCAACGCGCCGGGTCGGTCTCGATGCGGAAGTCGCAGAGCCCCGCCTTGAACACCTCGAACAGGCTGTTGGCGTCGCGATAATAGTCGATGTCGACCCGGTCGAAATTGAACATGCCGCGGCGCGTCGGCAGGTCCCGGCCCCAATAGTCGGGGTTGCGCTCGAGCACGAGCTTGGTGCCGGCCTCGACGGCGGCCACGCGGTAGGGGCCGCTGGCGACCGGGGGCTTCAGCGTCGTCTCGTCGAAATGCGCGGCGTCGACGGCGTGGCGCGGCAGCACGGGCATCAGGCCGAGGAACAGCGGCAGTTCGCGGTCGCCGAGGCCCGCGAGGTCGAAGCGGATCGTCCGGGGGTCGGGCGTCGTCACCCCTTTCACGGCGGCGAAGGCCTGGCGCTGCTGCGGCCGCCCCTTGGCCTTCAACAGGTCGAAGGTGAAGCGCACGTCGTCCGCCTCGATGGGCGTCCCGTCCGAGAATCGCGCCGCGGGGTCGAGGTGGAACGTGGCGAAGGAGCGCGCGTCGTCGGTGTCCATGCCCTGCGCGACGAGGCCGTAGAGCGTGAAGGGCTCGTCCTGCGAGCGCGCCATGAGGCTCTCGAAGACCATGTTGTTCAGCCCCTGGGCAGTCGAGCCGGCCTTCAAATTGAAGGGATTCAGGCTGTCGAACGTGCCGGGCAGGCAGAGCCGCAGCCGCCCGCCCTTCGGCGCATCGGGGTCCGCGTAGGGGAAAGCCGTGAAACCGTCGGGCAGGGCGGGGGCGCCGTGCATGGCGATCGCCCCGGCGGCGCGGGCGTCGGGCACCGCCGCGGTCGAGCCGATCAGCAGCGCCGCCAGGGCGAGCCGGGCGGCGTGGAGCGGGAGCGAGGGGATCCGGTTTGGGGTCATGCCGCCCGTCCTGAACCACGATGCTGGTGCCGGTGTGACGGCGACGGCCCCATCCGGGCCGCGCGGCTTGCAATCGGACGCGAGATCATCGACAGAGGCGGCGGTTTCGGAGCCTGGACAACCTGTCGCCGCATTCCGCCGCGATGAGGGCGTCGACGGAGCCCCGGGTGAACGAGTCCGGTCGCCTGCGCCGTCGTGTGACATGCCGCCGGGGGACGCTGGCCTGCCGGTGCCGCGGCGCAGCCTGAGTCCCGTCTCGGTGGCCGGCAGGGCATCGGGCCGCCCCGTTCAGGCCTCCGTGGCAGATTTTCGAGACACGAGCGATCCCAGCGTCCCTGACAGTCAACGACGAGGAAACCCTATGCCGATCCAGCCGATGAAACTCGGGGCCGCCGCTCTCCTGGCGGCGGGGATGCTCGCAGGCCTGGCGCCGATCGGAGCCGAGGCCCAGACGGCCGCGCCGGCGGCCCCGGCCGCTCCTGGACAGCCTCCGCAGAACCCCAACGCGCCCGTCAAGATCGACATGCAGACGGTGGCCAAGACCGAGTGGACCAAGGTCTGCTCGAAGCCGCAGAGCGGCGCGAAGGAACTCTGCTTCACCACCCGCGACTTCACCACCGCCCCCGACCAGCCGCCGCCGGTCGCGCTCGCCGTCTACGACGTCAAGGGCGACGACAACCGCATCATCCGCGTCCTGCTGCCCATCGGCATGCTGCTGAAACCCGGCGTGCGCTTCTCGGTCGACAAGGGCGCCACGTCGGACGGCGCCTTCGAATTCTGCATGCCGAACGGCTGTTTCGCCGAGACCCGCGTCAACGGCAAGATCCTCGACCAGATGAAGAAGGGCACGACCTTCAACATCGTCGCCAAGGGCCTGGCCAACAACGAGGTGACGTTCGCGCTGCCGCTGTCCAACTTCGGCAAGTCGTTCGATGGGCCCGCGGTCCCGCCCGAGGTGATCCAGCAACAGCAGCAGGCGATGCAGGCCGAGCTGCAGAAGCAGCTCCAGGAGCGCGCCGAAGCGCAGCGCAAGGCGTTGGAAGCGGGTCAATCGGCGGCCCCGGCCGCCGGTGCAGCTCCGGCCGCCCCAGCCCCGGCCCCTGCCAAGCCCTGACCCTCGACGGGATGGCACGAATAAAGGGCGCGCACGGTGTGGGCGCCCTTTTTCGTGTCGGCCGCATCCGTTCAGTTGCGCGCCATGTCCTTCGACCGGTAGGTGCCGCCCTCGCCGCGGACGAAGCTTTCCCCGATCTGCGGATGGCGCAGAGGCTCGCCCGAATCGTCGGCGAGGAGGTTCTGCTCCGACACGTAGGCGATGTACTCGGTCTCGGTGTTCTCGGCGAAGAGATGGTAGAACGGCTGCTCCTTGCTCGGGCGGACGTCTTCCGGGATCGAGAGCCACCACTCTTCCGTATTGGCGAAGACCGGGTCGACATCGTAGATGATGCCGCGGAAGGGGTATTTGCGATGGCGGACGACCTGCCCGATGCTGAACTTGGCGCAGAGCGCTTTCATCTTCTTCTCCGTTTCTTGGCGCCGGGCGACGCGGCATGGCGCGGGGCACCGCGTGAGCGGCACGTCGGACATTCGTCCTGTCGGCCTCCTCTCGCTGGTCCGACGAAGATGTCCGCCGACCGGGGATCCGTCAACCGAGGCGGCACCCGCGTCGCCTGACGATCAGGCGCACGACGCGGACGGGTTCGGGCGCGGCGGCGCGCGCGGCCCTTGCCTTCGCGGGCCCGATCGGGCAAAAAGCTCGGTGCGCGGTGGTCGGGACTCGACGCGGGTTCCGTCCATCGCCCTGCAGGAGTGTAGCTCAATCGGCTAGAGTACCGGTCTCCAAAACCGGGGGTTGTGGGTTCGAGTCCCACCTCTCCTGCCACACATCCGCCGTGGCCCGGCAGCTCACCTCCGCCACGATCTTTTCACTTGGTTCCCGGCGCCCGTCCCTCTATAGGACGGGGCAGGGGCGCGCGGCCGAACGGTCGCGCGCCGCTCTACATTTCGGCGACGCGGGATCCGGTTCCGCGGGGAGCCGCGCGGACACGACATGGCCAACCCGTTCGAATTCATCCAGGACGTCCGCACCGAAGCCGGCAAGGTGACGTGGCCGACCCGGCGCGAGACCACGATCACGACCGTGATGGTGCTGATCATGGTCGTGCTGGCCGCCATCTTCTTCGTCGCCGTCGACGAGATCATCCATTTCGTCGTGTCGCTCGTCCTCGGTTACGGCACGGCCTGAACCGTCCCGCGCCCGCCGACTCCCCCAGTTCGAGTCCTGTCCATGAGCATGCGTTGGTACATCGTTCACGCTTATTCGAACTTCGAGAAGAAGGTGGCCGAATCCATCCGTGAGCAGGCGGCCCAGCGTGGCCTCGTCGACCGCTTCGAGGAGATCCTGGTCCCGACCGAGAACTTCATCGAGGTGAAGCGCGGCCGCAAGGTGAATTCCGAACGCAAGTTCTTCCCCGGCTATGTGCTGGTCCGCACCGACCTCACCGACGAGATCTACCACCTCATCAAGAACACCCCGAAGGTGACGGGCTTCCTCGGCGCCGACAACAAGCCCCACCCGATTTCGGACGCCGAGGCCGACCGCATCAAGGGCCAGGTGGCCGAGGGGGTCGAACGGCCGAAATCGTCCGTCACCTTCGAGGTCGGCGAGCAGGTGCGGGTGTCGGACGGACCCTTCGCGTCGTTCAACGGCACCGTCGAGGAGGTCGACGAGGGCCGCTCGCGCGTCAAGGTCGCGGTCTCGATCTTCGGCCGGGCCACCCCGGTCGATCTCGATTTCGGTCAGGTCGAAAAGCTCTGACCGTCACCGCGGCCATCCGGCCGCGGCCGCCGATCCCCGGATCGGCACCACCCGTGGGAGTCGCGCCCGGTCTGCCACGCCGGGCTCCCGACGCACCACGATCCCTGAACGGCCCCGCCGCCTCCCGGCGCGGGGCGCCAAGAGGAACCAGCGATGGCGAAAAAGATCACGGGCTACATCAAGCTCCAGGTGCCGGCCGGCAGCGCCAACCCGTCGCCGCCCATCGGCCCCGCGCTCGGCCAGCGCGGCCTGAACATCATGGAATTTTGCAAGGCCTTCAACGCGCGAACCGCGCAGATGGAGAAGGGATCGCCGATCCCGGTCGTCATCACGGCCTTCCAGGACCGCTCCTTCACCTTCGAGCTCAAGCTCTCGCCGGTGTCGTTCTTCCTCAAGAAGGCGGCCGGCATCAAGGCCGGAGCGAAGACGCCCGGTCGCGGCACGGTCGGCCGCGTCACGCGCGACCAGGTGCGCGAGATCGCCGAGAAGAAGATCGTCGATCTGAATTGCGCCTCCGTCGAGTCCGCGATGTCGATGATCGAAGGTTCCGCCCGTTCCATGGGCCTCGAGGTGGTGGGGTAAGACGATGACGAAGCGCATCACCGCCGCCCGCGAGGGCATCGACCGCATCAAGCTCTACGGCGTCGGCGAAGCCGTCGGCCTGGTGAAGAGCCGGGCCAAGACGAAGTTCGACGAGACCGTCGAGATCGCCATGAACCTCGGCGTCGACCCGAAGCATGCCGACCAGATGGTCCGCGGCGTCGTCAACCTGCCGAACGGCACGGGCCGCACCGTGCGGGTGGCGGTCTTCGCCCGCGGGCCCAAGGCCGACGAGGCGCGCAATGCCGGCGCCGACATCATCGGTGCCGAGGACCTCGTGGCGGCCGTCCAGGGCGGCACGATCGAGTTCGATCGCTGCATCGCGACGCCCGACATGATGGGCCTGGTGGGTCGCCTCGGCAAGGTGCTGGGGCCGCGCGGCCTGATGCCGAACCCGCGCGTCGGCACCGTCACGATGGACGTCGCCGGCGCCGTCAAGGCGTCGAAGGGCGGTGCCGTGGAGTTCCGCGTCGAGAAGGCCGGGATCGTCCAGGGTAGCGTCGGCAAGGCCTCGTTCGACGACGACAAGCTCGTCGAGAACATCAAGGCCTTCGTGGATGCCGTCACCCGCGCCAAGCCGACCGGCGCCAAGGGCACCTACCTGCAACGGGTCGCCATCTCGTCGACGATGGGCCCCGGCGTGAAGGTCGATCCCGCGACGCTCGGCAACGCCTGACCGGTCGTCGCGCCTGCGTCGAAAGCCGTGAGCGCGACGTCTAATTCGCTTGGCATGAAGATGTGAAGTCTTTATGAGGGCGTAAGGGTCCCGTGAGGGGCGTCGTAGATCGTGCCGCACTCCTCTCGGGGAGTTCGGCGCTACCCGAAGGCCGGAAAGGGTGCTGGAGCGATCCAGCATCCTTTCCGGCCGTGTCCTGTCCGAGACTGCAGGTGCCATGCTCCTCTCCGAGGAGTGGCTTGAATCCCGGATCGACGGCGCTCGCCGGCGGTCTTCCGGGAGCCCGCATAGACGGTGAAGCCGGTTTGGAATGGGGCATGCGCGAGCGTGCCTTCAGATCTGGTTCGATCCTTCTGTCCGGAGGCCGCGAGGTCGCCGGGGGCAGGCACAGACCGTCGTTCCCGGGCGCCTCGGCGTCCGTCATGGCGGACCTCTTGTGCGGTCGCGGGGCTAGACTTCGCTATACGGAGTTTCAACTTTGGACAGAACGGAAAAGAAGGAGCTCATCGACGAACTCAACGGCATCTTGCAAAAGACCGCCGTCGTCGTCGTGGCTCACTATTCCGGCCTCACTGTGGTGCAGCTTCAGCGCTTGCGCAAACAGATGAGAGAGGCCGGAGCCAAGGTGCAGGTCACCAAGAATCGCCTGACCAAGATCGCCCTCGAGGGCACGGATGTCGCCTCTATCGGCTCGCTGCTGACCGGTCCGACGATCCTCGCCTATTCGGACGACCCGGTCGCGGCGCCCAAGGTCGCGGCGGCTTTCGCCAAGGATTTCGAGAGATTCGTCATCCTCGGCGGCGCCATGGGCAAGACCGCCCTCGACCCGAACGGCGTCCGGGCGCTCGCCACCATGCCGTCGCTCGACGAGCTGCGCGGCAGGATCATCGGCCTCATCCAGGCGCCGGCCACGAAGCTCGCCCAGCTCACCACGGCTCCCCAGGCCAAGCTGGCGCGCGTCTTCCAGGCCTATGCCGACAAGGACGCCGGTCAGGACGCCGCCGCTCAGGAAGCCGCCTGAGGCGGGTCGACCCGCACGCTTGATTTCACCCTTCACGAACCAGACATAGAGAATACACAATGGCCAACCTTTCCCAGATCGTCGACGACCTGTCGGCCCTCACCGTCCTCGAAGCCTCCGAGCTCGCCAAGATGCTCGAAGAGAAGTGGGGCGTCTCGGCCGCCGCCGCGACCGTCGCGGTCGCGGCCGGCCCGGCCGGCGCCGCCGCTGCCCCTGTCGAAGAGCAGACCGAGTTCACCGTCATCCTGGCCGCCTTCGGCGACAAGAAGATCGAAGTCATCAAGGAAGTCCGCGCCATCACGGGCCTGGGCCTGAAGGAGGCCAAGGACCTGGTCGAAGGCGCCCCGAAGCCCGTGAAGGAAGCCGTGTCCAAGGATGACGCCGCCAAGCTCAAGGCGCAGCTCGAGAAGGTCGGCGCCAAGGTCGAACTCAAGTAATCGGGTGAGAGATCGCGCGAGTCGGCTCGCGCTCCTCGACTGAGACGGATGATCGGTCCCGGAGAGTTTCTCCGGGACCTTTCCGGCGTTGTCCGTCCGGTCTGTCCGGACGCGCCGATCGAGCATGAGACAGATCCCCGTCGGAACGCGAGCCCGTTCCGGCGGCGACGGCCCAGCGCCACGGCCCGTGTTCGGTCGGGCGAGGTGCGGCTCTCGCGATGACGACGGAGGACCGCGACACGGCGGCCCCTCCGAGGCGGAGACCGGGCGTCGGGCTCGGTTTCGAGTTCCGCCGCAGGAAAGGTACGAGGAGCGACATGCTGCAAACGTTCACGAGCCGCAAGCGGGTCCGCAAGTTCTTCGGCCACATCCGCGAAGTCGCCGACATGCCCAACCTGATCGAGGTCCAGAAGGCCTCCTACGATCAGTTCCTGCTGGTCGACGAGGTCGAGGGCGGCCGCCCTGACGAGGGCCTGCAGTCCGTCTTCAAGTCCGTCTTCCCCGTGTCGGATTTCGCCGGCACGGCGCTCCTGGAATTCGTCAAATACGAGTTCGAGCAGCCGAAGTTCGACGTCGACGAATGCCGCGCCCGCGGGATGACCTTCGCGGCGCCGCTGAAGGTGACGCTGCGCCTCATCGTGTTCGACGTCGATCCCGACACCGGCGCCAAGTCGGTGAAGGACATCAAGGAGCAGGACGTCTACATGGGCGACATGCCCTTCATGACGTCGAACGGGACGTTCATCGTGAACGGCACCGAGCGCGTGATCGTGTCCCAGATGCACCGCTCGCCTGGCGTGTTCTTCGACCACGACAAGGGCAAGAGCCATTCGTCGGGCAAGCTGCTCTTCGCCGCCCGGATCATCCCCTACCGCGGCTCCTGGCTCGATATCGAGTTCGACGCCAAGGACATCGTCTACGCCCGCATCGACCGCCGCCGGAAGATCCCGGTGACGTCGCTGTTCTACGCGCTCGGCATGGACGGCGAGGAGATCCTCTCGACGTTCTACAACACGGTGCACTACGAGCATGCGACCGACGGTTGGCGCGTGCCGTTCAATGCCGACCGCATGAAGGGCGTGAAGGCGACGGTCGACATGATCGACGCCGATTCCGGTGAGATCGTCATCGAGGCCGGCAAGAAGATCACGGCCCGCTCCGCCCGGCTCCTCGCCGAGAAGGGCGTCAAGTTCCTGCGGGCGTCCGACGACGATCTCTACGGCCAGTATCTCGCCGAGGACCTCTACAACGACGAGACGGGCGAGATCTACGCCGAGGCGGGTGACGAGGTCACGGCCAAGACCCTACCGGGCCTGCTCGACCACGGCTTCAACGCGCTTCCGATCCTCGACATCGACCACATCAACATCGGCCCCTACGTCCGCACGACGCTGGCGGTCGATAAGAACTCGTCGCGCGAGGACGCCCTCTTCGACATCTACCGGGTGATGCGCCCGGGCGAGCCGCCGACGCTCGACACCGCCCAGGCGATGTTCCACTCGCTGTTCTTCGATCCCGAGCGCTACGACCTGTCGGCCGTCGGCCGCGTGAAGATGAACATGCGCCTCGACCTCGACGCCGAGGACACCGTGCGGGTGCTGCGCAAGGCCGACATCCTGGCGGTCGCCCGGGCGCTCGTCGACCTGCGCGACGGCCGCGGCGAGATCGACGACATCGACCATCTCGGCAACCGCCGCGTACGGTCGGTCGGCGAGCTGATGGAGAACCAGTACCGGCTGGGGCTGCTGCGGATGGAGCGCGCCATCAAGGAGCGCATGTCGTCCGTTGACATCGACACCGTGATGCCCCAGGACCTGATCAACGCCAAGCCGGCGGCCGCGGCCGTGCGCGAGTTCTTCGGCTCGTCGCAGCTGTCGCAGTTCATGGACCAGACCAACCCGCTGTCGGAGATCACCCACAAGCGCCGCCTGTCGGCCCTCGGCCCGGGCGGCCTGACCCGCGAGCGCGCCGGCTTCGAAGTGCGCGACGTGCATCCGACGCATTACGGCCGCATCTGCCCGATCGAGACGCCTGAAGGCCCCAACATCGGCCTGATCAACTCGCTGGCGACCTTCGCCCGCGTCAACAAATACGGGTTCATCGAAGCGCCGTACCGCCGCGTCCGCGACGGCAAGGTGACGGAGGACGTCGTCTATCTGTCGGCCATGGAGGAGACCAAGCACTACGTCGCCCAGGCCGACGCGGCGATGAGCGCCGAAGGCGGGCTGACGGAGGATCTCGTCCTCTGCCGCCACGCCGGCGACGTGATGCTGGTGCCGGTCGACCGCGTCGACTTCATGGACGTGTCGCCGAAGCAGCTCGTGTCGGTCGCGGCCGCGCTGATCCCGTTCCTCGAGAACGACGACGCGAACCGCGCCCTCATGGGCTCGAACATGCAGCGCCAGGCGGTGCCGCTGGTGAAGGCCGATGCCCCGCTCGTCGGCACCGGCATGGAGGCGGTCGTGGCCCGCGACTCGGGTGCCGCCATCGCGGCGCGCCGGACGGGCGTGGTCGACCAGATCGACGCCACACGCGTCGTCATCCGCGCCACCGAGGAGGTCGACGGCGGCAAGCCCGGCGTCGACATCTATCGTCTGATGAAGTTCCAGCGCTCGAACCAGTCGACCTGCATCAACCAGAAGCCGCTCGTGCGCGTCGGCGACCGCGTGACCAAGGGCGACATCATCGCCGACGGCCCGTCGACGGACCTCGGCGACCTGGCGCTCGGCCGCAACGTGCTCGTCGCCTTCATGCCCTGGAACGGCTACAACTTCGAGGATTCGATCCTTCTCTCCGAGAAGATCGTCAAGGAGGACGTGTTCACCTCCATCCACCTCGAGGAGTTCGAGGTGATGGCCCGCGACACCAAGCTCGGGCCCGAGGAGATCACGCGCGACATCCCGAACGTGTCGGAAGAGGCGCTGAAGAACCTCGACGAGGCCGGCATCGTCTACATCGGCGCCGAAGTGCAGGCGGGCGACATCCTCGTCGGCAAGATCACGCCCAAGGGCGAGAGCCCGATGACGCCGGAGGAGAAGCTGCTCCGCGCCATCTTCGGCGAGAAGGCCTCCGACGTCCGCGACACGTCGCTGCGCGTGCCCCCGGGCGTCACCGGCACCATCGTCGAAGTTCGGGTGTTCAACCGCCACGGCGTCGACAAGGACGAGCGCGCCCAGGCGATCGAGCGCGAGGAGATCGAGCGGCTCGCCAAGGACCGCGACGACGAACTCGCGATCCTCGACCGCAACGTCTACGCGCGCCTGATCCAGGTCCTCGACGGCCACACCGGCATCGGCGGCCCGCGCGGGTTCAAGAAGGAGACGGTGCTCGACCGCGAGGTCATCGAGGGCTACCCGCGCTCCCAGTGGTGGACCTTCGCCGTCACCGACGACGCCGTGATGGGCGAGCTCGAAGCCATGCGCAAGCAGTACGACGAGGCGAAGAAGGGGCTCGAGAGCCGCTTCCTCGACAAGGTTGAGAAGCTGCAGCGCGGCGACGAGCTGCCGCCCGGCGTCATGAAGATGGTCAAGGTCTATGTCGCGGTGAAGCGCAAGATCCAGCCCGGCGACAAGATGGCGGGCCGTCACGGCAACAAGGGCGTGGTGTCCAAGATCGTGCCGCAGGAGGACATGCCGTTCCTCGCCGACGGGACGCCGGTCGAGATCGTGCTGAACCCGCTGGGCGTGCCGTCGCGCATGAACGTCGGGCAGATCCTCGAGACGCATCTCGGCTGGGCCTGCGCGGGCCTCGGCCGGCAGGTGGGCGACCTCGTCAACGCCTACCAGCGACAGGCGGCGCTGGAGGGGCACGGCGACATCGCTCCGCTGCGGGCGAAGATGACGACCATCTACGGGCCGAACCCGGAGGTCACGAGCCTCGACGACGAGGGTCTGGTCGAACTCGGCGAGAACCTGCGCCGCGGCGTGCCGATCGCGACCCCGGTCTTCGACGGCGCCCACGAGCCCGACATCGTGACGCTGCT
This sequence comes from Lichenihabitans sp., assembly GCA_965214345.1. Lineage (GTDB taxonomy): Bacteria > Pseudomonadota > Alphaproteobacteria > Rhizobiales > Beijerinckiaceae > Lichenihabitans. The sequence goes on along the minus strand of CBDCBJ010000007.1, from coordinate 2,703,416 downwards.
CGAGGAGGCGGGCCTCGATGGCTCCGGCCAGTCGACGCTCTACGACGGGCGCACCGGCGACGCCTTCGACCGCAAGGTCACGGTGGGCTACATCTACATGCTGAAGCTCCACCATCTCGTGGACGACAAGATCCACGCGCGCTCGATCGGCCCCTACTCGCTCGTCACCCAGCAGCCGCTGGGCGGCAAGGCGCAGTTCGGCGGGCAGCGCTTCGGCGAGATGGAGGTGTGGGCGCTCGAAGCCTACGGCGCCGCCTACACGCTGCAGGAGATGCTGACCGTGAAGTCCGACGACGTGGCCGGCCGTACCAAGGTCTACGAGGCCATCGTGCGCGGCGACGACACGTTCGAGTCGGGCATCCCGGAATCGTTCAACGTGCTGGTGAAGGAGATGCGGTCGCTGGGTCTGAACGTGGAGCTGACGTCGAAGATCAAGCCCGAGAACGAGCAGCTGCCGGAAGCCGCCGAGTAACACCCGACGATCCTGGCGTGCCGCGCCCTCCCGAGGGGGTCCGGCACGCCGTCGCTGAGAGACTTCCCCGAGGGCGTGGCCGCGTCATGCAGGCCTGCCTCGGTTCGCGGATGTCGGCCTCGTCCGATATCCGCTAGTGTCAGACATTGGGCCTGCGCGCAGGCCCCAGGAGAAGACCATGAATCAAGAGGTCATGAACCTTTTCAGCCCGGCGGTTCAGCCCCAGGCTTTCGACCAGATCCAGATCGGCATCGCGTCTCCTGAGAAGATCCTCTCCTGGTCGTTCGGCGAGATCAAGAAGCCCGAGACCATCAACTACCGCACCTTCAAGCCGGAGCGCGACGGCCTGTTCTGCGCCCGCATCTTCGGGCCGATCAAGGACTACGAGTGCCTCTGCGGCAAGTACAAGCGCATGAAGTACAAGGGCGTCATCTGTGAGAAGTGCGGCGTCGAGGTGACGCTGTCGCGCGTGCGGCGCGAGCGCATGGGCCACATCTCGCTCGCGGCCCCCGTCGCCCATATCTGGTTCCTGAAGTCGCTGCCCTCCCGCATCGGCCTCCTGCTCGACATGACGCTGCGCGACCTCGAGCGCATCCTCTATTTCGAGTCCTACATCGTCATCGAGCCCGGCCTCACCCCGATGAAGGAGCGTCAGCTCCTCTCCGAGGATGAGTACCTGCGCGCCCAGGATGAGTACGGCCAGGACTCGTTCACCGCGATGATCGGCGCCGAGGCGATCCGCGAGATCCTGCGCAACATGGATCTCCAGACCATCTCGGAGAACCTGAAGGTTGAAATCCAGGAATCCACCTCGGAGCTGAAGCCCAAGAAGCTCGCCAAGCGCCTGAAGATCATCGAGGCCTTCATGCATTCGGGCAACAAGCCCGAGTGGATGATCCTCACCGAAGTGCCCGTCATCCCGCCGGACCTGCGCCCGCTGGTGCCGCTCGACGGCGGCCGCTTCGCGACCTCGGATCTCAACGACCTCTATCGCCGCGTCATCAACCGCAACAACCGGCTGCGGCGGCTGATCGAGCTGCGCGCGCCCGACATCATCATCCGCAACGAGAAGCGCATGCTGCAGGAGGCGGTCGACGCGCTGTTCGACAACGGCCGTCGCGGCCGCGTCATCACGGGCGCCAACAAGCGGCCGCTGAAGTCGCTGGCCGACATGCTCAAGGGCAAGCAGGGCCGCTTCCGGCAGAACCTGCTCGGCAAGCGCGTCGACTATTCCGGCCGCTCGGTCATCGTGGTCGGCCCGGAGCTGAAGCTGCACCAGTGCGGGTTGCCGAAGAAGATGGCGCTCGAACTCTTCAAGCCGTTCATCTACTCGCGCCTCGACGCCAAGGGCCTGTCGACCACGGTCAAGCAGGCCAAGAAGCTCGTCGAGAAGGAGAAGCCGGAGGTCTGGGACATCCTCGACGAGGTGATCCGCGAACACCCGGTGATGCTGAACCGCGCCCCGACGCTGCATCGCCTGGGCATCCAGGCCTTCGAGCCGACGCTGATCGAGGGCAAGGCGATCCAGCTCCACCCGCTCGTCTGCGCGGCCTTCAACGCCGACTTCGACGGCGACCAGATGGCGGTGCACGTGCCGCTGTCGCTCGAGGCGCAGCTCGAAGCCCGCGTGCTGATGATGTCGACGAACAACATCCTGCACCCGGCCAACGGCCTGCCGATCATCGTGCCGAGCCAGGACATCGTGCTCGGGCTCTATTACGTCACCCTGATGGTGGACGGCGACGTCGGCCAGGGCATGGCGTTCTCGAACATGGGCGAGATCGAACACGCCATCGCGGCGAAGTCGATCACGCTGCACACCAAGATCAAGGGCCGCGCCTGGACCTACGAGGACGGTGTGCGCAAGTCGAAGATCTTCGACACGAGCCCCGGCCGCATGATCCTCGGCCAGCTGCTGCCCAATCACCCCAAGATCCCCTTCGACGTCGCCAACAAGCTGATGACGAAGAAGGAGATCTCCAACATGATCGACACCGTCTACCGCAACTGCGGGCAGAAGGAGACGGTGATCTTCTGCGACCGGATCATGGCGCTCGGCTTCCGCGAGGCGTTCCGCGCCGGCATCTCGTTCGGCAAGGACGACATGGTGGTGCCGGAGACGAAGCCCGCCATCATCGAGTCGACCTCGGCGCTCGCCAAGGAATACGAGCAGCAGTACAATGACGGCCTGATCACCCAGGGCGAGAAGTACAACAAGGTCGTCGACGCCTGGGCCAAGTGCTCGGACAAGCTCGCCGAGGAGATGATGATCCGCATCTCCTCCGTGAAGAAGGACGAGGGCGGCAAGGACAAGCCGATCAACTCCATCTACATGATGAGCCACTCCGGTGCCCGCGGCTCGCCCACGCAGATGAAGCAGCTCGCCGCCATGCGCGGCCTGATGGCGAAGCCGTCGGGCGAGATCATCGAATCGCCGATCATCTCGAACTTCAAGGAGGGCCTGACCGTCCTCGAATACTTCTCCTCGACCCACGGCGCCCGCAAGGGCCTCGCCGACACGGCGCTGAAGACGGCCAATTCCGGCTATCTGACGCGTCGCCTCGTCGACGTGGCGCAGGACGCCATCATCTCCACCGTCGACTGCGGCTCGCAGGGCGGCATCAAGATGCGGGCGATCCTCGACGCCGGCCAGGTCGTGGCGTCGCTGGCCATCCGGATCCTCGGCCGCACCACGGCCGAGGACCTGAAGGAGCAGGACGGCACGGTGATCGTCGCCACCGGCGAGATGATCCAGGAATGGCACATCGACCGGATCAACGCGGCCGGCATCCAGGAGGTGAAGATCCGCTCCGTGCTGACCTGCGAGTCGAAGAACGGGGTCTGCGCCACCTGCTATGGGCGCGACCTCGCCCGCGGCACGCCGGTCAACATGGGTGAGGCGGTCGGCGTCATCGCGGCGCAGTCGATCGGCGAGCCGGGCACGCAGCTGACGATGCGCACGTTCCACATCGGCGGCGCGGCCCAGATCGCCGACTCGTCCTTCATCGAGTCGAACTTCGACGGCACGGTCGCGTTCCGCAACAAGGCCATCGCCCGCAACGCCGAGGGCGACCTGATGGTGATGGCCCGCAACGTGGCCATCGTGATCCTGGGGCCGGACGGGGCGGAGCGCGCCGTGCACCGCGTGCAGTACGGCGCCCGCATGAAGGTCGACGAGGGCGACAAGGTGAAGCGCGGCCAGCGCATCGCCGAGTGGGATCCCTACACCCGTCCGATCATGACGGAGATCGACGGGACGATCGGCTTCGAGGATCTCGTCGAAGGGTCGTCGATGTCGGAGTCCATCGACGAGGCCACCGGCATCGCCAAGCGCATGGTCATGGACTGGCGGCTGAACCAGCGGTCGGCGAGCCTCAAGCCCGCGATCGTCATCAAGGGTCCCGACGGCAAGATCGCCAAGGTGGCCCGCGGCGGCGACGCCCGCTACATGCTGCCGGTCGAGTCGATCATCGCCTTCGACCCCGGCGCGACGGTGAAGGCCGGCGACGTCGTGGCCCGTATCTCGATGGAGGGCGCCAAGACCCGCGACATCACCGGCGGCCTGCCGCGCGTGGCTGAACTCTTCGAGGCGCGTCGTCCGAAGGACCACGCGATCATCGCGGAGATCTCCGGCATCATCCAGTTCGGCAAGGACTACAAGAACAAGCAGCGCCTGCAGATCGTGCCGCACGAGGAGGGTGGCGAGCCGGTCGAGTACCTGATCCCGAAGGGCAAGCACATCCATCTCCAGGACGGCGACGTCATCGAGAAGGGTGAGTACATCGTCGACGGCAACCCGGCGCCGCACGACATCCTGGCCATCAAGGGTGTCGAGGAACTCGCCGCCTACCTGGTCAACGAGATCCAGGAGGTCTACCGGCTGCAGGGCGTGTCGATCAACGACAAGCACATCGAGGTGATCGTCCGCCAGATGCTGCAGAAGGTGGACATCGTCGATCCGGGCGAGACGGACTTCCTGCCGGGCGAGCAGGTGGACCACACCGAACTCGAGGCCGCCAACGCGATCGCCGAGGCGGCCGGCAAGAAGCTGGCGTCGGGCACACCGGTCCTGCTCGGCATCACCAAGGCGTCGCTGCAGACGCGGTCGTTCATCTCGGCGGCCTCGTTCCAGGAGACCACCCGGGTGCTGACCGAGGCGGCCGTCAACGGCAAGAAGGACACGCTGGAGGGGCTGAAGGAGAACGTCATCGTCGGCCGTCTCATCCCGGCCGGCACGGGCGCCGCCATGTCGAAGCTGCAGCGTGTCGCCGCATCACGCGACGACATGATCCTGGCCCAGAAGGCGCAGTCCTCGCAGGAGAACCTGCCGCAACTGCCGGCGCCCGCCGCGGCCGAGTGAGGTTCGGGGACGCAGGAGATCGGGAAGGGCGCTTCGGCGCCCTTCTTCGCGACATGGCGACGGCGCGACGGCGTCGAAAGCGCCGCCGACGGGCGGTCGAGGCTGCACTTTCTCTGCGCAGTCCGGGCAAAGTGATTGACGCCGTTCCAGCGGCCCGTTACAGAAGGCCAACTTTCGGCAGGCCGTAGGCACCTTCGTTTCGGGACGACGCGTCCTGGACCCATAAGAGCCTAAACGCTGCCGGTCCCACCCGAGAACGACCACGATCGCAGCCGTGACCGTGGATCATCGATAGAAGCACGAGCGGGGCGCGCGAGCGTCTCGGTCCTCTGCCTTTGGTGCGCTTGAGACCTGTGAGGGTCGAGAGTGCACTTTGCTTTGCATGCGTTTCGGCCGGCCGCGAGGCTCGGTCTCGAGACGATCGGATCGAGCCTCAGGGGGACGGAGCACGCCGCAGGTCGCGAGACGCGATCGGCGCGGCGGGCCGGATGCCCGCAGCTTGAAGGACCGCACGCCGCGCCGCTTCTCCCGGTGTCCGGCGTCCGCACCAGGGAAGAACAGGATGTCGCGTCGTCACAGCGCAGAGAAGCGTGAGATCATCCCGGATGCCAAGTACGGCGACGTGACGCTCACGAAGTTCATGAACTCGATCATGTATGACGGCAAGAAGTCGGTCGCCGAGGCGATCGTCTACGGCGCCTTCGAGAACATCGAGCAGCGCCTGCGGGTCGAGCCTCTCCCGATCTTCATGCAGGCGCTCGACAACGTGGCCCCCGCCATCGAGGTCCGCTCGCGCCGCGTCGGTGGCGCCACCTACCAGGTGCCGGTCGAGGTCCGCCTCGAGCGCCGCCAGGCCCTCGCGATCCGCTGGCTGATCACGGCGGCCCGGGCCCGCAACGACAAGACCATGGTCGACCGCCTCTCGGCCGAACTGATGGACGCCGCGAACAACCGCGGAAATGCCGTCAAGAAGCGCGAAGACACGCACCGGATGGCGGAAGCCAACCGCGCCTTCTCGCATTACCGCTGGTAATCCGGCGGTTCAGCGCCTTCCGAGGATCGACCCATGCCCCGCAGCCACCCCATCGAAGACTATCGCAACTTCGGCATCATGGCCCACATCGATGCGGGCAAGACGACCACGACCGAGCGGATCCTGTTCTACTCCGGCAAGTCCCATAAGATCGGCGAAGTGCACGACGGCGCCGCCACGATGGATTGGATGGAGCAGGAGCAGGAGCGCGGCATCACGATCACGTCCGCGGCGACCACCACCGCCTGGAACGGCAAGCGCCTGAACATCATCGACACGCCCGGCCACGTGGACTTCACCATCGAGGTGGAGCGCTCGCTCCGCGTGCTCGACGGCGCCGTCTGCGTGCTCGACGGCAACCAGGGCGTGGAGCCGCAGACCGAGACGGTGTGGCGCCAGGCCGACAAGTACAACGTGCCCCGCATCGTCTTCGTCAACAAGATGGACAAGATCGGCGCCGATTTCTACAAGTGCGTCGACGACATCAAGACCCGCGTCGGCGGCCGCCCGGTGTGCATCCAGCTGCCGATCGGTTCGGAGTCGGACTTCAAGGGCATCATCGACCTCGTCCGGATGAAGGCTGTCGTCTGGGAGAACGAGGCGCTCGGCGCCAATTATCACGACGAGGAGATCCCCGCGGACCTGCTCGAGCGCGCCAAGGAATATCGCTTGGCCATGATCGAGGCCGCGGTCGAGCTCGACGACGATGTGATGGCGGCCTACCTCGACGGCGCCGAGCCCGACGAGGCCACGCTGAAGCGGTTGATCCGCATGGCGGTTCGCAACATCGTGTTCCATCCGGTGCTCTGCGGCACGGCCTTCAAGAACAAGGGCGTTCAGCCCCTGCTCGACGCCGTGGTCGACTATCTGCCGTCGCCGGTGGATCGTGAATCGATCAAGGGCATCGACGTCAACACCGAGGCGGAGGTCACCCGCCCGGCCAGCGACAACGAGCCCTTCTCCCTGCTCGCCTTCAAGATCATGGACGATCCCTTCGTCGGCACGATCACGTTCTGCCGCATCTATTCTGGTCACATCGAGAGCGGCACGACCGTGCTGAACTCGACCAAGGACAAGAAGGAGCGGATCGGGCGCATGCTTCTGATGCATGCCAACAACCGCGAGGACATCAAGGAGGCCTATGCCGGCGACATCGTCGCCATGGCGGGCCTGAAGGACACCCGCACCGGGGACACGCTCTGCGACCTGCAGAAGCCCGTGATCCTGGAGAAGATGGAGTTCCCCGAGCCGGTCATCGAGATCGCCATCGAGCCGAAGTCGAAGGCTGACCAGGAGAAGCTCGGCGTCGCCCTGCAGAAGTTGGCCGCGGAGGACCCGTCCTTCCGCGTCTCGACCGACCAGGAGTCGGGCCAGACCATCCTCAAGGGGATGGGCGAGCTCCATCTCGACATCAAGGTCGACATCCTGCGCCGGACCTACAAGGTGGACGCCAACATCGGCGCCCCCCAGGTGGCCTATCGCGAGAAGCTCACCCGCCGCGTCGAGCAGGACTACACGCATAAGAAGCAGACGGGCGGCACGGGTCAGTTCGCCCGCGTCAAGATCATCTTCGAGCCGAACGAGGCCGGTGCCGGCAACGTCTTCGAGTCCAAGGTCATCGGCGGCGCGGTGCCGAAGGAATATGTCCCCGGCGTCGAGAAGGGCATCAACTCGGTCATGGGCGCCGGCATCCTGGCGGGCTTCCCGGTCGTCGACGTCAAGGCGACGCTGATCGACGGAGCCTTCCATGACGTGGACTCGTCGGTCCTGGCCTTCGAGATCGCCTCGCGGGCCGCGTTCCGCGAGGCGCTCCAGAAGGGCGGATCGGTCCTGCTCGAGCCGATCATGAAGGTCGAGGTCGTGACGCCGGAGGAATACACCGGTTCGTGCATCGGCGACCTCAACTCACGCCGTGGGCAGATCCAGGGGCAGGACGTGCGCGGCAACGCCAACGTCATCAACGCCATGGTGCCGCTGGCCAACATGTTCGGCTACGTGAACCAGCTCCGTTCCTTCTCGCAGGGGCGTGCCACCTTCACGATGCAGTTCGACCATTACGAGCAGGTCCCGGCCGGCGAGGCTGCCAAGGTCCAGGCGAAGTACGCCTGACCTCCCCAACGTTAGACAGACCAAGCTTCAGAGGAGCCTCCTATGGCTAAGGAAAAGTTCTCGCGGAACAAGCCGCACTGCAATATCGGCACCATCGGCCACGTCGACCACGGCAAGACGTCGCTGACCGCCGCCATCACCAAGGTCCTCGCGGAATCCGGCGGCGCCACCTTCACGGCCTACGACCAGATCGACAAGGCTCCCGAAGAGAAGGCACGCGGCATCACGATCTCGACGGCCCACGTCGAATACGAGACCAAGAACCGCCATTACGCCCACGTCGACTGCCCCGGTCACGCCGATTATGTGAAGAACATGATCACGGGCGCCGCCCAGATGGACGGTGCGATACTGGTCGTGTCGGCCGCCGACGGCCCGATGCCCCAGACCCGCGAGCACATCCTGCTCGCCCGTCAGGTCGGCGTGCCGGCACTGGTGGTGTTCATGAACAAGGTTGACATGGTCGACGACGCCGAGCTCCTCGAGCTCGTCGAGCTCGAGATCCGCGAGCTGCTCTCGAAGTACGACTTCCCCGGCGACGACATCCCGATCACCCACGGGTCGGCGCTCTGCGCGCTCGAGAACAAGCGTCCCGAGCTCGGCCACGACGCCGTGATCAAGCTGATGGAGACGGTCGACGCCTACATCCCGCAGCCCGAGCGTCCGAAGGATCAGCCCTTCCTGATGCCGGTCGAGGACGTGTTCTCGATCTCCGGCCGCGGCACCGTCGTGACCGGCCGCATCGAGCGCGGGATCGTGAAGGTCGGCGAGGAGATCGAGATCGTCGGTCTCAAGGCCACGGTGAAGACGACCGTCACGGGCGTCGAGATGTTTCGCAAGCTGCTCGACCAGGGCGAGGCGGGCGACAACGTCGGCTGCCTGCTCCGTGGCACGAAGCGTGAGGACGTCGAGCGCGGTCAGATCCTCTGCAAACCCGGCTCCGTGAAGCCCCACACCAAGTTCAAGGCCGAGGCCTACATCCTCACCAAGGACGAGGGTGGTCGGCACACGCCGTTCTTCACCAACTATCGCCCGCAGTTCTATTTCCGCACCACCGACGTGACCGGCATCGTGACCCTCCCCGAGGGGACCGAGATGGTGATGCCCGGCGACAACGTGACCATGGAAGTGGCCCTCATCGTGCCGATCGCCATGGAGGAGAAGCTCCGCTTCGCCATCCGTGAAGGTGGCCGCACCGTCGGTGCCGGCGTCGTCGCTTCGATCATCGAATAAGAAGCCAACAGGTCGGGGAGCGGGAGTGCTGCTCCCGCCCCAACCGATCGAGGGACATCACGATGAACGGTCAAAACATCCGCATCCGCCTCAAGGCGTTCGATCATCGCGTGCTCGACGCCTCGACCAAGGAGATCGTCTCGACCGCGCGCCGCACCGGCGCTCAGGTCCGGGGTCCGATCCCGCTCCCGACGAGGATCGAGAAGTTCACCGTGAACCGGTCGCCCCACGTGGACAAGAAATCCCGCGAGCAGTTCGAGATCCGCACGCACAAGCGTGTTCTCGACATCGTGGACCCCACTCCGCAGACGGTCGACGCGCTGATGAAGCTCGATCTGGCCGCCGGCGTCGATGTCGAGATCAAGATCTGACGTCTGCCCCCTGCGGTACGCTGTAGCGAAGTATTCTGAAGGAAATCTGACATGCGGTCAGGTGTCATCGCCCAGAAGGTCGGAATGACCCGTGTTTTCACGGAGTCGGGCGAACATGTGCCGGTGACGGTGCTGAAGCTCGACGGTTGCCAGGTCGTGGCGCATCGCACGGCCGAAGTGAACGGCTACAGCGCGTTGCAGCTCGGGATCGGCAAGGCCAAGGTCAAGAACGTGTCCAAGGCCGAGCGCGAGCGCTTCGCCATCGCCAAGGTCGAGCCGAAGATGAAGCTCGCCGAATTCAGGGTCGAGGCGGATCACATGATCCCCGTCGGCGCCGAATTCCAGGCGGACCATTTCGTGCCGGGGCAGTTCGTCGACGTGACGGGCACGTCCATGGGCAAGGGCTTCGCCGGCCCGATGAAGCGCTGGAACTTCGGCGGGTTGCGTGCCACCCACGGCGTGTCGCTCTCGCATCGGTCGCACGGCTCGACCGGCGGCCGGCAGGACCCGGGCAAGACGTTCAAGAACAAGAAGATGGCGGGCCACATGGGCACCGACCGGGTCACGACGCTGAACCTCAAGGTGGTCCGCACCGACGTGGAGCGCGGCCTGATCCTCGTCGAGGGCGCCGTCCCCGGCACCGTCGGTGGCTACATCTTCGTTCGCGACGCCATCAAGAAGGCGCCCCACAAGGACGTCCCGATGCCCGGCAAGTTCCGCCTGGTCGCCGTGGAGGCCGCACCCGCGCCGGCCGCCGACGCCCCTGTTGAGGGTTGAGTGACATCATGAAGATCGACATCACCTCCCTCGACGGCCAGGCCGGCGGCTCCGTCGAACTCGACGACACCATCTTCGGCCTGGTGCCCCGTCAGGACCTGATCGCCCGGATGATCCGCTACCAGCTCGCCAAGCGGCGGGCCGGGACCCACAAGGTCAAGGGCCGGGCCGAGATCACCCGCACTGGCAAGAAGCTCTACAAGCAGAAGGGCACGGGTTCGGCCCGTCACGGCTCGGCCCGCGTGCCGCAGTTCCGCGGTGGCGGACGCGCCTTCGGCCCCGTGGTGCGCTCCCACGCCCACGATCTGCCCAAGAAGGTCCGTGCCCTCGCGTTGCGCCACGCCCTGTCGGCCAAGGCCGCGGGCGGTGACCTGATCGTGTGGAACGGCGCCTCCGTGCCGGAAGGCAAGACTAAGATCCTGAAGGAGCGTTTCCGGGCCATCGGGCTCGAGAATGCGCTGATCATCGACGGCGCCGCCGTCGAGGAAACCTTCGCCCTCGCGGCCCGCAACATCCCGATGATCGACGTCCTGCCGATCCAGGGCCTCAACGTGTATGACATTCTGCGCCGCAACAAGCTGGTCCTGACCAAGGCCGCGGTGGACGCGCTGGAGCTTCGATTCAAATGAGCCAGGACCCCCGCCACTACGACGTGATCCTGTCTCCGGTGATCACAGAGAAGGCCACGGCCGCGTCCGACTACAATCAGGTGGTGTTCAAGGTGGCCAAGACGGCCACCAAGCCGCAGATCAAGGCCGCTGTCGAGCAGCTGTTCGACGTCAAGGTCGACGCCGTCAACACGACTATCCGCAAGGGCAAGGCCAAGACGTTCCGGGGCTTCAAGGGTCGGCAGGCCGATCTCAAGAAGGCCATCGTGACACTCGCGGCCGGCCACAAGATCGACGTCACCACCGGTCTCTGAGCGCAGGCATAAGGATCAACGTGCCATGGCACTGAAGACATTCAAACCGGTCACGCCGAGCCTCCGTCAGCTCGTGATCGTCGACCGCAGCGGGCTCTACAAGGGCAAGCCGCTCAAGATCCTGACCGAGGGCCTGTCGAAGTCGGGCGGTCGCGGCAACACGGGCCGCATCACCGTGCGGTTCCGCGGCGGCGGCCACAAGCAGACCTACCGCATCGTCGACTTCAAGCGTCGCAAGCTCGATCAGGTCGCCAAGGTCGAGCGGATCGAATACGACCCGAACCGCACGTCCTTCATCGCGCTGATCCGCTACCCCGACGGCGAGCCGGCCTACATCATCGCGCCGCAGAAGCTCGGCGTCGGCGACGAGGTCGTGTCGGGCCAGCAGGTCGACGTGAAGCCCGGCAACGCCATGCCGCTGGCCTCCATCCCGGTCGGCACCATCGTGCACAACATCGAGATGAAGATCGGCAAGGGCGGCGCCATCGCGCGCTCGGCCGGCTCCTACGCCCAGATCGTCGGCCGCGACGCCGGCTACGTGTCGCTGCGCCTGTCGTCGGGCGAGCAGCGGCTCATCCATGGCGGCTGCTTCGCCACCGTGGGTTCCGTGTCGAACCCCGACCACATGAACATCAACTACGGCAAGGCGGGCCGCCGCCGATGGCTCGGCCGGCGCCCGCACAACCGAGGCGTCACGATGAACCCGGTCGATCACCCGCACGGCGGCGGCGAGGGCCGCACCTCGGGCGGCCGCCATCCGGTGACGCCGTGGGGCAAGCCCACCAAGGGCAAGAAGACGCGCACCAACAAGTCGACGGGCAAGTTCATCGTCGCCTCCCGCCACGCCCGTAAGAAGTGAGGGCTGATCCATGTCACGTTCGATCTGGAAGGGTCCCTTCGTCGACGGCTACCTGCTCAAGAAGGCAGATACCGTGCGCGGCGGCGGGCGTTCCGAAGTCATCAAGATGTGGAGCCGTCGCTCCACCATCCTGCCGCAGTTCGTGGGCCTCACCTTCGGGGTCCATAACGGCCACAAGCATGTCCCGGTGACCGTCACCGAGGACATGATCGGCCACAAGTTCGGCGAGTTCTCGCCGACCCGCACGTTCCACGGCCACGCCGCGGACAAGAAGTCCAAGAGGTAAGCGATGAGCAAGCAGGCCAAGCCCCGCGCGCTCCCCGAGAACGAGGCGAAATGCGTCGCGCGGATGCTGCGCGTCTCCCCGCAGAAGCTGAACCTCCTGGCGCAGCTCATCCGCGGCAAGAAGGTCGAGACGGCGCTGGCCGACCTCGAATTCTCGCGCAAGCGCATCTCGGTCGAGGTCAAGAAGGCGCTGGAGAGCGCCATCGCCAATGCCGAGAACAACCACGAACTCGACGTCGACGACCTCATCGTCTCCGAAGCCTACGTCGGCAAGGCGATGGTCATGAAGCGGTTCAGTCCCCGTGCCCGTGGCCGGGCCGGCCGGATCGAGAAGCCGTTCTCGAATCTCACGATCATCGTTCGCGAAGTCCAGAGCGCGGCCTGAAGGATTTAGCCATGGGTCAGAAGGTCAATCCGATCGGGCTGCGGCTCGGCATCAACCGCACCTGGGATTCGCGCTGGTTCGCCAACAAGGGCGAATACGGCAAGCTGCTGCACGAGGACATGAAGATCCGCGAGGTCCTCATGGCGGCGCTGAAGCAGGCGGCCATCTCCAAGATCGTCATCGAGCGTCCGCACCGGAAGTGCCGCGTCACCATCCACTCGGCTCGTCCGGGCGTGGTGATCGGCAAGAAGGGCGCCGACATCGACAAGCTGCGCAAGATGGTCGGCAAGATCACCACCTCCGAGGTCGTGATCAACATCGTCGAGGTGCGCAAGCCCGAGGTCGACGCGACGCTCGTCGCCGATTCGATCGCCCAGCAGCTCGAGCGCCGCGTCGCCTTCCGGCGCGCCATGAAGCGTGCCGTGCAGTCGGCGATGCGCCTCGGGGCCGAGGGCATCCGGATCAACTGCTCGGGCCGCCTCGGCGGCGCCGAGATCGCCCGCCAGGAATGGTACCGCGAGGGCCGCGTCCCGCTGCACACGCTGCGCGCCGACGTCGACTACGGCGTCGCCACGGCCAACACCGCCTACGGCACATGCGGCATCAAGGTCTGGATCTTCAAGGGGGAGATCCTGGAGCACGATCCGATGGCGCAGGACAAGCGCGCCGCGGCCCAGGAGCATGCGCCGGGCGGCGAGCGCCGCCGCCGCGACGACGACCGCGGTGGACGCGACCGGGATCGCGACCGCCGCCGCTGACGGGCCGATCGTCCGACGGCGCGGGTCTCGTGATCCGCGCCCCCAATGTGTGTTGTCGGTTGCGTGACGTGCCCCGGCATGGAATAGCAAGACCCATCGACCGACCTCGAGGGCTCCGATCTGGGTCCGCGAGCGGTCCCGACGTGCTTCGAGCGATCTTTCAGGACGTGAATTCCCATGTTGCAACCCAAGCGAACCCGCTTTCGCAAGGCCTTCAAGGGCCGGATCAGCGGTGAAGCCAAAGGCGGCTTCGAGCTCAACTTCGGCCAGTTCGGCCTGAAGGCCCTCGAGCCCGAGCGCGTGACGGCGCGCCAGATCGAGGCGGCCCGCCGCGCCCTGACGCGTCACATGAAGCGCGCCGGCCGCGTGTGGATCCGCATCTTCCCGGACGTCCCGGTGTCGAAGAAGCCGACCGAGGTCCGCATGGGCAAGGGCAAGGGTGCGCCGGAGTTCTGGGCCGCCCGCGTCCACCCCGGCCGCATCATGTTCGAACTCGACGGCGTTCCGGCCGAGCTCGCCCGCGAGGCCCTGACCCTCGCGGCCGCCAAGCTGCCGATCAAGACGCGCTTCGTCGAGCGCATCGCCGAGTGAGGACGACGGATATGAAGACCAAGCAGCGCCTGTCCGACCTCTGGGTCATGTCGGATGACCAGCTCAACGACGAAGTGCTTCGCCTGAAGCGCGAACAGTTCAACCTGCGCTTCCGGCGCGCCACCGGGCAGCTGGAGAACACCTCCATGGTCCGCGTGGTCCGTCGCGACATCGCCCGGGCCAAGACCCTGGCGGCGATGAAGCGCGCCGCAGCGAACGGGTGAGACAGAACGATGCCGAAGCGTATCCTCCAGGGCGTGGTCGTCAGCGACAAGCAGGAGAAGACCGTGGTGGTGAAGGTGGAGCGCCGCTTCACCCATCCGCTGCTGAAGAAGACCGTCCGCCGGTCGAAGAATTACCATGCGCACGACGAGGCCAAGGCCTATAAGCTCGGCGACGTGGTCTCGATCGAAGAGACCCGGCCGATCTCGAAATTGAAGCGCTGGATCGTCCTCGGCGCCCAGGCGGGCGGCGAAGCCTAGAGACATCGCGGAGACCGCTCCATCACGGGCGTTTTCGCCGCTGACCCGGACGCTGTCCCCCGCGAGGGGCGAGCCAGCTTCCACCAGGCGCAGTCCGGCCATCGGGAAACCGGGCCGGAAACCGTTCTGACAGAAAGTCCAATCCATGATTCAGATGCAGACTAACCTCGAAGTCGCCGACAATTCCGGCGCCCGCCGCGTCATGTGCATCAAGGTCCTCGGCGGCTCCAAGCGGAAGTACGCCGGCGTCGGCGACATCATCGTCGTCTCGATCAAGGAAGCCATCCCGCGTGGCCGCGTGAAGAAGGGCGACGTCATGAAGGCCGTGGTGGTCCGGACCGCCAAGGACATCAAGCGTCCCGACGGCTCCGTCATCCGCTTCGACACCAACGCCGCCGTGATCGTCAACAACCAGTCGGAGCCGGTCGGCACCCGCATCTTCGGACCGGTGCCGCGCGAGCTTCGCGCCAAGAACCACATGAAGATCATCTCGCTCGCCCCGGAGGTGCTGTGATGGCGGCCAAGATCAAGAAGGGCGACAAGGTCGTGGTGCTGGCCGGACGCGACCGCGGCACGTCCGGCGAGGTTCTGAGCGTCATGCCCAAGGCCGAGCGCGCCATCGTGCAGGGCGTGAACCTCGTCAAGCGCCACCAGGCGCAGTCCGCCCGCCAGGAAGGCGGAATCATCAGCAAGGAAGCGACCATCCACCTGTCGAACCTCGCCCTGCAGCATCCGACGACCGGCAAGCCGGTCCGCGTCGGGTTCAAGGTGCTCGAGGACGGCCGCAAGGTGCGCGTCGCCAAGGGTTCGGGAGATCAGATCGATGGCTGAGCCTCAGGCTGCGGCGACCGCCAAGGGCGGCAAGGCCGCGAAAGGCGCCAAGGAGAACCGCAAGGCCGGTTCCGACGTCAACATGGGCGCATCCCCGGCGACTCCGGCCGGCTACGTGCCGCGGATGAAGCAGGTCTACGCCGACACCGTTCGCCAGGCGATGATCGAGCAGTTCGGCTACAAGAACGCCATGGCGGTGCCCAAGCTCGACAAGATCGTGCTGAACATGGGCGTCGGCGAGGCCGTCAACGACACCAAGAAGGTCACGAGCGCCGCCTCCGACCTGTCGCTGATCGCGGGTCAGAAGCCCGTCATCACCCACGCGCGGAATGCGATCTCTACCTTCAAGGTCCGCGAGAACATGCCGCTCGGCGCCAAGGTGACGCTGCGCGACACGCGCATGTACGAGTTCCTCGACCGCCTGATCACGATCGCGCTGCCGCGCGTCCGCGATTTTCGCGGCCTGAGCCCCAAGTCCTTCGACGGCCGTGGCAACTTCGCCATGGGCATCAAGGAACACATCATCTTCCCCGAGATCGACTACGACAAGGCCGAGACGATGCTCGGCATGGACATCATCGTCTGCACGACGGCGAAGACCGACGACGAGGCGCGTGCGCTTCTTCGGGCATTCAATTTCCCGTTCCGGCAGTGAGGTCAGCGGGCGCCGGTCATCCGGTGCCCGCCCTGCATGTCAGCAGGGCTTCAGACGCGGAAAGGCGAGGACACCTCAATGGCTAAGAAGAGTTCTGTCGAGAAGAACGAACACCGGCGGGCGCTGGTGAAGCAATACGCGGCGAAGCGCGCCCGCCTGAAGGGCATCGCGGACAATTCCACCCTCCCCATGGAGGAGCGGTTCGAGGCGCGGCTGAAGCTTTCCGAGCTGCCCCGCAACTCGGCGGCGGCGCGGATCCGCAACCGGTGCGAGGTCTCGGGCCGCGCGCGTTCGGTCTATCGCAAGATGAAGATGTCCCGCATCGCGCTCCGCGAGCTGGGCAACAAGGGCCTGATCCCGGGCCTCGTGAAGTCGAGCTGGTGAGGGGAGGCGCATCATGTCCGTGAACGATCCCCTGGGCGACATGCTCACCCGCATCCGCAACGCTCAGCTCCGCAAGAAGGGCAAGGTGTCGACGCCGGGCTCTCGCCTGCGCGCCAACGTGCTCGACGTGCTGGAGCAGGAAGGCTTCATCCGCGGCTACTCGACGACCGATCACGGCAACGGCCGGACCGAGTTCGACATCGAGCTGAAGTATTTCGACAACGCACCGGTCATCAAGATGATCGAGCGCGTGTCGCGCCCCGGCCGCCGTGTCTACGCGGCCGTCGACGCCCTGCCGCGCGTCGCCAACGGCCTCGGCATCACCATCGTGTCGACGCCCAAGGGCGTCATGGCTGACCATGCCGCCCGCGACAACAACGTCGGCGGCGAGGTTCTGTGCAAGGTCTTCTGACCTCAGCCATGAAGGGATTTGACAATGTCCAGGGTCGGTAAGAAGCCGGTCGCGCTCCCCCAGGGCGTGACCGCGACGGTCGAAGGCCAGTCGGTGTCGGTGAAGGGTGCCAAGGGGACTCTGTCCTTCAAGGTCCCCGAGGATTGCGACGTGGCGCTCAACGACAGCGAGGTCTCGGTGAAGCCTCGCTCCGAGACCAAGCGCGCGCAGGCCATGTGGGGCATGTCGCGCGCCATGATCAACAACCTCGTCGTCGGCGTGTCGGCGGGCTTCGAGCGCAAGCTCGAGATCACCGGCGTCGGTTACAAGGCCGCCGTGCAGGGCAAGAAGCTCGTCCTCTCGCTCGGCTACAGCCACGACGTCGACTATCCGATCCCGGACGGCATCGACATCAAGGCGACGAAGCCGACCGAGCTGGTCATCACCGGCATCGACAAGCGCGAAGTCGGCCAGGTGGCCTCCGAGATCCGCGCCTATCGTCCGCCCGAGCCCTACAAGGGCAAGGGCGTGAAATACGCGGGCGAGTTCATCTTCCGCAAGGAAGGCAAGAAGAAGTAAGGGCCATGAGCAAGAGCGATCTCTCCGACCGCCGCAAGGCCCGCGTCCGTCTCGCGATCCGCAAGAACGCCGGTGGCCGTCCGCGCCTCTCGGTCTTCCGGTCATCCAAGCAGATCTATGCGCAGATCATCGACGACGCCCGCGGCGTGACCCTGGCGTCCGCCTCCACCTTGGAGAAGGACAACCGGGCCAACCTCAAGACCGGCGCCGACGTCGCGGCCGCCAAGGTCGTGGGCGAACTTCTCGCCAAACGGGCCGTCGAGGCCGGCGTCAGCGACGTGGTGTTCGACCGCGGCGCCTACATGTATCACGGCCGCGTCAAGGCGCTGGCCGAGGGTGCCCGCGAGGGCGGCCTGAAGTTTTGATCCGAGCCTTCGGGCTCGGGTCACGAGAACAGCGGGCCGGCTTGTCGGCGGCGTCAGCGTCGTCTACAGGTCGGCTCGTTCCATTGCAGGTGGCGTTGCGCGCGGGGCGGTGTTTTCGCATCCCCGCGCCCTCGCCTGTTCCGGCAATCCTCCCAGCGAGCGGTGGGTCCTCTCCGGATCGCCGCGTCAGTGACGGACAGTGAGATGGCTCGTGAAAGAGAGCGCGACCGCGAGGATCGCGACAATGAATTCGTGGACAAGCTCGTCCACATCAACCGCGTCGCCAAGGTGGTGAAGGGCGGCCGTCGCTTTGGCTTCGCGGCGCTCGTCGTCGTCGGCGACCAGAAGGGCCGCGTCGGCTTCGGCCACGGCAAGGCGCGCGAAGTTCCGGAGGCCATCCGCAAGGCCACGGAAGCCGCCAAGCGCGGCCTCATCCGCGTGCCGCTGCGCGAGGGCCGCACCCTTCACCATGACGTCAACGGCCGCCACGGCGCCGGGCGCGTGATCCTGCGCGCCGCCCCGGCCGGCACCGGCATCATCGCCGGCGGCCCGATGCGCGCCGTGTTCGAGACGCTCGGCGTCCACGACGTCGTCGCCAAGAGCCAGGGGTCGTCCAACCCCTACAACATGGTCCGTGCTACCTTCGACGCACTGGCCCACGAGGATTCGCCCCGCCAGGTCGCGGCGCGCCGCAACATCAAGGTGTCCACCCTTCAGTCCCGCCGCCAGGGCGTGGATGCCGACGCCGTCGAAGCCTGATCGGGAGGACTGACATGGACTCCCAGAGCAACGCCAAGTTCGTCGTCGAGCAGACGAAGAGCCCCATCGGCCGCCCCGCCAGCCAGCGCCAGACGCTCGTAGCGCTCGGCCTCAACAAGATCGGCCGCCGCTCGTCGCTGATCGACAACCCGTCGACCCGGGGCATGGTGGCGAGTGTCGCCCACCTCATCCGCATCGTCGAAGGCGTGTGAGGAGCGACCGATGAAACTCAACGAGATCAGAGACAACGAAGGCTCGTCCAAGCCCCGCATGCGCGTCGGCCGCGGCATCGGCTCCGGCAAGGGCAAGACGGGTGGACGTGGCGTCAAGGGCCAGAAGGCCCGGACGGGCGTGCGCATCAAGGGCTTCGAGGGCGGTCAGATGCCGCTGCATCGGCGCCTTCCCAAGCGCGGCTTCACCAACATCTTCCGCCTCGACTACAACGAGATCAACGTCGGCCGCCTCCAGAAGGCGATCGACGAGGGCAAGCTCCAGGCGAGCCCGATCACGATCGAGACGCTCGTCGAGGCCGGGCTCTGCGCCAAGGCGCGGGACGGCGTGAAGATCCTCGGCGCCGGCGAGATCACCGCCAAGGTCGAGATCGAGGCGGCCCTCGCGTCGAAGTCCGCCATCGCGGCCGTCGAAGCGGCGGGCGGCACCGTCAAGGTGCTGCGCGAGCCGAAGGTGAAGGCCGACGCGGCCGCGTGACCCCGCAGAGGTCGGGTCGGAGACGGGCAGGGCGGTGGCGTGAGCCTGCCGCCCTGTTTTCACGTGTGGGTGGCACCCAGCCCGCCTCTTGCGCCGCGCGACGCGCGGTCCCCATCCGTCGCCCGCGGAGGGGGGGTCGTCTGAGAGGCGGTCCAGGAGGCGACCGGGCGTCCACCGCGATCGGGCTCGCCTTGGCGCCGCCACGGTCGGCTTTCAATCTGCCAGCCGTCTCACTTCCGGCGTGCCGGCCCTTCCGCAGCATGGGTGAAGCGCGCTAAGGATCGGCACGGCTGCCGTGCCTTTCGCCGCAGTTTTGGAGCAGGTGTATGGCGTCGGCAGCGGAACAGCTCGCAGCGAACATCAACTTCGCCTCGATCGGCAAGGCCGAGGAGCTCAAGAAGCGCATCTGGTTCACGCTGGGCGCCCTGATGGTCTATCGGCTCGGCACCTACATCCCGCTGCCCGGCATCGACCCGGCGGCGTTCGAGGCCAACTTCTCCGGCCAGAAGCAGGGCGTGCTCGAACTCTTCAACATGTTCTCGGGCGGCGCCGTGCAGCGCATGGCGATCTTCGCCCTGAACATCATGCCCTACATCTCGGCGTCGATCATCATCCAGCTCATGACCTCGGTCGTGCCGTCGCTGGAGACGCTGAAGAAGGAGGGCGAGGCCGGCCGCAAGGTCATCAACCAATACACCCGCTACCTCACCGTCGTGCTGGCGCTGTTCCAGGCCTACGGCATCTCGGTCGGGCTCGAAGGGCAGGCCGGCGTCGTCTCCGACCCGGGGTTCTTCTTCCGCATCTCGACCGTGCTGACCCTCATGGGCGGCACCATGTTCCTGATGTGGCTCGGCGAGCAGATCACCTCGCGCGGCATCGGCAACGGCTCGTCGCTGATCATATTCGCCGGCATCATCGCCGCCTTCCCGGCCGCGATCGGCCACACGCTCGAACTCGGGCGCCAAGGCGCCATCTCGACCATCTTCATCCTGGCCGTGGTGGTGGTGGCGATCGCCACGATCGCCTTCATCGTGTTCATGGAGCGGGCGCAGCGGCGCGTGCTCATCACCTATCCCAAGCGCCAGGTCGGCAACCGCATGTTCGAGGGCCAGACCTCGTTCCTGCCGCTGAAGCTCAACACCTCGGGCGTCATCCCGCCGATCTTCGCCTCCTCGCTGCTGCTGCTGCCGACGACGGTCGCCAACTTCACCCAGATGAACGGCAACGGCGGCGGCTGGCTCGGCACGGTGACGAGCTTCCTCGGCCACGGGCGGCCGGCCTACATCGTCCTCTATCTCTTCCTCATCGTGTTCTTCGCGTTCTTCTACACAGCGGTGGTGTTCAACCCGGTCGAGACGGCGGACAACCTCCGCAAGCACGGCGGGTTCGTGCCGGGCGTCCGGCCGGGCGAGCGCACCGCGCAGTTCATCGACACGATCCTCACCCGCATCACCGTGCTGGGTGCGGGCTACCTCGCCATCATTTGCCTTCTGCCCGAGCTTCTGATCTCCTATGCGGCGCTGCCGTTCTACTTCGGTGGGACGTCGCTGCTGATCGTCGTCAGCGTCACCATGGACACGGTGGCGCAGGTCCACGGCCATCTGCAGGCGCAACAATACGAGAGCCTGATCAAGAAATCGCGGCTCAGAGGGAAGAAGCGATGAGGATCGTGTTTCTGGGCCCCCCCGGCGCAGGAAAGGGAACGCAGGCGTCGCGGCTGATGCAGCGCCACGCCATACCGCAGCTCTCGACCGGCGACATGCTGCGCGCCGCTGTGCAGGCCTGCACCCCGGTGGGCCTCAAGGCCAAGGCCGTGATGGATTCCGGCGGCCTCGTCTCCGACGCCGTCGTGGTGGGCATCGTGGCGGAGCGCTTCATGGAGCCGGATGCCGCCAAGGGCTTCATCCTCGACGGCTTCCCCCGCACCGTGGCCCAGGCCGAGGCGCTCGACATGGCCCTGGCCCACCGCGACCTCAAGCTCGACGCCGTCCTCGAACTCGCCGTCGATCCCGCCGTGCTGGTGGCGCGGATCGCCAAGCGTGCCGCCGAGACGGAAGCGTCCGGCGGGACGGTCCGTCCGGACGACAAGCCCGAGGTCCTGGCGAGGCGGCTCGAGGCCTACCGGGAGCAGACCGCGCCGGTCTCGTCCTATTATGCCGGGACCGGGCGCCTGAGGGCGATCGACGGCATGGTGTCGATCGAATCCGTGTCGCAGGCGATCGATGAGGCCTTGAGCGCGGACGTCCCGGCGCACTGAACGAGCGATCCTCGTCCCGTCGGCGACGCGGGACGGACAGGTGTCAAACGATCCTTGACGATCCGTCGCGAAGCCGCTATCGCGACCGGCAAGCCTTTGACATCCCGGTGCCGGGTCGTCCCGCCTGGGACCCCGGCCTTTCACCGTTGGCGGCAATCCAAAGCAGCGTCCATCGGCACGGCGGTGCCCGACGCATGGAGACAACACGTGGCCCGTATCGCTGGCGTCAATATCCCGACCAACAAGCGCGTTGTGATCGCGCTGCAATACATCCACGGCATCGGTGGGCAGAAGGCCCTGGAGATCTGCGAGAAGGTCCGCATCCCGGCGGAGCGTCGCGTCGCTCAGCTGTCGGATGCCGAGGTCCTGCAGATCCGCGAGACCATCGACCGCGACTACCTCGTCGAGGGCGACCTGCGCCGCGAGAACTCGATCAACATCAAGCGCCTGATGGATCTCGGCTGCTACCGCGGCCTGCGCCATCGTCGCCAGCTGCCCGTCCGCGGCCAGCGCACCCACACCAACGCCCGCACCCGCAAGGGCAAGGCCAAGCCGATCGCCGGCAAGAAGAAGTGATCGCATCGCGGGTCGTCCCGCGAGGCACCGCACCATCTCCCGAGCGCCTGGCATCACGGGCGCGCTTGAAGGACCAGGACTCCCAGAATGGCTAAAGAGGCAAACCGCGTCCGTCGTCGTGAACGCAAGAACATCGCGTCGGGCATCGCCCATGTGAACTCGACGTTCAACAACACGATGATCACCATCACGGACGCGCAGGGCAACACCATCTCGTGGTCGTCCGCCGGCACCATGGGTTTCAAGGGATCGCGCAAGTCGACCCCCTATGCGGCCCAGATGGCCGCCGAGGACGCCTCCCGCAAGGCCGCCGAGCACGGCATGCGCCTGCTCGAGGTCGAGGTGTCGGGCCCCGGTTCGGGGCGTGAATCGGCCCTGCGCGCCATCCAGGCGTCGGGCTTCACCGTCACGTCGATCCGCGATGTGACGCCGATCCCGCACAACGGCTGCCGACCGCGCAAGCGCCGCCGCGTCTGACGGCCTGATACCCTCGGAGGAGGGCGGCATCGCACCGATGCTGCCCTCGTTCGCGTTCCGCCGTCCCCCCGGCGGGCCATCGTCGAAACCTCGGGCGCCTTCGCCGAGAGGGAGCCGTGCCGCTTCCCGCTCCGCCGAGGTGCCCCTCTTCAGCCGAAGCCCGACCGTGTCCGACGGATGGCGCCAGGCTCGAAAACCAGGCCGGAAACCGTCCATGACCACCGTGATCTCGAAGAACTGGCAGGACCTCATCAAGCCCAACAAGCTCGAGGTCCAGTTGGGCGACGACGGCAAGCGCGTCGCCACCGTCGTGGCCGAGCCGCTGGAGCGCGGTTTCGGCCTCACCATGGGCAACGCCCTGCGCCGCATCCTGCTGTCGTCGCTCCAGGGCGCGGCCGTCACGGCCGTGCAGATCGACGGCGTGCTGCACGAGTTCTCCTCCATCCCGGGCGTGCGCGAGGACGTGACCGACATCGTCCTCAACATTAAGGACATCTCGATCAAGATGGCGGGCGAAGGCCCGAAGCGGATGATCCTGAAGAAGTCGGGTCCCGGTGTCGTCAAGGCCGGCGACATCCAGGTCGTCAACGATGTCACGGTGCTGAATCCCGAACTCGTCATCTGCACGCTCGACGAGGGCGCCGAGATCCGCATGGAGTTCACCGTCAACGTCGGCAAGGGCTACGTGCCGGCCGACCGCAACCGCAACGAGGACGCTCCGATCGGCCTGATCCCGGTCGACAGCCTGTACTCGCCGGTTAAGAAGGTCTCCTACCGGGTCGAGAACACCCGCGCCGGACAGATCCTCGACTACGACAAGCTGACCATGACGGTGGAGACCAACGGCGGCATCAGCCCCGAGGACGCCATCGCGTATTCGGCCCGCATCCTGCAGGACCAGCTCGACGTGTTCGTCAACTTCGAGGAGCCGCGCCGCGAGGAGGTGTCCGCCTCGATCCCGGAACTCGCCTTCAACCCGGCGCTGCTCAAGAAGGTCGATGAACTCGAACTGTCGGTCCGCTCGGCCAACTGCCTGAAGAACGACAACATCGTCTACATCGGCGACCTGATCCAAAAGTCCGAGGCCGAGATGCTGCGGACGCCGAACTTCGGCCGCAAGTCGTTGAACGAGATCAAGGAAGTGCTGGCCCAGATGGGCCTGCACCTCGGCATGGAGATCTCCGGATGGCCGCCGGAGAACATCGACGAACTCGCCAAGCGGTTCGAAGAGCACTATTGATCCACGCGGCCGGCACACGCCGACCTGCGCGACACCGGGCTCCAACGAGGGCCCGGCTTCAAGAGAGCGACCGACCCTTGGCACGGCGGCCGCATAAAGAACGAAGGAGCCCATCATGTACCACGGACACAAGAAGCGCCGCTTCGGCCGCACGCACGAACACCGCAAGGCGATGTTCGCCAACATGTGCGCCAACCTCATCCACCACGAGCAGATCGTCACGACCCTTCCCAAGGCCAAGGACCTGCGCCCCGTCGTCGAGAAGCTCGTGACGCTCGGCAAGCGCGGCGACCTCCACGCACGCCGCATGGCGATGGCCGAGGTTCGCCAGCCCGCGATCGTCAAGAAGCTCTTCGACATCATCGGCCCGCGGTACAAGGACCGCCAGGGCGGCTACACCCGGGTGCTGAAGGCCGGCTTCCGCTTCGGCGACAACGCCCCGCTCGCCGTCATCGAGTTCGTCGACCGCGACGTCGACGCCAAGGGCTCCTCGCTCGGCAAATACACTGCCGCGCCCGAGACCGACGCCGCCTGACGATCGCGACAGGTCCGACGCGACTAGGGCCGGGGCCGACGCCGCCGGCTCTTTTTCGTAGTGGGGCGTCTGGCCCGGGCCGGGCTGGTCTCCGGCGGATCTCGCCTCGGCCGCACCGAACGGCCGTCCCTTTCGAAACCGGGCGCCATGCCCCAGAAGGGTGCGTGATGCCGCCGCGAGGAGGATGCCTGTACCCATGACGACCCGTCTTCGCGCCGCCCTGGCCCTGCCACTCCTCCTCGCCTCCGCGTCGCCGTCGCGCGCCGAAGACCGGCAGGTCCCCGCCACCAAGGGCGACGTCGTCCTGTCGTTCGCGCCCGTGGTGAAGCGCGTCGCCACCGCGGTCGTCAACGTCTACGCTTCCCGGGTCGAGAAACGCCCGCGCAACAGCCTCATGGACGACCCGATCTTCCGCCAGTTCTTCGGCGGGCACGACCGGCCGGGCAATCCCGCCGCCCAGTCGCTCGGCTCCGGCGTCATCGTCGACGCGTCCGGCCTCGTGATCACCAATTACCACGTCATCGACGGCATGACGGACGTCCGCGTCGCCATGGCGGACAAGCGCGAGTACCCGGCCGACATCGTCCTGCGTGACGAGCGGACCGACCTGGCCATCCTGCGCCTGAAGGGCGCCAAGGACCTGCCCGTCATGGACCTCGGCGATTCGGATGCGCTCGAGGTCGGCGACATTGTTCTGGCGGTCGGCGATCCCTTCGGCGTCGGCCAGACCGTGACGCAGGGCATCGTGTCGGGCTTGGCCCGCAGCCAGATCGGCAAGAGCGACTATCAATATTTCGTCCAGACCGACGCCGCCATCAACCCCGGCAACTCGGGCGGCGCGCTGGTGGACATGAGGTCCCGGCTGATCGGCATCAACTCGGCGATCTACTCGCAGTCGGGCGGCAGCGTCGGCATCGGCTTCGCCATCCCGGTCAACATGGTCAAGAGCGTCATCACGGCCGCCCGCGCGGGGGCCGACCGGGTCCGGCGTCCGTGGCTCGGCGCGGGCCTGCAGGGCATCACGCGCGACATGGGCGAGGCGCTGGGGCTGGAGCGCCCCTCCGGCGTGCTGGTCTCCGATTTCGTCGACGGCAGCCCGGCCGAGGCCGCGGGGCTGCAGCGCGGCGACGTCATCACGGCGGTCGACGGCGCCTCCGTCGACGATCCGGACGCCTTCGGCTACCGGATCGCCATGAAGCCGCTCGGCGGCACCGCGGACCTGACGGCCCGGCGCGGCACCGAGACGGTGCATGTCGCCCTGAAGCTGATGCCGGCGCCCGAGACGCCGGCCCGCGATACGGTGACGCTCGACAACGACTCGCCGTTCTCGGGCGCCACGGTGGTGAACTATTCCCCGGCGGTCGGCGACGACCTGCAGCTCAACGGGGTGCGCCAGGGCGTCGTGGTGACGGCCGTCGGCGACAATTCGACCGCCGCCATGACGGGGATCCAGAAGGGCGACGTCATCCTGGGCCTCGGCCGCGCCAAGATCACCACCACGCGTCAATTCGAGAAGGCGACATCCGCTCACCAGGATTTCTGGCACGTCACGATCGAGCGCGGCGGCCAGGTCATCGACTCGGAACTGGGAGGGTGATTGCCCTTCTCCCGTTCGCGGGAGAAGGTGTCGTCCCGGAGCGGCGACGGATGAGGTGACGTCGGCGCGCGTCATTTTAAGGGCGATCTTCGATCCTTCGGCGTAGTATCCTGTCGTCGCAATCCATGGCGGGGCAGAGAAAAATGATCCAAAGTAACATTATTCTATTTTACCTCCTTTTCATCGCGGTGGGAATTATATTCGGTTCATTTGGTGTCTGGGCTGTCGGCAAGATTGCAATGGTGGATCCGGATGCGGTCAATATAGTCATATATGCGTTTTTCCTAACAGCTATCGTTGGATGGATAGTTGACATCGTAGCTATCATCTACGGCGTGATAGATAGAGCGGGATCACCAGTTGGAGCCATGGGAGAGAGATTCATGTTCGCACTTAATGTTATGATTGATATTAAGAGCGATTTTTTCATGGTCACTGTCCCAGTGGCAATTTTCGTTGTCCCGCAAATCCTTACGTACATCTTCAGTGGCTTAGCAGGATGTGCGTCTAAGCCACTTTACGTACCACAAAGTATGCGAATACTGATTTGGCTATTCGCCAAGTCGCTAGCTTCAGGTTCAGGAGTGCTCTTCTCCACTGCAATTATAGGCTTGATTTATGGTTGGGCGGGATTTGACGTTATTCATTCGTCTCAAATTATATTAGTCTCTGTATGTTTTATTTCGATGTCATTCTTTTTTGTTAAAAGTCTGAAAGATTCGCAGATCATCGCAAAAGAGATTACCTCCGACAGAAAATACATCTTCATGCGAAGAATACATGCTTGGTTTATGCGGCATCGGACTGAAGATGAGGTTCACGTCATTATGCGAGAGAACGGCGGCGCTGAATCTCACCGTTCCGGCGCGAGATCGTGAGCGACCTGTTCTCCTCCGCCTGCCTCGACGCCGCCCCCGCGCCCGCGCCCGTCCCCGCCGGCTCCCGCCCACTCGCCGACCGGCTCCGCCCGCGGTCGCTCGGCGAGGTGGCGGGGCAGGGACACCTCGTGGGGCCGGACGGGGCGCTGACCCGGCTGCTCTCGGGAGGGACGCCGGGGTCGCTCATCTTCTGGGGGCCGCCCGGCACCGGCAAGACCACGGTGGCGCGCCTGCTGGCGGGGGCGACGGCGCTCGACTTCGTGGCGGCCTCGGCGATCTTCACCGGCGTCGCCGACCTGAAGAAGCTCTTCGAGGAGGCCCGCACCCGCCGCCGGGCCGGCCGTGGAACGCTGCTCTTCGTCGACGAGATCCACCGCTTCAACCGCGCCCAGCAGGACGGCTTCCTCCCCGTCATGGAGGACGGCACGGTGACGCTGGTCGGCGCCACGACCGAGAACCCGTCGTTCGAGCTCAACGGCGCGCTCCTGTCGCGTTCGCGCGTCCTCGTCTTCCGGTCGCTCGACGCGCCCGCGCTGGGCGAGCTGCTGGCCCGGGCCGAGGCCGTCGAGGGACGCCCGCTGCCGCTGTCGGACGCGGCGCGCGACGCGCTCGTCGGCATGGCGGACGGCGACGGCCGCGCCCTCCTCAACCTCGCCGAAGACGTGTGGCGCGCCGCGCGCGCCGACGAGGTGCTCGATCCCGCGCGCCTCGTCGAGATCGTGCAGCGACGCGCGCCGCTCTACGACAAGAGCCAGGACGGGCACTACAACCTGATCTCCGCGCTGCACAAGGCGGTGCGGGGCTCCGATCCCGATGCGGCGCTCTACTACCTCGCCCGCATGCTCGACGCCGGCGAGGATCGGCTGTTCCTGGCGCGGCGCATCGTCCGCATGGCGTCCGAAGACATCGGCTTGGCGGACCCGCAGGCGCTCGTCGTGGCCAATGCCGCCAAGGACGCCTTCGACTTTCTCGGCAGCCCCGAGGGCGAGCTCGCCATCGCCCAGGCCGTCGTCTACCTGGCGACGGCGCCGAAGAGCAATGCCGTCTACCTCGCCTTCAAGGCCGCGACGGCGCTGGCTCAGCATCACGGCTCGGTGCTGCCGCCGAAGGCCATCCTCAACGCGCCCACCAAAGTGATGAAGCGCGAGGGCTACGGCGAGAACTACCGCTACGACCACGACGAGCCCGACGCCTTCTCGGGCCAGAACTACTGGCCCGACGCCATTGGCCGCCAGAGCCTCTACCGCCCGACCGGGCGCGGCTTCGAGCGGGACGTGGCGCGGCGCATGGAATGGTGGGACGCGCGGCGGAAGGGCCGGGAGGATTGACGCTCGGCTGCGCCGGAGCCGCCGGTGGATCGGCTCACTTCACCGGTTCGAGCGTCACCACGAAAGCCTTTGGACCGTGGGTGTAGTGGCTGCCGTCCTGCACATCGATGACCCGCCCGAGCGCGTCGGCGGTCGGCTCCAGCGCCGACGCCCGCGCGATGGCGTCGGCATCCGGCTTGGCCTCGCTCGTCAGTGATTGCGTGACGAAGCCCGGCTTGCTGATCGTGATGCCGAAATTGTCGTGGCGCGGTCCCGAGATCCTGCACGGGGAGGTGCAGGTATCGCCCGTCGACGACACCACGCTGGCGCCCGGAGGTTGGGTGACGACCGAGACCTCGTCGAGCGTGCCGTGATCGAGCGTGGCGCAACCGCCGAGGCCCAGAATCGCGAGGGTGAGGAGGGCGGAGGGGAGCCGCGTCACGAGCCGGTCTTCCTCGCATGGGCGCGCGCGGGCTTCGCCGACGCGACGCTCGTCAGCGTGACGCTGACCGGGTTCGGCAGATGTTCGAGCGCCCCGCCCGTGGCGGCATCGACGGCGAGGCCGAGCCCGGCCGTGGCGACGTTCTCGGTCGCCAACGCGGCGCCCGTGCTCGACAGGCGCGTCTCCACCGTCACGCTCTGGCCGGCATAGCCGGGCTTGGCGACCGTCACGGTGAAGGTGGCGTCGCGCGCGACCTCGAGCGTGCAGGGCGTCGCAGCGCAAACGACGCCGAGCGTCGTCGTCACGGCGGCGCCGGGCGGGTCGGAGATCACCGCCACCTCGTCAGTGGTGCCGCGCGACAGCGTCGCGCAACCGCACAGGCACAAGGCCAAGACCGATCCTGCCGCGACGCGACGCATGCTTCCACTCCGACGCTCGGCGAGAACCGAAACTCATAGCTGAGTTGAAGCTAAGTCGAAAGTGTGGAGAAATGTCCCACGCCGTCGTCGTCGGACAGCCCCGGGGATCGGGGGAAGCTCGAGATTGAGGGCCCCCTTCGCCGCGCCGCACGGCCATCAGATCGACGGCGTGGACCATGCACCGCAGACATTGGGTGAGCCGTCACGGTGTGCTACCGAACGTGACCGACCGTCTCGCGAAAGGTGACACGGCACAGGTCGCTGAGAACACGTCCGACGATGCACGATCAGACCGAGGACACACGCCAAGGCTGGGACGAAGCCACATCGACCGGAACACCATGCCGTCCGGCGGCCGCCCGCTACTCCGTCGCCCCCATGATGGACTGGACCGACACCCATTGCCGGACCTTCCATCGCATCCTCACGCGCCGCGCGCTGCTCTACACCGAGATGGTCACGACCGGTGCCGTCATCCACGGCCCGCGCCGGCGCCTGCTCGCCCACGACCCGTCCGAACATCCCGTGGCGCTCCAGCTCGGCGGCAGCGATCCGGCCGAGCTCGCCGAGGCCGCGCGCATCGCGGAGGGGTTCGGCTACGACGAGGTCAACCTCAACTGCGGCTGCCCGTCGGACCGGGTGCAGAACGGGCGTTTCGGCGCCTGCCTGATGCGTGAGCCCGACCTCGTCGGGCGCTGCGTCGCGGCCCTCAAGGGCGCCACGGCGCTGCCCGTGACGGTGAAGTGCCGGATCGGGGTCGACGACCAGGACCCGCAGGAGGCACTCGCCGCGCTCGTCGACGCCGTCGTGGCCGCCGGCGTCGACGGCGTGATCGTCCACGCCCGCAAGGCCTGGCTCCAGGGGCTCTCGCCCAAGGAGAACCGCGACGTCCCGCCGCTCGACTACGGGCTCGTCCACGCGCTGAAACGCGCCCGGCCGGGCCTCTTCGTGTCGATCAACGGCGGCATCGCCGACCATGAAGCAGCGGCGCGGCACCTCGACACCGTCGACGGCGTCATGGTGGGACGGGCCGCCTATCATGCGCCCGAGATCCTGCTCGACGTCGACGCGCGGTTCTTCCGGGCGACGCGCCCGGTGCCCGACGCCTTCGCGGCCGTCGAACGCTTCATGCCCTACATGGCGCGGAGGCTCGAGACGGGCGTGCGCCTGCACGACATGACGCGGCACCTGCTCGGGCTCTTCGCCGGTCGAGACGGTGCCCGCGCCTGGCGCCGGCATCTCGCCACGGAAGCGGTCAAGCCCGGTGCCGGTCTCGACGTCGTGCGCGCCGCCATGGCCATGGTGAGCCGCGGACGGGAGCCCATCGAGCACGCCGCTTGATCGTGCCTCATCAATGGTGGTGATCTAGGCAACCTGGGATGACTTTAGGCAGATTGTGGCGATCCTGTTTCAGTACTCCCTGCCGCGCGCGATCTCGTCGAAGATGCCGCTCTAAACTCGGATTCGACTTGCCGCGTGCGCTGCGGCATGTCAGCCGTTATGGCAACGCTTCGGCCATTCCCGCGTTGAGCGTCCGGGAGTTCATCCATGGGCCTCGTCCTCTACGCCTTGAAGAACCGCATCACGTTCTACGTGATGGGCGTGCTGATCCTGCTCGCCGGGATCGGCACGTCGGCGATCGCGCCCAAGGACGTGCTGCCGTCGGTCGACATCCCGGTCGTCGTGATCGTGTGGACCTACACGGGCCTCGACACGACCGACATGGCGCAGCGGATCACCACCTACAGCGAGTTCTCGCTGTCGAACAACGTCAACGACATCAAGCAGATGGAGAGCCAGACTCTTCCTGGGGTCGCGATCGAGAAGATCTACTTCCAGGACAGCGTCTCGATCGACCTCGCCATCGCCCAGGTGGTGTCGGCGATGAACTCGATCCGCGCCGTGATGCCGACCGGCGTGCAGCCGCCGGTGGTGATGCGGTTCTCGGCCTCCTCGGTGCCCGTCATCCAGCTCGCGCTGTCCTCCGAGGAGGAGAGCGGCGCCAAGCTCTACGACTACGGCCAGTACCGCATCCGCCAGACCCTCACCCAGGTCCCGGGCTCGACCCTGCCGGCTCCCTACGGCGGGGCACCGCGCCAGGTGATGATCGACCTCGACCTCCATGCCCTCCAGGCCCACGGCCTCACACCGACGGATGTCACCAGCGCCATCACGGCGCAGAACATCGTGGTGCCGTCGGGCCTGTCGAAGATCGGCGAACAGCAATACCCGATCCGCCTCAACATGAGCCCGGAGGTCGTCGACGACCTGAACCGCGTCCCCGTGAAGGTCGTGAACGGCACGCCGATCCTCATCGGCGACGTGGCTCACGTCCGCGACGGCTCGCCGCCGCAGCTCAACATCGTCCGCTCCGACGGCCGCCACTCCGTGCTGGTGACGGTGTTGAAGAACGGCAAGGCCTCGACGCTCTCGGTGGTGGATGCCGTGAAGGGGCTTCTGCCGACGATCCGGGCGGCGGCGCCGAAGGACATGAAGATCACGCCGCTGTTCGACCAATCGGTCTTCGTGTCCGGCGCCATCACCGACGTGCTGCGCGAGGGGACGATCGCGGCGGCGCTGACGGGCGCCATGATCCTGATGTTCCTCGGCTCGTGGCGCTCGACCCTGATCGTGCTGGTGTCGATCCCCCTCGCCATCCTGACCTCGCTGACGATCCTCTACTTCCTGAACGAGACGATTAACATCATGACGCTGGGCGGGCTGGCGCTCGCCGTCGGCATCCTGGTCGACGACGCCACCGTGGCGATCGAGAACACCTACCGCCTGATGGAAGAGGGGCGCAGCTTCAAGGATTCGGTGGTGGAGGGCGGCGCCGGCATCGCCAAGCCGGCGCTCATCTCGACCCTGTCGATCTGCTCGGCGTTCGTGTCGGTGTTCTTCCTCAGCGACACGCCCCGCTACCTCGTCGTGCCACAGGCCATGGCGGTCGTCTTCGCCATGCTGGCTTCTTACCTTCTGTCGCGCACGCTGGTGCCGATCCTGATCGACGTCCTGGTGAAGCGCGAACACGAGCAGCGCCAGGAGCCCAAGGGGGACGACCATCGGCCGGGCGTCTTCGCCCGCTTCCACGCGGGATTCGAGCGACGCTTCGCCGGCTTCCAGCGCGGCTACATCGGGCTGCTGCATGGCGTGCTCGACCACAGGCTCGCGACCTTCGCGGTCGCCGGCTGCGTCCTGGTGATGGGCGGCGTGCTGCTCGCCTTCGTCGGACGGGACTATTTCCCGCAGATCGACGGCGGCGCCATGACGCTGCACATCCGCACCCGACCCGGCCAGCGGATCGAGACGGCCGAGCAGCGCTTCGCCGAGGTGGAAGCCGTGGTGAAAGAGGTGGTGCCGCCGAAGGACCTCGAGCTGATCCTCGACAACATCGGCCTTCCGTCCATCAACTACAACTTCGCCTTCGGCGACGGCTCCTTCGTGGCCTACAACGACGGCCAGATGCTGATATCGCTGAAAGAGGGCCACGCCCCGACGGCGCGCTACATGGCGCAGCTGCGTCGAGTGCTGCCGCAGCGGTTCCCCGACACGATGTTCTACTTCCAGCCGTCGGACATCATCACCCAGACGCTCGACTTCGGCACCATCACGGCCATCGACGTCCAGGTCAACGGCCGCAACCAGGCGGTCGACCTCGCAGCCGCCCGGGCCGTCGAGGCCCAGCTGAAGGACGTCAGGGGGGCCGTCGACGTCCATATCCAGCAGGTGCTCGACACGCCCGAGTTCATGGCCGACGTGGATCGCCGGATGGCCTCCGAGATGGGGCTCACCGAGCAGCAGATCGCCAACGCGATGAACATCTCGCTCTCCGGCTCCTACCAGGTCACCCCGAACTTCTGGGCCGACCCGAAATCCGGCATCCCCTACCAACTCTGGGTGCAGACGCCGGAGTACCGCAACGACAGCCTCACGGCGCTCAAGAACACGCCGCTCTTCGTCCAGGCCTCCACCACCGGGACCGGGACCACCAACGCCACGCTCGACCTGCTGAGCAGCGTCGCCACGATGCGCCGCACGACGGAGCAGACGGTCGTCAACCACGTCAACACCCAGCCCACCTACGACGTCTACGCCTCGGTCCAGGACCGGGACCTCGGATCGGTCCAGAAGGACATCGCCGGGATCGTCGCCGAGGAGCAGAAGACCCTGCCGGCGCCCGACAAGATCACGGTGCGGGGCCAGATCGAGAGCATGGAGTCCGCCTTCCAGCACATCGAGATCGGCCTCGCCATCGCGGTCATCGCCGTCTACCTGCTGATGGCCGTGAACTTCCAGAGCTGGGGCGACCCGTTCGTGGTGATCTGCGCCCTGCCGATCGCCTTCTGCGGCATCGTCTTCAGCCTGTTCATCACGGGGACGACGCTGTCGATCCCCTCGCTCTTCGGCGCCATCATGGCGGTCGGCGTGGCCTCGTCCAATTCGATCCTGCTCGTCACCTTCGCGCGTGAACACCGCGAGGAGACCGGCTGCTCCGCCGCCGAGGCCGCCATCGCG
The DNA here is from genome assembly GCA_965214345.1 of Lichenihabitans sp. Lineage (GTDB taxonomy): Bacteria > Pseudomonadota > Alphaproteobacteria > Rhizobiales > Beijerinckiaceae > Lichenihabitans. Next base: position 2,669,864 of record CBDCBJ010000007.1, on the reverse strand, counting down.
GCCGGCGAGACCCGCCTGCGCCCGGTGCTGATGACGGCGGGCGCGATGTTCGTCGGCCTGATCCCGATGGCGATCGGCATCGGCGAAGGGTCGGAGCAGAACGCCGCCCTGGCGCGGGCCGTGCTGGGCGGCGTCGCCTTCGGGACCTGCGCCACGCTGATCCTCGTCCCCTTCCTCTATGCCCTGCTGCGCCGCGGCACCTTCCAGCCCGTCGAGGACTATCGCTGATGGACCAGATCGCCCGGCGGCCGGACCGCGACGACGACGAGAGGGAGCGGCCGGAGGCCGAGGTCGAGGCCTACCGCGACGAGGCCCGCGGTCGCGCCCGCCCGAACGTCGCCGACGAGGCACCGGACCACGACATCCTGACGCTCTCGCCCGACGGCGAAGACCAGCCCGACGGGGCCGGTGCGGAGAGCGGCGGCGACGACCGGAAGCCGGCGATGCCGTCGCGCTGGATCTTCGTCGGCGTGCCGCTCGTGCTCGCCCTGGCGCTGGCCTGGGGCATCTACGGCCACCTGAGGCAGGAGGCCGCCGCCACCGCGACCCAGCGGCAGGAGACCGACAGGGTGCCCAAGGTCCGCACCGTCAAGGCCAAGACCGAGGACGGGCCGGTCGACCTCACGCTGCCCGGCGAGACCCAGCCCTTCGCCACCGCCAACATCTACGCCCGCGCGACCGGCTACATCACCGAGCGTCGGGTCGACATCGGCGCGCGCGTCCGCAAGGGCGACCTCCTGGTCCACATCTCGGCGCCGGACCTCGACCAGCAGCTCGCCCAGGCCGTCGCCACCCTGGGACAGGTCGACGCCGCGCTGCTGCAGGCACAGGCCAACATCAGCCAGTCGGAGGCGAGCCTCAACCTCGCCAAGGTCAACCTCCAGCGCGCCCAGGCCCTGGTGGGGCAGGGGTTCGAGACGCTGCAGAACCGCGATCAGCTCCAGGCCAACCAGGTGGCGCAGGTCGCCAACCTCGACGCGACGCGCGCCGGGGTGAAGGTCGCCGAGGCCAACGTGAAGGCGCAGCAGGCCAACATCGACCGGCTCCGCGCCCTCGCCGCCTTCGAGGACGTGCGGGCCCCCTTCGACGGCGTGGTCACGGTGCGCAACGTCGACGTCGGCACGCTGGTCAACGCCGATTCGGCGACCGGCTCGCCGATGTTCACGGTCGACGAGGACGACGTGCTGCGCGTCTTCGTGGCGGTGCCGCAGAACGCCTCGCTCGGCGTTCGCGACGGGCTGCAGGCGAGGATCACGGTGCCGCAGATGCCGGGCAAGACCTTCGTCGGCACGGTGACGCGATCCTCCTCGGCGCTGCAATCCACCGCCCGCACGCTGAACGTGGAGGTCGACATCCCCAACGGGGCCGCGGTGCTGCGCTCCGGGCTCTATGCCCTGATCGCGCTCGATATCCCGCGCATCCACCCGGACGTGGTGCTGCCGGCGGAGGCCCTGATTTTCGACCAGGGCGGCACCCGCGTGGCCGTGGTGGGCGAGGGCGACACGGTGAAGATGGTCCCCATCGACATCCGCCGCGACTTCGGCACGTCCATCGAGCTCGACGCCGGGCCGCGGGGCGGCGACGCCGTGATCCTCAGCCCGCCGGCCTCGCTGAAGGACGGCGCCAAGGTCGAGGTGGAGACCGACGGCGGCGCGAAGGGCGGCGGCGGGGCGGGCCAGCCCGGCCGGGACCAGGAGACCGCCGCGCAGAAGTGAGTCCGCCTCGGCGCCTCGGACCGATCGACGTCGTCGGCTCCGTGCAGGCCGCGCGGGCGCTCAGCGCCCCCGCAGCACCAGCTTGTCGTTCGTCACCGTGAAACTCTCGAGCTTGTTGAGGAAGCTCATGCCGAGCAGGTTCTCGTGCAGGGCGCCGGGCTTCTCCACCAGGGCCTTGACGTCGCGCTGCGTCAGCGGGCCGATGGTGAGCGACGGCAGGGTCACCTCCGCGGCGAGCCCGCGTCCATTGGCGGTCATCACCTCGACGTCGTAGTCGAGCTGCCGGACCGGGATCTTCAGCCGCAACGCGTCCTCCCAGCGCAGCACCACCGAGGAGGCGCCGGTGTCGAGCGTGAAGGCCAGCCGCGTCTTGCCGACGGCGGTGTCGAGCGTGAAGCCCCCGTCGGGCCGCCGGAACACCGTGACTTCGTCGGGGCCGCTCTCGACGATCGTGCCTGGAACCAGCACCGCCATGACGCGCTCCGCCACGGAGCCGAGTTCGAAGCGGTAGGCGTAGCCCGCCAGGACGGCGAAGAGCAGGACCGCCCAGAGGCCCAGGCTGGCGAGGCCGGCCACCAGCCGGCCGCGAAACATCCCGGGGACCGTCGTGGCGAAGACCGCGGCGAAGGTGCCGTAGACGGCGATCTTCGTCCAATCCGAGGGGGTAAGGTCGCTCCAGTCCACGATCGCCGGTCCTCATGCCGCCCGTATCGACGGCCGGCCATCGGCGCCAGAGCTATGGGTCGGGGCGCGTCACGTCCAGCGCCGTCTCGCGCTTCATGGCGAGCCGGCCGGGCAGGAGGGCCATGACGCCACGCCTGCGCGCCTCGTCGAAGCTGCCCCAGGCGACGATCTCGTCGAGGCTGCGGCCGCAGCCGAGGCAGAAGCCGCTCGGGGCATCGATGGTGCAGACGCCGACGCAGGGCGAGGAGACGGTGGACATGGCGCCTCGTCTACCCGGCGCCGGGCGCGATGAGAAGGCCGAGGAGCATCGCCGCCTCGCAGAGCTGTTGACAGGCGCCCGCGACATCGCCCGTGACGCCGCCGATCTGGTTCCGGGCGAGCCGCGTCATCCCCGCCGCCGCCAGCGCCGCGAGGATCAGCGCCAGGCCGGGCCGCGCCAGGCCGGCGCCGCCGAGCGCCGGCAGGGCGAGGCCGATGGCCATGGCCAGCGCCGCCGCCGTGGCGAAGACCCCGGCCGGCAGCCGGCCGACGCTCCGGCCGAGGCCGTCGGCCCGCGCGGCCGGGAGCAGCGCCATGGGCATCAGCCCGATGCCGCGCGACGCCCCGGCGGCGCCGACGAGCGCGGCGGCGGCGAGGGCGACGCCGCCGCGCTCCGCGAGGCCGGCGAGGGCGGCCGTACGCAGCAGCAGCGAGAAGCCGATCGCGAGGGCGCCGTAGCTGCCGAGCCGGCTGTCGCGCATGATGTCGAGCTTGCGCTCCCGCGTCGCTCCGCCCCCGAACCCGTCGGCGACGTCGGCCAGGCCGTCCTCGTGCAGGCCGCCGCCGACCAGCACCGTGGCGAGCAGCGCCAGCGCCGCCGCGGCGGGCGGGGGCAGGCCGAGGCCCGTCGCGCCCGCCAGCGCCGCCGCGCCGAAGGCGCCGACGACGCAGCCGGCCAGCGGCGCCCAGCGCAGGCAGCGGGCGAAGGGCTCCGGCGGATGCGACATCTCCGCCGGGACCGTCGGCAGCGGCAGGCGCGTGTAGAAGCGCAGGCAGGTGATGGCTTCGGCGGCGAGGGCCGCGAGGGGCGGGGATGCTGGCATGGCCCGGACGTTCTGCCATAAGGGACGACGACCCGCGACGGCCCGCATCCGCGCCGACCCGCCCAACGCCGAGCCCTCCATGTCCACCAGCGGCCTGCCCTTCGACGACATCCGCGCCCTCCTGGCCCATCTGCCGGCGCTCGACGCCGAGGCGGCGGCGGCGATCCGGGCGCGGGACGCCGCGCTGACGAAGCCCCCGGGCGCGCTCGGCCGGCTCGAGGAGCTCGTCGTCTGGCTCGGTTCCGTGCAGGCCAAGACCATCCCGACGGCGTCGCGACCGCTGGTGGCGGTGTTCGCCGCCAACCACGGCGTCGCGGCGCGGGGCGTGTCGCCCTACCCGGCCACCGTGACGGCGTCGATGGTGGCGAACTTCTCGGCCGGGGGCGCGGCCATCAACCAGATCTGCGGCCACCTCGGCCTCGGGCTGAAGGTGTTCGAACTCGCCCTCGAGATCCCCACGGACGACATCACGCGCGGCCCCGCCATGGACGAGGCGGGCTGCGCCGCCACGATCGCGTTCGGCATGGAGGCGATCCACGGCACCGATCTCCTGTGCCTCGGCGAGATGGGCATCGGCAACACCACGATCGCGGGCGCGATCTACACGGCGCTCTACGGCGGCGAGGCGCGCCACTGGGTGGGGCGCGGCACGGGCGTTGACGAGGCCGGCTACGCCCGCAAGGTGGCGGTGGTGGAAGAGGCCGTGGCGCTGCACCGCGACCACCTCGGCGACCCGCTCGAGGTGCTGCGCCGGCTCGGCGGGCGCGAGGTGGCGGCGCTGGCCGGCGCCATCCTGGCGGCGCGGATCGAGCGGATCCCGGTGATCCTCGACGGCTACGTGGTCTGCGCGGCGGCGGCGGTGCTCCACGCCATGGATCCCGCGGCGCTCGACCATTGCGTGGCGGGCCACCGCTCGGCCGAGGGCGCCCACGGCGACGTGCTGGGCCGGCTGGGCTTGGTGCCGCTGCTCGACCTCGGCCTCCGGCTCGGCGAGGGCACGGGCGCGGCGCTGGCGGCCGGCCTCGTGCGCTCCGCCCTCGCCTGCCACACCGGCATGGCGACCTTCGACCAGGCCGGCGTGGCGAACCGGGCGGGATGAGGCTGGGTCGTGGTGGGGGAGATGAGGCGACGGCGCTTGCACCCGCCCCCGCTCACACCTAAGAGCCTCGACGTCCGAGACCGATGACGCGAGGCGATGAGATGACGGAGTCCGAGGGGCTCTCCTACGCGACGTTGGCTCGCGGCGACCCGTTCCCCTGGGCGGCGCTGCGCGACGCGCCCGGCGTCAGCTTCGGCTACCACACGCTCGGCGGTCGCTACCTCGTCCTGTGTTTCTACGCGTCGGCCTCCGAGCCCGTGGCGCAGAGCGCCATCGCGGCCGTGCGCCGCCACCGTGCGTCGTTCGACGATGAGCGATGCTGCTTCTTCGGCCTCAGCCTCGAAGCTGACTCCGGACCCGGGGCCAGGCTCGACGACGTCCTGCCCGGCATCCGTTTCATGGACGACAGCGCCGGCGAGGCCAGCCGCATCTGTGGCGCCTTGCCCAAGGGCGCGAGCCCCCCGGGGCCAGCAGCCGCGTCCCGATCCTTCTGGCTGGTGGTCGATCCGACCCTGCACGTCCTGGCCAACGTCCCGCTCGGGGACGAGCCGAACGGCCACGAGGCTCTCTTCGATCTCCTCCAGGGTCTGCCCACCCCTGGCGCATTCGCGGGGTTCGCCCTGCCGGTACCGGTCCTCGTGCTTCCCAACGTCTTCGACCAGGCTCTTTGCCGCCATCTCGTCGGGCTCTATGATGCCCATGGCGGCTCCGAATCGGGCATCTACCGAAACGGTGCGGGCGTGAGCGACCACGCGTTCAAGCGCCGCAAGGACTACACGATCGAAGATCCGACCGTGATCCGGCGTCTGCAGGGCACAGTGGCGCGCCGTGTGGCGCCGGAGATCGAGCGGCTGTTCTTCATGAAGATCACCCGCATGGAGCGCTACATCGTCGGTTGCTACGCGGCGGAGGACAAGGCGCATTTCCGTCCGCATCGGGACAACGGCCCCGGCTTGACGGCGCATCGGCGCTTCGCGGTCTCGATCAATCTCAGCGACGATTTCGACGGCGGCGAAGTGAGCTTCCCGGAATACGGCCCGCGCGGCATCAAGGCTCCGCAGGGTTGGGCCGTCGTGTTCCCGGCCGCCATCCTGCACGCCGTCTCCCAGGTCACCTACGGGCGACGGTACGCCTTCCTGCCCTTCGTCTACGACGAGGCCGGCGCCGCCATCAGGGACGCGCAGCTCGCCCGTCACTATGCAGAGGACGCCGGCAAGGCCTCGGCCTCGGAGGCCGTCGGGGCGTCCTGAGGGCGCGCCGTCACGCGGCGGAGGGCGATGTCGCAATAGAGGAGGGGGTGCAGAGCCAGGTAGACGACCTCCCATCCTCCAGTGGAGAGCATGCCGTTGACGACGGGCACGATCCCGTAATCGGTCATCTCCAAGGGGCTCCACAGCGTGTAGTCGTTGAACACGAGGATGCCGTCCGCCCGGATCTTGCGGGCGGCACAATCGGCGTCTCGCCTGACGCCGGCTTCGGAATGGTCGCCGTCGATGTACACCCAGCTGAAGCTGCCGTTGGGGAAGTGCGCGAGGTTGGTCGACGAATCACCGAGGTGGAGGCGCACCCGCGGGTCTGTCGCGATGCCGGGTTCGCGGCTGCGGAGCGTGTCGAACTCGAGGTCGAAGAGGTGGAGCGCCTCCGGTCCGCCGACGTCCAGGATCTGACGCGCGTAGCGGCCGGCCTGGGTCCCGAGCTCCGCCACCATGCCTCCCTTCGGCAGGCTGTGGAGCGCCGCGGAGCGGGAGGCGAAGACCCGCGCCGAGGCGAAGGCCGCGTCGGGCAGCGGGACGGGGGACCCGAAGAGATGGGCCCCGAGGGGCTCGGCCCCGGGCCGCATGACTTCGTTCCACTCGGCCTGGACACGGCGCAGCCAGGTCCTCTGATCCTCGCTCAAGCGCATGTGCGGTCCTGGCAGCGGCATCGTCGATCGCCGCCGGGCGGGCAGGCCCGGCGGCGGCACCTTGATGCGGGGCGCCCGATATTGCTACAGGGAAAGGCATGACGACGCGCCCCCATCTGCTCATCGCCACGCCGGTCCTCAACGAGACCGTGACGCTCGCCTATGCCAAGAGCCTGTTCGGCTTGCAGAAGCACATCCGGCGCCACGACCTCCCGATCGACCTGACGCTGGGGACGCTGACGTCCACCTTCGTCGATGCGGCGCGCAACTACTTCGCCACCCACATGCTCGAGAACGCCGCCTACACGCACCTCCTGTTCATCGATTCGGACCAGGGGTACCGGCCGGAGCTGGTGCTCGACATGCTGGCCCTCGACAAGCCCGTGGTGGGGACCGTCTATCCCGCCCGCGACCTCGATTTCGCCGCCCTCTGGCAGGTGGCCCGGGGTCTCGAGACGCCCGAGAAGCTGCAGTCGATGGCGTCCCGCTACGTGCTGCCGCCCTTCGTGCGCGACGCCTCCGGCGCCGTGGAGCGGAAGGGCGGCTTCGTCCGGGCCACCATGTCGGGCTCCGGCATCATGCTGATCCAGCGCCGTGTGTTCGAACTCATGGCCGAGTTGCCCGGCCTGATGGGGCGCGGCGCCGAGATCATGAAGCGGGACGGCTACTCGGGCCGCCTGCTGCAGTGCTTCCGCCCCATCATCCAGAGCGACAACCTGCCGCTCGGCGAGGACCTCTCGTTCTGCCGCCGCTGGGTCGAGTCCTGCGGGGGCGAGATCTGGGTCTCGGTCGACCACGAGATCCAGCACGCCGGCAGCTTCACGTTCAAGGGCAAGTTCAGCGACCGGATGGCGTGATCCGAACGGCTCGCTCGCTCTCCACGGGGCCCAAGCTCCCGGATGATGCCGCCCGTGCGCCGGGCGCAGCGCCTTCGCGACGTCTCCGCTTCAGCTTCAACGCGGGTCGTTCGACCCATCGCCAGGACAGGGCCGCGCAGGCGAGGGCGAGAGCGACATCGACCGAAGTGAGCAGCCAGAAGTTGCCGGCGTCGAGCCAGCGGCTGAGCGTCAGCATCTGGATCGGGAAGGCATAGAGGTAGGTCCCGTACGACAGGTCGCCGATGCGGTGATAGGCACGGCTGTAGAGCAGCCGCGACCGTCCCAGTGCGACGGCACCGAAGCCGATCGTCAACACGGCGGCGACGAACCGGACCTCCGGTGTCGGGCCGATCAGAAGCACGGTGCCGAGCAGCCCCGCGAGGCTGAGCCGACGGCCGAGGGACCAGGGCTCCGCGGCCGCATAGGCTGCGCCGGCGGAAAAGACCGCGAAGAAGCGGACGACATGTACGACGCTGAATGGCCCCAGTGTGTCGAGGCCGCCGGAGGGCGGCGGCGGATGGGCCCGCCCGTAGACGAACCAGGCCGTCATGATCACGGCGGCGGCGGCCAGCGCCGCCCGGCGCAGCGCCGCGGCCCGCGCCGGCTCGGCCAGGAGCGTCACGCCCTTGTAGAGGGCCAGCAGCGCCAGGTAGCACAGCACCTCGTATTTGAGCGTCCAGAGTGGGACGTTGACGGAGGGCCAGGGCGACTCGGTCAGCACGCCGGGCAGCTGGAACTCGGTCGGGGCGATCAGGATGGCGGCGTTGTGGAGAAGGAACCGCCAGGTCTCCGCCGCGCCCCAGTAGGCCGTCGCCGAGAGGCTCGTGACGGCGGCGCCGAAGGCGAGGCAGACGACCACGTTGACGACCACACCCGGATAGATGCGGAGCGCCCGCGCCGCGATGAAACGCCCGATGCGCGGGTCGCCGTCGAGGCTCTGGAAGACGAGGTAGCCGCTCAGGGCGAAGAAGACGTAGAGGCCCGCATCGGCCAGCTTCGGGCCTCCCGCGCCGAGTGAGGGTTGGCCGTAGCCGGGCAGGGTGTAGCCGGCGATGTTGAGTTGATGGGCCAGGACGACCGCCAGCGCCGCGATGAGCCGCACCGCGTCGAACGAGTTCCGGCGGTCCGGTCCGGGTCGGCGGACATCGGTCATGGTCATTCCGGTGGGGCCGCGGTGGATCCCGCGATCCTGGGGATGAGCGTCGTGTACCGCACCGCCGGCGTGCCGCGAAGCCCCTGCGATCGTGGAGGGCGTCGTCTTGCCGTCCCGCCGAGGGACTGCTCTATGGTGCCGCCGCCGCGGCGCGGCCCGGCCGGGGAGGGTGGCTTGAACCGTGGTGACGACCGACGCGAACCGGTGCGCCTCGTCGTGTGGGACCTCGACGACACGCTGTGGCGCGGGACCGTGACGGAGGGCGGCATCACGGAACACGTAGCCTCGACGGAGGAGACGGTGCGCGAACTCGCCCGTCGCGGCATCGTCAGCTCGATCTGCTCGAAGAACGACCACGCCACCGTCGCGGCGATCCTGGCCGAGCGCGGCCTGTGGGACTTCTTCGTCTTCCCCAGCATCGACTGGACCGGCAAGGGCGCGCGGATGAGGGCGCTCGTCGAGGCCGTGCAACTGCGCCCCGAGACGGTGCTGTTCATCGACGACAGCGCTTCGAACCGCGCCGAAGTGGCGGCGGCCGTGCCGGGCATCCAGGTGGCGGACGACGGGGCGGTGGCGTCCCTGCTCGACGGCCCGCTGATGGCCGGCCGGGACGACCGCGGCCTGACGCGCCTCGAGCACTACCGGCTGCTCGAGGCGCGCAGCCGCGAGCGCGGGACGGGCGGCGGCGGCGATGAGGCGTTCCTCCGGGGGAGCGGCATCCGGGTCGAGATCGACCACGACGTCGAGGCGCATCTCGACCGCGCCGTCGAAATCGTCAACCGCACGAATCAGCTCAACTTCACGAAGCTGCGCCTGCCCGAGGACCCCGCCGCGGCCCGGGACGAACTCCGGGCGCAGCTCGACGCCACCCCGGGCCGGCGCGCCGCGGTGGTGCGCGTCAGCGACCGCTTCGGCGACCACGGCGTCGTCGGCTTCTGGATGATGGACGGGATCTGGGTCGAGCCGTACCTCATCCACTTCGCCTTCTCGTGCCGCATCCTCGGCATGGGCGTCGAGCGATGGGTCTACGCGCGGCTCGGCCGGCCCCGGCTCGCCGTGGTGGGCGAGGTCGTGTCGAGCCTGGAGGGCGCGCCCGACTGGATCAACCTCCCCGCCGCGGCGCCTCCCGCCGGGCACGCGGTCGCGGCGCCGCCGGAGCGCGTGAGGCTGCGCGGCGGCTGCGAACTCGAGGTGCTGCGCCACTTCTTCAGCTTCGCGACGCCCGACGTGTCGTCCGAGTTCGTCTTCCCGCGGGACGGGCAGACGGTGTGGGCGAGCCACGTCGCCACCCTGTTCGACCAGCCCGCGGCCCGCACCCCGGCGGGGGCGGAGGCCTTGGCGAAGATCGGCTTCGCGCCCGGCGACCTCGCCTCGACCTTTCTCGACCCCACCGCCGGCCCGGCCTGCCTGGTGCTGAGCGATTCGGCCGACGCCCACGTGCCGCTCTACCGGCACCGGACGCTCGACCTCGCCGTGCCGGTGAAGCTCTTCGGCCTCGACCTCGCGGCCTCGCCCGACGCCGCGGCCGTGGCGCGGTTCTGCGCGGCGAACCGGCTCGCCGGCGCGCGGGCGGAGGCCTTCGCGGGCTGGATCGAGACGCTGGGCCGCGACTGGGCTCCCGTGCCCTTCGACGCGCAGGGCCTGCCCGCCGCCTACGAGCGCCTCGCCCGGGCGGTGCCGCCGGGCAGCCTGCTCGTCCTCGTGCTGCCCATCACCTATGCCGACGCGCCGGACGGCGGCACGGTCGAGTTCCCCGACCAGGAGCGCGTCAACGGCTGGCTGCGCGACCTCGCCCGGCGCCACGACCACGTGGCTGTGGTGGAGACCGCCGAGGCGGTGCATTCGCGCGCCGAGCTGCGCAAGATGTCCCACCTCCACTTCGCGCGCGACGTCTACCACCGGCTCTACGAGCGCATCGTCGCCGTAGAGGCCGAGTGGCGCGCGAGTGCGGCGGTTTACACCCCTGGGCGCCTGGGTTAGACGACCGCAGCGATCCTCCCGGCCGGCCGAGAATGACCAAGCGCAGCTACCTGTTCATCCATCAGAACATGCCGGGGCAGTTTCTTCATCTATGCCTGTACCTGCGCGATCGTGGGCACAACATCGCGTTCATCACCAAGAACAAGAAGAACCAGATCGGCAATATCACCAAGGTCACCTACGAGCCTTCGCGTGGGCCGAAGGCCGATCAACATCCCTACCTCTCGTCGACCGAGGACGCGCTGCTGCACGGACAGGCGGTGTTCCGCGCCATCAAGAACCTGGAGAAGACCGGGTTCAAGCCGGACGTGGTGGTGGGCCATTGTGGCTGGGGCGAGACGCTGTTCGTCAAGGACGCCTTGCCGAACGTGCCGCTGCTCAACTACTTCGAATACTTCTACAGGCCTTTCGGGCAGGATTTCAACTTCGATGCGGAATATCCCGGCAACATCGACGGGCAGCTCCGCATCCGGACGATGAACGCCACCGCCCTCATGGCCGGCGCTTCGGGCGATTGGGGCATGACGCCGACCCAGTGGCAATACTCCACCCATCCCGTCGGCATGCAGGCCCGCATGTCGGTGATGCACGAGGGCGTCGACACGCAGGCGATCCGGCCGAACCCCGACGCGGCCTTCACGACCGAGAGCGGCAAGGTGCTGCGCGCCGGCCAGAAGGTCGTCACCTTCGTGGCCCGCAACCTCGAGCCCTATCGCGGCTTCCCGACCTTCATGCGCGCCATCCCGGAGATCCAGCGCCGCCATCCGGACGCCGAGATCCTCATCGTCGGCATGGACGGGGTGAGCTACGGCATCAAGCTGCCCGAGGGCGACAGCTACAAGAAGCGCATGCTGGCCGAGGTGCAGCTCGACGCCTCCCGCGTCCACTTCACCGGCTATCTCGAATCGCCGCAGTTCCGGGCCGCCATGCACGTGTCGATGGCGCACATCTATCTCACCTACCCGTTCATCCTGTCCTGGTCGCTGGTCGAGGCCATGGCGAGCGAGTGCCTCATCATCGGCTCGAGGACCGCGCCGGTCGAAGAGGTCATCACCCACAAGCGGACGGGCCTCCTCGTCGACTTCAAGGACCATGCGGCGCTGGCCGACCGGGTCTGCGAGGTGCTGGCGCGCCCGGAGGCCTATCGCGACATCCGCCACGCCGCGCGGCAGCTCGCCGTCTCCGAGTTCGACCTGCGGTCCGTCTGCCTGCCGCGGCAGCTCGGCTTGGTCGACAGCCTGCTCGGTCCGCGCTGACGCCGCGGGCCGACACCGTGGCGGCCGTGGGGGACCCGGCCGGGCACCGCAACTCCTTCGATGCGCTGCGCCTGGCCGCGGCGCTCTGCGTCTTCGGCGGCCACGGATGCGACCTCGCCGGCGTCCCCGAGCCGACGCTCGGCCCCGTCGGCATCTCCTTGTCGAACACCGGGCTCTTCGTATTCTTCGCCGTCAGCGGCTACCTCGTGGCGCAGAGCCTCGCCCGGGATCCGCGCCCCGTGGCCTTCCTGCGCGCCCGGGTCCTGCGGATCTATCCCGGCGCCGTCGCCAACACATTGGCGTGCCTGCTGCTCGGCGCCGCCGTCACCACCCTGCCGGCTGGGCTCTACTGGGCCGATCCCGGCACCTGGCGCTACCTCGCCCACGGGGTCGCCATCCTGATGCCGCCGACGGTCTTCACACTGCCCGGCGTCTTCGCCGACGCGCCCTGGCCCAACGTCGACACGCCGATCTGGACTCTGAAATACGAGCTGCTCTGCTACGGTGTGCTGCTGGCCCTCGGCCGGCTCGCCGAGGCCGGCCGCGTCCCGCTCGGCCGGGCGCTGGCCGCCGCGGCGGCGCTGCTCGTCGGCGCCTACGTCTGGCGCATCTCCGCCGGCCCGCCGCCCCCGGCCGAGGTCTTCTACGCCCGCTACGACGGCTTCAACCTGCTGCGCTTCGGCATGGTCTTCGCCGCCGGCGCGCTCTACGCCTCGGCGGGGACGCTGCGCTTCGGCCTCGTCCTCGGGGCGGCCGCCCTCGCCGTGCTGGCCCCGACCCCCGAGGTGGCGCGCGCCGGGGTGCTGCTGCTCGTCGTGCCCGTGGCGGTCGAGTGCGGCCGCAGCCCCGCCCTCTACAGCCGCCGCTACCGCGCCTTCGGCGACCTGTCCTACGGGCTCTACCTCTACGGCTACCCCGTGCAGGTGCTGCTCACGACGCGGCTCGGCGGCACGCTCGGCTCCTGGCCGGTGGCGCTCCTCGCCCTCGCCGCGGCGACCGCCTGCGCCGCCCTGTCCTGGACCCTGGTCGAGCGTCCGGCGCTGCGCTGGAAGCGGGCCGCCCCGCGCCCCGCCGCGCTTGTGACGCCGGGGGGCGCGTGATAGCCGACCCCCGGGCGAATCGGAGCGGAGCGGGCATGGCGGGGCTGGATCACGACACGGGCGCCGCGCCCCACGCCGTCGACCTCAACGCCTTCCTGTCGCCGGCCTCCTTCTGGTTGCCCGAGCGGATCGTCACCTCGGCCTGGCTGCAGCACGCGCCCTTCGCCTTCTGGCTGATGGACGCGCTGCGCCCCCGCCGCCTCGTCGAGCTCGGCACCCACCACGGCTTCTCCTACCTCGCCTTCTGCCAGGCGGCCCGCCGCCTCGGACTCGATGCCCGGCTCTTCGCCGTCGACACCTGGGCGGGCGACGCGCACGCGGGCGTCTATCCCGAGCAAGTATTGCGCGACCTCCAGGCCTACCACGACCCGCGCTTCGCGGACTTCTCCCGCCTCGTGCGCGGGCGTTTCGACGAGGCCGTGGTGCACTTCGAGGACGGCAGCGTCGACCTCCTCCACGTCGACGGCCGCCATGTCTACGAGGATGCCAAGGAGGATTACGAGCTCTGGCGGCCGAAGCTGTCCGACCGCGCCGTCGTGCTCTTCCACGACACGGACGTGCGCGAGCGCGGCTTCGGCGTCTGGCGGCTCTGGGCCGAGCTGGCCGGGCGGCACCCGAGCTTCGAGTTCCCCCACGGCCACGGCCTCGGCGTCCTGGGGGTCGGCGCCGATCTGCCGCCGCGGCTCGGCGCCCTCTTCGCCGCCGGCGCGGTGCATCGTGACGTGGTCCGCGAGACCTACTTCCGCCTCGGCGCCGCGGTCGAGGACCGGCTGGCCGTCGCGGCGCGCCCCGCCCCACCGGCGCCCCCAGCTGCCCCCGCCCAGAGGCCTGCGTCCGTGCCGGCCGCGGCGCGGATCGCGCCGGACCTGCACATCCACCTCGCCGCCATGGCGCCCCAGTTCCTCGACGTGCGGACGCGCCTGCCGCTGGCCGAGCTCGCCAAGGTGCCGGGCATCGCCACGAGCCTGTCGGAGCGGTCGATCGAGCTGCCGCGCCTCCCGCCCGAACAGCCCAAGGTGCTGGTGCTGCAGCGCGCCGGCATGGGCGACCTCGAGCGCTGGCGCGGCATCGTCGGCCAGATCCTCGACAAGGGTTGGGTGCTGGTCGCCGAACTCGACGATCATCCGGAGCTGATGGCCGCCGTCCACAACACCGTCGTCGGTCCCGACGCTTGGCGCAGCGTCGCCTTCGCCCACGCGGCCCAGACCTCGACCGAGGCCATGGCGGGTGCCATCCGCCCGCACAATTCCGAGGTCCATGTATTCCCCAACTGCGCCTTCACCCTGGCGCCGGGGCCGCGCCGCCCAGCGCAGGAAGGCGGGATGCGGGTGTTCTTCGGTGCCCTCAACCGCGAGCGTTTCTCCCGCCGCATCGGCGCCGCCCTGGCGGGTTTCGCCGCGCGGCACCGAGACGTCGAGTTCGTCGTCGTCCACGACAGGGCCTTCTTCGACGCCCTCGGGGACTGTTCCAAGACCTTCCACCCCGCCCAGGCTTATGAAGCCTACCTCGCCCTCATGGGCGGCTGCGACGTGTCGCTGGCGCCCATCGAGGGTGGGCCGGGCGAGGCCTACAAGAGCGATATCAAATGGGTCGAGGCCTCCGGCCTCGGACTCGCCACGTTGGCGAGCCCACTGATCTACGCCGGATCGATCCACGATGGCGAGACGGGGTTTTTGGCCGCTGACGTCGGGGATTGGCCGCGTTTGTTGGATCGGCTCTATCGCGAACCGGAATTGCGGCTGAGGATGTCTGGAGCCGCGCATGGTCATGTCGCCCGAGACCGCAACTCCGTGACGCTGGCCTCGCCGCGACTCGATTGGTATCGCGATCTCTGGGCCCGGCGATCCTCGATTGAGGAGAGCTTACGATGGCGTTTAGGCGAGGGTCGTTGACCGCCTTCGATCGGCCTCGCCGCATATACCGCATGATTATGAAATTGAACCAAAGCCGAATTTTTACAGGCACTTATTCCCATATTTCTGTCGACGCTTTGTCTGTGTTGCGGGTCCGCCACATCGGCAAAAGACTCTGCCTGAAGAACGTACAATCGCCTTGCGGCGCACCTCCGGCTTCGATACAGCTTATGCCGATCTCAGGAGGCCGCACCGGTAGGTGGTGGTTGCTCGCTGACGACAGCGCGATGGGTCCGGCCTCTCGGTCCGTCCAGTGCAGCCATGTGGGGATTCAATTATGGCGACGATTACTGGTTCGAGCAATAGTGATACTCTGGCCGGCACAACAGCGGCCGATCTGATTCTGGGTTTCCAGGGTAACGATACCATCACCGGCGCCGGTGGTGCGGATACGATCTACGGCGGTCAGGGCAGCGATGTTATCAACTATGGTGCCGCGAACGACACTGCGACCGAAGTAATTTTCGGCAGCGAGGGCGCTGATACCATTATGAGTTTTGGTAGTTCTGGCGCTAACACGATCCTCGGTGACACCGGCAACGCTTCGATCGACTCCGTCTCTGGATCTGGCGATGTAATCAATGTCGCCGCCGATACTGGCGCAGACGTTGTTCTCGGAAATTTCGGCGATGACACGATCACCGGGGAGACGACCGGTCCCGCATCCGGTTTTGGTCTAAACCTCGCCGCGACAGCAGTTTACGCTGGTGGCCAGGGTAACGACGTCATAACGTCGGGCACCGGCACGCAAATTATCCTCGGAAACCAGGGCAACGATTCGATCTCGACCACGAGCACCAACGCGACGATCTTCGGCGGCACCGGCAACGACACGATTGGCAACTCTGCAAACACAAGCAACGACCTCATCTTCGGCGGTGAAGGTGCTGATACGATCACTGTTGCTGGTGGAAATAACACGATCGTTGGCGGGACGGGCAACGCCGCGATCGACTCGCAGGCTGGTGCGGTTGGTGATGGAAACGACCTCATCACCGTTACAACCGCCGCGGCTGGGAGCGACTTTATTCTCGGGAACTTCGGCGACGATACGATCAACGCCGGTGGGCAAACAGGCACGGGCAAAGACACTCTGGTCGGTGGTCAGGGCAATGACTCGATTTCGGTCGGTGGCACTGCAAACAACCTAATCTTCGGTAATCAGGGTAACGATGTAATCTTTGACTCGCTGTCGGGTGCTGGAACCGAGACAATCGTCGGGGGAATGGGTGACGATGCGATTGCGGCTGGTACTGCTGGCAATGCTGCTAGCGACTTGATCTATGGCAACGAAGGCAACAACCTTATCTCGATCGTTGGTGCTAACACCGCTGGTGGCAACGACACGATTTACGGCGGTAACGCTTTCAATGACGCTATCGGCAATGGCGATGGCAGCAGTTCAATTAGCGTGCTTACGCAGGGGTTTGGAAACGATCTGATTTACGGTGGGTCTGGTAATGACTCACTCGCTCTTAACGGAAGCGTGGCTGGCGCTATGGCTGGCGTTATCGAGACGGTGACGGGTGGTGCAGGCGCTGATACCTTCCGGTACACTGCTTCGAACACTGCAGTCGGTAACGCCGGCGCTCAGGCCCGTGCCGCCACTCCCGCCACGACCGGCACGTCTGGTCTGGATACGATCACCGACTTCGTAAGCGGGGTGGATAAGATCGCATTGACGGCAGGGGCAACCGGTGCGGCAGCTGTTAGCGCTGTTACGGCAGTGACGTTCCAGACTACCCCAATAACCCTGGCTGCAGCTGCGTCCGCTGCGGATGTCGTGATTAGCACGGGTGGCAGTGCTACTTCCACTAATGCTGCGACCTTCGCATTCGGCGGAGATAACTACGCCCTCGTCGAGACTGGCGGCATCACCGGGACGCCGGGCGCAATCAACCTGCTCGTCGACATCAAGGGTACGACTTCGCTAGTGAAGTCGGACTTCACGACCTAATCTGCAGCATCATTTGATATGAATAGGGGGCAGCTTGCTGTCCCCTATTTTTATGTCGTAGTAGTCTTTGGCCTCCTGAGTAGCTCATGCAGTTTGCATTGACCACTGCGCCTGCTGTTTTCGACACTCGAACGTTGATGATGGGGCGTCAGTCAGCTGGTATCGGCTTTCTTCGTGCGGCTTTGGCCGCCCGCCCTACTCGGTTGTGGTCGTTTGCTTCCTCCCGCGCCCACGCCCAAGCGTTCGCTGACGATGTCTGGCGTCTTACACCCGACCGGCCCGAGGTGCGCTTTATCCCATGGACTCAGCCGGGCCGCCTTGCGCAAGCCGGCCTGCTCTACAGGGCGGATCCGGGCATAACCGGTGATGCTTGGATGCGGCGACGGTGTGCATCATCTCGCGCGTACAGTCTTTGCGGTGTCACTCATTCTCTCTCAACTTTGAATTCTATCGGCGCAGTCGCTGGACTTCAAGCCGCGCCGCTTTTCCCTTGGGACGCTGTGATCTGTACGTCAACGGCAGCAAGCAATCTGTTCAGTGCTATTTTCGAAGAACAAAGCGCTCATTTCGCTGCCCGGTTCGGTGCGACCCGGTTTCCGTTGCCTCAAATTCCCGTGATCCCGCTCGGTGTTCATGGCGAAGATTTCCGCTTCGGACCTGGGGTACGTGGCGAAGCCCGCGCTGTACTAGAAATCGGATCGGATGATGTGGCCGTGCTGTTCGCTGGTCGACTGTCGTTCCATGGCAAAGCCCATCCGATGCCCATGCTGCTGGCTTTGGAGGAAGTAGCTCGTTCAATAGGCAAGCGATTGATCCTGATTCTGTTCGGGCGCTTTCCGACAGATGCCGCGAAGGACGCTTATCTTGGCGAGGCGACCCGATTTGCACCCACAGTCGTTTTCCGACACCTCGACGGGACTTCTGACGAGAATCGAAACCGAGCTTGGGCAGCCGCTGATGTTTTCACGTCGCTTAGCGATAATATTCAGGAGACCTTCGGCCTGACTCCTATCGAGGCTATGGCAGCCGGTTTGCCTGTCGTCGTCAGTGATTGGAACGGTTATCGGGACACCGTACGTGACGGAGTCGATGGTTTCCGCATCCGCACGACTCAGCCTCCTCCCGGCACGGGAGCGGACCTTATGGATAGGTATGATCTTAATATCGATAACTATGATACGTTCATTGGCAGCGTTGCGCAGTTCACGGCTGTGGATGTTTCGGCTACGACTGAAGCATTCCACCGCCTTGTGAATTCACCGGATTTGCGCTCGCGCATGGGCGAGGCGGGTCGTCGCCGAGTGGTTGAGGTATTTGATTGGTCGCTAATATTTCGACGCTATGTTGCGTTGTGGGATGAGCTCTCGGAACGTAGACGCTCCGATCCTCTCCTTCCGGATGAGGATTCCCGCATTACTCGTCCTGACAGACCTGACCCTTTCACGTTATTTCGATCTTTCGCAACTGCTCAATTATCAGCCGCCATGCGGCTACGCCTCCGTCCGGGTATCGCCCGCCACGAGGCACTTAGTCGTCTACAGCTATTGTCGATTTCTTATGCTCATGCGGTCCTTCCCGCTGCAGCACTGATTGGTAGCCTTTATGACGCTGGACAATCCGGCGAAGTAATAACATTACGACAAGCTGCAGCCCGTGCCAATGTGCCACTCGACGGCGCCACTTTTCGCGCAGTCGCGTGGATGGCGAAGATGGGAATCTTCACGTTTGGTTGAACGTGTTACATTTCAGCCAAGTAGCATTGGCAGGCCGCTAAGAGATCCTCAACCGCCTCGGGCCGAGCCGTGCGGATGAGATGCTTGGAGACCGAGCTAGCGGCCTCCGCGTAGCGCGGGTCGCCTCGCAGGCTCTCCACCTCGCCCAGAACCTGCTCGGTATCCGAGGCTTGCTGGCGAACCAGCGCCCGCGCAGCGCCGGTGTCGGCCAGCCCTTGAGCCGTGATCGTGTGTTCGAGGTGCATCGGCAGGGCGAGTTGCGGCGCGCCGGCCGCCAGGCCCGCGAAGGCCGTGGCGAGTCCCCCGTGGTGGATGAGCAGACGGCAGCGCGGCAGCACGGCGGCGAAATCGGCGGGGGTCGTGTGGATCGCGACATGCGGCTGGCAAGCCCTGGCGAGCCGCTTCGGGTCGAGGTTCGAGACGTAGATCTGCGGCGCTTCTCCCAAGCGATTCAGCGTGTCGATCACGGCGCCGAGCGCGGGGTGGTTGCCCGGCAGGTAGGCGAAGACGTCGGCCCCGTCGCGCTCGGCGACGGGTGGCCCGGGCCGCAGCAGCGGCAGCACGTAGGGCCAGGTCTGCGGCCGCGTGCGGTGGGCGCGGTACGGATCGAAGCCGGGCAGGGTGCAGACGAACGTGTCGTCGCCCCCGAACAGGTCGGCCCAATGGTCGACCGCGGCCCCGCCCCGCGCGGCGCGGACCGCGTTGGCGGCGGCGAGGAGCTGCGCCTCGACGGCACGGGCCTCGGCCGGCACGCTCTCCTGCCACGGGCGGATCGGCGGCAGCACGCGGCCCGGCGGCGGCACCGTGTAGCCGCTGCCCACCACCACCATCGGCACGCGCCCGCCCGCTGCGAGGCGAAGCGACGGCGCGGCATCGGCCACGATGAGGTCGGGGGCGTGGCGGCCGATGATCTCGGACCAGAGGTCGACCGCGGCGCCGAGCCGCTCGACCTCGCCGAGGCCGAACAGGTCGAACGGGTCCGCCAGGGTGTGGGTGTCGCGCATATTTGCGACCTTGGCGGGCAGCGGCGCCCAGCGCGGGCCCTGCACGAGCATCGCGCCGTCGCCGAAGGCGCGCCGCAGCACGGGGGCTGCCGTCGCGGTGTCGTCGAGCGCGAAGACGAGGCGATGGCCGCCGTCGAAGCGCTTGGCCAGCATCACCAGGTGATTGAGGTGGCCCAGGCCGCTGCCGAACTCGTTGGCGAGGAGGATGTTGGCCACGTCGTCGTTCCCGCCAGCCCTCAGCCGCGCGCCCGCTCGGCGAGCGCCGCCGCGACCTCGGCCACGGTCTCGACCCAATCCCCGTCCCGTCTCTGCCGGAACAGGCGCACCACGTCCGGGTACCAGGGCGAGTCGTCCCGGTCCCGCAGCCAGCGCCAGTCGGCCCCCTTCGCCGGCAGCAGGATCCAGCACGGCTTGCCGAGCGCGCCCGCCAGATGCGCGACGGACGTGCAGACCGAGATCACGAGATCGAGCTGCTCGACGATCGCCGCCGTGTCGGCGAAGTCGCCGACCGCGGAACCGAGATCGACGAGCTTGCCCTCGTCCGCCCAGGTTCGGGCCTCGGCCTCCCCTTCGCCTTTCTGCAGGCTGACGAAGCTGACCCCGGGGACGGACCAGAGCGGCGCCAGCGTGGCGAGCCCCGGCAGGGACCGCCGCTCGTTGTTGTCCTGGATCGGGGACCCCCGCCAGGCCAGCCCCACCCGCAGCCCGCGCTCGGGCAGGCGGGGCCGCCAGCGCGCCTTCAGCGCCGGCGACGCGTGAAGATAGGGCAGGCGGGCGGGGATCGTGTCGAGCGTCGTGCCGAGGTGGAGCGGGATGCTGAGCGGGTAGGTCCAATAGTCGTGCGGCCCGGGGTCGCCGGTCTCCGTGACGACCCGGTCGACGCCCTCCACTCCCGCGAAGAGCGCGGCGAGCGGCGGGAAGGTGGCGACTGTGAGCCAGCTCGCGCCGCGCCGCTTCAGCTCCGGCATGTAGCGGACGAACTGGATGGCGTCGCCGAACCCCTGTTCGGCCCAGACCAGCAGCGATTTACCCGCGAGGTCCTCGCCCGCCCAGCGCGGATAGGCGACGAGCGGCGGGGCGACGAAGGCTTCTCTCGCGTCGGCGGCGTGCCGCGCCTCCTTCAACGGCCAGCCTTCGGCATAGGCGCCGCGGGCCAGCAGCACCGTGCCGAGGGCGAGTTTGGCGCGCGTAAGGTCCGGCGCCGCCTCCAGCGCACGGCGAAAGCTGGCCTCGGCCTCCGCGGGCTCGCCCGCCTCGACCTGCAGCAGGCCGAGGTCGAAGCGCGCGTCCGCGTGATCAGGCCGGAGCGCAAGGGCGGCCTCGACGGCGGCGCGGGCCTCGTCGAGCCGCCGCGCCCGCATCAGGGCGGCGCCGAGATTGTGGTGGGCCTCGGCATGGTCGGGCTGGGCGGCCAGCACGGCGCGGAAGGCGGCTTCGGCCTCGCCGGCCCGCCCGCCTACGGCGTGGAGGAGACCGAGGTTGAACCGGACGTCCGCGGAGCCCGGCGCCGAGACCAGCGCCTCGCCGAGCGCCCATCCGGCCCCTTCGAGGTCGCCGCTCTTCATCCGGGCGACGCCGAGCATGTTCAGCAGCTCCGCCGAGCCCTTCTTGTGACGCACGGCCTCCGTCAGGACGGCGTCGGCCTCCCCGGGCCGCCCGGCCGTCAGCAGCATCGCGCCGAGCCGTCCCGCCGCGTCCGCGAGGTCCGGTTGCACCGCGACGGCGTGGCGATAGGCGGCCTCGGCCTCGTCGGGCCGGCCGGCGCCGAGCAGCAGCGTCCCGAGGTTCATGTGGAACACGCCGGCATCCTTGACCGCGATGGCGCCGCGGATCAGCCGTTCCCCCTCGGCGGGGTCGCCGCGCTTCTGGCGGACGAGCCCGAGCAGGTGCAGGGCGTCGGCATCGCGCGGGTCGGCCGCCAGGATGGCCCGGTAGAGCGCCTCGGCCTCGGCGAGGCGACCGGACCGATGGACCTCGAGGGCCGTGGCGCGATCGATCGTCGTCATGCAAGCTGCTCGATTGTGGGGCGGAGCACGACCTTTGCCGCGCCGCCCCGCCGCTGTCCAGCCGCGCCGGAGGCCGTCGGCCGAAAACGGTCCCGTCGGGGGATTGCCGTCCCGCGGGCCATCCTCTACAGGCGGTCGAAAGATCGAGCGCAGAGTGCCGCCATGACCGAGGCCCCGCCCAGCTACCGCAACGTCACGCCCGGTGACGTGCTGCCGCGCTTCTCCCAGCTCTGCCAGGGCATCCAGTTCGCGCCGGACGCCATGGCGGGGCGCTACCTCGTGTTCTGCTTCTACGGCGCCGACGACGCGCTCGGCCGGGCCGCCATCGCGGCCGTGCGCCGCGGGCGGGAGCGGTTCGACGACGCGCGGGCCGCGATCTTCTTCGTCGGCACGGACGCGGCCGACCAGGCCTCCGGCCGCTACCCCGACGCGATGCCGGGCCTGCGCTTCATGTGGGACCTCGACGCCAGCGTCAGCGAACGCCTCGGCGCGGCCCCCCTCGGCGGCGGCAACGCGCCGGCGCAGCGCCGCCGCTTCTGGATGCTCGTCGACCCGTCGCTCCACGTGCTGCGGGTGATCCCCCTCGCCGGGGAGGACGGGGGTGCGGACGCGCTCTTCGACGCGCTCGACGGCCTGGCCCAGCCCGCGCGCTTCGCCGGCTTCGAGGTGCCGGCGCCCGTGCTGGTGCTGCCCCACGTCTTCGACCCCGGCCTCTGCCGCCACCTCGTGGGCCTCTACGACGCGGACGGGGGCGGCGAATCGGGCGTGATGCGCAACAACGTCGGCGTGTTCGACCGGGGCTTCAAGAGCCGCAAGGACTACGTGCTCGACGACCAGGCGCTGATCCGCCACGTGCAGGGCCTCGTGTCGCGGCGCGTCCTGCCCGAGATCGAGCGGCTGTTCTTCATGAAGGTCACCCGCATGGAGCGCTACATGGTGGGGTGCTACAGCGCCGAGGACGGCGGCCACTTCCGCCCCCACCGGGACAATTCCTCCCCCGTCACGGCGCACCGGCGCTTCGCCGTCTCGATCAACCTCAACGACGATTTCGACGGCGGCGCGGTCAGCTTCCCGGAGTACAACCCGCGCGGCATCAAGGCGCCGCCCGGCTGGGCCGTCGTGTTCCCGGCCAACATCCTGCACGCGGTGAGCAAGGTGACGCGCGGGCGCCGCTACGCCTTCCTGCCCTTCGTCTGCGACGAGGCCGGCGCCGCGATCCGCGACCGCTACCTCGCCGAACAGGCCGCCGCCGAGGCCGCCCGGCCCGCGGCCGCGGAGTGATCCCCGCAAAGGCCACATTTCGGCGCCATGGGGTCGGGTAGCCGGATTCACCGCCGCCGCTGGCCACCGGCCGACGGCGGGCCTATGCTGGCGGAACCAACTCGGAACGGATGAGCTGAATGTCAGTGAGCCTCGTGTCGGAGCCTCCCCAAGCCGCCGCTCCGCCGCCGCCCCCTGCGCCCCTGCCGCCGCCCGCATCCCCGCCGCCGCCGCCCGCCCCGGTCGATTCGGGCCTGCCGGCCCTCGCCATGGTGGCGAACTTCCACCGGCTCGGCTGCGACATCGCCCAGGTCCGCCACGAGATGGGGATGGGCGAGAAGGTCTACACGGCGCTCGACCTCGTGCGGGCCAGCAAGCTCGTCAAGCTCAAGGCCAAGCGGCTGACGAAGCAGCCCGCCAAGAGCCTGGCCGGCCTGCCGCTCCCCGCCATGCTGGAGATGAAGGACGGTCAGTTCTTCATCTACGGCCGCCGCCATGAGGACGGCCGCATGCGGCTCGTCAACGCCGTCACGCGCGAGGTCCGCAACCCCGACGAGGCGGAGCTCGCCGCCGACTGGACCGGCACGATCCTGCTGTTCACGCGGCGCGCGTCGCTGAAGCAGGAGATCGGCTCCTTCTCGCTCGCCTGGTTCCTGCCCTCGCTCTGGCGCTACCGGCGGCCGCTGATGAGCGTGATCGTGTCGTCGCTGTTCATCCAGCTCTGCACGCTGGCGACCCCGCTCCTGTTCCAGATCGTCATCGACAAGGTGCTGGTCCACAAGGGCATGTCGACCCTCTACATGGTCATCCTCGGGATGTGCCTCGTGGGGCTGTTCCAGTCGCTGCTGACCTGGCTGCGCACCTACATGCTTACCCACACGACGAGCCGCATCGACGTCGAGCTCGGCGCCAAGCTGTTCGACCACATGGTGCGCCTGCCGCTGCAATATTTCGAGACGCGCGCCACCGGCCAGACCGTGGCGCGCATGCGCGAGATCGAGCAGGTCCGCAACTTCCTCACCGGCTCGGCCCTGCTGACCGGGCTCGACGTGATGTTCTCGGTCGTCCTCATCGTCGTGATGGTGGCCTACTCGCCCTTCCTCTCCGTCATCGCGCTCCTGTCCCTGCCGGTCTACGTGCTGATCGGCTGGATCATGCGGCCGCTGCTGATGGAGCGCATGAAGGACAAATTCAACAAGAGCGCGCTGTCGACGCAGTTCCTGGTCGAATCCGTCGTCGGCATCCAGACCGTCAAGGCCATGGCGATCGAGCCGGTGCTGCGCCAGGAATGGGAGGAGAAGCTCGCCGAATACGTGGGCTCATCCTTCGACGCCGTGTCGATCGCCAACGTCGGCCAGAACGCCTTCCAGTACGTGTCGAAACTGTCGACCGCCGCGGTGCTGTTCTTCGGCGCCCAGGCGGTGATCAACGGCGACCTCACGGTCGGCGGGCTGATCGCGTTCAACATGATCTTCGGCCAGGTGACGGGGCCCATCCTGCGGCTTTCCCAGCTCTGGCAGGACTTCCAGCAGGTGCAGATCTCGGTCGACCGGCTGGGCGACATCATGAACAACTTCCCCGAATCGAGCTCCATGGCGCAGGCGCACCTGCCGCCCGCCAAGGGCGAGGTGCTGATCCGCGGCATGACGTTCCGCTACGAGCCGGGCGGCCGCGAGATCCTGAAGAACATCAACATCCAGATCCCGGCCGGGCAGGTCATCGGCATCGTCGGCCCGTCGGGCTCCGGCAAGTCGACGCTGACGAAGCTCGTCCAGCGCCTCTACACGCCCGAGCGCGGCCAGATCCTCGTCGACGGCATCGACGTCGGGCAGGTCGATCCCGCCTGGCTGCGGCGCCAGGTCGGCGTGGTGCTGCAGGAGAACCTGCTCTTCAACAAGACCGTGCACGAGAACATCGCGCTCGTGAACCCGGCCATGTCGCGCGCCCAGGTCATCGCCATGGCGCGCCTGTCTGGCGCCGACGAGTTCGTCAACCGCCTCCCCCTCGGCTACGACACGATGATCGTCGAGCGCGGCGCCAACCTGTCGGGCGGCCAGCGCCAGCGCCTGGCCATCGCCCGCGCGCTGGCCGCCAACCCCCGCATCCTCATCCTCGACGAGGCCACCTCGGCCCTCGATTACGAGAGCGAGCGCATCATCCAGGAGAACATGCGCCACATCGTGCAGGGCCGCACCGTCATCATCATCGCCCATCGGCTGGCCGCGGTGCGCGGCTGCGACCGCATCATCGCGGTGCAGGAGGGCGCCATCGTCGAGGACGGGTCGCACAGCGAACTGCTGGCGCTGCCCACCAGCCTCTACGGCCGCCTGTGGCGCATCCAGGCCGGCGAGAGCGCCGCCGCATGAGCGCCCCCATCCCGCTCCCCGCGCCGCGCCGCGCGAGATTGCCCGCCATCATCTCCCGCGTGCCGGCGCTCGTCGGCCGCGGCGGCCCGCATGTCCCCAAACCCGCCTCGGCCTACGCCGATTTCCTGCCGGCCCACCTCGAGATCCTCGAGACCCCCGCCTCGCCCAAGATGTCCTTCATGCTGTGGACCCTCTGCGCGATGATCGCGGCGGCGATCGCCTGGAGCACCTTCGCCAAGATCGACATCTACGCCGAGGCGCAGGGGCGCATCCAGCCGAGCGGGCGATCCAAGGTGGTTCAGCCGCTCGACATCGGGCGCGTGTCGCAGATCGCGGTCTCGAACGGCTCCAAGGTCAAGGCGGGCGACCTCCTCGTCGCCCTCGACGCGACCCAGTCCGACGCCGACCGCGCCGCGGCTGCGTCGGAGCTGCAGTCCCTCCACGCCGAGATCGCCCGGCGCACCACCGAGATCGTCGACGTCCAGGCGAGCGTCGCCAACCCGACGATCATCTACCCGCCCGACGTGTCGGACGGCTATCGCCGGCGCGACGACAGCGTGTTCCAGGCCGAGATGAGCCAGTACCAGGCGCAGGTCGACGGGCTCCAGGCCCAGCTCGAGGAGAAGACCGCCCGCAACACCCGGCTCCGGGACGGCATCGGGGCGCGCGAGAAGGTCATCGCCTCGATGACCGAGCGCCTCAACATGAAGCAGACCCTGGAGTCGAAGCAGGCCGGCACCCATGCCGCCGTGATCGACGCGAGCCAGTTGCTGGAGAACGAGCAGCGCAACCTGACCGACGATCGCGGCCAGGTGCTCGAAAACGACGCCGCGGCGGTGTCGCTGCGGCGGCGGCTCGACCAGGCCAAGCGCGACTTCCTCGCCAGCCAGAACCAGAAGCTCAGCGACGCGGAGCGGCGGCGCGACACCGTCGAGCAGAACTTCGTCAAGGCGAACGACAAGGCCGAACACGCCCGCATCCTGGCGCCGATCGACGGCACCGTGCAGCAGATGGCGGTGACCACGGTGGGCCAGGTGGTGACCTCCGGCCAGCCCCTCCTGGTCCTCGTCCCGTCGAGCGGCGCCCTCGAGGTCATGGCCCTGGTCCAGAACCAGGACATCGGCTTCATCAAGGACGACCAGGAGGTCGTCCTGAAGGTCGACGCGTTCCCCTTCACGCATTACGGGACGCTCAAGGGCCTGGTGAAGCGGATCTCCAACGAGGCCGTCGATTCGCAGGAGGCCACCGCGTCGTCGGACGCCAGCACGCTCGCCCGGCCGATCAACGGCTCCTCAATCAGCGGCAGCCCCAAGGTCCAGAACCTCGTCTATCCCGTGACGGTGCAACTCGACCAGACGTCGATCAACGCCGACGGCAAGGACGTGCCGCTCATGCCGGGCATGATGGTGACGGCGGAAGTCCAGACCGGCAGCCGCCGCGTGATCCAGTATCTGCTGGCGCCGATCTGGGAAGCGACGTCCCAGGCCGCCCACGAGCGCTGAGGTGCACCCGGCGGCCTCGGCCGTCAGCCTGATGTGAAGAGCCGATCGAGGGGGCAGGGGTGACGGTACGTTTGGGCGTGGACGATCTCGGCCGTGCGGCGGCGGTCGGGTCGGGAGCGCGCGCGACTTCGCCGGCGCGGCGCACCGCCGTGCTGGTGACCGGCATGCACCGCAACGGCACGTCCGCCCTCGCCCGCACCCTCTCGCTGCTCGGCGCCGCGATGCCGGCCGACCTCGTGCCGCCCAACGAGGGGAACCCCCACGGCCACTGGGAACCCCGGGGCATGGTCGACCTGAACGACCGCATGCTCGCCGAGGCCGGTTCCGACCTCTACGGCGTCGCCGATATCCCGCCGGCCTGGTTCGACTCGCCCGCCGCCCTGGCCTTCACGGCGGAGGCGGCGGAGCTGATCGAAGGCTCGTTCGGCGACGAGAGCCTCGTTGTGTTGAAGGATCCCCGCACGGCCCTGCTGGCCCCGATCTGGAACCGGGCCCTGGCGGATCGCGGCTACCGGGTCGTCCACATCCTGCCGCTCCGCCACCCTGTCGATGTCGCGCGCTCGCTGCGCCAGCGGCATCTCAAGACCATCCCGTATGACGCCTGGGTGTCGCCGCGCGGCGAGGCGGTCTGGCTGCGCTACACGCTGGCCGCCGTGCGGGGCTCCCGCGGTCACGGCCGGGCGTTCCTCCGCTACGGCGCGCTGCTCGACGACTGGCGCCGCGAACTCGGGCGCGTCGGCCGCGAACTCGGCCTCGACTGGCCGAAGGGCGGCATTGCCGTCGAGGCCGAGGTGGATGCGTTCCTGCACGGCAACGACCAGGCCGACGGCGACCACGCCGCGGTCGACGCCGACGTGCGGGATCTCCGGGCGCTCGATATGGTGCAATTGGCCGGCGCCTGCTTCGCCGAACTCGAGGCCCATGGCGACGACGGCGCCCGGGTCGACGCCATCCACGCCGCGTTCACCTCGCGCATCGAGGGGGCGCGCGACCTCGTCACCACGCTCGAAGGCCTCTATCCTCTCGTGTGGCGCTACTTCGAGGCCAGCGAGACGACCCGGCTCCAGCGTGACGCCGCGACGGCGGCCGAGGCTCGGCTCCGCGCGGATGGCCAGCAGACCTGGGCGGCCCTGACGCGGGCCAACAACGACAAGCTTCGCCTCACGCTGGACCTGGGGTCCCAGGATCGTCGCGGCGTCGGCCTCGACGGCGAGGTGGCGCGGCTCGAGCAGCGGGCGGCCGGCGCCGAAGCCCAGGCCGGCATCCTGCGGGACGACATCGTGCGCCTCGGCGCGGAACTGGCCGAGGCGCGCGCCGACCTCCTGCCCCGCGTGGCCGCCATCGCGGGCGAACGGGATCGCATCGCCGAGGCCGCGCGGCAGGACAGGGCGGCGATGGAGGGCCGCATCGCCGCCATCGAATCGTCCACCTCCTGGCGGGTCACGGCGCCGCTCCGCGCCCTGTCGCGGGCGATCCGGGGACGGCGATGAGCGCGAGCCTGCGGCTGCGCCTCTGTCTCGTGGCCGGAGAGATCCTGGGCGCCCAGAAGA
The DNA here is from genome assembly GCA_965214345.1 of Lichenihabitans sp. GTDB lineage: Bacteria > Pseudomonadota > Alphaproteobacteria > Rhizobiales > Beijerinckiaceae > Lichenihabitans. The sequence continues at coordinate 2,641,723 of CBDCBJ010000007.1, read as the reverse complement.
ACGGCGGCATCGGCACGGCGACGACGCATCTCGCCCTGTTCCTGGCGCGGTCCGGGCACGAGGTGCGGATCGTCTACACGGGCGTCCCGTGGATCGACCACGCCAGCCGGTGGGTCAGGCGCTGCGAGGCCGCCGGCATCACGATCACGCATCTCGATGCGCGCTACGGCGAGATCTATCCGACCTGGCTGCGCGAGAGCTGCGTCATCTACGATTACCTGCGCCACCTCGACCACGACCTCGTGCTGTTCCAGGACTGGGAAGGCCAGGCCTTCAGCAGCGTCGTCGCCAAGCGCACGGGCCTGGCCTTCGCCGACTCGACGCTCGCCGTCGTGGCCCATGGACCGACCGCGTGGCTGCTCGACGCCAACCGCGCCTTGGCGCGCGACGAGCGGAGCCTGGCGCATCTCCACATGGAGCGGGTCGCGTTCGAGCAGGCGGACGCCGTCCTCTGCCCGTCGCGCCACATGCTGGACTGGCTCCGGAGCAGCGGCCAGCCGCTGGCGAAGGACGCCGCCGCGGTGCCGCTGTTCCTCTGGTCGGACCCCGACGACGCGCTGCCGGAGCGCCGGGGCAGGGCGCTCGACCGCGTCGACCGCATCGCCTTCTTCGGGCGGCTCGAGACCCGCAAAGGGGTCGATCTGTTCCTCGACGCCGTCCTGTCCGATGCGCTCGCCGGGCGTGACTTCGACGTCGTGTTCGTGGGCAAGCCGGCCTCCCACACGCCGGAGGGCATCCGCGACGCCGTCGCGCGGCGCCGGCCGTCGCTCCTCGCCCGCCTCGCGTTCGAGACGGAGCTCGACACCGACGCCGCCCAGGCCTTCTTGCGGGACGAGCGGTGCCTGGCGGTGATCCCGTCGCTCGTCGACAACGCGCCCTGCGTCATCTCGGAGTGCCTTCGCCGCGGCATCCCGTTCCTGTCGACGCGGACGGGCGGCATCCCCGAACTTGTCGCCGGGGAGGACGCCGATCGTGTGCTGGTCGAACCCAAAGCGCCTGCCCTCGCGGCGCGTCTGGCGGAACTCCTCGGCGGTCCCTTCGCGGCGGCGCGGCCCGCCTACGCCGAGCGCGACGTGGGAGCCCGCTGGCTGCAGTGGCTGGCGGCCGTCGGACGGCCCGCCCCCACGCCCCGCATGCCGTCCGGTCCGTCGCGCCGCATCGCCGTCGTGATGACGCATCACGAGCGGCCCGTCCTGGTGGCGCAGACGCTCGACTCCCTGGCGGCGCAGACCCGCACCGACTTCGATCTCGTGCTCGTCGACGACGGCAGCCGGTCCGCCGCCGCGATGGCCGGGCTCGTGGCCCTGGAGGACCGCGTCTGGCCGTTCCGCCTGCGCGTCCTGCGCGAGCCGCACCGCTATCTCGGTGCCGCGCGCAACGCGGGCGTCAGGGCGACCGATGCCGAGCGGATCGTCTTCATGGACGACGACAATCTCGCCTTTCCGCACCTCGTCGAGCGGCTCGACGACGTCATGTCCCGCACCGAGGCCGATATCGTCACGTGTCAGATGTCGATCTTCCGCAACCCGGCCGCCGCGCCGGAGCCCGACGACCTCTTCGCCGCCGAGCGATGGGGCTTCCCGGGCGGCTCGCTCGAACTCGGCCTGTCCATCAACGTCTTCGGCGATGCGACCGGGATCTATCGGCGGGGCGTCTTCGATCGGGTCGGTGGCTTCCATGAATGGCGCGGGGTCGGCTACGAGGACTGGCACTTCCACGCGCGGGCGGCCCTGGCGGGCCTGTCCATCGTGTCCATCCCCGAGCCGCTCTACTGGTACCGACGCGTGCCCAGCGGCATGCTGATGTCGACCGACGAATTCGCCAACAACCGGATCATCTGGGACGCCTATGCGGAGGCGCTTCCGCCCGCGCTGCGCCGTTTCATCGACCTGTCGGTGCGCAACGATCGCGTCGTCTGATACCAGTGGTCGAGCCTCTCGACCGCTGGCAAGCGCGAATGCGCGCCGCCGCTCATGCGGCGTGACCCGACAGCGACGAGTCATCGTCGATGTCGGCTGGTATGATGGGTGAGGCTCGGGCTCGCGGTCGACGGCACCTGAACTGCCCTCGAAGTCGGGTCGAGCCCCGACGGCTCGAGGCCTGTCAGGCCCGCCGCGCGATCGGCCGATGGTTCAGGGGCCGCCTGCGCGGCGGCAGGCGTCGAGGACGTCGCGGAGCGTCGTCTCCCAGGGCACGGCCGGGCGCCAGTCCAGGAGCGAATGGGCCCGCCGGGCGTCGCCCGCCGTCACGGGGACGTCGCTCGGCCGCATCAAGGCCTCATCGGGCTCGATCCGGATCGCGACCTGGCTCTGCCGCAGCAAGGCTTCCAGGATGTCGCCGATGCGGCGCGGCGTGCCCGACGAGACGTTGATAACGATGCCCGGCGGCAGGTCGGCCACGGTCACGACGCGGAGGTAAGCCGCCACGACGTCGCGGACGTCGAGGAAGTCGCGGCGCGCTTCGAGGTTGCCCACCTTCAGCGTCGGGGGCCGCCGTCCCCGTTCGGCGTCGGCGATCTGGGCCGCGAAGGCCGGGACCACGAAACGTGTCGATTGCCCCGGACCCGTGTGGTTGAACAGTCGGAGGCGGACGGCGCGCAGTCCGGCCTCGGCCATTTGACCCAGCGCCAGGTCGGCCGCGGCCTTGGTCATCGCGTAGGCGTTGCGAGGCTGCAGGAGGCCGGCCTCGTCGATCGTGCCGCCGGCATCGTTGAACGAGGCGCCGTAGACCTCGGACGAACTCGCGAAGACGAAGCGCGCTTCGGGTGCGTGGCGCAGGACGGCTTCGGCCAGGTTCAGGGTGCCGAAGACGTTGACCTCCCAGGTCCGCCTGCTCTCGCACCGCGCCTGTTCGACGGACGAGATGCCGGCGAGATGGATGACGCAGGTCGGCCTGAAACGCGCGACCAGCGCCTCGACTTCGTCGCCCTGGGTGATGTCGAGGTCGACCGCGAGCGAGGCGCCCTGTGTCGGCTGGCCGACGGCCAGCACTTCGGCGCCGGCCGGGAGGTCCGAGGCGAGTCGCTCCATCAGCCAGGGCCCGACGAAGCCGCTGGCGCCCGTGACGAGGATCCTGCGCGCGGGGTCCGCTGCCATGGGTCGTCCGTCAGGTCCTGCGGCTGAGACGCGCGAGATCGGCATCCACCATCTCGCGGATCATCTCGTCGAGCGTCGTAGTCGCCTCCCAGCCGAGCTTCGCCTTGGCCTTGGCGGGATTGCCCAGAAGGATGTCGACCTCGGCCGGCCGAAACAGGGCCGGATCGATCACGAGGTGTCGATCGATGTCGAGCCCCGCATAGCCGAAGGCGATGCCGCACATATCGCGGACCGTCACGGTCCGCCCCGTCGCCACGACGTAGTCGTCGGCGACGTCCTGCTGCAGCATGAGCCACATCGCCCGGACGTAGTCGCGGGAGTGACCCCAGTCCCGCTTGGCGTCGATGTTGCCGAGGCGTAACTCTTCCTTCAGCCCCAGCTTGATGCGGGCCACGCCGTCGGTGACCTTGCGGGTCACGAACTCGATCCCGCGCAGCGGCGATTCGTGATTGAACAGGATGCCGCTCGACGCGTGAAGCCCGAAGCTCTCGCGATAGTTCACCGTCATCCAATGCCCGTAGAGCTTGGCGGCGGCGTAGGGGGAGCGGGGGTAGAACGGCGTCGTCTCGCTCTGCTGCGGCTCCTGGATGAGGCCGTACATCTCGGACGAGGATGCCTGGTAGAAGCGCGCCTGCGGCCGCACGAGGCGGACGGCCTCCAGGATGTTGGCGGTCCCGAGACCCGTGACCGTGCCGGTCAAGAGCGGCTGCTGCCAGGATGACTTGACGAAGGATTGCGCGGCGAGATTGTAGACTTCGTCCGGCTCGATCTCCTGCATCGTCCGGATCAGTCCGGACAGGTCGGTGAGGTCGCCGTCGACGAGGTGCACGCGGTCTGCGATGTCGAGCCAGCGCAGCCGGTGGTCGTTGACATCGGCCGTGCTCGACCGGCGGACGAGGCCATGCACGTCGTAGCCTTCCCCGAGGAGGAGCTGGGCCAGATAGGCGCCGTCCTGACCTGTGATGCCGGTGACGAAGGCCTTCTTCATGGAGTCCCGATCCTTCGCTGGTCGACGGAGCACCTTCGAAATGCCCGGGGCGGGCGGCAGCGGCGCAGTCACAGTCTCGGTCGGCGGGTAGCACTTTGCGGGACCGATGGCCAGGGGACGCCCGAACCGCGCGACCCGGGCCCGTTGCAGCCGCGACGGCGGACATGCTAGCCCGACGGAGACGTCGCTCGGACGCGGTCGTGGACGATCTCACAGTCGCGGCGATGGGCGAAGGCGCTATGCAGGATGGCGTGGGTTGGCCCACGCCATCCTGCCGCTTTCAGCTTGGAAGCCTCTAAGCAGGATTGCGTTGGTGAACCAACACAATCCTGCTTAGAGGCTTCCAAGCTGGCGTGGGTCAGCGACAGCATGACATACGCTAGGCGTCGTCGCGGGGGGAGGACGAACATCGATGACGGCCAAGCCGAACCTCGCGTGCCGTGGTGGCCTCCCATGACCGCCTCGATCGCGGAATCTATCGCCGGCGGACGGGGCAGGCCATGATGGAGCACCAGTCGCAGAGCGTCGACGATCCTGGGTCCGACGCCGATCGCGACGATCCGCTCCGCGACGCCGAGAGGCGCGGGATCGAGCGGGCCAGGAAGGGCCATGAGGAGGCGTTCGAGCGCCTGCTCGGCCGATGTCGAGGTCTCGAAGACGAGAAGTTCGAGTGGTTCGCCGAGCGTCGTGAGCATATCGAGGCTTTCACCGCTGCCCGTAAAGCTCAGTGACCACGTCCACTCGGCGGACGACCGCGCCGCCGACTGGGAGCGGCAGCGTCGCGCCCTGCAGGATCGTCTCCGTGCGTCGGCCGACCGCGTGCGGGAACTCGAAGCCATCGACGACCGCCATCGCGAGGCGGCGCGGGCCACGGCCCGCACCCATCAAATCGAACGCGACCGCATGATCGACGCCCATGCATCGGCCCTGGCGGAGGTCGAGACCAACGAGGAGACCGCACGGCATGCCCTCGCGAAGGCCGAGGAGGATTTCAGGATCGAGGCCTACCGGTTGTCGGCGCTGATCGTCTTCAGGTCGAAGGAGGCCGAGGCCGCTGCCGCCGAGACGGTCGCGGTGAACCAACGACTCGCCCTCCTGCTGACCTCGACCAGCTGGAGGGTGACGCGACCTCTCCGGCTGATGTCTCGGCTCGTCCGGCGCGCCTCGGGCGTGCCGCGCCGTCTGGTCAGGGCGGCGTCGTCGAGGCGATGAGGCCGGTGAGCTGCTGCAAATCCCGGTCACGAGCTCGCGGCGGGTCGGCCGTCCGATGCGCGGCACGGTCGGCGGAGCCCGCGGTATGAGCGACGCGACGATCGATCGCCTCGTCGGACTGCCGTTCTTCTCCGAGGCGGATTATCGCGATCTCAACCCGGACGTCGCGCGGGCGGGCATCCCGGCGGCCGAACACGCGCTGCGCTACGCGCTGGCCGAGGGCAGGCCGATGTTCCGCCGCGAGCGTCTGGCGAGCGCCTGGGGCGAAGCCATGACGGCGACGGCCCGCAGCGCCGCGGCGGTACCGCCCGACAGCATCGCCCGTGTTCGTGAGACGTCGGACGGGGTCACGGCCGTCACGGTCCGGGTCAGCTCGCGGAGCGATCCGGCGGAGGCTGCCCTGGCGGCGGGCTTGGCGGAGGCTCTGGCGGCATCGGCATTCGGTGTCACGCTCGTCGACGAGACGGCGGACCCCTCCGGCGAGGCTGGGTTCTCCATCGTGGTGGCTCCGCACGTCTTCTTCGACGAAGGGTTGGGACGGGTCTGGTCGGGCGATGCCTTGGTCGAACGGAGCCTCATGTTCAACACGGTGCCGATCCAAAGTCCGGCGTTGCGGCGCGCGCTGCCCTATCTCCTGCGGGGCCGTGGCGTGCTCGACGCCTCGGCCCAGATCGCCCACATGTTCGGCGGGGCCGGGATGTCGGCCTTGCACGTGCGCCTCGCCTCGCCGATCCGCGAGCGCTGGCTCGTCGACGGCGACGACGATGACCCGCTCGTCCGGGCCATGCCGGCCGCCGGGCGCGGGGCGGCGTTCGACGCCGCGGCCTGGGAGGGCCGGCCCCTGGATCTGTCCTTCTTCGGCCGCCACTCCGCCCGGCGGTCCGCCATCCTGCGACGCCACGCCGAGACCTTCGCGGCGCGGCCCTGCTTCCTCTACACGGCCCATCGGTCTCCAGACCCGCTGGAGGAGGCGGTGGCATGGCGCCGGTCCTTCCGCATCGCGGGCCATGTCAGCGCACGATCCCGCATCACGCTGCTGCTGGCCGAAGACGAGTTCCCCCACGTCGACTGGCAGCACTGCATCGCCCACGCGATGGCGTCCGGATCGGTCGTCGTCAGCGATACCGGCTGTCCTCATCCGGACTTCCAGGCGGGGACGCATCTGTTCCAGGACGATCTCAGGCACCTGGCCGACCTCAGCCGATGGCTGCTCGACGAGCCCGATGGCCGGCAGGCGGCACGCGATGCGCGAGCGCGCGCCTTCGATGTCCTGAACCGGTCCGTCGCCGTCCTGGCGAGCGACCTACGCTCGTTCCTGTCGACCCTCCCAGGCTGATCCGACGTGACCGCTCCCGCGATACCGGCCCGGGGGGCCGCCCACGAACCCGTCTTCCGTTCAGAGCGGGACGACGCCGCTCATCCGGAAGCCGTGACGGTGGCGGTGAGCCTCTTCCACTACGGGCAGTATGTGGAGGCCTGCCTCGACTCGGTGCTCGAGCAGACGCATCGCCATGTCGAACTCCTCGTCGTCGATGACCATTCCACGCAGGATGGATCCGTCGAGATCGCCCTCGCGTGGTGCGAACGACACGGCCGCGACCTCGACCGCTGCGTCCTGCTGCGGCACGGGTTCAACCGCGGCCTCGCGGCGGCCCGCAACACCGCCTTCGCGGAGGCCAGGACCGATCACGTCTTCGTCCTCGATGCCGACAACATCATCTGCCCTCGTGCGCTCGAGCGCCTGCACGCCGCGGCCGTCGACGGATCTTACGACGTCGCCTATTCCCAGCTGCAGCTGTTCGGCGATCAGCAGGATCTGGGGCAGGCCGAGATCTGGAGCCGCCGCCGTCTCCAGCGCGGGAACTACATCGACGCCATGGCCCTGGTGAAAGTGTCCTCGTGGCGCGAGGTCGGCGGATACAGCCATATCGAGGGCGGCTGGGAAGACTTCGATCTCTGGTGCAAGTTCATCGAGGCGGACATGACGGGGCTCTACGTGCCCGAGATCCTGTGCCGCTACAGGGTGCACGGGCGATCGATGCTACGGACCGACACCGTGACGGCGACCGAAGCCCTCAAGGTCGAGCTCACGATCCGCCACCCCTGGCTGACGTTCTGATCCGGCCGACCAATCGATCGCCGGGATCGCGGTCGAGGCGCCGTGCCGACATCGCCCCTCAGGCCGAATCGAAGAGGCCCGGCGACTGCCGGATCCAGGCCGTCGCCTCGTCCCGCGGCGTCACCACATCCGTGTCGCCGCGCAATTGCGGGCTGAACATCGGGTCTTCCGCCAGGACGTCCTTCCAGCGCCGGAGATACCGCATGACCTGATCGCCGGGTGCGACATCGGCTTGGCGCGAGGCCTTCTCGTGATGGGTCAGCTCGGCGAAGGGCGTGTAGACGATGCGGTAGCCCAGCATCCGCATCTTGAAACAGAGGTCGACGTCGTTGAAATCGAGGCTGAAATCCTCGTCGAAGCCGTTCACGGCCTCCATCGGGCCGCGGCGTGTGGCGAAGACGGCCCCCGTCACGGCGGAACAGTCGCGCTGCGTCTCGGCCCAGCCGTCATAGGTCGGCGCGCGCGCGTCCTGGAGGTACCAGGGATGGGCGCAGACGCCGAAGATGCCGCCGAACATCCCGGCATGCTGGAGGCGGCCGTCCGGAAACAGCAGCCTCGCCCCGACGCCCCCGACGCTCGGGTCCATCGCATAGGTGAGGAGCGCCTCGATCCAATCCGGAGTCCCGATGGTGATGTCGTCGTTCATCAGGATCATGAGGTCGGTATCGGCGGCCCGCCAGAGCCGGTTCATCTTGGCGGCGTAGTTGAAGCGCTCGCCCGGGCCGAGGGTCGTGACGATCCGCCGGAGCGAGAAGCCGTCGCGGCGCCCGCGGTAGACGGTGTCGTCCTCGCGATCGTCGCCGACCAGGACCGTGATGCGGTCCTGCGGATAGGTGCTCCGGGCCAGGCTGTCGAGCAGTCCCACGATGAAAGGGCGCCCAGCGGAGCCCGAGGTCGAAGCGGGGGCACTCTGACGGGTCGGCACGACCAGCGTCACCATCGGGTGCCGGTCGAACCTGCGACGCACCTGCGACGTGCCTTCGGCACGGCCGGCCTCGATCTTCAAGGCCTGTCCGGTCTCGTCGAACCACCGCGCCGCCGCCACGGCGCGCGATCGACGCCGCGCCTTCGGCCGCTGGCCGGGGGATGCCAGCAGCGTGAGAGGAATACGGTCGATGCCGATCCCCGCGGTCGAGGCCTGGAGGCAGAAGGAATACCAGGCGGCGTCCCGGAACCGCGCGCCCGACGAGAGGCTGACCTTGCTGAAGACGTCCGCCCTGATCAGCAGCGGAAACGCCATGTAGTCGTCGGCCAGCATCAAGGCCTGATTGAAGCTCGGCTTGCAATGCACGCTGGTGACCGTGCCGTCGCGGCCCACCACGGCGTCGTCGGCGTAGAAGATGCCGACATCCGGGCGGTCGGCCCAATGGGGACGTGCGAGCGCCACGGTATCGGGGCGCGCGACGCTCGTGCCCGGAGCGACGAAGAAGTAATGCTGGCGCGACCCGGAGAAGCGCTGGAGCCGGGAGGGCTCGAGCGGCCGCAGGCCGGGCCCGAGCGGGAGCGGGACGACGTCGTGGGGCCAAGCCGCATCCGACCAGGTGGGGTGAAGCGCGGTCTCAGGCATGACGGGGGTGTCGCTCCTCGTGGATCGGGCTTGGCGGGCGTGCATCTGCAGTCGACTGCCGGTCGATGCACGTCTGCCGGTTCGCCTGGACGGCCGAGTACGCCTTCAACGCTGAGCCGAGACGAGGCGCCCGAGGCTGGCCGACATGGCGGCCGCGACGGCCGTGATGGAGAGCGTGTCGCGGATGCGGGTCCGCGCCGCCGCGCCGATCTCGCCCGCGCTCCCATCGGCGACGGCATCCGCCGCCTGGCGGAGGGCCTCGGCGAGGGCCTGCTCGTCTATCTGTCCCCAGGCCGCCCCCCGCAGGTAGGGCCCGTGACTCTCATCCAGCGCGATCTCCCGAGCCTCTACCGGGAAACCGCAGGAGGCATCAAGAAAATCGCGGCTTCCGCCATAATCGGTCGCCACCACGACCTTGCCCATCTCCATGGCCTCGGCGATCGTCAGCCCGAACCCCTCCGACGAATGGGACGAGGCGTAGATCTGGCAGATCGCGAAGAGCGCCGCGAGGTCGTTGCGCGGCATGGGCTGGTCGATCACGACCACATCTCCGCCCGGTCCGACGAGGTCGAGCAGGCGTCGGCCTTCCTCGGGCAGATCGAACACGTGCTTGGTCTTCAACACGAGCTGCCACCCGCGCTCCCAGAGCCCCGCGGCACGATAAGCCCTGATCAGGGCTTGAGGGTTTTTCCGCGCGAGAAAGCTCGATCCGTCGAAGGCATAGAGGATGTGTCGCCGGGACGGATCGATGCCGAACGTGCCGCAGACCCTCATCTTCGCATCGCCCGAGATCGCTGCGTCGGCTTCGTTCTCGACCACATATGGAACGACATCGACCGGCACGGACGTCATCGCCCGGAAGATGTCGGCGCAGAATTGCGTCGGAACCCAGATGGCGTCGAGGCTGTCGATCGTGGGCAACCACTCAGCCGGGACGAACGAGGTTTCCCAGACGAAAAGGCCGATCTTGAACCGGGCACGGTCGATCAGATCGCGCTGCTGTGGCGTGATCAAAATGTCCCAACCGTCGCCGTTGAGGTGCACCAGAGCGACATCGGGAGCGCCTGAGAAGGATGACACCTGCCAGTCCGGCGACGTTTTGGCATGGATATAGAACGGGCGTATCATCGGTTGTAGGTGGAGCTTGCATCCCGTGTTGGACAAGGCTTTGACGTAGCCCCGTGATGCTACGCCCAGGCCGTTGGCGACGTTCAAAGGGCCGAAGAACGAGACGCGAAGTCTGTCGATATCGAGCGACGTCTTGGCGGCGAGATCAGCCCAGACCTTCGGCCCGCCATAGCGGTGGGTCGGTTCGAGCACGGCGAGATCGAAACCGCGCTCTTCCAAAGCAGCGCGGACCGCCTCCTCCCCCAACGCCCGGTGTTCGCCGACGACGAGAGACGCTTTGACGAAGGGCAGACCCTCGTCGAGCAACGCGCCCCAGTCGAAGATTATGCGATTGTTGGCTGCCTGCGTGGTGCCCTGGTCCGCGCCCGGCGCGGCGAACAACACCTCCTGGCTGAACCCGGCCGCCCTCATCCTCGCCGAGAAGGTCAGTTCGTAGCGGGTGATGACCTCGTTCTTGCTGGCGAGATTGACGATGCCGAGGAGATACTCGTTGAAGGCATAGGACGACAGACATCTGCGCTTCAGGGCGAGACAGAAGCTCTGGAGGTGACGCGAATAGAACGTGTTCTCCGTCAATCCGACGATGTCGGCCTGCGAAGCGTCGATGCGGTCCAGGATGACGGCAAGCTGCGCCGGATCGGTCGGGCCCAGCAGGCTGTCGTTGGTCAGCAGCAGCACGTCGCTCGTCAGCAGCGACCCGTCATGCTGCAGCACGTGTGCCCATGCGGCGAAGTCGAAGCCGACGTTCTCCCGCACATAGACGGCGCTGCAATCGTCCATCACGGTCTGGGGCACGGCCGTGATGCGGCGGTCCGCCGCGACGATGAGCACCACATCGGCGTCGGCCCGGCGATAGGCCGCCACAGCGGCGCCGACGTGCCCCTTGATCTCGCCGCGGCCCGAATGGGTCACTAGCAGCACCGTTCGCCGGTTATGACGAGGCGCTTTCTTCAGCGTCACGAGCGCGGCGCTGTCCGCCGCACTGTCCCGCCGTCCCGACGGCGGGGGCACGGCTCGCGAGGCACGTCCTTCGTCCATGCCGGTCGACAGGTAATGAGCGAGCGGGTTCACCCCCGCCGCCGCCACGTCCTTGTGCCGGGACAGGTACCAGACGGCATCGAAGCGGAGGGATGGATTGGTCGAGCGTCCCCCGTCGCGGATGAAATGGGCGAGGGGGTTGAGACCTTCGGCGCCGCAGTCCGGGTACTCGGCCCGGTACCAGGCCGTGTCGAAGAAGCAGTTCGGATCGAGACCCGCCGCCCCACCGCGCTCGAAATAGTGCAGGAGGGGATTCAGTCCCTCCCGCTCGTGCTCGGGGACTTGATGTCCATAATGCTCGATGTCGAAGAGCTGATGCGGAAAGCGCGACTCCTTGTGGCCGTACAGCATATAGTGGACGAATGGGTCGAACCCGCTCGCCGGCACCTCTGGATAATAGCGTGCGTAGAAATCGGCGTCGAAGAGGCCCGATTCGCGCAATCGATAGGATCGGTTGTCGAGGTCGAGAACGTTCTCGTCGTTGCACAGCGTGCCTGCGTCGCGTCCGACGCGGAGGTAATGGGCGAGCGGGTTTTCGCCGTGGGCCGACGATTCCATGGCATGGGCCATGTACCACCGCGATTGGAACACCGGCGACGTGTCGTTCTGCGGATGTTCGATATAGTGGATCAGCGGATTGGTGGCGAAGGACGCGCGGCCGAGATAGCGCGCGACGTACCATAATGTGTCGAACAGCGGGTTGGGGGCACGTCCCTCGGCGGCGCCGCGCTCGAGGTAGTGCATCAAGGGATTGAGGCCCGACTCCCGCACGTCGGGGTTCTGATCGAGGTAGAAGTCGCTTTGAAACAGAGGGTGCGGCAAGCGCCCCTCCGATCCACCGACATCGAGGAAATGCTCGGCGGCATCGAGTCCGGCCTCGGCGAGATCGGGATAGCGTTCGCGGTACCAATCCGCGTCGAAGAGGCGGGACGTCTCCAGGCAGGCGAGCCGCACCGCTCGACGATGCTGGTCTGATCCGGGCTCCGCGATAGCCGTCAGGTCGTCCATGGCGAAGGTCATCGAAGGCCTCGTCCTCTATCAGACCCGGAGCCATGCGGGTCAGTCATCCCTCCAGCCCAGGTCCAGATCGGCAGATCCTCCGGCGACGTCCGCCTCCGGAGATGTCGCGTCGACACCGAGGCGCCGCCCGTCGACGCGGTGCTCTAGCATGCGTGCATCGAGCGCAGCAACGACGTGGTCGGGTCCGACGTCGGCCTTCCGCATCAGGTGTGCGAGGCGTGGATCGACGCTCCGTGATCGTAGTCCGGCTCGAACCGCGCGGTGTCGAATCCGTGCTGCTGCAGAACGGCGAACACGCTCGCCGCGGCGGTCTCCTTGTGCTCGCCGATGACCAGGGACGCCTTGACGAAGGGGAAGCCGCTTTCGAGCAATTCCTGCCAATTCAGGACCGATCGGTTGCCCTCGAAGGCGCGGCGGCTGCTCATCGGAAAGAGCGCTCTGGCGGCGAAGCCTGCTGCCGTGAGGCGCCCCGTGAAAGTCAGCTCATAGGCGCGGATCACGGCATCCTTGCTGGTGCGGATGACGACATCGCTCCAAAACGTCTGGAAGGCTTGCGACTGTAGGCAGGGAGCCTTGATGGCCAGGAAAAAGCTCTGCAGATGCCAGGCATAGAACCTGTTGTCGGTCAGCCCGATGACCGGCTCATCCGCCCGGTCGATGGCGTCGAGCATGGCCCTCAGCGCATCGTCGTCGAACGGGCCGACGATGCTGTCGTTAGTCAGGTAGAGGACATCGGATGCGAGTAACTCGGGATCCAGCAGGATGACCTGCGCCCAGGCCGCGAAATCGAACCCGACGTTCTCGCGGAGATAGACCGACGCGCAGGTCGCCATCAGGGTTTCCGGGATGAGCGTCGTGGGCTCGGGCGCGGCGACGATCAGGACGACATCGATCCCCTGCCGTCTCAGCGCCTCGGCATGGGGAGGGACGTGGCCCTTGATGCGGCCCCGCGCCGCGAAGGTGACGAGCAACGCCGTCCGCCGCCCTGGTGAAGCACGCCGCTTCAGGCAGGTCAGGATCGCGTCCGATGCGTCCCGCCGGGCGTCCTCCTCGCCCGGGACGGGGTGGGCCGGCCGTCCGAGATCCATGCCGTCGACCATGAAATCGGACAGAGGATCGAGGCCGCGTGCGATGGCGGGGTAGGCCTTGCGATACCGGATCGCGTCGAAATAGGGCGACGGGTTGGTCCTGTATCCACCGACGCGGATGAAGTGCGCCAAGGGCGTCTCGGAGGGCCGCATCAGGCCGCCATACCGCGCCCGGTACCAGGCGTTCTCGAACCAGGTGTTGGGATCGAGGTCCTGCGACGATCCCACCCTGCCATAGTGCCAGATCACGTTCTCCTCGCCCGCGCCCCTCGTCGGTACCTGGTCGAGGTAGTAGCCGATGTCGAAAAGCGGATGCGGCTGACGGCCTTCGCGGGCGCCACAATCGACGTAGTGCCGGAGCGGGTCGATGCCCTGCTCGGCGACATCGGGATTGAGGAGGCGATACAGCGCAGGATCGAAGAGGCCGTCCGCCCGGATCTCGGATGCCACCTGCTCCCGCTCGTCGACCTGTCCGCGCCGGGTCGACAGGCGGAGGTGCCAGCCGAACGCACAATGATGGGCAAAGGGCCCCCAATGGTTCGACCGGTGGGATGGGTAGGTGAGCGCGTACCAGACCGGATCGAAATCCGGGTTCGGCGTCGCACCTTCCCGCTCTCCCCGTTCGAGGTAATGGGTCAGAGGATCGACGCCGAGGCGTTCGAGATCGGGATGCTGGGCGAGGTAGTGCGGGGTGTCGAAGAACCGGTTGGGCCGGTACCCCAGCCAAGCACCCCTCGCCTTGAAGTGAGCCTCGAGGGTCCCGCTCCAATCCGCCACGTCCGCATAGGTATCTCGATACCACAGCGGGTCGAACACCCCCGTCGCCGTCAAAGACGGGATGGGATCAGGGCCACGCCGCCCCCCGATCGCTGCCTCGCTCACCCGATAGATCCCCCGCCGCCGTAGGCCCTGTCACGGACGAGGCCCAACGCGCGGGCACTAACACGATTTCGCGCCCGGCGTAGCTCGCTCGGCGAGTCTCGGACGATCCCGCGGGATGTCGGCTGAACCCCGCCTCACCCCCCCTGCAGCAGCCGCGCGGCGGCGTCCCGCTCGAAGAGATGGAGCAGGGTCCGCAGCGCAGGCCCGCGCGGGCCGGCGAGCTGAGGATCGTCGGCCACGAGCCCGGCGGCCTCCCGCCGCGCCTCCTCCAGCAGCTTGCCATGGACGTCCAGCAGCGCGAGCTTGAAGTCCGGCAGGCCGGATTGTTTCGTGCCGATGAGTTCGCCTTCGCCGCGGAGCCGCAGGTCCTCGTCGGCGATGACGAAGCCGTCTTCCGTGCGCCGCATCGTCTCGATCCGGGCCTTGGCGGTGTCGCCGAGCGGCCCTCGGTAGAGCAGTAGGCAGGCCGATCGCGCGGAGCCCCGCCCGACGCGGCCCCGCAGCTGGTGGAGCTGTGCCAGGCCGAAGCGCTCGGCATGCTCGATCACCATGACGCTGGCCTCGGGCACGTCGACCCCGACCTCGATGACCGTGGTGGCGACCAGCAGCTGCGCCGCCCCCGAGGCGAAATCCGCCATGGCGGCGTCGCGCTCGGCCGGCTTCATCTGCCCGTGCATCAGCCGGACCCCGTCGCCGAAGACCGCCCGCAGGGCGGTGAACCGATCCTCGGCGGCGACGAGGTCGGCGTGCTCGCTCTCCGTCACCAAGGGACAGACCCAGTAGATGCGCGCCCCGCCGGCGAGCGCCCGCCCGACGGCCGCCACGACCTCCTCCATCCCGTCGACCGACTTCGCGATCGTGGCGATCGGCTGCCGCCCGGCCGGCTTCTCGTCGAGGATCGACACGTCCATGTCGCCGAAGATCGTCAGCACGAGGGTGCGGGGGATCGGGGTTGCGGTCATGACGAGGAGGTCCGCCGCGCGGCCCTTGTCGGCGAGCGTCAGCCGCTGGGCCACGCCGAAACGGTGCTGCTCGTCGACGATGACGAGGCCGAGGTTCCCGAACTGGACACCCTCGGAGAACAGCGCGTGGGTGCCGATCACGAGGTCGATCGACCCGTCCTCCAGCCCCCGCTGCGTCGAGGCTCGCTCGGAGGCCCGGTCGCGCCCGGTCAACACCGCGACGCGCAGCCCCGCGGCCTCGGCGAGGGGCATGAGGCGGGCATGGTGCTGGCGGGCGAGGATCTCGGTCGGTGCCATCAGGGCCGCCTGGCACCCGGCCTCGACCATCGAGGCTGCGGCGAGCAGCGCCACGACCGTCTTGCCCGAGCCGACGTCGCCCTGCAGCAGCCGCAGCATCCGCCGCGGCGACGCCATGTCGGCGCGGATCTCGTCGAGGGCTCGCCGCTGGCCGGCCGTCAGCCTGAAGGGCAGGGCGGCCTCGACCCGATCCGAGATCGCGCCTGTCGGAACGTGTGGCTCGCCGTCCTCGACGACCTGGCGGTTCCGCACGAGCGCGAGCGCCAGCTGGCTCGCCAGGAGCTCGTCGTAGGCGAGGCGCCGCCGGGCCGGCGTGTCGGCCGCGACGTCGCCGGCCGTCTTCGGATGGTGGACGGCCCGCAACGCCGCGGCGAAAGGCGGCCAGCCGCGGAGGATGTAGGTGTTCGGGTCCTGCCATTCGGGCAGGTCGGGCAGGCGTTCGAGCGCCGCCTCGATCGCCTTGCCGAGCACGCGGGGGAACAGCCCCTCGGTCAGCGGGTAGACGGGCTCGACGAGCGGCATGGTGGCGAAGGCGTCGGCGTCCATGACGCGGTCCGGATGGACCATCTGCAGGCGCCCGTCCCAGAGTTCCAGCCGTCCCGACACGAATCGGGTGGAGCCGATCGGAAGCGCCTTCTCGACCCAGGACGCGTTGTTGCGGAAGAACACCAGCGTGCAATCGCCAGTCTCGTCCTCGATCACGGCCTTAAACGGCGCCTTGACGTTGACGGGCGCGAGGTGTTCGCGCACGCGCCCCTCAAGGGTGACGATCTGGTCGCGCGGGGCGTCGCCCAGCTTGGCGCGGGTCGAGCGGTCGATGACGGAGATCGGCAGGTGCATGACGAGGTCGATCGCCCGCGCCGGCCGGGTCGCCCCGCCGAGCAGCCGGTCCAGCGCCGCCGCCACCTTCGGGCCGACGCCGCGCAGCTTGGTGGCCTCGACGAAGAGGGGGTTCAGCTCGGAGGGACGCATCTGTCCGGTCTAAGGGATCGCTCCTCAGGAAGCGAGGTGTCGGAGGCGCTGCGCTATCGAGCCGCCTTTCAGCTCACCACCGCGACGGACGCCGCACCATCAGGTCTGTCCTCCGGCGGCAGCGCCCGGCACTTGATCCGGGTCAGCGTCGCCCGCAGGCGCGGGTCGGCCAGGGTGGCGGGGGCAGTCTCGGCCTCGTGCCACAGCGCTCGCGCCTCGCTGGCCCGACCGGCGAGCCCGACCGCCCGCGCCAGCCGGGCACGACACAGGACGGCGCCCGGACTCCCGCTTCTGTCGCGCTCCCGATACCCGTCGAGCGCGTCCCGCAGGAGCACTTCCGCTTCGTGCCGACGTCCCGCCGCGAGCAGCACCGAGCCTCTCGTGTCGCGGCCGATCGGTTCCGGCGTGAGCGCCAGGGCCTCGCCCGACCATGCATCCAGGTCCTCGGCACTCGCCGTGCCATCCCCGTGGATGAATTGATGGGCGCACAGGACGCAGAGGACCAGCGCGCGTTCCGGGTGCGCGAGGTCGCGTTCGTCCAGCAGCGCCCGGAGCGACGCGAACGCGTCCCGCCGTGCCCAGGCATCGACCAATTGGTCGGCGCGCCCGAGCTCGAAGACGATCCGCGAGGCATGGCGGGTCACCGGCCGAGCCGGGATCCCCGGCGGTTCGACATGCGCCAAGATCGACGCATACGCCGGGGCGACCGGGCGGGAGCGGCCCGTGCGCAAGAGGTGAAGGAGCTGGGCGCCGTCGCTGGCCAGGCCGATGCCACCGATCTTGCCGCGCGTCGGCAACAGCGTCGCGATGCCGAACAGGCCCTGGTAGGTTGCCAGGGCGACGGCGAGGTCGGCGTCGGGCCGGAGCGCGTGGGCCCAGAGGCAGGCGGCCAAGGCGAGAAGGTTGGCGATCGGCCCTCCCGCGATCATGACGGCATAGGCCCACCGCCTGTCGGTGGGTTCGACGAGGATGTAGCCGGTGACCGGCAAGACCCGAATCACCAAGGCGAATCTCGGCCACCGCAGGCGCAGGATCGCCGGTCCGTGGCCGAATATGAGGACGCGCGGTGTCAGGCCCGTGGCGAGGGCGCCGACGATGTGTCCGCCCTCGTGCACCATCAGGGCGGCGACGAACGAGAGGGCGACCAGCCAGATCGTCTCGTAGATGATCATGACGAGCTACCGTTTCGGCGATGGAGTCCTGTGGCGGGGATCGCGGCCGCCGGGATGTCGTAGGGCTACACATGCCCGCGGCGTGGAAGCAAGCGATGTCGGGCGTCGCCGGCGCGCTGGCAGCCCCGACACCTGATCGCTATATAGCCGCAAAACCGACCGTCTTCCCGAGCGAGCACACCCTCCCTGATGACGACTCCCGATGAGGACGCGGTCCGCCGCCGCAAGATCAGCTTCCGGGCCTGGCACCGCGGCACCCGCGAGATGGACCTCATCATGGGCCGTTTCGCCGATGCCGAGCTTTCGACACTCGACGCGGCCGCCCTCGACAGCTTCGAGGCGTTGATGGAGCAGCCCGATCCCGACCTCTACAAGTGGGTGTCGGGCGAGGTCTCCGTGCCGCCGGACGTCGACGCCGCTTTCCTGGCGCGCATCCGCGAGTTCCACATCGCCACGGGTGCCCTGCGTGGCTAAAGCTGTCGCGGGCCGCGTCGTCGCGCCGTCGAAGATCCCCACCCCTATCGTCAGGCCGCCGGCGGCGCTGGCGGAGATGTCGCGCGTCGTCAAGGCGTTGCAGGGCGACGCTCATGCGACGCTGAGCCATGTGCCCGACGGGTTCGACGGTTTCGTGGTGGCGGACCTCGCTCGCGCCCTGGCGAGGGGCGCCGAGCGGCCGGTCGCGCTGGTCCACGTGGCGCGCGAATCGCAGCGCGCCCAGCTCTTCCGCGACGCCGTGGCGTTCGCCGCGCCCGACATCGAGATCCTGGAGTTCCCCGCCTGGGACTGCCAGCCCTACGACCGCGTGTCGCCCAACGCCGCCATCGCGGCGCGGCGCATGCTGGTGCTGTCGCGCCTCGCCCGATCGCGGTCCACGGCCGACAGGCCCCGCATCCTGTCCACCACCGTCAGCGCCGTCCTGCAGCGCGTCCCGCCGCGCGAGGGCGTCGCCCGGGACAGTTTCTCGGCCGCGCCGGGCAATGCGGTCTCGACCGACGACCTCGCCGCATGGCTCGAGACCAACGGCTTCCTGCGCTCGGACGTCGTGCGCGACACCGGCGATTATGCGGTGCGCGGCGGCATCGTCGACCTCTTCGCGCCCGGCATGCCGCTGCCGGTGCGGCTCGACTTCTTCGGCGCCACGCTGGAGTCGATCCGCTCCTTCGACCCCGAGACGCAGCGCTCGGTGGGCCAGCTCCGGTCGCTCGACCTCGTGCCGATGAGCGAGGTGCAGCTCACCACCGAATCGATCCGCCGCTTCCGGCAGAACTACGTGAACGCCTTCGGGGCCGCCCACGGCGACCCGCTCTACGCCGCCGTCAGCGAGGGGCGCCGCCATCCCGGCATGGAGCATTGGCTTCCGCTGTTCTACCCGAAGCTCGGCACGCTCTTCGACTACCTCGGCCATTGCCCCATCGTCCTCGACCCGCTCGACGATCAGGCCGTGACCGAGCGCTTCTCCGTCATCGCCGACCATCACGAGGCCCGCGTCGAGGCCCGAAAGCAGCCCGGGCAGGCCAACGGCTTCAAGCCGTTGCAACCCAGCGCCCTCTACCTCGACCGCGACGACTGGACGCTGGAGCTCGACCATTCCCCGGTGGCGCGGATCACCGACGGCGAAGCCGTGCCCGGCGCCGCCCTGGTGGTGGATTGCGGCGGCCGGCCCGGCCGCTCCTTCGCGCCCGAGCGCGCCGAGGAGGGTTCCAACGTCTTCGACGCCGCCGTGGCGCACATCCGCGACCTCACCGGGCAGGGGCGCCGCGTGATCGTGGCGGCCTGGAGCGAGGGATCCCGCGACCGCCTCCGCGGCGTGCTCTCCGAACACGGGCTGAAGGCGATCGAGCCGGTCGGCTCGCTCGGCCAGGCCATGGGCGTCCCCCCGGCCGCGCTGGCCCTGGCGGTGCTCGGGCTCGAGCAGGGCTTCTCGGCCGGCGACGTCGACCTCATCGGCGAGCAGGACATCCTGGGCGACCGCCTCGTGCGGGCCCGCAAGAAGACCCGCCGCGCCGCCGATTTCCTGCAGGAGGCGGCGAGCCTCGCGCCGGGCGACTACGTGGTCCACGTCGATCACGGCATCGGCCGCTTCCTCGGGCTGAAGACCCTCGTGGCGGCCGGCGTGCCGCACGACCTCCTCGAGCTGCAATACGCCGGCGAGGGCAATTCCAAGCTGTTCCTGCCGGTCGAAAACCTCGAGCTCTTGTCGCGCTACGGTTCGGAGGATTCGGAGGCGATCCTCGACAGGCTCGGCGGCGCCGGCTGGCAGGGCCGCAAGGCCCGGATGAAGAACCGCATCCGCGAGATCGCCCACGGGCTGATCAAGATGGCGGCCGAGCGGACGCTGAAACCCGCCGACAAGCTCGTGCCGCCGGACGGCCTCTACGACGAGTTCTGCGCGCGGTTCCCCTACGACGAGACCGAGGACCAGGCGAACTCGATCGAATCGGTACTGGGCGACCTCGCCTCGGGCCACCCGATGGACCGGCTGGTGTGCGGCGACGTCGGTTTCGGCAAGACCGAGGTGGCGCTGCGCGGCGCTTTCGCGGCCGCCATCAACGGCCGGCAGGTCGCCGTCGTGGTGCCGACGACGCTGCTGGCGCGCCAGCACTACAAGACCTTCGCCGAGCGCTTCGCCGGACTCCCGATCCAGGTCGGGCAGGTGAGCCGCATGGTGCCGGCGGCCGAGCAGAGGCGCGTGAAGACGGGCCTCGCCGACGGCACGGTCGACATCGTGGTCGGCACCCATGCGGTGCTGGGGAAGGGGATCCAGTTCAGGGATCTCGGCCTCGTCGTCGTCGACGAGGAGCAGCGGTTCGGCGTCGCCCACAAGGAGCGGCTGAAGGACATGCGGGCCGAGGTCCACATCCTCACCCTCTCGGCGACGCCGATCCCGCGCACGCTGCAGCTCGCCATGACGGGCGTGCGCGACCTGTCGATCATCGCGACGCCGCCGGTCGACCGCCTCGCCGTCCGGACCTCGATCTTCCCCTTCGACGAACTGATGATCCGCGAGGCGCTGCTGCGCGAACGCTACCGCGGCGGGCAGAGCTTCTTCGTCTGCCCGCGCATCGAGGACCTGGGCGAGACGGCCGCCTTCCTGGCCCGCGCCGTCCCCGAGGTGAAGGTGGTGGTCGCCCACGGGCAGATGTCGGCGACCGAACTCGAAGACAAGATGTCGAACTTCTACGAAGGGCACTACGACGTGCTCCTCGCCACCGCCATCGTGGAGGCGGGGCTCGACATCCCGCGCGCCAACACGCTGATCGTCCACCGCGCCGACCTGTTCGGCCTGGCGCAGCTCTACCAGCTGCGCGGCCGCGTCGGCCGCTCGAAGACCCGCGCCTATGCGCTCTTCACCCTGCCGGCCAACAAGCCGCCGACCGCCCAGGCCGAGAAGCGCTTGAAGGTCCTGCAGTCGCTGGACACGCTCGGCGCCGGCTTCGAGCTGGCGAGCCACGACCTCGACATCCGCGGCGCCGGCAACCTGCTCGGCGACGAGCAGTCCGGCCACATCAGGGAGGTCGGGTTCGAACTCTACCAGCAGATGCTCAAGGACGCGATCGAGGCGCTGAAGTCCGGCGACGCCGGCGACCTCGTCGAGGAGGCCTGGTCGCCGGCGATCTCCATCGGCGTGCCGGTGACGATCCCCGAGCACTACGTCCCCGACATCGCGCTGCGCATGACGCTCTACCGACGCCTCTCGGCCTTGGAGGACGAGGAGGAGATCCAGACCTTCGGCGCCGAGATGGTGGACCGGTTCGGCGCCATGCCGGACGAGGTGCGCCAGCTCCTGAAGCTGATGGCGGTGAAGGGACTCTGCCGCCGCGCCAACGTCGAGAGGGTCGACGCCGGGCCGAAGGGCGTCATCGTGGGCTTCCGCCACAACAGCTTCACGAATCCGACGGCGCTGGTCAGGCTCATCCAGGATCCGCGCTACTACGCCAAGGTGCGCCCCGACATGCGCGTCGCCTTCGCGCGTGAGTTCGACCGGCCCGAGGACAGGCTCGAGGGGACGCGCGAGATCATGAGGAAGCTCGTGGCGATCGGGGAGAAGAAGCGCGCGGCCTGAGGCCGACCGGTTGAGCCAGCGACCGTGGCTGGAACGGCAGGCGCCTGCTACCCTGCGTGAGGGTGCCGCGTCAGGATCCGCCCCGACCAGATCGACAGGGGGAAGCCATGCGCATCGTCGCCGTCCTCGCATTCCTGACGTTCGCCGGTCCGGCGGCTGCAGCCAGCTTCGACTGCTCGAAGGCGGCTTCGCCAGCCGAACTCGCGATCTGTGCCGACCCGAAGCTGTCGGCCCTCGATGTCCTGGTGAGCCGCGCCTACGATCAGGCGCGCGGGGGAACCGCTGGGACGAGTCCCGACCCGAAGGACAAGGCCAACGCGCTGGCCGACGCCCGGCTGTTCAATGCGCGCAAGCAGCGTTGCGGCACAGATGTCGGATGCCTGATCTCGGCCCATGTCGGCGCCATCCAGGATCTCGAGACGGACGGTGCCGACGTCCAGCTTCCGGCCTCCATCGCGGCGACCGACATGACCACCGCCGTGCCGAACGAGACGAAGGCATTGCCGGTCACCGAGGGCGGCTGTGCCCGGACGCGCATCACGAACATCGGCGGACGGCTCGAAGGCGACACCGACTTTTCGAGCGGGACATCGGTCGTCTTCGCCGACGGTGGACGACAGGTCAGTTACGACAAGGTCTCGGCGATCGTCGGCTCGCGCCGCGGCGACCCCGTCCTTCTCTGCCTCACCTCCATCCCGAAGCACTGCCCGCCCGGCGACGACCGCGGCAGGTCCTATACGACCACCAACCTGCGGACCCACCGGAGCTGGTCGCTGACGGATACGCAGCACATGTGCGGCGGGGCATAGGATCGCCGTCGGCCTGGCGAGCCGGCGCGGTCCGCGTCGGGCCGGCGCCGATCATCCGCATCCGACGCCACGACGGCGTCATCTCGACGTTGCTTTCGATCTCTGAATCCGTTTAATTTCATCCCGACAGTGAATCGTCCGACGCGCACGGTCTCGGCGTCGCCTCGTCCGGGGTGGCCCGGGACGGCCCGGTTCCGATCGCTGTGAGTGCGGTGGCGTGATCGGGTTCGGCGTGGATGGTTCTGGCGTTTTCGCTCGATCGGCGACGCGGGCGATGGTGGGCGGTGTCGGCCCGGATGCTGTCCTGCGCGACCTGTTGGACTTGGTCGGCGCATGAAGCGGCGGCCAGCGCCTGGAATCGGGCGGCGGGTGAGGGCTTGGCGATCGTCGACGTCACGCTGGGCTCGGGGACCGACTATTTCGACGGGCGCGGCCGGCTCGCCCCGGCCCGGGCCTACACGAAGGACGAACTCGCCGGCTACGTCGAATATGGCGCGACCGACCGGCTGATGCTCGTGGCGCGGCCGTCGCTCGACTCGATCCGCATCGGGGCACCCGACCCCGGGCACTCTGCGGGGCTCGGCAGCACGTCCGCCGGCGCGCAATGGCAGGCGCTCGTGTTCGGCCCCGCGGTGCTCGCCGTCCAGGGCACTTTCAGCGTGCCGGGCACGACCTCGCGACGCAACCCGGCCGAGATCGGCAACATCGCGCGCGAGGGCGACCTGCGCGTCCTGGGCGGCGTCCGGTTTCCCGTGGGGCCGTACACGGCCTTTCTCGACGCCCAGCAGAGCTACCGGATCCGGTCCGGCGGCGGCGCCTCGCAATGGCATTCCGACGTGACCTTCGGCCTCCGCCCGACCGAGAGGCTTCTCTTCCTCTTGCAGAGCGAGACCGTCGTCCCGACCGGAGCCGGCACGGCCTGGCTGCCGAGTTCGAGGTTTTCCAAATTGGCGCTATCCGGGGTCTACGATTTGACCCACGCTTGGTCGCTCCAACTCGGGATCTTCACCACATTTTATGGCCGCGATGCGCTGCGGGAACGCGGCATCAGCACGGGAGTCTGGTACCGGTTCTGATCGATCCCGCGCAGGCTACGGCTTCGGCCGGGTCCGGCGGCCGTGCTCCGTCGGCTCCCGTCCGACGACCTTCGTCCCGGCAGCATTTATCCTTGGTCGGTCCTGGCGGTTCGGCTAAGGTCACGCGCGGCTAAGCCATGGCCGCTGGTGTCCAAGCCGGTGTAGCACAGCGGTAGTGCAGCGGTTTTGTAAACCGAAGGTCGGGAGTTCGATCCTCTCCACCGGCACCGTCATCCCTCTGCCGCAGACCGGATCGCGTCGGCGATCCTCAACGGCAACTCGATCCCGCCGCTGCGGCCTGACCCCTGCAGGCTTCGATCCGCATCCATTCGTCGACGATCCGATCGGGGAGCAGGGTGCTCTCCTCGTCGATCCGGTCGAGATGGCGCTTCTGCAGCGCCGCCGTCCGCTCGAAGCGGGACAGTCCGGCGGGCCGGAAATGCTGTTCGTCGTCGGCGGCCGTGTAGGCCTCCACCGTCATCTGCTGGAAGAGCGTGCGGCAATCGTCGGGCGACAGCCGGCAGGCCGCCGCGCAGGGCAGCGTCGACGCGAGCGATGCGATCAGGACGGCCAGGCGCATGGCGAAACCCTCTGACGGCGGATCCTGGAGGTGCTCCGCACGGGCGGGACACCGACATCGGCCATCCTGGGAGGACCGCAAGCGGAATTTCGCGCAAAAGCGTCAACGGGACGTCAACGCGACTCCATCGGCCGGCGCTGCCGCTCGCCGCTCACTTGCCGCCGTCGACGCTCAAGACCTGGCCGGTGATCCAGCGGGCCTGCTCGGAGACGAAGAACAACACCGCGGCGGCGATGTCCTCCGCCGTCCCGAGGCGCTTCAGCGCGATGGTCCCGATCAGCGCCGCCTGGCCCGCGGGGCCGAGCGCCGCCCATTGCCGCTTGGTCGTGGGATTGGATCGGACGAAGCCGGGCGCGACGTTGTTGACCGTGATGCCGAAGGGGCCGAACTCGTGGGCGAGCTGGCGGGTGAGGCCGATCTGCCCGGCCTTGGCGCTCGCATAGGCCTGGATCCCCGTGAGACTGATCCCGAGCCCCGCGCCCGACGAGATGTTGACGATGCGGCCCCGGCCGGCCGCCTTCATCCCGGGCGCCGCGGCCTTCGCCATGTGGAAGACGCCCGTCAGGTTGACATCGACGATCGCCTGCCATTGTGCGAGCGACACCTCCTCGACGGGTCGGCCGACCTGCCCGAGCACGCCGCCGGCGTTGTTGACCAGGATGTCGACGTCGACCCGGTCGGCCGCGAGGTCCGAGAAGAGGCTTGCGACGGCGGTCTCGTCGGTGACGTCGAGCTCGTGGGTCCGGCAGACCGGCCCGGCCAGCGCGGCCGTCTCGGCCAATCCGTCCGCCTCGATGTCGCAGGCGACCACCGAGGCGCCGGCCTCGACGAGCGACCTGGCGATGGCGCGGCCGAAGCCGTGGGCGGCGCCGGTCACGATGGCGGTGCGGCCGGAGAGGTCGATCCTCATGGCACCTGCCCCTCCCCGAGGCCGTCGAGGTTGGCGATCCCGAGGGGACGGCGGCCCTCCTCGATGTCGTGTATGCGGGCCACGACCGCGGCCGTGACGGGCGTCGCCACGCCGTGGCGCGCCCCGATGGTCACGACGGGCCCGAGCTGGGCGTCGACCTCGGTGCGGCGCTTCCTCACCGCGAGGTCGCGCCAGATCCCCGAGTGGGACTTCAGCGAGCGGCGGTTGTGGGCCACCATGGCGTCGAAGGAGCCGGCGGTCAGCGCCGCCGGCGCCTCGGGGAGGAAGGCGCGCGGGTCGAACCCGTCGAAGCCTTCGAGGCGCACGCCCTCGGCGCGGGACACCGCCACGACCTCGTGGGCGAGGCGGGTGAGGAGAGGGCGCCGCTCCGGCATCGCCAGCACGTCGGCGATGGAAGCGTCGGTCAGCGCGGTGGCGAACAGCATGGCGCCGTAGATCAGCTTCGCCCAGAGATAGCCCCAGATGTTGGGGGTGGCGACCGCGTCGGCGTCGAAGTGGCGGAAGAGCCGGTGCAGGTCGCGGAGCCGCGCCGTGTCGGCGCCGTCGATCTCCCCCAGAACCACCGCGCCCCGCCCGCCGTAGAGCACCGTGCCGGGCCCGAGGTAGTCGGCGCCGAAGTTGACGAAGCAGCCGACCGTCCGGTCCCGGCCGATCCGCTCGGCGATGACGGTCTCGTTGAGGCCGTTCTGGGCCGACACCACGAACCCGTCCGCGGCCAGGTGCGGCGCCAGCGCCTCCATGGCGTCGGCGGTGTGGTGGGCCTTCACGGCGAGGATGCAGCGGCGGAAGGTGCCGCGGAGCGCCGCGGGCGTGAAGGCCGGCGCCCTCGTGCGGCCCGGCGCCACCGGGCCGGTGATCTCCAATCCGTCCCGGGAGAGGGCGGCAACGTGGTCGGCGGCGGTGTCGACGAAGACGACCGCCTCGCCCGCCCCGGCGAAGGCGGCGCCCAGCGCCCCGCCGATGGCGCCGGCGCCCCAGATCAGGATCGGGTCGCCGCCCGCCCCGGCCTCGCTCACGACCAGGGACCTTCCAGCACGGCCCGGGTCTCCGCCACCGCGACGTCCCAGATCGCCAGCATGTCGGCATCGGGCCGCTCGTAGAAGCCGCCGAAATTGCCGTCGCCGAGCAGATCGCGGACGCCGGCGGGCGCCTTCAAGCGCATGCGGTCGAAGTCGACCATGGGCTTACGCTCGCCGGGCTGCGTCACGCCCGGCAGGCGGGTCCAGGGGAAGTTCTCCATCCAGGAGGCGTGGCTGGCGACGGGATCGATCTCCTGCACCTTGGCGAGGGTCTTGGGCGCGTTCCACCAGTTGTGGAACTTCACCGCGGTGCCGGGATGGTCGGCCATCCACTCGATAGCGAGCGCTCCGGCGGGCGCGTTGCCGCCGTGCCCGTTGACGAGGAGGATGCGGCGGAAACCCTGGCGGGCGAGGCTGTCCAGCACGTCGCGCACGAGCGCCAGGTAGGTCGAGACCCTGAGGCTGACCGAGCCCGGATAGGCCAGGAAATAGGGCGTGATGCCGTAGGGCAGGGCGGGGAAGACCGGGACGCCGACGGGGGCCGCCGCCTCGGTCGCCACGTGCTCCGACAGGATCGAGTCGACCGCGAGGCTCAGTCCGGCGTGCTGCTCGGTCGAGCCCAGCGGCAGAATGCAGCGGTCGTCCGTGGCGAGATAGGCCTCGACCTGGGACCAGTTCATGGCGCCGATCGTCATGCGACGTCCTTCCGGGGAGCCGGGACGGCGGCGGCGAGCAGGGGGCGCACGACGCGCTCGATGTCGCCGGGGTCGGGGCTGTGGCGGTATTCGACCGCGGTCGCCCCGGGCGGCAGCCGGTCGAGCACGGCTTCGGCGCCCGTGGCGTAGACCACGACATCGTAACTCTGGAGTCGGCCGCCGAGGTCGGCGTCGTCGAGCAGGGCGGCGTCGACGGTCCCGACATGGGGGGCGAAGCGTCCCACGCCGGGGCGCATCAGCGGCAGGAAGTCGGGGAAGCGCGACACGGCCAGCACGCGGGCGCGGGGAGCGAGGGACGCCAGGGCGCGCCGCGTCGCCTCCGACGGGATGAAGCTGACCGTCGCCACCCGGGCGCCGGGCAGGAGCGCCTCGACGTCGCGGCGGCGATGCGCCATGGCGAGGACGAGGTCGGCCGCCTCGGCGCGTCGCCGGGCGGCGGCGTCGCTGCCGAGCGCGTCGAGCGTGACGCCCTCGACGGCGGCGGCCGGTCCCAGCGCGTCGGCGGCGGCCCGCGCATAGGCGGCGGTGGCGGCCGGAAAGATGCCGACCAGCACGACGCTGCGGCTCCGGCGCGGCGCGCCGCGGGCGGAGAGCCGCGCCATCACGAGGCGGGCGATGTCGCCGCCCCGCAGGCCGAGCGACAGCCCCTCGTCGACGAGGGCATCGGCGCGGCGGTGGAGGGACAGGAGCCGCTCGGCCGGCGCGTCATCGGCGTCCCGCCGCGCCACGAAAGTGCCCGATCCCGCCCGGCCCTCGATCAGGCCGGTCGCCTTGAGGTCGCGGTAGACCTGGCTGACCGTCATCGGCGCGACGCCGGCCTCGTCGGCGAGGTCGCGCACGGAGGGCAGGCGGTCGCCCGGCCGGAACTCGCCGCAGGCGATGCCGTATTCCACGAGGCCACGCAATTGCAGGCCGAGCGGCACGGGCAGGCTGCGGTCTAGCGTGAGGCGGATCGGCGAGGCGTCCATGTGCCGGGAGGCTAGCACGGTGGGAGGCGGCGTCACAATCGGTTCGCGTGCCCTGGAAGAGGGCATTCGTGCCGTTTGTTCAGGCTGCAGTGCCCGTTGACTCGGGGAAGATCCCGCGCCTACCGTCCTACTATTGTAGGACGCCGCTGCACAGGATCGACCTCCATGACGACCCGTTCCAGGTCCAGAACCGTCCTCGCGCTCGCGGCCTGCCTGGGGGCGTCGCTGGCCGCCGCCCCGGCCGGCGCCGTCACCCGCGGCGGCACCATGGTGTACGGCCGTTACGCCGACAGCCTGCTGCTCGACCCCGTGCTCAACGACGCCAACGTCGACATCTGGATCCTGTCGAACCTCTACGACACGCTGCTGCTGCCGACCGACGACGGCAAGGGCGTGCAGCCGGGCCTCGCCTCGGCCTACGCCATGGCGCCGGACGGCAAGTCCGTCACGCTCACGCTGCGCGACGGCACGATGTTCTCCGACGGGTCGCCCATCACGGCCGAGGACGTGAAATGGTCGCTCGACCGCGCCCGCGACCCCAAGGAGGGGATCTGGGACTTCATCGACGAGTCGATCGGCTCGGTCGACATCAAGGATCCGAAGACCGTGGTGCTGACGCTGAAGCATCCCGACCCCGCGATCGTGACGGGCCTCACCGTCTTCAACAACGCCATCATGCCGAAGAAGCTCGTCGAGGCCATGCCGGGCGCGACCCTCGACGACAAGGCCAAGGCCTTCGCCGAACACCCAGTCGGCTCCGGCCCCTTCGC
This sequence comes from Lichenihabitans sp., assembly GCA_965214345.1. Lineage (GTDB taxonomy): Bacteria > Pseudomonadota > Alphaproteobacteria > Rhizobiales > Beijerinckiaceae > Lichenihabitans. The sequence continues at coordinate 2,613,251 of CBDCBJ010000007.1, read as the reverse complement.
GTTCCAGTCCTGGAGCCGCGGCCAGCAGATGAAGCTCGTCAAGAACGCCCATTACTGGCGTCCGGGCACCGACGGCAAGCCGCTGCCCTACCTCGACGGCGTGACGTTCGAGATCCTGCCCGACGACGCGACGCGCCTCCTCAAGGTGCAGTCGGGCGAACTCGACGGGGCGGAATTCGTGCCCTTCAGCCGCGTCGAGGAAATGAAGGCCGACCCCAAGCTCGACATGATGCTGTTCCCCTCCACGAAGGTCAGCTACGGCAACCTCAATGTCCGCCCGAAGCTGAAGAGCGGCGCCGACAATCCGTTGTCGAACGTGAAGGTTCGGCAGGCGCTGAACTACGCGGCCGACAAGGACGCCATCATCGCCATCGTGACGCACGGCGTCGGAACACCGATGTCGAGCTTCATGTCGAGCGCGACACCGCTACATGCCGGCACCGGTACGGAGTTCCCCGTCGACATCGCCAAGGCTAAGGCGCTTCTGAAGGAGGCCGGCTTCGACAAGGGTGTCCGTATCTCCTGCCTGGTGCTGGCCGGCAACGTCGACGAGGTCGGCATCGCGACGGCATTGCAGCAGATGTGGGCCGAAATCGGCGTGACGCTCGACATCGACCAGGTCGACAACGCCACCCTGACGTCGAGGTACCGCGACGGCGATTTCTCGATGCGGCTCGGTTATTGGACGGACGACATCGCCGATCCGAACGAGATTACCTCCTACTTCGGCTATTTCCCCAACATCGAATCGCAGCATTCGGGCTGGAACGACCCCACCTTCAACGCTTTGTTCGAGGCTTCTCAGCAGGAACTCGATGTCGCTAAGCGCACGGCTCAATATGCGAAGATGCAGGCCATGTATCGCGATGGCCCGACCGTGCCGCTTTACGAGTCGCCCTATCCGGTCGTGCTCAAGAAGAGCGTTCACGGGTTCCTGCAGATTCCGCTCGGCAACAACATCTTCTCCGGCGCCTCGATCGATAAGTGAGGATCGCGCTGCGCCGAGCCGCGACTCGATGATCCGACCGCACTCGGTCGCCCCGTCCGTTTGCCGTCGGGCCGTATGGACCGCGGCCGCGGCAGCCTCGCTGCAGCGTCCCGCCCCGCCCGAGGCCTCTCCGTGCTGAGCCTCGGCTACGTCGTCCGCCGCGTCCTGCAGATGGTGCCGACGCTCGTCTTCATCCTCGTCGTCACGTTCGTGCTGGTGCGCCTGCTGCCCGGCGATCCGCTGAGCGCCATCGCGGGCGACCACGTCACCGATGCCGAGGTGGCGCGGGCGCGCGCCGACTACGGGCTCGATCAGCCGATCGCCACCCAGTTCCTGCTCTATGTCGGCCGCGTCGTCACCGGCGACCTCGGCCGCTCGATCGTGGTCCATGCGCCGGTCTGGACGTTGGTCGGCCAGCGGCTGCCGCCGACGCTCGTGCTCTCCGGCATGGCGGTGCTGATCGGCATCGGCCTCGCGGTGCCGCTCGCCTTCGCGTCGGCGCTCCGCCGCGGACGCCCGGTCGATTTCGCCATCCGGGCCGGCGCACAGGTCGGACTGTCGATGCCGGTCTTCTACATCGGGCTGGTGCTGCTCACGGTCTTCGCCGCGCACCTGCGCTGGTTCCCGGTCGGCGGCTACGGCGACGACTGGGGCGACCGCCTCTACCACCTGTTCCTGCCGGCCCTGACGCTCGGCGTCAGCCTCGCCGCCGTGCTGATGCGCAGCCTGCGCGCCGCCATCGTCGACGTGCTCGGCGCCGAATACGTCGACTTCGCCCGCGCCAAGGGGCTGGCCACGCGGGTCGTCCTGCTCCGCCACGTGCTGCGCAACGCGCTCATCTCGACGCTGGCGCTGCTCGGCCCGACCGTCGGCACGCTGCTCGGCGGCGCCGTCATCACGGAATCGGTCTTCGCCATCCCGGGCGTCGGCCGGCTGATGATCGAGAGCATCTACGGCCGCGACTACCCCGTGATCCAGGGCCTGACGCTGGCCCTGGCCGTCACGGTGTCGATCGCCTTCCTGGCGACGGACCTGATCCAGGCGTCGCTCGATCCCCGGGTGGCGCAGTGAGCGCCGCCGAGGACCTCCTGTCGCGGCCCGCCACTCGACCCCGCGCCCGCCTGCTGCGGCTGCCGCGGATCCCGTCCGCCCTGGCGGCGGGCATCGCCGTCCTGCTCGTCGCGCTGGCCCTGGCCGTGGTGCCCGGCCTCGTCGCGCCCTACAGCCCGACGGCGTTCGACTACCATTCCATCCTGAAGGCACCCACGCTGGCGCATCCCTTCGGGACCGACAATTTCGGCCGGGACATCCTGTCCCGCACGGTCTGGGCCTACCGGGTCGACCTGCAGATCGCCCTCTTCGGCACCCTGTTCCCCGTTGTGTTCGGCACGCTGCTCGGCGCGATGGTGGGCTACGCGGGCGGCTGGGCGGAGGCCGTGTTCGGCCGCGTGGTCGACGCGGTCGTCACTTTCCCGTTCCTGGTGCTGGTGATCGCCATCGTGGCGGTGCTGGGGCCCGGCCTCCTCAACCTGTACATCGCGGTGAGCGCCGTTGGCTGGGTCTTCTACGCCCGCATCGTCGCCGCCGGCGTGGCGCTGCAGCGCCGGCTCGACTATGCGGCGGCGGCCCGCGTCATGGGCTATTCGACGGCGCGGATCGTGTTCCGCCACCTCCTGCCCAATGCCGTCTCGGCCGCGCTGGTCTACTGGATGACCGACATGGCGCTCTGCATCCTGCTCGGGTCGAGCCTCGGCTACCTCGGCCTCGGCGCCCAGCCGCCGGCGGCCGAATGGGGCGTGCTGATCGCCGACGGCAAGAACTACATGAACACCGCCTGGTGGATCTCCATCTTCCCCGGCCTCGCCATCGTCACCACGGGGCTCGGCTTCAGCCTGCTCGGCGACGGCCTCGCGGACCTGCTCCGGCCCCGGCGCTGATGCGATCCGGAACCGACACACGCGCCGCCGCGGGCGCGCTGGCGGTCCGCGGCCTGACGGCGACCTTTCCCTCCGCGGCGGGCCCGCTGGTCGCCGTCGACGCCGTCGACCTCGACGTCGAGCCCCGCGAGATCCTCGGGATCGTCGGCGAATCGGGTTCGGGTAAGAGCGTCACGCTCAGGTCCATGCTCCGCCTCGTCCACCCGCCGGGCCGGGTCACCGGCCGTGTCGTCTGGGACGGCCGCGACCTGCTGGCGCTCGGCGAGGCCGACCTGAGGCGCGTGCGCGGCCGCGAGATCGCCACGATCTTCCAGGAGCCGATGACGGCGCTGAACCCCGTGCTCAAGGTCGGGCTGCAGATCGACGAGAGCCTCAGGGCCCACACGGGTCTCGGCGCGCGGGGCCGCCGCGCCCGCGCGGTCGAACTCCTCGACCTCGTCGGCATCCCGGCCCCGGCGGGCCGCCTCGGCGACTATCCCCACCAGTTCTCCGGCGGCATGCGCCAGCGCGCCATGATCGCCATCGCGCTGGCGGGCGAGCCGAAGCTCCTGCTCGCCGACGAGCCCACCACGGCGCTCGACGTCACGGTCCAGGACCAGATCCTGAAACTGATCCTCGGGCTCCGCACGCGGCTCGGCATGGGCGTGATCCTCGTGACCCACGACCTCGGCGTGGTGGCGCAGAGCTGCGACCGCGTCGCCGTGATGTATGCGGGGCGCATCGTCGAGAGCGGCCCCGTGGCGGCGCTGTTCGCGGCCCCCCGCCACGCCTACACGCGCGGGCTCATCGGTTCCGTGCCGCGGGCCGGCGGCGAGCGCCGCCCGCTGCTGTCGATCGAGGGCACGCCGCCGGGCCTCGGCGACCGGCCCGACGGCTGCGCGTTCCACCCCCGCTGCGCCTTCGCCTCGGACCTGTGCCGCCGCGAGGTGCCGAATCTCGACGCTGTCGGGCCGGGCCGGAGCGTCGCCTGCTGGCACCACGACGCTGTGGCGGCGGCCGGCCTCCCCGGATCCGCGTCCCCACCGCCGGCATCGCCGGCACCCGCATGAGTGCCGTCCCACTGCTGTCGCTCGAGGACGTGGTGGTGCGCTTCGCCGTGCGCCGGACGGTGCTGGATCGGCTGATGCGCCGCCCGGCCCGGGCCGTGCACGCGTTGAACGGCGTCCGGCTCGAGGTTCACCGCGGCGAGACGCTGGGGCTCGTCGGCGAGTCGGGCTGCGGCAAGTCGACCCTGGCCCGCACGGCCGTGCGCCTCATCGACCCCGACGACGGCCGCGTGCGCTTCGAGGGGCAGGACGTGGCGGCGCTGTCGGGCCCGGCGCGCCGCGCCTTCAACCGCCGCGCCCAGATGGTGTTCCAGGACCCCTACGGGTCTCTCAACCCGCGCATGACGGTGCGGCAGGTGCTCGGCGAGGCCCTGTCTGTCCACCGCATGCGGCCCCGCGCCGAGATCCCCGCCCGCATCGCCGAACTGCTCGCCCTCGTGCGCCTGCCGCCCGACAGCGCCGACCGGCTGCCGCACCAGTTCTCCGGCGGCCAGCGCCAGCGCATCGGGATCGCCCGGGCGCTGGCGGTCGAGCCCGACCTGCTGGTGGCGGACGAACTCGTCTCCGCCCTCGACGTGTCGGTGCAGGCCCAGGTGGTGAACCTGCTCCTCGACCTGCAGACGCGCCTCGGGCTGACGGTGCTCTTCGTCGCCCATGACCTTCGGCTCGTGCGCCACATCTCGCACCGCGTCGCCGTCATGTATCTCGGCTCGATGATGGAGGTGGGGGAGACCGAGGCGCTCTTCTCGGCCCCGCGCCACCCCTACACGCGTGCCCTGCTCGACGCCGCGCCCGACCTCGATCCGGCGAAGCGGACGAACGTGGCGGCCGCGCGGGGCGAACTGCCGAGCCCGCTGGCGGTGCCGTCCGGCTGTCCCTTCCACACCCGCTGTCCGCTCGCCTTCGACCGCTGCCGTGCCGAGCGGCCCGCGCTCACGCCGCGGGGGCCGCTGCATCGCGCCGCCTGCCACCTGGCCGACTTCGGCGCGCCTCATACGACAGCCGAATGATCGGCTCGCACTGCCAGCCCTCCGGTGGTCCCCGCGAAGGCAAGGATCCAGCATTAGATGTCCGGCCGAAGGCCGACCCTGTCCTCATCACCGGTGCAGCGCGCCGCGCCCGTACCGATTGGGTCGACCTTCGGCCGTCTCCCTGCGCTGGATCCCCGCCTCCGCGAGGATGAGCGGAGAGGAATGAGCGGAGACGATCGGGTCATCCGGCGACTCCGTCACGGCCCTCGACGAGGCGCGGGCCCGGGCGTCAGGAGTCCGCGAGGCCGTAGAACGCCGCGCAGGTGGCCCTGAGGATGCGGCGTCGCTCGTCCGCCGAGAGCGGCGCGCACCAGGTCTCGACGACCGCCATCGTCTCTCCATAGGTTGCCGCGAGCGTCGACACCGGCCAGTCGGAGCCGATCATGCAGCGGGCCGGCCCGAAGGCCGCGAGCGCCACGTCGAGGAAGGGCGCGACCGCGCCGCTGCCCGGCAGCGTGCCGAGGCCGGACAGCTTGCACCAGACGTTCGGGCGCCGGCCGAGCGCCGCCATCCCGGCCTTCCAGGCGGGCAGGCCTTCGCCGTCGCGATGCGGCTTGGCGATGTGGTCGACGACGAAGCGGACGTCCGGGCATCGGTCGACGAGGACCAGCGCGGCCGCGATATGCTCCGTCCGGATCAGCAGGTCGTAGGCGAGGCCGCGCGGCGCCAGGCACGCAACGCCGCGGATGTGGGCATCCTCCGCGGCGAAGCCCGGGTCCGGCCGGTCGTGGATCGCCATGCGGAGCCCCTTCAGCAGCGGGTCGCCGGCGTGCCGGTCGAGCCGGGCCTCGACCTCGGGCGCGCAGAGGTCGAACCAGCCGACGACGCCCCGGACGAAGCCGTGCTGCCGCGCCACCGCCAGGAGCGCGTCGGTCTCGGCGTCCACCTCGCGGGCCTGGACCGCCACGCACCCCCCGTAACCCGCGGCGGCCAGGAGCGGCGCGAGGTCGCCGGGGCCGAAGTCGCGCTTCAGCGATGCCTCGGCGTCGCCCATCCAGCCGTAGTCGCCGGCATGGGCCGGATAGTCCCAGAAGTGCTGGTGGGCGTCGAGCCTCAGGTCCCGATCGCCGCCCGCGGCAGCGCCGCCCTCGGTGGTCGGCACGGCCTCACGCCCCCGCGGGTAGGGGCGTGTCGGCGGCCACGAGCCCGTCCCGCGCCAGCGCGGCCCAGAAGGCCGCCGGGATCGGCCGCTCGAAATCGGCCACGTTGGCGCGGACCTGCCCGGCCGACTGCGCGCCCGCCACGACGCTGACGACGGCCGGATGCGCCAGCGGAAACTGCAGCGCTGCGGCGGCGAGCGGCACGTCGAACCCCGCGCAGGCCGCCCGCAGCGCTGCGACGCGCGCGACGACGCCCGGCGGCGCGGTCGCGTAATCGAAGGTGGTGCCGCCGGCCAGGATGCCTGAATTGAACGGTCCGGCCGCCACGACGGCGGTGCCGGCGCGCGCGCAGGCGTCGAGCAGCGGCAGCGCCTCCTGCTCCAGCAGCGTGTGACGCCCCGCCAGCAGCACGGCGTCGAGGTCGGCCTCGCCGAGGGCGTCGACCGCCGCCGCGGCCTCGTTGACGCCGAGCCCGAAGCCGCCGATCCGGCCCTCGCGGCGGAGGCGCGCGAGGGCGCGAAAGCCGCCGCCGTGCGTCAGGGCCCGCCAATGCGCCTCGTGACGATCGCCGTGGGTGAGGCGGCCGATGTCGTGCACGTAGAGCAGGTCGACGCGGGCGAGGCCGAGCCGCTGCTGGCTGTCCTCGAACGAGCGCAGGATGGCGTCGTGGCCGTAGTCGTAGCGGGGCGGGAAGGGCAGGGGCTCGACATAGCCGAACTCCTCCCGCCCGACCGCCTCCGCCGGGACCATCAGCCGGCCGACCTTCGTGCTGACGCTGAAGGCGGTCCGCTCGCGTTCCGACAGGAAGGCGCCGACCCTGCGCTCCGACCGCGTGTAGCCGTAGTAGGGGGCGGTGTCGAAATAGCGGATCCCGGCGTCCCAGGCGGTCTCGAGCGTCGCCAGTGAATCGCCGAGCGCCATGGGCCGGAACAGCCCGCCGATCTGCGCCGTGCCGAGGCCGAGGGCCGTGACCGTCAGGCCGCCCCGCGGCAGGGCGCGGGCGTCGGACGCCTTCAGAGGCGCGCGCGGAGGCGCCGATCCGTCCATCCCGTCTCCCCCGGTCGCCCGCCCTGTCGTCGGGTCGATGCGACGAGACAGGCTCGATCGCGGCCGACATCCTGTCAAGCGGCTGTCGGCGCCCGCGACATCCCCGCGTCCCGCCGCCAGGCCCTTTACCTGGCCGGCGATCAGGGGCCATCCTGTGCGTCGCTCTCCGGCGTCGGGCTTCGGCCCGGGGTCGCCGCACAGGACCCGGCCATGTCGAACGACCCGCTGCTGCAGCCCTACCGGCTGAAGCACCTCGACCTGCGCAACAGGCTGATGTCGACGGCCCACGAGCCCGCCTACACCGAGGACGGCCTGCCGAAGGAGCGGTATCGGCTTTATCATGCCGAGAAGGCCAAGGGCGGCATCGCCCTCACGATGATCGGCGGCTCGTCGGTCGTGGCGCCGGACAGCCCGCAGGCCTTCGGCAACATCATGCTTCACCGGGACGAGTGCGTGCGCTGGCTGCGCGAACTCGCCGACGACGTCCACGGCCACGGCGCGGCCGTGATGATCCAGATCACCCATCTCGGCCGGCGTACGAGCTGGAGCAAGGCCGATTGGCTGCCCGTGCTGGCCCCGTCGAACGTCCGCGAGGCGGCCCACCGCGCCTTCCCGAAGGCGATGGAGGAGTGGGACATCGCCCGCGTGGTGGCGGCCTACGCGGACGGCGCCGAACGGGTGAAGGCGGCGGGGCTCGATGGTCTCGAGCTCGAATGCTACGGCCACCTCATCGACCAGTTCTGGTCGCCCACCACCAACAGGCGCGACGACGCCTACGGCGGCAGCCTCGAGAACCGCATGCGCTTCGGCATGGAGGTGCTGGCGGCGATCCGCGACCGCGTCGGCCCCGACTTCATCGTCGGCGCCCGCATGGTGTGCGACGAGGACTGGGATCGCGGCCTGTCGCGCCAGGAAGGCGTCTCCATCGCGCAGCGCCTCGCCGCCTCGGGGATGATCGACTTCGTCAACGTCATCCGCGGGCACATCGACAGCGAGGAGGGCCTGAGCCACGTGATCCCCAACATGGGCTCGCGCTCGGCCCCGCACCTCGACTTCTCCGGTGAGGTCCGGTCGGCGACGCGGCTGCCGACCTTCCACGCGGCGCGGATCCAGGACGTCGCCACGGCCCGCCACGCCATCGCGAGCGGCAAGCTCGACATGGTGGGCATGACCCGGGCCCACCTCGCCGACCCCCACATCGCCCGCAAGGTCGCGGCGGGCCGCGAGCACGAGATCCGGCCCTGTGTCGGCATGGGCTATTGCATCGACTCGATCTACTCGGGGCAGGCGGTCTGCATCCACAATGCCGCCACCGGCCGCGAGGGCGCCGTGCCGCATGTGGCGATGCCGAGCGAGGGCCCGCGCCTCAAGGTCGTGGTGGTGGGCGCGGGGCCCGGCGGGCTCGAGGCGGCGCGCGTGGCGGGCGAGCGCGGCCACGCCGTCCTGGTCTTCGAGGCGGGCGCCGAAGCCGGCGGGCAGGTGAGGCTCACCGCGGCGCTGAAGCGCAGGCGCGAGATCCTCGGCATCGTCGACTGGCGCCTCTCGGAATGCGCCCGCCACGGCGTCGTCTTCCGCTACGACACCTATGCGGAGGCGCAGGACGTCCTGGCGGAGGAGCCCGACGTCGTGGTGGTGGCCACCGGCGGCATCCCCGAGACGGACTTCCTCGACGCCGGCCACGACCTCGCGACGTCGAGCTGGGACATCCTGGCCGGCACGGCCCGGCCGGCCGCCTCCGTGATCCTCTACGACGACAACGGCGCCCATCCCGGCATGACGACGGCGGAGTTCATCGCCGAGGCCGGGGCCGCGCTGGAGGTCGTGACGCCCGAGCGGACCCTCGCGCCCGACATCGGCGGAACGAGCTACCCGGCCTATTTCAAGGCGCTGGGCCGGGCCGGGGCCACCGTGTCGATCAACCTGCGGCTCGAACGGCTGGAGCGCCGCGGCAACGTCATCGTGGGAACGTTCTTCGACGAGTTCGCCCGCCGCCGCATCGAGAAGGAAGCCGACCAGATCGTCGTCGAGCACGGCACGGCGCCGCTGGACGAGGTTTATTTCGCCCTGAAGCCCGGATCGACCAACCTCGGCGAGGTCGACCACGACGCCCTGCTGGCCGGCCGGCCCCAGGCCGTCGTCCGCAACCCCGACGGCCGCTATCGGTTGTTCCGCATCGGCGACGCCGTCTCGAGCCGCAACATCCACGCCGCCGTCTACGACGGGATGCGGCTCATGAAGGACCTGTGAGCCGGCCGGCGAATGTATCTGGGGCGTCGCTTGAACCTCGTCGACAGAGGCGTACCCGGAACGCGCCTTGCATCCACTCTCCAGGCCGCGCGGCGCCGCGTTGGACAGGATCATCAACCCTATGTTCGAACGCCTCGCCCCGCCGTCGCTCCACCCGCCCTTCGCGCGTTACGCCCACGGCGTGGCGATCCCGGCCGGCGCCCGCACGGTGTTCTGTTCCGGCCAGCTCGGCATCGCGCCGGACGGGACGGTGCCGCCCGACGTCGAGCGCCAGGCGGCGCTCTGCTTCGACGCCATCGCGGCGATCCTGGCCGAGGCCGGGCTCGGGCTCGCCGACATCGTCCGGGTCAACGCCTACGTGACGGCGCGCGAGCACATGGCGGGCTACATGGCGGTGCGCGACCGCGTCGTGGCCTCGCCCCCGCCGGCGTCGACCCTGATGATCGTCGGGGGCTTCACGCGGCCGGAGTTCCTGGTCGAGATCGAAGTCGTCGCGGCGAAGCTGGATTGAGGGGCTCCGGCATGGCTTTCTCCACGAAGTTCTGGGCCGAGATGACCTGGACCGACTTCCGCGACGCCGACATGGCCTCGGCCATCGCGGTCCTGCCCGTGGCGGCGATCGAGCAGCACGGCCCGCATCTGCCGGTGGGCGTCGACACGTTCATCATGGAGGGCTACCTGCGCGCCGCGGTGGCGCGGCTGCCCGCCGACCTGCCGGCGCTGTTCCTGCCCGTCCAGGCGATCGGCAAGTCGAACGAGCACCTGGAGTTCCCCGGCACCCTCACCTTTTCGGCCGAGACGGTGATCCGTGCCTGGCGCGAGATCGGCGAAAGCGTCCACCGGGCGGGCGTGCGCAAGCTCGTGATCGTCAACTCGCACGGCGGCAACATCCCGCCCCTCGACATCGTGGCGCGGGAGCTGCGGGTTCGGCTGGGCATGCTCGTGGTGGTAGCGAGCTGGAGCCGCTTCGGCTACCCAGAAGGCCTCTACGGCCCGGACGAGAAGGTCCACGGCATCCACGCCGGCGAGGCCGAGACCTCGCTGATGATGGCGTTCCGGCCGGAGCTCGTCCGCCACGACGCGGTCCGGAACTTCGTGCCGAACTCGATCGCCATCGCCGAGGACTTCGCCTGGCTGCGGGTGACCCAGCCGATCGGCTTCGGCTGGATGGCACAGGACGTCTCGGCGGCGGGCGCCATGGGCGACGCCGCGAGCGCCACGGCGGAGAAGGGCAGCGTCACGGCCGACAGCGGCGCCGCGGCGTTCATCGACCTGCTTCGCGACGTGGAGCGCTTCGACGTCGCCCGGCTCGCCCGCGGGCCGCTGGGGGCGGAGGCGGGTGGGCGTTAGGGCGTCGAGGTCGTCGGATCGACATCGTCGGCCACGACATCCCGCCCTTCTCCCCTTGGGGAGAAGGTGGCGCGCAGCGCCGGATGAGGGGGTCGGTGCGCGCGGAGGTCCTCCCCTCATCCGCCCTCGCTTTGCTCAGGCACCTTCTCCCCGACGGGGAGAAGGGCGTGACCACAGAGGTCGAGCTATCAGCCGTTCGGCTCCGCCATCAGGGCGTCGACGCGGGCCTGCTCGTCGGGCGTCAACGGACGCGGCGGCTCGGCCGGCCGGCGGCGGCGGAGCAGGGCCAGTCCCCCGAGCAGCACCACGAGGACCGGGGTCCCCCAGAGCAGGAGGGTCGACCCCTCGAACGGCGGCTTGAGGAGGACGAAATCGCCGTAGCGGCTCACCAGATAGGCGCGGATCGCCCCGTCGGTGTCGCCGGCCTGCAGGTGCTCGCGCACGATGAGGCGGAGGTCGCGGGCCAATGGCGCCGCCGAATCGTCGATCGACTGGTTCTGGCAGACCAGGCAGCGCAGCCCCTCCGAGATCGTGCGGGCGCGCCCTTCGAGCGCGGGGTCGGACAGCACCTCGTCGGGCTCGACGGCGCGGGACGGGCCCGAGGCGCAGAGCGCCGACAGCAGCGCCAGGGCGGCGATGGTGCGGCGGGCGGTCATTCGGCCGGCGTCGGCAGGACGGGCGGTCGCGCCATCGCGGCTGCCGGGCGCGGCCGGCGGAACGCCACGCCGATCCGCAGGCGGCGGTCCGACAGCGACAGGAGGCCGCCGCAGGCCATGACGAGGGCGCCGAACCAGATCAGCGACACCAGCGGCTTCCAGAACATGCGGGTGTCGAGCGTGCCGTCCGGATGCTGGTCGCCGAGGCTGACGTAGACCTGGCCGAGCCCCAGCGTGACGATGCCGGCCTCGGCCACGGTCTGTTGGCGCGTGGCGAAGAAGCGCTTGGCCGGCGCCATCGTGGCCACGACCCGGCCGCCGCGGCGCACTTCGGCCTCCACCAGAGTCTCGCTGTAGTTCGGGCCGGGGCGCGGCACGATGCCGGTGACGACGACCTGGTAGGGACCGAGGTCGACCGCCTGGCCGGGCCTGATCGCCGAGATGCGCTCGACGCCCCAGCCCGTCGCGGCGAGGCCGAGCAGCGTCACGCCCATGCCGGCATGGGCGATGGCGGTGCCCCACGCCGAGCGCGGAAGGCCCCGCGCACGCTCCAGCACGGCCCGGAACGGCATCGGGCGCGGCCGGACGCGCAGCGCCGCGTCCGTGAGGGCACCGACGATGATGTAGACGCCGAGGCCGACGCCGAGCGGCGCCAGCACCGGGCCGCCGCGCGTCACCGCGACTAGGACGATTGCGACGAGGAGGCCGACCCCGGCCGCCACCGTCAGCCGCTGGGCCGCGCCGAGCAGGTCGCCACGCTTCCAGGCCAGGGCCGGCCCGACCGGCATCACGGCCAGCAGCGGGATGAACAGCGGCCCGAAGGTGAGGTTGAAGAAGGGCGCGCCGACCGAGATCTTCTGCCCCGTCAGCGCCTCAAGCGCGAGCGGATAGAGCGTGCCCACGAGCACTGTGGCGCAGGCCGCCGACAGGAACAGGTTGTTGAAGACGAGCGAGCCCTCGCGCGAGATCGGCGCGAACAATCCGCCGGCCTTCAGCATCGGGGCGCGCCAGGCGTAGAGCGCGAAGGACCCGCCGATGAACAGCGCCAGGATCAGCAGGATGAAGACCCCGCGCGTCGGGTCGCTGGCGAAGGAGTGCACCGACGTCAGCACGCCGGAGCGCACCAGGAAGGTGCCGAGCAGCGACAGCGAGAAGGTCGTGATGGCGAGAAAGATCGTCCAGATCTTCAGCGCCTCGCGCTTCTCCATCACGCTCGTGCAGTGGAGCAGCGCGGTGCCGGCGAGCCAGGGCATCAGCGAAGCGTTCTCGACCGGGTCCCAGAACCAGAAGCCGCCCCACCCGAGCGTGTAATAGGCCCAGTACGACCCCATGGCGATGCCGAGCGTCAGGAACGTCCAGGCGAGCAGCGCCCAGGGCCGCACGAAACGCGCCCAGCCGGCGTCGACGCGGCCGGTGATGAGCGCCGCGGCCGCGAAGGAGAAGACGATCGAGAACCCGACATAGCCGAGGTAGAGCAGCGGCGGGTGGATGGCGAGGCCGATGTCCTGCAGGATCGGGTTGAGGTCGTGGCCCTCGATCGGCGGGTTCGCCACGCGGGCGAAGGGGTCGCTGGTCAGCAGGATGAACAGCAAAAAGGCCGAGGCGATCCAGCCCTGGACCGCCAACGTCGCCGAGCGCAGCACGATGGGGATGCCGGGGCCGAACGCCGCCACGAGGCCGCCGAAGAGCGCCAGGATCAGCACCCAGAGCAGCATCGAGCCCTCGTGGTTGCCCCAGACGCTGGCGATCTTGTAGACGAGCGGCTGCGTCGAGTGGGTGTTCTCGACGACGTTGACGAGCGAGAAGTCCGAGGTGATGTGGGCCTCGGCGAGGCAGGCGAAGCTGTAGGCGATCAGCGCCAGTTGACCGAGCGACACCGGCACCGCCGTCCCCATCAGGGTCATGTCGCGTCGGACCGCGCCCCACAGCGGCAGCACGGACTGCACCAGCGCCAGCGCCAGGGCCAGCACGAGGGCGAAGTGGCCGGTTTCGGTGAACATGCGGGGTTAGGCCTCTCAGCGCACGGGGGCAGGGACGGCGGCGGCCGAGGCCGAGGCCGGCGCGACGACGGCCCGGGCCGCCGCTGAGGCGGCGGTGCCCTCGGGCTGCCACTGGCCGCTCTTCTTCAGCGCGTCGGCGACCTCGCGCGGCATGTAGGATTCGTCGTGCTTCGCCAGCACCGCATCGGCGGTGAACTGGCCCGGGCCCGTCACCACGCCCTCCGCCACGACGCCCTGGCCCTCGCGGAACAGGTCGGGCAGGATGCCGGTGTAGCTGACGTTCACGGCCTCCCGGTTGTCCGTCACGGCGAAATGGACGGTGGCGTCGCCGACATGGGCCAGCGTCCCCGTCTCGACGAGGCCGCCGATCCGCAGCCGCGTGCCGAGCGCCGGCGCCTTCTCGGCGAATTCCGTCGGCCCATAGAAGAAGACGACGCTGTCGCGCAGCGCGAAGAGCGTCAGCCCCGCGGCGAGGCCGGCGACGCCGAGCGCTCCGGTGATGACGAGGAGGCGCTTGGTCTTGCGGCGCATGCCCTAGCTCTCCAGCCCGAGATCACGGGCCAACCGATCGAGACGACTCATCACCTGCGGGTCGCCGCCCATGGCTCGGCGGGCGTCGGCCAGGGCCTTCAACGCCTTGTCCTGTTCGCCCAGCACGCGGTAGGCGCGCACGAGCTTCAGCCAGCCCTCGGCATCCTGCCCGTCGGTGGCGAGGCGCCCCGCGAGACCGTCCACCATGCCGCGGATCGCGACCCGCTGCTGGTCGGCCGGGAGGGCCGCGACGGCGTCGGCGCCGGCCGGCATCCCCACCATGGGCGGCGCACCGGCCATCCTCGGGCCACCCGCCATCGGGCTCCGCGGGAGGGGAGGAGCACCGACGGCCGGAACGCCGCCGTCGAGTTCCGCGATGCGCTGGCGGATGATGGCGGTGTAGGGCGCCTCGGGCGGCGCCTCGTCGATCAGTGCGACCCAGGTGGCGCGCGCCTTCGCCCGGTCGCCGTCCTGCAGGGCCGCGAGCCCCTCGAAGAACCGCGCCTGCGGCATCGCGGGGTCGCCCTCGAGGGCGGCGTCGAACACCTGTCGGGCCTTGGCGGTGACGACGCCGTCGGCCGCCATCACCATGGCCTGGCCCAGGGCCGACCGGCGCGCCGGGCTCGGGCCGAGCACGCGGATCGTGTCCTTGAGGGTGCGGACGGCATCGTCGAAGCGGCCGAGCTTCATGTAGATCGGCGCCATGATCTCGAGCCCGCGGCCGTCGTCGGGGTCGGAGGCGAGGTGAGCCTCGATCTTCGCCAGGGCGGTGGCGAAGTCGCCCTTGTCAGTCGTGCGCGACGCGAGCGGAGAGTCGGGCAGGTCCGGACGGCCGACGTCGGCATAGAGGGCCCCCGCCGCCGCGATGACGAAGCATCCCGCCGCTCCGGCGGCGGCGATCCGCCGTCGGGCCATGGCGGGGGCGTCACCGGTGACGTCCGACGCCTGGACCAGGCGCCGGCCGAGCTCGATCCGGGTCGCCTCGACGTCGGTCGGACGGAGGACGCCGCGGTCGACATCGACGTCGAGTTCGGCGATCTGCTGGCGATAGAAGGCGACGTCGGACGCGCCCACGACCGCCTGACCCCGCGGGCGAACCAGCGGCCATGAGACGCAGAGCACCGCCGCGGCGGTCATGAAGGCGAAGGCCAGCCACACCATGCCGCTCTTTTAGCGCCTCCTCATCCGTCCGGAAACGCCAAACATGGCGGGGGGATCAAGACGTCACATGCCACGTCCCGTCGAGGTCGCGGCACCCTGTCCCGCGGCCGGTCTGCGGCCGCCCGGCGAAGAAGATGGTGGCGGTGAAGCTGCGGCACTCCGCCGGGGCGCCGTCGGTCGCCACCGCGGTGGCGGCCGCTGTCGTGGCACCGGGCACGACATAGCCGAAGACGCCCTTGGCACCCTTCCAGGTGCGGCGCTCGCCGGAGGCGACGGCGCCGGTCTCGGCCGCCAGGGCCGCCTCACGATCGGCCGCCGGAAGCTTCGAGCCCGCCGCGCCGCCGAGGAAATCACCATAGTTCGCCGGCACGGGCATCGGAGCCGACTCGACCGGGGCCACGGCGGGGACGGGCGTCGCGCCGAGCGACGGCGTCGAAAGAGCGGCGATGCTCGGACCGCCCGTCCCCGTGGTCGAACAGCCACCGAGCGCCGCCGCGGCCCCGAGCGCCACGCCGGCCAGCGCCGCACCCCTGATGACCCGAACCTTCGTTGCCATGCCGCCCCCGGCCCCCTTCAAACGAACCCATCAGGCAGGTTCGCACGATCCGGCGAAAACTTCGAGGTCAGAACCGCTTCGACGGCGCGTCGGACGCCGAAAAGGCGCGGAAGACGCGACGAGGGACCGCCCAGTCCCTCAAACCGCGCTGAGCCGGGCATCCGCGCGGCTGCCCGGCAGGCGGAGGACGGCGCGCAGGCCGCCGAGCGGGCTCTGGTCCAGCGAGAAGCTGCCCCCGTAGGTCCCGGCGAGGTCCGTGACGATGGACAGGCCGAGGCCCGACCCCGGCTTCGATTCGTCGAGCCGGCGCCCGCGCCGCGCCACGATCCCGCGCGCCTCGGCGTCGAGCCCGGCGCCGTCGTCGTCGACGAGGATCAGCAGCGCCGAGGGCCCGAGTTCGCCGGGGTCGGCCGCGGTCTCGACCGTCACGGTCACGCGCCCCTGGGCCCATTTGCCCGCATTGTCGACGAGGTTGCCGACGAGATCCTCAAGATCCTGCTTCTCGCCGCGGAACCGCAGCCCGTCGGAGAGGCGTGCCTCGAAGACGATGTCGCGGTCCCGGTAGATCTTGCCGAAGGTGCGCACCAGCCCGTCGATGACCGGCTTCACCTCGGTCACGTTGCCGATCACGGTCGAGCGGGCCGCGGCACGGGCGCGGTCGAGGTAGTAGGTGACCTGGTCGCGCATGATCTGGACCTGGTCGCGGACCTTGGCGGCGAGCCCGTCCGGCTCGCCGATCCCGTGCACCGACGCCTCGTTGACGATGACGCTGAGCGGGGTCTTGAGCGCATGCGCCAGGTTGCCGACATGCGTGCGGGCCCTGTCGACGATCTCGCGATTGGCGGCGATGAGGAGGTTCAGCTCGTTGGCGAGCGGCGCGATATCGCGCGGATACCGGCCCTCGATCCGCTCGGCGTCGCCCCGGCGGATGGCGGCGACGCCCGCCCCGAGCTGGCGAAGCGGACGCAGGCCGAAGCGCACCTGCAGCACGGTCGACAGGATCAGGGCGAAGGCGAGCACCGCCAAGGTGACTTCGAGGGCGAGGTTGAACGATGTGATGTCGGCCTCGACCTCCTCGGGGGAGGCCGCGACCTGGACGAGGTAGCGATGCTTGTCATCCGTCTCGATGTCGCGTTCGACGAGGCGCAGCCGCTGGTCGTCCGGGCCGATGATGTACCCACGTCGGATGCCGCCGACGTCCCGGACCATGCTGTTGTCGTCAAGTTTCGGAAGGCGCTCAGCGAAAAGCGAGGATGAAGTCCGGATGTCGTTCGGGTCGCCGTCGAGCGGCGTGATCTGCCAATACCAGCCCGAAAGTTTCACCTCGAACATCGCTTCCCCGAGCTGGCCGAGGTTGGAGTGCGTTTCGTCGCCGGGATCGCCGAGGTTGGCGGCCAGCGCGCGGACGTAGACGGACAGACGCTGGTCGAAGTCAGCCTCGGCGGAGCGACGATTGATGGCCGACAGCGTGAGGCCGGCGAGCAACAAGATCAGCACGCTCCAGAAGGCGGCCGATAGGAACAGCCGCGTCGCGATGGACCGCGTCTCGAACCGGCCAGACAGGCTGCGACGTGCAGACACCCTCACGCATCCTTCTTGGCAGGCTTCCTGTCGCCCTCGGGCGGGGCGACGAGGTAGCCGAGGCCGCGCATGGTCTGGATGATCTCCACGCCGAGCTTACGGCGGAGCCGTCCGACGAAGACCTCGATCGTGTTGGAGTCGCGATCGAAATCCTGGTCGTAGAGGTGTTCGACGATCTCGCCGCGCGAGACGATCCGCCCCGTGTGGTGCATCAGGTAGGAGAGCAGGCGATATTCGTGCGAGGTGAGCTTCACGGCATTGCCATCGACCGCGACCCGGCCCGCCCGGGTGTCGAGCGTGACGGGGCCGCAGGTCAGCTCCGCGCTGGCGTGGCCCGCCGCGCGGCGCAGCAGGGCGCGGACGCGGGCCAGCACCTCCTCCATGTGGAAGGGCTTCGCGACGTAATCGTCGGCGCCGGCATCGAAGCCCTTGACCTTGTCGCTCCAGCGGTCGCGCGCCGTGAGGATCAGGACCGGCATGGCGCGGGCCGACGCCCGCCAGGCCTCCAGCACCGCGATGCCGTCGCGCTTGGGCAGCCCGATGTCGAGCACCACGGCGTCGTAGGGCTCGGTGTCGCCCAAAAAATGCCCCTCCTCGCCGTCGAAGGCGCGGTCGACCGCATAGCCGGCGCCTTCGAGGCCCGCGACGAGCTGCCGGTTCAGGTCCCGGTCGTCCTCGACCACCAACAGTCTCATGCCGGGCTCCTCAAGGGTTCGGGCGCTCGCCGAGCGGGCCGCCCGTCATGGCCGACATCAGCCGATGGGTCACGGCCCCATTCCGGTCGAGCAGCGTCACGTCATAGACCAGCGCACCGCGGAAGAAGCAGAGCTGGATGTCGATCGCCTCGGCGCCGGCCCCCGCCGCAGCCTGCCGCATGGCGCGGATGGGCGGCACCAGCGCTTTCTCGAAGAACAGTTGACGCGCCTTGGCGGGCGCGACGCAGAACAGGGGCTGAGGCTCCTCGGGCGGGGCCTGGGCCTGCGCCGCCCCCGAAGCCAAGGCCAGCACGGCGCCGATGAGGGCGACACGCATCATGCCCTCAGACTAGCGCCGAGCGCTGAATGCGCCGTGAATGTCGAGAAGCGTTGACCGGCGCCATAGGCCGTGCATCTAGACCGATCGGTGGCGAGGGGCGAAGATCGATGGACATCGGATGGACCTGTTCCGCCCCCTGCCCGGCGGGGCGGCGCGGTGGTCCACCCTAGGACGACTCCCGGGCGCCTGAACAGCTCAGCGATCGGTGGCGCGCCGAAACGGGCACGGCGTCGCCCGGCGCCGGGGCGTAACGCGCCCGTGGCCGGAGAGGAATGGACATGCTGGCCCTGCGATTGAACAACATCCTGGCGCGGCGCGGCATCCACTACGCCTGGGTCGTGGCCGCCCTGACCTTCCTCACCATGCTGACCACGGCGGGCGCCATGGGCCTGCCGGGCGCGCTCATCCTGCCGCTCCACGGTGAATATGGCTGGTCCACCGCCACGATCTCGTCGGCGCTGGCGCTGCGCATCATGCTGTTCGGCCTGATGGCGCCCTTCTCGGCGGCCTTTATGATGCGGTTCGGGCTCCGCGCCGTGATCGTGGCGGCGGTGGCGCTGATCTCGGCCGGCCTCCTGCTCGCGACCGCCATGACGGCCTTCTGGCACCTCCTCGTGCTCTGGGGCGTGGTGGTCGGGCTCGGCACCGGGCTCACCGCCATGGTGCTGGGCGCCACCGTGGCGAACCGCTGGTTCGTGAAAAGCCGCGGCCTCGTCCTCGGCCTCCTCACCGCCAGCGCCGCCACGGGCCAGCTCGCCTTCCTGCCGCTCGCGACGCTGCTCGTCGAGCATGTCGGCTGGCGGGCGGCGGTCTTCCCGACCGTCGCGGCCTGCGTCGTCGTCGCGGTCCTGGTGGCGCTGTTCATGGCGGACCGGCCCGAGGCGCTCGGCCTTGGCGCCTATGGCGAGGACGCGCCGGCCCCGGGTGCGGTCCGCACCGCCGCTGAGCCCGCCGGCCCCGGCCCGGTGACCCGCGCCTTCGCGGTCCTGGGGGAGGCAGTGCACGTGCCGGCGTTCTGGGCGCTGTTCGGCACCTTCTTCATCTGCGGCCTCTCGACCAACGGTCTGATCCAGAGCCACTTCATCGCCTTCTGCGCCGATTACGGGCTGAAGGAGACCGACGCCGCCTCGGTCCTCGCCATGATGGGCGTCTTCGACTTCGTCGGCACCGTCCTGTCGGGATGGCTGTCGGACCGGTTCGACAATCGCTGGCTGCTCTTCTGGTACTACGGCCTGCGCGGCCTCTCGCTGCTGTGGCTCCCGTCCTCGTCGTTTTCGTTCTACGGCCTGTCGCTCTTCGCGCTGTTCTACGGCCTCGACTGGATCGCCACCGTGCCGCCCACCGTCAGGCTCTCGGCGAAGCTGTTCGGGCGCGAGAAGGGGCCGCTGGTTTTCGGCTGGGTGTTCACCGGCCACCAGATCGGTGCGGCGGTCGCCACCTACGGGGCGGGTGTGACCCGTACGGGACTCGGCAACTACCTGCCGGCCTTCTACGCGGCGGGGGCGATGTGCCTCGTGGGGGCGCTCGTCGCCCTGGCGACGGGGGAACGCCGACGCCCCGACCTCCAGCCCGTCACGATCGCTCCCGCGGGGGGCTGACGGCCGTTGCGCGGCACGGCGGCTCTCGCCCGGCTGCGCTGGCTCTCGTCCCTTCGGCGCGGCATCGGGCGCGGCCGCCGATCCCCCGCCGAGACCGCGGGCGACGTCGTGGCGCAGGGCGGGTTCGGGCGCCTCGCCTCGCGCCTCTCCCGCCGCTTCGGCGAGACCGTCGAGATCGATGCCCGAAGGCAGAACGGTGACCCCGAGACCGTGCTCTGGGAGGCCGGCGTCTCGGCGGACCGGTTCAGCTTCGACCCAGGCGTCTTCGCCCATCCCCACGGCCGCGTCCTCATCGAACGCTGGCTGGCCTGCCTGCCGCTCCTGATGGCCGCGCGCGCCCAGAACGCGGCGGCGCGCGGATCGACCATCGTGGCGCTCGGCGATTGCGGCACCGGCGCGGGCCTCGCCTTCTGCGACTATCGGCCCGGCGCCCGCCTGATCCCCGATCCCGTGTTCCTGGAGACCGACGGCTACCGGCTGCAGAAGGCGGCCTTCGCGGCCGACCCTGTGCCCTGGGAAGCCCGAGACCCCCGCGCCCTGTGGCGCGGCCAGACGTCGGGATGGCACGACACCGACGGCGCTCCGATCCGTCACTGGGGCGACCTGCCCCGCGTGCGCCTCTGTCGTCTGGCGCGCGAGGCGGCCAGCGAGAAGCTGATCGATGCAGGCCTCACGGGAGTCGTGCAGATCGAGGACGCGTCGGTGGCGCAGCACCTTGCCGCCGAGGGGCTGATGGTGCCGCGGCTCGACTGGCGCCGCTTCCCGCGATGGCGCTACGCCGTCGACATCGACGGCAACACGAACGCGTGGGAGGGCCTCTTCGTGAAGCTCTGCACGGCCTCGCCGGTGCTCAAGGTCGCGTCCGGGCTCGGATTTCGCCAATGGTACTACGACGGCCTCGTCCCCTGGCGGACCTTCGTGCCGGTGTCGGCCGACCTCTCCGACCTCGTCGACCTGGTCCTCTGGCTCCGCCGCCACGACGGCGCGGCCCAGGAGATCGGGGAGGCCGCGGCGGCGCTCGCCGGAGGCATGGACCGGGTGAGCGAGACGGCGCGCGCGGTCCCGGTGGTGGCGGCGGCGTTGCAAGCCGGCGTTTGACCCGGCATAGGCTGGCGAGACCTCGCCTCCGCGAGCCGCCGGATCCCGTATGTCCAAGAAGCCGCCCTTCCGCTCCGGCGACCGCGCCGCCGCGCCGCGATCAGCCGGCCAGGCACCGCGCGGGACCGCGCGACCATCGGCGGGCGGCGCTTCGACATCGCGGCCGCCCGCGCCGCCGCCGGATGTGGCCTACATCTGGGGGACGCATGCGGTCGTCGAAGCGCTGGGCTCACGGCGCCGCAAGCTCCTGCGGATCTCGGCGACCGAGCAGGCGGCCGAGCGGATCGCGGCCGCGGCGGCGGAGCGCGGCGTGCCCGTCGCCGTCGTACCGGGCGATACGATCGCGGCTCGCCTGCCGCGCGATGCCGTGCACCAGGGGCTGCTGCTCGAGACACGGCGGCTGGAGCCGATCGGGATCGAGGACGTCCCGGACGACGGGATCGTCCTGGTGCTCGACCAGATCACCGATCCCCACAACGTCGGCGCCATCCTGCGCACCGCGGCGGCCTTCGGCGTCTCGGCCCTGGTAATGACGGACCGCCACGCGCCCGACCTGTCGGGGACGCTGGCGAAATCCGCGTCGGGCGGCCTGGAACACGTGCCGGTGGCGCTGGTGGTCAATCTCGCCCGGGCGCTCGACAAGCTCGGCGACCGCGGCTTCTTCCGCGTCGGGCTCGACTCGGAGGGGGAAGCCCCGCTCGAAACGGTGGACCTGCCGCGGCCGCTCGCCCTGGTGCTGGGTGCCGAGGGCTCGGGCCTGCGCAGGCTGACCCGGGAGCGGTGCGACGTCGTGGCGAGGCTCGACATGCCGGGTCCGATCAAGAGCCTCAACGTGTCGAATGCCTGCGCGGTGGCGTTGACGGTGGCGCGGCTGAGAACCGGGCCTCAGTAGGCCGTGCCGACACCGTAGCGGTAGATCATCGGGGTGCTCCGTGCGCGCGGGCCGCAGCCGCAGCCGGCGCGGTCGGCGGGGCGGACCGAGATCACCCGCGGTCCGGGGCCGACGTCCGCCGCCGCCGCGTAGGCGTAGCGGTCGGCGGGGTCGTAAGGGGCGCCGGGGCTCGGGGCCAGCGGCGGTTCGGCGAAGCGGGCCGCGAGCGGGGCCTCCGACGCGTAGTCGCCGCCATAGGCTCCGGCCGCGGTGGCGGTGCCGCCGTAGGGACCGGCTGCGCCGTCGACACCGGAGCCGTAGGTGCCGCCGGGCGCTGCGACGTCGCCGCCGCCGCCATATCCCCCGATGCCATCGCCGTAGCCCCCGCCGAAGCCACCGGCGAAGCCCCGTCGGGACGCGTCGAACCGCAGCCGCTCGCGGAAAGCCAGGCCTCGATCGAAGCGGGCGCCGCCGCGGCCTCCAGAGCCCGGATGCGTGAGGGCATAGCGCGGCACGGCCGTGCCGACATGGCCGAAGCCCGCCCGCGCGAAGCCGGTCGGGCGCGGCTCGGTCGCGGTGTGGCCGTAGCCGCCGGCCTGCCATCCGGATCCGCCAGCCCCGAACGGGAAGATGCCCGCGCGGCGGCGATCGGCGGCGAAGGGGACGGCGGTGGCGGTGTGCCCGTAGGCCGACAGGTACGGCCGCATGCCGACCCGCTCGTGGATGACGCCCGACAGAGGCGGCAGCGCGCGACACGAGCCGACGCGCGGGCCGCCGCCCACCGGGCCGCGGAATCCGCCCGGGCCGCTGTGGCCTGCGCCCATGCGGACGACGCTGCCGACATGCGCCCCACCACCGGCCCGGGCTGGCGAGGACGAAGCCGTGGTGAGGCTCGCAGCGACGAGCAGAGCCGCAGGCGCAGCCCGCACGATAGTCCTGGCGTCCATGCCACGCTCCAAATCGGGACGACCCCGCAGGCTGGCAGTTTAGAATAAATTCACCCCTGGCCCAGCGTCCGGCACCGACGTGGTTAACGCATATCAGCCTTGCAGATCGTACATCGGTTCCATAGTCTGAGATCCATGGTCGGCGGCGGTGCGCTTCGAGGCGATCCGGACGTCGGCGAGGGATGGAAACGCGGGGACCTGCTCGCGGCACTGCGCGGTCGGAACCGGCTCGGCCTCACAGGCCGCGGCACGGATCGCCGATGGCGGCGGCCGATCACGGCGCGGGTCTACGACATGCCGTCCCGATCGAAGAATAACGACACCGGGGAGGGGCGACATGCTCGACAGGCAGAGTACCATCATCAATGAGACCGACCGGATCCTGCAGGACCCGGAGTTCAGGACGCTGGTCAGCGAGCGGACGAGCTTTGCCTGGACCATGTCGGCGGTGATGCTCGTCGTGTATCTCGGCTTCATCTTCCTCGCTGCCTTCGGCAAGTCCTTCATGGCGTCGACCATCGGCGGCAGCTCGATCTCCTGGGGCATCGTGCTGGGGCTGTTCACCATCGTGTTCGCCTTCGCCCTCACCGGCATCTACGTGTCGCGGGCCAACGGCCGCTTCGACGACCTGACCGCCCGCGTGAACAAGGACGCCATGTGATGGGCCTGTCCGCGTCACGGTCCATCGCGGCAGCGTCGGGCGCCGTCGCGCTCACCGTCACGGCCGCCCATGCGGCCGGCCCGGATGCCGGCCCGACCCCGCACGACGCCACCAACTGGGAAGCCATCATCATCTTCCTGCTGTTCGTGCTGCTGACGCTCGGCATCACCTATCGGGCGGCGCGGCAGACCAAGTCGGCGGCGGATTTCTACGCCGCCGGCGGCGCCATCTCGCCCGGCCAGAACGCGCTCGCCATCGCGGGCGACTACATGTCGGCGGCGTCGTTCCTCGGCATCTCGGCCCTGGTGTTCACCTCGGGCTTCGACGGGCTGATCTACTCGGTCGGCTTCCTGGTCGGCTGGCCGATCGTCCTGTTCCTCATCGCCGAGCGCCTGCGCAACCTCGGCAGGTTCACCTTCGCCGACGTGGCCTCGTTCCGCCTCGACCAGACCGCGATCCGCATCCTCTCCGCGGTCGGCACCCTCACGGTCGTGGCTCTGTACCTGATCGCCCAGATGGTGGGTGCCGGCCAACTCATCGACACCCTCTTCCACCTCCCTTACGGCTATGCGGTCGCCATCGTCGGCGTGCTGATGATCGTCTACGTGGCGTTCGGCGGCATGAAGGCCACGACGTCGGTGCAGGTCATCAAGGCCGGCCTGCTGCTGTTCGGTGCGACCGTGATGGCCCTGCTGGTGCTGCTGCACTACGCCTTCGACCCGAATGCGCTGCTGGCCGATGCGGTCAAGATCCAGCCCAAGGGCGCCGCGATCCTCGGCCCGGGCGGTTTCGTGGCCGATCCGGTGTCGACCGTATCGCTCGGCCTGGCCCTCATGTTCGGCACGGCCGGGCTGCCCCATATCCTCATGCGCTTCTTCACCGTGAAGGACGCCAAGGCGGCGCGGAAGTCGGTGTTCTACGCCACCGGCCTGATCGGCTACTTCTACGTCCTCACCTTCATCATCGGCTTCGGCGCCATCGTGTTCCTGATGCCCGACTCGTCTTTCTACACCGTGGCGGCGGACGGCTCCTACAACAAGCTGACCGGCCTCATCGGCGGCGGCAACATGCCGGCGGTCGCCCTGTCGAAAGCGGTCGGGGGCTCGTTGTTCTACGGGTTCATCGCCGCCGTCGCCTTCGCCACGATCCTGGCGGTGGTGTCGGGCCTGACGCTGGCGGCCGCCAGCGCGGTGAGCCACGACCTCTACGCCAGCGTCATCGCGCGCGGGCGGTCGACGGAGCGGAGAGAGGTGCTCATCTCGAAGATCACCGCGGTGGTGATCGGCATCGTGGCCATCGTGCTCGGCTACCTCTTCGAGAAGGTCAACGTGGCCTTCATGGTGGGCTTGGCCTTCGCGGTGGCGGCGAGCTGCAACTTCCCCGTCCTGGTGATGTCCCTGCTGTGGCGGGGCACGACCACCAACGGCGCCGTCGTGGGCGGCGTCCTCGGCCTCGTGACCGCGCTGGTCATGTCCTTGCTCGGCAAGGGAGTCTGGGTCGCGGTGTTCCACAACGCCGCGGCGCCTTTTCCCTACGACAACCCGGCGCTGTTCTCGATGCCGCTGGCCTTCGCCGGGATTTACGTCGTCTCCAAACTGGACAACAGCCGGCGCGCCCAGCGCGAGCGTGCCCTCTTCGAGCAGCAGTTCGTCCGCTCGGAGACCGGCATCGGCGCCGCCGGCGTCCACGCCCACTGAACCGGCAGAGCGGCTTCAAAGGAGAGACGGCGCCCCGCATGGGGCGCCGTTTCACGTCGCGACAGCCGGATCGTATCGTCGATCGGGCGGTTCAGGCCACGCCGTGCGCCTTGAACCAGGCCTGCGCCTTGGCCCACGCATCCTTGGCGGCCTCGGGGCGGTAGCTCGGGCGGTAATCGGCGAAGAAGCCGTGCGGCGCGTCGGGGTAGACCACGATCTCGCTCTTCGTGCCCTTCAGCTCGCCCTGCATGGCGGCGATGAGATCCGGCGGGATGTTGTCGTCGTGGCCGCCGTAGAGGCCCAGCACCGGCACCGTCACGTCGTGGCCGAAGTCGAGCGGGTTCTTCGGCTTGATGGCGGTCGGGGGCGACGCCTTGCCGCCGAGCAGCCCGTAGAACGCCACCGCGGCATTCAGGGATGGATCGTGCTGGGCGTAGAGCCAGACCATCCGGCCGCCCCAGCAGAAGCCGGTGGCGCCGCGCTTCGCCGTATCGGCGTGGCCGGTCGACTTGGCATAGGCGACGGTCGCGTCGAGGTCCGCCATCGCCTGGGCGTCCGGCACCTTGGGGACGATGTCGCTCAGGATGGTCTTGATGTCGGCGTGGAGCGCGTCGCCCTGACGGGAGAACAGCTCCGGCGCGATGGCGAAGTAGCCGAGCTTGGCGTAGCGGCGGCAGACGTCCTTGATGTACTCATGGATGCCGAAGATCTCCTCGATCACCACCATGGTGGGGAAGGGGCCCGACCCCTCCGGCATGGCGCGGTAGGCGGGGATCTGCCCGTCGGAGGTCGGCACCATGACCTCGCCGGCCACGAGGCCGTCCGTCGGCGTGGTGATCACCTGCGCCATGACGGGATCGGCCGCGAGGGCGAAGCCGACGCCGAGCGAGGCGACGAGGAAGGTGCGCCGGCCCGGCGCGTGGCCGGGCTCCTCGGGCGGCAACTGGTCGGGGTGCTGGGGCTGGTCGTTGCGGAACATCATGGTGGTGCCTTACGTCCTGAAGCTAGGGTGCCGGGGCACCGAGGTTCGGGGTTTCTATCGCCCTTCGCCCAGGAGCGCGAGCTTACCGGGGCGGGCAGAGGAGAAGAGTCAAAAACATCTTCCTCTCACTGAGATCCGACCTGCTGAACCGCGCCATGCCGCCTCTGCCGGTCGCGATGGCGATCTTAGCGTCGAGAGTCCGATAACGTGTTGTGACGTCGTAATCCGCACGATGCCGCTTTTCCTGCAAGTCGATGAACGCGCGCGCGTAAACCAGCATGTCCTGTCCGAAGCCGTTCACAGGGAGATAAGGCGCATACTTCGACGGTGGTGTGACTTTGGAGATCAACGCGCAGAGATCTTTGATCGCTCGATGGTCTACACCGCGATGAATTAGATTGTACCGGCTCGATCGTCGTTGTGAAACGCCGACGACTTCGTCGGCCAGTGCCGTCACCGTGAGGTGAAACAGAGCATAATAGGCGGCTGAAATGGCACGCCGGAGATCGACTTGTCGGGGCGGCCGAGCTGAAGCCGGGCTGATCAGTCTGTCGGCTTGTTCAAACAGGTGGTTGGGATTCAGGATCGCCATCAGACGCCAACTCGTCCTCGTTCGTGAAGTCGATGTAGGGAAATCTGTCGTCGCCCTCTCTCTGCAACGCCTGATGAACGTCCGCGATCGTGTCCAGGGCGTCGTCTCCGGTGATGCCGTCGTCGTCTCCGGACAGCACGATGGTGACGCGAATCGCATCGATCCCATCCATATCGACGCTGGACTCGCTCCAGACGCGTGCGATCCTATGACGCTTCAGGCTTGCTGAAGCGACTCGCGTGATCATCGCATCGATGTCGATCTGCGTCTGCATATCCGCAGGCTACCACGTCCACCATCGCGAACGAAGAGGCTCGACCATCTCGATCGGGTTAGCTCATCGAGCTGTTCAAACGGGTATCGCGACCGGCGGCGAAGGTTCGCGATCGTCAGCCCTGCGCGGTCCGCCACGCCCAGGGCCGCCGCGGGTCGGCGGGCTGCTCGGTCCCGCCATGGCCGGGCTGGTAGAAGTCCGTCATGAACGGCGACTTGCCGGCCTTCAGCGCGCGGAGCGTCGGCTCGTTCTCGATCAGGAAGGCGTCGAAGCCGCAGCGCCGCATCAGCTGGAGCTGGTCCCACAGCACGTCGCCGATGGCGCGGATCTCGCCCTTGAAGCCGTGTTCGCCGCGCAGCACCGTGGCCTTCGAGAAGGCGCGCCCGTCGCCGAATTTCGGGAAGGACAGCGCCACCATCGCCAGCCGATCGAGATCGGGCAGCAGCGCGTCGACCATCTCGCCGGCGTCGAGTCTCACGCCGACGGGAGTATGGATGCCCCGCCGCGCGTCGCCGAGGGCCAGCCACGCCTTCAGCGACAGCAGGGTCGGCCCGTCACCCAGCGCCTCGTCGTCGCCGAGCGTGTGCCAGGGATCGTGGACGAAGGCGCCGTCCTTGAACAGCCGCATCAGATGTCCTGCCCGGCGCTGAGGATGCCGAGGTGGATCCCGCATTCCGTCTTGCCCTTGCCCCGCCAACGCCCCGCGCGGGCGTCCTCGCCGGGCTTCACCGGGGACGTGCAGGGGATGCAGCCGATGGAGGGATAGCCCCTGGCCACCATGCGATGACGGGGCAGGCCGTGGCGGTCGAGGTAGGCCAGGAGTTCACCCGCGTCCCAGCCCGCCAGCGGGTTGATCTTGACGCGCTCGCCCTCCGCTTCGAACAACGGCAGCGCGGCCCGGGTGCCGCTCTGGAAGCGCTTGCGGCCGGTGATCCAGGCGTCGTTGCCCTCGATGGCCTGGGCCAGCGGCTTCACCTTGCGGATGTCGCAGCAGGCGTCCGGGTCGGTCGACCAGAGGAACCCCTCGGAGTCGAGCGTTGCGAGGTCCGCCTCCGAGGGCTGGACGGCGCGCACGTCGGTGAGGCCGAGCAGCGCCACGAGGTCGTCTCGATACGCCAGCGTCTCGGGGAACAGGAAGCCGGTGTCGACGAAGACGACCGGCGTGGCCTTGTCCACCTGAGCCACCATGTGGAGCAGCACGGCCGAGTCGGCCCCGAAGCTCGACACGAGGGCGATGCGGCCCGGGAACAGGTCGCGGATCGACAGGCGCAGGAGGGCGCCCGCCTCCATGGCGGCGAAACGGGCGCCGAGCCGCGACGCCGCGACCTGGTCGCCGAACAGCGTCACATCGTGGACACTCATCGCCTCAGATCTCCCGGCCCGCGTCGCGTTCGTAGAGCGCCTTCTTGAACGGGGCCATGCCGACGCGGCGATAGGCGGCGAGGAAGTCCTCGTCGGTACCGGTCCGCAGCCCGAGGTAGGTGTCGACGATGTTCTCCACCGCATCGACGACGTCGTCGGTCGAGAAGCCCGGCCCGGTGAGGTCGCCGAGCGAGGCCGTCTCGTCGCCCGAGCCGCCGAGCGTGATCTGGTAGGTCTCCTCGCCCTTCCGGTCGAGGCCGAGGATCCCGATGTGTCCGACGTGGTGGTGGCCGCAGGCGTTGATGCAGCCCGAGATCTTGATCTTGAGGTCGCCGATGTCCTGCGCCCGCGCGCCCTCGCCGAAGCGCTCGGAGATGCGCTGCGCCACCGGGATCGACCGCGCCGTCGCCAGCGCGCAATAGTCGAGGCCCGGGCAGGCGATGATGTCGGTCACGAGGCCGGCGTTCGCCGTCGCCAGCCTGGCCGCGTCGAGCGCGTCGTAGAGCGCCGGCAGGTCGTCGAGCGCGACGTCGGTCAGCACGAGGTTCTGCTCGTGGCTGACCCGGACCTCGCCGAAGGAATAGCGGTCGGCGAGGTCGGCGACCGCCTCCATCTGCTCCGCCGAGGCGTCGCCCGGGATGCCGCCGATCGGCTTCAGCGAGATCGTCACGATGCCGTAGCCGGCCTCCCGGTGCCCCGCGACGTTGGTGTCGACGAAGGCGGCGAAGCGCCGGTCGGTCGCGCGCCGCGCCTCGACGGTGGCGGAACGGGCGGAGCGGGGCAGCAGTGCAGGGGGGGCGAAATAGGCGCGGATGCGCTCGACGTCGTCGGCCGGCAGCGTCAGGCCCTTCGGCCCCTTGGCGAACTCGGCCTCCACGGCCTCGCGCATCGGCTCGGGGCCCTTCTCGTGCACCAGGATCTTGATGCGGGCCTTGTACTTGTTGTCGCGCCGGCCCTCGAGATTGTAGACCCGCACGATCGCGTCGACATAGGCCAGGAGATCGGCTTCCGGCAGGAAATCCCTGATCCTGAAACCGATCATCGGCGTGCGGCCGAGCCCTCCGCCGACGTAGACCTTGAAGCCCAGCGCGCCGGCTCCGTCCCGCACCACCTGGAGCCCGATGTCGTGCGCCTGGATGACGGCGCGGTCGCGCTCGGCACCCGTCACGGCGATCTTGAACTTGCGCGGCAAGAAAGAATATTCCGGATGCAGCGACGACCATTGCCGCAGGATTTCGGCGTAGGGGCGCGGGTCGGCGACCTCGTCGGCGGCGGCGCCGGCGAAGTGGTCGGCCGTGACGTTGCGGATGCAATTGCCCGAGGTCTGGATCGCGTGCATCTCGACGCTGGCGAGTTCGTCGAGGATGTCCGGGCAGTCCTGCAGCGCCGGCCAATTGTACTGGATGTTCTGGCGGGTGGTGAAGTGTCCGTAGCCGCGGTCGTACCGGCGCGCGATGTGGGCGAGCTTGCGCATCTGGGCGGAGCGCAGCGAGCCATAGGGGATGGCGACGCGCAGCATGTAGGCATGGAGCTGCAGGTAGACGCCGTTCATCAGGCGATGCAGCTTGAACTGGTCCTCGGTCAGCTCGCCCGCGAGGCGCCGGCCCGTCTGGTCGCGGAACTGCGCGACGCGTTCGGCCACGAACCGGGCGTCGAATTCGTCATACCGATACATGGTCGTCCTCCTCAACCGGAGCCGGGGTCGAGCCGAGCTTGGCGAATGCCGGGTGGGTCGTGGGGCCGCGGGCGCGGATCGCCTCGCGGAGCTTCGTCGGCACGACGGCCCCGGCCTGGACCGTCACGTCCACGGCATAGACATCGACTACGAGGCTGGCCGTTTCGGCGGCATGGCCGGCCGAGAGCCCGGCCGCGGTGTCGGCCTTGTCGTCCATGATCGCCGCCTGGTCGAGGCGTTCGGTCCATCCGCCGGCGGGGGCGAGAAACACGACTGCGCCGTCGCCGAGACGGCTCGCGGTGACGATTTGAGCCATCGAGGACACACTCGCGCGACGATCGGGCCGGCTGTGTCGCAAGCCGCGGCCGGGGCTGGCCAGTCCGCACCTGCCCTGACTTCGCCAGATATATAATTCCCCGCAGAAATTACGAGGAATATAAAATTCAACATGCGTGATTTGTGTTTTGGCTTATTCAAGAGCCACGACGGCATCCGGGCGGGGTCGGCATCGCCGGCGCTCGCCTCGTAGCTATCCCTCGATCTCGTCGTAATCCGGCACCGTCCGGTCGAGCCGTCGACCGCCGCGCAGCACCACGCGGTCGCTCTGCGGCCGCGCCATAACCTGATCCATCGACCTGGCGTTCAGGACGATCAGATCCGCCGGGTCGCCGACCGCGATCCGCCCGGCCTGGCCCAAACCCATGATGGCGGCCGGCACCGGCCCGCAGAGCGCTGCGGCATTGCCGAACGGGTGGTCGAGGTGGAGGATGCGCACGCCCTGGCGCCAGGTGTCGAGCATGTCGTGGTCGCCGTAGGCATAGAAGGGATCGCGGCAATTGTCGCCCGCCACCGCCACCCGCACCCCGGCGGTGCGCAGCTCCCGCACCGGCGTCACGCCGCGCCAGCGCGGGGTCCGGCCCGGCACGCGGTCTTGAAGGTACATGTTGACGGTCGGCAGCGTCACGATGGCGATCCCGGCGTCGCTGACGCGGGCGATGTGCTCGGCCATCGTGGCCTCGTCCTGCAGCGCCAGCGAGCAGCAATGGCCGCAGGTGACGCGGCCTTCGTAGCCGTGCCGTACCGTCGCGCGCGCCACGGCCGGCAGCGCCGCCCCGGCGGGATCGCCCGATTCGTCGACGTGGAGGTCGAC
The DNA here is from genome assembly GCA_965214345.1 of Lichenihabitans sp. GTDB lineage: Bacteria > Pseudomonadota > Alphaproteobacteria > Rhizobiales > Beijerinckiaceae > Lichenihabitans. Next base: position 2,582,078 of record CBDCBJ010000007.1, on the reverse strand, counting down.
GTCGAGGTCGCGGTCGCGGGCGAGCAAGAACAATCGATCGAGCAGCGCTTCTAGGTCGGCGAGTTCGTCCTCGTGCAGGCCTGCCGTCGCGCGCGTCACGCCGCCCATCAGCCCCCCGCCGGTCTCGGCCACGAGGTCGGCCAGGGTTGCGGCGTAATCCGTCGCGTAGACGTCGAGCGCCACCAGCGCCACGGCCTGCAGCGCCAAACGCCCCGCGACGGCGTCGCGCAGCTCGCGGAACACCGCCCAGCTGTCGGCCGCCTGGCCGTCGTAGCTGTCGAGGTGGGTGCGGATCGCCGCCACGCCATGCGCCTCGGCGCAGCGCAGCCCGAAGTCCATGCGGCGGTGGAGGTCGGGGCGGCGCCAGTGGGCTTCGCGGTCCGCCTTGGTGGCATCGATGGCGCCACGGAAGTCGCCGGCCAGGTTCGGCGCGCGGCCGACGATGTGGCCCTTGTCGAGATGGGCGTGGACGTCGACGAGGGTCGGCCACAGGTGGCGGCCGCCGAGGTCCACGGCGCGGCCGAGGTCGCCCACCTCGGTCGTCCCGCCGGCCGGCCTCACCGCCGCGACCCGGCCGCCCGAGAGCGTGATGTCGACCAGGGCGGCCCCGTCGCGGTCGGGCGCGAGCCCCGGCACGGCCTCGGCCAGGAACGGCAGGGGCACGCGGGCGCCCCCCAGCGTGACGAGGCTCGAGCCGTCGAGGGCGGCGAGGTCCGGGATCCAGCTCACGATGTCACGCTCCGTGTCCCGGCGTCAGGACGGCCAGCACCGGGCCACAGTCGGCGCCGGCTCTCAAGCGCGGAAAAGCGCGCGGCCCGTGCACCGTCGGGCAACGTGAGCGCTTCACTCCTCCTCCGGAGACTTCGCGAAACCCGCTCCGATGAAGCCGGCCACGACGCCGACCACGGGGTCGAGCGGCCCCGCGGCACGATGGACCAGCGCCACCGATTGCCGGGCCGGCCCGCCCTCGATCGGCAGGAAGGCGAGGTGGCCGGCCCGGAGGTCCTCCTCCACCTCGAACGCGCACATGAACGCCACGCAGGGACTGGTGCGCGCCATGCGCCGCATCAGGTCGAGCGAATTCGTCTCCAGCGCCGGGCTGAGGTCGACGCCCGGCGGCACCAGGGGATCCACCGCCTCGCGCAGCGACATGCCGCGCTCCGCCAGCAGCAGGGGGTAGGCCAGGCATTCGTTAAAGCGGACCGACAGGCGCGAGGCCAGCGGGTGGTCCGGCGACATCACGGCGCCGACGGCCTGGTCGATCGCCATGGTGCGGAACAGGCGGGGGTGGGAGGGGAGGTCGAAGGCGAGCCCGAGGTCGGCCTCGCCGGTCAGCAGCGCCGCCACGATCCCGTCCTTGGGGAGCACCCGCACGGAGAGCTTGACGCGCGGGTGGACCGCGCGGAAGTCGCCCAGCACCGCGCCCAGCATGGTGGCGGCGAACCCGCCCATCGTGGCGATCACCACCTCGCCCTGCTGCAGGCCCTTCAGCGCCGCCATCCGGCCGAGCGCCCGTCCGTGCTCGCGCAGCGTGTCGCGCACGTGGGCCACGAGGATCTCGCCCGTGGCGGTGAGGCGCAGGCCGCCGGGCATGCGCTCGAAGAGCGGCGTCTCGAGCTCGGCCTCGAGCGACAGGATCTGCCGGTTGATCGCCGAAGCGGCGACGTTGAGCCGCTCCGCCGCCTTGCGGATGGAGCCCGAGCGGGCGACCTCGTCGAGGTAGCGAAGCATGCGTCCGTGCAGCATCGGTCTCACTCAAACCGCTGTTTCGCGCCTGGGCGGGTCACTGGACGGCCGAGGCGTCGAGCCGCTAAGGTTCGATGCCCAAGCAGCGTCGACGCATTCCCGCCCACCCGGGTCGGTCCCGGAGCCCGTCATGGCCCTCAAAACGACCATTCTCGAGATGCGCGAGCGCGACAGAGACAGACGCGAGGCCGTGCTCGACCGCCCCCGTATGGTCGAGAACTGGCGTCACGACATCGGCGAGGTCTACGACGTTATAAGTGCCGCCCTCAAGCCGTATGTGGACGAAGGCAGCACCTTGATCGACGTCGAAGAGGTCGACGTGAAGGACGACGACTTGGGCCGAAATACCTACCCTCAGCTCGTCATCGAGATCGTGGGCTGCCGCATCATAGTCACCCCCATCGCCCGTTTTACGATCGGCGGAACAGGCCGCATCGACATGTACCGCGAGAACCGTCCCACTGAGGAGCATCGCGTCTTCATCGTGAGGGGCGGCGTGGGACCGGAGCATGACCCCGGCTCGTGGTTCATCGAGCAGAAGGGGGAGGTGCCCAGCAATCCGACCAGGCCGCTCCTGCAGTTCGTGAGGGGAAAACGTCGGTATCACAACCTCGAGCCGGCTTCGATCGAGAGCGCTGCGGAGTATCTCCTCAAGCTGCCCTGAGGGCTCGGCCGTGGCGAAGAAGCGAAACCCTGTCGAGGCGGCGGCGGAGCGCATCGCCATCCTGCGGGAGATCGTCGCTCGAGAGCGGACACGTGCCGAGGCGAACCCCGATGCGCGCCGCAATGTCGAACTCGGCATCACAGAACAGGACCAACCTGCCGACGAAGCGCGAGCCCGAATAGCAGAGGTCTTCAACGAACTAGGATATCTCGTCGATCACCTCAACGTCGCCCACATGGCTGCTTCCTTCGAAAGTGCTGCTTTGGCCAGAATGGCCAACATCATAGGTGAGGCGAGGTCGGCCATCGACAAATCCAGGAAGGGCTCAGACCGGTGGCCGTCCAATCTGGTCCGCAGGATCACCACATTTGAGGGATTGTACGATCTCAGCGAGGTCATGGCGCTCGATGCCGAGACCCAGGAGATCTTCTCGGTCATCAGAAAAGTGCGCAATCGCTTCAGTCATTCACCGCAGATAGACGCGCCCCCTGCCGTGACAGGCGACGAGACACTCGCAACGCTGTCCGACATGCTCGCAAGATTCAAGTGACGGCCGACGATGGCCTGAAGACGTGGCGGATCGGGTCGGAGATCAAGTCGGTTCGGTCGCCACCGAGGCCGCGGTCATGCAGTTCAGGACCGCTTCAGACGTGCAGGTCGTGGGTAGCGTGCCTGACCACCGGCTCGCCTCGACCTCACTACCGAGCGACACTCATTCCACAGATCAGAGTCGGTCGCTTGCGCCGTCGCCGCTCTCCTGTGCAACAGCCTAATCCTGCGTCACCGCTCGCTTTTTGCGGACGGCACGCGCGCCAAACGATGCTCGCACGCAACGCCCCGCCGTGGAAGTCTCGGCCGTGATCGCAACCGGCTCGCCGTGAGGCCTCATGTCGTCCAGCACCCACCGCTTCCGCTCCTTCCTGGCCGCAGCCGTGGCGGTTCCCGCCCTGGCCGCACCGGCGGCGGCGGCCGAGAAGTTCTCCTACCTCACGAGCTGGTTCGCCCAGGCCGAGCACGGCGGCTTCTACGAGGCCAAGGCCGAGGGCCTCTACGACAAGGCCGGCATCGATGCCGAGATCCGCATGGGCGGTCCGCAGGTCAACGCGATGCAGCTCCTGCTCGCCGGCGAGGTCGACGCCATCATGGGCTACGACTTCCAGGTGCTCAGCGCCGTCGAGAAGGGCCTGCCGGCCGTGACGGTGGCGACGACCTTCCAATACGACATCCAGGGCGCGATGACCCACGACGACGTGAAGGGCCTCGCCGGTCTCAAGGATAAGACGATCCTCATCGCCTCGTCGAGCCACACGACCTTCTGGCCCTGGCTGAAGGCCCGGTACGGATTCTCCGACGACCAGACCAAGGCCTACACGTTCAACCTGCAGCCCTTCTTCGCCGACCCCAACGCCGCCCAGCAGGCCTACCCGTCCTCCGAGCCGTTCCAGGCGCAGCAGAAGGGGGTGCCGGTCCACTTCTACCTCTTCGCCCGCGACGGCTATCCGCCCTACGGGTCGACCATCGTCACCACCCGGAAGGTGCTGGAGACGAAGCCCGAGGTGGTTCGCGCCTTCATCAAGGCCTCGATGCAGGGCTGGCGGGACTACATGGCCGATCCCGCGCCCGGCAACGCCCTGATCAAGGCCGCCAATCCCAAGATGGGCGACGACCAGATCGCCTTCGGCATCGACAAGATGCGCGAGCTCCACGTGCTCGACGGCGAGGGCAACGTGCCGATCGGCTCCATGACCGAGGCGCGCTGGCAGGCCACCAAGGACTACATGGTGACGAACGGGCTGCTCAAGGCCGACACGGACTGGCACAAGGCCTTCACGACGGAGTTCGTGGGCGACCTCGACGCCAAGCTGAACTGAGCGCCGTGCTGTCCGCCGCCGCCACCGAGCGGGCCGACGCCGCCCCGGCGGAACGCGTCCCGGCCGTCGAGATCCTGTCGGCCGACAAGGTGTTCGCCAACGGCACGCGCGGCTTGGCGCCGCTCAGCCTCACGGTGGAACAGGGCGAGTTCCTGTCGTTCATCGGCCCCTCCGGCTGCGGCAAGAGCACCCTCCTGGCGCTGATCGCCAACCTGCAGGCGCCGACCGACGGCCGCATCCTGTGGTGGCGCGGCGGGTTCGACCGCGTGGGGCGCGACGGGCGTCGCCTCTCCTTCGTGTTCCAGGACGCGACGCTGATGCCCTGGGCGCGGGTGGAGGCCAACGTCCGCCTGCCGCTCGACCTCGCCGACGTGCCGAGATCCGCCTCGGCCCCGCGCGTCGCCGAGGCGCTGGCGCTGGTGGGCCTCGCCGGCCATGCGCGCCACTATCCGCGCCAGCTCTCGGGCGGCATGCGGATGCGCGCCTCCATCGCCCGCGCCCTGGTGACCGAACCGGCTCTGCTGCTCATGGACGAGCCCTTCGGGGCGCTCGACGAGTTCACCCGCAACCGGCTCGACGCCGATCTCGCGGCGCTGTGGTGGCGGCGCCGCTTCACGACGATCTTCGTCACCCATTCGATCTACGAGGCCGTGTTCCTGTCGACCCGCATCGTCGTCATGGCGGCCAACCCCGGCCGCATCTTCCGCGAGATCGCCATCGCCGAGCCCCACCCGCGCAACGAGGCGTTCCGCACCAGCGTGGGATTCGCCGACCATTGCCGGACGCTGTCGGTGGCCCTGATGGAGGCGTCGCTGGCGAGCGGGCCGGGAGGGCAGGAATGAGGGCGGGTCGTAGAGCGCTCGGCCTCCCCTCTCCCTCGTGGAGGCGGGCCGGGAGCGAGGGTTTCCGGCGCGACGTGAGCGGGCGACCGAACTGCACGATGCGTCGTGGCGCTCCCCTCGGACCCTCACCCCTGACCCCTTTCCACAGGGGAGAGGGGAAGCGTCCGCCGGGGGCTCGATCATCGACGAGCACGGGGAGCGCGGCCCGGTGATCCCCCTGGTCCGCTCCGAGCGCTTCCGCACCCTGGCGCCGCCCGCCCTCACCGGCCTCGCGCTGCTGGTGCTGTGGGAGGGGGCGTGCCGCGCCTTCAAGATCCCCGAGTTCCTGTTCCCGGCCCCGAGCGCGGTCGCGGCCGTGTTCTTCAAGGACTCGCCCACCCTGTTCCGGGCGCTCGGCTCGACGCTGGAGGTGACGGTCATCGCCTTCCTCTGCGCCGTGGTGATCGGCACGCTCATCGCCTTCGTCTTCGTCCAGAGCCGGGCGATCGAGCGCAGCCTCTTCCCCTATGCGGTGATGCTCCAGGTGACGCCGGTCGTCGCCATCGCGCCCCTGATCATCATCCTGGTCAAGAACACCCAGGTGGCGCTGATCTTCTGCGCCACGCTGGTGGCGCTGTTCCCCGTGATCTCCAACACCACGCTCGGCCTGCGGACTGTGGATCCGGGGCTGCGCAACCTCTTCGCCCTCAACAAGGCGAGCCCGCTGAAGACGCTGATCCGGCTGCGCATCCCGAGCGCGCTGCCGCTGTTCTTCGCGGGGCTGCGGATCTCCTCGGGCCTGGCGCTGATCGGCGCCGTCGTGGCGGAATTCGTGGCCGGCACGGGCGGCAGCGGCGCCGGCCTCGCCTACGAGATCCTGCAGTCCGGCTTCCAGCTCGACATCCCGCGCATGTTCGCCGCCCTGTTCCTCATCACGGCGGCCGGCGTGGCGCTGTTCCTCGCCATGGCGGGCCTGACGACGCTGGCCCTCGGCGGCTGGCATGACAGCGAACGCAAGCTCGAACGCTGACCCCGGCCCCCGGAGACGCCCATGCTGACCACGCGACAGCCCGTCCTGCGCCGCTTCTGGTACGCGACCGAGAGGCTCGACGCCCTGAAGGACGGCCCCAAGCCCTTCACGCTGATGGGCGAGAAGCTCGTCCTCTTCCTCGATGCGGAGGGCGAGCCCGCCGCCCTGATGGACCGCTGCTGCCACCGCACCGCCAGGCTGTCGAAGGGCTGGTGCCACGACGGCCTGATCACCTGCGGCTACCACGGCTGGACCTACGACAGGACGGGGCAGCTCATCGGCATCCCGCAGTTCTCGCCCGATCAGGTCGTGCCGCGCCTCGGCGTCCGCGCCTATCGTTGCGCGGCGCGCTACGGCTACGCCTGGGTGTGCCTCGACGAGCCCTTGGCGCCCATCCCTGACATCCCGGAGGAGGCCGACCCCGCCTACCGCCGCGTCATGCAGTTCCACCAGGATTGGAACACCTCGCCCTTCAGGCTGATGGAGAATTCCTTCGACAACGCCCACTTCGCCTTCGTGCACCGGGGAACCTTCGGGCTCGGCGACCAGCCGGTGCCGGAGAAATACGAGCTCGTCGAGACGGAGTTCGGCTTCACGGCCGAGACGATCGTCACCATCGCCAACCCGCCTATGGCGCACCGCATCTCCGGCACCGATGCCCCGACGACGCGGCGCCACATGCGAAACGCGTGGTACATGCCCTTCTGCCGCCGGCTCGACATCGAGTACCCGACGGGCCTGCGTCACATCATCTTCAACTCGGCGACGCCGATCGACGATGCCCACATCAAGCTCGTCCAGATCCTCTACCGCAACGACACCGAGGCCGATTGCTCGACCGACGAGCTGATCGCCTGGGACGCCGTCATCGTCGAGGAGGACCGGGACATCCTCGAATCGACCGATCCCGACGCCACGATGGACATGGGCCGCAAGGTGGAATCGCACATGCCGTCCGACCGGCCCGGCATGATCATGCGCCGGCGCATCCTGAAGCTCCTGCGCGACAACGGCGAGGACGAGGTGTCGGAGGCCGTTCCGGCCGTCTCGGTGCCGACCCTGATCCCCCACGAGGCGCTTGCATGACCGACTTCATCCAGCCGCACCCCAAGCTCGGCGCCCTGCTCGACAGCCTCGGCGACATGCCGGTCACGACGGATGCCGCGACCGTGCGGAAGCGCTCGCGCGACTTCTTCTGGTACAGCCCGATCCTCAACGCCCAGCTGCACGGCAAGAGCGCCGACGTGCTGGTGTCGCCGCGCCACGAGGCGGACGTGATCACGCTGGCGGCGGCCTGCGCGCGGTTCGGCGTGCCGATCACGCCGCGCGGCGCCGCGACCGGCAATTACGGCCAGGCCGTGCCGCTGCACGGCGGCGTGCTGCTCGACATGTCGGGCCTGAAGGGAGTCGAATGGGTGCGGGGCGGCGTGGTGCGCTGCGGCCCGGGCCTCGTCATGTCGGACCTCGATGCGATCCTGGCGCCGCACGGCCTCGAACAGCGGATGCACCCCTCGACGAAGCGGCGCGCCACGGTCGGCGGCTTCGTGGCCGGCGGTTCGGGCGGCATCGGCTCGATCACCTACGGCGGCCTGCGGGAGCCCGGCAACATTCGGGCGGCGCGCGTCGTCACGGTCGAGCCGGAGCCGCGCACCATCGAGCTCCGCGGCGATGCGGCGCAGAAGGTCAACCGCGCCTATGGCACGACGGGCCTGATCACGGCGCTGGAGATGCCGCTGGCGCCAGCCTGGCCGTGGATCGACATGATCGTCGTCTTCGACACCTTCGCCGAGGCGATGGCGGTCGGCCACGAGGCGGCGCTGGCCGACGGCATCGCAAAGAAGCTGCTCACGCCCGTCGCCTGGCCGCTGCCGGCCTATTTTGCCGAGGTCCGGCCGTTCTGCCCCGAGGGCAAGGCGGTGCTGATCGCGACCGTGGCCGAACAGTCGGTCGAGACCTTCAAGGCGCTGCTGGCGGGCCGGGGCGAGATCACGTTGGAGCGCCCGCTCTCCGACGCGCCCGGCCAGACGCCGCTCTACGAATACACCTGGAACCACACGACGCTGCACATGCTCAAGGCCGACCGCACCGTCACCTACCTGCAGTGCCTGTTCCCGCACGACCGCGTGCTGCAGTCGGTGTCCGAGATTTGCGCCATGTTCCCCGACGAGCTGCTCGGGCATTGCGAGTTCATCCGCTTCGGCGGCCGCGTCACGGCGAGCGCGCTGCCGGTGATCCGCTTCACCACGCCCGAGCGCCTCGACGAGATCATGGCGCTGCACGAGTCTCACGGCGTGTCGATCGCCAACCCGCACGTGATGACGCTCGAGGACGGCAGCCGCCACAAGCGCGCCGATGCCGACCAGATCGGCTTCAAGCGGGAGGTCGACCCGATGGGCCTGCTCAATCCCGGCAAGATGCGCAGCTTCGTCCCCGCCGCGCGGCCCTGACGGCGCCATGCGGGTCCTCTACATCTATTGCCATCCGTTGCCCGAGAGCTTCCACGCCGGCGTGCGGGCGGAGGCGCTGACGGGATTGGCCGAGGGGGGCCACACGGTCGACCTCCTCGACCTCTACGCCGAGGGCTTCGACCCCGTGCTGACCGAGGGCGAGCGCCGCCACTACCACGACACGGCGGTGAACCGGCGCGGCCTCGAGGGCTACGTCGCCCGCATCCAGGCCGCCGAGGTGCTGGTGCTGCAGTTCCCGACCTGGACCTTCGGTCCGCCCGCCATGCTGAAGGGCTTCTTCGACCGGCTGCTGATGCCGGGCGTGGCCTTCGACATCTCCGACCCGAAGCGCGTCCGTCCGCTGCTGACGGGGGTCAAGCGCACGGTCGGCATCGTCACCTACGGCCGCCCGTTCCACATGGTGTGGTGGATGGCGAACCCGTCGAAGAAGCTCGTGACCCGCTACATCCGCTGGCTGACCGGCGGCGCGCGGGCCGACTTCCACGCGCTCTACCACATGAACACCGCTTCGTCGGAGGTCCGGGATCGCTTCAAGCGGCGCATCCGCGACGCCATGGTGCGGCTGTAGTGCGGCTCGCCGCCGGGCCACACAGCGTCCCATACGGTCTTTGACGGCGCGGTGATCTGCCGATAAGCCGCAGGGCATCGGGGGCTCGGTCGAGCGTCTCCAACCGCGAGCCAGGAACGGAGCGCCGCATGTCGTCAGAGTCTCTCGGCCAGGGCGCGTCCTTCGCGGTGCGGCCGCATCCCTCGCCCGTGCCGCCCGAGCGCCGGGCCGAACTCCTGGCCGATCCGGGCTTCGGCCGAATCTTCACCGATCACATGGCCGTGATCAACTACACAGAGGGACGCGGCTGGCACGACCCGCGCGTCGAGGCGCGCGCGCCGATCCCCATGGATCCCGCCGCGGCCGTCCTCCACTATGCCCAGGAGATCTTCGAGGGCATGAAGGCCTATGCCACCGGCAACGGCAGCGCGTCGCTGTTCCGGCCCGAGCAGAATGCCAGGCGCTTCGCGCAGTCCGCCGAGCGGCTGGCCATGCCGCCGCTGCCCGAGGACCTCTTCGTCGAGTCGGTCCGCCAGCTCGTCTCGATCGACCGCGACTGGATCCCGACGGCGGCGGGAGCGAGCCTCTATCTCCGCCCCTTCATGTTCGCCAGCGAGGTGTTCCTGGGCGTGAAGCCGTCGGCCGAGTACCTCTACATCGTCATCGCGTCGCCGGTCGGCCGCTACTTCAAGGGCGGCGCCGAGACCGTGTCGGTCTGGGTGTCGCAGGACTACACGAGGGCCGCTCCCGGCGGCACGGGCGCGGCGAAATGCGGCGGCAACTACGCGGCGAGCCTCGTGGCCCAGGCCGAGGCGTCGCGGAACGGCTGCGACCAGGTGGTGTTCCTCGACGCCGCCGAGCGCCGTTGGGTCGAGGAACTCGGCGGCATGAACGTCTTCTTCGTCTTCGACGACGGCTCGCTCGCCACCCCGCCCCTCGGCACCATCCTGCCCGGCATCACGCGCGACTCGGTGATGGCCATGGCGCGGCAGGAGCGGATCCCGCTGCGCGAGGAGCCCTACGCCATCGACCAGTGGCGCGCCGACGCCGCGAGCGGCCGGCTGCGCGAGGCCTTCGCCTGCGGCACCGCCGCCGTCATCACGCCGATCGGGACGGTGAGGATGCCCGGCGAGAGCTTCACGATCGGCGGGGGCGAACGCGAAGGCCCCGTGACCAAGAGCCTGCGCGTCGCCTTGACGGGCCTTCAGCGCGGCACCGCTCCGGACCCCTTCGGCTGGGTGCAGCAGGTGTTCTGACAGGTCGCGCCGCACAGGATATCGGCGGCGCGTCGGCTGCGGGTCTCGCCCTTCTCCCCTCGGGGAGAAGGTGGCGCGGAGCGCCGGATGAGGGAGGAAACGGCACGCGCCGGGAGGTTTTCCCCTCATCCGCCCTCCTCGCGGCTTCGCCGCGACCGGGCACCTTCTCCCTGGAGGGGAGAAGGGCGCGACTGCCGGTCACGCCACGAGCGACTTCAGGTCCGCGGCAGGGTCGGCGCAGCGCTCGGGCGAGGGGCTCAGGCCGCGTTCGAGCAGGCGGCGGCTCACCATGTGATCGGACGCGCGATTGAGCGACTCGACACCGACGAGCTGGACCCCCCGAAACCGGAAGACCGAGAAAGCTCCCGTCGCCGGGTCCCCCCGCAGGACATCGCGGTCCGCGCCATGCGAGAGGCCGGCGATCTGCAGCCTCAGGGTGCCCTGGTCGCTCCAGAACCACGGCACCGCGACATGGGCCTGTGGGGTCCCGGTCAGTCGTGCCGCGACGCAGCGCGCCCCATCGACGGCGCTCTGCACGGATTCGATCCTCACCCGTCCTCCGTCGGCATGAGGCGACGGGTGGCGGGCGCAGTCCCCGATGGCCGAGATGGCGGGGTCGCTGGTCAGCAATCGTTCGTCGACCTCGATGCCGTCCGACACCGCCAGGCCGGACGCGGCGGCGAGATCCTGGTTCGGCACGACGCCGATCCCGACGAGGACCAAGTCGGCGGCATGGATGCGGCCGTCGGCCGTCGCGACGCCTCCGACGCGGTCGCGGCCTTCGATCGCCACGACCGCCGCCCCGAACACGAAGCCGACGCCGGACGCGCGATGGCTGGCCTCGATCGTCTCCGCCATGGCGGGCGACGTCGAACGGGCGAGCACGCGGGAGGCGCCTTCCATCACCGTGACGGCGATGCCGCGGGACGCGCAGGCGGCGGCGAACTCGAGCCCGATGAAGCCGGCCCCGACGATCACGACCGAACGGGCCTGCTCCAGGGCCGCCCGGAGCGCATCGGCCTCGCTCAGCGTCCGCAATGCGTGGACGCCCGGGAGGCATGCACCCGGGACGGCGAGGATGCGGTTGCGGGACCCCGTGGCCAGGACGAGGTGATCGTAACCGAGCCGCTCGCCGCTCCCGAGTTCGACGGTCCTGTCCGCCCTGGCGATCGAGCGGACCCGTTCTCCGACCCTCAGCGCGATGCCGTGCTCGGCGTAGAAGGCGGCCGGCCTGAGGTGAAGGCCGGCGGCTTCGGCTTTGCCCGACAGATAGGCCTTCGACAGGGCGGGCCGGCCGTAGGGCACGACCGCCTCGTCGCCGACGATCGTGATCGCGTCAAGGTACCCGTTCTGGCGCAGGGACGAGCCCAACTGGAAGGCGCCCTGACCCGCGCCCACGATCACGATCCCGCTCATCTCGACCCGCCGTGCTGAAAGCATCCCGACCGCCCGGTACGGCCGGGCGACGCGCGGCCGCCCGATGCGCTCATGGACCGCGTCGGAACGGAAACGCCCTTCGGACCCTCACTGGGAAGGTGCGTCGTCCTTTTTCATCATCGTGTCCTTCTTCATCGCGTCTTTGTGCATGGCGCCGTGCTTCTTCATCATGCCCTTGTGCATCGAATCATGCATCGCATCGGCTGCGAAGGCCGTCGGCGCGATCGAGAGACTGGCCACCAGAGCCGTGATGGCGACGGCAAAGGTCCTGCGCTGCAAAGATGTCATGAGACTGATCCCCTATTCCGTTGTGATGAGTGTGGCCGCGATCGGCGGCGATCCCTCTTTCGCGAGCATCGGCGCGGTCGTTACGGGGCACCACTCGACTTTCGTCGGATCTTTTCTGCCTCGGCCGAGCTGCCGACGGGCGAAACGGGTCATCGCCGGCGCGATCGACCCCCCGAGGCTCGTCGATACGCTCGGGTTCATCGGCTGACCTCCCCTCGTGGCGGGTCTCTGACCCACCTCCTGCCGTGGCGGCGTCGCAGAGCGAAGCCTTCGTGCCGGCGCTGCCCGGCCCCGCGTCGTGCGCCGCGCCAAGCCTCGCCGGTCCGCCGTAACGGCGGCGCCGCCGCCCCGAATACACGTCACACACCGAACAGGGAGCACCGTCATGCTGCTGCGACTGATGACCGTCGGATCGATCCTCGCCGCTCTGTCGACGGCCGCCGCCGCCGCCGAACGCCCGGTGGTGGTCGAACTCTTCACCTCAGAGGGCTGTTCGTCCTGCCCCCCCGCCGATGCCCTGCTGACGGATCTCGCGCACGGACGGCGCGACGTGCTGCCGCTGGCGTTCCACGTCACCTACTGGGATCGCCTCGGCTGGCGCGATCCCTTTTCGCTCGCCGCCGCGACGAGCCGGCAGGGCCAATATGGCAGCCGCTTCGGCGACGGCTCCTACACGCCCGAGATGGTGGTGGATGGGACGAAGGGCTTCGTCGGGTCGGAGCGGGGCCAGGCCGAATCCGCCATCGCATCGGCCGAACGCCAGGGCCGCACCGCCGCCCCCATCACATTGTCGCGCCAGAACGGGCGCATCGCCGTTTCGCTCGGCGCCGGGAGCGGGAACGGCCGCGTCCTGCTCATCGGCTTCGACCCCGAGCACCGGACCGCGGTGGGGCGCGGCGAGAACAGCGGGCGGACGCTGACCGAATCGAACATCGTCCGGTCCATCCGCTCCATCGGCGAATGGAACGGGTCGCCGATGGCGCTCGACGAGGCGGCGCCGGCCGGGCAGGACGTCGCCGTCCTGCTCGAAGCGCCGGGCGGCGCCATCGTCGGCGCCGCCCGGCTCTGACCCCGACCGAACCGGGCCGCCGGACGCGCGCCATGACGTCATGTTTCGCTCTGCCGCCGCGCGCGGTCGCGCGGTCCGCCGCCGGCTGGCTGGCTCTGGCGTTGGCCGCGGCGTCGCCAGCCGCGGCCGCCTCGTCGGATTGGGTCGGGGACGGGCATTCCGCCGTCCGGCTCGTCACGGCGACGGACGGCCGCGGCGCCACACCCCTGCAGGCTGGCCTCGAGTTTCGGTTCGCGTCCGGCTGGCACGGCTATTGGCGGACGCCCGGCGACGCCGGGGTTCCGCCCGCGATCGACTGGTCGGGTACGGCGGGGCTGAAGGCCGCGACGGTCGCCTGGCCGGCGCCCTCGCGCCTCGTGGTGTCGGGGCTGCAGAACGCCGTCTACGACGGCCACGTGCTCCTGCCTGTGACCCTGGCCTTCGAGCCTGGTTCGGTCCAACGCCAGATCGGGGCTGCCGTCGATTACGCGGCCTGCTCCAATGTCTGCGTCCCGGTCCACGCGGACCTGTCCCTGCCGCTGTCCGACGGCGCGGGCGTGTCGTCGCCCGAGGCCCACCTGATCGCCGAGGCCAGGGCAGCGGTGCCGGGCAACGCGGCCGGCGCCGGCATCAAGGTGTTGCGCCGGGAGATCGTGGGCAGCGGCGCCGAGCGCCGCCTCGTCGTCGACCTCGCCAGCACGGCGGCGCCGTTCGTTCATCCGGACCTCTTCGTCGAGGGCTTCGGCGACGGCCTGCCGCCGGCCCCCGCCATCGCCCTCGGCGACGGGGGCCGGACCGCGACCCTCACGGTGCCGCTCCCGCCGCCGGTGGACGGCGCCACCCCGGCCGACGCCCTCCCGGCCCTGAGCCTGACCCTGGTCGACGGGGACCGGTCCGCCGCCCTCGCGGGCTCCGCCGCCCCCGTGGGCTCTGCCGCTCCGCCTGCGGGGGACGGATCGGGCGGCGTGGGGCTGGTGCTGGCGCTCCTGTCGGCTCTGCTCGGCGGCCTCGTGCTGAATCTCATGCCCTGCGTGTTGCCAGTCCTGTCGCTGAAGCTCGTGGGCCTGGCGCGGCACGTGGGCGAGGGGCGGCGTGCGGTCCGCGTCGGCCTCGCCGCGTCCGGCCTCGGCATCCTGGCCTCCTTTTTGGCCCTCGCCGCCGCCCTCATCGCCGTCAGGGCGTCCGGGGCTGCGGTCGGCTGGGGCATCCAGTTCCAGCAGCCTGCCTTCCTCGGCCTCATGGCGGCCCTGACGGTGCTCTTCGCCGCGAGCCTCTTCGATTGGCTCCACCTCGCCGTCCCCGCGGGCGTCGCCGGGCTCGACGGACGCGCGCCGCGCCGCGCCTGGGTCCAGTCGTTCCTGGCCGGCGCCTTCGCGACCCTGCTGGCGACGCCCTGTTCGGCCCCCTTCGTCGGGACCGCGGTGGGCTTCGCCCTGGCGCGCGGGCCGGCCGAGATTCTCGGCATCTTCCTCTGCCTCGGGTTCGGCATGGCGCTGCCCTTCTTCGCCGCCGCCCTCGTGCCCGGCGCCGCCGGCTGGCTGCCGCGGCCCGGGCCCTGGATGGTCACGCTGCGGCGCGTGCTCGGCCTCCTGCTGCTGGCGACCGCCGTGTGGCTGGTGGCGGTGCTCGACGGCGTCGCGGGCCACGCCGCCGCCGGCGTGGTGGTCCTGCTGCTCGCCGCCCTGCTCGGCCTCCTCGCCTGGGCGGCCCGCCGGCCGGTCGAGGGCCGGCGCTGGGTCGGGGCGTCGGGCACCGCCCTCGTCGGTCTGGCGGTGGCGGCCGCGGTCGCGATGCCGAACCGCGGCGGCGAACCGCCCGAACCTGATGGCGGCCGGGTCGCCTTCGACCCGGCCGCCATCGGTCGCGTCGTCGCCGACGGCGGGACCGTGCTGGTCGACGTGTCGGCGCGCTGGTGCCTGACCTGCAAGGTCAACGAACTCGCGGCGCTCGGGACCCCCGCGGTGGCGGAGCGTCTGGCCCGGCCCGGGACCGTGGTGATGCGGGCCGACTGGACGCGTCCAGACGCCGCGATCGGCCGATACATCCAGAGTTTCGCGCGCTATGGTATCCCGCTCGACGTCGTCTACGGCCCGGCCCGGCCGGCCGGCGAGGCCCTGCCGGAACTCTTGACGCCCGCGGCGGTGATCGAGGCGCTCGACCGGGTCTCCGCAGGCGGCGAGGGCGTCGACGGGTCGCCGTCGACGGCGCGGATGTCTCGTGGGGTGCCGTGATGCCGCTCGGCCACACGGCGTCCCTCGCGTTGCAGGGGATGGCCGTCCCTGACGGCGCTTCGAGCGGGAGAACGATGGGAACCGCCACTGCCGAACCCGATCCCATCGATGCCGCCTGGTCGGGACTGATGGCGGCGGCCCAGGGCGGCGATCGGGCCGCCTATGCCCGCCTGCTGCGCGAATGCACACCGCTGATCCGCCGCGTCGTGCGCCGGGGTCTCGCGCCCGACCGCGTCGACGACGTCGTTCAGGACGTGCTCCTCACGATCCACCGCGCCCGTCACACCTACGATCCCGCGCGGAGCTTCTCGGCCTGGGTGGTGACGATCTCGCGGCGCCGCGCCGTCGACCTCCTGCGCAACCGCGGCCGGCACGACCGCCGCGAGGTGCACGCCCCCATCGCCTACGAGAGCTTCGCCGACGAGGCGGCCGACCCCGCGCGCGACGCTACGCTGGACCGGCACGGCCCGGCGCTCGAAGCGGCCCTGTCCAGCCTGCCGCCGCGCCAGCGCGAGGCCATCGAGGCGCTCGCGCTCCGTCAGATGTCGCTCGACGAGGCGGCCGACGCGACCGGCAACAGCAAAGGGGCGTTGAAGGTCAGTCTGCACCGCGCGCTGAAGAGCCTGCGCGACCGCTTCGGAGGCCTGGATGACTGACGGCGTCGTCGATCACTTCATCGACGGGCTCGCCGAGGACCTGCGACCGGTCCGGCGCCTGCTCTCGCCCTGGATCAGGGCCTCTCTGTGGATCGCCATCGTGGCCGCCACGGCCGGCGTCCTCGCCTGCTTCAGCGACCTGTCCGACCTGTCGTACCGCCTGCACGCCGTCCCCGACATGGGGATCGCCCTGGCGGGCGCGGTGCTCACCGCGGCGCTCGGCGCCGTTGCGACCTTTCAGCTCAGCCTGCCCGATGGCTCGCCGCGCTGGGCGCTGCTGCCGCTGCCCGGCTTCGCCCTGTGGGTGGCCGGGACCGGCATGGGCTGCGCCAGGAGCTGGACAATCCCCGACCTGCACGCCGCCTCCCTGGTGGAGGCGAGGACCTGCTTCATGTTCATCACGGCGCTGTCGGTGCCGCTCTCGGTCCTGACCATCGTCATGGTGCGGCGCGCCTTTCCGCTGAGGCCGAACCTCGCCGCCGCGACGGGCGGGCTCTCGGTGGCGGCGGCGGCGGCGGCGCTGCTGAACTTCTTCCACCCCTACGACGTCGGCGTCACCGACATCGCGGTCCACGTCGTGGCGATCGGGATCGTGATCCTCGCCAATCGCACCGTCGGCGGCCGGCTGCTCACGCCGATGTCCTGACCGGTTCGGGCGCGACCGAGCCCATCAGCCGGACGACGCATCAGAAGGTCATCGTCGCGTAGGTCCTCTCGAGGGAGCCCCTGCGCGTGTCCCAATGATACTCGACGCGGCGCAGGGTCTGCGCTCCGTCGATGATCAGGTCAGCGGAACACTTCTGGTCACCGAGGAGGCCGCGGTCCAGGACCTTGATGTTCGTCAGGCTGACGCTGAACCTCTTAAGGTGCATCAGTTTGGTTTCGACGATGGAGGCGACGGAATCGCCGATGTCGCTCGAGGAGCATCCCGGCTCCATCAGCCGGAGATAGGCGAAAGCTCCGGGAAACACGACGATGTAGAACGCGACCGTCCGGCAGACCCTCCTGAACGTCAGGCCGCCGGTCTTCCCGTGCCCCATCGAGCCTGCACTGGCCTTCGGCTCCGCAGCGCCGGCCGAACCCGCCGGCCCGATCGCGTCAGCGGGTCGATCAGGGCCGATCGACCCGGACGGGTCGGCCCGCCGGATCGCTGTCCCATCATGGGCCTGGTTCATCACGCCTGCTCGAAGGTCGATCACCCCTGTCATGCAGGCTAAGGCGCCGAGGCCTACGCGTCGTCATCCGTTTGCGTGAGGCACGGGACCGCCCCGTCATCTGGCCGGGGCGGGAAGGTTCATCATCGCCAGGGGACTGGTCGTGCTTCCGAGGACGGTGGACGGCATCTGGCCATTCCAACGATGGGCCGCCTCGTAGGAGACGACGCTCGGGTTGCCGGTGACGGCGGCCCCAACCTGCTGGATGACGCGGGCCTGGGCGTCGCCCAGCAGCGACGTGGCCTGGGCATCGCCCTCGGCGCGCAGGATCGCGGCTTCCCGCTGCGACCGGGCCTGGGCGACCATGGCCTGGGCCTCGCCGTTGGCCTGCGATACGCGGACCGCGGCCTGGGCGTCGGCCTGCACCTTCTGCTGCTCGCCCTCGTAGCGGACCTTCACCACCGTGTTCTCGGCCCGAATCGCATCGTTCTTCGCCTGGACCGCCGCCTCGACCGAGGCCTGGAAGCTGGAACTGTAGGTGATGCTGCTGAGCTGCAGGTCCGTGATCTCCAGGCCGAAGATCTCGTGGAGGGCGTTGCCGACCTCCTTGCGGATGGCCGACGCGATCTCCTCCCGGTTGGCCGAGATGCCGACCGTGTTCTGGGTGGAGAAGACGCGCAGCACGCGATCGGCGAGGACCGGGCGGATGTTCTCGACGATGTCGACGTTGCCGCTCCGCCCGACGCCGTAGAGCAGCTTCAGGACGGCATTCTCGGGCACCCGATAGGACAGTCCCACCCCGACCGTCACGGCCTGGTTGTCGATCGTATAGACCGTCAGGTTGCTGAGCTGGTAGGTGTCGAGGCTCGTCTGGATGGTGTCGACGGTGTCGACGAGGGGAAGCTTCAGATGGAGGCCGGGCCCGACCGGCGTCAGGGACACCACGGTCCCGAGCCGCCGGACGCCCGCCATCTCGGTCGGCTGGACCGTGTAGAAGCTCATGGTCGTCAGCGCCAACGCGCCCACGATCAGTGCGAGCCCCAGCTGGGCGTTCAGGGGCAGATTGAAACGGGGTGGCGTCGGACCTTGCGACGCCTGCCCGCCCCAGGGTCGCGGCTCGTCGGGCAATTGTATGTTCATGATGGGCGTTCGCCGAACTGACCAGTGTAGACGTCCTATCTACTGAACTGTACGTTGGCTTTCCATGATGACGACGGATCGATCCTATAAAGATCCCGTGGGTATCGCCCGACAGCTTGGCGTCACGCTCCGAACAGCTTGGTGATCGCGGGGACGCTCAGCACCGCGGCGTAGTAGCCCATGAATTGGACGCCGGTGTTGAAGCCGAGGACGCGGTAGAGGAGGCCGCCCAGCAGGCCGATCGTGAGGATGACGAGCAGCCCCAACGCCTGCCCCTCCCAGAGCCCGATCACCAGAACGAGACCGACGAAGGTCGCGATGATCGCCTCGTGGCTGATCCGGCGGGCCACGAAGGAGGCGGCGGAGCGGGCATAGTTCATGGTCAACGGATAGGCCACCAGGGCGGCCAGCACCACGGCGAGCAGGCCGTAGCCGAGGAACTGGCCGGCGCTCAGCATCGTGTGCAGGTTCTCGATGTGGCCGGTCGCGGGATCGACGGTGAACCGCGGCGGAGCGTTGAACAGCGGGGCGGCCGGTCCGGCGGCGACCGGGCTCAGGGGAAGGCCGAAGGCGATCAGCGGGATCAGCGCCTCGGCGATGTAGGTCGATTCGGTGACGCCGTTCCGCACGCTCAGCACCGTGGTGGCGCGGTGGTAGGCGTTGGCGATCCGCGAGGAGACGATCTCGCCGACGATCACCGTCATGGCCACGGGGCTGAACACGAAGGTGGCGCTGGTGACGGCCGCCGCCGCTGCGGTCCAGCGGAGCTGGGTCCGGTCGAGGATCTTCAGGGGATTGGGGAAGTAACCGGTCCAGTCGCGCGTGTCGGGCGCGAGGTTGAAGTGGCGGCGCTCGCCCCGCAGCATCGTCGCCCTCTCCTGGGGGGACAGCACCGAGAGGAGATCGGCGATCAACGGCCCGATGGCGATCCCGAGGAAGTAGCTGACCCCGAGCTTCACGCCGTACCTGGACGTGAAGGCCTGCAGCGCCACGATGACGAGCACGAACGGCCCGAGCGCCGCCACCGAGGCCCAGCGGCCGGCCGAGAAATAGGCGATCAGCACGGCGGCGGCGAGGAAGATCCAGGGCGCGGCGCTGGTCACCATCTGGCCGAACGGCGCGATGAGCAGCGCGAAGGCGACCGACAGCGGGACGGCGATCAGCGCCGCCACGAGAGCGCCCGAGACCATCTTGCGCAGGGCGACATGGGGCACGCCGAGGTTGCGCAGGTACGTCGCCTGCGGCATCAGCGGCACCGCCATCGTGTCGCCGGGGATGCCGAGAAGGGCGGTCGGTATGGCGTGGGTGATGTGCTTGGACACGGCCGCGGCGAGCCAGAAGGTGAACACGCCCGCAGGCGGGACGCCGAGCAGCACGACCAGGAGCGTCACGGGCGCGATGGTCGTCGTCTCGTCGGTGCCCGAGACGAGGCCGACGGCGGCGAACAGGATCGCGCCCGCCAGTCCCATGCCGAGGGCCACGAGCACTTCGTTCAGCAAACCATCCATGGGGGCTTTCCTGACATTGGAGGGGCCGCGGCCGACCGCGTCGGCGTGCGGCTCAGAGCGCGTCCCGCGTGGAAGCGTGGCGAAGGCCGAGCGCCCGCATCTCGTCCAAGACTTCGGCCGGCAAGGCCGTCCCCGCGCCGTCGCCGGGATCGTCGAAGGTCGAGCGGTCGGCGAGTTCGCCCCCGAACTCGGTCATCACGCGCTTCGGCGGAAACAGGCGCGCCGAGAGCGCGCCGGCCGCCACGCAGCCGAGCAGCCCGACCAGCATGGCGTAGGAGCGCCCGACCTCCGCCGACGCGACGACGGCGGTGAAGACGCGGCCGGCGACGACGTAGACGCCGAGGCTGACGACGGCGCCGATCACCACGGCCCCGCCGAGGTGCCGGAGGTCGACGACGTCGCCCCAGACTTCGGCGAGCTGTTCCCCCGTCGGTGAGCGCTCGTGCGGAGCCGATGGATCACGGGCCGTCATGGAACGCCTCGAGGCTGGGGGAGGGGATGCACCGGATGGCGATGGAACGAGGGGCGCGCCGGACGCCGGGCCGTGGGCGGGGCCGGCCCGAAGGCCGTTCGTCCATCACCGCTCGGCCCCCCGTGCGGCGGCGAGCCTGGAGCGGGGTGCCTGCCCCAGGGCCGCACCGGCGATGCGGCCGGCGGCGAGCAGCCGGTCCGCATCCACGCCGCTGACGATGCCCATGCCGTCGAGCATGGTAACGAGGTCCTCGGTGGCGACGTTGCCGCTCGCGCCGGCCGCATAGGGGCAGCCGCCGAGGCCCGACACCGCGGCGTCCACGACCGAGACCCCCTCCTCGAGGCAGGCGAAGACGTTGGCGAGCGCCATGCCGTAGGTGTCGTGGCAATGGATCGCCAGCCGCGGCAGGGGCACCCGCTCGGCCACGGCCCGGAGCATGGCCCGCGCCTTCAGCGGGGTGCCGACCCCGATCGTGTCGCCGAGCGACACCTCGGCACAGCCCAGGGCCGCCAGCGCCTCGGCGACGCCGACGACCCGCTCGACCGGCACGTCGCCCTCGTAGGGGCATCCGAGGACGCAGGACACGTAGCCGCGCAGGCGCAGGCCGGCCGCGACCGCCGCCTCGGCGACGGGGCGGAAGCGCTCGATGCTCTCGGCGATCGAGCAATTGATGTTGCGGCGGCTGAAGGTCTCCGAGGCCGCGGCGAACACGGCGACCTCCCGGGCACCCGCCGCCGACGCGTCCTCGAAGCCCTTCATGTTGGGCACGAGCACGGAATAGCGGACGTCCGGGCGCACCCGGAGGCGCCGCAGCACCTCGGCCGTGTCGGCCATCTGCGGCACCCAGCGCGGCGACACGAAGCTGCCCGCCTCGATGCTGGTCAGCCCGGCATCCGCCAGGGCCTCGATGAGGGCGACCCGCGTGGCGACGTCGAGGCTGCGCGCCTCGTTCTGCAGGCCGTCCCGGGGGCCGACCTCGACGATCCTGACGCTGCGGGGGAGGGCCATGGCGCGGCTCCGGTCCGGGTCCGGTTCACGCCGTCCCGCGCAGCCGGGCGAGTTCCTGGACGGCCACGTCCTGGCGCACCTGGCGCCTCTCCACCAGGATGGCGGCCACGCGCTCCACCTCGTCTCCGGTCGCGCCCGCCGCCATGGCGACGTTGTGGGCGTGGAGCGCCATGTGGCCGCGCTGGATGCCGACGGTCGCCAGGGCCTTCATGGCACCGAAGTTCTGCGCGAGGCCGACCGCCACGATGATGCCGGCGAGTTCGGCCGCGGTGGTGACCCCCAGGATCTTGAGCGCCGCCTGCGCGGACGGGTGGACCCGGGTGGCGCCGCCGACGAGGCCGACCGGCATCGGCATCTCCATCGTGCCGGTCAGGTCGCCCTCTGCCGTCACCTCGTAGGTGCTGAGGCTGGTGTAGCGGCCGGCGCGGGCCGCGTAGGCGTGGGCGCCGGCCTCCACCGCCCTCGTGTCGTTGCCCGTGGCGAGCACGATGGCGGAGACGCCGTTCATGATGCCCTTGTTGTGCGTCGCCGCGCGATAGGGGTCGGCGGCCGCGAACCGGTAGGCCGAGATCATGCCGTCGCGGACGGCCTCGCCCCCGATCGCGTCGAGGCGCCAGGTCGCCCGAGCCCGCGCCAGCCGGCGGTCCGCGAGGTTCGACAGGATGCGGAGATAGACCTTGCCGCCGGTCCAGGCCTCGATGGCGGGCGCCAGCCGCTCCGCCATGGTGTTGACCGCGTTGGCCCCCATGGCGTCGCGCGTGTCGACGACGATGTGGGTGACCACCATGGGGCCGCCTTCGGAGGCGATGACGCGGACCTCGAGGTCGCGGAAGCCGCCGCCGAGGCCGACCAGCACGGGGTCGCAGCCGTCGCACGTGGAGGCGATCTCCGCGCGCCGCTCGAGGATCCTGATCCGGGCCGCCTGGGGATCGCTGACGTCCACCAGCTGGATCTGGGCGATCATCAGCATGCCCGAGACCGAGGTGGTGAAACCGCCGCTGTCGTAGCATTGCCGGGCGGAGTTGCAGACCGCCGCCACGACAGAGGATTCCTCGGTCGCCATGGGGACCAGGACGTCTCGGCCATCCACCTTCATGTTGGTGGCGATGCCCACCGGGATGCTGATCGACGAGATGACGTTCTCGATCATGTGGTCGGCGACGTCGGCGTCGAGGTTGCCCGGCCGGCGGAGCTGCGCCACCGTGGCATCGTCGAGGTTCGCCAGCCGCTGCACCGTCGCCAGCCGATCGGCCGGCGACATCCGGTGGAAGCCGCTGATGCGGGAACTGAGGGGCTCGGTCATCGGCGTCACCTCCTGCGCGCGGCGGAGGTCATCGACCCGACCGCCGTGGCCCGCGGATCGGCGGTCTGGACGCCTGCCGGGACCGGCAGCTCGGGTCTCCTCCAGATCACGCGGCCGCTGTGCCGGTTGTTGACCTGACTTGACCCAATCCGTCGACGGCCGGCAAGTGACAATCCGACCGACTTCACCAGAGGGTGTCCCAGTGGAATCGATGGTACAGTGAGCGCCTCGGCACGTGAGGCGAGCCGCACGCAGCGCATCGCCGCGAGCCTGTCGGAGCTGATCGAGACCGGCGCCACCAAGGCGGGCGAGCGCCTCCCCTCGATCCGCCTGGCGGCCGAGCGGCACGGCGTCTCGAAGAACACGATGGCGGAGATCTACGATCGGCTGGTGGCCGCGGGGTCGATCGAGAGCCGTCGCGGCGCCGGCTACTACGTCTGCGCCGTGACGGTCGCGCCGCCACGGCGGCAGGCCGCGCATGTCGCCGCCGCGTCCGACCTCGTGACGCTGCTCCGCGAGCAGCTCGACCAGCACTGCGACGTGAGGCCCGGAGACGGCCGACCGCCTGCCTCATGGATGGAGGGCTCGGAACTCGGCCACCACCTGCGCGGCCGGCGCGGCACCCGCGGCGGCGCGGTCGAGTTCGGCTACGGCAGCTCCTGGGGCTACGGGCCGCTGCGGGACCGCATCGCCGCGATGCTGCAGGAGCGCTCGATCCGGTGCGGATCGGACCAGCTGCTCCTGACGCACGGGGCCAACCACGCGCTCGACCTCATCATCCGCGCCTTCGTCGAGCCGGGTGACGTCGTCTTCGTCGACGACCCGGGCTATTACCCGCTCTTCGGCAAGCTGACGCTCGCCAAAGCCCGGATGGTCGGCATCCGGCGCAACATGGATGGCCCCGACCCGGACGACCTGCGGGCCAAGCTGACCGCCCATCGCCCGAGGTGGTTCTTCACCCAGTCGCTCGCCCACAACCCGACCGGCGGCTCCATCGCGCTCCACGTCGCCCACGACCTGCTGACCCTGGCGGGGCAGCACGGGTTCCGGCTCGTCGAGGACGATCCGTTCGCCGACGTCCTGCCGCCGATCCTGCCCCGGCTCGCCGCGTTGGACCAGCTGCACAGGGTCATCTACGTCGGCACCTTCGCCAAGACGCTGTCGGCATCGCTGCGGGTGGGCTATGTCGCGGCGGATCCTGTCAGCGCGGCCGCGCTGAGCGACCTCAAGCTGCTGACCTCGGTCGCGACGTCGGACTTCACCGAGCGGCTCGTCCACGACCTGATCGTCGATGGCCAATACGTCAAGCACCTCCGGCGACTCCGGGGGCGCATCCGCGATGCGACGGCCGACGTCAGGCTGAAGCTCGCCGGGACCGGCCTGGCCATCTCCGACGGCGATCGAGGCGGCTTCTACCTCTGGGCCACGCTGCCCGACGGGGTGGAGGAAACCGCGATCTGTCTCGCGGCGGCGCGGCAGGGCATCTTCCTCGCGCCGGGCCGCGTGTTCCGCCCGGATCGGACGGTGGGCTCCGCGGCCCTCCGCCTGAACGTCGCCCATTCGGGCCACCCGCGCTTTCTCGCGTTCCTCGAGGACGGTCTGCATCGGTGCGGCTCCCCTGCTTGAGGAGACGCATCGCGAGTCATTCGTCGAAAACCCAAGCATCGATCACGGCTCGACCAAGTCAAACCGATTCAAGGTCAGCCCGGCACCGCGCGAAAAGGGCCAGAGCCCGGTCATTCAGCCGCATCGACGCCGATGCGGTCTTCGCGAGGAGGTCTTCGCCGCCCGAAGCCGCTCGTCTATCGCTTCCGGTCGCGAGGAGGTTGGTTGCGGGTCCGGTAAAGCTCCCACAATGCCAGAAGCACTGGCGGGAAGAGGATCGCGTAGAGTATCCAGTCGAACGTCAGTTGATGATCCTGGGCCATATCGCCACCTTCGGTTCCGTCGATACCGGCACAAACGACCGTCATCCATCGAAGTTCCGAAGTGGCCGTCTCGTGTTCGGATGCACGAACAGACTGTCTCTTCAGAGTGTTTCGAAACCTGTCTCAGGCGCCGGATCGGTCGCCGAGCCGAGGCACCACCGTCAAGGGCCGGCCACGCTCCTCGGAGGGGGCGATCGGGGCAGGCTCGCCTGCAGGGCGTGGGCGAGGCCGAGGAGCGTCGCTTCGCTCCCAGGTCGGCCGAGGAACGAGTAGCCGACGGGCAGGTCGGTCGAGACGCGACCGACCGGGACCGTGACCTCGGGGCAGCCGGCCGCCGACGCGATGTAACCGGCCCTGTAGGGATCGTCGATGCCCCATGGTCCCACCTCGACGTCATCGTCGTGGGGTGTCGCGGGTCCGCTCATCGTGGCGAAGCCCAGCGCGTCGAGCCCCGACTGCGTCAGGGTTCGCGTCAGGTCCCGCCGGAGGTCCGGTATGATCCGGGCGAGGATATCCCGGTACAGGGGTGATCCGTCCAGGCAGGATGCCTCCGCATCCTGCAGCGCCCTGAGACGGGCCGGGTGGACCGGCGTCGCCGATCCCGCGACGGCCGGCGACAGGCTGATCTCGATGACCTGCCGCAGCGACCGCGGCTGGGGTGACGGCCGCCCGCTCAGGTATCGGTCGAGCTGCGGCTTGAACTCGGCTCGGCCGAGCGGTTCGAGGACCGACGGCCAGAGGTGTTCATACGACCGCGGCAGGCGCAACGGCACCAGGACGGCGCCCAGCGACGCCAGGTGCTGCAAGGTGGCCCGTTCGACCGCGTCGGCCTCGGCATGGCTGCCCCGGAAGTTGGTGACGACGCCGATGCGAGAGCCACGGAGCGAGTGCCCGTCCAGCGACTCGGCGTAACGAATATCGGGCCGGTGGACGCCGAGCGTCGCGGCATCGTCGGGGTCGGCATGGGCGATCGCGTCGAGCACGATCGCGACGTCGCGGACGCTGCGGGCGATCGGCCCGGTCGTGTCGGTCGTGAGCGACATCGGGATCACACCGCTCCGGCTGGCGAGGCCGGTCGTCGGCCGCAGACCGACGAGGCCCGCGACGCTGGCCGGCGCGCGGATCGAGCCGCTGGTGTCGGTGCCGAGCGCGAAGGGGGCGAAATCCGCCGCGACCGCGGCCGCCGATCCGCCGCTCGACCCCGAGACGTGATGCGCGACGTTGAACGGGTTGACGGTCTGGCCACCGGCCGAGCTGTAGCCGAAGCGGCCGTGGGATGCAGCGAGTTCCGACATGTTGGCCTTGGCGAGCAGGATGGCGCCGCCGTCGAGCAGCCGCTGCACCACGAAGGCGTTCGCCAAGGGGATCGTCGACAGGAGGGCGGCCGAGCCGCCCGTCGTCGGGACGCCGGCCGTGTCGATGTTGTCCTTGGCGACGAACGGGATCCCGTCGAGGGGGCCCAGGATCGCGCCGCTGCGCCTCCGGCGGTCGTTGCCTCTGGCCTGGGCCAGCGCCTCCGGGTTGAGGCCGATGATGGCGTTGATGCGCGGCCCGTCCCGGTCGAAGCGCCGGATGCGGTCGAGGTAGAACCGGACGAGGTCCTCCGCGGTCAGCGCGCCGCTGTCCAGTGCTCGCCGTAACCCGTCGAGGCCGGCGTAGGACGGATCGAATGGCCCCCCGGACGCCGCCTCCGGGAGGGGCCCGACGGGCGGGGGCGCTGATCGAGGCGACATCGCTGTGCCGAGCGGCGGGCCGCCCCGGGTCAAGCGACGAAACGGACGCTGGCGGCCGAGCGGAGGCGGCTCGAACAGGCCAGGATGAGGCCGGCCGCCTCCTCTTCGGGCGAGAGGCCGCCTTGATGGCTCATGGCGATGTCGCCGGAGACGCGGGCCATCCGGCAGGTGCCGCAGAGGCCCTGTCCGCAGCCGCAAGGGATCACGATCCCGCCGCGCAGCGCCGCCTGCAGGATCGTCTCCTCCGCGCCGACCTCGACCACCCGGTCGCCGATCGTCAGCGGGTGAGACGACGCACCGGTCGCCCGCGCCACGTCGGGCGGCGGCTGCACGGCGGGCGCCCCGAACCGCTCGGTGTGGAACGCGTCGAGCGAGCCGCCCTCGGCCACGTGGATGAGCTTCACGTCGTCCATGAAGGCGTCCGGCCCGCAGCAGAACACGCTGCGGCGCGGCAGGTCCGGGATCGCGACCGACAGCAGCCGCCGCGACGTGCGCCCGACGAGGCCGAACCAGCCCGGCGCGGCGCGGCCGACCGCGACCGCCACGCGCAGGTTCGGCATCCGCTCCTGCAGCCGGGTCAGGACCTCGGGGAACAGCGCCTCGGAGGGCCCGCGCGCGGCGTGGTACCAGACCGCATCGACCGTCGGGTCCCCCGCCGCGAGGTGTCGCAGCATGGCCATCAGCGGCGTCGCGCCCGACCCGGCGGACACGAAGGCGACCGGGTGCGATCCGCCGCGCTTGGCCAGCGTGAAACGGCCGTGCGGCCCGGTCGCCGTGAGGGTCGAACCGGGGGCGAGCCGATCGTGCAGCCAGCGCGTGGCCCGGCCGTCCCGGTGCGCCTTGACGGTCAGGGCGAGCAGGCCGTCCGGCGCCGTCGGGGCCGACAGGGAGAACGTCCGGTAGAGCGTCTCGCCGTCGACTTCGAGGCACAGCGTCAGGGCCTGCCCCGCCTCGTGCGCGACGGGCACGTCCGGCCTGAACGTGAACGTCCTGACCGTCGGCGTCTCGTCGAGGACTGCGGTGCAGGTCAGGCGAAACGCTTGCGACATGACGCAGGACTATTCTGCGGCGATCAGCTGGGAGGCGCGCGCACCGTAGTGGGCGGCGAGCTTGCCGGTGTACCAATCGGCGAAATTGTCGAGCATGAACTCCGAGGGCGCATAGGGTCCGGGCCGGTAGGCGCTCGATCGGATGCCGCGGTGATTGTTCTCGGCGAGCAGCCGGTCCTGGTCGTTGGTGGCGGTCCAGACCGCGGTGAGCCGCTCGACGTCGTAGTCGACCCCCTCGACCGCATCCTCGTGGACCAGCCAGGTCGTGTGCACCGCGGTTCGATGCGCCGACAGCGGCAGGACGCGGAACTGGAGGATGTGGTCTGAAAGGAAGTGGTTCCAGTTGTTCGGCGCCCTGAACATCCGCACCGAGCCGAGTTCGGGATCGACGAAGTCGCCGAGCAGCTTCCGGCAGGCCGGCCGTCCGTCGAGGGTGAACGACACCGCGCCCTCGTTGAATGGCAGGCGGATACAGCGGAACTCCGTCCCGCCGTCGGCGGGGCTGTGGGGCAGGCCGAGCCGGTCCCACTTGGCGGCCGACCGGTCCATCAGGCCCTTGAACGAGGCCGTGGCGGCCGCGTCGTCGGGCAGGGCGAACTCGACGAGGGTGGCGAGCAGCTCCGGGTGGTTGCCGGCGCAGTGGTAGCATTCACGGTTGTTCTCGATGACGAGCTTCCAGTTCGCCTCCTCGATGATGGTCGCCGCGAAGGCGACCTTGGTCCGGTCCGGCTGGTGGGGCGCGATGAACGGGCTCACGGCGTGCCGGAACCGGTCGAGCGAGGGCGGGTGCTCGGCCAGCGACACGTAGACGATCCCGCAGATCACCTCGGCGTGAGCGGGTTTGAGGCCGCTGTCACGCGTGTCGAACCCGTCCGGCATCTGCCGCGCGTGCAGGAGCCGCCCGTCGAGGTCGTAGACCCATTGGTGGTAGGGGCAGACGAGCCGGTTGACCCGGCCCCGCTCCGACTGGCAGATCCGCGAGCCGCGATGCCGGCAGGTGTTGTGCCAGGCGCGGACGGCGCCGTCGCGGTCCTTGATGATGATCAGCGAATCGTCGCCGATCTCCATCGTGACGTAATCGCCGGGACGTTTCAGTTCGCACACGTTGCAGGCGAACAGCCAGTCCTGGGCGAAGACGGCGTCGAGGTCGGCCCGGAAGATCTCGTCGTCGAGGTAGAACGCCTGGGGAAGGCTGAAGCCGCGCCGCCGCTGGCCGAGGAGGTCACGGACGACGTCACTGCGCACGTTGGACATGTCGGGCACCCGGACCAGGAAGTCCCCAATGTCGGGCTCGGCGGAGTCGGGGACAGCGGGATTTGCGACGCGCCGCGTGGAGTTCGCGACCCGTACCCATCGCGGAGTGTCGTATTGCTGGTCCCGCTTGTCGAAAACCTGATGCTGCGGCGATGACGCAGTCTCCATGACTCGACGATCTGCGATGCGTTCCGAGGACCTGTCGTGCCGTCAGCGCCCCACCCGTCGTCTCGGCCCGCTGGCGCCGGCCCAAGGTCGCTCGGGGCGGCGCGACCGGCCGTCGGATGCCGGCCGCGACACCCGCTCCATCGGGCCGGCGGATGACCAAGCAGACCTTCACCTTCCTGCTCGTCCCCGGGCTCTCCATGATGAGCCTCGTGTCCGCGATCGAGCCGTTGCGGTCGCTCAACCGCCTCGTGCGGCACACCGCCTATGGCTGGCGTTTCGTCAGCCTCGACGGGGCGCCGGTCGAGGCGTCGAACGGCATCGCGCTGCCGGCCGAGCCGTTCCAGGCGGCGCTGGCCGACACGGACTACCTCTTCGTCTGCGGTGGTCCGCGCATCAAGATGGCGAACGAGAAGCGCTTCCTCGCCCCGCTCCGCCTCGCGGCGCGGCACGGGATCGTGCTCGGCGCCCTCTCCACCGGCACTTACCTCCTGGCCCGCGCGGGCCTCCTCAACACCTATCGTTGCACGATCCATTGGGAGAACCGGCAGGCGTTCCGGGAGGACTTCCCGGCCATCGATTGCACGATCAAGATCTACGAGATCGACCGCGACCGGATCACCTGCGCGGGCGGGACGGCTGCGATGGACCTCATGCTGCACCTCATCGCCGACCAGCATGGGCCTGATCTGGCTCGCGATGTCGCCAACCAGTTCAACTACGAGCGGATCCGCGACAGCCGGGAGGACCAGCGCGGCGGCCGGCTCGACAACCTGTCGCGCCTGCCCGAGAAGGTGCGTCAGGCCATCGCCATCATGCAGCGCAGGGTGGAGAACCCGGTGCCGCTGCCCGACATCGCCCGCCGGGTCGGCCTCAGCCCGCGACAGCTCGAACGCCTGTTCATGCGCTCGGCCGACATGACGCCCCTGCGCTGCTACATGCAGATCCGGGTGGAACGGGCGCACGAACTCCTGCTCTACTCCGACCGATCGGTGATCGATATCGCGGTCTATGCCGGGTTCTCGTCGAGTTCGCATTTCGCGCTCTGGTACAAGCGCATCTACGGCCGGAGTCCGTCGGATTCGCGCGGCCGGGCCGAGGACCGGGCCGTCCCGGCGGACGCGTCCGGCGAGGTTTCGGCCTGACCCGTCGCCGCCGCATCGATCGGGGGCCGACGGGAGGAGCGTCCGGCCGGCCGGCGTGTCGCGAACGTCCGTCATCGGGTCGTTATCGTCCGTCCGCGTGCCGATGGAAGGCCGGAAGATCGGCCCATCCGAGCGAGGACATGCCGCGTGGGACCCTACACACCTGATCCCGTTTCGATCGCCGGCAAGGCGCTCGACGTCGGGGAACGGACGCAGCTCCTCGTGGTCGGGGCCGGCCCAGCCGGGATCGCCGCGGCCCTCGAAGCCGCGGGGCACGGCGTCGCGGTCGTCCTCGTCGACGAGAACCCCATCCCGGCCGAGAGCATGGGCGAGGACGTGCCGCTGCTGTTCGGCGACGGGGCGAGCGGCGCCGTGCGCAACCGGACCGCCATGATGGAGGCGGTCCTGGCGGGCAATCCCGGCATCGAGGCGGCCTTCGACGCTGGCGTCGACGTGCGGCTCGAGACCGCCGCGTGGGGCGTGTTCGCCAACGGCGGCAGCGTCGGCTGGCTGCCCGGCCCCGTGGCGGGGCTGGCCGATGCGGAGCGGTCCTGGATGATCGCCTGCGACCACGTCATCGTGGCGGCGGGCCGACGCGACATGGGCCTCGCCTTCCCGGGCTGGGACCTGCCCGGCGTGATGGGGGCGACGGCGGCGCATCGGCTCGCGACGCTCTACGGCGCCTTCGACCGGCGCCGCGCCGTCGTGCTGGGCACCACGGCCGACGCTCTCGCGACGGCCTGCCTGTTGCGGGACCGCGGCGTCGAGATCGCCGCGATCGTCGAGCGGGCATCCGCCCCGGTGGGTCCGGACGACCTCCTGGGGTCCCTCGTGGCCGGCGGGATCCCCATGCTCTGCGGTCACGTGCTGGCGCGGGCCGAGGGGGGCGTCGGCGGCGTCGAGGCCGCGGTCGCGGTGCGGGTCGGCCCCGATGGCCGCCACGTCGCCGGAAGCGAGCGGAGCCTCGCCTGCGATACGATCGTCCTCGGCATCGCCGCGGTGCCGGCCATCGAACTGCTCGAGGCCTCGGCTGCCGAACGCTGTTCTCGGGCGACCGGGGCGGCTACGTGCCGGCGTTGGGCGAGGCGCAGCGCTGCTCCGTCCCGGGGTTCCACGCCGCGGGTGACTGCGCCGGCATCTGGTCGGCCAAGTCGCTGGATGTCGGCGTCGCCGCCGCCGAGGGGCGGCGCGCCGCGCGCGACGTCGCGGTGCGGCTCGGCCTCGCCGAACCGGATGCAGAGATCGCCGCCGACGCTCCGATGGCAAACTCCTTCGATGCCGCGGCCTATCGGCTCGAATGGGTCCGGGCCAGCGTGGTGGAAGCCGCCGGCGAGCCCCACGTCTGCCGCTGCGAGGAGGTCACGGCCCGGGAGATCCTGGAGGTGCGGCCGCCGCGCTACCTGAACTGGAACAGGCCGGGCCGCAACGACCGGTCGCTCCGCACCATGCTCGGCGAGGGCACGCCCCACCCCGATCAGGTGAAGCGGCTGACGCGCGCCGGCATGGGCCTGTGCCAGGGGCGACGGTGCCGCGAGCAGGTCCAGGCGCTCCTGGCGCTCGGGGCTGGATGCACACTGCCCGAGGTGCCGCTGGCGAGCTATCGCGCTCCCGTGCGACCCCTTCCGCTCCGCCTCGCAGGGCAGAGCGAGGAGGTGCCCGCCATGGCCCAGCACTGGGACACGTGGTTCGGCATGGTGTCCCAATACGCCCCACCGTGGGAGGTCCCGGCCCGGTACACGGTCGCGGGACGCGACCTCGACGACAAGGCGGCGAGCGAGTGACGGACCCGCGCCAGTCCGACGACGACGTCCCGGCGGGGGCCTCGGTCGTCGTCATCGGGGCCGGGGTCACGGGGCTCAGCGCCGCGTGGTGGCTGGCCCGCCAGGGCATCGACGTCCTGGTGGTCGAGAAGAACATCGTCGGCTGGGAGGCGTCGGGGCGGAACGGCGGCGGCTGCTCGCACCATTTCAGCCCGCTGTTCGCCGAGGAGCAGCGCCTCTGGCCGATGATGGACGACCTGCTCGGGCATCCGACGGAGTTCCAGCCGACCCGGCTGCGCCTCGCCTTCAGCGAGGACCAGATGGCGCTCTACCGGCGAGCGATGGACAACGGCGCCCGCGCCGGCTTCGAGACCGAGGTGCTCGACCCCGCGGAGGCGCGCCGGATGGTGCCGCTGGCGGGGGACAACGTGCACGGCGGCTATTTCTACCGCTTCGGGGGCCACGCCAACCCGCACCGCACCGTGCAGGCCTACGCCTGGGCGTTCCAGGACCTCGGCGGCCGGCTGCTGCAGCAGACCGGCGTCGACGGCTTCGAGCGGCGGGGCGACCGGGTCACCGGCGTCCGCACCAGCCGGGGGACGATCGCGTGCGACCACGTCTTGCTCGCCGCCGGCCCGGCCGGCGGCCGGTTGGCCGGCCTCCTCGACGCGCAGGTCCCGATGGTGCCGGCCCGCGCCGAGATGATCGTGACCGAACCCCTGCCGCTGATGCCCGTGACGGCCGTCGACGGGAACGGCCTCTACGGCCGGCAGACCCTGCGGGGCAACCTCGCCTACGGCGGCGGCCCGCACGAGTGGATGGACGACTTCGGGGAGGCGCCGCCGCCGCAGCGCGCCAGCACGCCGCTCCTGCGCAACATCGCGGGACGCCTGGCACACCTGTTCCCGCGGGCCGGCCACGCGCGGGTGATCCGCTCCTGGGCCGGGTTCATCGAGAACACGCCCGACGGCCGCCCGGTGATCGACCGGCTGGACCGTGCCCGCAACGTCGTGATGGCGACCATGTCGGGCGTCGGGTTCGGGCTGTCGCCCGCCGTGGGCCGCGTCGTCCAGCAGCTCGTCACGCAGGGCTCGTGCGACTTCGCCGACATCGGCACGTTCCGCCTGTCGCGCTTCGACGCGCTGGAGCCGGACTGGATCGACCTGCAGGGCTGGCGCGGAGCCGGCCATGGCGGGGCGGCCGCTGTCGTCGCCTGACGTCTGTCGCGAGACGCCGCAGACTCGCTCACATCGAGCGATATCCGTTCGCGAGGAAGTCGATGAGCGCGCGGACGGCGGGGCGCAAGCCGCGCTTCGACGTGAAGGCCAGATGGATCGTGCCGTCACGCGTCGTCCAATCCGGCAGCAGCTTCACCAGCCGCCCTTCGGCGACATCCTGTCGGCACGCGGTTTCGAGCAGAAGGCCCACACCGACCCCCGACAGTGCCGCAACGCGTTGCGCGGCGAAGTCGACGTAGGTCAGGCGGGGTTCGTGGCGGAACGCCCGGACCTCCCCCTTTGAGCTCGTGAAGTGCCACGTGTCGTGCCCGGTCCAGTCCGGCATGGTCAAAGTCGGATACCTGTGGAGGTCGTCGAGGTCGGCCACCGGGCCGTGCCGGTCCAGTAGCCCGGGCGAAGCCACGAGGATCCGGCATGCCCTGCCGAGCACGCGGACGGTCAGCGCGGGCTCGTCATCCATCGCCGTGGAGACCCGCACGGCCAAATCGATCTTCTCGGCCACGAGATCGACCTTGCGATCGGTCGCGTAGACTCGAAGTTTGACAAGGGGGTATTTGACCAGGAATGCCGGGAGAAGCTCGTCGAGCGGGCGCCCCATGATGCCCTCAGGGCAACTGACGCGGACCATGCCGGACGGCTCCCCTTGGACGAGGGCGGCCACGTCCTCGGCGGCTCAGCCTCGCTCAACACGGCCTTGCAGCGCTCATGGAACGTTTCACCGATCTCCGTGACGCGGAAGTGCCGCGACGTCCGCTCGAGGAGCCGCACGCCGAGGCGCGTCTCGAGCGCGGCGATGCGCTTCGAGAGCTTGGATTTCGGCTGTTTGAGGGCGCGTCCCGCCGGCGCGAAGCCGCCGTGATCGACGACCTGGGCGAAATAGAAATAGTCGTTGAAGTCAGTCACGAGGCCGAGGGTATCGTTTCTCCGGGTGAACGCAAGGTGACGATATCTGCGACTTCTGCCGCCTTCGTTTCCAGAATAACCTCCTATTTGAGCCGAACGGAGTCGTTTCGGCCTCGGCCGATCAGGAGGTCATCCATGTTTGCCACAGCACAGAACGTCGGCATCGTCATCGTCGGCACGTTCAAGGTCCATCCGGAAGATCGGCAAACCTTCAAGGACATCGTCATACCTCATGTCGAGGAGACCAACGCGAAGGACGGGGCGCTGTTCTACACCTTGGCGCAGGACATTCGCGACGACAGCTTCTTTCACATCCTCGAGGGCTGGACCGCAAAGCGGCACCTCGACGCGCACAATGCCAGCGCTTCATTTCAGCAGACGTTGAAGGAAGTCGCCTCCAAGGTGCGCATGCTGGGGCGCGACGCCAACATCTACACGGTGGCGACGCAGGACTTCATCGCCTCGCCTCATGAAGGCTGACATCACCTCGCGATCGTCGTCGGCGCCCGCCAGCCTTAGTGGCGGCTGACGGGCGAACACCGATCAGATCAGCTTCTGCGCCTTGAGGAAGTCGGTGGCGACCGACTCGATCGTCTTCTTGTCGACGTCGACGGCGGCGTTCATCTTGGCCATCGCGGCATCGTCGAGCGCGGCCGCGAGGGCGTTCAGCGGCGCGGCGAGCTGCGGGTTGGCGTCGAGGACGGCGGTGCGCACCACCGGCGCCAGCGCGTAGTTCGGGAAATACTGCTTGTCGTCCTTCAGGACGACGAAGTCGAAGGCGGGGATGCGCCCGTCCGTGGCGAAGACCAGGGCGACCTGCACCTGCTTGTCGCGCAGAGACTGGTACACCAGCCCGCTGTCCATGCGGACGATGTTGTCGCGTCCGAACTTGAAGCCGTAGGCCTTCTCCATCGGGGCGAGGCCGTCGGGCCGTGCGTAGAACTCGGCATTGCAGGCCAGCTTTTCGACAGTGCCGCCGTTCACCTTGGCGGCGAGATCGGACAGCGTCTTCAGGCCCGCGGCGTCCGCGTCCTCCTTGCGCATGGCCAGCGCGTAGGTGTCGTTGGCCTTGGACGGACCGAGCCAGACGAGCCCCTTCTTGGCGTCGAGCTCCTTGACCTTCTGGAAGGTCGCGTCGGGGTCGAGCTTCTCGGTCACCTTGTTGTAGGTGATGAGCGAGGTGCCGGTGTATTCCCAATAGACGTCGATCTGACCCGATTCCTGCGCCTGGCGGAGCGCCGCGCTGCCGAGCCCGGTGCGCTTGTCGACGTCATAGCCCTTCGCGCTCAACAGCTGCGCCGTGAGTTCCGCCGTCAGGAGCTGCTCCGTGAAATCCTTGCCGCCGACCACGACCTTGGTGGCGGCGAGGGCGGCCTGGTTCGCCAAGAGAGCGGCTCCGAGCAGAAGTGTCCCGAGAAGTGTGCGTCTCATCATGGAAGTCTCTCCTGTGTATCGATGGAAGGCACGCTTCGATCATCGAAGCGGATTGACGCCGCGCGGGATCAGCCAGTACTGGCCCTGGCCGACCAGGTAGTCGATGCCGATCGCCAGCAGGCCGGTCGGGATGGCGCCGGCCAGGAGCTGGCCCGGGTCCATCAGGGCGATGCCGGTGAAGATGAGGTCGCCGAGGCCGCCGCCGCCGATGAGGAAGGCGAGCGGTGCCGTGCCGACGTTGATCGCGAGCGCCGTCCGGATGCCCGCCAGGATCACGAAAGCGGCGTTCGGCAGCTCGACGGCGAACAGGATCTGGCGCGGCGTCATGCCCATGCCGACCGCGGATTCGATGAGGTGGCCCGGCACGCTCTTCAGGCCCGACACGGTGTTGAGCAGGATCGGCAGCAGCGTGAGGACGAAGAGGCCGAAGATCGCCGGAGGCGACCCGATGCCCAGCACCGACATCGCCAGCGCCAGGATGGCGAGGGTCGGGATGGTCGAGCCGAGGTTGACGAACTGCGTGACGAGGTTGGCGTAGCGGCGGAACCGGGTCCGGGTGAGCAGCACGCCGAGCGGGACGGCGACCAGGATGGCCAGCACCCCGGAGATCGCCACCAGCTTGATCTGCTGGCGGGACAGGTAGACGATGTCCTCCGCGTGATCGAGCAGCGACGGGATCAGGCCGCTGGCCTCCGCATAGGCGCCGAGCGCGAAGACGCCGAGCAGGAAGGCCAATCGGAGCACGGCGCTGCCCGGGGGACCCATCTCACACGCCCCGGTAGGTGGTGCCGAGCGCGTGGGTGATGCCGCGCTGGGTGATATAGCCCCTGTAAAGGCCGGCATCGTCAACGCAGGCGAGCCACGTCACGTCGTAGGTGAACATCATCGAGACCGCGGTGCGCAGATCGGCCGAGGCGTTGATGACGGCCGGCAATTTCTCGTGGTTCTCGGCCACCAGCCCCTTGCGGTCGCGGGCCTTGTCCAGGGTCACGTAGCCCTGCACCTTGTCGTCCGGATCGGTGAGCACGATCGAGATATGGCCGGCGTCGTTCATCTTCGCCGCGGCGGTCTCGAGCGTGTCGGTCGCCGCCACGGAGGCGGCGCCCGCCATCATGACGTCGCTGACCTGCACG
This sequence comes from Lichenihabitans sp., assembly GCA_965214345.1. Classification (GTDB taxonomy): domain Bacteria; phylum Pseudomonadota; class Alphaproteobacteria; order Rhizobiales; family Beijerinckiaceae; genus Lichenihabitans. Next base: position 2,545,688 of record CBDCBJ010000007.1, on the reverse strand, counting down.
AGCCGCAGCCGTTTCAGCGTCCGGTCGGTCCCGACGAAATCCGCCACGAAGGAGTTCTTCGGATGGGCGAGGATGTCGTCGGGCTTGTCGAGCTGCACGAGGCGCCCTTCCCGGAAGATGGCGATGAGGCTCGCCATCTTGACCGCCTCGTCGATGTCGTGGCTGACGAAGACGACGGTCTTGTTGAGCCGCTTCTGCAGCTCCATGAACTGGTCCTGGATCACCTCGCGGTTGATCGGGTCGATGGCGCCGAAGGGCTCGTCCATCAGCAGCACGGGCGGGTCGGCGGCCAGCGCCCGCACCACGCCGACCCGCTGCTGCTGGCCGCCCGACAGTTCCTTAGGGTAGCGCTTGAGGAAGATGGACGGGTCGAGGTTGACCATCTCGAGGAGTTCGGCGGCCCGCCGGCGCGACTTGGCGCGCTCCCATCCGAGGAGGTCCGGGACGACGCAGATGTTGTCCTCGATCGTCTTGTTCGGGAAGAGCCCGATCTGCTGGATGACGTAGCCGATCGAGCGGCGCAGCGTGACTTCGTCGATCGTCGACGTGTCTTTGCCGTCGATGAAGATCTTGCCGGCCGTCGGCTGGATCAGCCGGTTGATCATCTTCATCGTCGTGGTCTTGCCGCAGCCGGACGGGCCGAGGAGCACGCAGACGGCGCCGGCCGGCACCTCCATCGACACCGCGTCCACGGCCGTCAGTTGGCCGTACATCTTGCTGACTTGCTCGAGCCGGATCATCAGCGGTCTCCGAGCCCGGGCGCCGTCATCCAGCGCTGGAGGCCGATCAGGGACGTGTCGGCCACGATGGCCAGGAGGCTCACGGCGAGCGCGCCGGTCACGAGTTGGCGGATGTCCGTCTGCGAGATGCCCTGGGAGATGAAGGCCCCCAACCCGCCGGCGCCGATGTAGGTCGCGATGGCGCCGACCGAGATGCTGAGCACCACGGCGTTGCGCACGCCGTTGATGATCACCGGCAGCGCGAGCGGGATCTCGACGCCGCGCAGGCGCTGGAACCCGGTCATCCCCATGCCGCGGGCGGCCTCGCGCAGGGCCGGGTCGACGTTCATGATGGCCGTGTAGGTGTTGCGGATGATCGGCAACTGCCCGTAGAGCACGAGCGCGATCACGGCCGGCACGGTCCCGATCCCGTAGCCGAAGGGCGACAGCAGCGGGATCAGCACCCCGAACAGCGCCACCGACGGGATCGTGATGATCACGGCCGCCACGGCGAGGACGCGATCGGCGACCACCCTGTTCTGGGTGATGGCGATCCCGATGGGGACGCCTGAGAGGATCGCCAGGCCGATGCCCAGGCCGACCATCCAGATATGTTGAAGTGTTCTCTGGCCGATGAGGGGCAGGTTCGCAAAGATATAGTTGATGATGTCCAAACCGCCCCCCTCTCGCCGTAATAGAGAGGCGATCTTCCGTGAGAGCCCTGCGACAAAACAGCAGGATCACGACCTGTTTGCCGCCGATTACGACTTGTCCTCCGGCGCGACGGGAAATGCTCATGATCGAGGCGACGTTGCGCGACGGCGAGGCTCAGTAGAGGTCGATTGTTCAAAGATCAGGCGGACGACCGTCGGCCGCGAGGCCTCGGCATCCCGTCCAGGGCGGAGATCCGGCGACGTCGGCGTCGACCGGAGGCCGCGGCGCACCGCGGCTGCCGTCTACCCGCGCGCCGCCGACGGCGTCCGCCCGAACTCGATCCGGTAGACGCGGGAGAAGTGCGCGGGGCTCGAGAATCCCGTCGCGGCGGCGATCTCGCCGATCGACAGCGCGGTCTGGCGCAGGAGCGTGTCGGCATGCGCCAGGCGGATCGCGCGATACTGGTCCGAGAAGGTCCGGCCGCGCTTCTCCCGGAACAGCCGGTCGAGCTGGCGGATGCCGAGGGCGACGCGGGACGCCATGGCGCCGCGGCTCAAGGGGTTCTCGATCGTCGTCTCCATCGTCTCGAGCACGGCCAGAAGGGTCGGATGATGGACGTCGTAGCGCTCCGCCGGCGAGGCGCGCTGCGCATCGGCGGCGGCCCCGACCTCCGGGTGGAGGAGCCAATCGGAGACCCGCCGGGCGAAGGCTCCGCCCATCCGCTCGGCGAGGAGCGCGTGCATCAGGTCGAGCGGCGCGACGCCGCCGCCGCAGGTGATGCAGTCCCGGTCGACGACGAAGCGGGCGAGGCGGGGACGGAGCGTCGGGAAGGCCTCGGTGAGCGCGCCCGCGTGCTCCCAGTGCACCGTGAAGTCGCGCCCGTCGAGGAGCCCGGCGGCCGCCATCAGGTGGGGCCCGCCCGAGATGCCGCCGATCCGCACGCCCTGGCGGGCCAGACGCCGCAGGGCCGCGTGGATCCGGGGCCGATGCCACTCCGAGGGACTGCCGCCGGCGCAGACGAACATCGTGTGCAGCCCGTCCGCGTCGCGCGGCAGCGGTCCGACCTCGACCCCAGCGCCGGAGGAGGAGGACACCAGTCCCGCCGCCTCGCCGTAATAGCGCAGGCGGTAGATCTCTCCCTCCGCGATCACGTTGGCGGCGCGATAGGGCTCGGACGCCGCCGCGAAGGACATCAGTGCGAAGCCCGGCAGGAGGATGAAGCCGATGTGCAGCGTGTCCAGCGTCCTTTGCCCTTCGCTCGACTTTCAGACCTCGCGCGAGATCCGCCGATTGTCCCATCTGTGCAAGTTCCCGGCCCGTCACTGCAAGGCGGAAAGCGGCTCGTCCGTCACAACGTCGGGACAGCCTCCGCCATCGCCGAAGCCAGGGACAGCGTCTCATGCCAGGACCGATCGTCGACCCCGTCGAGCCTTCCGGATCTCAGCCGCGCCAAGCGGACGTCGTCATCGTCGGCGGCGGCATCGTCGGGACGTCGACGGCGCTCGAACTGGCCGAACGCGGTCTGTCGGTCGTCCTGTGCGAGAAGGGCGTCATCGTGGGCGAGCAGTCGAGCCGCAACTGGGGCTGGGTGCGCCTGTCGCGCCGCGACCCGCGCGAGATCGACCTCATGGCGGCCTCGATCCGGATCTGGGAGCGTCTGGCCGAGCGGGTCGGCGCCGACGTCGGCTACCGGCAGTGCGGCGTCGTCGTGCCGTTCTACTCGAAGGCGTTCCGGGCGCAGAACGAGGCCTGGCTCGAGTACATCGCGGGCACGCAGCATCGCGTCGGCTCGGTCACGACCGAGGAGGTCCGCCGTATGCTGCCCGAGATGGACCTCGCCTTCGACGGCGCCCTCTATTCACCGACCGATGGGCGCGCCGAGCCGCAGCGGGCGGGGCCCGCCATCGCGCGCGCCGCCCAGGCCAAGGGCGTGACGATCCTGACCGGATGCGCCGTGCGTCGCATCGAGACGAGCGGCGGCGCCGTGTCGGGCGTCGAGACGGAGCGGGGGCGGATCGCGGCCAAGACCGTGATCGTCGCCGGCGGCGTCTGGTCCCGCCTGCTGCTGCGCGACGTCGGGGTGACGCTGCCGCAGTTGAAGGTGCTGAACTCGGTCCTGCGGACCGAGCCCGTGCCGGACGGTCCCGACATCACGGTGCGCGGGCCCGGGTTCTCGGTGCGTCGCCGCATCGACGGCGGCTACACGGTCTCGACGCTCGCCTCCAACGTCTTCGATCTCACGCCCGACAGCTTCCGCTTCCTGCGCCAGTTCGTGCCCGCGCTGAAGATGGAATGGTCGAGCCTGAGGCCGCGGGTGGGCCGGAGGTTCTTCGCGGAGTGGCGCGACATGCGACCCGTGAAGGCGGGCGGCCTCTCCCCCTATGAGCGCACGCGCGTCCTCGATCCGGAGCCGAACGTCGCCATGACCGACAAGGCGCTGGCGCGCCTGGCGGCCGCCTTCCCGGCCTTCCGGAACGCCAAGGTGGCGCAGCGGTGGGCCGGCCTGATCGACGTCACCCCGGACGCCGTCCCGGTCATCTCGCCGGTCGACGGCCGGCGCGGCCTCGTCGTCGCGACCGGCTTCAGCGGCCACGGCTTCGGCCTCGGGCCCGGCGCCGGGCGGCTCACCGCCGACCTCGCCACCGGCGCCCCGCCGATCGTCGATCCGGCCGCGTTTCGACTGTCACGGTTCTCCGACGGCTCCCCCATCGTCCCGCTGACCGGCGTCTGACGCCACCGGCCGTCGCCGGGCCACGCGGCGCCGGCGTCGGGCGCGGTCCGCATCCGGCGCGGGCCTCGACCCGGCGTTTGCTTTACGGGCGTTTGATGTTACGCGAGCCGGGTCGTCCTCGCGTTCGGGGATGCGCTCCGGCTGTGGAACCCTGGCTGTTTCATGGGTCTGGCGACGCCGAGGCGCTTCAACTCCGTGTCGCCCTGCTGCAGGCCGGGGCGGAACAGGGCTGAAGGGTGCCATGCGGTACGGAGACTTGAAGAAGATCCTGGTGACGGGCGGCGCCGGCTTCCTCGGCTCCCACCTCTGCGAGCGCCTCGTCGCGCAGGGCCACGAGGTGCTCTGCCTCGACAACTTCTTCACCGGGACGCGGCGCAACGTCGAGCACCTCGTGCCCCACCGCAATTTCGAACTCATCCGGCACGACGTCACCGTGCCGCTCTTCGTCGAGATCGACGAGATCTACAATCTCGCCTGCCCGGCCTCGCCCATCCACTACCAGTTCGATCCCGTCCAGACGACGAAGACCAGCGTCATCGGCGCCATCAATATGCTGGGCCTGGCCAAGCGCACCAAGGCGCGCATCCTGCAGGCCTCGACGTCGGAGGTCTACGGCGATCCGGAGGTCCATCCGCAGGACGAGGCCTATTGGGGACGGGTCAACCCGATCGGCTTCCGCTCCTGCTACGACGAGGGCAAGCGCTGCGCCGAGACGCTGTTCTTCGACTACCACCGGCAGCACGACGTCGACATCAAGATCGTGCGGATCTTCAACACCTACGGTCCGCGCATGCACCCGAACGACGGCCGGGTCGTCTCGAACCTCGTCCTCCAGGCGCTGCGGCACGAGGACATCACGCTCTACGGCGACGGCCAGCAGACGCGGTCCTTCTGCTACGTCGACGACCTCGTCGAGGCGATGATGCGGATGATGAACACGGGCCGCGACGTCAGGGGTCCGATCAACATCGGCAACCCCGGCGAGTTCACCATCCGGCAGCTGGCCGAACTGATCGTCTCGCTCACGGGCTCGCGCTCGAAGCTGGTCCACCGGCCGCTGCCCCCCGACGATCCGCGGCAGCGCAAGCCGGACATCGCGCTGGCGGGCGAGATCCTCGGCTGGAAGCCCTCGGTGACGCTCCGCGAGGGGCTCGAGAAGACCATCGCGTATTTCAGGACGATCGCGGCCTGAACGGCTGCGGCCGGCCCGTCAGAAGCTGATCTGCACCTTCATGGCGCGGCGGCGGTCGGAGGCGAGTTCGAAGGCCTGGACGGCGTCGCCGGCGTCGAACGTGCCGGACAGCAGCGGGGCGAGATCGACGCGGCCGCGGTCGATCAGCGCCACCGCCTGGGCGAACTCGTCGTGGAAGCGGAACGAACCGACGATCGCCAGCTCCTTCGCCACGACGATGTTCTGCGGCAGGCTGACGTCGCCGCCGAGGCCGAGCTGCACCACCGTGCCGCGCGGCTCCACGACGTCGAGCCCCGCCCGGAGCGCCCGCTCGTTGCCGGAGCATTCCACCATCACGCCGAAGCGGCCCTTCTCGGCGGCGTCGGGCGCCAGCGCGTCGGGCGAGGCGGCGGTGTTGATGGCCCGGTCGGCGCCGAGCCGGAGTGCCACGGCGAGCGGCTCGTCGACCACGTCCGTCACCACCACCTCGGCGGCGCCGGCGTGGCGTGCCGCGACGGCCACCAGGGCGCCGATCGGCCCGCAGCCCGTCACGAGGACGCGCCGTCCCTGGAGCGACCCGGCCCGCGACACGGCGTGGAGCGCCACGGCGAACGGCTCCGCCAGGGCGAGTTTTGAGATCGAGGCCCGCGTGGCCGGCACGCATTGCACGGCGTCGCAGACGAGGCGCTCGCGAAAGCCGCCCTGGATGTGGGGCATCGGCATGGCGCTGCCGTAGAAGCGCATGGCGAGGCACTGGTTCGGCAGCCCGCGGAGGCAGAAGCGGCATCGGCCGCACGGGCGGCTCGGGTTGACGGCGACGCGGTCGCCCACGGCGAGCCCCGTCACGCCCGGGCCGAGTTCCGCGACGGTGCCGGCGATCTCGTGGCCGAGGATCATGGGCTCGCGCAGCCGGACCACGCCGAAGCCGCCGTGCTGGAAATAATGCAGGTCCGAGCCGCAGATGCCGCCGGCCCCGATCCGGACCGCCACCTCGCCGGGGCCGACCGCATCGGCCTCCCGCTCCTCGACCCGCAGGTCCTTGGCGGCATGGATCACGATGGCACGCATGATCACGGTCCCTCACCTGTCCGGTCGCTCGTTCGATCGAGCCCGTCTCGTGAGGTCGACAGGTCCGCCCATCGTCGCGGCCTGTCAAGGCGGCCGCGCGGAGCCCATCGCGGCGCTTGACCGCCCGAGGGGGATCGCCGACATCCGGGTCAGACCGGGAGGGACATCGTGAAGCTCTTCGACCTGACGGGCCGCCTCGCCCTGGTGACGGGTTCGAGCAAGGGCATCGGCCTCGCTCTCGCGCGTGCCCTCGCGGAGGCCGGCGCCGAGATCGTGCTGAACGCCCGCGATGCGGACCGCCTGGAGGCCGCCCGCGCGGCGCTGGCGGGCGAGGGCCACCGCGTCCACGCGGTCGCGTTCGACGTCACCGATGCCGACGCGGTCGCGGCGGGCGTCGACCGCATCGAGCGCGAGATCGGCCCGCTCGCCATCCTGATCAACAACGCCGGCGTGCAGCACCGCACGCCGCTGCAGGACTTCCCCCACGATGCCTGGCGGCGGCTCGTCGCCACCAACCTCGACAGCGTCTTCTTCGTCGGCCAAGCGGTGGCGCGCCACATGATCGGACGGGGCCGCGGCAAGATCATCAACGTGGGTTCCGTGCAGAGCGAACTCGCCCGCCCCGGCATCGCCCCCTACACGGCCACCAAGGGCGCCGTGAAGATGCTCACCAAGGGCATGGCGACCGACTGGGGGCGGCACGGCCTCCAGTGCAACGGCATCGGCCCGGGCTATTTCCGCACGGAGCTCAACCAGGCGCTCGTGGACGATGCGGTCTTCTCGGCCTGGCTCGCCAACCGCACCCCGATGGGGCGCTGGGGCGAGGTCGAGGAGCTGGCGGGCGCCGCCGTCTTCCTGGCCTCGGACGCGTCGAGCTTCGTCAACGGGCACATCCTCTACGTCGACGGCGGCATCACGGCGAGCCTCTGACGCTTGCGGGCGTCGCCCACATTGACTCGCGTCCCGATACTATCGATCACAGGGGCCGATCGAGAGCGGCAGAAGCCGCCGGGCGCGGAGGAGGGGAGAGATGACCGAGGGCGTCCTGCGTTTCGACGACATCGCCAAGACGTTCGGCGCCACGCGGGCGCTGAAGGGCGTCTCGCTCGACGTGCGCCGCGGCGAGGTCGTGGCGCTCCTGGGCGAGAACGGCGCCGGCAAATCGACCCTCATCAAGGTGCTGGGCGGCCTGTTCCGGCCGGACCGCGGGCAGGTGCTCATCGACGGCGTCCCCTACCGCCATCAGGTCAGGGGCGGCGCCCGCTCGCCCGTGGCCTTCATCCACCAGGATCTCGGCCTCGTCGAGTGGATGACGGTGGCGGAGAACATCGGCCTGGCCGGCGGCTTCGCCGCTCCCGGCGGCCGGCGTCGCTTCGGCATCGACTGGCGCGGCATGAACGACCAGGCGCGCGAGGCCCTGGCGCTCGTCGGCTGCGCCTTCGATCCCGACACGAGGGTGGCGAGCCTCAGCCGCACCGAGAAGTCGCTCGTCGCCATCGCCCGGGCGCTGCGGGTCGATTGCGACTACCTCGTCCTCGACGAGCCGACCGCGAGCCTCCCGGCCGACGAGGTGGAGCGGCTCTTCGCCGCCGTGCGGCAGCTCAAGGCCCGCGGCGTCGGCATGATCTACGTGTCGCACCGGCTCGACGAGATCTTCCGCATCGCCGACCGCGTCGCCGTCATGCGCGACGGGCTCAAGGTCGGCGAGATGGCGGTGGCCGACACGGACCCGGCCGCGCTCGTCAGCCTCATCGTGGGCCGGTCCGACCTCGAAATGTTCCGCAAGGCGGAGTTGAAGCCCGGGCCGCTCCGCGCCTCGGTGACGGATCTCGCCACGCCCTCCGCCGGCCCGGTGTCGTTCGAGGTCCGCCAGGGCGAACTCCTCGGCCTCGTGGGCCTGCGCGGCGCCGGCCAGGAGGAGGTGGGGCGCGCGCTCTTCGGCGCCGTGGCGCACCGGGGCAGGGTGCTGATCGACGGCGCCGAGCCCGACCTGTCCTCGCCCCAGGCGGCGATGCGCGCGGGCGTCGGCCTGATGGCGCGGGACCGGGCCGAGGAGTCGATCTGCCCGTCCCTGTCGATCCGCGAGAACTGCTTCCTCAACCCGGGCGCCGCCGGCCGCGGCCTCTTCTCGCCGCTGTCGCCCGCGGAGGAGGGCCGCATCGCCGCGGCGCTCGGCGCCCGCGTCGGGCTCAGGCCCAACGACCCCGCCCTCGCCATCGAGGGCCTGTCGGGCGGCAACCAGCAGAAGGTCGTGGTGGGGCGCTGGCTCGCCACCGGCCGCCGCCTGCTCGTCGCCGAGGACCCGACGGCCGGCGTCGACATCGGTGCCAAGGCCGACATCTACCGGCTGATCGCCCTGTCGCTCGACGCCGGATTGGCCGTGGTCGTGGTGTCCACCGATTTCGAGGAGGTGGCCCACATCTGCCACCGGGCGCTGGTGTTCAACCGCGGCCGCATCATCGCCGAACTGACCGGCGCGGCCCTCACCACGTCGGGCGTGATCACCGCGGCCTCGGCCTCCGAGGCCGCCGCCCAGCCTGCCGCCGCCTGACCGCCCGCGCGAGGACCTCCCCATGGCCACCAACTCCGTCCGCTCCGACGCCCTCGAGCCGACCCGCGCCGAGCTCAGGGGCGCGGGCCCGGTGGAGCGCCTGACGCGGCTCCTGCCCGTCTACGGCCTGCCGATCCTGACGGTGCTGCTCATCGCGGGTTTCGCGCTGGCGCTGCCCGACACGTTCCCCACCATGCTGAACCTGCGCTCGATCGTGTCCGACAAGGCCATCATCGCGCTGCTGTCGCTCGCCGCCATGATCCCCATGGTGACGGGCAAGATCGACCTCACGGTCGGCTACGGCATCGTGCTCTGGCACGTGCTGGCCATCAGCCTGCAGACCGTCTCCGGCCTGCCCTGGCCGGTCGCCGTCCTCGTCGTGGTGCTGCTCAGCGCCGCCACCGGCCTGTTCAACGGGCTCCTGGTCGAGGTGGCGCGGATCGATGCCTTCATCGCCACGCTCGGCACCGGCACGGTTCTCTACGCCCTGGCGCTCTGGTGGACCGGCGGACGGCAGGTCGTGGGCGTGCTGCCGAAGGAGTTCCTGGCGTTGAACGGCACCTTCGTCTTCGGCCTGCCGATCACCGGCTATTACGTGATCGCGCTGGCGGTCGTGATGTGGTTCGTGCTGGAGCACGTGCCGCTCGGCCGCTACCTCTACGCCATCGGGGCCAACCCCAAGGCGGCGGCGTTGAACGGCATCCCGGTCGAGCGCTTCACCATGCTGGCCTTCATCGCCTCCGGCACGCTGACCGGCATCGCGGGCGTGCTGCTGGCGGCGAAGCTGCGCATCGGCCAGGCCAGTGTCGGCCTGGAGTTCCTGCTGCCGGCGCTCGTCGGCGCCTTCCTGGGCTCCACCACGATCAAGCCCGGCCGCGTCAACGTGTGGGGCACGGTGGTGGGCGTCGTCATCCTGGCGGTGGGCATCGCCGGCATCCAGCAGATCGGCGGCTCCTTCTGGGTCGAGCCCCTGTTCAACGGCGTGACGCTGCTCGTCGCCATCGGCATCGCCGGCTATGCCCAGCGCCGCCGCGGCGCCGCGGGCCGGCGGTTCATCCTCGAGCCGCCGCCAGCACCGGTTCTGTCGCCGGCCTCGGATCAGACGAGCGCGGTCTGACGCGGTACCAGGTGACGTAGAGCGCCGGCAGGAAGAACAGCGTCAGCAACGTCGCCGCGACGATGCCGCCGATCATCGCATAGGCCATCGGGCCCCAGAAGATCTGCGGCGCGATGGGCACGAGGCCGAGGCTCGCCGCCGCGGCCGTCAGCAGGATGGGGCGCATCCGGTGCTGGGTGGCCTCCACCACGGCGGTCCAGCGGTCCTTGCCCTCGGCCAGGACCTCGTCGATCTGCGTCATCAGGATGATGGAGTTGCGGATGATGATGCCGATCAGCGCCAGGATGCCGAGGATGGCGACGAAGCCCATCGGCTTGCCCGACAGCAGCAGCGCCGCCACGACGCCGATGAGGCCGAGCGGGGCCACGCTCACCACCAGGAACAGTTTCTGGAAGCTCTGCAGCTGCACCATGATGAGCAGCGCCATGGCGAGCAGCATCAGCGGCACCACCGTGGCGATCGGCCCCTGGCCCTTGGCGCTCTCCTCGACGGTGCCGCCGACCGCGAGCTTGAAGCCGTCGGGCAGCGCCGCCGTGAACGCCGCGATGGCGGGGGCCAGGCCGGCCACGACGGTGGCGGGCTGGGTGTCGTCGTGGAGCGCCGCCCGGACCGTGATGGTGGGCACGCGGTCGCGGCGCCAGACGATCGGCTGCTCGAGGTCGTAGTGGAGCGTCGCGAAGGCGAGCAGGGGCACGACCTTGCCGCCGCTGGTCGGCACCTGCAGGCTCTGCAGCGTCTCGATCCGGTCGCGCTCGCCCGCGCCGGCGCGCCCCACCACGTCGACCAGGTAGATGCTGTCGCGGATCTCCGTGATGGACGTGCCGCCGACGATCCCGTTCAGGATGGCGGCGACGTCGGTCGACGAGATGCCGAGCTGGCGCGCCTTGTCCTGGGCGATGTCGACCCGCAGCACCTTGCCGGGCTCGTTCCAGTCGAAAGTCGGGGCGTCGAGGTGCGGGTCCGCGCTCATCACCCCGGCGAGCGACAGGGCCTGGGCGCGCAGCACCTGGATGTCCGGGCCGCTCAGCCGGTACTGGACCGGACGGCCGACCGGCGGCCCGAGGTCGAGCGGGTGGACGAAGACGTCGACGCCGACGAAGTCCGAGGCCGCGATCTTGCGCAGCCGCTCCGCCACCACGTCGCGCACGCCGATCGCCTTCGTCACCACGACGACCTGGCCGAAGAAGCTGTTCTGGAGCTGCTGGTCGAGCGGCAGGTAGAACCGGATCGCGCCCTCGCCGACGTAGGAGCTCCAGCTCGCCACGCCGGGGTCGTCGGCGAGCCGGCGCTCGAACCGGTCCATCTGGGCCTTGGTGTTGAGAATCGTGCTGTTCTGCGGCAGCGTCACGTCGACGAGCAGCTCCGGCCGGTCGGCCGACGGGAAGAACTGCTGCTGGACGTGGCCCAGGCCCACGACCGCCGCCGCCAGGAGCGCGACGCTGCCGAGCACCGTGGCCCAGCGCCAGCGCATGGCGGTGAGCAGCACGGCGGTGAAGACCCGCATGACGCGGCCGGGCCGGCTCGCGTCATGGTGTTTCAGGGTCCGGGGCAGGAGCTTCACGCCGATGAGCGGCGCGAAGAGCACCGCCACGACCCACGACACCAGCAGCGACGCCGCGATGACGACGAAGAGCGAATAGGTGTACTCGCCCGCCGACGAGCCGTTGAAGCCGATCGGGATGAAGCCCGCCACCGTGACCAGCGTCCCGGTCAGCATAGGAAAGGCCGTCGACGTGAACGCGAAGGTCGCCGCCTTCCTGAGGTCGTCGCCATGCTCCAGCCGCGACACCATCATCTCGACCGTGATCATGGCGTCGTCGACGAGGAGCCCCAGGGCGATGATCAGCGCGCCGAGCGAGATGCGCTGCAGCGACACGCCGGAGTATTTCATCACCACGAACACGATGGCGAGCACGAGCGGGATCGAGAACGACACCACGAGCCCGGCGCGGAAGCCGAGGCTCACGAAGCTGACCAGCAGCACGATGAGCACCGCCTCGACCAGCGCCTCGGTGAAGCCGCCGACCGCCTCCTCGACGATCTTCGGCTGATCCGACACGAGGTGGATGCCGACGCCCAGCGGCAGGCGGGCCTCGACGTCGCGCATCTTCGCCTTCAGGGCCTCGCCGAACTGGAGCAGGTTCCCCGAGGCCTTCATGCCGATGCCGAGCCCGATGGCGGGCTGGCCGTCGACGCGGAACAGCGGGTCCGGCGGGTCGCGGTAGCCGCGCGTGATCGTGGCGACGTCGCTCAGCGGGAAGAAGCGGTCGTTGACCCGCAGGTTCAGCGTCTTCAGGCTCTCCTCCGACCTGAACTGGCCGGTGACCCGCATCGAGACCTGCTCGGGGCCGGCCTGGAGCACCCCCGAGGGTTGGACCGCGTTCTGGTCCTTGAGCGCCTTGATGATCGACTGGACGTCGATGCCGAGGGCGGCGAGCTTCTTCGTCGAGACGTCGAGGTAGACGACCTCGTCCTGGGCGCCGACGATCTGCACCTTGCCGATGCTCGGCACGGTCAGGACCTCGGAGCGGACCTCCTCGACGTAGTCGCGCAGCTGGCGCTGGCTCAGCCCGTCCGCGGTGAAGCCGTAGATGTTGCCGTAGACGTCGCCGAACTCGTCGTCGAAGCCCGGCGCCTGCACGCCCGAGGGCATCGACGTCTGGATGTCCTGCACGTGTTTGCGCACCTGGTAGAACATCCACGGGACCTGCTTGGGGTCAGTCGTGTCCTTGAGGTTCAGCAGGATCGTGGTGCGGCCCGGCACCGTGTAGCTCTTCGTGTAATCGAGCGCGTCGATCTGGGTGAGTTCCTTCTCGATCCGCTCGGTGACCTGGTTCGTCATCTCGTCGACGGTGGCACCGGGCCAGCTCTGGGTGACCACCATGGTCTTGATCGTGAAGGGCGGGTCCTCCTGGCGGCCGAGGCCGGTGTAGGCGCCATAACCGGCCAGCGCCGAGAGGATCATGAGGAACCAGACGAACGACCGGTGTTCGAGCGCCCATTCCGACAGGTTGAACTTCACGGCTGTGGTCTCGACGGTTTGAGCGGAATCGGGTGGGGTCGCCGCGGCGGCGTCCGGGCGCATCGACGTGGCGCCTCGGTCGCGATGCCGTCAGGGCGGGGCGATCCTGACGGCTTGGCCGGCCGCGACCGAATGCACGCCGGCCACGAGGACGCGGTCGCCGGGCGCGAGGCCGGACGCCACCGCGACCACGTCGCCCCGCGGGCCGTCGTCGAGCGTCACGCCCTGCGACCGGAGCCTGTCGCCGGGACCGACCAGCCAGACGCTGGTGGCGCCGTCCCGGTCGAGCACCGCGGTCGCCGGCAGGGTGATGCGATCCCGGCCGGTCTGCGTCTCGATGAGCGCGGTCGTCACATTGGTGCCGAGCCGGAAGGCCGCGGAGGCGTCGTCGAGCGTCAGCCGGACGCGCCGCGTCCGGGTCAGCGGATCGGACTGTGGCGCGATCTCGCGCACCGTCGCACGGGCCGAGATGGCCGGATCGGCCAGCAGCTCCACGGTCGCGGTCCGCCCCTCGGCGAAGGACCCGACGCGGTCGTCCGGGAGGTCGAAGACGGCGTCGCGCGCGTCCGGCCGCGCGATGGTGACGACGGATTGGCTGGCGGTGACGACCTGGCCGACCTCCGCCGACCACGTCTCGACGACGCCGTCGTAGCCGCTCTTGAGGGTCGCGTAGCCCAGTTGTTCCTTCGCCTTCTGCAGGCTCGCCCGCGCCTGGTCGACCTTGGAGGCGGCGGTGTCGCGGGACGCCACCGCGGAATCCACCTGCGCCTGGCTGACGCTCCCGCCCTTGATGAGCTCCTGCTGACGGTCGTCGGTCGCCTGGGCGTTGACGAGCGCGGCCTGGCCGTTGGCGAGGTCGGCCGTGGCGGACGCGACCGCGAGCCGCAGCACGGTCGGGTCGAGCGTCGCCAGGGTCTGTCCCACCGAGACGCGATCGCCGACGTCGACGTCGCGCGACGTCATGCGGCCCGTCGTCTGGAAGCCGAGCTTGACCTCGTAGCGCGGCTGGACCGTGCCGGTGAAGCGCCGCTCGGCGACCCGCGCGGCCGGTTGCACCACCATGGTCAAGGCGGGGCGGACGGGCGGCGGAGCCTCGTCGGCCTTTCGGTCGCACCCGGTCAGCATCGTCGCGCCGACGAGGAGCAGCGCGGCGCCGCCGCGGGGCACCGTCATGGCAGGTCTCCCTGCGCGACGGCGACCTTCTGGCCCGGATAGAGCAGCTGGATGCCGGCCGTGACCACCCGCCGGTGTCCGTCGAGCCCGCCCGACAGGACGACGCTGCCGGTCGCGTAGTGCTGCACCGTGACGGCCTGGATCGCCACGCGATCCTGGTCGTCGAGGACCCAGACGGCCGGGCGCCCGTCGGCCTCGAACAGGGCGCTCCAGGGCAGCACCACTGCGGTCTGCGCGTCGAACCGGGCGCGCCCCAACACGGCGGCGCCGAGCGCCATGCCGGGCACCGCCCCCTGCAGGGCGACCTTGACGGCGACGGTGCTCGAGGCCTGATCGAGGAAGGGAGAGACCTCGCGGACGATCCCGACGGCCGTGACCTTCGGGTCCGACTGGAGGGCGAGGTCGACCGTGCCGTCCTTGGGCGGGGTGGTCAGCAAGGATTCGGGGATGTCGAAGACGGCGTCGCGCGGTCCGTCCTGCGCCAGGACGAAGACGGTCTGCCCGACCTGCACCACTTGGCCGACCTCGACGTTGCGCGATACGACGATGCCGTCCTGCCCGGCTTTGAGGTCGGCATAGGAGAGCTGCTCCTTGGCGGTGTTGAGCGCCGCCTCCGCGACATCGACCTGGGCGCGCGACGTCTTCAGCGTCTCCTGGGCCTGGTCGAAATTCGCCCGCGTGGTGTATCCGGAGCCGATGAGGCTCTGCTGCCGCTTGAAGGTCGTCTCGGCCTGGACGACGAGGGCCTGGGCGGAGGCGAGCGCGGCTTTGGCGTTGGCCATGTCGGCCCGCTGCTCGGTCGCGTCCACGGTGGCGAGGACCTGGTCGGCCGTGACGTGCTGGCCGACCTCGACCTCGCGCGCCGTGACCCGGCCGTCGGTTCGGAAGGCGATGTTGGATTGCACCCGCGCCTGGATGGTTCCGGCGAGGGCCAGGTCGGCCGACACGGCCCGCGGCGTCGGCATGACGGCCTCGACGGCGACGAGGCCCGGATCGCCCGCGGTCACGCGCGCCGGGTCGGCCGTCATCAGGCCGACACTCAGCGCCAGCCAGAGAGCGGCGTCGCCGCGCCTGGAGCGGGTGCGATGTGTCATGGAAGGATCCGGGGACGCGGTGCCATTGCGCCGTGACCCATACGCCGCTATCAACAAACCGTCCAGTTGGATTTTTTATGAGCAGACCGCCGCAGGCCCGCAGCCTGGCCACGATCGACAAGGTGCTGGATGCCGCCGAGACGTTGATGGAACGGGACGGCGTCGGCAGCCTCACCATGGACGCCGTGGCGCTCGAAGCCCGCGTCAGCAAGGGCGGCGTGCTGCACCATTTCCGCTCGAAGGACGCCCTGGTGACCGCCATCGCGATGCGCCGGCTCCGGCTGCTCGAGGAGGAGGTCGATGCCGGCGAGCGCCGGTTCGCCGGTGAGGCGCATCCGACGCTGCGGGGCATGATCGACCACGCCAGGACCACCTATTGCGGCGACGACAGCTTCTCCCGGCCGATGCTGGTGGCGGCCGTCGAGCACTCGGGCTCGCTCGCCCAGTTCCAGGCCATGTTCGCCGACGTCATCCACAAGGTGCGGTCCGACACGGCGGAGCCGGACCTCGCGGCCGCTCTCCTCTTCGCGACGATCGGCATCCAGGTGACGCGCACGCTGGGACTGGCGCAGCTCGACGCCGGTCAGGCCGACGACATCTTCACCGCCATCGCGGCCCTGACGGACTCGCTGCCGGCGCGCAGGGCGGAGGACGATTCAGGTTGACCCCATCAGGGCCGTCACATGCGCCGCCACCGAGCGCGACAGACCCTGGAGGTCGTAGCCGCCCTCGAGCAGCGAGACGACGCGGCCGCCGGCGAACCGGTCCGCGAGGTCCATCACGCGCCGCGTCGCCCAGCCGAAGTCCGCTTCGTCGAGTTCGACCTGGCCGAGCGGGTCGCGCCGATGCGCGTCGAAGCCCGCCGAGATGATGACGAGGTCAGGCCGGAAGGCGGCCATGCGCGGCAGCAGGAGGTCGTCGAAGGCCGACCGGAACGACGCGCTGCCGTCGCCGGCGCGGAGCGGGGCGTTGACGATCGTGTCGTGGTCGCCGCGCTCGCCCCTGGCTCCGGTGCCGGGGAACAGCGGCATCTGGTGCGTCGAACCGTACATCACGTCCGGGTCGTTCCAGAAGATGTCCTGCGTGCCGTTGCCGTGGTGGACGTCCCAGTCGAGGATCGCGACGCGGCCGACGCCGTGCACGGCGCGGGCGTGGCGCGCCGCCACCGCGGCATGGTTGAAGAAGCAGAATCCCATGGCGGTCGCCCGCTCGGCGTGATGGCCCGGCGGGCGCATCGCCACGAAGGCATTGTCGGCCCGGCCGCTCAACACTTCGTCGACCGCCAGCACGGCGCCGCCCGCACCCCGCAGCGTCGCCGCCATCGTGCCGCTGCCGATGGCGGTGTCGGCATCGATGCGCAGCAACTGCCGTCCCGTCGGCCGGGCGCCGAGCAGCGCGTCGACGTAAGACTCCGCATGCGCCCGCAGCAGCGCCTCGCGCGACGCCTCGGGCGCCTCCAGCCGGTGGAGCGCGGCGAAGCCTTCGTCCGACAGCGCCGCGTCGACGGCGCGCCACCGCTCCGGCCGTTCGGGGTGGCCCTCGCCCATGTCGTGGCCGAGCGCGGAATCATGGGCGATCAGGGCTGTCGTCACAGGGTCGATGGTCTCCGGAGGTGGGCCGCGCCCGGCCTGTTGTTCGCGGGACACGGACCGGGCGTTTCTGCCGTGAGGGCTCGTCTCGGCCCGACCCACCGTGGTAAGAACTCGAGGCTGATCTGGTGCGGGGCGGGGCGGGTTCAATGCGCAAGCCATGGCGGGCTTTGGTGATGATGGCGGGCGCCCTGGCGGTGTCGGGCTGCGAGTACAAGTCCACGCCGGACCCGGTGCTCTCGGCGCGCGACAAGGACTTCATCTCCCGGGTCCCGACCGCCGACATGGGCCGCAACTTCGACCGCTACGAGGTCGAGGACCCGACCGGCCAGGCGCCCGGCACCATCGTGGTGAACACGAAGGACAAGCTGCTCTACTACGTGCTCGGTCACGGCAGGGCGATGCGCTACGGCGTGGCGACCGGGGCCGAGGCCTATGGCTGGACCGGCACCGCCACGGTGAAGCGCATGGCGGAATGGCCGCGCTGGATGCCGCCCGCCGACATGATCAAGCGCTGGCCGCACCTGAAGCCCGTGGTGGCGGAGGGCGGCATGCCCGGCGGCCCCGAGAACCCGCTCGGCGCCCGCGCGCTCTACCTCTATGATGCCCAGGGCCGCGACACGCTCTACCGGATCCATGGCACCAACGAGCCGACCGAGATCGGCCACGACGCGTCGTCGGGCTGCATCCGCATGCGCGACATCGACGTCATCGACCTCTACAACCGCGCCAAGGTGGGGTCGAAGGTCGTCGTGATCTGACCCTGGTCGCGTGCGGCCCGGCTGTCGCCGGGTCGCGCCTCAGGCCGTCAGCGCCGCGTCGCCGAGGGTGATCTCGAGGAGTTCGGGCGGCACGCCGAAACGCGCCGGCACGCCGGACTCGCCGAGGCCGCCCGACACGATCAGGTTGCGGCCGCCCTCGACGATGTGGCCGTAATTGTAGCGGCGCGACGGCGTGATGATCGGCCCGAGGCCCGGCACGACGATCTGCCCGCCGTGGGTGTGGCCCGACAGGGTCAGCGCCACCCTCTCCGGCATGCGGGCGAACGCGTAGGGCTCGTGCGCCAGCATGATGACCGGGGCCTCGTCCCGCACCTGCTTCAACGTGCCGGGAAGGTCGTCCGCGCCCTTGTGGCCCCGGCCGGCCATCGGATAGGCGATCTGGTCGGCCAGGCCGGCCAGCCAGAATCGCTTGCCGTCGCGGTCGACCAGCAACGATTCATTCTCGAGCACGCGGATGCCGATGGAGCGCAGCGCGCGCCTGACCTCCTCCGGGCCGCCGCTCATGCCGGGCACCGCCCCGTGCCACCAATCGTGGTTTCCGAGGATCGCGTAGGCGCCGAGCGGCGCGCGCAGCACCGACAGAGCCTCCGCCCAGGCCGCCGGCATGACCGGGCCGGTGACGATCCGGTGTCCGGCGTTGAAGTCGCCGAGCAGGAGGATGAGGTCCGGTGAGAGGGCGTTGCACTGGTCCGCGATGCCGCGGATCCGCTCGGCCGGCATCCAAGGCTCGCAGGCGTGGATGTCGGCGATGACTCCGATCCTGAGCGTCAGCCCCGGCGGCCAGTGCGGCGGCGCCACCGCGTATCGGCGGACGAGCGGCACCATCTCGGGTTCGACTCCGACCGCATAGAAGGCGACAGCCGTCGACCCCAGCGTCAGGGCGCCGGCGCCGGTCAGGATCTGCCTCCGGGTGACGGACAGGATGGTGCCCTTTCGCCGTCGCGCCTCAGGCCGCGAGGGTCTGGACGGCCTGGGCGGTGTCGTTCGCCTGGTCCAGCTCAAGGCGACAGGGGGCGGACTCGGGCTCGGGGGCGGAGAGCAGCGCCGCGGCGACGGCCGACACGCCGATCTCGCGATAGAGCTTCGCCTGCAGGGCGCGGGCGTCGTCCCGGCCCGGAGCGGCGGCGACATCGGTCATGGATTGATCCTCGATCGAAGGTGTCACGGCACGGGCGAGGTCGCCGGCGTCGTGAACGTCGGATGGACCTTGTCGGGACGCGCTTGCCAAAACCCTAAGCCGCCGCCGCCGGCCCTGTGCCGAGTCTGGACCTCCGTCACGGCACGTCCCACTGGCAGATCTTGAAGCCGTTGCGGCGGTGTTCGAGGTCGAGGTGGAGGTCGAACGCGTGGAAGGCGTCCGAACCCGGTCCAAGCACGGTGGAGAAGCGCCTGCAGGCCGAGGTCTTCAGCGCGCCGAGGACGTCGCCGGCGTCCGCCCCCGTCAGCCCCACCACGCGGTGGGCGAAACGGAACGCCAGGATGTCGATGGCGTTGCCGCGCGCGTGTTCCGAGATGCGGGCCCCGGCGAGCCCGTCGCGGGTCCGGCACACGTAGGCGGCCGCGTCGGCGATCCCCAGCAACCGGCCCTCGGCGGCCGTGGACGGCGCGACGTCGTCGCGGAGCCAGTCGGCCAGGCGATCCGCGAGGTCGCAGCGCATGAGGGCGGGCGGCACGAGGTCGACCCGCGACCCGTCCTTCAGCATCACGGCGTCGAGCGTCACCGGGGCCGCGATGCCGCAACCCGACCCGTCCGAGACCGGCGGCGCCGGCCGCGCCACCACCTTGCCGCCCGCCAACAGGGGCGCGCAGGCGAGGTCGGGTTCGGGCGGACCCGGCGGTGCGGGGGGCGGCGCAGGCGCGGGCGGCCCGAAGGGCTGGGCGAGGGCCGGCGAGGGCAGGGCGGGTCCGTCCTCCTCGGGCCGCGGGACCGGCAGGGGCGCCGCCTCCGGCGCGGGTGCCGTCGGGCTAAGCAGGATGGCGTGGGTTGGCACACGCCATCCTGCCGCTTTCAGCTCGGAAACTGAGCAGGATTGCGTCGGTGAACCAACACAATCCTGCCTAGGGTCGGCGGGACGCGGGGCCGGCAGAGGCGCCGCGACGGCCGGGCTCGCCGACAGCGCCCCGGCCAGGGCGGCCCGCCGCGCGAGGACCCCGAGCGACGGCACGCCCGTGATGGTCCGAGGGCGTGGCGGACGGATCGCGTCCGTGGCCCGCTGCGTCGGCCGCATGAGGTCTCTCCCCGACGCCGTATCCGTCCCGGCGCTCCCGGCAGCGAGGCTGGCCGTCGAGCCCCGGCCGAAGCTTCCCTTCAACGGCGGCCCTCCAGCGTTTAGGATCGTGTCCCCGTCCGTCGCCGATCCACAACGCCCATGCTCCTCCGTGCCGTCAAGCTCCAACGCCCGCCGCCGGATGCCGCCCCGTGCTGAGGCGCCGCCTCGCGCCCGAGCCCATCGCGGCGGCGGCCGACCGGAGCCGGTCCTGCGCGGCCTTCGGTGCCGCCCTGGCCGCCATGGCGGTGCTGATGGGGCGGAGCGGGGCGGTCGACCCGCGCGGCGCCCTGGCGGTCCTGGGATTCGCCCTGCTGTTCGCCCTCCTCGCCATCGCGTCGGCGCTGTGGGCCGCGATGGTGATCTGGCGCACCGGGCACCGCGGCACGGCGCGGGCCATCGCCGGCCTGGCGATCGCCTGCGCGGTCCTGGCCTATCCCGGCTACCTGGCGAGCCTTGCGATCCGCCAGCCCGCTTCGGGCGACGTGTCGACCGACCCCGCGGCACCGCCGCCCTTCTCGTCGGATCCCGCGACCGTGGCGGCGCGCGGCGGCGCCGTCCACGACGAGCCGTCGGCCGACAGCCGCGACGCCGTCCGCCGGGCCTACCCGAGCCTCCAGCCGGTGCTGCTCGACGTCGCCGCGGACGAGGCCTATGCGCTGGCGCTCAAGGCCGTCCGGGGTCGCGGCTGGCGCATCGTCGACGCGGCGCCGCCGAAGGGCAAGTTCGGCACCGGCCACATCGACGCCGTGGCGCCGACGCGCGTCATGGCGCTGCCCGACGATGTCGCGATCCGCGTCCGCCCGCTCGCGGGCCAGACCCGGATCGACATCCGCTCGGCCTCCCGCTTCGCGCGGTTCGACGTCGGCGGAAACGCCGCGCGGGTGCAGTCCCTGTCGGACGAACTGCTCGACGCGGCGTCCTGACGACGGCGACGTCGACGCGTCCCATGCTTTCCGGAAACTGATTCGGGCGATATGTGAGCGGTCGCGCCCCGTCTGGTGCCACCGAGCCCATCGGCCGGGCGCCGCAGCACTCGTCCGGAGCGTCCTCAGCCTCGCCCGATCAACGCCCGCCGGTGCTCGACCAGCCCCGCCGTCGACCCGTCGAGCCCGTCGAGCGAGGCGCCCGCGTCCGACACGATCGGGGCGAGCTTGCTGGCGAGCTCCTTGCCGAGTTCGACGCCCCATTGGTCGAAGGGGTTGGTGTCCCAGATCGCCGCCATGGTGAACACCCGGTGCTCGTAGAGGGCAATCAGCCGGCCGAGCATCTTCGGGTCGAGCTTGCGATAGAGGAAGGTCGAGGTCGGGCGGTCTCCATCGAACTGCTTGTGGGCCGCCACGTGGGCGATGGCGTCGGGCTTGGCCCCGGCCTTCTCCATGACGGCCTTCACCTCTTCTTTGCTTCGCCCGACCATGAGGGCCTGGCTTTGGGCGAAGCAATTGGCGACGAGCAGCTCGTGGTGTTGGAGGTCGGCGTCGGTCGGCTCGGCGGCGATCAGGAAGTCGATCGGCACGATCTCGGTGCCCTGGTGCAGCAACTGGAAGAAGGCGTGCTGCCCGTTGGTGCCGGGTTCGCCCCACACCACGGGGCCGGTGGCGTCGAGGCAGCGCGTGCCGTCGATGTGGACGTGCTTGCCGTTGCTCTCCATGTCGAGCTGCTGGAGATAGGCGGGGAAGCGGCCGAGCCTCTGGTCGTAGGGGATCACGGCCTGTGTGGCGAAGCCCCAGGCGTTGCGGTAGAGCACGCCGATGAGCCCCATCAGGGCCGGGATGTTGGTCTCGAGCGGCGCCTGGCGGAAATGCGTGTCGACCTCGTGGCCGCCGGCGAGGAAGTCCGCAAAGGCCTCGGGGCCGATCTGGATCACCACCGACAGGCCGATCGAGGACCACACCGAGTAGCGGCCGCCGACCCAGTCCTTGAAGCCGAAGACACGGTCCGGCCGGATGCCGAACTTCCCGACCAGGTCGAGCGCGGTCGACACCGCGGCGAAGTGATGCTCGACCGCGGCGTCGCCGAGCTTGGCCGACAGCCACGCGCGGGCCGAGCGGGCGTTGGTCATCGTCTCCTGCGTGGTGAACGTCTTCGACGCCACGATGAACAGCGTCGTGGCAGGGTCGAGCCGCTTCAGCGTGTCGCCGATGTCGGCGCCATCGACGTTCGACACGAAATGCGTGCGGATCTGGGCGTGGCCGAACGGGGCGAGCGCCCGCGCCACCATGGCGGGGCCGAGGTCGGAGCCGCCGATCCCGATGTTGACGATGTCGGTCAACTGCCGGCCGGTCGAGCCCAGGATCGAGCCGTCCCGCACGCCGCGGGCGTAGGCGGCGACCTTGGCGCGCACCGCCAGGACCTCCGGCATCACGTCCTGGCCGTCGACCACGACCGAGGCGCCCGCGGGAGCGCGGAGCGCGGTGTGGAGCGCGGCGCGCCCTTCGGTCGGGTTGACGATCCCGCCGGTGAACATGCGGTCGCGCTTCTCCTCGAGCTTCTGCGCCCGCGCGAGGTCGAAGAGGGCTCCGAGCACGCCGTCGTCGACGCGGTGCTTGGAATAGTCGAAGACGAGGTCGCCCAGCGCCACGTGGTGCCGGTCGAACCGCTCGGGATCGGCGGCGAAGAGGTCCTTGAGGGTCCGACCCCTCATCCCCTCGACCGCGCCGCGGAGGCCCGCGAACTTCGTGTCGTCTGTGTCCTGCGCCATCGTGATCCTCGCTCCGGTCCGATCGGGGACACCCGCGACTGCGTGAAGCGGGGTTCATCGGCACTCTAACGGGGGACGGGCCGGAAAAGTCGCCTCGTGCCGCGATGCAGCATGGCGATGTGCCGCGCCGGGTCGACGAGACCGGCTTTTCCGTGCAGGACAGCCGGCGACCGTCCGGCCGCGCCCCGCGTGGCCCCTCAGTTTCCCCACCCAGGACCTCCATGGCGCCGCCGCTCCTGCAGATGACCGCGATCCGCTACACGTTGGGCGGCAAGCCCTTGCTCGACGGCGTCGACCTGCAGGTCGGCCGGGGCGACCGCATCTGCCTCGTGGGCCGCAACGGCTCGGGCAAGTCGACGCTGATGAAGGTCGTGGCGGGCGACATCGGGCTCGACGGCGGCACGCGGTTTCTCCAGCCCGACGCGACGCTGCGCGTGCTCCCGCAGGAGCCGGACCTGACCGGCTACGACGACGTCCTGTCCTATGTCGAGGGTGGGCTCGGGCCGCTCGACAACCCCTACCGCGCCCGGTCGCTGCTCGACGACCTCGGCCTCACCGGCGACGAGAAGCCCGCCCACCTCTCCGGCGGCGAGCTCCGGCGCGCCGCCCTGGCGCGCGTCCTCGCCCCCGAGCCCGACATCCTGCTCCTCGACGAGCCCACCAACCACCTCGACCTGCCCGCCATCGAATGGCTCGAGAACGAACTGCGGTCGCTGCGCTCGGCGCTCGTGCTCGTCAGCCATGACCGGCGATTCCTGTCCAACCTGTCGCGGTCGACCGTGTGGCTCGACCGCGGCCGCACGCGGCGCATCGACCAGGGCTTCGCAGCCTTCGAGGACTGGCGCGACCAGGTGCTGGAGGAGGAGGAACTCGAGCGCCACAAGCTCGACCGCAAGATCGCCCGGGAGGAGGACTGGGTCCGCTACGGCGTGTCCGGCCGGCGCAAGCGCAACGTGCGGCGCATGGCCGACCTCGGCGACCTCCGCCGCGAGAAGCGCGAGGCGACCCGCGCCGTCGGCCTCGCCACCATGACGGTGTCGGAGGGCAAGACGTCCGGCAAGCTCGTCATCGAGGCCGAGGGCGTCTCGAAGAGCTACGGGGACCGCCCCATCGTGCGCGACTTCTCGACCCGCGTGCAGCGCGGCGACCGGCTCGGCATCGTCGGCCCGAACGGCGCCGGCAAGACGACGCTGCTCAACATGCTGACCGGCCGCGACACGCCGGATGCGGGCCGGGCGAAGCTCGGCGCCAACGTCCAGCTGGCGACGCTCGACCAGGCGCGCGCGAGCCTGGAGCCCAACACCACGCTCTCGGACGCACTGACCGGCGGCGGCTCGGACCAAGTGATCGTCAACGGCGCGAGCAAGCACGTCATCGGCTACATGAAGGACTTCCTGTTCGGCCCCGAACAGGCCCGCACGCCGCTGTCGCGACTGTCCGGGGGCGAGCGCGGCCGGCTGATGCTGGCCCGCGCGCTGGCGCTGCCCTCCAACCTGCTCGTGCTCGACGAGCCGACCAACGACCTCGACCTCGAGACGCTCGACCTGCTCCAGGACATGCTGGCCGACTATCCCGGCACCGTGCTGGTCGTCAGCCACGACCGCGACTTCCTCGACCGCGTCTCGACCTCCGTGATCAACGCCGAGGGCGAGGGGCGCTGGACCGAATATGCAGGCGGCTATTCCGACATGGTGGCGCAGCGCGGCACCGGCGTGACGGCGCGGACCAGGGAGGCGGTGCCCGGTCCCGCGGCGCCCATCGCCGGCGCGGCGCCCGAGGCCTCGCCGCCGGGCCGGAAGGGCAAGCTCAGCTTCAAGGACAAGCACGCCCTCGACTCGCTGCCGCGGCAGATGGAGGAGATGCGGGCGCAGAGGGGCAAGCTGCAGACGGCGCTCGACGACCCCGGCCTCTATGGCCGAGACCCGAAGCGCTTCGCCAAGCTGTCCGTGTCGCTCGCCGACACCGACGCCAAGCTCGCCGCCGCCGAGGAGGAATGGCTGACCCTCGAGATGATGCGTGAGGGGCTCGAGAGCTGATCCTCACACGGCGCCCCGGTCGCGGCGCCGATCCATGCGGCGAGCGACGGCATGGCGAAGGGAAGGCGAAGGTGTGGCGGGATGCAACGATCCCTGCAGTCAAGCATTAGCTGGCGTCACGGGGATCGAGCCATGAACGAACCGACGTCGAAAGGGATGCCCTCCGGCTCGGCCTGGACCGCCGTGGCGGTGCTGGGCTTCGCGCTCGTGGGCATGCTGAAGCGTCAGCCGGCACTGGTCGAGGCGGGGGCGCAGCGCCTGTCGGCGCCGCAGGCCCGGACCGGATCCGCGGCGGGCGCGACCGGCGGGGGCAAATCCGGCGAGGTCAAGCCCGGCGCCGGATCGTCGGACGCCAAGGCCGGCTCGTCCGGCGTGCCGACGGAGCATCGGCCCGGCTTCATCGGCATCGCGCGCTCGGTCTTCGACCGCTTCGGTAACGACAACATCAGCCTGGTGGCGGCGGGCGTCGCCTTCTACGTGATGCTGTCGATCTTTCCGGCCCTGGCCGCCATGGTGTCGCTCTACGCGCTGGTGGGCAACCCGGACGACGTGGCCAGCCGGGTGCAGGATTACGGCAATCTCCTGCCGCCGGAGGCCATGAAGCTGATCATCGACGGCCTCCACAACTTCGCCAAGACGGCCGGCACGACGCTGTCCTGGGCGCTGGCCACCAGCGTGCTGCTGGCGCTGTGGAGCGCACGTGCCGGGATCTCGTCGGTGATGACGGGGCTGAACATCGCCTACGAGGAGGTCGAGACCCGGTCGTTCATCGTCCAGACCCTGATGGCACTCGGGCTGACGATCGGCGCCGTCATGTTCGCCGTCGTCGTGATCTTCGCCGTCGCGGTGATCCCGATCATCCTCAAGTTCCTGCCCTTCGGCTCGCTCGCCGCCACATTGCTCGACATCGCCCGCTGGCCGATCCTGGCGGTGCTGGTCGCGCTCGGCTTCGCCGTGATCTACCGCTACGGCCCGTCCCGCAAGAACGCCAGCTGGCGCTGGATCAGCTGGGGATCGGTCATCGCCACCGTGCTGTGGCTGGTCGGCTCGATCGTGTTCTCGATCTACGTCAGCAAGTTCGGCTCCTATGACGCCACCTATGGCGCGCTCGGCGCGGTGGTGGTGCTGCTCCTCTGGCTCTGGGTCAGCGCCCTCGTGCTGCTCGTCGGCGCCGAGATCGACGGCGAGCTCGACCAGCGGGCGTCCCAGACAGGGTCGCCGCTGGCGCCGGTCCCCGCCGGCAAGGCGAGCACCTGAGCGGCCGACGCTAGAGCAGATCATAATCAGGTGGAGTCACCTGATCGCGTGAGGATGCTCGTCGGGACGAGAAGCTGGAGCTGAGGCCGCGAGCCAGGGCGAGCGTCAGCAGCTCCGGCGCATGCGTCGTCCGGGCACGAGCGCACGCCGGGTGGCCGCTGCATCGCGCGGTGCGGCGAGCCGTACTCCCGGCTGCGTCCGGGCTGACACCAGCTGCTTCGACCACGGCTTGCGCACGCCCTGACCCCGCGTTAGCGTCTGCAATTGCGGGGCGAGTTTGCGTGGGGGTTGCGATGGTCGTGCGGGTTGCGACCGTCGCGTTCGAGGGTATCGAAGCCCGGCCCGTCGACGTCCAGGTGCAGATCACCAACGGCACGGTCGTGTTCAACGTCGTCGGCCTCGGCGACAAGGCGGTCGGCGAATCGCGCGAGCGGGTGCGCGCCGCCCTGACGGCCTCGGGCCTCGCCCTGCCGGCGAAACGCATCACCGTCAATCTCGCGCCGGCCGACCTGCCCAAGGAGGGCAGCCACTACGACCTGCCGATCGCCCTCGGCGTCATGGCGGCCATCGGCGCCATCCCGCCCGACGCGCTCCAGGGCTACACGGTGCTGGGTGAACTGGCGCTCGACGGTTCGATCTCGGCCGTCTCGGGCGTGCTGCCCGCCGCCGTCGCCGCCAACGCCGCCGGGCACGGGCTGATCTGCCCCGCCGCCTGCGGCCCCGAGGCGGCCTGGGCCAGCCGCGACCTCGACGTGCTGGCGCCGCGCTCGCTGATCCAGCTCGCCAATCACGTCAGGGGCACGCAGCTCATGGCGCGTCCCGAGCCCGCCATGCGGGCCGCCGGGACCGATTTGCCGGACCTGCGCGACGTGAAGGGGCAGGAGAGTGCCAAGCGGGCGCTGGAGATCGCGGCGGCGGGCGGCCACAACCTGCTGTTCAACGGCCCGCCGGGCTCCGGCAAGTCGATGCTGGCCGCCCGCCTGCCGTCGATCCTGCCGCCGATGACGCCGCGCGAACTCCTCGACGTGTCGATGATCCATTCGGTCGCCGGTGCGCTGGCGGGCGGCGCCCTGACGGACCGCCGGCCGTTCCGCGCCCCGCATCACTCGGCCTCGATGCCGGCCCTGGTCGGCGGCGGCACGGGGGCGCGGCCCGGCGAAGTCTCGCTGGCCCACAACGGCGTCCTCTTCCTCGACGAACTCCCCGAGTTCACGACCCCGGTGCTCGACTCGCTGCGGCAGCCGCTCGAAAGCGGCGAGGTGTCGATCGCGCGGGCCAATCACCGCGTCACCTATCCGGCGCGGTTCCAGCTCGTCGCCGCCATGAACCCCTGCCGCTGCGGCCTCGCCACCGAGCCCGGCTACGCCTGCAAGCGCCAGCCCAACGAACGCTGCATGGCGCAGTACCAGGCCCGCCTCTCCGGCCCGCTGCTCGACCGCATCGACCTCCACCTCGAGGTGCCGGCCGTCTCGGCCGCCGACCTGATCCTGCCGCCGCCCGCGGAGGGCTCGGCCGAGGTCGCGGCGCGGGTCGCCAGGGCCCGCGAGCGGCAGGTCGCCCGCTACGCCGCGCTCGGGCTGCCGGGCGTCACCACCAACGCGGCGGCCCCGGCCAACGTCATCGAGCAGGTGGCGGCGGTCGACGCCGGCGGGACCGCCTTCGTGCGCGCCATGGCCGACCAGCTCCGGCTCTCGGCGCGCGGCTTCCATCGCGTCCTCAAGCTCGCCCGGACGCTCGCCGACCTCGACGGTTCGAAGGCGGTCGGGCGCGCGCAATTGGCGGAAGCGCTGTCGTACCGGCCTAATTCGGACCGCAGGACGCGCGCGCTGGTCTGACACGGCGTCCGGCTGATGAGCTCGGTCGCGCCCGGTGCGCCTCCTCCACCGCGCTGCGCGCGGTCCCCCTCCTCCGCTCCGCAGAGGAGGATCATCTCACGACGGGCGCCGCCCGGTCCTCCTCCGCTTGCGAAGCATGGTGGAGGAGGCGGACGGGGCGCGGCGCTCAAATGTGGTCCGAATCAGTTTTTCGGAAAGCGCCTGACCGGCACGGCGACGGCTGACGACCGCGGCGGCCGGTCGTATGGTCCGACATCGGCGACCGCCGCCGCTGCCGTCAGCTCGAGGGACACGGATGACATTCACGACGGTGCTGGTGGTGGCGCTCGGCGGCGCTCTGGGGACCGTGGCGCGCTATGGCCTGTCGCTCGCCGCCCTGCCGATCAGCGCGACGCTGCCCTGGGGCACGATCCTGATCAATGTCGCGGGATCGTTTCTGATCGGGTTCGTCGGCACGCTGACGCTGTCCCACGGGCGCTACCCGATGCCCGAGACGGCGCGCCTGTTCGTGATGGTGGGGTTCTGCGGCGGCTTCACCACGTTCTCGTCCTTCAGCCTGCAGACGCTCGACCTGATGCGGGCCGGAGCGTCGGGCCGCGCCGCCGTCAACGTCGGAGGCTCCCTCGTCCTGTGCCTCGTCGCCGTGGCGATCGGGCACCTCGCCGGTGCGGCGCTGAACGGCGGCGCCGTGCCGGTCGTCCAGGCCGAGATCGAGGAGGCGTGACCCGCCGTCCCGTCAGGCCGCCGTGGCGCCTGCGACCTGCCCGATGATGCCGAGATAGCCATCCGCCTGCCAGGCCGAGCGGCCGATGAAGAGGCCGTCGATGTGGGGCCGGGCCGCCAGGGCTAGGCAATTGCCGGGGTTGACGCTGCCGCCGTAGAGCACCCGGGGCTCCCGGCCGGTGACGTCGCCGAGCACCGCCTTGATGCGGGCATGCTGCTCGTCGGCGAAGCCGGGTTCGGCCGGCGTCCCGTGCTCGCCGATCGACCAGACCGGCTCGTAGGCGATCACCACCCGCCCCGCGTCACCGGGCGTGAGCCGCGACACCGCCGCCCGCACCTGGCGGGCCAGCGCGTCCGCGGTGCGGCCGGCGTCGTGCTCCTCCCGCGTGTCTCCGACGCAGACGAGCGGCGTCAGTCCATGGCGCAAGGCGGCCTCGACCTTCAGCGCCACGGTCTCGTCGGTCTCGCCGAAGTGGGTGCGGCGTTCGCTGTGTCCGATCTCGGCGAGGGTGGCGCCGCAGTCCGCCGCCATGCCGGCCGAGATCTCGCCCGTCCAGGGGCCGGCCTCCGCCCAGTGGATGTTCTGCACGCCGACGGTCACCCGCGTCTCCGCCAGCCGCTGGGCGACCTCGGCGACGGCCGTGAAGGGTGGGATGACGAAGAGCTGCGGCCCCTGCTCGTGCGCATAGGGCGACGCCGCGAGCGTCTCGGCATAGGCGCGCGCCTCGGCGCGCCTCTTGTTCATCTTCCAGCTCGTGCCGATCCAGAGCGCGTCGAAGGGCATGGTGTTCTCTCGATGTCAGGCGGCGCGGGCACGGCCTGCATCGACATACGGCGCCCAGAAGTCCACCGATTCGCGCATCTCGGCCACCACGGCCCGATCGCTCGGCTCGCGCTCGCGCCAGGCCAGTTCGAGGCAGATCTCGTTGTCGCGGCCGCCGCCGTCCCGCACCGCGGCGAGCAGCGCTTCGGGCTGGATGCGCCCGTCGCGGTTGCGCTCGGCCGTGAAGGGCCAGTGCCCGCCCTTGTTCACCGTCGATTGCTTGATGTGGATGATGGGGGAGCGCGTCGCGAAGTTCCGCGCCCAGGCGTGGGGGTCGGTGTCGGCGGGGTCGTGCGAGGACAGGTCGCCGTGGTCGATGTCGACCATCGGCAGCAGCGGGATCGGCAGGGCGGCCGCCTCGATGGCAGCCTGCAGCGCGCGCGTGCTCTCCTGCGTGTGGCCCAGCTCGCGGCCGACCGACATCGGCTCCCAGAACAGCCAGGCGAGGCCGCGCTTCTCGGCATGTTCGGCGACCGCCCGCCAGCAGGCGAGCGCCTCGGCCAGGATCGCCGAACGGCGCGCCGGGTCGTCGTAGTCGCGGAAGGTCAGGATGGCGAATTGCGTGCCGATCGCCGGGCAGCCGAGGTCGGCGGCGATGTCGACCAGACCCTTGAACCAGGCGACCGAATGCCCGCGCGCCTCGGGCTCAGGGTGGCCGAAGTGGTTCAGCCGGCCGTAGGGGCCCGTCATCATCGACGTGACGGCCACGCCGCGCGCCGCGCAGCTCTTCGCCATGCGGTCGGTCGTGCGGCGGATCAGCGACGGCGGCCAGGCCGGGTCGACGAACTCGTGGGTCAGCTGCATGCGGCCGATCCCGATCTCGCCGGCCAGCACGCCGACGAGGTCCTCGGGCTCGGCGAAGCGGTTCACGAACGGGTTGGTGCTCAGCGACAGCGTGAAACCCATTCCGTCCGTCTCCTCTCATGGGCCCGACAGGCTCGGTCGCTTTCGTCCGAGGGAAGCAGGCTTGAAAAAATTTTGCAACTCCTGAAATAAGTTACACGCCGCAGGCAAGCTGGGCGATATGGGGAGGATCACATGAAGCTCGTCATCGGGGCCGATGGTGCCGGCAAACCGCTGCTCGACGTCATCGCCAAGCATCTGGCCGCCAAGGGCGTCGACGTCACGGACCTGTCGCCCGCCTCGGGGAGCACGCCGGAATTCTACGCCGACACGGCCGAGCGGGTGGGGCTCGCCATCACGGACCGCCAGTTCGACCGCGGCATCCTGTTCTGCGGCACCGGCATCGGCGTCTGCATCTCGGCCAACAAGGTGCCGGGGATCCGGGCCGCGCTCACCCACGACACCTATTCGGCGGAGCGAGCCGCCAAGAGCAACAACGCCCAGATCATCACGCTCGGCGCCCGCGTCGTGGGGCCCGAACTCGCCAAGGCCGTGGTCGACACCTGGCTGGCCTCGGACTTCGACCCGACGGGCAGTTCGGCCGGCAACGTCGAGGCGGTCGACAAGCTCGACGGGAAGTATTCGACGCCGGCTTGACCCGGCCGGTCGGCTCCGACGCGCGGAGTCGACAGCATGTCGGTCGGTGGAGAATCGGCTTGACGTGCCGCCCGTCGCGTGAAACTTTTTACACAACGAGAATGAATTTTCAGGGCAGGACGCGTTGACCCGAGTGTCGGAGCCGAACTCCATCGCAGAAGACGACGCCAGCCTCGCTGCCCGCGCGGCCTGGCTCCATCACGTCGGTCGCCTGACGCAGAGCGAGGTCGCGGCGCGGCTGAACGTCCCCAACGTCAAGG
Source organism: Lichenihabitans sp. (assembly GCA_965214345.1). Taxonomy (GTDB): domain Bacteria; phylum Pseudomonadota; class Alphaproteobacteria; order Rhizobiales; family Beijerinckiaceae; genus Lichenihabitans. Next base: position 2,514,615 of record CBDCBJ010000007.1, on the reverse strand, counting down.
CCCACCGCCTCATCGCCCGCGCCGGCCGCGAGGGCATGGTGCGGGTGTTCGTGGACGGCGAGATCGCCCGCTGCGTCCAGCTCGAACAGCAGCTCTGCCGGGCCTACGGGCTCAATGTCTGCGAGATCGCCCCCAACGTCGACGACGAGGCGCTGCCGCTGCGCTCGCTCGGCGTGCTGGGCGCCCGCTATCTCCGCCTCGCCTGCGAGAAGGGCGAGGACCAGGTGATCGGCCTCGGCCACGGCCGAACGCTGGCCGCCTGCGTCGAACACCTGCCGCGGGTCGACGTGAAGCGGCTGAAGTTCGTGTCGCTGCTCGGCGGCTTCACCCGCCGCTTCGCCGCGAACCCCTTCGACGTCATCAACCGCATTGTGGAGCGCACGGGGGCCGAGGCCTACGTCCTGCCCGTGCCGTTCGCGCTCAACTCGGCCGAGGACCGCGCCGTGCTGATGGCGCAGCGCGGCGTCGCCGAGGTCTTCGCGCTGGCGCGGAGCGCCACCCTGCGCTTCGTCGGTATCGGGGCCGTCGACGGCCATGCGGCCTCGCTCGCCACCTCCGGCATGATCGAGACGCACGAGTTCGACGAGGTCGCCCGCGCGGGCGGCCGCGGCGAGATCCTCGGCCATTTCTTCGACGCTCATGGCCGGCGCGTCGAGACCGAACTGTCCGGCCGCATCGCGGCGCTCGGCCACGACGATTTGAAGACGGGAAAACTGGTGGCGGTGGCGGGCGGCACCGCCAAGCCGGAGGCGATCCGCGCCGTGCTGTCGAGTGGGCTGCTGCACGGGCTGCTCACGGACGAACGCACCGCCGGGACGCTGCTCGGGCCGATGGCCAAGGCGTGACGACGCGCGCGAGGGCGACAGGCCCCGCGCCGGATCGGGAGAGGGAGGAGGTCGGCATGAGCCACGCGCATCGCAATCGCATCCTCGCCGCTCCCCCGCGCCCGCGGTCGGCCGCAGCCCGTGCGGGGGCGTGCCCATGACGCGCGACCTCGTCGTCGGCGTCGACGCCGGCACGTCCGTCATCAAGTCGGTGGCGTTCACCGCCACCGGCGACCAGGTCGGCGCCTGTGCGCGCCCGAACCTCTACCGGGTCGTCGAGGGCGTCGGCGCAGAGCAGGACATGGCGCGGACCTGGGCCGACGCCGCCTCGACCCTGCGGGGACTGGCCGAATCGGTGCCGCACCTCGCCGACCGCGTGGCCGCCATCGCGGTCACGGCCCAGGGCGACGGCACGTGGCTGGTCGATGCCGCGGGCGAGCCCGCCGGCGCGGCGCTGATCTGGCTCGACGCCCGCGCGGCATCGCTGACCGAGGATCTGCGCGCATCCCCGGTCGGGCGCCGCCATTTCGAGAGCACCGGCTCCGGCCTCGCCGCCTGCCAGATGGGGCCGCAGCTCCTGTGGCTCGAGCGCCACCGGCCCGACGTGATGGCCCGCGCCGCCACCGCCTTCCACCTCAAGGACTGGCTCTACTACAAGCTCACCGGCGACCGCTTCGGCGACGCCTCGGAGGGGGTCCACTCCTTCGGCGACTTCCGCACCATGGCGTACGCGCCGGCGGTGATCGATGGCCTCGGCCTGCGACGGGACCTCCTGCCGCCGATGATCGACGGCTCGTCCCGCACGGGGTCGCTCGGCCGCGCCGCCGCGCGCGAGATCGGCTTCGGCGAGGGCCTGCCGGTGTGCCTGGGGCCGATCGACATCGTGGCGACGGCGCTCGGCGCCGGCCTCTACGACCCGGCGCGCGACACGGGCTGCACCATCGTGGGCTCGACCGGGATGCACATGCGCATCGCCCGCTCGGCCGAGGCGGTCCGGCTGAACCCCGACAGCATCGGCTACACGCTGGCTTTCCCGGTGCCGGGCACCTTCGCGCAGCTCCAGTCCAACATGGCGTCGACGCTCAACATCGACTGGCTGGTCGACCTCGCGCGCGGCGTGCTCCGGCAGCACGGCGTGGAGAAGGCCCGCGCGGACCTCTTCCTCGACCTCGACGACCACGTGCTCAAGGCCGAGGCGGGGACGATCCTCTACCACCCCTATATCTCGGAGGCTGGCGAGCGCGGCCCCTTCGTGGACGCCGCCGCGCGCGCCCAATTCCACGGCCTGTCGGTCCGCCACGACTTCAACGACCTCATGCGGGCCGTCTACGAAGGCCTCGGCTTCGCGGCGCGCGATTGCTACGCCGCCATGGGGCCGATCCCCCCCGAGGTGCGGATCACCGGCGGGGCGGCGCGGTCGAGGGCGCTGCGCATCATCCTCGGCGCGGCGCTCGGCACCCGCATCCGCAGCTCGACGCGCGAGGAGGCCGGCGCCGCCGGTGCCGCCATGGTGGCGGCCGTCGCGACGGGGCTCGCGCCCGACATGGAGACCTGCATCGAGCGCTGGGTCACGCCGACCCTCGCGGCCGCGCAGGACCCCGACCCCGCCCTCGCCGACCGCTACGAGCGGCTGTTCCCCGCCTACAAGGCCGCGCGCCAGGCGTCGGCCCCGGTATGGCGGGCGATGCGGGACGCGCGGGACGCCGACGCCCGGGAGGCCTCCGGGTGGAACGCGTCGCACGCCAACGAGAACCAGAGAGTGAGCGCGCTATGACGGATCATGGAACGGTCGACCTCGCCGTCATCGGCGGCGGCGTCAACGGGGCCGGGATCGCGCGCGACGCGGCGGGGCGCGGCCTGACGGTCCTGCTCTGCGAGAAGGGCGACCTCGCCGAGGGCACGTCGTCGCGCTCCGGCAAGCTCGTCCACGGCGGCCTGCGCTACCTCGAATATTACGAGTTTCGGCTCGTCCGCGAAGCCCTGATCGAGCGCGAGGTGCTGCTGCGTGCGGCCCCCCACATCATCTGGCCGATGCGCTTCGTGCTGCCCCACTCGCCCGAGCAGCGCCCGGCCTGGATGGTCCGCACCGGCCTGTTCCTCTACGACCACCTCGGCGGCCGCAAGATGCTGCCCGGCTCGCGCAAGCTCGACCTGCGCAAGGCTCCCGAGGGCCGCGCCATCAAGAAGGATTTCTCGACCGCCTTCGAATATTCCGACTGCTGGGTCGACGACGCGCGGCTCGTGGTGCTGAACGCGCTCGACGCGAAGCAGCGCGGCGCCACGATCCTCACCCGCACGGCCGCCACCTCGGCGCGGCGCGGCGACGACGGCCTCTGGACCGTGACCATGAAGGGCGCCGACGGCGGCGTCGGCTCCGTGAAGGCGCGCGCGCTGGTCAATTCGGCCGGCCCCTGGGTCGAGGACGTGGTCGGCCGCGTCGCCGGGCGCAACTCCTCCTACAAGGTGCGGCTCGTCAAGGGCAGCCACATCGTGGTGCCGAAGTTCTGGGACGGGCCGCAGGCCTACCTGTTCCAGAACGACGACAAGCGGGTGATCTTCGTCAATCCCTACGAGGGAGACCTCTGCCTCATCGGCACGACCGACATCCCCTACGAGGGCGACCCGGGCGATGTCGCCATCGACCAGAGGGAGATCGACTACCTCCTCCGGGTCGTCAACCGCTACGCCGCCACCCCGCTGAAGCAGGACGACATCGTCTTCTCCTTCTCGGGGGTGCGCCCGCTCTACGACAACAACGAGGACGCCAACGCCTCCGCGGTGACGCGCGACTACGTCTTCGAACTCGACGACCCCGACGGCCAGCCGCCGCTCCTCAGCGTCTTCGGCGGCAAGATCACCACGTTCCGCAAGCTCGCCGAGCACGCGCTCGACCGGCTGACCAAGACCTTTCCGCAGATGGGCAAGGCCTGGACGGCCGAGGCCACGCTGCCCGGCGGCGACCTGCCCAACGCCGACTTCCCGGCCTTCCTCCAGGCCCTCCGCGCCGAGTACCCCTGGATGCCGGCGGACCTCGCCGAGCATTACGCCCACCTCTACGGCACACGGGCGCGGGCGCTTCTCGGCGACGCCGGCGCGATCGAACAGCTCGGGCGGCATCACGGCGGGCTGCTCTACGAGCGCGAGGTGGCGTTCCTGCGCGACACCGAATGGGCGGTGACGCCGGCCGACATCCTCACCCGCCGCACCAAGCACGGCCTGCACATGAGCGCCGACGAGACGCGCCAGTTCGAGCGCTGGATGGAGGCAGCCTGATGACGTCCATACCCGCCGCCCCGCGGCGCAGCAGGACGACGGTCCGCGTGGCGACCGCCGCGGCGCTGGCGGTGGCGCTGCTCGCCGCCATGGCGCTCGACACCAAGGTCGTGCCGACCGGCGCCTCGGGCAGCGTCGCGCCCGGCACCTTCTCGCCCGCCGCCTACGGCCAATCGGAGTTCCCCAAGGTCCGGAAGGCGATCCAGGAGAAGGCCGTCGCGGCGCCGGTCCTCGCCGCCGCCATCTCCAAGGACTCGGCCGCGGCCGCCAAGCAGTACGGCGTGGCCTCGGGCGTCGGCCCCGAGTTCCCCGTCTCATTCACGGGCGTGGTCGGCAAGGGCGATTCCGGCAATTACGACGTCAAGGTGGACGGCCTGCCCGACACGGTCGCGATCAGCCTCCAGACCGGGCCGGCCATCATGGGGACGGACCTGCGCGACGCTCCCGGCACGATCTCGTTCGGCCAGTTCACCAACCAGATCGAGTATCAGAACGCCGGCTCGGCGCTGAACAAGCAGATGAAGAAGGACGTGCTGTCCAAGCTCGACACCGCCGGCCTCGCCGGGAAGACGGTCTCGGTGGTGGGGGCGTTCCAGCTGACCGATCCGGCGAAGTGGCTCGTCACGCCCGTCTCGCTGGAGGTGAAATGACCGCGGCCCTCGCCATGGCGCCCTCCGCGGCCGGCGCCGGCGCCGGCGACGTCGTCCTGACGGCGCGCAACGTCGCCAAGTCCTACGGCAACATCCACGCCCTCAAGGGCGTCAACTTCGACATCCGCCGCGGCAAGGTCACGACGCTGTTCGGCGAGAACGGCGCCGGCAAGTCGACGCTGATGAAGATCCTGTCGGGCGTCGTGCGGCCCAGTTCGGGCGCGATCGAGCTCGACGGCGCGCCCGTGACCTTCGCGTCGTCGTCCGAGGCGCGCGACCGGGGCATCTCGATCATCCACCAGGAGCTGAGCCTCGCCCCCAACCTCAGCGTCCGCGACAACATCTTCATGGGCCGCGAGATCGGCGGCGCCGCCGGCATCGACTATGCCGAGGAGGCCCGCCAGGCCCGCGCCCTGATGGAGGAACTCGAGGAGGAGATCGATCCCGAGACGCTCGTCGAGGAGCTCCGCCTGGGCCAGCAGCAGATCGTCGAGATCGCCCGCGCCCTGTCGGTCAACTCGCGCATCCTCATCATGGACGAGCCCACCTCGGCGCTCAGCGCCTCCGAGGTCGAGGTGCTGTTCAAGGTCATCCGGGACCTCAAGGCCCGCGGCGTCGCCATCGTGTACATCTCCCATCACCTCGAAGAGGCGCTGGAGATCACCGACCACGCCGTGGTGCTCCGCGACGGCGCCATGACGGCCAAGGCGGAGCGGCGCGACATCGATCTCGAATGGATCGTGCGCCACATGGTGGGCGAGGGCTACGACCTCGGCTCGCCGCCGACAGGCTACGGCTTCGGCGAGGTCGCCCTGTCGGTGCGCGACGTCAGCGTGGCCGACGCGTCGGGCGGCGGCGCCCTCGTGGTGGACGGCCTGTCGCTCGACGTGCGGGCCGGCGAGATCGTCTGCATCTACGGGCTGATGGGGGCAGGGCGCACCGAGCTGCTGGAATGCGTCTTCGGCCGCGTGCCCCGGGTCGGCGGCGCGGTGTTCCTCGAAGGCCGCGACATCTCGGACCTGTCGATCGCCGACCGGATCGCCGACGGGCTCGCCCTCGTGCCGGAGGACCGCCAGCGCGACGGGCTCGTCCAGACGATGTCGGTCGGCCAGAACCTGTCCCTCGCCTCGATCGGCGCCTTCGCCAAGCGGCTGTTCCTGTCCCGTCCGGCCGAGCGCGCCGTGGTCGACGCCTCGATCCGCGACGTCACCATCAAGACGTCGGGCGGGGCCGCCGCCATCGGCTCGCTGTCGGGCGGCAACCAGCAGAAGGTGGTCATCGGCAAGATGCTGACCACCCACCCCCGCGTCATCCTGCTCGACGAGCCGTCCCGCGGCATCGACATCGGCGCCAAGGCCGAAGTGTTCCGCATCCTCGCCGCGCGGGCGCGGGCGGGGCTCGCCGTGGTGTTCTCGACGTCGGAGGTCGCCGAGTGCCTGTCGATCGCCCACCGCATCGTGGTGATGCGCCGCGGCAGGATCTCGGCCGAGTTCGGGTCGGACGTCACGAAGGAACAGATCATGGCCGCCTCGGGCGAAGCCGTGGTGGCGTGAACAAGAGGGAGCCCCGACCATGACCGAAGCGAGCCCATCATTGAGCCGTGCGCGCGAGACGACCTTCGGCGGCGGCCTCGACCTGGGCCGGCTCCTGCTCGAGGGTCGCGCCTATCTCGCGCTGATCGCCATCATCGTGGTCTTCTCGATCCTGTCGCCCTACTACCTGTCGCTGGGCAACTTCCTCACGATGGCGTCGCATGTGGCGCTGTTCGGCATCCTGGCGATCGGGATGCTGCTCGTCATCCTCAACGGCGGCATCGACCTGTCGGTGGGCTCGACGCTCGGCCTCTCCGGCGTGGTGGCGGGGTTCCTCATGCAGGGCGTGCCGCTCGGCAGCCTCGGTGTCATGCTCTACCCGCCCGTCTGGGTCGTGGCCGTCCTGGCCTGCGCGCTCGGCGCCCTCATCGGGCTCGTCAACGGCGTGCTGGTGGCGCGCTTCAAGGTCCCGGCCTTCGTGGCGACACTCGGCGTCATGTACATGGTGCGCGGCGTCGCCCTGCTGATGACCAACGGCCTCACCTACAACAACCTCGGAGGCCGGCCCGACCTCGGCAACACGGGCTTCGACTGGCTCGGCTTCAACCGCCTCGCCGGCGTGCCGATCGGCGTCGTCGTCATGGTGGTGCTCGCCGTCATCGGCAGCCTGGTGCTGACCCGCACGCCCTTCGGCCGCTGGCTCTACGCGTCGGGCGGCAACGAGCGCGCCGCGGAACTCTCGGGCGTGCCGGTCAAGGCCGTGCAGGTCGCCGTCTACATGATGTCGGGCGTCTGCGCCGCGATCGCCGGGTTGATCCTGTCCTCGCAGCTCACCTCGGCGGGGCCGACGGCCGGCACCACCTACGAGCTCACCGCCATCGCGGCCGTGGTGATCGGCGGCGCGGCACTGACGGGCGGCCGCGGCAACGTCCGCGGCACCCTGCTCGGCGCCTTCGTCATCGGCTTCCTGTCCGACGGGCTCGTCATCATCGGCATCTCGTCCTACTGGCAGACGGTGTTCACCGGCGCCGTCATCGTGCTGGCGGTGCTGCTCAACGCCGTCCAGTACGGCCGCCGCGCCAGGCGCCCCGCCACGGCCGGTGCCCCCCCGGCCGCCAAGGCCGGCACAATCCCTTCCCCGCAGACCGCGGCGTGAGGCTCCGCCGGCCGACATCGGCCGGCGGGAAGACTGCCGCAGAGCCGGCATTTCAAGAAACCCAGGGAGATACACCATGTCGTTCAAGGCGAAACTTCTGGCCGTCACGGCCATCGCGCTGGCGCTTCCCGCCGTCGCCGCCACCTCGGCCTCGGCCGCGGGCCTCGTCTCGATCATCGTCAACGACCCCTCGAACCCGTATTGGCTGACCGAGGGCAACGTCGCCGCCGCGGAGGCCCAGAAGCTCGGCTACACCGCCACGGTCGGCGCCTCGAAGGGCGACACCAACACCGAGAGCAACCTCATCGACACCGCCATCACCAACAAGGCCGTGGCGATCATCCTCGACCCCGCCAACGCCAGCGGCTCGGTCGGCGCCGTGAAGAAGGCCATCGCGGCCAACATCCCGGTCGTCCTCGTCAACGCCGAGATCAACCAGGAAGGCCTCGCCAAGGCCCAGCTCGTGTCCAACAACGCCCAGGGCGCGGCGCTGGGGGCGCAGCAGTGGGTGAAGGACATCGGCCAGAAGGGCAGTTACGTCGAGCTGCTCGGCGCGCCGTCGGACAACAACGCCGCGACCCGCTCCAACGGCTACGACACCGTGCTCAGCCAGTACGACGACCTGAAGAAGACCGGCCAGCAGGTCGCCAACTGGGACCGCACCCAGGGTCACGACAAGATGCAGAACCTGCTGCAGGCCCATCCCGACATCATCGGCGTGATCAGCGGCAACGACGAGATGGCGCTCGGCGCCATCGCGGCCCTGAAGGAGGCCGGCAAGCTCGCCTCCGTGAAGGTCGGCGGCTTCGACGGTTCGCCGGACGCGGTCTCGGCCATCAAGTCGGGCGAACTGCAATACACCGTGCTGCAGCCGGTCGCGACCTTCGCCGCCAAGGCGGTCGACGAGGCGGACAGCTTCATCAAGAGCGGCAAGACCGGGGCCGCGCAGGAGAAGCAGCTCTTCGACTGCCTGCTCGTCACCAAGGCCGACGCCGACAAGATGACGGCGCCCTTCACCATGTCGAAGTGAGGTCGCGCCTTCGCCCGGCGGCGGCCCTCGCCGTGTCCGATGCCCCCGCGGGGCCGGGCTTGGACGAGGGCGGCCGCCGGGCGGGGTCGCCGGGGACGGCGTGATGCTGCTGGGACTGGATTGTGGCTCGACCGCCATCAAGGCGGTCCTCTTCGACCGCGACGGCAGGGCCGTGGCGACCGGCTCGCGCCGCACGGACCCTCGGCAGCCCGCGCCGCACCGGGTCGAACACGACATGGACGGGCTGTGGGCCCTCGCCGCCGGGGCGATTCGCGACGCCCTGGCGGAAGCCCCGGCGGGCGGCGTCGACGCCGTGGGGGTGACGGGGCACGGCGACGGGCTCTACCTTCTCGACCGTGCCGGCCGCCCGCTCGGGCCCGGCATCCAGTCGGTCGACAGCCGCGCCCAGGCCGTGACGTCCGCCTGGGCGGCCTCGGGCCTGCTCGCCCGCGTCGCGCCGATCGCCGGCCAGCGGCCCTATCCCTATGCGGCCTCGTCGCTCCTGGCCTGGATCGCCCGGCACGAGCCGGAGCGCTTCGCCGCCATCGGACGCGTGCTGTTCTGCAAGGACTGGCTGCGCTTCCGCCTCACCGGCGTCGCCGCCACCGATCCGACGGATGCCAGCACCGCCTTCACGGACGCCCGCAGCCAGCGCTACTCGCGCGAGCTCCTTTCGCTGCTGGGGCTCGAGGCCATCGAGGCGGCCCTGCCGCCCATCCTGCCGAGCAGCGGCGCCCTCGGCACCGTGACGGCCGAGGCCGCGGCCGCGACGGGCCTCGCCGCGGGGACGCCCGTGACGGGCGGCATGCACGACGTGACGGCGAGCGCCGTCGGGCTCGGCAACCTCGAACCCGGCGCCCTGTCGATCACGGCCGGGACCTTCTCGATCAACGAGACGCTGTCCGACCATCTCGCCGTCGACCCGCGCTGGACCTCCCGCGCCGGGCTGAAGCCGGGCCAGTGGATGAACATGTCGATCTCGCCGGCCTCGTCGAACGCCGTCGACTGGTTCCTGCGGCAGGCCTATCGCGCCGAGGGCGACGCCGCCGCCCGCGGCGGGCCGTCGCTGTGGGACGCCGTCGAGGCGGACCTCGCCGCGCCGCCGGCCGCGGACGCGCCGCTGTTCCACCCCTTCCTCTACGGCTCGCCCTACGACGCGCCCGCGAGCGCCGCTTTCCTCGGCCTGCGCTCCTGGCACGGCCGCGCCGACATGCTGCGCGCCGTCGTCGAAGGGGCGGTGTTCAACCACCGTTTCCACTGCGACGCGCTGCGTTCGGCCTTTCCGGCAGGCCTCGCCCGGGTCACCGGCGGCGGCACCGGCCGGGACCGACCGGCGCGCCTCTTCGCCGACGCGCTCGGCCTCCCGGTCGAGGTGCCCGAGGCCGTCGAGGTCGGCGCGCTGGGGGCCGCGCTCGTCGCGGGGGTCGGGGCGGGCCGCTACGCGTCGCTCGACGGCGCGGTCCGCCAGGCCTGCCGCGTCGCCCGGCGCCACGAGCCCGATCCCGAGCGGCACGCGATGCTGACGAAGCGCTTCAAACGCTACGTCGCCCTGGCGGACGCGCTGCGGCCCCACTGGGCGGCCACCTGACGCGGCTGCCGTCCCGGCGCCCCAGGCGTTGAGACGAGGGCCGCCAAGCCTGCTCCGAACAACCGACGAGGTCAGAATGCCGCCCACAACCTCCGCGGCCGCCCGTGCGGCGACGCTCAGCGCCCTCCGGGACGACCCCGCCGTCTCGGTGCTGATCGTCGGCGGCGGCATCAACGGGGCGGGGACGTTCCGCGATCTCGCCCTGCAGGGCGTCGATTGCCTCATCGTCGACAAGGCGGATTGGTGCGCCGGCACGAGCGCCGCGCCGTCGCGGCTGATCCACGGTGGGCTCAAATACCTGGAGACCGGCGAGTTCCGCCTCGTCGCCGAATCGACGCGGGAGCGCAACCTCCTGCTGCGCAACGCCCCCCACCTCGTCAAGGCACTGCCGACCGTCGTGCCGATCCACTCAACCTTCGGCGGCATCGTGCCGTCGGTGAAGCGCTTCTTCGGCCGCAAGGCCAAGCTCGCCGACCGCGGCCTCCTCATCGTCGAACTCGGCCTCGCCCTCTACGACTGGCTCGGCCGCCGCCACCGCGTGATGCCGCGGCACCGCGTGGCGCTGCGCCGGGGCACGCGGCGGCGCTTCCCCGCCATGGCGGGATCGGTCGTGGCGACATCGACCTACTACGACGCCCGCGTCACGCAGGCGGAGCGGCTCTGCTATGAGCTCGTGGCGGACGGGATGGCGGCCGGGCCGGGGGCGCGGGCGCTGAACTATGTGGCGGTGACGGGCGCGGCCGGCGGCCGCGTGACGCTGACCGATGCCGTCACGGGCGAGGCCGTCACGGTCGCGCCGCGCCTCGTCGTCAACGCCGCCGGCCCTTGGATCGATCACGTGAACGCCGCCGTGGGCCTCAACCGGCGCTACATCGGGGGCACCAAGGGGTCGCATCTCGTGGTCGACAACCCCGAGCTCGTGCGCCAGCTCGACGGCCACATGATCTATTTCGGATCGGCCGACGGCAGGATCTGCCTAGTCTACCCGTTCTTCGGCAAGGCGCTGATCGGCTCGACCGACATCAAGGCCGACGCGCCCGATGCGGTCGTCTGCGACGACGCGGAGGCCGACTACATGCTCGCCATGGTGGGCGAGGTCTTCCCCGGCCTGCCGCTCGACCGCGGCCAGATCGTCTACCGCTACGCCGGCATCCGCCCGCTGCCCTTCGCCGACGCCGCCGACCCCGGCGAGATCAGCCGCGACCACTCGATCGGCCGCGACGCGCTGCCGGGCAGCGACGTCCCTGTCCTGTCGCTCATCGGCGGCAAGTGGACCACCTTCCGGGCCTTCGCCGCCCAGGCGGCCGACGAGGTCCTGGCCGCGGTGGGGCAGCGGCGGCGCACCGACACGCTGTTCGTGCCCATCGGCGGGGGCCATGGCTATCCCGCCACCGAGGCTGAGCGCCTGGCCTGGGTGGCGCGCGTGGCGCGCGAACAGGCCGTGGCGCCGGCCCGCGCCGCAGCCTGCCTCGACCGCTACGGCACCGCGGCCGAAGCCATCCTGCAGGCGCGGGGGCCCGGCCCCGACGAGCCCCTGGCGACGCTGCCCGACTACGGCGCCGCGGAGATCCGGGCGGTGATCCTGTCCGAGCAGGTGGTCGAACTCGACGATTTGCTGTTTCGTCGGTTGCCGCTCGCAGTCTCGGGCCGCCTGACGCACGCGGTCGTGGCGGAGGTGGCGGGGATCGCCGCCGAGGCGCTGGGCTGGAGCGACGCCGACCGCGAACTCCGCATCGAGCGCTTCGCGCTGCTGGCGAAGCGGCGCCACGCGATCGACCTCGACGCCGTTCGGGACGATGCCCGGGCGCCAGCGCCCGAGAGGCTCGCCCTTCTCCCTTGAGGGAGAAGGCGGCGCGCAGCGCCGGATGAGGGGGGAACGGCACGCGCCGGGATGTTCTCCCCTCAACTGTCTCGGCTTCGCCGAGCCACCTTCTCCCCGACGGGGAGAAGGGCGCAGCCCGCCGTCCTGTCAGCCGAGGTCGATCCGCACCGGGACGTGGTCGGACGGCTTGTCGGCGGCGCGCAGATGCCTGTCGATCGTGGCCGAACGCAGCCGGTCGGCGGCGCGCGGCGAGAGCAGGAGATGGTCGATGCGGATGCCGCGGTCCCGCTGCCACGCCCCGGCCTGGTAGTCCCAGAAGCTGTACACCCCCGCCGCCTCCGTGGTGGCGCGGACCGCGTCGGTCAGGCCGAGGTTCAGCAGCATGCGGTAGCGCCGGCGCGTCTCGGGCAGGAACAGCGCGTCGTTCACCCAGGCCGAGGCGTCGAAGGCGTCGCGCGGCTCGGGGATGACGTTGTAGTCCCCCGCCAGCACGAAGCTCTCCTCGGCGGCCAGCAGCGCCGCCGCGCGGCGGACGAGGCGATCCATGAAGCCGAGCTTGTAGGGGTATTTCTCGGTGTCGGGCGGGTTGCCGTTGGGCAGGTAGATGCTGGCGACCCGCACCGGCCCGGCCTCGTCCGTCACGACGGCTTCGACGTAGCGGGCCTGGACGTCGCCGTCGTCACCCGGCAGGCGCACCACGACGTCCGAGTCCGCCGGGGCGAGGTCCCGCCGGGTCAGGATGGCGACGCCGTTGAAACCCTTCTGGCCGTGCACGATGGCGTGGTAACCCGCGGCCTCGACCTCGCTCCGCGGGAAGCTCTCGTCGACGCATTTCAGCTCCTGCAGGCAGAGCACGTCCGGCGCCGTCCGGCCGAGGTAGTCGAGCAGGTGGGGCAGCCGCTGGCGGACCGAGTTCACGTTCCAGGTCGCGATCCGCATGATGTCCGATCCCCGATGGCGCCCGACCGCTCCCGTCGAGGGCGAGAGTGTCCCTCGGCCGACCGGGCCAACACCGGGCGAAGCTTCGGCCTGAACTCCTGCCCGCAAGGTCCGGCCGGAGCAAGCGGTCTCGGCATCGTCGGCCTCTCCGCCCCTCAGCCGCGCCGCGATCCGCGTCGCGACCGCCCTCGAGCCACGCTCAGTTGAACAGCCGCCGGGCGATGGCGCCGCTCACGTTGGTGGCGATGATCCGGTCGAAGGCGTGGACATAGTCGCCGGCATAGAAGCCTCGGATCATGGCGATGCGGGTCTGGAGCGCATCGTCGAACTTCACCGCGTAGCCGTCCCCGAGGTCGCGGGCGATCGTGCCGAGCACCTCGCGGCCTCGGATCGTGCAGACGAGGTTGGTGCCGACGGGCGCGGGAGGCGGACCCAGCAGCCTCGCGCCGGTGATCGAGATGTCGACGAGCCGCCCCGCGAGGCGGCCACCCGCGACCGCGACGACGACGGCCTCGTCGGTCCGGAAGCGCTCGGCCTTGCGCAGCCGGGGCTGCTCGATGCACACGACGCAGACGATGACCAGCGTGAGGAGGTTGTACCACGTCCACGCCAGCGCGATCCCGCCCGACGTGAGCGCATCGCCCCGGACGTTCAGCAGAAAGGCGTTGAGGATGCCCGCGAGGCTCAAGGCCACGAAGACGGCGAAGAACTTCAACAGGTTCCACTCGACGAAGCGCCGGCTGCGGTCTCCGCCCTTCGCCGTCACCTTGAACTTCTGGCCCTGCGGCCGCACGAGGCCGGCGACCACGGCCTTGAGGATCGTGGGCGCTGCGATCAGTTGGGAGACGTCGGTCATGAACGTCAGAGACCGGCCGCGCGAGATCCAGTGCATCGTCGCGGATTGCCAGATGAAGTAGGGCAGGAACTCGGCGAGCATGTCGCCGAGGTCGGCCTTCACGGCGTGGATGCCGAACAGCAGGTAGGCGACCGGCACCACCAGGCAGAGGACCTTGAAGGCGAAGACGGCGGTCCAGTTCAGGAAGGCGTCGATGAGCGACAGGCGATCGATGAAGCGGAGGGACGACGTGCGCGAGAACGGCCCGCTCCGCCCGCGGGCGATCTGCATGAAGCCGAGGCACCACCGGCCACGCTGGGTGATGAACTCCTTCAGCCCCTCGGGGGCCAGCCCCAGCGTCAACGGCTCGTTGAGGTAGGCCGTGGTGAGGCCCGTCTCCTTCAGCCGCAGGGTCAGGAGGTAGTCCTCGGTCACCGAATCGGTCGGGAAGCCGCCGATGGCCCGGAGCGGCGCGAAGCGGATGATCGACGAGGTCCCGCAGCAGAAGGCCGCCCCCCAGGCGTCCTTGGAGGCCAGCACCACGTCGAAGAAGAAGCGCTGCTCGTCCGGCCAGACGTGGCCCGCCGAGAGATTGACCTGGATCGGGTCGGGGTTGATGAAGTGCTGCGGGGTCTGGACGAGGCCGACGCTGGGGTCCTTGAACAGGCACAGCGCCCGCGACAGGAACTGCGGCAGGGGCACGAAGTCGGCGTCGAGGATCGAGACGAAGACGGGCGGTTCGGGCAGCCGCGCCACATGCGCCAGGGCATGATTGATGTTGCCGGCCTTGGCGTGAGAATTGTCGGGGCGGGTCAGGTAATGGCAGCCCAGTCGGTCCGACAGGTCGCGCAGCCACTCCCGCTTGCCGTCGTCGAGCACCCAGACCCGGCAGTTCGGGTAGTCGAGGCCGGTCGCACCCACGATGGTGCGTTCGAGGATCGCCTCCTCCTCGTTGTAGGTGCAGATGAAGAGGTCGACGAGCGGCGGTGCGATGCTGGCGAGCCAAGGCTTGTTGGCCTCGACGTCGACGCTGCGGTCGCGCGTCCGGGACAGGAACATCAGCGCCAGCACGGCCGCCGTCAGCGACAGGCTCTCCGACACGAGGAACACGACGCCGGCCACGAAGTCGACCGTCAGGCCGGGGTCCGGCAGGGTCGAGGTGATCCGCCACACGAAATAGCGGGCCAGCAGCGCCAGCGAGATCCCGATCATGACGAGCCGTGCGCCGTGCCGGTCGTGCTTCAGGAACGGCACGATCGCGACGCTCGCGCCCGCGGCGACGAAGCCCGGCGCCAGCGCGGTGAACAGAAACCCGTTCATCGGCTGCCGGAGCCCGGTTCGCCGAAGACGACGCGCCCGGTGCGGCCCACGGCGCAGCTCTGGGGCCCGTCCCTGGCCGGGACAGAGACCGAGACGCGATAGGGTTCCTTCCGCAGCGCCGCGGGCTCGATCGCCAGGTTGGCGCCCGCCGTCGCGACACCCGAGAGCTGCACCACCTCGCCCGAGAGCACGGGGCCGCCATCGGCCGGGATGAAGCGCGCCTCACTGCCCAGGGCGAGCTGGTTGTAGACGGATTCGGTCACGTTGGCGGTGACGACGGACGTCGAGCAGTCGATCACCTTGACGAGATCCTGGCCGACGCTGACCTGTTCGCCGGCCGTCACCATGCGCTCCCAGATGCGGCCCGCGACCGGCAGCGCGACGGCGGCGCTGGACATGCCCTGGAACCGCGTCCGCTCGAGCGCGACCTGCTGGCGCGCCTGACCGAGTTCCGCCTCCGTCGTGGCCAGTTCGGCCCCGAGATCGGAGATCTGCCGGCGCAACTCGTCGTCCCGAAGGATCGAGGGAGGCAGATCGTTGACCTCGTCGCTCAGCAGGATGCCCTTCTGCGCCGAGGCGAGGTCGATCTCCGCCGAGCGCAGCCGCGCCTGCGAGGCAGCGGTGGTTCCGCTCGCCACCACGGCGAGCCGGGCCAGATGGGCCACCTGCACGGACGACGCCGTGCCCGAACGGGCCAGCGCCGTGGCGCGGTCGCGATCGGCGACGGCTTCGACGCCGCGGGCCGCCGCCACGGCCGCCTCGCCCTGCAGCTCCGCGATCCTCGCCGTCAGACGCTCGACGCGGCCGAGCCGGTAGGCTTCGGCACGGCGCGCGAGATCGGTCCGGGCAGCGCGGGCCGAGACGAGCCTCTCCTGCGTGGCGTCGCGCTGGCTCGCGAGCCGTTCGGTGCGCTGGGTGAGTTCGTCGAGGCGTCCCGGGTCGGCCAGCCGGTCGACGATGTCGAGGATCGCCGCGCCGCGCGGCAGGATGGCGGTCGCGGAGAGTTCGGGAGGGGCGGAGACGATCTGTCCCGCGATGGGGGACCGCAGCGTCACGACGCGCGCGTTGACGACCGCTTCGACGCTCGATACCTGGAGCAGCGTGCGGACCGGCACGATCCCGAACACGCCCACCACGCCGAGACCCAACGCCACCTTGCCGGCCCGCCGCCAGTTCGGGTCCCAGCGCCGGACCGTCCGTCGGGGCGGTGCGGCGGGTTCGATGGCCGGCGCCGGCCCGACCCGCTCCACGAGGATGCGCTGCAGGTCGCGCACGTCCAACTCGGACGTGGCCGCGGGGTCGGGCATGCCCGACGGGGCAGGATCCGCCGCGAGAGACGAGAGCTCCATGTCGAATGAAGCTTCCGCCGAGTGTTGTGCTGGAGCGCTCATGGTCCTCCTCTCACAGTTCAAATCCCGGTGAGGTTCGGATTGCATTTCTGGGCAGAAAGAACGTGGATTGAGTTACGGCGCGGCGTCGATCGACGGGTTAGGTTAGCGAACGATTGCCGGCGCCCTGTGGAGCGGACCTGCGATGGTGCAAAGACGAGCGGCGTCGTCGCGCTTCGACGGTCGGGCCTCCCGGGGCGATGCCGCGTGAGGCCGCTCAGCCCCAGCGGCGGTGCGCCCACATCCACTGGTCCGGCCATCGTCGGATGAACCGCTCGAAGACCGCCTGCACCTCCGTCGTCACGGCGAGGAGGTCGCTCTTCCGATCGCCGCTGTCGGGCATGGGCACGAGCGCGTAGCTCTGCACGAAGCGGACGCCCGAGACGCGCCGCATGCAGCTCACCAGGATGGGCGAGCCCGCGCTCAGCGCCAGCAGGGCCGGAAAGGTCGTGGTGTGGGCGGGCCGGCCGAAGAAGGGCACGAGCGCCCCCGCGCCGTCACGCAGGTCCGTCAGCAGACCCACGGTGCCGCCGTCACGGATGACGCGCAGGAACTGCCGCGGCACGCCGGCGTCCTTGGGCACCAGGCCGCCGGTGTAGAGAGGCGCCCGCAAGGCGTGGACGTCGGCGTCGACCAGCGGGTTGCGCAGGCGCTTGTAGATGCTCCACGGCTTCAGGCCGCTCAGCGTCGCCGGCGCGATGGCGAGCTCCCAATTGGCGAGATGGGCCGCGCAGGCGACCTTGCCGCCGGGCCAGGCCCTCCAGGTGTCGAACACCTCCCGATCCTCGACGGTGACGCGGTCGCTGCCCGCGATCTCGCGCAGGAAGAACGCCTCGGCGAAGGTCCGCCCCAGGTTCTCCCACATGGTGCGGACGATGGCTTCGCGCTCCGCGGCGGTAATGTCGGGCAGGGCCAGCGCGAGGTGGTTGAGCGCCCGGCCGTGGCGCTTGAAGCGGGGTGCCAGGAGCCGCCAGGCTGCCCCGGACACGGCCGAGGCACGCTCCAGGCCGAGGAGGCGGAACAGGCCGCCCGCGGCCCGAAACAGCAGGAGTTCGAGGCGATAGCGGATGGGGCGCCAGGCGAATCGCATCGAGGTCCGGGATCGGGCGGGAGGTGGGAGGCGAGCGCGTCCCATGGACGATGCGCTTCCTCGCCGTCAACCCGCGCGGGCGGAGGGGCGGCCGCTCACCGCCTCGTGTCCGGCTCGCGCTCCGCGCCCGGCATCAGGCCCTGGCGCATGGCGAAGCGCCGCAGGGGCCCGATGCTCGCCATGGCGAGGAGGCCGGCGCCGCGCAGGGCATCGGTCGGCAGGCGCTCGTCGAGGATCGCGCGGTTGAGCCAGTCGACGCCGAAGCTGCGGGCCGCGATGTCGCCCCGCCGGCTCCGGGCATAGCGGTCGAGGACCGCGGGCGCGCCGAGGTCCTCGCCGCCGCGCCGGGCGTCGGCCAGGACCTCGGCGAGGGCCGCGGCGTCGCGCAGGCTGAGGTTGAGGCCCTGGGCCCCGATGGGGGCCATGGCGTGGGCGGCCTCGCCGGCCAGCGCCACGCGCGGGCCGACGATGCGGTCGGCCTTGAGGCTGCCGATCGGGAAGCGGCCGACGGGGCCGCCGATCCGGATGCGGCCGAGCAGCATCCGGCTCTGGCGCTCGATGTCCCGGGCCAGCCGCTCGGGGGAGGCCTCGGCCCGGCGCTCGGCAGCCTCGGGCGTCATGCCCCAGACGAGGCTCGAGCGGTGCGGCGCCTCGGCGGTGGCGGGCAGGGGCACGAGGGTGAACGGGCCCTGGCGGGTGTGGAACTCGGTCGACACGTTGCGGTGGGGCCGGTCGTGGTGGAGGGTCGTCGTCAGGGCGTCCTGCGGATAAGGGGTTTCGCGCACGCCGATCCCGGCCGCCTGGCGTGCCGCCGAGCGCCGCCCGTCCGTCGCCACCAGCACCGACCCCGTGACGACGAGATCGTCCGGGCCCGAGGCTGACACCCGGTCCGGCCCGAGGATGAAGCGCTCCAGGCGGCCGGGCAGCAGGGTCAGGCCCGGCACGGCTTGGGCCGCCTCCGCCAGCGACGCGACGAGGAGGTGGTTCTGGATGTTGTAGCCGAAGCAATCGCGGCCGATCTCGCGGGCGTCGAAATCGAGCGGCGGCCCGCGGAACAGCGATCCCGTGTCGTCGACGAGCCGCATGACCCGCAGCGGCTCGGCGAGGGCGCGCAATTGCGGCCACACGCCCAGGCGTGCCAAGAACCGGACCGATCCTTCGAGCAGCGCCACCGTCCGACCCGTCGGGCGCCGGTCCGCCGTCCCGACGAGCGCCACCGCCATGCCAGCCTGTGCCAGAGCGATGCCGAGCGACAGTCCGACGGCGCCGGCCCCCACCATGACGACGTCGGCGGAGACGGGCGCCGCCACCGCGTCGACGGCTCGCGGGATGGTCACGAGGGTGGGCGACGACATGGACGGAGGCTCCGCGGGCGCCGGGGGCGGCACCCTTCATAGAGGGTGGGTCGACACGCCGGCAATTGCGGCGATGGCGCGCGGCACCGGCGCAGCCCGCGGAGGCGTCCCATGGTGATCGACTTCGGCTGGGTGTTCACGCCCTCCGGCTGGCTGGCCCTCGCGACGCTGACCGCCATGGAGATCGTGCTCGGCATCGACAACGTCATCTTCGTGTCGTTGATCGGCGAGCGGCTGCCGCCGGCCCGCGCCCGCCTCGCCCGGATCTTCGGGCTCGCCCTCGCCTTCCTGTTCCGCGTCGCGAGCCTCGGGGGGCTGACCTGGCTGATCGCGCTGACCCGGCCCGTCGTGACGGTCTTCGGCCATCCCCTGTCCTGGCGCGACATGGTGCTGCTGGCGGCCGGCCTGTTCCTCATGGTCCAGGCGACGCTGGAGATCCACGGGGAGATCGACGACGACGAGGACGGGCAACCGGTGCGGAAGCCCAGGGCGCTGTCGCTGGTGATCCTCAACATCGCCGTGATGGACCTCGTCTTCTCCTTCGACTCGATCCTGACCGCGATCGGCATCGCGCGCGACCTCGCCGTCATGGTGGCGGCGATCCTGATCTCCATCGTGGTCATGTTCGCCGCCGCCGACGCCGTGGCGGGCTTCATCCGCCAGCACCCGACCAGCAAGGTGCTCGCGTTGTGCTTCCTCGTCCTGATCGGCCTGTCGCTCGTGGCGGAGGGGACGGGCTTCGAGGTGCCGCGCGGCTACCTCTACTTCGCCATGGTGTTCTCGGGCGGGGTCGAGATGCTGAACGTCTGGGCCCGGCGCAACCGGCGACGGCGGCGCGAGGCCGCCCGTCAGGGGACGATGGCCCCGGACGGCCAGCCCGCGCGACCGTGAGCCCGCGCCGAGGCCGTCGACCCGCCTCGGCCCCCGGCCACCCGAGGTCCCGCTTGATACCGTGGCTCGGCTTCCGTTAAGCTTCGCCCGTGGCGGCGCGCGACGGCTGGGCAGCCGCACGGCGAGCCCGCCCGAGGAGGCCGACGTGGATCGAAGGGGTGGGCTCTGCCCGGACCGGGCGACCGAGCCACCCGCGGTCGCGCGCGCTCGGCGAGACCTCTACGCGGCCCTCGACCTCGGCACCAACAATTGCCGCCTGCTGATCGCCCGGGCCACCGCCGACGGGCTGCAGGTCGTCGACAGCTTCTCCCGCATCGTGCGGCTCGGCGAGGGGCTGTCGCTGACCGGCCGGCTCGGCGAGGCCGCCATCGAGCGCACCTTCGCGGCGCTGGAGGTCTGCCGGGACAAGATCGCGGCGCGCGGCGTCGTCCATTCGCGCCTCGTCGCCACGGAGGCCTGCCGCGCCGCCACGAACGGGCCCGCGTTCCTGGAGGAGGTCCGGCGGCGAACCGGTCTCGAAGTCGAGATCGTGGACCGCGGCACGGAGGCGAGCCTCGCCGCGGAGGGCTGCGCCGCCCTGGCGGACGAGACCGCCGAGGGCGTGGTGCTGTTCGACATCGGCGGCGGCTCCTCCGAGATCGTCTGGCTCGACCGCGACCGCTCCCCCGACGGCGCCGGCCCGGTGCGCGACCGGATCCGCGCCTGGACGTCGCTGCCGCTCGGCGTCGTCTCGCTCGCCGACCGGTTCGGCGGCGTCGAGGTGTCGAGCGATGGCTTCGGCGCCATGGTGCGCGTCGTCGAGGCCGCGCTCGCGCCCTTCGCCGCCGAGGTCGAGCCGGAGCATCGTTGCGGCCGGTTCCACCTGCTCGGCACTTCGGGCACCGTCACCACGGTGGCGGGCGTGTTCCTCGGCCTGCCGCGCTACGACCGGCGCAGGATCGACGGGCTCTGGATGAGCCGGGCCGACGTCGACGCGGCCATCGGGCGCGTCCGCGCCATGCCGTTCGAGGCGCGCGTGGGCCACGGCTGCATCGGCCCCGACCGGGCCGATCTCGTGCTCGGCGGCTGCGCCATCCTCGAAGCCCTGCGCCGCACCTTCCCGAGCGAGCGGCTGCGCATCGCCGACCGCGGTTTGCGCGAAGGCATCCTGATCCAGATGATGTGCCGCGACGGGGTCTGGCCGAAGCGTTCGGCCCGGAGCGCCGGCTGACCCGCGCGATCGATCCATGAGCGGAGGGCGACCGTCCAGCCGGTCATGGTGTAAGACCCGTCATGGCCCGCGCGCCCGAGGAGACATCGTCCATGACCACGAACAAGCCGTCGTCCGGCCGCGAAGGCGGGCGATCGCTGAAGACGCGGGTCAAGTCGGCCGGCAAGCGCACCATGTCGTCGGCGCTCTGGCTCGGGCGCCAGCTGAACGATCCCTACGTGACGCGGGCCAAGGCCGAGGGCTACCGCTCGCGCGCCGCCTTCAAGCTCCTCGAGATCGACGACCAGTACAGGCTGCTGCGCCCCGGCCAGCGCATCATCGACCTCGGCGCCGCGCCGGGCGGCTGGTCGCAGGTCGCGGCGCAGCGCATCGGCGCCGTCGCGGGGCCCGGCAAGGTGGTGGCGGTGGACCTGCTCGAGATGGAGGCGGTGCCCGGCGTCGACTTCGCCGCGATGGACTTCAACGACGAGGCCGCGCCGGCGCGCATCACCGCCATGATGGGCGGGCGGGCCGACGGCGTGATGTCCGACATGGCCGCCAACGCCACCGGCCACAAGAAGACCGACCAGCTGCGCATCATGGGGCTCGTCGAGCTCGCCTACGCGTTCGGCCGCGGCATCCTGGCGCCGCGCGGCTTCTTCCTCGCGAAGGTGCTGCAGGGCGGCACCGAGGGCGACCTGCTCGCGGCGCTGAAGCGCGACTTCAGCGTCGTCAAGCACGTCAAACCCAAGGCCAGTCGCGCCGATTCGTCGGAACTCTACGTGCTGGCGACGGGGTTCCGCGGCGCCCCGACCTCGACCGACGTGGCCGAGACCAGCGCGGCCGGCTGATCGCCGAGCCCGCCGACCGGCGCTACCGCCGCGGCGGCGTCGCGCTTTTTCGCCCCGCGCAGGAGGTCGCCGGCATCGACCGGCAGGCGCGCGAAGATCAGGCCGGCGGAGGCCGAGACCAGCGCCACGACGTAGAACGCGAAGGAGAAATCCCGCGTCGTCAGCGTCGCATCGGCGTGCCACCATTGCGACAGCTCGATGGCGCCGGCGCCTGCCGCCACGCCGGTCGAGAGCGACAGCTGCTGCGACACGGAGGCGAAGCTCGTGGCCCGGCTCATCTCCGGGGCGTCGATGTCGGCATAGGCCAGCGCGTTGATGCTGGTGAACTGCAGCGAGCGGAAGAACCCGCCGCCGAGCAGCGCCGCCCAGAGCAGCCATTCGGGCGTCGTGGGGCGGAACAGCCCGTAGACCACCATGAACACGCTCGACAGGGCCGCGTTCCAGACGAGCACGCGCTTGAACCCGAACCGGCGCAGGATCGGCTTCGCGGTCGTCTTCATCAGCATGGCGCCGGCGGCGGCCGCGAAGGTGAGGCAGCCCGACTGGAACGGGTTCAGGCCGAAGCCGAGCTGCAGCATCAGCGGCAGCAGGAACGGCAGGGCGCCGATGCCGAGCCGGAACACGAACCCGCCCGTCACGCTCGCCCGGAAGGTGGGGATGCGCATGAGCGCGAGGTCGATGATCGGATGGGCGGCGCGGCGCGCGTGGGCCAGATACAACGCCACGAGCGCGAGGCCTCCGGCGATCAGTGCGGCCGTCACCGCGTTCGGCACGACGCCGCGCCCGATCACGGTGAGGCCGAACGACAGCGACGACAGGCCCGCACCCGACAGGACGAAGCCGCGGACGTCGAGCGGCCACACGTCCGCCTCCCGGATGTCGGCGATGAACAGGGTCGCCAGCGTCACGCCCAGGACGCCGATGGGCACGTTGATCCAGAAGATCCAGCGCCAATCGAAATAGGTGGTGATGAAACCGCCGAGCGGCGGCCCGAGGATGGGGCCCAGCAGCGCCGGCACGGTGAGGTAGGCCAGGGCCGTCACGAGCTCTTCGCGCGGCACCGAGCGCAGCAGCACGAGGCGGCCGACCGGCACCATCATGGCGCCGCCGAGGCCCTGGACGACGCGGGACGCCACGAAGGTCGGCAGGGAGTTCGACACGCCGCACAGGATCGAGCCGAGGACGAAGACCACGATCGCGCCGCGGAAGATCGGCCTCGCCCCGAACCGGTCGGCCGCCCAGCCGCTCGCCGGGATGAAGACCGCGAGGCTGATGAGGTAGGAGGTCATCGCCAGCTTGAGGGTGATCGGGTCCTGGTGGAGGTCCGCGGCGATCGCCGGCAGGGACGTGGCGATCACGGTCGAGTCCATGTTCTCCATGAACAGGGCACAGGCCACCACGAGTGGCACCAGCATGTGACGGGGCAAGGCGGGGCGGCACCTTCGATGGCGGGGCGGGATGCGGCACGGCGGCCGCGCGGTCGGGCGTTCCCTATGGCGGCTGTGAGGCTTTTCCTGGGCTCGTGCGGGCCGCCCGGACCCGCCCGCCGCGGCGTCTTCCCTCCGTCGCCGCCGCGTGATAGTGGCCACTGCCAACCCGAGCGGCGCCCATCCGGCGCCGCTCTCGTCGTCGCACGGGACCTCACGCCCTCGAGCGCGACCCGCCCGGAGTTGGCCATGACGATCTCCCGCCCGACCTTCACCGAGGCGCTCACCTTCGACGACGTGCTGCTCAAGCCCGCGCATTCGCTGATCATGCCCGGCCAGGCCGACGTCCGCACCCGCCTGACGCGCGGCATCGACCTCAACATCCCGCTCATCTCCTCCGCCATGGACACCGTGACGGAGGCGCGGCTCGCCATCGCCATGGCCCAGGCGGGCGGCATCGGCGTCATCCACCGCAACCTCGAGCCGGACGCGCAGGCCGAGGAGGTGCGCAAGGTGAAGCGCTACGAGAGCGGCATGGTGATCGACCCCATCACCATCAACCCGGACGTGACCTTGGCCCAGGCGCTGGAGCTGATGCGTCGGCACAACATCTCCGGCATCCCGGTCGTCGAGGCCGGCCCGGCCGGGCTGCCGGCCCGCATCGTCGGCATCGTCACCAATCGCGACGTCCGTTTCGCCGACGATCCGACCCAGCCCGTCACCGATTTCATGACCAAGAAGGTCGTCACGGTGCGCGAGGGCGTGCGGCCCGACGAGGCGCGCCGCCTCCTGCACCAGCACCGCATCGAGAAGCTCGTCGTGGTCGACGACGAGGACCGCTGCGTCGGCCTCCTCACCGTCAAGGACATGGAGAAGGCGACGCTCCACCCGCTGGCCTGCAAGGACCCGGAGGGCCGCCTGCGCGTCGCCGCGGCCTCGAGCGTCGGCGCCAAGGGCTTCGCCCGCTCCGCCCTGCTGATCGAGGCCGGGGTCGACTGCGTGGTGGTCGACACCGCCCACGGCCATTCCCAGCAGGTGCTCGACCAGGTGGGCGAGCTGAAGCGCCTGTCCAACAAGGTCGCCATCATCGCCGGCAACGTGGCGACGGGCGACGGCGCCAAGGCGCTGATCGACGCCGGCGCCGACGCCATCAAGATCGGCATCGGCCCGGGCTCGATCTGCACCACCCGCATCGTGGCGGGCGTGGGCGTGCCCCAACTCACCGCCATCATGGATGCGGCGGACGCGGCCCGCCAGCAGGGCGTGCCGGTGATCGCGGACGGCGGCATCAAGTTCTCGGGCGACGTCGCCAAGGCGGTGGCGGCCGGTGCCGATTCGGTGATGATCGGCTCGCTGTTCGCCGGCACGGACGAGAGCCCGGGCGAGGTCTACCTTTACCAGGGCCGCTCGTTCAAAGCCTATCGCGGCATGGGTTCGGTGGGCGCCATGGCGCGCGGCTCGGCGGACCGCTACTTCCAGGCCGAGATCAAGAACGAGCTGAAGCTCGTCCCGGAGGGGATCGAGGGCCAGGTGCCCTACCGTGGCCCGGTCGGCGCCATCCTGCATCAGCTCACCGGCGGCCTCAGGGCCGCCATGGGCTACACGGGGTCGGCCACCATCAAGGACTTCCAGGAGAAGGCGCAGTTCATCCGCATCACCAACGCGGGCCTGCGCGAGAGCCACGTCCACGACGTGGCGATCACCCGTGAGAGCCCCAACTACCCCGGCGGCGTCTGACGGGTCACGCCGCACGAGCGGCGCCGCGCATCCGCGCTCGCCGGCGGCCTGGCCTCTCGACCGCTGGAATGACGCCACGAAAAAGGGCGGCCGGAGCCGCCCTGATCTCTTCGGTGGATGAGCGCCCCGACGATGCGGGGCGCTCCCCCGATCACATGTGGTTCTCGAGGGTCGTCTTGGCGTCGGGACGCATCTTCGGGGGCGCCAGGAGCGGGGGCGGGGGCGGCGGGGTGGTGGCGCAGGCCGCCAGCGACAGAGCCAGGGCGGCGAGGGCCGCCTGGCGAACGATACGGGTCATCGAGACATCCTCAGGCTACGCAAATCTTCGGGCGTGTCGTCTGACAGCGCCTGCCCGGTTTTCTTCTCTTTCCAGGCTCAATTGTGGCAAAACCAGCATGAACCCCGGTGCCCGCCTCTCCGCCGCCATTGAGATCCTCGGTGTGATCGAAATGCAACGGCGTCCCGCCGCAGACGCCCTCAAGGACTGGGGAACGGCCCATCGCTACGCGGGGTCGAAGGACCGCGCCGGCATCGGCAGCCTCGTCTACGATTCGCTCCGGGTGAGGAGTTCCGCCGCCCACGTCATGGGATCCGATTCGGCCCGGGCTGTGCTGGTCGGCGCCCTGCGCGAACTGCGGGGGCTGGAGGCCGGGGCCGTGGCGGCGCTCTGCACCGGGGAGGCCTATGCGCCGGCGCCGCTCGACGACGAGGAGCGCTCGCGGCTCGAGACCGGGACGCTCGACGGCGCGCCGGACCATGTCCGGGGCGACTATCCCGAATGGCTCGCCGGCAGCTTCGCGGCGGCGTTCGGCGCGGCGGCGGTCGCGGAGGGCCGGGCGCTGGCGCGGCGGGCTCCGGTCGACCTGCGCGTCAACACGCTGAAGGTCGATCGCGACAAGGCGGCCCGTTCGCTGGCCCACCTCCACCCCGAGGCGACCGGCCATGCGCCGGGCGGCCTCAGGATCGCGGTCGGCGAGGACGGTCGCGCTCCGGCCCTCGCCGCCGAGCCCGCCTACGTGAAGGGCTTCGTCGAGGTGCAGGACGAAGGATCGCAGATCGCCGCCCTGGTCAGCGGTGCCGGGCCCGGGATGCAGGTGCTCGACCTCTGCGCCGGCTCGGGCGGCAAGACCTTGGCGCTGGCGGCCATGATGGAGAACAAGGGCCAGATCTTCGCCACCGACCTCGACGGGCGGCGGCTGATGCCGATCTACGACCGGCTCGCCCGCGCCGGCGTGCGCAACGTCCAGGTCCGCGCCCCGAAAGGGCGGCAGACGGCGCTCGACGACCTGCAGGGCCGGTTCGACGTCGTCTTCGTCGACGCGCCCTGCACCGGCACGGGCACGTGGCGCCGCAATCCCGACGCCAAGTGGCGGCTTCGCCCCGGCGCCCTCGACGAGCGGATCAAGGTCCAGGACGAGATCCTGGAGACCGCCGTCTCCTGCGTGAAGCCGGGCGGCCGGCTCGTCTATGTCACCTGTTCGGTGCTGCGCGAGGAGAACGAGGACCGGCTGCGCCGCCTGATCGAGGCCCATCCCGGCCTTCTGCCGCTCGACGCGGGCCACATGGCGCGCGAGGCCGGCCTGCCGGACCTCGCCGGTCACGCCTCGCCGCACGGCCCGGGCCTGCGCCTGTCGCCGCAGCGCTGCGGCACGGACGGGTTCGGCATCGCGGCGCTGCTGGTGCGCTGAGGCCGCTCCGGCTCCGCCCCCGGCATTCCGTCCCCGGGTTCGGCCGGCCGCTCAGCCCGTGTTGCGCAGGCCGGCCGCCACGCCGTTGATGGAGATCAGGATGCCGCGCTGGATCTTGTCGTCGGCCTGGCCGGCGCGGAAGCGGCGGATCAGGTCCACCTGGAGGTGGTTCAGCGGCGTGATGTAGGGGAAACGGTGCTCGATCGAGCGGGCCAGCGACGGGTTGTCGCCCAGGCGCTCGGTGGTTTCCAGGATGCCGTTCAGCGCCGTGGTGGTGAGGTCCCACTCGGCCTCGATGGCGGCGAAGATCCGCTCGGCGAGGGCCCGGTCCGGGACGAGTTCGGCGTAGCGCCGCGCCACCGCCGGATCGGCCTTGGCCAGCACCATGTCGAGGTTCGACAGGACGGTGCGGAAGAAGGGCCATTCGGCGTTCATGCGCCGCAGCAGCGCCATGCCGTCGGCCTCGCCGTGCTCGGCCATCAGGTCCCGGACGGCGGAGCCGAAGCCGAACCAGCCCGGCAGGCTGACGCGGGACTGGCCCCAGGAGAAGCTCCACGGGATGGCCCTCAGGTCCTCGATGACGCGGTTGGCCTTCCGCGACGCCGGGCGGGAGCCGATGTTGAGGTCGGCGATCTCGGCGATCGGCGTGGCGGCGAAGAAGTAGTCCGTGAAGCCCGCGGTCTCGTAGACCACCGCCCGGTAGGCCTTCATGCTGCGCGCCGAGAGCGACGCCGCGGCGTCGAGGAAGACGGCGGGCGCGGCGTCGGTCGGGGTCAGAAGCGTCGCCTCGAGGCTGGCCGCCACCAGCGTCTCGAGGTTGCGGCGCCCGATCTCGGGGTTCGAATATTTGGACGAGATGATCTCGCCCTGCTCGGTCAGGCGGATCTGCCCCTTCACGGTGCCGGGCGGCTGCGCCAGGATCGCCTGGTAGCTCGGGCCGCCCCCGCGTCCCACCGTGCCGCCGCGGCCGTGGAACAGCCGCATCGTCACGCCCGGCTTCTCGTCGAAGAGCCGCGCCAGCTGGGTCGAGGAGCGGTAGAGTTCCCAGTTCGACGTGAAGAACCCGCCGTCCTTGTTGGAATCCGAGTAGCCCAGCATGATGTCCTGCTCGGCCCCCGACGCCACGATGAGAGCCTCCACGCCCGGCAGGCCGTAGAAGGCCCGCATGATCGGCTCGGCGTTGCGCAGGTCCGCGATCGTCTCGAACAGCGGCGACACGATCAGCTCGGCCGTGGTGCCGGGCTGGCCGAAGGTGCCGTGCATCAGCCCGAACTCCTTCTGGAGCAGCAGGACCTCGAGGAGATCGCTCACCGTCTCGGTGTGGCTGATGATGTAGTGGCGGAGGCTCTCGGGCCCGTAGGCGGCCCGCAGGCACCGGGCGGTGTCGAACACGCCGAACTCGCTCGCGGCGCGCTCCGAATAGGTCTCGAAGGGCAGGCGCAGCGGCCGCGGCTCGCCGAGCAGGCGCAGCAGCAGCGCACGCTTGGCGTCCTCGTCGAGCCCGGCATAGCCCGGCTCGACGCCGGCCTTGGCCATCAGTTCGGCCAGCGTCTCCTCGTGCCGGTCGGAGGACTGGCGCAGGTCGATCGTGGCGAGGTGGAAGCCGAACACGTCGACGGCGCGCATCAGCGGCCCGAGGCGGACGTCGACCAGCGCGCCGCCGTGGTGGGAGCGCAGCGACGCCGCCATCGTGGCGAGATCGGCCGCGAGGTCCTCCGGGCCGGCGTAGGCCGGGAGAGCCACCCGCGGCGGCTGCGCGCCGGCTTCCCCGGTCAGCGCCATCCGGGTGGCCGAGACGCGGGCCGTGACGGCCAGCACGGCACGGCGATAGGGCTCGTCCTCGCGGTGCGGGCTGTCGTCCTTCGAGGATGCCGCCAGGGCGATGAGTTCGGGCGAGGATCCGGCGAGCCGGTCCGACACCGACAGTTCGGCGCCGAGGTGGTGCAGTTCGGCGAGGTAGAAGTCGAGGGCGGTCTCGCACTGGCGCCGCATGGCGACGTCGAGCGTCGTGCCGTCGACGTTGGGGTTGCCGTCGCGGTCGCCGCCGATCCAGTTGCCCATGCGGAAGAACGAGGGCGGGGCCTCGCCGAGATAGTGTTCCACCTCGGCGTAGAGCCGCGGGATCTCGCGCAGGAACGTGGTGCGGTAGTAGCTCAGCGCGTTCTCGATCTCGTCCCGCACTGTCAGTTTGCGGTCGCGCAGCAGCCGCGTCTGCCAAAGCTGGGTGATGCGGGTCCGCAGCATGGCGGTGTTGCGCTGGAGCTCGCGGGCGTCGTTGATCCCGTCCCGCGTCGCCAGGAGTTCGGCGATCGCGAGTTCCGCGTCGAGCAGGCTCTTGCGCTGGACCTCCGTCGGGTGGGCCGTGAGGACCGGGGACACCCAGGCGTGCTTCAGGGTCTCGACCACGCGGGCCCGGTCGATGCCGGCCTCGGCGAAGCGCTCGAAGGTCTTGGCGAGGCTGCCGGATTGGTGGCCCGCGGCGCCGGGCGCGGTCGCCGGGTCCTGGGCGTGGAGGGCGCGGCGGCGGACGCGATGCCGGTCCTCGGCGATGTTGGCGAGGTGGGAGAAGTAGGAGAAGGCCCGCATCACCGAGACGGCCTGCGACGGGGTGAGGCCGCGCAGGATCAGTTCCAGCGAATGGCCGGCGGTGTCGTTCTTGTCGCGCTGGTAGGACACGCTGAGCTGCCGGACGTTCTCCACGATGGAAAAGCAGGTCTCGCCCTCGTGTTCGCGCACGATGTCGCCCAGCATCGAGCCGAGCAGGCGGATGTCGTCGATCAGCGGCTGGTCCTTGACCGGGTCGCGAGGCGGCGCGGGGTGGCTGGCGTCGTGCATGGGACCCTCGACCGACAGGTCGCCGCGGGATGGACCCGCGGCGATTCGTGACGGCCGGAGACTAGCAAGGCGCGTGCCCCTGCGCCAAACGGCTCAGCTCATGCAGCCAGCCCTTCATGAGGAGCGCGATGCTGGCGGCCTGTCGGGGCTGAAGTCGACCTGGGTGGCGCGGTCGGGCGATGCCGGTGCATGCCGATCGATGGACTCTGGTGTGGGGGGAGTGCCGACCGCGTGTTATTGCCTCGGTGGCAGAAGCTGGAGCGATCCCATGAAGGCCAAGGTGGTGCCGGACGGCCGGATGAGTCTGCCCGCCGACCTTCGCAAGCGGCATGGGCTCGGCCAGGGTGGGGACGTCATCGTCGAGGACGCGGGCGATTCGATCATACTTCGCACCCTGGATGGGGTGGTGGCGCGCGCGCAGGACCTCAGCCGAAGCCTGGTCGGCGGCAAGCCTGGAGCCTCCGTCGACGATTTCCTCGCAGACCGTGCCCACCAGCCCGAGGCCGAATGAGCAGCGTGGTCCTCGATGCCTCGGCCCTGCTCGCACTCCTGCTCGGCGAGCCGGGAGCCGACAAGGTCAAGGCCGCCCTCGACGGCGCGATCATGAGTACGGTCAACGCGGCCGAGGTGGTGAGCCACCCGCCAAGCTCGGCGCCCCCTGCCGGTCCGACTGGTCTCTCTCGATGCCGCGCTGTCCTATGACGCCGGCATGTTGCGCCCCATCACGCTCGATGGCGGCCTGTCGCTCGGAGATCGTTGCTGCCTCGCCCTGGCCAAGCGAGAGGGTCTGACGGCGCTCACCGCGGAGCGGCGCTGGCCGTCCATCGCCGCGGCAGCCGGTGTCACGGTCGAAGTGATCCGCTGACACGCTTCACCGAGCATCAGGCCAGAACTCTGTCGCGGAACCCGTCGCCTGACGATCCCGCTCTGCGACAAGCTCCCCTCGGCCCTGCGCCGATCCCCGCCAAACGGCTCAGCTCATGCCCGCCATGGCGGGGCTGCCGGGCGGTGGCGAGTTCTCCGGGACCGGGGCGCGGAGGACGTCCGGCTGGTCGGGCGCGGAGGCGCCCACCCAGCCGTGGATGAGATCGTGCATGAAGCCGAGCTTGTCGATGATCGCCGGCGTCAGCACGAAGGGATAGAGGTCTCCCATGCCCATCGAACGGTTGAGGCTGTTCAGCGCGAAGGTCAGCGGCAGCCAAGCCCTCATGAGCGGCGCGATGCTGGCGGCCTTCTCGGGGTCGAAGTCGACCTGGGTGGCGAGCTGGTCGGCCTCGGCGATGCCGCGGGGATGGGTGGCGACTCCGAAGACTTCGGCGGTCTCGAGCGTGTCGAGGACGTGGAGGTAGTGCGCCCAGGTCTCGGCGAAGTCCTCCCACGCATGCGTGGTCGCATAGGCGCTGACGAAGCGCTCGCGCCACTGCGGCGGCGACCCGTCGCGGTAGTGCCGCTTCAGGGCCTCGTTGTAGTCCTCGCGGTCGTCGCCGAACACGTCGCGGCAGGCCGTGAGCGCCGGGGCGTCGCGCACGAGGCGGTCCCAGTAGTAATGCCCGATCTCGTGCCGGAAATGGCCGAGCAGCGTGCGATAGGGCTCGTGCATGCTCTGGCGCCGCCGCTCGCGCTCGGCGTCGTCGGCTTCCGCGATCGCGATGGTGATCCGGCCGTCGTCGTGCCCCGTCATGACGTGCTGGCCGGGGACGGTGTCCTCGAGGAACTCGAAGATCAGCCCCTCCTTCGGGTCCTCGGACCTAGTCCGGAGCGGCAGCTTCAGCGCGATCAGCGTATAGAACAGCCGATGCTTGGCGATCTCGATCAGCCGCCAGAGTTCGAGGTTTCCGGGCTTGGCGAGATCGGGCACCGTGTGATTGTGGCGGCAGGCGACGCAGAAATGACCCTCCTGATCGGACGGGATCAGCCAGTTGCAGACGTCGTGCTGGGCATTGGCGCAGAACCGGAAGGTCCGGGCCGTATCGCCCTTGACCTGCCAGAGATGGTTCGCCACGGCCCCGACCCGGACCACGGCGTAGAGGTCCTGGTCTTCCGGACTATAGCCGAGGCGGTGCCCGCACTTCTCGCAGGTCGTGTTCTCGAAATACAGAGTCTGATCGCAGACTTGACAATCGAACAGTTTCATGTGCGCCGCTCATCGACGTCGAGGCGAAGATCACGGCGGCGCGCCGGCCCGACTCGACATCGATATGCAACGCCCTGGTCCAGCGCGAGGTTCAGTCGGTCGCCGTCGTCCGCTGGCGGGACACTTCAAAGTCCCGCGGCGTCGCGGTCGCGGTAGAAGCGGGACATCTGCTCGAACCAGCCGTGCCGGGCGTCGATGTGGGACTCGTCGGTCCTCCGGATCGGCAGGCTCAGCGTCGCGATCAGGTCGGCGATCTCCTGCCGGGCCGCGAGCTGGGAGTTGGTCAGGACGCCGCCCCTGGCGCCCTCCTCGATGGGGTCGAGCGCGGTCAGGCCGATGGGGAACAGCTCGCGGAAGATCACGCGGTCGTGCAGCCCTTCGGCGGTGCGGAACTGGAGCTCCGTGGCGAGCTTGTCGATGCTCAAGGCGATCTGCTTCGCGTTGTTCGACTGGATGGAGGCGACGCGGTTGCGCAGGAGCACCCAGTCGATCATGCCGGCATCCACCTGTCGCCTGCGCCGGCGCGCTTCGAGGACGAGGTCGGCGTAGTGGGCGATCGCGCCGCGTTTCGTCCGGTCGTGGTGGACGCGCGAGAAGACGTCGATGTCGATGAAGCTGTCGTTGACCGGCGACACCAGCGTGTCGGCCAAGGAATGCGCCAGCCGCATGAGGTAGCTGTCGGACGCCGGCGTGTCGATGACGACGAACTCGTAATCGTGCTCGATCTGCTCGATGGCGTTGGCGAAGTCGCCGAACTCGCGCGTCTCGTTGTCGCCGACATCAGCCGAATCGCCGCGGTCGAGCGCGTGATGGAAGGGCATCTCCAGCGTGGTGCCGGCCTGTTCGGCCCAGGACAGCCGGTTCTCGAAGAACCGCGTGAGAGTGCGCTGGCGGGTGTCGAGGTCGATCGTCGCCACCCGATAGCCGGCTTTCAGCAGGGCGACCGTCGTGTGGATCGACACCGTCGACTTGCCGGTGCCCCCCTTTTCGTTGGCCACGACGATCACGTGGGCCGAGCGCAGGTCCGGTTTCTGAGGATCGGTCGGCATGGGTCCGGCTGGGTTGGCGCGTCCGCTCCGGGCCAAACCGCCCGGGATCACGACGAAGGGGAAGCGAACGCGTCCTCTCAGGTCTCGATGAACCGCCTGACCGAGTCCGGCGCGTCATAGATCCAATCGAGGCGAGCCGCCAGACGGTCCCGCCCGAGGCCGGACAGGACGAGATTTCGGACCGAGGAGGCCGGGAATGCCAGATGGTAGACACGGCCTTGCCTGCGCGATTCTGCCTGAACGCGGGCTGTCCGGGGGCGGCGAAGAGCATCGTAGGTCGAAAATGCCGCAGCGAGGTCGCCGGAACTGTCGGCCACGGCCGCGGCCAGGACGGCGGCGTCCTCGATCGCCTGGGCGGCGCCCTGCGCCATGAACGGCAGCATCGGGTGGGCGGCATCGCCGAGCAGCGTGACGGCCCCGGCCGACCAGCTCGCGAGCGGGGGCCGGTCGAAGAGCGGCCACGTCCGCCAGCCCGGGGCGGCGGCGATCAGCCGCCGGGCCGGCGCGGCCCACTCGGCGAAGCGTCGGGCCAGTGCGGAAGCGTCGCCCGGTCGCGACCAGGATGCGCCGCGCCGGTCCGCCACCGCCTCGTCGACGATCGCCACGACGTTGACGACCTCGCCGTCCGCGACGGGATAATGAACCAAGTGGGCGCGCCTCCCGAGCCACAGGTTCGAGCGGGGCAGGAGGGTGTCGGGCTCGGCGGCGGCGCGCGGGACGAGGCTGCGCCAGGCGGATCGGCCCGAGGCCCGGGCGTCGTCGTCGGCGGCCGTGCCGGCGATCTGCCGACGGACCGCCGAGCGGATGCCGTCCGCCGCCACGAGGCCGTCCGCCGCGTCGGCGGCGGCGTCGGGGTCGCTGAAGCGGATGTGAACCCGGCCGTCGCGCGTCTCGCAGCCGGCGACGCCTCGGCCGAACCGCAGCGTGATGGCGGGATCGGCCGCGGCCCGGGCCAGTAGCGCGTCCTGCAGGTCGGCGCGCAGGGTCACCAGGAAAGGAGCGCCGTAGCGCGCCTCGGCGGCGGCGCCGAGCGGGATGCGGGCCAGGGAGGCGGCGTCCCGCGCCCGGCGGATCAGGACCTCGGCCGGCGCGACCGCGCGCGCCCGGAGGGCGTCGAGGACGCCGAGCCGCCGCAGGACCAGCGACGCGTTGGGCGAGAGCTGCACGCCGGCGCCGATCGGCTCCAGGCTCCCGGCCTGTTCGTAGACCGTCACCCTGGCGCCCACGGCGGCGAGCGCCAGGGCCGCCGCGAGCCCGCCGATGCCGGCGCCGACGACGGCGATCTCGACGGCGGAGCGGGTTCCGTTCAGGGTGCGGTGTCGGGCGTGTACTCGCAGGCGGAGGGATCGGCGTGGTGGCCGAGCGCCTGGGCGAAGAGGAAGTGGGTCGAGCAATAGGGGCAGATGGCGTCGTCGCTGTCGCCCATGTCGATGAACGTGTGGGGATGGTCTAGCGGCGGAAGCGCGCCCGTGCACATGAACTCGCGGACGCCGATCCGGATGGTCGGCACGCCGGGCTGATTGTGGAAATGCGGCGTCTGGTGGCTGGCCATGGAGTCCTCGAGGGGGAGGGCGATCGCGGCGCACCATAGGGGGAACGGCCGGCGAAGGGTAGGGCGCGGTTCGGCGCGTCCCAGGGTCTGTCAGGCTCACGTCGAAACGGTGTTTGGACGTAAGCCGTTGGATGGCCTCGCATGTTTAAGCTGGCGTATGTCGACAGCAGCATGACATACGTGATCGTCCGGCGTCTTGCCGCGGAGCCGCCGCCGCCGCAAAGATCGCACTCCGATCCGCCCGGGGGCCCGACGGCATGCATTTCGATTCTGACGGCGTCGGCATCGCGTTCCGCGACGAGCGCCCCGCCGCCCCCGACCGGGGCGAGCCCGTCCTGCTGATCCACGGCTTCGCCTCCTCGGCGCGCACCAACTGGGCCGAGACGAGTTGGCTGCGGGCGCTGTCGGACGACGGCCGCCGCGCCGTGCTGTTCGACCACCGCGGCCACGGGGCGAGCGACAAGCCGCAAGACCTCGCCGCCTACGCCACGCCCCTGATGGCGGATGATGCGCGCCGGCTCCTCGACCACCTCGGGATCCACCGCGCCGACGTGCTCGGCTATTCGATGGGCGCGCGCGTCGCGGCCTTTCTGGCGCTGGCGGCGCCCGATCGCGTCCGCTCGGTCGTGTTCGGCGGGCTCGGGATCCACCTCGTGCGCGGGGTTGGCTTGCCGTCGGGCATCGCGGACGCCATGGAGGCGGCGTCGCTCGACGATCTGACCGACCCGATGCAGCGCATGTTCCGCCGCTTCGCCGAGGCGGGGGGCAACGACCTCCAGGCGCTCGCGGCCTGCATCCGCGGCTCGCGGCAGACCCTCGGGCCCGACGAGGTCGGCGGCATCGCGGTCCCCTGCCTCGTGGCGGTGGGCACCAGGGATGCCGTGGCGGGCGACCCGCACGGCTTGGCCGAACTCCTGCCCCGCGGCGAGGTCCTCGACATCCCCGACCGCGACCACAATCCCGCGGTCGGCGACAAGGTGTTCAAGTCCGGCGTGCTAGCGTTCCTGGCGCGTCGGCCCTGATCCGCGGGACCGGACCGTCGCGGCATCGTCGCGTTCACCGTGCAGATCACCGGGGCGGGTCCGGGGCTTGCTGCCCGGCGGCGAGCCCGTATCTGTGTTAGCATCGCGAGGCGGCGGAGCATCGCCGGTGTCCGGAGGCAGGTGATGGGTCACAGTCAGAGCGCGAGGGTCGTCGAGATGGCCAGCGTCGACCCGCTGTTCGCCCGCATGCGGACCGAGGCCGAGGAGATCCTCCGCCGCGAGCCCGTCCTGTCGAAGCTGATGCTGACGACGGTGCTGAACCACGACACGCTGGAGGCGGCCGTCATCTACAGGATCGCGGCCCGCCTCGACCACGGCGACGTGCCCGCCATCCTGCTGAGCCAGGCCTTCACCGAGGTGGCCCGCCACGATCCCGGCATCGCCGAGGCGTTCCGCGCCGACATCCTGGCCTTCTTCGACCGCGATCCCGCCTGCACGCGCCTCGTCGAGCCCCTGCTGAACTTCAAGGGCTTTCACGCCATCCAGACCCACCGCTTCGCCCACGCCCTTTGGCACGCGGGCCGGCGCGACCTCGCCCTCTACCTGCAGAGCCGGTCGTCGGGCGTGTTCGGCACCGACATCCACCCCAACGCCCCGATCGGCAAGGGAATCTTCCTCGACCACGCCACCGGCCTCGTCGTCGGCATGACGGCCGTCATCGAGGACGACGTCTCGCTGCTGCACGACGTGACGCTGGGCGGGACCGGCAAGGAGACCGGGGACCGGCACCCCAAGATCCGCCATGGCGTGCTGATCGGCGCCGGTGCCAAGGTGCTGGGCAACATCGAGGTCGGCCATTGCTCGCGGATCGCCGCGGGATCCGTCGTCCTGGCCTCGGTCCCGCCGAAGAAGACCGTCGTGGGCGTGCCGGGTCGCGTCGTGGGCGAAGCGGGTTGTGCGGAGCCCGCCCGCACCATGGACCAGATCATCGCCCAGAAGGCCCCAGACCGCGCCTTCGCCGAGCAGATCCGAGCCTGATCAAGAGGTTCGAGCGCGCGTCTCACGCTCGATGCGAGGCGGCCTCTGATGCCTGCCGGGCGACGTCGAAGCGCGCCGTGATCGACTCGACCCCCTGAAGCGCGGGTCGCTCAGCGCAGCGCTCGGCCGGTGTGAACTGTCCGAGGCACGACGCGGCGGTCCGAAGGCCCTTCCGCGCCCGCCGGCCGTCGGCTAGGGTCCATGGCTGAAACGGTCGCCGGGCCCATCGCCCTCGACGGTGCATCGGTCTTTCCGGGTGCCGCGAGACGCGCGGCGGACCCACCCTGTTCGGATCGGCCCGAGGGTCTCGATCCCTAGCCAGCCTGCTCGGAGCACAGCTTGGACAAGAGCGAATTACACAAGCTGCAGGACTACCTGCAGCGCACGTTCGGCAACAAGGCGCTGAAGGTGCTGCCCCATCAGGGTGACGCCGACCGCGCGGACGTGTCGCTCGGCGAGCGACGCATCGCCACGATCGCGGTCGACGACGAGGACGGGGACCGGTCTTTCTCGTTCGAGATGAAGATCCCGGTCGAACGCCAGACCCTGGAATCCTACCTGAGGCTGCTGTTCGACAACGACAAGTTCAAGGTCGTGCCGCGCGCCAAGAAGACCGATTCGGTCGAACTCAACCTCGGCAGCGACTTCCTCGGCGTCGTGTCGGCCGACGACCCCAAGGGCCAGTCGTTCACGCTCCAGATGGCCATCCTCGACTACGACCTCGAGGAGATCTGACCCGCGCCGATCCGGCCTCAGGATCTCGCGTCAGAGCTGGATGGTGCTGGCGTCGCTGTCCGCCGAGAAGGGCCGGGCGAACTCGACCGCGACGCCGCCGCTGAAGCCGCGCACGACGTGGGCGGCCGTCGTCCCGAGCGTGACGGGCGTGCCGACCGGGGGATGGACCTCGGCCGTGAAAGCCGCCCCCGACACCGACACGTCGATCAGCCGCACCGGGTAGGACCGTCCGTCCGAGAGTCCCAGCGTCGAGCGCGGGTTGCGGGGAGCCACCCGCTCGTGCCGCCGGTCCTCCGGCATGCCGAGCGCGTGCCGGTTTCCGAGCCACGTCAGCTGGTCGGCGAGTTTCTCCCGCTTGAGCAGCGGCACGCTGAGGGAGAGCGCGAAGCCGGTGTCGAAGATGCGCGACACGCTCCCCTCGATGCGGCCGATCTGGTCGATGTAGCAGATCACCCGCTCCTTCAGGGCACCCCGAACCGGGGCCGTGAGGGCGACGCCCCCGGGAGACATGTCGATCGTCTGGCAGGGGAACTCCTGACGGCTCGGCAGCATGTACCGGCCGAGCACGGCGACCCGCACGCGCTGATGGCGTCGCTTGTCGACGGCCTGCGGCTCTGATCGGATCAGCGGGGATGGGACCACCGGATGTGCGCCTTCGGAGGTTCGGGGACCTGACTGTCGTGTCGGACCATGGCGTCTCACCCGTTAAGACCGCCTGAACTCCCGGCGTATTCAGCTCGAGCCTGCCCGACGTCGCCCGACGATGGGCGACATCGGCCCGGCGCCCTCGGCGTCACCGCGCCGGCCCCTCCGGCGCAGGGCTGCGACCACCCTGGTAGACCCTGAAACGCCCCACGCGGAGCGGGACGGACGGAGCCGCCGGGGTATCGTCGACGCGGCTCGCCTGGGATCCGCGCCGGATCGGCGGTGCCGCGTCGCGTCGTGTCCCAGGTCGGGCGGTGCCTCCGCCGTCCAGGCTCCGAAAACCCATGAGGTCGAGAGGCCCGCTGGCCGAGAGCCCCATCCAGCCCGGGACTTCTTCGGCGGCGAGCGACCCGAGGAGCCGCGCATGCGTCCGGCCGTGGTGGCGCAGCGGCAGGAGCAGCAGTTCGAGGTCGAGCGGTTCGACATCGGGCGGTCCGCCGCGCGCCGACGCCACCGTGGCGGCGCGGTCGTCGAGCACACCATCGAGCATGGCCTCGACCGCAGGAAGGTCGCGGCGGCCCCAGAGGCTGTCGAACGGCGATCCACCGAGGTCGCGGCCGAACAGCGCGTTGAGTCGCGTCCCGGACAGGCGGAACCGCACGTCGCGCCCGCGCGGCGGCACCCTCGCCTCGTCGACGTCCAGGATGAACGTGTAGGCGAGGATATGCCGGATCGCCACGGGATCGATGTCGCCGCGCTCGGGCGCGCTCCTCCCGAAGCGGAGGCGATCCCAATAGGCGTGGAGGTCGCGGCTGGCGGCATGTTTCATTTCGGCCCTCCGCATCCCGTTCGAGGCGCCCCCCGTCGCCTTTCGGCACGGGTCCCGGCATGTCGGCGATGCTGCACCGGCCGGCAGCACGCCGCGTGCCGCAGGCGATCCCGGCCGATCCGCGCCGCTTGCTCGCCGGTGCGGCGCATGGGACGGTCATCGGAGGGGCAAGGCGCGATCCATCCGGGCGGCGTCGCCGCGGACGCGCCACCGATCACCGGGGTTCAAAGACGTGCTTGACCGATCCGCCGAGCCCGAGCCCGCGGCCCCGAAGCGACAGCCGGTCTTCAACATTCCCGGCGCGGTCCTGGCCGCCCTGCTGGTGCTGGCCGGGATCCACCTGGCGCGCCAGGTCATCCCCGAGGCGTGGGACGACGCGCTCTTCACGCGGCTCGCCTTCGTGCCGGGCCGCCTCAGCTTCGCCTGGGTTCCGGACCGCGTCGTGGGCGGCATCGTGGCCCTGGCGGGGCAGGGGCCCGACGGCTACCGGCTGGCCCAGGCGGAGCGGTTCTACCTCGGCGACGGCACGGGCCAGGCCTGGACCACCGTGACCTATGGCCTGCTGCACGCCGACGGGGTGCATATCGGGCTCAACGGCATCTGGCTCCTCGCCTTCGGCACGCCGATGGCGCGCCGCTTCGGCTCGTGGCGCTTCTTCGCCTTCCTCGCCGTCACGGCCTTCGCCGGCGCCATGGCGCAATGGGCGGCGCATCCGCTCGACCTCGCGCCGGTGATCGGCGCCTCGGCCGCGGTGTCGGGATGCATGGGGGCGACGCTGCGCTTCATGTTCCAGCCGGACGTGCCCATGGCGGCCATCCTCGACGCTGGCGATGAGGGACGGCTCCAGGCCAGTCTTCGACCCGCCCGGGCCCTGCGCGACGTGGTGCGCGATCGCCGGGCGGTGACCTTCCTGGTGGCGTGGTTCGTCACCAACCTGCTGTTCGGGCTCGGGTCGGGCGTGCTGGGCCTCGCCAGCGGCCCCATCGCGTGGGAGGCCCACATCGGCGGGTTCCTGGCCGGGCTGATCTTGTTCCGGGCCTTCGACCCGGTCCCTCGCGAA
Organism: Lichenihabitans sp.; assembly: GCA_965214345.1. GTDB lineage: Bacteria > Pseudomonadota > Alphaproteobacteria > Rhizobiales > Beijerinckiaceae > Lichenihabitans. The sequence goes on along the minus strand of CBDCBJ010000007.1, from coordinate 2,475,170 downwards.
GGACCGTCGGACGTCCCCGCCGTCGAGCCGTCCTGAGGACGCCGACGCCCGCCGGACGGCGGCGTGCCGTTCAGGTGAACCGAAGCAGCGAGCGGAACAGGTTCTTGACGAAGCCCTGCTCGGCGCCGCCGGTCGGGGTCGTCCGGGTGACGAAATCGAAGACCTTGCCGTCCTGCAGGCCGTAATTGGCGACGCGCTCGACCTTCTTGTCCTTGGTGAAATACACCGCCAGCACGCGCTGATCGACCACCGTGGACGGCGAGAAGGCGAAGGTGCGGTCGACCGTCTGGCTGATGTAGTACCAGGCGGCACCGCCGACCGTGGACGTGGTCGAGGGTGTCCCCAGCACGACGAGGACCTGTTCGGCTGAGGATCCGGGCTTGACCTGGTCGAGCGAGCGCTGGTCCACCACGTAGCCGCGCGTGACCTCGCCGTCGTAGCCGAGGCAGCCGCCGAGGCTCAATGCCAGCAGGCCGACCCCGGCGAGCCCGGCGACCCTGAGGGCGCGCGACGAGCCGTTGTCCTTGCCTCGCATCCGAACCTCCTGGTGCAGGTCCGGCCGAGCGACCGTCCCGGCCCTGGAGCACGGGCTCTCGCCACGGACGCGACCCTTGCAATGGGTGAGGGCAGTGCGTAACTGCGGCGGTCGCGAAAAGCAAGTTTCGCCTCGATCGCCAGCCTCGCAAAGCCGTCTCGTCGGACGACGGCCGTCGGATCCGACGCCATGGTGTTTCCCTTCGGACGCCGACGCCCATCCCCGCGGCGCCTGCTCCTCGACAGGCTCCATTCCGAGGTGGTAGGCGCCGTGCGGCGTCCCGGTCTCTACCTCGACCATGCCGTCCCCGACACGTTCGAGGGCCGCTTCGAGATGCTGGCGCTGCACGCCGGCCTCGTGCTGCGCCGCTTCAACGCCGCCGAAGCCCCCGGCCCCGCGGTGGCGCAGGACTTCGTCGACACGGTCTTCGCCCATCTCGACGCGGACCTGCGCGAGGCCGGCGTCGGCGACGTCACGGTGCCCAAGCGGATGAAGAAGCTCTGCGAGGCTTTCCTCGGCCGCTCCGCCGCCTATGACGCCGCCCTGCCGCTCGGCCACGAGGCCCTCGCGGCCGCCCTGTCGCGCAACGTCTATGCCGGTCGCGACGCCGGTCGCGCGCCTCGCCTCGCCCATTATGTGGCGGCGGCCGAGCGCGCGCTCTCCGCTATGCCGCTCGACGCCTGTCTCGCCGGACCGCTGCCCTTCCCGGATCCGTCCTCCGTCCCGCCCCGGAGCCCGCCATGATGCGCCCCCAGACGATGCCCGCCGGTCCGCTCTCCCGCCGTTTCGAAGCGGCTGCGGTCCGTGACGGCGGCACGGCGGTCCGCCTGGAGACGACGGAAGCGGAGCGGGAGGCTCTGGCGGCCAGCTGCGGTGTCGTCGGGATCGATGCCCTCGCGGCGGACTTCCGGGTGACGGCGGATGGGGAGGGCGGGCTGCGCGTCACCGGGTCGGCCGCGGCACGGGTGCGTCAGGTCTGCGTCGTGTCGCTGGAGGAGTTCGCCTCCGACATCGCCGAATCCGTCGATCTGCGCTTCGCCCCGGCGGCGGCCGTCGAGGCCCTCGCGGCCGAGCGCGCGGCGCGGCCGCCCACCGGCGACGAAGGGGATGACGACGATCTGCCCGACCCGATCGTCAACGGCCGCATCGACCTCGGAGCGCTCGCCGCCGAGATGCTGGTGCTGGGGCTCGACCCCTATCCCCGCAGACCGGGGGTGGCCTTCGCGGATCCGGCCTCGACCGGGCCGGCGGCATCGGACGTCTCGCCCTTCGCGGTGCTGCGGACCCTCAAGGACCGGGGCTAGCCCGGGGGCGCTGCTCCTCGACGGTGCCAGCCCGGGCCGTCATCCGAGCGCTGGTCGGGCGACGGCCCGTCTCGCTTTCGTCACGTCGGGCGCGCAGCATGCCGGGTGGGCGGTGAGTTGACGCGAAGGCCGGCGAGGCGGCATTGGACGAAGCCGGGCGTGCGATCGGATGGGTAGGGGATGAAGGATCAGGTTCGGATCGCAATCGATGCCATGGGCGGCGATCACGGGCCTTCCGTCGTGGTTCCCGGCGCCGCCCTGGCGTTGCGCGAGCGGCCGGGGACGCGCTTCCTCCTCGTCGGTGACGAGGCCCAGATCCGCCCGCTGCTCGATCGCGAACCGACGCTCGCCGCCGCCGCCGAGATCGTCCACACGACCGTCGCGGTGCGCATGGACGACCGGCCGAGCCAGGCCCTGCGCGCCGGCCGCCGGACGTCGTCCATGTGGATGGCGATCGAGGCCGTCAAGTCCGGGCGCGCCGACGTGGTCGTGTCGGCCGGCAACACCGGCGCCCTCATGGCGATGTCGAAGATCTGCCTGCGCACCATGGCCCACGTGGACCGGCCCGCCATCGCCGCCATGTGGCCGACCGTGAGGGGCGTGTCGATCGTCCTCGATGTCGGCGCCAGCATCGGCGCCGATGCCCAGCACCTCGTCGACCTCTCGATCATGGGGGCCGCCATGGCCCGCATCGTGCTCGGCATCGAGCGGCCGAGCGTCGGCTTGCTGAACGTCGGGGTCGAGGAGATCAAGGGCCTCGAGGAGATCAAGGCGGCGGGGCGCCTGCTCCGCGAACTCGGCCTGCCGTCGCTCGACTACCGCGGCTTCGTCGAGGGCGACGACCTCGGCAAGGGCACCGTCGATGTCGTGGTGACGGAAGGCTTCACGGGCAACATCGCGCTGAAGACCGCCGAAGGCACGGCCCTGCAGATCGGCCGCTATCTCCGGGAGGTGATGGGCGCCACCTGGATGTCGAAGCTCGGCTACTGGTTCGCCAGGGGCGCCTTCGCGGCCCTGCGCGACCGGATGGACCCGCGACGCGTCAACGGCGGCGTCTTCCTCGGGCTCGACGGGGTCGTGATCAAGAGCCACGGCGGCACCGACGCCGTGGGCTACGCCCGCGCCATCGGCGTCGGCCACGAGATGGTCAGGCACGACCTGCTGTCCCGAATCCGCGATCAGCTCGCCCGATCCCAGGAGAGCCAGACCGCGTCCGGGGCCGCGTCGCTGGACGACCGGACGGCGGGCGACGCGGCCGTGCCGGCGCCCTGAGGGGGTCGCCCAGGTTCGGCCCTGCCGACGCATCCCCGCCGTCGGCGGCGCCTTGGACGATTGCCGCTTCGGCGGTTTGGGCGCATAGGGAGCTCCGCCGGCCCGGCCCGCTCGACCGGCGGGGCCCGCCCCGTGAAGCGCGGCTCGTGGATCGGATCGAAGAGGCCTCGTGGTGGAATCGAGCGGCTGGCGTTCCGTCGTGCGTGGCGTGGGTGCCTATCTTCCGGAACGGTGCGTGAGCAATGCCGAGTTGGCCCGGACCGTCGACACGACGGACGAGTGGATCGTCCAGCGCACCGGCATCACCCAGCGCTATTTCGCCGCCGAGGGAGAGACGACCTCGCAGCTCGCCGTCGCGGCGGCCCGCGCGGCCCTCGCCAGCGCCGGCTGCGAGCCCGACGCGATCGACCTCGTGATCGTGGCGACGGCCACGCCGGACTACACCTTTCCCGCCACCGCCACCCAGGTCCAGGCGGCGCTGGGGATCACCGCCGGGGTCGCGTTCGACCTCCAGGCCGTGTGTTCGGGCTTCGTCTTCGCGCTCGCCACCGCCGACAAGTTCCTGCGCTCCGGCTCCCACCGCCGGGCCCTCGTCATCGGCGCCGAAACGTTCTCGCGCATCCTCGACTGGTCGGACCGCACCACCTGCGTGCTCTTCGGCGACGGCGCCGGCGCCATGGTGCTGGAGGCCCGGCCGGGCGGCGACCCGCTGCGCGAAGGCGGCATCGTCACGACGCACCTCCGGTCGGACGGGCGCGGGCGGGACAAGCTCTACGTCGACGGCGGCCCCTCGAGCACCGGCACCACGGGCCATATCCGCATGCAGGGCCGGGAGGTGTTCCGCCACGCCGTGGGCCATGTGACCGATGTCGTGGTCGACGCCTTCGCGGCCGCCGGCGTCGGGCCGGGGGACCTCGACTGGTTCGTGCCCCATCAGGCCAATCGCCGCATCATCGACGCGTCCGCGGTGAAGCTCGGCATCCCGCCCGACAAGGTCGTCACCACGGTGCATCTCCACGCCAACACCTCGGCGGCGTCGATCCCGCTGGCCCTCGACCGGGCCTGCCGCGACGGCCGCATCCGCCCCGGCCAGCTGGTGATGCTGGAGGCCGTCGGGGGCGGCTTCACCTGGGGCAGCGCGCTGCTCCGCTGGTGAGATCCGCGGCGTGGATACGCCGATCTCCGCCCTTCCGCGTCGGCACGACAGGGTTTAATGTTTCGGGCGAAGGCCTGACGCGGCACGCCGACTGGGAGACCCGCTAGAGCGCTCATGACGAAACTCCCCGGCCTACCCGACGTCAAGACCATCACGCGGGCGGACCTGTCCGAAGCCGTCTATCAGCAGCTCGGCCTGTCGCGCAGCGAGTCGGCCGAGCTGGTCGAGATGGTGCTGCGGGAGATATCGGCCGCCATCGCGCGCGGCGAGACGGTCAAGCTGTCCTCCTTCGGGTCGTTCGTCGTCCGCGCCAAGGGGGAGCGCATCGGCCGGAACCCCAAGACCGGGATCGAGGTGCCCATCACGCCGCGGCGCGTGATGGTGTTCAAGCCGTCGAACATCCTCAAGAGCCGCATCAACGGCGCCCCGCTGCCCCGGGATGATTGAGCGGGCCGGCCCGGCGAAGAGCGACGACGCCTATCGCACGATCAGCGAGGTGGCGGACGAACTGAAGCTGCCCCAGCACGTCCTGCGGTTCTGGGAGACGCGCTTCACACAGGTCAAGCCCCTCAAACGCGCCGGCGGCCGGCGGTTCTACAGGCCCGAGGACGTCGCGCTGCTGCGCGCCATCAAGACGCTGCTCTACGGCCAGGGGTACACGATCAAGGGGGTGCAGCGCATGCTGCAGGAGCAGGGACCCCGGGGGGTGGCGGCGATCCCGTCGCCTTCCGTCGTCGCGGACCGGCGCGGGCCGCGCCAGGGCGAGGAGGGCGGCCCGACGGGGGGCGAGCGGTCCGGCGCGGTGGCGGTCTCGGCGGGATCGGTCTCGACGCAGACCGCCTATCGGACATCGCCGCCTCCCTTTCCTGCGCTTTCCTTGCCTGCGGCGTCCACGGCGCATGCCGGCGACCTGCGGGCGCGGCTGAACGCGGTGGTGCTCGACCTGTCCGAATGTTCGAGGCTCATCGCCGCGGTCCGGACCACCCGGAATTGAAATCACCAGTCGAAGGCGTGGGTGCGGATGTATCGAACCGCTTAGGGGCGTGCCCGGGCGGTACTCAAAGGTGACAAGCGACGGTCGATCGAGGCGAAACGCTTGATTCTTGTTGCCGCCTCGCATGATCCGCGCAAGATCGACCTTGTGTAAACCTTGACCCTCTTCGCTCGACCATTCGAAAACGACGGTCGGCGCTGAGGCTCAAGATCTCGATCCGACATCGGTAGCGTGACACCGAAGGCGTGGATCACGGGGGGCGGGGCGTGTTCGAAGACGACGGCGATGCCGAGGGCGTGAAGGTGCTGCACAGGATGATCACTTACGTCCGTGACGAGGCCGTTCGGCTGCAGATCATGGACGTGGCCGTACTCCTGGAGCATGCCGAGGACGCGGTTCTGGCCTTCGCGCCGCCGGCCCTCGCCGAGGCGACCGGGGGCGGCTCGACCACCGATGAGACGACGTCCAAACATTGAGGTGCGGCGTCACGGCCGCGGCCCGAGTCGGGAGCCGTCGAGGTCGGCGCGTTTTTGCCTTCGGCGCCCGATCGAGCTTGCGGGAGTCCCCTGGAAATCCTATAGGACCTGACCGCGACGCGGTGTCGGAGTGTAGCGCAGCCCGGTTAGCGCACTAGTCTGGGGGACTAGGGGTCGGAGGTTCGAATCCTCTCACTCCGACCAAAGCCTGTCGATCACTTCGGGATGCGAGGCGGAAACATCACCGCGACCTCATCTTTCGGTGCTGCCGCGGGCTCTTCGGCTCGTCGAGCCGAACCGACGGTCGGGCCGCCGACGGACACATCCCCCGCATGAGCCGGATCCTCGTGACGGGTGCCGCCGGCTTCATCGGTCACGCGGTCTGCATGGCGCTGGCGACGGCCGGCGCCGATATCGTCGCGGTCGACAACTTCGATCCCTATTACGAACCGGCCTTGAAACGTGGTCGCGCGGACCGGCTCGCGCAGGCCGGCGTCACGGTCCATTCGCTCGACATCGCCGAGCCGGCGCCGCTCGCCGAGCTGGCCGGGCGGGCGCAGGTCACGCGCGTCGTGCACTTGGCCGCTCAGGCCGGCGTCCGCCACTCCATCGATGCGCCGTTCGCCTATCAGCGGGCCAACCTCGCCGGCCACCTGTCCGTGCTGGAGTGTTGCCGCCACCTCGCGGGGCTCGAGCACCTCGTCTACGCCTCCTCGAGTTCCGTCTACGGGGACAGGGCCGCCGCCGGCCGCCACAGCGAGGACGACCGCGTCGACCGGCCCGCTTCGCTCTACGCCGCAACCAAGCGGTCCTGCGAGTTGATGAGCGAGAGCTATGCCAGCCTCTACGGCCTCCCTCAGTCGGGCCTGCGATTCTTCACCGTCTATGGGCCGTGGGGTCGCCCCGACATGGCCTACTTCGTCTTCACCCGCCGCATCCTCGCGGGCGAGCCGATCGAGATCTATGGCGAGGGGCGGATGCGGCGCGACTTCACCTACATCGACGACGTCGTCGACGGGATCCTCGGCGTGCTCGACCGTCCGCCCGAACGGGGGGTGAACCGTCTGCTGAACGTCGGCAACGACCGGCCCGAGTCCCTGCTCGACTTCGTGTCCAGCCTCGAGCGCGCGGTCGGCCGCGAGGCCGTGAAGGCGATGCTCCCCATGCAGTCCGGCGACGTCACCGAGACCTGGGCCGACATCGGCCGCATCCGCGCCCTCACGGGCTACGCGCCCCGGACCACCCTGGCCGAAGGCCTGCCGCGCTTCGTCGATTGGTACCGGGACCGCTACGGCGCCTGAGACCAGCGGTCGAAACTCTCGACCGCTGGCAAGCGCGGATGCGCGCCGCCGCCCATGCGGCGTGACCCGACATCGACGGGTCGTCGTCGGTGTCGGCCGTCATGAGCCGCGTCGCCGGCCGGCCTGGGCTCGTCGTGACGGGCCGGCGTCGATGAACTTGGGGGTAAGGCGGCGCGCTGCCGTTCGAGGGACGCGACGCCGTATCGTCCGGCACATGAGACGCGGCCGCCGCGGTGCTGTGGAGACGGTTGGATGCTGTTCGACGAGAACGATATCCGCCGCCGGTGTGGAAGCCCCCCCACCGAAGCGGGGCGCCGCTATCACGGGCAGGCCCGTGTCGTCGACTTCGTCCGGGACGGCGATACGATACGGTCCGCCGTGAACGGGACCGCGACACGGCCCTACCGGCAATCTATCACCTTGAACGAACGCCGGGGCGGGACGGAGGTCGGCGGCACCTGCACGTGTCCGATGACGCGCCATTGCAAATACGTCGCCGCGGCCCTGTTCCACGCCTTGACGGTCGCCTCCGCGGCGAAAGCCGAGGCGGCACGCACCGCATCGGCCAGACCAAGCCCGTCTTCGTCCACAACCTCGTCGCGGCCGGCACGATCGAGGAGAAGATGGAGGTGCTGAAGGAGAAGGCCGCGCTCGCCGCCTCGCTCTTCGACGCCGACGGGGAGCCGACGCTCGCCATGACGCAAGCCGACATCGAGATGCTGCTGGCGTCGTGACGCGGGCTGCGGCGCGGGACGTATCGCGGGCTTCCAGCCCGCATCTCTGTGCGTGTGCCGGTCTGTCGGCTCTGGTCGCGCTTCGTCGGCGCAAGCGAGGCACCCGCGCCATCGGCGGCGCGTCATCTCTCGGCCCTGATGCCGTCCCATGCGGAGGAATGTCGCCAGTCTTCCGGCCGTGCGCACAGACCGGCGGCGACGGGGTTGCGCTCGACATAGGCACGCGTAGCCTCAAGTTGGGACTCGTCTCTCATGTAGCGGTCATAATATTCCGGAGCCCACAGTGCACCTCTTCGCCCGAGACGCCTGTTGGCCGATGTGGAACTGAACGATTTCCAGGAATGGACGACTGAAGACAGGGTATACCCCTCGATTTGCTCGACGAGGGCATGGACATGGGTGGGCATGACGCACCAGGCGAGGAGGTTGTAGCGCCCCCCCGTCGAAATGCAGCAGAGCGTCTTCAACGATCACGCTGACGCGTGGGTCCGACAGCAGTCTTTCACCGTGGCCGGCGCGTAGAAGCGCCTCGACGATCCCCAGCTTAGCATCGGCCGGAGCGCGCTCTTGTCCCGCCAGGATGCCCGGCGGAATGGCATCGGCGAGGCGAAAGACGACATGCTGCACGGTCTCCGGCGAGTCGAAATGCGGAAGATAGCCGCGAGAGCGCCAGCCGGCATGCGCTCGTCCAGCCTCATGGCGATGCGGGCTGGAAGCCCGCGCTACAGGTCGCCCCACGCGTCTCACCCCACCTCGTCGTCGCCGGGTTGGCGCGGGGCCAGCGGGGTGAAGCCGCAGCGGTCGGGCTTCAGGTCGATCAGCGGCGTGCCGTCGAGGCAGTCGAGGCCGCGCACCGACACGATGGCGCCCTCGATGCCCACGAGGCTCACCAGCGAGGTGCCGATCGGGTTCGGCCGCACAGGCGACCGCAGCGAGAACGTGCCGCGCGCTGTCCCGTCGCTCTTCGGGCTCTGGCGCACGAGGTCGCGGCGCGACCTGTCGAGCCAGTAGAGCACCTCGACCGACTGGTAGTCCGCCAGCCCGTCGAGCCCCTGGTCCCAGGGCGCGAAGAGCTCGATCCGGCAGACGGGGCCGTCGCGCCGGCCCTGGCGCGGGCAGGCGAGGCGGTCGCTCCAGGGCGTGTGGATCCGGCCGATGAACACCAGCCCGGCGTCCGTGGCGGCCGGCGGCGCGACCGCCACCTCGCCGGCCTGATCTCGTCCCGCCGCACCATCGCCCCATCCTCGCCGGTCCGTCGACGAGGTTACCCGTGGCGGCGCGCCGGCGCCATGGACTCCCTCGCCGCCGCGCTATATCGCTGCGGACATCACGGCGCGACCTCGGGAGACGGCGGCATGGCGATCACGCGACGGTTCTGGCTCGGCGCGGCTCTGGCCGTGCTCCTGCCGCTCGCCCCCGGTGCCGCCGCCGCCCAGGGGAGCGCGGGCCCGACGGTGTTCGCGGCCGCGAGCCTCAAGAACGCCCTGGACGACGCGGGCGGGCGCTGGACCGCCGACGGCCACGCGGCCCCGAAACTGTCCTTCGCGGCCTCGAACGTGCTCGAGAAACAGATCGAGCAGGGCGCCCCCGCCGACCTGTTCTTCTCCGCCGACACCGATTGGATGGACACGGCCCAGAAGGCCGGGCTCATCAAGCCGGAGACGCGGGTCGACCTGCTCGGCAACGCGATCGTGCTCGTGGCCCCGAAGGACTCGGCCGTCACGGTCGACGTCGGCCCAGGGTTGGACCTCGGCAAGGCGCTGAGCGGCGGCCGCCTCGCCATGGGCAACGTCGATGCCGTGCCGGCCGGCAAATACGGCAAGGCGGCGCTGGAGAAGCTCGGGGCGTGGGACGGCGTCAAGGACCACGTCGTCCAGGCCGAGAGCGTCCGCGCCGCGCTGGCCTTCGTGGCACGGGGCGAGGCGCCGCTCGGCATCGTCTACGCCACCGACGCGGTCGCCGAGCCCCAGGTGAAGGTGGTGGGCACCTTCCCGGCCGGCAGCCACCCTCCGATCATCTATCCGGTGGCGATCACCAGGGACGCGAAGGGCCCGGACGCCGCCGTCTTCCTCGCCTTCCTGCGGGGCCCCGCCGCCAAGGCGGCCTTCGTCAAGCAGGGGTTCACGGTGATCGACAGGCCGGCCGCCCCCTGACCGCCGCGACGCCGCGGACGTGGACGGCTGGCTCGGGCCCGACGCCTGGGCGGCGCTCCGGCTGAGCCTGCTCGTCGCCACCACGGCGACGGCGGCGAGCCTGCTGCCAGGGCTCGGCGTGGCCTACCTCCTGGCCCGCGGGCGCTTCCCGGGCCGCACGATCCTCGACACGATCGTGCACCTGCCGCTCGTCCTGCCGCCCGTCGTCACGGGCTATCTCCTGCTGATCGCCTTCGGCCGCCGTGGCCTCGTCGGGGCGTGGCTGGCCGACCACCTCGGCATCGTCCTGGCGTTCCGCTGGACGGGCGCGGCGCTGGCCTGCGCCGTCATGGGGTTCCCCCTGATGGTGCGGGCGATGCGGCTGTCGATCGAGGCCGTCGACGCCAGGCTGGAAGAGGCGGCCGGCACCCTCGGCGCCGGGCCGCTCGCGGTCTTTGCCCTCGTCACCCTGCCGCTGGTGCTGCCGGGGATCATCGCCGGGATGATCCTGTCCTTCGCGCGGTCGATGGGCGAGTTCGGCGCCACCATCACCTTCGTGGGCAACATCCCTGGCGAGACCCAGACGCTGCCCTCCGCCATCTCCACCTTCACCCAGGTGCCCGGCGGGGAGGGGGACGCGTTGAGGCTGACGCTCGTGGCGGTCGTCGTCTCGACGGCCGCCCTCGTGGCGTCCGAGATCCTGGCGCGCGGCGTGTCGCGCAGGCTCGCTGCATGAGGAGGTCGACCACGGCGGACGCACGGTGCTCGCCGTGAGCGCCCTGTCGGTGGCGGTGCGGCACCGGCTCGGGTCGTTCGCGCTCGACGTCGCCTTCGAGGCCCCGGCCGGGGTCACGGCGCTGTTCGGCCGCTCGGGCTCGGGGAAGACCACCGTCGTCGGCGCCATCGCGGGCTTGCTGCATCCGCGGCACGGCCGGGTGGCGCTCGGCGGGGTGCCGCTGCTCGACACCGAGCGCGGGCTGTCCGTGCCGCGGCACCGCCGCCGCATCGGCACCGTGTTCCAGGAGGGACGGCTCTTTCCCCACCTCAGCGTGCGCCAGAACCTCCTCTTCGGCCGCTGGTTCGCGCCGCGGGGCGAGGCGGGCGCCGATGTCGACGCCGTGGTGGAGATGCTGGGCCTCGGCCCGCTGCTCGCCCGGCGCCCGGCGCGCCTCTCGGGTGGCGAGAAGCAGCGCGTCGCGATCGGCCGGGCACTGCTGTCGCGGCCGCGCCTGCTGCTGATGGACGAGCCCCTGTCGGCGCTGGACGAGAGCCGCAAGGCCGAGATCCTGCCCTACATCGAGCGGCTGCGCGACGAGGCCGCCGTGCCCATCGTCTACGTGTCGCATTCGGTCGCCGAAGTGGCGCGGCTCGCCGACACGCTGGTGGTGCTCGACGACGGGCGCGTGACGGCGGCGGGGCCGGCGGCCGAGATCCTCGGACGTCTCGACGTGGTGCCGCTCGCGGGGTCGCGCGAGGCTGGCGCGGTTCTGGAAGCCCGCGTCGCCGCCCAGGACGAGCGGTTCGGGCTGACGACGCTGTCGACGCCGGCCGGGGCGCTGCGGGTGCCCTGCGTCGACCTCCCGATCGGGACCGCCCTGCGCATCCAGATCCCCGCCCGCGACGTCCTCTTGAGCCGTGCGGCGCCGATCGGCACGAGCGCGCTCAACGTGCTGCCCGCCGTCGTGGCGGAGGTGCCGGAGGCCGCGGGGGCGACGGTCGACCTCCGGCTCGATTGCGGCGGCGTCGCCCTCGTGGCCCGCATCACGCGGCTCTCGCTCGGCGAGATGGGCCTCGCGCCCGGCGTGCCGGTCTTCGCCGTGGTGAAGAGCGTGGCGCTCGACCTGTCGGCGGGTGCGCCGGGCCGCCTCGCGCGCTATGACGGTTCCATGTAGCGGCGCCCGTCGATCGCGTGCGCGGGCTCCCGGCGAGACCCTCCCTGGCGGCGGTCGCCCGGATGGCGCACGGTCGGACGGGCAGGGCGGGTACGCGATGGCGCGCATGAGCATCCGGATCGATCTCGACCGCGACAAGCGTCTCGGTCCCGGCAAGATCCTGCTGTTGGAGCGGATCGCCCAATGCGGTTCCATCTCGGCGGCGGGGCGATCGATGGCCATGTCGTACCGCCGCGCCTGGCAGCTCGTGGCGGACCTCAACGCCAGCTTCGCCGAGCCCCTGGTCACGGCGCAGATGGGCGGCCGGCAGGGTGGGGGTGCCACGCTCACGGCCTCCGGGGCGCGGCTCGTGGCGGAGTACAGGTCGATCGAGCGGGAGGCGGAGGCGGCGGTCGCGCCGCGGCTCCGGGCCTTGCAGGACGCCGCCGCCGGAGGCCGGACGGCGGATTGACATGGTCCGGCTGATCGGCTCGACGGGGCGCGACCGCTCAGAACCAGTCGTCCAGAGAGCGCATCAGACCGCCGCGGCCGGCCGACCTCAGGCCCGGTGGGACCAGCCCACCGGCCCCGCCTTGGCGAACAGCCAGGGGTACTGGCGGCACATCTGCTCGGTGCGCTTGGCGCGGAACCCGTAGGCGGCGCCGAGCGACACGACGATCAGCGACACGACGTAATATTGCAGCGACGACAGGTCCTCGCCCGCCAACGCGTAATGGAGGAAGCGCACCGCGGCGGCGAGGAGCAGGATCGCCAACGGCAGCGTCGCCACGGACTTCCAGGTCCCCGCGAAGGCCCGCCCCGTGGCGACCCCGCCGAGGCCGCCCAGCACGATGGTGAAGAACACGAAGGCGCCGAGCGCGTTCGGCGCGTCCGAGTAGAGGAGGTCGCCCATCAATGGCCCCCTTCGAGGTAGGCGGCCCGCACTTCCGGCCGGCTCAGCAGCTCCTGGCCGGTGCCCGACATGGTGATGAGGCCGTTCACCATGACGTAGCCGCGGTCGGCGAGCTTCAAGGCATGGAAGGCGTTCTGCTCGACCAGGAACACCGTCAGGCCCTCGTTCTTGTTGAGGTCCCGGATGACGTCGAAGATCTGGCGGACGATCAGGGGTGCCAGGCCCAGCGACGGCTCGTCGAGCAGCAGCAGGCGGGGGCGGCTCATCAGCGCGCGGGCGATGGCCAGCATCTGCTGCTCGCCGCCCGACAGGGTGCCGCCGCGCTGCTGGGCGCGCTCCTTGAGGCGGGGAAAGATCGTGAAAGCGCGTTCGAGGTCCTGATCGAAATGCGCGAACTTGTCGATGGCGGCGCCCATCTGGAGGTTCTCGTAGACCGTCATGCGCGGGAAGATTCGGCGGCCCTCGGGTGACTGGGCGATCTCCAGCCGGGCGACCTCGTGGGTCGGCAGCCGGGTGATGTCCCGACCCTCGTAGGTGATGGTGCCTTCGCGCGCCCGGGGATTGCCGAAGATCGTCATCATCAGGGTCGACTTGCCGGCCCCGTTGGCGCCGATGAGCGTGACGATCTCGCCCTGGTGGACGTCGAGGTCGACACCCTTCAGCGCGCAGATCTTGCCGTAATAGGTCTGGAGCCCGCGGATCGACAGCATGGCCCGGCCCGGCACCGCGGCGCCGACCGGGGCGGCTTCGGTCATCACACTCACGCGCCGATCTCCGCTTCCACCTCTTCGACCTCGTCGTCCTCGACGCCGAGGTAGGCGGCGATGACCTTGGGGTCGTCGCGGACCTCGGCGGGCGGGCCGTCCGCGATCTTGGTGCCGTAGTCGAGCACCACCACGTGGTCCGAGATGGTCATCACCACGGACATATCGTGCTCGATCAGCAGGACCGACGTGCCGTGGTGGTCCCGGATCAGGCGGAGCAGGGCGTTGAGTTCGAGCGACTCGCGCGGGTTCAGGCCGGCGGCCGGCTCGTCGAGGCAGAGGAGGACCGGATCGGTGCACATGGCCCGGACGATCTCGAGCCGCCGCTGGTCCCCATAGGGCAGGTCGCCGGCGGGGTCGTCGGCGCGGTCGAGGAGCCCGATTGTGTCGAGCCAGAACTTCGCCTTGTCGACCGCCTCGCGCTCCTTGGCCTTGTAGCCGCCGACCCCGAGCACGCCGAGGAACGTCATGCCCGAGGCCTTCATCAGCGCGTTGTGCTGGGCGACGAGGAGGTTCTCCAGCACCGTCATGCCGGTGAAGAGCCGGATGTTCTGGAACGTCCGCGCCACCTTGGCGGTGCGGGCGATCTCCTGGTCAGGCATGCGCTCGAGCAGGTAGAGGTCGCCCGAGTCGCCGCGCCTGTGTTTCTGGCCGGAGCGCGTCAGGGCCAGCACGTCCTCGGGGGCTGCGATACCCTGGCGGGCGAGCGCCATCCGGCCCTCCGTCGGCTTGTAGAAGCCCGTGATGCAGTTGAACACCGTGGTCTTGCCGGCGCCGTTGGGGCCGATGAGTGCCGTGATGTCGCCGCGGCCCACCGTGAACGAGAGGTCGTTGACCGCCACGAGTCCGCCGAACCGCATGAAGACGTGTTCGACGACGAGCAGGGGATCGCCTTGCGGGCGCATCAGCCGTGGCCCTCCTTGACCATGTCGCCCGCGATCGCCTTGCGTTCCTTGAGGAAGATGGAAGGGGAGCGCGTGGCGATGATGCCGCGCGGCCGCCAGATCATCATCAGCACCATGCCGCCGCCGAAGATCAGCATGCGGTACTGCACGGGGTCGAACCCCTCGCCGAAGATCCTTTTCAGGAAATCCAGCTCGCGCAAGAGCTCGGTGCCGCCGATCAGGACGGTCGCCGCGATGGCGACGCCGATCTGCGAACCCATCCCGCCGAGCACCACGATGGCCAGGATGGTGGCAGATTCGATGAAGGTGAAGCTTTCGGGCGACACGAAGCCCTGGCGCACCGCGAAGAACGAGCCCGCGAAGCCGCCGAACATCGCTCCGAGCGCGAAGGCGGTGAGCTTGGTGTTGACCGTGTTGATGCCGAGCGAGCGGCAGGCGATCTCGTCCTCGCGCAGCGCCTCCCAGGCGCGGCCGACCGGCAGGCGCCGCAGCCGCAACGTCACGGCGTTGGTCAGCAGCGCCAGGGCCAGGATCACGTAGAACAGGAAGATGGTGCGCTGGATCGGGTTGTACTCGATCCCGAAGAGGTGAGCGAAGCCCGCGTCGCTGTCGGCGAAGGGCACGCCGAAGAACGTGGCGCGCGGGATCGACGAGATCCCGGCATAGCCGTTGGTGAGGTCCGTCCAGTTGATGAGGACGATGCGGATGATCTCGCCGAAGGCGAGGGTCACGATGGCGAGATAGTCGCCCCTGAGCCGCAGCACCGGGAAACCGAGGATCATGCCCCAGAACGCGGCCAGGATGCCGGCCAGCGGCAGGCAGATCCAGAAGCTCAGACCATAGTTGGTGGACAGCAGCGCGTAGGAATAGGCGCCCACGGCGTAGAACGCCACGTAGCCGAGATCCAGCAGCCCGGCGAGCCCCACCACGATGTTCAGACCCCACCCGAGCATCACGTAGATGAGGATCTGGATCCCGTAGTTGTTGATCCACTTCAGCGAGCCGTTGGCGCCGAGGAGGCCCAGCATCACGATCGGGAAGGCGACCAGGGCGGCGAGGGCGAACCAGGTGAGGTTGGCCTTCACGAAGCTCTCGGACCGGCCCTCGATGCGGAGTTGCTGGGGGCGCTTGGCGGCGCGGGGCCGGGCGTTGAACATCAGCCCGAGGAAGCGGCCCGCGAAGACGATCAAGGCGGCCCAGAGCGCCCAGGACCAGCGCGGCACGACGACCAGGGAGTTCGAAATGTCGGGATGCGTGTCGTAGGCCAGCAGCGGGAAGCCGAGGCCGAGCGTCACGAGCGCCGAGAAGCCGGCGCTCTTCAGCGCCGCGCGGGCGTCGAAGGCGGGGACGGGCGTCGCCGCCAGCGTCGGGGCGGCGGGGACGGGCTTCGTGGTCTCCATCAGCATCGGCGTTCAGACCTTCTCGATCTCGGGACGGCCGAGCAGGCCCGTGGGCATGAAGATCAGCGTGATGGCCAGGATCGAGAAGGCCGCCACGTCCTTGTAGTCGGTCGACACGTAGGTCGACCACAGGACTTCGATCAGTCCGATCAGCAGCCCGCCGAGCACGGCTCCGGGCAGCGAGCCGATGCCGCCGAGCACCGCCGCCGTGAAGGCCTTGACGCCGGGCACGAAGCCGTCGGCGAAGCTGACGACGCCGTAGTAGCTGAGGTAGAGGACGCCCGCCACGGCGGCGAGGGCCGCGCCGATCACGAAGGTGAGCGAGATCGTGCGGTCGACGTCGATGCCGAGCAGCGAGGCCATGCGACGGTCCTGCTCGCAGGCGCGCTGGGCCCGCCCGAGCGGCGTCTTCTGGACGAGGTACCAGAAGCCGGCCATCAACACGGTCGTCGAGACCATGATGACGATCTGCTTGTAGGACAGGGTGACGTCGTAGCTGCCGCCCGGCGTGAGGTTGATCGACTTCTCGAACATGGGCGGGATGGTCTTGTTGCGCGGGCCCTGAATCACCTGGACCATGTTGGACAGGAAGATCGACATGCCGATGGCCGAGATCAGCGGCGCCAGCCGGAACGAGCCGCGCAGCGGGCGGTAGGCGACGCGCTCGATGGCCCAGTTCCACAGCGCCGTGATCGCCATGGCGCCGATCAGCACGATCACGAAGGCCACCGCCACGTTGGCGACCCCGAGGATCTGCGTCAGAACGAGGAACAGGATCAACGCCACGAAGGCGGAGAGCATGAACACGTCGCCATGGGCGAAGTTCACCATGCCGATGATGCCGAACACCATCGTGTAGCCGATGGCGATGAGCCCGTAGATGGAGCCCAGCGTGACGCCGTTGATCATCGATTGAAGGAAGATGTCCATGTGCGGCGGCAGACCTTTCGGCGTGAGGGCCCGGCGCGGACCGGTCGGATGATCGGTTGGAGCATAGCAAACGGCGTGCCGGACAGGCGCCGACCGCGGAACCGCCACAGTTCCGTCCTCAAAAACCCGACTCCGTTAACGCCGCGCGACGCTCGATGCGTCGGCGACCGCGGTGCTGCGTCCGTCAACCTGAGCGCTATCAGGCTAATGCCTACGGTTTGAGCATGTCAATCGCGCCCGCGGCCTGGGTCGCCGACCCGCTGACGTCGAGCTCTGCCCCGCTCGCGGCGAGGCGCATCCGACGGACCGTCACGCCGTGTCGAGCAGGATGCGCTCCGCGCCGTGGAAGAGCGTGACCGAATCGCGGCGCGCGATGCCCACCAGCGTGACGTCGAGCGCCCGCGCGCGATCGATCGCCAGGGCGGTCGGCGCCGAGATGGCGACGAGCGTCCGGCAGCCGAAGGTGGCGGCCTTCTCGACCATCTCGAACGAGGCGCGGCTCGTCACCACGACGAAGCCGGAGGCCGGGTCGCGCCCGGCCCGCAGGCCGGCGCCGATCAGCTTGTCGAGCGCGTTGTGGCGGCCGACGTCCTCGCGCACCGCCAGCACCGTGCCGTCGTGTGCCGCCCAGGCGGCGCCGTGGACGGCGCGGGTGACGGCGTTGAGGCGCTGCCCGGCGTCGAGCGCGTCGAGCGCCGCCGCGATGGCGCGCAGCGACACGGGCGGCGCCTCGCCCGACCGCGCCGCGGCGCGGGGCAGGGCGGCCAGGTCGTCGACGCCGCAGAGCCCGCAGCTCGTGCGGCCCGTCATGGCGCGCTTGCGGGCGAGATGCTGCCGGAGCCGTGCGCCGAGAACGTCCACGGCGAGCCGCACCGCGCCCTCGGCGGGTTCGACGATGACGGCGCGGATCTCGTCCGGCCCGGCGATCACCCCTTCGGTGAGGCTGAACCCGTAGGCGAAGTCCTCGAGATCGGCCGGGGTCGCCATCATGATGCCGAAGGGCACGCCGCCGAACAGCACCTGCACCGGCACCTCGGCGGCGACCGCGCGGAGGCCCGGCCGGGGCAGCCCGCCGGCGAAGTCGATCGTCACGACCTCGGTCTCCGCGGTCGGGGCCGGGATGCCGGGGATGGTGCTGGGGTCGGGCCGCGCCATCGGCATGTCCGGTGTCGCCGCTGCATAGCCGGCACGGTCCGCGGCGGGAAGCGTCATCGCGCCGGCGCGCGCGGCTTCGACACGAGCAGGATCGCGCCGACCAGCGCCAGCGGCGCCGCCGCCCAGAAGCTGCCGATCACCGCCAGCGCCGCGCCGACGCCGAAGAGCATCGACATGGCCATCTCGATCAGCGCCATCAGCTTCGACTCGCGGTGCCGGGCCGCGAAGGCGGAGCGACGCCCCGGCCGCCCATGCCAGCTCTGCAGCGCCACCGCGGCGCCGAGCCCGAGGGCGCCGACCGCCGCCGTCCAGAGCGCCGCCACGGGCGACACCCAGGCGAGATAGGCGAGGGGCAGCGCCACGATGCCGAGCGCGATGCCGCCGACCGCCTCGAGCTTGCCGCGCCGGAGCGCCGCCGCCGAGGCCGGGGAACTCGCCAGCAGATCGGGCGCGTCCTCGCCCGAGAGGCCGAGCCAGGTCAGCGAGGACGAGACCTGGAAGGTCACGACCGCGATCATCGGCGCGAGCGCCAGCGCCGGGGCGCCGCTGCCCGTCCAGAGCAGCACCACCATCGGGCTCATGTAGAGGATCTGGAGCAGCACCTGGCTCACCACCCAGGGATCCCGTGCGATGAGGCGCCTCTCCTTGCGGCGCAGCCCGGGCAGGGGGCCGCGGGCGAACTCGCGGCCGCGGCTCGCGGCCCTGGCCCGCCCCGGATGCGGGCCCGCGGCGCCGACGCCGACGGCCGCGTTGGCGCTCGCCGCGAAGGCCGGACCGAGCAGCAGCGCCGCGGCGGCGAAGACCGCGACCGACAGCCCGCACCATGCCGCCAGCGCCGAGGGCTCGCCGAGCGCCGCCCGCACGGGCAGCAGAAGCGCGTCCCGCGGCCAGCCGCCGAGGTCGAGCCCGCCGGGCGGGAGCAGATCCGGGAGCAGCCGCCGGACCTGCAGGGCGATGATGAAGGCGGCCCCGACGAACGTCGCCAGCACCTGGGCGGCGAGGCGCGTGCGGCGCGGCCCGACGAGGCGGAAGAGGGCCAGCGTCACGGCGAGGCCGAGCGAGGCCGTCAGCAGCGCACCGCCGGCCAGGGTCGGGTAGAGCGCCAGGAAGCGCAGGTGGCCCAGGCTCGCGGCGTCGTCCGACAGCGGCAGGACGAAGATGGCGGCCGACGCGAAGGCGCCGAGCGCCACCGCCGACGCCCGTGCTCCGAGCACGAGGCGCGGCGACGCCGGCGAGGACAGCACGAGGTCGAGGTCTCCCCGCGCGTAGAGCATCTTCGTGGCGCCGTTGAGCGTCTGCGCCAGCATCAGAAGCAGCACGAAGCCGCAGAAGGGCAGGGCCATGGCATAGGCGTCCGTCCGCGTCGCGGCGTCCCCCGCGAGGGAACCGACCTCGCCGGCGATGCTCCAGACCGCCGCATGCATCACGCCGACGACGATGAGGACGAGCCCGCATAGCGTCCGCGGGCCGAGGCTGCGGAAGCCGCCGCGGAAATCCCGCCAGGCGAGGCGGAGGTCATGCTGCAGGAACCAGCGGAGCGAGCCGGGGCGAGGCGCGGGGACCGGCATCTCAGGCCTCGATCCCGTCGGCGCCCGTCAGCCGCAGGAACGCCTCCTCGAGCGACCCCTCGCCCACGGTCTGGAGTTCCGCCGCCGTGCCCTCGGCGACGAGGCGGCCGTGGCGGATGATGCCGATGCGGCTGGCGAGCCGTTCCGCCACCTCCAGGATGTGGGTGGTCAGGATGACGGTGGCGCCCTCGGCCACGCATTCGCCGAGGATCGTCTTCACGGTGCGGGCGGCGCCCGCATCGAGCCCGGTCAGCGGCTCGTCGAGGATGAGGAGGCGCGGCGCGTGGATCAGCGCGCCCGCCAGCGACACCTTCTGCTTCATGCCGCGCGAGAAACCCTCGCAGCGCTGATTGCGGTGCGGGCCGAGGTCCAGCCGATCGAGGAGGTCGTCGGCGGTGCGGCGGGCACGGCCGGGCTCGACGGACCAGAGCCCCGCCACGAAGGCGAGGTACTCGAGCGGCGTCAGCTTGTCGTAGAGCAGAGGGTCGTCGGGCAGCCAGGCGGTCACCTGCTTGGCGCCCCGAGGGTCGGCCAGGGCATCGGTGCCGTGGATGCGGATCGCGCCGGCGTCGGGCCGCATCAGTCCCGCCACCATGCGCAGCGTCGTGGTCTTGCCGGCCCCGTTCGGCCCGAGCAGCGCGTAGAAGGCCCCGGCCTCGACCACGAGGTCGAGGCCGTCGACGGCGGGGCGCGCCGCACCGAACGTCTTGCGCAGGCCTTCGATCGCCAGAGCCGGCTGGGTGGGGTTCACGCACGGGCCTCCGCGTCTCGCAGGGCTTGCAG
This sequence comes from Lichenihabitans sp., assembly GCA_965214345.1. Classification (GTDB taxonomy): domain Bacteria; phylum Pseudomonadota; class Alphaproteobacteria; order Rhizobiales; family Beijerinckiaceae; genus Lichenihabitans. The sequence goes on along the minus strand of CBDCBJ010000007.1, from coordinate 2,454,977 downwards.
TCTAGGCCGGAAAACCTTGGCGCTTCGTGACTTCGCCGGTCAGAACCAGCGCCGGGCGGTCGGCGCCACGCCGAGGTGCTCCTCGATGATGGCGATGTTGCGCAGGTTGGCCTTGAAGCCCATGTCGAAGAGGGTGCCGAGGAACGGCACCGCGCCGGCCGCGGCCTCGACCCCGATGTTGGCCAGCATGCGGGCGATCTTGTCCTTCGGCAGGCCGAGCTTGCGCGCCTCGTTGACGATGTAGAGCGAGATGCCGGCCAGCACGACGTCGCCGGCCGCCGGCGTCGCGCCGATGACGCTGTTCAGCCCGAAGCGGAATCGCGTGCCGGGCACGCGGAACACGCCGTCCACCGCCCAGGCGATAGTCTTCAGCCGCTTCAGGATGGCGCTCGAGGCTGCGGCGTCGACGGCCTCGTGTTCGATGGTGGACCAGGTCATGGGGTTCGCTCCGGGACGGGGGCGAGCCGGAAGTGGGGACGCCTGACGCGGCGCGCAATCGCCGAGAACGCGATCAGATCGTGACCGAGAAGCCAGGGTTCATCGACAGACCGAGCGACCTTCCGGCAGCGATCATGATGTTGTCCAGGCTGTAGACGCCCCGCGCGGCATTGTTGGACGTGATCGCGAGGTGGAGCGCGTCGCCCGCGCGGAGACCGCTGTTGTGGACGGCGAGAGAATGGCGGGCCATCTCGAAGTCGCGACGCGCGACGTCGAGGACGATGTAGCCTTGCGCGGTCGCGACCTCGAACGCAGTCCCCAACGCATTGGCCTGGAAAGGCGTCATCAGGCCCATGCGGACGTCTTTTGCGAGGAGCGAGGCGAATTCGACGCGCGTCCACTGGCTGATGGCCGGTACGCGCGGCTTCACGCCCGCCATGAAGCGTCTGACGTGCGGGCTGCTCTGCTCCAATTTGAACAGCGGGGTCATGAAGCTCGTGTCGAAGTACAGCATCAATAACGCTCGTCGCGAAGCTCCCGCAGGAGATCGGCGCTCGGCGCGCTCCAAGGAGGCAGGCTCTCCCTCAACTCATCGAGAGGCCGCAGGATCTCCTCCATGGTCGCCCCTTCGGCCAGCGCCGGCACGGGGGCAATCCGGCGCGTGATGAGCACATCCTCGCCTTTCTCGACTCGATCGAGGAGGCCCGCGATGTCGGCGCGTGCCTCGTCCAGGCCGATGGTCACCATGGGTCGGCTCCGATCTTCGGTGAGACGACCCACGATAGGATGGCGCTCCTCGTTTGACGAGCCCACGGCGTTCCTGGCCACGAGGCGCGGGGCTGCGGCGGACCCGTCGCGTCACCATCTCGGATCGGGTCTCCATCCGACACCGGTGTTCATGCTCCGCCTCCTGCTCCCCCTCTGCCTCGTCCTGTTCTTCGCCCCGGCCGCCCTGCGCGCCGCGATCTACTGGCGGACCCCTGCCTTCGACTGGCGCGCGGCCGACCGCGGCGCCACGGGGCTGCTCCCACCGCCGGGGCTCCACCCCGATGCCGCCGTCCGGGTCTACGCGGCCCCGACGGTGAGCTGGCGCGGCATCGTGGCGGTCCATTGCTGGATCGTCCTCAAGGGCGCGGGCGCCGCCCGGTACGACCGTTACGACCTGACCGCCTGGGGCGACCCGATCCGCCTCAACGGTTTCGACCCCGACGGCCGGTGGTTCGGCCAGGTGCCCGCGACGGTCTTCGCCGCAGATGGGACCGCCGCCGAAGCCCTGATCCCCCGGATGCGGGGCGCCATCAGCGGCTATCGCTGGCGAAACCCCGGCGACTATCGCGCCTGGCCGGGGCCGAATTCCAACACCTTCGTCCAGACCGTGCTGGCGGCCGTGCCCGAGGCGGGGGCGGTCCTGCCGCCGAACGCCATCGGCAAGGATTACCCGGTGGACGGCGACGTCCTGGCCTGGACGCCGTCCCGCACCGGCCTGCGTCTCAGCCTCGGCGGCTATCTCGGACTCACGGTCGCCTGGGTGGAGGGGATCGAGCTCAACATCCTCGGCGGCGTGATCGGCCTCGACCTCCGGCGCCCTGGGATCAAGCTGCCGGCGATCGGGCGGATCGGCGTCTGACGTTCCGCCCGCCCCTCGGTTGCGCGGCCCGGATCGGTCCCCCATAAGACGGCCGAAGCCGACGATGGAGGGCCCGAAGCCTTGAACGCGCCGCAGACCGCCTTCGCGCCGCCGAGCCGCCTCACCCATCCGCAGGTCCGCTCCATCGTCATCGGCCTGATGGCCGCGATGCTGCTGGCGGCGCTGGATCAGACGATCGTGGCCACCGCCATGCCGACGATCGGCCTCGACCTCGGCGACGCCTCGAACCTTCCCTGGATCGTCACCGCCTATCTCCTCGCCTCGACCGCCGTGACGCCGCTCTACGGCAAGCTGAGCGACATCCACGGCCGGCGCGTCATGCTGCTGATCGCCATCGCGGTCTTCAGCCTCGGATCGCTCGCCTGCGCGCTGGCGCCCACGATGGTGGCTTTGGCGCTCGCCCGCGGCCTCCAGGGCATCGGCGGCGGCGGCCTGATCGCGCTCGCCCAGACCATCATCGGCGACATCATGTCGCCGAAGGAGCGGGCGCGCTACCAGGTCTACATCGCGAGCGTCTTCGTCGCCTCCTCGGTGGCGGGCCCGCTGCTCGGCGGCTTCTTCGCCCAGCATCTCCACTGGTCGCTGATCTTCTGGATCAACCTGCCGATCGGCTTCATCGCCTTCCTGATGACCAACGGCGTGCTGAAGCTCCTGCCGCGGCACGAGCGGCGCCATCGGCTCGACTGGCCCGGCGCCGCGCTCATGGTGCTGGCCTCGACGAGCCTGCTGCTCGCCCTGAGCTGGGGCGGCGTGCGGTACCCCTGGGGCTCCCCGGTGGTGGTGTCGCTGCTCGCCGCCGGCGCGGTGCTCGGGGCCGGCTTCGCGGCGCGGCTCGTGACGGCGGCCGAGCCGCTGATCCCCACGAGCGTCCTCAAGGACCAGGTCGTCTACACCGCGACGCTGGCGGCCTGCTTCGCCATGGGGACCTTCATCGGCCTCACCATCTACGTGCCGATCTTCATGGAGGGCGTGCTGGGCCTGAGCGCCAGCCAGTCCGGCCTGGCGCTGGTGCCGCTGATGATCGGGACCGTGACGGGCGCCACCCTGTCGGGCCGGTCCATGCTGTACTTCAAGCGCTACAAGCGCGTCCCGATGGCCATGATGGGGATCAGCGTCGCCTGCTGCGTCACGATCGCGATCTACGGCCGGGCGCTGCCTTTCTGGGGGCTCGAGGTGCTGATGCTGATGCTGTCGATGGGCCTCGGCACCATCATGCCGCTCTCCACCATCGCCATCCAGAACACCGTGCAGCTGCACGAGCTGGGCATCGCCACGGCGTCGATGAACTTCTTCCGGTCGCTCGGGGGCGCCCTGATCGTGGCGGCCTTCGGCACGATCGTTCTCGGCGGCGCGGCCGGTGGCGCGGCGGCCGGGCACGACATGGAGAGCCTGATCCGCGGCGCGGACGCGGACCACCTCGCCGGCGTGTTCCGGTGGGTGTTCTCGGCGGCGTGCCTCGGCCTCTGCCTCGCCTGGGCCTTCCTGATCCTGATGGAGGAACGCCCGCTGCGCGACCGTCGCGCCTCCAAGCTCGACGACGCGCTCGAAGCCGAGGTGCCGAGCCCGCTGATGGCAGAATAAGGCGGGTCAGCGCCCCGCGGCGATCTTGTCGCGCGCCGCGGCGGCGAGGAACGCCGCCACCGTGGTGCAACAGCGCTTGCCGATAGCTTGGTCGAGCACGTCGAGCGGGACGAAGTCCACATTCAAGCTGCCGACCAGCGGTGATCCTTTCGCGCCTAAGGACGATCCGCTGAAGGGCTTGGTGGAGGTCTTGAGCCCTGCCGAGATCCGGCGCCGGACAGGCCTGATGCAGCCCCGGGATGGCCCGAAATCTGCGAATCCCCGTCGTCACCTGGCGCGACTGGGAACAGGGCCGCACGACGCTCGATCCGGCCATCCGATCGTTCCTCGACGCCGTAGCCTACGATCCGGAGCACATGTCTCGGGCGGCCGGCGGCCGCGGCCTTCCCGCTGGTGCACGGGACGGCTGAACCGCGCCTTGGTGCGGGACGACGGGCTTCGGCATCGCCGATCTTCGCCGCCGCCATGCGAAACGGTCACGGGCGTGACGGCCTCGGTTCACCCCCGCGTCCCGACGTGCCATGCTTCAGTCCAACCACGGTCCGGGCGCCGCGGGCGACGACGCAGGGAGACGCGATTTGGCCGAGGACTTCAAGAAGGCGGCGCTCGATTACCACCGCTATCCGACCCCGGGAAAGCTCTCCGTCGAGCCCACGAAGCGGATGGCGACGCAGCGCGACCTCGCCCTCGCCTATTCTCCCGGCGTCGCCCATGCCTGCACGGCCATCGTCGACGACCCCGGGGCCGCCCGCGACCTCACGGCGCGCGGCAACCTCGTCGGCGTCATCTCCAACGGCACCGCCGTGCTGGGTCTCGGCAACATCGGCGCCTTGGCCGGCAAGCCCGTGATGGAGGGCAAGGCGGTGCTCTTCAAGAAGTTCGCCGGCATCGACTGTTTCGACATCGAGGTCGACGCCGCCGACCCCGACCGCTTCGTCGACGTCGTGGCGGCGCTGGAGCCCACCTTCGGCGCCATCAACCTCGAGGACATCAAGGCTCCCGAGTGTTTCGAGATCGAGCGGCGCCTGCGCGGCCGCATGAAGATCCCGGTCTTCCACGACGACCAGCACGGGACCGCCATCGTGTGCGCGGCGGCGCTGGTCAACGGCCTGAAGCTGCAGGGCAAGCGCCTCGCCGACGTGCGCCTCGTCACCTCCGGCGCCGGCGCCGCGGCGCTCGCCTGCGTCGACCTCCTCGTGTCGATGGGCCTGCGCCTCGAGAACGTCACGCTCACCGACATCAAGGGCGTGGTGCACAGCGACCGCGGCGACGCCATGGCGCCCAACATGGCCCGCTACGCCCGCGAGACCGCGGCCCGCACCCTCGCCGAGGTGCTGCCCGGCGCCGACGTGTTCCTCGGCCTCTCGGCGCCGGGCGTGCTCAAGCCCGAGTGGCTGAAGACCATGGCGGACGACCCCTTCGTGCTCGCCCTCGCCAACCCCGACCCCGAGATCACCCCGGAGCTCGCCCGCGAGGCGCGGCCCGACGCCATCATCGCCACCGGCCGGTCGGACTACCCGAACCAGGTCAATAACGTCCTGTGCTTCCCGTTCATCTTCCGTGGCGCACTCGACGTCGGGGCGACCGAGATCAACGAGCAGATGAAGATCGCCGCGGTGGACGCTATCGCGGAACTGGCCCGGATCGAGGCCAGCGACGTCGTGGCCTCGGCCTATGGCGGGCAGGCACCGGTCTTCGGGCCCGAGTACATCATCCCCAAGCCCTTCGACCCGCGGCTGATCCTGCAGGTGGCGCCCGCCGTCGCCAAGGCCGCGATGGAGTCGGGCGTGGCCCTCCGGCCCATCGCCGACTTCGCCGCCTATGCGCACGACCTCGAGCGCTTCGTCTTCCGCTCCGGCCAGCTGATGCGCCCCGTCTTCGAGGCGGCGCGGCGGGTGCTGCAGCGCGTCGTCTATGCCGAGGGCGAGGACGAGCGCGTGCTCCGCGCCGTCCAGACCGTGATCGACGACCGCCTCGCCGAACCGATCCTCATCGGCAGCCGGGAGGTCATCGACCGCAAGGCCGCCGAACTCGGCCTGCGCCTGCGGGCGGGCGCAGGCGTGACGGTGCTCGACCCGTCCGAGGACGACGCCGTGTTCGGCCCGCTGACGACCGAGTACCAGCGCCTCGTCGACCGCCGCGGCGTGCCGCCCGAGGCGGCGGCCCGGCGCATGAGGACGCGGCTTTCGATCCCCGCCGCCATGCTGCTGCAGGCGGGCCAGGCCGATGCGGCCCTGGTGGGGGGCACGGGGGACTGGTCGCGCCACCTCGCCTATGCGCTCCCCATCGTGCGCAGCGAGGTCGAGGGCGGCCGCGTCTATGCGCTCTCCGGGCTGATCCTGCAGAGCGGCGTGCTCTTCATCTGCGACACCCACGTCAACCACGACCCGACGGCCGAGCAGATCGCCGAGATGACCCTGCTGGCCGCCGAGGAGGTCCGCGGGTTCGGCGTGGTGCCGAAGGCGGCGCTGCTCAGCCACTCGAGCTTCGGCGCATCGAATTCGGTGAGCGCGCGCAAGATGCGCAGGGCGCTCGGCCTCATCCGGGCCCAGGCGCCCGACCTCGAAGTGGACGGCGAGATGCACGCCGATGCGGCGTTGAGCGCTCCGCTGCGGGACCGGCTCGTGACCGGCAGCCCGCTCGACGGGGCCGCGAACCTCCTCGTCATGCCGAATCTCGACGCCGCCAACATCGGCCTGACGCTGCTCGGCGCCTCGGCGAGCGGCCTCCAGGTCGGCCCGATGCTGCTGGGCCTGCAGAAGCCGCTCCACGTCCTGGTGCAGAAGGTGACGGCGCGCGGCATCGTCAACATGACGGCGCTGGCGGCCGCGGAGGCCGGCAGCGCCCGATGATCAGCGTCTGCGCCCGGCCGGTGGTGCCGAAACATGCTGGAGCCTGCCCGACAGGATCGCGATGCCGCGCAGCCATGAATTCATCACGATCGGCCGGTAGATGAGAATGAACGTTCATTCTCCGGGCTGACCCATGTCGATCACGGCGCTCGCCATCGAACCGGACGACGCCCGCCGCGTCCGCATCCTCGAGGCGGCGGAGCGGGCCTTCGCGCGCCACGGCTTTCGCGGCGCCACGATGCAGATCGTGGCGGCCGAGGCGCGCATGAGCGCCGGCAATCTCTATCGCACCTTCGCCTCCAAGGAGGCGCTGGTGTCGGGTCTGGCGGAGCGTGACCAAGCCTCTCTGGCCGAGGATTTCGCGCGCCTCCAGGCGTCGAAGGACCCGCTCGCCGCGATGGCGTCGCTGCTGCGCAAGCACCTCGTCGAGGAATCGGCTGAATGCTCCCGGCTGGCGCTGGAGATCTGGGCGGAGGCGGGCCGCAACCCCGACGTCGCCCGCATCTGCCGCACCATCGAGGCCGACGTCCAGGCGCGCCTCGTTCGCCTCGTGGCGCCGCTGGCCGCGACCGCCGGCGTGACGCCCGACTTCGCCGTCCGCGTGATGCTGACCGTGATGGCCGGCTTGTTCAAGCGGCGCGCCACGGAGCCGGCGTTCGACGGCGAGGCCGAAGTCGCGATGGCGCTCGGCATCTATCACGCGCTGTTCGCCGGCGCCGTCCGGCCCCGCCCCTCGCTCGATCGCGGAGCCGCCTCGTGAAGACGTTCCTGCGCCTCCTCCTCGCAGTCGTCCTGATCGTCGCCGGCGCGGCCGCGCTCGGCGCCCTCGTGCCGGGCACCCGGCCCGCGCTCCGCGCCGGGCTCGAGCGCGCCGGCCTGACCGCGATGGCGGCGCGCTGGCTCGGCAGCGCCGCTCTGGCGAACCCGCCGGCCGACCGGGCCCAAGCGTCCGGCGCGCCGGCGGCCGCGACGCCGCTGCCGCCCGTCGTCACGGTGGTGCGCGCGGCCCGGCGCGAGTTCCGCGACCGCCTCTTCGTGTCGGGCACCCTCGTGGCCCGCGAGGAGGCCATGGTGGGTCCGCAGATCGACGGGCTGCGCATCACCGAACTCCTCGCCGACGATGGCGACAGGGTCGCCAGAGGCCAGGTGCTGGCCCGGCTCGACCGCAGCCAGCTCGACGCCCTGTCGGCCGAGAGCGATGCCGCCCTGGCGCGCGCCGACGCCGCCGTGGCCCAGGCGCAGAACGCCATCGCTCAGTTCGACGCCGCCAACGTCCAGGCCCAGGCGGATTATTCCCGCGCCACGCGGCTCGAGACAGGCGTCCTCTCGCAGTCGGCGATCGACGGGCGCGCCTCGTCGGCCCGCGCCGCGGCGGCCCAGCTCGCCGGCGCGCGCTCGGCCCTCGCGGTGGCCGAGGCCGACCGTCGCAGCCAGCAGGCCCAGCGCCGCGAGCTCGACGTCCGCATCGCCCGGACCGACGTGCGCGCGCCCGTCGCCGGCGTCGTGAGCCGCCGCTCGGCGCGGCTCGGCGCGCTCGCCATGAACGGGTCCGACGCCCTGTTCCGCGTGACGGAGGACGGCGCCATCGACCTCGACGCCGAGGTCCCCGAGGCGGCGCTGGCCCGCGTGACCATCGGCCTGTCCGCCGCCGTGACGATCTCGGGTACGGCCGCGCCGGTCGACGGCACGGTCAGGCTGATCTCGAGCGAGATCGACAAGGCGAGCCGCCTCGGCCACGTCCGGATCGCGCTCGCCGCCGCGCCCGCGGCTCGCATCGGCGCCTTCGCCACGGCCGTCGTCGACATCGACCGCCGCGACGGCGTCGCCGTGCCGGCGTCGGCCCTGGCCGGGCAGGACGGGGACTGGTCGGTCGAGGTGGTCGGCGGCGGCGACCGCATCCTGCGGCGGCAAGTCCTCCCCGGACTGGCTGACGGCGACGACGTCGAGATCCGCGACGGGATCAAACCCGGCGAGGCCGTGGTGGCGCGCGCCGCCGCCTTCCTGCGCCCCGGCGATACCGTCAGGCCGAGGCCGGCGGCCGACCAGCCCTCCGTCGACCGCGAGGCCAGCCGATGAGCTTCCCCATATCGGCCTGGTCGATCCGGCGGCCCATGCCGGCGCTGGTGGCCTTCGCGGTGCTGGTGATCCTCGGCCTCGTGAGCTTCCGCTCGCTGCCGGTGACGCGCCTGCCCAACATCGACATCCCGATCGTGCAGGTCGCCATCACCCAATCGGGCGCCGCGCCCGCCGAACTCGAGACCCAGGTGACCAAGAAGGTCGAGGATGCCGTCGCCGGCGTGCCCGGCATCTGGCACATCATCTCGGCCGTGTCGGACGGCGCCTCCACGACGACCATCCAGTTCGACATCGGCACCAACGTCGACCGCGCGCTGAACGACGTGAAGGACCAGATCTCCAAGATCCGGGTCGAGCTGCCGCGCACCATCGACGAGCCGATCGTCAAGCGCTTCGACGTCGAAGGCCTGCCCATCGTCACCTACGCGGTCTCGGCCGAGGACCGCTCGACCGAGAAGGTCTCCTGGTTCGTCGACGACACGGTGGCGCGCGAGCTGCAGACGATCCGCGGCGTCGGCCAGGTGACCCGCTCGGGCGGCGTCGACCGCGAGATCCGCGTCTCGCTCGACCCGCGCAAGCTGCTGGCGCTCGGCGTCACGGCGGCGAGCGTCTCGGCGCAGCTCCGCGCCACCAACGTCGACCTCGCGGGCGGCCGCGGCGAGATCGCCGGCCAGGAGCAGGCGATCCGCACGCTGGCGGGCACCCGCAAGGTGGCCGACCTCGCCGCCCTGCCGATCGTGCTCGGCGGCGGCCGCAAGGCCCGGCTCGACGAGCTCGGCAGCGTGTCGGACGCGGCGGCCGAGCCGCGCAGCTTCGCCTCTCTCGACGGCCGCCCCGTCGTGGCGTTCGGCGTGACGCGCGCCAAGGGCGCCAGCGACGCCGAGGTCGCCCAGAAGGTCGCCGACAAGGTCGCGGCCCTGGTGAGCGCCCATCCCGCCTACACGATCACCCGCGTCGACAACCAGGTCGATTACACGATCGGCAACTACCATTCCGCCATGGAGACGCTGGTCGAGGGCGCGATCCTCGCCATCGTGGTGGTGTTCCTGTTCCTGCGCGACATCCGGGCCACCGTGGTGTCGGGCATCGCCCTGCCGCTCTCCGCCATCCCGACGTTCTGGATCATGGGCATGCTGGGCTTTTCGCTCAACGCCGTGAGCCTCCTCGCCATCACGCTGGTGACCGGCATCCTGGTCGACGACGCCATCGTGGAGATCGAGAACATCGTCCGCCACATGCGGATGGGCAAATCGGCCTATCGCGCCTCGCTCGAGGCCGCCGACGAGATCGGCCTCGCCGTCATCGCGATCTCCATGACCATCGTGGCGGTGTTCGCGCCCGTGTCGTTCATGGGCGGCATCCCGGGGCAGTATTTCCGCCAGTTCGGCCTGACGGTGGCGATCGCCGTGTTCTTCTCGCTCATCGTGGCGCGGATGATCACGCCGGTGATCGCCGCCTACTTCCTGAAGCCGCACGCCGACAGACACCCCGCCGAGGGCCGGATGATCCGCGCCTATTCGGCGCTGGTGCGCTGGTCCGTCCACCATCGCTGGGTCACGGTCTCGGGCGGCATCGCGCTCTTCGCCCTGTCGCTCTGGTCGACGACGCTGCTGCCCTCGGGCCTGCTGCCCTCCGAGGACACCGGCCGTTCGCTCCTCGCCATCGAACTGCCGCCGGGCTCGCGGCTCGACGACACCGCGGCGGTGACGCGGCGCGTCACCGACACGCTGCGCACCATCCCCGAGATCAAATCGGTCCTGGTCTACGGCGGGGAGGTGCTGGGCGACTCGGCGGAGGTCCGCAAGGCCACGCTCGTCATCAACCTCGTCCACAAGAGCCAACGGTCGATCACCCAGAAGCAGATCCAGGGCGCCATCAGCCGGGACATGGAGGAGGTGCCCGACATCCGCTTCTGGTTCCTGAAGGACAACGGCCAGCGCGACCTCCAGCTGACGCTCGCCGGCGCCGACACCAAACTGATCGACGACACCGCCGACCAGCTCGCCAGCGAGATGCGGAACCTGCCGATCCTGGTGAACCCGCGCTCCACCGCCGACCTCGACCGGCCCGAACTCGAGATCGTCCCGAAACCCGGCCTCGCCGCGGACCTCGGCCTCTCGACGGAGGCGCTGTCGGAGACGATCCGCGTGGCGACCCTCGGCGACATCGACGCCAACCTCGCCAAGTTCAACGCCGGCGACCGGCTGATCCCCATCCGGGTCGAACTCGACGAGGGCGCCCGCTCCAAGCTCGACGTGCTGAAGGGGCTCCGCGTGCCGACCGCTTCGGGCAGCGTGCCGCTCTCCGCCGTGGCCGACTTCAAGGTCGGGCAGGGGCCGACGGCGATCAGCCGCTACGACCGCTCTCGCCGCGTCACCGTCGAGGCGGATCTCGCCGGCGACCACCCGCTCGGCGAGGGCCTGGCCGCCGTCATGGCGCTGCCCGCCGCCAAGAACCTGCCCGCCGGCGTGGCGTTCCGGCAGTCGGGCGACGCCGAGATCATGGCCGAGGTCTTCGCCGGCTTCGCGCTCGCCATCGGGGCGGGGCTGATGATGGTTTACGGCGTGCTCATCCTGCTCTTCGGCAGCTTCACCCAGCCCATCACCATCCTGTTCTCCCTGCCGCTGTCGATCGGGGGCGCCATCCTGGCGCTGCTGGTGACCGGCCGGCCGATCTCGATGCCGGTGGTGATCGGCATCCTGATGCTGATGGGGATCGTGACCAAGAACGCCATCATGCTGGTCGACTTCGCCGTCGAAGAGATGGCTCGCGGGACGTCGCGGTCGGAAGCGCTGGTGGAGGCGGGCCGCAAGCGTGCCCGGCCGATCGTCATGACCACGATCGCCATGGTGGCGGGCATGCTGCCCTCGGCCTTCGCGTTCGGCGACGGCGGCGAGTTCCGTTCGCCCATGGCGATCGCGGTGATCGGCGGCCTGATCGTGTCGACCGTCCTGTCGCTCGTCTTCGTGCCGGCGGTCTTCACCGTGCTCGACGACGCCGGCTGGCTGCTCGGCCGCCTGTTCGGCCGCTTCGTCGGGGAGCGCGACGAGCCCGGGATGGTACCTGTCGCGGCGCTTCCCGTGCGACGCCCGGACTATCCTCAAGCGGCGGAGTGATCGCGGCTCCGCTGATCATCGCGGAGGCGAGAATTCAGCGCAGGGCGGCGGCCGAAGTCCGACCGAGCCGGATGCCAGTCGCCGCCCCGGCGGACGAAACAGGGCTGGCCTTCGGCCGGTGATGACGCGTTGGATTCCCGCATCCGCATCACAGAGCGGATGACCGGGATGGAGACCCATCGCCGGAAGCCCGGCAGGGCGGATGAGGGGGTCTCCGAGGTGGTGGATCACCCCTCATCCGGCGCTGCGCGCCACCTTCTCCCCAGGGGGAGAAGGGCAGACCGTGTGCAGCCGCGGAAAGGTGTCAATCCGGTGGCGTCGCAGGCGGAGGAGGACCGGGCGCCACCGGGTCGATCAGCCGGACCGCCGTATCACGTGACGGATCGGTTGCCCCGAAAAACGAACGGCCACCCCGAAGGGCGGCCGTCCAAGCTGGCGCCGGTGGGGCGCCGAGGTCAGTAGTCCTGGTCGCTCGGCACCTGGGCGTTGCCGTAGACCGGCCGCGGGTTCTGCGGCACGCCGGCATCGGCGGCGTCCTCCGGCTCGGGCTTGGCGATCCGGCGGGTGCGGGCGCGCGTCGTCGAGTTGTGACGCTCCTCGGACGCCTGCTGGTTGGTCGGCTGCGCGTTGCCCAGCACCACCACCTTGGTGCCGACGTCGACCCGCGAGTAGAGGTCGAGCACGTCCTGGTTCATCATGCGGATGCAGCCCGACGAGACGCTGGTGCCGATCGTGTAGGGTTCGACGGTGCCGTGGATCCGGAACAGCGTGTCCCGGCCGTCGCGGTAGAGGTACATGGCGCGGGCGCCGAGGGGGTTGCCGCTGCCGCCGTGCATGCCCATGCCGCTCTGCAGCTTGGACATCGCGCTCATGATCTCGGGCTGGCGCTCGAACATCTCCTTCGGCGGGTACCAGTCCGGCCACTCGCGCTTGGCGCCGATCTGCGCCTGGCCCGACCAGAGGAAGCCCTCGCGGCCGACGCCGACGCCGTAGCGGATGGCCTGGCCGTTGTCGATCACGAGATAGAGGAAGTGGCTCATCGGATCGATGATGATCGTGCCGGGCGGCTGCTCGGTCGGGTATTCCACGAGCGTCCGCAGGAAGCGCGGGTTGACCCGGTTCACGTCGATGCCCTTGACGGGGAACGGCTCGTCCTTGACGGGGCCGTAGATCTCCTCGGCGTCGACCTCCTGGGCCGAGGCGGCGCGGAGCTGCAGGGCTGTGAAGCCCGCCAGAGCGACGCCCCCCATCAGAATGGACCGGCGACTGTGTTTCAGCATCGACGTCTCTCCAAATCCTCGACGGGAGCGCCAGAGGCTTTCACCCGACGGGAGCAGACCTCAGTTTCACGATCGCAAGGGTAGGGTCAAGGTCGCCGATGCCGTGCGGGATTTCCGCCGGAAGGTGTGTCTTACCGGTGACCTTGCCGGGTCCCCGTTTTGCGGGGAGAAGGGCGCCATGCCGCTCCACTTGTTGAAACTCTGCGTCGGCGCCGACTCGATCGCCGACCTCGAGGGCTGGATCGCGTCGCGTGTCAGCGATGGGCGCCGCACCGGCCGCCCGGTCGAGCACCGCCACACGACCCGGATGGTGCCGAAGCGCGCGGCAGAGCTGCTCGACGGTGGCTCGCTCTTCTGGGTCATCAAGGGCCAGGTGGCGGCCCGGCAGCGGCTGCTCGACGTGCGGCCCTTCGTCGATGCGGACGGCATCGGCCGCTGCCATCTCGTCCTCGAGCCCGAGGTCGTCGAGGTCGAGACGCGCCCCTGCCGCGCCTTCCAGGGCTGGCGATACCTCGACCACGCCACGGCCCCGGCCGATGCCGGCCGCGGGCATCCGGACCTCGTCGCCATGCCGGAGGCGCTGCGGCGCGCGCTGCGCGACCTCGGCCTGATCTGACGCGGGCGGAGCGCCGCCGATCGGGCCTGCGACACGCCGGCGACCGACCGCGTCCGCCGCGGCTCCGGGCGGATCTGCCGCGGCGGGCGGCTTGCGGTCGGGCCGGCGCTGCACGATGTTGAAGAGATCCCGCCCGTGCCGCCCGAGGATCAACCGTGCCGCCGACCGACGATCGCCGTGCGATCAACCGTTCCCCGTCGTCGGACTCCGCGGCCGTCGATGCCTTCCTCGACCGGTCCCGCACGGCGCCCGTCCGCCAGGGACTGGATTGTCGCGGTCGGCTGATCTTCGCGCTCGACGCGACGATGAGCCGGCAGCCGACCTGGGACGCTGCCATCGCGCTCCAGGGCCGGATGTTCGACACGACGGCCAAGCTCGGCGGCCTCGACGTGCAGCTGGTCTATTTTCGTGGGCTCCACGAGTGCAAGGCCTCGGCCTTCGTGTCGGGCGGGGCGGGTCTCGACCGGCTGATGAGCCGCATCCGCGTCGAGGGCGGCAACACCCAGATCGGCCGCGTGATCACCCATGCCCGGGACGAGGCCCGCAAGGCGCGCATCGGCGCCCTGGTCTACGTCGGCGATGCGGTCGAGGAGCGGGTCGACCCGCTCTGCGCCAAGGCGGGCGAGTTGGCACTGCTCGGCCTCAAATGCTTCATGTTCCACGAGGGGCGCGACCGCGGCACCGAGCGCTGCTTTCGGGAGATCGCGCGCCTGACCGGTGGCGCCTATGCGGCCTTCGACGCCTCGGCTCCGGGCGTGCTCGGCGATCTGATGGCGGCGGCCGCCGCCTATGCGGCGGGTGGCGCGCCGGCCCTCGAAGCCCAGGGACGGGCCGGCCATCCTGACGCCGCGAAGCTCCTCCTGTCGCAGATCCGCTGAGCCTCGACGATGCTCATCCCCCTCCTGGCCGGGTTGGTCTTGTTCTGGATCGGCTCCATGCTGGTCCGGGAGTTCCTGCAGGCGACCCCCGCCATCGTGGCGCGGCGCGTCAAGCAGGGCGGCGGCACCGTCCTGATGGTCTTCGCCCTGCTCCTGCTGGTCAAAGGGCAGGTGGGGACGGCGCTCGGCTTCGGCGCGCTCGGGTTCTGGCTGGCGACCGGCCGCCGTGCCTCGATCTGGGGGGCGGCCCGGTCGATGAGCGGCCGCGGTCCGGGCAAGGCCCGCAAGGGCCGGCTGTCGCGGGTCCGCTCCGCCACGATCGAGATGGAACTCGACCATGCCACCGGCGTGATGAGCGGCATGGTCCTGGCCGGCCCCTTCGAGGGCGCGCCATTGGCGCAGCTCGACCGCGACAGCCTGGCGTCTCTCTACGACTTCTGCCTCTCCGCCGACGGAGAGGGGGCGCGGCTCCTAGAGGCTTATTTCGACCGCCGGTTTCCCGGCTGGCGTGGAACAACACAGGACCAGGGCCACGCGGGGCGCGCCGGCGCGGGCTCGGGCCCGCGTCGCGGCATGCGCTCGGGCGCGATGTCGGAGGAAGAGGCCTGCCAGCTTCTCGGCCTCGCGAAGGGCGCGAGCCGGGAGGAGGTCGCGCGCGCGCATCGGAGCGTCATGAAGACCGCTCATCCCGATCACGGCGGCTCCACCGATCTGGCGGCCCGGGTGAATGAAGCCAAAGATGTCCTGATGCGCCGACATCAATGATGTTCCGCTGAGATGTGGAGGGGGTGGGCGCGGCGCGGGGTGCAGCGCCGCGGGTGGCTTCAGTCGTGCGTGGTGAAGCACTCGAATCCGGAGCGCTTCAGCGTCCGGCAGGCGGCCTCCGCCTCCGCTGGCTCCATGCCGGCGAAGCGGGCCCTGTAGAGGGTCGCGTCGCCCTTCTGCACCTTCTCGGTGAAGGGTCTGGCCGATGCCAGAGCCGCGCTGCCTTCGCTGCGCGCCCGGATCAGCAGGTCTTCCGCGGCGCCCGCATTGTCGGTGGCGCCGATCTGGATCACGACGCCGGTCCTGCCGGCGGCGGGTCGGCCCTCCTCACCCTGGCCGTCGGCGGCCTGGACCTCGGCGGCGGCCTTGCCGCGCGGCTCGGGGATGGAATCCGTGCGGTCCTCGGACGCCCCACCGAAGCTGATCGGCGCGGCCCGGCTCGCCATCGTCACCTTCGCCTCGGTGGCGCTGGGTCCCAGGCGGACGGGCTGTGGGCCGGTGATCCAGTGCAGGCTCGACGGCGTCGCGGTGGCGACCGCCGCGCTCGTGGCCGAGGCCACCACGGCCCGGCGGTTGGTCGAGCCGTCCGGGGCCGTGCGGCCCCCGTTCCGGGCCTGGTCGGGAAGGCGCGGCGCTCCGGCGATGAAGGCCGGGCGAGGCCTGTCCTCGGCGCTCCGGGCGGCGCGGAGACGGTCGGGCGCCCGCTCGGGCACCGGCACCGCCATCTCGGGCGCGATCAGGCTCGGGCCGCGCGGCAGGTGTCGCTCGACCGAGACCGGCAGGGGTTCGGTGTCGGGCGCGTTCTCGGCGGCTTCGTCGTCGCCGTCGGCGATCTCCATGCGATGGCCGGGGGCCGCCCGTTCGACCGGCAGCGGGGCAGGGATCTCGCGCGGCGGCGGCTCCGCCGCCGGCTCGACCGGGCTGCCCTGGGCGACGTGCGTGCCGGGCCCGGCCTGGGCCTCCTCGAAATGGGATTCGAGCAGCCCTTCCATGACGTTGTCTCGGCTCGCCGCCGACTTGCCGCCCATCACGACGGCGACGACGTGCCGGCCGCCGCGCTGGACCGAGCTCAAGAGGTTGAACCCCGACGCGTTGGTGTACCCGGTCTTGATCCCGTCCATGCCCTCCATGCGGGCCATGAGGTGGTTGTGGCTCGTGATGACTTCGCCGCGGTAGACGAAGCTCGGCGTGGAGAAGAACTTGTAGTAGTGCGGGAAGCGGTCGTGGATGGCGCGGCCGAGCACCGTCAGGTCGCGCGCGGTCGTGATCTGCCGCATGTCGGGCAGGCCCGAGGCGTTATGGTAGAAGGTGTGACTCATGCCCAGCGCATGGGCCTTCTCGGTCATCAGCCGCGCGAAGGTGATCTCGTCTCCGGCGAGGTTCTCGGCGATCGTCACCGCCATGTCGTTGGCCGAGCGGGTCACGATCGCCTTGATGGCGGTATCGACCGTCACGGTCGAGCCGGCCGGCACCCCGAGCTTGGTGGGCGATTGGCCGGCCGCCCGGGCGGAGACCTGCAGCGGCGTGTCGAGCGCGATGCGCCCTTTCTCCATCTGTTCGAACAGGAGGAAGAGGGTCATCACCTTGGTGATCGAGGCAGGATGGCGCGGTGCGTCCTCGTTGACGCCGTAGAGCTCGCGCCCGCTGTTGGCGTCCATCACGATGGCGGAGAAGTTCGATGCCGTGCTGCCGAAGACGGCCCGGGCGGAATGGGCGGCGTGCGGGTTGTGGGCGAAGCGGTAGAAGGCGTGCCGGCCGTGTGCCTCCGCCGGGCTCGCGGCCGCCGAGACGAGCGCCATGACGAGGGCCCCGACCGGAACGAGACGTCCAACGCAGAACTTTTCGACGCCACACACGACCATGAAACTCTTCCCCGCTCCGAGCCGACGCGCCTCCGGCAGAAGCCCGGTGGGCCTGTCGGATGACGCGATGGCCGATCAGGATCGAGCCGCGACGGGCGGTCCGCCCGTGATCGAAAGGGCACAGTCGCGGAGGCTAGGGGATCGCGGTTACATGCCGGTTAACGGGACCTGCGCGCCTGAACCGGCATTCGCGGCAAATGTTGCGGCGCACAAGACGGTTTGACGACCTTGTGCGATGCAACTAAATCCATCTCGCATCGGTGCTTTCGGAGCGTCGGACCGTGCCTCGCCCGCCACCGTGCCCCTGAAGGAGCACCTGATGTTCAAGAGCGTCGAAGAGCTGCAGCAGTTCGGCAAGAGCCAGATCGAGGCCGCCACCGCGTCGGCCGCCACCCTGTCGCGCGGCTTCCATCAGATGGCCGCCGAGACCTCCGCCTTCGCCCGACAGAGCGTCGAGGAGGGCTCGGCCGCGACGACGCGCCTGATGGGGTCGAAGAGCCTCGACGGCGCCGCGCAGGTCCAGGCCGACTATGCCAAGACCGCGATGGCGGGCCTCGTGGCGCAGGCCGGCAGGATGGGCAGCTTGATGATGAGCGTCGGCAAGGACGCCACCCGGCCGTTCCAGGCCGCCGCACCCGTCGACCCGGCCGGCAAGCGCTGACCGGAGCCCGCCGGCAGGTTGGGGAGGCCCGGCCACGCCGGGCCTTTTTTGTGTCGGGCGTCGGTCGCTGCTTGATGCCCGCGAGGCGCCCCGGGCGCCGCGACCGTGGTCGGCGACTGTCGGCACGAAGGCTGCATCTCGGCGCCCCGGCCAGGGGTGCGGCGCCGGCGGACGGCGCTCGCCCCCTCGGTCGACCGGCCGGGACGGCGCATCGTTTCCGTCATGGGTTTGTCAAGGATGACGAAGCGTCTCTTCGAGGCCTCTAGCGAAGCGGGAATCCGAGCCGTACATTGCGGGACGACGGTGCGTGGCTTCTCCGCTTCGCCCATCGACGACGAGGAAATCTGGACCGTGTCTGTTCGTTCGACCGACGACCGCCGTGCCCGATCCGACGCTCAGCCGAGCGTCGCCGGGCCGGCCGGTCCCAAAGAGCCGCGACGGGGCGGCGATGGGTCCGGCACGGCGGTCATCACCCGGCCGAAATCCCAGACGAAGCGGCCCAGCATGTATCGCGTGCTGCTCCTCAACGACGATTACACGCCCATGGAATTCGTCATCGAGGTGCTTCGCATCTACTTCAACAAGGGGTCGGATGACGCCAACCGCATCATGCTGCACGTCCACCACCACGGCGTCGGCGAATGCGGGGTGTTCACCTACGAGGTCGCCGAGACGAAGGTCACGCAGGTGATGGATTTCGCGCGGAAGCACCAGCACCCTTTGCAATGCATCATGGAAAAGAAGTGAAAGGCGGTCGCCATCATGCCAGCGTTTTCCCGCTCACTCGAACAGTCACTGCACCGCGCCCTGGCCCTGGCCAACGACCGGCACCATGAATATGCGACGCTGGAACACCTCCTGCTCTCGCTCATCGACGACACCGATGCCGCCGCGGTGCTCAAGGCCTGTTCGGTCGACATCGACGTGCTGAAGAAACAGGTCGTCGATTACATCGAACACGAGCTCGAGAACCTCGTCTCGGACGGGCGCGACGATGCCAAGCCAACGGCCGGGTTCCAGCGCGTCATCCAGCGCGCCCACATTCACGTCCAGTCGTCGGGCCGCGAGGAGGTCACCGGCGCCAACGTCCTCGTGGCCATCTTCGCCGAGCGGGAATCCCACGCCGCCTATTTCCTGCAGGAGCAGGACATGACGCGCTACGACGCCGTGAACTACATCAGCCATGGCATCGCCAAGCGCCCCGGCCTGTCCGACACGTCGAAGTCGCCCCGTGGCGCCGACGAGGACGATCACCGCGAGGGCAAGGACGCCAAGGAGGGCTCCGATTCCAAGAAAAAGGACGGTGCGCTCGAGGCTTACTGCGTCAACCTGAACAAGAAGGCGAAGGACGGCCGCATCGACCCGTTGATCGGGCGCGGGGCCGAGGTCGACCGCACCATCCAGGTCCTGTGCCGCCGGCAGAAGAACAACCCGCTGCTCGTCGGCGAGCCCGGCGTCGGCAAGACCGCCATCGCCGAGGGCCTCGCCCGCAAGATCATCAAGAGCGAAGTGCCGGAAGTCCTGGCCGAAGCGACCGTCTTCTCGCTCGACATGGGCACGCTGCTCGCCGGCACCCGCTACCGCGGCGACTTCGAGGAGCGGCTGAAGCAGGTCATGAAGGAGATCGAGCAGCACAAGAACGCGATCCTCTTCATCGACGAGATCCACACGGTGATCGGTGCCGGCGCGACCTCCGGCGGCGCCATGGACGCCTCGAACCTGCTGAAGCCGGCCCTGGCTCAGGGGTCGCTGCGCTGCATCGGCTCGACGACCTACAAGGAATACCGCCAGTATTTCGAGAAGGACCGGGCGCTCGTGCGGCGCTTCCAGAAGATCGACGTCAACGAGCCGTCGATCCCCGACGCCGTCGAGATCATGAAGGGGCTGAAGCCCTATTTCGAGGAGTTCCACAAGGTCAAGTACACCGCCGAGGCCGTTCAGGCCGCCGTGGAACTGTCGGCGCGCTACATCAACGACCGCAAGCTGCCCGACAAGGCCATCGACGTGATCGACGAGACGGGGGCCAGCCAGATGCTGCTGCCGGAGCGCAGCCGCAAGAAGACGATCGGCATCAAGGAGATCGAGGCCACGGTCGCCTCGATGGCCCGCATCCCGCCCAAGACCGTGTCGAAGGACGACGCCGAGGTGCTGGCGCATCTCGACGAGAACCTGAAGCGAGTCGTCTACGGGCAGAACAAAGCCATCGAGGTCCTGACGTCGGCGATCAAGCTGGCCCGCGCCGGCCTGCGCGACGGCGAGAAGCCGATCGGCTCCTACCTGTTCTCCGGCCCGACCGGTGTCGGCAAGACGGAGGCGGCCAAGCAGCTCGCCGCCAGCCTCGGCGTCGAGCTGATCCGCTTCGACATGTCGGAATACATGGAGCGCCACACGATCAGCCGCCTGATCGGCGCGCCGCCCGGCTACGTCGGCTTCGACCAGGGCGGGCTTCTCACCGATTCAATCGACCAGCATCCGCATTGCGTGCTGTTGCTCGACGAGATCGAGAAGGCCCATCCGGACCTGTTCAACATCCTGTTGCAGGTCATGGATCACGGCAAGCTGACCGACCACAACGGCAAGGCGGTCGATTTCCGCAACGTCATCCTGATCATGACCACCAATGCCGGCGCCGCCGACATGGCGCGCGAGAACTTCGGCTTCACGCGGGCCAAGCGCGAGGGCGAGGACATCGAGGCCATCAACAAGATGTTCACGCCCGAGTTCCGGAACCGGCTCGACGCCATCGTGCCCTTCGGGCGCCTCCCCGAGGAGGTGATATCGAAGGTCGTCGACAAGTTCATCCTGCAGCTCGAGGCCCAGCTCGCCGATCGCAACGTCACGGTCGAGCTGACGGACGAGAGCCGCGCCTGGCTGGTCGAGCACGGCTATGACGAGGCGATGGGCGCCCGCCCGATGTCCCGCGTGATCCAGAAGAGCATCAAGACCCCGCTCGCCGACGAGGTGCTGTTCGGCAAGCTGAAGAACGGCGGCGCCGTCAAGATCGTCGTCGTGACGGACGAGAAGGGCACCAAGACGCTGGACTTCGTCTACCCCGAAGGCCCCGTGTTGCCGCGCCCCGAGCGCGACATCGTCGAGGCCGGCAAGAAGCGGGACACGGACGGCAAGCGCGCCAGGAGCCGGGCGGTGCCCGACGGGACGGACGAGGCTGGCGAGCCCGAGGCGCCGTCCTCGGAATCGGGCGGTGGCGGTTCGGTCCCCAAGGTGCCTCTGAAGCTGCAGTGACTGATACGATCGACGGGTGACGGGCTCGCCACTCCCCGATCCGCTCGTTCCCGCGACGGCGGGAGCCTAAGCAGGATGGCGTGGGTTGGCCCACACCATCCTGCCGACGTCAGCTCGGAAACTGAGCAGGATTGCGTTGGTGAACCAACACAATCCTGCTTAGCGCGAGATGTCCGGCCGGAGGCCGATCCTCGTTCCCCCAACCGGGGGAGCGAGCGGCACCCGTCTCGACCATGTCGGCCTTCGGCCGCCTCCCTGCGCTGGATCCCCGCCTTCGCGGGAATGAGCGGAGGGGAGCGGGCCACCCGGACACCGTGTGAGACGAGGGCGCACGACCCTCACCACCCGCCCGGGCTCGCCCGGGCGGGTCTTCTCTTGGCTGGATCATCATGCCGTCTGAACAGGATGTCGCCGCAGCCCTCGCCGGGATCATGGGGCCGGACGGGCGCACCCCTCTGCCGCAGTCCGGCGCGCTCGGCGGCATCGTGGTGCGCGAGGACCGGGTGTTCGTGTCGCTGGAGGTCCAGGCGTCCCGAGCCGCCGAGGCGGAGCCGCTGCGAGCCGAAGTGGAGCGCAGCGTGGCGGCCCTTCCCGGGGTCGGCAAGGCCTTCGTGACGCTGACGTCCCCATCGGCGAGGGGCAAGGCCGGCCCGGCGCCGCAGCCACACGCCGGGCACGACCATGCTCATCATGCTCCTGCCGGCGCTCCCCAGCCGGGTCCCAAGGCCCGGGCGGCCCGGACCGCCCAGGGCATCCCGGGCGTCGGGACCATCATCGCGGTGGCGTCGGGGAAGGGCGGCGTCGGGAAATCCACCACGGCGGCCAATCTCGCCCTCGCCCTGCGCGACCTCGGCCACAGGGTGGCGGTGCTCGACGCCGATATCTACGGCCCGTCGATGCCGCGGCTCTTCGGCCTGAAGCAGAAGCCCGAGGTGATCGAGGGCAAGACCATGCGGCCGCTCGAGGCCTTCGGCCTCAAGGTCATGTCGATCGGGTTCCTCGTCGAGGAGGAGACGCCGATGATCTGGCGCGGGCCGATGGTGATGTCGGCCATCACCCAGATGCTGCGCGAGGTGGCCTGGGGCGACGTCGACATCATGATCGTCGACATGCCGCCCGGCACCGGCGACGCGCAGCTCACCATGGCGCAATCGGTGCCGCTCGCCGGGTCCGTCATCGTCTCGACCCCGCAGGACCTGGCGCTGATCGACGCGCGGCGCGGCATCGCCATGTTCCGCCGCACGGAGGTGCCGATCCTCGGCATCGTCGAGAACATGAGCACCTTCGTCTGCCCGCATTGCGGGACCAAGACGGACATCTTCTCCCACGGCGGTGCGCGGCACGAGGCCGAGCGCCTCGGCGTCCCCTACCTGGGCGAGGTGCCGCTGGCCCTGCCGATCCGCGAAACCTCCGATGCCGGCCGGCCGATCGTCGTGGCCGACCCCGGCGGGCCGCATGCGCAGGCCTACAGGGAGATCGCGCGGCGGCTCGTCGCCACCCTCCAGGCCTCGCGCGGCCGGCCGGCGCCGCGCATCGTCACGGAGTGAGATCCGCCGAGGCCGGCCGACACGTGCTTCTTTCCGTCTTCACCCGTGGGTTCGACGACAGGCAGCCTCTCAGCGTATGTCAGGCTGTCGCCGACAGGCGCCAGCTCAAACATGCAAGCTGTCGAACGGCTGACGTCGAAACGCCGTTTCAACGTAAGCCTGACAGACTCTAAGGTCATGGTGTCGGCGGGTGCGATGTCGGTGCTCCGCAGCGGCGGCCAAGGGAGACGTCTCGTCATGAACGAGAGGGTGGGGCGGCGGCGTTTCGTGGCAGCGGCGGCGCTCGGCGCCGCGGGCGTGGTGGCCGGCGCCCGGCCGGCCGGGGCCGCCGATAGTCCCGAGGTGACGTGGCGACTGACATCGAGCTTCTCAAAGTCCCTCGACCTGCTCTACGGCGGCGCCGAACTCTTCGCCCGGCAGGTGCACGACATCACGGGCGGCCGCTTCCAGATCGATGTGCTGGCGCCCGGCGATGTCGTGCCGGGGCTCCAGGCCCTCGATGCCGTGCAGGCCGGCACGATCGAGGCGTGCCAGACCTCGCTCGACTATGCCTATGGCAAGGACCCCGCCTTCGCGATCCCGACGGCCTTCCCGTTCGGCATGAACGCCCGCCAGCAGACCGCCTACGCGCTCGACGGCGGAGGGATCGACCTCACCAACGCGCTCCTCGCCGATCACGGCCTCGTGGGCTATCCGGCCGGCAACACCGGCGCCCAGATGGGCGGTTTCTTCCGGCGCGAGATCAAGTCCGCCGGCGACCTCGCCGGGATGAAGATCCGGGCCGGCGGCCTCGCCGGGTATGTCCTGCAGAAGCTCGGCGCGGTGCCGCAGCAGACGGCCCGGAGCGAGATGGTCGCGGCCCTTCAGGCGGGGACGCTCGACGGCGTCACCTGGGTCGGTCCCTACGACGACGCCAAGCTCGACGACGGCGGCCGGCTGCAGAAGGCCGCGCCCTATTATTACTATCCGGGCTGGTGGCGCGGTGGCTCGATGATCCACGTCGCCTTCAACAAGGCGAAGCACGACGCCCTGCCGGACGCCTTCAAAGCGGCGCTGCGCACCGCGGCCCTCTCGACCCACGCCCAGGTCCTGGCCTCCTACGACGCCGCCAACCCCGGCGCCCTGAAGAAGCTCGTGATCGCGGGTGCGGAACTCCGGGCTTTTCCGCAGGATCTGCTGGACGCGGCCTTTAAGGCCTCGAACGACGTCTACAGGGAGATCTCGGACGACAATCCGCGCTTCAAGACGATGCTCGACGCCGCGCTGGCGTTCCGGGCCGACCAATATCTGTGGTGGCAGGTGAGCGAGTACACGTTCGACAATTTCATGATCCGCCAGCGCGCTCGCGGCTGACCAAAAAGGCCGCCCCACCGGGACGGCCTCCGTCGACTTGTCTGAGAGAGAGACCTCAGATCACTTCGGCATCAGCACGCTGTCGATGACATGCGCGACGCCGTTGGACTGATAGACATCGGCGATCTCGACGGTGGCGCCCGTGCCCTTCTCGTCGATCAATGCGACCTTGTCGCCGTCCATCTTGGCGGTGAGCGTGCCGCCCTCGACGGTCTTCATGTTGTAGGAGCCGCCGCCGGCCTTGATGCCCTTGACGATCTCGGCCGAGTCGATCTTGCCCGGCACGACGTGGTAGGTCAGGATCTTGGTCAGCGTGTCCTTCATGTCGGGCTGTACCAGCTTCCCGACGGTGCCCGGGGGCAGCTTGTCGAAGGCGGCGTTGGTCGGGGCGAAGACCGTGAACGGGCCGGGGCCCGACAGGGTGTCGACGAGGCCGGCCGCCTTGACGGCCGCCACGAGGGTGGTGAGATTGCTCGCCGCCGAGGCGTTCTGGACGACGGTCTTGCTGGGCGACATGGGTGCACCGCCGACCATCGGGTCGGCCGCATAGGCCAAAGACGCTGAGCCGGCCGTGAGGGCGGCGGCGAGGGCCAGGCTGCGCAGGCCGTGGGTGAAGGACGTCATGGATATCTCCCGTTCGACTCCGCCGGGACGACTGTCCCAGATGCGGTGTCGAAAAAAAGTTACGGATTCGGGCACGGGGAGTTTCAAAACGTTGCTGTTTGTTAATGTTTTAGGCGATCCGCCTTCGCACGGGGCAACGGCGTCGCGGGCTCCGGCGGGCCGGATCGCCGCCGAGCCGAGTGCGGTCCAACCGGGCGCAGGCCGATGAGCAGTCTCAAGTTCGGGACCAGCGGCCTGCGTGGGCTCGTCGCTGACCTTCTCGGCGCCCCGAGTTCCGACTACACGCTGGCGTTCCTGCGAGCCCTCGGCCCCGGCCTGCCGCCGGGGAGCCCCCTCCTCATCGGGCGCGACCTGCGCTCCAGCAGTCCCGCCATCGCCTCAGCGGTGGCGGCGGCTGCCGCGGCGGCTGGGTTCCGCCCGCTCGACTGTGGCGCGCTGCCGACGCCGGCCCTGGCGTTGGAGTCGCTCCGACGCGGCTGGCCCGCCGTCATGGTGACGGGCAGCCACATCCCGGACGACCGCAACGGGCTGAAGTTCTACACGGCGCAGGGCGAGATCACGAAGGCCGAGGAGGCGGCCATCGTCGGCGCCTTCCGGCCGGGCGGCGTCGCCCTGGACCCGGTCGCGGCCGAGCCGCATCCCGACGCGCTCGAGAGCTTCCGTCGCCGGTGCGTCTCGGCCTTCGACCCAAGTGCGCTGTCGGGTCTCAGGATCGGCGTCTACCAGCAGAGTTCGGTGGCGCGCGACCTCCTCGTCGAGGTCGTGGCGGCCCTGGGCGGCAGCCCCGTGCCGTTCGGCCGGGCCGAGGCCTTCATCCCGGTCGACACGGAGGCCCACCGCCCCGAGGATCTGGCGACCCTGCTCGCGGCCGCCGCGGGCGGCGCGTTCGACGCCATCGTCACCACGGACGGCGACGGCGACCGGCCCCTCGTCGCCGATGCCGGCGGGCGCGTCCTGCCGGGCGACGTCGTCGGGGTCATCGCGGCGCGCCATCTCGGCATCGCCGCGGTGGCGGTTCCGGTCACGGCGGGCTCCGCGATCGAGACCGCGGGCGGCTTCGCCCGCATCGTGCGGACCCGCGTCGGCTCGCCCTTCGTCATCGCCGGCATGGGACAGGCCATCGCCGACGGTTTCGCGCCCGTGGCGGGCTTCGAGGCCAACGGGGGTTTCCTGCTCGGCTCGGACGTCGAGGCCGGCGGGCGCCGCATCGCGGCGCTGCTGACGCGCGATTCGATGCTGCCCATCCTGGCGACGCTCGCGGCGGCCCGCGCGGCCGGCGTCCCCCTGGCCGACCTCGTCGCGGGACTCGGCTTCAAGCCGACCGCCAGCCACCGCCTGCAGGACGTGCCGCAGGAGCGGTCCGCGGCGTTCCTGGCAACCTTGCAGGAGCCTCAGGCCCGCGCGGCCTTCCTGGCACCGGTCGGCCGTGCCGCCGCCGTTGACGCGATCGACGGCGTGCGGATCCAGCTCGACGATGGACGCGTCATCCACTTTCGCGCGTCCGGCAACGCGCCGGAACTGCGCTGCTACGCCGAAGCGGACGGGCCCGGGGAGGCCGGGCGGCTCGTCGCCTGGGGGCTCGCCGCGGCGGACGCCGTCGTGCGGGCCTGAGGACCGGGCGCCGTCCGGCCGGTGTCGTCGGCGTCCGGCTCAGCCTTCCGACGGGGGCTCCCCGCCGCGCAGCAGCGGGATCGTCATGGCGTGCGACGCGCCACCGTGGCTCCGGACATCGACGGCGAGTTCGTGGGCACCGGTTGCGACCCCGGCCAGCGGCAGGTCGAACGCGAAGGTGAAGCGCGCCGTATCCGCCCAGTCGCGGTGCGGGCCGGCATCCTCGAAGCGGGCCTCGACGGCGACGGGTGCGCCGTCGATCCTGCAATCCAGGCTTTCGGGTCTGTCCCGTCGGAACACCGCCCATCCCTCCACGGCGGTCGATCGGGCGGAACCGACGTCGATGCCGTAGCTGGCGCCGTAGGGGCGGGCCGCGTCGACCTGCGGCTTGATGCGGCCCACGGCATCGGGGTGGAAGCCCTGCGCGGTGTTGGGGTAGAACGGCGCGGGCGAGATGCGCCGCAGGGGCGCGCCGCGCGCCGGCTTCCGCAGCACGCAGAAGGACTGGTAGTCGATGAAGCCGTCCATGGCGATCAGCTCGATGTCGAACAGCGGCGCCCAGAACGTCGTCACCCAGGCGGGCGACAGGAAGATCATCGGACCGCCGGCGTTCCAGTTGTTGTGCGGGTTCTCGACCCACATGCCGAAGTCCGGTCCCTGCTCCCAATAGGGCCGCGACAGCATCTCCTCGAAGGGCGTCTGCGCCATGAAGGTGAGGACGAAAACCCCGCCGGGCTTCAGGATGCGGCGGATCTCCATCATCCACTGCTGCCAATCGGTGTGGATGTGGCTGAGGACCGAGATGGCATAGACGAGGTCGAACGAATCGGCCTCGAACGGGATCGACGGCGTCTCGGAGATCTGGAAGAAGCGGAAGGGCGGCGACAGGTTGCGGATGGCCCAGCGAATGCTGGGGCCGTCGATGTCGCAGCCCCAGATCTCGGCCTCGGCCGCCTCCCCGGCGAAGTGTCGGAGCGCCCGCCCCACGCCGCAGCCGAAGTCGAGGCAGCGGGCGCCGCGCCACGCGAAACCCTCCGGCAGCGCACGCACGATCGTGTCCCGGATGGCGCGGCCGCTGGCGTCGAAGTCCGCGAGCGACATCGACCCGATCCGTCTGGCGAGGTCGGCCGAGGGCAGGGGCAGCCCGCCGTCCGGCGCAGGCGGGTCGGCGCGCGGCAGGGCGAAGTGGACGCGCGCGGCGCGTTCGCCGCGCAGCAGCGCCGCCGCGGCCCCCGCGGCTCCGCTCCGCTTCAGGCGGATCGCGGCCTCGAAGGCCTCGCCCTCGTCGCTCGGCCTGGCCTGCCGGCCCTCAGCCCGGCCGAATTCGAGGTAGTGGCGCAGGGCGTTCAGGCCGGCCGCTTCGACGCCGGGGTTCTCGGCGAGGTAATAGGCGGTGTCGAAGCCCGGCCCCGGGTCGCGCCCCTCCGCGGCGCCGTTCCCGGCGTAGTGGAGCAGCGGGTTGACGCCGGCGTCGCGGACGTCGGGGTAGCGGTCGAGGTACCAGGCCGTGTCGAACAGCGGGTTCGGGTCGCGGCCGGCGGCGGCGCCCGGTCCCGCGTAGTCGGAGGCCGCGTCGCCGCCGGCGAGATCCGCCTCGGGATAGGTCCGCGCGTACCAGTCGCCGTCGACGAGGCCCGTCGCCCTCAGCCGTGCGGCGAGGTCCCCGGATTCGGCGCCCGATGGTTTGGCGTCCCGCCGTTCCGGCCACAATCTCATCCGCAGACCGTCCCGTTCCATCCGCCAAGGCCGCCGCGCCGCGGTGCCCGGCCGGGATAGCGCCGCCGCGGCGGGATCGTCAACGCCGCGCCCTCAGCGCCCGTAGACGTCCTCGAACCGGACGATGTCGTCCTCCCCCGTGTAGGAGCCGACCTGCACCTCGATCAGCTCCAGGTCGATCTTGCCCGGGTTGGCGAGGCGGTGCACCGACCCGATGGGCAGGTAGGCGGCCTCG
Organism: Lichenihabitans sp.; assembly: GCA_965214345.1. Taxonomy (GTDB): domain Bacteria; phylum Pseudomonadota; class Alphaproteobacteria; order Rhizobiales; family Beijerinckiaceae; genus Lichenihabitans. Next base: position 2,426,875 of record CBDCBJ010000007.1, on the reverse strand, counting down.
TTCTCGTGGCGCAGGATCACCTGGTCGTCGATCGTCACCTCGGCGGTGCCGCGCACCACGACCCAATGCTCCGCCCGGTGGAAGTGCTTCTGCAGCGACAGGCGCTGGCCCGGCTTGACGGTGATGCGCTTCACCTGGAAGCGCGATCCGGCGTCGATCCGCTGGTACGAGCCCCAGGGACGGTACATGCGCAGGTGCTCGTCGACCTCCGTTCGCTTGCCGGCCTTCATCTGGGCCACGAGGTCCTTCACCTCGTCGGACCGCTCGCGCGACGACACCAGCACGGCGTCGGGCGTGGTGATCACCACGACGCCGTCGAGGCCCACCACCGTGGTCAGCATGCCGTCGCTGTGCACCAGGCTGTTGCGGGTCCCCAGCATCTCCACGTGGCCCTTGACGGCGTTGCCGCTCCCGTCCTGGCGGGACGCGTCCCAGATGGCACCCCAGGTCCCGATGTCGGACCAGGGAAACGTCACCGGCAGCACCGCCGCCACCGCCGTGCGCTCCATCACGGCATAGTCGATGGAGATCTTCGGGGACCGGCCGAAGCAGTCCCCGTCGAGCCGGAGGAAGTCGAGGTCCGACTGGGCGGCGTCGACGGCGCCGCGGGCGGCCGAGAGCACGTCGGGCGCGTAGGTCTTCAGCTCCGCCACCATGACGTCGGCGCGGAAGAGGAAGTTGCCGCTGTTCCACAGGTAGCCGGCCTCGATGTAGCCGGCTGCCGTGACGGCGTCCGGCTTCTCGACGAAGCCGTCCACCCGGTGCGCCGCCGAGCCGGGCAGCGCCGCCCCGGGGCGGATGTAGCCGTAGCCCGTGGCGGGCCCCGTCGGGGTGACGCCGAGCGTCATGATGGAACCGGCCCGCGCGCCCTCGGCGGCGCCGAGACAGGCGGCCACGAAGGCCTCCGTGTCGTCGATCAGGTGATCGGCCGCCACGACGAGGACGACCGTATCGCTGCCGCCGCGCTGCGCCAGGCAGGCCGCCACGGCGACGGCCGCGGCCGAATCGCGCCGCACCGGCTCGAGCACGATCTCGGCCGCGACCCCGATCGCCTGGAGCTGCTCGGCGGCGATGAAGCGGACGTCGCTCGAAGCCAGGATCAAGGGCTTCAGGAAGGCGGGGTGGTCGAAACGTTTGGCGGTGATCTGGAAGTTGGAGAGGTCTTCGAGCAGCGGGATGAACTGCTTCGGCATGCTCTCGCGCGACGCCGGCCACAGGCGCGTGCCCGAACCGCCGCACATGATCACCGGCTGGATCTGAAGCTGGTGGGTGCCGCCGCCCTGACCGGCCGTCGCGAGAAGCTCAGTCATGGTGGTCTCGTTCAGGTCCGCGCGATACGCGCTGGTTGGAAGATCGCTGCGCCGTCACGGCGGCGACCAGGCCTCACCCGCTGCCCGGAGACGACGTGACGCCTCTCTTTTTGACGCCGATCGATGCGCGATGCAACGCATGCCGTCTAGCAGGCTGTTGAAGAAGGGCCTACCGGCTGCGGTCTGGTCGTGATTCACTGCTCGTGGGTGGGAGCGGTGACGATGCGCGGATCGGACCAGCGGACGGGCGAGCTTTTCTCGTATGTGGATCTCGAAGCACGTGTTCGAGCAGATCATCCACTTCGGGTGATCCGGTTGGTGGCCAACGAAGCGCTCGAATTCATGAGCGGCGACTTCGCCTTGCTTTATGCGGGGATCGGTCGGCCTTCGATTGCGCCGGAGAAGCTGCTTCGAGCGATGCTGCTGCAGGCGTTCTACGGCATTCGGTCAGAGCGTCAGCTGATGGAGCGGCTCGACTACGACCTGCTGTTCCGCTGGTTCGTCGGCCTGGGCGTCGATGATCCGGCCTTCGATCATTCGAGCTTTTCGAAGAACCGCGACCGTCTGCTGGCGGGCGAGGTGGCGGCGAAGTTCTTGGCCGCCGTGCTGGCGCGACCCCGGGTCAACCGGCTGCTGTCGAGCGACCATTTCTCGGTCGACGGCACGCTGATCGAGGCGTGGGCCAGCATGAAGAGCTTCCGCCCAAAGAGGGCGGCGAGCCGCCGGCGGGTGGCGGCCGTAACGCAGACGCGAACTTCCGGGGCGAGAAGCGGTCCAACGACACGCATGCTTCGACCAGCGATCCCGATGCGCGGCTTTACCGCAAAGCCGACGGTCAGCCTTCCCAGCTCTGCTATATCGGACATGCGCTGATGGAGAACCGGCATGGCCTCGTGGTCGGCTCGCTCGTGACGCGCGCCACCGGCACGGCTGAGCGCGAGGCGGCCCTGGCCCTCATCGACCGGCATCGCTCCGCCGGCCGTCGCGTGACGCTCGGGGCCGACAAGGCCTACGACGTGGCGGCCTTCGTGAGAGACCTGCGCGACCGCCGGATCACGCCGCACATCGCGGTCAACAACCACCTCACCAAGACCGGCAAGCGACGCCGCACAACGATCGACGGCCGCACCACGCGGCACCCCGGCTATGCCGTGAGCCAGCGCATCCGGAAACGGATCGAAGAGGCCTTCGGCTGGATCAAAGCGGCGGCAGGCCACGCTAAGACCCGGTTCCGTGGGACCTCGCGGGTCGAGGCCGCTTTCACGCTCGCTACCGCCGCCTACAATCTCATACGCCTACCAAGACTGCTGGCTGGGGCCGCGCCATGACGACGCCGAGCCGTCCCATCGTCGGTCGGTGGCGCATCGTCGAGGCGGACCTATGGGACCGCGACCACCTCGACCTCTGCGGCCCCGCCACCCTGGTGATCGGGGCCGATGGCCAAGGCGAGATCGCCTTTGGCGCCATGCAGGCCGGCCTCGACATCGACTACGGACCCGACGAGATCGGCTTCACCTGGTCAGGCTTCGACGAGATGGACGAGGTTACCGGCGCAGGCTCTGCCGAACTTCAGCACGACGGCTCCCTCCAGATCGAGTTCGAGTACCACAACGGCGACGAAGCCGTCCTCAAAGCCGTTCGAGAGCATTCTTCAACAGCCTGCTAGAGCTGCTGCCGCTCGTCCTGGCTCGCGGCCTCGGCTCGAGCTCTTCGGCTCGACGAGCATCCTCACGCAATCGGCCGACTCCACCTTATCGCGATCCGCTGTAGCCGGGCGTTTCAGCGCCACGCGGCCGCGTCGCTCTCGAGAGGGGACAGGAGTTCGAGATCGTCCTGCTCGCCGATGAGGTCGCGGGCGTGGAGGATGTCGTCCATCTCGGCGAAGACGTGACCGACGTCGTCGGCCCGGACCGGCTTCACCGGCGAATAGGCGGGGCGCTGCGGCGGCTCGGGCCGGGGGCCGCCGCCGCCGATGTCGAAGGCGTCGAGGTCGTCGAGCAGGGCCATCGCCTGGCTGTCGATCGCCTTGATCCAGGTCCGGTACAGGGTTTCGGCGGCGCGGAAGCTCGGGCTGCCCCGGTCCGACACGTCGTCGATCTCCGCATAGGCGCGGTCGAACTCGGCCTTGAGGCGGCGCAGGTGCTCCCGGTGCGCGGGGGTGATCGCGGCGATGCGGGTCAAGGAGGTCTCCTGCGAGATCGCGCGGGGATACGGGCCGCCCCGATGACGCCGCCAAGTGCGCGCCGTGTCAAGCGCACCGCCTCCACGGACCGGTGTCGCGCCTGCTGCGGGTCCTCGGCCCGCCTCGGGCCTCACTTCGGAGGCGCATCCACCCCTGGGGCGATCTCGGCCGACACGTCCTTCTCGACCACGACCACACCGTCCCGCGCCACCGTGTAGGTCGCCGCGTAATGGCCCGGCGCCCAGCCTTCGGCGGGCCGCCTGCGGCCGACGCCCAAATAGACCTGGTCCTTGTTCGAGGGGAGCGGCGGCTCGCCGCGGTCGATCAGTGTGCCTCCGGGCCCGGTGATCACCACCCGCTGCACGTCGCCGCGCCGCAGGCCGATGGCCCGGACGAAGGCGAGGACGGCGGGCGATCCGACCGTCAGCGGCTGGTGCCCGGCCCCGTCGTCCACCTGGTCCATGGTCACGGCCACCGGTGACAGGCCCATGTTGAGCACCGCGCCCGCCTTGTAGGTCAGAGAGGGCTGCAGGGCCGCGCGCCAGAGCGACGCGCCGCCGCTGCACGCGCCCTCGGACTCGCCATAGGCGAAGGGGTCGATGTCCTTGCCGTCGTGCCGCACCGTGATGTGGAGGTGCGGGAACTCGGTGTCGCCCGAGAGCCCGACGCGGCCGACCCGCTGCCCCGCCGCCACCACGTCGCCCGGCTTCACCGACACGCTGCCCCGCGCCATGTGGCAATACTGGGTCTCGAAGCCGTCCGCGTGGGCGATCACGACGGCGTTGCCGCAGTCGCGGTCCTGCACGGCATCGTGCCCCGTCACGGCGACGGACACGTCGGCCATGCCGTCGCGGATGCGCAGCACGGTGCCGGCCGCCGCCGCCAGCGAGTCTACGCCCTGGCGCTCGTCGGCCATCGTGAGGACGCGGATGTCGGTGCCGTTGTGGCCCTTGTAGGTGACGGTGCCGCAGCGGTAGTCCCTGGCGTCGCCACCGCCGCCGTGATCGACGTAGTGCTGGATCTCGCAGGTCTGGCCGATCCGGCAGGCCACCGGCCAGTCGAGCACGAACTCCGCCCGCGCCGGCCCGGCGACGGACCAGAGCAGCAGGGCGGCGGGGAGGAAGACGGATCTCATCGGGCCATCATAGGGAGCTCAGCCCGTCGGGTCGACGGCCGTCCCTGGCCGAGACGACGTCGACGACGCTCGACGCTTCCGAAGCGTCGAAACCCGTGAGCCTGATCCCGTCGTCCTCGACCGCCACGGTGAGGTCCCTCCCGCCCGCCCTGGCCAGCAGCACGCGGCCGAACGCGGGCGGCAGGCGCAGGACGGCGCCGGTCCGGGCGGGCGAGGCGAGGACGAAGGAGACGCGTCCGTCCTCGATGCACAGATGCGTCAGCGTTCCGGCGAGGTCGGTCTCGAGGAGCCGCTCCCGGCCCTTCAGGATCGTCAGGACGCCGTCCGACACCGCGATCGTGACGGCGCCGGCGGGGCTCTCGACAGGACCGAGCACCACGTCCTGGCCGCCGTTGGTCACCTCCCAGCCCGACCAGGGCGAAACGTCCGTGACGTCGCTCACCGCCATCGCGGGCATCAGGGCGCCCCAGCCGTAGAAGCCGTCGGTGTCGGGCTGGTCCAAGGGTTCGCCCGTCACCGCGTTGTAGTTCTCGGGGCAGAGGCGGCGCGCCCAGGCGGCGGCGAAGAGCGCGAAGCTGCGTTCGGCGAGATCGCGAGCCTCGGCGCGGCGGCCGGCGCGGCGCAGCCCCTGCCAGACCCAGTAATTGAGCGGCGGCCAGATGCGGCCGCGCCAGTAGGAATTGTCCGGGAAGGCCGGATCGTCGCGGGTCACGCCCGGCAGGCCGGGCTCGCCGCCGAAGGTCGCGGGATCGGCGAGGTGCGCGAGGAGGTCTTCGGTCTGTTCGGCCGTGGGGACGCCGGCGGCGAGCGGGTAGAAGATCGTGGGGCCGAGGCTGCGCACGAAGGCGCCCGACCGGAGGCGGTTGGCGAAGATCCGGCGCGCGGGATCCCACAGCTCCGTCCGGATGAGGTTTCGGGTCGCTTCGGCCCGCGCGAGATGGTCCCGCGCCGCGGCGGCGTCGCCGAGTTCCGCCGCGATCAGCGCCAGCATCTCGGCGTCGAGGGCGAGGAGGCTGTTCAGACCGACGTCGAGCGAGTCCAGCGTCCGCGTGGCGGGATCGTAGCGGGCGTCGTCGTGGATCGGCGAATTGTCCATCGACGATTCGTTGCGCGCGCCGAACGACGTGCCCTTGTAGAGGCCCTCGCCGACGTCGGACGTGCCGTAGGAGACGAGGCCGCGGCCCTCCGGGTCGCGTTCGGCCCACCACCAGGCGTGGTTGCGCCGCAGCGCTGCCGCCATCAGCGTGAGCACGGACCGGTCCCGGCTCCGCAGGAACATCGACCAGACCACGAAGGCGGCGACGGGCAACTGCGTGCGGTCGACCCAGGCGTCGTTGGCGGTGACGAGGCAGGCGAAGTTGCCCTGCGGCGTGGCGCTCGCCAGCGCGGCCCGCAGGTTCTCGCGGCCGACCTCCGGGTCGAGCATACCGGTCATCAGGGCGGCGTAGAGCTGGTCGTCGAGCCAGACGCCGAAGCCGCCGAACTTCCGCTGGTTCCAGTTGCGGCTGATCGACGTGTAGGGGCGGGCGTTGACGGCGTCCCACACCGTGTTCCAGCCCATCACGTCGCGCAGGGCGTCGAGCGCTCCCGCGTGGCGGCCCGTGTGGGCCGGGGCGGGGGGTGTCGGCGGAGCCGCCAGGGCGTCGCGTGCCCCCGCGATCGCGAGGTCACGCCGGTCGGCCACAGCGAGGGCGAAGCCCATCTCGCGCGTCATTTCGAGGTTGTAGCGCAGCGCCAGCACCGCCGCGCGCTCGGCGCGGGACGCGAGGTGGAAGTAGCCATGGGCCTCGTAGTCGGCGGCGACGGCCTCGACGCTCTCGTGTCCGGTGACCTGCACGGCGGGTTCCGCCCCGACCAGCGCCACGAAGCGGCTCCCGACCTTGACGACGGCGGCGCCCACGTCGGGGTCGTACACCACCTCCTCGTCGCCCGCGGCCGAGAGGCACAGGTTCACCCAGAAGCGCAGGCCCCACTCGCCGAGCCCGGTGGCGCGCCAGCGACCGACGACGCGGAACGGGTCGGGCTTGGCGTAGGACCAGGCGAGCGTGGTGCCGGCGTGGGCGAGGTCGAGGTCGATCGCGGTGCCGGCGAGGTCATGTCGCCCAAGCGTGAGGCCGTCGCCGGGCGGGAACAGCGTCGCGGCGTTGCGGCTCCCCGCATAGGCGACGGGCGTGAGACGGACGCCGAGCGGCAGGAACACGATCTCGGCCGCCCGGTCCGACCAGGTCGACCAGGCGCGCTCGGGCGGGATCGTGGCGTGGCGGAGCATGGCGCTGTCAGGTCCCGAGGGGGATCGCGTGGGCGGGCGACCAGGCCAGGGTGAGGGCGGCGCCGGGCTGGGCGTCGGGGGCGTCGCGGCTCTGGCAGAAGGCCTTCACGGCGGTGCCGTCCCGCGCCGTCAGGAGGAAGGTCGAGGTCGCGCCGGCATAGACGGTCTGGCGCAGCGTGGCGTCGAGCCTGTCGAACCCTTCGGGCACGGCGGCACCGGCCGGCAGGAGCAGCATCTTCTCGGGCCGCACCGCGAGGGTCGCTGCCGTGCCGCCGGGCGGCAGCGGGTCCGCGGTGCGCAACAGCCCCAGCGCCGTTGCGACGCCGCCGTCCCGCACGGTCCCGGCGAAGAGGTTGGCGTCCCCGAGAAAGGTCGCGGCGAAGAGCGTCGCGGGGCGCTCGTAGACGGCGGACGGCGCGCCCTCCTGCACGATGCGGCCCCGGTCGAGGATGGCGACCCGGTCCGACAGGGTCAGCGCCTCCTCCTGGTCATGGGTGACGAAGACCGTGGTGAGGCCGCTGTCGCGCTGGATGCGGCGCAGCTCCACCTGCATGGTCTGGCGCAGGCGGCGGTCGAGCGCCGAGAGCGGTTCGTCGAGCAGCAGCACGCGCGGCTTCGTCACGATGGCGCGGGCGAGGGCGACGCGCTGCTGCTGGCCGCCGGAGAGCTGCTTCGGCCGGCGCGCGTCGAAGCCCTCGAGCTCGACGAGGGCCAGCGCCCTCGCCACCTCGGCCCTCGCGGCGGCGCCGCGGATGCCCTGGCGGCGGAGCCCGTAGGCGACGTTCTCCGCCACGCTCATGTGGGGGAACAGGGCGTAGGACTGGAACACCATGCCGACCCGCCGCCGCCACAGGGGCGTTCCGGTGACGTCCTCGCCGCCGATCGTGACGCTGCCGGCGTCCGGCGCCTCGAAGCCGCCGATGATGCGCAGCAGCGTCGTCTTGCCGGAGCCCGAGGGGCCGAGCAGGCTCGTGAACGCCCCGTCGGCGAAATCCATGGCGACGTCGTCGAGCACGCGCGTGGAGCCGAAGCTCTTGGCGATGCCCCGGACTTCAACCCCGTTCACCCTCGCCTCCGAGCTTGGTCAGCGATGCGAAGACGAGGAACAGCGTCACCGAGGCGCCGAGCAGGATGGTCGAGACGGCGTTGATCTCCGGGGTGAAGCCCTTGCGGATCGAGGAGTAGATCTCGACCGGCAGCGTCGTGACGCCGGGCGACGCCAGGAAATACGACACCACGAACTGGTCGAGCGACACCGCGAAGGCGAAGAGCGCCGCCGCGACCAGGCTCGGGGCAAGCAGCGGCAGCGTGACGGCCCGGAACGCGTGGAACGGGGTCGAGCCGAGGCTCATGGCCGCCTCTTCGAGGTCGGCGCGGAGCGAGGCCAGCCCGGTCCCCACCACCAGCACCACGTAGGGAATCGCCAGGGCGACGTGGCCGAGGATCATGGAGTGCAGCCCGCGCCCGATGCCCGTCCAGAAGAAGAAGACCAGCATGGCGGTGCCGGTGATGAGCCAGGGGATGGCGATCGGCGGCAGGAGCAGGAGGCGCAGCAGCGTCTTGCCCCGAAAGGTCCGGCGCGACAGCGCCAGGGCCGCCAGCGTGCCGAGCACCGTCGCCACGACGGCGGTGACGAGCGCCACGGCCACGCTGTTGCGGCTCGCTGCGATCAGCTTGTCGTTGCCGGCGAGTTCGGAGAACCAGTGTAGCGTCGGCGAGAAGGGCAGCTCGTAGAGGTCCGACGCGTTGAAGCCCATCAGCACCATCACGGCGATGGGCGCGTAGAGGAAGACGAGCACGAGCGCGAGGAAGCCGCGGCCGAGCGCGATCACGCGGCGAGCCGCCCGCGCAGCACGCCCGAGAAGGCGGCAAAGATCACCAGCACGACGCCGAGCATCGTGAAGGACAGGGCCGAGCCGAGCGGCCAGTTGTAGGCCTGGGTGAACTGGTCCTCGATCACCGTGCCCATCGTGACGCCGATGCGTCCCCCGAGGATGCGGGGCTCCATGAAGCTGCCGATGACGGGCACGAAGATGAGGATCGCGCCCGACACCAGGCCCGGCAGGGCGAGCGGCAGGACGATCGTGGCGAAGACGGTGGGGAGCCGGGCGCCGAGGCTGCGGGCGGCGTCGATCAAGGCGTCGTCGATGGCCGCCACGGCGAGGTAGCAGGTGAGGATCATGTAGGGCAGGTAGGCGTGGACGAGCCCGATGACGATCGCCGGAAAGCTGTAGAGCAGCCCCACCGAGCCCGCGCCGGGCGCCACGAGGTGGACGAGATCGTCGAGGATGCCGCCCTGGCGCAGCAGCATCGTCCAGGAGAAGATGCGCACGAGCCCGTTGGTCCAGAAGGGCAGGATCGTCAGGAGAAAGACGGTCTGGCGCACGCGGCCCCGCGTGGCGCGGGCGATGGCGAGGGCCGCGGGCAGGCCGATCAGGGCGCAGATCCCGGTGGTCCAGAACCCGAGCTTCAGCGACGTCCAGGCGACGTCGACGAGGTAGGGGCGGCTCACGAAGGCGAGGTAGTTCGCCGTCGTGAAGACCAGCGGCGCCTTCGACCCGAAGGGATTGGTCTTCAGGACGGAGAAGACCAGCATGGCGCCGAGCGGCAGGAACACCGCCAGCAGGAGCCACGCATAGGCCGGCATCAGCAGCGCCGCGGTGGCGAGCCAAGGTCGGCCGAGCCAGGGACGTGCAAGCCGAGTGCGGGCACGCCGCCCTGCCGGGAGCGCGGTCACGCCACGCTCAGGACTGGGCGTAATAGGCCTTCACCTCCTCCCAGAGGTCGTTGAAGGCCTGGCGCCGGTCGTCCGGCAGGGCACCCATGAACTGCAGCTTCGACAGGTATTCCGGCTTGTGGATCTGCTTGTTGAGGTCGCTCTCCGGCAGCCTGTCCATGGCGGCGTTGTTGGCCGAGGCCGGCGCGCCGGACTTGGCCCATTCGGCGTAGAAGTCGGGATCGATCATGTAGTTGATGAACTGCAGGCCCGCCTCCTTCTGCGTGCTGGACGACGGGATGCACAGGTTGTCGAGCCAGCCGACCGCTCCCTCCTTGGGGATGGTGAAGGTCACGGGCTGGTGGTGCAGGTTGACGGCCCGCGTGATGGCCCCCGACCAGAAGACCGAGACGTCGAAGGCGTCGGCCGCGAAGGCCTTGTTCCACTCGTCCTCGCTCGACCAGGTGAGCTTCACGTCCTTCTTGAAGCCCTTCAGGGTTGCGGCGATCGCCTTCATGTCGGCGGGGGCGTTGATGTTCTGGCCCGTCATCAGCGCCGCGATAGCGATCTCGGTGACGGCGTCGTCGAAGAGGGCGCCGCGCCCGGCGAAGCTCGGCGCGTCGAAGGCCGCGTAGCTGTCGACCGTCAGCCCCTTGCCGGTGCGCACCGCCAGCGCGTTCATGCCCCAGACCCACGGCACCCCATAGGTCTTGCCGTCGAGCAGGATGTTTGGATTGGTCTTGAAGGCCGGCGCCAGCCCTGCGGCGTTTGGCACGGCGGCGAGGTCGACCGGATCGATCAGGCCGTCCACCTGGGCCTGCGCGTCGCGCGCCGAATTGAACAGCACGACGTCATAGGCGCCCGGGTTGGTCCGGACCTTCGTCAGCATCTCCGGCTCGGAATTGTAATAGTCGTGCTTGACGTCGATGCCGGTCGCCGCCTTGAACTGGCTTAGCCCGGCGGGCAGGTCCGTGCCGTAACCCTGCCAGTTCAACACCGTGATGGTCTTGGATCCGGCCGCCAGAACCCTCCCTGACCAGGACGAGAGCGCCACCGAGGACAGGCCTGCTCCGAGAGCGCCGGTAAACCGACGACGATTCCACTGCGACCCGACCATGCGTTGTCTCCGACAGGTGATTTCGTTCGTACGCAAACAGCGTGCCAATAGCCGCGCCACGTCAATGGCCGAATAGGGCCTTTGGCTCCATGACGTCGATGTCGACAGCACGGCGGAGACCGGGTGGAGCGGCGTCTCCCGTCTCACACCGACAGGTAGGCGGCGCACGCGTCGGCGTCGGCGGCGATCTCGGCGATCGTGCCGGCGAGGCGGACGTGGCCGCGCTCGATCACCACGGCCCGGTCGGAGATCAGCCGGGCGAAGTGGAGGTTCTGCTCCGAGAGCAGGATGCTCAGCCCCTCGCGTTTCAGCGCCCGGATGGCCAGGGCCATGTCCTCCACGATCTTGGGGGCCAGCCCCTCCGAGGGCTCGTCGAGCAGCACGAGGCGCGGGTTGCCCATCAGCGAGCGGGCGATCGAGAGCATCTGCTGCTCGCCGCCGCTCATGGCGCCGCCCCGCCGCCGCCGCATCTCGGCGAGGTTGGGGAACAGCGCGAAGACCCGCTCGGCCGTCCAGGTCGCGGCCCCGGCGCGGGGCGGCTGGCGGCCGACCTCCAGGTTCTCCTCGACCGACAGGTCGGCGAAGACCCGCCGGTCCTCCGGCACGTAGGCGAGGCCGCGCCGCACGAGCGCGTGGGTGGGCAGGCGCGACACGTCGGCGCCGTCGAAGGCGACGCGGCCCTCGCGGCGGTCGAGCAGGCCCGCGATGGCCCGGAAGGTCGTCGACTTGCCGGCGCCGTTGCGGCCGAGCAGCGCCACGACTTCGCCGGCCCCCACTGCAAGGTCGACACCGAACAGCACCTGGGCGCGGCCGTACCAGCCGGTCACGCCCTCGGCCGTCAGGAGGGCCGTCACGGCGCCGCCCCGGCCGCCGCCGCGAAGGTCAGGCCGCCGCCGAGATAGGTGGCGCGGACCTGCGGGTCCTGCCGCACGGCCTCGGGCGGCCCCGCCGCGATCAGGGCGCCGCGGCTCAGCACCAGCACGCGGTCGGCATGGGCGAAGACGATGTCCATGTCGTGCTCGGTGAACATCAGGCCGATCCCGGCCCGCCGCGCGTGGTCGACCGTGACACGCATGAGGGCGTGACGCTCCTTCGGCGCCATGCCGGCCGTGGGCTCGTCCATCAGCAACAGCCGCGGCTCGCCCGAGAGCGCCATGGCGAGCTCCAGCCGCTTCACGTCGCCGTAGGCGAGTTCGGCGGCGGGCCGCCCGGCCTGCGCCAGGAGCCCGACATGGTCGAGCAGCCGGTCGGCCTCGGCGACGAAGCGCCGGTCGGCGCGGCCGAGCGGGGAGGCCATGCCGCGGGCGTGGATGAGGCAGGCCGACTGCACGTTCTCCCGCACGCTCATCGACGAGAAGACGGCCGCGATCTGAAAGGTGCGGGCGACGCCGCGGCCCGCCATGCGGCGCGGCGCGAGGCCGGTGACGTCGTCGCCGTCGAGCCGGATCGTGCCGGCGTCGGGCCGGATCTGGCCGTTCAGCATGTTGAAGCAGGTGCTCTTGCCGGCGCCGTTCGGGCCGATCAGCGCCAGAACCTCGCCGGCCGCGAGCGCGAAGGAGACGCCGCGCACGGCACCGACGCCGCCGTAGGATTTGGCGAGCCCCGCGACGGCCAGGAGAGCCGTCACGCGCCGCCCCCGCGCGAGGGCGCGCCCTCGAGGCCGACCGCCGGCGCCGCCACGGCCGCGGGCGGGCCGCGGAGGCGCTGGACCACCCGCTCGGCGAGGCCGCCGAGGCCCGCCGGGAACATCACGCAGAGCGCCACGATGACGAGGCCGAGGGCGAGCTTGGAATAGTCGGTCTCGCTGATCAGCCAGACCGACAGCGCCTTGTACACCACCGCGCCGCCCACGGCGCCCGACACGGTGCCGACCCCGCCGAGCAGCACCATGACGAGCCCGTCGACCGACCGCCCGATGCCGAGGCCGTCGGGGAAGACGCTGCCCTTCAGGAAGGCGAACAGGCCGCCCGCCAGCGCGGCGACGCCGCCCGCCAGGGTGAAGGCGGCCCATTGCACGCGGGCTCGCCCGAGGCCCAGGGCGTCCGCCCGCAGGGCGGAATCGCGGACTGCCCGAAGCCCCGTTCCGAAGGGCGAGAAGACGATCGCCCGGAGGAGGCCGACGCTCGCCGCCGCGAGGGCGAGGCAGAGCCAGTAGAAGCCGTGCGGCCCCGCCGCCCAGGGGTCCGGCCAGATGCCGAGGAGGCCGTTGTCGCCGCCCGTCACGCCCGTCCACTGGAAGGCGATCGACCAGACGATCTGGGCGAAGGCCAGCGTCAGCATGGCGAAGTAGACGCCCGACAGCCTCACGCAGAACCAGCCCGACACGGCGGCCCCGGCGACGCCGAGCAGCACGCCGCAGCCGAGCGCCGGCACCATCGGGAGGCCGAGGCCGTGGGAGGCCAGCGCGGCCCCGTAGGCGCCGAGCCCGAAGAAGGCGGCGTGGCCGAACGACACCATGGCGCCGGCCGACATCAGGAACTGGAGGCTCGACGCGAAGATCACCACGATCAGGATCTCGGAGCCCACCGTCACGAGGTAGTCGCCCGTCCAGAGCGGGACCGTGGCGGCCAGGGCGACGCCCCCCGCGACGGCGACCCGCGCCGGCGGCGCCAGGGGCGCCCAGGGACGCCGGTTCGGCTCGGGGACGGCGCGGGACGGCGCCTGCGCCCGGCCGAGCAGGCCGAAGGGCCGGATCACCAGCACGACCGCCATGACGACGAAGACCAGCACGAGCGATACGCCGGGCAGGATCAGGATCCCGAAGGCGTTGAGTTCGGAGACGAGGACGGACGCCAGGAAGGCGCCCCCGACGCTGCCGAGCCCGCCGATCACCACCACGACGAAGACGTCGACGATGATCCCGAGGTCGATGGTGTGATTGACGGCATCGCGCGGGATCTGCAGGGCACCGCCGAAGGCCGCCATGAAGATGCCGAGCGTGAACACCGCCGTGAACAGCCAGCGCTGGTCGACGCCGAGCGCCGACACCATCTCGCGGTCCTGCGTGGCGGCGCGGACGAGGACCCCGAAGCGGGAGCGGTGGAACAGGAGCCAGAGGAGCCCGAGGGCCAGCGGGCCGAGGGCGATCAGCAGCAGGTCGTAGCTCGGCACGGCCTGGCCGAAGACGTCGACGGCTCCGGCGAGGCCGGGGGCCCGCGGCCCGAGCAGGTCGTCGGGTCCCCAGATCAGCACCACGAGGTCCTCGCAGACGAGCGTCACCCCGAAGGTGGCGAGGAGCTGGAACAGCTCGGGCGCCCGGTAGAGCCGCCGCAGCAACACCACCTCGAGCAGCGCGCCCAGCAGCGCCACCGCCATCGCGGCCGCCACGATGCCGCCCCAGAAGCCGAAGCCTCCGGTGAAGCGCTCCGTCATCGTGTAGGCTCCGTAGGCGCCCAGCATGGCGAAGGCGCCGTGGGCGAAGTTCACGACGCGCGTGACGCCGAAGATGATCGACAGGCCCGACGCCACGAGGAAGAGCGACGAGGCCTGGGCGAGGCCGGTGAGGAACTGGGCGAAGTAGAAACTCAACACGACCTCCGGAGCCGCCGCTCATCGTCGCCTCAGCGAGACCGTCGTCCCGCCGGTGGCTGATCCCTCACCTGGAAGCGCCAGCAGATCCACACATCTCGGCGGCTTGGACTTCCGCCCTTCTCCCCTCGAGCACCCGGGTTCCATCCCGGCTCGCCGGGATGGGTGCCAGATTCTGCCAGAGGGGCGAAGGGTACCTTGCCTCAGTTCTGAGGACGGAGCGCCTTGACCTCCCCGTCGGGCGGCAGCACCGAGGCGCCGTCGACGTACTTGAAGTCGGTCATAACGCCGGTGCCGTCCTTGACCGCCGTGGTGCCCACGAAGGCGCCCATCGTGGACTGGTGGTCGATGGCGCGGAAGGAGGCCTTGCCGAACGGCGTGTCGAAGTCGAAGCCCTCGGCACTCGCCACGATCTTGTCGGGATCGGTCGAGCCCGCCTTGCGCAGGATGCCCGCCGCCGCCTCGATCAGCGTGTAGCCGACGACCGAGCCGAGCCGCGGATGGTCGTGGTAGCGGTCCTGGTAGGCCTTGACGAAGGCGTCGTTCGCGGCCGTGTGGTCCTCCGACCAGGGATAGCCGGTGACGATCCAGCCCTTGGGGGCCTCGTCCTTCAGGGGATCGAGGTATTCGGGCTCGCCGGTCAGGAAGCTCACGACACTGCGGTCCTTGAACAGGCCGCGCGTGTCGCCCTCGCGCACCAGTTTGACGAGGTCGGGGCCGAACTCGACGTTGAGGATGGCGTCGGGCTTCGCGGCCGCGATGGCCGCCACCACGGGACCGGCGTCGATCTTGCCCTGGGTCGGCCATTGCTCGGCCACCCAGGTCACGTCGGGCCGGCGCGCCGACAGCAGCTTCTTGAACACCGCGACGGCCGATTGGCCGTATTCGTAGTTCGGCGCGATCGTGGCCCAGGTCTTGGCGGGCAGCTTCGCCGCCTGCTCGGCCAGCATGGCGGCCTGCATGTAGTTCGACGGGCGCAGGCGGAACGTGTAATGGTTGCCCGCCGACCAGACGAGCGCGTCCGTCAACGGCTCGCCGGCGAGGTAGACGACCTTCTTCTGCTTGGCGAAGTCGGCGAGCGCCAGGCCGATGTTGGAGAAGAAGCCGCCGGCGATCAGCGCCACGTGGTCGCTCGACACGAGTTCGTTGGCGGCCGTCAGGGCCTCGCCGGGCTTGCCGGCGTCGTCCTTCGACACGACGACCAGCGTCTTGCCGTCGATGCCGCCGTGGGCGTTGACGTCGTCCACCGCCATCTGCCAGCCCTTGCGGTAGGGCTCGGTGAAGGACGGCAGGGCGGAGTAGGAGTTGATCTCGCCGATCTTGATCTCGCCGTCGGCCGCCAGCGCCGTCCCGCCCGCGGATCCCACCCAGGCGGCCAGGCAGGCCGCCGTCATCGCGTGTCTGCAGATCATCTCAGTTCTCCCCGTTGAAGCCCGCGGCGCCTGCGTCATCGCAGCCCGTCCTCGCCCTTGATCGCGTCGACCGTCAATCCCCCGACCCGTGGGAGCGGCCGGCCGCCGGCCGTCACCGCGATGGCGACGACGATCTCCCCGGCACGGGGCGCGTCGTTGATCCGCACCTCCAGGCCGTCGAAATGGCTGCGCACGAAGGCCGCGTCCTTGTGGCCGAGCGGCACGTCGAGCGCCGTCCCCGGGCCGCCGCGCTTCTTCGACGAGGGGATCAGCGCCGCGCCGCCGCCGAGCCGCTCGCGGACGGGCGTGCCCATCTTGGGGTGGAGGAGGGCGGCGGCATGCTCCAACTCGCCGTCCTCGCCGACCAGCGCCGCCTTGCCGTAGCTCTGCACCGCCTCGCCGGCGATGCCGAGCGCCGCGACGGCGCGGCCCGTGAGGAGGCCGCCCAGCTCCTCACCGATCGCGATCAGCGGCGACAGGTCCTCGACGTAGCGCCCCGCGAAGGGGTTGGCGATCACCGCCACGGCGGCGGCGCGGCGCAGGGGCGGATCGACCGCGCGGCCCATCTCGGTCAGGGTCTCGTCGACGACGACGACGATCTTGCGGATGGCGGCGCTCATCGCAGCCCGTCCTTCCCCTCGATGGCCGAGGCCGCGAGGCCGCCGGCGCGGTCGTGGATGCGGGCGCCCGTGGTCATGACCAGGACGAGGGCGATCTCGTCGGCGCGCGGCCCGTCCGGCACGCCGACCTCCATGGCGTCGAAGTGGCTGCGCACATAGGAGGCGTTGATGTGGGTGATCGGGACGTCGAGCCGCGTGCCGGGGCCGCCGACCTTCTTGGTCGAGGCCACGATGGCCTTGGCGTCGCCCAGGACCGCCCGCATGGCGTAGCCGCCGGGCGCGTGCCAGAGCGCGCCGTGCTCGATCTCGCCGGCCTGCCCCACGATGGCGCCCTTGCCGTAGCCCTGGACGGCGGCGGGGTCGCGGCCGAGCGCGTCGACGAGGGCGCGCGCCATGGCGGCGCCGAGCGGCTTCAGCTCCTCCATGAAGGGGGCGATCTCGGCGACGTAGCGGCCCGCGAAGGGGTTGGCGATGACCGAGATGACCGCGCCGCGCTTCAGCGGCACGGCCGGGGGCGGACCGCCTTCGTGGAAGATCTCCTCGACCGTGATGATGCGCTTGCGGACCGCGACGTCAGGCATGGCGGGCGAACTCCGGACGGACGGCCGACAGGGGCAGGGCAGATGGCGGCAGGGCCGACAGGGGCAGGGCAGACGGGGGCAGGGCAGGGCGGCCCGCATCGCCCACGATGCGGACCACGCCCTGCACCTGCAGCGCCGCCCCGAGGATCAGGCCGCGCGCCACGAGGTCCTCGGCGAGCGCGAGGCCGCCGTCGAGCGCGCCCGCGATGTCGTCCGGGGAGAGCGGCCCGACGTCGCGCGTGACGAGGCGATGGCCGAGGTCGCTGTCGGGGTGGATGGCATCGGCCGGGGCGCGGCGGATCGCGGGATGGCCGGGGAGGTCGACGGCGTTGGCCACCACGGTGGCGGCGGCATCGGCCGTGGCGGCGCTGCCGGCCAGCACCGTCACGCTGTCGGCGATGCCGCGCGAGAAGGACCGTCCGCGCCACCCGCTGGTGGCGATGCCCCGCACGCCGGAGGCCGCGTCGATCACCGTCCGGCCGAAGAGGCTCGGGCGGTCGGGGCGGTCGACCAGCCCGACGGTGTAGCTGTGGCCCGGCGCACAGTGGAGCGCGATGTCGCCGCCGTCGTTGACGAAGGCGCGGTCGAGGTCGGCGGCCCGCAGCATGGCGTCGAGCACCGCGTCCGCCACGGCGCCCGCCACGGCCGCCATCGGGGTGATGAAGGTCTCCGCCGCATACGGCGCGACCGCCGCCGCCATGCGGCGCGCCACGGGGCCGATGAGGGTCTGCCCTTCTCCCCTGAGGGGAGAAGGTCCGCACAGCGGGGATGAGGGGGGATGCGCGACGGTCTGCGATGGCCTCCCCTCATCCGCCCGCTTCGCGGGCACCTTCTCCCCCAGGGGAGAAGGGGGATGCGCTGGCGCGCGCAGGACGTCCAGCTCGCGGCAGAGCGCGTCGAGCATGCCGTCGAGCGCGGCGGCGGCGGCCCGGTGGGCTTCCGCCACCGCCGGTGCCGCGCCGTCGGCGCCGATCACGAGGTCGATCGGCCCGTCCTGCAGGTGCAGGCGGCGGCCGTCGGGCAGCAGGCGGACCTGGAGGCGGCTCATCCGCGGAGCGCCTTCGCGGCATCGGGCAGGAGCGGCCACGGGTTGTCGAGGCGATGCGGGACCTGCCGGCGATGCTCGCCCGGGCCGCGGAACTCCGATAGAGGCCGGACCTCGCCCATGTGGCCGCCGAGCGCCTGGTAGTCGCTCATCCGCAGCGTGAACTCGATCGGCGCCACGAGGGCCGGGGTCGGCACCGAGCCGAAGCCGCCGGACGGGACGCGCGACACGTCGACCATGAAGGTGATGCCGCCGCCCGGCCACACGTAGGTGGGGGCGCCGCCGCAGGTCACGACCGTCAGGGCGTCCTTCACGGAGCGGGTCAGGCGCACCGGGTTCTCGGTGACGCCGGCCCGGAGCGAGCCTCCCGCACCGCCCATGAACAGCACCGTGGACAGCGCCGGCTCGCAGTTCTCGCGGATCAGCGCCACGGAGGCCGCCAGGGCCGGCGGCATGTCGCGCTCGACCGGGCGCAGCGCCTCGTCGAGCTCGTAATAGCCGGAATGTTCGCCGGTCGTCGACACCATCAGCACCGTCAGCCCCGGCCGCGCCACCTTGGCGTCGAACGCTCCGAGGATCTGCAGCGGGTCGGCGATGTCGGTGCCGCCCCAGCCCGTGCCGGGCTCGGCGACCTGGAAGTAGCGGCCCGGCGTCGAGCGGCGCCCCTTGAGCTTGATGCCCGTGTCGGCGACGCCGAGCAGCACCCCGGCCTGATGCTCGGAGAGAACGCCGGTGATGTGGTCGTCGACCACCACCACGTCGTCGACGAGGCCGTGCCACTGCTTGGCGAACATCCCGATCGTGGCCGAGCCGCAGCCGACGCGCATCCGCTCCTCGAGCGCCCCGTCCACCCGCGGAGGCTGGCCGGACTGCACCAGCACGGTGGCGCCGCCGTCGACCGCGATCTCGACCGCGTCGCCGTTGCACAGCGCCAGGAGCGCCTCGCAGGTGGTGCGGCCCTCCTTCTTCGACCCTCCCGTGAGGTGATGGACGCCGCCGAGCGACAGCATCTGCGAGCCGTACTCGCCCGTCGTGACGTGACCGATCGCCTCGCCGCCGACCCGCGCCAGCGCCCGCTCGGGGCCGAGGTGGCGGTCGGTGTCGACCTTCACCTTGACGCCGCAATAGGAGAAGATGCCCTCGGTCACGACCGTCACCATGTCGACGCCGTCGATCTCCGACGACACGATGAAGGGCGCGGGCTTGTAGTCCGGGTAGGTCGTGCCGGCCCCGATGGCGGTGACGAAGGTGCGCGGCTGGCCCACGACGGTGCCGTCCCAATCGAGCGCACCGGCCCCGAAGGGGACCAGACGGCCGCCGTCCTCGAGAGCGTGTTCGAGCACCACGTGCGGGTCGACGCGCACCAGCAGTCCGGCCTCGTTGGCATAGCGGTCGCAGGCGCCGCGCTGGCCCGGTCGGATGAAGCACATGACCGGGCAGGCGTCGCAGCGGATCTTGTCCGCCGCGGGAGCGAGACCTTCGGAGATGGTGGGCATGACCGTCTCCCCTGGGCGGCATGATCGTTCGTATGCGAACAAGTTGCGCGTCGGCCGAGGTCGCTGTCAAGGCGTTTTCGGAGCCTGGACTTCACTTGCACCGATCGAAGCAGATCGCCACTGATTTGTGCAATACGATGCTTGTCGAGGCGGCCCACCGGGCAGTATCGGCCCGCGTCACCGTCGGGGCTTCTGCGGCGCCCCGGACCATGCTTTTATGTTGGTACACGAACGATCGAGTGTGGCGGGACAGGCATGGTTCTCCGGAGCGCGGCATCTGCAGGCGGCCCGTTCACCCTGGAGGTGAACGGCGCGCCCGTCGGCCTGGACCTGCCGGGGACCGTGCCGCTGCTCGTCGCGCTGCGCAACGACCTCGGCCTCAACGGCCCGAAATACGGCTGCGGCCTCGGCCAGTGCGGCGCCTGCACGGTGCTGGTCGATGGCGTCCCGGCGCGGTCCTGCATCCTGCCGCTCGCCGTGGTGGGGGGCCGCCGCGTCACGACGCTGGAGGGGCTGGCCTCGGGCGGCCGTCTCCATCCGGTGCAGCAGGCCTTCGTCGAGGAGCAGGCGGCGCAATGCGGCTACTGCCTCAACGGCATGATCATGACCGTCGTGGCCCTGCTGGCGCGGCAGCCTTCGCCCACCGAGGCGGAGATCCGGCGCGAACTCGCCGGCAATCTGTGCCGCTGCGGCACCCATGTCGAGATCCTGCGGGCGGTGCGGCGGGCCGCGGCGGCGCTGCGGGAGGAGGCGGGGTGCCATTCCCCTCTCCCTAACCGAGATGGGCTAGGGGTGAGGGAAGACGGCGGCGCGCGTCCATGAGCGACCCCGCCTCCACCCGCGATTGGCGGGCCGATCTCCGCCGCACCGGCGTGCTCCTCGTGCTGCGCGGCGATCATCCGGCCGGCCCGCTCCACGAGGAGCCCGAGGCCGCCTCGCCGGAGCCCGAGGGCCATCGCCTCGAACTGTTTTTGAGCGTCGACGATTCCGGCCACGTCACGGCCTACAACGGCCACGTCGACCTCGGCACGGGGATCGGCACCGCGCTGGCCCAGATCGTCGCCGACGAACTCGACGTCGCGTTCGACGCCGTTACAATGGTGCTGGGCCACACCGGGTCCACGCCGAACCAGGGCGCCACGATCGCCAGCGAGACCATCCAGGTCACCGCCGTGCCGCTGCGCCGCGCCGCCGCGCAGGCGCGCCACCGCCTCGTGGCCCTCGCCGCCGCCGCGATGGACATCCCCGCCGCCGACCTCGTCGTGGAGGACGGCACCGTGCGGCGCCCCGGCGGCAATGCCGCCCTGACCTACGGCGAGCTGCTGCGCGGGCGGCGCATACACCTCAGGCTCGACGAGTCCGCGCCGGTGAAGTCCGCGGCGGACTACAGGATCGTCGGCCGCCGGGTGCCCCGCGTCGACATCCCCGCCAAGGCGACGGGCGCCTTGACCTACGTGCACGACGTCCGCGTCCCGGGCATGCTGCACGGCCGCGTCGTCCGGCCGCCCTACGCGGGCTTCGACCACGGCACCTTCGTGGGCCGCAGCCTCGTGGCGGTGGACGAAGGCTCGGTCGCCGGCGTGCCCGGCCTCGTCGCGATCGTGGTGGTGGGCGACTTCGTCGGCGTCGTGGCGGAGCGAGAGGAGGACGCGGCCCTCGCGGCCGACACGCTCGTCACGCGCTGGCGCGGCTGGGATCCCACCCCGGACCTCGACGCGCCCGGGACCGCCATCCGCGACAACCCGTCGACCCCCCGCGTCCTGCTCGACCGCGGCGACGTCGATGCGGCGTTGGCCGGCGCCGCCGTGCCGATGCGGCGGACCTACGCCTGGCCCTACCAGCTCCACGGCGCGATCGGCCCCTCCTGCGCGGTGGCTGACGTGCGGACGGACGGCATCACGCTCTGGTCTGGCACGCAGAACCCCCTGATGATGCGCGCCGATATCGCCCGCCTCACCGGTC
Organism: Lichenihabitans sp.; assembly: GCA_965214345.1. Classification (GTDB taxonomy): domain Bacteria; phylum Pseudomonadota; class Alphaproteobacteria; order Rhizobiales; family Beijerinckiaceae; genus Lichenihabitans. Next base: position 2,405,502 of record CBDCBJ010000007.1, on the reverse strand, counting down.
TGCCCGAGGCGCGCATCGCGGTGGTGCGCCACGACGCGGCCGGCTGCTACGGCCGCAACTGCGCCGACGACGTCGGCGCCGATGCCGTGCTCCTGTCGCGCGCCGTCGGCCGGCCCGTGCGGGTGCAGCTGACGCGCGAGCAGGAACACCTGTGGGAGCCCAAGGGCACCGCCCAGGTGATGGACGTGGCGGGCGGGCTCGACGCACAAGGCGCGCCCGTCGCCTACGACTTCCAGACCCGCTACCCGTCGAACGGCGCCCCGACGCTGGCGCTGCTGCTCACCGGGATCGTCGAGCCGGTCGCGCAGGTGTTCGAGATGGGCGACCGCACCGCCGTCCCGCCCTACGCCTACGACCACGCCAGGGTGACGGTGCACGACATGCCGCCGATCGCCCGGGCCTCCTGGCTCCGCGGCGTGTCGGCGCTGCCGAACAGCTTCGCCCACGAGAGCTTCGTCGACGAGCTCGCCAGTGCCGCGGGCGTCGATCCGGTCGAATACCGGCTGCGGCACCTGCCGGACGAGCGCGCCGCCGACCTCGTCCGGGGCGTCGCGGCCCGCGCCGGCTGGGAGCCCCACACCGCGCCGGGGACGATGCCGCCCGACGGCGACTGGCTGCGTGGGCGCGGCTTCGCCTACGCGGTCTACGTCCACGGGCGCTTTCCCGGCACGGCCGCGGCCTGGTCGGCCTGGGTGGCCGAGGTGGCGGTCAACCGCGTCAGCGGCGAGGTCGCGGTCGAGCGGGTCGTGGTGGGCCAGGATTCGGGGCTGATGATCAACCCCGCCGGGGTCGAGCACCAGATCCACGGCAACGTGGTCCAGTCGACGAGCCGCGTTCTGCACGAGGAGGTCCCGTTCGAGGCGGGGCTGCCGGCCGCGCGCGACTGGGGCAGCTACCCGATCCTCGCCTTCTCGCAGCTGCCCGCCATCGAGATCGTCACGATGGACCGGCCCGAGGAGCCGCCACTCGGCGTCGGCGAGTCGGCCTCGGTGCCGAGCGCCGCCGCCATCGCCAACGCCATCTTCGACGCCACGGGCGTCCGCTTCCGCGAGCCGCCCTTCACGGCCGAGCGCGTGCGGGCCGCGCTGAACCCGCTGCCGGCGCCCGGGACCGCGCCGGCCGCGGCCCGCCGGGACCCGCGTCGGGCGACGGCCTGGCGCCGGTTCGTGCCGCGCGCCGCGCCCGCGCTGCTGGCTGCCGGCGCCGCGGCCGTCGGGGCGCTCGCCGCACTGGTGCTGCCGATGCGGGCCGCCCTCCCGCCCATCCCGCGACCCGACCCTTCCGTCTACTCGGCCCTGACGATCGCCCGCGGGCGCCTCGCGCTCGCGGCGGGCGATTGCGCGGTCTGCCACGCCGGCCCCGACGGCCACGGCCTCGCCGGCGGCCGCCCGCTCCACACGCCGTTCGGCATCGTCTACGCGTCCAACATCTCGCCCGACCCCGAGACCGGCATCGGCGCCTGGTCCTACCCGGCCTTCGAGCGCGCCATGCGCGAGGGGGTGAGCCGCGACGGCCACAACCTCTACCCCGCCCACCCCTACACGAGCTTCGTGCGGACGTCGGACGCCGACCTCCAGGCGCTCTACGCCTCCCTGATGGCCGAGCCCGCCGAGGTCCACGTCCCCCCGCCGACGCGGCTCGCCGCGCCCTTCGGCGAGCGGCGGCTGATGCGGATCTGGAACGCGCTCTTCCTGCGCGGCGCCCCGCTCTCGCCCGACCCGGCCCGGAGCGCCTCCTGGAACCGGGGCCGCGAGCTGGTCGAGGGCCTCGGCCATTGCTCGGCCTGCCACTCGCCCCGCAACCTGCTCGGGGCGGAGCGGGGCGGGGCGCTCCACCTCGCCGGCGGCACGGTCGACGGCTGGGACGCGCCGGCGCTCGCGGGCGGCGCGGCCTCGCCCGCCGCGTCCCCGGTGCCCTGGACCGCCGACGCCTTCTACGCTTACCTGTCGACCGGCCACGATCCCCACCACGGCGTCGCGGCGGGCCCGATGGCGGCGGTGGTCCGCGAACTCGCGGTGCTTCCCGACGCGGACCGGCGCGCCATGGCGGACTACCTCGCCTCGCTGCAGCCGGTGCCCGCCGAACCCGCGCCCGAGCGCGCCGCGGCGCTCGAAGCCCGCGCCGCCGTCGAGCCGCTCGACGCGCCGGCCCTCGGCCGCCAGATCTATCGCGGCGCCTGCGCCCAGTGCCACGACCCCGACGGGCCGACGCTGTTCGGCGTCCGCCCGTCGCTGGCGCTGAACACCGGCGTCCACGCGGCCCGGCCCGACAACCTGATCCGCGTCGTGCTGGAGGGCCTGATGAATCCGGCCCATCCCGACCTCGGCACGATGCCGGCATTCGGGCGCGTCTATTCCGACCGGCAGGTCGCGGCCCTGCTGCGCTACGTCCGCGCCCGCTTCGCCCCCGACGCCGCGCCTTGGGCCGACCTCGACGCGGCCGTCGCCCGCGTCCGGGCCGCGTCCGACGCGCCGCGAGACCCCGCCATCATCGAACCCCGCTGAGAACCTCTCCATGGCCCAAGACGCTTCCGCCCCCGCCGCCTCGGGCCGCGTGCTCATCCGCAACGTCGGCCTGATGCTCAGCGGCGACATCGCGAAGCCCATCCTCGATGCCGACGCCGTCCTGGTCGTCGACGGCCGCATCGCCGGCATCGGCCGACTCAAAGACCTCGATCCCGAAGGGGTGCGGACCGTGATCGACGCCCATGGCTGCGCCTTGGCGCCGGGCCTCATCGACAGCCACGTCCACCCCGTCGCGGGCGACTGGACGCCGCGGCAGAGCCAGCTCAACTGGATCGATTCGACCCTGCACGGCGGCGTCACCACCATGATCTCGGCCGGCGAGGTCCACACGCCCGGGCGGCCGCGCGACGTCGTCGGGCTGAAGGCCATGGCGATCGCGGCGCAGCGGATGTTCACGGCCTTCCGCCCCGGCGGCATGAAGATCCACGCCGGCGCCCCCGTCATCGAGCCCGACATGGTGGAGCAGGACTTCAAGGACCTGGCCGAGGCCGGCGTCACGCTGCTCGGCGAGGTGGGGCTCGGCGGCGTCAAGGACGGGCCGACGGCGCGCCGCATGGTGGGCTGGGCGCGCCAGTACGGCATCCAGTCGACGATCCACACGGGCGGTCCCTCGATCCCCGGCTCGGGGCTGATCGACGCCGCCGTGGTGCTCGAAGCCGACACCGACGTCGTCGGCCACATCAACGGCGGCCACACGGCGCTGCCCGACCGCGAGATCCGCTGCATCTGCGAGGGCTGCCGGCGCGGGCTCGAGATCGTCCACAACGGCAACGAACGCGCGGCGCTCTACGCGATGCGCACGGCGCGCGAGATGGGACAGATCGAGCGCGTGATCCTCGGCACCGACGGGCCGGCCGGCTCGGGCGTGCAGCCGCTCGGCATCCTGCGCATGATCTCCATGCTATCGTCGCTCGGCGAGGTGCCGGCCGAGGTCGCGTTCTGCTTCGGCACCGGCAACACGGCGCGGATGCGGTCGCTCGACTGCGGGCTCATCGAGGTCGGGCGCGCGGCGGACTTCGCCTTCATCGACCGCCCGCAGCACGGCGCCGGGCGGACGCTGCTCGAGGCGGTCGAACTCGGCGACCTGCCCGGGGTCGGCATGGTGATGATCGACGGGCTCGTGCGGACCGGACGCAGCCGCAACACTCCGCCCGCCGTGGCGGTGCCGGAGGTCGTGGCCTCCTGAACCCAACCGGGATCGCTCAGCACAGCTTGGCCAGCAGCACCGCGAGGGCGGCGCGCTCCGCAGCGTCGAGGGGCGCCAGCGTGTCCTCCGTGATACGGACCGCGCGGGGCAGGAGCCGGCGCACGGTCGCCTCGCCCGATCCCGTCAGGGCGACGAGGTGGCGGCGCCGGTCCGCCGGGTCGGGGCGCGTGTCGGTCAGGCCGCGGGCGGACAGGCGGTCGATCACGCCCTTCACGGTGGCGGCGTCCATGGCGATCATCCGCCCCAGCAGGTTCTGGCTCAGGGGTCCGCGCTCGTCGAGCTTCACGAGGGCGGCCCATTGCGTGGCGGTGACCTCGCCCTCCACCCCGGCCGCGAAGATGACGGCGTGGCGCTGGACGACCTGGCGCAGGATGAAGCCGATCTGGTCGTCGAGCCGGTAGCCGGGGTCCTCCGCCACGGTGGCTCGCTGCCCTGACGCCTGTGTCATGTCGCCTCGTTTCCTCCCTGTCCCACCTGCCGCCCTTCTACACGAGCGCCGTAGGGGGAGGCGATGGCGAACGAGGATGCGACGTCTCGGCCGTGATCCGTGTCGGGCTCGCCCGGCACGGCGCCGCCTGAGAGCCACCGACGCTCGGGTCGACGGTTTGGATCGACGGCTGGATCGACTCTTGCGACCCCTTCGGATGCGCGCGGGGATCGTAACGATGTGGCACGGATTCGTATCGTTGGGCGACATCGTGGTTCAGCGCTTCGTGCTGGGGTTCGTCAACACCTGCTCGGCACATCCGATCCTGAGCTCGTGCTTCCTCGCCCTGATGGCCGTGCTGGCCGGCGGGATCTGGCTCGAACAGATCCTCGCGCCCTCGCGGGGGCGGCGCCGAGCCTCCCGACGCGACGCCGACGGGACCCCGTCGCGCGCCGGACCGGGTTAGGATGGAGGAGGGCGGAGCGACGTTCAGGGCGCGACCGTCACCGAGACGACGTGGGCCTGCGCGGTGCCGGTCTGCGGATCGACGACGCCGTAGCTCACCCGGTCGGTCCCGACGAAGCCTGGGTTGGGGCGATAGGTGAGGATGCGCGCCGGCGACGTCGCGGTGCCGCAGCCCGGCACGTGCGTGGTCGACAACGTCCCCGACGTCATCAGGAGGACGCCGCCGTGCTGGTCGCCGGCCGGCCGGAGCTCCGCCGCCGTGCCGCCCGAACAGTCCCGCTTGAAGGCCGCGTAGGCGCCCAGGCGCACCTCCTGGCCCGACGCCGTCTGCTGCGGCTTGTCCTCGATCGGCGCGGTCTGGGCCCGGGCGGCCCCGACGCCGAGGACGATCGCCGTGATGGTCAGTGCGACGCGCATGCTGTTCTCCCCGTGAGCGGAACCCGGTCTCTGCCGCGCCGGCGTGGCGATGTCGTGGCTTGCGCCTGTCGATCCGGTTCGCCCCCGCACCGGCGCATCGCAGCCGTGCCCTGGGAGGCGTTGAGCCCCGACCGGTTCCCTCTTACTTTCGCCCAAATCGGTGCTTGGGGCGAAAGATCATGATTCGACACGTGGTGCTCGTGCGGTTCCGGGAAGGCCTCGCCACGGGCGAGACCGCCGCCATCTTCGACGCCCTGGCGTCGCTCCGACGGCACCTGCCGGGGATGACGAGGTTCGTCGGCGGTCCCAACGCCAGCCCGGAGGGTCTGGCCCGCGGCCACACCCATGCGTTCACGATCGATTTCGCCGACGCGGCGGCGCGCGATGCCTATCTCGCACTGCCCGAACACGAAGCCGTCGGCGCGCGCCTCGTCCGGGCCGCCGAGGGCGGGCTGTCCGGCCTGACGGTCCTCGATTTCGAACTCCCCTGACGGGATCCGGGCGGGGCTTGTGAAACCGACCCCGACCTGAAATCCTCCGTGACGACGATGCTCGCGACACCGGAACGGGCCGCGACAGGGGGGACGGGACATGGCGAATGCCACGGTGGGCGATCGACCGATCGCGGGCGCGACGCGGGCCACGACGGTCTGGGCCGTGCTGGCCACCTCGTTCGGCAACCTCATCGAATGGTACGACGTCTACGCCTACTCGGCCTTCGCTCTCTATTTCGCCGGCTCTTTCTTCCCCAAGAGCGACCCGGCCGTGCAACAGCTCCAGGCCGCGACGCTCTTCGCCATCGCGTTCCTGATGCGGCCGATCGGCAGCGTCATCTTCGGCACGCTCGCCGACCGGTACGGCCGCCGCTCGTCCCTGACGGTGTCGATCCTCGCGATGTGCTTCGGCTCGGCGCTGATCGCGGTCTCGCCGACCTACGATTCGATCGGGATCTGGGCGGCCGTGATCCTGTCCGCCGCCCGCATCATCCAGGGGCTCAGCCAGGGCGGCGAATACGGCACCAGCGTCACCTACCTCAGCGAGATCTCGCCGCCGGGCCGACGCGGTTTCTACTCCGGTGTCTGGTACGTCACCCTGATCGGCGGCCAGCTCGCCGCCGTGCTGCTGCTCTTCGTCCTGCAGAAACTGTTCCTGACGCCCGACCAGCTCAAGGCCTGGGGCTGGCGGATCCCCTTCGCGATCGGCGCGCTGGCGTCGCTCTACGGCTTTCGCATGCGGGCCCAGCTCCCCGAATCGGAGAAGTTCGTGGCGGCGGCCCGCGTGCGGCGTCCGTTCGGCGAACTCCTGGCGGAGAACTGGCGCAACATGCTGGTGGTGATCGGCATCACGGTCGGGGGAACGTCGGCGTTCTACACCTACACGACCTACATGCAGAAATACCTCAAGTTGTCGGTGGGCCTGACCGACGACCAGACCACCGCGGTGACGCTGGCGTCGCTGATCTTCGCCATCGCGCTCCAGCCGCTCTACGGCGCCCTCTCGGACCGGATCGGCCGCAAGCCCCTCCTGGTCGGCTTCGGGATCGTCGGCACGCTCGGCACCGTCCCGCTCCTCTCCGCCATCCGGGCGACCCACAGCCCTTTCGTGGCGCTGCTGCTGATCTGCGCCGCATGGGCCATCGTCAGCGGCTACACGTCGGTCACCGCCATCGTGAAGGCCGAGCTCTTCCCCACCGCCATCCGGGCGCTCGGCGTCGGCCTCCCCTACGCCTTCACGGCGGCGGTCTTCGGCGGGTCGACCGACGCCATCGCGCTGCAGTTCAAGACCTGGGGCTTCGAGGACGGCTTCTTCTGGTACGCCAGCGCGCTCATCCTGGTGTCGCTGATCGTGTACCTCTGGCTGCCCGACACGCGGCACGGCTCGACGCTCGACCAGCCGGCGTGAGGGCGACGGAACAGGCCATGTCGTGCCGGGGTTGACCGGGCCGACGGCGCAGCCGCGCCGCCCGACACCCGGGAGCACGCCATGGGGATCTTCACCAAGGACATCCACACGCTGGAAGACCTCTTCGCCCACCAGCTGAAGGACATCTATTACGCCGAGCATCGGATCACCAAGGCGCTGCCCAAGATGATCGCGAAGACCAAGAGCCCGGCCCTGAAGCAGGGCTTCGAGACGCATCTCGCCGAGACGGAAGAGCAGATCAAGCGCCTGGACCAGGCCTTCGCCATGCTGGGCCTGAAGGCGGAGTCCGTCACCTGCCAGGCCATCGACGGCATCATCAAGGAGGCCGAGGAGGTGGCGGGCGACGTCGACGACAAGTCGGTCCTCGACGCGGGCCTGCTCGCCGCCGCCCAGGCCGTCGAACATTACGAGATCGCCCGCTATGGCACCCTGGTGGCCTGGGCGAAGCGCCTCGGGCACCACGATGCCGCGGCGCTCTTCGAGCAGACCTTGTCCGAGGAGAAGGCGACGGACCAGAAGCTCACCGCCCTGGCGTCCGGCGAGGTCAACCGAAAGGCGGCATGAGCGCGCCGACGCGATGACGCGGGCGGCTCCGGATCCCGGGCCGCTCGACCTTCGGGGGTAGGGCGAAAAAGGCGTGCATCGGCCGGCACATTCCGCCAGCAGTCACGTTGACGATGACGGCATCACGCCGCAGGCCGGCCGGAAAGGCCGGTCGATCCAACCCCCGTCGCGGAGAGTTCTTTCGTGTCCATCCTGCTCATCATCATCGTCGTCGTCCTGCTGTTCGGCGGTGGCGGGTTCTACGGCTATCGCGGCGGCTATTACGGCAACGGCGGCATCGGCATCATCGGCATCCTCGGGATCATCATCGTGCTGTATCTGCTCTTCGGCTACCGGTGAGGATCTGCCCGCTCGGAGACCTAGGGCCTTGAGGGTCGGTTCCGAGAGGGTGATGAGCCTCCTCGGGATCTGCCCGTAGGCCATGATCGGCGGGTGACGCGTCGGCCGGTCGACCTCGCCGCTCGACCGATCTCACCGACTCCGGATCGAAGTGCCGTCGGTTGCCTTGCCTTCAGGCCGTAGCTGTCCGCCGACCGGTGCCTGCGGCAGTGAGGTCAAAGCAAACCTCTGGTCTTGAGGTCGGCCGCGAACGTCGCCAATGGGATGACCAGGCAGAGCGGCTGGCCCTCCAGCGGCAGTGCGCCATAGCCGGCATACCATCTCGCGGCCCGCTCGCTTTTGGCGTCGATGATCATCAGCACCCCGCCTGCCTCGGCCGCGATCCGCAGGCATCGGAGTGACGCCGCGGCGAGAAGCTGGCCGCCGAGGCCCAGACCTGCCACCGTGATGGAGGTCGCGAGACGCGCGAGCCTGAAGCCGGCGACCTCGTGTCGGGCCAACCCTTTCGTCATCGCCGTCGGCACGTCGGCATGGGCGACCGCAGAGGGGGTGATCGTGTAGAAGCCGAGGATCCGCTCAGGCGCCGCGCTGTCGATCGCACAGAAGGTCTTGGAGGCGTTCTGGTCGTGGCTCTGCCGAGCGAACCGCTGGAGATAAAGGTTCATCGCGTCGTCGCCGCAATCGAACGACTGGCGAGCATGGGATTTGGCGATCGGCTCCTCGTGCCACGCTGGCAAGCTCATAGGGTGTCGGGCAACGCGGCGATGGCGGAGCGCAGCCGGTCGTTGGGCCGGGGCGGATCTTCAAGCAACGCGAGGACACGCGCATAGTCTCGCCCGGACAGCTTGATGACCTCGGCCGCCTCGATGACGGCCTCGGCCTCGCGGAGCGCGATCTGCGTCACGAAATCGGTCAGGTCGGTGTTGCGCAGCGCGGCCGCTCGAACGAGCTTGGCTTTGGTCTCGGGCGAGACCCTGAGGTTCATACGCTTGCTGTCGTCGACGGCGGTTCGGGGCACGACGGACTCCTTGATCGATGTACCTTTTCAAGGCGTACACGATATCGTGCGTCGGTCAAGGCGATCGGCCGATCGGGAGCTCGCCGCGTCTCTCGATCCGTGGTCCCGGATCGTTCTTCCCCTCGGCGCGGCGCCTCAGGTCTCCGCAGCGCCCGCCGATGCGACGCGCCTCACGCCGGAGGCTGTTCCAACGTCGCACCGCAGCGTGTAAGGCTCGGGCGACAGGGTCGGTCCGGCGCCTCACGAGGCCCGGCCCGATCGCCCTCGTGATCCGGAACGCTTCCATGTCTCCCCTGCGCGTCGGCATCGCCGGCCTCGGCACCGTCGGCGGTGCCGTCCTCCGCCGCCTGACCGCTGACGCCGCCGCCCTCGAGACCCGCACGGGGCGGCCCGTGATCGTGACGGGGGCTTCGGCGCGGGACCACGGCAAGGCCGCGCCGCGGCTCGGCCGCGCCGAATGGTTCGCCGATCCCGTCGCCCTCGCCCGTTCGCCCGACATCGACGTCTTCGTCGAACTCATCGGCGGCCCGGAGGGCACGGCCCGGCAGGCCGTCGAGGCCGCGTTGGCGGCCGGCAAGTCGGTCGTCACCGCCAATAAGGCGCTCCTCGCCCATCACGGCATGGCGCTGGCCGCCGAGGCGGAGGCGCAGGGCGTCTCGCTCGCCTTCGAGGCGGCGGTCGCGGGCGGCATACCGGTCGTCAAGGTGCTGCGGGAAGCGCTGTCGGGCAACACGATCGACCGCGTCTACGGCATCCTCAACGGCACCTGCAACTACATCCTGACCCGCATGGAGGCGGAAGGCATCGGCTTCGATGCCTGCCTGGCGGAGGCGCAGCGCCTGGGCTACGCCGAGGCCGACCCGAGCTTCGACATCGACGGCTACGACACGGCCCACAAACTCGCCATCCTGGCGAGCCTCGCCTTCGGCACCGTCATCGATCTCGAGGCCGTGCACGTCGAGGGCATCCGCTCGATCACCGCCGACGACCTCAAGGCCGCCGACGATCTCGGCTATCGGGTGAAGCTGCTCGGCGTGGCGCAGCGCACCGACCACGGGATCGAGACCCGCGTCCACCCCACCATGGTGGGCAAGACGACGGCCCTGGCCGAGGTCAAGGGCGTCACCAACGCGGTCGCCATCAACGCCGACGCGGTGCCCGAACTCACGCTCGTCGGTCCCGGGGCAGGGGGGGACGCCACGGCCTCGGCGGTGCTGGGCGACATCGCCGACCTCGCCCGCGGCAGCCGCGTCCTGCCGTTCGGCCGGACATCGGCGTCGCTGGAGCGCGCGCCGCGCGCCCCCATGCAGCGCCACGAGGGCGGCTACTACGTGCGTCTCTCGGTCCGCGACCGGCCGGGCTCGATCGCCGCGATCGCGACCCGCATGGCGGCGGCCGAGATCTCCTTCGAGAGCATCATGCAGCGCCAGCCGGCCGTCACGCCCCGTTCGGCCGAGGGTGGCTTCGTCCCCGTCGTGCTGATCACCCACGCGACGTCCGAGACGACCATCCGCGCCGCGCTCGACGCCGTGGAAGCCGGCGGGACCATCGCGGGAAAGCCTCAATTGATCCGCATCGAGCGGGGTTGAACGGGGCGTGAGCCCGAAGCAGGCCGCCCGAGACCCCGCGGGTCTGAGAGCCCGCGCGCGTCGGCGACGGCGCGACACGCGCGGGGGAGTGGAGGAGCCGTGACGGATCGGACCATCGGCGAGCGCGACATCGTCGACAGCAGCCTCACCCTCGACCTCGTGCGCGTCACCGAGCGTGCCGCCGTGTCGGCGGCGCGCTGGCGGGGACGGGGCGACGAGAGGGCGGCGGACGGCGCCGCGGTCGACGCCATGCGCCGGGCGCTGAACCGCCTGCCGATGGACGGCACGGTGGTGATCGGCGAGGGCGAGCGAGACCAGGCCTCCATGCTGTTCGTCGGGGAGCGGGTGGGGACCGGCCGCGGCCCCAAGGTCGACATCGCCGTCGACCCGCTCGAAGCCACCACCCTCTGCGCCAAGGACATGCCGGGCTCGATCTCCGTCATGGCGGTGGCGCAGGCCGGCGCGCTGCTCAAGGCGCCCGACGTCTACATGGACAAGATCGCGGTCGGTCCCGGCTATCCGCCCGGCATCGTCGACCTCGACCGTCCGCCGGAGGACAACATCCGCGCGCTCGCGGCCGCCAAGGGCGTCCGGCCCGCCGACATCACCGTCTCGGTCCTGGACAGGCCCCGCCACGCGGCGCTCATCGCCGCCTGCCGGCGCGCGGGCGCGTCGCTTCGGCTCCTGGCCGACGGCGACATCGCCGGCGTCATCCTCACCGCCCAGACCGGTGAGGCCATGGTCGACCTCCATCTCGGCTCCGGCGGCGCTCCCGAGGGCGTCCTGGCGGCGGGCGCGCTGCGCTGCGTCGGTGGGCAGATGCAGGGGCGGCTGATCCTCGACTCGCCGGAGAAGCGGGAGCGCGCCGCCGCCCTGGGGATCGTCGATCCGGGCAAGACCTACGACATGGCCGAGATGGCGGCGGGCGACGTGGTCGTCGTCGCCACGGGCGTCACCGACGGGGCGCTGCTCCAAGGCGTCCGCTTCGGCGGCAGCGTCGTCGAGACCGAGACGCTCATCTACCGCAGCTCGACCGGCTCGGTCCGGCGCATCCGGGCCGAGCACCGCGACCTCGCCCAGTTCGGGATCGCCTGATCCGATGTGCATCGCGGTGCGGATCTCCCGCAGGGGCCCGGGAGCGCGGTCCCGGGCGATGCCGCTCCCGGCATCCGACCGTACGGCGGCTTCCCCGGGCTGGTTCACGTGAGATCTCACGTGAAGCGCGTCGCCGCGCTCCTCGCACTCTTGCTGATCGCCGGCTGCGACCTCGATCCCGGCCGGGTCGACGACATCGTCCACGCCGACGACGCCGCGCCGCGCCGCGTCGAGACCGCGAGCGGCCCCGTCGTCGGGGTCGTGGCCGGCGCGGGCCAGGCCTTCCTCGGCATCCCCTACGCGGCGCCGCCGGTGGGGGCTCTGCGCTGGCGCGCGCCGCAGCCGCCGGCCGCCTGGAGCGAGCCGCGCGCCGCCACGGCGCTGGGGCCGAGCTGCCTGCAGAACCTCGCCCTGTCGGCCCAGGTCGGCGGGCACGGCGGCGGCCCGACGCTCGGGCAGGAGGATTGCCTCACCCTCAACGTCTACGCCCCCCCGGGCACGGCGGCGGGGCGGACCAAGCCCGTGATGGTGTGGATCCACGGCGGCGCCTTCGTGCTCGGCACGTCGGGCCAGTACGACCCCAGCGCCCTGGCGCGGCGGGAGGACGTCGTCGTCGTGACGGTCAACTACCGGCTCGGCGCCCTGGGTTTCCTCGCCCATCCGGCGCTGCGCGGACAGCCAGGCGAGGGGGCCTTCGCGCTGCTCGACCAGCGCGCGGCGCTGCGCTGGGTGCAGGCCAACATCGCCGGGTTCGGCGGCGACCCGCGCCGCGTCACCCTGTTCGGCCAATCGGCCGGGGCCTGGAGCGCCTGCTACCAGATGGCGTCGCCGGGGGCGGCGGGCCTGTTCTCCCGCGCGATCCTCGAGAGCGGCGCCTGCGTGCTCCCCGAGACCGCCCTGCCGGCCGGCGTGGCGGAGGCGGGTGGGCAGCGCATGGCGGACGACCTCGGCTGCTCCGGCCCGGATGCGCTGGCGTGCCTTCGCGCCCTGCCGGCCGACGCGGTCATCGAGGCCGCGCCGGAGCGCCCGGGCGTGACGGGGCCGAACTCCTGGGCGCCCGCGACGGGCCTCGACGTGCTGCCGCTGCCGCCGCGCGCCGCCTTCGCGGCGGGCCGGTTCAACCGGGTGCCGGTGATCGACGGCACCAACCGCGACGAGGGGCGGCTCTTCTCCTACCTGCGCGGGCTGCGCGCCGACCTCCTCACCGAGGCGAGCTACGAGGCCGAGATCCTGCGCCTCTACGGCGCGCGGGCGCCGGCGGTCCTGGCCGAATATCCGTCGTCGCTCTTCCCGTCGCCCAAGGCCGCCTATGCGGCGGTGCTGACGGACGGCTATTTCGCCTGCCCGGCGCTCGGCCTCGATCGTGTCGTCGGGCGCGGCGTGCCGGTCTACGCCTACGAGTTCGACGATCCCGACCCGCCGTTCTCGCTGCCGACGCTGCCCTTCTCGGGCGGCGCGGGGAGCTATCACACGTCCGAGATCGCCTATGTGTTCGACCGGCCCTGGGCGCTCGCCGACCCGTCGCGGTTCGACGAGGGGCAGGCCCGGCTGTCGGCCGCCATGCAGGATTTCTGGGGCAGCTTCGCCCGCGGGGGCCGGCCGGAGGGCGCCGCGGCCTGGCGACGGTTCGCGCGCCCCGGCAACGTCCTGAGGCTCGGGCCGGATGGGCTCGGCCCGGCGGCGGACGTCGCGACGCGCCACCGCTGCGGTTTCTGGGACGGGCTTCCGTCCGGGCTTTGAGCGGTGCCGGGACGGCGCCCGGCCTCAGCCGCTGCGGGCCGGGACCTCCGTCCTCACCGGGTTGTCGAGGCGTCGGTCGAGGTAGGTGCTGACCTCGGCGATGAGCGTGTCGACGCAGTTCTCGAAGAAGTGGTTGGCGTCGGGGATGATGGCGTGCTCGATCAGGATGCCCTTCTGGGTCTTCAGCTTTTCGATCAGCGTCTGCACTTCCTTCAGCGGCGCCACGCGGTCCTTGTCGCCGTGGACGAACAGGCCCGAGGAGGGGCAGGGCGCCAGGAACGAGAAGTCGTAGAGGGTCGCCGGCGGCGCGATCGAGATGAAGCCTTCGATCTCCGGGCGGCGCATCAGGAGCTGCATGCCGATCCAGGCCCCGAAGGAGAAGCCCGCGATCCAGCAGGCGCGGGCGTCGGGGCTGACGGTCTGGGCCCAATCGAGCGCCGCGGCGGCATCCGAGAGCTCCCCGGCGCCGTGGTCGAAATGGCCCTGGCTGCGGCCGACGCCGCGGAAATTGAAGCGCAGCACCGAGAAGCCGCGCTCGGCGAACGCGTAGTACAGGTTGTAGACGATCTGGTTGTTCATCGTCCCGCCGAATTGCGGGTGCGGGTGGAGCACGATGGCGATCGGCGCGCCGCGCTTCTTGGCCGGATGGAACCGGCCCTCGAGACGGCCGGCGGGTCCGGTGAAGATGACTTCAGGCATGGGATCTCCGAGCGTTCCGGGCCGCGGTCCGCCCGGTCGCGGCACCACCCCCGGTGGCGTGGACCGGGCGCGGCGGAATGGGTGTCTGGACGGCGGACAGGCTCGCTTGACACCGGTTTCAGGAGGCCGTAACCCGGTTAGAACGATTCCAACAGCTAGAACTGTTCTAAGGGGCGATGGCCGCCGCGCACGGCGTCGAGCGATGTCTTGCCCATGCGCAAGCGGCCTCTTAGCACGCCTGCCCCTTGCGATTGCAAGACTTTTGAGTGATCCATCGTGACCGGCCAGCCCGCACGCCCGCGCGTCTACCTCGACCACAACGCCACGGCACCGCTGCGACCCGAGGCCAGGTCGGCGGCCCTCTCGGCGATGTACCAACCTGCGAATCCGTCGTCCGTCCACGCCGAGGGCCGTCGCGCCCGCGCCATCCTGGATCTAGCCCGCCGCCGGGTGGGCGTCCTCGTGGGTGCGTCCCCCGACCGCGTGGTGTTCACCTCGGGCGCGACCGAGGCCGCCCATCTCGCCCTGACGCCGGACCTCGCGGCCGACGGGTCGGCCGGCTTCGCGCGCCTGCTCGTCTCGGCCACCGAACACCTCGCCGTCCTGCGCGGCCACCGCTTCGCCGCCGAGGCCGTCACGGTCCTGCCGGTGTCGGGCGACGGCACGCTCGACCTCGCGGCCCTTCAGGGCAGCCTCGCGTCCGGTCCGCGCGCGGTCGTGGCGGTTCAGGCCGCCAACAACGAGACGGGCGTCCTCCAGCCGCTCGAGGCGATCCGCGACGCCGTGCGCCGGCACGGCGGCCTGATGGTCTGCGACGCCGTCCAGGCGGCCGGCCGCATCGACTGCCGCGGGCTCGGCGCCGACATCGTCCTCCTCAGCGGCCACAAGCTCGGCGGTCTCGCCGGCGCCGGCGCGCTCGTCGTCACGTCGGATCGTGCAGGGCTCGGCGCGCCGGTGCTGCTCGGCGGTGGCCAGGAGCGCGGTCGACGCTCCGGCACCGAGAATGTCGCCGCCATCGCGGCGTTCGGGGCGGCTTCGGCGGCGGTCGCGGCGGGCGGAGCGTCGGATCTGGCGCGTCTGCGGGACCGGTTCGAGGCGGCGCTGATGGGTCTGGCACCCGACGCCGTGGTCTTCGGCTGCGGCGCGCCGCGGCTGCCCAACACCTGTGCCTTCTCGATCCCGGGCGTGGCGGCCGAGCGGCTGCTGATGGCGCTCGACCTCGACGGCGTCGCCGTGTCGTCGGGTTCGGCCTGCGCGTCCGGCAAGGTCGGAAGGTCGCATGTCCTGGACGCGATGAAAGTGAAACCCATGTTCACTTCTGGGGCGCTGAGGGTGAGCTTCGGCTGGGATTCGGCCGAGGCTGACGTGGACCGTGCCGTCGACGTGCTCGCTACGGCACTCCATCGCATGCGCGAGGGGCGGCGTCGCGCCGCAGCATGACTATATAGACGACAGGGCTCGCCGAGGGCCGACGGCTGAGGGAGACCGGGGCGTTCGCGCTGCCGGCCGAGGGAGTTTTCAGATGGCGGCTGTTCAGGACACCGTCGATCGCGTCAAGGCGATCGACGTCAGCGAATACAAGTATGGCTTCGTGACGGACATCGAAGCCGATCGGGCTCCGAAAGGGCTCAACGAGGACATCGTCCGCTTTATCTCGGCCCGGAAGGACGAGCCGGCCTGGCTGACCGAGTGGCGCCTCGAGGCCTATCGCCGCTGGCAGACCATGGAATCGCCGGACTGGTCGCGCGTCAAGCATCCGCCGATCGACTACCAGGACCTGCATTACTTCTCGTCGCCCAAGGGCACGTCCGGCCCGAAGTCGCTCGACGAGGTCGATCCCGAGCTGCTGCGCACCTACGAGAAGCTCGGCATCCCGTTGCGCGAGCAGGAGATCCTGGCCGGCGTCGAGCCGTCGTCGCGCGTCGCCGTCGACGCGGTGTTCGACTCGGTCTCGGTCGCCACGACCTTCAAGGCCGAACTCGCCAAGTCGGGCGTCATCTTCTGCCCGATCTCGGAAGCCGTGCACAGCCACCCCGAGCTGGTGAAGAAGTACCTCGGCTCGGTCGTGCCGGTGACGGACAATTATTATGCGACGCTGAACTCGGCGGTCTTCTCCGACGGCTCGTTTGTCTACATCCCGCCGGGCGTGCGCTGCCCGATGGAGCTGTCGACCTATTTCCGCATCAACGACACCAAGACCGGCCAGTTCGAGCGCACGCTGATCATCGCCGACAAGGGTTCCTACGTCAGCTATCTCGAGGGCTGCACGGCGCCGATGCGCGACGAGAACCAGCTGCACGCCGCAGTGGTCGAACTCGTCGCGCTGGAAGACGCCGAGATCAAGTACTCGACCGTCCAGAACTGGTATCCGGGCGACGCCGAGGGTCGCGGCGGCATCTACAATTTCGTGACCAAGCGGGGCGATTGCCGCGAGGCGCGCGCCAAGATCTCCTGGACGCAGGTGGAGACGGGGTCGGCCATCACCTGGAAATATCCGTCCTGCATCCTGCGCGGGGACGAATCGCGCGGCGAGTTCTACTCGATCGCCATCTCCAACGGCATGCAGCAGGTCGACAGCGGCACCAAGATGATCCATCTCGGCAAGAACACGACGAGCCGGATCATCTCGAAGGGCATCGCGGCCGGCCGGTCGGACAACACCTATCGCGGCCTCGTCTCGGCGCATCGCAAGGCGACGAACGCGCGCAACTTCACCAACTGCGATTCGCTGCTCATCGGCGAGCGATGCGGCGCCCACACGATGCCCTACATCGAGGCCAAGACCGCGACGGCGGTGTTCGAGCACGAGGCCACCACCTCGAAGATCTCCGAGGACCAGCTGTTCTACTGCCGCCAGCGCGGCCTGTCGGGCGAGGAGGCGACGGCGCTCATCGTCAACGGCTTCGTGCGCGACGTGCTCCAGCAGCTTCCGATGGAGTTCGCCGTCGAGGCGCAGAAGCTCATCGCCATCTCGCTCGAGGGCAGCGTGGGTTGATGGCCTAACCGCTCATCCCCGCGAAGGCGGGGATCCAGCGCAAGGTGTCGGCCGCAGGCCGCCCATCTCACAAGGTTGCGCCCTCGGCCCCTGGATCCCCGCCTTCGCGGGGATGAGCGGCGGGGAGGGAGGCGACGACACCGACAGGCACAGGGTCCACAAAGATGCTCGAAGTCAGGAACCTCCACGTCGAGGTGGACGGCCAGAAGATCCTCCGCGGTCTCGACCTCATGGTGCGCCCCGGCGAGGTGGCCGCCATCATGGGGCCGAACGGCTCCGGCAAGTCGACGCTGTCCTACGTCATCGCGGGCCGCTCGGACTACGAGGTGACGGATGGCGAGGTGTTGCTCGACGGCGAGAACGTGCTCGAGATGGAGCCGGAGGAGCGCGCCGCCAAGGGCCTGTTTCTGGCGTTCCAATATCCGGTCGAGATCCCCGGCGTCGCCACGATGACGTTCCTCAAGGCGTCGGTGAACGCCCAGCGCAAGGCGCGCGGCGAGGCCGAACTCTCGACGCCGGACTTCATGCGTCACGTGAAGGAGGGCGCCGCCAAGCTCGAGGTCGATCCCGACATGCTCAAGCGCCCGCTCAACGTCGGCTTCTCGGGCGGCGAGAAGAAGCGGATGGAGATCCTGCAGATGGCGCTGCTCGCGCCCCGCTACGGCCTGCTCGACGAGACGGATTCCGGGCTCGATATCGACGCGCTGCGCATCGTCTCGAACGGCGTCAACGCGCTGCGGGCCGCCGACCGCGGCTTCCTCGTCATCACGCACTACCAGCGCCTGCTCGATTACATCAAGCCCGACGTCGTCCACATCATGAGCAAGGGCCGCATCATCAAGAGCGGCGACGCCGCCCTGGCGCTGGAGCTCGAGAAGAACGGCTACCGCGACTATGTCGCGGCCGAAGCCGCCGCCTGAGGCCGACCGATGCCCCCGATGATCCGCCGCGAACACGACGCCGAGCGCATGCTGGGCGAGCAGTTCCGCGCCCGTCCGGCCGACGCCTCGGCGTCGCGGCGCGACGAGGCCTTCACGCTCTTCACCGAGGCCGGCCTGCCGGGCCGCCGCATCGAGAGCTGGCACTACACGGACCTCCGCGGCCTCGTCCGCGAGGCGCTGCCGCCCGCGCCCGAGCCCGATGCCGCCACGATCGCCGAGGCCCGCGAGCGGCTGAAGGCCCACGCGGTGCCGGACGCCGCCCGCGTGGTGGTGCTCGACGGCACCTTCCGCCCGGAACTCTCCGACCTGTCGCCGCTGCCCGCCGGCGTGACCGTGACGTCGGTGCTCGACGCGCTGGCGTCCGGCGATCTCGATCCCGGCCTCGCTGCGGCGCAGAAGCTCGGCGCGGTCGAGTCGATCCTGGCGCTCAACGCCGCCTTCCTGCAGGGCGGTGTCATGATCGAGGTCGCGGACGGCACGAAAGTCGAGGCGCCGGTCGAGATCGTGCTCCTGCTGTCGGGGCGCGCGCCGGCCGCCACCTACGACCGCAGCTACCTCAAGCTTGGGGCGGGCGCGACGGTGAAGCTGATCGAGCGCCATGCGGCGCTCGGCGAGGCGAAATCGCTCGCCGTCACGGCGCTGGTGGTGACCGTCGGCGACGGGGCGCGGTTCGAGCATCTGGCCCGCATCGACGGGCTCGGCCCGCAGGCGCTCCACCTCGGCACCACGCTGGTGCGGCTCGGCGCCGACGCCAGGTTCGAGGCGACCACACTGGTCGCCACCGGCGGGGTCACGCGCCGGCAGGCCTACCTGGAGTTCGTCGGCGAGAACTCGGCCGCGCACCTCTACGGCGTGTCGCTGCTCGACGGCCGCAGCCACGCCGACACGACGCTGATCGTCACCCATACGGCGCCGCACTGCGAGAGCCGCGAGTTCTACAAGCACATCCTCGACGGCGAGGCGACCGGCATCTACCAGGGCCGCGTCGTCGTGGCGCCCGGGGCGCAGAAGACCGACGGCAAGATGCTCTCGAAGTGCATCTTCCTCGGCGAGGGCGCCACGATGTACAACAAGCCGGAGCTGGAGATCTTCGCCGACGACGTGGTCTGCGGCCACGGCGCCACGGTCGGCGCGCTCGACGACGACCAGCTCTTTTACCTGCGCGCCCGCGGCATCCCGCTGCGCGAGGCGCAGGCCCTGCTGCTCGAGGCCTTCGCCTCCGAGGCGATCGAGACCGTGTCGGTCTCCGCCGTCAAGGACGAGATGAACGACCGCGTCGGGCAGTGGCTCCGCCAGCACGGACGGTGATCATCATGCCCGATCAGGCACTCGCGGGCTCGCCCGCCCACACTCCCGTCACCTACGACGTCGAGGCGATCCGCCGGGACTTCCCGGCGCTGTCGCTCACGCCCTATGGCAAGCCGCTCGTCTATCTCGACAACGCGGCCTCGGCCCAGAAGCCGCGGGCCGTGATCGACCGCATCTCCACCGCCTACGAGACCGAATACGCCAACGTACATCGCGGCCTCCACTACCTCGCCAACGCCGCTACCGAGGCCTTCGAGGGCGCGCGCGAGAAGGTGCGGGCGTTCCTGAACGCGGAGTCGGCCGACGAGATCGTCTTCACCCGTTCGGCCACCGAGGCGGTGAACCTCGTCGCCTCGTCGTTCGGCCTCGCCCATATCGGCGAGGGCGACGAGATCGTCCTCTCCATCATGGAGCACCATTCGAATATCGTGCCCTGGCACTTCCTGCGGGAGCGCAAGGGCGCGGTGTTGAAGTGGGTCGGCTGCGACGAAGACGGCAACCTGTCGCTCGAAGACTTCGAGGCGGCGCTGTCGCCGCGCACCAAAATCGTCGCCATGACGCACATGTCGAACATGCTGGGCACGATCACGCCCATCAAGGAGATGATCGCCATCGCGCATGCGCGCGGCATCCCCGTGATGGTCGACGGGTCGCAAGGCGCCGTGCATCTCGATGTCGACGTGCGCGACCTCGACGCGGACTTCTACCTCTTCACCGGCCACAAGGTCTACGGCCCGACCGGCATCGGCGTGCTCTACGGCAAGAGGGACATGCTGGCGTCGCTGCCGCCCTTCAACGGCGGCGGAGAGATGATCGACACCGTCACGACCGAGGGCGTCACCTACAATACGCCGCCTCACCGCTTCGAGGCCGGCACGCCGCCGATCGTCCAGGCGATCGGCCTCGGCGCCGCGCTCGACTACATGCGCGAGATCGGGCGCGACCGCATCCGTGCCCACGAGCGCGACCTCACCATGTATGCCCACGAGCGGCTCGGTCGGGTCAATTCGCTGCGCATCTTCGGCCACGCGAAGGACAAGGGCGCCATCGTGTCGTTCGGGATGGAGAACGCCCACGCCCACGACGTCGCCACCGTGATCGACCGCTACGGTGTCGCGGTGCGGGCCGGCACGCATTGCGCCATGCCGCTGCTGCAGCGCTTCGGCGTGACGGCGACCTGCCGGGCCTCCTTCGGGCTTTACAACACGCGCGGGGAGGTCGATGCCCTGGCCGACGCGCTCCTGCGTGCCGAAGCGCTCTTCGCCTGAACGGGACTGACATGTCAGACGCCACCGCGCCCAACCTGCCGGAGATCGAGCCGGCCTCCGCCATCCCGCCGGCCGAACTCGACCAGATCACCGAGGGGCTCGTGGCGGCCCTGAAGACCGTCTACGACCCCGAGATCCCGGTCGACATCTACGAGCTCGGGCTGATCTATAAGATCGAGATCGACGATTCGAAGTTCGTCGCCATCGACATGACCTTGACGGCGCCGGGCTGCCCGGTGGCGGGCGAGATGCCGGGCTGGGTCGAGACGGCCGCCGCCGGCGTGCCGGGCGTCGCTGGCGCCAAGGTCTCGATGGTGTTCGACCCGCCGTGGGACCAGAGTCGCATGTCCGACGAGGCCCGCGTGGCGCTCGATATGTGGTGACGTGTGCCGTTCTCCCGCTTCGCGGGAGAAGGTGGCCCCGCGAAGCGGGGCCGGATGAGGGGAGCGGAGAGGGGCGCCGAGGTCCCCTCATCCGCCCTGCCGGGCACCTTCTCCCGTTCCACGGGAGAAGGGCGACCTTCCGGTCAGGCCGCGGCCTCGACGCTCGCCGCTCCCAGCCACCCCTCAAGGTCCCGCTCCGCCCGCTCGCTCATCGCCCGCTTGTTGGCCTTGGCCTTCTCGGGCCCGCGCAGCTTCTTCCCCGCCTCGGAGCGAGGCGCCTCGCCGAGCGGCGGGAACAGCCCGAAGTTGACGTTCATCGGCTGGAACGACGGCGGGCCGGCGTCGATGGTCTCGACGTGGCCGCCGGTGATGTGGTTGATCAGCGCCCCGATCGCCGTCGTGGTGGGGGGCATCTCGGGCGCCTCGCCCCGCCGCTCGGCCGCCGCCATGCGGCCCGCCATCAGCCCCACCGCGGCGCTCTCGACGTAACCCTCGCAGCCTGTGATCTGACCGGCGAAGCGCAGCCGCGGCATGGCTTTGAGCCGGAGATGCGCGTCGAGCAGCCGCGGCGAGTTGATGAAGGTGTTGCGGTGCAGGCCGCCGAGCCGGGCGAACTCCGCCCGCTCCAGCCCCGGGATCGTGCGGAACACCTCGACCTGGGCGGCGTGCTTCAGCTTCGTCTGGAACCCCACCATGTTGTAGAGCGTCCCGAGCGCGTTGTCCTGGCGCAGCTGCACGATGCCGTAGGCCTTGACGAGCGGATCGCGCGGGTTGGTGAGCCCGACGGGCTTCATCGGCCCGTGCCGCAGGGTCTCGCGCCCGCGCTCCGCCATCACCTCGACGGGCAGGCAGCCGTTGAAGTAGGGCGTGCCCTCCCAGTGCTTGAAGGACGTCGTCTCGTGGCTCAGCAGGGCGTCGACGAAGGCCTCGTACTGCGCCTTGTCGAGCGGGCAGTTGATGTAGTCGAGCCCGTTGCCGCCCGGCCCGACCTTGTCGTAGCGCGACTGGTACCAGGCCCTGTCGAAGTCGATCGAGTCCTTGTGGACGATCGGCGCGATGGCGTCGAAGAAGGCGAGCTGGTCCTCGCCG
Source organism: Lichenihabitans sp. (assembly GCA_965214345.1). GTDB lineage: Bacteria > Pseudomonadota > Alphaproteobacteria > Rhizobiales > Beijerinckiaceae > Lichenihabitans. The sequence continues at coordinate 2,383,510 of CBDCBJ010000007.1, read as the reverse complement.
CCGAGCGTCGCGATCGCCTGCGCCAGCCCGGGCGAGGTCAGCGGCCCGGTCGCCACGATGACGCTGCTCCAGTCTTCGGGCGGCAGGCTGTCGATCGCCTCGCGCCGCACCTCGATCAGCGGCGCCTCGTGGATGGCGCGCGTCACCGCCTGTGCGAAGCCATCGCGGTCGACCGCCAGCGCGCCGCCGGCCGGCACTTGGTGACGGTCGGCGCAGGCCAGGATGAGGGAGCCGAGGCGCCGCATCTCACGGTGGATCACGCCGACCGCGTTGCCGAGCGCGTCGTCCGAGCGGAACGAGTTGGAGCAGACGAGTTCCGCCAGGTCCTGCGTCTTGTGAGCGTCGGTGGGCCGGGTCGGCCGCATCTCGTGCAGCACGACCGGCAGGCCCGCGCGGGCGATCTGCCAGGCGGCCTCCGAACCGGCGAGGCCGCCGCCGATGACGTGGATGGGTTCGTGCTGGGATGTCGACATCCCAATGAACTACGCAACCCGCACGGCGCCTGCAAGCGACGGACGAGGCGCCCGCCGGAGCGGGCTGCTCGGCAGGCGCGACGGACGTCCGTTGGAGAGACGCTCAGGCCTCGGATTCGGCGCTCTGACGGACGAGGGCCGAGATGTCGGCGCGGCCGATGCCGAGGTCGTTCAGCTCCCGGTCGGACAGGCGGGACAGCTCGCGGACCGAATCACGGTAGCGGCGCCAGGCGGCGATCTTGATGGTGAGGGCTTTGATCATGGGGATTCTCCGTTTCTGTTAGCCCGTCGCTGCCGCGGATCGCGGCGCTCGGGCAGTTTGGTCATGCCCCCCCACACACAGCGGCGGGCATGTCGTCCTCCGCACCGCAGGGGCACGGATCGTCACGCCGATGGCGTCAGGCCATCGGCGAGATCGCAGTCGGGATCGGCTCAGGCCGTCACGGAGCGGCGCGCGTGGGCGCCCCAGGCGGGCGCCATGGCGTCGGCGCGTTCGCGGACCGCCCGCGGGCCGGCCTCGCGGCGAGCCCCTTCGACGATGTCGCCGATGTCGCAGCGGGAGATCCCGAGATCGGCGAGTTCACGGTCGGTGAGGCGGGACAGTTCGCGGACGGCTTCGCGCTCGCGGCGCCAGATGGCGATGAAGTTCAGCATCGAAAGGTTCCTTGTTGTTCGCGACGCCGGGCTGAATGCCCGTGCCGCACGACCTTTGATGCAGTGCAATATAACCGGATCCGACAGCGCGAGAAGCGTGGATGTGAAAAGGCTGGTATGCGCAGATTGCGGGTCTCCGTTAACCTTTCAGTAGGGATGTGCCCGACGGCAGAGGCCGAAACGGCGTGTTCCTTCGGAGTTCACGTGATGCGACCGTCGGTGCCATGTGAAAATTGCATGACAAACATCGCGAGTTGCCGCCGATGATGGCATTCGCACGGCCCGGCTTGCGGCGTCTTGGGGCAGAACGTCCATCGACGCCGCAGTCCGGCGTTGTGCGATGCACAAAAAAGACTCGTCGGCGTCGCCGGGCCGCCCAGAAGCGATCCGATCGATGACGGCCACCGCCCGGCACCTCGAAACGTCGAGGCTATTCCGCGGCGGCCCGCAGGGGGCGCCGGGCCAGGACGTCTCGCAGGAAGCGCCCCGTGTGGCTCGCCGGGTTGCGCGCCACCTCTTCGGGCGACCCCGTGGCGACGATGCGGCCGCCGCCGTCGCCGCCCTCGGGGCCGAGGTCGACGATGTAGTCGGCCGTCTTGATGACCTCGAGGTTGTGCTCGATCACCACCACGGTGTTGCCCTGGTCGACCAGCTCCTGCAGCACTTCGAGCAGCTTGCGCACGTCCTCGAAGTGCAGCCCCGTCGTCGGCTCGTCGAGGATGTAGAGCGTGCGCCCCGTCGAGCGCCGCGACAGCTCCTTCGACAGCTTCACGCGCTGCGCCTCGCCGCCCGACAGGGTGTTGGCCTGCTGGCCGACCTTGACGTAGCCGAGGCCGACGCGACTCAGCGTCTTCATCTTATCGCGGATCGACGGCACCGCCTTGAACAGGTCCGCCGCCTCTTCGACCGTCATGTCGAGCACGTCGGCGATCGACCGGTCGCGATACCTGACGTCGAGCGTCTCGCGCCCGTAGCGCTTGCCCTTGCAGACGTCGCAGGTGACGTAGACGTCCGGCAGGAAATGCATCTCGATCTTGATGACGCCGTCGCCCTGGCAGGCCTCGCAGCGGCCGCCCTTGACGTTGAACGAGAAGCGGCCTGGCCCGTAGCCGCGCGCCTTCGACTCGGGAAGGCCGGCGAACCAGTCGCGGATCGGCGTGAAGGCACCCGTGTAGGTGGCGGGGTTGGAGCGCGGCGTGCGGCCGATGGGGGATTGGTCGATGTCGATGACCTTGTCGAGGAACTCGAGGCCCTCCACGGCGTCGTGCGGCGCCGGGTGTTCGGAGGCGCCGCCGAGCCGGCGCGCGGCCGCGGCGAAGAGCGTGTCGATCACCAGCGTCGACTTGCCCCCGCCCGACACGCCCGTGATGCACGAGAACGTGCCGAGCGGCAGCTCCATCGTCACGTTCTTGAGGTTGTTGCCGCGCGCGTTGACGACGCGGAGCCGCTGCCCCTCCTTGGCGGCGCGGCGCCGGCGCGGCACGCCGACGTGCCGGCGCCCCGCGAGGTAGTCGCCTGTGAGGGATGCGGGGTTCGCCATGATCTCGGCCGGGGTGCCGGCCGCCACGATGTGGCCGCCGTGGACGCCGGCACCGGGGCCGACGTCGACCACGTAATCGGCCGCCAGGATGGCGTCCTCGTCGTGCTCCACCACGATCACGCTGTTGCCGAGCCCCCGCAGGCGCCGCAGCGTGCCGAGCAGCCGCTCGTTGTCGCGCTGGTGGAGGCCGATCGAGGGTTCGTCGAGCACGTAGAGCACGCCCGTCAGGCCCGAGCCGATCTGCGACGCGAGGCGGATGCGCTGGCTCTCGCCGCCCGACAGCGTGCCGGCGCCGCGCCCAAGGGTCAGGTAGTCGAGGCCGACGTCGATCAGGAAGCGCAGCCGGTCGCGGATCTCCTTCAGGATGCGCGCCGCGATCTCGTTGCGTTTGGCGTCGAGCTGGCCGGGCAGGGCGTCGAACCAGGCGATGGCCTTCCTGATCGAGAGCTCGGCGGCCGACGAGATGGTGCGGTCGGCGACGCGCACCGCCAGCGCCTCGGGCTTCAGCCGGGCGCCCGCGCAGGTGGGGCAGGGGACCGCACCCATGTAGCGTGAGATCTCCTCGCGGACGAACTCGCTGTCGGTCTCCTTGAAGCGCCGGTCGAGGCTCTTGACCACGCCCTCGAAGGGTTTGGTCACCCCATAGGCGCGCGCGCCGTCGTCGTAGTTGAAGCGGATCGGCACGTCGCCGGAGCCGAACAGCACGACGTCGCGGAACGCCTGGGGCAGGGTGTTCCAGCGCGTGTCGAGCCGGACCTTGTGGTGCTTGGCGAGGGCGTCGAGCGTCTGGGCGTAGTAGGGCGACGACGACTTGGCCCAGGGTGCCACGGCGCCGCGCTTGAGGCTCAGCGTCGGGTCGGGGACGACCCGCTCGGGGTCGACCTGCATCTGCGAGCCGAGGCCCGCGCAGGCCGCGCAGGCGCCGAAGGGGTTGTTGAAGGAGAACAGGCGCGGCTCGATCTCGGGGATCGTGAAACCCGAGACCGGGCAGGCGAACTTCGAGGAGAACACCACCTCCGCGGGCGAGCCGTCGGCGGGCGCGTCGGCGAACTCGACGATCGAGATGCCGTCCGCGAGGTCGAGCGCGGTCTCGAAGGATTCGGCGAGCCGCGTCGCCATGTCGGGGCGCACCGCGATCCGGTCCACCACGACGCCGATGTCGTGCTTCAGCTTCTTGTCGAGGGCCGGAGCCTCGTCGATCGGGTAGAAGGCGCCGTCGACCTTCAGGCGCTGGAAGCCCTTGCGCTGGTACTCGGCGATCTCCTTGCGGTACTCGCCCTTGCGGCCCCGCACCACCGGGGCGACGAGGTAGAGGCGCGTGTTCGGCGGCATGGCGAGCACGCGGTCGACCATCTGGCTGACCGTCTGGCTCTCGATCGGCAGGCCCGTGGCGGGCGAATAGGGGATGCCGACCCGCGCCCAGAGCAGGCGCATGTAGTCGTAGATCTCGGTGACGGTGCCGACCGTCGAGCGCGGGTTCTTCGACGTGGTCTTCTGCTCGATCGAGATGGCGGGCGACAGGCCGTCGATCTGGTCGACGTCGGGCTTGCCCATCATCTCGAGGAACTGGCGGGCGTAGGCCGAGAGCGATTCGACGTAGCGGCGCTGGCCTTCGGCATAGATCGTGTCGAAGGCCAGCGACGACTTGCCCGAGCCCGAGAGCCCGGTGAAGACGACGAGCTTGTCGCGCGGGATGGTCAGGTCGACGTTCTTGAGATTGTGCTCCCGGGCGCCGCGGACCACGATGGAATCGCGCTCGGGCAGGCGGGGCGGCTCGGCGTCGAAGAGCCGCGACAGCGCCTCGTCCGACACCTCGTCGGGCGCGGGACGGGGCGCCTCGCCCTTGGCGGGCCGCACCTTGCGGACGATGCGCGGCGGCTCCGCCGCGACGGCCTCGGGAGGCGCCGGCGCATCGGCCTTGCGGGTCTTGGAGCGGGGCTGCTGCGCCATGGCGGAACGGTTTTCCGGGTGTGAGACGGCCGGCCCTGGACCGGGACGGCCATCATATAGGGGCGTAGGCCCGCGCCGGGCACCCACCCGCGGGCGGTCCGACCGCGGCGAAGGCGCGTCGCTCGACGCCGGTGGACGACGCCGTGAAGGTGACTCGGCAACTAGCACGATCCGTGCTATGGAACAAAGACGGAACGCGGAGCGCCGCCTCGGTGCGCGTACGCGTCCTTCATCCATCGAGGTCCCGAGGAGGGGTCCATGTCGGGCAGCGTCAACAAAGTCATCCTGGTCGGCAACCTCGGCCGCGACCCAGAGGTGCGCCGCATGCAGTCGGGCGATGCCGTGGTCAACCTGAGGCTCGCCACGACCGAGAGCTGGCGCGACAAGGCCACCGGCGAGCGCAAGGAGAAGACGGAGTGGCACGCCATCACGATCTTCAACGAGAACCTCGCCAAGGTGGCCGAGCAGTATTTGAAGAAGGGCTCGAAGGTCTACATCGAGGGCCAGCTGCAGACGCGTAAATACACCGACAAGGACGGCAGCGAGAAGTACACGACCGAGGTCGTGCTGCAGCGCTTCCGCGGCGAACTGACGATGCTCGAGGGCCGCAATGCCGGCGGCGGAAGCGGCTTCGCGGGCGCCGACGACGGCGGTGCCTTCGCGGGCGGCGGCGGTGGCGGTGGCGGAGAGCGCGCGTCCTTCGGCCGATCCTCGCCCATGGAGGGCGGCCGCGGGGGCGGTGGAGGCTCGTCGGGCGGCCGCGGCGGCAGCCTGTCGGACGCCATCGACGACGACATCCCGTTCTGAGCCGCGCCGACATCGAGACGATCTCCACCCTCATGCCCGACCCGACCACGGACCTCGCCCGCACCCGTGCCGATTACGCGTCGTTCAAGGCCCGCGGCCTGAAGCTCGACATGACGCGCGGCAAACCCTCCCCCGAGCAGCTGTCGCTCTCGGACGGCATGATCGAGTTCCGGGGCAACCGCGACACCACCACGGCGGCGGGCGAGGACGCGCGGAACTATGGCGGCGACCTCCGCGGCCTGCCCGAGGTGAGGGCGCTCTTCGCCGAAGTCCTGGACCTGCCGCCCGACGCCATCGTGCTCGGCGACAATTCGAGCCTGGCGCTGATGCACGACTGCCTGGTCTGGGCGCTGCTGAAGGGCGTGCCCGGATCCGAGCGGCCCTGGTCGCGCGAGGCGTCGCCGGCATTCATCTGCCCCGTGCCGGGCTACGACCGTCATTTCGGCCTGGCCGCCGACCTCGGTTTCCGCCTGTTGCCCGTGCCGCTGACCGGGCAGGGTCCCGATCTCGACGCCGTCGAGGCGCTCGCCGCCGACCCCGCCGTGAAGGGCATGTGGTGCGTGCCGCGCTATTCCAACCCGACGGGCGAGACCTACTCGGACGAGGCCGTCCGCCGCCTCGCCGGGATGACGACCGGCGCGCCGGACTTCCGCCTGTTCTGGGACGATGCCTATGCGGTCCATCACCTGACCGGGCGGCGGACGCCCCTGGCGCCGATCCTCGACCTCGCCCGCGAGGCCGGCCATCCGGACCGCGCGTTCTGCTTCGCCTCGACCTCCAAGGTGACGCTCGCGGGCGCCGGCGTGGCGCTCTTCGCGTCCTCACCCGCCAACGTCTCCTGGTTCCTCGCCCGCGCCGGCCGCCGCACCATCGGGCCGGACAAGCTGAACCAGCTCCGCCACCTCCGCTTCCTGCGCGACGCCGAGGGGCTGCGCGCCCACATGGAGCGGCACCGGGCCCTGATTGCGCCGAAGTTCGACGCCGTGCTCGGCGCGCTCGACCGGCGCCTCGCCGGCACCGGTCTCGCCCGCTGGTCGGTGCCGGAAGGCGGCTATTTCATCAGCGTCGACGCCGTGCCGGGGACGGCTGCGCGGGTCGTCGACCTGGCCAGGGCGGCAGGCCTCGCCCTGACCCCGGCCGGCGCCACCTGGCCGGGCGGTCACGATCCGGTCGACGCCAACCTCCGGCTCGCCCCCACCTACCCGTCGCTGCGGGATGTGGAGGCGGCCGGCGAGGGCATCGCAATCTGCATCGCACTGGCCGGGCTGGAGAAGCGGGCCGAGGCGGCGGCCTAGACGAGAACGGGTTCTGCCCGTGGGGGTCTCCTCCGGCATCCTGCGGATGGTTCCCCTCCCTTGAAAGGGAAAGAGACAGACCTGACCACGGTGTCGTCTCCTTCCTCCGGGGGAGGGGGACCACGCGAAGGGTGGTGGAGGGGGCGGGGCCAGGCGCCGTCCGAGCTGGGCCTCACGCCTGTAAAACCTCGCAAATCGCCGCTTCGACCCCTATAGTCTCGTCGGAACAGATTCGAAGGCGCCGCGTGGCGCCGGCCGTCCGTGAAGGGATCGAAGTTGGCCGACAACGACGATGGAAACGAAGACTCGACCGGCATCCGGCCCGTGTCGATCGCCGACGAGATGAAGCGCTCGTATCTCGAATACGCCATGAGCGTGATCGTGTCGCGCGCGCTCCCCGACGTGCGCGACGGGCTGAAGCCGGTGCACCGCCGCATCCTGCACTCGATGCAGGAGAACAACTACCTGCCAGACCGGCCCTACGTGAAATCGGCCCGCATCGTCGGGGCCGTCATGGGAAGCTATCACCCGCACGGCGACACCGCGATCTACGACGCCCTGGTCCGCATGGCCCAATCCTTCTCGATGCGGCTGCCGCTCATCGACGGGCAGGGCAACTTCGGCTCGGTCGACGGCGACCCCCCGGCGGCCATGCGCTACACCGAGTCGCGCCTGGCGTCGCCCGCCCTCGCCCTGATCGAGGACATCGACGAGAACACCGTCGACTTCCAGGACAATTACGACGGCAAGGAGAAGGAGCCGGTCGTCCTGCCGGCCCGCTACCCGAACCTGCTCGTCAACGGCGGCGGCGGCATCGCGGTCGGCATGGCGACCAATATCCCGCCGCACAACCTCGGCGAGGTCATCGACGCGACGCTGGCCCTGATGGACCGGCCCGAGATCGATCTCGACGAGCTGATGGAGATCGTGCCGGGGCCTGACTTCCCCACCGGCGGCACCATCCTGGGCCGCGCCGGCATCAGGTCCGCCTACACGACGGGCCGCGGCTCGATCGTCATGCGGGCGAAAATCGTCACGGAGGAGATCCGCCGCGACCGCACCGCGCTGATCGTCAACGAGATCCCCTACCAGGTCAACAAGACCACCCTGCAGGAGAAGATCGCCGAAGCGGTGCGTGAGAAGCGCATCGAGGGCGTCTCCGAGATGCGCGACGAATCCGACCGCGACGGCATGCGTATCGTCATCGAGCTGAAGCGCGACGCCGTGCCGGACGTCGTGCTGAACCAGCTCTACCGCTTCAGCCAGCTCCAGTCCTCTTTCGGCGCCAACATGATCGCGCTGAACGGCGGCCGGCCGGAGATGCTGAACCTCAAGGACTTCCTCGTCGCCTTCGTGGACTTCCGCGAGGAGGTGGTGACGCGTCGCACGAAGCACCGGCTGACGAAGGCCCGCGCGGCCGCTCACGTCCAGGTCGGCCTCGCCATCGCGGTCGCCAACATCGACGAGGTGATCCGCCTCATCCGGACCTCGCCCGACACCGCCACGGCGCGCGAGGCGCTCATGGCCCGCGACTGGCCGGCCCACGACATGGCGCCGCTGATCGCCCTGATCGCCGACCCGCACCACATGCTGAACGAGGACGGCAGCTATCGCCTGTCGGAGGCGCAGGCCCGCGCCATCCTGGAACTCCGCCTCGCCCGCCTGACGGCGCTGGGGCGCGACGAGATCGCCGAGGCCCTGAACAAGCTCGCCGCCGAGATCGCCGACCTGCTCGACATCCTCGGCTCGCGCGTCAGGATCTTCGACATCATCCGCGGCGAACTCGAGGCCATCAAGCTCGCCCATGCCACGCCGCGCATGACCGAGATCCTCGACAGCGCCGCCGACATGGAGGACGAGGACCTCATCGTCCGCGAGGACATGGCGATCACCGTCAGCCACGGCGGCTACGTGAAGCGCGTCCCGCTCTCGACCTACCGGGCGCAGCGCCGCGGCGGCAAGGGCCGGTCGGGCATGCAGACCCGCGACGAGGATTTCGTCGCCCGGATCTTCGTCGCCAACACCCACCAGCCGGTGCTGTTCTTCTCGTCGCTCGGCCAGGCCTACAAGATGAAGGTGTGGCGGCTGCCGCTGGCGGCCCCTCAGGCGCGCGGCAAGGCGATGGTCAACCTCCTGCCGCTCGAACAGGGCGAGCGCATCACCACCATCATGCCGCTGCCCGAGGACGAGCGCGCCTGGGCCGACCTCGACGTCGTCTTCGCCACCACGCGCGGTACCGTACGGCGCAACAAGCTCAGCGACTTCGCCCAGGTGAACCGCGCCGGCAAGATCGCCATGAAGCTCGACGAGGGCGAGTCGATCGTCGACGTTCAGATCTGCTCGGAGAACGACGACGTCCTGCTCACCACCGCGCAGGGCCAGTGCATCCGCTTCGCCGTCACCGACGTCCGGGTGTTCAAGGGCCGGGACTCCATGGGCGTGCGGGGCATCACGCTGGCCCAGGGCGACGGCGTCATCTCGCTCGCCATCCTGCGCCACAGCGAGGCCGACTCGGCCGAGCGCATCACCTTCCTCAAGATGCGGCGCGCCGTCGAGGGCGAGACGGGCGAGGACGATATCGAGAAGGAGGTCGTGGGCGCCGACGGCACCCCGCCCGAGGTCTCCGCCACCCTGTCGCAGGAGCGCTACGCCGCCATGTCGGCGGCCGAGCAGGTCATCCTGACGATCTCGGAGCGCGGTTTCGGCAAGCGGACGTCGTCCTACGAGTACCGGATCACCGGGCGGGGCGGGAAGGGCATCGGCGCCATGGCGGTAAACGCCCGCAACGGCAGGCTCGTCGCCTCGTTCCCGGTCGAGCACGGCGACGGCATCATGCTGGTGACGGACGGCGGCCAACTCATCCGCTGCCCGGTCGAGGGGATCCGCGTGGCGGGCCGCAACACGCAGGGCGTCATCGTCTTCAACACCGCGGACCGGGAGAAGGTCGTGTCGGTCGACCGCATCGCCGAGGTCGGCGCGGAGGGCAACGGCGGCATCGAGGCGGACGGGGACGACGAGGCCTGATGCCGCGGACGGCCCTCTACGCCGGGTCGTTCGACCCCCTGACCGACGGGCACATGGACGTGATCCGGGCCGCCGCCCGGCTCTGCGACACCCTGGTGGTGGCGGTCGGCCGCCACGCCACGAAGACGCCGATGCTGGCCCACGACGTCCGCGTCGCGCTGATCCGCGCCGAGGCGGAGCCCGCCGTGCAGGCCGCCGGCTGCGTGCTGCGGGTCGAGAGCTTCTCGGGGCTCGCCGTCGCGGTGGCGCGCGACGCCGGCGCTACCGTCATGATCCGCGGCCTGCGCGGCGCCACGGACCTCGACGACGAGATGAGCATGGCGGGCATGAATGCCGTCCTGGCCCCGGAGGTCCAGACGATCTTCGTGCCGGCCTCGTCCGCCACGCGCTTCGTCACCGCCACACTGGTTCGCCAGATCGCCGCCATGGGCGGAGACGTCTCGGGGTTCGTGCCCGACGCCGTCGCCCGTGCGCTGAAGGATGCGGCGGCCCGCCGCGGCTGACCTCGGAAGCGGTCGGGCCATGACTCGACGATGTCTCCCCCGCCGCGGGGTTGGACGAGGCGGGCCGCGAGACGTAATACCGGCCGACATCGACGATGACTCGTCGATGTCGGGTTACGCCGCATGAGCGGCGGCGCGCGTTCGCGCTTGCCAGCGGTCAAGAGTTTTGACCACTGGTAAAAGAACGCCTAGGCCGGTGCCCGTCGTGGCGGGCGCCGAGGGCGGCGTGCGAGGTTTGATGATGCGGAACGGCTTGGCCGGGATGGCGCCGATGGTTCACCCGCGATGACTTACGATTTCATCATCGTGGGGGGCGGCTCGTCGGCCTGCGTGGCGGCGACGCGGCTGGTGCGCGACTTCGGCGCGCGCGTGCTGCTGCTCGAACGCGGGCCGGACCGCTATCCGTGGCTCATGCGGATGCCGGCGGGCTACATGAAATACCTCGCCCGCGACGAGTTCCTGGAGATGCATGCGGCCGTGCCGCAGCCGCAGCTCGACGGACGCTCCCCGATCGTTCCCCAGGCCAAGGTGCTGGGCGGCGGCAGCTCCGTCAACGCGATGGTCTACATGCGCGGCCAGCGCGAGGACTACGACGGCTGGGACTCGTTCCTCGGCGGCGGGACCGGCTGGAACTACGACGGCATGCTGGCGACCTTCAAGGGCATGGAGAACAACGCCCGCCTGAACGACGCCTACCACGGCATCGGCGGACCGCTCCAGGTGTCCGATCCCGGCCACCTCGCCGAGATGTCGCGCGCCTTCGTCCTCGCCGCGCAGGGCTGCGGGATCCCCTACAACGGCGATTTCAACGGGGCGACGCAGGCCGGCGTGGGGCCGATGCAGAACACTTTCGGGCCGGGTCCGTCGGGCCGGCTGGAGCGCTGCGACGCGGTGCGGGCCTTCCTGTCCCAGGTGTCGCACGACCCGAAACTGCGGGTCGAGACGGGCGCTACGGTGACCCGCCTCGTCGTCGAGGGCGGCCGAACCGTCGGCGTCGAATACCTCCGCGAGGGCAGGTCGTGCGAGGCCCGCGCCGCCTCCGAGGTGCTGCTGGCGGCCGGCACCTACAACAGCGCCAAGCTGCTGATGCTGTCGGGCCTCGGCCCGGCCGCGCATCTGCGCCAGCACGGCATCGACATCGTCGCCGACCTGCCGGGGGTCGGCGAAAACCTGCAGGACCACCACGAGGTGCCGGTGATCGCCCGGACCAAGCAGCGCAAGTCGGGCTATTTCGGCGAGGACCGCGGCTGGCGGATGGTCCGCAACGGCCTCCAGTACCTCGCCTTCGGGACCGGCCCGGTCACCACCATCGGGGTGGACACCTGCGCGTTCTACGATCCGGACGGCGGGGCACGCCCCACCATCCAGCTCTATTGCGCGCCGATCGTCTACCTCGACCGGGACGTCACGAGCGAGAAGCCCACCCATGGGGTGACGCTGACCTCCTGCCTGCTGCGGCCGAAGGCTCGCGGCACCGTCCGGCTGCGCTCCGCCGACCATCGCGACAAGCCGCTGGTCGACTCCAACTTCTTCGGCGAGCCGGACGACCTCCGCCTGACGGTCGCGTCGATGCGGTTCGCCCGCAAGGTCCTGGCGACCGCGCCGGCGGCCGGCCTCCTGGCGGGCGAACTGCTGCCCGGCGCCGAGGCGACGACCCCCGACGCCCTCCACGCCTTCTGCAAGCGCATGGTCAAGACCAACTATCACCCCGTTGGCGCCGCCCGCATGGGCCCCGACGGCGACCCGATGGCGGTGCTCGACCACAGGCTCCGCGTGCGGGGGGTGGAGGGCCTGAGGGTGATCGACTGCTCCGCCATGCCGTTCATCACGTCGGGCAACACCAATGCGGCGGCCCTGGCCCTCGGAGACCGGGCGGCGTCGCTGATCGGCCGCAACGAGTGACGTGACGCGCTTTCCGGATCACCGGTTCGGGTGACATCTGACCGGGCGCCACCGAGCCCATCGGCCGGGCGCGGTATGGAGAGAGGCGGCGTCCGGGTCAGCCGGCCCTCATCCGCCGCTGCGCCGCCGCCACGATGTCCTCGGCCCGTTCGCGCGGCCGGGCGACGGAGCGCCCGTCCTCGCCACGGCGGCGCGCCTCACCCTCCGCTGTGGCGGGCTGGCGCGCCGTGCGGGCCGCCGCATGCGTCATGGCGGAGACGAGCCGGGCCGCGGTGCGCCGGGGGATGCTCTCCACCAGCGTCGTGAGGCTCCGTACCGCCATGACCGAGTGACCGATCGCCGGCCCGCTCAGGATGAAGACGCGCGCCGCGAGTTCCGGTGACGCTCCGATCGCCGCCAGCGCCAGCGCCAACGGCTCGCCCTTCGGATCGTCGATGAGCCGCCAGACGTCGTCGAGGCGGATCCTCAGCGCCATCGCCAACGCGGTGTCGAAGCCGTCGCGGTCGGGCGCCAGCACGGCGCGTTCCACTCGCTCCAGCGCGGCGACGTCGTCGGCCGTCAGCCGGGTCGGCGCCGCATCCGGGCTGAGATCCTCGCGCCGTGCCGCCAGGATGATGGCGGCCCGCTGGGCGCTGTCGGCGGCGAGGAACAGCGGCGCCCGTTCGGCCGCCGTGCCCTCACGGCCCAGCAGCGCTCGGCCGAGGGCGTCGTCGTCGCGAGCGCGGCGCACGAGGTAGCGGAAGGCATCGGGTCCGATCGGCGCCGCGGCATTCTCCGCCACGGCGCGCACGACCTCGGGCTCGGGGCGGTCGATGAGGCTCGCGACGGCCTCGGCCGACAGGTCGGGCCGGCCCGCGACGGCCAGCGCCATGGCGGTCGTGCCCCATTCGGCGGCTCGGCCCACGGTGGCGGCCGGGATGTCGGCGCGCGCCAGGACGGGAGCCGCGACATCGCCGCCCTCGCCGAGGAAACGGTCGAGCAGAGTGCGCGGCGTCGCGGGATGCCCGGCGAGCTTCTCCGCCACTGTCTGGCGCACCTCGGCGTCGGAATCGTCGAGCAGGCGGCCGATCATGTCGTCGAACTGGACGAGGTCCCCCGGCGCGTGGTGGACCCGGCGGACGAACATGTCGACCAACACGCGCAGCAGCACAGGGCGGATATCGACGTCCGGCGTGCGGCCGAGTCGGACCAGGCGCTCCAAGGATCCGCGAAGGTCGTCGTCCCGGTCCATACGCGAAACTCCTGAATCGAAGATTGATCCCGCAATCCCGTCTTAAGGGCAGATCGTTGATACGGTGTTAACCTTCCTCCAGCCTTATCGGACCTCGAGGCCGGGGCACGGTTCCTCTCGCCCTAGATGGCTGGCGAGCGGGTGAGAAGGATCAGTGCTCGACGTTCCACGCTGGAGCCGCGTCGGGGTGACCCGTCAGACTCCGGGTCGTCTCGGCCCATGTGACCGCACCGATCTCGTCGAGGACAGCCTCATGCAAAACGTCGTCAGCCTGGACATGGGTCGCCCGAGGGCCCAGCACATCTTCCCGGTGCCCCGCAGCGGTGCCCGCATCCTGTTCTTCACCGGTGTCCGCTACTGCCGGGACGACGCCGCGGAATCCCAGCCCGCCGTCGCGGCCTATCGCGGCGCCTCTCAGACGGCGTCAGAGCGGGTGCTCGACGCGGCAGCTCATTGAAGCGAGGGCCCGTTCGGCCCGTGCATACCCCCCGATCCGCGGCAGGATGTCGAAACTGACGAATCCGCTGCTTTCGGGTGCCACCACGCGCACGTCGCGGATCGGCGCATCGGCGCTGTCGCGAGCCACGGCATCGTCCCGCTGTTCGGGCGTCATCACGATGAGATCGAGCTTGCCCGCATTGCCGGCCCGGTCGGTGAGACCGTAGAAGGCGACGCCGGAGCGGGCGTGCAGCGTGAGCGCCACGAAACCCTCGTCCGCCAGGCCCGCCGAGACCCTGAGCGGGCCGGTGCCGAGATCGTAGCGGCAGACGGCCGTCGCCAGCGCGGGGTCGCGGTCCGGCAGCGGATCGCCCGCCGATGCGGCGCGCGGCAGCAGCCGCACGCCGCCTTCGGGGACGAAGGCCACCAGCCGTGCATAGGCGTCGTCGGGCGCGACCAGCGGCACGAGCAGCAGCGAGACGATGTGGACGATGCCCGCCACCATCAGGATGGCGAGCAGCATCAGCGCCGCCGTGATCCCTCTGTCGCTCATCGGGCCGCCGCGGCGGCCGCGCCGCAGGCGAGGCGGGCGATGGAGGGCAGCGACGCCGACGCGACCTCGCCCGGATCGCCGCTCGACGGCGCATCGTAGAGCCTCAGCGTCAGCGTCAGCGGTCCTTCGCCCGAGAGGGGGAGCCAGTTGCCGGGCCGCGCCGACGGGGCGGTCTCGATCGTGAACCGGCCGTCGAGGTTGCGCACCACGTCGGCCGATGTGAAGGCGGAGCGGTGGGCCGGGCCGTCGAAGGTGCGGCCGTCGGCATCCGTGGCGGTCAGCGTCCAGAACCGGGCCGCCGGCACGTCGCCGCCGATCCGGTATCGGCAGGTCCGGAGCAGACGATACCCCGTCCCGTCCTCCGTCGCGGTGAAGACCAGCCCTTCGTTGGCCGCCATCGGAACTCCGCCGCCTCGCGCCAGTTCGGCCCGCGCGTATGGGTCGATCGCCACCGTCCCGACCTGCAGGTGCGTCAGCCAGGGGCCGACCGACACCGCGCCCGGGTCCCAACCGCGGGCGAGCACCAGCGCGGTTGCGGCGAGGCCGAGCACCAGACCCGTGAGGCCGATGACGATCGCCTCGAAGCCGGGCAGCGCTCGCCCGACCGGTCCGACCGCCCGCGGCTTGGCTCCGACGTTCGGCTCGACCGGCGCCGGGGCCGCGTCGCCGGCCGGGTCCGACGCGCGATCGAGCGCCCTGCGGTGGAACGCGGCCGCCCGATCGGGTCCCGAGGCCGGAGACATGCGTCAGGGATTGCGTGGCGCCGCGGCGGCGCCCGATGGAACATCCGACGCGAAGGCGTCTTCGCCCGCGAGGTGCGGCCTGTCGGCATCGGCGACCAGCGCCGCGATGGCTCCGACGGCCGCGGCCGAGCGCGGCGACAGGACCGAACGGTTGTTGCCGGCCGGCCGCGTGCCGCCCGAGAGCGGCGCCGCCACCGTGGCGACGGCCTGGCCGGCCGGCCCGAGCCCGAAGGGGACCCGGGCCTCGATGCCGGCCTGGGCGAACTCCATCACGTCGTGCCAGGTCGAGGCCGGCAGGGTGCCGCCCGTCACCTTGTCCATGGGCGAGTAATCGTCGTTGCCGTACCAGACCGCCGCGACGTAATTGCCGGTGAAGCCGCAGAACCACGCGTCGCGGTAGTTGTTGGTTGTGCCGGTCTTGCCGACCGCGATGGCGTCGTCGAGCCGCGCGGCGCGCCCCGTCCCGTCCGTCACCACCCTGGCCAGCATGGTGTTGAGCGTCGCCACGTCGGCGGCGGGCGCCACCTGTTTCGGCACCGGGCCGTCGCGGTCGTGCCGGTAGACGAGGTCGCCGTGTCCGTCCCGGATGTCGACGGCGGCATAGGGGGCGACGCGCTGGCCGCCGTTGGCGAAGCCCGCGTAGGCGGTCGCCATGTCGATCACGGTCACGACGTCCGCACCGACCGGCAGCGAGACCGTGTCCTCGAGCGGCGTGGTGATGCCGAGGCTGTGGGCCGTGGCGACGATCTTGGCCCGGCCGGCGCGGGGCGAGCCGTTGCCGATGGCGATCGACAGTTTCACCGCCACGGTGTTCAACGAATGGGCCAGGGCCGCCCAGAGCGGCAGCGTACCCATCTTCTCGCCCTCGTAGTTGCGCACGCACCAGGTGCCGATGCACACGGGCGAATCCGTCACCAGCGTGCTCGGCTTGAACTTCCCCGTCTCCAGCGCCGTCAGATAGACGAAGGGCTTGAAGGACGAACCGGGCTGGCGCTGCGCCACGGTGGCGCGGTTGAACTGGCTCGCCCCGTAGTCGCGGCCGCCCACGATGGCGCGCACGGCGCCGTCCGGCTCCATCAGCACCATGGCGCTCTGCTTGGCGTGATAGCTCGGCCCCTTCTCGCGGAGCTGGTCCTCGATCACCGATTCGCTGTGCGCCTGGATGGCGGAATCCAGCCCCGTGCGGACCGTCAGCACGCGGCTCGACCCGAGCTTGCCGGCCTCGGCGAGCTTGCGCACCTCGTCATAGGCGTAGTCGAGGTACCAGTCGGGCGCGGCCTCGCGGGTGCGGTCGACCGGGGTCGCGGGGCTGCGGCGCGCCGGGTAGACCTGCCCCTCGGTCATGTACCCGGCGTCGACGAGGTTCGACAGCACGTCGCCGGCGCGGCCGCGGGCGGCCGGCAGGTTGATGTGGGGCGCGTATTTGGTCGGCGCCTTGAAGAGGCCGGCCAGCATCGCGGCCTCGGGCAGGGACACGTCGCGCACCGACTTGCCGAAGTAGAACTCCGATGCCGCCTGGATCCCGAACGTGCCGCCGCCCATGTAGACGCGGTCGAGATAGGTCTGCAGGATCTCGCGCTTGGTCATGTGGTGCTCGAGCCACAGCGCCAGATAGGCCTCTATGATCTTGCGCCCGAAAGTGCGTTCGTTCGACAGGAACAGGTTTTTGGCGAGCTGCTGGGTGAGGGACGATCCGCCCTGCACCACGCCCGACGCGTTGGCGTTGACCGTGATGGCGCGCAGCGTGCCGATCACGTCGATGCCGAAATGATCGTAGAAGCGCCGGTCCTCCGTCGCCAGGACGGCATGGATCAGGTAGGGCGGCATCTGGTCGATCGGCACGCTGTCGTCGTGCAGGATGCCGCGGCGGCCGACGTCGGCGCCCGTCCGGTCGAGGAAGGTGACGGCGAGGTCCTGCTTCTTCAGCCAGTCGTCCGAGGTGAGGCGGAACGCCGGGATCGCCAGCGCGACCGCCACGACCGAACCCGCGAGCCCCAGCGTCATCGCCTCGCAGCAGAGTTCGACGGCCCAGCGGCGCCAGCCCGAAACCCCGAACCGCTCCATGAGGATCGAGAAGTCGACATAGGCCTGAGCGGCGCCGCGTCCGCGGTCGTACACGAAGCTGTCGAACCAGCCGTCGATGGCCAGCAGGACCCGACGCAGCCGCGCCCCGACCCGATCGACGCCTCGCAACACGCAACGCTCCTGACTCGCTGGGCGACGCTCGCCCGACCGACCTCGCCCGGCACCCTTGACGGCGGGGGTGCCGAAGCGCAACTCCGGGCCGGGGATGCCGGATCCGGCGACGGAGCGCGCCCCGTGTCCCTCTCCCGCGAGCCCGATGACCGACCCCTTCTGGCGTAGACCCCTGTCGTCCTTAACCCAGACTGAATGGGAGAGCCTCTGCGACGGCTGCGGGCGCTGCTGCCTCGTCAAGCTCGAGGACGAGGACACGGGACGGGTGCTCTACACAGACGTCACCTGCACTTTATACGACGCGGGCGCCTGCCGCTGTTCGAATTATCCTGAACGCCAGAGTCGCGTGCCCGATTGCATCAAGCTGACCCCGGAGGCCTTGGCCGAGATCACCTGGTTGCCGCCCACCTGCGCCTATCGTCTCGCGGCGGACGGGCGGGACCTGCCCTGGTGGCACCACCTCGTCTCGGGGAGCCGCGAGACCGTGCACGAGGCCGGCGTGGGCGTGCGCGGGAAGATCGGTGCCATGGAGCACGATGTGGACGTCGAGGACCTGCCCGACCGCATCGTGACATGGCCGAACCGCTGGCCGAAGCGGGCGAGACGGCCGCGATGAGCGGACGTCACCGCGTCGACGCGGCGATCCAGTCGCGGTAAGGGGCCAGCCACAGCGCCTGGGTCAGGGCGCCGCAACGGCGCGCCCCGGTCCCGGCCGACCAGAGCGTCAGCGCCGCGACGCCACCGGAGGCGTCGAGCACCGGACCGCCCGAATCGCCCGTGCAGGCGCCGGCACCGCCGCCGGCGCGATCCTCGGCCCAGAGCAACACGGGGGACAGCGGCGCGCGCGCCGCGAGGTCGGCCTCGCGCAGCCGGCCGGAACTCGCCGCCTCGCCTTCGCGTCCGAGGCCGTAGCCGGCGACCGTGAAGGCCTCCCCGACGCGCGCCGACGCCTGTCCCGACAGTGTCGCAGGCCTGAACCGCCCGGGCAGCGGTGCCTCAAGCGTCACGACCGCGAGGTCGATCGACCGTTCGCGCCGGGCGACGGCGTCGGCGCGGTAGCCGGGGTGCCGCGTCACGTCCGCCACCGGCAGCAGCACCGGCGCGCCGTCCTCGCCCTTGAAGTGGACCCGCAGGTCCGCGCCGGGCGGCACGCAATGGGCCGCGGTCAGCACGGCCTGCGGCCCGATTACGATGCCGGTGCAGAAGCCCGCCTCCGGGCCGCGCCGCTGCAGCACCATGACGAGGCTCCGGGCGAGGTCGGCGGAGGCGTCGCGCGAGGGTCCGACGATGGCGTCGGCGGGAACGATCTGCCATGCGGTCATCAGGAAAACCGCCGCGACTCGTCCATGTCTCATGGAATGCGCAGGCTTTGCCGCCCACCCGCCGGATCGTCCCAATCGAATCGCACGAAACTGCCTGTCTTGAGGTTCTGAGGAAGCACCATCAGGCTGAGGTGATACGGCATGCGCGCCGACAGCGACAGGAAGGCTTCGATGCCCGCGGGTCTTGGTGAAGTGCCTCGCCGAGATGCTGCGTGGGGGCGACTCCCACCGGCTGAGTGACCGAAGTTGCGAGAGAGCGGGTCTGGTATCCCTCCCAATCCCCCGTGAGTTCCTGTGCGCTGGTCTGTAGAGCCTGCTGCGCGAGAGCCTGTGTCAGATCGGCGACGGCCCGAAGCTGGACCGTCACGTTGACGATGATCCAGGCCCGCCCCGGATTCGGAACGAGGCCGCCCGGGAGCGTCGACCTGCCGAACAATGCTCCGACCTCGAACAACGCCACGAGGTGGTTCTCTGCTAGATAGAGAATTTCGAAAGGCGGCATGCCCAACGGTCCAGGGCTGAACCGCGTGAAGAAGCGCGTCGTGTGCGTCGTCGTCAGCGCTGTCGGGAGGAACCGTGGGTCGACAGCCCGGAACCACGTGCGCGTCTCCGCCTTGAGCGGCAGCGCGGCGACGGCGGCGAGGTTCACGACATGCCGACGTATATGATCTGACGCAGAAGGTTCCGCACCGCTGTCTCATGACCGCTGTTGATGGCATCCTCGGGCGACAGGCCACCGAAGTGCGCGTTGGGCGAACTCAGCCAAACATCCGGATGATCGAAGACCTTCGATGCCTCATCGCGCACATCGAAATCCTCTCCAGGGAGGAGATCCTGACGTG
Organism: Lichenihabitans sp.; assembly: GCA_965214345.1. GTDB lineage: Bacteria > Pseudomonadota > Alphaproteobacteria > Rhizobiales > Beijerinckiaceae > Lichenihabitans. The sequence goes on along the minus strand of CBDCBJ010000007.1, from coordinate 2,364,037 downwards.
ATTGAAGGACAGCCACATGGGCATTCGGCATGCTGATCATGTCTCCATGATACTTGAAGGACCGATCGGAGGCCAGCACCTCGCGGCCGACGCTTCCGCGACAGCCTCCGTCGCCGGATCGGCAGACGCGCCGCTCACCCGACCCCAAGATTCTCGCGGCTTCGAGCGAGGGCAGCGCAGATGAGGACGCACGCGCGTGTGGTGGTGATCGGCGGCGGCGTCGTGGGCGTCTCGACGCTGTATCACCTCGTGAAGAAGGGCTGGAGCGACTGCCTGCTCTGCGAGCGCAAGGAACTCACCTCCGGGTCGACCTGGCACGCGGCCGGCCTGTTGCCGCTCTTCAACGTCAGCTACGCGGTGGGCCAGCTCCACAAATACTCGGTGGCGCTCTACAAGCGCCTCGGCGCCGAGACCGGCATGGACGTCGGCATCCGCCCCGTGTCCAACATCCGCATCGCCCTGACGCAGGACCGGCTCGACGAGTACAGCTACTACACCGGCATCTCGCGCACGATCGGCGGGATCGAGGTCGAGTTCCTGGCGCCTGAGCAGCTGAAGGAGATCTGGCCGCTGGTCGAGACCGACGGCCTGCTCGGCGCCCTCCGCCACCCGCAGGACGGCTACATCCAGCCGGCCGACCTCACCCAGGCCCTGGCGCGCGGCGCGCGCGACGGCGGCGGCGAGATCAACCGCAACACCCTCGTCACCGCCATCGAGCGCACGGCCGGCGGCGAGTGGCTGGTCAGGACCGACAAGGGCGACGTCACCTGCGAGCACGTCGTGTCGTGTTCGGGCAATTTCGCCCGCCAGACCGGGCGCATGGTCGGGCTCGACGTCCCGGTCATCCCGGTCGAGCACCAGTACATCGTCACGGAGCCGCACCCCGCCATCCTGGAGCGCAAGCGCCGGGGCCTGCCCGAGATGGGGGTGCTGCGCGAGTCGGATTCGTCCTGGTACATGCGCGAGGAGGCGGGCGGACTGCTGCTCGGCCCCTACGAGAAGGGCGCGCCGGCCTGCTACGTCGAGGGGCCTTCCGCGAACAGCGAGTACGAGCTGTTCCAGGAGGACCTGGAGCGGCTGATGCCGCACATCGAGGCCGCCATCGCGCGCGTCCCCGCCTTCGGCGAGGTCGGCATCAAGAAGGTCTACAACGGCGCCATCGCGTACACGCCGGACGGGTCGCCGATCGTCGGCCCGGCACCCGGCCTGCCGAACTTCTGGCTGAACGAGGGCCACTCCTTCGGCATCACGGCGGCGGGCGGCGCCGGCTGGCAGCTCGCCGAGTGGATCGTCGAGGGCGAGCCCACCATCGACATGATGGGCGTCGACCCGCGCCGGTTCGGCCGCTACGCCGCGCGGGGCTACCTCGTCGAGAAGAACGAGGAGGCCTACGCCAGCGTCTTCGCCACCCATTACCCCGACGAGGAGCGCGCCGCCGCCCGCCCCCTGCGCCAGACGCCGTGCTACGATCGCATGAAGGCGCTCGGCGCGGTCTTCGGCTCGGTCTACGGCTGGGAGCGGCCGAACTTCTTCGCGCCGCCCGGCTACGCGCTGACCGAGGCGGACCTCGGCAAGGGCGCCACGATCCTCAACGAGAACCACCCGCCCCGGGTCGACAGCGACCCGGTCAAGGAGCGCTGGAGCTTTCGCCGCTCGAACTACTTCGATTTCGTCGGCGCCGAGTGCCGCAACCTGCACGACAACGTCGGCCTGCAGGACATGTCGGCCTTTGCGAAATGCCAGATCTCGGGGCCGGGTGCCGCGGCCTGGCTCGACCGCATCCTGACGAACCGCATCCCCAAGGCGCTGAACCGGGTCACGCTGACCTATCTCCTGACCCGGCGCGGCGGGGTGCGCTCCGAGTTCACGCTGACGCGCATCGGCCCCGACCGCTTCTACCTCGTCTCGGCCGGCGCGCTGGAGGGGCACGACTTCGACGTGCTGGAGAAACTGCTGCCCGCCGACGGCAGCGTGCGGCTCGACCGCGTCACCACCCAGTTCGGCGTGCTCGTGCTGGCCGGGCTGCGCTCGCGCGAGGTCCTGGCCGAGGTGGCCGACGTCGACGTGTCCAACGCGGCCTTCCCGTGGCTGACGGCCCGGCAGGTGTCGATCGGCGCGGCGGGCGTCTTCGCCATGCGGGTGAACTTCGTCGGGGACCTCGGCTACGAGATCCACCACCCGATCGAAATGCAGAACTATGTCTTCGACCGGTTGATGGCCGCGGGCGCCTCCTTCGGCATCAAGCCCTTCGGCATCCGCGCCATGGACGCGTTGCGGCTCGAGAAGAGCTACAAGCTCATCCCGCGCGAGCTGTCGATCGAATATGCGGCGCTGGAATCGGGGCTCGACCGCTTCGTCGACCTCGGGAAAGGCGACTTCCTCGGGCGCGATGCCCTGCTGGCCTGGCGCGACCGCGGGTTCGCCAACCGGGCGGTGACGCTGCGGGTCGAGGGCGTGACGGACGCCGACGCGCGCGGTTCGGAGCCGGTGCTGCATCGTGGTGAGCCCGCCGGGCGCACGACGTCGGGCGGCTACGGCTGGCGGACGGGGCAGAGCCTCGCGCTCGCCATGGTGCGGCCGGACCTCGGCGAGGTCGGCACGGAGCTCGACATCGTGGTGCTGGGCGAGACGCACCGCGCCGTGGTGATCCCCGACAGCCCCTTCGACCCCGAGAACGCGCGCCTGCGCGGTTGATCGTCAGTCGCGATGGGGCTTCAGCCTCCGTCAAGGACCGACCGGTAGGGTGAGGCTTGGCGCTGGCCCGACGCGAGACCTCAAGAGGTGCCGGCGTCGATCGTGTCGAAGGCGACCGCACCGGGGCGGCCGCGCGGGGGTGTCCGATATGCGTCTCTTCACCGTCTCGGCTTCGGCCCTCCTCGCCGCGCTGTCGGCCGTGCCCGGCGCCCGAGCCTGCGAAGTCGGGATCGCGACCTGCCCGCCGCCCGGCGTCGCCTTCCCGGCCTACACGCCGGAAGGCCTGCGGATCGGCACCGTCGAGGCCCCTGCGCCGCGTCCCCTCCGGCTGGAGCGCAGCCGCTCCACCGGCCAGCCCGTGCCCGTCGTGTTCAACAATCCCGAGAGCATGCCGGGTGCCGTCGATCCCGAGTTGACCCTCGAGCGGCTGCCGCGCGTGGGCCGGTCCTCGACCCAGGCCGTCTACCCTCGCGGCTACTGACCCGCCTCGTCGCGGACCGCCGCATCGAGCCAGCCGCGCGCCTTTTCGAGTTCTCCCCACTGCACCTCGCCGATGGGGAACTCCACCGCCAGCACGACGCTCAGGATGGCGTTGATGTGCTCCAGCGATCCGTGTGAAGCGGCGTCTCCCTGGCCCCGGTGCCGCCCGATCGCCTGTTCGCGGAACTCCGCCATGGCCTGGGTGGCGGCCTTGAGGGCGTCGCCGTCGCGGACGGGCCGGGCGTCGAGCGCGCGGTCGACGGCGTCGAGCGCCCGAGCGCCCGCAGCCCCCTCCAGCTTGGCCTCGTCGGCGGCTTCGGTCCGCCCCGGACGCCGCTCGGCCTCGGTCAGCCGTCCCGCCCGCAGCGAGCAGGTGATGGCCTTCGTCGAGTGGATCGACGTGTTGGCGTCGCCCGTGATGGCGAGGAGAGCGTTGGCGACCGCCCCCGGATTGTAGCCGAGCCGGCCGAAGCTCCACGGCATGCCGACCTGATGCACGATGCGCCCAGCGATCCGGAACGGCCGCACCCGCTCGGTCACCATCGCCTTCACCTCGATGGAGGCCCGCGACGTCGACAGCACCGTCCATCCCAGATGCTCGATGCCCAGATCCCGCGCCAGTTCCGGCGACACCTCGACGAAGGCCTCGGGCTGCAGCTCCGCCGTATGGGGCATGATGCGGGTCGAGATGCCGCCGCAGTGCAGCTCCGTCAGCCGGTAGGTGCTGAACACGTAGGGGTAGCGCGGATCGGCCGGCGCGTGCAGCCGATTGCCGGCCCGCGGCCAGATCTTGGCCGTCGGGTTCGACTGCTGGCCGTGCATCGGGTTGAGGACCGGGCTCTCCAGCGGCTCGTAGTGAGTCGGCAGGGGGCCGTCCTTCAGCCCCGTCGGCACGAAGAGCTGGCAGGCCCCGTCCGCCTCCATGATGAAGGGCTTGTCGCCGCCGAGCGCGTCCATGCCGGTCGGGTTCGCCGACCAGTCGGGGCGCATGTCGGGGCGCTTCGTCGGCACGAAGTCGGGGATGTCGTCGCCGCCCCACTGGCCCGCCGCCTCGTCCCACCAGACGAGCCTCTTGCGCTCCGACCAGGGCTTGCCGTCCAGGTCCGCCGAGGCGCGGTTGTAGAGCGTGCGCCGGTTGGACGGCCAGGAGAAGGCCCAGTCGAGGTGGGCGTCGCCCTTGCCGCCCGGCGTGTCCGGCCGGCGCGAACGCGCCATGTTCTTTCCCTCCTCGGGGTAGATCCCGCAGTACATCCAGCCGCCGCAGGCGGTGGATCCGTCCTGCTTGAGGTCCTGGTATTTGGCCACCTGACGGCCGTCCGCGACCGTGTAGCCGTTGATCTCCTTCAGCACCGCCTCGGCGTCGGGCTCCCGCTTCTCGCCCTTCAGCGGGTAGTCCCAGGTCAAGGCCTGGATGGCGGCATCGCGCGGGGCGCTGCTCGGCGCGTAGAGCGCCTTCAGCCGCGCCCCGAGATGGTAGATGAACCACAGGTCCGAGCGCGCGTCGCCCGGCGCCTCGCAGACGTGGTCGTGCCACTGGACGAGCCGGCTCGTGTTCGTCACGGTCCCATCCTTCTCGCCCGGCATGGCGCAGGGCAGGAAGAACACCTCCGTGCCGATGTCGGCGGGCGACCTCTCGCCCTTCTCGACGAGGCGGCCGTTCTTCCAGAACTCGGCGCTCTCGATCATCGCCATGTCGCGCACGACGAGCCAGTCGAGCCGCCCCAGCCCCTTCTCGACGAGGTCGGCGTTGACGGCGCCGACGAGAGGGTTCTGCCCGAGGATGAACTGGCCCTTCACCACGCCGTCGACCATCGACAGCGTCATGGGCTCCTGGCTGACGTCGCCGGTGAGCTTCGGCAGGTGCTGGTAGCCGAACTCGTTGGCTTCGGTGGCGGTCTCGCCGTACCAGGCCTTGAGCAGGCTCACCATGTATTTGGGGAAGTTGTGCCACCAGCCCGTCGAGGGCGTCTCGACATTCATGTAGGCCGAGAGCGTCATGTGGTCGTGGAAGGCGTTCGGCTGCGGCAGGTAGGTCGGCAGCATGTTGTAGAGCGTCGGGATGTCGGTCGACCCCTGGATCGACACGTGGCCGCGCAGCGCCATGATGCCGCCGCCCGGCCGCCCGACGTTGCCGAGCAGGCTCTGGATGATGGTGCAGGCCCGGATGATCTGGACGCCGGTCGTGTGGTGCGTCCAGCCCACCGCGTAGCAGAAGGCGCCGGTGCGTTCGCGTCCCGAGTTCCGCACCAGGGCGTCGGCGACCTTCAGGAACGTGTCCTTGGGGCAGCCGGTGACGCTCTCGACCATCTCGGGCGTGTAGGGGGCGAAGTGCCGCCGCATGATCTGGTAGACGCAGCGCGGGTGCTGCAGCGTCTCGTCGCGGCGGGGCGGTCCTGCCCGCATCGACGCGTCGTCCCCCGTCTTGCCCTTCGGCGTGTTGGCGGGGTGCTCCTCGGTGGCGGCGGGCACGGTCTTGCCCTCGTACTGCCAGGTCGCCTCCCCGTAGGAGGTCGCGTCGGCGTCGAAGCCCGAGAAGAGGCCGCCGTGGTCCTCGGCATCCTCGTAGCCCTCCTCGATGATGTGGGCCACGTTGGAATAGGCCATCACCCAGTCCTTGAACCACAGGTCGTTCTCGAGGATGTGGCGGACGACCCCGTTGAGGAAGGCGATGTCGGACCCCGAGCGCAGCGGCGCGTGCAGGTCCGCAAGTGCCGAGGTCCGCGTGAAGCGCGGGTCGACGTGGATGATCGTGGCGCCGCGGCGCTTGGCCTCGACGACGAAGCGGAACGCGACCGGATGGTTCTCCGCCATGTTGGAGCCCATGATCACGATGCAGTCGCTGTTCTCCAGGTCCCACAGCGCCATGGTGGCGGCGCCTCGCCCGAACGACGTCCCCAGACTGGGTACCGACGACGAGTGTCAGATGCGGGCCTGGTTCTCGATGTTCAGCATCCCCAGGCCGCCGCCGAAGAGCTTCTTGATTAGGTAATTCTCCTCGTTGTCCATCGTGGCGCCGCCGAGAGACCCGAGGCCGACCGTGTGGTTGACGGTTCGGCCGTCGGGCAGGCGCTCGACGAACGTGTCGTCGCGCGTCCGCTTCACGCGGTCGGCGATGCGGTCCATCGCCCATTCGAGCGGCTTCTTCTCCCACTCGTCCGAGTATGGCGCGCGGTAGAGCACCTCGGTCACGCGCTGCGGCGACAGGAGAAGCCCGAGGGTGCCGGCGCCCTTGGGGCAGAGCGTCCCCTGGTTGACCGGCGAGCGCGGGTCGCCCTCGACGTGGATGGGCCTGCCGTCCTTGGCGTAGATCAGCTGGGCGCAGCCGACCGCGCAGAAAGGGCAGATCGAGGTGCCGACGCGGTCGGCCTGCTCGAGGCGGGGCTTCAGGTCGCGCGAGGCCTGGCTCTCGGCCGCCTTGGTGCGCAGGCTTTCACCCGCGATCTGCCGCGGGATCGACCAGTCGCGCAGGAAACTCCTGAGGTGGCCTGCCGGCCCTGTGCTGAGTTTCGCCATGACGCCTTTCCCCTGACCACGACGATCAATCGAGCGTCGGGGGCGCGGGTTCCGGCGGCGTGAGGACGCGCCCTGCAACCAGGCAGGACCGGGCACGTTGCCGCTGTGCGACGGGCGGGAGCGACGACATGCCGACGATGGAGGGCCGGATCACGCTGGCGCAGGAAAGCCGGTTTCAGCTCACCGACGGATCTGGCGTGGGCCACCTCTTCACGCTCGGGCCCTGGTGCGCCGCCGAGCCTCGGCAGCTCGTCCCGCTGGCCGCGCGACAGGCCCTGGTGCAGGTGAGCTACGAGGCGGCCGAGAACACGATCGGCCACCTCGCCAAGCGCATCGACCTCCGCGATGCCGATCCGAAGGGCGCCCGGTGACCTATCATCCCCGCATCTCCGACTTCCCCGCCTCCGACCTCGACCGCATGATCCCGGACGAAGCGCGCTTCACCGCCGGCGTGACGATCGAGCCCGGCCGGTCCTACGGCTTCTTCACCGACACGACCGTCTGCATCGGCTGCAAGGCCTGCGAGGTGGCCTGCAAGGAGTGGAACAACCTGCCGGCCGACAATCTCGGCCTGACGGGCGAGAGCTTCGACAACACGGGCGCCCTCTCGGCCAACACCTGGCGGCACGTCGCCTTCGTGGAGAAGACGGGATGCGGTGGCGTGCGCGACGAGGGGGAGCGGCCGTATCAGGGCGGCTGGCTCATGCTCAGCGACGTGTGCAAGCATTGCCACAACGCCCCCTGCCTCGAGGCCTGCCCGACGGGCGCCCTGTTCCGGACCGAGTTCGACACCGTCGTGGTCCAGCAGGACATCTGCAACGGCTGCGGCTATTGCGTGCCGGCCTGTCCCTTCGGGGTGGTGGCCGTCAGCGAGGCCGACGGCAAGGCCCACAAGTGCACACTGTGCTACGACCGCCTGAAGGGCGGATTGGAGCCCGCCTGTTCCAAGGCCTGCCCGACGGACTCGATCCAGTTCGGTGAGGTCGAGGACCTGCAGGCGCGCGCCGCGACGCGCGTCGAGCAGCTGCACGGGCAGGGCGTCGCCGGCGCCTACCTCTACGGCACGCCGGACGCGCCCGGCGCGACCGGCGGCCTCGGCCACCTCAACGCCTTCTTCCTGCTGACGGACAGGCCGGAGGTCTACAACTTCCCCGTGGCGCCGACCCGCCCCTCGAACCGCGTGGCGCCGAGCCTGCTCTCCGGCCTCCTGACCGTGGCGGCGCTGGCCACGGCGGCCTCGTTTATCCTGTCGGGCCGCCGGGCATGAACGCGCCCCTGCCGGCCCGGCCCGGGGTGGCCGATGCGTTGAAGCCCTTCGCCGAGTGGGACGGCACGACCTATTACGGCCGCCAGCAGCTCAAGCCCTGGCCGATGGAGCCGCCCGTCGTGGGCGCCTACATCCTGCTGGCCGGCCTCTCCGGCGCGTCGCAGATCCTCGCCACCGTGGCGGCCGCGACGGGACGGCGCGACCTCGACGGCGCGGTGCGGCGCGGACGCTACCTGTCTCTGCTGGCGCCGACGCTCGGCTCGGCCCTGCTGATCTACGACCTGCACACGCCGAAGCGCTTCTACAACATGCTGCGGGTCGCGAAAGCGACATCGCCCATGTCGATCGGAACCTGGTTCCTGATGGGGTTCTCGGCCTGCGCCGGCGTGGCGGCGGCCGGTCAGGCGGGGTCCGACCACTGGCCGGGGCAGCGCTGGATGCGCGGCGTCGCGACCGCCGCCGGTGTGCCCGGCGCCGTGCTGGGCGCGGGGCTCTGCACCTACACGGCGGCGCTGCTCTCGGCGACGTCGACCCCCACCTGGGCCGCCTCCCCCACGACGCTGGCGGTCCGCTTCGGATCCTCGTCGATCGCCACCGGCGCCGCGGCGCTGGCCTTGGGCGAGCGCGATCCCGGCGTCCGCGCCAGGCTCGACGCCGTGCTGGGCCTGGCACTCGCCGCCGAATGGGCCATGGCGGTCACGGGTAAAGCGCGCCAGGAACGGGCCGGCGTCGCGGGCGCCCACGACAGCCCGTCGGGCCGGGTCGAGACGCTCGTGGGCACCTACCTCGGCGTCGTGGCGCCGCTGGCGCTGTTGGCGGCGTCGCGGGTCATGCCGAAGCGGCCGCGCCGCCTGTCGGTCGCGGCGGGGCTGCTGACGCTGGTCGGCAGCGCGGCGCTGCGGACCTCCACGCTCAGCCTCGGCAACCATTCGGCCCGCCGGCCGGATGTGTCGTTCAGGTTCTCCACGCCGAAGAATCTGCCGGCGGCGCGGGACTGATCGCCTGCTTTTGTCACACCACCGTCGTGAACAGCGACGCGTTCTAAGGGCTGCCTCGCACGCGCGGCATGCAGTCGCGCTTGCCAGATGTCGAAAGTCTATACGGCTCATTATGGTCGGCACGACTTTAGCTGCGACCTCGTCATGGCTCATCGGGCTTCGGGATGTCGTTCAGCAACTCTCTGCCCCGCCAATGGGCAAAGACAGCAACAGCAAGAAAAACAAAGGATGATATTGACAGTCTTATTATCTGTAATTCTGATAAATCATCGTTACTATAGAATATTTTAAATGCCGGACCGATTGAGGCCAATCCTACTGTAGCCAATGCGATCCCGTTGACAAAATTTGCACTCAGTTTAGTTTTTTCAGTTGCTATAAGGTTCGCGTGATTCTTGCTCATGACGAGGTCTCTTTTGGCTAGAGGCAAAATTTTGCTGGTGAAAGCAATAAATTAAGCATGGTAGTACTTTTCCGACATAGCAATAGAGTTTTTCGATGACGGCTACAATCACAGCGCTTGCTAGACATAACTGGACTCTCGGATGACAAGATTTAACGGACGAGCTGCGGCCAATATGGTGCAAGACTTAGGAATTTTTGACTGTCGCTCTCAGCCGGCCCAATCGTCGATGTGGGCCAGGAGGTCGGGGATGTCGCGATAGACGTGCGCCGCGCCGCCCGCGCGGATGTCCGCCTCCGCGAAGCCGCCGCAGAGCACGCCCACCGACGCCGCTCCGGCCCGTCGCGCCGCGTCCGCGTCGTAGGGTGAGTCGCCCACGACGACGACCCTGTCGGGCGCGAGGTCCAGCCTGTCGAGCGCGGCGAGGAAGATGTCGGGATGGGGCTTCGACCGCTCGGCGTCGTCGGACGATGTCTCGACGTCGATGAGGCCGTCGATCCCGGCCGCGGTCTTGTAGGCCTTCAGCTCGGCCCCCTTCGCCGAGGACGCCAGCGCGATGCGCAGCCCGCGCTGCCGCAACGCGCGCATCAGGTCGCCGCAGCCCGCAAACCCCTTCACGCGATGGAGGTATTCGGCCGCGAAGATGGCGCCGCGATCCCGCTCGATCTCGTCGCCGAGCACTTCGAGATCCGCGGCGTCGAGGAACTCCGGCATCAGCTGGTCGCCGCCCTTGCCGATCTGCGAGCGCAGGCGCGTGAGGGCGATGTCGTGCCCGTGCCGCGCGAACGCCCGCTCCCACGCCTCGGCGTGGAGATCGACGCTGTCGACCAGCGTTCCGTCGACGTCGAAGATCACCGCCTCGATCATGATTGCATCCCCGTGTGACGAGGGCGAACGCGATCCGCTCAGGCGAGTTCCGCACGGATGCGGATGGCCAGGGCGGCGAGGTCTTCCGGTTTCGCCATCGGACCCTCGTGCGGTCGGATCGGCACGCCTTCGCGGCGCGGCAGAAGGTGGAAGTGGAGGTGGAACACGCTCTGTCCGGCCGGTGCTTCGCTGAACTGCATGAGGGTGAGGCCGTCGGCCGCGAGCGCCGCGACCGCGGCGCGGCCGACCTTCTGCACGCGCGGCATCAGGGCCGAGAGCACGGCGGGGTCGGCGTCGAGCAAGGTGCGGGAGGGCGACTTGGCGACGACGAGGACATGGCCCTCGACCTGGGGCATGACGTCCATGAACGCGAGGCACACCTCGTCCTCGTAGACTTTCGTGCTGGGGATCTCGCCGCGCAGGATCTTGGCGAAGATGTTGGCGTCGTCGTAGGCCGGCATTCCGCTGTCTCCATCGAGCGTCTGACGCGTCTCCCCTCTCCCTTGCGGAGCGGGGAAGGGGGTGAGGGTTGAGCGATGCCCTCCGGCGTCGAGACGCGGGACGACCCCGCGCCGCGGCACTCTCCACCGCCCCTCACCCCGTACCCCTCTCCACAGGGGAGAGGGGAGCGGCCGGCGTCGCACTTCGCCGGATCCCGGGTCGACCAGGCGCGTCTCCCCTCTCCCTTGTGGAGAGGGGCAGGGGGTGAGGGTGAAGCGACGCCCTCCGGCGTCGAGACGCGGGACGGCCCCGCGCCGCGGCACTCTCCACCGCCCCTCACCCCGTACCCCTCTCCACAGAGAAGAGGGGAGCGGCCGGCGTCGCGCTTCGCCGAGATCCCGGGTCGACCAGGCGCGTCTCCCCTCTCCCTTGTGGAGAGGGGCAGGGGGTGAGGGTGAAGCGGCGCCCTCCGGCGTCGAGACGCGGTACGCCCCACCGTCTCACCCCGACCTCATCGCGAGAGAGCGGAAGCGGCCGGCGGGCGGCGTTCAGCGGTCGCTGATCGGACCGTAGTCGCGCTGGGCGTAGCCCGTGTAGAGCTGGCGCGGCCGGCCGATGCGCTGGCCCGGGTCCTCGATCATCTCCTTCCACTGGGAGATCCAGCCGACCGTGCGGGCGACGGCGAACAGCACCGTGAACATCGCCACCGGGAAGCCCAGCGCCTTCAGCGTGATGCCGGAGTAGAAGTCGACGTTCGGGTAGAGCTTCTTCTCGATGAAATACTCGTCCGACAGGGCGATGCGCTCGAGTTCGATGGCAACGTCGAGCAGGGGGTCATCCTTGATGCCCATCTCGCTCAAGACCTCGTGGCAGGTCTTCTGCATGATCTTGGCGCGGGGATCGTAGTTCTTGTAGACGCGGTGGCCGAAGCCCATCAGGCGGAACGGATCGGATTTATCCTTGGCGCGCTTGACGTATTCCGGGATCCGGTCGACCGTGCCGATCTCGGCCAGCATCTTGAGTGCCGCCTCGTTGGCGCCGCCGTGCGCCGGCCCCCACAGGCAGGCGATGCCGGCCGCGATACAGGCGAACGGGTTGGCGCCGGACGATCCGGCGAGCCGGACCGTCGACGTCGAGGCGTTCTGCTCGTGATCGGCGTGTAGGATGAAGATGCGGTCGAGCGCGCGCGACAGGACCGGGTTGACCTTGTAGTCCTCGCACGGTACCGCGAAACACATACGCAGGAAGTTGGACGTGAAGTCGAGGTCGTTCTTCGGATAGACGAAGGGTTGGCCGATCGTGTACTTGTAGGCCATCGCCGCGAGGGTCGGCATCTTGGAGATCAGGCGGATCGAGGCGATCAGCCGCTGGTTCGGGTCCGAGATGTCGGTCGAGTCGTGATAGAAGGCCGAGAGGGCGCCGACGCAGCCCGTCATCACCGCCATCGGGTGCGCGTCGCGGCGGAAGCCGGCGAAGAAGCGCGCCATCTGCTCGTGCACCATCGTGTGGCGCGTGACGGTGTAGTCGAACTCCGCCTTCTGGGCCTTCGTGGGCAGTTCCCCGTAGAGCAGCAGGTAGCAGCTCTCGAGGAAGTCGCCATGCTCGGCCAGCTGCTCGATCGGGTAGCCGCGGTAGAGCAGGACACCCTCGTCGCCGTCGATGTAGGTGATCTTCGACTCGCAGCTCGCCGTCGATGTGAAGCCCGGGTCGTAGGTGAAGAGGCCCGTTTGCGCATACATCTTGCCGATGTCGACCACCGACGGCCCGATCGTGCCTTCCTTCATGGGAAGCTCGACCGATTTGTTGTCGACGAGGAGTTTGCCAGGGTTCAGCGTCATGTTTGGGCCTCAGCGAGAATGAAGGGCGGGCCGGAAGGACAGAACCGCGGGGCCCCGGGTGGCCTTGTGCGTTGCACCAAAGCTAATTCATCGGCACATGCCGTCAAGCTGTGCCGCCGTCGTCCGCACGATGCCCAGCGACGCCGCGTCGTTCAGGCCGCCGCCACGCCGGCCGCATCGCGCAAGCGGCCGAGGCTCTCGTCGCGCCCCAGCACGTCGAGCACGTCGAAGATGCCCGGCGAGGTCGAGCGGCCCGTGAGCGCGGCCCGCAGCGGCTGCGCCACCTGGCCGAGCTTCGCCCCCGTCTCCTCCGCATGGGCCCGCACGGCCGCCTCGGCCTCGGCGGCGCCCCAGCGGCCGAGCGTCTCGAGCCGTGCCAGGAGGCCCGGCAGCGTGTCGCCGCTCTTGGCCAGGATCTCCGCCGCCTTGGCGTCCATGGCGAGGGGGCGCTCGGCGAAGAGGAACAGGGCGCCGTCGAGCAGTTCGACGAGCGTCTTGGCGCGCTCCTTCAGCCCCGGCATGGCGGCGAGCAGCATGGCACGGGTCGCCTGATTGATCTTGGGCACGATGGCGTCGCCCCCCGGCAGGTGCGGCGCTGTCGCGATCAGCGCCTCGACGAGGTGGGCGTCGTCGGCCTGCCGGATGTAGTGGCCGTCCATGTTCTCGAGCTTGGCGAAGTCGAAGCGCGACGGGGAGCGCCCGATGCCGTCGAGGTCGAAAGCCTCGATCATCTCGCTGGTCGAGAAGAACTCGCGGTCGCCCTGGCTCCACCCGAGCCGCACGAGGTAGTTGCGCAGGGCCTCGGGCAGGTAGCCCATGGCGCGGTACTGCTCGATGCCGAGCGCCCCGTGGCGCTTCGACAGCTTGGCGCCGTCGGGCCCGTGGATCAGCGGGATGTGGGCCATGGCGGGGACGGGCCAGCCGAGCGCCTCGTAGATCTGCATCTGCCGGGCGGCGTTGGTGAGGTGGTCGTCGCCGCGGATGATCTGCGTCACGCCCATGTCGTGGTCGTCGACCACGACCGCCAGCATGTAGGTCGGCGTGCCGTCCGAGCGCAGAAGGACGAGGTCGTCGAGGTCCTTGTTGGCCCAGGTGACGGTGCCCTGCACGCCGTCCTGCAGCGTCGTCGACCCGTCCTGGGGCGCCCTCAGCCGGACCGCCGGCCTCACCCCGGCGGGGGCCTCGGCGGGGTCGCGGTCGCGCCAGCGGCCGTCGTAGCGCGGGGGCCGCTTCTCCGCTTTCGCCAGCTCGCGCATGGCGTCGAGCTCCTCCGGCGTCGCGTAGCAGCGATAGGCGCGGCCGTCGGCGAGCATCTGGTCGACGGCGGCGCGGTGGAGGCCGGCGCGGCTCGCCTGATAGACGACGTCGCCGTCCCAGTCGAGCCCGAGCCAGCGCAGGCCGTCGAGGATGGCGTCGATGGCGGCGACGGTCGAGCGCTCGCGGTCGGTGTCCTCGATGCGCAGCAGCATCGTGCCGCCGTGGCGGCGCGCATAGAGCCAGTTGAACAGGGCCGTGCGGGCGCCGCCGATGTGGAGGAAGCCCGTCGGCGACGGCGCGAAGCGCGTGATCACGGGCTCGGGCATGGGTCTGCACTTTAATCTGGAACAGAGGAAGAACCGGCCGGGGCGGGGCCTTGCCGGCGCGGCGCCGCTCTAACATGAAGGTCCCTGTCCAACAAAGGGCGGGGGACCGCCGTGTCGAACGCGTCCGGGAAGGGAAATCGAGCCGCCGGCCTGGCGGGCGCGTGGCCGAGCGGCGCCTCCGCCCTCGGCGGCCGGCTCGCCGGCCTGTCGCTGTCGCGCGCCTGGGCGGAGGAGTGGGACGAGCGCCGCCCCTTCCTGTGGCTTCCCGTCGCGGCCGGGGCCGGCGTGTTCCTCTACCTCGCGGCCGACCGCGAGCCGGTGCTCTGGCTGCCGCTCGCGCTCCTGGGCCTGGCGGCGTCGGCGTGCCTGGCCCTGCGCGGGCGTCCCCTGCCGCTCGGCCTGGCCCTCGGCGCGCTGGCGCTCGTCGGCGGCTTCGTCTCGGCGGAACTCCGGGCGCGGGCGGTCGCGACCCCGATGCTCGACCGCATCCGCATCGTCAAGCTGACCGGCACGATCGAGGAGGTCGACCTCAGGCCGGCCGGGGCGCGCATCCTGCTCGACGTGGCGGGCGCCGAAGGGCTCGACGCCGGCCAGAGGCCGCGCCGCGTCCGCCTGACGACCAAGCGGCTCGGCGACCTCGCGGCGGGCGACGCCGTGGCGGTCACGGCGCGGCTGCTGCCGCCCTCGCGCGCCGTCCTGCCCGACGGCTACGATTTCGCGCGCGACGCCTACTTCTCCGGCATCGGCGCCGTGGGCTCGGCGCTGGGCCGCATCGCCCCGGCGCCGGGGATCGACGGGGCGGGCTGGGGCGCGCGCCTCCGTCGAACGGTCGACCGCGCCCGCAACGACCTCGCGCTGCGGGTCAGCAGCGTCGTGGGCGGGGGCGACACCGGCGCCATCGCGGCCGCCATGGTGACGGGCAAGCGCGACCTCCTCTCCGCCGACGGCCGCGAGGTGATCCGCGAGGCGGGCATCTTCCACATCATCACGATCGCGGGCGTGCAGATGACGCTGGTGGCGGGGCTGCTGTTCGGCCTGACGCGCCGGCTCCTGGCGCTGAGCCCGTCCCTCGCGCTGCGCCGGCCCATCAAGGCCTGGGCGGCGGTCGTGGCCATCGTCGGCGCCGTGGCCTACGACGTCGGGACGGGCGGACGCGTCGGCACGCAGCGGGCGCTGTTCATGACGCTGATCATGCTGGCCGCGGTGCTGGTCGGGCGGCGCGCGCTCACGATGCGCAACCTCGCCCTGGCGGCGCTCGCCGTGATCGTCATCGAGCCCGAGCAGGTGGCGGGCGCGAGCTTCCAGCTCTCCTTCGCGGCCGTCTCGGCCCTCATCGCCGTGCAGGAGGCCCGCCTGCGCCGGGCGCCCGAGGACCTCTTCGCGGAGCCGGCGCCGCGCTCGCCCCGCGCGCCGCCCTGGCGCGGACGGGTGGGCCGGGCGGGGCAGGGAGTCCTCCATCTCCTCACCGCGACGCTCTTCGCCACGCTGGCGACCGCGTCCTTCATGGCGGCGGAATTCCACGAGCTCAGCCCCTACGTCTTCGTCGGCAACCCGCTGACGCTCGCCATGATCGAGTTCTTCGCCGTGCCGGGCGCCCTGCTCGGGACGGCGCTCTACCTCCTGGGGCTCGATGCCTTCGTCTGGCACTGGGTCGGGTGGGGCATCGAGCTCGTGCTCGCGGTGGCGCGGGTGCTGGGCGCGGCGCCGATGTCGACCGTGCACCTCCCGGCCTTCGCCGGCTGGGCGCTGCCCTGCTTCGCCCTGGCGCTGCTGAACGCGGTGATCTGGCGCACGGCCCTGCTGCGGTGGGCCGCCGTGCCGTGCCTCCTGGCCGGCCTCGCCGGCGCCGTGTCCGGGCAGCGCGGCGACGTCCTCGTCGCCCCCACAGGGGATGCGCTCGCCATCCGCGCCGCCGACGGGCGCCTCGGCACGTTGGGCAAGTCCAGCGGCTTCACCGCGGGGCAATGGCTGCAGGCCGACGGCGATTCGCGGGACGCGGACGCGCTCGGCCGCGCGGCGCTCACGGTGCCCGGCGCGCGGTGCGACCGGCTCGGCTGCGTGGCGCCACTCCCGGGCGGCGGCGTCGTGTCGCTGGTCACCGACGCGGCGGCCTTCGCCGAGGACTGCCGGCGCGCCGCGATCGTGGTGACGCCGCTCGTGGCCCCGGAGCCCTGCGCGGCTCCGGTCGTCCTCGACCGCATCGCGCTCGCGGCGAGCGGGGCGGTCGCGCTCCGGCGCGGCGGGGACGGCTGGCTGCGGCGGGCGGCGCGCGCCGTCGGCGAGGACCGACCCTGGTCGCCGGCGCCCAAGCCCCGCGCCGGCGACCAGCCCCGCGCCAGACCGGGCGCCGACCCTGCGGACGACGGAGTGCCCGCGGCGTCGGCCGGTGAGCCGGAACCGGTCCGGATCCCCTGATCCGACCCCGGTCTTTTTAATCCGCGGCCGAACCGCTACATTGGCGGTCGGCCCCGCGCGTCTTCGCCGGTGGGAGAGAAACGATGGCTGCCAGGAAGCGTTACCAGGTCATGTCGCTCACCGAGGCGGCGGCGGATCGCGTGCAGGAGATCATGAGCGGCGCCGCGACGACCCCCTATGGGTTGCGCGTCGGCGTGAAGAACGGCGGCTGCGCCGGCATGTCCTACACGATGGAGATGGCGAGCGAGGCGGCACCGGCCGACGAGGTGATCGAGGACAAGGGCGTCCGCATCCTCATCGACCCCAAGGCCGTGCTCTTCCTCCTCGGGACGGAGATGGATTTCAAGGTCGACAAGCTGTCGTCGGGCTTCGTCTTCCAGAACCCCAACCAGACGTCCGCCTGCGGTTGCGGCGAGAGCGTCGCCATCACGCCCGCCAGCCCCGAGGCGCTGGCGGGGGCCGCCTGAGGTCGAACGCCCGGCGGCTCGCCGCGACCGCCGGGGCAGTCAGCGTGATCACGCCTCCTCCGGCACGCCCGGAGGATCGACCCAGCCGCCGTCGAGCGTCAGCGTCGCCATGTAGTGGACGAGCCGGTCGGGGCACTTCACCACGACCTTGAAGACGTGGTGGTCGCCGTCGGGGAGCGCGTCGCGGGCGAGGTCGGGCAGGAGGGCGATCGCCTGGATCCGGGCTTCCTGAACGTCCTCGAGTTCCGCCCCGAAGTCGTCCGGCATGAAGCGGTCGTTGTCGTAGATGTCGAAGTAATAGACCGGCATGCCCCTCTCCATCCGCTCTCCGTCAGAGAGCGCCTGACCGGCCGATCGCCGCGGGGCCGCATGCGAGGGCAATCCACCATCTTCAACGAAATGACGGAAAGGCTCAAGGCCTTCGCTCGACGATGCGTCGGGCGAGAGGATCAGAGGTGCGCCCGGAAGGTCGGAGCGGCGCTCCGCCGCGCGGCGGGACGGTGGCGGCGAAGCTCGGCTGGGTTCTCGTCAGGCGGCCAGGAGCCGCTGGACCTCGCCGACGAGATCCTTGAGGTGGAAGGGCTTTGACAGGATCTTGGCCTCGCGCGGGGCATTGTTGTCCGGGTTCAGCGCGACGGCGGCGAAGCCGGTGATGAACATCACCTTGATGTCCGGGTCGAGTTCCGTCGCGCGGCGCGCCAGTTCGATCCCGTCCATCTCGGGCATGACGATGTCGGTCAGGAGGAGTTCGAAGGGCTCCTCGCGCAGGCGGTGGTAGGCGGCGAGGCCGTTGTCGAAGGATGTGACGGTGAAGCCGGCGTTCTGCAGCGCCTTGACGAGGAAACGACGCATGTCGTTGTCGTCCTCGGCCAGCAGAATCTTCGTGCCCTGATCGGCGGCTGCGTCCATCATCCCTTCCTCGACTTCCCCAAAAGGCCCGATTCCCGGCGTTAACCATAGAGCGGTATAGTGGTTAATGAGCGGTAAACCAACGCGGACTTCGTTCCCGCGGCGCAGCGGTCGCGCCAGGCTCGGCCGGACCGTCGCATCGGGGCGTGAAGAACGCGTCAATGCCGCGGACGGCGCGCCGGCCTCGGGATTCGCTGCACCTTCGAGATGCGAGCATCGGAACGGATCGCGAGGCCGGCGTCGTCCCGACTGTCCCGCGTGCCCGACCGGGGCCGCCATCCTGGACGTCGGCGCGCTGGCCCGTGGACAGGGCCGAGGCCCTTCGGCAGAGTGCGGCGGACGGAACCGGCCAGGCAGGGAACGAGGACGACGGATGGCGCGAGCGGGGGAGGACGTGGGGGAGGATCCGGGCGGGCCGGAGTTCGACCCGCCCTTCGACGTGCTGGAACCGTCGACCCTGACCAGCGCGGTCGTCCTGAGTTCCCCCCACTCCGGCCGCGTCTATCCCCGGCGTTTCCTCAGGAGTGCCCGGCTCGATGCCGCGAGCCTGCGTCGGTCCGAGGACGCCTTCGTGGACGACCTGTTCGAGCCGTCCGTGTCGCTGGGCGTGCCGTTGCTGCGGGCCCATTTCCCCCGCGCCTATCTCGATCTCAACCGCGAACCCTACGAGCTCGACCCGCGCATGTTCGACGGGCGCCTGCCCGCCTATGTCAACACGCGCTCGGTCCGGGTGGCGGGCGGGCTCGGCACCATCGCGCGCGTCGTCGGCGACAGCCAGGAGATCTATGCCAAGCGCATGAGCGTCGAGGAGGGGCTGCGGCGCATCGACGACCTCCACAAGCCGTATCACGCCACCCTCCAGGACCTGCTCCACCGCGCCCTGCGGCGCTTCGGCGTCGCGGTCCTGGTGGATTGCCACTCGATGCCCTCGTCGTCGATCACCGGCACCGCCGATCCCGCGACCTGGCGCGACGAGAAGACCAAGGCGGATTTCGTGCTCGGGGATCGATACGGCACGAGTTGCGCCCGCGGCTTCGTCGACGTCGCCGAAGGTCAGCTCCGCGGCTTCGGCTACGCGGTGGAGCGCAACAAGCCCTACGCCGGCGGGTTCATCACCGAACATTACGGGCGGCCCGCCGCTGGCTGCCACGCGCTGCAGATCGAGATCAATCGCGGCCTCTACATGGACGAGCGGTCGATCGCGCGCGGCGCGAGGTTCGATGCCCTGTCGCGCCACCTCCATGCCGTGGTGGCGGCGATCTCCGACATCGCGGCGGCGAGCGGCGGCCCGGAGCGCATGGCCGCCGAATGACGTCACGCGGCGGATCGAGCCCCGAATGCGAATGAAGCCCCAAATAAAGAGGCCGCCCACCTCGCGGTGAGCGGCCCAAGTCTAGGGAGGAAACGCCCAAGAAGGGCATACGGCAGGATCACTGCCGCACTGCGGTAGATGCCATGTGCGATGCACAAAAGCAAGGGCGAGGTCGAAAATTGTCGGACCACGCTGTCCGATTTCTCCTCGATTCCACCGCGTCGGTCCACGATTTCGGACCACTGGAGCGCATGCTGGCCGGGTGCTATGAGGGCACGTCGTGGCGCGGGCCGCGCCGCCGCGCCCGACCCTCCGGAGTTCCGATGACGATCGTCGATTTCGAACCCTTCGTCGCCGAACTCGCCCAGGTCGCGGGAGACGCCATTCTGCCCTTCTTCCGCACGGCCCTGCAGGCGCAGGACAAAGGCGGGCGAGGCGCGTTCGATCCCGTCACCGAGGCGGATCGCGCGGCGGAGAACGCCATGCGGGGCCGCATCCTGTCGACCTTCCCGGCGCATGGCATCGTCGGCGAGGAGTTCGACGACCACCAGCCCGAGGCCGAATACGTCTGGGTGCTCGATCCCATCGACGGCACCAAGAGCTTCATCTCGGGCTTCCCCACCTGGGGGACGCTGGTGGCCCTGGAGCATCACGGCGTGCCGGTCTACGGCATGATGCATCAGCCCTTCACGCGCGAGAAGTTCTTCGGCGACAACGTCCGCGCGACGTGGTCGGGCCGCAACGCCCACGGGACCGAGATCGTCCACCACCTCCGCAGCCGCACTTGCGAGACGCTCGCCGACGCCACCGTGATGACCACGAGCCCACTCCTGATGGGGGCCGATCAGCGCGGCCGGTTCGAGGATGTGGCGTCGCGCGCCAGGCTGACGCGCTTCGGCGGCGACTGCTACAGCTACTGCATGGTGGCGGCCGGCCACGTCGACCTCGTCGTCGAGAGCGGCCTCCAGCCCTACGACATCGCGGCGCTGATCCCGATCGTGAAGGGCGCCGGCGGCGTGGTGACGACCTGGACCGGCGGGGACCCGGCCGGGGGCGGCGCGATCGTGGCGGCCGGCGACCCGCGGCTGCACGAGGCGGCGCTGAAGCTCCTGGCCGGCTGACGCCCCCGTCCCCGACCGTCGCAGACACCCGAAGGCACGAGGCGGATGGCCGACGATTCCCGCACCGACGACACGCGTCCGGACGGCCTGAGCGCCGCGGCCTGGGACGCCCAGCGCCTCGCCCAGCGGATCGCCGCGCTGGAGGCCGAGAACCGCGAGTTGCAGGGCAGGATCGGTGCCATGCTGGGCTCGACATCGTGGCGGGTGACGCGCCCTGTGCGCCGCATGGCCGAGACGCTGCGCGGCCGCACCCGCGCCGGCGGCGGGCGCCACGCCCCAGCGCCACGCCCCGCGCCGACCCACGGCGGCGCCTACCACATCGGGCCGGACGAGGTCGTCCGAGACCCGAAGGGCGTGTGGCTGCTCGACACCGGCCTCTTCGACGCCCACGCCTACAAGGCCCTCGCCGAGCTCGGCGCCGTCACCGACCTCGCGGCGGCCGAGCATTACGTCGCCGAGGGCGAGCGCCGGGGGCTGAAGCCCAACCCGCATTTCGACCCCGCCGTCTACGCCGACCTCCACCGCGAGGTCGCCAGGTCCGAGATGGTGCTGCTGATGCACTACGCCCGCTACGGCCGCGCCGAGGGCCGCGCGGCGCTGTTCGACGCCGACGCCGACATCCGCCCCGGACGTCTGCCCTTCGTCGCCGGCCGGCCCACGATGCTGCTCGTCTGCCACGAGGCGAGCCGCACCGGCGCGCCGATCCTCGGCTGGAACCTCGCCCGCCATCTCGCCCGAGACAACAACCTCGTCGTGGCGATCCTGAACCCCCACGGCGACCTCCTCGACCTCTTCGTCGAGGAGGCGGTCGCCGTGGTGGGACCCTTTCGCCCCAACCAGCTCACCTGGTTCGCCATGGCGCGCTTCGGCCGCCACCTGGCGGGCCGCTTCGCCATCGACGTCGCGCTCTGCAACAGCATCGAGTGCCAGCCGATGCTGATCGGGCTCGCCGCGGCCGGCATCCCCACCGTGACGCTGGTCCATGAATATCCGACCGGGCCCGAGACCCAGGCCCGTATGCAGAGCGGCATGATGCTGTCGGGCCAGGTCGTGTTCGACGCCGCGAGCCAGCGGGAGGCGGCGCTCGCCTGCTGGCCCGGCATCACGGCGCGCAACAGCTCCGTCTTCCACCAGGGCGCCTCGACGGTGCCGGCCGACCCGAAGGCGCCGGCGCCCACCCCCGAGGCGCTGGCCGCCAAGCGCGACGCATTGTTTCGCGCCGTGCGGGGCGACGGCACGAAGCCGGTCGTGCTGGGCCTCGGCACGGTGTCGATGCGCAAGGGCCCCGACCTCTTCGTGTCCTGCGCCATGACGGCGGCGCGGCGGCGCGGCCGGGGCCTGGTCCGCTTCGTGTGGATCGGCCACACGCCGGAGAAGCCGCCCGAGGGGCTCTATGGCGATTGGCTCGCCGACCAGGTCAAGCGCTCGGGCCTCGGCCGGGACCTCGTCTTCCTCGACGCCGTCGACGACCTCGAGGGGGCCTATGCGGCGGCCGACACCGTGATGATCTCGTCGCGGCTCGATCCCTTCCCGAACGTCGCCATGGATGCGGCACTCGCGGGCGTGCCGGTCGTGTGCTTCGCCGACGCCAACGGCTTCGCCGACTGGCTCGCCGCGGACCCCCTCACGGCGTCGCTGTCGGTCGGCTACCTCGACACGGATGCGGCCGGTGCCGCCCTGGCCGAGCTCGCCCGCGATCCGGAGCGGCGGCGCATCCTCGGCGACGCGCTCCGCGAGCGCAGCCGCCGCGAGTTCCCGATGGAGCGCTACTTCGAGCGGCTGGCGCCGCTGATCGCCGACGCCGAGGCGATCGCCGCGCAAGAGCGGCGCGACGTCGAACTGCTGCTCGGCGACGCCACCTTCTCGCCGGAGCTGTGGCAGGACCCGCACGAGAACTTCACCCGCGAGGAGGCGATCCAGCTCCACGTGCGCAAGGCGGCCTCGGGCCAGGAGGCCGCTCAATATTGCCGGCGGCCGGCGCTGGGCTTCGTGCCCCAGACCTATGCCGACCACCATCCCGACCTCGACGCGCTGCCCTATCCGAACCCGCTGGCCCACTGGATCCGGACCGGCAAGCCCCAGGGGCCCTGGACCCATCCCGTGCTCGTGCCGCCGCCGGCGCGGCCGGCCGGGCCGGGCGGAACGCTGCGCGCGGCCCTCCACATCCACCTCCACTATCCCGAACTCGCCGAGGAGATGCTGACCGCCCTCGCCGCCAACGCGGCCGGGCTCGACCTCTTCGTCTCGACGACGTCCGACGACAAGGCCGAGGACCTGCGCGGTCGCTTCGCCGGCTACGCGAAGGGCGCCGTGACGGTCGAGGCCTGTCCCAACCGCGGGCGTGACGTCGGCCCGATGCTGACCCGGTTCGCCGACAGCCTCCAGACCTACGACGTCTTCGGCCACGTCCACGGCAAGCGCAGCCTCGCCCTCACCAGCGTGGGGCTCAGCCTCGAGCTCGGCACGCGCTGGCACGCCTTCCTGATGCAGCACCTCATCGGGGACCTGAACCCGATGGCCGACCTGGTCCTCGACCGCTTCGCCGCCGACGCGACGCTCGGCCTCGTCTTCCCGGAGGACCCGAACCTCACGGGCTGGAGCCTCGATCGCGAGATCGCACGCGACCTCGCGACGCGCATGGACCCCGCGATGGGGATCCCTCGCTCCATCGATTTCCCGATCGGGACGATGTTCTGGGCCCGGCCCGCGGCGTTGAAGCCGCTCTTCGACCTGCGCCTCGGCTGGGACGACTACCCCGCCGAGCCCGTGCCGATCGACGGCACCATGCTGCACGCGCTCGAGCGCCTCCTGCCGGTGATCGCACGCCACGCGGGCTTCGGCCACATGACCACGCACGTCCCCGGCATCAACCGCTGACCCGTCCCCGTGCCGCCTCGGGTCAGCGGGCCGGCGCCAGCGGCTCGAAGCCGAACCGCTTCAGGATCTCCTGACCCTCCAGCGACAGCACGAAGAGCGCGAAGCGCTCGGCCGCCGGCTCCTCGGCCAGGACCGCCAGGCCGTAGACGGGGTGGATCTCCAGCGAGTCCGGCAGGGCGAGGTTGGTCAGGTCCGGGACCTCCTTGAGGAGGGCACCGGCAGAGCTGCAATAGTAGAGGAAGAGGTCGGCGTGGTCGCCGAGGAAGATGGTGGCGCTGGGGCTGCGTCCCGCGACCGGCACCATGGTGTTGGGACCGCCGACGAGCTTGAGCATCTTGCCGGTGAGGATCGCCTCGGCGCCGGGACGGACGGCGTCCGCCATCCGGAACACCGCCAGCGCATAATCGCCGCCGGGATCGTTGCCCGGGGTCGAGGTCGCCAGCCGCAGGTCGGGCGACAGCATGCGGTCGAGCATGTTGGCCTCGGTCAGACCGACGGAGGGCTTGGCGACGACGCACATGCGGTTGCGCACGAAGGGCACGACCATCGTGCCGGCGCGGGCCGCGGCGAGACGCTGGGGCGCGGCGAGGTCCGCGGAGGCGAAGAGGTCGGCGCCCTCGCCCTTGCCGAGCCGGTCCGCCAGCAGCCCGGCCGGGCCGTAGACCGGGGCCGCGAAGGCATCGGCCGGTCGGCCCGAGGCCTCGATCAAGGCCGCCATCACGCCCGACAGGCTGCCGGCCGCGTAGATCCTGATGGGCGCGGCCTCCGCCGGCGACGCGAAGGCCAGGACGAGCGCCGCGGCCGCGAGCAGGAGGCGGATCGGCGGGAGGACGGGTCGGGTCATCTTTGTCTCGCGAGGGCGGGCCGGATGGCGGCGCGGCCCTCGCTATATCTCGCCGACTATAGCCCGTCGAGCCTGCGGATCGGGAGACCCCGACCGTCTGGCGTGCCGGCGGCGCCCGTGTATGATCCCGCGCAACGACACAAAATTCTGCGGGTGGAAACATGGACGATCTCACGCGGCGCGCCGACGTCGAGGCGCGCACGATGGCCAAGGTCACGCGGCGCCTCGTGCCGTTCCTCATCCTCTGCTACTTCGTGGCCTACCTCGACCGGGTCAACGTCGGCTTCGCCGGCGCCACGATGCGGGCCGACCTCGGGCTCTCGGCCGCGGCCTTCGGTGGCGCTGCCGGCATCTTCTTCATCGCGTATTTCATCTTCGAGGTGCCGAGCAACCTGGCGCTCGACCGGTTCGGCGCGCGGCTCTGGATCACCCGGATCATGTTCACCTGGGGCCTGATCTCGGGCGCCCAGGCCCTCGTAGGCGGCGAGACGAGCTTCAACGTCGTCCGCCTCCTGCTCGGCTTCGCCGAGGCCGGGTTCTTTCCCGGCATCATCTTCTTCCTGACGCTGTGGTTCCCGTCCGCCTACCGCGCCCGGATCGTGGCGATGTTCATGGTGGCGATCCCCATCTCGACCGTGATCGGCGCACCTCTGTCGGGCTTGATTCTCTACATGGAGGGCGTCGGTGGCCTGCACGGCTGGCAGTGGATCTTCATCATCGAGGCGATACCCGCGCTCCTGATGTCGGTCGCCGTCTACCTCTACCTGACCGACCGGCCGCGCGACGCCGCCTGGCTGACCCCAGAGGAGAGCGGATGGCTGCAGGGGCGGCTCGACATCGAGCGCGCCCACCGCGAGGACCGGCACCGGATGTCCTGGAGGCGCGCGGTCGTCGACCCGCGCACCATCGCGTTCGGTTTCGTCTACATGGGCATCAACATCCCACAATACGGCCTGAGCTTCTTCCTGCCGCAGATCGTCAAGGCTTTCGGCGGTCTGTCGAGCTTCGAGGTCGGCCTCGTGACGGCGGTGCCCTACCTCGTCGGCGCCGTGGGCATGATCCTCTGGAGCCGCTCGTCCGACCGGACGGGCGAGCGCAAGTGGCACACGATCATCCCTCTGCTGTGCATCGTGGCCGGCCTGCTCGCCGCCGCCGCCACGTCGGACCCGACGCTCAAGATGGCCTGCGTCTGCGTCGCGGGTTTCGGCTTCTTCGGCGTCTATGCCTCGTTCTGGGCGCTGCCGACGGCGCTGCTGTCCGGCACCAGCGCCGCGGCCGGCATCGCGGCGATCAACTCCATCGGCAACCTCGGCGGCTATTTCGGCCCGCAGGTCTTCGGCATCCTGAAGGACCGGACGGGCAACGAGACGGCGGGGCTGGTCTTCTTCGCCGTCTGCGCGCTGATCGGCGCCGGCATCGTCATGGTGCTCGGCCACGATTCCTCGCTGGAGAGCGCGCCGGCCGAAGGCGTCGGCGGGGAGCCGCGCCGCGTGTGATGCCGCGGCATTCCGCCTGGGGACAGTCTCGCCCCGGCTGAAACTTTGAGGTCCCGCGATCCATTGCCCCGGGCGGAACGCGGTGAGGCACCATGGCGCTGACGGGCGATCGGAAAGATGTCGGGCAGGCGTCGCGGCCCGAGGG
Source organism: Lichenihabitans sp. (assembly GCA_965214345.1). Lineage (GTDB taxonomy): Bacteria > Pseudomonadota > Alphaproteobacteria > Rhizobiales > Beijerinckiaceae > Lichenihabitans. The sequence continues at coordinate 2,338,367 of CBDCBJ010000007.1, read as the reverse complement.
ACGGCTTCGGCTCGGCTTCCCCGTCAAGGTGATGGGCCGGCCCGACCTCAAGAGCAACGATACCCGCCGCTGGCAGGCCGGGCCGCATCTGCGCGTCAGCCTCGCCTGCCTCGACGCGATCTTCGCCCACCTCGGTCGCCACGGCATCGACATGTATCGCATGGCGTCCGACATCGCCCCCTACGCGACCCATCCCGACATGCCCCAGTTCCACACGATGGTGCGGGACAGCGCGGCGGACCTCGCCGCCTTCGGGGCCCGGGCGAGGGCGCAGGGCCTTCGGCTCTCCTTCCACCCGTCCCAATACATCGTGCTGAACAGCCCCGATCCGGAGCTCGTCAAGAAGAGCGTCGCCGACCTCGTGAGCCAGGCCGAGATGCTCGACCTGATGGAGCTCGGCCCCGAGGCCGTGATGGTGATCCACGTGGGCGGCACCTACGGCGACCGCCAAGCCAGCGACGCCCGCTGGGTCGAGACCTGGTCGACGCTGCCCGAACCGGTGCGCCGCCGCCTCGTGCTCGAGCACGACGACATCCGGTTCAGCGCCGCCGACGTGCTGTGGATCCACGGGCACACGGGCGTCCGGCTGATCTTCGATCACCAGCACTTCCTCTGCCTCAACCCCGAGGGGCTGGACATGGGCGAGACGGTGCGGCGGATCCTCGACACCTGGCCCGAGGGCGTCCGGCCGAAGATCCACTTCTCGTCGCCCCGGACCGAGTTGCGCGAGCTGAAACGCAAGGACAAGGCGACGAAGAAGACCAGGACCGTCCATGTCGCGCCGGTCTGGACCGGCCACGCCGACTACGTTCACCCCTTCGAGTTCATGGGCTTCATGCGGTCCATCACGGACCGGGACTTCGACGTGATGATCGAGGCGAAGGCCAAGGACCTGGCGCTGACCCGCCTGCGGCCCGACATGCTGCGCTACGCCCCGGACGTCGCGGCGCGGTTCGGGCTCGGCGCGGACGAGACGGCCCGCCTGGATGCCGAGGAGGCCGCGATGATCGAGCAGAGCACCGCGGCACCGCCGCCGGCGGACGGTAACCCGGCGGAGGAAGCGGCGTGACGGGCGATGACCGCGCCCGAGCATTCACGCCGCGAGGCAGCGACCGCAGACGCCCTCGAGTTCCACCATCTGCTTGTCGATCCTGAAGCTCGACGCCGCTGCCCGGCGCGCCAGGGCGGCGTCGGCATCGTGGTCGTCGACCTCGTCGGTGATCCCGCAGCGGGTGCAGATCAGCAGGATGCCGTGGTGATGGTGGCCGGGCGAATCGCAGACCGCGAAGGCGTTGCGGCTCTCGATCTTGATGACGAAGCCGTTCTCGACCAGGAAATCCAGCGTCCGATACACCGTCGGGGGCGCGACCTGTCGGCCCTGCAGCCGCGCGAGTTCGTCGATGAGCCCGTAGGCGGTGAGCGGGGCGGCGCTGTCGGCCAGGAGGCCCAGCACCTGCCGGCGCAGCGCCGTCAGCTGGACGCCGCGCTCGCCGCACAGCGCCTCGACGCGCTGGATCCAAGCGCCCCGACCCGCGTCCGCCGTCCCTTGCCCGTAGCTCATGTGGTCTCTCTAACCTCCATTTGACGCCTTGTCGCCATGGCCGCAACCCTCCCGAGACGCATCCCGTATTGCAAACCATTAAGTTATAACATAGCTAGACGGGATCGCCGCTGCGGCGGCCGTGCCCGGGATCGTCACCGATGTCGTCAGTCAAGACCGCCCTCCTCGCCGGCGTGCTCGCCGCCTTCGCGCTGCCCGTGGCCGCCTCCGCGGCCGGGATCGATGTCGTGGCGGCGGAGAACTTCTACGGCGACCTCGCCAAGCAGGTCGGCGGCAAGTACGTCAGCGTGACGTCGATCCTTTCGAACCCCGACCAGGACCCCCACCTCTTCGAGGCCGATCCGTCGACGGCCCGGGCGCTGAAGTCCGCCAAGGTGACGATCTCGAACGGCGCCGACTACGATCCCTGGATGGACAAGCTGCTGAAGGCCGATCCCTCGCAGGGCCGGCTCGAGATCGTGGCGGCCGACCTCGTGGGCAAGAAGGCGGGCGACAACCCCCACCTCTGGTACGACCCCAAGACCATGGAGGCCGTGGCCAAGGACCTCGCCGACAAGCTCTCGACCATCGAGCCCGCCCACAAGGCCGAGTTCGAGAAGAACGCCGCGGGTTTCGACACGTCGATCAAGCCGCTCGACGCCAAGGTGGCGGCCATGAAGACGAAGTACGCCGGCCAGCCCGTCACGGCTTCGGAGCCGGTCTTCGGCTACATGGCGGGGCTGATCGGCCTCGACATGCACAACGAGCCGTTCCAGATGGCCGTGATGAACAACACCGAGCCTTCGGCCTCCGACGTCGCCAAGTTCGAGGACGACCTCAAGGGCCACAAGGTCAGGGTCATGCTCTACAACAGCCAGGCCGACGACCAGGCCGTGAAACGCCTCGTGCAGATCGCCAAGGACAACCACGTCCCCGTGGTGGGCGTCAGCGAGACCGAGCCGGCCGGCAGCACCTACCAGAGCTGGATGACGAAGCAGCTCGACGCGCTCGACCACGCCCTCGCCGGCAAGGCTTCTTGAGCCTCGTCACCTTCGATCATGTGATGCTCGACCTCGGCCGCCGGACGATCCTGTCCGACGTGAGCTTCGGGATCGAGCCGGGGGAGTTCGTCGGTCTGCTCGGCCCCAACGGGGCCGGCAAGACGACGCTGATGCGGGCCGTCCTCGGGCTGGTCGAGCCGCGCTCTGGCGCGATCGCGGTCGACGGCCGCGCCGCCACGCGCGGCAGTGCCGCGGTCGGTTACATGCCGCAGGTGCGGGGCTCGGCCGACCTGCGTTGGACCGGGTGGGACTTCGTCGCCGGCGCCGCAGGCGGCCATCGCTGGGGCCTGCCGCGGCTCGACAGGTCCGCGAGGGACGAGGTCGCGTGGGCGCTCGACACGGTCGGCGCGACCGCGCTGGCGTCCCGCCCCCTGGGCGAATTGTCGGGCGGCGAGCGCCAACGCCTGCTGCTCAGCCAGGCGCTGCTGGGCCGCCCGAAGCTCCTGCTGCTCGACGAGCCGCTGATCTCGCTCGACCCCACGCACCAGCGCGGCGTCGTCGGGCTCGTGGCGCGGCTCCAGAAGCAGCTCGGCCTCGCCGTGGTGTTCTCGGCCCATGAACTCAACCCGCTGATGGGCGCCATCGACCGCGTGCTCTACGTCGGCAGCGGCCGCGCCGTGCTCGGCACGGTCGACGACGTCATCACCGGCCCGGTGCTGTCGCGGCTCTACGGCTCTCCCATCGAGGTGCTGCGCCTCGGCCGGCGCATCTTCGTCATGGCGGCCGACGGGGAGATCGAGGCCGACACCGAGGCGCATCGGCACGACAACCCGGAGCATCGGCGGGACCATCGCGACCACGGGGAGCATGACGATGCTGGCCTATGACTTCATGCGGACCGCCTTTCTGGCGAGCGGCATCGTGGCGATCCTGTCCGGGCTGGTGGGCTACTTCCTCGTCCTGCGCAACCAGACCTTCGCGGGCCACGCGCTGGCGCATGTCGGCTTCACGGGCGCGACCGGTGCGATCCTCGTCGGTATCGCCCCGCTCTGGGGGCTGGTCGGCTTCACGCTGGTCGCCGGCATGGCGATGGGGGCGCTCGGCGAGAAACTGTCGGCGCGCGACGTCGCCATCGGCATGACGCTGTCGCTGGCGCTCGGCTTCGGCCTCCTGTTCCTCCACTTCTATACGGCCTTCGCCACGCAGGCGACGGCGCTGCTCTTCGGCAACGTGCTGGGCGTCGACGGGGAGGCGCTGGTGTCGCTGGCGGGACTGGCGGCCGTCAGCGTCGCGGTGCTGGGTGTTGTGTCGCGGCCGCTGCTCTTCGCCAGCCTCCAGCCGGAGCTGGCCGAGGCCAGGGGCGTGCCGGTGCGGCTGATCTCGGTGGTCTTCCTCGGCGTGGTGGCGGTGGCGGTGTCGGAATCCTCGCAGATCGTCGGCGTGCTCCTGGTGTTCACCCTGATGGTCGGGCCGGCCGCGGCGGCCCGCAACCTGTCGCCGCGGTTCGGGGTCGGCATCGCGCTCTCGGCCGCGCTGGCGCTCGTCGAGGCCTGGGGCGGCTTGGCGTTGGCCTGGTTCACCGACTGGCCGGTGAGCTTCTGGATCACGGCGCTGTCGGCGACGGTCTACGGCCTCAGCTTCGCCCCGCTGGGACGGGCGGGTGTCCGGGTCGCGGCGCGGCGTCGGGCCGTGGGTCCGGCCGAGGAGCGGGTGCGGGCGACGGTGGTCTGACGCCTATTCGGATCAGTGCCTGTCGCGCAGGACCGATTCGAAATCGCTGCCACCGTAGAAGACACCTTCGATGAGGACTGCTTCAGCATCGATCAGTAATGCGATCGTCAGCCGGCGTTCAATCTATCTCACTCGTCGTAGGACTCGCGCAGTGTCGCGAGAGTATCCGCGAGGACCGCGGCCGACACGTTCCCGAGGCGTTTCACGAGCCGTTGTCTGTCCGACGCGCGCGATTGCTCCGGCAGAGTCAATCCCGTCACGCCCCGAAGCGTGACCGGCACACGGAACGCCGCCGCACGGCCTTTGGACGTCATCGGCGCCACCGTCACGATCCGCATAGGGTCGTGGATCTCAGGCGGCGAGATGATCAGGTAGGGCCGGGTCTTCTGGATCTCGATGCCGACCGTCGGATCGAGGATCGCGAGCCAGACCTCCCCGCGGTTCACCATACCAGGGCGTGATCCCCGTCGTTGGCGAACCCCGGCCAGATCAGGACATCATCGCGGGTGGTCGCCAGCGTCTTGGCGTCCTCGGCCCAGCCGTGCCGCGGTGTCCCGACTACAGAGTTTTCCGCGCCGTTCGCCTCGCGTCCGTCACTCACCAAGCCGGCTTCAGGCTCGTCGACGAGCATGGCCAGAGATGCTGAATCGAGGGTGGAGAGGACGACGCCCAGAGTCTCGCTTCCCGAAGCGTCGGGCGCGAAGCCCGTGCCGTAGCGCTCCCTCAGCGTTTCGACGAGGACGCACTCGGGTCGACCCTACTCCTCGCCCTCGCGGTTCTCCGTGAAGCGGAGGTCGCGGCTGTAGACGAGGATCTCGCGCTTGCCGGCGTTGTTGGCCTGCCCGACGATCCCCTCGCGCTCCATCTTCTCGACCAGCGAGGCGGCCTTGTTGTAGCCGACCGCGAGGCGGCGCTGGATGTAAGAGGTGGAGCATTTCTTGTCGCGCAGCACCACCTTGACGGCCTGGTCGTAGAGGTCGGAATCGTCGTCGCCGCCCGCGGCTCCCATGGCCGACTTGTCGAAGATGGGCTTGTCCTCGGCCGCCTCGGCCTTGGCGTCCTCGGCGCCCTCCTCGGCCACCACGACATCGAGGTAGGCCGGGTGGCCCTGCATCTTGAGATGGGCCACCACGTTCTCGACCTCGCCGTCGGAGACGAAGGGGCCGTGCACGCGTGAGATGCGGCCGCCGCCCGCCATGTAGAGCATGTCGCCCTGGCCGAGCAGCTGCTCGGCGCCCTGCTCGCCGAGGATCGTGCGCGAGTCGATCTTCGACGTCACCTGGAAGGAGATGCGGGTCGGGAAGTTGGCCTTGATGGTGCCGGTGATGACGTCGACCGAGGGGCGTTGCGTGGCCATGATGAGGTGGATGCCGGCGGCGCGGGCCATCTGGGCGAGACGCTGGATGGCGCCCTCGATGTCCTTGCCCGCCACCATCATCAGGTCGGCCATCTCGTCGACGATCACCACGATGTAGGGCAGGGGGGAGAGTTCCATCTCCTCGGTCTCGAAGATCGGCTCGCCCGTGTCGCGGTTGAAGCCGGTCTGGATCGTGCGGGTGATGATCTCGCCCTTCTCGGCCGCCTCGGCCACGCGGGCGTTGAAGCCGTCGATGTTGCGGACGCCGACCTTGGACATCTTCTTGTAGCGGTCCTCCATCTCGCGCACCGCCCATTTCAGCGCCACGACGGCCTTCTTGGGGTCAGTGACCACCGGGGTCAGGAGGTGCGGGATGCCCTCGTAGATCGACAGTTCCAGCATCTTCGGGTCGATCATGATGAGCCGGCACTCCTCCGGCCTCAGCCGGTAGAGGATCGACAGGATCATGGTGTTGATGGCGACCGACTTGCCCGATCCGGTGGTGCCGGCGACGAGCAGGTGCGGCATGCGGGCGAGGTCGACGATGACGCTCTCGCCGCCGATCGTCTTGCCGAGCGCGATGGCGAGCTTGTGCTTGGACTCGGTGAAGTCTTCCGCGGCGATCAGCTCGCGCAGGTAGACGGTCTCACGCCGCTGGTTGGGCAGCTCGATGCCGATGACGTTGCGGCCCTGGACCACGGCCACGCGGGCCGAGACGGCCGACATGGAGCGGGCGATGTCGTCGGCGAGGCCGATGACGCGCGACGACTTGGTGCCGGGCGCCGGCTCGAGCTCGTAGAGCGTCACCACCGGGCCGGGCCGCACGTCGATGATCTCGCCGCGGATGCCGAACTCCTCCAGCACGCCTTCGAGGAGGCGGGCGTTCTGCTCCAGGGCGCCGCTCGACAGGACCTCGCCGGTCGGCTCCGGGGTCAGCATCAAGAGGTCGAGCGGCGGGTCCTCGTAGAGCTCCGGGTCGGAGGTGACGCGGTTCGTCGACGCGAAGGGGGAGAGCCCGTGCGGCGTGCCGAGCCCGCGGCGGATGCCGGCGCGGGCCGGACCTGCGAAGAGGCGTGCGTCGACCGGCGACGCGATGCCGATCGGGACGAGGCCCTCGGCGGGGACCGCCTCGGCCAACGACTCGTCCCGCACCGTCTCGGCGCCGGCCGCATCGACGCCGATCAGCGTCAGCCAGAGGCCGGAATCACCGTAGGGTGACGGTTCAGCCGCGGCCGGCTCGGCCAAAGCCGCATCGGCAATCGTCCAGAGGCTGGGGTCGCCGTAGGGCCCGGCGTCCTCTGCGTCGGCGTCAGCGTCGCGGCCGACGGCGACGTCGGGCGGGACCTCGGCCGCGAGCGCCGGCACGAGGACCGGTGCCGGCAGGGCCAGCCAGGCCGGCGCCGGCAGCGCCAGGACCTCGGGCCGCGCCGGCGCTTCGGCCTCGGCGAGGGACAGGCCGGCGAGGCCGAACGAATGGATCGACAGGTCGTCCTCCGGTGCCGGCGCCTCCGCGACAGGGTCGGCGCGGAGCGGCTCGGCCAGCCCCTCGATCCAGAAGGCCGGGTCGCCATAGGGGTGAAGGCTCACGCCGTCGGGCTCGAAGGGGCCGAGGAGCGCCTCGTCGACATCCGCCTCGGCGGTCGGTCCGGCCGGCGTCCAGAGTCTCATGTCGCCGAAGGGATGGATGGAGGCCGCGGGGTCGATCGCCACGGCTTCCACGGCCGCCAGCATCTCGCCGAGCGACTGATCCTGCGTCAGGCGCAACGCCTTGTCGCCGACGGTGCGGGCATGGGCCTGCAGCCACGCCGCCGCCAGTTCGTCCTCGGGGGAGGGCAGGGGGGCGCCATCGTCGGTGAGTTCGGCGCCGTAGAACCCAGCCGTGACGGGCGCCTCCGCCGCAGCCGCGAGGGCCACTGCCGCGCCTTCCGCCTCGGTCAGTGCCGCGGCCGCCAGGGCGCGCTCGGCCTGGACGTCGGCGAGGGAGATCACGACATCGTCCGATCGGCCGTCAGGGTCGGGATGCTCGGCCTCGCCCGTGAAGGTTTGGGCGCCGATCGTCTCGTCTTCGGCTGCACCGGCGGCGTCGAGGGGCTTGGGGTAGGGCGTGCGGTTGAAGCGCACGTTGGCGGGGAGCACCACCGGCTTCTTCCAGATCGGCAGAGCGTCGGCGATCCCCGGCTCGGCCGCGGCAATCTCGTCCTCGCCCTGCTGCGCCGCCTCCTGCCCCGCCGCTTGGCGATGCAGGAGGGCGTCGGGCGTCCGGGTGAAGCGGACCTGCTCGGGCAGGGTGAAGGGCTGCAGCCACGGGGGCAGGACCACGCCCGCGAAAGCGCCGGCCATCGCGGCGTCGTAGCGATGCGCCTCGCCAGCGGTCGGCCGCACGCCGGCCGGAACGCCCGCCGCATGGGCCGCGGGGGCGTAACCCCCGCTGCGTGCGCCCGCCTGGGCCAGCGCCATGAAGCTCTCGTCGACGCCGTGCTCGGCCAGGGCGCGCGCCACGGCGGCGTCGACGTAGGTCATCAGCTGCGCCAGCATGGCCTTGTACATCAACTCCCAATGGGAATTGTCGGTGTGGACCTCGCGCCGCAGCGTGGTCTCGGTGTAGCTCAAATTCGGTTCTTGGAAGGAGGTCATGGAACCCGCGGCTGGCTCGACTCGGACACTCGCCGTCATGGAGGACGACAGCCGCACCATGGTTTCTTGACCTTAACAGGGGCTTTCGGGCACCGCTGGACCTGCGTAGCGCATATGCGGATCCCGATCGTGCGCCGACGCCGGCGGCGTGCTACGTCGAACGCGGCATGGGAGCGCGAGGCCGGGATGGCGACGGATCGGGACGGGTTCTCACGGCGGGGCGTCGTCGCCACCGGCCTGGCGCTCGCCCTCGGCAGCCGGAGGGTCGAGGCCGAGAGCGCCGGCCCCACGGCGGTCATGGTGATCCGCCATGCCGAGAAGCCCACGCCCGACGGCGCGCCGCCCTATGGGGTCGGTCCCGACGGACGCCACGACGTGGATGCCCTGCTTGTGCAGGGCTGGGAGCGCGCGGGCGCCCTGGCGCGGTTCTTCGCGCCGCGGGACGGCGGTTCGATGCCCGCCGGCCTCGCCGGTCCGACCTTTCTCTTCGCCGCCGCGCCGACGCCGAAGCATCCGAGCCGGCGGGCGGGGCTGACCCTGGCGCCCCTCGCGGCCCTCACCGGCCTCGTGCCCGACGCGTCCTTCGGCCCGGACCAGGAGGCCGATGCCGCGGCGGCGATCCTCCGGCGGAGCGGCGTCGGCCTCGTGGCCTGGGAGCACAAGCGCATCGCCGACCTCGTGGCCGCCCTGACCGGCGGGACGGTCCAGGGCCCGCACTGGAGCGGCCACCGCTACGACATGGTTCTCGTGCTCGAGCGGACCAACGGGAAGTGGCGCCTCACCCAGGTGCCGCAGCTGCTCCTCGCCGGCGACTCGGCCGAGCCGCTGCGCTTCGGCAAGGGCGGCGAGGAGGACTGACGGCCAGGGTCGGGCGTGGGGCGGCCGTCCGAAGCGCGCTCACGCCGGCGCGTAGCGAGCCTTCAGGCTCGGTGGCCCGTCGGCCGCCACCTGGCCGTCCGCCACGAGGTCGACGAGGTGGGCCAGCACCGAAAGGCCGGCGGCCCCCCGCAGGGAGGGGGCGAGGTCGTGGTAGAGGCTCGCCACCACGGACGGCACGGTGGCGTCCCCGGCCGCGATCCGGCGCAGGATGGCGGCCTCGCGCCACTGCCGATGGATCGTCAGCGCCTTGACGAAGGACCGAGGGCTGCGCACCGGGCCGCCGTGGCCGGGCCAGTAGACGGCGTCGTCGCGCTCCTGGAGCTTGCGCAAGGACGCCATGTAGGTCCGCATCGAGCCGTCCGGCGGCGCCACGACCGTCGTCGACCAGGCCATCACGTGATCGCCGGAGAACAATGCCTTCTCCTCGGGCAGGGCGAAGGCGAGATGGTCGGAGGTGTGGCCGGGGGTCTCGACCGCGACGAGCCGATAGCCGGGTCCGTCCACGGCATCCCCCTCGACGAGCGCGCGGTCGGGCACGTAGCGGAGGTCGAAGGCGGCGTCGAGGGCGGGCAGGCTCGGGTCCGCGGGGCGCGCCACGCGGTGCGGGCAGCCGAGCACCTCGGCGCCCGTCGCGGCCTTGAGCAGGGCTGCGCCCGGCGCGTGGTCGCGGTGCGTGTGGGTGACGAGGATGTGGCGGACGGTCTCGCCCGCGACGGCCGCCATCAGGGCCGCGATGTGGCTCGAATCGGCGGGGCCCGGATCGATGATGGCCACGTCGCCGCGGCCCACGATGTAGGAGCAGGTGCCGGTGAAGGTGAAGGGGCCACCGTTGTTGGCGACGAGACGGCGCACGCGGGGCGACAGGACCTGCACCTCGTCGGGCTTGGCGGTCAAGGTTCGGTCGAAGGGTATGTCGTCGGCGGCCAAGACGGTCCGGGGGTGAGGGGAATGCGCTTCTCGAAGACGGTCGGCCGACGGATCTCTGAGCCGCTTGCCGGGACGGTGACGTGAACTTAAGAGTGGGTCAGCGTGAGGCCGCGCGCGGCGGAATGCAAGCGTGCGAGGGGGAGCGAGTTCATGAGCGACATCCGGTTTCCGGCCCATGCCACCCTCGCCGGCGCGGTCTGGCCCGAGCAGGGCGCGACAGGGCAGCGCGCCGCCCGCGCCATGCTTCTGGCGCTCGTGGGCAGCGCCGTCATGGCCCTGTCGGCCAAGATCGCGATCCCCTTCTACCCGGTCCCGGTGACGATGCAGAGCCTGGCGGTCCTGCTGATCGGCGCCGCCTTCGGGGCGCGGCTCGCCACCGCCACGGTGGTGCTCTACCTCGTCGAGGGTGCCCTGGGCCTGCCGATCTTCGCCGGGACGCCGGCCCATGGCGTCGGCCTCCCCTACATGCTGGGGCCGACGGGGGGCTACCTCGTCGGCTACGTGCTGGCGGCCTTCGCGGTGGGCGTCTTCGCCGAGCGCGGTGCCGACCGCTCCGTGCCGAAGCTCCTCGGCGCCATGACGCTCGGCCACGCCATCCTGTTCGCGGCGGGCTATGGCTGGCTGGCGCACCTCATCGGAGCCGAGGCGGCCTGGACCGGCGGCGTGATGCCTTTCCTCCTCGGCACCGTCGTCAAGACGCTGCTCGCCGCCCTCCTGGTGCCCTCCGTGTGGAACCTCATCGGCAAGCGGCGCTGAGGCGGGGCGAGACGAGAGATCCCTCGACCCCATCGCGACACCGAGCGAGAGCTTCTCATCACGGACCTCCTCGAACACGCCATGGACCGGGTCAGGTTGCTCTCACCTTAGCTCCAGGACGAGGTCGCCCGCATGGTCTCGAGCTTCACGGATGACGACGTGCAGCTCGTCGAGCTGACATCCGAAGAGGATGCCGCGATCACGCGATCGATGGAAGCCGCGGAACGTGGCGAGTTCGCCACGGGCGCTCAGGTGCGCGCCGTCTGGGCGAACCATGGGCTGTGAGCCTTATGCTCCTCGATGAGCCGGGCTTCCTGTTCGCGGCACGCCGCTTCGCTGTCGGCGAAAATCGCGGCCAGCCTGGATTCAGAGTCGGGGGCAGCACCTCGATGGCTCAAGGCTCTCTGCTGTCGAGCGAAGAGTTCTTCGGCCTGTTCTTCCGTCCGAGGCCTTTGCGCCATGCCCGCCTCCATCGCCGATCGACACAGGATGGGCGTCGGCTCGATCTAAGCCAACATGCCCGGAGATCCCTTCCATCCTCACTGGAAGTTCCGCCCCTTCGGCATGGCCCGGCGCACGTCGCCGACGGCCAGGGGCAGCCGTACGGGCAGGGGGGCCGGCTCCGGCTTCCGGCGTGAGTCCTCGGTGAGCGGGAAGCCGATCCTGGCCCCCAGCGCCGCGCCCTGGCCGCGCTCCGCCGCCGCGTAGGTCTGCGGCCGCTTGATCTCGTCGGCGCGCGCGAACTCCGACAGGCGGTCGCCCGCGTCGCCCAGCGTGTTCAGCTCCGCCGTGAGGTCGTCGAGCCTGTCCGCCACGAGGTGGACGACGCCCGTCGCCTTCTGCACCACGCCCCGCACGCAGAGCAGCCGCGACGCGATCACGGCCGAGCGGTTCGCCTCGAACACCTTCGGCCAGATGATGATGTTGGCGGCGCCCGTCTCGTCCTCCAGCGTCAGGAACACCGTTCCGTGGGCCGAGCCCGGCCTCTGGCGCACCAGCACGAGGCCCACCACGGCGGCGCGGCGCCCGTCGCCGATCCCCTCCAGATCCTCGGCGCGCGAGATCCTCCGCCGCGCCAGGCTGGCCCGCAGGAACGCCACCGGATGGGCCTTCAGGGACAGCGTCAGCCGGCGATAGTCCTCGACGACGTGTTCGCCGAGCCGCAGCGGCGGCAGCGCCGCGTCGGGCTCGCGGTCCGCCGCCCCCTCCCGGCCCGTGGAGGACGGGCTCCGCGCGAAGAGCGGCAGGGCGTCCTTGTCGCCGACGCGGTCGAGCCCGCGCACGGCCCAGAGCGCGTCGCGCCGGTCGAGCCCGATCGAGCGGAAGGCGTCGGCCTCGGCCAGCACCTGCAGCACGGCGGGCTGAAGCTCCGCCCTGAGCCAGAGGTCGCGCACCGAATCGTAGCCGCCGTCCCGCCGCGCGACGAGCCGCTCCATGTCGGTCTGGCGCAGCCCCTTGATCTGGCGCAGCCCGAGCCGGATCGCCCGGTCGCCGAGGATGTGGTCGCGCATCTCCGCGTGGCGCGGATGAATCCGCGTGCCGGTCCCGTCCGACGACGATTCCACCGGCACGAGCGCGTGGTCCCAGCCCGAGAGGTTCACGTCGACCTCGTGGACCGCGACGCCGTGGTCGCGGGCGTCGCGCACGAGCTGGGCGGGGGCGTAGAAGCCCATCGGCTGGGCGTTCAGCATGGCGCAGGCGAAGACGTCCGGGTAACGGCACTTCATCCAGGCCGAGGCATAGACGAGGAGCGCGAAGGAGGCGGCGTGGCTCTCGGGGAAGCCGTAGGTGCCGAAGCCCTCGATCTGGCTGAAGCAGCGATCGGCGAAATCGAGCTTGTAGCCGCGGCTCACCATGCCCTCGACCATCTGGTCGCGGAGCCTGCCGATCGTGCCGACGCGCTTGAAGGTCGCCATGGCGCGGCGCAGCTTGTCGGCCTCGCCGGGCGTGAAGCCGCCCGCCACGATGGCGATCTTCATCGCCTGCTCCTGGAACAGCGGCACGCCGAGCGTCTTGCCCAGCACGGCTTCGAGTTCGGCCGAGGGATAGACGATGGGCTCCGAGCCTTCCCGCCGCCGCAGGTAGGGATGCACCATGTCGCCCTGGATGGGGCCGGGCCGCACGATCGCCACCTCGATGACGAGGTCGTAGAACTCGCGCGGCCTCAGGCGCGGCAGCATCGACATCTGCGCCCGGCTCTCGATCTGGAACACGCCGAGCGTGTCGGCCCGGCAGATCATGTCGTAGACGGCCTTCTCCTCCGACGGGATCGAGGCCAGCGTGTAGCGCTCGCCGTAGTGCCGCTCGAGCAGGTCGAAGCCGCCGCGCAGGGCCGACAGCATGCCGAGCGCCAGCACGTCGATCTTGAGGATGCCGAGCGCGTCGAGGTCGTCCTTGTCCCACTCGACCGTGGTGCGGTCGGCCATGGCGGCATTGCCGACCGGCACGACCTCGTCGAGCCGCGACCGCGTGATGACGAAGCCGCCCGTGTGCTGCGACAGGTGGCGCGGGAAGCCCGCCAGCTCCTCGGCGAGCTTCAGAACCATGGCGAGGCGCCGCTCCGAAGGGTCGAGGCCGATGCGGCGCGTCTCGTCCGCGTCGACGCCGTTCGACCAATAGCCCCAGACGGTGCCGTTCAAGGCCGAGACCGTGTCGTCCGACAGGCCGAAGGCGCGGCCGACCTCGCGGATGGCCGAGCGCGTCCGGTAGGTCACGACGCTGGCGGCGAGGCCGGCGCGCTCGCGCCCGTAGCGCTTGTAGATGTGCTGCATCACCTGCTCGCGCCGCTCGTGCTCGAAGTCGACGTCGATGTCGGGCGGCTCGTTGCGGTCCTCGGAGATGAACCGCTCGAACAGGAGGTCGTGCTTGGTGGGATCGACCTCGGTGATCCCGAGGGCGAAGCACAGCACGGAATTCGCAGCGGAGCCACGGCCCTGGCACAGGATCTTCTCGTCGCGGGCGAAGCGCACGATGTCGTGGACGGTGAGGAAATAGGCCGCGTAGCCGAGCTTCCCCACGAGGGCGAGTTCATGGGCCAGCATGTCGCGCACCTTGCCCTCGACACCGAGCGGGTAGCGATCGACGAGGCCGGCCTCGGCCAGGGCGACGAGGGCCTCCTGCTCGGTCGCGTAGCCCCCCCGCAGCTCGTAGGGGTAATCGTACTTCAGCTGGGCCAGCGAGAACGACAGGCCGTCGAGGAAGCGCGCGGACTCGCCCACGGCCTCGGGCACTTCGGCGAAGATGCGCGCCATCTCGTCGCCGGGCTTCAGGTGCCGCTCGGCGTTGGCGGCGAGGCGGCGGCCGGCCGTGTCCAGCGTCGTGTGCTCCCGGATGCAGGTCACGACGTCGGCGAGAGGGCGCCGGTCGGGGTGGTGCATGGTGACGTCGTTGGTGGCGATGAGCCGGGCACCCGTCGACCGCGCCAGGGCGGCGCGTTCGGCGAGGCGGCGCCTGAGGTCCGGGCCGTAGGGATGCGTCGCGGCGAGCCACAACGGCCCGGGGCCGGCGTCGCGCAGGCGCCGGACGAGCGCCGGCCAGTCGGGCAGGTCTCGCGGGGCCCCGTCGCCGGTGGCGCGGTCGGTCAGGATCATCTGGAGGCCGGCGGCGTGGTCGAGGAGGTCGGGCAGGGCGATGTCGCACTTCCCCTTGCCGGTGCGGCGGTTGCCCAGCGTCAGGAGGCGCGTCAGGCGCCCGTAGGCGTCACGGTCCCGCGGGTAGGCCAGGATGTCGGGCGTGCCGTCCGAGAAGACGAGGCGGGTGCCCACGGCGAGGCGGAAGTCCGCCTCGGCGGGGACGCGCTCCTTCACGAAGGAATAGGCCCGCACGACGCCGGCCAGCGAGTTGCGGTCGGCGATGCCGATCCCGGCATGGCCGATCGCATAGGCCTGCCCGACCAGTTCCTCGGGATGCGAGGCGCCGCGCAGGAACGAGAAGTTGGTGATGACGGCGAGGTCGGCGAAGCGGGTCACGACGGCGTACCATCCGCCTGTGCGGGGATGAGCGGCGGACAGGCTGCGGCGAAGCTCCGCATCACCCGAACAGCCCGTGCAGGTACCATCGCGGCGCGTCGGTCTCCCGCCCGAACAGGCCTTCGCGGAAGAGCCAGAAACGGCGGCCGTCGCGGTCCTCGGCGCGGAAATAGTCGCGCGTGAGTTCCGCCTCGCTGTTCCACCACTCGGGCGCGATCCGCTCCGGCCCCTCGATGGCGGCGACGTCGTGCATGACGCGGCGCCAGCGGAACCGCACCGGAGGCCCGTCCGGGACCGACGCGATGGTGTCGATCGGCTCGGGCCGGTCGAACAGGCGGATCGGGCGGCACGGGAGTTCGTCGGCCTCCCGCCGCGCCGCGCGCGGGGCCCCTCGCGCGACGGGCAGCGCCACCACGGCGCATTCGGGGATGTGGGTGTCCTGCGGGGCGAGCCTCACCACGCGCGCCAGCCCGAGCCGCGCCCCGAGCCGGTCGGCCAGGTCGGCCATGATGCCCGCCATGGCGGCATCGGCGGCACCGTCCGCATCGAGGTCTTCCTGCCGGGCATCGAGCGGCTCGGATTCGGTGACGGCGAGGCGGATCAGGTCGAAGCCGTAGCCGGTGTCGAGCCCCTCCTCGCCGATGGCGGCGAGCCTCTCGCGGAACAGCGCCAGCAGGGCTTCCGGCTCGCGCGTCGGGCGGCTCGTGCCCAGCGCCAAGTGCTTCACGACGCCGTCGACCCGGAAGAAACTCGCCGCGATCCGCCGCGCACCCTGGTCGCGCCGCGCCAGCGAGGCGCAGAGGTGGCGGCAGAGCGGCAGCAGCGCCGCCTCGATCTGCTCGATCTCGGCGAGGCCGCCGGCGAAGCGCCGCTCCGCCACGCAGCGCGGCGCCTCGAACCGCGGCGTGATCGCCGCCTTGGCGCGCCCCATCAGCCCATCGAGCCGCGCCAGCACCTCGGCGCCGAACCGCGCCGCGATCGGCCCGCGCGGCCGCGCCAGCAGGTCGCCAACCCGCACGAGGCCGGCGCGGGCGAGGCCCGCCACGGTCTCGGGATCGATCCGCAGCGCCGCGGCCGGGAGCGCCGCCACGAGGGGCTCGAAGCCGGGCTCGAGCGGCGTGGGGGCGAGGGTCTCGGTGCCGAACCGCGCCAGCGCCCAGGCGGCCTCGGGCGTCGACGCGACCGCGGCGCGCGCCGCGAGCCCCTGACGGCGCAAGCCGGCCACGACGGCCGCGACGAGCCCTTCCTCGCCGCCGAAGAGGTGGGAGGCGCCGCCGACGTCGAGCACCGCCCCGTCCCGTCCGTCGGGCGCCGCGAGCGGCGTGAAGCGCCGGCACCAGTCGACGACCGCCGCCATCAGCGCCGCGTCGGCGTCGGGGTCGGCCTCCGCCACCACGACGGCCGGGCACAGCGCCCGGGCGTCGGCCAGCGCCAGGCCGGCCCGGAGTCCCCGCGCCGAGGCCCGCGCGTCGACGGCCATCAGCCGCTGCGCGCCCTTCACCTTGGCGACCGTCACCAGCGGCTCATCCGGCGCGGGCGAAGCCGAGGACGTGAGCCGCCCGGCGCGCCGGAGCCGATCGGTCGGCAGCAGCGGCAGGACCACCGACAGGTAGCGGGTGGGCATCGAAGCACCTTCGGTCAGGGTTCCAGACGATGGGATGGGTCCGGTCGCGGTCGAGGTCGCCATCGCCGCCGAGCCGGAGCTTGAGGAGCCGAACCGCCACGGCGGCGGCCCCGGGGATGGGGGTACGGTCGCCCGCCGAGCGTCCCCGCGGGCTCGGGCAGGCCGAGACGGCGAAGCGCGTCTCCGCGGCGCTCGACAGCGTGGCGCCGCGGCCCGCGACTCCGGCATGGAGCAGGATGGCGGTGCCGCGGCCGCCCTGGGCGGCGAGCAGCAGCCGCCGCGACGGCGCGAGCCCGTAGTGTTTCGCGCCCCAGAGTTCCGCCAGGACGGCCGGAGCGCCGAGCCGCAGGGCCTCCTCCAGGGCCCAGAGCGTGGCCGGGCCGTCACCGGTGCGGACCAGGATCAGCCGATCGGGGTCGATGCCGTGGGCGGCGAGGCCGGGGCCATAGGGTGTGCCGGTCTCGGACGCCGCGTGGTCCTCGACGATCCAGACCAGCGGCGCCGCGCCACCGCCGCGCGATGCCGATTCGGCGCAGCGCCCCGCCACCGCGAGGGCGAAGCCCGCCGCCGCCGCCGCATCCCGCGCCGTCTGGGCCACGACTTCGTGCAGGGCCGAGCGCCTGAGACCCCCCGCCAGGGCGGCGTCGAGCGGCAGGGTGCCGTCACCCAGGCCGACGAGGGCGCCACCCGCCCCGCGCCGCCGCCGGGGTGCGGCGGACCCATCGCCCTCGATGCGGGCCACGGCGTCGCGCAGGGCGGCGACGTCGGGGGATTGATGGTTCTGCGGCACCGCTCGGCCTCTCGAATGCGACGACGGGACTCACCCGATGTCCCTCCCGGAAACCGGGACGGGCCACCACGTGTTCCTGATTTGTTCTCATAGATTCCGACTCGGAAGACGGGAGTCAAGCGGAGACGAATCACCGCCGGTTGAGGCCGCGCGGACCGGTGCGGCGATCGACAAGCCTGCGGAGTTGCAGCGCTCGGACTTATCCACAGGTCGATCCCAGGAGCGGGGATGTCCCGCGCCGGCCGCGGCTCTGCCGTCTCGCCGGCCCGCAGACGCCTAAGGGCCCACCCGCAGAATGCTCAGAACTGGACCTCGACGGGTGGATCGGTCCGATCCGATCGATCCTCGGCCGATAGCTCCGGGCCGTCCTACTCCGCGGCGGCCTCGAACTGCGTCGTCAGCGCCAGCCACTCGTCCTCGGCGGTCTCGAGCGCGCGCTGGAGGTCCTTGCGCTGCTGGGCGAGCTGCGTCGCCTTGTTCTTGTCGCGCGAATAGGCGTTGGGGTCGGTCAGCGCGGCGTCGATGCGGATCACCAGGCCCGAGAGCTTCTGGATCCGCTCGTCGAGCGCGGCGATCTGCTTCTTCGCCTGGTGGAGGGCCTTGCCCGGTGAGGGTGCGCGCTCCTGCTGGGGCTCCCGCTCGGCCTTCGGCTTCTTGGCCGCGCCGCCGCCGGCACGGCTCAGCACCAGCGTCTTGTAGTCGTCCATGTCGCCGTCGAAGGCCTTGACGGTGCCGCCGTCGACGAGCCACAGCCGGTCCGCGCAGGCATCGATCAGGTAGCGGTCGTGGCTGATGATGACGATCGCGCCCTCGTAGTCGTTGATGGCCTCGATCAGCGCGGCGCGGCTGTCGATGTCGAGGTGGTTCGTCGGCTCGTCGAGGATCAGGAGGTGCGGCCCGTCGAAGGCGGCGAGCCCCATCATCAGCCGCGCCTTCTCGCCGCCGGAGAGCTGCGACACGGGCGTGTCGGCCTTGGTGGCGGGGAAGCCGAGCTGGGCGCATTTCCCGCGGATCCGGCTCTCGGTGCCGTCCTTTATCCGCCCCGCCACGTAGCTGTAGGGCGTGAGGGCCTCGCCGAGTTCCTCGACCTGGTGCTGGGCGAAGAACCCCACCGTCATCTTCGAGGACTTCCTGAGCGCGCCGGCGAGCACCGGCATCCGGCCGGCCACGAGCTTGGCGAAGGTGGACTTGCCGTTGCCGTTGGAGCCGAGCAGCCCGATGCGGTCGTCGTTCGAGATGTTGAGGCTCAGCCGCGTCAGCACCGGCCTCTCGTCGTAGCCCGTCGTGGCGCCGTCCATGGCGACGATCGGCGGGCTCAGCGGCCGGGCCGGGGAGGGGAGGTGGAACGGCAGGACCTGGCTGTCCACGATGGCCGAGATCGGCTTCATCCGCTCCAGCATCTTGATGCGCGACTGCGCCTGGGTGGCCTTGGTGGCGCTGGCGCGGAAGCGGTCGACGAAGCTCTGCAGGTGCTTCCTCTGCTCCTCCTGCTTCTTGATGTGTTTGAGCTGGATGGCCTGCTGCTCGCGGCGCTGCGTCTCGAAGCTGTCGTAATTGCCGCGCCACAGCGTCAGCTTCGCCCCGTCGAGGTGCAGGATGTGGTCGCAGACGGCGTCGAGGAGGTCGCGGTCGTGGCTGATGATCAGCACCGTCGCCGGATAGGTGGCGAGGTACTCGATCAGCCAGAGCGTGCCCTCCAGGTCGAGATAGTTGGTGGGCTCGTCGAGCAGCAGCAGGTCGGGCCGGGTGAACAGCACCGCCGCCAGCGCCACGCGCATGCGCCAGCCGCCGGAGAATTCCGCCAGCGCGCGGTTCTGCGCCGCCTCGTCGAAACCGAGGCCCTGCAGGATGGTGGCGGCGCGCGAGGGGGCCGCGTGGGCCTCGATGTCGACGAGCCGGGTGTGGATCTCGGCGATGCGGTTCGGGTCCGTGGCGGTGTCGGCCTCGCCGAGCAGCGCCGCGCGCTCGCGATCGGCCTCGAGCACGAAGTCGATCAGCGTCGTCGGGCCGCCCGGCGCCTCCTGCTCGACCTGGCCGAGGCGCATCCGGTTGGGGATCTGCAGCGTCCCCGATTCGGGATGGAGGTCGCCCGAGATCATCCGGAACAGCGTCGTCTTGCCGGTCCCGTTGCGGCCGACGAAGCCCGTGCGGGCCCCGGTCGGGATCGCCGCCGACGCCTGGTTGAACAGCATGCGCGGCCCGAGCCGGTAGGTGAGGTCGTTGATGTGGAGCATGGGGGAGATGTGACGCGGCAGGGGATCGGACGCAAGGTCCGTCGAGGCAAGGTCTATGCCGGGCCCATGGCGGGGGCGTGACCTTGTCGGGCCGGGAGTGCGCCGGTATGAGGAGCGCGTCCGGGCCGCGGCCCGTCTTCCAGCCAGCAGTGAGCCCGTCATGGCCGTCGAGCAGACCTTCTCCATCCTGAAGCCGGACGTGACGCGCCGCAACCTGACGGGCGCCGTCAACGCCGTCATCGAGAAGGCCGGCCTGCGCATCGTCGCCCAGAAGCGGATCATGATGACCCGCGCCCAGGCCGAGGCGTTCTACGGCGTCCACAAGGCGCGCCCGTTCTTCGGCGAGCTCGTCGAGATGATGACCTCGGCCCCGGTGGTGGTTCAGGTGCTGGAGGGCGAGAACGCGATCCTGCTGTATCGCGACGTGATGGGCGCCACCAATCCCGAGAAGGCCGACGCCGGCACGATCCGCAAGACCTTCGCGCTGTCGATGGGCGAGAACTCGGCCCATGGCTCGGACGCCCCCGAGACGGCGAAGCAGGAGATCGCCCAGTTCTTCAAGCCGGACGAGATCGTCGGCTGACCACGGCGACGCCCTTCTCCCCTCCTCACGGCGGGGGGAGAAAGGGGTCGGTCGCTGACGACGACACGCTCCCGACCTGGCTCACGGCCCGCCCGTCGACGAGCCTCACTCGCCCCGACGCGACCATGGCCAGCGCCCGCGGATAGATGACGTGCTCCTGCTCGAGCACCCGCGCCGCCAGGCTGTCCGCCGTGTCGCCGTCGAGCACTGGCACGGCCGCCTGCGCGATGATCGGGCCGGCGTCGAGTTCCGGCACGACGAAATGTACCGTCGCGCCGTGGACCTTCACCCCCGCTTCCAGCGCCCGCGCGTGGGTGTCGAGGCCCTTGAAGGCCGGCAGCAGGGCGGGGTGGATGCTGATCATCCGGCCGAGCCAGCGCCCGCAGAACCAGGCGCTGACCACGCGCATGAAGCCGGCGAGGCAGACGATCTCGACCCCATGCTCGATCAGCACGGCGTCGGTGGCTCGGTCGAAGGCCTCCCGGCTCGGGTAGTCGCGGTGGCTGAGCGTCGCCGTCTCGATCCCGGTGGCCCGCGCTGTGGCGAGCCCGCCGGCGTCGGCCCTGTTCGAAAACACCAGCACGGCCTCGGCCGGGAACTCCGGCGCCGCCATGGCGCGCAGCAGCGCCTCCATGTTGGAGCCGCGGCCCGAGATGAGGATCGCGGTGCGGCGCCGCGTGGCCGTCACAGCCGGAGGTCCCGCCGGATCGCCACGCGCGCCCCGCCCGCGGCCGGGACGACCTCGCCGAGCCGCACCGCAGGCTCGCCGAGCGCCGCGAACGTCGCCGCGACCGCCTCGGCCCGGTCGGCCGCCACGACGACCGCCATGCCGATCCCGCAGTTGAAGGTCCGGGCCATCTCGGCGGCCGGGATGCCGCCCTCGGCGGCGAGCCACCGGAACACGGGCGGCACCGCGACCGCGTCGAGGTCGAGCGCGCAGCCGAGCCCGTCGGGCAGGGCGCGGGGCAGATTGTCGACGAAGCCGCCGCCCGTGATGTGGGCCAGCGCGCGGATGCCGTCGGTCTGTCTCAGCGCCGCGAGCAGCACCTTCGCGTAGATCCGCGTCGGCACGAGCAGCGCCTCGGCGAGGCTGACGCCGGGCGCGAACGGGCAGGGCGAGCCCCAGCCGAGCCCCGTGCGCGTGACGACCTTGCGCACGAGCGAGAACCCGTTCGAATGCAGCCCGGACGACGCGAGGCCGAGGACGACGTCGCCCGCCGCGACCCCGCGCGGCAGCAGCGTGCCGCGCTCGGCGGCGCCGACCGCGAAGCCCGCGAGGTCGTATGCCTTGCCCGCGTAGACGCCCGGCATCTCGGCCGTCTCGCCGCCGATCAGCGCGCAGCCGGCCTGTCGGCAGCCCTCGGCGATCCCCGCCACGACCCCCGCCGCCACGTCGGGATCGAGCTGCCCGGTGGCGTAATAGTCGAGGAAGAACAGCGGTTCGGCACCTTGGACGACGAGGTCGTTGACGCACATGGCGACGAGGTCGATGCCCACCGTGTCGTTGCGGCCGCTCTCGTAGGCGATCTTCACCTTGGTGCCGACCCCGTCGTTGGCCGCCACCAGGATCGGATCGGTGAAGCCCGCCGCCTTGAGGTCGAACAGCCCGCCGAAGCCGCCGATCTCGGCATCGGCTCCCGGCCTGCGCGTGGAGCGGACCGAGTCCTTGATGAGGTCCACGGTGCGGTTGCCCGCGTCGATGTCGACGCCGGCGTCGGCATAGGTCAATCCGTTGGTGGGATGCGCCATGGCTCCGGCCGGTTACAAGGGTGCCCGCCACCGTCCTATGCGATCGGGGCCGGTCGAGTCGACACGATCCCGCTCTGCGGGCACCGCCGATGATCGCCACTCATACCGCACCCCCGAACTTCGCGACGGCCCTCCGGCTGGCTATTGCCCAGGCGATTGATTAGCGTCCGGTTGCCTTCAGGAGGGCCGGTCGGAGAAGCGGACCCATGAGCCTCCAGCGTCAGCTCGTGATCTGGACCGTCCTGCTCGGGCTGGCGGCCATCACGCTCTACAACCTGTCCGGGGTGCTGGCGCCGTTCCTCGCCGGCATCACGGTGGCGTATTTCCTGGATCCCCTCGCCTGCAAGCTCGAGCGCCTGGGGCTCAACCGGCTCGGCGCCACGGCCCTCATCATGCTGCTGTCGCTCGCCGTGATCCTCGTGGCGCTCGTGCTGCTGCTGCCGGTCCTCGTCCACCAGCTCACGGCCTTCGTGGTCAACCTCCCGGGCATCGCGGCCCGCCTGCAGGACCTGCTCGTCGCCCAGGGCGCCGCGCTGGTGGAGACCTACGGGGGCGAGACGCTGCGCAAGCTCGGCATCCCGGGTCCCATCACCAGCGCCGACGTCCAGGGCTCGCTCGGCACCGTGGTGAGCCAGGCCACCAATTACGCGATCGGCTTCGTCAACGGCATCTGGTCGGGCAGCCGGGCGCTGTTCGGCCTGTTCTCGCTGCTGGTCATCACCCCGGTGGTGGCCTTCTACATCCTGCTCGACTGGCGCCGCCTGGTCTGGGCCATCGACGGCTGGGTGCCGCTCCACCAGCGCCAGGACGTCCGCGCCATCGCGCGCGACATCGACCGCGCCCTGGCGGGCTTCGTGCGGGGACAGACCATCGTGTCGCTGATCCTCGGCGCCTGGTACGCCACGGGGCTCACCATGGCGGGCCTGAACTTCGGCTTCCTCATCGGCATCGCGGGCGGGTTCTTCAGTTTCGTGCCGTATTTCGGGTCGCTCACCGTGCTGATCGTGGCGACCGCGGTGGCGACGGTGCAGAGCTGGCCCGATTGGCACCTCATCGCGGCCGTGGCCGGCACCGTCATGTCGGGACAGGTCATGGAAGGCTATGTGCTCGGCCCCTACCTCGTCGGCAACTCGATCGGCCTCCATCCCGTCTGGCTGATGCTGGCCCTCGTGGTCTGTTCGGCGGTCTTCGGCTTCGCGGGCCTCCTCGTCGCGGTGCCGCTGTCGGCGGCGCTGGGCGTCCTGTCGCGGTTCGCGCTGCGCCGCTATCTCACGAGCCCGCTCTACACCGGTGCGGTCGAGCCGGAGCCGGAGCGCTTCGCCGTGAGCTTCGAGCCCCGCATCGTCGAGGCGGGCCGCGATTGAACCAGCTACCGCTGCCCTTCGACCAAGCGCCCCGCTACGGGCTCGACGATTTCATGCCCTCCGCCTCGAACGAGGCCGCGCTCGCCGCCGTGGCGCGGTGGCCCGACTGGCCCGATCGCGTGATCCTGCTCGTCGGACCCGAGGGTTCGGGCAAAAGCCACCTCGCCCACATCTGGGCGGGGCGCGCCGACGCCGTCCTACTGGCGCCGGGCGACCTCGACGGCGACCTCGACGCGCTGGCGCGCCGCAACGCCGTGATCGAGGACGCCGACCGCGCCGGCGTGCCCGAAGCGCCGCTGTTCCACTACCTCAACCTCGTCCGCGAGCGCCGCCTCTCCCTCCTGATCACGGCGCGGGAGCAGCCGGCCGCATGGTCGCTCGCCACGCGGGATCTCGTCTCCCGGCTGCGGCTGGCCCCGTCGGTGGCGATCGAGCCGGCCGACGACACGCTGATGCGGCTCGTCCTGGTCAAGCTCTTCGCCGACCGGCAGCTCTCCGTCGACGCCGCGCTCGTGGATTACCTCGCGCGTCGGCTCGACCGTTCGCTCGACGCCGCGCGCCGGGCCGTCGTGGCGCTCGACCGCGCGAGCCTCGACGGAAACAGGCGCATCGGCCGGGCGCTGGCGGCGGGATTGTTCGGCGGACCCCAGGTGGACGATGATTGAATCGCTGTCATCCTCCCGACACAGCCGAGGGCGACAGGTGCGCCGATCGCCGCAGGAGGATCGAAGATGTCCCTGATCGAGGAAACCCCGTCGGTCCTTCGGCAGGACGAGGCTTCCAGCCCACCTTCCCCGCTGGTCGATCAGCCGGGACGCTTCATCAACCGGGAGCTGTCCTGGCTCGAGTTCAACCGGCGTGTCCTCGAAGAGGCATCCAACCGCAACCACCCGCTGCTGGAGCGGCTCCGCTTCCTGTCGATCTCGGCCAACAACCTCGACGAGTTCTTCATGGTCCGGGTGGCCGGCCTCTACGGCCAGGTCCGGTCCGGCGTCACGACCCTGTCGCAGGACGGGCTGTCGCCCGCCGAGCAGATGGCGCGCATCGGCGACAAGGCCAAGGCGCTGGTCGACGAGCAGCAGAGCCGGACCGGCGCGCTGCGCGTGGAACTCGCCGCCGAGCGGATCCACATCGTCGATCCCGCCGACCTGTCGAAGCCCGAGCGGGAATGGCTGCAGGACTACTTCCTCCAGCACATCTTCCCGGTGCTGACGCCGCTCGCCGTCGATCCCGCCCATCCCTTCCCGTTCATCCCGAACCTCGGCTTCACGCTGGCGCTGGACCTCAAGCGCAAGTCGGACGGGCGCGAACTGCATGCCCTCGTGCGCCTCCCCGCCAAGGGCGAGCGCTTCATCCGCATCCCCGAGGCGCTGTCGGGCGGGGCATCGCGCTTCGTGCCGCTCGAGACCCTGGTGGCGATGCACATCCCGCGGCTGTTCCCCGGGTACGAGGTCTACGGGCAGGGCGTGTTCCGCGTCATCCGGGACAGCGACCTCGAAGTCGAGGAGGAGGCCGAGGACCTCATGCTCTTCTTCGAGAGCGCGCTGAAGCGCCGGCGCCGCGGCTCCGTCATCCGGCTCGAGATCGATGCCGGGATGCCCGAGACGCTGCGCCTGCTCATCGCCGACGAACTCGGCACCGCCGCCGACCAGAGCTTCACGATCGACGGGCTGCTGGCGCTGAACGACCTGTCGGAGATCGTCGGCGTCGACCGTCCGGACCTCAAGTTCAGGCCCTACAACGCCCGCTTCCCGGAGCGCGTGCGCGACAATTCGGGCGATTGTTTCGCCGCCATCCGCCAGAAGGACCTCGTGGTCCACCACCCCTACGAATCCTTCGACGTGGTGGTGCAGTTCATCACCCAGGCGGCGCACGACCCCAACGTCGTCGCCATCAAGCAGACGCTCTACCGCACCTCCAAGGACAGCCCGATCGTCCGGGCGCTGATCGAGGCGGCCGAGGCCGGCAAGTCCGTGACGGCGCTCGTCGAACTCAAGGCGCGGTTCGACGAGGAGGCCAACATCCGCTGGGCGCGCGACCTCGAGCGCGCCGGCGTTCAGGTGGTGTTCGGCTTCATCGAGCTGAAAACCCACGCCAAGCTGTCGATGGTGGTGCGGCGCGAGGCCGGCAACCTCGTCACCTACTGCCACGTCGGCACCGGCAACTACCACCCGCAGACGGCCCGGATCTACACCGACATCTCCTTCTTCACCGCCGACCCCGTGATCGCGCGCGACGTGTCGCGCATCTTCAACTTCATCACCGGCTACGCCGAGCCGGCGGGGCTCGAGCGCATGTCGGTCTCGCCGCTGACCCTGAAGGCGCGGCTGCTCCAGAACATCGCCGAGGAGATCGCCTTCGCCGAGGCCGGCAAGCCCGCCGCCATCTGGGGCAAGTGCAACTCGCTCGTCGACGCCGAGATCATCGACGCGCTCTACGCGGCGAGCCGGGCCGGGGTGCAGGTCACGCTCGTGGTGCGGGGCATCTGCTGCCTCCGGCCGGGCGTGCCGGGCCTCTCCGACAACATCCAGGTGAAGTCGATCATCGGCCGTTTCCTGGAGCACGCCCGGGTCTACGCCTTCGGCGCGGGCTACGGCCTGCCGCACAACAAGGCGCGCGTCTACATCTCCTCGGCCGACCTGATGTCGCGCAACCTCGACCGCCGGGTGGAGGCCATGCTGCCCATCACCAACCCGACGGTGCACGACCAGGTCCTGAACCAGATCATGATCGCCAACCTGATCGACAACCAGCAGAGCTACCGTGTATTGCCCGACGGCGGCAGCGAGCGGATGATCCCGGCGAAGGGGGAGGAGCCGTTCAACGCCCACAATTACTTCATGACGAACCCGAGTCTGTCCGGACGTGGCAAATCCCTTCGCGAGTCGAGCCCCAAGACTCTCCTCAAGCGGTTGGACCCCCATCGCTGAGCCGGCCGATTCTTGGGCGGGAGTCGGCGATGCCACGATGAAGCCCGTCGCGATCGTCGACATCGGTTCGAACTCGGTCCGGCTCGTCGCCTACGAGCGGCTGTCGCGGGCGCCGACGCCGATCTTCAACGAGAAGGTCATGTGCGGCCTCGGCCGGGGCGTCGCCACGACGGGACTGCTCGCCCCCGAGGCGATGGAGCGCGCCCTGTCGGCGCTCAGGGCCTTCAAGGTGCTCTGCCGCAACCTCGGCGTCTCGGACGTGCACGTCCTGGCGACCGCGGCGGCGCGGGACGCCCGCAACGGGGCCGCCTTCCTCGAGGCCGCCACCGCGGCGCTCGGCGCCGAGATCGAGCTGATCGGCGGCACGCGCGAGGCGGAGCTGTCCGCCCTCGGCGTCTCCTCCGGCTTTCACGGCGCCGACGGCGTCGTGGGCGACATGGGTGGGGGCTCGCTCGAACTCATCGACGTGAGACACACGGCGCTCGGCCGCGGCGTGTCGTTGCCGCTCGGCGGCCTGGCACTGCTCGACGCCAGCCGCGGTTCGCCCAAGCGCGCCGCCAGGATCGCCCGCGACCACCTCGCCAAGGCGCCGCCCATCAAGGCGCTGGAGGGCCGCAGCTTCTTCGCCGTCGGCGGCACCTGGCGGGCCCTCGCCAAGCTGCACATGCGCAGCCGCGACTACCCCCTCAACGTCATGCACGGCTACAGCATGCCGGCGGCCGAAGCCCTGGGGCTCGGCGCCCTGGTCGACCGCCTCGACGCCCAGGAGCTCGGCGCCATCGCGTCGGTGGCGTCGGCCCGCCGGCCGCTCCTCGCCTACGGGGCGGCGGTGCTGGAGGAGGTGATCCGCCTCGGGCGCCCGCGCGACGTCGTCGTCTCGGCCATGGGGGTCCGGGAGGGACTGCTCTTCGAGCGGCTCGACGCGGCCCGGCGCCTCGAGGACCCGCTCTTCGCCGCGGCCCACGAGATCAACGCGCGGCTCTCGCGCAGCCCCGCCCACGGATCGGACCTCTGCCGGTGGACGGACGGGCTCTACGCGGCGGCGAGCCTGGGAGAGTCGCCCGACGAGAGGCGCTTGCGCCACGCCGCCTGCCTGATGGCCGACATCGCCTGGCGCGCCCACCCCGACTACCGCGGCGACCAGGCGCTCCATGCCGTCGCCAACGGCACCTTCGCGGGCATCGACCACCCGGGCCGGGCCTTCCTGGCGCTCGCCGTCGCGCACCGCCACGGCGGCGGCGAGGGCGACGCGCAGGCGGGGCTCCGGGCGCTGCTGTCCCCTCCGGCCCTGGAGCGCGCGAGGCTGCTCGGGGCCGTGATGCGGGTCGCCTATCTCCTGTCGGCCGCGATGGGCGGGGTGCTGCCGCGGACGGCGCTGCTCTGCTCGAAGACCAGGCTGACACTGGCGCTGCCGCCCGACCTCGCCGACCTCGCCAGCGACCGCTGCCTGTCGCGGCTGAAGCAGCTCGGGAAGCTGATCGGCCGCGACGCGGAGGTGAGGGTGGGCTGACGTCGGGCGCGACGGAGGCGGCCGAGCCTCGCCCGCCGATCAGCCCTCCGGCTTCTCCCCGTCCTGCCATTCCAGCGCGACGACCTTGCCGTTCTCGACCGTGAGGGCCAGGCGGCCGTTCTTCAGGTCGAGCGCCTTCGTGCCGAACATCGCCCGCCGCCATCCGTTCAGCGCCGGGACGTCGGCCTCGTCGCTGGCCGCTATGGCTTCGAGGTCGTCGACGTTGGCGATGAGCTTCGCCGCGACGCCGTGGGCGTCGGCGACCTGCCGCAGGAGGACCTTCAGCAGCTCGACCGTGGCGCCGTTGCCCCCGCCGCCGTTGCCGCGCCTGTCGCGGTCGATGCGGGGCAGGCTCTTCGGATCGCGCGCGAGGCCGCGCTCGACGGCGGCCAGCATGTCGGGGCCGAGCCGCGATTTGTCCATGCCGCGGGGCACGGCGCGGAGGTCGCCCAGCGTGTCGAGGGACCGCGGCGCCGCGGTGGCGACCTCGATCATCGCGTCGTCCTTGAGGATGCGCGAGCGCGGCACGTCGCGCGCCTGCGCCTCCGTCTCCCGCCAGGCCGCGAGGTCCATCATCACGGCGAGGTCGCGGGGCTTGCGGAGCTTCGAGCGGAACCGCTCCCAGGCCTGGTCCGGATGCTGCTCGTAGGTGGCGGGCGAGAGCAGGGTGCGCATCTCGTCGGCGAGCCAGCCGGTGCGCTTGGACGCTTCGAGCTGGTGGACCAGCGACCGGTAGATGTCGCGCAGGTGCGTCACGTCGGCCAACGCATAGGTCACCTGGGCGGCGCTGAGCGGCCGCCGCGCCCAATCGGTGAACCGCGACGACTTGTCGATCGTCACCTTGCAGAGCGTCTGGGCGAGTTCGCTGTAGGAAACCTGGTCGCCGAAGCCGCAGACCATCGCCGCCACCTGCGTGTCGAACAGCGGGTCGGGCAGGCGGGCCGACATCTTCCAGATGATCTCGAGGTCCTGCCGGGCGGCGTGGAACACCTTCACGACCTCGCGGTCGGCCATGAGGTCGAGGAACGGGATGAGGTCGATGTCCGGCGCCAGGGCATCCACCACCACGGCCTCCTCGTCGGAGGCGAGCTGCAGCACGCAGAGCTTCGGCCAGAAGGTCGTCTCGCGGAGAAACTCGGTGTCCACGGTGACGAACGGGTGCCGGGCGAGGCGGCGGCAGACGGCTGCGAGCTCTTCGGTGGTGGTGATCAGTGTCATCCGGCTCCCTTGATCTGCCCGGTCAGGCCGGCGATCCTCGTCCGCGCGAACTCCGTCGGCCCGCCACGACGGCCGGCATCGGGCGTCGCCGATGATTCCTCGCCGTTGGATCACCGCCTGCGGCGGAGATCGTGCTTAACCCAACCGCGTCCGCGTTGCGAGCCGTGGGCCGCCGGAGAGTCAACGAAACGCCGCAATCGGGTGGCGTGGCGAGACGCCCTGGTGGCACCGTCTTGACCGGGGCGGGGCCAGGCTCTACCCGTTCGGCTCCCGCCATGGGAGCGCGTAGCTCAGTCGGTAGAGCGCCTGACTTTTAATCAGGATGTCCCGGGTTCGAGCCCCGGCGCGCTCACCAGGGGGATCAGGCCGATTCAGCGCCATTTTGCTCGGTGGGTTGTCTCGAGACATTACCTTCGGAGAGCGGAAACGTATCACATCCTTCTTCGCCCCCGGCTCGAATATGACGCCCAAGGTTTGTTCATTGACTCGCAAGCTCGGCCTACGCATGTTCTCGGCATGTTGATCAGCGATGTAATCCGATCTTTTCACGAGACCACGCCGCCGCCGGCTATGGCTCCGATAGTGGTCGAGCAATCAAGCCGATCCAACATGGCGGATCGTTATGCAGAGCGTACGAGCGCCCGGCTTCGGGCTTTCCAGGCTAACGTCGCCGAGTTCTGTGCGGTCAGCAGCACCTTAGTGACGAGGCTCGAAGCGGCAACAAGGAGCGGCGACGTCACGGCGGACTACGCCGAGGTCAGCGAGTTCATCGACTATCTGGAGCGCTCAGCCGAGCGGCTTGCCAAAGACGATGCGCGATTGGAAAAGGACTCAATACGCGATGCCAAGCGGGTTGATAGCTCGGATCCGACGCTCGCCGACGCGATGCGGAAAGCGGCGCGCTGGCGAGAGGAACTTTCCGTTCAGATGATCGAGGCCATGTTGCAGACCTCGTTGCAGGCTCGTGCTTTTCGCTCGACGCTCCGCCAGTCGGTTGCGGTCCAGACCTTCGAGGATGCCCGCGAACTGATGCGGCGGCTCGACGAAGCCATGGCTGAATGAAGTTCAGAGTCGGTTTTGAACCTGGGTTCGTCGACGGACTAAAGCAGTTGCCGCCCGACAGGCGCGAGGCAGCACGCAGAGGGCTCGTGAAGTTCGGAAATTCTCCGGAGCTGCCGAGCCTGAAGTTTCGAGCCCTCGAAGGGCGTAGCGGCTATTTCATCATCAACCCGCGCCGTGGCGACCGCATTGTCCTGCGCAAAGTAGCGGAGTGCGAGTTCGTTGCGGTCGATGTCGGGCCGCACGACAATGTGTATCGAAGATGGAATCGTCTCAGATAAGAAATGAACCGATTGGCTTCACCTTGGTGTAGGCCAATGCGAGAAATTTGAGTGTAAACTTGCTCTTTTATCGGTCTCGCAATCTGCGTTCGTGCGACGCATGCCGCATCCTTACCGATACGCTATGAACTAGTCCCATTTCGAGATCGCTATCATTACTTCAACGTCATGGTCGGGTTGCTTCCTCAAGCTGCTTCCGATGTCGACGAGGCGACGCGTCGGCGTGGTCTCACCTGTTCGGCTTCATGGAGAGTGCCGCGCGCCACCATATCGCGGGCGACCGCGGACCGTCCCCCGGCCCGCACGAAGGCCGACGTTAACGTCTCATTGACCGTCGCCCGCTTAGATCCCGGTCTCTCGACATCGAGAACAGGAGCTGAACATGAGCGGGTCGGTCGGGATCGCCGGGGAGCGCATCCGCTCCTTCATCGAACGGATCGAGCAGATCGAGGAGGAGCTCAAGGCGCTCAACGAGGGCAAGAAGGAGGTGTTCGCCGAGGCCAAGGGCGAGGGCTTCGACGTCAAGGTGCTGAAGGAGATCCTGAAGCTGCGCAAGCAGGACAAGGACGAGCGCGACGAGCAGGATTCGCTGCTCGACCTCTACATGCAGGCCATGGAGCAGAGCGAGGAGCCGCTGAAAAAAGCGGCCTGACGAAGCGTCGCGCCTGCCCAGATCGTCGGCACGCGGCTTCCTTCGTCCGGCAGGATCGGCTACCAGCGTGGCATGACGCCGATCCTGTCCATCGCCCAGCTGACCAAGACCTACGCCACCGGTTTCCAGGCCCTCAAGGGGGTCGACCTCGACATCCGCGAGGGCGAGATCTTCGCCCTGCTCGGCCCCAACGGCGCCGGCAAGACGACGCTGATCTCCATCGCGTGCGGGCTCGTCCGGGCCACGGTCGGCCGCGTCACCATAGGTGGCCACGACATCGTCACGGATTTCCGCGCGGCCCGCGCCATGGTGGGCCTCGTGCCGCAGGAACTCACCACGGATGCGTTCGAGACGGTGTGGGACACCGTCACGTTCAGCCGCGGGCTCTTCGGCAAGCCCCGCAACCCCGCCCACATCGAGAAGGTCCTGCGCGACCTCTCGCTGTGGGACAAGCGCGACACCATGCTGCGCCACCTGTCGGGCGGCATGAAGCGCCGCGTGCTGATCGCCAAGGCGCTGTCGCACGAGCCGCGCCTCCTCTTCCTCGACGAGCCGACGGCGGGCGTCGATGTGGAATTGCGCCGCGACATGTGGCGGCTGGTCCGTGCGCTGCGCGACGACGGCGTCACGATGGTGCTGACCACCCACTACATCGAGGAGGCCGAGGAGATGGCCGACCGCGTCGGCGTGATCCGCGGCGGCGAGCTGATCCTCGTCGACGACAAGGCGGCGCTGATGAAGAAGCTCGGCCGCAAGCGCCTGGTGCTGGACCTCGCGGTGCCGCTCCCCGTCGTCCCGGCGGGTCTCGCGGCCCACCGGCTCAGGCCGTCGGCCGACGGCCTGCAGCTCACCTATCTCTACGAGCCCACGACCGGCCCTGCCGACGTCCACAGCCTGCTCGACGACCTCGCCCGGGCCGGCGTCGCGGTCCGCGACGTCACCACCTCGCAGAACACGCTGGAGGACATCTTCGTGGACCTGGTGCGGGCTCCCGCCGCGCCGCCGCCGGCCCCCGCCCGGGTCGCCGCCGAGGAGACGGTGTGATGGCTTCGGTCGCGATCATCACGGCTGCGAGCCCGCCCGCATGAACGTCCACGCCGTCCGGGCGATCTACGGGTTCGAGATGGCGCGCACCTGGCGCACCCTCACGCAGAGCATCGTCTCGCCGGTGCTCTCGACCTCGCTCTATTTCGTGGTCTTCGGCGCGGCGCTCGGCTCGCGCATCCCGTCGGTCGACGGGGTCAGCTACGGCGCCTTCATCGTGCCGGGTCTCGTGATGCTGTCGCTCCTGACCCAGAGCATCGCCAATGCCTCCTTCGGCATCTACTTCCCGCGCTTCACCGGCACGATCTACGAGATCCTCTCGGCCCCGATCTCGGCGCTCGAGATCGTGTCGGGCTACGTGGGCGCCGCGGCCTCGAAGTCGATCGTGCTGGGGCTCATCATCATCGCCACCTCGGCGCTGTTCGTCCCCCTCCACGTCGAGCATCCCGTCTGGATGATCGTCGCGCTGGTGTTCACCTCCGTCACCTTCAGCCTCTTCGGCTTCGTCATCGGCATCTGGGCCGACGGGTTCGAGAAGCTGCAGCTCGTCCCCCTGCTGGTCGTGACCCCGCTGACCTTCCTCGGGGGCAGCTTCTACTCGATCGAGACCCTGCCGGCGCCCTGGCGGCAATTGGCCTATGTCAACCCCGTGGTCTACCTCGTGAACGGCTTCCGGTGGAGCTTCGTCGGGCATGCCGACGTTCCGCCGGAGGTGAGCTTCGGCATGACGCTGGCCATCCTGGCGCTCTGCGCCGCCCTGATCGCCTGGATCTTCAGGACCGGCTATCGGCTGAAGACGTGAGAGGGGACGAGGGGCATCGACGGCTTTCCATCCTCCGCCCGCTGTGGAAAGCTGGTGGTCCACCTGGGATGACCTCGTCATCCGTCCGGGTCAGTCGGCCACCAGACACAAGCTGGTGCAGCGGTCGGGAAGAAAGGTCATCCTCCTGTCCAATCCGCTGCGATCGGGTGGCGAACAGAGGCCGCCGATGATGTCAGCTCACGAGATCGAGGCGCTGCGGCACCCCCACGTCGTCGCATTCCACAAGTTTTTCTCGGAATACCACATCTTCTTCGACGTGGGCCGGGACCGGTTCCGCGTGTCGATCCGTGTGTACGAGACGGACGATGGCCGCTACTTCTTCGAGCAGAGCCACTCCATGCGCACGCCGGTGCAGGGCGCCGCCCAGGTCCTGACCGCGGAGAGGCACAATAGCCCGCACCTGGCGCTCTCGAGCGCCGTCGAGTCGATGACCACATACTACGAAGACGCGGTCGGCCAGGGCCATGCGCCCGACGCGACCT
Organism: Lichenihabitans sp.; assembly: GCA_965214345.1. Classification (GTDB taxonomy): domain Bacteria; phylum Pseudomonadota; class Alphaproteobacteria; order Rhizobiales; family Beijerinckiaceae; genus Lichenihabitans. Next base: position 2,305,231 of record CBDCBJ010000007.1, on the reverse strand, counting down.
GGTTCGTGCGCAACGACCGGTTCTGACCTCCGGTGACGGGCTCGCCCACGGGCGCCGCCCTCATCCTCGCGCGGCGAGGCGGTCGTCGAGCCTGAGCCGTGCGATGCGTTCCACCTCGCCGAGCGCGCGGTGGAACTCCACCTCCACGTCGTTTCGGAGGCGCTCGACGAAGGCCTGGAGGATGTCGCCCTTGTCGCGACCCTTGACCGCCATGATGAACGGGAAGCCGAATCGGTCCCGATAGCGGGTGTTGAGGTCGGTGAAGCGCGCGAGGTCCTCGGCCGACAGGCGATCGAGCCCGGCCCCGGCCTGCTCGACCCTGGATCCCGCGGTCAGCTCGCCCGCCAGCGCCAGGCGTCCGGCGAGGTCCGGATGGGCGTCGAGCAGGGCGCGCTTCGCGGTTCCGTCCATCGCGCGCATTGCCGCCACCAGGGCCGCGTGCAGGCCCGCGGCCGTGTCCTCCGCCGTCCCCAGGCCGGCCCGGTGGGCGCGACGCGCGATCTCCGGCGTGTGCTCGAAGACGTCGCCGAACATCTCGACGAAGAGTGCCTCGCCCATGCGGCTCGGGCGATAGCCGCCCGCCGGCGGATGGGCGTGGATCCAGTGCCGGGCGACGTCCACACGCCGCGCCACCCAGACGCCTTCGTGGGAGGCGATATAGTCGAGGAAGCGCGCCAGGGCGGCGGCCCGGCCCGGCCGCCCCACCAGCCGGCAGTGCAGGCCGACCGACAGCATCTTGGGCGCCGCGGCGCCCTCGGCGTACAGCGTGTCGAAACTGTCCTTCAGATAGGCGAAGAACTGGTCGCCGCTGTTGAAGCCCTGCGGCGTGGCGAAGCGCATGTCGTTGCAGTCGAGCGTGTAGGGAACGACGAGCTGCGGACCTCGCGCGCCTTCGATCCAATAGGGGAGATCGTCGGCGTAAGCGTCTGAAAGGTAGAGAAATCCGCCTTCCGCGCAGCCGAGGCCCAGGGTGTTGATCGAGCTTCGGCCCTGGTAGAGGCCGAGGGGGCGCTCGCCCGTCAGCTCGGTCTGGATCCGGACGGCTTCGGCGAGGTCGGCGGCTTCGGCGGCGGGCGCGTGGTCGCGGTAGTCGATCCACTTCAGCCCGTGGGTGGCGATTTCCCAGCCGGCGCGCTGCATCGACGGGACGATGCCGGGGTAGCGCTGGAGCGCGGACGCCACGGCATAGACGGTGACGGGCATCGCCCGCCCGGTGAACATGCGGTGGAGCCGCCAATAGCCGGCGCGCGAGCCGTATTCGTAGATAGACTCCATGTTGGCGTGACGCATGCCCGGCCAGGGCTGGGCGCCGACGATCTCGGACAGGAAGGCTTCCGAGGCGGCATCGCCGTGCAGGATGTTGTTCTCGCCGCCCTCCTCGTAGTTGATCACGAACTGCAGGCAGAGGCGGGCGTCGCCGGGCCAACCGGGATGGGGCGGGTGCTCGCCGTAGCCGACGAGGTCGCGGGGGTAGGGTTCGGCCATGCCGTCAGGATCCCCGATAGGTGGAGTAGCTCCAGGGCGAGACGAGGAGCGGGACGTGATAATGGCCGTCGGGTTCCGAGACGGTGAAGCGCAGCGGCACGCGGTCGAGGAAGGGGGCGCCGGGCGCGAGGTCCTCGAAATAGGCCCCCACCGCGAAGGTCAGCTCGTAGCTGCCGGGCGCGAGGGCGTCGCCGGCCAGGAGCGGGGCACCGGTGCGGCCGTCGGCGTCGGTGACGGCCTCGGCGAGGAGGGTGTGGCTGCCGTCGGCACCGATGCGGCGGAGCGCGACGGGCACACCGGCGGCGGGGCGTCCGCGCGCGGTGTCCAAGACATGCGTCGACAATCGTCCCATCGGCATTCCACCTCGCGCGGCGCGGGCGGGAGCGGCCCCGCGCCACGACGATAGAGGCGTGATGGAAACGTTGGAAGGGGCACCCGACCCGCCCGGCGGGCCGCCCCGGACGGGAGCGCCGTCGCCGCCGATCAATCCTCCTTGAAGCCGTAATCCGGCACGCCGTCGTCGTTGCCGTAATATTTGTAGGGTAGGAACTTGCCCGACATCCCGATCTTCACCCGGTCGCCCTTGTTGTTGGGCTCGCGCTCCATCGTCATGTTGAAGTCGATGGCCGACATGATGCCGTCGCCGAAGTCCTCCTGGATGAGCTCCTTGAACGTGGTGCCGTAGACCATCACGAGTTCGTAGAATCGGTAGATCAGCGGGTCGGTCGGCGGCATCGCCGGGATCGAGCCGCGGTAGGGCGCCTCGTTCAGCATGCGCTCCTCGGCTTCGGTGAGCCCGAAGAGAGCGGCGGCCTTCTTGGCCTGGGCCTTGGGGAGCTTCATCTGGCCCATGCAGGCGGCCGTGATGAGGATGGGCGACAGGCCGCCGATCTCGGCCTGGATATGCTTCCAGGTCCAGCCCTTCTCGCGCTTGATGTCGAGGAGCTTCTCGGTCAGGTCTTCACGCTTCATGTCGCTCTCCAGGGTCGAAACGAAAAGGAACTGAACGCCCAGGCTTCGGCACGGGTCCGGCGATGCGCCTCAGCCGCCCTGTTCGGCCAGGAAATGCTCGAGCCAATGGATGTCGTAAGCGCCGTTCTGCACGTCGGCGTTGCGCACGAGCGTGCGAAACAGCGGCAGCGTCGTGTCGATGCCGTCGACGATGAACTCGTCGAGCGCCCGCCGCAGCCGCATCAGCGCCTCCGTGCGGGTCCGCCCGTGGACGATCAGCTTGCCCACCAACGAATCGTAGTTCGGCGGGATCGTGTAGCCCTGGTAGGCGGCTGAATCGACCCGCACGCCGAGCCCGCCCGGCGGGTGGAAATAGGTGATGCGGCCCGGCGACGGCCTGAAGGTCTCGGGATGCTCGGCATTGACCCGGCACTCGATGGCGTGGCCGTCGAGCCGGACGTCGGCCTGGTCCAGCGACAGGGGCGAGCCCGCCGCGATGCGGATCTGCTCGTTGACGAGATCGATCCCGGTGATCATCTCGGTCACGGGATGCTCGACCTGGATGCGGGTGTTCATCTCGATGAAGTAGAAGTCGCCGTCCTCGTACAAAAACTCGATCGTGCCGACGCCGCGATAGCCGAGCTTGCGCATCGCCGCCGCGCAGGTCTCGCCGATGGCGGCGCGCTGCTCCGCGTTCAACGCCGGGGAGGGGCCTTCCTCCCACACCTTCTGGTGCCGGCGCTGGAGCGAACAGTCGCGCTCGCCGAGGTGGATGGCGTTGCCCTGACCGTCGCCGAGGATCTGGATCTCGATGTGGCGCGGCTTCTCGAGGTACTTCTCGATGTAGACGGCGTCGTCGCCGAAGGCCGCCTTGGCTTCGGTGCGGGCCGTGGCCAGCGCGTCCGACACGTCGGCGGCCGTGCGAGCCACCTTCATGCCGCGCCCGCCGCCGCCCGCCGCCGCCTTGATGATGACGGGGAAGCCGATCTCGGCCGCGACCCGCTGCGCGGCATCGTCGTCGGTGATGCCGCCGTCCGACCCCGGCACGCAGGGGATGCCGAGCGCGCGAGCCGTGCGCTTTGCCTCGATCTTGTCGCCCATGGTGCGGATGTGCTCCGCCTTGGGTCCGATGAAGGTGATGTCGTGGTCCTGCAGGATCTCGGCGAAGCGGGCGTTCTCGGACAGGAAGCCGTAACCGGGATGGATCGCGTCCGCCCCCGTGATCTCGCAGGCGGAGAGGAGCGCCGGGATGTTGAGATAGCTGTCGCGGGCCGGCGGCGGGCCGATGCACACGCTCTCGTCGGCGAGGCGGACATGCATGGCATCGGCGTCGGCCGTCGAATGGACCGCCACCGTGGCGATGCCGAGTTCCTTCGCGGCGCGCAGCACCCGGAGCGCGATCTCGCCGCGGTTGGCGATCAGGATCTTGTCGAACATGCGCCCGATCACTCGATCACGATCAGGGGCTGGCCGTATTCGACGGGCTGTCCGTCGTCGACCAGCACCGCCGTGACGGTGCCGGCGCGCGGCGCGACGATCTCGTTGAAGGTCTTCATCGCCTCGACGAGCAGGATCTTGTCGCCCGTCTTCACGCTGCTGCCCACCTCGACGAAGGCCTTGGCGTCCGGGCTGGCGCGACGGTAGACGGTGCCCACCATGGGGGATTTCACGGCACCGGGATGTTCGGCGGCGGGGACCTCCGGGGCGACGACGGTGACGGCCCCGGAGGGCTGCACCGCCGAGGCGACGAGGATCTGCTGCGGTGCGTGCTGGGTGGATGCGTGGCTCGCCGCCGTGTGGCGCACGAGCTTGATGCGCAGGTCGCCCTTCTCGATCTCCAACTCGGCGAGGTCGCTGTCCGAGATCAGCGCCGCCAGCGTGCGGACGAGTTCGGCATCGATGGCGGGGGCGGCCGTGCCGGCGGGCGTCGGTTTGAGCCCCTTGGGGCGCGTCCGCAGACCGTTTCGGATCATGTGCATCAAGGTCTTCTGATGAGGGGATCTGTGGCGCCCGGCATGACCGCGCCCGATGGATGGAGCGCCGTCGGCGCGCCCGCGAGCCCTCTTAACGAATGCCGGCCGACAACGCCAATCGCCCACGGTGCGCCGGGCGACGGCGTGGGCGACCGGCGATCAGGAGCAATAGGCCTTGCCGCATTTGAGGACGCTGTCGACGCGGTCCTTCAGCTCGTCGTAGCCGACGGCACCCACCACCACGTCCTTGCCGACCACGAAGGACGGCGTCCCGGTGAGGTTGAGGGCGTCGGCCAGGCCCATCGTGCCCTGGATGGTGGTCTTGACCTCTGGGCTGGTAGCGTCCCTGGAGAGCTGGTCCATGTTGGCGCCCATGTCCTTGGCGACCTGCAAGGCCTGCGCCTTGCCGACGGGGCCGTGCTGGCCGGCCAGCAGCTTCTGATGGAACTGCCAGAACTGGTCGCCCTTGAACTGGTTGCGCGCCGCACCCGCGATGTAGGCGGCCTCCACCGAGCCCGGGCCGAGGACCGGAAAATCCTTCAACACGAGACGCATCTCGGGCTCGGTCTTCATCAGCTTGGCGATGTCGTCGAGCGAGCGTTTGCAGTAGCCGCAATTGTAATCGAAGAACTCGACCAGCGTGACCTTGCCCTTCGGATTGCCGAGGATGACGTCGTTCGGCGCGTTGAACAGGTCGGCCGATTTGGTGTCGACGACCTGCTGGCGCTTGGCCTCCTCCTGCGTCTTCTGCCGGCGCTCGAGTTCGGACATCGCCTCCTGCAGGACCTCAGGGTTCTGGACGAGGTAGTCCCGGATGATCCCGCCCATCTCGGCCCTCTGCGCCGCGGTGAACTCGGCGGCCTCGGCGGGAGCGACCCCTCCGACGGTGGAGGCACAGATCCCGGCGGCCAGCATCCCCAGGCCGAGGACGGCGGAACGGATCGCCGGGATCGACCGGCCTCGACGTTGGACCATGCTGTTCCCTTCACTCGCCGCCGGGACGACGTTCCCGATGATCACATCTTCTCATGCGGCGGACGTGCGGCCTTTCCAAGGCCCCGCCGCCGCCCCTCGACGCCGACGCGCGGCGGCCGAAACCAGCCCCGACGACCGGTCGACGGTCGTCCGGGACGGTGCGTCGGCGTCACGAACTGAACGAATCCTTGGCACGCTGCCACCAGCCCGACCGCTTCGGCCGATCGGGATCGGGCGCGGCGGGCATCGACTCGGCGACGGGGGGCGCCGGTGGATCTGCCGCCGCCGCGGCGACCGTCGGTTCGGCGAAGACCGCCAGCGCTTCCGACCCCGTCTCGGGCGCGTGGTGCTCCACCGTATCGGCGCCGACGTCACGGTCGGCGGACGGTCGGGCCCCGAGAGGCTCCGGCGCTGCGGCGGATGCCGCCGGAGTCTCGACGCTCGCCTCGGTCGCCTTGGCCCGCGAGGGACGCCGCCGACGCGTCGGGGCCGGCGTTTCCTCGTCGAGGGCGGCGGCCGGCTCCACGGATGCGACGTCCGCCTCGTCGTTTCGCGCGACCGTGCGGCGCGAGCGACGGCGTTTCTGAGCTCCTTCGGCGACGGCCTCGATGACGGGGGCCTCCGGGGTCACTGCCGGCAGATCGTCGGGGGTCGGGTCGGCCAGGGCCTGCGGCTCGACGGCGACGGCCGGCTCGCGCTCGGCGCCGGGCGCCGCATCGAACGCGACGGCCTCGGTGTCGTCCGGATCCGGCATCAGGTCTCCGCCGATCTCCGCCACGGTGGCGAGCGCATCGTCGGAGGGCTGGGCTGCGTCGGCCGAGACCTCGCCCGCGCCGTCCCGATCGCGACCGCGCCGGCGGCGGCGTCGCTTGCGGCGGCGGCCTTCGCCCTCGCCCGATTCGGACGACGACGCGGTGCCGACGGCCTCGTCGGACCCGTCGACCTCGGCCTCGGCTCCGGCGAGTTCGGGCGCCTCGTCCTCCATCTCGTCGGCAGGCTCGTAGATCGGGGCGATGGAATCGATCCGGACGAGATCCTGGCGAGGCGCCGGCGCCACGGCAGGGGTCGCCAGTTCGCCGCGCTCGATGGCGTGGTAGACCATGCCGGTCAAGGCGGGATCCACCGTCACCGTCAGGGTGACGCCGAAGCGCTGCTCGAGCTCGATGAGCTTGGCGCGCTTCTGGTTGAGGACGTAGAGGGCGACTTCGGCGCGGCTCTGCAGGATGAGGTCGTGGCTCGCGTCCTTCAGCAGCGCGTCCTCGACGAGGCGCAGCACGTGGAGCGCGATCGAGGCTGTGGAGCGCACCGTGCCGGCGCCGGCGCAATGCGGGCAGACCACGGTCGAGCCTTCGAGCACGCCGGTCCTGATGCGCTGGCGCGACATCTCGAGGAGGCCGAAATGCGAGATGCGGCCGATCTGGATCCGGGCGCGGTCGTTCTTCAACGCCTCCTTGATGCGGCGCTCGACGGCGCGGTTGTTGCGCCCCTCCTCCATGTCGATGAAGTCGACCACGATGAGGCCGGCGAGGTCGCGCAGGCGCAACTGGCGGGCCACCTCGTCGGCGGCCTCCATGTTGGTGCGCAGCGCCGTGTCCTCGATGTTGTGCTCGCGGGTCGAACGGCCCGAGTTGACGTCGATGGCGACCAGCGCCTCGGTCTGGTTGATGACGAGGTAGCCGCCCGACTTCAGGGTGACGTGGGGCGAGAACATCGCGTCGAGCTGCGCCTCGACGCCCGACTTGGCGAACACCGGCTGGGGGTCGCGGTAGAGCTGCACGGCCTTGACGTTGCCGGGCATCAGCATCTGCATGAAGTCGCGGGCCTCCGTGAAGCCGGCTTCGCCCGACACCACGACCTCCTCGACCTCCTTGGAGTAGAGGTCGCGGATGGAGCGCTTGATCAGCGATCCCTCCTCGTAGACGAGGGTCGGCGCCGAGGACTTGAGCGTCAGCTCGCGGACGCTCTCCCACATGCGCAGGAGGTATTCGAAGTCGCGCCTCACCTCGATGGGCGAGCGGGACGCGCCGGCCGTGCGCAGGATGACCCCCATGCCCTCCGGCACGTCGAGTTCGCCCGCGATGGCTTTCAGGCGCTTGCGGTCCTCGCCGTCGGTGATCTTGCGCGAGATGCCGCCACCCTTGGCGGTGTTGGGCATCAGCACCGAATAGCGGCCGGCCAGCGACAGATAGGTGGTGAGCGCCGCGCCCTTGTTGCCGCGCTCCTCCTTCACGACCTGGATGAGCAGGATCTGGCGGCGCTTGATCACCTCCTGGATCTTGTAGTGGCGGCGCAGGCGCACCGGGCGGGGCGCGACGTCGGACAGGGCGTCCCCGCCGATCTGCTCGACGTGCTCCTCCTCCCGCTCGGCCGCGTGGTGTTCGTCGTCGTCGTGCTGCTCCGGAACGTCGCGCGCCTCGGCCGGATCGCGGTGCTGCGCAGCGTCTTCGGCCCGGTCGTCTCGAGCTGAGTCGGCGTCGGCCCGGACGTCGCCGCCGCGACCGGCGGGATCGTCCTCCGACAACGCGCCGGCGGGCTCGTGGCCGGCGACGTCGGCGCCCTCGGGCCCGGCATGCTCTCCGACCAGGGCGTCCGCGGCATCGTCGGCATGCGCGGCGATGGATTGGGTCTCCTCGGCGGCCGTGATCACGACATCGGCCGCCTCGGACATGGCCGGCTCGGCCGGGGCCTCCTCGGGCGTCTCGCGCTCCGCGTGGCTCACGATGGTCTCGGGGCTCCCCGCCCCGGCCTCCGCGTGGACCGCGGCCGCGACCTCGCCGTCTCCGCCCACCGGGTCGGACGGGCCGGGGTCGACCTCGCCCGCGAGGGCGCCTGGATCCTCTCCGGCCGCCATCGCGGCCTTCTCGCCAGGCCCGGCATCACGGGCGATCATCTCGACGTCCTCTCCGCCCTCGAAGGCGGGTTCGGAGACGCTCTCGTCGGCCGATCCGCGGCGGTCGAAGGCCGTCGCGGGTGCGTCGTCGCGGCGATGGCGGCGGCTGCGGCGCTGTCCGCGTTCGCCCCGGCCACCACCGCGTGCGCTCCGCTCGCCGGTCTCGCGGCCTTCGCCGTTTCCGCGAGCCTCGCCGTTCGGCCGGCTTTCCCCGCCCGCGCGGCCTTCGCCGCCGCGGCTTTCCCCGCCGCCGCGGCCCTCGCCGCCGCCGCGGCGCCCGCGGCGGCCCTCACCGCCGCCGCGGCCCTCGCCGCCGCCGCGGGATTCGCCGCCGCCTCTGGTCTCGCTGCTTCGAGGCTCCTCGTCCTCGTCGCGATGGGCGCGCGCCTCCTCTTCGAGAAGGGCCTGCCGATCCGCGAAGGGGATCTGGTAATAGTCCGGGTGGATCTCAGAGAAGGCCAGGAATCCGTGCCGGTTGCCGCCGTATTCGATGAACGCGGCCTGCAGAGACGGCTCGACCCTGGTGACTTTCGCCAGGTAGATATTGCCGCGGAGCTGCTTCTTGCTGGCGGACTCGAAATCGAACTCCTCGACGCGATTACCTTTGAGGACGACGACCCTGGTCTCCTCCGGATGGGAAGCGTCGATGAGCATCTTGCTGTTGGACATGTGGGACTCTGTTCGTCGGAGGGCGCACGCGTGACCTCGACGGATCGACCTTTGGCGCCGCTGTGGCCGGGGATCGAAGAGCGTGGAGCGGGGTGCGCCGCGTTGGATGGGGAACGCCATGGGCCCGCAGCTGACGACCCGCCGCCGAAGGGCGATGGGCTTGCGGACTGGCCTGACGGTCTTGGGCCGGTTGCGAAACCTGCATCCGGCGATGAGCTTGGGCCGCCGTCGCGAGCCCTGGGCCCGTCCGCGCGACGTCGTCGCGCCATCCCGGACCGCCGATGCGCTCTGGAGCGCTCGGGAGGACGGATGTGGCGTTGAGACGACCCCGGTGTGGGCGGACCATGATGCGGTGACTTTCTCGGCACGGCCGAACGATGCGGCGTGTTGCCAAGAGTGTCCGACGCGAGCCCGAAGGTTCGGAATGCCGCCCGATCGATCCCGTGCCGATAATTCGCGGGAGCGAATGCCACGCAAGCGAGCGAGGCCATCGGCTGTCGGGCCGGTCCTGGAACGGCGAGCCGCCGCGAGGCGTGCCCGAGTCGGGACCTTGACGATCACCATAGTGCGGGAAGTGGGGTGCTTTGGCAAGTTCCCGTACGGCCGTCGCATTCCTGCAACAGAGCCGCCGGATCGTGTACGTGCCGTCGACGAACCGTTAACCGCGCGGGCGCTAGCGCTTAGTCTGGCCGACATCACCGAAACCCCGCTCGGCATCGCGTCATCGACGCGGTAGCGGTCCAGCCGATGGCGCCGGGCGAAGTGACGGGGGCGGAGGTGACGATGAACGGCCGGTTCCGCGTCTTCCGCGCGCTCCTGATCGGGCTCGCCTTCGCCTGGGGCGCGCCGGCTGCATCCTCGGCCAGACGTCCCGACCGGCACCAGCCGGTCCTCGCCTCGCAGGCCGTCGGCGTGCCTGTCGCGGTCGACGCCAGGATCGTCGAGTCCGGCGGCACGACTCGCCTCGTGGTCGACCTCAGCGCCAAGGTGGCGATCGCGGCCGTCCTCATCGAACATCCGGACCGGCTGGTGATCGACCTGCCGGAGGTGAACTTCCAGGTGGACCCGGCCGCCGGCCGGCCGGATCCCAAGAGAGCGGGCGTCATCGGCGCCTTCCGCTTCGGGCTCTTCGCGCCGGGCCGCTCCCGCATCGTCGCGGACCTGTCGGGCCCCGCGGCCTTGCGCCGGGCGGAGGTGACCAGCATCGCGGGCGGCGACGCGTCGCGCCTGACGGTCGAACTGGCGCCGACCGACCGGGCGGCCTTTCACGACGCGGCGCGACGCCCGGCGACCGAGGCGGCGCCGTCCGCGCCACCATCGGCTGCCGAAGCCGGGTCGGGAGATCCGCGGCCGGTCGTGGTGATCGATCCCGGGCACGGCGGCCTCGATCCCGGTGCGAGCGGCGTGCTCGGGGCGGTCGAGAAGGACGTCGTGTTGCGGTTCGCCTCGGCGCTCGCCGCGAAACTGGCCGTGGGCGACCGCTATCGCGTGGTGATGACCCGCCACGACGACAGTTTCGTCTCCCTGAGCGATCGGGTGCGAATCGCCCGGGACGCCGATGCGGCTCTCTTCATCTCGGTCCACGCCGACACGCTGTCGGACGGATCCGTGACGGGGGCCACCGTCTACACGGCCTCCGACCAGGCGAGCGACGCGGAGGCCGCTCGCGTCGCCGCGAAGGAGAACCAGGCCGATGCCGCCGCGGGGCTCGACGACGCGCCCAAGACCGCCGACGTCTCCGACATCCTCTTCGACCTCACGCGACGCGAGACCCGGACCTACGCCCACCAGTTTCAGCGCACGCTGACCGGCTACTGGGCCAAGATCGCCAGGCTCAACCACAATCCGGAGCGCGCCGCGGGCTTCAAGGTCCTCCAGGCGCCCGACGTGCCGTCGGTCCTGCTCGAACTCGGCTACCTGTCGAGCGGCCAGGATGCACGTGCGCTCGAATCCGGTGAATGGCGCGCCAAGACCGTGGACGGTGTCGCCTCGGCGGTCGACACGTTCTTCGCCGGACGCGGCGCACCCGCCCCATCGTCTCCCAGCCCTGCCGCCATGCGCTGACGGTCGGACGCCGATGGAGACGGCGGACGAGCCCACGTCCGCGCGGGTGCACCACGGTGGGCGCGTCCTCATGGCGCGACGAGCCTTGAGACGACGCTGCTATGCCGTGTCGCCTGTGGACTTCAGCGGCGGGGTTCACCACGTCTCCACTTACTTGAGGCCACGGCCTTGGGGCCACGGCGATCCGGTCCCCGCGGCCGTGACGTCGCGGTCCGACAGCCGGGACCCCGGCGGGGTCGACGGACGCGCCCGGGGTCTCGTCGGGACGCGGGCGTCGATGCGGGCGGCGGTCGAGAGGGTGGATCGGATGGCGTCGGAGTCTCAAGGCTCGTCGGAGGGCGGTCCCATGCCGAGCGTCACCCAGAAGGGGCAGGCCGGCGTGGACGATCCCAACAGCGACATCTTCTTCGCCGCGATCGAGACCACGCGCATGCCGATGGTCCTGTCCGATCCCAATCAGCTGGAGAACCCGATCGTCTTCGCCAACCAGGCCTTCGTCCACATGACGGGCTACGACCAGTCCGAGATCGTCGGCCGGAACTGCCGCTTCCTCCAGGGGCCGGAGACCGATGCCGACACCGTCTCCCAAATCCGCGACGCCATCCGCGGCAGGGGCGAGATCGCCACCGAACTCTTGAACTACAAGAAGGACGGGACGTCGTTCTGGAATGCGCTGTTCATCTCACCCGTCTTCGACAAGACTGGCACCCTCGTCTACTTCTTCGCCTCGCAGCTCGACGTCTCGCGGCGCCGCGACGCCGAGGAGGCCCTGCGCCAGGCGCAGAAGATGGAAGCGGTCGGCCAGTTGACGGGCGGCATCGCGCACGACTTCAACAACCTGCTCCAGGTCATCACCGGCTACATGGACGGGCTGAAGGACCACGCCGCGGCATCGAACGACGCGAGGCTGATCCGCCAGGTCGGGGCCGTGTCGGCGGCTGCCGACCGTGCCACGTCGCTGACGCAGCAACTCCTGGCCTTCTCGCGCAAGCAGAAGCTGCAGGGCCGCGCCGTCAATCTCAACGCCCTGATCTCCGGCATGAGCGACCTCCTCAACCGCACGCTCGGTGACGCGATCCAACTCGCCACCCGGCTCGACGGAGCCCTCTGGAATTCCCGGCTCGATCCGTCGCAGGCCGAGATGGCCATCCTGAACATCGTCATCAATGCGCGCGATGCGATGCCGGACGGAGGCACCATCACGGTCGAGACCGTGAACCTCGACGTCCGACCCGGCCACGAGATGGCGCTGGGGGGACTGGCCCCGGGCCGCTACGGCATGGTGGCGATCTCGGACACGGGAACCGGCATGCCGGACGACGTGCTGAAGCGGGTGATGGACCCGTTCTTCACCACGAAGGACGAGGGCAAGGGCACCGGGCTCGGCCTGTCGATGGTCTACGGCTTCGCCAGGCAGAGCGGCGGTGCCGTTCGGATCGAGAGCGTCGTCGGGCGCGGCACCGTCGTCCGCCTGTATTTCCCCGCCGCGGCCGATGGCGAGCGCGCCGGCCGCCCGGTCGGGCGCCGGTCGATCGACCGGGGCGGCAGCGAGCGCATCCTCGTCGTCGACGATCGGGCCGAAGTCGCGGAACTCGCCCGGACCATGCTCGAGGACGTGGGCTACACGGTCGAGGTCGCCCTGGACGGGCACGATGCCCTGGCCAAGCTCGACGCCGGTTTCGACCTCCTGTTCTCCGACCTCATCATGCCGGGTGGGCTCAACGGGGTCAGCCTGGCCCGGGAAGCGCAGAGGCGTCAGCCCAGGCTCAAGGTGCTGCTGACGACGGGCTACGCCGATTCGGCGATCGAGCGCAGCGACGCGGGTGGCACCGAATTCGACGCCATCGCCAAGCCCTACCGGCGCGCCGATCTGGCCAAGAAGGTCCGCATGGTGCTCGACGGCGCGACCGGTGTCAGCTGATCGCGTGACCCCGGGCCTTTGAGGACGGATTCAGGGCAGTCTCGTCATCGATCAGCACAAGGTGGGCGCCGCTCGTGACACGTGGACGAATCAGGGTTCCGCGATGCTGCGGCGTTCCGGTCGTCAGGCGTAGCCCGGACAACCACGGCTGCGCATCTGCCTCGTCGCGCTGGCGCGCGTCGCTTCGGTGATGCTCGGATTGGTGAGATAGAACGTGTAGTAGGCGCACCACTCCTCTTTCGACATCTTGTCGAGCGGCTTGTCGGGATCGTAGGGGTTCTTCGTCGACTCGCATCCGGCCGTCACCAGGGCCAGCGCCAGCGCCGCTCCCAGGGCCAATCGCATCGTCCAACCTCGTTCCGTCATCGATCGGTCGTCCCCGTCACGCGCCTGCAGACCTTCCCTCCTTAGCGAAATCGGCGCTGCCTGAAAACCGCCTGATCCCCGCCTCTGCCGGAGCAGGATGGCCGATCCTTGTGCCGTCGGCTCGGACGCGGCAGGAACTCCAGCCGCCGCGATGAGTTAATCGACCACCTGCCGCTTCGGTGGAGCGGCTAACGGGAGATCACGTCATGAGCGAACTGACCGACAAGGCGAAGGGCCTCGCCAACGAAGGCATCGGCAAGGCGAAGCAGGGCATCGGCGAGATGACCGGCTCTGAGAAGACCAAGGCCGACGGGGCCGCGCAGGAGGCCAAGGGTGCGGCCCAAAAGGCCGTGGGCGACGCCAAGGGTGCCGTGAAGGACACCGCCGACAAGGCTGCGGACGCCGCGCACGACGCGATGAAGTCCTGAGCGACGGACGGTGACCGGCGGCGAGCCCTCCTCCCGCATCGGTCATCGGCTTCGCCAACGCGGCGGATGGCGGCGGCTTCGGGTCTCACCTGTGGCCGTCGGACCCGCTCGGCTTGATTGACACGAAGAAGACCCTGACTTTATACAGTGTCGTCGCCGGCCATCGCGGCGTAGGGCGGGGTAGCTCAGCTGGTTAGAGCAGCGGAATCATAATCCGCGTGTCGGGGGTTCGAGTCCCTCTCCCGCTACCACTTTCGCAAGTCACCGTCGCCGAGCGACGAAGCTTAGCTGCATTGCCGATCTCTGAAATGTTCGCGGAGTGCCACGCGGTGTGGCGGGGTAGAGTTCCCTCATTGAACGAGTGACGCCGTCGGCGCGACCGTCGGCGCAGCCGCTTCGACCGGCGTCTTCGCAGCGACGATCGCTTCCATCAAGTTGTAGAGCTTCAGCTTGACGCGCTCGTCGTCGATGGCGTGCAGGATACGGATGATCTTGACGTCATAGGTCGCGCTCGCCCGAGACCGCTTGCGGCGATCGACGATATCGGCCAATTCGATTCCGCCGGAGGTATCGCCCTCGGGGGTGATGTCCTCGAAGAAGAAAGAGATGTCCTTCTCCAGGATCCGGGCGATGTTCATCAGCTGGCTCGCGCTGATCCGATCCTTCCCGAGTTCATATTTCTGAACTTGCTGGAACGAAATCCCGAGTTGCTCGCCGAGCGCACCCTGCGACATTCGCTTTTCGATCCGAGCGAAGCGGACACGCGCCCCGAGATGCCGGTCGACCGCATGATTTTTCCGCGCCATCATGTCCTCTTGTTGAGCGCCCTGATCTTCGTCCCTAACACGGATATCGGGAGTCGACCACGGGATTGTGGTTGAGTTCGGACAGAAATCGTTTTCATCAACTGCTCTGAACGAACCCTTGAGGGACTATGGCCCCCTTGGACCGATCTGGGCTGCCTCAGCGGCCGGCAACATTGTATCAAGGAAGTCGATGCGGACGAAGTTCTTGCTGGAAGCGCTGTCAAGCGACAGCCGATGGGCACAGGCCGAGACCGAGACCCCTCTCTTCCGCCCGGGCACCCCTGGCCGGCGCCCGCGCGAGGCGCCGCGGCGAACGTCACATCGCGAAGCTGGTGCCGCACCCGCAGGAGGCCGTCGCGTTCGGGTTATGGATCTTGAACGACTGTCCCATCAGGTCGTCGACGAAATCGATCTCGGATCCCGTCATGTAGTCGATCGACATCGGATCGATCACCACGACCGCACCGTCCCGCTCGAGCACGAGGTCGTCCGCGGCGGGGCCGGCCACGATGGTGAAGGCGTATTGGAAACCCGAACAGCCGCCGCCGTCGACGGCCACGCGCAGCACCGCACCCGGCGCCTCGCGCGCCAGCACCTTCTTGACGCGCGTCGCCGCCGAAGACGACAGCGTGACGGGCGACAGGACATCGGTCTGGCTCATGGCGGCTTCTCCTCGGTGGCCCGCCCGACGTCGCGTGTCGGGGATCGGACCGGTCGTCTCGGGAAAGTAGGCGGCCCGATCCCGCGTCGCAACCCGCATGCTGCCGCCGACGATGCCGTGCGACCGCGGGATGGGAACCCCATCGCCCCGGCGTGGCTGCGGCATCTGGCCGATGCGGTCCTTCTGCAGTGGATCCGAAGCAAAGATCAGCCACAATTACGCTTTGTTAATGAAGAACAGAGAGTTTCGGCCGAAGCTCGGGTGAGATTGGTGACGGCGTCCGCCATCGTTCTGAACTCCGGTCTCGGCATCCTCGGCGTCATGGCCCCCGACGAGATGCGTTGACCGGACGCGAAGGACCGCCCGCCAGAGTGCCATTGTGAGGCGAGGTGTTCGATGAGTGAAGCCGCGAGATGGCGCCGGGACGAGGCCCGCCACGAGCCCCAGATGGCCGTGCCGGCCCGTGAGGCCGCATCGGCCGATCCGCTGGCGGAACTGGCGCGCCTCGTCGGCCAGGACGATCCGTTCCGCAACGTGTTCCGTTCGACGGCCGCGCCGGCGCTGCCGGTTCAGATATCGCCCTACGAAGCCGAGGTTTCGGCGGAGCATGGCGTCTATGAGGCGGGGCAGGGCGACGGTGGTCATGACGCCGCTTCGGTCTCCGACGGGTATCATCACCACGGCGACGACGCTCCCTACGTCGACGACCACGGCGGGCCGGGCGACCATCACGGCGGTGCCGACCACCACCATGCCGAAGACGACCACGCCTATTACGCCGCCGCGCAGGCGGCCCATCCCGACGAGGCCGGGATGGCAGACGAGCGTCTCGCGCCGGGCTACGATGGCTCCGTCCTGGCCGACGCCTGGGCGCGCGGCGATGTCCCGCCCGTTCACGACCGAGCGCCCGCTGGCCTGGCCGGTGCCGCCCTGGGCCAGCGGTCCGCGGCGCGGCGGCCTGTCGCCGTCCTGGCGGCCGTGCTGCTGCTGACCGGCGGCGGCTTGGCCGCCACCTTCCTGGCGAAAGGCCCTGCCGCGCCGGGTGCCACCGCCGTGTCGACCGGCCGGGGCGCCCCCACCATCATGGCGGCGACCGGCCCCACCAAGGTCAAGATGGACGACGGCAGCGCCACGGCTCCCGAGGACCAGGATGCAGCGCTGCTCAACAAAAACGGCAATGTCTCGTCCGGGCCGGTGAAGATCGTGTCGAGCCAGGAGCAGCCCGCCGACCTCGCCCAGCTGCCGAAAGCAGACCTCGCCGACGGCGCTCGCCCGTTGCCTCCGCCCCCCCCCAATCTGTTCCCGGAACCCAAGAAGGTGAAGACTTTCCTGGTCCACCCCGACGGCACGATGCTGTCCGGCGCCGGCGGTGGTGCGCTCGCACCCTCGGGCCAGGCCGCCACCGCTCCGCCGGCTCTCGCCGCCGGGGATGACGCCCCCGCGGCGGCACCGCTGCCCGCGACGCCCAGGACCGTCGCCCAGGGCGGCACGACGCCGAAGAGCCCGCCGCCCCCGGTCTCCATCGCCACCCTGGCCATGGATCCCGCCTTCGCCGACCCGGCCCCGGCCGCGCCGAGCGCGCCGACCCGCGTCAAGCCGCCCCGCCAGCCCGCATCGCCGGGCGTCCACACCGCCTCGGCCAAGCCGAACGACACCGCCGACGCACCCGGGGCCGCCGGTGCTTTCGGCGTGCAACTGGCGTCGTCCCCCAACGAGGCCGACGCCGACGCCGCCTTCGCCAAGCTGAAGAAGAAGTACCCGAGCCAGCTCGCGTCCTACTCCGCCTCGGTCCACAGGGCCGAGACCGGCGACAAGCCGGTCTACCGGGTTCGCGTCGGCGGCATGGGCCAGGACGAGGCCAATTCCCTGTGCTCGCAGCTGCGGACGGCCGGCGGCACCTGCTACGTGACGCACAATTGACCGTGCGGGCTTTCGTCTGCGGCTGCGCCGGGACCGCGCTCGACGCGGCCGAGCGCGCCTTCCTGGCCGAGACCCGGCCCTGGGGCCTGATCCTGTTCCGCCGCAACGTCGGTACGCCCGAGCAGTTGCGGGCACTCACGGCGTCGTTCCGCGACGTCGTCGGCCGGGACGACGCCCCCGTGCTGATCGACCAGGAGGGCGGGCGCGTGCAGCGGATGACCCAGCCGCACTGGCCGCGCTATCCCGCGGCGGCGCGCTTCGGCGCGCTCCACGCGTCAGATCCGCAGGGCGCGGCGCGCTTGGCGCGGCTCGGCGGCGAGTTGCTGGCGCGCGACCTCTCCGACTGCGGCATCACGGTGGATTGTGCGCCCGTGCTCGACCTCCCCGTCGAGGGCGGCACCGCCGCGATCGGCGACCGCGCCTTCGGGCGCGACCCCGAGACGGTCGCGGCCCTGGCTCGGGCCTTCGCGGAGGGCCTGATGGCTGGCGGCGTGCTTCCGGTGATGAAGCATGTGCCGGGGCACGGCCGGGCCGAGGTGGACAGCCACCACGACCTTCCGGTCGTCACGGCCGACCGTGTCGCGCTCGAACGCGACTTCGCACCCTTCCGGGCGCTGGCCGACCTGCCCATGGCGATGACCGCCCACATCGTCTACCGGGCGCTCGATCCCGATCGGCCCGCCACCACCTCGCCCGACGTGATCGCGTCGGTGATCCGCGGCGCGATCGGCTTCGACGGGCTGCTCCTGTCGGACGACCTGTCCATGGAGGCCCTCCGCGGCACGCTCGGCGAGCGGGCTTCGGCCGCTTCGGCGGCCGGCTGCGACATCCTGCTCCACTGCAACGGCGTCATGGCCGAGGCCCGAGCCGTCGCGGCCGCCGCCCCGATGCTCGACGGCCGCGCGGCGGAGCGTGCCGCAGCGGCGCTGGCCCGCCGCAGGCCCGCGGTGCCGCGCGACCTCGCGGCGGACCGGGCCGCCTTCGAGGCCGCCACCGCGGTGGCGGCCTGACGGACCGCGTCGGGCCCGGGCGAGGGCTGCGATCCGCGATGCCGTGAAGGCCCGCTTCAGATGTGCGACCGCTCCGGCCAGGTGGCCGCCTGGGCGTTGACGAAGATCGCGTAGAGCGAGGTCGTGCCGCAGATGTAGAGCCTGTTGCGCTTGCGGCCGCCGAAGCACAGGTTCGCCACGACCTCGGGCACGCGCACCTTGCCGAGCAGGGTGCCGTCCGGCGCGTAGCAGTGCACCCCGTCCTGCGCCGAGGTCCAGACGTTGCCGGCGCGGTCGCAGCGGAACCCGTCGAAGAGGCCCTGGTCGAGGCTGGCGAAGACGCGGCCTTCGTCGAGCGAGACGCCGTCGGCGGCGACGCGGAACACGCGGATATGGCGCGGCCCGTCCTCGATGTGCGTGGCTCCCGTGTCGGCGATATAGAGCAGGCGCTCGTCGGGCGAGAAGCAGAGGCCGTTCGGCTTGTGGAAGTCGCGCGCCACGGCGTGGACGCGGCCGTCGCGCGGGTCGATGCGGTACACGTGGCTGCCGTCGGTCTCCGACAGGGCGGCGCCGCCCTCGTATTCGCTGTCGATGCCGTAGGTCGGATCCGTGAACCAGACCGAATCGTCCGACTTCACCACGACGTCGTTCGGCGAGTTCAGCCGCTTGCCGTCGACATGCGAGGCCAGGATCGTCGTCGAACCGTCATGCTCGATCCGCGACACGCACCGGCCCTCGTGCTCGCAGCCGAGGAGGCGGCCCTGCCGGTCGACCGTGTGGCCGTTCTGGTGGCGGGCGGGATGCAGGAAGGTGGAGACCGAGCCGTCCGTCTCGTCGAGGCGCATCACCCGGTCGTTCGGGATGTCGGACCAGACCAGGTATTTGCCGGCCGGAAAATAGGCCGGCCCCTCGGTCCACCGCCCGCCGGTCCACAGCTTCTCAAGGTGCACGTTGCCGAACACCAGGCTCTTGAACCGCGCATCGTGGATTTCGAGGCTGTCGGTGTACATCGTTCCCTCCTGACGGGCCTCGCACCGGTCTGCGCGGCGTTTCACGGGAGAGAAGCGCCGGTCGCGGCGGCGCGCAAGCGGAAATGTCGGACGAGAGCCGATGTGTCGTTCCGGGACAGCCGTGGACCGGGGCGGTTGAGCCTCCCTTCATCTTCGGGCGCCAGGGTGGTTACCGAAACGTGACGATCGGAGCCCAACGTCGATGAGCAGCGCCCCACTTGAGCCCGAAGAGACCGGCGCGGGCGCCAACACGGGGGCTGCGCACGGGAACCGTGCCAAGGGGCGCGCCCTGGTGCTGGTGACGCCGGCGGCCTCCACCAAAGGCGTCTTCACGGGCCTCGGCCGCTCGCACGGCTACGTGGCGGGCGGCGTCGCCCTGGTGATGGGTCTCGGCTTCGTCGTCGGCACGCAGGCTTTCGCCTCCAAGCACGAGGTTGTGGCGGTCGCCCAGGCGGCCGTGCCGGTCGACACCACGATGGACGTCCTCCATCGCGTCCAGGACGAGGTGCGCTCACTCAAGGCCAATCTCGACGGGTTGCGCTCCAACGCCGAGGAGGGCCGTCAGACCGAGACGATCCGCGGGCTGAAGAAGAGCGTCGACCTCCTGAAACAGGACCTCGAGGGCGTGAAGGCCGCCTCGACCGGCGCCGTCGGCCAGCTCGGCGCCAAGATCGACAGGCTCGACCGCGACCCCGGCCCGAAACTCGCCGAGATCTCCGCCCGGCTCGACAGGCTCGACCGCGAACCCCCCGTCAAGGTCGCCGAGCTGACGACGCGGCTCGACCGGATCGAGCGCCAGGTCGCCTCGGCCGATGCGACGGGCTCCATCCCGCCCGCGCCGGCGATCGCCGTCCAGGCCAAGGCGGCGATGCCGCCGCAGCGTGTCGCGCAGGCGGCACCGGTCCCGGCCGCGACGCCCGTCTCGGCCGTTCCCCCGTCGCGTCCCGAGGTGCCCAGGGCCGAGACGGTCGCCAGGGCCGATGCCGTGCCGGCCCGTCCGGACCCTGCCGCGAGACCCGACGTCCAGCCGCGCCCGCAGGACGCGGCCGCGCGGCCCGCCACGGTCGAGGGCTGGATGCTGCGCGACGTCTACGGCGGCATGGCGCTGGTCGAAGGCAGGTCCGGCGGGTTGCGCGAGGTGGCGCCCGGCGAATACCTGCCCGGCGTCGGCGAGATTCGCTCGATCGAGCGCCGCGGGCGCGGCTGGGTCGTGGTGACGAGCCGCGGCATCATCCAGGCCGACAATCGCTGGTGAACCCGGGGCCGCGGTTTCCCGCCCGGTCCACCGCTCCCTTCCGACCCCCTCGACTCACAGCCCCCCGAGAGCGATCTCGCGGGGGCTCGAATGCTTTTCGCGCCGCGTCGGAGTATCCCCCATGGACATGATCATCGGCGCCGTCGAGGCTTTCGTCCTGGCCGGCATCCTCGGCATGGCCAGCCTCGCCACCGCCGGGGTGCTGCATATCGGGTGAGGGAGCTGACGTGCGGCGCGACACGCTCGGGCGCGACCATTTCGAGGCGCTCTACGCGGCGCGGCCGGACCCCTGGCGGCTGGCGACCAGCGATTACGAACGCCAAAAATATGCCGCCACGCTGGCGGCCCTGCCGCGCCAGCGCTACGCCCGCGGCTTCGAGGTGGGCTGCGCGCTCGGCATCCTGACGGCGGAGCTCGGCCGCCGCTGCGACGACCTCCTGGCCGTCGAGCCCGTCGCGCCGGCTCTCGCCGCGGCCCGCGCCCGCAACGCCGGCCAGCCGCACATCCGCTTCGCCGCCATGTTCGTGCCGGGCGACTGGCCGGAGGAGCGTTTCGACCTCGTCGTCGTCTCCGAGGTGATCGACTATCTCGGGGCCGAGGACGTGACGGCGCTGGCGGGGCGGGTCGCGGCCTCGCTGGAGCCCGGCGGCGATGTCGTCCTGGTCCATTGGGTCGGGAAGAAGCACGGACCGCCGCGGGGCGACGAGGCCAGCGACCGCTTCATCGCGGCGGGGCAGGGGGACTTCTCGGTCCTGCGGCAGGACCGAAACCGCGACTACCGGGTCGACGTTCTGCGGCGGGCCTGATGCGGCGCGCCGGTCGCCGACCATCCGCCCCCACGATCCCGTTGCCGGATGGTGCGGCGCCTTCCTATGATGGCCTGCGGCAGCGGAGCGACCCATGGCCAAGACGATTCGCATTCACGAGTTCGGCGGACCCGAGGTGCTGAAGGTCGAGGACCTCGACCTCCCGCCGCCCGGACCCGGCGAGGTCCGCATCCGCCAGCGCGCCGTCGGCCTGAACTTCATCGACGTGTACCAGCGCCAGGGCGTCTACCCCAACCCGCTGCCCCTGACGCTCGGCAACGAGGCCGCCGGCGACGTCGTCGCGGTCGGCGAGGGCGTCGTCGAGTTCGCGCCGGGCGATCGCGTCGCCTACGGCACCGCGCTCGGCGCCTATGCGGAGGAGCGCAACGTCGCGGCCCGCCTCCTCGTGCATCTGCCGGAGGCGATCTCCTACGAGGTCGGGGCCGTGATGATGCTGAAGGGCCTCACCGCGCAATACCTCCTGCGCCAGACCTTCAAGGTCGAGCCCGGCGCGACCATCCTGGTCCATGCCGCCGCGGGCGGCGTCGGCCTGTTCCTCTGCCAATGGGGCCACGCGCTCGGCGCGACCGTCATCGGCACGGCCGGCTCGCCGGAGAAATGCGCGCTGGCGCTCCAGCACGGCGCCGACCATTGCATCGACTATCGCGTCGAGGACTTCGCCGCGCGCGTGAGGGAGATCACCGACGGCAGGCTCTGCGACGTGGTCTACGACGCCATCGGCAAGGCCACGTTTCCGAAATCGCTCGACTGCCTCCGGCCCATGGGCATGTTCGCCTCCTACGGCGCCGCCTCGGGCGCCATCGAGGCCTTCGACATCAACTCCTGGCCAGGAAGGGATCGCTCTTCGCCACGCGGCCGTCGCTCTTCGTCTACGCCGCCCGGCGCGAGGCCCTGGTGAGCATGACCGAGGACCTCACGACGGCGATCGCGAGCGGCGCGGTCCGGCCGGAGATCCACGCCCGCACCCCGCTCGCCGACGTGGCCGAGGCGCACCGGGCGCTCGAGGCGCGCGAGACGACCGGCAGCACGATCCTGGTGCCGTGAGGGTGGCGGAACCCGAGGCGTCCCCGTCCGTCCGCACCCCGACGCCCCTGGTTGCGATCCGCGGCGTTTCGAAGAGTTTCGGGCCCGTCAAGGCCAACCAGGACATCGACCTCGACGTCCGTGCCGGCGAGAACCACGCGTTGCTCGGCGAGAACGGCGCCGGCAAGTCGACGCTGGTGAAGATGCTCTACGGCCTGCTGCAGCCCTCGGCGGGCGAGATCCTGTGGCAGGGCAGGGCGGTGGTGCTCGACACGCCCGAGACCGCGCGCGCGCTCGGCATCGGCATGGTGTTCCAGCACTTCTCGCTGTTCGACAATCTGACGGTGTCGGAGAACATCGCGCTCGTGCTGCCGCCGGAGCGGCAGAGCCGGCTCGACGCCAGGATCGGCGGTCTCTCCGAGCGCTACGGGCTGAAACTCGAGCCGTCTCGCCCCGTCTGGTCGCTGTCGGCGGGGGAGCGCCAGCGGATCGAGATCGCCCGCTGCCTGCTCCAGGATCCCAAGCTGATGATCCTCGACGAGCCGACCTCGGTGCTCACGCCGCAGGAATCGGAGGCGCTGTTCCTCATCCTCGATCAGCTCAAGGCCGAGGGCCGGGCGCTGCTCTACATCTCGCACCGGCTCGACGACGTCCGCCGGCTCTGCGAGCGCGCCACGGTCTTGCGGGCCGGGCGCGTCGTCGGCACCTGCGATCCCCGCGCCGAGACGGCCCGCTCCATGGCGGCCCAGATGGTGGGGGCGCAGATCGCCGAAGTCTCGGCCCGCGGCGCCACGCCGGGGCAGGAGCGCTTCGCGGTGATCGACCTGTCGCTGCCGGCGCCGGGCCTGCACGCGACGGCGCTGCGCGGCATCGCGCTCTCGGTGCGGGCCGGGGAGGTCCTGGGCATCGCGGGCGTCGCCGGCAACGGGCAGGACGAACTCTTCGCCGCACTGTCGGGCGAGCGGCTGGCGGGCGGGGCGGAGCAGGTCCGCATCGACGGCGCGCCGGCCGGGCGGGACGGCGTCACGGCCCGCCGCCGCCGCGGCGCCGCCTTCGTGCCCGAGGAGCGCAACGGCCACGCCGCCGTGCCGGGCTTCGCCCTGTCCGACAATCTGGTGCTGTCGCGCCATGCCACCGGCGAGGTGAGCCGAGGCGGCTTCGTGCTCGGCCGGGCCGCCCGGAGGCTGTCCAAGGCCGTCATCGAGGGCTTCGACGTCCGCGTCGGCGCGCCCGACCCCGCGGCGCGGACGCTGTCGGGCGGCAACCTGCAGAAATTCGTGGTCGGCCGCGAGATCCTGCGCGAGCCCGGCGTGCTGGTGATCAACCAGCCGACCTGGGGGGTGGACGCGCTGGCGGGCGCCGCCATCCACCAGGCGATCCTCGACCTCGCGGGGCGGGGCTCGGCCGTGGTGATCATCAGCCAGGATCTCGACGAACTGTTCCGGCTCTGCGACCGGCTCTGCGTCATCCACGCCGGCGCGCTGTCGCCCGCCACGCCGACGGCCGAGACCGACCGCGACGACGTCGGGCTGCGCATGGCGGGCATGGAAGTTGCGAGCCCTCCGGTCCATGCGCATTGAACTGCAGCCTCGCCTCGCCCCGCCCCGTTGGCTCGGCGTGGCGGCGCCCGTCGCGGCCTTCGCGGTGGCGCTCGTCATCGGCGGCTTCATCGTGGCGGCCCTGGGCAAATCGCCCGTGACGGCTTTCCGGGTCTATTTCGTCGACCCGCTGACGCAGGACTGGTCGCTGGAGGCGCTGGCCGTGAAGGCCTCGCCGCTGGTGATGATCGCCGTGGGCCTCTGCTTCTGCTTCCGAGCGAACCTGTGGAACATCGGCGCGGAGGGCCAGTTCATCGCCGGCGGCGCGCTCGGCGGCGCCCTGGCGCTCGCCACCCACGGCGTCGTCCACGACGGGCCGTTCGGCGGGTCCTGGATCCTGCCCGCCATGCTGGCCCTCGGCGTGGTGGGCGGCGCCCTCGCGGCGCTGATCCCCGCCGTGCTGCTGGTGACGCTCGGGGTCAGCGAGATCCTGTCGAGCCTCATGCTGGTCTATGTGGCGAGGCTCGCCCTCGACTACCTGGTGCGAGGCCCCTGGCGCGACCCGGCGGGGTTCAACTTCCCCGTCTCGGTCAGCTTCGACCCGGAGGCGACGCTGCCGAGCCTCGTCGAGGGCGCCTCGCTCCACGCCGGGGTGCTCATCACGCTGGCCGTCGTGGCCCTGGCCGCCCTGGTGTTCGGCCGGACGCTGTTCGGCTACGAGATCCGCATCGTCGGGGCGGCCCCGCGCGCGGCGCGGTTCGCCGGCTTCAGCGAGAGCAGGCTGGCGCTGGCGGTCTTCGCCCTGTCGGGCGGCCTCGCGGGCCTCGCGGGAGTGGTGGAAGTGTCCGGCCAGCTCGGTCAGCTGCAGCCCTCGATCTCGCCCGGCTACGGCTTCACCGCCATCATCGTGGCCTTCCTGGGCCGGCTCCAGCCCGTCGGTGTGCTCATCGCCGGCCTCGTCCTGGCCCTGACCTATGTGGGCGGGGAGGGGGCTCAGATCGCCCTCAAGCTGCCGCTCGACGTGACGACGGCGTTCCAGGGCGTCCTGCTGATCTGCGTGCTCGGCGCCGACGTCGTCACGCGCTACCGCGTCCGCCTCGTCGGGCGGGTGATGGCGTGAGCGGCGGCATGGCGCAGCTCATCCTGTTGACGGTCGTCACGGCCGCGACGCCGCTGTTCCTCGCGGCGCTCGGCGAACTCGTGGCGGAGCGCTCCGGCGTGCTCAACCTCGGCGTCGAGGGCATGATGGTGATGGGCGCGGCCACGGGCTTCGCCGCCGCCTACGTCAGCGGCTCGACGCTGGTGGGAGCCGTCGCCGGGACCGCCGCGGGGGCGCTGATGGCGCTGCTGTTCGGGATGCTGACGGTGGTTTTCGCGGTCAGCCAGGTGGCGTCGGGCCTCGCCCTGACGATCTTCGGCCTCGGCCTGTCCGGCCTGCTCGGCAGCGGCTTCGTCGGGCTGAAGCGCGACCCCGCCCCGCATCTGGCCATCCCCGGCCTGTCCGACCTGCCCCTGGTGGGGCGGCTCGTCTTCGGCGAGGATTATTTCGTCTACGCGGCGCTGCTCCTGGCCGTCGCGGTGTCGTACGTCCTGACGCGGTCCCGCGCCGGGCTCGTGCTCCGCGCCGTCGGGGACAACCACGGATCCGCCCACGCCCTGGGGGTGCCCGTGCGGCGCGTCCGCATGCTGGCGGTGCTGTTCGGCGGTGCCTGCGCGGGCCTCGGCGGCGCCTATCTGTCGCTCGTCTACACGCCGTTCTGGTCGCCCGAGATGACGGCGGGCCGTGGCTGGATCGCCCTCGCGCTCGTGGTCTTCGCCTCCTGGCGGCCGTGGCGTGCGCTGGGGGGCGCCCTGCTTTTCGGCGGCGCCACGGTCCTGCAGCTCCAGGCCCAGGCCTTCGGCATCGGCCTGCCGGGCCAGTTCATGTCGGCCGTGCCCTATCTCGCCACCATTCTGGCGCTGGTGCTGCTGTCGCTGCGCCGCCGCTCCGGCTCCGTCTCGCCCGCCATGCTGGGCACCGCCTTCGTCCCTGACCGGTGACGGCACGGCGATTGCATCAAAAACAGGCAATGACGCCGGAGCGGCGTCGATCAGGAAGGAACCGACGATGCGTGACTGGATGAAGGGTGCGGCGGTGCTCGCCATGGCGGCCCTGGCGGCGTCCTCGGCGCGGGCCGAGGACAAGCTGAAGGTCGGCTTCGTCTACGTGGGTCCGGTCGGCGATTTCGGCTATTCCTACCAGCACGACCAGGGGCGGCTGGCGCTGCAGAAAGCCCTCGGCGACAAGGTCGAGACGACATTCCTCGAGAACGTGCCCGAGGCCGATTCGGAGCGGGCTTTCGAGCAGCTGGCCCGCTCGGGCCACAAGCTGATTTTCGGCACCTCGTTCGGCTTCATGGATCCCGAACTGAAGGTGGCGAAGAAGTTTCCGAAGGTCGGCTTCGAACACGCCACGGGTTACAAGCTGGCGCCCAACCTCGCCACCTATTCGGCCCGTTTCTACGAAGGCCGCTACATCATGGGCGAGATCGCCGCCAAGGTCTCCAAGACCCACACGGTCGGCTACATCGGCTCCTTCCCCATCCCCGAGGTCGTGTCGGGCATCGACGCCTTCATGCTCGGCGCCCAGAAGGTGGACCCGGACTTCAAGATCAAGATCGTCTGGGTGAACTCCTGGTTCGACCCCGGCAAGGAGGCGGACGCCGCCAAGGCGCTGATCGCGCAGGGCGCCGACATCATCGCCCAGCACACGGATTCTGCGGCGGCGCTCCAGGAGGCCGAGAAGGCCGGCGTGCACGGCTTCGGCCAGTCCTCCGACATGGCCAAGTTCGCCCCCAAGGCGATCCTGACCTCGCTCGAGGACAATTGGGGGCCCTATTACGTCCAGGAGGCCAAGGCGGCGATGGACGGCACCTGGAAGTCGCACGACACCTGGGGTGGCCTCGCCGCCGGCATGGTGATGATGGGACCTTACGAGAACATGCCCGCCGACGTGAAGGCGATGGCCGAGCAGACCGAGGCCGACATCAAGAGCGGCAAGACGGTCGTGTTCGCCGGGCCGATCACCAAACAGGACGGCACGATGGCGGTGAAAGCCGGCGAGGTCATGCCCGACAAGGGTATCCTCGGGATGAATTTCTACGTGAAGGGCGTGGACGACAAGCTGCCGCAGTGAGGGTGGGTGTCAAGCGCTGCAGAAGGGAAGGATCGCGTCTTCGCCGATCGTGAAGTAGAACTTTCACGGATGGACGCGATCGCCCGGCGCTCTCGGTTCGAAGGTGATCTTGAGACGCATGCCGGTGGCCTCGGCGTAGCGTTCGAGCGTCTTGGTCGTGGTGGCGACCTTGCCACTCTCCAATCGGGCGATGACGGCTTGCGTCGTCCCCATGGCCTTGGCCACCTGCTCCTGGGTCATGTCGGCATGGGCACGCGCTTTGACGAGGACACCAGCCAGTGAGAACTCCTCGGCCAGAGCGTCATAGGCTGCGCGGAACGCCGGGTCCTTGTCCCAGGCGTCGAACGACTCCTGAACGGGGATGAATCGACGGGTCACCGTACCTCCTTGGCCTTTCGTAGGGCAGTTTCGATCTCCCGACGTGGCGTCTTCTGGGCCTTCTTCGGGAACACATGGACGACCACGATACGGCGTCCGGTAGCGGTCACATAGGCGGCGCGGGCGATGCCGTCCCGGCCCTTCATCCGCATTCCCAGACAGGCCCTCCAGGTGCCTGACGTAAGGCTCCCGCATTCGCTCAAGGCCGAGGGCAGCGATCAGCTCGACGATGCGCTGGAATGCCGCCCGGATGTCGATCGGCATCGCTCCCAGCACGGCCTGCACGTCTTCATCCAGAAACTCGACCGTCCACGCCATCCCGGCCATACCATATTTGCGATAGGCTCGAAATTGACTCCCCCTCGCCCTGTTCACGATGTCCGTCGCGTGACGGCGTCAGGAAAGCGACCTCGAGCGGAACTCGGCAGACATGATGCCTTCGATCGGATGAACGACCGGTCGGGTTTGGCACGAGGTCTTCGGCCGATTGGCTCGATGTGGCACGTGCATCTCGTCTCAGCGGATGCGGGCTATGAGACGAGCGTAGCTGATCAGCCGGAGCCGTCTACACCACCGTCCCGTGCAGGTCGTAGGCGTCCGCCCGGTCGATCTTGGCCGTGACGATGTCGCCGACCCGCACCGGAAAGCGGTGCGACAGCTTCACCTTGCCGTCGATCTCCGGTGCGTCCCCCTTGGAGCGGCCCACCGCCCCGCCGGGGCCGACCGCGTCGACGATGACCGGCATGCGCCGGCCGACCTTGCGGGCGAGGAGCCGCGCGCTGATCGCCTGCTGGTGCCGCATGAAGCGGTCGAGCCGCTCCGCCTGAACCTCGGGCGGCACCGGGGGGAGGCCCAGGTGGTTCGCCGGCGCGCCGTCGACGGGCTCGTATTTGAACGCGCCGACGCGCTCGAGCTTCGCCTCCGACAGCCAGTCGAGCAGGATCTGGAAGTCCGCCTCGGTCTCGCCGGGGAAGCCGACGATGAAGGTCGAGCGCAGGGTGAGGTCGGGGCAGACCTCGCGCCAGGCCCTGATGCGGTCGAGCGTGCGATCCTGCTTGCCGGGGCGCCTCATGGCGCGCAGCACGTCGGGCGCCGCATGCTGGAACGGGATATCGAGGTAGGGCAGCACCAGTCCATCCGCCATCAGCGGGATGACCTCGTCGACGTGGGGGTAGGGGTAGATATAGTGGAGCCGCACCCAGGCGCCGAGCCTGCCGAGCTCCCGGGCGAGGTCGATGAACTTGGCCCGCACCTCGCCGTCCCCGTGCGGCTGCATCGGATAGCCGAGGTCGAGCCCGTAGGCGGCCGTGTCCTGCGACACGACCAGGAGTTCCTTGACGCCCGCCCTGACGAGCTTCTCGGCCTCGCGGAGCACCTCTGAGACGGGTCGCGACACCAGCCGGCCGCGCAGCCGCGGGATGATGCAGAACGAGCAGGAGTTGTTGCAGCCCTCGGCGATCTTCAGATAGCTGTAGTGGCGCGGCGTCAGCTTAATGCCTTGTGGCGGCAGCAGGTCGAGGAAAGGGTCGTGCATCGGCTCGGCGGCCTCGTGCACCGCCGCCATCACGCTCTCGAAGGCCTGCGGCCCCGAGACGGCGAGCACGTTGGGGTAGGCCTGGCGGATCGCCTCCGGTTCGGCCCCCATGCAGCCCGTCACGATGACCTTGCCGTTCTGCGCCATCGCGTCGCCGATGGCGGCCAGCGACTCGCGCTTGGCGCTGTCCAGGAACCCGCAGGTGTTGACGATCACGGCGTCGGCGCCGTCGTGCTTCTTGGCGATCTCGTAACCTTCGGCCCGCAGCCGCGTGATGATGCGCTCGCTGTCGACCAGGGCCTTGGGGCAGCCCAGCGACACGAAGGAGATGCGCGGCGCGGCGCGGCCGGCGACGGGCGCCAGGACGGGCGCGAGGACGGGGTCGGGCGATGTCAGCATGGCGTTGCCTTGGCACGGCGGCCGGGTGGTTGCAACACTTCGGCCCCGTCGCGTCGAGGGGTCCGGCCGAGCGTCCGGGTCAGCGCGTCATCTCGCGGGCGACGCGAGGCCCCCGTGCCAGCCAGGGCGGGATCGGCAGGCCTTTCGAGGCGAGGAAATCTCGGTTGAACAGCTTCGACGCGTAGCGGCCGCCTGAATCGCACAGGATCGTCGCCACCGTATGCCCGGGGCCGAGGTGCCGGGCGAGGCGAATGGCCCCCGCGACGTTGACCCCGGAGGACCCGCCGAGCAGCAGTCCCTCGTGTTCGGCGAGGTCGAAGGCCACGTCGAGCGCCTCGCGATCGTCGACCTGGCAGGCGAAATCGACCGGCGCACCGACGAGATTGGCGGTGATGCGGCCCTGGCCGATGCCCTCGGTGATGGAGGAGCCGGACGACGTCAGCTCGCCGTGGTCGTAGTAGCTGAAGAGCGCCGAACCCATCGGGTCGGCGATGCCGATCGTGATCGCCGGGTTCCTCGCCTTGAGCGCCAGGCCGACGCCGGCCAGCGTGCCGCCCGTGCCGACCGCGCAGATGAAGCCGTCCACCTCGCCGCCGGTCTGGTCCCAGATCTCGGGGCCGGTCGTGCGTTCGTGGCCGGACCGGTTGGCGACGTTGTCGAACTGGTTGGCCCAGACGGCGCCGTTCGGGTCCTCGCCGGCCAGCCGTTGCGCCAGCCGTTCCGACACGTGGACGTAGTTTCCGGGGTCGCTGTAGGGCTTGGCCGGCACTTCGACCAGTTCGGCGCCGGACATGCGCAGCATGTCCTTCTTCTCCTGGCTCTGCGTCTCGGGGATGACGATGACGGTGCGATAGCCGAGCGCGTTGGCGACGAGCGCCAGGCCGATCCCGGTGTTGCCGGCCGTGCCCTCGACGATCGTGCCGCCGGGTTTCAGCGCTCCACGGGCCACGGCGTCCTCCACGATCGCCAGGGCCGCACGGTCCTTCACCGAGCCGCCCGGGTTCATGAACTCCGCCTTGCCGAGGATCGTGCAGCCGGTGAGGTCGGAGGCGCGCTTCAGCCGGATCAACGGCGTATGGCCGATGGCATCGATGATGGACGTCAGCATGGCGGTTCCGGTGGGATCGGTCGGCCCGAGAGCGACCTGGCTCTCAAGATGCGCGATCGGACCCCGTCCATCAACCTGGGCGATGGTGTGGTGCCGGATCGCAGTGAGACCGCCCGACGTCCCTCGCGGCACGTCTCGCCTCGAAGCGGAGTGCCGCCATCAGCGGGAGTCGTCCCCTCGAGGATCGTGGTGGAGTGCTGGCTCCCCGAGCAGGGCTCGAACCTGCGACAATTCGATTAACAGTCGAATGCTCTACCAGCTGAGCTATCGGGGAACGCCGCCGCACACTCCCGGCGTCGGCGTGTCTAGCCGGGATCGGCCGGTTTTGCCAAGTGCTTATTTCCGGGTGGGCCGGGGAAAGACGCCGAGACGCCGCCTTGCCGACCGCGCCGGGATCCGGTAGACACCCGTCCTGTCGTCCTGACCAGGCGATCGCGGGCCGAGACGGCCCCGGCGAGGCCTCGTGGCGGAGTGGTTACGCAGAGGACTGCAAATCCTTGCACCCCGGTTCGATTCCGGGCGAGGCCTCCAGATTCATCGATCCTCCCGCCACCATAGTGACGTCACGGCCGATGCCGATCCGTTGGCCCGGAACCGACCGAACCACGCCGGCCAGTTCCGTCAAGACCTGTGCGAAACGCTGTTGCGCCACTGTCGTCCAGATCGGACGGCCGGTCACGCAGGCGATCCACGCCGATTCCCAGGCGTCCGCCGCGCTCGGCAGCCGCAGGGCGAGCCGCTGGTCCATGATCACGTCGAGCACCGCCAAGGCTGCGCTCGGCTCGAAGGCATCGGCGTTTCGGCTTCGGACCATGGCGCGCCTCGTCGATACGTGTCGGACCGACACCGCTCAAACGGTTGCATGGCGATATGACGAATGTTCCCGACACGACATGAACGGGGGGCTGAACGGCAGGCGCCGGCGATGTGCGAGACCGATCGGTCCCCGTCTCACGTCAGATCACGAGGGTAGGAGAGCGCCGTCGGTTTGTAAATGAACCCTTTCAGGTCAAAGTTGGGACAGATCGTCCGCCGGCTCAATGGCGTCGATGTGCGAGACGCGGCGGAGCCGTGGGGCGGCTCGCGCGAGGTCGATCGGACCTGCGTCGCCCTCGATGACGCGAGGCGCGACGTCGCGTCGTGTCGGCGGCCAAATCCGTCGGCGTGAGGCGCCTGCGGCCCGTGTCGATCGCCCGGCCGGCGGCCGCCCTCGCGGCGTTCGGCCTCACAGGATCGCATCAGCGACCTGCGCTCTCAGCCAGGCGCCCGTATCGATGCCCGTCACCCTGGCGCCCCCGACCTTGTAGATGCCGGACGTCCGTACCGCCGGAGCGCCGTCGGCCGTTACCACGCCCTGCGCGACCGCGAAGTTGCGCGTCACCGAGACGACGCCGCCGATCCCCTGGACCCAGGCCCCGGGCAGCACGGCCGCGAGGTAATCGAGGCTGAGGTTGATCGTCGGCAGGATCGTGGTGGCGACGGCAGGGGTCTCGTACAGGATGGCGAAGGCGAGCTGCATGTCGCAGAACCCCGCCAACACGCCGCCGTGGCAGCGCCCACCGGGATTGAGATGCTCGGGCCCGACCCGGAACCCGAGCGCCAGCGCGTCCCCGACCCGGCGCGCGTGGAACCGGATCGGGTTGTAGCCGCCCGCGCGCTCCGGCGTAACGCCGAGGGGCCGGAACCCGTCCGGCGGTCGGTCGTCGTGCCCCCTCAAAAATCCGCCTCGGCCATCGCCATGGTGGAAGCCTTGCCGGACTTGATCGCCATGTACAGCGAGGCCGTCTGGGGCAGCACGCGGTCGGTGAAGAAGCGGGCGCTGGTGAGCTTGGCGGCGTAGAAGCCGTCTCCATCCTCGCCTGCCTCCACCCTGGCGGCCGCGATCTCGGCCGAGCGCGTCAGCATGTAGCTCATGGCGACGAGCCCCATGAGGCGCAGGTAGTCCGTCGCGGCCGCGCCGGCCTCCTCGGCGTCCTTGAGGCCCGCCGTCGCGATCTGGCCGGTGGCGAGCTGCAGCATGCCGAAGGCGCGCTCCAGCGCCAGCACCAGCGGACCCACGGCGGCATGGCCCTTCTTCGCCTCGATGTAGTCGGCGATGGGGTGGAAGAAGGGCCGCAGCAGGCGCCCCATATGGGCCGGCATCTTGCGGCCGACGAGGTCCAGCGCCTGGATGCCGTTCGTCCCCTCGTAGAGCATGGCGATGCGGGCGTCGCGGACGAACTGCTCCATGCCGTGGTCCCGGATGTAGCCGTGTCCGCCGTAGACCTGCACGCCGAGGCTCGCCATCTCGTGGCCGATGTCGGTGAACAGCGCCTTCACCACCGGCGTCATCAGCGCGGTGAAGTCCTCCGCCTCCTTCCGCTCGGCGGGCGTGGCGGCGTGTTTAGACAGGTCGACGGCCTGCGCCACCCAGATGCCCACGGCGCGGCAGGCTTCGGCGTTGACCCGCATGGTCATCAACATGCGCCGCACGTCGGGGTGGACGATGATCGGGTCGGCGGGGAGGTCCGGCCGCTTCGGGCCCGAGAGCGAGCGCCCCTGGAGCCGGTCCTTGGCGTAGGCGGCCGCCGATTGGTAGGCGACCGACGCCACGCCGAGCCCCTGGATGCCGACGCCGAGCCGCTCCTCGTTCATCATCGTGAACATGGCCTGCATGCCCCTGTGCGGCGCGCCGACGAGCCAGCCCTTTGCGTCCTCATAGGTGATCTGGCAGGTGGCCGACGCCTTGAGGCCCATCTTGTGCTCGAGGCCGGTGCAGATGACGCCGTTGCGGGCGCCGGGCCGGCCGTCCTCGGTGGGGAGCAGCTTGGGCACCAGAAACATGCTGATGCCCCTGATGCCGGGCGGTGCGTCGGGCAGGCGTGCCAGGACGAGGTGCACGATGTTCTCGGTGAGGTCGTGCTCGCCGGCCGAGATGAAGATCTTCGACCCCGAGAGGCGGTAGGCGCCTGTGCCGTCCGGCACCGCCCGGGTGCGCATCAGGCCGAGGTCGGTGCCGCAATGGGCCTCGGTCAGCGCCATGGCGCCCGCCCAGGTGCCTTCGGTCATCTTCGCGAGGAACAGCGCCTTCAGCTCGGGCGAGCCGTGCTGTTCGAGCGCCCGCACGGCGCCGTGCGTCAGGCCCGGGTAGAGGCTGAACGACAGGTTGGCGGCGCAGATCATCTCCTCGACCAGCTTGTTGACGCATTCCGGCAGTCCCTGGCCGCCGAACTCCGGATCGCCCGCCAGCGACGGCCAACCGCCCGCGCGAAACACCTCATAGGCCTGGCGGAACCCCGCGGGGGTGCGGACGACCCCGTTCTCGAGGATGCAGCCCTCGAGATCGCCGGAAGCGTTGAGCGGCAGGATGACCTCGGTCGTCAGGCGCGCCGCCTCGTCGAGGATTCCGTCGACGACATCCGCGGTGGCCTCGGCATAGGCGGGCAGGGCGGTGATGCGCTCGAGGCCGTGAAGCTCATGGAGCACGAAGCGCATGTCGCGCAGCGGGGCGTCGTAGACCTGCATGGTCGGGTTCCGGTTGCCCTTCTCCCGCGTCGCGGGAGAAGGTGGCCCGGCGAAGCCGGGTCGGATGAGGGGACTCACGACGGTCGGGGTTCCCCTCATCCGTCGCCACTTCGTGCCGACACCTTCTCCCGCAAGCGGGAGAAGGACGATTTCGCGCTAGTTCCTCAGCGGCTTGCCGGTCGTCAGCGTGTGCTCGATGCGCGCCAGCGTGCGCGCGGTGCGGATCAGCGCCAGGAACTCGCGGCGCTCCAGCTTCAGCATCTCGTCCTCGCCGACGACGTCGACCGGGTCGGCGTCGCCGCCGCTGAGCACGGTGGCGAGCCGCCCCGCCACCACCATGTCGTGATCGGTGGCGAGCCCCTGGGCGCGGATCCCCCGCGCCGCCATCATCAGGCCGGTGAGACCCGCGGCGCCCGGCAGGCGGAACTCGGGCTTCGCCGGCGGCGCATAGCCCTCCACCATCGCCAGCGCCCTGGCTTTGGCGTCGAACAGCAGTCGGTTCCGATTGAAGGTGATCCCGTCGCCCTCGCGCAGCACCCGCATGGCCCGCGCCTCGGCGGCCGATCTCGACACCTTGGCGACCGACACGGTCTCGAACACCTTGGCGACCGCCGGCATCGGCCCGCGCGGCATCGCGGGCGCCGACGACCAGCGGCTGATCATCTCGCCGCAGCCGCCCCAGCCCGGCAGCAGCCCGACGCCGCATTCGACGAGCCCCGTGTAGGTCTCGGCATGGGCCTGGATGGCGTCGCAGTGGAGCAGGATCTCGCAGCCGCCGCCGAGCGCCAGGCCCGCCGGCGCGCCGACGACGGGGAAGGGCGCGTATTTTAACGCCTTGAAGCTGCGCTGCCCCGCCACGACGAGCTTCTCGACCTCGCCCCAGGCCGCGATGTTGCAGGCGAACAGCGCCTGGCCGAGGTTGGCGCCGGCCGAGAAGTTGGTGGCGTCGGAGTAGACCACCATCGCCTTGAACCGCTCGCGCACCAGCGCCACCGAGGCGTCGAGGAGCTTCAGCACCGCCCCGTCGAAGCTGTTCATCTTGGTCGAGATCTCGAAACACGCGACGCCGTCGCCGACGTCCCACAGCGCCGCCGAGCCGTTCTTCAGGACGGGCTGCGCGTGCCGCCTGACGTCCTCCAGCCGCAGCACGCCCTCCCGCGGCTCCAGCGCGTGATAGTCGCCGTCCGGGCCGAAAGCCTGCAGCTCGCCGCCCTCGACGCGATAGAACGTGCGGTCCCCGACGGCGCGCAGCAGCTCCGGCACCGGCTTGCCGTCCTGGCGGAGCCGCGCCGCCACCGCGGCGGGGCCGAGCCGGTCGAGGATCTCGAAGGGACCCTGCTTCCAGTTGAAGCCGAGCCGCATGGCGGCGTCGACGCCGACGATGTCGTCCGAGACCGCGGGAACGAGGCTCGCCGCGTAGCCGAGCACATCGCCCATCACCGCCCAGGCGTAGCGGCCGAACCTGTCCGGCGACGCCACGAGCGCCCGCATGTCCTTCAGGGCGGCCTCGGGCAGCTTCGCCTCGCGCGACGGCTCGTAGACGCCGGTGACGAGGCCGATCGATTCCCGGATTTTGCCTGCCTCGCGATTGATCCGGTAGAACCCGCCCTTGCCCTTCCG
The DNA here is from genome assembly GCA_965214345.1 of Lichenihabitans sp. GTDB lineage: Bacteria > Pseudomonadota > Alphaproteobacteria > Rhizobiales > Beijerinckiaceae > Lichenihabitans. The sequence goes on along the minus strand of CBDCBJ010000007.1, from coordinate 2,269,762 downwards.
TCCCGTGTAGCCCTCGCCGATCATCCGGGTCAGCATCGGATTGTCGCGGGCGCCGACCACGTAGGCGTCCTCGGCCGAGAGCAGCGCCTTCAGGCTCGCGTCGATGTGGGGCATGAGGTCGAGCCCGACGAGGTCGAGCAACCCGAAGACGCCGGTCTTGGGGATGCCGAAGGGCCGGCCCATCACGGCGTCGGCCTCGTCGACCGAGAGGCCGCCGTCCGTCGCGGCGTTGATGCCGCGCTGCATCCAATAGGTGCCGATGCGGTTGGCGATGAAGCCGGGCGTGTCCTTGCAGCGCACGATGCTCTTGCCGAGCATGTGGTCGCAGAACGCCGACACCCGCTCGACGAGCGCGGGATCCGTCGCGGGGCCGGGCACGATCTCGAGGAGGCGCATGTAACGCGGCGGATTGAAGAAGTGGGTGATGAGGACGTCGCGGGCGAAGTCCTCCGGCAGGCCGCCGAGCAGCGACCCCAGCGGGATCGTCGACGTGTTCGAACTCACGGCCGTCCCGGGCCGGTGCAAAGCGGCGAGGCGGCGGTAGAGCGCCTGTTTCAGGTCCAGCCGTTCGATCACGGCCTCGAGGATCCAGTCGCAATCCGAAGCGCGGCCGAGGTCGTCCTCGATGTTGCCGATCTCGATGAGCTTCGCCGCCTCGGGCGCCATCAGCGGCGCCGGGTCGGTCTTCAGCAGGCGGGCGACGGCGGCTCGCGCGAGCTCGTCCCGGTCAGCCGCGCCCACGGGCACGATGTCGAGCAGCAGCACCGGCACCCCGGCGTTGGCCACCTGGGCGGCGATGCCGGCGCCCATGACGCCCGCGCCGATGACGCAGACGCGGCGGATGGCGGCGCCCATCAGGCGCGCTCCAGCAGGGTGGCGATGCCCTGGCCGCCGCCGATGCACTGGGTCGCCAGCGCATAGCGGCCGCCGTCGCGGTGCAGGATGGCGGCGGCCTTGCCGACGATGCGGGCTCCGGTGGCGCCGAGCGGATGGCCGAGCGCGATGGCGCCGCCGTCCCGGTTCAAGGCCTCGTCGCGCAGGCCGAGCTCCTTGGCGCAGGCGATGGCCTGGGACGCGAAAGCCTCGTTCAGCTCGACGACGTCGATCTGCGCCGCGTCTAAGCCGCCCGCCCGGGCCAGGGCCTTGCGGCTGGCGGCGATCGGGCCGAGCCCCATCGTCTCCGGCTGGCAGCCCGAGATCGCGACAGAGCGGATGCGCGCCAGCACCGTCAGGCCGTGGCGCTCGGCGTAGTCGGCGGAGCAGATCAGCACCGCCGAGGCGCCGTCGGTCAGCGGCGAGGCCGTGCCGGCCGTCACGGTGCCGTGCTGCTCGAAGGCCGGCTTCAGCCCGGCGAGGCCCTCGGCGCTCGTGTCCGGGCGGAGGCAGCCGTCCTGGTCCACCGTGCCGGCCTTCGTGGCGATCGGCACGATCTCGGCCGTGAGGCGCCCCGTCGCGCGGGCGGCCGCGGCCTTGCGCTGGCTCTCGACCGCGAAGGCGTCCTGGTCGGCGCGGGTGATCTGGTACTGACGGGCGACGTTCTCGGCCGTCTCGCCCATGGCGACATAGGCGCCGGGCCGCTCGCGCGCGAGGTCCGGGTTCGGCATGGGGTTGAAGCCGCCCATCGGCACGCGGCTCATGCTCTCGACTCCGGCGCAGATGAAGGCGTCGCCGGCGCCGAGCGCGATGGCCCCCGCCGCCATATGGACCGACTGCATGGAGGAGCCGCAGAACCGGTTGACCGTGGCACCCCCGACGGTGAGCGGCAGGCCGGCCAGCAGCCCGACGAGGCGGGCGGCGTTGAGTCCCTGCTCGCCCTCCGGGAAGGCGCAGCCGAGCAGGAGATCCTCGAGATCCTCGGGGGCGATCCCTGTGCGTTCGACGAGGGCGCGCACCACCTGGGCGGCGATGTCGTCGGGCCTGACGCGGGCGAGGCTGCCCTTGCCGGCCGGCTGGAAGGGCGAGCGGGCATAGCCCGCGATGACGGCGCCTGACATCGATCGAGGCCTCCCTGTCGGCTGGCCCCTGAGGCCGTCCGACAGCCATACGCCGATCCTCGTCAGCCGTCAGCCCTGGAGCCGGCCCGGTCGCCCGGGTGCGTCATCCTTTCCTTCGATTTTGTGACGTGCCCATTGACCTCGTCCTCCTTCCTCTCTTATAACCCGATCACTGACGGCACGGACTGCTTTGAGCGGTGTTTTTGCTGTTTGGATCTTCCGAGCATGGCTCTGGAGTTTGTGCCCTGGCTTCATCGGCTGGGTGTGT
>CBDCBJ010000007.1:1487500-2260000 GCA_965214345.1 Lichenihabitans sp. | reverse complement strand
CGAGACGGCGCCTTCATCCGTCAGGCCCCGACCGCGACGCTGACCGAGCGGCAGATCATCGCCGACATGGTCGGCCGCGACATCGAAGATCTGTTCCCCGACCAGACCGTGGGGGCGCGTCGCGAGCCGGTGCTGGAGGTCCGCGACGTCAGGGTGGCGGGTTACGCCGCCCGCACTTCGCTCACCGTGCATGCGGGGGAGATCGTCGGCCTCGGCGGCCTCGTCGGCGCGGGCCGGAGCGAATTGCTCGAAGCTTTGTTCGGCCTGCGCAAGGCGGATGGCGAGGTGAGGCTCGATGGTTCGCCGGTGCCGCGATCGTCGCCCGCTGACTCGATCCGGCGCGGCATCGCCTTCGTGCCCGAAGACCGCAAGCTCGCCGGCGTCCTGACCTCGCTCTCGATCCTCGACAACGTGACGCTGCCGCATCTCGGCGACTTCACGGGAGCGTCGGGCTTCGTCGACAACGCGGCCCGCCGCGCCAGGACGCTCGACGTGCTGAAACGCACGCGGACCAAATATGCCCGGCTCGGGCAGATGGTGGCGCATCTGAGCGGCGGCAATCAGCAGAAGATCGCACTCGCGCGCTGGCTCGTCACCGGCACGCCGCGGCTCCTGATCCTCGACGAGCCGACGCGCGGCATCGACGTGGGGGCGCGCAGCGAGATCTACCGGCTGATCCACGACCTCGCGAACACGGGTGTCGCGGTGCTGCTCGCCTCCTCCGACATGCCCGAACTGATCAATCTCAGCCATCGCATCCTGGTGATGCGGGGCGGCGCCATCGTGGGCGAACTCGCGCGGGGGGCCGTCGACCAGGAATCCATCCTGCGGCTCGCCATGGGAAAGATCGAAGATGCAGCCTGATCGCGCCACCGTCTCCACGGCGGATCTCGCCTCCTCGGTCCCGGCGCGGCCTCGATTCGACGTCAAGGCGCTGCTGCTGCGCTACGCGCTCGTCCTCGTGCTGTTCGTCTTCGTCGGCGTGCTCGGCGCCTCGAACGCGAGCTTCTTCACGCTGTCGAACTTCAACGTCGTCCTGCTGCAGGTGTCGACCAACGCGCTGCTCGCGACGGGCGCCACCTACGTGATCCTGACCGGCGGCATCGATCTCTCGGTCGGCAGCGTCGTCGGCGTCTCCGGCGTCGTCGCCGCCATGGTGGCGCAGCGCGACGGTGTGCCATGGACGATCGCGGCGGTCGCGGCAGGGGTCGCGGCAGGCGGCGCCGTCGGGCTGTTGAACGGCGTCCTCGTGGCGGTGGCCCGCGTGCCGGCTTTCGTCGCCACGCTCGGCACCATGACGATCGCGCTCGGCATCGCCTACGTGCTCAGCGACGGCCAGCCGATCTCGGGCCTGTCGGACGCCTTCCTGGCCGTGAGCGACCGCCTCTACGGATTCCCGGTGCCGGTCGGCCTGATGGTGGTGGCGGTCGCGGTGTCATGGCTCTTGCTGTCGCGCACCCGCCTCGGCCTTCACATCTACGCGACGGGCGGCAATCCGCAGGCGGCGCGGGTCGCGGGCGTGAACCTGCACGCGATCCGGATCACGGTCTACACGGTCAGCGGCCTCCTGGCAGGCCTCGCGGGCGTGGTTCTGGCCTCGCGCGCGACCGCGGGCATCGCCACGACCGGCACCGGCTACGAACTCAACGCCATCGCGGCGGCGGTGATCGGCGGCATCAGCCTGATGGGCGGCCGCGGCTCGATCTTCGGCACCGTGTTCGGCTTCATGATCATCGGTGTTCTGGATAACGGCCTGAACATCCTCAATGTCTCGCCCTTCTACCAGCTCATCATCAAGGGCGTGATCATCATCGGCGCAGTCTTCATCGACTCGACGCTGAACCGGAAGGACGATTGAGCCGAGTCCTGCCGTCAGAACAACCGAGCTCACGAGAGGGAAACCCGAGATGACGTCTTCGAAGCACATCGGCCTCAAGGCCGCACTCTGCACCACGGCCGCTCTTCTTCTGGCCACGCCGGCCATGGCCGACAAGGCGAAGCCGGTGATCGGCTTCACCGTCTACGACATGTCCTCGTTCATCGCCTGGGGGAAGCAGGGTGCCGAGGCGATCACCAAGGCCAACGACGGCACGTTGCTCTGGCAGAGCGCCCATAACGACGTGAACGCGCAGATCTCGCAGATCCAGCAGTTCATCAATCAGAAGGTCGACGTCATCATCATCGCGGCCGTCAATTCCTCGACGCTCGGCCCGCAGATCGCCGAGGCCGCCAAGGCCGGCATACCGGTCGTGGCGACGAACCTGTCGATCTCGGGACCTGAAGCCGAGAAGCTCGCCTCCTACGTCGGCCCGAACGACGTCGGGGCGGGCGAGCAGGAGGCTCAGGCTGTCGTCGACGCGCTGAAAGGCAAGGGCAACATCGTCGTCATGCAGGGCCCGGTCGGCCAATCGGGTGCGATCGACCGCACGAAGGGCATCGAGAATGTCCTGGCCAAGAACCCGGGCATCAAGGTCCTCGCCATGCAGCCCGCCAATTGGGAGCGCACCCAGGCCTACAAGCTGATGCAGGATTGGCTGTCGCGCTACAACGGGCAGATCGACGGCCTGATCTCGGAGAACGACGACATGGCGATCGGCTCGATGCAGGCCCTCAAGGAGAAGGGCCTCGCCGGCAAGATCCCGGTCTCGGGCGTCGACGCCATCAAGGACGGCCTGCGCGCCATCCGGTCCGGCGAGGTGATCGAGACAAATCTGCAGAACGGCGCGCTCGAACTCGGCATGGCGGTCCAGGTCGCGGTCGACCAGGTCCAGGGCAAGCCGGTTCCGAAGGAGGCCATGCTGCAGATGCCGGGCATCACCAAAGCCAATGTCGATAAGTACTATGACCAGCTCTTCGACCACTCCGACAAATTCGTCGAGGGCTTGCCCGACCTGATCAAGCAGAACATGGCGTCGGGCCACTATGCCAACGAGTAGCCGCGCTTGAGACCCGGCTCGACCGGCTGACTCGCTGTCCACCAGTCGGATCCGTGGCACTATGGACCGATGATCCGGCGAGAGGCAGTCACCCGATGAGCGACGAAACGGCTGGTCCGAGCGATCCGATCCGGAGCGCGCGGGCCATCGAGAACCGGCGCAAGCTGATGCTCGAAACCATCATCCGGGCCGGGTCGGCCCAGGTCGAGGATCTCGCCTCGCGCTTCGGTGTGAGCCGCATGACCATCCATCGCGACCTCGACGCGCTGGCCGAGCGCGGGATGGTGCGCAAGCAGCACGGCGGCGTCACGCTGCACGAGTCGGGATCGGTCGAGAGCAGTTTCTCGTACCGGGCCCTTCTCGCCGAGCGACAGAAGAGCGCCATCGCCCGCGCGGCGGCGGCGCTCGTCCAGCCCGGCGGATCCGTCATCCTCGACGAGTCCACCACGACGCTCTGTATCGCCCCCCACCTGTCGGCCAAGACACCCCTGACCGTGATGACCAACGGCGTCGCCATGATCGATCTCCTGAAGGACGCGCATGGCATTCGGCTGATCAGCCTCGGGGGCACCTACAACGCCCGCCTGAACGCCTTCTTCGGCCTGATCTGCGAGACCACCATGGCGTCGCTCAGAGCCGACATCCTGTTCATGTCGACCTCGGCCATCGACGGTGCCGTCGCGTATCATCAGGACGAAGAAGTGTTGAAGACCAAGCGCGCCTTCATGGCGAGCGCCCGACGCAAGGTGCTGATCGTCGACAGTTCGAAGTTCGGCGTGACGGCACTGAACCGCATGGCGGGGCTCGACGCCTTCGATGGCGTCATCACCGATGCCGGACTGCCCGAGCCCGAGCGGGAGCGCCTGGGCGAGGCCGGCGTGGCACTGACGATCGTCGACTGCTGACGTCCCACCCCTCGATCCTCAAGGAGACCTCGCCCGTGCCCGATCCGACCTTGGTTCAAAAAGCCTTCTCGCTCGACGGGCTCACGGCGCTCGTCACCGGCGGGGCGAGCGGCATCGGTTTCGCCATCGCCGCCGCCTTCGTCGAGAGCGGCGCCCGGGTGGCCCTCGTCGACCGGGATCCGACGGTCGAATCCGTGGCGCGCAGCCTCGGACCCGACCACATCGGTTTGGTGGTCGACGTCGCCGAGGACGGCGCTCCGCGCCGCACCGTCGACGACGTGGCGGAACGCTTCGGTCGGCTCGACATCCTGGTCAACAATGCCGGCATCGTCCGCCTCGCCCCCGCCGCCGAGGCGAGCCGCGCCGATTGGGACTCGACGCTCGCCGTCAATCTGACGGCGCCGTTCCTGTTCGCCCAGGCGGCAGGGGCCCACATGATGGCCCGGGGCTCCGGCCGGATCATCAACATGGCGTCGCAGGCCGCGAGTGTCGCGTTGCAGGCCCACGTCGCCTATTGCACCAGCAAGGCCGCGATCGTCGGGATGACCAAGGTGATGGCGCTCGAATGGGGGCCGCATGGCATCACGGTGAACGCCATCAGCCCGACCGTCGTCGAGACCGAACTCGGGCGCCAGGCCTGGGCCGGCGAGGTCGGTGAGGCGATGAAGAAGCTGATCCCGTCGCGCCGCTTCGCCCGACCCGAGGAGGTGGCGATGGCCGCCCTCTATCTCGCGAGCCCGGCGGCCGCGATGGTGAACGGGGCCGACCTCGCCATCGACGGCGGCTACACGATCCAATAGGGAGGCGACCGCCATGAACCGGATCATCAACGATCCCGACGACGTCGTCGAGGATGCGCTCGCGGGACTTAAGGCGGCGCATCCCGATCTGCTCGCCGGCACAGCCCATCCCCGTGTCGTCAAGGCGGCCGGCGCCGGACCTGCAGGCCGCGTCGGCATCGTGACCGGTGGCGGATCGGGCCACGAACCGGCCTTCGTGGGCTATGTCGGTCCGGGCCTGCTCGACGCGGTCGCGATCGGCGAAGTCTTCGCTTCACCCACCGCCCGCGCGTTCGAGGCCGCCTACCGGGCTGCCGACGGCGGCCACGGCGTCGCCTGCCTCTACGGCAATTACGCCGGCGACAACATGAACGTGAAGATGGCGGTGCGGCTCGCGGCCCGAGACGGGCTCACGGTCAAGTGCGTCGTCGCCAACGACGATGCCGCCTCGGCGCCGAAGGACGAGCGCTCGAAGCGCCGCGGCGTCGCGGGCGAGATCCTGATGTGGAAAGCCGCGGCGGCCCTGGCGGCCGAGGGTTCCGATCTCGATGCGGTGATCGCGGTCGCTCAGAAGACGATCGACGCGACCCGCAGCGTCGGCGTCGGCCTTTCGGCCTGCACGATCCCGGCGGCCGGCAAGCCGAACTTCACCATCGAAGACGGCACCATGGAGGTGGGGATCGGCCACCACGGCGAGCCGGGCATCGCCGTCCGTCCGATCGAGCCGGCGCGCGTCATGGCCGCCACCATGATGACGACGATCCTCGCCGACCTGCCCTTCGAGCGCGGTGACGACGTCGCCGTGCTGGTGTCGGGCCTCGGCGCGACGCCGGTGATGGAGCTCTATATCCTGTATTCCCACATCGCCGAGATCCTGGGCGAGGCGGGCCTCCGGATCCGACACCGCTTCGTCGGCAACTACTTCACCTCGCTCGAGATGATGGGGGCCTCGGTGACGCTGACCCGGCTCGACGGCGAACTCGACCGCCTGCTCGCCGCCCCGGCGCGCTCGATCGGCCTCACCGTGACGGGAGACGCGTGATGGCGGACACGATCGATCTCAAGGCCGCCGGTCCGATCCTCGACGACATGATCGAGGCCATCGTCGGCAATGCCCCGAAGCTCAACGAACTCGACGGTGCGGTGGGCGACGGCGACCACGGCGTCAACATGAGCAAGGGCTTCCGCCTGACCGGGCAGAAGCTCGCGGCTGCACCGCAGGGGCTCGGCGAGGGCTTCGGCATCCTGGCCGAGACGTTGCTCGACGAGATCGGCGGCTCGATGGGGCCGCTCTACGGCAGCTTCTTCCTCGACATGTCGACCTCTCTGCGCGGCCGCACGAGGCTCGACCGCGACGGCTTCGCCGCCATGCTGCACGCCGGCGTCGCCGCCGTGGTGGACCTCGGCGAGGGCAAGCCAGGCGACAAGAGCCTCGTCGACGTGCTGGTGCCGGCGCGCGACGCCTTCGACGCGGCAGCCACGCGGGGGGAGGGCTTCTCGGCCTGCCTCGCCGCGATGGATGCCGCGGCCGAGCGCGGCTTCCAGTCGACGCGCGATCTCGTGGCGAGGATCGGGCGCGCCAGCCGCCTCGGCGAGCGCTCGCGCGGTCACCTCGATGCCGGCGCGGCCTCCTGCAGCCTGCTGCTCCATGTTCTCGCGGCAGGCCTTCGCAAGCTGCTCACTGAATGATGCTCCGCGCCGGGCGCGAGGACGGAGTCGCGCGAGGCCATCGCCTCGGGATCGGTCGACCCGGTCCACCGGGACGGCGAGCCGTATGGGGATCAGGACGCGCATCAGCCACGGGGGTCGACGACAGGGGCGACGACCGACGTCAGTCCGTCGCTCGATCGATGCTCCCGTCCAACAGCCTGCGGACGACATCCTCGACCAGGTCGGGGACGACCTCGAAACCGTAGCGGATTTCGATGCGTTCCAGGGGCGTGTGATAGTCTCGACCCCAAGGTCCGACGTTGACGATCGGAATGCCGGCGATGCCGCCGTGCTCGGGCCAGCGGACCTGCTCGGCCCAACCCGGCGTGTTGGGGGCCACGGTGTCGAGCCATCCCTCGTCAGCCTCGCCGAGGAAGCTCATGTCGGAGATGCCGGCGAAAACGGGCTCGCATCGGATGTCGACCTCGTGGTGAGCGCCGACCGACATCGCTGCCTGAGCCGCCGCCGTCGCCAGCCGTCGGGCCTTCGGGGAGCCGGACAGGCTGGTCGGCAGGTATGGAACGGATGCGAAACCCGTCACGACGGCCGGACCCGTCTGCCTCGACGCCCTCCACAGGCGCTCCGTGATCGCTCGGCAGCGTTCCGGCATGCTGGCGCCCCCTAGCCCCGCTGCGGCGAGGGCGCCGCCGAGCATTTCAGGGCCTTGGCGCGCGACCCGTTCCGCCAGCGCGGCGAACCGGATCACGGGGACGTCGGGGGCCGGCTCGCCCACCTTCGGCTTCGCCGAACGGCCGCAGACGCGATGCCGTAGCTGATCCACCGTCGCCGCGATCGCTTCCCGACAGAGCCCGTCGAACGCGTCGAGGACCTGGTCGGGCGTGAGCCTCACGATCTGGGTGTTCACGGCGAGGAAGGCCGTCTCCGGCGTCGTGACGTCATAGCCGGCCTTCCCGTCCCGCAGCAGGAGGACGCTCGGCGGGGTGGCGGGCCCGTCCGCCCGGTCTGTGAGTTCGGTGGCCCACTCCGCCCTGGCCGCGATGGCACCCGCCAGGGCAGCGGCGTTGAGACCGGCCAGCGGGAAGCCCGCGTGGGTCGGCAGACCCACGACGAAAGCCGTCGGAAGGACCTTGCCGATCGTTCCCAAGGCGATGACGCGCCCTGCCGCACCATCGCCGTCGTCTGCCATGGCGTCGAGGTTGATCGCCGCGATGATGTCGAGACGATGCTGGCTCTCGACGTGTCGGAGTTCGGTGGCCGCCTTGCGCGCGCCGTCGGACGACCGCTCCTCGTCGGGGACGGCCACAAACAGGACGTTGCCATCGCCACCCTGCCGCAGGAAGCGTTGTGCCACGCTCACCCCGGCCGCGAGGCCCGCCTTCATGTCGAGGAGGCCTCGGCCGGGGAGGAAAGCACCGCAGCTTAAGTCCGCCAGGGCCCGTGCTTCGGCCGGAGTCTCCGCAGAACGGCGCAGCCGCGCCAGGAGCGCACCGAGAAGGAGGTCGGGCTCGGTCGCGACCCCGGCGAGCTCTCCGTAGTCGTCGACCGAGACCGTGTCGTAATGCCCGGTGAGGAGCACCGTGTCCGGCCCTCGGCCCCGCACCAGCATCGCCACGCAGAGGCGTTCGTCCCCCGGCGCGACGGGGAACGTCCAGACGTCGCAGCGCGGCGAAGCGAAGGCCCGTTCGAGCGTTTCGGCCAGCCAGGGGCCGAACGACGCCTCTCCGGGCGTCCCCGTGACGCTCGCATGCCGCGTCATCGCGACAGCCCAGTCGCGGGTCGCCCACGTGTCGGGATCCGACGATGCCTCAGGGTTCATCATGTCTCGATCGCCTTCTTGCGTGCAGGCTCGCCGGGACAGGTCCGCGTCGCCGATTCCATGTATCGGTGTCGGGGCGGCTCGGTCGAGTGGGCCGCTCGGAGACGGGCCGTCCCTCCCTGTCCTCGCGTCTTCGGACGGACCCAGGAACGCCCGGAGTCCTCCGCATCAGCCCTGTGGACGGCGCGCCGGGGCATGTCCGCTCGCCGTCAAGCTGCAACACAGACCTGCGGGCACGGTCGACCCTCCGAGGGCAGGGGTGTCGTCGTGGGGGGCCGGCGGGACGAAGCGGCCGCCGCGATGGTCTCGCGGGTGCGTCCGCTTCAAACCGGGCATCCCGTTTCGGTCGTCGGCGACCTGACGATGCCGTCGCGTGTCGTCGGCGACGGGTTCGCGTCGCCGCTTTCCTGAGCGCTGGTGAGCTCCAAACGGTCAAATCTCACATCGTAGGCGATTCGCTTCTTTGGTCGGCAATTGTCCATTCTGATCTCTGCATCGAGCAGTGGATCGCTCTTTGTAGGCAGTCTGCTCATCCAGTGTTCAAATCGGATCTCTCTTACGGAATAGAACACCAGACAGGTCGATGATCCTTGACAGGTGATTTTTCCGGCTCGAAACTCACCGAAACCACAAAACGGTCGGAGACGGGCGCGTGCGCGGGCCGCACGCGACGTCGTCGGGTTGGACCGTCCGCCACAGGAGAGTGGAATGGCGCATATCGACAGACGGGCTTTCCTGGGAGCGTCGACGCTGGCGGCGGCGAGCTTCGCAGCACCGCGGCTCAATCCGGCTTTCCTGTTCGACTCGGCCTATGCGCAGACCGCGACACGGCCCATGGTGTTCCTGGCCGCCGAGGCGCTGACCGGCAACTGGGACCCGACCACCCACACGAACCTCGGCCAGTTGATCCTCGAAAGCTTCGTCTTCGGTTACCTGACCCGTTGCCCGATGCGGCCGGCCAACCCAGAACAGCTCGACTTAGAGCTCGCCACCGCGATCAACCCGATCGACAAATACACGCTCGAGTTCAAGCTGCGCGACGGCGTCACCTTCCACGACGGCAAGCCCTTCGGGGCGGACGACGTCAAGGCGACCTACGAATACGGCTCTCTGCCCGACCGCCCGGCCCAGTGGTATCCGGGACAGGTCGAAGTCGAAGTCGTCGACCGCCTGACGGCGCGGATCAAGACGGAGAAGTTCGGCTACCCCGCGGCGCTCTTCTACTACCTGTCATCGTTCCTGCCGATCATGTCGGCCAAGGACGTGGCCGACAAGAAGCTGCTCGCCTCCCGCCCGAACGGCACCGGCGCGTTCAAGTTCGTCGAGCAGAAGGGCGACAGCACCATCCTGGCCGTCAACGACAAGTTCTTCATGGGCGTGTCGAAGATCCCCGGCGTCACCTACAAGTTCGTCGGCGACACCACGACTCGTGCCCTGGAACTCCTCTCCGGCGAAGCCGACATCATCGAGCGTCTGGAGCAGGAACAGGTCGACACGATCGTCAAGAACCCGAACTTCGTCATCAACAAAGCGACCTCGGTGGAGAACAAATACCTCTGGTTCCGTTGCTCGAAGCCGCCCTTCGACGACGTGCGCGTGCGGCAGGCGGCGGCCTATGCCATCGACCGGAGCGTCATCCTCGACGTGCTCGGTATCTCGGGGCAGCCCTGCGCTGCGCATATCTCACCCGTCAAGTTCGGCTATACCGACGTCAAGACGTTCCCGCAGTTCGATCCTGAGAAATGCCAGGCGCTGCTGACCGCCGCGGGCTTTCCGGGCGGCAAGGGCCTGCCCGACCTCGAATACTACACGTCGGTGGGCTTCTATCCGAAGACCAAGGAATATGGCGAAGTCATCACCGAGATGCTGCGGGCGCAGGGTTTCCCGGTCAAGCTCACCGTGCTCGAAGTCGCCGCCTGGGGAAACCTGCTCTACGATCGCCCCGGCGGCGGCGCCGGCCATATGATCGATTGCGGCTGGTGCACGGGCTCGCCCGAGCCCGATCTCGTGCTGCGGACGCATTTCCATTCGAGTTCGAAGCGCATCACCGGCATCGTCGATCCGGAGATCGACGCGTCGCTCGACCGCGAGCGAAATGCGTCGACGACGGCAGAGCGCAAGACGATCCTCCAGACAGACACGCTTCCGCTCCTCGTCGAGAAGATGCCCTCTCTGCCGCTGTTCACCTCCGTCTTCCTGCACGCCATGAGCAAGAAGCTCGAGGGGATCTACATCTATCCGAACGGCATGCAGGACGTCACCAAGGCGACCCTCGCCTGAGGCGTGAAAGGCCGGGGAACCGCCCTCGTCCGCGCCTTCGCGGGACGGTGTGGCGAAGCGTCGGATGAGCGGGGACTCCTGCCCGCGGGTCTCCCGAAGGTGGCCGAATGGATGTGCTGAATATTCTGGTGCGGCGCCTCGGCCAGGGTGTGGTGATCATCCTGCTGACGAGCTTCCTCATCTTCACGCTGTTGCGCGTCGTCCCGGGCGATCCCGTCCGCCTCATCGTGGGCGGCATGGCGCCCGACAACGTCATCGAGGACCTCGCCCGTCAGATGGGACTGCGCGACCCGATCGTGGTGCAATACGGGCGCTACCTGCGCGGTCTCGTGGTCGGCGATCTCGGCCGCTCCTACCAGCGTCCGCAGAGCGGCGCCATCGCCCAGGGCGGCGCGTTCAACGACCCGACACGCGGCGAGATGGCCAAGGTGTCGGACCTCATCGTCGAGCGCCTTCCGCTGACCCTGCAACTCGGCGGCCTCGCCTTCGTCTTCGCGCTGCTGATCTCGCTGCCGCTCGGCATCTTCGGCGGCCTCAACCCGGGTCGATGGCCCGACAAGCTCGCCTTCTTCGCCGGTTCGGTCTTCGTCTCGCTGCCGAACTTCTGGCTCGGCATCGTCCTGGCGCTGGTCGTCTCGGTCGACCTGCGGTGGCTGCCCTCGATCGGCTACAGGGATTTCACCTATGCGATCCTGCCGGCTTTCGTGCTGGCGATCGAGCTTTCGCCCTTCATCATCCGCTCGCTGACCGTGTCGGTCGCCCAGGTGATGCGCGAACCCTTCATCGACGCCGCCGTGGTGCGGGGATTGACCTATCGCCGGGCGGTCTTCGGCCACGCGTTGCGCAATGCCGCGGTGCCGCTGCTCAACCTCCTCGGCATCCAGCTCAGCACGCTGCTGGGCGGCGTGCTGGTGGTGGAATATATCTTCGATTACCCGGGGCTCGGCCAGTTGACCGTGAATGCCGTGCTGCAGCGTGATTTCCCGCTCATCCAGGGGATCGCCATCGTGACCAGCGCCATCTTCGTGCTGATCAACATCGTGGTGGACGTCCTGGCCACGCGGATCGATCCGAGGCTCGACTATTGATGGCGACGACCGAACGGGGCGACGCAATGATCCTGCCGGCCGCCGCCGCCGCCGCCGGGGCTCCCGCGAAGGCGTCGGCGTCGATCTCCCGGCGGATCGTCGGCGACGCTCTGCGGGCGCCGGGCCTGCGGGTCGGCCTCGCCGTCTTCGTCCTGCTGCTGCTCGCCTCGCTGATCTATCCGGAGCTCTCGCCCTTCGATGCGGCGAAGATGAGCATTCGCGAAAAGTTCATGGATCCGCTGTTCCTCGGTCCCAAGTGGAGCTGGGCGCATCCGCTCGGCACCGACCAGTTGGGCCGGGACATGCTGCTGCGCAGCCTGATCGGCCTGCGCTACTCGCTGCTGATCGGCGTCTCCACCGTCGTGCTGATGTTCGTCGTCGGTTGCACGCTCGGCGTCGTGGCGGGCTTCAAGGGCGGGCTCGTCGACACCGCCATCATGCGGCTCACCGATGCGCAGCTGTCGGTCCCCATGATCATCCTCGCCATCGCCATCCTGGGCGTGTCGCGCCCGACGGTGGGATCGATCATCCTGGTGCTGGGCCTGTCGGGCTGGCCGCTCTACGCCCGGGTCGCGCGGAGCGTGACGCAGAGCGAGCGCGGCAAGGAATTCGTGCGCGGCGCCCGGGTGCTCGGCGCCTCCGACTGGCGGATCATGGCGCTCCTGATCATGCCCAACGTCCTGCCGCCCATCGCCTTCGTGGCGGTGCTCGACGTCGCCCGCATGATGATCTTCGAGGCGATCCTCGGCTTCCTGGGTCTCGGCATCCAGCCGCCGACCCCGAGCTTCGGCAGCATCATCGCCGACGGCCGCAAATACCTCATCAACGCCTGGTGGATCGCCACCAGCCCCGGCGCCTTCCTGGCCCTGACGCTGATCAGCATCAACCTGATCGGCGCGGCCCTGGAGCGGGCGCGCAATCGGGTCTACGGCGGCGAGGCCTGACCATGGCGACACCGGTCCTTCGGGTCTCCGATCTGTCGGTGGGCGCCGCCGTCCAGGGCGTCATGCGGCCGATCCTCAGCGGCATCTCCTTCGATCTCGCCGAGCGCCAGATCCTCGGCGTGATCGGCGAGAGCGGCGCCGGCAAGACGGTGCTGTCGCGCGCGCTGGTCGCCTGGCTGACGCCGCCGCTGGTGGCGACCTCGGGCTCGATCGCCTTCGACGGCCACGACCTCCTCACCATGCCGGCGCCGAACCTGCGCCGGATCCGGGGCCGGAAGATCGCCTACATCGGCTCGAACCCGAGCAGCACGCTCGATCCGACCTTGCCGGTGGGTCGTCAGATCGTCGAGAAGCTGCGCACGATCGACCCGAGCCTGTCCTTCGCGGCCGCCAAGGACCGCGTCACCGGTCTCCTGGCGGCGGTCCGCATCCCGTCGCCCAAGGCCCGCTTCGCCGAATACCCGCACCAATATAGCGGCGGCATGATGCAGCGGGCGCTGATCGTCGACGCCCTGGTGGGCCAGCCGGCGCTGCTCGTCGCCGACAACGTGACCCAGCCGCTCGACGTCACGGTCGCGGCGCAGATCCTGCGCCTCATGCGGGACCTGCGCGCGGAGTTCAGCACCGCCATCATCTTCGTGTCGTCGTCGCTGCCGGTCGTGCGGGACATCGCCGACGACATCCTCGTCATCAACAAGGGCCGACTGGTGGAACGCCAGCGGCCCGATGAGCTGATCGCGAGCCCGCGCACCGCCTACACCCAGACCCTCATCGCCCTCACGCCGAAGATCTGGTCGGACGCGCGCGGGTCGGAGCTCCGGCCCGCCACCGCCGATGCCGCGGCGGCGATCCTGTCGGTCCAGGGCGTCTCGCGCCACTACAGGGGCCGGCGCGCCAACCCTTTCCGGCCGCCGAGCGCCATCAAGGCGGTCCGCAACGTCACCTTCGACGTCAAGCCGGGCGAGAATTTCGGCATCATCGGCGAATCGGGCTGCGGCAAGTCCACGCTCACGCGCCTGCTGGCCCGCCTGGAGAGGCCGGACGAGGGTCGCATCCTGTTCGAGGGCCAGGACATCGCCGGCCTCGGGGGACGCGCCCTTCTGGCCCAACGTCGCTCGCTGCAACTCGTGCTGCAGGATCCCTACACGTCCATGCCGCCCCGCCTGACGATCGGGCGGATCATCGAGGAGGCGCTGCTGATCCACGGCATCGGCGGGACCGCGGCGGCCCGGCGCGACCGGGTCCTCGCCATGATGGACGAGGTGGGCCTGCCGGCCGAGGCCTACGGGCAACTGCCCACCGGCCTCAGCGCCGGCCAGCGGCAGCGGATCAACATCGCCCGGGCCATGATCCTGGAGCCTAAGCTGCTGATCCTCGACGAGACGCTCTCCGCGCTCGATCAGGCCGAACAGATGCGCCTCCTGGCGCTGTTCGAGCGGCTGCAGGTGGCGCACGGGCTCACCTACGTCTTCATCTCGCATGATCTCGCCATGGTGCGCCGCGTCTGCACCCGGCTCGCCGTCATGTACCTCGGCGAGATCGTGGAACTGGCCGCCAACCAGACCTTGTTCTTCGACCCCGGCCATCCCTACTCGAAGGCGCTGCTGAGCGCCGTTCCGACCGTCGAGGACAGGCCCTACCGGATGGAGGATTGCCTGCTCGACGGCGAGCCGCCGAGCCCGATCGACCTTCCGGTCGGATGCAGTTTCGAGGGGCGCTGTCCGCAGGCCTTCGATCGGTGCCGACGCGAGAGCCCGGTCCTGACGGTCCGGGGACGGGGTGATTTCAGCGCCTGCTTCCTGGTGCCGACCGGCTCGGTGAAGCCGCTTCCGCTGCGGGCCTGACATGAAGCTCGACCAGGTCCGCCACGAGCAGATCCTCGAACGCCTCTCCTCCGATCGGAGGGTCGAGGTCGCCCCCATGGCCGGAGACCTCGGGGTCTCGATGGAGACGATCCGGCGCGACCTGAAGCAGCTCGAGGATCGCGGGCTGCTGCGCCGCATCCATGGCGGCGCCATCCCGGTCATGCCGCACAGCGACCGGCCGTTCCAGAAGCGATCGCGCCTCGCCTCCGGGGAGAAAGCCGCGATCGCCGCGAAGGTGGTGCCGCTCCTCGAAGACGGCATGTCGATCTTCCTGGACACGGGGACGACGACCCTCGCGGTCGCGCGGGAGCTCGCCGAGGCCCCGTCCCTGACCGTCTTCACCAACTCGGTCGACATCGCCCTCGTGGTGTCGCGCCAGAAGCGTCACGAGGTCCGCCTCACCGCCGGTGTCCTGCGGACGGACGACAACGCCCTGATCGGCTATGATGCCATCGCGAGCGTCCGCAACTATCATTTCGATCTCGCCTTGATGGGCATCGTGGGGATCCATCTCGACGCGGGTTTCATGGATTACGGCGATGACGAAGCCGAACTGCGCCGCGCCGCCGCCCGCCAGAGCAGCCGGGCCATCATCCTCGCCGACCACACCAAATTCGATCGCCTGGGCCGGATCCGCACCTTCGACTTCGGCGCGGTCGCCATCGTGGTCTCGGACCGCGCGCCGCCACGACCCTACCTCGACGCCTTCGCCCGTGCCTCGGTGAGCCTGATCTCATGACGGGACCGATCCCGGACATCCCCGGCTTCCACGCCATGATGCAGGAGGTGGCCCGCTTCGGCGCCACCCCGAAGGGCGGTGTCCATCGCCTGGCCGCCTCGGCCGAGGACGGCCAGGCCCGCGACTGGCTGACGGCCTGGCTGGCCGGGCACGGGTTCGAGGTCATCGTCGATGGCGTCGGCAACCTCTTCGGCATCGTGGACCTCGCCGGCCCCGGCGCACCGCTGGTCCTGTCGGGCTCGCACCTCGACAGCCAGCCGAACGGCGGCCGGTTCGACGGCACCTACGGCGTCGTCGCGGCCGCGGCGGCGGCCCTCGCCGTCAAGACCTGCTTCGCCGGGGGCAGCGAGCGCCCGACCCACAATCTGGGGATCGTGTCCTGGACCAACGAGGAGGGTGCGCGGTTCCAGCCGAGCCTGTTGGGCAGCGGCGTCTTCGCCGGGTCCCTGCCCCTGGGCGAGGCGCTGGCCATCGCGGACGGCGACGGCGTCGCGCTGGGGGACGCGCTGGCGGCGATCGGCTACGCGGGTCGCGGCCGCGCGCCCCGGCCCGCCGCCTATGTCGAGCTTCACGTCGAATGCGGCCCCGAACTGGAGAGGGCCGGCCGCACCATCGGCGTGATGACGGGCTGGTGGGGCGCGGTGAAGACCCGCATCACCGTCACGGGCGAGCAGGCCCATACGGGCCCGACCGCCATGGCGCGCCGCAAGGATGCGCTCTACGGCGCGAGCCTGCTCGTCGCCGCCGTCCGTCGCCTCGCCGACGACGCCAACACGCCGGGCCCGGAACGCCTCTACACCTCCGTGGGCCGGCTGGAGGTAGAACCGAACTCGCCCAACGTGGTGCCGGGGCGGGTGACCCTCTTCGTCGAACTCCGCTCGCCCGAGCCCGACGTGCTCGTCGACGCCGCAGCGGCGCTGCGGCGCCTGATCGACGAGACGGCGCTGACGACCGGCCTCGCCATCGCGGTGTCGAGCCACGCGGTCCGGGCGGCGGGGCGCTTCGACGAGGACCTCGTCCGTCTCGCCGAAGCCGCCGCGACGCGTGCCGGCCACGCCCCGATGCGCTTGCTCACCGTGGCGGGGCATGACGCCATCCCGCTCGCCGGCCTCGGCCCCAGCGTCGTCGTCGTGACACCGAGCGTCGGGGGCGTCTGCCATCACGAGAGCGAGTTCACCGCGCCGGAGGATCTCGAAGCCGGGTTGATCGTCCTCACCGACATGCTGGCCGACCTCGTCTGCCGAAGCGTGGAGCCGATGCGATGAGCGCTCCCGACCGCGATCTCGACGCGATCCTCGCCAGGGTCCCGGGCTGGGCCGGGCGTCCACTCGCCCGCAGCCTCGCGGTGCCGCCCGTCGCGTCGCCGATGCAGCGCGGCGTCGACGGCCACGGCTGGCTCGTGGAACTCGACCGGGCCGAGCGATACTTCGTCAAGGTCCCGGCCGAGGACGCGCGCCTGTTCGTCGACGCCGGGGCGTCCGCCGAGGCCGCCCGGGAGGCCGGTGCGTCGGGCGTGGCGCCGCCGCTCCTCTGGAGCGATCCCGAGAGCGGCGTCGCGGTCTGGCCCTTCCTGGGCGAGCCCTGGCACCGCGACGCTCGGCGACCTCGAGACACCCGCCGTCGGCGAGGCGCTGGTCGGCACCCTGAAGCGCCTGCATCAGGGGCCACGCTTCTCCCGCACGAGGAGCGTCTTCGATCTCGTCGAGACCTACGCGGCCGAGGCATCGGCACGGTCGGTCGGCCTGCCGGACGATTACGGCTGGATGCTCGACAACGTCCGGGACATCGCCGCCGCCGTCACGGCGGCCGGCGTCGACACGGTCCCGTGCCACGGCGACGGCATCGCGTCGAACGTCATGCTCGGCGCCGGTGGCGAGATCCTGCTCGTCGACTGGGACGAGGCCGCGAACGCCGATCCGTACTGGGACCTCGGCTCGTTCTTCGCCGAAGCCTATCCGTTCGACGCGCAAGCCCGCACCGCGCTCGAAGCCTATGCGGGCCGCGCGGACGAGGCGCTGCTGGCCCGCTGCCGGCTCTACGGCGTCGCGGACGACTTCGCCTGGGGCACGCGCAGCCTGATCGCCGCGACCGTGACGGAGCGCGTCGACATCGAATATTTCAAATACGCGCAATGGCGCCTTCTGCGATGCCGGACGGACCTGCGGGACCGGCGGTTCGAGGAGCGTCTGCGATCGTTGTAGGGATTGGCCAGACCGATGAAGCCGATGATCTCGTCGCGCCGCCCCCGACCGATCGGGGCGAGGAGCCAGGGCCTGTCGATGCGGGGCGGGTCCGAATGAGCGCCAAGAGTCTGGGGCAGGCCTCCACCGAGGCCGAGAGGACGCTCGAAGCCACGGCGGCGCGCATCGCGGAGTGGCGCGGCCGTCCGGTCAGCTACGACGCCATCCACGGCGGCATCACGAATGCCAACTTCCGCGTCACGTTCGCCGATGCGCCGGAGGCCTGTTTCGTCAAGGTCCCGGGCCGGGGCACGGAAGCCTTCATCGATCGCCGCACCGCCAACCAGGCCGCCGAGACTGCGGGCGGCCTCGGCCTCGGTCCTCGGGTGCTGCACTTCTTCGCCGACACGGGTGTGGAGGTCTCGGCATTCGTCGAAGGCTATCGCTCCTGCAACAACATCGACTTCGCGCACCCGCCTGTCCGTCAGATGGCGCTCGACTGCTATCATGGTTTCCACGGTGCACCGCGGCTCGGCCAGACCAAGACGGTCTTCGACATGATCGACGAGCATGTCGAGCAGGCCCGCGACCTCGCCGCGCCGCGGCCGGTCGACCACGCCTGGCTCGCCAAGCAGTATCGCGCGGCGCGCGCCGCGCTCGAAGCCTCCGGGCTCGACGTCGTACCCTGTTTCAATGACCCGATGCCGATGAACTTCATGGTTAATCCGACGCGCGACCGCATGCTGATGATCGACTACGAGTATGCCTCCAACAACGACCGCTGCTACGACCTCGGCATCTGGTTCGGCGAGATGTTCTTCAGCGAGACCGTCGAACGAGATCTGGTCGAGCGCTACTTCGGCCGGTTCGAATCCGCGACGCTCGCGCGCTGCCAGCTCTACAAGGCGCTCGCGGACATCAAATGGGGCTATTGGTCCCTCGTGCAGATGAGGCAGTCGGCGCTGAGCTTCGACTTCTCGAAATATGGGGCGTGGAAGTTCATGCGCGCCCGCGCCGTGATGCACGACGGGCGCTGGCCGCATTGGCTGGAGCAGGTCGGCCGGAGCTGAACCGGTTCGGGGTCGGCCTCGAGCGCAGCGCCGTCCGCTCGGTCGGGGACCTCGAGACGGCGATCGGGAGCAGAGGTAGGCGCCGCGCGCTCCGTCCCGCTCACTGCCAGAGGCGGTGACGGTGTGGCATGGTCTTGCCCGAACCCGCTCCCGCAGGACATTCCCTCGCCGATGGACATGAACCTCAGCCTGCGACAGGTCAGATACGTCTGCACGGTGGCTGAATGCGGCTCGATCCAGGCCGCCTCGCGGGCGATGCACATCTCGCCCTCATCCATCATGGCCGCCATCGAGAGTGCCGAGGCCAGCCTCGGAGGCCGGATCTTCGACCGGCGCCGGGCCACCGGGACCCAGCTGACCCCGCTGGGGGAGCGCTTCGTCGCGGCGAGCCGGGACCTGCTGACGGCCGAGACCGACTTCCAGCGGCGTATCGGCGTCCTGCAGGCCGACACGCAGGCCATCCGCATCGGCTGTTTCGAGCCCTTCGGCCCCCTCTTCATGATGGAGGGCCTGCTGCGGTTCACGCGGGAGAACGGACCGACGAGCGTCTCCCTCTTCGAGGGCGACCAGACCCAACTCGCCGATTGGCTGAACCGGGGCATCGTCGACCTCGTCGTCACCTACGACATCGGGCCGCCCTTCAACGCCCACGTCACGCCGATCTGCAGGGTCCCGGCCCATGTGCTGCTGTCGGTCCGTCACCGGCTCGCCGGGGCGGCGTCGCTGTCGATCGCCGACCTCGAGGCCGAACCGCTGGTCCTGCTCGACCTGCCGCTGACGGTGGGATACCTGCTGTCGCTGTTCGACCCGCTCGGCGTGAAGCCGATCGTCGGGTTTCGGTCGCGGTCCTACGAGACCGTGCGGAGCGCGGTGGCGGCGGGCTTCGGTTACGCGATCCTCAACATGCGCCCGCTCGGCGACGGCGTCGGATCGGACGGTCCGGGCCTGGTCCGCATCCCGCTGTCCGATCCCCTGCCTGCGCCCATGCTGCAGATCGTCGACCTCTACGGTGCCGACAAACCGCGCGCTATCCGCCGGCTCGGCGACGCCATCCTGTCGCTGTTCCGGGACGGCGATCCGGAGCGCTTCGCCGTCGTCACGCCCGAGCGGCGAAGGCTGCTGTTCGACGTCTGAGAGTTTGTGGATGAATGCCCATTTGCGTTGGGACTAGAATGGATTCCTGAACGCCTCCAGAGGGCATTCAGGCACAAGTTCGATACATTTACAGACTCTGGGACGACGTCCGGGTGAACCGCTCGCCTCCGCGGGAACGAGCGGATCGGGGGGGGATGGTGAGGCGGTCACCCGAAAGTTGTATGATACGGCGTCCGGCCGATGGGCGCGACCGCTCGGATGTCATCCGAACCAGTCTTCCTCCCATCTGCCGCCGTGACGCTTCTCACGCCTGCCCGAGGATCATCTGGGCGGCGCGTTCGGCGATCATGACGGTGGGAGCCTGGATGTTGCTCGACACCATGCGGGGTATGACGGAGGCATCGGCGATGCGGAGCCCCTCCAGGCCGCGGACCTTCATGGTGGCGGGGTCCACCACCGACCGCGCGTCCGACCCCATCCGGCAGGTGCTGGTCGGGTGATAGAGGGTCGTGCAATGGCCCCGGACGTAATGGGCGATCTCGGCGTCGGTCTCGCATTCGCCGCTCGGCGGCAGCTCGCCCGTGAGCAGGCCCGCCAAGGGCTGCTCCGCGGCGATGCGGCGGTTGATGCGCACGCCCTCGACCAGGGTGGCGAGGTCGGTCCCGGAGGCGTCGCTGACGAAGTAGCGCGGATCGATCGCCGGCGCCTCGATCGGGTCCGCCGAGCGCAGGCGGATCTCGCCGCGGCTGATCGGGCGCTGCAGCGTGCAGTGGAACGTCACGCCCGAGCCCGAATGCAGGAAGCGCGCGTAGTCCCGATGTGGGCTCAGCGCGCCGTAGAGCTGGAGGTCGGGTTCGACGTCGGGGCGGCTCCTGACATGGGCACCGGCCGCCACCCAGGCGGAGGTCCGCAGCCCCGTGCGGGACCCCTGCCAGGCTTCGAGAGAGGTGCCCCAGTCCTCGTCGGTCAGCGCCCCGATGCCGATCGGCTCGTTGGCGCCGAACGAGATCGGGATGTTGATGTGGTCCTGCAGGTCCTGGCCGACGCCCGGCAGGTCGTGCACCGGTTCGACCTCCATGGCCCGGAGGTCGTCGGCGGGGCCGATGCCCGACAGCAGCAGGAGGTGGGGTGACCCGATCGCCCCCGAGCTCAGCACCACCTCCGAACCCGCGTAGACCGCCTCGAGCCGGCCCCTGTCGAGCAGTTCGACCCCGACCGCGCGACCCTTCTCGACCAGGATGCGGGTGACGGTCACGCCGGTGCGCAGGGTCAGGTTCGGCCGTTCCAGCGCCGGCCGCAGGTAGGCCTTGCCGGTGCCCCAGCGCTCGCCGTCCTTGATGACGAACTGGAAGAGGCCGGCGCCCTCCTGTTCGGGGCCGTTGAAGTCCGCATTGAGGCGGTAGCCGGCC
Organism: Lichenihabitans sp.; assembly: GCA_965214345.1. Lineage (GTDB taxonomy): Bacteria > Pseudomonadota > Alphaproteobacteria > Rhizobiales > Beijerinckiaceae > Lichenihabitans. The sequence goes on along the minus strand of CBDCBJ010000007.1, from coordinate 2,239,223 downwards.
GCCTGGGCGGCGGCGAGCCACATGTGCTCGCCGCGATCGACGTAGGCGGGGTCGCTGACGTGCAGCGGCCCTCCGGTGCCGTGCAGGGGGTCGTTGCCGAGGCGCTGGTTGTCTTCGGACAGGCGAAACACCGGCAGCACGTCGGCCCAGGACCAGTTGGGGCAGCCGAGCGCCGCCCATCCGTCGTAATCGGAGGGGAGCCCGCGCATGTAGATCATCGCGTTGAGCGCCCCCGAGCCTCCCACCATCTTGCCGCGCGGCCAGAAGATGCGGCGGCCGCGGCAGCCGGCCTGAGGCTCCGTGTGGAAGCCCCAGTCGCTCGCGGTGTTGAACATCGTCACCCAATCGGACGGGATGTCGGAGGCGAGGGGTGCGGCGCGCCCCGCCTCGAGCACCAGGACCTTGCGGTCCGGGTCGGCGCTCAGCCGGTTGGCCAGCACGCAGCCGGCGGAGCCGGCGCCGAGGATGATGGTGTCGTACATGGTCCTACCTCGCGATGGGGGCGGGGGGCGTGGCGGCCTGGGCCATGGAGGCATCGGGGCGGCGCCTTCGTGCTCGCCACCAGCGGCCGAAGTCGGCGAGCCGGCCCACGAGCCCGTTGGGCATGAGGACGATGGCGGCCGTGATGATGAGGCCGAGGCCCAGCGTCCGAAACTCCCCGGCCTCGCGCATGCCCTCGTCGGCCACCATCAGGACGACGGTGCCGACGAAAGGCCCCCAGAAGCTGCCGACCCCGCCCACCACCGTGGCGGCGATGATGAAGAGGAGTTGCGACAGCGACAGGATGCCGGGGCTGATGGCCTGGAAATGCGCCGCGTAGAAGCCGCCGGCGAGCCCCGTGAAGAAGGCCGACAGGCCGAAGACCAGGAGCTGCGCCTGGAACCGATCGACCCCGCGGGCCACCGCATAGCCGGGGTTGTCCTTCAGGGCGCGGAAGGCGAGCCCGATGGGACTGTTGATGATTGCATAGGTGGCCAGCATCGTGACGCCGAACAGCACGCTGACGATGGCGTAGTCGCCGACGAGCCAGCGCGCCCTCAGTGTCCGTCCGATAACTCAGTCCATACAACCTATGCGGCGTAACAGCATCATAATTGAAGCGGCGTAAAGGAAGGCTTTGGCGGAGGCGATGGTGGCTTCCGGGTCCTTCCAGAGCCGCCGATTGCGGCTGATCCAGGCGAAGAAGCGCTCGACCACCCATCGGCGCGGATGGACCACGAAGCCGACCTGCCCGGGCGGCTTGCGGACGATCTCGACGGCGATGAGGGTGGCGCTCGCAGGCCTGTGGCCGGCGTAGCCCGCGTCGGCAAAGGCCTTAGCGATGAACGGGTAGGAGCGACGCGATCGCTTGAGCACTGGTACGGCCCCATCGCGGTCCTGCACGTCAGCCGGTTGCGGGTCGAGCACCAGGGCGCGACCGTCCGTGTCGACCAGGGCCTGACGCTTGCGCCCTTTTACCTTTTTGCCCGCGTCGTAGCCCCGCGGACCGCCGCTTTCCGTGGTCTTCACGCTCTGGCTGTCAAGCACGGCCGCAGTGGGCGAGGCTTCGCGCCCGACCCGCTCGCGGTCTAGCATGACCAAATGATGGTTGATGCTGGCAAACAAACCGCTGTCGCGCCAGCGGCTGAAGTAGCCGTAAGCGGTTGAGCGCGGCGGAAGATCCTTCGGCATCAGCCGCCACGCGATGCCTCCACGCAGGACATAGAAGATCGCGTTCAGGACTTCCCGCATTGTCCAGATCGGCGGTCGGCCGCATGCCGCAGGCTGCGGCATCAACGGGCCGATCACCGTCCACTCGGCATCGGTGAGATCCGTTTGGTAGCGAAGGCCTGGGCGGCTATGCTGTCGGCGAGTGCTCGGTGTCCACATGGCATGTCCAGGTCAGGCTTCAGCATTTCTTGGGAACACTGCCCCGAGCATTCAACTTCGGAGTCGGAGTATGGGCATGCCTTCGCAAAGCCGCGAGCGATATGGCCTCATCGCCCTCGTCACCAGCGTCGCGATCTTCTGTCCGGGATTGCCCGTTTTGGCGGATGCCGTCCCCCGCTTCGAGCCGGCAGCCTGCGATCTGCCCGACGTTGCCGATGTCGCGCCTCGCCTGCGCTGCGGTGTCGTGCGCGTGCCCCGCGACCAGGCGCATCCGGATGGGCCGACCTACGCGTTAGCCGTCGTGGTGATCGCCAGCGCGACACAGCCGGTCCAGCCCGATCCCGTCGTCTACATCAGCGGCGGCCCGGGCAGCCCGCTGACCGTCCATGCCGGATACCAAGCTCGCCATCCCTATGCACCGGACCGCGACCTCATCCTCGTCGATCAGCGCGGCATGGGCCGCTCCGAGCCTCGGCTCTGCCCCGAGATGCAGGGCGCCCTCGTCGACGCCATGCTCGCGGTCGCGATCGAACCCACGCCCGAAGCGCTAATAGCCGACCGCGCTACCCACGCCGCCTGCCGCGACCGCATCCGGTCGCGCGGCGTCGACCTCGACGCCTTCGGCACGGCCGCGACGGTCGCGGACTACGAATGGGTGCGCCGCGCGCTCGGGGTCGACCGCTGGAACGTGGTTGGCGAAAGCTACGGGACGACGGTGGCGATGACGCTGCTGGCCCGCCACGCGGAGCACGTCCGGACGGCCGTGCTCGACAGCCTGAACCCGCCCGACGCGTATTTCGGCATGCCCTGGTCGGCCCGGGTGGCCTCGGCGCGCGACGCGTTCTTCGCGGCCGGTAGCGCCGACCGGGGCGGGACCGCGCCGCCGCCCGCCCTCGCCGCCGCCTACAGGGAGGCGGTCGAGCGGCTGCGAGGGCGGGACCTGTCCGTGCCCCTCCCGCCAAGCCTGCACGTCCCCGGCGACCGCGCGCGGCTGACGCCGTCCCTGTTCGAGGAGGTGGTCGGCCGGCTCGTCTATTATCCGCCCTTCTACGATGGCCTGCCGGGCCTCGTCGCGGCCGTCCGCGACGGCGACGCGGCCCCGGCCGCGGCGGCTCTGACCAGCCTGCTCATGGGCGCGAAGCGCGACGGCAACGACGGCGCGTTCACCGCCGTCGAATGCCGGGACCGCCCGCGATGGCGCGAACCGCCTGTCGCCGGGACCAGCGCGCTCGATCTCGCCCTGCTGCCGCCCGGCGTGTGTCCGGGCTGGGCGGCGCCGGGCCCCGAGCCCGAGGTGCCGCGCGACCTCGGCATCCCGACGCTGGTGCTGCAGGGCCAGTTCGACCCGAACATGAGGCCCGAGCAAGGTCGGCACGTCGCGGATGCCATTGGGTCGCGCGCGCGCTGGGTTGAGTTCGCGGGGGTCGGGCACAACGTCCGGCACTACAGCCGTTGCGCAAAGGACCTCGTGGCGGCTTTCATCGCCGCACCAGACCGCGAGCTTGACGCGACGTGCGCGACCCGACGTCCAGATCCTGACTTACAGCCGCCAGTTCAACCGTAAATCATTATCGGACGGACTCTCAGCCAGGCGCGGGTGCCGAGGTCGCCGAAGCGCGCGAAGCCCACGGCGCCGCCGGTGAACTGCCGGCAGGCCGAGCCCACCATGGTGAAACACTCGGTGTCGGTCACGATCAGCAGGTAGAGCGCCTGCGCGATAGCGAGCGTCAGCAGCGCCACGTAGACGCCCGAGAGCCTCAGGCAGGCGACGCCGATGACGGTGCTGAGCGCCACCGCCGCCACGGCGCCGAGGGGGATCGCGGCCCAGACGTTGAGGCCGAAATAGACGCAGAGCATGGCGGTTGCGTAGCCGCCGAAGCCGAAGATCGCCATCTGGGCCAGGGAGAACACCCCCGCATAGCCGAACAGCAGGTTCCACTGGGACGCCACGGTCGACAGGGACAGCGCCAGGATGATCTGGCCCAGCACGTAGCGGCTCTCGACCACGAAGGGGATCGCCACGAGCGCCGCCAGGACGGCCAGCGCCATCAGGACGTCCCCGAACAGGACGCCCCGACGGCGTCCGGCTGCTCCGCGCCCGTCCCGCATGTCCGCCCTCACAGCCGGCGCACCTGCGCCCGGCCGAAGAGGCCCGAGGGACGCCAGATCAGCACCACGATCACGATCAGCAGCAGCACGGGGAAGCCCCAGCGGGCGCCGGCCCCGAACTGCACGAAGGCCTCGACCAGCGCCAGCAGGAAGGCCGAGACGACGGCGCCCGGCAGGTTGCCGAGCCCCGCCACCACGCACATGATGAAGGCCTTGAGCATGGGATCGGCGCCGAGCGGCGGGCTCAGCTGGGTGATGGAACTCACGAGCACGCCGCACACGCCGGCCAGTGTGCCGGACAGGACCAGCACCTGGAGGTAGACGCGCCCGGTCGGCACGCCCATGAGCTGCGCGGCCTCACGGTTCTGCGCCGTCGCCCGGATGGCGCGCCCCATGCGGGTCCGGCCGAGGACGAAAGCCAGCACCGCCATCAGGGCCAGCGACACCGCCACGATGGCGATGTTCTGGACCGGCACCTCCGACACGCCGATCCGGACCAGCCCCGGCATCGACACCGGCTGGCGCAGGGGCTGGCCACCGTAGACGAGCAGGACGGCGTTCTCCAGCGCGATGCCGAGCCCCACGGTGGCGATGAGGACGTTGATCTCGAAGGTGGCGGCGGGCTGCCGCAGGAGCTGGCGCACGACCGTGCCGTAGAGAACCGCGCCGGCCGCGGCCCCCGCCAGGACCGCGCCGAGGAAGCCCAGCGCCGGAGGCAGGCCCAGCAGCGTGACGGTCGTATAGGCGGCGTAGCCGCCGAGGGCCAGGAGGGCGCCCTGGGCCATGTTGAGCATGCCCATCGAGCCCCACACGAGCGCGAGGCCGAGCGTGGCGAGCGCGTAGATGGCGCCGTTGGTCAGCCCCGCGGTGAGCACCGCCACGAACGTGCTGAGCGTCAAGCGATCATCCTCCGAGATAGGTCGACAGCAGCTCGTCACGCCGCATCAGCTCGTCCGGCGGGCCCGACCACACGAAGGCGCCGTTGTCGAGCAGGTGGATGCGGTCCGCGATGCCGGTCACGCGGGCGGGGTTCTCCTCGACGAGCAGGATCGAGCGTCCCGACGCCTTGAGGCCCGCGATGACGGCGTAGATCTGCTCGATGATGACGGGCGCCAGGCCGAGCGAGGGCTCGTCGATCAGGAGCACCCGGCCGCCCATCATCAGCCCCCGCCCGATGCCCGCCATCCGCCGCTCCCCGCCCGACAGCGTCGAGGCGATCTGGCGCCGCCGCTCCGCGAGCTTCGGCAGCCGGGCATAGACTTCGTCGAGCCGCTCCGCCACCACGGCGCCCCGGCGCTCGACGTAGGCGCCCATGCGCAGGTTCTCCTCGACGCTCATCTGCGGGAACAGCAGATCGCCCTGCGGCACATGGGCGATGCCCCGCGCCGCGATGGCGTCGGGCGATAGGCCCGTCACCGGGGCGCCGTGGAGCGCGATGGACCCGCGCCGCACCGCGACCAGGCCCGAGATCGCCCGCAGCAGCGTGGTCTTGCCGTGCCCGTTGGGCCCCACCACCGTGACGAGTTCGCCCGCCCCGACCGTCAGCGACACGCCGTCGAGCACGGGCGGGCCCCCGTAGCCCGCCACGACGTCGGCCAGCGCGAGGGCGTGAGGATCCCCCGCCGGCGGCACACGGTCGGCCGCGGCCGTCTCGGGCGCCGCCTCAGCCATCGGCGCGCCGCCCGTCGAAATAGCGCTTCAGCCGCTCGGTCGCCCCCGCCCCGAGGTAGGTGTCCACGACCGTCCTGTCCTCGGCCACCTCCTCGGGCGGCCCCGCGAAGATGACCTGGCCGTGATGCATGATCAGCACGCGGGTTGAGAGCTGCAGGAGGAACCGCATCACGTGCTCGATCAGCACGACCGTGATCCCGTCCGTCCGCAGACGCCGCACCAGCGCCATGACGACGTCGATCTCCTCCGCGGCGAGGCCCCCGACGGGCTCGTCGAGGAAGATCATGCGTGGGGCCGTGGCGACCGCGCCGGCGATCATCAGGAGCTTGCGGTCGAGCACCGGCAGGTCGGCGACCGTGCGGCGCGCCTTGGCCGACAGGCCGACGAAATCCAGCGCCTCGGCGGCGGCCCGCCGCGTGTCCCGCCCCAGCCGGAAGCCCGGCAGCCACCGGCGGCGGCGCCCGAAATGGGCCGCGATCTCGACGTTCTCCGCCACCGTCATGGTGTCGAAGGCGGCGTTGAGCTGGAACGTGCGGGCGATGCCCGCCTGGCAGATCCGGTCCGCGCCGAGACCGGTGATGTCCCGCCCGGCGAAGGAGACGGAGCCCGCGGTCGCCGGGGTGAGGCCGGTGACGACGTCGAACAGGGTCGTCTTGCCGGCCCCGTTCGGCCCCCCGATGCCCAGCACCTCGCCTTCCGCGACGTCGAGCGACACCGCGTCCACGGCCCTGAGGGAGCCGAAGTGGCGGCTGACGTCGCTGCAGGTGAAGAGGGCTTGGGCGGGCACGGGCGGCGCGGGTCCGGGTCTCAGGACATCCAGGGCGGCAGCTTGAACGCGCCGGCGGCGTAGAGCGCCGGCGCCACCAGCACGGGGTCGGTCTTGTAGTCCTGGTGCTGGAGGAACTGGTGCGGCATCCCGAGCGAGGGATCGGCCACCTGGGTGGGGTAGCAGTAGGAGGACTGGCCGGCCGGATCGGTGTGCTGCGTGCCGCTGACGCCGCGGTAGACGAGACCGCGCATCGCGGTCGCGACCTTCTGGCCCTGCGCCTTGTCGAAGGGCTTGCCGGGGCCGCCCGCGAGCGCGGCGGAGAGCGCCCATTTCCAGAGCCCGTCGTAGGTCTGCGACCCCGTGATGTAGGCGGATTTGGCGCCGAACTTCTCGCGATAGCTCTTGCGGAACGGCGCCGCGAACTCGTCCGGCAGGCAGCCGATCACGGTGGAATAGATGACGCCGTCGACCGCCTGGCCCCCGATGTCGCGGAAGGCCGGCAGGGACGGCCCGTACTGCATGTAGATCAGGCTTTTCGTCGGCTGCGGCGTGAACTGCAGCATGAACTGGGCGAGGTCCTGCGGCAGGAAATGGGTGACCAGGATGGCGGCCGGCGGGTCCTGGCGGAGCTTGGCGAGGATCGGCCCCCATTGCGTCGTCGGGAACTGGACGGTCTCGAACATCGAGACCTCGAAGCCGTACTTCGCCGCATTGGCCTTGATGGCGTTGGCGATGACGATCGCATATTCGACGGCCGAGGGGATGATGGCGATCTTCCGGTTCTCGGGCTTCCACGTGCCGGCCTTGATCAGGTCGCTGAGGAAGATGAGGCAGCCAGGACCGTAATAATACTCGGGCGGATCGATCTGGAAACTGCCGTAGAAGCGGGCCGGGTCGGTCTTGAACTTCTCGTTGTGGGAGATGAGGGTGTTGGCGTGCATCATGATGATGTCGTTGTCGGCCGCGACGTCCATCTCCACCATGTTGGTGCCGACGTTGTAGCCGTTGATGACGACCGGCACCGAGTAGCGGTCAACGAGGCGCTGCATGGCCTGGCTGACGACGTCGGCCCCCATGTCCTTGGTGTCCTCGACGTGGATCTCGACCTTGCGGCCGAGGATGCCGCCGGCGGCATTGATCTCGGCGGCGGCGAGGTCGAGCCCGTTCTTGAACTCGGCCCCGTCGGCGGCCGCGAGGCCCGACATCGGGAGGGCGGCGCCGACCGGGATCGGGCCGCTCTCCTGTGCCGAGGCCGGGCCCGCGCCGAGACCCGCCAGAGCCGCCATGCCGGCGGCGCCCGCCCCGACCGATCCGCGCAACAAGGAACGCCTGTCCATCCCCACATCTCCCCTTCGGTGATCTCGGAGGGCCCGGTTCAACTGAACCAGGCCGGAAACTCGGTCTCGAAGGCCTGCGCGACGTCGAGCACGCCGGCATCGCCACCGCGCGGCCCGATCATCTGCAGGCCGATCGGCAGCCCGGAGGCCGAGCGCCCGCAGGGCACCACGGCGGCGGGCTGCTGCGACAGGTTGATGGGGAAGCTGAACCCGGCCCAATCGATCCAGCGGCGGCATCCGCTCCCGCGCGGCACCTCCAGGCCGGCCTCGAAGGGCAGCACGGCCGCGGCGGGCGACACCAGCACGTCGAAGCGCGCCGCCAGAGCCTCCATGGCGCGCCCGAACTCGGCTCGCGCCGCCATGGCCCGAACGTAGGTCACGGCGTCGAGGCCCTCTCCGGCGGCGATCGCCTCGCGGAGGCCGGGGTCGAGGGTCTCGCGAGCCTCCGGCGACAGGGTCGCGGCGCGGGCCGCGGCGCCCGTGTACCAGAGGGTCTCGAACGTCTCGATCAGGTCCCCGGCGGGAAGATCGACGGGCGTGACCTCGGCGCCGAGCCCGCGCAGCGCCGCGACGGCCGCATCGACCGCGGTGGCGATCTCGGGCGCCACCGCGCCGCAGGGCGGTCGGGACCAATAGCCGATCCGAAGGCCCCTGAACGAGCGCGCGACGGCGTCGAGCGGCGGCAGGGAGGCGGGACCCTGCAGCCAGTCCCGCGCGTCGATCCCGGCCATGACGCCCAGCATGGCCCTGGCGTCGGCGACGCGGCGCGCCATCGGCCCGAGGTGGGCCACGGTGCCGAAGGAACTGGCGGGATGGGCGGGCACGCGGCCGTAGGTCGGTTTCAGGCCGACGATGCCGGTGAAGGCCGAGGGGATGCGGATGGAGCCGCCCCCGTCGGTGCCGAGGTGGAAGACGCCGGCGCCGGTCAGCGCCGCGACGGCCGCCCCGCCCGACGACCCGCCCGGCGTGAGGGCCGGATCCCAGGGGTTGCGCGTCACACCGCTCAGCGGGCTGTCCGTCACGGCCTTCCAGCCGAACTCCGGCGTCGTGGTCAGGCCCAGGATGACGAGGCCGGCCCCCCGCATGCGGGCCACGGCGGGAGCGTCGGCAGGGCAGGGCGTCGCCGAGGTGGTCGGACTGCCATATCGCACGGGCCAGCCCTCGACCCAGACGATGTCCTTAACGGTGGCCGGGACGCCGTCGACATCCGAGAGCGGCTCGCGCCGCCGCCACCGGCCTCGGAGGCTCGCGCCTGCTCCAGGGCGGCCTCGCCGGCGACGAGCGTGAAGGCATTGAAGAGCGGCTGCACGGCCTCGGCCCGGTCCAGGGCCGCCCGGGCCACGTCGACGGGCGACAGCCGGCCCGCCGCATAGGCTTCCCGGAGCTCGGCGGCGCCGAGCCTGCACAGCGGATCGGCTGGCGCGATCGGCAGGGTCTGTTCGCTCGTCACTCAGCCTCGTCCCGTCGCGATAGCGCTCTCGCGAAAGGCTAGTCAGGGCATCGGCAGCGCAAAAATACTTTTTCTGGCGTTGAAGCACCATTCGGCAGAATTTGAGCGATATGACCGGACGTTGAGCGGCTGGCCGCCGGTGCGTGGTCCGGTCCGTACGCCGCATCGAGATCGACGCAGGGATCGATCGATCATCGGATCGGATCCGTCGGCCGGCGCACGGACATCGCACCCCAAACTGGCTGGCCCGGCCGAGGACATCTCCATGGCGATCAAAGCGCAGCAGTGCGGGCCGGTGCCGAAACGCCTGGGCATGCTGGTTCCCTCGTCGAACACGGTCCTGGAGCCGGAAGTCGCCAGGCTCCTGCCCCCGGACGGATCCGTGACGACCTACGTCTCCCGCATCGGCGTCGTCACCATCTCGGCCGACGAGGCATCGCTGGGGCAGTTCACCGTGGGTCAGTTCACCGCCGCCGCGACCCTGCTGGCCGATGCCGCGGTCGATCTCATCCTGTGGAACGGCACGGCGGCGAGCTGGCTCGGCTTCGACTGGGACCGCAGGATCGTCGCGGCGATCGAACAGCATACGATGACACGGGCCACGACGGCCGTGATGGGCATCAACACGCGACTGGAGCGGCTCGGGGCCAAGCGGATCGGTCTGGTGACGCCCTACGTGGCGGCGCTGGAAGCGCGCATCGTGGCGAATTACGCCGCGGCAGGGATCGACGTCGTTGCGGCCGAGCGGCTGGATCTGACCGTCAACACGGATTACGCCGCAGTGCCGCCGGATCGGATCGCCGCGATGTGCCGGCGGGTCGCCGCCCCCCGGCCGGAGGCGATCGTCATCATGTGCACCAACCTGGCCGGCGCGTCGATCGCCGAGCCGCTCGGCCGGGAACTCGGCATCCCCGTCATCGACTCGGTTCGGGCCGCCGTCGAACACAGCTGCAGCCTGCTGGCGTGATGCGGCAGGGCTCGGAGGTCCGGATGGGCCGAAGGCCGCTCGCCGCGATCCTCGTCGGCACGGTCGACGCTGGTGCGCCGGATCACGGCTGGCCGACGCCCGGCGGACCGTCTCATACCAGCCGCCGTCGACGATGATTCGTCGACGGCGGGCCACGCCGCACGAGCGGCGGCGCGCCTTCGCGCTCGACAGCAGTCGAGACTTTCGACCGCCGGTATCAGGACGGATTGGATCTCCGGCTCGTCTTGATGATGGAGCCGCGCGCCGCGATGCCGCCGTCGATCGTCACGACCGTGCCGGTGATGTAGGCGGCACGGGGCGACGCCAGGAACAGCATCAGGTCGGCGACCTCCTCCGGCGTGGCCGGGCGGCCACCGGGATAGCGGTCGAAGAGCTCCTCCCAGCGGGCCTCGTCGCCGAGCGCGTCGACGGCGCGGCGCTTCATCAGCTTCACCATCCGGTCGGTCGCGACCGGCCCGGGGTTGACGCCGACCACCCGGATGTCGTCGTCGAGGCTGACGCCGCCGAGGGCACGCGTGAAGGCCATCAACGACGCATTGCCTGTCGAACCCGCGATGTAGTCGGCGTCCCAGTTCTCGCCGGAATTGCCGATGTCGTTGATGATCACGCCGTGGCCCGCGTGCTTCATGCGGGCATAGGCGAGCTTGGTCAGCTCCATGTAGCCGAAGACCTTCAGCTCGAATCCGCGCCGCACGGCCGCCATGTCGAGCGCGTCGAGCGGGCCGGAGGGGATGTCGCCGGCGTTGTTGATGAGGATGTCGACCGGGCCCACCGCGGCGTCGAGCGCGACCATGCTGCCCGGTGCGCCGAGGTCGAGTGCATGGACGCCCACGGTGACCCCCGTGTCCCGTTCGATGTCCCGTTTGGCGGCTGCGAGCGCCTCGCCGTCGCGGGCCGCGAGATGGAGGTGGCAGCCCTCGGCCGCGAAGGCGCGGGCGGCCGCCAGGCCGATCCCCTTCGACGCGCCGGTGATCAGGGCCGTCAGCCCCGCGAGTTTGAGATCCATGTCGGGTCAGTCCTGGGTGAGGTCCTCGCGCCTCTCACGACGCTCGAGTAGCGCAGGGCGGCGTCAGTCCCTGTAGGACGGGTCCAGCCTGTCGAGAAGGCGCAGGAAGGCCGGCCATTCGCGGGTGCCCGCGGGCAGGATGTCGCCCTGATGTTCGTTGAACTGCCGCGACGCCGCGGCCGTGACCTCCTCGGGCGGCAGCGTCAGCCGGGCTCCCGCCGCCTGGGCCATGAGCTGCACGCGGGCGGCCTTCTCGAAGTAATACATGAGGATGAACGCCTCCGGCACGGTTCGGCCGACCGTCAGCACGCCGTGATTGCGGAGCAGCAGCACCTTGTGGGGGCCGATGTCGGCGGCGAGCCGCACGCGCTCGTCGACGTCGATCGACACGCCCTCGTAGCCGTGGAACCCCATATGGCCCTGGTAGCGCATGGCGAACTGGCTGAGGGGCAGGAGTCCCTCCGCCAAGGCGGAGACGGCGGTCGCGGCTTCCGAATGGGTGTGGAGCACGCAGGCCGCATCCTCCCGGACGGCGTGGATCGCGCTGTGGATGACGAACCCGGCCCGGTTCACCTCGTAGGGGCTCGGCTCCACCTTCAGCCCGTCGAGGTCGATCTTGACGAAGCAGGACGCCGTGACCTCGGAGAACAGGATGCCGTAGGGGTTGATGAGGAAGTGCTCCACACCCGGCATGCGGACGGAGATGTGATTGTAGATGAGGTCGTCCAGCCCGAAATGGGCGACGAGCCGGTAGCAGGCCGCGAGTTGGACGCGCAGCGCCGCTTCCGTCTCGGGGATCGCTGCCGCGTCGGTCAGGGTCGAGGCCATGGTCAGTTCCACCAAACGAGCTTGCGGTCGACCATCACGAGGAGGCCATAGAGCACGAGGCTGGACAGGGAGGCGACGAGCACCGCCGCCCAGACCGTGACGGTGTCGATCTGCGACGTCGCCTGATAGATGATCTGGCCGATCCCCGTATAGGCACCGAGCATCTCGGCCACGATCACCGCGATAGTCGAGCGCGCGAGGCCGATGCGCAGGCCGGTCACGAGCGACGGCATCGCGGCGGGCAGCCGCAGGCGCCAGAGGACGCCGAGCCGGCCCGCGCCGAAGCTGCGCAGCAGGTCCACGGCGGCGTCCTCCGGCTTCCGCAGGCCGGCCAGCATGTTGATCAACACCGCGAAGCTCACGGCCAGCGTCGCCATGGCGACCTTCGACGCCATGCCGACCCCGAACCAGATCAGGGCCAGCGGCACGAAGGCGACGGACGGCACGGCATTGACGGCGACCGCGACCGGCATCAGCACGGCCCCGACCGGCGGCATGAGCACGAACAGGATCGCGGTCAGGATGCCGAGCACGGCCCCCGCGGCGAATCCGAGCAGCGTCTCGGTCAGCGTCGTGGCGAGGCCGCTGCCGAGCAGCGCCAGGTTGTCGACCGCGCCCATCGCGATGGCGGACGGGGTCGGCAGCACATAGGCCGGGACGGCGAAGAGCGACGTCCCGACCTGCCAGGCGAGCGACAGCAGGGCGAGCGCCGCCAGCACCGGCCCGTAGCGATGAAGCGCGCGCCTCACGACGTGCGCCACCAGACGAAGCGTCGCTCGAAGGCCGTCAGGGCGGCATAGAGCAGCGTGCCCATCAGCCCGGTGGCGATCACCAGCACCCAGATGCGCGGCACCTGCTCGAAATAGAGCGCCTGCAGCAGCATGACCCCGAGGCCGACGGTATCGCCGAACCATTCCCCCACGATGGCTCCGGCGAGGCTCAGCGAGACGCCGAGCTTCAGCCCCACCATGATGTCGGGCGCCGCGGTCGGCAGCGCCAGCATCCGGAAGATCGCGCCGCGCGAGGCGCCGAAGCTGCGCAGGAGCGCCAGCCGTTGCGGATCGCACGCCTGGAGGCCCCTCAGCGTGTTCACCGCGACGGGGAAGAAGGTGAGGAAGAAGGCGATCACCACCTTCGCCAGGATCGTGTTGCCGAACCAGATCACCACGATCGCCCCGAAGGCGATCACCGGGATCGTCTGCAGCGCGACGAAGAGCGGGAAGACCGCGCGCTCGACGATCCGGACGCCGGCGAAGACCACGCCGCAGAGCAGCCCGAACCCCGAGCCGAAGAGGAAGCCGAGCACCGTCTCGATCAGCGTGCGCCAGAACCCCGCCATGAGATCCGGCCCCACCGACCAGCCGTCGCGGACCACGACCGGCAGTGCCGGCAGGTAGCGGGCGTCGACGGCGAAGAGCGGCACGGCGACGAGCCAGGCGAGCGCCACCCAGATCGGGGCCGTCCAGGGCTGGGCGAGGACGGTGGGCTTCACGCTCGGGCCGCCTCGAAGGACCTGCGGCTCTCCTCCTCGACCTGCGCCAGCAGGCGCCGCTTGATGTCGGTGAAGGCGGGCGTCGTGGTGATGCCGAGGTCGCGCGGGCGGGGCAGGTCGATCGGCTCGGCGCACTTGATCGTCCCCGGCCGCGCCGTCATCACCAGCACGCGGTCGCCGAGGAAGATGGCCTCCTCGATGTCGTGCGTGATGAACAGGACGGTGCGCCGGTGCCGCGCCCAGATGTCGAGCAGCCAGCGCTGCATCATCGAGCGGGTCAGCGCGTCGAGCGCCCCGAACGGCTCGTCGAGCAGGAGGAGGTCGCGCTCGAACAGGAAGGTCCGCATCAGGGCCACCCGCTGCCGCATGCCGCCCGACAGTTGATGCGGGTAGCGGGTTTCGAACCCGGCGAGGCCGAATTCGGGAAAGAGAGCCTCGGCCCGGCGTCGCGCCTCGCGCCGCCCGAGGCCCTCGACCTCCAGCGCCAGCGTGGCGTTGTCGAGCACCGTCCTCCACGGAAAGAGCAGGTCGCGCTGGGGCATGAACGACACCTTGCCGAGCAGCCGGCCGTCGCTTTGCGGCTGCCCGCCGAACAGGATCGCGCCGTCGGGATCGGGAGGCAGAAGCCCCGCGATCATGTTGAACAACGTCGACTTTCCACACCCCGACGGCCCGATCAGCGTCACGAACTCGCCCGGCCGGATGGCGAGATCCAGGCTGCGCACCGCGACCGTCTCGCCCGAGCCGCTGCCGAAACGCTTCCACACGTTGACGAGCTGCAGGAGCGGCGGGGCGGCCGCGGCGTCGGGGACGCCCGCCGGGACCAACCGGGGTGCAGCCAGCATCAGAGCTTCTTGTCCGCGGCCGGCACCTTGTCCCAGAAGCTGGTGTCGAACGCCGCCTTGAGGTCGACCGGGGCCTTCAGCGCCTTGAACTCGACGAGGCTGTCCTGCACGGCCTTGATCGACGCCATGTCGATCGCCCCGAGCCCCTCTGTCTTGCCCGCCTTGGCGACCATCAGCCGCTCGATCTCGTCGAGCATCAGCTCCTGGTGCTTGCGGTCGAGCCCGCTGCCGGCGGCCATCACGATATCGACGGCCTCGGCCTTGTGCTCGAAGGCGTATTTCCAGCCCTCGAGCGTCGCATCGAGGAAGCCCTGGACTTCCGCCGGCTTGGTCTTGACCATCGTCTCGGACGTGACGATCGCATCCTGCTGGGTGGTGACGCCGGAATCGTCGGGCAGGAACAGCCTGACATCGGTGATGCCCTGCTCCTTGAGCGTGTTGAGCTCGTTGTAGAGCGTCACGGTCGCGACGTCATATTGCTTGTCGATGAAGGGCTGCATGGAGAATGGCTGCGACACGATCTTCATGTCCGATCGCTTCATCCCCTCATGGGCCAGAACCGAATACAGCGTGTATTGCGGGCCGACGAACCAGGTCGCGACCGTCTTGCCCTTGAAGTCCTTCACCGACTGGATACCGGAGCCGGCGTAGGTGACATAGGCGAAGGGCGTCATCTGCTGCGACATGGCGATGGCGACGAGCGGCAGGTTCTTCTCGCGGGCGTAGAGCACGCCTTCCGTGCCGCTGGCGATGCCGAACGTGTCGGCACCGGAGGCCACCAGCGGCTCCACATTTACGTTCGGGCCACCGGGGTTGATCGTCATATCGAGCCCGGCCTGCTTGTAGAAGCCCTTGGCCTTGGCGACGTAGACGCCCGCGAACTGCGCCTGCGCCACCCACTTCAGGCGCACCGACACGGCATCGTCCGCCGAGGCCGCCGTCGAGAGGATGCCGAGGGTCGCTCCCGCCAGCACCGCCGTCCGCATCACGATCGAAATTCTCGCCATCGTCGACTCCCATCACGTATACAGGATCCCTCAATCAAAACCCGTGCCATCGCCGACCGGGCTGGACGAGGCAGAACTGGAGGCCGAAACAGCCTCACCGGGATCGGCCGCCATGGTCATGCCTTCTTCGACGGCAGTTCCGGCGCAAAATTTCGCCGTGCGGTATACGGGCTTTTGTGTTCTGTATATCGCCGCTGCAGAAAGGGAGTGGCGTGGCCGACGATCGTGTCTGGGCGGAGAGTTTCACCGCGCTGTCGGTGCGCCTGCGCGGCGGGGAGCTCTCGCCGATTGATCTGGTCGAGGTCGTGCTCGACCGCATCTCGCGATACGACGGTGCGCTGCAGAGCTATCAGGCGGTGGCGCCGGAGGCGGCCCGTGCTGCGGCGCGGAACGCACAAGTGGAGATCCGGGCGGGTGGCTGGCGCGGGCCGCTCCACGGCATTCCCATCGCCGTCAAGGACGTGTTCTACACGACGTCCATCCGCACCGGGCTCGGCAGCCCCATCTATGCCGACTGGACGCCGCCCCATGAGTCCACCGCGACGCGGCGGCTGGAGGCGGCCGGCGCGATCCTCGTCGGCAAGCTCACCGCGACGGAAGGCGTCTACGCCGACCATCATCCCACCATCGCTCCGCCCCTCAATCCGTTCGGCGTGGACCATTGGACCGGCACCTCCTCCAGCGGCTCGGGCGTCGCCGTCACGGCGGGGCTGTGCTACGGCAGCCTCGGCACCGACACGGGCGGGTCCATCCGCCTGCCGAGCGCCTGCTGCGGCGTGGTGGGCATCAAGCCGACCTGGGGGCGGGTGAGCCGACACGGGGTGTTTCCGCTGGCGGAATCGCTCGACCATGTCGGCCCGATGGCCCGCACGGCGGCGGACGCGGCGGCCCTGCTGCAGGCCATCGCGGGCTCCGATCCCGCCGATCCCACCGCCAGCCCGATGCCGGTGCCGGACTGTCTCGCCACGCTCGCGCACGGCATCGCCGGCCTGCGGATCGGGGTCGACTGGGACTTTGTCGCCGGGTCATCCGACGCCGAGGTGATGGCCAGCCTGCAGGGCGTGGCGGGAGTCCTGGCGGGCCTCGGCGCCCGTCTCATCGACGTGACGGTCCCGCCCGTCGAGCCCGTGCTGCGGGGCTGGGCGGTCCAATGCGCCGTCGAAGCGGCGCTCGCCCACCGCGACACCTACCCGGCCCGCGAGGCCGAGTATGGGGAGCGGCTCGCCGCGCTCCTCGACAGAGGGCGCCGCTTCACGGGAGAGGACATGGCGGTGGCGTTGCGCGACAGGCGCGACTTCAACGGCCGCATGGCCCGGCTCTTCGCCGGCATCGACCTCATGATCGTCCCCGCGCTCCCCGTGGCCGGTCCGTCCCTCGCCCATATGGCGTCGCTCGGCGAAGACCCCGACGGGATCCTGGCGATCGGGCCCTTCACGGCGCCCTTCGACGTCTGCGGCTATCCCACCATCACGCTGCCCTGCGGCGCGAGCCCGCGCGGCATCCCGGTCGGGTTTCAGGTCGTCGCCAAGCCCTTCGCCGAAGACCTGCTCTGCCGTGCCGGCCACGCCTACCAGAGCCGGACGGATTTCCACGCGCGGCGCCCCGACCTCCGAGGTTTCGACAGTCGGAAGGGGGCGTCTCGATGAGCGTGATCGACAGGGCCGACACGCCGGTACAGCGACCTCATCGCGACGCTCGCACCCTGAGCAGGATGGCGTGGGTTGGCCCACGCCATCCTGCCGCTTTCAGCTCGGAAACTGAGCAGGATTGCGTCGGTGAACCAACACAATCTTGCTTGGGGCTTCACGTCCCTCGAACCCGCGCGTGCCTGACGTGACGGAGCGCCGCCGTCAGATCCACCTCGGCCTATTCCTGCTCGGGACGGGGAGTCATACGGCCGGGTGGCGGCTCCCCGGCGCCTGCGACACGTTCCAGGACATCGGTTCCCTGCAGGCGATCGGCCGCGAGGCCGAGCGCGGCCTCTTCGACCTCATCTTCATGGGCGACAATCTCTATGCCGACCCGGCGTCGCATCCCTCCTACACGGCGCGGCTCGAACCCCTGACGATGCTGGCGGCGCTGGCGGTGACCACGTCGCGCATCGGGCTCGGCGCCACCGCATCCACCACCTACGGCGATCCGTTCACGGTCGCGCGCGCCTTCGCGTCGCTCGATCACATCAGCCACGGCCGCGCCGCCTGGAACGCCGTGACGAGCGCCAGCCCGCAGGCCGGCGCGAACTTCGGCCGGCCCCATCCGAGCCATGCCGAGCGTTATGCGAGGGCGGAAGAGTTCGTCGACGTGGTCGGCGGCCTCTGGGACTGCTGGGACGCCGATGCGATCGTGGCCGACCGCGCCAGCGGCCTCTACATCGACGCCGCCAAGGTTCGGGCGCTCGACCACTCCGGCGCGCATTTCGCCGTCAAGGGCCCGCTCAACATCGGCCGCGCGCCGCAGGGCCGCCCCGTGATCCTGCAGGCCGGCGGCTCGGGACCCGGCCTGTCCCTCGCGGCCCGCACGGCCGATGTGGTGTTTTCCGTGGTGCAGGATCTCGACGAGGCCAAGGCGCAATACGCGGGCTTTAAGGCGCTCCTGCCGCGCTTCGGTCGCCGGGCCGCCGACACGATCGTGCTGCCCGGGGTGATGCCGATCGTGGGACGCACGGATCGCGAAGCCTTCGACAAGCTCCGCGCGCTGCAGAGCCTCGTGGACGATCGCAGTGCCATGGCGATGCTGTCCGAGCGCTTCGGACAGGACATGAACGTCTATGACCTCGACGCGCCCGCGCCCGTCCTCGCGCTGCCCGACACCTACCATTCCTTCACCCGCGCCCTCCTCAGCAAGGCACGGCGCGAGAACATGACACTCCGCGACCTCTACGACCTCACCGCCGCCGCCCGCGGCCACTGGGTGCTGTGCGGCTCGGCCGAACGCGTCGCCGACACGCTCCAGCTCTGGTTCGAAAGCGGCGCAGCCGACGGTTTCAACGTCATGCCGTCCCATTTCCTGGAGGGGCTGAAGGACGTCGTCGACCTCGTCATCCCCGTCCTGCAGGAACGCGGACTGTTCCGCAGCCGCTATGGGGGAGCGACATTGCGCGACCACCTGGGCCTGCCACTCCCCGGAGCGGACGTGGAGACCGCCCCGAGCGGAGACGTCCCGCCCTGACCGGCGAGGCACCTGCGCGACATCGCGTTCGGGTGATCGACCGGACGCAGTGCCGCAGGACCTGCGGATCGGCCGACGCCGTTTCGTCCTCGTCACGCGGACACCAGCGTCCGCCCGTCCGAGGACCGGCCATGCCCGACAACGAAAATCAGCTCTCGCGCCGTCAGATCGTCGGCAGTGCCGGGCTCGGTCTGGCCGCGATCGCGGGTGCCGGGCCGGCCTCGGCTCAAGCGTCGGCGGCCACGGCAACGCCGCGACCGCTGGAGGATCCGACGACGAAGTACCCGCAGCCGCCGTACGAGAGACAGTCGCAAGCCTGGCCCGGCCTCGCCAGCCAGATGAAGCCGGTGCCCGACCACGGCGAGAAGAGCTACCGTGGGTCCGGCCGCCTCGCCGGGCGCAAGGCGCTGATCACCGGCGGTGATTCCGGCATGGGCCGCGCGGCGGCCATCGCGTTCGCCCGGGAGGGCGCGGACGTCGCGATCAACTACCTCCCCGCCGAAGAGCCCGATGCACGCGAGGTGGTCGACCTGATCCGGGCCGAAGGCAGGAAAGCCGTCGCGATCCCCGGGGACCTCAGAGACGCATCCTTCTGCCGTCGTCTCGTCGAAGACGCTGTCCGTCAACTCGGCGGCCTCGACATCCTCGTCAGCAACGCAGGGCGTCAGCAGTCTCGTGCATCGATCATGGATATTTCCGATGAGGATTTCGATGCGACGATGAAGACGAACATCTATGCACCGTTCTACATCATCAAGGCAGCACTGCCGAACCTGAAGCCGGGCTCCGCCATCATCGCGACGACGTCCGAGCAGGCCTATGATCCCTCGCCCGACCTCTACGACTACGCGCAGACCAAGGCGGCCACGATGAACTTCATCAAATCGCTGGCGAAGCAGCTCGGTCCGAAGGGCATCAGGGTGAACGGCGTCGCGCCGGGGCCGGTCTGGACGCCCCTGCAGGTCTCGGGCGGTGCATCGGAGGGGAAAGTCGTGACCTTCGGCGCGACGGCTCCGCTGGGCAGAGCGGGTCAACCCGTCGAGCTCGCCGGCATCTACGTCAGGTTGGCCGAAGACGACGGCAGCTACACCACGGGCAACATCTACGGCGCCGGTGGCGGGCAGGGCCAGCCCTGACATCGCGGCGCCGATGAACCCGTCACCGATGAGGAAGCACGATGTCGAAGATCTGCAGATGGGCGGCGATGTCGCTGACGATGATCGTCGGCGGCCACGTGGCGCAGGCACAGACGCCGATCCCGCCGTCCCCGAAGGATTTCGCCATGGCCGTGTCGGAGAGCGATCGATACGAGGTGCTGGCGGCTGATCTCGCGACGGTGCAGAGCCAGGATCCGCGCGTTCGGACCTTCGCCCAAGACATGATCCGCGATCACACACGTCTCGCAGAGGCCCTGCGTCAGGCCATCGGGGCCTCCGGATTGGCTCAGCCGGAGCCCGGCCTGTCGAGCGACGAGGCGCTCCTGCTCGGCAGCCTCCAGGGCGTCAGGGGGCCGGATTTCGACAAGGCCTACGCCCGTCAGCAGGAACTGGTGCATGCCCAAGCGCTGGCGGTGGTGGACAGCTTCGCGGCCGCGGGGGCGGAGCCGAACCTGAGAGGAGCGGCGCGGTCGGCTCTCCCCACGATCCGGGATCACCTGGACAGGGCGAAGCAGCTTCGCGCCGCACTCGGCGGATCGTGATCGACCGAGTCGCGTCGGTCGTGGGCTACCGCAACCGACGTCGCCCGCCTCGACGCGCGGGTCGACGCGGTCAGCGTCTCGACCCCTGAACTCCGGTCTGCCTCAGGAAAAGGGAGCCCTTCGTGCGCGGCGATGCCGCGACAGCCGCGACCGGTCCATCTCAGTCGGCGTCGAAGGGCACCGCCGTTTCGGGCCGGCCGTCGGTGGCGAGGGTGATCTTCTCGACGCGCATCTCCGCGTGACGCAGGAGGCCGTCGCAATGCGTCTTCAGCGCCTCGCCGCGCTCGTAGATGGCGATCGACTCTTCCAGGGTGACGTTGCCGCGTTCGAGCCGTGTCACGATCTCCTCGAGGTCCGCCAGCGCCTTCTCGAAGGGCAATGCGGCGATCTCGTCCAAACCTGCCTGATCCAAACCGAAACCTCGCGTTCCCATCGTTCGTATCACCTTGGCGACCCCGGCCGGGAAGGCAAGGGCGCGCCCGCCCAGCTCCCGAGACACGCGCCCCATGAGCCAAGTCCTGACGAAGCCCCGGTCGAGGCTGATCAAGCGTCACAGCGTCCTGATCCGCCTCACCCACTGGATCAACGCGCTCTGCCTGGTCGTGCTGCTGATGAGCGGGCTCCAGATCTTCAACGCCCATCCGGCCCTCTACGTCGGGGCCACGTCCGACTTCAGCGCACCCGTGTTCGCCATCGATTCCCACGAGGTCGGCGGCAAGACGGAGGGCTACACTGCCGTCCTCGGCCACGAGCTGAACACGTCCGGCGTCCTCGGCCTGTCCAGCGTGGGCGGCAAGCCGAGCGAACGCGCCTTCCCGAGCTGGATCACCCTGCCATCGAACCAGGACCTCGAGACGGGGCGGCAATGGCACTTCCTCATGGCGTGGCTGCTGGTGATCAACGGAGCGCTCTACCTCATCTACGGGCTGGTCTCCCGCCACTTCGCCCGGGACATCGTGCCCGACCGGGCCGAACTCGCCCACACCGGGCAGGCGATCGTCGACCATGCCCTGCTGCGGTTCCCCCACGGCGAGAACGCCCGGCGCTACAACGTCCTCCAGAAGCTCACCTATTTTGCCGTCATCTTCATCGCCCTGCCGCTGATCGTGCTGGCCGGGTGGAGCATGTCGCCCGGGCTCGACGCCGCCTTCCCGATCCTCCCCACCCTGTTCGGCGGACGGCAGACGGCGCGCACCATCCACTTCGTGGTAGCCTGGGGCCTCGTGGCGTTCTTCGTGGTCCACATCGCCATGGTGCTGATCACCGGCGTCTTCAACAACATGCGGTCCATGATCACGGGCTGGTTCGATATCGGCCAGGCGAAGGACGGCGAGGTGACCATCGATGCGTGACGATCGACACAGCCGGCGCAGCCTGCTCAAGGCCGGCCTCGCCAGCCTCGGCGGCCTAGCCCTCGCGGGATGCGACGGCGGAACCGACAATCCGGTGGTGCAGAAGCTGTTCGATGCCGAAGCGGCCCTGACCTTCAAGGCCCAGTCGGCCATCCTGGGGCCGCACGCGCTCGCCAAGGAATACACCGACGCCGACATCAGCCGCGTCTTCAAGGCGAACGGGTCGACGGATCCGCAGGACGACAGCTACAAGGCGATGGCGGACGGCCATTTCGCCGACTTCAAGCTCAAGGTGGACGGCCTCGTGGACCGTCCGACGGAGTTCAGCCTGGCCGAACTGCGGGCCATGCCGGCGCGCACGCAGATCACCCGCCACGATTGCGTCGAGGGCTGGAGCTGCATCGCCAAATGGACGGGCGCCAAGCTCGCCGACCTGCTCGACAAGGTCGGGGTGAAGGACGCGGCGCGCTATGTCGTCTTCCATTGCGCCGACACGCCCGACCAGCCGTCGTTCGGGGACGAGCCGGCGCACTTCTACGGCTCGATCGACCTGACGGCGGCCCGCCACGTCCAGACGATCCTGGCCTACGACATGAACGGGGCGCCTCTCGACGTCCCGCATGGCGCGCCGCTGCGCGTGCGGGTCGAGCGCCAGCTCGGCTACAAGATGTCGAAATACATCCTCCGGATCGAGCTCGTCGATTCCTTCGCCACGATCGGCGACGGCCACGGCGGCTATTGGGAGGACAACGGCTATGCCTGGTACGCGGGGGTGTGAGGGTGAGCGGGCGGCTCAGGCCGCCACGTCCAGGCTGAACACGTCACCCTCGAAACAGTCCCGCCCACGGCCGATCGCCCGGATCGCCTCGACCATGCGGCCGGATCGGCCGAGCGCCTCGTCGGCCAGGGCGACGAGGCGGGGGTTCGGCGTGGCACTGGGCGAGGCGGCGCGCAGACGCTCCGCTGTCCCCCGCTCGGACGCGGCCGGGTCCAAAGCGCAGGCCACGGCGTAGGCGGCGGCCGTGGCGCGGCCGACCCCGGCGTAGCAGTGGATCAGCAGGGGGCGGCGCCGGTCCCAGTCGCGCGCGAAGGCGATCAGGGCCGCCACATGGTCCTCCGATGGCAGGGTGAAGCCGTCGAGCGGCGTCGCGATGTCCGACAGATCGAGGGCGAGATGGCGGTGGCCGCCGAGTGCCGGCAATTCGCTTCGCTGGTCGGCCGCGAGGAGCGTGACGACGCTGCGGGCGCCGCTCGCCACCAGCGTCTCGGCGAGGCGCGACAGCGGGCAGACGTGGATCGACCCCGTCAACCGACCGCGACCCCGAGCGCCCGGCAGCGTGCCACGAAGTCGGCCTCGACGCGGTCGGACGGGCGCGCCTCCAGCCAGGGCGCGAACCCGTCGAGCCCGGGTTCCGCCGGCCCCAGGACCGCCATCGCCTCGGCCTCGTCGAAGCCCGCCAGCAGGACGGCTTCGAGCCGCGCCGCCGCGCGATCCGCCCGCTTGATCAGGGCGAGGAGCCCCGCATCCGGCTCCGGCAGGGCGAACCGGCCGAGGATCGCGGCGAAGAGCCGGTTCTCGACCGCTTTGTAGGCGTCGCCCACGCAGGCCTTGAACGGCGAGATCAGGTCGCCGACGACGTATTCGGGCGCGTCGTGCAGCAGGGCGGTGAGGCGTGTCACATGGTCGGCGCCGGGCGCGATGTGGCCCACCAGCGCCTCGACCAGCAGGGAATGCTGCGCCACCGACAGGATGTAGGGGCCGCGGGTCTGGCCGTTCCAGCGGGCCACGCGGGCGAGCCCATGGGCGATGTCGAAGAGGTCGATGTCGGCGGGCGCCGGGGCGAGGAGGTCGAGGCGCCGTCCGGACAGCATGCGCTGCCACGCCGGGCCGGTGCCGCCGGGGCCGTCAGGGACCGTCGAGGGCGCGCCCATCGCGACGCCCTCGTGCGTCACGACAGCACCAGGGACAGGTGGACGCCGTCGGCGATGGCCGGCGCCCCGAGGGCCGCGGCCTCCGCGGCGCGGTCGGTCCGCACCGTGGCGAGGCCGAGCCCCGCGACGCTCGTCCCCATCGTGCCGATGCCGATCTCCCCCACCGTGATGTCGGAGCCCTGCGCGGGTGCGCGGCCCTCGAAACGCACCGGGACGATCCGTCGGCGCGCCGTGCCGCGGTGGTGGACGCGCGACACCACCTCCTGGCCGACGTAGCAGCCCTTGCCGAAGTCGACGCCCCCCAGCCGGTCGAGGTTGGCGTCATGCGGGAAGGCCTCGCCGTAGGCGAAGTCGCGCCCCCCATCCGGCACGCCGAGCGCGATGCGATGGGCCTCGTAGCCGAGCTGGGCGGCTGGGTCGGGTGGCGCGCGGTCGCCGATGCTGCGGGTTCCGAGGTCGGGATGGCGCGGGTCGCGGGCGCCCGGCCCCTCCGGCCAATGGGCGGTGACGCCCGAATCGGCGCTGCGATCGGCGATGCGCACGGCGGCGCGCAGCCGGTACATCGTCAGTCTCTTCGCGAGATCCGCGGCGAGCGACGAGGGGCAATCGATGAGGAAACGATTCCCACCGCCCTCGGGCGTCGAATCGACCAGGATGAAATCCACCGCGATCTTGCCCTGCGGGCTGAGAAGGGCCGCATAGCGCGCCTCGCCC
Organism: Lichenihabitans sp.; assembly: GCA_965214345.1. Classification (GTDB taxonomy): domain Bacteria; phylum Pseudomonadota; class Alphaproteobacteria; order Rhizobiales; family Beijerinckiaceae; genus Lichenihabitans. Next base: position 2,214,987 of record CBDCBJ010000007.1, on the reverse strand, counting down.
GGCTTCAGCGAGGCCACGTCGCTGGTCACGAGCCGCTGCAGGAGCGCCCTGGCGTCGACGCCCTCGACATCGACGATGCCGCGATCGTCGAGAAACGCCGTCCCCATGTCAGACCCCGAACCAGCGATTCGCCGGATCGACCGCCGGCCTCAGCCGACATAGACTCTCGTCGCTGCGGCGCAAGGTGCCGCGGCACGGCGCGCACAGCCCGAGGTGGCTCCCGAGCTCACTGCCGGGTCAGCATCGAGAATTCGCCGTGCCGGACGCGTTCGGGCAGCCGCTCCGCGAAGGTCGCCACAGCGTCTTCGCCATAGCAACTCACCAGCTTCTGGAACGCCACGAACAGTGCCGCCTGGGTCATGCTGTCCTCGTCGAGCCCGTCGAGCTCCGCTTCCGCGAAGGTCTCCATCAGGATCGACATGGCGATCTGCCGCTCCTCGGCGGCGGCGAAACGGTCCTGCTGGTGCGTCGTCGTGTCCATCATGGGCGATCTGTAACGTCGTGAAGAGCCGGAGGACAGCCTACTCTTCACGGATCGTTAACGGAACGGGTCGCTCTCGATTAGGCCGAGGCTGTTGCTTCAGGGTGCCACTGCGGCGCGCCATCAGGTTCCGCCGTAGCGGGACGCCAGATCGCGGGTCAGGCGATCGGCCTCGGCGAGCGACCGGGAGATGACGAGCCGGGCCGACGGCGTGCAGGTCCGGTAGGTCGCCCCATAGCCGCGGAAGCCGCGGTTGAAGGCGCCGGCCAGACGTTCGCGGCGCTGGCTCGAGCGGGCCTCGGCGTCGAGCAGCGCCGCCATGCGGGCGCGGAACTCCGCGGCATCGCCGTCGCCGCAGAGGTCGCGCAGCAGCGCGAGCGTGCCGAGCCGCTCCGCCAGCCGCTCGATCTGAGGCTCGTAGGGGGGCAGGCCGTCGGCATCGCTCGGCGCCGATGAGGCTGGCGCCGGCGCGCCGGCCACCGGCGGGAGCGGCGGGCTCGTCGGCAGGGCCTGCGCCGCGGCCCGCGTGAGCGCCAGCGCTGCGGCGAGCCCGAGCAGGATCGCCCGTCCCGCCGTCATGCGCGCCCCATGATCGCGGCGGCCCGCAGCAGGATGTCGGGCAGGTGCGGCGTCGTGGGCAGGTCGCCGACGGCGTCGGGCGCGATCCACAGGGTACGCAGCGCTTCCGGGCCGGTCGTGGCCTCGCCCGAGACCCAGCGCCCGACGAACGAGGCCACGACGAAATGCGCCGCGACGCGTCCCTCGTCGTCTCGCTCGATCACTTCGACGTGGTCGTTGAAGCCCACGATCTCCGCCGTGACACCCGTCTCCTCGACGAGTTCCCGGAGGGCGGCCTCACGGACCGTCTCGCCGGGTTCGACGAGGCCGCCGGGCAGGGAGAACCGGCGTGCGCCTGGCGGGACGGCCCGCTCGGCGAGGAGCACGAGCCCGTCGCGGAACACCGCCACGCTGGCGGCGAGAAACGGCCGCGCCGGGTAGGCGCGCGATGCCGCGAAGCTCGGCGGTCCCGCGCCCGGGGGCGCGAGGCTCACACGTGCTGCCCGCCGTTGATGTGGATCTCGGCCCCGTGGACGTAGCTCGACTGTTCGGTGCACAGGAAGTAGATCGCCTTCGCGACTTCCTCGGGCGTCCCGAGCCGCCGCATCGGCAGCGTGTCGACGATCTTGTCGGTGCCGGGCGACAGGATGGCGGTGTCGATCTCGCCGGGCGAGATGGCGTTGACGCGCACGCCGCGGGGCCCGAAGTCGGCCGCCATCTCGCGCGTCAGCGACGCCAGCGCGGCCTTGGATGTCGCATAGGCGGCGCCTGCGAAGGGATGGACGCGCGAGCCCGCGATCGACGTCACGTTGACGACAGAACCATGCGCCTGCTGCAACTCGGCGACGAGACCGCGGGCCAGCATCACGGGCGCGTAGAAGTTGACCTGGAACACCTTCTTCCAGTCGCCGATGTCGGTCTCCAGGGTCCCGAGGCGCGCGCCGGCGGAGCCCTTCGGCGAGATGCCGGCATTGTTGACGAGCGCGTCGAGCCGCCCCTCCGGCAGCCGCTGCCGCACGTCGCTGATCGCCTTGACGATGTCGTCGGGGTCGGCGAGGTCGACCTGGAGGTGGTCCTCGGGCCCCATCTCCCAGGGACAATTCTCGGGAAAGGCGTGGCGCGAACAGGTGATCACCCGCCAGCCGGCGGAGGAGAACCGCTTCACCGTGGCGTGGCCGATGCCGCGCGACGCGCCCGTGAGCAGCATCGTGCGGCGGGGACCCGCCTGGTTCGACGACCGGGATGGGGAGGGCATGGACATGGGCGGTTTCGCGTCGCGGAGCGGAAAGGCCGGGGGACGCCGCGTTGGTCGCCGCTCCCGTGCGGAATCCCCGACACGATAGCGGTTCGTCCGGCGTCCGATCAAGGACGGCGGTCCGGCGGGACGCCGCCGCCGGCCGACGGGGCTCAACTCGACTTCAATCGAAAAGCGAGGCGAGAGGCTGTTTTCGCCTGATGCGGAACATGGGATCATTCCGCACCCTGTCGACGACGTCATGGCGTTCGCGCTTCATGGGTCCGAGGGGGCCGAAGGTCTTCCATCGGTCGCGAGCGAAGGATCGAACCCGCAGCTCGAATGCGATCGGTGTCGGGGACGGGCTTGAGCTTCGCGGCAGGTCGATCCTCCGCGGCACCGGACGAGACTCCTCCGCCTGAACCCTGACCTCCTCGCTTTCAAGCCGCCACAACCTCGTAGGGCGTCACGAGCAGCTGGATGGGGATATGCCATGCCGCGCTGATCTTCTGCGCGGCGTCGAGGGAAATACGTCGCTTGCCGCTGAGGAGCTGCGACGCCAGCGCGCGGGAGCCGACGACCTCGGCGAGTTCCGTTTGGGTGTGTCCCAGGTCGCCGACCGCGTAGCGCAGCATCTCAAGAGGGCTGGAGGGCTCGACAGGGAAATGCCGATCCTCGTAAGCACCCACGAGGGTCGTCAGGATGCTGAGCTCGTCGCCGTCGTCAGTGCCGAGGGTGGCTCCCCAGAGCCGTTCGATCTCGCGCAGGGCATCGTCGTGGTCTTGGTCGGTGAGGATCGGTCGGATTCTCATAGGATGACTCAACCAAATAGAGAATGATCAGAATAGGGAAACAATCAGCGCGTCGATATCGTCGTATTGCTTGTGCGTGCCGATGAATTTGATGAAGGCGACTTGGCCTAGGAGGTCAAAGGCTGCCACAAGACGACAGTCGTTGTGGTGGACCTCAAACCGGACGCGCTCCGCGTTGAGCACTTTGGCCTTTGGGAACACCGACTGGACCTCAGCCATCGTGGCCCACTTCGCAGCCTTGACGGTCTGCTCCCACCGCATGAGCGGCACCTTGGTTTCCGCATGCTGGTCCCAGAACCGGACGAGGTGTTTGCGAGCGATGATCTGCACGGCCACCCTGTGCCATGTTCGCAAGACGCAAACAAGAGGGATGGCGTGGCGCGAACATCGTCAGCTTCGTCGAGATGACGTACCACGCCCGCCTCCGCACGTTTGGGCAAGGAGGCCATCGTGATGGTCACCGACGCGCTCCGGCTGCGCGACGAAGGGCTCAACGGCGTGATGACCGGCGAACACATTTGTGGCTGCTGGGCGGGACTCAGGGGTAGAGGCGCCGCTTCGTCCAGGACGCGGTCGGCCAGGGCGCGCCGGTGTCGTCGCGGCTGAAGACGATCCGGTCGTGCAGCCGGTTGTCGCGGTCGGCCCAGAACTCGATCTGGCGGGGCTTCACCCGGAAGCCGTACCAATAGGCGGGGCGAGGGATCGGCGTGTCGCGATAGGTCTCCTCGAGCTCGGCCACCCTGCCTTCGAGCGTCTCTCGGCTGTCGAGCGGACGCGACTGCCGGCTAGCGATGGCGCCGAGCCGGCTGCGGGGGTGGCGACTGTCGAAATAGGCGTCCGATTCCGCGTCCGACACCACTTCGACGGCGCCGCGTACGCGGATCTGCCGGTTGAGGCTCTTCCAGTAGAGCACGAAGGCAGCCTCCATATGGGCTTGCAACTCCTCGCCTTTGGCGCTCTCGGCGTTGGTGTAGAAGACGAAACCCCGTTCGTCCTTGCCCTTCAACAGCACGGTGCGAACGTCCGGCCGACCGTCACGGTCGACGGTGGCGAGCGCGATGGCGTTCGGGTCGCGCGGTTCGCTCGCCTTGGCCTCGGCCATCCAGGCGTCGAACAGGGCGTCGGGGTCGTCGCTCAGGGTGAAGTCACCCGGGATTAACGCATTCACGCTAGGTCTTCCCTGTCGATGGGTCTCGGGGGGCGTTGCGTTGAAGCGGAGGAGGCGCTGCCCCGATGACAGCCGCGGCACCGGTCTAGCCCGCGCCGCGGGGCCGGACAATCGGGCGCTTCGGCACGCCCGCCGCCGCTGGCGGATGGCGCTGCGGAGCGGGCTCCTCGGCCTCCTCGCCAGCACGGCATCGGGCTGCTCGCTGTCCTTCCCCATCTCGGGCCTGAAGGCCGACGCGTCCGCGACGGGCACGATCGACCACACCGCGGCGGTGCTGTCGCCGGCGCTCGACCGGGAGGACCTGCGTCGCGCCCGGGCCGCCATGGCGATCGCGCTCGATCCGCAGGGCAACGGGGCACGGGTGGGGTGGCAGAACCCGCAGAGCGGCGCGCACGGGTCGTTCGCGGCTTCGGCACCGCCCTTCGCCGACCACGACCGCGTGTGCCGCGGATTCGCCGGTGACGTCTCGCCTGCCGAATCGGTCGAGCGACACGTCTCCGGCTCGGCCTGCCGTGAGGGGGACGGCAGCTGGCGCATCAGGGGCGCCGAGGATGCCGCCAAAGCCTGAGGGCTCGGCCGTCTCGCCTGACCCGGCCGCCGCTCGGCCCATCGAGGCCGCCGCCCGCGCGTCCGCGGGCGACGGTGTGAATCGCCCGCCTGGAGGCACGCGTGACTTGCTGTCGCGCCGTCCGCGCCCCATCCTTAGGGTTCGATTCCAAGCCGCGGCGAGACCCCGGCACGTGGCGACAATAGGTCTGAGATGCGCGACCCCTACACGGTTCTCGGCGTCACGAAAGCGGCCGACGCCGCCGAGATCAAGAAGGCGTTCCGCAAGCTCGCCAAGAAGTATCATCCCGACCAGAGCAAGGAACCCAAGGCCAAGGAGCGGTTCACCGAACTCAACGGTGCCTATGAGATCCTCGGGGACGAGACCAAGCGCGCCCAGTTCGACCGCGGCGAGATCGACGCCGACGGCAAGCCGCGATACGCGGGGGCGGGCGGCGGTGGCGCCGGGGCGGCGGGCGGCTTCGACTTCGGCGACTTCGCGGGCGGGTCGTCCTTCGGGCGCGGGGCGAGGGCCGGCGGCTTCGACGCCAGCGACATCTTCGCCGACCTGCTCAACGGGGGCGCGCGGGGCGGTCGCCGCGCCGCTCAGCCACCGGCGCGGGGAGAGGACGTGACGGCCTCCGTCGCGGTCCCGCTGGAGGACGTGGCGAAGGGCGGAGTGTCGCGGGTGACGCTGCCGACCGGCCGCACGCTGGAGGTCAAGATCCCGGCCGGCATGGAGGAGGGCAAGGCGATCCGGCTCAAGGGCCAGGGACACGACAGCGCCGCGGGCGGCCCGTCGGGGGATGCCATCGTGACGGTGCGCTATGCGCCGCACCGGCAATTCCACATCGAGGGCCGCGACCTCAGGCTCGACCTTCCCGTGACGCTCTACGAGGCGGTGCTGGGCGGGACCGTGCCGGTGGCGACGCTCGACGGCACCGTCGAGATCACGCTGCCGCCGGGCGCCAACAAGGGCCGCACGCTTCGGCTGCGCGGCAAGGGCATGCCCGGGCCGAACGGCACCGGCGATCTCCTGGTGACGCCGCGCGTGACCCTTCCGGAGCGCACGGACGCGGACCTCGACGCCTTGGCGCGTCGCTGGCGCGACGAGCAGCCCTACGATCCGCGCGCGAAGGCGTGAACCCGCCGGATCCCGTCAGGGCAGCCTGACGATCCCGTCGCTCTGACCTCGGACGCTGTCGCGCAGAGCCGCGGCGTTCCGCTCCAGCCAATCGGCGCCCCGATCGCTGGTGAGGGCGTAGCCGAACCCATCCTCCGCCCAGGAAGCCGCCGCGACCGCATGGGAACCGTCGCCGACGACCAAACCGGACGGGGTCGCTGCGGCGGACCTGGCCACGGTGAGGCCGAGGCGGTCCGGCCCGTCCTCATACACTAGAAAAGCCGCCGGACCTTGGGGGCCCGGCACGATGCGCCCGCCGACGAACGCCCAACCCTGCCGGGCGAGGTCGGGGATGCGGACCGAGGCACCCAGCCGGTGCTGGATCCAGCGGACCAGCCGCGGCTCTTCCGCGGCCGTCAGTTCGACCGGCCGGATCGGATCGCCGATGAAGGTCCGGTGGGCTTCGGTCGCCCGCTCGACCAGGGGACGGTCCGGCGCGGCCTGCCGAAGCCTCGCCTCCCGGCCCTCGGGACCACCGCGACGCGACAGGCCGAACCCATCCGTGTCGATGCTCACCAGGGCGCCGAGGGCGAAGCCCACCAGCGCCATGCCGGCCGAGGTCGTGGCGATCACGCCCAACAGGCGGCCGCGGGTCGGCTCCGTGCCGTCGCGCGGCTTGGCCGTCTCGGGTTTCGGTGGTCGCGCCGGGATGGTGCCGGGCAGGAGACGGACCGGGAGGGGTTCGAAGAGGACCGAGGCGAACATCGTCCTCAAGCTCTCGTTCTGCCGCTTCCAGCCGTCGACCCGGGCTCGCGCCTGAGGATCCGAGGACAACGACTCGGCCAGCGCTGCCGCGCGTGACGGATCGATGCGCCCGTCCACAAAGCCGTTCAGGTCGGCATCGTCGAACGCCGTGTCGGCGCTCATCGAGACGCCGGCGTCACTTGACGAGCCGGAGGTGCGAACTGCCGCCGAGCCGCGCCCGTTCGCCAGCCCGCGCCACGCGTCCACCGACGCCGGGGTCGGCCTTGATGAGGAGGTCGCGCGCCTGCGTGAGGCGGGAATAGACGAGTGCGAGGTCGACCTGGAGGACATCCGCCACCTGCGCGTAGGCGAGGCCCGCCACCGTGGTCAGGAGCAGCGCCTCACGCAGGTCCAGGGGCAGGGCGTCGAGGCGGACGATGTCCTTCGGGATGAAGGGCAGGGGGGCCGTGTCGGCATCTCCCTCCGGGGCGGCGAGCGGGGCGCGATTGCGCAGCCGGTTCAATCTGATGAGAGCGGCGAAGCACCATATCGCCAGTGTCGGGCCGCGCTTCGGCAGATCTGCCCGGGACGCCAGGACCACCGTTTCCTGAACGAGATCGTCGGCGGCGCCGGCCGCATGGCCCCGGACCAGGGCCCGGGCGAAGCGCCGGAGATGGGGCGTGAGCTTCCCGATATCGTCTGCAAAGCCCGGCATGCTGCCCTGATCCGCTGAAGGCCAGATATTCACGTCTCATCGACGAACGTACCCGAAACGAACGCCGATCTCCATGCCGCGGCCGCGTGGTTCATCAAATTTTAACCGACGGCACGACGGTCCGCACCGCCCCTGGCGTATGTCAGGCTGTTGCTGACATACGCCAGCTTTTCGTCGACCCCGGGGGATGATCGGGCCGTCCTCGATCTGATCGAGCCCCAAGCGCGCCGAACACCTCACCCGACGGCTCGCCTACCGTGTCGCATTTCAAACCGTAAGCCCGGTCGATGGCGTCGATAGAGGCGTGCAGCCGGACATCGATCGAGTTCGATGTCACGGCAGGCTCGGCTGCGGCTCGGGCTTCGCCTTCGGCGTGTAGCGCGGCACGTCGATCTGGTGGGCACGTTGCCGGGCCTGGGCGATGTCATAGGCGTGCTGCATCCGCATGAGCGTATCCATCGACAGGCCGAACGCTTTTTCGAAGCGCAATGCCATCTCCGATGTCAGCGATGTCTTTCCATTCAGCACGGTGGACAGGGCAGGGCGGGTGACGTGAAGCGCCTGGGCCGCCTCGGTCACCGTGAGTCCGCGGCCTTGCATCATTTCGAACCGAAGAAACAGGCCCGGATGGGGCGGGTTCTTCATGCGGATGCCTTCATCGGTCATGGTCGCTCCTAGTGGTAATCTTCGTAATCCAGGTCGCTGATCTCGTTTTCCTGCTGATCGATCAGGAACGTCATGCGCCAGTTCCGGGTGATGAAAAGCGACCACGTGCCGGCCCTGTCGCCCGTCATGAGGTGCGGTCTCCAGGCCGTGGCTTCACGCAGTTCGTCCTCGGTCGCCACGGCCTGCAAGAACGCCACGATGGCGCGGACCTTCGGGACGACGGCAGCGGGCAGGCTGGCGGCGCTGTCCCGCTCCACCAGCCTCCTGAGCCCTTTGTGCCGGATGTTCCTGATTTTCACCGATGAGTGGCTTAGCCGGCGGGGTGTAATCTGTAAAGAGACACCTTACGCCCTTCGTCCATCGCTGAATGTCTCGTCGTCTTTCTCCCTCCCATATCCTGCTCGGCCGCCCCGCCCTTCCCCCGCGCGCCGCCGATGGGCTAAGGAAGAGCAAAGCGCATCCGGCGCCGGCCCGCGCCTCGCGCGCCCTCCGCCGGTGCGGAGCCGTGGAACCCGTGATGTCAGATCTGCCCAGCACAGCCGCCGCAGCGGGATCCGCCATCCTCGCCGGCAAGCGCGGCCTGATCCTGGGCTTGGCCAACAACCGCTCGATCGCCTGGGGGATCGCCAAGGCGGCGCGCGCGGCCGGGGCCGAACTCGCCTTCACCTACCAGGGCGAGGCGTTGGAGAAGCGGGTGCGCCCGCTCGCCAGAGACCTCGACGGCCTCGTGGTCGGCCAGTGCGACGTGACCGACGCGGCCTCGATCGACGCCGTCTTCGCCGAAGTCGAGCGGGCCTGGGGCAGGCTCGACTTCATCGTCCACTGCATCGCCTTCTCCGACAAGGACGAGCTGACCGGCCGCTACGTCGACACGACGGAGGAGAACTTCACCCGCTCGCTGGCGATCTCCTGCTACTCCTTCACCGCGGTGGCGCAGCGCGCCGAGAAGCTGATGGCGGAGGGCGGCTCGATGCTGACCCTGACCTACTACGGCGCCGAGAAGTGGATGCCGCATTACAACGTCATGGGGGTCGCCAAGGCGGCGCTCGAGGCCTCGGTCCGCTACCTCGCCGCCGACCTCGGCGAGAAGGGCATACGCGTCAACGCCATCTCGGCCGGGCCGATCAAGACCCTGGCGGCCTCGGGCATCGGCGACTTCCGCTACATCCTGCGGTGGAACGAGCTCAACGCGCCCCTGCGCCGGACGGTGACCATCGAGGAGGTGGGCGAGAGCGCCGCCTTCCTCCTGTCGCCCATGTCGCGGGGCGTCACGGGCGAGATCCTGCACGTCGATGCCGGTTATCACATCGTGGGCATGAAGCATCCGGCGGCGCCCGACATCGCCGTCAAGGAGGCCTGACGTGACGCGGGCTCCGGGTGATCGGCTTCCGACGGCGAGATGACGTCGATGGCCGTGGCGCCCCGGGCGACGCGCCCGAGGCGCGTCTTCTTCATCCGCCACGGCGAGACGGACTGGAACCGCGAGGGTCGGCTCCAGGGGCAGCGGGAGGTCGCGCTCAACCCGCTCGGCCGCCGCCAGGCCGAGGCCGCGGGGGTGACGCTCGGTCGCCTCCTCGTCGACCGGGGTCTCGCTCCCGGAATGTTGCCCTTCGTCTGCTCGCCCCTGTCGCGCGCGCGCGACACCCTGGACATCGTCCGCGCCGGGCTCGGGGACGGCCTCCCGGCGGTCGCCTATGACGAGCGTCTGCGGGAGATCTCCTTCGGCGCCTGGGAGGGGCGGACCTGGGCGGACCTCAAGCACGCCGAGCCCGCCGCCGTCGCGGCACGGCGGCGCGACTGCTGGTCCTTCGTGCCGCCCGGCGGGGAAAGCTACGCGATGCTCCTCGTCCGCCTGTCGCCCTGGTTCGCCGAGCTGGCGCCCGATGCCGTCGTGGTGGCCCACGGCGGCGTGGCGCGCGCGCTGATGCACGGTCTCGCGGGCGTCGGGACGGAGCGTGCCACCGCCGAGCCGATCCACCAGGGCCGCGTGCTGCTGTTCGAAGAGGGCGCGGCGCGCTGGGTCTGAGGGTGGACCGGGCGGATCCGCCGGCCCGTCACACGGGCAGGTCGAGGTCGGTCTTCACGGTCCCGGCGCGCTCCGTCCGCGCCAGGGCGGCCCGGATCGTCGGGATCACCTCCTCGACGCTCCCGGTGACGCGGTAGCGAAGGTCGGCCGCGGCCCGGATGAAGCCCTGCTGGCGCATGTGGTCGATCAGCGACAGGAGCGGCGCCCAGAACCCGCCGATGTCGGCGATCACCACGGGCTTCGAGTGTCGGTCGAGCTGCACCCAGGTCATCTGCTCGACCAGCTCTTCCAATGTGCCGATCCCGCCGGGCAGCGCCACGAAGGCGTCGGCGCGCTCGAACATGAGGCGCTTGCGGGTGTGCATGTCGTCGACCACCACCATCTCGAGCTGGCGCGGATCCGTCGCGGCATCGAGCATGCGCTCCTTGGTGCGGAGGAAGTCCGGGATGATCCCGGTGACCCGGCCGCCGCCGCCCAACACGGCCCGCGCCACCGCGCCCATGAGCCCGTTGTTGCCGCCGCCGTAGACGAGGCCGATGCCGGCCGCCGCCATGGCGCGGCCGAGCGTCTCGGCGGCTTCGAGCATGGCGGGGTCGGTGCCGTCGCTGGACCCGCAGTAGACGCAGACGGCTGTGAGCTTTGTCATGAGGCGGAATCTAGCATGGTGCGGTGCGAGGCGGTCAATCGATGGCTGTGAGGGTGCCATGTCGCCGGGTGGTCCTGCCGTGGTGTCATGACGTCCCTATATGGAAGGCTCACCCGTCCACTGCCGGCCGCGAGAGGCTCCCCGTTCCGTCTATGCCCGATCCTCAGTCCGCCGCCGCGCGCCCTCAAGCCGCAGCCCCGACGCCGGCCGGTCAGGCGGCGATCAGACCGCACGCCGACACGTCGCTCGTCGCCACGATCCGTCACCTGTGGCCCTACATCTGGCCCGACGACCGCGCCGACCTCCGCCGCCGCATCTACGCGGCGCTGGTCCTGATGGTCGTGGCGAAGCTCGTCACGGTCGCCATCCCGTATTCGTTCAAGTGGGCGACGGACGCTCTCGTGGGTCACCAGGATGCCGCTCTGCGGCACCTGCCGGCCATCCTCGCCGGCCCGCTGAGCCTGACGCTGGTCTACGGCCTGTTGCGCATGGCGATGTCGGTGCTGACGCAGGTGCGCGACGCGCTCTTCGCCTCCGTCGCCATGCACGCCGTGCGCCGCATGGCCAACGACGTCTTCATCCACCTGCATGAGCTGTCCCTGCGCTTCCACCTCGAGCGCAAGACCGGAGGGCTGACGCGCGTGCTGGAACGCGGCAGGGGCGCCATCGAGACGATCGTGCGCATGACGATGCTGACCGGCATCCCCACGCTCGTCGAATTCGTGCTCGTGATGGCCGTGTTCCTGTTCCAGTTCGATTGGCGTTATGCGCTCGCCGTCGCCCTCATGATCGGCGCCTACACGCTCTTCACCGCGGTGGCGACCAACTGGCGGATCGCCATCCGTCAGGTGATGAACGAGAGCGATCAGGACGCAAACACCAAGGCCATCGACAGCCTGCTCAACTTCGAGACGGTGAAGTACTTCGGCGCAGAAGAGCGCGAGGCCAGCCGCTACGACCTGTCGATGCGGCGCTACGAAGAGATGAGCGTCAAGACCTATGTGTCGCTGGCGTTGCTCAATGCCGGCCAGGCCATCATCTTCTCGGCCGGCCTCGCCGCCGTGATGGCGATGAGCATCGCGGGGATCCGGTCGGGCCACAACAGCGTCGGCGATTTCGTGCTCATCAATGCCATGATGGTCCAGCTCTACCAGCCGCTCAACTTCATGGGCCTCGTCTATCGCGAGGTGAAGCAGGCGATCATCGACATCGACATGATGTCGTCGATCCTCGGCCAGACGCCCGAGGTGCGAGATCGGCCCCATGCCGAGGCCCTGAACGTGACGGAGGGCCACCTCCGGTTCGAGGACGTGTGGTTCCGCTACGACGACGACCGCGAGATCCTGCGCGGCGTCTCGTTCGACGTGCCGCCGGGCCGGACGGTCGCGGTGGTCGGGCCTTCCGGCGCCGGCAAGTCGACGCTGTCGCGCCTGCTGTTCCGTTTCTACGAGCCGCAGCGCGGGCGCATCACCATCGACGGGCAGGACATCGCCGGCGTGACCCAGGCGTCGCTGCGCGAGGCGATCGGCATGGTGCCGCAGGACACCGTGCTCTTCAACGACACGCTCGGCTACAACATCCGCTATGGCCGCTGGGGCGCCAGCGAGGCGGAGGTGGCCGAAGTGGCACGGCTCGCCCAGATCGACACGCTGGTGGCGAGCGTGCCCGACGGCTACCGCACCCAGGTCGGGGAGCGCGGCCTGAAACTGTCGGGCGGCGAGAAGCAGCGGGTCGCCATCGCCCGGACCATCCTCAAGGCGCCCGCCATCCTGGTGCTCGACGAGGCGACCTCGGCCCTCGACACCTTCACCGAACGCGAGATACAAGACGCCCTCGATCGCGTCTCGCGCGGCCGCACCACGGTGGTGATCGCCCATCGGCTGTCCACGATCGTCAACGCCGACGAGATCCTGGTGCTCGACAAGGGCGTCGTCGTCGAGCGCGGCACCCATGATGGCCTGCTGGAGCGACGCGGGATCTACAGCGCGATGTGGAATCAGCAGCGCCAGGCGGACGCCGTCGACGGATTGCTCCGCGGCGTCGAGGCGGACGGCGGAGGACGGGGACGCGAGAGGGCCGACGCATGAGCGGCCCGGTCCGGCTCGCGACCGGAGACGACGCGCGAGGGGCAGGGGGCCGGGATGGCGATGATGGTGTCGAAATCTCGAACGGAGGCATCGTCATGTCGGTGATCGCCAGCCTCAAGCGGCAGGCCGTGCCGATCCACCCGGAGGGGTACGTCTTCATCGCGGGATTCCTAGTCGCGGCGCTGGTGCTCGACTGGCTGTGGAGCCCGCTCGGCTGGATCGGGTTCATCGCCACGGCCTGGTGCGGCTACTTCTTCCGTGACCCGAAACGCGTGACGCCCATGCGCGACGGCCTCGTCGTCTCGCCGGCGGACGGGACCGTGTCGTCGGTCGGCTTCTTCGTGCCGCCGCCCGAACTCGGTCTCGGCGACCGGCCGATGCAGCGCATCTCGGTCTTCATGAGCGTGTTCGACTGCCACGTGAACCGCGCGCCCCTGTCCGGCCGGATCCTCAAGGTGGCCTACAAGCCCGGCCTCTTCGTCAATGCCGACCTCGACAAGGCGTCCGAGGACAACGAGCGCTCCTCCATGCTGCTCGACACCAACCTCGGTCACGTCGGCGTGGTCCAGATCGCCGGCCTCGTGGCGCGCCGCATCGTGTCCTTCGTGCGCGAGGGCGAGACCATCGGGGTGGGCGACAGGTTCGGCCTGATCCGCTTCGGCTCGCGCGTCGACGTCTACCTGCCCGACACCATCCGGGTCATGGTCGGCATCGGCGCCACCGCTGTGGCGGGCGAGACCGTGCTGGCCGACGTCAAGGCCGTCGAGGCCCCGCGGTCCTTCAAGGCGGGCTGATCTTGCAGGGCTCCGTCACCGTCCTACCCCCCGGCGAGGCCGCCTCGCCGGCCGATGCCGCCCTCGCGACCGCCGACATCGTCGAGCTGCCGGCCGAGCGGCTCGATCGGCTCATGGGGCGGGACCTCGCCTACGGCGTGGCGCTGGTGGCCGACTGGCTGACGCGCAACGCCCGCGTCCAGGACATGCCGAGCGAGCGCATCGCCCTCCTCTGCGACAAGCTCCTGGACCTGGGCCTCCCGCTCGACCGCTACGGCTCCTCGACCGAGGTGCTCGACGCCGAGCACGACGCCATCTCGCGGCTCTGGGTCAGGGGCCAGGGGGTCACGACCCGCACCTACGTCAAGACCGGGAACACCGATTCGGCCTATGAGACGTCGCCGTTCTACGAGGCCGCCCGGACCGGGCGGACGGTCGAACTGCGCCTGCCCGAGACCGAGGACGCGCGGTTCGGCATCGTGGCCGAGCTGAAGGCCGACGGGTTCACCCACTACCTCTGCGCTCCCATCCCGCTGATGAACGGCGGCCACGGCTGGGTGACGTTCGCCACGCGGCAGGCCGGCGGTTTCGCCCCCGCCGATGTCGCCGCCCTGGCGCGGCTGCTGCCGGCCATCGCCGTCCTGATCGATCTCCGATCCACCTGGCTCTCGCTCGACAAGCTGTTGCGGACCTATGTCGGCGACGAGCCGCACCGGGCGATCCTGCGGGGCAACACCAAGCGCGGGCAGGTGTCGACGATCCGCTCGGCCATCCTGTTCGCCGACATGCGCGATTCGATCGGCCACACCGTCGACCTCGACGCCCTCGACGCCGTCGCGGTCTTCAACGCGCTGTTCGACTGCCTCGTCCCGCCGATCGAGAGCCGCCAGGGCGAGGTGTTGAAATACATGGGGGACGGCCTGCTGGCCATCTTCCGCGACGGGGCCGAGGGCGACGCCGCGGACCGCGCGCTCGCCGCCGGCGAGGCGGCGCTCGATGCCCTGCGGGTGCGCAATCGGCAGCACCCCGACGAGGTGCCCATCGAGGCCGGCGTGGCCCTGCACCACGGCGAAGCCGCCTACGGCAACGTCGGCTCGGGCCTGCGGCTCGACTTCACGGTGATCGGCAAGGACGTCGGGCTGACGAGCCGGATCGCCAGCCTCAACCGCCCGCTCGACGAGCCCGTCCTGATGTCGCGGGACTTCGTCGGCCGGCTGCATCGTCCCGTGGTCGAGGTCGGCGCCTTCGCGGTGCGGGGGTTCAAGGACCTCGTCACGGTGTTCCGGCCGGAGACCCCCGAGGAGATCGCCGCGGCCTCGTCGAAAGCCGACGCGGCATGATGGACGACCTCGACCAGGACGCGCTGGAGCCGGTCCCCGCCGCCGTCCTGCGTCCACAGCGCCGCCGGCGGTTCCGCAACGTGCCGCTGCGGGTCGTGCTCCCCAACCTCATCACGCTCCTGGCGCTCTGCCTGGGTCTGACGGCGATCCGCTACGCCACGGAAGGGTCGTTCGAGAAGGCGGTCTTCGCCATCGTGGCCGCGGCGGTGTTCGACGGCCTCGACGGACGGCTGGCCCGCGCCCTGAAGGGGACGACCCGCTTCGGCGCCGAACTCGACAGCCTGGCCGACTTCGTCGGCTTCGGGGTCGCCCCGGCGCTGACGCTCTACTTCTGGAACATGCACGACATCAAGAGCTTCGGCTGGTTCGCCGCCATGGTGTTCGCCATCGCGTGCGCGCTGCGCCTGGCGCGGTTCAACGTCGGGCTCGACGATCCCGACAAACCGGCCTGGACGTCGAAGTTCTTCACCGGCATGCCGGCGCCGGCGGGCGCCATCGTGGCGTTGCTGCCGCTCTACCTGCACCTCTCGGCGCTGGGTTGGCTCTTCGACCGCTGGGCGGTCGGCATCGAGATCGCCTACCTGGTCGGCGTGGCAGGCCTGATGGCCAGCACCATCCCGCATTATTCGGGGAAGTCGCTCGGCCGGGTGCCGCGCGAGCAGGTCATCCCCGTGCTGTTCGGCGTCGCCGCCCTGGTGCTCCTGCTCGTCACCTTCCCCACCGAAGTCCTGGCCGCCCTGGTGGTGGTCTTCCTCGCGTCGATCCCTTTCAGCATTCGCTCGCAGCGCCGGCACGTCCGACGCGATGCCGACCGCGGGAAGCCGGCGCCGGTCTCGGGCGAACCGGCGGCCTGACGCGGAGCGGTCGGGCCGGTGAGGGGTCGGTCGCCAGGGTCGTCCCCCGGCGGTCGCCGTCCCGATCCTCTGTTTCCAAGCCTGGCGTTGTCGACTAGGGTCCGCCGGCTCTTCGGGGTGCCGGTCGGCGCCCCCGGGCCCGTCGTCGACCTAGCGGCGACACAACGCGCCGTGGAGGACTCCGCGGCGCTCGAAAGATCGGATCATATGGCGAAGGAAGAATTGCTGGAGTTTCCGGGGACGGTGACGGAGTTGCTGCCCAACGCGATGTTTCGCGTGAAGCTTGAGAACGAACACGAGATCACGGCCCACACCGCCGGCAAGATGCGCAAGAACCGGATCCGCGTCCTCACGGGCGATCGAGTGCTCGTCGAGATGACCCCCTATGACCTGACCAAGGGCCGGATCACCTACCGGTTCAAGTGAGACCTTGCGGATGAGTGCCCTCCCGATCGACGAGGAGCGTCGTCCCGGTCTTTCGAGGGGGCGGTCAGGCGCCGAGAGCATCCGTCCGCGTCCTCCGAGGACACACCGGTGATCGGCCTCGCGCGTTCGCGCGCCGGAGCCGAGACTCCCCACCTCATCCTGGCCTCGGCGTCACCCCGGCGGTTGGCGCTGCTCCAGCAGGTCGGCATCGAACCCCGGACCCTGCTTCCGGCCGGCGTCGACGAGACGCCCGAACGTGCCGAGTTGCCCAGGGTGCTCGCGGCGCGCCTCGCCGCCGCCAAGGCCGAGGCCGCCCAGGCGGCCGCCGAGGCGCGCGGCGACCTCGGTCCCTGCTTCGTGCTGGCGGCCGACACGGTGGTGAGCGTCGGGCGCCGCATCCTGCCCAAATGCGAGACGCGCGACGAGGGAGAGGCCTGCCTCCGGCTCCTGTCGGGCCGGGCTCATCGCGTCTACACCGGCGTCACGCTGCTGACGCCGCGCGGCGGGAGGCGGCATCGGCTCGTGGAGACGCGCGTGCGGTTCAAGCGACTGTCGGGCGTCGAGATGGAGAGCTACCTCGACGCCGGCGAATGGCTCGGCAAGGCCGGCGGCTATGCCGTCCAAGGCCTCGCGGCGAGCTTCGTCGTGCAGATGATCGGGTCCTATTCCGGCGTCGTCGGGTTGCCGCTCTACGAGACGGTGGCGCTCCTGTCCGGTGAAGGCTTTCCGGTCCACGCGGGATGGGCCGACGGGAGCCCCCGCTGATGGGGAATCCGGCGAACGACAATGACGTGACAAAGCCGGCTCGACGTCGCCGGTGCCCCATCTGCGCCCGACCCGCCTCTCCCGAGGCCACGCCCTTCTGTTCCAAGCGCTGCGCCGACGTCGACCTGCACCGCTGGCTGGGCGAGGGCTACCGCGTTCCCGTCGAGGTCGACGACGACCTCCGCGACAGCCCCGACGAGCATTAAACCGGACCGGCGCCGATCCCCCATCGGCGCCGCTCGATCAATCGTCGTCCTGGACCTTGGGCTTGGACGTCGCTGGCCGCGAGAAGACCGCTTTGCACCCCGCGCTGAGCTGCGGCTTGTGCTGCTCGAGGCAGGCCGTGATGGCATCCTCGTCTGGGATGTTGCCGCTACACAGGCGATACACATCCGGTGTGCAGGCCAATTGATCGTCCGAGCTGCCCCGATCCTGCGCCCACGTCGGGCAGCCTGAAGCCAAGATGAAGATGAGCGATAAGTAAGCTGTTCTTTGCACCGATCCAAAGCCTTCCTGTTGCTACGGTGGATCAACGCGGGCTCGCGACAAATGATCCTGTCTGCCGCAGATGACCCCCGCGCGGGTCGATCCTCCGGGCCGACGACCGTCGGAAGACCGAGCGCCGATCTGGTCGGGCACACCCGGTCGGCTGCCCCGACATGGCCGTGCCCCGCCGTTTCGTATCACGCTTTCTGGATGACGAAGCGCGTGCCGCCGCCGTCCTGCACGGAGGTCACCAGGATGTCCCCGGTCTCGCGGACGAGGTTGGGGATGTCGATCCCGGACAGCGGGTCCGTGCACCTGACGTCGATCGACTGGCCGGGGAGGGCCCGGCCGAGCGCACGCCGGGTGTGGAGGACGGGGAGGGGGCACTTCAACCCGCGGAGGTCGAGAACGTGCCGGGACGTCGCGTCGGCGGCGGGCATGGCGTCGACCCTGCACCCGCGACGGGCCGCCGTAAAGGCTCCGCGGATCCGGGCGGGATGCCGGTCTCGTAGGGGCTGGACAAGCCTCCGGGCCCTTCCTATAAGCTGCCGTTTCGCGGCCCGGACGGGCTACGCGGAGCCCGAGTAGCTCAGTTGGTAGAGCATGCGACTGAAAATCGCAGTGTCGGTGGTTCGAATCCGCCCTCGGGCACCATCACGTCGAAAGCTCCTTCGATCACCGTCGTTCGATTCCGAGTGTAGCGCAGGGGATCGCGCTCCTATTCAGACGTCTTCACTGGTCCCGTGATCGATACGGCCGTCGTTGCTTCGTGCCCGATCGTGACCGCGTCATGGGGCCGACAGGGCAATCCTCGAAATTATCGGGCAGGCCGCCGTGCCCGTACCGCCTGGGACGGTGGGCGCTGGTGCGGGTTTGAGCGGCTGCACTTCGGGGCCCGATCTGCTAAGCCGCTCCGACCCCGTGCGGAGCGCCGGGCAGGCGACCGCCGGACGACGCGCCGGCGGTCCGGAGTCGCATGATGACCGCTGAGATGCCGAGCCTCCCCGCCCACTTCGACCCGGAGGCGATCGAGCCCAAGCTCGTCGAGCGCTGGGCGGAGACCGGGGTCGGCCGCGCCGATGTCCGGTCGAGCAAGCCGAAGTTCTCCCTCGTCATGCCGCCGCCCAACGTCACGGGCCAGCTCCACATCGGCCATGCGCTCGACATGACCCTGCAGGACGTCGTGGTGCGCCACAAGCGCCAGCGCGGCTTCGACGTGCTGTGGCTGCCCGGCACCGATCACGCCAGCATCGCCACCCATTTCGTCGTCGAGCGCGAACTCGCCAAGACCGGCGAGACCCGGTTCACCCTCGGCCGCGAGGCCTTTCTCCGCCGCGCCGAGGCCTGGCGCGACCAGACGGCCGGCGCCATCCAGGAGCAGCTCCGCCGCCTCGGCTGCACGCCCGACTGGTCGCGCGAGCGGTTCACGCTCGATCCCGTCATCGGCCGGGCGGTCGTCCGCGTCTTCGTGTCGATGCACCGCGAGGGGCTGATCCACCGCGGAACGCGGCTGGTGAACTGGGACCCCAAGTTCCGCACCGCCGTCTCGGACCTCGAGGTCGAGACGCGCGACGTCGAGGGCCATCTCTGGCATATCCGCTACCCGCTGGCGGCGGATCCGTCGCGACACCTCGTCGTCGCCACGACGCGGCCCGAGACGCTGTTCGGCGATCAGGCCGTCGCGGTGAACCCGTCGGACGAGCGCTACCGCGACATCCTGGGACAGCAGGTCACCCTGCCGCTGACGGGCCGCACGATCCCGGTCATCGCCGACGAGCACGCCGATCCCGAGCAGGGCACCGGCGCCGTCAAGATCACGCCGGCGCACGACTTCAACGACCACGCGGTCGGCGTGCGGCACGGCCTGGTGCCGCTCGACGTCATGACGCCGGACGGGCGGATGAACGACGCGGTGCCGGAGGGCTTCCGCGGCCTCGACCGCTTCGAGGCGCGCGCCCGCGCCGTGGCAGAGCTCGACGCGCTGGGGCTGATCGAGCGGATCGAGCCCAAGGTGATCCCGCAGCCCTTCGGCGAGCGCTCGGGCGTGGTGCTGGAGCCGCGGATCACCGACCAGTGGTTCATGAAGACCGACGGCCTCGCGGCCGCCTCGGCCGCCGCGGTGCGGTCGGGCGAGACCCGCTTCGTGCCGGGCAACTGGGCCAACGTCTTCCACCGCTGGATGGACGACATCGAACCCTGGTGCATCAGCCGCCAGCTCTGGTACGGCCACCAGATCCCGGCCTGGTACGGCGAGGACGGCGAGGTCTTCGTCGCCGAGACGGCCGAGGAGGCCGCCGACCTCGCACGCCGGCATTACGGGCACGACGCGCCGCTCACGCGGGACCCCGACATCCTCGACACGTGGTTCTCGTCGGCCTTGTGGCCCTTCGCCACCCTCGGCTGGCCCGAGGAGACGCCCGAACTCGCCCGCTACTACCCGCAGGACCTTCTGGTGACGGGCTTCGACATCATCTTCTTCTGGGTGGCCCGGATGATGATGCAGAGCATCCATTTCGAGGGCGCGGCGCCGTTCCGCACCGTCTACATGCACGGGCTCGTGCGCGACGCCGCGGGCCAGAAGATGTCGAAGACGAAGGGCAACGTCATCGACCCCCTCGACCTCATCGCCCAGCACGGCACCGACGCCACCCGCATGACCATGGTGACGCTCTGCGGCCACGGGCAGGACATCCGCATGTCGGCCGATGCCGTGCGCCCGGCGCGGCTCTTCGCCAACAAGCTGTGGAACGCGGCGCGGTTCGCCGCCTTCAACCGCTGCTTCGAGGCCGCGACGCCCGTGCCCGCGGCGCCCGCGAACGCCATCGACGCCTGGATCGTGGCGGAGCTCGCCGCCGTGGCGCGCCGGACCCTGGCGTCGCTCGACGAGTACCGGTTCAGCGACGCCGCGCTGGGGCTGCAGGCCTTCGTGCGCGACACGTTCTGCGACTGGTATGTCGAGTTCTCGAAGATCAGCATGAACGGCGGCGACCCTGCCGCCGCGGCCGAGACGCGCGCCGTGGTGGGCTGGTGCCTGAAGACGATCCTCCAGCTGCTCAACCCGTTCATGCCCTTCGTCACCGAGGCTCTGTGGGACGAGTGCCGGACCGGCGCGGCGATCACGGCGGCATCGCTGCCCGACTTCGAGGCGCTGCCGGTCCGGGCCGAGGCCTCGGCGGAGGTCGAAGGCGTGATCGCCCTGGTGTCGCGCATCCGCTCGGTCCGCAACGAGCTGAAGGTGGCGCCCGGCAAGCCGATCCCCCTGCTGGTGTCGGCGCCCTCCGCGGCGACGCGGGCGATGCTCGACCGGTTCGGGCCGCACGTCCGGCGCCTCGCCAACCTGTCCCGCATCGACGAGGCGGTCGAGGCTCCCGACGGTTCGGTCCGGCTCGCCGTCGACGGCACGGACTACAGGCTCCCGCTCGGCGACGTGGTCGACTTCGCCAAGGAGAAGCAGAGGCTCGAGAAGGAGTTGAAGAAGGTCGAGAGCGACGGCGCGTCGATCGCGCGGCGGCTCGCCGACCCGGCCTTCCTCGACAAGGCCAATCCCGAGGTGATCGACACCAACCGCGCCCGCCTCGCCGCCGGCGAGGCCGAGCGGGAGCGGCTGCTCGCCGCCCTGGCGCTGATCTGATCGCACACGGCCCGGGTCAGGAGGCCGGGTGAGGCCGGCGGCTCCCGGGCGAGGCCCGCCCTTCTCTTGCCACCCGCGCGGCGAAACCTGCTAAGACACCGCGCTGCGGGGCCGCCGCCGGCCCCGTGCGTCCGACGGATCGGCCTCGCGTGCCGGCCTCCGCGAGGGTCGAGAACACACGATGTCCGATTTCATCCGCGAGGTCGACGAAGAATATCGTCAGGACCAGTTTCGCCATTTCCTGTCGCGCTATTGGGCGGCGCTGCTTCTGCTCGTCGTCGCGATCCTGGCCGCGGCGGGCGGCTGGCGCGGCTACGTCTACTACCGGCAGCAGCAGGCCGAGGTGGCCGGCGCCCGCTACTTCGACGCGCTCGACACCTATGCGGCCGACCCCAAGGCGTCGATCGCGGCGCTCGACGCGCTCGCCAAGGACGGCCCTTCCGGCTACCGGACCCTGGCGCGCTTCCGCGCCGCCGGCGACCTCGGCGCCACCGACGTGCCGGCCGCCGTCAAGGCCTTCGACGCCATCGCGGCCGACACCGGCGTCGCGCAGGAGCTGCGCGACATCGCGGCGCTCCGGGCCGGCCTGCTGACCGTCGACACGGCCGAGCCGGCCGAGCTGCGCCGCAGGCTCGAGCCCCTGGCCGACGCCAACTCGTCCTATCGGTCGATCAGCCGCGAGATGCTCGCCGTCGCGGCGTTGAAGCGCGGCGACGACGCCGACGCCGGCAAGTGGCTCGACGCCATCGAGGCCGATCCCCTGGCGTCGCCGGACAGCCGCCAGCGCGCCGGCTCCTTCCTCGGCCTCGTGCGCGCCGGCCAGCCCGCCGCCGCGGCGCCACCGGCACCGGCCGGTGCGCCCACCGAGCCGGCCGCCAAGCCGTGAGCAAGGTCGCCATCATCGGCCGGCCCAACGTCGGCAAGTCGACGCTGTTCAACCGGCTCGTCGGCAAGAAGCTCGCCCTCGTCGACGACAGGCCCGGCGTCACCCGCGACCGCCGCGAGGGGGAAGCGTCGCTGTTCGACGCCGACTTCACCCTCATCGACACCGCCGGCCTCGACGATGCCGCCGAGGAGACGCTCGCCGGCCGCATGCGCCAGCAGACGGAGGTCGCGGTCGCCGACGCCGACGTCATCCTCTTCGTCATCGACAGCCGCATCGGGGTGACGCCGATGGACAGCCACTTCGCCGGCCTCGTCCGCCGCGCCGACAAGCCCATCATCGTGGTGGCCAACAAGGCCGAGGGCCGTGCCGGAGAGGCCGGCGCCATGGAGGCGCATGAACTCGGGCTCGGCACGCCGGTCGCCATCTCGGCCGAGCACAACGAGGGCATGATCGACCTCTACGACGCGCTGGCGGCCGTCCTGCCGAGGGAGCCGGACGCCATCGTCGCTGAGGAGGACCACGTCCCGCTGGAACTCGGCGAGGACGAGGACGGCTCCGAACTCGACCCGACGAAGCCGCTGCGCATCGCCGTGGTGGGCCGGCCCAACGCCGGCAAGTCGACGCTGCTCAACGCCTGGCTCGGCGAGGATCGTCTGCTGACGGGCCCCGAGCCCGGCATCACCCGCGACGCGATCGGCATCGCGTTCAAGTGGCGCGACCGGGACCTCAAGGTGTTCGACACGGCGGGCCTGCGCAAGCGCGCCCGCATCGACGACAAGGTCGAGAAGCTCGCCGCCGCCGACGCGATCCGAGCCGTGCAGTTCGCCGAGGTGGTGATCGTGCTGCTCGACGCGACGATCCCCTTCGAGAAGCAGGACCTCACCATCGCGGCGCTGGCCGAGCGCGAGGGCCGCGCCATCGTGATCGGCGTCAACAAGTGGGACCTGATCGAGGCGCGGGGCTCGAAGCTGAGCGAGATGCGCGAATCGGCCGAGCGGCTCCTCCCGCAGATCAAGGGCGTGCCGGTCGTCCCGCTCTCGGGGCGCACGGGGTTCGGACTCGACAAGCTGCTCGAGGCCTCGCTGCGCGTCGCCGAGATCTGGAACCGGCGCCTCTCGACGGCGCGCCTGAACCGCTGGCTCTCGGCCGCCATCGACGCCAACCCGCCGCCGGCGGTCAGCGGCCGACGCATCAAGATCCGCTACATGACGCAGGCCAAGGCGCGGCCGCCGACCTTCGTGCTGTTCGGCAACCAGCTCGTCGCCCTGCCGAGGTCCTATCAGCGCTACCTCGTCAACGGCCTGCGCGCCGCGACGGACCTCCCGGGCGTGCCGATCCGCCTCGTCATGCGCCAGGGCGAGAACCCGTTCGACAAGAACAAGCGGCGTTAGGCGATGTCTCCGTCTCGTGAAGGCGGCGGCACAATCCTGAGCCACGGCCAGCGAGCGCGGTAGTTCGACGCTTTGGCCAGGAACTGCGCGGGCTGTGGATACAGCGGATTGACGCGCAGAAGGCCCTCGGCGAGGTCGTCAAGCCCGTAGGGCGCGTAAACCTCGCCTGTCGCCGCGTCGATGCCGACCGCCGTGCCAGCCACGAGGAAACGGTCGATCCCTGCGCGAGCCGTCGACAGAGCAGTGTAACGCACCCCGAACCGCTCCTCGTACCAGAGGTGGACGCGTGCTTGGTTGCGAATTTCAAGAACCAAGCCGAGTTCGGCGGTGAGGGACGCCGCTCGCCGTATCACGTCGTCTTCCGCCACCCATGACGTGTCCTCGTCCCAGTAGAAAACATCATGGTCGCGGATGCCCCAGCCGGGCTCGCGCCCGTCGCGGAGATTCCAAACCGTCTGAAACAGACAGCCGGCCGTCAGGCAGCACTGCGGCAGGCCGAGATCAGGCAGGCGGTCGAGCAGGGCCGCGACGGAGGGATTGCGACGAGCTGTCTCGGTGAACCGCGCCGGGGTCATCGCATCGTCTCGCCCGATCCGGCCCTTGCCGGGGAGGCGGCTGGGTCCCTAAGGATCCTGCACGACCAAGGAGATTCGATCCATGACCTTCGACCTGACGAGCCGCGCCGTGACGGTGGTGCCGCCCGCCGGCCCGCTGCGCGGCCGCGTGTCGCCGCCGGGCTCGAAGAGCATCACCAACCGGGCGCTGCTGCTCGCCGGCCTCGCGCGCGGCCGGAGCCACCTCACCGGCGCGCTGAAGAGCGACGACACGCGGCTCATGGCCGAGGCCCTGCGCGCCATGGGAGTGCGGGTGGAGGAGCCGGGCGAGACCGAGTTCGTGGTCGACGGCGACGGGCGGCTCCGGGCACCGGATGGGCCGCTGTCCCTCGGCAACGCCGGGACCGCCACCCGCTTCCTCACCGCGGCGGTCGCCACCGTCGACGGCACCGTCGTGGTCGACGGCGACGCCCACATGCGCAAGCGGCCCATCCGGCCGCTCGTCGACGCGCTCCGGTCGCTCGGGGTCGACGTCGCGGCGCCGAGCGGCTGCCCGCCCGTGACGGTGCGCGGCGCGGGGCGGCTCGGCGGCGGCCGGGTGGCGATCGACGCCGGCCTGTCGAGCCAGTACGTCTCGGCCCTGCTCATGATGGCGGCGCTCGGCGAGGCCGCCATCGACGTGGCCCTCGCCGGCGCCGACATCGGGGCGCGCGGCTACGTCGACCTGACGCTCGCCGCCATGGCGAGCTTCGGCGCCGTGGTGGCCCAGCGGGACCCCGCCACCTGGACGGTCCGGCCCACCGGCTACCGGGCGACCGCCTTCCATGTCGAGCCCGACGCCTCCGCGGCGACCTACCTCTGGGCTGCCGAAGCCCTCACCGGCGGCTCGATCGACCTCGGCGTGGAGGCCGACGCCTTCACCCAGCCTGACGCCCGTGCCAAGGCGGTGATCGACGCCTTCCCGCACATGCCGGGCGCCATCGACGGCTCCCAGATACAGGACGCCGTGCCGACTCTCGCCGTGCTGGCGGCCTTCAACGCCACGCCGGTGCGGTTCACCGGCATCGCCAACCTGCGCGTCAAGGAATGCGACCGAGTGCGGGCGCTGTCGAGCGAACTCGCCCGCATCCGCCCCGGCCTCGCCCGGGAAGAGGGCGACGACCTGATCGTCGCCTCCGACCCCGGGCTCGCCGGCCGCGAACTGCCGACGCAGATCGAGACCTATGCGGACCACCGGATCGCCATGAGCTTCGCGCTCGCCGGGCTCAAGATCGCCGGGATCACGATCCGCGACCCCGGATGCGTGGCCAAGACCTATCCCGGCTACTGGGATGCGCTGGCATCGCTCGGGGTGGGGCTGGAACGCCAGGGTTGATCGCGAGAACCGCCGGCCCGGTATTTTCGCCCTCTCCTGTCCGCGCCGCACGTCGCGCTGCGCATAGATCGGCAGTGTCACGCTCGAAGCGAGTGCCGTGCCGATCATCCTGCGACAGCCACGATCCACGCCGCCGTCCGACCTCGCCGCCGAGATCGCCGGGCTCGGCGACGCCGACCTGCTGCGGCTCAGCGCCATCGCCCGCCTTCGCGCCCGCGGACTGCCCGGCCTCGACGGCATGGACCTGCTCAACGAGGCCGTCCTGCGCCTGCTCGACGGGTCCCGCTCGCGGCCTCCCGACGTGCCGCTCGTCGCGGTGCTCGCCGTGGCGATGCGGGGCGTCGCCCACGACCATTGGCGCAGAATCGCGCGCGAGCGACCGCTCCTAGTCCCGCCCGGCGACCGCGATGCGGCCGCGCTGCAGCCCGACCCCTCGCCGGACGCGGAACGCGCCACCGCGGCCGCGCAGGCCCTGGCCGAGATCGACCGGCTCTTCGCCGGCGACGCCATCGCGCTGCAGATCATCGCGGGCCTCGCCGAAGGCCTCGCGCCGGGGGAGATCCGGCAGCGCTACGGCATCGGCACCACCGCCTACGACAGCGCGAGGACGCGCATGCGCCGGGCGCTGCTGCGGTACGACGGAGACGGAGGACGGCCATGATCCGGGACCACGGAGCCGAATCGGCCTTCGAGCGGCTCGCCGACACGCTCTCGGCCGACCTGCTGGGCGCCGATGAGGCCGAGGTGCTCGCCTCCCATGCGGGCCGTGCGGCCCGGGTGGTGGCCGACGGGCTCCGCCAGGCGATCCGGCGCGGCGCGGCGGAGCCCGGCGAGGGTCGGGAGGTCCCCGACGACCTCGTGCGGCGGCTGACGATGCTTCAGCAACGGGAGGGGAAACCATGACGATGGATGAGATGGCGGTCGTGCGCCGCGCCTATGCCAAGCAGGTCCTGGCGGCGGCCGGCGTGGCCGATGCGGCCTTGGAGCGCGCCTTCGCCGAGACCGAGCGGGAGCGCTTCCTCGGCCCGGGTCCCTGGCAGGTGCAGCGCTGGGGCAGGGGCTACGTGCCGACCCCCAGCGACGAGCCGGTCACCATCTACACCGACGATCTCGTCGCCATCGACCCTGCGCGGGGGCTCAACAACGGTCAGCCGTCGTTCCTGGCGTCGTTGATGCACCGGGCCGGTGTGGCGCCGGGCGACCATGTCGTCCACATCGGCACCGGGACCGGCTACTACACCGCGATCCTCCGGCACCTCGCCGGGGCCGGCGGACGCGTCACCGGCATCGAGGTCGACGGCGACCTCGCGGCGCGCGCCCGGGCCGACCTCCCCGACGCCACCATCCTGGCCGGCGACGGGGGCCGGACCGACTTCGACCCCGCCGACGTCGTCTTCGTGAACGCCGGGGCGGTGCGCCCGGCCGACCTCTGGCTCGACCGGCTGAAGGACGGCGGCCGCCTCGTGCTGCCGCTGACGACCGCCAAGGGCTTCGGCCGGCCCGATGCGGCCACCAGCGGCCTGCACGGTGCCGTGTTCCTGGTGACGCGGCGCGGGAGCGGCTTCACCGCTCGCCGGATCTCCGCCACGCGGATCTTCCCCTGCGCGGGCCTGCGCGACGAGGACGGCGAGCGGCGCCTGGCCAAGGCCTTCGCCAGGAGCGACGGCGGCGGCGTCACTCATCTTCACCGTCGCGACGACCTGCCGGACGAGATCTGCTGGCTCAAGGGTGAGGGCTGGTGTCTGACGATGGAGTAATACGGCGTCCGGCTGATTGGCACGGTGGCGCCCGGTCCGCATTCTCCACCGCGCTGCGCGCGGTCCCCCCTTCTCCTCTCCGCAGAGGAGGATCAGCGCACGACGGACGCGGTATCATGGCGCAGACGCCACAATCGCCGATGCAGCCCTAGCACCACATGCGCTTCGCGATTTTCGCGTTGGGGATGTGTCGTGAGGGCGGGGTTAGTGGGGTTGGCGTTCGGGCTCGCGTTGGGGTGGGACGGGACCGCGGGTGCGATGCCGGCGGGACAGCTAGGTGGCGTCGTTACCGTCGCCGCAAGGTGCGAGCTCGCCTTTCCTATCTGGCGAGTCAAGGTTACGCACGAAGAACCTGAAACGAGTGGATCTCTTCGCTGCAAAAATATCGCGATAATCGATGCGACCAAATACGTAGATTTCGGTCCCAACCTCATTTGGGACTTCCAAGGTCGCTCCGATACCTATGATGCGGTGATTTCCGCTAGGGAATATGTACGTTTTTCCTTCAATATGGATTTGCGTTGCTTCGATTTTGTCGGAAAAATTCTTTGCGGTAGCAAATCCGATCGAACTTGTAACCTCGTAAGCCGGCGTTTGGCCGACGTTTTTGATCCTCAAAACTGGTTTAGCGCGGATTTGATCCTTGAAGACCTCGCACGCAAGATGCCCATTCTCTATTCCGACGTAAGCCCTCAATTGTCGCTTAGCAGTTTCATCAGCACCTTTGACCAAAGCTCTCGTAGACCACCACAAGGCCAAGGTAGCGAGAAACAACAGGACAGTGAACGCCGCTATGATCGAGTCCGTGATCTTGAAGCGGTAGCCCCGGAAAGGCATCCAGAACTCGGTTCCCTCCTCTGCGCTTTCCTGCGCCTTGGGCTGGCTTTCCCCGTTTCCGCCCGAGGCATGGACGCTTGGGATGACGGGAACCGGGTCAGAGGCATTCTGTGGCTCGCCGGGGGCGTTTTGTTGGGCGTTGACGGCATCGTTGGCCCGATGCTCGGCCTGGACCCCTACAGCCTTGTCATGGGGAGTTAGCGCCCATGCCGAGGCTGTCCCTATCAGCAAGGCGCAGAGCGCAAGCCACACCGATCCACTTCGCAGGCCCATGCGCGATCTCCCGTCAGGTTGAGACTGCCATGGCGTGTCTCTTGTGGGGAGTCATGCTCCTAACACTGCCATGGAGCGAAACGGCGAGCGCAGTGCCAACACCACATGGTTTGGGCAATAATTCTGTCTTAGAAAAACCTTTTGGCACCCGGCAGTTCGTGAGCGTTCCATGTTCCGGGATCAACTTCGGTCTCTCCCTGTTTGTAGGTTTTAACGTTTGAGAACATAACCGTATATCCAGAAATGGAGCAATAAACCTCGTTGATTGTGGGATTCCAGTAGCTGATAATAATCAGATATCCAAAAGACCTATTTGCCGATCCAGCTTCGATCTCTTCTCGAGCGAAATCAAAACTGAGATATCGTGTAATACTTTCATTCCTTCCGGGGAATATCGATGTAGTTTCGAGTGTCTGCCTGACTTTTACGTCCATAATCCTTTTTGCGACATAGTCGATTGCGTTGAAAAAGTTGTCGTGTTGCGTCGCATCGAAGGGAACGGCTCTGCAGTTCACAAAAACTGCTGGGCTAGGACCGTGATTGTGAACGTTAAACGGCAAAGACAATCTGATCTTATTGAACTGCAGAGTGATAGAGCTTGGACCGTAATGATCGAAACCCAACCATGGGCGACGTTCAGCGGTAAACAGCTTGATCGTTTGGTCATTAGACAGCTCAGCGGCAGCGGCGGTGCGATCAGAAAGCTTGAGCGAGCGTCGCATGTCTCTACTTTGAGAGATCAAGCTGTTTCGAGTAGTCGCCCAAAGACCGACCGTGAAAATTGCGAGAACACCAGTGAAAATATCGAGGATGAGCGTGAGGATAGCTACAGGATCGTCAAGCGTTCGTTCCCACAAGGATTTGGCTGGCTCGTCCTGGATGTATTCATTTGGAATTGTACTCTGCCGCTGGTGGTATTCTCTGTGAAGGGAAGATCCAGAGAAACGACACAGCCACAATCGCAAGGGCAACTATAACGCTGCCGCGAAAGACTATGTCTCTCCAAATTCGTCGAAGATGAACTAAATATCTCCTAAGAGCCTGACTCAGAAGCCTATCAGCGCGCGAGCCGCCTGATCCCGAATTGGATTGCGGCGAGAGTGACAAAGGCCAGCAAGGTCGCCGCGAGATTTTCGACATCCTTGGCGAGGCGTCTGTTCCGGCCGAACCAGGAGAAGGTCCGCTCTACTACCCAGCGCCTTGATGACCTCGAAACCCACGGCGTTGGGATTGCGGCGAACGACCTCCAGCCGGAGTGAGTTGGCGGCCGCAGCCTCATAGGTCTGCTGTGCGTTGTAACCCGTATCGGCGAACATGCATTCCAACCAGGGAAAGCGTTTCTTGACCTTGTCGAAAAGGAGTGCCGCTCCATCACGGTCCTGGATGCCAGCCGAATGGACGACAAGGCGGATCGGAAGTCCGAGTGTGTCGACGAGAGAGTGGATTTTGCGTCCTTTTATCTTTTTTCCAGGCTCATAACCCACCGCGTCGGGTGCGTCGGGGGTCGAGACTTGAGCTTTGGACCCCCTTTTTCTGCTGACTTGATCGTCTGGCTGTCGATGATTCCGGCCGATGGTGAGCCTTCCCGGCCCTCACGATCTCGAAGCATCGGGTACAGGTGATCCCAGATCGAAGCCCAGGTGCCGTCCGCCTGGAACTTGCGAAAAATGTTGTAGACCGTCGAGCGTGGGGGGAAGCCGTCCCGCGGCAAGTAGCGCCAGGGGCAACCTGTGCGCAGAAGATACAGGATCGCATTCATCGCCGAGCGCATGTCGGTCTTGCGCGGGCGACCACCCGGGGTCACATCCGGGATCAAAGGCACCAGCACGCCCCATTCAGCGTCCGTCAGGTTGCTCGGAAAACCAGGGCCCGCCCGCCGGTCGTTCCTCGATGCTCATCAGTCCACATGGCTGTCCCACCCGTCTCTGCCGCGACCTGAATCAGGCAACCTGGACGGGATATGAAGCTTTTGGGTCAGGCTCCTAACCGAGCGACGTGGCATCCGATCTCCGCGAGCGATGCGAGGAAGAGCGTGGCCGTGATGGCCCCTCGGCTGAGCTTATCCGTCATCGATCTCCACGCAACGCTCCCTCACAGGTCCTCCAGCCTGACCCCCTCCAGCCCCAACGCCGCAACGCAGGCAAACAGCCATGCAACGAGGTGAAGGGCAAGGCCGCCTTGGCGCTCAGCCGCGATCTCGGCGTGTCCTACAAGTCGGCGTTCGTTCTGGCCCACAAGCTGCGCGAAGCGATGGCGGAGGAGATGAAGG
Source organism: Lichenihabitans sp. (assembly GCA_965214345.1). Lineage (GTDB taxonomy): Bacteria > Pseudomonadota > Alphaproteobacteria > Rhizobiales > Beijerinckiaceae > Lichenihabitans. The sequence goes on along the minus strand of CBDCBJ010000007.1, from coordinate 2,184,564 downwards.
GCCGCGTCGTCGGCGGCGAGGGCAAGACGGCCGAGGTGGATGGCGCCTACTTCGGGGGTACGTGAAGCCCGCGAACCACAAGGCCGACCGCCGGGACCGCCGCCTCGCCCGCAATCAGAACGGCAAGCGCCGCTCCGTCATCATCGTGCGCGAGCGCAACGGCCATTCGGTGCCGGCCGTGTTCGCGTCCGAGTCCGCCGCCCTCGGCTGGATCAAGGCCCGCATCGCACCGGGCACCATCGTCAACGCCGACGAGGCCCCCGGCTGGGACGCGCTCCACGCCATTTCGAGATGAAGCGCATCAATCACGCCGAAGCCTACAGCGAGGCCGGCGCCTGCACGAACATGGCAGAGGAGTATTTCTCCCGCCTCCGTCGCGCCGAGGCTGGGCACCACCACCACTTCGCGGGCGCCTACCTGCTCAGGTACGCTCAGGAGGCGTCCTGGCGCGAGGATAACCGCCGCATGTCCAATGGCGACCAGACCCGCCGCGTCGCCGCTCTGGCGCTCGGAAAGGCCACCTCGCCGGACTTCGTTGGGCACTGGCAGCGGCACCGGGCGGCGCGGAGATGGGTGAGGACTAGGGGTTCGGACATGCCACGATAGGTGGCGAGGAACCCGGTCGAACGCTTGTGGCGTTTGCGACATGATACCGGACGGACGCCGCTCGGTCTTCCTCCGCTCGCGGAGGAGGGGGACCATGCGAAGCATCGTGGAGGAGGCGGACGGGGCGCGACCGCTCAGATGTCACCCCAACCCGTTGTCCGGAAAGCGTACGACGGCGTCGTCCACCGCGGCGCGCCTCACGCCGGCCCCTGGAAGCTCAGCATGCGGTCGGTCGGGAAATCGTAGAGCTTGCCGCTGTCGCGGTGCTCCGGCGAGCACATCGCGACCACGACGGGCGCCAGGTCCTCCGGGGTCTTCAGCGTCTCGGGGTCCTCGCCCGGCATGGCGGCGGCGCGCATGCGGGTGCGCAGCGGGCCGGGATTGACCACCGTGACGACGACATTGGACGTCGTGGCGGTCTCGGCCGCATAGGTGCGCGCCATGGCGTCGAGCGCCGCCTTGGAGACCGCATAGGCCCCCCAGTAGGGCCGCATCTCGGCCCGGTGGCCGATCCCCGACGAGACGAAGACGGCCCGGCCCGCGTCGGAGGCCCTGAGCAGCGGGTCGAGCGAGCGGATCAGGCGATAGTTGGCGGTGACGTTCACCGCCAGGACGTTCTCCCATTGCTTCGGCTCGATGTGGCCGATCGGCGTGATGGGGCCGAGCACGCCCGCATTGGCCACCAGGATGTCGAGGCGGCCCCAACGGTCGTGGAGGGCGGCGCCGAGCCGGTCGATCGCCTCGGAATCCTTCACGTCGCAGGGGACCAGCGTGGCCTCGCCGCCGACGCCGCGGATGTCGTCGTCGAGCTCCTCCAGCGCGCCCTGGGTGCGGGCCAGCGCCACGACATGGGCGCCGGCGCGCGCGAGGTCGAGCGCCACGGCGCGCCCGATGCCGCGGGACGCGCCCGTGACCAGGGCCAGCCGACCCTCCAATGAGTGAGCCATGGGAATGCCTGACGGTGTGGCGGCGCGGGACGCGCGGCGGCGGCGGGGATATGCTGTGCTAACGGCAGGGTTTTCGCCAGGCAAGCCGGGCGTGCCAGGACCTCGCCGCGGCACACCCCCGACAAGGCGGCCATGAACGACGAATCCCCCCTGAATGACCGCCAGGCGTCGCGATGGCGCCGGCCGCGGCCGCGCCGGCTCCGCAAGGTCATGATCGGCAAGCGCGAGGTGCTGACCGCCGGGCTGACGCCGAGCTTCTGGAACGACGTCTACCACGTCGCCATGACGACGCGGCTGCCGGTGTTCATCGGCGGCATCACGGCGGCCTTCCTGCTCATCAACGCGGTCTTCGCGCTGCTCTACTGGGCCAGTCCCGGCGCCATCGCCAACAGCGACGGCGATCTCGAAAACCTGTTCTACTTCAGCGTCGAGACCATCACGACGGTGGGCTACGGCGAACTCTTCCCGCGCACCCGCATCGGCCACATGCTGGTCAGCGCGGAGGTGTTCACCGGGCTGTTCTTCACCGCCACCATGCTGGGCCTCATCTTCGCGCGGATGTCGCGGCCGAGCGCGCGCCTGCTCTTCGCCCGCAGCCTGGCTGTCGGGGTGCACGAGGGCCGGCGCACGCTCTTCGCGCGGCTCGCCAATGCGCGGCTCAACATCCTGTCGGGCGCCAGCGCGCGGATGTGGGTCCTGATCACCGAGAACACGGCGGAGGGGACGCGATTCCGGCGCTTCGAGGAGCTGAAGCTGCTCCGCTCCGAGAACCCCACCTTCGCTCTGAGCTGGACGCTGCTCCACGCCATCGACGAAGCGAGCCCGCTCTTCGGCAAGAGCGCGGCCGACCTCGTGGCGGCGGAATCGCTCTTCGTCGTCGTGATCTCGGGCCACGACGAAGCCTCGGCCCAGACCGTGCAGTCCCGCGCCTCCTACGTGGCCGAGGACCTCCATTGGGACCACCGCTTTGTCGACGTGCTGTCGACCTCCGCCGACGGCGTCACGGTGCTGGACTACGCGCGGTTCCACGACGTCGAGCCGATCGCGGTCGACCCTTCCTCTGCAGGCTGAGCCGTCTCAGCTGGCCTCGGCCAGCAGGGCCCATTGCTTCGGGTTCGACTCCGCCAGGACGTCGGTCAGCCGCGTCGGGTAGTCGCCGGTGAAGCAATGGTCGGTGAACTGCGGCCGGATCGCGTCGCGCTTCGGCAGGCCCATCGAGCGGTAGATCCCGTCGACCGACAGGAAGGCCAGCGAATCGGCGCCCATGTAGGCGCGCATCCCCTCGAGGTCCATCTGCGCGGCGAGCAGCTTCTCGCGCTCCGGCGTGTCGATCCCGTAATAATCGGGGTGGGTGATGGGCGGGCAGGCGATGCGGAAATGCACCTCTCGGGCGCCGGCGTCGCGCATCATCTGTACGATCTTCACCGACGTCGTGCCGCGCACGACCGAATCGTCGATGAGGACGATGCGCCGACCCTCGATGACGCCGCGGTTGGCGCTGTGCTTCATGCGGACGCCGAGTTCGCGGATCGCCTGGCTCGGCTGGATGAAGGTGCGGCCGACGTAGTGGTTGCGGATGATGCCGAGCTCGAAGGGCAGGCCCGACGCCTGGGCGTAGCCGAGCGCGGCCGGGACGCCGCTGTCGGGCACCGGCACCACGACATCGGCCTCGGCCGGGCTTTCGGCGGCGAGTTCGGCGCCCATGCGCTTGCGGACCTCGTAGACGGAGCGGCCGTTCACGACCGAATCGGGCCGGGCGAAATAGATGTATTCGAAGATGCAGGGCCGGGCCGGCTGGGGCGGGAAGGGTTTCAGGCTCTCGATGCCGCTCTCCGAGATGATCACCACCTCGCCGTTCTCGATGTCGCGGACGAAGCGCGCCCCGATGATGTCGAGCGCGCAGGTCTCGGAGGCCAGGATGTAGCGGCCGTTCAGCTCGCCGAGCACGAGCGGGCGGATGCCGAGCGGGTCGCGCGCGCCGACGAGCTTCTTGTTGGTGAGGGCGACGAGCGCATAGGCGCCCTCGATCTGCCGGAGGCCTTCGATGAAACGCTCGACGAAGCGCCGCTTGCGGGAGCGCGCCACGAGATGGAGGATCACCTCGGTGTCGGAGGTCGACTGGCAGATGGCGCCGTCGCGCACGAGCTGTTTGCGCAGCGTCAGGCCGTTGGTGAAATTGCCGTTGTGGGCCACCGCGAAGCCGCCGCCGTCGAGCTCGGCGAAGAGCGGCTGGACGTTGCGGAGCACCGTCTCGCCCGTCGTGGCGTAGCGCACGTGGCCGATCGCGGCCGCCCCGGCGAGCCGCTTGATGACGGCCTCGCTGGAGAAATGGTCCCCCACGAGCCCGTGGCGGCGTTCGGAATGGAACTGGCGGCCGTCGAAGGCCACGATGCCGGCGGCCTCCTGCCCGCGATGCTGCAGGGCGTGGAGGCCCAAGGCCGTGACGGCGGCGGCATCGGGATGACCGAAGATGCCGAACACGCCGCACTTCTCGCGCAAGGACTCGGTTTCGAGATCGCTCAATGATCCATCCTCAAGCCGCGACGCCGGCATCCCCGACGGCGGAGCCGGCTCAGGGAAATAACGCCCCTGACCTTACGCGCTTTCGCCGATCAGATGGAGTCCGCTGCGCGGGTTTTTAGGCCGGTTCCACAGCGTCAGGGTTTTTTCGGCGGCTTGGCGGGCGTGCCGCCATTGAGGATGGCGTTGAGGCCCTGCTTGTCGGCCGGCGGCGGCGTCGCGGCGGCCGATCTCGGCGCCGGGGGAGCGGCGTCGGTGCGGCGGCCGGGCGCCGGCTGCGCCGGGGCGGGTGCCGCGTCGGTGGCGGGCGGCGCGTCGGCATCGGCCGGGATGTCGTCGCCGGGTGCCGCCTTGTCGTGCTTGAAGCGCTTGAGGAAGGTGTTCTCCGGATCCTCGGGCAGCATGGCGACGATCTCGTCGCCGGTGGCCTGGAGCAGCGGCTTCGACTTGGCAGTCGCCACCCATTCGGGCTGCGACTTGATCGGCACCAGCCAGTTGAAGAACAGGAAGGCCACGACGCCGAGCAGGAAGCCGCGGGCTGCGCCGAAGACGAAGCCCAGCGTGCGGTCGAGCGCGCCGATCTTGCTGTCGAGGATCGCGTCGGACAGCTTCACCGTGACGATCGACACCAATATCAGCGTCACGAAGAACACGATCGCGATGGAGGCGATCATGCGGATCGCGTCCTTGGCGATGTAGTGTTCGAGGTAGGGCATCACCTGCGGGTAGAGCAGGTAGGCGGCGACCGCGGCGGCGCCCCACGACGCGATGGCCAGGACCTCGCGGGTGAAGCCCCGCACCATGGAGAGCAGCGCCGAGACGACGACGATCCCCAGCAGAGCCAGATCGAGATAGGACGGCATGGCTCGGCCCTCGTGCCTTTTGGTCGTTGTCGTGGGTGGGGCGAAGTCGCCGGCCGGGCCTTATACCCAAGCGACCCCGCGCCGTCACCCGTCCGCGGCCCGAAAGGCCACCGGCCGACGCGGTGGGCTCGTGCGAGGGAGGGTTGCATCCGTGTCGGCGAGACGGTGCCGCGGCTGACCACTCCGGTCAGAACGGCGCGCCCTGCATGTCTTCCTCCCCGGGCTCCGGCGATCGCGGGGCGGGGCGGCGCTGGGCACCGCGGGGCGCTTGCGGCTCCGCCCGCCGCTCGCCGCCGCGGCCGCCCGGCAGGGCGGCGATGCGCGCCACGACGTCGGCGATGTGGTCGGTGCGCTCGACCCGGAGCCCCGCCGTCTCGTCGTTGCCGCCGGGCGGCGCGACCGCGGCCCCGAAGCCGAGCTTCGCCGCCTCCTTCATCCGGGCGGACCCGTGCACGACCGGCCGGATCGCGCCCGACAGGCCCACCTCTCCGAAGAACACCGCGTCGACCGGCAGGATCTTGCCGGTGATCGACGACACCAGCGCCGCCGCGGCCGCGAGGTCGGCGGCGGGCTCGACGATCTTCATGCCGCCCGCGACGTTGAGGTACACGTCGTACTGGCCGAGACGCACGCCGGCGTGGGTCTCGAGCACCGCGATCACCATGGCGAGGCGGTTCTGGTCCCACCCCACGACGGCACGCCGGGGCGTGCCGAGCGCCGTCGGCGCCACCAGGGCCTGGATCTCGACGAGCAGCGGCCGCGTGCCCTCCATGCCGGCGAAGACCGAAGTCCCGGCCGCCGTGGCGTCGCGCCCCGAGAGGAAGAAGGCCGAAGGGTTGCCGACCTCGACGAGACCCCTGCCGGTCATCTCGAAGACGCCGATCTCGTCCGTCGGCCCGAACCGGTTCTTGAGCGCGCGCAGGATGCGGAAGTGATGGCCGGCGTCGCCGTCGAACGACATGACGGCGTCGACCATGTGTTCGACCACGCGGGGTCCGGCGATCTGGCCGTCCTTGGTGACGTGGCCGACGAGCACCACGCAGGCGTCGTGGTTCTTGGCGTAGCGGATCAGCGACTGCGCGGCCCCCCGCACCTGGGAGACGGTGCCCGGAGCGGCGTCGATCGCCTCGCTCCACATGGTCTGGATCGAGTCGATGACGACGAGGTCGAAGCGCTCGGCGCCGAGCGTGGACGCGATGTCCTCGACGTTGGTGGCGGCCGCGAGCCGCACAGGGGCGCCGGCGAGGCCGAGCCGCTCGGCCCGCATCCGCACCTGCGCGGTCGCCTCCTCGCCGGAAATGTAGGCCACGCGCCCCCCGGCATCGGCGAGGCTCGCGCAGGCCTGGATCAGCAGCGTCGACTTGCCGATCCCGGGCTCCCCCCCGAGCAGGATCACCGATCCCGGCACGAGGCCGCCGCCGGTGACCCGGTCGAGTTCCGCGATGCCGACCGCGGTCCGCGCCGGCTCCTGCCCGGTCGCGGCGAGGGACTGGAAGGCGATCTGCCGGCCCTTCGGCGCGGCCTTGCGGGCCGTCCCGGCGCCGATGCCGGTGGCGGCCTGCTCCTCCTGGATCGTGTTCCACGCCCCGCAGGCGTCGCACTTGCCCTGCCACCGGTTGGTGACGGCCCCGCAGCTCTGGCAGACGAAGGCGTTCCGGGACTTGCTCATGGCAGTGACGGGCTTCTCGGGTCTCGATCAGGCGACGGACGGAGGGACGGGGTGCATGTCCCGGTCCCGTCGCCGACGTAGTGCCGCCGGTGGCGCCGGCCGAGGTTGACCAGGATCTCGTAGCCGATCGTGCCGCAGCGCGCCGCCACGGCGTCGACACAGGCGTGGGGGCCGAGCCAGTCCACCATGTCGCCGGGGCCGAGGGCGTCCGCCGGCAGGTCCGTGACGTCGGCGATCGACAGGTCCATCGAGATGCGGCCCACGAGCGGGCAGGCGGTGTCGCCGACGAAGACCTGCGCGCCGCGCCCGTCGATGCCGCTGCCGCCGATGGGCACGCCGTCGGCGTAGCCGAGCGCCAGCGTGGCAAGGCGCGCGGGGCGGCGGGCCGTCCAGCGTCCGTTGTAGCCCGCCGTGGCGCCGGCCGCGACGCCGCGGATCTGCAGCACGCGGGCGCGCAGCGTCGCGACCGGCAGCATGGGGTTCGGGCGGCCCGGCGTCGGGTTGCCGCCGTAGAGCGCGTAGCCTGGCCGGACGAGGTCGCAGATCGGCCGCTGCGGCAGGAAGATGCCGGACGAGTTCGCCAGCGACGCGGGGAACGTCGTCAGCGTCCCCTCGCGGGCACGGTCGAAGGCAGCGATCTGGCGGGCGTTGACCGGATCGTCCGGGACCTCGGCCGAGACGAGGTGGCTCATCACCAGCGACACGCCGGCGCCCTCGAGTTCGCCCCGGGACAGGAGCCGCGCGTCCTCGATTGGGACGCCGAGCCGGTTCATCCCCGTGTCGACGTGCAACGCTGCCGCGGGCAGGGGGCCGCCACCGGCGCTGCCGCGCGCGGCGCGCCACGCCGCGAGCTCCTCGACCGAGCCGAGCACGGCGTCGAGCGCGTGGTCGCGATAGACCTCGAAGGCCGCGGCCTCCGGGTGGAAGCCGTTAAGCACGAAGATGCGGGCGCCGAGCCCCGCCTCGGCCAGCGCCCGGCGGGCGCGGCGGCCCTCCGAGGCGTGGGCCACGAAGAACGTGAGGCAGCCGGCCCGCGCCAGCGCCGGCACCACCATGGCGATGCCGCAGCCATAGGCGTCCGCCTTGACGACGGCGGCGCATTCGGCGGGAGCGGCCCGCGCCGCGAGACGCCGCCAGTTGGCGCCGATCGCGTCGAGGTCGACGGTCAGGGCCGCCTGGGCGTCGCGGTCGTCGTCGGCGCGGTCGCAGGAGGGCAGGGCGGTTGCGCTCATGAGAGATCCGGGTATTCGGCTCCCGCTTCGCCCATCCCCGCCTCCGCGGAGGCGGGCGGTTGCAGGGGTACGAGGTTCACATCTGCTCCGGCAGTCGGTCGAACCGGACGAGGTCGGAGAAACGGGTCACCTCGGCGTCGAACTGCAGCTCCACCATGCCGGTCGGCCCGTGGCGCTGCTTGCCGATGATGAGCTCGGCCTTGCCATGGGCGCGCTCCATGTCGGCGAGCCAGGCGGTGAACTCCTCGGTGCCCTCGCGGGGCTGCTTGCCCTTCAGGTAATATTCCTCGCGGTAGACGAACATCACCACGTCGGCGTCCTGCTCGATCGAGCCCGATTCGCGTAGGTCGGACAATTGGGGCCGCTTGTCGTCGCGGTTCTCGACCTGGCGGCTGAGCTGGGACAGCGCGATCACCGGCACGGCCAGCTCCTTGGCGAGCGCCTTCAGGCCCGTGGTGATCTCCGTCAGTTCCTGGACGCGGTTGGTCTGGCCGCCCGACCGCGATCCCGACAGGAGCTGCAGGTAGTCGATGACCAGCACGTCGAGCCCCCGCTGCCGTTTAAGGCGGCGGGCGCGGGCGGTGAGCTGCGCGATCGAGATGCCGCCGGTCTGGTCGATGAAGAAGGGCACGTGCTGCATCTGCCGCGCCGCCTCGGTGACGCGGTGGAAGTCGTCGTCGGTGACGTCGCCGCGGCGGATCTTGTAGGAGGGCACGCCCGATTGCTCGGCGATGATGCGGGTGGCGAGCTGCTCGGCCGACATCTCGAGCGAGAAGAAGCCCACGATCCCGCCGTTCACGGTCTCGAGCGAGCCGTCCGGCCGCGTCTCGGCGCGATGGGCCCTGGCGATGTTGAAGGCGATGTTGGTGGCGAGCGCGGTCTTGCCCATGGCGGGCCGGCCGGCCAGCACCACCAGATCGGACTTTTGGAGCCCGCCCAGCGACTTGTCGAGATCGACCATGCCGGTCGAGATGCCGCTGAGCTTGCCGTCCCGCTCATACGCCTTGGCGGCGACGTCGATGGCGGTGGTGAGCGCGGTCGAGAAGCTCTGGAAGCCGCCCTCGGTGCGGCCGGTCTCGGCGATGGCGTAGAGGTGGCGCTCGGCGGCCTCGATCTGTTCGCGCGGGGAATGGTCGACCGGCGCGTCGAAGGCGACGTTGACGATCTCCTCGCCGATCGTGATCAGGCCGCGCCGCACCGCGAGGTCGTAGATCATGCGGCCGTAATCGGCGGCGTTGATGATCGTGGTGGCCTCGGCGGCGAGGCGCGCGAGGTAGTGCGGGACCGTGATGCCGCCGAGGTCGTGGTCGCCGAGGAAGGTCTTCAGCGTGATGGGCGTGGCGATCTTGCCGCCGCGCACCAGGGCGGACGCCACCTCGAAGATGCGGCGGTGGATCTCCTCGGCGAAGTGCTCGGGCCGCAGGAAGTCCGACACGCGGTCGAAGGCGTCGTTGTTGACCAGGATGGCGCCGAGCAGGGCCTGCTCGGCCTCGACGTTGTGGGGCGGCAGGCGAAAGGTTTCGCCGGGTCCGGCCGGCTGTACGGCGGCCCACCGCGCGACCGTCTCGACATTGCTCATGGGCCTCGCCTCTCGGATGATTCGGCCGGAGCCCCGTCGGGGGAGCCGGCCTCACGGCGTCGTCCTTAACGAAAGCGGGCGTCGCTTGACAGCGTCCCGACGGGCCGCCCCGACCCCGACGACGGCGTGTCACAGGCCTGTCGCACGGGCGCTTGCACCGGCGGGAGGCGACGCCTATAAGCCGCGTTATTCCACACGCGGACTGAAAGCGGCCCTGATCCAAGGGCCGCACCGGTGGCCGGCAGGGCTCAGTCGCCCTGCCCGGTCGATCGTCCGCGGAGGTTCAACCGGAGAAGACCGTCACCATGGCACTGCCCGACTACACCATGCGCTCGCTGCTCGAAGCCGGCGCCCATTTCGGCCACCAGTCCCACCGCTGGAACCCGAAGATGGCCCCGTTCATCTTCGGCGCCCGCAACAACATCCACATCATCGACCTCGCCCAGACGGTGCCGCTGATGCACCGCGCGCTCCAGGCGATCTCCGACACCGTGGCGGGCGGCGGCCGCGTGCTCTTCGTCGGGACCAAGCGCCAGGCGGCCGACCCGATCGCCGACGCCGCGACCCGCTCGGCCCAGTATTACATCAACTCCCGCTGGCTCGGCGGCATGCTGACCAACTGGAAGACCATCTCGGCCTCCATCCAGCGCCTCCGCAAGGTCGACGAGACGCTGGACGGCGGCGCCGTCGGCCTCACCAAGAAAGAGCGGCTGATGATGTCGCGCGAGCGCGAGAAGCTCGAGAAGGCGCTCGGCGGCATCAAGGACATGGGCGGCGTGCCCGATCTCATCTTCGTGATCGACACCAACAAGGAGCAGCTGGCCATCAAGGAGGCCAAGCGGCTCAACATCCCGGTGGTGGCCATCGTCGACACCAACAGCGACCCGGACGGCATCACCTTCCCCATCCCGGGCAACGACGATGCCAGCCGCGCCATCCTGCTCTATTGCGACCTCATCGCCCGCGCGGCGATCGACGGCATCTCGCGCTCGCAGGGCTCGCTCGGGGTCGACATCGGCGAGATCGAGCAGCCGATCGCCGAAGAGGCCCTCGAGGCTGCGCCGACCGCGCCGCTCGAGGCCGAGGCCCCCGCCGAAGCCTTCGAACTCCTGTCCGCCCCGCGCGGTGCGCCCGACGACATGTCGAAGCTGAACGGCGGCAGCCCGCAGCTCGCCCAGAAGCTCAACGACGCCGGCATCTTCCACTTCTGGCAGCTCGCCGCCATGACGCCCGAGGACGCCGCCAACATCGATCGCGACTTGAAGCTCAACGGTCGTCTCGATCGCGAGGGCTGGATCATCCAGGCCCGCGAACTCGTCGCCGGCGCCTGAGCGACCCGCACCTCCTCATTCGGCGACACGGCGGGCAGGGCGGCAACGCCCCGTCCCGCCCGGCGCGGCCGGTCAGGATCGCTTCGTCTAACGGATCTCGCGGCACGCGGGCGTCCGTTGTCATGAAGCGGTCGTTTCCGTGGGTGCGTTGATCGCCGATCGACATCCAACCGACAGGTGATTCCATGGCCACGATCTCGGCCGCGATGGTGAAGGATCTTCGCGAGAAGACCGGCGCCGGCATGATGGACTGCAAGAACGCCCTCAACGAGACCGCGGGCGACATCGAAGCCGCCGTGGACTGGCTGCGCACGAAGGGCATCACCAAGGCCGCCAAGAAGTCGGGCCGCCTCGCCGCCGAGGGCTTGGTCGCGGCGCTGGTCGAGGGGCGGCGCGGCGTCGTCGTGGAGGTCAACTCCGAGACCGACTTCGTGGCGCGCAACGCCGACTTCCAGGCCTTGGTGAAAGAGGTCGCCACAGTGGCGCTGCGGGACGGAGGCGACGTCGAGTCGATCCTCAAGGCCCAGGCCTCGACGGGCGGCAGCGTCCAGGAATCGATCGCCAACGCCATCGCGACGATCGGCGAGAACATGACGCTGCGACGCGTCGCCGATCTCGAGGTCGGCGACGGCGTGGTCGGCACCTATGTGCACGGCTCGACCGGCGACGGCCTCGGCAAGATCGCCGTGATCGTGGCGCTCGAATCGACGGGCAAGACGGACGAACTCCAGGCGCTCGGGCGCCAGATCGCCATGCATGTGGCGGCGGCGAGCCCGCTCGGCCTCGATTCGGCGGCGATCGATCCCGCGATCATCGAGCGGGAGAAGGCCGTGCTGGCCGAAAAGAACGCCGGCAAGCCGGCGAACATCCTCGTCAAGATCGTCGAGAGCGGCCTGAAGTCCTACTACAAGGAGGTCAGCCTCCTCGATCAGGCCTACATCCACGACGGGTCGAAGTCCGTCGCGCAGGCCGTGAAGGAGGCCGAGAAGGCCGCTGGCGCGCCGATCACGTTGAAGGGCTTCGCCCGCTTCGCGCTCGGCGAGGGGATCGAGAAGCCCGTCGAGCCCGATTTCGCTGCCGAAGTCGCCAGCATGTCGGGCAAGGCCTGACGCGGGCGTCACCCGATCGTCGACGGCGTGAAAGGGCGGCCTGCGGTGCCGCCCTTTGCATGTGAGCGGCCTGCGGTGCCGCCCTTTGCATGTGAGCGGTCGGCTTCGGCGACCGCAAAAACGACAAAAAACCGGCGCGGTGGTCGGATCCGGACGCGGTCGCCTTCCGGTTGCCGTGCGGTCCAGCCTCGATGCCCCTCGCAGCAGGGAAGGATGTGCCGATGAGCGCGGGCCACGGGGCGGGGATGTTCAGGCGGGTCGTGGTCAAGCTGTCCGGAGAGGCCCTCATGGGGCCGGACAGCCACGGTCTCAACGCCCCGACGGTGCAGCGGATCGCGGCCGACCTCGTGTCGGCCTCCGACAGCGGCGTCGAGATCGCCGTCGTGGTGGGCGGCGGCAATTTCTTTCGCGGCATCCAGGGTGCCACCAAGGGGATCGAACGCGCCCGTGCCGATTCGATCGGGATGCTGGCGACCGTGATGAATGCGCTCGCCATCGAGGCCGCCATCGAATCCGAAGGCTATCCGGCGCGCGCCCTCTCGGCCGTGCCGATGCCGTCCGTCTGCCAGCCCTATTCGCGCCAGGCCGCCCTGCATCATCTCGCCAAGGGCCGCATCTGCGTCCTGGCGGGCGGCACGGGCAACCCGTTCTTCACCACCGACACCGGCGCCGTCCTGCGCGGCGCGGAACTCTCCTGCGACGCCGTGATGAAGGCCACGCAGGTCGACGGGGTGTACAGCGCCGATCCCAAGCGCGACCCGACGGCGACGCGCTTCGTCCAGCTGACCCACGACGAGGCCATCTCCAAGAACCTCGCCGTGATGGACACGGCCGCCTTCGCGCTGGCGCGGGAGAACCGCATCCCCATCATCGTGTTCTCCATCGGGGTGGAAGGCGCGATCCGCTCGGCGCTCGAGGGAAGCGGGACCTTCACGCTGGTGACGCCCTGAGGGAGGCGCGGCCGTGCATTCTGGCCGCGGGGGCGTGATTGAGCGTGCGGACCATGTTCGCCACGTGTAAAGGGGGAGGTAATCGGCGACCCTGGGGCTTCGTACCGGGCGGCGGATGGATTCGAGAACGGACCACGATCTTGAGCGAAGATTTCGACGTCGCCGACCTGAAACGCCGCATGCAGAGCGCCATCCAGTCGCTCAAGCACGAACTGGCCGGCCTGCGGACCGGGCGCGCCAGCACGGCCCTGGTCGAGCCCGTCATGGTCCACGCCTACGGGCAGACGATGCCGCTGAACCAGGTGGCCAGCATCACGGTGCCGGAGCCCCGCGCCCTCGCCGTGCAGGTCTGGGACAAGGGCATGGTGTCGGCCGTCGAGAAGGCGATCCGCGATGCCAACCTCGGCCTCTCCCCGACGATCGAAGGCCAGCTGCTCCGCATCCGCATTCCGGAGCTGAACGAACAGCGCCGCAAGGAGATGGTCAAGTACGCCCACAAGTACGGCGAGGAGGGCAAGGTCGCGGTGCGCCATGTCCGCCGTGACGGCATCGATCGGCTGAAGAAGCTTCTCAAGGACAAGACCCTCTCCGAGGACGACGAGAAGCGTCTCGCCGCCGAGGTCCAGAAGGTCACGGACCAGTTCGTGGCCGAGGTCGAGGGCACGGTCGACGCCAAGGAGAAAGAGATCATGCAGGTCTAGGCCCGCCAACGTGGGCCTGATGGACGCCGGCCGGATGCTGCGGACAGCCAAGATGCAGACCACCCCAGGTGACGACGGCCGCGGTCGATCCGATTCCCGGAGGGAGCACGACTCCCGGAGGGAGCAGGAGCCACGACGCGACGCGGATCCCGACGGGGTTTGCGAGCCTCGGCGCGTGCCGACCCATGTCGGCATCATCATGGACGGCAACGGGCGTTGGGCGGCGGCGCGGGGCATGCCGCGCCTCGAGGGCCATCGTCGCGGGGTCGAGGCCCTGCGCGAGGCGGTGAAGTCGGCCTCCGACTTCGGGGTCAGGTATCTCACGGTCTACAGCTTCTCGTCCGAGAACTGGACGCGGCCCATCGAGGAGGTGTCGGACCTCATGGGGCTGCTGAAGCGCTTCATCCGCAAGGACTTGGCCGACCTCCACCGCAACGGCGTGCGCGTGAGGATCATCGGCGAGCGCGAGCGGCTCACGCCGGACATCCGGACGCTGCTCGGCGATGCCGAGGAGCTGACCCGGCAGAACGGCGGTCTCGTCCTCGTCGTCGCGTTCAACTACGGCAGCCGGCAGGAGATCGCAGGCGCGGTGCGCCGTGTCGCCGAGGGCGTCAGGTCCGGTGCCATCGATCCGGCGACGATCGGCCCCGACACGGTGGCGGCCCATCTCGACACCGCCGGCATCCCGGACCCCGACCTGATCATCCGGACCTCGGGGGAGCAGCGGCTGTCGAACTTCCTCATGTGGCAGGCCGCCTACGCGGAGTTCGTCTTCCTGCCCTGCCACTGGCCCGACTTCGACCGCCAGGCGCTCAAGACCGCGCTCGACGCCTACATGTCGCGCGAGCGGCGCTTCGGCGGCATCCGTCCCGCCGAGCTGGAGCGCAAGGTCAAGTCGGCCCTATGACCCCCTCCCAGCCCGAGCGCGACCGGCCGGGCGCGACCGCGGTGGCAGCTGCCGGGCGGCCCGAACTCCTCCCGCGCGCCCTCTCGGCCGTCGTCATGGCGGCCCTGGCGCTCGGCACCGCCTGGGTCGGCGGTCCCGTGTTCGACGTGTTCTGGTGCATCGCCGCGATGGCGGTGCTGTGGGAATGGCACGGGCTCGTCGGGCTGGAACGGCGCAATCCGGCGGTGATCCTCGGCGGCACGGCGCTCGCGGCCGCGACATTGTTGGCGGGGCGTGGGGAGCCTGGCCGGGCCTGCTGCGCGCTGCTCCTCGGCGCGGCCATCACGGCCATGCTGGCCGACCGCGGCCGGCGCGGCATCGGCGCCGCGGGGCCGCTCTACGCCGGCGCCATCGCGCTGGCGGTGCCCCTGCTGCGACACTCGGCCGTCGACGGCTTCGCCGTGCTGGCCTGGCTCTTCGCGGTCGTCTGGGGCACCGACACGATGGCGTTCTTCGGCGGACGGGCCATCGGTGGTCCCCGGCTCGCGCCACGCCTGTCGCCGTCCAAGACCTGGTCGGGATTCGCCGTCGGCGTCGTCTCGGGCGCGATCCTCGGCCTGCTCGTCTCGCCGCGGTCCGGCTGCGCCGCGTGCGTCTTCGCCGCCGGGCTCGTGGGCGGCGGCGTGGCGCAGCTCGGCGACCTCTTCGAATCGTCTCTGAAGCGTCGGTTCGGCGCCAAGGACGCGGGATCCATCATCCCGGGCCATGGGGGGCTGATGGACCGCCTCGACGGGTTCGTCGCGACCTCCGCCCTGGCGGCGGCCGTCGGCGTGTGGCGCTTCGGACCAGAGGCGGCCGGGGCAGGGCTGCTCAGATGGTGAGGACGGGCATGACACCGGGCCGCGACGCGCCGCAAGACCGCATCCTCGGCCGGGTGACGCCCGACGAGGCTCCCAGGACGCTCGTGATCCTCGGCGCCACGGGTTCGATCGGCCGGTCGACCGCCGAGATCCTGAAGCTGCACCCGGAGGCTTTCGCGGTCGCCGCCGTCGCGGGCGGACGCGATGCCGCCGCTCTGGCCAGGACCGCCGTGGCGCTGGGCGCGCGTTTCGCAGCACTGGCCGACCCCGCCGGCTACCGGGCGCTGAAGGACGCCCTGGCCGGGAGCGACATCGCCTGCGCGGCGGGACCCGAGGCGGTCGAGGAGGCGGCGCGCCGGCCCTGCGACCTCGTGATCGGCGCCATCGCGGGCACCGTCGGCATGCGGCCGACCTTCGCCGCCATCGAGGCCGGCCGAACGATCGCGCTCGCCAACAAGGAGACGCTGGTCTGCGCCGGCGCTGCCGTGATGGCGGCGGCGAAGCGGCATGGCGCCACGCTGCTGCCGCTCGACAGCGAGCACAACGCCATCTTCCAGGCCCTCGGCGATGCCCCATGGTCGTCGATCGAGCGCATGACCCTGACCGCCTCGGGCGGCCCGTTCCGCGACTGGTCCGCCGAGCGCATCGCCGCCGCGACGCTCGACGAGGCGCTGGCCCACCCGAACTGGGCCATGGGCCCCAAGGTGACGATCGACTCGGCAGGCCTCATCAACAAGGGTCTCGAACTCATCGAAGCCCATCATCTCTTCGGTGTGCCGGCCGACCGGCTCGACGTCGTGGTCCATCCTCAATCGGTGGTCCACGGGCTCGTGTCCTTCGCCGACGGCTCGGTGACGGCCGGCTTGGCGCTGCCCGACATGCGGGTGCCCATCGCCCATTGCCTGACCTATCCGCGGCGCATCGAGAGCGGCGCCCGCAAGCTCGACCTCGCCGCCGTGGGCACGCTGACCTTCGAGGCGCCGGACCTCGTCCGCTTCCCCGGCCTCCGGGTGGCGATCGCCGCCATGGCGGCGGGCGGCGGTCTGCCCACCGTGTTCAACGCCGCCAACGAGGTGGCGGTCGACGCCTTCGTGGCGCGGCGGATCGGCTTCTCCGACATCGTCCGCATCGTCGAGCGCGTCTGCGATGCGGCCCTCGGGGACGGCATCGCCGCGACCCCCGCGGGCGTGGCCGAAGCGCTCGCCGTTGACCATGTCGCGAGAGAAAGGGCCGCTGCTCTCTTACATTGAAGGATGCGAGATGAGACAGTAACGCTCTGGTAACCATCCTGGCCGGCCGCTCCAGCGCATGCGGGGTCCGCGGGTCGGGGTGAGGGGAGTGTCCGATGTCGTTTCTCGTCTCTTCAGGCTACACGGTCTTCGGCTTCATCTTCGACATCACGATCGTGGTGTTCTTTCACGAACTCGGCCATTTCGCCGTCGGCCGCTGGTGCGGTGTCCAGGTCGACGCCTTCTCGATCGGTTTCGGTCCCGAGCTCTTCGCCTGGAACGACCGTCACGGGACGCGCTGGCGCGTGGCGGCCCTGCCGCTCGGCGGTTACGTCAAGTTCCACGGCGACATGAACGCCGCCAGCGCCGGGACGGACGAAAGCGTGGCGGGCATGACGGAGGCCGAGCGTTCGGTGACGTTCCAGGCACAGCCGGTGGCCGAGCGGGCCGCCATCGTGGCGGCCGGCCCGATCGCCAACTTCATCCTCGCCATGGTGATCCTGACGGGGTTGATCTACGTCGAAGGCGTGCCGGCCTCCGACGCCCGGATCGGGCTCGTCAATCCCGGCACAGCCGCCGCCGCCGCGGGGTTCCGGCCGGGCGACGTCGTGACGGCCATCGACGGCAAGCCGGTGGCGAACTTCGCCGCCATGCAGCAGATCGTCGTCGGCTCCGCCGGGACGGCGCTGCACTTCGACGTCCTGCGCGACGCCGCCGACGTCGGGCTCGATGCCGTGCCGGAGAGCAAGGTCGAGGACGGCAAGAACGGCCCCGTTCACGTCGGCCGCCTCGGCGTGCAGGTCGCCATGGAGGGGACGACCCTGTCGCATGCGGTGGCCGATGCCGGCAGGACCTGCTGGAACATCGTCGCCGTGACGGGCCGCTACGTCGGCGGACTGGTCCTCGGCCGGGAGAAGGCCGACCAGCTGTCCGGGCCGGCGGGCATCGCCTCCGCGGCGGGCGAGGCCGCCCGCATGGGGATCGGTCCGACCCTCGGTCTGATCACCCTTCTGTCGGTCTCGATCGGGCTCATGAACCTCATGCCCGTGCCGCTGCTCGATGGCGGCCACCTCCTCTACTATGCCTACGAGGCGGTCCGCGGGCGTCCGATGAGCCGCCGCGCCCAAGAGTTCGGCTTCAAGGTCGGTCTGGCGCTGGTGTCCATGCTGATGATCTTCGCGACCTACAACGACCTCGCCAGGCAATTCCACGGCTGAGGCATCCTCGCGGGAGGCCACGATGGAGGCTGCCCGGCGGCAGCCCCATCGCCGGCCTCCGGCGCGGCCATGTAGATCTCAAACAGATGACGTCGAACCGAGCGCTCGACGTCTGGATTCCGCCACAATACTTCGAGGCTGTCCGTCATCGGGCGTTCGAATCATGAGGGCGACCTCAGGCGGCCGTGACCTGCCTGCAACGTCCCAAGATAATCGCCCCGACTGCTCCGGTCTCGCTGTAGGCCGCGCCTCGTAAACCTTGTAGAAGCGAAATTCCTCGAAAAGGGGTGCTGGGGCCTGCCCAAGGGCCCGGGTAGGGACACGACCGCACCCCCACGGGGGTGAGTCGACCGGGACGGCGTCGTCGTCCGTGGCTGATCAGGGATCGATTGCCGATGCGTTTTCTTCGAGGCTGTCTGACCAGGTTGGCCTTCGCCCTGTGCTTGTCGGCCTGCGTCCTGGGCGTCGACTCCGAAGCCCAGGCTGCCGTGGCCGCCTCCAGCATCGCCGTCGAGGGCAACCACCGGGTCGATGCCGATACGATCCGGACCTATTTCCAGGGCACCGACGAGGGCAAGGTTAACGAGGCCGTGCGGTCGCTCTATGCCACCGGTCTGTTCTCCGACGTCCGCGTCAGCCGGGACGGCGGGCGCATCGTGGTCCACGTGGCCGAGAACGGCGTCATCAACCGCGTCGCCTTCGAAGGGAACAAGAAGGTCAAGAGCGAGCAGCTCGAGCCCGAGATCACGTCCAAGACCCGTGGGCCCTACTCGCAGGCCTTCGTGGCCGCCGACATCCAGCGCATCCAGGACATCTATCGCCGTTCCGGCAACGGCAACGCGAAGGTGACCAGCCGCACCGTCGACCTGCCGAACGGCCGCGTCGACGTCGTCTTCACCATCGACGAGGGCTCCAAGACCGGCGTCAAGTCGATCGAGTTCGCCGGCAATCAGGCCTATTCCTCCCGCAAGCTGCGGGGCATCATGACCACGACGGAGATGAACCTCATCTCCTTCCTCAAGACGACGGACGTCTACGATCCCGAGAAGATCTCCTCCGACGAGGACCTGATCCGCCGCTTCTATCTCAGGAACGGCTACGCGGATTTTCGCTTCGTCGGCACGGACGTGAATTTCGACGCCGAGGAGGGCGGCTACAACATCCTCATCACCCTGGAGGAGGGTGCCCAGTATACGGTGAGCGCCGTCCGCGTGGACTCGCAGATCCCCGGCGTGACCAGCGACTCCCTGCTGCCGTTCCTCAAGCTGTCGGCCGGCGACACGTATGACGGCGATGCCGTGCAGAAATCCGTGGAGGCCCTGACCCGCGAGGCGGCCCGCCGCGGCTTCGCCTTCGCCGAGGTCAAGCCGCGCGGCGACCGGAACGGCCAGACCCACTCGGTGTCGATCGCGTTCAACATCGACGAAGGCCCGCGCGTCTACATCGAACGCATCAACGTGCGCGGCAACACCCGGACCCGTGAATACGTCGTCCGCCGCGAGTTCGAGATCGGCGAAGGCGACCCCTACAACAAGGTGCTGATCGACAAGGCCGAGCGGCGCCTGAATGCCCTCGGCTATTTCAAGAAGGTCAAGATCACCAACGAGCCGGGCTCGTCGCCCGACCGGGTGATCATCGACGTCGACGTCGAGGACCAGCCGACCGGCTCCTTCGGCGTGTCGGGCGGCTATTCCACCTCCGACGGATTCATCGCCGAACTGTCGGTGTCGGAGTCGAACTTCCTCGGCCGCGGCCAGTTCGTGAAGGTCGCCATCCAGGAGGGCCAGAACGCCCGAGGCATCGATTTCTCCTTCACCGAGCCTTACATCCTGGATACGCGCATCGCGGCCGGGTTCGACCTGTTCGCCAAGCAGAACGACAATACGCAATACACCGACTACCGGACCTTCGTGACCGGCGGTACCCTGCGGCTCGGCGTGCCGATCACGGACGAGTTCTCCATCGCGCCGCACTACTCGCTCTACAACACCCGCATCACCATCCCCGACACGACGAGCTATCCCTACAACGACTGTGAGTTCCCGGTGAACGGGGTGACACCCGGCGTCGGCGTCCTCGGCGGCACCCCGCCGACGCTCGTCAGCAACTGCTTGACCAACGGCGAAGCCTCTCTGGCGATCAAGCAGGCGCAGGGCTCTACGCTCACGTCGCTGGCCGGCTTCACGCTCGACTACAACACGCTCGACAACCGGAAGGACCCGACCTCGGGCCTCTTCATCGAACTTCGCAACGACGTGGCGGGCCTCGGCGGGGATTCCGAGTTCGTCCGGACCAGCGGCGATCTGCGCTACTACCACGGGATCATCGACGACGTGGTCGGCATCGTCCACCTCCAGGGTGGCGAGATCACCGGCTTCGGCAGCGAGAGCAAGCTCAGGATCGCGGACGAGTTCCAACTCGGCCCGACGCTCGTGCGCGGCTTCGCGCCGAGCGGCATCGGCCCGCGCGATATCTCCAACCTCGCGGCCTACAAGTTCAACCCACTGGGCGGCTCGACCTATGCGGGCGCATCGGTCGAGGTCCAGTTCGCTCTGCCCTACCTGCCGCGCGATCTCGGCCTGCGCGGCGCGCTGTTCTCCGACGCCGGCACCCTCTTCGGCTACCAGGGCAAGACGAACTTCACGCCGGGCGGGGCCACCTGCGTGCCGGGCCTTCAGGCACCCGCCTACACGCAGGGCACCTGCGTGACGGTGCGGGACTCGGCGGCGATCCGCTCCTCGGTGGGCGCGTCGATCCTGTGGGCCTCGCCCCTCGGCCCGATCCGGTTCGACTACGCTTACGCCCTGAGCAAGGACAAATACGACGTGACGCAGGCGTTCCGCTTCTCGGGCGGCACGTCCTTCTGACGGAAGCTGACGGCCCCGGCCACCGGGACGGGTGACCGGACTCGGGTGGGGGGCGGGGCTTGCCTCCCCCCGGTCGGAGTGGCAAGCCTCGCCCCGACGGCCGGCGCGATGCGGGCCGACCGGCGGGTGGTGATGGCGTCTCCAGTGTTCTTCCGCCCGGCCCTCGAACCGTCCCTCGACGACGTGGTCCGGTGGACCGGTGCCACGGTTCCCGCCGGCGCCGACCTGGCCCTCCGGTTCCGCACCGTCGCGCCCCTGGACCTCGCCGGTCCGGGCACGCTCACCTTCCTCGACAATCCCCGCTACGCCCCGGTCCTCGCGGCGACCCGGGCCGCCGCCTGCCTGGTGCCGGCGCGATACGCCGACAGGGTGCCGGGCGGCACGCTCGCGCTGGTCGCCGCCGAGCCCTATCGCGCCGTGGCGATCGTGGCCGCCCAAATCTACCCCCAGGCGATGCGGCCGGGATCGCTGTTCGGCACGGTCGGCATCTCGCCGAGCTCGGCCGTCCATCCGGAGGCGCGGCTCGAGGCGGGCGTGACGGTCGATCCCGGCGCCGTCGTCGGGCCCCGCGCCGAGATCGGCGCCGGCACGGTCATCGGGCCCCATGCCGTGATCGGACCCGACGTCCGCATCGGGCGGAACAGCTCTGTGGGCGCCGGCGCGACGGTGGTCCATGCGTTGATCGGGGACCGCGTCATCGTGCACGCCGGCGTCCGCATCGGACAGGACGGCTTCGGATTCGCCATGGGCCCGGGCGGGCATCTCAAGGTCCCGCAGGTCGGACGCGTGATCCTGCAGGACGACGTCGAGGTCGGCGCCAACACGGCGATCGATCGCGGCTCCAACCGCGACACCGTGGTGGGCGAGGGCACCAAGATCGACAACCTCGTGCAGATCGGCCACAACGTGTCGATCGGGCGTCACTGCGTGATCATCTCGCAGACCGGCATCTCCGGATCGACGGTCCTCGGCGACTACGTGGTGACGGCCGGGCAGGCGGGCCTCGCGGGGCACCTCACGATCGGCGCCGGCGCGCAGATCGGCGCCAAATCAGGCGTCATGAACGACGTCCCGCCGGGCGAGCGCTGGTTCGGCATCCCGGCGCAGGCGGCCCGCGAACAGTTCCGCCTTCACGCCACGCTGAAGCGCCTGGCGCGGCGTGCCGGCGGCGGCGAGTGACTCCTCCGGCGTGAAACGAGGCTTGGCGCCGCCGCGGAGACATGCGACATCGCCGGGGAGCGCCGTGCGGGTGCGGCGCGACGGACCGAGGACGAGGGATGGACGAAGCGGCGCGGGCGGACCTCGACTCGATCGACATCCTCAAACTGCTCGAGTACCTGCCGCATCGCTACCCGTTCCTGCTGGTCGACCGGATCGTCTCCATGCAGGGTGACGAGGCCTGCATCGGCATCAAGAACGTCACCTTCAACGAGCCGCAGTTCCAGGGTCACTTCCCCGGGCGGCCCGTGATGCCGGGCGTGCTGCTGATCGAGGGCATGGCCCAGACGGCCGGCGCGCTCTGCGTCCATGCCCAGAACCTGGCCAAGCCCCGCCTCGTCTACTTCATGACGATCGACAAGGCCAAGTTCCGCAAGCCCGTGGGGCCCGGAGACAGGGTCGAGTTCCACATGCGCAAGATCAATCAGCGCCGCAACATGTGGTGGTACAAGGGCGAGGCCAAGGTGGAGGGGGTCCTGGCCTGCGAGGCCGAGGTCAGTGCCATGCTGGTGATGGATTGAGCGCCGCCCGGCGGCAGGGGGCACATCGTGTCTGACCTCGGGCCGCGCGACGATGACCCCGGCCCCCACATCCATCCGTCGTCGGTCGTGGCCCACGCCGCCCGCCTGGGGCGCGGCGTCCACATCGGGCCCTTCTGCACCGTGGGACCGGACGTCGTGCTGGGCGACGGCGTGCGCCTCGTCTCCCACGTGGCGGTCGCCGGCCACACGACGGTCGGCGAGGGGACGCGCGTCTTCCCCTTCGCGTCGCTGGGCCATGAGCCGCAGGACCTGAAGTTCCGCGGCGAGCTCTCCGAACTCAGCATCGGGCGGGATTGCGTGATCCGCGAGGGCGTGACCATGAATCCCGGCACCGCCGCCGGGGGTCTGCTCACCAGCGTCGGAGACCGCAGCGTCTTCCTGGCGCAGTCCCACGTGGCACACGATTGCCGCGTCGGCAGCGACGTCATCTTCTCGAACAACGTCATGCTGGCCGGCCATTGCACCGTCGGCGACAACGCCATCCTGGGGGGCGGCGCCGCGGTCCACCAATTCGTTCGGCTCGGGCGCCATAGCTTCATCGGCGGGCTCGCGGGCGTCGAGCACGACGTCATCCCCTACGGCATCGCGCTCGGCAACCGGGCGCATCTCGCGGGGCTGAACGTGGTGGGGCTCAAGCGCCGCGGCTTCTCGCGCGAGGTGATCCACGACCTGCGCCGCGCCTACAAGCTGCTCTTCGCCGGTTCCGGCACCCTGCGGGAGCGGACCGACGCCGTGGCGGCGGAGTTCGGCGGCCAACTCCAGGCGGACGAGATCCTCACCTTTTTGCGCGACGGCGGCGATCGCGCCATCTGCGTGCCGCGCGACGGCCGCGACCTTCCGTGACGGAGCCCGGCGCGCCGCCCCGGCTGCGCGTCTTCATCGTGGCGGGCGAACATTCCGGCGACCACCTCGGCGCCGGGCTGATCCGGGCGCTGCGCGAGCGTGTCCCCGACCTCGAGGTGAGCGGGATCGGCGGCGACGCGATGGCCGGGGAGGGCCTGTCGCCCCTGTTCCCGCTGTCCGACATCGCCGTGATGGGGTTCGTGCCCGTGCTGGCCCGCCTG
Organism: Lichenihabitans sp.; assembly: GCA_965214345.1. Taxonomy (GTDB): domain Bacteria; phylum Pseudomonadota; class Alphaproteobacteria; order Rhizobiales; family Beijerinckiaceae; genus Lichenihabitans. The sequence goes on along the minus strand of CBDCBJ010000007.1, from coordinate 2,161,174 downwards.
CCGCACCTGCTGCGCCGCATCGCCGAGACCGCCGACGCGGCGGTGGCGGCTCGGCCGGACGTCCTCGTCATCGTCGACAGCCCGGATTTCACCCACCGGGTGGCGAAGCGCGTCCGCGCCCGCGCTCCCGCGATCCCCATCGTCGACTACGTCAGCCCCACCGTCTGGGCCTGGCGGCCCGGCCGGGCGCGGGCGATGCGGGCCTATGTCGACCGGCTTCTGGCTCTGCTGCCCTTCGAGCCCGAGGCGCATCGCCGCCTCGGCGGGCCGCCCTGCTCCTACGTGGGCCACCCGCTGATCGAGCGCCTCGACGATCTCAGGCCCGCGCCGGGCGAGGCGGCGGCGCGCGAGCGCCCGACCCTCCTCGTGCTGCCGGGGTCGCGCCGCTCGGAGGTCAGGCGGCTCACCGCCATCTTCGGCGAGGTGGTGGCGCGCGTCGCCGAGGGCGTGCCCGGCCTCGACGTGGTGCTGCCGGCCGTGTCCGACCTGGCCGAAGACATCCGCGCCCGCGTGGCCGCCTGGCCGGTGGTGCCCCGGATCGTCCTGGGCGAAGCCGCCAAGCTCGCCGCCTTCCGCACCGCGCGGGCGGCGCTGGCCGCATCGGGGACCGTGACGCTCGAGCTGGCCCTGGCGGCCGTGCCGATGGCGGTGGCCTATCGCGTCTCGCCCTTCGAGACGTGGCTCCGCTTCGTCGTGACCGTGCCGTCCATCGTCCTGCCGAACCTTATCCTGGGCGACAATGCCGTCCCCGAGTTCCTGCAGGATGCCTGCACGTCGGCGGCGCTGGCGGCGGCGCTGGTGCCGCTGCTCGGCGACACCCCGGCGCGCGACGCCCAACTCGCCGCCTTCGCCCGGCTCGACGCGCTCATGCGCATCGCGCCGGGATCGACCCCCAGCCGCGAAGCCGCCGCCCTGGTGATGGCCGCATGCCACAAGACGGGTGGCGTTTAACGTTTGCGGCCTCGGTTTAAGCCTCTGTGAACCCTGATCCCCTTTAGTGCGGGAGACGGGTTCGAGACCTCGTCCGGCCTGCCGGATGCGGCCCTCGCGTGGGACCCCGTGCGTGATCGAGGGTCGGCGATGTCGATGCGGAGCGAACTGGACTACGAGCGGGCGGGACGGGCCTCGACCGGCCGCGAACTCGACCTCGGCACGCTCGGCCGCACGCTGCGGGCCCGCCGCTCGTGGATCATCTGGCCGGCCCTGCTCTGCTTCATCGGCGCGGTGCTGTTCGTATCGCTGGTCGAGCCCCGCTACACCGCCGAGTCGAAGGTGCTGGTCGAGAACGGCGAGAACTTCTTCACCCGGCCCGACCGTTCCGACCAGCTCGCCGCGACCCTGCCGGACGACGAGGCCGTCCAGAGCCAGATCCAGCTCGTCCAGTCGCGCGACATCGCCCGCGCGGCGATCCGCCGGCTCGACCTCAAGGGCAACGTCGAGTTCGATCCGCTGGCGCACGGCATCAACGCCTTGTCGCGCCTGCTGATCGTGCTCGGCCTCGAGCGGGACCCGACCAGCGTGTCGCCGGAGGACCGGATCCTCGCCAACTACTACGAGAAGCTGACGGTCTATTCGGTGCCCAAATCGCGCGTCATCGCGATCGAGTTCACCGCCACCGACCCGGAGCTCGCGGCGCGGGCCGCCAACACGATCGCGGAGCTCTTCATCGAGGCGCAGTCGGCCGCCAAGCGCGACAGCGCCAGCCAGGCGGCCGCCTCGCTGGCCTCGCTGGTGACGGACCTGCGCACCCGCGTGGCGGACGCCGAGGCCAAAGCCGACGCCTATCGCACGCAATCGGGCCTGCTGCAGGGCTCGAACAACGCCAACATCACGAACCAGCAGCTCGGCGACCTCAACACGCAGCTGGCCCAGGGCCGCACCGCCCAGGCCGACGCCCAGGCCAAGGCGAAGATCATCAAGGCGATGATCGCCCAGAACCGCGTCGGCGAGATCCCGGACGTCGCCAACAACGAGTTCGTCCGCCGCATCGCCGAGCAGCGCTCGACCCTGAAGGCCGAGATCGCGCTCCAGAGCCGCACCCTGCTGCCCGGCCACCCGCACATGCAGGAGCTGAACGCGCAGCTCGCCGACGTCGACGCCCAGCTCCGCACGGCCGGCGAGAAGATGGCCCGCACGCTCGAGAACGACGGCCACATCGCTGCGGGCCGCGTCGACAACCTGCTCACCGCGCTCGACGCCCAGAAGAAAGCCGTCGGCACGGCCGGCGTCGACCAGGTGCACCTCAACACGCTCGAGACCCAGGCGCGGCTGCTGAAGGACCAGCTCGAGTTCAACACGCTGAAGTACCAGGAAGCCCTGGCGCGCGAGAACGCCGCCTCGACGCCCGCCGACGCCCGCGTCATCTCGCGGGCCGTCGCCCCGCAGCTCCCGTCCTTTCCGAAGAAGGTGCCGATCATCGCCATCGTGACGATCGCCGGGCTGGTCCTGTCGCTCGGCCTCGTGGTGGCCCGTGAACTCCTCTCGGGCCGGGCCTTCGCGGCGGCCGAGGCCGGAACCGACGCGGAGACCGCCGCCGCGCTGCCGATCGTGGCCCGTGCCGTGCCGCTCCACGCGCAGGACCCGGTCGCCTCGCGCGCCGCGACGGAGGCCGCCATCGCGGCGGAGGGCGAAGCGAGCCTGCTGGCGACGCTCGATGCGCTGCGCGAGTGCCGCGTGCAGAACCATGCCGCCCGCGCCCTCGTGGTGCCGCCGTCGTCCCGTGCCGAATCACCGCTCGCCGTCATCGGCCTCGCGCGGCGGTTGTCGGGGGAGGGCCGGACGATCCTGGTCGACTTCAACCGCCGCAGCCCGGCCGTCCAGTCGCGCAACCTCGCGCTCGACAGCTATGGCCCCGGCGATGCCGAACCGCTGGGCCTCGGCGAACTCCTGGCCGGCCGCGCCAGCTTCGCCGAGATCATCCACCGCGACAGCCAGTCCCGGCTCCACGTGGTCCCCGTGGGGGAGACCGCCATCGATGAAGCGGCGCTCGACTCGGTCGGACTCGTGCTCGACGCGCTCGGCGAGACCTACGACTACCTGGTGATCAACGCCCCGGGGCCGGCCGACCCGGCGACGCTGCGGCTGGCCCGCGACGCCGACGTCGCAGTCCTGATCCACGGCGGGGAGCGCGTCATGGCGGACATCGACGCGGCGCGGGGCGCGCTGGTGCGGGCCGGCGGGCCTGCCTCGGTGCACGTCCTGCCGGGATCGGTCCTGGTGCCGCGCGGCAGCCTCGTCCGCGAGGCCGCCTGATCCACGCGACCCCGCTCAGCCGCCCAGGGCGGCGCGAGCGCGGCGCAGGCGCTGCGCCAGCGGCCAGGCCCACGACGATTGCTTGATGGCCCGCTTCAGCTGGAGCCGGAGCGCCTCGGCCCCGGCGAAGACGCGCCCCCGGGCCGTCATCGGGACGAGGCTGTCGAACAATTCCTGCGTGTCGGGGCAGTAGGTCTCCTTGTAGCGGGCCTCGCCGACGCCGAGGTCGAAGGTGGCGAAGCCCGCCGCGCAATGGCGTCGCATCACCTCGATCAGCAGCAGTTCTCCCGGGCTGGCGCGGGCGAACTCGGGCTCCGCCGCGAAGGACGTCAGCATGCCGGAGAACCGGTCGCCGTGCCGTGCCCCGCCCAGCGTCGCCACGATCCGGTCGCCGCAGCGGAGCGCGTGGAAGGCGATCGGCCCGTCGCCGCCCACCGTGCGGTCGAGGAAGTGGCGCAGCGGCACGAGGTCGTCCGACCCCAGGCCCGCCGCGACGTTGCGGGCGAGGCGCTGCACCATGAAGGCGTCGAGCACCTCGGCCACCTCGGCCTGCGTGCGGGCTTCCAAAACCGACACGGCGCCGAGGTTGGCCAGCCGGTTGGCTTTCTGCCGCACCTTCTTGCGGGTGTCGCGGGACAGGTGCGCCTTGAGGAAGGCGTCCGGGTCGGCGGCGAGATCCGTCTTGTAGGCGAAGCTCGGGGTCGGCTGGCGGGCGAGCGCCAGCAGGGGGTTGGCGGCGCCCTGCCACGCATGAGGCTGGCTGCGGAACGCGAAGAGGTCGATGCCGCGCCCATCGGCGGCCGCGGCACGATACAGGAGCCGGTGCAGGGCCGCCCGCGTCCACTCCGTCCCCGGCCTGAACAGGCCCAGGTTGAAGTTGCTGTCCTTTGCGCCGAGAAACGAGGCCAACGTGAGTCCGCCCTGGCGCTGGACGCCGAGCGGCAGCAGCGCGACGGGCCGCCCGTCCGCGTCCCGCGCCACCACGACCAGCGGCGCGATGCCCAGCGACGCGCCCACGGTGTCGATCCAGGGCAGGACCCAGGCGGAGGTCTGGTACGGGGTCGACGGCGCCGTCGCGGCGAGGGCCGCCCAATCCGCCAGCGCGTCGCGAGGGTCCCGAAAGGCCACGACGGAGAGGGTCTCGGCAGTCGGTCGCGAGGACGCTTCGACCATGAACGGCTTCACTCCGTCGCGGCGCGACACATCCGTCCGCACAGCGACGTCTGACATGGGACCGGGCACTCCGTCATTCCCGATCGCCGGGCCGCGTGAGTTTGAGTGTAGCAAGAAAGCCGCAAGCGCCCGCGTCTATGCTGGGTCGGGGTAAACGGACTTCAGGCGGGCCATGCGGGACAGGATCATCGGAGCCGGATTCGCGGCGCTGGGCGCCACGGGCCTCCACCGGCTGGCGGCGCCCCGGCTGCGGGGTCTCGGCGCCGTGCTGATGTTCCACCACGTGCGCCCCTTCGAGGCGCGCGCCTTCGCGCCCAATGCCATGCTGGAGATCACGCCGACCTTCCTCGACGCCGCCCTGACGCGCGTGGAGGCGCTCGGCTACCGCATCGTGAGCCTCGACGAGGCCGTCGCGGAGTTGCGGGAGGGGGGCGACCCGGAAGCGCCGCCCTTCGCGGTGCTGACCTTCGACGACGGCTACCGCGACAATGTCGTCCACGCCCTGCCGATCCTGGAAAGGCACAGGGCGCCCTTCACGATGTACGTCACGACCGGATACGCGGAGCGGACGGCGCGGCTCTGGTGGATCGAGCTCGAGGAGGCGATCCGACGCGCCGACCGGATCGAGGCGCGGCTCGGCGACGAGGTCCTGTCGCTGCCCACCGCCAGCCCCGCCGAGAAGCGCGCCGCCTTCAAGGCGGTCTATTGGTCGTTGCGGGAAGGTGGAGAGGATCGGCTGCTCGCCGTCGTGGCCGGCCTCGCGGCGGCGCAGGGGGTCGACGGGCGCGCCCTGGTCGACCAGCTCTGCATGCCCTGGGACGAGATCGAGACCCTGGCGCGCCATCCGCTCGCGACGGTCGGCGCCCACACGCTCAACCACCCCCGGCTGGCGCGGCTCGACATCGCCGAGATGCGCACCGAACTCGGCGCCGCGAAGACGATCCTGGAGGAACGGCTCGGGCGCCCGGTGGTCCACCTGGCCTATCCGGTGGGCGACCCGGGCTCGGCGGGACGGCGCGAGTTCGCCGCCGCAGCGGCCTTCGGCTATGCCAGCGCGGTGACGACGCGGCCCGGCCTCGTCCATTCGGACCATGCCGGGCACCCGACGGCGCTGCCGCGCGTCTCGGTCAACGGACTGTGGCAGGACCTCCGACATCTGGAGGTGCTGCTGTCGGGTGCCGCCTTCGCGCTGTGGAACCGCGGGCGGAGGCTCAACGTCGGGTAAGCCCTCGCCTGTCTGAGATCTTCGAAACTGGAAGCGCGACATGGCCTGGACGATCAGTTTGGCCGACGCTTTCGAACCTGAATTCGCTCGGCTGGACATCCTCGTTCGACAGGAATTGCTGGCGAGTGCACGTCTCCTCGCAGAGCATGGGCCGATGCTTGGTCGGCCGTTCGCCGACACGTTGGCGGGCTCCAAACACGCGAACATGAAAGAACTCCGTTTCTCGGCGGCTGATGGCCAGTGGCGAGTGGCCTTCGCTTTCGATCCCGTTCGAAGGGGCATCCTCCTGGTGGCTGGCGATAAGACCGGCGTCAGCCAGCGACTGTTCTACAAGAGGCTGCTCGATAGGGCAGACAAGCGATATGATAGCCACTTGGCGAAGCTCGGCACCGGGCAATCGAGGTGATCACCATGGGACGGACGATCGATGAGGTCTTGGCGTCACTGACGCCCGATGAACGGGTTCAAGTGACGAAGCGCAGCGAGGCTCTGAACGAGCGAGCCGAGGCGCTGCGACGCTTGCATGCGATAGCGGAGGCCGCGTCGGCCGACATCCTGGGCCGCGGTCGCGGCTCAGAGGTCGGCGGGCTCACAAGCCAAGCCGCTTCGTTCCTGCATGCGCTCCGCCGACGGCTCGAAGCGGAAGGGGGACGGCTCGATTTCACGGTTCACATCCCGGAACGTGCTTCGATGACGCTCGATGACCTCGCCGATGCCGCCTCCTGGGGCGAGTCGGTGGTTCGAACGACCTCCGACGCCCCGTTTCATCGGGCATCGTAGCGCGTGTCAGGCCGTTGCCGAAGTACGTCAGCTTCAATCCATGAGCCCGACAGACTTCATCGGATGTGATGCCGCGGACGACAGGCCAGCCCTCGGTTCGAAGATCTCAAACCGAAGCTACGCTTCAACGATCGCCTGACAGGCGCTGTAGGCCCGGTTCGGGGTCCGGCTTCTCCATCCAGGCGATGAGCGGCATCAGCGGCAGGATCCACGCCAGGCCGAGCACGGCGTAGATGACGGCCTGGACCGGGCCCGGCGCGGTCCGGATGGCGTTGGCTTCGGCCGCCACCATGGCGCAGACGGCGTAGACCATGACGAAGAGCAGCATGACGGCGGCGCCGATGAATTTGCGGACGCGTCGCGGCATGCCGTTCCCCTTGTGTCCCCTGACGGGATCGCTATCAGTCCCGATCTCGCGGGCCGTGCGACAGCGTGCGCCTGGATCGCGGCCGTCCAGATGCCCAGATCCGTAACCAGCATCATAGGTGCCAGCCGTCCCATGTCGATCCCCCAAGCCCGCTCTGCGCCGATGTCCCTGCGCGCCGCCTCCGAAGCCCCGGCCATCGGACGGGTGCCTGCGACCGGCCTCGTGCGGGCCTGGCTCTGGGTCGTGGCCGGCTGCATCTTCGCCATGGTGGTGGTCGGCGGCGCGACGCGCCTGACCCAGTCGGGCCTCTCGATCACCGAGTGGAAGCCGGTCATCGGGATCCTGCCGCCGCTGAACGCCGCCGCCTGGCAGGCCGAGTTCGACCGGTACAAGCTGATCCCGCAATACGCGCAGCTGAACCCCGATATGGACCTCGCGGGGTTCAAGTCGATCTTCTACTGGGAATGGGCGCACCGGCTGCTCGGCCGCCTCGTCGGCGCGGTCGTAGCGCTGCCGCTGATCGGCTTCTGGGCGACGGGCCGCCTGACGCCCGGCCTAAAGCCGCGCCTCGTCGGCCTGCTGGCGCTCGGCGGGCTCCAGGGCGTGATCGGCTGGTTCATGGTGAAATCGGGGTTGAGCGCCCGCACCGACGTGTCGCAATATTTCCTGGCGCTCCATCTCGTGACCGCCTCGCTCACGCTCGTGTGGACGATCTGGCTCGCAGAGGGCCTGCGTCGCTCCTCCCCGGCCCGGCCGACCGCGGCGCTCGGGCGGCTCAGCGCCACCGCCACCCTCCTGATCGTGCTCGTGATGGCGCAGGTCGGGCTCGGCGCCTTCGTGGCGGGACTCCACGCCGGCCTGAGCTACAACACGTGGCCGATGATGGACGGACATCTCGTCCCGCCGCTGGCCGACCTCGTCCGCCAGTCGCCGATCTGGTCCAATCCGTTCGAGAACGTCACCACGGTGCAGTTCGACCATCGCACCGTGGCTTACGCCGTCCTGATCGTGGCGTTGTTCCACGCCGCCGACGCCTGGAGCCAGGCGCCCGGCACCGCCGTCGCGCGCCGCGCCGGCTTCCTCGTCCTGGCCGTCCTGGCGCAGGCCGCCATCGGCATCACGACGCTGCTGCTCGTGGTGCCGCTGTGGGCGGCGCTGCTCCACCAGGCCTTCGCCATGGTGGTGCTCGGCACCGCCGTCCTGCATCGCCGGCGCCTCGGCGTGCCGGCGTTGCGCGTCGTGTCGGGCTGACCCCGCGGGTCGATCAGGCCGCCAGGGCCTGATCGATGTCGGCGATGAGGTCGGCGGCGTCCTCGATGCCGATCGAGAACCGCACCATGTCGGGTCCGGCGCCCGCCGTGACGCGCTGGTCGTCCGTCAGCTGGCGATGGGTGGTCGAGGCGGGGTGGATGACGAGCGAGCGCGTGTCGCCGACGTTGGCGAGGTGCGAGAAGAGCTTCAGCCGGCTCACCAGGGCCACGCCGGCGTCGTAGCCGCCCTTGAGCCCGAAGGTGAAGACCGCGCCGGCCCCCTTGGGGCAATAGCGCTGGGCCAGCGCGTGATAGGGGTCGTCCGGCAGGCCCGGGTAGCTGACGCGCGACACGGCCGGGTGCTTCGACAGGTAGGTGGCGACCTCCAGCGCGTTGTCGCAGTGGCGGCGCATGCGCAGCGGCAGCGTCTCGATCCCGGTCAGGATCATGAAGGCGTTGAAGGGCGACAGCGACGGCCCGAGGTCGCGCAGCCCGAGCACGCGGCACGCGATGGCGAAGGCGAAATTGCCGAAGGTCTCGCCGAGCACCATCCCGTTGTAGTCGGGTCGCGGCTGAGACAGCGCCGGGTATCGGTCGTCGGCCATCCAGTCGAAGCTGCCGCCGTCGACGATCACGCCGCCGATCGAATTTCCGTGGCCGCAGAGGAACTTGGTGGCCGAATGGACCACGATGTCGGCGCCGTGCTCGAAGGGGCGGATGAGGTAAGGCGAGGCCAGCGTGTTGTCGGCGATCAGCGGCACCCGCGCCGTCTTGGCGACTGCCGCGATGGCGGCGACGTCGGTGACGATGCCGCCGGGGTTGGCCAGGGCCTCGATGAAGATGGCGCGCGTCTTCTCGGTCACCAGCGCCGCGAAGGCGGCCGGGTCGGCGGGGTCCGCCCATTTGACCTGCCAGCCGAAGCGCTTGAAGGCGTGGTTGAACTGATTGATCGAGCCGCCGTAGAGCTTGGTCGAGGCGATGAACTCGTCGCCGGGCTGCATCAGCGTGTGGAACACGACCTGCTGGGCGGCATGGCCCGACGCCACCGCCAGGGCGGCCGTGCCGCCCTCGAGCGCCGCGACCCGCTCCTCCAGCACCGCGCAGGTCGGGTTGGTGATGCGCGAATAGATGTTGCCGAAGGCCTGCAGCCCGAACAGCGCCGCCGCGTGCTCGACGTCGTCGAAGACGAAGGACGAGGTCTGGTAGATCGGCGTAGCGCGCGCGCCGGTCGACGGGTCGGGCTGCGCCCCGGCGTGGACCGCGAGGGTCGCGAAGCCGGGGACATGGTGGTCGTGAGCGTCGTGCGTCATGATCGGTTCCGATCCGCTTTTCGACGGACGTCGACGTCCGCCTCCCTGATGGGCACCTTGGCGCGTTTATCGCCAGGCGGGAAGCGTGGGCCTACCTAGTTTTGGCGCGCGGCACCGTTCGGCGAGCGCCGCCACGACGAGCCGGCGTCATCGGGTCGAGGGCAGGCGGTCCCGGCCCATCGCGCGTCCGCGTCGGTCATCGGTTCAGAAGCCGCCGCTGGACCCCGCCGGGCGCGAGGCGCGGACGCTTCGCCGACAGGACGCGGGAGTTGATGCCGCTCCAGCCGATCTCGCCCGATAGCCGGCCGTACTCGATCTTGGGGCAGCGGTCCATGACGACGGTGAGGCCCGCGGCTTCGGCCCGTGCCGCCGCGGCCTCGTTGCGGACGCCGAGCTGCATCCAGATCACCTTGGGCCTCGGGTCGAGCGCCAGGGCCTCGTCGACCACGCCGCCGGCGGCCTCGGCGTTGCGGAACACGTCCACCATGTCGACCGGCTCCGGCAGGTCGGCGAGGGTGGCGAACACCGGCAGGCCCAGGATGGTGCCGCCCGCCAGCCCCGGATTGACCGGGAAGACGCGGTAGCCGTGCGCCACGAGGTAGCGCAGCACGAGGCAGGAGGGCCGCGCCGCATTGGCGGAGGCGCCCACCATGGCGACCGTCCTCACGCTCTCCAGGATGGAGCCGATCAGGGCATCCGGGTAATGATCGTGCCTCATGTCGCTCCCCCGTCGTTCGGCATGCGGTATCTCGATACCACAACGGCCAAGTCCATGTTTTTTGGCCAGATTCGGCCTGTGCGCGTTGACGTGCACGATGTCGGGCCGTAGAAGACCGCCAGCGGTGGCGCCCGATACCGAGCCTGCCTCTCCCGTCACGGAACGCGAAACCTCATGTTTGGCAAGACTCATTCGACCAAGACGGCCGAGATCGAGAAGAAGTGGGTCGTGATCGACGCCACCGGCCTCGTCGTCGGGCGTCTCGCGTCCATCATCGCGCTGCGCCTGCGCGGCAAGCACAAGGTCACCTTCACCCCTCACATGGACGACGGCGACAACATCGTCGTGGTCAATGCCGAGAAGGTGGTGTTCACCGGCCGCAAGAAGGAACAGAAGGTGTACTATCACCACACCGGCTATCCGGGTGGCATCAAGGAGCGCACCGCGAAGTTCATCCTCGAAGGGCGGTTTCCGGAGCGCGTCGTCGAGAAGGCCGTGGAGCGCATGCTCCCCCGCGGGCCGCTCGGCCGCAAGCAGCTCGGCAACCTCCGTGTCTACAAGGGCGGCGAACACCCGCATGAGGCTCAGTCGCCCATGACGCTCGACGTCGCCGCCATGAACTCCAAGAACGTGAGGACCAACTGATGGCCGAGACGCTGTCGTCCCTGCAGGACCTCGCCAACGTCAACGCGTCGGCGCCCGCCGATGCGCCCGTCTACGTTCAGAAGCTCGACGCCCAGGGCCGCGCCTACGCGACCGGCAAGCGCAAGGATGCCGTCGCCCGCGTGTGGATCAAGCCCGGTTCGGGCAAGATCTCGGTCAACGGCCGCGCCTTCGACGTCTATTTCGCGCGGCCCGTGCTGCGCATGATCGTGCAGCAGCCGCTCGGCATCGTGAGCCGCACCAACCAGTACGACCTCACCGTCACGGTGGCGGGCGGCGGGCTCTCGGGCCAGGCGGGTGCCGTGCGCCACGGGCTGTCGAAGGCCCTCACCTATTTCGAGCCGGAACTGCGCGCGCCGCTGAAGCGCCAGGGTTTCCTCACCCGTGACAGCCGCGTGGTCGAGCGCAAGAAGTACGGCCACAAGAAGGCCCGCAAGTCCTTCCAGTTCTCGAAGCGCTGATCGCGCTTCGACGCTGGAGTTGGAAAGCGGCCCTGCTCTGCGGGCCGCTTTTTTTCTGACCTCCGCGCGACGCGAGGTCCTCGGACGTCCTCATCGGGGCACGACATGGCGACGGTCTTCATCGACGGCGAGGTGGGCACCACGGGGCTCGGCATCCGTGACCGGCTGGCGCACCACCCGCGTGTCGCGCTGCGCTCCATCGCGGCCGAGCGGCGCAAGGATCCGGCCGCCAAGGCGGAGCTGATGCGCGAGGTCGACCTCGTGATCCTGTGCCTGCCCGACGCCGCATCGCGCGACACGGTGCGGATCGCGGACGGACTCGGATCGGCCGCGCCCAAAGTGCTCGACGCCTCGACGGCCTATCGCGTGGCCCCCGACTGGACCTACGGATTCCCCGAACTCGACGCCGGGCAGACGGGGCGGATCCGCGCCGCCCGGCGCGTCAGCAACCCGGGCTGCTACGCCACGGGCGCCATCGCGCTGCTGCATCCCCTGGTCACGGCCGGGCTGATACCGCCCGACTTTCCGCTGACCATCAACGCCGTCAGCGGCTACAGCGGCGGCGGCAAGGCGATGATCGAGGAGAACGAGGACGGCGCCGCCCCGGCCTTCCAGCTCTACGGCCTCGACATGGAGCACAAGCACCTGCCCGAGATCCAGAGGTTCTCGGGCCTCGCGATGCGGCCCGTCTTCGTGCCCTCCGTCGGCAACTTCCGGCAGGGCATGGCGGTCAGCGTGCCGCTCCACCTCGACACTCTGCCGGGCAGGCCTCGGCTGGCCGACCTCGAAGAGGCGCTGTCGCGCCATTATGCGGGCAGCGAGCACGTTCGCGTCGTGCCGGGGCAGGGCAAGGTCGATCCGCAGGCCGGCGTCGGCACCGATGCCATGGACCTCCGCGTCGCGGGCAGCGAGCCGCGGCGCCAGGCCGTTCTGGTGGCGACGCTCGACAACCTCGGCAAGGGCGCGTCGGGCGCCGCGGTGCAGAACCTGGAACTGATGCTCGGCCTCGACTGACGCCTGAGTGGGCGAGCCCGGTCATCGTGTCCCGGTTGCCGGTCTCGCCGTCGCCGCCCATGTTGGTCCTGTGCCAGACTGTGCGGAGACCCTATGAGCCTCACCCTCGATGCCACGGCGGCGCCACGCCGCCCCTCCGTGGACGATGTCGTGCCGCGCGGCCGGCGCGCGCCCGCGCCTTTTCCGCTGCAGACGCCGCCCGGCACGCTGGCGCTGCTGAAGGGCCTGCGCGACAACCCGGTGGCGACCTGGACGCGATGGCACTTCGAGCTGCCGATCGTCCACGGCCAGAGCGTGCTCGGGCGGGTCGCGGTGGTGAGCGACCCCGCCGTGATCCGCCACGTCCTCGTCGAGAACAGCGCCAACTACGACAAGGGCGGCCTGCAGCGCCGGATGCTCGGCGGCGGCCTCGGCACCGGCCTGCTGCTGGCCGAGGGTGCCGAGTGGAAGGCGCAGCGGCGCGCCCTGGCGCCGCTGTTCTCGCCGCGCCACGTGGAAGGCTTCAAGCGATCCATGGTCGAGGTAGCCGACGAGATGGCCGAGCGCTGGTCGCGCCTGCGCGACGGCCGCCGCATCGACGTGGCCTCCGAGATGGCGCGCGTGACGCTGCGCGTCCTCGGCCGCACCGTCTTCTCCGAGGCCATGAACGGGCCGGAGGACAAGTTCGCCCGCGTCGTCTCCCGCTACCTCGACGCCGTCGGCAAGATCGACCCGCTCGACATCCTGGACATGCCGTCCTGGGTGCCGCGCCTGGCCTCGGGGCAGACGAAGCCGCTCATCCGCTTCTTCGAGGACGAGGTCAGCGGCATGCTGGCGAAGCGACGCGCCCTGCTCGACGCCGACGGCGCCGCGGCGCCGCGCGATCTCCTCACGCTGCTGCTCGAGGCGCGCGACCCCGAGACCGGGCTCGGCCTCTCCGACGACGACGTCAAGGCCAACCTCATCACCTTCCTGATCGCCGGCCACGAGACGACGTCGAACGCCCTGACCTGGGCGCTGTTCCTCCTGTCGGAGCATCCCGAGGCGCGCGAGGCCGTCGAGCGCGAGGTCGACGCGCTGATGCCGGACGGGCGCGTCGACCCGACCCGCGTCGACGCCTTCGTCCAGACCCGCGCGGCGCTCGACGAGGCCATGCGGCTCTACCCTCCGGCGGCCTCGATCAGCCGCGAGGCGATCGGGCCCGACATGCTCGGCGATGTCCGCATCAAGGCCCGCACCATGGTGGTGGTGTCGCCCTACGTGCTCCACCGCCACAAGCTGCTGTGGGACGCGCCCGACCATTTCGTGCCGGAGCGTTTCCTGCCCGACCGGCGGGGCGCCGTCGACCGCTTCGCCTACCTGCCCTTCGGGGCGGGACCGCGGATCTGCATCGCGGCCTCGTTCGCCGTTCAGGAGGCCGTCATCATCCTGGCGACCGCCATGCGCCACGTCCGCCTGACGCTGGCGCCGGGCCACGACGTGATGCCGGTGCAGCGGGTGGCGCTCAGGTCGCGTGGCGGCATGCCGATGATGCTGCGGCGGCGGTAGGGAGGCGAGTGGCGCGGGACTGGATGAGAGATTTTGCGGACTTCCATAGAGCATTCGGCTCGTTCGGAAAGCACATCGACGGGCGAAGTGTTGAAGTCATCGACTCGCGTGAGCCTCGTCGGCAGCGTGACGCGCCCGCGCTCCCATTTTCAAGCGGGCGAAATCCAGTTCGCCGGCATCTCCGCTGTCGATCCCGTCCTGCCGAGCCTGGCGCAGTGCCTTGAGTCTCTCGGCGTCCTGCTGATCGACCTTCTCCGTCAGGCGCAACGCCTCATGTACGACTTCGTTCGATGAGCCGTGACGACCGGTGGCGACCTTGCCGTCGAAAAAATTCGCCAGCTCTTCGGGGAGCGACACGTTCAGATCCATCGGGCATCTCTGGGCGGCATCGCGGCGCCTATCCTGAGATCGGACTTTTCGAAGCCAACGAAGCAACGCACGGCCCAGCCCGATCAGCCCGTCTCGCTCGCATCGCCCTTCGACAGACGCCACGCCGGTGGTACAGCTCGGTCCACCCAAACTCAGCCCTTTCGCCACTCCACCACGCTCTGCTTCTGCTCGCCAAGGCCCGCGATGCCGAGCGACATCACGTCGCCGGCCTTGAGAAACACCGGCGGCCTCATCCCGAGGCCGACGCCGGGCGGCGTGCCGGTGGTGATGACGTCGCCGGGCTCGAGAACCATGAAGTGCGACGTGTAGGCGACGATCTGCGCCACATTGAAGATCATCGTCGCGGTCGATCCGGTCTGCATGCGGCGGCCGTTGACGTCGAGCCACATGTCGAGCGCCTGCACGTCGGCGATCTCGTCCGGCGTCACCAGCCAGGGGCCGAGCGGCCCGAAGGTGGCGCAGCCCTTGCCCTTCATCCACTGGCCGCCGCGCTCGGTCTGGAAGGAGCGTTCCGAGACGTCGTTGCACACGCAGAAACCCGCCACGTGGTCCATCACCTCCTTCTCGCCGATGTAGGAGGTGCGGCTGCCGATCACGATGGCGAGCTCGACCTCCCAGTCGCTCCGCTCCGACGACTTCGGCAGCATGACGTCGTCGTCCGGACCGACGATGCAGTTCGGCGCCTTGTTGAAGAGGATCGGCTCCTTGGGGATCTCGGCGCCCGTCTCGGCCGCGTGGTCGGCGTAGTTCAGGCCGACGGCGATGAAGCTGCAGGGCCGGGCCACGCAGGGGCCGATCCGCGGCGAGCCCGGGACGAGCGGCAGGCCGCTCGGGTCCGCGGCGGCGATCCTGGCGAGCGACTCGCGCCCGAGATGCTCGCCGGCGAGGTCCGGCACGAGGTGGCCGATGTCGCGCAGCGCGCCATCGTGGATCAGGCCCGGCTTCTCGCGTCCGGGTTCGCCGTAGCGCACCAGTCTCATATCCGTCTCCCGTGTGTCCGGCGCCTCGGCACCGGCTCTTCGACTATGCGGATCCGCCGCCCCTGCGACAAGGCCGGGAGCGCGGCGCCGCGCTCAGCTCTGCACCCTGACATACTCGCCGGGAGCGTCGCAGAGCGGCTCGAGCACGCCGCCGCCGGGCTCGCGGGCCGCGACCTTGTCGGGCGCCTGGGCGGCGAGCCAGGACATCCAGTCCGGCCACCAGCTCCCCGCCGTCTCGGTGGCGGCGTCGAGCCAGGCCTCGTAGCTGTCGCCGACCTCCGGGCCGGACCAATATTGGTACTTCGGCCGGTCGGGCGGGTTCACCACGCCGGCGATGTGGCCCGAGCCGGCCAGCACGTAGCGCATCGGGCCACCGAAGAACCTGGCGCCGACGAAGACCGACTTCGCCGGGGCGATGTGGTCCTCCTTGGTGGCGAGGTTGTAGACCGGGATCGTCACGCGGCCGAGGTCGAGCCTCTCGCCGCCGACCACCATCTCGCCCCGGGTCAGCTTGTTCCCGAGATAGCAGTTGCGCAGGTAGAAGGCGTGGTTGGCGGCCGGCATCCGGGTCGAGTCCGAGTTCCACGTGAGCAGGTCGAAAGCCGTCGGCGCTTTTCCCTTCAGGTAGTTGTCGACCACGTAGGACCAGATGAGGTCGTTCGGCCGCAGCATGTTGAAGGCGTTGGCCATCTTCGAACCCTGCAGGTAGCCCTGCTCGCGCATCTGCGCCTCCAAGGCGGCGATCTGGTCCTCATTGGCGAAGAGCTTGAGGTCGCCGGCGTTGCGGAAGTCCGTCTGTGCCGTGAAGAACGTCGCCGACGCGATCCGCGTGTCGCCCTTTGCCGCCATGTAGGCGAGGGTCACGGCGAGCAGCGTGCCGCCCACGCAATAGCCGATCGCCGCGGCGTCTGGCTCACCCGTGGCGCGCGCGACGGCGTCGAGGGCCGCCACGATGCCTTCCTGCATGTAGCTCTCGAAGTCCTTGTCGGCGTGGCGCTCGTCCGGGTTCACCCACGAGATGACGAACACGGTCAGCCCCTGGTCGACCGCCCACTTGACGAAGCTCTTCGCCGGATTGAGGTCGAGCACGTAGAACTTGTTGATCCATGGAGGCACGATCAGCAGCGGCCGCCTGTAAACCTGGGGCGTCGAGGGCGCGTACTGGATCAACTCCATCAGGTCGTCGCGGAACACGACCTTGCCGGGCGTCATCGCCATGTTGACGCCGAGCTTGTGGACGCTGTTGTCGCTCTGGCGGATCTTGAGGTCGCCGTGGCCGGCCGCGATGTCCTCGGCGAGCATCCGCATGCCGCGCACGAGGTTCTCGCCGCCTTCTTCGACCGTGTGCTTCAGCAGTTCAGGGTTGGTGGCGAGGAAATTCGACGGCGACAGCGCCCCCGTCATCTGCCGCAGGTAGAACCGGGCCTTGTCGCGCGTCTCCTCGTCGAGTTCGGCCCCCTCGACGAGGCCGGCGGCCCAGTCGGAGGCGATCGTGTAAGCCTGACGGATGAAATCGAAGCCCGGCGACTCGCGCCATTCCGGGGCGGCGAAGCGCTTGTCGGCCGTCCTCGCAGGCTCCGGCTCCGGGGCGGCTTCGCCCGCCATGCGGCGCATCGTGCCGGCCCACAGGTCGACCATCTGGCTCGACAGCGACGCCTGCGCGACGATCATCCTGGCGGGATCGGTGAACCACTGGGCGGCCACCTGGCCGAGTGTCAGCACCATGTCCTTCGCCTCTTCGGCCCCCTTCGGCTGGACGGCCATCCGGGCGCGCGGCTCGATGTAGGCGGCCGCGACCTTGCGGCTCTCCTCCACCAGGAGGCTCATGTTGCGCGACAGCCGGTCGAGATCGGCGACGCCGGGGGTGGCGGGAGCCGCCTGGGACGGCTCTGGTGCGGTCTCGGGCGCCGCCCCCGCGGCGGCCGGCCCTGACGTCGCGGCACCGTCCGAGCCGGACGCATCCTGGCGAGCCCCGGCGACGTCGGGCGGGGCTGCGGCGCGGCTCTCCCGCGGCTTCGGACCGGCCCGGGTCTGCCGTCGCGGCGGACGCTGGTCCTTCATGGCGCTCTCCCTGTCGCATCGGCGCGCCGTCCGCCCGGCGGTCCGTGTCTCGATCCCGGCCGGTATCCGACGGGGGCCACGCGCCGCGTCCGGCACCGCTCCGAGCCGTGCAGCAGGAAGGATCGCCGTCCCGCTCCGGACATATTATCGCGCTATGCCCGGCCCTGAAACCCGTCGCGGAGTTTCGCCCGTCGTCCGCCTCGCGGGAACCTCGTCCATGAGTTTGAAACAGCACGGCGGCAAGGCGAGTTCCCGCCGCCGGAGAGGCGTCGTCCTGGCGCTCGCCACGACCGCGGTCCTGGCACGGTCGCCGGCCGTTCGCGCCGCGGACGGTGTCTGGGACCACGTCCTGGAGACGCTGACCGTCAAGGCGACGCCGTCCGCCCCCCCGCCGGCCTTCGTGGAGCGGACGCGCCCCGACCCCTCCGGTCTCGGCTATCTGCCTCCCGCGGTGCCCCACAAGGTCAGCCCGCTGGCGGTGAAGACCCCCGACCAGATCCAGGCCCAGAAGGATGCGCTCGACGCCGCCAAGGATCGCCAGCTCGACCCGGCCCCGGTCCAGCTCGCGAAGGGCAGGCGGGGCGGCAAGGGCAAGCCCGCCCCCGCCGTTGCCGATTGATTCACCAAGATCTTGCATTTTTGCCGATGACGGGCGCTGATTCCGCCGCCGTCCGACCATCCCAGGGTGTCGCCCCCATGTCAGATTTCCACCGCGTCCGCCGCCTGCCGCCTTACGTCTTCGAACAGGTCAACCGCCTGAAGGCCGCGGCCCGGAACGCCGGTGCCGACATCATCGACCTCGGCATGGGCAACCCCGACCTGCCGGCGCCCAAACACGTCGTCGACAAGCTCGTCGAGACCGCCACGAAGCCCCGCGTCGACCGCTACTCGTCCTCGAAGGGCATCGCCGGGCTCCGGCGCGCCCAGGCGAGCTATTACGGCCGCCGCTTCGGCGTGAAGCTCGACCCCGACAGGCAGGTCGTGGCGACGCTGGGCTCGAAGGAGGGCTTCGCCAACATGGCGCAGGCCATCACGGGGCCGGGCGACGTCGTGCTGGTGCCGAACCCGTCCTACCCGATCCACGCCTTCGGCTTCCTCATGGCGGGCGGGGTGATCCGCTCGGTGCCGGCGGAGCCGACGCCGGACTATTTCACCGCGCTCGAGCGGGCGGTCGCGCATTCGATCCCGAAGCCGCTCGCCGTCGTGGTCTGCTACCCGTCGAACCCGACCGCCATGGTGGCGTCGCTCGATTTCTACCGGGACCTCGTCGCCTTCGCCAAGAGGCACGAGATCTTCATCCTGTCGGATCTCGCCTATTCGGAAGTCTATTTCGAGGGCGAGGCGCCCCCCTCCGTGCTCCAGATCCCCGGCGCCATGGACGTCTGTGTGGAGTTCACCTCCATGTCCAAGACCTTCTCGATGCCGGGTTGGCGCATGGGCTTCGCGGTCGGCAACGAACGCCTCCTCGCCGCCCTGACGCGGGTCAAGAGCTACCTCGATTACGGCGCCTACACGCCGATCCAGGTCGCCGCCGCGGCGGCGCTGAACGGCCCCGAGGACTGCATCGTCGAGATGCGCGCGATCTACAAGGCGCGCCGCGACGTCATGGTGGAGAGCTTCGCGGCATCGGGCTGGACCGTGCCGGCCCCGGCCGCCTCCATGTTCGCCTGGGTGCCGATCCCCGAGCGCTTCCGCCACCTCGGCAGCCTGGAATTCTCGAAGCTCCTGATCGAGCGGGCCGACGTCGCGGTGGCTCCGGGCATCGGCTTCGGCGAACACGGCGACGACCACGTCCGCCTGGCGCTGGTCGAGAACGAGCAGCGGATCCGTCAGGCGGCGCGGGGCATCAAGAAGTTCTTCGACACCGCCGAGGCCCGGCTCCACAACGTCGTGCCGCTGAAACAATCGGCTTGACGGGGGCGGCGCTCAGCGAGGCGTCCCGGACGCTGGGGCGGCTGCTCGGCTCGGCGCGGCTCGTCACCGTCTTCACCGGGGCCGGCATCTCGACCGAATGCGGCGTGCCGGACTACCGATCGCCGGGCAGCCCCTGGCGGGTCCACGCGCCCATCGGGTTCAAGGACTACCTGGCCGACCCCGCGCTGCGCGCCGAGGCCTGGCGGCGCAAGTTCGCCATGGACGATCTCTATGCCGGCGCCCGGCCGGGACGGGGCCACCGGGCGGTGGCGCGCTGGGTGGCGTCGGGTCTCGCCCGCACGATCGTCACCCAGAACATCGACGGCCTGCACCGGGCTGCGGGGCGGCCCGGCGACGACATCGTCGAACTCCACGGCAACGGCGGTCATGCGCGCTGCCTCGGCTGCGGGGCGTGCCACGATCTCGGCCCCATCCGGGAGCGCTTCGAAAGCAGCGGCGCGCTGCCGGAGTGCCGCTGCGGCGGCATCGTGAAATCGGCCAGCATCGCCTTCGGACAGGCGCTCGACGCAGGCGACCTGCAGCGCGCCGTCGATGCGGCCCTCGGCTGCGACCTCTTCGTCGTGCTCGGCTCGACCCTGCTGGTGCGCCCCGCCGCTCGCTTCCCGGAGCTGGCGCAGCGCAGCGGCGCCCGCCTCGCCATCGTCAACCGGGAGCCGACGCCGCTCGACGCCTCGGCCGACCTCGTGATCCACGCCGACATCGGCGACGTGCTCGACCCGCTCTGAGGGGCGTCGGCGAAGCGGCGAGACGCCGCGCCCGTCTTCGCCGCGATCGGAACACACATTTCACAATCTTGCCGGAGCCGGCGACTTTCGCCTTGGACGAGATTCAGCCGGTGCTAATGTCGGACGGTGGCGATCCGAGATCGATTCGGATCGCCGTCTCGGGCGGTTTCGATTTCGGGAGATCGCTCCAGGTCGCGGAGACGGGCAGTGTCGTGAGGGCCGCCTCGCCAGGGCGGGCCCCTGCATCGATCCTGCTCCAGACGCCTCCGGTGGGGATCGGGGCGACGGCGCTTCTGGACAGGGTGGTCGCGTTGGGCAGCAAAGATCAGTCCTTGGACCCGCAACTCGACCTCGGGGAGGGCGGCGACGCGCCGCTCGATCTCGTGGAGATCGCCGGCGAGATCAAGTGGTTCGACGTCTCGAAGGGCTACGGCTTCATCGTGCCCGACAACGGGCTGCCGGACGTCCTGGTCCACGTCACGACCCTGCGCCGCGACGGCTTCCAGACCGCGCGGGAGGGCGCCCGCGTCGTCTGCGAAGTGCTCGAGCGCGCCAAGGGGCTGCAGGTGTTCCGCGTCCTGTCGCTCGACCTGTCGACGGCCGTCCACCCGTCGCAGACCCCGCCGGCCCGCACTCACGTCCAGGTGGTGCCGTCGGGCGGCTTCGAGATCGCCGTGGTCAAGTGGTTCAACCGGGTGCGGGGCTTCGGCTTCCTGTCGCGCGGCGAGGGCACGGAGGACATCTTCGTCCACATCGAGATCATGCGGCGCTACGGCGTGACCGAGTTGAAGCCGGGCGAGAGCGTGCTGGTGCGGTTCGGCGACGGGCCGAAAGGGCTGATGGCGGCCGAAGTGCGCGCCTTTGAAACCACGTCCTCCTCGTCGCATTGAACCACCGGCGCGGGTCGACCTGCCCTCCGGGCATGCCCGCGCCTGGATGTTCGCGATGCCCGAGCCCGATCCCACCCGACGCCGCCTCGCCTCCTTCGCGGTCGCGGCGTCGCTCGCCATGCTGCCGCTGCCGGTGCCGGCGCTCGCGGCGGCTCCTGCCCCGGCGACCGACGATCTCGTCATCGACACGGCCAGCGGCCCGCACCATTTCACCGTCGAGGTCATGCGGAGCCGTGACGAACTCGAGCGCGGCCTGATGTTCCGCCGCAAGCTCGCCGCCGACAGCGGCATGCTGTTCGATTTCGGCCCGATGCAGCCCGTCAGCATGTGGATGAAGAACACCTATTTGCCACTCGACATGGTGTTCATCGCGGCGGACGGCCGCGTCGTCTCGGTGAAGCGCGGCGCCGAACCGCTGTCCGAGGCGATCATCTCGTCCGGAGGCGAGGTCTCGGGCGTGCTGGAGGTCAACGCCGGCACGGCCGCCCGCATCGGCGTCCAGGCGGGCGATCGCGTCGAGGACCCGATGTTCAAGCCTTGAGCTTGCCGCTCGTGACCCCCCATGCTAGCCCTGCCGGGTCGGGATCATCTGTCGATCGGGGTGTAGCGCAGCCTGGTAGCGCATCTGCTTTGGGAGCAGAGGGTCGCAGGTTCGAATCCTGCCGCCCCGACCAACGATCCGTGACCGCGGGCTCGCCCTCCGCGGACCTGCCTTCCGTCGAGGTATCCATTGACCATCGCCCGCATCTACCGGCCGTCCCGCGGCGCCACCCAATCCGGTCATGCCCGCACCAAGGCTTGGCTGCTGGAATACGAGCGCACCGAAGCGCTCGAGATCGAGCCGCTCATGGGCTGGACCGGCTCGTCCGAGACCGAGATGCAGGTGAAGGTGGCGTTCGACACGCGCGAGGAGGCCATCGCGTTCGCGGAGAAGCGCGGCATCGTCTTCGAGGTCGAGGACCGTCCGCCCGAGCAGGTCAGGCGGGGCCTGTCCTACTCCGACAACTTCAAGTCGTCGCGTGTGGGGCAGTGGACCCATTAGGGGCTCGGCCAGCTCCGGTGAGAGGTGGCGCCTGTCGGCGGGGGTGAGACAGGCCGGTATGCCGATCCGCCGGCCTGACACGGCGGGCGGACCGACAGGGACCGTCGAAGATGTCACCCGAGCCGGAAGGCGGGTCGACGAGGAACAGCGCAGCCCTCACGGGGCGGCGTCAGGCTCCGTAGCTCAGCTGGATAGAGCAGCCGCCTTCTAAGCGGCAGGTCGAAGGTTCGAGCCCTTCCGGAGTCGCCAATCGAACGGGTGGTCATCCCTGCCGTGTCCTCGTTGCCGAGGTGCCGACCGACGTTCCGTTCGGTCTCGGCGACTGTCGCATCGGTGAACCCGCGGTGAACCACGCCATCGCGGCCGCGTCCGGCATCGCCACCCTGCCATGCAGGATTCGTCATACACCCGTATGAATATCCGCGGTATAGAACACGTGCGCCTTCGGGCGTATGCCCTTCTTGGGCGTTTCCTCCCTAGACTTGGGCCGCTCACCGCAAGGTCGAGCGGCCTCTTTCGTTGGGCGCTGCTCTCGGTCGTGCGCGACACCGGTCGTCGAGGAGCGCGCAGCCCATCGCGCCGGCGTCGAACCGCCGAGGCCCACCCGGCCACACCGCTCACGGCTGCGCCCACCCGCCGCGCCGCGACCCACCGAAGCCGCGTGCTACAGGTCAGCGACGCCGTGTCGGCGGAGACGAGGCGCGATGGCCGACGATCCCTGGGCTGAGTGGTACGACGAATATCGACGCCGACGCGACGGAACCGAGGCCGCCGAAGCCGCCCTGGCGGACGGATTGCGTCGGCAGATCGGCTGGATGAGCTGGTTCATCGTGACCTGGACGGCCCTGATCTGCGGCGCCACGGTCTTCGTCATCTGGCTGCTGCTCTGGTGATCCGGGCGCGACGCGGCCTGATCGTCAGGTGAGTTCGACGACGCCGACGTCGCCGGCCCGGGATGGCTGGCCGGTCGTCACCGCCTTGAGATAGCCGAAAGCATAGACCATGATGCTGTTCGGCGTGTCCCAATATTCGGCATGCTCGGCTTCCACGCGGATCAGCACGATGTTGTCGTCCTCGGGTCCACCCGGGAACCAAGTCCGATAGATCTCGTTCCACAGAGCCTTGACGCGGGCGCGGTCGGCGACGACGGAGCTGCGCCCCGTGATGGAGACGAAGTTCTGTTTGCGCGGGTCGGCGAAACTGACCAGGACCTGCGGGTCGGCTTCGAGCTCCTTCACCTTGCGCGAGTCCTTCTTGGTGAAGAACCAGAGGTCGCCACCGTCCTCCACCTTGCGGTAGGCCATGGGCCGCGCGTGCAACGGCGCGCCGTCGCTGCCGCGCGTGGTGAACACGGCATAGTCGATCCCGTCGATCAGCGAGAGGACCTTGCGGCGGCCGGCCTCGGCGTCTTCGTCGCTCATGTTCATCCTCGCCTCTGTCCGGGGCGGTCGGCCGCGGTCCCAGGGAGCAACGCCAGGCCGGTCCGGGGGTTCGCCGCCGGGGCTGGGGCCGAACCGCACAGGCGGCCGGAGGCATTGTCAGCGTTTCAGGCCGCAGATGGCGCGCCCGTCCTCGCCCGTGCGGGGCACGATCCCGCCCCAGGGGGTGACGATGTACTCGCAGCCGGTCGCCCGGTCGGTCTCGACCAGCAGGCCGGCCGTGCCGGTTTCGGGATCGACGTGGGTGGTGAAGGGCAGGCGGCCGCCGGCGGCGTCGCGCACCAGCGAGACCGCGACCACGCCGATGCCGATCCAGCACAGGAGGTAGACCAGGCGCGCCAGGCGCTCCGCGTAGGTCATCGGTCGCCCATCTCCGGCGTCACCAGCCCCAGCTCCCCGGTCCGCCCTTCACGGGGCCGACGATCCGCTCGGTGATCCAGCCGCCGTAGAAGCCGCCGGGCTGCGGCGTGGCCCGTTCGTCGCCCACGAAGCAGCCGTCCATCGGGTCGGCGTAGAAGGCGACATGGTCGGCGAGGGCGGCGAAGGGCGGCAGCGGCTTCGGGTAGGTCCAGGCGACGCGCGGCGCCCGCCGGCCGTTCAGCACGACGTCGAAATAGGCCGCCGGCCCCTTCCACTCGCAGACGGACCCGCCACCGGCCGGGACGAGCGCTCCCGCCGCGATGTCGCCCGGCGGGAGGTAATAGGTCGGCGGGTGGCTCGTCTCGAGCACGCGCCACGCCGACCCCGTGTCGGCCAGGACGGCCCCGGCGAAGACGATGCGGATCCGCTCGGGCACCCGCTCGAGGCGCGGCGGCCGCGGGTAGTCCCACACGCTTTCCTGACCGGGGCCGGGTTCGATCCGTCGGGGGTTCATGGGTCAAGCTCCACAGCGGGATCGGCGGGAAGGGGAGGCGGATCGCGTGGGAGAACCCACGCCGCTCTGCTCAGGGCCGTCAACACCGGCGATGCGCCATTCGTTCGTCGGGCTCGCGCGCGCGGGCGACGAGCCCTCGACATCGGCGCCCCGCTGCGGCAGTGAACCGGCGCATGACGCTTCGACATACGCCCGACCGGGGCAGGGCGGCCGCGGCGCTCGCATTCTTCGCCCTGGTCCTCGGGGCCGCGGCGCTCGGCGACGCCCGCCTCGCCGCCGACGCCGCCCGCGCGCCCCACGCCGCCGTGGCGGTCGGGCTCGTCGTCACGGCCTTCGGCACATCCGGCTACATGTTCGCCGCTTCGGCCCTGATCGCGCTCGCCGCCACGGCGTCGCTGCGCCGAGGCCACGGGGCCTGGCGCGGCATGTCGCTGCGGCTCACGGCGGAGCGGGCGCTCTACGTCTTCGCCGCCGTCGCGGTCTCGGGCATCCTGGCGCAAGTGTTGAAGCATGTCGCCGGCCGAGCCCGCCCTCGGCTCCTCGCGCTCGACGGCGCGTTCCACTTCGAGGGCCTGTCGCTCCAGGGCGGGCTGACCAGTTTCCCGTCGGGTCACACCACCTCGGCCTTCGCGGCGGCCGTGGCGCTGGGCTTCATGAAGCCGGAGTGGCGTGGGTGGCTCCTCCTCGGCGCCGTCCTGATCGGCCTGTCGCGCGTCCTCGTCGGCGCCCATTATCCGAGCGACGTCGTCGGCGGCGCTGCGCTGGGCAGCCTCGTCTCGGTCTGGCTGTCGCGGAGCTTCGCGCGGCGCGGCATCGCCTTCACCTCGCACGCCGGCCGCGCCGTCATCGCGCCGCTGCGCGTCATCCGCGCCGGGACGCGATAGACGCGCCGCGGCTTCGGCGACCGGCCCAGCCTCTCACGCCGTCGCCCGCAGCCGTGCGAAGCCGCGATCGAGATCCTCCTCGAGGTCCTCAAGGTCCTCGAGGCCGATCGACAGCCGCAGCGTCGGCCCGCCGGGGTTCCAAGCGGTCGCGGTGCGGTAGGGCGTGCAGTCGAACGGGATGACGAGGCTCTCGTAGCCGCCCCATGACGCGCCGATACCGAACAGCTCCAGTCCGTCCACCATGGCGGCCACGGCCGCCCGCGGCACCGGCTTCAGCACGATCGAGAACAGGCCCGACGAGCCCAGGAAATCACGGCTCCAGATCGCATGCCCGGGATCGTCGGGCAGGGCAGGGTGGAGCACGCGCAGCACTTCGGGGCGCGCCTGCAGCCACCGCGCTATGGCGAGGCCCTGCCGCTCGGCCTCGCGCAGGCGCAGTTCCATCGTCCGCAGCCCGCGCAGCCCGAGGAACACGTCCTCCGGTCCGGCGCAGATGGCGAGCTCCGTGAAGCACCGCTTCAGGGCCGGCCAGTGGCGAGCGTTGGCGCTGGTCAGGCCGAGCAGCAGGTCGGAATGCCCGGACAGGTATTTCGTGCCGGCCTCGATGGCGATGTCGACGCCGCGCGCGTGAGGGGGGAAGAACAGCGGTGTCGCCCAGGTGTTGTCCATCACGACGACGACGTCGCGCGGGCGGCACGCGGACGCGATGGCGGGGATGTCCTGGATCTCGAAGCTCTGCGAGCCCGGCGCCTCGACCACCACGGCGCGGGTGTTGGGGCGGAACAGCTCGGCGATGCCGGCGCCCACCGCGGGATCGTAATAGGTCGTCTCGACGCCGAAGCGCTTCAGCATGCCGTCGCAGAAGCGGCGCGTGGGGAAATAGGCCGAATCCGTCACGAGCAGGTGGTCGCCGGCACCGAGCACCGACAGGAGCGCCACCGTGATGGCGGCGAGCCCTGACGGCGTCAGCACGCTCCCGGCGGCGCCGGCGAGGTCCGTCCAGGCCTCCGTCAGGGCGTCGGTGGTGGGCGTGCCGTGCGTCCCGTAGACGTAGCGGTTCCGGCCGCCCTGGAAGTCGTCGATGGTCTCGCTGAGCACCGTCGAGCCGCGGTAGATCGGCGTGTTGACGAACCCGTGCTGGTCGCGCGGGTTCCGGCCGACGTGGACCAGGCGGGTGCGGGACCGGAGCGACGCGCGGGTCTCTGCGGAAAGTTTGCTCATGGGGTCTCTTGTCGTTGTCGGTTCGGCGATCAGGCTGGCCGCTCGCGCGGCGACCGGCTGTCGACGGGCGATAGGGCCGACCAGCCTTGACCGCTCGCGGCAAAGCGTTGTGTGATGCCCAAGGACCAAGCAAAGCCGGGCCGGGGCGTCTCGCCTCATCATGCCCGCAACCGACGGATCGGGGAAGCGATGAAACTGCGAAGCATTGGACTGACGGGTCTCCTGGCCACGTGCGCGCTGGGGCTGCTGGCCTCGGCCGCCTCGGCCGGCACCCTCGACACCGTCAAGGGCAAGGGCATGCTGACCTGCGGCGCCAACACCGGCCTCGCCGGCTTCGGCATCCCGGACGACAAGGGCCAGTGGACCGGGTTCGACGTCGACGTCTGCCGCGCCATGGCGGCCGCGGTGCTCGGCGACGCCAAGAAGGTGAAGTTCGTGGCCCTCGACGCCAAGAACCGCTTCACGGCGCTCCAGTCGGGCGAGGTCGACATCCTGTCGCGCAACACCACCGAGACGTCGTCGCGCGCCAGCACGCTCGGCCTGGTCTTCGGGCCGCCGAACTTCTACGACGGCCAGGGCTTCATGGTGAAGAAGAAACTCAACGTGTCGTCGGCCAAGGATCTCAACGGCGCCTCGGTCTGCGTGCAGCAGGGCACCACGACAGAGCTGAACCTCGCCGACTACTTCCGATCCAACGGCATGAAGTACGAGTCCGTCGCCTTCCAGAGCGAGGACGAGACCCTCAAGGCCTACGAGTCGGGCCGCTGCGACGCGTTCACGACGGATTCGTCGGGCCTCTACGCCGAGCGCCTGCGCCTCGCCAACCCGGACGACAACATCGTCCTGCCCGAGATCATCTCAAAGGAGCCCCTGGCCCCCTCGGTCCGCCAGGGCGACGACCAGTGGTACGACGTCATGGCCTGGACCATGTACGCCCTCGTCAATGCCGAGGAACTCGGCGTCACGTCGAAGAACGTCGACGATATGAAGAAGTCCGACAACCCGAACATCCGTCGCCTGCTCGGAGTGGAGGGCGACCAGGGCAAGGGTCTCGGCCTGACGAACGACTGGGCCTACAACATCGTCAAGCAGGTCGGCAATTACGGCGAGATGTTCGACCGCAACGTCGGTGACGGTTCGCCGCTGAAGATCAAGCGCGGCCTCAATGCCCTTTGGACCAAGGGCGGACTGCAATACGGCATGCCGATCCGCTGACTCGACCGGCCCGGTTCGCCGGACGGCTGGCCCGCCGATTGCAGGGCTCGTCCCGTCCGGCCGCCGCGGCCGGGCGGTCACGTTCGATGACGCGAAAGGCTGATCATCAATGACGGTGCAGACGGCGGGAGATCGCGCGCCGAGGGCTGGCTTCAGCCTCTACGACCCGAGGCTGCGCGGGTTCGTTTACCAGGCCGCGATGCTCGCCGCCCTCGTCGCGGTAGTCTGGACCGCGGCGAGCTACGCCGTCGCCAACATGGCGCGGCTCGGCATCCCGCTCAACTTCAACTTCTGGAACCAGACCGCCGGTTTCGAGATCAACCAGTCTCTGATCGGCTTCTCGGCCCTGTCCACCTACGGACAGGCCTTCTGGGTGGGCCTCCTCAACACGCTTCTGGTGAGCGCCTTCGGGGTGGTCTTCGCGACGGTCATCGGCTTCGTCGTGGCGGTGCTGCGCCTGTCGTCGAACTGGATCGTCTCCAAGCTCGCCACCGTCTACGTCGAACTGTTCCGCAACATCCCACTGCTGCTCCAGCTGCTGTTCTGGTACACGGTGGTGCTGAAGTCGCTGCCGCAGCCGCGCCAGTCGATCTCGCTGTTCGGCGCCGTGTTCCTCAACACGCGCGGCCTCGTCCTGCCCAATCCCGTCTTCCACGACGCCGCCGGCCTCGTCGGCTGGGCAGCGCTCGCCGGCATCGTGGCGGCTGTCGTGGTCTCCGTCGTCGCGTCGCGTCGCCAGGCCGCGACCGGGCACCAGCTTCCCACGTTCTGGATCGGCCTCGCTCTCGTCATCGGCCTGCCGCTCCTCGCCTATCTGGCGCTCGGCCTGCCGATCGGCCTCGAGCTGCCGCAGCTCAAGGGCTTCAACTTCACGGGCGGCAAGCAGGTCTTCCCCGAGTTCGCCGCCCTGCTCCTCGGGCTGTCGATCTACACGGGCGCCTTCATCTCCGAGATCGTCCGCTCGGGCATCCAGGCGGTCGGCCGCGGGCAGCACGAGGCGGCGAGCGCGCTCGGCGTCCGGCCCAACATCATCATGCGGCTGGTGGTCATCCCGCAATCGATGCGGGTCATCGTGCCCCCGCTCACCAACCAATACCTCAACCTCATCAAGAACTCGTCACTGGCGGTGTTCATCGGATACCCGGACCTCGTCCAGGTGTTCGCCGGCACGGTGCTGAACCAGACCGGTGCCGCCATCCAGTGCATGGCCATCACCATGGCGATCTACCTCGCCATCTCCCTCGTGATCTCCACAGGCATGAACGTCTACAACAAGCGCGTCGCGCTCGTGGAAAGGTGAGTGCCGTGAGCGACGCGACCTATTCCGACCAGCAGGCCTACCTCCGCACCGTGCCGAGCCCGGCCGAGCCGCCGCCGGCGCTGGTCCAGGGGCCGGTGGTCTGGATGCGGAACAACCTGTTCTCGTCGCCCGTATCGGCCGCTCTGACGATCCTGTCCGTCCTGTTCCTGGCCTGGATCATCCCCGGGCTCGTCCGGTTCCTCGTGACGGACGCTGTGTGGCACGCCGACAGCGGCGAAGCCTGCCGCGCCAACCAGGGCGGCGCCTGCTGGCCCTTCATCTGGGCCAAATCGTCCTACTTCTGGTACGGCGCCTATCCGGAGAGCGAGCATTGGCGGGTGAACCTCGTCGAGGCGATCGGCGCCGTGCTGCTCGTCTGGCTGCTGTGGACGAACGCGCCGAAGCGCAACGTCGGCGCGCTGCTGTTCTTCGTCGCCTACCCGATCGCGGCTTTCGTCCTGTTGAGCGGCGAAACCTGGCTCGGACTGCCGGTCGTGACCACCGACCTGTGGGGCGGCGTCCTGATCACGCTGCTGGTGTCGCTCGTCGGCATCGTCTTCTCGCTGCCGCTCGGCGTGCTGCTGGCGCTCGGGCGCCGCTCGAAACTGCCGATCGTCAACGCGATCTGCACCGGCTTCATCGAGATCGTGCGCGGCGTGCCCTTCATCACCGTGCTGTTCATGGCCAACTTCATGCTGCCGCTGTTCCTGCCCGAGGGCTGGACGCCGGACCGGCTGCTGCGCCCGCTCGTCGGCACGGCGCTGTTCGCCGCCGCCTACATGGCCGAGGTCGTGCGCGGCGGTCTCCAGGCCATGCCCAAGGGGCAGTTCGAGGGCGCCGCCTCGGTGGGCCTCGGCTATTGGCAGACGATGCGGCTCATCATCCTGCCGCAGGCGCTGACGCTGGTGATCCCCGGCATCGTGTCGAACTTCATCAGCCTCTTCAAAGACACCACGCTGGTCTCGATCGTCGGCATCTACGACCTGCTGCGCACCATCGAGACGGCCCGCAACGACCCGAACTGGGCCTCTCCCACGACCTCGGCCACCGGCTACGTCGTGGCGGCGGCCTTCTATTGGGTCTTCTGCTTCGGCATGTCGCGCTATTCGCAGGGCGTCGAGCGCCGGCTCCGCGCCGGCCGCCGCCACTGAACGTTCTGTCGGGAGCCACATCATGAGCGCCGTCCCTGCCATGCCGTCCTCCCGCTTCGACGGGGATTACGCGGTCGATCTCGTCGGCGTGCACAAGTGGTACGGGGCCTTCCACGTGCTGCGCGACGTCAACCTCCACGTCCGCAAGGGCGAGAAGATCGTCATCTGCGGCCCATCGGGCTCCGGCAAGTCGACGATGATCCGCTGCATCAACCGCCTCGAGGAGCACCAGAAGGGTCGGATCGTCGTCAACGGCACGGAACTCACCAACGACCTGCGCCGCATCGATGAGGTCCGGCGCGAGGTCGGCATGTGCTTCCAGCACTTCAACCTCTTCCCTCACCTCACGATCCTCGAGAACTGCACCCTGGCGCCGATCTGGGTCCGCAAGATGCCCAAGAAGGACGCCGAGGAGGTCGCCATGACCTACCTCAAGCGCGTGCGCATCCCCGAGCAGGCCAACAAGTACCCGGGCCAACTCTCGGGTGGGCAGCAGCAGCGCGTCGCCATCGCGCGCTCGCTCTGCATGAACCCGAAGATCATGCTGTTCGACGAGCCGACCTCGGCGCTCGACCCCGAGATGGTGAAGGAGGTGCTCGACACGATGGTGTCGCTCGCCAACGAGGGCATGACCATGCTCTGCGTCACACACGAGATGGGCTTCGCCCGGCAGGTGGCCGATCGCGTGGTGTTCATGGACGCCGGCGAGATCGTCGAAATGAACACGCCCGACCAGTTCTTCGCCAACCCGCAGCACGAGCGGACGCGCATGTTCCTCGGGCAGATCCTCCACTGAGCCGACACGGCGTCGCGATCGTCGCCTGGCCTGTCGGGAGAGCTTTGAAGACCGTCGGCTATCCGACCGCCGGGGCGGCGTTCACCCCCGCGGCACCGCCAGCGAAGCCTGCGGGCAACCGTCCCGGCTCGGGCGCCAGGACGTGACGTTCTGCTCCATCACGCAGACCGCCTCGTGCGTCCCTTCGGGTGTCGCGATGCAGCGGCGCGCGCCGAGGGCGATCTGCTCGCCGTCCAGCCGGCAGGTGCAATTGTGCACCGCCACGAAAGGCTTCTCAGAGTGCCGGAATTCGACGGCGCCGGCCGGCACCGCCGAGGCCAGGATCAGGACGAGGATGAGGGACGGGGACCGGGGCATCGTGATGACCTCCACACAGCCTCGTGAAGCTACGTCCGGCCTCGAGGCCTGTCCAGCGGTCGGCCGGTGCCGATTCCGGAGCGCTGCGCCCGCCATGGCGGCGGGGGTGGATCCGCGCTAGACACGGGTGCGTAGCCACCGGCCGCTGGAGTTCCGGCCGGACGTTCGATCGCGCAGCCGGTGCCTTGACCCATTTCGCCGTCCTGAGCCCGCCCTACGCGGGCCACCTGAACCCGATGCTGGCCCTGGCGCGCACCCTCGCCGATCGCGGACACCGCGTGACCTTCGTGGCGCAGGCCGATGTCGGCCCCAAGGTGGAGCGGCCGGGGATCGGCTTCGCCCACGTCGGCCGCGTCAGCCATCCGCCCGGCCGGCTCGGCCGCATGACGGCGCGGCTGGCGGGCACGACGGGGCTCTTCGGCATCTTCGGCGTCATCCGCGACATGGCGGAAACCAGCGAGATGCTGTGCCACGAGGTGCCGGACGTGCTGCGGCGGATCCACGCCGGCGCCGTCATCGCCGACCAGACGGAACCCGCCGGCGGCCTCGTGGCGCGCCATGTCGGGTTGCCCCTGGTGTCGGTCGCCAATGCCTTGCTGATCGACCGCGAGCCCCAGGTCCCGCCCGCCTTCGTCGGCTGGGGCTACGATCCGACGCCCTGGGGCGTGCAGCGCAACCTCGGCGGCCATCGCGTCGCCGATTGGATGATGCGGCCGCTGCTGGAGGTGATCGGTCGCCGGGCGCGCGCCTGGGAGCTTCCGGGGATCGAGACGCTGGAGGATTGCCTGTCGCCGGCGCTGGAGATCAGTCAATGCGTCGAGGGGTTCGACTTCCCAAGGGTCGCCCCGCCTTCCGCCCTGCATCAATGCGGGCCGCTGCGCCTGCCCGAGACGCGGCGGTGGGAGCCGACACCTGGTCGGCCGAACGTGTTCTGTTCGCTCGGCACGCTGCAGGGCGCACGGCTCGGCGTCTTCGACGCCGTCGCGGCGGCGTGCGACCGGCTCGGCCTCGCCCTGACCATCGCACACGGCGGCAAGCTCGATGCCGCGGCCGCGGCGCGGCTCACCGGAAGCCCTCGGGTCGAGAGCTTCGTGCCGCAGAGGGCGGTGCTGCGCACGGTCTCGGCCGTGGTGACGCACGGCGGCCTCAACACCGTCCTCGACGCGCTGGCGGCGGGCATGCCGCTGGTGGTCGTGCCCCTGGCGTTCGAGCAGGGCGCCATCGCGGCGCGTGTCGCGCGGAGCGGGGCGGGCATCGTCGTCCCGCGTCGGCGCCTGACGGCGGAGGCCGTCGCCGAAGCGCTCGCCACGGTGCTCGGGCGACCGTCCTATCGCGAGCGCGCCGAAGCGTTGCGCGACGAAATCGCCGAAGCGGGCGGCGTGGCGCGCGCGGCGGACCTGATCGAGCGCGCGACGCGGACGCGGCGGTGACGGGCCTCAGACGACGGCGGTCTTCGGCTCCGTGACGAGCCTCGATTCCAGCGTCGCAATGCGGCGGCGAAGCTCCTCGTTCTCCTCGCGCGCCAGGGCCGCCATGTCGCGGACGGCCTCGAACTCCTCGCGCGTCACCACGTTCATGCCGCTGAGGATCCGCTCCACCTGCGTGCGGACGGCCGTCTCGGCCTCGCGCTTGACCCCATTGGCGACCCCGGCCGCGTTGGTCATCAGGCTGGCGAAGTCGTCGAAGATGCGTCCGCGGGTCTGGGGCATGGTGTCGGTCCTCGCTCGTCTGTTCCCGCCGAAGCGGATCCGACGGCGAAGCGCGCCGTCAGGGGCGACATGGCTCCGGTCCGGCCGCCGCGCAAGACGCCGGCTACTCGTCCTCGCCGAACCGGTCCGCCACCAGGGCCGCCAAGGCCGTGACGGCGGCCTCGGCATCGCGGCCCGTCGCCGACACCGTGATGGTGGTGCCGCGCCCCGCGCCGAGCGTCAGGATTCCCATGATCGATTGTCCGCCGACGGTCTCGCCGCCGCGGGTCACCGTGACGTCGGCGTCGAAAGCCTCGACGCACTGGACGAACTTCGCGGTGGCGCGGGCGTGGAGACCCTTGCGGTTCACGATCGGCACTTCGCGCGTGACGGCATCGCCAGCCGCTTCCTCCGCCGTCGCCGACCTGCCCTCCGTCATCAGACTACTTCCCGTTGAGCACGCGGCTCGCGATGTTGATATACTTCCGTCCGGCCTCCTGGGCCTGGGTCACGGCGGTCTCGAGACTGGCAGCCTCCCGCACGGAGGCCAGCTTGATGAGCATCGGGAGGTTGATGCCCGCCACCACCTCGACCTTGGTGCGGTCCATCACCGAGATGGCGAGGTTGGAGGGCGTGCCGCCGAACATGTCGGTGAGCAGGACGACGCCGCTCCCGGAATCCACGCTCGCCACGGCCGCGACGATGTCCTGACGCCGCTGCTCCATGTCGTCCTCGGGACCGATCGTGATGGTTTCGATGGCCCGTTGTGGCCCGACCACATGCTCGAGCGCGGCGCGGAACTCCGTCGCAAGGTGGCCGTGGGTCACGAGCACCATACCGATCATTGCAAGCTACCGCTCATGCCTTCGCCGGAAAGAACCCTGCCGGACCGTTCGGCCGCGGCGCTATGTTGTGCATCGCGGCAGGCTTGGCAAGCGAAATAGGGTCGTGGTCATCTCGCCGCGGGCGCCGGCGCCAGAGCCGCCGAGATCAGCGCCACGGCGTCGGGCGTCGACGCCGTCCTCGCCACCGCGAGACGGGGCAGGACGACGCGGGCGATCTCGCAAATCCGTTCCTCGGGCGCGGGCAGGCGCTCCGGCCAGCCTTCGACGAGGTCGACCGCGAGGGCGAGCACGCAGGCGCTCTCGTGATCCACGGCGACGATGCCGAGCCCACGCCGCTCGACGAGGCCGGTCCCGCCCGGATGCGGGCGCGCCACCAGGCGATGGCCGTGCCGGGCCACGAGCGTCCGGTCGTCCGCCACGATCCGGGCGAAGCCGCCGCGGCGCCGGGCCTCGTCGACGAGCGCGAGGGCCAGCCGGGTCTTGCCCGCGCCCGAGGCGCCGCGGATCAGCACGCCGGCCTCCCCCACCACCGCCGTCGACGCGTGGACGGCCAGGACACCGTCCTCGTCGGACTGTTGCTCCTCCCCGGACGCGACGGATCCCGACGGGGGGGCCGAGGTCACGCGTTCTGCCGCCGCATGACCGGCAGCCAGACGGTGAAGCGCGCGCCCAGCACCCGCGGGTCGTCGACCTCGTCGTCCGCCCCATCGGCGGGTTCGATGCGGTTGGCGGCCCAGATGCGGCCACCGTGGGCCTCGATGATCTGGCGCGAGATCGACAGGCCGAGCCCAGAGTTCTGGCCGAAGCCCTGGCCCGGCCGATCGGTGTAGAATCGCTCGAAGATGCGCTCGAAGGCGTGGGCCGGGATGCCGGGGCCGTCATCGTCGACCACGATCTCGACGCCCTCTCCCCCGTCCTCCTCGTCGAGGCGCGCCGTCCGCAAGGTGACACGCACGACGCCGTCTTCGGCCGAGAAGGAGCGGGCGTTGTCGATCAGGTTGTTCACGACCTGCCCGAGCCGCGAATCGTGGCCCATCACGCGGTAGCTGTTGCCGTCCTGGCCGGGGGGCGGCAGCGACACCGACAAGGCGAAGCGGACGCCGTCGTCGCGCTCGACCTCGTTGGCCACCGTGACGACGGTGCGCACCAGCGCCGCGACGTCGAGACCCGCGGTGCGGTTGCGGGCGAGTTCGGCGTCGAGGCGCGACGCGTCCGAGATGTCGCTGATCAGCCGGTCGAGCCGGCGGATGTCGTGCTGGATGATCGCGGTGAGGCGCCCGCGCGATTCCTCCGCCGTGATGCGCGGCAGCGTCTCCACCGCGCTGCGCAGCGAGGTCAACGGGTTCTTCAACTCGTGCGCCACGTCGGCGGCGAAGCTCTCCGTCGCCTCCATGCGGGAGTAGAGGGCCTTCGTCATGTCGCGCAGGGCGCGCGACAGGTGGCCGATCTCGTCGGCACGCGCGGTGAAGTCGGGGATCTCCTCGCGCGAATCGACGCCGCGCCGCACCCGCTCGGCCGCTTCCGCGAGCCGGCGGATCGGGCCCGCGATGGTGTTGGCGAGGAACAGCGACAGGACGAACATCACCACCGCCGCCACCAGGAACACCCGGAACAGCACCCAGCGGTCGGACGCGATGATCTTGTCGATGTCGCCGGGCTGGGTGGAGAGCAGCAGCGCGCCGCGCGTCACCTTGTCGGTGCGGACCGGGACCGCCATGGAGACGATGGTCTGGCCCCGGGCGTTGACGCGGACGATCCATCGCGTCTGCCCGGCGAGGGCGTCGACCACCTCGGGCAATTCCCCCTCGCCGACGTTGCGGGTCTCTTCGGGAGTGGGAGCGGCGGGCCTGCCGAGGCGATGCTTCACGGCATTCCACAGCCGACCGAGCACGGAGGGATCGCCCGGCGGCGCGGCGACACCGCGGCCGCGCCGTTCGGACGCGTTCGGGAGGGCCATGTCGCGGGTGTC
This sequence comes from Lichenihabitans sp., assembly GCA_965214345.1. GTDB lineage: Bacteria > Pseudomonadota > Alphaproteobacteria > Rhizobiales > Beijerinckiaceae > Lichenihabitans. Next base: position 2,125,672 of record CBDCBJ010000007.1, on the reverse strand, counting down.
GACGACTCTCACGCCCGCGCTGTCGTAGATCCGGGCGCGCGTGCCGGTCGGCGACACCAGCCGCTTCAGCACAGGCCCGATGCGGCTCGGATCGATGGAGAACTCGAACGACGCCGCTCCCTCCTCGGCCGGGACGGCGGGCGCCTGGCCCGGCGTGGCCTGCAGCAGCTTCTCGGGATCCACCGTGATCGAGGTGTCGTCGGCGCTGGCGGAAGCGCCGATGGCGGCCGCGATGATCTCGCCCTGGGTCTGCAGGCTCTGCACGCGGGCGTCGATGAGGCCCTCGCGGAACTGGTTGATGTAGAGGAACAGCACCAGCAGGGCCGCGAGCCCGCCGAGGTTCAACACGACGATGCGGCGCGTGAGCGACGACGACAGCCGCATCGTGACGCTGCGCAGCGCCATGCGGGTCCGCAGCCCGATCGAGCGGCGGATCCGGCGGGGGCGGCTGCGCCCCGGAGGCCGGCCCTGCAGCCGACCGTCGGCGCCAGACCGGCCGAGCGGTGACGCCGTCATGGTCGGACTCGTCTCACGACAGGCGGCCGGTCACGCCTCCTTGAAGCGATAGCCGACCCCGTAGAGCGTCTCGATCATCTCGAAATCATCGTCCACAACTTTGAACTTCTTCCGCAACCTCTTGATGTGGCTATCGATCGTTCGGTCGTCGACATAGACCTGATCGTCATAGGCGGCATCCATCAGGGCGTTGCGGCTCTTGACGACGCCGGGCCGCGTGGCGAGGGCCTGCAGGATCAGGAACTCCGTGACGGTGAGGACGACCTGTTCGTTCTTCCAGGTGCAGGTGTGGCGCTCGGGATCCATCTTGAGATTGCCGCGCTCGAGCAGCTTCGCCTCGGATTCCTTCTGGGCGGCCGCCTCCTTCGGGTTGGCGCGGCGCAGGATGGCCTTGACGCGTTCGACGAGCAGCCGCTGCGAGAACGGCTTCCGGATAAAGTCGTCGGCGCCCATCTTGAGGCCGAAGAGTTCGTCGATCTCCTCGTCCTTGGATGTGAGGAAGATCACCGGCAGGTCCGACTTCTGCCGGAGGCGGCGGAGCAGTTCCATGCCGTCCATGCGGGGCATCTTGATGTCGAAGATGGCGAGGTCGGGCGGGTTGGTCTTCAGGCCGTCGAGGGCCGCGGCGCCGTCCGTGTAGGTCTGAACCCGGTAACCCTCCGCTTCGAGGGTGAGCGACACCGATGTGAGGATGTTGCGATCGTCGTCGACGAGAGCGATGGCCGGCATGGTGACCTTCCGGGACAGCTGAAAGTCCGCGCCGACCGATCCGGGCCGAAGCAGGGTGCCGAGAGGCGGCGGGTGACTTGATGGGCATCCTAGGCCGAAATGTGACGTGACGCGAGCTTTCTGGTTTGACAGTGGCTTGGCGGCCTCAGGCGAGGGTGCCTCATCCCTGGGCGTCGACGCCTAAATGCCGTTCACCGGCCGTGCAGGAGGAGGCAACCACAGTGGCTCTCGTCCATTAGGACATCACGTCCCTTCGGGGATCTTGGGGGTACCTCGCGTGAAGCGATTTCTGATCTCGGCCGCCGCCGTCGCGGCGCTCCTCTCCACCTCGGGCGAGGGTTTCGCCCAGTACCGCGACCCCGGCGAGGCTGCGGCCGGTGCGGTGGTGGGCGGCATCGTCGATGGGGTGTTCGCCGGTCCGGAGTTCCGCCGTGAACGGCGGATCGAGATGCTGCGGCGGCAGCGTTGGCATCGTCTCCATCCGTTCCTGCCGTATCCGGGCGGTCCCCTGCGCGGCGTCGGCCCGGGTATCGAAGGCCGGCCGGGCGGCCCCGGCTTCGACGGCGGACCGGGCGGCCCCGGCTTCGGGGGTCGGCCAGGCGGCCCTGGCTTCGGCGGCGCCCGGGACGGCGGCGAGGGTCGCCCCGATGGGGGTGGTCAACGTGGCGGTCGGCCGGATGAGGCGCAGGGCCGCCCCGGCGGTGGCCAGGGGCAGGGCGAAGGTCAGCGTCAGCGACCCGAAGGCCAGGGCCAGCAGGGCCAACGCCCACAGGGCGAGGGCCAGCGACCCGACCAGGGCGCCGCGCAGGGTCAGGGCGGCCAAGGACAGGGCCAACGGCCACAGGGTCAGGCCGGTCAGGGACAGAGGCCTCAGGGTCAAGGCGGCCAGGGCCAAGCCGGCCAGGGCCAAGCCGGCCAGGGTCAGCGGATGCAAGGCCAGGGCGGTCAGGGTCAGGCCGGACAGGGGCAGCGACGGCCTCAGGGGCAGCGCCCCGGCGAGCCTTTCCCGGGTGCCAACGAGGGGGGTGTTCCCTCCAACGCGATGGGGACGGGTCGCCAGCCCTGAGCTGACAGGGGAGGCGGCGGAGCCGGTGACACCGGAACTGCCGCCGTCCCGATGCGCCGGGTGCCGGGCCCGGAGTCCCGCGACGTGACACGGCCGATCGCGGCGTGCTTCGGCCGTTCAGTGACGTCAGGGTCCCGCCATCGGCCGTGCCACGACCGAGAACACCATGACGGCCCGGGTCCCGGTCTCGGCGTCGTCATAGGTCACGACGGTGTCGAGCTTCGACGCCATGGCCTTGATGATGGTCCGCCCGATGCCGCTCGACGCGGGCCCGGGGCGCTTCTCGCCCGCGTCGGATTTTCCGACCCCGTCGTCCTCGACGACCAGTCGATGACAATGCTCGGCCTCTCCCGCCTCGAGCTTGACCCGGACGGGGCCGCTGCCGCTCGGGTAGGCGTATTTCATCGCGTTGATGACGAGTTCGGTGACGATCACCCCGATGGTGACGGCGCTGTCGGCGTCGATCATCACCGGCACCGCCTCGAGCGACAGCTGGTTTTCGGCCGAGGTTCCGTCGCTCGATTCTCGCAGGTCCTCGACCAACGCCCCGAGATAGCTGTCGAGCGCCACCGCCTTGACGTCGTCCGACGTGTAGAGGCGGCGGTGGACCTGCGCGATGGCGAGGACCCTGCGGTTGGCTTCGTCGAGGGCTTCCCGGGTCTCGGCCGATGCGGATCCGTTGGCCTGCAGATGCAGGAATGCCGCGACCAGCTGGAGGCTGTTGCCGACGCGATGGTTGACCTCGCGCATCAGCACCTGACGCTCCGCCGCCAGGGCCTCGAACCGGTCTCGCGCCTCGAGGATGGCGCGGTCGGCCTCCTCCTTGTCGCGGCGCAGCACGACGCCCGCCACGGCCGAGCGGAGCGCGGCCTCCAGCAGCTCGACGAACTCGCCGCCGACGTCCTTCACCACGTAGTCGGTGGCCCCGGCCTTGAGCGCCGCGACGGCGATGCGGCTCTCGCTCGTCCCGGTGACGAAGATGACGGGCGGCGGATCGGGCAGGGCGCGGATGGCGTCGAGCACGTCGAGGCCGTCCCGGCCCGGCATGTAATGGTCGAGCGCCACCGCGTCGAAGATCCCCGACGCCAGGTGGGTGAGCCCCGCGTCGCCGTCCGCGGCGGTCACGACATCGTGGCCGAGCCGGCCGAGCTGTCGCTGCACGAACCGGCTCAGCGCCGGATCGTCGTCGATGTAGAGCAGCCGGTGGCCCGTCGCCGCCGCCGGGTCCGATGGCGTCCGGACGACAGCGGGAGGACCGTCCTGACGATGGCCCACCGGAAGGGCCTCCGCTTTCTCGGCGTCGCTCACCGTCACATGTGCTCGGGGATCTGAATCACGGACAGGAACAGCCCCAACTTGCGGATCGCTTCGGCGAAATTCTGATAGATGAGCGGCTTGGTGATGTAAACGTTGCAACCCATGTCGTAGCAGCGCGCGATCTCGTCTCTGTCGTCGGTTGTCGTCAGCACGATCACGGGAGCGCGGCGAAAGCGCTCGTCCGCCTTGACGCGCTGGAGGATGTCCACGCCGCTCATGTCGGGGAGGTTGAGGTCGAGCAGGATCAGGAAGGGCTGATAGTCGGCGCGCGATGCCCCGTCCCCGCCGAACAGGAACTCCACCGCGCTCGTCCCGTCGCGCAGGTGAACCACCTCGTTGTTGACCCCGGCGCGGCGGATGTTCTTCTCGATCAGGCGGGCGTGCCCCTCGTCGTCCTCGATCATCAGGATCGTGACGGCCTGGGTGAGCGCCATCATGGCGATGCTCCATCTGGAGCGAGCGGCAGGTTCACCGCGAAGGTGCTGCCGCGGGTGGGGTGCGACGTGAGCGCGATCGTGCCGCCGAGCTGGCGCACGAGCGTCTTCACATGGGCGAGGCCGATGCCGTCGCCCGGCCGGTCCTGCGGCCCGGAGCGGCGGAACAGCTCGAAGACACGGCCGTGGTCGCGCGGGTCGATCCCGCGGCCGTTGTCGGTCACGCGAAACGTCGCGCGCCCGTTCAGCACCTCCGCCGTCACGTCCACCGTGCCGGGCACGCCCGGGCGGAGGTATTTGACGGCGTTGTCGACCAGGTTCGAGAAGACCTGCTCGGCGGCGATCCGGTCGATGACGAGCGACGGCATCGGGCCGATCGTCACGGCCGCCGCCGCCGCCTGGGCGCGGTGCGCGACCCCGTCGGCGATGGAGCGCATCATGGCCTCCATGTCGACGGGCTCGGGCGCGAAGCCGCGGCTGCCCTGGCGCGCCAGAAGCAGGATCGCCTTGATGAGCCGGTCCATCTTGTCGATGGAGGATCGGATGAACCCGATGGCTTCATCGAAATCGTCCCGCACGGGCGACGGCCCAGTCGCGGTGTCGGCGAAGATGTCCACCCGGAGCCGCTCCAGCTCGGACGTGAATCCCATGATGTTGACCAGCGGTGCCCTGAGGTCGTGGCTCACGATGTAGGCGAAGCGCTGGATCTCGGCATTGCTCTCCTGCAGATCGGCCGTCCGTTCGGCCACCCGCTGCTCCAGCCGCCCGTTCGCCGCGGCGAGGGCCGCCCGCGCCCGATAGACCTCCCGGTTGGCCTTCGTCTCGACGCGGTTCTGCCGGCGCATCAGGTCCATGAAGCCGACCAGCGCCGCGGTGGCACCGGCGGGAAACAGCAGGAACGGCCAGAGCCAGGCACGCCAGCCCGCCTCGACCGCGGCCTCGCTGTAGGAGACCGTCAGGTACACCGGCAGATCGCCGACGCGTTGGTAATAGCCGAGCCTGTCCGCCGTCGGGACATAGCGGCCGGCGATCGGAGCGACGGCCGTCCCCGCCTGGAGGCGGGGGATGGAGGTCGGAGCGATGGGCGGGAGTTCCGGCAGCCGCACCAGGACCCGGCCGTCCTCGCCCCGGACGAGCGCCACATGGGCCCCGTTCGGCAGGTCGAGCCGACGCCAGTAGGTTGTGAAATAGTCGAGGTCGGCGGTGGCCGACGCCATGCCGCGGAAGTGCCCGTCGGCGGCGGCGAGCCGCCGCGCGATGATGAACGATGGCTTGCCGGTGATCCTGCCGACGATCGGGTCGCCGATGACGAGACCTTCGGCGCCATCGTGCACAGCCAGGAAGGCAGGACGGTCCGCCATGCTGGCCTCCGGCACCGGGAACGCCATGGTGGCGACCCGCAGCCGCCCGTCGTCGTCGGTGAGCAGCATGTCACGGATGTAGGGCAGGGCGTCCGAGGTGATCTTCAGCTCTGCCCACAGCGGCCTCGACGATTGTGCCTCGTCCCAGGACCGGTCGCCCAGAGACAGCGTCGCGGCGCGCAACGCGAGGTCGGCGACCTCGAACAGGCGCGACGCATGGTCGGCCAGCGAGAAGGCGGCGCCCTGAGCGGCGACGCGCGCCTCGTGAAATGCGATCTCGCGCTCGCGGAACGCGATGAAGCCGGATGTGCACAGGATGAGGACCAGCCCGCACGCCCCCATCGCGAGCGTGAGGCGGTTGAGCGAGGATCTCGGCCAGCGCAGGCGGTCGATGCGGTCTAGCATCGTGTCGCGGCGCCCCGGGGCGGAAGGGGATGAGCCAAGACGCGGTTTCCGCTCGTGGACGAAGCCGTCCTGTAGCAGCTTTCGGGGGGCGCCGCCAAACCGCGTGGGTCCGCGGACTTCACCGTTCCCGTGTGTCGCCGGCGGCCTCCGCCTTGACAGCACCGGGACCCGAGCCTAGACGGAGCCCGCGCTTAGCACTCGCGCGGAGCGAGTGCTAACGGCCGCATCAGGATCGAGTTCTGCGGATCGCGGGCCATGTAGCACGGCCCCACCCCATTCACGAACAGGAAGGTCTCCATGAATTTCCGTCCCCTGCACGACCGTGTCGTCGTCAAGCGCCTCGAGGGCGAAGAGAAGACCAAGGGCGGCATCATCATCCCGGACACCGCTAAGGAGAAGCCCCAGGAAGGCGAGATCATCGCCGTGGGCCCCGGCGGCCGCGATGAGAGCGGCAAGCTCACCCCGCTCGACGTCAAGGCCGGCGACAAGGTGCTGTTCGGCAAGTGGTCCGGCACCGAGGTCAAGATCGACGGCGAAGACCTCCTCATCATGAAGGAGAGCGACATCATGGGCGTGGTGGGCTGATCGCCATCTGACGACGCCGACGCGGCACCGGCCGCGACGCGCCATCTCGCCCCACGCCTTCCATTCCCCATTCAGGAGTCCAGCCCATGGCTGCCAAGGACGTACGTTTCTCCTCCGATGCCCGCAACAAGATGCTGCGCGGCGTCGACATCCTCGCCGACGCCGTCAAGGTCACGCTCGGCCCCAAGGGCCGCAACGTCGTGATCGACAAGAGCTTCGGCGCTCCCCGCATCACCAAGGACGGCGTCACCGTCGCCAAGGAGATCGAGCTCGAAGACAAGTTCGAGAACATGGGCGCCCAGATGGTGCGCGAAGTGGCCTCCAAGACCAACGACAAGGCCGGTGACGGCACCACCACGGCGACCGTGCTGGCCCAGGCGATCGTCCGCGAGGGCGCCAAGTACGTGGCGGCCGGCATCAACCCGATGGACCTGAAGCGCGGCGTCGACATCGCCGTCGAGGCGGCCATCAAGGACATCAAGGCCCGCGCCAAGAAGATCGCCTCGTCCGACGAAGTGGCCCAGGTCGGCACGATCTCGTCCAACGGCGACAAGTCGATCGGCGAGATGATCGCCCAGGCGATGCAGAAGGTCGGCAACGAGGGCGTCATCACGGTCGAGGAAGCCAAGACCTCGGAGACCGAGCTCGATGTCGTCGAAGGCATGCAGTTCGACCGCGGCTATCTCTCGCCCTACTTCATCACCAACGCCGAGAAGATGATCGCCGAGCTCGACGACCCCTACATCCTCATCCACGAGAAGAAGCTGTCGTCGCTGCAGGCGATGCTGCCGGTGCTCGAGGCCGTGGTGCAGACCGGCAAGCCGCTGGTGATCGTGGCCGAGGACGTCGAGGGCGAGGCCCTGGCGACCCTGGTGGTCAACAAGCTGCGCGGCGGCCTGAAGGTCGCGGCCGTCAAGGCGCCGGGCTTCGGCGACCGCCGCAAGGCCATGCTCGAGGACATCGCGATCCTGACACAGGGCCAGATGATCTCGGAGGAACTCGGCATCAAGCTCGAGTCCGTCACGCTGCAGATGCTGGGCCGCGCCAAGCGGATCCGCATCGACAAGGAGAACACCACGATCATCGACGGTTCGGGCCAGAAGGCGGACATCGACGCCCGCATCGCCCAGATCAAGTCGCAGATCGAGGAGACCACCTCGGACTATGACAAGGAGAAGCTGCAGGAGCGGCTGGCGAAGCTCGCCGGCGGCGTCGCGGTGATCCGCGTCGGCGGCTCGACCGAGGTCGAGGTGAAGGAGAAGAAGGACCGCGTCGACGACGCGCTAAACGCCACCCGCGCGGCGGTCGAAGAGGGCATCGTGCCCGGCGGCGGCACGGCGCTCCTGCGGGCCAAGAAGGCCGTCCTGGCCTGCAAGAGCCCCATCGCTGACGTCCAGTCTGGCATCAACCTCGTCGCCAAGGCGCTCGAGGCCCCGATCCGCCAGATCGTCGAGAACGCCGGCGTCGAAGGCTCGATCGTGGTCGCCAAGATCGCCGAGAACGCCTCCGAGACCTACGGCTTCAACGCCCAGACGGAAGAGTACGTCGACATGATCGCGGCCGGCATCGTGGACCCCGCCAAGGTGGTCCGCACGGCCCTGCAGGACGCGGCCTCGGTCGCCGGCCTGCTGATCACCACCGAGGCCATGGTGGCGGAACTCCCCAAGGAGAAGCCCGCCATGCCGATGGGCGGCGGTGGCGGCGGCATGGGCGGCATGGACTTCTGAGACGTCCTACCCTCACGGCGAACGAACCGAGACGAGACAGCACCCCCGGAGCGATCCGGGGGTGCTTCTGCTTGGATTGCGGGGTCGAGAGAGCGCGGTCCGCTTCGAGACCCCACGGACGGGCGATACGTGGCGCAGCGCTCTGCCGATAGCATTCCCGATAGGCACGCCCCGGCGCGGTGCCGAAGGGTGACCGCCGGTTAACGATTGTACGTCTAACGTCTGGCGCAGTGCCCACTCTGAACACAGACCCGGCAGCCGGCGATGGATCGACAGGTCAACGACAGCTTTCTGAGGACGATGGCTGACGCTGTGCCGGGACTCATCGCCCACTGGGACTCGTCGCTGCGCTGCTCGTTCGCCAACAGAGCATACCTGCAGTGGTTCGGCCGACCGCTCGACGAGATCGTCGGGTGCAGCATGCCCAGCGTGCTCGGCCAAAACCTGTTCGCGCTGGCGAGACCGCATATCGACGCCGTGCTGGCGGGCGAGGAGCAGCGGTTCGAACGCGTGACAGAGGGAGCGGATGGCTCGGTCAGCCATGTCTGGGTGAACTATGTGCCAGACCGCGACGAGAGCGGCACCGTCCTCGGCTTCTTCGTGCTGATCATGGACATCACGACGCTGCGGCAGGCCGAGCAGCGGGCGCTGGACAACGAGAGCCAGTTCCGGATGCTCGCCGACCACGGCACCGACATGGTCTTCCATCTCGACCGCGACTTCGTGCGGCGTTACGTGTCGCCCGCCTGCCGAGAGATCCTGGGCTACGAGCCTCACGAGATGATCGGCAACCGTGCGGCCAATCAGGTGCACCACGAGGATGTCGAGCGCGTCAACGGCGTCTTCCGTTCGCTGGTGGACGGTACCGCGGAGCGCAACTCCGTCACCTGCCGCATCCGCCACAAGGGCGGGCGATGGGTCTGGGTGGAGGTCGAGTTCCGATCGGTCAGGGATCCCCGGAGCGGATCGCCCTCGGGCATCATAGGGGCGATGCGGGACGTGACGCTTCGCAAGTCCATGGAGGCGCAGCTCGCCGAGGCTCACCAGCAGCTCGAACTCCTGGCGCGTCAGGACAGCTTGACCGGTCTCGCCAATCGCCGAAGCTTCGACGAGATGTTCGCCCGGTACCACGCCACGGCGAAAGACACCGGCGGCAAGCTGTCCTTGGTCATGATCGATGTCGACCGGTTCAAGTCGTTCAACGACAGCTATGGCCACCCGGCCGGGGACGATTGTCTCAAGAGGGTGGGCGAAGCCATCACGGGATCGATCCACCTGGTTCGCGACCTCGCCGCACGCTACGGCGGCGAGGAGTTCGCGATCCTGCTGCCGGGGACGGACGAACTCGGCGCCACCCAGATCGCCGAGCGGGTCCGGCAGGCGGTTCTGCGCGTCGCTCTGGACCACGACGCCAGCCCCGATGGCGTCGTCACGATCAGTGCCGGCGTCGCGTCCATGGGGGGTGACATGGTCGGAGACGGCTGTGAGGATCTTCTGGAGGCCGCCGATCGCGCCCTCTACGCCGGGAAAAGCAGCGGCCGCAACGTCGTCATGGTGTCGTCGAGCCTGAGCGGTCGGCGCGAGCCGGCGGGCCTATCGAAGAGGGTGCCCTTCGCGGGGCATCGATCGCCGGGCCCGCGCGCGACGCCCAGGTTCCAACGCCCGCTCTGATCGGCGCGCCGGGGCGCGTGGCGGGCGACCGGATCCGGCGCGGTTCACTTCATCGCGGTCTGATACAGCTCGTCGACATGGTCCCAATTGACGAGGCTGTCGAGGAAGGCCTTGAGGTAGTCGGGGCGACGGTTGCGGTAGTCGATGTAGTAGGAGTGCTCCCACACGTCGACGCCGAGGATCGGCGAGGCACCGTGCACCAGCGGGTTCTCGCCGTTGGGGGTCTTCATCGCCTCGATCTTGCCGTCCTTGACGGCGAACCAGGCCCAACCCGAACCGAACTGGGTGGTGCCGGCGTCGATGAACGCCTTGTGGGCGGCCTCGAGCGAGCCGAAGCTCTCCGTCAGCGCCTTCTCGACCGCGCCCGAGGGCTTGCCGCCGCCGTTGGGCTTCATCCACTTCCAGAAATGGATGTGATTGTAGTGCTGCCCGGCGTTGTTGAAGAGGCCCTGGTTCTTGCCATAGGTGCCCTTGACCACCTCCTCGACCGGCTTGTCCTCGAACTCCGTGCCCTTCGCCAGATTGTTGCCGTTGGTCACGTAGGCCTGGTGGTGCTTGTCGTGGTGAAACTCGAGGGTCTCCTTCGACATGTAGGGGGATAGCGCGTCGTAGCTGTAGGGCAGCTCGGGAAGCGTGAAGGGCATGATCGAGGCTCCTTGGTGTCCGGTCGGGCGGGATCGGCCGCGATGCGCCGCCGCTCGGGGGGGAAACTAATGGTCGGGTAAGGCCGCCGCAACGTCGCGGCACCGATCCGCTGCGCCGCTGGCGCTTTGCGTCCCCCGACGATCCTGTGTAACGCTGGGGCGACAGCGCGGGCTGGTGGAGGCTGTTGAATGGCTTGGTTGATGTCCCTTCTGGGCGCCGCGCTGGCGCTGGCCGGGGGGATCTCGCTGTGGAACGGGATCTCTTACATCCGCCTCGACTGGGGGCAGACCGAGACGGTGGCCGGCACGATGGCGCTCTCCTCCGGCATCGTCACGTTCGGCCTCGGCGCCGTGCTCTTCGCCCTGCGAGACCTGCAGCGACGCCCGGCGCGCTCTGCCTCGAGCGGCGTCGGCGTCGAAGCCCTGACGGTCGCGGACGACGAGCCCGACGCCACGCCGAGGCCGGTGGGACGTTTCGCGTCGAGGCTCACCACGATGGGCATGCCCAGGACCGAGCCCAATGCGCCCGGGGCCATCGGGCGTGAAGCCGGCTCCGTCGAGCCCATCGCCGTCGAGACCGGCCCGCTCGTGCCGACGGCTCAGCGGCTCGACGCGGCCGAGCGCGACGTGCCGTCGCCGGCCCTGCGGCCAGGGTTCGACACGGCGCCGCTCCCCGGCGCCCGGCCGGAGCCCGAGATGCTGCCGGATCCGCGCTATCACCCCTCCGCCGGGTCGTTCGACGATCAGGCCGCCTTCGCGGAAGCTCCCACGGTCGTCGGGCGCTACGAGGCCAACGGCGCGTCCTACGTGCTGTTCTCGGACGGCACGATCGAGGTCGAGACCGAGAGCGGCACCCACCGCTTCTCCTCCATGGCGGAGCTGAAGGAGCACATCGAGCGGCAGGACGCGGTGTAGGGTCGGACCGCCCCCGAGCGCGGCGCCTCTCCCCCGGGGCTACCGGGTTCACGCATCCTCGTCGTCGTCCTCATCCTCGGGATCGACCGCGTCCCGGCCCGTGCAGGCGAGCGCGAAGGTGTATTGCAGGGCGACCTCGTCGAGCTGGTCGTAGCGGCCGGAGGCGCCGCCGTGCCCGGCCCCGAGGTTGGTCTTCAACAGCACCAGGGCCGGCGAGCCCGCTCTCTCGCGCAGCCGCGCCACCCACTTGGCCGGCTCCCAATAGGTGACGCGTGGGTCGGTCAGGCCGCCCAGCGCCAGGATCGGCGGATAGCGCTGCTCCGACACGTTGTCGTAGGGCGAATAGGCCCGGATCGACTCGAAGGCCTCCCGGTCCCGGATCGGGTTGCCCCATTCCAGCCATTCCGGCGGCGTCAGCGGCAGGCCGTCGTCGAGCATCGTGTTCAGCACGTCGACGAAGGGCACGTCGGCCACCACGGCGGCGAAGAGGTCCGGCGCCATGTTGGCCACCGCGCCCATCAGCATGCCGCCGGCACTGCCGCCGTGGGCCACGATCGCGCCCTCCGCGGTGTAGCCCGCCCGCGCCAGCGCCCGCCCAGCCGCGATGAAGTCGCCGAACGTGTTGGCCTTGTGGGCGAGCTTGCCGTCCGTGTACCAGGCCCATCCCTTGTCGGTCCCGCCGCGGACATGCGCGATGGCGTAGACGAAGCCGCGGTCGACCAGCGACAGGCGCTTGGTGCCGAAGGCCGCCGGGATGGAATAGCCGTAGGCGCCGTAGCCGTAGAGCAGCAGCGGTGCCGATCCGTCGATCGGCGTGTCGCGTCGATGGAGGATCGAGACAGGCACCATCGCCCCGTCGGCCGCGGTGGCGAAGATGCGGCGCGTGACGTACTCGGCCGGGTCGTGGCCCGAGGGGACCTCCTGGCGCTTGCGCAGGGTCCGCTCGCCGGTCCGCATGTCGTAGTCGTAGGTCTCGGTCGGCGTCGTCATCGACGAGTAGGTGAAGCGCATCACCGCCGTGTCCTGCTCGGCGACCTCGCCGAGCCCCAGCGCATAGGCCTCCTCGGGAAAGCTGATCGCCGCCTCCGCGCCCTCGGCGAAGGGCCGGATCACGATGCGGGGCAGGCCGTCGCGCCGTTCCAGGCGCACGAGGTGGTCGGCGAAGGCGGCCGAGTCGGTGATCAGCCGGCCGGGCTCGTGCGCCACGAGATCGCGCCAGTTGGCGCGCTCGGGCGCCGCGAGGGGCGCCGTGACGATCTTGAAATCCACGGCGCCGTCGGCGTTGGTCAGGATGATGAAGTCGCCGCCGCGATGGTCGAGTTCGTAGCGCAGGCCCGGCGCGCGCTCGGCGATGAGCAGCGGCGGGGCGAGGGGCGCGGTGCGGTCGATGACCCAGGCCTCCGATGCGTCGTGGCCGCTGATGGCGATGACGGCGAAGCGTCCCGAGCGCGTCTCGGCGATGCCGACGAACCAGGTCGGATCGGCCTCGTCGTAGATCGGCCGGTCCTCCGCGGCATCGGTGCCGAGCCGATGCAGCCAGACGCTGGAGGCGCGATGGTCCTCGTCGAGCCTGACGTAGAAGAACGCGGTGTCGTCGGCGGTCCAGACGGCCGTGCCCTCGGTGTGCGGCACGAGGTCGGGCCGGTCGGTGCCGGCCGCGAGGTCCCGCACCTTGATGGTGTGGAGTTCCGAGCCCCGGTCGTCGACGCTCCAGGCGAGCAGAGAATGGTCGCCCGACGGGGCGGCGTCGCCGAGTTCGAAGAAGTCGAGCCCCTCGGCCAGCGCGTCGCCGTCGAGCATGATCTCCTCCGGCCCGCCGTTGCCGGAGCGCGGCACGCGGCAGACGAGCTCATGCTGCCCGCCCTCGCGGTAGCGGGAATAATAGCTGAAGGGGCCGTCCGGCACCGGCACGTCGGCGTCCTCCTCCTCCATCCGGTCGCGCATCTCCCTGACGAGCCGCCTCTGCAGCGCCGCCGTGGACGCCATGACGGCCGCCGTATGGCGGTTCTCGCGCTCGAGCAGCGCGCGGATCTCGTGGGGCAGGGCCTTCGGGTCTTGCAACACTTCGCGCCAGTTGTCGGCGCGGATCCAGGCGTAATCGTCGGTCAGGGTGGCGCCATGGACGGTGCGCGTCGACGGTCGCTTCTCGATCGGCGTCGGGGCCGGCGCCGCGGCGGCGAAGACGGAAAGGTCGGTCATGGCGGATCTCAACACTGGCGCGGGGCGCATGTCACGGCGGTCGCGGGCAGGTCGGCCCGGTCGCGCCTCATGTATCGGTTCGGCTCGCCGCCCCCGCAAGGCCCGCCTGCGTCGACATGATGCCGTGAAGCATGACGTCCACTGCCTCACCATGCGATCGGCTCCGGACATCACTTGTCAGCCGTGTCCGGCAGGTCAATAGTTGTGGCACTCAGGATGATCCGGGTCCGATTCGATCAGTCCGGCCGAATTCGATATTTTTTTGCTACGGGAGGGCGGCGATGCTCGGCGCTGAAACATCGGTCGATTATGTGGAACTGGCGGTCGAGATCGTCGCCGCCTACATCAGCAATAATTCGGTTCCCACGACGGAACTCCCTGCATTGATCAGCACCATCCATTCCGCCCTCGTGAGCACGACGGAGACCGGTCGGGAGGCTCCGGTCGAGACCCGCAAACCGGCCGTGTCGGCCCGCAAATCGGTGACCAGCGACTACATCGTGTGCCTGGAGGACGGTAAGCGCTTCAAGTCGCTGAAGCGACATCTGCGGACCCAGTACGATCTATCGCCCGAGGACTATCGCGAGAAGTGGGGGCTCGCTCCGGACTATCCGATGGTGGCGCCCAATTACGCCAAGGCCCGCTCTCTCCTCGCCAAGGAGATGGGCCTCGGTCAGCAACGCCGGCGGCGTTGAGCCGTCACGGCCGACGGGCGGGAGTTCAGTGCAGGGCGGTGGACGCGACCCGCGCCGCATCGTCCCCGAGCGCACGGCGGGCATCCGCCCGGATCCGCTCCACCATGGCGGCGAAGCCGTTGGATCGTTGGCGCGTCATGTGGCCACCCAGGCCCAGGCGCGCGAAGAGCGGTGTCGCGTCGGTGGCGGCGATCTCGGACGCCGGCCGTCCCCCGTAGAGCGCCAGCGCGAGATAGATCAGCCCTTTGACGATGTGGGCGTCGCTGTCGCCGCGGAACCGCAGCACGGGATCGGGCGAGCCTCCGCCCTCGACCTGGGTCTCGAGCCAGACCTGGCTGGCGCAGCCGCGCACGCGATTTCCGTCGTCATGCGCCTCGGGCGGCAGGGGCGCGAGTTCGCGGCCGAGTTCGATGAGGTATCGGTACCGGTCGTCGAGTTCGTCAAGAATCTCGAAATTGGCGATGATCTCGTCGACGGTGGACATGGTGCGGGGCGTTCCTGTGTCCGCCTCATATCGCGCGCCCGGCGCCCGACCGCCAGTGTCACGGGCCTTCCCACAGAGGCGTGCGCCCATCGGCCCATCTGGAGCGTGGTTGCGTGGTGGCGACGACCCCGGCAGTTTCCGAGGTGGGTCAGACCCGCCGGGAGGGTGCGTCGCCGCCCGCCGTCCGTGGGAGAGGCGGCCGGCCGGCGCGGGGCGAGACCGAGACAGACGGCGAAGGCGAGACACGTGGCGATGCGGGCGAGGGCAGAGCGGCACGCGCGGCCGCCGGTTCGGGCCGCCGGTGCGTCCGCGCCACGGTCACGGAGCCGCCGACCGCCGCATCCACCCCCCGGCCATCCTGCGCCGCGGCGGAGAGCGGGGCCGCCGCCGCCATCATCGTCGCGCCGATCCGAACACAATCGCCCGAGCCGAGGCAGGCCCGGCCCGCGGTCTCGGCCGCGTCGCGCACGCTCCGGTCGAGCGCCGTGCCGAGGCCGCCGCCGCTGGCGTTGGATGCCGCGAAGGCCACGAGCCCGATACAGATGGCCGTTCTCGTCAGAAACAACATGGTCCACCCCGCGAGGCTGCCGTCCATCGCCTCTATCGCCACGACCCTATCGGAGACATCTTGCGGGTCGCGCAGAGCAAACACATCGATTCGATCGTCCTTATTCAGTTTTCGTTCAGCATTTCGATGGAGAGGAGGCCGGTGAATCTTCGTGGCGCGCTCGGAGCCGCCCGCCGATCTGGCATCGGCCGGTGGTTTTGAGGGTGCGGAGCGTGTGAACTTAGGGTTCGTTTAAGCCCGCGCTGCGAGGCTGCAGGGACCGGGGCGCCATCCGTCGCCGTCCGGTGCGGGGTGTCGCGTGAAGCTCTTGGCCAACCTCGGCGATGCGGTCGGTACGCTCGTCCATCCCGACGCCCGGATCGATCCGATCGACGCCGCGTCCCATCGCACCTTTCTGGCGTCGCGCATCGCGCTGTCGCTCGGCTCGCTCGCCTTCGCGCCCCTGTGCCTCGTCGGCGGCGCGGCGCCGGCCGGCTGGGAGGCCGGCGTCCTCGCCTGGCTGGCCGTGCCGTTCGGCGCCGCGCTGGCGGTCTCCCGCACCGGGGACCTGCGGCTCGGCGAGGCCCTGAGCCTCGTCGCCTGGCTGGGACTCGGCGCCACCGCCGCCCTCGGGACGGGGTCGGCGCTCGGCCTCTCCGTGCTGCTGATGGTGCCGGTCGAGGCCGCTTCCGGGTCGTCCGCCGCCGCCGCGGTGGCGGGCCTGGTCCTGGCGGCCGTCGTCGGCCTCGCGGCGGCGTTGATGGCGCGGCTCGGGAACGGCGGCGCGGTGGCGCTGTCGCCGCTCGGAGCCGTGGCGCTCTTCGCCGCGCTCGCCTACGGCGGCACCCTCGCGGTCGCGGCCGCCCGGGTGACGCGGATGCGCCAGGATCAGGACCGGCTGAGCCGGGAGCGGTATCGCGCCCTGGTGGAGGCCATCGACGACGTCGTCCTGCGGTTCGACCGGGGCGGGGCCGCCATCCACGTCGGCTGCGCGGCACAGAGGCTCTTCGGCCTGGCCCCGCAGGACCTCGCCGGGCGAGGCCTCTTCGAGCGTCTCCATGTGGCCGACCGGCCGGTGTTCCTGAAGCTCGTGGCGGAGGCCGCCGACCGCCGGCCCGGCACCGCCACGCTGCGCCTCAAGACCGGCCGAACCCTGCCGAGCCGCCTCGGCGACTTCGACGAGCCCGTCTTCGCCGTCGTCGATCTCCACCTGCGGCCGGCCGAGCCCGGGGGGGCCGGGGCCGATGGGCCGCGCCCCGGCGTCGCCACCGGGCTGATGCGCGACGTCTCCGCCCGGGCCGAGCAGGAGCGCCTCGTCGCCGCCGCCCAGGCGTCGCGCGACCGCAGCCACGCGGGGCGCGACATCTTCCTCGCCAACGTCAGCCACGAACTCCGGACGCCGCTCAACGCCATCATCGGCTTCGCCGAGATGCTGTCGAGCGAAGCGTTGGCGCCGGCCGACCCGGTCAAGCGCCGGGACTACGCCGGCATCATCCACCAGTCCGGGCTCCATCTCCTGGCCGTCGTCAACGGCATCCTCGACGCCTCGAAGATCGAAGCGGGCTCCTTCGATCTCGTCCAAGATGCCTTCCCCCTCGACGAGATGCTGGGCCTCTGCTGCGACATGGTGGGGTTGAAAGCCGAGCAGACCGGCGTGCGCCTCGATTGCACCGTGGCGCCCGGCGCGGCCGAGATGATCGGCGACAGACGGGCCTGCAAGCAGGTCGTCCTCAACCTGCTGTCCAACGCCCTGAAGTTCACCCCGACGGGCGGGCGGGTCTCGGTCGACGCGCGGCCGGACGGCAATTCCGTGCTGATCACGGTCTCGGATACCGGTGTCGGCATCTCGGCGAAGGACCTGCCGCGGCTCGGCGACCCCTTCTTCCAGGCCCGCTCCGCCTACGACCGGCCCAGCGACGGCACGGGGCTGGGCCTGTCGGTGGTGCGCGGCCTCGTGGGGCTCCACGGCGGCAGCATCTCGATCGAGAGCGCGCCGGAACAGGGGACCCGCGTGACCGTGCGCCTGCCGCAGGATGGCCGGCGCGCCACGTCGGCCCCCGGTGGGGCGACCAAAATCGAAACCATTTCCCGCTATTCCTCGGGGGTCAGGCACGATGGCGTGCCGAGCGGCGGCAGGATGCAGAAAATTGCGTGACGCGGCCATCGACTCCCATCCGCAGCCCGGGCGCGGCGCCGCTCGTCCCCGCACCGCGGGCGCGCCTCCTTTGGAGGGCATGCTCGGCGAGGGCGTGTCGCCCCGCGGGCCGAAGCCGGCGTCCCGCCAGAACCGTGTCGCCAGCGCGGCGGTCGCCGCCAGGCGCCTCGGCGGCGGCCGGGCGCTCGGGCGCGGAGAGCGCGGCGAACCCGGCCTCGTGACGCGCCTGCGGTCGCGCCTGCCCCGCATCCGCCCCTTCAAGGCCTTGACGGTCTCGGTGTTCTCCATCGCCCTCGTGGGGATCGTCGCCAACGCCATGGTGTTCCAGCGCGGCCGCCATCCCGCGCCGCTGTTCGGCCTCGGCGGATCCGTGGACGGTCAGCCCGACGCGGCCCAGCGCACCGTCGCGGTCGCCCCGCCGCCCGCCCCCGCTCCGGCGGCGGACCACACCGGCACCATCTCGCCCGCCCTCACGCCGGTCCCGGCTCAGACCCTGGACCTGGCGCCGCCGGTCGCCATCGCGGCCCCCAAGCCCGTGCCGACCCACCACGTCGCGGCGCCGAAGCCCCATCGCCAGGACGGCATCGGCGGCCTCCTGGCCGGCACGGCGCCCGCCTCGGCGACGCATCGCCGGCCCGGCCATCCCGCCGCCAAGCCGGAAGCGTCTCACGCCGACGCGGCAACCGCGGCCGCCGCCCTGGCGCATCCCGACGCCGCCCCCCAGGTCAAGGGGCACACGAAGCCGCACGCCGCCAAGGTTGCGTCGGCCAAGGGCGAGCCTGCGCCCTCGAAGCCCGTCACGACGACCGAATGAGGCTCCAAGACCGTTGAGCGCCGCCCGCATCAGGACCGATTTCTGGGTCGCCGCCTACATCCGCCGCTGCGAGGTCGAGGGTGTAGTGGCGGTGTTGCGCCGGCGCGGTGCCGTCGAGGCCGGCGCCGTCATGATCAAGGTGGACCGGCTCGACGGCACGTCGGTCCTGCTGGGGCCGGCGCCGCAGAGCGAAGCCGCCGAGGACGGCGGGCGGAGCTTCGTCCCCGTGCACCGTGACGCCACGATCGATTCGGCCGCCGCCGAGCTCCGGCTCAAACGCGAGACCGGGTTCGATCCCGACCTCTGGATCGTCGAAGTCGAGGATCGCCAGGGCCGGACGCACCTGTAGCCGGAGACGACGTTCGGGCGGCCGAGGCCGCCCACCCCGAGGAAGGCCCGCAGTTCGGGGGCGGCACCGGCGCGTCCGTCGACCACCACCATCGCAGGTCCGGCGAATCAGCCCGGACGATCCGAATGGGCTATGATGCCCCCTCGAGGGCCTGCCATCATGGCGACGATGGCGGCGTCGACGCTGAGGGGACGACATGCAGGATGGGACCTTGACGCCGCGCCGCGCCCCCTGGAACTGGGGCCGGTCACTGGCTGGCCTCCCGGGTTCCCCCCTGGCGTTCGTCCTGCTGGCCCTGGCGCTGCTCGCCGGGGGCTGGAACCACGTCGCCGCCGACCGGGCACAGGGCGAGGCGAAACGGCAGCGCAACCTGATCGCCCGGAGCCAGGGCCTGCTCTCGACGATGAAGGATCTGGAGATCAGCGAGCGCGGCTACGCCCTGACCGGCCAGCCGGAATACCTCAAGCCCTACGACAGCGCTTTGGCGCGGATCGACCCGGAACTCGATGCGCTCGACGCGCTTCGTGGGCAGGGCGGCGCCGGAGCCGCGCTCGGTCCCGTCCGAGGCCTCGTGTCGGACGAGAAGGGGTTCTTCGACAGCGTCGTCCGCGCCCGGCGCGAGAGCGGCATCGATGCCGCTACCGCCCTGGTGTCCACCGGCGAGGGCCGGCGGCTGATGGCCGCGATCCGCGCCGCGATCGCCGAAGCCGCCCGCTTGGCCGATGCGGACATCACGCGCCTCGAAGAGGCCGACGATCGGCGCTCGCTCGTCCTCGACGGCCTGTCCCTCGCCTGCACGGGGCTGGCGGTGGCTCTCCTCGTCCGTCTCTCCCTCGTGCGTCGCCGCGAGGGCCAGCGCAGCCGCAAGGTCCTCGAGGACGTGCTCGGCAACGCCCCGGTCGGGCTCGGCTTCCTCGACCGGGACCTCGTGGTCCGGCACATGAACAAGGCCCTGACCGACATGAACGAGCACGGCCTCCAGGCCCGCTCCGGCGGCCCGCTGTGGGCGATGCGACCGGATCTGGAAGGCCAGCTCAGGCCGATGCTGACGGAGGCGCGCGACCGCGGCCGGCGCAGCGCCGACGTCGACGTGAAGATCTCCGGCGCGGACCTGCAAGCCGGGACGCGGCATCTCAGGATGGCCTTCTACCCCCTCGGGCAGGCCGACGGGGAGGACGGCGTCGGCGTCGCCATGGTCGACCTGACCGACGTGAGGGCCGCGGAGGAGCGGGTCCGCGCCGGTCAGGACACCCTGCGCGCCGTGCTCGACACGCTGCCGGTCGGCGTCCTGATCGCCGAGGCTCCGTCCGGCCGCATCACCGGCCACAACGCCCGCGCCGAGGCCATCCTCGGCCACGGCGTCATGCCGGCCCAGCCCGGAGAGACGATGGCGCGCTGGGTCGGCTTCCACGACGACGGGCGCCCGGTGGCGGCGGGCGAGTGGCCGCTGATCAGGGTCGTGCGGGACGGCGAACCCCTGGCGGAGCTGGAGGTCGACTACCAGCGCGGCGACGGACGCCGCGCCTGGATCGGCTTCGCCGGCGCCCCGATGCGGGACGCGGCCGGCCATCTGGTCGGGGTCGTCGTGGTGGTCTCGGACATCGACGCCCGGAAGCGGTCCGAGCAGGTTCTCGCCGCGGCACGCGACGCCGCCGAGGCCGCCAGCCGGGCCAAGAGCACCTTCCTGGCCAACATGAGCCACGAGCTGCGCACGCCGCTGTCGGCGATCATCGGCTACAGCGAGATGCTGCAGGAGGAGATCGGCGACGGCACCGAGGCGGGCGAGCTCGCGCCGGACGTGGGCCGCATCGAGAACAACGCCCGCCACCTACTCGGCCTCATCAACGACGTCCTCGACCTGAGCAAGATCGAGAGCGGCAAGATGGAAGTCTATGCCGAGACCTTCGAGGTCGGGCCCATGCTGGACGAGGTCGCCGCCACGGTCGGGAGCCTCGTCGGCCGCAAGTCGAACCGGCTCGACCTGCGCGTCGCGCCCGACGTGGGCGCGATGCACTCGGACGTGACGAAGATCCGCCAGGTGCTGCTCAACCTCGTGGGCAACGCCGCCAAATTCACCGAGAACGGCACCATCACCCTGGCGGCGCGGCGCGGGGCGGGGGGCGACGGCGTCGATTGGCTGACGTTCGACGTGGCGGACACCGGCATCGGCATGAGCGAGGACCAGGTGTCCAAGCTGTTCCAGCGCTTCGCCCAGGCGGACGCCTCGACGACGCGGCGCTTCGGCGGCACGGGGCTGGGGCTGTCGCTCACCAAGGCCTTCGCCGACATGCTCGGCGGGACCGTGACGGTCGCGAGCGTCCCCGAGCAGGGGAGCACCTTCACGTTCTCGCTGCCGGTGGATCACCTGCCCGGTGACGAGGTGGCCGCGGAGGCGAGCGCCGAAGCCGCCACCCAATCCGGCGACGCCGACCGCGACCTCGTGCTCGTCATCGACGACGACGACGACCAGCGCAACCTGATCACGCGATTCCTGCTCCGCGAGGGCTTCCGCGTCCAGGTCGCCAGCGAGGGCAGGACGGGCCTCGACCTGGCCCGGACGCTCCAGCCGCGCGCGATCCTGCTCGACGTCATGATGCCCGGCATCGATGGCTGGTCGGTGCTGAGCGAGCTCAAGGCCGATCCCGCCCTGGCGGAGATCCCGGTCGTCATGGTGACGTCCGTCGACGAGAAGACCCTCGCGGCGTCGCTCGGCGCCGCGGATTACATGATGAAGCCCGTGCGCTGGGACCGGTTCAGCCAGGTCATGGGGCGGTTCAGGACGCCCGAGGGCGGCATCCTGCTCGTCGAGGACGACGGCGTCCTGCGCCTCCACGTGCGGTCGCTGCTGGAGGCGGACGGGTGGACGGTCGCCGAGGCCTGCGACGGCCGGGAGGCGCTGAGGGAGGTCGCCCTGCGGCGGCCCGAGGTGGTGCTCCTCGACCTGAACATGCCGGTGATGGACGGGTTCGGCTTCCTCAAGGCGTTCCGGGCCGTGCCGGGATGCGCCGACGTCCCGGTCGTGGTCCTGACGGGCAAGGACCTGACGCGGGACGATCGCGGCTTGCTGCGCGGCGCCAACCAGATCCTCAACAAGGGCGACGTCAGCCTGAAGTCGCTCGTCGAGCGCCTGCATCGGCTGGCCGAGCCCGCCTGAGCAGGATTGTGTCGGTTCACCAACGCCATCCTGCTCGGTTCCGAGCTGAAAGCAGCAGGATGGCGTGGGCCGACCCACGCCATCCTGCTGAGGCCGGTTCCGCCGTCGTCCGAGCGTCTGGCGAGGAGCCCGCTTCCATCGTAGCGTGGAGATCGAACGATCGCCGCCGAGCGGAGCCGCGCGATGCCCACGAGCGATAAGCTGGCCGCCTACCGGTCGAAACGCGACTTCGGCGCAACCGCGGAGCCGAGCGGGGACGCCGCCGTGGCGCCGGTGGCGCGCCGCCGGTTCGTCATCCAGAAACACGCCGCGACCCGTCTCCACTACGACCTCCGGCTGGAGCTCGACGGGGTCTTCAAGTCCTGGGCCGTCACGCGCGGCCCCTCGCGCGACCCGCACGACAAGCGTCTCGCCGTCGAGGTCGAAGACCACCCGCTCGACTACGGCGACTTCGAGGGGACGATCCCGAAGGGCTCCTACGGGGGCGGCACCGTGCAGCTCTGGGACCGCGGCACCTGGGAGCCGGAGGGCGAGCGGACGCCCGAGGAGGCGCTGGAGAGCGGCGACTTCAAGTTCGTCCTCTCCGGGCGGCGCGTGAAGGGCAGCTACGTCCTGGTCCGCATGAAGCACGACCGGACCGGCGGCAAGCGGATCAACTGGCTCCTCATCAAGCACAAGGACGGTTTCGCCCGGGAGGGCGATGACGACGCGCTGCTGGCCGAGGACCGGTCCGTGGCGTCCGGGCGCAGCATGGCGACCATCGCCGAGGGGACGGGACGCAAGCCGCGGCCCTTCATGGCGCTGGCGCCGGCCGGACCCGCCGCCGAGGCCGCGCCGCCGGCGAAGACGCGCAAGTCACGACCCGAAACCCCACCCAGGGCATCACGCAAGCCCGCCGCGAAAGCGTCGGCCGTCCTGCCAGAGATGCCCGGCTTCGTCGCCCCGCAGCTCTGTTCGAGCGTCGAGCGCCCCGCCGCCGGGACCGGCTGGGCCCACGAGATCAAGTTCGACGGCTACCGGATTCAGATGCGCGTCGCGGCGGGCGGCGCCTCGTTGAAGACCCGCAAGGGGCTCGACTGGACGGCGACGTTCGGCGCCATCGCCCGCGAGGCCGCGGCCCTGCCCGACGCCATCCTCGACGGCGAGGTCGTGGCGCTCGACGACCACGGCGCACCCGACTTCGCGGCGCTCCAGGCGGCCCTGTCCAGCGAGAAGACCGGCGGGCTGGTGTTCTACGCCTTCGACCTCCTGTTCGAGGGTGGTGACGACCTGCGCGAACTGCCGCTCGGGGAGCGCAAGGCCCGTCTGCAGGCCTTGCTGTCGCGGCAGCCGAAGGCGTCCGTCCGCATCCGCTTCGTCGAGCATTTCGAGAGCGGCGGCGAGGCGCTGCTGAAATCCGCCTGTCGCCTGTCGCTCGAAGGCATCGTGTCGAAGCGCCTCGACGCGCCCTACCGGTCGGGCCGCTCGGAGAGCTGGACCAAGGCCAAGTGCCGTGCCGGCCACGAGGTCGTCATCGGCGGCTGGACCACCACCGGCGGCCGGTTCAGGTCGCTGCTGGCGGGCGTCCACCGCGACGGGCATCTCGTCCACATCGGGCGGGTCGGCACGGGCTACGGCGCGGCCGCCGTGGCGGCGCTGCTGCCGCGCCTCCAGGCGGTTGCCGCCGACGCGTCCCCGTTCACGGGGCGCGGCGCCCCGAAGAAGGCCGCCGACATCCACTGGACCCGGCCGGTTCTCGTGGCCGAGATCGAGTTCGCCGGCTGGACGGGCGACGGACTGATCCGGCAGGCGGCCTTCAAGGGCCTGCGCGAGGACAAGCCGGCCGACGAGGTCGAGGCCGACACGCCCCCGCCGGCCGCCGTCGCGGTGCCGAAGGCGGATGCCCGGCTGAAGACGACCTCCGCCGCACGAGCCGAACCGAAGGCGCCGCCGCCCGCGAAGCCCAAGGCGTCGGGGTCGACGCCGGTCGTCATGGGTGTCGTCATCACCCATCCCGAGAAAGCCATGTGGCCCGACGCGGGCGATGGCGGGCCGGTCAGCAAGCTCGACCTCGCCCGCTACCTCGAGGCCGTCGGCCCCTGGATGATGGCGCATGTCGCGGGGCGGCCCTGCTCGATCGTCCGGGGCCCCAACGGCTTCGCCGGGCAACAGTTCTTCCAGCGCCACGCCATGCCGGGCACGTCGAGCCTGCTCGACCTCGTGACGGTGCCGGGCGACCACAAGCCCTACCTCGAGATCGACCGCGTCGAGGGCCTCGCCGCCCTGGCACAGTCGGCGGCCCTCGAACTGCATCCGTCCAACTGCGAGGCCAAGCGGCCCGAGGTGCCGGGACGGCTGGTCTTCGACCTCGATCCCGGCGAGGACGTGGCGTTCGCGACGGTCGTGGCGGCCGCGAAGGCGATGCGGGACCGGCTCGACGCGCTGGGGCTCGTCAGCTTCTGCAAGACGACGGGCGGCCACGGGCTCCACGTCGTGACGCCGCTCGCCGTCGCCGGGTCCGGGCCCGTGTCGTGGCCGAACGCCAAGGCCTTCGCCCGCGAGGTCTGTACGCGGATGGCGCGCGACGAGCCCACCCGCTACCTCGTCAACATGTCGAAAGCGGCGCGGCGCGGCCGCATCTACCTCGACTACCTGCGAAACGACCTGCTCTCGACCGCCGTGGCGCCGCTCTCACCCCGCGCCCGCCCGGGCGCCCCCGTGTCGATGCCGATCACCTGGGCGCAGGTGAAGGCCGACCTCGATCCCCGCCGCTACACCGTCCGCACCGTGCCGGCCCTGCTGGCGAAGACCAAGGCCTGGGCCGACTACGAGGACGGACGGCGACCGCTCGACGCCGCCATCGCGCGGCTCGGCCGCGCCGGGGGGTGAGCCGCCTCTGTGGAAGCCGCGGTCACGGCGTCACGCCGAGGCCGGCGCGGTAGGGCGCGAACCAGCCGAGGCCCGCGGACGTGTCGCCGCGCGGGCGGTACTCGCAGCCGACGTGTCCGCGGTAGCCCAGCCGGTCGAGGAGGTCGAACAGGAAGGGGAAGTTCAGCTCCTCCCCGTCCGGCTCATGGCGCGAGGGCACGCTGGCGACCTGGACGTGGCCGACGATCGGCATCGAGGCTGCGAGCCGCCGCGTCACGTCGCCGTGCAGGATCTGGCAGTGGTAGAGGTCGAACTGCAGCTTGAGGTTGGGGAGCGCGAGGTCGCGGATGAGCGCTGCCGCTTCGTCGAAGTCGACGAGGTGGTAGTCCGGGTTGTCGCGCGTGTTCAGCGGCTCCAAGACCAGCGTGACGCCGAGGCCGGCGAGGCGCTCGGCCGTCCAGGCCACGGCCTCGCGGAAGGCGCGGGCCGCCTCGGCGGACCGGTCGCTCTTGCCCGCCATGAGATGGATGCAGCGCGTGCCCGTGGCCGCGATGTAGGGCAGGGTCGCTTCGAACCGGGCCCGCATCTCGGCGTGGCGCTCCGGCAGGGCGGCGAGGCCGCGCTCGCCCGCGTCCCAATCACCCGGCGGCAGGTTGAACAGCGCCGAGGCGAGGCCGCGGCGCCGTAGCCGCTCCGCCACGGCCTCGGCCGGGTGGTCGTAGGGGAACAGGAACTCGACCGCCTCGAAGCCGGCCCGCGCGGCGGCGTCGAACCGGTCGAGGAACGGCAGTTCGGTGAACATCATCGTCAGATTGGCGGCGAAGCGGGGCACGTCAGGTGTCTCCGAACCGGTCGAGGCCGGTGACGGTCGTCACGGCCGATCGTGCGGGCCGGCGTCGGCCCGCGGCACCTCGCGGCGCCAGTCATGGGCCTCGCGGAAGCCCAGCACCTCCCTGGCCTTGCGGTTCGACAGCAGCCCCTCGAACGCGCCGAGCGTGCCGCGGACCGGCACACCGGGGTAATAGCGCCGCAGCAGCTCGGCCGTCGGCAGGTCGGACGAGGTGTGGTCGTTGACGGCGTTGAAGATCTGGAACCCGAGGCCGTCCTTCTCGATGGCGAGCCGGACGATCTGCCCGAGGTCGCGCGCGTCGATGTAGCTCCAGGCGATGCGCTTGCGGAAGTCCGGCCTGGCGAAGAAGCCGGGGAACAGCGCGTATTCGTGCGGCTCGACCACGTTGCCGATACGGATCGCGTAGACGTCGGCGCCGGTGCGTCCCGCGAAGGCCTGGGCGGTGCGCTCGTTGCAGATCTTCGACATGGCGTAGCTGTCGTGCGGGTCGACCGGGTAGTCCTCGTCGAGCAGGAAGTACTCCGGGTCGCGGTGCCGGTGGTCGAAGACGAGCCCATAGGTCGTCTCGGACGAGGCGACGATGACCTTGCGGATGCCGAGCTTCAGCGCCGCCTCGACGACGTTGTAGGTCCCCATCGTGTTGATGCGGAACACCTCGTTGTCGGGCACCAGCATGACGCGCGGGATGGCGGCGAAATGAACCACGGCGTCGACGGGCTGGGGCGTCAGGTCGGGGTCGAACTCGTGCAGGCCCATGTAGCTCGACAGGGCGTTGAACACCTGCCCGCTGTCCGTGATGTCGGTCGAGAGGGTGCGGACGGCGGGGTTGTCGAGCGGCTTGGTGTCGAGGTTGAGCACTTGGTAGCCGTGGTCGACGAGGTGCTGGACCACGTGGCGGCCCGCCTTGCCGCTGCCGCCCGTGAACATCACGCGTTTCATCCGCCGTCCCTCCCTGGCCTCCCGGCTTCGCCGGGCCTCTCGACCCGTCCAGGGTAGGCGGAGCGCCGCGCCGGTGCCACTGCGATCTCGTCGTCGAGGGCGCCCGCGGCGCCTTGCGCATCGCCATCAAAGGGGTGGTCGGTGGACCGCCTCCCGTCTAGATTGAGTCGAGACCCGTCGCGCGGCGGTCTCGCACGGCCGATCTGGCCGGCCGGAGGGCACCCAGTGACCGACACCACCCGTCCCCTCTCCGACCAAGTCGTGCTCGTCAGCGGGGCAGGGCGGGGGCTCGGCGCCGCCATCGCGGCCGCCTTCGCGCGGCAGGGCGCCCGCGTCGTGGTGAACTACCGCCGAAGCCGGAAGGCCGCGGAAGCGCTGGCCGCCGGGATCGGCGACCGCGCCGTCGCGCTCGAGGCCGACGTCTCCGACCGCGCCGCCGTCGACCGCATGGTCGCCACGGCGGCGCAGCGCTTCGGCGCTCCCGTCATGACGATCGTCCATAACGCGCTGGCCGACTTCCGCTTCGACGGCGACGGCCGCGCGCGCCTCGAGGCGATCGCCTGGGGGGCGTTCGGGGCACAGCTCGACGTGTCGCTCGGCGGGGCGCTGAACCTCATGCAGGCGACGGCGCCCGCCATGGCCCAGGCCGGGTTCGGCCGCATCGTCAACATCGGCACCAATCTGTTCCAGAACCCGGTCGTGCCCTACCACGACTACACGGCCGCCAAGGCCGCGCTCCTGTCCCTCACCCGCACCGCCGCGGCGGACCTCGGTCCCTCGGGCATCACCGTCAACATGGTGTCGGGCGGCCTGTTGAGGACCACGGATGCCAGCGCCGCCACCCCCGAGGCGGTGTTCGACTATGTCGCGGCCGCGACGCCCCTGCGCCGCGTCACGACGCCGGAGGAGTTCGCCGACGCGGTGCTGTTCTTCGCGTCGCCCTGGTCGCGCGCCGTGACGGGCCAGAACCTCGTCGTCGACGGTGGACTGGTCAAGGATTGAGGAGAACGGCCGCCCTGGTCCGCCGCGCGTCCGTCCGGACCTGACCGCGGCGCCTCCCGCGACACCCTTCGACAGACGTCACGTCGAGGCGCGGCCGAGCAGATGGTCCAGGACGGCGCGCTCCAACGAGGCCGCTTCCGCGGTGCCGCGACGGTCCCGAGGGGGCAGGTCGACCGCCGCGTCCATCGTGATGGCGCCGTCCTGGATGACCACGATCCGGTCGGCGAGCACCACGGCCTCGGACACGTCGTGGGTGACCAGCACGGCGGTGAACCCGTCCTGGCGCCGGGTCCCCTGGAGGATGTCCTGCATCTCGAGGCGGGTCAGGGCGTCGAGGGCGCCCAGGGGTTCGTCGAGCAGCAGCAGGCGGGGGCGGCTGACGAGCGCGCGCGCCAGCGCGACGCGGCTCTTCTGGCCGCCCGACAGCCCCGCCGGCCACTCGCCCGAGCGGGAGCCCAGGCCGACGCGTTCCAGGGCCGCCCGGGCGCGCTCCGCCCCGTCCGGGCCCGGAGCCGGCCCGAGCCCCAGCGCGACATTGTCGAGCACGCTGGCCCAGGGCAGGAGCCGCGGCTCCTGGAACATGATGCGGGCGTCGCCCGGATCGCCGCGGCCGCCCAGGGTCACGCGTCCGGCGTCGGGCCGGTCGACGCCGCCGAGCAGGCGCAACAGGGTGCTCTTGCCCGACCCGCTCCGCCCCACGACCGCCAGGAACTGCCCCGCGGCGACGTGGAGGTCGAGGCCTCGCAGCACCGGGAGGCCGCCGAACCCGCGCACGATCCCGCGGGCCGTCACGGCGATGCCCTGCCTCGCCGGCGCGTCGGCGCCTCGGCTCACGGCGTCGCGCTCGGCCACGCCCCTCATGACCGGAACGCCGGGTGCCAGGCGAGGCAGCGGCGCTCCAGCAGGTGCGTGACCGCATCGGCGAGCTTGCCCAGCCCGGCGTAGATCGCGATGGCGAGCACGATCACGTCCGTCTGAAGGAAGTCGCGCGCCTGCATGGCCATGTAGCCGATGCCCGATTGCGCCGCGATCGTCTCCGCGACGATCAGGGTCAGCCACATGACGCCGAGCGCGAACCGCAGCCCGACGAAGACGGAGGGGAGAGCGCCGGGGAGCACCACGCGGCGGAACAGGGCGGCGCGGGTCATGCCGTAGCAGCGGCCCATCTCGACGAGCTGCGGGTCGACGGAGCGGATGCCGTGCAGGGTGTTGACGTAGACCGGGAAGAACACGCCCAGCGCCACGAGGAACAGTTTCGCCTCCTCGCCGATGCCGAACCAGAGGATCACCAGCGGGATGAGCGCCAGGTGCGGCACGTTGCGGGCCATCTGCAGCGTCGTGTCGGTGAGGCGGTCGCTCGCCGACGACACCCCGTTGGCGAGGCCGAGTGCGAAGCCGATGCCGCCGCCGACCACCAGCCCCGACAGGGCGCGGAGAGTGCTCACGCCCATGTGACGCGGCAGCTCGCCCGACAGCGTGAGCTGCCAACCCGCCACCACCACGGCGGCGGGCGACGGCAGGACGGCGTCCGACAGCAGGCCGACGGCGCTCACCGCCTGCCACACCGCCACGAGCGCCGCCGGCAGCAGCCATCCCACGTGACGCGACCGCCCGAAACGCGCCAGGGCGCGCCCGGCGATGCGCCGCGACACGCCGCGCCTCTGCGGCATGTGGCGCTCGGCCTCCGACAAGCTCCCCTGCATCCGCGATCTCCCTCGGCAAACCACACCCGACCTTTCGGTCGCGCAATAATTGACAAAATCCGTAGATGAAATCAACTTCTCCGTCGGACGCGGTCCGACCCCGGACCGCCATCGCGAGTGCCACGATCCATGCGAACCCTGCCGATGGCCCTGCTGGCCTCCCTCGTCGTCCTGCCCCCGATTGCCGCGGAGGCGGCCGACCACACGGTGCGGATCGGCTACCAGATGTACGGCAACCTCCTGCTGCTGAAGCAGCACGGCGGGCTCGACGCGCGGCTGCGACCCCTCGGCTTCACGGCCGAGTGGAGTGAGTTTCCATCGGGTCCGCCGATCCTCGAGGCCATGCGGGCCGGCGCCATCGACGTCGGGCAGACCGGCGATGCGCCGCCGATCTTCGCCCAGGCGGGCCGCGCCGCCCTCGTCTACGTGGCCAACGAGCCGCCGGCGCCGGACGGCGAGGCCATCCTGGTGCCGAAGGACAGCGCGATCCGGTCGCTGGCCGACCTCAAGGGCAGGCGCATCGCCCTGAACAAGGGGTCGAACGTCCACTTCCTGCTGGTGAAGGCGTTGGAGAAGGCCGGCATCGCCTACGGCGACGTCACGCCCGTGTTCCTGGCCCCGGCGGACGCCCGGGCGGCCTTCGAGCGCGGCGCCGTCGACGCCTGGG
Organism: Lichenihabitans sp.; assembly: GCA_965214345.1. Classification (GTDB taxonomy): domain Bacteria; phylum Pseudomonadota; class Alphaproteobacteria; order Rhizobiales; family Beijerinckiaceae; genus Lichenihabitans. Next base: position 2,095,897 of record CBDCBJ010000007.1, on the reverse strand, counting down.
CGATCTGGGACCCCTACCTCGCCTCGGCGCAGGCGGCGACGGGAGCCCGGACCCTGGCGACCGGCGAGGGGATCGCCGGCAACGTCCAGTTCTACCTCGCCAGCCAGTCCTTCGCGGCCTCGCAGCCTAGGGTGCTCTCGGCCATCACCGACGCGGTGCGCGAGGTCGACGACTGGGAAGCCGCCCACCCCGACGATGCGGCGGCGGAGCTCGCCGCGGCGATCAAGCTGCCGGTCCCGGTGGTGGCGACGGCGCTCGCCCGCCAGGCGCACGGCGTGTCGCCCTTGACGCCCGAGGTGACGGCCGGCCAGCAGGCCGTCGCCGACGCTTTCCTGGCGCTGCACCTCATCCCGAAGCAACTCGACGTCGGTGCCGTCGTTTGGAAACCCGGCACCTGAGACCAGTGGTCGAAAGTCTCGACCGCTGGCAAGCGCGAATGCGCCCCGCCGCTCATGCGGCGTAACCCGACGTCGACGAGCCATCGTCGATGTCGGCCGGTTTGAGCGGGTTCCGAAAGGCTCGCGATCTCCGATCCCTCCGATACGGCAGCGCTCTCAAGGACCCGTCATGACCGCTTCAGACCTCGACCTGCCCGCCCCCGCCACCGAGACCGACGTGCTGTGGTTCCTGCCGACGCACGGCGACGGGCGCTACCTCGCCACGGAGGTCGGCGCCCGCCACGTCACCCATCGCTACCTCGCCCAGGTGGCCGAGGCCGCCGACGAGCTCGGCTACTTCGGCGTGCTGCTGCCGACCGGCCAGTCCTGCGAGGATTCCTGGGTGATCGCGTCGTCGCTGGTGCCGCTGACCGAACGGCTGCGTTTCCTCGTCGCGGTGCGGCCCGGCCTGCAGGAGCCCTCGGTCGCGGCGCGCATGACCGCCACGCTGGATCGCATCTCGAACGGCCGCCTCCTCGTCAACGTCGTGACCGGCGGCGATCCCGTCGAGGCGCGCGGCGACGGGATCTTCCTGCCCCACGACGCCCGCTACGCCGTGACGGACGAGTTCCTGGGCATCTACCGGCGGCTGCTCAGCCTCGAGACGGTGACGGTCCACGGCGAGCACCTGCGCGTCGAGGACGGCCGGCTCCTGTTCCCGCCCGTCCAGAGGCCCCACCCGCCGCTCTACTTCGGCGGCTCCTCCGAGGCCGGGATGCGGGTCGCCGGCGAGCACGTCGACACCTACCTAACCTGGGGCGAGCCGCTCGCTGACGTGGCGAAGAAGCTCGCCGCCGCGAAGCGCGCCGCCGATGCCCGCGGGCGTGTCTTCTCCTACGGGATCCGCCTCCACGTCATCGTCCGGGAGACGTCGCGGGAGGCCTGGGCCGCCGCCGAGGACCTGATCCGCTACGTCGACGACGCCGCGGTCGCCAAGGCCCAGGCGGTGTTCTCGCGCTACGATTCGGTCGGCCAGCGGCGCATGGCCGAACTGCACGGCGGTCGCCGCGACAGGCTCGAGATCTCGCCGAACCTGTGGGCCGGCGTGGGCCTGGTGCGCGGCGGTGCCGGCACGGCCCTGGTGGGCGACCCGGACGAGGTCGCGGCCCGGATGCGCGACTACATGGACCTCGGCATCGACCGCTTCATCCTGTCCGGCTACCCGCATCTCGAGGAGTGCTACCGCTTCGCCGAACTCGTCTTCCCCAAGCTGCCGCTGCGGGCCACCACGGGGGTCGATCGCGGCCGCGCCCGCAATGCGGGACCCTTCGGCGAGATGGTGGCCAACACGGTGCCGGCGGGGCAGGTGCGCGACGCGGCCGACCGCCCCAGGGTGGCGGCAGGCTGAGGCGGCCCGGATGTCGCGGATCGTCATCCTGGGGGGAGGGGCCAGCGGCGTGCTGCTGGCCCTCCATCTGCTGCGCGGCAGCCCGGACGACCCGGAGGTGATCATCGTGGAGCGCCGGGCCGAGCTCGGGGCCGGCGCCGCCTATGCGACCCACCACCCCGACCATCTCCTCAACGTCCGCGCCGCCAACATGAGCGCCTTCCCGGACGATCCCGGCCATTTCGTCGACTGGCTCGCCGCGCGGGACGGCGCTCCCCGAGGCGCCGAGAGCTTCGCGCCGCGCCGGCTCTACGGCGCCTATCTCGCCGGCCTGGTGGCCCCGCTGCTCGCCGCGGGCCGGCTGCGGCAGGTCAGGGCCGAGGCGGTCGGCCTCCGCGCCGGCCCGGACGGCGTCACGGTGGAGTGCCGCGACGCCGACGACCTCCCCCTGTCGCCGATCGGGGCCGACCGGGCCGTGGTGGCGACCGGCAACGAGGCGCCGTCCCTCCCTCCCGAGCCGTGGCGCCACGTCGGCTGGGGCGACCCCGGCCCGTGCCGGGTGGCGCCCGACGCACCCGTCGTCGTGGTGGGCACGGGCCTCACGATGGTGGACCGCGCCTTGTGGCTGCTCCACGCCGGCCATCGCGGCCCGATCACGGCCGTGTCGCGCCACGGGCTGATCCCGCAGCCCCACCGGGTCGGGGCCTCGCCGGAAGATCTGGCCGAGGGGGACGTGCCGTTCGGCACCACGCTCGCGGCCCTCACGGCCTGGCTCCGGGCGCGGGCCGCCCGGACCGAGCGGGAGGGCGGCGACTGGCGAAGCTGCGTCGACGCGCTCCGGCCCCACACACAGGCGCTGTGGGGATCCCTGTCCCACGGGGAACGCCGGCGCTTCCTCCGCCACGTCTGGCCGTTCTGGAACGTCCATCGCCACCGGATCGCGCCGCCCGCGGCCGAGACGCTCGCCGAGGCGGGACGGCGCGGCCAGTTCCGCGTCCTGGCCGGCCGGGTCACGGGCTTCGCGCCCCGGCCGGGCGGCGTGACCGTCTCGGTCGAGCGGCGCCATGAGGGGGACGTGGAGGACCTCGAGGCCGCGGCCGTCTTTGAATGCCGGGGACGCGCCGGGGACGTTCGACAGACCGACAACCCCCTCCTTCGCGCCCTGCTGGACGACGGAGCGGCCCGCCCCGACCCGCTCGGCCTGGGTCTGGCGGTGGCGGAAGACTGCGGCCTCCTCGATGCGGCCGGCCGCCCGTCGGACCGGCTCTTCGCCATGGGACCCGTGACGGCGGGCACGTTCTGGGAGATCACCGCCGTCCCCGATATCCGCGCCCAGGCGGCACGCCTCGCCACCGCGCTGACGGCGGCCCCGAAGGACGACGCAGCCTCGGCGCCCGTCGCTTAGAGGCCGCTGCGCGCCGCGTCAGCGCCCGTTCAGGCGCGGAGTGGCATGGATCCTCATACCCGAGCTCGCCAACGCGACGGGCTCACCGGCTCGGCCGCGGCCCGCCCGAGGCCATCCAGGGTTACGCGGCGCGCCGAAACCCCCTATGAGCTCCGTGTCCAGAGTGGCGCCCGGCCGCGCGCCGGTGCCTCGCGATCGGCTCGGCCGATCCGGCGAATTCGCGCGATTCTAAGCCGGAGCAAAGACGCCGGCGGCGAAACTGCTCTAGACCCCATGACAGGGCGTGGCGGCCTGCAGGCCTCCTCGCCGTCGAAGACGGGCACAGCACACGATGAGCCAAACGATCACGGCCGAACCGGATCCCGTGGGCGAACACGCCGGACGGCCCCTCGTCCCCGCCGCGCCGGCGAGAGTGCCGGCACGCCTCGAGGGAGCGTCGCGTCCCGAGTTCCTGCGCGACGAGATCCTCGCGGAGATCTTCGGGGAGACGGTCGCCCGGCATCCCGACGCCCCCGCCTTCCGAAGCCCCGCCGGCGCGATGACCTATGCCGAGGTGGACCGCCGCGCCGACGCCATGGCGCGCGGCCTCGCGGCGCGGGGCCTCTGCCCCGGCGAGGTCGCGGGCCTGTGGATGCAGCGGGGCTTCGACCTGCTGATCGCCCAGATCGCCATCGCCAAGACCGGAGCCGCCTGGCTCCCGTTCGACGCCGACGCGCCCGCCGACCGCGTCGCCGTCTGCCTCCGCGACGCTGGGGCCCTGCTGCTCTGCACCGATGCCGCTCTGGCGGCCGCCCACGGCGCCGACCTGCCGTGTCCCCTGGCGACGGAGCCCGACCTCGCCGCGGCCGGGGCGGGGCGCGGACCGGTCGACGCCCGCGCGGCCGGCGCCGGGCCGGACGACCCGGCCTACCTCATCTACACGTCGGGCTCGACGGGCGTGCCGAAGGGCATCGTCATCACGAACCGCAACATCTGCCACTACCTCCGCGCCGCCAACGCCCTCTACGCCATCTCGGCGGCCGACATCGTGTTCCAGGGCGCGTCCGTGGCGTTCGACCTGTCGATGGAGGAGATCTGGATCCCCTACCTCGTGGGGGCGAGCCTCTTCGTCGCCACGCGCGAGATCCTCGGCGAGGCCGACGCGTTGCCCGACGTGCTCAACACCGCCGGCGTCACGGTGCTCGACACCGTGCCGACGCTGCTCGGCCTGCTGTCCCGCGACATCCCATCGCTGCGCCTCATCATCCTGGGCGGGGAAGCCTGTCCGCCGAGCCTCGGCACCCGCTGGTGCCGGCCCGGCCGCACCATCTACAATTCCTACGGTCCGACGGAGGCCACCGTCGTGGCGACGGCGGCGCTGGTCGAGCCCGGAGAGCCCGTCACGATCGGCGGCCCGATCCCCAACTACACCTGCTACGTGGTCGACGAGCACCTGAACCTGCTCGACCGCGGCCAGGAGGGCGAACTCCTGATCGGAGGGCCGGGCGTCGCCCGCGGCTACCTCAAGCGCGACGCCCTCACGGCGGAGAAGTTCGTCGCCAACCCCTTCGCCTCGAGCGGCCTCGACCCGGTGCTCTACCGCTCCGGCGATGCCGTGGCGCTCGACCCCGAGGGGCAGGTGCTGTTCCGCGGCCGCATCGACGACCAGGTCAAGCTGCGCGGCTTCCGCATCGAGCTCGGCGAGATCGAATCGAGCATCGCGGCGCTCGACGGCGTCCACCAGGCCGCCGTGGTGCTGCGCCACGACGACGGGCTCGACCAGCTCGTGGCCTTCTTCGTGGCGAGGGAGGGCACGACCGTCGACACCCAGGCCCTTCGGGCGAGCCTGCGTGAGACCTTGCCGCCCTACATGGTGCCGTCGCGCTTCGAGGCGCTCGACGCCCTGCCGCGCCTGTCCTCGGGCAAGGTCGACCGCAACGCGCTGAAGCGCGTGGCGCTCGCGGCCCGGTCGGCCGAGGCACAGGAGGAGGCCCGCACCGCGACGGAGGCGGCGCTGCTGGTCGCGGCCCGCGCCGTGCTGCCGGCGGGCGCCATCCCGTTCGACGCCGACTTCTTCACCGACCTCGGCGGCCATTCCCTGCTCGCGGCGCGCTTCGTCTCGGCCGTGCGGCAGACGCCGTCGCTCGCCGGCATCACGCTCCAGGACATGTACCGGGCGCGCACGCTCCGCGCCATCGCGGCCCTCGTCGACGGCCGCGCGCCGCGCGAGGCCGTCGCGCCCTCCGACCTCGGCTTCACGCCGCCGCCGCTGATGCGGCGTTTCCTCTGCGGCCTCGCCCAGGCGGCGGTGCTGCCCTTCATCCTGTCGCTCGCGACCGCGCAGTGGCTCGGCGTCTTCGTGTCCTACATGCTGCTGACCACGAGCGAGGCCACCTTCTGGGAGGAGTGCCTCTACCTCGTCGGCACCTACATGGTGATCAACCTCATCACCATCGTGCTGGCGATCGGCGGGAAATGGGTGATCCTCGGCCGCATGAAGCCGGGCCGCTACCCGCTCTGGGGCACGTATTATTATCGCTGGTGGCTGGTCCAGCGCCTCACCGCCCTCACCCATCCCAAGTGGTTCCAGGGCTCGCCGGTGATGCGGCTGTTCATGATCGCCATGGGGGCCAAGGTCGGCATGGACGCCATCGTGGGCGACCACGAGGCCGGCGCTCTCGACCTCGTCGAGATCGGCGAGCGGGCCAGCATCGGCGGCAAGGTCAAGTTCGCCAACGCCCGGGTCGAGGGGGGCGAGTTCATCGTCGGCCGCGTGACGATCGGCGACGACGCCTACGTGGGCACCTCCTGCGTGATCGAGGAGGGCGTGACGATCAGCGACGGCGCCGAGCTCGGCGACCTCTGCGCGGTCTCGTCCGGCATCGCCATCGGGCGCAACGAGATCTGGGACGGCTCGCCGGCCCGCCGCGTCGGCACCGTCGACCGGGCGGAGCGCGACGCCTTCCCCGAGGCCTCGATGGGGCGCAAGGCCGTGCTCGGCTTCGGCTACGTGGCGATGCTGCTCGTCATCCCGCCGCTCGGCCTGCTGCCGATCTTCCCGGCCTTCTGGGTCTTCGACCAGCTCGACGACTGGCTCTCGATCCCGGACGTCGACCGCTTCGCCTATCTGGCGTCGCTGCCGCTGCTCGCCTGGCCGACGGCTTTCGCCATGGTGCTCGTCTCGGTCGCCTTCATCGCGGCGATGCGCTGGGCGATCCTGCCGCGCGTGAAGGAGGGGCGCTACTCGGTCTTCTCCTTCTTCTATCTCCGCAAATGGACGGTGGCACTCGCCACCGAGATCACGCTGGAGGTGCTGAGCTCGCTCTTCGCCACCGTCTACATGCGGGCGTGGTACCGGCTGATGGGGGCCAAGATCGGCAAGGACGCCGAGATCTCGACGAACCTGTCGGGCCGCTACGACCTCGTCGAGATCGGCGAGAAATGCTTCATCGCCGACGAAGTCGTGCTGGGCGACGAGGAGGTGCGCGAGGGCTGGATGCGACTCGCCCGCGTCAAGACCGGCGCGCGCGTCTTCGTCGGCAACGACGCCGTCGTGCCGATCGGCTCGGAGATCCCCGAGGGCGCGCTCATCGGCATCAAGTCGAAGCCGCCCGAGAACGCCGCGATGAAGCCGGGCGACACCTGGTTCGGCACGCCGCCGATCCGCCTGCCGGTGCGCCAGCGCTTCGACGGCGGCGGCGCCAACTGGACCTACGAGGCGCCGCGCTGGAAGAAGCTGACCCGCGCGGTCTTCGAGGCGGTCCACATCTCGCTGCCCACGATGCTGTTCATCGTCTTCGGAACCTGGTCGGTGCAGTGGCTCGGGCCCAAGGTGCTGGACGGGCTCTACCTCCAGGTGGCGGTGCTGTTCGTGGTCCTGTCGCTGCTGATCTCCGTCGTCATGACGCTGATCGTCGTCGCGGTGAAATGGGCCACGATGGGGCGCTACGAGCCCACCACCCAGCCGATGTGGTCCTTCTGGGCGATGCGGACCGAGGCCGTCGCCGTCATGTACTGGGGGCTGGCCGGCCGCGTGCTGCTGGAGCACCTCATGGGGACGCCGTTCCTGCCCTGGGTGCTCAGGCTCTTCGGCGCCAGGTTCGGCCGCGGCGTGTGGATGAACATGACGGACATCACCGAGTTCGACTGCGTGTCGGTCGGCGATTTCGCGGCGTTGAACTCGCTCTGCGCCCTGCAGACCCACCTCTACGAGGATCGCGTCATGAAGGTCGGGCGGGTGAAGGTCGGCGCCGGCGTGACGGTCGGGGCGGGCTCGACGGTGCTCTACGACACCCATGTCGGCGACTTCGCCCGCCTCGGGCCGCTGACGCTGGTGATGAAGGGGGAATCCATCCCCGCCCATTCCGAGTGGGTGGGCGCCCCGGCCGAGCCCAAGGGCGCCGCCGACGAGGGCCCGATAGCGCGGGCGGCGTGACTCGTCCTATAGACTGAGCGGACGGCGTCCGGCCGGGGCCCCTCGACGCGCTCGAGGCGTTGCATCTCCTCCCTTCGGGGGAGGGGGACCATGCGGAGCATGGTGGAGGGAGCGACCGGACGCGACGATCCGAACGCTCACGCTCCCGGCACCGCTGTCCCATGTCGCACAACACCTTCGGCCACCTGTTCCGCGTCACGACCTTCGGGGAGAGCCATGGCCCGGCCCTCGGCTGCGTGATCGACGGCTGCCCGCCCGGCCTCGAACTCTCGGAGGAGATCATCCAGGCCGACCTCGACCGCCGCCGCCCCGGCCAGTCGCGCTTCACCACGCAGCGCCGCGAGCCCGACCGGGTCCGCATCCTGTCGGGCACCTTCGCCGAGGGCGACGCCCCGGCGCGGACCACCGGCACCCCCATCGCACTGACGATCGAGAACACCGACCAGCGCTCGAAGGACTACGGGGACATCAAGGACAAGTACCGCCCCGGCCACGCCGACTTCACCTACGACGCCAAGTACGGGATCCGCGACTATCGCGGCGGCGGCCGCTCCTCGGCGCGCGAGACCGCGGCCCGCGTCGCCGCCGGCGCCGTGGCGCGCCTGGTGATCCCGCAGGTGACGGTGCGGGGCGCCCTCGTGCAGGTCGGCCCGCACCGGATCGACCGCTCGCGCTGGGACTGGGACGAGGTCGCCCGCAACCCGTTCTTCTGCCCCGACCCGGTCGCGGCGCAGCTGTGGGAGGGATACCTCGACGGTGTCCGCAAGGCCGGATCGTCGGCCGGCGCCGTGGTCGAACTCGTGGCCGAGGGCGTGCCGGCCGGCTGGGGCGCGCCGATCTACGCCAAGCTCGACGGCGAGATCGCGGCGGCGCTCATGAGCATCAACGCCGTCAAGGGCGTCGAGATCGGCGACGGGTTCGCCGCCGCCGAACTGTCCGGAGAGGCGAACGCCGACGAGATCCGCCGCGGGGCGGACGGCCGTCCGGTGTTCCGCTCGAACCACGCCGGCGGATTGCTCGGCGGCCTCTCCACCGGCCAGCCGATCGTGGCGCGGTTCGCCGTCAAGCCGACCTCGTCCATCCTGACGGCGCGCGAGACCGTCGACCGCAGCGGCGCCGACGCCGAGATCCTGACGAAGGGTCGCCACGACCCCTGCGTGGGCATCCGCGCCGTGCCGGTCGGCGAGGCCATGCTGGCCTGCGTGCTCGCCGACGCCTTCCTGCGTCACCGCGGCCAGGTCGGGCAGGGGCCGTCCTGGCCGTTTCGGCCAGCGCCGATTTGAGCGATACTCAACACGCTTGCCGATTTGAGCTGGACTGAATGCTTCTTCAGGCTATGCTGGCGGCATGAGGCTCGACAGCTGGCTCCGATCGAACGCCGTCACCCGTTCGGCCTTTGCGCGCCGCATCGGCGTGACGCCGGGCGCCGTGACCCAGATGTGCGGGCCCGGCGCCTGGGTGTCGCGCGACACGGCCGAGCTGATCCTGCGCGAGACGGCCGGCGGCGTGACGCCGAACGACTTCCTGTCCGGCCTCTTCCCCCTCCCTTCCACCGATGGAGCCAAGACGATGAGCGATCAGACGGCCGTCATGGAGGCCATCGAGGCGGTCGCGCGCGGCGAGATCGTCGTGGTCACGGACGACGACGACCGCGAGAACGAGGGCGATCTCGTCGTCGCGGCGCAGCATTGCACGACCGAGAAGATGGCCTTCATCATCCGCAACTGCTGCGGGATCGTCTGCGCGCCGATGACGGCGACAGAGGCCCGGCGCCTTCAGCTCGCCCCCATGGTGGCGGCCAACGACGCGCCGCTCGGCACCGCCTTCACGGTCACGGTCGACGTCAAGCACGGCCTCACGACCGGCATCTCGGCGGAGCAGCGCGCCAACACCGTGCGGGCGCTGTCCAACGGCAACCTCGGGGCGGGCGACTTCGTGCGCCCCGGACACGTCTTTCCGCTGATCGCACGCGACGGCGGCGTGCTCATGCGGTCCGGCCACACCGAGGCGGCGGTCGACCTGTGCCGCCTCGCCGGCCTGCCGCCCGTGGCGGTGATCTGCGAACTCGCCAACGACGACGGCACCGTCATGATGGGGCGGCAGATCGAGGGCTTCGCGGCGAAACACGCGCTGAAACGCATCGCCGTCGCCGACCTCATCGCCTACCGCCAGGCGCGCGAGAAGCTCGTCGAGCGGGTCGCCACCTTCCCGGTCAGGACCGCCATCGGCGAGATGACCGGTTACGCCTTCACGACGCCCTTCGACGAGGTGCAGCATTTCGCCTTCGCGCATGGCCGCATCGGCGACGGCCGCGGGGTCCCGGTTCGGCTCCATCGCGCCGACATCGTCAAGGACGTCCTCGGCGGCGGGATCGTCGTCAACCGTTCGCTCGAGCGCTTCGCCGCCGAGGGACGGGGCGTCCTCGTCTACCTGCGCGACGGAACCGCCGGCGTGCCGGTCTCGGCCGTGTCGGCCGAGGGGTCCGAATCGAAGCGGGTCAGCGAGTGGCGCGAGATCGGCGTCGGGGCGCAGATTCTGCGTGATCTCGGCATCGTGTCGATCAAGCTGCTCGCCTCGGCCGAACGCACCTATGTGGGCCTGTCCGGGTTCGGCATCGAGATCACCAGCACCGAAGCCCTGGTCGGCTGAGGCGCCTCACGCCGGCCGATCGGCCGTGCCGAGGGCGAGGGCCGCGGATGCCGGGGCCGTGACGGCGGACGGTCCGGACCGGGCCGGGCTCATGTCGCTCGCCGCCCCGCGCAGCCTCTCGTAGGCCGCCCTGACGACCTCTGGGCCATAGAGCCGTTCGAGGCGGCGGACCGCGAAATGGCCGTGCGCCAGCCTCTGGTAATGGTCCATGAAGGCCGCGTTGATGGCGGCACCCGTCACGGCTCCGATGACCGGGACCGCCTGGGCGGCGGCCTTCTGGGTCACCATGAGGCCGAAGCGCGACGCGATCTGCCCGAGCAGCCGCGACAGGACCGGTGCCGCTTCGTCGGCGACGCCGCGCGCCACGATGTGACGGGCCGCCTCGGTGACGGATTTGGCGAGCAGCGCCCGCACGGCGAAATAGCTGCTCTCCCCGATGAGGGCGTCGCGTCCGGCGCCGAGCGCGAAGACTTCGAGGCAGCTCAGCACCGCTTCGGGGTCGGCGAGGTCTTCCCCCTCGGAGCGGGCGATGTCGGCGACCGACCGCAGGATCAGCGTCGTCGACAACGGCAGTTCGAGGGGCAGGGTGGCGATGCCGAACGCGCCGCCGACCGCGCCCGACGCCGCGACGGCGGCGAGATGCATCCGGTTTCGGGGGGGCTGCGCGTCGACCGGCAAGGATTTGACGGCGCTGCGCAGCGCGAAGCGCAGGGCCGTCCCGGCCGCCTTGTTGGCGGTCTCGGCCACGCGGGCCGGGAGGAGGTCGCCGGCGAAGCCGAGCTGGCGGCCGACGATCCCGGAGAGGTGAGCGGCGAAGCTCGAACTCTCGAGCGCCCGCACCGCCTCGGCGAGCGCCGCCTCGTCGGCGGCCGACATCGCCGGGAAGGGGTCCGCCGCGTCGCGATCCGGCGCGGAGGGAGCCTGCCGTCCGACGATCGCGCCGGCGTCACCCTTGGATTCCGCTTCGTCCACCATGCCTCAGGGCCTCCCACGTGCCGTGATCGCCGACCGCTTCGCCGCCAGGAAGACGCGCGAGCCGGCGCGGCAGTTCGATGGTGGCCCGGGGTGCCACTCGCACAAGCGTCGACGATCACCCGGTGCGGTGGGACGAGCACGCGCCGATGGGGCTTGCGGGGCGTCGCTCCCTGGGGCAGCCTCTCATCCCTGCGCCGACCGGATCGGTGCCCCGGTGGAGACGGCCATGCCCCGAATCGCGCTCATCCTCGCCGCCGCGGCCTTGGCGGGCACCGCCTCGGCGGCGGCCGCGGCCGAGTCCGTCATGGTGCAGTGCGGGCGCGAGTATCAGGCGGCCCGCACGGCCGGCTCGCTGAACGGCCTGGACTGGAACGCCTATCGGACGGAATGCGCGGCTCGGCTGAAGGCCGCGGCATCGCAGCCGGCGGCCGCCGCCACGCCGGCCTCCGCCCCCGTCGCACCTCCGCCCGCGACGGCGGCGGCCCAGCCAACGGCCGCTCCGGCACTGACGCCCCCGGCCGCGACGGCCGCCGCCGCCCCGGCGCCGTCCGGCGGCATGGCGGCGATGCACGTGCGCCAGAAGCAGTGCGGCGCGGAATGGCGGGCCCAGAAGGTCGCGTTGGTGGCCCAGACGCCCGGCCTGACCTGGCCCCGCTATTGGAGCCAGTGCAACACGCGCCTGAAGGCGTCGATCCGCTGACGGGTCACACGAGATAGGCGTAGGCCGCCACCACGGCACCGGCCGCGCCGAGGATCATCGAGGCGTGCCACGGCCAGCGACGCCCCCGCATGATGATGGACAGGGTGGCGATCGCGATGCCGACGTGGAGCATCGTCACGCCGGCCGTGAGCACGTGGTGACGCTTCTCGTGGTGCTCGCCCTCCCCGAGCAGCGCGTCGCTCTCCCGGCCGAACTCCTCCGCCTTGCCCTTCGCCTCTTCGCTCTCCGAGTCGTACCCGCGGGCTTTGGCGTCGTATGCCGTGGCCCTCTCCGGGTTCGCCGCCTTGGCGATGTCGTACATGTTCTTCTTGATGCTCTGCGCCTGGAAGTAGGACCACTGGTCCGTGGCGCGGTTCTGCAGCAGCACCGACTCGCTCTTTTTCGACAGGGCCGTCCCGCTCTCGACGGTCTCGAGACTGCCGATGGTCGCCGCCACCACGGCCAGGATGGCGATCGTGACCGAGACCTTCATCAGCAGCGGATCGCCGCTGTGGGCCGCATGCTCGGCGTGCTCCCGATGCTCCATCTGCTCGGTCGTGGCGTCTTCCATCGGTCGGTTCCCCTCGGCGCCGGCCGCATGGACAGCGCGCGTGCCGCTCCCCTATAAGCCGTTTGCCGGCGCGCCGGCGCGGCTTTGCGCTGGCGCGCCATCCGATCATCTCAGCGAAGGACGGGCTCCATGCAGGGCGAGGTTGCGGCGACGGAGCAGGTGTTCTCGGCGCAGAGGCGCGCCATGGTGGACGGCCAGATCCGCACCTTCGACGTCACGGATGCGCGCGTCATCCGCGCCTTCGACCTCACCCGGCGCGAGCTCTTCATGCCCGAGGACCTCCAGGCCTTCTGCTATTCCGACGCCATGCTGACGCTCAAGGGTCCGGGCACCGGCAAAGCCGCCCGGACCCTCATGCAGCCGATGCACCTCGCTCGGATGCTGCAGGGCGTCGATCCGGCCCCGGACGCGCATGTCCTGGTGGTGGCGGGCGGGTCCGGCTATCCGGCGGCGCTCCTCGTGGAGATGGTGCGCAGCGTCGTGACGCTGGAATCGGATCCCGGACTGACCGCGCTCGCCGCCGGCAGCGTCGTCACGATGTCGCCCGGGCGGGTCACCGCCGTCACGGGACCGCTGACCGAGGGCTATGCGGCGGCCGCGCCCTACGACGCGATCCTGGTGCTGGGCGGCGTCGAGACCAACCTCGACCGGCTCTTCGCTCAGTTGAAGCCGGGCGGGACGCTCGCCGCGGTCGAGACATCGGCCGTCCCCAACGGCCGCCGGTCGGGGCGCGTGATGCTGTATCAGGTGGCCGGCGGCGACGTGAGCGGGCGCGCCATCTTCGACGCCACCGTTCCCGTGCTGCCGGAGTTCAGGGCGGACGCCGGTTTCGTCTTCTGAGCGGCCCTGCGACGAGCGTCCGATCGCCCGGTGATCGGTCTTCGGCCGACCGGCCGCACGTCGAAGTCGCCGCTTCGACGCGCTGGGCCACCGTCGGGATCGGACCGCCGGTGTCGCATTTTTGCGCCAGACTGGCGATTTGATGAAGCCGGAAGACCCATCCGACTCGATCCTCCCTCGGTCCGGAGTAAGGTGCGGCCCGTGTGCATCCGATGAGTACTCGCGGTGCGCTGAAGCGTGACACGGCGTGCCCCTTCGGAGCGCAGCGTCACCGGCGTCGAGGTCAAAGATGAGTCGTTCCAGCGCCCCCGGCAGCGCCGCCCTGTCCCGCGGGTCGAACCGGGGCCGCGCGCGGCCGATCCTGACGGTCCTCGGCGTCCTGGCCACAGGTGTGGCGGCGGCGTCGCTTGTAGCGCCGGCCCGGGCCGAGAACCTGCCCGATGCCCTCGCCAAGGCTTATTTCAACAACCCCAACCTCAATGCCCAGCGGGCGACGACCCGGGCCGCGGACGAGAACATCCCGATCGCCAATTCCGGCTACATGCCGCATGTCACCGCCTCGGGCGACGTCGGCGCGCAATACGAGAGCTTCACGGGTCCCAGCGGCGTCAGCTCCTCGAGCTCCGGCATCACGAGCACGACCGGGACCGGCACCACCGACACGACCGGCACCACGACGACCGGCACGGCCGGCAGCGGCACGGCCGCCGGGACGGGCAGCGGCGGCACCTTCGGGCTCGCCAACGCGGTCTCGGGGACCAACAGCGGGAGCAGCGGGAGCAGCGGCGTGTCGAGCGCCGGCACGTTGCCGAGCGGCTCGAACCTGACGACGACGTCGGGCACCACGATCCCGCGCGGCGCCGGCATCAGCGTGTCGCAGACCCTGTTCGACGGCCTGCGGACCACCAACAACATCAAGTCGGCCGAGTCCAACATCTTCGGCAGCCGCGAAACGCTGCGCAACGTCGAGCAGAGCGTGCTGCAGAGCGGCGCCCAGTCCTACATGGACGTGCTGCGCGACACCGCGATCCTCGACCTCCGCAACTCGAACATCAAGGTGCTGGAAGAACAGCTCCGCCAGACGCAGGACCGGTTCAAGGTGGGCGAGGTGACGCGGACCGACGTCGCCCAGGCCGAGGCCAGCGTGGCCGGCGCCCGGGCCGACTATTTCGCGGCCCAGTCGCAGCTCCAGAACTCCATCGCCAGCTTCCGCCAGGTGATCGGGGAGCAGCCGACCCGCCTCGAGCCCGCACGGCCCCTCGACCGCGGCATCCCGCCCTCGCTGCAGAACGCCATCGCGGTGTCGCAGATCGAGCATCCCTCGATCCAGTCGGCGCTGCACGCCGTCGACGTGGCCTCGCTCCAGGTCAAGATCGCCGAAGGTGCCCTCTACCCCACGCTCAGCCTCAACGGCACCGCCCAGCAACGCTACGACGTCAGCAACGTTGGCAACACCAGCGCCTTCCAGGCCTCGATCGTCGGGTCCCTGTCGGTGCCGATCTACGAGGGCGGCGCATCCTACGCGTCGATCCGCCAGGCGAAGGAGCAGCTCGGCACGGCCGAGTTCCAGGTCGACGTGTCCCGCGACAACGTCCGCGCGGCCGTGATCTCCTCCTGGGGTTTGCTGGTGTCGTCGAAAGCCGCCGTGCAGGCCGACCAGGCCCAGGTGAACGCCGCCGAGATCGCCCTCAACGGCACGCGCGAGGAGGCCCGCGTCGGGCAGCGGACCACCCTCGACGTGCTGAACGCCCAGCAGACGCTGCTGAACGCCCGCGTGCAGCTCGTCGGCGCCCAACGCGACCGCGTGGTCGCCACCTATGCCGTCCTGGCGTCCTGCGGCCGCCTCTCCGCCTCGGGCCTCGGGCTCAAGCTCCAGCCCTACAACCCGACGGTCCATTTCGACCAGGTCAAGGACAAGTGGTTCGGGCTGCGGACGCCCGACGGGCGCTGACCGGGCGGGTCGATCGCCGGGGCCGTTTGTCCCGAGGAACTTCACTGTAGACCGCTTGTTTGCCCGTCATCGCCGACGTATCGGTTGAAGACAGGCCGTCGATGCCAGCGATCGGTATCGGCGGCCTGCCACCAGAGTCTTGTACCGCGTAAGAAGGTCCCCCAGGCCATGACCGCTGCCAGTGCCTTCCCCCCCGAGACGTCCGATGGCCGCCCGTCCGAGCCCTCGATGGAGGACATCCTGGCCTCCATCCGCCGGATCATCGCCGACGACCAGACCCACGGCGCGAAGCCGACCGTCCCCGGCAACGGCGTCCGGCGAGCGGTGACGCCGGAGCCCGAGCGGGCGGTCGCCCGAGCCCGCACCCCCTACGACGACGTCCTCGACCTCGCCCGGCTGGTGCCCGCGGCGCCACGGACGTCCGACGAGCCGGCCGAGCCCGAGGCGACCCATCCCGAGCCTCTGCAGACCACGGCGGCCCCCATCGACCTCGCGCCAGTCCACGCCGAGGCTCACATCGACGAGCGTCCGGACGTGTCGGACGCCGTCTCGTCGTCGGGCCTGCGGGCCCGCATGCCCGAGCCGGCGACGCGCGATGCCGACGAGGGCGACGAGCACGAGACGTTCGCCCATCCCGTGCCGGCTCTGAGCGGCGATGCCGACGGGGACCTCATGTCGGCCCCCCTTGGCGAGTCCGTGATGTCGGCGTTCGAGGCCCTCGCCGCGACCGTCGTGCTCCAGAACACGCCCATGCTGGAGCGCATGATGCGGGACCTGCTGCGGCCCATGCTGAAGGATTGGCTCGACGACAACCTCCCGGGCCTCGTGGAGCGTCTGGTCCGTGCCGAGATCGAGCGCGTGGCCCGCGGCACCCGCGCCTGACCCCGGCCGAGGGCGGCGCGTCCGGCCCTGCCGGCACGCGCCAACGGCTCCCGGCACCCTCCGGCGTCGCTCCACGGGTCGATCGTTCGGCTCTGCGCTGCAACGCCGTCGATCTCAGGCCGCCATGTCAGACGAAGCGGCCTCTCTCGGCGCCGCGCTCGTGGGGCGACGTTCAACATATTCAGAAGTTTATTGCGCGTTGCCTTGAGACATCAGTCTCCGGACTGAACGTGGCTTTCGAGCAACAATCCGGTTTGATCCCGACTCGGCCCGATTGGGGCGGCGTAGGCGCCGCTATTCAGCCATAAACCGACCGCTACTCTCTATCGACCGGGACTGGATCGTCGATCCGACGAGACATGAACGGGAGATGACCGCCAGCCCTCGGCGGTGATCGAAGGGGCGGCGGGCAGGTGAAGCGGTGCGGCCATCGCATCGTGCCGGCGGGACGGGGATCGGGACAGATGGAGGCCTACACTCTGCTTCGTCGCCACGCCCGCGCCGTTCGGATCGTCCCGGCACGCCATGTCGCTCCTGCATGCCGCCGCGGTTGAGTCTGTCGTCCATGCCGATGTCCCGTCGCGTCGCTTCCGTCCTCCTGGCCGGCCTCTGGCTGTGCCGCGCCGCTCCCGTCCTCGCGTTCGATGGTTCGGACGCGCCGGCCGACACGAAGTCGGCCGCCCTGTCTCTGTTCAAGACCCCGTCGCAGGCCTTCCGACAGGGTATGGATGGCTATCGTTCCGGCAACTACAAGACGTCCATCGAGGCCTTCGAATATGCGGCCGCCAACGGCAACCCGCTCGCCCGCTGGAAGCTCGGCCGCATGTACGAGGTGGGCGACGGCGTCCCCCAGGACGACGACAAGGCCTATCGCTACTTCTCCCAGATCGTCAGCAACTACGACGAGGAGGACGGCGACAGGCGCGACCTGTCCGTGGTCTCCTCAGCCTTCGTAGCGGTGGGGGTCTACAGCCTGAATGGCCTGCCCAAGACCGGCGTGAGACCCGATCCCGAGCGGGCGCTCGAGATGTTCCAGTATGCGGCGCTGAACTTCGGCAATGCCGACGCCCAGTACAACCTCGCGCAGCTCTACATCGACGGCGCCGACGGCGTGCTCTCGAAGGACCCTCGGCAGGCCGTCCGCTGGCTGGCACTGGCGGCCGACAAGGGGCACCTCCAGGCCCAGGCCCTGCTCGGCCACATGCTGTTCAACGGGTTCGAGGGGATGCCGCCGCAGCGCGCCAAGGGCCTGATGTGGCTCACCATGGCGCGTGACGCGGCCGCCATCAGCAAGGATCCGAAGGACGCCTGGATCGGCGACCTCTACGCCAAGGCCGCCGCCATCGCGTCGGACAGCGACCGCCAGGTCGCCGCGCTGTACCTCGACGAGCATCACAAGCGGAACTGAACGCGGATCAGTACGGGTTTAGGCCCCGGAGGCCGACCCGGCTGCGGTCAGGCTGCCGCCCCGCCCGCGAAGGCCGTGATCATGGCTTCGGCCAGTCGGACGAACTTGGCACCGGGGCTCTCGACACCGCCGCTCTGCCGGTTGACACGCGCCCCGTCGAGCAGCAGCAGCAGCGCATCGGCGAGGAGTTCCGCCTCGGCGACGCCGGCCGCCGCACAGAGGTCGACCAGGCGGACGTGATAGGCCGCCTTGCAACCCTCGATGAGACGCCGGGCCGGGTGGTCCACCTCCGTGATCTCGACCGCCGCATTGGCGAGCGTGCAGCCGCGGCTGTCGTTGAGGACATACTCGGCCTTCTCGCGCACCCAGGCCCGGAGATGTCCCTGCGGATCGTGCCGATGGCGATCCGCCAGGTCGCCCCACAGCGCTTCGGCATCGGCCGCGACGGTCTTCAGACACTCGACGATCAATTCGTCCTTCGAACCGAAATGCCGATACAGCGTCATCTTGTTGGTGCCGGCCGCCTCGGCGATCGCCTCGACGCCGACGCCACGGAATCCCTGGTGGTGGAACAAGTCCCGGGCGATCGCCACGATCCGGTCGCGCGGCTTCGATCTTGCAGGCGTGCAGCACGCCGCTTGAGCCGCGACGCTCGCCGGGTTACCTGGGAGGCGGACGAGAACCGCCGAGATTTCGTCGCTCATGGCTCTTGACGCTGATGTTACCGACCGGTAACGTCCGGCTTGTTACTGATCGGTAACAGATAGGCGATGCGGGGTCAACGACGACCCTGGGCCACGATGCGGTGGCCGCCATCGCGGACCGGGGACCCGCCCGGTCAGGAGGTTCCATGAGCTGCTCTACCCCCGACCTGACCCTCGACGAGGCTCTCGCCGACCCGGTCATCGGTGCCGTCCTGAAGGCGGACCACATCGACCGGCATCACTTCGAGACGCTGCTGCGGAGCACGGCGCGGCGCCTCGACGGTGAGCGCGGCTCCGTGGTGCGTCCATCGCTGGCCCGCGGCCTCCTCCCCCTCGCCAGCAGGCTGGCCGGTCGACATTGCCGTTCCGGAGCGGGAGACATCGCGGCGTGGTAGAATTCTTCACCCGACGGCCGATCTTCGCCTCGGCCGTCGCGCTCGTCATGGTGATGGCCGGCGCCATCTGCTACGTGCTGCTCCCCGTCGCCCAGTTTCCCGACATCACGCCACCGCAGGTCGTGGTCAGCGCCAACTACCCCGGCGCCAGCGCCCAGGTGGTGGCCGATACGGTCACGACGCCGCTGGAGCAGCAGATCAACGGCGTCCAGGGGATGACGTACATGTCGTCGTCCTCATCGAACGACGGGTCGTCCACCATCACGGTGACGTTCGACGTGGGCTATCCGCTCGCCATCGCGGCGGTCGACGTGCAGAACCGCGTGTCGCAGGCGGCGTCCTCGCTGCCCGCCATCGTCAACCAGGCCGGCGTGACGATCAAGAAGCAGAACCCGAACTTCGTCCTGATCGTCAACCTCACCTCGCCCGACGGCTCGGTCGACCCCGTGGCGCTGTCGAACTACGCCTACCTGCAGATCGTCGACCCCCTGAAGCGCCTGCCGGGCGTCGGCGATGTCTCGATCTTCGGCGAGCGGCGCTATTCGATGCGCGTCTGGCTCGACCCCGACCGCCTGGCCAAGCTCGGCATCACCGCCACCGACGTCCAGGGAGCGATCGCCGAGCAGAACGTCCAGGTCGCGGCCGGCAAGATCGGCCAGTCGCCGGCCCCCGCCGGCACGGCATTCGAGATGCAGGTCAGCGCGGTCGGCCGCCTCTCAACGCCCGAGCAGTTCGGCGACATCGTGGTGCGGGCCGATGCCAATGCCGGTGCGGTGGTGCGCCTGCGCGACGTCGCCCGCATCGAGCTCGGCGCGCTGCAATACGCCTCGTCGGGCTATTTCGGCAACGACCCGACGGTCGTGCTGGCAGTCTACCAGCAGCCCGGCTCCAACGCCCTGGCGCTGCAGGCTGCCGTCAAGGACCAGATGGAGAAGCTGAAGGCGCGGTTCCCGAAGGGCATCGACTACGCCATGCACTACGACACGACGAAGTTCGTGTCGGCCTCGATGCACGACGTGGTGATCACCCTGGGCGAGGCGCTCGTCCTCGTGATCCTCGTCGTCTACGTCTTCCTGCAGAGCTGGCGCACCACCATCATCCCGACGATCGCGATCCCCGTGTCGCTGGTCGCCACGCTCGCCGTGATGGAGATCTGCGGCTTCTCGCTCAACATGCTGAGCCTGCTCGGCATGGTGCTGGCCATCGGCCTCGTGGTCGACGACGCCATCGTGGTGGTCGAGAACGTCGAGCGCCAGCTCGAGATGGGCTACAAGCCCATGGAGGCGACCCGCCGCGCCATGGCGGAGGTGACGGGCCCGATCATCGCCACGACCGCGGTGCTGATGGCGGTGTTCGTGCCCGTCGCCTTCATCCCGGGCGTCGCCGGCCGGCTCTACAACCAGTTCGCCCTCACGGTGGCGATCTCAGTCGGCATCTCGGCGTTCAATTCGCTGACCCTGAGTCCGGCGCTCAGCGCCGTGTTCCTGCGGCATCGCACCCACCGGCCCTTCATCCTGTTCCGCTGGTTCAACGCCGGGTTCGACCGGCTCTCGCACGGCTATTCGGGCCTCGTGCGCCTGTTCATCCGCCTGCGCTGGGGCCTGCTCGCCGGCTTCGCCGTCATGCTGTTCGGCACCTACGCGCTGTGGGAACGGATCCCCTCGACCTTCCTGCCCGTCGAGGACCAGGGCTACTTCTTCGTCGTCATCCAGGGGCCCGACGGGGCCTCGCTCGAGCGCACCGACGCGGTCGCGAAACAGGTCCGCGACGTCCTGCAGAAGGAAGAGGGCGTCGAGATCGTCGGCTCGATCAGCGGGCTCAACTTCCTCACCAACGCCGCCCAATCGAACTCGGCCGTCGAGTTCGCCATCCTGAAGCCCTGGGACGAGCGGCCGGCCTCGCAGCAGGCCTCCAAGATCGTGGCGGCGGTCCGCCCGAAGCTGCTGGGCCTGACCGGCGCCTTCGCGCTCTCCTTCGACCCGCCCTCCATCCCCGGCCTCGGCGCCACCGGCGGGTTCGAGTTCCAGGTGGAGGACCTCACCGGCCGCGGCTCGGCCGCGCTGAACGACGCCACGCAGGCGGTGATCGCCGAGGCGCGCAAGCAGCCGCAGCTCGACGCACGCCAGATCTTCACCTCGTTCTCGACCGGCACGCCGGCCTTCGACTACGACCTCGACCGAAACAAGGCCAAGCTGCTGGGGCTGAGCCTGCCCGACGTCTTCAACACGCTGCAGGTCTTCCTCGGATCGCTCTACGTCAACGACTTCAACCTCTTCGGCCGCACCTTCCGCGTCACCATCCAGGCCGACAAGGACGCCCGTGCCGATGCCTCGGCGCTGTCCCGGCTCTACGTGCGCAACAACGCAGGCGGCATGGTGCCCCTGTCGACGCTGGGCACCTTGAAGTCGACCGTCGGCCCCGAGACCGTGCCCCACTACGACAATTACGCCGCGTCCAAGATCAACGGCGCCGCGGCGCCGGGCTTCAGCTCGGGGCAGGCCGTCGAGGCGATGCAGCGCTCTGCCGAGGCGGCGCTGCCGCGCGACTTCGGCTACGAGTGGACGGGCATCACCTTCCAGGAGCTGAAGGCGGGCTCGGCGGCGAGCCTCATCTTCGGTCTGGCGCTGCTCTTCGTGTTCCTGATCCTGGCGGCGCAGTACGAGAGCTGGACCATGCCGTTCATGGTGCTGCTCGCCGTGCCGCTGGCCCTGTTCGGTGCGCTCCTGGCGCTGTTCCTGCGCGGGCTGCAGATCGACGTCTACTCGCAGATCGGCTTCGTCATGCTGATCGGCCTCGCGGCCAAGAACGCGATCCTCATTGTCGAATTCGCGCGTCGACGCCGCGAGGAGGGTCTCGGCATCGTCGAGGCCGCCATGGAGGCGGGACGTCTGCGGCTGCGGCCGATCCTGATGACCGCCTTCGCGTTCATCCTCGGCGTCCTGCCGCTCGTCGTCGCGACCGGCGCCGGCGCGGCGAGCCGCCAATCCATCGGCACCACGGTCTTCGGCGGCATGCTGGCCGCCACCGTCCTGACGCTGATCTTCGTGCCGGTGTTCTATGCCGTCATCGAGCGGATGCGCGAAGGGAAGGGCGGGGACGAGGGTCAGGGTCATGGCGAGCCCGTCGAGCCTCCGGCGCTCGTCGCGCCGCATCGCCATGCCGAAGCCGCCGAGTGAGGCCGTCCCCATGCGTTTGAGCGCCATCCCCCTCGGCACATTGGCGCTGGTCGCCGCCGCCGTCGTCGTCTACAGGGCCGATCCCGGCATCGTCGACCTCCTGCCGCTCGGCAAGACCGGCGCAGCGCCCGCCGCCGCTGCGGCACCGCCCGCCTTCGTCATGCCGGTGCCCGTCACCCGCGTGGTCAAGCGATCGATCCCCATCACCCTCGACTATGCGGCGCGGACCGAGGCGATCCGCGGCATCGCCCTCCAGGCCAAGGTCTCGGCCTACGTGGTCGAGCAGCGCGTGCCGGACGGCGCCGACG
Source organism: Lichenihabitans sp. (assembly GCA_965214345.1). Classification (GTDB taxonomy): domain Bacteria; phylum Pseudomonadota; class Alphaproteobacteria; order Rhizobiales; family Beijerinckiaceae; genus Lichenihabitans. Next base: position 2,073,755 of record CBDCBJ010000007.1, on the reverse strand, counting down.
TCAAGGCCGGCGATCTCCTGTACCGGCTCGATCCGCGCGACTTCCAGGTCGCGCTCGACCAGGCCAACGCCCAGATCGAGCGCGATCAGGCCTCGCTCGACTACCAGAAAGCCAGTTTCGAGCGCGGTGACGCCCTGTCGAAGACCGGTTTCATCGCCAAGGACAGCCTCGACCAGCGCACCAGCGGCATGCACCAGGCCGAAGCCGCCCTCTCGGCGGATCGGGCCGCGCAGCGCGCCGCACAGCTGAACCTGTCCTACGCGGAGATCCGCGCGCCGTTCCCGGGTCGCCTCGGCCGCAATCAGGCGGCGATCGGGACGTTGGCGGGCGCCGGCACCACCGTGCTCAACACGCTGGCGCAGATCGATCCCATCTACGTCACCTTCAACCCCGGCGAGACCGACCTCGTCGACCTCGACAAGGCGCGCCGTGCCGGCACGGTCGCGGTCGACGTGACGGTGCCGGGCGAGGACCTGGCGGCGCACAAGGGCGAGGTGACGTTCCTCGACAACACCGTCGACCGCGCCACCGGCACCATCGTGGCGCGGGCCACCATCGCCAATGCCGACAAGAGCCTGCTGCCCGGTCAATACGTCCGCGTGCGGGTCCACCTGCGCGAGCAGCCCGACGCGCTGCTCGTCCCGCAGGTGGCGGTGGGGACCAGCCAACTCGGCAAGTTCGTCTTCGTGGCGGGCGAGGGCGACAAGGTCGAGCAGCGCCCCGTGACGCTCGGGCCGTCGCAGGGCGCCCTCGTGGCGGTGCTGAAGGGCGTCGGCGAGAGCGACCGCGTCATCAGCGGCAACCTGCAGAAGATCGGCCCCGGCATGCCGGTGAAGCCGGTGGAGGATGCGGCGCCGCGACCGGGCGAGAGCTGATCGGGCTGGACCTTCGCTTCGCGACCGCCCGCCGAGCCCACGGTGCCGACGACCGGCTCCGTCCGAAGCCGTCAGGCCAGCGTGGCGACCTCTGGCAGGATCAGCTCATCGCGGAACGCCGGCGAGCCACGGCGCTTCTGAGCCGCATCGGCGCGTGACTCCGCCGCGGCGGCATGCTTCTCTCCGCATGTCGAAGGTGCCGCTCGCGTCGCGGGCGGAGAATTGGGAAGCCGGTGAGATGCCGGCGCTGCCCCCGCAACGGTAACGGAGTCGAGGCGCGACAGTTTCGCCACTGGGTTTGACGACCCGGGAAGGCGTCGCGCCGGCCGCAAGGCATCTCCGCAGCCCGGAAACCAGCCTTCGACGGAGCCTTGGGGGATCGCGGTGGGCGGTTCGGGGGTGTCGACGGAGTCGAGCTGCGCCCTCGATCCCCGACCTCTCGTCGCGTTCTCGGCCATCCCTCGCCGATGCATCGCCGGAGACGAGGGGTCCCCGCATGACACGACACACGACGGCGCCGGACCGGCGTTTCGCGCGGGTTCTTCGACCGCGAAAGCCGCCCTGGGCGACGAGGATCGGCCGTAGCCGCCTTGCGTTCCGGAAGAGCACTCAATAGAGAACGTTATGTTATAACGTAATCTTGCTGTCGCTCGACGGCCAGATGCCTCGCCGGAGATCTCCGCCTGATCCCCATCACATCGTCCACCGGCCCGTCCGGCGCCGGTCCCTTCCCGCACGCCCTCGGCATCCCGCCGCTTCCCGCAGCCGGAGCCTCCATGACCCATTTCTCGAGGATTGCCATGCCGATAGACCGCTTCGTCCGACCTCTCGCCCTGGCCCTGCTCGGGGGTTTGGCGATGCTCCAGCCCGGCGCCGGCCGCGCCGCCGAGGCGACCCGATATCCTCTGACGATCCAGAACTGCGGCCTCCCCGTGTCGTTCGACCACCCGCCCCGGCGGGTGGTCTCGATCGGCCAGAGCACGACGGAGATCCTCCTGTCGCTGGGCCTCGCCGACCGGATCGCCGGGACGGCCGTCTGGTTCGGGCCCGTCCTGCCCGCCTACGCGGCGCAGAACGCCAAGATCAGGCGGCTGGCCGACAACGATCCGAGCTTCGAATCCGTCGTCGCCCAGGAGCCGGACCTCGTGGCGGCACAATACGAGTGGCATGTCGGGCCGCACGGCAGCGTCGGCACCCGCCAGCAGTTCTCCGACCTCAAGGTGCCCACCTACGTCTCGCCGTCCGACTGCGTCGAGAAGGACAATGCCGGTGGGGGCGACGGCGTGCGCAAGCAGATGTTCAGCATGGACCTCGTCTACGGCGAGATCCACGACCTCGCCCGCATCTTCGACGTCGACGCCCGCGGCGAGACCCTCATCGCCGGACTCAGGGCCCGGGAGGCCACCGCCGAGGCCGCCGTCGCCGGCAAGGCGGCCGGCACGCCCGTGGTGTTCTGGTTCTCCAGCAAGGACGTGAAGGGCGACGCCTTCGTGGCCGGCAAGAACGGCGCTCCGGCCTTCATGATGCAGGCGCTCGGCGCCCGCAACGTGGTGACGACGGAGGACGAGTGGCCCCTGGCGAGCTGGGAGAGCATCGCCGCCGCCGACCCCGCCGTCATCGTCGTCGGGCAGATGGACCGCCGCCGCTTCCCGGCCGACGACCTCGCGGTGAAGCGCAACTTCCTCGCCACCGATCCGGTCGTGAGCCAGCTCCGCGCCGTGAAGGACGGGCATGTCGTGGTGATGGACGCCCAGGACATGAACCCCTCGATCCGGACGATCGACGGGATCGAGGCGCTGGCCAAGGGCATCGAGGCGGCCGGGATGACGCAGTGATCGTCGCCCTCGGCCGTTCGGGATGGGGCTGGCGCGCCGCGCTCGCGGCGCTCTCGGTCCTGGTGCTCGCCGTCGCCATCGGCCTCGCGGTCTCGATCGGCGAGATGCGGATCCCGCTCGCCACCGCCTTCGCGGCGATCAGCGACCGGACGCTCGGGACGGCGTTCGCGCCGAGCCGCATCGAGGCCGGCATCGTCTGGGACTATCGCCTCAGCCGCGCGCTGGTCGCGGCCTGCTGCGGCGCCTCGCTGGCGCTGAGCGGGGCGATCCTCCAGGCGCTGCTGCGCAATCCCCTGGCGGAGCCCTACGTGCTCGGCATCTCGGCCGGCGCCTCGACGGGTGCGGTCGCGGTGCTGATCGTCGGCTTCGGCAGCGGCGTCCTCACGCTGTCGGGCGGCGCCTTCATCGGCGCCGTCGTGGCGGTGGTGCTCGTCGCGCTGCTGGCCTCGGGCGCCGGCGGCGGGACGGACCGGATCATCCTGGCGGGGGTCGCGGGGTCGCAGCTCTTCAACGCCCTCACGTCCTACATCGTCGCGACTTCGGCCAACGCCGAGCAGGCGCGCGGCGTCATGTTCTGGCTCCTGGGCAGCCTCGGCGGCGTGCGATGGCCGGACGTGTATCTCGCGGCACCCATCGCTCTGGCGGGCCTCGCGGTCTCGCTCCTCCATGCCCGGGCGCTCGACGCCTTCGCGTTCGGGACCGATGCCGCCGCGGCCCTCGGCGTCCCGGTCGGGCGGGTGAGAGCGGTGCTCTTCGGTCTGACCGCCGCCATGACGGCCAGCATGGTCTCCATCGTGGGCTCGATCGGCTTCGTCGGGCTCGTGGTGCCCCACGCGGCCCGCTTCCTCGTCGGCCCCGGCCACGCGCGGCTGCTGCCGGCCTCGCTGATGATGGGGGCGATCTTCATGGTCCTGGCCGACATCGCGTCGCGCACCCTGGTGCCGCAGCAGGTCCTGCCGATCGGCGTCGTGACGGCGCTGGTCGGGGCGCCGGCGTTCGCCGTCATCCTGTTCCGGTCGCGGCGCTTCGCGTGACGATCGGCCTCGACGGGGTCCGATGGTCGGCGGGGGGCCGGATGATCGTCGACGGCGTGACCCTCGACGTCGCGGCGGGGACGACGCTGGGCCTGCTGGGCCCCAACGGGTCCGGCAAGTCGAGCCTGCTGCGGCTCATCGGCAGGCTGCGGCGCATCGCGGCGGGCGTCGTCACGCTCGGGGGCGACGACGTGGCCCTGATGCCGCGGCTCGCTATCGCCCGCCGCGTGGCCCTCGTCGAGCAGCAGGCCTCGACCGAATCGCAGCTCACCGTGATCGAGGTCGTGCGCCTCGGCCGCACGCCGCATCTCGGCCCGCTCGCGCCCTGGACCGGGGCCGATGGCGATGCCGTCGACGACGCCCTGGTCCAGGTCGGCCTCGCCGGTCGGCGGGACCAGCCGTGGCACACGCTGTCGGGCGGGGAGCGCCAGCGCGTCCACATCGCCCGCGCCCTGGCGCAGAGCCCCCGCGAGCTGCTCCTCGACGAGCCCACCAACCACCTCGACGTCCAGCACCAGCTCGAGATCCTGGGGCTGGTCAGGCGGCTGCCCGCGACGGTGGTCGTGGCGCTCCACGACCTGAACCTGGCCGCGATGTTCTGCGACACCGTCGCGGTGCTGCAGGAGGGCCGCCTGGTCTGCGCCGGCCGCCCCGACGACGTGCTGACGGCGGATCTGATCGGCGCGGTGTTCCGGGTCCGGGCTCACGTGGCGCCATCGCCCCACCACGGCCGGCCGCACGTCCAGTTCCTGCCCGAGTGACGGCCCCCGCGGTCACTCGGGCTTCAGCAGGACGTGTCTCTTGCGGCCGAGCGACAGTTTGACCGACCCGCCCACGATGTCGCCGACGCCGAGCGCCGCGGCGTCGCTCGTCACCGTCTCGCCGTTGACCTTGAGGCCGCCGCCCCTGATCTGGCGCCGGGCTTCGCTGGTCGAAGCCACGAGGCCCGAGCGGGCGAAGGCCGACAGCACGCCGAGCCCCGCCTCGAACTCGCCGAGCGGGATCGTCACGCTCGGGAGGTCGTCGGCGAGCGATCCCTGCTCGAACGTCAGGCGCGCCGTCTCGGCCGCCGTCGCGGCGGCCTCGCGGCCGTGCATCAGCCCCGTCGCCTCCGTGGCGAGGCGTTTCTTGGCCTCGTTGATCTCGGCGCCGCCCAGCGCTTCGAGGCGGCCGATCTCGTCGATCGGCAGCAGCGTGAAGAGGCGCAGGAAGCGGCCGACGTCGGCGTCCTCGGCGTTGCGCCAGAACTGCCAATAGTCGTAGGGGCTCAGCATCTCGGCCTTGAGCCAGACGGCGCCCGAGGCGGTCTTTCCCATCTTGGCGCCCGACGCCGTGGTGATGAGCGGGCAGGTCAGCGCGTAGAGCTGCGGCGTGCCCATGCGGCGGCCGAGGTCGAGCCCCGTGACGATGTTGCCCCACTGGTCCGAGCCGCCCATCTGCATCCGGCAGCCGAAGCGGCGGCTGAGTTCGACGAAGTCGTAGGACTGCAGGCACATGTAGTTGAACTCGAGAAACGACAGCTCCTGGTCGCGGTCGAGCCGCAGCTTCACGCTGTCCATCGACAGCATGCGGTTGACCGAGAAGTGGCGGCCCACGTCGCGCAGGAAGTCGATGTAGTTGAGCGTCGTCAGCCATTCGGCGTTGTCGGCCATGACGGCGTCGGTGGGGCCGTCGCCGAAGCGCAGCAGGCGATCGAAGTTGGTGCGGATGCCGTCCTTGTTGGCTTCGATCTGCTCCAATGTGAGGATCTGGCGCGACTCGTCCTTGCCCGAGGGATCGCCGACCCGCGTCGTGCCGCCGCCCATCAGCACCACCGGCCGGCCGGCGCCGGTGGCCTGCAGCCAGTGCAGCATCATGATGGACACGAGGCTGCCGATGTGGAGCGAGCCGCCGGTGCAGTCGTAACCCACGTAGGTGTTGAGCTGCCCCGCCTTCGCCAGCGCGTCGATGCCGGCCTCGTCGGACGTCTGGTGGACGTAGCCGCGCTCGCGCATCACCCGCAGGAAGTCGGAGGCGGGTTGAGCCTGCCCGGGGCTGGCTGACATGGGAGCACTCGACAGCTGGCGACGGCGGCCGGACCCGCGCCGCCAGCGCCCGTCTATGGCGTCTTGCCGCCTCGCGCAACTTCGGCCACCCTCCATTGCGGTGACGGTTCGGCGAGGGGTCCAGGCCATCCCGGCGTGGCGCCGAGGCGGCATCGGCGGGGGCGGCGCGCATGCTGGCATTGGGTCTGATGAGCGGGACGTCGATGGACGGCATCGACCTGGCGGTGCTCGAGACGGACGGGGGGGACCGCCTGTCCTTCGGCCCGACCGGCTTCGTCCCCTACGGCGCCGACGACCGCGCCCTCCTGCGGCAGGCCCTCGCCGACGCGGTCGGGCTCGGCGACCGGACGGCGCGGCCCGGCGCGCTCCGGGAGGCGGACGCGAGGGTGACGGCGCTGCACGTCGCGGCGGTGCGGGGCTTCGTCGCCGCCCATCCCGAGGCGACCCGCGGCCTGGAGCTCATCGGCTTCCACGGCCAGACGGTGCTGCACCGCCCCGAGCGTCGCCTCACGGTCCAGATCGGCGATGGCGCGGCCCTCGCGCGTGACTGCGGCATCGGGGTCGTGGCGGACCTGCGGGCCGCCGACGTTGCGGCGGGCGGGCAGGGGGCGCCGTTGGTGCCGGCGTTCCATCGCGCCCTGGCGGGGTCGGCCGGCGTGGCGCTGCCGGCCGCGGTGCTCAACCTCGGCGGCGTCGGCAACATCACCTTCCTGCCGGAGCGAGGCGACCCGATCGCCTTCGACACGGGACCGGCCAACGCGCTCGTCGACGACCTGATGCTCGAGCGGACCGGACAGCCGTTCGACCGCGACGGGGCGACGGCCGCCGGCGGCACGATCCACGGCGCGGTCGTGGATGCGTTGATGCGGCACCCGTATTTCGACGTGCCGCCGCCGAAGTCGCTCGACCGCAACGACTGGTCGCGCGCCGCCGTGGCGGCGCTGTCGACCGCCGACGCCGCCGCGACGCTCGTGGATTTCACCGCCGCCAGCGTGGCGCGGGCGCTCGATCTCCTGCGCGATCGGCCGACGCTGCTCGTCGTGTGTGGAGGCGGAGCCCGCAACCCCACCCTAATGGGTCGGCTTCGGACGCGACTGCCGTGCCGGGTCGAGGGGGCCGGCGTGATGGGATGGGACGGCGACGCCGTCGAGGCGCAGGCCTTCGCCTATCTGGCGGTGCGGTCCCGTTCGGGGCTGCCCATCACGTTCCCCGGAACCACCGGTATCGCCGTGCCGATGACCGGCGGATGCTTTCACCCGGCCGGATCGTGATCCGCCACCACCGTGGGGCCCTCCCTTGTGGCGCGCGGGACACAGACGTGGCGGAAGCCTGAGGCGTCGGGCGGCTTCCGCGCAACACGCCCTTGCGGTCGCATTGGCACCACAAAACAGCCGCAGCGTGCCCGCATCGGATCAGCTATTGCAACGGGCGTTGTGACGGCCGGACTCCGGCCACCGCACCAATTCTGAGCTCTGCTCGCGAGGCGTTTTCCCGATGCGGCACGTCGCCAGGTTCTTCGGTTTCCTGTTCGCCACCGGCGCGCTCATCTTCGTCGTCGCCGCCTGCGTGGCCGCCGTCACGGTCTGGAAGTTCGAGAAAGACCTGCCGGACTACACCCAGCTCAAGACCTACGAGCCGCCGGTGATGACCCGCGTGCAGGCCGGCGACGGGAGCCTGCTCGCCGAATATGCGCGCGAGCGCCGCCTCTACCTGCCGTCCACCGCCATCCCGCCGCTGGTGAAGGAAGCCTTCATCTCGGCCGAGGACAAAAACTTCTACACCCACAACGGCGTCGACCCCGAGGGCATCCTCCGCGCCATGACGGTGCTGGTGCAGAACACCAAGCGCGCCCAGGGCGCCTCCACCATCACCCAGCAGGTCGCCAAGAACTTCTTCCTCACCAACGAGCGCAGCTTCAGCCGCAAGATCCGCGAGGCGCTCCTGGCGCTGCGGATCGAGCAGACCTATCCCAAGGAGAAGATCCTCGAACTCTACTTGAACGAGATCTATCTCGGGCTCGGAAATTACGGCATCGCGGCCGCGTCGCTGAACTACTTCGACAAGTCGGTGAACGAGCTGTCGATCGCCGAGGCGGCCTATCTCGCGGGCTTGCCCAAGGGGCCCAACAACTACCAGCCGTTCACCCACCGGGACGCCGCGATCGACCGCCGCAACTACGTGCTGCAGCGCATGACCGAGAACGGCTACATCACCAAGGCCGAGGCCGACAAGGCCAAGGGCGAGCCGCTCGGCATCAATCCCCGCGTGTTGACCCCCGATTCCTACGCGGCCGGCTATTTCGCCGAGGAGGTGCGCCGCGAATTGTCGGACCGCTACGGCGAGAAGAAGCTCTACGAGGGCGGCCTGTCGGTCCGGACCACGCTCGACCCGAAGATGCAGGTCATGGCCCGCAAGGCGCTGGTCGACGGCCTCGTGCGCTACGACGAAGCCCACGGCTTCCGCGGTGCCATCCGCCACATCGACCTCGGCGGAGACTGGGGGCCGCCTCTGGCGGTCGTCCAGGCCCTCGGCGACGTCCAACCTTGGCGGCTCGCCGTGCTGCTCGACGGCAGCGACGCGGCCGTGCGGATCGGCCTCCAGCCCGGCCACGACAAGGCCGGCGAGCTGGTGGCGGACCGCGAGACCGGAACGCTCGGCCTCGACGGCATCAAATGGACCGGCAAGCGCTCGATCCGCTCGCTGCTGACGCCCGGCGACGTGGTCTACGTGGCACCGGTCGAGGGCAAGCCCGGCCAATGGCGCCTGCAGCAGGTCCCCGAGATCTCGGGCGCCATCGTGGCCATGGACCCCTACACGGGCCGCGTCTTCGCCATGGTGGGCGGCTTCTCCTTCGACCAGTCCGAGTTCAACCGGGCCAGCCAGGCGCTGCGCCAGCCGGGATCGTCCTTCAAGCCCTTCGTCTACGCGACGGCGCTCGACAACGGCTACACGCCCTCGTCCTCGGTGCTCGACGCCCCGATCGAGATCGACCAGGGGCCTGGCCTCGGGATCTGGCGCCCGCAGAACGACGACGACAACGGCTCGGGCCCCCACACCCTGCGCTACGGCGTCGAGCATTCGCGCAATCTGATGACCGTGCGCCTCGCCAAGGACATCGGCATGCCGCTGATCGTCGAATACGCCAAGCGCTTCGGCATCTATGACGAGCTGCCGCCCGTCCTCTCCATGTCGCTCGGCGCCGGCGAGACGACCGTCCTGCGCATGGTTTCGGCCTATTCCATGCTCGCCAACGGCGGCAAACGGATCAAGCCGACCCTCGTCGACCGCATCCAGGACCGCTGGGGCAACACCATCTATCGGCACGACGAGCGCGTCTGCGACGGCTGCGACGCCGCGGTCTGGAGCGATCAGGCCGAGCCGAAACTAGTCGACAACCGCGAGCGGGTGATCGACCCGATGACGGCCTACCAGGTCACCTCGATCCTCCAGGGCGTCATCACGCGCGGCACCGGCAGCGCCATCAAGGTGCTGAACCGCAATCTCGCGGGCAAGACCGGCACCACCAACGACGCCAAGGACGTGTGGTTCGTCGGCTATTCTTCCGATCTCGCGGTCGGCCTCTACCTCGGCTACGACCAGCCGCGGTCTCTCGGCGCGACCGCCTATGCGGCGGAATATGCCGCTCCCGTCTTCCGTGACTTCATGGCGGCCGCCCTGAAGGACAAGCCGGACGTGCCGTTCCGCGCGCCGCTGGGCATCAAGCTCATCCAGGTCGACTATCACACCGGCATGCGGTCGAGCGGCAAGGACGCCATCATCGAGGCCTTCAAGCCCGGCACGGCGCCGCCCGACAGCTACTCGGTCATCGACGGGACCGCCGCCGCCCGTCCGCCGCGCGGTGAGTCGGCGGCTGCGCCCGCCGATGCCGACCGTGCCGTCGGCGGCGGGACGGGCGGCCTTTACTGACCGATCACCGGCGGCTGCCGCCCAGGGACGGGAGCCCGATCGCGTCTGACATCAGTCGGGCGGGACGCCGCCCGTTCGAGTCGGCGCACCGGCGTGAGCACGCCGCAGGTTGAGCTCCGCGATCGCGAGGTCCTCGGGCGTGTTCACGTTGAGGAACGGATCGACCGGCAGGACGGGCCAGTGCGCCACCGCGGCGCCGAGGCGGTCGAGGACGTCGCCGAGGCGGCGGAGGCCGTCACGGTGGAGCGCCTCGCGCAGCGACGCCCGCGCCGCGACGGGCCACAGCGCCGCGACCGGATGGCGGCGGCCTCCCGAGGCCGCGACCGCCGCCGCGGTCCCCGACGTCGCTCGCGCGGCGGCGAGTCGATCGACGATATCGAGGGGCAGGAAGGGCGTGTCCACCGCGACCGTGACCGCATGGGTGGCCGGCGGGTCGAGGTTCGCCGCCCAGTCGAGCCCGGCGAGGACCCCCGCCAAGGGTCCGGCAGGTTCGCCCGGTCCGTCCGCCAGCAGCGGGAGCGAGCGATCGACGCCCTCGAGGCGCCCGTCGTGCCGGCTGATCGCCAGGGCGCCGACCTGGGGCGAGAGCCGCTCGACCGCCCAGGCGATCAACGGGCGGCCACCGATCGTCACCAGCGCCTTGTCCCGCCCCATCCGGCGCGACGCCCCACCCGCCAGGACGACCCCGCAGATCCGGTCCGTCACCGAACGGCCGAGAAACCGTCGAAGACGGGCAGCGGCAGGGCGGGTAGGCCCCCTCCGCGCCCGACGAGGACGAGCGGCCCGGCCCAGGACCCCCGCATGTCGAACGGCATGGATTGGCCGTCCCGCAACGGCGTGCCGCTGCCGTCCGTCTGCGCCGCCAGCGCGTGGACGTCGATGCGCCCGTCGGGCAGGTCCGTCTCGGCGCCGAACGACATGGCGACGCCGGGCGCCGTCAGCCTGCCGTCGGGAATTCGCACCACGCCGTCCCGGACCGCCACGTCCCATGTGGCCTTGTCGAAGGTCGTCGGCGTCCCGCGGCGGTCGGCGTCGAGCGGCACATGCCGGCCGAGCCGCCGGAGCGCCTGGCTCAGGGAGAGCCCGGCGAGACGGCCGCCCTCGATCTCGACCGCGCCGGAACCGGCCAGCCTGGCCACGACCTCGCGCAGGCTCGTGCCGCGGCCGTCGAGCGTCGCGTGCCCGGTCAGGGCGCCGCCGACGCGCTCGTGCCCGCTCAGGCCCTCCGACAGGCTGGCGAGATCGAGCCGCTTCGCCGAGACGTCCGCGTGGGCGTCGATGCCCGCGGGGCCGAGCGTGGCGAGCAGGCGGCCCTTGACGAGGCCGCCATAGGCCCGGGCCTCGTCGAGCGTCAGTTCGAGCCTGTCGCCCCGCACGAGGGCGGCGACGGCGGCGTCGTCGACGCTCACCCGGTCCATCCGCGCCGTCGTGGCGGAGACCCGCAGGTCGATGTCGGCGGCGGGCGGCGATCCGTCCAGCGGACGTCCGTACAGCCCGCCGAACGGCTGGCGATCCGCGCCGCCGCCGAACAACGCGTCGAGGTCCAGGGCGTCCGTGGCGAGCGTCCCGGCGACGAGGTTCCGCCCGGCGTCCTGTCGCCACGCCAGCGTCCCCTCGAAACGTGCGCGATCGAGCTTGACCTGGGCGTTCGACAGCGAGAGGTCGTGCGGCTTCGCCACGAGGTCGCCGCTGATCTGGGCGCGTCGGACCGCGAAGGGGAGCGGGATCCCGTTGAGCGTGCGCAGCAGGGCCGGGAGCGACGCCGCCGTGAGGGACGCGCGGCCGACGAACTGCTCCTGCGAACCGCCCGACAGCACGCCATCGGCGGCGAAGCTGAACAGGGGCGAGTCGATCTGCAGCGTCGCCGGGGAGCCTTCGGCCGTCAGGCCGAGCGCCGGCTGCCGCAGGTTGCCGGCGAAGCGAGCTGTCGTCCCTCGAAAGGAGGTCACGCCCGAGAGCACGACCGCGCTCCCGTCTCCGGGCAGGACCGCTGAAGCATCGATGTCGGTCAGCAGCGCGTCGCCGATGGTCGATGACGAGCGCGTCCGCAGAACGCCGGCGCGCAGGCGGAGCTGGAGCGGCGATCCTGCGGCCGTGCCGGCGGAGGCGCGGCGCTGGAGACGGTCGAGGTCGACGGTCGCCGTGGGTTCGACCAGGCTGGCGGAGGTCAGGCGCCACACCCCCCGCAGCAGGCTCGGGATGTCGAGTTCCGCCTTGATCGCCGGGGCATCGAGTTGCAGCGCGCCGTCCTCGGTCGTGACCGACAGCAGGGTGGCCTGGATGCGAGGCCGGGGCAGCAGCTTGAAGGTCGCCGGCCCCGCCAGGGTGGCGCTGAGCCCCGTGGCGCGCGTGAGGCCGACGCCCAGGGCCCCCGCCACCGTGGCGCGGGGGATGCGCCAGGGGGTGGCCGCCGCGACGAGGAGCGCGGCGAGGAGGATGGCGGCCAGGGGCCAGGCGAGTCTCTTCATCCCTCTCCGCCGCACCGCCCGCGCGATGATCACCGTCTCGGCGCCCCGTTGAGCACGACGACGTCCGGGAGCCAAGTCGGTTAGACGCTGAACGTGGCGCAAATGTCACGTGGAAAGATGTTGTCAACCGTATCGGCTCGAATGAGACGCACGAAAGGTTCGAGCCAGGGCGGCGCCTTAAAAAGGTCGGACTGAAACGGCGTTTTCGACATCCGAGAAGGTCGAGCGAGCCGCGGTCGAACGAAGAACCGGGACGTCTCGACTTCAGCCGGGTGGGGTGCCGCGCCCCGCACAGGCGGTCCCGAAGATCTGGAGCCATGCTGTTGAGCGATCAAGACCGACGCGTCCGCGCGACGAAGGCGATGTCCGGCCCCCTGGCCGCCCTGTTGCTGTCCACGGCCATCCTGGCGGCTTCCGGCGTCGCCGTCGTGGCGCAGGACGAGGAGAGCGGCAGCGGCCAGGCGGAATGGGCGCAGCGCTACGATTCGGACGCGCGCCAGCAGGTCAAGCGCGAGACGACGCCGACGCTGTCGCCCGCGACGGTCGCCGCCACTGAGGCCGCGGTCACCCGGTATGAGAACATCGTCGCCCAGGGCGGCTGGGGCACGGTGCCGAACGTCGGCAACCTCCACGTCGGCTCCAAGGGGCAGGCCGTGATGGCGCTGCGCCATCGGCTCGAAGTCACCGCGGACCTCGACCAGGCGGCCGGCATGTCGCCCGTGTTCGACGCCTACGTCGAGGCGGCGGTGAAGCGCTTCCAGGCGCGCCACGGCCTCGGCCAGACCGGCATCGTCTCGCACGAGACCGTGACGGCGCTGAACATCCCGGCGGACCTGCGCCTGAAGCAGCTCCAGACCAACCTGATCCGCCTGCGCTCGTTCGCCGGCAGCCTCGGCGAGCGCTTCGTCATGGCCAACATCCCGGCGGCGTCGGTCGAGACGGTCGAGAACGGCGTGGTGTTCAGCCATCACGTGGCCGGCGTCGGCAAGGTCGACCGGCAGTCCCCGGTCATGCAGACCAAGGCCATCGACATCAACTTCAACCCCTACTGGACGGTGCCGGCCTCGATCATCCGCAAGGATTTGATCCCCAAGATGCAGGCCGACGCGAACTACCTGACAGACAACCACATCCGCATCTTCAATAAGGACAACCAGGAGGTGGCGTCGAGCTCCATCAACTGGCACTCCATGGACGCCACGAACTATAAGTATCGCGAGGATCCGGGCATCAACAACTCGCTCGGCGTGGTGCGGATCAACATCAACAACCCCTACGGCGTCTACATGCACGACACGCCCACCAAGGGCGTGTTCGGCGACGACTTTCGCTTCGTGTCGTCCGGCTGCATCCGTGTGCAGAACGTCCGTGACTACGTGGCGTGGCTGCTGAAGGACAACCCGGGCTGGGATCGCGACAAGATCGACGCCGCCATCCGTTCGGGCGAGCGCGTGGACGTGAAGCTCGCCAACCCCGTGCCGGTCTACTGGGTCTACGTCACCGCCTGGGCGACGCCGGACGGCGTGGTCCAGTTCCGCGACGACATCTACAACCGCGACGGCCTCGGCGCTCCGGGCACCCTGGCCTCGGCCGCGCCGGCCGACAACGACGAGAACGCGGCGGTCGAGCCGGCGCTCCAGCAGGACTGATCGTCGCGCCGCGGGGCGGCGACCGTCGCGAGAGGGCGCCCGGGCGAGAGCCGAGGGCGCCTTTTTTGCGTCCGCCCGTGACTATGGCGCGACGACGCGGTATCAGTTTGGCCTCCGGAGCAGCGCGCGAGCCGTGCGGCATGGCCTCCGGACGTTTCCGCGCCGCGGCCCGAGTGCCGCCGCATCTCGATCGAGACCTCCATGACCGCCGTCCCGACCTTCGACGCCACCCGCGCGAACCCCGCCCTGTCGAACAGCTTCTTCGGCGCCAGCCTCGCCGCGGCCGATCCCGAGATCGCCCGTGCCGTCGAGCTCGAGCTCGGCCGCCAACGCGACGAGATCGAACTGATCGCCTCCGAGAACATCGTGTCGCGCGCCGTGCTCGAGGCGCAGGGCTCGGTGATGACCAACAAATACGCCGAGGGCTACCCGGGAAAGCGCTATTACGGCGGCTGCCAGTTCGTCGACATCGCCGAGGATCTCGCCATCAAGCGGGCCACCGAGCTCTTCGGCTGCGCCTTCGCCAACGTCCAGCCGAACTCGGGCAGCCAGGCCAACCAGGCGGTGTTCCTGGCTTTGATGCAGCCCGGCGACACGTTCATGGGGCTCGACCTCGCGGCCGGCGGCCACCTCACCCACGGCGCGCCCGTCAACATGTCGGGACGCTGGTTCAAGGTCGAGTCCTACGGGGTCGACCCCGAGACGCACCTCATCGACATGGACGCGGTCGCCCGGCAGGCCCAGGCGGTACGCCCGAAGATCATCATCGCGGGAGGTTCCGCCTATTCGCGCCACTGGGACTATGCGGCGTTCCGCGCCATCGCCGACGAGGTGGGTGCGACCTTCCTGGTCGACATGGCGCATTTCTCCGGCCTCGTCGCCGGGGGCGCCCATCCTTCGCCGTTCCCGCACGCCCATGTGGTGACCTCGACCACCCACAAGACGCTGCGCGGCCCGCGGGGCGGGCTCATCCTCACGGACGACGAAGCGCTGGCGAAGAAGCTGAACTCGGCGATCTTCCCCGGATTGCAGGGCGGGCCGCTGATGCACGTCATCGCCGGCAAGGCCGTGGCGTTCCACGAGGCGCTGCAGCCCTCCTTCAGGCTCTATGCCCGACAGGTCGTCGACAACGCCAGGGCTCTGTCGGACAGCCTGCAGCGCCACGGCTTCGCCATCGTGTCGGGCGGCACCGACAACCACCTGATGCTGGTCGACCTGCGCCCCAAGCGGATCACCGGCAAGGCCGCCGAGGCGGCGCTCGGCCGCGCCCACATCACCTGCAACAAGAACGGCATCCCCTTCGACCCCGAGAAGCCCTTCGTCACATCCGGCATCCGCGTCGGCACGCCGGCGGCGACGTCGCGCGGCTTCGGCACGGCTGAGTTCGACCGGGTCGGCGCGCTGATCGCCCGCACGCTCGACGGCCTGGCCGGGGCGGGCGAGGGGGGCAATGCCGCCGCCGAGGCGGCCGTGCGCGACGAGGTGAAGGCCATGGTGGCCCGCTTCCCCATCTATTGAGGCTGGTCCCATGTTCACGGGCCTCATCAGCGACGTCGGCGAGGTCGTGTCGAGCGAGGAGCGCGGCAGCGTGAGGCGACTCCGCGTCGCCTGCGCCTATCCCGTCGAGGGGATCGCGATCGGCGCCTCCATCGCCTGTTCGGGCCCCTGCCTCACCGCGGTGGCGACCGGCACGGCCGGCAACCGCACCTGGTTCGACATCGACGCCGGGGCCGAGACGCTGGAGCGCACGACGCTGGGCTCCTGGGCCCCCGGCAAGCGCATCAACCTCGAACGCTCGCTGAAGCTCGGCGACGAACTCGGCGGCCACCTCGTGTCGGGCCACGTCGACGGCATGGCCCGGGTGGTGCGGGTGACGCGCATCGGCGAGACGACACGCTTCGACGTCGAGGCGCCGGCGCGGCTCGCGCGCTTCATCGCCGAGAAGGGGTCTGTGGCGCTCGACGGCACCTCGCTCACCGTCAACGCGGTCGAGGGCCGGGTCTTCTCCGTCCTCCTGATCCCGCACACGCTGGCCGTGACGACCTGGGGCGATGTGCGCGAGGGCGACGCGCTCAACATCGAGATCGACACGATGGCCCGCTACGCGGCGCGCCTGGCCGAGATCCCCGCCGTCGAGGCCGCGGACGCCGGTGCCGACGAGGGGCTCGTCCTGTGAGCGACCGCCTCCCCGTCCTCGCCCGCTACAATGCCTGGGCCAATCACGCGCTCTACCGGGCGGTCGAAGCCCTGCCCGACGAGCAGTACCGCGCCGACCGCGGCGTCTTCTTCAAGAGCCTGCACGGAACGCTGAACCACCTTCTCGTCACGGATCGTCTCTGGATGGCGCGCTTCGTCGGCCGGCCCGAGGTCGGGCTGCGGCTCGATACGATCCTCCACGACACGTTCGATGCCCTGCACGCCGCCCGGCAGGCCGAGGATACGCGGATCGTCACCTATGTGGACGGCCTCGACGCCGCGGCGCTCGACGGCACCTTCACCTATCAGCGGGCCACGACGCCCGAGCGCTATGTGGCGGGGCTCGCGCCGGCGCTCGACCACCTGTTCAACCACCAGACCCATCACCGTGGCCAAGCCCACGCCATCCTCACCGGGCTCGGCGTCGAGGCGCCCTCGCTCGACCTCGCCAGGTTCTACCTCGAAGTCGGCTACGGCGGGCTGCTCCGCATCGCCTGAGGGTCGCCCGCGCTTGCCGGACCTGTCCGGCCCCTCTATTCACGGCGGCTCCCCGCCGACCCCTGTCCGACGAGTCCTCCCCATGGCCGAACCGCAGCGCCGAACCGATGCCGAACCGCATGTGGCGGCGCACGATCGCTTCCTGATCGTGGAGGGTCGCTTCTACGACGACGTCGGCGAGCACCTGCTCGCCGGCGCCAAAGCGGCGCTCGACGCCGCCGGCGCCACGTTCGACGTCGTCACCGTGCCGGGTGCCCTGGAGGTGCCGGTCGCCATCGCGATCGCGGCCGACGCCGCCGTGGCGGCGGGCCGGCCCTATGGCGGCGCCGTGGCGCTCGGCTGCATCATGCGGGGCGAGACCTATCACTTCGAGGTCGTGTCGAACGAGAGCGCCAGCGGCCTGATGGCTCTCGCGCTCGAACGGCGGTTCCCGGTCGGCAACGGCATCCTGACGGTCGAGGACGAGGACCAGGCGCTGGCGCGCGCCGCCCCCGGGCGG
Source organism: Lichenihabitans sp. (assembly GCA_965214345.1). Taxonomy (GTDB): domain Bacteria; phylum Pseudomonadota; class Alphaproteobacteria; order Rhizobiales; family Beijerinckiaceae; genus Lichenihabitans. The sequence continues at coordinate 2,056,729 of CBDCBJ010000007.1, read as the reverse complement.
GGCGACAAGGGAGGCGAGGCGGCCCGCGCCATGCTGGCGCTGTGGCGGCTGAAGCGCGGCGGCGAAGCTCCCGGAGCCGGAGCCCCGCGGTGAGCCGTCAGGAGCGCCGCGCGGCCGCACGCCTCGCCGCCGTGCAGGCGCTCTACCAGATGGACGTCGCCAAGAAGGGCATCAACGAGATCCTGGCGGAGTTCGAATCGCACTGGATCGGCCAGGAGGTCGAGGGCGACCAGTACAATCCGGCCGAAGTGGCCTTCTTCCGCAACATCCTCGAAGGGGTGCTGGCCGGGCAGGTCGAGGTCGACGTCCTGGTCGACGGCGCGCTCCAGCAGGGCTGGCCGCTGCGCCGCGTCGAGGCGGTCCTGCGCGCCATCCTCCGGGCCGGTGCCTACGAACTCCTGGTCCGCAAGGACGTGCCGGCCCGCGTCGTCATCGTGGAATATACCGACATCGCCGGCGCCTTCTTCGAGGGCGACGAAGTCGGCATGGTCAACGGCGTGATGGACAATCTGGCGCGGCGCCTGCGACCCGAAGAGCTGATGGGGACGGCCCGGATCTAGAACGGTCCAAGTTTCCCTCTCCCGCTGAACCCTTCCTCGCGCCCGCGGGTTCGTCCGTGGGGTTCGACGGAGGATGAGATGCAGGTTCGATCGTTCGGCGATGCCGACGGCGTCGACATCAAGGAGATCACGCTCCGCAACGCGTCGGGGGCGACGGCCTCGATCATCACCTGGGGTGCGGTGCTGCGCGACCTCGTGGTGCCGGCCGCGGGCGGTCCGCAGCGGGTGGTGCTGGGCCTGAATTCGATAGAGGATTACCGGGCCTATTCGCCACATTTCGGGGCGACGCCCGGCCGCTTCGCCAACCGGATCGCCGGCGGACACTTCACCCTCGACGGCAAGACCTACACGCTGCCGACCAACGACAAGGGCAAGAACACCCTGCACGGCGGTCCCAAAGGCTTCGGCAAGCTGCCCTGGCGGCTCGACCATGCCGACGACGCGTCCGCCACGCTGGTGCTCGACTCACCCGAGGGCGATGCCGGGTTCCCCGGCCATGTCCGCGCGACCTGCATCTACACATTGCGGGAGCCCGGCACGCTCGTCGTCGACCTCCACGCCACGACGGACGCGCCGACGCTGGTGAACCTCGCGCATCACTCGTACTTCAACCTCGACGGCACGCCGGACGTGCTCGACCACGAGGTGATGCTGAACTGCCCGTTCATGACGCCGGCCGATGCCGACAATATCCCGACGGGCGAGATCCGGGCCGTGGCGGGCACGCCCTTCGACTTCACCGCGATGCGGCCGATCCGCGACGCCTCGGGATCGACCTACGACAACAATTTCGTGATCGCCGCCGCGACGGACGCCTCGGGGCTGGCCCATGCGGCGACCGTCCGGTCGCCGAGGAACGGCCTGACGCTCGAGGTGCACACGGACCAGCTGGGGCTGCAGTTCTACGACGCGTCGAAGCTCAACTGCCCGGTGCCGGGCCTCGACGGCGCCCATTACGGCGCCCACGGCGGTTTCGCCCTGGAATGCCAGATGTTCCCGGACGCTCCCCACCACAGGCACTTCCCGTCAGCGGTTTTGCGGCCGGGGGAGACCTACCGTCAGAGGACCGAGTACCGCTTCGCGTGACGGGAGCGCCCTTCTCCCGCAGTGGGTGAAGGGCGCAACGCGGCCTCAGCGGCTGATGTCGCCTTCGAAGTCCGCCAGCGCGGCGCCGACCTCGAGGCCGAGTTCATCCATCGACGTCTCTTCGCGGGCCAGCACCGCCTCGCCCTTGGCCTGGCGCTCGGCCTCCTCCGGCGAGCGGGCGACGTTGACCGTCACCTTGGCGTGGACCTCCGGATGGAGCTCCACCGGCACTTCATGCAGGCCGATGCCCTTGATAGGCTGGTGCAGCGCAACCTGGTTCCGGCCGACCGTGAAGCCTCCGGCCGTGATGGCCTCGGCGATGTCGCGCGTCGACACCGAACCATAGAGCTGACCGCTCTCGCCGGCCTGGCGGATCATCGTGAAGCTCTGCCCGTCGAGCCCTTCGGCGACCTGGGCGGCCTCGGCCTTCAATTCGAGATTGCGGGCCTCGAGCTGAACGCGCTGGTTCTCGAACTTCTTGGCATTGGCTTCCGTCGCCCTCAGGGCCTTGCCGCGCGGCAGGAGGAAGTTGCGGGCGAACCCGTCCTTCACCCGCACGCGCTCCCCCATCTGGCCGAGCTTGGCGACGCGCTCCAGCAGAATGACGTCCATGTCACTGTCTCCTTGTTGGCAGTTTGGTGATCCTGATCCCCGATCCCTGGCGCAGGCGCGGGACGAGGCAATCGATGAGCCCCAGCAGGGCCAGGGCGAAAAGCGGCCACGGCATGAGGAAGACCGTCGCGAGATAGATCGCGCCCAGCGTCGCCGCCCGGGCCGACAGCCCGCGAGTCAGCACATGGGCCGTGGCGAGCCCCTCGAAGACGAACACGATCCCCAACGCCGCCGCCATCACGGCGGCCGCGAGCCCGAAGGGCTCGGGCAGGATCACGCCCGACGCGAGGACGACGAAGCCCACGGCCGCCTGGCGCGGCATCCGCAGCGAGTCGGGCAGGTTCGGCCAGGGGCGCGGGAGCCGGCGCGAGATCTCCACGGTGCGGCCGGCGAGCCAGAGATTGACCGCCAGCATGACGGCTCCGGAGGCCGCCATGGCGATCGGCGCCAAGGTGACGAGATCGGCGAGACGGACGTCGCCCGGCAGCGTGTCCCGCGACAGGAGGGCGGCGAGCCTGTCCGTCATCGTGGCGACCGCCGCCTCGTAGCCGCCGAACCGCCAGATCATCGCGGCACCGGCCAGCAGCACCGGGATGACGGCGAGCGCGGCGACCTGGATCACCAGCGGCGCGACCGGGTACCATTCGACGGCGGCCGGCGCGCCGGGGGGAGCGCCCGAAGCGGCTTCGGCGGAGGGCGCCACCGGGCGGGCCAGCAGGGCGAGGCGCGCGAGGTACCAAGCGGGGAACCCGAGCGCCACGACGAACAGCAGGCCCGCGACGGGACCCATGGCGAGCCCGACCGTCCCGCCGCCGATCAGAGCCGCCGCCGCGCCCGCCTGATGGGTGAAGCCGAGCCCGACGATCATGATGGGGAGGGGCGCCAGATAGGCGAGCAGGAGCGCCAGCGGGGAGGCGGTCGTCGTCACGGCGAACAGGACCGCCGACGTGACACCCGCGCCGAGCGCGATGCCGAAGAGTTTGATCATCGTCGAGCTGTCCCGCCGTAGTGCTACGAGGGTTAGGGACGCATCGTCGTCCCAACGATCCGGCTCATCACGCGATGGTCCGGCCGACGCCGAGGCCCGGTACGGGCCTCTGCTGGAAAGGTGCGCTCCGGTCCGTCACCGAACCGAAGCGCGGACGATCACCGGATCACGTAGGGCAGAAGGCCGAGGAAGCGGGCACGCTTGATCGACTGCGCGAGCTCACGCTGCTTCTTCGCCGACACGGCCGTGATGCGCGAGGGCACGATCTTGCCGCGTTCCGAGATGTAGCGCGACAGGAGGCGTGTGTCCTTGTGGTCGATCTTGGGCGCGTTGGGGCCGGAGAACGGGCAGGTCTTCCGGCGGCGGAAGAACGGGCGGCGCGGGACGGTGGACATCAGGCTTCTCCAGCGGGTTGGGTCGCGGCCGCGGGCGCACGGCCCGAGAACCGGCCGCCACCGCGGTCTCCGCCACGGTCGCCGCCGCCGCGCTCGCGGTCGAAGCGGCCACCGCCGCCGCCGCGGCGCTCACCGCGCTCGCCACGGTCGTCGCGGTCGCTGTCCTCGCGCTTGCGCAGCATCGCGGAAGGGCCTTCCTCGTGCTCGTCGACGCGGATGGTCAGGAGACGGATCACGTCCTCGTTGATCCTCATCTGCCGCTCCATCTCGGTGATGGCGGCGGCCGGCGCGTCGATGTTCAGCAGCGTGAAGTGGGCGCGGCGGTTCTTCTTGACGCGATAGGCGAGGGACTTGATGCCCCAATATTCGGACTTGGCGACGGAGCCGCCGTTCGCGGTGATGATGGACTTCAATTGCTCGGTGAGCGTCTCGACCTGCTGGGCCGTAACGTCCTGGCGAGCAAGGAACACGTGCTCGTAGAGAGCCATGAGCTTTGCCTTTCCTGTTTGCTCGACGGCACCCGGCGCGAAGCCCTTCGAGCCTCGGGAAGGCTCGAGTGGAACCGAAGGCGGGAACACGGGATGCGGGATCGAGACCCCTGTCCGCAGCGCCGCGGGCGCACGGATATCCGTTCAGCTCCCGGCCAGGCCGCTGTCGAAGCGCGCTCGATAGAGGGCCGAAGCCCGGAACGCAAGGGAAAAGAGCGGCGGGCCTGTCTCGTCCGTCGCCGAAACGGCGGCACGAACTGCAGGCCCGCGACCCGGCGGGAGCCGTCGGACGCTCCGCCCCACCCGAGTTGACACCGCTGCCGCGATCGTGTTCTCGGGCGCGCTCGCCGAGAGGATCACATGACGACGGCCTTCATCTTCCCCGGGCAGGGTTCCCAGGCCGTCGGCATGGGCAAGGCCCTGGCCGACGCCCACCCGGCCGCGGCCCGCGTCTTCGCCGAGGTCGACGACGCGCTCGGCCAATCCCTGTCGCGTCTGGTGTTCGAGGGCCCGGACTCCGAGCTGACCCTCACGGCCAATGCCCAGCCCGCCCTGATGGCGGTGAGCCTCGCGGCGCTGCGGGTGCTGGAGGCGGAGGCCGGGCTCGACCTCCGGACCGGAGCCGCCGCCCTCGCCGGTCACTCGCTCGGGGAATACTCGGCTCTGGCCGCCGCCGGCTCCCTCTCGGTGGCCGAGGCGGCGCGTCTCCTGCGGATCCGCGGCACCGCCATGCAGGCCGCCGTGCCGGTCGGGCAGGGGGCCATGGCGGCGCTGATCGGCATCGAACCCGAGGCCGCCGCCCTCATCGCCGCCGAAGCCGCCGGGGGCGACGTCTGCGACGTGGCCAACGACAACGGCGGTGGGCAGGTGGTGTTGTCGGGATCGGCCGCCGCGGTCGAGCGCGCCATTGCCATCGCCAAGGGGCGGGGCGTCAGGCGCGCCGTGCTGCTCGCCGTGTCGGCGCCCTTCCACTGCGCCCTGATGCGGCCCGCCGCCGACGCCATGGCGGAGGCGCTCGCCACGGCGAGGATCGCGGATCCGAAGCTTCCGGTCGTCGCCAACGTCCTGGCGCGTCCGGTCGACACCGCGGGCGAGATCGTCGGGTGCCTCGTCGGCCAGATCTGCGGCACGGTGCGCTGGCGCGAGTCGATCGCCTGGATGGCGGAGGCCGGCGTGACGCGCTTCGTCGAGGTGGGATCCGGCAAGGTCCTGTCCGGCCTCGTGAAACGGATCGCCCCCGCGTCGGCCACCCTGGCGGTGAGCACGCCCGAGGATGTGGCGGCGTTCGTCGAAGCGGCCGTCGGGGCCTGAGGAACTATCATGTTCGATCTCGCGGGAACCACCGCACTCGTCACGGGCGCTACGGGAGGCCTCGGCGGTGCCATCGCGCGCGCGCTGCGGGCCCAAGGGGCGCGCGTGGCGCTCTCCGGCACGCGGCGGGAGGCGCTGGAGGCGCTGTCGGCGGAGATCGGCGGCGACTGCCCCGTGCTGCCCTGCGACCTCGGCGACCGCGAGCAGGTGGAGGCCCTGGTGGTCCAGGCCGAGTCCGCGCTCGGGTCGCTCGACATCCTCGTCAACAATGCCGGGATCACCCGCGATGGCCTCGCGGTGCGCATGAAGGACCAGGACTGGGACAAGGTCCTGGCGGTCAACCTGACGTCGGGTTTCGCCCTGGCCCGCGCCGCCCTGAGGGGCATGATGAAGCGCCGCCACGGGCGCATCATCGGCATCACGTCGGTGGTGGGAGTCACGGGCAATGCGGGCCAGGCGAACTATGCCGCCGCCAAGGCCGGCATGATCGGCATGTCGAAGTCCCTCGCCGCCGAGGTGGCGAGCCGCGGCATCACGGTGAACTGCATCGCGCCCGGCTTCATCGAGAGCCCGATGACCGACGCGTTGAACGAGAAGCAGCGCATCGCGATCCTCGCCACCGTGCCGGCGGCTCGGCTCGGTCTCGGCGCCGAGATCGCCGCCGCGGCGGTCTACCTGGCCAGCCGCGAAGCCGCCTACGTGACCGGACAGACGCTCCACGTCAACGGTGGAATGGCAATGATTTGAATGACTTACCCTCCCGATGCGGCGCCCGCCGAGGCGGCCGCGCGCTCTCGCCATCCCCCAAGAAACATGGTAACAGCCGAAATGTCGTGTCGGTGGCGTTCGTCGATCCGGGGTCCGTCGCGGGCCTTCGCCGCACCGACGCGACCGGGCCGTATGGATCCTTCGCGATCCGGAACCGACGGCGAGAACCGGCGAGCGGGGACTGCGGCCATCACGGCCTCCAGCCCCCGGCGCGGCCGAACACGAGCACCCGAATTCCCGAACGCAAGGCATGAGGAATACCCCAGATGAGCGATGTCGAAGAGCGCGTGAAGAAGATCGTTGTCGAACACCTCGGCGTGGAACCCGACAAGGTCGTCGACAACGCCAACTTCATCGATGACCTCGGTGCCGACTCGCTCGACACGGTCGAACTGGTCATGGCCTTCGAGGAGGAGTTCGGCGTCGAGATCCCCGACGATGCCGCAGAGACCATCGTGACGGTGGGCGACGCGGTGCGGTTCTTGGAAAAAAACAAGAAGTCCTGACCCGCTCGCGGCGCCGGGCCGCCCGGTCCTGAAGAACCGGCGGCGCGCGGTGCCCCGTCGGACGGGGAGGCGGGTCGCGAGGCCTGAAACGGGTTGAGGGTGGGCAGAGTGAACGCAACGCGACGCGTCGTCATCACCGGGATCGGATTGGTGACGCCACTGGGCGGTGACGCCGATACGACATGGCGCCGGTTGATCGCGGGCGAGAGCGGCGCCGGCCTGATCGAGACGTTCAAGGTCGACGATCTGCCGTGCCGCATCGCCTGCATGGTCCCGCGCGGTCCCGCCTCCGAGGGCAAGTTCGATCCCGACGACTGGATGGAGCCCAAGGAGCAGCGCAAGGTCGACGACTTCATCCTCTACGCCATGGGCGCCGCCACCCAGGCTCTCGCCGATTCCGGGTGGGCGCCCAAGACCTACGAGGAGCAGATCGAGACCGGCGTGATGATCGGCTCCGGCATCGGCGGTCTCGGCGGCATCAACGATGCCGCCCTGCTCGTCGCCGAGAAGGGGCCGCGGCGGCTGTCGCCCTTCTTCATCCCGGGCCGCCTGATCAACCTCGCGGGCGGTTACGTGTCCATCCGGCACGGACTGAAGGGGCCGAACCACGCCGTGGTGACGGCCTGCTCGACCGGTGCCCACGCCATCGGCGACGCGGCCCGCCTCATCCAATGGGGCGACGCCGAAGTCATGGTGGCGGGCGGCACCGAATCCGCGGTCAACCGTCTCGGCTTCGCGGGGTTCTGCGCCTGCCGCGCCCTGTCGACGGGGTTCAACGAGACCCCCAGCCGCGCCTCGCGGCCCTACGACCGGGACCGTGACGGCTTCGTCATGGGCGAGGGCGCCGGCATGGTGGTGCTCGAAAACCTCGACCATGCGGTGGCGCGCGGCGCCCGCATCTACGCCGAGGTGATCGGCTACGGCATGTCGGGCGACGCCTACCACATCACGGCGCCCTCCCAATCGGGCGACGGCGCGTTCCGCTGCATGTCGGCCGCGCTGAAGCGCGCCGGCGTCCAGCCGTCCGACCTCGACTACGTCAACGCCCACGGCACCTCGACGCCGCTCGGCGACGAGATCGAACTCGGTGCCCTGCAACGGGTGCTGGGCGACGCCGCCGAGGGCGTCGCCATGTCGTCGACGAAGTCGGCCACCGGGCACCTGCTCGGCGCCGCGGGCTCGGTCGAGGCCATCTTCTGCGCCCTCGCGATGCGGGACGGCATCCTCCCGCCGACGCTGAACCTCGACAATCCATCGGTCGAGACGCCCATCGACCTCGTCCCCCACACGGCCAAGCGCCGCCGGGTCGACGTCGCGCTGTCGAACTCCTTCGGGTTCGGCGGCACCAACGCGTCGCTGGTGATGCGCAGGGTGTGAGGCATCCTGCCATACCGAGGTGCCCGGCGCGGCCCGCTCGGTGGAAGCGTGGTGCTTCGGGTCCGGATGAGGTAATGTGCGCTGCACGGAATGGCCCTGGGCGGCGTGCAAGCCTTGGGACATGTGCCGCGGATCGTCGGCGGTATGGAGCGGCTCGAACCGCGATCCCTGCCTCGTCGACGCGGCGATAGCGGACGAAGACATGGCCGTAGGTCCGAACTCCAGCGATGGGCCGACCCCGCAATTCGAGCGGGATGGCGGACTCCGGCGCGGTCTCATGTCGCCCGGGGAGGCGCTTCAGCCGGCCGCCGCGCCCCCGCCACCGCCGGGCAGACGGAAGCCCCGCCCGATCGTGGCGACGGTCAGCGGTGTCCTCTCGTTCATCGGCATCGCCGCCGTGGCGCTCGTCGTCCTCGTGTCGCTGGCCGTCCAGCGGATCGACTCGCCCGGTCCTCTCCCGTCCGACAAGGTCGTCATCATCTCGCCGGGGACGGACGTCGGCGACATCATCGGCCAGCTCGAGCAGGAAGGCGTCATCGACAGCGCGACGCTGATGACCGGCACCCTCTACGCCGAGGGGGACCGCGGCAAGATCAAGGCCGGCGAGTACCTGTTCAAGCAGAGTTCCAGCCTGCGCGACGTCATCGACACGCTGGTCAGCGGCCATCAGATCCTCCATGCCATCACGATCCCGGAGGGACTGACGAGCGAGCAGATCTGCGACCGGCTCAAGGCCGACGACATCCTGACGGGCGACATCCGGTCGATCCCGAAGGAGGGCACGCTGATGCCCGACACCTTCAAGTTCGCCCGCGGGATGACGCGCGAGCAGCTCCTGCGGACGATGGCGCAGGAGCAGAAGAAGACCGCCGCCGAGGTCTGGGCGCACCGGGCTCAGGACACCACGATCAAGTCACCGTACGACATGATCACGCTCGCTTCGATCGTCGAGAAGGAGACCGGCAAGGCGGATGAGAGGCCTCACGTCGCCGGCGTCTTCGTCAACCGGATCGTCAAGGGCATCCCGCTCCAGTCGGACCCGACCATCGTGTACGGCCTCGTCGGCGGCAAGGCGACGCTCGGCCGCGGTATCCTCAAGAGCGAGATCGAGCAACGAACGCCGTACAACACCTATGTCGTCTCGGGACTGCCGCCCGGCCCCATCTGCAACCCCGGCAAGGCCGCCATGGAGGCCGTCGCCAACCCGTCGCGCACGAAGGACCTCTTCTTCGTCGCCGACGGGACGGGCGGCCATTCCTTCGCCGAGACGCTCGACCAGCATCGGCAGAACGTCCAGCGCTGGCGCCAGCTCGAGAAGGACGCCAAGGACAAGGTCTCGCCCGACTTCGACAAGGCCGTCGGCACGACGCCGGCGCTCGGGCCGGGGCTGAAGCAGCGCAGCGACAGCGCCCCCACGGTTCCGGTCTATGGCGCCCTCACGGGCCGGTTCGAGACCGCGGCCTCCGGACCCGAGACTGCGAACCGGACGCTTCTGATGGGCGATGCGGCACCGCCCCCGCTGGTCCTCCGCGCCGGCGGGGACGCGGCGACGCGCTTCGCGCCGCCGACCCCGGACCAGACCGCATCGCTCGACCCCGACGGCCCCGGGGATGCCGCCCCGGTCTATGCCGACAGCAACGCATTCTTCGGGGTCGGTGCCGCGGGCTCGGCGGAGGAGCGCGCCCTGGCGAGCGCCGGCAGGGATCCTGGCTCGAGCTTCCCGGTGTCGGCCGCCCAGCAGGCGGACGAGAGGGCCCGTGCGGCCCGCTACGGCACGGGCCTCCCGTCCGGCCCCGGTCCCGCGCCGCCCTCCGCCGAAGTCGTCAGCGCCGAGCAGGAAGCGCCGCTCGCGCCGAACAAGCCGACCCCGGCCAGGCGGCGCGTCATCGACGCCTCCGAGGGCACCAAGCTCGATCCGCTGCTCGACAAGACCTATGATCTGATGACGGCCAAGACCGTTCCGGCCTCCGCCTCGGCGCCCTACACGGGCTCGTCGGCGCGCGCCGCCCCCGCCCGCTGACATGGGACGAGGACCCGGGGCAGCCGCCGCTCGCCTGTCCAGCATGACGGGCTATGCCCGGGCGTCCGGAAGGGTCGGAGCGGCGCTCTGGAGCTGGGATGTCAAGTCGGTCAACGCCAAGGGGCTCGAACTGCGTCTGCGCCTCCCCCCCGGCTTCGACGGGCTCGAGGCGACGGCTCGCGCCGCGGTGACGGAGCGGGTGAAGCGCGGCACGATCCAGGCGACCCTGACGCTGCAGCGGCCCAAACCCGAGCAGGCCGTGAGGATCGACCGCGCCAAGCTCGCCGCCCTCGTCGAGGCCGTCGCCGAGATCGCCCTGCCGCCCGGCGTAGCGCCCGCGACGCTCGACGGCCTCCTCGGCTTGCCGAGCGTCGTCGAGGTCGTGGACGGCGGCGATGCCGGCGGCGAGGACCTCGACGCTCCCTTGGCGGCCGGCCTCGCCGACGCACTGGACGCGCTCGTGGTGATGCGGTCGGACGAGGGCGATGCGATCGGCCGCGTGCTGGGAGAGCGTCTCGCCGCCGTCGCCCGGCTGACGGCCGACGCGGACGCGGCGCCGGGCCGGGGGCCCGAGGCCGTCCGGGAGCGGCTGGCCCGCCGCGTCGCCGACCTGTCCGGTGCCGTGCCGGCCCTCGACGCGACGCGGCTCCACCAGGAAGCGCTCCTGATGGCCGCGAGGGCCGACGTGCGCGAGGAACTCGACCGCCTCGTCATGCATCGGGCCGCCGCGGCGGCACTGCTGGCCGAGGGCGGAGCGGTCGGCCGGCGGCTGGATTTCCTGGCACAGGAACTCGGACGCGAAGCCGGGACGCTCTGCGCCAAGTCGAACGATGCGGGGCTCACCACCATCGGCCTCGAACTCAGGACCGAGATCGAGCAGTTCCGCGAACAGGTGCAGAATCTGGAATGAGGATGCCCATGCCCCCTCACGGGACCCCCGATGCGATCCCCCCGCGGCGTGGTCTGATGCTGATCCTCTCGTCGCCCTCCGGCGCCGGCAAGACGACCCTGACCCGCATGCTGCTGCAGAGACAGGAGATCGACCTCACGCTCTCGGTGTCGGTGACGACACGGCCGCGGCGGTTGAGCGAGGTCGACGGCGTCCACTACCATTTCATCGCGCCGGACCGCTTCCGCGAGATGCGCGACTCGGGGGCGTTGCTCGAGTGGGCGGAGGTGCACGGCAACTTCTACGGCACGCCGAAGGGGCCCGTGGACCTGCTGCTGCAGGACGGGCGGGATGTCCTGTTCGACATCGACTACCAGGGCACGGAGCAGATCAAGTCCCGCGCCCGCAGCGATGTCGCCACGGTCTTCATCCTGCCGCCCTCGATGCGTGAGCTGCGCGCCCGCCTGGAGCGCCGCGCCGAAGACAAGCCGGACGTGATCGCGCGCCGCCTCGAAGCGGCCCGCAACGAGATCACCCGCTGGACGCTCTACGATTATGTCCTGATCAACGACGACCTACAGCGCACGCTCGGCGAGGTCGTATCGATCCTGGCCGCAGAGCGGCTGCGCCGGGTCCGCACCGAACCCGCTGTCGCGGGCTTCGTGGACGCGCTCGCCGCCGAGGCGTGAAGGGGAAAGCCGCTGCGGCCATGTCGGGTCGTCGAGGCTCTGGACGGCATCTCGGTTGCGGGTCAGCGGGCGTCGACGGTGGATCGCGCGGTATCGACGGCCGGACCCGCGATGGTGCGGCCAGGCGTCGATGCCTTCGTCGCCTCGCGCTCAGGCGGCGGGCCGCTGCTCGCGGCGGGTCGTCCGCGCCTGCGTCTCGGCGGGGGCGTTCGGGTCCAGCGCCGGCAGGGCGTCGATGACGCGTTCGGGCGGCAGGATCACGATCACCTCCGTGCCCTCGCGCACCTTGGAGCGGATGGTGAAGGAGCCGCCGTGCAGCTCCACCAGCCCCTTGACGATCGGCAGCCCGAGCCCCGACCCTTCCTCGGCGTTCTTCTGAGCCAGCGTGCCGCGCCCGAAGGACGTCATGACGATGGGGATCTCCGCCTCGGGGATGCCGGGGCCGGTGTCGCGGATCGCGATATACTGGCCACCCTGGGCGGTCCAGCCGACCTTGACCGTCACGGTGCCGCCTTGGGGGGTGAACTTGATCGCGTTGGACAGGAGGTTCAGCACCACCTGGCGGATGGCGCGCTCGTCGGCCCAGATCGGCGGCAGGCTCGCCTCGATCATCTCGGTGACGGTGATCTCGCGCTTGGAGGCGCGCAGCGTGAGCAGGTGCTGGCAGTCTTCGGCGATCAGCGCCAGCGACGTCGGCTCCTCCTTCAGCTCGTATCGGCCGGCCTCGACCCGCGACAGGTCCAGGATTTCGTTGATGAGCATGAGCAGGTGCTGGCCGCTCGAGTGGATGTCGGCCGAGTAGTCCCGGTAGACCGCGACGCTGTGCTGGCCGAACAGCTCCCCCTTCATCACCTCGGAGAAGCCCAGGATGGCGTTGAGCGGCGTCCGGAGTTCGTGGCTCATAGTGGCCAGGAAACGGCTCTTGGCCAGGCTGGCCTCCTCGGCGCGGCGGCGGGCCTCGTCGGAATTGAGCTTCGACTGTTCCAGTTCGACGATCAGGGCATCCTTCTCGGCCTGGAACGAGAGGGTGGCGAGCGTCGTGGCGTAGAGCCGGCGCGCCAGGACCACGAAGTAGAGCTGGGCGCCGCCCGCCACGGCCAGCACCGGCAGGAACTGGTAGCCCACGGCGGGCCGGGCGAAGGCCGCGATGGCGATCGTCATCGGGGCCAGGCCGGCGTAGACGGCGGCCGGGACCGGCGCCGAGATCATCGCCGTCATGGCGCCGACGAGCAGGAGGACGAACAGCATGAAGGTCTGCGCGGCGGCGTCGTGCGCGCCGATCACGAGCAGCACGCCCGAAGCCCAGACGCCGCCCTGCAACGCCTCCGCCAGCACGAAGATGCGTGTCCAGACGGCCAGGTTGACGGTGCCCGGCGACTGCCGCCGGAACACCCGGGCCAGCAGCACGACGATGAGGATGCAGGAGAGCGTCAGCGCCAGCCAGGCGCCGGTTTCCACCTGCGGCACCCAGTGCGACAGGACGCCGGCCGTGGCCACGGCCAGCACTCCCTCGGCCAGGGTGGCACCGCGCCGGCCGCCGGCGAAGAGACGCGCCAATTCGAGATCGAAAGCGTGGCTGCCGGTGCTCGACGAGGTGAGCTTCTCGCGCGCTTCCCTGAGTTTCGACGCCGTGCGGCGGCGCTGGGCGGACCTGTCGCCGTCGGAGCCGCGACCGCGCTCGATCATCTCCGCGGTCACATCGTCCATGGTTCGACACACTCACCGACGCTGCTCGTCACGTCGACACCCTGGTCGGGAAACATTAATGGAGGGCTCACGACGATCGGAGAAGTGTCGCGAACGGGCCGCGGCCGGCGCGCCGCACCGTGCCGATCCGTCTCACGTCGAGGCTGAAGACCTTGGCCCAACTCGCTGGCGACGCATGAGATCGACATGATCACCGCTCCGGAAGCGGGCGGCTTCGCGGCCCTGGCCGAGGCCATCCGGTGCTGCCGGATCTGCGTCGATCGCCCCCGCGCCGCGCCGTTGCCCCACGATCCCCGGCCCATCTTCCAGGTCGCCGAGGATGTCCGCCTGGTGATCGCCAGCCAGGCACCCGGCATCAGGGCCCATGTCGGCGGCGTGCCGTTCCAGGACCCGTCCGGCGTGCGGTTGCGGCAGTGGATGGCGCTCGACGAGGCGCGGTTCTACGATCCGCATCGCGTCGCCATCCTGCCGATGGGGTTCTGCTTCCCGGGCCACGATGCCCAGAAGGGCGACCTGCCGCCGCGGCCGGAATGCCGGCCCGCCTGGCACGACACCGTCTTCGCAGGCCTGCCGGCGGTCGAGACCATCCTGGCGATCGGCCTCCATTCGATCCGCTATCACGCGCCGCGCCTCGGCGTGCCGCGCCCGGCGGGGCAGGGCCTCGGCGAGACGGTGGCGGACTGGCGCCGCTATTTCGATCGCCCCGCTCCCCGCATGCTGCCGCTGCCCCACCCCTCCTGGCGCAACAGCGCCTGGCTGAACCGAAATCCCTGGTTCGAGGCGGACCTGCTCCCTGTGCTGCGCGCCGAGGTGCAGCGGCTGGTGTGATGCGCTTCCAGTTATCCTCCACCACGCTTCGCAGAGCGGAGGGCGACCGCGCGCAACGCGGCGGAGGAGGCGGACCGGGCGCCACCGAGCCCATCAGCCGGACGCCGGGTGATCGCCTCTCCGGACGACCACCCGGGCATCTCATGGCGCGCTCGGCGGAGGAGCCGGGCGTCGGAGCCGGACGTCCGCGCTCCAACTCCCGCACCACTCCGCCTCCTCTCCATTCAGCCTCGGTTCAACGGCGTCGCCATGTCATGGTCCTCGAACCCGGAGGAGGGCGGTCATGACGGCTCGCAGAACTGCACGGATGCGGAGCGCCTTGGCGGCCGGCGTCGCCGCGATGGCGCTCGCCGTGTCGAGCGTGGTGCCGTCGACGTCTCACGCGCAATCGCCCCCGCCCGCCGCGACCCGCGTCGCCCTGGTGATCGGGGAGGGCGCCTACCGTGCCGGGCCGACCCCGGCCGCGCCGGACGATGCGGGGCTCGTCGCCCAGGTGCTGGCGGGCGCGGGAATCGACGTGACCGGCGCCCGCGACCTCGACGGCGACGGGCTGCGCCGCGCCTTTCGCGACTTCCTCGACAAGGCCGGCGCGGCGGGGCCGGACGGCATCGCGATCGTCTATCTCGCCGGACGGGCGATCCAGTCCGACGGCGATGACTTCTTCCTGCCGGTCGACGCCCGCCTGGCCCGGGCCGCCGACGTGCCGATCGAGGCGCTCCGGCTCGCCGACGTCGCCCGTTCGCTGGCGGCGCTGCCGATCCAGGCCAGGGTCGTCATCGTCGACGGGGCTTACGGGGGTGGCGCCACCGCCGGCGGGGCGACCGCGCCCGGCCTCGCTCTGCTGGAGGCCGAACAGGGCGAACTCGTCGCCTTCAACGCCGCGCCGGGCACCGTGGCGCCACCCACCGCCGGCCCGTACGGCCCCTACGCCCAGGCCCTGGTGGCGGCCCTGCAGCAGGGCGGCGTGCCCATCGGCGAGGTCTTCGCCCGCGTGCGGCTGGCCGTGAACCAGGCGACCGGCGGCGCCGTCGTGCCCTGGGAGTCGGACAGGCTGACGCGGGGCTTCACCGTCTTCGACCGCGCTCCGGGCGCGCCCGCCGTGTCGAGTGCCCAGGTGCCCTTCGCGGCGCTGGACAAACGGCCGCTGCGCGACTTCCCGCCGGACCAGGCCTACGACGTCGCCCTCGCCCGCGACACCCTGCCGGCCTATGCCGAATTCCTGGCCGCCTTCCCCGCGGATCCGCTGGCGCGGCGCGTGAGGCTGATCCTCGCCGTGCGTCGCGAGGCGCTGGTCTGGCGTGCCGTCCTGCAGGGCGCCTCGCCCAGCGCCTACTGGACCTACCTCGCCCGCTATCCGAAGGGGCCGCATGCGGCGGACGCCCGGCGCCGCCTGACGCGGCTCGCCGCCGCCGCCGCGCCGCCGGCCCGCTTCGTTCCGGTCGGCTTCGACGTCCCGCCGCCTGGCCCCGACGAGATCGCGTTCGACCGCGTGATCGTCTTCGACGCGCCCGGTCTGCCGCCCCCGCCTCCGCCCCCCGTGTTCCTGCTTCCGCCGCTCGTCGCGGTCGTCCTGGAACGGCCGGCTTCGCCGCGGGACTCCACCCTCCTCCCCATGCCGGTCGCGGTCGCGTTGCCCTATGTGCGGACGCCGGTCGAGCCCGGCACGATCGCGCCGCCGCGCGGCGTGGCGGGCGCCTACCCGCGCCCGCGGCCCTACGCGCGCGGCGCCGGCGGGGACGGCCTGGTGGTCCAGGCGCCGTCGGCGGCGTCCGACGGCCGGCCGCGTCCAGCGGGGCCGAGCGCCGCCCAACCCGCCATACGGCCCACACCTCTGCCGGTGCCCCCTATCGCGACGCCGGCCGCGCCCAGCCCGACCGGGCCCGCGGTGACACGGCCGCCGGCGGCCACCACCGCGGGGCCACCTGACGCCGCGCGACCGGCGGCCCCGCGCGCCCCGACGCCGGCCGCGCCATCTTCGGCCTCCAAGCCTCCGACCTCCACGCCTCCCGGGGCGCACCGACCCGCGAGCCCGACGCCGGCCGCGGCAGGTCCGGCCGTCACGCCTGCCGTGCCGCCGGCACCGGCGCTTTCGGCTCCGCCCGCCGTGCCGCCGAAGCCCGCCGTCCATCCCACGCCGGCGGCACCGGCCCCCGCGGCGCCGCGGACCCCGACGCCGCCGCATGAGCCGCCCACCCGGCCGCTGCCGCCCCCGCCGTCGCCTCATGCCGTCCCGCCGGCACCGCGGCTCGACCAGCCGCCGGCCGTGCCGACTCCGAGGCGTCTCCCGCCGTCTCCGGCCGATGCGGCGCCGGCCTCCCGCCCCGCCGCAGCCGATCGCACCCCGGCGCCGGCGACGGCACCCGTTCGGCAGGTCGAGCATCCGCCGGCCGCGTCGCCGCAGCCCCGCCCGCCCGCGCCGGAACGGCCCGCGCCGGAACGGCCGGCGCCGGAGCGTCCCGCCGCGGGAGCCGGACGCCCGCCCGGCGACCGCCGTGCGGCCTGCGGCCATCCGGGCGAACCGCCCTGCCGGCCGTGAGCGGATCTTGCCGTGCCCGCGGGCATTGAGGAGAGGGCGACCGCGGGAGCACGATGGCATGACCGACAGGACCGACCTCCCGACGCTCGCGGCGCCCGACGACGATCCGTTCGTCTGGCTCGAGGACATCGAGGGGGATCGCGCCACCGCCTGGGTGGATGCCCGTTCGGCCGAGACGGTGATGCGCTTCGGCGGCCCGCGCCGCGACGCCGACGCGGCCGCGCTCACGGCCCTCCTCGACCGTCCGGACAAGATCCCCGGCGTGACGCGGCGTGGCTCGTTCCTCTACAACTTCTGGCAGGATGCCCCAAACCCACGTGGGTTGTGGCGGCGGACCACGCTCGACGCCTACCGTCAGCCGGAGCCCGACTGGGACGTGATCCTCGACGTCGACGCCCTGGCGCGACAGGAGGGCGAGGATTGGGTCTTCGCCGGCGCCGCCAGCGAGCCGACGGAGCGTCGGCGTGCGATCCTGCGGCTGTCGCGCGGCGGCAGCGATGCGGTCGTGCTGCGCGAGTTCAACCTCCAGCGGCGCGCCTTCGTGGCGGGCGGTTTCGAGGCGCCCGAGGCCAAGGCGAGCTCCGCCTGGCTCGACCCCGACACGCTGCTGCTGTCCAGCGCCGTAGGCGAGGGCATGGCGACCCGCTCCGGCTACGCCAGGACGGTGCGGCTCTGGGAGCGCGGGCGCACGGTCGGAGAAGCGATGCCGGTCTTCACCGTCGGCGAGACGTCCATGGCGGCCTGGGGCGTCGTGGATCGCTCGGTGTCGCCCGCGCGCGCGATCTACATGGATCGGCTGGCCTTCTTCGACTCCGTCGGCTGGCTCGGCGACCGGACGGGCCCGAAGCAGCGGCTCGACGTGCCGACGGACGCGGGGTGGTCGATCCACGGCGACACGCTGCTGGTGAAGCCTCGCACGCCCTGGACCGTCGAGGGACGCATGCACGTGCCGGACGAGCTGATAGCGGCGTCGCTGTCCGGCTTCATCGCCGGGGCACGCGACTTCGACGTCCTGTTCGAACCCGGTCCGCGGCGGTCGCTGGAGGACTTCTTCTGGGCGGGGGACAAGCTGGTTCTGTCCGTCCTCGACGACCTCGTGCCGCGCTTCGTGCTCCTGACACCGGACGGGGCGGGATGGCGTCGGCGCGACCTCGATGCGCTCCCCTCGGCGGGGGTCGTGAACCTGCGCGCCCTCGATGCCGAGGCCGAGGACAGCGACGGCACGCTCGTGGTGTCGGCCGAGGATCCCGTCACGCCCCCGCGCGTCATGCTGTTCGACGTCGCTGCGCCGCCGCCGTTCCCGGCTCCAGCGCTGCTCAAGGCGGCCCCCGCCGGCTTCGACGCGACGGGCCTCGTCGTGACCCGCCACGAGGCCGTATCGGTCGATGGCGAGCGGATCCCCTACACCCAGACCGGCCCGGCGGGCGAGAGGGGCGACGCCCCCGTGCATCTCAGTGGCTACGGCGGCTTCGCGCTCTCGACACTGCCCCACTATCGGCTGGCCACCGGCAAGCTCTGGCTGGAGCGCGGCGGCACCGCCGTGACGGCCAACATCCGCGGCGGCGGCGAGTTCGGCACGCGCTGGCACGAGGCGGGACGGCGGGCGGGCAAGCGGCTCGCCCACGACGATTTCGCCGCCGTCGCGGCGGACCTCGTGCGGCGCGGCGTGACGCGCCCCGGCCGCATCGCCGCCGAGGGCGGGTCCAACGGCGGTCTGCTCATCGCCAACATGCTGACGCGCTACCCCGAGCGCTTCGGCGCGCTGTTCTGCACCATCCCGCTCATCGACATGCGGCGCTACAGCAGGCTGCTGGCCGGGGCGAGCTGGGTGGCCGAGTACGGCGATCCCGACGTGCCCGCCGACTGGGACTTCCTGGGGCACCTGTCGGCCTACCACACGGCCGAGCCGGGCCGGCCCTACCCGCCGATCCTCATCGCCACGACCCGGCGCGACGACCGCGTGCACCCCGGCCATGCCCGCAAGATGGCGGCGAAGCTCCAGGCCATGGGCTACCCGGCCCACCTCTACGAACCGGCGGCGGGCGGCCACGGCTACGGCAAGGACAATGCCGAGCGCTCGGCCTTCATCGCGCTCGGCCACAGCTTCATGCGAGACGCCATCGGGTGGGACGGGTGATCATTCCCCGAAGCTGAGCGCCGGCGTGAAGCTGTGCTGCGCCTCGGGCGGCGGCGGAGGGAAAGGGGCCGAGGCGCGGATCAGCTGCAGGCCCAGTTCGTCCACGGCGGGATCCCCGCTCGTCTGGAGCACGGCCAATTGGCTGATCTTCCCCATGTCGTCGATCGAGAACGCGACGATCACCTGCCCCTTGAGACGTCGGCCCCGCGCCTGCTCGCCGATCTCGGGATGACGGTTGAAACGGCCATAGACGAGGCCCTTGTAGGCGGCGCTGATCTGGGCCCCGTTGCCCGACAGCACGGCGCGGAAGCTCAGCGGCATGGCGCTCGTGTCGAGCGGCAGCGCGGCCGCGAGCTTGTCGGTCTCGCTCGGCGCCGTGACGGGGATCGGGGGCGCGGGCCTGTCGGTCGGATCGGGTTTGGGCGGGAGCGGAGCCGGCACGGCGAAGCTCGCCGCAGGGTCGGCCGTCGTCAACGCCTGCGGCACAGCGGCGGGACGGGACTCGTGGGTGGCCTGATCGACCGTGTCGTGTTCGGGTTCGGAATTGGCGGGCTTGGCCTCCTTGTCCTGCGTGGCGGCCCGTGATGGCTCGGGCGGCGCCGCGCGGAGCTTCGGCGGCTCCGGCGCGTCGCCCGAGACCGGCGGATTCGGCGGAGGCGCCGGCTGGACCTGGGGAGGAGCGGGCGGATGGGGATCGGGCGCCGGAGCCGGCTGGGCGAGGGCCTGCGCGATCGGATCCGGCGCCTTCGGCTTCGAGGGGTCGGGCCTGGGTGGTTCGGGCTTCGGCGCTTCGGATTTGGGCGCGCCGGACTCGATGACGGGCGGGCTCTGCCGCTCCACCACCACCTCCACAGGCGTCTCCACTTCGTGCGGCGTCTCCGCGTCGCGGAAGGACAGGAGGTAGAAGAAGGCCGCCGCGAAACCGACGTGGACGATCGCCGCCGCGGCCGCCGCGGGCACCACACGCCGTCCCAGCGTCTCGCGCCAGGACAGGCGTCGCGCCCGCTGGAGGATGTGCCGCGGCTCGAGGTCGAGGCGAGGCGCCGGATGCTGGAGCGCCTGGAGCCGCGGGGCGCCGCCGAGCCGCGCTGCCTGCGGCACGTCGGCGGCGGTCGGCCCGGACGTGTCGATGGGGATCAGGCCGGTGCTCCGTGACGATGCGTCAAGCGGAGGCCGAGCCCCCGCCGGCGGCCGTCCGCGTCGCGTCTGGATAAAGCGGCGGCGATGATATGGGAAGGGGACGCCTCCGGTCGCCCGTCCCAGACCCGGTCGGGCACGTCGGGCGCCGACCGTCTCCGCGTCAGCGCCGAGGGCGAGCCTCGACGGGCCCGGTGCGGGCGCGGCGTGTTCCGGCCACGAGTCGCCCCGTCAAACCTTCACCGTCGAGGCACGGTCGATCTGGTCGATCGATCCCGCCAGCACCGCGTCGAACTCCTTATCGCTCATCCCGTGACGCAGGTCGTCGATCAGTGCACGAGAAAAGCTCGCGATCATCCCATGATTGTGGGACAGCTTCTCGCAGGCCTCGTCGCGCGAATAGCCGCCCGACAGCGCCACGACCCGCAACACCCGATCGTGCCGGATCAGGCTCTCGTAGAGGTCGGGTTTCGTCGGGATGGTCAGCTTCAGCATCACCTTGCGGCCGGAGGGCAGGGCGTCGAGATGCTTCGCGATCTCGGCCTTGAGCAGGTCCTCGGCCTCGGCCTTGTCGGGCGCCTTGATGGAGACCTCGGGCTCGATGATGGGCATCAGGCCGTGACGGGCGATCTGTTCCGCCACCTCGAACTGCTGGCGGACGATGGCGGCGATCCCCGACGCGGAGGCGCGGGCGATGACCGACCGCATCTTGGTGCCGTAGACGCCGAGCTTGGCGGCGCGGGCCAGCAGAATGTCGAGGCCCTCGATCGGCTTCATCAGTTGGGCGCCGTCCCGTTCGGCCTCGAGCCCCTTGTCGACCTTGACGAAGGGGACGACGCCCCGCTTCTCCCAGAGGAAGGAGGGGACGGGGAGCCCCTGGGCCTCGCCGTCCATCGTGCCCTCGAACAGGATGGCGCCCAGCACCTTGTCGCCCGTGAAGGCCGGCGCCGTCATGATGCGGACGCGCATCTTGTGGATCTCGCCGAACATCTCTGAATCGCCGTGGTAGGCGCTTTCGGGCACGCCGTATTGAGACAGCGCCTTGGGCGTCGATCCGCCGCTCTGGTCGAGCGCGGCGATGAAGCCGCCCTTGCCGGACATCTGCGCCATCATGGGTTCGTTCGCCATCGCGGTCATCCTCACCTGTCTCCGGGCGTCGAGGGTGACCTCTGCGCCACGCCGATCCGCCCTCGGGATGGGCGATCTCCTGTCCTATCCGCGGCCACGCGGTT
This sequence comes from Lichenihabitans sp., assembly GCA_965214345.1. GTDB lineage: Bacteria > Pseudomonadota > Alphaproteobacteria > Rhizobiales > Beijerinckiaceae > Lichenihabitans. The sequence goes on along the minus strand of CBDCBJ010000007.1, from coordinate 2,035,463 downwards.
CAGCCCTGGCCGGCGGCGGCGCGGTCGACGAACCAATGCGCCTCGGCCGAGGAGCGCAGCCGCCCCGCCGGTACGTCCTCGGCGCCCGAGCGGACATGGGCCAGCATCTCGGCCTTGTCCCGGCCCGTGACCAGGAACGCGATGGCGCGCGACGACGCGATGAGCGGATAGGTGAGTGTGAGGCGGGCCTCGGGCCGACCTTCCGCCACGGCGGCGGCCCATTTCTCATGCTCGTCGAGCACGGGCTGGCCGGGGATGAGCGAGGCCGTGTGGCCGTCGGGCCCGAGGCCCAGCAGGGTCAGGTCGAACAGGGGCCGGGCCGGGTCGAGCGTGTCGGCGCCGTAGAAGTGCTTCAGCCGGCGCTCGTAGCCCGCGGCCGCGTCCTCGGGCGTCGAGGCCGCGGTGTCGAAACTGTGCACGTGCCCCTCGGGCATCGCCACGCGGGAGAACATCGCGTCGTCGACCATGCGGAAGTTGCTGTCGGGATCGTCCTTGGGCACGAAGCGCTCGTCGCCGAAGAACCATTCGGTCCGGTCCCAGGGGAACCGGTCCCGATAGGCGGGGCTCGCCAGCAGCGTGTAGAGGCGCTTCGGCGTCGAGCCTCCGGAGAGGCTGACGACGAAGCGCTCGCGGCCGGCGGCCTCGGCGACCATCCAGGACGCCACGGCATCCGCCACGGCGTCCGGGTCGGCATAGACGGTCATCGTCCCGGCGCTGACCTTCGGTTCCGCCATCACCCGTCCTCCCTCAAGCCGCCGCGGCGGAGCGCAACGTCGCGATCCGCTCGGCATAGTCCGGCGCGTCGAACACGTAGGAGCCCGCCACGACGACGTCGGCGCCGGCCTCCACGCCGGGCCGGATCGTCTCGGCGTTGATGCCGCCGTCGAGCATGATCCGCGTCGCGAGCCCGCGCTCCCGCACGCGCCGGCGGATCTCGCGCACCTTGGGCAGCATCTCGGGCAGGAAGCTCTGTCCGCCGAAGCCGGGGTTCACCGTCATGACGATGACGACGTCGCATAATTGTAGGACGTAGTCGATCAGTTCGGGCGGGCTCGCCGGGTTGAGTGCCACGCCTGCCGACCTGCCGAGCGACCTGATCTGGCCCAGCACACGGTGCAGGTTGATGGTGGAGGAGGCTTCCGCCTGGACGACGATCGAATCGGCCCCGCTCTTCACGAAATCGGCGATGAAATGCTCGGGCTCGACGATCATCAGGTGGAGGTTGAGGTGCTTCGCGGTCGCCTTCCGGATCGCCGCCACAACGGCGGGCCCGAAGGTGATGTTGGGCACGAAACGCCCGTCCATGATGTCGACGTGGAGCCAGTCGGCCCCAGCGGCATCGACGGCGCGGCAGTCCTCGGCGAGCCGTCCGAAGTCGGCCGAGAGGACGGAGGGGGCGATCAGGAGGTCGTTCATCGTTCCGCGCCCCTACTCGGGCTGGCTCGCCGGCAGGAGGAACGTCTCGATGGCCTTGGCGAAACCCTCGTCGTCGTAGCCCGCCGTGACGGCGGACGCCTGGGCTTTCACGGCATCGCTGGCGTTGCCCATCGCGATCGAGAAGCCGCTGCGCTTGAACATGTTCACGTCGTTGGGCATGTCGCCGATCGTGGCGATCTCGCCGGTCGGGATACCGAGTCCCTTCGCCAGGGCTTCGACGACGTCGCCCTTATTGGCGTGGGGATGGGTGACGTCGAGGTAATAGGGTTGCGAGCGGGCGGCCGACACCGTGTCGCCGAGCGCCGCCTGGACGTCCTTCTCGGCCGTCTCGACCGCGGCGAGGTCGTCGGACACGCCGACGATCTTCACGGCCCTGTCGAGGTCCGCCGCGGCAAAAGCCTCCACCACCACGGGGGCGAACTTCACCGTCCAGGCCTCGCGGTCGACGTGCGGGGCGTTCTTCCGCGTGATGAACCAGTCCTTCGCGGTGTAGAGCCAGGCGTCGAGGCCATGGTCCTTGATGAGCTCGATGGCCTTTCGGGCGAGGTCCGGCGGCAGGGTCTTCTCCTCGATGACGCTGAGGTCCGGCTTGACCATCGCGCCCCCGTTGAAGCCGGCGATCATGGTGGTGATGTGCAACGGCTCGATCAGCATCGCCATTCCGCGCGGCGGGCGGCCGCTCGTCACGGCGAACTTGATGCCGGCCTTCTCGAGCGCCGCCACCGCCGCGACGGCGCGCGGGGTCAGAACCTTGTCCTTCGTCACCACCGTGCCGTCCACGTCGGCGAGCAGCAGCGAGATCTTGCCTTTCGGGCGGTCCGACATCGTCCCTCTCCTGTCGTCTCGATCAGCCGCCGAGCACGTAGCGTTCGATGGCCTTGGCGAAGCCGTCGTTCTCGCAATCGTCCGTCACCGCATCGGCGGCGGCCTTCACGGCATCGGAGCCGTTGCCCATCGCGACGCCGAAGCCCGCGGCCTCCAGCATCGGTATGTCGTTGGTGCCGTCGCCGATCGTCAGCACGGCCGAGATCGGCACCCCGAAGGCCCGCGCGAGGCTCGCCACGGCCTCGCCTTTGTGGGCCAGGGGATTGGTGACGTCGAGGTAATAGGCCTGGGAGCGGGTCGCCAGTGCGGCATCCCCGAGTTCCCGTTGCAGCAGCGCCTCGCACGCCGCGAGATGTGCGTGATCGTTGCACGCGCCGATGACCTTGAGGACGCGGTCGTAGAGGTCGGGGCCGAAGTCCTCGACCACCACGGGGTCCTGGCCGATGGTGCGGGTCTCGAGCGGGACGTTGTCGCCGTGGAGATCGCGGATGTACCACTGCCGGTCCGTGAACAGCCACGGATCGAGGCCCTGCCCACGCAACAGCGCGATCGCACGGCGGGCGGTGGCGGGCGCGAGGAGCTTCTCCTCGACGATGCGCAGGTCGCCGTCGACCACCGCGCCGCCGTTGACGGCCGCGGCCGTCACCTTCAGCCCGAGCATCGCGTAGACGGGCCGCAGGCCGACGGGAGGCCGCGCGGTCGTCACCGTGAAGCCGATGCCGCGCGCGTCGAGCGCCGCAATGGCGGCCCGCGCCCGCGGCGTCAATTCCTTGGCGTGGTTCACCAGCGTGCCGTCGATGTCGGAGACGACGAGCCGGATCGGCTCCGACGGCATGACGGCTGCCGTCACTGCCCGCCCTCGTCGAGCTTCTTCGGGCCGGGGTCGCGCTTCACCGGGCGCCAGGCCCGGTTGCCGTCGCGCGCCAGGAGCAGGTCGGCAGCGAGCGGCCCCGAGGTGCCGGCGATGTAGTTGGGGAAGTCCTCGGCCTGGCCCTTGCCCCAGGCGTCGAGCACGTCGCCGACGATGCGCCAGCCCTCCTCGACCTGATCGGCGCGCTGGAACAGCGTCTGGTCGCCGGTCATGACGTCGTAGATCAGCGTCTCGTAGCCGACGTTCTGCTGCGGCGGAAACCAGTCCTTGTAGGCGAAGTTCATCTTGACGGTCTTGAGCTCGACGGCCGGCCCCGGCCGCTTGATCTCGAACTGGAGCGAGATACCCTCGTCCGGCTGGATGCGGATAACGAGCCAGTTGGCGGCGATGTCGGCCGAGGGCGTGCCGTGGAACAGCGCCATCGGCGCGGTCTTGAACCGGATGGCGATCTCGCTGGTCCGGGTCGTCATGTATTTACCGGTGCGCAGGTAGAAGGGCACGCCCGCCCAGCGCCAGTTGTCGACCGAGAGTTTCAGGGCCGCGAAGGTCTCCGTCGTCGAGTTCGCGTCGACCTTCGGCGAGTCGCGGTAGGCCTTCACCTGGTGGCCGAGGACCACCCCGCCGTCGTATTGGCCGCGGACCGCGTGGGACGGCTCGATCGTCTTGATCGACTTGAACACGTCGACCTTCTTCGACCGCACGTCGTCGGCGTCGAAGGACACCGGCGGCTCCATGGCGGTCATGGCGACGAGCTGGAAGACGTGGTTGGGCACCATGTCGCGCAGCGCGCCGGTGCCCTCGTAGAACGCCCCGCGCTGCTCGACGCCGACCGTCTCGGCCACCGTGATCTGCACGTGGTCGATGCGGTCCCGGTTCCACAGCGGCTCGAAGAGCCCGTTGGCGAACCGGAACGCCATGATGTTCTGGACCGTCTCCTTGCCGAGAAAATGGTCGATCCGATACACCTGATCTTCTTCGAGGACCTTCAACACGCGGGCGTTGAGCGCCTGGGCGGACGGCAGGTCGTGGCCGAAGGGCTTCTCGATGACGACCCGGCGCCAGGGCTGACGGGCTCTGTCCTCGTCCGGGTCGATCTGGACGAGATGGGCCTCGCCGAGCCCGTCGACGACGGTGCCGAAGAACCGGTCCGCCACGGCGAGATAGAAGAGGACGTTCCCGCCCGTCTTGTGGCTCGTCTCGATCTCGGCGAGGCGCGTCTTCACGGCCTCGTAGGTCTTGGGATCCTCGAAGTCGCCCTGCAGGTAGAACATGCGCTCCTTCAGCCAGTCCCAGGCCGACATGTCGATCTTCGAGGGATCGAACTCGCCCGTCCCGCCGATGAAGCTCCGCATCATGGCCGTGAGGCTGTCGCGCCAGCCCTCGTCGGTGCCGTCCGAATGGTCGACGCCGATGATCGCGAAATCGTCGGGGAGCAGGCTCGTCGTGGCGAGATTGTAGAGCGCCGGCGTCACGAGCCGTTTCGTCAGGTCTCCCCCGCCGCCGAAGATCACCATGGCGCACGGCCCGGCCTTGGGCACCGAACCCGAGGGCGCGGCGGAGGAACTGACGGTCTGCTCACCCATCGGTCGATCCCTCAGCGCGGCGTCGGTTCGGTGCTGGCGCCCTCGGGCGCCGGCGCGTCACGGTGCTCGACGTGGCCCCCGAAGCCGAAGCGCATGGCGGAGAGCGCCTTCTCGCCGAACGTGTGCTCCTCGCGCGAGCGGAAGCGGGCGTAGAGCGCGGCCGAGAGCACGTTGGCGGGCACGGCCTCCTCGATGGCGGCCTCGATGGTCCAGCGGCCTTCGCCGCTGTCGTCGACCACGCCCGAGAAATGCTCGAGCTTCGGGCTGGCCGTCAGGGCGGACGCGGTCAGGTCGAGCAACCACGACGAGATCACGCTGCCGCGCCGCCAGACCTCGGCGATGTCGGTCAGGTTGAGGTCGAACCGCTCGCTCTCCGTCAGCTCCGACGAGTTCTTGCGCTGCAGGATGTCGAACCCCTCGGCATAGGCCTGCATGAGCCCGTATTCGATGCCGTTGTGGACCATCTTGACGAAATGGCCGGCACCGGCCGGCCCGGCATGGATGTAGCCGCGCTCGGCCCGGGTGTCGGTGATCTTGTCGCGGCCGGGCGTGCGGGGGATCTCGCCGATGCCGGGCGCCAAGGCGTCGAGGATGGGGTCGATCGTGTCGACCGCCTCCTTGGAACCGCCCACCATCATGCAATAGCCGCGCTCGAGGCCCCAGACGCCGCCGGACGTCCCGACATCGACGTAGTGGATGCCCTTCTCCCGCAGCGCCTGCCCGCGGTGGATGTCGTCCTTGTAGAAGGAATTGCCGCCGTCGATGAGGATGTCGCCCGCGCTCAGCAACTTGCCCAGCGTCTCGACGGTATCGCCCGTGATCTTGCCCGCCGGCAGCATCACCCAGACCACGCGCGGGGTCTCGGTGAACTTGGAGACGAGGTCCTCGAGGCCCTCCGCCCCCATCGCACCGTCATCGACGAGGTCCCCCACCGCCCGCGCATTGCGGTCGTAGGCGATGCAATAGTGCCCATGCTTCTGGAGGCGGCGCACGATGTTGCCGCCCATGCGTCCGAGACCGATCACGCCGATTTGCATCGCTGCAGCCTTTGTTCTGGATTGCTGTGCTGCCGCACCAACGCGGGACGCGGCGATTCGGCCGAAGTCGGGAGACGATCGTCCGTAGGCCCGAACGATGACGGTCTGACGATCCTCGGGGCTCACCGCCGTGATCATCGCGCCGAACGTCGGCGGCAGGCTCCCCGCCGCCGGTGCGCTCCGCCGTGACCGGGAGGTGCGACGTCGTCCTCTTAGGGCGCTCAGGCCGCCTTGCTGAACTCGCCGCGCCGCTTTTTCACGCCGCCGATGAGGTTGTCGAAGGCCTCCTCGAACTTCTTGATCCCGTCGAGGACCAGTTCGTGGGTGATCTCGTCGAGCGAGATGCCGAGCGTCTCCAGCGCGGCGAGCGACGCCTCGGCGCCGGCCACGTCGCTCTCGATCGAACCCTTGATGGCCGTCCCGTGATCGCGGAACGCCTTCATGGTGGCGGGCGGCATCGTATTGACGGTGTCGCGTCCGATGATGTTGTCGACGTAATAGGTGTCGGGCAGGGTCTTCGACTTCGTCCCAGTCGAGGCCCAGAGCAGGCGCTGGGGATGGGCTCCCTTGGCCGCCAGGGCCTCCCACTTCGGCCCCGAGAAGATGACCTTCGAGCGCTGGTAGGCGCGCTTGGCATTGGCGATGGCGATCTTGTGCTTGGTCTTCTCGACCAGCGCGGGATCGGCGTCCTTCAGGGCGTCGATCTTGGCGTCGGCGGCCGAGTCGATGCGGCTGAGGAAGAAGCTCGCCACGGAGGCGACGCGCGACACGTCCCCGCCCTTGGCGGCGAGGGCCTCCAGGCCGGCGATGTAGGCGTGTGCCACGTCCTCATAGGCCTTGACGGCGAAGAGAAGCGTGACGTTGACGTTGATCCCCTCGGCGATCGTCGCCTGGATGGCGGGCGTCCCGGCGTCCGTCCCGGGGATCTTGATCATCAGGTTGGGGCGGCCGACCGCCTTCCACAGCCGCTTCGCGTCCGTCTTGGTCGCCTCGGTGTCGTTGGCGATGTTGGGGGCCACTTCGAGGCTCACGAACCCGTCGGCGCCATCGGCCTCGTCGTAGACCTTGCGGAAAGCGTCAGCGGCGGCCTGGATGTCGGCGATCGCGATGGTCTCGTAGACCGTCATGTCGTCGGCCTTGCCCTCGCCGAGCATCTGTTTCAGCACGTCGTCGTAGTCGTTCGTCGAGCCGATCGCCTTCTCGAAGATCGAGGGATTCGACGTCAGCCCCTTCAACCCGTCCTTGTCGATCAACTCGGCCAGTTCGCCGGACGACATCAATGTCTTGTGGAGATCGTCGAGCCAGGGAGACTGGCCGCAGGCTTCGAGGTCTTTCATCGGGTTCATGACGGTCTCCTGGCTCGGACGTGGAGAGCGTCGGGCGGATCCCGGCGCTCGGTGCATCGACGTGAAAGCGGGCGGCGACCGAGCGGACGGACGACCCGCCCGGGGTCGTCGCCCGAGGGGTCACTCGGCCGCGTGTTTCGCGCCGGCGCTGTTCTGCTTTGCGATCTGCGCCTTGGCGTGCTCGACGATCTTCTCGGGCGTGAAACCGAACTTGGTCAGCAGCGCCGACAGCGGCGCCGAGGCCCCGAAGGTGTGCATGCCCACCACCACGCCGAGACGGCCCGTGTATCGCTCCCAGCCCATGGTGGCGGCCTGCTCGACCGCGACACGCGCCGCGATATGGGGCGGCAGGACCTCGTCCTGGTAGGCCTGGTCCTGAAGCTCGAACTGCTCCCAGCAGGGCATGGAGACCACGCGCGCCGGGATGCCCTCCTTCGCCAGGGCCTCGTAGGCCTGGACGCAGAGGGTGAGCTCCGATCCGGTGCCCATCAGGATGACCTCGACGTCCTTGCCGTCCTTGGGATCGATCAGGACGTAGGCGCCCTTCTGCACGCCGGACGCCGGCGCGAAGACGCTCCGGTCGTAGGTCGGCATGGGCTGCCGCGACAGGATCAGAGCGGCGGGATTGTGCTTGAGGCCGATGGCGAATCTCCAAGCCTCGGCGGCTTCGTTGGCGTCCCCAGGGCGCAGCACGAAGAGACCCGGGATGGCGCGCAGGCTCGGCACCTGCTCGACGGGCTGATGGGTCGGCCCGTCCTCGCCGACGCCGATCGAATCGTGGGTGAACACCCAGATCGCCGGAAGCTCCATCAGCGACGACAGGCGGATGGCCGGACGCATGTAGTCGGAGAAGATCAGGAAGGTGGCCCCGTAGGGACGCAGGCCGGAGAGCGCGAGGCCGTTGCAGATGGCCCCCATGGCGTGTTCGCGGACGCCGAAGTGGATATTGCGGCCGCCGCGGCTCTCCGGCTTGAAGGTGCCGGCCTCCTTGGCGGTCTGGTTGGTCTTGGTCGACTCGTCGAGGTCGGCCGACCCGCCGATCAGCCACGGATAAAGCGGCGCGAGCGCGTTCTCGGCCTTGGACGCCGATTCGCGGGTCGCCATCCCCTTCTCGTCGGCCGGGAATGTCGGGATGGCGTCGAAGGCCGCCTGCGGCACCTCCTTGGCGATGATGGCATCGACCGCCTTGCCCTCGTCCGGATATTTGGCCTTGTAGGCGGTGAACAGTTCGGCCCACTTCGACTGCAGCTCCCCGCCGCGCTTGCCCATCGCGTCGGCGAAGCGGTCGTAGACGCCGTCCGGCACCAGGAAAGGCGGCTCGAGCGGCCAGCCGTAGAACTCCTTGGTGAGCTTCACCTCGTCGGCGCCGAGCGGCGAGCCGTGCGACTTGTTGGAATCCTGCTTGTGGGGCGAGCCGTAGCCGATGTGGCTCTCGACCACGATCATGGTCGGCCGCGACTTCTCCTCGAGGAAGCCCTCGTAGGCGGCGGCGACCTGCTTCAGGTCGTTGGCGTCGCGGACATGGAGCACGTTCCACCCGTAGGAGAGGAAGCGCGCGCCGACGTCCTCGCTGAAGGCCCAGCTGGCGGGACCATCGAGCGTGACGTTGTTCGAATCGTAGATCCAGCACAGGTTGTCGAGCTTCCAATGGGCGGCGAGCGACGCCGCCTCGGAGCCGATCCCCTCCATCATCTCGCCGTCCGAACACAGGGCGTAGATGTTGTAGTCGAAGAGCTGGAAATACGGCTTGTTGTAGTGGGCGCCGAGCCACTTCTCGGCGACCGCCATCCCGACGCTCATGGCGATGCCCTGACCGAGCGGGCCTGTCGTCGCCTCCACGCCGGTCGTCATGCCGTATTCGGGGTGGCCGGGGGTGTAGGAGCCGGCCTGGCGGAAGCTCTTCACGTCGTCCATCGACACGGCGAGGCGATTCAGCTTCTTGCCTGAATGGTCGACCGCCTCGACCTTCGTGAGGTGCAGCATCGAGTAGAGCAGCATCGACGCGTGGCCGGCGGAGAGAACGAACCTGTCGCGGTTGGGCCAGAGCGGGTTCTTGGGATCGTAGCGGAGGCGCTCGGTCCAGAGGTCGTAGGTCGGGGCCGCCATCCCCATCGGGGCGCCGGGGTGACCGGAATTGGCCTTCTGGATCGCGTCGATCGAGAGCGTGCGGATCGTGTTGATGCACAGTTGATCGATGTCGCTCATGGATTCCCCTTTCGCCGCCTCGGCGGGTCCCCGGTCCCGAGCCTTTGCTAGCTCAAGCTTGGCTGGCCGTCCACGTGCGGACTCTCGCCCCGACTGGCGTCTTGACGCGATTTCAGAACCGTTCCCCCGCCGTTTTGGTTCAACCTCGCCTCGGGCTTTCGCCGCGCCGCGCCGCGCGCGGCGCTTGCACTGACGCCGGGGGCGCCGCATGGAAGCGGGACATTCCGCGGCTGAGGTTTTTGGTGCCATGCTGGCGAGACGGTTTGCGTTGGCGGTCGGGTTGCTGCTGGCCGTGGTGTTCTCGCAAGGTCCCGAGTTCGTGCAGCAATATCGCCAGCGCCTCGGCGGCGCCATCGACGAACTCGGACGCGTCGTGGCGCAGTTCGACGCCGAGACGCGGTCGCAGGCGCTGACCCGGGACGCCGGTATCGCCCGGCTGCGCGGCAATGCCGACCCCCTCGCACAGGCCCGCGGAGGCGACATCGAAGCCGCGATCGAGCGTCAACACGGGCTGGAAGCGCAGCAGCGCGACTTCGAGAGCGCCGGGCCGGTGAGCCGCTATTGGGTCTTCGCCGCCCGGCTCGACCCCGACCTCGCCCGCCAGACCTACGCGATCTTCCAGCCCGCCGTGCCGGTCACGCCTTCGGGCTTCGTCGCCGGCGCCTGCGGCCTCGTGCTCGGCTACGGCGGCGTCGGCATCGCGACCTCGCCGTTCCGCCGCCGCCGCCGCGCCGTGACGGCCTGACGACCGAGAATTGACCGACACGGGTCGGTTCCTTATCTCCAGGCCTGTCCCGCGACAGAGTCCCCCATGGCCGTCCGCCCCATCATCACGCTGCCCGACACGATGCTGCGCCAGAAGTCGGAGGCCGTGGTGTCGGTCGACGCGTCGATCCGCACGCTGCTCGACGACATGATCGAGACCATGTACGACGCGCCCGGCATCGGGCTCGCCGGCGTTCAGGTCGGCGTCACGAAGCGGCTCGTCGTGCTCGACGTCGCCCGCAAGGAGGACTCGCCCCAGCCGATGTTCCTCGTCAATCCCGAGATCGTGTCCCTCTCGGAGGACCACATCATCTACGAGGAAGGGTGCCTGTCGATCCCCGATTATTACGAGGAGGTCGAGCGCCCCGAACGCGTGAGGATCCGCTTTCGGGACCGGGACGGGGCCGAGTGCGAGATGGAGGCCGACGGCCTGCTCGCGATCGCGATCCAGCACGAGATCGACCACCTCGACGGCGTGCTCTTCATCGATCACATCTCTCGCCTGAAGCGCGAGCGCGTCGTGAAGAAGTTCGCCAAGGCGGCCCGGCTCGCGCAGGACGAGGGCCGCTCCTACGATCCCCGTGCCGAACCGCGTGAGCCCCGGGGCGCGGGCGCCCGCAAGCCGCCGCGCCCCGCCGAACCCGCCGCCTGAGCGGGCAAAGCGCGATGCGCATCGTCTTCATGGGGACGCCCGCCTTCGCGGTGCCGACGCTCAGCGAACTCCTGGGGCAGGGGCACGAGATCGCGGCCGTCTACACGCGCGCGCCGGCCCGCTCCGGGCGCGGCCTCGGCGAGACGCCCTCGCCGGTCCACGCCCTCGCGGCCCGCCTCGGACTTCCGGTGCACCACCCCGCGAGCCTGAAGGGCGAGGCTGAGGCGGAGGCCTTCCGGGCTCACGCGGCCGACCTCGCCGTGGTGGTGGCCTATGGCCTAATCCTGCCCCAGGCGATCCTCGACGGGCCGGCGCTCGGCTGTCTCAACCTCCACGGCTCGATCCTGCCGCGGTGGCGCGGCGCGGCGCCGATCCAGCGGGCCGTGATGGCGGGCGACGCCGAGGCGGGCGTCGCCGTGATGCGGATGGAGGCCGGGCTCGACACCGGCCCGGTCGGCATGGAGGAGCGGATCCGCCTCACGCCGGAGATGACGGCGGGCGACCTCCACGACCGGCTGGCCCCCATCGGGGCCGACCTCATGGGCCGCGCCGTCGGAGCGCTCGCGCGGGGGACGCTGCAGTTCCGGCCGCAGCCCGAGGCGGGCGTCACCTACGCCAGCAAGATCGACAAGGCCGAGGCCCGCATCGACTGGGCGCGGCCCGCCGCGGAGGTGCTGCGCCACGTGATGGGCCTGTCTCCTCACCCGGGCGCCTTCTTCGAGGCCGACCTCGGGCACGGCGTCGAACGCGTCAAGATCCTGCGGGCGCGCCTGGCGGACGGCGCCGGCGTGCCGGGCACCACGGTCGACGGCGCGCTGACGGTCGCCTGCGGCGTGGGCGCCATCGCGCCGACGCTGCTGCAGCGCGCCGGCAAGGGGCCGGTCTCGGCCGCCGACCTGCTGCGGGGACGGCCCGTGCCGGCGGGGACGATGCTCGGCTGACATCGTCGCGGCTGTCGCCGCCGGAGCCCGGATGCCGCGCTACAAGCTGACCATCGAATATGACGGCAACGGCTTCGTCGGCTGGCAGCGGCAGGCCAACGGCCTGTCGATCCAGGAGGCGATCGAGACCGCGGCGGCGCCGCTCGGCTGCCCGGTCGGCGGCATCCGCGGGGCGGGGCGCACGGACGCTGGCGTCCACGCGGCGGGACAGGTGGCCCATCTCGACCTCGCCAAGGCTTACCGTGCCGACAGCGTCCGCGACGCGATCAACAGCCGGCTGAAGGCCCACCGCATCGCGGTCTGCGCGGTCGAGCGGGCCGCGGACGACTTCGACGCCCGCCATTCCGCGATCCGACGGCACTACCGCTATCGGATCGTCAACCGCCGCGCGCCCCTGGCGCTCGAGGCCGGGCAGGCGTGGCTGATCAAGCCGGCGGTCGACGCCGCCGCCATGCACGAGGCCGCGCAGGGGCTGCTGGGCCTGCACGACTTCACCACGTTCCGCGACAGCGAATGCCAGGCCGCGAGCCCGGTGCGGACGCTCGACGGCTTCACGGTCGAGCGCGAGCGCGATGGCCTGACGGTGCGGGTCTGGGCGCGGTCCTTCCTGCACCGTCAGGTGCGGTCCATGGTGGGGTCTCTGGCGATGGTCGGCCTCGGCCGCTGGACGGGCGCCGATCTCCGCGCCGCGCTCGACGCGCGCGACCGGGCGCGCTGCGGGCAGGTGGCGCCGTCGGACGGGCTCTATCTCGTCCGCGTCGACTACCCGTGAGGCTGCAGCCCCGCCCTCCCGGACGAGGGGGCGCCGCATCGTCAGCCGGCGGGGGATTCGGCCCGGCCGCGGTCGACGACCGTAGCCGCGTCGCCGGGGCCGCGCTCGCCTGCTGTGTCGGGTCGGCCCGTGCCGCCTGGATCGAAGAGGTCGCCGAGCGCGCGTCGGCTCGCCTTCAGCGCCGCAAAGGCCGCGCGGGCGTCGAGCCCGGTGCGGATCAGCCCCGGCAATTGGCGCGGCGCGCGGCCGAGCGAACGCAGCACCGCGCCGACGTCGGTCGTGCCGTCGGGACGCAGGCCGACCAGCGCCGCCGGGGGCAGGGTGCGCTCGGCGGGGTCCGCCACCACGCGCAACGCCACGAAGGGCAGGCCGTGCAGCGCCGCGAGCCGCGCCGCCACATGCGATTCCATGTCGACCGCGGCGGCCCCGGTGCGCCGGTGCAGCGCCGCCCTTCCGGCCGCATCCACCACGGCCGCGTCGACGCCCGCGAGGTCGACGATGCGCGCCATCGGCAGGGCGGTGGCGATCCGCGCCACCCAGGCCGGGGCGGTGTCGCTCCGGCGGTCGCCGTCGGTGACGCCGCTTGCGATCAGCACGCGGCCCGGGGCGAGGCCGGGCTCGAGGCCGCCCGCGATGCCGAAGCTGATCACGGCCCGCACCCCGCGCGCCAGCGCGCCCTGCACCAGGAGGGCCAGGCGCGCCGGATCGCCGCCGCCCGCCACGGTGACGACGCCGGGGCCCGCCGCGATTCGCGCCTCGGCGACCAGCCCCGTGACGGCCAGGACCGGTGGCAGGCTCACAGGCCCACCATGACGGTGCGCGAGTTCGAGTGTTTCAGGTTGCGGTAGCGCGCCAGCGCCCAGAGCGGAAAGAACTTCGGGTAGCCGTGGTAGCGCAGGTAGAAGACGCGGGGAAAGCCCGTGCCGGTGAAGAGCTCCTCGGGCCAGAACCCGTCCTCCGCCTGCGTGGCGCGCAGGAACGCGATGCCGCGCTCGACCGCGGGATGGTCCACCTCGCCGGCCGCCATCAGGGCGATGGCGGCCCAGGCGGTCTGAGATGCGGTGCTGGCCGCCGGGCTGTAGCGCCGGTAGTCGAGGTCGTACCCCTTGTCGTCCTCGCCCCAGCCGCCGTCGGCGTTCTGGATCGACAGCAGCCAGGCCACGGCGCGCCGCACCGGCGCGGCCTCGGCGGTCAGGCCCGCCGCGTTCAGCGCGCACAGCACCGACCACGTGCCGTAGATGTAGTTGAACCCCCAGCGGCCGTACCACCCGCCCTCGGGGTGCTGTTCGGCCAGGAGATAGTCGAGGCCGCGCCGCATGGCGGGGCTGTCGGCGGGTGTCTCGCCGAGTTGCGCCAGCATGGAGACCACGCGCGCCGTCACGTCGGCGGTCGGCGGGTCCAGCAGGGCGCCGTGGTCGGCGAAGGGGATGAAATTGAGGTAGGCCGAGGTGTTGTCGGCGTCGAAGGCGGCCCAGCCGCCGTTCTTCGACTGCAGGCCCACGACCCACTCGCGGGCGCGGGCGATCGACTCGTCGAATCCGTCCCCGCCCGTGCGGTGGCGCGCCCGGTCCATCGCCATCACCACGACGGCGGTGTCGTCGAGGTCGGGGTAATGGTCGTTGCGGTACTGGAACGCCCAACCGCCCGGCCTGACGTCCGGCTTCCGTTCGGCCCAGTCGCCCTTGACGTCGAGGATCTGGAGCGGCTTCAGCCAGTCGAGGCCACGGTCGGCGGCTTCGGCATGGGCGCCACCCGCCTCGATCAGAGCATGGGCCGAGAGCGCCGTGTCCCAGACGGGGGAGAGCGCCGGCTGGCAGAACGCCTCCTCGCCCTTGATGGCGAGGAGCTTGTCGACGGCGGCGCGGGCCAGCACGGCGTCCGGGTGGTCGTCCGGCATGCCGAGCACGCGGAACATCATCACGGTGTTGGCCATCGCGGGATAGATGGCGCCGAGCCCGTCCTCGCCGTTGAGCCGGGCGCGCACGAAGGCGACGGCCTTGTCGATGGCGCTCTGCCGCTGACCCCTGGGGAAATAGGGCTCGGCCGCCTGCAGCAACTTGTCGAGCGCGCCGAAGATGATGCCCCAGCCGCCGACCTGGTTGGTGCCCTTGGGCCAGATGCGGACACGATCCGGCGGGGTGACGAAGAGCTCGGGGATGTCGATGCCCCGCGGGTTCACGCCCCGGGGTTTCAGCGCCATCAGGACCAGCAGCGGCACCAGCGTGTCGCGCGCCCAGTACGAGATCCGGTAGATGTGGAACGGGAACCACGAGGGCGCGCTCATGATCTCGATCGGCATCACCGGGACGGCGCGCCACGGCACCATGCCGAAGAGCGCGAGGCTCGTTCGGGTGAAGACGTTGGAATGCGCCGCGCCGCCGGCGGCCAGGATGGCATCGCGCGCCCGCACCATGTGAGGGGCGTCGACCGCGTCGCCGACCATCCGCAGCGCCACATAGGCCTTGACGCTGGCCGAAACGTTGAGCGGGCCGCGGTGCAGCAGCGGCCAGCCGCCGTGCGCCTCCTGGGTGCGGCGCAGATAATTGCCGATCTTGCCCTCCACGGCGGCATCCGCCTCGCCGAGGAAATGCTTCAGCATCACATATTCGGCCGGGATGGTGGCGTCGGCTTCGAGGTCGAAGGCGAAGTGCCCGTCCGTCCGTTGCTCCCGGCGCAGGGCGGCCGCGGCGCGGTCGATCGCCAGGTCCAAATCGTCGATGACCGAGGCCGGGACGGACGCAGACGGGTGAGCGGCGACGGCGGCGGACGACATCAGCGATCGGGACTCGAGGTTTGATCTCGCGGAACTGCGATAGCGAGGCTTTTCACGTCGCCTCTGGAGCGACAAGACGGAAAGCCGCACCCGAGCGCAAAGCGCGACCCCCGTGTCGTAAAAGTGACAACCCGCTCAGCCGGAAGCGGGGCTCGGCCTGAGAGGACGCCACAGAGGCCTCGCCGGCCGCGCAGACGACCGTAGGAGTGCCCTCAGGAGGGTTCGCAGAGTGCGTCGCCGATCATGCAGGGCAGCAGCCGGGGCTGCCCGTTCGCGCGGTCGAGCCCCGGCGGCGGATGGTCGAGGACCACGCGGTCCGGCCCGCTGGCGCAACCCGTGAGCACGGAGGCGAGGGCGAGGAGCACGACGAATCGGAGGCGAAGCATAGGGGCAGTCTGCCGTGGCCGGGCCGCGCCGTCCACCGGCGCCGCAGTGTGGCCGGTCCGACGTGGCCGGTCCGACTTGGAAGGTTCGACTCGGCCGCGCCACGACGCGGCGATGCCGGCGTGGCTGCGGCATCGCCCCGCCCGGCGCCGTGGAGCCCCGGCGAGGGCCGCGGCGTTGACGGCGGAGCGACACGAGAGACCACGACCATGCCCTGGACTGCCATCACCGACCATGACGCCGTCGACGCCGGCACGACGATCCGCATCGACAGCGGCTACAGCGACACCCCACCCCAGAACGGCGAGGTGATCGACGTCGCCCATCGCGACACCGGCCGGACCACGAGCTTGACGGTCGTGTCGGCCGCCGCGGACCGCCTGGAGCTGACCGACGGGCGGCGCAACCTCACGCTGAAGCCCCATGCGATCCTGAAGGAGAACATCCTCGACGACGACGGCCGCTATCGCGACGCCTGGATCGTGGGATGACGGGCGAGGTCGTGCGGGCCCTCCTGCCTCACGGCTTCGGGAAGCGCGACCGCCGGGTCGACAGCAGGGTGACGTTGCTGATGGTGCGCTGCTCGGCGACGGCGGTCCGCCGGCGGATGATCGCGGCATTCAGCTCCCCGCCGTAGACGAAGATGCTGGCCAGCGCATAGAGGAACAGGAGCGCGATCATCACCGAGGCGAGGCCTCCGTAGGTGGTGACGTAGTTGCGGGCATATTCGGAGAGGTAGGCCCCGAACGCCATGCTGAAGAGCAACGACAGCAGGACCGTCAGGACGATGCCGGGCGCGATCTGGCCGAAGGTGCGGTGCTCCGCCGGGAGCCACTTGTGGGCGATGACGAGCGCCAGCACGAGGATCACCGAAACGAGCCCGTAGCGGACGAGCGTGACGAGGCCGCCGAGCCGCTCCAGTTCCGGTGCCCAGGAGGTGAGGACGCCCCAGAAGAGGGGCGTCAGCACGACCAGGAAGGCCAGGGCCAACAGCGCGACCGCGCCCACCAGCACGTAGGCGATCGATTCGAGCCGCAGCAGCCACCACGTCCGCCGCTCCCGCACCCCATAGGCGCGGTTCAGCCCGACCCGGAAGGCCTCGACGCCGCTCGACGAGAAGTAGATCGCCAGGAAGGCGCCGATGGTCAGCAGCCCGCCGTGGGCGGTGGTCAGGACGGCATGGATCTCATGGGCGATCGGCTCCGCGACCTGGCGCGGCCACACGTCGAAGAGCAGGCCGGCGGCGCTCTCGGAGAGTTCCACCGAGCCGAAGAAACCCGCCAGCGCGGTGACGAAGATCAGGAAGGGGAACAGCGAAGTCAGGGTCGACATGGCGAGATGGCTGGCGATCGCCCAGCCGTCGTCCTCGGCGAGCCGCCAATAGGCGTCCATGACGACTTCGAAGACGACCTTCACGCGTCTCATTCCCGTCCGCCCCGCTCCACCCCGGCCGCCATCGGGCCGCAGGTCTGCCCCATAGAATCGTCCCGTCACGCCGCCCCGTCCAGCTTCCGATCGGTCCGGCCGCGCCTCCGCGCCGTCACGTCGCGGTCTCGATGAGGCGGCGCGCGGCCGCCCGCGCTTCCTCGGTGACGGTCGCGCCGGCCAGCATGCGCGCGATCTCCTCGCGACGCGACTCGTCCGCGAGGGTCGTCACCCGGGTGGCGACGCGGCCCTCGCCCTTCAGGGCGCTCTTCGAGATGCGCAGGTGGCTCGACGAGCGCGCCGCAACCTGCGGGGCGTGGGTGACGGCCAGCACCTGGATCTTGCCCGACAGGCGCGCGAGCCGCGACCCGATGGCATCGGCCACCGCGCCGCCGACACCTGTGTCGATCTCGTCGAAGACGAGGGTCGGGGCCGAGCCGCGGTCCGCCAGCGAGACCTTGAGCGCCAGCATGAACCGCGCGAGCTCGCCGCCCGACGCCACTTTGGTGAGGGGACCGGGCCGCGTGCCGGGATTGGTCGACACCCAGAACTCGACGCGGTCGATCCCGTCGGGCCCGGCCGCCACGGGGTCGGCCTCGACCTGCGTGTCGAAGCGCGCGCGCTCGAGCTTCAAGGGGCCGAGTTCGCGATTGACCGCGGCGTCGAGCCTGGCCGAGGCCGCGATGCGGGCCTTCGACAGGCCGTCGGCCGCCCCGCGATAGGATCGTCGGGCCGTCTCCGCCGCCGCCGCGAGCGCGGCGAGGTGGGTCTCGCCGGCGTCGAGCGCCTCGGTGTCTCGCGTGAAGCGGTCCAGCAATGCGGGCAGGTCCTCGGCCGTCACGCCGTGCTTGCGCGCCGCCGCCCGGAGGGCGAAGAGCCGTTCCTCGACGGTCTCGAGTTCGCGCGGGTCGAAATCCGCCGCCTGGAGGGCCTCCTCGACGGCCGCACTGGCGCCGTCGAGCGCCACCAGGACGGCGTCGAGCGCCTTGAGGCACGGCTCGACGAGGTCCGGAGCCTGGACGGCCCGACGCTCCAGCCGGCGGAGGAGGGCCACGAAGGTCGACGACGGCGACCCCTCGCCGGCGACGCTCTCGTAGGCGTCGCGCAGGTCGCCCGAGACCTTCTCCGACTGCTGCATGACGGCGCGTCGGGCGCCGAGCGCCTCCTCCTCACCGGCCACCGGGCTCAGCTTGGCGAGTTCCTCGTGGACGTGATGGAGATAGTCGGCTTCGGCACGGGCCTTGGCGATCCGGGCTGCCTCGTCGTCGTGCTGTCGCTCGGCCGCCTTGCGGGCCGCGAAGGCGCGGCGGACCTCGCCCAGCTTCGCCTCGAGCCCGCCATAGGCGTCGAGGAGGGCACGGTGGGCCGCGGGGTCGAGGAGGGCGCGGTCGTCGTGCTGGCCATGGATCTCGACGAGGCGGCGGCTCACGTCGCGCAACGTCTGGGCGCTGATCGGCGCGTCGTTCAGGAAGGCGCGGGTGCGGCCGTCCGGCATCTGCACGCGGCGGAGGATCAGCGTGCCGTCGGGCTGGAGGTCCTGGGCGCGGACCACGTCCCAAGCCGGGTGATCGAGGGCGAGGTCGAAGACGGCCGTCACCTGCCCCTGCTTCTCGCCCTGGCGGACCATCGACCCGTCGCCGCGGCCCCCGAGCGCCAGAGCCAGGGCGTCGAGCAGGATGGACTTGCCGGCACCCGTCTCGCCGGTGAGCACCGTCAAGCCGGCGCCGAACTTGAGGTCCAGCCGGTCGATGAGGACGATGTCGCGGATGTTAAGCTGGGCGAGCATGGAGGACGCGCATCAGGTCGAATGACCCGCGGTTCTGTAGCACGATGTCCTGCAAACCCTGAAACAGAACATGAACGGGGCGGTGTCGTCCGCCGGTCGCCCAGACGTCAGCCGACGACCTTGTGATAGGTCCGCGAGATCCAAGACGTCGGGTCCTCGTTGGGCTCGAGGCCGTCCGCCTGGAGCTTGGAGAAGGCGTCCTTGTACCAGGGGCTGTCAGGGAAATTGTGGCCGAGCACGGCGGCGGCGGTCTGCGCCTCGCTGGTGACGCCCAGCGCCAGATAGGCCTCGGTCAGGCGCTCCAGCGCCTCCTCGGCGTGGCGCGTGGTCTGGTACTTCGCCAGGACCTCGCGGAAGCGGTTGATGGCGGCCACGTAGTTGCTGCGGTTCAGGTAGAACCGCCCGGTGGACATCTCCTTGCCGGCGAGCTGGTCGCGCGTCACCTGAATCTTGTACTTCGAGTCGTCGGCATATTCGGACGTCGGGTATTTGGCGACGATCTGCTGGAACAGGTTCAGCGCCTTGGCGGCATTCTCCTGATCGCGCGACACGTCGGGGATCTGCTGGTAGTAGGACATGGCCTGCAGGTAGAGCGCATAGGGAGCATCGGGCGCATTCGGGTAGAGCTGGTAGAAGTGCTTCCCCGTGGTGATCGCCGTATCGAAGTCTCCGGCCTGGTAGTTGGCATAGGTCTGCATCATCAACCCTTTCCGGGACCAGTCGGAGAAGGGGTATTGCTTGTCGAGCTCGGAGAATTTCTTCGCGGCGCCGGCCCCATCCTTCTTCTGAAGGCGGGCGAGCCCCTGGTCGTAGATGTCGCTGGCCGGCGTTTCGGCCAGGATCTTGGTCTCGTACTTCTCACCGGCGCCGAACGGGTTGATCGAATCCAGCGTCGAGCAGCCCGCCAGGGGAACGGCCGCCAGAGCCAGGACGGGCGCCGTTCGGAGGGCCATTCGGAACCGGTCAGACACCATCGTGAGGCTCGATCTGCTGAGGGACAGGACGGGATGCCCTGGAACGACGATCATCGGCCAGACCGATAGAGCCGGCCCGCGGTGGGATTGTGGCCCTGTTCCCTCCGATCCCGCGACCGTTCCGAAGAATCCCGAGCTGTTGCGGAACAGCAACAGACGGGCCTGGACGAGGATGGCGAACGTGATCGGCGTGATGCGCCAGCGCGCGACGCCGAGGGTCAGTTGATCTCGGCCGCGAAGGCGGGGAGAGGGGCGAAGCCGCCGAAGTCGGCGAAGCCGGACGTCACCTGCACCGGAGCCTCGACGAAGTTGTAGGCGGAACGGTCGGCGAACAGCGCCTGGAGGACGAGGAAATTCATCTTGTGGCCGGGGCAGAAGGCCGAGTAACGCCCGATGATCGGCGCACCCGCCAAGGCGAGGTCGCCCACCGCGTCGAGCATCTTGTGCGCCACGAACTCGTCCGACGAGCGCAGGCCCTCCGGATTGAGGACACGGTCGCCGTCGACGGCGACGGAATTGTCGAGCGAGGAGCCGAGCGCGAAGCCGAGCTTCCACAGCCGCTCGACGTCGCGCAGGAGGCCGAAGGTGCGGGCGCGGGAGATCTCCCGGCGGAAGGAGGCGGGCGTGAGGTCGAGCACCTTGCGCTGCCGGCCGATGGCCTCGACCGGATAGTCGATCTCGACGTCGAGGGAGAAGCCGGCCTCGGCGGGACACAGTTCCGAGAACGAGCGGCCGTGCTCGATCCGGACGGGTTTCAGGATCTTGAGGAACCGCCGCGATGCCGACAGGCCGCGGAGGCCGACGCGGTCGATCGCCGCCACGAAGGACGCGGAGGAGCCGTCCATGATCGGGATCTCGGGACCGTCCACCTCGACGAGGACGTTGTCGAGGCCGAGCCCGGTGAAGGCGGCGAGGAGATGCTCGACCGTCGAGACGGAGCCGAGCGACACGTCGCCGAGGACCGTGCAGAGGTCCGTGGCCGATACGCGGGACCACTTGGCCTCGATGCGGCGCGTGGCGCCGTCGGGGAGGTTGGTGCGGAGGAAGACGATGCCGCTGTCGGGCTCGGCGGGATGCAGGATCAGGGTGACGGGAGAATTCGAATGGACGCCGTGGCCGGTGAGGACGCACCGTTTGCGCAGGGTCGTCTGCTTCGGAAACTTCATGCCACTCTGCTCCGCTCGGCCGTGGAGACCGATGCCCAGGGCGTCTCCGCCGTCGGCCCGGTCCACGATCCGACCCGGTCGCCGCCCCGAAGGGCTTCCGCGTCCGGGCATCCGGCTCGACCGTCCCGGCCCCGGGTCACCCCGCCGCCGTCCGGTCTCACTCTGTCGACCGTGACCCTACGCGCGGGGCCGAGTCGCGCCAAATCACTCTTTCTTACGTTCTGTTACAAAAGATCCGTGGCTTTTGAGAAACAGCCGCCAGGGTGATTCACGAGCGACAGCAACGACATGCCGCCGCCGCCCGGCTCCGGGCGGCGGCGTTCCTCGATTCGTCGGAGGTGAAGCGTCAGTTCGACTGGCGGCGCAGGAAGGCGGGGATCTCGAGCTGGTCGTCGTCGAAGGATCTGGCCGGCGGCAGGGCGCGGCCGTGCTGGTCCGTCGGTCCGCCGGCGTGGCGCGGAGCGGGCTGCTGCGGCGTGCGCTTGCCGTAGTCGCCGCCCTGCGGCGCCTGCGGGGCGCGGGGGGCGTGGCCCTGGGACGGCGCATAGGGCATGGGGGCCTGCGGCAGGCGGAGCGCCGGCGGTGGCGCGGGCTGGCGCTGGGGCGCCGCCGCGGCGACCTCGTCCTGCCGGCTCATCCCGAAGGAGGCGAGCCGCTCGAGCAGCGTGCGACGCTTGGTGTCGGAGCCGCCCTGGTCGACGGTCGCGGGATCGCCGCGCTGGGCCCGGATCTGCTGCTGGACGGGGAGCGGCAGGTCCTCGATCTGCGGCATGCGCTGGGCGCGCTGCGGCTGCTGGGGGGCCGGCGGGATGAACGGGCCGGCGTCGTGGTAGTCGTGGCGGACGGGGTCCGCCGCCGGGGGAGGCGCGTAGCTCGACCCCTTCGGGGCCGAGACCGGCTTGATCTCGACGTCGCCGGCCACCTGCGCCAACCCGGCATAGGCGGCGGCCGGCACGGCGAAGTTCTGCGGTGCGGCGAAGCTGTGCGCCGCCGGGCCCGGGGCGGGGGCGGGCTCGTAGGCGGTCGGCTCCGTGGTCATCACGGGGCGTGAGATGGCCTCCTGGCGGGCCGCCGTCTGGGCGCGGAGCTTCTGGGCCACCTCGGCGATGCGCGACTCGCCCGAGTTCATGTCCTTGGCGCCGAGGGGCTGGTCGATGCCCGTCGCCACGACCGACACCCGGACGATGCCGTCGAGGTTGGAATCGAAGGTGGCGCCCAGGATGATGTTGGCGTCCTCGTCGACCTCCTGGCGGATGCGGCTCGCCGCCTCGTCGACCTCGTAGAGGGTGAGGTCGTTGCCGCCGGTGATCGAGATGAGGAGCCCGCGGGCGCCCTTCATCGACACTTCGTCGAGCAGCGGGTTGGCGATCGCGGCTTCGGCGGCCAGGATGGCGCGCTTGTCGCCCGAGGCCTCGCCGGTGCCCATCATGGCCTTGCCCATCTCGCGCATGATGGCGCGGACGTCGGCGAAGTCGAGGTTGATCAGGCCTTCCTTGACCATGAGGTCGGTGATGCAGGCCACGCCCGAATACAGCACCTGGTCGGCCATCGAGAAGGCGTCGGCGAAGGTGGTGCGCTCGTTGGCGACGCGGAACAGGTTCTGGTTGGGGATGCAGATCAGCGTGTCGACGCTCTTCTGCAATTCGTTGATGCCGGCCTCAGCCACGCGGGCGCGGCGGGCGCCCTCGAACTGGAAGGGCTTCGTCACGACGCCGACCGTGAGGATGCCCATGTCGCGCGCCGTGCGGGCGATGACGGGGGCGGCGCCGGTGCCGGTGCCACCGCCCATGCCGGCCGTGACGAAGCACATATGGGCGCCCGCGAGGTGGTCGCGAATCTCCTCGATGGCCTCTTCGGCGGCGGCGCGGCCGACCTCGGGCTGCGACCCGGCGCCGAGGCCCTCGGTCACCTGCAGGCCCATCTGGATGATGCGCTCGGCCTTTGACGAGGTGAGCGCCTGCGCGTCCGTGTTGGCCACGATGAAGTCGACGCCGACGAGGCCCGACACGATCATGTTGTTGACCGCGTTGCCGCCGGCTCCGCCGACGCCGCAGACCATGATGCGGGGCTTCAGTTCGCGCAGTTCGGGCATCTTCAGGTTGATCGTCATCGTGTGGCCTCTGTGTCCCTGATGGGGCCGCTCGCATCGGCCCCGCATGTGCCTGTCGCCGCTACCGGACCGCCGCCGCTGTCCGGAGATTGTCGCCAAACCCTTAATAAATCCCTTACGGTTAAGACTTTGCCATTAACCGATCGCGCGCTGCGCCGGGCTTCGCCCCAGGGGGCGGCGGGGCCGAAAGGTTAAAAGCTGTCCTTCAGCCAGCGGCTCACGCGCGACATGTACCCGTCCGTGCCGGTGGCCTGCATCGGCATGTCGCGCCGCGGCTCGAAATGCTCGATGCTGGCGACCTGGGGATAGATCAGCAGGCCGACGCCGGCCGCGAAGGCGGGGCTCTTGGCCGATTCCGGCAGGCCCTGGATGCCGAGTGGCCTCCCGATGCGCACCTGGGGCGACAGGATGCGGCGCGCCGCCTCCGCCATGCCGGTCAGCTGGCAGGCGCCGCCGGTCAGCACGAGGCGCCGCCCCGCATGGGCCGGGAAGCCGGCCGCGTTCAGCCGGTCGCGCACCAGCTCCAGGATCTCCTCGACCCTCGGCCGGATGATCCGGACGAGGTGCGACTTCGGCAGGTGGTTGGGATGTTCGTGCTCGTCGCCGACCTGCGGCACCGCGATCGTCTCGCGCTCGTCCGACGCCGAGACGATGCAGGTGCCGTGCAGCGTCTTCAACCGCTCGGCATCGGAGAGCCGGGTCGTGAGGCCGCGTGCGATATCGGTGGTGACGTGGTTGCCGCCGACCGCGACGGCGTCGACATGCGCGAGGTGGCCACCGGCGAAGACGCCGACCGAGGTCGTGCCGCCGCCCATGTCGATGAGCGCCACATCGAGTTCCGCCTCGTCGTCGGCCAGCACCGAGAGCCCGGCCGCGTAG
Organism: Lichenihabitans sp.; assembly: GCA_965214345.1. GTDB lineage: Bacteria > Pseudomonadota > Alphaproteobacteria > Rhizobiales > Beijerinckiaceae > Lichenihabitans. Next base: position 2,011,532 of record CBDCBJ010000007.1, on the reverse strand, counting down.
GGCGTGGCCACCAGCGCGTCGACCTGCAGGTGGCAGCGCTCGATGACGAGCATCAGGTTGCGGGCCGCCGCGGCGTCGCAGCCGACGACGTGCATGTCGGCGCCGAGTTCGTCGCCGATCATGCCCTTCGGGTCGCGGATCTGTCGCGTGCGGTCGAGCGAGAAGCCGGTCGGCAGGGAATGCAGCACGGCCCGGCCCTGGCGCGCCATGGTGGCGCAGGAGGCTTCGAGCACGCGATGCACGTCGTAGTCGGAGACGGCCTTGCCGCCCACCGCGACCTTGGCGTTGTAGTGCTGCGACGACAGCCGGCCGCCCGTTATGTTGACGACGACGGAGCCGACCTCCACGCCCGCCATGCGCTCGGCCGCGTCGACGGCGAGCCGGATGGCGTTCTCGGCCTCCTCCATGTCCACCACGGCGCCGCCCTTGATGCCGCGCGAGCGCTGGTGGCCGATCCCGAGGATGCGGCACCGGTGGGTGCGGCCCGGCAGCGTGTCGGAGGATTCCGCCGGGTTCAGCTTGGCGATGAGGCAGGCGATCTTGGAGGTGCCGATGTCGAGCACGCACAGAATGGCGCTGCGGCGCGCCGAGAGGGGGCGCATGCGCCGTGGCATCAGGCGGTTGCTCATGCCGGGTCAACCTTGTGCTTGGGACGTTTCGCCAGCATGGCGGCCCGCTGGGCGGCGGCATCCTCGCTGAGCCGCGCGGTGATGCGGCCGGGGATGCGGAGGTCGATCGACAGCACGTCCTTCTCGAGGATGTGCGACTGCCGCTCGATGTCGGCGAGCCGCCGCAGCGTCTCGACCGCGCCCAGTTCGGGGAGCTCGACCTCGATGCCGGACGCCATCTGCAGGGTCCAGCGGCGCTGGCCCACGTAGATGCCGGCCCGCACCTTGTCGCGGAGATCGCCGGCGGCGGCGAGCAGGGACTGGAACTCGCCGAAATGCGCGTTGGCGCCATCGCCGACGAGGAAGGGCAGGGCGTTGAACCGGTCGTCGCGCACGGCGTCGATCGGCGTCCCGTCGGTCGAGATCAGGGTCAGCCGCCCGTCCTTCTGCCACACGGCGGCGGCCTCTCGCTCCGTGACGGTGATGTGGAGGTCGTTGGGGAACAGCTTGCGCACCGCGACGTCCTGGACGAGCGGCACGGCCTTCAGCCGCTCCCGCAGCGCGCCGGGGTCGAGCAGGGCCAGCGAGGTCCGGGAGCTCACGCCGCCGTCCCGCAGGATCTCTCCCGGGGTCATCGACTTCAGGCCGGAGATCGTCACGGCGTCGATGGAGAAGCCGAGCGCCTTGGCGACGACGTCGGCGGGCGACCCGTTGGCCGCCACGAAGGCGGCGTACTGGCCGCCCCGCACGGCGCCGTAGAGTCCGGTCGTGGCGAGCAGCGCCGCCACCAGCAGCGTGCCGAGCCCGGGGAAGGGGCGGGGCCTTGTCCCGGCGGCGGCGCGCCTGGCACGGCGGCGCGCTTTGACGGGGGCCGTCGCGGGATGGGAAGCTCCGGTGAGCAGGGCGAAGGGGCTGATGATCCCGAAGCGGGGGCCGATGGGACGGCCGAGGCCGGCTACGCTCATCGATCGCAGGAGGCGTCCTCCACCATCCATCGCACCAACTCACCAAACGAGTATCCGGCGTCTGCCGCCATCTCGGGCACCAGCGAGGTCTCGGTCATGCCGGGCTGCGTGTTGACCTCCAGCACCACGAGCTCCCCGGTGCCGTCGGGGCGGTCGTCATACCGGAAGTCCGCACGGCTCACCCCGCGGCAGCCGAGAGCCCGATGGGCCCGCACCGCCAACTCTTGGACATGGTGGTAAACATTGTCCTTCAAATCCGCCGGAAGCACGTGAATGGAGCCGCCCGGGGCGTATTTGGCGTCGTAGTCGTAGAAGGCGTGGTCGCGCGACAGGATGTCGATGACGGCCGTCGCCACCCCGCCGATGACCGCGCAGGTGAGTTCCCGTCCGCCCACGAACTTCTCGGCCAAGAGGCTGTCGCCGTGGGCCCAGTCGGGCCGGCCGATCTCCTGGGGCGGATGGCTCCTGTCGGCCTGGACGATGATCACGCCGACGGACGAGCCCTCGTTGACGGGCTTCAGCACGTAGGGCGGCGGCAGGACGTGCCGTCGCGCGGCCTCATGGCGGTCGACCGTCAGCCCCTCGGCGACAGGCACGCCGGCCGCCGCCATGACGAGCTTGGCCTTGTCCTTCTGCATGGCGAGGGCCGAGGCCAGAACCCCCGAATGGGTGTAGGGGATGCGCAGCACCTCGAGGATGCCCTGCATCGTGCCGTCCTCGCCGACGCGGCCGTGCAGCGCGTTCAGCGCCACGTCGGGCTTCAGGCGGGCGAGCACGTCGGCGATGTCGCGCCCGACGTCGATGCGGGTGACGCCGAAGCCCTCGCCCTCGAGGGCGAGCGCGCAGGCCTCGCCGGAGCGGAGCGAGACTTCGCGTTCGGCGGACCAGCCGCCCATCAGGACTGCGACGTGCTTCGTCATCGGCTCCGGTCCGGCTGTCGGGACAAGCGGGCGTGGCCCGGCGAGGGGAGGGCCAGGATGTGGACGTCTATGGTTTCCAGACGCTTAACGGGTCCGACGGCAGGCGACGCACCGGGCCATGCAGCGTCGGCTCCTGATCCGGGACGACCTCAGGTCAATTCGCTCTGGATCTCGAACCTTCCGCTCGCGATCTGTCCCGCCTCGAAGGCGCCGGTCAGCACCATGCGGCTGCGGTTCGACGCCTTGACGGTGAACGACATGCCGAGCTTGGCGAGTTCGTCCTCGACGACCGAAGCCTTGATCGGCACGAGATCGCGGCCCGAGGTCGCGAAGGTCTTGGCATCGCGTTCCGCCTTTCGCGCGCGGAGCTTCGTGCCGATGCCGCGCACGAGGCCGAGCTGGAACGACGAGGTCGCCTTCAGGCGCCCGCCTCCGGCGAGAGATTTGTAGAGATCGCCCTTGCGTAACGCCGCCGTCTCTGTCTCGAGCGCCGCGCCGACGCGCTCGTAGAGGTAGCGGGCCGCCTCGACGTCGGCGGGCAGGCCGAAGAAGACGGTACGGATGGTTCCGGCGGGCGTCCGCTCGCTCCAGCTCCTGCAGTCGCAGAACTGCGCCACGACCGGCATGACGTCGTCGAGCGGGCCGCTGCGCTTGCGGTCGGAAACGATGCCCATGCCCTCGCAGGCCTGCCGGCGCAGGTCGATCTCGCCGAGCGACAGGCCGTATCGGTCGAGCAGCTCGGCGACCTTGTCGGCCGCCGTCAGCGCTTCCTGCTCGGTGCAGCCCTGGTCGACGGTCTTGGCGCGGAGCCCGCGGATGCGCTCGATGACCCGCGTGAGATCATCCCCGGCCTGGCGGGGTTTGACGGCCGTCACGATGCGGCGGATTTCGCGGAACAGATCGGCGGCTCCGCGCGGGTATCCCTCGGAGGCGACCTCGACATCGATCGCGCTCGCCAGCCTGTCGAGCGGCGCCCGTTCGAGGCCGGAACCCGCCAGGGCACGGAGGTGGAGGGCCTCGACCATCACCTCGGCGAAGCGGCGGAAGATGGCGCCGCGTTCAGCCTGCCCGGCCTGCCCAAACCGATGGGCCTTGAAGACGGCCTCCATGACGGCGTCGCGCGAGACGAGCCGCCGCGCCTCGTCGAGGGTCTCCGCCATCGGTCGCCCGATCCTGCCATCCTCCACGGCCCGCGCCGCCAAGAGGTCCAGCGGCGTCGGCCCGTGATCGTCCTCGACGTCGTCGGCCGGACCGTTCAGGCCGTCGATCCGTGGTCCGCCATGTCGGACGGCGTGGCGGAAGACGGCCGCGGCGCACCGGTGACCATGCGGGATGCCCCGGCCGGGCCTCACGAAGTCGAGCGCGACCGCGAGGCCAGCCTGGTCGAGCACCGTGACGACCCCGGCCGATGCGCGCGTGCCGTCGTCGAGGCGGCAGAGCCAGCCGATCAACGTCGCGCCGAGCGCGGCGGGCGGCAGGTGCTCGTCGAAGATCGCGAAAGCCTGCCGGGTCGCCAGGTCCTCGGCCGAGAAGCGGCCGATGCCGATCGATCCACGGACGATGTAGGGCGTGAACCGTGCGTCCTTCAGCGACCGGAGCGCGGCCGTGTCGTCTGGGTCGAGCGCGCGCCGCCGTGACACCCGGTCGACCGCCGTCGACCCGGAATGGGAGGGCGTGAAGCTTTCGAGGTCGATCGCCATCGCGAGGGCGAGGGCGGCGGCCTGGCGGCTTTCGGGATCGTCGCGATCGAGGCCGCGGTTCGCGAACCACTGGCGCAGGGTCTGCTCGACCTTTGCGGGAAGGATCGACGCCACTGCCTCTTCGTGGAGCCGCGCGATCCGTTCGACGAGGACACGCAGCGCCGCAGAGGGGTCGCTCGCCGGCTGGGCCCGTCTCGCGCTTGTGCTCATCGCGCTGATTCTTTCGGCGTTACGACGCGGCAGCGTCGCCGGGATCGTGCCTGCGGGCAAGCTTCCCCCATGGCGCTAGACCCCGCCAAGTCCGATGCGCTTGATCTCCCATTCCAGGGTCACGCCGGACGCCTCGCGGACGCGGCGCCGCACGTCCTCGCCCAGCGCCTCGAGGTCGCGCGCCGTGGCGCCGCCCCGGTTGATCAGGAAGTTGCAGTGCATCTCCGACACCTGGGCGTCGCCGAGTCTCAGGCCGCGGCAGCCGGCCGCGTCGATCAGCTCCCAGGCCTTGGCGCCGGGCGGGTTCTTGAAGGTGGAACCGCCGGTCTTCTCGCGGATCGGCTGGGAGGCCTCGCGCGCCGCCGTGATGCGGTCCATCTCGGCCAGGATCGTGGCGGCGTCCCCGGGGCGGCCCTGGAACAGGGCCTCGGTGAAGATCACCGAGGCCGGCGCCGCGCTGTGGCGGTAGGTGAAGCCCATCTCGGCCCGGGTGAAGATCCGCAGAGATCCGTCGCGGTCGACGCCGCGCGCCTCGACCAGGACGTCGGTGGTCTCGCCGCCGTGGGCGCCGGCGTTCATGCGCAGCGCCCCTCCGATCGATCCGGGGATGCCCCGGAAGAAGGCGAGGCCGTCGATGGCGGCATCGGCGGCGGCGCGCGCCACCTTGACGTCGGGCACGGCCGCGCCCGCCCGCACCAGATGGCCCGGCTCGACCGCGATGCCGCCGAAGCCGCGGCCGAGCTTCACCACCACGCCCGGCACGCCGCCGTCGCGCAGGATGACGTTGGAGCCGAGGCCGAGCGGCACGACCGGCACGTCGGCCGGGATGCGGGCGAGCGCGTCGGCGAGGTCCGCCTCGTCGGCTGGCACCATCATCACCTCGGCCGGACCGCCGACGCGGAACCAGCTCAGCGCCGCGAGGCCGTCGCCGGCGGTGAGCCGGCCGCGGAACTCGGGGAGGCGAGCGCGGAGGTCGTCGAGGAGGCTCACGACGCCTCACCCGCCACCATCGCTTGAGTCTGCCGCGTTGGATCGGGTTCGAAGCTGATGCGCAGCCGCGTTCCCGTCGCGTCGGCGATGCGTTTCAGCGTCCGGGTCGAAGGCACGGACGAGCCTCCTTCCAAGCGAGCGATGGCGCTCTCGGTCGTCTGCAGCCTGGCCGCCAGATCGGTCTGCGTCAGACCGGCGCCGAGACGCGCCTGTGCGACCGCTCTGGCCAGGCTGAACTCCTTCTCCAGGGCTTCGTATTCACGGGCGTAATTCGCGTCCGCCAGCCACTGGCGGTGAAGGTCCAGGATGCGTGTCATGGGACCATCCTCGCTCGGTCGCGCGCAAGCCGAATCTCGGCAGGAGACGTCTTCTGTGTCTTCTTCACGAAAGCCCGAACGATCACGACGCGCCGCTCGAAAGCCGTGACGTAGATCGCGCGGCCGATGCCATCCCGACCCTGAAGCCGCAACTCCCAAAGCCGGTCTCCCAGGAACTTGAACGCCTTGGGTGGCAGTCCCTGGGGTCCGAGCGCCTCGATCTGCTCGGTGTAGCGGACCAGCCTCGCCCTGATGTCATCGGGAAGCGACGTGATCTCTCCCGTCACGACCTCGTTGAGGGTCTCGACGCTCCACATGCTCACATCATAGCGGTTCGGCGGCTCCGGTAAACGTCACGCGACGTCTCCCGCCGCGAGTTCCCCCGGCAGCGCAGTGGCCCATTGGGTGATGTTGCCGGCGCCGAGGCACACGACGTAGTCGCCCGGCTTGGCGAGCGTCCGCACCACGCCGGCCAGAGCCGCCGGGCCTTCGAGCGGGATGACGCTGCGGTGGCCATGGGCCTTGACGGCTGCGGCGAGCCCGTCGCGGTCGATCCCGGGGATGGGCTGTTCGCCGGCGGCATAGACGTCGGCCACCACCACCGTGTCGGCGTCGTTGAAGCAGGAGGCGAAGTCGTTGAACAGCGACTCCAGCCGCGAGTAGCGATGGGGCTGCACCACAGCGATCACCTGCTGGCGGGTGGAGGCGCGCGCCGCCCGCAGCACGGCCGCGATCTCGACGGGGTGGTGGCCGTAGTCGTCGAAGATCGTGGCGCCGTTCCACTCGCCGACGCGAGTGAAGCGCCGCTTGACGCCGCCGAAGGTGCGCAGCGCCTCGCGGATCGTGTCGATGGGCACGCCGAGTTCCATCGCGACCGCGATGGCGGCGGTGGCGTTCAGCGCGTTGTGGTGGCCCGGCATGGGCATGGTCACGTCCTCGATGTAGCGGGCCGAGGCGGTCTTGCGGTCGCGGACGAGGACGTTGAAGCGCGACACCCCGCCCTTGAGGTCGATGTCGAGCAGCCTGACGTCGGCCTGCGGATTCTCGCCGTAGGTGACGACGCGCCGGTCCTCGATCCGGCCGACGAGCTCCTGCACCACGGGGTGGTCGAGGCACATGACGGCGAAACCGTAGAAGGGCAGGTTCTCGACGAGGGTGCGGAACGCCTGCTTGATGGCGTCGAAGGTCTTGAAATGGTCGAGGTGCTCGGCGTCGATGTTGGTCACGACGGCGACGTCGGCGGGCAGCTTGAGGAAGGTGCCGTCGCTCTCGTCGGCCTCCACTACCATCCACTCGCCCTCGCCGCGGCGGGCGTTGGTCCCGTAGGCGTTGATGATGCCGCCGTTGATCACGGTCGGGTCGAAGCCGCCGGCGTCGAGCAGGGTGGCGACGAGCGAGGTCGTGGTGGTCTTGCCGTGGGTGCCCGCCACCGCCACGCATTGGCGCAGGCGCATGAGTTCGGCCAGCATCTCGGCCCGGCGCACGACGGGGATGCGGCGCTCGCGGGCGGCGGCGAGTTCGGGGTTGTCGCGCGAGATCGCGCTCGACACGACCACCACCTCGGCGGCGCCGAGGTTCTCGGCCGCCTGCCCGATCGAGACCGCGATGCCCTTCTCGCGCAGCCGCTGGACGTTGGCGCCCTCGGCGGCGTCCGAGCCCTGCACCTTGTAGCCCAGCGTGTTCAGCACTTCGGCGATGCCCGACATGCCGATGCCGCCGATCCCGACGAAATGGATGGGCCCGAGCTCGCGCGGCAGTTTCATGCGCCTTCAACCCTCAGCTTCGCCCTCCGCGACGGCGAGGACCAGATCGGCCAGGCGCTCGGCGGCGTCCGGTCGGGCGTCGCGGCGCGCCGCGGCGGCGCGCACGAGCAGCTCCGCCGGGTCGTTCAACACGCGCCGCAGCTCTTCCGCAAGCCATTCGGGCGTGAACAGGGCCTGATCGCGCACGATCGCGGCGCCGCTCGCCGCCAGGACGGCGGCGTTGGACGCCTGGTCCTGGTCGAGCGCGTGGGGGAAGGGGACCAGCACGGCGCCGCGGCCGATCACCGCCAGTTCGCTGACCGTGGAGGCGCCAGCGCGGGCCACGACGAGATGGGCCGCCGCCATCCGGTCCGGCAGGTCGGCGAAGAAGGGCATCACCTCGGCCGCCATGCCGAGCGCCGCGTAGGCGTCGCGGACGCGGCTCTCGTCCTCGCCCCGCGCCTGCTGGACGATGCCGAGCCGCGCGCGCGCGTCGCCGTCGAGCAGCGCCACGGCGGCCGGCACGATGTCGGACATCACGCGGGCGCCCTGCGAGCCGCCCGTGACGAGCAGCGAGACCGCGCCGCCCTCGACGAGGTCTGGCATCGCACGCTGGGAGGCGGCGATCACGGCCGGGCGCACGGGATTGCCGGTGAAGGTGCCCTTGGCGGCCACGGCCTCGGGCACGCGGCCGAGCGCGGGGAAGCCGGTGGCGATGCGGGCCGCGCGGTTGGCGAGGAAGCGGTTCGCCTTGCCCATCACGGCGTTCTGCTCGTGGAGCACGATGGGGACGGCCCGGATCGAGGCACCGATCAGGGGCGGCACGGTCGGGTATCCGCCGAAGCCCACGACGACGCGGGGGCGGATCCTGCCGATGGTCCGCCAGGCGGCCAGCACGCCGCGCGACAGCTGACCGGCGGCGGCCGCCTTGGCGATCGGCGAGCCGTTGCGCGGCGTCGCCGAGGGGACGGCGTGCAGGGCGCGGGCCGGGAAGTCGACCCCGTATCTGAGGGCGCGGTCGTCGGTCATGAGTTCGACCGCGATGCCCCGGGCGGCGAGCGCCCGCGCCAGCGCCTCGGCGGGGAAGAGGTGCCCGCCCGTGCCGCCGGCGGCGAGGAGGACGGGCCGGTCCCCCGCAGCCATCGTCACGACAGGCCCGCGACCAGCGCGCCGTCCGGTTCCTCGCCGCGGCGATAGGGGATCGGGTCCAGGACGGCGGCGCGGGGCCGCTTGCGCGTGACCGCGATGAGGAATCCCATGGCGAGCGCGAGAGAGATCATCGACGAGCCGCCGTAGGAGATGAAGGGCAGCGTCATCCCTTTGGCCGGCATCAGGTGGAGGTTCACCGACATGTTGATGCAGCTCTGGATGCCGAAGAGGATCACCAGGCCGGCGGTGGCGAAGCGGCAGAACGGGTCGTCGTTGCGCGAGGCCAGCCACAGCCCGCGCAGCACGATGAAGGCGAAGATGCCGGCGAGGAACATGCAGAACAGGAGGCCGAACTCCTCGCCCGTGACGGCGAAGATGAAGTCCGTGTGGGCGTCGGGGAGCACCCGCTTCACCGTGCCCTCGCCGGGTCCCTTGCCGAACCAGCCGCCCGACACGAAGCTCTCGACCGCGGTGTCGACCTGGAACGTGTCGGTGGCGCCGGGGCCGTTCGACGGATCGAGGAAGTGCAGGATGCGGTCGCGCACGTGGGGCACGAGCTTGTAGGCCACGAGGACGCTGACGGCCCCCATCCCGCCGATGCCGCCCACCCAGAACCAGTGCAGCCCCGCCATGAAGAACAGCGACGCCCAGACCAGCGCGATCAGCATGGTCTGGCCGAAGTCGGGCTGCAGGATCAGCGGCACGATGGTGAGGGGCAGGAGCACCAGCGCGATGAGGTTGCCCGGGACGTCGCGCCGACGCGCGCCCTCGGAGAAGGCCCAGGCGGCCAGGATCACGAAGGCGGGCTTGACGAATTCGCTGGGCTGGATCCCGAAAATCCAGCGCTTGGCGCCCTTGACCTCGTGGCCGAAGCCGAGGGCCGCGACGATCAGCGCCATGCTGACGACGAAGACCAGGAGCCCGGCGCGGCGCACGTCGCGCGGCTGCAGGAACGAGGTGCCGACGAGAAGGCACAGCGACGGCACCAGGAAGATCACCTGGTGGTGGACGAAATAGAAGGTCGAGAGGCCGAGCCGCTCGGCCACGGGCGGGCTGCCCGCCATGGTGAGGACGATGCCCAGCACCACGAGGAGGCCGATCGCGGCCAGGAGCCAGCGATCGACCGTCCACCACCAATCGGCGAAGACCGAGCGTTCGGCGCGCGAGATCATGCGGGACTCCTCGGACTCGGGGGGCGCGGGCGGCTCAGCGCGGGAGGGCGGCCACGAGGCCGCGGAACGCATCGCCCCGCGCCTCGAAGCCGCTGAACTGATCGAAGGAGGCGCAGGCGGGCGAGAACAACACGACCGCGTTGCCCGGGGCTTGCCGGGCATCCGCGGCGGCGGCCGCCAGGGCCCGCTCCAGCGTGCCGCAGCGGCGGCTCAGCACCCGGCCGCCGAACGTCGCCGCGAAGGCGTCGGCGGCCTCGCCGATCAGGTAGGCGCGCTCGACGCGGTCGAACAGCGGCACGAGGCTCTCGATGCCGCCGGCCTTCGGGACGCCGCCGAGGATCCAGTGGACGCGGTCGAACGACAGCAGCGCCTTCTCGGCCGAATCGGCGTTGGTGGCCTTGGAATCGTTGACGAACAGCGTGTTGCCGATCCGTGCCACCTCTTCCATCCGGTGAGGAAGGCCCGGGAAGCTGTTGAGCCCGCTCTGGATCACGTGGGCGTCGACGCCCCGCAACCCGAGCAGGTCGGCGCAGGCGGCGGCGAAACAGGCGTTCTGGGCGTTGTGCAGGCCGCGCAGCGTCGCGAGGCCGTCGAGGCCGCCGAGGATCCGCTCGCGCCCGTCATAGGGGCGCATCAGCACCATGTGGCCGCCCGACAGCGACACCCCGGTCGGCAGGTCCTGCCGGACCGAGACGGGGTAGTGCCGGCCCGACGGCCCGAGATGGCGCGCGTGGAGGCGCATCTCGCGCTCGACGGCCCGCTCGAAGACGTCGGCCGAGGCGCGGTCGTCGACGCCCACGAGGGACCAATCCGAACGCGCGATCAGCCGCTCCTTGACGGCCGCATAGGCCTCGAACGTGCCGTGGCGTTCGATGTGGTCGGGGCTGAGGTTGAGCAGCATGCCGACCGTCGGCGCGAGGCTCGGGGCGAGGTCGATCTGGTAGGACGAGACCTCTAGCACGTGAAGGCGGCCCGGGGCCGGGGGCGCGAGCGCCAGGACGGCGGTCCCGATGTTGCCGCCCACCTGCACGTCCCGGCCCGCGGCGCGGAAGAGATGCGCGGTCAGCGCCGTCGTGGTGGACTTGCCGTTGGTGCCGGTGACGGCGACGAGCGGCGCGTCCAGCGCGACGGCGGCGCGCTCGCGGCAGAAGAGTTCGACGTCGCCGACGATCTCGACGCCCGCCGCGGTGGCGAGCGCCGCCGACCAGTGCGGCGCGGGGTGGGTCAGCGGCACGCCGGGGGTGAGCACCAGCGACGCCACGCCGGACCAGTCGATGCCGCGGAGGTCCGCCACGGCATGGCCGGCGGCGGCCGCCTTGGCGCGGGCGGGCTCGGCATCGTCCCAGCAGATCACGCGGCCACCGCCGGCGCGCAGCGCATCGGCGGTGGCGAGGCCCGAACCGCCGAGGCCGAAGAGCGCCAGCGTCCGTCCGGCGCAATGCGTGACGGGCGTCATGGGTCAGCGCACCTTGAGGGTCGAGAGGCCCAGCAGGGCGAGGATGAAGGAGATGATCCAGAAGCGCATGACGATCTGCGGCTCCGACCAGCCGAGCTGCTCGAAATGATGATGGATCGGCGCCATGCGGAACACCCGCTTGCCGGTCAGCTTGAAGGAGGCGACCTGGACGATGACCGAGAGGGCCTCGACGACGAAGAGGCCGCCGACGATCAGGAGGACGATCTCGTGCTTGATGGCGACCGCCACCGTGCCGATGAGCCCGCCCAGCGCCAGCGAGCCGGTGTCGCCCATGAAGATCTGCGCCGGAGGCGCGTTGAACCACAGGAAGCCGATGCCGGCACCCCCGACCGCGCCGGCCACGACGAGCAACTCGCCCGTCTGGGGCACGTGGTTGATGCCGAGATAGCTGGCGTAGAGGAGGTTGCCGGTACAATAGGCGATCACGCCGAACGTGCCCATCGCCACGATCACCGGCACGATGGCGAGCCCGTCGAGCCCGTCGGTGAGGTTCACGGCATTGCCGAACCCCACGATGATGAACGCCCCGAAGGCGATGAAGAAGATCCCGAGGTCGACGACGTAGCCGTTGATGAAGGGCAGGGCGAGGCCGGTGGTGTTGGCCGGCCCGACGGCCGTCATGGCCCAGCAGGCCACGACCGCGATCAACGCCTCGAGGGCGAGGCGGGCGCGGCCCGAGAAGCCGGCGTGGCTCTGGCGCGTCACCTTGAGGTAGTCGTCGTAGAAGCCGATCATGCCGAAGCCGAGCGTGACGAGCAGCGTGATCCAGACGTAGGGGCTGCGCAGGTTGGCCCAGAGCAGGGTCGAGACGACGAGGCCCGACAGGATCATCAGCCCGCCCATCGTGGGCGTGCCCTTCTTGGTGAGGAGGTGGGACTGGGGGCCGTCGGTGCGGATCGGCTGCCCCTTGCCCTGTTTCAGGCGCAGCGCCGCGATGATGCCCGGGCCGAAGAAGAACACGAACAGCGCCGCCGTGCCGGTGGCGCCGATGGTGCGGAACGTCAGGTATCGGAACAGGTTCAGCGGACTGAAATAGGCCGAGAGATCGGTGAGCCAGGTGAGCATTTGTGTCCTCAGCGGACCGCCGACGGCGAGCGGAACCGGTCCTTCAGGGCTGTGACGAGCGGCCCCATCCGGCTCCCGTTGGAGCCCTTCACCATCACGACGTCGCCGGCCCGGATGCCGTCCGCGAGGGCGCCCTCGATAGCCGTGGCGGCGTCCCCCCACAAGCCTCGGACTTCGTGCGGCAGGCGCGTGAACAAGGCATGACTGAGCGGCCCCGCCGCGAAGACGAGGTCCACCTTGGCGGCGAGGACGTCCTCGGCGAGTTCCGCGTGCAGCCGCTCGGCCTCGGGGCCGAGCTCGCGCATGTCGCCGATCACGGCGATGCGGCGGCCCTGGCCGCGCGGCTCCAACGCGGCCAGCACCGCGAGGGCGGCCCGCATGGAGGTCGGGTTGGCGTTGTAGCTCTCGTCGATCAGCGTGGCGGTGCCGCCGCCCAGCATCAGGCTCGTGCGGGCGCCCCGCCCCGGGCCGGCCCTCGACCGGCCGAGCGAGGAGGCGGCCGAATCGACGTCGATGCCCGCGGCCCGCGCGGCCAGCAGCACGCCGAGGGCGTTGATGGCGAGGTGCCGGCCGGGCGCGCCGAGGTGGAAGTCGACGCGCCGCCCCAGCACGCGGGCGGACACGTCCGAGCCCTCCCGGTTCGGCGTGCAGTCGGCGAGGCGGGCGTCGGCATCGGCATGCTCGCCGAAGGTCAGGACGTGGCGGGCCGGCGAGGCCTCGGCGTGCGCCCGGAGCCGGGCGTAGGTGTCGATGTCGCGGTTGATGATCGCCACCCCTCCCGCGACCAGCCCGGAGAAGATCTCCGCCTTGGCGTCGGCGATCGCGTCGACGGAGGCGAAATGCTCGAGGTGCGCCGCCGCCACGTTGGTGACGAGCGCGATCTGCGGGCGCACGAGCCCGACCAGCGGGGTGATCTCGCCCGCGTGGTTCATGCCGATCTCGAAGACGCCGTAGCGCGCCTCGGCGGGCAGCCGCGCGAGCGTCAGCGGCACGCCCCAGTGATTGTTGAACGACGCCACGGAGGCATGGGTCGGGCCCGCCTCCGCCATGACGAGCCGCAAGGCCTCCTTGACCGACGTCTTGCCGACCGAGCCCGTGACGGCGACGATGCGGGCCTCGGAGCGGTGTCGCGCGGCGGCGCCGAGCCGCCCCAGCCCGGCCAGCACGTCGTCGACCACGTAGAGGCAGGGCAGGCCGGCGAGGGCGATGGCATGGGCCTCGTCGACCACCGCCGCGGCGGCGCCGGCCGCGAAGGCCGCCCGCACGAAATCGTGGCCGTCGTGGGCGTCGCCCCGGATGGCGAAGAAGAGTTCGCCGCGCTTGAGGGTGCGGGTGTCGATGGAAATGCCGGTGACGCCGTCGAGCAGCGGCGTGCCGCTGACACGAGCCTGCAGATGCGTGATCAGGCCCAGACCGGACCAGAGGGGGGCATCGGCCATCAGGGCATCCTCGCGATGGCGGCCGAGACCGCCTCGGCGTCCGAGAAGGGCAGGGTGATCCCGCCGGCCGTCTGGCCGGTCTCGTGGCCCTTGCCGGCCACCACGAGCGCGTCGCCGGGCCCGAGCAGCGAGACCGCATGGGCGATGGCCTCGCCCCTGTCGCCGATCTCGAGGGCGCCCGGCGCCGCCGCCAGGATCGCCGCGCGGATCGCGGCGGGGTCCTCGGAGCGCGGGTTGTCGTCCGTCACGATCACGACGTCGGCGAGGCGCGCCGCGATCCCGCCCATGATGGGGCGCTTGCCGGCGTCGCGGTCGCCGCCGCAGCCGAACACCACGACGAGCCGGCCCGCCGCGTAGGGGCGCATCGTGCGGAGCACGTTGTCGAGCCCGTCGGGCTTGTGGGCATAGTCGACCGCGATCGGCGCGCCGCGGTGCTCGCCAACGCGCTCGAGGCGGCCCGGCGCACCGACGAGGCGCTCCAGCGCGGCGAACGCGGCGGCGGGCGCCGTCCCGGTGGCGATGCAGAGCCCCGCCGCCACGAGCGCGTTCGACGCCTGGAAGCTTCCGGCGAGCGGCAGCGTGACAGCGTGGTCGAGCCCGGCGTGGCGGATCCTGAGGCGCGTGGCGACGCCGTCGGGCTCGGCGGCGAGGAGACGGATGTCGTCGCCGCGTCGGCCGACTGTCACGAGGGCGAGCCCGCGCGTGCGGGCGGCTGCGATCACCCGGTCGGAGGCGTCACCGTCGGCGTTCACCACCGCCGGCCGACCCGGGGCCAGGAGGTCGGTGAAGAGGCGCAGCTTGGCGGCGAGATAGCTGTCGAGGGTCGGGTGATAGTCGAGGTGGTCGCGCGACAGGTTGGTGAAAGCGCCGGCCGCGAGCCTGACGCCGTCGAGCCGGTGCTGGTCGAGGCCGTGCGAGGAGGCTTCGAGCGCGAGATGGGTGACGCGGTCCCGCGCCAGCCGGTCGAGGTCGCGGTGCAGCGCCACCGGGTCCGGCGTGGTCAGCGAGCCATAGGCGCCGCCGCCCGGCTCCACGATGCCGAGCGTGCCGAGCGAGGCGGCCCTGGCGCCGGCCGCGGCCCAGATCTGCCGCACGAACTCGGCCACGGACGTCTTGCCGCTGGTCCCCGTGACCGCCACGACGGTGCCGGGCTGTCCGGGATGGAACCGCGATGCCGCCTGCGACAGGGCGCGCCGGACGTCCGGCACCAGAGCGACCGCCACGCCCTCGGGCAGGCCCTCCGGGGGGCGCTCGGCCACGACCGCCACGGCTCCCGACGCCGCGGCCTGTTCCGCGTAGGCCAGCCCGTCGCCCTTCGTGCCCGGGACGGCGAAGAAAGCGAAGCCGGGCGTGACGCTGCGGCTGTCGGACGACAGGCCGGCGACCTCGACGTCGCGCGTCGTCGCGTCGAGTGCCGCGCCGGGCAGCAGCCCGCCGAGCCTCATCGCAGGACCGTGTCCATGCCGATCCCGAGCTTCGCCACCGTGGGGAAGGGCGCCGTCGGCAGGTTGAGGTTCGGCGGCAGGTTCAGGATCGGCGCGACGCGCTCCATGATCTTGCCGCAGACGTCGCCCGAGTTCCACGCCGCCGTGTGGAAGCCGTAGGTCCCCTCGGCGGCCTGCGGGTCCTCCATCATGACGAAGAACAGGTACTTCGGCTTGTCGGCCGGCACGATCGACATGAAGGTCGTGTTCACCCGGTCGCTCGAGTAATGGCCGTGGATCAGCTTGTCGGCCGTGCCGGTCTTGCCGCCCGCGAAATAGCCCGGGATGTCGATCTTCTTGGCGGAGCCGAGCGTGGCGTTGACGCGCATGAGATAGCGCAACTCCTCGGACACGTCCGGACGGACGACGCGCTGGGATTCATCACGGACGTCCGGCTTGTCACGCTTGAGGAAGGTGGGCGTGATCTCGTAGCCGCCGTTGGCCAGCGCCGCCACCGCCATCATGGCCTGGAGCGGCGTGACGTTGAGGCCCTGGCCGAACGCGATCGTCATCGAGTTCAGCTCGCCCCAATGGGCGGGGATCTGCGGGGCGGCCGTCTCGGGCAGCTCGGTCTGGAGGCGGGTCAGCTGACCCATCTTGCGCAGGAACGCCTTGTGGCCTTCCACGCCCACCATCATGACCATGCGGGCCGTCCCGATGTTGGACGAGTGGACGAACACCTCCGGCACGGTGAGGATGCGGTGCGTGGCGTGGAAGTCGTGGATCGTGAAGCGCCCGTAGCGCAGGTTGTCGCGCGCGTCGACGGTCGAGCGCAGCGTCACCTTGTTCAGCTCCAGCGCCATCGCGATGGATATCGCCTTGAAGGTCGAGCCCATCTCGTAGGTGCCGACGTTGAGCCGGTTGATGTGGTCGGGCTTCAGCGCGTCGACGGGGTTGTTAGGGTCGTAGTCGGGCAGCGACACGTAGGCGATCATCTCGCCGGTGTTGACGTCCATGATGGCGGCGGAGCCCGCCTGGGCCTTGAAGTGGGCGATACCCTTCAGGAGCTCGTCGCGCACCGCGAAGGTCGCCTTCGTGTCGAGCGACAGCGAGATCGGCTTCAGGTCCTGCGGGGTGACGTCGAAGCCGGCGCCCTTGAGGTCGCCGAGCCCCTGGTTGTCGACCCATTTCTCGATGCCGGCGATGCCCTGGTTGTCGGTGTTGGTGAAGCCCAGCACGTGGGCGCCGACCGGCCCGTTCGGGTAGATCCTCTTGTTCTCCGGCAGGAAGCCGACGCCCGGCAGGCCGAGCCGGAACACCTCCCCCTGCTGCTTGTCGGTGATGCCGCGTTTGACCCAGACGAACCCCTTCTTCGAGCCCAGCCGCTTGCGGAGGTCCGTGGCGTCGATGTCGGGCAGGACCGCGGAGAGCAGCTCGACGGCCTCGTCCTTGTCGATGAGGCGGCGCGGCTCGGCGAAGACCGACATGGTCTTGATGTCCTGCGCCAGCACGCCGCCGTCGCGGTCGAGGAGTTCGGGCCGGGCACCCGACACGGCGTCCGACGCCGCGGCCTTGAGCCCCGCCGGCGCCTCCTTCGACAGGCCGAGCTTGATCAGCTTGCCGTCGATGAGGCCGTAGACGCCGAGGAAGCCGAGCGCGATCAGGCGCAGGCGGAAGCCGCTCTTGTCGAGCCGTGTCGAGCAGACGTCGCCGATGAAGCCGCGCAGGCGGGCGATGCGGCCGGGGGAGGGCGCCCGCGGCGGGACCTGCACGTGGGGATGGGGGAGGCCGGTCATGCGGGCGCTATCTCGCGGAAGACGGGGTCGCGGCGGAGCCGCCGGCCTGCTTGTCTGTCGGGGTCGCGGTCGGCTCTCCGAGGCCCAGCGAATCGAGCTTGCGGCCGATCGAGTCCACCTTGGGCGGCGGATCGGGCAGATCCGTGGCCTGCACGATCTGGTCCAGCGACAGTCTCTGGAGGGTGATGCCATGGTCGGCGAGTGCCGCCAGCCGGTCCGGCCGGGTCAGGATGGCCCACTCGGCCTCCAGCTTCTCGATGCCGTCCTGTTCGTCGGCGATGAGGTGGCGGGTCTTGATGATCTGCTCCGCGTAGAGGATCGTCTCGTACTTCACCGAATAGGCATAGACCGCGGAGGCGATCAGCACCGCCACGGCCAGCACGTTGAGAAAGCGCAGCACGGCTCAACCCCGCTTGTCGACGGTGACGGCGGCCCGCGCGGCGGGATCCGGAGCCCAGGCGGGGGCGTCGGTGCGGAGTCCGACCCGGAGCTTGGCCGAGCGGGCGCGCGGGTTCGCGGCGACCTCGGCGGCGCCGGGCAGGACGGGCTGCTTGCCCGCGAGCGTGAAGGTGGCGGGCGGGCGGGCGGCGCTCGCCGGCCGGTGGCGCGAGCCGCCGTCGCCGCGCCCGGCGCGGGCCTGGAGGAAGCGCTTGACGATGCGATCCTCCAGCGAGTGGAAGGTCACCACGGCGAGCCGGCCGCCGACGCCGAGCGCGCGTTCGGCCGCCTCCAATGCGTCGTGGAGTTCGCCGAGTTCGTCGTTGACGGCGATGCGCAGCGCCTGGAAGCTCCGCGTCGCGGGATGGATGTCGCCGGGCCTGCCCGGCATCACGCGGCCGATCATGTCGGCCAGCTGCTTCGTCGAGATGAAGGGCGCGGACGCCCGGTCGAAGCAGATCGCACGGGCGATGCGGCGCGACGCCCGTTCCTCGCCGTAGCGGTACAGGATATCGGCGAGGTCGCCCTCGTCGGCGCCGTTGACGATGTCGGCGGCCGTCGGCCCGTCGCCGCCCATGCGCATGTCGAGCGGTCCGTCGAAGCGGAACGAGAAGCCCCGCTCGGCCTGGTCGAACTGCATGGAGGAGACGCCGATGTCGAGCACCACGCCGTCGAGCGAGGGCAGGCCGAGATCGGTCACGACCGCATCAAGCGTGGCGAAGCGGGCTTGGACGAGGGTCAGGCCCGGCTCGGCGGCGGCGAGGACGGCCCCGCCCGCGATGGCGGTGGGGTCGCGGTCGAGCGCCACCACGCGGGTGCCGGGCTGGTTCAGGATCGAACGCGTGTAGCCGCCCGCCCCGAACGTGCCGTCGAGGTACAGGCCGCCGGACCGGACGTCGAGAGCCGCGAGAGCCTCCTCGCGGAGCACGGGCTGATGCCGGATCGGTCCGCCTGCGGCCAGGTGCTCCTCTCTCGAGCGATCCCCTGAGCCGCGATCCGTCATCCGTCCCGTGCTCCAGGAGGCTGCGGCGCGGTGAACTGCGCCGCATGTCCGGAGCTGAGCTGTTTTCGGTGGTCGCGCACTCGGCGTCTGGCCTCTTCCAAATGCGCGCGAAACCGTCCCGGCTCCCAGATCTGAAACTTGTGCCCCTGACCCACCAGCGTCACTTCGGCGGCGATGCCGATATGCGCCTTCAAGGTGTCGGTCAGGATCACGCGTCCCTCCCCGTCGAGCTTCAGCACTTCGCTCTCCCCGTGGAGCGTCGACGCATAGGCGTCCCATTCCTCGGAGTAGGGCGACAGCGGCGCCATCAGTGCGTCGATCTCTCGAAGCAGGGCCTGGCCGCCGCAGTCCAGCGCATCGGCATAGAGCGAGGGGTAGACGTACAACCCTTCGAAGCCGTCCCGCGCCAACACCGCCCGGAACGGCGCCGGGATCGACACGCGACCCTTGGCGTCCAGCCGGTTGGTGAAGTGCGAGACGAAGCGGTCCAAGATCCCCTCTGTCTCGATCCTGACCGTCCCGAGCGGCGGCTGACGGCAGGCCACGGCGATCCATCGGGCGATGGGGGCCGGAAACCTGACCGTGGACCTCTGTCTCTGACGGGATGATTTGGGATATCATGGGACCCTATGGGCGTCAACGGAAGCAGCCCGCGCGCGGTCGGGAGGCCAGGATCGAGTAAGCCCCGCTTAGGGTTAAGACCCCGTTGCGGCGCGATCCCCAGCCTGTGCCGAATCGGTGCGCTCTGCGCCGACTCACCCAGGTCGATCAGGCGATCGTCGAGCGAAAGCAGGGGACGGGACGAAGGCGCTCGATCGAGGTCTGCCTGCCTCTGACCGGCATCGCGGCCGGTCGGGCCGCGCCTCGCTCCATCGCGGACCTCCACCGAGCGCCCGAGCCTATCCACAGATGATCGCTCGACGCCCACGGAAGGGAGAGCCCGCCCGGGGTCGCGGTGGGGCGCAATCCCATGCCGAGCCTGCACGGGTCGGGCCCGGCCCGTGGCGCGTCGTCAATGGGGGCATAACGGGATGGAGGAGGGCCGGGTGCCAGCCGGCCTGTAAGCCGGGTTCTGTATGGCGCACGGGCGCGAACCCGACGCGCGTGACGACCATTCCTCTGGGACGGCCGTCGCCGGCCGTCTCGAGCGATCAACCCGGGCGACAGCCCGGAAACGGGTTGGACCCGTGCCGGCTCTCGCCGGTCCGGGTCCCGTCGCCCCTATTCGATCTTGCTCCCGGTGGGGCTTGCCATGCCGTCGACGTTGCCGCCTCCGCGGTGCGCTCTTACCGCACCCTTTCACCCTGACCCGGACGGCGGATCGCTCCCCCGCCGGGCGGTCTGCTCTCTGTGGCGCTGTCCCTGGGGTCACCCCCGCCGGACGTTATCCGGCACCGTGTTTCCGTGGAGCCCGGACTTTCCTCCGTGCTCGCGCACGACGGCCGTCCGGCCGGCTGGCACGCCGTGCGTATCGCACGCGCCTCGCGAAGGGAAGAGCGGACGGATCACACCAGCCGCCGTCGACGATGACTCATCGACGGCGGGTCACGCCCCACGAGCGGCGGCGCGCCCTCCGATACCAGCGGTCAGAAGGCTCGACCGCTGGTATCGGAGGGCGGGCCGGGCCGCCTACACCAGCACCGGCTGCGCCACCCGGCCCGCGGTGCCGAAGACCCGCAGATAGCGCTCGACTTCGTCGGGGCGGCCCAGCGCCTTCATCGGATTGTCGCTCAGCTTCACCGCCGGCCGGCCGCCGACGTCGGTGATCTTGCAGACGAGCGAGATCGCCTTCAGGCGCCCGTTGGGCGTCGGCGCGCAGCCGGCGAAGTCGTTGGTGAGGTTGGTGCCCCAGCCGAAGCTCATCCGGACCCGGCCCTGGAAGTGCCGGTAGGCCTCCTCGATCGTGTCGACATCGAGGGCGTCGGAGAAGACCAGCAGCTTGTCTCGCGGGTCCCGGCCCTTGGAGGTCCACCAGGCGATCAACTCCTCGCCGCCCGCGATGGGCGGGGCCGAGTCCGGGCGGAAGCCGGTCCAGTCCGCCACCCATTCGGGGGCATCGCGCAGGAACGGCGCCGTGCCGAACGTGTCCGGCAGGACGATCAGCAGGTTGCCGCCGTAGTACTTCCGCCAGTCGGCCAGGACCTGGTAGGGCGCGTGGCGCAGGCCCTCGTCGTCGCGCGCCAGCGCGGCCAGCACCATCGGCAGCTCGTGGGCGTTGGTGCCGAGCGCCTCGAGGTCGTTGTCCATGGCGAGCAACACGTTGCTGGTGCCCGTGAAGGCGTCGCCCAGTCCCTCCTTCAGGGCCTCGACGCACCAGCGCTGCCACAGGAAGCTGTGGCGGCGGCGCGTGCCGAAATCCGAGATGCGGAGATCGGGCAGGGTGCGAAGACGCTCGACCTTGCTCCACAGCTTGGCTTTGGCGCGGGCGTAGACGACGTCGAGTTGGAAGCGGCCGAGGCCCTTCAGGGCGGCGCGGGAGCGCATCTCGTTGATGATGGCGAGCGCCGGAATCTCCCAGAGCGTCACATCGACCCACGAGCCGGAGAAGCTGAGTTCGAACTGGCCATCCCGCACCGCGAGGTCGTAGTCGGGCAGGCGATAGTCGGCCAGCCAGGCGAGGAAGCTCGGCTCGAAGATGTGGGCACGGCCGTAGAAGCTGTTGCCGGCGAGCCAGATCATCTCCTTCTTGCTCACCGGGAGCGAACGGGCATGGTCGAGCTGGTCGCGCAGTTCCGCAGGGTCGATCTCGTCGGCGACGCGGACGCGGGTGGTCCGGTTGACGAGCGAGAAGGTGACCTGCTGGTCCCGGTAAAGCCCCCAGATCATCTGCAGCATGAGGAGCTTGTAGAAGTCCGTGTCGAGCAGGCTGCGGACGATCGGGTCGAGCTTCCAGGTGTGATCGTAGACGCGCTTGGCGAGATCGATCGTCGTCATGATGGGACCCGTTTCGCTGCGGCGATGCAGGACAGACCGCCTGACCGGCTCTCTGCCGGCCGGCGTGATCGAGCGACATTAGCAGGCGACGCGAAGCCTCGCGAGCCGAACGGGTCACCCAGCATCAGAGCCCCTCGGAAACGACGACGGCCGGTGATGCGTCTCACGCATCACCGGCCGCAGGCGCGCGACACGCCGGGCGCCTTCGCGGGGCGCTTCCTCCCTAGACTGTGGGCCACCCTCGGATGGTCTTCTCGATGCCGCGCTTCGGCGGTCTGCGCCGTGAGGCGTCGTTGAACTGTCTTAAAGCCGAAGTAGCGCCGAAAGGCAAGGCAGCCATGTTGAAATTGCAGGCTCGATGATCGAAATTCCGGCGGTGCCCGCCCCGATCAGGGCGGTCTCACAATCACACCGTGAAACTCGAGGCCGGTGATCGCCGGAACGAGCACGACACGACGCGATCCAGACAAAAAGAAGGCCCCTCGCGAGGGGCCTTCCACACCGTCGAGACGGAGGGGTCACTGCACCAGTTGCGGGCCAGCGGTCCGGGCCGCGTCGTTCTCCTGCATGATGCCCAACCGACGGGCCACTTCCGTATAGGCCTCCACCAACCCGCCGAGATCCCGGCGGAACCGGTCCTTGTCCATCTTGTCGCTGGATTTGACGTCCCAGAGCCGACAGGAATCGGGGGAGATCTCGTCCGCCACCACGATGCGCATCAGGTCGCCCTCCCAGAGGCGGCCCGTCTCCATCTTGAAGTCGATGAGGCGGATCCCGACCCCGAGAAAGAGGCCGGACAGGAAGTCGTTGACCCGGATGGCCAACGCCATGATGTCGTCGATCTCCTGCGGCGACGCCCAGCCGAAGGCTGTTATGTGCTCCTCAGACACCATCGGATCGTTGAGGGCATCGTTCTTGTAGTAGAACTCGATGATCGAGCGGGGCAGCTGCGTGCCCTCCTCGATCCCGAGCCGCGTCGCCAGCGATCCGGCGGCCACGTTGCGGACCACGACCTCGAGCGGAATGATCTCCACCTCCTTGATCAACTGCTCGCGCATGTTGAGCCGGCGGATGAAGTGGGTCGGCACGCCGATGTTGTTCAAGTGTTGGAAGATGTATTCCGAGATGCGGTTGTTCAGAACACCTTTGCCGTCGATGATCTGGTGTTTCTTGGCGTTGAACGCGGTGGCGTCGTCCTTGAAGTGCTGGATGAGCGTTCCCGGCTCGGGTCCCTCGTAGAGGACCTTGGCCTTCCCCTCATAGATGCGACGGCGGCGATTCATGGGAGTCAACCGGGGCTTGAGGAAATCCATGGGTCGGCCGGCTCCTTAACAGTCACGCTCGCACGACGGCCGCGCGCAACGCATTGTAACATCAAAGCCGCGAACGGCGACAGGCATCGATCGCCCTGTCAAGCCGACCACGCCTAAACTTAGCGGATTGCACCGCCTCACACAACGGCGGCGCGGCGCGGCGCCCGTGGGCGGCACGCACCCCTCCACCGTGATCGCCGCGCGAGACCTGGTCGGCTGGCGTGCTGACCGCGAGGGGCGGGCTCGGGTCCGGCGCGGGTGCGGTGCATGACCGTCGCCGGCTCCGGCACCGTCGCGTGACGGCCTCCGGCACCGGCAGTGCGCCTTCGAGCCCCCGTTCGGTCACGATCGGGACGTCGCCTTGGGACGCGGAAGCGCGCCGGGACGGCATCGTTCCTCACGGAGGCCCTTCGACATCCGACGTCGCTCCGTCGGCTTCGCCATCGCGGCCGGCCCGAGCCGTGCCCAACGAATAGGCAGAACGCTCCATGTTGGCCATGACTCGCCCGGGGTCGACAGCGATGGGCGACCGCCGCCCGAGACGGTGTGGTGGCTAAAGTTTGGCACGAGCCTTGAAAGAGCCTTGTCACGCCGTCGCACGGGTCCCGCGGGGCGGACGTCCCGACACGCGCGTCGTGCCGAGCGAAGCCGGACGGGGCCGGCAACCGAGGAAGTCTGCGATGAAGATTGTTACGGCCATCATCAAACCCTTCAAGCTGGAGGAGGTGCGAGACGCCCTGACGGCCGTCGGCGTGCACGGCCTGACCGTCACCGAGGTGAAGGGCTACGGTCGCCAGAAGGGCCATACCGAGATCTACCGCGGCGCCGAATACGCCGTGAGCTTCCTCCCCAAGCTCAAGATCGAAGTGGCCGTCGCGGCCGAGCTGCTCGACCAGGTCGTCGACGCCATCACGGCGACGGCCCGGACGGGCCAGATCGGCGATGGCAAGATCTTCGTCACGACGCTCGAGCAGGCCGTCCGCATCCGAACCGGCGAGACCGACGCCGACGCGCTCTGATCTCCCGACCTCTCGCATTCCCGCTCACCGGAGTCCCTCGATGACGTTCACGAACCTGTCGCTTTCCGCGACGTTGCCTCTGGCGAAGTCGCCTCGAATGCGATCGGCACTCGGTCTCGCGGCCGTGGCCGTGCTGCTCATGGCCGGCACGGCCCTGGCCCAGACGCCCGCGCCCGAGGCACCCGCAGCGGCTGCCGGCGCCGCCGCCGCTGCTCCGGCCACGGCCGCCGCGGCGGCCGCGATCCTGCCCAACAAGGGCGACACGGCCTGGATGCTGATCTCCTCGGCGCTGGTGCTGATGATGTCGATCCCCGGCCTGGCGCTGTTCTACGGCGGCCTCGTGCGCTCGAAGAACATGCTGTCGGTGCTGAGCCAGGTCATGATGATCGTATCGATCGTCGGCGTGATCTGGGTCCTCTACGGCTACTCGCTCGCCTTCGGCGACGGCGGCGCCTACACGGCCTACATCGGCGGCTTCGGCAAGGCGTTCCTGAAGGGGATCACGCCGGACTCGACGGTGGCGACCTTCTCGAACGGCGTCGTGATCCCGGAATACGCCTACATGGTGTTCCAGATGACCTTCGCCATGATCACGCCCGCGCTGATCATCGGCTCCTTCGCCGAGCGGATGAAGTTCTCCGCTGTCGTGCTGTTCATGATCCTGTGGGTGTCGCTGATCTACTTCCCGATCGCCCATTGGGTCTGGTACACGCCCGCCCCCGACGACATCGCGAACGCCCAGAAGGCGCTGCTCGCGGCGGCCGACGACGCCGCCAAGAAGACCGCACAGGCCAATCTCGACACCGTGCTGGCCGGCGCGGGCTGGCTGAACCATCTCGGGGCCCTCGATTTCGCGGGCGGCACCGTGGTGCACATCGATGCGGGCATCGCCGGGATGGTGGGCTGCCTGCTCATGGGCAAGCGCGTCGGTTATCCCCGCGAGCCGATGCCCCCCCACTCGCTGACGATGACCATGATCGGCGCCTCCCTGCTGTGGGTCGGCTGGTTCGGGTTCAACGCGGGCTCCAACCTCGAGGCCAACGGCACAACGGCGCTCGCCTTCGTCAACACGATGGTGGCGACGGCGGCCGCGACCGTGTCCTGGCTGTTCGTGGAATGGGGCATGAAGGGCCGGCCTTCGCTGCTCGGCATGGCGTCGGGCGCCATCGCGGGGCTCGTGGCCATCACGCCGGCCTGCGGCTACGTCGGACCCATGGGCGCCGTGGTGCTGGGCCTGATCGTCAGCCCGGTATGCTGGTTCTTCGTCGCCATCGTGCGGGAGAAGCTCCACTACGACGACGCGCTGGACGTCTTCGGCGTGCATTGCATCGGCGGCATCATCGGGGCGCTGGCGACCGGCATCCTGGTGTCGCCCGCGCTCGGCGGCGTCGGCATCACCGACTACACCAACATCGCCCACAACAACGTCGGCGATTACGACATGGGCCATCAGTTCGTGGTGCAGCTCACCGGCGTCATCGCGACCCTGGTCTATTCGGGTGGCGGCTCGGCCATCCTGTACTGGGTCGTCGACATGGTGATCGGCCTGCGCGTCACCACCGAGAAGGAGCGCGAAGGCCTCGACATCTCCGAGCATGGCGAGCGCGCCTACAATTACTGAAGGCTCAGCAGCCTCGCACCTTGAGAAAGGCGGCCCCTCGGGGCCGCCTTTTTCGTTGGCGCGCAGGCCGCATCGCGGCCGGCACGGCCGGCGAGGCTCCGACGGTCCGTCAGGTGACGGACCCTTAAGCATATCGACCTAGCGTCGCGGGTGGACGGAGCCTCGGGGCCTGTGCGGCGGCGGAACCCACCCGCGCCTGCGCCGGGTGGCCGATCCGATCCTTGGGACTGAACCCGGGCCGCCCGTGCGCATCTCCACGTTCTCGCCGATCGACATCATGCCCGAGCCCGCGCGCGAGTTCCTGGGGCGGCGCCTCGCGGAACTCGCCGGCCTCCTGCTG
The DNA here is from genome assembly GCA_965214345.1 of Lichenihabitans sp. Lineage (GTDB taxonomy): Bacteria > Pseudomonadota > Alphaproteobacteria > Rhizobiales > Beijerinckiaceae > Lichenihabitans. The sequence goes on along the minus strand of CBDCBJ010000007.1, from coordinate 1,985,890 downwards.
CTCGCCGGCATCGGGGCGGTGAGCCTCGCGCTCGCCACATGGTCGGTCCGCGACCCGAGCTGGAACCACGCCGCCAGCGGTGCGGTGCGCAACCTCGCCGGGCCCGCCGGCGCCATCGTGGCGGACCTCGTCATGCAGCTGGTGGGCATCGCGGTGGTGGCGATCCTGCCGCCGGTGTTCTGCTGGGGCCTCGCCCTCCTGTCCCGCCGCCGGCTCGATCACGCCCGTCTGCGTCTGGTGCTGCTCGCCGTCGGCGGCTGCGGCGCGACGGCGCTGGCCTCGTCGCTGCCGACGACCGACCGGTGGCCCCTGCCGAGCGGTCTCGGCGGTATCCTGGGCGACGGCATCCTGGCGCTGCCGCGCCGGCTGTTGGGGCATTCCGAGCCGACGCTGATGATCCTCGCCCTGGTGTTCGCCGGCATCGCCATCCTGGCCCTCACGGCTTCCGCGGGTTTCGGGCTCCAGTCCGCGCCGGACGGCGACGACGCGGACGTGGCGAGCGCCTACGAATGGGTGCCGGTGCCGAAGTCGACGCGTCGGCCGTTCGACGACGACGCCGACGGCGAGCCGGGCGTCGGCATCGTGTCGCTGGGGGCCGCCATCCATGCCGGGTTGAGCGCCAGGGCCGCCCTGACGCGGCTGTTCCGGCGCGCCCGCGCCGATGCGCCCGGAGGCGTCGGCGCCTCGTGGCTGGGCCGTGACGCCGCGGCCGAACAGGCCGTCTCCGCCAGCGTGGCCGGGTCGCGGGTGGAGCCTTCGTTCGACGCGCCGGCGCGTCCGCGCGACCAGCGCGGCCGTCGGGAACCCGCCTTCGACGCGCCCGAGCGCACCGACGCCGAGCGACCGATGCAGCGAGGCCCCGTCGCCGGCCGGACCGAAGCCGTGTCGGTCCTGTCCCGCATGGCGATGGCGGCGGTGCCGCAGGCCGCTTCCCGCCGAGGCCGCGACGCGCGGCCGGGCGGCTATGACCTGCCGGCGCCCGCCATCCTGTCCGAACCCAAATTCGTGTCGGCCCAGGTCGTGTCGGAGGACTCGCTCAGCCAGAACGCGCGCCTCCTCGAGAGCGTGCTCGAAGACTTCGGCGTCCGCGGCGAGATCATCAACGTGCGCCCCGGCCCGGTGGTGACGCTCTACGAGCTCGAACCGGCGCCGGGGATCAAGTCCTCGCGCGTCATCGGCCTCGCCGACGACATCGCCCGTTCCATGTCGGCCGTCTCGGCCCGCGTGGCCGTGGTCCAGGGCCGCAACGTCATCGGCATCGAGCTGCCCAACCAGCGGCGCGAGACCGTCTACCTGCGCGAACTCGTCGCCTCCGAGGACTTCACCGAGTCCAAGCACAAGCTCGCCATCGCGCTCGGCAAGACGATCGGCGGCGAAAGCGTCATCGTCGACCTCGCCCGCATGCCGCACCTGCTCGTCGCCGGCACCACCGGATCGGGCAAGTCGGTCGCCATCAACACGATGATCCTGTCGATCCTCTACCGGCTGAGGCCGGAGGAGTGCCGGCTCATCATGATCGACCCGAAGATGCTGGAACTCAGCGTCTACGACGGCATCCCGCACCTCCTGACCCCGGTGGTCACCGACCCCAAGAAGGCCGTCGTGGCGCTGAAATGGGCGGTGCGCGAGATGGAGGACCGCTACAAGAAGATGTCCAAGGTCGGCGTCCGCAACATCGACGGCTTCAACGCCCGCGTGGCCGAGGCGGCCGAGAGGGGCGAGGGCATCACCCGTACGGTCCAGACCGGGTACGACCGGGACACCGGCGAGGCCGTCTACGAGCAGGAGGAGATGAGCCTCTCGGTGCTCCCCTACATCGTCGTCATCGTGGACGAGATGGCCGATCTGATGATGGTGGCGGGCAAGGACATCGAGGGCGCCATCCAGCGTCTCGCCCAGATGGCCCGCGCCGCCGGCATCCACCTCATCACGGCCACGCAACGCCCCTCGGTCGACGTCATCACCGGCACCATCAAGGCCAACTTCCCGACCCGCATCTCCTTCCAGGTGACGTCGAAGATCGACTCGCGCACCATCCTCGGCGAGCAGGGCGCCGAGCAGCTGCTCGGCCAGGGCGACATGCTCTACATGGCAGGCGGCGGCCGCATCTCCCGCGTGCACGGCCCCTTCGTGTCCGACGGCGAGGTCGAGGGCGTCGTGGCCCATCTCAAGCGCCAGGGCCAGCCCGACTACCTCGACGCCGTCACCCAGGAACACGAGGGGGTCCCCGACGTCGACGCCGACGCCGACGCCCCAACGGCGGGATCGCTCGATGCCGAGGAATCCGGCGATCTCTACGACCGGGCCGTGGCGATCGTGCTGCGCGACCGGAAGTGCTCGACCTCCTACATCCAGCGCCGCCTCTCGGTCGGGTACAACAAGGCGGCCTCGCTCGTGGAACGGATGGAGCGCGAGGGGCTCGTCGCCGCCGCCAGCCACTCCGGCAAGCGCGAGATCCTGGTCGGCGGCGGCATCGACCGCGTCGCCTCGGAGTTCGACGAGGGCTGACTCCCGAGCGACTCCGACTGCCCGCGTCTCAGGCAACCGAGGCCGAACCGTCTCACAATTGCCACACCGGAGCCCTATCGCGCCCCGTCTTCGACCGCTGGACTCACCGCATGAATCGCACGCTCCCGATCACGCTCTCGTTCATCGCCCTGATCGGGGGCAGAGCTTCAGCCGATACCAAGCCGCTCAACCTGCAGTCGCCGAAAATCGCCCAGCAGAAGCCCGTCGGGACGGTCGAGCCGATCGACGCCGATGCGACCGTCGCCAAGGCGAACGCCTATTTCAACGACGATTCCACGATGATCGCCAAGTTCACTCAGATCGGCGGGGACGGGCGGCGGACGGACGGCCAGTTGCTCGTCGACCGGCCCGGCAAGATGCGCTTCGCTTATGCACCCCCGGCGACGCTGGAGATCGTGGCGGACGGCAGCTCGGTCGCGGTGATCGACCGCAAGCTCCACACCCAGGACCTCTACTTCATCGGCCAGACGCCTCTGAAGTTCCTCCTCAACGACCATGTCGACCTCGCCACCGACACCAAGATCACCGGCGTTTCGGGGGACGCCAACACGGCGTCGATCGACATCGAGGACCACGCCACCTTCGGCGGAACGTCGAAGATCCGGCTCACCTTCGAGCGCCAGCCCTTCGCCCTGAAGCAGTGGACCGTGGTGGACCCGCAGGGCTATGAGACGGTCGTGTCGCTGTCCGACGTCGACCTGTCCACCAAACCCGACGACAACCAGTTCAAGATCAACACCGAGCGCATGATGAACCCGCGCAAGTGACGGGGACGCTCCGTCCGCCCCGTCCCGGAGCGGCCTCGCCTTGACCGTCACCGTCGCGTCCTGGAACATCAACTCGGTGCGGCTTCGCCTGCCGATCGTCAGACGCTTCGCCGAGACCGTCCGGCCGGATGTCCTGTGCCTGCAGGAGACCAAGGTCCGCGACGAGGATTTCCCCTTCTCGGACCTGCGCGGCCTCGGTTACGAGCACATCGAGATCAGCGGCCAGAAGGGCTACCACGGGGTGGCGATCCTGTCCCGGTTTCCGCTCGACGAGGTCACGCGCGGCCCGTTCTGCCGGGATGGCCATTCGCGCCACATCTCGGCGCGGATCGGCGCAGGAGAGGCGGCCGGGGTTCGCATCCACAACTTCTACGTCCCGGCCGGCGGCGACGAGCCCGATCCGGCGATCAATCCGAAGTTCGACCACAAGCTGCACTTCCTCGACGCCATGGCGCGCGGGCCGAAGGAGCGCCACCTCGTGCCCGAGCGCGCGATCGTGGTGGGCGACCTCAACGTCGCGCCGCTGGAGACGGACGTCTGGAGCCACAAGGCCCTGCTCAAGGTCGTCAGCCACACGCCGGTCGAGGTCGAGGCCTTCGGGCGCGTCCAGGCGGCCGGCGGCTGGATCGACGCGATGCGGGAGCGGATCCCGTCGAGCGAGCGCCTCTACACCTGGTGGAGCTATCGATCCCCCGATTGGGCGGCGGCCGACAAGGGCCGGCGGCTCGACCACATCTGGATGAGCCCCGACCTGCGGGGCGATCTCGGGCGGATCGGGGTGTTCCCCGAGGCCCGCGGCTGGGACAAGCCTTCGGACCACGTCCCCATCACGGCCGACCTGCGGCTCTGAGGCCGGCCAGCCGGGCGCCGAGGCGCTCCGCCCAGTAGCGGCGCAGCGCCACCGCGTTGTCGGGATAGACGGCGAGCACGCGTCGCATCAGCGAGTGCGGCACCGTCACGACGGTGCAGTCGGTGCGGGCCGTCGCGGTGGCGACCTGCAGGCTCGCCGCGAAGAGCGCGCTCTCGTTGAGCAGCGTCCCGGCCGAGGCGAACCGTATCGACGACGGCTCGCCCCCCTCCGCGTCGAGCGCCAGCCGGCCGTCAGCGAGCAGGACGGCGGCCTCGGCCGGCTCGCCGCGCCGGAACAGAACATGGCCGGCGGGCAGGCGCCTCGCCTCGGCCGAGAAGGCCACAAGCCGAAGCGCCTCCCCGTCGAGGCAGGCGAAGACGGGCAGCCGATTCAGGCGTTCGATGTCCCGTTCGAGCGCCATGCGCGGCCCCTCCTCACGCGTTCAGGCGATAGCCGCCGGTGTCGGTCACGAGCACGCGCGCATGGGCGGGGTCGTCCTCGATCTTCTGGCGGAGACGATAGATGTGGGTCTCGAGCGTGTGGGTGGTGATGTTGGCCTGGTAGCCCCACACCTCGCGCAGCAGCACGTCCCGGCTCACGACCTGCGGCCCGGCGCGGTAGAGGAAGCGCAGGATCGCGGTCTCCTTCTCGGTCAGGCGCAGCCGCGCGCCCTTGACGGTGACCAGCAGCTTGGCGCTCGGCTTGAACGTGAAGGTGCCGACCTGCAGCGACGCGTCCGCGCTGCCGTCGTGCTGGCGCAGGTGGGCGCGCATGCGCGCCAGCAGGCCGGCGAAGCGGAAGGGCTTCGACACGCAATCGTTGGCGCCCGCCTCGAGGGCCAGCACGACCTCGTCCTCGCAGTCGCCGCCGCTCAGCATGATGATGGGGCTCGAGAACCCCGCGGCGCGGAGGGACCTCACCATGGCCAGGCTGTCGCGATCGGGCAGGGCGATCGCCATGATGACCAGGTCCGGCCGGTCGTGGTGAAAAGCCGCCTCGGCCTCCGCCGCCGTCGCGGCGCCCCAGGCGGCGAACTCGGCATGGCAGGCGATCTGCTCGCCCAGCGTCGCCCGGAGATCGTCGTCGTCGTCGACGATGAGGATCCTTCTGGCATGGGCCATGGCGTGTCTTTCCGATCGGCGGCGGGGGAGCGGCCGGCGCGCCGGCCCGCCGCGGGTCACCCGCCGGCCCCACGTTGCGCCGAAGACGGAGGCGCGCGCAAGCGCCGAGCGCGCAGGCGCTGAGGCGGGTCCGCTCCGAACGCCGATGCCACACGGACCGGCGACCCTCCACCCGGGCCCCCCGCCGTGCTAGACGCTGGGGTGAACCGCGACCCTGGCTTCCTCCGGAGCCTCCGCCATGGTTCGTGACAGCGTCCACGCGGGGCCCTCGTCCCGCACGCGAGCCCCGATGATCCTGATCTACCTCCGCGTGCTCGGAGCGCTCGCGACCGAGCGCCGCCTCGCCGCCGCCCTGGTGCTCGCCAACGCCGTGCTCGCCGCGGCGCAGTTCGGCGAGCCCGTCCTCTTCGGCCGCATCATCGACAGGGTCACGGCATCCGATGTCGGCACGGGTTGGCCGGCCGTGCTGCCGCCGCTGGTCGGCTGGGGCGCGCTGGGGCTGTTCAACATCGTCTGCGGCGTCGCCCTGGCGTTCAACGCAGACCGGCTGGCCCATCGCAGGCGGCTGGATCTCACGGCCGCCTTCTTCGAGCACGTGCTCCACCTGCCGACGAGCTTCCACGGCGCCAACCACTCGGGACGGCTCCTCAAGGTGATGCTCGAGGGGGTCAACGGGATGGCCGGCCTGTGGCTCGCCTTCTTTCGCGACAATTGCGCGTCCTTCGTCGCCCTGGCGGTGATGATGCCGCTGTCGCTCTTCGTGAACTGGCGTCTCGGCCTGCTGCTCCTGATCCTGGTGTCGTCCGCCGGGATCGCGACGCTACTGGTGCTGCGCCGCACCGAGGCGCTCCAGCACCGCGTCGAGCGTCACAACAGCGGCCTCGCCGAACGGGTCGCCGACAGTTTCGCCAACGTTCCCGTGATCCAGAGCTTCACCCGCGTCGCCACCGAGACGCGGGGGCTGCGGCAGGTGACCGAGGCCGTGCTGGCGGCGCAGATGCCGGTGCTCTCCTGGTGGGCGCTGGCGGCCGTCGCCACGCGGGCGGCCTCGACGCTGACCCTGCTGTCCATCTTCGTGCTGGGCCTCGCCCTGCACTTCCGAGGCCTCGCCAGCGTCGGCGAAGTCGTGGCCTTCATGAGCCTCGCCGCCGGCATGATCGCCCGGCTCGACCAGCTCGTCGCCTTCTCGAACGCGCTGTTCCTGCAGATGCCGAAGCTCACCGAATTCTTCGGCGTCCTCGACACGGTGCCGGCCGTGGCCGACCGGCCCGGCGCGCGAGACCCCGGGCGTGTCGCGGGTGCCGTCGCGTTCGAGGGCGTGGCCTATGCCTACGACGGCCGGCGCGACGCCGTGGCGGGCATCGATCTCCGGGTCGCGGCGGGCGAGACCGTGGCCCTGGTCGGCGAGACGGGGTCCGGGAAGTCGACGACGCTGGGGCTGCTCCACCGCGTCTTCGACCCCGCCCGCGGCCGCGTCACCATCGACGGGACGGACCTGCGGGACCTCACGCTCGCGGGCCTGCGCCGCAACATCGGCGTGGTGTTCCAGGAGCCGATGCTCTTCGCCCGATCGATCGAGGAGAACCTCCGTGTCGGCGCGCCCGAGGCGAGTGCCGCGGAGGTCGAGTCGGCCCTGCACCGCGCCCGCGCCGCCGATTTCGTGGCGCGCCAGCCCGACGGTCTCGCGACCGTGCTGGGCGAGCGCGGACGCTCGCTCTCGGGCGGCGAGCGCCAACGCCTCGCCATCGCGCGCGTGCTCCTGAAGGATCCGCCGATCCTGCTGCTCGACGAGGCGACGAGCGCGCTCGACGCCGTGACGGAGCGGCAGGTGCAGGATGCCATCGACGCCGCCGCCGAGGGACGCACGACCTTCATCATCGCGCATCGCCTCTCGACCGTGCGCCGCGCCGACCGCATCCTGGTGTTCCACGACGGTCGGATCGTCGAGGAGGGGACCTTCGACGACCTGCTGCGGCAGGGCGGCCGTTTCGCCGCGCTGGCGCGGGCGCAGGGCTTCGAACCCGCCGCGGTAGGTTGATGCGATCGGCTGAAGGAACGGCTCGCCTCCGCTCGTCCTCGCGGAGGCGAGGACCCAGCGCAGGAGGCGGCCGAAGGTCGACCCCAACGATAAGGGTGCCGCTTTCCGTACCGGTGGTGAAAGTACAGGGTCGTCCTCCGGCCGGACGTTTCGCGCTGGGTCCCCGCCGCCGCGGGAACGAGCGGATACTCGGCGCGATCAGCGTCACAGCCTGCGAAGGACCTCGTCGAACCGTTGGAGGAAGACGTCGGCGTGGGCCGGGCCGAACGGCAGCGGCGGCCTGACCTTGAGGACATTGGCGCGAGCGCCACAGGTGCCCACCAGCACCCCGGCGCGCCGGAGTCCGTCGACCAGCGTGGTGGCGAGCGCCGCGGAGGGCGTCCGGGCCGATGGATCCGACACGATCTCCACCCCGAGGTAGAGGCCGGCGGAGCGCACGTCGCCGATGACAGGGAAGCGGCCGGCGAGTTCCGAGAGGCCCTCGTGCAGCCGGCGCCCGGTGCGCGCCGCATTGTCCTGCAGGCCCTCGTCGCGGATCACGTCGAGCACCGCGAGCCCGACCGCGGCCGAGACCGGGTTGCCGCCGAACGTGTTGAAGTATCGCGAGCGGGCGCCGAACTCAGCCAGGTGCGCGGGGCGCGCCATCAGGGCTGCCACGGGGTGCCCGTCGCCCATCGGTTTGCCTACCGTGACGAGGTCCGGCACCACGCCGTGGCGCTCGAAGCCCCACATGTGGGAGCCCGTGCGGGCGAGGCCGGCCTGGACCTCGTCGGCGACGAAGAGGCCGCCGGCGGCCCGCACCGCCGCGACCGCGCCGGCGATGAAGCCCGGCGGATCGAGGGCGATGCCGTCGCTGGCGAAGACCGTGTCGAACAGCAGGGCCGCCGGCCGCATCTCCGCCTCGGCCAGGCTGGCGATGGCGCCTTCCACCGCCCGCGTGAACGCCGCCGCGGCGCCGGCCTCGCCGTCGCGATAGACGTCGGGCACCGCGACGGTCCGGACGTGGTCGCCGCGCCTGACCCCCGCGCCGAGCGAGGGCGACATCTCCGCCAGAGCGGCCGTGACCCCGTGATAGGCGTTGGCGGTGACGATGAAGCCGTCGTTCCCCGTGGCGCTGCGGGCGACCCGGACCGCGAGGTCGTTGGCCTCGCTGCCCGTGCAGGTGAACATCACGTGGCCGATCTCGGCCGGCAGCGTCGCGAGCAGGCGTTCGGCATAGTCGAGCACCGTGTCGTGGAGGTAGCGCGTGTGGGTGTTGAGCGTCGCGGCCTGGCGGCTCAGCGCTTCCACCACGCGCGGGTGGCAATGCCCGACCGACGGCACGTTGTTGTAGCAGTCGAGCACCCGGCGCCCGTCGGCCTCGACAAGCCAGACCCCCTCGCCGCGGACCGGCCGGAGCGGCTCGTCGTAGAGCAGCCGGTAGGCCGGGCCGAGCAGGCGTCGCCGGCGCTCGATCATCGCCGCGCCCGCGTCGGGAGCCGCCGTGTCGTGCGCCGTCATGACGATCCCCTCCGTGCGGTCCACCGCTCGAGGATGGCGTCGCGTCCCGCGCCCGAGGTCCTGGCCGCGAAGGCGTCAGCGAGCCGCCAGCCCGCCTCGGCGTGGCGCAGCGTGTAGTCCCGGTTCTCGGGGAAGAGTTCGGTCCGCCACTGATACACGAGGAGCCTCGTCGCGAGCCGCGCCAGCACGAGGTCGTGGAGCAGGTCCACCTCCGCTTCGTCGAGGGGGCGCAGGCTCTCGTAGCCCTCCAGCACGTCGCCGATGGCCGCGACGGGATCGCGCTCGGCCGCCATGACGTAATTGGCCGCGACCGCGATCTCGTTGACGCGGGGCGCCCGCACCATGTCGCCGAAGTCGATGATCCCGCTGACCGCCTCGCCGGCGACGAAGACGTTGCTGCCATTCATGTCGTTGTGGATCACCTGCGCCGGGAGGTCGAGCGCCCGGGGCCGGACCTCGGCGGCGAAGCGCGCGAGCGTGCCGGCGAGCCAGCGGCGGCGTGACGGGTCTGGCATCCCCTCGACCAGGAAGGCGAGGCGGGCGAGCTGCATGAGGTCCCAGAGCAGCACGCGTCGCGCCGCCGGATGGTCGTAGCCGGCGAGGGCCAGGCCGACGGCCGCGGCGGCCCGGCCGAGGTCGCGCCGCAGCGCCGGCCCGGCGCCGCCGAGGTCGCCCGGCGCGCCCGGCACCACGCTGATCAGGATGGCGCGATAGCGGCGCCCGGCCGCCGCCACCCCGCAATCCTCGGCGCCGTCGCGGGTGCGGATCAGCCGCGGCACCGCGCAGGCGACGCCCACCCGCTCCATGTGGAGCAGCACGCCGGTCTGGAACGCGCGCGTCCCGGCGTCCTCCGCCTCATGGTACACCTTGAGCACCCGGCGGCTGCCGTCGGCGAGCGCCACCATGAAATTGCGGTCGCGCTCCGCCGTCAACGCCCGCGCCCGGCCGTGGAGGCCGTAATGGTCCCGCAGCGCGGCCTCGGCGGCGGCCTCGTCGACGGGCGGCGGCGGCGTGGCCAGCAGCTCCGCTGCCGCATCCGCGGCACGGCCGCCGTGCCCGGCGACCGGCCCCATTGTGGGGCGGCGGGACTCGCCCGCGACGATCAGGAGCTCGGGAATCGTGTGATCCGGCATGGCGGCCCATCGTGACACGGCCTTCTGTGGACGATGACATCGCCGGGCTCAAGCGCCACGGGGAGCCGACCCTGCGGGGTATCGTCGGTCGGCAGCCCGCACCCGCGCCGCAGGTTAACGGCGATACACGGGATTCGCCGGCATCGGCACAAAGCGGCGGCAACGCGCGTCGGGCAGGGTGACGTCATCGGCTGCCGGCGGCCGATGGAAATCGTTCGATGCTCGACTGGTCCTGGATCATCGCCGCAGGTTCGCTCGCCGCGGCAGCGCTCGCCGGGGCCGACCGCATCCGCCTCGCCCGACGCGTCGCCCGGCTGCGCGACCGTCATGAGACGCTCGGCGACGAGATCTGGCAGGTGCGCGACGCCGTCGAGGCGCGCCGCAGGGCCGAGGCCGCCAGCGACGCCAAGTCGCGCTTCCTCGCCACGGTCAGCCACGAAGTTCGCACGCCGCTCAACGGCATCATCGGCCTGGCCGAACTCCTGGCCGGCACGCCGCTCGACCGAGAGCAGCTCGCCTATGTCGAGGCGGTGCGGACCTCCGGGGCCGCGCTGGCGACGCTGATCGACGAGATCCTCGACTTCTCCCGCATCGAGGCCGGCAAGCTCGACCTGTCCTCCGACCGCTTCGACCTGGCGGCGCTGGTCGAGGGCGTCGTCGAACTCCTGGCGCCCAGAGCCCAGGACAAGGGCCTCGAGATCGCCGCCCTGGTGTCGCCCGACCTGCCGCGGAGCGTCGTCGGCGATCCCGTGCGGCTGCGCCAGGTGCTGACCAACCTCGCCGGCAACGCCGTCAAGTTCACCGCCAGCGGGGGCGTCGGGCTGGCGGTCGAGCGCCTGGCCGATGGCCGCGTCCGCTTCGCCGTCTCGGACACGGGGCCGGGGGTGCCGACGGACCGGCGCGAGGCGATCTTCGACGAGTTCGAACAGGCCGACAGCAGCACGACCCGCCGGCACGGCGGCACGGGCCTCGGTCTCTCCATCTCGCGCCGCATCGTAGACCTCATGGGCGGGGCCTTGACCCTCGCCGACCGGGTCGGCGGCGGATCGATCTTCGCGTTCACCGTGGCCCTCGACGCCGGCGACGACGCGGCCCGGAGCGACCGGCCCGACATGACGGGGCAGACCGCCCTGATCGTCGCCGCCTCGGCGTTCCTGGCGCCCGCTCTCAGGGCGCAGCTCGTCGGCTACGGCGCCCGCGTCGCGGTGGTGGAAAGCGCCGACGACGCGCTCGCCCGGCTGCGCGGCCGCGACGCACCGCATCTGCTCTTCGTCGATTGCGCCCTCGGCGAGGGGGCGGCCGAGCGCCTCGCCGAGGCCGCCCGGGTCGCCCGGGTGGCACGCTCCTTCCTGCTGTTCTCGCCCTTCGAGCGCCGCGCCTTCGGCCAGAAACTCGTCGCGGGATACGAGGGTTGGCTGGTCAAGCCCGTTCGGTCCGGCTCGCTGGCGGCGCGTCTCGCGGGCGCTCCGCCCGCGCCGCCCGCCGCGACGTCCCGGGGCCTCGCGGCGCCACGCCAGAGCCGCCGCGGCTTCCGCGTGCTCCTGGCCGAGGACAACGAGATCAACACGCTGGTGGCGATCAACCTCCTCGGGCGCCTCGGCGCCCAGGTGGTCCACGCGTCCGACGGCGGCGCCGCCCTGGCGCTGGCCACCGCTGCCGCGCGTGGCGAGATCCCGGCCTTCGACGCCATCCTCATGGACGTGTCGATGCCGGTGCTCGACGGCCTCGACGTGACGCGGCGCATCCGTGAACTCGAGGCGCGGGGAGGCGGCCCGCCGGTGCGCATCGTGGCCCTGACGGCGCACGCCTTCCGCGAGGATCACGACCGCTGCCTCGCCGCCGGGATGGACGCCGTCACGACGAAGCCCCTCGATGCCAAGGCGCTCGAACGCGCCCTGCTGCCCCCCGATCGTCCGGGCCTCCGCGCGGCCGGCTGACGGGCGGATCGACGCGCGCGGGCAGCAGCCGTGGCCGAGGAGGAGGGTGCCGCATTGTATCGGCGGGGGGGTGATCTCACCGGCGAAGCCGTGCATAAGCCGGTCCGGTCCCCGAAACCCGACGCGGCACGCGCATGATCGGCAAGCCGTCCCGACGGTGCCTCGCCTGGACATCCCTCACGGCGGCCTCCTGCCTCTTCGCCGGGTGGATCGCGTTCGACACGCTGCGCACGATCGTGTCCGCCTGGTCGCCGCTGCCGTGGTTCGACTCCTGGGCGACCGTGGACCTCCTCCGCGCCTGGCGGAACGACGAGCTCACGACCGCCGCGGTGCTCTTCAGGCAGAGCAACGAGCACCGCATCCTGGTGCCGCGCCTGGTGTTCTTCGCCGACGACGCGTCGTTCAGGGGCGAGGGTTATCTCAGCCTCGCCGCCATCTTCGTCGTCCAGGCCCTTCATGCCGGGATCCACGCCGCGCTGCTCAACCGCAGCGGCCTGGCCCGGCACGGAGGCTGGGCGGTCGCCGCCGTCGTGCTGGCGATGATGTTCAGCCTGCGGCAGGCCGAAAATTTCTCGTCCGGGTTCCAGCTCCAGTTCGTCGCCGTCTTCGCCGGCGCCACGCTGAGCTTCGCCCTTTTCGGCCTCGTGGTGGCCCGATCGCGGCGCGGCGCGGCGGTCGCCTGGCCCTTGGCGGGCAGCCTCGCCGCCGTGCTGATGACGACCTTCACCATGGCGAACGGCCTGGTGGCGGCCGTGCTGCTCGTCGTGCTGGCCATCGTGGCGCGCCAGCGACGGTCCATCGTGCTCGTCTGCGCCGCCTGGGCGTGCCTGCTCGTCGTCGTCTATCTCCACGACTACACGGCCGCGCAGCATCACGGACAGCTCTCCGACAATCTTCGCCGTCCGGTCGCGCTGGCGCGCTATGGGCTCGCCTACCTCGGCGGCATCGCCGATACGGGGGTTGGCGGCGCCATATTGTTGGGTGTCGTCGGGGTCCTGGCCATGCTGGCGGCCGCGATCCGGGTCTGCCGGCGGCGGGGCGCCAGGCCCGACGCCCTCGCCCTGGTCGGCGTGATGGCCTTTGTGGCGGCCACTGCGGCCGTCACCGCCACGGGGCGGCTCGACCACGGGGTCAGCCAGGCGCTGGCGAGCCGCTACGCGACGGGCAGCGCCACCTTCTGGGCGGCGCAGATCAGCTACTGGTGGATCGATCCTCCGGCGTGGCCGAACCCGCATCTCGGACCGAAGCTCGCCCGCCCCGCGATCCTGGTCGCCTGCCTCGTGCTGTGCTTCGCCCTGTCGGGCGAACAGCGGAGTGCGAGGCTGCCGCTCGCCGCACAGGGTTTCGCCCAGAACGATGCCGCAAACCTCTTCATGCTGGGCCTGCACGACCCGGCCGTCGCGGCCGAGGTGGCCTGGAGCGACGCCGACGTCCAACGGCTGCTGCCGGTCATGCGCGACGACCGATCGTCGATCTTCGCCACGCCGGATTTCGAGAGCATCGGCCGCTCCGTGGCGGATCGGGGCTCTGTCGCCTCGCCCGACCCTTGCGGCGGCGCGGTCGGCGATGCCGTCGCCGACCCGACGCTGGGCCAGGACGGGGTGCGTCTCTCCGGCACCGCCTGGGACGGCTCGGCGCAGCACCTGATCCGCCGCATCGTCGTGGCGGATGCCACGGGCAAGCTCGTCGGCCTCGGTTCAGGCGCGGTCCCGGGCGCGGGGCCGTCCGCCTGGCGGGGATTCGCCGTGGCGCCGCGCGGCACGGCGCTCACCGCCTACGGATCGCTGCCCGGCCGGCGACTGTGTCGTGTCGGTGAAGCCACGGTGACAGCCGGATCGATCCTGGATGACGTTCAGCCCCGGTGACGGGCGGGAGCGTCATAATAGCTTGGGCGGGACATGGTGTGTGTCGACGATCGCACCGCCATCGCCCGGGGAGGGCGCCATGACGTCTCCGTCGCTCCGGACCTCGATCGCCACCGTGGCCTGGGAACGCTCGGCCTCGGTCGTCCGCTCTGCCCTGACCGGGGGCGTGCCCTGGGCCTGGCCGGCACCGATCGCCGTCCCACCCCTGCCGCCGATCGCCCGCATCGGCGATCTCGAGGTGAGGCTCGCGGTCGGCCGCAAGGAAGTGCGCCGCGCCCAGCGGGTCCGCTACAAGGTGTTCTTCGAACACGGATCGGCCAGACCCTCCGCCGCCGCCGCGCTGCAGCGTCGGGACCTGTGTCCGTTCGACGCCGAGTGCGACCACCTCGTCGTGGTGGACCATGCGTCGATCGACCGCCGCTTCGGCGGTCGACGCCCCAGGATCGTCGGAACCTATCGGCTGCTCCGCCAGGAGGTCGCCCAGCGCCACGCCGGGTTCTACACGGCCCGCGAGTTCGACATCGCGCCCCTGCTGGCGCGGCACCCCGACAAACGCTTCCTCGAACTCGGCCGCTCCTGCGTGCTGCCGCGCTATCGCTCCAAACGCACGATCGAGCTGCTGTGGCGCGGCATCTGGGCCTATGTGCAGCACCATCGAGTGGATGTCCTGATCGGCTGTGCGAGCTTCGAGGGGGCGGACGCCGACGCCCTGGTGAGGCCCTTGAGCGCCTTACGGCATTTCGCGCCCGCCGCGCCGGAATGGCAGGCCCGGCCCGTCCCCGGGCGGGCCGCCGCCACCGTCGCGATCCCGGCGGCCCTTCTCGACCGGCGCGAGGCGCTGGCAGAACTGCCGCCGCTGATCAAGGGCTACCTGCGCGCCGGCGCGCGGTTCGCCGACGGCGTCGTGGTCGACCATTCCTTCGGCACCACGGACGTGCTGGCGATCCTGCCGTTGTCGCAGCTCGACAGCCGCTACCTGGCGCATTTCGGGGCGCATTGAGCCGGACGGCCACGGCGGGGACCGGCCTCTCACCACCTGTCCTCGACGGTCGACGGTCTATGACGGGTCGCGCCGCACGGGCGGCGGCGCGCCTTCGCGCGTGCCAGCGGTCAACGGTTTCGACCGCTGGTGTCACTCGTCCGTCAGGCGAGCCAGCGCGACGAAGTCGGCGATGTCCAGCGTCTCGGCCCTCGCGGTCCCGTCGATGGCCGCCCGATCCAGGAGGGCCGGGACGTCGAGTGCGCCGCGCCCCATCGCGAGCCCCTTCAGCGACTGGCGCAGCATCTTCCGGCGCTGGCCGAAGGCCGCCGCGGTGACGCGCGACAGGGCGGCGGCCGAGCAGGGCAGGGGTGAGGCGCGGGGCACCAGTTCCACGACGCTCGACGTCACCTTGGGGGGCGGCACGAAGTTCGACGGAGCGACGTCGAACAGGATCCGCGCCTCCGTCCGCCAGGAACAGAGCACGCCGAGGCGACCGTAATCGGCCCTCTCTGCGGGGGTGGCGACGATCCGCTCCGCGACCTCGCGCTGAAACATCAGGACCATGCGGTCGAACCAAGGGGGCCAGGGCTCGGTCTCGACCCAGCCCGTCAGAAGCGGCGTCGCGACATTGTAGGGCAGGTTCGCCACGATGCGCCACGGGCGGCCGTCGCGGCGCGGTGGGAGGCCGCCGGGCAGGACGTCGAGCGCATCGCCCTCGATGACGGTGAGGCGGCCCGGATATCGCTCTGCGATCGCCGCCAGCGCCGGGAGGCAACGCCGGTCACGCTCGACGGCCACCACCTCGGCGCCTTCGGCCAGCAGCGCCCGCGTCAGCCCGCCAGGCCCAGGCCCTACCTCGACGACAGGGACGCCCTCCAGGGGCCCGGCCGCCTTGGCGATCCGGCCCGTGAGGTTGAGATCGAAGAGGAAATTCTGGCCCAGAGCGCGGCTGGGGACGATGCCGCAAGCCTCGACGACGTCGCGCAGCGGGGGCAGGCCATCGTCGGGCAAGGCGTTCGCGGCTCGTATCGCGGAAGGCGGCGCCGACGGACGCCCGTCAGTTCTTGCTGATCACCGCCGTCTTGCGCAGGTCCTTGTACATCTGGGCCGAGACGGAGACCAGCTTATCGGCGATCAGGTTCTTCTGCACCTGCTCGTGCAGCGTGGTGTCATCCTTGGCATCGTCCTTGTCGCAGACCGCGACCATCTCGACGCCGTTGGTGCTGCGCTCCGGCACGGTGAGCATGCCGCGCTGGGTCTCGGACAGCACCTTGCGCAGGGCGGGGCCAACGGCGTCGGAACTGCGGCTCATCGGCTCCTTGACGGCCACGTTCGGAAGCGATCGCGCCAGCTGGAGTCCCGTCTCGCAGCCGTCGAAGCGGTTGCGCAGGGCCTTGGCCTCCGACAGCCGGCCCTCCACCACGGCCGGCGTCGGATTGACGGGCAGGACGAAGATCACCTGCTGCAGGCGGTAGTTGG
Organism: Lichenihabitans sp.; assembly: GCA_965214345.1. Taxonomy (GTDB): domain Bacteria; phylum Pseudomonadota; class Alphaproteobacteria; order Rhizobiales; family Beijerinckiaceae; genus Lichenihabitans. Next base: position 1,969,689 of record CBDCBJ010000007.1, on the reverse strand, counting down.
TCACCTTGTCGGCGCCGCCCTTGGCGATGGCGGCGGCGATCTCCTCCTCGGACACGCCGACGCCCTTGTTGCGCGCCCGGACGAGGTTGTCCCAGGCCGCGCCGGCGCGCAGGTGGCTGCGGATCGTCTCAAGGTCGATCTTGGCCTTGCCGGCAGCCTGCGAGAAGCCCTGGGGGTCCATCTTGACGGCGGCCGACGCTTTCTGAAGGGCGGTCGTGATGTCCGAATCGGCGGCGTCGACCCCCCAATGGCGGGCCTCGTCGAAGCGGATGCGATCCGCCACGACGGCTTCCAGCGCATCGGGGCGCGAGGCCGGTCTGTGTTCCAGCCGCAGGATCTTCTGGTACTCGTCGACGTCGAAGGTGGTGATCGGGTCGCCATTGACGGCCGTCACGATGCCCTGTGCGACGGCGGGTCCGGTCCCGAGCCCCGCCGCGCCGGCCATGGCCAGCAGGACCGTGGAGGCACGCAGCGCCGATGCGGCGCTGGAGAGGCGGTTCTGTTTCACGAGAGCGTCCGTCACCGATTGATCCTGTCTTCGACCGAGACGCCGTCTCCGTCAAAAGAGTGGCGATTATTTGAACACGCCGTCCTGCACCGTCGAGGTCGACCCGAGGCTCTGGTTGAGCTTGAAGTCCGCCAGGGTGCGCAGGGTCAGGCTCAGCAGCACCGTCTGGTTCACGTTCTGGTTCGACGAATTGCCCGCGATCGAATCCGTGTAGGAGCGCGAGTAGCTCAGGCTCACCGTCGTGCAATCGTCCTGGTAGCCGAAGCCGGCGCCCAGAACGGCGAACTGCGGGTGGCCGGTCTTCAGGTCGTACTGCGCGGTGCTGATGTCGTACTCATAGGGGTTCAGCTCCAGCGTAGCGCTGCCGTTGACGTAGTAATGGTCGAGGAAGTCGAACCGTTCGCTCAACAGGATGCCCGACCGGTCGTGCACGTAGCCGATGTCGGGTTGAGCGGCGTAGTTGGAATATTGCACGTTCGTCGTCGTGCCGAAGAACTTCGCCGTGCCGATGAGGTCGATGGCCTTCGGGTCGAAGGTGCGGCTGTCGAAGCGACCTTTCGCCGTGATGGAGAAGTTGGTCGTCGGCGCCACCGCGACGCGGCCGACATAGTCGGAACTCTTCGTCTCGAGCCCGGAGTTCAAGCCGCCGTTGGAGATGTCCGACACCGCATAGGAGTTATGGCCCGCCAGCGCGTAGGACTGGCCGAACAGGGCGTTGACGTAGCCGCCGTTGTTGAATGTCGCGGTATATTGAGCGCCGGCATTGGCGCGCAGGCCGCCCTCGACGCGGTCGTAGCCGGAGTACTTGTTCCATTCGAACAGGGTCGTGTCGTCGAACACGAGGCTCTGGGCGTCCTCGTTCGGCGTCTGGCCGGCATGGGCGACGTTGGGCCGGGCGATGACCTGCGCGATCGGCTCGATGACGTGGTTGGCCCAGCCCGTGGAGGCGACGAACGGGTAGCGATATTCAAGGCCGACCCCGGGCACGACGTCGCCGCTGATGCTCTCGTTGTGGGTGCCGAAGAAATTGGCCTGGTCGGCGTTGGCGATGGTCGACTGGCCCGTCCCGCTCGTGAACGTGAAGGCGTCGGTCTCGTTGAGGTTCAGCCAGCGGCCGTCGGCCCGCACGAAGGCGAAGGGCTTCCACACCTCGCCGATCGGGTCGATGAACTTGCGCTCCCAGGACACCTGGGTCGAGGCGCGCGTGTAGTCGCCCGCGATGCCGCGGAGGAAGCACGACGGCGGCTTGAAGTTCGGCAGCGTCGCGACGGGCGTCGGCGACGTGGGGCACACGTCGTAGAGCGAGAAGGCGGAATCGAGCAGGCGCGTGCCCGTCGATTGGTAGGCCGCCGCCGTGCGGCTGAGGCTCGTCAGGTTCGCGTCGACCTTGACCTCGCCGCCGATCCCCGCCGTCTGGTCGGGAGCGAGCCCGAAGGTGCGATTGTACTCGACGGTGGGCAGGACCAGAGGCTGCTGCCGGTTGAAGTCGAACTGCGACAGCCCGACGATCCGGTAGCCTTCGAGGCTGAAGTAGCTGCGGTCGCCCTGGCCCGTCAGATAGGCGGTCGAGATCGATTCCTTGATGTAGTCGGTGCCGAGGCTCGACGAGCGGACGTTATAGTCCTGGACGAAATACTTGTCGGAGAAGAGCGCGACGTCCCAGCCGTATTTCCAGCTCGGGTTGATGAAGAACTTGCCGCTCGACTCGATCGACCCGCGAAAGTCACGGTCGCCCGTGCCGAACGGCTGCTTGGCGTAGGCGCTCGGGTCGAGCTGGTCGATCCCGGTGGCCAGCACCGAGTATGAGCCGGTCTCCAGCCGATGGCGCCACTCGACCTCGCCGAAGAAGCCCTGTTTCGACAGGACCGTGGGGGTGAGCGTCAGGTCGTAGTTGGGGGCGGGATCCCAGAAGAAGGGCTGCGCGGCGCCGACGCCGAGCCGCGATTCCGTGACGTAGTGCGGCGTGAGAAAGCCGGTCTTGCGCGCCACGGTGGGGTCGGGCGTCGAGAAGTAGGGGACGTAGGCGATCGGCACGCCGTAGAGCTCGAGGGTGGCGTCCTCGAAGTAGATCATCTGCTCGTCGGCTTTGTGGACGATCTTCATCGCCTTCACCTGCCAGAGCGGCGGCCGCTCGGGATGGGCCGCGCAGGGCGCGCAGGCCGTGTAGGTCCCCTTCTCGAACGTGGTGGTCTCCCCCTCGGAGCGCTCCGCCCGAGGCGCCGTAAAGAACGTCTTGTCCTTGCTGATGGTCGACAGGCTGTCGACGAAGCCCGTCTTGAAATCGTCGGTGAGCTCGAACTTTTCGCTGTAGGTGACGCCGCCGTCGGCCTCCGTCAGCTTGGCGTTGCCGGAGGCGAAGACCCGGTTGGCATTGCGGTCGTAGATGACCTTGTCGGCCTCGAGCACGCGGCCCTGATAGTAGAGCTGCACGTTGCCTTCCGCCGAGACGACATTGGTGTCGCGGTTGTAGACGAGTTGCTTGGCTTCGACGAGGAGCCGATCCTTCTTGGCCTCCGGCTGCGCCGCGGGGGCAGGGGCCGGCGTGGCGGCCGGATGGGCGGCGACGCCCATGAAGGTCAGGGCCAGCAAGGCACAGCCGCAGGCCTTGATCGCGGAGCCGGAACGACGCGTCACCACGGACGCGATGAGGCGACCCCCGGCCGTCGGGGTCGTCTGACGGATCCGCGCCTGCGGGGGGGCGGACTCCCGAACGCCACGGCGCCGGGAGGGCATGGCCTCACACACGTCGGGGCAAGAACGCCGCCCCATCAGCCATCCTCCTGGTACAACAGAGCGAGCGAGCCCAGCATGCTCCCCACCACGGCGGGAGACCATGCCGCCACGGGCGCACTCAGGAGGCCTGCGCCGCCGAGATCGCCGACGAGCTTCGTCGCGACGTAGAGCACGAAGCCTGCCGCCACTCCACCCGCCACCATCCGGGCGATCCCACCAAACCGGAAGAATCTTAAGGAAAACGCCGCCGCCACCAGGATCATCGCCATGAACAGCAGCGGACGGGCCAGAAGCTTCTGATACTGAAGCTCATACCCGACGGCGTTGAGGCCCGCCTTCTCGGTGCTGTCGCGGATCTCCCGCAGGCTCCAGAACGGCACGGAATCGGGCGCCGTGAACTTCTGCTGGACCTGCTCGGGCGTGATGTTGGTGGCGACGATCTCGGTCCCGACGTCGCGCGGCGGCTCGCCCGGCGCCATCACCTTGGCGTCGTCGAGCGTCCAGTAGCCGGCATGGAGGTCGCCGTGCTCCGCCTCGACCCGCTCCATGAAGCTGCCGTCACGGTCGTAGACGAAGGCCGTGATGCCGCTCAGCACGGCGCCGCCGTCGCTGGCCCGGTCCGCCCGCAGGATGGTCTGGCCGTCGACCCCGTCCTGCTGGATCCAGAACGCGGTGTCGACCTGTTCGGAGCCGGTCTTGCCGAACATGCGGGTCTCGAGCCGCTCGGCCCGCTGCTTCGAGATCGCCGCGACCGGGTTGTAGACCGTCGTGGTGAGGATCCCGAGCACGAGGGCGACCCCGAGCGGCGGGAGGATGAACTGCCAGACCGAGAGCCCGGCGGCGCGCGCCACCACCAGTTCGAGCTTCCGCGTGAGGTTCAGGAAGGCGACCATCGCGCCGAACAGCACCGAGAAGGGGAAGATCTGCTCGGTGATGGTGGGCACGCGCAGCAGCGACAGGAACGCGACGCCGGCCGTCGTGGCGCCCTTGGCGTCGCCCGAGCGCCGCAGCAGTTCGACGAAATCGCTGAGATAGATGATGGCGAACAGCAGGCCGAAGACCATCAGGATGGACTTCGTGAAGTTGCGGCACAGGTAGGTGGCGAAGGTGCGTCCGACCACGGCGCTCTCACGCGGTCTGCGGCATGGGCATCCGGGCGGGCTTCCATCGGGGGACCCGGATGCGGGACCCGAAGATGAAGACCAGGGCGCCGAGGAGCCCGGCGAGGGGCACGGCATAGTCGGCCGGGATCCAGCCGGCCGATCTCGCCACGAAACCCGAGGCCGCGAAGCCGGCGCCGCGCACGGCCGCCACGGCCAGCACGGCGCTCACCATGGCCTTCCAGTTGCCCGACCGCGTCGTGCGCGGCTGCGACAGGGCCGCGAAGGCGATCATCCCGAAGGCCAGCGCGTAGAGGGGCCCGGAGAAGCGGTCGTGCAGCTCGGACCGGTAGCGGCCCTCCTGGATCTTCACCGACGGGTCGTTCAGGTCGGGATGCAGCAACTCGCGCGTCGAGCGTTCGCGCGGGCGGAGGGGTGCGCCCTCGCCCTCGGCGCCGAACTGCGCGAGGTCGAGCGCGTAGCGCTGGAACGCCACGATGGCGGCGTCCTTGCTGCCGGGCTGATGGCGCTGGATGCTGCCGTCGTTGAGCACGAGGTAGTTGTTGTCGTCGTTCGACCACGTCTGGCCGCTCTCGGCCACGTAGGAGGAGATGTGGTTTGGGTCGCGCCGATCCTCCATGAGGATGCCGTGCAGCGAGCCGTCCTGCGCGCGTTCGCGGTAGTGGAAGATGAAGCCCTGATCGAGCGTCGTGAAGGTCCCCGCCCGCACCACGTGGGTGATGAAGTCGGCCCTGATCGTCATGACGAGGTCGCGGAGTTCGCGAAAGCTCCAGGGCATGACGTAGAGCGACATGCCGGCGATCAGCAGCGTCACCAGCACGGTCACCAGCGCGAAGGGCCGAAGGAGCCGCAGCGGCGACACGCCGGCGGCGCTCATCACAATGAGTTCGCTGTCGCCGTTGAGCTTGTTCAACGCGTAGAGCACGGCGATGAACAGGGCGACCGGCGCGATCACCATCACCAGCGCCGGGATGCCGAGGGCCGTGACGCCGAGGAACACCAGCAGCGACTGGCCCTTGGTGGTCAGGAGATCGAACTCCTTCAGCGCCTGCGTGACCCAGATCACGGCGGTGAGGACGCCGAGGGCGACGAGAAACGACGAACGCACGATGCGGAAGATGTAGGCTTCGACGAGCGACATGCTGCTCCGGTCATGCTGGGATCCGGTCGGATCCGTGAGGGACTGCCCCCGCTCGCCCTGGCCGCCAGGGGTAGAAGGGGCCCGCCGGCCGCGCAAGGCTTCCCACCCGCCGGGGAGGAGGCCTCCGCGATTTCGACGCGCGCCGTTGCCGCGGGATCACTCTTCACGGGTGCAGACGGTCATTTTGGGGCGGAAAAGCGGAGGCGCGGCCGGAGCAGGATCGCGAGCCGAAAGCCGCAGGATGGCGTGGGTCGACCCGTGCCATCATGCTCAGGCCCCTTGGTTCACCGGAGCGAACCGATATGTATGACAGATCCGGCTGCGCCGATCCGTCTGCCGCGGTCCGCCCTCGCGAAGAGTCACCCCACGATGTCAGACTTCGTCACGATCGCCTTTTCCTCGCTCGCTGAGGCACGACATCGCGCCGCCGAAGCCGGGGCCGCCGACACGCTGGTGGTCTTCGTCGGGTCGGACCTGAAGCCGACCGCCGCGGCGGCCGAGACGGTGGGACGGGTCGCCGACGCCATCGCGGCCGGGGCCGCGGCCGCGAACTTCAAGGGCAAGGCGAGGTCGGCCCTGGACCTGCTGGCACCGGCGGGGCTCGGCTACGGCCGCCTCCTCGTGATCGGCACCGAGGCCAAGTCGGGGACGGCCAAGCCGGGCGCGGTCACGTCAGGTGAGGTCGGGCCGACCGCCGGCTCAGCCCCGCCGGACGGGAGCGAGACGGTGTCGCTCGGCGGCTTCGCGATGGGCAAGCTGCGGGCCGGCGCGAAGGTCACGGTGCTCTTCGACCTGCCGGGCGGCGACGCCGGTCCGCAGGCCGCGGCCGATTTCGTGCAGGGGATGCAGCTGCGCGCCTACCGCTTCGACCGCTACAAGACGAAGCCGAAGGACGACGATGAGAAGCGCGAGCCGGTCGCGGTGACGATGGCGGTCGGCGATGTCGACGCCGCGAAGCAGCGCGCCGCCGCGACATGCGGCATCGCCGACGGCGTCGAACTCGCCCGCACCCTCGTCAACGAGCCGCCGAACGTCCTCTATCCGGTGGAGCTCGCGCGTCGCGCCTCCGAGCTGTCTCGGCTCGGGGTCGAGGTGGAGATCCTCGACATCCCCGCCCTCGAGCAGCTGAGGATGGGGGCGCTCCTCGGGGTCGGGCAGGGATCGGCGCGGGAATCGCGGGTCGTCGTGATGCGCTGGAACGGCGCCGGCGGCACCCAGCAGCCGGTGGCCTTCGTGGGCAAGGGCGTGACCTTCGACACGGGCGGGATCTCCATCAAGGGCGCCTCCGGCATGGAGGACATGAAGGGCGACATGGCGGGCGCGGCCTGCGTGGTCGGCCTCATGCACGCCCTCGCGGCCCGCGACGCCAAGGTCGACGCCGTCGGCGTCATCGGCCTCGTCGAGAACATGCCGGACGGCAAGGCTCAGCGGCCCGGCGACATCGTCACCTCCATGTCGGGCCAGACGATCGAGATCATCAACACGGACGCGGAAGGGCGCCTCGTCCTGGCGGACGTGCTCTGGTACGTGCAGGACCGGTTCAAGCCGCGCTTCATGGTCGACCTCGCCACCCTGACGGGCGCCATCCTGGTGGCGCTGGCGAGCGAACATGCCGGGCTGTTCTCCAACGACGACGCGCTCGCCGAGCGGCTGCACAGCGCCGGCCAGGCGACGGGCGAGAAGGTGTGGCGGCTGCCGCTGACGGCCGCCTACGACAAGCTGATCGACTCGAAGTTCGCCGACATGAAGAACACCGGCGGCCGCCACGCCGGCTCGATCACGGCCGCGCAATTCCTGCAGCGCTTCACCAACGACACGCCGTGGGCGCATCTCGACATCGCCGGCACCGGCATGGGGGTCCCGGCGGACGAGATCAACCAGAGCTGGGGATCGGGCTGGGGCGTGCGCCTGCTCGACCGCCTCGTGGCCGACCATTACGAGGGGTGAGGGCGAGGGATTGGCCGAGGTCTGGTTCTACCATCTCGACCGCTGGCCGCTCGACCGGGCCCTCCCGGCCCTGCTGGAGAAGTCGATCGGGCGGGGCTGGCGCGCCGTGGTCCAGGCGGCGAGCCCCGAGCGCGTCGACGCGCTCGACCAGGCGCTCTGGACCTATGACGAGGCGAGCTTCCTCCCCCACGGGACCGTGCGGGACGGCGACGCCGGACTCCAGCCCGTCGTGCTGACGACGGCCGTCGACAATCCGAACGGCGCCGCGATCCGCTTCATGGTGGACGGCACGGAGGCGCTGCCGGCGATCGCGGCCTGCGACTACGAGCGGGTGATCGTCATGTTCGACGGCAACGACGCCGACGAGCGGGCCGGCGCCAGGCGTCAGTGGGCGGCCTTGAAAACGGCCGGGCACGGGGTAGCGTATTGGCAGCAGAGCGAGGACGGGCGGTGGGAAAAACGGGGGTGACCCGAGGGGTGTCGATGGCGGCCCTGCCGATCGTCTGGGGCCTCGCCCTCCTCGCCGGGCCCGGCGAGGCCGCCGGCGCGAGCCGGTTCGCCTCCTACGACACGGAGCCGGACTGCGTGGCGGCCCATGCGTTCGCGCCCTCCGCCTGTCGCGTCGCCTTCGCCAACGCCCGCGCCGAATACGAGGCGAAGACGCCGGCGTTCGCCAGCGAGGCCCTGTGCACCCGCCGCTACGCCTCCTGCATGGCCTGGCCGCCCGGCGGCGGGGTCGCCAGGGCGGGGTTCCGGCCGACCTGGGACGGCGTCGACATCGTCGACACGCCGCGGGAACGCAGCGTCACGCCGTCGCCCGGCAGCACGGGCAAAGCTGTCCGTTTCGCGGCTCGGCCGCTGACCGAAGAGCCGGCTCCCCTCGTGATCCTCCGCGGAGCGCTCCCGGCCCCGCCGCGACGCGCCGGCGACGCGCCGCCGATCGCCCACCCCGGCCGGCCGACCCCGGCGCCGGCCGTCGTGCAACGCTCCGGCTCGCCCGACGGCGATCCGCCGCCCAGCGCTCCACCGCCGCCGGGCTCCGGGTTCAAGCTCGAAGACGGCGTCCTGACCTATCCGGCGCCCGCCCGGTTCCCACCGAAGAACCTGCCGCAGCAGTGACGCCAGCGGTCAAAAGATCCGATCGCTCGCCTCCGCTCTCCCGCCGTCGCGGTGCCGGTCGGATCGGGCGACGGCCAGCCACACTCGCACCTCGTCAAGAGGCGCTGTCGATCTGCGTGCCGCCGGCCAGCCAGTCGATCAGCCAGCGTCCGGCCGGCCCCGGCGGGGCCTCGGACCGGTGGACCGCGAAGATGCGGTAGTCGTGCGGCGACTGGCCGGCGATGTCGAGGACGGCCAGTCGCCCGGCCGCGATGTCCTCCTGCACCATGGCGTCCGGCATGCTGCCCCAGCCGAGGCCGGCGAGCAGGAGGGCGTGTTTGGCCCCGAGGTCGCCGAGCCGCCAGGTCTCGGTCGACAGCACGTTGAACTCCTGACCCTTGGTCAGGTCGGAGCGGTCCGTCAGCACGAGCTGCACGTGGTCGCGCAGTTCGGCTCCCGGGATCGGCCCGCGCCAGGCGGCGAGGAGGTGTCCCGGCGCCGCGACCGGAAGCATGCGGACGCTACCGATCAGGCGCTGCTCGAGCCCGCCGATCGGCTGGGGCAACTGGCCGCCGACGCCGACCGCGCAGACGCCGTCGAGCACGAGCTTGGCGACGGCGCCCAGCGCCTCGACGAAGAGCCGCAGCGTCACGGTCGGGTAGGCGGCGCGGAAGGCCACCAAGGTCGCGACCAGCCTCGCGGTCGGCAGCATCACGTCCACCACCACGGTCAGCTCGGGCTCGAGGCCGGCGAGGAGTCCCGAAGCCCGTGCCCTCAACCCGTCCACGTCCAGCGACACTTTGCGGGCCTCGGCCAGCAGCGTACGGCCCGCCTCGGTCAGCGCCGGCCGGCGGCGCGACCGGTCGAACAGCTTCAGGCCGCCCAGCTGCTCCTCGAGGTTGGCGATCATGTAGCTGACGACCGATTGCCGCCGGTTCAGGAGGCGCGCCGCCGCCGAGAAGCTCCCCTCCTGGGCCACGACGAGGAAGGTGCGGAGCTGATCGAGCGAGGGGGATCCCAGGGCGGGCATGCGGGCGTGACATCCTCGGCGCAGGCGCGATGTTTCGACCGGCCTCGGTCCGCGCCGCGGCGGAACCTTAAAGCTTTCTCCGGCGAAGGTCGCTATGGGTGCCCGGGTGTGCTCCCGCCCTGCCTCGGAGATGATCGTGGCGCGTCCCCCATTCCGTCCGGCCGTCCGGGTCTTCCTCCTGATGCTGGTCCTCGGGGCGGCTCTGGGAGGATGCGGACGGCGCGGCCGGCTCGAGCCGCCGCCGACGCCGGAATCCATCGCCGCGGCCGAGAAGGCCAAGGACTCGAAAACCGGCGTCCACAAGCGGGTGCCGAACCCGCCGATCCGCGCCCCCGACCGGCCGTTCCTGCTCGACCCCATCCTGTGAAGGCCGATGCCGTGACGCCCTTCGCCTACCACGACGGCGCGCTCCGCGCCGAAGACGTCGGGATCGCCACGATCGCGGCCGACGTCGGCACGCCGTTCTACTGCTACTCCCGCGCCGCCATCACCGAGCGCTATCGCGATTTCGCCGACGCCTTCGCGCCGCTCGACACCCTCGTCTGCTACGCCATGAAGGCGAACTCGAACCAGGCGGTGCTGCGGCTCCTCGCCGGCCTCGGCGCCGGGATGGACGTCGTGTCGGGCGGCGAGCTCCGCCGCGCCCGCGCGGCCGGCGTGCCGGGCGAGCGGATCACCTTCTCGGGCGTCGGCAAGACCGCGTCCGAACTGGCGCTGGCGCTCGACGAAGGCATCCATTGCTTCAACGTCGAGTCCGAGCCCGAACTCCAGGCCCTCTCGGCCCTGGCGGCTTCCAAGGGCGCGACGGCGCGGATCGCGCTCCGCCTCAACCCCGACATCGACGCCGGCACCCATGCCAAGATCTCGACCGGCAAGGCCGAGAACAAGTTCGGGATCCCGATCGGTCGTGCCCGTGACGTCTACGCCGAAGCCGCGCGCCTGCCCGGCATCGCCGTGACGGGGATCGACATGCACATCGGGTCGCAGATCACCGACCTCGGTCCTTTCGACCGCGCCTTCGCCGTGATGGCACAGACGCTGGCGATGCTGCTGGCCGAGGGCCATGCCATCCACCATGTCGACCTCGGCGGCGGCCTCGGCATCCCCTACCGCGCCGGCGAGGACCCGGCGGACTTCCGACCCGAAGGCTATGCCGCCCTGGTCGGGAAGCATTTCGCCGGGGCGAATGTCAGCCTGGTCCTGGAGCCCGGACGCTACCTCGTCGGCAATGCGGGCGCGCTCGTGGCGTCCGTCCTTCTCGTCAAGCACGGCGGCGACAAGCGCTTCGTGGTGGTCGATGCCGCCATGAACGACATCATCCGTCCGACGCTCTACGAGGCGCACCACGAGGTCGTGCCGGTGGTGGCGCCGCCCGCCGACGCGCCGTCGGACCCCGCCGACATCGTCGGCCCGGTCTGCGAGACGGGCGACTACCTGGCGCTCGGCCGCGCCTTTCCGCCGGTCGCGGCCGGCGATCTCGTGGCGGTCCTGTCGGCCGGAGCCTACGGCGCCGTCCAGGCCGGAACCTACAACACGCGCCTGCTCGTCCCCGAGGTGATGGTCGACGGTGACCGCTTCGCGGTGATCCGGCCCCGCACCTCCTACGAGGCGCTGATCGCCCTCGACCGCGTGCCGGCCTGGCTCCCCTGACAGGGTTCGATCGGCCTGCCGACAGCGCCGCCGCCACAATGACGACTCGACGGCCGGTTAACCCGATGTCACCGGTGGGATCGGGGCCACCGCGGGTTCCTGCACGATGCGATCGGCTTCGGGATTGGGTTGCCTTGTCGTCGCGGCGCTCAGCGGCGTTCCGCAGCATGTCGCGCCGGCCCGGGCTGCCGAACCCGCGTCCCAGAACTCGTCCGAGCCGGCCGACACGCTCGACCTCCGCCGCCGGCAGTTCCAGGACGCCGCCGCCGCCGCCGACAGGGCCGAAGCGGACCGGCGCCGCGCCGAAGCGGACCTCGAGTCGATCCGGGCCGACCGCGTCAGGCTGAACGCGGCGCTCCTCGACGCAGCCGCCCGCGTGCGCGATGCCGAGACGCGGCAAGCCGCGATCGGGGCGCGGCTCGATCTGCTCGACGGCAGCGCCGACGCCATCAAGCAGTCACTCCAGTCGCGCCGTGCCACGATCGCGGAAGTCCTGGCGGTCTTGCAGCGCATGGGTCTGCACCCCCTGCCGGCGCTGCTCGCCAGCCCGGACGACATGCTGCGCGCCATCCGCACGTCGATGCTGCTCGGCGCCGTCGTGCCGGAGATGCATGCCGCCGCCGAGGCGCTGGCCTCCGATCTCGCCGAACTCGGCCGCCTGCGCGCGTCGATCGGCGAGCAGCGCGACGCCCTCGGAGTGGCGGCCGCCGCCCTCGGGGCCGATCGGGGGCGACTGGCCGATCTCGTCGCGGCGCGGCAAGCCGCCCAGACGGCCGCGGAAGGGACGCTCGACGGAGAGCGCCAGCGATCGGCGGACCTCGCCCGGCAGGCCACGACCTTGAAGGACCTCGTGTCGCGGCTCGAGAGCGACGTCGCCTCGGCGCGGCGCGCGGCCGACGCCGCGCGCGCCGCCGACGAGGCACGGCGCAGGGCCGCCGAGGCCGATGCCGCCGGCGTCGAAGCCAAGGCGGCATCGGCCGGGCGGGATCCCGCCCGGCTCGCACCGGCGATCGCCTTCGCGGACGCCAAAGGTCGATTGACGCTGCCCGTCGGCGGGCGGATCATCAAGGCGTTCGGGGCCTCCGACGGCTATGGCGGACAGGAGCGCGGCATGTCGCTTGCTACGCCTCCCGGGTCGCTGGTGACGGCGCCTTCGGATGGCTGGATCTCCTTCGCGGGGCCCTACCGCTCTTACGGGCGATTGCTGATCGTCAACGCGGGGGACGGCTACTACGAGGTTCTCGCGGGATTGGCGCGGACGGACGTCGTCGCCGGCCAGTTCGTCCTGACGGGCGAACCCCTCGGCGCGATGGGGGACGGCTCGGCCAGGTCCGCGTCGGCGATGCCGCTTGGCGCGGGAGAGCCCGTTCTTTATGTTGAGTTCCGGAAAGACGGGGCGGCGATCGACCCGAGCCCATGGTGGGCGAAAGCCGAGTTCGAAAAGGTTCGCGGATGATGCGCAAGGTTTCCATGGTCGTGGCGGGCGCGGCGCTCGGCGCGACCGCTGCAACGGTCGCCCTCCAGACGACGCTCCTGGTGGGCGGGGCCGCCCACGCCGCCAATTCCGACACCTATCGCAACCTCAACCTGTTCGGCGATGTCTTCGAGAAGATCCGCACCGACTACGTCGAGAAGCCCGACGAGGGCAAACTCGTCGAGGCCGCGATCAACGGCATGCTGACGTCGCTCGACCCGCATTCGAGCTACATGGACGCCAAGGCCTACCGCGACATGCAGGTGCAGACCCGCGGCGAGTTCGGCGGGCTCGGCATCGAGGTCAGCCAGGAGGACGGCAACATCAAGGTCGTGACGCCGATCGACGACACCCCGGCCTCCAAGGCCGGCATCCTGTCGGGCGACCTCATCACGGCGATCGACGGCGACGCCGTCTCGGGCATGACGCTGAACCAGGCCGTCGACAAGATGCGCGGCGCCGTGGGCACGCCCGTGACCCTGAAGATCGTCCGCGGCAAGGACAAGGACGGCAGCGACTACAAGCTCAACCGCGCCAACATCACCATCAAGTCGGTGAGGTTCGAGCAGAAGGACGACGTCGGCTACGTCCGCATCACCCAGTTCAACGAGCAGACGTTCGACGGCCTGAAGCAGGCCATGGCGAAGTTCTCGGCCGACATCCCAGCCGACAAGTTCAAAGGCTACATCGTCGACCTGCGCAACAACCCGGGCGGGCTGCTCGACCAGTCGATCGAGGTGTCGAACGCCTTCATCGACCACGGGGAGATCGTGTCGACCCGCGGCCGCAACGCCGACGAGACCCAGCGCTACAACGCGCGGCCCGGCTACGACCTCAGCCACGGCAAGCCCATGGTGGTGCTGATCAACGGCGGCTCGGCCTCGGCCTCCGAGATCGTCGCCGGCGCCCTCCAGGACCACAAGCGCGCCACCATCATGGGCACGCGCTCCTTCGGCAAGGGCTCGGTCCAGACTATCATCCCCCTCGGCCAGAACGGTGCCCTGCGCCTGACCACCGCGCGTTACTACACGCCCTCGGGCCGCTCCATCCAGGCGAAGGGGATCGATCCCGAGCAGGTGGTGCTCGAAGACGTGCCGGACGAGCTCAAGGGCAAGGACGACACCAAGGGCGAGGCCTCGCTGAAGGGCCACCTGATGAACGGCGCCTCGACCGACGAGAAGCAGGGTTCGCAGGCCTACGTGCCGCCGGACGTGAAGAACGACAAGCAGCTCATCGCCGCCCTGAACCTGCTGCGCGGCGTCACCACCAAGGCCTCGACGGCCGACGACGCCGCCAAGGCTGCCGCGATGACCAAGCCCGACTCGACACAGGACGAGGCCGCCAAAGCCGACGCGCCGAAGGGCGACACGCCGAAGACCGACGCCCCGAAGGCCGTCCAGCCGAACTGAGGCGGGGCAGCCGGTCGAGCGGCCCGGGCACGCGGTCCGGGCCGGGTCACGCGCGACAGGGGTGGCCCGGATGGCCGGTGACGGACTCTTCGATCCTCTCGGCCTCGACCGGGCCCGGCGGCCGCGTCCACCCAAGCTGTCGGCACCGCTCGTCGTCCTGGCGGTGGCGGCACTCGGCCTCGCCACGATCGTCGCCATAGCGTCGATGCGGGACGATGGCGACCGGGGGACGCCGCGCGCCATCTCGGCCATCGAACACATCGCGGCTCCCGCGAAGCCGGTCCCTCCTGCACCCCTCACCAGCCCGCCATCCCCGGTCGCCCCGGCGGCGGCCGTCGTCCCGCCCGGCTTCCCCACGGTGGCGGCGGACCAGGATGTCGAGATCCAGAACGGCGTCCGGATCATCCGGCCGAGTCGCGACAGGCGTCCGCCAGACGGCCAGAGCGTCCAGGTGCCGGGCGCCTCTCCCGTCGGACCGGCCTCGCACCCGTGACCGGACGGCCTTCGCCGGTCGGCGTCGGCGGATGAAGAAGTTTTTAGTCGCTGCGGGACCGGAGTCGCCCTAGGTTCGGATGACAAGAAGGATCGGCGAGCCCTGTGCCGTCGGCCGTGGTTCGCCCGCGCCGACAGGTTTCGTTCCGCGGTCGCGGGCGGATCAGGTGGCCCGATCCCCAATCCTTCAGCTTGTGCGTCGGGTGATCGCGGCCTCGGGGGGTCGCGACGGCCTTCAATCCGGCTGGCAACTGTCCTGTTTGAGAAAAGCCGATGACCGAGCGCCCGCGACGTCGCTCCCTGCGCATGACGATGATCGCCATCGTGGTCGTCGGGGCAGGGGCTGCCTATTACGACCGTGATCAGCTGAGGCCGGTGGTACAGCCCGCGCTGGACCGCCTCAGCCCTGTCGTCCAGGCGACCATGGATCGGTTCAGGTCCAAGCAGGACACCGCACAGGCGGCGCCGAAGTCCGCGCCGGCAGTCCCGGTCAGCGCCGCGGACGCCAAGCTCGGAGACTTCCCCGAGATCCTCACGAGCCTCGGCACGGTGCAGCCCTACAACACGGTCCTGGTGCGCAGCCGCGTCGACGGCCAAGTGGTCACGATCAACTTCGACGAGGGGCAGATCGTCCACCAGGGCGACCTCCTCGTCCAGATCGATCCGCGGCCCTACCAGGCGGCCCTCGACCAGGCGAAGGCGAAGCGGCAGCAGGACTCGGCCAACCTCGACAACACCAAACGGGACCTCGCCCGGTCGCAGTCCCTGATCGGCAACAACTACGTCACGCGCCAGACGCTCGACACGCAGGCGTCGAGTGTGGCGCAGTTGAGCGCCCAGATCGCCTCCGACGACGCCGCGATCGAGAATGCCACGACGCAGCTCAGCTACGCCACCATCAAGGCGCCGATCACCGGCCGCGTCGGCTTCCGCCTCGTCGACCAGGGCAACATCGTCAACGCCGCGAGCGCGACCGGCATCGTGTCGATCGCCCAGATCGAGCCGATATCGGTGGTGTTCACCGAGCCCGAGAACACGCTGGCCGAGATCACCGACGGCCGCAAGGCCGGCCCGCTCGACGTCCAGGCCCTGTCCTCGGACGGCGGCACCCGGCTCGCCGACGGGAGCCTCGAAACGTTCAACAACGAGATCGACACGTCGTCCGGCACGATCCGCCTGAAAGGGACCTTCGCCAACGGCGATCACAAACTCTGGCCGGGCCTGTCGGTGGCGACGCGGCTCAAGGTCAAGACGCTCAAGGGCGTCGTGGTGATCCCCTCGATGGCCGTGCAGCATGGGCCCAACGGGCTCTACGCCTTCGTGATCGGGTCCGACGGCAAGGTCGACGTCAAGCCCATCAAGGTCAGCTTGTCCGACGACAGGTCGGCCGTGGTGACCGAGGGCCTGCAGAGCGGCGACAAGGTGGTCACCGCGGGTCAGTACCGCCTGCAGGCCCATACGCTCGTCAAGATCGTGCCCGACGCCGGCGCCCAGACCGCCCAGCAGGATTCGTGACCATGAGCCACGGCGACACCGCATCCGGCGGCATCTCGGCTCCGTTCATCAAACATCCGATCGCCACGACGCTGCTGATGCTGGCGGTGTTCTGCCTCGGGCTGGTGGCCTATCCGCTCCTCCCCGTGGCGCCCCTGCCTCAGGTCGATTTCCCGACCATCCAGGTCTCGGCGTCGCTGCCCGGCGGGAGCCCCGACACGATGGCGTCGTCGGTCGCGCAACCGCTGGAGCGGCAGTTCGCCCAGATTCCCGGCGTCGCCCAGCTCACGTCGACCTCGTCCCTGGGCTCGTCCTACATCACGATCCAGTTCGACCTCGACCGCAACATCGACGGCGCCGCCAACGACGTCCAGGCCGCCATCAACGCGGCCTCGGGCCAGCTCCCGAAGAACCTGCCGAGCCCGCCGACCTGGCGCAAGGTGAACCCCGCCGACTCGCCCATCATGCTGCTGGCGGCGACCTCCGACATCCTGCCGCTGACGGTCGTCGACGACAATGCCGACACCAAGATCGCCCAGCAGATCAGCCAGATCTCCGGCGTGTCGCAGGTGTCGATCGGCGGCGAGCAGAAGCCCTCGGTCCGCATCGAGATCGATCCCGCCAAGCTCGTCACCAAGGGCCTGTCGCTCGAGGACCTGCGCAACGTCCTCTCGATCACGACCGTCAACGCCGCCAAAGGCAACATCGACGGCGCGCGCCAGGCCTTCACGATCTACGCCAACGACCAGCTCACGGACGCCAAGAGCTGGAACGACACCGTCATCGCCTACCGCAACGGAGGCCCGATCCGCGTCAGCGACATCGGCACGGCCGTCGAGGGCCCGGAGGACACGAAGAAGGCCGCCTGGGCGAACGGCAAGCGCGGTGTCTTCCTCATCATCTTCAAGCAGCCCGGCGCCAACGTCATCGAGATCGTCGACCGGATCAAGAAGGAGCTGCCGCGGCTGCAGGCGTCCATCCCGGCGGGCATCAAGCTCAGCATCATGTCGGACCGCACCCAGACCATCCGGGCCTCCGTCGACGACGTTCAGTTCACGTTGGCGCTCACCATCGCGCTCGTCGTGATGGTGATCTTCGTCTTCCTGCGCAATCTGTGGGCCACGATCATCCCGTCCATCACCGTGCCGCTGGCGCTGCTCGGCGCCGTGGCGCTGATGTGGGGGGCGGGCTACAGCCTCGACAACCTGTCGCTGATGGCCCTCACCATCTCGGTCGGCTTCGTGGTCGATGACGCCATCGTGATGCTGGAGAACATCGAGCGCCATCTCGAGGAGGGCATGGAGCCTTTCGCGGCCGCCATGAAGGGCGCGGGCGAGATCGGCTTCACCATCCTGTCGATCTCGATCTCGCTCATCGCCGTGCTGATCCCGCTGCTCCTCATGAGCGGCATCGTCGGCCGGCTGTTCCGCGAGTTCTCGATCACGCTCGCCATGACGATCCTGCTGTCCGCCTTCGTGTCCCTGACCTTGACCCCGATGATGGCGGCCAAGTTCATGAAGGATCACAAGCACGCCAAGCACGGCCGCCTCTACATGCTGAGCGAGCGGTTCTTCGACGGCCTGCTGAACGCCTATGCATGGGGCCTGGACGTCTGCATCCGGTGGCGCTTCGCCACCCTGCTGGTCTTCTTCGCCACCGTCGGGGTGACGGTCTACCTGTTCATGATCATCCCGAAGGGCTTCTTCCCGAGCCAGGACACGGGCCTGATCATCGGCCAGGCCGAAGGCGCGCAGGACATCTCCTTCGCCGACATGAAGACCAAGACCGAAGAGCTCGGCGCGGTCGTCCAGAAGGATCCGGGCGTCTTCTCGGTCGCCATGGCGATCGGCGGTTCCGGCGCGCTGAACAGCGCTCGCGTCTTCATCACGCTGAAGCCGCGCGAGGAGCGCGACGCCACCGCCCAGCAGATCATCGCCCGGCTCAGGCCGCAGATCGGCAAGGTTCAGGGCGCTGCGCTGTTCCTCCAGGCCGCGCAGGACATCCGCGTCGGCGGCCGCGCGTCGCGAACCGAGTTCCAGTACACGCTGCAGGACCCAGACTTCGAGGAGCTGAACACCTGGGCGCCGCGGCTGCTCGACAAGTTGAAGACCCTGCCGGAGATCCGCGACGTCGCCACCGACCAGCAATCGGCCGGCACGACGCTGACGCTGACGATCGACCGCGACCAGGCGGCGCGCTACGGCATCACGCCCCAGCTCATCGACGACACGCTCTACGACGCCTTCGGGCAGCGCCAGATCTCGCAGTATTTCACGCAGGTGAACAGCTACCACGTCGTCATGGAGATCCTCCCCGACCTTCAGGGCAAGGTGGATTCGCTGACGAAGCTCTACCTCCATTCGCCGACGACCGGCGGGGATGTGCCGCTCTCGGCGCTGGCGCATTGGACGACGGACCCGACCCAGCCGCTGTCGATCAGTCACCAGGGCCAGTTCCCGGCCGTGACCATCTCGTTCAACCTCGCGCCGGGCTCCGCCTTGAGCCAGGCCACGGCGGCCATCTCGCAGGCGCAGGCCGAACTCAACCTGCCTGCGACGATCCAGGGAACGTTCCAGGGCACCGCCCAGGCATTCCAGCAGTCCCTGAGCACGGTGCCGCTGCTCATCCTGGCGGCCCTGGTGGTGGTCTACATCATCCTTGGCATGCTCTACGAGAGCTTCATCCACCCTCTGACCATCCTGTCGACCCTGCCGTCGGCCGGCGTCGGGGCGCTCGCGATCCTGATGGCCTTCGGCTACGACTTCAGCCTGATCGCGCTCATCGGCGTCATCCTGCTGATCGGCATCGTCAAGAAGAACGGGATCATGATGGTCGATTTCGCCATCGTGGCGGAGCGCGACGAGGGCCTGTCGGCCGCGGCCGCGGTGCGCAAGGCGGCGCTGATGCGCTTCCGCCCGATCCTGATGACCACGATGGCGGCGATGCTCGGCGGCATCCCCTTGATGCTGGGCACCGGCACGGGCTCGGAGATCCGGCAGCCGCTCGGCTACGCGATGGTCGGCGGGCTGATCGTCAGCCAGGCGCTGACCCTCTTCACCACGCCGGTGATCTACATCTACCTCGATCGCCTGGCGGAGTGGATCGGCGGCGGCGGCCTGCACCACGAGGCGGTGCCGGCCGGCGAGCCTGACCTCCTGCCGCGGGAGGGCGCCCTCCCGCACCGCGAGGCGGCGGAATGATCGCTGCCCCGAGGTCGGCAGGGTTCGCCGTCACCGCTTCAGCCGCTCCAGCCAAGCGTCCGCCTGAGCCTTGACGTTCGCGGGCGCGGTGCCGCCGTGGCTCGTGCGGCTCGCCACCGAATTGTCGACGCCGAGCACGTCGAACACGGCCGGCGAGATGCGCGGCTCGACGCCCTGCATCAGCGCGAGCGGGAGGTCCTCGAGCGTCGAGCCGCGCTCGGCCGCCAGCGCCACGATGCGGCCCGTGACGTGATGCGCCTGGCGGAACGGCATGCCGAGCCGCTGCACCAGCCAGTCGGCGAGGTCGGTCGCGGTGCTGTAGCCCGAGCCCGCCGCGGCCTTCATCCGGGCGAGGTCGGGCGCGAGGTCGCGCACCATCCCGGCCATGGCGGGGATGGTGAGGGCGAGGGCGTCGAGGGCGTCGAACGTGCCCTCCTTGTCCTCCTGCATGTCCTTCGAATAGGCGAGCGGAAGGCCCTTCATCACGACGAGCAGGCCGATGAGGTCGCCGATCACCCGGCCCGACTTGCCGCGCACGAGTTCGGCCGCGTCCGGGTTGCGCTTCTGCGGCATGATGGAAGAGCCGGTCGAGAACCGGTCGGACAGGCTCGCGAAGCCGAACTGCGGCGTCGCCCAGAGCACGATCTCCTCGGCGAAGCGCGACAGGTGCACGGCGCAGATGGCCGCCGCCGACAGGGCTTCGAGCGCGAAGTCGCGGTCCGACACGCTGTCGAGCGAATTGGCGGTCGGCCGGTCGAATCCGAGCGCCTGCGCCACCGCGTGGCGGTCGATCGGGTAGGAGGTTCCGGCCAGCGCGGCCGCGCCGAGCGGGGATTCGTTCATGCGCCGCCGCGCGTCGGAAAATCGGCCGCGGTCGCGCGCGATCATCTCCACGTAGGCCAGGAGGTGGTGGCCCAGCGTCACGGGCTGGGCGGACTGGAGGTGGGTGAAGCCCGGCATGACGTCACCGGCATGGGCCAGCGCCTTCTCGGCCAGGGCGAGCTGCAGGTCGTGGAGCGCGGCATCGACTGCGTCGATCGTGTCGCGGACCCAGAGGCGGAAGTCGAGCGCCACCTGGTCGTTGCGCGAGCGCGCCGTGTGGAGCCGGCCGGCGGCGTCGCCGATCAGCGCGCCGAGGCGCGACTCGACGTTCATATGGATGTCCTCCAGCGCGCGGGAGAACGAGAAGGTGCCGGCCTCGATTTCGCCCGCGATCCGGTCTAACCCGGCCTGGATCGCGGCGGCGTCCTCGGCCGACACGATCCCGCGCGCGGCCAGCATGGCGGCGTGGGCTTTCGAGCCCGCGATGTCCTGCGCGGCCAGGCGCTGGTCGAAGCCGATGGAGGCGTTGATCTCCTCCATGATGCTGTCGGGGCTCGCCGTGAACCGGCCGCCCCACATCGCATTGCTCATCGAAAGCCTCGGATCGCAAAGATGGCTGAAGAGACCGAACACGCCCCGGGCGCGCCCACCGCGGTGCCGCGCCGCCGCTGGTCGCGCGCCGCCGTCGGCGGTGCCGCCGCGGCCGTCGGGGTCGTCGCGGTCCTATATGGCGTGGCGGCCCCAGGCAAGGGCGGCGCCGCGGCCTGCCCGGCGGCGGCCGGCGCGACGGCCCGGCTCGATCCGCTGATCCACGGCGAGGTGGCGGCCTTCAGCCTGGCCCAGCCGGCGCGGGCCGAGCCGGACATCAGCTTCGCGGCGCCCGACGGCCGGCCGACCAGCCTCGCGGACTTCAGGGGCAAGGCGCTGCTGGTCAACCTCTGGGCCACGTGGTGCGTGCCCTGCCGCCAGGAGATGCCGGCGCTGAACGGGCTCCAGCAGAAGCAGGGCGGGCCGGACTTCCAGGTCGTCGCCGTCAACGTCGACACGACCCGGCTCGACCGGCCGGCCGCCTTCCTGAAGCAGAACGGCATCACCGATCTCGCGCTCTATGCGGATCCCTCCGCCGACGTGCTGCAATCGCTGAAGCGGCAGGGGGGGCTGCTCGGCCTGCCGACGACGCTGCTGATCGACCGGAACGGCTGCGAACTCGGCCGCATGGCGGGTCCGGCCGCCTGGGACTCGCCCGACGGGCAGGCGGTCATCCAGGCGCTCAAGGGTTAATCCGGGTCGATCACCGCGCGGAAGCGCGCGATGGCCGGGCCGATGCCGGCGAGAAAGACATCGGCCTTGAGCACTGCGACGGCGGCGCGATCCTCGTCGAAGCGATCATAGGCGTGCGCGGCGACGTGTCTGAAGCCGCGCAGGGCGTCGATCGCGACCAGCAATGGCTCGTCGTCGATCACGGCCGGGCGCTGTCCGGCGATCGGGTTCGCCAGACGGTCGATCAGCGTCTTGTGCCAGTCGGGGCCGGTGGGCAGCGACTCGTCGAGCAGGCCCGTGAGCGCCTTCATGGCATTCTCGAAAGACGTGTAGCCGGCCGACATCGCGTGCATCAACGCGGCCCGTCGAAAGTAAGGCTCTCGGTCGCCCGACGCCGTTCTCAGCCGGGCGAAGGCCTCGACGGCCATGCCGAAGTGACGACGTGAACTCGCGACTTCACGCTCCACGTCCGCCCAGCGCGCCGCCATCATGCGATCACGATCCCTCGCTGCAGGGATTCGGCCTTGAACGCGGGCGACAGGTAGGCTCCCGCATGCGCGTCTGGCGTCATCCCGTTCGTGTGGCAGAGGTGTTCGGCGAACCCGGCGGCCGCCAAGCTGGCCTCGCCGGGGAAGTCGGCGATGATGTCCACGTCGCTGTGGTCGCGCATGCGCGCTTCGGCCGTCGAGCCGAAGCGGATGAAGCGCCCGCCGTGCTGGCGCGCATAGACGGTCAGCGCCGCGTCGATCGCGGCGACCGCCTGCGCCATCCGCTCCATCTTGCGGCGATGCCGCTCCTTCAGCGTGACGATCCCGTCCGTCATGCCCGCCTCCCCACCGCGATGCCCCTACAATACCACGATCCCCTGGTGCTTGCGCTTGTCCTCGGGCTCGACGTGGATCGTCACGGAGGCGTCCGGCACCTCGGCTTTCAGCACCCGCTCCAGGCGGTCGCAGATGTCGTGGGCCCCCGTGACCGTCATGTCGCCGGTCACGACGAGGTGGAATTCGATGAAGGTCAGCTTGCCGGCGCAGCGCGTCTTGATGTCGTGCGCCTCGATGGCCCCCTCGGCATTGGCGGCGATCAGCGCCTTCAATCGCGTCAGGTCCTCGTCGGGGAGCCCCTCGTCGAGCAGGCCGTTGACGCTCTCAGCCATCAGTCCCCAGCCGTTCCAGAGCACGTGGAGCGCCACCAGGGCCGCGATGGCGGCGTCGAGCACGAGCTTGCCCGTCAGCACCACCAGTGCGACGCCGACCAGCACCCCCGCCGAGGTGACCACGTCGGTCCTGAGGTGGCGGCCGTCGGCCAGCAGCGCGGGCGACCGCTGACGCCGGCCCTGCCGGTCCAGCACCACGGCCCAGCCGGCGTTGAACACGCTGCCGACGGCGCCGACGGCGAGGCCCAGGAGGGGCGTGTCGATCGGCCGTGGCTCCTGGAAGGCCAAGTAGGCCTCGTGCAGGATCGCGAGGGCGGCGCCGACGATCAGGACGCCTTCGACGACGGCCGATAGGTACTCGGCCTTGGTGTGGCCGTAGGGATGGCGTGCGTCGGCGGGCTGCAGCGAGACGTGCAGCGCCCAGACGGCCGCGAGCGCCGTCGCCACGTTGATGATCGACTCCAGCGCGTCCGACAGGAGCGCGACGCTGCCGGTCATCTGCCAGGCGTAGAATTTCACCCCGAGCACGACGACCGCGACCGCGACGCTGCCCAGGGCGAGCTTCTGCGTTATGATCATCCGTCCCTTTCGCCCGCCCGGCACCGTTCATCGAAGGACGCCGCGGCGCGGAGCCCGACCCCGGCTCCGCGGAGGAGACGGATAGACCATCGTCCGGCCGGAGGCCATATGCCGCGCAAGATCATCATCGACACCGATCCCGGCCAGGACGACGCCGTGGCGATCCTGCTGGCGCTGGCTTCCCCCGAGCTGGAGGTGCTGGGCATCGTGGCGGTGGCGGGCAACGTGCCGCTGGCGCTGACCGAGAGGAACGCCCGCCGCATCGTGGCCCTGGCGGGCGTGCCCGAACTGCCCGTGCATGCCGGCGCGGTGCGCCCTCTCGTGCGGCCGCTCGTCACCGCCGAACACGTCCACGGCCGGACGGGGCTCGACGGCGCCGACCTGCCCGAACCCGACGTGCCGCTCCATCCCAAATACGGGGTCGACTTCATCGTCGAGACGCTGTTGGAGGCCGAGCCCGGCGACGTCACGCTCTGCACGCTCGGCCCCCTGACCGACGTGGCCCTGGCGCTGAACCGCGCCCCCGAGATCGCGCCGCGCATCCGCGAGATTGTGATGATGGGCGGGGCCTATTTCGAGGTCGGCAACATCACCCCGGCGGCCGAGTTCAACATCTACGTCGATCCCGAGGCGGCCGACGTGGTGCTGCGCTCGGGCGTGCCCGTGACGATGCTGCCGCTCGACGCCACCCACGGCGCCATCGCCACGCCGGAGCGGCTCGCCCGGTTCCGTGCGCTCGGCAACCGGTCGGGCGCGGTGGTGGCCGACATGCTCGGCTTCTCGGAGCGCTTCGACAAGGACAAGTACGGGGGCGCCGGCGGCCCGATCCACGACCCCAACGTCATCGCCTGGCTGCTCGCGCCGGACCTCTACAGCGGCCGGCACATCAACGTCGCGGTGGAATGCGGGAGCCCGCTGACGCTCGGCATGACGGTGGCGGATTACTGGCGCGTCACCGAGCGGCCCGCCAACGCGCTCTTTCTCCGGACCGTCGACGACGCGGGCTTCTTCGATCTCCTGACGGAGCGGCTGGGACGCCTGCCCTGAGACTTTCCCATTGAGTCGGCGTCCGGAGTGTTGCTGGATGGTCCGCTTGACCGAGGACAGGACCATCATGGCGTTGCGAATCGAAGACTACGCCTTGATCGGCAATTGCGAGAGCGCCGCGCTCGTCGGGCGGGACGGCTCGATGGACTGGCTGGCCCTGCCGCGCTTCGATTCGCACGCCTTCTTCGCGGCCCTGCTCGGCACCGCCGAGAACGGTCGCTGGCAGATCGCACCGGCAGTCCCCGTCGACCGGGTCACGCGGCAGTACCGCGAGGGCACGCTGGTGCTGGAGACGCGTTTCGAGACCGCGCAAGGCACCGTGTTGCTCATCGACGCGATGGGCCGGCGAGAGGGCCATGGCGACGTCGTGCGGCTCGTGCGCGGCGAGTCGGGCTCGGTCCCCATGCGCATGGAGATGGTGCTTCGCCCCGGCTACGGGACGATCGTCCCCTGGGTCAGCCGCCTGGCCGACGGACGCATCGCCGCGGTCGCGGGGCCGGACCGCTACGTCCTCGACACGGCGGTCGAACTCCGCGGCGAGGATTTCCGCACGGTCGGCGACTTCACCGCGGAGGAGGGAAGCGAGACCCCCTTCACCATGACGTGGTCGCCCTCCTACCAGCCGGTGCCGCAGGCGGTCGATGCGGCGCAGCTCATCGAGCTCGTCAGCACGGACTGGGTCGACTGGATCAAGGGGCACCGCGTCCAGGTGGCGGGAGAATGGGTCCCGGTGGTGCAGCGCTCGCTCATCACCCTAAAGGCGCTGACCCACTACGAGACGGGCGGCATCGTGGCGGCGCCCACGACGTCGTTGCCGGAGCAGCTCGGAGGCCCGCGCAACTGGGACTACCGCTATTGCTGGCTGCGCGACGCCACCCTGACGCTCTACTCGCTGCTGACCTCGGGATTCCTGGAGGAGGCGAGCGCCTGGCGCGACTGGCTGATCCGCGCCATCGCGGGCTCGCCCGACCAGATGCAGATCATGTACGGCATCGCCGGCGAGCGGCGGCTGGAGGAATACGAGTTGCCCTGGCTCGCCGGCTACGAGGGCTCGACGCCGGTGCGGGTCGGCAATGCGGCGGCGGGCCAACTCCAGCTCGACGTCTATGGCGAGGTGCTCGACGCCATGTACCAGGCGCGACGTCTCGGCCTCGCACCCGACGACAACGGTTGGCATCTCGAACGCGCCCTGGTCGAGCATCTCGAGACGATCTGGCAGCAGCCCGACGAGGGGATCTGGGAAGTGCGGGGCGGCCGCAAGCACTTCACCGCCTCGAAGGTGATGGTGTGGGTCGCCTTCGACCGCGCCGTCCGGTCGATCGAGGAATTCGAGCGCGACGGGCCTCTCGACCGTTGGCGGGAGGTCCGCGACAAGGTGCATGCCGATGTCTGCGCCCGCGGCTTCAACGCCGACCTCGGGTACTTCACGCAATCCTACGGCGGCACGACCCTGGACGCGAGCCTGCTGCTGATGGCCATGGTGGGGTTCCTGCCGGCCGACGACGAGCGCGTGGTCGGCACCGTGAAGGCCATCGAGGAGCACCTGCTCGAGGATGGCTTCGTCAAGCGCTACGACGAGACCGGCAACGTCGACGGGCTGGCGGGCGGCCACGAGGGCGCCTTCCTGCCCTGTTCCTTCTGGCTCGCCGACAACTACGTCCTGATGGGCCGGGCCGACGAGGCCCGGGCGCTGTTCGAGCGTCTCATCGCGCTGCGCAACGACGTGGGCCTGTTGTCCGAGGAGTACGATTCGATCGCCAAGCGCCAGGTCGGCAACTTTCCCCAGGCTTTCACCCACGTGGCCCTGATCAACACGGCCCACAACCTCAGCCGCGAGTTCGGACCCGCCCAGCACCGCGCCGAGAGCCTGGAGACCGGCGCGGTCTCGGCCTGATCGTCCCTCGCCGGGCAGGGACTCGAGACCGCCCTGCGGGGTTGACAGGGGCATCGGCCGCCGCGATAAGCGCGCCAGTCCGGTGGCACTGCGTGGGGCGACGGGGCGGGACGGAGGAGTGTCCCGAGCGGCAAAGGGGGCGGACTGTAAATCCGCTGGCTAAGCCTTCGTAGGTTCGAGTCCTACCTCCTCCACCATCATGACGCCTCGATCCTTCTGCCGACATCCTCGATCGTGTCTGCGGAGGTCGTCTCGGTCGTGTGACGACGGTCGCGGGTGTAGCTCAATGGTAGAGCAACAGCCTTCCAAGCTGATGACGAGGGTTCGATTCCCTCTACCCGCTCCATTGTCGACGCTCGCGGCAGATCTCACCCGACCGTGACGCACGCCGTGACGGCCTCACGGGAACCCCCGCGATCACGCGTCGGGCCGCAGGCTTCATCCGAGCTTGGCCAGCATCTCTTTCACGATGCCGCTGGCCCGGCCGAAGTCGATCCGTCCGGCATGCTTGGCCTTCACGGCGGCGATGACCTTGCCCATGTCCTTCGGCCCCGCGGCGCCGGTGTCGGCGATCGCCTGGGCGATGGCGGCCTGCGTGTCGGCCTCACCCATCTGCTGCGGCAGGAACTCCTGCAGGACCGCGATCTCGTCGCGCTCCTGGGCGGCGAGTTCCTCGCGGCCGGCGGCCTCGTAGGCGACGATCGAGTCCCGGCGCTGCTTCACCATCTTGCGCAGCACGGCCTGTTCGTCCTCCTCGGTCATCGCCTTGCCGAGGCCCCGCGCCTCGATCTCGCGGTCCTTCATGGCCGCCCCGATCAGGCGGACGGCGCCGAGGCGTTTCTTGTCGCCGGCCTTCATGGCCTCCTTCATCAGGGTGGGGAGCTGTTCGCGCATGGGACATCCTCAAGGGTCGGCGAGGGCGGCGGCCGCGCCTCCGATTGACCCATCGGGGGACGGTCTCTAACGATGCGGCCTCTGGCATATGTCGTGCTGTCGCTGACATACGCCAGTTCGACGGTGCGAGGCTGTCCAACGGCTTAGGTTGAAACGGCGGTTCAACGTAAGCCGTTGGGCAGCCTCCAGCGACGATCACGGCAGAGTGGGGACGACGGGCGCGGGCCGCCGCGCCGTCGTCGTCTTCCGGAACGCGGGGTTTAGAACGCCGATGAGCGACCGACAAGACGCGACCGCCGGCTGGTCCGATCCCGTGCCGACCGCCCTCCTGGTGCTGGCGGACGGCACCGTGCTCGAGGGCACGGGGTTCGGAGCGACCGGCACGGCGGTGGCGGAGGTCTGCTTCAACACCGCCATGACGGGCTACGAGGAGATCCTGACCGACCCGTCCTATTCGGGCCAAATCGTCACCTTCACGTTCCCCCACATCGGCAACGTGGGCGTCAACGAGCAGGACGTCGAGACGCTGAACGCCTCGGCCGAGGGCGGTGTGCGGGGCGTGGTGCTCCATGCCGCCATCACGGCGCCCTCGAACCACCGCGCCCAGACGCCGCTCGCGCCCTGGCTGAAGGCCCGCAACATCATCGGCATCGGCGGCATCGACACCCGCGCCCTGACGGCGCTGATCCGCGACCGGGGGATGCCGAATGCCGTCATCGCCCACGAACCCGGCGGCCATTTCGACGTCGCGGCGTTGAAGGCCCAGGCCGCCGCCTGGCGGGGCATGCAGGGCACCGACCTCGTGCCCGACGTGACCTCGGCCGAGCGCTCCGAGTGGGACGAGACGGCATGGCGCCTCGGCGAGGTCTTCGGACGCCAGACCGCTCCGAAGCACCGCGTGGTCGCGATCGACTACGGGATCAAGCGCAACATCCTGCGCCTCCTCGCCGAGGCGGGCTGTGCCGTCACGGTCGTGCCGGCCTCGGCGACCGCCGCAGATATCATGGCGCTCGAGCCCGACGGCGTGTTCCTGTCGAACGGCCCCGGCGACCCGGCCGAGACGGCGCGCTATGCCGGGTCTGTCATCAAGGAGATCGTCGACCGCCGCGTGCCGACCTTCGGCATCTGCCTCGGCCACCAGCTCTTGGCCGTCGCCCTGGGCGCCACGACCGTGAAGATGCACCAGGGCCACCACGGCGCCAACCACCCCGTGAAGGATCACGGTTCGGGGCGGGTCGAGATCGTGTCGATGAACCACGGCTTCGCGGTCGACCCGAAGACGCTGCCGGCCGGGGCGGTCGAGACCCATGTGTCGCTGTTCGACGGCACGAATTGCGGCATCAGCCTGTCCGACCGGCCCGCCTTCTCGGTTCAGTACCATCCCGAGGCTTCGCCCGGCCCGCACGACAGCCAGGGGCTGTTCAAGCGTTTCGTGGCCATGATGGAGGCCGACAAGGCGAAGGGGACGCTGCGGAGCTGAACCCCGGCCCGGCTCCGCCGGGGCATATGAAGACCGCGTGAACGGGCCGCTCAGGGCCGGTTCAACAGTCGGAACTCATCGTTCCTGGATCCGCAAGGATACAGGGAAGAGGGTTAAGAAGATGTTCAATCGCATCGCGTTTCTGTCCGTCACCGCGGCCGCGCTCGGCGCAGCCGTCCTGCCTCATGCGGCCGCCGCCGCCGACTATTACGACGGGGGCCGCGGCCCCCTGGTGTTCCACAGCCAGGACGACGTCGAGATCGACGGCGGCCGCGCCCGCGTCGAGCATCGCCAGGACCTTCGGCCGACGGGCTACGACCGCCGCCTCCCCGGTCCGTTGGCG
The DNA here is from genome assembly GCA_965214345.1 of Lichenihabitans sp. Taxonomy (GTDB): domain Bacteria; phylum Pseudomonadota; class Alphaproteobacteria; order Rhizobiales; family Beijerinckiaceae; genus Lichenihabitans. The sequence goes on along the minus strand of CBDCBJ010000007.1, from coordinate 1,940,917 downwards.
TTCGACGAGCGCGATCCCGACCGCGGCTATGGCCGGCCCCGCTACGGCTACGGCGGTCCGGGCTTCGGCTACGGCGATCCGCAGGGCGGCTACCGCCGTCCCGTGGTGATCGAGCGCCCGGCCTATGGCTTCGGTGGCCCGGACTTCGACCGCGGCTACGGAGGCCCGGCTTTCGATCACGGCATCGGAGGGTATGGCGCGCCCTATCGTCCGGCCTCCGCCTACCGCTCCGTCTCGGCGCCGGTCTACGGCGAGAGCCTCGACGACCGCGCCGGCCTGCCCGACGTCGGGTGCACGATCCAGGAGGCTCAATCCACCACGCCGGCCGGCTGGCGCAAGACCGTCACCCACCGCACCTGCTATCGGCGCTGAGCGCCATCTCCGACGCGTCTGCGGGGCCGGGCGGCTCCGCGGATCAGGCCGGCCTCGGCTCTCACAGCCGGCTCAGGAAACCGCCGAAGCTCATCAACCCCTCGGGCCAGGGTCCATGCCCCGACTCGGTGTTGATGTGCCCGGCATGGCCGGCATCGACGAAGGCCGAGCCCCAGGCGGCCGACAGCGTCGCGGTCTCCTCGATCCCGGCATAGGGGTCGTCGTGGCTGGCGACGAGCACGCTGCGGAAGGGCAGGGGGTCGGTCGAGTAGGGCCGGAACGCCGGATCCACCTCGTCGAGGTCGGCGAGCGTGGTCTCGCCCGGAGGGGTGACCAGGAAGGCGCCGGCGATCCGGCCGGCCGCCGCCAGTCGCGGCGCCGCCCGCACCAGGGCGATCACCCCGAGGCTGTGGGCGATCGCCACCACGGGCCGTTCGCATCGCTCCACCGCGGTGGCGATCCGCTCTTCCCACTCGGCCGCGATCGGGCGATCCCAGTCGGCCTGCTCGACCCGGACGGCGTTGGGCAGCTTGGCCTGCCAGCGGCTCTGCCAATGGCCGGGGCCGGAGCCGCCGAGGCCCGGGATGATAAGGATATCGGCGTCGCGGCTGCGCATCGTGGTTCGGTCTGCGTGTCGTTTCGATGAAGTCGGACCTTGCCGCGATGCGGCCCCGCCTGTCGAGCCGTGATGACCAGGAGGTCCGGCGCCGCCCCGACCACCGGTGTCGCATCGTATCGATAACGGAGTCGCTCCCGTGCTAGACGGCGGCGGGGGCAGGCACGAGATTGCCGCCGACCGCCCGGAGCCTCCGCCCTTTGCGTTTCTCACTCGCGAACCTGATCCGCCAGAGCTTCGCCGGCCACGCGGGATGGCCGGAGCAGTGGCGGGACGCCGAGCCGAAGGCCTCGTATGACGCCGTGATCGTCGGCGGCGGCGGCCACGGCTTGGCCACCGCCTATCACATGGCCGCCGAGCACGGCATGCGGAACATCGCCGTCGTCGAGAAGGGCTGGCTCGGCGGCGGCAACACCGGACGCAACACCACCATCATCCGCTCGAACTACCTCTGGGAGGAGAGCGAGGCGCTTTACAATCACGCTCTCGAGCTGTGGCAGGACCTGTCGCAGGTGCTGAACTACAACGTCATGTACTCGCCGCGCGGCTGCATGATGCTGGCCCACAACATCCACGACGTGCAGGTGTTCAAGCGGCACGTCCACGCCAACCGCCTGGCCGGCATCGACAACGAGTGGCTGACGCCCGACCAGGCGCAGGAGTTCTGCCCGATCCTCAACGTGTCGGAGCACATCCGCTACCCGATCCTCGGCGCGACGCTGCAGCGGCGCGGCGGCGTGGCCCGGCACGACGCCGTGGCCTGGGGCTATGCGCGTGCGGCGTCGGCGCTCGGGGTCGACATCATCCAGAACTGCGAGGTCAAGGGCTTCTCGCGCGACGCGTCGGGCGCCGTCTCGGGCCTCGAGACCACGCGGGGCGCGATCCGGACGGAGCGCGTCGGCGTGGTGGCGGCCGGCAACACCAGCCACGTCATGGCCATGGCGGACGTTCGCTTGCCGCTCGAGAGCTACCCGCTGCAGGCTCTGGTCTCCGAACCCGTGAAGCCGCTGATGCCCTGCGTGGTCATGTCGAACACGATCCACGCCTACATGTCGCAATCCGACAAGGGCGAACTCGTCATCGGCGCCGGCACGGACGCCTATGTCAGCTACAGCCAGACCGGCGGGCTGCACATCGCCACCCACACGCTCGACGCCATCTGCGAACTCTTCCCCATGGTGCGGCGGCTGCGCATGCTGCGCAACTGGGGCGGCATCGTCGACGTGACGCCGGACCGGTCCCCGATCATCGGCCTGACCCCCGTGCCGGGGCTGTTCGTCAACTGCGGCTGGGGGACGGGCGGCTTCAAGGCCACCCCCGGATCGGGCAGCGTCTTCGCCCACACGGTCGCGCGCGGCGAGCCGCACCGCATCAACGCCCCCTTCACGCTGGACCGGTTCCGCACCGGCCGCCTCATCGACGAGGCGGCGGCGGCCGCCGTGGCTCACTGATGCTGCTCATCCCCTGTCCCTTCTGCGGCCCCCGTCCCGAGATCGAGTTCCGCAACGCCGGCCACGCCCACGTGGCGCGCGACCTCGCGGTCGACGACCAGGCCTGGGCCGAGACGCTGTTCTTCCGCGACAACCCGAAGGGCGTCATGGCCGAGCGCTGGCGCCACGTGTCGGGCTGCGGCCGTTTCTTCAACGTGCTCCGCGACACGGTGAGCGACGCCATCCTGGCGAGCTACAGAGCCGGCGAGCCGCGTCCCGACGTGCCGCCGCCCGGTCCCGAGGGGGAGGCGCCCCGCATCGGCGCCGGTGACGAGGTCGCGCCATGACGGGCGAGCACCGAACCCCGCGGGGAGGGCGGATCGACCGCGCCCGCCCGCTCCGTTTCACCTTCGACGGCCACGGCTACGAGGGCTGCCGCGGCGACACGCTGGCGTCGGCGCTGCTCGCCAACGGCGTGCACCTCGTCGGGCGCTCCTTCAAGTACCACCGTCCGCGCGGATTCCTCGGAGCCGGTGCCGAGGAGCCGAACGCGCTCTGCACCGTCACGCGCGACCGCGCCCGCACCACGCCCAACCTGCGCATGACCCAGGTGGAACTCTACGAGGGCCTCGACGCGTCGAGCCAGAACAGCTGGCCGGCCCGGGGCTTCGACCTCGGCGCCGTCAACGACCTCCTGTCGCCGCTCTTCGCCGCGGGCTTCTACTACAAGACCTTCATGGGGCCGCGCTTCATCAAGGGTTCGACGCTCTGGACGAAGCTGTTCGAGCCGGTGATCCGCCGGGCCGCGGGGCTCGGGGTCCCGCCCAAGGAGGCCGATCCCGATCACTATTGCAACCGCTTCGCCCATTGCGACGTGCTGGTCGTGGGTGGCGGCCCGGCCGGGCTCGCGGCGGCGCTGGCGGCGGCCCGGGCCGGGAAACGCACGATCGTGTGCGACGAGACCGCCGAGATGGGCGGCGCGCTGCTGTGCGAGCCCGAGGCCCTCGTCGACGGCGTGCCCTCCGCCGACTGGATCGCCGCGGCGCTGGCCGAACTCGCCCGCTGCGGCGCCACGATGCTGCCCCGCACGCAGGCGTTCGGCTACTACAACCACAACTTCGTGGCGCTGACCCAGCGCCTCACCGACCACCTGCCGCAGCCCCCCGCGGGGGCTCCGCGGGAGCGGCTCTGGCAGGTGCGGGCGCGACACGTCGTGCTGGCGACCGGCGCGGCCGAGCGCCCGCTGGTCTTCCCCGACAACGACCGGCCGGGGGTGATGCTGGCCGACGCGGCCCGCACCTATCTCCATCGCTGGGGCGTCAGGCCCGGCACCGTGGCCGTGGTGGTGACGGCGCACGACGCCGCCTACCGCACGGCGCTCGACCTCGCGAAGGCCGGCGTCAGGATCGCCCGGGTCGTCGACACCCGCCCGCGGCCGTCGGGGCCGGGCATCGATGCGGCCCGCGCCGCCGGCCTGCCCGTGATGGCGGGCGGGACCGTGATCGGCACGACGGGGTCGCTGAAAGTGTCGGGCGCCGTCGTGGCCCAGGCGTCGGGGGCGGGCGCCACCGACCACGAGACCGTGCCCTGTGACCTCCTCCTCATGTCGGGCGGGTTCACGCCGGCCGTGCATCTCTTCTCGCAGTCGCGCGGCAAGCTGCGGTTCGACGCAGCGACCCAGCGCTACCTGCCGGGCGAGCCCGCGCAGGCGCAGTCCTCCGTCGGCGCCTGCGCGGGCTCCTGGGGCCTCGCGGCGGCGCTCGACGAGGGCGCGGCGGCCGGGGCCGCGGCGGCGGGCACCGCGCCGCAGTCATACGCGGTCTCGGCCGACCACGCCGGCGAGGGCGGCAGCGTGTCGGGGGCGCTCCCGCACGGCCGCGACCCGTCTCGCGTCAAGGCTTTCGTGGATTTCCAGAACGACGTCACCGCGAAGGACATCAAGCTCGCGGTGCGGGAGGGCTTCCGGTCGATCGAGCACGTGAAGCGCTACACCACGACCGGCATGGCGACCGACCAGGGCAAGACGTCCAACATGAATTCGCTGGCCATCGCGGCGAACGCCCTGGGCAAGACCCTGCCCGAGGTGGGTCTGACCACGTTCCGCCAGCCCTACACGCCCGTCACCTTCGGCACGTTCGCGGGCGCGGCGCGCGACGACCTCTTCGACCCGGTCCGCCACACCCCCGTCCACGGCTGGGCCGAGGCGCGGGACGCGCGCTTCGAGGACGTCGGCCAGTGGAAGCGCGCCTGGTACTTCCCCGGGCGCGGCGAGGACCTGCACGCGGCCGTCGACCGCGAGGTGCGGGTGACGCGCGAGGTCGCGGGCCTCTTCGACGCCTCGACGCTGGGCAAGATCGAGGTCGTGGGACCCGACGCCGCCGCGTTCCTGAACCGGCTCTACGCCAACAACTGGACGAAGCTCGGCGTCGGCCGCTGCCGCTACGGGCTGATGCTGAACGAGCCCGGCTTCGTGATGGACGACGGCGTGGTGGGGCGGCTCGCCGCCGACCGGTTCCACGTCACCACCACGACCGGCGGCGCGCCGCGCGTGCTCCACCACATGGAGGACTACCTCCAGACCGAGTTCCCGGATCTGAAGGTCTGGCTCACGTCCGTCACCGAGCAATGGGCGGTGATCGCCGTGCAGGGGCCCCGCGCGCGAGACATCCTGGCGCCCCTCGTCGAGGACATCGACCTCTCGGCCGCGGCCTTCCCCCACATGGCGATCCGCGAGGGCAGGATCTGCGGCGTCGCGACCCGGCTGTTCCGCGTCAGCTTCACCGGCGAACTCGGCTTCGAGATCAACGTGCCGGCCGACTTCGGCCGCGCCGTGTGGGAGGCCGTCTGGGAACGCACGGAGGCGATCGGCGGCGGCGTCTACGGGACGGAGGCCATGCACGTCATGCGGGCCGAGAAGGGCTACGTCATCGTGGGCCAGGAGACCGACGGCACGACGACGCCCGACGACCTCGGCCTGGGCGCCATGGTGGCGATGGCGAAGCCCGACTTCGTCGGCAAGCGCTCGCTCGGCCGCCCCGACCTCGTGGCGCCGGGCCGCAAACAGCTCGTCGGGCTCGCCACCGAGGGGCGGACCGTGCTGGAGGAGGGCGCGCAGATCACCGCCGCGGCCGATCCCGCCGTCGGCACCCACGCGGTCGGCCACGTCACCTCGGCCTATTGGAGCCCGACCCTGAAGGCGCCGATCGCCATGGCGCTGGTCGAGGACGGCCGCGCCCTGACGGGAAGCACGGTCCATGTGCCCATGCCCGGCAGTTCCATCCCGGCCCGGGTCGTGGCGCCCGTCTTCTACGATCCCCAGGGTGAGCGCCTCCATGGCTGAGCCGACGATGCCGCGGCCGGCGACCCGCTCCGCTCCGCCGGCCGCGGGCGCGCTGGTGTCGGTGGGCCTCGCGGCACCCGCGACGCGGTTCTCGTTCCGCGGCGGCCCCGAGGCGGCCGATGCCTGCGGATCCGCCTTCGGTTGCAGCCTGCCGCTGGACGCCTGCCGGGCGTCCGAGCGGGGCGAGCGCGCCGCCCTCTGGCTCGGGCCGGACGAGTGGCTGCTGCTGGCGCCCGACGGCGAGACGGCGGCGCTCTTCGGGCTGATCGAATCCGCGCTGGCCGCCGTACCCCACGCGCTGGTCGACATCTCGCACCGGCAGGTGGCCTTCGAGGTCGCGGGCGCGCAGGCCGCCACGCTGCTCAACGCCGGCTGCCCGCTCGATCTCCACCCGTCCGCCTTCCCGGTCGGGATGTGCACCCGGACCGTGCTGGCGAAATGCGATGTCGCGCTCTGGCGGCGGGCGCCCGACGTGTTCCGGCTCGAGGTGAACCGCAGCTTCGCCGATTACCTGGCGGGCATCCTCAGGGTCGCCGAGCGGGGGCTCGTCTGAGGCCGGCCTGAGCCGGGCGGGGCGCCATCACGTGGCCGATCGCCGGCCATCCGAGCTCAGCCTCGGCGTCATCGCATTGTCACGACGGTCGAACATGCGATAGGGAGCCGAGGCGCCCTGCGGCGCCCCCGCCCATCAGGACCACCGTATGGCATCGAAGTTCGTGGCCTTCACGTCGCTCGGCCGGCGCGCGCTGCCGAACCAGTGGGACCTGATCGCGCTGTCTCTGATCTTCGGGCTGTTCGTGCTGGTGGTGCGCGGCTCGCACGACATGGTGGTCCCGCTGCCGGCGCCCGACACCGCGCCCGTGACCCTCGACTATGCCTACCTGCCCTATTACGCGCTCCGCACGACCCTGCGCATGTTCCTGGCCCTGGCGGCCTCGCTGGCCTTCACCCTCACCTACGCGACGCTGGCGGCGAAGAGCCGGCGCGCCGAGGCCGTGCTGATCCCGCTGCTCGACGTGCTGCAGTCGGTGCCGATCCTGGGGTTCCTGTCCTTCACGGTCACGTTCTTCCTCGGCCTGTTCCCCGGTCGGGTGCTCGGCGCCGAATGCGCCGCCATCTTCGCCATCTTCACCAGCCAGGCCTGGAACATGGCGTTCTCGTTCTATCAGTCGTTGCGCACCGTACCGGCCGACCTCGCCGAGGTCACGGAAGGCTTCCGCCTGTCGCCCTGGCAGAAATTTTGGCAGCTCGAGACGCCGTTCGCGATGCCGGGGCTGATCTACAACACGATGATGTCGATGTCGGGCGGCTGGTTCTTCGTGGTCGCGGCGGAGGCCATCACGGTCGGCGACACCACCATCAAGCTGCCGGGCATCGGCTCCTACCTCGCCACCGCGATCGACGCCAAGGACATCAGGGCGGTGCTGGCCGCCATCCTCATGGTGCTGGTGGTGATCCTGCTCTACGACCAGCTCGTGTTCCGGCCCATCGTCACCTGGGCCGACAAGTTCAAGGTCGAGCTCTCGGCCGGGCAGAGCGCGTCGCGGTCCTGGGTGCTGGATCTGTTGGCCCGCACCTTCTGGGTGCGCCGGGCCGCCGCGCCCTTCGAGCGCGCCTTCGAATGGTTCACCAGCCTGCGCTTCGACCTGCCGCGCATCGGCGGCCGCCGCGCCGAGTCTCCGCTGGTGTCTCGGGTCGTCGACGTCGCCTGGTTCGTGGTGATCGGCCTCATCGCGGTCTATGGGGCCTGGCAGGCGATCCTCTTCATCGCCACGACGCTGAGCTGGGGCGACGTGGGCCAGACGATCGGCCTGACGCTGATCACCATGGTGAGGGTGGTGGTGCTCCTGACCCTCGCCAGCCTCGTCTGGGTGCCGATCGCGGTCTGGATCGGCCTGCGGCCCGCCGTGGCGGAGCGCGTCCAGCCCGCCGCCCAGTTCCTCGCCGCCTTCCCGGCCAACGTGGTCTTCCCGATCGCCGTGGTGGGCATCCTGACGTTCCACCTGAACCCGGACATCTGGCTGTCGTTCCTGATCATCTTCGGGACGCAATGGTACATCGTGTTCAACGTCATCGCCGGGGCCTCCGCCTTCCCGAACGACCTGCGCGAAGTCTCGGCCAACCTGAGGATCACCGGCTGGTCCTGGTGGTTCAAGGTCATGATCCCGGGCATCTTCCCCTACTATGTCACGGGGGCGCTGACGGCCTCGGGGGGCTCGTGGAATGCCGCCATCGTGGCCGAATACGTGAAGTGGGGGAACGACAAGGTGTCGGCCACCGGCATCGGGGCCTATATCGCCCAGGCGACGGAGGCGGGCGACTTCCCCAAGATCGTGCTCGGCGTCGGCATGATGTCGATCTTCGTGATCCTCTACAATCGGCTGCTCTGGCGCCCGCTGTTCGGCTATGCCGAGCGGCGCCTGCGTCTGAACTGACATCACGCGCCGGCAGGGGCCGGTCCACCAGCGCGGGCCGGATCGATCCGCCCGCGACCATGATGGGAGCGGGCGCGGCCGCTCCCGAACGCCTCAGCCCCGAAAGGTCCAGCACCATGCTCGAAGAGGTCAAGGGCGGCCCGCTCCTCGAAGTGCGCCATGTCAGCCAGCGCTACAAGGGCGGCAGCGACGAGGATGCCCCCGCGGTGCTCGACGACGTGTCGACGACGCTGTCGCGCGGCGAGATCGTCGGCCTGCTCGGCCGCTCGGGCTGCGGCAAGTCCACCCTGTTGCGCATCGTGTCGGGCCTGATCCGGCCCTCGGCGGGCGACGTCGTCTATCAGGGCGCGCCGCTGACCGGGCCTGCCGACGGCGTCGCCATGGTGTTCCAGAGCTTCGCGCTGTTCCCCTGGCTGTCGGTGCTGGAGAACGTCGAGATCGGCCTGAAGGCGCTGAAGATCGCGCCCGACGAGGCGCGCCGCCGGGCGCTCGCCGCCATCGACCTCATCGGCCTCGACGGCTACGAATCGGCGTACCCGAAGGAACTCTCGGGTGGCATGCGGCAGCGGGTCGGCTTCGCCCGGGCGGTCGTCACCCACCCCAACATCCTGTTGATGGACGAGCCCTTCTCGGCGCTCGACGTCCTGACCGCCGAGACGCTGCGCTCCGACCTCATCGATCTGTGGAGCGAGGGCCGGCTGCCCATCAAGTCGATCCTGATGGTGACCCACAACATCGAGGAGGCGGTGCTGATGTGCGACCGGATCCTGGTCCTGTCGTCCCATCCCGGCCGCATCGCCTCCGAGATCCGGGTGACGCTGCCCCATCCCCGTAACCGCCTCGACCCGATCTTCCGCCAGCTCGTCGACAACATCTACGCGCTGATGACCCGGCGCTCGACCTCCAAGCAGCCCGGCAAGGACGGGCTGTTCCCCGGCACCGGCATCGGCATGGTGCTGCCGCGCGTCTCGACCAACTCGCTGGCCGGCCTCCTCGAGGAGGTCGCGGCCGAGCCCTACAACGGCAAGGCCGACCTGCCGCACCTCGCCGATTCGCTGCAGATGGAGATCGACGACCTCTTCCCCATCGCCGAGACGCTGCAGCTCATGCGCTTCGCCGAACTCGAGGAGGGCGACATCAAGCTCACCGGTGCCGGCCGCCGCTTCGCCGACGCCGAGGTCGACGCCCGCAAGAAGCAGTTCGGCGACCATCTCATGGCCTATGTGCCGCTGGCGGCGCGGATCAAGCGGGTGCTCGACGAGCGGCCGACCCACGTCGCCAATGCGGCTCGGTTCCGCGAGGAACTCGAGGACTACATGAGCGAGGACTACGCCGAGAAGACGCTGCGCTCGGCCATCAACTGGGGCCGCTACGGCGAGGTCTACGCCTACGACGAGGACAACCAGTCCTTCAGCCTCGAAAACCCGAGCTGACGGGAGTCGCCCCCCGGGCGCGATCGGCGCTTGACGCCGCCGCCGCCCGCCCGCCTATCTCCAACCGCTCGAGAGGCATCGTCCGGCTGGCCGAGGGAGCTCCTGATGACCGACACCGCCGCCGGCCGCGACAGCGAAGAGTTCCTGTCGAAGATACGCCGGTCGAACGCCGAGACCGAGAAATTCATCGAGGAGGCGTTCAAGCTGAGGGCCGAAGAGGCGAAGCTGCGCGCCGAGGAACGCAAGCTCGGGCGAGATGCCTGGGCCTCCCCCGTGGCGACGATCGCCAGCGCCATGACGGCCGGGGCCGCTCTCTTCGGCGCCGGTCTCGCCCTGGCCCGTCTCGTCGGCCACTGACGCCCGACCGGCGGCGCGGCATCGCCCGAGCGTATGTCAGGCTGTGCCGAAATCCGCCAGCTTGCACATACGAGGCTGTCCAACGGCTGACGTCGAAACGCCGTTTCGACGTAAGCCTGACAGACTCCAGCCGAACCCGATCGTCGGCTCGGGGACTCAGGTGCCGTGGGGTGGTCGACACGGCCGGACCCCCTTGGCCCGCGGAGCGTTGTCCCCACATCAGGCTCGCCGACCGCGGGCCGGCCATCTCGGGAGACGCCACGTGAACTCCGACGAACGCCAACTCATCACGGGTCTGTTCGACCGCATGAAGTCGGTCGGCAGCCAGGGACGCGACCACGACGCGGAGCAGCTCATCAACGATCAGGTGCGCTCCCAGCCCTACGCTCCCTACCTCCTGACCCAGACGGTGCTGGTGCAGGATCAGGCGCTCCGCGCCGCCAACGACCGCATCCAGCAGCTCGAGGAGCAGGCCCGCCAGGGCCAGCCGGCCGGCGGCCAGGGGCAGGACACGAGCTTCCTCGGCGGGCTCGGCCGCATGTTCGGTGGCGGGGCCGCGGGGTCCGCGGTGCCGGCGACCGGGGCTCCGTCCTATCGCGGCCAGCAACCCGCCTACGCTCCGCAGCCCGGCTATGCCCCCCAACAGGGCTACGCGCCGCAGCAGGGCGGCCCCTGGGGAAACCAGCAGGGCTACGCCCAGCAGACCGCACCGCAGGGCGGCGGCATGTTCGGCGGCGGCGCCGGAGGCGGTGGCGGCTTCATGAAGGGTGCCCTCGGCGCGGCGGCCGGCGTCGCCGGCGGCGTGCTCATGGCCGACGGCATCCGCAACCTGTTCTCGGGCGGCCATAATCCCTACGGCATGGCCTCCGGCTTCGGCGGCGGCGATCCGGGCTTCGGTGCTCCTGGCGGCGAGACGGTCATCAACAATTACTACGACGCGCCGCAGGACCAGCAGTCCGGCGACCAGGGTGGCGGCTACCAGGGCGGCAGCTACGGCACGGACGGCGGCGACACGGGCGGCGGCGATCCCGGCGGCGGCGGCTACAGCCAGGACGTCTGACATCGCGACAGGCGCGGGCGGGCGCCTTCACCCGCCGGCTGCGTCTCCCGCCGCGCGACCTATCGCGGCGTGAACATCGCGCGGTCGCGGCCGACGGCCTCGACCAGGGCGTCGTGCACGGCGCGGATCCGCCCGATGCCGCGTGTGTCCTCGTGTTCCACGATCCAGTAGGCGCGCTGCGCCCGCCGCTCCGGCAGGACGCGGACGAGCTCCGGGTGGCGCAGCGCGATGAAGTCATGGAGGGCGCCGATCCCGATCCCGGCCCGCACGGCCTCGAGTTGCCCGACGGCGCTCGCGCACTGGAATGCGATCGGGGCGCCGCCGAACAGCTCCGCCACATAGCCCAGCGCGGGGGAGTAGTTGAAATCGCCCACGTAACCGACGAGGCGATGGGCGGCGAGGCCGGCCGCATCCGACGGTGCCGGGTGCCGCGTCAGGTAGGCGGGCGAGGCGAAGAGGCCCAGCGAATAGCCGGTCAGCTTGCGGGCGACGAAACGCCCCGCCTGCGGCTTCTCCAGCGCGATGGCGATGTCGACCTCCCGGCGTCCGACCGGGCCCGCCTGGGGCGTCGGCACGAGCTGGATGGCGATGGCGGGATGCCGCTCGGCCAGGGCGGCGAAACGTTCGGCGAGGTAGTAGGTCGAGAGCCCGTCCGGCGCCCCGATCCGCACCGTGCCGGAGAGTTCGACGTCGCGGTCGCCGAGTTCGGCCTGCGCCTGGAGGAAGGCGGTCTCCATCCGCTCCGCGGCGGCGAGGAAGCGCCCGCCGGCGTCCGTCAACAGCACGCCCGTGGTGCGCCGGTCGAGCAGATGGGCGTTCAGCGCGCGTTCGAGACCGGTCACCCGCCGGGCGGCGGTCGCGTGGTCGATCTTCAGCGTGCGGGCGGCGGCCAGGAACTGGCCAGCCCGCGCCACAGCCAGGAACACGCGCACGTCATCCCAGTTCACCGCCGCTCCCCCACGCCCATCGCCGCACAGCCGTTGCGCAGACGACGCGATTGCCGCGGGGATCGATCGCCGCATAGTGCGCGCCAGTCAACGACACACCGGGAGAACAGGATGGTCGACTACGGGCACTTCATCGGCGGGCAGCACGTCGCCGGAACCTCGGGCCGCACGGCCGAGATCTTCTGGCCCATGACGGGCGAGGTGGCCGGCCATGTCGCGCTGGCGTCGGCCGACGAGGTCCGCCGCGCCGTCGAGAACGCGCGCACCGCGCAGGTCGGCTGGGCGGCCGTGAACCCGCAGCGCCGGGCACGCGTGTTCATGAAGTTCCTCGAACTGATCCATCGCGACATGGAGGACCTGGCTTCGCTGCTTGCCCACGAGCACGGCAAGACCATCGCGGACGCCAAGGGCGATCTCCAGCGCGGCTACGAGGTGGTCGAGTTCGTGCTGGGCGTGCCGCACCTGATGAAGGGCGAGTTCACCGACGGGGCAGGCCCGGACATCGACGCCTATTCGCTGCGCCAGCCGCTCGGCGTCACGGCCGGCATCACGCCGTTCAACTTTCCCGCCATGATCCCGATGTGGAAGTTCGCGCCCGCCATCGCGTGCGGCAATTCCTTCATCCTGAAGCCGTCCGAGCGCGACCCCGGCGTGCCGATGCGGCTGGCCGAGCTGATGATCGAGGCGGGCCTGCCGGCGGGCGTGCTCAACGTCGTCAACGGCGACAAGGTGGCGGTCGACGCCCTGCTCGACGACCCGGACGTGAAGGCGATCGGCTTCGTGGGCTCGACGCCCATCGCGGCCTACATCTACGCGCGCGGTGCCGCGACGGGGAAGCGGGTCCACGCCTTCGGCGGCGCCAAGAACCACATGGTCATCATGCCGGACGCCGACATGGACAAGACCGTGGATGCGCTGGTCGGCGCCGGCTACGGCTCGGCGGGCCAGCGGTGCATGGCGATCTCGGTCGCGGTCCCGGTCGGCGACGGCACGGCGGACCGCCTGATGGAGAAGCTCGTGCCCCGCGTCGAAGCGCTGAAGATCGGCCCCTCGACCGACGCTTCCGCCGATTACGGGCCGATGATCACCCAGTCGGCCGTCGACAAGGCCCGGATGTACATCGACAGCGGCCTCGCCGAGGGCGCCACGCTCGCCGTCGACGGGCGCGGCTTCAGGATGCAGGGCTACGAGAAGGGCTTCTACCTCGGGTCCTGCCTCTTCGACCACGTCACCGAGGACATGCGGATCTACAAGGAGGAGATCTTCGCCCCCGTGCTGTCGGTGCTGCGCGCCAAGAGCTACGACGAGGCGCTGCGCCTGTGCAACGACCACGAGTACGGGAACGGCGTCGCCATCTTCACGCGTGACGGCGATGCGGCGCGCGACTTCGTGTCGAAGGTGCAGGTCGGCATGGTCGGGGTCAACGTGCCGATCCCGACGCCGCTCGCCTATTACTCGTTCGGCGGCTGGAAGCGCTCGGTCTTCGGCGACCTGAACCAGCACGGCCCCGACGCGATCCGCTTCTACACCAAGTCGAAGAACGTCACGGCGCGCTGGCCGTCGGGGGTGAAGGAGGGCGCCGACTTCTCCATCCCGACGATGTGACCGGACCGGCGCGGCGGGGAGATGGGGTTCACGCCGCCTCGTCGTTCTCCTCGCCGGGGAACAGGCTCGTCAGCCCGGCCTCGGAGGCCAGGCAGACGCCGCGCTCGGTGATCAGGCCCGTGACGAGCCGGGCCGGCGTGACGTCGAAGGCGTAATTGCCGACCGGGCTGCCGCGCGGGACGATCCTCACCGTCTCGATCGTGCCCGCGGCCGTCTCGCCCGACATGAAGGCGACCTCGTCGGCCGACCGCTCCTCGATGGGGATCTCGGCCACGCCGTCGCTGATCCGCCAATCCACCGTCGACGAGGGCAGGGCGACGTAGAACGGCACCGCATTGTCCCGCGCCGCCAGGGCCTTGAGATAGGTGCCGACCTTGTTGCAGACGTCGCCCGTCCGCGTCGTGCGGTCGGTGCCGACGATGCAGAGGTCGACCTTGCCGTGCTGCATCAGGTGACCGCCGACGTTGTCGACCACGATCGTGTGGGGGACGCCCTCGCCGAGGAGTTCGTAGGCGGTGAGGCTGGCTCCCTGGTTGCGCGGCCGCGTCTCGTCGACCCAGACGTGGACCGGCACGCCGGACCGGTGCGCCGTGTAGATGGGGGCGAGGGCCGTGCCCCAATCGACGGTCGCGAGCCAGCCGGCGTTGCAATGGGTCAGCACGTTGACGGGCCGCGCGCGGCCGGCGCGCTCCCAGGCGGCGCGGATCAGCGCGGCGCCGTGCTGGCCGAGCGCCGCGCAGGTCGCCACGTCCTCGTCGGCGATGCGGGCCGCCTCCCCGTAGGCTGCGGCGCGCCGTTCGGCCGGCTTCAGCGCGGCGAGCCGGGCTCGCATCCGCTCGAGCGCCCAGCGCAGGTTGACCGCGGTGGGGCGGGCGACGAGGAGCCGGTCGTGGGCGCGGTGGAGGCTGGCGTCCGACGGGTCGGCGTGCATCGCCAGCGCCATCCCATAGGCGCCCGCCGCGCCGATCAGCGGTGCGCCGCGCACCGTCATGTCGGCGATCGCCTCGGCGGCCTCGCCGTCCGTCGTCAGGGTGCGCAGCGCGAAGCGGTGGGGCAGGGCGCGCTGGTCGATGACCGCCACGGAGGCGCCGTCCTCGCCGAGCCAGATGGTGCGGAAGTCGCGGCCGTCGATGCGCATCGGGGCTCCTTGCCTCGCGGTGTCTCCGACCCATCCTTACCGGGAGCGATGGCGCCCGGAAACCCGCGCGCCCGCGTTTCGAGGATGACGTGATGATCCAGCGCATAGTGACGTCGGTGGCGGCCCTGGCCCTCATCGGCGGCGCCGCCTTCGCCCAGAGCGCGACGCGGGTCCGGGGAACGGTGGTGTCGCTCGACGGGACGGCGCTGCACCTCCAAGACGCCGGCGGGCACGATGCGACGGTGACCCTGTCGACCGATTACACCGTGATGGCCCTCGTGCCGGCCAAGCTCACCGACGTCACGCCAGGGAGCTTCATCGGGGCCGCCGCCGAGACGGATGCGGACGGCCATTTGGTGGCGAGGGAGGTCCACATCTTTCCGGAGGCCATGCGCGGCGCGGGCGAGGGCCATCGCGACTTCGATCTCGGGCCGAAGAGCACCATGACCAACGGCACGGTCGGCAACGAGGTGAAGGGCACGTCGGGCGACACGCTGACCGTCGCCTACAAGGGCGGCGAGAAGACCATCGCGGTGCCCAAGGACGCCCCCGTCGTGACCTTCGTGCCGGGCGACCGGGCCATGCTGGTGCCCGGCGCCCACGTCATCGTCCAAGCCCAGAAGGGCGAAGCCGGCGCGTTGACGGCCAAGAGCGTCACGGTCGGCAAGGACGGCCTCGTGCCGCCGATGTGAGCGGGTTTCCGGCCGGTCGTCGATCGGCCGAACGGCTCATGAGCCGGCCCTCACCCCGCGGCGAGCATCACCGGCTTGTCGCGATACAGGTCCGGATAGAGCCGATGCAACGCCGTGATCTTCGGAGCGTCGTTGATCACGATATACATGCTGTCGGGATGGTGGATCAGGTAATCCTGGTGGTAGCCCTCGGCCGGGTAGAAGGCCCGCATCGGCTCGATCGTCGTCGTGATGGCGCCGTGCAGGAGACCCGTCTGGCCGAGCTGCGCGATGTAGCCGGCGGCGACGCCTCGCTCGGCCTCGCCCGACACGAAGATCGTCGACCGGTACTGGGAGCCCGAGTCCGGACCCTGGCCGCCGACCTGAGTGGCGTCGTGGGCCGTCGAGAAGAACAGCTGGAGCAGCCGTCCGTAGGAGATGACGGCGGGGTCGTAGTCGATCTTCACCGATTCCGCGTGCCCGGTCTCGCCCGAGCCGACGGTCTCGTAACGGGCCGTGTCGGCCGCGCCGCCCGAGTAGCCGGCCACGACGCGCGTGACGCCCTTCACGTGCTCGAACATGCCCTGGAGGCCCCAGAAGCAGCCGCCCGCCAGCACCACGCTGCGGGTGCCGGCGGCGGCCGGGAGGTCGGCGGCCGGAGCCGGCAGTCTCACCGGCCGCTCGGCGGCACCGGCGAGGACCGAGGCGCCCCCGCAGAGCAGGGCCGCGACGCAGGCCACGGCGAGAGGGCGCTTGAAGGCGGATCGGGTCATGGCTCGTCCTCGATGATGGGACTTCAGATTCGCGCAGGATCACGGCGCCATGGCGGCGGCATCCGAGTATTCGCGTCGGACGGCGGCACCGTTACGCGGCCGTCAAGGCCGCCAGCACGTCGGGCCGCCGCGGCATCGGCTCGACCGCGCCGTAGCCCAGGGTCGCCAGGGCGGCGGCCGTGTTGGCGTAGAGTCCCGCCCGGAAGGGGTCGCCCGTGAGGAGATACTCGGCCAGGTAGGCGCCGTCGAACGTATCGCCGGCGCCCGTGGCGTCGACCGCCTCGACGCGGTGTGGCGGCACGCGCAACCGCTGCTCGGCGGTGGCGATGAGGCAGCCCTGGTCGCCGAGCTTCAGCGCCACGATGCGGGCGCCGAACGACAGGTAGCGGTCGACGATGGCGTCGGGGTCGTCGAGGCCGACGAGGAGCCTCGCGTCGTCGAGGCCGGGCAGGGCGATGTCGATGCCGGCCATGGCCTCGTGGATCACCGCGCGGGCGCGGGCGATGGGCCAGAGCTTCAGGCGGATGTTCGTGTCGTAGGAGAGCAGCACGCCGGCTTCGCGGGCGAGGCGCATCGCCTCGAAGACCGCGTCGGCGGCGCGCGGCGAGATCGCCTGGCTGATGCCCGAGACGTGGAGGATCCTGGCCGAGCGGATCGCCTCGCGCGGCAGGTCGTCCGGGCCGTAGAGGCTCGCCGCCGAGCCGGCGCGGCGGTAGGAGAAGTCGTGACCCGCCTCGGTGTGAGAGACGAAGTAGAGCCCGGTCGGCGCCGCGCGATCGATCGTCACGGCTGCGGCGTCGATCCCCTCGCGTGCCCACATGGCGAGCAGAATGCGGCCGAACTCGTCATCGCCCAAGGCCGTGGCGATCCCCGCCGAGGCGCCCGAGCGCGCCGCCGCCACGAGGGCGTTGGAGACGTCGCCCCCGCAGCTGACCGCGTAGTGATCGGTGCCCTTGTGGCGGTTCAGCTCGACCATGGGCTCGCCGAGCGCGATGATGTCGGGCATGGCGTCCGTCCTCGTTCCGTGTCGCTTTTATCGCCTTGTGCTGCCGATCTCTTCACCTTGACAAGGGCCTTCGCGGAAGTCGAAACTTGACCATCTGGTCAAGTCTGGATCCCGGCGCATCGGCCGCGCCGTCCCGGACGGCCTCGATGACCGCAACTCGCGCCGCCGAAGGCGTGGAACACCTTGTATCTGGCGCAGCGCCGGGGAGGACAGGATGACGTCGACAACCACGGACGGCGTGACGGGCGGTCGGCTCGCGGCCCAGGATTACGCGCGCAACTTCGCCGACCTCACGCCGCCGCTCACGCGCCACGAGGCCTTCGTCGAATCCGAGCGCTGCTACTTCTGCTACGACGCGCCCTGCGTGCAGAGCTGCCCGACCGGCATCGACATCCCGCTCTTCATCCGGCAGATCGCCAAGGACAATCCGATCGGCGCCGCCGAGACGATCCTGTCGGCGAACATCATGGGCGGCATGTGCGCCCGCGTGTGCCCGACCGAGCAGCTCTGCGAGGAGGCCTGCGTGCGCGAACACGCCGAGGGCAAGCCGGTGCGGATCGGCACGCTGCAGCGCCACGCGACCGACGCCATCATGGCGCAGAGCGCCGCCACCGGTCGTCACCCGTTCGTGCGCGCGCCGGAGAGCGGCCGCAGCGTGGCGGTCGTGGGCGCCGGCCCGGCGGGACTGGCGGCCGCGCATCGCCTGGCGCTGCTCGGCCATGCGGTGACGCTCTACGACGCCAGGCCGAAGCTCGGCGGCCTCAACGAATACGGCATCGCCGCGTACAAGACGCCGGAGGACTTCGCCCAGGCGGAGGTCGACTTCATCCTGGGCCTCGGCGGCATCGCGGTGAAGCCCGGGCTGCGGCTCGGCGTCGACGTCGACCTCGCGACCCTGCGGGCCGACCACGACGCCGTGTTCCTCGCGCTCGGCCTCGGCGGC
Source organism: Lichenihabitans sp. (assembly GCA_965214345.1). Taxonomy (GTDB): domain Bacteria; phylum Pseudomonadota; class Alphaproteobacteria; order Rhizobiales; family Beijerinckiaceae; genus Lichenihabitans. Next base: position 1,922,791 of record CBDCBJ010000007.1, on the reverse strand, counting down.
GTCAACGCGCTCGGCGGCATGGCGGAGCAGAGCAACGTCGTGGACGCGCTCGGCTTCATCGAGGCGCTGCGGCAGGCACCCGACAAGGCCGCCGTGCCGGTGGGGCGGCGCGTCGTCGTGATCGGCGGCGGCATGACGGCGGTCGACGCCGCCGTCCAGTCGCGCCGCCTCGGCGCCGAGGAGGTCACGATCGCCTATCGCCGCGGCGCCGCCGACATGAAGGCCAGCCGCTGGGAGCAGGAACTGGCGCAGACGAACGGCGTCGTGATCCGCCACTGGATGACGCCCGCCGGGTTCGAGGCCCGCGACGGCGCCGTGGCGGCGGTGCGTTTCGCGCACCGGGGCGCCGACGGGACGGGGACGGCCGAGGCGGTGTCGATCCCGGCCGACCTCGTGCTCTGCGCCATCGGCCAGACCTTTCTCGACGCCCCGGTCGGCCGAGGGGTCTCGAGCGAGGGCACGCTCGCCCTCGAGGGCGGCCGCATCCTGGTCGACGCCGCGCGCCAGACGACGCTCCCGGACGTGTGGGCCGGGGGCGACTGCGTGGCGGGCGGGCCGGACCTCACCGTCAGCGCCGTCGAGGACGGCAAGCGGGCCGCGATCGCGATCGACGCCCATCTCCGGGCCACCGCCCAGACCCCCGCAGGAGCCGCCTGATGGCCGACCTTCGCAGCGACTTCCTCGGCATCCGCTCGCCGAACCCCTTCTGGTTGGCTTCCGCACCGCCGACCGACCGCAAGACCAACGTGCTGCGCGCCTTCGCGGCGGGCTGGGGCGGGGTGGTGTGGAAGACGCTGGGCGAGGAAGGCCCGCCTGTCGTCAACGTGTCGGGGCCGCGCTACGGCGCGATCCACGGCCCGGACCGCCGCCTGATGGGGTTCAACAACATCGAGCTGATCACCGACCGTCCGCTGGAGATCAACCTCCGGGAGATCGCCGAGGTGAAGAAGATCTACCCCGACCGGGCGCTCGTGACCTCCGTCATGGTGCCCTGCGACGAGGAGAGCTGGAAGAGCATCCTGCCGCGCGTCGAGGCCACGGGCTGCGACGGCGTCGAACTCAACTTCGGCTGCCCGCACGGCATGAGCGAGCGCGGCATGGGCTCGGCCGTCGGGCAGGTGCCCGAGTACATCGAGATGGTGGCGCGCTGGTGCAAGGCCTACACGCGGCTGCCCGTCATCGTGAAGCTCACCCCCAACATCACCGACGTCCGTCACCCGGCGCGTGCGGCGAAGCGGGGCGGCGCCGACGCCGTGTCGCTGATCAACACGATCAACTCCATCGTCTCCATCGACCTCGACCGCATGGCGCCGGCGCCCCACGTCGACGGCAAGGGGACCCACGGCGGCTATTGCGGCCCGGCCGTGAAGCCCATCGCCCTGTCGATGACGAGCGAGATCGCCCGCGACCCCGAGACCCGCGGCCTGCCGATCTCGGGCATCGGCGGCATCACGACGTGGCGCGACGCCGCCGAGTTCATCGCGCTCGGCGCCGGCACCGTGCAGGTCTGCACCGCCGCCATGACATACGGCTTCAAGGTGGTGGAGGAGATGGTGACGGGGCTCGCGTCCTGGATGGACGCCAAGGGCTACCGCACGATCGAGGATTTCCGCGGCATGGCGGTGCCCAACGTCACCGACTGGCAGTACCTCAACCTCAACTACATCGCCAAGGCCCGCATCGACCAGGACCTCTGCATCCAGTGCGGCCGCTGCCACATCGTCTGCGAGGACACGTCCCACCAGGCCATCACGGCCCGGGTGGACGGCCAGCGCAAGTTCGTCGTCAAGGACGACGAATGCGTCGGCTGCAACCTGTGCGTCGAGGTCTGCCCGGTCGAGAGCTGCATCACGCTCGAGCACCGCGTCGGCGGGGCGGACCCGCGCACCGGCCTCTCCTACGACCTCCCCTACGCCAACTGGACCACGCACCCCAACAACCCCGCGGCGCGCGAGGCGGCGGAGTAGGGATGGCCCAGTCGCCCCACCCGTCACGCCTCCGGCGTGCCACCCTCCCCGTTCCGGGGAGGGATCTCCGCGCCTCACCTCGGACCTGTCGGTGCCAATCGGGAGTCGCTATCCCTCCCCGGAACGGGGAGGGTGGCACGCCGGAGGCGTGACGGGTGGGGTGACGGTGGCGAACGCGCGGGCGAGAGAGCTTCGGAAAACCCTGACGCCAGCTGAGGTTCGGCTGTGGGTCGCACTTCGACTGTTGAAGCCGCAGGGCCTACACTTCCGCCGGCAGGTGCCCATGCTGGGCTACATCGTCGATTTCGCGTGCCTCAAGGCCTCGCTCGCCATCGAAATCGACGGCGAGCAACACGGTCTCGCGGCAGGGTTGCGATATGATGCCGTCAGGGATGCCAAGCTTGCGCATGTCGGGATCCGGACGTTACGATTTTGGAATCACGAAGTCCTGTCGAACATCGACGGCGTCGTCGAGACCATCATCGTCGAAGTCAAACGCCCTCCAGCCCACCTCTCTACTCTCCATACATCCGGTTCATCACCGGGCTGATCGTCACCTCGTTGAGGCAGACCCCCGCAGGCCGCGTCGCGATGAACAGGATCAGCGCTCCGAGGTCGGCAGGCTGCAGCATCGACGCGCGGGCCTCTGCGCTCGGCGGCACCGGGCGCTGGTCGAGGATCGGCGTCGCGACCTCGGCCGGGAGGACGGCGGTCGAGCGGATGCCGTTGCGGTATTCCTCCATGTTGATGCTCTGGCTCATCGCCACCACGGCGTGTTTCGCCGCCGTGTAGGCCGGCCCGCTGATCGGGCTGATGTATTTCCCCGCCCATGAGGCGGTGTGGATCAGGAGCCCGTCCCGCTGGCGGCGCATGGGGGCCATCGCGGCCACAGCGCAGTAGAAGGCCGCTGCGACATTGCCGCCTAGCACCGCATCGACTCCGCCGGGCGTGAGATCGCGCCAGGCGCGGGCCGCGATGTTGAGCCCGGCGTTGTTGACCAGCAGGTCGAGCCGCCCGAACCGTCGCTCGATGGCCGCCACGATGTCGCCGGCCGTCTCGGGGCGGGTGAGGTCGCCGGCCATCGCCACGGCCATGCCTCCGGCGGCGGCGATTTCCGCCGCCACGGCGGAGAGCGGCTCGGGACGGCGGCCGGTCAGCACCAGCGTGGCGCCGGCGCCGGCGAGAGCCAGCGCGGCGGCCTCGCCGATGCCGCTCCCGGCGCCCGTCACCCAGGCGATCCGACCGGCGAGGTCCGTCGTCCCATCCTCCTCGGCGCGGCCCTACAGCGCCGGCAGCACGTCGACCTTGATGCTGTCGCCCGCCGCGCCGCTGATCTGGATCGTCGCCGGTCCGGCGGCGAGGGAGAAGCGCACGCTCTTGCGCACGGCGGGGCAGCCCTGTGCGCCCGAGAAAGCGGTGGACTTCACCTCGTGGCCGTCCTGGATCACGTCGATCCAGGCCTCGTCCGACAGGGTGACCTGGTAGCTGCCGGGCACGGCGATCGGCGGCGTCTTCAACACGGCACCGAAGGTGCCGGACTTCGGTTGGTGGCCGGGCGGGCGTTCGAAGCCGGCCTCGGCGACCGGCTTCAGCTTGACGATCGCCGGGTCCATGATGCCCGGCAGGGGTGCGCCGGATTCGACCGCCTGGAGCCCCGGCGTGCCGAAGGCGGAGCGCTCGCGGTCGACCGGCCACTTGAACTTGGCGCAGCCGTCGGCATCCTGGGCCAGCGCGGGACCGGCGAGGGCGAGGAGCGCCAGGGCGGGGAGGCTAGCGCGGCGCATCAGTCCACCGCCACCATGACGTCCGAAGCCTTGACCACGGCGTGGGCCGACTGGCCCACCGCGAGGCCGAGGTCGTCCACCGCCTCGTTGGTGACCGATGCCGTGACGATGGCGCCGCCCTCGATCTCGATGCGGACATGGGCGGTCGTCTGTCCCTTGGTGACCTCGACGATCGTGCCTTTCAACTGGTTGCGCGCACTCAATCGCATCGCGGACTCCCTGAACGGCCGCCGGGCGGACCGGCCCTGACGGATCGGCCGTCCCGGCTGCACAACTAGGCCGGATGGCCGGACCTGTCACCCCGGGCCGGGTCCCGTTCGCCGCCGCGCGGATTCGCCATGACGCCGCGCAGCAGCGTCGCCACCACCTGCCGCTTGGCCGCCGCGAAGCCGTCGTCGTCGAGCGGCGCGCCGCCGTTCAGCGCGGCGATCTGGTGGGCGAAGTCGGCATAGTGCTGGGTCGAAGCCCAGATCATGTAGAACAGCACCTTCGGCTCCAGGGGGTGGAGTTGCCCGTCGTCGATCCATCGCTGCACGATGGCGCCGCGCTCGCGCACCCAGGGTGCCAGCACACCGTCGAGGAAATCCTGGATCACGGGCGCGCCGCGCATGACCTCGCGGGCGAAGATGCGCGAGCCGAGCGGCTGCGCCCGGGCGAGGTCCATCTTGCTCTCGATGTAGAGCGTCAGGGCCTCGGACGCCGTGGCGCCGGAATCGAAGCTCCGCGCGGCATCGAGCCAGGCGGCCAATACCCCTTCGACCACGCGCCGGTAGAGCGCCTCCTTGGTCGAGATGTAGTAGTGCAGGTTGGCCTTCGGCAGCCCGGCCCGCGCCGCGATGGCGCTCGTCGTGGCGCCCTCGAAGCCCTTTTCGGCGAACTCGGCCTCGGCCGCCCGGAGGATCGCCTCTTCGAGATCGGCGCGTCCCACGGGCGCGCGGTCCAGCTTCGGCTTTCGTGGGGGCATGACGGGTTTGACCGATCGGAAAAACTGACGCTTACTTCGGCTCGTAGCGCCGCGGATTCGACGGCGCGCCAGGTCGAGTCGTCCTCATGCCAGATCTCTCCAATCTCCGCATCGACGGCGCGCGCCTGTGGGACAGCCTGATGGAGATGGCACAGATCGGCGGGACGCCGAAAGGCGGGTGCAAGCGGCTGACCCTGACGGACGTCGACCAGCGCGGCCGCGCGCTCTTCGCCGCCTGGTGCGCCGACGCCGGCCTCGGCATGACGGTCGACGCCATGGGCAACATGTTCGCGCGCCGCGACGGCACCGAGGATCACCTGCCGCCCGTGATGATGGGCAGCCATCTCGACACCCAGCCGACCGGCGGCAAGTACGACGGCGTGCTCGGCGTCCTGGCGGGCCTCGAGGTGCTGCGTTCGCTGAACGACCTCAACGTCCGCACCCGGCACCCGATCGAGGTCGCGAACTGGACCAACGAGGAAGGGTCGCGCTTCGCCCCCGCCATGGTGGCGTCGGGGGTCTTCGCCGGCGCCTACACGCTGGAACAGGCCTATGCGATCGAGGACCGCGACGGGAAGCGGCTCGGCGACGAACTCGCCCGGATCGGCTTCAAAGGCGACGTGCCCTGCGGGGGGCGCGCCATCCGCGCCATGTTCGAGCTGCACATCGAGCAGGGTCCCATTCTGGAGGACGAGGGCATCGAGATCGGCGTGGTCACGCACGGGCAGGGTCAGCGCTGGTACGAGGTGACGCTCACGGGGTTCGAAAGCCATGCCGGCTCGACGCCGATGCCGGGCCGGCGCGACGCGCTGGTCGGGGCGGCGCGGGTCGTCGAACTCGTCAACCGCATCGGCCTCTCCCACCCGCCGCTGGCCGTGGCCACCACCGGTATGCTGACGCCTCACCCGGGCTCGCGCAACGTGATCCCGGGCGAGGTCTTCCTCACCTGCGAGATCCGCCACCCCGATGAGGCCGTGCTGGTCGCGATGGACCGCGCGCTGCGCGATGGGATCACGGAGATCTGCGCCGCCGCCCGGCTGGAGTCGGCGATCAAGGAGGTCTTCAACTACCCGCCGGTGCCGTTCGACGAGGCCTGTGTCGGCGCGGTGCGGCGCGCGGCCCAGCGGGGCGGCTTCAGCCATCGCGACATCGTGTCGGGCGCCGGGCATGACGCTTGCTATATCGCCCGGGTCGCGCCGACCGCCATGATCTTCACGCCCTGCGTGGGGGGCATCAGCCACAACGAGGCCGAGGAGATCTCGCCCGCCTGGGCGAGCGCTGGCGCGCAAGTCCTGCTCGACGCGGTTCTGGAGACGGCGGAGATCGTGGGCTGACGCATCGCGGCGTGGCGGCCGCCGGCGTGGGACGAGCAGAAGGGGGGGAGACGATGTCGACAATCATCAAGGGCGGGACGGTGGTGACGGCGTCGCGGAGCTTCCCCGCCGATGTCGAAATCGAGGACGGGCGGATCGTCGCGGTCGGGACCGGGCTCGCCGGCGACCGGACGATCGACGCCGCCGGTTGCCTCGTGATGCCGGGCGGGATCGACCCGCATACGCATCTCGAGATGCCTTTCATGGGCACCACAACGGCCGACGATTACGCCTCCGGCACGCGCGCCGCGCTCTCGGGCGGCACCACTATGGTGGTGGACTTCTGCATCCCGTCCCACGGCCAGAAGCTGATGGACGCCTGGGCCGACTGGGACCGGCGCTCGGCCACGGCCGCGACCGACTATGCCTATCACATGTGCATCGTGTCCTGGTCGGACGCCATCCGCGCCGAGATGGCCGACGTCGTCGCCAGGGGCGTCACCACCTTCAAGCACTTCATGGCCTACAAGGGGGCCCTGATGGTGAACGACGAGGAGATGTTCGCCTCGTTCAAGCGCTGTGCCGAACTCGGCGCCATGCCGCTGGTCCACGCCGAGAACGGCGACGTGGTGGCGGCCCTCCAGGCCGAACTGATGGGCGCCGGCATCACCGGACCCGAGGGGCACGGCTATTCCCGGCCGCCGCACGTGGAAGGCGAGGCGGCCAACCGCGCCATCATGCTGGCCCACGAGGCTGGCGTGCCGCTCTACATCGTCCACACGTCGTCGATCCCGGCCCACGAGGCGATCCGCCGGGCGCGCGCCAACGGCCAGCGCGTCTACGGCGAACCCCTCATCCAGCACCTCGTGCTCGACGAGACCGAATACCTCCACCCCGATTGGGACCACGCGGCCCGCCGCGTGATGTCGCCGCCCTTCCGCGACAAGCTGAACCAGGACGACCTTTGGAACGGGCTGCGGGCCGGGTCGCTCCAGGTGGTGGCGACGGACCATTGCGCCTTCACCACCGAGCAGAAGCGGTTCGGCCGCTCCGACTTCACCAAGATCCCCAACGGCACGGGCGGGCTCGAGGACCGCATGCCGGTGCTGTGGACGCGCGGGGTGGGGCAGGGGCGTCTCACCCCGGAGGAATTCGTCGCCGTCACGTCGACCAACATCGCCCGCATCCTCAACCTCTACCCGCGCAAGGGGTCGGTGGAGGTCGGCGCCGACGCCGACCTCGTCGTCTGGGACCCGAAGGCGACGAAGACCATCGCGGCGGCGTCGCAGGTGTCGGCCATCGACTACAACGTGTTCGAGGGCGTCGCCTGCGAGGGCCTGCCGCGGACGGTGCTGTCGCGCGGCGACGTCGCCTACCACGACGGGGTGGTGCTGGCCGAGCCGGGCCGCGGCCGTTTCGTGCCTCGGAAGCCCTCGACGCCCGAGGCCCAGGCGGTCCGTCGCTGGCGGGATCTCACGGCGCCGAAGGCGGTCGCCCGCCCGTGAGCGTCGCCGCCGCGCAGCAGCCCGCCGCACGCGAGGCGCTCCGGCCGCCGGCCGCCGTCGAGGCCCGCGACCTGTCGCTGGTCTTCGACACCGCCGACGGGCCGGTCCACGCCCTGTCGCACATCGATCTCGCGATCCAGCCGGGCGAGTTCGTCTCGCTGATCGGCCCCTCGGGCTGCGGCAAGACCACGCTGCTGCGCGTCATCGGCGACCTCGAATCGGCGACGTCGGGCAGCGTCGCCGTCAACGGGCTGAGCGCGCGTGAGGCGCGGCTGAAGCGGTCCTACGGCTATGTCTTCCAGGCGCCGGCCCTCTATCCCTGGCGCAGCGTGGCGCGCAACGTCGCGCTGCCGCTGGAGATCATGGGCGTCGAGCGCGCGGAGCGGCGGCGGCGCGTCGAGGCCGGGCTCGACCTCGTCAACCTGGCGGGATTCGGCAACAAGTTCCCCTGGCAGCTCTCCGGCGGGATGCAGCAACGCGCCTCCATCGCCCGCGCCCTGTCGTTCGACCCGGACCTCCTGCTCATGGACGAGCCCTTCGGGGCCCTCGACGAGATCGTCCGCGACAAGCTGAACGAGCAATTGCTGCGCCTCTGGGAGCGCACCGGCAAGACGGTGGTCTTCGTCACCCACTCGATCCCCGAGGCCGTGTTCCTGTCGACCCGCATCGTCGTGATGTCGCCGCGCCCGGGCCGGGTCCACGACGTCGTGCCCTGCGATTTCCCGCGCGACCGAACCCTCGACATCCGCGAGACGCCGGAGTTCCTGCGCGTCGCCCACCGGGTGCGCGAGGGGCTGCGCGCCGGCCACGCCTATGTCGACTGAGGCGGCCCGCATCCCGATGCGCCGACCCGCGCGGTCGCGGCCCGCCGGCGCGCTGCTGCAGGGGCTCGGTGCCCGGGTGATCCCCGTCCTCACGGTCGTGCTGGCGATCCTCGCCGTCTGGTACGGGGCGGCCGTCGGCATGAACGCCGACCTTCAGCGCCAGGCTTTCGACACGGCCGGCGTGAGCGACGCGGGCTGGCACGATTTCGTCGAGGGGACATGGTCGCAGGGCCATCCGCGCCTGCCGGCGCCGCACCAGATCGCGGCCGAGATCGGCCATTCCGTCTTCGGCGTCGCGCCGACCTCGAAGCGCTCGCTCGTCTACCACGCCGTCGTGACCCTGGAGGCGACGGCGCTGGGCTTCGCGCTCGGCGGCCTCGTCGGCTTCGCGCTGAGCCTGCTGGTCGTCCACGTGCCGAGCCTCGACCGCGGGCTCATGCCCTGGATCGTCGCCAGCCAGACCGTGCCGATCGTGGCGCTGGCCCCGATGATCGTGGTGATCCTGAACCAAGCTTCCGTCACGGGGCTGGTGCCGAAGGCCGTGATCGCCGCCTACCTGTCGTTTTTCCCCGTCGCAGTCGGCATGGCCAAGGGGCTGCGTTCGCCCGACCCGCTCCATCTCGACCTCATGCGGACCTATTCGGCGTCGCGGCCGCAGGTGCTCCGCCTCCTCCGCCTCCCGGCGAGCCTCCCCTTCCTCTTCGCCAGCCTGAAGGTCGGCGTGGCGGCGAGCCTCGTCGGCACGGTCGTGGCCGAGGTGACGAAGAGCGAGGACGGCGGCCTCGGCGCACGGCTGCTCGCCGGGTCCTATTATGGTCAGACCGTCCAGATCTGGGCCGCGCTCGTCGTGGCGGCGGTCTGCGGTGCGGCGCTCGTGGGCCTCGTCTCGGCGGTGGAAAGTCTCGTGCTGCGCCGCATGGGGGCAGGGCGATGAGCGCCGCCGGCTGGATGGGGTGCGTCGCCGTCTGGCTCGCCGCCTGGGCGCTGGTGGAGCTCATCGTAAGGCGGGCGCCGCGCCGCGGCTGGGGCGGCCGGGCCGCGGCCGTCGCGGTGCCGCTGATCTTCGGCGCGACGCTGCTGTTCTGGTGGCAGGTCATCGTGCGAGGCCTCGACGTTCCGGCGCTCATCCTGCCGGCGCCGAGCAGCATCGCGGCCCGCATCGCCGCGGCCCCGGGCACGCTCGCCGCCGACTTCGCCCAGACCATGAAGGGCCTCGCCGCCGGCTACGTCCTGGGTTGCGGGGGCGGCTTCCTCGTGGCACTCGGCATCGACCGCGTGCCCTTCCTGCAGCGCGGGCTGCTGCCGCTGGGCACGCTCGTCTCCGCCCTGCCGATCGTGGGCGTCGCCCCCATCATGGTGATGTGGTTCGGCTTCGACTGGCCCTCCAAGGCCGCCGTGGTGACCGCCATGACGTTCTTCCCCATGCTGGTCAACGTCAACGCCGGCCTCGACGCCACCACGGCGCTCGACCGAGACCTGATGAGCACCTACGCGGCTCCCTACGGGGTCGCGCTGCGCAAGCTGCGGCTCCCCGCGGCGCTGCCCTTCGTCTTCAACGGGCTGAAGATCTGCACCACCCTGGCGCTGATCGGCGCCATCGTGGCCGAGTTCTTCGGCACGCCCATCGTCGGCATGGGCTTCCGCATCAACGTGGAGGTCGGCCGCATGAACATCGACATGGTCTGGGCCACGATCGTCGTGGCGGCCGCGTCGGGCTCGCTGCTCTACGGCCTCGTGGCCGCGATCGAGCGCCGGGCGACCTTCTGGCACCCGTCCTTCCGCGGGCGCCGGTCCTGATCCAACGGAGAAGAGCATCATGAAGCGATTGATCTGCGGGCTCGCGGCCCTGGGGGCGGCCTCACTCGGGGCAGAGGGCGCGGCGCGGGCCGCCGACCCGGTGACGCTGCAGCTGAAGTGGGTCGCGGACGCCCAGTTCGCCGGCTATTACGTCGCCAAGGACAAGGGCTTCTACAAGGACGCCGGCCTCGACGTCACCATCAAGCCGGGCGGCCCCGACGTGGCGCCCGAGCAGGTCCTGGCGGGCGGCGGTGCCGATGTCGTCATCGACTGGATGCCCTCGGCGCTCGCGACCCGCGAGAAGGGATCCCCCGTCGTCAACATCGCCCAGCCGTTCAAGCGCTCGGGCCTGGAGCTGACCTGCCGGGCCGATTCCGGCGTCAAGACCCCGGCCGAGTTCCCGGGCCACACGCTGGGCGTCTGGTTCTACGGCAACGAATATCCCTTCCTCGCCTGGATGGCGAAGCTCGGCGTCAAGACCGACGGGCCGCCCGGCGTCACGGTGCTGAAGCAGGGCTTCAACGTCGACCCGCTGCTGCAGAAGCAGGCCGCCTGCATCTCGACCATGACGTACAACGAATATTGGCAGATCATCGAGGCCGGCATGAAGCCCGCCCAGCTCGTCGTCTTCAACTACACCGACCAGGGCGTCGCCACGATGGAGGACGGGCTCTACGCGCTCGAACCCAAGCTGAAGGACCCCGCCTTCGCCGACAAGATGGCCCGCTTCGTCAAGGCCTCGATGAAGGGGTGGGACTACGCCCAGTCGCACCCGGACGACGCCGTGAAGATCGTCATGGACAACGACACGGCCGGCGCCCAGACCGAAGAGCACCAGAAGCACATGATGGACGACGTCAACAAGCTGACGGCGGGCTCCACCGGCGCGCTCGATCCCGCCGACTATCAGCGGACCGTGAAGGTGTTGCTGGCTTCGGGGTCCGACCCCGTCATCACCAAGGAGCCGCAGGGCGCCTGGACCCATGCCGTGACCGACAAGGCCGGCCTCAAGGCGCCGTGAGGCTCGTCGCCGCGCCGACGCCATAGCGATCGAATCCTACGGCGATGGTCGGATGAAGAAATATCTTCGTCCGATTCGCTGCAGCGATTGCCAAGACTGAACCAGTTCGGCCATCATGACACCCAAGCCGGCCATCGTGTCACCTCGATCGACCCCCAGACGGGATCGATCGCTCCGGGTGACGCGCTTCGAGAAGCCGTGTCGTCCCGGTCCGGGAGAGAGCGGTCGAGAGGAGGGCTTCATGTTGATGGCCGATATCCTGCACTCCTGCACCGACGAAGGCATCGCGGCCGCGGCCGTCGCCTCGATCGGGGGGCCCTTCGCGGCCGCCATCCGCGCCGAAGCCACACGTTCGGGCCTGACCGTCGGAGCGCTGACGGCCTCGCTCGTCACGAGTTTCGCCCGCGATGCGACCGAGCGGGACTGGCGGGAACTCTCCGCCGCCATAACGGGCGCAGACCATCCCGTCCTGAGCGGCCTCCAGACCATGGCGGAGCGCGCCCTGCGCCATGCCGAGCGGTCGACCCGTCTCAGGCCCGGGCGCGACCCCGCTCCCAGCCTCCGGCCCGGTGCCCCGACCTCCCCCGCGATGTTCCGCTGTACCGCCTGACCGGGTGGGGCAGGGGATGGGATGCCGCGCGAGCCTGACGCTTTCGCGCGCGCTCGACCTGCTCTAGACGCTGTCTCGACGATGGCGGCCGAGGTGAGTTGAGCGACGGTCCGGGAGGTATCCCTCGATCGCCGCCGCCCTCGGGCCGCCGCAGCGACCGAGGGACCGGATGGCTCTGCGCCTCTACGACACGATGACGCGCCGCAAGGTCGACTTCGCCCCGCTCGATCCCGAGCGGATACGCCTCTACGTCTGCGGCCCGACCGTCTACGACCGCGCCCACATCGGCAACGCCAGGCCGGTCATCGTCTTCGACGTGCTGTTCCGCCTGCTGCGCCACACCTACGGCGCCGATCACGTCACCTATGCCCGCAACATCACCGACATCGACGACAAGATCATCGCGCGGGCGGCCGAGCGGGGTGTGACGATCCGCGAGCTGACCGAGGGCACGGCGCGGGGCTTCGCCGAGGATGTCGACGCGCTCGGCTGCCTCAGGCCGACGGTGGAACCCCGCGCCACCGACCACATCCCCGAGATGATCGCCGTCACGGAGCGGCTGGTCGCGGGCGGCCATGCCTACGCAGCCCAGGGCCACGTCCTCTTCGCGGTTGGCTCGATGTCGGCCTACGGCAGGCTGTCGCATCGCACGCTCGACGAGATGATGGCCGGCGCGCGCGTCGAGGTCGCCTCCTACAAGCGCGCCGAGGGCGATTTCGTGCTGTGGAAGCCCTCGCGCGACGACGAACCCGGCTGGGACAGCCCCTGGGGCCGCGGCCGTCCGGGCTGGCACCTCGAGTGCTCGGCCATGAGCTGGAAGCACCTCGGCGAGACGTTCGACATCCACGGCGGCGGGCTCGATCTGATCTTCCCCCACCACGAGAACGAACTGGCGCAGAGCTGCTGCGCCTTCGGCACGGCCTTCATGGCCCAGGTCTGGATGCACAACGGATTCCTGCAGGTCGAGGGGCAGAAGATGTCGAAGTCGCTCGGCAACTTCGTCACGATCCACGACCTGCTGGCGACGGAGAGCTTCGGCGGCCGCGCCTGGCCCGGCGAGGTGCTGCGCCTCGCCATGCTGCGCACGCACTACCGCCAGCCGATCGACTGGACCCTGAAGGCGCTGGAGGAGGCCGAGCGGACCCTCGACCGGTGGTATGCGGCGGTCGACGGCAGCGAGGCGGCCGTCCCGTCGCCGGCCTTCCTCGGAGACCTCGCCGACGACCTGAACACGCCCGGCGCGATCGCGACGCTGCACGGCCTGCTGGGCGACGCTTCCACCAGGGCCGCTGCCATGGCCTCCGCGCGGCTCCTCGGTCTGTTGCAGGCGCCGCCCGGCGCCTGGGCCGCCCGGCGCGAGGCGTCGGCCGGCGTCGATCGGGCCGCAGTCGAGGCCTTGATCGAGGCGCGCCTCGCGGCCCGGCGCGCGAAGCTCTGGGCCGAGTCGGACCGGATCCGCGACGAGCTCGCCGCCCTGGGCGTCGTGCTCAAGGACGACAAGGACGGCACGACGAGCTGGGATGTCGGCCGGAAGGGAAACGTGTGATGGCCAGGAGCGACGACAAGCCCGCGCTGCGGCCGATGCTGCCGGCCGACGGCCCGGCGCTGGCGGCGATCTTCGGCGCCAGCATCGACGAGCTCACCGTCGAGGACTACGACGAGGACCAGCGCACGGCCTGGATGGCCACGGCCGAGGACGAGGCGGCCTTCGGCGCACGCCTCGCCGCAATGCTGACGCTTGTGGCGACGGTCGACGGCGCGCCGGCGGGCTTCGCGTCGCTGCGGGACAACAGCCGCATCGACATGCTCTTCGTCGACCCCGCGCTGGCGCGGCGCGGGATCGGCACCCTGCTGGCCGACGCCTGCGAGAAGCTCGCCAGGGCGCGGGGTGCCAAGGTGTTGACGGTCGACGCCAGCGACACGGCGCGAGAGTTCTTCGAGCGCCGCCATTACCGGGCGCAGAGCCGCCAATCCGTGCCGCTCAACGGCGAGTGGCTGGCGAACACGCGGCTGGAGCTGAAGTTCGAGACCGAATAGAACGCAATCCGGAATGCCGAAAGCTGTACGATGACCAGAGACGACGTCCGCGAGCTGGCCGATGAAGTGCTCAAGCCCATCCTCGGCCCGGTGGGGTTCACCTCGTCCGACGTCGAAGAGCGGGAGAATCATGCTGGGGAGGATGCCTTCTTCGTGAACGTGCATTTCGCTCCAGGATCCACGATCGCGGACGGCGAGGTCTATATCGACGCCACGTCGGAGGTCCGAGCCGCGCTGCAGGCCAGGGGGGAAGGGCGTTTTCCGTATCTCCTTTGGACCTATCCGGAGGATCCGAACGACTACGGGCCGGACGACGAAGACGATGGCGGATAGGCTTTCGAAAAACCCCCAAGTCGCCGGGCTGCTCCGGATCGCCGATGATCTCTGTCATTTGACGGGCTCGCGGCATCTCCAGCAGGCCTCGTTGAGGCGAGCCATCAGCACAGCCTATTATGCGCTGTTCCATAGTCTGTGCACGGTTTGCGCCGATGGCCTGGTCGGCTGGACCCAGGTCGATCTCGTGGCTCAGACATACCGCGCGCTGGATCATCAATCGGCGCGACGTCGGCTGCTCGGCCAGGACATCGCTGCGATTTCGCCCGAGATGCGCAAAGTCGGCGAATCCTTCGACGCCCTTCAGGAGCAGCGTCACGTCGCCGACTACTCACCGCCTTCCGTTCTGTTCAATCGTCCCGATGCTCTCGCGAATGTCGCGCGCGCGAGGGCCGCGATCGGGTTGCTGGCTCGGCTGGACGGGCGGGCGAGGACCAAGCTCGCCGTGCTGCTCCTCGTCTCGCGTCGTCCGGCCTGAGGTGGTCGCCTTGCCACCGTCACACACCCCGCCTATCTCCGCCCGCTGAACAGACAGAGAGGCCCTGATGAACCTGCGCCGTCGTGAACTCCTCCTGGCCGCCTCGGCCGCCCTCGCAGCCGGGATGGCGTCGGGCTCGGCCCCGGCCCGCGCGGCGGCCGACGACACACTGGTGATGACCACGAAGGACGGCAGCATCACCATCAAGCTCGACCCGAGCCTCGCGCCGAACCACGTGAAGCAGATCGAGACCCTGGTGGGCCAGCACTTCTACGACGGGATCGTCTTCCACCGCGTCATCGGCGGCTTCATGGCCCAGACCGGCGACCCGACCGGGACCGGCATGGGCGGCTCGAAACTGCCCGACCTCAAGGCCGAGTTCACCGACACCCCCTTCAAGCGCGGCACGCTCGGCATGGCGCGGTCGTCCGACCCCGATTCGGCCAACTCGCAGTTCTTCATCTGCCTCGGCGACGCGTCGTTCCTCAACGGCAAGTACACGGTGGTGGGCCAGGTCACGGCCGGCATGGACGTGGTCGACAAGATCAAGAAGGGCGCCTCCGACGACAACGGCAAGGTGACCAGTCCCGACAAGATCATCACCATGCGCATGGCGTCCAAGTAGGATCGCTTGCGCGCGGCGGGCCGCATCATCGCCTCAGCGGCGGCTCTGGTGGCGGTCCTGCCGACGGGGGGAGCATCGGCGCGCGTCGGGCCTCCTCCGTCGCTGCCGCGGTTGCAGGGCCCGCGTGCCGTCCCCTTGCGGATCGGCCCGCGGCTGCAGCTCAGGCGCTGGCGCTACGGCCTTCGGCCGTTCCTCGGCGGCCGGCGGTTCGCGCCATACGTGCCGCCGGAACTGCTTCCGCCGCCTCCGCCCGACACGTTCATCCAGCCCGAGGGGCCGGGGGCGTCGCCGCTGCTCGAGGGCACGCCCGGCGACCTGCCCGCGTTCTCCCACGGCTTCCACCTCAACGTCGTCGTCGGCGCCGGCCAGACCTTCGCGGCACCCCCGACCCTCGATCGCTTCGTCTCGGTCGGGCAGGCGCTGGGCCGCTGCTTCGGCCCGCCGGCCGGCGTCGTCTGGGGCTCCATCACGCTCAGGGTCAGCTTCAGGCGGGATGGGTCGGTCTTCGGCCTGCCCCGCATCCCCTACAGCGACGCCGCCACGGCGGACCAGAAGTCGGACCTTGCGAGTTCGCTCCTGGCGGGTCTTAAACGGTGCACACCCTTGCCGCTGTCGCCGTCGCTGGGCGCCGCAGTGGCGGGCGAGATCTTCGCCGTCCGCTTCATCCACGAGGACAAGAGATGACCGATACCGATACCTTGACGCTCGACACCACGAAGGGTCCCGTCGTCATCAAGATGCGCCCCGACCTCGCCCCCAAGCACGTCGAGCACATCAAGACGCTCGTGAACGAGAAGTTCTACGACGGCATCATCTTCCACCGCGTCATCGACGGCTTCATGGCGCAGACCGGTTGCCCCAACGGCACCGGCACGGGCGGGTCGAAATACCCGAACCTGAAGCAGGAGTTCAACGCCGAGCACCACAAGCGCGGCACCTGCTCGATGGCCCGCGCGCAGAGCCCCGATTCGGCGAATTCGCAGTTCTTCATCTGCTTCGGCGACGCCGGCTTCCTCGACAAGCAATATACCGTCTGGGGCGAGGTCGTCTCCGGCATGGAGAACGTCGACAAGATCAAGCGCGGCGAGCCCGTGCGCGATCCCGATTCGATCAAGACCGCCACGCTCGGCTGATCCGGCCTCTCGAGGCCCGGCCCGCGTCGCGCGGGTCGGGCCAGCCCACCGCGGACCCATGCTGGTCGACGACTTCGATTTCACCCTGCCGGACTCCGCCATCGCGTTGCGGCCCGCCGCCCCGCGCGACAGCGCCCGCCTCCTGACCGTCGACCCCGACGCCTCGCCCCCCTTCGACGACCGCGTGGTGCGCGACCTGCCGGACCTGCTGCGGCCCGGGGACGCGCTCGTGGTGAACGACACCCGCGTCGTGCCGGCGCGCCTCTTCGGTCGCCGCCGGCGCGGCGACGCCATGGCCCGGATCGAGGTGACGCTGCACCGCCGCGACGCCGCCGACCGCTGGCGCGCCTTCATCCGCCCGGCGAAGCGCCTCGCCGAGGGCGAGACACTGCTGTTCGGGGACGACGATCCGGCCGCGCTCTCGGCCATCGCCACCGACAAGGACGGCGGCGAGGTCAGCCTCACCTTCGACCGCGCCGGCGAGGCGCTCGACGTCGCGGTCGCCCGCGTCGGCCACATGCCGCTGCCCCCCTACATCGAGCACCGCCGCGCCGGCGACGCGTCCGACGCCGCCGACTACCAGACGCTGTTCGCCGACCACCCCGGCGCCGTCGCGGCGCCCACCGCGGGCCTCCACTTCACCCCCGACCTCGTCGCGGCACTCGAGGCGCGCGGCGTGGCGCTGCATCGCGTGACCCTGCATGTCGGGGCCGGCACCTTCCTGCCCGTCAAGTCGGAGACCACGGAAGGGCACCGCATGCACGGCGAGATCGGCATCGTCCCGGCCGGGACCGCGGCGGCCCTGACCGCCCTGCGCCGCCGCGGCGGCCGCGTCCTGGCGGTCGGCACGACGTCGCTCCGCATCCTCGAGAGCGCCACGGGCGAGGACGGGGTCGTCCGGCCCTTCGCGGGCGAGACGTCGATCTTCATCACGCCGGGCTACCGCTTCCGCGCCGTCGACCTGCTGATGACGAATTTCCACCTGCCCCGCTCGACGCTGTTCATGCTGGTCAGCGCCTTCTCGGGCCTGGAGACGATGCGGGCCGCCTATGCCCATGCGATCGCGTCGGCGTACCGGTTCTATTCCTACGGCGACGCGAGCCTGCTCCGGCCCGCGCCGGACAGCGCGCCGCCGCCCCCGGGACCCGACCCATGACCGCCCCATTCCGCTACGACCTGTCGGGCCGCGACGGGGCGGCCCGCACGGGCCTGATCCACACGGGGCGAGGCGTAATCCGCACGCCGGCCTTCATGCCGGTCGGCACCGCCGGCACCGTCAAGGCCATGTACATGGATCAGGTGCGCGACCTCGGCGCCGACGTCGTGCTGGGCAACACTTACCACCTCATGGTGCGGCCGGGCGCCGAACGGGTCGCCGACCTCGGCGGGCTTCACCGCTTCAGCACCTGGCCGGGGCCGATCCTCACCGATTCCGGCGGCTTCCAGGTGATGTCGCTGTCCAAGCTCCGCAAGCTCGACGAGACGGGCGTCACGTTCCAGTCCCACATCGACGGTTCGACGCACCGGCTCACCCCCGAGCGCTCGATGGAGATCCAGGCCCTGCTCGGCTCGGACATCCAGATGCAGCTCGACGAGTGCGTGCGGCTCCCCGCCTCCGACGCGGAGGTCGAACGGGCCATGCTGCTGTCGCTGCGCTGGGCCGAGCGGTCGCTCCAGGCCTTCGAGGCGCGGCCGGGACGCGGCTGTTTCGGCATCGTCCAGGGCGGCACGGTGGCGGCGCTGCGGGTCGAGAGCGCCAGGCAGCTCGCCGCCATCCCGTTCGACGGCCTCGCCATCGGCGGCCTCGCGGTGGGCGAGCCGCAGGCCGAGATGCTCCTCGCCATCGAGGCCGTCGAGCCATACCTGCCGGCCGACAAGCCGCGCTACCTGATGGGGGTCGGCACGCCCGACGACCTCGTCGAGGCGGTGCGCCGCGGCGTGGACATGTTCGACTGCGTGATGCCGACGCGCGCCGGCCGCCACGGTCTGGCCTACACCCGGTTCGGCAAGGTCAACCTGCGCAACGCACGCCACGCCGCGGACGAGAGACCGCTCGACGAGGCCTCGGACTGTCCCGCGGCGCGGGACTATTCCCGCGCCTACCTGCACCACCTCGTCAAATCCGACGAGATCCTCGGCATGATGCTGCTGACCTGGGTCAACCTCGGCTATTACCAGGCGCTGATGGCCGGCCTGCGCGCCGCCATCGCGGCGCGGAGGCTCGACGACTTCATCGCCGAGACCAAGGCGGGGTGGGAGGCGGGGCTGGGGGCGTGAGGCCTACTGGCCGCGCGTCGCCGTCGTGGCGAACCGGACGGCCTCCTCGGCGGCCCGCACGAGGGCCTCGGCCTTGTTGATGCACTCGGTGTTCTCGGCTTCGGGAACGGAATCGTGGACGATGCCCGCACCCGCCTGGATGTGCATCGTGCCGTCCTTGATCACGGAGGTCCGCAGCACGATGCAGGTGTCCATGGCGCCGTCGGCCCCGAAATAGCCGATGCAGCCGCCGTAGATGCCGCGCTTGTCGCGCTCGAGTTCGTCGATGATCTCCATGGCGCGGACCTTCGGGGCGCCCGAGACCGTGCCGGCCGGGAAGCCCGCCGCGAGCGCGTCGATGATGTCGCGATCGGGCCGCAGGCGTCCCTCGACGTTCGACACGATGTGCATGACGTGGCTGTAGCGCTCGATGAAGAAGCGGTCCGTCACCGCCACCGAGCCGATCTCGGCCACGCGACCGACATCGTTGCGCCCGAGGTCGAGCAGCATCAGGTGCTCGGACCGCTCCTTCGGGTCGGCCAGCAGCTCGGCCGCCAGGGCGTCGTCCTCCGCGGCGTCGGCGCCGCGCCGCCGAGTCCCGGCGATGGGCCGGATCGTCACGGCACCGTCCCTCACCCGGACCAGGATCTCGGGCGAGGAACAGCAGATCTGGAAGGCGCCGAAGTCGAGGAAGCTGAGGTAGGGGGCCGGGTTGATCCGCCGCAGCGCCCGGTAGAGCGAGAAGGGCGGCAGCGTGAAGGGCGTCGAGAAGCGCTGCGACAGCACCACCTGGAAGATGTCCCCCGCCGCGACATAGTCCTGGGCCCGCGCGACCATGCGCAGGAACGTCGGCGCCGGCGTGTTGCTGGTCGGCCGCTCGGCCTTCAGCGACGGGTCGGCCGGCGTCGCCGGATGGGCCAGGGGCGCCTCGAGCGCACGGATCACGCCGTCGAGCCGCTCGGCCGCGGCCTCGGCCGCCATGCGGGCCGTCTCGCCGGGTCTCGGCCGCACCGGCGTCACCACGATCATCTCGTCGCGGACGCCGTCGAACACCACCATCACGGTCGGGCGGATCAGCACCGCGTCGGCCACGCCGATCGGGTCCGGCTTGGCCGGCGCCAGCCGCTCCATGTGCCGCACCATGTCGTAGCCGAGATAGCCGAAGACCCCGGCCGACATGGGTGGCAGCCCCGCCGGCAGCGACAGCGCCGATTCGGCCAGGAAGGCGCGGAGCGCGTCGAGCGGAGCGCCTTCGAGCGGATGGAAGGTCTCCGCGTCGCGGGCGGCGTCGCGGTTGATCTCGGCTCGCGGTCCCGTGCAGCGCCAGACGGCGTCGGGGTCGAGGCCGATCATCGAATAGCGTCCGCGCACGGCGCCGCCTTCGACCGACTCCAGCAGGAACAGGTTGCCGGTGCGGGTCGCGGCCAGCTTCAGGTAGGCCGAGACCGGCGTCTCGAGGTCCGCCACCAGCACCGCCCAGACGGCCGTGGCGGATCCGGCGTCGTAGGTCTTCGCCAGCGTGTCGAAGCCGTGGTGCGCCACGTCAGGATCCCGCACCCGTCGCGGCCTGGACGGCGGCCTGGTTGACCTTGGTGCCGAGCCTGGCGCCGAGCGTGCCGAGGTAATCGTTGATGATCGCGTCCTGGATCCCGGCGCTGTAGCGCTCCGCGATCGGCTTCGTCGCAGGCGCTTCGGGATCGAAGGGCGCGGTCGCGCTGTCCAGGACCTTGAAGAGCGTCCGCGCCGCCGGCCCGGTCGGTGCCGAACCGGCCGCCCCGACCGGCACGTCGAAGATCCGGGCCACGACACCGGACGGCAGGTCCGTCGTGCCGGCGCGCTTGGCGTCGCCGACGTGCTGGACGGCGAGGCCGAGCGAGGCCGCGATACCCTCCAGCGTCTGCGTGCCGGCGTCGACGGACTTCACGAGGTCGGCCGCCTTGGCGTCGAGCTGGCGGGCGGTCTGCTCCTCGCGCCAGGCTTCCTCGACCTTGGGCCTCGCCTCGTCGAGGGTGAGCTGGCGGGCGGCGTCGATGCCCGCCACCTCGAACCAGACCGTGCCGCCGTCCGCCGTCGACAGCGTGTCGTTGTCGACGCCGACGTCCGACGCGAAGGCCGCCTTGAGGAGGTCGGGCCCATCGACGAGGCCGTCGACCGGCTTCCCGTCCTTGCCGTCGCCGGCGGCGTCGACCGCCTCGATCGTCCGGGTCTCCAGCCCGACGCTCGCGGCGGCCTCGGTCAGCGTCTTGCCGGACGATCGGACGTCCTCGATGCGGTCGTGCAGGGCCTTCACGTCGGCGGCGGACCGCGAGGTCGCGAGTTCGGTCCGCAGCATCGGTGCCACCTCGGCGAGCGGCTGCGTCGTGGCGGGCTCGATCGCGTCGACGTGCGCCACCACGGCTCCGAACTTGCCCGGGACGGCATCGGTCGTCCCGTCCGGCGGCGCCCCGAAGGCGGCGTCCGCCACGGCAGGGTCGAAGATCGCCGTCTTGGCGATCGTGCCGAGATCGACGAGCTTGTCGCCGAGGCCGTCCGCCTTGACGGCGTCGGCGAAGGCTTGGCCGCCGCGCACACGCCGGACGAAGGCCGATGCGGCATCCTCGGTCGGGAACACCGCCTGGGTGACGTGACGCATCTCGGGCGTGGTGAAGCGCTCGGCCACGACGCGATCGTAGACCGCCTGCACGTCGGCGTCCGACACCGCATCGGGCTTGGCGACCGTCGCGGGCGTCACCGCGAGCACGACCAGCCTGCGGTATTGCGGGGCCGTGAAAGCGCCCTTGTGGCCGTCGTAATAGCCCTTCAGCGCCGCCTCGTCCGGGCTCGCCACCGGCCCCGCGGCGGCGGCCGTCAGGGCGACGGTGTCGACGCTGCGCGTCTCGTCCTGGTAGCGATGCAGGGCGTCGACGGCCGCCGCCGGCGCCTGGAGGCCGCCGAGGAGCGCCCCCACCAGCTCCTGGCGGAGATAGGTGCGCCGCTGCTCGCGAACGAAGGTCGCCTCCGTGTAGCCGTTCTGGTTCAGGACGGAGTTGAAGCGGCCCCGGTCGAACGTTCCACCGGGCCCGGCGAAGCTCGGGTCGGCCAGGATCGCCTTGGCGACCTGCCCGTCCGAGATGGCGAGATCCATCGCCTGGGCGCGATCGTCGAGGGCGGCATCCGACATCAGGCGCGACAGGACCTGGGTGTCGAGGCCGATCCGGTGCGCCTCCTCGTTGGTGACGGGCCGCCGCGCCCGGCGCTGCAGGCCCTGCAGCTCGGTCTGGTAGGCCTGCCGGAAGGCGGCGGTCGACACCGACACGTCGCCGACCTGGGCGACAATATTGGCGCTTCCGCCGCGGAACGGGTCGCCAATCCCCCAGATCACGAAGGCTGCCAGGATGACGCCGAACACGAGCGTGGTCAGGGCCTTGCCGATCCAGGTCGATTGTGCGGCGCGGATGCCTCCGAGCATGGGGTCGGCCTCGTCAACGTGAGGGCAGCGCCCCAGGCTGCGACGGGGATGGGGGCGATCGGGCCGCAGCCTTAAAGGCAGCCACTCCCGAGCGCAACGCGGGCGTCCGGGAGGCACGGCCGGATGGGCCGGGCGGGACCAGTTCCCGGCCGGCTTCAGTCGGGCAGGGCCGCCAGGAAGAAGGTCGACATCACGCCGCGGCCCTTCACGGCCACCGGCGCCCGGGGCTCGGCGCCGAAGCGCCCGCCCAGTGCCGCCAGCGTCTCGCCCGTGAGGTGGACGCGGCCCGCCTCGCCGAGCGCCTCCATCCGGCTCGCGACGTTCACGGTGTCGCCCCAGACGTCGTAGATGAACTTGTCCTTGCCGATGATGCCGGCCGCCACGGGGCCGGTGTGCAGCCCGATGCGGACCCGGAAGTCCTGACCGAGGGCGCGGCTCGCCTCGGCCACGGCGGCGGGCATGCGCAGCGCCATCTCGGCGGCCCGCACGGCGTGATCGCGGCAGGTCTCGGGCAGCCCGCCGGCCGCCATGTAGGCGTCGCCGATCGTCTTGATCTTCTCGAGCCCGTGCTCGACCGTGAGCCGGTCGAAGCGGGAGAAGATGCCGTTCAGCAGTTCGAGGATGACGCCGGGCGGCAGGGTCGCGGTGTTCTGGGTGAAGTCGACGAGGTCGCTGAACAGGATCGTGGCGGAGTCGAACGAATCGGCGATCACCGACTCGCCCGCGCGGAAACGCTCGACGACGCTGCGCGGCAGCACGTTGAGCAGGAGCCCTTCGGACCGTTCCTGTTCGGCGCGGAGCTTGCGGGTCGTGGCCTCGTCGCGGTCGCGCAGGAACTTGCGTTCGAGCGAGGCCGTCATCCGGGCGCGCAGCAGCACCGAGTTGATGGGTTTGGTGAGGTAGTCGTCGGCGCCGGCTTCGATGCAGTGGACCGCGCTCTCGACCTCGTCCAGCGCCGACACGATGATCACCGGCAGGGCGGCGGTGTCGGGCGACGACTTCAAGCGCCGTAGCACCTCGATGCCGCTGAGGCCGGGCATCAGCAGGTCGAGCAGCACGAGGTCGTAGTCCATGCCGGCCAGGAGCTCCAGCGCGCCCTCGCCGTTGTCGCAGCTCGTCACCTCGTGGCCGTCCCGCCGCAGCCGGCGCGACAGGAGGTCGAGCGTCGACGCGTTGTCGTCCACCACCAGGACCCGGCCGATGGCCCGCGGCCTCGTGAAGGCCTGATCGTTCAGGACCGAGCGGATCGCCTCCATGGGTTCGTGCAGGCCGGCGTCCCTGTCGAGCAGCAGCTGCGCCTCTTCGCCACGGCCTTTTCGGTCGCGCCGCATGAAGTCCACCATGGCGTCGATCTGGTCGAGCAGCCGGCGCGCCGCGTCCAGGATGTCGGCCAGCGTACCGGCCTGGGTGCCGGCCTGCGCCTCGCCGAGTTCCTCGGCCAGGAGTTCGCCGTAGCCCAGGATGGCGGTGATCGGCGTGCGCAGCTCGTGGCGGAGATGGCTCGACGCGGCCGTGGCGTTCCGCCCGTCCATCAGGCTCTGCGTCGCGGCCGGATCGAGCAGGTCGCGCACCATGGCGTCCAGCCGGGCCGCCGCGGCGGCGAGCTTGTCGACGTCGCCGCGCGATCCCTCGTCCTCCCAGTCCTCGCCCAGCAGGGCGACGAGGCCCGTGATGGCCTCGACGGGCGCCTGGAACTCGGACCGCGCGAAGACGGCCAGCAGGCGTGGCAGGGCCCCATCGGCGTCGCCCAGGCCGTCTGCAGCGCGCGCGCCAGGTTCGGACAAACTCTCACCTCGACAGACCCGGCGGGATGCCCGCGCGCCGGGCTTTGATTTCCACGCCGCCCTTTGATACCCCGCTCGGCGCGTCCTCTCAATGCTTCAGGTGAGACACCCGACCATGGCCACCTTGCGACCGCTGCTCGCCGGCAATTGGAAGATGAACGGGACGCGGGCGTCTCTCTCCGAGATCGCCGCCCTGCGGGACGACGTCGCGGCCGGACGGACACGGGGCACCGACGTGCTGATCTGCCCCCCGTTCACGCTGATCATGGCGGCGGCCGACCTCTGCGCCGGCTCCAGCCTCGCCATCGGCGGGCAGGATTGCGATGCCCAACCCGGCGGCGCCGCGACGGGCGACATCTCGGCCGAGATGTTGAAGGACGCCGGCGCCGGCGCCGTCATCGTGGGCCATTCCGAGCGCCGGACCCTGCACGGCGAGGCGGACGCCCTGGTGCGCACCAAGGCCGAGGCGGCGGCGCGGGCGGGGCTCATGGCGATCGTCTGCGTCGGCGAGACGCGCGCCGAACGCGACCGCGGCGAGACCCTGCGCGTCATCGGCCGGCAGATCGACGAATCGGTGCCCCCCTCCGCCACGGCGCGCAGCATCGCGCTCGCCTATGAGCCGGTCTGGGCGATCGGGACCGGGCTCACGCCGTCGCAGGCCGACATCGCCGAGGTGCACGGGTTCATGCGCCGCCGGCTGCAGGCGCTGATCGGGGCCGAGGGGTCCGGGGTGCGGCTGCTCTACGGCGGATCGGTCAAGCCCGACAACGCCAAGGAGGTCTGGTCGATCGACCATGTCGACGGCGTGCTCGTCGGCGGCGCCAGCCTCCTCGAGGAGGATTTCCTCGGCATCGCGACGGCCCGCTGACCGCCTCTCCGATCGGGATCTGGCGGGGTGGCGCGGCGCGACCCGCCCGCGCTGCGCCAAATTTGCTTCGCGTCCGCCATGGTGTATGGAACCGCCGACCTTTCGTCCGCTCGCGGCGTCGGTTCACCCGCCGCTCCCGAGGACCAACATGCAGACCGTTCTGATCGTGCTTCACCTGATGATCGTGATCGCGCTCGTGGCCACGGTGCTGCTGCAGCGGTCCGAGGGTGGTGCACTCGGGGTGGGCGGCGGGGGCGGCTTCATGACGGGGCGCGGCCAGGCCAACGCGCTGACGCGGGCCACCGCCATCCTGGGTACGGCCTTCTTCGTCACCAGCCTCGCCCTCACCCTGCTGGCCCACTACAACCGGGCGCCGAAGTCGATCATCGACACGCCCGCGGCGAGTCGGACCGCCCCCGGCGCGCCGACGCCCGTCCCGGTCGCGCCCGGCTCCAACGTGCTGGACCAGATCCAGCAGCTCGAACGGCAGAAGAGCGGCGAGGCCGCGCCGGCGACACCCCCGGCGCCGGCCGTCCCGGCCGCGCCGGCTTCGCCGGAGGTGCCGAAGTCGCAGTGAGGGCCATGGCCGCCTGCGAGAGGGGCGGCTCTCCAGCCACCATCCGTCGTTTGAGGGGCGGCTTCCCGGCCTCCCCTCCATCGTTTGAGGAGCGGCTGCCGGCCGCTCCTGCATCGTATGAGGGGCGGCCTCCGGCCGCTCCTTCGCGGTTTCCGCCAGGCCGACGTCCGCGCCGGCCCTTCGTTTGATCGGTTCGCCGCGGCGGCACCCCGGATCACGCCCGGCCGACCCGCTCGAGACAGGTGTTTTGCCCATGGCGCGCTACGTCTTCATCACCGGCGGCGTGGTGTCCTCGCTGGGCAAGGGCCTGGCCTCGGCGGCCCTGGGGGCGCTGCTCCAGGCACGGGGCTACACGGTGCGGCTCCGCAAGCTCGACCCCTACCTCAACGTCGATCCCGGCACGATGAGCCCCTACCAGCACGGCGAGGTCTTCGTCACCGACGACGGCGCCGAGACCGACCTCGACCTCGGCCATTACGAGCGCTTCACCGGCCGCCCCGCCACCCGGGCCGACAACATCACCACGGGCCAGATCTACCAGGACATCCTGGCCAAGGAGCGGCGCGGCGACTTCCTCGGCGCCACCGTCCAGGTGATCCCCCACGTCACCAACCACA
The DNA here is from genome assembly GCA_965214345.1 of Lichenihabitans sp. Lineage (GTDB taxonomy): Bacteria > Pseudomonadota > Alphaproteobacteria > Rhizobiales > Beijerinckiaceae > Lichenihabitans. The sequence goes on along the minus strand of CBDCBJ010000007.1, from coordinate 1,896,850 downwards.
TCAAGGACTTCGTGCTCTCGGGCAACGAGGACACCGATTTCGTGCTGGTCGAGATCGGCGGCACCGTGGGCGACATCGAGGGTCTTCCGTTCTTCGAGGCCATCCGCCAGCTCGGCAACGACCTGCCGCGCGGCCACGCGGTCTACGTCCACCTCACGCTGCTGCCCTTCATCCCGAGCGCCGGCGAGCTGAAGACCAAGCCGACGCAGCATTCGGTGAAGGAACTGCGCTCGATCGGCATCCAGCCCGACATCCTGCTCTGCCGCTGCGACCGCGAGATCCCCGTCGAGGAGCGCCGCAAGCTCGGCCTGTTCTGCAACGTGCGCGAGGATGCCGTCATCGAGGCGCGCGACGTCGGTTCGATCTACGACGTGCCGCGCGCCTATCACGAGGCCGGCCTCGACCGCGCCCTGCTGGCGGCCTTCGACATCGCCCCGGCGCCGAAGCCCGACATGACCCGTTGGAACGCCGTGACCGAGCGGGCGCTCAACGCCGAAGGCGAGGTCCGCATCGCGGTCGTGGGCAAGTACACGGGCATGAAGGACGCCTACAAGTCGCTCATCGAGGCGCTGACCCACGGCGGCCTCGCCAACCGGGTGCGGGTGAAGCTCGACTGGATCGAATCGGAGGTCTTCGAGGGGGACGGGCCCGCCACCCAGCTCGAGGACGTCCACGCCATCCTGGTGCCGGGCGGCTTCGGCCAGCGGGGCGCCGAAGGCAAGATCGCCGCGGCACGCTTCGCCCGCGAGCGCAGGATCCCCTATTTCGGCATCTGCTTCGGGATGCAGATGGCCGTGATCGAGGCGACGCGGACGCTGGCGGGCGTCGCCGCGGCGAACTCGACCGAATTCGGCCCGACGACCGAGCCCGTGGTGGGGCTGCTCACCGAATGGATGCGCGGCAACGCGCTCGAGCAGCGCCTCCACGACGGCGACCTCGGCGGCACGATGCGGCTCGGCGCCTACCCGACCCACCTCAAACCCGGCACGAAGATCGCCGGCATCTACGGCGGCACGGAGATCGCCGAGCGCCACCGCCACCGCTACGAGGTCAACACCGACTACCGCGAGCGGCTGGAGCGCCACGGCATGGTGTTCTCCGGCCTATCGCCGGACGGGCTCCTGCCCGAGACCGTCGAACTCGCCGACCACCCCTGGTTCATCGGCGTGCAATACCACCCCGAGCTGAAGTCGCGGCCGTTCGACCCTCACCCGCTCTTCGCCAGCTTCGTGGCGGCGGCGCTGACGCAGTCGCGGCTGGTCTGAGGCGCACGCGATGCCCCGACCCATCGATCACCTGGTGCTGGCGGTGCCGGACCTCGCCGCCGCGGCGGCGCTCTACCGTGGGCTCGGTTTCACGGTCGGGGCCGAGAACCGGCACCCTTGGGGGACCGTCAACGCCATCGTGCAGCTCGACGGCGCCTTCCTCGAACTGATCGCGCTCGGCGCCGGCTTCGCGGCGCTTCCGCCCGACGACCCCGCGTCGCCCTTCACCGTCCCCGTAGCGGCGGCCCTGGCCCGCGGCGGCGGCCTCGCCATGGTGGCGCTGGGATCGCGAGACGCAGACGCCGACGCGGACGCCTTCAGGTCCTTCGGCTTCGGCCGCGGGCAGCGCCTCGACTTCGGGCGCACCGCCGAAGCGGCGGACGGGACGCGGCGCGACGTCCGGTTCAGCCTGGCCTTCGCCGGCGATCTCCCATTCGGCGAAGCCGGCTTCTTCACCTGCCGGCACCACCACCCGGAGAACTTCTGGAACCCCGCCGCGCAACGTCACGCCAATGGCGCGCTGCGGCTCGAAGCCGTCGTCCTCGTCACCGGCGAGCCCGCCCGTGCCGTGGACGAGCTGGCGATGCTGCTGGGCACGGTGCCGAGCGGTCCGGCCGATCGCCCGAGCTTCGAGACCGCGACGGGGCGCATCGATCTCATGACGCCGCCGGACGTCGAGGCCCGTCACGGCGGGCTCGAACGGTCGGGGGAGGGCCGGTTCGCGGCCTTCGGTGTCGTCGTCGAGGCGCTCGATCCGATCCGCGCCCGCCTGGATGCGGCAGGGATCGCCCACTTCGACATCGCCGGCGCCGTCGTGGTGCCGCCCACGAGCGCTTTCGGCGTGGCGCTGGCCTTCGCGGCCGCTCCGTGGCATTCCCGTGCCTGAGGTCAGGGGAGACGGCATGGGCGTCGATCGGGAGGTCGTGGTCGGTCAGGGTGCCGGCGCGGTGCGCTTCGGCAACCGATCGCCCCTGGCGTTGATCGCCGGCCCCTGTGCGCTCGAGAGCCGCGACCACGCCCTCTTCATGGCCGACGCCCTCGCCGCGATGGCGCGGAGGCTCGGCATCGGCCTCGTCTTCAAGAGCTCCTTCGACAAGGCCAATCGAACAGCCGCGGCGAGCGCGCGCGGCATCGGGCTCGACGCCGCCCTGGAGGTGTTCGCGGCCGTGAAGTCCCGCACCGGCCTGCCGGTCCTCACCGACGTGCACGACGCCGCGCAATGCGCGCCCGTGGCCGAGGTGGTCGACGTGCTGCAGATCCCCGCCTTCCTGTGCCGGCAGACCGACCTGCTCCTCGCGGCGGCCGCCACGGGACGGGCCGTCAACGTCAAGAAGGGCCAGTTCCTGGCGCCCTGGGACATGGCCCACGTGGTCGACAAGATCGTCGGCGCGGGCAACTCGGGCGTGCTCGTGACCGAGCGCGGGGCCTCCTTCGGCTACAACACGCTGGTGTCCGACATGCGAGCCCTCCCGGTGCTGGCCGCGACCGGCGCGCCGGTGGTCTTCGACGCCACCCATTCGGTGCAGCAGCCGGGCGGGCAGGGCACGACCTCCGGCGGCCAGCGCGAGTTCGTGGCCGTGCTGGCGCGCGCCGCCGTCGCGGTGGGGGTGGCGGCGGTGTTCATCGAGACGCATCAGGCGCCCGAGACGGCCCCGTCGGACGGCCCCAACATGGTGCCGCTCGCCGAGATGGAGCGCCTCGTGGCGATGCTGCAGCGCTTCGATCGCCTCGCCAAGGCGCCCGAGGCGGTTTGACGGGCCGGACCGGACGGGGGTCGTCCGGGTGGAACGACGGCGTCGTCACAGCACGTTCACGCGACACTGCTACCGGGGACGGCCATGAACGACCCGAATTTCAGCTATGCCGACGAGTCGATGCCGCCCGTCAAGCGCGGCCTGATCCGTCTGGTCGAGGCCGCCACGGGCCAGCGCAAGCTCCGGCGCCTCTACATGGAGAACCGGCGCGAGGGGATCAGCGGCGAGGGTTTCTTCGCCGCCGCGGTCCGCAGCCTCGCCATCGACGTCCGCTACGACGCCGCCGCGCTCGACGCCATGCCGGGCACCGGGCCGGTGGTGGTGGTGGCGAACCATCCCTACGGCGTCCTCGACGGCATCATCATCTCCTGGCTCGTGCAGAAGGTCCGCTCGGACTTCCTCGTGTTGACCAACGCGGTGCTGCTCCGGGCGCCCGAGATCGCCGCCTACGTCCTGCCCATCGACTTCGCCCCCGGCGAGGAGGCGACGCGCACCAACCTCGAATCCCGCGCCGCGGCGCGCCGACACCTCGACGCCGGCGGTTGCGTGGTCGTGTTCCCGGCCGGCGGCATCTCGACGGCGCCGGACCGGCTCGGCCGCCAGCGCGCCACCGACGGTCCCTGGCAGCCCTTCACGGCGCAGCTGATCCAGCGGTCGCGCGCCACCGTGGTGCCGATCTGCTTCGAGGGACAGAACAGCCGATTGTTCCAGATCGCCAGCCATCTCAGCCCCGTGCTGCGGCTGTCGCTGATCTTCCACGAGGTCCGCACCCGCATCGGCACCGCCATGCTGGTGGCGATCGGCCGCCCGATCCCGTTCACCGAGCTGCCCGCCGGCCCGGACCGCCAGGGCGTGGCCGACCACCTGAAGGCGCTCACCTACGGGCTGGCCTCGGCGTTTCCCCACCTCGCCGGGTCGTCGTCCCTGCCGGTCAAGGGGCGGCACCGCGTGAAGGCGCCGCTCGGCGCCCTCAAGCGCCGCATGACCAACGGCAAGCGCAAGGTGGCGGAGCGCCTGCGCCAGGGCAGGCCGGGACGCAACCGCCTCGACTGACGCCAGCCGCCATAGACGGTGATCCGTCGACGACGGGTCACACGCAAGAGCGGCGGCGCGCTTTTGCGTCTGCAGCGATCGAGACCTTCGACCGCTGGACCGACGGGCGTCAGCCGCGGCCGCGGTAGGGCGGCACGCCCTGGTCCGGCAGCCACAGCCCTTCGGGTGGAACGCCGGTCTGCCAGAAGACGTCGATCGGGATGCCGCCCCGTGGATACCAATAGCCGCCGATGCGCAGCCAGCGCGGCGCCAGGAGCGCCACGACATCCTTGCCGATCCGGACCGTGCAGTCCTCGTGAAAGGCGCCGTGATTGCGGAACGACGTGAGGTACAGTTTGAGGGACTTCGATTCCACCAGCCAGTCCGCCGCCACGTAGTCGATCACCAGATGGGCGAAGTCGGGCTGGCCGGTCACCGGACAGAGCGAGGTGAATTCCGGCGCGGTGAAGCGGGCGAGGTAGAGCGTGCCGGGGTGCGGGTTCGGCACGCGCTCCATCCGCGCCTCCTCGGGCGAGTTCGGCTGGGCGACGGTCTGGCCGAGCAGCGTCGGCGGGAGCGATGAGGACAAGACGGGGACTCGGGAGGGCGGCCACTGGCCTCTGCGACCCGCAATAATGGCCCGGGCCGACGCGCACAAGCGAGAGCGACGTCTTGACGGGCTCGCCCGCAGCGCAGTTCGCGCCGCCTCACGGGGACCGGAGTAGGCCCCGGCCCGCCAGCAGGATGGCGCCGTCGAGCGCGTCGCCGAGCGGCTCGGACAGGCTCTCCGCCACGCCGGTCGGCAGGTAGGGACGGATCGCGGCGGCCCCGCCGCCCACCATGGCGACGCGCTCCACCCCGCGGGTGCGCAACAGCGCCACGAGTTCGGCCAGCGCCGCCGCGGCCGCTGTCACGATCGACAGCGCCACCGCGTCGCCCGCCGCCGCGGCGGCGAAACAGGCCGGCGCCTCGGCGCCGAAATCGGCGGATCGCGCCGTGAGGCCCCAACGGATCGCGGCGGCGGGGTCGTGGTCGAACCGCCCCATGAGGGCGCGGGTCAGCGGCGTGTGGGGCTCGAACCCGTCATGGGCCCGCAGGGCACGGCGCCATGCGTCATGGCCGATCCGCGCCCCCGACCCGTCGTCGCCCAGCACGAAGCCGCGCCCGCCGACGACGATCTCCTGCCCCCCGACCAGCGCCACGCCGGCGCTCCCCGTGCCGGCGATCACCAGCCCGCCGTCGGCGCCGCCGTGGGCGCCGAGGCACGCCGTAACGCCGTCGTTCGACACCGTCACGGCGGCCGCCCCGCCCAGCGCCGCCGCGACGTCGGCGGCGACCGCGGGGGACGACACTCCGGCGAGGCCGAGGCCGAGACGAAGCCCTGCCCGGGCGTCGGCTGGCAGGCCGGCCCGCCCGAGCGCTGCCGCGATGCAGGACCGGATGGACGCGAGAGCTCCGGCGAAGTCGAGATAGACGTTGGCGCTGCCGCCCGCCGCTTCCGACAGCAGCGCGCCGGACCCGTCCCGCAGCCGCGCCCGACAGGTCGAACCGCCGCCGTCGATCCCCATGACCAGGGCAGGGGCCTCCACGTCCATCATCCGCTCCTCTCGGCCGAGATCTCCGCTCCTAGCAGTCGAAGCCCGGGCACGCCACGCCGGCACGGGTCAAACGAAGCGTTCTGCGGGACGAACAGCGTCCGTTTTGACGGCCACCCTCTTAGCAAGCGCTGTGTTTGTTTTGACGAACGACGTTCTCTTAAACGAACGATCGCCTGAGCGGCGCCGGATTGTCCAAGCGACGGAGCGCGGCGGAGCCGCGCCGCCTTCCCGGAAAGGGACGTGCGGAATGTCGACGTCTGGGAGGAAGTCGCCTGATGCGGCGAGGGCGATGCACCGGGCGGGACAGACCGATCGAGGCCGTCCAAGACCGATCGGTGACGTCGGCCGACGACGTCGGGGGGATCCGGTCCCCTCCGCTCATCTCGCGGTGGCGAGGATCCCAGTGCAGGGAGGCGGTCGAAAGCCACCCGGATGGACACGGGGATGCCGCCCGCTGGACCGCTGGAAGGACGCGTGCGGCTCTAGAGCCGGGCATCCTGCGATGGGTTCTCGCCGTCGCGGGACGAGCGGTGAGCGAGCCGATCGCGCGGAGGCCGTTCATACGGCGTCCGGCTGATTGGTTCGGTGGCGCCCCGACCGCTCGGATGTCACCCGAACCAGCTGTCCGGAAAGCGCAGCCGACGGGACACAGGGGAGCGCCGCCGAGGGGCTACGCCCACCGTCGATCGGGGCGGCCCAGAGACCGACGGCCGAGAGAGCGCGAAAGGCCGACCGAGGTCACGCGGCGACCGGCGGACGGGACGCGTCCTCGAGTTCGGCCCGGTCCTCGGCGGTGAGGTCGAGGTCGGCGGCCGCCACGAGGCCGGTGAACTGGTCGAGCGAGGTGGCGCTGGCGATGGGGGCCACGACCGAGGGCTGCGCCATCAGCCAGGCCAGCGCCACGGCGGCCTGGGTCGTCCCGCGCCGGGCCGAGACGGCGTCGAGCGCCGCGAGGATGCGCAGGCCGCGCGCGTTGAGGTGCTTCGCCATGCCGGCGCCGCGCGGGCTCTTGCCGTAGTCCGCCTCCGACCGGTACTTGCCGGTGAGGAAGCCGGCGGCCAGCGAGAAATACGGGATGACGCTCACGTCCTCGGCGACGCAGAGGTCCTGCAACTCGCCCTCGAACCCGGCCCTGTCCGACAGGTTGTACTCGGGCTGGAGCGTCTCGTAGCGGGGCAGGCCGTGGGCGGCGCTGGCGTCGAGCGACTGCCGCAGCCGCGCCGCCGAGAAGTTCGAGGCCCCGATGATCCGGACCTTGCCGGCCTTCACGAGGGCGCCGTAGGCTTCGAGCGTCTCCTCGACCGGCGTGTCGGCGTCATCGGCGTGGGATTGGTAGAGGTCGACGTGGTCGGTGCGCAGCCGCTTCAGCGAGCCCTCGATCGAGGACGCGATATACGCCCGGTCGAGCTGGCCGGTCTTGTCTGGCCTGCCCATGCCGACCTTCGTGGCGATGACGACGCGATCGCGTCCGCCGCGCGATGCGAGCCAGTCGCCGATCACCGTCTCGGATTCGCCGCCCACGTGGCCGGGCGCCCACCGCGAATAGACGTCGGCCGTGTCGATGAAGTCGAAGCCCGCGCCCACGAAGGCGTCGAGCAGGGCGAAGGACGCGTCGCGGTCGGCCGTCCAGCCGAAGACGTTGCCGCCGAAGCACCAGGGTGCCACCGCGATGCCGGACCGTCCCAGATCGTGCCTGTGCATGTCGAACCTCCCCGCCGTGACGGCGTCACTCCTCGACCGGCATCGACGCCTTCAGGCTCTCAGCGATCGTCCCCGGATCGGTATCGGCGCTGAGCTCGGCGATCAACTCGGGATCGGCGCCCCGGATGCCGGCGTGGCGGCACAGACGATCCAGGATCTGCAGGATCTTAGTCGCCTCGAGTTCCGCCATGAGGCCGATCTGAAGGCTGAGATGGGCGCGCCGGTCGGCCTCGTGCTGGAGGCGGTTCTGCGAGGTGAGGATCAGCAGGCCGAGCACGATCGCCTCGATCGAGGCCGCGAGGGACAGGAGCGGGAACGGGTAGGGGTCGAAGGACTCTGCCCCGCCGGGCCGGCCGGCGTTCCATCCGATCCAGGCGGCCAGCAGGGCCAGGTGGATCAACACCGACCCCGGAGTGCCGACCTTGCGGATCAGCCACCGCACGCCCCGCTCGCCGGTCGAGCGCTCGCCCAGCACCGCCGCCTCGACCTTGGCGATGGCCTCGACGTTGCGCTGCTGCGACGGGGAAGCCGGCTGTATCTCCCGATCCATGCCGCCCATCATGGGGCGGCGCTCCGGCGCCGCCAAGGCTGGCGCGGGAGCGGATCGCCGCGGTCAGACGTCAGCCGCCGACGGCGTCCTTCAGGCACTTGGTCGTGAAGGAGGTCTTGGCGGCGCCCGCCAGCTTCTTCGTGGCCGCGGTGGCGTCGCAGGTGGCGGCGGCGTCCTTCTGGCACTTGCCCATGAAGCTCGTCTTGGCGGCGCCGGCGAGCTTCTTGTCGGACGCGTTGGACGTGCAGGTCCCATCCGCATAGGCGGTCGACAGGCCGGCGAGCAGGGTCGCGGCGATCAGAACGGTTCTCATGGTGACGGTCCCCTCGACAAGTGCCCGGTCGACGCCGATCCGGAGATGTCCGATTCGGGCGGTGCGTGAACGGCTTAGCGAGGGAAAGCGTCGCATCCGGCCGGCAGGGCGTCAATCGTCATCGAAAGAGGACAGGACGACCCCAGGATCCACGGATTTCCCGACGGGCCGGGCGGTCGGCGGAAGAGGTGGGATTCGAACCCACGGTAGGCTTTCACCTACGGCGGTTTTCAAGACCGCTGCCTTAAACCACTCGGCCACCCTTCCGATCACGACAGCCGGAGGCACTCAGCCTCTGCGGCATCCAGACCAAGCTGGCTTTTCCGTCCCGATCTCGTTCCAAAATCCAGGCGCTCTCAGACCGCCGGAGGTGGTTCGATGCGGTACCATACGCGGAAGCGAGGGTGTTCGCCACCGGGTTCCCGTCTCACGGAGGCGGGATTAAGTTGGTGAAGATCCGCACTTCGGGATCGACGAGCACCTTCACTCGTCCAGATCGGGGCCGGGAAGGCGGCGGATCGACCTGGGCCGCGGGGGCCTCGATGATCTCGGTTGCCGACGCCGCCGGAGGCGCCCGTCACGAGCACGTTCCGGCCGACGGAGATCTGGTCCGTGTCGTCTCGCCTCAATCCAGCTGGCCGACCTGCGGCCCCCAGGTGTCCGACAGGGCGAAACCACGCGGAAACGGGTCGGCCCCGTCGAGCCGCAGTTCCTCACGGCCGTAGATCCAGGCCTGGCCGGTGATGCGCGGCATCACGGCAGGCCGGCCGCCGACGGTCGACTCCCCGATCGCCTCGGCTGTGAACTCACCGCCGATGATCGAGCGCGAGACCCGGCTTTCGCCGATCGCGACCTCGCCCCGCGCGTGGAGTGTCGCGAGGTTGGCCGAAGAGCCGGTCCCGCAGGGCGAGCGGTCGACACGGCCCGGCTTCAGGGTCGTGCAGGTCCGCACGGCGCCGTCGGGCTCATGCGCGCGGAACATCACATAGGCGATCTCGTCGACACCGGGCAGCTCGGGATGGCTCACGCCGAACCGTTCGGCGATCTCCGCCCTGAGTGCGATGCCGGCCTCGGCCAGCTCCCGAGCTTGGGCGGGCACGATGGACAGCCCCACCTGATCGACATCGACGATGGCGTAGAAGACGCCCCCGAAGGCGATGTCGGCCCGCACCGTGCCCCAGCGCTCCGTCTCGAACGTCCGATCGAGCGCCTCGACGAAACAGGCCACGTTGTCGAGGCTCACCGAAAGGCAGCGACCGTCGGTGCAGCGCGCCCGCGCCGTGATCAGCCCTGCCGGCGTATCGAGCCGTACGATCGTTTCGGGCTCCACCATGGGGACGCGGCCGGTCTCCAGCAGCGCCGTCACGACGCAGATGCAGTTCGAGCCCGACATGGGATGGGCGCGGTCGGCCTGGAGGACGATGAAGCCGGCGTCGGCTTCCGGGTGCGCCGGCGGCACCAGCAGGTTGGTCGACATCGCCACAGAGGCGCGGGGCTCGAAGGCGACGAAACGGCGGAGCGCATCGTGGCCCGCGTTGATGAGGTTCATCTGGTCGAGTAAGGTCGCACCCGGGATCGGGTCTGCCCCCTCGACGATGACCCGCCCGACCTCGCCCTGGCAGTGGACGTTGACGAGGTGGAGGGAACGCTCAAACGGCATCGCGCGCCGACTCCTTGATGTACCAGCCCCAGGGCTCGGCGCCGTCGAAGCGGGTGATCTGCTTCGTCTGGAGGTAGTTCTCGAGGCCCCAGCGGCCGAGCTCCCGGCCGATGCCGCTCTGCTTGTAGCCGCCCCAGGGCGCCTCGGTGAAGGTCGGCTGCGAGCAGTTAATCCAGACGATGCCCGCCCTCAGCGCCCGTGCCACGCGCTCGCAGCGCGCGTCGTCGGCCGACATCACCGCGCCGGCGAGGCCGAAGCGGCTGTCGTTGGCGAGGCGCACCGCCTCGTCCTCGGTGTCGAAGGGCGCGACGCAGACCACGGGGCCGAAGATCTCCTCGTTCCACAGCCAGCCGTCGAGCGGCATGTCGGTGAAGACGGTGGGCTCCAGATAATAGCCGACCGGCCTGTCGGCCGGCCGCCGGCCGCCGGTGGCGACGCGCCCGCCCTCGGCTCTCCCCCGCGCAATAGCGTCCAGCACCTTGTCGTGCTGACCCTTCGAGATCAGCGGCCCGAGCAGCGTGCCGGGCGCGTGACCGTCGCCGATCGTGATCTTGCGGGCTTCCGCGACGAGGCGCTCCAGGAGCGGGGCGTAGAGGGACCGCTGGACGAGCACGCGGCTCGTGGCCGAGCAGACCTGGCCCTGGTTCCAGAAGATGCCGAACATGACCCATTCGACCGCCTTGGCGACGTCGCTGTCGTCGAAGACCACGAAGGGCGACTTGCCGCCGAGTTCCAGGCTGATGTTCTTGATGTCCTTTGCGGCCGCCGCCATGATCCTGGCACCCGTCGGCACGCTGCCCGTGAAGGCCAGCTTGTCGACACCGGGATGGGCTGCCAGCGGCTGGCCCGCCTCGGGCCCGAGACCCGGCACGATGTTGAGGACGCCCGGCGGCAGGCCCGCCTCCGCCGCGATGATGCCGAGTTCGAGCGCGGTGAGCGGGCTCAGCTCGGAAGGTTTCAGCACCATGGTGCAGCCCGCCGCGAGCGCCGGCGCGACCTTCCAGGCCGCCATCAGCAGCGGGTAGTTCCAGGGGATGATGGCGCCGGCGACGCCGAGAGGCTCCCTGACGGCCTTCGACGTGAACCGCCCGTCCGGCAGCGCGACGACCTCGTCGCGGCCGAGCTCCTCGGCGAGCCCGGCGTAATAGTCGAAGCAGCCCGCCGCGTCGCCGACGTCCCAATCGGCTTCCGGAAACGGCTTGCCGTTGTCGTCGACCTCCATGCGGGCGATCTCGGGCTGCCGCGCCCGGATGCCGGCCGCCATGGCGCGCAGCACGGCGGCACGCTCGGCGCCCGGCATCCGCGGCCACGGTCCGTGGTCGAAGGACCGACGGGCTGCCAGCACGGCGGCGTCGATGTCGCCCGCGGTCGCCGCCGGGGCCTGGTGGATGACCCGCTCAGTCGCGGGATTGATCACCGGGAAGGTGCCGCCGAGGACGGGCGCCACCCAGGCCCCGTCGATCAAGAGCTTGCTCTGCATGGGAAGTAGCTCCGGTGGGTTCAGATGTGCCGGGTGATGCCGCCGTCGACGCGGACGTTCTGCCCGGTGATGTATCCGGCGTCGTCCGACAGCAGGAAGGCCGCCGTCCTGGCGATCTCCGCGACGGTGCCGATGCGGCGCATCGGGATGGTTGCCGCGGTCTCGGGCTTGTGATCGAGGCTGTCGACGTAGCCGGGCAGCAGCGCGTTCATGCGGATGCCTTGGGCAGCGTAGCGGTCGGCGTAGAGCTTGGTGAAGGCGCCGACGGCCGCGCGGTAGGCGCAGGAGACCGGGAAGGCCAGGGTGGGCTCGAAGGCCGCGAAGGTGGTGATGTTGAGCCAAGCCCCCTTGCCCCGCTCCAGCATCAGCGGGGTGACGAGGCGCGCCATGCGGACCACGCTCATCACCATCATGGCGTTGCCGCGCTCCCAGCCCGCGTCGAGGATGTCGAGGAGGTCGCCCTTCGGCGGATGGCCCGTGTGGTTCACCACCGCGTCGATCCGGCCGAAGCGCTCCACCGTGGCGCCGACGAGGCGTTCGAGGTCGGCGGCGTGCTCGACCGAGCCGGCGAGGCCGAGCCCGCCGATCTCGGCCGCGAGCGCCTCGGCGCTGCCGCTCGGCGACATCAGCGCGAGGCTGTAGCCTCGCCTGTGGAGCTCGCGGGCGATGCCGGCCCCCATGCCGCGGCCTCCGCCGGTGACGATGGCGACCGGCGCGTCGGAGGTCGTGGTGACGTCTGGCATGATGGTCTTTCCTCGGGGCAGGCTTTCAGAACCGGTCGACGCGGTAGGGGTGCAGATCGAGGGGGGGCGGTCTGTCGAAGACGAGGTCCGCGATCAGCCGGGCCGTCGTGGCGGCATAGGTGAGGCCGAGGTGTCCGTGGCCGGTGGCGTAGAAGACCCCTTTGGTCCTAGCCGAGCGGCTGATCACCGGCACCGTGTCGGGCAAGGCGGGGCGATGGCCCATCCATTCGGTCGCGCCGTCGACCTTGAGGTCGGGGAGGACGTCGCGGGCGTGCTTCACAGTGATCTTCGAGCGGCGGTAGTCCGGCTCCGCGACGAGGCCCGCCATCTCCACCGTGCCGCCGACGCGGATGCCGTCGGCGGTCGGGCTGACCATGAAGGCCTTGGCGGGGCGGATCAGCGAGTGGCGCAGCGTGATGCCTGGCGCCATGATCTGAGTGTGGTAGCCGCGCTCGGTCTCGAGCGGGATCGGTTCCCCGAGGCCCCTGGCGGGCCGGCCCGTGAAGGCGCCGGCGCACAGCACGGCCTCGGCGACCTCAATGCGCCGGCCGTCCCCGAGGCGCACGGCAGAGACGGCTCCTCCGGTCCGCTCGAAGCCCGCCACCTCGCCCTCCAGCAGCGCGCCTCCACGCGTCCTGAAGCGGTCGAGCAGGCCCAGAACCAGCCGGTAGGGATCACGGATCGTGCGGTTCTGCGGCAGCAGGATCGCGCGACGGATGGAGGTCGACAGGGCCGGTTCGAGGTCGCGCAGGGCGTTGGCGCCCAACGTCTCGTAAGCGAAGCCGAAGCGGTCCAGGACCGCGATATGCTCGCGGTCCGCCGCGAACTCGGCGTCGTCGGCGTAGAGCATCAGGCAGCCCTCGGTCGTCAACATCGAGGACAGGCCCGCCTCGGCCAGGAGCGGGTCGAGGTCGTCGTAGACGCGCCGGCACAGCGCGGCGCCGGCCGCCTCGAGTTCGCGCACGCGCGACGGGCGGCTGGCTTCGAGGAATCTCAGAAACCAGGGGAGCAGCCGCAGCATGTAGCGGGGGTGCAGGCGGATCGGCCCTTCCGGGTCGGCGAGCCAGCGCGGAATCTGCGCCCAGACGGACGGACGCGACGCGGGCATGAACTCGGTCACGGCGATGCTCGCCATGTTGCCGTAGGAGGCGCCCCGTCCCGGCTCGTGCCGGTCGACGAGGAGGACCGAGCGCCCGCGCCGCTGCAGCTCGTGGGCGATGGTGACGCCGATGACTCCAGCCCCGACGACGAGCGTGGGCTTGCCGGTGTCTGTGCCGCCGCCGTGTGTGCTGCCGCTCGTCATCCGCGTCCTTCCCTGAGAGGGCGGCCCGGCGTCACCGCCAGGGCTCCCTCGCCGTCGCTTCAGGCCGCGACGGCCTCGAAGATCGCGGCGAACTCCCGCTTCTCCCCGGCCGTCAGCGGCAGCAGCGGGCGGCGGGTCTCGCCGACCGGGATGCCGGCCAGTTCGCAGCCGTACTTGACCTTCTGCACGAACTTGCCGGCCTCGAGGCTCGCCATCGTGGGGAACAGGCGGCGCATCTCTGCCTGGGCGCCCCCGATGTCGCCGGCCATGAACTTCTTGTAGAGCGCGACGCAGGGCGCGATCACGCAATTGGCCGGGCCGCAGATCCAGCTCGTGGCGCCCCACATGAAGAAGTCGAAGGCGATGTCGTCGCAGCCGCAGGAGAGCTGGTACTTGTCGCCGTAGCGGTGCTTGATCTCTATGGCCCGCTGGAGATTGCCGCCGCTCTCCTTGATGCCGAGGACGCGCGGGTCGTCGGCGAAGTGGTCGAGGGTCGGGAAGCCGCATTCCACGCCGACGCGCGGCGGGTAATTGTAGAGGACGAGGTTCACGTCCACCGCGTCGAGCACTGCCTGGTAATGGGCGTTGAGCTCATCGGGAGATGGCAGGGCGTAGTAGGGCGGCGCCAGCAGCACGGTGTCGTAGCCGATCCTCCTCGCGGCCTCGGTATGGGCGATCACGTCGCGCGTGGAGCCGGCGTTGGTCCCGGCGATGAGCAGTCCTCGGTCGCCGACGGTGTCGTGGACGGCCTTGAGCACGTCCTCCCGCTCGGACGCCGACATGGCATAATACTCGCCCGTCGAGCCCATCGGCACGAAGCCGTCGACGCCCTGGGCGAGCTGGTGTTCGAGCAGCTTCGTCAGGGTCGGGAAGTCGACCTGGCCCCTGTCGTCGAAGGGGGTGACGAGCGCGGGAAGGATGCCTTTGAGTTCCATGTCGTTCTCCGTTGGGGCAATTTTCGTATAGCGAGGCCGGGCGCGGTCAGACCGCCAGCTTGGCGAGGATCCTGCGCTCCAGGCCCGTGACGGCACGCGTGATGGGGAAGGCGATGGCGAAGTAGATCAGCGCCACCGCGGTCAGGATCTCGACGGGGTGACCCGTGCGGTTCGCGATGTTCTGCCCGACATACATGAGGTCGGCCATGCCGACCGCCGAGACGAGCGCGCTCTCCTTGAAGAGGCTGACGATGTTCGACAGCAACGTCGGTATGGCCCGCAGCACCGCCTGGGGCAGCACGACGTGGAGTACCTGCGTGCGATAGGGGAGGCCCAGGGCCACGCAGGCGTCGTATTGCTCACGGCCGACGAAGTTGAGCGCGGCCCGGAAGGTCTCGCTCGTGATGGCGCCCATGTAGAGCGTGAGGGCGATCACGCCGCAGATGAGGTTCGACAGGTCCACGCCGAGGATCAGCGGCAGGCAGAAGAAGATCCAGAAGAGCTGGATCAGGACGGGCGTGCCCCGGAAGAACTCGACGTAGAGCGTCGTGACGGACCTCAGCACGCGACTCTTCGAGGTTCGGGCGAGGCTGATGGTGAACCCGAGAGCGATGCCGAGCACGATGCACACCGCGGTCAGCTCGAGCGTGGTGAGCAGGCCGAGGAAGAGCGCGTCCTTGAACCTGAGGAGAAGGGCCGGGTTGAACGCCATGATCCAGTCCCCTCAGCGGCCGAGCGCGGCGCGGCGGTGCTCGTAGAAGCCCACGGCCCGCGAGATGGGGAACGAGACCGCGAAATAGATCAGAGCCACCGCCGTGAAGGTCTCGATGGGGCGATAGGTTTCGGTCGCCAGGGACTTGCCCATGTACATGAGGTCCTGAATGGCCACGACCGCCACCAGGGCGCTCTGCTGGAACGTCCCGATCCCGTTGGTGACGAGGACGGGCAGCGACGCCTGGAACGCCTGGGGCAGGACGACGTGGACGATGCGGTGGAACGGGCTCAGCCCGAGCGCGATCGTCGCGTCCATCTGCTCGCGCTGCACGGCCTGGATCGAGGCCCGGTAGGCCTCGGCGTCGAAGGCCGCGAGGTTGAAGCCGAGCGCCAGGACGCCCATGGTGAAGGCGTCGAAGTAGAGGTTGAACAGGATCGGTACGCAGTAGAAGAACCAGACGATCTGGATGATGGCCGGCGTGCAGCGGAAGAACTCGATGAACAGGGTCACCGGCCCGCGGACCAGCCGGGTGCGGCTCATCGCCAGGAGCGCCAGGACGAAGCCGAGCGACAGGCCGATGAGATTGGCGGCGAGCGTCAGTTCGATCGTCACCAGCAGCCCGCGCAGGAGGCCGCCGATGCCGTTTCGGAGGAAGAACAGATCGATGCTGTAGCCCATCGCCTTACTCGTCAGGCCGTGACGCGAAAGACGCGGTCGATGAAGTCCTTCGTCCGCGCCTCCTTCGGGGTGCCGAGGACCTGGGAGGGCGGACCGTCCTCGACGATGATCCCGCCGGCGCAGAAGACCACGCGCGAGGCGATGTTCCTGGCGAAATGCATGTCGTGGGTCACGATCATCATGGGCATGCTCTGCCCGGCGAGCTGCATGATGACCTGTTCGACCTCGCCGACGAGTTCCGGGTCGAGAGCCGAGGTGACCTCGTCGAAGAGCATGAGCTTGGGGTCGAGCATCAGCGCGCGGGCGATGGCGACGCGCTGCTTCTGCCCACCCGAGAGCTGCGACGGGTAGGCCTTGACCTTGGCGCCGAGGCCGAAGCGGGTGAGCAGCGCTTTCCCCCGCTCCTCGGCCGACGACCGCATCTCGCCCCTCGCCTTTACGGGGGCGAGAACGAGGTTCTGAAGGACGCTCAGGTGCGGGAACAGCGTGTAGTGCTGGAACACCATGCCGATCTCGCGGCGGACCTGCTTGTCGATGACGGTCCTGGACGGCGTCGGGCCGGCAGTGATGTAGGGCTTGCCGCGAAACGACACCTCGCCCTGGTTGATCGTCTCAAGCCCCATCATCACGCGCAGCAGTGTGCTCTTACCGCCGCCGCTCGGCCCGATCACGACCAGCCGATCGCCGGCGTCCATCTCGATGTCGAGACCTTTCAGGACGTGGATGTGCTCGCCGTAGCTCTTCTGTAACCCGGTCACCTTGACCAGGGGATCGGACCCTGACTCGACCATGATGTTTCCCGGTTGGCTCACACGTTCGTCGATGGGCCTCCATCTCGGAGTGCAGGCCTCGTGCTCTTTATTTTGAGGCCTGCAGCTCCTGCGCGATCGCGTCTTTGATCAGCCGATCGACGGCGCCGGTCACGACCTTGTCCTCGACGAAGATATTGATCACCTCGAGGTCTGCAGGGCTCACGTCACGGCGTAGGCCGAAGGCCACGCCTTGCTTGGCCAGCGCCGGGGCCGGGCTGAGGGTCGCGGACCAGTCGGCGTTCTGCTGGGCGAACATGTCGTTCGAATCCGATTCGTCGACGACCATATCGGCCCGCTTGGAGATGAGGGCGAGGCGCGTCTCGTCGGAGCTCGGCAGACGGACCACGGTCGCGTTCTTGACGGCCGCAGACACGGCCTTGTCCTGTGCCGTCCCCGACATCACCGCGATGGTGATGCCCGGCTTGTCGATGTCGGCGATCGACGTCGGCGTGCCGACCTTCGCGTTGCCCTTGTTGTAGACGAGCGAGATGTCCGACTCAGCCGCCGCGGTCGAGAAGGTCACGGCGAGCGCTCGGGCCGGCGTACGATTCAGCGCCAGAGACAGGTCCCATTTGTTGGCCTGCAGGCCTGCAACGATGCTGTCCCAAGTCGTGTCGACGAACTGCGGCTTGACCTTCAGCACATCTGCGAACTGCTTGCAGAGCTCGGCGAAGTAGCCACTGTACTGGCCGGTCGCTGGATCGCGCATGACGTAAGGCGGTGCGACCGCGGCTCCGCAGCGCAGGACGCCGGCCTTCTGAACGGAGGACCACAGGCCCTCGGACTGTTGCGCCTCGGCGGGCGCCGCGGCAGCCAAGCCGACCGCCAAAGTCAGAAAAGCCGATCTCAAAGCCTTCATGCGGTTCATCGTCGCCTCTCTGTGGACCACGCCGTATGGCGCCGGGAAGGGGTCGAAACGAGGATCATCGTGTCGTCATCGTGCCGACATACACACATTGTGCCGACCGCGTGTCGACTTGACAAGCGTCTTCTCAGGGCGGCGACGCCTCAATGTTGGCCTGCAACCGACGCTGGAAAGGCAGATTGCCTGAAAAGACGGCGTGTCGACATGTCATCAGACTGCTAGTGTCGCGCGTCGAGTTTGGAGAGTGAGCCCTTGAGCATCGAGGAAGAGCGCCGGGTGAAGGGGTCGGGCTGGCGGAACGTCTACGACGCGCTGCGGGCCGATATTCTTTCCCTCCATCTGGCTCCAGGGCAGCTCCTGGACGAGACGGTGTTGGCGGAACGCTTCGACCGCTCACGCTCGCCCGTGCGGGAAGCGTTGATCCGTCTGTCGGGCGACGGCCTGGTCGTCACGCTGCCCAACAGGAGCACCATCGTGGCGCCGCTCGAGATCGCGAGCTTTCCCAAGTACGTCGAGGCCCTCGACATCGCGCAGCGGGTCAACACACGCTTGGCCGCCGAGTTGAGGACGGCGGAGGATCTCAGGGTGATCTCCAAGCGTCAAAAGGAGTTCGAAGCTTCCGTTCGCGGCGGCGACCACGTTCAGATGTCGCTCGCCAACCAACGCTTTCACATGTCGATCGCCGACGCGGGGCGGAACCCGTACCTCGCGTCCCTCTACGACCGCTTGCTCGACCAGGGGCGTCGCATGCTGCACCTCCACTTCCAGTATATCGAGCGGACGCGGGACGGCTACCTGCTGACGGGCGAGCATGGGGAGATGGTCGAGGCGGTACGCGACAGGGATGTCGATCGCGCCGATGCCCTGGCGCACGCGCACACGCGCCAGTTCCGGGACAACTTCGTCGACTTCATGCGGGAGAACTATGCGAGCAGCATCGACCTCCGACGCACCGCCGAGAGAGCCCCGCCGACCGGTGATCCCATCGCCTCCCGACGCCGAAGTTCCCAGGCGGCCGAGGTTTGAAGGGTGTCGGACGTGACGGGAGAGCGACAGGTCCCCGACCTTGCTCTCTCAACCGGCGCCGCCCGTGGGGTCGGCAAGGGCGCGGCTTGAGCCGCAGGTGATGGTCCACCCAATCCCGATGAGCGCGTGATGGAGGACGTCACGGGCCAGCTGGGACGTCCGGCGGTGATGGCATCGTGGACCGCGGCGAAGCGCATCGACGTCTCATCGATCTCGAGAAGAATGCCTCATTGAGGCATGGAAGCTGAAGGTCGGATCAGCTTCTGTGTCTTCTCCGACCTCGAGCATGATCGTGCGTCTCATTCGGCATCGCCCGCATCGGGGCTCAGAAATGCAGAACGCTCATATCGTGTGTGTCTAAGTTGCACACGTATTTTTGAACCTGAACATCGTAGATGTTATTCCACAGATCTTTTGCACCATACATGGTGTCGTCGCCGACGACATAAGGGCGGATCGCTGCTTCGCCTTTCATCAGGCATACAGCCGAGGCGGAATTCGTTCTTGTCCGGCACGTTTCTGTGCCGATGCTCAGGGGCCGAGCCGTGCCCATACGAGTGCTCTCTCCAAGCTTGATACAATGTACTCTGGAGCCGACCCTCGCTGGTCCTGCCAAACGCGCGTTTGGCGGCGCGTGTCGCGGAGTCTCGGCAGGATGCTGGCTCGAGACCGGCTCTGCCCAGCAAAGAGGGTAACGACGAAGTCGATGCTACCCGAAAGGGGAGGAGCACGTAGGTTTGGTGCCATGACACCCCCCTCGCCTTGGCTTGCACACTATCCGCTTTCGGTGTTTGCCCCCTACGCGTGCCGATGCAAGCTCGTGCGAGCAAAGTTTGGACGAGACGGCCAGGGACGAGGCTCGAAGTTATTGAAGCCTGATTCGTACCACCATACAGTTGTTGCAGTCTTCGCTCGTCGGACGGCCTCCGTCGATCTCAGACCAGCAGTGCGGTCAGCCAGCAAAATCGCCAGCGCCGGGCCGTGGCTGCTGGCCCTCCCGGCCTGCGCATTCCTCCTCGTCTTCTTCGTACTGCCGGTCGCGTCGCTCTTCGCTATCTCGATCAACAAGAACGCCGCCGGCGTCGTCACCTTCACGTTGAACTTGACGATCGACAACTATGTGCGGATCTTCACCCGAGACATTTACTACACTGCAATCCTACGATCAGCCGGCCTCGGGGCGATCGTCTCCGTCGTGTGCCTCGCCCTCGGCTATCCACTGGCCTACGTCATCGCCAAGACCGCGCATCCGGGCCGCAACGCCCTGCTGATGATCGCCGTCCTGTCGTCCATGCAGATCGACATGGTGATCCGGCTCTACGGGCTGATGGTCCTGCTCGGCGACAACGGGCTCGTCAACGGCGCCCTCCTGAGGTCGGGCTTGATCGTGAAGCCGCTGCCGCTGATGTATGACCTCTTCGGCGTCATCGTGGGTCTCGTGCAGGTCACGCTGCCCTTCATGGTCATTTCGCTGATCGGAATCATTCGCTCGATTCCGCCGTCCTACGAGGAGGCAGCGCGATCGCTCGGCGCATCGCGCTGGGCGGCTTTCCGCGCCGTGGTGCTGCCGCTGTCCATGCCGGGCATCCTGTCCGGGTCGCTGCTGGTGTTCGCCCTCTCGATCTCATCCTACGTCGTTCCGGCGCTGATGGGGGGCTGGAAAGTGGTGACGTTGCCGATCCACGTCTATCAGCAGATCGCCGAGGCGGGTCGCTGGCAGTTCGGCGCCGCCATCGCAGCCGTGCTGTTCATGACGAGCCTACTCGCCGTGGCCCTCTATCAAGGGGCCGCGGCACGGACCGCGGGAGGGCGCGCGTGATGCGGGCGGAGAGCGCGATCGCCCTCCCTTTCCGCATCGGGGCCGCCCTCGCCCTCGCGGTGCTGTTGGTCCCCGTGGCCATCGTGGTCCTCATCGGGCTCAACGCCGGAGATTATCTCACCTTCCCGCCCCAGGGACTGTCGCTGCGTTGGGTGCGCGCCTTCCTCACATCGCCGACTTTCCTGCCGGCGTATCTCTTCTCGTTCAAGCTCGCCGCAGCCGCCACGCTGGTCTCGACGCTTCTCGGCACCGCGGCGGCGATCGTCCTCGCCCGTGGCGGCCGGGGCTGAACAGTGCGAGCGCTGCGGGCCGCCTTCATCCTGCCGCTCGTCCTTCCCGGCGTCGTGCTGGGCCTCGCCCTCTATGTCTTCTTCGTGTCGAGCGGGATAGGCCTCGCGCGGTCCTTCACGGGGCTGCTGATCGGCCACGTGCTCGTCACCCTGCCGCTCGTGGTCGCCACCGTCACGGCCGCCCTGGTGGATTTCGACCTGTCGCTCGAAGAGGCGGCCCGCAGCCTCGGCGCCGATGCCGCGACGGCCTTCTTCCGCATCACCCTGCCGATCGTCTCGCCGGCCATCGGTGCAGGCGCGCTCTTCGCCTTCATCGTCTCCTTCGGCCAGTTCGAGGTGACGCTGTTCCTCGCGGCGCCGGGTCAGCAGACCTTGCCGATCGCCATCTATACGTCGCTGCGCTACGCGTTCGAGCCCACGGCCGCGGCAGCTGGAATCTTCGCCATCCTGCTCGTCGTCGCCTCGACGGTCCTGTCGTCGCGCCTCGTCGACTTCCGCCGCCTGTTCGGCGGCCGGCGCTGACCTCCATCCCTTTCTCCCGAAGGAGCCGACCGATGTCCGATCCGCTGAACCTTGATCCCGGCCGCCCCGTCCCGACGCGCCGAGTCGTGCTGAAAGGGGGCGCCGCGATGGGTCTCGCGGCCTCTGGCGTGTCGCTCTTCAACGTCAACCACGCTTGGTCGCAGGACGTCACCTACGACGGCGGGACCTTCGACGCGAAAGGCGCCACCATCACGGTGGCGGAATGGGGCGGCTTCTGGCAGCAGACCATGCGCAAGCTGCTGCTCGACCCGTTCGAGAAGGACTTCAACTGCAAGGTCCAGTACGACGGCTCCTTCCCCTGGTTCCCCAAATTCGTCGCCTCCGGGCCGAAGAACCCGCCCTTCGCCGTCACCAACTGGAACCTGCCGGAGATGTTCAAGACGGCCGGCGCCGGCGACTATTTCCTGCCGCAGGCCGACCTGATCGCCAACGTGCCCAATGCCAAGGGGCTCTGGCCGTTCGCGTCGCAGAACGGCCTCGGCCTCACCTGGGCCTTCTCGCGCTACTGCTACGTCTATCGCACCAACACCGGCCTGCCGGCACCGACGTCCTTCAAGGATTTCTGGCTCCCGCGCTATGCGGGCAAGCGCGGCACCTACGTCACAACCAACACGTTGCAGATGATGTTCTTCCTCGTCGCCGCGGGTGCGTTCGGCAAGGACCAGTACGACCTTGAGGCCGGCTACGACGCCATGCGACGGGCCGCCCCCATGAAGATCAGCGACTTCACCGGCAACATGCAGGCGCTGGTCGAGCGTGGCGAAGTCGAGATCGCGGTCCAGAACGACGGGGAGGTCTATCTGCAGAAGGCGAAGGGCATCCCGGTCGATGCCTATCTCTGGGACGAGCCGCGCCCGGCCCTGACCCAAACCAAGACGGTCAGCCGCTATCTCGACCCTGTTTCGAAGAAGCTGGCGCTGGCTCTCGTCAACCGCACCATGGACCCGGCCTTCCAGACAGCGGTCGGTGAGGTCTTCTTCTACCGCCCCACCGCCAGGGCGGCGACACTGCCGAAGGGGCTCGCCGCCCAGGGCGTGACCAACGACGCGAATGCGCTCTCCGGCATGTGGATCCCGGACTGGAAATCCTATCTCGGGAACGAGGACGACGTGGTCGAGACGGTCAACAAGATCTTCGCCACCTGAGTCTTCGACCCCAATGTCGCCCCGTACTCCGCCGAAGGATCCTCGTGACCGACATCCGCCTCCATAAGCTGACCAAGAGCTACGGCGACGCGCGCGCCGTGGATGCGGTCGAACTGCACATCCGGCAAGGAGAGTTCTTCTCCCTGCTGGGCCCGTCGGGCTGTGGCAAGTCGACGACACTGCGCATGATCGCCGGCTTCGTCCAGCCGAGCGAGGGGCGAGTCTGGCTCGGCGACGAGGACGTGACGGACCTGCCACCCGAACGGCGCGGCATCGGCATCGTTTTCCAGAACTACGCCATCTTCCCCCACATGGACGTGGCTGCCAATATCGCCTTCGGCCTGAAGATGCGGAAAGTGTCGAAGGCCGAGATCGCCCGCAAGGTCGAGGCCGTACTGGTCCAGGTCGGTCTCAGCGGCTACGGCACCCGCTTCGCTAAGCAGCTCTCGGGCGGCGAGCAGCAGCGCGTGGCTCTCGCCCGCGTGCTCGTGACGGAGCCGCGCATCCTCCTCCTCGACGAGCCCCTCTCCGCGCTCGACAAGAACATGCGCGAGGAGATGAAGTTCTGGATCAGGGATCTCCAGAAAAGCCTTGGCATCACCACCGTTTATGTCACTCACGATCAGGACGAAGCCCTCACGATGTCGGACCGCATCGGCGTGATGCAGAGATCGAAGCTCGTCCAGGTGGACACGCCCGAGCAGGTCTACGAGCGGCCGGCGACGCTCTTCGTCACGAGTTTCATCGGTCATTCCAACATCATCGACGTCGACGTGACGTCCCCGACCGAGCGGGGCCTGCGCGTCACCTTCGCGGGCCGCGAATTCGATGCCCGTGTCCGCGCGCCGATCACTCTCGGCGCCCGTGCCAAGCTCGTGGTCAGGCCCGAGAACGTCGTCGTCGACGCGTCGAGCCTTCCGGCCGGCGCTGTGGCGTTCCCGGCCACCATCCTGTCGGAAACCTATCAGGGGTCGATCGTCCGCTACCGTCTGCGCGTGGGTGGCCAGGAGGTCGTCGCCGAACGGCAGAACCAAGCTCACCAGCCGCGCTTCGCGCCTGGCGCCGCCGTGCTGGCGGGCTGGGACCCCGACCGTTGCGAGGCGCTGGCAGGTTGAGAGTACCGACTTCAGGGGGTGCACCAGCAAGACCTCTCCCCGTCACGGCTCATCCCCGCGCATGCGCGGCTCCGGCGCAACTCGAAACGCTGAGGCCGACGATCCTGCTCGTGGCTCGCGCGATGCGCGGTCGCGCGATCACAGGCGGCGTTCGGCGCATCTTTCGGGGCTGGGCTCCCGCTTCGCGAGGATGGGCGGCGAGAGAGGCAGACCGGGCTGATCATCTCGGAACACGTGTCGGAGCAGGATATGCCCCCTTCAGGAGTGAGGACCCCAACCATGCGGATCGGGATCGATGTGGGTGGCACCAACACGGATGCCGCCCTGATGGACGGCCTGCACGTCGTCACGGCCTGCAAGTCGCCGACCACGGCTGACGTGTCGTCGGGCGTC
The DNA here is from genome assembly GCA_965214345.1 of Lichenihabitans sp. Lineage (GTDB taxonomy): Bacteria > Pseudomonadota > Alphaproteobacteria > Rhizobiales > Beijerinckiaceae > Lichenihabitans. The sequence continues at coordinate 1,873,115 of CBDCBJ010000007.1, read as the reverse complement.
GTCGCGGCTCTGCGGCAGGTGCTGACGGCGAGCGGCGTCGCGGCGTCGGCGATCCGCGCCGTGATGATCGGCACGACCCACTTCACAAACGCCGTGGTGGAGCGGCGCCGGCTCCTCGAAGTCGCGGCGGTCCGCCTCGGCCTGCCCGCCACCGCGGCCCTGCCGCCGATGACGGATTGGCCGGCCGACCTCGCCACGACGCTCGGGCGGCATTGCTACATGGTCCGGGGGGGGCACGAGTTCGACGGGCGCGAAATCGCCCCCCTCGACGAGGCGGAGATCACCCGCATCGCCCGAGAGATCCGCGTCAAGGGGCTGAAGAGCGCGGCGATCACCTCCGTGTTCTCCCCCGTCACTCCCACGATGGAGCAGCGGGCCGCCGAGATCCTGCGCGACGAGGTGCCGGATATCGCGCTGTCGCTCTCCCACGAGGTCGGCCGCGTCGGCTTCCTGGAGCGCGAGAACGCCGCCATCATGAACGCCTGCCTGGCCGACCTGTCGCGTCACGTCGTGGCGTCGTTCCGGCAAGCGCTGCGCGACATGGACATCGCGGCGCCGTTCTTCATCAGCCAGAACGACGGAACGCTGATGACGCCCGAGCACGTCGAGCGCTATCCGGTTCTCACCTTCGCGTCGGGTCCCACCAATTCGATGCGCGGCGCCGCCATGCTGGCGGGCGAGCCGGATGCCATGGTGGTGGACATCGGCGGAACCACCTCGGACGTCGGCATGCTGATGGGAGGCTTCCCGCGCGAATCCGCGGTTTCGGTCGACATCGGCGGCGTGCGGACGAATTTCCGCATGCCGGACGTCCTGGCGATCGGCCTCGGCGGCGGGTCGCGAGTGCGGGACGAGGGCGCCCGCATCGGCCCCGATTCGGTCGGTTACGAGATCACCTCCAGGGCTCTGGTCTTCGGTGGCGACACGCTGACCACGACCGATATCGTGGTGGCGGCCGGGCTCGAAGACATCGGCGACCGCTCCCGCGTCGCCCATGTGCCAGCCGCGACGATCGAGGCGGCGCTGGCCACGATGCACCGCATGGTCGACGAGGCGGTCGACCGCATGAAGACCAGTGCAGAGCCGATGCCCGTGGTCCTGGTGGGGGGCGGCTCGATTTTGGTGTCGCGCGACCTGCCGTCCGCGTCGCGGGTCATCCGGCCGGAGCGTGCCTCCGTCGCGAACGCCATCGGGGCCGCCATCGCCCAGGTGGGGGGCGAGGTGGACCGCATCTATGCCATGGACGGCACGTCGCGCGAAACGGTGCTCGACGGCGCCAAGGCCGAGGCGAGCGAGCGAGCGCGGCGGGCGGGTGCCGCGGATGGCTCCATCAAGATCGTCGACGTCGAGGAGGTGCCTCTGGCCTATTTGCCGGGCTCGGCGACGCGGGTCCGCGTCAAGGCCATCGGCGATCTCGTGATCGGTTGAGGATGCGATGAAGCTCGACGGCGACGATCTCAAGAACCTGGCGGTCGGGGCCGCCTTCCTCGGCACCGGCGGCGGAGGCGACCCCTACGTGGGGCGCCTCATGGTGCAGCGATGCCTCGAGGAGGGGCTGACCGTGGAGGTCGTCGACCCCAGTGAATTGCCCGACGAGGCGCTGGTGATCCCAACCGCCATGATGGGGGCGCCGAGCGTGCTGGTGGAGAAGATCCCGAGCGGCGAAGAGGCCATCGCGTCGCTGAGGCGGCTTGAGAGCCACCTCGGACGGTCCGCCGATGCCACCATGCCGATCGAGATCGGCGGCATCAACTCCACCATCCCGCTTTTCGTCGGCGCCAAGCTCGGACTGCCGGTGGTCGACGCCGATGGCATGGGCCGGGCCTTTCCCGAGCTGCAGATGGAGACTTTCGGTGTCTACGGGGTTTCCGGCAGCCCCATGGTGGTGACCGACGAGCACGGCGACCAGGCGCTGATCCTCGCACGAAGCAATGCCGACATGGAGTGGCTGTCGCGCGGCGTCGCGATCCGCATGGGCGGCTGCGCCTACATCGCCGAATATGCCATGTCGGGCGCCGAGGTTAAGCGCACCGCCATCCCCAACACCCTGTCGCTGGCGATGCGCATCGGCCGCTGCCTGCGCGAGGCCAAGAGCCGGCACCTCAACCCCTTCGACGCCCTGCTCGAACTCCTGCCGCAGACGCTCTATCACCACGGCCGCATCATCTTCCGAGGCAAGATCGTCGACATGCGGCGCGAGACCCGGAACGGCTTCACGGTCGGTCGTGCGCGCATCGACGGACTGGGACACAGCGCCCCTGGCGCCACCATGGAGATCGAGATCCAGAACGAGAACCTCGTGGCACGGGTCGACGGCGTGGTGAAAGCCATCGTGCCGGACCTCATCTGCATCCTCGACGCCGAGACGGCCGAGCCGATCACCACCGAAAACCTGCGCTACGGCCAGCGCGTCGCCGTCATGGCGGTGGCGGTGCCCGAGATCATGCGGACGCCCGAGGCGCTGGCGGTGTTCGGCCCGCGGTGTTTCGGCCTGCCGGAGCCCTTCACCCCCATCGAAACGATGGCCTGAACCATGCGCGAGATCGGCCTCGAACACCTCGACGACCTCGCCGCCGGCGCCGCCATCCTCGGCACGGGCGGCGGCGGCGACCCCTACATCGGCAAGCTCCTGGCACGGGCGGCCATCGAGGCCCATGGCCCGGTGCGCCTGATGGCGCTCGACGATGTGCCGGACGACCTGCGGGTCGTCGCCTGCGGCGCCATGGGGGCTCCCACGATCCTCATCGAAAAGCCGCCCGGCGGCGGCGAGATGGAGGCCGCCTTCGCGGCCTACGAGCGCCACACCGGGCGGCCCATCGAGGCCGTCATCCCGTTCGAGGCGGGCGGCGTCAACTCCATGGTGCCGCTCGCCATCGCGGCGCGGCGCGGGCTGCCGGTGATCGACGCCGACGGCATGGGCCGCGCCTTTCCCGAGCTCCAGATGGAGACCTTCAACGTCTACGGCATCTCGTCGGCCCCGGTGGCGCTGGCCGACGAGAAGGGCAATGTCGCCCTCATCGAGACGGCCGATGCGGCCAAGGCGGAATGGATCGCTCGCGGCCTCACCATCCGCATGGGGGGGCAGGCTTACCTGGTCAACTACGGGATGACCGGCGCGGATGCTCGCCGCGTATCGGTGCCCGGCACGATGTCGCTGGCCCTCGGCATCGGCACTACGTTGCGCGAAGCCAAGGCGCGTCGCGTGGCGCCGCTCCCGGCGCTGATCGACTTCTTCGCCGGCACGCATTACGGGCTTGCCCGCGTCATCGGCAGCGGGAAGGTGGCCGATGTGGCGCGCCGTTTCGAGAACGGCTGGTCGGTCGGCACGGTGCGGGTCGACCCTTTCACCGGCGACGCAGACCCCACCATGGTCCGCATTCAGAATGAGAACCTCGTGGCCGAGCGGGGCGGGGAGGTGCTGGCCGTCGTCCCGGATCTCATCTGCATCCTAGACCTCGATACCGCCGAGGCGATCCCGACGGAGCGGCTGCGTTACGGCCAGCGCGTCGACGTGCTGGCCGTCCGGGTCCCGGAGGTGATGCGGACTCCCGAAGCGCTGGCGGTCTTCGGTCCGGCCGCCTTCGGCCTGCCGTACCGCTACCGGCCGCTCGGAAGCTGAGCCCCGGTCGACCTCCGCGGTCTGGGCGGGTTCGTGAGGTCCGTCGGACTCCTTGCCTTCGCGGCACCGGGCGTCGCATCGTCGCGCGGAGCGCGGGCCGAACGAGCGGGCGAGGGATGACGAGGATACCGGCCGGAGTGGTCGAACGGCTGAGGCCGCCGCGAACCGCGGCGAATGGGCTCGACCGCGCCTCCCTGGTCGAGCGGGTGCGCCTGGGACTCGACGGGCAGGTCGTGGTGCTCCGTGCCCCGACGGGCTTCGGCAAGACCGAGTTGATGGCGACGGTCCACGGGGCCCTGCGCCGCGAGGGTTGCCGGGCAGCCTGGCTGTCCCTCGCTCCGTCCGATGCCGCTCCGTCCGCTCTCGCCACGACCATCGCCCGCGCCGTCCTCGGTTCCGATCCGCCAGACGGCCCCGCCACCACGCTGGAGACGCTGTTCGACAGCCTGGCGCTCGATCGCTCGGAGCCTCTCTACGTGTTCCTCGACCGCATCGGGGCCGGCCACGCCGCCGCGGTCGGCGCGATGTTGCGCGAGGCTCCCGAAGGCCTGCGACTGGCGCTGGCCGTCTCCGGCGAGGCCGACCTGCCCCTGGCGCGGCTGCGCATCCGCCAGTTGCTCGCCGAGATCGGGGCCGCCGACCTCGCCTTCTCGCGCGCCGAGACCCGGAGGCTGCTCGACCGCCACCTGGCATCGTCGGAGTTCGAGGCCTTCCACGCCGCCATGGGCGGATGGCCGGCGCTGGTGCGCCTCGCGGTCGCCCGCTTGGCCCAGGAGCCCGACGCCGCCGAGCGGGAGGCCCTCCTGACCGGCACCCATCGCGACTACCGGAGCTTCCTTTTCGAGGAGCTTCTCCCCGCTCTCCAGCCTGACATCGCGCGCCTCGTGCGGGCAGGCGCTTTTCTCGACGAGGTTCCGATCGCGCTCGGCTGCGCGTTGGCCGACGTCCACCCCGCCCGGGCCGCGGCGGCGCTCGACGCGCTCGCGCCGCTGATGGTGCGGGTGCCGCACCGGCCTGGCTGGTTCACGCTGCAGCCGCTGATGCGGGCGGCCACGATCGCCGCCGACATCGAGGCGGGGGCATCCGTCCCTCATTCGCGGGCGGCCTTGTGGTTCGCCGCCGAGGGACACATCGAGAAAGTAGTCCATCATGCAGGCTTGGCGGGCGACTTCGCCTTCGCGGCGGAGACGATCCGGACGGCGGGCGGAGTGTCGCTCTTCCTCAGGATCGGCTACCGGGTACTGCACGGGTTGATGAGCGAAATCCCTCGAGTGATCGTGGAGCGCTCGCCGGATCTCCAGCTCTGTGCCGCCCTGGTTCTCGCCAAGGAGGGCCAGTTGCAGGCGGCGCGCGAGCGCATCGAGGAGCTGAAGCGCCGAGCGTCAGGCAGCGGGTCCGATCATGTACCCGAGGAGGTCCTGCGGCACATCGATGGCCTTCTCGACATCTACGAAGACTGCCGAGTCGAGCAACGTGACATCGACGCGATGGAGGCCGAGCTGCGCGGGCGGCGGTTGCAGGACACCTGGGTCCGGGGTTGGCTGCACAATCACCTCTGCATCGCCTACACACGCCAGGGGCAGCTTCGTCTGGCGCGGCTGCACGCGCTCAAGGCGCTCGACTGCTACCGTGAGGAGAATACCGCCTATGCTCAGTCGTTCCTGCTGATCCACCTCTCCTTCGTGAGCCTGCTCGGAGGGCGGCTCAGCGCTGCGACTGCCTACAGCCGGCAAGCCGAGGACCTGATCCAGCGCACACAATGGAGCGACGAGAACCTCCTCGCCATCGCCCGTATCCCGGTCGCCGAGACTCTCTACCAGCAGGGTCAGATCAGAGCGGCGGATGCGACGCTCGCCGAAGCTCTTCCGTCGGTGGTGCGGGGCGAGGGATGGGTCGATGTCTTCGCCAGCGGCTTCGTGACCTATGCGCGATGCCGGCAGCGTCTGGACGGGACAGTGGCGGCGCTCGCCGTCGTCGACCGGGCCGAGGAGGTGGCGGAAGACCGCAGGCTACCGCGTCTGGGCCTCGTGGCGCGGAACCTGCGCGTCGAGATCCTCACCCGCGACGGCCTGCTCGACTCGGCCGCTCTCGCCGCCGCCAGTCTGCCCGACCCGGACGACGATGCGGCTTGGCCGACGCGACGGGAGAACCGGCAGACCCGCGTGACGTTGGCCCGGCTCAAGCTCCGCCGCGGCGATACGGTCGACGCGGAAGCTCAGTTGAATCGATTCCTGGCCAGCCGCAGGGACGAGGACGACGCTCTCGTGTGCCTCGCGGCGGAGATCCTGTCGTCCGAATGCGCGCTGGCGCTGGGCGATGTCGCGGAAGCCGGCGTCCGGCTGAACCGCGCCGTCGCCGCAGCGCAGCCCCAGAATCTCACCGAGCCCTTCGCCGCAGAAGGCAAGCCCGTCCAGGATCTCGTGCGAGGCGTCGTGCGCCGTTCGGGGATGGGAGCCTTTGGACCGAAGGTCGCCGCTTTCGTCAACCGCGTGGTGGCCATGCCGGCCGACGCCGGCGCGCCGCCGCGGGCCGGCGTGCTTTCATCCCGCGAGACCGACGTCCTCGCCCTGCTCGCACGGGGCCTCAGCAACAAGGAAATCGCCCGGGAAATCGGCATCACCGAAGCCACCACCAAATTCCACCTCAAGCGCCTCTTCGCCAAACTGGGCGCGAGCCGCCGCACGATGGCGGTCTCGGTCGCGAGGGCGATGGGGCTGATCAAAGCGTGCTGACGCCACCCCGTCTGTCACTCGCCCACCCTTCCGGATTGACGCCGGTCTTCCGTCCGCGACGCGAACCGGGCCCGCAGGCTCATGACATCGCCGGAAGAAGGAGCGTTCGCCACGCTCAAATCGCGCAGGCGAGCCGATCCACGATGTAGAGCTCGCGCAGCCGGCGCGTCACGGGGCCCGGCCGGCCGTCGCCGATGGTCTCGCCGTCGATGCGCACGACGGGCAGCACGAAGCTCGTCGCCGAGGTGATGAAGCACTCGGCGGCGGCCCGGGCCTCGGCGGGCGAGAAGGCCCGTTCCTCGCAGGGCAGCCCCGCCGCGCGGGCGAGGTCGAGGATCGAGGCCCGGGTGATCCCCGGCAGGAGCGCGCGGCTGAGCCCGCGGGTGACGAGGGCGCCGGCCGCGGTGACGATGTGGACGTTGGCCGAACTCGCCTCCGTGACGAGGCCGTCCTCCACCAGCAGGGCGTCGTCGGCGCCGCGGGCCCGGGCCTCCACCTTCATCAGAGAGGAATGGAGCAGCTGCACGGTCTTGATGTCGCGCCGCCCCCAGCGCTCCTCGGGCAGCGTAACGACGAAGAGTCCGGTCTCGGCCTTGGGATTGGACAGCACGGCCTTCGCCTGCGTGAACATCACCAGCGTCGGCGACAGGTCGGCGGGAAACAGGAAGTCGCGATCGGCGCTGCCACGCGACACCTGGAGATAGACCAGCCCCTCGCCGAGCCCGTTGCGCTCGACGATCTCGCGGTGGAGGTCGAGCAGGCGCGCGCCTGTGGCGGGCGCCGGGATGCGCAGTTCGGCGAGCGAGCGCGCGAGGCGGGCCGCATGACCGTCGTAGTCGACCAGCCGGCCCTCCACGACGGCGGTGACCTCGTAGACGGCATCGGCGAACAGGAAGCCGCGGTCGAAGACCGAGATCCTGGCCTCGCCCTCGGCGAGCCACTGGCCGTCCACATGGACCGTGCGGGTCATGCCATGGCTTTCGAACCGGTCTCGGGCGTCGGGAAAGGGTGCGACCGGCGCGATAGCGGATCGCCGGGCGCTTGGGAAGGGCCGCGCGAGCTCCGCTTGGAACGCCGCGTGCATCGCCCGGCGCCGGACGCCCCGGCCCCCGCGGCCCCGTCGCGTCCGGCCTCGCGAGCCGCGGGGCGACCTATGAAAGGACGTTGCATGACCCGGATGATCGTGGCGGGCGCCCAGATGGGCGCGATCCAGAGGGCCGAGAGCCGCGAGCGCGTCGTCGCCCGCATGATGGACCTGCTCGCCGCCGCCGCCGCCAGGGGCGCCCACATGGTCGTCTTCCCCGAACTGGCGCTCACCACCTTCTTCCCGCGGTGGTTCGTCGACGACCAGGCCGAGGTCGACGCGTGGTTCGAGGCCGAGATGCCGAACCGCGCCACGCAGCCTCTGTTCGACCGGGCGCGCCACCTCGGCGTCGCGATCACGTTCGGCTATGCCGAGCTGACGCCCGAGGGCCGCCACTTCAACACCTCCATCCTCACGGACCGGAACGGCGAGATCGTCGGCCGGTATCGCAAGGTGCACCTGCCGGGCACGAGTCCTACGACCCGTCCCGCGCCTTCCAGCACCTGGAGAAGCGCTATTTCGAGCCGGGCGACCTCGGCTTCCCGGTGTGGCGCAACGCCGGCGTCGTGATGGGCATGGCAATCTGCAACGACCGGCGCTGGCCGGAGGTCTACCGCTGCCTAGGGCTGCAGGGGGTCGAACTCGTCACCATCGGCTACAACACGCCGAGCCTCAACTCGCAGTCCGAGGGCGAGGGACTGAAGATGCGCCTCTACCACTCCGAACTGTCGCTGACGTCCGGCGCCTATCAGAACAGCACCTTCGTGGCCGGCATCGCCAAAGCGGGCGTCGAGGACGGTCATCCGCTGATGGGCGGCTCGGTCATCGTCGATCCGGGCGGCGTCGTGGTGGCGCGGGCCGAGACGGAGGAGGACGAGGTGATCGTCGCCGACTGCGACTTCGCCGCTTGCGCCTTCGGCAAATCGACCATCTTCGACTTCGCCCGCCATCGGCGCGTCGAGCATTACACCCGCATCACCGCCCAGACCGGCGCGATCGTCGAAGTCTGATGCGCGGCGGCACACGAGGGATGACCCCATGAGCGCCGACGCGTTCGACACCGTGATCCACGGCGGCACTGTGGTCACGGCCGGCGAGAGCTACCGCGGCGACGTCGGCCTCCGGGCGGGCCGCATCGCCGCGATCGCCGAGCGGATCGCCGGCGGGGACGAGCGGATCGACGCCGGCGGCCGCCTGGTGATGCCGGGCGGCATCGAGACGCACTGCCACATCGCCCAGGAGAGCTCCTCCGGCCTCATGACGGCGGACGACTATCGCACCGGCTCGATCTCGGCGGCCTTCGGCGGCCATTCCTGCTTCGTGCCCTTCGCGGCGCAGCAGCGGGGGCAGACGATCGACGACGTCGTGGCGACCTACGACGCCCGCGCGGCGGGGCAGTCGGTCATCGACTATTCCTACCACCTCATCGTCTCCGACCCGACACCCGCCGTGCTGGCCGACGGGCTGCCCCGCGCCTTCGCCCGGGGAATCACGTCGTTCAAGGTCTTCATGACCTACGACCGCATGAACGTCGGCGACGGCGGCCTGCTCGACATCCTCACCGTCGCCAAGGCGCACGGCGCCCTCACCATGGTCCATGCCGAGAACAACGACATGGTGAAGTGGATGAACCGGCGGCTCGCCGCGGCCGGCCTCGATTCGCCCCGGTACCACGCCGTCAGCCGCCCAGCGCTGGCCGAGGAGGAGGCGATCCACCGCGCCGTGGCGCTGGCGAAACTCGTCGACGCGCCCCTGTTCGTGGTCCACGTGTCGACGGCGGAAGGGGCCGACATCGTGCAGCGGGAGCGGCTGCGCGGCACGAAGCTCTTCGCCGAAACCTGCCCGCACTACCTCGCCCTGACGCGGGCGGACCTCGACCGGCCCGGCCGGGAGGGCGCGAACTTCGTCTGCTCGCCGCCGCTGCGCGACCGCGCCACGCAGGACGCGCTGTGGCGGCACGTGGCGTCGGGCACGTTCGACGCCGTCTCGTCCGACCACGCTCCCTACCGGGCCGACGCCTCCGGCAAGTTCGCCGAAGGGGCCGATGCACCCTATCCGGCCATCGCCAACGGCATGCCGGGCCTCGCCATGCGGCTGCCCTATCTCTTCTCCGAGGGGGTGGTGGCGGGGCGCATCACGCCGCAGCGCTTCGTGCAGCTGTCCTGCGCCAACGTGGCCCGCATCTTCGGGCTCGACCGCAAGGGCGCCATCGCGCCCGGCTTCGATGCCGATATCGCGATCTGGGACCCCGAGGCGCGTTGGACGGCGACGCTCGCCGACCAGCACGACGCCATGGACTACACGCCGTTCGACGAGATGGAGATCACCGGCCGGCCCGAGACCGTGCTCAGCCGCGGCGTCCCGGTGATCCGGGACGGCGTCCTGGTCGGCGCGCCGGGCCACGGGCGCTTCGTGGCACGCCGTCCTGTCGACCTCCTCGGCATCCCCGGCCACCGCGCGGCCGAACTCGACCCGGCACGGAACTTCGGGGCGGAGATCGCGCCATGAAGGCCGCCTCGACGGCGCCGATCCTCGTCATCAACCCCAACAGCGCCGAGGTGGTGACGGCCGGCCTGTCGCGGGCGCTCGACGGCTTCCGGCACCCTGGTGGGCCGGCGATCGACTGCATCACCGATCCCGACGGACCGCCCGGCATCGTCACCCAGCGCGAGGTCGACGAGGCGGCGCTGCGGGTGGGGGGCTTCGTCGAGCGCCGGCGCGACGCCGGCGCCGTCGTGATCGCCTGCTACTCCCAGCCCGGTCTCGACCTGGCCCGCAGCCTCACCGGCGTGCCGGTCATCGGCATCCAGGACGCCGGCGTGATGACCGCGCTGGCGCTCGCCGACACGTTCGGCGTCGTGGCTTTGTCGCCGCTGTCGATCCCGCGCCACCTGCGCGTGCTGCGCCGGCTGGGCGTCGAGGGGCGGCTCGCCGGCGAGGTGGCGCTCGAGGGCGGCATCAGCGTCGCCGACAGCGGCCACGGCGAGGACAGCTACGCGGCGCTGCGCGAGGCCGGCCTGCGGCTCGAGGCCATGGGCGCCGGCGCCGTCGTGCTCGGCTGCGCCGGCATGGCGGGCCACCGGGCGCGCCTCGAGGCCGACCTCGCCCTGCCGGTCGTCGACCCGACCCAGGCCGCCGTGGCGATGGCGCTCGGCCTGCTTCTGTCCCGGGCGACCTGAGCGCCGGCCCGCGTCGCGCCCGCCTGCCGCCCTGGCACGCCGCCCTGGCACGCCGATTGCTGCCTCTCTCGCGAGGCGGCCCACATCCGCGGGAGAAGATTATTATGTATTTACGATGCATGCCGACCGCGCAGGCGCTGGTCACGCTCGCGGCAGCCGCCTGCGGGATCGCCGGTCCGGCCGGGACGGCGGCGGCCGCCGATGCTCCCAAGGCCGCCATGCTGCTGCCCGGCAGCATCAACGACCAGAGCTGGAACGCGATCGGTTATTCGGGCCTGACCGCCATCAAGGCGCTCGGATTCGACATCGCCTACACGGAGAATACGCCGGATTCCGACGACGCGACCGCCATGGAGGACTACGCCCAGCACGGCTATGCCGTGGTGCTGGGCCATTCGGGCCGGTTCCTGTCGGCGGCGCAGCGCGTGGGGCCGGACTATCCCAAGGTGCAGTTCATCGTCGGCGGCGGCGCCGCGGGCCAGAGCCCCAATGTCGCGTCCATCGACTACGACAACGCCGCCTTCGGCTGCCAGCTCGGCGTGCTGGCGGCGCGCATGTCCAAGACCGGCAAGGTCGGCGGCGTCTACGGGCTCGAAGGCCTGCCCAACATCGTCGCCCAGGCGGGCGGCTTCCGCCTCTGCGCCAAGAAGACCAACCCCGCCCTCCAGGTGACCATCGTTTACGTCAAGGACATGGAGGACGCGGCCTCCGCCAAGGAGGCGGCCCTGTCGCTGATCGCCGACGGCGCCGACGTGCTGACCGGCAAGCTCAACGCCGCCCAGAACGGCCTCGTCCAGGCCGCGAAGGACAAGGGCGTCTTCGTCACCGGCCGCGACCCATCGAGCGTCGAGACCGCGCCCAAGGCGGTGCTCACCAACGTGCTCGAGTTCTGGGACCAGATGTACGCCAAGACCGCCGCCCAGGCGGAGGCCGGGCACCTCGTCTCGGGCTTCGTGCGCTACGGCTACGGCACCGCGGACCAGACCGTCGGGGCGACGCTGGCCTACGACAAGGCGTCGAAGTTCAACCCCGTCGTGCCGGCGGCCGTCGTGGCCGAAGTCGAGGGGCTCGGCCCGAAGTTCGCCTCGGGCGAGATGAAGATCCAGCCGACCCCCGACGACGCCAAGGGCGGCCGGTAGGCGCCGTGGAGGCCGCCGCCCCGTCCCAGGCCGGCCGGCCCGCGCGCATCCTGGAGATGCGCGGCATCGTCAAGACCTACGGCCCGGTCCGCGCCAACGCCGGCATCGACCTCGACGTCGGCGCCGGCCAGATCGTCGGCCTGCTCGGCGAGAACGGCTCGGGCAAGAGCACGCTGATGAAGGTGCTCTTCGGCATGGTGAAGCCGGACGGGGGCGCCATCGTCTACAAGGGGCGGGAGCTCTCCGGCCACGACCCCCGGTCGGCACTCGCCGCCGGCATCGCCATGATCCACCAGCACTTCATGCTGGTCGAGGCCATGACGGTGGCGGAGAACGTCATGCTGGGCTGGGACGCCGCGGGTCGATGGCTGAGGCGCGGCGCCGTCTCGGCCGCGGTGCGCGACACCAGCGCCCGCTTCGGGCTCGACCTCGATCCCGACGTGCCGGTGGGCGGACTGTCGCTCGGCCGGCGGCAGCGGGTCGAGATCCTGAAGGCCCTGATGCGCGGCGTCGACCTGCTGATCCTCGACGAGCCGACCTCGAACCTCACGCCGGGCGAGGTCGCGGGCCTCTTCGGCGTGCTCCGTCAGCTCAGGGCGGACGGCAAGGGCGTGGTGCTGATCACCCACAAGCTGCACGAGGTCCTCGACGTCACCGACGACATCGTGGTGCTGCGCGACGGGATGGTGAGCGGCCGCCGGCCGACGCGCGACGCCACAGCCGGCGATCTCGCCCGCATGATGGTGGACCGCGACGTCACCGCGCCGCTGCCCCGGGCGGAGGTGCGGCCCGAGGGTCCGCCGCTGCTCAGCGTCAGCGGCCTCTCGGTCGCCGGCACCGCCGAGGACGGGCTCGGCGACATCTCCTTCGACATCCGGCCCGGCGAGGTGCTGGCCATCGCCGGCATCGACGGCAACGGCCAGTCGGCCCTCGTCGAGACCATCGCGGGCCTCCGCACCCCCGAGGCCGGGCGCATCCTGCTCGGCGGCCGCGACGTCACCGCGGCCGGCGTCGCCGCGCGCGTCCGGGCCGGCCTCGCCTACATCCCGGCCGACCGCGGGTCCACCAGCCTCGTCCAGGCCATGACGATCGCCGAGAACCTGGCGCTGCGCGACGTCGGCCGGGCGCCGCATTCGCGGTTCTCCTGGCTTCGACCGCGGGGCACGGAGAGGGAGGCGCGCCGCCGCATCCGCGATTTCGCCATCCGCACCGCCGGCCCCGGGGCCGCGGCACGCGACCTGTCGGGCGGCAACCAGCAGAAGATCGTCATCGCCCGCGAGATGGACCGGGGCCCCCGGGTGCTCGTGGCGTGCCAGGCCACCTGGGGCCTCGACCCGGGTGCCACGCGCTTCGTGCACGAGCAAGTGATGGCGATGCGCAATGCCGGCCACGCCGTGCTCTACGTCGCCTCCGAGCTCGACGAGGTGCTGGCCCTCGGCGACCGCATCGGCGTGCTGTGCGGCGGGCGGATGGTGGCGATCCTGCCGCGGGCCGCCGTCGACGTGGGCGAGATCGGCCTGATGATGGCGGGGCAGGCCCCGGCGCGCGGCGCCGCCGCGTGAGCGGGCTCGCCGATCTCCCCGTGCCGCGGCGGTCCCGCGTGGCCCTGCTGACGCCCGCGACGCTGCGGCCCGTCCTGGCGCTCGGCCTCGCCTTCGCGATCTCGGCCGTGCTCATCCTGATCGCCGGCGCCGATCCCCGCACGGCCTTCGCGGCGGCGCTGACGGGCGCCTTCGGCTCGGTCAACCAGGTGGCGACCGCCCTGACCAAGGCCACCCCCTACCTGCTCTGTTCGACCGGCGTCGCGCTCTGCTTCCGCGCCAACGTCATCAACATCGGCGGCGAGGGGCAGATCGCCCTGGGCGGCCTCGCCGCCACCGCCGCCGCGCTGGCCTGGCCGATCGCGGATCCCGCCCTGGCCATCGCGGTCGCTCTGGCGGCGGGCGCCGCCGGCGGCCTCGCCTGGGCGGCCCTCGCGGCGGCCCTCCACCTCGCACGCCGCGTCCACGAGGTGCTGATCACGCTGCTGATGAACTTCATCGCGCTCCTGATGGTCGGCGAGGCCCTGCGCGACGGGCTCGGCGAGGCCGGCGCCGGCTTCCCGCAGTCGCCGCTGCTGCCCCGCGCCGTCTGGCTGCCGCGGCTGCTGCCGCCGACGAGCCTCAACGCCGGCGTGCTGATCGCGGTCGCGGTCGCGGTGCTGGCGTCGTTGCTGCTGTGGCGCACCACCTTCGGCTTCGCGCTCCGCGCCACGGGCGCCAGCCGCCGCGCCGCCGCCTATGCGGGGTTCTCGGTGCCGGGCGTGGTCTTCGGGGTCATGTGTCTCGGGGGCGCCACGGCGGGCCTCGCCGGCGCCGTCCAGGTGATGGGCGTCCAATACCGGCTGATCCAGGGCTACTCGACGGGCTTCGGCTTCGTGTCGGTGGCCATCGCGCTGCTCGGCGGGCTCGATCCGCTGCTGCTGATCCCGGCCAGCGTGTTCTTCGGCTTCCTCGAGACCGGCATGGCGTCGATGCAGCGGCAGGTCGGCGTCCCCGCCTCGCTGGTGGCGGTCATCGAGGGGCTGGTGATGCTGACCGTGCTGGCCGGCATGGCGTCGGGCGCCCGCAGGGCGAGGGTCTGAACCGTGGACACGGCGCATTTCCTCGACCTCCTCGCGGCCGCGATCCGCATCGCGACGCCGCTCGCCTTCGCGGCCATGGGCGGCATCCTGTCGGAGCGGGCCGGCGTCTTCGCGGTCGGGCTGGAGGGCATGATGCTCTCGGGCGCCTGCGGGGCCGCCGTCGGCGCCGCTCTGTTCGGCCCCGTCGCGGGGCTGCTGTGCGCGGCGCTCTGCGGGGCGGCCATCGGCGCCGTCATCGCCACCGTCACGGTGCGCTACGGCGCCGACAACATGGTGACGGGCATCGCCGCCAACATCCTGGCGGTCGGGCTGACGAACTTCCTGGTGCGGACTCTCCTCGGCCACGGCGCGGCGCCCCGCCTCCACTTCGACCTCCTCGGGCCGGTGCGGATTCCCCTCCTCGCAGACCTGCCGGCGCTCGGCCCGCTGCTCTTCGACCAGCCGTGGCTCACCTATCTGGCCGCCATCGTCCCACTGCCCCTGACGCTGTTCCTCACCCGGACGCGCTGGGGGCTGACGCTGCGGGCCGCGGGCGAGAACCCCCTGGCCGTGTTCGCGCTCGGCGGCGATCCGCTCGCCATCCGCACGTGCGCCGTCGTGGCCTGCGGGGCGGTGGCGGGGATCGGCGGCGCCGTGCTGGTGCTCGGCCAGGTCGGCACCTTCACCGACAACATGACGGCGGGCCGGGGCTACCTGGCGCTGGCCGCCATCATCGTCGGCCGCTGGATGCCCTGGCCGACGATCGCCGCCTGCCTGCTCTTCGCCGCCGCCGACGCGCTGACCCTGCGGGTCCAGGTCTTCTCGCTGCCGGTCAGTTCCTACGTGGTGCAGATGCTGCCCTATGGGCTCGCCATCGCGGTCCTGGTCGGCCTCGGCCGCTCGGCCCGGCTGCCGGCCGCTGTCGGCACCGCGTTCCGGCGCGAGGGGACGTAGGTGGATCAGGCGAGCGGTGTGAGCGTGCCGGGCCGTCGGCGTATCGTGATAGACGGGGCCACGAGACCGACGTCGATCGGGCCGGGGGAGGGGGCGTGACGCGCATCGTGGCGGACCTGAACCTCCATCGGCGCTATCTCCACGACGAGGTGGCGGAGCGCCTGCGCGGCCTGATCCTGTCGGGCGAGCTGCCGCCGCGCTCGCGCGTCAGCGAACTCGAGCTGGCGGAGCGGTTCGGCATCTCGCGCACGCCGCTGCGCGAGGCCGTCAAGATCCTCGCCACCGAGGGGCTGCTCGAACTCCTGCCGAACCGCGGCGCCCGCGTGGCGATGCTGTCCGCGCAGGAGATCGACGACATGCTGCTGGTGATCGGCGGCCTCGAGGCCCTGGCGGCCGAACTCGCCTGCGCCCGCATCACCGAGCCCGAGGTCGACGCCATCGCGGCCCACCACGGCGCCATGCTGGCCCACTGGCGAGCCGGCGAGGAGGCGGCCTACTTCGACCGCAACCGGGCCATCCACGAGGCCATCATGGCGGCGGCCCGCAACCCCGTCCTCTCCGGCCTCTACGCCAACCTGTCGGGCCGCATCGCCCGCGCCCGCTTCGTGGCCCACAAGACGCCGGCGCAATGGGCCAAGGCGGTCGAGGAGCACGAGCGCATGCTCGATCTGCTGCGGCGGCGGCAGGGGCCGAGGCTGGCGCGGTTGCTGCGGGCGCATCTGCGCGGCAAGACGCCGGTCATCGCCGCCGCCTTCGGGCCGGAGGCGGCCACGCCTGCCGAGGAGGAGTGACGCGATGGAGATCGGTGTCCACAAGGTCGCCATGGCGGCCCCGAACGACGCCTCCGAGCTGGAGCGCCTGATCGCGGCCGGCACGGTCGACCCCGCCGCCATCGTGGCCCTGATCGGCAAGACGGAGGGCAACGGCGGCGCCAACGACTTCACCCGCGGCTTCGCCACGCTGTCCTACCAGCTCATGCTGGCGCGCCACCTCGGCTGCACGCCCGACGAGGTCGGGCGACGGGTCGCGTTCGTGTGGTCCGGCGGCTGCGAGGGCGTGCTGTCGCCCCACGCCACGGTGTTCACCCGCACGGCGGGGGGCGAACATCCAGCCAGGAGCGGCGAGCGTCGCCTGGCGCTCGGCATCGCCGAGACCCGGGCCTTCCTCCCGGAGGAGATCGGCACGGTGGCGGTGGTCGAGGCCGTGGCGGAAGCGGTCGGCCGGGCGCGGGCCGAGGCCGGCATCGCCGACGCCGCCGACGTCCACTACGTCCAGGTGAAGGGGCCGCTGCTGACCCCCGCCGGACTCGCGGACGCCGACCGGCGGGGGAGGGCGCTGGTGACGCGCGACCCGAACGGCTCCAAGGCCTATGCGCGCGGCTCGACCGCGCTCGGCGTGGCGCTCGCGCTCGGCGAGGTCGCCGCCTCCGCCGTGACGCAGGACGCCATCGCCCGCCGCATGGACCTCTTCTCCGCCGTCGCGTCGACTTCGGCGGGCGGCGAACTCAAGGCCTGCGAGGTGCTGCTGTTCGGTAACGCCGAAGGGGCGTCGGGCGACTGCCGCATCGGCCATGCCGTGCTGGAGGACGCGATCGACGCCGAGGGCGTCCGGGCGGCCCTGCGCGGCGCGGGCCTCGCCTTCGAGGGCTCGCCGGGCCGCGCCGAGGCGGAACGGATCGCGGCCGTCTTCGCCAAGGCCGAGGCGAGCCCGACGGGCGCCATCCGCGGGCGCCGCAACACCATGCTGTCGGACGCCGACATCAACTACGAGCGCCACGCCCGCGCGGCGCTCGGCGCCGTCATCGCCAGCATCACCGGCGACCCCGCCGTCTTCGTGTCGGGCGGCACCGAACATCAATGCGCGCCGGGCGCGGCGCCCATCGCCGCCATCGTGCGGGCCGGGGCGTGACGGAGACCTGGCGGCGCGGCGTCGCCGGCCTCGCGGCGGATTTCCGCGCCGGCCGCGCCGACCCTGTCGCGGCGCTCGAGAGCTGCCTCGACCGCATCGCGCGGCTCGACCCGGCGCTGAACAGCACCGTGGCGCTCGACCCCGAGGGCGCCCGCGTTGCGGCGCGCGACAGCGCCGCCCGGTTCCGCGCCGGCGCGCCCCTCTCGCCGCTCGACGGTGTGCCGATGACCGTCAAGGACAACCTGTTGATGCGCGGCCTGCCGGCCACCTGGGGCAGCCGCGCCTACGCGGATTTCCGCCCCGCGCGGGACGAGGCCCCCGTGGCGCGGCTGCGCGACGCCGGGGCCGTGCTGGTGGGCAAGACCAACGTCCCCGAGCTCACGCTCGAAGGCTACACGTCGAACCTCCTGCACGGCACCACCCGCAATCCATGGGACGTGGCGCTGACGCCGGGCGGGTCGAGCGGCGGCGCGGCGGCGGGCGTGGCGGCGGGGTTCGTGCCGGCGGCGCTCGGCACCGACGGGGGCGGCTCGATCCGCCGCCCCGCCGCCCACACCGGCCTCGTCGGGTTCAAGCCCTCGACCGGCCGCGTCGCGCGCTCCGGCGGCTTTCCCGAGACCCTCCACGACTTCGAGGTCGTCGGCACCCTGACCCGGACGGTGGCGGATGCGGCGCTGCTCGACGGCGTCCTCTGCGGCCTCGGCGACGCGCCCGCGCCCGTTTCCCCGCGACACCCGCTGCGGATCCTCTACGTGCCGCGCTTCGACGACGCGCCGCTCGACCCCGAGGTGGCGGCGGCCTGCGACGCCGCCGCCCGGACTTTGGCCGGGCAGGGCCACGCGGTCGAGACCGGGCCCGTGTTCTTCGACCGCCCCGCCGTCGACGAGATCTGGCGCGTGGTCGGCCGCGCGGGGGTCGCCCGCGTGGCGCGCCTGACGGGCGGGCGCCTGCTCGCCGAGGGCGGCCCGACGATCCGCGCCATGGCCGAGGAGGGGGCGGCGCTCTCGGCGGCCGACTACGCCGACGCCCTCGCGGCACTGGCGAGCTTTCGGCACGACGTGGTCGCCGTCTTCGCGCGGCACGACCTCGTCTTCCTGCCGAGCGCCGCCGCGCTGCCGTGGCGGGCCGAGGACGCCTACCCGCCGTCCATCGACGGGCGCGCCGTCGGCCCCCGCGGCCACGCCGTCTACACCGGCTGGGTCAACGCCGCCGGCCTGCCCGCCCTCGCGCTGCCGCTGGGCCTGTCGGCGGGCGGGCTGCCGATCGGCGGCCAGTTCGTCGGCGCGCCGGGGGCGGATGCGGACCTGCTGGCCTTCGGCGCCGGCGTCGAGTCCGCGCGCGACGCGCCGCCCTGGCCGACCTTCGCCGAAGCCTGAGATGCACCGCATGCCCCACCGCAGGCCGAGGATCGTGGTCGTGGGGGCCGGCATCGCCGGCAGCCTCATCGTGTCGGGCCTGCGCGACCGCGACGACTGCGAGGTCGTCTGCCTGGAGCGCGCCGGCGCCGCCGACCACGGCGAGGCCGGGACGGGCCTCAACATCGGCCCCAACGCCATGACGTGCCTGGACCTGCACATGCCGCGGGAGGCGGCGGCCATTCGCGCCGCGGGCCTGCCCTGGCGGCGCTGGACCGTGGCGCTGACCTCGGGCGAGATGCTGATGGACCTGCCGCTCGACCGGGTCGCCGACGCGCCGGGCATCCGCATCCGCTGGGCCGAGCTCTACGCTCTCCTGCGCCGGCCGATCGCGCCGCTGATCACCTACGGCGCGGAACTCACCGGCTGCGCGATCGAGCCCGCCGGACCCGCGCTGCACTTCCGCGACCGCGCGTCGGGCGAGACGCGGGTCGTCGGCGACATCGACCTCCTCGTCGCCGGGGACGGCCGCTACTCTCTCGTGCGCCAGGCCGTGCTCGGCGGCCCGGAGGCGCCGGACTTCCTCGACGTCTGCCTCTACCGCGTCCTGTTCCCGGCGGGCCCGGATGGCCCGATCGACGACTACGGCCAGTGGTTCAACGGCCCGAACCGTCTCCTGGCGTTCCGGGTGCCGGGTGACCTCGTCTACTGCGCCGGCTCCTTCCCGATCCCGCCCGGCGGCGCCACGCCCGACGCGATGAAGCGGCCGGAGGCTCTGGCGGCCCTGTACCGTCCCGCCGGTCGCCCGCCGTCGCGCGAGGCCGGCTACCTCATCGACGCCGTGGTGCGCCACGCCGGGCAGATCCATTGGGCACGGCTGCAGGACGGCGCCGTGACGTTCAGCCGGACGCCCGGGGTGCTGCTGGTGGGCGACGCCGCCCATCCGATGGTGCCGACGCTCGGCCAGGGCGCCACCCAGGCCTGCGAGGACGCCTGCGTGGCGGTCGACGAGATCGTCGCCGCCCTCGAGGCCCGCGAACCCCTGTCGCTCGTGTCGGGCCGGGTCGAGGCGCGCCGGGCCGAGCGGGCCCGCTTCGCCGTCGCCTTCTCGCGCGACGCCACGGACACGATGCTGGCCGGCGCCGACCCGGTGGCCGGCACGGTCAGGAAGACCGGCGCGGCGTTCCAGCGGCAGCTCGCGCGGCTCTACCGCGATGTGCCGCTCCCTCGACACCGGGATCGCCCCGATGGCGGCTCGACCGTCGTCCAGGCCCCGTCGCACCGCTCCCCGTCCCCGAGTCAACCGTGAGCTTTGCCGTAATTCGACCTCATTTGAGGGGCGAAACGGGGTCGGGCGGAATGCTCGGGCGATGACGGGGAGGCGGTCCCAAGCGGGGCCGCGGCCCGCCATTTAAGCCTTCCGAAACCGGCGGGGACGAAAATGCTGTGTATCGACAGTCCGACCGACTCGCCCTGGCGCGCGGCCGCCCCGAGCGGGAGGCCGCCGCGAGACCGGCCGGGTCGGAGCGCCGGCGTCCGATTCGGGTTTCGCGTCAGAACATGATGTCTTCGGCCGCCGCGTCGCCCACCTGCCGTACCGCCGCCTCGGGGGCGGCCGCTGCGCGATGGGGCACGATGGCGGCCTGCGCCCTGCTGCTGGCCGGCTGCGCCAGCCAGCCGCCGCTGAGCCCCGGCCGTTCGGCGGGGGACGGACGCTATTTCGATCCCATCCTCGGCGTCTGGGCCAGCCCGCGCCTCATCGACGACGGTCAGCCCGTGCCGCGCGGCGGCGGCGGCTATCTCGTCGGGCACCCCTACACGATCGGCGGCCACACGTTCGTGCCGAACGCCAACCCGCAGGGCTATGCGGCGGTCGGCACCGCCTCCTGGTACGGCGATGCCTTCCACGGGCGCCGCACCGCCAACGGCGAGATCTTCGACAAGGGCTCGATCTCGGCCGCCCATCCGACGCTGCCGCTGCCGAGCTACGTGCGGGTGACCAACCTGACGAACGGCCGCTCGATCATCGTCCGGGTCAACGACCGCGGCCCCTATCACGGCGGCCGCGTGATGGACGTGTCGCAGCGCGTGGCGGAAGAGCTGGCCTTCAAGAACGAGGGGACCGGCCACGTCCGGATCGAATATGTCGGCCGCGCCAGCCTCGCCGGCTCCGACAATGCCAGGCTCCAGGCCTCGCTCACCACAGACGGACGCCCGGCCCGCCTCGACGGGATGGCGGAACCCGTGCAGGTGGCCGACGGGGCGCTTCCGCCGCCGCCCGACGGGCCCTCGCCGCTGCCCAACGTTCCGGCCCGGGTCGCCGCCCTGCCGATCTTCCGCCGAGGGCACGCCCTGGCGCCATCCGCCCTCGCTCCCGTCCCGTCGGGTGCGGTCTTCCCGCCGCCCGCCCCGCCGCCGTTCCCGACGCCGGTCGCCCTCGCGGCACGCCCGGTCCTCGTCTCCAGCCGGCGCCCGGCCCCCGCACCGGGGCACGACCCCTACTTCCACCCGCTCTTCCCCGCCCCCCGCACGGAACCGAGGGCCTCGATCAGCTTCTCGTCCCCGGCCCGGCGCGACGACGCACCGAGGCGCCCCGCGCCGGGCCGCCGCGGTCCCGATGCGCCGGCCGACGAGGCGCAGTGACCGAGGCGTCCGTGCTTGGGTCCCGGCGGTCGGGCGGTCTATGCTGAGGCGCATGCCGTGATGCCGCGTGCTCGCACCGACGGGACCCCTGTGCCGACCAAGCTCGCGCGATCGCTCCTCCTCGCCCTCCTGCTGTCCTGCGCGGCCGCAGGGGGCAGGGCGGCCGAGGCCTTCCAGACGGTCGCGCCCTTCGCGCTGCTGCTCGACGCCGACACCGGCACGGTGCTGTTCGACAAGAACGGCGACAAGTCGATGGCCCCGGCCTCCACCACCAAGATCCTCACGGCGGAACTCACCTTCCGCGAGATCAAGGAGGGCCGGCTGAAGCTCGACGACACGTTCGTGGTGTCGGAGAACGCCTGGCGCTCGGGCGGGGCCAAATCGGGCGGTTCCACCATGTTCGCGGCGCTGAACAGCCGAATCCCGATCCTCGACCTCATCCAGGGGCTCGTGGTGCAGTCGGGCAACGACGCCGCCATCACGCTGGCCGAGGGCATCTCGGGCTCGGAGGACAATTTTGCGGCCCTGATGAACCGCCGCGCCCGCGAGATCGGCATGGACCATTCGGTCTTCCAGAACCCGTGGGGCAGGGGGGACCCGAATCAGCGGGTCACGCCGCGCGACATGGCCATCCTGGCCCGCCACGTCATCGCCACCTACCCCGACCTCTACCGCTACTTCGGCGAGCGCGAGTTCACCTGGAACAGGGTGCGCCAGCTCAACCGCAACCCGCTGCTGACCATGAACATCGGCGCCGACGGCCTCAAGACCGGCGACATCGCTGAGAGCGGCTTCGGCCTCGTCGGCTCGGCGGTGCAGGACGGGGAGCGGCTCATCGTGGTGGTGAACGGGCTCCGCACCGCGCGGGACCGCGCCAACGAGAGCTTCAAGCTGCTGACCTGGGGCTTCCGCGCCTTCGAGCCGCGCCAACTCTACGGGGCCGACGAGGTGGTGGGCTCGGCGCGGGTCTACGGCGGCGACAGCACGGATGTGCCGCTCGTCGCGGGCGCGCCGGTGAAGCTCCTCGTGCCGCGCGGCAGCGGCGAGCCGTTGACCGGCAAGATCACCTACGACGGCCCGCTGCCGGCGCCCGTCGCGGCGGGCGCCGTAGTGGCGCAGCTGCGAATCTACCGCGACGGCGGCGAGATCCTGTCGGTGCCGCTGAAGACCGCCGCCGCGGTCGGCGTCGGATCGCTGCCGCGGCGCGCCTTCGACGCCGGCCTCGAACTCGGCACGACGCTGATCCGCCAGAACTTCGGCAAGCCGGCGACGGCGCCGGTCCCGGCCGGGCAGGGGTCGCCGTGAGGCCCGACGCCGCCGGCGCTGGGTTCATCACCGTCGAGGGCGGGGAGGGGACGGGGAAATCCACCCAGGTCCGGCGCCTCGTCGAGCGGATCCGCGGCCTCGGCCGCGAGGCGGTCGCGACCCGCGAACCCGGCGGCTCGCCCC
Organism: Lichenihabitans sp.; assembly: GCA_965214345.1. GTDB lineage: Bacteria > Pseudomonadota > Alphaproteobacteria > Rhizobiales > Beijerinckiaceae > Lichenihabitans. The sequence continues at coordinate 1,850,451 of CBDCBJ010000007.1, read as the reverse complement.
GGGCCGAACTGATCCGCGACGCGCTGCTCGCCGGTCGGGTGAAGCCGCTCGGCCCGGTCGCCGAGGCGATGATGTTCTCGGCGGCGCGGATCGACCACCTCGACGTCACCATCCGCCCGGCGCTGGCGCGCGGCGCCTACGTGGTCTGCGACCGCTTCGTCGATTCGACGCGCGTCTACCAGGGGGCGCTCGAGGGCGTCGATGCCGCGCTCCTCGCCGGCCTCGAGCGCGTCACGGTCGGCGACACGATGCCGGACCTGACGCTGGTGCTCGACCTCGACGTCGCCACGGGATTGGCCCGCGCCCGCGCGCGCCGCGGCACGGCGGCGCCCGACCGCTTCGAGCGCGAGGCCGACGGGTATCACGAGGCCCTGCGCCGCGCTTTCCTGGCCGGTGCCGCCTGCGAACCGGAGCGCTGCCGCGTCGTCGACGCCGCGCGCGGCGTCGACGACATCGCCGAGGCGCTGTGGCGGATCGCGCGGGCACGGTTCGCGGGCCTGCGCGCGGCCGATCCGGCGCAGGGGGACGTGTCGTGAGGGGGGTCGAGGCCGCGCCCGAGAGCGACCGGGCCGACCCCGCCCCCCATCCGCGCGAGACGGCCGTGCTGTTCGGCCAGGCACGCGCCGAGGGCGAGCTGCTCGAGAGTTACCGGGCCGGGCGGCTTCACCATGCCTGGCTCATCGGGGGGCGGCGGGGCACCGGCAAGGCGACGCTGGCCTGGCGCTTCGCCCGGTTCCTGCTCGCCCATCCGGACCCCGCCGCGAGCGCCGTGCGGGCGGCGCGCGACCTGTCGGTGCCGGCGGACCATCCCGCCGCCCAGACGGTCGCGTCCGGCGCGCCCGGCGACGTCGCGGTGCTGCGCCGCGCCTGGAACGACAAGACCGGCAAGTTCTTCACCGAGATCCGCGTCGACGAGGTGCGCCGGGCCTCGGGCCTGTTCCAGCAGGCGAGCCGGGCAGGGGGCTACCGAATCTGCATCCTCGATTCGGCCGAGGACCTCAACCGCAACAGCGCCAACGCGCTCCTGAAGCTCGTCGAGGAACCGCCGCGTCGTTCTCTGTTCCTGGTCGTCGCCCACCATCCGGCCCAGGTGATGCCGACGCTGCGCTCGCGCTGCCGGCTGCTCATGCTGGACCCCCTCGCCCATGCCGACGCCGTCGCGGCGCTGGCGGCGCTGGGGCCGCCCTGGTCGGGGGTGGAGTCCGGTGGGCTGGACGAGGCCGTGGCGCGCGCCGGCGGCTCGGTCTCGGACGCCATCCATTACCTCGGCGGAGAGCGTCTGGCGCTCGACCGCGACGCGGCCCGCCTCCTGGGCCGCCTGCCCGAGGTGGACTGGCCGGGCCTCCACCGCCTGGCCGACCGGATCGGCGCCGACGGGGACGACTTCGCGGTCCTGACGGACGCCATCCTCGACTGGCTCCATGCCCGGCTCGAGGCCGGCGCCCCGGACCCGCGCCGCCTTGCACCCCTGGCGGAGGTATGGGAGAAAGTGCGCCGCTCCGCGCGCGACACGCTGGCCCTCAACCTCGACAAGAAGACCTTTCTGTTCTCGACCTTCGCCGACCTGGCCCAGGCGACGCGCACGCTCTGAACTCCAGTCCCAGAATCGTTCATGGCCCCGCGCCCGACCTATTGCGTCACGACCGCCATCCCCTACGCCAACGGCGCGCCCCACATCGGCCACGCCTATGAGCGGATCGCCCAGGACGTGATCGCCCGCTTCAAGCGGCTCGACGGGTTCGACGTGCTGAGCCTCTCCGGCATGGACGAGCACGGCCAGAAGATGCAGCAGACGGCGGCGCGCGAAGGCCTCACCCCGCAGGGTTTGGCGGACCGCACCGCCGGCCAGTTCCTCGCCATGAACCGGCTGCTCGGGACCGAGGCCGACGACGTCATCCGCACCACCGAGGCGCGCCACCGCGTCGCCGTCCAGGAGATCTGGCGCCGCATGGAGGCGCGCGGCGACGTCTACCTGTCGCGCTATTCCGGCTGGTACTCGGTGCGCGACGAGGCCTATCACGACGAGGCCGACCTCGTGCCGGGGCCGGGCGGCACGCGCCTCGCCCCGACCGGCACGCCGGTGGAATGGGTCGAGGAGGAGAGCTGGTTCTTCCGCCTCTCGGCCTACGGCGAGGCCCTGCTGGCCCACTACGCCGCCCACCCGGACTTCGTGACGCCGGAGGCCTACCGCAACGAGGTGGTGAGCTTCGTGGCGCGGGGCCTGAAGGACCTCTCGATCAGCCGCACCACCTTCGATTGGGGCGTGCCGGTGCCGGGCGACCCGAAGCACGTCATGTACGTCTGGGTCGACGCGCTGACCAACTACCTGACCGGCGTCGGCTTTCCGGATGCCGACGACCCCCGCGCCCGCTACTGGCCGGCCGACGCCCAGGTGATCGGCAAGGACATCAGCCGCTTCCACGCCGTCTTCTGGCCCGCCTTCCTGCTGTCGGCCGGCATCCCGCTGCCGCGCCAGGTCGTGGTCCACGGCTTCCTGTTCAACAGGGGCGAGAAGATGTCGAAGTCGGTCGGCAACACCGTCTCGCCGACCGCCCTGGCGGAGCATTACGGGGTCGATCCCCTGCGCTATTTCTTCCTGCGCGAGGTGCCGTTCGGGCAGGACGGCAGCTACTCGCACGAGGCGATCGTCGGGCGCATCAACGCCGACCTCGCCAACGACCTCGGCAACCTCGCCCAGCGCTCGCTCTCGATGATCGCCAAGAACTGCGGCGGCGCCGTGCCGGTATGGGGCGAGCTGACGGCGGCCGACCGGGGCATGCTGGCCGAGGCCGACGCGCTGCTCGAGGGCGCCCGCTCGGCGATGACGCATTTCGCGCTGCACGACTACCTCGCCCAGGCCTGGCGGGTCGTGGGCGCCGCCAACCGCTACTTCACCGCCGAGGAGCCCTGGATCCGGCGCAAAACCGATCCGGCCAGGATGGCGACGGTCCTCTGGGTCACGGCGGACGTCCTGCGCGAGGTGGCGCTGATCGTCCAGCCCGTCATGCCGGGCGCCATGGGCAAGCTCCTCGACATGCTCGGCGTCACCCCGGACCGGCGTGACTTCGCCTCCTTCGGGCCGGACCACCGGCTCGTGCCCGGCTCGCTTCTGCCCCCGCCCTCCGTGATCTTCCCGCGCTACGTCGAGCCCGAGCCGGCCGCGTGATGCTGACCGACAGCCATTGCCACCTGGATTTCCCCGACTTCGCCTCGGAGCTCGACGCCGTCGTGGCGCGGGCCGCCGCGGCCGGTGTCGGCCGGATCATCACCATCTCGACCCGCGTCGAGCGCCACGCCGACCTCGTCGCGATCGCGGAGCGCCATCCCGGCGTGTTCTTCACCGTCGGCACGCATCCGCTGCAGGCCGCCGAGGAGCCGGACGTCCCGGTCGAGCGCCTCGTCGCGCTGGCCCGCCACCCGAAATGCGTGGCGATCGGCGAGGCGGGGCTCGACTACCACTATGATCCGGCGCCGCGCGACCTCGCCGCCCGCGTGTTCCGCGCCCACATCGCGGCGGCGCGCGAGAGCGGGTTGCCGCTGGTGATCCATTCGCGCGACGCAGACGGCGACATGGCGGCCATCCTGCGCGACGAGATGGGCCGGGGCCGCTTCTCCGCCGTGCTGCACTGCTTCACGTCGTCGGCGGCGCTCGCCGAGACGGGGCTGGAGCTCGGGCTGTCCGTCTCGTTCTCGGGTGTCGTCACGTTCAAGAACTCGGAGGCGCTTCGCGCCGTCGCGCGCGACGTGCCGCTCGACCGCATGCTGGTCGAGACCGACGCGCCGTTCCTGGCGCCGATGCCCCATCGGGGGAAACGCAACGAGCCGGCCTACGTGGCCGAGACCGCGCGGGTGCTGGCGGCGCTGAAGGGTGTCGCGTTCGAGGCCTTCGCCGAGGCCACGAGCCGCAACGTCGACCGGCTCTTCTCCAAGCTGCCGGCGCGCATGGCGGTGCCGTCTTGAGCGCCGCCGCTGCGAGGGGCGGCACCATCACGATCCTCGGATGCGGCTCGTCCGGCGGCGTGCCGCGGGTGGGGCAGGGATGGGGCGCCTGCGACCCCGCCGAGCCGAAGAACGAACGCCAGCGGTGCTCCATCCTGGTCGAGCGCCACGGCGAGGGCGGGACGACGCGCGTGCTCGTCGACATGTCGCCGGACCTGCGCCGTCAGCTCCTGTCGGTGGCGATCCCGGCGCTGGACGCCATCGTGCTGACCCACGCCCACGCCGACCACATCCACGGCATCGACGACGTGCGCCCGCTCGTGCTCGGCGCACGCAAGCGCATCGCGGTGTTCATGGACGAGGCGACCGCGCGCGACGTCACGGAGAAGTTCGCCTACGTGTTCCGCACGCCGCCCGGCAGCCAATATCCGCCGCTGCTCGACGAGCACCGGCTGACGGCGGGCGAGGCGCAGACGTTCGACGGGGCAGGCGGGCCCATCGGCATGAGCCCGTTCCGTCTGGAACACGGCGAGATCGATGCCCTCGGCCTGCGGATCGGCGACGTCGCCTACACGCCAGACCTGAACCGCATCCCGCCCGAGAGCGAGCCGTTCCTGCAGGGGCTCGACCTCTGGATCATCGACGCCCTGCGCTACAAGCCGCATCCGAGCCACTTCTCGCTCGACGAGGCCCTGGCAGAGATCGCCCGCTTCAAGCCGAAGCGCGCCGTCCTCACCAACCTGCACAACGACCTCGACTACGCGACGCTGCGCGCCGGAGTGCCGGCCGGCGTCGAGCCCGCCTACGACGGCATGGCCCTGCCCTTCATCTGACAGCCGGGGACCGGGCAGGGGAGTCTGCGGCGTCTGGATCCCCTCCTCCCGGGTTTAGAACCCGCACACATCTCCGCCGCCTTGTCGAAGACGGCGACGGCCCATCTTCCCCTGAGAAGCGAAGATGGCGCCGCAAAGCGGCGACGGATCTGACCGAGCCGGACCGTGATGGTTAACGTCGTGATGGTTAACGTCAAGCCATTGGTATGTCGGAGATGTCTGTCGTAATCCCGTCCGACAACATCAAGTTCCATAATATTGATTATGCGAATCAGCGTTGGATGGAGCTGGCTCGAGCGCGGCCGCGGATCGGCCCGCTCGGCCCACCCTGTCGCCCTATCCGAACGAAGGCCCGGCGTGGTCGACCCCGGGTGGCCTCCGCCGCTCGCCGGGCCGAGGTCGAGGCCGGCTCCGTCCGCGACATCGCCCAGTGTCGCATAAGGCGGGAATCGACGGTGTCGCACCCCTTGACGGAGCGCGAAAACCCTCGATTTGGCGCCGGAATAGCGGTGGCGGAGGTGCGAGAAATGCGTTAGCGTCCCGTCGCGGTGTCGGTTCGACGGGTCCCCTCCAACATCGTTACCCGGATCTGGGGATCGGAACACCGGCGGTCGATTGTGCCGCCGTCGGTGTCGAACGTCATCAGGCGCATGCCGAGGCGGTTCTGCAGCGGCGGGGTGTGCGTGAAGACGACACCTCGCGACGTCAGTCGCCGAGGTCCGTGACAGGAACGGTCGCGAGATTGAGAGACGTGGTTAGACATGCGGCGACATCGGGTCGTCGTCTCGATCACGGCGTGGGCGGTTAGGTTGAAGGCAAAGACGAGCTGGCGACATGAGCAAAGGTAGAGATTTCCGCGGACCCAGGAAGCGGGGCTTCGACGACGATATGCCGTCCTCCCCTTACGAGTCCCGCCCGTCCCGTCCGGCCTCGCGCCCGTTCGGCAGCGGTGCACCGAGCGGCTTCGGCGGCGGCGGTGATATGATGGCGCCTCCCCCTGCCGGTCCCACCGTCGATGCCGTCGTCAAGTGGTTCAAGGCCGACAAGGGCTTCGGCTTTGTCGAACTGTCCAACGGCCAGGGCGATGCGTTCCTGCACATCGGGGCGATCCAGTCGGCCGGTTACGAGACCGTACCGCCCGGTGCGAAGCTCAAGGTGCTCGTCGGCAACGGTGCCAAGGGCGCCCAGGTGACCCGTGTGGTCGAGGTCGACACGGCCGGTGCCCAGGAACGGGCGCCGCAGCGGTCTTTCGACACCCCGCGTCCGGCGCGTCGTGCCCCCGACCCGTCGACCGCCGTCGAAGTCTCGGGCAAGGTCAAGTGGTTCGACGACACCAAGGGCTTCGGCTTCGTGTCGAGCAACGATGGCGGCAAGGACATCTTCGTCCACATCTCCATCCTGGGTCCGGCCGGCCTGTCGCACCTGGCCGAAGGCCAGCCCGTGTCGATGCGCGTCGTCGACACGCCGAAGGGCCGCGAGGCCCTATCGATCTCGGCCGAGTAGAGCGCCGGGCCCTAAGCAGGATGGCGTGGGTCGGCCCACATCATCCTGCCGCTTTTCAGCTCGGAAGCTGAGCAGGATTGCGTTGGTGAACCCACACGATCCTGCTCAGGCCCGGTCCTTTCCGATTTCGCGATCCTGATGCCCGTGGACCCGGTCCGCGGGCATCGTCGTTTCTGCATGGATTACCGCCTTGACTCCATCCCGCGACATCGCCCGTCTCGTCGAGATCATGGCGGCGTTGCGTCACCCCGAGACGGGGTGCTCCTGGGATCTCGCGCAGGATTTTGGCAGCGTGGCGCCCTATGCCATCGAGGAAGCCTACGAGGTGGCCGATGCCGTCGAGCGCGGCGACCGTGAGGACCTCCGCGAAGAACTCGGCGACCTCCTGCTCCAGGTGGTGTTTCAGGCCCGCATCGCCGAGGAGGAAGGCAGCTTCGACTTCGGCGGCGTGGTCGAGGCGATCACGACGAAGCTGGTCCGCCGCCATCCGCACATCTTCGGCGATCGGAAGGATCTCACGCCATAGGAGGTCAAGGCCGCCTGGGGTCGGATCAAGACCGAGGAGAAAGCCGAGCGGGTGCGGCGGGACCGGGCGGCGCGGCTGACGCGCGGCGAGGCGGCGGCGGAGGGCACGCCGGCGCTGCTCGCCGGCGCCGGCACGGGTCTAGCCCCCCTGCCGCGGGCCGTGAAGCTCCAGAAGGTGGCGTCGACGGTCGGCTTCGACTGGGATGACCCTCGGGCGGTGCTGGCCAAGATCCGCGAGGAGACCGCAGAGGTCGAGGCCGCCCTGGGCGACCCCGACGCCCTGGCGGACGAAATCGGCGACCTGTTGTTCGCCGTGGCCAATCTGGCGCGTCACGCCGACGTCGACCCCGAGGCGTCGCTGCACGCCGCCAACCGCAAGTTCACCCGACGGTTCGGCTTCATCGAGGCCACGCTCGCGGGGCGCGGTTCGAGCCTGCAGGAGGCCGACCTCGACACCATGGAGGCGCTGTGGCGGGACGCGAAGGCGACGGAACGGACGACGCCGAAAGACTGATACGCTCTCCGAACGCTGGGTTCGGCTGACATCCGACGGGTCGCCACCGAGCCAAGCAGCCGTACGCCGTGCGAACACGGAACCGGCGCGGCCGCCGACCGACCGCCCTGCCCTCGTGCATTGCCATCCAGGAGGACCACGCCGGCCACGGCCGGCGTCACCTTCTCCATGGGTCAGTCGGTGGAGGCCGCCAGGCGCTCCGCGCCGGGGAACCGGTTCTGCACCCGCGCCATGCGTTCGGGTGCGACCCGCACGGTGAGATGGATCGTCCCGTCCTCGCCGTCCTGCCGCGCCAGGATCTCGGTCGTCTCGTAGAGCCAGTTCAATCCGCGGCCGTCGCTCGGGTCGAGGTCGACGTTGAGCGAGGTCGAATGGACGGCGAGGCGCCGCTCGATCGTGGCGAGCAGGTCGTCGATCCCCTGCCCCGTCAGCGCCGACACCACGGCCGGCCGCTCGTCGGCGCGCTTGTGAGCCGCCGTGTCGAGCGTCGCCGCCAGCCGGTCGGGATCGAGCAGGTCGGCCTTGTTCCACACCTCGACGACGCGCCCGCGGTCCTCGGCGTCGACGCCGAGTTCGCGCAGGATGGCCAGAACGTCGACGCTCTGGGCCTGCGTGTCCTCGTGGGCGACGTCGCGCACGTGCAGGATGATGTCGGCCGACACGACCTCCTCCAGAGTCGCCCGGAAGGCCGAGACCAGCATGGTCGGCAGGTCAGAGATGAACCCCACCGTGTCGGACAGGATCACCTTGCCGCGATGCGGCAGTTTCAGCACCCGCAGCGTCGGGTCGAGCGTGGCGAACACCATGTCGTCGGCCAGCACCGCCGCCTTGGTGAGCCGGTTGAACAGCGTCGACTTGCCGGCATTGGTATAGCCGACGAGCGCGACGGTCGGGAACGGCACCTCCACGCGTGTCTTGCGGTTGGTCGCCCGGGTCTGCTTGACGTGGTCGAGGTCGCGCTCGATCCGCGCCATCCGCTCCTCGATGAGGCGGCGGTCGGTCTCGATCTGCGTCTCGCCGGGGCCGCCGAGGAAGCCGAAGCCGCCGCGTTGCCGCTCGAGATGGGTCCAGGAGCGCACGAGGCGCGACTTCTGGTAGGCGAGGTGGGCCAGTTCGACCTGGAGCGTCCCTTCCCGCGTGCGGGCACGGCGGCCGAAGATCTCGAGGATCAGCCCGGTACGGTCGATCACCTTCGTGTCGAAGGCCTTTTCGAGGTTGCGCTGCTGGACGGGCGAGAGCGCGCAATCCATCACGACGAGCCCGATATCGAGTTCCTCGCAGGCCTCGGCCAATTCCTCGACCTTGCCCTTCCCGAGATAGGTGGAGGGACGCACCGTACCGATGTTGACGACGATGTCGCGGCGTACGTCGAGATCGATGGCGTCGCCGAGAGCGACCGCCTCGCCGATGCGGGCCTCGGGGGACCGCGCCTCCCGCGCCGAACCGCCTCGCCCGGCCGTGTAGGGGCCCACGACGAGCGTGCGCGTGGCTTCGGCGGCGGTCTTCTCGCCGACGTCGGCGGGATCGTCCTGGTGTTGTGGCTTCAATCGCGTGTCCCGGTCGCTCGGTGCCGGCAGAGGGCGCTCACCGCGGACGTTCGGCGAGAGCCGGCGCGGCGGCCGGCACGTCCTCCGGCGCCTCGAACATCTGGATGGGCTGCCCCGGCATCACGGTCGATATGGCGTGTTTGTAGACCAGTTGCGAGTGGCCGTCGCGCCGCAGCAGGACGCAGAAGTTGTCGAACCAGGTCACCACGCCCTGCAGCTTCACACCGTTGACCAGGAAGATGGTGAGCGGGACCTTGTTCTTGCGCACGTAGTTGAGGAACGTGTCCTGAAGGTTCTGTGTTCGTTCAGCCGCCATGGTCCTGTCCACTGCTCGTCGCCGCCTGTTCGCGGTCTCGATGCCGCAGGCCGGAGCCGGGGGACGCCGCCGCGCGCAGCCCGCGTGGGCGTCGTCCGGGGCGTCTCCACGGTGCCGACCTCCCCGCGCACGGAGCCCGAATGTCGGTCGACCGCGCGCGGACCGTCCGGCTTCATGCCGAACTGCCTGCATCCCGCCGCATTAGAGGCAGGAACACGGGGAAGCCGCAAGACAAACTTCGGCCTTCCCCCATGCGATCAATCGATGGCCAATGACTTCAGCTTGCGGTGCAGGGCCGAGCGTTCCATGCCGATGAACTCGGCCGTCCGGGAGATGTTGCCGCCGAACCGGCTGATCTGCGCCACGAGGTATTCCCGTTCGAACACTTCGCGCGCCTCGCGCAGCGGCAGGCTCATCAGCTTCTCGCCCCCTGCCCCGTTCGGCGTCGCCGGCACGAGCGCGCCGATCTCCGACGGCAGCATGTCGGCCGTGATCTCGGCCTCCGGCTCGCCCGCCGCCAGGATCATCAGGCGCTCGACGTTGTTGCGCAGCTGGCGGATGTTGCCGGGCCAGTCGTGCGACTGGAGCACCGCCATGGCGTCGGCGCCGATCTTGCGCCGCGGCAGGCCCGTGTTGGCCGAGACCTGGTCCATGAAGAAGGCCACGAGTTCGGGGATGTCGTCCCGCCGCTCCGACAGGGCGGGAACCCGCACCGGCACGACGGCCAGGCGATGGAACAGGTCCTCCCGGAACCCCCCCTCGGCGATCAGGGCCGGCAGGTCGCGCGCCGTCGACGAGATGATCCGCACGTCCACGTGCACCCGCGCCGTCCCTCCGACGCGCTGGAAGTTCTGGTCGACCAGCACGCGCAGGATCCGGCTCTGGGTCTCGCGCGGCATGTCGGCGACCTCGTCGATGAACAGCGTGCCGCCGTGGGCCTCTTCGAGCGCCCCGACCTTGCGGCCGCGTCCCTCCGTGCCCTCGATGCCGAAGAGCTCGCTCTCCATGGCCTCGGGCAGCATCGTGGCGGCGTTGATGACCACGAAGCGCGAGCTCGCCCGGCTCGAGGCCGCGTGGACCATCCGGGCGGTCAATTCCTTTCCGGTCCCGGGAGCTCCCGCGATCAGCACGCGGGAATTGGCCGGCCCCACCTTGTCGATCACCTGGCGGAGCTGGTTGGCGCTGGTCGAGCGCCCGACCACGCGGTCGGCCGTGAGCGAGCGGGTCTTCAGCTCGACGTTCTCACGCTTCAGCCGCGACGTCTCCAGCGCCCGCTCGGCCACCAGCACCAGCCGATCCGCCTTGAACGGCTTCTCGATGAAGTCGTAGGCGCCCAGGCGGATGGCCGACACCGCCGTCTCGATGTTGCCGTGACCCGAGATCATCACGACCGGCAGAGTCGGATGCCCGTCCTTGATGATCTCCAGGAGTTGCAGCCCGTCGAGCCGTGACCCCTGCAGCCAGATGTCGAGGAACATCAGGTGCGGCCGGCGCGCCGCCAGCAGCGCCAGCGCGTCGTCCGCATCCTTGGCGGTGCGGGTGCCGTGGCCCTCGTCGGACAGGATGCCCGAAACGAGTTCGCGGATGTCGGCCTCGTCGTCGACGATCAGGATGTCGGTGGCCATGGGGCGTTCTCAGGCTTTCTCGCTGACCGCAGCCGGCGCCGGAGCGGCTTCGGGCTGGGCCGGCGTGTCGATCGGGAAATGCAGGCGCACATGCGCGCCGCGATGGTCGGGGGCGTCGAGCAATTCGATCCCGCCGCCGTGATCTTCCAAAATCTTGGCGACGATCGCGAGACCGAGACCGGTCCCCTCGCTCCGCGTCGTCATGTAGGGCTCGAGCAGGCGCTGGCGATTCTCGGCCGGAAAACCCTTGCCGTTGTCGATGACGTCGATCACCGCCTGCCCGTCCGCCGCGGCGTGGAGCTTGACGGCGATGCGGCCCGGCTCACGCGCCTCCCGCGGCAGCGTCGCCAGATGGGCCGTCACGCCCTCGCTGGCGTTCTTGACGATGTTGGTTAGCGCCTGCGACAGGAGGCGCCGGTCGAAACGCGCGATCATCGGCTCGGCCGGCAGCTCCTCGTCGAGGGCGATCTCCGGGTGGCCGACGCGCATCAGGAAGGTCACCTGCCCCACGCATTTGCCGAGGTCGTCCTCGGCCAGCATGGCCTTCGGCATGCGGGCGAAGGACGAGAACTCGTCGACCATCCGCTTCATGTCCTCGACCTGCCGGATGATCGTGTCGGTGCATTGGTCGAAGACGTCGCGGCCCTCGGTGATGACCTTGCTGTAGCGGCGCTTCAGGCGCTCGGCGGAGAGCTGGATCGGCGTCAGGGGGTTCTTGATCTCGTGGGCGATGCGGCGCGCCACGTCGGCCCAGGCCGAGGTGCGCTGGGCGGAGACGAGGTCGGTGATGTCGTCGAGCGTCACCACGGAGTTGCGCTCGGCCTTGGCCGAGAGTTCGCTGGTGACGCGGACGTTGAAGACCCGCTCGCGGTTGGCGCGGGCCAGGGTCACCTGGCCCTGCTGCAGCCTCTGACGGCCGACGCGGGTCTCGGACAGGATGCCGGCCAGTTCCGGCACGATGGCAACGAGGGAGCGGCCGATGACGGACGCGCCGGCCGGCGCGGCGCCGTCGAGCAGCTTCTGCGCCGACGGGTTCAGCACCGTCACGTCGCCCTTGGCGTCGACGCCGATCACCGCCGCCGGCACGCCCGACAGGACGGCCTCGGTGAAGAGGCGGCGCTCGTCGATGGTCTCGCGCGCCGCGATGAGGCGGTTCTGCTGGAGCCGCAGCTCGGAGATCATCTTGTTGAAGGTCTCGCCGAGCCGGGCGAGGTCGCCCTCCGAGCGCCGCACCGGCACCTGGACGTAGAGGTTGCCGGACGAGACCTGATCGGTGGCGTTGATCAGGCGGCGGATCGGCGCCACGAGCAGGTTGGCGAAGGACAGGCCGAGCCATGTCGCCGACAGCAGGAGGATGGTGGCGAGCAGCCCGTACATGATGATGAAGGCGACCTGGATCGAGCGCCGATGGGCATCGAACTGGGCGAAGAGCCGGTTGATGGAGTCGGCTTGCTGCTGGAACTCGATGGTGAACGGGTCGAGCGGACGTTCGACGTAGAGAAAGCTGTTGTCGAAGGTCGGGAGGAAGCGCAGCGCGACGCGGCTGCGGGCGTTGTCGACCCGGAAGCAGACCTGCTCGCCGGCTCGCGCGCCCTCGAGGTCGGCGGCGCTCGGCTTCTCCACCGCTCGCGCCTGGCCGGTGTCGACCCGGGCCGTGACCTCCCCCTTGGTGTCGAGGATGACGGCCGTCGCGAAGCCGAGCGACTGCACGCGCGACTCGAAGTAACTCTGGAAGAAGTTGCGATCCGTATAGCCCACGCGGGCGCGGGCGAGATCGGCGGCGACGAGGTCGGCGTCCCGCTGCAGCCAGTCGCATTGCTTGGAGCGGATCAGCTTCGCGGCGTCGGTCGTCTCGCCGATGAAATGCCCGACGTCGTCGACGAACTGGGGGTAGAGGCCCCGGTCGAGCGCGACGGCTCCGACCACCGCCATGATGACGGCCGGTACGGCCGCCGTGATGGTGAAGAGCCCGACGATATAGGCATGGAGCCGGGCGCCGGCCTGCTTGGTGCGATAGGCGGCGAGGAGCTTGAAGGCCTCGACGGCGACGAGGAGGACCAGCACGAGGACGATGATGCCGTCGGCCAGGAACACGTCGACCACGACGGGGTCGGTGGGGAGGATCGGGGTGTATCCCGTGAACACCGCGAAGCTCGCCAGCGCGGCGGCCAGCGACAGGCCCACGATCAGGGGCGCGAACCGGAAGCTGAAGCGCCGGTCGTCCCGCCGCCCCGATCCCGGATCGGAGCCGTCCCTGCCCGTCTGTTGCGTCAAGCGCGTCCATCCGTTCGGCGGATCGTCCTCGGCTCGCGCCCGACGATCGCCGTGGTGCCTCTGCGTCGGCCGGCCGAGCCGTCCGTTGCATTTATACAGCACTGTTGCCGGATTACGACAAATTCAGGGCGCGGACGGCGCGGATCGATGCGGACCCGCGATCGTCTTGATCAGCGCGGCAGGCGCATCAGCTTGATGTCGAGCTCACGCACCTTCTTGCGCAGGGTGTTGCGGTTGAGGCCGAGCATCTCGGCGGCCTTGATCTGATTGCCGCGGGTCGCCGCCAGCGCCGCCGAGACGAGCGGGACTTCGAGTTCGCGGAGTACGCGATGGTAGAGCCCCGGCGGTGGCAGGTCTTCGCCGTGCTTGGCGAAGAGGTCGGCGAGGTGGCGCTCGACGGCACCCATGAGCCCCCCCTCCTCCGAGGGCGCGATGCCGACGTCCATCCCGCCGCCGCCGAGCATGCCGGTGGCGATCTCGGAGGTCGGCGCGATGGCCGAGCCCGGGCGGTTGAGGCCGAGTTCGGCCTCGACCAGCGGCGCCGTGATGACCTCCTGCGGATAGAGGGCGGCGAGCCGGCGCACCAGGTTTTCGAGTTCGCGCACGTTGCCGGGCCAGCGGTAGCGCTTCAGGCGATCGTGGGCTCCGGTGTCCATGTGCTTCATCGGCAGACCTTCTGCCGCGGCCGCGGTGAAGAAGTGTCGGGCGAGATGCGGGATGTCCTCGGCGCGCTCGCGCAGGGGCGGAAGGCGGATCGGCACGACGTTGAGCCTGAAGAACAGGTCCTCGCGGAACAGGCCCTGCTGGATCGTGACCCGCAGGTCCTTGTTGGTGGCGGCGACGATCCGGACGTTGGTTTTGATGGGGGTACGGCCGCCGACCGTCGTGTATTCGGCCTGCTGGAGCACGCGGAGCAGTCGCGTCTGCGCCTCCATCGGCATGTCGCCGATCTCGTCGAGGAACAGCGTGCCGCCCTCGGCCTGTTCGAAGCGGCCCGCCGAGCGCGTGTTGGCGCCGGTGAAGGCCCCCTTCTCGTGGCCGAACAGCTCGGATTCGATGAGGTCGCGGGGGATCGCCGCCATGTTGATGGCCACGAAGGGACCCGATTTGCGCTTGCCGTAGTCGTGCAGCGCGCGCGCCACAAGCTCCTTGCCGGTGCCCGATTCGCCCGAGATCATCACGGTGAGGTCGGTCTGCATCAGCCGCGCCAGCGTGCGGTAGATCTCCTGCATGGCGGCCGAGCGCCCGATCAGCGGCATGGCGTCGAGTTCTTCGTCGCGCACGACCTCGCGCTGGCGGGGCTCCGCCATGGCGCGTCCGACGATCGCCACCAGTTCCTTCAGGTCGAACGGCTTGGGCAGGTAGTCGTAGGCGCCGCGCTCCGACGCCTTGATGGCCGTCATGAAGGTGTTCTGCGCGCTCATGACGATGATCGGCAGGTCGGGACGCAGCTTCTTGATCCGCGGCAGCAGCTCGAAGGCGTTCTCGTCCGGCATCACGACGTCCGTGATGACGAGGTCTCCGTCTCCGGCCTGCACCCACCGCCAGAGGGAAGCGGCCGTGCCGGTGGTGCGGACGTCGTAGCCGGCCCGCGACAGGGCCTGGCTCACCACGGTGCGGATGGCGGTGTCGTCGTCGGCAACGAGGATGTGGCCATTCATCGCCGGTGGTTCCTTTACGCTGTGCGCCGAGCCCTCACGCGTCGGCGCCGCCCCGTCCGTCGCGCGCGGCGAACATGGGCAGGAGGACCCGAAAGGTGGTTCGACGCGGATAGGACTCGCATTCGACGGTCCCGCCGTGGTCGCCGATCACCTTCGCCACCAAAGCAAGTCCAAGGCCAGTTCCCGACGATTTGGTGGTCACGAAGGGATCGAACAGGTGGGCGGCGATGTCGGACGGCACGCCCGGCCCGTTGTCCCGCACGCAGAATTCGAGCGGCAGGCTGACGGGGGTCGAAGAGCCCGGCGTGCGCAGCCGGACGCCCGGCCGGAAGGCGGTGGTGAGTTCGATCGTGCCGTCGATCGTGTCGGGGCCGAGCGCCTCGGCGGCGTTCTTGACGAGGTTGAGGAACACCTGGATCAGCTGGTCCCGATTGCCGAAGACCGGCGGCAGCGACGGGTCGTAGGTCTCGGCGAATCGGATGTGGCGGGCGAAGCCCGCCAGGGCCACGCGCTTGACGTGGTCGAGCACCGCATGGATGTTGACGCTCTCGCGCTCGATCGGCCGCAGGTCCGAGAAGGCCTCCATGCGGTCGACCAGCTTCACGATGCGGTCGGTCTCCTCGCAGATCAGGCGGGTCAAGGCCCGGTCCTCGTCGCCCACGGCGGTCTCGAGCAACTGGGCGGCGCCGCGGATGCCGGACAGCGGATTCTTGATCTCGTGGGCCAACATGGCGGCGAGAGCAGAAACTGAGCGCGCTGCGCCACGATGCGTCAATTGCCTGTCGAATTTAGCGGCAATCGATCGTTCCTGCAGCAGAATCATCACGCGACCCCGTGGCTCCGTCATCGGGCTCACGTGGATGTCGACGACCCGGTCCGGTCCGAGCTTCGGGTTGCCGAGGTCGACCTGATACTCGTTGAGCGCCGTGCCGCGCTTCGCGGCTTCCTCGAGCAGCGCCAGGAGGGGCGACGCGAAGGGCACGATGTCGCTCAGGCGATGCCGCCTCAGCACCGCGCGGCTCATGTCGAAGAACGATTCGGCCGCCGAATTGGCGTCGACGAGCGTCCCGTCGGCCTCCACGGTCAGCACGGCATGGGGCAGCAGGTTCACGGCCTCGCTCGCCTGGGCGAAGCCGTCGGACTTGGCCAAGGGAGGGCGCGGGCCGGCCGGGGTCCTCGTCATGCCGCGATCCCCATCGCGTCCGGGACGTCGAACAGGCGCCCCAGCAGGCGACCCGTCGCCCGGTGGTCGTCGCTGGTCGCCATCGCGGCGCGCAGCACGCCGATCTCGACCCGTCCCGCCGGGTCTGCCACCTCGGCGACGAGGTGCTCCGCGTAGGCGACGAGGTGCTTGCGGGCGTGTCGATTGCCCTGGGCGGCGCCGAACTGCGACAGCAGCGCATCGTAGTGGTCGAGCGCCGCCTCGCGCCGGTCGGCGAGGCTCGGGGTCGGCGCGACCTCGCCCCGCAGGGCGGCCGCGACGGCGCCGACGAGCCAGGGTCGCCCGAGCGCGGCGCGGCCGATCATGACGGCATCGGCCCCGGAGGCCGCCAGCATGGCGGCGGCGTCGGCCGGGAACGCGCAATCGCCGTTGACCACCACGGGGATCGAGACCGCGCGCTTGACCGCCGCCACCGCCGCCCAATCGGCCCGCCCCTTGTAGAATTGCTGGCGGGTGCGGCCATGCACTGTGACGAGCGCCGCCCCCTCCGCCTCGGCCCGGCGCGCCAGTTCGGGGGCGTTGCGGCTGTCGTCGTCCCAGCCGAGCCGCATCTTCACCGTCACCGGCACCGAGACGGCCGCCACGGTCGCGGCGATCAGCCGGACGGCGCCGTCGAGGTCGCGCATCAGGGCCGACCCGGCGAGGCCGCCCGTCACCTTCTTGGCCGGGCAGCCCATGTTGATGTCGATCGCGACGGCTCCGCCGTCCTCGGCCGCCCGCGCGCCGTCGGCCAGGGCCTCGGCCCGGCACCCGGCGATCTGGACGACGTGCGGATCGAGGCCTTCGCCCGCCGCGCGTGCGAGGCTCGCGGCCTCGCCCCGCGCCAGGCGGTCTCCCACCACCATCTCCGAGACGGTGAAGGCCGCCCCGAAGCGCTGGGCGGCGCGGCGCATGCCGACGTCGGTGACACCGGCCATCGGGGCCAGGATGGCGCGTCCCGACAGCGTCCGACCGCCGAGCCGGAGCGGCGGCCCGCCCTGCCCCGATCCGGATGAGGTCGCTGAGGTCGAGCCGGTCAAGGGTATCGATGTCCTCTGGAAGATGATACCGGGGTCGCCGCCGCCGGCGGCGCGTGCCGCTTTCCGCAGCACTTCCTGTGCTGCCCGCATTCTAGCCAATCGCCGCCCCACGGCAAGGCCGGGCCAAGGACCGACGTCGCCGCATCGGCACGGGTTTGACCTCGCACCGGAAAGACGGGAAAGACAGGGCCGGGCAGGACGGCGCGGGTCGACCCACGCCGTCCTGCCGCTTTCAGCTTGGGAACTGAGCAGGATCAGGTCGTTGGGGCGACGTGGTCCTGCTCGGACGGAGTCTGGCGATGATGCAGCGAACCCACGTGCTGGTCGTGGCGGCCGGCCGCGGATCCCGTGCCGGGGCCGGCCTGCCGAAACAATACCGCGCCCTGGCCGGCCGGCCGGTCATCGCCCGCACGCTCGATGCCGTCCTCGGCCGGCCCGATATCGCCGCGACGGTGGCGGTGATCCACGCCGAGGACCGGGCGCTCTACGCCGAGGCCGTGGCGGGCCTCGACGGGCTCGGCGATCCGGTGCTCGGCGGGGACACGCGCCAGGACAGCGTCCGCGCCGGCCTCGAGGCCTTGGCGGCGCGCGGCGCGGACGACGGCGACCTCGTCCTGATCCACGATGGCGCCCGTCCCTTCACGTCGCAGGCGCTCGTCGACCGCGCGGTCGCGGCGGCGGCGCGGTTCGGCGCCGCCGTGCCGGGTTGCCCGGTCTTCGACACCGTGAAGGCGGTCGACGCCGACGGCCGCATCACCGGCACGCCGGACCGGGCGGGGCTGCGCGCCGTCCAGACCCCGCAGGCCTTCCGCTTCGGCCTCATCGCCGGCGCGCATGCCCGGGCCGCGGATCGGGGACGGCACGACCTCACCGACGACGCCGCCGTCGCGGAGTTCGCGGGTCACGCGGTGACGGTCTTCGAGGGCGATCCGTCCAACACCAAGATCACCACGACCTCCGACCTCCAAGCCGCGGAGCTCCGCTTGCAGTCAGCTCTCCTCGACGTCCGCACCGGCCAGGGCTTCGACGTGCATTCCTTCGTGGCGGGCGACCACGTCTGGCTCGGCGGGGTGAAGATCCCCCATGGCAAATCGCTCAGCGGCCATTCGGACGCCGACGTCGTCCTCCACGCCCTCACCGACGCGCTGCTCGCCACGATCGGGGACGGCGACATCGGCACGCACTTTCCGCCCTCCGACATGCGGTGGAAGGGCGCCTCGTCCGACCGGTTCCTGCGCCATGCCGTGGAACGGGTGCGGGCCCGCGGCGGGATCATCGCCAACCTCAACGCCACGATCGTGTGCGAGGCGCCGCGCATCGGCCCGCATCGCGACGCCATGCAGAGCCGCATCGCCGCCATCGCCGGCATCGCGGCCGACCGGGTGGGCGTGACGGCGGGCACGTCCGAGAGGATGGGCTTCACCGGGCGCGAGGAGGGCATCGTGGCCTGGGGCCTCGCCACGGTCCGCCTGCCGCTCGCGGCGGATTAGCCCTTGTTCGCGACCCCTCTCGTCGCCCGCGCCACGGCGCTCCTCGCCGCCTGCCGCGCACGAGGCTTGATGCTGGCCACCGCCGAATCCTGCACGGGCGGGCTCGTGGCGGCGCTGCTGACCGACGTGCCGGGCTCGTCCGCGGCGTTCGAGCGCGGTTTCGTCACTTACTCCAACGCCGCCAAGGCCGAGATGCTGGGCGTCGACCCGGCCCTGATCGCCGCGGAGGGCGCCGTCTCGGAGGCCGTGGCCCGGGGCATGGCATCGGGCGTGCTGGCTCACTCACGGGCCGACGCCGCCGTGTCGATCACCGGCGTGGCAGGACCGGGCGGCGGCACGGCGGCGAAGCCCGTCGGCCTCGTCCACTTCGCCTGCGCACGGCGTGGCGGCAGCGTCGTCGCCGTCGAACGTAGGTTCGGCGACATCGGGCGGAGCGCCGTCCGGCTGGCCTCGGTAGCCGAGGCGCTGGGCCTCTTCGAAGCGGCGATGTGACGGCCGTCGGAGGGCTGACCACACGATCGGCCCGGCATCGGGGCGACGCCGGCCGATGCGACGCACCCTATCCGTAGACCTCGTCGGCGCGTTCCTCGAACGCCTCGGCGAACCGGCTGAAGGCGCTCTCGAACATTGAGCCCATCAACAGGCCCAGCATGCGGCTCTTGAACTCATAGGTGATGAAGAACTCCACCGTGCAGCCGGCAGAACCGTCGCCGGGGGGCCGATTCCGGAAGGTCCAGCGGTTCTCGAGCGAGCGGAACGGGCCGTCGATGTATTCCGCCACGATGACGTCCGAGACCCGGTCCAGCGTGACGCGGCTCGTGAACCGTTCGCGGATCGCCTTGAAGCCCACCTGCATGTCGGCCACCAGCATTTCGCGGCCGTCCGGCAACGTCGAACGGCGGCGCACCGTCAACCCCTGGCACAGCGGCAGGAAGCCGGGGTATTTCTCGATGTCCGCCACGAGGTCGAACATCTTCGCGGCCGGGTGGGACACGTTGCGGGTGGTGCGAAACGACGGCATGGCGGCGGCTGGGGGCCTGGGTTCGAAAGGTGACGACGGGACGGCTCCGGATCGAGGACCGAGACCGGGCCGACAGGGTTGTGCACGGGGCTGCAGGTACGCCGCCCGACCGGCCGGGGCAAGCGACGGGGCGCCGTCGGGGCAGCACCGCCGAGGCCCGCGCGGCGCTTTCGGGTTTCGTTAACCCTAACGATCTAGTGCTGAGCCCAGTCCTCCCGCCGCGACGATTCGTCGAGGCCTCACGCCCGGGCCGTCCCATGCGCCGTTTCGCCCTCGCCGTCTGCCTCGCCGGCGCCGCCGCGCTCGCCGGCTGCGCCAACCCGGTCTACCGCACCGACGTCTTCAAGGCACAGCTGACCGCCCCCTACACGCTCGCCAGCGGGGATCGCATCCGCGTCATCGTCTTCGGTCAAGATGCCCTGTCGAACTCCTACGCGATCAACGGCTCGGGCATGGTCTCCATTCCGTTGATCGGCGACGCGCCGGTCGGCGGGCTGACCACCGCCGACGCCCAGCACGTGATCGAGACCAAGCTGCGCGGCGGCTTCCTGCGCGACCCCCACGTCGCCGTCGAGGTCGAAGCCTACCGGCCGTTCTTCGTGCTGGGCGAGATCACCACCGCCGGCCAATACCCCTTCATCAACGGCATGACGGTGCAGAAGGCCATCGCGGTGGCGGGCGGCTTCGGTCCGCGCGCCGAGCGCAACTCCGCCAACATCACCCGGATGATCAACGGCGTGCAGGTCACGGCGCGTGTGCCGCTCGCCTACCCGGTGCGGCCCGGCGACACGGTCAACATCGAGGAACGCTTCTTTTAGCATTGCCCTCCCATGGTGAGGCGTCGCAGTCGCGAGTTTCACCATGGCGCACGAGACCGGCCTCGATCACGCCCCGCTCAGGGTGATGCATGTGCTTCGGGCACCCCTGGGCGGGCTCTACCGGCACGTGCTCGACCTCAGCCGCGAACAGGCGCTCCGCGGCCACGCCGTCGGCCTGATCGTGGATTCCACGACGGGCGGCGAGTCCGCCGACCGCACGCTCCGTGATCTCGAACCTCTCCTCGCGCTCGGCCTGTCGCGCGTCCCCATGCGCCGCAACCCCCATCCGTCCGATGCCCTGGCGCTCGCCCACGTGCTGCGGCGCCTCGCATCGGCTAGGCCCGACGTCGTCCACGGCCACGGCTCGAAGGGCGGCTTCTTCGCCCGGCTGCCCGGGTTCCTGCCCGGCGGGGCGCGAAGCGTCCGGGCCTATACGCCCCATGGAGGAAGCCTGAACCACCGTCCCGGCAGCAGGGTCCACGGCGCCTACATGCACGTCGAGGCCCTGCTCGGGCGCAGCACGGACGTGCTCCTCTTCGAGAGCAGCTTCATCGGCTCCCGCTACAGGGCCCTGGTCGGCGAACCCGCCGCGCTGGCGAGGGTGGTGCACAACGGGATCGCCGACGACGAGTTCGATCCCATCGCGCCGGCGGCGGACGCGGCGGAGTTCGTCTACGTCGGCGAACTCCGGGCCGCCAAGGGCATCGATGTCCTGCTGCGGGCGCTCGACCGCGTCGGCCGGTCCCTCGGCTCCCTCCCCCGCGCCGTGCTGGTGGGCTCGGGGCCCGACCGGGACCTGCTCGAACGGCTCGCCCTGGACCTCGGCCTCGAGGGCCGCGTCAGCTTCCAGGGCCCCATGCCGGCGCGGCGCGGCTTCGCGATGGGCCGCATCCTCGTGGTGCCCTCCCGCGCCGAGTCCCTGCCCTACGTGGTCCTCGAGGCGGCGGCGGCCCGCATCCCCCTGATCTCGACCGACGTCGGCGGCATCCCGGAGATCTTCGGCCCGCTCCGCGGCCGGCTGATCCCCGCCGACGACGTCGACCGCCTCGTCGCCGCCATGGCGGGGGCGCTCAACGCGACGCCCGGCCAGCGCGACGCCGAAGCCGCCGACCTCGCCGCGGTCGTGCGGAGCGGCTTTTCCATCGCCGCCATGGTCGACACCGTGGTGGCGGCCTACCGCGACGCCCTCGCGGCCCGTGCGCGCCCGACGGCCGCACGGTCCCCCGAGGTCGCCCTTTCCCCCTGACCTGCAGGCCTCATCCCGTGAAACCGTCCAAGACGAATGCGGCCGCCTTCACGCCGGACGACGTCCGGCAGATGGCCATGCCCGAAGCCGAGTCCGGCGCCGACATGCCGCAGGAGGGCGACGCCAGCCGCGCGCTCGCCTCCCTCGCCGAGACCATGGGGACGCTCGACGGCCGCCCTCACTATTCGCCCCTGGTCCTCGTCGGGCTGGTGCGGGCGATCGAGTTCACGCTGCTCTGCATCACCGGCGTGGCGGTCCATCTCGCCTATGTGGTGCCGCAGGTCGGCTACAGCTTCGCCTACGAGGTCGCGATCCCGTCGATGGCGGGGTTGGCGATCCTCGCCTTCCAGGCGCTCCGCATCAACAACGTCGCGGCGTTCCGCGCCCCGATCTACCAGGGGTTCCGCATCGCGGGCGGCTGGAGCCTCGTCGTCCTGTCGGCCCTCGCGGTGATCTTCTTCCTCAAGCTCGACGCGACCTTCTCGCGCGTTTGGGTGATGGGCTGGTACGTGCTCGCCCTGGGGACGCTCCTCGTCGAGCGCGGCATGCTCTCCCTCGTCACCGGCCACATGACCCGCACGGGACGGCTCGACCGTCGGACGGTCGTCGTGGGCGGCGGCCAAGCCGGCGCGGCGCTGCTCGAGGAGTTGTCGCGCCAGAAGGGCACCGACCTGCGCATCTGCGGCGTGTTCGACGACCGGACCGACGCCCGCTCGCCCGACATCGTCGCCGGCTATCCCAAGCTCGGCAACGTCGACGACCTCGTGGCCCTCGCCCGCCACACCCGGATCGACCTCATCATCTTCACCCTGCCGATCACCGCCGAACAGCGCCTGCTCACCATGCTGCGCAAGCTCTGGGTCCTGCCGATCGACATCCGCCTCGCGGCCCACACCAACAAGCTGAAGTTCCGGCCGCGCTCCTACTCCTACATCGGCTCGGTCCCGGTCCTCGACGTCTTCGACAAGCCCATCGCCGACTGGGACGTGGTGATGAAGACCATCTTCGACCGGGTGGTGGGCACCCTGGCTCTGGTGTTCCTGTCGCCGCTGCTGCTCGCCGTCGCCGTCGCGGTCAAGCTCGACTCGAAGGGACCGGTGTTCTTCAAGCAGAAGCGCTACGGGTTCAACAACGAGGCGGTCGAGATCTACAAGTTCCGTTCGATGTACTCCGACAAGCTCGACTTCACGGCCTCGCGCCAGGTCACCAAGGACGACCCCCGCGTCACCCGCGTCGGCCGTTTCATCCGCAAGACCTCGATGGACGAGCTGCCGCAGCTCTTCAACGTCGCGTTCAAGGGCAACCTGTCGCTCGTCGGCCCGCGGCCGCACGCGGTCCACGCCAAGGCCGCCGACCGGCAGTACGACGACGTGGTCGACGGCTACTTCGCCCGCCACCGGGTCAAGCCCGGCATCACCGGATGGGCGCAGATCAACGGCTGGCGCGGCGAGACCGACACGCCGGTGAAGATCCAGCGCCGCGTCGAGCACGATCTCGCCTACATCGAGAACTGGTCGCTGTTCTTCGACCTCTACATCCTGGCGATCACGCCGTTCGCGCTGCTGAAGACCGAAAATGCCTATTGAGGCGGTTCGCCTCCCGTCCGCCGCCGTGCGGACGCCCCCTGGATCCGTGCGGTTGGACTACGGCACGTTGGTGAACTGGAGCTTCGCGCTCTTCGTCTTCTGCGGCTCGGTGGCGATCATCGAGCCGTCGCCCTACGACTTCGCCTCGTTGGCGGCGATCCCCATCTGGTTCGTCGGCGGCTTCAAGGTCCACCGCAGCGTCCTGCCGCTCTTCGCCCTGATCGCCCTCTACAACCTCGGCGGCTTTATCGGGCTCGTCCCCTACATCGTCGAACCCGATCCGACGCTGTTCATGCTGCAGTCGCTCTACCTCGCCATCACCACCCTGGTGTTCGCGCTGTTCTTCGCCGAGGACACGCTGCGGCGATCCGAACTCGTGCTGAAGTTCTACGCCGCCAGCACGGTCTTCGCGGCGCTGTGCGGCATCGTGGGCTATTTCGGCGTGGGGAGCCTCGGCGAGCTCTTCTCCCGCTACGGTCGCGCCTCGGGCACCTTCAAGGACCCGAACGTGCTCGGCTCCTACCTGATCATGGGGGCCGTCTACTACATCCAGATCCTGGTGCTGGGCCGCACGCGCCACATCGCCGCGACGGGCATCGCCCTGCTCACCGTCGTGGCGGGCATCTTCCTGTCGTTCTCCCGCGGCTCCTGGGGCGCCTTCCTGGTGGCGACGCTGCTCAGCATCGGCCTCGCCTTCCTGACAAGCGCCGAGCCGAAGCTGCGCCGGCGGATCCTCGTCATGACCTTCGTGGCCGCCGGCGTGGCGGCGCTCGTGCTGGTGGTCCTCCTCGCCCTACCCAACACGCGCGACTTCTTCCTGCAGCGCGCCGCGCTCGAACAGGACTACGACGAGGGCGTCACCGGGCGCTTCGGCAACCAGCTCCGCTCGATCCCGATGCTGCTCGACCACGTCAACGGCCTGGGACCGCTGCGCTTCCGGCTGATCTTCGGGCTCGAGCCGCACAACAGCTACATCAACGCCTTCGCGTCCTACGGCTGGCTCGGGGGCTTCGCCTTCCTGATGCTGGTGGGGCTGACCACCTATGTCGGCTTCCGCCTCGTCTGGACCCCCTCCCCCTACCGCAGGGTCGCTCAGGTGTTCTGGCCGTCGCTGCTCGTGTTCCTGCTGCAGGGCTTCCAGATCGACATCGACCATTGGCGCCACGTGTTCCTGATGATGGGCGCCGTCTGGGGCATCGAGACGGCGCGCGTGCGCTGGGCTGGCCGGGCACGTCCGGACCGCC
This sequence comes from Lichenihabitans sp., assembly GCA_965214345.1. Taxonomy (GTDB): domain Bacteria; phylum Pseudomonadota; class Alphaproteobacteria; order Rhizobiales; family Beijerinckiaceae; genus Lichenihabitans. The sequence continues at coordinate 1,826,068 of CBDCBJ010000007.1, read as the reverse complement.
TCCCCCGGACGACGCCACCGCTGGCCGTGGCCCGCGAGGCCGGAACGGCGCCGGCGGGCTGAGGAGCCGGCGTGGGTCGGCCCCCGCGATCTGCCGCGGCTCAGGCGATCAGCCGAGCGTCCTCGGCGGCCGCCGCCGGCACCAGGCCCCGGTAGATCGCCGTGATGGCGTCGATGTGCCGGTCGAGGGTCGCGGGCGCGGCCCAGTAGGCGTCGTAGGCGGCCCGCGACATGGCATCCAGATCGACGTCGGCGAAGCGCCGGAGGGCCTCGGCCAGATTGTCGACGTCGTCTGCGTCGATGTGCCGGTCGAGGGTCGCGGGCGCGGCCCAGTAGGCGTCGTAGGCGGCCCGCGACATGGCATCCAGATCGACGTCGGCGAAGCGCCGGAGGGCCTCGGCCAGATTGTCGACGTCGTTGCGGCGGAACCAGAGTCCCGTCACCCCGTCCTCGACGCATTCGCGCCCGGCGCAGCCGTCCGACACGATCACGGGCGTGCCGAGCGCCTTCGCCTCGAGCACCGTGAGGGGTTGGCCCTCGTACCAGATGGAGGGGAACACCAGCGCGCCAGCCTCGCGAAGGTAGCGCTGCACCTCCACCGGCCCCTGCCAGCCCACCGTCCTCACCTCCGGGAACCGGCGCTTCAATTCACCGAGCAGCGGCCCATCCCCGACGAAGAGCGCCTCCGACCCGGTGCGGCGCGCGGCTTCCGCGAACAGGAACGGCCCTTTTTCGGGCGAGATCCGGCCCACGAAGGTCAGCGGTCCCCTGGCACCCCGGGGCTTGGGGCCCCGCGGCGCCACGCCGATCGGGTTCGACACGAGGTGCACCCGTGCCGCCGGTGGGAGGTGATGGCCGATGGCGTCGATCTGGAACCTCGAGATCGCGACGATGTCGGGGAAGCACCGTGGCAGGTTGGCCACGCGGTCCATGAGGGCATGGCGGCTCGTCCGCCACAGCTTGCGGCTGTAGCTTCGCGAATCGCAATTCGTGCTCCAGCAGGCTGCCGAGAGAGGTTTCAAGCCGCACGGCTCCTCCGTGCGATAGTTGAAGAAGCCGCCGTTGGGGCACAGCAGCGAATATTCATGGAGCGTGTAGACGGCCGGGAGGCCCGACGCCGCGATGGGGCCGGCGATGGCGGGCGACAGGGCCTTGGCCCAGCCGTGGACGTGCACGACCGTCCGGTCCTGCGGCAGGGTCGATAGGAGGTCGCCGAGGGCTGCGGCGGCCGGGGCGTTCCACATGCCCTGCACGGCGGCGGCCACCAGCGAGCCGTGGCCGAGGAGATCGCGCTGGCCGAGGCACACAGTCCGGATGCCGGAGGCCGTGAGTTCCGGGGCGACCGGCCCCGCCGCGGCGAAGACGATCGGCTCGTGGCCGTGACGCTTCAAGCCGATGGCGCTGTCGAATGCCACGCGGGCCTGTCCCCCCGTCACGGAGGCATGGTCGAGCACGACGACGACCGTGAGGGGGACTGGGCTTCGCGCCATGCGGCGACACTCGCGGGGTTGAACCGACAACACTGTGGTGCAAGATCGCTCAACGCCGACTGAACCGCGAGAGCCGTGTCCCGACAAGGTGAACGGCACGGTCCTCTGCTTCGGCTTGGCCGGGAAATATGTCGGACGCATTGAAACTCTGCCGTCGAGGCCCCGTTACTTCGTTGTCCCCGTCACACGGTGGGGCCAGAAGTTTCGGAGAACATCATGTCCAACGTCCACGGGCGTAACGCCCTCGCCGGCCTCGCCGTCGCCCTGTCTCTGTCGATCGTCCCCGCCACCGCCTGGGCCAAGAACCCGATGGTGGGCGGCGCCCCGATGCTCGCCGATCAGCCGATCGCGGTGAACGCGAGCCACGCCAAGAACCTGACGACCCTGGTGGCGGCCGTGAAGGCTGCCGGCCTCGTCGACACGCTGGCGAGCCCCGGCCCCTTCACGGTCTTCGCCCCGACCAACGCCGCCTTCGCGAAGCTGCCCAAGGGCACGGTCGACACCCTCCTGAAGCCCGAGAACCTCGACAAGCTCAAGGGCATCCTGACCTATCACGTCGTCGCGGGCACGCTGACCGCGGCTGACCTGCTCAGCCAGGTGAAGGACGGCGGCGGCAAGGCCGAGCTGAAGACCGTGGAGGGCGATACGCTCACGGTTCAGAAGGCCGGCAAGGGTGTGACCGTGACCGACGCCAAGGGTGATGTCGCGCACGTCACGACCGCCAACGTCATGCAGTCCAACGGCGTCGTGCACGTCATCGACCACGTGCTGCTGCCTGCCAGCTGAGCGCAAGCGTGCTGGACCGCCCCTCGCCTGCCGAACCAGGCTTCGTCGGACAGGGCCTCGGCCCTGATCGACGCTGGCCCTACGTGACGATCGCCTTTGCCGGCCTCATCGGTGCGGCGGGGGTGGTCGTGGCGGCGGCGGGCGCCCACAAGGGCGGGGGCGAGCTGGCACGGACGTCGTCGGACTTCCTCCTCGTCCACGCCGCCGCGATCCTGGCTGGGAGCGGCGTCGCGTTGGCGGGCGCGCGGTCTTCGGCGCTGCTCGTCGCCGCCTTGGGGTTGATGTCCGTTGGCGCCGTGTTGTTCGGCGGCGATCTCGCGCTGGCCGGCCTCCTCGATTGGAGGCCGATCCCGCTGGCGGCGCCGACCGGCGGTCTCTGCCTCATCGCGGGCTGGCTGTCGCTGACGGCGTCGGCCATCGGGCTCGGGCGTCAAGGCCGATGACCGGCGACCTGGTCGCGATGGCGCTCGGGGTGCGGCGACACGGAGGGCGGTTCTGCGGATCCGGGGCTGCGTGGGACTTGGCAGGTCCGGGTACGGCCTTTAGCGTGGCGCCGACCTTGACCGTCGTCCCGCTCGCCGTGGGAGGCGGAGGCCGGGAAGAGCGTCCGATGCTGGAACAGAGGCGTGACCTCGTCGATCTGATGGATCGGGTCGCGGCGCGTGACCGGGACGCCTTCGAGGATCTCTACCGGGCGACGAGCGCGAAGCTCTACGGCATCGTGGTCGGTATCCTGGTGCGGCGCAGCTTGGCCGACGAGGCGCTCCAGGACGTCTACGCCCGGATCTGGGAGCGGGCCGGAGACTTCGATCCCGCCCGCGGATCGCCGATCGCCTGGATGGCGGCCGTGGCGCGCAATCGCGCGCTCGACGACCTGCGTCGTGCCAAGGCGGCTCCCGTGGTGGCGTTGCCGGACGGGTTCGACGTCGCATCCGAGGCCGAGAGTGCTCTCGACGCCATGGAGGGGAATGATCGGCTGAGGGCGCTGATGGCCTGCCTCGACCGGCTCGATGGCGAGAAGCGCGAAGCGGTGCTCCTCGCTTATTATCGGGGCTGCAGCCGGGAGGTTCTGTCCCGGCGCTACGGACGACCCGTCGCGACCATCAAGACTTGGCTGCACCGCAGCCTGATCCAGCTGAGACTTTGCTTGCGCCAATGAATGAGCCCGACGACACGGACATGCTCGCCGCCGAATACGTCCTCGGGACGTTGGACGCCGACGAGCGCGCGGCTGTCGGGACGCAGCTCGGCGTCGACGCTGAACTGGCCCGCGCCGTCCGGGCGTGGGAAGACCGCCTAGCGCCACTGGCCGAAGCCGTGCACGATCTGGCGCCGCCGGTGGCCGTCTACGACGCCATCTTGGCCAGGCTCTTCGGACAGGTCGTCGCCGCGACTGCGCCGCGGTCGGAGCCTGGCGGAGCCGAAGCTTTGCGCCGCCGATTGAGGCGCTGGCAGGCCGCGACGGGCGGGCTCGCTCTCCTGGCGGCCTCCCTCCTGGCCTGGGTGGCGGTTCGCGAGACACGCCCTGCAGCGGCGGAGCCGCAGCGCTTCACTGCGGTGCTGCAGCGGGACGCATCCTCGCCCACCATGGTGCTCGACATCGATCTCGCAGCCCGTCGCCTGACCATCAAGCCGCTGCTGGTTTCAGCTCCGGCGGGCCATTCCTATGAACTGTGGATCATCGATCCTGCACTCGGCCACCCGCGCTCGCTCGGCGTGGTGGCGGCGGGCGCGGGCGAGCAGGAGTCGCTCGCCGCCTACGACCCGTCCGTGATCGCCACCGCCACATATGCGGTGACGCTCGAGGCCGTCGGGGGCTCCTCGACGGGCCAGCCGACCGCGGCCCCGCTCTTGACCGGGAAGCTCGCCGACACCCGTTCATGACGGGTTGATTTCGCTTCCGAACCATCCGATATCCGGCACGATCGAGGTGTCCCAGACAGACTTCGATTTCGGGCACCCCGTCTCGAATCACGACGAGACGTCACGGGTCCGATTCGTCCTTGTCGCGTGATCTGGGGCTGTGCCGGCGTCATCGGGGAATATGGTCATGAGCACGCCCACCGGAGAGGCCCAGCCCGGCGAGACTCAGGCGTTGTCCGGGGAAGCGGCGGCGAAACGTTTGAAAGACGAGATGCTCGGCACGATCCCGAGCCTGCGCGCCTTTGCGTTCTCGCTGTGCGGCAATGGGGACCGCGCCGACGATCTCGTCCAGGAGACCCTGATGAAGGCCTGGATCAATCAGGCCTCGTTCACGCACGGCACCAGCATGTCGGCGTGGCTCTTCACGATCCTGCGCAACGTGTTCTACTCCGAGTATCGGAAGCGCCGTCGCGAAGTCGAGGACGCCGAGGGCACCATGGCGGCGCGGCTCGTATCCGTCCCTGAACAGAACGGCCACATGGATCTGCAGGATCTCCGCAGCGCGCTGGCCAAATTGCCGGCCGAGCAGCGCGAAGCCCTCATCCTGGTCGGTGGGTCGGGCTTCGCCTACGAGGAGGCGGCCCAGATCTGCGGATGTGCCCTCGGTACGCTGAAGAGCCGCGTCAACCGGGCGCGGACCGCGATCGCCAACCTCATGGCGATCGAATCCACCGGCGATGTCGGGCGGCCCGAATGGCACGCCATGGGCGACCTGGGCAGCATCATGATGTGGGAGCGCAACTGAGCTTCGGCCGGAGCGCCTGAGCGGGTCTGCTCGTTCGACTGGACCCGCGCTACGCCGTCGATCCCTGGCTCAAAGTGCCCGTCTGTCCCGGCCGGACCGTCAGGTCGATCGACGGTTGGCGTCGTACGGTCGAAGCGGCAGGCTGGTCTCTCCGCCGGGCGGTTCGCAATGCGACACCGGAACCATCGGATCGCCCTTCGGCATCCCGCCCCGGCCCTTGAGGGCTTTCCCGTCGACGCCCGATCCCCCCCTCCCTGCTTTGTGCTGCCGTTCGACTCACCCGCGCCGAGCTCGACGCGTGAGTCGGCGGTATCCATCGACACGGCAGCCAGCAGAACCAAAAGACAAGACGCAAGTGCGGACCGTCTTCGAAACCTTTCCGAAACGGTGTCGGCAGGCGGCGTCACAGAGGCGCCTGGACATCGGGTCGGCCATCGTCAGGTCGACTTGGCTCCTCCAAGCGCAAACGAAGAAGCCCGGCAGTGAGACCTGCCGGGCTTCCTCGAAGTGATTGTGCGGTGGACTTAGAAGTCGCGCTCGACGCGGAGGCGAGCCTCGAAGCCATCGGGGTTCTTGGTGATGCCGACCGGGAGAGCCGTGGCGGCCTGGCCCGGATTGTGGGCGAGCGTCTGGTCGATGTGGGCATAGTCGAACTCGAGGCCGAACTCGAGGTTCTTCACGGGATCCCACAGGAACTGGTTGCCGACGCGGAACTCGCTCATGTTGCCGAGGCCGCCGAGGGTCCAGTCGATGGTCTTCGCACGGCCGTAGCTGGACTCCTCGTAGGAGCCGTAGAGGACGTCGTGGAAGTTGGGGGTGAAGTAGTGGTTGATGGCCGCCATCACCGAGAAGCCGGAGCTCTTGGCGAGGGTATAGGCGCCGGTCGTGCTTCCTGGGACACCGATGGCGATGGCGTCGTGGTCGATGTGCTGGAAGCCACCAAGGTAGCGCGACTGGAAGCCGGCGTTCGCGTAACCCACCGAGTCCTGGTAGAGGTACGCGCCGTCCTGGTAAGCACCTTCGATCCAGAGGTCGTCACCGGCCGCCAGCATCGGAAGCTTGATCTGGACGCCACCCTGCACGGCGTAACCGTCTTCGTCCTTATGCTGGAAGCCCTGACCGCCGGTTCCGCCGAAGGGTCCCGAAACCGTATTGACCGTGTGGTACGCGGCCGACAGCTGGGCAGCGCCCCAAGCCTGATCGACGCGCAACTGACCGACGAGGTCCGGGATCGTCTCACCGCCGTATGCGGCCGGGGAGGCGACGCCGAAGTTGCCACCGGTCACGCTTCCGATCCCGTCATTGCGGGCATTGTGATCTTCGACGGCGAACGTACCCGAGAAGCCGCCAGCCCCCGTGTAGGTGTAGGCGAAGACGTTGTTGCTGATATCGGAGTTGGCGATACCTTCGTAGTTGTAGTTATCGGCGTAGAAGTCGAAGAACGACTGGACGCGACCGGCCGTGATCCCGGCGAACTGGATGAAGCCCTTGTCGAGGTAGGCCGAGTTGCCGCCCTGGTTGGCGAAGGTGTTCTGGCCGCCGGCAGAGCCACCGCCCTGGTAGACGCCCTGGAGACGATCGATCTGGTAGCGAACGTAGGTGCGCAGGGTGCCATAGGCCGTCTGCGAGCGGATGTCCGCAGCGAGGCGACCGCGGGCGAAGAAGCCCGAGGTGTCTTCGCCGCGGCCCGGGATGATCGTGCCGCCGGCAACGAGCTGGGTCGCCGGACCGACCGTCGAAGTCGGGTAGAACTGACGCGAATTGTTGATGAAGGCACCCTCGACGCGAACCAGGCCTTCGATCTTGAGGCAGCTGTCGGTTCCGGGGATGTAGAAGTAGCCAGCGCCGGTCCAATCGCAGACCCGCACGTAGTCAACAGGCGCAGCCTTCCGAACGGGAAGATCGGCAGCCTGGGCGCCAACGGTGACAGCGAGTGCGGCCGCCGAACCGAGAAGAAGGCTCTTACCGAGCTTCATCGTCAAACCTCCAGTATGAATGACCCAACGGGAATGGTGTTGCTTTGTCATCCGCAGAACTCTCGAGATCAGACCATCTCCAAAGCCGCATCGAACCGTCAGCGCCCCGTGCTCCCAGATGTGACCCGCGATAACCGCCTTCTTGTTGATCGTCTTGATGACGATCGGCGTTAACCATCGGGCCTTCGAGTGCGAGGGTCGTTTCCCCTCCGCCGACTCAACATACCCGCCACCGCGGATTCGACAAACGCAAGAATGCCCTCAAACCGCCCCATCCGGCCTTTGGGTCCGTCATGTGACATTAGCGCAACGAAATCGACACGTCGGGAGAGGAAGCAAGTCGGTGATTGCGACCGCTGCCACGCAACGAAAAAGCCCGGCTTGCGCCGGGCTTTCCTGTGCGTCGAAGTGGATGTGGTCAGAAGTCGCGCTCTGCGCGGAAGCGCATCTCGAACGCATCCGGGTTGAGGGCGATGCTGGCCGGAAGGGCCGTCGCGACGGCGCCGCGGTTGTGGGCCAGAGTCTGGTCGATGTGGAGGTAATCGAACTCGAGGCCGAACTCGAGGTTCTTCACGGGATCCCAGAGGAACTGGTTGCCGATGCGGTACTGGCTGGCGTCACCGATGCCGCCGAGCGTCCAATCGATGTTCTTGATGCCGTTGCCGTAGGTGATCTGCTCGTAGGAGCCGAAGAGCACGTCGTGGAAGTTCGGCGTGAAGTAGTGGTTCAGGGCGGCCATGGCGGAGAAGCCGCGACCCTTGTCGAGGACGTAAGCGGCGGCCGGCGTGCCGACGAGGTGCACCGCGACGGCATCACGGTCGATGTGCTGGAAGCCGCCGACCGCGATGGAGTTGAACCCTCCGTTGAAGTAGACGCCCGAGTCCTGGTAGTCGTAGGCGCCCTCCTGATAGGCACCCTCCAGCCAGAGGTCGTCGCCCGCGGCGAGCATCGGAAGCTTGATCCTCACGCCGGCCTGGACCGCGAAACCGTCCGTGTCGGCGCTGGCATATCCTTGTCCGCCGGTTCCGGCGAAGGGACCCGAGGTCGACTGGATCTCGTGATAGGCGGCCGAGAGCTGGGCTGAACCCCAGGTCTGGTCGTAGCGGAGCACGCCGACGATGTCGGGGATGGTCTCGCCCGCATACCGGGCCGCACCGGCGACGTTGTTCGGGCCGCCCAGGATGTTGCCGAGGTTCTGCGGCAGGTCGCGTGCGTTGCGATCCTCGAGCGACAGGGTCGCCGAGAAGCCGCCGCCCGCCGTGTAGGTGTAGGCGAAGACGTTCTGCGAGATGTCGGAGTTGGCGATGCCTTCGTAGTTGTAGTTGTCGGCGTAGAAGTCGAAGAACGACTGGAGACGGCCGGCCGTGATGCCCGCGAACTGGATGAAGCCGCGACGCAATGCTGCGTTGTTGCCGCCCTGGTTGGCGAAGGTGTTGGCACCACCGGCCGGTCCGCCGCCGGCATAGAGGCCTTGAACGCGGTCGATCTGGTACTGGAGGAAGGTGCGCAGGGTGCCGTAGGCGGTCTGGGTGCGGGTGTCGACGCCCAGGCGGACACGGGCGAAGAAGCCGGTCTCGTCGCGGTCGCGGCCCGGGACGACGCCGAAGGTGCCGGTGGTGCGGCTGGGAACGCCCGGGACGGGGAAGAAGAGGCGCGAGTTGTTGACGAAGGCGAACTCGGTCCGGATGATGCCGCTGATCTGCAGGCAGGTGTCGGTGCCGGGGATGTAGAAGAAGCCCGCACCGGTGAAGTCGCAGACGCGGACGTAATCGACGGGCGCGGCCTTCCTCACGGGAAGATCCGCGGCGCCGGCGGTGCCGGCGGCGGCCAGCGCGGCCGCGGAGCCCAACAGAAGACTTTTCACAACGTTCATAGCGACAACCCCGTCAGTGGAGATATACTGTGTTCGGCTCGGCGACACATTGGATCGCCTCGAAACCGCCCTGAAATCAGACCTAATCAGCCCGACTTAGCCGAAAATTAGTTTTTGAACGCCCGGACGATGATGACGAAATGTGACGGTCATCGGGCTACACACTGTTGCCGCAAAGCACCAAAAGCGCCGCTCATCCCCCTGCGACCCGTCCACGCCGCCCCTGGCGGCCTGCCCATCCTGCGGCGACTGACGACGCCGTCCGATGGACGCCCCGACCGGGTGAAATCACCCGGGGCGGCGACGTCCGGACCGATCACCGCGGCCGCGGTCCGTCGGAGGATGCCTCATCGACTCCACAGCGCCTTCCCGCTTTCGCCCGATTCGAAGAGCATTCTTGCAATGCTGGAGGGGGTCGGGCATAGCTTGCCTCGCTCCAGCGAGCGGATGCGAAAGGTTGTCCGGGTCGGGCAAGACGGAGATGTGGCCGAGAGGCTGAAGGCGGCGGTTTGCTAAACCGTTATAGGGTTGTAAAGCCCTATCGAGGGTTCGAATCCCTCCGTCTCCGCCATCGTCGCGGTCCCGCTGAAGAGTGACAGGATGAAGATGGTCAGGTCTCAAAACCTTTTCTTGCTCGGACTCATCGGTCTGGGCCTGTTCGGGGTCGGCCCGGCCAGAGCGGCCGATGATCCGACCGGCTATTGGGCCACCGAGAAGAACGAGTCGCAGATCCACATCACCCATTGTGGCGAAAAGCTCTGCGGCTCGATCTTCTGGATGAAGGATCCGAACGACGGCAAAGGTTCGCTGAAGCTCGACAAGGAGAACGAGGACGAGGTCAAGCGCAAGCGTCCCCTGCTCGGCCTACAGTTGATCAGCATGAAGTCGGAAGACGATTACTGGAAGGGAACGGTCTATAATCCCACCAACGGCAAGACCTACGATGCGACGCTGAAGATCCTCAGCAAGAGCCAGGTAGAGCTGAAGGGCTGCGTCGCCTACATCCTCTGTGGCGGTCAGAAATGGACCCGCGAGGATCCCAAGACGGTCAACACGGCCGATTCAGGGGCGGTCAAGCCGGTCGTTCCCCATGCCGACACCGCTCACGCGGCACCCTCGCCGGGGACGCACAAGACGTCCGTCCCCGCCACCGAGGCTCCGGCGGCGACCGAGGAATGATGGCGGGGTCCGGTTCGCCTCGGCTCGAGGCAGGATGGGGAGCGTGGTCGGGGGTCGGTCGATATTGCGGCGGCTGTGCCGCTCTGGTGTTGACCACGGTCGTCTCGACGTTTTCAGCCCAGGCGGCATCTGACCCGCTTCCGGCGCCTGCCCTCAAGGGTGGGCCGTCGTCCCCCGCCTCGCGCCCGCCCGAACCGGCACCGACGCGCCAGCCTCCGGCCCAGGAGATCGATACCAGCATGCGCAGCGTCGCGGCGCGCGCGCGCATGAACGAATGCGGCCACCAGTGGAACAACATGAAACATGCCGGCACCGCGGCCGGCACGTGGAAGGATTTCTCGCGAGGCTGTCTGGCGCAGCGATGACCGGCGAGGGTGGCGCGAGACTCGGCAGATCCTCCGATCTCTGATCGTCGCGGTCTTCAGATCCCGAGCTTGGCTTTGAGGACGGCGTTGACGGCCTGGGGATTCGCCTTTCCACCCGTCGCCTTCATGGCCTGACCCACGAACCAGCCCAGCATCGTCGGCTTGGCCTGGGCCTGGGCGACCTTGTCGGGGTTGGCGGCCATGATGGCGTCGACCGCCGCCTCGATGGCGCCCGTGTCGGTCACCTGTCGCAGTCCGCGCCGCTCCACGATGTCGCGGGGCGCCTGGCCTCGCTCCTCCCCCACCATGAGGGCCAGCAGGTCCTTGGCGATCTTGCCTGAGATCGTGCCGTCGGCGATGAGGTCGACGAGCGCGGCCACGTCGTCGGGCTTGACCGATGTGGCCTGGAGGGGCTGCCCCACGGCATTGGCGTAGGCGGCGAGGTCGCCCGTCACCCAATTGGCGACGAGCTTGGGGTCGCGCCCCTTCGGCTCGGATCCGACGGCGCTCTCGTAGTAGGCGGCGAGGTCGCGCTCCGCCACCAGCACGGTCGCATCGTAGGGCGAGAGGCCGTAGTCCGAGACGAACCGCGCCTTCTTGGCGTCGGGCAGTTCGGGCAGGTCGGCCGCCAGGGTATCGACATAGGCCTGGTCGAAGTCCAGAGGCAGCAGGTCCGGATCGGGGAAGTAGCGGTAGTCGTGCGCCTCTTCCTTGGAGCGCAGGCTCCGCGTCTCGCCGCGATTGGGATCGAAGAGACGCGTCTCCTGGGAGATGGTGCCGCCGTCCTCGATGACGCCGACCTGGCGCCGGGCCTCGACGTCCACTGCCTGGCCGATGAAGCGGATCGAGTTGACGTTCTTGATCTCGCAGCGCGTGCCCAAGGGCTCGCCGGGGCGGCGCACCGAGACGTTGACGTCGGCCCGCAGGCTCCCCTTCTCCATGTCGCCGTCGCAGGTGCCGAGGTAGCGCAGGATGGTGCGCAGCTTCGACACGTAGGCCTTGGCTTCGTCGGCCGATCGGATGTCCGGCCGCGACACGATCTCCATCAGCGCCACGCCCGAGCGGTTCAGGTCGACGAAGCTCTCGTCGGGCGACTGGTCGTGCGTCGACTTGCCCGCGTCCTGCTCGAGATGAAGCCGCTCGATCCCCACGCGGATCCGATGCTCGGGCGTGACGTCCACCAGCACCTCGCCCTCGCCGACGATCGGGTGCTTGAACTGGGAGATCTGGTAGCCCTGCGGCAGGTCCGGGTAGAAGTAGTTCTTGCGGTCGAACACCGAGCGCAGGTTGATCTGCGCCTTGAGGCCGAGACCCGTCCGCACCGCCTGGGCGACGCAGAATTCGTTGATCACCGGCAGCATGCCCGGCATGGCGGCATCGACGAAGGACACCTGGCTGTTCGGCTCGGCGCCGAAGCCCGTCGCGGCACCGGAGAACAGCTTCGAGCGCGACGACACCTGGGCGTGGATCTCCATGCCGACGACGATCTCCCAATCGCCGGTCGCGCCCCTGATGAGCTTCGATTCGATCGTCGTTGCCATGGGGCGGCCTATCGGTTCGCGGCGGATGCGGTGGCGGACCACCAGTCTGACGGCAGCGCCACGGCCGGTGCCGCGCGCTCGATCACCTCGGCCAGGGCGAACAGCGCCTCCTCCTCGAAGGGGCGGCCGATGAGCTGGAGGCCGAGGGGCAGGCTCTCGGCCGAGCGGCCGGCCGGCACCGCGATGCCGGGCAGCCCCGCCATGTTGACCGTCACCGTGAAGGCGTCGTTGAGATACATGGCGATGGGATCGTCGCCCCCCTTCTCGCCGACCGCGAAGGCCGCCGATGGCGTCGCCGGGGTGAGGATCGCGTCGACGCCATCGGCGAAGGACCGTTCGAAGTCCTGCCGGACCAGCGTCCGGATCTTCTGCGCCTTCAAGTAATAAGCGTCGTAATAGCCGGCCGAGAGCACGTAGGTGCCGATCATGATGCGCCGGCGCACCTCGGCGCCGAACCCGGCCGCGCGGGTGTCGCCGTACATCTCGGCGATGTCGCGCCCCGGGACGCGCAGGCCGTAGCGGACACCGTCGTAGCGGGCGAGGTTGGACGACGCTTCGGCCGGCGCCACGATGTAATAGGCGGGAAGCGCATATTTCGTATGCGGCAACGAGATATCGACGATTCGCGCCCCGGCATCCTTCAGCCAGGCGATGCCCTGCGACCACAGCGTGTCGATCTCGGCGGGCATGCCATCGAGGCGGTACTCGCGCGGGATGCCGATCACCTTGCCGGCGACCGAGGCGCCGACCGCCGCTTCGTAATCCGGGACGGCCAGGTCGACGGACGTCGAGTCCTTGGGGTCGTGGCCCGCCATGGAGCGCAGCATGATGGCGGCGTCCCGCACCGTGCGGGTGATGGGGCCGGCCTGGTCGAGCGAGGAGGCGAAGGCCACGACGCCCCATCGCGAGCAGCGGCCGTAGGTGGGCTTGATGCCGACCGTCCCGGTGAAGGCGGCGGGCTGGCGGATCGAGCCGCCGGTGTCGGTGGCGGTGGCACCGAGGCACAGGCGCGCCGCGACGGCCGCCGCCGAACCGCCCGACGAGCCGCCGGGGACGAGCGCGGCATTGGAGCCCGGCCTGCGCCAGGGCGACACGGCCGGGCCGTAATAGGAGGTCTCGTTCGACGACCCCATGGCGAATTCGTCGAGGTTGAGCTTGCCGAGCATGACGGCGCCGTCGCGCCAGAGCTGGGACGACACGGTGGATTCGTAGGGCGGCACGAAACCTTCGAGGATGCGGCTGCCCGCCGTGGTCTGCACGCCCTCGGTGCAGTAGAGGTCCTTGATGCCGAGCGGCAATCCCTCGAGCGGCCCGGCTTCGCCGCGCGCGATCCGCGCATCGGCGGCGTCCGCCATGGCCAAGGCCCGTTCGGGCGTCTCGGTGATGAAACAGTTGAGCGGCCTCGCCGCCGCCATCGCGGCGACATGCGCCTCGGTCAGCTCGCGCGACGACAGGCGCTTCGACCTGACGGCGTCACGCGCCTCGGCGAGGGTCAGGCTGGTGGGATCGGGCATGGGATCTCTGCTGGGGCGGCCGCGGGCGCGGCGGCGCGGAACGGGATCGGCGGCCGGCGGCGACGGGCGGCCGCCCTCACTCGATGACCTTGGGGACGGCGAAGAGGTTGTCCTCGCTCGAGGCCGCATTGGCCACGATCAGGCGCGCGATGCCGCCGTCCGTCACGTCGTCGGGGCGGCGTTTCAGCCGCATCGGCAGGACCGACGTCATGGGCTCCACGCCCTCGACGTCGACGCCGTCGAGCTCGGCCACGAACGCCAGGACGGCGTTGATCTCGCCCTGCAGATGCGCGACTTCGGCCTCCGGGAGCGTGATGCGGGCGAGTTGGGCGACGCGCCGGACGGTCGCCTGATCGATGGACATGCTGGTTCCGCGGTGGAGGATTGTCGGCCGAAGGTCTATCACCGCGCCGTCGCGGGAATCAACGATCGCACCCGTCCGGACGTTCGACCTCTCGGCCGTGGCCCGGGCGGGCCGGCGCCTGCCGCCGGAGAAGGATTGCCATGACCGCCACCATCGACATCCTGGCGATCCCGGCGCTCCTCGGACGCAACCGGCGCCTCATCGGCCTCGACCTCGGCACCAAGACCATCGGGCTCGCCCTGTCGGACGTCGAACGCCGCATCGCGACCCCGTTCCGCACGATCCGCCGCACCAAGTTCACCCGCGATGTCGAAGACCTCCGCGGCATCGTCGAGACGAACGCCGTGGTGGCGGTGGTGATCGGCCTGCCGCTCAACATGGACGGGTCGGAGGGGCCGAGGGCCCAGTCGACCCGCGCCTTCGTGAGACAGGCCCATCCGATCCTCCGCCTGCCCTTCGTCTTCTGGGACGAGCGCCTGTCGACGGCGGCCGTCACGCGGGCGCTGATCGATCAGGACGCGTCGCGCGCCAAGCGGGCGGAGGTCGTCGACAGGATGGCCGCCGCCTACATCCTTCAGGGAGCGCTGGATCGGCTGGCGACCCTGGCCCGGAACACAACTGAAGGGAGTATATCGGGGGGCGAATCAAGAAAATAGGAGTTGCTTCGAGGATGACGCGCACTTAAAAGTTGCGTGTTGCTTCGCGAGCAATTCAGTCAGAATACAACTTCAAGTTCGAAAGACCGTCTCGTCATGAGTGCTCGCCCCGTGTTCGTCCCTCCGCCGCCCGCCTCCGGCACGCCGACCGACAAGCAGATCTGCACCTATGTGGCCGAGATGTGCACGGAGCTCCGCTATCTGGCGCGCCGGCCGAGGTTTCGGACGATCAATTACCTGCTCGACATGGCGCGACTGGAATCGGAAAAACTGGCGAAAGACCTCCCCGACTGAGCTGCCACGCCTCGGGCGTTTGCACGGCCGGTTGGCCCGCATCGCGGAGTCCGATCAGCGCGGGTGCAGCGACACGCGGTGACCGTCATGGCGCAGGACGGCGCCGTCGAGTTCCAGCTCGACCAGGGCCGCCTGGACGACGCGCGGCGCGAGCCCCGACGCGCGGATCAGCTCGTCGATCGACACCGGCGCCGGGCCGAGCAGCGCGGCGACATCGGCCAGAGGTCTCGGATCGCCGCGCGGCGGCGGCGCGTCCTCCTCGGCGAAGCTCGACGGCCGTGCCGTCGGTGCGGCCGCCTCGTCGGGCGACTCTCCGAAGAGGTCCAATTCCTCCCACAGCGGCTCCGCTTCCGGCGTGACGCGGGGCGCTTCGCCGAGGGTATCGGGCCCCGCGGGGCCGTGCCGCCGCGCCGCGAGGGCGGTGACGACGTCCTCGGCCGAGGTGCACAGGGTGGCACCCTGCCGGATGAGGTCGTTGGTGCCCTCCGCGCGCGGGTCGAGCGGCGAACCCGGCACGGCGAACACCTCCCGTCCCTGCTCGTTGGCGAAGCGCGCCGTGATGAGGGAGCCCGAGCGGCGGCTCGCCTCGACCACCACGACGCCGAGGCTGAGGCCAGACACGATGCGGTTGCGGCGCGGGAACTCCCGGGCGCGCGGCTCCCAGCCGAGCGGCATCTCGGAGATCAGGGCGCCGCGCTCGCAGATGCGCCGGGCCAGACCCTCGTGTTCGCTGGGGTAGATGTGGTCGTGGCCGCCGGCCAGCACCGCCACGGTGCCGGTGTCGAGGCTGGCCATGTGGGCCTTGACGTCGATGCCGCGGGCGAGGCCCGAGGCGACCACATAGCCGGCCTCGGCGAGCCCGCGCGTCAGCCGTTCGGTGAACACGAGGCCGGACGCGGACGCGTTGCGCGACCCCACGATGCTCACGATGGGCCGTGCCAGGACGGCGGCCTTGCCCGCCACCGAGATGATCGGAGGCGGCGCATCGATGGAGCGCAAGGCCTCCGGATAGGCCGGTTCGCACAGGGCCACGAAGCGGATGTTGAGCTTGCGGGCGCGGTGCCACTCCGCCTCGGCGTCCTCCGTCGAGCAGATCCTGATCGAGCGCGAGGTGGCCTTTTTGGCGAGGCCCGGCAACGCCTTCAGGGCGGCGGCGGCCGTCTTGTAACGGTCGAGCAGGGTGCGGAAAGTGCGCGGCCCGACGTTCTCGCTGCGGATCAGCCGCAACCACGCGAGCTTCTCGGCGTCGTCGAGGTCGCGCTCGGCCCCGATCATGCCGCCCGACCCGTCACGCCTTGGCCCCGATCCGGCTCTCCGTGCCCTGCACGAGGCGCTGGAGGTTGGCCCGGTGGGTCCACCACAGCACGGTCGTCATGGCGATCAGCGCCACGCCGTCCGTGATCTGCCCCGTGAGGACGAACATCAGCGGTGGGATCACGGACGCCACGAGGGCGGCGGCGGACGAGAACCGGGTCGCGACCGCGACGCCGAGCCAGACGAAGGCGAAACCCAAGGCCGCAGGCCACCACAGGCCGATCAGGCAGCCGAGGTAGGTGGCGACACCCTTGCCGCCCCTGAATCCGAGCCAGACCGGGTAGATGTGTCCCAGGAAGGCGCCGATGCCGGCGAAGATGGCGGTGGCGTCGCCGAGGATGTAGCGCGCCAGCAGGACAGCCGCCGTCCCCTTCAGCGCGTCGAGCACGAGCGTCAGCGCGGCCAAGTCCTTCCGTCCGGTGCGCAGCACGTTGGTGGCGCCGATGTTGCCCGAACCGATCGCGCGGAGGTCGGCGGTGCCGGCACTGCGCGTGATGATGAGACCGAAGGGGATCGAGCCCAGGCCATAGCCGAGGACCAGAGCCGCGATCTCACCCAAACCCGGCTCGTTCATCGCGCGATCCACCTTGCGGCGCGCCGCGGCACCGACACCCTGATGCCTGGATCTTAGGAGCCATTTCGCGGTACGGCAACGCGGGCGGCCCCCGATCCCGCCGTCGACGGGCGCGATGAACATGCGATCACCCGAGCCCCGGCCGGCGCCGCCGCTCCTCTGCCTGCAGGTCCTGCGGGCCGCGGCGGCGCTCCTCGTGCTGGTGCACCATGCCGCCTACGACGCCGACACGATCGCGCTCCGCGAAGGCGCGACGCCCTTCGGGCTCGACCGGTTCGTCGACCTGGCGTTCGGCGTCCACCTCTTCTTCGTCATCTCGGGCTTCATCATGCTGCGCACCGCGCGGGGGTTCGGCTCGGCGCGCGGCGCCGTCGTCTTCCTGGCGCGCCGCGTGGTCCGCGTGGTGCCGCTCTACTGGCTGATGACCAGTCTCCTGCTGCTCGGCGCCGCCGTGGCGCCGGGCCTCCTCAACACGCCCCTGGGCGGGCCCGCGGCCGTGATCGGCAGTTATCTCTTCATCCCGGTCTTCCGCGGTGGCGAACTCGTGCCGGTCCTCGGCCAGGGCTGGACGCTCGATTACGAGATGTTCTTCTACGCGCTCTTCGGCCTCGCCATGCTGCTGCCGCGCTCCGGCGCGATCGCGGCCCTGGCCGCCACGCTGGTCGGGCTCGTCGCCCTGGGGCGGGCGATCCAGGCCCCGCCCGCTCCCGTCGCGGTCTGGACCGACGGGCTGCTCCTGGAGTTCCTGCTCGGGCTCGGGGTCGGTCTCCTGGCGGAGCGCGGCTGGCGGCTCGACGCCCGGGCCGCCGCCAGCGTCGCGGCGCTCGGCTGCCTGGGTGCCGTGGCGCTCGGCCCGCTCGGCGGCCCGTTCGACGGCCTGGCGCTCTGGATCAGGGAGGGAGTGCCCGCCGCTCTGGTGGTCGGCGGCTGCGTGCTCGGGCCGCGCTGGGCCGCGGGTCGCGGGATCCTCCCGCTGGCGCTGCTCGGGGACGCGTCCTACAGCCTCTACCTGTCGCACCCGTTCGCGGTGCGGCTGATGCGCGGCGCCTGGCTGGCGCTGATGCCGGCCGGATCGTCGACGCTCCTCTACCTTCTCGCCGCCTGCGCGGCGGCCGTCGCCCTCGGCCTGGCACTCCATCGCTGGGTCGAACGTCCCATGACGGACTGGCTCCAGCGCCACAGCCGCATGGCGGGCGCGGTCGCCGGACCCATCCTGCCGCGCGCGACGGCCGCGGATCCGGCACGTCGAAGTTGAGGGTCTGGCATATTTCGACCGCAGGCTGAGCCCGGGCCCTCAGGCCCGGTTTGACTTGACCGACCCCCTCCCCCATTTTCCGCCCACCGCGAGATCGCTTCGCCCGGCCACCCCCGCGCCGCCCCTCTCGCTGACCACCGAGGATCCCCCATCCATGAACGTCGTCATCGTCGAGTCCCCGGCGAAAGCGAAGACCATCAACGGCTATCTCGGCAGCGACTACCAGGTGCTGGCCTCCTTCGGCCACGTGCGCGACCTGCCCGCCAAGGACGGCTCGGTCGACCCCGAGCAGGATTTCGCCATGCAATGGGAGGTCGACGACAAGGCCGCCAAGCGGCTCTCCGACATCGTGCGGGCCGTGAAGGGCTCCGACAAGGTGATCCTGGCGACCGACCCGGATCGCGAGGGAGAGGCCATCTCGTGGCACGTCCTCGAGGTGCTGCGCGCCCGCAAGGTGCTGAAGGACAAGAAGGTCGAGCGGGTCGTCTTCAACGCCATCACGAAATCGGCGGTGCGGGACGCCATGCTTCACCCGCGCGACCTCGACCAGCCGCTGGTCGACGCCTATCTGGCGCGGCGCGCGCTCGACTACCTCGTGGGGTTCAACCTGTCCCCGGTCCTGTGGCGCAAGCTGCCCGGCTCGCGGTCCGCCGGCCGCGTGCAGTCGGTGGCGCTGCGGCTCGTCTGCGCCCGCGAGCGGGAGATCGAGGAGTTTCGCCCGCGCGAATATTGGTCGCTCGTGGCCCATCTCCGGACGGCCGGCAAGCAGGCCTTCTCGGCGCGGCTCGTCGGCGCCGACGGTCGCAAGATCACCCGGCTCGACATCGGCACCGGCGAGGAGGCGTCGGCGTTCCGGGCGGCGCTCGAGACGGCACGCTTCACGGTGGGTGGCGTCGAGGCCAAGCCCGTGAAGCGGCACCCGTTCCCGCCGTTCCGCACCTCGACGCTACAGCAGGACGCGTCGCGCAAGCTCGGCCTCTCGCCGGCCCGCACCATGCAGGTCGCCCAGAAGCTCTACGAGGGCGTGACCATCAAGGGCGAGACCACCGGCCTCATCACCTACATGCGGACCGACGGCGTCGACATGGCGCCCGAGGCCATCGCGGGCACCCGCCGCGTCATCGGCGACAATTACGGCGAGCGCTACCTACCGTCCGTGCCGCGCAAATACACCGTCAAGGCCAAGAACGCCCAGGAGGCCCACGAGGCCATCCGGCCGACCGACCTGTCGCGCCTGCCCCGCGACCTGACCCCCTACCTCGATGCCGAGCAGCAGCGCGTCTACGAGCTGATCTGGAAGCGCACCGTGGCGAGCCAGATGGAATCGGCGGAGCTCGAGCGCACCACCGTCGACATCGTGGCGGATGCGGACGCCGCCGCGGGCGGGCGGCGCAGGATCGACCTGCGGGCCACCGGCCAGGTCGTGCGGTTCGACGGCTTCCTGGTGCTCTACGGCGTCGATGACGACGACGAGGACCAGGAGGGCAAGCTGCCCGCCATGGCGGCCGGCGAGACGCTCGGCCGGGACCGCATCGACGCCGACCAGCACTTCACCGAGCCGCCGCCGCGCTACGCCGAGGAAGGCCTGATCAAGCGCATGGAGGAGCTCGGCATCGGCCGGCCCTCGACCTATGCGGCGACGCTCGCGGTGCTGCGCGACCGGGAATACGTGCGGCTCGACAAGAAGAAGCTCGTCCCGGAGGACAAGGGGCGGCTTGTGACGGCCTTCCTCGAATCCTTCTTCGAACGCTGGGTCGACTATGACTTCACGGCCGGGCTCGAGGAGAGCCTCGACCGGGTCTCGAACGACGAGATGGACTGGCGCCAGGTGCTGCGCGACTTCTGGCGCGACTTCTCGGCCGCGATCGGCGACACGAAGGAGCTGCGCACCACCGAGGTGCTGGACAACCTCAACGAGGTGCTGGCGCCGCTGGTCTTCCCGCCGAAGGCAGACGGCTCCGACCCGCGCGGCTGCCCGGTCTGCGGCGATGGGCGGCTGTCCCTGAAGCTCGGCAAGTTCGGCTCCTTCGTGGGCTGCTCGAACTACCCCGAGTGCAAGTTCACCCGCACGCTCTCGTCCGACCCCGACGCCCCGCCCATCGGAGACGCGGAGAAACCCGGCCAGCGGCTGCTCGGCACCGACCTCGAATCGGGGCTGGAGGTGACGCTGCGGGACGGGCGCTTCGGCCCCTACCTGCAGCTCGGCGAGGGCGAGAAACCGAAACGATCGTCGCTGCCCAAGGGCCTGAAACCCGCGGACGTCGATCTCGAGACGGCGCTGACCCTCCTGTCGCTGCCGCGGCCCGTGGCGAAGCACCCGGCGAGCGGCGAGCCGATCCTCGCCGGCATCGGCCGCTACGGCCCCTACGTCCAGCACGGCAAGACCTATGCGAACCTCGACGACGCCGACGACGTGCTGACGATCGGCGCCAACCGCGCGATCGACCTCATCGTCGCCAAGGAGGAGGGCCGCGGCGGCCGGCGCGGCGGCGCGCCGGCCGGCACGGTGCTGGGCGACCATCCGGACGGCGGACCCGTGACGGTGCGGGCCGGCCGCTTCGGCCCCTACGTCAACGCCGGCAAGGTGAACGCGACGCTGCCCAAGGGCACCGATCCGGCTGCGCTGACGCTGGACGAGGCGCTTCGCCTGATCGCCGCCAAGGCCGAGCAGACGGGCCTGTCCCCGTCGACGAAGAAGGCGCCGGCCCGAAAGGCCGCCGCGGGGAAGTCGAAGGGCGTCGCGAAGCCGTCGAGCGGCAAGGCCTCCGCCGCCAAGCCGACGTCGGCGAAGGCCCCGGCCAAGCGGAAGTCCGAAGGGGCGGGGCTGAAGAAGAGCGCCTGATCGCGCGGCTCCGGTCGAGGCGCGCCCTCTCGCCCGCGCGGCGCAACGCGGACGCGGGGCGGCCCGCCTCGTCATCGGGCGCCGACGTGCCTATCTTGGCGGACACCATCGCCGAGACAGACCGCAGCCGAATGCCCAAGAACACAACGCCCAAGAACACCAAGACGGATACCGCCCTGCCCTCGAAGGCCGAGATCCTGGCCTTCATGGCCGACGAGGCGGCCCTCATCGCGCAGGGCAAGGGGTCGGTGGTCAAGAGCCGCAAACGCGAACTGGCCCGCGCCTTCAACATCAAGGGATCCGATCGGGTCGCCTTGAAGCGCATGCTGCGCGAGTTGGAGGAGGAGGGCCGGATCGAGCGAGGGCGCTCCATCCCCCGACCGCGCGCGGTCGACCAGGGCGCCATGCCCGACATGGTGGTGGCCGATATCGTCACGCGCGACCGCGACGGCGACCTCATCGCCAGACCGGTCGAGTGGGACGCCGCCGAGAACGGCCCGGCGCCCCTCATCCTCGTGCATGTGCCCAAGCTCCACCGCCCCGGCGGGGCGGTGCCGGGCGTCGGCGAGCGGGCGCTCCTGCGCGTCGAGCCCACGCCGAACCCGGAGGGCGACGACCCCGCCTACACGGGCCGCGTCGTGAAGATGATCGCCAAGGACCGCGCCCGCCTGCTCGGGCTGGTGCGGGCGAACCGGGACGGCGGCGCCCGCGTCCAGGCCGTCGACAAGAAGAACGCGTCGACCGAGTACTTCCTGCCCGACGAGGAGCGCCATGGCGCCGACGACGGGGAACTCGTCGCGATCGACCTGCTCGGGCGGCAGCGCGTCATGGGCCTGCAGGCCGTCCGGGTGGCGGAGCGGCTGGGATCGCTGAAAGGCGAGAAGGCGGTGAGCACCATCGCCATCCTGACCCACGGCATCCCGCATGTCTTCCGCCCGGAGACCCTGGCCGAGGCGGCGCGGGTCGTGGCACCGGGGCTCGAGGGCCGCGAGGATTGGCGTGCCCTGCCCCTGATCACCATCGACCCGCCGGACGCCAAGGACCACGACGACGCGGTCCACGCGACGGCCGACGAGGCTCCCGACAATCCCGGCGGGATGATCGTCACGGTGGCGATCGCAGACGTCGCCTCGCTGGTCGCACCGCGGTCCGAGATGGACCGCGAGGCGGTCGACCGGGGCAATTCGGTCTACTTCCCCGACCGCGTCGTGCCGATGCTCCCCGAGCGCGTGTCGACCGACCTCGGCTCGCTGCGCCCCCACGAAGAGCGGCCGGCCCTGGCGGTGCGGCTCGTGCTCGCCGCCGACGGACACAAGAAGCGGCACAGCTTCCACCGGGTGACCATCCGCTCGGCCGCCAAGCTCAGCTATGCCCAGGCGCAGGCCGCGATCGACGGCACGGTCGACGACACGACGGGGCCGCTGCTCGACCCCGTGCTCAAGCCGCTGTGGGCCGCCTACCGGCTCGCCGGCCAGGCCCGTGAGGAGCGCTCGCCGCTCGATCTCGACCTGCCGGAGCGCAAGCTCGTGCTGAAGCTCGACGGCACCGTCGAAGGCGTGGTCGTGCCTCAACGCCTCGACGCCCACAGGCTGATCGAGGAATTCATGATCCTCGCCAATGTGGCGGCCGCCGAGACGCTCGAGGAGAAGCGCCAGGTGCTGGTCTACAGGGTCCATGACGAGCCCTCGCTGACGAAGCTCAACGCCCTGTCGGAGTTCCTGCAGACGATCGGCATCAAGCTCGCCAAGGGGCAGGTGCTGCGGCCGGCGCAGTTCAACGGCATCTTGCAGCGCGTGAAAGGCACGGACCACGAGCACCTCGTCAACGAGGTGGTGCTGCGCTCCCAGGCCCAGGCCGAATATGCCGTCGAGAACTACGGGCATTTCGGCCTGAACCTCCGCCGCTACGCCCATTTCACGTCGCCGATCCGACGCTACGCCGACCTCGTCGTGCACCGCGCCCTGATCCGGGCGCTGCGGCTCGGCGACGGGGGCCTGCCCGACATGACGCCGAAGGAGCTCGGCGAGACCGCGGCCCGCATCTCCGCCGCAGAGCGCCGCGCCATGGCGGCCGAACGCGAGACGATCGACCGGCTGATCGCCGGGTTCCTGTCGGAGAGCATCGGGGCGACTTTCGAGGCGCGTCTCTCCGGCGTGACGAAGGCGGGGCTCTTCGTGCGCCTCGCCGACACCGGAGCCGACGGTTTCGTGCCGGCCGCCCATCTCGGGGACGAGTATTTCGCCTTCGACGAACCCGGCCGCGCCATGGTGGGCACCCGCAGCGGGACGACGTATCGCCTCGGCGACAGGGTCGAGGTCCGCCTGATGGAGGCGGCGCCCGTCGCGGGCGCGCTCCGCTTCGAGATCGTCGGCGGCGGGTCGGGACGGCGGAACAGCGGCGGCGAGCGGTCGCGCGGCAAGCCGCCTTCCGCCGAGCCCCTGCCCTGGCGACGGACGTCGCGCCGGACGCGGTGACAACGCCGCCGACACGCCGCGGTGGAGTTGACATCACGAGATGACGGACTAGTGTCCGCTAACGATCTGCGTGGCGAACAGCCGGCGCGTGTCTCCTGTTTTCAGACGCCAGACCCGTCGCTCCGTGACGGCACCTCGAGGATGAGTCATGGCCAAGGCCGCCACAATCAAGATCAAGCTGCTCTCGACGGCGGACACGGGTTTTTTCTACGTCACCGAGAAGAATGCCCGCACCAAGACCGACAAGTTCACCTTCAAGAAGTATGATCCGGTCGTCCGCAAGCACGTCGAGTTCAAGGAAACCAAGATCAAGTGATCGCCTGCCCGATCGGTCCGGCGTGAGCCGGACCGATCCCTGCCGCCGCCCGACTCGAGCATGAAAAAAGCCGCCTGATTCATCAGGCGGCTTTTTTCATCGGCGATGAAGAACTGGTGGCCGGCCGGAAGTGGCATACGAGGAGGCCACTCTAGCCACTTCCGAACCGGCCGACCCCACGGACCCAGGAGATGCGGCGGACCTGAGCACTCCGTAGGGTATTGGCGGACGGCGTTCCCGCCGTCCAACTCACTCGCCTCGCTGCAGCTTCAGCCCGTCCGGCGACATTGATGAGAATACGAGGCAAACCTTTACATCATCTCACCGAGAGTCAAGCAGACTCTGCCGCGTCCGATCCGATCGAGGTCGAGGAGCCCATGCCGAGGCATCCCGTCACCGACGCCGAGGTCCATCAGGCCGCGTCGGCCGACACCCGATTGCGGCCCTGGGCCTTCGATCGATAGAGGGCCAGGTCGGCGCGTTTCATCAGGACGTCGGCCTCGCGGCCGTTGCGTCGCTCCGCGATCCCGATCGAGACCGTGATGGAGATCTGCCGCACGCCCTTGTCGATGGAAAAATCGGTGTCGCCGATGCTCTGCCGCACCCGCTCGGCGACTCGCGCCGCGACGTCGAGCGCCGTGTCCGGCATGACGATGATGAACTCTTCCCCGCCCAGGCGACAGACGACGTCGACGCCGCGGATGACCGTCTTCACCCGCTCGGCGAAGCTTCGCAGCACCTCGTCGCCCGCATCGTGGCCGAACGTGTCGTTGACCGACTTGAAGTGGTCGATGTCGAGGATCATCAGCGACAACGGCTTGTCGCCGTCGGCCGCGGCATCGATCAGGCCGCCGAGGTGCGATTCGAGGTAGCGGCGATTGTGGAGACCGGTCAGCGGGTCCGTCACGGCCATCTGCAGCGAAGCCTGCATGATGTCGCGCAATCGGTCGGAATAGCGCTTGCGGCGCAACTGGCTGCGAACCCGCGCCATCAGCTCGTTGCGGTCGACCGGGCGCAGGAGGTAGTCGTTGACCCCGATGTCGAGGCCGCGGACGATCCGGGCTCGGTCCTCGCCCTCGGCGAGGAGGAGGATCGGCAGGTCGCGCGTGCGCTCGAGCGAGCGGATCTGGCTGCAGACCCGCAGCGCGTCGTAATCCTTGAGGGTGGAGCTCAGCACCACGAGGTCGTAGCCCCCGGTCGCGGCCCGGAAGAGCGCGTCGTCCGGCGCCGTTTCGAGATCCACGGAATGGCTCTGGGACAGTGCGGCGACGAGGCGCTCCGCCGAACTCGCGCGATCCTCGACGAGGAGGACGCGCCCTCGTCCGACCTCGTCGATGAGCGGGGTCCCCTTGCCGCCGGGCTGCAACCCCAATGTTCCTGACGATTCGACCTGCCGGCGAAGCTCGTCGACCACCTGCTTGAAGCGGGCCAGCGAGCGGACGCGGGCGACGAGGGCCAGTTCGTCGACGGGCTTGGTCAGGAAGTCGTCGGCGCCCGCCTCCAGCCCTTGGACGCGGTCGGCCGGCTGGTCGAGCGCCGTCACCAGGACCACCGGGATATGGGCGGTCCCCGGGTCGCCCTTCAGGCGACGGCAGACCTCGAAACCGTCCATGCCGGGCATCATCACGTCGAGCAGGACGACGTCGACGGCGCTGCGGCCGCAGAGCTCCAGGGCTTCACGGCCGCTGGCGGCCGTGCGGACATCGAAATATTCGGCCGAAAGCCGTGCCTCGAGCAGTTTCACGTTGGCGAGGACGTCGTCGACGACCAGGATACGCGCCGTCATGCCAGAGAGCCTTTCACGCGTCGCCGAGGTAGTTGCGGACCGTCTCGAGGAACTTGGCGACCGAGATGGGCTTGGACAGGTACGCTTCGCAGCCGCCCTGCCGGATCTTCTCCTCGTCGCCCTTCATGGCGAAGGCCGTGATGGCGATGACCGGGATGGCGCGGAGATCGTCGTCGTCTTTCAGCCACTGGGTGACCTGGAGCCCGGACACTTCCGGCAGCTGGATGTCCATCAGGATCAGGTCGGGGCGATGCTGGCGTGCCAGCCCGACGGCCTCGACGCCGTTGCGGGTCTGCACGGTGGCGTAGCCGTTCGCCTCCAGCAGGTCGCTGAAGAGTTTCATGTTGAGTTCGTTGTCTTCGACGATCAGGATCGTTTTCGACATGAGTCTCGGCGCCTCGATGGCTTCAGGCCTGCGACGGGTGGAACGGACATCGCCGGGCGGCCGATGGCATCACTGAACCGATAGCCGATCGCGAACGAAACGAGCACTGGAAAAGCGATATCATGAAGAACGGTCCGCATGGTCTCTCGCGACGACCCTCCCGAGGGCCCGACCCCGACTTCATTGCCATTCAAGCCTTAACATACATTGCCGGCCAACCCGACCATGCCGAGCGGTTCATGGCGCTGACCGGCATCGGCGCCGGCGACCTTCGCCGCGCGGCCGCCGACCCGGGCTTCCTGCTCGGTGTGATGGACTACCTCGTGGGCGACGAACCCCTGCTCCTCCAGTTCGCCGCCGAGGTCGGCATCGCGCCCGAGGCCGTGGTCCAGGCCCACGACGGCCTGGCGCGGCGGTGAGCCCTCTTCACTTCTTGCAGGTGGTGGGCGGCGCGATCGTGAGCTGATCGAGGGCTCCCGCGAGCACGAAGTCGCCGTAGTCGAGCTTCAAGGCGCGCGAGATCCCGTTCTCGTAGAGGTCGGACGACAGGACGTAATCGGGCTGGTCCTTGTCGCCACCGAAATAGCTGATCACGACGGGCCAGCGCCGCATGGACCTGATGGCCTCCGCCTTTCCGGCCGGGTCGTCGGGCGCGTTGACGATCGGCTGGCCGATGACGGTCAGCGTGTGGAACAGCTTCAGCCCCGTGTCGGAGCCGTCGAAGATGTCGGCCGACAGGATCTTGTCGCCGCGCTCGGCGGCCGCGATGATCTGGCGCATATGCTGGATCGGGAAGAGGACGTCGGCGCCGAAGGCGGCGTGGCCCGGCGGCGTCTTCAGGTCGACCGCGATCTTGCCGTCCCCGGCCCGCTCGGACTTGCCGGCGACGTCGGTCGGTGATTCGTCGTCGATCGCCGTCTTGGTCTTGAAGGTGAACTGCGTCGCCGCCCCGTCCTCGAACGTGTTGTTGCGCACGTCGTTGAGCTTGGAATCGCCCTCGGCCGGCTGGAGTTCGACGAGCTGACGCAGGTTCGAGGTGTATCCGTCGCAGCTCGATCCCGAGAAGTCGAAGTCGATGACGCCGGACGCCGCCGCGGGTGCGCTGGTCCCCTTCGTCGACAGGAGCGTCAGCTTGTAGACCGCATGATGCGCCGCCATCGCCACGGGGGCGTCCTCGGCGGCGGCGCCCGTGGCGAGCGCCAGGCAAGCCGTCAGGGCGATGATGCAGGAGGACGGGAAGCGGTTCACGCGGCGGGACTCCATCGAAGCCG
Source organism: Lichenihabitans sp. (assembly GCA_965214345.1). GTDB lineage: Bacteria > Pseudomonadota > Alphaproteobacteria > Rhizobiales > Beijerinckiaceae > Lichenihabitans. The sequence goes on along the minus strand of CBDCBJ010000007.1, from coordinate 1,799,146 downwards.
TCGACCATCGGAGGGGGACGTGGCGGAACTGAGATCATTGGCGCACCGCGGCGCTTTCGCCTAGAGGAGGGGAATCAGCGCCGGTCCGCGACCCGGCCGTGACGGAGAGACCCGATGGGGATGATCGAAGCCCGCCTGGCCGAACTCGGCATCGCCCTGCCCCGGGCGGCGGCACCCGTGGCCAATTACGTCGCCTTCGTGCTGGAGCACGACACGCTCGTGGTCTCCGGCCAGCTCGCGCTCGGCCAGGACGGCACGCTCGACGCCGCCCACAAGGGCAAGCTCGGCGCCGACGTCGCGGGCGAGGCCGGCACGGCGGCGGCGCGCAACTGCGCCATCAACGTCCTCGCCCAGGCGAAGGCGGCGCTGGGCGACCTCGACCGGATCGGGCGCTGCATGCGCCTCGGCGGCTTCATCAACGCGACGCCCGACTTCACCGACCTCGCCCTCATCATGAATGGCGCCTCCGACCTGATGGTCGCCGTGCTGGGCGACAAGGGCAAGCATGCACGCTCGACGGTCGGCGTCGCGTCGCTGCCGCTCGGCTGCGCGGTCGAAGTCGAGGCGCTGTTCAGCATCCGGTCGTGACAGGAGGGCAGCTGGACTGGTTGGTCCGGCGTCCCATCGCCCATCGTGGGCTGCACGACCGCGCGGCCAGGATCGTCGAGAACTCGCCATCGGCGGCGGTGGCGGCGATCGCCCGCAACCTCGCCATCGAATGCGACGTGCAACTCACGGCCGACGGCGACGCCGTCGTGTTCCACGACGTCACCCTGGATCGTCTGACGGCGTCCTCGGGGCCGGTGATGGCGCGCCGGACTTCGGAGCTGACGGCGATGTCGCTCGCGGGATCGGACGATCGCATCCCGACGCTCGACGCCTTCCTGGACCTGATCGGCGGACGGGTGCCGCTGATCTGCGAGGTGAAGAGCCGGTTCGACGGGGACATGAGGCTCGCCGAGCGCGTCGCCGCCGTGGTGGCGGCCTCTGCGGGCCCCCTGGCGATCAAGAGCTTCGATCCCGCGGTGATCGCTCACCTCCGCGAGCGTGGCGTGGCCCGCCCGCTCGGGGTCGTCGCACTGGCCGATTATGCACATCCCGAGTGGGACCACCTGTCGCCCGAGCGCAAGCGCGACATGGCCGAGATGCTCCACTACGCCGACACCCGGCCGGACTTCCTGTCCTACGCGGTCGGCGACCTGCCCCACGCCGTGCCGCATCTCTGCCGCGTGGCCATCGGGATGCCGGTCATGGCCTGGACGGTGCGGACGCCGGAGCAGCGGCAACGCGCCGCAAGGTGGGCGGACCAGATGGTGTTCGAGGGTTTCCTCCCTTGACGTGACGGGGCGCAGCGCGACCTTGGTCGCCGGACCATCTGTTCGCATCCGCGAGATCCGGTCCACCGAGCGTCGCGCTGGCGCCACATCGGCGAGCGAGATGGAAGGCGACCATGACCTCACCCATCACCATCCAGGTCGCCACCTCGATCGCCGCCGTCGCGGCCGAGGATTGGGACCGCTGCGCCAATCCCCCGGGCACCGGCACGGATGCTCCGGACCGGTCGGGCGAGCGCCACAACCCCTTCCTGAGCCACGCCTTCCTGAAGGCGCTCGAGACGGCGGGCGCGGTCGGCGGGCGCAGCGGCTGGTCGCCGGCCCACGTCACGGTCCAGGAAAGCGGCCGGCTCGTCGCCGCGGCCCCGACCTACATCAAGACCAACTCCCAGGGGGAATATGTCTTCGACCATTCCTGGGCCGACGCCTACGCCCGCGCCGGGGGGCGCTATTACCCGAAGCTGCAGGTCGCCGTGCCCTTCACGCCGGCGACGGGCCGGCGGTTCCTCGTCGCGCCGGGACGGGACGTCGAGGCATCCCACCGGGCGCTGACGGCGGGGCTGCAGGCGCTGCGCCAGGAGGTGAAAGCCTCCTCCACCCACGCCACCTTCGTCACCAAGGCCGAATGGGACAGCCTCGGCGCGATGGGCTGGCTGCAGCGGACAGACCAGCAGTTCCACTTCGTCAACGAGGGCTATGCGGGGTTCGACGACTTCCTGGCGGCGCTGGCGTCGCGCAAGCGCAAGAACATCAGGAAGGAGCGCAAGGACGCGCTCGAGAACGGCATCACGGTCGAGCAGCTCACCGGCGCGGACATCCGCGAGGACCATTGGGACGCCTTCTACGCGTTCTACATGGACACCGGCTCCCGCAAGTGGGGGCGCCCCTATCTCAACCGCCGCTTCTTCTCCGAGGTCGGCGCCAGCATGGCGGATCGCATCCTGCTCGTGATGGCCAAGCGGGCCGGGCGCTACGTCGCCGGCGCCATCAACTTCATCGGCGACGACGCGCTCTACGGCCGCAACTGGGGGTGCATCGAGGAGCACCCGTTCCTGCATTTCGAGGTCTGCTACTACCAGGCGATCGACTTCGCCCTGGCGCGCGGCCTCCAGCGGGTTGAGGCCGGCGCGCAGGGGGAGCACAAGCTGGCGCGCGGTTATCGCCCCACCTCGACCTATTCGGTCCACGACATCGCCGATCCAAGGCTCGCGGCCGCCATCGCCGACTACCTCGACCACGAGCGCGCCTACGTGGAGAGCGCCGTCGAGCAGCTCGGCGAGCACCTGCCGTTCCGCCACGAGGACTGAGAGTTTGTGGGTGAATGCCCAATTGGCTCGAAGCCAGAAGACAATCCTGAACGAATTCAAAGGGCATTCAGGCACAAGTTCAATAAGGACACAGACTCCGGGCGGCGGTCGGCACGCGCGTCGTTAAACTTTTAGTCATCCCCAGCCGCCACCGTGTCTCCAAGGCTCAGGCAGCTTCGGGGACGACCACAGACATGGCCTTCACGGCTCACCGCATCCGCGCCATCGCGGCCGGCCTCCTGATCGCGGGTTCGGCCCTGCCGAGCCGAGCCGCCGAAAACTACGTCATCCCGTCGAGCGACGGCTACGGCATCGGAGAGTGCATGCATGCCGGCATGGACTGCGGCCGGGTCGTCGCCGACAGCTGGTGCGAGTCGCACGGCCATGCCCACGTGCAGGCCTTCGGCACCGTCGAGGACGTCACCGGCTCCATCCAGGCCAGCATCAAGCTCGAGCCATTGAAGGCCGATCCGGGCGACATCGTCATCCGCTGCGCCGACTGAACCGAGCGCCACCGAGCCCATCATCCGGGCGCCGTCTCAGCTCTTGAACGAATCCGCGCAGCGCGGCGGCTCGCCGGCCGTGCCCCACGGCATGATCGGCACCGCCGAGGTCGAGTTCTTGGGCGAACCGTCGACCAGCTTGTCTGAGTAGACCATGTAGACCAGCGTGTTGCGCTTGGCGTCGCAGCCCCGCACGATTTGCATGTGCTTGAAGAAGAACGAGCGTTTTTCGGAGAACATCACGTCGCCCTGGGACAGCTTGTCCTTGATTTTGATCGGCCCGACCTGACGGCAGGCGAGCGAGATGTCGGATACCTCCTCGGCAACCCCGAGCGCACCCGAGATCCCGCCCCTCTCGGGCACCGTGTAGTAGCAGGCGACGCCGTCCACCGACGGGTCGTCGACCGCGTAGGTGGCGAGCTTGTCGCTGGGGGTGAGCAGACGCCACTTCGTCGATTCGCGGAAGATGAGGTCCGGGCCGTCGGCGGCGTGGGCCGGGGCGGACAGGCCCGCCACCGACGGCAGCATGCAGAGGAGGAGGGCGAAGCCGGCGTGAGCGCGCATGGTGGGGTCCCGAGCCCCGCGTCGATCTCGGGGTCCTGTCCAACCCTCCGATCGGCGACCTTGTTTCGGCCAAAAAATCCGTCATCAATCGAGGCATGAGACCTCACGGATCGCGGCGGTGCCTCGCCCCGCTGCTCGGCCTGATCGCCGTCTTCGCTCTGCCGCCCGGTGCGGCGCTCGCCCAGTCGGTGGACTGCACGGCGCTGCGGGCGGAGATCGACGCCTCGGGCCGGCCCGAGGACGCGGGCCGCCTCGACGCCGCGCTCCGCCGGCAGCGGGACGACCTCGCCCGGACCCGCGCCGTCGCGGACCAGACGGGGTGCGGCGACGGCGTCTTCGACGATCCGCAGATACCCCAGTGCCGGGCCCTGGCGCGGCGCATCGGCACCCTCGAGGCCGGCCTGCAGCGCCTGGAAGACGGAGCCGCGCGTGGCGACCCCGCGGGCGACGACCGCCGCCGATCGCTCCAGGATCGGTTCGACGCCGCATGCGGGATCGAGCGCGCCAGCACGGACCCGTCAGTCGTGACGGTGCCGGTCGATCCGGGGCCGTCGCCCGATCCCGACGCACCGGCGCCCGCCTCCCCGGCCCGATCGGCCGTCGTGCTCTGCGTCCGGCACTGCGACGGCGCCTACTACCCGCTGGCGGCCGACATCGCGTCCGACCGCCTGGGCGACATGGACCGGATCTGCCAGGCGCAGTGCCCGGCGGCCGAATCGTCGGCCTATGCGGGACACGATTCGGACGACGTCGCGGAGGCTCTGGGTTCGGACGGCACCCGCTACACGGATCTCGCCGCCGCGTTCCAGTTCCGCAAGGGCACGAGCCAGGCCTGCACCTGCCGGGCACCGAAGCAGAGCTGGGCCGAGACCCTGGCCGGCGCCGAGGCCATGCTGGAGAGCCACAAGGGCGACGTCACCGTGACGCCGGCGCTGGCCGCCGCGATGGCGCAGCCTGGGCCGGTGCCCACGACCGGGCGACAGGTCCCGGCCAAGGTGCCCGCTTCGGCGAAGAAGGCCTCGCGCAGGGCCGTCCCCTCCCCGATCGGCATCCCTGCCCCGGCTCCGCCGCAGTCACCGGACATCGACCTCACGCGGGAGTTCCGGCGATCCGGGCCGACGCTCTAGCGCGCCCGATCAACGGCAGGAGGTGCTTCAGGTCGGGCCCGGCGTCGCGCGCCGTCAGGGCCAGCCGCAGCGGGTGGAAGAGAGCCTTGCCCTTCCGCCCGGTCTCGCCCTTCAGCTCGGCGGTCCAGGCGCCCCAGGTGTCGAGGTTCCAGGGTTCCGGCGGCATCAGGGCCGCGGCACGATCCAGAAACGATCGGTCCTCGACGGTGGGCGCGACGATGTCCTCGATCACGCCCCACCATTCGGCGACCTCGACGAAGCGCGCGAGGTTGCCCCGGACCGCGGCCCAGAACGGTTCGGCCTTCGGGCCGACGATGCCGAAGACGGCGAGGCGATCCGCGACCGCCTCGAAGGGCAGCGCGTGCAGCGTCTTCGCCGAGAGAGCCCGCAGTTCGGCCTCGTCGAACCGCGCCGGCGTGCGCGACAGGCGTCTCAGGTCGAAGCCGGTGGCGAGATCCTCGAGCGACGTCACGGGCCGCAGCGCCGCGGAGGACCCCGTCAGCACCGCCATGGCGGCGACCGCCAGAGCCTCGACACCCTCGTCCCGCAAGGCGCCGATGGACAATGCGCCGGAGCGCTTGGACAGGCCCTCCCCGGAGGCGGTCGTCAGCAGGTTGTGGTGGGCGAAGACGGGCAACGTGCCGCCGTCCAGCGCCGTGAAGATCTGGATCTGCACGGCGGTGTTGGTGACGTGGTCCTCGCCGCGGATGACGTGGGTGATCGCGAGATCGATGTCGTCGACCACCGAAGGCAAGGTGTAGAGGTAGGTGCCGTCCTCGCGCACCAGCACCGGATCGCTGAGCGACGCGCAGTCGATGCTGCTCGGCCCGCGCACGAGGTCGTCCCAGGCGATGACGTGCCGGTCGAGCTTGAACCGCCAGTGCGGCCGGCGGCCGGCGGCCTCGAAACCGGCGACCTGCTCGGGCGTGAGCGCCAGCGCGGCGCGATCGTAGACGGGCGGCAGGCCGCGAGCCTGCAGGCGCTTGCGGCGGCGGTCGAGCTCGTCGGCCGTCTCGTAGGCCGGGTAGAGCCGTCCCGTCCGCCTCAGCCGCTCGGCGGCCGCGGCATAGAGCGCGAACCGGTCCGACTGGCGCACGACGACGTCCGGGCGGATGCCGAGCCAATGCAGGTCCGCCTCGATCGATTCGGCATGTTCGGCGCGCGACCGTTCGACGTCCGTGTCGTCGAAGCGCAGCACGAAGCGACCGCCCTGCGATTTGGCGAACAAGTCGTTCAGCAGCGCCGGCCGGGCATTGCCGATGTGGATGCGGCCGGTGGGCGACGGGGCGAAGCGGACGACGGGAGGAGGCATGCGGGCCTTATGGCGGACCCTTCCCGGACGCGCAACGCGGGCCTCGTGGCCTGTCGGCGGTCGTGAAAGTGTCGCTTCGATCCGGGCCTGTGCACCGGCTCGTCGTGCCGAAAGGGCATATGTCAGCAGAGGTTCGCATGTAGGTGGGCGCGTTGCCGCCGACCTCGACTCGCGGCTTGAGCTCCACGACCCTCAAGCCGATCGACTCGGCCGTGCTGATGTTCGATAGGGTCGAGAGCGGCGGGGCGTTGTCGGTGGGCGGCAGGCGCAGAGCGGAGGCTCGTCGAGCGTCGAAATATTTCGCTCTCGGACGATCGACCGAGCTGTGCGCCGCAGCTATTGTGTGAACACGTAAAAGCACTGGAACCATTCATGGACTTTAGATATCTTTGACAGACTTGGAAGGTGAGCATGAGTGACATGATCCGTGTCTCGTCTGCGGAGTTCGGCAAAGAGCTCGGTCGCTACCAGGACGCCGCGCTGTCGCAGCCAGTCATGGTGACGCGCAATGGCCGCGATCGAACCGTCATGATCTCAGCCGAGGAGTACCATCGGCTCAAGCGGCGCGATCGAACGGTGTTCGCAACGGACGACTTGCCGGAAGAGCTGATCGAAGCCGTTCAGCGAGCCAGGATGGACCCTCGTCACGACCATCTCGACGATCTTCTGACCGACTGGAAACCGTGACCCTTCCGAAGCCGGAAGCCGGTCTCGTCGTTCGGTATTCCTATCTCTGGCTGCGGGAGCATCGGGAAGGCCGCGAAGAAGGTGTCAAAGACCGGCCCTGTGCCATCATCCTGGCGGCCCTCGATCAGGACGGGAAAATCAGGTCTTGGTCGTCCCAGTCACCCATAGCTCGCCCGCCGAGACCACCGACGGGCTTGAACTGCCTGCGGCCGTCAAGCGCCACCTCGGCCTCGATGCGGAACGGTCGTGGGTCGTGCTCTCCGAGAGCAACCTCTTCGACTGGCCTGGCCCCGATCTGCGCCGGGTCGGCGATCGGGACGACAGCTCCGTCGCCTAGGGTTTCTTGCCGCCCCGCCTCTTCGCCGAGTTGCAACGCCGCTTTCTCAGGCTCGAAGCCGATGGTCGCTCAAAACGCGTCACCCGAACGGAGTGAACTGACTCTGGATCACCTCACCTGATCGCCATCAGGTGTCGGCCGTCAGGCCGCCCGCGTCGGCGGGCCGGCGGCGGCCAGCTCAGCCACCTCCTCGTCGGTGAAGACGCGGCTCCGCGTGAGGAAGCGCACACCCTCCGGCGCCTCGACCGAGAAGCCCGAGCCGCGGCCCGGCACCACGTCGATGACGAGCTGCGTGTGCTCCCAATAGCCGAACTGGGCGGCGCCGATGTAGAAATCGCAGCCTCCGATCTCCCCGAGGTGGACATCCTGCGGGCCGACGCGGAAATCGCCGACCGGGAAACACATGGGGGCCGAGCCGTCGCAGCAGCCGCCCGACTGGTGGAACAGCAACGGGCCGTGCTGGCGTTTCAGCTGCTCCAGCATCGCACCGGCGTTCTCGGTGATCTCGACCCGCGCCACCATGCCGCCCGCCTCCGATCCGGTCGGTGCGGGGAGGATCCCCGCACCGCGCGTCGCCCTCAAAAGAAGCCGAGCGCCTTGGGCGAGTAGCTGACCAGCATGTTCTTGGTCTGCTGGTAATGGTCCATCATCTTGAGATGGTTCTCGCGGCCGATGCCGGACTGCTTGTAGCCGCCGAACGTTGCGTGGGCGGGGTAGAGGTGGTAGCAGTTCGTCCAGACGCGGCCGGCCTGGATGGCGCGGCCGAAGCGGTAGGCGCGCGTGCCGTCCCGGGTCCAGACGCCGGCACCGAGGCCGTAGAGCGTGTCGTTGGCGATCGACAGGGCCTCGTCGTCGCCGTCGAACTTGCAGACCGAGACGACCGGTCCGAAGATCTCCTCCTGGAAGACCCGCATCTTGTTGTGGCCTTCGAGCACGGTCGGCTCGATGTAGTAGCCTTCGTCGATCTCGCCCCCGAGGGCGGCGCGCTTCCCGCCGGTCAGCACCTTTGCGCCCTCCTGGGCGGCGATGTCGAAGTAGGACAGGATCTTCTCGAGCTGGTCGTTCGACGCCTGGGCGCCGATCATGGTGCTCATGTCGAGCGGATGGCCCTGCTTGATCTTCTTCACCCGGGCGATCGCCCGATCCATGAAGCTGTCGTAGATCTTCGCGTCCACCAGCGCCCGGCTCGGGCAGGTGCACACCTCGCCCTGGTTCAGCGCGAACATGGCGAAGCCTTCGAGGCACTTGTCGAAGAAGGCGTCGTCCTGGTCCATCACGTCGGCGAAGAAGATGTTGGGCGACTTGCCGCCGAGCTCCAACGTCACCGGGATGATGTTGTCGGACGCGTATTGCATGATGAGGCGCCCTGTCGTCGTCTCGCCCGTGAAGGCGATCTTGGCGATGCGCTTGCTCTGGGCGAGCGGCTTGCCGGCCTCGAGGCCGAAGCCATTGACGACGTTGATGACGCCGGGCGGCACGATGTCGCCGAGCAGTTCCATCAGCACGAGGATCGAGAGCGGGGTCTGCTCGGCGGGCTTGAGCACGACGCAATTGCCGGCCGCGAGCGCCGGCGCGAGCTTCCACGTCGCCATCAGGAGCGGGAAGTTCCACGGGATGATCTGGCCCACGACGCCGAGCGGCTCGCGGAAGTGGTAGGCGACCGTGTCGTTGTCGATCTCCGACAGGCTGCCCTCCTGCGCCCGGATCACGCCCGCGAAGTAGCGGAAATGGTCCACCGCGAGGGGCAGATCCGCCAGCGTCGTCTCGCGGATGGGCTTGCCGTTGTCGAGCGTCTCGATCATGGCGACGAGATCGAGCTTCTGCTCCAGCGTGTCGGCGATGCGGTTGAGCACCTTGGCGCGCTCGGCCGCGGAAGTCTTGCCCCAGGCGTCCTTGGCCTTGTGGGCGGCGTCGAGCGCCAGTTCGATGTCGGCGGCCGAGGAGCGCGGCACCTGGCACAGCGTCTGGCCCGTGACGGGGCTGGGATTGTCGAAGTAGCGGCCGTCGACCGGCGCCACCCATTTTCCACCGATGAAATTGTCGTAGCGGTCGCGGATCAGGACCTGCTTCGAGACTTGGTCGAGCGCTTGCTGGAACATGGTTTCCTCCGGGGTTGATCGCGCCGTTCGGCGTCGTTCGTCGCGCTCGGGGCGGGACGGTTTGGCGTGCTCCGGACCGGGGACGACCCTTCGGTCACCCGTGTCAACCACGCGGTGCGCAGTCTGCGCCTGCCCCCGAGTCCGGTCAATGTCATTCGAATCGGAGCCGAGACGCGCTCGACCGCGGCTCTTTTGCGCATCCGAGCCTCCGCCGAGCGCGAGGGCGATACGTCAGGAGGCGGGGTCCGGCTCCCGACGGGGTGTCAGGGGTCGCGCCTCGCGCCGGCCGAAGTGGCGCCAGTGGATCAGCGCGTCGAAACCCGCCCAGGCCACGTCGGGGTTCGCCGCCAGGTACGCTTCGCGGTCGAAGCCGGCCTCTTCGGGCGACAGCGCCCGACCTTCGCTCCGGCCGGACAGGCGCCAATGCGTCCAGGCATCGTGGCCCGCGGCCGCGACGTCGGGGTTCGCCGCCAGGTAGGCCTGCCGGTCGAAGCCGGCCGCCGCGGCATCGACCGCCGCCAGGGCTTCGAGGTGGCCGGGGACCTGCGGGCCTTCGGCACCCAGGCGGAAGTCGCCGAGGTAGATGTCGGGGCGTCCGGGATCGTTGGGCAGGTCGATGGAGGTCGGAAACTCCTCGGTCGCCGCCTCGCTGGGGTAGAGGTCGCGGTGGACGAAGGTGACCTCGAGGGACTGCGGGATCACCTGCTCGCCGGCGAAGACGCGGCCGCCGAAGTTGTTGCCGTGGAGGTGCACGACGTCGAAATGCCGACGCAGGCGGGACAGCGCCCGGATCATCAGCTGGTAATGCCCGTCGTTCTCGACCTCGCCCACGGCGTGGAACTCGCACAGGATCTGCGGGAAGCGGGACAGGGTGGTGTCGTCCGCCTCGGCGAAGAGGCTCCATTCGGAGCCCTCGATGTCGATCTTGAGCAAGGTCGCGTGCGGGTCCGGCGATCCATGCCTGTCCAGGATCGAGGCGAGGTTCTCGGCTCCGTCCGCCGCCACCGCGTCGATCCTGACGGGGTGGAAGTGGAAGTGCCGGTGGCGGCGTGGCGGGCCCGCGACGGTGTGGTCGAACATGTGGACCGCGATGCCGCGCTCCGCCATGTCGGCATCCCAATCGACGTTGGGGCCGACCCCGAGCGAGAGGGCCGTCCGGAGACGCCCGAAATCGTCGAGCATGACGTAGCCGCCGTCCCCGCTGCCGCCGAGCCGGACCTTGCGGTGGCGCGTCGCGCGGCGCGGCTCCAGCAGGCGCCCGAGCAGGACGAGACGGGCCTGGAGATCGGGCGACAGGGGCCTCCGGCGCGCCTCGCCGAGGGCGCGATAATGGTCGAGCATCATCCTGTCGCGGGCCGATCCCGCCGCCGGGACGATCTCCCACCCGACGGCGCGCGGCAGGGCGCGGTTGAGTGCCTTCAGCATCCGTCCCAAGCGTGCCTCCTGTCGCTCACCTGACCGTCATCCTCTCAGTCGAGCTCGACCACCAGCCCATCCTGCAGCGTCACCCGCCGGTCCATGCGGGCCGCGAGGTCGAGGTTGTGCGTGGCGATCAGGGCGGCGAGGCCGGTGGCGCGGATCAGCGACGTCAGCGTGGCGAAGACGTGGTCGGCGGTGTGGGGATCGAGGTTGCCCGTGGGTTCGTCGGCGAGCAGCATGCCCGGTGCGTTGGCGACCGCGCGGGCGATGGCGACGCGCTGCTGCTCGCCGCCCGACAGTTCCGCCGGGCGATGGTCGCAGCGCTGGCCGAGACCGAGGAACGACAGGAGCTCGCGGCTGCGCTCGGCCGCCTCGCGCCGGCTGAGGCCGGCGATCATCTGGGGTATCACGACGTTCTCGAGGGCCGTGAACTCGGGCAGGAGGTGGTGGGCCTGGTACACGAAGCCGATGGCGGTCCGCCGCAGCGCCGTGCGGGCCGGGTCCGCCATGGCGGCGGTGGGCGAGGCCCCGACGTAGACCTCGCCGGAATCGGGCTTCTCCAACAGGCCCGCAACGTGCAGCAGCGTCGACTTCCCGGCGCCCGAGGGCGCCACGAGGGCGACCGACTGGCCGGGCCACAGCGTGAGGTCGGCGCCGCGCAGGATGCTGAGCGTGGTCTCGCCCTGCCGGAAGGTGCGGACGACGCCGCTCAGCGTCAGGGCGGGTGCGGAGGCGGTCATTCGTAGCGCAGCGCTTCGACGGGGTCGAGGTTGGCGGCCCGCCAGGAGGGGTAGATGGTGGCGAGCAGGGACAGGGCCAGCGCCATGCCGGTGACCGCCAGGACGTCGCCGGGCTCGATCACCGAGGGGAGATGGGACAGGAAATACAGCTCGGAGGGGAACAGGTCGGCGTGCAGGACGCCGTTGAGGAAGGTGCGGATGTGCTCGATGTTGCTGGCCACCAGCACGCCGAGCCCGAGCCCCGCGAAAGTGCCCGACACGCCGATCGAGGCGCCGGCGATGAGGAAGATGCGCAGGATGGAGCCGCGCGACGCCCCCATGGTGCGCAGGATGGCGATGTCCGAACTCTTGTCCTTCACCAGCATGATGAGGCCCGAGATGATGTTCAGCGCCGCCACCAGCACGATCAGGGTGAGGATGACGAACATGACGTTGCGCTCGACGTTCAGCGCGTCGAAGAACGTCTTGTTGCGCTGGCGCCAGTCGGTCATCACGGCGGGACGCTCGATGGCCCGGTCGAGCCTGAGCCGCACCGCGTCCATGTGGTCGGGGTCGTCGACGAAGACCTCGATGACCGAGGCCTCGCCATCCTTGCCGAAATAGGCCTGCGCCTCCGCGATCGGCATGTAGACGAAGGAGGAATCGAACTCCGACATGCCGATCTGGAAGATCGCCTTGACGGGGTAGCCCTTGATGCGCGGCGCCACGCCGAAGGGCGTCCGCGGCCCGTTGGCGGTGAGGATCGAGACCTGGTCGCCGAGGCTGAGGCCGAGCGACTCGGCGAGGCGCTGCCCGACCGCGACCCCGCCCGCCGTGTCGAAATCCTCGAGCGTGCCCTGGACGACGTGGCCGTCGATGCCGGGCAGGCGGCGGAGGTCCGGGCCGGAGATCCCGCGGATCAGCGCGCCGGACTGGTTGAAGGGCGACGACACGCCGGCCGGGCCCTCGATCATGGGGATCACGAGCTTCACGCCCGGCACGGCCTCGAGCCGCTTCGTCACGGCTTCGTAGTCGGTGAAGGGCGTGTCGGTGGCCTGGACGAAGACGTGGCCGTTGATGCCGACGATCTTGTTCAGCAGCTCCTGGCGGAAGCCGTTCATCACCGACATCACGACGATCAGCGTCGCCACGCCGAGCATGATGCCCGCGAAGGAGAAGCCGGCGATGACCGACACGAAGCTCTTCGCCCGCCGCGCCCTGAGATAGCGCAGCGCCACGATCCACTCGAAGGGCGAGAAGGCGCGCGTCGCGGCCGTCCCGCGGCGCGGTGCCGGCGCGGCCGCTTCGGCCCGGGCCATGGTCATGCGGCGATCCTCGCGGGTTCAGCGGGCGGCCGGGGCCGCGATGCTCTTCAGCTTGGCCAGCACCGCCTCGGGCGCGAGCAGGTCCTTCGCGCCCGACCGGCGGTCCTTCAGCTCCACTTTGCCCTCCGTCAGGCCCTTCGGCCCGACCAGCACCTGATAGGGCACGCCGATGAGGTCCATCGTGGCGAACTTCGCTCCCGGCCGCTCGTCCCGGTCGTCGTAGAGGGCGTCGACCCCCGCACCGAGGAGGCCCTTGTACAGCGTGGTGCAGGCGGCATCGGTGTCGGGGTTGCCGACTTTGAGGTTGGCGATCCCCACCGTGAACGGCGCCACCGCGTCGGGCCAGATGATGCCGTCGTCGTCGTGGCCGGCCTCGATCAGGGCCGCCACGACGCGCGACGGCCCGATGCCGTAGGACCCCATGTGGACGGGGACGCTGGCGCCGTCGGGCCCGCTGACCACCGCCTTCATGGGCTCGGAATATTTCGTCCCGAAATAGAAGATGTGCCCGACCTCGATGCCCCGCGCCGACACGCGCGAGGCTTCGGGGATGGCCTCGAAGCCGGCCGCGTCGAACTTCTCGCTCGTGGCGGCGAAGCGCGACGTCCAGTGGTCGACGACACCCTGGAGCCCGGCGACGTCGTCGAAGTCGATGTCCGCCGGGGGCGGCGCGAAACCGAGGTAGTCCTTGTGGCAGAAGACTTCGCTCTCGCCGGTCGAGGCCAGGATGATGAACTCGTGGGACAGGTCGCCGCCGATGGGGCCGGTGTCGGCCACCATGGGGATGGCGGTGACGCCGAGCCGGGCGAAGGTGCGCAGGTAGGCCACGAACATCCTGTTGTAGCTGTGCCGGGCACCCGCGGCGTCGAGGTCGAACGAATACGCGTCCTTCATCAGGAACTCGCGGCTGCGCATGACGCCGAAGCGCGGCCTCACCTCGTCCCGGAACTTCCATTGGATGTGGTAGAGATTGAGCGGCAGGTCCTTGTAGGACCGGACGGAGGCGCGGAAGATCTCCGTAACCATCTCCTCGTTGGTCGGACCGTAGAGCATCTCGCGCTCGTGACGGTCCTTGATCCGCAGCATCTCCTTGCCGTAATCGTCGTACCGGCCCGACTCGCGCCAGAGATCGGCGGACTGCACGGTCGGCATCTTGATCTCGATCGCGCCGGCGCGATTCTGCTCTTCGCGCACGATGGCGTTGACCTTCTCCAGCACGCGAAGCCCGAGCGGCAGCCAGGCGTAGATGCCGGCCGCCTCCTGGCGGATCATGCCGGCCCGCAGCATGAGGCGATGCGACACGATCTCGGCTTCCTTCGGCGTCTCGCGCAGGATGGGCAGGAAGTATCGGCTGGCGCGCATCGAGATCGTCTCTGGGACCGGGCACGGCCCACGCCGAGCCCGGAGGGGCTAACAACCGCATAGGCGTCCAAAACACAAGGCGCGACCCGGCTCGTGCGGGGCTGGACCCGGGACACCCGCGCCGGTGCCGGCGCGCTCAGCCGGCGGACGTCGGGCCGCGCGCCGAGCCCGTCCGGCGGAGCATCCTCACTGCGGCGCCGCGGCCGCCATCGCCGCCTGCACGCCACCGAGCGCCATGCGGAGCGTCGCCCCGTCGTAGGGCTTGGACACGACCGGGACGGCGCGGAACCGCTCGGGCATCACGATGCTCTCCCCGTAGCCGGTCGCGAAGACGAAGGGCATGCCGAGTTCGAGGAGCCGGTCCGCCACCGCGAAACTCGTCTCGCCGGACAGGTTCACGTCGAGCACCGCCACGTCGAAACGGTCGACGACGAGGAGCCGGTCCGCGTCCGCGATGGTGCCCGCCACCTCGACGTCGAGGCCGTCCTCGGCCAGCATGGCCTGGGCGTCGAGCGCGATCATCATGCTGTCCTCGACGAGGAGCAGGCGCTTGGCGTTGAGTTCGATGGGTGGTGCTGCCGTCACCGCCACCTCGACGTCCGCCTCGTCGACCTCGCCGATGTGGGTCGAGGGGATCAGGAAGCTGCCGTGGACCCCCTGGGTCAGGTATTCCACCCGGGCCTCGCCGCGAAGTTCGAACGGCACCGTCTGCTCGACGATCACGCTGCCGAAGCCGCGCCGCTCGGGCGGCTTCACCGGCGGGCCGCCGAGTTCGCGCCACTCGATGCGCAGGTCCCCGCCGGCTTCGCGCCACCAGGTCACGTCGAGGCGCCCCGGATGGCGGCTCAGCGCACCGTATTTGGCGGCGTTGGTCATCATCTCGTGGAACACCAGAGCCAGCGCCTGGTAGGCGCGCGAGTCGAGCGTCACGCCCGGGCCGACGAGGGACACGCGCTCGCCCGACGTCGTCCAGGCCCGCGCCTCGGCCTCGAGCAGGCGGCGCAGCGGCGCGCGGTGCCAGCCCGTCTGGGTCAGCTGGTCGTGGGCCAGGGCCAGCGCCCGGATGCGGTGTTCGAGATCACCCGCGAAGCCCTCCATGGTGACGGCGTTCTGCCGGCTCTGCCGCACCAGCGAGCGGATCAGGGCCAGGATGTTCTTCACGCGGTGATTGAGTTCGGCGATGAGGATCGCCTGGCTCTCCTGGGCGGCCCGGCGTTCGCCGTTGACGATGTCGGCCCGGCGCAGGATCACCTCGAGCAGCGACACGCGCAGCGTCTCGGCGATCTGCAGTTCCGCCGGGCGCCAGGGCACCGCCTGGCCGTGCACAATCTCCTTCCACGCATCGAAGCTCTTGCGCGGGCCGATCCGGGCCGTGCCGGCCTCGACGATGACGGGCTTCGTCGGGTCGCCGCCCCAGGTCACGGTCTGGACGACCTCGCGGCGGAACAGCAACAGGTACTCGCGCGGCGTCCGCGAGAAGGGGATCGACAGCACGCCGCTGGCCTCGGCCACATAGGTGACGGCCGAGCCGAGTTCGCGCGACAGCGCCGCCGTGGCGTAGGGCTGGTGAGGATCCCGCTCGCCGAGGTGGCGCAGGAGGTCCGGCAGGGCTTCGGCGGGCGGCGTGACGCCGACGCCGACGAAGCCCCTCTCGGACCAGATGCCGTAGCCGTCGCAGGGGATCATCTCGGCGACGAGGTCCCGGTAGCGCCCGGGATCGTCGAAGATCGAGGCTTCGGCCGACATGGCGCCGATCAGCCGGTCATGCGCCTTGCGCAGCCCATCCGCCATCATGAGGTCCCGGGCCTGCTCCTTCGCCTCGATCTGCAGCGAGAAGATCTGGCCGAACAGCTCAGCGGCCGCGCAGGTCGACGACGAGATGCGCCGCGGCGAGGCGTGATGGCAGGCGATGAGGCCCCACAGGGCGTCGCCCGCCATCAGCGAGATCGTCAGGGTGGCGTGGGAATCCATGTTGCGCAGGTATTCGAGGTGGACCGGCGACACGCTGCGCAGCGCCGCGAGGCTGAGATCGGCCTCGGCCCCGGACTCGGACCGTGCCAACAGGGGCTCGGGCGTGTAGTCCACGTCGGGGATGAGCCGCAGCCACTGCCGGCGATACAGCGCCCTCGCCTGGGCGGGGATGTCCGAGGCCGGGTAGCGCAGCCCGAGGAAGGGCGGCAGGCCGGACCGCAGGGCCTCCGCCTTCACCTCGCCGGTGCCGTCCGGAAGGAACTTGTAGACCATCACGCGGTCGAAGCCCGTGACGGCCCGGACCTGATGGGCCGCGAGGTGGAGGAAGCGCTCCAGCGTCGGAGCGCGCCTGAGCCGGCTCACCATGCTCTTGACCAGCGTGATCGGGTCGGTGGCGAGCGTGTCGGCCCCGCGGCGGGGCACAATCTCGACCACGGCGTCCGAGGCGGACATGTGCACGGTGAGGTCGTATCGCTCGGGACCGTCATCGATGGCCTGGTCGAGCAGCCGCTCGGCGCCGCCCGACACCATGGAGGCCTGCAGCACGTTGCGCAGGTCGTGCAGCGTCCGGCCGGGCAGGATCGTGTCCAACGAGGCGTCGAGGATCGCAGCGGCGTCCCGGCCCAGGAACTGTCCGGCGTTGGCCGACACGGCGCTGACCACCCAGGACGGGAGGGTGCAGAACAGGAGGCAGCCGTGGGGCTGGATGGCGCCCGGCATGTGGATCATCTCGCGCTCGCAGGCGGAGAGATCGGGCAGTTCAGGCGGAGCGGTGGCGGTCTCGTTCGGTCGCATGATGTCCTAGCGTATGTCAGGCTATGGCTGACATACGCCAGCTTGAACATGTGAGCCTGTCCAACGGCTTACGTTGAAACGCCGGTTCAACGTAAACCGTTGGACAGGCTCTGGGGGGCGGTCTCGCGTCGCACGTGTCGGCATCTTGATAACCGAAAGCCGATCCAGTGCCAAAGCCGCGGCTCCGCCCAAGGAAGCGGCATCGCGCCTCGCCTTGACGGCGGGGAGCAGCCGCTTACAAGCGGGTTGCTCCACCGAAGGCGATTTCCCGTGCCGAGAGTCATCCTCGTCGACAACTACGACAGCTTCACCTGGAACCTGTTCCACGATCTCGGCGCGCTCGGCGCCGACGTGACGGTCGTGCGCAACGACGCCGCCACGCCCGACGAGATCATGGCGGCGAAGCCCGATGCGATCGTGCTCTCCCCGGGCCCCTGCACGCCGCGGGATGCCGGCATCTGCTGCGACCTGCTGCGCCAGGCCGGCGACACCGTGCCGATCCTCGGCGTCTGCCTCGGCCACCAGGCGATCGGCGACGTCTACGGCGGCGACGTGGTGCGGGCCGAGCCGATGCACGGCAAGGTGTCGACCGTGGACCACCAGGGCCACACGCTGTTCCGCGGCATCGACGGGGCGTTCAGGGCCACCCGCTATCACTCGCTCGTGGTCGACGAGGCCACCCTGCCGGCGGACCTCGAGGTGACGGCCCGGTCGGAGGACGGCACCATCATGGGCCTGTCGCACCGGTCCCATCCGGTCCACGGCGTCCAGTTCCACCCCGAGAGCATCGCCAGCGAGAACGGCCGCGTGATCCTCCAGAACTTCCTCGACCTCGCCGAGGCCTGGAACGCGGCGCGGCCCCGCCCCGGAGCCGTGGCCTGATGGACGGGTTCAAGCCGCTGATGGCGAAACTCGCCACCGGCGCCGCGCTGACCCGCGCCGAGGCCGAGTCCGCCTTCGACCACCTCCTGTCGGGCGAGGTGACGCCGGCCCAGACCGGCGCCTTCCTGATGGGCCTGAGGGTCCGCGGCGAGACCGTCGACGAGATCACGGGCGCGGTCGCCGCCATGCGGGGCAAGATGGCGCGCGTGACGGCGCCGGCCGACGCGATCGATATCGTCGGCACGGGCGGCGACGGCTCGGGCTCCTACAACGTGTCGACGCTGGCCGCCCTCGTGGTCGCGGCCTGCGGCGTGCCGGTCGCCAAGCACGGCAACCGCGCCGCCTCGTCGCGCTCCGGCGCCAGCGACGTGCTGGCGGCGCTCGGCGTCCGCGTCGGCGGCGCGCCGGCGGCGGTCGAGCGCTGCCTCGGCGAGGCGGGGATCGGCTTCATGATGGCGAGCGCCCACCATCCCGCGATGAGCCACGTGGCATCGGCCCGGGTCGAACTCGGCACCCGCACGATCTTCAACCTGCTCGGGCCCCTGTCGAACCCCGCCGACGTGCGCCACCAACTGATCGGCGTCTTCTCGCTCGCGTGGCTGGAGCCGCTGGCGGAGGTGCTGCGCAACCTGGGCAGCCGCCGGGTGTGGGTGGTGCACGGCTCCGACGGGCTCGACGAGATGACCACGACCGGGCCGACGAGCGTGGCGGAGCTGCGCGACGGCGCGATCCGCCTCTTCGAGGTGACGCCCGAGGAGGCCGGGCTCGCGCGCGCCGAGGCCGCCGACCTGCGCGGCGGCGAACCGGCCCACAACGCCGCCGCGCTGCGCGACGTCCTCGCCGGTGCCCGCACGCCCTACCGCGACATCGCGCTCCTCAACGCGGCGGGCGCCCTGGTGGTGGCGGGCCGGGCCGAGACCCTGCGGGACGGCGCCGCCCTGGCGGCCCGCGCGGTCGACGACGGCCGCGCCGCCGAGACGCTGGCCCGCCTCGTCGCGGCCTCGAACGCCGTCGCCCCTGCACTGCGGAGCGCCTGACGATGGCCGACATCCTCGACCGCATCGAAGCCTACAAGCGGCGCGAGATCGCCGACGCCAAGGCGCGCGTGCCGCTGCCCGACCTGCTGCGCCGCGCCGAGGCCGCCGCCCCGCCGAGGGGCTTCGCCCGGGCGATCGCGGCGCGACACGCGGACGGCGGCGTGGCGCTGATCGCCGAGATCAAGAAGGCGAGCCCGTCGAAGGGCCTCATCCGCCCCGACTTCGTCCCGGCCGACCTCGCCCGCGCCTATGCGGCGGGCGGTGCGGCCTGCCTGTCGGTCCTGACGGACGCGCCGTCCTTCCAGGGCGCCCCGAAGTTCCTCGGGGAGGCGCGCGACGCCTGCGCGCTCCCGGCGCTGCGCAAGGACTTCATGTACGATCCCTACCAATGCGTCGAAGCCCGGGCCTGGGGCGCCGATTGCATCCTGGTCATCATGGCGGCGCTCGACGACGGCGCGGCGCGCGACGTCGCCTCCGCGGCGGCCGACCTCGGCATGGACGTGCTGGTCGAGGTCCACACGGCGGAGGAACTCGACCGGGCCCTCGCGCTTCCGTGCCGCCTCATCGGCGTCAACAACCGCGACCTGCGCACCTTCGAGACCGACCTCGCCACCGCGGAACGCCTTGCGCCGCGCATCCCGGCGGACAGGATCGCGGTCGGCGAGAGCGGCATCGCCACGGCCGCCGATTGCGCGCGCCTCGCCCGGGTCGGGATCCGCACCGTGCTGGTCGGGGAGAGCCTGATGCGCCAGGCGGACGTCGCCGCCGCCACGAGCGCGCTGCTGGCGCGCGACGCTGCGCCGGTCGCCGCGTGAGCGGGCTCACCCACATCGACGCGGCCGGCGAGGCCCGCATGGTGGAGGTCGGCGACAAGGCGGTGACCGACCGCGTCGGCGTCGCCGAGGGCGCGGTGCTGCTGGCGCCCGCGACGCTCGACCTGATCCGCTCGGGCGACGCCAAGAAGGGCGACGTCCTCGGGACGGCCCGCATCGCCGGCATCATGGCGGCGAAGCGCACGCACGACCTCATCCCCCTCTGCCACCCGCTGGCGCTGACATCGGTCACGGTGGACCTCACCCCCGAGGCCGACCCGCCGCGCGTGGCGGTGCGGGCCACCGTGAGAGTGTCGGGCCGGACCGGCGTCGAGATGGAAGCCCTGACCGCGGTGTCGGTCGCCTGCCTCACCGTCTACGACATGGTGAAGGCGGTCGACCGCGGCATCCGCATCACCGACATCCGCCTCGTCGAGAAGCGCGGCGGCAAATCGGGCGATTTCATCGCCGATCCCCTCTCGCCGTGAGCCCCGCCCCGCTGACGCCGGTCGCCGAAGCGTTGCGCCTGATCCTCGCCGGGGCGTCGAGTCCGACGGTGGTCGAGCCCGTGCCTCTGCGCCACGCCGCCGGCCGCACGCTGGCGCGCGACCTCGCGGCGCTGCGCACGCAGCCGCCCTGCGACGTCTCCGCCATGGACGGCTATGCGGTCCGGGCCGCCGACGTCGCGACCGTGCCGGCCGTGCTCGACGTCGTCGGCGAGAGCGCCGCCGGCCGCGCCTTCCCGGGCGAGGTCGGCCCGGGCCAGGCCGCCCGCATCTTTACAGGTGCACCGGTGCCGCCCGGCGCCGATGCCGTGGTGATCCAGGAGAACACCGCGAGCGAGAACACCGCGACCGAGAACACCACGAGCGGAGGCGACCGCGTCCGTGTCCTCCAACCCGAAAGCGAGGGTCGCCACATCCGCCGCGCCGGGCAGGACTTCCGTGCCGGCGAGGTGTTGCTCACGGCCGGGCTGCGGCTCGGCGCCGCCGACATCGCCCTGGCGGCGGCCATGAACCACGCCGCCCTGCCGGTGTTCCGACGCCCCCGCGTCGCGGTCCTGGCGACCGGCGACGAACTCGTGCAGCCGGGCGGCACGCCCGGCCCCGGCCAGATCGTCGCGTCGAACGGCTTCGCCCTCCTGGCGCTCGGCGAGTCAGCGGGCGCCGAGATGATCGACCTCGGCATCGCCGCCGACGACATGGGCTCGCTCTCGGCCGCTTTCGCGCGGGCGCGGGCCGAGCGGGCCGACCTCCTCGTGACGCTCGGCGGCGCCTCCGTCGGGGACCACGACCTCGTGCAGCGGGCGCTGGTGGCGGAGGGCATGGACCTCGGCTTCTGGCGCATCGCCATGCGCCCCGGCAAGCCGCTGATGCACGGCCACCTCGGCCCGATCCAGGTGCTGGGCTTGCCCGGCAATCCGGTGTCGGCCATCGTCTGCGGGATGCTGTTCGTGGTCCCGCTCATCCGGGCGCTCTCGGGCGACCGCCACGCCGGAGACGATCCGTCCGAGGCCGCCGTCCTGGCCGAACCGATGCCGGCCAACGACGGCCGTCAGGACTATGTCCGGTCGCGCCTCGTCGCCGGCGCGGACGGGTTGCCGCGCGTCTCGGCCGGCGGGCGGCAGGATTCGTCGCTGCTGAAAGCCCTGTCCGACGCCGACTGCCTCGTGATCCGGGACCCGCACGCGCCGGCCGCCGGGGCCGGCGATCCCTGCCGCATGATCCGCCTGAGATCGCTGGGCGCCTGACCCTCCGTCACGGCCACCATCCGGCCGCGGGGACAGCGGCTGTCCCGACTCCGTTCCACAGTATCGGTCGCTCGATACTTGCGGAACGCACGGGGAACATGTAGCTCTTGTTCCTGTTTTGTTTTTGTCGAGTCGGTCGACATCCCCACTCAGGGTCGGCCGAATCGGCTCCTCCCCGAGAGGCATCGCCATGCTGACCGAAAAACAGAGCGAGTTGCTCCGTTTCATCCACGCCCGCCTGCAGAAGACCGGGGTGCCGCCCTCGTTCGACGAGATGAAGGATGCGTTGGACTTGAAGTCCAAATCCGGCATCCACCGGCTCATCATGGCGCTGGAGGAGCGTGGCTTCATCCGCAGGCTGCCGAACCGGGCGCGCGCCCTCGAGGTGTTGCGCCTCCCCGAACAGGCGGCGGCGCGCGCACTGGCCGAAGGGGCGAAGCCGAAGGGGTTCTCGCCGACCGTCGTCACCGGCGGCAGGCCGGCTCCGAAGCCCCGGGTGGACCCGCCCTCGCGTGACTTCCCCGGCAGCTACGACATCCCCGTCATGGGGCGGATCGCGGCCGGCACGCCCATCTCGGCGATCCAGACGCCGAGCCACACGATCTCGATGTCGGCGGACTTCCTGGCCTCGGGCGAGCATTTCGCCCTCGAGGTGCGGGGCGATTCCATGATCGATGCCGGCATCCTCGACAACGACACCGTGATCATCCGCCGCCAGGACGACGCCAACACCGGCGACATCGTGGTGGCGCTGGTCGACGACGAGGAAGCGACGCTGAAGCGCCTGCGCCGCCGCGGCAAGTCGATCGCGCTGGAGCCCGCCAATGCCGCCTACGAGACGCGGATCTTCGGGCCCGAGCGCATCAAGGTCCAGGGCATCCTGGTGAGCCTGTTCCGGCGATACTGACGCGGGCGAAGGCGACCGACCGCGGGTCCGCCCCGGTCGGTCCCGTCGGCTACCGCCAGTGCTCCGCCACCCAGGGCACCGGCGGGATCGAGCGGTAGAACTTCTTGTACCATCGGGCGGGCCAGCGTCCCCGCAGGGCCTCGTCCGGGCGCGGGTGGCCGGTGAAGACGACGACCCGAGCCTCGGGTGGCAGGGTCGGGGGGCGGAACAGATAGAGCGGCCAGGGCGGCAGCAGGCCGTGCTTGAAGCTCGGGCACCAGGCCTCGGGCCAGAACGCCACCGGCAGGCGCGACGCCTTGGTGACGTAGATCTGTTCGTTGTCGAAGCGGTGGGACATCGCCGCGCCGTCGGCCTCGAAATCCGACACGAGATGGGGCGCCGCGCCGGCGCGGAAGCGCATCACCGACGAATTGCCGATCCCGTCTCGCCGCCCCTGGGTGGGGTTGCGGACCAGGACGAGGTGGCCGGGCGCGTGATCGAACAGCGGGTCGAGCGACCCGGTGACGAGGATGTCGAGGTCGAGGAAGAGCAGTTCGCCCTCCAGTCCCCCGAGGTCGGCGGCCCAGAGTGCCAGCTTGCGCCAGGGACCGGGCTTCAGTCCCGGCGGCAGGTGGATGGTAGGGATCGGCCGCGCGTCGACGGCGGGATCGAGACCGTCGATCGGATCCGTGAAGGCGACGAAGCGCGTGGGCCGGGCCGTGTTGCGCAGCACGGCCCGATGCAGCCGATTGACGTCGTCAGCGCCATACGCCGTCCCCCACCGGATGCAGACGACGGTCTGCACGGCGCGGCTCCCCTGCCCGTCCGGCCGGTCAGGCCGACGGCGGCGCCACGAGCGGGGTGAGGGCCGGGAGCGGCTCGGCCGGCCCGGCTGTCGAGCGGATGTGGAGCTCGCGCAGCTGTTTCGGCGTCGCGGGCGCGGGCGCGCCCATCAGCAGGTCCTCGGCGCGCTGGTTCATCGGGAACAGCACGACCTCGCGCAGGTTCTCCTCGCCGGCCAGCAGCATGACGATGCGGTCGACGCCGGGCGCGATGCCGCCGTGCGGCGGCGCGCCGTATTGGAAGGCCCGGTACATGCCGCCGAACCGCTCCTCCAGCACCGCCTCCTCGTAGCCCGCGATGGCGAAGGCCTTGCGCATCACGTCCGGCCGATGGTTCCGGATCGCCCCCGACGAGAGTTCGATGCCGTTGCAGACGATGTCGTATTGGTAGGCCAGGATCTGCAGCGGATCCATCGTCTCCAGGGCGTCGAGCCCGCCCTGGGGCATCGAGAAGGGGTTGTGGGAGAAGTCGACCTTCTTGTCGTCGTCGTTCCACTCGTACATCGGGAAGTCGACGATCCAGCAGAGTTCGAACTTGTCTTCGTCGACGAGCTTCAGCTCGCGCCCGATCCGGGTGCGGGCGAGGCCGGCGAGGCGGGCCGCCTTGGCCTCGGCGTCGGCGGCGAAGAACACCGCGTCGCCCGGGCCCACCTTGGCGGCCGCGCAGATCCGCGCGAGCACGGCGGCCGGGATGAACTTGGCGATCGGCCCCTTGCCGACCGGCGCGCCGGCCTCGCCCTCGATCACCACGTAGCCGAGGCCGGCCGCGCCCTCGGTGCGGGCCCAGTCGTTCAGCTTGTCAAAGAACGACCGCGGCTGCGCCGCCGCCCCGGGCGCCGGGATCGCCCGCACCACGCCGCCGTTGTCGATGACGCTCCTGAAAGCCTTGAAGGTCACCGACGCGTCGGTGAAGGCCTCGCTGACGTCGGCGATGAGGAGCGGGTTGCGCAAATCGGGCTTGTCGTTGCCGTATTTCAGCATCGAGTCGCGATAGGGGATGCGGGTGAACCGCTGCGTCACGGGCCGTCCGCCGCCGAACTCCTCGAAGACGCCGCGCAGCACGGGCTCGACCGTGTCGAAGACGTCGTCCTGGGTCACGAAGCTCATCTCGATGTCGAGCTGGTAGAACTCGCCGGGCGAGCGGTCGGCGCGGGCATCCTCGTCGCGGAAGCAGGGCGCGATCTGGAAATAGCGGTCGAAGCCCGCCACCATGATGAGCTGCTTGAACTGCTGGGGCGCCTGCGGCAGGGCGTAGAACTTGCCGGGGTGGACGCGCGACGGCACGAGGTAGTCGCGCGCGCCCTCCGGCGAGGAGGCCGTGAGGATCGGCGTCTGGAACTCGGTGAAGCCCTGCCCCTTCATCCGGCCGCGCAGGCTGTCGATCACGCGGCTGCGCATGACGATGTTGTTGTGCAGGCGCTCGCGGCGGAGGTCGAGGAAGCGGTATTTCAACCGGGTCTCTTCGGGATAGTCCTGGTCCCCCGCCACCGGCATCGGCAGTTCCGCGGCCGGACCCAGTACCTCGATCTCGGTGGCGTAGAGTTCGATCTGGCCCGTCGCCATCTCGGCGTTCTCGGTCCCGGCCGGGCGGCGGCGCACGGGGCCGTCGACCCGCACGACCCATTCGGAGCGCAGCGCCTCCGCCGCCGCGAAGGCGGGCGAATCGGGGTCGATGACGACCTGGGTCATCCCGTAATGGTCGCGGAGATCGATGAAGAGCACGCCGCCGTGGTCCCGGATCCGGTTGCACCAGCCGGCCAGGCGGACATCGGTGCCGATGTCGGATTCGCCGAGGGCGCCGCAGGTGTGGGTGCGGTAGCGGTGCATGGAGGATGACTCTCGGGATGGGGCAGACGGCCGCGGGTCGCGGGCGATCTTCGCGGGGCCGCGGAGAAGCGCATGGGGGGCCCGCGCTTGTCAAGGCGACCACCGTCGGCCCGTCGGCCAGGATGTTGCGACGCCCTCGTCCCCGAAGAGGCGAGCTGCTCGCGACGGAGTTTCACCTCCGGGGCGCCCGACCCCTCGCCGCGACGGCCGAGTGTCTTAGATCCCGATGGATGACCGGAGTTCCGCCATGCGACGCCTGCCCCACGCCCTCCTCCTCTTCGCTAGCCTGACGATGGCGGCCCCGTCCCGGGCCGCCGAGACCGCGGCCGATCCCGACGTCGAGGCGACGATCACGTCGCAGATCGACGCCTTCAACCAGGGCGACGCCGTCAAGGCCGAGAGCTTCGCGGCCCCGGGCATCAAGACCATGTTCCCGGATGCCGAGAGCTTCTTCGGCATGGTGAAACAGAGCTACACGCCCCTGATCCACCCGCGCTCGACCCATTTCGAGCCGACCGTCACCTCGCCGGAGGGGACCGTGCAGCACGTCACGGTGGTCGACGCGAACGGCGTGGTCTGGACGGCGGTCTATCGGCTGGAGAAGGTCGACGGCCACTGGGCCATCTCGGGCTGCGTCCTCGTCAAGTCGCCCGAGACGAGCGCCTGAACGGCGTCACTCGTAGGCGAACAGCGCCAGAATCCCGAGGAAGACCACGGCCGAGATCGCCGTGGTCCAGAGCGCCTTCGCGGCCAGGTGCGGCAGCATCGGGGCGCCCGGATCGCTGCCCGGAACCACCTCGCGCGTCTCCTCTTGTGAACGCACGCCGAAGGGCAGCACGGCGAACAGGACGATCCACCATGTCGTGAAATAGATGGCGATCGCCATCGGCACGGGGATCGGCATGGGAAACCTCGGCTCGGAGACGAACGCTTGGGCTGGAGGTTCGCGGCGACGCGTTTTGGCGCGTCGCGCGACGATCCAGCCCGCCGTCCCTCACGCCTCGACGATCAGCACGTGCACCAGGGGCTTCTTGCCCCAGGCGTGGCCGACGGCGCCCCGCACCGCGCGCTCGATCGCGTTGGCGGCGGCGTCGGGATCGCGGCGCTTGCCGCGGCCGAGGTTGTCGAGCGTGTTGAAGATCGCCTCGTCGACCGCGACGTCCATGGGCTTGCCGTCCTTCGTGTGGCTCGGCAGGCCGCTCATGAGCACGTCCGGATCGCCCGACACGTCGCCGCGCTGGGTGAAGCAGACCGCGATCGAGACGATGCCGGCGAAGGCGAGCTTGGTGCGGGCCGCGATCGAGACGTCGTTCGACGGCACGATGACGTGGCCGTCCTTGGCGAGCTGCCCGTGCGGCACCTGGTCGATGACGGCAGGCTCGCCGGGCGCCAGCACCACCATGTCGCCGTTGCGGGCAGAGACCACCTTGTGGACGCCGAGAGAGCGCGCGAAGGCGGCATGTTCGGCGAGGTGCAGCGGCTCGCCGTGGGCCGGCACGGCGATCTGCGGCCGGACCCAGCTGTAGAACTTCGCCACCTCGGTGCGCCGCGGGTGACCCGAGACGTGGACCATGTGGGTGCGGTCAGTGATGACCTCGACGCCCTGCGCGACGAGGCCGTTGATGATCTTGCCGACCTCGCGTTCGTTGCCCGGGATGGTGCGCGACGAGAAGATCACGCGGTCACCGGGCGCCAGCTTCACGTCTCCATAGTCGTCCTGCGCCATGCGGGCCAGGGCGGCGCGGGGCTCTCCCTGGCTGCCGGTGGCCAGCAGCACCGTGTTCCTGCGGTCGAGCGAGGAATAGCGGTCGGTCGAGAAGAACGGCGGCACCCCGTCGAGGTAGCCGCATTCGCGCGCCACCCCGATGGTGCGTTCCATGGCGCGTCCGCCGATGATGACGCTGCGGCCGCTCACCACCGCGGCATCCGCCACGGCGCGGAGCCGGCTGACGTTGGAGGCGAAGGTCGTGACGACGACACGGCCCGGTGCGTCGGCGATGAGCTTCTCGAGGTTCTCGGCCACCTCCTTCTCGGAGGGGCTCTCGCCATCGCGCAGGATGTTGGTCGAATCGCAGATGAGGGCGAGAACGCCCTCGTCGCCGATCTGCGTCAGCCGCGCAGCGTCTGTCGGCGGCCCCATCGTGGGGGTCGGGTCGATCTTCCAGTCGCCGGAATGGACAACGGTGCCGAGCGGCGTGCGGATCGCCAGCGCGCAGGACTCCGGGATGGAATGCGCCACCGGGATGAACTCGACCTCGAACGGCCCGAGGTTGATGCGGCCGCCGATCGTGACCGTCTCGACCTCGAGCTTCGACAGGTTCATGTCGTTGGCATGCTTCGCGTCGAGCAGCCCGGCGGCGAACTTCGTGGCGAAGACGCGGCAGCGCAGGTTGGGCCAGAGGTCGGCGACGGCGCCGATATGGTCCTCGTGGGCGTGGGTGATGATGAGGCCCAGCAGGTCCTTCTTGATCTTCTCGACGAAGGTCAGGTCGGGGAGGAGGAGGTCGATGCCGGGCAGGTCGGGCCCCGCGAAGGAGAGCCCCAGGTCCACCATGATGTATTTGCGCCGCTGAGGCGGCCCGAAACCGTAGAGCGCGGCATTCATGCCGATCTCGCCCAGGCCTCCGAGCGCGCAGAAGACGAGTTCTTCGCCGCCGTCCATTCTTCACCTATGATCCCATTACGATGCGGCGGCGGTCTCCCGATCCGCCAAAAAGACATCGCCCGCTTCCACGGTCACACAACCCGAACCAGTCTCGAGAATCAGCCTTCCGTCGTCGTCGAC
The DNA here is from genome assembly GCA_965214345.1 of Lichenihabitans sp. Classification (GTDB taxonomy): domain Bacteria; phylum Pseudomonadota; class Alphaproteobacteria; order Rhizobiales; family Beijerinckiaceae; genus Lichenihabitans. Next base: position 1,771,464 of record CBDCBJ010000007.1, on the reverse strand, counting down.
GGTCTTGAATGTCCCCACATGCGCGGCGCCCGGCCGCGTCACCGTGAGCGCCACGCCCCGCGGCAGCGCGTGGTCGAGCCACGCCCGGCGGATGCCGGCGAAATTCCTGCCCCTGTCCCAGAGGGCCAGGGCCTCGACGATCGACCCCGACAGCGCCGCGAAGGTCGCGTCCCGCGTGCCGGCCTCCCCGGCCAGGAGGCCGAGATGCGTCGCGGGATAACTTAGGTCCGTCGGGTGCGACGCGCAATTGATCCCGAAACCGAGGACGGCCGAAAAGTCGGACGGTGTCTGCGCCGCCGACGACGGCGCATGCGGCGCCGTACCGCCCTCGACCAGGATGCCGGCGAGCTTGGCGCCGCCGCACAGGATGTCGTTGGGCCATTTCACCGCGATACCGCGGTCCGGACCGGCGATGCCGATCAAGGCGCGAGCGAGCGCCACCCCGGCGACGAAGCCGAGCTGCGGCGCGAGGCGCGGCTCGCAGGGGTCGACCAGCAGCAGGCTCGCATGGTGGTTGCCGACCGGGGACGACCAGGCGCGGCCGACCCGCCCCCGCCCGGCCGTCTGCCGGTCGGCGAGCACCCAGAGGCGGCCCGGATCCCCCGCGCGGCCGAGCGCCAGCGCCTCCGCATTGGTGGAGCCGAGGCTCGCGTGGTGGTGGAGGCGGTAACCGAGCGCGCGCGCAGCCTGATGGAGCACGAGGTCAGAACAGGGAATGGGCGGCCGCCGTCGCGGCCTCGACGACCGGCGCCGGGTAGACCCAGAACAGCAGCATGACGAGGCCCGAGATGGCCAGCACGGCACGGACCGCCGGCCCCTGCCGGTCGAAGGCCTCGGCCGAGGGATCGAAGTACATGATCTTGACGATGCGCAGGTAATAGTAGGCCGCCACCACGGAGGCCAGCACGCCGATCACGGCAAGGACGTAGAGGTTGGCCTGGATCGCCGCCTGGAACACGTAGAATTTGGCGAAGAAGCCGGCCAGCGGCGGCACGCCGGCCAGCGAAAACATGATCATGGCGAGGAAGAACGCCATGGACGGGTTCGTCTGGCCGAGGCCGGCGAGGTCCGCCACGGTCTCGATGGCCTTGCCGTTCCGCTGCATCGACAGCATGGCGGCGAAGACGCCGAGCGTCATGACCAGATAGGCCGACATGTAGATGACCACGCCGTAGACGCCCGCCTCGGTCCCGGCGGCGAGTCCCGTGAGGGCGAAGCCCATGTTGCCGATCGCCGAATAGGCCATCAGGCGCTTGAAGTTCCCCTGCCCGATGGCGGCGAAGGAGCCGAGCAGCATGGAGCAGATCGAGATGAAGATGATGATCTGCTGCCACTGGAGCGTGATGCCCGGGAAGGCCGTGATGATGACCCGCACCGTGATGGCGACGGCGGCCATCTTGGGCGCTGTGGCGAAGAAGGCCGTCACCGGGGTGGGGGCACCCTCGTAGACGTCCGGCGTCCACATGTGGAACGGCACGGTCGACATCTTGAAGGCGAGCCCGGCCGACAGGAACACGAGGCCGAAGATGACGCCGATCGACTGGTGCCCCTGCAGCGCATGGGCGATGCCGACGAACGACACCGTGCCGGCGAAGCCGTAGATCAGCGAGGCGCCGTAGAGCAGCATGCCGGACGAGAGGGCGCCGAGGACGAAATATTTGAGGCCGGCCTCGGAGGCGCGGACGTCGTCGCGGTGGAACGCCGCGATGACGTAGAGGGCGAGGCTCATCAGCTCGAAGCCGAGATAGAGCGTGATGAGGCTGCCGGCCGAGATCAGCACCAGCATGCCCATGGTGGACAGGAGGATGAGGATGGGGAACTCGAACTTGTGGATGCCCTGCTGGCGCAGGAACGGCACCGCCATCACCAGCGTGCCGAGCGAGCCGATCAGCGCCAGGGCCTGCATGAAGCGGCCGAAATTGTCCTGAATCACCGCCCCGTCGTAGCCGATGCGCGAATCGCCCTTGTGGGCGTAGCAGACGGCCAGGAGCGCCAAGCCGATCACCGCCATGGCGAGACCGGTGACGAGCCCGGTGGAGTCCTCGCCCCGGAACGCGCCGATCATGAGGAGCACGAGCGCTCCCAGGCCCATGACGGCGACCGGAAGGATCAGCGAGAAGGAATAGTCGACCGGCATCGTCGCGATCCTATCGGGCCATGGCGGCTGCGGACGCAGCCTTGACGGGGGCGGGCGCCGCCGCCGAGATCGTCCTCATCATCCCGTCCACGGTCGCCTGCGAGGCGTCGAGGATCGGCTGCGGGTGGACGCCGTAGTAGAGCGTCAGCAGCAGCAGCGGCGCCAGGATGGCCACCTCGCGCGCCGACAGGTCGAGGATGGAGCGCAGCGAGGCCTTCTCGAGCTTTCCGAACACCACGCGCCGGTAGAGATAGAGCGCGTAGGCGGCCGAGAGGATGGTGCCGAGCGTGGCGAAGAGGGCCACCCAGGTGTTGACCTCGAAGGCCGCCAGCATGGTGAGGAACTCGCCGACGAAGCCCGACGTGCCGGGCAGGCCGACGTTGGCCATGGTGAAGAAGAGCATGACGACCGCGTATTTCGGCATCCGCTCGACGAGGCCGCCATAGGCGGCGATGTCGCGCGTGTGCATGCGGTCGTAGACCACGCCGACGCAGAGGAACAGCGCGCCAGACACGAGGCCGTGGCTGATCATCAGGAAGATGGCGCCCTGGATGCCCTGAACGTTGAGCGTGAACAGCCCCATCGTGACGAAGCCCATGTGGGCCACCGACGAATAGGCGATCAGCTTCTTGATGTCGGTCTGCACGAGCGCCACGAGCGACGTGTAGATGATCGCCACGATCGAGAGCGCGAAGACCAGAGGGGCGAAGTAGTGCGACGCCTCGGGGAACATCGGCAGCGAGAACCGGATGAAGCCGTAGCCCCCGAGCTTGAGCAGGATGCCGGCCAGGACGACGGAGCCCGCCGTCGGCGCCTCGACATGGGCGTCCGGCAACCAGGTGTGGACCGGCCACATCGGCATCTTCACCGCGAAGGAGGCGAAGAAGGCCAGCCACAGCCAATATTGCATCGACACCGGGAACTTGGTGTTGAGCAGCACGGTGATGTCGGTGGTGCCGGCGACGCCGTACATCTTCATGATGGCGAGCAGCATCAGCAGCGAGCCGAGCAGCGTGTAGAGGAAGAACTTCATCGACGCGTAGATGCGCCGGTTGCCGCCCCAGATGCCGATGATGAGGAACATCGGGATCAGGCTGCCCTCGAAGAAAAGGTAGAACAGCACGATGTCGAGGGCCGAGAAGATGCCGATCAGGGCCGCCTCGAGCACGAGGAAGCAGATCAGGAACTCCTTCACCCTGACGTGGATCGCCTGCCACGCGGAGGCGATGCAGAAGGGCATCAGGAAGGTAGTGAGCAGGATGAACGGCATCGAGGCGCCGTCGACGCCGAGCTTGTAGCCGAGGCCGCCGCCGAGCCAGGCGCGGCTCTCCAGCAACTGGAATGCCGCCGTGCCGGTGTCGAAGCGGCTCCAGGCGACGAGCGAGAGGAGGAACGTGACGCTGCTGGCGATGAGCGCGGCCCATCGCGCATTGTTCAGCGTCGCCTCGTCGTCGCCCTGCAGCACGAGGATGAAGAGGACGCCGATCAGCGGTATCGCGATGAGGCCCGACAGGATCCCGAAGCCGAACATCAGCGCACGCCCCCGACCAGGTACCAGGTGATGAAGACCGCGACGCCGAGCATCATGGCGAAGGCGTAGTGGTAGACGTAGCCGGTCTGGATCTTGACGACGCGATCGGTGGTCTGCAGCACCGTCTGGGCGACGCCGTCGGGCCCGAAACGGTTGATGATCGCCTCGTCGCCGCCGTGCCAGAACAGCCGGCCGAGCCAGAAGGCCGGGCGGACGAAGATCAGGTCGTAGAGTTCGTCGAAGTACCACTTGTTGAGCAGGAACCGGTAGAGCGGCTGGTTGGCGTTGGCCCAGCGCTCGGCCGTGCCCGGCCTGGCGATGTAGACGTAGTAGGACACCAGGAAACCGCCGATCAGCATCACCAGCGGCAGCTGGCCGACGAACCAGGGGTCGCTCTCCCGGTCCTCGATGACGTGGTTGGTGGCGCCGTAGACCAGCGATTCGCCCCAGAACCACTCGCGGCCCGCGTCGATGAACACGTGGTGGAAGAGGATGCCCGCCAGGAGCGCCCCCAAGGCGAGCGGCACCAGGGGGCCGAGCATGATGGGCGGCGATTCGTGCGGCTCTCCGCCATGGGCATGGCCGTGACCATGGGCATCGTGGTCGTCCTGATGGGCCGCGGCCCCGGCCGGATGCTCATCGCCGGCCACATGGGCCGCCTCATGCTCGGGATGGAGCTTGCCGGTCTGGTGCGAGCCCGCCGGCTCGCTGTGGGTGTTGTGATCCGTCTCCTCCTGGGGTGCCGTGGCGCGCGACTGGCCGTAGAAGGTCAGGAACAGCAGGCGGAACGAGTAGAAGGAGGTTAGGCCCGCCGCGATCGTCGTGGTCAGCCAGCCATAGGCGGCGCCGGCGCGCTGCGACGCGTAGGCGACCTCGATGATGGCGTCCTTCGAGTAATAGCCGGCCGTGAACGGAAAGCCGACGAGGGCCAGCGAGCCGATCACCATGAACCAGAACGTGTACGGAATCTTGGTCCGCAGCCCGCCCATCTTGCGCATGTCCTGCTCGCCGCCGACCGCGTGGATGACGGAGCCGGCCCCGAGGAACAGCAGCGCCTTGAAGAAGGCATGGGTGAAGAGGTGGAAGATGCCGACCGCGTAGCCACCGCATCCCAGCGCCACGAACATGTAGCCGAGCTGCGAGCAGGTCGAATAGGCGATCACCCGCTTGATGTCGTTCTGCACGAGCCCGATCGTGGCGGCGAAGAAGCTGGTCGTGCCCCCGATGACGATGACGAAGGTCTGGGCGGCGGGCGACAGCTCGAAGAGCGGCGACAGGCGGGCCACCATGAAGACGCCGGCCGTCACCATCGTGGCGGCGTGGATGAGCGCCGAGACCGGCGTCGGCCCCTCCATGGCGTCCGGCAGCCAGGTGTGCAGCAGGAATTGGGCCGACTTGCCCATCGCGCCCATGAAGAGCAGCAGGCAGGCCAGTGTCATGGCGTCGACGTCCAGGCCGAAGGCGTGGACACTCTTGCCGGCGAGGCCGGGCGCCGCCGCGAAGATGGTCTCGAACGCGACCGAATGGGTCAGGACGAAGACCAGGAAGATGCCGAGCGAGAAGCCGAAGTCGCCGACGCGGTTGACCACGAAGGCCTTGATGGCGGCCGCATTGGCGGTCGGGCGCTGGTACCAGAAGCCGATCAGGAGGTAGGAGGCGAGACCGACGCCCTCCCAGCCGAAGAACATCTGCACGAGGTTGTCGGAGGTCACCAGCATCAGCATGGCGAAGGTGAACAGCGACAGGTACGAGAAGAAGCGCGACCGGTGCGGGTCGTCGTGCATGTAGCCGAAGGAGTAGCTGTGCACGACCGTCGAAACGGTGGTGACCACGACGAGCATGACGGCGGTCAACGTGTCGACACGGAACGCCCAGTTCACCTGGAGATCGCCGACCGTGAACCAATTCGCCACGGGGACCAGCGTGTCGCCGTGGCCGAAGCCGACGCGGAAGAACGCGATCCAGGCCAGCGCACAGGAGACGCTGAGCAGCGTCGTCGTGACGAATTCCGAGTTGCGATGACTGATCTGCCGACCGAACAGGCCGGCGATCAGGGCGCCGAGCAGCGGCAGGAAGACGATGAGGTCGTACATCATGGCGATGCTCAGCCCTTCATCATGTTGATGTCTTCGACCGAGATGGTGCCCTTGTTCCGGTAGAACACCACCAGGATGGCGAGGCCGATGGCCGATTCGGCGGCCGCGACCGTGAGCACCAGGAGGGCGAACACTTGGCCGGTCAGGTCGTCGAGGAAGGCCGAGAAGGCCACGAGGTTCAGGTTCACCGCGAGAAGGATCAGCTCGACCGACATCAGGATGACGATGATGTTCTTGCGGTTGAGGATGATGCCCGCGACCCCGAGGGTGAACAGGATCGCCGCCACGATGAGGTAATGCGTCAGGCCAACAGCCATGTAGTTCTCCCGGCGCGCGGCCCGGACGGCCGCCACGCCACTCGCGATCGTTTGGTCGACGGAACGACCGCCCCGTCGCGTCTTAGCATGGTGCGGCCTGAGCGCCACCCGCCACGGGGCGCCCCGCCGCGGAGGTGTGCTAGAGGCCGGCGCGGGACGGCACCTTGCGGAGCTGGACCGCGACCTTGCGGTCACGCAGGTTCTGCGCGTCGATGCTCTGGCGCTTGACGCCGCGACGCGACCGAAGCGTCAGGACGATCGAGCCGATCATGGCGGTCAGCAGGATGAAGCCCGCCGCCTGGAAGAAGTAGATGTATTGCGTGTAGAGGATCCGCCCGAGCGCCGCCGTGTTGGTGACGCCGGCCGCGGTCGGCGCGGCCCGCGCCGTCACGGTCGCGGGCTGCAGCGTCCACCCGCCGACCACGAGGACGAGTTCGATCAGCACGATCGCGCCGATCGTGACGCCGAGCGGCAGGTATTGCAGAAAACCCTGCTTCAGCACCGTGAAGTCGACGTCGAGCATCATCACGACGAAGAGGAACAGGACCGCCACGGCGCCCACGTAGACCACGACGAGGATCATCGCCAGGAACTCGGCCCCGAGCAGCATGAAGAGGCCGGCCGCGTTGACGAAGGCCAGGATCAGGAACAGCACCGAATGGACCGGATTGCGGGCCGCGATGACCATGAAGGCCGAGGCGATCGCCACGAAGGAGAACACGTAGAAGAGGAAGACCGTCGCCGTCATGCTGCTCAAATCTCCCCGCCGGGCCGCCCCGTCCGCGGCGCGGGGCCGGGACGGCAGGCGTGCCGGGCGTCGTCCAAGGCCTGGATAGAGGCCGGCCGCGTCACCGGTAGGGCGCGTCGGCCTTGAGGTTGCGCTGGATCTCTCGCTCCCAGCGGTCGCCGTTGGCGAGCAGCTTGGCCTTGTCATAGAGGAGTTCCTCGCGGGTCTCCACCGCGAACTCCATGTTGGGCCCCTCCACGATGGCGTCGACCGGGCACGCTTCCTGGCAGAGGCCGCAATAGATGCACTTCACCATGTCGATGTCGTAGCGGGTGGTGCGCCGCGTGCCGTCGTTGCGGCGCGGGCCCGCCTCGATCGTGATGGCCTGGGCCGGGCAGATCGCCTCGCAGAGCTTGCAGGCGATGCAGCGCTCTTCCCCGTTGGGATAACGGCGCAGGACATGCTCGCCGCGGAAGCGCGGGCTCTGCGGGTTTTTTTCGTGGGGATAATTGAGGGTCGGCTTCGGCTTGAAGAAGTAGCGCATCGACAGGCCGAAGGCCGCGATGAACTCGGTCAGGAACAGTTGCTTGGCGGCGAGGTCGAGCCTCATGGGGCACCTATGGCGAAAGCGAGGGATGAGGCGGGCATCAGTGGAGGTTGCCGCCCAGGCCGGTGAACTCGAGGAAACCCGCGACGAGCACGACGTAGACCAGCGAGATCGGCAGGAACACCTTCCAGCCGAGCCGCATCAGCTGGTCGTAGCGGTAGCGGGGCACGAAGGCCTTCACCATCGCGATCATGAAGAACATGAGGGACGTCTTCAGCACGAACCAGATCACGCCCGGCACCCAGGTGAACGGCGCGAAGGGGATGGGCGACAGCCATCCGCCGAGGAAGAGGATCGACATCATCGCGCACATCGACACAATGGCCACGTACTCGCCGAGCATGAACAGCACGTAGGGCGTCGCCGAATACTCGGTCATGAAGCCCGCCACGAGTTCGGATTCGGCCTCGACGAGGTCGAAGGGCGAGCGGTTGGTCTCGGCCAGGGCCGAGATGAAGAAGATGACGAACATCGGCAGCAGCGGCAGCCAGTACCAGCCGAAGATCCCGAGCCAGGAGTTCTGCGCCATCACGATGTCGGAGAGGTTCAGCGAGCCGGCACAGAGCAGGACGGTGACGAGGACGAACCCGATCGAGACCTCGTAGGACACCATCTGGGCGGCGGAGCGGAGCGCCGACAGGAACGGATATTTCGAGTTCGAAGCCCACCCCGCCATGATGACGCCGTAGACGCCGAGCGACGACACGGCGAAGAGGTACAGCACCCCGACATTGAGGTCGGCGACGGCCCAGCCCCAGTTGACCGGGATGACCGCGAAGGCCGAGATCGCCAGCGTGCCCGTCACCACCGGCGCCAAGAGGAACACGCCCTTGTTGGCGCCCGCCGGGATGATGGGCTCCTTCAGGGCGAATTTGGCGAAGTCGGCGAAGCTCTGCAGCAGGCCCCAGGGCCCGACGACGTTGGGACCGCGCCGCAGCTGCACGGCCGCCCAGATCTTGCGGTCGGCGTAGAGGACGTAGGCCACATAGATCAGAACGATCGCGGCGAAGATGACGCTCTCGAAGAGCTTCCACCAGAGGTTGACCGAGACGCCGTCTGTCATGGGCTTACTCCGCCGCCTGCCGCATGTGGCCCTGGGCCAGGACGGAACATTCCGCCATCACGGCCGAGCATCGTGCGATGGGGTTGGTGAGGTAGAAATCCGCCACCGGCGAGACAAAACCCGCACGGTCGACGTCGCCGCCGATCCCCGCCAGGGTGGCGACGGCGTCGGCCGCGGCCGGCACGGCCTGCTCGACCTTGGCCATGTGGGGCACGGCGGCCTGGAGCGCCGACTTCAGCGCACGATAGCTGTCGAAGGGCAGCCGAGCGCCGAGCTGGTCGGAGAGGGCCCGCAGGATCGCCCAGTCCTCCCGCGCCTCGCCTGGCGGGAAGACGGCCCGGTCCGACTGCTGGACCCGCCCTTCCGTGTTGACGTAGAGCCCCGCCTTCTCGGTGTAGGCGGCGCCCGGCAGGATGACGTCGGCGCGATGCGCGCCGCGGTCGCCATGCGAGCCCTGATACACCACGAAGGCGCCGGGCCCCACCGCGACCTCGTCGGCGCCGAGCAGGAACAGCACGTCGAGCGCCCCCGGCGCCGCCATGGCGAGCGCATCCATCCCGCCCTCGCCCGGCACGAGGCCGAGGTCGAGGCCGGCGACGCGCGCCGCGGCGGTGTGGAGCACCGAGAAGCCGTTCCACCCTTCCGACACCGCGCCGATCGCCTGCGCCGCCTTGGCGGCGAGCGCCAGCACGGCGGCGCCGTCGGCGCGCGCGAGGGCGCCCTGCCCGACGATCACCATCGGCCGCTCGCCCAGGCGCTCCGCCTTGGCGGCGAGGTCCTTCAGCGTGTCTGTCCCGGCGCCGAGGTAGTCATAGGTGTAGGTGAGGTCGGCCTGCTCGCCGATGACCTGGATCGGGAAACCGCCCATGCGCCAGCGCTTGCGGATGCGGGCGTTGAGCACCGGGCTCTCGCGGCGCGGGTTGGAGCCGATGATGAGCAGCGAGGTCGCGCGCTCGATGCCCGCCACGGTGGCGTTGAAGAGGTAGGAGCCGCGGCCGTGGCGCGGGTGCAGCTTGGACCCGTCCTGGCGGCAGTCGAGGTTGGGCGAGCCCAGCGCGTCGGCGAGCGACTTGAAGGCGAACATGTCCTCGGCGCTGACGAGGTCGCCGGCGATGAAGCCGACCCGCTTCGGATCGACGCCCTTGACCTTGGCGGCGACCGTGGCGAAAGCCTCGGCCCAGGTGGCGGGGACGAGCCGGCCGTCCCGACGCACGTAGGGCCGGTCGAGCCGCTGAGCCTTGAGGCCGTCGACGATGTGCCGGGTCTTGTCGGAGATCCACTCCTCGTTCACGTCGTCGTTGATGCGCGGCAGGATGCGCAGCACCTCGCGGCCGCGCGAATCGACCCTGATGTTGGAACCGAGCGCGTCCATCACGTCGACGACCTGGGTCTTGTTCATCTCCCAGGGCCGGGCCTTGAAGGCGGCCGGCTTCTGCAGCAGCGCCCCCACCGGACAGAGGTCCGCCACGTTGCCCTGGAGCTCGGACCCCATGGCGGATTCGAGGTAGGTGGTGATCTCCATGTCCTCGCCGCGGCCGATGGCGCCCATGTCGCCCGTGCCGGCCACCTCGGAGGTGAAGCGCACGCAGCGGGTGCAATGGATGCAGCGGTTCATCGACGTGCGGACGATGGGGCCGATGTACTTGTCCTCGACGGCCCGCTTGTTCTCGTGGAAGCGGGAGCCCGCGACGCCGAAGGCCATCGCCTGATCCTGCAGGTCGCACTCACCGCCCTGGTCGCAGATCGGGCAATCCAGCGGATGGTTGATCAGCAGGAATTCCATGATCCCGTGGCGGGCTTTTTTCACCACGTCGGATTTCGTCGAGACCTGGGGCGCCTCGCCGTTCGGGCCGGGGCGGCAGTCGCGCACGCCCCAGGCGCAGGAGGCGACGGGCTTGGGCGCCCCCTTCAGCTCGACGAGGCACATCCGGCAATTGCCGGCGATCGACAGCCGCTCGTGGAAGCAGAATCGCGGGATCTCTGCGCCGGCGGCCTCGCAGGCCTGCAGCAGCGTGTAATCCGCCGGGACGTCCACTTCGCGTCCATCGACGACGATCTTGGTCATCGTGAGTCCTTCAAGGCCGAGCCGTCCCGAGAATCGTTCCAAACACCGACGGGTGATACCCCATTCGGCGCGTCGGCGGCACCCGTCTCCGCCGTCGTCAACCAAGTGGCGCCGGTCGCCCGGCGCCTCAATGCGGCATGTCGACGAGATCGAGCCGGCGCTCGATCCGCTCGAGGCCCACGTCGGGCCGACCCATCGCCGCCACGCCCTCTTCGAGGTTCGTCAAGCGGACCTTAACGTCGGCCAGATCGTCGACGATCCGGTCCATCTTGGCATCGAGACGCCGAAGGTCGATCAGAACGAGATCGTCGGGTCCGTCGTCCACCGTATCACTCCGCGGCGATGCGGATCGGCTCCGGATGCGGATTGGCCATGTAGGTGTCGATCCGCTTCTCGATCTCCGGGCGGAAATGCCGGATCAGCCCCTGGACCGGCCAGGCCGCCGCGTCGCCGAGCGCGCAGATGGAGTGGCCTTCGAGCTGTGTCGTGACCTCCAGCAGCGCGTCGATCTCGCGCTTCTGGGCGCGGCCCTCGGCCATGCGGTTCATGACGCGCCAGAGCCAGCCCGTGCCCTCTCGGCAGGGCGTGCACTGTCCGCAGCTCTCGTGCTTGTAGAAATAGCTGATGCGGGCGATCGCCCGGATGATGTCGGTCGACTTGTCCATGACGATCACGGCGGCGGTGCCGAGGCCGGACTTGAGGTCCCGCAACGCGTCGAAATCCATCGGGCAGTCGATGATCTGCTCGGCCGGAACGACCGGCACCGAGGAGCCGCCGGGGATCACGCCGAGGAGGTTGTCCCACCCGCCGCGGATCCCGCCGCAATGGCGGTCGATCAGCTCGCGGAAGGGGACCGACATCGCCTCCTCCACGTTGCAGGGCGTGTTGACGTGGCCCGAGACGCAGAAGAGCTTGGTGCCGGTATTGTTCTTGCGGCCGATAGCGGCGAACCAGGCGCCGCCGCGGCGCAGGATCGTCGGTGCCACGGCGATCGACTCGACGTTGTTCACCGTCGTCGGATAACCGTAGAGGCCCATGTTGGCCGGGAACGGCGGCTTCAGCCGCGGCATGCCCTTCTTGCCCTCGAGCGATTCGAGCAGCGCGGTCTCCTCGCCGCAGATGTAGGCGCCGGCCCCGCGATGGAGGTAGATGTCGAAAGGATAGCCGTGGACGTTGTTCGGCCCGACGAGGTTCGCCTCGTAGGCCTCGTCGATGGCCGCGTCGAGCCGGTCGGCCTCGAGGACATACTCGCCGCGGATGTAGATATAGCAGGCGTTGGCGTGCATGGCGAAGGACGCAATCATGCAGCCTTCGATCAGCATATGCGGATCGTTGCGCATGATCTCCCGGTCCTTGCAGGTGCCGGGCTCCGATTCGTCGGCGTTAACCACGAGATAGGACGGCCGCGCCGGGTCGGGCTTGGGCATGAACGACCATTTCAGGCCCGTGGGAAACCCTGCGCCGCCGCGGCCGCGCAGGCCGGAGGCCTTCATCTCGTTGATGACCCAGTCCTTGCCCTTCTCCAGCAGGCCCTTGGTGCCGTCCCAGGTGCCGCGCTTGCGCGCACCCTCGAGGCGCCAGTCGCCGATGCCGTAGAGGTTGAGGAAGATGCGGTCCTTGTCGTCGAGCATGGCGCCTCTCCTCAGGGCTTGTCGTCGTTGGCGGCGGGGCCGGCGGCGGGCGAGCCCGGCCCGGTCCGGCCGCGTTCGGCGTCGGCGGGCGGCGTCGCGGGCTGTTCCTGCCGGTCGGCGTCCGCCTCGGGGCTCGACTTGTGGATGGCGCCGGACTCAACCTGGCCGACGCCGACCGGGTCGTCGGTCCGGGTCTTCGTGTCGGCGACAGAACCTTCCGGCCGCGCCGTCGCGGCCGTTCGCTGGCCATCGAGCCCGCCGTGGCCCATGTCGGCCTGGGTCTTGTCCTGCGCGGCCTTCTCGGCGGCGGCGCGGTCCGGAGCACCCGGCGATGGCGAGGTGGCCGTAGCATCCGATGCCCCCTGACCCTCGCGGGCGTCGAGCGCGTCCGACAGGGCCGGGTCGCGGTCGGCGGCGGTCATCACCGCCTCGTCGTCGTTCACGTGGTCGGTCGAAAACTTGTCCTCGCGACCGTCCGTGCCGTACCAGGTGGTCAGCGACGTCAGGCCGCCGGCGGGCTCGGAGGTCAGTCGGCCGGTCTGGGAACCGGTCTTGACGGGATGCCCCGCGGCGAGATCGTCGAGCAGGCGATCGAAGTTCTCGGGCGTCAGATCCTCGTAATAATCGTCGTTGATCTGCACCATCGGGGCGTTGCAGCAGGCCCCCAGGCACTCGACCTCGAGCCAGGAGAAATTCCCGTCGGCCGAGATCGTCTCCATCGGGCCGACCCGGCTCTCCAGCACGGCCTTGATGTCGTTCGAGCCGCGCAGCACGCAGGGGGTCGTGCCGCAGAACTGGATGAAGTGCTTCCCGACCGGCTTCAGGTTGTACATCGTGTAGAAAGTCGCGACCTCCATCACCCGGATGGACGGCATGCCGAGGATCTCGGCGACGCGCTCGATGGCGGGCTTCGACACCCAGCCCGCGTTCTGCTGCTGGGCGCGGCGCAACAGCGCCATCACGGCCGAGGCCTGACGTCCCTCCGGGTACTTCCTGATCTGGCGATCCGCCCAGGCCCGGTTCTCGGGCGTGAAGTCGAAGCTGTCGGGCTGGATCTCAGCGAGGCGCCGAACGGTCATGACGGTCCCGTCAATTCATTTTTTCGCAGGTCTGACGGGGGGCGCTGTGGCACAGGTAGGCCGCCGTCCCCCGTTGCAGGATGATGTAGGCGCCACCGCCCGTGTCGGCGAAGGCGGTCTTGATCTCGTAACCGTCCTTGAGCAGTTGCGCGACCGAGCTGGTGGCCTGGGCGGAGGCCGCCGTGGCGGTCGCCAGGGCCGCCGTCAGCAGCACCGCAGGTCCGGCCGGGCCGCGCGGCATCAGCGGTCGACCTCGCCGAAGACGATGTCGAGCGACCCCAGGATGGCCGACACGTCGGCCAGCATGTGCTCGCGGCACATGAAATCCATCGCCTGGAGATGGGCGTAGCCCGGCGCGCGGATCTTGCAGCGATAGGGCTTGTCGGTCCCGTCGGAGACGAGATAGACGCCGAACTCGCCCTTGGGGGCCTCGACGGCGGCGTAGACCTCGCCGGCCGGCACGTGGAACCCCTCGGTGTAGAGCTTGAAGTGATGGATCAGCGCCTCCATCGAGCGTTTCATCTCGGCGCGCGGCGGCGGCGCCACCTTGCCCTGGCGGGTCGAGACGGGCCCCTGCCCTTCGGGCGCCAGCAGCTTCGTCACGCATTGCTGCATGATGGAGATGGATTGCCGCATCTCCTCCATGCGGATCACCTGCCGGTCGTAATTGTCGCAATTCCTGCCGACCGGGATGTCGAAGTCCATCTCCTCGTAGCACTCGTAGGGCTGCGACTTGCGCAGATCCCAGGCGGCGCCCGAGCCGCGCACCATCACGCCCGAGAACCCCCAGGCCCAGCACTCGTCCAGCGTCACCACGCCGATGTCGACGTTGCGCTGCTTGAAGATGCGGTTGTCGATGAAGAGCGCGTCGAGGTCGTCGACCACCTTGAGGAAGGGCTCGCACCAGGCGCCGATGTCCTCGATGAGGTCCTTCGGCAGGTCGGCGTGGACGCCGCCCGGGCGGAAGTAGTTGGCGTGGAGGCGGGCCCCGCAGGCGCGCTCGTAGAACCCCATCAGCTTCTCGCGCTCCTCGAACCCCCAGAGCGGCGGCGTCAGGGCGCCGACGTCGAGCGCCTGCGTGGTGACGTTGAGCAGGTGGGAGAGGATGCGGCCGATCTCGCAATAGAGCACGCGGATCAGCTGTGCCCGCCGCGGCACTTCGAGGCCCAGGAGCTTCTCGATCGCCAGGCAGAACCCGTGCTCCTGGTTCATCGGCGACACGTAGTCGAGCCGATCGAAATAGGGGATGTTCTGGAGATAGGTGCGGGACTCCATCAGCTTCTCGGTGCCGCGATGCAGCAGGCCGATATGCGGGTCGACGCGCTCGACGATCTCGCCGTCGAGCTCGAGGACGAGGCGGAGCACCCCGTGGGCCGCGGGGTGCTGCGGCCCGAAGTTGATGGAGAAGTTGCGGATCGTCTGGTCGTTCATGACGCTTTCGCCTTGTCGCCGACCGGAGCCTTGCTGGCCTTCTCGTCGCCCGGCAGGGACGCGATGTCCATCGCTTCCCAGGGGGACAGGAAGTCCCAATCGCGGAAATCCTGCGTCAGCCGTACCGGCTGGTTGACCACGCGCTTCTCGGCGTCGTTCCACCAAACTTCGACGAAGCCCGTCATGGGGAAGTCCTTGCGCAGCGGATGGCCCTCGAACCCGTAGTCGGTCAGGAGGCGGCGCAGGTCCGGGTGGCCGGTGAAGAGGATCCCGTAGAGGTCGTAGGCCTCGCGCTCATACCAGTTGGCGGCGGGATAGACCGCCGTCAGCGACGGGACGGGGGTCATCTCGTCCGTTATCACCTTCACGCGGATCCGCCGGTTGTGCTGGGGCGACATCAGGTGGAGGACGACGTCGAACCGCTTCTCGCGCTGCGGATAGTCGACGCCGCAGAGGTCGATGAAACTGACGAAGCGGCACCGCGAGTCGTCGCGCAGGAACGTCGCGAGCGGGACGATGTCGGACGCCTCGGCCAGGAGGGTCAGTTCGTCGTGCGCCACCAGAACCCGCACCGTCCCCTCCGGGAACGCGGAGGCGACGGCCTGACCGAGGTCGGCGTCCGGAGGTGTCTTGGGCTCGTTCATGGACTCAGACCTGGCTCGTCATCGCTTGGGATCGTCCGGCGCCCGAAGGCGCCGGAGGCCGAGTCGTCAGCGCTCGATCGTCCCGGTGCGGCGGATCTTGCGCTGCAGCATCAGGAAGCCGTAGAGCAACGCCTCCGCGGTCGGGGGGCAGCCCGGCACGTAGATGTCGACCGGGATGATGCGGTCGCAGCCGCGGACCACCGAGTAGGAATAGTGGTAATAGCCGCCGCCGTTGGCGCAGGAACCCATCGAGATGACGTAGCGGGGCTCCGGCATCTGGTCGTAGACCTTGCGCAACGCCGGGGCCATCTTGTTGGTCAGCGTGCCGGCGACGATCATCACGTCCGACTGGCGCGGGCTGGCGCGCGGGGCGAACCCGAACCGCTCGGAATCGTAGCGCGGCATCGAGAACTGCATCATCTCGACGGCGCAGCAGGCGAGGCCGAAGGTCATCCACATCAGAGAGCCCGTGCGGGCCCAGTTGATGATGTCGTCGGTGGTGGTGAGGATGAAGCCCTTGTCGGCGAGCTGGTTGCTGAGCCCGGAGAGGTAGGCGTCGTCGGTCGCGATGGCCCGCCCGGTCCGGGGATCGATGAGCGGCTGGCCGCCCTTCGGCGGGACCGCCGTCACCAGCGGGCCGCCGCTCCCGGAAACGGGCGTCGCGGCGGTCGCCGGGGTCTCGTCGAGCATCAATCCCATTCGAGGGCGCCCTTGTTCCATTCGTAGATGAAGCCGATCGTCAGCACGGCGAGGAAGCCCATCATCGACCAGAACCCGAAGAGGCCGACGTCGTGGAACGCGACGGCCCACGGGAACAGGAAGGCGACTTCGAGATCGAAGATGATGAAGAGCAGCGCCACGAGATAGAAGCGCACGTCGAACTTCATGCGGGCGTCGTCGAAGGCGTTGAAGCCGCACTCGTAGGCCGACAGCTTCTCAGGATCGGGAGCCTGGAACGCCACGATGAACGGCACGACGAGCAACGCGCCGGCGATCACCGCCGATACGGCGATGAAGATCACCAGCGGGAGATATTGGTCGAGAAGCCCCGGCATCGCACCTCCAGGAGGCCCGGCGAGAGGGCCTTCGTGCCGCCGATCCCGGGTCCGTTCGACCCCGTCCAGCTTGGAGGAGAACTAATGTACCGCACTGCACTCCGCAAGGCGAAACCCCGCCGCAGGCCGGTTCGCCACAGGGGGCGGACACTCGGTTCGGGCCGACGTGGGCATCACGGCAGAGGACGATTCGTCGATGGGGATTATCAGGCTCGGGCCAGCGTCGAACCGCTGTGGCGAGAGAGACGGGACTCGAACCCGCGACCTCCGGCGTGACAGGCCGGCGCTCTAACCAACTGAGCTACTCCCCCGCGAACCGCACCGCATCGCAGCGGCGTCGCTCGGTGAGTGGTGTGTAGGATCGGGGTCCTGGGGTGTCAAGCGGCCCGTCGCCGGCGCGAACGCCGGGAGACCCGCCTTGTCGCCGGAGCGGATGTCCCGCTCCGGCGAGGCGTGCGGAGCGTCAGTGCAGCCGCCGCGTCCCCACGCGCCACCGGGCGATCTCGGACGGGGTGAGGATGTGGATCGACTCGGGCTCGATCTGCTCGGCTTCCTCGATGGCGGCGGGGCTCACGCCCATCATCTTCGTGTAGGCGCTGAGCGCCGTCACGAGTTCGCCCGTGCCGTAGCTGCGGGTGGTCGACTCGCCGCCGCCGAAGAGGTCGAAGCTGTGGCTGTAGATCGCCATGCGGTGGATCCCGAGGCGGCTCGCCGGCGGGATGATGCGCCGCTTCCCGCCGAAGAAGGCGTAGACGCAGGCCGACATGCAATAGCCCGACACGACGTGGAGGTCGTCCGATGCCTCGGTCCCCTGGGCCCGCGCCACCAGCACGGTGGCGCCGATCTGCCGGAACAGCAGGCCGAGCTTCATGGCCCCGACCACCGTCCCGCCGGGTGAGTTCAGCAGCACCAGAGGCCGGAAGTCGGCGTCACCCGCGTGCTGCTGGACGAAGCCGCCCAGGGCCTCCGCGGTCTCGTTGGTGATCTCGCCCTGCGCGCTGATCACGTCGGCCCGCACCTCGGTGTCGGCGCATCGACGCTTGTGGCACGCCGCCGATCCCGCGATCGTCAGAAGTTCGAACGACATCGCGTCGGCGGCCTGGGCCGTCTCGACCGGCAACAACGTGAGGGAGGCCGACACGGCGACCGCTGCCGCCAGGACGCCGCGGCCGAGGACCGCCACGGTCCTCCGTGCGAGGGCCGTGGTGGGCGGTGACGGGCTCGAACCGCCGACATTCTCGGTGTAAACGAGACGCTCTACCGACTGAGCTAACCGCCCCAACAGCACCGATCGCGCGAGGTCATACCGCATTGGCCGCCGCCTTCCAAGTCGACATCAGCGCCACGACGGGGCACCGGCGACGCCCATCGAACACCGGCATGCCGCGCCGCACAAGCCTCGCCGTGACGCAGGTCGCTTCACCATGAACAGAGGGCCGCGGACCTCGCGGTCCACGGCCCTCGGGGCGCATGGCTCAGCGAGCCGCCCTCAATGCGCGATGACCCCCGCGGCGTCGTCGTCGGCGACCGCTGCGGGCTTCCGCACCGCGGTGAGGTCCTCCTCCCACTGGATCGGGATCGGCTGGCGCACCAGCGCGTGGGTGAGCACCTCGTCGAGCCGCGACACCGGGACGATCTCCAGCGCGTTCTTGACGCTGTTGGGGATGTCGGCCAGGTCCTTCGCGTTCTCCTCGGGGATCAGCACCTTCTTGATGCCGCCGCGCAGAGCCGCCAGCAGCTTCTCCTTCAACCCGCCGATCGGCAGCACCCTGCCCCGCAGCGTGATCTCGCCCGTCATGGCGATGTCGCGCCGGATCGGGATGCCGGTGATGACCGACACGATCGACGTCGCCATGGCGACACCCGCCGATGGCCCGTCCTTCGGGGTCGCCCCCTCGGGCACATGGACGTGGAAGTCGCGCCGATCGAAGAAGGGCGGCTCGACGCCGAAATCGATCGAGCGCGACCGGACGTAGGAGGCCGCGGCCGAGATCGATTCCTTCATCACGTCGCGCAGGTTGCCCGTCACGGTCATCTTGCCCTTGCCCGGCATGGCGACGGATTCGATCGTCAGGAGTTCGCCGCCCACCTCGGTCCAGGCAAGGCCCGTCACGACGCCGACCTGGTCCTCGGTCTCGGCCTCGCCGTAGCGGAACTTCGACACGCCGAGATAGTCGGCGAGGTTGTCGTCCGTGACCCGCACGGAGGTCGATCCGCCCATCAAGATCTCCTTCACGGCCTTGCGGGCCAGGTTGGAGATCTCGCGCTCGAGGTTGCGCACGCCCGCCTCCCGCGTGTAGCGGCGGATGACGGTGAGCAGGGCCTCGTCGGTGATGGCCCACTCGTCCTTGTTGAGCCCGTGCTTGGAGACGGCGACGGGGATGAGGTGGGTGCGGGCGATCTCGGCCTTTTCCTCCTCGGTATAGCCGGCGATCCGGATGATCTCCATCCGGTCCATCAGGGGACCGGGGATGTTCAATGTGTTGGCGGTAGTGACGAACATCACGTTCGACAGGTCGTAATCGACCTCTAGGTAGTGGTCGTTGAAGGCAGCGTTCTGCTCGGGGTCGAGCACTTCGAGCAACGCCGAGGACGGATCGCCGCGGAAGTCCTGGCCCATCTTGTCGATCTCGTCGAGCAGGAAGAGCGGGTTCGAGGTCTTGGCCTTGCGCATCGACTGGATGATCTTGCCGGGCATCGAGCCGATGTAGGTGCGCCTGTGGCCGCGGATCTCGGCCTCGTCGCGAACGCCGCCGAGCGAGATGCGGACGAACTCACGCCCCGTCGCCTTGGCGATCGAGCGGCCGAGCGACGTCTTGCCGACGCCGGGCGGCCCGACGAGGCACAGGATCGGCCCCGTGAGCTTGTTGGCGCGGCTCTGCACCGCGAGATATTCGATGATGCGCTCCTTGACCTTGTCGAGCCCGTAATGGTCGGAGTTCAGCGTCGACTCGGCCATCGGCAGGTCGCGCTTGATCTTCGAGCGCTTGTTCCACGGGATCGACAGCAGCCAATCGAGGTAGTTGCGCACCACCGTGGCCTCGGCCGACATGGGCGACATCTGCTTCAGCTTCTTCAGCTCAGCCTGGGCCTTGTCGCGGGCTTCCTTGGAGAGCTTGGTCTCCTTGATCCGCCCCTCGAGCTCCGACAGGTCGTCCTTGCCGTCCTCGTCGCCCAGCTCCTTCTGGATCGCCTTCATCTGCTCGTTGAGGTAGTACTCGCGCTGCGTCTTCTCCATCTGGCGCTTGACGCGCGTGCGGATGCGCTTCTCGACCTGCAGGACGGAGATCTCGCTCTCCATCAGACCGAGGCACTTCTCGAGACGCGCCGACACCGACGTGGTCTCGAGGATCCCCTGCTTGTCGGAGATCTTGACGGCGAGGTGGGACGCGACCGTATCGGCGAGCTTCGGATAGTCGGAGATCTGGCCGACCGCCGCGACGACCTCCGGCGAGATCTTCTTGTTCAGCTTGACGTAGTTCTCGAACTCGCTGACCACCGAGCGGGCCAGGGCCTCGACCTCGACCTTGTCGAGCGGGTCGTCGGCCAGCGCCTCGGCGTCGGCCTCATAGAATTCCTCGGTGCGGACGTATTTGCCGACCTTGGCGCGGCGCGACCCTTCGACCAGCACCTTCACGGTCCCGTCGGGCAGCTTCAGCAACTGCAGCACCGAGGCCAGCGTTCCGGTGGTGAAGATGGCGTCCGTGGCGGGGTCGTCGTCGGTCGGGTTCACCTGCGTGGCGAGGAGGATGAACTTGTCGGCCTTCATCACCTCCTCGAGCGCGCGGATCGACTTCTCGCGGCCCACGAACAGGGGGACGATCATGTGGGGGAACACCACGATGTCGCGCAGCGGCAGCACCGGGTAGGTGTCGATCGATCCGGGTGCGGCGGGGACGCGTTTCTGGCTGGTCATGCTGCATCCTGTCGGGTTGGGACGTTGGTCGACGCTTCTCCCGAAGCCGCCGGGATTCTACGCCGCCGCGGCGCTCGATCCAGCCGGGCGCGCGGCGGTCCGCCGAGGGGCCGGGCGACTGCACCCGCGGCGGGGCGCGGCGGGATCGGGTCCGAGTCGCCTCGCCGCCGATGCCGTAGAGGCAAGATGGCGGTCACCCAACCGTCATTCAAGGTTAAAGATCGGGGCCGGGGTCGTGCCTCCAACCTCGGGCAAGCCTCGCCGCGGCACGCCCCCAAGAGAAAGGGCGGGACCGCCGGTCCCGCCCCTCCGAAACATCAGGCGCTGGCGGCGCCAGTCCCCGTCTTCTCCGCCCCGCGTTCGGAGTAGATGTAGAGCGGTCTAGCATTGCCCTCCACCACCTCCGGGCCGATCACCACCTGCTCGACGCCGTCGAGCCCGGGCAGGTCGAACATCGTGTCGAGCAGGATGCCCTCCATGATGGAGCGCAGG
This sequence comes from Lichenihabitans sp., assembly GCA_965214345.1. Classification (GTDB taxonomy): domain Bacteria; phylum Pseudomonadota; class Alphaproteobacteria; order Rhizobiales; family Beijerinckiaceae; genus Lichenihabitans. The sequence goes on along the minus strand of CBDCBJ010000007.1, from coordinate 1,750,673 downwards.
CCACGGGCACCGGTGCGCCGCTCGATCGCCTTCTTGGCGACCACGTTGAGCGCCTCGTCCTGGAACATGAGTTCCGTCGACTCCATCTCGAACAGCCGCTGGTACTGCTTCACCAGGGCGTTCTTGGGCTCGGTCAGGATCTTCTTCAGGGCCTCCTCGTCGAGGTCCTCGAGCGTCGCGATGACCGGCAGGCGGCCGACGAACTCGGGGATCAGGCCGAACTTCAAGAGATCCTCGGGCTCGACCTTTCGGAACACCTCGCCGGTGCGCCGGTCGTCCGGGGCCTGGACCTTGGCGGCGAAGCCGATCGACGTCCCCTTGCCGCGGCTCGAGATGATCTTCTCGAGCCCCGCGAAGGCACCGCCGCAGATGAACAGGATGTTGGTCGTGTCCACCTGCAGGAACTCCTGCTGCGGGTGCTTGCGACCGCCCTGCGGTGGCACGGAGGCGACGGTGCCCTCCATGATCTTGAGGAGGGCCTGCTGCACGCCTTCGCCCGACACATCCCTGGTGATGGACGGGTTGTCGGACTTGCGCGAGATCTTGTCGATCTCGTCGATGTAGACGATCCCGCGCTGCGCCCTCTCGACATTGTAGTCGGAAGCCTGCAGCAACTTCAGGATGATGTTCTCGACGTCCTCGCCGACATACCCGGCTTCGGTCAGAGTCGTGGCGTCCGCCATCGTGAACGGCACATCGAGGATGCGGGCGAGGGTCTGGGCGAGCAGCGTCTTGCCGGAGCCGGTCGGCCCGATCAGCAGGATGTTGGACTTCGCCAGTTCGACGTCGTTGTGCTTTGCGGCGTGGTTCAGGCGCTTGTAGTGGTTGTGGACGGCGACCGACAGAACGCGCTTCGCCTGCGGCTGGCCGATCACGTAATCGTCGAGCACCTTGCAGATTTCGCGCGGCGTCGGAATCCCGTCGCGGCGATTGACCAGCGACGACTTGTTCTCCTCGCGGATGATGTCCATGCAGAGTTCGACGCATTCATCGCAGATGAACACCGTCGGCCCCGCGATCAGCTTGCGCACCTCGTGCTGGCTCTTGCCACAGAAGGAGCAGTACAGCGTGTTCTTCGAGTCGCTGCCGCCGGCTTTGCTCATTGTCGTCTCCACTCCGACTCGGCTCGCGCCGGGCGCGGTCCGAATCTTTTGAAATTAACCGCGGCCGGCTAATGAAACGTGCACCCCCGTCGAACCGCCCGCGGCACGCCGACCGCCCGGCGGAAAGGCCGATTCCCGATGCCACCACAGCTCCGGGGGGAGATCAAGCCCGAGGCCCGCTGAGCGACCCCGGCACAGTTCACTTGGCGTCGGCCGGCTCGGCACGCTGCGTCTCGACGCGATCGATGATGCCGAAGTCCTTGGCCTCATCCGCCGTCATGAAATGGTCGCGGTCGAGCGTGTTTTCAATCGTGTCGTAATCGCGGCCCGTGTGCTTGACGTAGATCTCGTTCAGCCGGCGCTTGATCTTCATGATGTCTTCCGCGTGGCGCAGGATGTCCGACGCCTGGCCCTGGAACCCGCCGGACGGCTGATGCACCATGACGCGGGCATTCGGCAGTGCATAACGCATCCCCGTCTCGCCGGCGCAGAGCAGCAGCGAGCCCATCGAGGCGGCCTGGCCGACGCAGAGCGTCGACACCTTCGGGCGGATGAACTGCATCGTGTCGTAGATGGCGAGGCCTGCCGTCACCACGCCGCCCGGCGAGTTGATGTAGAGCGAGATCTCCTTCTTCGGGTTCTCGGCCTCGAGGAACAGCAGCTGGGCGATGATCACCGACGCCATATGGTCTTCGACCGGCCCGGTGAGGAAGATGATGCGCTCGCGCAGCAGGCGGGAATAGATGTCGAAGCCACGCTCGCCGCGGCTGGTATTCTCGATCACCTGCGGGATGAGGTAATTGTTGTACACCGCGATGGGATCCTGCATCGGACCGGCCCTCTTCCCTGTCACCGGCCGCAACGGCCGTCGGTCGAATATATGTGCGCCCCGGCGGAGCGCAACATGTCCCCCGGCCGGGGCTTGTGCCGGGCTGGACGCGCCCGCCGGCGCGTCCGGGCCGCGACGATCAGGCCTCGGGCGCCGGCTCGGGTTCGGCCTCCCCGCCGCCGAGCGCCAGGGCCGGCTCCGCTGTCGGCAGGCCGTCCTCGTCGATCGGCTTGAACAGCTCGTCGCGCGACACGGTGCGCTCGGTCACCTTCGCCTGTGCGACGATGTGGTCGACGACCTTCTCCTCGAACAGCGGGGCCTTGATGCCGGCCAGGGCGCTCGGGTCCTTCGTGTAATGCTCCCAGACCTGCTTTTCCTGGCCGGGATACTGCCGGGTGAGGTCGACGAGCGCCTTGCCGATCTCGTTGTCCTCGACCTTGATGCCGGCGCGCTCGCCGACCTCCGCCAGCACCAGGCCCAGCCGGACGCGGCGCTGCGCGATGGCGCGATATTCCGCGCGGGCCGCGTCCTCGGTCGTGTCCTCGTCGGCGAAGGTCTTGCCCGAGCGGGCCTGCTCGCCCTGGACCTGGCGCCAGATGTTGTCGAACTCCTGGGCCACGAGGCCCTCCGGCAGGTCGAAGCTGTAGCGCTTGTCGAGCACGTCGAGCAGCGAGCGCTTGATCCGGTCGCGCGAGGCGCGGGCGAAGTCCTCCTGCATGCGGGACCGGGTGGCCTCGCGCAGCGCGTCGTAGCTCTCGAGCCCGAACGTCTTGGCGAAGTCGTCGTCGAGCTTCAGCTCGCCGGGCACGCCGATCCCGCGCAGCTTCACGTCGAAGCTGGCTTCCTTGCCGGCGAGCGCGGCCGAGCCGTAGTCGGCCGGGAACGTGACGGCGATACGGCGGTCCTCGCCGGCCTTCATGCCGATCAGCTGGTCCTCGAAGCCCGGGATGAAATTGCCCGAGCCGAGCACGAGCGGCATGTCCTCCCCCTTGCCGCCCTCGAAGGGGACGTCGTCGACGCGCCCCTCGAAGTCGATCTTGACCTGGTCGCCCGACGCCGCCACGGCCTCGTCGCCCGGCTTCGGGTCGTAGGACCGGCTGCCCTCGGCCATCCGATCGATCGAGCGCTGGATCTCCTCGTCCGAGATGTCGGCCACCTGCCGCTCGAGCTCGACGTCGTCGAAGGAGCCCGTCTCGAAGACCGGGATGGTCTCGACCGCCACCGTGAAGGACAGGTCGCCCTCGGCCTCCATGGCGCGCTCGATCTCGGCCTGGTCGCTGGCGAGATCGATCTTGGGCTCCAGCGCCAGGCGCAGGTGGTTGTCCTCGACGATCTTGCGGTTGGCCTCGTTGACGGCGTTCTGGACGACGTCGCCCATGATGGAGCGGCCGTAGAGCCTCTTCAGATGGGCGAGCGGCACCTTGCCGGGCCGGAAGCCGTTGATCCGCACCTTGTCCTTGAGGCCGACCAGCTCGCCCTGGAGCCGCGACGCCAGATCCGCGGCCGGCAGGACGACCTTGTACTCACGCCGCAGCCCCTGGGCACTGATCTCGGTAACCTGCATCGTCCTCGTCCTTCACTGGTCTCGGTGCCGCTCGTCGGCAGAACATGGGCCCGGGCAGCCGCCGCCCGCAGGGGCGCGCCGGCGGATGGCGATGCGAGGTGGATGGGAGGTCGGCGCGGCCCGTCGCCGGCCTGCCGTGATGGTGCGGGCGGAGGGACTCGAACCCCCACGACGTGAGTCACTGGAACCTAAATCCAGCGCGTCTACCGATTCCGCCACGCCCGCCCGTCTCGCGACCGGCCAACCCGGACGGAGCGTCTTATCAACGGCCCCCGCGGGATGCAGCAAAAAAGTGGGAGGCGCCCGTTCATCGCAGCCGACCCCCGAAGGCCGCGACCGCGAAGGTCATCAGTGCCTCAGCCGGCATGAGGTGGTGGCCACCGCCGGCCCGGACGACGGCCGCGGCGAGCACCAGCGTCAGAACGGCGATGAGGACGGCGGAGTGGCGCATCGGTTCGGCTCGCTCATGCGGACCGAGCGCGCCGCGCAAGGATGGGGCCGCGGGGACCTGTGCCGCGACGGGATGGGCGGCCCGCCTCTCGCACCGCGTTCCCCCGGTCCGCCGAGATCCGTCCGCCGGCATCGGCCATGCCGTCCCGGAGTGGGACGCCGGGCGGTCACGGCATCCCGGCTCGATCGGCGCCGGTATACCCGAGCAGCCGGCGCAGCACCGCGGGCAACGCGTCGGGGAGGTCCTCGGCGATCAGCCCCGGCCCGACGTGGTTCGCCGCGGCGGCATGGAGCCAGACCGCCGCCGAGGCGGCCTCGAAGGCCGGCATCGCCTGGGCCAGCAGCCCCCCGATCATGCCGGCGAGGACGTCGCCGCTGCCAGCTGTCGCGAGCCAGGGCGCGTCCTCGCCCGCGATGGCGGCCCGGCCGTCCGGCGCCGCCACCACCGTGTCGGGCCCTTTCAGCACCAGGACGGCACCGAGCCGGCGCGCGCCAGCCCGCGCCCGCTCGACCTTCGACGGCGCTTTCACGACGTCATCCAGGCCGTTGAATAAATTGGCGAACTCGCCGTCGTGCGGCGTGACCACGACCGGCCCGGCGCCGTGGCGGATCAGCGCCGCGAGGGCGTCGGGCCGGCCGGCGAACAGCGTCAGGGCGTCGGCGTCGAGCACGGTCGCGCGGGCGCCCGAGCGGGAAGCCAGGACGGCCTCGACGAGGGCCGGAGTGTCGGCGTGGTGGCCGAGCCCGGGTCCGATGACGATCGCGTTCTTGCGCGCGTCGCCCAGGATGGCGGCCAGGGCCCCGGGATCGCCGAAGGGCTTCAGCATGACGGCGGTGAGCTGCGCCGCATGGGCCGCGAGGGCGTCGTCGGGGCTCGCCACCGTGACGAGGCCGGCCCCGATCCTGAGCCCGCCCCGCGCCGACAGCCGCGCCGCCCCGAGCGTCGGCATCGGGCCCGAGACGACGAGGAGGTGCCCGCGGGAATACTTGTGTCCGGCGGCGGCGGGCGTCGGGAAGCGCCCGGCCCAGAGTTCGGGCAGGTCGTGGAACAGCTGGCCGCCGACCTCGCCCAGCAGGCGGGGCGCGATCCCGATGTCGGCCAGCGTGACGGCGCCGCAGAACGAGCGCCCCGGCATCAGCAGGTGGCCGGGCTTCAGCCGGACGAACGTCACGGTCTCGACGGCGCGGATCGCCGCCCCGAGCACGGCGCCGGTGTCGCCCGACAGTCCCGACGGCAGGTCGACGGCGAGCACCGGCCGGCCGGCGGCGGCGACGCGCTCGACGAGGGCCCGCGCCGGGCCTTCGAGCGGGCGGGACAGTCCGGCGCCGAAGAGCGCGTCGACCACGAGGTCGTACCGCTCGGGCGCCGCCGCGGCGGCATCGATCACCGGCCCGTGCCAGGCCGCCGCGGCCCCGGCCGCGTCGCCATGGAGCCGTTCGGCCGGCACGAGCGCGGCGATGTCGACCGGGTAGCCCCGGTCCGCCAAAGCCGCGGCCGCCACGAAGCCGTCGCCGCCGTTGTTGCCCGGCCCGCACAGCACGAGGATCCGCCGTCCGCCGGCCCGCGCCGCCAGGCGTTCGGCGGCCTCCGCCACCGCCCGGCCGGCACGGTCCATCAGCACGGCGCCCGGCGTGCCGGCGGCGGCGGCGAGCCGGTCGGCCTCGGCCATCTCGACTGTGGTGATCACCTCGACGGGACGCTGCATGTCACCCTCCTCGTGCCGACCGGACCCGCCCGATCGGCGCACCGCTCTCGGACGGCGCACCGGGGACCGCCCCGGGGCCCCGCGACGCCCCATCTGCCGTCGCAAGGCTGGCATGGGCGGTGCCGAGCAGGATGGCGTGGGGTGACCCACGCCATCCTGCCGCCTTCGGCTCGGAAACTGAGCAGGATTGCGTTGGTGAACCAACCCAATCCTGCTTAGTGTCGCCGTGACGGTGCGGCGCCCAGGTTGGGACCCGGGCTGCCTTGCAACGCTCGCGCCCCGGCACAGGTTTGGATCCCGCATGAAGAAGATCGAGGCCATCATCAAGCCGTTCAAGCTCGACGAGGTGAAGGAGGCGCTCCAGGACGTCGGCCTCCAGGGCATCACCGTGACCGAGGCCAAGGGCTTCGGGCGGCAGAAGGGCCACACCGAGCTCTACCGCGGCGCCGAATACGTGGTCGACTTTCTTCCCAAGGTGAAGATCGAGATCGTGCTCGGCGACGACATGGTCGACCGGGCGGTCGAGGCCATCCGCCGCTCGGCCCAGACGGGCCGCATCGGCGACGGCAAGATCTTCGTCTCCTCGATCGAGGGCGCGATCCGCATCCGCACGGGCGAGACCGGCAACGACGCGATCTGAGGCCGTCGGCCCCCTGCGGACCGGAGGCGGTGGCGGCCGGCCGGAGCCCCTTGCGCCCGGCTCGCGGGGGCCTGTAGGCATCGCGCCGAGCGCGGCCGTCCCGCGCCCCCGCCACCGGAGCACAGCATGAAGACCGCACAGGATGTCCTGAAGGCCATCAGGGACCAGGACATCAAATACGTCGACTTCCGCTTCACCGATCCGCGCGGCAAGTGGCAGCACGTCACCTTCGACGTCTCGGTCGTCGACGAGGAGGCCTTCGCCGAGGGCGTGATGTTCGACGGCTCGTCGATCGCCGGCTGGAAGGCCATCAACGAATCCGACATGACCCTCATGCCCGACCCCGAGACGGCCTGCATGGACCCGTTCTTCTCGGCCTCGACGCTGTCGATCGTGTGCGACGTGCTCGAGCCCGCCACCGGCGAGCCCTATGCCCGGGACCCCCGCGGCGTCGCCAAGAAGGCCGAGGCCTACCTCAGATCGACCGGCATCGGCGACACGGTCTTCGTCGGACCCGAGGCCGAGTTCTTCGTCTTCGACGACGTGCGCTTCAAGACCGATCCCTACAACACCGGCTTCGTGGTCGACTCGATCGAGGCGCCGTCGAACACCGACACGGTCTACGAGGGCGGCAACCTCGGCCACCGCATCCGCACCAAGGGCGGCTATTTCCCGGTGCCGCCGCTCGACTCGGCGCAGGACATGCGCGGCGAGATGCTGGCCGCCATGGCGTCGATGGGCGTCAAGGTCGAGAAGCACCACCACGAGGTGGCGTCGGCCCAGCACGAACTCGGCATGAAGTTCGACCGCCTGACCCTGATGGCCGACGGCATGCAGATCTACAAATACTGCATCCATCAGGTGGCGCAGAGCTACGGCAAGTCGGCGACGTTCATGCCGAAGCCGGTCTTCGGCGACAACGGATCCGGCATGCACGTCCACCAGTCGATCTGGAAGGACGGGGTGCCGCTCTTCGCCGGCGACCGCTACGCCGACCTCAGCCAGGAGTGCCTCTGGTACATCGGCGGCATCATCCGCCACGCGAAATCGCTGAACGCCTTCACCAACCCGTCGACCAACTCCTACAAGCGGCTCGTGCCGGGCTACGAGGCCCCCGTGCTGCTCGCCTATTCGGCGCGCAACCGCTCGGCCTCGTGCCGCATCCCCTACACGTCGAACCCGAAGGCGAAACGCGTCGAGGTCCGCTTCCCCGACCCCGCCGCCAACCCCTACCTCGCCTTCGCCGCCATGCTGATGGCGGGGCTCGACGGCATCCAGAACAAGGTCGATCCCGGCGCCGCCATGGACAAGGACCTCTACGACCTGCCGAAGGCCGAACTCGCCGCGATCCCGACCGTCTGCGGCTCGCTGCGCGAGGCGCTGGACAGCCTGGCGGCGGACCACGCCTACCTCACCGCCGGCGATGTCTTCACCCCGGACCTCATCGAGAGCTACATCGCGCTCAAGATGGCCGAGGTGATGCGCTTCGAGATGACGCCGCATCCCATCGAATACGAGATGTACTACTCGGTGTGATCGTCGGGTGAGAGGCCCGGCCGTGGGCCGCCCTTGACGGGCGCCCCGGCCCGGCCCGATGGTCCCGCCATGCCGGTGCGCCGCCTCGACCCCATCCTGATCGACCGGATTGCCGCCGGCGAGGTCGTCGAGCGGCCCGCCTCCGCCATCAAGGAACTCGTCGAGAACGCCATCGACGCCGGGGCGCGCCGGATCGCGGTGCGCATCGAGGCGGCGGGTCGCAGCCTGATCCGCGTCACCGACGACGGCTGCGGCATGGACGCCCGCGACCTCGCCCTCGCGATCGAGCGGCACGCGACCTCGAAGCTCCCCGACGGCGACCTCCTCGCCATCGCGACCCTCGGCTTCCGCGGCGAGGCCCTGCCCTCGATCGGCTCGGTGGCGCGGCTCGACATCACCACCCGCGCGGCCGGGTCGGACCTCGCCCATGCGGTGACGGTCGACGCCGGCGCGGCGTCGCCGGTTCGCCCCGCCGCGCGCGGCCCCGGCACCACGGTCGAGGTGCGCGACCTCTTCGGCGCCACGCCGGCGCGGCTGAAGTTCCTGAAGAGCGACCGCGCCGAGGCCTCGGCCATCGCCGACGCGCTGCGCCGCCTCGCCATGGCCAACCCCGCCGTCCACCTGTCGCTTGAGGGCACGCCGGCCGCGGGCTTCGACTATCTCGCCTCGACCGACGACGACGAGGGCCGCCTGACCCGCATCGCCCAGGTCGTCGGCGACGATTTCGTCGACAACGCCCTGCCGCTGCGGGCCGAGCGCGAGAGCCCGGACGGCGAGGGCGTCGCCCTCTCGGGCTTCATCGGCCTGCCGACCTTCCACCGCGGCACCCGCGACGGGCAGTACCTCTTCGTCGACGGCCGGCCGGTGCGCGACAAGCTGCTGACCTCGGCGCTCTACGCCGGCTACATGGACCACGTGCCGCGCGACCGCTTCCCCGTCGTGGCGCTGTTCCTTCGCTGCGGCCCGCGCGCCGTCGACGTCAACGTCCACCCCGCCAAGGCGGAGGTGCGCTTCCGCGACTCGACGCTGGTGCGCGGCCTCGTGGTGTCGGCCATACGGGACGGGCTGTCGGGCGCGATGCACCGCGCCTCGACCACGGGCGGGGCCCGCACCCTCGACGCCCTCGCGGCGCGGAGCTTCGGGCCGTCCCCGCGCAACATGGGCTACGGGGCCCCGGCACGGCCGGCGGGGGGCTGGGATCCCCGGCGCTCCGTCGGCGCGCCCGCGGCGCCCGGCTTCGGCGAGGACGCGCAGGCGCGCTTCGTGTCCGAGCCTTCGGCCGACGTCCGGACGGCCGAGCCGCCGGCCGACCTCGCCGTGGCGGACGAGGACGCGCCGCTCGGGGCCGCCCGCGGCCAGTTCCACGAGACCTACATCCTGGCGCAGACGCACGACGGCATCGTGATCGTCGACCAGCACGCCGCCCACGAGCGGCTCGTCTACGAGCGCATGAAGCGCCTGCGCGCCGAGGGCGGCATCCCGCGCCAGATGATGCTGATCCCCATCGTGGTCGACCTGCCGGCGGACGCGGCGGCGCTGCTGCTCGGCGAGGCCGAGGCGCTCGCCGCGCTGGGGCTCGCCGTCGAGGCCTTCGGGCCGGGCGCCGTGGCGGTGACGGAGGTCCCCTCCGCCATCGGCCACGGCGACACCGCGGGTCTGGTGCGCGACCTCGCCGCCGTCATCGAGGCCGACGGGGCGGCGGTGCCGCTCGAGCGGCGGCTCGACCAGTACCTCGCCACGATGGCGTGCCACCATTCGGTGCGGGCCGGCCGGAGGCTGCGGCCCGACGAGATGAACACGCTCCTGCGCGAGATGGAACGCACCCCGGGGGCGGGCCAGTGCAACCACGGCCGGCCGACCTACGTCGAACTCAAGCTCGCCGACATCGAGCGGCTGTTCGGGCGGCGCTGATCGAGGGTCCGATCCGACCGGTTGCGTGACGGGGCGCCCTGCAGCATCGTGACCTCCGGCGAGGTCGGCGCGGGATCGACCGGCGGAGAGGGGGCGATGATCTGGGCGACGCTCGAAGGCTTGCTGAAAGGTCGGCGCCGCCGGCGCGCCATCCGGGACTACGTGCGTCGCCTGCCACGGCTGCTGCGCCGGGATTACGGCCCCGGCCGGCACTACACGCCGGCCCAGATCCGGGCGTCGATCGCCCGCGGCGGGCTCGACGTCCCGAACTCCTGCTACGCGCTGGCGATGTTTTCGGACGAGGCGACGTTCGACAGCTATCACGCGGCGATCGGCGAAGCCTGCGATTTTGGCGCCATGCGGGCGGAGGTCGCCGAGACCCAATTCCACGGCGACGTCTCCTTCACGGCGGAGCAGGCCGATGCGGCGGCGGCGTCGGCCGAGCCCGGATGGCACGGCGGCCACGACACGGGCGGCCACGGCCACGGGCACGCTGGCCACGGAGATGGCGGTCATTGACGGCGGGCGGCAACGACCCGAACGGAGGCCGGCCGGACCGGCACGGCCGACCTGTTCAAGCGAATCCAATCGGGGTAATCACCGAATGAGCTCCTCCCAGACCCCGTGATGCCATGAACCGCTACGAGCGCCGCCCCGTCGCCGCCGCCGAAGCCGAGATCGAGTTCGGCGACGGCGAGTTCAGGGTCCTGCGGCCCGGGACCTTCGTGCGCTGCGGCGTGACCGGCGCGCCGATCCCGCTCGACGACCTCCGCTACTGGAACGTCGCCCTGCAGGAGGCCTATGCGACGCCGCAGGCCAAGCTGGCGCGGCTCGGCGTCACCCTGGCGCCCTGACGTCGAGCGAAACCCGCGTCCCGCCCCCCATCACGCCCCAGGCGCGAACAATCGGCCGAGCCGGTCGCCCAGGGTCTCGGGATCGTCGAAGGAGAGCCTGATCGGCAGCACTTCCGCGGGAAAGTCGTCCGGCAGGCGGACGCGATCCTTCTCGGTCGTCACCAGCGTGGCGCCGGCCGCCGCCGCGGCGGCGACGAGCCGCGCGCGGTCGCGGGTGCCGAAGGCGTGGTGGTCGGGGAAGGCGATCCGGTCCGCGAGGTCGAGCCCCGCCGCCTCCAGCGTCGCGAAGAACTTGCCCGGCCGTCCGATGCCCGAGAAGGCGACGAGCCGCCGTCCCGCGAGCCGCCGCAGCGCCCGCGCCTCCGGCGCGACCGCGGCCTGCAGCACTACCGTCCCCTGCAGCGCCGCCTCGGCGGCGACGGCCTCGCCCGCCGCACCGGCGCCGATGACGATCACGAGGTCGATCGCCCGCCACTGCCGGGCGAGCGGCGCCCGGAGCGGGCCGGCCGGCAGGCAGAGCCCGTTGCCGATTCCCACGGCGCCGTCGACGACCGCGATGCCGAGGTCCTTGGCGAGGGACGGGCTCTGCAGGCCGTCGTCCATGATCACGATCGTGGCGCCGGCCCCGACGGCGGCGCGCGCCGCCGCCGCCCGGTCCCGGGCGACCACGCAGGGCGCCACGCGGGCGAGGAGGAGCGGCTCGTCCCCGACCAGTCCCGCCCCGTGGCGGCTTGGGTCGACGGCGACCGGCACCGCCGCTCCCGCACCGCCGTAGCCGCGCGACACGAAGGCGGGCTCCTGGCCGGCGGCGACGAGCTGGCGGGCGATCTCGATCGCCGTCGGGGTCTTGCCGGCGCCGCCGACCACGAGGTTGCCGACGCAGACCACCGGCACCCCGACCCGGGCGCCGGGCCGCGCCATGCGGCGCCCCGCGACCGCGCCGTAGAGCGCCGCGGCGGGCGCGAGGGCGAGGGCCGCCGGCCCCGGACGGGTCCGCCACCAGAAGCCCGGCGCCGCCACCCGGGTCACGCCCCGCCCGGGAGGTAAGGGGCGAGCGCCGCGACGGTCCGCGCCGTCGCGCCGCCCTGCCCCTCGACGCTGTCGGCGGCGGCGCGCGCCATGGCGCGGAGCTGGGCGGGGTCGCCGAGCAGCGTCGCCACCGCCTCGGCGAGGTGGTCGGCATCGACCACGGGGGCGGCGGCGCCGGCCGCGTCGAGCGCGGGATAGACGTCGGCGAAATTCGCCACATGCGGGCCGTGCAGGACCGCGCACCCGAGCCGCGCCGGCTCGATCGGGTTCTGGCCGCCGCCGGGCGGCAGGAGCGAGTTGCCGACGAAGACGAGGTCGGCGGCCCGGAACCACAGCCCGAGTTCGCCCAGCGTGTCGGCGACGTAGAGGGCGATGCCGGCGTGGACCGCGTCGCCCCGGGAGCGGAGGGCCGCGGCGATCCCGGCCCGCTGCGCCCCGGCGAGGAGCGATGGGCCGCGGGCCGGCTGGCGGGGCGCCACGACGGTCAGCGCCTCCGGCAGGTCGCGGCGGAGCTGGAGGACGGCGGCCAGCAGCGCCGCCTCCTCGTCGGCATGCGTCGAGGCCGCGATCCAGAGCGGCCGGGATCCGACGGCGGCGGCGAACCCCGCCAGAGCCTCGGGGTCGGCGGCCGGCGCCGGCACGTCGTATTTGAGCAGCCCCGACACGGCGACGCGCGGCGCCCCGAGCCCGCGATAGCGCAGAGCGTCGGGCTCCGTCTGGCACAGGCACAGCGCCGTGCGGCCGAGGATCGCCCCGATGAAGCCCGGAGCCTTGGCCCAGCGCCGCGCCGAGCGCTCCGACATGCGGGCATTGACCATGACGAGCGGCACGGCGGCCCGATGCAGCGCGTCGACGATGTTGGGCCAGAGTTCCGATTCCGCCAGGACGGCGAGGTCCGGCCGCCAATGGGCGAGGAAGCGCCGCACCGCGCCCGGCAGGTCGAGCGGCGCGAACTGATGGATCGCGCCCGCCGGCAGGCGGCCCGCCATCACGCGGGCGGAGTTCACCGTCCCGGTCGTGACGAGGACGCGGCAGCGGCGCGCCATCAGGGCGTCGATCAGCGGCAGGAGCGAGACCCCCTCGCCGACGCTGGCGCCGTGGAGCCAGACGAGCCGCCCGGCGGGGCGGGGCCGGCCGGCGTGGCCGAGCCGCTCGCCCATCCGCGCCCCGTCCTCCTTGCCGCGCCGGCGGCGCCAGCCGAGGAAGGATCGGCCGGCGGGCTCGACGAGGGCCGTGGCGACGCGATAGGCGGCGAACAGCGGGGAGGCGCTCAAGACGCCAGGGCGTCCCGCGCCGGGGCCGCGGCCGGCGCGTCGCGGGTGCCCGGATCCCGCGACCCGACGAGCGCATAGGCGCGGGCGTGGACGGCGTCGAGGCCGGTTTCGACGCGGAGGCGGGCCGCCTCGAGCGCGCCGGCGTCGGCGTCGCGGGCCACGCGGACGGGGTCGCCCAGCACCATGGCGCCGCGGCCGAAAGGTTTGCCCATGCTGGCGCGGTCCCAGGATCGGAAATCGAAGCGGCGGCTCGTCACGACCGCGATCGGGTAGATGGGGCGGCCCGTCATCCTGGCCAGCGTCACGATGCCCATGCCGGCGCGGCGCGACACCTTCGGCACGTCGGCGGTGAGGCAGACGGTGCGGCCACCCTCGAGGCTCCTCGCCATCGCCCGCAGGGCCGCGGCCCCGCCGTGCATGCGGGTCTTCACCGCGCCCTTGCCGCCCGAGCCGCGGATCGGCTCGACGCCCAGCCGCCGGAGCACGGCGGCGTTGATCTCGCCGTCCTCGTGGCGGGAGATCAGGGCGGCGACGCGGGCCTCCGGCGGCCAGGCGTAATGCACCATGAGGTGCTGCCCGTGCCACATGGCGACGATGGCGGGGAGCTCCGGCGCGATCGTCGCCACGAAGCCCCGCGGCTCCTCGACGAAGCGGTTCGTGCCGCGCACGAGGCGGAGATAGAGGCCGGCCAGAGCGCCCGCGGTCTCGACGACGGGCCGGGCGCGGCCGGCGCTCTTGAGGAAGCGCGGCGTCTTCAGGACGGGGCGCCCGCCCGGGTCGGCGCGCCGGGCGCCGACGGATCCAGGAACCGGTGCATGTGGACCACGAAGTAGCGCATGTTGGCATTGTCGACGCTGGCCTGCGCCTTGGCGCGCCAGGCCACCACGGCGGCGGCGTAGTTCGGGTAGATGCCGACGATGTCGAGCTTCGACGCGTCACGAAACTGCGTCCCGCCGATGTCGACGAGTTCGCCGCCGAAGACGAGATGGAGCAATTGCTGGGTCTGCTGTTCCACGAGGGCCTCCGTGGCGCCTGAGGGGGAGGAGCTTCAGCCGCCGGCGCCGAGCGTGCGCAGCCCGGCCGCCACCAGGGCGGCATGGAGGTTGGAACCGGCGGCGTAGAGCGTGCGGTGACGCGGCACACGCTGGTTGTAGTGGAGCGGCCTGCCGTCGCCGGCCGTGATGGTCGCCCCGGCCTCGTGCAGCACGATGTCGATCCCGGCGAGGTCCCAATCGTGCGAGTCGGGCGACGCGATGGCGGCGTCGAGACCGCCCCCCGCCACGGCGGCGAAGCGGCAGGCGAGCGAGGGGATGCGCGCCACCAGCGCGACCGGCACGGCCCGGGCCAGCGGCTTGATGAAGCCGGCGGGCGCCGACAAGCTCGCCCCCGAGAGTTCGGCGCGGTCCGAAGCCGCGGTCGGCCGGCCGTTCAGCCGGGCGCCGGAGCCCAGGGCCGCCTCGTAGGTGCGGTCGAGCGCCGGTGCATAGACCACGCCGGCGACCGGCCGCCCGTGACTGACCAGCGCCACCGACACGGCCCAGTGCGGATCGCCGGCCGCGAAGGAGCGGGTGCCGTCGATCGGGTCGACCACGAGGACGTGGTCGTGCAGCAAGCGGTCGAGGTCGTCGGCGGTCTCCTCCGACAGCCAGGCCGCCTCGGGCACGGCCGGACGCAGCCGGTCGTGGAGGTAGCGGTCGACCGCGAGATCCGCCTCGGTGACGGGCGAGCCGCCGGCCTTGTAGTCGATGCGGGCCGCCGTCTGCTCCCCCGCGCGGTAGTAACCCAGCGCCATCGTCCCGGCGACCCGCGCGGCGTCGCGCAGCAGGTCGAGGACGGCGCGCGTGTCGGTGGGGGAGATTGGGGCCACGGCGCCGATCGCATTCGCGGGTGAGGGAACGGGCCGCTCGGCCTGCCGCGAGCCATAGCCCGCGGGGACGGGCCCGTGCAAGCGCGCGGGTGTGGCTCGTCCGATCCGCGCAATCGTGCCCTCGGCGTCGACGATTTCGACACCATGCGGCGCGATGCGCGTGTATCGATCTCGTTTCATCGAAGTTTAAGCACGCCCATTAGGGCTTTCGAGCCGAGATGAACCTAACTTGACTGCAACGGAGGGAGCTCAACCCATCCGATCGTCGATGAAACGAGAGTAACGATCCGTTGACGCTGCGGCGTATCTTCGGATCGACGAGACGTTGGCCGTGCAGGCGGCCGAGACAGGCGAGGCGTTCCACCATGAGCCATTCCAGAACCGGCGCCGTCGAGGGCCGCATCCCAGCCTCGCCGCCGTCGCAGTCCGTGCAGGCCGACGACAGCCGGGCCGACAACCGGCGCCGCAGCGTCGTCCTGTCGCCCGAAAGGGTGACGATCGACCGGAGCTACCGCGGCATCGCGATGCGCCTCTCGGTGCCGGTCTCGGCCTATCGGGGCGTCTGCGTCGGGGTGCGCGCCGGGGCCGACGGCGGCTTCGTCTACGAGCTGCTCTTGGCGCACCGCGACCCGGACCTGTCGGTGCTGCTGGCCGAGGCGCGGGACGAAGGCCGCATCTGGGCGGAGTGGCGCGCCACCGCGCGTTTCTTCGGCCTGCCGGCGCTGGTCGAGCGCGGCGACGGGCCCGAAGTCTGGGGCGCCCGGCCGGCGGTATCCAGTGGTCGCCACGACCGCCGGGTGAAGCGCCGCCGGCGGCCCGGGATCGTGGCGCGCCGCGCGACCCGGCCCGAGGCGCTGGAGACGGTGTATCGCGAGGACGAGATCATCGCGCGGGGCTGAGGCCGTATCGCCGGTCAGAACAGCCGGCCCTGCCCGGGCGTGGACCGGGAGATCGGCTTCGCCGTCCCCGGCCTCGGCCGCGCGGGCTGCGGTGCCTCCGCCGGACGTCCCCCGTCGCTCCCCCCCATCGCCTCGACCGCGACTCTGCCGTCGGCAAATTCGAGCCCGAGCCGCGTGCCCGGCGCGACGGCGGCGGCCGAACGCAGCGGCTGGCCGGCGCCATCCCGCACCAGCGCGTAGCCGCGGCCGAGCACGGACCTGTAGCCCAGCGTGCCGAGGAGCTGCCCGAGCCCGACCAAGCGCGCGCGGCGGCGCTCGAACCCCCGGGCGGCGGCGCCCCGGAGACGCTCGGCGAGGGCGTCGAGCCGCTGTGACAGGGCGCGGTTCTCCTGCAGCGCCAGCGCGGCCCTTCCCTTCAGCGCCGCATCGAGCCGCGTCGCCAGCGTGTCGAAGCCCCGACGCTGCTGCTCCCGGATCAGGGCCGCCGCGCGGGGGAGCCGCGCTTCGAGCCCCTTCAGCCGCTCGGCGACGCGGGCGAGGCGCGCCCCCGGGGACTGCGCGGCGAGGCGGCCGCCCGCCCGCGCCACGGCCAGCCGTCGCGCGTCGGCGCCCCGCCGCGACGTCGTCGGCAGCGCCGTCGCGGCGCGGTCGAGCCGCTGGCGCGGCAGGGCCAGCAGGTCGGCGCCGGAGGGCATGGCGCGGGCGGTGGCCCGCAGCGCGTCGCGGGCGCCTCCCAGCCGCCGCAGTATTGCCGCGCCGTGGCGGCCGCCGAGCCGGTCGAGCCCGACGGCGAGTTCGGCCCGCACCGGGACGCAGAGTTCGGCGGCGCCCGTCGGCGTCGGGGCACGGAGGTCGGCGACGTGGTCGAGCAGCGTCCAGTCGGTCTCGTGGCCGACCGCCGAGACGAGCGGGATCCGGCAGTCGGCGGCGGCGCGGATCACGGCCTCGTCGTTGAAGCTCCAGAGGTCCTCGAGCGAGCCGCCGCCCCGCGCCACGATCAGCACGTCCGGGCGCGGCAGGCGGCCGCCGGGCACCATGGCGTCGAAGCCCCGGATGGCGCGGGCCACCTCCTCGGCGCTGCCGTCCCCCTGGACCCGCACGGGCCAGAGGAGGACGCGGCGCGGGAACCGGTCCGTGATGCGGTGGAGGATGTCGCGGATGACGGCGCCGGTCGGCGACGTGACGACGCCGACGACCGCCGGGAGGAACGGCAGGGCGCGCTTGCGGGAGGGATCGAACAGCCCCTCGGCGGCGAGGCGCGTCCGGCGCTCCTCGATCATGGCCATCAGCGCGCCGACCCCCGCGGGCTCGAGCGTCTCGATGACGATCTGGTAGGCGGACTTGCCCGGGAAGGTGGTGACCTTGCCGGTCGCCACCACCTCCATGCCCTCTTCGGGCTTGACCCGCATGCGCGAGAAGCTCGTGCGCCAGACGACGGCTTCGATCCGCGCGCCCTCGTCCTTCAACGAGAAGTAGGCGTGGCCGGAGGAGTGCGGGCCCCGGTAGTTCGAGACTTCGCCCCGCACCCTGACGTAGCCGAACCGCTCCTCGACGGTGCGCTTCAGCGCGCCCGACAGTTCGGAGACGGTGACCTCGGGCGCGTTCGACAGCCGGCCGCCGTCGCCGTCCGGGGCGGCGTCGGGCGTCGCCGCGGGCAGGTCGAAGATCGTCGGGGCGGCGGTTCTGCCGCGGGTGCTCGAGCGAGCCGAGGGTCTCATGGCCATGCGGGTTGGGATACCACGTCGGCGGACCCGGTGTCGCCGTCCGGGCCGGCGTCGAGGGGCGGTGGCGCGCGTCGCGGCACGGCGACGTGGCACGCCGGTTGCAGCGCCATGTCGACGGGTGCGCGGCGCCCATCACCCTCATCCAGGTCCTCATGGTCATCCGCGATCCCGCCATCACCTCCCGAGCCGGCCGCGCCGTCGCCGCCGGACGCGGCGCGCCCTGACGGTGGCGGCGCCATGAACCACCATCCGGGCGTGCCGGCCGTCGGGGCTGCCGCCGCGGCCCGTGCCGGCGGGAGCCTCCGGCCGGTCGACACCCACTGCCCCTATTGCGCGCTGCAGTGCGGGATGACGCTGGTCCCCGACGCCGAAGGCCGCTTCAGCGTGGCGGCGCGCGACTTCCCCACCAACCGCGGCGGCCTCTGCCGCAAGGGCTGGACCGCGGCGGCGCTGCTCGACTCGCCCGAGCGCCTCACCGCGCCGCTGGTCCGCGACCGCAAGGGCGATGCGTTCCGGGAGGCTTCGTGGGACGAGGCGCTCGACCGCGTGGCGTCGCGGCTCCTCGACATCAGGTCGCGGCACGGCGCCGACGCCGTCGCGGTCTTCGGCGGCGGGGGGCTGACCAACGAGAAGGCCTACCTGCTCGGCAAGTTCGCCCGGGTCGCGCTCGGCACGGCGAACATCGACTACAACGGCCGCTATTGCATGGCGTCGGCGGCCTCGGCGGGGAACCGCGCCTTCGGCATCGACCGCGGGCTCCCCTTCCCGATCGCCGACATCGCGGGGTGCGAGGCCGTGCTCATCGCGGGCAGCAATCCGGCCGAGACGATGCCGCCGCTGATGCAATATTTCGACGAGCAGCGCGCCCGCGGCGGCAAGCTCATCGTGGTCGACCCGCGCCGCAGCGCCACCGCCAAGCTCGCCACCCTGCATCTCCAGACCACGCCGGGGAGCGACGGCGCCCTCGCGGCGGGCCTCCTGCACGTGGCCATCCGCGACCGGCTGATCGACGAGGACTTCATCGCCGAGCGGACGGCGGGCTTCGCGGCCGTGCGCCGCATCGCGGCCCGCCACTGGCCCGACCACGTCGAGCGCATCACCGGCGTGCCCGAGCGCGGCATCGTCGAGGCGGCCCACATCCTCGGCGAGGCCGCCACCGCCATGGTGCTGACGGGCCGCGGGCCCGAGCAGCAGAGCCAGGGCGTCGACAACGTGTCGGCCTTCATCAACCTCGCGCTGGCCCTGGGGAAGGCCGGCAGGCCCTTCTGCGGCTGGGGCACGCTGACCGGCCAGGGCAACGGGCAGGGCGGCCGCGAACACGGCCAGAAGGCCGACCAGCTGCCCGGCTACCGCAAGATCGCCGACCCCGCCCACCGCGCCGCGGTGGCGTCCGTCTGGGGCATCGACCCGGAGACGCTGCCCGGGCCCGGCCTGTCGGCCCACGAGATCCTCGACGCCACCGCGCCCGGCGGCGGCGTCAAGGCGCTGATCGTGATGGCGTCGAACGTCGTCGTCTCGTCGCCGGCGGCGAGCCGCGTCGCGGCCAACCTCGCCGGGATGGACTTCCTCGTCGTGTCGGACCTGTTCCTGTCCGAGACCGCGGCCCTGGCCGACGTCGTCCTGCCCACGGCCCAATGGGCCGAGGAGGACGGCACGATGACGAACCTCGAAGGGCGCGTGATCCGCCGCGCCAAGGCGAAGTCACCGCCGCCCGGCGTCCGCACCGACGCCGAGGTCCTCCAGGCCCTCGCGGCGCGGCTGGGCAGCGCGTCCACGTTCGCGAGCGAGGCCGAGACGGGCTTCGCCGAGCTGCGCCGCGCCAGCCGCGGCGGCCTCGCCGACTATTCCGGCATCTCCTACGAGCGGATCGACGCGGAGGCCGGCGTGTTCTGGCCCTGCCCCGACGACCGGCATCCCGGCACCCCGCGCCTCTTCCTCGACCGGTTCGGCACCGAGGACGGCCGGGCCCGGTTCCAGGCCGTCGAGCATCGGCCCTCGGGCGAGGAGCCCGATGCCGACTTCCCCTATTGGCTGACGACCGGCCGCGTCCTGGCGCAGTACCAGTCCGGCGCCCAGACGCGGCGCGTGCCGGAACTCGCCGCCGCCGAACCCCATCCCTATGTCGAGATCCATCCGCAGACGGCGCGGGGCCTCGGCCTCGCCGAGGGCGGCATGGCCCGCCTGTCGACGCGCCGCGGCACGATCACCGTCCGGGCGCGGCTGACCGCGGCGATCCGGCTCGACACGCTCTTCGTGCCCTTCCACTGGGGCGGGGGCCAGTCGGCCAACATCCTCACCAACCCTGCCCTCGACCCGACGTCGCGCATGCCCGAGTTCAAGGTATGCGCGGTCCGGATCGTGCGCGACGCTCCCCTCCCCTGAAAGGAGAGACCCGCATGCTGTCGCGCCCAGTGGTCTTCAACGGCATCTTCCCCTTCTCGGGCGCGGGCCTCGACCGCCCGAGCCTCCTCGACGCGAGCCTCGTCTACCGCGTCCCGCCGGACTGCCGCGCCCAGGCGATCTATCTCCGCGCGGGCAATTCCTGCGATGCGCTCGCCTGCCTCACGCTGATGCGGGACGGCCGGCCGATGCGCCTGTTTCCCGTCGGCGCCAAGGGCGCCATCCACGTGCCGCTGGCCGTCCTCGAGGATCTCGAGCCCGACAGCAGGATCGAAGTGCTGGTCTCGGCCCCGGAAGGCACCCAGGGCCACATGGTCTTCGATCTCGGACTGATGGAAATCTGACGCGGCCGATCGGTCGTCGCTGGCACGAGTTTCGCAAAAAACGGCCCGCCGATGCCGGAGGCGGGAACGCGGACGCGATGACGAAACGCAAGCTGGTGGTGGTCGGCAACGGCATGGCGGGAGCTCGTGCCGTCGAGGAAGTCCTGGCGCGCGGCGGCGATGCGATGTTCGACATCGCCATGTTCGGCAGCGAGCCCTACGGCAATTACAACCGCATCATGCTGTCGGGCATCCTCAACGGATCCAAGACGCTCGATGACATCCTCATCAACACGCCTGCTTGGTACGCAGAGAGCGGCGTCGAACTGCACCGCGACGACCGGATCGTGGAGATCGACCGTGCAGCCCGGGCGGTCCGGTCGGCCAAGGGCGTCGTCCGGCGCTACGACGTGCTTCTCATCGCTACGGGCAGCAAGGCTTTCGTGCCGCCCTTCAAGGGGGCGATGGATGCCGACGGACGATTGAAGAGCGGCGTCTTCGCGTATCGCACCGTCGACGATTGCCACGGCATCGTGGAGTTCGCCAAGGGTGCCCGCAGGGCCGTCACGCTCGGCGGCGGCCTGCTCGGTCTCGAGGCGGCGCGGGCGCTGGGCGCGCTCGGCTGCGAATCCCACGTGGTGCACCTCGCCGGCCACCTCCTCAACCTGCAGCTCGACGCCACGGGCGGCGGCATGCTGCGCCGGACGATGGAGGGCTTCGGCCTGCACGTGCACACCGGCAAGGCCACCACGGAGGTGCTGGGGGAGGATCGCGTCACCGGCCTCGCCTTCAAGGACGGCACGACGTTGGACTGCGACATGGTGGTGCTGGCGGCCGGCGTGCGGCCGAACAGCGAGATCGGGCTTCGGGCGGGCCTGACGGTGGAACGCGCAATCGTGGTGAACGACCACATGCAGTCGATCGACGACCGTTCGGTCTACGCGGTCGGCGAATGCGCCCAGCACCGCGGCAAGGTCTACGGCCTCGTGGCGCCGCTGTGGGATCAGGCCAAGGTCTTCGCCGACCACGTCACCGGGCGGAACGCGGAGGCGGCCTATCACGGCTCCAAGCTCGCCACGAAGCTCAAGGTGATGGGCGTCGAACTCGCCTCGATGGGCATCACGGAGCCCAAGGACGACGGCGACGAGGTGATCCAGTTCGCCGAGCCGAAGCGCGGCACCTACAAGAAGCTCATCGTGCGCGACGGGCGCCTCGTGGGCGGGATCCTCATGGGGGAGATCTCGAAGGCCGCCTATCTGATGCAGGCCTTCGATCGGGACACGCCCCTGCCCGAGGAGCGCCTGGCGCTGCTGTTCGACATCGGCGCCCCGCCGCAGGCGGTGTCCCTGGAGGAGATGCCGCCCGAGATGCAGGTCTGCAACTGCAACGGCGTCACCAAGGGCACGATCGGCGCCGCGGTGGCGGCGGGCAACAGCGAAGCCAGGGCGGTGATGAACGCCACCCGGGCCGGCATGGGCTGCGGCTCCTGCAAGAGCCAGGTCGAGGCGCTGACGCGCTATTTCGTCGACCTGGCGCCGCCCCTGGCCGAGCCCGTGACTTCGGACGACGCGCCGTGGCTCCAAGGCCACGTCCAGGCCCGCATCCTGGCGGACGGGACCGTCTCGATGACGCCGCAGACCGAGGACGGCGCCTGTACGCCGGCCCAGCTGCTGCGCATCGCCGAGGTGGCGGTGAAGTACAAGGTCTCGTCGGTGAAGCTGATGGGCCGCGACCGCATCGACCTCGTCGGCATCCCCGAGGCGGACCGTGCCAAGGTGTGGAGCGAACTCACCCTCACGGCCGCGGAGTAGCGCCGGCGGCCGTGCCGCGGCGTCCGGACCCGCCGACCGACGGGCCCGGAGCGATGGACCTCCGTCCGGGTCGGACCACGCGACCCGGGCTCCCGCCGCCATGGCGATGCCCTGACGGCGTGATGACCCGGCCGGTCTGGCCGAAACCCTTCGGCTACGCCGCCTTCTGGGCCAGGTAGGCGTGCACGAAGCCCGGCAGGTGCTCACCGAGCCAATCGCCCATCTCCTGCTCCTCCTTCATCGACCGCTCGAGGACCGGCTTGTCGTCGGTCGCCCCGGCGGCGTCGGCGAGCGTCAGCAGGACCTTGTAGGATGCGATCTCGTAGGCCTTGAAGCCGACCGCGGCGAGGACGTTCTTCAGGATCTCGTCGGAGGCCGCCACGTGGGCGAAGCCCGCCACGGTGGCGACGGCGCCGGTCACGGCTTCCTTGGCGAGCGACTTGCTGGTGCCGTGCTTGGCGAGCAGCTCGTCGAGCCGGGCCGCCTGGGCGGTCGACCGCTCCTTGTCCTCCTCCATCTTGGCGTAGAGGTCCGGGTAGGGCTTCATCCGGGCGGCTTCGTTCTGGATGGTCCCGATCGCCTGGGTCTCGACGGCGTGCTGGTTCTGCAGCCCCGTCAGATATGCGTCCATCGCCGCTGTCGTGTCAGCCATCGTCAAATCCTTTGAAGCCGTCGTGCGCCACCGCAACCGATCGGCACGACGGCAGATCTGATCCGATCGAGGCTCTTCAAGGCGTGTGCGACATCACGGGCGGGTCTGCGCGGACAGCCGGACGATCGGTCGCGATCCTGGCGGGCCGTCGCGGTGCGCGAGAGGGTGTCGACGCCCTCGACAGGGCGCGACCTTGTGCCCATGGTCATCGTCGGGCGCCGAGGCACCCAATCCTGGCCGGGCTGGTTCATCGAGTCTCACCGGAGACGCGATCATGTTCATGCGCATCGACAAGTTACAGGCCGAACTCCCCGCGCCCAAGAAGGCGGACCCCAACGCGGCCGCGGCGCTGCAGGAGCTGCTCGGCGGCAAATACGGCGAGATGTCGACGCTCGGGAACTACATGTTCCAGAGCTTCAATTTCCGCTCCAAGTCGAAGCTGAAGCCCTTCTACCAGCTCGTGGCGTCGATCACCGCCGAAGAGCTGGGCCATCTCGAACTCGTGTCCAACGGCGTCGCGATGCTGAACAACGGCCCGGACAAGAAGGGCAGCGAGGCGGGCGGCGCCGACATCTCGGGCGCACCCTGGGCCGACATGCAGGACATCCGCTCGGCCAGCTCGTTCCTGTCGAACGGCGGCGGCGCCATGCCGGCCAACGCGAACGGCGTGTCCTGGAACATGGATTTCGTCACCTCGACCGGCAACGTCGTCGTCGACCTGCTCCACAATTTCCACCTCGAGTGCGGCGCCCGCCTGCACAAGCTCCGCGTCTACGAGACCATGAGGGAGGCGACCGGCCGCGAGGTCTGCGCCTACCTGCTGGTGCGCGGCTCGGTCCACGCCCACGCCTACGCGCTCGCCATCAAGCAGGTCACCGGCGTGGCGATCGAGAAGATGCTGCCGACGCCCAACATCGACCTGAGCAGGATCCCCGAGTGCCAGAAGTACCTCGACGAGGGCTCGCACCGCCGCCTCTACACCTGGAGCCCGGACGACTACAAGAACATGGCCGGCATCTGGGGGAACGGCGAGACGGCCCTGCCGGGCGACCCGCCGGGCGAACTCGAGATCGTCGAAGGGCTGCCGGACGGCGGCAAGATCCATGACCTCGCGGGCGTGGCGTCGGCGTTCACGCCCGACTACGCACCCGAGGAGATGTTCGAGATCGCCACGAAGCTCTACAAGAAGTCGCGCTGACCCGAAGGCCGGCAGCGGCCTCGGACCGAAGACCGGGATCGTCGGCCAGCGGTCATGACGTGATGGGCGGCCCCGACGACCCGCCAGGGTCGCTCGGCCGTCCGTCATAGAACGTCCGATCGGCCTCGACGCCGGTCGGACCCCATCCGGCACCATCCGATGGCCCGCCGCCGTCGGTGCGGACGACGGGACTCGAACCCGTAAGCCCGAAGGCGCGAGATTTTAAGTCTCGTGTGGCTACCAGTTTCACCACGTCCGCGTCGGCGGCCGGTGCCGCAACGCGACCCTATCCGAGCGGCGGCGACCGCCGCAAGGTCGTGCCCTCAGCCCCGCTGGTCCTTGGCGAGCGGCTCCTGGAAGCTCAGGCCCATGTCCCAGGGGAAGTAGATCCAGGTGTCCTGGCTCACCTCGGTCACGAACGTGTCGACCATCGGCCGGCCGAGGGGCTTGGCGTAGATGGTGGCGAAATGGGCGTGGGGCAGCAGGTCCCGCACGACCTTGGCGGTCTGGCCGGTGTCGACGAGGTCGTCGATCACCAGGACCTTGGCGTCCCGGCCGAGCGTCAGGACCGCGTCCGAGACGCCCTTCAGCACCTGGAGCCCGCCCTGGGTGTCGTAGTCGTGGTAGCTCGCGATGCACACCGTCTCGATGGTGCGGATGCCGAGTTCCCGCGCCACGATGGCGGCGGGCACGAGGCCGCCGCGGGTGATGCAGACGAGCGCGTCGAAGGGACCCGCCGCCGAGAGGCGCCAGGCCAGCGCCCGGCAGTCGCGGTGGAACTGATCCCAGGAGACCGGGAAGGCCTTGTTGCCGTGTTCGTTCATGCCCGGGTCCTCTTCACGTGGCGCGGCGGGAGCGAGGGCGCTACACCGGAACGCCGTCGCCCCGCAATCCCGCCAGCATCTCCGTCACCGCCGCGACCGCCGCGGCGACCTGCCCGGCATCCCGGCCCCGCACCACGATCTGGTTCTTGAAGCCGGCGGGCGAGAAGGACGGGTAGGAGCCGATCGACACGTCGGGATGCGCTTTCGCCACCGCGGCGAGCCCGGCCGCATAGGCGCCCTCGGGCAGGCCCGCGGCATCGATCGACGCCGATTCCATGCGGGTGCCGCCCTCGAGCCGCGCCGCCACGTTGTCGAGCATGTTCTGCATGATCGAGGGCACGCCCGCCATGACGATCGTGTTGCCGAGCTTGAAGCCCGGCGCCTTCGACACGTCGTTGCGGATCAGTTCGGCGCCGTCCGGGATCCGCGCCATGCGCCGGCGGGCCTCGTTGAGGTCCTCGGGCTTGATCCGTTCGAGCAGCATGCGGATCGCCTCCGGATGCTCGGCGATGCCGACCCCGAACGCCTTGGCGACGCTGTCGGCCGTGATGTCGTCGTGGGTCGGTCCGATGCCGCCGGTGGTGAACAGGTAGGAGTAGCGGCCGCGCAATGCATTCACGGCCGCCACGATCTCGTCCTCCACGTCCGGCACGATCCGCACCTCGCGCAGGTCGATCCCCAGGGCCATCAGGAAATCGGCGATCGTGCCGATGTTCTTGTCCTTGGTGCGGCCGGACAGGATCTCGTCGCCGATGACCAGGATGGCGGCCGTCACGGGGTCGGGCATGGTGTCGGTCTCGCGGTTGGACGTTGAACGGATCCGCCGAAGGCGGACGCGCCTCCTTCAGCTCGGAGCGAATCCGCCGGGGGCGGACGCGCCTCCTTCAGCCTGGGGCGAATCCGCCGAAGGCGGACGCGCCTCCTTCAGCTTGGAGCGAATCCGCCGGGGGCGGACGCGCCTCCTTCAGCTTGGAGCGAATCCGCCGGGGGCGGACGCGCCTCCTTCAGCTTGGAGCGAATCCGCCGGGGGCGGACGCGCTCTGGCGCTCGTAGATCACGTTGGTGCGGGTCTTCAACGCGACGCGATAGCCCTGGGCGGCGATCAGCCCCGGCAGGTCGATCGCCCAGCGCTTGGGTGCGTCCTCGACGATCAGCAGCCGGGGCCAGAGCCGCGGCGCGACGTCTCGGAAGAACGCCTCGAGGATCAGGTCCTCGGCCCCTTCGACGTCGAGCTTGACGGCGTCGATCCGCTGGAAGCCCTCCTCCGCCACCAAGGTGCCGAGCGCCTTGGCGGGGACCCGCACCGAGGAGCCTGCGCCGTGGGTGCCGACGAGGCGCATGGACGTCTCGCCCTTGTTCTTCGCATCGACGAACAGCGTCACCTCGCCGTCCCGGTCGGCCACCGCCACCTCGATCGCCTTGACGGCCGTGAAGCTGTTCTGGCGGATGTTGAAGGACAGCCGCTCGAAGATGTCGGCCTGCGGCTCGATGGCGAGCACGCGGGCCTGCGGCCCCGCCAGCGTCGCGACGAAGAGCGCGTAACCGCCGACGTTGGCGCCGACGTCGATGAAGACGAAGTCGGACCCGAGCCTCTCGCCGAGGAACCGCCGCTCCTCGGGATCGAAATACTGCGGGGTGAACAGCAGATTCTTCTCGGCGACGTTGTGGCCGGGGTAGAGCCGCATGCGGGCCCCGAAGGATTCGACGTCGAGCGGCCGGCCGCCCAGCGCCCGAACGCCGATGGCGCGCAGCGCGAAGGCGATGCGCTTGCCCGTCCAATCCGCCCCGCAGCGCCGTGCGGCCCCCACCAGCCCGGCGAGCCAGCCGCGCGGAGCATGCCGACCGAAGGCCGAGAGGTCGTTCGAGGCTCTGGACGTCATGCGCCCTGTCTCACGCAACCGGGGCAGCTTGGCAAGGCCGGCCCCGGGCTCGGCCGGGATGCGGCGTTGAGGTCGGGGAGGCGATTGTCTATCCTGCCGGGATCCCCTTCGGGTCCAACCCTCCCTCCCCTCGCGCTCGGGCATCCATGACCTTCGTCGAAGCCTCGACATCGCCGGGCCGCAAGAACGGCCAGATCAAGATCCACGACGCGTCCGCGTTCGAGGGCATGCGCCGGGCGGGGCAGCTCTGCGCCGAAGCCCTCGACCTCCTCGTGCCGATGGTGCGGGCCGGCGTCACCACGGCGGCGCTCGACAAGCTCGTCTTCGACTTCGCCGTCGCCAACGGCGCCTACCCGGCCCCGCTCGACTACAGGGGCTTCACCAAGAGCATCTGCACGTCGCTGAACCACGTCGTCTGCCACGGCATCCCGGACGACAAGCCGCTGCGCTCGGGCGACATCCTCAACATCGACGTGACGCTGCTGCTCGACGGGTGGCACGGCGACTCGTCGCGGATGTACGCGGTCGGCGAGATCCCGCGCCGCGCCGAGCGCCTGATGGAGGTGACCTACGAGGCGCTGATGATCGGCGTCGCGGCCGTGAAGCCCGGCGCCACCACGGGCGACATCGGCGCCGTGATCCAGGACTATGCCGAGGGCGAGCGCTGCACCATCGTGCGCGAGTTCTGCGGCCACGGCATCGGCCGGCTCTTCCACGACGAACCCAACATCCTCCACTACGGCCGCCGCGGCGACGGCGTGGTGCTGAAGCCGGGCATGTTCTTCACGGTCGAGCCGATGGTGAACCTCGGGCGGCCGCACGTGAAGGTGTTGGGCGACGGCTGGACGGCGGTGACGCGCGACCGCTCCCTGTCGGCGCAGTTCGAGCACACCGTGGGGGTCACCGAGACGGGCTGCGAGATCTTCACGCTGTCGCCCGCGGGTTTGCACCACCCGCCCTACGGAGCGGCCGTCGCCCCTTCGCCGGCGGCATGAGCGAGGCCGGCAAGGCAGGGGCGGCGCGCGACGCACGGCCGGAGGATCCGCTCCACGCCGGCCACCGCGACAGGCTGCGCGAGCGGTTCAACGCGGTCGGCGACGCCGGCGTGGCGGATTACGAACTGCTGGAGCTGATCCTGTTCCGCGCCATCCCGCGGCGGGACGTGAAGCCGCTCGCCAAGGCCATGATGGCCCGCTTCGGCTCCTTCGCCGAGACGATCGCGGCGCGGCCGGAGCGGCTGCGGGAGATCCCGGGCCTCGGCGAATCCGCCATCACGGACCTGAAAATCGTCGAGGCGGCGGCGCGGCGGCTGACGAAGGGGATCGTCAAATCACGGCCAACCCTCGGCTCGTGGACCGAGGTGCTGGATTATTGCCGCGCCGCCATGGCGTTCAACGACCGGGAGGAGTTCCGCATCCTGTTCCTCGACAAGCGCAACATGCTGATCGGCGACGAGGTGCAGGGCCGCGGCACGGTGGACCACACGCCGGTCTACCCGCGCGAGGTGGTGCGGCGGGCGCTGGAGCTCGGCTCGACCGCGCTGGTGCTGGTCCACAACCACCCCTCGGGCGACCCCACGCCGTCGACCGCCGACATCCGCATGACCCACGAGATCATCGCCATCGCCAAGCCGATGGGCATCGCCATCCACGATCACCTGATCGTGGGCCGGCACGGACACGCCAGCCTGAAAGCGCTGAAGTTCATCTGAGGGCCGAGGCAGGATCGGGCCGTCTCGCCGCCCGGCGGCGAGGACGATGCGCGGTCACGTCCCCGCCATCTCCAGCACCAGATCCCATTCGGCGTCGGTGACGGGCTGAACCGACATGCGCGAGTTCCTCACCAGCACCATCTCGGCGAGCCGCGGCTCGGCCTTGATGCGCTCCAGCGTGACGGGCGGGATCTCCCGTACGGCCTTGACATCGACCATGCCGAACTTGCCGGTCGCGTCGCTGGGGTCGGGGTAATAGGGCTTGATCACCGCCACGATGCCCACCACGGCCTTGCCCTCGTTCGAATGGTAGAAGAACACCTCGTCGCCGACCTTCATCGCCATGAGGTGCTGCTTGGCGACGTGGTTGCGCACGCCGTTCCAGAACGTGCCGGCGGCGCCGGCCTCGGCCTGATGAGCGAAGGACCAATTCGTGGGCTCGCTCTTGATCAGCCAATGGGCCATGTCGGGTCGTCTCCGGTTCGGTTCGGGGCGTCAGTCGCCGGCCTCGGCCCGCGTGGGCCGCGACAGCAGCGCGTCGAGGGCCGCTCGGGGCGTGGTGACGCCCGCGACGAGGGCCACCACGGCCTCGGCGACCGGCATCCCGACACCACGCTCCCCCGCCAGCCGGCAGAGCACCGGCGCCGTGGCGACGCCCTCGACCAGGCGACCGCCCCCCGCCTCCGCCAGGGACGCGCCGGCGCCGAGCGCCTGGCCGAAGGCGAAGTTGCGCGACTGGGCCGACGAGCAGGTGAGGACGAGGTCGCCGAGCCCGGAGAGCCCCATCAGCGTCTCCGGCCGGGCGCCGGAGGCGCGCCCGAAGCGGCCGAGTTCGGCGAAGCCCCGGGCGATGAGCGCCGCGGCGGCGCTGGCCCCGAGGTCCATGCCGGCCGCGACCCCGCAGGCGATGGCCAGCACGTTCTTGGCGGCGCCGCCGATCTCGACCCCCCGGAGGTCGTCGGTGTGGTAGAGGCGGAAGGCGGGGCGGCCCAGGGCCTCGGCGACGCCGCGCGCGAGGGTGCCGTCCGCCGCCGCCACCGTCACGGCGGTCGGTCGGCCGCGGCCGACGTCGGCGGCGAAGCTCGGGCCCGACAGCGCGACCGCCGGGTGGTCCGGCCTCGCCTCCGCCAGGACCTCGCTCATCAGCAGGCCGGTCGCGGCCTCGATCCCCTTGGCGCACAGGACGACCGGCACGCCGGGGCGCAGCGGCGGCAGGGCGTCGAGCGTCGCCCGCACGTGCTGCGCCGGCACGGCGAGCAGCACGAGAGTGGCCTCGGCGAGGCCCGCATGGTCGGACGTGGGGATGACGGAATCGGCGAGCCGCACGCCGGGCAGCGAGCGCCGGTTCTCGCGCGATGCCGCGATTTCGGCGGCATGGGCGGGGTCGCGCGACCAGAGCGTCACCGCCCGGCCCGGCCCGGCGGACACGTTGGCCAGCGCGGTGCCCCAGGCGCCGGCGCCGAGCACCGCGATCCGGTCGAACCCCATCAGGCGCGCCCGCCGCCGATCCGCTCGGCGATCGGATCGAGCGGCCAGCGGGGCCGCGGCGGGGCCGTGAGATCGTCGACGAGGCCGAGCTGCAGCCGCTCGATGCCGGCCCAGGCGATCATGGCGCCGTTGTCGGTGCACAGGACGGCCGGCGGCAGGACGAGGCGGATGCCGCTCTCGCCGGCGAAGCGCACGAAGGCGCTCCGCACCGACAGGTTCGACGCCACGCCGCCCGCCACCACGATGGCGTTGGGGCGCCCCGCCACGTCGCGAAACAGCCGCAACGCCGCGCGCGTCCGGTCGATCAGCACGTCGACGGCGGCGGCCTGGAAGGCGGCGCAGAGGTCCGACACGTCCCCGGGGCTCAACGGCGCGGCCCGCTCGGCCTCGAGCCGCACTGCGGTCTTCAAGCCGGAGAGGGAGAAGTCGGGCTTCGCCCGCCCGAGCATGGGCCGCGGCAGGGCGAAGCGGGAGGCGTCGCCCGTCGCGGCGGCGCGCTCGACCGACGGCCCGCCGGGGTATGGCAGGCCGAGCAGCTTCGCGGTCTTGTCGAAGGCCTCGCCGACGGCGTCGTCGACGGTGGTGCCGAGGCGGCGATAGTCGCCGATGCCCCGCACGGCGATCAGCTGGGTGTGGCCGCCCGACACGAGCAGCAGCAGGTAGGGGAAGGGCACGTTGTCGGTCAGCCGCGCCGTCAGGGCGTGGCCTTCGAGGTGGTTCACCGCGACGAGAGGCTTGCGCAGCGCCAAGGCGAGCGCCTTGCCGGTGGTGAGCCCCACCATGACGCCCCCGACGAGGCCCGGGCCGGCCGCGGCCGCGATGCCGTCGAGGTCCTCGAGATCGAGGCCCGCCGTTTCGAGCGCGCGGGCGACCAGCCGATCGATGACCTCGACGTGAGCCCGGGCGGCGATCTCGGGCACGACTCCGCCGAAGGCCGCGTGGTCGGCGATCTGGCTCATGATCTCGTTCGACAGGATGTCGCCGCCGCCCTCGTCGCGCGAGGCGACGACGCTGGCGGCCGATTCGTCGCAGGTCGTCTCGATGCCCAGAACGCGCATGGGTCCCCTCGGCTTGTGCGACGGGACGGTAGAGGACGGGGCCGGGTGTCACAAGGCGGGGATCGGAGCGCTCGATCGAGACGCCTTCGTGGCGACGCGGGCGCCCGGCCCGGGCAAGCCTGGCGTGATGTCCTGACTCCGGCTCCGTCCGGGGAGCCCCGCGGCTGCGGCGCATCTCCGGATCGGGTATGGGAGGGTCGGCCGCGTGTCGGCGGTGCAGCGATCACGGGCCCGAATGTACAGACACCTGCTTTCGGTCGCCGGCCTGACGCTGCTGTCCCGCGTCACGGGCTTCTTCCGCGACGTGATGCAGGCGACGATCCTCGGCACCGGCCCGCTCGGCAACGCCTTCATCGTCGCGTTCCGCCTGCCCAACCAGTTCCGCGCCATCTTCGGCGAGGGCGCCTTCAACGCCGCCTACGTGCCCTCCTATTCGCGCGTGCTGGAGCGCCGCGGCGACCGTGCGGCGGGCGACTTCGCCAGCCAGATCTTCACGATCCTGCTCCTCTCCCAGGCGCTGGTGCTCGTCCTGGCCGAACTCTTCACGCCGACCCTGGTGCGCACGCTGGCGCCGGGCTTCGACGGCGATCCGGACCAGTTCGCCCATGCGGTGCTGATGACGCGACTGACCTTCCCCTACCTGTTCTGCATGGTGCTGGTGACGCTGCAGTCCGGCACGCTGAACGCGCACCGGAAGTTCGCGGCCGCCGCCTTCGCGCCGGTGCTCCTCAACGCTTCCATGATGGCCTTCCTCGGCCTCGCCTGGCTGTTCCCGAACGCCGGGATCGCGGCCAGCGTCGGCGTCACGGTGTCGGGCTTCGCGCAGCTCGCCCTGATGTTCGGCGCGGCGCGGCGCGCGGGCGTGCTGGAGCGCGTGGTACCCCCCCGGCTCGGCCCGGACGTGCGCCAGTTCTTCGGCGCGCTCGGACCGGCCGTGATCGGCTCGGCCGGCCCCCAGATGGCGATCTTTGCCGACACGATCATCGGGTCGCTCCTGCCCAACGGCAACACGACGCTCTATTACGCGGAGCGCATCTACCAGCTCCCCGTGGGGCTGATCGGGGTCGCGGCCGGCACCGTCCTGCTGCCCGAGATGAGCCGCTACTTCGCGGCCGGCGATCCGGACGGTGCGCTGCGGGCACAGAACCGGACGATCGCGCTGACCCTGGCGCTGGCCGCACCCTTCTTCCTCGCCTTCGTGCTGATCCCCGACGAGATCATGCGCGGCGTGTTCCTGCGCGGCAAGTTCACGGCCGAGTCGGCCGCGGCCTCTGCCTCCGTCCTCGGCGCCTACGGCTTCGGGCTGCTGCCGCTGCTGCTGATCTCCTCGGCGCGCTCGGGTTTCCAGGCGAGGGGCAACACCACGGTGCCGATGGCGGCCTCGCTCATCGCGGTCGCGTTCAACCTGACCCTCAAGGTCCTGCTCTACCGTCCCTATGGGGCGGCGGGGCTCGCGGCCGCGACGGCGGTCGGCTACTGGGTCAACCTCATGCTGCTGTCTGGCATGGGCTGGCTGCAGAACGTGGTGCGGCCCGACGACAACCTGGTGCGCGTCGCCGTCGCGGTCGACGCGGCGGCGCTGGCGCTGGGCGTCTTCGTCTTCGCCGCCGATGGCCGGATCGGCGCCCTCACGGCGGACGGGCGCTTCGCCGACCTCGCCCATCTCGGGCTGACCGGCGCCGGCGGGGCCGCGGTCTACGGCGTCGCGCTGCTCGTGGCGCTGCGCGTCGCCGGCGTGGCGCTGCCGCTGCGGCGCGGCCGCCGGTGACGTCAAGGGCCGACGATCTCACTTCTCTGGACATCGGAGCCGGAGGCCTCCGTCACGGCAACCAAGCCCCCCGCGCCCTGTGCCAGTCCTCGATCGACTCGGCCGGATAGTCCTCGAAACGGCCGTCCTTCGGGCCGACCTGTGAAACCACCCAAGGCGCTTTCGACTCCAGCAGGATGTGGGTGCTCTCCGCCGGCACGGGCAGCGCCGTGTCGATCGCGGAGGCGAAGGGGTGGATCAGTGCCGGCCAGCGCGGGTCGAAGAGCCAGAGCGCCGAGGCGCAGCGCGAGCAGAAGCTGCGCTCCGCCTCGGAGGTGAAACTGGTGCCGTCGGCGTCGGCGAACGTCGCGCGGTAGACCCGCCGCGCGTCGTCGGGATCTTCGATCCGCATCGACGACGCGACGGCGAGGAGGTTCACGGCGTAGCCGCCACCGCCCGCCGTCTTGCGGCAGACCGAGCAGTAGCACCGCTGGTAGGGCTGCGGCGTGTGGCTCTCGCAGGTGAAGCGGACGGCGCCGCAGTGGCAGGAGCCGTCGAGCGTCATCGGCACGGCACGCGCCTCAGCTCGGCTTCATCGACGACTGGCTGCGCCACAGGTCGATGCCGCCCTCGGTGGCGTGGCGGTCGATGGCGGCCAGTTCGTCCGCGTCAAAGTCGAGGCGCTTCAGCGCGTCGAGCGAATCGTCGAGCTGCGCCACCGACCGGGCGCCGATCAGCGCCGAGGTGACGCGCTGGTCGCGGAGCACCCAGGCGATGGCCATCTGGGCCAGGGTCTGGCCGCGGCTGCGCGCGATGCCGGCGAGCGCCCGGATTTTGGCGACGTTCTCCTCGGTGACGAGGTCGGCCTTGAACGAGCCGCCCTTGGCGGCGCGGGCATCCGCCGGCACGCCTTCGGCATATTTGTCGGTGAGCAGCCCCTGCGCCAGCGGCGAGAAGGCGATGCAGCCGACGCCGAGGTCGGCCAGCGTGCCGAGCAGTTCGTCCTCGACCCAGCGGTTCACCAGGGAATAGGACGGCTGGTGGATCAGCAGCGGAGTCCCGAGCCGCCGCAGGATGGCGCTGGCCTGGCGCGTCAGCTCCGGCGAATAGGACGACACCCCGACGTAGAGCGCCTTGCCGGAGCGCACGAGGTGGTCGAGCGCCCCCATGGTCTCCTCGAGCGGCGTCTTCGGGTCGGGTCGGTGGTGATAGAAGATGTCGACGTAGTCGAGGCCCATGCGCTTCAGCGAGGCCTCGCAGCTCGCCACGAGATACTTGCGCGAGCCGAGGTCGCCGTAGGGGCCGGGCCACATGTCCCAGCCGGCCTTCGACGAGATCACCAGTTCGTCGCGGTGCGGGCGGAAGTCGAGATCCATCCAGCGGCCGAAGTTGGCCTCGGCGGAGCCGTAGGGCGGCCCGTAGTTGTTGGCGAGATCGAAGTGGGTGACACCCCGGTCGAAGGCACGGCGCAGCACCGCGCGGCCCGTCTCGAAGACGTCCGTGCCGCCGAAATTCTGCCAGAGCCCGAGCGACACGGCCGGCAGGTCGATCCCCGAACGGCCGCAGCGGCGGAAATGGGCGACCTCGTAACGGTCGTCGGCGGGCAGGTAGGTCATGAGCGCTCTCCAGGTCGATGATGTCCGAACACGTTCGGCGGGGTGGTGGGTCCAGCCCACCGGAGCATCCGGAGATCACCTGACACGATCACGGTGGGCGGGCCGCCGACCGGCCCGCCCGCCCTCGCTACCGCCGCCCGCGACCGCCCTTGCGGCGCCAGGGCGCGTCGCGCTGCCAGTCGCCCGCCATGATGCAGCCCAGCGGCTCCACCGTGTCGACGACCCGCGCCAGGCCGAAGCCGTCGATCTGCCGCCGCAGCGAGGGCGCGTCCTTGTACGCGCCCGGCAGTTCGGACGCGTCGGGCGCCCCGCAGAAGAAGCGCGCGTCGATGCCCGTCGTCTGCTCCGCCACCATCTCGGCCGGGGTCTTGCCGGCGTTCTGGCGCAGGTAGGCCGAGCGGCTGAAGTTGCGCCCCGCGCCGTGCGGCGCGAAGCCGAGCCCGTGCGCGGCGTCGAGACCCTCGGCGACCAGGATCGGCTGCGCCATGTTGAGCGGGATCAGCGTCAGCCCGCTGTCGTCGGCGGCGAAGCCCCGGTAGGCCGGGGTCGCGCCCTTGGCGTGGTAGAAGAGGCCGTCGGACCGCCGGAACACGAAGTTGTGCTCGTTCCAGAACCGGTCCCCGCGCGTCAGGCCGAGTGCCTCCGCCACCCTGTCGTGGATGGCGTAGTGGCTCGCCTTGGTCCAGGCGCGGACGGTCTGCAGCGCATCCCAATAGGCTTCGCCGTCGCGCGTTTCCGCCTCGATCCAGGCGTTGTGGGCGGCCGTCGCGGGCGAGAGCCTGCGTCGCGTCCGCTCCGCCGCCGCCATGCCGGCCTGGTAGAGTGCCGCGCCCGGCTTGCGGGAGCCGTGATGCGTCACGAGCGCGACCCGGCCGCTGGAGGCGAGACGCCCCACGAAGAAGAAGTGGTTGCCGTCGCCCTGCGTGCCGAAATGCTCGATCGCCGCCGAGGTCCCGTCCTTCAGGAAGGCATTGGCGGCGAAGCGCTCCATGACGTCGGCCGGCGGTGCCCATTGGGCGCCGCGCGGCCGGCCGCCGGGGCCGAAGTGGGACAGCGTCATGCCGGCGTCGAGCAGCGCCGTCGGGTCGGCGCCGGCGTCGAAGACCGTGATGGCCATCGAGCAGCAGATGTCGGCCGAGTGCATGCCCGGATGGATGGCGTTCTCGGTCGCCACCACGCCCCCGACCGGGATGGTGCCGGGCCGCATGTCGGACGGGCAGGCGTCCGGCATCACGGCGCCGGCCCGGGCCGTCGGCAGCCGCATCAGCTCGACCATGTGGGTCTCGACCGCGGCGACGTTCGCCGCCTCGGCCTCCCCCTCGGGCGCGATGTTGCGGTGGAACGGGACCGCGCCCGCGGCCCGGAGCGGCAGCCCCGGCGGCGGCGCCAGGGCCGCCACGACGGCGCGCAGGGCGTCGTCGGGTGCACCGGCCTGGCGCGCCGCGTCCGCCGCCGCGATGGCGGCCGGGAACCAGGCGCCCGGGGCGAAGCCCCAGGCGACCAGCGTATGTCCGTCGATCGTGTCCATGCGTCACCTCTGGGTCGTGGCCTCGCGGGCCGCATCGTGTCGAAAGGTCACCGCGACGAGAGAGGTGGGACGAACCGAGCGCGGACGCGCCGCGCCCGGGTACGGAATTGAACCGCTCGGCCTTCGCCTCACCTGTAGTCCCACCGGCATTCGCGGCGCCGTGTCGTCGTTGTCGCCCGGTCCCGGAAGTCGCCCTCCGGGGCCGGGCCGTCCTGTGGGGCCGTGACGACGAGGTTCGGTGAAACCTCGCACGCCTCGTCGCCCGGAGGCGGCTCGGCGTGCCCTGCTCTATCCGCTGAGCTACGGGCCCCCTTCAGCAGTCCCTCACGAGCCTGCTGAGGCGGACCCGGCGGGACTCGAACCCGCGACCTGGTCATTTTCAGTGATGTAGTTCCACCCGCATTCGTCACGCTGTTCAGGATCTCGGTCGGCCGGGGGAACGAGGTGTGGAGCGACGCCAGCCGCTTCCGCGGCCGTCTCGCGCTTCTGCCGATCGCTCGGCCAGCCCTCGAGACCCCGATGTAGTCGCGCCGGCATTTCCCCCGGCCTGTCGATGTCACGCGAGGTCGATCGCCTCGATCTCGCGCGTCCAGGTGTCGGCGCCGTGCTCGCCCTCCACGAAGCGTGCGACGACGTCGAACACCGCGTCGGAGAAGCCCCCGACGTTGAGCACCTCCGGGCGGCCCGCCGCCTGCGTGGTGCCGTAGGGCTGGAGGTCGATGCAGACGAGCTTGGCTCCCGGGTTCCGCGCCCGGAGAGCCTCCCAGGCCCGCATCGTCCCGGTCCCGGCCCGGTCGACCCCCGTGCCGTCGACCCAGGACTGGTTGTCCGAGACGAAGACGACGAGGTCGACTTGGGCCCGCTCGGCGGCGAGCAGACGCAGCGGCGCGGAACAATCCGTCCCGCCGCCCCCGACCGCCGCGAGCTTCGCCGCGTTGGTCATCACCGAACCCCGAGGGTGGAGATCCATCTCGACCACGCGGTGCTCGAAGGGCAGCACCCGCGCCGACGGGTTGGCCCGCAGCACGGCCGCCGCCACCAGGGCCGCGACGTCGATGCAGCGGACGACCGAGCTCGCGCCCGGCCGATACCCTGTCACGGGTGAGCTCATCGACCCCGACACGTCGGGGCAGACCACCACCCGGCCGGCGATCTCCGGCACGTTCGACACCGCCACCTCCATGGCGTCCTGCAGCGCCTCGCGCACCGGCGCCGGCACGCCCTTCCCCGCCGAGGCGTGGGCCACCATCAGCTGGTAGGGGAAGACCCGCGCCCGGCGGATCGCCTCCTTGTCCCGCAGCCGCCCGGCGACATGCGCGGTGAAGCCCCCGACCTCGAACGCGCCGTGGCGCGCGAAGGTGTTGAGGTTCATCCGCAGCATCTGCCAGCCCGCCCGGAACCCGATGGCCGCCCAGTGCTCCCGCGTCAGCGGCAGCGCCGTCAGCATCTGGAACGGCACGTCCGGCACCGGCCGCGCATTGTCCCGCCGGAATGCCTCCACCTCCGCCGCCGCCGCCGGCAGGGCCGCGACGTCGTAGGGCTTGCCGATGAGCCAGCCGTAGAGGGCGCGTCGCCCGGCGTCGGCCGGCTTGGGGTGCACCATCTTCACCACGTCGGCCAGGGACGGGGACTGCCCCACCGAGGCGCGCAGGATCGTCCGGTCCGACGCCGCGTCGAGCCAGCCCTGCACGAGCCGCTTCGGCCGCGTCCCGAGCGACTTCCGCCCGGTGACGCCGGAGCGCATGATTTGCACGACGTTGCGCAGCATGCGGCCGTCGTCGACGACGCCCCGGAAGGCGGCCGCGAAGGCCCGGGCGGCCTCGGGCGAGGCGCCCTGCGACAGGAGGGCGACCAGGAGGGCGGGCACGTCCTTCATGTGGCCGTGCCGCCGCGCATAGATGGCGGCACGGGCCACGAAGGCGGGCTCGACCTCGCGCACGACCGCGAGGATGTCGGCGAGCTGCGTCTCGGCGTCGACGTAGAACGTCTGCCCGAGCGTGCCCGTGGCGGCGAGCTGCGCCAGCTTGTGGCGGGGCTCGTAGCCATAGGCCGGGGCTCCTGCCCGGTTGCGCGCCGTGGCGGCCGGGATCAGGCGTCCGGCCAGGCTCGCGAAGATCGTCTTGTTCGCCATCGTGACCTCCTCTGGCACCGCTGCTCGGGTCGACACCTCCATTGCGGATCGCGTGCCAGGCGGAAGGCGAAGGACGAACTCTCTTGCAAGCTGCTGTATTGATGAGGGAATTTTTTTCACGACATCGAGCCGGCTTCGATCGCGACGAGGAGTTGTGGCGCGGGATGGATCTGCTAGGATCGATGTTTATTCTGTAGGATAGCCTCATGGAGCGCCCGCGCGTCGTCCTCGGCTTCGTCGGCACGAGCCTCGATGCCGGCAAGACCGAGACCCGATGGGAGCGCTGGCGTCCCACCGTGGCGCTGTGCGGCCATCCCGATTTTCCGGTCCATCGGCTCGAACTGCTGCACGACAATCACGCGGTCGCCCTCGCCGAACGGCTGGCCGCCGACATCGCGGCCGTCTCCCCCGCCACCGCGGTGCGGCTGCAGACCGTGAACCTGACGCATCCTTGGGATTTCGAGGAGGTCTATGGCGCATTGCACGATGTCGCCCGCGCCTATCCGTTCGACCCCGAGCGGGAGGACTATTACGTCAACATAACCACCGGCACCCACGTGGTGCAGATCTGCTGGTTCCTGCTGATCGAGTCCCGGCACATCCCGGCGAAGATTCTGCAGCTCGTGCCGCCGAGACGCTGGGGGACGGCGGACCCCGGCCGGATCGACGCGATCGACATCGACCTGTCGCGCTATGACCGCATCGCCCAGCGGTTCCGGGTCGAAGCCCTCGAGGCGACGTCCTTTCTCAAGTCCGGCATCGCCACGCGCTCGGCGACGTTCAACGCCACGATCGACCGAATCGAGCAGGTGGCGATCCGCTCGACAGCGCCGCTGCTGCTCTGCGGGCCGACCGGGGCCGGCAAATCCCAGCTCGCGCGTCGCATTTACGAATTGAAGCGGAGCCGACGGCAGGTGTCGGGCGACTTCGTCGCGGTGAACTGCGCGACGCTGCGCGGCGACGGCGCCATGTCGGCCCTGTTCGGCCACCGCAAGGGCGCCTTCACGGGCGCGCTCGCCGACCGGCCGGGGCTCCTCAGATCGGCCGACAAGGGGATCCTGTTTCTCGACGAGATCGGCGAACTCGGGGCCGACGAGCAGGCCATGGTGCTGCGTGCCGTCGAGGAGAAGCGCTTCCTTCCCGTCGGCGCCGACCGCGAGAGCGCCAGCGACTTCCAGCTCATCGCCGGCACCAACCGCGACCTCGCCGGGGCGGTCGAGGGCGGCACGTTCCGGGAGGACCTCCTGGCGCGCCTGAACCTTTGGACCTTCGCCTTGCCGGGCCTGGCCGAGCGGCGCGAGGACATCGAGCCGAACCTCGATTTCGAACTCGCGCGCTTCGCCGGGGCGGCCGGCACCCAGGTCGGCTTCAACCGCGAGGCCCGGGCGCGCTATCTCGGCTTCGCCGCGGCGCCGGAGGCCGCCTGGCGGGCGAACTTCCGCGACCTCGGCGCAAGCGTCACCCGGATGGCGACGCTGGCCCCCGCCGGGCGCATCGACGAGGCGACCGTGGAGGAGGAGATCGGACGACTCCGCAAGCTTTGGCGCCGGCCCGAGGCGGATGGCGCGGATGCGGCCCTCCAGGCCCTGCTCGGCGAGCGGCTCGCCGCCGTGGATCCGTTCGATCGGCCGCAGCTCGCCGCCGTGGTGGCGGCCTGCCGATCGCACGCGACGCTCAGCGCCGCCGGCCGCGCGCTCTTCGCGGTCTCCCGCCTGCAGAAGACGAGCAGCAACGACGCCGACCGCCTGCGCAAGTACCTCGCCCGGTTCGGCCTCGATTGGGAGGCGGTGCAGGGATGAGGGTCTCGGGCGGCTCTCAGGCCAGTGAAGCGGCCTCTCCCCCGGTGAACGGCGTCAGCATCTGCCCATCGACCCAGACCCGCCTGTCGTCGGCCTCTTCGAGGGTGATCCGGCCGGTGCAGCCGAGCCAGGTGCCCTCGGCCACCGTCGGCGAAGGACAGCTCGCACACGATCGTATGGAAGCAGACGCTTAGGCAGCCGGGGGGTCGATAGGCGGCAGCAGGAGGTCGTCTCGGGTAAGTCGATCGGATTGGCGATGCTTTGCATGTTCTGATCGAGGATCAGTCCGCCTCGGTGACAACCTCCGTTTGATCGAAGGAAGAGAGGCGGTGCCGAAGACCTCGACGGAGC
Source organism: Lichenihabitans sp. (assembly GCA_965214345.1). Lineage (GTDB taxonomy): Bacteria > Pseudomonadota > Alphaproteobacteria > Rhizobiales > Beijerinckiaceae > Lichenihabitans. The sequence goes on along the minus strand of CBDCBJ010000007.1, from coordinate 1,710,770 downwards.
TGACGAAGCGAGACACGGCGGCGATGCTTCCGGGTGGCAGGAATCGTCCGATTCCGGCTGACGCTTCGGCTCGCGGCGGCGAGAGCGCCGCCCCGGCATTCCGGACTCCCGAACTCTGCCGGAGATCGAACCGCAATCCCACAGCTTCGACGATCAGAAGAACGCTGCCGGCAATGGGGAGCAAGTTCAGCGCCTTCGCCCAATCGGCACCGAGCGTCAGGTCGAAGGACCGCGCAGGCAGCATCGTGAGGCCGAGCGCCAGAGCGAAGCCGCGCAGCCGGGTCGGGGACGCCGACAGTCCCCGCTGACCCAAGGCAGCCAGCGGGATGAAGAGGCAGACGCCGGAGTAGAGGAAGACGAGGGAGGGCATGCTGATGCAGAAGCCCGCGTAGGTCGCCAGCAGGAGGCGCATGTCGGGGTTTCCGACGCGTCCGATCAGCTTGCCATCCAACCACAGGCAGGTGCCGAGCGCCCCCGCGTAGAGCATGGCGCCGGTGAGCAGCGCGGGATGAAGACCGAGGCCGATCGTCCCGACCTGCGATAGTAACTCGTCGATCGCCCAGAAGGGCGCCAATCCGCTCAGGTTCTCCTCGATCCTCATCCCTCCGGCGCGCACCAGTTGGCTGTGCAGGAAAGCGAGATCGCCGGCCGGCATCAGGACGACGGTGGATAGAACCGCCCCGCCGGCGATCAGGGCTGCCCCGATCCGCCGATGTGCGATGAACGCCAGGATGAAGATCCCGGGATAGAGCTTCAGGCAGGTCGCCGCCGCCAACGCCAAGGGGCTCGTCATCCTGTTGGGCTGCAGAGCGATGAAGGCGCACAGCGGCAGGAACACGAGCCCGTCGAGATTGCCGCGATCGAGCAGCATCAGCGTCGCTGGCGAGAATGCACCGATGATGGCGATGACGAGGACGAGCGAACTTTCCAAGCGGTAGAACCGCACCAGCGCCCTGATTCCGATGACCAGGGCAGTGGCGTTGACGCATAGGAAGACCAAAGTGGCCTGGGGCCGGGAAAGCCATGAGAGGGGCAGGAAGGGGATCCAGGACAGGGGCGGCGTCACGAATCGAGGACTCAGGTATGGGTCCCGACCAGCCAGAACATCGCCCGCTGCTGTCCAGAAATCCTTGAAGTCGAGCCCGAGGTATATCTGGCCGACGAGCTTCACGGGCGTCTGCGCCACGATGGTGACGATGAACAGAAGCGCGTATCCGCCTGCCACCATGGCGAGGACAAGCAGCAGAGGGGAGACTGGCGCAGGGTGGGTCAGATGCACGTCGGCGTGGCTCGGATGAGGGACCACGTCATGCGGTCTGTGCCGCGGAAGACGGTCCAACTCAGGCATCTCCTCTGCGACGGATGGCCTGGAAGCCGGGGTGCGGTCCTGCATCTTCGACATCGGCGCTCCGATCCACGCTGGCGCCGTTGGGCCCATCTGGTCGGCACGCGCCGACGTCCGGCGGCGTCCATCACAGGTTCGCATCGGTGACGTTAACGCCGAGTGCCACCCTCGCGCTCGACCGTCCAAAAGCGATGCGATGGAAGGTTCCATCCATCGCGATGCCGCGCCCGCCGAGAAGGACCGTGACGCGGCGTGAAAGCACGCCTGAGGCCGGCTGGGGTCAGAGATCCACCGCCACCATGCCCTCCACGCGTCGCACGTGAAATGTCAGGGTCCGATGTCCCAGGAAGTTCACGGCAGCGCCCACGATCAGGGCGAGCGAGTGGGCGAGGGCCCGCGTCGACCCCTCGGACAGCCACGGCGTGGGCGCAAGGATCCATAGAAAGGTGCAGGCGCTCGCCATGACCACTGCGAGTCCGAACCCATTGACGAGAAGGAACCGGGGCAACTGCTCCCAAACACGACCTTCCGTTCCTTCGAAGACCCAGGTCCTGTAGAGCACAAAACCCACGCCCATCCCGACCCCATAGGCGAGAGCGACGGCGGTTTCGAACGACCAGAACAACGCCAGAGGAAAGCGGCTGAACCAGTTTACGGCCGAAGCCAAGCCGCCCGCGACGATGAATCTGATCTCTCGCCGCCCCGTCATCGCTCGTACGGCCTCCCCGATGGACACGGCCGCCCGATGGACGATCGAGTGGTTCGAGGCGGGATGGACGGCATACATCAAACTTGCTCCCTACTCATGCAGAGCATCATGTTTCGCGGACAACACGACCATGGCGAGAGATCCCTAACGGGGCTGCGTGCGGAACGCAGATGGATGCGAGTGAGGTTAAGGCGGCGTGTGAACGCGTGGGCAATTTGACTGTTCCCGCCGAGGCCGACGACCGCGCCGGCTTCTGCGTCGGCCTGCGGCGCTCGGGCCTCCGGCGCTTGACCCCGCACGGCGATCCGCGCCACCCTGTCGCCGCATTCGACGGCTGCGCGTCCGGCGCCGCGGTGATCGACAACGACGACGATGGTTCGGGAGCGCCGGGGTGAACGAGAAGGCTGACGCCCGAACGAGGCGGCTCGATCTCGCGGCCCGCGCCGCCTGGCTCTATTACATCAAGCGCCGCACGCAGGACGAGATCGCCGCCGACCTCGGCGTCTCCCGGCCCAACGCCCAGCGTCTCGTCGCCCTCGCCATCTCGGAAGGGCTGATCAAGTTCCGCCTCGACCACCCTCTGCTGAAGAGCATGGAACTCGGCGAGCGCATGCGCGACCGTTTCGGCCTCGACACCTGCGAGGTCGCCCCGAGCGTCGACGGCCAGAGCGACCGGGCCGGGGTGGCACTCCTCGCCGCACAGGTGATCGAGACGCTGCTGTCCTCGCCGGCACCGCAGATCCTGGCGCTCGGCACGGGTCGCACGCTGCTCGAGACGGTGCGCGAGGTCACCTCCATGGAGCGGCCGGACCACAAGGTCGTGTCGGCCGTCGGCAACCTCACCCGCGACGGGCGCGCCAGCCCCTACGACGTCGTGATCCGGCTGGCGGACCGCGTCGGCGCGCAATGCTATCCCCTGCCCCTCCCGGTGCTGACCGACACGCGCGAGGAATGCGGCTTCCTCAAAGCGCAGCGGGGCTACGGGATCGTCGACACACTGGTGCGCGAGGCCGATGCCGAGGTGCTGGGCGTCGGCTCGATCGGCCCGACCGCGCCACTGCTGATGGACGGCTTCGTCACCACCGAAGAACTCGCCATGCTGCAGGCCGCGGGCGCCGTCGGGGAATTGCGCTCCCACCCCATCGACGCGGCCGGCCAGCTCATCGACGACGCCGTCACGCGCCGCCTCACCGCGGTGCCGCCGCTCTGCCGGCCGCGACGGCCCACCATCCTGGTCGCGGCGGGCCGGTCGAAGCTCGACGCCCTGGCGGCGGCATTGGCCGGGCAGTTCGCCACCGGCCTCGTCATCGACGAGCCGACGGCGATCCGCCTCCTCGATCGCCACGTTTGATGGGGAATGGCACCTATGATATGGCGACATAGCGGAATTGCGCTTGACAGCGAGTCCGCCAGGATTGAGCATTTGCTCTCACGCTGAGCAAAGTTTGAGGCCGATGAACGGCCGTCACAGGGAGGAATGAGGATGCGTTTTGCTCGTACGAGTGGTCTCGTCGCCGCGCTTCTGGCGTCGACCATCGCCGCGAAGGCGGCCGATCAGACCACGTTGACGATCGCGACCGTGAACAACGGCGACATGATCATCATGCAGAAGCTGTCGCCGAGGTTCGAGAAAGACACCGGGATCAAGTTGAACTGGGTGGTCCTCGAGGAGAACGTGCTGCGTCAGCGCCTCACGACCGACATCGCCACCAAGGGCGGGCAGTTCGACGTTATGACCATCGGCGCCTACGAGGCACCGATCTGGGCCAAGCAGGGTTGGCTGATGTCGCTCGACGACCTCGGCGACACCTATGACTACAAGGACCTGATCCCGCAGGTGAAGGATGGGCTGAGCATGGACGGGAAGCTCTACGCGGCTCCCTTCTACGCCGAATCGTCCTTCACCTATTACCGGAAGGACCTGTTCGACAAGGCCGGCATCACCATGCCGGAGAAGCCGACCTACACGCAGATCGCCGAATATGCCGGCAAGCTGACCGACAAGAAGAACGGCGTCTACGGCATCTGCCTGCGCGGCAAGCCCGGCTGGGGCGAGAACATGGCCTTCCTCGGCACGGCCGTGAACGCGTTCGGCGGCGAGTGGTTCGACATGAAGTGGCAGCCGCAGCTCAACAGCCAGCCTTGGAAGAGCGCCATCGACTGGTACCTCGACGTCATGAAGAAGGACGGCCCTCCCGGCCCGACCGCCAACGGCTTCAACGAGAACCAGGCGCTCTTCGCGTCGGGCAAGTGCGCCATGTGGATCGATGCGACGTCGGGTGCGGGCCGCGTCTACGACCCGAAGCAGAGCCAGGTCGCCGACAAGATCGCCTTCACGGCATCGCCGGTCACCGACAAGGACCCGAAGGCCTCGGGCTGGTTCTGGTCCTGGAACCTCGCCGTTCCGACCTCGACCAAGCAGGCCGACGCCGCCAAGAAGTTCGTGGCCTGGGCGACCTCCAAGGACTACGTGAAGATGGTGGGCGACTCCGAAGGTTGGGTCGCCGCCCCTCCCGGCACGCGGCTGTCCACCTATGACAGCCCCGACTACCAGAAGGCCGCGCCCTTCGCCCCGACCGTGCTGAAGGCCATCGAGACCACGGATCCGAAGCACCCGACCGTGAACCCGGTGCCCTACACGGGCGTGCAGTTCGTCGCCATCCCCGAGTTCCAGGCCATCGGCACCAACGTCGGCCAGGATATCGCGGCGGCCCTCGCCGGCCAGGACAGCGGCGCGGCGGCCCTGAAGAAGGCCGACGCCTCGACCGAGCGCACCATGAAGCAGGCCGGCTACCCCAAGTAAGACGGCCGCTCGACGCCGCCGGGGCTTCGCGCCCCGGCGGTTTTGCACCATAACAGTGACAACAGGGATCGGGAGCCCGCCATGTCGACCTCAGCCCTGCCGCGCGATGCGGTCGTTGCGCCCAAGGTACGGCGTTCGAAGCGCGGCATCGACACGCGACCGCTGGTCTGGCCGAGCATCGCCGCCCTGCTGGTGTGGATGATCGTCCCGCTTGCGCTGACGCTCTACTTTTCCTTTCGCAACTTCAACCTGACGGATCCGTCCATCACGGGATGGGCTGGCTTCAGCAATTACACCTACCTGCTGACCGACGATTCGTTCATCGCGTCGATCATCAACACGGTCCTGCTGGTCGGCGGCGTGCTGATCGCCACCATCGTGTTCGGCACGCTGTTCGCCGTCCTGTTCGACCAGGATTTCTACGGGCAGGGCATCTCGCGCCTGTTCGTCATCGCGCCGTTCTTCGTCATGCCGACCGTCGCGGCGCTGGTGTGGAAGAACCTGCTGATGGACCCGGTCAACGGGCTGTTCGCCTATTGGGCGCGCTCCGTCGGGATGGAGCCGATCACCTGGTTCACCAACGCGCCGCTGTTCTCCATCGGGATCATCGTGGCGTGGCAATGGGTGCCGTTCGCGACGCTGATCCTGCTCACCGCCATGCAGTCGCTCGACCGCGAGCAGATCGAGGCGGCCCGGATGGACGGCGCGAAGCCGGTCGACCGTTTCCGCCACATCATCATCCCCCATCTCGCCCGGCCCATCACGGTCGTGGTGATGATCGAGACCATCTTCCTGCTCGGAATCTTCGCCGAGATCCTGGTGACGACCAGCGGTGGCCCCGGCGACGCGTCGACCAACCTCGTCTATCTCGTCTACAAGACGGCTCTGCTGCAGTTCGACGTCGGGGGCGGCTCCGCGGGCGGCATCGTGGCGGTCGTCCTGGCCAACATCGTCGCCATCTTCCTCGTGCGCACCGTCGCCCGCAACCTCGACAACTGAGGCGCCGCCATGAAGGCCAAGCAACGCACCAAGATCGTCATGACGGTGCTGGGTTGGGGGGTGGCCTTTGTGGTTTTTTTCCCGATCCTGTGGATGGGTGTCACCTCCTTCAAGACGGAGATCGACGCCATCTCGCCGTCTCTGTTCTTCAAACCGACGCTGGAGAGCTTCACGACCGTCAATGAACGCGTGAACTATTTCGGGTCGGTGATCAACAGCATCGTCGAATCGGTCGGCGCCACGGTCATCTGCCTCGCCTTCGCGGTACCCGCCGCCTATGCCATGGCGTTCTACCCCGGCCGGAAGACCAAGGACCTGCTGATGTGGATGATGTCCAGCAAGATGATGCCGGCCGTCGGCGTCCTGGTGCCCATCTACTACCTGTTCCAGCGGCTCGGCCTGCTCGACACCTGGACCGGCATCATCGCCATGTTCACGCTGATGAACCTGCCGATCGTCGTGTGGATGCTGTATTCCTTCTTCCGCGAGGTGCCGAAGGAGATCCTGGAGGCGTCACGCATGGATGGCGCGACCCCCATGCAGCAGATGCGTCTCCTCTTGCTGCCGCTGTCGCTGCCCGGCGTGATGTCGACGGCGCTGCTGTCGATCATCCTGTGCTGGAACGAGGCGTTCTGGAGCATCAACCTGACATCTGTGAGGGCCGCGCCGTTGACGCAGCTCATCGTCAGCTTCTCCAGTCCCGAGGGTCTGTTCTGGTCGAAGCTGTCCGCCGCCTCGCTGCTCGCCATCGCGCCGATCCTCGTGTTCGGCTGGCTCACACAACGTCAACTCGTGCGCGGCCTGACCTTCGGCGCCGTCAAGTAAAGGGGTCTCGCCATGGCTACCGTCACACTGAAGGACGTCCGCAAGAGCTACGGCGCCGTCAACATCATCCAGGGCGTCGACCTGGCGATCCAGGACCGCGAGTTCGTGGTCTTCGTCGGCCCGTCGGGCTGCGGTAAGTCTACACTGCTGCGCATGATCGCGGGACTCGAGGAGATCACAGCGGGCGACCTGCTGATCGACGGCGCGGTGGTCAACGACGTGCCTCCCGATGCCCGCGGCCTCGCCATGGTGTTCCAGAGCTACGCGCTCTACCCCCACATGTCGGTGGCCGACAACATGGCCTTCGCGCTGAGGCTGGCCGGCGTGTCGAAGGCGGAGCGCGACGCCAAGGTCGGCTCGGCCGCCAAGATCCTACAACTCGAGAAGCTGCTCGACCGCAAGCCCGGTCAGCTCTCCGGCGGCCAGCGCCAGCGCGTCGCCATCGGCCGCGCCATCGTGCGCCAGCCCAAGGTGTTCCTCTTCGACGAGCCGTTGTCCAACCTCGACGCCTCGCTCCGCGTGCAGATGCGCATCGAGATCGCGCGGCTGCACAGCGAGCTGAAGGCCACGATGATCTACGTCACCCACGATCAGATCGAGGCCATGACCATGGCCGACCGCATCGTCGTGCTGCGGGCCGGCAAGATCGAGCAGGTCGGCTCGCCGCTGGAACTCTACCATTATCCGGCCAACACGTTCGTGGCGGGGTTCATCGGCTCGCCCAAGATGAACCTCACGTCGGCGACCGTGAAGAGTGCCCACGCGGGCGGCGTCGATGTCCAGCTCCCTGGGGGTGGTATCGCCACGATCCCCGTCGAGCCCCGCAACGCCGCAGCCGGAGCCGCCTGCACGGTCGGGTTCCGACCCGAGACCCTGTCGATCGCGCCGGACGGCCCGATGGGCGGGAAGGTCGCCGTCGTGGAGCATCTGGGTGGAGAGACGCTGGTCTACGTCGACGTGGCGGACGGCCATCTCGTCACCGTCAAGACGCCCGGCAGCACGTCGGCCCAGATCGGCGACGTGGTTCGCCTCGCTGTGGACACCGATGAGGCCCGCCTCTTCGACAAGGACGGGATGGCGATGACGCCGATGCATCGCCGCGCCATCGCGGGACTGGCCACCGCGGCACAGTGAAGGCCTGCGCCGGCCGCTCGGCGCGGCCGGCGACGACGTCGCTCGCGCCAGGGTAGGCCGATCCTCGTCGGAGACGATGGCGACGCGACGCACGCTGGCGCGCCCGACGGTGGCGCTACGCGGCCAGCGATCCGAAGGCGCCACCGGATGCCGCGACGGGGCCCTCCCGCCGGTATGTGCGAGGTTGCGCGGTGAGCCTCAGTTCGGATCGCGCAACGTCGGGCCGGGCGAACGGTCGTGAAACCCGACGGAGGCCGACCGGGGCTTGAAGAGCTGACAATCGTGATTCTTGGCGGCGGCGTGACCGGCCGTCAGGACGATGGCGCCGACCGCCGCGGCCGTGAGCTTGACGCGGAGGATCTGGATCGCCGGGGAGAATGTCATGGGTGGTCCTGGAGCCGAAGGGACGTGCTTCTGAGGGCACCAGACGCCTGCCAATTGCGGCGTCAGCACGACGTGATCAGTCTCCGGCGCGACGGCATGGGAGGATTGCGGCGACCGGTCTGCGGCAGGGATCTCGGTGCGAGGTCTCGACGGATCCGGCGGCGTCAGCCCGAGCCTTCGACGTGAGTGACAGCCTCACGGATTCAAGCTGGCGCACGTCAGCGCCGCCTGACGGAAGCTAGACGGAGGCGGCGCGCCCGGCCTCGCCGCCGTCGGGTCCACGGTGGGATCGCCGAACCGGATCGGTCTCCCGCGAACCCGGACCGCGGTCGAGGCCCAACCGCTCGATGATCTCCGCCATCCCGGCCCGTTCCGGCACCAGCACGATGCGATCAGGGTCGCTGCCCCTCACGACGACGATCGCCTTCTTCGGGCAGATGTCGAGGCAGCCGACCTCCAGCACCGCCGCCGCGCGCCGCCGCATCTTGGGCAGTTTCCGTCCCCGATCGTCCAGGGCGTGGCGCAGGGCCTTGGCGAACGGCTGGTCCCCGTCGGGGCCGAAACCGCCATCGAGCTTCTTCGCGCATTTCCGGCAGACCAGCACGACATCGCGCCACTCGGTCCGCACCTGCTTCCACGCCTTGTCCTGACCCAACCGACCGGTCTCCGTCCCACGCCGCAGATCCGAGATGGATCGTCCCGCCGCCGTCGCAAGGGTCGCATGGCGACGGGCCGCGAAGGACGCCGTCACCCGGCGAAGCGCCTGCGATAGGCGGCCGGGCTCGTGCCCAACCTGTCCCGGAAGTGGTGGCGCATGACGGCGGCCGTGCCGAAGCCGGCCGCCTCGGCCACGTCGTCGAGCGATGCGGCACCGGGTGATTGCAGCAGTTCGCGGGCGACGCGCAGGCGCTCGGCGGCGAGCCACTCGCCCGGGGGCAGGCCGGTGGCGGCGACGAACCGGCGCTGGAACGTCCGCAGGCTCATGCCGGCGCGCGCCGCCAGTCTGTCCAGGCGGTGGTCGTCGCCGGGCCTCGCCCGCAGCGCGTCGAGGAGCGGGCCGAGCCGGGCCGCCTCGTGCCGGCGTGGCACGGGCGCGACGATGAACTGCGCCTGTCCGCCGTCGCGGTGCGGCGGGACGACGAGGCGCCGGGCGACGAGGTTGGCGGCCTCCGGCCCGAAGCCCGTCCGCACCACGTGAAGGCAGAGGTCGATCCCGGCGGCGCTGCCCGCGGCCGTCAGCACGTCGCCCTCGTCGATGTAGAGCACGTCGGCGTCGAACCGGATCGACGGGTAGCGGCGCGAGATCGCCTCGACGTAGCGCCAATGGGTGGTGGCACGCCGCCCGGCGAGCAGGCCCGCCGCGGCCAGGACCACGACGCCGGAGCACAGCGACACGAGTCGGGCGCCCCGCGCGTGGGCGGCCCTCAGCGCCGCGACCAGCGCATCGGGCACGGGGGCATCGATGCCGCGCCAGCCCGGCACCACGACGAGCTCGGCTTCATCGAGCACGTCGAGGCCATCGTCGACCGCGACCGTCAGGCCGCCTGCGGCGCGGAGCGGGCCCGGTTCGGCGCCGCAGACCGCGTAGCGGTACCAGCGCGGCCCCATCTCGGGGCGCGGCAGGCCGAAGACCTCGGCCGCCACCCCGAACTCGAAGGTGCACAATCCGTCATAGGCCAGCACGGCGACGCGGGGACCCGTGAGATGGTCGGGAAAGGCTGATCGCTTTGGCACGATGTCGATGTTGATCGACTTCAGGACGGGCGTCCAGCGACGCGGCATCGAGGCATGATGCTCCCACCCAACCCGAAAGGAGCCACGCATGCCGAGCCCCGTCACCGCCGTCCCGCCCGCCGCCGCGCAGGCGATCGTGGCGCGCTACTCCGCCCGCCTCGCCTTCGAGACCGATTGTGCGGACGTTCGGGCCGCGAGCGAGGCCGGCACGGTCGACTTCGTGCTGCTCGACGTGCGCGGGCCGCAGCGCTACGCCGAAGGCCACGTTCCCGGCGCTATCGACCTGCCCCGCGGCAAGATGACGGAGCGGCGCATGGCCGATTGGCCGGACGGCACGCTGTTCGTCGTCTATTGCGCCGGGCCGCATTGCAACGGCGCCGACCGGGCGGCGCTGCATCTCGCCGGGCTGGGCCGGCCCGTGAAGGTGATGATCGGCGGCATGACGGGCTGGGCCGACGAGGGCTTCGCCGTCACGTCGTCGATCGGCAGGGGCTAGTCGCTGGGCGGGTGGTACTTTCGATGCCGAGTCGTACCAGCCCGCCCGGTACCGGGGTATGGCGACGAACAGGTGAGCATCGCCCAGGTTGGATCGTTCACCAGAACGCCAGACGAGTCGTGAGCCAAATCTGGGTGGACAGTCGTCGGGAGTTACGTTGGTCTGACTTAGAAACATCCTCGACTTCGTTTCTCGATGACTGACAACCTCACACATCTAAGCTAGCGTTTGTCAGCCATTATTCGGTATTTACTAGTGAAAGAAAGCCTTGAAAAAAGGGCTGTGAGCATCGAGAGCATGACGCCCCCCATCCACTTGAACACAGCCGAGTCGACCTTGAGAGATTGCACGTCTTTCCGGGTTGCCTCGATATCGGCATCCCGTTTCGAAAAGCTCTTATTGGTGTCATCCTCGATATTCTTGAGGCTTTTGACGGCCGCGTCTTCCGACTTCGACAGGGCGGCCGAGAGCGCGACTGCCGCCTTGAGCGCCTTCTCGTCGGGCACCTCCAGCGATCGGAACGCTTCATACACCTCGGCCTGCAGCAAGCTCATCGCGATCCCCTTCGACGATCGAAGGTAGCGCGCCCTCGCTCGGCCTGCGAGGGGCTTTCGTCGAAAACTGCGCGTCCGGTCGGGCGAAGGCCATCGATGTCAAAGTCGGCCATGTACGGCGGCGCTATGCCTCGGCAGATCGACCGGACAGACATATCTTGAGGCCGATCGACGGGGTCAGCATGGAGGGGTCGAGGAAGCCGGGCTGACAAGGCGCATCCCTCACCCATCGCCAATTCATGGCGAGCAGCCGCTGCACAGAGCGCGCGTGTCGCTGTCCAAGGCCTCCCCGTGCTCGCCGGGCTCGGCCGACCCGTGAAGGTGATGATCGGCGGCATGACGGGCTGGGCCGACGAGGGCTTCCCCGTTGCCGAGGGCGTCACAGCCGCGACATGACGGCATGCCTCCTGCATCGCGCGAGCCCGGCGTCAGGTCGGCGTGCTATGTGGGGCTCGGCGCCGGCTTCGGCGGATGGAGTGAACGGACCATGGCCGACTTCGACATGATCGTGATCGGCTCCGGCCCGTCCGGCCGGCGCGCGGCCGTACAGGCGGCGAAGCTCGGCCGGCGCGTCCTCGTGGTGGAGCGCGGGCGCCGCGTCGGCGGCGTGTCGGTCCACACCGGCACCATCCCGTCGAAGACGCTGCGCGAGACGGTGCTGAACCTGTCGGGCTGGCGCGAGCGTGGCTTCTACGGCCGCTCTTATCGCGTGAAGCAGGACATCGGCGCCGACGACCTGCTGGCCCGGCTCCACAAGACGCTCGACCACGAGGTCGAGGTCCTGGAGCACCAGTTCAGCCGCAACGGCGTCAAGACGGCGCGCGGCGATGCGAAGTTCGCGGACCCGCACAGCATCGAGGTCACCACCGATACCGGCGACACCCACGTCCACACCTTCGACTTCGCCCTGATCGCCTGCGGGACGCGGCCGTTCCGCCCCGACTACGTGCCGTTCAACGGCACGAGCGTGTTCGATTCCGACGAGATCATCGAGATGCCGAAACTGCCGCGGTCGCTGACCGTGATCGGCGCCGGCGTCATCGGGGTGGAATATGCCACGATCTTCTCGGCCCTCGACGTCGCCACGACGCTGATCGAGCCGCGCGCGACCTTTCTGGACTTCCTCGACAAGGAGCTGATCGACGAACTCGTCCACGACCTGCGCGACCGCAACGTGCTGCTGCGCATGGGCTCCCCCGTCACCAGCATCGAGGCGCCGGAGGGCGGCAAGGTGGTGTGCCGGATGGACGACGGCCGCAGCGTCTCGGCCGATATGCTGCTCTTCGCGGCCGGCCGCCTCGGCAACACCGACACACTCAACCTCGACGCCATCGGCCTCACCACCGACAGCCGTGGCCGCATCGCGGTCGAGCCCAAGACGCTGCAGACCACCGTCCCGCACATCTATGCCGCCGGCGACGTGATCGGCTTCCCGAGCCTCGCCTCGACCTCGATGGAGCAGGGACGGGTGGCGGCCTGCCACGCCTTCGGGCTCGCCCCGCCGCCGCCGCCGGAGTTCTTCCCGTACGGCATCTACTCGGTGCCGGAGATCTCGACGGTGGGGATGACCGAGGAAGAGGTCCGCAAGCGCAAGATCCCCTACGAATGCGGCATCGCGCGCTTCCGCGAGACCTCGCGTGGACACATCATGGGCCTCGAGAACGGCATGATGAAGATGATCTTTTCGCTGAAGACCCGACGCCTGCTCGGCTGCCACATCGTGGGCGAGGGCGCCACCGAGCTGATCCACATCGGCCAGGCGGTGCTGAATCTCAAGGGCACGGTCGAGTTCTTCATCGAGAACACGTTCAACTACCCGACCCTGGCCGAGGCCTACAAGATCGCCGGCCTCGACGCCTGGAACCGCATGGCGCGGGTTTGACGTACTCTCAGCCTCACTCCGCCTCGCCGTCCACGACGCGCTTGGCCAGGCTCACCGCAAATCCCGCCCGCACCATCGCGCGGACATCCTTGTCGCGGTGGGGCTCGCGCTCGCCCGGCCGGTAGGGACCGAGCCGTTTGCGCTGGGCCAGGCGGGTCGCCTGCGCGGCCTCGTCGAGGTCGACCGCCTCGGCGACGCTCGCCTCGGCGGTGTCGATGTCCTGGCGCCGCAGCTCGGTCCTGATCCGCCACGCGGGCCAGCCCTTGCGCGCCAGCGCCGCCGCCCTGCCCCGCCCGAAGGCGGCGTCGTCGATGAGCCCGGCCCGGGTCAGGCGCCCGACGACGCCGTCGACCAGCGTCCGGATCTCGTCGGGCTCGGGTGGCGGGACGTCGCTCAGCGCATGCGGGCGGCGGATCTTGCGCTCCAGCACCTCGCGCAGCCGCGCCGTCGAGGCGGAATAGCGGGCGAGGTAGTGGCTCGCCATCCGCATGAGCGCGTCGGGCGACACCGCTGCCTTCGCCTCCCGCCGCCCCGACCCGTCGGCCGGTCGGCACGGCGCCTCAGGGATGTCGTCCCAGAGCTCAGCCAGCGGGGCGCGCCTCGTTGAGCAGCCGCGACACCGTGCGTTCCAGCGGCCCGGGCCAGTCCGGCAGGGCGAGGCCGTAGACCCGCTCGAGCTTGGAGGAGTCGAGCCGCGAGTTGGCGGGGCGGCGCGCCTGGGTCGGGAAGTCCGCCGTGGTGATGCGGTTCACCACCGCGCTCGGCCCGCCCTTGGCGCGCGACGCCGCGAAGATCGCCTCGGCGACGTCGGCCCATACCGCCTCGCCCCGCGCCGCCATGTGGAAGACGCCGACGAGCGCCGCGTCGTCGGGCGCCTCGGCGAGCCTGGCGGCGACGCCGAGCAGCGTCGTGGCGATGTCGAGCGCCGAAGTCGGGCAGCCGTGCTGGTCGGCCACGACGTTGACCTCCGGCTTGTTGCCCGCGATGCGCAGCATGGTGCGGACGAAGTTGGCCCCGTATGGCGCATAGACCCAGGCGGTGCGCAGGATGGCGTGGCGCGGGTTCGCGGCCGCGACGCCACGCTCACCCGACAGTTTCGATTCGCCATAGACGCCGAGCGGGCCGGTCGCGTCCTCCTCGACATAGGGGCTCGGCTTCGATCCGTCGAAGACGTAGTCGGTCGACAATTGCAGCACCGGCAGGCCCAGCGCCGCCGCGGCGGCCGCCACGGCCCCTGCCCCGGCGCCGTTGACGGCCTCGGCGAGGTCGGGCTCGGATTCCGCCTTGTCGACCGCCGTGTAGGCGGCGGCGTTGATCACCGCCCGGACGTCGGCGGACCGGATCGCGGGTTCGATCGTCCCCGGATCGGCGAGGTCGAGCCCCGGGCGGCCGAGGAGCACGACCTCGTGGCCGTGCCGCGCGGCGATCTCGGAGAGGGCCCTGGCGACCTGGCCGTGTTGTCCCGTGACGGCGATGCGCATCGTCAGTCCGCCTTCATCTCAGACGCGGCCGCGGGCGCGCCGAGCCCCAGGCGTTCGCCCGAGTAGACGCCCTCGCGCAGCGGTTTCCACCACCATTCATTGTCGAGGTACCAGGCCACGGTGCGGCGGATGCCGCTGGCGAAATCCTCCCGCGCCCGCCAGCCGAGCTCGGTCTCGAGCTTGGTGGCGTCGATGGCGTAGCGTTGGTCGTGGCCGGGACGGTCGGTCACGAAGGCGATGAGGTCCCGGCGGGGCCGCGCCACGGGCCGAAGCTCGTCGAGCACGTCGCAGATCGTCTCGACCACGGCAAGGTTGGTGCGCTCGTTGCGTCCGCCGACGTTGTACTTCTCGCCGAGCCGGCCCGTGGTGAGGATCGTCCAGAGCGCGCGGGCATGGTCCTCGACAAAGAGCCAGTCGCGGACGTTGTCGCCGCGGCCGTAGACCGGCAGCGGCCTGCCGGCCAGGGCGTTGAGGGTGACGAGCGGGATCAGCTTCTCGGGGAAGTGGAACGGCCCGTAATTGTTCGAGCAGTTCGAGATCACCACCGGCAGGCCGTAGGTGCGCAGCCACGCCTGGGCCAGGTGATCCGAGGCCGCCTTCGAGGCCGAGTAGGGCGAGGACGGGTCGTAGGGCGTCGTCTCCTCGAAGAGGCCGTCGGCCCCCAGCGAGCCGTAGACCTCGTCGGTGGAGACGTGCAGGAAGCGGAACCCCGCCTTGGCCTCCGCGTCGAGCCCGGACCAGTAGCCCCGCGCGGCCTCGAGCAGCGTGAAGGTGCCGACGATGTTGGTCTGCACGAAGTCGCCCGCGCCCGTGATCGAGCGGTCGACGTGGCTCTCGGCGGCGAGGTGCATGACGCCGTCCGGGCGGAACTCGGCGAAGAGCCGGTCCATGGCGGTGCGGTCGACGATGTCGGCCTGGGCGAACCTGTAGTTCGGCAGGTTCGAGACGGGACGGAGGCTCTCGAGATTGCCCGCATAGGTGAGCTTGTCGACGTTGAGCACGTCGACACCGAGCTCGCCGGTGAGGTGGCGGACGACGGCCGAGCCGATGAAGCCGGCGCCGCCCGTGACGAGGACGCGCCTCACCGACGCGGCCCGTGGGCGAAGACGGGGGGCAGGTCGGCGAGCTTCGGCTGACGCCGGTCCTTGTCGGACAGCACGGCGGCGCCCGGCGCCACGGGCCATTCGATGCCCAGCGCCGGATCGTCCCAGGCGATGCCGCCGTCCTCGGCGGCGCTGTAGAAGTCCGTCACCTTGTAGGCGATGATGCTGTCGGGTTCGACCGTGCAATAGCCGTGGGCGAAGCCCGGCGGCACCCACAGCTGGTCCCCGGTCTCGGCCGAGAGGAGGGCCGAGACGTGGCGGCCGAAGGTGGGCGACCCCGAGCGGATGTCGACCGCGACGTCGAAGATGGCGCCCTTGAGGGCCCGAACGAGCTTGCCCTGCGCCGTCGGCGGGCGCTGGAAGTGCAGCCCTCGCACCGTGCCGACCTGCGCCGACAGGGCCTCGTTGTCCTGCACGAAGACGGCGTCGCCCACCTCGCGGCCGAAGGTGCGGGCGTTGAAGCTCTCGACGAAATAGCCGCGTGCGTCGCCATGGCGCTTCGGCCGCAGCAGGACCACGTCGGGGATGGCCAGCCTCGTCACCTGCATCGTCGGTCCCCGGTCGCGAGGATCCCCTCGCCTGCCGCCGCGATCTACACCAAGATGGGGTGCCCCGCATCCCCCGTCGGCGCGCCGAGGGCGGCCCTGCCCCGTCGCGGCGGTGGATGGGGCCGGGCGCGGCGGCGGAGGCCCTCTCCGGGACCGGATTCGTCATCATCGCGTCATGGTTGAAGCCCGAGAATCCACAGGCTGCGGGCGCGAAGATGGGTGAGGCGAAGCGGACCATGCTGGACGTCAAACAGACGTCGACGGCGCTCGTCGCGGCGTTGATCGAGGCCATGCCGGAGCCCTGCCTCGCCGTGACGGGCGAAGGGCGGGTCAAGGCCGCCAACCGGCACGCCAAGGGCGTGCTCCCCGCCCTCAAGCTCGGCGGCAACCTGGCCCTGGCGCTGCGCGATCCCGACATCCTCGATGCCGTCGACCGCGTCTTCACCTCCGGCCAGACCGAGCAGGTCGCCTGGCGCGACCGCGTGCCGGTGGAGCGCGTCTTCGACGTCACCGTGGCGCCGCTCGACCCGCCCGGCGAGGACCGAGCCCTCGTGCTGACCCTGCGCGACCTGACCGAATCGCTCCGCGTCGAGCGCATGCGCGCCGACTTCGTCGCCAACGCCAGCCACGAGTTGCGCACGCCGCTGGCGTCGCTCCTCGGCTTCGTCGAGACGCTGCAGGGACCGGCGCGCGAGGACGCGCGGGCGCGCGAACGCTTCCTGGGCATCATGGGCGAGCAGGCGCGGCGCATGGCGCGGCTGATCGACGACCTGCTGTCGCTGTCGCGGATCGAGCAGAACCTCCACCTGCGGCCCGACAAGGCGGTCGACCTGTCGCTCACGATGCGCCACGTCGCCGAGACCCTGGCGCCGCTGGCGGCCGAGAGCGCCGTCACGCTCGCCGTCACGGTCGGCGAACCGGTCGTCGTGGCGGGCGACCGGGACGAGTTGGTGAGGGTCGTCGAGAACCTCGTCGAGAACGCCATCAAATACGGCGCCTCGCCGGGCCATGTCGACATCGCGGTCGCGACGAAGCACCGGATCGGCCTGCTGACGGTGCGGGATTTCGGCAATGGCATCGCGCCTGAACACCTGCCGCGGCTGACGGAACGCTTCTACCGGATCGACGCCGGGCAGAGCCGCGCCAAGGGCGGCACCGGCCTCGGCCTCGCCATCGTCAAGCACATCGTGGCGCGCCACCGCGGCCGACTGACCATCGAGAGCCAGGAAGGGCAAGGCACGCTCATCACGGTGACGTTGCCGCTGAAATCGTGAATCAGCGAAGGTTGTGAAGAGCTTACGCCGTCACATCCCTGTCAGGCGCCTGTCGTAAAAACGCGTCGGGTTTCATCTAGGACTCCGCTCGCCATCGCCCGGGGGGCACGACGCTCGCGCGACGGGACACACCTGTTCGACAGAACGAAGGCGAACCATGACCATGACATTCATCGCACGCGCGGCCCTCGTGGCCACCGCGTTGACGGCTGGCGCCCTCTCGGCCCGCGCGGCCGACATCTCCGGCGCCGGCTCCACCTTCATTTATCCGGTGCTCGCCAAGTGGGCCGACACATACAAGAAGGACACCAACACCGGCATCAACTACCAGTCGATCGGTTCGGGCGGCGGTCTCAAGGCCATCAAGGCCAACACCGTGACGTTCGGTGCCTCGGATGCCCCCCTTCACGAGAAGGACCTCGACGAGGCCGGCCTCGTGCAGTGGCCGATGATCATGGGCGGCATCGTCCCGGTGTTGAACCTCGACGGCGTGAAGGCCGGCGACCTCACGCTCGACGGGCCGACGCTGGCCAAGATGTATCTCGGCGACATCAAGGCCTGGAACGACCCGGCCATCGCCAAACTCAACCCGGGCATGAAGCTGCCCGAGACCCCGATCGTCGTGGTGCATCGCGCCGACGGTTCGGGCACCACCTTCAACTTCACCGACTACCTCAGCAAGGTCTCCCCCGACTGGAAGACCAAGGTCGGCGAGAACACGGCCGTCGAGTGGCCGGTCGGCCTCGGCGCCAAGGGCAACGAGGGCGTCTCCAACAACGTCGCCAACACCAAGGGCGCGCTCGGCTACGTCGAATACGCCTATGCCAAGCAGAACAACCTGGTGTCGACCAAGATGGTCAACCACGACGGCAAGACCGTCGCGCCCGCCATGGACACGTTCTCGTCCGCGGCCGCCAACGCCGACTGGGAGCACGCTCCCGGCTTCTACCAGATCCTGACCGACCAGCCCGGCGCCCAGTCCTGGCCCATCACGGCCTCGACCTTCGTGCTCATGCACAAAAAGCCGATGGACGCGGCCGCCGCGGCCGACGCCCTGAAGTTCTTCGACTGGTCGTTCAAGAACGGCGAGAAGGCCGCCGAAGCTCTCGACTACATCCCGATGCCGGCGAAGGTCGTGGCGTTGATCGACAAGCAGATCAACGGCGCGATCATGTCCGCCGACGGCAAGCCCGTCTACAGCATGAAGTGAGGTGAAGCCCCCCTCCCGGTGACGGGAGGGGGCTCTCGCCGTTTCGCGGCGGCACGCGACGCCGCGGCGGATGGGACGGTTCGGGACGCGCCCGGTCTCCCATCCCCCGTCCTCCCCGCCTCGATCAGGCCGGGTCACTTGAGAGACCAGGAGTTTTCATGGCCGATGTCGCGATGCGGGACGTGACCGCGCGCAGAGCCGAGGATGCGACCCGCGGCACGGTGCTGGCCCGCTTCCGGACGATCGACGCGATCTTCGGCGGCATGACCCTGGCCTCTGCGGTCTTCGTGCTCATCCTGCTCGGCGGCGTGATCGTGTCGCTGATCATCGGCTCGCTCCCGGCGTTCAAGGCCTTCGGGCTGCGGTTCCTCGTCGACCAGACCTGGAACCCGAACGCCAACGACGGCGACGGCCAGTTCGGGGCCCTGGCCGCCATCTACGGCACCATCGTGACGTCGGCGATCGCCATGGCGATCGCCATCCCGGTCGGCCTCGGCATCGCGATCTTCCTATCCGAACTCTGCCCGTTCCGCCTGCGCCAGCCTATCGCGATGGCGATCGAACTCCTGGCCGGCATCCCGAGCATCATCTACGGGATCTGGGGCCTCTTCATCTTCGCGCCCTTCATGCAGACCTATGTGGAGCCGGCCCTCATCGCCGTGCTCGGACCCATCCCGGTCCTCGGCAGCCTGTTCCAGGGCCCTCCCTACGGCATCGGCATCCTGACGTCCGGCATCATCCTGGGCTTCATGGTCCTGCCCTTCATCAGCTCCATCTCGCGCGACGTGTTCAACACGGTGCCGCCGGTGCTGAAGGAGGCCGGCTATGGGCTCGGCTGCACCACCTGGGAGGTGGTGAACAACATCGTGATCCCCTACTCCCGCGCCGGCGTGATCGGCGGCGTGATGCTGGCCCTCGGGCGCGCGCTCGGCGAGACCATGGCGGTGACGTTCGTGATCGGCAACGCCCACCGGATCTCGTCTTCCGTGCTGCTGCCCGGGACGACGATCTCGGCCTCGATCGCCAACGAGTTCAACGAGGCGACCGGCGATCTCTACACGTCGTCGCTGATCGCCCTCGGCCTCATCCTGTTCGTGATCAGTTTCATCGTGCTCGCCATCGCGCGGTTCTCGCTGATGCGGATCCAACGCCGCGCCGGAGCCTGACGCCATGGCGAGCTTTTCGGGCGCCCGCCGCGCCAACAACACCATCTTCCTCGGCCTCTCCATCGGGGCCGCCCTCCTGGGCCTCGTCGCCCTCGTGGTGATCCTGGCGTCGCTGCTGTGGAACGGGATCGCGGGCCTGTCCCTGTCGGTGTTCACCGAATCGACCCCGCCGCCGCCGGGCATCGGCGGCGGTCTGCTCAACGCCATCTACGGTTCGGTGGTGATCACCGTGCTGGGCCTCCTGATCGGCGCCCCGCTGGGGCTGCTGGCCGGGACCTACATGGCCGAGCACGGCCGCTTCTCGAAGCTGACGGGCGTCGTGCGGTTCATCAACGACATCCTGCTCAGCGCGCCCTCGATCATCATCGGGCTCTTCATCTACCAGCTCGTCATCACGCGGATCCACCACTCGTCGGGCTTCGCCGGCGCCCTCGCGCTCGCCATGCTGGTGATCCCCGTCGTGGCCCGGACCACCGAGGACATGCTGCTGCTCGTCCCCAACACGCTGCGCGAGGCCGCGAGCGCGATGGGCCTGCCGCGGTCCCACGTGGTGCTCAAGATCGCCTACCAGGCGGCCCGGCCGGGGCTGATCACGGGCCTGCTGCTCGCCTTCGCCCGCATCTCGGGCGAGACCGCCCCGCTGCTGTTCACCGCCGGCCAGAGCCTGTTCTTCAACTTCGACATCTCGCACGACACCGCCAACCTGCCGACCATCATCTTCCAGTTCGCGACGAGCCCGTACAAGGGCTGGCAACAGCTCGCCTGGACCGGCGCCCTGATCATCACGGCCGCCGTCCTGCTGCTCAGCATCGTGGCGCGTTCCCTCGGTTCCACAAGGACAGCCAAATGACGACCGACCTCGAACCGGCCGCACGGACCGTCGCCGACGCTCAAGCCGGCACCGCGGCCACGGTCGCCGCCGCCCCGGCCGCGGACCGGACCAACAAGATCACGGTGCACGACCTCAAGTTCTTCTACGGGGACACGCTCGCCATCAAGGGCGTGTCGCTGAACCTCGAGGCCAACAAGGTCACGGCCTTCATCGGGCCCTCGGGCTGCGGCAAGTCCACCCTGCTCCGCGTGCTGAACCGGATGTACGACCTCTACCCGCGGCAGCGGGCGGAGGGCCAGGTGATGCTCGACGGCGAGAACATCCTCGATCCGAAGATGGACCTCAACCTGCTCCGCGCCCGGATCGGCATGGTGTTCCAGAAGCCGACGCCCTTCCCGATGTCGATCTACGACAACATCGCCTTCGGCATCCGGCTCTACGAGAAGATCCCGAAGTCGGAGCTCGACGGCCGGGTCGAGACGGCGCTCAAGGGCTCGGCGCTGTGGGGCGAGGTCAAGGACAAGCTGTCGGCCAGCGGGCTCAGCCTGTCGGGCGGCCAGCAGCAGCGCCTCTGCATCGCCCGCACGGTGGCGCTGAAGCCGGACGTGATCCTGCTCGACGAGCCCTGCTCGGCGCTTGACCCGATCTCGACCGCCCGCGTCGAGGAACTGATCGACGAATTGAAAACTCAATATACGATCGCCATCGTCACGCATAACATGCAGCAGGCGGCGCGGTGTTCCGACTACACGGCCTTCATGTACCTCGGAGACCTCATCGAGTTCGACGCCACGCAGCGCATGTTCACATCGCCGACGCAGAAGCAGACCCAGCAGTACATCACCGGCCGCTTCGGCTGATCCCGAGCCGAGAAGAGGACAGACCCATGGCCGACCATATCGTCACCGCCTACGACACCGAGCTCGAAGCGCTCGGCCGCAAGATCGCCGAGATGGGCGGCATCGCCGAGAAGATGCTGTCGGACGCCATGGATGCCCTGGTGGCCCTCGACGTCGACCTCGCCCAGGCCGTCGTGGCCAGCGACCCGCGGCTCGACGTCCTCCAGCGCGAGATCGAATCGGCCACCATCCTGACGATCGCGCGCCGCCAGCCGATGGCGGTCGACCTGCGCGAGATCGTGGCGGCCATCCGGGTATCGGGCGACCTCGAACGCGTCGGCGACCTCGCCAAGAACATCGCCAAGCGGGCCGTCAAGATCGCCACCGAGCCCCGCGTGCCCCGCGCCGTGATCGGCCTGAAGCACATGAACGAGCTCGCCGCCAACCAGCTGAAGGACGTCCTCGACGCCTATGCCGAGCGGGATGTCGAGCGCGCCCAGGCGGTGTGGGCGCGCGACGCCGAACTCGACGCTTTGGAGGATTCGATCTTCCGCGACCTCCTCACCTTCATGATGGAGGATCCCCGCAACATTTCGTTCTGCACCCATCTCCTGTTCTGCTCGAAGAACATCGAACGCGTCGGCGACCACGCCACCAACATCGCCGAGACCGTCTTCTACCTCGCCACCGGCGACACCCTGCCGCTCGACCGGCCGAAGCTGCATTCCGGCGCGAGCCTCGCACCCGCGCCGGAAGCGCAGGACGAGCCCTGAGCCGCGGCGCCGTGGAGTCTGATCCGTGAACGTGCTCCGCAACGCACCCACCAAGGCCGCATCGGGCGGGACGGCGCCCCACATCCTGGTCGTCGAGGACGAGCAGGCGCTGGGCCTGCTCCTGTCCTACAACCTCGAAGCCGAGGGCTTCACGGTGGAGCGCGTCGAGCGTGGCGACGAGGCGGAGGTCAGGCTGTCGGAACTGCCGCCCGATCTCGTCATCCTCGACTGGATGCTGCCGGGCGTGTCAGGTCTCGAGATCTGCCGCCGCCTGCGGGCCAGGGAGGCGACCCGCACGCTGCCGGTGATCATGCTGACGGCGCGGGGCGAGGAGGGCGAGCGGGTGCGCGGCCTGTCGGTCGGGGCCGACGATTACGTCGTCAAGCCCTTCTCGGTGCCGGAACTGATGGCGCGGGTGCGGTCCCTGCTCCGCCGCTCGCGGCCGGAGCGGGTGGCGAGCCGCCTGTCGGCCGGCGACCTCGACCTCGATCGCGAGACGCGCCGCGTCCGCCGCGGGGCGCGCGACATCCATCTCGGCCCGACCGAGTTCCGGCTCCTCGACTACCTGATGGAGCGGCCCGGCCGGGTGTTCTCTCGCTCCCAGCTGCTCGACGGCGTGTGGGGCCAGTCGGTCGAGATCGACGAACGCACGGTCGACGTCCACGTCGGGCGCCTGCGCAAGTCGCTGTCGCGCGGCCGCGAGCGCGACCCCATCCGCACCGTCCGCGGCGCCGGCTACAGCTTCGACGAGACGTTCGGCAAGATCTGAACCGCAGCCGACATCGACGATCGGCGTTCAGCCGGCCGTCACAGCGGCCATCGCCCTCGCGTGAGATAGTCGATCATCGTCATCCCGAAGAGGATGCCGACCCAGCAGAACCCCACGATCGACCACATGCGGATCAGCGGCGCCTCGCGCAGGATCTCCATCGAGAACAGCAGCGTGATCACGATCATGGTCAGCAGCACCAGGGTCTCGACGATCCAGATGCCGGCGAAGGGCTGCACGGCGCCGGCCAGGATGTTGGTGGCCAGCAACAGCATCAGCCCGACGAACACGCGCAGCGGCAGGTTCATGCGCGCCAGGAACGCGCGTCTTTGCTCGTCCGTGAACAGCCTGTCGCCCATCGCCTTCACCGGCCGATCACATAGAGCACCGGGAACACGATGATCCAGATGAGGTCGATGAAGTGCCAGTAGAGGCCGAAGACCTCGATCCGGTTCTGATGTCGTGACAGGTAGCCATCGGCGCGCGCCTGCAGCGCCAGCACCATTAGGATCGTCACGCCGGTCGTCAGGTGGAGCCCGTGGAGGCCCGTCGTCACCCAGTAGAGGTCGGTGAACAGCGTCGATTGCCTGTCGGAGGCGAGCTCATAGGGCTGGTTGAGCCAGGGGGCCATATGCTCGACGATGTCGGCGTACCATTCGTAGAGCTTCAGCGCCATGAACAGCGTGCCCAGGGCCGCGGTCGCGTACATGCTGGTGACGGTGAGGCGCTGCAGGCCGAGGCGCGACGCCTCGATGGCGCTCGACATCGTGAGGCTCGAGACGATCAACACGCCGGTGTTGGTGGCGCCGATCCAGAACTTGAGGTGGCTGACCGACGCGTGGACCGACTCCGGATATTGTACCCGGAGCACCAGGGCGACGAGGAACAGGCCCGCGAAGAGCAGCAGTTCCGTCACCAGCCAGGCCCACATGCCGAGCTGGCCGGCATGGCGCTGCTGCTCCGCGGAGTTGAACTGCTCGATGACCTCGATGCCGACGCCGTCGGCGAGCGCCTCGCTCATGCCTCGGGCACCTTGGCGTCGTAGTCGTAGGCCTCGAAATCCACCACGGGAGGCCTCACGAAGTTGTGCAGCGGGGGCGGCGACGTCGTCATCCACTCCAGGCCCTTCGCGTCCCAGGGATTGTCCGATGCCTTCTTGCCGAACCACAGCGAGTAGAGGAGGTAGACGAAGGGAAACACGTAGGCGAAGGCGAGGATCGTGGCACCCGCCGACGACATGATGTTCATGAGCTGGAACTCGGCCGGATAGACGTGGTAGCGCCGCGGCATCCCGAGGTAACCCAGGATGAACTGCGGGAAGAAGGTGACGTTGAAGCCGATGAACATCAGGAAGGCGGAGATGCGGCCCCACGCCTCGTTGTACATGCGCCCGGTGAATTTCGGCCACCAATAGTGCAGCCCGCCGAGGAAGGCGAGGACGGTGCCCCCCACCATGATGTAGTGGAAATGCGCCACGACGAAATACGTGTCGTGGACATGCTCGTCGATCGACAGTGTCGCCAGGAACAGGCCGGTCAAGCCGCCGATGACGAAGAGCCCGATGTAGCCCATCGCGTAGATCATCGGCGTATCGAGCACCAGCGTGCCCTTGTGGATCGTCGCGGTCCAATTGTAGACCTTGACGGCGGACGGCACCGCGACGGCGAAGCTCAGGAACGAGAAGGTGACGCTGGCATAGTCGCTCTGCCCGTTGACGAACATGTGGTGGCCCCACACGAAGAACGTGATGGTGGCGAGCCCGATCGACGCATAGGCGACGAATTTGTAGCCGAAGAGCCGCTTGCGGGCGAAGGCCGGCACGATCTCGGAGATGACGCCCATGCCGGGCAGCACCATGATGTAGACGGCCGGGTGCGAGTAGAACCAGAACAGGTGCTCGAACAGAACCGGATCGCCGCCCAGCGCCGGATCGAAGACGCCGATCTTGAAGGTCCGCTCCATCACGAGCAGGATCAGCGCCGTGGTGATGACCGGCGTGGCGAGCAGGAAGATCATGCTCACCGAATACATGGTCCAGACGAAGATCGGCATGCGGAACCAGGTCATCCCCGGCGCCCGCATGGTGTGGATCGTCACGATGAAGTTGAGGCCGGTGAGGATGGACGAGAAACCGACCACGATGACGCCGACGAGCGCCAGCGACACGTAGGTGTTCGAGAAGGCCGTCGACAGCGGGGCGTAGAACGTCCAGCCCGTGTCGATGCCGCCGAACAGCACCGCCAGCATGGTGAAGAGCGCGCCCGTCATGAAGACGTACCAGCTCGTCGTGTTGAGCCACGGGAAGGCCAGGTCCTTGGCGCCGATCATGATCGGCAAGAGGAAGTTGCCGAAGGTGGCGGGGATCGACGGGATCAGGAAGAACCACACCATGACCACGCCGTGGATGGTGAAGAGCTTGTTGTAGGTGTCGTTGGTGAAGATGGAGCCGTCCGGCACCACCAGGGCCAGCCGCAGCAGGCCGGCCGCCACCGATCCCACGAAGAAGAAGCCCGTGATCGAGATCAGGTAGAGGATGGCGATCCGCTTGTGATCGGTCGAGAGCAGCCACGAGCGCAGCGTGTGGGTGATATGGAGATAGTCCTTCGGCGCGTCGATCGTGCCGTGCGGCACATGCGCGTCGCGGCGGGCCGCGTAGCTCATTCGGCACTCCCGGTCTTCAGGCTTGTGGACTTGATGTAGGCGACGAGGCGCAGCATGTCGTCCTCGGCGATGACGCCCTTGAAGCTCGGCATCATCTGCTTGTAGCCGGCGATCCTGTTGTTGTCGGGTTCGAGGATCTTGTCCCTGATGTAGCTGTCGTCGGCGACGATCGTCCGCCCGTCCTCGAGGGGCACGGGCTTGCCGTAGAGGCCGACGAGCGAGGGCGCCCGCACGGTGGACTGGCCCTGGTGGCAGCCCGAGCAGCCGTAGGAGGAGAACAGGGATTCACCCGCCGCCGACAGCGTCGTCTCGGAGCCGGACCGTCCGAGCCACCGCTCGTAGTCGGCCGGGTCCATGATGGTCAGCGAGCCGCCCATCACGGAATGGTCGGTCCCGCAATATTCCGAGCAGAACAGGTGGTAGGTGCCCGGCTTCGTGGCCTTGAACCACATGTCGGTGTAGCGGTCCGGCAGCACGTCCATCTGGATCCGCAGGGCCGGGATGTAGAGGGCGTGGATGACGTCCTGCGAGATCATGTGCAGCACGACGTTCTGCCCCGTGGGCACGTGCAGGTCGTTGATCTCGGACTGGCCGCCGGGGTGCTGGAATTTCCACATCCACTGCCGCCCGATGGCGTCGACCTGCAGGCCGCCCGCCGGCAGCGTCTTGTGGCCGAGGAACATCGTGGCGCCCCAGGCGAAGAAGAACAGGGTCAGCAGGAACGGGCCGATCATCCAGGTCATCTCGATCGCCGCGGAGCGCCCCTCGCCGTGGGTGCGGTCGACCTTCTGGCCCTTGCGGTATTTGATGGCGAACCAGGTGAAACCGACGAAGATCGGCACGGTGAGCAGCAGCGTCAGCAGCGTGAAGGACAGGATCAGGTGATCCGTCTCCACCGCGCTGGCGGAGGCCGCCTCGGGCCAGATGGCGAGCGGGTTGGTGGAGCCGTTCATGGGCGGGGATCCTCGACGGTCACGGCTGGCCGGCCGGCGCGGGAGCGGCGGTCCCGGCCGCGGGCGGTGCGGCCGCGGGCAACGGATCGAGCGGCCGGCCGATCACCAGGGCCTCCGCCCGGCCGATCGGGATCCGGGCCGTCCGATGCTGCGGATCGGCCCAGGCGTAGGAGGCGAGCCGATCGGTCTCCCGCTTCAGCTCCATCGCGATGTCGTGCAGCGGGTGATCCTGCAGGCGGGGTCCCGGCGGAAGGATCACGGCCAGTTGCTGGGTGGTCAGAGGGGCCGCCTGCCGGTCGTTTCGGTGCACCTGGCCGATGAGGAAGAACAGGATCGCGATCGAGACGGCCAGAACCGAGACGCTGGCCAGCATGACCGTCACGATCGTTCCGGGCTTCACGTCGACACGCTCGTAGCCGAGCTTCACGGAGGCTACGTCGACCGGTGCCACCGCCGCATCGGCTTCGCGCCCCGGCGTCGCGATGGGCTTCGGCGGCGGAGGCGGCCAGTGAAGCGTCCGGACCGCGGCGGCAGCCGCCTTCGGCTTCGTGCGGACCTGCGGCCTCTCGGCGCCGGGGCGGCGCTCGGGTGACGGCTTGCCGACCGGCTTGGCCGCGCCTTTCCCCTTGCCGGCGACCCGACCTGCCGAGGGCCGACCGGCGGCGGGTTTGCCGGCGGCCGGGCCGCGGCGGCCCGCGCCGAAGACCGCGCCGCTGAGCGCCAGCATCAGGCCGCCCAACAAGGCCTGGCCCCAGGGCCGCGGCTCACGCGGCGCCATGGCCGACCCTCCCCCGCTCCGCGCGCTCGCCGGCGAACGACGCCGCGCCGATCCCGAGCCCCGCCGCGCCCGCCAGGGCCACGGCATCGGCGAGCGTCAGGCTGAAGCTCCCCCGGAAGGCCGGCGTCACCAGCCAGAACATCTCCAACCCGTGCATGACGAGCAGCGCCGCCGCCACCCAGGCCAGGACCGCGGCGTGGCGCGACAGGCCGCGCGACAGCAGCGCCACCAGGGCTACGGCGCAGAGCACGGCCGCCGAGTCCTCGGCCGCGAGCCCGAGGCCCGAGGCCCGGTGCTGGTACCAGATGACCTCTCGCGGGAGGTTCGCCGACCAGACCACGAGATATTGCGTGAAGGCCAGGAAGGCCCACAGCCCCAGCAGCACCGCCAGCGCGACGCCGACCTGCCCGGAGGCGTCGAGGTCGCGCCGATCCGACGCCAGCGCGCGCGACGCTTCCGTCTCGCGGCGTCCCGAGACCGTCATCACGACGGCGAGGCAGACCGCGATCGAGCATTGCGCGGCGATCAGCAGGAGACCGAAGGACGACGCGTTCAAGCTCGGCTCGACCTCCTGCGCCCAATCGTCGGCGGCGAGCGTGCCCATGACGGCGTGCAGGGCGAGGCCGAGGCTGGCGACCGCCGCCCTTCGCCGATCGTGCGTCCCGGCGGGTCGGGCGAAGACGACGGACAGCGCCGTCCAGGCGAGGAGGAACACCGCCGCGCGCACCACGAAGAAGCCGGGCGTCATCCACCACGCCGCGAGGCCGTGTTTCGCCGCGTCGAGCGACGGGTAGAGCGCGCCGAGGCGCAGCAGGACCGGTAGGGCCAGGACGGCGGCGAGCGGCATGATGGCGACGAGGCGGCGCAGCGCAGCCGTCAGCCGTGTCTCCGCGACGTCGAGCAGTTCGCATCCCATCACGACGGGCAGCGCGCCCAGCGGCAGGGCCAGGATCGCCAGCCAGGCGCCGAGATAGGACGGCATCACGGCCGTGCCCAACAGGCCGAGGACCACGATGGCGGCCCCGCCGAGCAGGCCGATCCCGAGCGCCACGAGGGTCGCGCGGCTCATCGCGCGGCCTCCAGGCGGGCGCGATCGTCCGCCGGCAGGGCGGCCGGCACGGCATCCTGGCTCTGCTGCAGGGCCCGCACATAGGCGATCACGGCCCAGCGGTCGGCGGATTTCACCCGATCGGCGTAGGAGTACATCACGCCGTGGCCGTTCGTGATGACGTCGTAGAGGTAGGAGGCCCCGGCCTGTTCGAGCCGCGGCAGCCAGAGCGGCGGCGGCTCCGGAAAGCCGCGTTGCACCACCATGCCCTTGCCGTCGCCCGACTGGCCGTGGCAGGGCGTACAGAAGATGTTGAACTCGGTCCGGCCTCGATCGAGCAGCGCCGCCGTGATGATCGTGGGCTGCGGCGCCGGCTCGTCCGGCGCGTCGCGCGCCACCGTCCCCGCCACGGGCTGGCGCATGGACGACCTGTCGGCGAAGAAGCGGTTCTCGTCCCACTGCTTCGCCTTGCCCTGGGCCACCATGTCGGCGCGGTCGCAGCCGCAGAGCGCCAGGGTGCCGGCCAGCACGATGCCTCGAACGGCGAGGCCGGCCCTCACAGCGGCACCCGGGTGACGCGGACAGGGCGGTCTCGGAGCGCGTCGAGCGCCGATTCGACCGCCGCGAGGTCGAGCCCGGTGTCGCCCTCGGCGACCGTGAGGAAGTAGCGGTCCTGCGAGGCGCGGGTGAAGCCCGGGATGTTGAAGGCCGGGTGGTTGAGCCGCGGCAGGCGGTTGAGGAACAGCATCGCCAGGTAAGTGGCGACCGCGCCGGTCATCAGCGAGAAGGACAGGCTCGGCACCACGAAGGCCGGCCAGGACACCAGGGGCCGGCCGCCGATGTCGAAGACGTAGTCGTAGGCCGTGGCGTAGATGCACATGCCCATCATGCCGGCAAAGCCCGCCAGCACGGCGCCGACGGCGATGAGTGACATGGAGGACGAGGCGAGGCCAAGCGCCTCGCTCATGCCCCGGATCGGCACGGGCGAGTGGGCGTCGAGCCGCCCGAGGCCGCGGCCGTGCAGCGCCCTGATGCTCGCCAGAAGCGCGTCGCCGCTGTCGAACTCCGCCGCCACGGCGTGGATCGAAGCCTCGGCGGCGGTGCCCTCGTCAGACGCCATGTCCGGCCCCCCGCGCGGTCTCGACGCCGGCCTCGGCGCGGAGCAGGCTCAGCCGGCGCACCTCCACGATCGACACCACCGGCAGGTAGCGCAACGCCAGCAGCGCCAGGGTGAAGAACAGGCCCGCCGAGCCCAGAAAGGTGGCGATGCCCCAAGCATCGCTCGTGAAGGGATGGGCCGACGAGGGCAGGAAGTCGTGCTGCAGCGTCGTGACGATCACCATGAAATGGTCGCCGAAGATGCCGGAGGACACCGCCGTGCCCACGAGCGCGATGGCGAGCCCCGAGCGCCGCGCCGCCCTGAACCAGAACACGTGGACCGGCAGGAGCGCCAGGAGAAGGATGTCCCAGAAGGCCCAGGCGTGATCGCCGACGAGGCGGCGCCCCAGCACCGCCGTCTCGAACGGGTCGTCGCCGAGCAGGGTCGAGAACAGTTCCGCGGCATAGCAGTAGAGGTTGACGAGGCCGAGCACGAGCAGCAGCAGGGCCATCACCTGGAGATGCGCGTCGGTGATCAGGCCGTCGAGGCGGAACATCCAGCGGATCACCACGGCCGCCGCCGCCATGAAGGCGACGCCGGAGAACACCGCGGCGGCCACGAAGGCGAAGGGCAGCAGCGGGTCGTGCCAGCCGGGCTCGACCGAGCCGGCGAACATCACGGCGGCGCCGGTCTGGAGCGAGAAGACGAGCAGAACCCCGGCGACCGCCACGATGCGGTAGGCCTGCAGCCAGCGGTGCCAATGGTAGGCCGAACCGCGCCAGCCGAGCGCGAAGATGCCGTAGAGATAGGCCCGCCGGCGCCCCTGCCCCGTCTCGCGCCAGCGCTCGACGGCCCTGTCGCGCAGGGTGGCGAGGTCGGGCAGGAGGCCGATCGTCCAGAACGTCAGGGCGACCAGCAGGTAGGAGACGATGTCGACCGCGTCCCAGTAGAGCGGGCTACGGAACTGCGGCCAGAGCAGGAAGGTGTTCGGGTAGGGCAGGTTCCAGTAGAAGAACCAGGGCCGGCCGAGGTGGATGATGGGGTAGCACGCGGCGGCGGCGGCCGCGATCAGCGCGCCGGTCTCGGTCAGGCGGTTCAGCGCGCCCCGCCACTCCGTGCCGAACAGCATCAGCACGGCCGAGATGAGGAGCCCGCCGCTGGCGATGCCGATCCACCAATCGTAGGACACGATGTCGAGCGCCCAGGTGACGGGGACGTTGTTGCCCCAGAGGCCGACGCCTTCGAACAGGATGAACCCGATCGAGAACACCAGAACCCCGAGCAGCCCCATGGCGGCCGCGAAGGCCAGCCACCATCGCAGGCGCAGCGGGTGCCCGAAGGCGATGCCCGAGACTTCGAGGCCGACGGAGGCGAAACTCTCGTCGGGGCCGACGAAGCGGCGGAGCGGGGTGTCGGCGAGATCGGTCACGGTCAGCCCCTCCCCGCCGCTGCAGCGCCCTGCGGCGCCGGCTCGCCGGCGTGGGGGGCGGCCGGCGCGGCCGGCGCCCACTCGGCGAGATAGGTGGTGCGCGGCTTGAGGTTCAGCTCGCCGAGCAGCGCGTAGTTCCGCGGGTCCTGCCGCGCCGCCCGGACCGCGCTGCCGCGGTCGTCGAGGTCGCCGAAGGCGATCGCCCGCGTCGGACAGGCCGCCTGGCAGGCCGTCTTGACCGCGCCGTCGGCGATCGGCGCGCCCGACTTGTCGGATTCGATGCGGGCCGAGGCGATCCGCTGCACGCAATAGGTACACTTCTCCATCACGCCGCGCGAGCGGACCGAGACTTCGGGGTTGCGCTGCAGCTGCGTCACCGCCGGCATGTTGCCGGTGTAGTCGAGGTAGTTGAAGTGCCGGACCTTGTAGGGGCAATACCCCGAACAGGCCCGCGTGCCGATGCAGCGATTGTAGACCATGAGGTTCAGGCCCTCGTGATCGTGGAGCGTCGCCTCGACCGGGCAGCCGACCTCGCAGGGCGCCTCCTCGCAATGCATGCAGGGCACCGGCTGGAAATGCGTGTCGGGATCGTCGAGGCCGGCGCCGGTCTTCAGGCCCGAATAATAGCGGTCGATGCGCAGCCAGTGCATCTCGCGCCCGACCGCCACCTCCGCCTTGCCCACGACCGGGATGTTGTTCTCGGACTGGCAGGCGACCACGCAGGCGTTGCAGCCGATGCAGCTGTCCTGGTCGATCACCATGCCCCAGGCGCGGCTGTCGGCCCCGTCCGTCCTGGATTTCGCACCGTAGAAGGAGGGCATGTCGGCGTCGGGCTCGCCCCTCGCATCGCCCACCCGCGCCACCTTGACGAAGTCGTGGCCCTCGAGGGTGGAATGGTCCTGGGTCGTGGCGAGGCGGGCCGTCCGGCCGGTCCTCGTCAGGGTGGCGCCGCTCCGCCCCCAGGGCGATGCCTCCTGGCGGAGCGGATAGGCGCTGTAGCCGAGGCCGCTGAACAGCATGTCGGGCACGGCGCGGCCGTAGCCGAGGAACAGCGTCACGGCATCGGCGGCCTGGCCGGGGAGGATCCAGGCCGGACCCTCGATCCCCTGCCCTCCCACCGCGATGCGGACCACGTCGCCGGTGGCGAGGTTCTCGCGCTCGGCGAGCGACGGGCTCACCGCCACGACGTTGTCCCAGACCACCTTGGTGAGCGGCTTCG
Source organism: Lichenihabitans sp. (assembly GCA_965214345.1). Classification (GTDB taxonomy): domain Bacteria; phylum Pseudomonadota; class Alphaproteobacteria; order Rhizobiales; family Beijerinckiaceae; genus Lichenihabitans. The sequence goes on along the minus strand of CBDCBJ010000007.1, from coordinate 1,678,723 downwards.
GGAGTTCCTGGAGCCAGCCGTTGTTGGCGAAGGACCCGGCCCAGATCGTCGGGTCCGGCCGGAACAGCACGTCGAGCGTCGGCTTCCCCGTGGCCGCCGCCGTCGGCGTCACCGCAGGAAGTGCCGGCGCGGCCGGCAGCAGCGTCACGGGCTCGGCGGCGAAGGCCGAGCCGGCGACGAAGCCGTCGAGCAGCGTCTTGCGCCAGAAGGCGTCGAAGCCGGCGGCGTCCCGGCCGGCCGCGTAGCTGCCGCGCAGGATGGTCAGCCCGTCGCGCGGTTCGGCCTCGGTGAGCAGCGCCAGCACCTCGAGGTCGCTGCGGCCGTTGTAGAGCGGCAGCACGGTCGGCTGATGGAGGCTCACCGTCCCGTCCCAGGCGCGGGCGTCGCCCCAGGATTCGAGCGGGTGCGCCCGGGGCAGGTGCCAGTCGGCGTAGACGGCCGTCTCGTCGACGGTCATGCCGCAGTGGATCCGCAGCGGCACCTTCTGGATCGCCTGCGCGACGTCGAGGTCGCCCGGCGCCGTGTAGACGGGGTTGGTGTCGAGCATGACGAGGCTCTTCACTGCGCCGGCCTGCATGTCGGAGACGAGGGCGGCGAAGGGCTCGGCCTCGGCCAGGACCGGCGCGGTGAAGAACACCGGCCCGCCGTGGTTGCCGAGCGCGTCGTTCAGGCGATGGACCGCCTCGTGGACGGCGGCGGGCTGCGTGGCGCCGGCCAGGACGATCCCACGCCCCCGCGCGGCGGCGAGGGCCGCGCCGGCGCGCGCCACCCAGGCGGCGACGGGGTCGCCCGACGTGGCATCCGAGGGCGTCGCGACCTCGGCCTGGAGCCTCCCCACGAGGGCGGCCAGTTCCGTCGGCCCGACGGCGACGTGGTGGTCGGCCTTGGCGCTCGTCAGGCTCGGCGTCGCGGCGGCGGAGTGCAGCGTCAGCAGCCGGCCGGTCTTGGCCGAGGCCCTCCGGGCGTCGGCCCAGCCGCGCGACGTGCCGATCTGATGCGGCCCGGAATCGAGGAAGTCGCCGTCGATCGCCACGACGACGTCGGCGCGGCCGAAGTCGTAGCGCGCCTGCAGCTTCCGTCCGAACGCCGCCTCGGCGCCCGCGGCGGCCGAGGAGCCCGTCGGGGCATGCACGTGCCATCTCATCTTCGGATAGGCGGCGCGGAACGCGTCGATCCCGGCCAGCAGCGTCGGCGACGTGATCGGCCCCGTCAGCAGCCGCAGCCCGTCGCCGCCCTCGGCGCGGATGGCGGCGAAGCGCCCCACCATGGCGCCCCGGAACGCCTCCCAGGACGAGATCCGGTCGAGGTAGAGCACCGTCTGCGAGCGCAGCGGGTCGTAGAGGTCGAGGATCGACGCCTGGGCGAAGGCGTCGGAGCCGCCGCGGCTCCAGGGATGGGCGCCGTTGCCCTCGACCTTCAGCGGCCGGCCGTCGAAGGTCGTCACGGTCGCGCCGTTGGCGATGCCGTCGAGCAGCGTGGCCGACGTGTAGACGAGGGGCGTGCTGGGCTCGACCCGCTCCGGGTTGCGGACGTAGGGCACCTCGTGGTCGCGCGGGTTGCCGCCCTCCTCCGAACAGGCCGACAGGCCGGCCATCGCGAACGAGGCCGCCATCAGGCGGAAGAACTGCCGGCGGTCCGGACCGTCGGCGAGGCGCGACGCGGACGGGAACTCCTTGGAGAGGAAGTCGCGAAACGCCGGCGTCTCGGCCACGGCCTCGAGGCTGCGCCACAGGGCGGGGCCGTTCCCGCCGTCGAGGCGGGCGCGGAGGTCGGCGATGTCGTGCGGGGCGGGCATCCGGCTCACCGGTGACAGATCGAGCAGTCGGTGAGCCGTCCCGGCCCGGCGATGTGGTAGTCGGCGACGAGCTGGCGCCCGCGCACGTCCTGGTCGGAGGGCGGGGACCAGTTCATGTTCCAGACCTCGCCCTGCGGACGGACGAACTTCTCGGGATTGCGATGGCAGCCGAGGCAGAATTCCATCTGGAACGCATTGGCCTTGTAGGTCAGTTGCATCGAGTCGATCGCGCCGTGGCAGCTCGTGCAGCCGAAGCCCTTCTGGATGTGGATCGAGTGGTTGAAGTAGACGTAGGAGGGCAGCTCATTCAGCCGCGCCCAGACGAGGGGCATGTCGCGGGCCAGGCTGTCGCGCACCGGCGCCAGCATCGCCGACCCCGTCCAGATCTGCGAGTGGCAGGTCATGCAGGTCCAGGTCGGGGGGATCCCGGCCGTCTCGAGGTACTCGGCCTGCGCGTGGCAGTAGCGGCAGTCGATGCCGAGTTCGCCCGCATGGTGCTTGTGGCTGAAGGGCACCGGCTGTTCGCGGGCGATGCCGACGCCCGTGACGTAGTTCGAGGACGAGAACGCCGAGGCGGCGTAGAGCACGACCGCGAGCCCGCCGATGCAGACCAGCAGCGCCAGGCGGAAGACGGCGTCGGCGCCCGGCTTGAACAATTGTCGCTGCAGCCGCGGGCTCATGGCGCAGCTCCGGGCGATGCCAGCCTCGTCCTCACGCTTCGCTGTCCTCGCTTCGACATGGGGAGCCGCCCTAGACCCTGGACCTGCGACGCTCGCCGCGGAACGCCAGCAGGAGCGTGCCGCCGATCGTCAGCACCGTGACGACACCGGCCAGCCGCAACAGTTTCATGACTTCGAGCGAGTAGCGCCCGGTGACGGCGTCGAAGTGGAAGCAGAGCAGCAGGAGCGGCAGGGCCGCCTTGGCGATGCCGCCCGTCGCCGCGATCGTCACGGCGGTGCGCAGGTCGCCCGCGTGATAGCCGGCCCCCAGCAGGTAGCCGGACACCCTCCCCTCCGGCGTCAGCACGACGAGGCCGGCGGGGTGCAGGAACTGCTTGAGGTGGACGTCGTAGCGGCTCCTGAAGCCGACGGCGGCGGCCAGCGACGCCACGTCGCCGGGGTCGCCGACCAGGAAATGCCAGCCCTTCGGGGCCTGCGCGTCGCCGTCCGCCACCGCCGGGTAGCGCAGGGTATCGTCGGCCTCGGCGTGGGCGGCGTCGGCGCGGGTCTCGGCGGGGTCGATGCCGACGATCGCGACATCGTAGTCGGCGCCGGCCCGCAGGCCGGCATGCGACAGGGCTTCGAACAGGTCGTCGCGCACGAGCGAGCACAGCATCGGACAGTTGAAGTAGCCCAGCGCCAGCACGATGGGCCTCTGGCCCAGGAGGTCGCCGAAGCGGATCGGCCGGCCATCGGCCTCGGTGAAGGAGCCGTCGGCCGGGACGGCGGCGCCGGGCCTCTGCGCGAAGGCGTAGTCGGCCGGCACCTCGCCCGATTCCTGGGCCCGCGCCGCGACGAGCGCGGCGAGCATCGACCACGCGATGAGGAGGGCCCGAAGCGTCATGACCGTCTTTTTAGAAGACATCCAGCACCACCGCCATGAGAGGTTTGGCCGCTGTCGCGCGTGAGCGCACCCGAACGTCACCTCCGTTCCCGCTCAGGCGCGGCCGGTGCGGGGGCGTGCCGAGAGCGCGACGGTCCACAGCGCCCGCGTCGCGTGGTCGACGGCCAGGCGCGGCTCGCGCCGCACGAGCGCGATGCCCTCCCCGAGGCGCACGACGCTTCGCGACAGGGCGTCGGCGCTCAAGGTCGCGAGCTGCCGGTCCACGGCGGCCTTGCGTTTCGGCGGCAGGCCGAAGCGGAACGGCGACTCGCCGCCGGGACCGGACAGTTTGGCGCGGTGGAGCGCCACGGCGTGGCGCAGCGCGGCGCCGAGCAGCAGCCCGGCCTCGACCGGCCCGAGGTGGAGCCGGCCGAGCGCCGCATCGAGGCCCGGCATGTCGCCCCCGAAGGCCGCGTCGAGCGCGTCGTCGTTGGCCTGGACGGAGGCATCCGCCACGGCTTCGGCGACGTGCTCGGCCGTGATGGACCCGGCGCCATGGGCGTAGAGCAGGAGCTTGGCTATCTCCGAGCGGCTGGCGAGCCGGTCGGAACCGAGCAGCGGCACGAGCATGTCGCGCGCCTCGGCGTCGATCGTCAGGCCGGCGGCGGCGGCCTCGGCCTCGATCAGGCGGGCGAGGTCCTGCTCGCTGTCCGGGTAGCATTCGATGGCCGCGGCGGTCCGGCTGCGCTCGACGCTCTTGCGGAGCGCCGCGTCCTTCTTCAACGGGCCGGCCGAGACCACCACCGGGCAGGCATCGGGGATCGAGAGGACGAGGTCGACCGCGGCCTCGACCTTTCTGGCCGCCGTGGCGTCGACCAGCACGGCGCGCCGGCCGCCGAAGAGCGGCACCGTCTGGGCCTCGTCGGCGAGGCGCGCGGCGTCACCCCCGAGATCGTCGCCGGTGAGGCGGACCAGCTGGAACGGATCATTGGGGTCGTCGACGAGAGCTTTGACGACGCGGGCGACGCGCTCGCTGACGAGGCCGACATCGGGGCCGTAGACCAGGAACATCGCGTAGCTGCCGATGTCGCGGGCGAGGAACCGCTCGGCCTCGTGGGTCTTGATCGCCACCATGACGGCATCCTCGCCCGACCGGGACCGGTGATCCGTCTGCTTCGGCCGGCGGCCCGGCAGGTCTTACACGCTTTCCGGACGATCGGATCGGATGACGTTTGAGCGACCGAGCCCATCAGCCGGACGCCGGAGTGCCAGACCCGCGGGCGCCTGCCGGGCCGGGCAGCGCCGGCGGTCGCGATCGACCGTGGCTTCGCCCGTCCGAGGTCGCCCACGCCGAAGCCGGCGCAGGCCCCCGGTCCCCGCGACGCCCGGCTCAGGCGGCGACGGGAGCGGCCGGTTCACGATCGGCCTCGAGCCTGCGGCGCTCGATGTCCGCCATGGCGATGCCGGCGAGGTCGGCCAGGAGGGCGCGATGCCGGTCGTCGAACCGCGCCCGCGCGCCCGTGTCGGCGATGCAGAGCGCGCCGAGGACGCGGTCGTCGAACGGGCTGATGAGGGGTGCGCCGGCGTAGAAGGCGATGCCGGCCTGGGTGAAGGGATTGTCGGCGAACCGGGGATCGGCGCGCGTGTCCAGCACCACCATGGGCTCCTCGCCGTGGATCGTATGGGCGCAATAGGTGTCGTCCCGCGGGGCCGACGTGAGGTCGGTCCCGTGGCGACCCGCGATCGCCACCTGGTGTTTCCCGACCAGCGAGACGAAACCGATGGGGGCCTGGAACAGCCGGGCCGCGATCGTCGCGATCGTGTCGAGCGCCGAGGCCGGCTCGGCGGCGCCGCAGGCCTCGTAGGCGGCGAGGACGGCGAGGCGCTGCTCCTCGTCCGACGGCACGGGCACGCCCGACGCGGCGGACAGGCGGTCGACGACGCGGTTGCGGCCGATGCGCTTGGCCTCGTAGAGCCGCACGTCGGCGTCGGCGATCAGCGCCGCCGCCGAGGCCTCGGGCAGGTCGCCCGGCTGCAGCGTGGCGCAGCCTAGGCTCGCCGTGACGAGGCCGCCGCAGCCCGGGTTGCCGGCATGGACACGACCCAGGCCCTCGATGGCGGCCCGGATGCGTTCCGCCAGGGCGGCGGCCCCGGCCTCGTCGGCGCCGGGCAGCACCACGGCCAGTTCCTCGCCGCCGTAACGCGCCACCAGCGTGCCCGCCCGCCGCGCCACGGAGCTGACCGCGTCCGCGATGGCGCGCAGGCAGGCGTCGCCGTCCTGATGGCCGTAGAGGTCGTTGTAGGCCTTGAAGCGGTCGACATCGACGAGCAGCAGCGACACCGGCCGGCCGTCGCGCCGCGCGCGGCTCCACTCCGCCTCCAGCGCCTCGTCGAAGTGACGGCGGTTGGCGAGCCCCGTGAGGGCGTCGTTGCTGGCGAGATGGGCGAGTTCGGCATTCAGCGCCGCCAGCCGTTCCTCGGCCGCCTTGCGCATCGTGATGTCCCGCAGCACGACGATGAAGCCGCCGTCCTCGGCCAGGATGCTGTAGCGACCCTCCATCCAGACATAGTGGCCGGCCGCGTGCCGGAGACGATAGGTCGCCTCGGCGTTGCACCCGTCCGCCTGTGCGGCGGCGATCAGCGCCTCGACGGCCTGCCAGTCGTCGGGGTGCACGAGACCTCTCGGGCTGAGGCCGATCAGGTCCTCGGGGACGTGGCCCAGCACGGAACGGACGGCGGGCGACACGTAGGTGCGGAGGAGCCTCCGGTCGAGCCGCATGATGATGTCCTGGGCATGATCGGCGAGGAGACGGTATTGCGCCTCGCTCCTCACCGCCAAGCGCCTCGCTTCGGCGGTTCGCCGCATCTGTCGGATCAGGACCAGCCAGAGGAGACCGGCGGTCGCGCACAGCGTGGCCAAGGCCAGGGCGATCATCGAGGCCTTCCCGCGCCACAGGGCGAAGACGTCGTCCTCCGACAGGGCGACGGTCAGCACCAGCGGGAGATCGCCGACCTGGCCGAAGTGGTAGATTCGCCGCACGGCGTCGGTGGCCGCCGCGCCGACGAACGACGTCTCGCCCGTGCCGAGATAGCGCTTGAAGTTCCCCGATGCCGCGAAGTCCCTGCCGATCATCGACGCGTCGAAGGGCACCCGCATGAGGCAGATGCCGTCGCGGCGCATCAGGTTGATGGAGCCATGGTCGCCGATGTCGGCGTTGGCGAAGAGGCCGGCGAAGTAGCTGAGCCGCATCGTCCCGACCACGATGCCGGCGAAGGTCCCGTCGGCCGAGTTCAGCCGGCGGCTGAGCGCGATGACTTGATCCTTGCCGGTGACCCGCCGGGTGAAGGGCACGCTGATGTAGAGGCCGCGGTTCGCATCGGCCCTCTGGACCTGGAAATAGTCGCGGTCGCCGAGGTCCGCCCCGATCGCCTCGGGGATCGAGCCCCGCAACACACGGCCGTTCCGATCGAGCACCAGGATGGCGCCGAGATCCTGGGCGGAAGCGGAGCGGTCGTAGAGGACGAAATCCTGCAGGCGCGGGCTCAGGCGGAGGATGTCCGGATCGGCGACCCGCTCGGCCACGGCCTGGAGCGAGAGGTCGTAGAGCTCGATGTTGCGGGCGATGTCCTGGGACAGCGTCTGAAGCAGGTTGTTCTCGGCCGTGACGGCGCGGTTCCAGGTGTCCTGCCGCATGTCGTAGAGCATCGCGCCGGCGGCGGCGCAAAAGCCGGCCACGACCAGTGCGAGCGCGCCCCCGACGATGCGGATCGTCAGGGTGGTCCGCGCTCTCCGGTCGGGGGTCGAGGCGGATGCGGCGGACATGGCGGCTCCGTTCTGCTGCGGAAGCCCGGGGTGCGTCGGGCCTGGCCGACACACGCCGTTTCGGGGATGCGAGTGTGTGATCGCACTCTAGGAAGTGGTGCTTACCAACACCCTAAGAGGCCGGACCAGCCGCGGCGGACGCCGCGCGCCGGTCGATGTGCCCGCTCGGGCCGGGCCATCAGCCGATGCCGTGCAGCGCCAGGAAGGCGGCGGCTCCAGCGACGATCAGGACCAGCGGGTTCACGCGGCTCAGCATCAGCGCCGCGGTCGACAGATAGGCGACCGCCTGGGCGAGCCAGCCGCCGTCGAGCGACTCGAGCAGCACATAGACCGAGGCGAGGATCATGCCGGCGGCGACCGGCCGCAGCCCGCCCTCCAACGCCCGCTGCCAGAGCGCTCCTTCGTGGCGCGACCAGAGCACGGCGACGCCGTAGACCAGGATGGCCGTCGGCCCGAAGATGCCGAGCGTGGCGGCGACGGCGCCCCAGACGCCTCCGACCTGCCAGCCGATGAGCGTCGCCAGCAGCGAGCCCGGCCCCGGCGCCATGCGAGAGATCGCGAAGGCGTTGAGGAACTCCGGCGCCGTCATCCAATGGTGCTGGTCCACCACTTGGCGCTGGATGGCGGCGATGACGGTCTGGCCGCCGCCCACCGTGACGAGCGAGAGCGGCGCGAAGACGGCGAAGAGGCCGAGGACGGGCTTCGCCACGGGACTCAGGCCCGCCGCAGCCGCAGGTATTCCAGCGCGACGCTCCCCGCCCCGACGCCGAGCACGACGGCCACCAGCGACGCGTGCAGCGGGCCGATCGCCACGAAGGTGCCCGCCATGATGGCGAGCGGGCGCCACTGACGCTTGACCCGCAGCGCGGTGGTGATCCCCATCGACAGGCTGAGGCCGATGGCGGCCGCGGCGGCGCCGTCGAGCGCCCAATGGGTCGCCGGCGCCTGCTGGAGGACCGCGAAGACGGCGCTGATGCCGACGATGAGCACGGCCGGCGGCAGGACGATGCCGGCGACGCCAGCGACCGCGCCGCGGAGCCGAGCAGGCGATGCCCGATCCAGATCGCCATGTTGGTCACGTTGACGCCCGGCAGGGACTGGGAGAGTGCCAGGCCGTTGAGGAAGTCCTCCTCGGCGATCCAGGCGCGGTCGCGCACGAACTCGCGCATCAGCCAGCCGCTGAGCCCCCCGCCGAAGCTCGTGAGACCGATGCGGGCGAAGATCAGGAACAGCTCGAGGGCCGTCGGCCGGATGTCGGTCGGAGGGGAGGTGGCTGCCATCGGGTCGCTCGGGCGGCGGGTGGAACCTGCCTACATCCAAGCGCCGGGCCGCGCCATCGCCGGGCTCGGCGGACGTCCCCTGCCCGGCCGCGAAGGCCCGGCCGCATCTGGCCTGACAAACCGGCGGCGCCGCGCTATGGCTGGCGCCCTCCGCCGCACGATCGGGTATTCACCGCCATGACCTTCGCCACCTATCCGTCGCTCGCTGGCGCCACGGTCCTCGTCACCGGCGGGGCGTCGGGCATCGGAGAATACCTGGTGCGGGCCTTCGCCGAGCAGGGCTCGCGCGTGGGGTTCGTCGACATCGACGAAGCCCGAGGGGCCGACCTCGCCGCCGAACTCGGCGGGTCCGTCGAGTTCGCCGCCTGCGACCTGCGCGACATCGCCGCGCTGCAGGCGTCGGTCGCGGCGCTCAAGGCGGCGCTGGGTCCCGCCACCGTGCTGGTCAACAACGCGGCGCGCGACGACCGCCACGGCTGGCAGGAAGTGACGCCGGACTATTACGACGAGCGCATCGCCACCAACCTGCGTCACATGTTCTTCGCGACCCAGGCCGTGGCGCCCGACATGGTGGCGGCCGGCCGTGGCTCCATCATCAACATGGGCTCGAACTCCTGGTGGGAGGCGGGCGGCGGCATGCCGGTCTACACCACCTCCAAGGCTGCCGTGCACGGAATGACGCGCAGCTTCGCCCGCGACCTCGGCCCGCACCGCATCCGCGTCAACACCGTGGTGCCCGGCTGGGTGATGACGGAGCGCCAGAAGCAGCTCTGGGTGACGCCCGAGAAGCTCGACGCGCAGCTGCGGCGCCAGTGCCTGCCCGACCCGATCGACCCCGTCTACCTCGCCCGGATGGTGTTGTTCCTCGCCTCCGACGACAGCGCCATGTGCACCGCCAACAACTTCATGGTCGAGGCAGGCTCGATCTGAGCGCCGCCGCGTTGGACGGAGGCGCCACGGCCGGGCTCCGCCAACTGGCCCACGTCAACGTGGCCCGTTTCCGGCGCCCCAAGGCCGACCCCTCCAACGCCGACTTCGTGGCCGCGCTCGACGCCGTCAACGCCGCCGCCGAGGCCTGGCCCGGCCTCGTCTGGCGGTTCACGGCGCCGGAGGGCGACGACGGCGACCGGCGCATCGCGCTCGACCCTCACGCGCTGGTGAACCTGTCGGTCTGGACCGACATCGAGTCCCTTCGGGCCTTCACCTATGGTGACCCGCTGCATCGCGCCATGATGCGCCGGCGCCGGGAGTGGTTCGAGCGGCTGGACGTGAGCCTCGCCCTCTGGTGGGTGCCGAGCGGTACGCGGCCTCGACTCCGGGATGGGCTGGAGCGGCTCGAGCGCATCGCCCGGCTCGGCGCGGGCGCGGACGCCTTCACGTTCGCCAAGCCGTTCAACTCCCCCGAGCCGCTCGGCGCGGTGACGCCGCGGCCTTGACGGACGGCCCCGCGATGGACAGCTCCGTCGGGATCGCCACGCCGGCCCGACCGGTGGACGGCACGGCACGGAGCTGACCCATGACCCACGACGCCCAGAGCTTCCCGATGACCCGCAGCGACGCCGAATGGCGCGCCATGCTGACGCCGGAACAATACCAGGTGATGCGCCGGCACGGCACCGAGCGTCCCGGCAGCTGCGCCCTGCTGCACGAGAAGCGGCGCGGCACCTTCACGTGCGCGGGCTGCGAGACGGCCCTGTTCGTCAACGACGTCAAATTCGAGAGCGGCACCGGCTGGCCGAGCTTCAACGCGCCGATCGAGGGCGCGGTCGAGACGACGTCGGACGGCTCGCACGGCATGGTCCGGACGGAGGTCCATTGCGCGACCTGCGGCAGCCACCTCGGCCACGTCTTCGACGACGGCCCGGCCCCGACGTTTCTGCGCTACTGCATCAACGGCGTCGCGATGAATTTCACGCCGGCCTGACAACCCGCGAAAGGCCCGCGGCCCGATCGACGGGTCGCCGGGCCGGTCGTCCGCGGCGCCACGCCCGCCGGCGGCTCGTCCGGCGCGGTCAGTCCTGCCCGAGGTGGGGCGGATCCGCCGCCCCGGCGCCGTTCTGCGCCGAGCCGTCGAGGGCGCCGAAGATCTGGCGGAGGAAGCCCGGCGCGAGCGCCGAGAGTGGGTTGACGTTCAGCACCGGGTTCGCCGCCGACCCGGTGATCCGGTAGTTCAGGCCGAGCAGCCCCTCGTGGCGGCCGCCGCCCAGGAGCGGCCCCAGGAGCGGCACCTGGGAGAACAGGTTGTTGACCCCGAACAGGGGCACGAAGGTGCCCGACAGGTTCACCTGGTCGCGGCTGAAGTCGACCGTGCCCGCCACGGTCGCGCCGAGCGTCGGCCCGAACATCGAGCCATCCCGCACCTCCACGATGTTGCCGCTCTTGGTGAAGGAGGCCTCGAGCTTGCGGAACGTCATGTCCGAGGCGTCGAACGGCTGGGCCTCGGCGACGGCCGCCGCGGGGTCCTCGTGTTTCTGGCTCGCCAGACCCTCGACCGCCAGCTTGCGGAGCGCGGGATCCTCGCGCAACGAGAAGTCGTGGACCGTAGCGTAACCGTCGAGGCGCGTCCCGGCCATGACCAGATTGGCGTCGAGCCGTCCGCCCGCCATGCGCCGATAGAGGTCCATGAACAGGAGGCTCGCGCCGGCATCGCCGGCGTGGATGAGGAAGTGGGGCGCATTGTCGACCTGCGCCGTCGAGATGGTCAGCGGCTGGCGTCCGATGCGCCCCGACAGCGTCAGGCGCTTCACCTGACCGGCCCGGCGCACGAGATGGACCTCGGCGCCCGTCACGGCCTGGCTGTTCTGGCCGGTGAGGACGGTGCTGTGGAGATCGAGGTCGAGCTCCCCCTTGGCGGCCGGCTCGGGGGTGCCGCCGGCCGGGCTCGGCGCCGACAGCCACTTCAGGAACGGTCGCGCGTCGAGGTTGGCGCCTCGCGCCGCGACCTTCAGCGCATCGCCGCTCTGCTGCACGTCGACGCGCATGTCGTCGCCGGGCGACAGCTTGACCTGGCTGAGCTTGGCGGAGGCGAAGTCTCCCCCCTTGTCGAGGTCGACCGTGCCGCGGACCGCGGCCCCGCCCCCCTCGAACGCGATGTTGTCGAGCGTCACCCCGCCGTCCCGCTGGAGGACGGTCAGCGTCGCCCGGGCCGGCCGGCCGGCGGGTTTGGAGAAGCCCGGGACCAGCCCCTCGATGCCGGCCTTGCCGAAGTCGAGATCGACGCTCGCCCGCGTCCTGTCCCCCGACGCCAGGGCCGCGGTGATCCTGGCGGAGACCGGCCCCTTCACGCTCGCGTTGGCCATGCCGGCCTTGGCGCGGGCGGCCTCGTCGAGCGTGAGCGCGATCACCGCCTCGCCGGCGCCCGAGGGCGGCTTGTGGAGGTCGATGGTGGTGGCGGCGCCGTAGATCCGCCCCTCCCCCTTGGCATGCGTCCCGGTCTTGGGGTCGACGTCGAGTTTGATCGTGGCGTCGGAGAGGCCCTCTTTGCCGATCAGCTTGTCGAGGGCGAAGCTCGTCGCCGTGGCGTTGACCGCGACCACGGCGCTGTTTGGCGGCACGGCATCGCCCATCAGGAAGTTGACCGTGAGATGGCCATCGACCTGGCCGTGGAGTGCCCCGGCGTCCATCGGCAGGTCGGCGTAGGATTTCAGCGCGTCGCGCGACAGCAGGTCCGCCACGGTGTCGACGCCGCCCACGATATGCGCTTCGACCACCGCGGGCGTCGGCTTGGGGTCGTTCTCGGGGACGCGGAACGTGCCGTCGGCCAGCGTCAGGTGCCGGCCCGGCGTGACATCCATGGACCCGTGCTGGACCTGCATGGTGAAGGTGTGGCCGGTGACGACGCCGCTGCCGGTCGCGTCGACGAGGGGTGGCACACCGTTCATGAAGCCGAGCGACAGGTTCGACACGGCGAAGTCCACCTTGATGTGGTCGTCGGCGATCGAGCGCTCGGCCCTCATCAGGGCGAGGTCTCCGGCGTCGAAATCCCCCGTCTCGGTCCCGCTGTCGACCGTGCCGCCTCGCAGATTGGCGAGGAGCCACGCCCGCACGGGGGCCGAGACGAGGCTCGGCCAGAGGCGCACCACCGTCAGGGCGGGCATGTGCCTGACGCTCGACGTGTTCATCACGTGGATGCCCCCGGGCCCGTAGCGGACCTCGGCCGTCGTCTTGAAGTCGACCTCCGGCCCGGTGACGTCGCCCCTGTCGAGGACGACCCTGTGCTCGGCGGGGACGACGTGGAAGGCGAAGCCGCCATGGGCGATGCGGATCGGCCTCTCGCCCGGGCGCTCGGAACCGAAGGCGCCGGACAGGTCCAGCCGGCCGGCCCAGGGCGCCTCGAGCGTGCGAGGGAGGTCGACGTGGCCGGTGAGGGCGAAATCCGACGTCGGGCCGCGGAGGATGGTGCGGTCCACCTCCACCCCGTCGGTGGTCCGGTCGACGTGGAACCCGCCCGTCACGGCATCGACCAGGAGGGGCTCGTGGTCGGGGTCGTCGAGCTTGAAATAGCCGGCGCCGAGCGAGAACGTGCCCTTGGCGGAGTCGATCTGTCCGTCGCTGGCGAGCTTGATGGCGAGCTTGGCCGAGACCGGCATGTCGAAGTCGAAGCCGAGGCTCTTCAGGCCGCCGGCCAGCGTGATCTCGTCGAGCGACAGGTCCGTGGCCTCGACGGCCAGCAGCTTGCTGCCGTCGGGCGCGACGGAGGCCCGCGCCTCGAGCGCCCAGCGGCCGGCGGGGCCGTCGGCCGCGACGCTGAGGATCGGCGCGCCACCGGGCCCGCGGGTGAAACTCAGCGACGTGTTCTTGAACGTCGTCGTCGTGTGGTGGATGCGGTCGTCGAGGACGAGGCGACCTGTGACGTTGACGCGTTCCAGCGCGTTCAGCGCGCTGTCGGGTGCCGTGGCGGCATCGACCAGGGATCGCATCGCGGCCGAGAGGGCGCGGAGTGCGCCGTTGCCGGGATGGGGCGGGACCGTGGCGGTGCTCTCGGCCGACGGGGCGGCGGCGCCGGCGAGGTCCGGCGCGGCGCGGGCGTGGGGGGTCGGCGCCGCGGGCTCGGTCGCCCCCGAGAAGGCGGCGGCCAGCGGCACCGCGGCCTCGTCGGCGCCGGCCGAGATCGCCACCTGCCCGTCCGGCCTGACGACGAGGCGGAGGTCGACGTCGTGGATGTCGAGCTGGCTCGGGGCGATATGGCCCACCAGCAGCGCCATCGGGTCGAGCGCGATGGCGGCGCTCGGCGCCGACACGATCGGCCGCGAGGACGCGTCCCTGACCGAGAGGCTGCGGATCGTCAGGGCCGGCCCATGGTCGGTCGCCTCGATCGCGGTGCCGTCGAGATCGAAGCGATAGCCGTGCCCGACGCGCGCGTCGAGCGCCGCCACGATCTGCGGTTTCAGGTCGAACCCGATGGGTCCCTGCCGGAGCTTGATGAACAGTCCGGCCGCCGCGAGGGCCGCCAGGAAGCCGACGCTGGCGACGAAGCCCGTGAGCGCCACTGCGGCACGGCGCAAGCCGGTCCGGCGGCGCGGGGGCCGTCGCAGCAGATGCCGCCCGCAGGCCGCATCGGAGCCGTCCTCGTCCAGCCGCTCGTCCGGCGAAGCTCGGTCGTCCGAAGAATCGTGCGAAGCGGCCAAGCCGTCAGGCTCCCTGGATTGACGGACCGGGTGCGACTCACCACCGTTGCGGCGACACGCCGATCCGGCCGGCAGCCGCCCAAAGCCATCGGCTCCCAATGGGACGAAAGGAAGACGTCATGGCCGATCCTCTGCAGACCGGCGCGCCCGCGCCGGCATTTCGGTTGCCGCAGGACGGCGGGGCCGATCTCACGCTGGCGGATTACGCCGGCAAGGCCCTGGTCCTGTACTTCTACCCGAAGGACGACACCAGCGGATGCACGCGGGAGGCCGCGGACTTCGACGCTCTCATGCCGGCCTTTCGCGACGCTGGCGCGGCCGTCCTCGGCGTGTCGCCGGATTCCAACAAGAGCCACGCGGCCTTCAAGACCAAGCATGGACTCGGCCTCACCCTGGGCTCCGACGAGACCAAGGAGGTCTGCCAGGCCTACGGCGTGTGGCAGGAGAAGAGCATGTACGGACGCAAGTACATGGGCGTCGAGCGAACCACGGTGCTGATCGGGGCTGACGGGCGGGTCGCGGAGATCTGGCCCAAAGTGTCGGTGAAGGGGCACGCCGAAGCGGTCCTCGCCGCCGTCGAGGCCCTCCCGCGCTGACCCTCGGCGCCGATAAGGCTTCGTTAACCGTGTTTGGATCAAGTCAGCGGATCGCTGTCGCCTCGCGGAGGCGCGGCGAGCGGGGTGATCCGACATGCCAGGCCATGAACTTGCGGCGTCCGAGGCCCTGCCGCGATCGCATTACTTCCTCACCGTGTCGCGCGGGTCCCGCATGCGGACGGTCGCGCTCCGCGCCGCGATCGTGCATGTCGCCGCGATCGTGGTGCCCCTGCTGCTGGTCGCCGGGTTCGGGAGCTCCCTCTACCTCGCGCTGCACGACGACATCGTGGCGGAGCTGATGCGCCACCAGAGCGACATGCAATACGCCTACGAGGATCGCATCGAGGGCCTGCGACAGGACCTCGACCGTCAGACCGAACGAGGCCGCATCGACCGGGCCAAGCTCGACGACCGCGTCCACGACCTCTTCAGCCGCGAGGCCAGGCTGGAGGGCCGGGCCGCCGCCGTGGCCGATCTCGGCGGAGCCGCACCCTCCGGGCACAGGCTCGAGCTTCCGCCCGCCATCACCGGGCGCGTCCCATCCCTGCCGGAGACGGCGCTCGGCTTCGCGGCATCCGACAAGCCCCATCCCGTCTTCGAACCCGCCACCGCAGGCCCGACGGGCGCGACGAGGCCGGCCCGGTCCGAGGACCACGCCTGGCTGTTCGACGACCCCCGTGTGCCCCTCGCCGACCGGCTCGGGGCCGCCGACCTGTCTCTCGATCGCGTCGAGCGCGCCCAGGGCGACACTCTGTCGCGCATCGGCGCCGCCGCGCACCAGCGGGTGGCCCGCATCCGCGGCCTGATCGAGGCGACTGGATTGTCGCCCGAGCGCTATCTCGCGAAGACGTCGGCCGCCGCGCTCGGTGGCCCCTTCGTGCCCCTGCCGGAGGGGCCGGACGCCGCTTTCAACCGCGCGGTCGCGGACCTCCGCGGCGCCGTCGCGGCCGCAGCACAGCTCGATGGGGCGCTCGGCCGCCTGCCCGTCGCGGCGCCGCTGCTGGGCCGCATGGAGGTCACGTCCCCGTTCGGGGCGCGGACCGACCCCTTCCTGGGCCGCCCGGCCCTACACACCGGCGTCGACCTGCGCGAAGGCTACGGCACCGACATCCGCGCCACCGCGGCCGGGCGCGTGATCTTCGCCGGGACGGCCGGCGGTTACGGCAACATGGTCGAGGTCGACCACGGCAACGGCGTCACAACCCGCTACGCCCACATGGGCGGGTTCGCCGTCTCCGAGGGGCAATCGGTCACACGGGGCGCGGTGCTGGGCTTCGTCGGCGCCACGGGGCGCGCCACGGGACCGCATCTCCATTACGAGGTCCGCATCGACGGCGATCCCGTCGACCCGATGCGGTTCCTCGCGAGCGCCGACCACCTGGCCGGTCTCACGATTCCGTGAGAGGCCGAGCCGGGATGGACGCCGGTCCGGCCGGGCTCCGCGGCACAGGCTGCCACATCCATGTCACACCCGGCGGGAATCAGAGGCCCGCGCGGAACATGCGGCCTTTGTGGAACTTCGCTTTGCGAGAATAAAGACACCCGTTCGGATCCTGCAGCCTCGCAGGCGCCCGAAGCGTCACCGAGGTCACCGCGTCCATGCCCACCCGTCAGCGCGCCCTGTTTGCCGGGCTCACCGCCCTGAGCCTGTCGGTCGGCGGCTGTTCCACGACGAGCCCGCGGCTCCCCTACTCGCTGGCGGAGGCCGAGAGCGCCGACGTCCCGGGCATGCCGGCGGACGTTCGCTTCTATGCCGACGCGCCGCCCTTCGTCTTCGAGCGGTTCCGCCAGACGGTGTCGGCCCAGGCCGAGGCGCGGCATGAGCCCGTGACTTTCCTGGCCCTGTCGAGCGGAGGGTCGGACGGCGCCTTCGGGGCGGGCTTCCTCAAGGGGCTCAGCGAATCGCACCAGCGCCCGCACTTCACCATCGTGTCAGGGATCAGCACCGGCGCCCTGATGGCACCCTTCGCGTTCCTCGGCTCCGACTACGACGCGACGCTGCAGGACCTCTACACCAACGGCTACGCGTCGGCGCTGGTGAAGGACGTGAGCCTCATCAACGCCGTGGTGGGCAATGCCTTCGTGGACAGCGACAAGCTCGGCAAGTTCATCGCCCGCTACATCGACCAGGGCATCCTCGACGCCGTCGCGGCCGAGCACCGGAAGGGGCGCCGGCTGATCGTCGTGACCACCAACATCGACCAGCAGCGCTCCGTCGTCTGGAACATGGGAGCGATCGCCGACTCCCGGTCGCCCAACGCCCTGGCGCTGTTCCGCCAGGTCCTGGCGGCCTCCGCCTCCATCCCGGCCCTGTTCCCGCCGCGCCTGATCGACGTCGAGAGCGGCGGCCGCAGGTTCCAGGAGATGCACGTCGACGGCGCCACCATCCGGCAGATCTACGTCGCGCCCGACGCGCTGATCTACGGGGGCAAAGGCAGCCCCGCCAATCCGGTGAAGGACCTCTACGTCCTCATCAACAACAAGATCGACCCGTCCTTCAAGGTCGTCGACAACGACACCGTGTCGGTGGCGTCGCGGGGTCTCTCGACCGTCATCAAGCGCGAGGGCCGCAGCAACGTGCTCGGCTCCTACGCGTATTCGCAGTCGCACGGCATCGGCTACCACATCGCCTTCATCGACGCCGACGTGCCGGAGCCGCCGTCGACCGACGCCGCCGAGCAGTTCAGCACCGAATACATGACGACGCTGTTCGCCCGCGGCGAGGCCCACGGGCGGATGCCCTCGCCCTGGATGACGCATCCGCCGCTGTCGACCGACCCGGCCGGGCACGAGCTGACCGCCGGGAAGTGAGCCCGCGGAGCGGCGGGCCCGGCCTCCTCGTCAGTCGACATCCTCGACCGCCACGGTGCGGCCCGAGAGCCGCTGGGCCAGCGACGCCTCCATGAAGGAGTCGAGGTCGCCGTCGAGCACCTGGTCGGGCGTGCCCGACGTCATCCCCGTCCGCAGGTCCTTCACCAGCTGGTAGGGCTGGAGCACGTAGGAGCGGATCTGGTGACCCCAGCCGACGTCGGTCTTGGACGCCGCGTCGGCATTGGCCTTGGCCTCCTGCTTCTCCAGCTCGATCTCGTAGAGGCGCGCCCGCAGCATGTTCCAGGCCGTGGCCCGGTTCTTGTGTTGCGACCGCTCGCCCTGGCACGCCACCACGACCCCGGACGGGATGTGGGTGATGCGCACCGCCGAATCCGTCGTGTTGACGTGCTGCCCTCCGGCGCCGGACGACCGGTAGGTGTCGATGCGGCAGTCGGATTCCTTGACGTCGATGTCGATCTTGTCGTCGATGACGGGATAGACCCAGGCCGACGCGAAGCTCGTGTGGCGGCGCGCGGCGCTGTCGAAGGGCGAGATCCGCACCAAACGGTGGACGCCCGATTCCGTCTTGGCCCAACCATAGGCGTTGTGGCCCTTGACCAGGATCGTGGCCGACTTGATGCCGGCCTCCTCGCCGGAGCTCTCCTCGATGACCTCGACCTTGAAGCCCCGCCGCTCGGCCCAGCGGGCATACATGCGGAACAGCATGCGGGCCCAATCCTGCGATTCGGTGCCGCCGGCCCCGGAATGGACCTCGATGTAGGCGTCGTTGCCGTCGGCCTCGCCGGACAGCAGCGACTCGACCTGGCGCCGTTCCGCCTCGGCGGCGAGGGCCTTCAGCTGGCCGACGGCCTCCCGCTCGACCTCCGCATCATCCTCGGCCTCGGCGAGGTCGACCAGCGTGATCGCGTCGTCGAGGTCGCGCTCGAGATGGGTCACGCCCCCCAGCCGATCCTCGAGCTCGGTGCGCTCGCGCATCACCTTCTGGGCGGCTGCCGCGTCGTTCCAGAGGGCGGGATCCTCGGATTTGGCGTTGAGTTCGGCGAGGCGCCGCGTCGCTGTCTCGACGTCAAAGATGCCTCCTCAGCAGTCCCACGGACTGCTTGATCTGCTCGACGAGCGCCAGGGGTTCGGCCCGCATGATGGTTCCATGGTCCTGAGAGAAAGGCCGGTGCGCCGCGTCGCCGCCGCGACCCGACCCGGCGACGGCCACGCCGACGGGTCGGGATCTCGACGGCTCGGGCCGACCGCGGCGACGGGGACGCGAGAGATAGAGGGCGGCGGCGGGCCTGTCCAGGCGCCGAGGCGATGGGACCTCGCGCGGGTCGGCGGATCATGCCATGGAGGGTCGAGGCCGACCGCCGCCCGTCACGCCGAGTGGACCTCGGCGGTGTGCAGGGGCCGGACCGTGATGGGAGACACGCGATGCCGTTTCGTAGTCGCGCCACCTCCGCCGTGATCGGGCTCGCCCTGTGGGCGAGCCTCGCGGCGGCGAGGGCCGAGCCTGCCGCCTCCGATCAGGAGGCCTGTACGCCGGACGTGTTCCGCCTGTGCAGTTCCGCGATCCCCGACGAGACCGCGATCGTGGCCTGCCTCAACGCCCAGGCGGCGCAGCTGAGCCCGCAATGCCGCGCCGTGATTGACCCGCCGCCACCCCGACGCAAGCGGCGCGCGCGCCGGTCCTGACGCAGGCCGAACCAGGAACCGCGCGATGTCTCGCACCGATCGGATGAAGCTCGGGACGTTCGTCTACACCTTCGGTTACAACCCCGCCGGCTGGCTCCATCCGGCGAGCGCCGCGACGGGCGCCAACGATTTCGCCCACATGCATCGGATCGCCGCGGCCTCGGAGGCGGCGAAGTTCGACTTCATGTTCCTGGCGGACTCGCCCGCCGCGGCCGTCGGCGATCCCGATGCCCTGGCCCGCTCACCCACCAAGATGAACCGCTTCGAGCCGCTGACGCTGCTCTCCGCGCTCGCCGTCACGACGAAGAACCTCGGGCTCGTCGCGACGCTGTCGACGAGCTATTACGAGCCCTTCAACGTCGCCCGCCTGTTCGCCTCCATCGATCACCTGAGCGGCGGCCGCGGCGGCTGGAACGTCGTCACGTCGGACCACGACGAGACCGGGTACAACTTCAACCGGACGGGGCTCGACCCGCACGCGCTGCGCTACGAGCGCGCCAGGGAATTCGTCGACGTCGTGCTCGGCCTGTGGGACAGTTTCGAGGACGACGCGCTCGTCCTCGACCGCGAGACCGGCCTCTACTTCGACAAGCACCGGCACCACACGCTCGACCACGTCGGCAAGCATTTCCAGGTCCGCGGGCCGCTCAACATCGCGCGCTCACCGCAGGACCGGCCCGTGATCGCGCAGGCCGGCGGGTCGGAAGCCGGCATCGCGCTCGCCGCCGAGACCGCGGAGATCGTGTTCAGCCTCGCCTCGAACATCGAGCGCAGCCGCGCCTTCTATGCGGCGCTGAAGGACCGCATGGGGGCCTTCGGCCGCGCGCCGGACGATCTCAAGGTGATGCCGGGCGTGGTGATCAACGTCGGCCGCACCGAGGCGGAGGCGCGCGCCAAGGTGCAATTCCTGGTCGACAAGCTGCATCCGGACGTCGGGCGCCTCATGCTGTCGGAGTTCCTCGAGACGGACCTGCGCGGCGTGCCGTTCGATGCGCCCTTCCCGATGGATCGCCTGCCGGCGGCGCCGAAGGGCTCGCGCGCTCTGTTCGACGAACTCGTCGCCTTCGTCAAACAAGGGCACGCGGTGGGCGACCTCATCAGGCTCTACGCCGAAAAGCACACCGGCAACGGCCTGACCGGCACGCCGGTGCAGGTCGCCGACTTCATGCAGGAGTGGTTCGAGACCCGCGCCGCCGACGGCTTCATCCTCATGTGTCCGACGCTGCCGGCGGCGCTGGACGATTTCGTCGAACTCGTCGTGCCCGAACTGCGCCGCCGCGGCCTGTTCCGCGACGACTACGAGGGGGCGACGCTGCGCCAGAACCTTGGCCTTCCGATGCCGCCGAACCGCCATTCAGCCGCACGGAACGCCGCCGAGCCCGCCACGGCGACCTCACCGGGGGTCTGAGGGTCGTCGTGGCGGAAGGCGCCGCGGCCGACGACCGGAACTCCGTCAGGCCGTCGTCGAAAGGACGCTCGGACACCAGCCCGGAACAGACCCGTGTCGGCACCTGTGGCGACGGCGGGCCGTCGGCGTCGTGACGGGGATGCCCTGTGCCCGTCCGGCGAAGCGGCCTCGTCGGGCGCGGCAGCTCGCGGCCGGCTCAGCCGCCGTAGCGGGAGGCTTTGACGAAGTCCGGCGTACTCGGTCGGGATCGTCCGAACGGTCGGCGGCAGGCGGAGGCGCCAAGCAGGAAAGGACGGAGGTATCGCCGCTTCCGGGGTCGGCGAACTCGATGGCCGGGAGGCGGCGAGGTTGATGTCTCCGCGGCCGCCATCGAGTTGCGCGGCGACGCACGCGTCCTGCCCCTTCAGAACAGGGCTCTCCGTCACAACGCGCCGAGCCCAGGGCCGCACCTTCCCAGGTCGGGCTGAGTCACGGCGTGATCACGTCCGATGCCGGCAACGAGCGCGACGTCGATGTGCCGCGCGATGGCAGGACCACCGCGGCCGGTGAGCCCGGCCCGCGTTTTGCAAACCGACATTCGGCATGGCTCGCTCGACGTCGGGTGACTACCACCTCGAGGTTGAGTTCGAACATCGTGATCTTCCGTTCGACCCTCGGCGGGATGGCCTTTGGCCGAACGACATAGCGAGCTTCGCAGCGCCTGTTCGGTGATGGGGCGTGGAGCGCCGCGGCGGTCCTTGGGCGAGCGGTGACACCGGGCAGATGACCCATTCAAGGTAGGAGAACACATGAGCTGGTCCAGGACGACGATGCATCTCGGAGCCCTGGGGCTCGCCCTGCTGTTCGGCACCCGTGCGATGGCCCAGACCGCCATCCCGGTGCCCGGCCCCACGGTCGAGAGCATCAAGAAGCGGGGAGAGCTGCTCTGCGGGGTGGACACCGGCATCCCGGGCTTCGCCTTCCAGGACAGCAGCGGTGCCTGGAAAGGGTTCGACGTGTCCTATTGCCGCGCCATCGCGGCGGCCGTGCTGGGCGACCCCGCCAAGGTGCGCTACGTGCCTTCCACCACGCCGACGCGCTTCACCATCCTACAATCGGGCGAAATGGACGTGCTGATCCGCGACAGCACGCTGACTTTCAGCCGCAGCGCCCAACTCCACCTCGACGAGGTGGCGATCAACTTCTACGCGGGCCAGGGTTTCCTGGTGTCGAAGAAGCTCGGCGTGTCCAAGATCGAGGAGCTGAACGGCGCCACTATCTGCACGCTGACCGGCGCGACCCTCGAGCTCAACATCGCCGACTACGCCCGGAGCCGCGGCACCAAGATCGGCACTCTCCTGTTCGACAAGTCGGACGAGGCGATCGCCGCAATGGAGACGGGGCGTTGTGACGGCTACACGGACGACACCGGCAGCTTGGCGGCGGTCCGCTCCACACTGAAGACGCCCGATGACTGGGTCGTTCTGGACGGCGTCATCAGCAAGGAGCCGCTCGGCCTCCACGCCCGCAGCGGCGACGTCAACTGGCGCAACATCCTGTTCTGGGTCGACGCCGCTCTCAAGACCGCCGAGGAGCTCAAGGTCACCAAGGCCAACATCGATACGAAGATGGCGGTCGACGATCCTCAGGTGAAGCGTCTTCTGGGCGCCGAGGGCGGCTTCGGCGCGCTGCTCGGGCTCGACAATGCTTGGGCGCTGCGGGCCATCAAGGCGGGAGGCAACTACGGGGAACTGTACGACGAGTTCTTCGGCCCCAAGGCCCTCGCCCTGCCCCGCGGCCAGAACAGACTTTGGAACGACGGCGGACTGCAATATTCCCTGCCCTTCCGGTGAGCACCCTCGTTCGACCGGGCGATCTCGCCGAGGAGCGCCCGCCCCGCCGACGGCCGCGACTCCGCCCCATCCTGTGGCAGATCCTGGCGGCGGCGGTATGTCTCGCAGGGTTCGCCTGGATGGCGCACAACGTGGGCGAGGCCCTGGCGCGGCGCAACATCGACGTGAGCTTCGGCTTCCTGGCAAACCCCGCGGGGTTCGACATCCCCTTCCACGTGGTGGGGTGGGCCGACAACGACAGCTACGGCTACGCCCTGGCGGTCGCCGGGGTCAACACGCTGCTGGCGAGCGCCCTGGCGATCCTCTGCGCCAGCCTGCTCGGCGTGCTGCTCGCGCTGATGCGGCTGTCCGACAACCCGCTCAGTGCCTGGACGTCGCGGGCCGTGGTGGAGTTGGTCCGCAACACGCCGCAACTCCTTCAGATCGTGTTCTGGTACATCGTGCTCCTTCAATCGCTGCCCGCGACGCGGCTCAGCCTGTCGCTCGGCGGTGCCATCTTCCTGAACGTGCGTGGCCTGTTCCTGCCGGCGCCGGTCTCGCCCTGGTTCGCCTCGTCGATCGCCGCCGGCGTCATGGTCGCCCTCCTCCTGCCGCGCGTGCTGCCGCGCCCGTCGCTGCTGTTGACCGCCGGAGCGCCGCTGCTCGGCGCCATGGCCCTGGCGCTGGCGGGCACCGGGTGGGACCTGCCGGCCCTGAAAGGGTTCAACTTCACCGGCGGTTGGCGGCTTCCCCCGGAGTTGCTCGCGCTGGTCACCGGCACCGCGATCTACGCCGGCGCTTTCGTGTCGGAGAACGTCCGCGCTTCCATCGGGGCCGTGAGCCTCGGCCAGTATGACGCGGCTCGCAGTCTGGGCCTGCCGCCCGGCCGGACGATGCGGCTGGTGATCCTGCCCCAGGCGCTGCGGACGCTGTTGCCGCCGCTCACCAACCACTACCTCAACATCATCAAGTCGACGACGCTGGGCGCGGCCATCGCATATCCGGAGATCCTGCAAGTCTTCGCCCGCACGGTGCTGAACCAGTCCGGCCGCGCCGTCGAGGTGATGACGCTGGTGCTGGGCGTCTATCTCGCCATCAACCTCAGCGTATCGACGGCCATGAACGGCTGGAATCGCTGCCTCGCCCGGCAGAGCCGGTGATCCATCCCGAGCCCGCCACCCGGGGCCGCCTCGCCGGGACGCCGGCGGCCCTTTTCGGCACGCCGAGCCGCGCAATACAGACCGTGCTGCTGGTGTCGCTGCTGCTGTGGATCGTGCCGTCCCTCTGGAACTGGGCCGCGAGAGCCGCAACCTGGGTGGCGTCCGACCGGCGCGGCTGCGCGGCGGACGGTGCCTGCTGGGCCTTCATCCGGGCGCGGCTGGGCCTGTTCTTCTACGGTGGTTTCCCGGCGCCCGAGCGCTGGCGCGTGGATCTCGCGGCAGCGCTGCTGGCGGCTGCCCTGCTCGGCTGCCTGTTCGTGCGCCGCCGCCGCCTGGCCTGGCTCGTCCTGCTTCTCGCCGGTGTCCCGCTCGCCGGCGGACTGCTCTTGGCCGGTGGCGTGCTGGGTCTCGCACGGGTGCCGACCGGAGACTGGGGCGGGCTCATGCTCAACGTGGTGCTGTCCTTCGTGTCGATCGCCCTAGCGGTGCCGTTCGGCACGGTGCTGGCGTTCGGCCGCCGTTCGCACCTGCCGTTCCTGCGCGGGCTGAGCATCGCGATGATCGAGTTCTGGCGCGGCGTGCCGCTGCTGGGCGTGCTGTTCATGGGCACGGTGCTGCTACCCATGGCGCTGCCACAGGGCGTGAGCGTGGACGCGCTCGTGCGCGCGATCGTGGTGCTGACCCTGTTCAATTCGGCCTACGTGGCCGAGGTGGTGCGCGGGGGGTTGCAGGGCGTGCCGCGGGGACAGCAGGAGGCGGCCTCAGCGTTGGGGATGCACGCGCTCCAGATCAATTTCACCGTGGTGATCCCGCAGGCGTTGCGCATCGCCGTCCCGGGCATCGTCAACGTGACGGTCGACCTGTTCAAGGACACGACGCTCGTCTCGGTCGTGGGCCTGTTCGACCTCATGGGTGTCGTCACACAGGCGCTGAAGGACCCTGCCTGGCTGGGCCTCTCGCGGGAAGGCTACGCCTTCGCGGCCCTGGTGTTCTTCTGCTGCTGCCTGCTTCTTTCGCTCGCCGGATCGATCCTGGAGCGCCGCACACGCTGACCGGACCATCGCCAATTCCTCGGCTGCGCGGTCCGGGGCGGGCGCCATCGCGCGGAGCGAGCTCAGCGGCCGCCCGGAGCGGGGCGCGTGTGCAGGCGCGTGGAACGCGACGGGCGCCGCGGCCTCCGAGCCCCGTCACCGCATCAGCCCCAATGAGCGGCCGACCGGATTCGGAACTGCTCACGAAATTGTTCGGTCGACTTCGGCATCAGTTCGCCTGTGCCCCAGTCCAGGATGACGGCGTGTCGGCGAACGGCGTCCAAGGCGTCGATCTCGCCCGCCCGGAACCGCTCGGCGACCCGTTCGGGATCCTCTTCCAGCCAGCCGCGGCGCGACGCCCGCATGGTGGCCCGCGCCCGCTCGGTCGCCTCCGGGTCGACCGCGTAGTCGCAGAGGTCGCGGTCGATCACCGTCAGCACGACGCCGTAGTCCCGGGCGGCCCGCTCCACCGACACGTAATCGTCCGCGACATCCTCCCGGACCTTGTCGGGGTCGCGGTCGAGGGGATCGCCGTAGCCGCCGCCGCCGGCGGTCGGACGGCTGAACAGGTCGCCCGAGCCGAGCGGCACGTCGGAGAAGACAGAGCCGAGCCAGGTGTCGTGGTCGGCGCCGGCCCGGCGGATATGGAGCCCATGCGGCATCGACGGCAGGCCGCCCTCCGTGCCCCAGACCACCGCGCGCTCACGGTCGCAGATGTAGGAGATCACGGTGTTCTCGGCCTCGCGCAGCAGGCTCGTCTTGCGCACCCCGACGCCCCCGCGGAAGCGCCCCGGACCGGCCGAATCCGTCACGGCCTCATATTCGGTGGTCAGGATCGGGGCACCGCGCTCCTGGCCCTCGACGGGCTGGACCAGCATGCCGGTGCCGAAGCTGGCGTTCATGACGTTTGTGCCGTCGCGCCCGTTGCGGCCGCCCCAGCCGCCGGGCAGCCAATCGTAGAACATGAAAATCGGCTTGGACGGGCTCCTGGCGTCGTTCCCGCCGGTCAGCAGGTACTCGATGTTGAACGTGCAGGCGATGGCCCGCTCGGGCATGATCTTGGACCACATCTCGTTGATCGAATTCATGATCTTCTCGAAGGGCATCAGGAAACCCGTCACCGCCACCGGCCATTCGGCGCTCACCACCGAATGTTTCGGCGCCACGATCTCGATCACGCGGTAGAGGCCGGAGTTGAGCGGCAGGTCCGGAAAGAACGTCTTCATGCCGGCCACGCAGGCCGAAAAGGTCGCCCCGAAAGCCGAGTTGTAGATGGAGCCGATGCTGGGATGGCTGCCTGTGAAGTCGTAGATCACGCGGTCGCCCGCGATCGTCATCTTGATCCGGATCGGGATCATGCCTTCACCGGCCGACACGTCTCGGTCGATATAGTCGACGGTCTCCCAGCTGCCGTCGGGCAGCGCCGCGAGCCGCCCCCGCACGGTGCGCTCGACGTAGTCCTGGACGCTCGCCATGCCGGCCACCACGGTATCCTTGCCGTACTTGTCGACGAGGCGGAGGATCTCGCGGGCCGCCACGTTGGTGGCCTCGGCCTGAGCCTGCATGTCACCGATGATGGAGGCCGGGTCGCGCGTGTTCGACGCGATGAGGTGAGCCACGTCGCGGCAGAACCGTCCCCGGTCGACGATGCGGGTCGGCGTGATACGCAGGCCTTCACGGAACATGTCCTTGGCCATGACGTCGAAGGAGCCCGGCACCGAGCCGCCCATGTCGGACCAGTGCCCGTTCGACTGGGCATAGCCGATGATCTCGGGGCCGACGAAGATCGGCCGGACCAGGCGGACGTCGGAGAAGTGGGTGCCGCCCGCGTAAGGGTCGTTGACGATGAACACGTCGCCGGGATGCTGGTCATCGCCGAAATACTGGATCACCGCCTTGCACGTATAGTGAAGTGTGCCGACGTGCACCGAAATGTCGCCGTTGCCCTGGGCGAAGCAGTCGCCCTCGGCGTCGCTCAGCGCATTCGAGAAGTCGCGATTGTAGATCACGAAGGAGTAGCAGGTCCTCAGGATCTGCTCGGCCATCTGGTCGACAGCCGTGACGAAGGAGTTCTTGAGCACCTCGAAGGTGACGGGATCGAGCGTCTCGGTCATGTCACGCCTCTTGCCGGATGATGATGTTGAGCCAGACGTCGACCTCGGCGGCGAAGCCGGGTGGCACGACGACGGTGGAGTCGAACTGTTCGACGATGGCCGGCCCCGCGAAGCGGGTCCCGGCCGTCAGGTCGGGCCGCCAGTAAACCGGCGCTTCGGTCTCCCCCGTGTCCCTGAACCAGACGGGGCGATGCGCCTTCGGGGCCGCGGGGGCGGCGGCCGGCGCGTTGCGGGCGAGGGCCGCCTTGGGCACCACGCCGACCGCCTTGAGGTTCAGGCGGAACAGGCCGACAGGGGCGTCGTCACGGCGGAAGTTGTACTCGCGCTCGTGCTGCTGGTGGAAGGCCTCGATCAGGTCGCCGAGCTTCGTCACCGGCGATGGCGCCGGCACGGCGAGCGAGCGCCACTGGCCCTGGTACATCATGTCGACGCTGCGGCTCATGACGACATCGCCGGACGCGACGTTCTCGTGGGCGAGGCGCCCGGCAGCTTCCCGCTCGAGCTCGGCGAAGGCCGCCTCCATGGCGGCCGGATCGGCTGCGCCCGCGGGCTGGAGATAGCTGGTGGCGAGGTCGTGCTGTACGTCGACCAGCAGGCAGCCCATGGCCGAGGTGATGCCGGGATGTGGCGGCACGATCACGGCCGGGATCGACAGCTCCTTCGCGATCTCGGCGCCGTGCAGCGCGCCCGCGCCGCCGAATGCCACGAGGGCGAAGTCGCGCGGGTCGTAGCCGCGGCTGATGGAGATGAGCCGTACGGCATTCGCCATGTTGGCGTTGGCGACCCGCAGGATCGCGTCGGCCGCCTCCTCCAGCCCGAGGCCAAAGCGCTCGGCGACGCCGGTCCGCACGGCCTCGCGGGCGAGGCCGGGGTCGAGGCCGATGCTGCCGCCGGCGAGCCCGGCGCCGAGCCGGCCCAGCACCATATTGGCATCGGTGTTGGTCGGCACGGTGTTGCCGCGCCCGTAGCAGGCCGGCCCCGGGCGGGCGCCGGCCGATTGCGGCCCGTTGCGCAGGCCGCCCGCCTCGTCCACCCAGGCGAGCGATCCACCGCCCGCGCCGATCGTCAGGACCTCGATCGAGGGGAAGCGGATCGGGTAGCCGAACTCGATCCACCAGTCCTTGGTGACCCGCAACTGTCCCTCGTAGGCCAGGGACACGTCGCAGCTCGTGCCGCCCATGTCGAGGCCGATGGAATTGGGGAAGCCGCACTGGGCTGCGATATGGCGGCTCGCGATGGCGCCGGCCGCGATGCCCGAGCCCGCGAGGCGGCCCGCGGAGTCGCGAACACCCGCGGCCGTCATCACGCCTCCGCCCGTGTGCAGCAGCAACAGGTCGCTCGCGTACCCGCCCTCCGCAAGCCGCGACCCGAGCCGGGCCGTGTAATCGACGACGACCGGGCTCAGGGCGGCGTTGACGACCGTGGTCGAGAAACGCTCGTGCTCGAAGATCTCGGGCAGCACCTCGGACGAGATCGACACCGGCACGTCCGGCATGGCTTCGGCGAGGATCGCCTTCATGCGCCGCTCGTTCGAGGGGTTCGTGTAGCTGTTGATGAAGCAGACCGCGATGGCGGCGACACCGCGCTTCTTCAGCACGCGGGCGATCTCGCGCGCCTCGGTCTCGTCGAGCGGGTGCACGACGACGCCCTCGGCATCGATGCGCTCGGTGACCGTGAGCCGATCGCGCCGCGGCACGTAAGGTGGTGCCACGTCCTTGTAGAGGTCCCAGATGTCGTCCTTGTTTGCGCGGCGGATCTCGATGACGTCGCGGAAGCCCTTGGTGCAGATCATCGCGGTGCGGGGCAGCTTGCGGGTGATCAGCGCGTTGGTGGCGACCGTGGTGCCGTGGGAGAACAGCACGACGTCCTTGAGGTCGACGTCGGCGCCGCCGAGCCCCACCATCACGCCCTCGATCGGATCGGGCGTCGAGGCGGTCTTGGCGATCCGGATATGGCCGGAGTCCTGATCGAGGATGCAGATATCTGTGAAGGTGCCGCCGATATCGACGGCGACGCGGAGGTTGGCCAAGGGTCTCTCCTGTCCAGGGACGTTGGTGCCGGTCACGACGACGGCGCGGCGATGGATGGAGCGGATGCTCCAGGGCCGATGCCGCCGACGGACGCGGCTGCGTGGAGGCGCTCGGCCACGCGGGCGGCGGGAGATCCCGGCTGCGGGCAGCGGATCACGCCGGCAGGCCGGCCGCCGCCCAGGCGGTGGTATCGTCGAGCGCGCGGGAGAAGCGAGACACCATCTCGTCGATCTGAGACCGCGTGATGATGAGCGGCGGGCAGAAGCAGATCGTATCGCCGATGGCGCGGATCACGAGGCCGTGTTCGTGGGCGCGCCCATAGAGATAGGCACCGGCGCGACCCGGCGGGTCGAACTTTGCCTTGCTGGCCTTGTCGGCCACGAGTTCCACGCCCGCGATGAGGCCGACGCCGCGCACCTCGCCCACCATCGGGTGGGACGCAAACTCCCGGAGCCGTCCCTGCATGTAGGCCCCGACCTCGGCGGCGTTGGCCACGAGGCCTCGCTCTTCAATGATGTCGAGGTTCTCCATGGCGACCGCGGTCGCGACCGGATGGCCGCTCGCCGTGAAGCCGTGGGCGAACATCCCGAGCTTCTCTGAGCCGTCCGCCACGCCCTGGTAGATCGCGTCCGAGAACAGCACGGCCGCGATCGGCATGTAGGACGAGGTGAGCTGCTTCGACACTACCAGAATGTCGGGCTCGATCCCGTAATGCTCGCAGGCGAACAGCGTGCCGAGCCGCCCGAAGCCGTTGATGACCTCGTCGGCCACGACCAGGACGTCGTATTTTCGGCAGACGGCCTGGACCTTCTCCCAATAAGTGGCAGGCGGTGGCAGCACGCCGCCGGCGCCGATCAGCGGCTCCCCGATGAAGGCCGCGACGGTTTCGGGCCCTTCGGCGAGGATCCGGTCTTCGAGTTCCGCCGCGAGCCGGTCCGCGAACGCCTCCTCGCTCTCGCCCTCGTGGGAATACCGATAATGGTGCGGGCAGGTGACGTGCTTCATCTGCGGCAGCGGCAGATCGAATCCGCGGTGGCTGGTGGGCAGGCCCGTGAGGCTGCCTGAGGCGACCGTAATCCCGTGATAACCGAAGTGTCGGGCGATAAACTTTTTCTTCTCGGGCCGGCCGATCGCATTGTTGTAGAACCAGACAAGCTTGATGACAGTATCGTTAGCTTCCGAGCCCGAATTTGTGAAGAATACGCGGTCGAGTCCCTCGGGCGACATCTTCACGAGCCGCTCGGCGAGGTCGATAGTCGGCTCGGAAGATCGGCCCGAGAACGAATGGTAGTAGGGAAGCCGGCTCATCTGCCGGGCCGCCGCGGCGACGAGGCGGGGTTCGCCGAAGCCGACCGCGACGCTCCAGAGCCCCGCCAGGGCCTCGATGTATTCCTTGCCGGCGTCGTCGTAGACGTGGATGCCCTCGCCCCGGGCCATGATGACGGGGCCGGCCTGCTCGTGCTTGCGGGCGTTGGTGTTGGGGTGGAGCAGGTAGGCGACGTCTCGCGCCTGGGCTGAGTTCGGCAGAAGCATCGTGGGTGATTCCGGTTCGGTCGTGAGGTGGAAGCCCGCCGCGGCGCGGAGGTCAGGTCGTCGCCTTGCCGGCATAGACGCCGTGGGCCTGCTCGGGGGTGATGAAGCCGTCCGCGAGGTCGCGTGCCACGAGGCCCGGATCGCGCGTCGCGGGAGGTCCCCAGCCGCCGCCGGCCGGCGATGAGATCATGATGCGGTCGCCGGGGGCGATCGGCACGTTGGCGAACTTGCTCGGCGACACCTTGTTGAAGGCCTGGGTGATGGTGAGCCAGGCGTCGCCGCCGGCGCGCTTCATGAAGAGCTCGGCCTTGGCGCCCTCGTGCCCGCCGTGCAGCCCCCAAGGCGCGACCTTCTGGCGGTCGCTCATGTAGCTGAACGTCATGGGCGTGTCCGTGCAGCGCACCGTTTTCGACAGTGCCAGGCCGCCGCGGAACCGGCCCGGCCCGCCCGAACCGTCGACGAGCCGGAACTCCTCGACGTGCCAGGGAAAGCGGTATTCGAACACTTCGACCGGGATATGCGGACAATTGCCGTTGATGCCGCCGACGGCGTCGTTGCCGTCCGCGAAGCTGCGGCCGCCCCAGCCGACCGGCGTCAGGTCGTAGCAGCAGAAGAACTCGCCGGTTCTGCGGTCCGTGCCACCGAACAGGAAGTTGGAATGCGACGCTCCGTCTGTGGCGGCGGAGCGTTCCTTCAGCCCCGGAGCGAGCGCCCCCATGACGACATTGGCGATGCGGCAGTGCGTCTCCGTGTTGCCCCCGACGGACGGGCCCGGAAAAATCGACGTTGACCACGGTGCCGGGCGGCGACAGGACCCGGATCGGGCGGAAGCAGCCGGAGTTCTTCGGGATGGTCGAGTCGGTGAGCTGCAGGATGGCGTTGTAGGCCGCCCCGTAGGCGACGCCGAGCGTGGCGTTGATGGGCCCCTTCGCCTGTGGCGAGGAGCCGTGGTAATCGACCACGATGCCGTCGCCCGCGACCGTCACCTCGACCTTGATCGTGTAGGCTTTGTCTTCGATCCCGTCGTCTTCCATGACGTCGTCGAAGGTGTATCGGCCGTCCGGGATCCTGGCGATCTCGGCCCGCATGCGCCGCTCGGAATAATCCATCAGCGCGTGGACATGCTCGCCGAAGGACGCGGCGCCGTGCTTGCGCGCGAGGTCCGCCATGCGGCGCTCGCCGAGGTCGATGGCGGCGATCAGGGCGCGGAAGTCGCCGTAATTGTAGCGGGGGGTGCGGACGTTGGCCAACATCAGCCGCCAGATGTCGTCGACGTCCTTCCCCGCTCGCTTGATCTTGACCGGGGGCACGCGCAGCCCCTTGTGGAACACTTCCGTAGCCTCGCCCGCGAAGCCCGCAGGGGCCATGCCGCCGACCTCGCAGACATGGCCGATGGCGACCGCGAAGCCGATCATGGTGCCTTCCACGAAGACCGGCTTGAAGAAGGTGTGCTCGGGCGTGTGCAGCCCGCCCCGGTAAGGGTCGTTGTGCACCAGCACGTCGCCCTCCTCCAGCTCGCCGAGGGCGATCTCCTGGACGCAAGAGCGCAGCAGCAGCGGCATGCCGCCGATCATGGAAGGGCAGAAATCGCCGGTGGCGATCAACTCGCCCGTCGGGAGAGCGAGGCCGCAGGTGAAGTCGAGCGACTCACTGAAGATGGTCGAATAGGATGTCCGCATGAGCGTCACGCCCATGTCGCGGCACACCGAAACCAGGATGCCTCCGACGATGTTCAAAGACACCATGTCCATGAGATGCTCCCGAGCGACGGTCAGGACGCCGGCGCCGAGGCGCCCGCATCCGCGATGAGGAGGTTGCCGAAGAGGTCGACCGTGAGGACCCGGCCGGGGTCGAGCACCGTGACGGAAGCGTCCTCCTCCACCACGGCCGGCCCGCGAATGTCGTGGGTGGCGCGCAGGTCGGCGCGGGCGTAGACGGGCGTGTCCACGAAGGCACGGCCGAACCAGACGGGGCGCCGGCTCCGGGGCGCCGCCTCGCCCTCGGCGCGCGGCAGCTCGGGCAGGGACAGGACGCCGGTGCGGGCCACGCCCGTCACCAGGAAATTGACGATCTCCATGTGGTCGTCGAGCCTGAACCCGAAGCGCGCCTCGTGGCCCGCGTGAAAGGCGCCGAGCAGGGCCGCGACCTCGTCCTCGCCGAAGAGGTCGCCCGCGACCGGGATCTCGAGCTCGTAGTTCTGGCCGAGGTAGCGCATCTCCACGCCCCGGGAGATCTCGGCCACGACGTGCCCCTGCGCGGCGAGTTCGGCCCGGCATTCGGCGGCGAGCGCCGCCATGACGGCCTCGGCGCGGCCGCGGTCGAAGAAGCGCGAGTTGAGCTGCACGGTGCGGTAGCGGTCGACGCGCGCGTCCGCCATGGTGAAGCCGAAGGCCGAGAACTGGCCCGGGAAGTTGGGCACGAGGCCGCGCGGGATCGAGGCCTCGGTCATCAGGTCGCCGAGGTGCGGCGGGCCGGCGCCCCCGAAGGCCACCAGCACGAAGTCGCGCGGGTCGAGGCCCTGTTCGGTGAGCACGGTGTGGAGCGCCCCCACCATGTTGTTGTTGGCGATGCGCAGGATGGCGTCGGCGGCCTCCTCGACGCCCAGGCCGAGCGCTCCGGCCACGGTCTCAACGGCACGCCGCGCGGCTTCGGCATCGAGGCTCATGGCGCCCCCCAGGAAATTGCCGGCGTCGATGCGGCCCAGCACCACGTTGGCGTCCGTGACGGTCGGCAGGGTGCCGCCCCGGCCGTAGCAGGCCGGGCCGGGATCGGCCCCGGCGCTCTCCGGCCCCACCACGAGCATGCCGCCCGTATCGATGCGGGCGATGGAGCCGCCGCCCGCCCCGATGGTGCGGATGTCGATCATCGGGATCTGGACCGGTCGGCCCCACTCGATCTCGAAGTCGGTGGTGAATTTCTCCTTGCCGTCCACCACGGTCGACACGTCCGTCGAGGTGCCGCCCATGTCGAGGGTGACGAGGTTCGGCAGGCCGAGGAGTGCGGCGGTGCGCTTGGCCGCGATGACGCCACCGGTCGGGCCCGAGACCGCGATCTGGATGGGCGATGCCACGGCGGCGTCGAGGCTCATCTCGCCGCCGTTGGAGCGCATCACAACGACCTTGGCGGCGACGCCCGCCTCGTCGAGCTGCCGCCGCATGGAGCCGAGCTGGCGCCCGACGACCGGCTTGATGAAAGCGTCGCAGATGGTGGTCGAGGAGCGGTAATGCTCCTTCCACTTCGGCAGCACCTCGTAGGAGATCGACACCGGGACACCCGGCAGCCGCTCGGCCAGGATCTCCTTGATGCGGATCTCGTGGTCGGGGGTGAGATAGGAGTGGAGCAGCACCACGGCGATCGCCTCGATGCCGCCCTCGGCCGCGATTCGACCGGCCAGGGCCGCGACGCCGCCCTCGTCGAGTGGCGCCAGGATCTCGCCCGAGGCGCCGACGCGCTCGTCGACCTCGAAGGCGTCGCGGCGGCGGAGGAAGGGCTTCGGCTTCACCCAGGCGAGGTCGTAATGGTGCCGACGGTTGCCGCGGCCGATGAAGGGAACGTCGCGGAAGCCGCGGGTCGCAACGTAGCCCACGCGCGCGCCCTTGCCTTCGAGCAGGGCGTTGGTGGCGACCGTCGTGCCGAGCCGGATGCCGGCGATGTCGACGACCGCGCCGAAGCTGCGGAGCCCCGTCATGATCCCCTGGATCGGATCCTGCGGCGTCGACAGGTTCTTCCAAGCCTTGAGGGTCCGGTCGGCCTCGTCGTAGGCCACGAAATCCGTGAAGGTGCCGCCGATGTCGACGCCGAGCCGGTATCCCATGGTGGTGACTCCTCGCGATCGGTGGTCAGGCCGCGGATGCATAATCGACGGGCGTGGCGTGCCAGCCCTCGGCCCGGCGCGACCAGAACGTCTCGCGGATCGCGGTCGAGACCGGCCCGGGCCGGTCGTTGCCCATGATCCGGCCATCGATCCGGGTGGCCGGCATGATCCCGCCCGCGGTGGTGGACAGGAAGATCTCGTCCGCCTCGCGGGCCTCCGCGGCCGAGACACGCCTAGCCTCGCAGGGCAGCCCCATGCCGTCGCAGAGCTCGAAGACCGAGCGGCGGGTGATGCCTTCGAGCACGCCCGCGTCGGGCGTGACGACGCGGCCGGCGATGACGAAGAAGACGTTGAAGCCGGGTCCCTCCGTCACGTCGCCGTCGCGGTCGAGCAGCAGGCAGAAGTCGGCGCCGCGGTCGTGGGCCTCGAACTGCCCGCGCGTGAGGTCGGCCCAGTGGAAGTTCTTGGCCGTGGGGTCGACCGCGTCCGCCGGGATCCGCAGGGTTTCGGCGATGACGAGGTGGGCCCCGCGCTCCTGTACGGCGGGGCTCACCACCCAGACCCAGGGGATCGCGAACGCCGCGATGTAGTTGCGGGCGTTGACGGGGTGATAGACCGTCCCGGGGGCCGGGCGCCCGCGCAGGCAATCCATCGCCACATAGGCCTCGCGCAGGCCCGTCAGCGCCACGCAGCGGTGGAGCACGGCCCGGATCTCGTCGTCAGTCTCCCGCGGGTCGAAGCGGAACTTCTGCATCGAGGTGCGGAAGCGGGCGATGTGGTCGTCGAGCCGGAAGAAGGCACCGCCCCAGACGCCGACGACATCGTAGGTGACGTCGGATCGGCGATAGCCCCAATCCGTGATGGGAATGGCGGCCTCGCCGATCGGCATGTAACGGCCGTCGATGTAGGCGGCGCCCGCCGGGAAGGCCGCCGCCGCGGGGACGTCACTCGGGTTGGGGCGAAGCAGGGTCGCGGTCATGGGCCTCTCCTCAGGCTATCGCTTTGGGGTCTCGGCCGAGCGCCGGCGCGGGCGCGGGCGTGGCCTGGCGCCGGGGGCGGAGCAGGACGAGTTCCCGGCCGCGGCTCAGGCCGTTCGGCCGGAAGATCAGGATGACCGCGAGGAGGAGGCCCAGCCCGAGTTCGCCGCTGCCCGGGGGCAGCGCCAGATTGGTGCCGTCGAGCGAGACGCCCCGCTCGCATAGACGCAGCAGTTGCACGATGACCGTCACCGCCACCACGCCGCAGACCGCGCCCGTGAGACTCGCCATGCCGCCCACCACCAGCATGGCGATCGTGATGAAGGACAAGCCGAGGTAGAAGGGATCGACCGTGAGGATGCCGAGGAACTGCGCGTAGAGCCCGCCGCCGGCCCCGACCAGCGCGGCACTGAGCACGAAGGCCACGAGCCGCATCCTGACCGTGTGGACCGCGGAGGCGCGGGCCGCCACGTCGTCCTCGCGCGATGCCCGGAGCAGCAGGCCGAAGCGCGAAACCTGGAACAGGTAGGCGACCCCGATCGCGACGGCCGCGAAGCCCAAGGCCGTCCAGGGGCCCACCACGGTCGGGATGCCGATGATCGAGCTGACCCCGGCGGTCACCGAATCCCAATTGGAATAGACGCTGTTGACGATGATCAGGAACGCGAAGGTGGCGATGGAGGCCGCCGTGCCGGCCAGCCGCATGATGGCGAGGCCGAACAGGGCCGCGACCAGCGCCGGCAACGCGATTGCTCCCGCCATGGCGACCGGGAACGGCCATTGATTGTCCTGCAGGACGCTCGGCAGGCCCTGGAGCATGATGCCCTTGAAGCTCGGCTCGGCGGTCGCCCAGGCCGCCGCATAGGCGCCGATGCACATGAAGCCGATATGGCCGAAGGAGATGATGCCGGAATTGCCGATGAAGACGTAGAGGCCGACCACGACCACCACCCGGATCATCATCTCGGTCAGGGCGACCTGGAGGTCTTCGGGGCCGCCCACCGCCGTCAGGCCCGTGATGATCGCGAGACCCAGGATCAGGAGGATGGGCGTCTGGTGGCGCAGGATGGCGTTCAACACTGCAGGAGCTTCCCTCATCAGACGCGCTCGACGACGTTGCGGGCCGGGATGAGCCCGCTGGGCCGGACCAACAGCACCAGGATGACGACCGCGAAGGCGAAGGCGTCGCGGAAGGCCCGAAGGTCCGACGGGAGGTAGGCCTGGAGCATCGTGAGCACGATGCCGATGAGGAAGCCGCCCACCACGGCGCCGACGAGGTTGCCCATGCCGCCGATCACCACGGCCACGAACGCGAAGAGAGCCAGCGGCACCCCCATGGTGTTGCTGAGCGAGCCCGATTGGGTGAGGTAGAGGAGCGAGACGGCCGCCGCCAACATGCCGCTGATCGCGAAGGCCAGGCCGATCACCACGTTGCCGCGCACGCCGAGGTATTGAGCCATGCGGAAGTCCTCCGCGGCGGCCCGCATCTGCACGCCGTAGGGCGTACGCTTCAGGAACAGGCTGAGAGATGCCATCAGCACGAGCGTCACGCCCAGGGTGATGAGCTGGAGCAGTGGCACCCTGAGCTGGCCGATGAGGATCTGGGTGTTGGCCCCGCTCCAGAAATCGACCGCCTTGGGACGGGCGCCATAAGAGATGAGCACGGCGTTCTGAATGATGTAGCTGACCGCGAATGAGGCGATCATCAGTGTGGGCGAGGAAGCCCGGCGCAGCGGACGGAACACGAAGGCTTCCGTCAGGAGCGCTGCCGCCATCACGATGACGGCGATGGCGGGGATGACCAGGAGCGGCGTCCAGGCGCCGATCAAAAGGTGGGCCGTGACGTCGGCCGATGGAACGATGAGAGCGTAGCAGCCGATGGTGATCATGTCGCCGTGGGCGAAATTGATCAGCCGGAGTATCCCGAAGAGGAGGCCGATGCCGAGCGCCACGAGGGCGTAGATGCTGCCGAGCGCCAGGGCGTCGATGCTGTTCTGCGTGAACTGGATCATGCCGCAGTCTCCACCGGCTGCGGCCGCCCCGCGCCGAAGCCGAAATAGGCCTGTTTGATCGCGTCACCCTCGCGGAGATCGGCGGCGCGGCCTTCGAGCTGCACCTGTCCGCCGCGCAGCACGTAGATGCGGTCAGCATGTTTGAGGATGCGGGTCGAACTCTGTTCGTTGATCAACAGCGTCAGGTTCTCGCGCCGCCGGAGGTCGAGCAGGATGTCGTAGATCTGGTCGACGATGAGGGGGGCCAGTCCGAGCGAAGGCTCGTCGACCAGAAGCAGGCGCGGCCGCGTCATCACGGCCCGGGCGACCGCCAGCATCTGCTGCTCGCCGCCCGACAGCCGGCCCGCCGGGTACGCGAAACGGTCCTTCAAACGGGGGAACACCCCGAGCAGCCGCTCCATGTCGGCGAGGGCGGCGCGGCGGTCGCCCAGAAGGTAGCCGCCGAGGCGGAGGTTCTCCTCTACCGTCAGCGACCCGAAGATGTGCCGTCCCTCGGGGACGAGCGACACGCGAAGCCGCGCGATCGCCTCGGGCCGGCGCCCCACCACGCTCTGGCCCGCGATGCGGATGTCGCCCGCCGACGGAGCCACGCCGCCCGCGATGGCGGCCAGCGCCGTGGACTTGCCAGCGCCGTTCGGCCCGATGATGCAGACGACCTCGCCCTCGTCGACCCGGATCGAAACGCCCCGCAGGGCCTGGAGGTCACCGTAGCGGACGTGGAGTTCGGCGACGTCGAGGAGGGCGCTCATCTCAGGCCTCCATGCCGAGGTAGGCGGCCATCACGGCCGCGTCGCGCTGGATCGCCTCCGGGGTGCCCTCGGCCAGCGTGCGGCCGCCGTCGAGAACGTGGATGCGGTGCGAGATGCCCATGACGACCCGCATGTTGTGCTCGATCAGCAGCACGCCGCAGGTGAAGCTGGCCGGGATAGCCGACACAAGTGTCATCAGGTCCTCGCATTCGGCGTCCGACATGCCGGCCGCGGGCTCGTCGAGGAGGACGAAAGCGGGCGACAAGACCATGGCGCGGGCGATCGAGAGACGCCTCTGGTCCGTGTAGGCGAGAGCGCCGGCCGCGAGCTCCGCTCGGTCGGACAGGCCGACCCAGGCCAGGAGATCGCGGGCGTGGCTGACGGCGGCGCGCCGGCCGAGCCCCAGGCCCACGGCCCCGACCTCGACGTTCTCGATCACGGTCATCTCCTTGAAAAGGCGACCGGCCTGGAAGGTGCGGGCGACGCCGCCCTCGCGGAACTTCACGGGCGTCCAGCCCGCCGCCGAGTCGCGGCCCACCAGGACTCGCCCTTGTGTGGGCGCCTGGAAGCCGGTCAGGCAGTTGACCAGCGTCGTCTTGCCGGCGCCGTTCGGCCCGATCAAGCCGAAGACCTCGTGTCGCTGCACCGTGAGGCTGACGTCGGCGATCGCGCTGAGGCCCTGGAACCGCACCGACACGTGGTCGGCCGTCAGTTCGGAGGCGTTCGAACTGCCCGCGCCAGTGCGCGGCGCGTCGGGTGCCGGTGCGATCTGGCTCAAGGCACTGACCCTCAGTTCTGGCTTGGGAGCGGCGACACCGGCCGCGCGAGGCCGGCGTCGATCGTCGAGGCTCAGCTCAGTTGCCCTTGAGGCGGTACAGGACGGCGTCAGGGATGGTGTCCTGGATGCGCCACTGCTCGCCGGGTGTTTCCTTCCCGTCTGCGTAGGACATCACGAACATCGGGATGTCCGTCTGGACGTGAAGCTTCGGGGTGAAGGTACGCGGCCCCAGAACCGTCGCTGCGTCATGGTCCTTGTTCATGATCGCCACGACCGCAGCGGCGTCGGTCGTCTTGGCTTCCGAGACGGCCTTGGCCCAGAGGTCCAGGAAGGCGTAGATCGGATAGGCATACTGGGTCGTCGGCGGCTTGCCGTATTTCTTGGCGAAGGCGGCCGAAATCTCGTTCACGGCCGGCCGAGGGTCATCGACGGCGAGCGCCTGCGACGGCAGATAGAAGTCCTTGAGGCCGGGCGTCGAGTTCAGCCAGTAGGTGCCGTCCATGGCGGTGGCGCTGAAGATCGGCAGGTTGATGCCGGCGGCCCTGAGCTGCCTCACCGAACTCGCCGCCCCCGGATTGGTCGAACACAGCATGATGTGGTCGACGCCGTCGTTGCGGATCGCCTCGCTCAGGCGCGTGATCTGCGAGCTGATCGTCGGATCGAGGCCCTTGAACGTATCCTGGCCGACCAAGGTTCCCTTGTCGTTCTTCAATTCCCAATTGTAACCGGCGCAGACAGATTTGTTGTATTCGATGGTCTCGTCGACCAGCATGTAGCCTTTTCGCAGGTTCTTGGTCTTGTAGCCCCAATCCGCCATGATGGCGCCTTCGAGCTGGCCGGCGTTGTTGGCCGTGAACGACAGCGGCCCCACGCCCAGCACGCCGGCCTTGGGGTCCGACGCACCCATGAAGACCGAGACGACGCCCGCCTTCTGGGCCTGCAGGGCAGCCGGCGCGCCGTAGTCGTAGTCGGCCGAGACGAGGAGCAGCTTCGACCCCTGGCCGATCATGTCCTGGCCGACCTTGGCGCCCTCGACGCGGTCCGTCTTGGTGTCGCCCATGACGACCTTGATGGGTTGGCCGAGCAGGCCCCCTTTCGCGTTGGTCTGTTCGATCCACAGCTGGGCCATCTTGGCGGCCTCGCCGTCGTAGGCCTCCATCCAGCCCGAGAACGCCACCGCCATGCCGATGGTGATGCCGTCCGCCGCGGAGGCGCGCCCGGCGCCACCGAGGGCCAGGGCGCCGCAGGCCAGCGCCAGTACCGATGTCCTGAGTCTCATCATCGTCTCTCCAGCCAATCCGGCCGCCGGTGTCGGGGCCGTCACACGGGCCGTGGCCCGGCGGGCCCGCGGCAAGATCCATCGCCACGCGGCGCGCGAGCCGGGCGGCCGCCACCGAGCTGCCGAGCAGCCCTGCACCCGTTCCTTCACCGCCCGGAGGCCGCTCCGGCGAGCCGCGCGTCGCGCGCCTTCTCCCAGTCGACGCACCAAGCCGAGCAGTACCGGGCACCATCGACCGCGACGGCGTCCCTCCTCTCGGCCTCCGAGCCCTCGAAGATGAGGACCCCGCAATTCCGGCACTTGATGTAGCTTTCGACGTACATCCTGTTCTGGGCGAACTTCATCTCGCCATCTCCCGGACCTGATCATCGCGGAACGCGCGCTGCCGACGTTCGACGTCATCTGTGAGCTTGAGTTCCGCGTAGACCTTCAGCACGGCGCTGCATGTCGCCGCGATGTGACGCTCCATGGCCGCCACCGTGGCGTCGGCATTCCCGGACCGCAGCGCCTCGACGATAGGCACGTGGATCAGCGCCGATTGCATCAAACTCTCGTGCTCCAGGTCCACGCAGGCGATCAGCATCAGCACCTCGGTCTCGATGTTCTCGTGTGCCCGCAGGGTCTGACGGTTGTCCGATAGCTCGCAAAGGCGTCGATGAAACGCGAGATCACAGTGCCGCACCTCCCCCACCCGGCCGTCCTCCGCGGCCGCGATCATCCGCGCCAACAGAGCTTCGATGTCGACGACGTCGGACGGCGTTATGCGCGGCATCGCTTGCCGAATGGCGAAAGCCTCGACGCAGGTCCGGAACGAGAAGACGTCGTTCACGTCCCCCACCGTGAGCACGCGCACGCAGTGTCCGCGGCGCGGCAAGCTCAACAGATAACCGCGCTCGGCGAGGCCCGAGATGGCTTCGCGGATCGGGTTGCGGCTGATCCCCAGGCGGCGGGCCAGTTCGGCCTCGTTGATGCGGTCCCCGGGGTGGAGCCGCCCCGTCGTCATCTCTTCGAGGAGGTAGTTTCTGACCTGGTCGGACAGGGTGACGGTGTCGGCGAACAGCCGCAATCCACCGCCGCCGCCGCCGTTCGATGAAGCTATCCTCAATCCCGACATTCGCCCGATTCCGCCGATCGCGCTCAGCTGCAGACTGTGGACAGATTACCGGGATGCCGCCCACCGTCAAGATCAGGGGACGAGTAAATTAGCGCCTATAGTTTGTTCGATTTTTACGCACAAATAACGGCATAGTCCGGGTTCGGTCGGACATGGATCGCCGTCTAGAGCGACAGACTCAGTGGATCGGCGCGGTCCAGAGTGACTGCCTGTCTTATAGGCATCATGAGGTTCCGACAGCCAGCCACGGCTTCAGGGCGGCATGGACGGAGCGGGCGATCTCGGCCGCATTCGGCGTGTCGGAATGGAGGCAGAAGGATTCGGCTCTCACCGCCAGGTCGCGGCCGCCGATCGATGTGGCGATGCCGTCGCGTGCAACCCGCACGGCCCGGCGCGCGGCCTCCTCCGGGTTCCTCATGGGGTGTTCCCGCGTGATGATGAGGGCGCCCTCGTCGGTGTAGTCGAGATCGAGGTAGTATTCTGTCACGGTGGCGAGACCTCGTGCCCGGTAGACCTCCTCCTGCAGAGTCCCGGCGAGGCAGAGGACGGGCACGCCGAACCGCGCGGCCGCGTCGGCGATGCCCTCGGCGACGCTGCGGTCGCGCAGCGCGGCGCCGAACAGGGCGCCGTGCGGCTTGATATGGTTGAGGGGCAGTCCATCGGCGTCGAGGAAGGCCTTGAGGGCGCCGACCTGGTAGATGACGCAATTCTCGACCTCCTCGCGGTCCATCGCCAGGGCGCGGCGCCCGAAGCCCTGGAGGTCGGGAAAGCCCGGATGAGCGCCGACCTGAACCCCATGCCGCTTGGCGAGATTCACCGTCCGCCGCATCACGTTCGGGTCGCCGGCGTGGAACCCGCACGCCACGTTGGCGAGATGCGCGTAGGGTAGCAGCCCTGCATCGTCCCCGAAGCTGAAGAGACCGTAGGCTTCGCCCATGTCGCAGTTGATGGTGATCGACACCCGCCATGTCCTCCCTTGAGGCGCGGAAGCTCCCGCGTCCGGGTCACCGAGGTCAAATCGAAACATCGCGACAGAGGTATCGGCGAAATCGATGGAACACGTCAGCCCGTGCCGGCTGGCACCGTCGAGAACACGCCGAGCAGGTGGTCCACGAGGGGGCCGGGAGCGAGGTCCGCATCCCGCTTCCACGCCAAGCCGACATCCATGGTGGGCACGGGATCGGCTAGGTCGCAGGTTTCGATCCGCTGCCCTTCGAGCGACCAGGGGCGGTAGACCATGTCGGACAGGATCGTGATTCCGAGTCCGGCCGCCACCATGGTCCTGACGGCCTCGACCGAAGCGGTCCTGAACACGATCTCGGGGCGATGGGGCGTGGCACCCCAGTACCGGCTGGTCGTCTCGAAAGCTTCGTCGACCGTCAGGGCCACGTAAGGGAACGTCGCGATGTCGGCGAGGCCCACCCGTCCGCGCCCGAGCAACGGATGGTCTGACGGCGTCCACAGGCGGCGAACGGACCGGATGAGCGTCCGGCACGTCAGCGCCCCCCCGGCGTCGCCGAGGTTGGACGTGAGCAGCAGGCCCACCTCACCGCTGCCGCGGGCGATATCGACCTCGATCCGGCTCCGCTCAGCCTCGCGGAGGACGATCTCCACGTCGGGGAACAGGCGGCGGAAGCGCGACAGGGCATTCGTCATGTAGTAGCCGGCGACCGTGTAGGTCACGGCGACCGCCACACGGCCCTTCACGATATGGGGCGCGCCGCCCGGCATCCGGAGGGCGTCATTGCAGGCGCTGACGATGGTGCGGGCATGCGGCAGGAACCGCGTCCCCGCCGAGGTCAGCGCCACGCCGTTCGGGTGGCGCTCGAACAGCGGCATCCCGAGGAGCGCTTCGAGCTGCTGGAGGGAGGCCGTCATGGCCGATTGCGACAAATTGAACTCGACGGCGGCGCGGCTGATCTGGCCCGCCTCGGCGGCGGCCAGAAAATGGCGGATCTGCTTCAACGAGAAGCTCATCTCGGGATCCCGGGGACCGCGGCAGCGCGACGGCGATCCTGCTATCAGCAAAATCGATGCCGCCCTCGCGCGAAACTGATTTTACAATCCGGCCGTCATCGGGAACGCTGAGGCGGATCGCTAAACCCCGCGAGGCCGATGTCTACCACCGTCCCCTGCCCGCTCCCCGGCACCTTCTATCGCCGCCCCTCGCCGGATCAGCCGCCGTTCAAGGCGGTCGGCGACGCCGTGGC
Source organism: Lichenihabitans sp. (assembly GCA_965214345.1). Classification (GTDB taxonomy): domain Bacteria; phylum Pseudomonadota; class Alphaproteobacteria; order Rhizobiales; family Beijerinckiaceae; genus Lichenihabitans. The sequence continues at coordinate 1,635,525 of CBDCBJ010000007.1, read as the reverse complement.
GCCCGGCGACACGGTCGGGCTCGTCGAGGTCATGAAGACCTTCGTGCCGATCACGGCCGAACTGGCCGGCACCCTGTCGGCCTTCCACGTCGATGACGAGGAGCCCGTGATGGCCGGCCAACCCCTCTACGACGTCGAGACCTGAGCGCGGTGCCGGTCCGCAAGCTCCTCGTCGCCAACCGGGGCGAGATCGCGGTCAGGATCGTCCGGGCGGCCCGTAAGCTCGGCTGCCGCACCGTACAGGTCTACAGCCGGGCCGACGCCGACATGCTGGCCGTGCGGCTCGCCGACGAGGCTGTGGAGATCGGGCCGCCTGCGGCCGCCAAGTCCTACCTCAACGTCGAGGCCATCCTGGCGGCCGCGCGGGCCAGCGGTGCCGATGCCGTGCATCCCGGATACGGGTTTCTGTCCGAGAACGGCGTCTTCGCCGCTGCTGTCGAAGCGGCCGGGCTGGTCTTCGTCGGGCCGACCCCGGACACGATCCGCACCATGGGCGACAAGGCGGCCGCCAGGGCGACGGCCCGCGCCGCCGGCGTGCCGGTCGTGCCGGGCAGCGACGGACTGGTCGACATCGGGAACGCGCCGGCTGTCGCGGCCGCCATCGGATTTCCCGTGATGATCAAGGCGGCGGCGGGTGGCGGCGGGCGCGGCATCCGGGTCGCGAGGGACGTCGCAGAGCTCACCGCTCTCCTGCCCCAGGCCGGTGCCGAGGCCAAGGCGGCCTTCGGCGACGGCAGCCTCTATCTCGAGCGCTTCGTGGCCCGCGCCCGCCATGTCGAGGTGCAGGTGCTGGGCGACGGGCGCTCGGCCGTCCACCTCCATGAACGCGAATGCTCACTGCAGCGGCGCCGGCAGAAAGTGTGGGAGGAGGCGCCGGCCGCGAGCCTGCCGGTCGCGGCTCGCGAGGCGCTCTGCGCCTCGGCCGTGCGGCTCGCCGAGGCCTGTCGCTATCGCGGCGCCGGCACGCTGGAGTATCTCTACGACGACGAGAGCGGCGCGTTCTTCTTCATCGAGATGAACACCCGAATCCAGGTCGAGCACCCCGTGACCGAGATGATCACCGGCGTCGATATCGTCGAGGAGATGATCCGCATCGCGGGCGGCGAGCCGCTCCGGCTCCGCCAGGGCGACATCGCCGCCCGCGGCCATGCCATCGAGGTGCGCATCAACGCCGAGGATCCCGCCAGGGGATTCCTGCCCTGTCCCGGCACGGTGACGCGGCTCGACGTGCCGGGCGGGTTCGGCGTGCGGTTCGACACGATGCTCTACCCGGGTTACGCGGTGCCGCCCTTCTACGATTCCCTGCTCGGCAAGCTGATCGCCTGGGACGGCACGCGCGACGGGGCGATCGCCCGGTTGCGGGCCGCGCTCGCCGAACTGCGCGTCGACGGCCTGACGACCACGGCTCCGCTTCACGCGGCCCTGGCCCGGGACCCCAAGGTCGAAGCCGGGCGCGTCCACACCCGATGGCTGGAGGACTGGCTCGAGCGCCGTCCCCTCGGCCGCCCCGGCCTGCAGGAGGAGTCCGCCCCATGACGGCACGCTATTCGTTCGGCGGGGACGAGCATATCTTCGTCGAAGTGAGCGAGGAGATGTCGCTCGACGCCTTCTTCACCAGCCTATCGCTGTGCCGGGCCGTGAAGGAGAGCCGCATCGCCGGTGTGACGGAAATCTGCCCCGCCAACGCGTCGATGCAGGTCAAGTTCGACCCCGATGTGATCCACCCCGACGACCTCCTGGCGGAGATCAAGAGGCTCGAGACCGCCGCGGCCCGCGTCGAGCCTATCTTGCAGACACGGATCGTCGAGATCCCGGTGCTCTACGGCGATCCCTGGACGCACGAGACGCTGATGCGCTTCCGCGAGCGCCACCAAGATCCGTCGGGCACCGACCTCGACTACGCGGCCCGCATCAATGGCTACCCGGACCCGGCCGCCTTCATCGCGGCTCACGAAGGCTCGCCCTGGTTCGTGTCCATGGTGGGCTTCGTGGCGGGCCTGCCGTTCATGTACCAGATGGTGGAGCGCGCCCGGCAGATCGAGGCGCCCAAATACCTCCGGCCGCGGACCGATACGCCCAAGCTGACCGTTGGGCACGGCGGCTGCTTCGGCTGTATCTATTCGGTGCGCGGCGCCGGCGGCTATCAGATGTTCGGCATCACGCCCATGCCGATCTACGACCCCCGTCAGGAGATCGGCTACCTGCGGGAGTTCATGACCTTCTTCCGCCCCGGCGACATCGTGAAGTTCAGGTCCGTGACGCGCGACGTCTACGACCAAGCCGTCCGTGACGTCGACGCCGGACGCTTCAGCCCGGTGATCCGGCCGGTGACCTTCGATCTCAAGGCTTTCGACCGGGGTCCCGCCGCCTACAACCTCGAACTCGAGGGTGCGCTCCATGGCCATTGAGGTGATCAAGCCGGGCCTTGCCACGACGGTTCAGGACCTCGGGCGGCCCGGCCACTACGACGTCGGCATCCCGCTGTCGGGCGCCATGGACCGCTTCGCGCTCCGGGTCGCCAACATGCTGACCGGCAACGACGAGGGGGCAGCGGCGCTGGAATGCGTCTTCATGGGCCCGGAGCTGCGCTTCACGCGGGACGCCGTGGTCTCCGTGACGGGAGCCGACATGCCGCCGAAGCTCGACGGTGCGCCGCGCCCGGCCTGGGAGGCCTTCGCGGTCTCGGCCGGGCAGGTCCTGTCCTTCGACTATCTCCGGCGCGGGGCGCGCGCCTACGTGGCGGTCGGCGGCGGCATCGACGTGCCCCTGGTACTCGGCAGTCGCTCGACGTACGCGCTCGGCGGCCTCGGCGGGCACGAGGGACGGGCCTTGAAGCCCGGCGATCGGCTGCCGCTCGCCGCGGAGGCCAGCCCCGTGCCGCTCGATCGGTCTGTCCCCGAGGCCCTCCGCCGCGGGGCGGCGGCGCCGGACGCGTTGCGCATGTTGCCGGGCCTCTATGACCACCGCGTCGCGCCGGACAGCATGGCTGGCTTCTTCGAGGACACCTGGGCCGTGGCGCCCGAGGCCGACCGCATCGGCTACCGCTTCCGTGGCGGGCGGCCCCTGTCCTTCGTGCCGCGCCAGCCGCCGTTCGGGGCCGGCTCGGACCCGAGCAACATCGTGGACAGCTGCTATCCGTACGGTTCCATCCAGGTGCCGGGGGGCACCGAGCCCATCGTGCTCCACCGCGACGCCGTGTCGGGAGGCGGATATTTCATGATCGGCACCGTGATATCGGCCGACATGGACTTCATCGGCCAGCTCCAGCCTCACAGCAAGGTCCGGTTCGTCGCCGTCGACATGGCGCAAGCCCTGGTGGCCCGCCGCGAGCGGCGCGGACTGCTCGATGACGTCAGGCGGGCGCTCTCGTCGTGACGGTCGCATTCAGCATTGCGCTTACAAGCACGACTGTCCGATCCACGTCAGTCCGTCCGACCCAAACGTGATGCTGAGCGTCGATTTGGGCCACCGACGTCTGGTGCCGCACGCCGCACGGCCTGGTCTGAGCCGCCTTACCGTAGGCCCGTTGAGGACCCCTGTCGCCGCCGCCATCGCGGCGTCGAGCCGGAGCGTTAAGTCCTGCGACAAATCCAGGGGGTCAATGCATGTCCGACGGACGATATGCTCATCACCTATCGGACTGGTCGACAACTGTCCCGGCGTCCGCCGGCGTGCTATCGATCTCTTGATCGGGGAGCGCTCCCGGCATGCGATCGCGGCCGAGACTCGCCGAAGCGTCGGCCGGCGCCTGCGTCGAGAGCACGACCTGCGCGCGTTCGAGCAGGTCCGCGTATCGGAGGACGTCATGCTGTACCCCGGCGGCTTCAAGATGCTGAGACCCCGCCGGCGCACCGTCGCGGCGCCGCGGCCGGTGGCGGAGCCGGAGGTTCGATGAGCCGCAGCCGCCGCCTGCACCTGGGCGCCTTCATGCGCCCGGTCAGCATCCACACGGGGGCGTGGCGCTATCCTGGCGCCTACCCGGACGCGAACTTCAACTTCGCCCACCTGAAGCGCTTCGCCCAGCGACTCGAAGCCGCGAAGTTCGACGCCTTCTTCATGGCAGACCATCTCGCCGTCTTGAACCTGCCGGTGAATGCGCTCAAGCGCAGCCACACGGTGACTTCCTTCGAGCCCTTCACGCTGTTGTCGGCGCTCGCCGCCGTGACGGAGCGCATCGGCCTCGTGGCGACCGCCTCGACGACCTTCGACGCCCCCTACCACGTGGCCCGCCGCTTCGCCTCGCTCGACCACATCAGCGGCGGGCGGGCCGGCTGGAACATCGTCACTACCGCCAATCCGGACGCGGCGCTGAACTTCGGCTACGACGAGCAGATGGACCACGCCGCCCGCTACAGGCGGGCGCGCGAGTTCTACGACGTGGTCACGGGCCTGTGGGACAGCTTCGCCGACGACGCTTTCGTGCGCGACGCCGAGAGCGGCGTCTACGTCGACCCCGCCCGCATGCACGTGCTCGACCACGGGGGGCCGAACCTCAAGGTGCGCGGACCGCTGAACATCGCCCGGCCCGTGCAGGGCTGGCCCGTGGTGGTGCAGGCGGGCTCCTCCGAGCCCGGCCGGCAGCTCGCGGCCGAGACCGCGGAGGTCGTGTTCTCCGCAGAGGCATCGCTCGCCGCCGCCACATCGTTCTACGCCGACGTCAAGACGCGCATGCGGCAGCTCGGCCGCAGTCCGGACCACCTCAAGATCCTGCCCGCCGCTTTCGTGTTGGTGGGCGACACCGTCGAGGAGGCGAGGGCGAAGCGCGCCCGCCTCGATGCGCTCGTACATTACGACAGCGGCATCGGCTCGCTCAGCGGCATGCTGGGCACCGACGTGTCGGGCTTCGATCCGGATGGCCCCCTGCCGGACATCCCCGAGACCGAAGCCAGCAAGAGCGGTCGCGCCCGCATGGTGGCCATGGCGCGGGACGAGAACCTGACCATCCGCCAGCTCGCCGGGCGTGCCGGAAGCTACGCGGGCCTTGCCTTCGTGGGAACGCCGGCCACGATCTCCGACGGTCTGGAGGAATGGCTCGACGCGGAGGCCTGCGACGGCTTCAACCTGATGTTCTCCGACCTGCCGGACGGGCTCGATGACGTCGTGGACCGGGTCGTCCCCGAGTTGCAGCGCCGCGGCCTGTTCCGCACCGACTATGAAGGCCCCACGCTGCGCGACAACCTCGGCCTGCCACGGCCGGCGAACCGGTTCTTTGCCTGACGCCGCCGCGGCCCAGGATGGGCGCCCGGGTGCGTCGCCGGACCGGCTCGACATCCTCAGTCGGCGGTTCGAACGCGACGTGGCGCAGGGACCGAGCCCCAGCGGCGATCGTCTCTCCGGACGCGTCACAGGAGATCGACATGTCTGAAACGAGCCACGTCCGAAGAGCCCTCCTGATGGCGATCGGCCTGTGCGCCGGCCTCGCGGTCCACGGCACGGGCCGCGCCGCCGCGCAGGACGCTGCGACGGCGATCGAGGCCCTGGCGACGGGACCGCAGCGCAGCCCCGCCAACGTGGCGCGCGATCCCTATCGACACCCCCTCGACAGCCTCCGCTTTTTCGCGCTCAGGCCCGACGACGTGGTGGTCGAGATCCTGCCCGGCAGCGCCGGCTACTGGACGGAGATCCTCGCCCCCTATCTGCGCGACCGCGGCCGCTACGTCGCCGCCAACCCACCGAAGTCCGACATGTCGACCGAGGCGATGGACGGCAACGCCGCCTTCGCCGCCAAGGTCGCGGCCGATCCGGCGGACTACGGACGGGTCGAGGTCGTGGGCTTCGCCCCGCCGGACGACATCGTCCCGTCCGGCACGGTCGACGCCGTGCTGACGTTTCGCAACGTCCACAACTGGATGGCGAACGGCACCGCCGACGCCGTTTTCGCGAGCTTCTTCTGGGCATTGAAGCCGGGCGGGACGCTGGGCGTCGAGGAGCACCGCGGCCGTCCCGACCAGCTACAGGACCCGAAGGCCCGGACTGGATACGTGCGGCAGGACGTGGTGGTCGCCCTGGCCGAGAAGGCCGGCTTCAACCTGGCCGCGACGTCGGAGCTGAATGCCAACCCGAACGACACGAAGGACTATCCCGACGGCGTCTGGACGCTGCCGCCGACGTTTCGGCTCAAGGACCGGGATCGCGCGCGTTACGCCGCCATCGGCGAGAGCGACCGGATGCTGCTGAGGTTCGTCAAGCCGAAGCCGTGAACGTCGTCCTGAGGTGGCCTTCAGGGCGCGCCGGCGACCGCCGCGACGCTGAACGCGATACGTCTACCGGACGACTCCGGGCGCTGAAGCGGCGGACGGCACCCGCGGGGGCGCGCCCGGGCTGTCAATCAGATCTGCTCGCGCCTCGCTTCGAGCGGGTGCAAATCTTCGGAAATTGCGAAGGCGCCCCGAGGCTCATGGAGGATACCGCCGCCGCGATTGGCGTCGGGGTTTCTGCTGTTGTGATGGTTGGTTGCGGGGGCACGCAACCAACTTGACTTGTTGACGCGTGGCCAGTGCGGACTCGATCAGCACCAAAAATGCGGTGACTGCGGCGAGGACGCAGGCTAAGGCATAGCTTTGCAGGCTCGTCGAGGGCGACACGAGGCACATCTCGCTCGCCGAGAGCATCGTACGCATCCGACGAGGGCCGCCTTGCGGGATGAGGGGCCTGTGGCCGACCTTATGGGCCTACGGCTAGCCTAGGATTCGGTCAGGGCGGCTCTGACCGTGGTCACGTCGCCTTCCAGTCCCGAGGCGAACGTCGCGATGGCAGGCGCGCTATAGGCATTCGCACCTGCCTTCTAGAGCTGTTGCCGCTCGCCTTGGCTCGCGGCCTCTGCTCTACCTTTCTGTTGTCATGAGCATCTTCACGTGATCAGGTGACTCCATCTGATCGCGATCTGCTCTAGATGTTTGATCCCGGACTTCGACGGTGCATTGTTCACGCCGTGCTGGAGGAATGCACTATGGGCCAAGTTCTCCACGACTACGCCACGACAACTGAGGCGATCCGTCGAGCGATACAATACTGTGAAGCGAGCCTGAAGGCTTTGGCGAGGCGCTACCATATCAACAAGAAGACAATCGCCAAGTGGAAGCGGCGCACGTCGGCGGCCGGCCCGCCAAGCGGAACGCTATGCCGGCGAAGGCGTGCCCTTACTCTGTCGACGCTGGCCGACCATCGATTACGAGCTCCAGTCCGCCATGGTCGACAGTATCGTCACCGCCGAGGCGGCGCCGGGGTCCATGTGGCCCAACGCGCGCTCCCCGAGCCGCGATGCGCGTCCCTTGTTGGCCACCATGGTTTTGGTCGCCTCGGCTCCGGCCGTAGCGGCGTCCACGGCAGCGGCGAAGCAGGCCTTCAGATCCTGCCCCTCGGCCGAGGAGGCTTCGAGCGCTGCGGCGGCCGGGATCCACGCATCCAGCATGGTCTTGTCGCCCCTCTCACCCTTTCCCCGCTCCTGGATGCCCCTGGCCATAGCGGCAACGGCCGCCACCATCGCGGCCTGATCGAGGCAGACGCATCCTTTGACTGCACTCGCCGCCCGCATGAAGGCGGTGGCATAGAGCGGGCCGGACGACGCCCCAACGGCACTCAGGAACGACTTCGCCGCCGTGTTGAACACCGTGGCGGGATCGTCGACGGCCGGGTCGAGCTTGCGCAGCGCTGCGGTGATAGCCGAGAAGCCCACCGCCATCGAGATCCCGTGGTCGGCATCTCCGATCACGCCGTCGAGTTGGCAGAGCCGGTCCTTGTCGGCCTCGATGGCGGTGTCCAGAACGGTGAACAGGTCGATCAGATTGCTGGTGGTGATGTCGGCCATGCCGGCCTCCCTAGAGGATGGATGAAAGGAAGTGCGATCGATCAACCGGCACGGAACATGGCGCAGTCGCACGGCCGATCGAGCAAGGAAATCAACTCGTCATCGAGAAGCATCAGAGTGATCGACGCCCCCGCCATCTCGAGCGACGTGCAGTAACTGCCGACCCAGGTGGCGTGAACCCCGATACCCTTGGCGGCGAGCCGCTGGTGGACGCGCCGGTTCAATACGTAGAGTTCCATCAGCGGCGTGGATCCCATCGAATTGACCAGCACCGCCACCCTGTCGCCGCGTTTCGCCGGCATCTCGACGAAGAGGCGGTCCATGATGTCGTCGACCACCGCATCGGCCGATTTGAGCGGTTCGCGCGACACGCCGGGCTCGCCATGGATGCCGATGCCGATCTCCATCTCGTCGTCGCCGAGTTCGAAGTTGTGCTTCAGGGTGTGCGGCAGCGAGCACGGCGCGAGCGCGACGCCGATGGTGAAGGTATGGTCGTTCGCCTTGTGGGTGAGGCGCTCGCACTCGTCGATCGGCCTCATCAGATCGCAGGCTGCTCCCGCGACCTTGAAGATGAAGAAGTTGCCCGCGACCCCGCGCCGTTTGTCGCGCTGGGCCAGAGGCGCCGAGGCGATATCGTCGGTCGACACGACCGTTCGGATCTCGATACCGTCCATGGCGGCCATCTCGGCCGCCATGTCGAAGTTCATCACGTCCCCGGCATAATTCCCATAGACGAACAGGACCCCGCTGCCGCCGTCGACCGCCTTGGCGCAGGCCACGACGGGGTCGGGCGGGGGCGAGGCGAAGACGTTTCCGACGGCTGCGGCATCCGCGAGCCCGCGCCCGACGAAGCCCAAGAAGCTGGGCTCGTGACCCGAGCCTCCGCCGACGACGAGGCCCACCTTGCCCTGGCGCGGCCCGTCTATGGCGACCAACGAGCGGGGGCTGTGGGGTAGCTGGCGGACGTGGCGGGGATGAGCCGCCACGATGCCTTCCAGCATTTCTTCGACGATCTTGTTGGGGTCGTTGATCAACTTCTTGGTCGTCATCCTGGATCCTCCGTCGTTGCTTTTATCGTGCTCTGGGCTGATGCGCCCGTCGACCTCATCCCACCCGTCGGCCGCCAACACGCCGCGGGCTGCGGCCTCGTCTGTGACCAGCACGGTCGCGTGCCCGCCGCGCAGGCAGGCCAGGATGGCCGAAACCTTGTCCAGACCGCCCGCCACCGCTATCCGCGTCTTGATGGCCGACATATCCTCGAGCGCGAAGCCGATCATGCGGGCGTCGAGCGGCCCGTGCAGGGCGTGACCCGTCTCGTCCATGAAGCGCTCGGCCACGACCGCCGTGGCACGCCGCGCCAGGTAATGGCGCGCCGAAGCGGCGTCGACGAGGCCACTCGTGAAGATCAGGCTGTCGCGCCGCATGGTGCAGATGCCGAACAGCAGGAGGTCGACCCCGCGCATGAGGTTGAGGCGCTCGCGGATGATCGGCTCATCGAGCAGCATGGTCCGTATCGCCGCGCTGGAGACGATGGCCGGGGCGGCAAAATTGACAAACCGCGCGCCAAGTGCCGCTGCGAGACGCGAGGCGCAGAGTTCCGGCGACACGTCGAAGCCGGTCGTCATGCTGCCCGAGATCTGCACGACCGACAGGTCCTTCAATGCCGGCGGCCCCGCGGCGTCCGCGACGGCGAGAACCGTCCGGCTCCAGACTGCGCCGAGAGAATGGCCCGGCTTGAGCAGGCTCCGCAGCACCGCCGCACCGGCCTCGCCCAGGCGCGGCAGCAGTGCCCGGTCGGCGTTGCCCGTCGGTATCACCACACAGTCGGCGAGGCCAAACCGCCGCTTGAGCGCCTGAGCGACCACGACCGCCCTCAATCTGACGGGATCGATATCGACGCGCACGATGCCGCGAGCCCGCGCCTCCGCGAGATAGCTGTTCACGGTAGCGCGCGACACGCCCATCACGCCCGCGATCTCGTGCTGGGTCAGCCCATCTTGGAAGTAAAGCCAGCTCGACCACACGAGCGGGTCATCGCGAAACCGCAGCGGGATCGCCGCCGGCCCGAGTTCGTCGCCCATCGGTGATGATCGCGTAGTGCGTTTTCGCATTGACATCTGTCAGGTTTGCTCTGAATTATGTCCGAAATCGTGATGATTGCAATGGGCGAGGGCGAATGGCCTGACCCGTCAGCAGCACGGATCCGTGACACAACGGATGATGAGCGGTCCTCCAGGATCGCCAAAGGGAGGACAGGACATGGCTCGTTTCGAAGACGCTTATCCCGGTTCCGCGCTTTACATGCCACGCCGCACGCTGCTGAAGGGCGCGGCCACGGTCGGCCTGTCGGGAGCGATCGGCGCACCGTTCATCAACCGGCTGCAGGCGATGGAACCCCATCCTCTTGTCGGCAAGAACATTGAAATGAACATCCTCGGCATCGCAGGCTGGGTCCCCTCCTCGCTCGGTGTGAAGATGTCGCCGATGTTCTCGGACTACGTGAAGCAGCGCTACGGCTACACCGTGTCGTTCGGCTTCGCGGAGGCCCCCTTTTCCGACCTGTTTCAGAAGGCCGCGACCTCGCTCGCCACCAAGAGCCAGGAATACAACATCATCATCTCGGACTCGCAGTGGCTAGGCGCGCTGGCCAAGCCGGGCTGGATCCTCAAGCTCAACGACGTGATCGCCAAGAACAAGGGCCTCCAGCTCGACTGGTATTCGCAGACCGTGGTCGACACCTACATGCGTTATCCCGATGGCAGCCAGGACATCTGGGGCCTGCCGCAGGAAGGCGACACCAAGGCGCTCTACGTGCGCAAGGACCTCGTCGAGGACCCCAAGGAGCAGCAGGCTTTCCAGGCCAAGTACAACATGAAGCTCCCCTCGACCTTCGAGGACTACGAAAACCTCAACGCCGACGACTACGAGAAGGTGATGGAATTCTTCACCCGGCCCGACAAGGGGCTGTGGGGCGCGGCCTGGCAATACAGCCGCGTGTACGACTTCTGTACCTGCCCGCTGTTCTCGATGATGTGGAGTTCGGGCAATCAGATCTGGGACGGCAAGACCGGCCAGGTCGAGGGCGTTCTGAACACCGACGGCAATGCCAAGGTGATGGAGCGTTACAAGTCCTGGCTCAAGTACATGCCGCCGGGCGCCACCAACTACGGGATCGCCGAGGAGATCGACGTTTGGACGCAGGGCAAGGTCGCGACCTGCCTGCAATGGGCCGCGGTGGGCCTGGCCATGATCACGCCCGAGAACAAGGACAAGGTCATGGTGGTGCCGCCGCCGAAATTCGGCGCCAAGGGGTCGGAGAAGCGCATCTACTGCATGGGCGGCCAGCCCTGGGTGATCAACGCCTTCAACGATGAGAGCAAGATGCGCGTCGCGATTGACTTTATGAACTGGTGGTACCTGCCCGAGACCTCCAAAGAATACGCCAAGCGCGGCGGCAACCCCTGCGACAAGGCCACCATGGGCGCGGACGACTTTGCGGGCATCAACCCGTGGAACCGAGCCTACCGCTACATGCTGGAGCCCGGCACCAGCCAGGACTTCTGGCACGACCCGAAGTATTCCGAGATGCTGGCGCTCCAGCAGGAAGGCTTCACTTCCTACATGACCGGCCAGTCCAAAGACGCCAGGGCCGTGCTTGACTACATCGCCTGCGGCCAGCAGCAGATCTTATACGACGCCGGCTCGGCCAATAAAGAACCGTCGGGCGTTTGCGGCAACGTTTCGCTCTGACGCGCGGTGTCGCCGGCCCGGCGCAGCCGGGCCGGCGACACCGAACGAAGGCGCCGCGGGCGGAGCATCCGCTCCCGACCACACTTCCCGGCCCGAGGTCGATCGGGCGGCGCGCAGCGGATCCGTCGATGACCAACATGGTGAACCGGTCGTACCAGGCATCGCGGCGCTCGATCTTCGCGCGCGCGCTCGACGACCGCGGCACGCTGGTTGCGACCCTGCTCGCGCCCGTGCTGGTCTTCTTCGTCCTGTTCAACACAATCCCGACACTGTGGCTGCTCGGGCTATCGTTCTACAACTACTCGCTGACCAGCGGGTCGCCGCCGCAGTTTGTAGGTTTCCGCAACTTCGTTCAGCTTTTAAACAACCGCAACAACATTTGGGCCGACCTCAGCCGCACCTTCCAGTTCGTGCTCTACGGCGTGGGGATACAGACGGCGCTGGGGCTGGCTCTCGGCTTCCTCTTCTGGGGGTCGAAGGAGATGCCCGGCCGCCGTGTGGCGCTCACCATGCTCTTCACTCCCATGGTGCTGACGCCGGTTGCGACCGGCACCTTCTGGCGCTTCATGTACGATCCCGACTTCGGCGTCCTCAACGTCATCCTGCATGGACTGTTCGACACGCGGCCGATCAATTTCCTGAGCGAACCGGGCAAGGCCTTCTGGGCGGTGCTGGCGGTGGATTGCTGGATGTGGACACCGTTCATGACGCTGATGGCGCTGGCCGCGCTCGGCTCTGTGCCGAAGGCTGAGCTCGAGGCCGCCGCCATCGACCGCCTGCCCTGGGTCCAGCGCATCACGCTGGTGATTTGGCACCACGGCAAGTTTATCCTGATGCTCGGTGTCCTGCTCCGCACGATCGACAGCTTCAAGACGCTCGACCTGATCAATTCCATGACCAAGGGTGGCCCCGGGCAGGAAACCCGGCTCGTCGCGATGGAGGTCAACAAGCAGGCGTTCGAAAGCTTCAACATGGGCTGGTCGTCCGCCTACTCGGTGCTGCTGCTCCTGATCTCGATCGCGCTGACCTCCGTGTTCATCTTCATCCTCAACCTGCGGCGAGGGAGGGACGCGTGAACGCCGATCGCCTCAAACGCGGGGTCTACTACGGCGTGCTCTGGCTGGTGTCGCTGCTGTTCGTGGCGCCCGTGCTCTGGATCGTGCTGGCTTCGTTCAAGAGCAGGGCCGATGTGCTGGCGGTGCCTCCCAAGCTCATTTTCACGCCGACGCTGCAGAACTACGCGGACCTCTTTCACCGCCAGTCGCTGCTGCTGCAGATCGGCAATTCGGTGATCTTATCGGTAGCGGCCGTCTGCATCGCTGTCGTCGTGTCGTTCCTGGCGGCCTTCTGCTTCTCGCGGTTTCGGCCCAGGGGCACCGACTTACTGATGTTTCTGCTGCTGTCGATCCGCATGCTGCCGGGCCCAGCCGTGATCCTGCCTGTATACCTCATGTACGCGGGCTTCGGCTGGAAGGACAACCATGTCTGGCTCATCCTGTTCTACGCCATGTTCTCGATCCCCTTCTCGGTGTGGATCCTGAAGGGCTTCCTCGACGGCGTGTCGGTCCGTTTCGACGAGACCGGCATCGTCAACGGCGGCTCATGGTTCCATGTCATCTTCAAGGTGATCATGCCGCAAGTGAAACCGGGCCTCATTGCCGCCTTTATCTTCAACCTGATCTTTGTTTGGAACGAGTTCTTGTTCAATTTCATCATCGGAGGGGTGTCGACCCAGAACATTCCTTATGCGCTGTCGGTCGGAATCTATGCGGACGGTGGCATTAACTGGACCTTCATCGCCACAATGACGACGGTCTACGTGATACCGCCGATAGTCTTCATCTACGTCTTCCAGCGCTACTTGCTGATCGGTATGACGTTCGGCACCGTGAGGGGCGAAGTTTGACCGTGGCGCGCACGAGTTTCCCCAAGCGTGCCGAACAGGTGTTGATCGGCGGCATGATGGTCGGCATCGCCCTCATCACGCAGCGGAGCGACCTCGACCTGTTCAAAACCGGCCTGTCCGTCCTGGTGGTATGCACGCTGCTCCAGATCGCGGTCGGCAACATACCCAAGCAAGGCTCTATCCTGGGAAGCCTCGTGAGGATCGCGCTGATCCTCCTGCTGGTGGCGGCGATCTTCGGGGCCGGCGTCCTCCTGGTGCCCTTCCTCTCGCGTCTGGGACGCTGATGTCGGCCGTCTCCTTCAAGGCCGTGTCGAAATCCTACAACGGCAGGTCGGCGCTCGACCGGCTCGACCTCGAGGTCCGCTCGAAGAGCTTCACGGTACTGTGCGGGCCGCCGAGATCGGGGAAATCCGTCCTCGGGCGGTTGTTGGTCGGCCTCGAGAAGCCCGATGCCGGAACGATCCTGCTGGCGGGACGCGACATCACGGCCTCTCCGCCCGCCGACCGACCGATCGGCTATGTGCCGCAGAGCTTCGCCCTCTACCCTCATTTCAGCGTCTTCGACAACATCGGCTACGCCCTATCGATCGCCGGCCGGCCCCGCGCCGAGATCGCCCAACGGGTCGACGAGGCTGCCACGCTGCTCTCCATCACTCACCTTCTCAAGAAGACGCCCGACCAGCTCTCGGGCGGCGAGAAGCAGCGCACCGCGCTGGCGCGCGGCCTGCTCAAGGACGCCGATCTGTTCATCCTCGACGATCCGCTCGTCGGGCTCGACTACAAACTCCGCGAGCGGCTGATGGACGAGCTCAAGGCTCTGCGCGAAACGCTCGGCGCGACTTTCCTCTACGCCACCGCCGACTCGCTGGAGGCGCTCACATTGGCGCAGGATATGGTGGTGATGGATGCCGGCCGAGTGGTGCAGCAGGGTGAGGCCGCGGCCCTGTATCACGAGCCCGCGCACGTCCGGGCCCTCGAACTCGTGGGGTTCCCCCAAGCCAACGTCGTCCCCGGTCGACGGACGGACGGTACCGTCGTGGCCGGCCCGCTGCGCTTTCAGATGGCGGGCCCGCCCGGGCCTCTCACGGTCGGGTTTCGGCCCGAAGCCCTGAGCCCGGGCTGCGGCCGCGGGTTCGACGGCGTCGCCCGGGTGACCCTGGTCGAGGATCTCGGGGGGGAACTCGTCGTCTACCTCGATGCCGCCGGCACCGCCCTCGTCATGGGCATTCCGCACGGCGGGAGGGACACGCCCGCCCTCGATTCCACGCTGCCCTATACGCTCGATCCCGCCGACCTCCAGCTCTTCGACGCCGCCACGGGAGTCCGCCTGCCGCCGCCGGAGGGGAGCTGAGCATGGCCGAGATCGTCATCGACCGCGTGACCAAGCGCTTCGGCGGCTTCACCGCCATTCAGGACCTCGACGTGCGGTTCGCCGACGGCGAGGTCGCGTGCCTGCTCGGCCCCTCGGGTTGCGGCAAGACCACGCTGATGCGCATGATCGCCGGCCTGGAGCGGCCGACCTCCGGCCGCATCCTGTTCGGCGACACGGACGTCACGGCGCTGTCGACCAGCCGGCGCGACGTCGGCATGGTCTTCCAATATCCCGTCATGTATCCGACGCTGTCGGTGGAGGACAACATCGCACTGCCGCTGCGGCAGGACCGCACCGTGTCGAAGCGGGAGCGCGACCGGCGCGTCTCCGAGATGCTCGACGTCCTCGACATGCGCGCCCAGGCCCGAGCCTTCATCGACGAGCTCGACGCCGGCGACCGCCAGAAGGTCGCCGTGGGGCGGGCCATCGCGCGCGGATCGGCCATCGTGCTCTTCGACGAGCCCACCACGACGATCGAGGTCTACGCCAAGCTCAACCTGATCCGCGCCATCAAGACCGTGATCCAGCGCACCCGGCAGACCATCGTCTACGTGACCCATGACCAGACCGAGGCCATGACGCTCGCCGATCGCATCGCCCTCATGCAGGCCGGCACGATCAGCCAATACGACCGGCCGGCCGAACTCTACGACAGACCGCGCACGGCCTTCGGGGGCTGGTTCATGGGCAATCCGGGGATGAATTTCGTGCCGGCGACGGTGAAGGACGGCCGCATCGCTTCGCCGATCCTGGCCGCGTCGATTCCGACCTCTGCAGGCCTCTCCGCCACCGCCCCGCTGACGCTCGGCATCCGGCCCGAGTGGATCGACATGCACGACGCGCCGCGGTCGGGCAGCGTCCCGGGCGTCCTGACCGACCAGACCGTAGGCATCGCGGGCCGTTATCTCACCCGCGTCGCGCTCGGCACCTTCACCGTCAAAGTGAAGACGGACGGGCGGCCCCCGGCCGGGCTCGGCGAGATCGTGCACATTCGAGCGCGGCCGGACAGGATCTTGCTCTTCAGCGACGGGGTGCGGGTCGTCGGCTGATCGCCGCGCGGCGGCAATCTGAGGGGTTTCCATGCGCTACGACGTTTCGGTGATCGGCCTCTACATCCTCGACGTGCTCGGCCGGCCCGTGACCGCGATCCCCCTCGGAGGCGGGGTCGAGTTCATCGACGAGATCCGCCTGACGGTCGCCGGGACCGCCGGCGGCACCGTCGTCGACACGGCGAAGCTCGGGCTGCGGAGCCTGGCGGTGGGCGCCGTCGGGCAGGACGAGAAGGCGGATTTCGTCCTGGCGACGCTGGAGCGACACGGGGTCGACATTTCGGCGATGCAGCGCCTCCCGGATGTGCCGACCTCCGCGACCATCCTCAACGTGCGGCCGAACGGCGAGCGTCCAGCCCTGCACGTGCGCGGCGCCTCTGACCATTTCGACGTCCCGCCGAGCCTCCACGACCAGATGTTTGACGCCCCCATTGTCCACCTCGGCGGCACCGGCCTGCTGCGCAGGCTGGACGGCGAGCCGAGCCGGTTGCTGCTGGCGGAGGCCAAGGCCCGCGGCCGCACCACGACCTTCGACCTCATCGCCGCCAGCGCCGACACGATCGGGCACGTCGCGCCGCTGCTTCCCTTCATCGACTACTTTATGCCCTCGATTGAGGAGGCCCGCGACATGTCGGGGTGGGGGACGCCCGAGGACTGCGCCGCCTTCTTCCTCGACCGCGGCGCCGCCTGCTGCGTCTTTACGCTCGGCAGCGAGGGTGCCTACTACGCCCATGGCGACGGAACCCGGATCCACACTCCGGCTTACCAGATCGACGTGGTGGACACGACCGGCTGCGGCGACGCTTTTGACGCCGGCTTCATCGCGGCCCTGCACCACGCGATGGATCCCGAGCAGTCGCTGTTCTTCGCACAGGCTGCCGCTGCGTTGGTGGCGGGGGGGCTCGGATCGGATGCCGGGATCGTGTCCTTCGACCACACGATGGACTGGATGCGCGCCAGACGACCCTGAGCTTGCCGATTGGATGCGCCGCGGCCCGGATGCGGGTCTCGGCCTGATGGCGGGTGGGTCCCCGGCGGGGCAGGTAACCCATCGCGACTCGGGCGTCGTGAGGCTTGTTGAGACGGGGGGAGGATCGATGCCGAAAACCATGAAGGGCCCTGGGCTGTTTCTGGCACAATTCGCGGGTGACGCGCCGCCGTTCGACACGCTCGATGGGATCTGTCGATGGGCCGCGGGGCTCGGCTACAGGGGTGTGCAGATCCCGACCTGGGACGCGCGCCTGTTCGACCTCGCCCGGGCGGCCGAATCTCAGACCTACTGCGACGAGGTCGCCGGGATTGCCGCCGCGCATGGCCTCGCCGTCACCGAACTGTCGACGCATCTGCAGGGCCAGCTCATCGCCGTCAACCCCGCCTATGACGACGCCTTCGACGCCTTCGCGCCAGAGGCGCTGCGCGGTCGGCCAGCCGAACGCCAGGCCTGGGCGGTCGAGCAACTCATGGCGGCGGCCCGCGCCTCGCGCCGCCTCGGCCTGTGCTCCAGCGTCAGCTTCACGGGGGCGCTCGCTTGGCCCTTCGTCTATCCCTGGCCGCAACGCCCGGACGGCCTCGTCGAGACTGCCTTCGCGGAACTCGCCCGGCGTTGGAAGCCGATCCTCGATGGCTATGATGAAGCCGGATGCGACCTCTGCTTCGAGCTTCACCCGGGCGAGGACGTGTTCGACGGAGCCTCCTTCGAGCAATTTCTCGACGCGGCAGACGGTCATCCGAGGCTCGCCATCAACTACGACCCGTCGCACTTCCTGCTCCAGGGGCTCGACTACCTCGGCTTCGTCGACCTGTACCGCGAGCGCATACGCGCCTTCCATGTCAAGGACGCCGAGTTCTGGCCCACCGCGCGCCAGGGCTTCTACTCGGGCTTCCGCCCCTGGATCGACCGGGCGGCGCGTTTCCGTTCGCTCGGCGACGGGCAGGTCGACTTCGGCGGCATCTTCTCCAGGCTCGCTCAGCATGGCTATGAGGGCTGGGCGGTGCTGGAATGGGAATGCTGCCTCAAACATCCGGAGGACGGCGCGCGCGAGGGCGCCGTGTTCATCGCCGACCACATCATCCGTGTGACAGAGAAAAGCTTCGATGATTTCGCGGGCGCGGCGCCCGATGAGGCGCGCAATCGGCGCATGCTGGGCATCGGGTGACGGAGGGCGAGATGGCGACTGTTCACAAAGGCCGGCGCATCCGGCTCGGCATGGTGGGCGGCGGCGAGGGCGCCTTCATCGGCGCCGTGCACCGCATCGCGGCGCGGCTCGACGACCGCTACGAGTTGGTGGCCGGCGCTCTGTCGTCGACGCAGGAGAGGTCAACGCGCTCCGCGGCGGCGCTGGGCCTCGACCCATCGCGCTCCTACGGCGACTTCGCCGCGATGGCGCGCGAGGAGGCGGCGCGTCCCGACGGGATCGAGGCCGTTGCCATCGTCACGCCGAACCACCTCCACGCGCCAGCAGCCCATGCTTTCCTGGATGCCGGTGTGCATGTCATCTGCGACAAACCGCTGACCACGACGCTCGACGAGGCTCGCGCCCTCGCAGACCATGCCAGCCGCGCGAAGCGCGTGTTCGCGCTGACCCACACCTACACGGGCTACCCCATGATCCGGCACGCCCGCGCATTGGCCCGCGGAGGGCAGCTCGGCGCCATCCGCGTCGTACAAGTTGAATACGCGCAGGACTGGCTGGCTGGCCCGCTGGAAGGGACGGGACACAAGCAGGCCGACTGGCGCACCGACCCGGAGCGCGCGGGGGCGGGCGGCTGCCTCGGCGACATCGGCACACACGCCTATAACCTCGCCGGCTTCGTCACAGGCCTCGCCGCGGATGAAATCTGCGCCGAACTCACCACCTTTGTGCCGGGGCGCCGCCTCGATGACGACGTCCGAGTCCTGCTGCGCTATCGCGGCGGGGCGCGCGGCAGCCTTTGGGCCAGCCAAGTGGCGAGCGGCGAGGAGAATGAGGTCCGCCTGCGCGTATACGGCACCGCGGGCGGGCTCGAATGGCGACAGCGCGACGCGAACCAGCTCCTCTTCACGCCTCTCGGCGGGGTCCGCCAGATGCTCACCCGCAACGGCGCCGGGGCCCATGCTGCGAACAGCGCGGCCTCGCGCGTGCCGGCCGGCCACCCGGAAGGCTACCTCGAAGCCTTCGCCACCCTCTACGCCGAGGCCGCGGACGCCATCATGGCGGCGCGCGACGGTCGCTCGGTCCCCGCCGATCTCGCCCTGACGACGGTGGAGGACGGGGTCGACGGCCTCCGCTTCGTCGAGGCCGCGGTGCGTTCCTCGCGCGCCGGCGCAGTCTGGGTGCCTCTGCCGGGTTGAGACGTGGCAGAGGGAAGAGATGTCATTGCAAGTGCCGGCGGATGCGTCCGGTGCACCGCGTTGGGGTACCTTTTCTGTCCCGCGTGGAGCAGATCGCCGTGTCTACGCTGTCGCCCGACGACATCGTCATCATGGACAGTCTACCGGCTAGGCCCAACCGCACGTCCGAGCATCAGGAGCGAGAAAGCGGATCATCGCGGCGGTCCGGGATCGGACGCCCACGGTATCGGCTCCTACGGCAGACCAGCGACCTGCAAAATGGCGTGTCATTCTCTGTAGCGTCGCGGGTGCGTCGAGATCGTTCGCGAGGCTAGGTGCACGCCGCGCCGAGTCGCCTCGGCGGGCGTGCAGCCCTCGGCTGTGGCCGCAAGATACCCCGCGTTGAACACGTCGCCGGCTCCGACCGTATCTGCGACGGCGACGTCAGGTGCCGCTATGCTGGACCACTCGGTGCCATGGACAGCCAGTGCGCCATCTGCGCCACATTTGATCACGAGGACCGCATCGGGCGCGAGGCTGGGAAGGATCGAGCGGATGGCCGCCTCGGTGTCGCTCTCCCCGGCCATCCCGCGGGCCTCGGCCTCGTTGATCAGGAGGTGAGAGCAGTTCGGCAGCCAGTCGCGAACCTGAGCACGGAGGGTCGGCGTCCACCCGGAGGCCGGCCATCCCGTGTCGAGGGCGACACGGTCGCCCCGCTGTCGGAGGCTCGCGAGAAGAGCGGAATAGTCGGCGAGGAGGGCGGGCGTGACGAACGTACCCGACAGGAGCGTCACCCCATCGGGTTCGACGCGGCTCAGCAGTTGAGCTTCGACGCAGGCGAGATCGAAATGGGCCAGATGCCCGAGCGTGGTGAAAAAGGTGCGCTCGCCGTCGGGGTGGGTGATGCCGACCGAGATCGCGCTGGCCGCCTCGGCGACTGGTGGATCCCTCTGATCCGGGAATGCGGATGCCAGCCACGCGCCGAACACGTCGCAGCCGCGATTAGCGAGCAGTTGATAGGGCGTTCCCATGGCCTGAAGCGCCAGCGCGGTGTTGCCCGCAGCACCGCCGACCCGCACGTCGCTGTGCTGCAGGACGACCTCGGTGCCCGGCGTCGGCCACGGCTCCTGTGGGCCCATGATCACGTCGACGTTCAGGTTGCCGATGACGAGGATCGGCGCCGTCATAGGTCGGTCGTGATCTTGCTCGAGCGCAGCGGCACGCCGACGGTCGGGACGCGCCGGGCCGCGATCTCGACCAGCACCTCCTGGAGTACCGGCAGGAGCGCGAAGACCGCCGCCATCCCCCGGTGACACCCAAGCGACAGGGTCGTCGTGTCGGCCACGGGCGCCTCCCCGCTGAGATCGAACGTCACGACCGGACAGCCGGCGAGGCGGCAGGCCGCCGCCAGGCTTGGCGTCGACGCGGCCGAGGCTCCCGCCGCACGCAGAAGGATGATTCCGACATGCGGCGACAGCATCTCCATCGGGCCGTGCCGCAACTGCCCGCCCTCCAGCGCCAAGGCGGGACGACGGGCCAGTTCCATCAGGCAGAGCGCACCCGATTCAGCCGCGCCTTGGAGTTCGGCCCGCCCTGACAGGACGAAGGTGGCGGCCGCCGCGAGGGCCGCGACGGCCGCATCGACCGAGGAAGGCACGGGTGGTGAATCCAGCACTGCGAGGGCGTCGTCGACATCCTCGCCCAGCGCATGAAGCACCGCGAGGTGCAGGGCCAGTGACACGAGTATGCTTCGCGTCGCCGCGTAGGCACGTTCGGGTCCTCCGATCCCGCACAGCGATGGCAATGCCTGCCCCAGCATGCTGTGGGGATCGAGCGTGATGCCGAATCGGTCGCCGGCGTCCTTCGTCTGATCGAGGTAGGGCCCGATTTCTCCCGAGCCGCCCGACTGTGACAGGAGCAGCACCGTCCTCGATCGCGACGGAAGCGGCATGAACAGAACCTCGGACAGGACCTCGGCCGACACCTCGACGCCGGCCGTTCGGTAGACCGACGCCGCCGTCCTGTTCACCCAGTGGGAGCCTCCCATGCCGAGCAGTGTCAGCATGCCGGTGCGGCGAACGCTTTGGGCGATCTCGGCCGCCATCGATTTGGCTGCCGTGAAGGACGCGCGCGCGTCCGCATGCTGGCGCGCCATCTCGGCCCGGATGGCTCGATACCCTCTCGATGATTCCGTCACGTTCATCCCTTCACGCCCCCGGCGGTCAGTCCAGCGACCAGCGACCTCTGCAGTCCGAGCGCTATCAGGACCGGAGGCAGGGCGGTCATCAGCCCTGCCGCCGCCACCAATCCGAAGTTCGTCGCGCGACCGGCGGCGAAGTCGGCGATGGTCACCGGCAGCGTCTTGGCGCTGCCGTTGCTGGTGAAGAGGAGGGCGAAGAAGAACTCGTCCCAGGCGAGCAGCACGGCGAACAGCATCGCGGTCGACACGCCGGCGCGGGCGAGCGGCAGGGTCACGTACCAGAGCGTGCCCCACACCGACGCGCCGTCCATCGTCGCCGCCTGCTCGATCTCGGCGGGCACCGCGTCGAAGGAGGCTTTGAGAAACCAGGCGGAGAAGGGCGTCAGGATCGCGCAGTAGACGACGGCCAGCCCCAGCACGTTGTTGAGAAGGTGTAGGCTCGCCAGCGCGAAATAGAGCGGCAGGGCCAGCGCGACCGCCGGTGTCATGTAGGTCGCGAGGACGCCGTAAAGGGCCGCCGCGACCAGGCGCTCCCGGTACCGCGAAAACGCCCAAGCGGCAGGGATCGCCAACGTCATCGACATGATCGCGGCGCCCAACGAAGCGCCCAGGCTGTTGCGCAACCCCAGCAGGAAGTTCTCCCCGGCGGTGTTCGGATCGAACGTCAGCAACGTCCTGTACGCGGCGAAGGTGACCTGGTGCGGGAACAGCGCGAGCGGCTTGACCGTGAGGTCGGCGGGTATCGAGACGCTCAGGATGAACAGCCAGGTCAACGGCAGCAGCGTCACGAGCACGAACAGCGCGACCGCGGCGTAGACGAGACCGGTCTCGAGGCTGGACCGCTTCACGCGTAAGCTTCCTGCCGCATCAACCGCACGTAGATGCCGACGAACACCATGCTGATCAGCATCACGATGAGCGCATAGGAGGCGCCCGAGCCGACCCGCATGAAACGAAAGCTTTCCTCGTAGACGAAGAAGCTCATCGTCTTGGTCGCGCTGGCCGGTCCGCCGCGCGTCATGACGTAGACGATGTCGAACACCTTCAAGGTCTCGATCGTGCGGAGCACCACCGCGACCAGGAGCGATGGCATGATCACCGGCCAGGTGACCGTGCGGAACCGCGCCCACGCCTTCGCGCCGTCGAGGCGCGCCGCCTCGTAGAGGTCGCGAGGCGCGCCTTGAAGTGCCGCGAGCACGATCAAAGCCACCAGCGGGTAGTTCTTCCAGACATCGGCCACGATGACGGCGTTCATGGCGGTGTCGGGCTCGCCGAGCCAACTGCGATAGCCGGCCATCAACCCGCCCTGCGTCAGCACCGCGTTCAACACACCGAAGTCGGGCTGGTAGATCAGGCGCCACATGATGGCGTTGACGATGGTCGGCAGCGCCCACGGGACCACGAGCAGCGCCCGGCACAGCGTGCGCCCGCGGAACTCCTGGTTCAGCAACAGTGCGACCAGGACGCCGAACGACGCCTCGAAGCTGACCGAACCGATGGTGAAGTACAACGTGTGGCCGACAGCGGCGAGGAAGTCCGGGTCGGACAGGGCAAAGGTCAGATTGTCGAGACCGGTCCAGCGCATCGATCCGAGGCCGGCGGTCAGCCGCGTCCTGGTGAACGCGAGGGCGATGGTCAGCAGCATGGGAAAGCCCGCCACCGCGAGCACCGCCACTGTCATCGGCACGATCATCCGCCAGGGTGACGGCAGGCCAGGACGCCGAGGAAGGCTCAAAGGGAGATCTCACTGCTGGAAGGCGGGCCGCCCTGTTGGGGCGAGCCCGCGCCTGCCGATCATCGCGTGTGCGCGGCCGCCTTGTCGGCATCGGCCATGGCGCTTGCGGGGGTCTTCTTCCCGGCCAGAGCGTCCTCGATCTGCGCCTGCAGGATCGTCGAAACCTCCTGATAGTTCACGACCGCCGGACGCAGCGTCATGATGGCGATGGAGGTCTTCGCCGCCCGGATCGTCATACGAGGACTTCCAGATCGACCAGCGGCTCGACCAGCGGCAGGCTGAGCTGGGCGAACTTGTTCTGCTCGGGCTGCGAGGTCAGGAAGCTGATGTATTTCCACGCTGTATCGGGATGTGTTGAGCCAGCCGCGATGCCGAGGCCCATGGACCCGTTGACGGCGGAGGCCGTCGACGTCGTCGCGACACCCGGCGCGGGCTCGACCCCGATCTTGCCGACGATCTTGCTTTCCGCCGGATCGTTGGCCTTGGCGTACATGTAGGTCCAGTTCAGCGCGAAGGCGGCGTCGCCGGCCGAGAACACCTTGCGGACGTCCTCCTCCGAATATTCCTTCGAGTTGGGATTGGCGATGCCGTCCTTCAGAGCCGACGCCATCCACTTCACGGCGTCGAGGGATCCGCCATCGGCGAACGCGGGCTTGTCCCCCTTGTAGAGACCACCGCCATAAGCCGCCGCGATCGTCGTATAATCGCAGATCACCGCTTCCGCCTGCGACCAGCTGCCGACGATCGGATACTGCAGGAGACCCTTGTCCTTGATGAGCTTGGCATCTTTGGCGAGTTCGTCCCAGGTCTTGGGAGGCGTCGCGATGCCGGCCGCCTTCATGATATCTGTGTTGTAGAACAGGTACTTGGTGTCCAGGATCCAAGGCATGCCGAGGATCTTGCCACTGTACTTCACCGTGGCCCAAGCTCCTTCGAAGACCTTCGACTGATCGAAGGTCTTGAGGCGGTCCGAGACGTCGAGCAGCACTTGGTCCTGCGCGAAGGCAGCGGGCCAGATGACGTCGAACAGCACGACATCGTACCCGGACCCGCCCGCCGCCTTGGCGGCGACGATCTTGTCGTAGAGCCCCTCATAGGGCACGAATTCGAGATTGACCGAGACTCCAGGGTTGGCCTTCTGGAACTCGTCCGTCATCGCGCGGATGTCGCTGTCGCTGTAAGCCGCCTGCGTCATGAACAGGGCATTGATGGTTTCCGCCGAGGCCGTGGTCGGCAGGCCGGTCGCGATGCTGCAAGCCAGCCCCAGCCCCGCCAGGGGTAACGTCCATTTCTGCATCGTCTTTCCTCCCACCAAGGCCACCTGCAACGGCGCACGACAAGAGATTAAATCAAATTGAATGATTGTAAATAGCGCTTCAATGCGGGGTCTGCACTCGATACCTCTGGCCGATCGGCGGATGACGGGGGACGAGATGGTGACACCACGACGCTCGGTGGGCGGGACGAACCTGGGATATGCGCGGTCTCACAACCGTCGGGCGGTGCTGGAGGCCGTTCGTCGTGGGGGCGCATCGACCCGGGCCGAGATCGCTCGTGAGACGGGTCTGACCGGGCAGACGATCTCCAACATCGTGCGGGACCTCGAAGCGGGTGGGTTGCTGATGGCCGAAGGCCGACGCCGCGGTTCGCGAGGACAGCCGTCAGTGCCCTATCGCGTGGATCCGGCAGGCGCCTGGTCCCTCGGCTTCCACCTCGATCACCGGGCGGTTCGCGGCGCGTTGATCGACCTCACCGGCAGGACCGTGGCGCTCGCCGAGCGGCCGGCGCTGCAGCCGTCGCCCGACGCCGCCGTGTCGATCCTGCCCGCACTCGCCCGCGAACTCGTTGCGATGGGGCGGGTCTCACCCGACCGCGGCCTCGGAGCCGGTCTCGCGTTGCCCGTGCGCTTCGGCGTTGGGGCCATCACGACGGCGGGGCCCACGACGTTGCCAGGCTGGGACGATCCCACTGCCTTGGAGCGGATCTCGAAAGCCTTGGCGATGTCGGTGCTGGTCGAGAACGACGGCACTGCTGCCGCGATCCGAGAGAAGTTGGCCGGAGTCGCTCATGACCTCGACAGCTTCGTCTGCCTGTTCGTCGATGACGGCCTTGGCGCGGGTATCTTCCTCGGCGGGCAGCCCTGGCGCGGGGCCTCTCTCAACGCGGGCGAGATCGGGCACATGATCGTCGAACCGGGCGGCCTCCCCTGCCCCTGCGGCAATCGCGGCTGCCTCGAGCGCTACGTGTCGCTGCGGGCCGCCTATGAGGCCGTCCTCGAGGATCCTGATGCGGGTTCTCCCGAGCGGCTCGAGAAGCTGGTGCAGGACGGAGATGTGCGCTTGGCCGCCTGGGCCAGGTCGGCCGGTCCCTCCCTCGCGCGTGCCGTCAACATCATCGAGTCGACGCTCGATCCCGAGACGATCGTGATCGGCGGACCGATCCCCCGCGGCCTCGCCGATTGGCTGATCGCGGCGGTCGACCCCTTGCCGATCTCGGTGGGCTCGCGCGCCGACCGCGCCTTTCCGCGACTGATGGCGGGCGGTACAGGTCCGAACCTCGCGGCGCTCGGCGCTGCGTCACTCTCCGTCTTCGACGAGATCAATCCTCGCTTCGACCTGCTTTTCAAGCGCTGAGCGGCCCTTACGGAGGTGCGATCCACAGGCAGCCATGACGAGTTGACATCGTCTTCGCCGATGGCTTCACACCATCCATAGCAAGACGATCGGATTCGTCCAACGTCCCACTCAGAACCACCCATCCGGCTCGAACGAGAGACCGACTCGGCAGGAAGGTCGACGGTTCTGGACGCGATGGTCGATTATGTGAATTTGCATCCGACCCGGGCCTGGATTAGGCTTGACGCCCTCGCACGAGGCGGCTCTTTGGTCCGGATCAAGATTCCCTCTCCAACGTCACGGCGCGGCAGCAACTCGGTACAAGTCCGACTCTACAACGAGAGGGTGGTACTCGAAGCGCTGCAGCGTCTCGGCCGAGCCTCCAAGGCCGAACTCGCACGATCGGCAAACCTGACCCCCCAGGCCGTCGCCGCGATCGTCGATCATCTCGCGTATGTCGGCTTGGTAGAGCACCAGGGCAAGCGGAGCGGGCACATCGGCCAGCCGTCGACCCTCTACGCGCTGGCACCGGGTGGCGCGTTCTCGATCGGCCTCCACATCGGGCGGCGAGCTTTCGAATCCGTCCTGGTCGACTTCATGGGACAGACCCTTCAGACCGAGACCGTCGACTACGAATATCCCGAACCGCTCGCGGTCACCGCCCTCGCAACAGAAGCCATCCGCAAGCTGCGGGCCTCCCTCACCTCGGCGCAAGGAGAACGGATCGTCGGGGTCGGCCTCGCCATCCCCTACTTCCTTGGGGAATGGGCCGGCGAACTCGGCATCCCTCGATCGATTACCGAGGCGTGGAACAGCTACGATCTGTCGGGGATCCTCAAGCAAAACATCGCGCTGCCGCTCTTCGTCGAGAACGACGCCTCCAGCGCCGCGACTGCGGAACTCGTATATGGGCACGGGCGCGACACGAGGGATTTCATCTACCTGTTCATTTCGACCTTCATCGGAGGCGGGATTGTGATCGACGGCAAGCTCGAGACGGGACCGAACGGCAACACCGGCGCGTTCGGACCCTATCCCGTCGGCCCATCGCTCCTGTCGAGCGCGCCACCGCCGAACGGTCCCTTCGAACTCCTTCTCCGCAGGGCGTCGATCTATGTTCTCACCAATCACCTCAGGACGAACGATGTCCCTATCCGCCGTGCCCTCGAACTCGAGGCCCTGGGCGACCGCGCGGAGCCGTTCCTGACGGAATGGATCAATGACTGTGCCGACGCGCTCGCGCAGGCGATCATCGGGGCCGTGGCGGTGATCGACGTCGAAGCCGTGATCGTCGACGGCATCCTGCCCACTTTGATCCTCCAACGCACCGTGCAGGCCATCTCTGACCGGTTCGACACCATAGTGCCGAGAGGACTTGTGACGCCCGTTATCTCAGCGGGTCGCGTCGGTCCGCGGGCGGCGGCGACCGGGGCCGCTATCCTGCCGCTCTACGCCATGTTCGCGCCCGACAGTGCTTCGCTGGTCAAGTCGCGGACGTCGGGGAGGGCCGCCCGGCGCAACAGCCTTCGGGCGCACCTCCTCGGCTGACCGGGCTACCGAAGTGGCAGAAGCACTCGCCGAGCCTACCTTGACATAGCCCGACAAATTCATCCATTTGGTTTAATAACGATACAGCCGGGATGGGGACGATGATCGGCGATCTGAGCCACGAAAGGCGAGCCGAGTCGCGTCTGTCGCCCATACGGCTCCCTCACGCGCCACCACTCGCTGCAGCGGGTCTGACGGCGGCGACGAAGCGTTTCGGGGGCACGGTCGCTCTGGCCGATGCGAGCTTCGAACTCATCCCGGGCGACGTCCTCGCACTCCTGGGCGAGAACGGCGCCGGCAAGAGCACCTGCGTCAAACTGTTGGCGGGAGTCTATCGGCCCGACAGCGGTTCGGTGCTGGTCGACGGCGCCCCGGTCGAGAGTTGGTCACCGATGGAGGCGTCACGCCGCGGCATCGCGGTGATGCACCAGCATCCGGGCCTCTTCGGCGATCTCAGCGTTCACGAGAATATCTTCATGGGCCACATGCCCCGTGGCAGGTTCGGTGGCATCGACGAGCCCCTCATGAGGGCCAGGACCGAGGACCTGCTCGACATCGTCGGCCTGTCTTGCCGTCCCGACCACATGCTGAAGGAGCTGCGGACGTCCGAGCAGCAGCTGGTCGAGATCGCCCGGGCCTTGTCGGTCGATGCCAAGGTGCTGATCATGGACGAGCCGACGGCGGCGCTGTCCCAGCGCGAGGTCGAGCGACTGTTCGACGTCGTGGCCGCATTGAAGGCCCGGGGCGTGGCGATGATGTTCGTCGGTCATCGCATGGCGGAGATCTACAGGGTCGCGGATCGCATAGCGGTCCTGCGCGACGGCCGTCTGATCGACGTGCAGCCGGTGGCCGATCTCGACCGCGACAGCGCCGTTCAGATGATGATCGGACGACCGCTGAGCGCGATTTATCCGCGGTGGCGGTCGACGCCGGGCGACACTGTGTTGAAGGTCGAGGGCCTGTGCCGCGAAGCGGCATTCACGGATGTTTCGTTCGAGGTCCGCTCGGGTGAGATCCTCGGCCTGGGCGGTCTCGTCGGGAGCGGACGGACGGAGGTGGCGCGCGCGCTGTTCGGCATCGACCGGCCAACGGGTGGACGCATCGTCGTCGATGGCGAGGAGGTCACCTTCTCCGATCCGTCGGCCGCGATGGCGGCTGGTATCGCCTACGTCTCCGAGGACCGTCTGGGCCAGAGTCTGGTGATGGACTTCTCCATCCTCGCCAACGCGTCCCTGCCGGTCATCGACAAGGCCACGGTGGCCGGGCTCGTGATGCGCCGCAGCGAACTCGGCCTTGTGGAGCCGCACCTCAAGCGCCTTCGTCTGAAGTTCCGCAGCCTCGACCAGCCCGTCAAGACGCTCTCGGGGGGTAACCAGCAGAAGGTCGTCCTGTCGAAGTGGCTCGCGGCTGGGCCCCGCGTCCTCATCTTGGACGAGCCGACCCAGGGCATCGATGTCCAGAGCAAGGCGGAGGTCCATGCGATGATCGCGGAGCTTGCCCAGCAGGGGCTCGCCATCGTCCTGATCTCGTCCGAACTCCCCGAGCTCGTCGGCATGTGCGACCGCATCCTCGTCCTGCGCGAGGGTCGGCAGACCGCCCATTTCCATCGTGGCGAGGCCGACCAAGAGAGCGTCATCCGGGCGGCCACTGATGCAGACCGCGACGCGCCGAGCCCCTTCGATCCGGCGGCGCCGGGTGCGGTCAGCGACGCAGAAGACTCCACCAAGAGAAGCCCGTGGCGTCGCATCGTGGCGCGCCGCGAATTCGGGCTCGCCTGCGCCATCGCAGTCGTGGCCATCCCGGTGACGCTGCTCAATCCCCGCATGGTCAGCGCCGACAATCTCACGGCCGTCGCCATGGACGCTGCACTGCTGATGATCGTAGCGGTGGCGCAGATGCTCGTGGTTCTGACCCGCAACATCGACCTGTCGGTGGCGTCCGTGATCGGCCTTTCGGCCTACGGAGCGGCCAGCTTCATGCACGGGCATCCGGACAGCCCCGTGCTGGCGGGCATCGGCATCGCGGGGCTGATCGGCTTGGCATGCGGCCTGGTCAACGGCCTCGTCGTGACGGTCGGCGGTGTGCCGGCCATCGTCGTGACACTCGGCACACTCGCTATCTTCCGTGGGCTCGATAGCCTTTGGGCCAACGGACACCAAATCAGCGCCGACCAGGTCCCTCAGTCTTGGCTCGACATGACAGGAGCGCGCGTCGTCGGCATCCCCGCCGTCATCGTCATCGCGGTCGCGACCCTCGTCGTCGCCGGTTTGGTCCTGAGGCGTCTGCCGTCGGGACGTGAACTCTTCGCGATCGGCTCGAACCCCGAGGGAGCAGCGCTGATCGGCATCCGGCGAGTAGCGCTGGTTCTGGGTGCCTTCGTGGTCGCCGGGCTGCTGGCGGGTTTCGATGGGGCGCTCTGGGCGTCGCGCTATGCCACCGTCGATGCACGGGTCGCCTTGGGTTACGAGCTGACCGTCATCGCTTCCGTGGTCGTGGGCGGCGTCGCGATCCGTGGCGGGGCCGGCACCGTCCTCGGCGTGGCACTCGGCGCCTTGACTTTGCTAGTCATCCAGAACGGCCTGACGCTGGTCCGGGTCGATCCGTTGTGGCTGCAGGGCGTCTACGGTCTCGTGATCCTCGTCGCGGTCGGCGTCGACACCCTCGTCGGTCGCAGGTCGGCGTCGGTGCGGGGGCACCGATGAAGCCTGGCCTGATCGAACGCTTCATCACTTGGGAGAACTTCCTCGCGGTCTTGAGCGGGGCCATCCTCGCCTATGCAATCTTTGCGGTGCCGAAATTCGCCACGACCTTCAACCTGTCCCAGCTCGTGGCCGGCGTTTCGGAACGCGCCCTCATCGTCCTTCCCATGGTTTTGCTGATCATCGCACGGGAGATCGACCTGTCGGTGGCGAGCATCCTGGCACTGACCAGCGTCGTCTTCGGCGTCGTCGTTCAGGCCGGCGCACCGCTGGGTGCGGCGGTGGCTGCCGCTCTTGCGACGGGGGCTTTGGCCGGCGCCTTCAACGGCACGCTGGTGACGCGGCTCGGGTTGCCGTCGCTCGTGGTCACGCTGGGCACGCTCGCGCTCTTTCGAGGCGTGGGCTACATCCTTCTCGGCTCGGGGTCGGTGAACACATTCCCCGACGCCTTCACCGACTTCGGCATCGACCGGGTCGGGAGCACGTCGCTGCCATGGACCATCGTGCCCTTCCTGCTCCTCGCGCCCGTGTTCGCGGTCGTCCTGCAGCGGAGCGCCGTCGGCCGGCGGATCTATGCGATCGGCGGCAATCCGGACACGGCGCATTATGCGGGCGTGAAGGTCGGCCGCATCCGACTCGGGCTTTTCGTGGTGAGCGGACTCGTCTGTGCCGTGGCCGGCATCGTTTTTACGGCCCGCCTGGCCAATGCACGGGCCGATAATGCGGTCGGCATGGAGCTCGACGTCATCACGATCGCGCTTCTCGGCGGGGTCAGCGTCTTCGGCGGGCGCGGAAAGCTGACCGGCGTCTTCTACGCCCTGGTCCTGATCGCGACGCTCCGCAACGTCCTCGGCCTGCTCAGGGTCGGGGGCGACGCACAGGGTACCGTGATCGGTCTCCTGCTCGTCTTGTCTCTCCTGCTCAGCACGGCTGCGCAGCGCCTCTACGGGGTGTTCCAAACCTACACCCTCCCACGTTCCGGCGGCCCACGTTCGGGCGGCCCGTCGGTCGCCACCAAAGGCCCGAACACGCAGACGTGACGCTCAACGGAGACGACCCATGCAGACCAAACACCTGAAGATCGCAGCCTTGGCAGTCGGGACGGCCCTTCTCAGTCATCCGCTCCTCGCGGCGGACTGCGCGACGGCGCCGGTGACGGTCGGCTTCCTGCCGAAGCTTGATACCGACCCCTATTTCCAGGTCGCGCTCACCGGCGCTCAAGAGGCGCAGGGTGCGATCGGCGGCAAGGCCGTTCAGCAGGCGCCCTCTCAGGCGACGGCCGAAGCTCAAATCGACTTCATCAACAATCTCGTGTCGCAGCAGGTCGACGTCATCGCGATCTCGGGCAACGACGCCAACGCGGTCGCCCCGGCGCTCAAGCGCGCCACCCAACAGGGCGTGAAGATCGTCTCCTATGATTCAGACGTCGCCGCCTCGGCACGGTCCTTGTTCTTCAATCAGGCCAAGGGCGACAGCTTGGCCGAGATGATGATCGAGAGCATGGGGCAGATGATCGGCTACGATGGCGATTTCGCCATCCTCTCGTCGACGCCGACTGCGACCAACCAGAACGCCTGGATCGCCTTCATCAAGGACAAGCTTACCGATCCAAAATATGCAAAGATGAAACTCGTCCAGATCGCCTACGGGCAGGAGAGCGAGCAGATCAACCAGCAACAGGCTCTGGCTCTCGTCCAAGCCTTCCCGAACCTGAAAGGGATCATCATCCCCGCCGGGATCGGCCTCCCGGCCGCAGCGCGTGCGCTCGATCAGGCAGGAAGTCTCGGCAAGGTTAAACTGACAGGGCTCGCACCAGCAACGCTGATCAAGAAGTATATCCAGAACGGATCGGTCCAGGACATCTGGTGGAACGTCAAGGACCTCGGCTATCTCACCTACTATGGTGCTCAAGCACTGGCGCAGTGCAAGATAACGGGAAAGGAGGGAGATAAGTTCAGCGCAGGTCGGCTCGGCGATTACACCGTCGGCGCGAAAGGCGAGGTCATCCTCGGGCCGGCTAACATCGTCACTCCGGCAAATGTCGACGAATTTAAGTTTTAAGGGAGCTCGCTAACGTGTCAGCGATTGGTCTGATGTGATGCCGGATTCGAGCAGGTCTAGACAGAACTTCTGTCTGCGGGAACGGTCTGATCGATCAAGGAGCGGCTGAGCCTCATCGTCAGGCGGGGCGAGCCGATCCTTCTATGGCAAGACGTTGTTGCACCTGCTGTGGATCGTCGCCTTGAAAAGCTGACAAAAGCGGCCGAGTAGGCCGCCGCTGAAATTTACGTTTGGTCGCTTGCTCGCAGTAGCATGCCGAAGAGATCTCGTGGTTCGTCGGGGTCGGCCAAGAGGTCTATGTCTTGATAAAAGCCTGTGCCGGCGAGCTTCGCGCGAAGGTAGCGCAGGGCGGCGAAGTCTTCGATTGCGAACCCGACCGAGTCGAACAGCGTGATTTGGTGTGCATACCGCCGGCCTGGCGCCAGACCCGCTATCACGCGCCACAACTCGTTAACGGGATGATCAGGGGCAAGCTGCTGGATCTCGCCTTCCACACGCGTCTGGGGCGGATATTCGACGAAGATGTCCGCGCGGCGCAGCACGTCCGCATGGACCTCGGTCTTGCCTGGGCAGTCGCCGCCCACCGCGTTGACGTGGACGCCGGCACCAACGTGGTTGTCGCCGAGGATCGTGGCATTGCGCTTGTCAGCCGTCACGGTCGTTATGATGTCGGCGCCCTCGACCGCCCCCGCAACGCTGGAGGCGACGTCTATCACGAAGCCGAACCCCTCCAAGTTGCGGATGCATTTTTGCGTTGCCGCAGCGTCCACATCGTAGAGCTTCAGCCGATCAACGCCGAGAAGCGCCTTGAAGGCCAGTGCCTGGAACTCTGCCTGCGCGCCGTTACCGATCAGCGCCATTGTTCGCGTCCCCTCCCGCGCGAGGTGCCGGGCCGCCAGCGCCGAAGTCGCGGCCGTGCGTAGCGCCGTGAGGATTGTCATCTCGGACAGCAGCAGCGGATAGCCCGTGGCGACGTCGGCCAGCAGGCCGAAGGCCGCGACGGTTTGGCGTCCGTCGCGCGCGTTTCCCGGATGGCCGTTGACGTATTTGAAGGCGTAGAGAGTGCCGTCGCTGGTCGGCATCAACTCGATAACGCCGTCGGCGCTGTGCGAGGCCAAGCGTGGCGTCTTATCGAAACACTCCCAGCGGCGGAAGTCGTCCGCAATGACAGCGGCGAGTTCGACGAGGAAGCGCTCCACGCCGACGTGATGCACAAGTCGCATCATATGGTCGACGCTGACGAAGGGGACAAGGTTAAGCAGAGTTAGATGCTCCGGTCTCAGCAAGCGAGGAAGCGCACATTCGCCACTTGCGCGATAGATGTAAGAAATTTAGCGCTGATCGCATTGGGGCTCTTGTATTGATTACGCTTATGGCAATCGTCTAAGTCGATCAAGTCCAATGAACGGTCTATGAGACATTTCTTAAAGCCGACACCAACCTTTGCGCTAAGCATCCATTGCGCTGTTCAGCGTTCGTTAGTCGAATTGATGTCCCAGGTAAATTTGTCGATCTCAGCTTTAAGCGCGTGGCGCATTAGATCAGATCTCGTATGCAGGTCTAACGATGATTCTACCATCGATTTAACTCTTCATGCTGACCGCGTGGGCCGGCGTCGCGCCGCGGCCCGCAGCCCAGTGTGGCAGATGCGAGCGCTCGCGCTCCCCCGCGATCACGCGCGCCACGCCCTCGCCCATCAGGGCCCCGAGCTTGAAGCCGTGACCCGAACAGGCGCTGAGGACGAAGCCCTTGGCTCCGATCGCCTCCGCGATGAAGGCCTCGTCCTCCGTCACCGTGTAGAAGCAGGCCTTGCGCTCCAGCACCGTGTAGCGGTCGAAATCGCGGTAGGATTGGCGGGCGGACTCGAACAGGCGGGCGAGGTCCTCATCCGTCGCCAGCCGGTCCCCGTCGGGGTCGCCGCGGCGTGAGAACTCGTGGTCGCCGACCTTCAGCCGC
Organism: Lichenihabitans sp.; assembly: GCA_965214345.1. Lineage (GTDB taxonomy): Bacteria > Pseudomonadota > Alphaproteobacteria > Rhizobiales > Beijerinckiaceae > Lichenihabitans. The sequence goes on along the minus strand of CBDCBJ010000007.1, from coordinate 1,601,517 downwards.
GTGCCGGGCCGGGGAGGCAGCGTGTAGGTGCCGCTGTCGCGGCCGAGGTCGATGAAGATCGGCGCCGCGGCCCAGGCCGCACAGAGTTCGGCCGGCGGAGCCACGAAGACGACCGACTGGCGCGACGGCACCGCCACGCCCTTGAGCCGCGGCACGAGGCGGTCGACCCAGGCGCCGGCCGCCACCACCACCACGTCGCCGCGGTGGACCTCGGGGCCGACGCTCACCGTGCCGGCCTCGGGATCGACGGCGTCGACGAGCGTGCCGGGGTGGAATCGCACGCCGCGGCTCGCGAGGTGGACGACGAGGTCGGTGAGGATGCGGATGGGGAACAGCATCCCGGCCCCGTCGGCCTCGTAGGCCCCCGTCAGCCCCTCGGGGCGCAGCATCGGGTAGCGTTCGGCCACGGCGTCGAGCGGGATGTCGCGGTGGCGGATGTCGAGTTCGTCCATGCTGGCGCGGCCAGCCTCGAACCACGGCATCTCCTCGCGCTGGAGCACCACGAGGGGCCGCGGCTCGAAGTGGCGGGCGCCGATGTCGCTCCACAGGTCCTCGTAGACCCGGAAGGCGTCGGGCATCATCCGCGCGTAGCCGTCGAAGGTGCCGTAGGCGTGCCGGGTGATGCGGTGCTCGTCGTAGGACGACGCCCTAGCGTTGGGGATCTGGCCCTGCTCGAACACCTCCACCGCGAAGCCGCGTCGGGCCAGCGCCCAGGCGGTCGACAGGCCGGCGATGCCGCTGCCGACGACGAGCACGCGGGCGCCGGGTTGACGGACGGGGTAGGTCATGGAACGGGTCTTTCTGAGGTCACGCGGCCCGCGGCGCGCGTTCCGGGGTAAGCCAACCCCGGCGCTCGCGCCAGTCGAGGGGCAGGTTGCGGAAGCGGTCGAGGCCGAGCTTGCCGATCTCCGCGAAGGAGCAGCGCCCGTCCACCACGAGGTCGCGGATCGCGTGGCCGGTCGCGGGCGACAGGCCGAATCCGACGCCCGACATGGTGCAGACCGTGACGTTGCCGGGGTCCTCCGGCCGGTCGATCACCGGGCGGCCGTCGGGCGTGTTCTCGATGATCCCGGCCCAGGAGCGGATCACCCGCACGTGGGCCGCTTTGGGGAAGAGTTCGGCCAGCCGGCGCGACAGGTTGGCGAGCAGCGGCGAGGAGGGCCGGCCGCGCGGCCCCGCGGCCTCCGTTTCCAACCACTCGTGCGGGCCGCCGCCGTAGGCGAGGTTGCCGCGCAGCGTTTGCCGCCCGTAGAGGCCGTTGCCGTCGACGCCGCCGATTGGCATCGGCGGTAGCGGCTCGGTGACGATCATCTCGGCCCGGGCCGCGGCGAGCGGCAGGTGCAGGCCGACCGGTGCGAGCAGCGCCTCGGCCTGCGGACCGGCCGCCACCACGAGGTGGTCGCAGGCGATCTCGCCCCGGGGCGTCTCGACCCCGACGACGCGCCCGCCCCGCTGGATGAGGCGCAGGACCGGCGTGTGCTGGAGGATGCGGCCGCCGAAGTCTTGAAGCGCCCAGGCGTAGGCCTGCACGGTGCGCTGCGGGTTGGCGTGGCCGCCGCCATGGAGGTGGATCGCCCCGACCACGCCATCGCCCAGCAACGGCACCGCATCACGCGCCGCCGCGGGGTCGAGTTCGTCGACGCGGAAGCCCTGCCCGCGCATGACGCCGCCCATGTGCCGGTACTGGTCCCACTGATCGGGCGTCAGCGCGACGACGATGCGATGGCCCCGGTGCTCCGTGGGATAGCCGAGCAATTCATCCATCTGCGGCCACAGCCGCTGCTCTTCGGCGAACAATGGGCTCTGATAGTGAGTGCAGCCGCCGCCGTTGCGGCCGGAGGCTTCCCAGCCGATGACGCCCTTGTCGATGACGAGAACGTCGATGCCCGAGCGGGCGAGCCACCAGCCGGCGCTGAGCCCCGTGACGCCGCCGCCCAGCACCACGACGGACGCGCCCTTTAAGGCGGGGTCGGACGCCTGATTCAGAACCTCCATGCCGTCCTCCTCGACAGGCGTCGATACAGCGTCAAACGACACTTCGACACCTGAAACCAGCCGACATCGACGAAGACTCGTCGATGTCGGGTTACGCCGCATGAGCGGCGGCGCGCCTTCGCGCTTGCCAGCGGTCAAGAGTTTCGACCACTGGTATGAGACGAAATGAGAGTGCCAGAGGGCTCACAGGTGTCGAGCCTTGTCGAGGTGGTCCGCCTCGCGATCGGTGCCGATGTCGTCGTAGGGCACCCACTGGGTCGGGATGCCGAACCACACAGGCCAGTTATCGCGCATGGCGGCCAGCTCGTCGACGGCGCCGAGCAGGCCGAGCGGCAGCGGCCGCACCGGCGCGCGATAGCCGGCGAGCGGCACGGCGTCGAGGTCGATGCGCGCGCCGATGGCCAGCATCATGGCGATCTGCTCGCGGCAGCGGCGGGCCTGGCAGGCGCCCATGCAGGCGCGGGTGAGGCGCTTGATCTGGTCCTGGTTGATCGGCCCGTCGCGCAGCAGCGCGTCGAGCCGCGCGGCGCCGAACCGCTCGGGCGAGGTGCCGAGGTAGCGCGGGGGGTGGACGCCGAGGAGGTCGCCGCGGCTCACGTCCTCACACTGGCAGGCCGGCACCTCGGGGCTGCCGACGGCCAGCAGCGCGCGCATCCAGTCGAGCCGGTAGGCGTGGCAGTCCGGCCCCAGAACCGCGACGGGCGCCGGGCCTGAGGGCACGTCGCGCCCCATCGAGCGCAGGGCGTCGTGCGCGGCCGATGTGCCGGCGGTCGCGGCCGAGTCGGCGGGGGCGCCGTCCACGAAGCCCGCACAGTCGCCGGCCACGAAGATGCCGGGCAGGGTCGTGGTGGCGGTGTCGCCCGACAGGCGCGGCACGTGGCCCCCGCGGGCGCCATCCATGACGAGCTCACCCCCAGCCGCGTCCAACAGTTCGACGCTCGGCACGCGGTCGACCGCGAGGCAGATCGTGTCGCAGGCCACCCGCCGCTCGACGCCGTCGGGGCCGAGCAGCAGGGCCGCCGCGACGCCGAAGGGCCCGCGCTCGGCAGCCCGGATCACCGTTCCAGTCAGGATCTCGACGCCGCGCGCCGCTACCGCCGTGACGTCAGCCTGCGGCTCGGCCCGCACCTCGACCAGGGCCGCGACCCGCACTCCACGATCGAGCGCGAGTGTCGCGGCCTCGACTGCAAGCACGCCGCTGCCCAGCACCACGACCTCGCGGCCGTCGAAGGCCTCGTAGCGGGCCAGCAGCGCGTGGAGCGCCTGCGCGCCCATGACGCCGGGCTGGTCGGCGCCGTCGAAGAACATGACGAGGTCGCGGGCGCCGGTGGCGAGGACGAGCCGGTCGAAGCCGCAGAACCAAGCGTCCCCCGCATCCGCCAGCCCCACCACCCCGCAGGGCAGCGTCCGCAGGCCCGGCGTCTCGGCGAAGAGGCCCCAGGCCGCCGTGCCGAGCGCCACGTCGACACCCATCTCGAAAGCCTCTTCCAGCCTGGGGTCGGAGGCGACGAGCCTCTCCAGCAGGCGCTCGCTCTGCCCGAGCGCCGCGCCGGCACGGCCGCCGTAAAAGAGGGGAACATCCATCCCGACGAGGTCGGCCGGGACTGGGTTCTCGTCCACGAGCTTCACCCGCGCCCCGAGCCGAGCCGCCTCGATGGCCGCGGCCGTGCCGGCCGCCCCGGCGCCGATCACCAAAACCTCCACGTGCTCGCGCGGGGTGGGGAACTTGCCGTGAAGGGACTTGAAATCGACAGTGGAAGGGGCGGGCACCGCGGAGTGGTCCATAGTCAAACCTGCCTGTCGGACGAACGCCGTTCACCGGCTCGGAGCGCCTCATCTCATGGCGTCCGCCTCGTAGCTTCATGGGTCATAGGCACGCGAGGCGCGCCAAGCTGGCAGTCGCCTCGACGTGCGAGAGTGTCAGCCTCAGATACCAAGCCCGCATTCGGTGATCGCATCCACGCAAACTTTAACATACAGGACTGTATGGTCAATGAGCAGTTTGCGATCGGCGATCATGGCGACGGCGCCTTCGGCTTGGCATTGTCGCCTCGCTCCCGCCATCCCTCCATTCCAGTCAACACCTTAAGGTAGAGTGGGACATATCGAAGCCGGGCAGACCGCGGCTCGCTGAAATGGACCGTGAAATAGCCGACCTGGTGCAGGTAGGAAATACGCGCTCTCACCAAAGCCTCGTCACTGTCGTACCCCATGTTCCGCAAGGCTTTGCAAAGCAGGTCAATGCGCGCCTTGTCGGCTGCCTCGACCTCGCGGGCCACTGGCTTCGAGGTCCGTCCCCAGTCCCTGATCGCGAGGTCGAGCTTGGGTCTGAAGGTCCCTTGATCGAGCCATTGATCGGTGACAGCTTCGTAAAGGGCTGGGCCGTCGAGACCACTCACGCGATCCAGCTCCTCGAACTTTGCGCAGTTTCGCTCTCGCCAATTCTGTAGCAGTGAGTCGAGCAGATCTTTGCGATTGGCAAAGTGGAAATAGAAGCTACCGCGCGTCACGTGCAGATGCTTAGCGAGATGATCGACCTTGACGGCGGCGACGCCCTTCGACTCCAACACGCGACGTCCAGCATCGATCCAATTCTCCCGAGACAGAGAGGATCGCTGCGAGCGGGAGACCGAGGGAACCGAGCGGTTCTTTGCTGAAATGTACGCCAATTTGTATAGTCCTTGCGCAGCACGTGCCACAGCCTAGACAATACCGGAAATCGAGCGCCGTGGCGTCAGATCTCCGCCTCCATAGCCCTTGACACTCCCGCGTCGAACTGCGCGAACTAGCCTGCGACATACAGACATGTATGTCTGCGTCCAGATAGTTCAGGTTCCGAGGCCCGATCGTCCATACACCAGCAGGCGCAGTGATGCGCCAAGGGTGCTCGGCGCCGGCGAGATGGGAGAAGCCACCTTGACACGAAGCTACATGCGAGACCGCCTGATCGGCATAGCAATCTTCGGCGCAGTTTTAGCGAGCGCTTCGCAAGGCTTCGCCGAGTCCGTTTGCAAGGACCCGGAACTGATCACTCCCGGCAAGTTGACGATCGCTTACAACGGAGACATGCCGGGTACCGGAACGAAGGACGGCAAGCTCGTCGGCATCGACGGAGAGATCATGTCGAGGGTGGCCGAAAAGCTCGGTCTCACCGTGGAGCCCAAACTCATGGAGTGGCCAGCTGAAATCGAATCAGTGAAGGCCAGACGGGTCGATGCGATGCACGGCATGATGGGGTGGAACGAACCGCGCAGCAAGGTCATTCGCATCTCCGACCCGATCTACTACGCGGGCCCGTTGCTGACGCAGAAGAAAGGCGCTGGCATCACCAAGCTTGAGCAGATTAAGACACTACGCGTTGCAACCGGACAAGGCTTCGGCTGGGTTCCTGAACTGCAAATCCTCAATCCCGACCTCAAGCTCTATGATACCAGCGATGCCATGATCCGTGACCTTGTCGCCGGGCGGATCGATGTCGTATTCGCCGACCCGCCGCTGATCCAATACATCGCCACGCAGCAGCCCGACCTTAAAATCGAGTCGATCCCAGTGACCGATCCCTTTGACCCGAAGCTGCCATCGATCACAGGAAAGTATCAGGTCGTCGTCGGGCTGTTCAAGGACGCCCCGCATCTTGAGGCTTGCGTGGACGAGGCGATCGCGGAGATGTGGAAGAGCTGCCAGAATCTCAATATCGCGACGAACTATGGCTTTAAAGACAAGTATTGGTTCTCCCCGCCGATCGACAACCCACGTGCCGGCACCGACCGGCCCAAGGACTGGGCCTATCCGCATCTCGGCAGTTGTCCCTGATCCTCACCACGATGCCGGCGGCCCGTGCCGGCGGCCTGCCGGAGACCGGACCAATGTCGGAACCGCTGCTCAAGATCGAAGCTCTCCGTAAGAGCTACGGTGCCCTCCACGTCTTGAGCGGCGTCGACCTCGCCCTCGATGCCAGCCGCAAGATCGCCATCATCGGTCCGAGCGGATCAGGCAAGACGACGCTCCTGCGCTGCATCAACTACCTCGAAGTACCCAGCGGCGGCCATATCTACCTTGACGGCGCTTTGATCGGAGAGAAGCGGGTCGGAGATCGTTCGGTGCGGATGAGTGAACGGGAGCTGGCGCCACAGCGCCGCGAGATCGGCTTCGTGTTCCAGAACTTCTACCTGTGGCCCCATCTGAACGTGCTGGAAAACGTGGCGATCGGCCCGTGGCGCGTGCAGGGCATGCCGCGTGAGCAGGCCATGCGACTGGCGGCCTCTGCGCTCGAGAAGGTGCACATGGACCACAAAGCTCGTGAGTACCCGGAGCGCCTCTCCGGAGGCCAGCAGCAGCGGGTCGGGATCGCCCGAGCGCTGGCCCAGCAGCCGAAACTGATCCTCTTCGACGAGCCTACCTCGGCGCTCGACCCTGAACTGGTCGGCGAGGTGCTCGGGGTGATTCAGGAGCTCGCGAGCGAGGGTCGAACCATGGTGCTCGTCACTCACGAGATCCGCTTCGCGCACGACGTTGCCGACGAGGTCGTGTTCATGGACGGAGGCGTCATCGTCGAGCAGGGTGCGCCCGAGCAGGTGATCGACAACCCGCAGCACGAGCGCACCAAGCGCTTCCTCGGCCAGATGCGGGCGTCCTGATGGCCCTGGCTTCGACGGCGGTCTCAGGGACATTCGCGCACCTGCCCTACTACGTCGAGGTCCTCAGTGAGGGCGCCTTGGTGACGATCGAGATCACGTTGGGCGCGCTCGTCATCGCCTTCGTGCTGGGATTGTCGCTCGCGATCGTGCGGACGTCGCGGATCCCTCTCGCGCGTCCGCTGATTGCGCTCTATGTCGAGATCTTCCGAGACGTTCCGCCGCTCACGCAGCTCTTCATCATCTATTTCGGCCTGACGTATATCGGCATCCGCCTGGATCCTTTCCCGGCTGCCATCGTTGGGCTCGGGCTGAACGGTTCGGCCTATTGTGCCGAAATCTTCCGGTCAGGCTTTTCGGCTCTCCACCATGGCCAGCGTGAAGCTGCGGCGGCGGTGGGCATGACACCGCTCAAGACGATGCGCTTCATCATACTGCCCCAAGCGTTCCGTATCGCCCTGCCTCCCCTCGCCAACTACGGGATAGGATTGATCAAAGACACCGCCGTCGCATCGGCCGTGGCCGCGCCCGAGATCCTGTTTCGGGCCCGCAATCTTACGAGCGAGACTTACGAAACACCTTTGATCTACCTGCTCGTCGCGATCATCTTTTTCTGCCTGACCTTTCCGCTCGCCAGGCTCTCGGAGCATTTCGAGCGACGTCGGATAGCGCAGCTGTGACCGAACTCTTCGCCAATCTTCGCGACTTCTTCGCCATCTTCGAAGAAAAGTGGCCGGTCTGGTCGGTGTCGATGGGCCGTGCGCTGATCGTGACGCTCGAGATCACGTTTTGGGCATTCCTCCTGGCGACCCTGATAGGCCTCGTCGTGGCCATCGCCCGGCTGAGCCGCAATCGATGGGTCGCTAGGTCGGCATGGGCCTACGTGGAGGTCACCCGCGGCGTGCCGGCTCTCGTGATCCTGTTCATCCTTTACTTCGGTCTGGTTCCGGTCGGCATCGTGCTCGACGCGATCCCGACCGCCATCCTGGGGCTGGCTCTGAGTGCGGGCGGCTACGTCGCAGAGATCTTTCGCGCGGGGATCGAGGCGACTCACCGCGGCCAACGTGAGGCCGGGCTGAGCGTGGGCATGACGCCGTGGCAGATCTACCGTTTCATCTTGGTTCCGCAGGCGACGCGCGTCGCCCTGCCGCCCCTCGTCAACACCCTCATCTCGGTCCTGAAGGACAGCTCTCTCGCCTCGCTCATCACGGCGCCCGACATCATGCTCCGGGCCAAGAACATCAGCTCCGCTGATTTCCTCCCCCTGCACATTTTCGTTTGGGCCGGTCTGATGTATTTCATTCTCGCGCTGCCTCTATCCTTTGCGGCGGCTCGCCTGGAACACCGCATGAGTCGCGGTCTCGGAGTACGCCTGTGATGGGCGGTGTCGGGTCACGTCCACCCCGAACATGGATGCTCACTCGCCGCTTGCTGAGGCTGGTTCGGCAGTGGAGAACAGAGAACCGCGCGAGCTCCGTTTGTACATCGCTCGATTAGCTGAACGTAACAATGCTTCTACAATTCTCCCGGACGTCGTCTTCGAAATCGCAGAGCGATTTTCCGCCACTGCATCACCCGATGTGACCATGCGGTAGGTGATCGCCCTCATGCTGAAGCTTACTGACACTGCTGTCGCCGCCGTCGCCACGCTGGAGTTCTGCTTATGCCTCATATCGACAATTTGCTGACCGCGGACGGAGAAGACTATGTCACCAGACCGGTCGCCGAACTTAAGCTGACGTTTGAAGGGATTGCCGGGGACAGGCACACTGGCTTCTTGCGGACAGCCGATGCACGGACGCCATGGCATCGGCGGGGCACCCCGATCGCCAATACCCGCCAACTCTCACTCCTGTCGATCGAGGAGTGCAGGGAAGTCGCTGGGTTGCTCGAATTGAGTGAAGTCGATCCTAGATTGCTCGGTGCGAATATAGTCGTGTCCGGCCTTCCGCGGTTTAGTCTGCTAACTCCTTCATCACGTCTGCTTTTCCCATCCGGCGCTGCCATCTTCATAACGGAGCAAAACGCGCCATGTCGACATCCCGCGGAAAAGTTGGCATGTGTTCATAACCTACCACAGATCGCAACCAGATTCGTCGATGCAGCGATCGGTCGTCGCGGCTTGGTCGGCATCGTGGAACGCGAGGGCACAATCGCAGTGGGCGACGCAATCAAATTTATAGCATCACCGGCTCGCGTCTCAGAACCTCAAGTCAGCGTGTTATAGTCTTTGCTGCAGTCCGTAACACGATTATCGAACAAGAAGGAGATAGTTTGTCTTGAGAACATGGTCGAAATTAGCGATTTAAGATCCGCGACAGGTCACCATGATTGACTCTCAGTTCCGCATCAAGCGACGAGTCATGGGATCTGTGACGGCGAAGCCAAAAGGCCGGGCTACTCGACCGAAGCCGAGGCCTTACTCCAACGTCCCTTCTTGCTCCAAACAGCGGACACCCAAATGACAGATCCCGTCGTCCTCGATCTGCAGTCCTCGGCGCTGGACTGGGCCGTTGCCCTGACGCGCCGGCGCAGCGTGACTGGAACGGCAGACGAGGCCGCCTTCGGGCCTTGGCTGGCCGAACGGCTCGTGGCCGCTTTCCCGCCGGAGCGCTCCCGCACCTGGACCTTCCCGGTGGCGTCGGGCGATGCGCGCCACTGCGTGGCCCTTCTGGTGCGCGGCCACGGACGCGCGACCCTGGTGCTGACCGGGCATTACGACACCGTTGCGACGGACGATTACGGCGACCTTGCCGGCTTGGCGACGGAGCCCTCCCCCTTGGCCGCGGCACTGATCGAAAGTCTGTCCGCAACCGCGGGCTCCCCGGCGGAGGCCAGGGCGCGGGTTGACCTCGCCTCCGGCGCATTCCTCCCTGGCCGAGGCCTGCTCGACATGAAGGCTGGCCTCGCCGCGGGAATCGTGGTTGCGGCGCGGTTCGCGGCCGAGGGTAAGCGCGGCAACATCCTGTTCCTGGCCGTCCCTGACGAGGAGGACTCCTCGGCCGGGGCGCGCCGGGCCGCGCCAGAACTGCACGCCATCGCCAGGACCCACGGTCTCGATTTCAGCGGGGCCGTGAACCTTGACGCCGTAGCGGACGACGGCGACGGCGCGGAGGGGCGAACGGTGTCGTTCGGCACGATCGGAAAGCTGCTGCCGACCGCCTTCGTGGTCGGCCTGCCGACCCACGCCGGGTTCCCCAACGCGGGGCTGAACGCGGCCGTGCTGCTGGCCGCCATCGCGCGCCGCGTCGAGTGGGCGCCCGAACTCACCGACCCCGACGAGGGGCCGGGCACGCCGCCGAGCCTGCTCGTGCTGCGGGACGGCAAAGCGGGCTACGACGTGACCACGCCCGGCACCGCCTTCGCGGCCTTCAACGTGCTCTCGGTGTCGCGCACGCCCGCCGAAGTCCTCGACCGTTTCGACGCGCTCTGCCGCGAGGCTCTGGGCGAAATGCTGCTCACGCTTCGGGGCCGGGCTGCGTCCTTTCGCGCCGTTCCCGTCGCGGTCGATGCGGTGGCCGAGGTGCCGGTCCTCAGCTTCTCGACGCTGGCCGATCACGTCCGCGGCGCAGACCCGGCGGCCTACACGGCTGCGGTGGCCGCGGCCTCCGCGGGGGCTATGCCGGACCGCTGCCGCGCGTTGACGGAGCGGCTGTGGCGAGCGAGCGGATGGAGTGGCCCGGCCGTGGTGACGGGCTTCGGCTCGATCCCCTACCTCCCCACGCGCCTGTCCGACTCGCCCAACGCTCGCCGACTCGCCGCGGCCAGTGCGGAGGCGGCCGGCGAGGTCGCAGCACGCCATGGTACGGCGATCCGGTGCGTGCCGGTCTTCGCCGGCATTTCGGACATGAGCTTCCTCGGCGAAGCCGACGAGACGTCGCTCGCTCCCCTGGCTGGCAACACGCCGGGCTGGGCCGAGTGGATCCGCTGGCCGGAGGCCGGAGGCATCGCGAGCCTGCCGATGGTCAATGCGGGACCCTGGGGACGGGACTACCACACTCGCCTGGAGCGCATCCACGTCGGCTACGGCTTCGAGGTGCTGCCCGACCTTGTGCATGCCATCGCGCTACGGATCCTCGGCGGCGAGCGGTGAAGGCGACTTTGGGGTAGGAGAAGACATTACGATTGCGTCGTCCCTTGGCCTGAAGGCTTTAAGGCGACACGAACGGAGGCCGGCCGTCGCCACGTCCAGATCCGTGCCTTCGCTCAACCGCGGCCGAGCAGGGGCCGGTGCTCGACATCTTCGAGCGCCCGCGCGAGCCCGTCACCCGCGAGCTGCTGGCCGCTGTGCCCCGGCTCGGCGCCTTCCGGGGCACCGCCGGGCCGCCCCGCGTCACCCCGGTCGCCGCGGCGGGCGTCCCGCCTTCTGGAGCCGCCGAGGCGGTGCCCGCTCTGCTGGTGCATGACCTGTCCGTCACCTACGGACGGGGCGGCTGGTTGACCCGGGGGGCGCCCGCGCCGGCCGTGACGGGCGTGTCCTTCGATCTTCCACCCGGCGAGACGCTGGGGCTGGTGGGCGAGAGCGGCTCCGGCAAGTCGACCACCGGCAAAGCCGTGCTCGGCCTCGTGCCGTTCACGGGCCACGTCGCTGTCGATGGAACGCCCATCGCGGGCCTGTCGGCGCGCGACATGAAAGCGGTGCGGAGGCGCGCCCAGATGATCTTCCAGGACCCTTACGCATCGCTCGACCCCCGGATGGCGGTGGGCGACGCGATCGCGGAGCCGCTCGCCATCCATGGCCTCGGCCGCCCCGCCGAACGCCGCGACCGGGTGGCGGAGCTGTTGCGCCGCGTTCACCTGCCGCCCGAACACGCATCGCGCTACCCCCATGAATTCTCAGGCGGGCAGCGCCAGCGCTTGTGCATCGCCAGAGCCCTGGCCCTCGAACCCAGGGTGATCGTCGCCGACGAGAGCGTGTCGGCGCTCGACGCCACGGTGCGGGCGCGGGTGCTCGACCTCCTGCTGGAACTGCAGGAGGCGCTGGGCCTCGCCTATCTGTTCATCAGCCACGACATGGCGGTCGTAGAGCGGATGAGCCACCGCGTCGCCGTGATGCGCGCCGGCCGGATCGTCGAGAGCGGCAGCCGCCGCGAGGTGTTCGAGACCCCGCGCGATCCCTACACGCGGGCGCTGCTCGACGCCGTCCCGCGCCCCGATCCGCGCCAAAGGGATGCCGCACGATCGAGATCGAGCCTGAGCGGCGTAGGGCCGTAGCCGCGGAGGCAGGGGCCGGCGGTCGTCAACCTGCCATCAACCGCCTCATTCCATGGTGTTCCAGTCCGCTGCGAACCTCCTGCAGCGGAGAGACGGGGAGGCCGCGTTCGTTCTGGCCTCCCCGGACTTTCGTTCCGGGTCAAGGTCCTTCCCGGCGGCCCGGCGCCGTTCGATAGGCCGTCAGCACCGCCCCGACACCGAAAGCCGCGAGGGTGAGAAAAGCCGCATGAACCCGTAGCGCTCGGCCAAGGTGCCGCCGATGGCGATCGACAGCGTGGCGTCAACGCCCATGGCGACACCAAACAGGCCGAGGCACAGAAAGAAGCCGTTATGGCCGCGGGTGAGATCGGCCGCCACGAGCGGCACCAGCGGGCCGAAGGCCGACGCGCGCGCTCCCAACGGATCTGCCCAGCGATCGATCGCGGAGCTTATGCACTCAGCGGGGGCCATCCGCGCCGCCTACCGGTGACGTGAGCCCCCGGCGGCTCTCCTCGGTTCTCACGCCGCCGAATGATCAGCAATGTAGCGGCCGAGTGCGCCGGCCGCATTGAGCATGTGGGCGCGCATGCGCCGGGCCGCGGCATCGCCGTCGCCTTCGGCCATCGCGGCCAGGATACCACCGTGCTCGGCGCGCGACGCGTCCATGCGGTCGCCGAACCGGAGCTGCGTGCGTCGGAAGGAGTCCAGGCGGGCGCGGATCGCGAGCACCTGTTCGGCCATGAAGGCGTTTCGGGTAGATCGGTAGAGCGTCTCGTGAAACTCGCGATTCAGGCCATCGTAGGCGTCGACGTCGCCTGACTTCACAACGAGGCCTGAGGCTTGATGCAGGTCATGGAGGTGGCTGCGCTCGAGCGGTGTCATCCGGTAGGTGGCCAGCCGGACGCACATGGCTTCCACTTCGGCCGTCGTCTCGAACATGTCCATGATGCGTTCGGGTGTGAGACGGGTCACCACGACCCCGCGACGCGGTTTGGTCTCCACTAAGCCGTTGGCGGACAATTGGCGGAGCGCCTCGCGCACGGGCGTGCGAGACGCTCCAAAGCGATCCGCGAGTTGCTGCTCGTCCAACGCGGACCCCGCCCCCAGCAGCCCAGAGGCGATCTCGTCGGTAAGTGCGTTACGGATCCGGTCGGACAGGAGCGTCCGGTCGACGTTGGGAGCTGCTTTCAAATCGGGATCCTCATGATAGGACCCTCTACAACATCCGGCACCACGATCCAGAGCCCGCGATCATCCCACGGCTTGCACTCGGATCGCAACGACGCCGGCCGAACGAAGCCGTCGGCCCTGATCACCGTCTGAAGGCGTGCCCCGGCCGACGTCACCTTCTGTGGACAACCCTACCGCATGAACGTCATGGGCTTGGGGCGAAGACGTGGATGGTGCCGTCGCCACCGCTAACGGCCCCGACCGGAACGTAGACCCGTCCGGTCGCCTCGCTAGACGTCACGGAATGGGGATTGCCTCCTTGAATGGCGATCGTCTGCACGAGCGCGTGAGAGGCGGCGTCGATGACCCCCAACGCCGGGCCGCCGGGATTTTCCCGCGAAGCTGTGTAGTACTGGCCATTCTTGGCGTTGTAGTTGACCATGTCGGACCCGCCTATGCCCGCGACGGTCGCCACCACGGCACCGGTCTTGGCGTTCATGATGACAGTGACGGCCGGCATGTCCTTGCCGTCAGCCGTGCAGCCCAGCACGAAGTCGTCGTTCGGGCCGAAGGCCAAGCCGGCGGGGTGGCAGCCCTCGACGGGCAGCATCTCGACGACCTTGCCCGCGCGGGGGTCGATCACGGCGACGCCGCCTTTCTTGGGATCTTTGCTGATCTCAGGGATCGACAGATAAAACATCCCGTCATGCGGATTGTAGGCGGGCTGCTCGGCCCCGTCAGTGGCATCAGCGAAAGTCAGCTTGGCGATGACCGCGTGGTCCGGCTTGGTCGAGATCAGGGTGGCGAACGGCGGGTCCTCGGCATTGTTGACGCCGATGAACACCTGGTCCGTCGGGTCATAGGCCATCTCGTCCACCCGCGTCGTCCCGCCGGTGCTGACCGAACCCACCGTCTTCATGGTCGCCGGGTCGATGATCAGCACCGCGCTATCGCCGTTGCCGGCCCAAATCTGCTGACCGGTCCCCACCACGCCATCCGGACCGGAGGTGTCGTTGTCGGCCTTGCCGTCCTTCATGGCGATGCCGACGAAGCCGCCGACCCGACCGAGGAATCTGTCGGATACGGTGTCGAAGACATCGACTGCCTTGTTGCTGCGATCCGCGAGGTAGAAGCGGCCCTTCGCCTGATCTGTGAAGCTGATGTCGAAACCGACCAGCTTGTCGCCCGGCACGGCGATCACGCCGACCTGTTTCAATGTGGCCGCGCCGGCCGTTCCCGTCATCAGGGCCGCCGCGATCACCGCGTAGCCAATGCTCCTGCTGTTCATCATACCCTCCCTCATGCTCTCGTTCGCCGACCGGGTCGACACTTGCGCTAGCGCCAGCCGAATCGGTCAGTTCGGCAGGCTCTGTCCTCGCGTTTCGGTCGCGAAGGGGATCAGGATGAGCCCGATCCCGAATGCAGCCGCGGTGAAGGCAACGGGTGTCCCCAGGGTCCCCATCCCGTGAACCGCGGCTCCGAGTGCGAAATTGACCCCCGCGCCGATGAAGCGCCCGATCGACGTGCAGAACGCGAAGGCGGTGGCCCGTACCTCTGTGCCGAACAGCTCGGGCAGCCACAGGCTGAACAGAGCGAAGTTCGCGCCTGCAAATCCCAGGAAAAACAGCAGGCCCATGAAGGTCACAAGCGCGCGGTCCGGAGGCAGATAGAAGGCCCAGCCGAACGTCAGCGCGATGAAGGCCATCATACCCGCAAAGTAGAGCGCCAGCGTCGTGCGTCGGCCCACCCTTTCGGCGACGATCGGCAGGATCAAGCAGCCCACAACCGTGCCGATGGACAGCAGCCCCGTCCCATAGGAGGCCAGGCGTACGGCCTCCGCCTGCTGGTAGCCGCTGCTCTTGGCAAGCGTGATGATGGCCGTGGGCTCGTAGACGCTGCCGGCCCACAGGCCGATGATGGCGACCGTGAGTAGCGCCGACATCACGATCGTTCGTCCACGGTAGCGAGCCGAGAAGATCTGCCGCAGCGGGCTGATCGTCGCGACCGTCCTGTCCTTTGCTCTCGTCCAACGCTCGGGCTCCTTGACCTTGAGGAGCGTCACCAATGAAACGACGACCGGGGCTAGCCCGCACAGGAACATGGCGCGCCAGCCGAAGGAAGCACCCACGGTGGCGTTGAGGGCGGCGGCGACGAAGAAGCCGAAGTAGTAGCCGCTCTGGAGGTAACCGGCGCCCATCTTGCGCCGATCTTCCGGCCACGCCTCGGCGACATAAGTCCCGGCCATCGCCCACTCGCCGCCGATGCCGATACCCGCCAGCAGGCGAAAGATCGCGAGTTCGTAGACGTTCTGCGACAGCGCCGCGGCTCCCGTGAACACGGAGTAGATCAGCACCGTCGCGGCCAGCGTCCGCGTGCGGCCGAACCGGTCGCCGATCGGCCCCCAGATGAAGGACATCCCCCACCCGGCGAGAAAGAGCGCGAACAGGATGGAGCCCGCATACCCCACGTTGCCTGGGGTGGCTTCGATGCCGGACCGCGGCAGCAACTCCGTCAATGCCGGGCCGAGCACGAGGGCGTAGATCACCGAGTCCATGCCATCCAGCAGCCAGCCGGACCATGCCGCCCAGAAGCCGACGATCTGCTGCCGGTTCAATGGCGTCCGCACGCGTGCGGTCCTCACCGGGACATCGATCGCCTCCGACATCGACAAGCTCCCTGATCTCTTTTTTTTGGCTCTGGTGATTCCGGGTCGACAAGGCCCGCAGAGTCCTGAACCCAAGGTCACACGGAATACGCAACTCGCCAAGCGAATTCATCGCCCACATCCAATCAGGATTTTACACCCGTCTCGTACACATGATCATACTGGACTGGAGTCAGGAAATACCGATTGATCCGGGTCGGCGCGAGCCTATGGTGGGACCCGCAGCGCTGCCGTTGCGCGATGCACAGCGAAGCGCAGATGATCGAGTGGACACGGGACAGGCAATCGCGCGACGGCCGGATCGCGGCGGGCGCGAGGCTGGCCGACGGCAAGCTGGTCCCAGCCGTCGACGCGACCGCGCTGCTGGAGGCGGTCCTGCGTCCTGGGGACCGAGTCTGCCTGGAGGGCGACAACCAGAAGCAGGCCGACCTGCTCGCCGCGGCCCTTGCGGCGGTGGATCCCGCCCGGATCAATGGCCTGCACATGGTGCAGTCCGGCATCGTGCTGCCCGAGCATCTCGACGTCTTCGACAGGGGCATCGCCAAGCGGCTCGACTACGCATATTCGGGTCCGCAGGCGGCCCGCATCGCGCGGATGCTGTTCAGTGGCCGGATCGAGCTCGGGGCGGTTCACACCTACCTCGAGCTCTTCGCCCGCTATTTCGTCGACCTCACCCCGCATGTGGCCCTGATCGCCGCCGTCAGCGCCGACGGGCACGGCAATCTCTACACGGGGCCGAACACGGAGGACACGCCGACCGTGGTGGAGGCCACCTCGTTCAAGAACGGCGTGGTGATCGCGCAGGTGAACGAAATCGTCGAGACGGTGCCGCGGGTCGACATCCCCGGCGACCGCGTCCACTTCGTCCTGCGGTCCGACAAGCCGTTCTACGTGGAGCCGCTGTTCACCCGGGACCCCGCGGCGATCACCGAGACCCACATCCTCACCGCCATGCTGGCCATCAAGGGCATCTACGCGCCCTACGCGGTGCGGCGCCTCAACCACGGTATCGGGTTCAACACCGCAGCGATCGAACTGCTGCTGCCGACCTTCGGCGAGCGGCTCGGGCTCAAGCGCAAGGTGGCGACCCAGTGGGCTCTGAACCCGCATCCGACGCTGATCCCGGCGATCGAGTCCGGCTGGGTCGAGCAGATCCACAGCTTCGGATCCGAGGTGGGGATGGACGCCTACATGCGGGCCCGCCCCGACGTCTACTTCACCGGCTCCGACGGTTCGCTGCGATCGAACCGCGCGCTGTGCCAAACCGCGGGCCTCTATGCCTGCGACATGTTCATCGGATCCACGCTGCAGATCGACCTGCAGGGCCACTCCTCCACCATCACGACATCACGGGTCGCGGGGTTCGGCGGAGCCCCCAACATGGGCAGCGACGCCCGCGGGCGGCGCCATCCGAGCGAGCCTTGGCTGAAGGCTGGCCTCGAGGCCGATCCGGACACCCCGGCGCCGCTCCGGCGTGGCCGAAAGCTCGTCGTGCAGATCGGCGAAACCTTCGGCGACAAGAACGTGCCCACCTTCGTGGAGAGACTCGACGCCCTCGCGCTCGCCGAGCGGCTCAATCTCGACCTCGCCCCGGTGATGGTCTACGCCGACGACACCACCCATATCGTGACCGAAGAGGGCATCGCCAACCTGCTGCTGTGCCGCGACCGCGACGAGCGAGAGCAGGCCATCAGGGGTGTCGCGGGCTACACGCCGATCGGACGGGGGCGGGACGCCAAAGCGGTGACGCGGTTGCGCGAGCGTGGCGTGATCACCCGACCCGAGGACCTCGGTATCGATCCGCTCGACGCCGACCGGAGCCTCTTGGCGGCGCGTTCGATCAAGGACCTCGTGCACTGGTCGGGGGAGCTCTACGCGCCGCCGTCGCAGTTCCGGAACTGGTGAGGAGGACGGTCGTGGAAACCCTGACCTACCGGCACGTCACCCGAGCGCGGGCCACAGGCTCGAAGGCGTCCGACCTCGTGGGCGTCGTGGCATCCGGCAATCTGGAGGTTTTGGCAGAGCGGGTCCTGCCCGACCTCGAATGCCGCGTCGAGATCAGGACCACCGCCGCGGGGTTCGGCGCCGTGTGGCAGGCCGTCGTGGCCGACTTCGTCGAGCGGCGCTCCCCGGGAGGCCTGCGGCTGTCCATCAACGATGGGGGTGCCCGGCCCGACACGGTCGCGCTGCGTCTCGCCCAGGCTACCCGCGCGATGGAGGTCGATCGGTGAGTCTCTCTCGGTCTGAGGCCACGCCCGTGAGCCTCGATGCTGAGGCGGTCAGCTGGTACGAGGCCACTGCGCGCCAGCGGGTGAGGCTCATACTCGACCTCGGAAGCTTCGACGAGTTTCTCGGTCCGGAACTGCGCGAGACCAGTCCCCACCTCGCTGTCTTCGATCTGCCCGAGCAGTTCGACGACGGCATGGTCGTCGGGCGCGGTTCGCTGGCGGGGTCGCCCGTTTTCATCGCCGCCCAGGAGGGTCGGTTCATGGGCGGCGCGGTCGGCGAGGTCCACGGCGCCAAGCTGACCGGGCTGCTGCGCGCCGCCGCGGAGCGGGTCTCGATCCCCGTGCTGATCCTCTTCGACACGGGCGGCGTGCGGCTGCAGGAGGCCAACGCGGGCGAGACGGCGATCGCGGAGATCATGCGCGCCCTGGTGGTGGCGCGCGTCGCGGGGGTGACGGTGGTGGGCCTGGTGGGCGGCCGAGCCGGCTGCTTCGGCGGGGGCGGCCTGATTGCGGGTTGTTGCTCGGCGCTCGCCATATCCGAGCAGGGCCGTATCGGCGTGACGGGTCCCGAGGTGATCGAGACCAACCGCGGCGTCGAAGAGTTCGACTCGCGCGACCGCGCCTTGGTCTGGCGCACGATGGGCGGCAAGCACCGCCGCCTCATCGGTGGTGTCGATGCCTTTGTGGACGACACGGTCGAGGCATTTCGAACCGCAGCGCTTCACCTGATCGCCGCCGCGCCGCGCTTCGAGTTTGTCACGCTCGAGCGGGAACAGGCTCGCCTGCAGGAGCGACTGCAGCGTTGGGGCGCCTGCGCAGACGCCCTTGAGCTCTGGCGGGCGGAGGGCGTCGACGACGCCCAGGCCTTGCCCGCGATGCCGGTCATCCCGTTCGTGGCGCTCGCCGATAGGATCCGGAAGTCACGCTATGACGCTCGATGAAATCCTGCGCTCGCTGTTTCCCGCCGGGCACAGGGTCGAGGTGCACGGGGGCGTCCTCGACGGAACGGCACTACTCCCTGGCGGAGTGCGGGCCGACGTCGTCGGCGTGGTGGACCGCATACCGCTCGGCATCGACGAAGCGATCCGCCTGTCGGGCGCGGTGCTGCAGGCCTTGAGGCGAGGCGGCGACGGCCCGATCCTGGTGTTGGTCGACAGCGACAGCCAGCGGATGAGCAAGCGCGACGAATTGCTCGGTCTGAACGAGTATCTCGCCCACCTCGCCAAGTGTCTGATCCACGCCGACGCGATGGGCCGCCACACCGTCGGATTGCTCTACGGGCATACGGCCGCGGGCGCCTTCATAGCGACCGCGCTGGCGACCCGGAGTCTCGTGGCTCTGCCCGGCGCCGAGCCGGAGGTGATGGACCTGCCCTCGATGGCGAGAGTGACCAAGCTGTCGCTCGAGGTCCTGAAAGAGAAAGCTCGGTCCACCCCCGTCTTCGCGCCCGGCCTCGACAATCTGGCGCAAACGGGCGCCGTCCTGCGCATTTGGGACGAGACGAGATCCCTCGCCGATCAATTGCTGGAACTGCTCCACGCGAGCCTGGACGACGGCGACCGACGTGATCGGCTCGGCCGCAACCGTGGGGGCCGTCCCAAGGCGGCCGACGTCGCAGAGCGCGTCCATGATCTCGCCCGCAGATCCTCGTGAGCCCGCGTGGCAGCGCCACCACCTCGTCTTCCTGTGCCCTGACGGCTGGCATCGCCTGCTCGATACCCGCACGGACCTCTCGGAGGAGCCGCTCATCGTCTCTTGGGTCGATCGGGGATGGCCCCTGATCGTTCGCCGCGCCGACATCGCGGCGAACAGTGACGGGCTGTCGCTGGGCTTGCCGCTACCCCCCTCGCACGGCAAACGGCGGGTCGCCCTCATCCTGCGGCCCGAGGACGTGGTCGAGACCAGGCCGCCGCCGCTGCTCGACGAGGCACGGGTCGTCGCGCCCGAGCTTTGGGCCGGCACCCTCGACCGCATTTCGGCGCTGGCGGCGTCGTTCGGAACACCAGCGCGAGTGTTCGGCGGGTTGGCGTGGCAGTGGATCACCGGCCTGCCGTACCTGACGGCGACCTCCGACGTCGACCTGCTGCTGCCCTGCGCCACTGCCGCCCAGATCGGCGCGCAGACCGCCGGCCTAGCGTCGATCGCCGCGGCGGCGCCGATGCGGATCGACGGCGAGCTGGTGCGCCCCGACGGTGCCGCGGTGAACTGGCGCGAGATGCACGGCGGCGCGGATGAGATCCTCGTGAAAACCACCGCGGGGGCTTCCATGCTCGACCGCGGGCGATTTCTCGACGGCCTGCCGCCATGACGAGCGTCGCCGGACTCGCGCGTCCTGCCGTCATGGTCACGGTTTCGGAGCGGTCCATCGTTTCAGACGCCACGACCATAGCGGCCCGCGCGGTCCGGTGTCTGCTGCTGGAGGTGAACACCTGGCCGAAGCCGGGCCTGGTCAGTTACGTCGATACGGGTAGTCATGCCGACATGGACGCCCGCATGTTCCGGAAGAGTGCCGCCGCCATTGGGCCTTACTTCGCCGCTCTAGCCGAGGCTGGCGCGCGGGGCTGCAGATTCAAACAACTGCGGGCGATCGGCCTCGAGGCCGAAATCGGCATGCTGGAGGCTACGGGCGGCGTCAATACACACCGCGGCGCTATTTTCGGCCTGGGCCTGCTGTGCGCGGCAGCGGGCGCCCAAACGGCCGAGCGGGTGAGTCCACGCCTGCGGCTCGGCGCCGTCGTGTCGCGGTACTGGGGGGAGGCGATCGCGAGCGGGCCGGTCCTGCCGCACAGCCACGGCCAGCTCGCCCGTCGTCGCCATGGCGCCGGGGGCGCCCGCCTCGAGGCTGCCCTGGGCTTTCCCTCGATCTACGGCGTGGCCCTCCCGGCGCTGCACCGCGGTGAAGCACTGGCGCCTGGAGACCCGGAGGCGGCACGGGTGCAGGGTTGCTTCGCCCTCATCGCCTGTCTGGAGGACACGAATCTGCTCCATCGTGGCGGATCGGAGGGATCGCGGTTCGCGCGCGGGGCGGCGAGGGCGTTCTTGAACGCGGGCGGCGTCGGGCGGCCCGACTGGCGGACTGAGGCGGAAGCCGTGCACCGCGCCTTCGTGGCGCGCCTCCTGAGCCCGGGCGGGTCGGCCGATCTGCTGGCGATGGCGCTCTTCGTCGAGGAAACGGAGACTGCGTCCGCTCGTTCTTTCGCGGGATGCCACCGATGACGCTCGCGATCCTGTGCTCGGGCCAGGGCCTGCAGCACCCGGGCATGTTCGCCCTCACGGGGCCCGCTCCCGCGGCGGCAGGCCTGTTCGGATACGCAAAAAGTCTGCTGGGCGGGCGCGACCCGCGCGACCTCGTCCGAACCAACATAGATCTTCACGACAACCGCCTCGGACAGACCCTGTGCACCCTGCAGCCTCTCGCAGTCGCGGCCGCTCTGGACGGGTTCGGCGACACACGCCGCATCGTCGCGGGCTACAGCGTGGGCGAGGTCCCGGCCTGGAGCCTGGCGGGCCTCATGGAACCGCGCAGCGCGCTAGATATGGCCGCTCGACGCGCCGAGGCGATGGACGCGGCCGGGATACCAGGCGATGGCCTGCTGTTCATCCGCGGGCTCTCCCGTGACGGTATCGCTTCGTTGTGCGCTCAACACTCCTGCGCCGTCGCGATCGTCAATCCGGGCGATGCCGTCGTGGTGGGTGGTGCCGGATCGGCGCTGGACGCTGTGGCGGAGGCGGCCCGAACCGCAGGGGCCGACCGGGTCGTCCGAATCGGGGTCAAGGTGGCGTCGCACACACCTCGTTTGACGGCTGCGTCGACCTCGTTCCGTGAGGGCTTGACGCAGGCTTCGATCGCGAGTGTCCTTCGCGTCGGCGCGCGACTCCTCAGCGGTATCGACGGCGCCCCTGTGCTCGACATCCGAACCGGACTGGACAAGCTCGCCGCGCAGGTGTCGCAGACGATCCAATGGTCGGACTGTCTGGCGGGATGTGTCGAAGCCGGCGCTACGGCCTTTCTCGAATGCGGGCCGGGCCGGGCGCTGGCCGAGATGGCGGCATCGGCCTATCCGCGGCTTCCATCGCGCAGCTTGGACGACTTCAGGAGTCTAGAAGGTGTTCGCGATTGGCTGATCCGCAATGCCGCCTAGCCGAAGAGCCCGGCGTCCCGCGAATTACTCGGATTTCGCGAGTTTACTTCGGCGCGCGAGTTGGTTTCCGCGGCGTTTGCGCAGGGGGATCCGAGCTCTACGGCTAGCGGCTCGCCGTTTATCGCGTAGGCCAATAACACTTCGCACTGGAAGGCCTTCGTCATGGGAATGCATACTCCCTGGTTGCGCCCCGATTGCTCGCTTCGGAGCAAGCATTGTGCTCGAAGTCGCCGCCCAACTTCCTGACGCCGGGCGCGAGTTGGCTTTACTCGGCATCCTGGATGGCCCCTTCGAGCCGCCCCGGTTAGCGCTGCAGTCCCTCTTATGGATGGCCCGCCCCTCCCTCTGCAGCAGCTGATAGAGCTTTTTTTGTTTACACCGGCTCGTAGCCTGCAGCGTTGAAGTAGTTGGCGCATTCTCCCTGGTCGAAGAGAGGAATGGCTTCAGCTATGGCGGTCCACAGGTCCGGTATGGTGCGGGCGGCGGCTTTGCGGAGCAGCGCCTTGAGTTTGGAGAAGGCCTGTTCGATCGGGTTGAAGTCCGGGCTGTAGGGCGGGAGGTGCCGCAGCGACGCGCCCGCCGCTTCGATGGCGCTTCGCACGCCGGAGTTCTTGTGAGCCGGTAGATTGTCCATGACGACGATGTCGCCCGGTGACAGCGTGGGCACGAGCACCTGCTCGACATAGGCCAGGAAGGCCGTTCCGTTCATGGCGCCGTCGAGCACCATCGGCGCCGTCATGCCGCTCAGGCGAAGGCCGGCCGTGAAGGTGGTGGTCTTCCAGTGTCCGTGGGGAACGGAGGCCCTGCAGCGGTCGCCACGCCTGGACCGCCCCCTCAGCCTCGCCATCTTGGTCGAAGCACCCGTTTCATCGATGAAGATCAGCTTCTCGGGGTCGAGGTCGAGCTGGCTGTCGAACCAGGACTGCCGAGCTTGGAGGACGTCGGGACGCTGTTGCTCCGCCGCATGCGCGGTCTTTTTTTAAAAGTCAGGCCGTGTCGGTCGAGGAAGGTCCAGATTGAGGTGATCCCGATCGTAACACCCCGTTCGCTGGCCAGGCGCTCGGCGATCTCGGCCAGCGAAATGTCCTTCGTGCCTCCCTCGACAAGCCCCAGGATGAAAGCCGCGTGTGGATCGAGCCGCGAGCCGCGAGGCTTTCCCTGACGCCGGGCCACCGCCTCGCCGCTCTGCCGATAGCGCCTCACCCAAACGATGGCCGTCGAGATGCCGACGCCGAACCGCTCGGCCGACTGCCGCGCCGACATTCCGTTCGTCGCGGCCTTGATCACCCGAGAGCGCAGATCAGAGCTGTAGGCCTGGACCATCGTCGCCTCCGCATCACCGGAGATGATGGAATCAGACTTCTACCCGCAAGAGAAGCACATCCCGAGTCGATGCCAGAAGAAACCGCTCTAGCATGCTGGTGCAACCCAGGTGAGGACGGAGCAGAACCATGCAGCTTTCCATCATCGGCATCGATCTCGGCAAGACCTCGTGCAGCCTCGTCGGCGTAGATACAACCGGCAAGGTCCTGGTACGCCGACGCATGCGCCGCGACACGATCGTCGCTCTCTGTTTCTAGTATCCGGGCAGCGTCGTCGCCATCGAAGCCTGCTGTGGCGCCAAACACATCGGCCGGGCTTTGGCCGCTAAGGGACACGAGATCAGGCTCATGTCGCCCGAATACGTGCGACCCTACGTCAAAGCACAGAAGAACGACGATCGGGATGCTGAGGCCATCGCCGAGGCCGCGAGCCGGCCCACCATGCGCTTCGTGACGCTGAAGTCGGAGGAGCAGCTCGATATGCAGACGCTCCACCGCGTGCGCGACAGGCTGGTCGGCGACCGGACGTCGCTGATGAACCAGATCCGAAGCCTGCTGCTGGAGCGCGGGCACGTGGTGGCGCAAGGGCGTGCCAGACTGGCCGTCGCCCTCGCCGAACTTCTCGACGGGAAGGAACGCGTTCTGGCCACACGGGTCCACGAGGTGGTCTCGACATGCGCCGCCACTGGGTCGCGCTCGACGAGCGCATCAAGGCTTTTGATGCCGAGTTCGCCGCAGCCGCCAAGGCGCAGGACGGGGCGAAGCGCCTGCTGTCCATCCCCGGCATCGGCGCGCTGACGCCACCGCCCTTGTGGCGGCCATCGGCAACGCTGGCACCTTCGCTCGGGGCCGGGACCTCGCGGCATGGCTGGGCCTCGTGCCACGGCAGGTGACGACGGGCGGGCGGCCGAAGCTGCTCGGCATCACCAAGCGTGGGAGCAAGTACCTCCGCAAGATGTTGATCCAGGGCGCGCGGTCCGCCCTGCCGACGCTGAAGGCGGAGGACACGCCCGTTGGTGCGTGGCTACGCGGGTTGCTCGCCCGGACGCACCTCAACGCGGCCGTGGTGGCTCTGGCGGCCAAGATGGCCCGCACCGTGTGGGCGCTGCTGCGCCATGGGGACACCTACAAGGCTGCGCCCACGGCGGCCTGAACCGGATCGGCTGACGCGAAACGAGCGTCGGCCCTCGATGTCTGTGGGTGGCGACGAGGAGATGGCCTGACTGTCAACCGGCGTCCTCGAGACCTTCGCGGAAAATGGCACTCGATGCCGTCCCTTTTATCGGGACCAGGACGCGCGGCTCTCCATCTTGGCCAACGGCTCGCCGGAAGGCCGGATACGTTTGTGCAGACAGATCAAGCTGGACCCGAAAAACCATGTGTGGACGGGGCGGGCCATACGTTTACGCGTGATGCCGTGGCGCCGGAAGAAGCGGGACAGTCCGCTCAGGCTCGCCGCGGCCCCGCTCTCACCCAACACTTCCCGCACCTCGCGCAGGTAGATCTGCGGTCGCGCCTCGTAGGCCTGCCGGATCAGCGCCGCATGGGCTTCGGTCCGGTGCGAGTGCCGGTCGCCGCCCATCGGCTTGGCGGCGATCTCGCCCTAGGATCGGTACCGAGCGTGCCAGCGGATCGCGCTCGCCTTGCCTACGCCGAACCGTTCCGCCGCCCGTCCGCAGGAGGCACCGGTCTCGATAGCGGCGATCACCCGCTCGCGCAGGTCCAGCGACAAGGCCCGAGCCATGATGCTCCTCCGTGATCCGAGCGCTATCGAGTCACAGCGCAAACGCCCGCGCTACCCCAGCTGATTCGGCCTGAAAGGCAAAATCTCTAGCGCTCAGCCGTGTTCAGGGGGTTGATAGCTCACCGTCGGCGTGTTTGCCGACCGGGTCGATCCGCTCGACGACGGCGCGCTGGCGCCGCAGCGTCACAAGCTGGCTCACTGCTTGGCGCTCCACCACGTGGCGGATGCGGAGTTCCTCGACGACGACCAGCTGCTTGACCACCACGAGGCGCTCCTCGACCACTGAAACGATCGTGGTGTCGCCCTCGGTCCGCGCCGCCGGCGCTTCGTCCACGACGCGGTCCACCGGCACGCGCGTGACCTCGATCCTGTAGCGGTCCAACTCCGTCTCGGCCGTCGCCTTGGTCACCTCGGTGCGGATCGCGACCCGGACCTTGCCGGTCGACCTGCGCCGCTTGGAGACCGTCAGGGTCTCGGCGAGGAGCGAGACCGTCTCGACGCCGAGGCCCACGCCGGAGGGCATCGGCCGGGTCGACGCCGGACCGGCCGCCGGCACCCCGGAGGACATCCCGCCATCGCCGAGGTCCCGTGTCGGATCGTCTGCTGTCGTCGGCACGTCGACCATCGTCGGTTCGCAGCTCATATACGCGGGTTCGGCCGGGCGCCTGTGCCCGGCCGTATCGCTCGCGGACCCCTGCAACGTTCGGGGGCCGCCGTTGGATCAGACTGCCGTCCAGCGCTTCATGGCGTCTGCGGCCGTGATGCTCAGCATGGCAGTCTTATCGACGGACTTCACGAGATCGGTCGATAGCGTGTGATGCTGGTCGCCGGCCGCGGGGTCCAGGCGCTTCATCTTCATCACCGCGCCGTCGACGCGGTCGATCACGCCGACGTGGACGCCGTCGGAGCCGACGACCTCCAGATCCCCGACGAGCCGGGCCGCGAAAGCTCCGCCGATCGCCGCGGTGCCGACGGTGCGGCCGTCCTCGATGTCGACCTTGGTGCTTCGCACCGTGTCGCGGATGGTCTCGGTGCGGTCGGCCACGTCCTTGTGGATGCCGATCTCCTCGACGACGCGCGCGGTCTTGCCCACCACCGCCTCCTCGTCGGTCTCCTCCATCTCGATCGTGCGCTCCTTGAAGGCGTCGGCGCCGAGCGCCGCGACCGGGCGGTCGACCGTGCGGCGGTCGACCGTGACGGTCTCGTCGCGCAGGGTGACGTCCTCGGACACCGCCGTCTCGACCATGTAACTGTGCAGCCGGACCTTGCCGCGGCTGACGGCCCGCTTGCCAACATTGAGGCGCTCCTCGACGACCTGCAGGACATCGTCCGTGCCGGCCGTGGCCGCGGTCCGCGTCGCCGCCATCGGGGCGGGCGCCGTCGTCCGCGTCTCGGTGGTGACGACGGTCGCGGCGGGCGCGGTGCCGGTCATGGCCAGACCCGTGGCGCCCGCGCCGGCGATCCCCGTCGCCGCCATCCCGGCGCCCGTGGCACCGCCCGTCCAGCCCTCGCTGCGCCAGGTCTCCTCACGCTCCTCGAGGTCGACGGCGCCGTGCTGCTCCAGCACCGACACGGCGCGGTCGACGTGGGCGTCGTCGACGTGGGCGGTCAGCAGGGTGCCGCCGCGGCGCACGCCTTCGGCAAAGGTCGCCTGGTCCTCATAGCCGCCGAAGAGGTTCTCGAGCGACGCCATGAAGCCCGACTTCTTCGGCTCGGTCGCGGTGCCGTAGCCGGCGCCCAGCTCGTCGCTGGCGGTCTCGGCCGACATCGTCACGTCGGCGGTCGGGATCCCGAGCTGGCGCAGTGCCTGGGCGGCGCCCTCGGCGTGGGTGCTGGTGTCGAAGACGGCCGTGATGGTCTGCTTGGCCATTGTGTGCTCCTGGGTGTGGGAAGGGATGGCTCACGCGTCCGGACAGAATGCCGAAGCGCCATGATGGTTGCCGGGCCGGTGATGGCCGGCGGCCGAAGCCGCCGGCCGGGACGCCGCGAGGCGTCGATCACGTCACGCCGTGGGGTTGCCCCGGATGACGCGCGTCTTGCGGATGAACTGCGCCGTGACGGTCGGGTCCACGGTGCCGGCCTTGCCGCCGAACCAGGCGGCGATGGCGCCGAGGATCAGGGCCAGGCTGCCCAGCAGGGCGCCGCGGGACACCGACTTGGCGGCGGTGTCGGCCGCCTCGGCGGCCTGCTGCTTCGCCTGGGCCGCCTTGTCCCGGACCTGTGTCTCGTAGGCGGAGACACGCGCGCGGGCCTGGTCGATCGGGATGTTCTGCTGCTTCGACATCGCCTGGGCGACCTTCTCCCGGGCGTCGGCGACCTGGGCGTCGTCGCCGCTCACCAGGGCCTTGGCGAGGGACGCCGTGGCGGCCTTCATGTCGGCCGGATCGTTGGCCGGGGACGACAGGGCCTGCTGCATGGCGCCGACCGGATCCGTGCCCTGCGTCAGGGCCGGGACGGCCGTCTGGGCGACCGACGACACCGCGTGGCCGACGCCGCCGATGGCGCCGCTGACGGTGTTGAAGGCGCCGCCGATGACGCCGCCCACCGCCGTGGTGAGCAGGTAGAAGATCACCAGCGTCGTCAGGGCCCACGAGATCAGCCCGTGCCAGCCGCCGGTCGACGACTTCGGGCGGCCCGAGAGACGGCTGGCGATGTAGCCGCCGACGAAGGCCGCGACGATGCCCGACAGGGCCCACCAGACGCCAGCTCCGATGGAGAAGTTGCCGGCCGACGGATTGTCGCCGGTCATCGGATTCAGCGTGGAGGCGCCGATGCCGATGCCGACCAGGTTGAGGATCAGCTGCGTCACGAGACCTGCCACGACGCCGGCCAGGACCCCGCCCCAGGACACGTTGTTGACCAGGATGGTGCGGGCATCGTCGGCCGGGCTGACCGGCGAGAGGTTCATGTCGTCGAGGTCGCGCGGGCCTGTCGCGCCAGTGATGTTCGTCATCGATCTACCTGTGGGCACGCGAGTCTGCATTCCGACCGGACGGTGGAACGAACGAGCTTCGCTAGGAGGGGAAGGGTATACTTGACCGCCACCCGGCATCCGCATCCCGATGGATGCCGATGCATCGTGGTGACGCAGCCGTAACGTATGTCACTTCGCAAGGATGCCCTCGAAATATGCTGTTCCGCTATGCGGAGATGCATCGGGGGCCTGGGTGAGGCACCGTGCCTGCTCCATCTTCCGGAGTGTCCGTCGCAGAGGCCCGCGACGAGCCACCGACCGACGGACGCTCGCAGACAGGACTCAGTTGACGATCCCGACTGCCATGTTCACCATCGAGAGTACGCCTTCAATGCTGTTGTAGTAATACACGCCAGTCAGCAGAAGGGCGTTGACCAGCAGCGACAGCGTGAGAGCCACCCTGTAGTATCGACGGGTGGGGAACCCGCGGCGAACGCGCGGAACGTGATTGAGCTCGATCATGCCCCGGGTCCCTTCGATCGAACGGCGACTAGTTGGATGGAGCCAGTGCAGGCCGGACAGAGCCCGTCATGGGAGCCGCGATGGCGGGAACCGTCCTCCGGTGAGCGATGGCTCGACCCGCGACGCAGCCCGCAGCGGCTCCCAACAGTCCGTGCCCGGCAGCGTGACCGGCGAGGCCGCCGACCAGAGCGCCCGTGATACAACCCCGTGCCTCGGCGGCCGCGGGAACGGCGATCATGGCGCTGGTGCACAGAGCCGCGACGATCAATCCACGCATGTCAGTGTCCTCGGTCGTGACGCCCGATCCGGGCGACGTGTCGAATGCCACGCGACCGTCAGATCATCTCATCTCCGGCTCTCCACAAGAGATTTGCCTGGTCCTCATTTTCGGTGACTCGCTATGCACTTTTCGACGATCGTGATTGCGAGAGAGGTTGTTTTTGTTTCCCCAATCGATCGCTCCTTCCGTCAAAGCCATCGTGGTCGGCCCTTCTTGATCGAAAGTCGATCTCTCGCCTCAGAGATCAACCAACGTGACATCGATGTGGACGGGATCGTGCAACGTGTTGGCCACCGGCGACCAGAGCAGGGCATGGTCGATCAGGGACTGCAGTGCGGCGCGTGGCGCCTCGCCGTCGATGTGCACCTCGATGGCGATGGATTGGAAGCCGAGAGGGGTGACGCGCCGGTCTCCGGAGCCCCAGAGGGCCGAAGGGTCGACGTCACCGCGGCTGTGGATCTCAAGCTTTCGGATCGGGATCCCGCGCGCCACGGCGTTGGCTTGCACACTCACGGCCAGACAGGCGCCGAGGGCAGCGAGCAGCATCTCCGAGGGATGGGGTTCCTCGTCGTCGCTCCGGATGGAGCCCTGATCAGCAGCGCTCGCCTCCGCGCCGAGCGGCTGCAGGTCACGGATGTGGTGACGCTGTCTGAACCGTGACGTCGCGATCGTGCGGCACCGCAGGGTGCGAGTTCTGTCGGGGTGAGACGCACCGTAGGCATGATCGGCGGATCCGGACAGGTCCGACGGGTGATGCGATTCGCCGTTCGAGATTTCAGCCACGTCAGTCTTTCCGAAGGTTTGGAGGATCCATCTCACAACCCTCCCGGTTGGTCGTTCATGCGCGCCGAAAATGCATAGTCGGTCAGCGATAATGCATGGAGCCGACGCTTGCTCGACTGGGACGACCTCCGCTTCTTCCTCGCCATCGCACGCCGCGGCAGCCTCACCGCCGCCGCGAAGGACCTCCGCGTCGCCCAGTCGACCGTCGGCCGTCGTCTCGCCACGCTTGAAAGTAGTCTCTCGGCCCGCCTGCTGCTACGGACGCCCGACGGCTATCGTCTGACGCTCGCCGGGGAGAACGTCCGGGCACAGGCTGAACGGGTCGAGGCGGAAGCCTTGACGGTGGAGCGCACCGTCGGTGGGCAGGATGAAAAGCTCGAAGGCGTGGTGCGGGTCACCTGCACGGAGACCCTCGCGGTTCACGTCTTGGCGCCCTGCTTCATCGCGCTGCAGAACCGGCATCCCGATATCCTGGTCGAGTTGGTCCCGAACCCGGCGGAGGTCAGTCTATCGATGCGATCGGCGGACATCGCCGTCTGCCTGTCGCCCTCGGAGCGGCACGAGCTGGTCGTCCGCCGCGTCGGCCGAATGGCGTTCGGCCTCTATGCGTCTCCGCTCTACCTGCAGCGGCACGGCGAGCCTGATTTCGCCTCCGGCTGCACCGGCCACCGTCTGATGTCCTCCCTCGACGACGTGGACGGCGACGACCAGGGCCGCTGGCTCGCCGAGCTGACATCCAGCGCCCGACCGGGCCTGCAGACCAGCAGTCACGAGGCTCTGGTGGTGGCGGCTCGCAGCGGCGGCGGCTTGGCCTGCCTGGCCCGCTTCCGGGCCGACCCGGATCCCGCCCTGAGGCGGCTGACGACGCCGACGCCGGCCCCACCGGCCGAGATCTGCGTCATGGTGCACCGGGATAGCCGTAGCACGCCACGCATCAAGGCGACGTCCAAGGCCATCGGCGAGACCTTGAGGACCATGTTGCCAGGGTGACCAAAACCGAGCGTTGAAGGTGTCAGCCCGACAGACCACGAACGTGTCCTGCGTTGAATTGAGGGTATTGACGCGGTCACGCATACGATCGTGTCGTCCTCTCATCAGTTCGAAGCGACTGATCAACCGCGACCCATCCAGTCTATTCGTACGCATCCGGCCAGCACCGCAGTTTAGGGTTGCGCGTGAGGTCAGTCCTGCGGAGCGCGTGTGCGCCGCGTCAGGCCGCTTGAGCCAGGGCTGCGGTAGTTCGGTTGGCCTTCCAATTCCAGGGCAGCAGTTCGTCGAGGTGCTTGGCAGGGTGATCGGGCAGCCGAGCGAGCACGTCGGCCAGCCAAGCCTGGGGATCGACATCGTTGAGTTTGGCAGTCTCAATTAGTGTATAGATGGCGGCGGCGCGATGGCCGCCCGCGTCCGAGCCGCAGAAGGTCCAGTTCCGTCTGCCGATGGCGATCCCCCGCAACGAGCGCTCGGCCGCGTTGTTGCTCATGCAGATCCTGCCGTCGTCGAGAAAGCGGGTGAAGGCTACCCAACGGGTCAGGATGTAATTGATGGCCTTGGCAGTATCGCTCTTGGCCGAGAGCAGCCTCTGTTGCTCTTTCAGGTAGATCTCCAGCTCGAGGATGAGCGGCTTCGACTGCTGTTGGCGTTCGGCACCTCGCTCTGCTGAACTCAGGCCGTTGATGATGCGCTCGACGGCGAAGATCTCGTCGATGCGCCGCACCGCTTCGATGGCGATCGGTGCCTTCGTCAGCTTGGCGATATCGAAGAACTTGCGTCGTCCATGGCTCCAGCACGCCGCCTCGATCACGGGAGCCGGTTTGCGTCGGCCCTCGTAGAGTTCGCTGTAGCCCGCGTAGGCGTCGGCCTGCAGAATGCCGCCGTAGCTCGCCAGGTGCCCCCGTGGGTATTCCCCGGACCGGCTGCGCGAGTAGTGGAAGGCCGCGGCAGGCGGGGCGGCGCCGCCGAAGGGCCGGTCGTCACGCACGTAGGTCCACAGGCGCCCCGTGTCGGTCTTGCCCTTGGCCAGCACCGGCACCGTCGTGTCGTCGCCATGGACCCGATCCGCCGCCAGCACGTGACGCCTGATCGCCTCGACGATCGGGGCGAGCGCCACCGCGCAGGCGCCCACGCGGTCCGCCAGCGTCGAGGTGTCGATGGCGATCCCCTCGCGGGCGAAGGTGTCGCTCTGCCGGTTCAGCGGCTGGTGCAGCATGAACTTCGACACCAGCACGCTCGCCAGCAGGTTCGGGCCCGCGAAGCCACGCGGGATCGGGTGGGACGGCGCCGGCGTCTCGGTGACGCCCTCGCAGTCGCGGCACGTCATCTTCTCGCGCACGTGCTCGACGATCTTCCACCGCCGCGGCTCGCATTCGAGCGAACGCGACACGATCTCGTCGAGCTTGCGCAGGCGGGCTCCGCCGCATCTGGCGCAGGCGCAGGGCGCCGGGTACACGATCCGCTCCACCGGCAGGTGATCGGGCAAGCTCGGTCGTCGCGAGCGGGCGGGGCGCTTCTGCCTTTCCACGGCCGCCGCGGCCGGCGCCGCGATGTCGGCCTCCGCCTCGGCCGCGCCCTGGCTCTCCTCCACGTCGGCGATGGCCAGCTCGAGCTGCTCGGCCAGCAGCCTGCCGCGCTCGGAGGACGGCCCGAACTGCTCGCGGCGCAGCTTGGCGATCAGGAATTTCAGCTTCTCGGTTTCCAGCCGACGGATCAGGGCTTCGCTGCGCAGCGCCACGATCATGGCGCGAGCTTCGGCGAGGTCGGACGGGAGCTGATCGGAGGACGTCGTCACCCCCCGATCAGATCACAACCTCCTGCCGCTGCAAGCCTTTTCGCTATCCCGCCTGGCTCGGACGCCACGTCTGCTGTGGGTTCCTCCAGTCGATGCCCTCCGTCAGGTAGGCGAGCTGCGCCGGCGTGATCGGAACCGCCCCATCGCTCGCCGACGGCCAGGTGAACCGGCCCCGATCCAGCCTTTTCATGAACAGGCACCCCCCTCCGCTTGCCACCCTAACCTGCTTCGCAGGCCAGGGAACCCTGGCGCGCTCCGCCCTGGCCGTCGTGCCAGACGATCTTGATCAGGTCCGAGCGGCGGCCCCGGAACACGAACAGGTGGCCGCAGAACGGGTCGCGCCCGAGCACCTCCTGCACCAGCAGCGACAGGCCGCCGATCCCCTTGCGCATGTCGGTGTGGCCGGTGGCCAGCCACACCTTGGCGCCGCTCGGCAGGGGGATCATCGCCGATCCAGGGCGTCGAGGACGCGCCGCAGCGCGTCGCCGTCGACGTCGCGGCCCACCCGCAGGCGCCGCCCTTGCGACAGCTCGATCTCGATGAGCCCGGCCAACCGCTTTGGACGCGGTGCCACCGAGGGCGCGGGTGCCGGCAGTGTGGAAGCTGGGGCTACGATCTCGACCGGCATCAGAGCCGGCACACCGCGTCCCAGCAAACCGTCGCGCGCCAGGCGACGCCACCCGAACACCAGGCTGGCACTCACCGCGTTGCGACGGGCCACCTCGGCCACCCGCACACCCAAGACCAGCGTCTCCTCGACGATCCGGGCCTTCTCAGCGTCCGACCACTGACGCCGGCGCTCCACCCCGCTCAGAACCTCGACCCGCATCGACCTGATGACCTTTAGGCTAGCCGTAAGCCCATAAGGTCGGCCGTCAGCCCGTCATCCCGCAAGGCGGCCCTCGTCGGACGCGTACGTCTATTCGGCGGGTTGGGCGGGAGCTATGCGAGGAGGCTCGTCAAGGTCTGGGCGAGATCTCGCATGTGAAAAGGCTTTCGAAGGCGAAGCGTGCCTGGACCGATCGCGTCGTCGATTTGCGCTGAATCGGCGTGTCCACTCGCAAAAACGATGACGAGGCCCGGATGACGCGCCCTGGCCTCCCGCGCCACTTCGGCCCCGTTCATGCCCGGCATAGCGAAATCCATCAACACGACGTCCGGTATCTCGCGCTCAAGCGCCGCGAGCGCTGTCGGCCCATTCATCGCGAAGGTCGCGTCATAACCGAGGACAGCGAGACAATCGGCCAGGAACGATCTCACGTCGGCGTCGTCATCGACCACCAGCACCTTGGTTCCGGCTTTCATCGCCAAGCCCGAGAGCCCGTCGGCTTCGCGGCCGACCTCAACGACAGACGGCCCGCGCCGCAGCAGCATCGAAACCGTCGTTCCTTCTCCGGGACGGCTCTCAATCGTCGCCGCACCGCCAGCGTGCCGGGTCATCCCGTAGACTTGGCTCAAACCAAGACCCGTTCCCTTGCCGACGCCCTTGGTTGTGAAAAAGGGATCAAAGGCGCGTGAGACCACGGAAGGGGGCATCCCACTCCCAGTGTCGCTCACGCGAAGCTCGACATAGTCGCCGGTTGGGAGGTGGCGATTCAAGGGCGAGGACAGGGGGAGAGCGCTGATCGTGATCTTTCCGCCATCGGGCATCGCGTCTCGGGCGTTGATCGCAAGGTTCAGGAAGGCCGTCTCGAGCTGAGTCCGATCCGCCATGACGCTGAGCGGCTCAGGAGGGAGGTCGACCGTAACCCGCACCGAGGAACCTAAGATCCGGTCCAGCAGATCGCTCAAGCCCGTCAAAGTCGCCCCGACCGGGACTGGGGCAACTTCTATCCCCTGAGAACGAGAGAAGCCAAGGAGCTGTGCGGTAAGCTTGGTGCCGCGCTCGCTGGCGAGCAAGGCATTCTCGGCCCAGTGGATGACTTTCGTATGGGTGGGGCTGCGCTGAATGAGTTCGAGATAGCCGTTCACCCCTTGCAGAAGGTTGTTGAAGTCGTGCGCGATGCCGCCCGTCAATTGCCCGAGCGCTTCCATTTTCTGAGTCTGCACCTTCGAAGCCTCCGAGATTTTCTCAGCTGTGATGTCGCGCCCCAACGCGTAGACGACCTCGTCATTGGCCGAAACGGTCCAAGCGGCACAGACCGTGCTGTTGTCTGCCCGTCTATGCCTGGCTTCGAAGCGGTGCAGCTCGTTGGTATGCCGGACTTTGGAGAGATCGGAGGCGACGGAATTTCTGTCCTCGGGAGAGACGAGGTCGAGGAACGGAATCCCACGGTAATCGCGTTCCGGGTCGAGCACTCGGTTCCACGCCCGATTGAACGCCTTTACAACGCCCGATGGCCCGATCACCGCAAAAAGATCGTTCGAGAGGTCGGCGATGCGTTCCCGTGCTCGCTCCGCGTTGGCTGCCGTCGCGCGTAAATCGTCTGCCAGCGTAACGAGTCGCTCTTCTCGCCAATGCTCAGCGCTCACGTCGATATTGACCCCGACGAAGCGAGATACCATTCCGTCGTCGCCAGCTACGGGGGAGCCTCTAGAGCGGATCCAGCGAGGTGCTGCACCCAAGCGGCTGCGAAGCCGAAAGTCGATCGAGAATGCCTTGAGATTTCGACGAGCATCTCGGACGACCTTCGCCGCCGCTGCCCGATCCTCGGGGTGGATGGCTCGGACCCATGTCGCGTAGAGCGATGGATCCACGCGCTTGGCGTCGAGCCCGAGCAATGCGAAGATTTCAGGCGACCACGTCGCAATCCTGGTCCTGAGATCCCAATCCCACACGCCGAGTCCGGCGATATCTTGTGCGAGCTTCAGCCGAGTCTCATTGATCCGCCGGGCCTCCTCGGCGTCTTTGCGTTGCGTGATGTCCATGACCACACCGATCGCGCGAACTGGGCGACCGGTCCCGTCCGATAGCGCTTGAGCCCTGAGCAAGACCCAGCGCACAGATCCATCAGGCCACAGACACCGGAACTCGCTTTCGACGAACTGCTCGCCGCGGGCCATGGCGGCGCGCCCTTCCGCCTGCAAACGCTCTCTCTCGCCTGGGTAATATCGGGAGCGGATCTCCTCCGTGGTGGGATTGGCATCGATAGCGAACCCGAGTAGCTGAAACAGCTCCGGCGATCCAGTGAGCTGATCGGCAGCGAGATCGTAATCCCAAATGGCCATCCGCCCGGCGGAAATGCTCAGGGCAAGCCGTGCCGCAATTTTCGAAGCTTCGTTCAGTCCCATGGAGCTCGCGATTTGCCAGATCGATCAGTGAGGAACGGTGAGACAGGTCTTCGCGGAAATAATCAACCTGCAGAGGGGGAAGGCGGCATCCTTCAACCTCGAATGCGACGTTTTGAATCGGAGCGCGGTGGCCGGCCCCGACGTCCCCGTAACGGTGCGTGCCTCATCGGCTGCGGGCGGTGAATGGTCATTATAGGTGGTTCCGATGCCTTCAACGATGCTCCAGCCTGCGACCAACTCGTCATTGCTTAAGCTTGTCGTCGGCGCTCAGAAATACCGATCCCTTGCCGCCCAGATCGTCGAACAACCAGCCCATCGTCACATCGAGGACTCGGACGATCTTGTACAACGTCGATAGGGAGGGGAGAGCTCTCCCCTTCTCAATCTTGGACAGCAGGCTCTCGGAGCATCCTACCGCGTCGGCCATGACCTGAAGTGTCATGCCTCGCATCTGACGCGCAAGGCGAAGGCGCGCCGTCATCCTCTCCAAGGTTTTTGAGTCCAGAGTACCCTCCGGGTCCCGCCGAGATGGTTTATGCATCAAAGTCCCGCCGAATTGAACAATATGACACCTAAGCTGAGCCTATATCGGTCCTAAGCATGACGGAAGCAACTTAAGTTTATTGGTTCGGCTAGCACTACTTTGGCAGATTTGGATCGACGGCACCGGCGAGGAGCCTTTTACAATGCGAACAGTGCGGGCAGTGTAGGGGCGGCGGTCGTGCGAAGAGATCGAGAATGGCTTGCCTGATGGCTGGCATGCTCGGTTGTGGCGGTGGGCCCCCAATTCTTTTTTTTCCGCCCCGCCTTTTTAAGGCGGCAGGATTGGAGGAAGGCGAAGGCCATCATTGTCATCAAGGCGTGTCGGTGTAACCCGGTCCAAGACCTGCCTTCGAAGTGGTCGAGGCCAAGTTCCTCCTTGAGTTGCTGATGTGCCTGTTCGCAAACCCACCGTGCTTTGATTGCGGTGGCGAGCATCTTGAGCGTGGCATCGGCCGGTAGGTTCGACACATAGTACTTCTGCTCGCCGGTCGAGCGCCGCTCGCCGACAAGCCAGACCTCTTCTCCCGGCATGGCCTGAACGCGGCTGTCGCTCATGCGATGCCGATGTCCGTCGGCCAGTCGAACACGGCGGGCTGCGAAAAGACATGTCAGCCGACCTTTGGTGCCGCGGCGCCAGGTGACCTTTTGCCATTTCTCCTCGGCGAGCATCGCTTCCGCAGAGACCGGAAGTCGATCAGGAATGTGATATTTGCGTCGCTTCCCGGTTTTTGCGACGGGGAAAATCAGGGCGACATCGGCCGGGTAGACGGTCTGGCGCCGCGAAAGCCCGACGGCCCACAGGAGGCCGCGTTCGCTCAAAGCCTGGCGGAACGCACCACTGGATCCGTAACCGGAGTCGGCAAGGACGCAGCCGAAACGTGCTCCGGACGCGATGACACGGTCGATCTCTTCGATGGCGATCTCCGGTTTCGTCAAAGCAACCTGCCGATCCCTCGGGATGTGCGCTCGAGTCATCCGCTCGGGGTTGTTTGTCCAGGTCTCGGGCAGGAAAAGTCGTAGGCCCACCATCACCGGCACCTCGCGCGAAGCCAAAGTCACCGAGACCAGCGACTGGCAGTTGGACGTCTTGCCGAGCGCCGAGGCGTACTGCGGCGCGACCCCGACCGAGTGCTGCCCCTTCTTCGGCAACGCCGTGTCGTCGATGACGAGAAAACCTCGCTCATCGCCAACCAACCGGTTCGCCTCCTTCAGCAGAGCTGCCTCCAGCGGCGCACTGTCCCAGACCCCCGTGGCGATGAAATGGTGAAGCTGATCATAGCCGACCTCGCCACTACGGGTCGCCA
The DNA here is from genome assembly GCA_965214345.1 of Lichenihabitans sp. Lineage (GTDB taxonomy): Bacteria > Pseudomonadota > Alphaproteobacteria > Rhizobiales > Beijerinckiaceae > Lichenihabitans. Next base: position 1,564,062 of record CBDCBJ010000007.1, on the reverse strand, counting down.
TGGGTTGGACGCTCTTCCGGTCCCCTGGACCGATCAACCCCGCGATGTAGAGTGGGCACATCCGGCGGCGCGCCGGATGCGAAAGCCCGGCCAGAAACGGCTCAAGCCAACGCCTCAGATCGTCTCGCCAAGTTTCTCCTGAAGACATCGCCGCCGCCCGCGCCAGCCAACCATGGCACACGAATCCGCGACGATTCCACCCTGTTCCACCCTGTCTGCCAAAGTAGTGCTAGGGTCAGGACTCAATCAGCACCAGAACGCCACGACGGCTGCGAGGGCGACGGCTGACGCGTAGTTTCGGGCGAGCTTGTCGTAGCGTGTGGCGACGCGGCGGAAGTCCTTCAAGCGGCAGAACACGGCTTCGGCGCGCCAGCGGTCTTTGTAGCGTGTTTTGTCGTGTCGGATCGGGCGTTTGCGGGAGCGCGTGCCCGGGATCACAGGCACGATGCCGGCGTTGCGCAGATCGGCCCGGAGCCAGTCGGCGTCGTAACCCTTGTCGGCCATGAGACGCCGGATGCGGCCTGGGGCGGCCGCCAACACCGCAGGAGCGGTCCTCACGTCACTGGCATTGACTGGCGTCAGGTGGACGACGGCAGGGCGGCCGAGGGTGTCGGACAGGATGTGGATCTTGGTGGTCGGCCCGCCCCGCGAGGGGCCGACCGCCTGGTTTTTCGCCCCCCCTTGCCGCCATGGGCACAGCGGTGCGCCTTCGTATAGGTGCTGTCGATGGCAGCCGTCTGGGCGATCCAACCCGCCTCGGCCAGGGCTGCCAGCATGGCAAGCCAGAAGCCGCGCCGGGACCACCTGTTGAACCGGTTATAGACCGTGGTGGCCGGACCGTACGCCGTCGGCACGTCACGCCAGCGCCCGCCCGTGCGCAGCATGTGCAGGATGCCGGACACCACGCGGCGGTCGTCCACCCGCCGTGCCCCTGGCTGGTTGGTGGGCATGAACCGGCCCACCACGGCCCAGTGCTCGTCCGAAAGCCAGAAAAGATCAGCCATCTGCACCTCCATGGACAACCATGGAATCCGCTTCAGACCGTGAACGCAATAGCCTGATTGGGTTCAGACCCTAATGCTCCAACGGCGATCAGTCCCGCGACGGCGCACCCCGTTCAGTACGACAAGTGGCCAAGTCGCTGGACCAAATACTTATCCAGCATACGGCTCTCAATCTACCCACGTCGGTGTTGTCCATAGCACATGGAACGATTCATCAGCCCTTGCCAGCTTGGCGGTCGCTGCCGAACGGTTCTGCACCTAACTCGACCTTTCTCCCCCGACGAATGCGCCGCATGCATCAGACACGCCGGGTATAGTTCAAATATTGCTTGACAGACTTCAGGTTTCGCCAACGCAAACGTCAGCCTTGCGCCAGGGGCTGCCATTGCCCGCCCGCCCCCTTCCGGACATTTGCTGGCCGGCACTCAAGACGGTGTCTCAGCGAGAGCGATACGCCACCCGTTTAAGTCGGCGGCTGCGGACCGCGCGACAGCATCGTCTTTCCCGCAACGCTTGACACCAGTGGGGCATCGAAAAGACGACGTCCTGGACCCGAAACGGTCAGGGCCTACATCGCCGTCGATCATCGAATTGAGGAGTTGTCGGAGTTGGCGACGCCCGTCACGGGACGAGCATCGAGGCGCTCGAGCTGATCGGGCAGGGCGCGCCGGTACTTCGGCTTGCGCAGTGGGCAGAGAGGCCGACCGCGGACTGGCGCTATGATGGAGGCCAGCCACGTCGGCCGTCTCCCAGGACGAGATCGCCTGCCGGGGGGCCGAGCGAGCGCCAAAGGGCAACGGATGTCACCACCGCTTCACCCCGGCGGCTTCGCACTAAAACCACTTCCACGGTTGCGTCGGATTCTCGATCATTTTGCGACCGGTTCCACCGATTCCGAGACCGTTCAGCAGGTCGTCTCGTGCCTTCGGGATCAAAGCTTGATCGGAGCCGAGTGGCCGCTCGATGAACGCTGCTGCCGCAGGCGAAATGCGTTCGATACCCTCGTTGATGCCCGCCAGCGCCTTGACGACATCGTTGTTCTTGCCGGGACCGTGAACCACGTCGTCGAACGCGCTGCTCAACGTTTTCACGATCGTGTTGTTCGGCCCGAAACAGTCCTTGCCGACCTGTCCTTTGAAGCATTTGGTCAGCTCTCGCACCGTCAATCTGGTCGCCGCGCATCCGGCCGTCGCATACGGCTGCCCGCCCGATTCGACGGCACATTCGGCGGCGATCCGCCACTCCTCGTTCATGAGTGGTCCCGACGCGCAGATCGCGAAGTCGGTGGGGCCTTCGGTCGTTCCGGCGCAACCGACGAGACGGGCGGCCTCGGGCGGCAGCGCTGCGCCGGCGGCGCACCCGAGCAGCTCGGTCGTGTCGGTCCCCGCACGTGCCGTGCACGCCAACGCCTGTTGCGCCTTGGGGTCCAGACCCAGGCCCTGCGTACAGTTCTCGAAAAGGGAAGCCACGTCCCGTCCGGCGGATGCGCATCGGTAAACCTGCTCGGCGGCGATAACCTCTGGCTTCTGCGGAAGCAGGCACGTCGCCGCTGTCTCCTCGTCCGGGTTCGCGAGGCACCCCGCGATCCTGCCGGAGTCGCCGGGGAGCTGCGTCGCCACGCAAGAAGATGCCGCGCTGAGCCCTTGGCCGGAAACGCCGTGGAGGCAGTCGATCACCTTCTTGGCTCTGGCATAATCGGGCGAAGCCAGCTCCAGGCAGCTGGTCTTGTCCTTGTGGGTCGGGTCCGCCAGGCATTTGGCGATGGCTCCCTGTGCAGAGGGAGCGGCAGCGAACAGGCATCCGGCGACACCTTGCCCGTTCGCCTGCTGCCCAGCACAAACTCTCATTTGGTCGAGCGTGCCTGAGGCCTTGGCGTCACCCAGGCACTTGACGATCGATGCCGAGTCTGTCGGGCTACCCCCAAGGCATGTGATCACCTTCTCGACGGGAGTGTCGTTGAGCCTGGAGGTGATGCACTTCGCACGATCGACCCCCGTGTTGTTCATGATGCAGGTCTGCAGGTCGCGGTACTCCGGTGCCGTCGAGGCGTCGAGAACGCAATTCCTGAAACCGGCTGGATCCGACGTTGACGAGTTGCAGCGGTCTATGCTCGCGGTCGCCGGCATCCTCGGCATGGATTGAACGTCGATGGTGAGCACCCTGTCGACGGCCGTTTGCGGATCGCCGCCGAGGATCGACGCCAGCTCGGCCCGGCCCACCGGCGTGTCGGCTATCGTAGGACATTTCACGTCCAGCGTGCATCGAAGCAAAGCCCCCGGCGTGACCCAGGCTCCGGAGCAGTCGAACATCTGCCGAATGGTCCAGTGCCCGCCGCCAGAGTTGAAACAGGCGACCACTCGGCGCGAGTCAGCGGCGAGCAATCGACCGACATCGGAAGTGGTCGCGAACGCCCGCACCGAAAGAAAGCGGGCGGTGCCATCGGCCGAGGCATTCGTGGTCATCCCTACCAAAGCAAGATCGTCCGCCGAGAAGAGAAGCGCCCCGAAAGGCACGGGTTCACCGGAAGTGCCTGGACAGGCATACGAGTACAACGACCTATCCTCGTTCAGCGACGTGTCGACCTCGCAACCCTTGCGAAGCTTGGCCGTCTTGCCGTCGTAGACGAGCAAGCCATTGCCTTGAGCCGGGACACGCGCCGGCAATCTCACGGGGCTGAGCGGCGACCCGTCGGAAGCAACCTGCACGATCGCGAGGCCGGAACCACCGCTGCTGACCATTGGTCTTGCGAGCGGGACCGACAATACCGCCAGTCGTACGACACCCTTGGCGGCGTGGCCCGAAGATCCCAACCCGACCTCCGCCCTCACGACCGGGTCGTCGGCGGCACTTCCCTGCGCCATTCGCGCCCCACAATAGGCGGAGGTAAGCAAATGGCCGCCGGACAACAGCGCGGCTGGACAGGTCACCTGCTTGCCGTCCGCAAGTTCCAGGTTCAGTGTCCCGGCGCTCGACACGCCTAGGCGGATTGGGTCGTTGCGGGAAAGTTGGTAGGCGTAGTCCTTCGCTGGCGGCATTGCCTTGTGGATCGGCGCCGGCGCAGGGGGCCTGATGACGAGGCAAGGTCGTTTGTCGGTCCCGAAGAAATTGGCGGCTGCGATGCACGCGTCGTAAGGTCCGCTCGGCGTGAACTGCGCATCGGCCAAGGTCGAAGCAAACATGGCAACGAGGAACATCAACGAAGGTAAGAGCCGCCCCATCGCGCTGCCTCTCGCAATTTTGCAAGCCGAAACTGAGGGAGCGTAAGACGTACTTCCCTCATTGTGAAGCCGTCGACAGGGCTGCCTCGTTCGAGTGGCGTTCCCCGCCGGCGCTCAAGCGCGTTCGCTCGCCGCGCATTCCTGACCCGTACGGGAGACCGCACGGCATGACGCGGAGGAGAAGTCGATTGTGCTTGACCGTCTGCCGTACAGCAGCCAGGCGGGCCTGCGCCTTATAGGCCCGCGGTGGTCCGACCTTGGCGGATCCGGTCGATAGATCCAGCGCCTGATTATCGTCCCAGACAACCGCGTAACGTGCCGTCCGATCGCGCCCCAAAGCTTCAGAGAAGACTGTTGACACCGTGATTGGCCTCCGTCATTCCGCCCAGCTCAAAGGCGCTTCGCGGCGGGGTAGCCTAGTCATCCCGGTAATGTACCCTTAGAGCTCATAGAGGGGAAACACGATGCGACGAGCCCTTCGGCCCGACGGAAAAATCGAGCAGAGGGGTGAAACAACGCCCAACGTCACCGGGAGCATGACGCGGTGCGGCCATCATGGCCCGCCCGAAGACGCGGCCCACGTTCGAGCCCTTGGCCGAGCGAGCGGCGGCCTGGGCGAATGTGCGGTCAATCCGGATCTCGACGCGGACGCGTCGGCGGACATTGCCGCCATGCGGGCAGCCCTCGGATTGCAGAAGGTCGTCCGATACATTGGGCAGCGCCATTGGGACGAGGAATCCTCTCACGCCCGCGCCGCCGATCAGGTCGAGCCAGGGCTGAAGCTGGAGAACGTGGCAGCGCACAGCTGGCAGGTCGCTGATGCGAGTCTTCTCCTCGCGCCTCATTTCCCAGAGCTTTCCGTAGGACGGACCGTGCAGCTGGCGATCCTCCACGACAAGCTCGAGATGATCACGGGCGACTTCGACCCCGTCGGAAGCGACGGCTGCGGCACCGACTCCCATGCCTTTGATGCAATCGCGCAACGCCGAAAGCGAGCCGCCGAACTTTCCGCGTTGGAGGACTACCTGAAGGACGTCCGCGAACCATCGCGGTCTTTGCAGAGGGAGCTCCTGCTGGACACGATCGAAGGCATCACGGTCGAGGCCCGCTTTGTAAAGGCGATCGACAAGCTCCAGGCCCTCGTCTACGTGATCGAGAAGAAGAAGGGTTCGATGAGCGACGAACACGTCGATTTCTCGATCAGGTACACAGGGAAGGCGATCGAGTATTTTCCGGGCCTCACCGCCCATTGTCAGATCCTGTTTCGAGACCTTCTCCGTAGTGTCGCAGTGCATCGAGCCACATGCGTGAGCGACCTGGAGGCGCGCCTGTCACCACGCGCGATCGATCTTCTGCGACGCGCACGCCCGTGAAAAGCGCTCCTCGTTTCGCACTCCTCGGCAAGAGCGGCGCGGGAAAGTCGGAAGTTGCCAGAGCTCTCAACGAGCAGCTGGGATGCCGCATCGTGAAGACGGGCGCCATCTGCCGCGCCATCTCACGGGTCCTGTTCGGAAACGAGGACAAGCACTCGACACAGATTCTCGACGATGCCTTGACGGTGATCGACCCGAGCATCTTCCTCAGAGCCGCCGCCCGCGACATCGGCTTCGACGATCCCATCGTCATCGACGCACTCCGGTTCGTCTCCGACGTGGCAATCGCCGACGACCTCGGCTGCAAGCGCCTGCGCGTAGTTGCCAGCGCTGACGAACGTGTGCGCAGGCTTCAGTTACGCCAGCAGACGTTCGACCTTGATCGCGACGGCGTCCATCGCTCCGAAACTGAGCTCGACAATCATCCCGTCGACCACGTGATCACGAATGGCGGCACGAAGTCAGACCTTTACCGGCAGATCACCGACATCATAGCGTCACACCGACGTTGAGGCGCAATCTTTTTCTTCACTTTCTGAACCGAGATACGCGTGAAGTGTTCAACTTCGGCGTGTTGCATGAGCGCGATCATCGCCGTGTTGTCAGTCGTGCGCTGAACGCAGCCGTGGCGCTGTGCGAAGATCGATGCATCGCGCCTCCCGGCTTCGTCGTCGAGGACGCGATCGCGTTCGAACTCGCGGAGTCGCAACGAGCCTTCCTGAAGGCGCGCATTATCCAGTTCCCACTGAGAGAGAACAACCTCGCCGAGTTCGCCGAGAAGAAACGCGTCGGCTACGAGCCCATGCGGAACCGCTACTCCGGCCTTTTCGACGACGACAGGATCGGATTTCTGGGACAGCACGCGCAGGGGTTGATCCGCCGGAAATCGAAAATCACCGAAAAAATTCTCGAGGATTGGAGATCGGGTCCGGAGGCGGGCCACCGTGCGTGGAAGACCATCAAAGGCCTGATTCGGCCCTCACAGGTCGAAATCATCGCGCGAATCCCGGTCGAGTTGAATGATCGAGGGACCGCGCTGACGTGGGCGGCCATCTCACCGCAGCTCCCGGACTCCAGCCTCGATGTGCGGATGGAGCTGCGGAACGTCCTCCAACATACATATTTCACGCAATATTGCACTGAATTCGGGCTAGTCGTCTTAAAGAGCATCCCCTACATCGTCCACGATTTCGGTCTGGCTTTGAGGCCGAGGTCATACGACTTCTCGCGGTTTGCTAGGTTTCTGTCCGCATTCGGCCTCGAGAACATCGTGCTCGGGGCTCCTGCGGATCTCCTCGTCGCCTTGCGCCAGCGCGAAGGTCTCATCAGCTTCATCGACGCTTACGTCGCGCTGGCGGAAACGAAGCACGCCGCGACAGACACGGGCCTCAGCTTCGCAGCGGACCGCGCTGCGAGACAGACGCGAATCGATTGGCCGAAGTTGGAGAAGCGGCGATCCGACCTCTTCGAACTCAGCCCAGTCGAGATCTTCGAACTCGATGACATGCTGAGACAAGCTGCTTCCACCTTGACCGCAGCCTATGGCCTGCCGACCCGCACCGACCCCACCTCGGTCGACAACGCCCATCCGACGAAGAACAGCAGGAGCCCCATCGTGGTCAACACGCCTGAAGCGGACCTCATCCTCTTCGTAGCCCTTGAGGAGGAACTCGACGTGTTGGTGCGGGAGCTGAAGCTCACAAAGGGTCATTTGTCCCCCGCAGCGACCGGGCGCATCGGCGAGACCGTTGTCGACGTTGTTTGCCCGAAGGAGATGGGTCGCGTGCCCGCCGCGGTTGCCACGGCGACCTACATGGCCAAGCGCAGGACCAATCCGAAGCTGGTCCTGATCGTCGGCCTCGCCGGCGGCTTCGAGGAGGCCCGCACGCAGGTCGGCCACACAATCGGCGTCACCACAGTGGTCGACCTCGCGCACCGAAAGGTCCAGGACGATGATGACGGAACTCCCACCCAGAAATTTCGCCGCAAAGACTTCAATCTGAGACAGGCTGTGAACAACGTCCTTACCTCGGAGCATTTCGACCGGAAGGCTTGGTCCGACGACGCCACGGAACGCTTCTACTGGCCGGATGACCGTCGACCCTCGATCCACAAGGGGCCGGTCGCCAGCGTCGACGAGGTCGTGTCGAGCAACGAATGGAGGAAACGCCTCTTGACCGGTAACGACAAGCTGCTGGGCGTCGAGATGGAGGCAGGCGGCGTCTGTGCAGCTGTCGGGGAAGGCTTCCCGGTCTGCATGCTGCGCATCGTCTCCGACAACGCAGATCCGTCGAAGGCCGACGACCAGTGGAGGCGACGGGGCATGCAGACGTTGGCCAGCCTGCTGGCCAAACTACCATTCAACCGGGTTTTCGAGGCGCTCTAGCACTACTTTGGCAGATTTGGATTGCTGGCAGCGGCGAGGAGCATTTTACAATGCGGGCAGTGCAGGGCCGGCGGTCGTGCGAAGAGATCGAGAATGGCTTGCCTGATGGCCGGCATGCTCGGTTGTGGCGGCGGGCCCCCGATTCTTTTTTTTCCGCCCCGCTGCCTTGAGGCGGCGGGATTGAAGAAAGGCGAAGGCGATCATCGTCATCAAGGCGTGTCGGTGTAACCCGGTCCAGGACCGACCTTCGAAGTGGTCGAGGCCGAGTTCCTCCTTGAGTTGCTGGTGGGCCTGTTCGCAAACCCACCTTGCTTTGATTGCGGTGGCGAGCCTCTTGAGCGTGGCATTGGCCGGTAGGTTCGACACATAGTACTTCTGCTCGCCGGTCGAGCGCCGCTCGCCGACAAGCCAGACCTCGTCGCCCGGCATGGCCTGAACACGATTGTCGCTCATGCGATGGCGGTGCCCGTCGGCAAGTCGTACGCGGCGGGCTGCGAAAAGGCATTTCAGCCGGCCTTTGGTGCCGCGGCGCCAAGTGACCTTTTGCCATTTCTCCTGGGCGAGCATCGTCTCGGCAGAAACCGGAAGCTGATCAGGGATGTGATACTTGCGGCGGTTTCCGGTTTTTGCGACGGGGAACATCAAGCCGACATCGGCCGGATAGACGGTCTGGCGGCGCGACAACCCGACCGCCCACAACAGGCCGCGCTCGCTCAGGGCCTGACGGAACGCGCCGCTCGACCCATACCCGGCATCGGCAAGCACGCAGCCGAACCTCACTCCGGATGAGACGACGCGGTCCATCTCTTCGATGGCGATCTCAGGCTTTGTCAGGGCGACCTGCCGATCCTTCGGAACCCGCGCCCGCGTCATCCGCTCGGCATCATCCGTCCAGGTCTCGGGCAGGAAGAGCCGCAGCGCCACCATCACCGGCACTTCTCGCGAGGCCAGGGTCACCGAGACCAGCGACTGGCAGTTGGACGTCTTGCCGAGCGAGGAGGCGTATTGCGGCGCGACCCCGACCGAGTGCTGCCCCTTCTTCGGCAGCGCCGTGTCGTCGATGACGAGAAAGCCCGCTCGATCGCCCACCAGGCGATCCGCTTCCTTCAGCAGGGTTGCCTCGAGCGGAGCGCTGTCCCACACCCCGGCCGCGACGAAATGGTGAAGCTGATCATAGCCGACATCGTCAGCCCGTGCGGCCATCGGTTGGACGCTCTTGCGGTCCCCTGGCCCGATCAGACCGGCAATGTAGAGCGGGCACATCCTGCGCCGGGCCGGATGCGACAGCCCCGCCAGAAACGGATCGAGCCACCGCCCCAGATCATCTCGCCAATCTTCTCCTGAGGACATTGCCGCAACCCGCGCCAGCCGACCATGGCACGCGAATCCACGACGATCCCACCCAGTTCCAATCAATCTGCCAAAGTAGTGCTAGGGTCAGGACTCAATCAGCACCAGAACGCCACGACGGCCGCGAGAGCGACGGCTGACGCGTAGTTGCGGGCCAGTTTGTCGTAGCGCGTGGCGACGCGGCGGAAGTCTTTCAGCCGGCAGAATACGGCTTCGGCGCGCCAGCGATCCTTGTAGCGCCGCTTGTCGTAGCGGATCGTGTGCCGTCGGGAGCGCGTGCCCGGGATCACAGGCACGATGCCGGCGTTGCGCAGATCGGCCCGGAGCCAGTCGGCGTCGTAACCCTTGTCGGCCATGAGACGCCGGATGCGGCCTGGGGCGGCCGCCAACACCGCAGGAGCGGTCCTCACGTCACTGGCATTGCCTGGCGTCAGGTGGACGACGGCAGGGCGGCCGAGGGTGTCGGACAGGATGTGGATCTTGGTGGTCGGCCCGCCCCGCGAGGGGCCGACCGCCTGGTTTTTCGCCCCCCCTTGCCGCCATGGGCACAGCGGTGCGCCTTCGTATAGGTGCTGTCGATGGCAGCCGTCTGGGCGATCCAACCCGCCTCGGCCAGGGCTGCCAGCATGGCAAGCCAGAAGCCGCGCCGGGACCACCTGTTGAACCGGTTATAGACCGTGGTGGCCGGACCGTACGCCGTCGGCACGTCACGCCAGCGCCCGCCCGTGCGCAGCATGTGCAGGATGCCGGACACCACGCGGCGGTCGTCCACCCGCCGTGCCCCTGGCTGGTTCATGGGCATGAACCGGCCCACCACGGCCCAGTGCTCGTCCGAAAGCCAGAAAAGATCAGCCATCTGAACCTCCATGGACAACCATGGAATCCGCTTCAGACCGCGAACGCAATAGCCTGATGGGGTTCAGACCCTAGCCCCGGCCCACGGCGGCCGTCTGAAGCGATACATCCTCCACGATCCGAGCCGACCATCTGTCGAAGCGATCGAGGTCGTTCGCCCGCACCGGCAGGTCCTGCCAATCGAAGCTCGCCCTGTCGCGGGTTGCCTCGACCACCTCCGGGACGTTCGCGCAATCGAATGCCAGGAAGACGATCAGGTCGTCCACCATGGGTTCGCTACCTTCTTCGAACAAGATCGGTGCTTGGCGATGGGTCGTCAAAGGCCGCAGGCGGGACAGGGCGACCGGCGAAAGACTGAGCCATTCCGCCACGGTACGCGACGCGGCCTCCATGAGACCGAAGTCATCTTCGGAAAAGAGTTGCTTATCGTCCCTCCTGACCACACCTTCGAAGCCCGCCGCCGTGTGCGAAGGTATGGAGTCGGTTTCGACGGGACGCCTCTGCCGAAGTAGAAGTGAACCCTCGTGCAGCAAGAGGACCATCAACCGGAGCGCGACGACCTCCCGGTCAAGGGATAGGTCCTTGAGCTTTGAATGGGCGTTTGACGCACGGCACAGGTCTAGCGCGCGCAGCTGGACCCCGTCGAAGGGCGAAAGCTCGCAGAGGCTCGACCTCGCGAAGACGAGTACCTCGAAGCGGCCGAGCTGCGCTGCCCTCGATGGCGCTTCATATTCCCGGACTTGGGGCAGGGTCACCCCCCCATCCGCGCTCAGGCTCCGAAGCGAGAACATCCCCGGGCCCGTGCGGTAGAAATCGGTCTTGGTCTTGTGATGAAGGATCTCCGTCGAGAGACGAGCCTGAAGTGTCTTGTGTTGCGTGCGACCGAACAGGTCCGCAGGCACGACCTGCATGCGATAGGCGATCTTCAGGATCTGGCGTGCACTCAACGAGCGCCGTGCCTCGACGAGGACTTTCCTGGCGATCTCAAGATAGCTATCCATACAAGCACATATCCATGCCGGCGGGTTCGTGGCGACGGCCGAGATGTACTGCAACCCGGCGAGGCTGCCCTAAGTACCCGCGCTAGAGACGCCTCGGTATCTCGCCGATTGCAAGTTCCGACGCCGGTCTCGCGCACTTAGCGCACGCGACGAGATTCCGAGAAGGGAGAGGCGACATGAGGTCTCCACGGCATCCGCCTAAGGATGCCTCGATCACCAGGATACCCTACGCGGTCACGAGCTGGCCAATCAACATTTTGAGGAGCGAGCGAAGCGGCGTACCCCGGGCGTGGGCCGGGTTAGCGGAACGGAAAGCTTTTGCGAGCGCCAACACGCCGGGCATGCCTTCAGGCTTGAAGCCCATGACCCTTTTTACGGAGGTCGGCACGACCGTGCACGACAACCGGCGCTTTGATCCAAGTGGCCGAATCCACGCCGGCTGGCAGGTCCTCGATTGCCGGCGCTTGCAATTCGCCTAAGCCAGCGAACACGGCTACGAGGCCGTCCAGAATTTTCATTCGGCATCACTCCCGCCTCTGCATCTGTAACGCCGATGGAGTAGCCTACTAGATGTTTGATCCCAGGGTTTGATGGTGCAATCTTTTCACACGATTGGAAGGATGCGCTATGGGCCAGGTTCATCATGGGTGCGCCACGACGACAGCGGCAGTCCGTCGAGCGATACAGCATAGTCAAGCGAGCCTGAGGGCGCTGGCTGGGCGCTACGGCATCAACCCGAAGACCGTGGCGAAGTGGAAGAAGCGAACCTCGACGTCCGACCGGAAGACGGGGCCGAGCGTCTCGAGATCCACGGTGCTGTCGGTCGAGGACGAAGCGGTGATCGTCGCCTTCCGGCGGCATACGCTGTTGCCAATCGACGACTGCCTCTACGCCCTGCAGCCGACAATCCCGCATGCAGCGCGGCAATCACGGTGAGACAGCGCGTCAATCAGGATGAGAACTGCCGCTGTGCCGTTTCCTGAGGGAGAGCGAAGCTCGACCGAGGGGAACGGCACAGCGGCAAAGGCCTCTCAAGGGCTCGGGTGGTGATCGCGGTCGGCCGGCAGTGAGGACGCCCTTCCTCGTCAGGAAGGAGGGCTTCCGTGCCCGGCCGCCATGTGACCGATCACCAGATGAGGCTCTTCATGCAATTCCGTCAGACCGACACCGTGGCGGCGGCCGCCGCCAAGGCGTCGATGAGCAGGGCGACCGGATATCGCACCGCTCGAGACCCGCGCCTGCCCTCGATGCGCCAGGCCCCTCGCGGCCGCCGGCGGCCCGACCCGCTCGCCGCGGTGTTCGAGGCCGAGATCGTGCCGATGCTCGAAGCCGCGCCCGGCCTGCGCGCGATCGCGATCTTCGAGGAGATCGTCCGGCGCCATCCCGATCTCGGCACCGGCATCCGCCGCACGATCGAGCGCCGGATCCGCTCCTGGCGCGCCATGCACGGCGAGGAGCAGGACGTGATCTTCCGCCAGACGCATGAGCCCGGGCGCACCGGGCTGTCCGACTTCACCGACATGGCCGATCTCGGCATCACGATCGCCGGCGTCGCGCTCGATCACAGGCTCTACCACTTCCGCCTCGCCTATTCCGGCTTCGAGCACGCGCACGTAATCCTCGGCGGCGAGAGCTTCGTCGCCCTGGCCGAGGGGCTGCAGAACGCCTTGTGGCTGCTTGGTGGGGCGCCGCACCAGCATCGCACCGACAGCCTGTCGGCGGCCTTCCGCAACCTTGACGCGGCGGCGGAGGCCGACCTCACCCAGCGCTACGAGGCGCTGTGCTCCCACTACGGCATGACGCCGACCCGCAACAATCCCGGCGTGGCCCACGAGAATGGCGCGATCGAGGGCCCGCATGGCCATCTCAAGCGCGCGCTCGCCGATGCCCTGCTGCTGCGCGCTTCGTCCGACTTCCCCGCTCTCCCCGCCTACCGGGCCTTCGTCGACGAGATCGTCGGCCGCGCCAATGCCCGCAACGCCAAGCGGATCGAGAGCGAGCGTCCCCATCTCCGGCGTCTGCCCGACCGGCGCACCTGCGACTACGAGGACGTGACGGTGCGCGTCACATCCTCGGGCGGGTTTCGGCTGCGCAAAGTGTTCTACACCGTGCCCTCGCGCCTCGTCGGCCACCGGCTCCGTGTGCGCCTCTACGACGACCGGCTCGAGGTGTTCGTCGGCGGCACACCTCTGATGACCCTGCCGCGTGGACGCCCTCGGCCGGACGGGCGCGACGAGAGCGTCGTCAGCTACCATCACGTGATCCACGCGCTCCGGCGCAAGCCGATGGCGCTGCTCGGCCTCGTCTACCGCGACCGGCTGTTCCCGCGCGAAGCCTACCGGCAGACCTTCCAGGCGCTGCTGGCCGATAGCTCGGAGCGGGACGCCTGCCGCACCATGGTGGCACTGCTGGCTCTCGCCCACAACCGGAACTGCGAGGCCGAACTCGCCGCATGCCTCGCCGACGGGCTTCGGGCCGGCATATTGCCCGACATCGCCGAGTTGCGAACCCGCTTCGCCCCCGACCCCACCTCGGTGCCCCACGTCACCATCTCGCTCGTGTCGCTGAAGAGCTACGAGAGCCTGCTCGGCTCCGTCGTGACGGGAGAGGCCGCATGAACGCCTCCGCTCCGATCGACGCCGTTCGCCTCGGCCTCATGCTGAATGAGCTGCGGCTGCCGACCATCAAGACCATGTGGGCCGACTTCGCCGCCCGCGCCGACAAGGAGGGCTGGCCGGCAGCGCGCTTCCTCGCCGCAATGGCCGAGCATGAACTCGCCGAGCGCGACCGGCGACGCATCGAGCGCCACCTCACCGAAGCGCGGCTACCTCCGGGCAAGACGCTCGACAGCTTCGACTTCGACACCGTGCCGATGATCTCCAAGGCCCAGGTGATGGCGGTCTCGGCCGGCGACGCCTGGCTCAAGACCGGCGCCAACCTCCTGCTGTTCGGGCCGCCCGGCGGCGGCAAAACCCATCTCGCGGCGGCGATCGGCCTGGCACTCGTCGAGAACGGCTGGAAGGTGCTGTTCACCCGCACCACCGACCTCGTCCAGAAGCTCCAGGTGGCGCGCCGCGAACTCGCCCTCGAAGCGGCCCTCAACCGCCTCGACAGGTTCGACCTCCTCATCCTCGACGATCTCGCCTACGTCACCAAGGACCAAGCCGAGACCAGCGTGCTCTTCGAACTGATCGGCGCCCGCTACGAGCGGCGCTCCATGCTGATCACCGCCAACCAACCTTTCGGCGAATGGGACAAGGTATTTCCTGACCCCGCCATGACGCTCGCCGCGGTGGACCGCCTCGTTCACCACGCGACCATCTTCGAAATGAACGTCGAGAGCTACAGGCGACGCGTCGCCCTCGAGCGCAAACGCGGACCCGGCCGACCTCCTACCCGCGCGACAATCAAAGCCTCGGCTGATTGACGCGCCACGACAATCAGCGCCGAAAGCATCTTGCGCAATGACGGCCGAACGGGCCATCATCCCGACCGCCGCGACACTACCTGTCTCATCCTGATTGTCGCCGCGCTCTCATCCAGATCGACGCGCTACACCCGCATCTCACGCGCTCAGCCTCGCACCGCTGCCTCCAGCGTCACGGCGTCTCACGGTTGCCCGAGGTCGAGGGCGACAAGCCGCAGCACTCGAAGTTCAAGCGTTAACCGCTCGGCTACTTCCACATCGATATCGCCGAGGTGCGTAATTGCTCAGGTCCCCTGGGCAGGTACGCGGGTTCGGGCGGGCGGGAGAGGTCGGATTTTTCGGTCGACTCCAGCCTTGGGACGTGAATCAAGGGTGGCGTGAACACGCCCGCCGCCCCCACCGACAAGGATGCCCTGATCGCCGCTCTGTTGGAGCGGATCGAGGTGCTGGTGGCGCAGAATGCCGCCTTGATGGCCGAGAACGCGCGTTTGGCGGCGCGTGTCGCGGAGTTGGAGGCCAAGCTCGGCCTGCCGACGAAGACGCCGGACAACTCGAGCCTGCCGCCGTCGAAGGGGCAGAAGCCGTCGCTGGCCTCGGTTCCGAAGCGCAAGGGCAAGCCGCACTCCGGCGCCCATCGCCTGCTGCATCCCAACCCCACCCGCCACCACGACGTGCTGGCACTGTCGTGCCAGGCCTGCGGGGCCGACGTGTCGGGGGCGGAGCAGAGCCCCTGCGAGACCTACGACCGGGTGGAGATCCCGACGATCGAGCCCGACGTGACGCGCGTGTCGCTGCATGGCGGCATATGCCCGTGCTGCGCCAGGCGCTTCAAGGCGCAGGCGCCCGCAGGTCTGGAACCGGGCTCGCCGTTCGGCGCCAACATCCGCGCCTTCGTGATCTATCTGCGCGCGGTGCAGGGCATCCCGCTGGGGCGGTTGCGCGACGCGCTCCTCGACCTGTTCGGCCTGACGATCAGCGAGGGCGCGCTCGTCAACATGCTGTCGGCGGGCGCCGCGCCGTTCAAGGCCGCGGTGTCGCTCATCAAGGCGCGCCTGCTCGCCGGCACCGCGATCGCGTCCGACGAGACCGGCGTGCGGGTCGGCCGCGCCAACTGGTGGCTGTGGGTGTTCCATCACGGCGACAGCGCCGTCTTCGTCGCCGACGCCCATCGCTCCAAGGCGGTGGTGGAGGCCTTCCTCGGCGATCACCGCCCCGACTTCTGGACCTCGGACCGCCTCGGCGCTCAGGCGGGATGGGCCAGGAAGGAGCATCAGGTCTGCCTGGCGCACCTGATCCGCGACGTCCAGTACGCCGTCGAGGCCGGCGACGCGGTGCTGGGCCCCAGCCTGAAAGACCTGCTCGAACGGGCCTGCGCGATCGGGCGGCGGCGGGCAGACCTCAAGACCGCAACCCTGAAAACCTACGAGGCCGACCTGGAGCGTCGCCTCGACCGCATCATGGCGCTCGATCCTACCCATCCCGCCGGGATCAAGCTCAAACGCATGATCCTCAAGGTCCGAGCCCAGCTCTTCGTCTTCGTCCAGAACCGGGATCTGGAGGCCACGAACAACGGGTCGGAGCGCGCGCTGCGACCCTGCGCGGTCTACCGCAAGATCACCAACGGCTTTCGCCAGGAGTGGGGCGCTCATCTCTACGCCGACACCAGGTCCGTCATCGAGACCGCACGACGACGCGCCGTCCGCGCCATCGACGCCATCCGCCTCACGCTGAAAGGCGAGACGATCAGCCTGCCAGCTTGAACGGCATGTCGACCCCGTGAGCAATTACCGAGGTGCGCACCGAGGAGGAAAGGCTCTACCTGCTTGTGGCGATCGACCGCACCTCCAAGTTCGCCTTCGTCGAGTTGCATGAGAAGGCTACGCGTCGGATCGCCGGCAACTTCCTCCGGGCCCTCGCTGCCGCCGTCCCCTACAAGATCCACACCGTCCTCACCGACAACGGCACGAACTTCACCGAGCCGTCTGGCACTGCCTGGACGCCGGCGGAGATCAACGCCATGCGCGCTGAGAAGGTCTGTTCCGCTGCTACTCCTTCGAGGGTGCATGCGCCGATCTCGACATCGAGCATCGCCTAACCAAACCGCGTCATCCCTGGACAAACGGTCAGGTCGAGCGAATGAACCGCACGATCAAAGACGCGACCGTCAAGCGTTTTCACTACGACAGCCACAACCAGCTTCGGCAGCACCTCGCCGACTTCGTGGCGGCCTACAACTTCGCCCGTCGCCTAAAGACGCTACGAGATCTGACGCCCTACGAGACCATCTGCAAAGCATGGACGGACGAGCCGTTCACGTTCACAAACAACCCGCACCACCAAATCCCGGGACCAAACATCTAGCACGATGAGGAAAAAGTGTTTTGGGCACCTCCTCGATGACCTGGCTCGGACAAGGGCGCTTAAAATAAGTCAACCATTCAGTAGCGGCCAGATGGGCGGCCGGCAGCGGAGAGCGCCATCGGCTCAATCAATGGCGCCACTCCAGACTTTTTCCTCACCCTGCTAGTGACGCCCGAGCGGGCAAAGGGCAAGCCACAACGCAGACGCCTCACATTCTCTACGATCTCGCCTGCGAACCCTGTCCAACTAAGCTTCACCTGACTACCGAAGGCAGACAGACCACCTCAGGCCAGGCCCTGCAATGACGGGTCGATCAGCTGCCCGCAAGCAGACCTTCCAGGCGTCCGGAAAGGGTCAGTTCCGGCCACTCGGGTTCTCTGGATCTCGCCAGACGGTTCGAGCAACGGTACGGCACGGGATCACAGGTCGCATGCGGCTTGGTCGGGTGGGAGAGAGTTAATTCATCGGCGATGCGCTCCGAAACGAGTTCCTGCTCCCTCATGCAGGATCGCCCATCCCGTCGCGTCCCGTTTTGAGTTTGCACCCAGCTAGAGCATTTTCCTTTCGAGTTGCATTGTAGCCTGCGGCGGCGAACATGTTGGCGCATTCGGCTGGCGTGATCAGGTCGACGAGGCGGCCGATGGCGGCCCACAAGCCCGCAACGGTCCTCTCGGCTGCCTTGCGCAGCAGGGCTTTCAGCTTGGCGAAGGCATTCTCGATGGGGTTGAAGTCGGGGCTGTAGGGCGGCAGGTGGAGCAGCCTCGCGCCGGCCGCCTCGATCAAGGCCGCCACGCGCGGTCCCTTGTGGGCCGGCAGGTTGTCCATGATCACGACATCGCCGGACTGCAACTCAGGAACGAGCACGCGGGCCACGTAGGTCTCGAAAGCGAGACGGTCGACCGCGCCGTCGAGCACAAAGGGCGCAACGATGCCGCGCAGGCTCAAGCCCGCGGTCAGCGTGGTGGTCTTCCAGTGTCCATGCGGCACGCCCCTGCGCAGCCGCTGTCCGCGCAGGGCACGGCCGTGCGTGCGCGCCATCTTGGTCGAGGTGCCGGTTTCGTCGATGAAGATCAGCCGATCGGGGTCGAGGTCGAGTTGGCCGTCAAACCACCTCTGGCGCGCCCGCTCGACGTCGGGACGGTCCTGCTCGGCCGCGTGGGCCGACTTTTTTTGCGCGTGAGGGCGTGCCGGCGGCAGAAGCGCCACAGCGCCGTGACGCTGACCGCGGCGCCCTCGGCCGCCAGGCGCGCCTTCAGCTCCTCCAGGGTCAGATCCGGGGCCTCGTCCAACGCCGCCCTGATCCGGTCGGCGTGCGCCTCCGTGCGGCGCGACAGCCGATCCCCGCCTTGCGACTTGGCCCGTCCATCTCCACCGGCGCGTCGCAAGGCCGCCCAACGGATCGCGCTCGATGCGCTCACGCCGAAGTGGGCCGCCGCCTGACGGCACGAGAGGCCGCCATCGACTGCTGATAGAACGCGGGATCGAAGGTCGAAGTGCAACGATCGCGGCATGGATGCGGGCCTCCGGTGTGGCCCAAATCCGAATCACAAACCGTCCCTCGACGCCATGGCGGCGAGTCAATCAGGGCGGAAATCGCTCTAGCATCACGATCGTCCGTCGTGACCGACAAAGGCGCAGTTCACGGCCCGGTAGGGAGATGTGTCTACCAACGTCCGGGTATCGATGGCAGGACAGACTCCATGCTGGACGACTCACAGGGACAGATCGACGGCTCGCCGATTTCGTGTTCGAATCAGCCGCTCGTTGATCCGAGGCCCACCCGTCCGGCCGTGCGGTTCCCGATCGAGTTCGTCGACACCATGCGATACCCGGAGGCTCCTGTGTGGCTGGTCAAGGGATTGGTGCCGACGACGGGGCTCCTCGTGCTCTACGGTGTGAGCGGGAGTGGGAAGAGCTTTTTGGCGCTCGATGTGGCCCTCCATATCGCCGCCGGAAGGTCCTGGGCGGGGCGTCGAGTCCGGCAGGCCGGCGTGGTCTACGTCGCCTCTGAAGCGGGTCAGGGCATGCGCAAGCGCGCTCTTGCGGCTATCGCCCATCATGGATTCCCGCGCTCGATCCCCTTCGGCCTGATCACGGTCGCGCCCGATCTCGGCAGCCGCGAGGGGGACGCGCGTACTCTCGTCGACGACATCAGGGCCCAGGTGCCAGCCGGCTTCGCGCCCGGTCTGATCATCCTGGACACGTTGGCAAGGAGCATGGTCGGTGCCGACGAGTCGGGATCGACGGGAATGGGCATCGTCGTGGCCAACGCAGAGCTGATCGGACGGGAACTCGGGGCGCTGTGTCTGGCTGTCCATCACGCGGGAAAGGACTTCGACCGGGGCCTGCGCGGTTCGTCGAGCCTCCACGCCGCCGCCGACGCCATCTGGCAGATCGCACCCGACGGATCACCCCGCGTGCGGATCCAGAAGATGAAGGAGGACCGGGACGGCGACGAAATCCCGTTCCGGCTCAGGCGCGTCACGGTCAGCACCGACCGGGACGGTGACGAGATAACGACCTGTGTGGTCGACGTTGCCGAAGTCAAAGCGACGAGCGAGGCCTCGACGGAGGCAGAGCCGGCGAACGAACCGCCGGTGCTGTCGGATGGGACCGCAGCATTCTACTCGGACCTGGTATCCGCCCTGATCCGGCTCGGGACTACCATCACGCGCTATCGAACCATTCCCAAAGGGGTCAAAGTCCTCCGCCAAGCCGAACTCGGCGAGTGCCATGAAATTCAGATCGGTGGGACGACACCGAAGAGCCGCGCCAGCCAGATCAATCGCTACGTCCGCGAACTCGAAGGCCGAGGTCTCGTTTGCCGGCATGCGGGGTATCTTTGGCTCTCAGACAGCGATGTCGTTAACCATGTCGAAAAATAAACATCTGTCGCGCTGGGTTTCCGAATAGACGAAAACACTCCTAAGACATAGGAGTGTTTTCGGTGTTTTGTGGTGAGCCACAGTCGGTCGATCAAGCCCGGGACTGATCGCCTTTCTTCACCTGCCCTCCGTGACAGGCTGCGCATCATAGAGCCGTTGGGCCACGTCCTTGGCGGCGCGGCGGCCGACGTGGACATAGCCGCGCGACGCGTGATCCCTCAGCTCGAGCAGATCGACCGTCTCCGCCTCGCCCTCTTTGGCAGATTGGCCACGTGTCGCCCCTGATCGGCCCCCACTGGGTGGTCCGGTGTGAATGTTAGTGCGCCGTGGGCCGTTGCGCCACGGGTAGCTTGGCCGGCGAAGCAGGTCGGGTCAGCGCAGCCGGCCAAGCGGCGTAGGTTGGCACCACCACCTCCGGGGCTGGCGGGCGATACCCGAGCGAGGCATGGGGCCTGATCGCGTTGTAGTGGCGGCGCCAGCTCTCGATGATGATCTCAGCTTCGCGGAGCGAATAGAAGATCTCGCCGTTGAGCAGCTCGTCGCGGAAACGGGCGTTGAAGCTTTCGACATAGCCGTTTTCCCAAGGTGAACCGGGTGCGATATAAGCCGTGTTGGATCCGACGGCGGAGATCCACTTCTGCACGGCCCTGGCGATGAACTCCGGGCCGTTGTCGGAGCGAATGTGAGCCGGCACGCCGCGCAGGATGAACAGGTCGGACAGGACGTCGATGACGTCCGTTGACTTCAGCTTGCGGGCGACCCGGATGGCCAGGCACTCGTGGGTGTACTCGTCCACGACGTTGAGGGTGCGGAACTTGCGGCCGTCGTGAGTCCGTGCCTCGACGAAGTCGTAGGCCCAGACGTGATCCCGGCGCTCGGGCCGCAGCCGGATGCAGGATCCGTCGCCAAGCCACAGCCGCCCGCGTTTCGGCTGCCGGGCTGGCACCTTCAGTCCTTCCTGGCGCCAGATCCGTTCCACGCGCTTGTCGTTGACCACCCAGCCGGCATCCCGCAGCAGGGCCGTGATCTTGCGGTAGCCGTAGCGGCCGTACTGGCGTGCAAGCTCAATCAGGTCGGCCGTCAGGTTCTCTTCGTCGTCGCGGCCCCGCGGCGCCTTGCGTTGAGTCGACCGGTGCTGACCGAGCGTCCGACAGGCGCGGCGCTCGGAGATGTTCAGCACATCACGGACATGGTCGATGCAGACGCGCCGGCGAGCGGGGCTCAGAAGTTTCCCCGGGATGCCTCCTGTAGGATCAGCTTGTCGAGCGTGAGGTCCGCGATCGCCTTGCGCAGTCGGCTGTTCTCGGTTTCCAGATCCTTCATCCGCTTGACCTGGTCCGATTTCAGCCCGCCGTACTCCTGCCGCCAACGATAGTAGGTGACCTCCGTCACGCCGATGCTGCGGATCGCGTCCGCCACGCTCGATCCCTGTGACACCAGCACGTCAACCTGACGCAGCTTGGTGATGATCTCCTCGGGCCTATGCCGCTTCGCCATGTCGTCCGTCCTCCGGGGCTCGAAAGCCATACTTCAGGGCGGACCACTTCAATGGGGGAGGATCATCGTCCCTCGGCAAGCCGTCTCGGGCCGCCCTGTGCCGACAGGCTCGAGTGTGGCCGGTCAGAAATGGATGAAGCCGGCCGGTCGTCTGGTAGGTCGCGGCGCCTCGTCGCCGAGCAGCGTGGCGGCGGCGCGCAGGTCGGCGGCGGTCGGCCAGTCCCGTCCGGCCTCGATCGCCACGGCGAGGGCCGCACTGACCACCGCCTTGGCGCGGCGCAGACCGATGCCGTCGAGCACCGCCAGGCTCTCATCATCGAGGCCGGCAGGCACTATGCCGTGGTCGAGCACGACATCGACGACGAGCTCCTCGAGCGCCGTCCGCCGCGCCGCGCCGGACAGCTCACCTACTTCGACGACGAGGCAGCGATCGAGCAGTGGGCGCGACAGGCCAACCAGGCTGTTGGCGGCGAACACCCAGATGACGTGATCGGCGCGCATCGGTACGTCGAAATAGTTGTCGCGAAACGCTGCCGCGGTGGTCGGCTCCAGGAGCGGCAGTAGACAATCGAGGGGGTTCGCCCGCCCCTCCACGAGGCAGGTCACCTTTTCGGCCTCGTCGATGACGATCACGGGGCTGGCCGTCGGGCACGCCAGCAGGGCCTGGGCGACGATGCCCGGACCGGCCCCGCGCCAGGCCGGGCCGTAGCCGGTCAACGGTCCCGTGTCCTGCAGCGAGGTGCCGGCGATGGTGCGCGACGACGTGCCGAGCGCCGAGGCGATCTGGCCTGTTATTCGGCTTTTTCCCGTGCCAGGCGGCCCGACGAGGATCAGCGGGGGAACACGCAGGGGCATCCCCGTGTGGCGGGAGATCACCGCCGCCCGGCGGATCACCTCGATGGCCTGCACCATGTTGCCGGCTCCGGCCACCAAGCCGCGCAGGCGGGCCAGCGTGCCCGCGTCGGCGATGAGATGTCGCCGCCACAGGGCGTCGGGGTCGTCGCGATAGCGCGCAAGCATCTTCTTTCGGGCGGCATCCTCGCGCGACGTGGCCTCGCCGTCCTCCCACTCGCCGGTCCCGCCATATGCGGGTCCGATCGCGGCCTCGACGTCATGGCGTTGCATCAAATGCAGGCCGGGCTCGACCGGCAAGTCGGTGTCGAAGAGGCCTTCCCCCTCTGCCGCGTCTGGGTCCGATGCATCGCGTTCCGCCGCGATGGCCTCGTCGTCGTCCTGCATATTCAGCTCCCTTGGGGTCAAGCCTGTCCTGGCTCTCCCTCCCCAGTCGCCGTCTTCTGGCTCACCCTCTCCGATCGAATCGGTGCCGGCCTGAAACTTTTCCGACCCCGCCCAGATCCCGCCAACGCTTCAGGCGTCTGACGCTGAGGTCAGTGATGAACCACATCCAGACTCATAGTATCTGCTATTGGGATACGGCGGCCGCGATCGCCGTCACCGTTCGCTCGATCGGCACCTCGATCACCTCACAAGCCGGTACGCCAAGCGACACACCCGTCTCAGTGCGTCGACACCGGCGTCGTCCACCGCCCGTCTGCATCGAGGACGTCTCTGCTGAGTCGTCAGCCGATCGGCGGAGTCGCGAGCGACACCTCTCGTGATCTAACCGACGTGCAGGGAAAGTTCGACTTTCATCGCGATTTGAGAAAGGACAAGGTCGCGAAGTTCGGCAGAAAATAGCGAACGACCTGTTCGTCACCTTCGATAAGATTCCGCCTCTCGACCCAATAGAGGGGTGATCCGGTGGTCACCGAACATCCTCTACCTTCCGGGTCTCAGCGCCGCCGGCGCCCCACCTCCCGACGGCAACCATCGTTCGCCGGCGAGCCGCCATGTCGCCGAGGCACTAGATCGGCTCCTGCCGACCGACACGCGACAGTCGACGCGCAGCGTATCGCGGCTGCCCGGCGGATGGTCCACGTCCTGAGAGTTTGCCAATCTTCCGTTTTCGCGTCTGATGTCGTTGTCTGAGCCGCCATCGCCGCGGGGTGGCGACGTGGGCTCGATGATGATCGATTGGATCCACGTCTGGCTTGGGGTCTGGATGCTGGGCCGCGTGCGGCTCGGTGGTGGCGCCGTGGCGGTTCACGCCGGGGCGAGGCGCCATCCGCAGGCCATGTTGTGGGCCAGGGCGTACCATTGCGCCGTGGCTCTGACCTTCTCGACGCCGCGCCTCACCAACCGCGTCAGGCCGCGGTTGCGCGCCTGCGCGTTGACGCATTCGGCCGTGGCGGCCCTCTCCTTGTAGATCGCCTTGGCGGCGTCGGTGGTGATGCGCTCGCGCCATCGCGCCACGACCGCCATGTCGTGGCTGATGAACAGATAGGCGAGGCCCAGCGTCGGCGATATCGGCGCCGATCGCCGCCCGCCGCTCTGATGTCGGCCACGACTTTCTCGGCCGCGACTGAGCTAGCTGCGTGATTGACGATGGTTTGGAAACCATCCGCCGCGAGTCGCTCGGCCAGCGCAGCACCGATGCCTCGGGAGGCGCCTGTCACAATGGCGCTTGCGATAGCTCACGGTTGGCTCGATGCTGCAAAATGACCGGAGCATTAGCGGAGGGATCTGACTGTTAGCCAGGGCAGACCGGCTGTCTCAACTCAGCACCGCCTGACAGAAGTTGCAGCCAGCGCCTTCAAGGGCACATCGTTCTGCCGTTGAGACGAGTTCCTCTCCGTGATGGCCAATGCAGGTGCTGAGCAAGGCCGGCGCGCGCGAGGCCGACCTCAACGGGTGTGCCTTGCTCACGGTCTGATGCAGCCGCACAGTCGGGGAGTTGGGGCTCCCCCGGCAGGGAGCCCGGTCCTCACGAGTCCAGAAAAGGCTGCATTGCGACTTTTGCTGATCGAGGACAACCGAGATCTCGCCCACTGGCTCGCCGAAATATTGCGCGCCGGCCGCTACATCGTCGATCTCGTCCACGACGGTGCCGAAGCCGACGACTATCTCCGTGTAGCGGACTATGGCCTTGTGATCCTGGACCTCGCTCTGCCGGTTATGGACGGGCTTGAGGTGCTGCGTCGGCTTCGGGCGCGCCGGAGTACGGTGCCGGTGATCGTGCTCACTGCCGACGCGAGTCTCAAGTCGCGCGTCGCGGGACTCGACGAGGGGGCCGACGACTATCTCACGAAGCCATTCGAAGTGTCTGAGCTGGAGGCCCGCATCCGGGCGCAGCTTCGTCGCTCCTCAGGTCAGCCTGCCAACGTCGTCACGTGCGGCGATTTGACGCTCGACACGGTCACAGGCGGGTTCGCCCTCGGGGGCGCCCCGTTGCCACTGACGCCTCGAGAGGCCGCCGTCCTCGAGCAACTGATGCGGAGGCGAGGCCGGACGTCGAGCAAGGCGGCACTGGCCGAGACAGTGTTCGGCTTCGACGACGACGCGGACCCGAGCGCCATCGAGATCTACGTGCACCGGCTGAGGAAGAAGATCGAGGGTAGCTCGGTCTCGATCGCGACGCTGCGCGGTCTAGGCTACATGCTGCGAGTCGATGAACCTTAGCCTCCGTTTCCAGCTCCTCGCCTGGGTGCTGGTGCCGCTGGCGCTGCTTGCCGGCGTCAACGCCGCCACCGGCTACCGCAACGCGCTTCAGATGGCCGACCTCGTCGCCGACCGCATGCTGATCGGCTCTGCCCGCGCCATAGCCGAGGAGGCGCACATCGAGGATGGCCAGTTGCAGGTCGACGTGCCGCCAGCCGCGATCGAGATGTTCGACGCGGGCGAGGGCGATTTCGTCTACTACCGCGTGATCGACGCCAAGGGCCGGCTTGCAGCTGGTGCCGCCGACCTGCCGCTGCCGCCCGATGGGCCCGAGGACATCGACAGCTACGAGGACCTCTACCGTGGGCGGCCCATGCGCTTCCACGCGCTTGACCACACGCTGGCCGGCCCCGGACTGCGTGAGGTCGTCACCGTCGTGGTCGGCGTTTCGCTCCACGGCCGCGACGCGATGGTGCGCCGGCTCTGGTTCAGCGGTCTGGCCCAAGGCTTGACGCTCCTCGCGACCGCCGGCGTCTTCATGATCTTCGGGTTGAAACGGGGTCTGGCACCGCTGATCCGTCTGCGCGACGAGGTGCGCGCCCGACCGACGGCGAGTCTTGAGCCCTTCGTCCCCGAAACGGTCCAGTCCGAGATTCGCCCGCTGGTGGAGGCCATCAACGGCCGTATCATGCGGGTGAAGGCCCAGCTTGCCGCCCAGCACCGCTTCGTCACCAACGCCGCCCACCAGCTCCGAACACCGATTGCAGTGCTGAACCTGCAGGCTACTTATGCGTTGCGTCGCATCGGTGGGGCCGACCAGGCGGCGGCGCTCGGCGCCATCCAACAGAATGTCGGCCAGATCTCCCGCCTCGCCGAGCAGCTCCTGATGCTGTCGCGCGCCGAGCCCGGCGGCCGTCGCGCGCGCGACGACCGGGTCGCGCTCGGATCGCTCGCCCGTCGCGTACTCGACGGATTCGCGGCCGTCGCGCTAGAAAAGGGGATCGATCTTGGCCTCGACGAGCGCGTTCCTGCCACCACGACCGGCGACGAGACGATGCTGGGGGAGATGCTGGTCAACCTCGTCGACAACGCCCTGCGTTACTGCCCGCGGGGCAGCTGCGTCACTGTCATGGTCGAGCGAGTAGGGGATGTCGCCGTATTGGCCGTACACGACGACGGTCCCGGGCTCCCGCCCGGCGAAGAGGAGCGTGTGTTCGAACGATTCTACCGCGTTCCCGGCACGAAGGCCGCCGGCAGCGGCCTTGGCCTCTCGATCGTCAAGGAGGTGGCCGAGGCGGCCGGCGGCTCTGTCAGGGCTTTCCGCCCGCTCGGCGCCGGGCTGGAGGTAGAGGTGCGACTGCCGGCGCCTCCGGTCGACGGCGTCTCCGCCCTCAATGCCCGTCGAACGGCACCGGACGCCACTTCACCAAGCGGTTCTCCACCGCCGTGATGATGGCCTCGACCACCAGGGCTAGTGCCGCCAGGATCACCATGGCGGCGAACACGCCGTCAGCGTTGAATGAGCCCTGCGCCGTTGAGATGAGAAGGCCGAGCCCTTTCTTGGCGCCGAGGAACTCGCCCACCACGGCCCCCACCAGGGCGAAGCCGAAGGAGACGTGCAGGCTCGCCAGGATCCAGCTCATCGCCGAGGGGACGATCACCGTACGGGTGATTTGGTAGGGCGAGGCGCCGAGGATCTGGGCGTTGGCGATCATGGCACGGTCGGCTTCCCGCACGCCCTGGAATGCGTTGGCGAACACCACGAAGAACACCATCACGACCGCCAGCGCCACCTTGGACGCCATGCCGAGCCCGAGCGCGATGATGAAGATCGAGCCCAGGACGACGCGAGGGATGGAGTTTGCCACCTTGATGTAGGTCGAGAAGATATCGGCCAGCAGGCGGTTGCGGCCCAGGACGATGCCGCAGACCACGCCGCCGACGGCGCCGATGAAGAAGCCCAGAATGGTCTCCTCCATGGTGACGAGCACCTGTTCCCAGAGGGGTCCTTGGCTGGTGCCCTCGGTGATCCAGGTCCAGGTCTGCCCGGCGATGCCCGACGGGCTCGCGAAGAAGAACGGGTCGATGAACCCGAAGCGGGTGCCGAGCTCCCAGCCGCCGAGCACCACGACCAGGATGCCGATGCGGGCCGAGATGACGATCCGTTGGCGACGGCGCGAGGCGGTCCGTGCTGCGATCTCGAGGCTCGAGGGACCCGTCAGCGTGGCGGGTGGGTCGAGGATCTGGGCGATGACGGAGGACATGGCGGTCTCAAGCTGCTGCGGCGGCGGCGGACGCCTGGTTGTGGCTCTTCTGAACCTCCTCGCGGAGATCGTTCCAGATCAGGCGGGCGTAGTCGACGAAGGCGGCCTCGTAACGGATCTCGGCCGTGACGCGCGGGCGCGGCAGGTCGATCGTGTAGACCGACTTCACGGTCGCGGGACCGGCCGTCAGCACGTAGACCTTGTCGGCCATGGCGATGGCCTCCTCGAGGTCATGGGTGACGAAGATCACCGACGCCTTGGCCTCCGACCACAGGCCCAGCAGCTCGTCCTGCATCAGCGTGCGCGTCTGGATGTCGAGCGCCGAGAAGGGCTCGTCCAGCAGCAGGATCTTCGGCCCGTTAATGAAGGTCTGAGCCAGCGCGACGCGCTTCCTCATGCCGCCCGAGAGCTGGTGGGGGTAGTGCGTCTCGAAGCGCTTCAGCCCCACGCGGTCGATCCAGTCGCGCGCCTTAGAGTGGGCCTCGGCCTTGCGCATCCCGCGGAAGACCGGCCCGGCCGCGACGTTGTCGAGCACAGAGCGCCAGGGGAAGAGCGCGTCGGCCTGGAACACGAAGCCGATGTCGGGACTGATCCCGGTGATCGGCTTGCCGAAGACCCGGACCTCGCCGACGTTCGGGCGGGCGAGGCCGGTGACGAGGTTCAGCGTGGTCGACTTGCCGCAGCCGGTGGGTCCAACCACGCAGACGAACTCGCCCCGCTCGACCGTCATGGTGAAAGCACGCAGCGCGGTCATCACCTTGGCGTCGGGCGTGACGAAGCGGCGGGTGACGTCGACGAGCTCGATGGCTGGCCCAGAACCCGGTATGGGACCGCCGTCCGATCCGGCGCCTGGCGGGCGGGAGACGGCCATCACGCCCTCACTTGGCCGCATCGACGAAGGTCGTCGTAAAGGTCTTCGACAAATCGACCGTCTTGCCCTTCAGGTTGCGGCTGAAGGACGACAGCACCTTCAGCACCGTCTCCGGCCCGCGGGCCGGCATCACGCCGTCTGCCGTGAACATGGCCTTGCCGTCCGCCAAGCCCTTCACGTAGAGCGCCTTATCGCCGACGTAATAGTCCTTCGGCATCTCGGAGGCGATCTCCTCGGCCGAATGGCCATGGATCCAGTGCATCGTCTTGACGAGCGCGTTGGCGAGCTTCTGCGCCTCCTCCTTGTGGCCATCGAGCCAGGTGGACTGGACGTAGAAGGAGGCCGCCGGATAAGGGCCGCCCAGCGCCGCCTTGGTCGATTCGGGCGTGCGGAGGTCCACCATCACGGTGGCGGCACCCATCTTCTGGAGCTGGCCGATCGTCGGCTCGGTCGTCATGCCGGCCTGGATCTCATTCTGCTTGATCGCCGCGATGAAAGTGTTGCCGGCGCCGACCGGCAGCAGCGTGAACTCGCCCGGTTTCAGCCCCGCGCGGGTCACGATGTATTGCGTGAGGAAGTCAGTCGACGACCCGAGGCCCGTCACACCCAGCGTCTTGCCCTTAAAGTCGACGGGCGCCTTGATGGAGGCGTCCTTGGTGGACAGCATTTCGACCTCGCCCGGCGCCTGGCTGAACTGCACGATCGAGGTGATCGACTTGCCCTTGGCCTGGAGGTCGATCGTGTGGTCGTAGAAACCCACCACGCCCTGCACGGCCCCGGCCAGCAGCTCGTTCTCAGCCTCGACGCCGGCACGGCTGTTGATCAGCTCGACGTCGAGCCCCTGCTCCTTGAAGTAGCCGAGCTTCTCGCAGAGCACCGGCGGCAGGTAGATCTGCTTCTCCATGCCGCCCACGATGATGCTGATCTTATCGGCGGCCCGCGCCGGCAGGGTCGCCAGAGCCGTGGCGGACAAGGCGACCACCGCCAACGCTAAAGCCAATCCCGTTCTCGTCATCCCGTCTCTCCCGTGTGTTCCTCGATCGTCGGTCGCCGTCACTTGCCGAAGGTCAGTACCGTGAAACTGTTCGGGAAGACCGTGTTGGCGTAGAAGGGCGACACGGCTGTCAGGATCTTCTTGCCGGCGTCGGCGGTTCCCTCGGCCGTAACGGCGTAGATCTTCTGGGTCGCGTGATCCATCGCCATGGTGCGCAGGCCGGCGCGGGTGCCGAGCGTCTCGACCGGCTCGTAGGCATCGGGTCCCTTCTGGGCGAAGACGTTGAGGTTCGCCGACACGCCGTTGGCGGTGAAGATCCGCTTCGTGCCCGCGTCATAGATGACGCTGTCGGTGCCGCCACCGATCTCGGCGGAATAAACGACCTTGCCGGTCGCGCCGTCGAAGACCGTCAGCGACGGCTTGATGGCGTCGTGGCCGCGGCAGCTCACGATGACACGGTCGTCAGCCGCGTCGACCGTGACGGCGGTGGGCCTGCCGCAGCTCGGGGCCGTATCGAAGGTCGACGTGACCTTGCCGGCCGCGACGTCGATCTTGTAGAGCTTATCGAGGTCTTGCGCCGCGAGGAAGAACGCGGACTTGCCGTCGCTGTCGGCGCCTTCGACCTTCTTGCTCGGTACCTTGAGCGTCCCGGCCTCCTTCATCGATGCCACGTCGAGCATGACGAGCTCGGTTCCATCCTGGCCGGGGCCCATGTTGAGCACGAGCGTCTTGCTCGCCGGGTCGTAGTGGCTCGTGTCGAGGTCCTCGCCGGCCTTCATGGCGGGCTGGGCCTCCAGCGTCGACAGCTTGAACGGGATCAGCGTGCCGTTCTCATTGTTCGAGATGCCGAGGTCGAGCTCCGGGATGATCACGGCGCCGTTGGAGCTGGCCTCGGCAGTGCCGGCGATCGTCTTGGTGACCGTCATGGTCTTGGGATCGTAGACCTGCAGGCCCTCCTTGCGGTGGCCGATGAAGACGTGGTCGTTCTTGGCGTCGAAGGACACGTAGTCCCAGCCGGAAGCCTTGCCCTCCAGCGTCGCGGCGTGCTCCAGGTGCCATCCATCGTAGGCGAGCGCCGGCCCTGCCATGCCCAAGGCTGCGAGCGCCGCGGTTGCGTGGTGCCACTTCATGGTTTCCTCCCCATCCATCGTGGTGCTCCCGATCTATCGCCGGGTGCCTCGCCACCCTTCGAGGGTACTCGATTCACCTTTCATTTAGCTTTCAACCTTTCCCTCTCCGTCCGGCGGGCCGGCCGTCAGCGTCGCGCCCGACGAAGCGCGCTCTCCAGGAGCACGACTGCGAGGCCGGCGAAGAGGACGATGCCGGCCCACGATCCGACTATGGGCAGACGGGGTAGGACGAACCAGGCCACGCCCAGCCAGGTGAGGACGGCCAAAGCATAGCTGCCGTCGTCGACGAAGAGGCCGAGGAGTTCGGCGAGGACGGCCTTGATGTTGGACATGGGACTCACCTATGGCGCGACGGAACCGAGGGCGGCCTGACGGCGGGACAGGGGAACCGCCGCGAGCGCCACCGCGAGGAAGCCGACGCAAAGGGCGGGGATGGACCAGTCGGCAGCCGGCCAGGCCAAACCCATTCCCTCGCCGACCCAGAAGGTTCCGAAGCCCGACAGCAGGACGCCGACGCCGAACTTGAGCGTGTTCTCGGGGATCGAGGCGAGCGGTCGATGCACCAGGATCCCGATCGCGATCACCAGCATCAAGGCCGCGGCGGCGCCGAGGCTCGCCGGGATCAGGAGGCCTGTGCCCCCGGCCCCGACCGCCACGATGATGAACACGACCTCCAACCCCTCGAGCATGGTGATCTTGAAAGCCGTGCCGACCGCCACCGCATCCCATCCTCCCCGATGAGGGGCATGGCCGCGCAGGGCCTCGGTCTCCTTCACGAAGGTCGCCGTCTCGTCGTGGAGCGGGATCACGCCGGCCGAGCGCAGCACGGCCTTGCGCAGCCAGCGCAGCCCGAAGAGCAGGAGCAGGCCGCCCACGACCAGCTGCACGGCGTCGAGCGGGATGAGCGTCAGCGTCGGGCCGAGCACCAGGACCATGATGATGAGGCAGACCAGCGCGGCGCCTGCGCCGGCAATCGCGCCCCGCCAACCCCGCACCGTGCCCACGGCGAGCACCACCGTCAGCGCTTCGACGAACTCGACGACGGAGGCCAGGAAGGCCGCCAGCACCGTCGACCACGCATGCGTCCAGTCGATAGCCACAAGCTGCGTCACTGATCCAAACCCCGAAACGATGTCGCTTTAGCTTCTTATGCGCGACGAATATGTTGTGTTCACGACAGCCTTGAAGGGGATTCTATCCCCCGCCGATGGGCTACACCACAAAGAGGAGAGGCCGGTTTGGTCGACGCGAAACGATCCTTCGACGAACTCGTCGCGGCGCGCCTGCCCGGGCTGTCGCCCGCCGAGGCCAAGGTGGCCTGCCTATTTCGGGACAGAAGCGAGGAGGTCCTGCTCGCCTCCGTGGCGTCTCTGGCGGCCCGCGCCGGGACGAGCGACGCCACCGTGATCCGCGCCGCGCGTACACTCGGCTTCGACGGCATGGAGGGGCTGCGCCGCCACATCGCCGACGAGATAAGGCGTCGGCTGTCCCAGGCCGATCGCCTCACGGCGACCTTGGGCGAGGTCGGTGGCGTCCTCGACGACGCCTTGCGCCTGACGCTCGACATGCACGCTGAATCTTTGTCCAGCCTGCGACGGGACCTGTCGCCCGACCTCTACGCAGACGCCGTCGCCTTCGTGGCCGAGGCCCCCCACGTCGTGGCGGTCGGCATCGGCCCGTCGAGCTGCGTCGTCGAGTACCTCGCGCTTCAGCTCCGACGCTTCGGCCTGCGGGCGTCCACATCGACCGGCACCGGCCTGCCCGCGGCCGACGACCTCTGTCGCCTGCGCGACGGCGACCGCCTCGTCGTCCTGGCTTACGGCCAGGTTTACCCGGAGGTGGCGGCCCTGCTCGACGAGGCCGAGCGCCTTGGCCTTCGTCGACTGTTGATCACCGACAGGCTGGCGCTCACGCTGAGGGGGCGCTTCGACCTGGTCCTGCAGGTGGCGCGCGGCCGGGCCGACAGGCTGAGCATGCACACGACGACGTTGGCTCTGGTCGAGGCCATCCTGGTCGGGGTCGCCACCTCCAGACCCTCGGAGACGCTGGCGAGCCTCGATCACCTCAACGCCTTGCGAGGGCG
This sequence comes from Lichenihabitans sp., assembly GCA_965214345.1. GTDB lineage: Bacteria > Pseudomonadota > Alphaproteobacteria > Rhizobiales > Beijerinckiaceae > Lichenihabitans. The sequence continues at coordinate 1,531,865 of CBDCBJ010000007.1, read as the reverse complement.
GCTGACCGGAAGCCGCGTGGACCTGCCGTGGGTCGATGACCCGCGGGTACACCGAGCCTCGCGTCGCGCGCGACACCCCCGAACTCCGAGCGAGACAGACGCCGCCGTCACGAGACCGGTCGAGAGCCCGCAGACGATGCGGCGAGCCGAGGAGGACGCTCAGGCCATCGTGGCCCACCCCGCGACCCCCCCGAGCACGACGACGAGCCAGGGCGGAACGCGCCACGCGACGAGGAGGAGGAGCGACGTCAAGCCGATCCCGAAGTCGGTCGACGAGCGGATCGCACCCGTCCAGACCGGCGAGTAGAGGGCGGCGAGCAGGAGGCCGACCACGGCGGAGTTGACCCCGCGCAACGCGGCTCGCACGTCCGGCCGGGTTCGGAGACCGTCCCAGAACGGCAGGACGCCGATTAACAGCAGGAAGGATGGCAGGTAGATGGCGATGAGGCATAGGACGCCGCCGACCCATCCCGACGGCTTCGGCGTCATCACGGTGCCGAGATAAGCCGAGAAGGTGAAGAGTGGGTCCGGGACGGCCTGGGCGGCCCCATAGCCGGCCAGGAACTTGTCTTCGTCGATCCAACCCGACGGAACGACGGCGTTTTGCAGGAGCGGCAGGACGACATGGCCGCCGCCGAACACCAGCGATCCCGCACGAAAGAACTTCGCGAAGAGGTCCGCCGCGTGAGAGCCAGAGGCGAAGGCCAGCAACGGCAGCCCGACCAGGAGTGCCACGAATGTCACAAGGGCGGCGATGACGACGCGACGGCTCAGCTGAATGCCGAGCCGTCCGGTTGCCGTGGGATCCATCCCCGGGACGAGCCGCCAGCCCACGAAGGCCCCGACGATGATCGTCGCGATCTGCCCCGAGGCGGACGGCAGCGCCAGGGACAGGAGCGCGGCCGCCGTGGCCAGCGTCATGCGCTCCCGGTCCGGACAGAGCGTTCGCGCCATCCCCCCAAACGGCCTGCGCCACCACCGCCACGGCGACGACCTTCAGCCCTTGAAAACAGTGGGCATGGCTCAGGTCACCGATTCCGTCGACCCCATCAGCGAAGAGGATGAGGGCGACGGCGGATGGGAGGGTGAACCCGACCACGCCAGGAGCCCACCGGCCAAGCCGCCCCTTAGGATGCCGAGGCTGACGGCGACCTGGCTGCTGGCCGGACCCGGCAGGAACTGGCATAGCGCCACGACGTCGGCGTAAGCAGCCTCGTCCAACCACCTCCGCTTTGCCACGAACTCGGACCGGAAGTAGCCGATGTGAGCGACGGGGCCTCCGAACGACGTCAGTCCGAGCCTGAGAAGGATCGGCAGGATCTCACTGAGAGACCCGCAAACCGGAGACGTAGGTTCGGCGTCTAGACGCATGCTCGACCTGACCCGGGGCCCGAGGCGAATATTGCTTGGCGGCGCATTCGCTAGAAGCCGCGTCGCAACCTGCTCGCGGACGACCTCAGGCGACATCAGATGCGGTTGCTTCCACCCGCAGGCCAGCTGGCTTGACAGGCTACCTCTTCCCCGTCCAAAGTCTGGAATTAGAATATTTCCAAACTAGCACGGGTGCGATGAAACGCTTCGACGAACTCAGCGAGCCCGAGGTCCTGGCCCTCGCCATCACCAACGAAGAGGAGGACGGCCGCATCTACGCTGACTTCGCTCATGCGCTCCGAGGGGATTATCCCGACTCGGCGCGCATGTTCGACGACATGGCGGGCGAGGAGAACGATCACCGTCGCCGGCTCATCGAAACGTTCACGGACCGCTTCGGCGATCATATCCCGCTCGTCCGGCGCAACGACGTCAAGGGCAACATCGCCCGCAGCCCCGTTTGGCAGGCGCGTGCGCTTGGCGTCGACGCCATGCGGCGGCAGGCCGCCGACATGGAGCGGGATGCCGAGCGCTTTTACCGTCAGGCCGCCGCGTTCTCGACCGATACCGCGGTTCGCAAGCTGCTGAGCGATCTCGCCGAGGCCGAGGCCGGCCATGAGCGCATCGCTGGCCAGATCGAGGAGAAGCGCCTGCCGGGCGACGCCCGGGGCAGCGAGAATGACGACGCCAAAAAACGCTTCGTGCTGCAGGTGATCCAGCCAGGTCTGGTAGGTCTGATAGATGGTTCGGTTTCGACGCTGGCGCCGGTCTTCGCCGCGGCCTTCGCCACCCATAGTTCGTGGAACGCCTTTCTTGTCGGCCTCGCTGCCTCGCTCGGTGCCGGGATCTCGATGGGGTTCGCCGAAGCTCTGGCCGACGATGGTAAGCTATCGGGCGCGGCACGCCGCTGCTGCGCGGATTCGTCTGCGGCCTCATGACGATCGCTGGAGGTACCGGCCACACGATCCCCTACCTGATCCCGGAGTTTTACACCGCGACGATCGTGGCCGCAGTCGTGGTGGCGTTCGAACTCGCCATCATCGCCTGGATCCAGTGGAGATATATGGAGACACCGCCCGTGGCGGCAGCCGCCAAGGTGATGCTGGGCGGCGGACTTGTGCTCGCAACCGGCATCCTCATAGGCCAGGCGGGCTGACCGGGTAGCACTCTGCACCGCAACGAGCCGCAGAGCGTGCCTGGGCTCATCGGAGATCGATGAGAGGACAATCGACGCAGCACCCCGGCACGCACAGATGACAGCTTGACCAACCGGTGTGAGAGCGTCTTCAGTGAAGTCGCGTGAGCAAATTGGCTTGTTTCGTCCGCCGTTTCAGACGTGACCTTCGGTCGACCAGCGTGGTAAACAACAATAGGGCAACTCGATCGGCCTGCCCGACTTCGAAACCGCGGTCGACGAGGTATAAATATAGGCCGGGCGAGACAAACAGGCTGCCCGGTCCTCCTTCACTTCTCAGGCAGAGATCCATGACGAGCATTGCCACAACCCGCTATGACCGGACAACAATCGCACTCCACTGGGCGACCGCGCTACTCGTCGTGGTTCTCTGGACTCTCGGCCAGACATCCGACTGGTTCGTGGACGGAGGCTGGTTGAACACGACGCTGTGGTCGACTCACGTCGTGCTCGGCTTCGCCCTCGCAGGGCTCCTCATCTGGCGGGTCACCTGGCGCGCGGGCGGCGGGCGGACGCTGCCGGGCGCCGATACGGGCGCCTTGCATGTTGTGGCTAAGGCCACCCATTACGGCCTCTATCTCCTTCTAATCGTCATCGTGGTACTCGGCATCATCAACGCCTTCGTGCGCGGCTACTCGATCTACGGCCTGTTCCACCTTCCGCAGGTCGGCGACCGCGCCTGGCGTCGTCCCATCACGCAATTGCACGGCCTCGCTGCCAACATCGCCCTCGGCCTGGCTGGCTTCCACGCCGCCGCCGCTCTCGTGCATCACTACATCTTGCGCGACGGCCTCATCGCGCGCATGTTTCCTGAGCGTCGATCGAATGACGCGGGTGCGTCCGTCGAGCCATCGGCTCGGGTTCGATGACATCAGGCTCTCTCCTCCCGGACGCCGAGGAGCTCGACGGGGCTGCGTCGGTCACCGCCGCGAGATGTGACGGACCCCTGCCTTGATAGGCTGCAGCTCCGTCACTGTCGCGAGGCGCGCGGGCGCCGATCTCGCGACCGTTTTCATGGCGCAACTCGGAGGCGGATCCGCTCGGTTGGAAAGGAGCGATGTCCGCAAGAGCCGCGCCGCTCTGGAGCGGCCAAATGGTCACGTTGATGCGTTGATGGTCTCGGCGAGAGCGTTGTCGTAGGAGTCTCCGACGCTACCGACGGATGGCTCGACGCCGGCATCGGCGAGCCGCTCGATGTAGCGAATCGACAGGTATTGCGAGCCCCTGTCGCTGTGGTGCACGAGCTCACCGCCCTGGACGGGACGACGCTCGTGCAGGGCCTGCTCCAGAGCGACAAGCACGAAGCTGGCATGAGCGGTTCGGGAGACCGGCCAGCCGACAATGCGGCGGGCGAAGACGTCGATCACGAAAGGCACGTAGACGAAGCCGGCCCAGGTCGCGACGTAGGTGAAGTCCAAGACCCACAAGGCGTTCGGGCGCGATGCCTTGAACTGCCCGGTGACCGGTCGAGCGGGCACACCGCTGCCGGATCGGGCATCGTCGTTCGGACCGTCTTGCCCCGCACGACGCCCTTCAATCCCATCGTCTGCATCAGCCGAGCGACGGTGCAACGAGCCACCACGATCCCGTCCTGGCCGAGCTGTCGCCAGACCTTGCGCACGCCGTAGACGTAAAAGTTTGCCTCGAACACGCGCTGGATCTCGACCATCAACGCCGAGTCGCTCCTGGCCCGTGCCGGTCGCCTGCTGGGATCGACATGCCGTGCGGCATGGGCACGGTATGTCGATGGGGCGGTCGGCAGCACCTTGCAGATCGGCTCGACCCCGTAGGCATCGCGGTGCTCGTCAATGAACGCCTTCATCTTTTGAACGGGCGGTCGAGCACCGCCATCGCAAAATACGCGCTGGCCTTGCGCAGGATCTTGTTGGCCTGTCGCAGCTCACGGTTCTCGCGCTCCAGCGCCTTGATCCGCTCGCGCTCGTCCTTGCTCGGGCCGTCCTGAAGACCCTTGTCCCGCTCGGACTGCCGGATCCAGTTTCGGAGCGTCTCGCCCGAGCAGCCGATCTTGGCCGCGATCGAGGTCATCGCGGCCCATTGCGAGGCATGCTCGCCTTGGTAGTCAACGAGCATCCGCACCGCTCGGGCGCGAACCTCAGGTGAACACGGTGAGTTTGGCTTCGTCATGGCTCCATCCTCTCAAAAGTTGGAGCCTCCTGGGAACCCGGGGCGGTTCATGTTGAGTTGTTTGATACCTTGCGTCCGGTCCATCTTCAACGACTACGTTCCTTGTTTTTGCGGGCCAGCACGGCCTTGCGCTTCTTCTTTTGGTCCTCGATTTTTCGTTCGCGCTTTTTTCTCCGCTTGGCGTCGTCGGGGTGCTCAGCTGACGCTTCGCTCGCCGCCGGTGGCGCCAGTGGTGACGGCCCCTTCGATGCCGATGTGGATGTGCCGGTCGTGTCCGGGCCGGCCTGCGGCCGACCCTCGGTCGGCTGCGAGACGTGGGCCGAGGGTGATGAGGGGGCCGTCCGGCCCTGCTCGGCCGGAGGCCGGACGGGTGATCCTCCCCCATTGAAGTGGTCCGCCCTGAAGTATGGCTTTCGAGCCCCGGAGGACGGACGACATGGCGAAGCGGCATAGGCCCGAGGAGATCATCACCAAGCTGCGTCAGGTTGACGTGCTGGTGTCACAGGGATCGAGCGTGGCGGACGCGATCCGCAGCATCGGCGTGACGGAGGTCACCTACTATCGTTGGCGGCAGGAGTACGGCGGGCTGAAATCGGACCAGGTCAAGCGGATGAAGGATCTGGAAACCGAGAACAGCCGACTGCGCAAGGCGATCGCGGACCTCACGCTCGACAAGCTGATCCTACAGGAGGCATCCCGGGGAAACTTCTGAGCCCCGCTCGCCGGCGCGTCTGCATCGACCATGTCCGTGATGTGCTGAACATCTCCGAGCGCCGCGCCTGTCGGACGCTCGGTCAGCACCGGTCGACTCAACGCAAGGCGCCGCGGGGCCGCGACGACGAAGAGAACCTGACGGCCGACCTGATTGAGCTTGCACGCCAGTACGGCCGCTACGGCTACCGCAAGATCACGGCCCTGCTGCGGGATGCCGGCTGGGTGGTCAACGACAAGCGCGTGGAACGGATCTGGCGCCAGGAAGGACTGAAGGTGCCAGCCCGGCAGCCGAAACGCGGGCGGCTGTGGCTTGGCGACGGATCCTGCATCCGGCTGCGGCCCGAGCGCCGGGATCACGTCTGGGCCTACGACTTCGTCGAGGCACGGACTCACGACGGCCGCAAGTTCCGCACCCTCAACGTCGTGGACGAGTACACCCACGAGTGCCTGGCCATCCGGGTCGCCCGCAAGCTGAAGTCAACGGACGTCATCGACGTCCTGTCCGACCTGTTCATCCTGCGCGGCGTGCCGGCTCACATTCGCTCCGACAACGGCCCGGAGTTCATCGCCAGGGCCGTGCAGAAGTGGATCTCCGCCGTCGGATCCAACACGGCTTATATCGCACCCGGTTCACCTTGGGAAAACGGCTATGTCGAAAGCTTCAACGCCCGTTTCCGCGACGAGCTGCTCAACGGCGAGATCTTCTATTCGCTCCGCGAAGCTGAGATCATCATCGAGAGCTGGCGCCGCCACTACAACGCGATCAGGCCCCATGCCTCGCTCGGGTATCGCCCGCCAGCCCCGGAGGTGGTGGTGCCAACCTACGCCGCTTGGCCGGCTGCGCTGACCCGACCTGCTTCGCCGGCCAAGCTACCCGTGGCGCAACGGCCCACGGCGCACTAACATTCACACCGGACCACCCAGTGGGGGCCGATCACAACAAGAACGCTGTGCGGGCACCGGGCGCGGCCTATGAGGCGGCGGTCGGGCCGACCACGTCTCGCTCGGGAGAAGTCCGGGCCATGCAAGACGACATCGACGCCGTGAACCGCGCGATCCGTGACGAGCAAGCCGAGGCCACGAACTGACGTGCTGACCGGCCTACAGATCCGCGAGGCGCGCGGCCTGCTCGGATGGGGCCGCGCCAAGATGGGGCGCGAGGCCGACCTGTCTCCGGCGTTGCTCGTGGCCGTCGAGAGCAGCGATGGTCCTGCATGGCTGACGGAAGGAGAGGAGGCCGCCTTTCGTCGAGTTTACGAGAGTGCCGGCGTCGAGTTCACACCCAATGGCCCGCGGCTCCGGCAGGAGCGAAGCTGATGGGCCGGCCCAACGTCTACCAGCGCTCGGCGCCGCGGGCGCGGCGGAATGTCATTCGCGAAGCGACGGTCGACTATGTGCCGGCCGCGCGTGCCGTCTTGAAGGCCGCGCCGGATTTCCTACGGCAGGCCGAGGCGGCGGGCGCCGTTGTACTAAGCGCGCTATCTCGGGCAGGCGCTGAGCGAGGCCGAGGGGATCATGAGGCGGGTCGAGCCGTTGGAGTGAGTGCGTCTAAACCCCGCCCCTCGCGGCCCGAGGCCACCGTTCACTTTCGATCGACAGTCCCAAGGACCCTCGCGGGGTGCAATGGCTATCAATACCTCATGACGACCGAGGCGACGCTGCGCCATCCAGTGTCGCGGGTGCTGAAGGGGTAGTGGGACCGGAACAAGGGGTGAAAGGGCCTCAGCCCCTGACCCTCTGGCGCCACTTCACCAAGGCCACGACGGCCCACACACCCTCCACGAGGCCGAAGGGCCATGCTCCCTGTAGGAAGCCGTAGGTCGATCCGAGGGCACACGATCCCGCGAAAAGTAACGTGAACCAAGGACTTCGTGCCTCCAGCGCGTAGGTGACGAGCATGGCCGTTACGGCGACAAGGCCGAAAAGTGTGAGACTGTCCAAGTGGCTCTCTGCGGCTGCGGTGCGGCTCCGCCTAGCGCTTCCTGATGCCGCATGTCCAACGGCGACCAGACCCGCCGCGTCGCCGCCCTGGCCCTCCGCAAGGCCACCTCGCCGGACTTCGTGGGGTATTGGCAGCGGCATCGGGTGGCGTGAGAGCGACGCCTTTCGCCGGCCCGCCTTGGCTTCGCCCGTGTCGCGGCAGTGGAAGGGGTTTGGGAGCGGAGCGGTGGGGAGGTTGCTGATCGGCTGATTTGATCATCCATGCCGCGTCGGCGTGGGCTCGATTTGTGATGGCCAGCACGTAGCGGAGGGTCCGGCCGAGCGCCCAAACGCAGGCCGCGGAGAAAACGAGAGCGAGCGGCAGCAGCATCCTGGCGCTTCCCTCTCCCTCGATGGCGGCGACGAGTGAATCGATGACGATCAGCCCCGCGACGGCGCACCCTGTCCAGTACAGCAGATGGCCGAGTCGCTGCACCGCGCGCCTGTCCATCAGACAGCTCTGAATGGGGCGCCGTCGGCGCTGCCACAGCACGGGGCATCACCCTTCGCCGGCGTGCCGGCCCATTGTCCTTTGTGATCGCACGTCTGGGCGGCTATGGTCACCGATATGTCAGAGCCGATCAGCCCGAAACCAAGCAGTTCCACCGCCGTAGCACGGACGGCCTTAGAGGCCGCCAGGACCGCGACAAAAGCGAATGCTGCCCGGTTTGGAGACCCTGAAGTTTTCATCACAAAAGCGGGAGAGAGGACGTTCACTTGGGAGCTGCGTCGCTTCGGAGGGTTGCTCCTACGAAAGGGCGAGGTTGAGCATCCAACCCGTGCGGCAGCGGAGGCTGCGGGAGCGGAAGCGCTGGAAGCTCTGCGAAGAACTCCCGGCCTGCCGGCCTTCGAAAAGCAACTCAGGCCCAAGGCAGATCCATCGTAAGAAGCTACCTAAACGTCACCACCGGCAGCGCATTCGGGTCGCAGGGCCGTGCGGGTATCCCGGCATCCCTTCACGTCGGCTGCATTGTCGGCCCAGATCGGATCTTCAGGTTGATCCCTTTTCCGGACATCGCGCTGCACGACTGGCGCCCTGGCGTGCCGCAGAGCGCGAGGCCGGGGATGCGGTGAGCCCCGCGCAAGCTTCTCCGACTACCTTGAAGCCGCTCCTCCCCCAAGGAGAAGGCGAGCACGAACCGAGCCCCGCCGCCCGAAAGGGTGGCAGGGGTTTTTTGCGTTCAGAGATCGCCTTTCGGCGGTATGATCAAAGCTTGTCGGCTGTATCGAACACCTTGCCGCATGCCGGGCCGAGCTGAGCCCGCTTCGCCGTCATGCAAGCTTGGACCTTGCCTTCGTCGGGCATGGCATCGGGGCAGAGGCGCTGGGCGTCGCCATAGCAGTCGTGCTCGGCCTGCTGGCGCAGCATCTCTTTGGCTGAAGGCTGTTTTGCGGCCAGCAGCGGCCCAGTCATGGACAGCGTCAACACGGCGCACACGGCGGCTCGGAGCGACATCATGGGCGTTCACTCGTCGTAGGAGCGGGGCGGTTCCCCATACTCGCCACGATCATCGCATTATGACAATGAGCCGAGAATGAGCGGAGTTCGATCGGATCACCGCTCACTCTCGGACCTGATGGCTGCGCGCGAAGGCGTCGAGGCCGACCACGTGAAGCGCTGCGTGAACCGGCCCATCAGTCCTCCAGAAGCATTCTTGTGACCGGCTCCGGGCGCACGATGTCGTGCTCGACATCGGCCGCCTTCGCCATGTCGTTGATCGCTACGGCGGTCTTGATCAGGAGATAAGCCGCGTCGCTACATTCGGCCAATTTGGCCTTGCCCTTGAGGACGCGAAGGGCGTCGACGATTTCGCGGAGCAGGTGAGGGTCAGGCATGGCAGCCATTGTGAGCCGCGCGCCGATGGCGTCAAGCATCACGCGACACTCGGATTGTTTCTACCCCTCCCCCAGCCGCCTCATCATCCCTGCCGGCCGGACCGCTCTTTTCTCAGCCTCCGCGGCTCGTGTGAGATCCTCGATGGCTGCCGTCGTCGTGACGAGGATCTCCCGCACTTGGGGCGAGCCAGCCGTGAGGTCCGCGAGGCGCGTGCGATGTTTGGATGAGAACGCAACAACACAGCCCGACACACGGCAGTGTCCATGACGGTCGTCGACCGCGCCGAGGCCGGTGATGGACAAACCTGCAGCAAGGTGGCTCAGGACATCGCCAAAGGGCACGCTTCTGGGCGCCGGCGTCGAGTTCACCGCGACGGGCCGCGGCTCTGGCAGGATTGAGGCTGACGCGTTTCGTCTTGTCGAACGGTCCCCGCAGGTTAGCTCAGGTCATCATGTGAAGGTCGCCTTAGGCAGGTGGCCAGTTTGGAACGGAGTCGCAGCCGCGCTTCTAGGCCGCAGAAACGGTGCGCAATTTTGAACCGAGTCCGCACTGACTTTAACGAATTGCCGTTGTCGCGATGTCACCATTCCCATCGTCAGGGTGGAGTTCCGGGATATGTCACTGAATTGCCAGGGTTGCCGGAACGGGAACGGTTTTGACTTACCGTTCTCGATGGCGTTTCAGCCGATCGTCGACATCGTCTCGGGTGCCACGTTTGCCCATGAGGCTCTGGTCCGTGGCGCGAAGGGCGAAGGCGCCTACACCATTCTTTCGGCAGTCGATGACGCTAACCGTTACGCTTTCGATCAGCAGTGCCGCGTGAGAGCCATCGAGATGGCGGCCAAGCTCCGCTTGGCCGCTGATGGAGCCTGCCTGTCGATCAACTTCATGCCGAATGCCGTCTACGAGCCGCGAGCCTGCATTCGACTGACCCTGGATGCCGCGAAGCGCACGGGCTTTCCCCTGGACCACATCATTTTTGAATTCACCGAGACCGAAAAGCTCGACACCGCCCATCTCCTCAACATTCTGACCACTTACAAGGCCATCGGCTTCAAAACCGCGATCGACGATTTCGGCGCGGGCTACGCCGGCCTCCAGCTTTTGTCCCAATTCCAACCGGACATCGTGAAGATCGACATGGCCCTTGTACGCGGGATCGACGCCGATCCAGTAAAGCGCTCCATCCTGCGCCACACGCTTCGGATGCTGGATGAGCTGAAAGTGTCGCCTCTCTGCGAAGGCGTCGAGACGCTCCAAGAACTGGCGACGTTGCAGGACCTCGGCGTGCGGTTGATCCAGGGCTATGTCCTGGCGAAGCCTGCTTTTGAGGCTTTGGCCAAACCGAGGTCGTTGACCACCTCGGAACGACAAGCGGCCTGACGATCAGCGCGATGCCGTGTTTGATCGCGGCCGATGACGCCCGGCGCCGAAGCGATGCGGGTGCGACCTCCTTCCCATTTATCTGGAAGGCTTGAGCGGTCGGCCGGGTCAGAAAGCACAAAGGAGCCCTGGCTCGAGAGCGCCAAGTCCATCGCAGTACCATTTTGGAATAATCATTTTACCTAGATCCTTAAGAGAGCATTAATTATTGTTGTTCACTATGTCTGATTAACAGGTTAATCGATGAGATCTCATCATGTTCCCATTCAAAGTGTCTGGCGAGGTAGAGGCAAAAGCCGTCCTCAACGCGCTCGACCGGTCTATGGCTATCATCGAATTTAAGCCAAATGGCGACATTCTAAACGCGAACCGCAATTTCTGTGACGCGATGGGTTATGATCTATCGGAAATAAAAGGTCGGCATCATAGCATTTTCGTCGACCCTGCGTATGCAGCAAGTTCAGATTATACGGCTTTCTGGGTTAAGCTTGGACAAGGCGAGCACGATGCCCGCGAATACAAACGTTTTGCAAAGGGCGGTCGTGAGGTCTGGATTCAGGCTTCCTATAATCCGGTGATCGACAGCAAGGGACGAGTGCTGAAGGTGGTCAAGGCAGCCACAGACATCACAGTCGAAAAACTCAAGGCTGCCGAAGTTCAGAGTAAACTCTCCGCCATCTCCCGTGTGCAAGCCGTGATTGAGTTCACGCTCGATGGGCACATTATAGATGCCAATGATAATTTTCTGAGCGTTATGGGGTACGCACTCGAGGAAATTAGAGGACGACATCATCGTATGTTCGTCGAAAAAGCTGAGGCGCAGTCTCAGGCCTATCAGGACTTCTGGGCTAAGCTTAACAAGGGTGAATATGTCTCGGCCTCCTTTAGACGCCTCGGTAAAGGCGGCAAGGAAGTATGGATTCAGGCTTCCTACAATCCAGTCTTCGACATGAACGATCGTCCGACGAAAGTGGTCAAATATGCCAACGATATCTCCGATCTTACGGGCATCGGCGCTGGCTTGACGAGGTTCGCCAACAACGATCTAGCCCAATCGATTGACAAGCCGTTTAGCCCGACATTCGAGCAGTTGCGCTTGGACTTCAATGTCGCACATCACAGCGTAAAGAGCGCGCTCAAGAAGGTTGCTCAGAGCACGGGCACGCTACAAGCAGGATCCCAGCAGATCTCGACGGCGTCGGACGACCTGTCCCGCCGCACCGAGCAGCAGGCGGCCTCGCTCGAGGAGACCGCGGCGGCGCTCGACGAGATCACCGCCACGGTGCGCAAGACCGCCGAGGGATCGAAACACGCCCGCAGCGTGGTGGGCAGCGCGCGGGGCAGCGCCGAACAGTCCGGGCAGGTGGTGCGTCAGGCCGTCGAGGCCATGAGCGGCATCGAGCGCTCGTCGCGCGAGATCGGCCAGATCATCGGGGTGATCGACGAGATCGCCTTCCAGACGAACCTTCTGGCGCTCAACGCCGGCGTGGAAGCCGCGCGGGCCGGGGACGCCGGCCGCGGCTTCGCGGTCGTGGCGTCGGAGGTGCGGGCGCTGGCGCAGCGCTCGGCCGAGGCCGCGAAGGAGATCAAGGCGCTGATCTCGACGTCGAGCCAGCAAGTGGCGCAGGGCGTGGCCTTCGTGGGCCAGACCGGCGAGGCGCTGGGCCGCATCGTGACGCAGGTGGCCGAGATCGACGGCATCGTGGGCGAGATCGCCGCCTCGGCCCAGGAGCAGGCGACGGCGCTGGACCAGGTCAACACGGCCGTCAACCAGATGGACCAGGTCACCCAGCAGAACGCCGCCATGGTGGAGGAGGCCACGGCCGCCAGCCAGGCCCTCGCGCAGGAGGCCAGCGAACTGACGCGGCTCATCGGCGAGTTCCGCCTCGGCGACGAGGCCGAAGCGTCGCGCCGGCCCTCCGCCCCCGTGGCGCGGATGGAGCGTCGCCCCGCCGCTGCACCTGTCCGCGCGATGCGCCCGACGGGCCGCGGCGGTGCTGCCCGTGCGCCCGAGCCGGCCTCCGACGAATGGACCGAGTTTTAAGCCGGATCGTGACGGCCGAGCCCTCGAAGAATGGTCAGTTCATTCTCAGAAAACACAACCACGCCGAGATTGTCATCATGTCGTGTCCGAGATTTGCGCTTGCCTGATCCCTGGCATAGCTCTGATTTTGGCAACCATTTCGTGGAGCGCCGCCTCGGGTACACGAGCAAAGGCCACTTCGGCCTCGTCCATCTCCTCACCACCTGACTGCTTGAGCACAAACTGCTGTATGCGCCGGGCATTCGGACCTGCGGCTTCCTTTAAAGTGTCCAGTGTAAACCGATCGCGCTCTGCCGTGACCACGATGGTGCGGGTCTGAATGCGTCGGCGATAGCGCTCCTCGATGGGCTTGAGACCAGCAAGCACCACCAGGATGATGCCGGTGCTGACCATGGCCGCCACGTAGAGCCCGCTACCGGCCGCAAGACCGACCCCCGCAACGGCCCACAGGCTCGCCGCCGTCGTCAGCCCTTTCACGGCGTCGCCGCGGAACAGGATCGTTCCGGCACCGAGGAATCCCACACCGGAAACGACTTGGGCCGCGATGCGTGACGGGTCGAGGGTGACGTTCTTCTCGCCCAGCACGTCGTGGAACCCGTAGGCCGAGACAATGATGGCGAGGCACGATCCGATGCAGACCAGCATGTGGGTGCGTAGTACGCGTCCGACGAGGGCCGCCTTGCGGGATGACGGGCTGACGGCCGACCTTATGGGCTTACGGCTAGCCTAAAGGTCATCAGGTCGATGCGGGTCGAGGTTCTGAGCGGGGTGGAGCGCCGGCGTCAGTGGTCGGACGCTGAGAAGGCCCGGATCGTCGAGGAGACGCTGGTCTTGGGTGTGCGGGTGGCCGAGGTGGCCCGTCGCAACGCGGTGAGTGCCAGCCTGGTGTTCGGGTGGCGTCGCCTGGCGCGCGACGGTTTGCTGGGACGCGGTGTGCCGGCTCTGATGCCGGTCGAGATCGTAGCCCCAGCTTCCACACTGCCGGCACCCGCGCCCTCGGTGGCACCGCGTCCAAAGCGGTTGGCCGGGCTCATCGAGATCGAGCTGTCGCAAGGGCGGCGCCTGCGGGTGGGCCGCGACGTCGACGGCGACGCGCTGCGGCGCGTCCTCGACGCCCTGGATCGGCGATGATCCCCCTGCCGAGCGGCGCCAAGGTGTGGCTGGCCACCGGCCACACCGACATGCGCAAGGGGATCGGCGGCCTGTCGCTGCTGGTGCAGGAGGTGCTCGGGCGCGACCCGTTCTGCGGCCACCTGTTCGTGTTCCGGGGCCGCCGCTCGGACCTGATCAAGATCGTCTGGCACGACGGCCAGGGCGGAGCGCGCCAGGGTTCCCTGGCCTGCGAAGCAGGTTAGGGTGGCAAGCGGAGGGGGGTGCCTGTTCATGAAAAGGCTGGATCGGGGCCGGTTCACCTGGCCGTCGGCGAGCGATGGGGCGGTTCCGATCACGCCGGCGCAGCTCGCCTACCTGACGGAGGGCATCGACTGGAGGAACCCACAGCAGACGTGGCGTCCGAGCCAGGCGGGATAGCGAAAAGGCTTGCAGCGGCAGGAGGTTGTGATCTGATCGGGGGGTGACGACGTCCTCCGATCAGCTCCCGTCCGACCTCGCCGAAGCTCGCGCCATGATCGTGGCGCTGCGCAGCGAAGCCCTGATCCGTCGGCTGGAAACCGAGAAGCTGAAATTCCTGATCGCCAAGCTGCGCCGCGAGCAGTTCGGGCCGTCCTCCGAGCGCGGCAGGCTGCTGGCCGAGCAGCTCGAGCTGGCCATCGCCGACGTGGAGGAGAGCCAGGGCGCGGCCGAGGCGGAGGCCGACATCGCGGCGCCGGCCGCGGCGGCCGTGGAAAGGCAGAAGCGCCCCGCCCGCTCGCGACGACCGAGCTTGCCCGATCACCTGCCGGTGGAGCGGATCGTGTACCCGGCGCCCTGCGCCTGCGCCAGATGCGGCGGAGCCCGCCTGCGCAAGCTCGACGAGATCGTGTCGCGTTCGCTCGAATGCGAGCCGCGGCGGTGGAAGATCGTCGAGCACGTGCGCGAGAAGATGACGTGCCGCGACTGCGAGGGCGTCACCGAGACGCCGGCGCCGTCCCACCCGATCCCGCGTGGCTTCGCGGGCCCGAACCTGCTGGCGAGCGTGCTGGTGTCGAAGTTCATGCTGCACCAGCCGCTGAACCGGCAGAGCGACACCTTCGCCCGCGAGGGGATCGCCATCGACACCTCGACGCTGGCGGACCGCGTGGGCGCCTGCGCGGTGGCGCTCGCCCCGATCGTCGAGGCGATCAGGCGTCACGTGCTGGCGGCGGATCGGGTCCATGGCGACGACACGACGGTGCCGGTGCTGGCCAAGGGCAAGACCGACACGGGGCGCCTGTGGACCTACGTGCGTGACGACCGGCCCTTCGGCGGCGCCGCCCCGCCTGCCGCGGCCTTCCACTACTCGCGCAGCCGGTCCGGGGAATACCCACGGGGGCACCTGGCGAGCTACGGCGGCATTCTGCAGGCCGACGCCTACGCGGGCTACAGCGAACTCTACGAGGGCCGACGCAAACCGGCTCCCGTGATCGAGGCGGCGTGCTGGAGCCATGGACGACGCAAGTTCTTCGATATCGCCAAGCTGACGAAGGCACCGATCGCCATCGAAGCGGTGCGGCGCATCGACGAGATCTTCGCCGTCGAGCGCATCATCAACGGCCTGAGTTCAGCAGAGCGAGGTGCCGAACGCCAACAGCAGTCGAAGCCGCTCATCCTCGAGCTGGAGATCTACCTGAAAGAGCAACAGAGGCTGCTCTCGGCCAAGAGCGATACTGCCAAGGCCATCAATTACATCCTGACCCGTTGGGTAGCCTTCACCCGCTTTCTCGACGACGGCAGGATCTGCATGAGCAACAACGCGGCCGAGCGCTCGTTGCGGGGGATCGCCATCGGCAGACGGAACTGGACCTTCTGCGGCTCGGACGCGGGCGGCCATCGCGCCGCCGCCATCTATACACTAATTGAGACTGCCAAACTCAACGATGTCGATCCCCAGGCTTGGCTGGCCGACGTGCTCGCTCGGCTGCCCGATCACCCTGCCAAGCACCTCGACGAACTGCTGCCCTGGAATTGGAAGGCCAACCGAACTACCGCAGCCCTGGCTCAAGCGGCCTGACGCGGCGCACACGCGCTCCGCAGGACTGACCTCACGCGCAACCCTAAACTGCGGTGCTGGCCGGATGCGTACGGTGCGTAGCCCCGCCGCCCAGAGCAATCGTTCGCGCTCGAATCCAACCATCCCGCCGAGGGCGGCGGCGCACAGCAGGCGCCCGATCATCACCCAATCCGACAGCATGGCCATGATCTCCCGTCACTGATGCGATAAGCCAACCAGCGGTGCCCAGCCCCGTGGAGGCTACCCGATGCCGAACGCTCCACAGAAGCCCAGCAAACAAGTAGCTGCCCTGCCGGTGAGGGATCGAAGTGGAAGCGCGGGTTCGCGTCCTCCTCATTACCTCTCAGGACGACGAGGGGACGAACACGGTTGAGCGCTGGCCGGGCGGTGAGGTCCGACCTCAAGCGCGACGTAGCATGACCCACAGGATCGCAAGCGCGATCACACATGCGAGAAAAGCCCCAATATAAGCTTCGAACAGCACGGCTTTTCAACCTCCAGGCAGAAAGCCTGGTCCTCGCTCCACACACACGTGGATGCGACAATCTGTCAAGATACAATAACATAAGTTGGTGCGATGATGATTCTCGTGCGTTGAGCAGCGTTTCGATCCTCGCTTGGAGAGCGGAGGACGTTGATGTTTCGCCGCTCCCTTCATCGGCTGTTCGCCCGTTATGTCGCTGCGGACGCTAGACGCCTCGTCCTAAGCCATGGCTCAGACGCAATCTTCGTCGCCAGATGCGCGAGTTTGGCTTCTCGGAAAGACGGCGGCGGAGGTCACTGGACCAAGGTGCTAGCTGAAGTCGAGTTGAGGATCAGATATCGGCCTTGGTGAGGCGACATGTCCGGTCGGTCTGGTGCGCTGATGGTAATTGCTCACGGGGTCGACATGCCGTTCAAGCTGGCAGGCTGATCGTCTCGCCTTTCAGCGTGAGGCGGATGGCGTCGATGGCGCGGACGGCGCGTCGTCGTGCGGTCTCGATGACGGACCTGGTGTCGGCGTAGAGATGAGCGCCCCACTCCTGGCGAAAGCCGTTGGTGATCTTGCGGTAGACCGCGCAGGGTCGCAGCGCGCGCTCCGACCCGTTGTTCGTGGCCTCCAGATCCCGGTTCTGGACGAAGACGAAGAGCTGGGCTCGGACCTTGAGGATCATGCGTTTGAGCTTGATCCCGGCGGGATGGGTAGGATCGAGCGCCATGATGCGGTCGAGGCGACGCTCCAGGTCGGCCTCGTAGGTTTTCAGGGTTGCGGTCTTGAGGTCTGCCCGCCGCCGCCCGATCGCGCAGGCCCGTTCGAGCAGGTCTTTCAGGCTGGGGCCCAGCACCGCGTCGCCGGCCTCGACGGCGTACTGGACGTCGCGGATCAGGTGCGCCAGGCAGACCTGATGCTCCTTCCTGGCCCATCCCGCCTGAGCGCCGAGGCGGTCCGAGGTCCAGAAGTCGGGGCGGTGATCGCCGAGGAAGGCCTCCACCACCGCCTTGGAGCGATGGGCGTCGGCGACGAAGACGGCGCTGTCGCCGTGATGGAACACCCACAGCCACCAGTTGGCGCGGCCGACCCGCACGCCGGTCTCGTCGGACGCGATCGCGGTGCCGGCGAGCAGGCGCGCCTTGATGAGCGACACCGCGGCCTTGAACGGCGCGGCGCCCGCCGACAGCATGTTGACGAGCGCGCCCTCGCTGATCGTCAGGCCGAACAGGTCGAGGAGCGCGTCGCGCAACCGCCCCAGCGGGATGCCCTGCACCGCGCGCAGATAGATCACGAAGGCGCGGATGTTGGCGCCGAACGGCGAGCCCGGTTCCAGACCTGCGGGCGCCTGCGCCTTGAAGCGCCTGGCGCAGCACGGGCATATGCCGCCATGCAGCGACACGCGCGTCACGTCGGGCTCGATCGTCGGGATCTCCACCCGGTCGTAGGTCTCGCAGGGGCTCTGCTCCGCCCCCGACACGTCGGCCCCGCAGGCCTGGCACGACAGTGCCAGCACGTCGTGGTGGCGGGTGGGGTTGGGATGCAGCAGGCGATGGGCGCCGGAGTGCGGCTTGCCCTTGCGCTTCGGAACCGAGGCCAGCGACGGCTTCTGCCCCTTCGACGGCGGCAGGCTCGAGTTGTCCGGCGTCTTCGTCGGCAGGCCGAGCTTGGCCTCCAACTCCGCGACACGCGCCGCCAAACGCGCGTTCTCGGCCATCAAGGCGGCATTCTGCGCCACCAGCACCTCGATCCGCTCCAACAGAGCGGCGATCAGGGCATCCTTGTCGGTGGGGGCGGCGGGCGTGTTCACGCCACCCTTGATTCACGTCCCAAGGCTGGAGTCGACCGAAAAATCCGACCTCTCCCGCCCGCCCGAACCCGCGTACCTGCCCAGGGGACCTGAGCAATTACCGCTGATGAGCCGTTTAGGACAGGCTCATGGTTCACGCGATCACCGTCGTTCATCCCATGTTGAATGCGATGCAGATCTACATTAGAAGGCGAAGAGGAGAGGCCTATCGCCTCTGCATTTTACGATGCGATCGATACATGACAGAAGCTCTCACGACCCAAAGCGTGCATTTGATCTGACGACGGAGATCGTCTGCGCCTACGTGCGTCAGAATTCATTGCCAGTGGCAGAACTGCCGAGCCTCATTCGATCCATTTACAAATCGGTAACGGATGCGGGATCGGAAGCTCCGGCGGTCGAGGCCGCTGCCGAACCTTTGAAGCCCGCTGTGCCGGTCAAGAAATCCATAACGGACGAGTTCATCATCAGCCTTAAGGACGGGCGAAAGCTGAAATCGCTGAAGCGTTACCTCACCAAGCTCGGCATGACGCCGGCAGACTATCGAGCGAAATGGAACCTGCCGAAGGACTATCCGATGGTGTCGCCCAGCTACGCGGCGCAGCGGTCAGCCCTGGCCAAGACGCTTGGCCTCGGCCGCAAACCGAAGGTCGAAACCACCGCCGCGCCGGAGCCGAAACCTGAACCTGCGGCTGCGGTGGCGGCACCGAAGCGCAAGCGCAAAGCGGCCTGAAGCCCGCAGCGACGTCAGATCTGCCGCCTTCAGCGCATCGGTGGCGGGTAGAGCCGATTCCTTTGCAGCGGTCAGCCGTGTCGCAGACGAGCGACTGCGGCGGGCGACGGTTTGGGGCATCGTGGACCGACAGGAACAGCCTATGGACGTGCCTGTGACGATCGTGACCCCGGCCGAGGCCGAGACGGTCGATGCCGTGGTATGCCTGCTGGCCTCGGACGACCCGGGCGTGTTCCGGGACAACCTGACCGGCACTTGCAACGACTGCGGCCAGCCCGTCGTGTTCCGCCCGACGGCGCCCCGGGCACCGATAAGGAAGCGCCTGCGCTGCGTCGTCGAGCGCGGCGACGGCGGCACGGCGTGACCGTGCCGCTTCGGATCCAAGTGGTGAGCGACCTGCACATCGATGTCGCGACGGCGCGGCTCGATCTCGCGCCCGGCGCCGACGTTCTGGTCGTCGCCTAGCGACACCTGCCAAGGCGTCAGTCGTACCAAACTAGCTCTCAATAAGCGCGCGGATCTTACCGGCGAGGTCGTCCATGGCGAAGGGCTTGGTCATCACCGCCATGCCGGGATCGAGGTGGCCGTTGCCGACCGCGGCCGTCTCGGCATAGCCGGTGATGAAGAGGACCTTGAGGCCCGGCCGCAGCACCCGGGCGGCATCGGCGACCTGCCGGCCGTTCATGCCGCCGGGCAGGCCCACGTCGGTGACGAGGAGGTCGACGCGGGCGGCGGACCGCAGAATCGCCAGCCCGGAGGGCCCGTCCTCCGCCTCGAGGGCGCCATAGCCGAGATCGGACAGGACGTCGACGACCAGCATGCGGAGTAAGCGCCCGGCCTCCACCGTCGGCGGATCGGTATGCCCGGGCTAGGTTGATGACTAGGTGCCAGTGGTGTCGAGGCGGGGTGCGCGACAGCAGACCTGCCGACACTTGCGATTGACAGATGCGGTGACATCGCCGGATGCACAGCACGGCAAAGGAGACACGTTGATGGCGGCAGGATTCACGATCGGCGGGCAGGCCGAAGACGATTTTCGTATCGAGATCGAGACGCTGTTGCGGGGCGGCCAGGCTGATGAGGCGGCGCATCGGCTGCGGGGTTTGTTGGAGGGCTTGTGCGGACCGGATCGTCCATTACCGGCGCGCTTTCTGACGATTGGCGCAAGAGATGTCGTTCTGGGCGGCTTCAGCGACCTGGCGGCCGGCATCGAGGCGTATGATCGACAGGGCAAGCGGATTACCGCGATCGAGATCAGCTTCAGTTCGCCCAGCCACCGCCGCCGTGTTCCCGACGAGCACGGGTATCTCGATCCGCATATGGAGACGGGATTTTATTGCGATGACGCGGACTATCCGTTTTCGACGTTGGACCGCGCGTCGTTGCTGCATTGCTATGCGCCGAACCGGGGCAAGTGGCTGGGGAACGCGAAGTGGCAGGGTGCCGCGGAGGATGTGGACGATGTGATCACGGTAACGGGGATCGGCGATCTGTATGGCGCGGTTTTTCGTCTGACGAAGAGCGGATCCGGCGCGGATGAACAGCAAGGCCGCGTGCTCGGCGCGTGTTATCTGGCGGTGCTTGTCCATGTGGCCGTGCGGGATTGTGCGGCGTTGCACGCTCTGGCGCGGCCGATGGCGGTGATCGTTGGCAGCAATCAGGATTATCCGTTTTTCAATGCGCCGGCTGTGGCGGCACGGTAGAGGACCTGCATCGCCCGGTAGGATGGGCGCAACCCATCGTTCGCTACCCGTTGATGAGGTGTTTCTGTGGAAACGACCTGCTGGTAGCTGCATCCGGATCGTGAAATTAGAGGGGTGGCGGTTGTGGTGGGCGGCGTCCGAGTGAGCCGATTGTTTTAAGCGTATGGACCGTTATCCCTAAACTCGTTCTTCCTCGGCGACCTCTCCAAGGCCTCCAGGATGGCAGCTGAAGGGTAAGCGTCCGGCCTGCCCGTAGGTCTAGTTATGGAGCGTGGTGTTCCAGGGCAGCAGCGCGTCGATCTTGTTGATTGTGTGCCCCTCGGCGATCTTCGTCAGGACGTCGCGCAGGTAGGTTTCGGGATTCACGTCGTTGAGCTTCGCTGTGCGCACGAGGGTGTAGATGGAAGCGGCCCTTTCTCCGCCGGTGTCGGAACCGGCGAACAGATAATTCTTCCGGCCTACGGCAATGCAACGCATGGCGTTCTCGGCGATGTTGTTGTCGATCTCCAGCCGTCCGTCGGTGACAAACCTCGACAATGCTTCGCGCCGATTGATCGCGTAGCGGAATGCCTCGGCGAGCGTCGACTTCGCCGACAGCTTTGCGACCGTGGCATGGGCCCAGGCGAAGAAGGCGTCCAACAGAGGGGCCAGTTCGCGGCGACGCTCAACGCGCTCGGCGATGGGCGCAAAGGCCGCGCGCGCTTCGATAGCATAGATCGCGGCAATCCGATCCAGCGCCTGCTTGGCCGTTGGAGATTTATGTTGCTCCCAGTCGTCGAAAAATCCGCGGCGCGTGTGCGCCCAGCACGCCACCTCCGTGATGGGACCGGGCTTGGTGCGAGCCGGGCCGTATAATTTTTCAAACCCCGCATAGGCGTCTGCCTGGAGCAGACCCGTGAAGCCCGCCAAGTGCGCCGCAGGATGCGCGCCGGTGCGATCGGGACTGTAGAAGTAGGCGACCGCCGAAGGGGCTCCGCCGCAAAAGGGCCGATCATCGCGCACATACGCCCAGAGTCGACCGGTCTTGGTTCGGCCAAGGCCTGGGGAGAGCACGGGAACCGTCGTGTCGTCGCCATGGATCTTCTCAGCGGCAAATACATGGGCGCGGATTGCGGCCACGATGGGGTCGAGCAGCCAGGCGGCCTGGCCCACCCAGTCGCACAGGGTGGAGCGGTCGAGTTCCAGACCCTGGCGGGCGTAAATCTCGCACTGCCGATACAGCGGCAGGTGATCGCAGTATTTCGAGACCAGCAGATGCGCGAGCATGGCGGGTGTGGCGCGGCCACGCGGCGTCGGCATCGCCGGTGCTGGTGCCTGTGTGATGGCATCGCAGGCCTGGCAGGCATATTTGGGCCGCACATGTCGGATCACCTGGAAGTGGCCGGGCACGTAATCCAGCACCTCGGTCACGTCCTCGCCCAGCTTTCCCATGCCGCCGCCGCAGGCGGGGCAGACGCAGGCACCGTCGCCCGCTGGCTGATGCAGCACCTCCTGTCGCGGCAGGTGTTCGGGAAGCGGCTTGCGCTTCGGCTTGGCGCGCGCAGGGGCGGGTGCGTCTGGATCGTTCGCCTCGGCCTGAGCGACATCCTCGGCCTCGCTGGTCTCCAACTCCTCCAGCTGCAATTCCAGCTGTTCGATCTGGCGGGTGATCCGCTCCGAGGATCGGCCAAATTGCATCCTGCGCAGCTTGGCGATTTGGAAGCGGAGCTTCTCGATCTCCAGCGCCTTGAGCTGCACCGCGGTCTGCGCGGCCTTCAGCTCGCCCTGGCAGGCCAGGGCGAAGGCACGCAGAGCGGCAGGATCGGCGGGCAGTTCGGCCGTGGCGAGCGACATGCGTAAAATCTACCAAGGCCGCCCGCGTCGAACCAGAATCAATACGGAATCGGTGATGCGTCAGACCAGCATTGGTTGGGCAGGCGGCGGCGGTGCTATCGTGCGCCGCCAATCCATCGCCTCGACCAGGATGGAGAACTGCGCCGGTGTGAGGGTCATCGAGCCGTCCACAATGGGCGGCCAGACGAAGCGGCCCTTCTCAAGACGCTTGGCGATCAGCCACATCCCGGTGCCGTCCCAGTAAAGACCTTTGAAATAGTCGCCGCGTTTGCCACGGAAGATAAAAAGGTGGCCGCTGAACGGATCGGCGCCAATCACGTGCTGCGCCTTGGCTGCCAAGCCATCAAACCCGTTGCGCAAATCAATCGGACGGCACGCGAGAAACACCTTCGTGCCCGGCGCCAGGCTGATCACGCCAGCCCCTTCATGGCGCGCAGCACCCGCGCCAGCGCCTTCTCATTGACGAAAGCATCCACGCTGACGCGGGCGCCGTTCGGAAGCATGATCTCAATCGACCCGCCTTTGCCTTCCGCTGGCTGAGGCTCCGGCGCAGGCGTTGGTTCGGGGGGCGCCAGCAACGCCGGTTCGCGCGGCGCCTTGCCCCGGAGCACACCGATCGGAACGAACTGAACATCTTCGGCCGCACCCGCCGCGACGGCCGCCGCCTTGCGCGCCGAGCGCCAATTATATAGCAGGCTCTCCGACACGCCCCGCCGCCGCGCGACCAGGCGTACTTTGCCATCTTCCGCGTCAACCTCGGCCAGCAGCGCCGCCTTCTCCTGCGCGCTCCATATGCGCCGCCGGTCCGACGGCCCCAGGATGTCTACTTCCGCCAAAACAGCCTCCTTCTGGAGTCCAGAGAGAGGCTCCAGAGATCAGCAGGATCGCCGGATGTGGCCCGCGCCGCTACACGGCCCAGGCCGGACGCTTACCATGCGGACGGTGGCCTCGTCGTCGACGATCAGCACGGTCTCGCCCATTGCGGCGGGCGAGAGCACCGCCTCTCGGGCATCGCTCTCGTCCCACGCCTCGGATGCCCCGTAGTGGCGCGGTAGGTAGATGCACACTGTCGTGCCCTCCCCGACCGCGCTGGTGATGCCGACCTGTCCGCCCGATTGGCGCGCGAAACCGTAGATCATGCTGAGGCCGAGCCCGGTCCCCTGCCCGAGCGGCTTGGTGGTGAAGAAGGGTTCGAAGGCGCGCGCAATCACGTCGGGCGGCATGCCGGTCCCGGTGTCTGACACGCACAGCGACAGGTACTGGCCTGCTGCCAGATCGCGCTCGCGCGCAACCCGGTCGTCCATCCAACGGTTGGCGGTCTCAATCGTGATCCCACCCCCGTCCGGCATGGCGTCGCGGGCGTTGATGGCGAGGTTGAGGAGGGCGTTTTCGAGCTGGTGCGGGTCGACAAGCGCCGTCCATAGCCCGACGGTGCCGACCGTCTCGACGGTGACAGCTGGACCGACCGTGCGCCGGATCATGTCGGTCATGTCGCTTGCGAGGCGGTTGACGTCGGTCGGTTTCGGGTCGAGCGTCTGTCGGCGCGAGAAGGCGAGCAGTCGGTGCGTCAAGGCGGCAGCGCGCTTCGAAGCTCCCTGAGCCGCAATGACGTATCGATCTATGTCATTGACCCGGCCCTGCGCCACCCGCTTCTGCAGAAGGTCGAGGCTGCCTGAGATGCCGGTGAGGAGGTTATTGAAATCGTGTGCAAGGCCGCCCGTGAGCTGCCCCACGGCCTCCATCTTCTGCGATTGCCGCAAGCGTTCCTCGATCTCTCGCTGTTCGGAGATGTCACGCCCGACGATGTAGAAGACATCGCCATCCGGCACGGCGTCCCAAACCACTGTCTTGAGGGCGCCTGCCGCCGTGTGCAGGCGATCTACGAAGCCCGTCACGGCCTCACCCCGCGCCAGGCGTTGCACCACTCGCCCGGTTTCGGCATGGTCCTTGGAGTCGATTAGGTCGACGAAGGGCTGCGCCAGCAGGGTGGCCTCACTCCAGCCCAGGGCGCGCTCCCATGCCGGGTTGATCTCCTTGAGATAGCCATCGAGCCCGGCCGTTCCCATCAAGTCGTTGGTGCTCGACCAGACCCGCTCGCGATCACGGGTACGCTCTTCGACACGTCGTTCCAGGGTCGCGTTCAACTGCGCCAGTGCTTCGGCGGCGACCTTCTGATTGTTGATGTCAGTGTTGGCGCCGATCCAGCGGTCGACGGCGCCGTTGAGCCCCCGGATGGGCAGGGCCTGAACCAAGAACCACCGGTAGACTCCGTCTGCGCGTCGGACGCGGAACTCTGTCTCGTACGTGTCGCCACTCGCTATAGCGGAAGCCCAACGCTCTCTCACGCGAAGCAAATCGTCCGGATGGACGCGGTCTGTCCAGGTTTCCCCGATGGTGCCGTCCGCCGTTCGCCCGCCGTAGGCGTAGGTCGGCTCGTTGGCCCAATCCAGCCTGCCGTCCGACGAGGCCGACCAGATGTGGTTCGGTACGGCCTGCGCGAACGACCGGAACAACGCTTCGCTTTCGCGCAGCCGAGCCTCTGCCAGCCTGCGATCGTGCACGTCCTCGATTGATGTCAAATCGCTTGGAACCGTGACCCCTGTTTCGCGTCGAATACCGACCCCTTGGAAGACCGGGCCGAGCTTATCCACGTGGGGGCATAGGAGGGACCCGCGCCCGGAGCGCAGCGCTTTTGCGTTGCGCGAAGCGGAGGGCGTGGGAGGTGCCTGTGCGCCCACGTGGGTAAGCTCGGAGGCCGACCTCAGCTTCGTGTTTTGAAGCGCCAGCTGGTATTGCCGGTCTCAATGATGTCGCAATGGTGGGTGAGGCGATCAAGCATTGCTGTGGTCATTTTGGCGTCGCCAAAGATCTGAGGCCAATCGGCGAAGGCGAGATTGGTCGTGATCAGCAGCGAGGTGTTTTCGTAAAGCTTGCTGATGAGGTGGAACAGCAACTGGCCGCCGGGTTGACTGAAAGGCAGGTAGCCGAGTTCGTCGATGACGATGAGATCGTAGCGCAACAGGTTCTCGGCGAGGCGCCCGCTGCGGCCGGCGGACTTCTCCTGCTCGAGCAGGTTGACCAGATCGACGAGATTGAAGAAGCGCCCCCGTGCCCTGGTGCGGATCACCGCCGAGGCGACGCCGATGCAAAGGTGCGTCTTGCCGGTGCCGGTTCCACCGATGAAGATCGTGTTACGCTTGGCATCCAGGAAGGCGCCGGTCGCAAGCTCGCGGACCTGGCCTTCATCGACAGGCGTCTCCGCGAACACGAACGTGTCAAGGTCCTTGAGCACCGGGAACTTGGCGCCCCCCATGCGATAGCTGATCGAGCGGGCCTGACGATGGGTTCGCTCGGCCCGGATCAGGCTGGCGACCAGCGGATAGATCTCGTCCCGTCGGGCGAGCCCCTTGCCGGCGATCTCGTCGAAGCTGGCGCGCATGCCGTAGAGCTTGAGATCGCTCATCGCCTCCAGAATATCGTGACGTTCCATCAGGCGACCCTCCTCAGGCTGTCGTAGCGGCCGCAATCGGCCGACGGTTCGATCGTCAAGCGAAGCGCGTCCGGCGTCGTGATGCTGGGCGGTTCGGCCGGCTGGCGCTGTCGCGCCAGCACCGTCAGGATGACGGCGGCGCTCGCGAGGCCGGCCGTCAGGGCTTCGGCGCAGGCGGTCTCGACCGCCTCCAGGCCGTGGTCGAGCACGGCGCCCAGCACGGTGACGAACTGACGATCGCCGTCGGCATGGCTCTTCAGCTTGGCGCGCACCTGGGCCAAGGCCGGCGGCAGATCCCAATCCTTGAAGGGCGCCCCGTTGCGCAGGGCGCCGGGCTTCTTGAGCAGGACAGGCAGGTAATGCCAGGGATCGTAGACGACCTGGTCGCGCCGGAAGATGCGGGGATGGTCGGCGACGACCTCATCGTCGAGCAGCACCTTGATGCGCTCGGCATGGGAGCGCACCAGCACCATCCGCCCCGCGGCGCGCGCGTCGACGCTGTAGCGATTGTGATCGGCCATGATCAGGCACGTCGTGGCGGCCCGGACCGCCTTCTCGACGAAGCCGTCGAACGGTCCGCGGAGCTCCATCAGGCTGGCGCGTTCGTCTTGGAACACGTCCCAGACGGTGCGCTCCTTGAACTCCGGGTGCCGGGTCCGCCTGGCGTAGGCGATGCACTGATCTTCGAGCCACCCGTTCAACTCGGCGAGGCTCTTGACCCTCGGCTTGGGGCGGAACAGCAGATCGCGCAGCGTGCCGACCTGGTTCTCGATCTGCCCCTTCTCCCACCCGGCCGCCGGCGTGCACGCGACCGGCTCGATCAGGTGGTGCGAGCACATCTGAAGGAAGCGACGGTTGTACTGCCGCGCCTTGCCGACGAAGATGGCTTCCACTGCCGTCTTCATGTTGTCGTAGATGCCGCGCCGGCAGACCCCGCCGTAGAACGCGAATGCCTTGTCGTGAGCGTCGAAGACCAGTTCCTGGGTCTCGCGAAAGTAGGCACGCACGAACGGCATGCGGCTGTGCGACAGCTTCATATGCGCCGCCTTGATCGTCAGCGGCAGCCCCTGGAGCGTGATCGTCTCATGGCTCCAGTCGAACTGATAGGCTTCGCCCGGGGCAAAGCTCATCGGCACGAACGCCCGAACCGGAACGCGGGCCCGTTCCTCGCGCCAGAGTTTGGCGAAGCGGTGCACGCTGTCATGGGCACCGTCATATCCTTGACCGCGCAGCTCCTCGAACAGGCGCTGCGTCGAGCGGCGTTCCCGACGCGGTAACTTGGCCTCCCGCTCCAGGATCGCCGTCAGAGCCTCGACCCACTCGCCGAGCTTCGGGGCCGGCTGCACACCACGCTCGTACTTGAACTCGGTCGCCTGACCGCGAACCACCTTGCGCACCGTCGCACGCGACACCGAGAGCGTCCGGACGATCTCCTTGATGGGCCGGTGCTGCTCGAAATACGCACGCCGGATCCGGCCGATCATGTCCACGGAAATCATCCCCCTGAAACCCTTCCCGGCCAAAAGGGCCATGGAAGGGACGCTGATACCCAGCGGTCGAGGGGGTCACGATCGGACGCGAAAACCGCCCCTCAGGGGGGCACTATTGCGAGCGATTTCACATCGATTGACCCGTACCAGCGCATGATCGCGCCCTGCGCGTCCCGACGCGGGCGCGCTCGAGCACGCATCCAACGGTATTCCCCTGTGGCCGCGACCCTTATTCGGTAGTCGACGTCGACTGAGTCGCCGGAGCCGAGGCAGTCGGCAAAGATCGCGACGGTGGGCGCGACATCGTCCGGGTGGAGAGCCCTGATCTATCCGTCGCCCTCCGGCTCGCCAGGGATCTGTCCGGTCAGATCGAGCCAGCGTTGGGAGTAGGAGACGATGTTGCCCTGCGGGTCGCACATCCACGATACCCCTGGATTCAGCTCCACCGCATGCCGGAAGTGATCCTCGCTTTCACGCAGGCGTTCTTGCATCTTCTGTAGCGCCACACCGGCTTGGTGTTCCGCTGTGCGATCCCGCATTGCCTTGACGAAGCCGCGATGCGTCCCGTCCTCATCGCGCAAGGGCATCAGCTCGCCCGAGGCCCAGAACCGGGAGCCATCGCGGCGCAGGTGCCATCGATCGTCGAACGCGCGCCCATGTTCCAGGGACAGGCGCATCTCGATCGTTGCCCGTGCGTTGGCGCGGTCCTCGGGCGTGAAGATGCGCTCGACGTCGCTCCCGCGCATTTCGGTCCTTTGCCAGCCCAGAATGCGTTCGGCGCCGGTGTTCCATTCCGTCACCTTGCCGTCGCGGTCTGTGACGATGATCGCGAAGTCCACGATGCTGTCGAACACCGAGCGGTAGCGGTTCTCGCTGGAGCGGGCAGCCTTGCGGGCCGACGCCTCGCCGATGTCGGCTAAGCCAGCCGTCGTTTCGCCACCGAACAGCCGAGCCATTTGCAGGTCGTCGTCGTTGAAGGCATCCGCACGGCTCGACTGCAGCTTGAGGACGCCGACGACCTGGCCGAAGCGTGACACGGGCACCAGCAGGCAGGAGCGCACGCCCAGGCGCTCCAGCAGACCCTGAGAGATGCCCTGTTCGCCGTGCACATCGGCGATCAGCATGGCCTCACCCGACAAGGTGCACCGTCCAGCCAAACTACCCTGGAGCGGTATGCGAAGACCCGCATGGTCGCTCAAAACACCAAGAGGCGACTGGTAAACCAGCTCGTCGCCCTCGAGCATCTCTATGACGGCGCCTTCAGCCTGGGGTAGGGCCGCCATGGCGCCGACCACCAGAGCTTGCATCACCGAATCGAAGTCAGAACCGGCGCGGGACACAGCCTGCTGAGTGTCGAGCAACTCCCTTTGCTGCCGCAGCATGGTCCGCTGCCGGAGCAAAGCCTCCTCCCGTTGCCGCAGCGCCCTGCGATACTCGAGCAGGCTGACGACTTGCCGGGCCAGGCGCCGCAAGCCGTCGGCTTCTGGCTCGATCAGCCCAGCCGGCCGTGGCACGGTGTCGATGACGCAGAGCGTGCCCAGCACCATGCCCGCCTCGGTGCGCAGCGGCGCTCCAGCATAGAAGCGGATACGCGGCTCATCCGTGACCAAGGGATTACGAGCGGTGCGAAAATCCTGGGTCAGGTCCGGGATGACCAGAAGATCTGGCTCGGACAGGGCGTGAGCGCATACTGACGAATTAAGGTCCGTCTCGCACAGCGGAAAGCCGATCCGAGCCTTGAACCACTGCCGGTCTGCAGCCACAAGACT
Organism: Lichenihabitans sp.; assembly: GCA_965214345.1. Taxonomy (GTDB): domain Bacteria; phylum Pseudomonadota; class Alphaproteobacteria; order Rhizobiales; family Beijerinckiaceae; genus Lichenihabitans. The sequence continues at coordinate 1,502,751 of CBDCBJ010000007.1, read as the reverse complement.
GACCAGGGCCACAGGCGTCCCGCAGACCTGTGTTGCGAGATGCACGACGTCGTCGAAACCCTCCTCTGCCGGCGTGTCGAGAATATCGTAGCCCGCAAGGGCAGCGAGACGCCTCCCGTCTCTCACATCATTCACGAGGCGGCCTCTCGGCTCGACGGTGGGCATAGCGCTTGCGCTGCTCCGGCTGCTCGTGGTCGATCATGGCTTGGAGCCCAGTCCGAACCACATCGCTGAACGTAGCGTGGTGCCCAGCCTCCACTTTGTCGCGGATGTAGCGGAGGAGCGGCTCGGTGAGGGCAACGTGGAGCGTGTATCTGGCCGGCATGACTCGGCAGTATCAACGAATTTCTGAGGGTGTCACCCTGATGCTGTGCGTCAGCCGTAGGCGCAGGACGGGCTCCAGCTTTGTCGTTGTAAATTTGGCTCCGCGGACAAAGCACCCTGAAGTTTGCCAGGACGTCGTTCGTCGGGTCGTGGTCGCGGTGGCAGGTCGCCAGCACGACGCGGGTGAGGCTGGTCGGGAATCGTCGCATCTTCCGACATCGTCGCCCGCCTCTCGTGCCGCTCGGTCACGTGTTCGGTCCCACTCGCCGCGCCAACGCCAGCGCCCGCGCCGCGTCGAGGTAGGCCACCCACTCCTCCCGCCTCATGCCGCGCCTCGCGCCGTCCGGGTAGGTCCACGTCCAGATCGTCATGGCATGCGGATCGATCCCGTCCGCGAGGCAGAGCCGCTCGGCGGCGGCCTTCTCCTCCGCGCTGCACGAGATGTCAGGGAGGAAACACGATCGCGCCATGGGAGCTCTCACTGCGACAGCTGCAGAGACTTCGTCAGCCCCTGCACCATGCGCTGCTGAGGCGCCAGGAAGTTGAGGGCGGGCCCGGCACCGGTCACAAGGCTGGCGAGGGCCGCTCGCGCGTCGGCGACCTGCCCGATGACGGGGTTGCCGGCCGTCGCCGAATCGATGAGCCCTTGGATGATCGGCGCCATGGAGGCGACCGTCGCGGGCGATCCACTGGCGTTGAGGTTCGCCAGGTCGTCCACCAAGCCGTCCACCGCCGAGATGATGGGGTTCGCAGACACGAGGCTGGCGATCTGCACCTTCGCGGCCTGGATCAGCGCCTCGAGACCGCCCGACAGCACGGACGCGACCCCGCCGATGTTGGGCGAGGTGAACTTCGCGAGCGCGTCCTGGATGTGCTGCTGCAGGTAGGACATGACCTTGCCCTCGATGGCCTGGGCCATGATGGGCAGGCCGCTCGGGACCTGATTGAGGATCGGCGCGACCGCGGCGACGGCCGGGATCGCCCCTTGTACGATCTCGCGGAACTTGGAGGTCACGTCGAATAGGGCGTGGTGCGAGTGCTCCATCTGCGACATGCGGGCGCCGAGGCCCTTGAGCTGGTCCTGCAGCTCGAAAGTCGTCAAAGGCTTGGCCCCTTCCGTGGCGGACAGGATGTGCGACTTGGCGGTGCTCTTGATGCCGTCCCGGGCGAGGTGGATATTCTGGCCCAAATCGTCGTGGTTGGCCTGTTCGCCCGGCTTCAGGTTCTTCATCCGGTAGCGGCGATCGTCGGTCGACCGGATGTAGGGGTGCGCGCGATCTCCGCCGCGGAAACCGATCTCCACCTCGGCGGCTCTCTCGGTCCCGTCGTCGGGTGGCAAGGGAACGCTGGTGTGGCCGAAGGTTTGTGGCCGCTCGACGCCGAGGATCAGTTCCCCGTTGACGCCGCGCACGTCGACGCGTTGCATCGTCTTAGAGTCGTCGACCGAGTGGATCGTGCCCCACACGGTGCTGCCGTAGCCCTGTAGCCCGGCGCCGGGCAGCTCCAGCATCAGGCGTGCCCCACGAGGCCGCCGGCCCCCGGCGAGCCCTGCAAGTAGTCCGGCGCGACAGGCTGGGCGGGTCCGGGATTGCTGACGATGTTGCCGGCGCCGTCCGTCACCACGCCAGCATGCCCGACGGGGATCAGGAACTCGGGCCGGATCAACGTCAGCGTCGTCGTGGTGCCGCCGGCCGAGTCCTGGGCAAAGGTGATGCCCTGGGTCCCGAGCGTCATCTTGTTCGCGCCACCCGGGAGAGCCATGGGCGAGTAGATCGTGCAATTGTCCGTCAGCTCCCACAAATCCCCCGAGGGTTTGAACCAGGCGACGAAGCATCTGCGCTGATCGCTCGCCTCGTATTCCTTGCCGATGCGGCAGGCGCCTTTGACGGTCGGCGAGCACGTACGCACCAGCTTGCCGCGGTTCACGTTGAGGTAGGTCGACGCACGTTCCTCGACGAGCTTGAGAGGGTCGCCTTCCTCGCCGGCGCTGGCGGGGTATTTGTTGATCTCGTCGGCGAGCACCACGCCGCACGGGCGGGACGCGAGATCACCCGGCGAGTGGGCACCGACGAGGTTGAGGTGGGAACCCGGCGCCTCCTTGTGGGTCAACGTGTTGGCGTTCGACCAGCCTTCGGCGCCTTGATGAGGGCACGGAGCTGCGGGCTCGCCGCGATGGCCGGGTCGAGCCGCTCTTTGGCGAACGCCTCCGCCATCTCCTGCGTCGGCTGTACGAAGATGATCGGCAGCGGGTCTTGGTGCATGAAGAAGAGGGCGACGTTGATGAGCAGTTCCGTCTTGAGGATCTGGGTCGCAGCCATCACCGACACCTTGTGCGTGTCGCGCTCCGATACGGCCAGCATCGGGCCGTAGGCGATCGGCTGTGCGCCGGTCCGCCACTTACCGGGCGCGGCGGACGACTTCTGCGCGACGTAGCGGAACCGCTCGGCCCACTCCACGAGATCGAGGCGCGGCGGCGGCTTCATCATTCGGAGCATCATCATCATCTGCGCCCCGAGAGGAAGCGACATGGTCCTCTGCCTGCAATCCGAGTGCACTCAAGTCCTCCATGGCATCGTAGATCCTGTCCTTGACGAACTCGACCTGGTCTTGCGTCAGCACGTCCGAGCATTCACCAGGAATGGACAGTAGACGCTCGCGCACGACCATCGCGACCTCATCATTCCTCTCCTGCATGTCTTTGACCCGGTTCAGTTCGCCTCGCTTCATCTCGAACTCGAGTTGCTTCAGCCTAGCGAGGTAGGTCTCTTTGAGGGCTCGGGCGTCGGCGTAGTCCATGGCCACGCCGTCGACGGTCACGGGCGGCCCATCGCTTTCGTCGTCGGGCTCGGCGCTCACCACAGCGTCCGCCGGCTTGGCGGGGTTGGGCGCGAAGGCCGACACCTCGGTGCGCTCGGGCTCGTCGATCGCGCCGCGGCGGCGGTTTGACCGGCCAAGGTCGATGTTGGCGGCGCGGTCGGCCAGCACCCTGCTGAGGCGTACCTTGCCGTCGTGGGCGCGGATCAAGCCCTCCCGCACCTGTTTCGATATGGTGCTTTGGTGGACGCCGATCTCGCGCGCCGCAGCCGAGATGGAGATCAACGGATCAATGCTTTCGGGCATCGAGTCCCTTTCGACGGGCGATACGTGAATCAGGATGGTCGATCTGCGGACCGCGGATCAGATAGGGAGACCGAGACGGCCCGACGGCTCATCGCGGCGGAACCGGTCTGCCGACGAAGAACAGCCGGTTTTCGAGTGATCCATGCGCTTCCGCATGGCTTTCGCTCCGGCGCGAGACATGGATTTGCGGATCAATTCGCGCCATGCGCGCCGGGAATGGGGCGCGATCCGGCGTTCCCCTGGCTGGGGTGGTGCAACCAGAGGGACCCAGAGATTAATTATGTTTAACTTATGGTGACACGCGTCGGCTGGTGTCCGGCCGAGCGCGCCGGCCTCCGGCACGGCAGGCGCCGTCATCGGCGTGGCCAAGTACCCATCTCGTCATGGGAGCAGGGTAGATCTTCCGTACGCGTCCGACGAGGGCCGCCTTGCGGGATGACGGGCTGACGGCCGACCTTATGGGCTTACGGCTAGCCTAAAGGTCATCAGGTCGATGCGGGTCGAGGTTCTGAGCGGGGTGGAGCGCCGGCGTCAGTGGTCGGACGCTGAGAAGGCCCGGATCGTCGAGGAGACGCTGGTCTTGGGTGTGCGGGTGGCCGAGGTGGCCCGTCGCAACGCGGTGAGTGCCAGCCTGGTGTTCGGGTGGCGTCGCCTGGCGCGCGACGGTTTGCTGGGACGCGGTGTGCCGGCTCTGATGCCGGTCGAGATCGTAGCCCCAGCTTCCACACTGCCGGCACCCGCGCCCTCGGTGGCACCGCGTCCAAAGCGGTTGGCCGGGCTCATCGAGATCGAGCTGTCGCAAGGGCGGCGCCTGCGGGTGGGCCGCGACGTCGACGGCGACGCGCTGCGGCGCGTCCTCGACGCCCTGGATCGGCGATGATCCCCCTGCCGAGCGGCGCCAAGGTGTGGCTGGCCACCGGCCACACCGACATGCGCAAGGGGATCGGCGGCCTGTCGCTGCTGGTGCAGGAGGTGCTCGGGCGCGACCCGTTCTGCGGCCACCTGTTCGTGTTCCGGGGCCGCCGCTCGGACCTGATCAAGATCGTCTGGCACGACGGCCAGGGCGGAGCGCGCCAGGGTTCCCTGGCCTGCGAAGCAGGTTAGGGTGGCAAGCGGAGGGGGGTGCCTGTTCATGAAAAGGCTGGATCGGGGCCGGTTCACCTGGCCGTCGGCGAGCGATGGGGCGGTTCCGATCACGCCGGCGCAGCTCGCCTACCTGACGGAGGGCATCGACTGGAGGAACCCACAGCAGACGTGGCGTCCGAGCCAGGCGGGATAGCGAAAAGGCTTGCAGCGGCAGGAGGTTGTGATCTGATCGGGGGGTGACGACGTCCTCCGATCAGCTCCCGTCCGACCTCGCCGAAGCTCGCGCCATGATCGTGGCGCTGCGCAGCGAAGCCCTGATCCGTCGGCTGGAAACCGAGAAGCTGAAATTCCTGATCGCCAAGCTGCGCCGCGAGCAGTTCGGGCCGTCCTCCGAGCGCGGCAGGCTGCTGGCCGAGCAGCTCGAGCTGGCCATCGCCGACGTGGAGGAGAGCCAGGGCGCGGCCGAGGCGGAGGCCGACATCGCGGCGCCGGCCGCGGCGGCCGTGGAAAGGCAGAAGCGCCCCGCCCGCTCGCGACGACCGAGCTTGCCCGATCACCTGCCGGTGGAGCGGATCGTGTACCCGGCGCCCTGCGCCTGCGCCAGATGCGGCGGAGCCCGCCTGCGCAAGCTCGACGAGATCGTGTCGCGTTCGCTCGAATGCGAGCCGCGGCGGTGGAAGATCGTCGAGCACGTGCGCGAGAAGATGACGTGCCGCGACTGCGAGGGCGTCACCGAGACGCCGGCGCCGTCCCACCCGATCCCGCGTGGCTTCGCGGGCCCGAACCTGCTGGCGAGCGTGCTGGTGTCGAAGTTCATGCTGCACCAGCCGCTGAACCGGCAGAGCGACACCTTCGCCCGCGAGGGGATCGCCATCGACACCTCGACGCTGGCGGACCGCGTGGGCGCCTGCGCGGTGGCGCTCGCCCCGATCGTCGAGGCGATCAGGCGTCACGTGCTGGCGGCGGATCGGGTCCATGGCGACGACACGACGGTGCCGGTGCTGGCCAAGGGCAAGACCGACACGGGGCGCCTGTGGACCTACGTGCGTGACGACCGGCCCTTCGGCGGCGCCGCCCCGCCTGCCGCGGCCTTCCACTACTCGCGCAGCCGGTCCGGGGAATACCCACGGGGGCACCTGGCGAGCTACGGCGGCATTCTGCAGGCCGACGCCTACGCGGGCTACAGCGAACTCTACGAGGGCCGACGCAAACCGGCTCCCGTGATCGAGGCGGCGTGCTGGAGCCATGGACGACGCAAGTTCTTCGATATCGCCAAGCTGACGAAGGCACCGATCGCCATCGAAGCGGTGCGGCGCATCGACGAGATCTTCGCCGTCGAGCGCATCATCAACGGCCTGAGTTCAGCAGAGCGAGGTGCCGAACGCCAACAGCAGTCGAAGCCGCTCATCCTCGAGCTGGAGATCTACCTGAAAGAGCAACAGAGGCTGCTCTCGGCCAAGAGCGATACTGCCAAGGCCATCAATTACATCCTGACCCGTTGGGTAGCCTTCACCCGCTTTCTCGACGACGGCAGGATCTGCATGAGCAACAACGCGGCCGAGCGCTCGTTGCGGGGGATCGCCATCGGCAGACGGAACTGGACCTTCTGCGGCTCGGACGCGGGCGGCCATCGCGCCGCCGCCATCTATACACTAATTGAGACTGCCAAACTCAACGATGTCGATCCCCAGGCTTGGCTGGCCGACGTGCTCGCTCGGCTGCCCGATCACCCTGCCAAGCACCTCGACGAACTGCTGCCCTGGAATTGGAAGGCCAACCGAACTACCGCAGCCCTGGCTCAAGCGGCCTGACGCGGCGCACACGCGCTCCGCAGGACTGACCTCACGCGCAACCCTAAACTGCGGTGCTGGCCGGATGCGTACGATCTTCCGCACCACACGCGGCCTGCCGATCGGGATCGGCGGCTCCGCGTCCGCCGCCACCGGCCTGCCGTAGCGCATCAGCACGCAATGGACGTCGTGGTGGCTCGGAGCGACGGACTCCGCCACCCACCCCAGGATCCGGTAGGCGTCCACCCGTCCGAGCGGGACACGCTTGAACCAGGAGATGGTGCCGGGGAGGTCGGTCATGCGCGTCACTCGACATCGATCAACCCTCTCCACATCGCCGCGGCTGCTCTCAACGGCGGATCGGCTGCGAGAGGGGCGAGGCCAAGGCCGAGAGCGCTGCGGTTGAAGCGGTCGACGCAGGCCGCGATCAGGAGCACGTCACGGGCGACTGCGGGCCAGCGTGTCGAGACGATGCGGGCTAGAGCATTTTCCTGTCAAGTTGCAGCGTAGCCTGCGGCGGCGAACATGTTGGCGCATTCGGCTGGCGTGATCAGGTCGACGAGGCGGCCGATGGCGGCCCACAAGCCCACAACGGTCCTCTCGGCTGCCTTGCGCAGCAGGGCTTTCAGCTTGGCGAAGGCGTTCTCGATGGGGTTGAAGTCGGGGCTGTAGGGCGGCAGGTGAAGCAGCCTCGCGCCGGCCGCCTCGATCAAGGCCGCCACGCGCGGTCCCTTGTGGGCCGGCAGGTTGTCCATGATCACGACATCGCCGGACTGCAACTCAGGAACGAGCACGCGGGCCACGTAGGTCTCGAAAGCGAGACGGTCGACCGCGCCGTCGAGCACAAAGGGCGCAACGATGCCGCGCAGGCTCAGGCCCGCGGTCAGCGTGGTGGTCTTCCAGTGTCCATGCGGCACGCCCCTGCGCAGCCGCTGTCCGCGCAGGGCACGGCCGTGCGTGCGCGCCATCTTGGTCGAGGTGCCGGTTTCGTCGATGAAGATCAGCCGATCGGGGTCGAGGTCGAGTTGGCCGTCAAACCACGCCTGGCGCGCCCGCTCGACGTCGGGACGGTCCTGCTCGGCCGCGTGGGCCGACTTTTTTGCGCGTGAGGGCGTGCCGGCGGCAGAAGCGCCACAGCGCCGTGACGCTGACCGCGGCGCCCTCGGCCGCCAGGCGCGCCTTCAGCTCCTCCAGGGTCAGATCCGGGGCCTCGTCCAACGCCGCCCTGATCCGGTCGGCGTGCGCCTCCGTGCGGCGGGTCGATCGGGGCGTGAAGGCCTCGCGCAAAACGCGCATGGACCGCAGCTTGCGAGCCCATCGGCAGTCAACGCCGAGGTGCATCGATGCTGAACAACGTCGTCTCGTCTGGGAACGTCATAGCCGACCGGGTGCTCGCCGGCGCAATGGCGATGTCTCTCGACCACCCGTTCGTGCTGTGCGCCGTCATGGCGGCCGTGGCCGGAGCCGCATCCGCCGTGTTGCTCGACGTGGTGGGAAGCCGAGAGGTGTCGTTGTCCGACGAGCGGCCGATCCGGCTGTGGCGGCGGTGATGGCCGAACTCAAGATCGGGCTGGACACGACGTTGGGTTGCAGGAAAGGTCAACGATCGGATCTGATGAACGCGTAGGAGCAAAAAGTGGCGAGCAAGCCGAGGAACGAGTGGACTGCGATTGAGATCGCAAGCCGCGCAATGAACGCCACTAGTCTGTCCGAAATGACGCTGCCGGAGGTCAAGAAACTCGCCGCTCGTGTCCTACGAGAAGAGGCAGTGCACCAGCTTCGGAACTTGGTCGACGGGGAATCGCAGGCGACAGTCGAGGACCTATTAGACCGTGTACGCGCAAGGGGTTTGAACCGTTAGGGTCTGAACCCAATCAGGCTATTGCGTTCACGGTCTGAAGCGGATTCCATGGTTGTCCAAGGAGGTTCAGATGGCTGATCTTTTCTGGCTTTCGGACGAGCACTGGGCCGTGGTGGGCCGGTTCATGCCCACCAACCAGCCAGGGGCACGGCGGGTGGACGACCGCCGCGTGGTGTCCGGCATCCTGCACATGCTGCGCACGGGCGGGCGCTGGCGTGACGTGCCGACGGCGTACGGTCCGGCCACCACGGTCTATAACCGGTTCAACAGGTGGTCCCGGCGCGGCTTCTGGCTTGCCATGCTGGCAGCCCTGGCCGAGGCGGGTTGGATCGCCCAGACGGCTGCCATCGACAGCACCTATACGAAGGCGCACCGCTGTGCCCATGGCGGCAAGGGGGGGCGAAAAACCAGGCGGTCGGCCCCTCGCGGGGCGGGCCGACCACCAAGATCCACATCCTGTCCGACACCCTCGGCCGCCCTGCCGTCGTCCACCTGACGCCAGGCAATGCCAGTGACGTGAGGACCGCTCCTGCGGTGTTGGCGGCCGCCCCAGGCCGCATCCGGCGTCTCATGGCCGACAAGGGTTACGACGCCGACTGGCTCCGGGCCGATCTGCGCAACGCCGGCATCGTGCCTGTGATCCCGGGCACGCGCTCCCGCAAACGCCCGATCCGACATGACAAAACACGCTACAAAGACCGCTGGCGCGCCGAAGCCGTGTTCTGCCGCTTGAAGGACTTCCGCCGCGTCGCCACACGCTACGACAAGCTCGCCCGAAACTACGCGTCAGCCGTCGCCCTCGCAGCCGTCGTGGCGTTCTGGTGCTGATCGAGTCCTGACCCTAGGCTCAGGATCGACCCCTGTCGAACCCCGCAAGCGCCCCGAGCCGGTGATCGTTCAGCTCGATAGAAGCAGGCTCGTATCGGATGCCGCACCGCATTACCTGCCATGCAGCGACGTGTGGCGGTTCCACCCGGCGCCATTCCGAGAAGCCAACCACAGGTGACGTTTCCATGAAAACGATCAAGCTCGCTGCCGCTTTGGGGATTTTGACGCTGGCCCTACCGTCGCCACTCGTCGCTACGTCTGCCAGTGCTGCGACCGCCCACAACTCGCAGGCAGGCGCGAACGGCTCCACGTCGAACAATGCCGCATCGACGGGCCGTCACTTCAAGCGGATGAAGCACAAGAAGGCCATGTGATTCGCGGCTGATCGCTGGACGAGGAGGGCGCCCTGATCGGCGCCCTTTTTTCGTGCTGCCGCCGTCTGTGGACCCGTGTTGCAGCCCGTTCAGGGGTGAAAAAGCCGATCACCCCACCAGAAGCAGGTGAGTGGGGGCGAGGCGGGGAGGTGGAGGTTAAAACTACCCCCACCACCACCCCCTATTATAGGGGTGGGGGTGGTGGGGGGTCTTGTAGATCGAAGGTGGGGTGGGGTGATCAGTCCGTGGCCCAGGTGCCGACTTCGACCATAGGACGCGGTCTGAACTTCTCATCCTTCCCGTCGACCACCTTAAGCATGCCCGTGGCGAGCCACGTCTTGAGCAGTCCGGAGATCTTCGCCTTGTCGGCCCTGTCGCTCGCGTCGAGCCCCATGGCCTGCGCCACGGCCTTGCCGACCCACTCCATCGCCTGGGGATCCTTCCGCCAGGAACTGGCGGCCACCGCAGTCTGCACCTTACGCAAATCGGTGACGGTCACGCCTTCCAGGACATCCGGCCATTGCCACGTTGTCACGACGGCGACGTGATCGGCTTGATCGAAGGGGTTCTCTCCACCGTTGTCGAGCGACACGGATGCGAGGCGAAACCATTCGCTTCGGTCGGGCGGCGGGGCGAGGTTCGACTTGCCGTTGTCGACCCGAAAGAACCCGCGCGGCTTGCCTACGCCGGCGCGCTCCGCCTCCTCCTTCGTCATAGTGTTCAGCACCCGCGCCGAGCGCGCGGCCGCGAGCAGCGCCGAGGCACCACGCCCGTCCTCTACCGTGATTTCCGCGCCGCCCGTCTTGCGAGAGTGGTGGATGAGATCGAAGGCCGCACCGGTCTCGTCGGCGATGCGGGCGATCGGCTTCGCCACCCCGTTGATCGCCGTGTGTCGCGTCCCGAGTTCAGAAACAGCCGGCCTTCGATCTCGACTGGGTCGATCCCTTAATGCGGCAGGATCGCCGCGACACGCCGCTCCAGCTCCTCGAGAGGATCTTCGCCGTTCCACACCCACACCCGCATGCGGCCGGCCGGTGTGACGCCGAGAAGGTTGCGACCGCTCGCCATCGCGACGGCTTCGACCATCGACAAGCTCGACTTCCCGACCGCGCCAGGCGCGATGGTGGTCGACACGAATTTCCGGATGAGGTGATGGCCGTAGAGCCACTCGCGGCGAGGAAACGTCGTCGGGTCGCGCCAGACATAGGGCTTGGCGACGATGCGGCGCGCGCTGGCAGGCTTCGCCGCATCCGAGGCGCCATTGCCGGTAGATGGCCCATCGGCCATCCCTGCGGCCCGCAGGATCGCCGTTGAGGCCGCTTCGGACTCGTCGGACGACACAGCAACCTCGGCCAGCCCGGACCAGCCGAGAGCCGCCGGCGCCGTGCCGATCTGGCGGCAGAGCCATTCCGCTGCCGCGACCGCATCCGGAGCACCGCCGTACTCGACGATGAGGTCGATCGCGGAGCGGCCGCCACCTCGCGCGTCCCCGAGGTCGTGGACCCCGAAGTCCTTTGCGCCGGCCGTCGTGATGCTGAGATCTTTTTCCAGCCATCGGCCGAGCGCGGCGGAGCTGACGCGATAGCCGAGCGACGTCGGCTTGGCATCGGCGCCGAAGAGCGCCGAAACCCAGGCAGAGAGGTCGCCGAAGGCGCGGGCGTTCACGGTGCGCAAGTAGTCGGATCCGCCTTGGCGCCCGACTACGAGGTCGCGCTTAAGGGTGCCGCAGGGAGCGTCGTGGGCGGCGCTGGCGGCCTCTGCCTCTCGCGCTCTGCCTCGATCAGGCGTGCCATCGCCTCGGCCCGGGCGATCAGTGCAGCGAGCGTGCGCGGAGCCGGTCGGATCTCGGTCGGCGTGCCTTAGACATGCTGCCCTGTCACGGTCATAAACCGCTTCTCGCCATAGACCTCGACGCCGGCAGGGTCGCTCTTGACGGCCTTCTCCGGCTTCCCCGCCGCGAAGATCCGAACCCCAGCGCCCGATGGGCTGACCTCCGCGTAGGTTTCGGCGAACGCCAGCAAGTCCGCTGCCCAGAGCACGAGGGTTCCGGTCTCGGGATCGCGGACCTTGTCGAGGTCGAAGCCGCCGATCCCGTCATCCCCGGCCAGGACGAAGCCTACCCCTGGCAGGCCCTCGCGTTCGGCCCGGACAGCGGCCTCCTGGTACGTTCCCCAGGTCGACCGGTCGGAATGCGACGCTCCCCGGCCTGCGTGGGGGTTCACCGGCGGCTTGGTACATCGCATCGCGCCGGACCGCAGCACGTAGGACCACGCAACCCACTGCGGCCGGACCTGAAGCGTCGCGATGGCGGGGAGGTCCGGCAGGCCAACGAAGGGCGGGAACACCGGCCTGGGCGGAGGCGCGTGGGCGTTCAAATCGACGCCCCGTCCACCTTCGCCAGAGCTTCACAGATCCGCAGCTCGAGATCGGCGAAGTAGCTCCCCGGCTTGACGACGTCGGACCACAGGCCACGCACCACGTCCTCGGGCAGGTCGACGTCGTGGTCCGCCGGGCCCTGCGCCTGCACTCGCATTCTGACGCCGCGCACGATCTGGCGCACGATCGTGAACCATCGCTGCCCGGGGTCGGGCGCGACAATCGGCTTCCGATCGACGATGGCGTTCTGTTCCAGCTCGACTGAGGCAGTAACGCGGAGGCGGTACTCGCGCTTGGTGAAGCGTTCGAGTAGAAAGCATCGGCCAGGGTGACCCGTTCGACGGCCTCGCCGAGGCGTTCTAAGCGGCGGCGCTCGGCGCGGGTGTAGGAAGCGTGTCAAATCGCTTGGAACCGTGACCCCTGTTTCGCGTCGAATACCGACCCCTTGGAAGACCGGGCCGAGCTTATCCACGTGGGGGCATAGGAGGGACCCGCGCCCGGAGCGCAGCGCTTTTGCGTTGCGCGAAGCGGAGGGCGTGGGAGGTGCCTGTGCGCCCACGTGGGTAAGCTCGGAGGCCGACCTCAGCTTCGTGTTTTGAAGCGCCAGCTGGTATTGCCGGTCTCAATGATGTCGCAATGGTGGGTGAGGCGATCAAGCATTGCTGTGGTCATTTTGGCGTCGCCAAAGATCTGAGGCCAATCGGCGAAGGCGAGATTGGTCGTGATCAGCAGCGAGGTGTTTTCGTAAAGCTTGCTGATGAGGTGGAACAGCAACTGGCCGCCGGGTTGACTGAAAGGCAGGTAGCCGAGTTCGTCGATGACGATGAGATCGTAGCGCAACAGGTTCTCGGCGAGGCGCCCGCTGCGGCCGGCGGACTTCTCCTGCTCGAGCAGGTTGACCAGATCGACGAGATTGAAGAAGCGCCCCCGTGCCCTGGTGCGGATCACCGCCGAGGCGACGCCGATGCAAAGGTGCGTCTTGCCGGTGCCGGTTCCACCGATGAAGATCGTGTTACGCTTGGCATCCAGGAAGGCGCCGGTCGCAAGCTCGCGGACCTGGCCTTCATCGACAGGCGTCTCCGCGAACACGAACGTGTCAAGGTCCTTGAGCACCGGGAACTTGGCGCCCCCCATGCGATAGCTGATCGAGCGGGCCTGACGATGGGTTCGCTCGGCCCGGATCAGGCTGGCGACCAGCGGATAGATCTCGTCCCGTCGGGCGAGCCCCTTGCCGGCGATCTCGTCGAAGCTGGCGCGCATGCCGTAGAGCTTGAGATCGCTCATCGCCTCCAGAATATCGTGACGTTCCATCAGGCGACCCTCCTCAGGCTGTCGTAGCGGCCGCAATCGGCCGACGGTTCGATCGTCAAGCGAAGCGCGTCCGGCGTCGTGATGCTGGGCGGTTCGGCCGGCTGGCGCTGTCGCGCCAGCACCGTCAGGATGACGGCGGCGCTCGCGAGGCCGGCCGTCAGGGCTTCGGCGCAGGCGGTCTCGACCGCCTCCAGGCCGTGGTCGAGCACGGCGCCCAGCACGGTGACGAACTGACGATCGCCGTCGGCATGGCTCTTCAGCTTGGCGCGCACCTGGGCCAAGGCCGGCGGCAGATCCCAATCCTTGAAGGGCGCCCCGTTGCGCAGGGCGCCGGGCTTCTTGAGCAGGACAGGCAGGTAATGCCAGGGATCGTAGACGACCTGGTCGCGCCGGAAGATGCGGGGATGGTCGGCGACGACCTCATCGTCGAGCAGCACCTTGATGCGCTCGGCATGGGAGCGCACCAGCACCATCCGCCCCGCGGCGCGCGCGTCGACGCTGTAGCGATTGTGATCGGCCATGATCAGGCACGTCGTGGCGGCCCGGACCGCCTTCTCGACGAAGCCGTCGAACGGTCCGCGGAGCTCCATCAGGCTGGCGCGTTCGTCTTGGAACACGTCCCAGACGGTGCGCTCCTTGAACTCCGGGTGCCGGGTCCGCCTGGCGTAGGCGATGCACTGATCTTCGAGCCACCCGTTCAACTCGGCGAGGCTCTTGACCCTCGGCTTGGGGCGGAACAGCAGATCGCGCAGCGTGCCGACCTGGTTCTCGATCTGCCCCTTCTCCCACCCGGCCGCCGGCGTGCACGCGACCGGCTCGATCAGGTGGTGCGAGCACATCTGAAGGAAGCGACGGTTGTACTGCCGCGCCTTGCCGACGAAGATGGCTTCCACTGCCGTCTTCATGTTGTCGTAGATGCCGCGCCGGCAGACCCCGCCGTAGAACGCGAATGCCTTGTCGTGAGCGTCGAAGACCAGTTCCTGGGTCTCGCGAAAGTAGGCACGCACGAACGGCATGCGGCTGTGCGACAGCTTCATATGCGCCGCCTTGATCGTCAGCGGCAGCCCCTGGAGCGTGATCGTCTCATGGCTCCAGTCGAACTGATAGGCTTCGCCCGGGGCAAAGCTCATCGGCACGAACGCCCGAACCGGAACGCGGGCCCGTTCCTCGCGCCAGAGTTTGGCGAAGCGGTGCACGCTGTCATGGGCACCGTCATATCCTTGACCGCGCAGCTCCTCGAACAGGCGCTGCGTCGAGCGGCGTTCCCGACGCGGTAACTTGGCCTCCCGCTCCAGGATCGCCGTCAGAGCCTCGACCCACTCGCCGAGCTTCGGGGCCGGCTGCACACCACGCTCGTACTTGAACTCGGTCGCCTGACCGCGAACCACCTTGCGCACCGTCGCACGCGACACCGAGAGCGTCCGGACGATCTCCTTGATGGGCCGGTGCTGCTCGAAATACGCACGCCGGATCCGGCCGATCATGTCCACGGAAATCATCCCCCTGAAACCCTTCCCGGCCAAAAGGGCCATGGAAGGGACGCTGATACCCAGCGGTCGAGGGGGTCACGATCGGACGCGAAAACCGCCCCTCAGGGGGGCACTATTGCGAGCGATTTCACAGGAAGCGTTCAAGACGCTTTCCTCCCCATGGCCGCCGCGGCGTTAAGATCGACAATCCAACCTTTCGCGGTCAGCACGCCGGCGCCGGCCCGGGCCCGACGACGCAGCGTTTTGTCGCTCAGTGCGAGTTCGTGCGCTGCAGCCTTAAGGGGGAGGAAGCGGCGGGGCATCGCCAATCGGTCGAGCCCAGCCTGAGCGACCGCCTTCGCGGTGGCGAGGTCGGGCGCGGCGAGCACGGCCGCGAGGGCCGCATGGGTGGTGTCGAGAGCGGCAGTCAATGCAGCGCTCCCGTCGCCACGAGGTCGACCACCTCGACATTTTCGACATCCCAGACGCGTGCAGCTTCACGCGCCTCGGCGTGTGAGTGGCCGGTCCAGACGACCATGCGATCACCGTCGCAGACCATCGACAGAGTGAATACGGGACGCCGGAGCTCGTCATGTCCGGCGAGCTGGATCTCGACGAAGTCGTCGGGCTCGAGGGCGCTCCCAAGCAAGTTCTGCCGTCAATCGGGCGCGCTCGGCCGAGAGGCCGAAATGGCTGGTCAGGTGAGCGCACT
>CBDCBJ010000007.1:0-1477500 GCA_965214345.1 Lichenihabitans sp. | reverse complement strand
TGGTTGGCGCGGATGGTGGCGCGGATCACCTCGGGCGGGATGGCGAGGAAAGCCGGGTCGAAGCGGCCCATCATGACGACGGGCCACTCGACGAGGCCCGCGACCTCCGCCAGCAGCGCCTCGTCCTCGACGATATCCAGCCCGGCCGCGAAGGCGAGGTCGCGGGCGTCGTGGCGGATGATGTCGGCACGGCGGCCGGCATCGAGCACCACGCGCGCCGCCTCCAGCGACGGCACGTAATCGTCGAAGCGACGCACTTTGATCGGCGCCGGCGCCATGAAACGGTGGCCGCACGTCTCGTCGCCCGAGTCGATGCCGCCCACCGCGAAGCGCACCACCTCGGGATCCTCGGTCTCGGCGCCGAAGGTGCACAGGATCGACTGGAGCGGCCGCACCCAACGCAAGGTGTCGGGCGACGACGAGGCCGTCCCCCAGCGCATGCTCTTCGGCCAGGGAAACCCGCGGACGAGGCCGGGCATCATCGCGGCGATCACGTCGGGCGTCGCCTGCCCCGTCCTGTGCAGGTGGGCGACGTAGAACGAGCCCTTTTTGTCCTCGACCACCCGGGCCTCGGCGAGCGAGGACAGGCCGGCGCTCTTCAGGAAGCCCGCGACGGCGGCCTCGGGCGCGCCGACGCGCGGGCCGCGGCGCTCCTCATGGGCGTCGGGCTGGCGCGGCGGCAGGCCGGCCACCTGCAGGGCGAGGCGCCGCGGCGTGACGAAGGCCTGGGCGCCCTCGTAGACGAGGCCCGCCGCCACGAGGGCGTCCGTGACGATGCGCTTCAGATCGGCCGCGGCCTGCGCCTGCATGCGGGCGGGGATCTCTTCGGAAAACAGTTCGAGCAGGAGGTCGGGCATGGGGATCTTCAAGAGGGCGGGTCAGACGCACCGGATGGGGCCGGGGTAGCGGCCGACGGTCGTATCGGAGGTCAACAACAGGATGCCTTCGACCGTCGCCTGTGCGACGAGGAGCCGATCGAACGGGTCCTTATGGATCGACGGCAGAAAGGACGTGGCGATCGCATGGTCGCTCGTGACCGACAGTTCGGTGTAGCCGGCATCGACCAGCGCGCGGCGGAGGACCGGCGCTTCGACGAGGAAATCGGGACGCTGCAGCCGGCGCTTGATGGCGATCTCCCACATGTTCACGGCGCTGAAGACGAACTCATGATCGTCATCGTCGAGAAACACCCTGGCATCCGCAGACAGTCTGTCAGGCCGGAGGCTCGCCCAAAGCAGGATATGCGTGTCGAGCAGCAGCCTCAATCACTCGTCTCGCCGTAGAACATGGCCTCGATCTCTTCACGCCCGATGTCGTCGAAATCGTCGGGGACATCATAGACGCCGCTCAAGACACCGAGGCGCTTCTTGGGCTTCTCCACCGGCGCTTCGATCGGCACGACCTTCACCATCGGCTTGCCGGCCTTGGCGATGACGAAGGGCTCGCCTCTGGCGGCCCTCTCGACGAGCTTCGACAGATGCGTCTTCGCCTCGTGGATGTTGAATGTGTCCATGGCCCACTCCGGGGTTAGTCCACTCGATCTAGTCCACTCCCGAGCGAGCGGCAAGACGACCTCAGGCCCCCCCGCCCTCGGTCATGAGCCACGCCGCCCCGCAGGCCTTGGCGAGGTCGCGCACCCGCAGGATGTAGCTCTGCCGCTCCGTCACCGAGATGACGCCGCGGGCGTCGAGCAGGTTGAAGAGGTGCGACGCCTTGATGGTCTGGTCGTAGGCGGGCAGCGCCATGCGGTGGCGGCCGCCCTCCGCCTCGGGCACCCCCTTCTCCAGCAGCGCCTTCGCCTCCCCCTCGGCATCCTTGAAATGCTGGAACAGCAGCGCCGTGTCGGCGTGCTCGAAGTTGAAGCGCGAATATTCCTCCTCGGCCTGAAGAAAGACGTCGCCGTAGGAGATGCGCGCGTCGCCGTCCCGGCCGTTGAAATTGAGGTCGTAGACGTTCTCGACGCCCTGCACGTACATGGCGAGGCGTTCCAACCCATAGGTCAGCTCGCCCGAGACGGGGGAGCACTCCACTCCGGCCACCTGCTGGAAATAGGTGAACTGCGACACTTCCATGCCGTCGCACCAGCATTCCCAGCCGAGGCCCCAGGCGCCGAGCGTCGGGCTCTCCCAATCGTCCTCGACGAAGCGGATGTCGTGGAGCGCGAGGTCGATCCCGATCGCGGCGAGGGAGCGCAGGTAGAGGTCCTGCAGGTCGGGCGGCGACGGCTTCAGGATGGCCTGGAACTGGTAATAATGCTGCAGCCGGTTCGGGTTCTCGCCGTAGCGCCCGTCCTTCGGGCGGCGCGACGGCTGCACGTAGGCGGCGCGCCAGGGCCTCGGGCCGAGAGAACGCAGCGTCGTCGCCGGATGGAACGTCCCGGCTCCCACCTCCATGTCGTAGGGCTGGAGCACAACGCAGCCCTGCCCGGCCCAGAAGCGCTGGAGTGCCAGGATCAGGCCCTGGAAACTGCGGCGCGGGTCGAGTGCGGCATCGGCGGCGAGGAGATCGGTCTGTGTCACCAACGGGAGGTTCCGGTCGAAAGACGAGAGGCGGGGGTAGCACGCCCGCGGGGGCCGCCGCCAGCGCCCGCGCGGGCGCTGGCTTTCTCCTGTAGGCTCCACCGAACGCCCCACCGGGACCTCCAGCCGATGCGCATTCCCTCGCTCCTCCTGCTCATCGGCCTGGCACTGTCGGCGGGCACCGCCGTGGCGGCGCCGGCGCCCGCGTCGCTCCCCGCCGCCGAGCAGCCCGGCCCGGCCGACAAGCTGCGGCTGCTGCTCGACCTCGTGCAGGATCCGGAGGTGCGATCCGTGCTCGATGCCCGCCGCGCCGCGCCCGTCGCGCCGCCGCCGTCCGATCCCACCATGGCGGGGGATCTCGGCACCGATCTCCAGCGACTGCGCCAGCACATCGGCGCCCTGGCCATGGCGCTCCCGAGGCTGCCGGACGAGTTCGACAACGCCCGCTTCATGCTCAGCGACATGCTGGGCCACGGCGATGCGCTCAGCCTCGCCCTGTTCGTGCCGCTGTTCGTGGCGCTGGGCTTCGGCGGGGAATGGTTGTTCCGCGCCAACACGCGCCGCTTCGGGGGCTGGATCGTGGCCCTGTCGCTCGATACCGTGAAGGACCGCGTCTCGGCCGTCTTCGCCCGCTTCGGCTACATGCTCGGCATCGTCGGCTCCTTCGCGCTCGGCAGCATCGGCGCCATGCTGCCGTTCGATTGGACGCCGAAGTTCAAGCAGGTGCTCCTCGCCCTGTTGCTGGCCGCCGTGGTCACGCGCCTCGCCGCCGTGGTGGGACGTTTCCTGCTGGCCCCGGGCGCGCCGCGCTTCCGTGTCGTTCCGGTCGGCATGCCAGAGGCGGTCTTCCTGTATCGCCGGCTGGTCGCCGCCGGCCTCCTGCTCGGCACCGGCTCGCAGCTCGTGACGCTGCTGGCGCCCTTCGGATTCGACGCCATCTCGCAGGAACTGTGCCTCGACATCGTCGACACGGTGATGCTGGCGCTCGGGCTCGCCACGGTGATCGGCTATCCGCACAACGGTGTGACGGAGCCGGCCGACGCGTCGGCGCCGGCGCTGCCCCACGCCGAGTGGCGCAGGCTGCGGGCCGGCTGGGCCCGGCTGGGCCTGGCCTTGACCCTCGTGCTGCTCTGGTGCTTCGCCCTGGCCGACGCCGCCAGGCCCTTCTGGGTGCTGCTCTTCGCGGTCGGCGGGCCCTGCATGGTGTCGGTCGCGCAGCATTCGATCCGCCACGTCATGCGCCCGGCCGGGATCGCCGACGGGGTCGAGGCCAACCGGCTGGAGGTCGTGCTGCTAGAGCGCGGCACCCGGACCCTGATGATCGTCGGCGCGGCGGCCCTCCTGGCCCACCTCATCGGGCTCGACGTCCTCACGCTCACCATGCAGGACAACGTTCCCACGCGGATCACCCGCGCGGTCATCGGCGTCGTCGTCGTGGTCCTGGTGACGGATTTCCTGTGGCACGTCATCGTGGCGCTGATCGACCGCAAGCTCGCCGGCACGCTCGACCCGGGCGAGCCCGTCGACACGAGCGGCCATGCGGCGCGGCTGCAGACGCTGCTGCCCATCACCCGCAACCTGTCGCTGGCCGCGCTGGCCGCCGTCGCCGGCACGATGGTGCTGGCCTCGCTCGGCGTCGAGATCGGGCCGTTGATCGCGAGCGCCGGCGTGGTCGGCGTCGCCATCGGCTTCGGCGCCCAGACGCTGGTGAAGGACATCATCTCGGGCATCTTCTACCTCGTCGACGACGCCTTCCGGATCGGCGAATACATCCAGAGCGGCACGTACAAAGGCACGGTGGAGAGCTTCAGCCTGCGCTCGGTGAAGCTCCGCCACCAGCGGGGCGCCCTCTACACCATCCCGTTCGGCACGCTGGGCGCGGTGCAGAACCTCAGCCGCGATTGGGTGGTGGACAAGATCGTGCTGAACGTCCCCTACGACACCGACCTCGAAGCCGTGCGCAAGATCATGAAGCGCATCGGCGAGGAGCTGCTGGCCGACGAGGACATCGGCCCCGGCATCCTGCGCACGCTGAAGCTCCAGGGCGTGGCGCAGTTCGGCGACTATGCCATCAAGCTCCAGACCAAGATGATGACCGTGCCGGGCGACGTGCAATTCGCGGCCCGACGACGGGCGCTGCTCCTGATCAAGCGGGAGTTCAAGGCGAGCGGCATCGGTTTCGCCTTGCCGACCGTCCAGGTTTCGGGCGAAGCCGCCATGAGCGACGGCGCGGAAGCCGCGGTCGCCCAGCACGCGATGGCCCTCGTCGGCGGCGTCAGGGCGGATGCCGCCGAGTGATCGCTTGGGGTCGACGGGGTCGGCGACGGGGTTCGGCCGCCGGAGAAGCGTTTGACCGGAGAACCCGCCGCCGCGCAGATGGATGGGCGACGCTTCGATGCGAGGAGGCGAGGACCACGGTGGTTTCCGTCGTGCGAGGCTGGTGAGACCGGAACCCCGACCCGAATGATCGTCTCCCTCCTGCTCACCCGCCGCTTCGCGCCGCTGTTCTGGAGCCAGTTCTTCTCGGCCTTCAACGAGAACCTGGTCCGGAACATGCTGGCCATGATCATCCTGTTCAAGGTCGGGGCGGAGGAGGCCGGGCCGCTCGTCACCCTGGCGCTGGCGGCCTTCATCCTGCCCTCGCTCGTCCTCTCGGGCCTCGGCGGCCAGCTCGCCGACGGCAACGACAAGGCCCGGGTGGCGCGCTGGCTGAAGCTGGCCGAGATGGGCGTGCAGGGGATCGCCGCCGCGGGCTACTGGTTCGACTCCATCGTAATCCTCTACGTGGCGCTGTTCCTGCTCGGCGTCATCGCCACGCTCTACACCCCCATCAAATACGGGATCCTGCCCGACCACCTCCGCCGCGACGAGCTGACCGGTGGCAATGCCCTGGTCGAGGGCGCCGGCTTCGTCGCCATCCTGCTCGGCCTCGCGGCGGGTGGGCTCACGGGTCTCGAGGGAATCTCCAAGCCACTGGTGGTGGTCGAGCTCGTCGTGGTGGCGGCGCTCTGCCTCGTGTCGACCTGGTTCATTCCCGCCGCGCCCTCCGCGGTGCCGCATCTCAGGATCGGGCGCAACCTCGTCGGCTCCACCTGGTCGCTCATCGGCGACCTCAGGCGCGACCGGCGCATGTGGGTCGGCGCCATGGGGTCGAGCTGGTTCTGGCTCAGCGGCTCCGTGTCGCTCGTGCTGGTGCCGGTGGTCGTGAAGCAGCGCATCGGTGCCGGCGTCGAGGTCGAGACCGCCATCAGCCTCTTCTTCGCGGTGGGAGTCGGCATCGGCTCGCTGCTGGCGGGCTGGCTGTCGAACGGGCAGATCGTACTCCGCTACGCGGCCTGGTCGGTCGCCGCCATGGGCCTCTTCCTCCTCGACGCCGGCTGGTCGACCGCGATCGTCGGGCGGGCGACCGAGCAGCTGTCGCTCTCCGCCTTCCTGCACAGCGGCTCGGGGCTGCGCCTCGTCGTCGATCTCATGGGGCTCGCCTGCGCGGGCGGCCTCTTCTCCGTCCCGGTCTTCTCCGCCGTCCAGTCCTGGGCTGCACCGGAGCGCCGCGCCCGGGTCGTGGCGGGCGTCGGGGTCCTGAACGCGCTCTTCATGGTGGTCGGCGCCGGCGTCACGGCCGCGATGCAGAGCCCCTGGATCGCGGTGCCGAACCCCATCCTGCTCGTGACGCTGGGCATCGCCAATCTCGGGGCCGCCGCCTATTTCCACCGCAACCTCCCGGACGCCGACGCCGCGGCCGCCGACGGCGTCCCGGCCGACGCCGCCGTGCGGCCGGGGGAGTGAACGTCCCATTCTCGAACCGAACGGAACGCCGTCGATGCGCAGCGACCAAGGCCAGCCCATCCGTCTCGCCGACTACCGCGTGGCGGATCACCTCATCGACACGGTCGAGCTCGACATCCTGCTCCACCCGACGGCGACGCGCGTCCGAGTGACGCTGACGCTGCGGCCGAACCCCGACGGCGTCGCCGGCGCCCCGCTGCTGCTCGACGGCGACGACCTCGTCGCCACCTCGATCACGCTCGACGGCGAGGCACTCGACCTCGCCGCGGCGACGCCCGAGCGCCTGACCGTGGCGGAGCCCCCCCGGCGGCCCTTCACGCTGGCGGTCGAGACCCTGATCGACCCCTCCGCCAACACCAAGCTGATGGGGCTCTACCGCTCGGGCTCGGCCTACTGCACCCAGTGCGAGGCCGAAGGCTTCCGCCGCATCACCTACTATCTCGATCGGCCGGACGTGCTCTCGGTCTTCACCACGCGCATCGAGGGCTCGCGGGAGGACGCGCCGGTGCTGCTCGGCAACGGCAACCCGATCGAGGCGGGCGACGTGCCCGGCACGGACCGGCACTATGCCGTGTGGCACGACCCGCACCCGAAGCCCTCCTATCTGTTCGCCGTCGTGGGAGGCCGGCTCGACGCGCTGAAGGACGATTACACCACCTGCGAGGGCCGGCGCGTCGACCTCGCCATCTATGTCGAGCCCGGCAAGGTGGGGCAGGCCGGCTACGCCATGGACGCCCTGAAACGCTCCATGCGCTGGGACGAGGAGGCCTTCGGCCGCGCCTACGACCTCGACGTGTTCAACATCGTGGCCGTCTCGGACTTCAACATGGGCGCGATGGAGAACAAGGGCCTCAACGTCTTCAACGACAAATACGTCCTGGCATCGCCGGACCTCGCCATCGACACCGACTACGCCGGCATCGAAACGGTGATCGCCCACGAGTATTTCCACAACTGGACCGGCAACCGCATCACCTGCCGCGACTGGTTCCAGCTCAGCCTCAAGGAGGGCCTGACGGTCTTCCGCGACCACGAGTTCTCGTCCGACCAGCGCTCTCGCGCGGTGAAGCGGATCGCCGACGTTCGGGCGCTGCGGGCCCGGCAGTTCGCCGAGGACGGGGGACCGCTGGCGCACAGCGTCCGTCCGGAATCCTACACGGAGATCAACAATTTCTACACGGCCACCATCTACGAGAAGGGCGCCGAGATCATCCGCATGTACCGCACGCTGGTCGGCCCCGACGCCTTCGACCGCGGCATGCGGATCTACTTCGACCGGTTCGACGGCACGGCCGCGACGGTCGAGGACTTCCTCGGCTGTTTCGCGGAGAGTTCGGGGCGAGACCTCACCCAGTTCTTCCGCTGGTACACCCAGGCCGGTACACCGCACGTCACACTCGAGACCCGCTACGACGCGGCCACGCGGGCGTTGACGCTCCACCTCGCGCAATCGACCGCGCCGACGCCGGGGCAGCCCGACAAGCAGCCGTTCCTGGTGCCGTTGAGCTTCGGTCTCGTCAGGCCCGACGGCACCGAACAGCCGATCCGGACCGGCGAGACGGACGGCGTCTCGGAGGTGGAGCTCGCCCATGACGTCATCGAACTCGCGACGCCCACCCGCCGAGTGCGGTTCGAGGACGTTCCGCCCGGCACCGTCCCGTCCCTCCTGCGCGGCTTCTCGGCGCCGGTCCGGCTGACGACGGACTCGGGCGACACCGATCTCGTGACCCTGATGACCCACGACCGCGACGCCTTCACCCGGTGGGACGCGGCGCAGACGATGCTGTCACGCCTCATCCTCGACGGGCTGCGCGGCGGCGCCGCTGACCTGGCGGGCCTGGAGCCGGCCCTGGCCGCCGTGGTCCGCACCGGCGAGGCCGACCCGGCCTTCGCCGCCCAGGTGCTGGTGCTGCCGTCGGAGGGCGAGCTCGCCCATGCGATCGGGCGCGACGTCGATCCGGACGCGGTCCACGCCGCCCGCGAACGGGTGCGGGCGGCGATCGGCACCGCGCTGGCGCCGCAGCTGCGGGCCGTGCTCGATGCCGCGCACGAGCCGGGACCCTACGCGCCCGATGCGGCCGGCGCCGGGCGACGCGCCCTCCGCAACACGGCCCTCGCGCTGCTGGCGGCCGGCGACCCGCCGCTCGGCGAGGCGCTCGCGCGGGCGCAGTTCGAGCGCGCCGACAACATGACGGACCGGCTGGCGGCGCTGGGGGTGCTGAGCCTCCTGCCCGGTGCGGCGCGGGAGACCGCACTCGCAGACTTCTACGCGGCTTTCGAGCACCACGCGCTCGTCGTCGACAAGTGGTTCGCCCTCCAGGCGTCGATCCCGGAGGAGGGCACGGTGGACCGGGTGAAGCGGCTGACGGAACACCCGGCCTTCTCGTTCGCGGTGCCCAATCGGGTCTACGCTCTCATCGGGGCCTTCGGGGCCAATCCCACGCAGTTCAACCGCGCGGACGGCGCCGGCTACGATTTCGTGGCGGGCGCGGTGACGTTCCTCGACGGCAAGAACCCGCAGGTGGCGGCGCGCATGCTCGGCGCCTTCCGCTCCTGGCGCCTGATGGAACCGGTCCGCCGCGCCCGCGCCGAAGCGGCACTGCAGCGGGTCGCTGCACGGCCGGTCCTGTCGGCGGACGTGAAGGACCTCGCCGCCCGCTCGCTCGGGTGACGCCGCCGCGAAGCACCTGTCCGGTCGGCTCGGAACGGGGTCGAAGCCGAAAATCAAGCGAACTTTTCGATTCGCGAACGAATGTGATTCTGGACAAATCAGGCCTTCATGACTCACATTGAAGTGGGTCTTGGAGATGCGGCACATCCCCCCGATCCAGCGGTGATTCGAGGGGGCGACCGATGGCGCGTGCGAACGCGACGACCGTATCCGCGCGCGCGGGGACGCTCCAGGGCCTCGCCCTGGCATTGACCCAGCCGAGCCATCTCCGGATGGCGGCCTACGAGCCCTGGTTGCGGCGCCTCGTGCCGCTCCTCGTCGTGGTCTTCATGTCGGTCCTGGCGATCGGCGCCTTCGTCCAGGGCCGCGACGCGCGTGACCGCGCCGTCGACGATGCCGTGGGCGACACCGAGATGGTGGCGGCCTTCGCGGCCGACCAGTTCAACGCGGCCGTCGCCCATCGGCCGGACCTGAAGCCCGACGAGGCGCTCGAGCGGCTGCTGCCCGGACGCGCCCTCGCCGGCGGCCGGCAGATCCTCGTCTCCGACCGCGCCGGCAACGTGGTGGCGGCGTTGCCGCAGCTCGGCCATCGGCGCAAGCTCCTGTCGGACCTGATGGGTCCGGCCCAACCCCTCACGGTCTTCGCCGAGAAGGCCGGCGTCCTGCGCATCGACCTCGCCGACGGGCAGGACGTGCTGGCCGCCGTTCGCCAGCTCGACGCGCCGTTCAGCCAGATCGTCGTCATCCAACCGGTGACCGACCTCCTGACCGACTGGCGCTTCGCCTCGGTCCGCTCCGGCCTCCTGCTCGTCTCGACGGCGTTCGTCCTGATCGTCATCGCGACCGCTTATTTCTGGCAGACCAACCGAGCCGTCGAGGCCGAAGCCATCCATGGGCGCGTCCACGGGCGGATCGACACGGCGCTGAGCCGGGGCCGTTGCGGCCTCTGGGATTGGGACCTCGCCCGCGGCCGCATCTACTGGTCGGCCTCGATGTACGCCATGCTCGACATGGAGGCCCAGGCCGAGTTCCTGTCCTTCGGCGAGGTCAATGCCCTGGTGCATCCCCACGACGGCGACCTGTCCCGCCTGGCCGAGATCGTCGCGGCCTCGCGCTCCGACGCCATCGACCACGTGTTCCGCCTGCGCAACAGTCACGGCGCATGGGTCTGGCTGCGCGCCAGGGCCGAACTCGTGCGTGAGGGACCCGGCTCGGAGCTGCATCTCGTCGGCATCGCGGTGGACATCTCGGACGAGAAGAAGATGGCCGAGCGCAGCGCCACGGCCGACATGCGGCTGCGCGACGCCATCGAGGCGATCTCGGAAGCCTTCGTCCTGTGGGACGCCGACAACCGCCTCGTCACCTGCAATTCCAAGTTCCTCGCCCTGCACGAACTGAAGCCCGACACCGTGCGGGTCGGCACCCCCTACGGACAGCTCATCGCCGACGCCACGCCGCCGACGATCCAGACGCAGATCTCGCTCGGCGAGAGCCCGCGGGGTGGCGCCCGGACCTACGAGGCGCGGCTCGGCGACGATCGCTGGCTGCAGATCAACGAGCGCCGCACGAAGGACGGCGGCTATGTCTCGGTCGGCACCGACATCACGACGCTGAAGCGGCACGAAGAACAGCTCATGGATTCCGAACGGCGCCTGATGGCGACGATCGCCGATCTCCGACGCTCGCGCCAGGCGCTCGAAACGCAGGCGCAGCAGCTCGCCGAACTGGCCGAGCGTCACGCCGAGAAGCAGGCCGAGGCGGAGAGCGCCAACCGCGCCAAATCCGAGTTCCTGGCCAACATGAGCCACGAGCTGCGGACGCCGCTGAACGCCATCATCGGGTTCTCGGAGCTGATGGAGGCCGAGACCTTCGGGCCGCTGGGCAGTCCGCGCTATGCCGATTACGCGGGCGACATCGCGGCGAGCGGCCGCCACCTCCTGGCGGTCATCTCGGACGTGCTCGAGATGGCGCGGCTCGACTCCGGCCGCGTCCGGATCCAGCCCGGCACCGTCGATGTCGCCCCGCTGCTCCGTTCCGCCTTCGCCGACCTCCAGGAGGCGGCCAGCGCCAAGTCGGTCGCCCTGATGGCCGACATCGACCCCCGCACCGCGCTCTACGCCGACGCCCGGTCGATCGAGAAGGTCCTGGCGGCCCTGGTCGGCAATGCGGTGAAGTTCACCGGAGAGGCCGGGCAGGTGGGCGTGCGGATCCGCCCCGCCAAGGGTGGGACGAACCTCTTCATCGAGGACGACGGGATCGGGATCGCGCCGGCGACGCTGGCGATCATCGGCCGGCCCTTCGCTCAGGCGGGCGCGACGATGAGCGACGGGATGAAGGGCTCCGGGCTCGGCCTCGCCATCGCCCGGTCGCTCGTCGAGATCCACGGCGGGTCGTTGCGGATCCGGTCCCTCGTCGGACGCGGCACGATCGTGATGATCCATCTCCCCGGCCCCCCGACCACGACGCCGGCCCCCCGCCTCGCCTATGCGCGCCAGACCCCGATGGCGGCCTCTCCGCCGCGCGGGATCGTCAGGGCCGTGCAGGAATCGGTCGCCTGACGGCCTCGGGATTCCGGGCGACGGCCCGACCCGGGGCTTGCCTCATCCCGACGTCGGCCGTCAGGGCGCGCCGCTGAGGCTCGGCACGGCGGGCACGCCGACCGCAGCCGCCGGCGCTTTCGCGTCCCTCGCCGCCGCCGGGAGATCCACCGTCACCCTGAGGCCCGGCGCGTGGTCGGCGAGCGTCAAGTGTCCGCCGTGGAGTCTCGCGATGGCCGAGGCGAGCGACAGCCCCAGCCCGGAACCGGGCCGTGACCGCGAACCCTCGAGCCTGACGAACCGGTCGAGCACCCGGCCGCGGTCATGCTCCGGGATGCCCTGCCCCCGGTCCGCCACCGCGATCTCGACGCGGTCACCCCGGCGCCGTGCCGACACCGTCACCTCAGAGGGCGATCCGTCCGGCGCGGCCCCGTGCTTCAGGGCGTTGTCGATGAGGTTGGTGAGTGCCTGCCCCATGAGCTCCCGGTTGAGGCTTACGGGGAGGTTCGGCTCGATGTCGGAGCGCAGGGCGATGCCCTCCTCCTCGGCCGAGGGCTCGTAGAGCTCGACGACATCGGCCGCGACGGCGCCGACATCGCCCACCACGAGGGCATCATGGCCCGTCCCGGCCTCGGCCTTCGCGATCATCAGGAGGGCATTGAAGACCGCGATCAGGCCGTCGGCCTCGCCGATCACCCTCTCCAGCGCCCCGCGCTGCCGCGCCATGTCGCCTCCGGACCGCAGGGCCTCCTCGGCCCCGTTGCGCAGGCGTGTCAGCGGGGTGCGGAGGTCGTGGGCGATGTTGTCCGACACCTCCCGGAGACCCACCATCAGCCCGGCGATGCGGCCGATCATGGCGTTGAGGTTCTCGGCCAGCCGGTCGAGTTCGTCGCCCGTCCCGGCCAGCGGAAGGCGACGGGCGAGATCTCCCGTCATGATCGACTTGGCGCTGGCGTTCATCGCGTCGATGCGGCGCAGGATCCTGAACGACATCACTAGGCCGCCGACGAGGCCGACCAGCATGACCCAGAACAGCGACGTGAAGAGCGCGTGGATCATCACCTCGCGGAGGTTCTCGCGCTCCTCGAGGTCGCGGCCGACGAGGAGCCTGAAGCCGCTCGGCAGCAACAGCACCTGCGCCAGCGCCAGGTGACCGGCCCGCGCCTCGTTGCGGCGCTCGTAGGTGATCTCGATGAGGCCCGGGTGGTCGATGACGCCGGGCGGAAGGCTCGCCACGTTGCCGGCCAGCGGTTCGCCGGCGAAGTTCGTCACGAGGTAGAGGGAAGAGCCGGGCTGTTCGGTGCGACGCTCCACGCTCGAGACGAGCTGGCGGATGCCGCCGGTATCATATTGTTCGTTGAGGCCGCTGATCTCGGCCTCGATGGTCTGGCCGATCTGCCCGTCAAGGAGCTGGTTCACGTCCCAGTCGATGCCGCCCAGGACCACGCCGGCCCCGATGGCGAAGATCACCAGATAGGCCAGCGACAGCTTAAACGCCGTCGTCCGGAACAGCTTACCGACGATCATCACGGATCATGTACCCGGCCCCGCGCACCGTGTGCAGCAGCGGAGCGTCGGCGCCCCTGTCGATCTTCGAGCGCAGCCGCGAGATGTGGACGTCGATGACGTTGGTTTGCGGGTCGAAGTGGTAATCCCACACATGCTCCAGCAGCATGGTGCGGGTGACCACCTGGCCGGCGTTGCGCATGAGGTACTCGAGCAGGCGGAACTCGCGCGGCTGGACGGGGATGTCCTTGCCGTTCCGCGTCACCTTGTGGGCGAGCCGGTCGAGTTCGAGCGGGCCGACCCGGTAGACCGTGGGCTGGCCGGACTCGAGCGGCTTGCGCCGGGCGAGGATCTCGACGCGCGCCAGGAGCTCGGAGAAGCTGTATGGCTTGGGCAGGTAATCGTCGCCGCCGGCCCGGAGGCCCTTCACGCGGTCGTCCACCTGCCCGAGTGCGGAGAGGATCAGCACGGGCGTCTCGACCTTCTGGGCCCTGAGTCCCCCGATGAGCGAGAGTCCGTCGAGCTTGGGCAGCATCCGGTCGACCACGATCACCTCGTAGTGGCCCTCCTGCGCCATGGCATAACCCTCGAGCCCGTCATGCGCCACATCGGCGGCATGCCCGGCCTCGCCGAACGCCTTGACGAGGTAGCCCGACGCCTCGGGATCGTCCTCGATCACCAGGATGCGCATGAGGCCCGGATCCTCGCAGGAAGTGACTGTGGTTTCATGCGGCGTCCGAGGAGGCGGCCGAGGCCGACCCGATCGAGCCGGGTGCCGCTCACGGCACCGGCGATCGAAGCAGGGTCGGCCTCCGGCCGGGCATCTTGCGCTGGGCGCCCGCCTCCGCGGAAACGAACCGAAGCAGCAGTGCGAACCGATCGACCGGGTACCGCATCGGCGGCGCGTCTGCACGGCGCCCGCATCTGATCTTCAGCACCCGGGGCGCACTGCGCCCCGGGCGAACCCGGTTCAGCCCGCGTTGGACGTCGACAGCGCCACGTAGCGGACGTTGTCGCCGGTCTTGACGCGCAGCAGCACGGCCTTGTGCCCGTCCTTCTTGGCATCCGCGAGAGCCGCTGACACGTCGGCGGGGCGCGCCACCGGCTTGCCGGCGGCCTCGAGGATCACGTCGCCGGTCTGCAGGCCCTTCTGCGCCGCCGCACCGTCCGGATCGATGTCGGCCACCACGACGCCGGTGCTGCCGGCACCCGCCACGGAGGCCGCGGGGGCGAGGGTCAGGCCGAAGCTCGACAGTTGCGCCTTCTCGTCCTGCGGCTTCGGGACCTCGGCCTTGGCCTGCTGGTCGTTCGGCAGAGTGCCGAGCGTCACGTCGACGCTCTTCTCAGCGCCCTCGTGCCACACGGTCAGGGACACTTTCCGGTCCGGGCCGAGGCCGGCGATCTTACGCGACAGCTCCTTGGGGCCGTCCACCGCGTCGTTGTTGACCGCCGTGATGACGTCGCCCGAGCGGATGCCCGCCTGTCCGGCCGGGGAGTTCTGCTGCGGCTCGGCCACGAGGGCGCCCTTGGTGTCCTTCAGCCCCAGCGAATCGGCGATGTCGGCCGTCACCGGCTGGATCTGGATGCCGAGCCAGCCGCGGGCCACGACGCCCTTGCTCTTGAGGTCCTGGATCACGCCCTTGGCGACCTCGGTCGGGATCGCGAAACCGATGCCGACGCTGCCGCCGGACGGCGAGAAGATGGCGGTGTTGATCCCGACGACCTGCCCTTCGGTGTTGAAGGTCGGGCCGCCCGAGTTGCCGCGGTTCACCGGCGCGTCAATCTGCAGGAAGTCGTCGTAGGGACCAGCGCCGATGTCGCGGCCGCGGGCCGAGACGATGCCGGCCGTGACGGTGCCGCCGAGACCGAAGGGGTTGCCGACCGCGATCACCCAGTCACCGACGCGCGGCACCGCGGGCGCCCACTGGACGAAGGGATAGTTCGAGCCCGACTTCACCTTGATGAGGGCGAGGTCCGTCTTCTTGTCGGTGCCGACGACGGTGGCCGGCACGGTCTTGCCGTCCTGCAGGGCCACTTCGACCTCCGTCGCGTTCTCGACGACGTGGTTGTTCGTGACGATGAAGCCGTCAGACGAGATGAAGAAGCCCGAGCCCTGGGCCATGCCGGTGTGGGGATGGGGCTTCTGCCCATTCATGCCGCCACGCTGCTGAAACTGGCGGAAGAACCGCTCCAGCGGGTCGCCCTTCGGGATGTTGGGCATGGGCTGGGGCGCGGCGTCGTCCTCGTCCGAGGCGTTCTCGAGCATCTTCACCTTGACGGAGACGACGGCCGGGCTGACGCGGTCGACGACGTCGGCGAAGGAGCCGGGCGCGATGGTGCTGGGGGCTGGCTGCCCCGCGATCTGCTCGGCCTGGGCCGGGACCGTCGACATCAGGCTCGGCGCCGCCACAGTGGCGCCGAGCGCGGTAACCGCAACAGCACCGAGCAATGCGGTGCGGAGGGTCGGACGCTTCGTCATGGGATGATGCTCCTCGTCGTCGGGCGACGCAGCCTCCCGCGCCGTCTCCATGAGGGGCAACATGGGGCTCGCCACGTTGCCTCGCCATTTCCCGGCGATGAAACTTTTGTAAGGTTGGCGTCGGCGTCGGAGGGTGCGCTCGCGGCGTCGGGCGGTCAGGCGTCCGGATCGGCCGCGAACCCTGCCGCCTCGATGCCCGCCACCGCGCAGGTCTCGTCGTTGTCGCTGAGGTCGCCGGAGATGCCGACGGCGCCGACGACCTCGTCCCCGCGCCTGATCAGCACGCCGCCCGGCACCGGCACCAGCGATCCGCCGACCGCGTGGGTGGCGGCCGCCACGAAGGCCGGGCGCTCGGCCGCCATCCTGGCGATGGCGCGCGAACCGATCCCCATGGCGAGCGCCCCGTCGGCCTTGCCGCGGGCGATCTCACCGCGCTTCAGGCTCGTCCCGTCCTGCGCCGCGAAGGCCTTCATCGCCCCGCGGGCGTCGAGCACCACGACGGCGAGCGGCTTGAAGCCATGTTCGGCGGCGGTCTTGAGCGCGGCATCGAGGATGGTGCGGGCTTGGTCGAGGGTGAGAGCGGGCATGATGATCCGGGCTCGGGAGGAGGCGCCGCGACCCTGACGGGGGCCGGCCCGGCTGGCAAGCCGTCAGGCCGCCTCGAGCGGGATGAGGTCCTCGGGCGAGAAGTGCAGCGTCACGCTCTCGCCCGGCACCGGCGGCGGCAGGCCGGGGCTGTTGAACCGGTCGAGCATGATGCGGCTGCCGCCCACCCCGACCTTGATCCGCACCACGGCCCCGAGGAACGCGACGTCCTCGATGGTGCCGCTCACGCGGTTGCCGCCGCGGCCGGGATCCTGCAGCGACACGGCCTCGGGCCGCAGCGCCACCGCGCAGTCCCCGCCGTCCTGGACGAGGATCTGCTGGCCGACGCGGGCGTCCTGGCCGTCGATCCGGATGGCGCCGGACCGCGCATCGACCACCTGCACCTTGAGGATGTTCAGCGTGCCGATGAACGAGGCGACGAACCGGGTCTTCGGCCGATTGTAGATCTCGAAGGGCGTGCCGAGCTGCTCGATGCGGCCCTCGCTCATCACCACGATGCGGTCCGACATCGACAGGGCTTCCTCCTGGTCGTGCGTGACGAAGACCGTGGTGATGCCGAGGGTGCGCTGGAGCGCCTTCAACTCGTCGCGCAGGGCGACCCGCACCTTGGCGTCGAGCGCCGAGAGCGGTTCGTCGAGGAGGAGCAGCTTCGGGGAGGTGGCGAGCGCGCGGGCCAGGGCGACCCGCTGCTGCTGCCCGCCGGAGATCTGGTAGGGGTAGCGGTCCGCCAGGGCGCCGAGCTTGACGACGCCGAGCATCTCGGCGACCCGCGCCTTCGTGGCGGCGGGGCTCGCCTTCGCGACCTTCAGGCCGAAGGCGACGTTCTGGGCGACCGTCATGTTGGGGAAGAGCGCGTAGTTCTGGAACACCATGCCGACGTTGCGGGCGTTGGGCGGCAGGTGGGTGACGTCCCGTCCCTCGATCCGGATCGCGCCGGACGTCGCCGTCTCGAACCCCGCGATCATGCGCAGCGTCGTCGTCTTGCCGCAGCCGGACGGGCCGAGGAACGAGACGAACTCGCCGGGCTCGACGTCGAGGTCGAAGCGCTGGACCACCTGGTTGGCGCCGTAGCTCTTGGTGAGATGCTCGATCGTCAGGAAGCTCATGGTGTCACACCTTGACCGAGCGGGCCGTCGGGTCCCGGGCGAAGAGCTGGATCACGCCCATGCAGGCCCAGGTGACCGCGAAGGCGATGAAGGCGAGGGCGGACGGCTCGTAGGCCTTGTTGGCGCCCACGAGCTGCAGGTACGGCCCGAAAGCCGGCCGGTCGAGCAGGCTCGCCAGGGTGAACTCGCCGATCACGATGGCGAAGGTCAGGAACGCCCCGCTCAGCACGGCCGTGCGGACGTTGGGGAAGATGACGCGGAACAGGATCGTGGCCCGCGTCGCGCCCAGGCACTCGGCCGCCTCCGTCAGGCTGCGGACGTCGATGGTGCGCAGCCCCGTGTCGACCGCGCGGTAGAGATAGGGCAGCGCCAGCACGACGTAGCCGAAGACGAGCAGCACATCGGTGCTCCAGGCCTCGCCGGTCAGGGGCAGCCAGGACGACGAATTGTAGAGCTTGAGATAGCCGAAGACCAGCACGATGGCGGGGATGACGAGCGGCATCAGGGTGATGAACTCGACGTAGGGGCGCAGCCAGGGCAGCTTCAGGCGGATCCAATAGGCGGTGGGCACGACCAGCAGCGTGCCGACCACGATGGTGGCGACGGCGGAGGCGGCCGAGAAGCCGAACGTGTTCCAGAAGGCGGGATCCGACAGGACGTTGGCGTAGGCGTCGAAGCTGTAGGTGCCGCGGCGGATGCGCATCGAGAACTCGACCGTGCCGATCAGCGGCACGATGAAATAGGCGACCCCGATGGCGAAGGCCGCCCAGGCCCCGATGCGGGGGCGCGTCACCGCAGCCACCTCTCGGAGCGCGTGCGCAGCACGATGTAGAGGGCGTTCGACACCCCGGTGATCACCACCATGCCGAGCGCCAGCGCATAGCCGAGGTGCGGGTTGTGGAGCACGTCGCCGCGGATCTGCGCGTAGAGCAGGATGGTGACGAGGTTCAGGGTCGACCCGGTGAGGCCGTAGGCCGTGGCGATGGCGCCGAACGAATTGGCGAAGAGCAGCAGCGTCGTGCCGAGCAGGCTCGGCCACAGGATCGGCATCACCACGTAGCGCCAGTACCCGAAGGACGACGCGCCGAGGATAGTGGCGGCCTCGCGCCACTCGCGCTTCAGCCCATCGAGCGCCGGCGTGAGGATCAGCACCATCAGGGGGATCTGGAAGTAGAGGTAGGTGAGCGTCAGGCCCGAGAAGCTCAGGATGTTGAAGCCGGTGCGGTAGAGGTTGAAGCCGAAGACGCTCTGCAGGATTGTCGTCACCAGGCCGGTGCGCCCCAACGTGGCGATGAACGCGAAGGCGAGCGGCAGGCCGGCGAAGTTCGACGCCACCCCCGAGAAGGTGAGGAGCACCGGCCGGAGCCAGCCCGGCAGCCCGCCCAGCACCACCGCCCAGGCCAGCATGAAGCCCAGAACCGCGCCGAGGATGGCGGAGGCGGCGCTGACCTCGAGGCTGATCGCGTAGGCGCTGACGATGCCCGGCTCCCAGAGGCCGGCGATGTTGGCGAGGGTGAGATGGCCCTCGTTGTCCTGGAAAGCCCCGACCACGAGGTAGGCGGTCGGGAGCAGGAGGAAGAGCGCCGCGAAGGAGAAGAACGGGACGACGCCGAGCCAGGCGAGCGACTGCGGCGCGCGGGGCTGGGTTGGCATCGTGGTCGGCGCGAGCGCCTGGACGTGCTCCATCATGTCTCGTCTGCTGCTGGATCGGGAGACGGTCGGGCGGGGGGAAGGGCTCGCCCTCGCCGGCGCGGGGCCGGGCGGAGGCTTAGGCCTCTATCCCGCCACCGGTGCCTGCCCAGGCGTGCACCGGTGCGAACCATCGGAGGGGCGTCGGCTCGAGACGTCCGCGACGGTCACTTGAGGTTGGCGCCCACCGTCTTGTCCCACCCCGTGGTGATCACGGCCTTGGAGGCGTTCTGCTGCTCGATGGTCGGGAACACCGCCTTGGCGTAGGACTCGGCCGGCGGCAGCTTCTTGACGAGGTCGGCCGGGACCTTGCTGTCCTTGACGAGGGCCTGATAGCGGATCGGGTGGCAATAGCC
Source organism: Lichenihabitans sp. (assembly GCA_965214345.1). Taxonomy (GTDB): domain Bacteria; phylum Pseudomonadota; class Alphaproteobacteria; order Rhizobiales; family Beijerinckiaceae; genus Lichenihabitans. Next base: position 1,458,245 of record CBDCBJ010000007.1, on the reverse strand, counting down.
CTTGAGGTAGGCGATCTGGCCCTCGTCCGAATAGACGTAGTCCATCCACAGCTTGGCGGCGTTCGGGTGGGGCGCGAAGGCCGAGATGGCCTGCACGTAGACGCCCGCCACGACGCCGCTCGCCGGCACGACCACGTCGATCGCCGGGTTGCCCTTCAGCGTGTCGCGGTCGGCGAGGGCGTTGTAATCCCAGCGGACCACGATCGGGGTCGCGCCTTGCGCCAGCGACGCCACCTTGCCGATCGTCGGGACGAGGTTGCCGTCCTTGTTCATCGCGGCGAAATAGTCGAGGCCGTCCTGCGCGGCCTTGGAGACGTCGCCGCCGGCCTTGGCCAGCCCCGCCGCATAGACGGCCAGGATCGCCTGGTTCGAGGTGCGCGGGTCGCCCGCCAACGACACCGTGTTCTTGAAATCGGCGCCGAGCAGGTCCGGCCAGTCGGTCGGCGAGGTCTTCACGATGTCCTTGTTCACCTCGAAGGTGAGCACGCCGTAATAGTCGCCGTACCAGGCACCGTCGGCGTCCTTGTCGTCGGCCGGGATCGTGTCCCAGGTCGGGACCTTGTAGGGCATCAGCAGCCCTTCCGACTTGGCGGTCGGTCCGAAGGACAGGCCGACGTCGATCACGTCCGGCGCCTGCGGGCCCTTGTTGCCCTTGTTGGCGCGGATGGCCTCGACCTCGTCGCCCGAGCCGGCGTCCGGGTTGAGCTCGTTCATCTTCAGGCCGTACTTGGCCTTGAAGCCGTCGATCATTTCGCCGTAACCGCACCAGTCGTGGGGGAGCGCGATGACCGACAGCTGACCTTCGGCCTTGGCGGCCTTCACCAGCTCGTCGGAGGACTGGGCGGAGGCGGAGCCCACCGAGGCCGCCACGATGGCCAGCGTCGAGAGCGAGGCCAGGAACTTGGTGGGTGTCTTCATCATCTACCCCAATGCATGACGGTGCCGCGGCGCGAAGCTGCCATGGACCGGTGTCGTGCGCTAGCACGGTTTTCTGACGGTTCGGCGACACGGGGAGGCCGGCGCCCACGCGGTGCATTGACATCGGCGGCCGGCACCGCTCCGCTCGCCATGCAGCGGGTGCTTCGACGCCGGCACCGATACGCAGGTGAGACACATGGCCCACCACCAAACCGTCGGCCGGACCCGCTGGGCCTTCGCCGACCTCAAGGACCTGATGGCCAAGGCCACCCCGCTGCGGTCGGGCGACATGCTGGCCGGCATCGCGGCTGGCTCCGCCGAGGAGGGTATGGCGGCCCGGCACTGCCTCGCCGACCTACCCTTGAAGGCCCTCCTGGCCCAGCCGCTGATCCCCTACGAGGAGGACGACGTCACGCGCCTCATCGTCGACCGGCACGACGCCGCGGCCTTCGCCCCCATCGCCCATCTCACTGTTGGGGGATTGCGGGACTGGCTCCTGTCCGACCTCGCCACCCCTGCCCTGCTGGCGCGGATCGCCCCGGGGGTGACGCCCGAGATGGCGGCGGCGGTGTCCAAGATCATGCGCAACCAGGACCTCATCCTCGCGGCGCGGAAGTGCCGCGTGGTCACGCGCTTCCGCAACACGATCGGCCTGCCCGGCACCATGGCGGTGCGGCTCCAGCCCAACCACCCGACCGACGACCCGGACGGCATCGCCGCCACGGTGGCGGAGGGCCTGCTCTACGGCTGCGGCGATGCCGTGATCGGCATCAACCCCGTGTCCGATTCTCCGGCCGTGCTGGCCAGGCTCTGCCACCTGCTCGACGACGTGATCACCCGTCACGCGATCCCCACGCAGGCCTGCATCCTCACCCACGCCACCACCAGCATCGCCCTCATCGAGGCCGGCGTCCCGGTCGACCTCGTGTTCCAGTCGATCGCCGGGACGGAGGCCGCCAACGCGTCCTTCGGCGTCACGCTGAATCTCCTCGGCGAGGCTCATGACGCGGGCCGTGGCCTGAAGCGCGGCAGCGTCGGGCAGAACGTCATGTATTTCGAGACCGGCCAGGGCTCTGCCCTGTCGGCCGGCGCCCATCACGGCGTCGACCAGCAGACGCTGGAGGCCCGGGCCTATGCGGTGGCGCGCGTCTACGAGCCGCTGCTCGTCAACACGGTCGTGGGCTTCATCGGCCCGGAATATCTCTACGACGGCAAGCAGATCATCCGTGCCGGGCTCGAGGACCATTTCTGCGGCAAGCTGATGGGCCTGCCGCTCGGCTGCGACGTCTGCTACACGAACCACGCCGAGGCCGATCCCGACGACATGGACACGCTGATGACGCTGCTCGGCGTCGCCGGCGTCACCTACATCATGGGGATCCCGGGGACCGACGACGTCATGCTGAACTACCAGTCGACGTCGTTCCACGACCAGCTCTACCTGCGCGACGCGCTGGGGCTGAAACGCGCCCCGGAGTTCGAGACCTGGCTGCAGCGCATGGGCATCACGGCGCCGGACGGGCGGCTGAGGGCGCCCAGCGCGACGCATCCCCTCCTGGCCGGTGCGAGGGCGGCATGAGCGGACTGCCGGACTCCCCCGCCTCGTCGCCCGACCCCGTCACCTCCGACCCCTGGACGGGCCTCGCCTCCCTCACGCCGGCGCGCCTGGCGCTTGGCCGTTCCGGGGCCTCGCTCCCGACCCGCGAGGTGATGAAGCTCGGCCTGGCGCACGCCCAGGCGCGCGACGCCGTCCATGCCGCGATGGACACGGGCGGCCTCGCCGCGGGGATCGCCGCCCTGGGCCACCGCACCTTGACGGTCGACAGCGCCGCGCCGGACCGTGCCACCTATCTCCGCCGGCCCGATTTCGGCCGGAGGCTGTCGGCGCGCAGCCGAAGCCAACTCGAGTCGGCGCCGCCGGCCGGCGCCGACATCGGCCTGATCGTGGCGGACGGCCTGTCGGCCTCGGCGGTCGACCTCAACGCCCTGCCGCTGGTCGAAGCCCTGCTGCCGCGCCTCGCGGGACGGAGCCTCGGGCCGATCGTCCTGGCGCGGCAGGCGCGGGTGGCGCTCGGCGACGAGGTGGGCGCCCTCCTCGGGCTCCGCCTGGTGGTGATGCTGATCGGCGAGCGGCCGGGACTCTCGGCCGCCGACAGCCTGGGGGCTTACATCACCTTCGCGCCGCGCCTCGGCCTGACCGATGCGGCCCGCAACTGCGTCTCGAACATCCGCGCGGCGGGGCTCGTGCCGGCCGCCGCCGCCGCCAAGATCGCCTGGCTGGTCGACCGCGCCCTCGCGCTATCGCTCACCGGCGTGAGCCTGAAAGACGGGAGCGACGGCGTGGAACTCGCGGGTCCGCACCCCGCGGGGCTCATCGGCGACGTCACCGCCTGACCGGACCCGGTCGGGGAGACGCCGCGGTCTCCGCGACAGCACCTTGCCGGGCCGCCAGCGCGGGTCCATGACCGTCGGCATGGATTCCGTCGGCACATTCCCCTCCCGCTATCTCGGCCCGTTCGCCTCGAGGCCGCGGCTCGTGTCCTCGATCGGGCTCGGCCTGGCCTCGGGTGCGGCGCTGGCGACCGTGCCCTCCGCCCTCGACGGCCCGACGCGCGCCATCCTGGCATGGGATATCGGCTGCATCGCCTTCCTCTGGATGAGTCTGCGGCGCATGGGACGGCGCGACGCGCCCTACATCCGCGGCGTCGCCAAGGCGCAGGACGAGGGCCAGGGCCTGATCCTCGGCCTCGTCCTGGTGCTCGCGGCGGCGTCGCTGGCGGCCGTGGCGGCGGAACTCTCGATCGCCAAGGATGCGCACGGCCTCGACAAGGTGCTGCGCGTCGCCCTGGCCTTCGGCAGCGTGTCGGTGTCGTGGTTCGTCACGCAACTCATCTTCGCGCTGCATTACGCCCACGAATATTACGCGCCGGACGACGACGGGGACCCGAGCACGCTTCAGAAGGGCGGCCTCAAGTTCCCCGAGGACGACGCGCCCGACTACTGGGACTTCGTCCATTTCGCCGTGGTGATCGGCGTCGCGTCGCAGACGGCCGACGTCGAGTTCACGTCCAAGCGCATGAGGCGGCTCGGCACGGTGCACGGCCTCGTGGCCTTCACGTTCAACACCGTCATCCTGGCCCTGACGATCAATATCCTGGCCGGGCTCCTGTCCTGATCGGCGCGGGGCCTCTCAGCCCTCGATGCCGGCGTCGTAGACCTTGGCGCAGGCCGGGCTGAGCTGGGCGTGATGGACCTGCATGCAGGCCTTGATCTTGTCCTCGTCCGGGATGGAATCGTTGCACAGCTTCTGGACGTCGCCGTAGCAGTCGTGCTCGGCCTGTTGGCGCAGGCGTGCGGCGTCGGACGGAAGCTTGGCGGCGAGCGCGGGCCCGCAGAGCGCGGCGAGGACGACGGCGGCGATCGTGGCTCGGGTCTTCATGGGTCTTCTCCTCATTAGGGGCTCGAGCCGCTAAGGGCCGCTGAAACGGCCTTTCGCCGACGGGTCTGTCGGATCAATCGGCGCCGGCCGGCCCCGTTCCGTCGCCGCGGACAATCACGTCCGGCGTGGCCAAAGGGCCACGCAACGGCGATGCAGGGCTGCGGATCACTTCATGCCGGCGTCGAAGACCTTGCGGCACGGCGCGCTGAGCTGAGCGCGATGGACTTTCATGCAGGCCGCGATCTTGTCCTCGTCGGGGATCACGGCGTTGCAGAGGGTCTGGACGTCGTTGTAGCAGAGGTGCTCGGCCTCCTGCCGCATGCGCTCCTTGTCCGATATCGGGCGGGCTGACGCCGCGTGCGTGGTGGCGATCGTCAACAGCAGCGCGGCGATGAGTCTGGACGTCATGCGTTTCACTCCCTCGGTCTTCCCCCGCGAGTGTGGCAGAGCGGCATGATGTCTGAATGAGGTGCACCTCCCGGACCGACGATAAACGGCCGGCGTGCCACATCGGCCACGCGGGATAGAGGGTACGGGCGGGTGAGGAGGTCGATGTGAGAGCGGTCCTGATCGTCGTCGTCGCCGTGGGACTCGCGCTGAGCGGGCCCGCGTCGGCTCTGCCCGTTGCGGCCATCCCGGCGCCTGCGTCGGCCCCGCTGGTGCGAGTGCAACTCGCCTGCGGACCCTACCGCTGTTTCCAGCGCCCCTTCTGGCGATACGGCGATGGGCGGGGGTTCTTTCCCGCGCCGCGGTTCGGGCCACCTTTCGGGCGGCGTTTGGGCTATCGCCCGTTCGGCTACGGACGCTTCGGCGGGTTCAGGCGGCGGTGACGGGGTGCCGCGTCACAGCAGCATGATGGCGAGCGCGAGGCCGATGTTGGTCAGTTGATGGAGGCATTGGTCGAGGCCGAGCAGCCACCAGAACTGCGGCTGATCGGACCGCCAGACGCCGCGGTGCGCGATGGTCGTCTTGCCGCGGTCGATCCCCAGATGCACGCCGAAGTCGACCAGCGCCAGCCACCACAGATGCGGCGCGACGGCGAGCAGGATGAGCAGCGTCAACGCGGCATGGCAGGCGACGTGGGCCGACAACGGCAGCAGCCACCCGGTCGAACGCTCCTTGCCGCGTGCCATCCCGTTCGTCTGCAGGAGGAAATCCGCCACGACATGCTTCACGGCGAAGACGGCGGACAGCACCGCCAGGGCCACGAGGGCCTGGTTCGCCGCGGGAGTGTGAGGGGCGGGGAGATCGAACATCGCGGACAGCGTGCCGGAACTCTCTTAAAGTCGCGTTCGCCGGCCGCCTCGGCCCGTCAGACCCGCCGGATCGCCACGCGGTTGTCGTGGAAGGCGGCGCCGCCGAGCGGCGGGGGCGCATCCGCGCCCGTCAGCGTGTTGATCCCGCGCCCGTCCGCATGGGACCGGTTCGGCCAGATCGATTCGGCCACCAGCACGCCGCGCCGCAGCCCGTCGAAGAGGCGGGCATGGAGCCGCACCGTCCCGCGCGTGTTCGACAGGGCGACGGCGTCGCCTTCCGCGATGCCGAGGGTTGCCGCGTCGTCGGGGTGGATCATCACCGAGGGGCGCTCCTCCTTGGCGAGACCCGTGGGGGTCTCGGTGAAGGACGAGTTGAGGAAGTTGCGCGCCGGGCTCGTCGTCATCCGGAACGGGTGATCGGCGTCGGCCTCCTCGATCACGGCCCAGTGGTCGGGGAAGGCCGGCATGGCCGAAGCGTCCCCGCCGCCGGGCATCGCCGCCGCGGCACCCGCCCAGTCGGGCCGGAACCGGAAGCGGCCGTCCGGCCATCCGAAGCCGTCGCGGAAATGGGCGTGGTCCGCAGGCTGCGCACAGTCGATCCAGCGCGCCTCCTCGAGGCTCGCCAGCGTGCCGCGCCCCGAGGCCCGCAGCGTCTCGTCGATGAGGTCGCGCGACGTCATCGAGAAGGACGGATGGTCGACGCCGAGGCGCCGCGCCAGCCCGGCCAGGACCTCGTGGTTCGACAGGCAATCGCCCGGCGGCTCGATCAGCTTCGGCCCGAGCAGGATGTGGGTCTGCCCCCCGGCCTGGTAGACGTCGTCGTGCTCGACGAACATGGTGGCGGGCAGCACGAGGTCGGCCATGCGGCTCGTGTCGGTCATGACCTGCTCGTGCACGACCGTGAAGAGGTCCTCGCGGGCGAAGCCGCGCTTCACCACCTCCTGGTCGGGCGCGACCGACACCGGGTTGGTGTTCTGGATGAACAGCGCCGCCACCGGCGGACCGCGGCGCAGCGCCTCGGGATCGCCGGTCAGGACGGCGCCGATGCGCGACTGGTCGAGGCTGCGCACGGTGGGGTCGCGCAGGTCGAGCCCCTCGATGAGGCGCTTGTCCCAGCCGAACATGCCCGAGTTCGAGTGGAGTGCGCCCCCGCCCTCGTGCCGCCACGCCCCGATGACGACAGGCAGGCAGGAGACCGCGTGCATGGCGACGGCGCCGTTGCGCTGGCGCGCGAAGCCGTAGCCGATGCGGAAGAAGCTGCGCGGGCGGCGGCCGAGCAGGTGGGCGAAGGCCACGATGTCGTCCGCCGGCACGCCGCAGATCGCCGAGGCCCAGGCCGGGTCGCGCGTGGCGAGATGGGCTTCGAGCCCCGCCGGATCGTCGGCATGACGGGCCATGTAGGGGCGGTCCGCCAGCCCATCACGGAAGAGGATGTGCATCACGCCGCAGGCGAGCGCGCCGTCGGTGCCGGGGCGCACGAGCAGCCTCACGTCGGCCTGGCGCATGGTGGCGTTGTCGTAGACGTCGACGGCGACGATGGGGGCGCCCCGCGCCTTCCGGGCCTTGACGGCGTGGGTCATGACGTTGACCTGGGTCACGACCGCGTTGGTGCCCCACAGCACCACGCAGTCGGACCGCTCCATCTCGCGCGGGTCGAGGCCCGTCATGCGGCCGTGGCCGGCCTTGTAGCCGGCCCAGGACAGGGCCGTGCAGATCGTGGAATATTGGTCCGAATAGCGCTTGGCCTGGCGCAGGCGGTTGATGCCGTCGCGCTGCACGAGGCCCATCGTGCCGGCGTAGTAATAGGGCCAGACGCTCTCGGCGCCGTGTCGCGCCTCGGCGGCGAGGAGCCCGTCGGCGGCGCGATCGAGCGCCTCGTCGAGGCCGATCTCGCGGAACTGGCCCGAGCCCTTGGGGCCGTCGCGCAGCAGCGCCCTGGTCAACCGATCCGGATGGTGGACGCGCTCGGCGTAGCGCGCCACCTTGGCGCAGATGACGCCCGCCGTGTAGCTGTTGTCGGCGGCGCCGTAGACGCGCCCCATCGTGCGCCGGTCCAACACCTCGACCTCGAGCGCGCAGGTCGACGGGCAATCGTGGGGACAGGCGCTGGCGCGGCGAAGGCTTTTCAGAGGGACATTCAAGGCGTTGAGCTCCACTCTTCAAGTGCGGCCGGCGCGGCGCGATAAATGGGCCTCGACGAGACCCAGCGCATCGTAGACCAGCACGGCCAGCAAGCCCACGATGACCCCGCCCTGCAGGATGAAAGCCGTGTTGGACGTCCCGAGCCCCGCCAGGATCACCTCGCCGAGGCCCTTGGCGGCGACCGTCGACCCGATGGTGGCGGTGCCGATGTTGATGACGGCGGAGAGCCGGATGCCCGCCAGGATGACCGGCAGCGCGAGCGGCAGTTCCACCGAGACGAACCGCCGCCATGGGCCGAGCCCCATGCCGCGCGCCGCCTCCATCACGCGGGGCGACACGCCGTCGAGCCCCGCGACCGTGTTCTCGAAGATCGGCAGCAGCCCGTAGAGCACGAGGGCGATCAGCGTCGGCTCGAGCCCGAAGCCGACGAGCGGCACCGCGATGGCCAGGACCGCGACCGGCGGGAACACCTGGCCGACGTTCACGATGCTGCGGCTCAGCGGAAGGAAATCCCGGCCGGCCGGGCGCGTCACCAGGATGCCGAGCAGCACGCCCGCGACCGCGCTGACGGCCGTCGACCCGGCCACGAGCGCGATATGGTCGAGCGTGAGGTCGAGCAGGCTCGCCTGGTCGTAGATCGGCGGGGCGCCGTTCTCCGTCAGCAGCCTGAAGAACGGCGCGAAGAGCCCGGGCACCAGCACGAGCAGCAGGAGGAGCGCCAGCGCGCCGAGGCGGCCCGCCAGGGTGACGGGCGAGATCCGCGGGGGGAGGTCCCGCCGTGGCAGGCGTCCGGATCCCTCGGCCGCCGAGACCGCCCCGCTCACGCCGGTCGCCCGGCTCGGCGCAGCACCGCCGGCAGCGTGATGCGGCCGCGGAGCCTGCCGTCGGCACCGACGACCGGGAGGCTGTCGGCGCGCCGCCACAGCAGGATCCCGAGCGCGTCGCGCAGGCTCGCCCCCTCGGCGACGGGCGCGGCGTCTCCGCCCGTGACGGCCCCGTCGCCGGGGCCGTCGGGCTCGAGCGCGTCGGCGACGGTCTGCAGCGAGAGGAGCTGGAAGGGGCGGTCGGCGCGGCCCATCAGGCGTTCGACGAAGCCCGGCGCCGGGCGGGCCAGGATCTCGGCCGGCGCCGAATATTGCAGCAGGCGGCCGCCGTCCATCACGCCGATGCGGTGGCCGAGGAGGATCGCCTCCTCCATGTCGTGCGTCACCAGCACCACCGTGATGCCGAGGCGGCGCTGCAACGCCACGAGGTCCTCCTGCGCCTTGGCGCGGATGATCGGGTCGAGCGCGCCGAAGGGCTCGTCCATCAGCAGGAGCTTCGGCTCGGCGGCGAGCGCCCGGGCGACGCCGACCCGCTGCTGCTGGCCACCGGACAGCTCGTGCGGAAACTTGCCCGCGTAGAGGCCGGGATCGAGGTCGAAGAGGCCGAGCAGGTCGTCGACCCGCCGCGCGATGCGCGCCCGGTCCCAGCCCAGCAGGCTCGGGACGGTCGCGATGTTGCGCGCGACGGTCCAGTGCGGGAAGAGGCCGTGGCCCTGGATCGCGTAGCCGATGCCGCGGCGCAGCGCCTCGCCGGGCACGTCTGCGGTGTCGCGCCCGTCGATGCGGATCGTGCCGGAGGTGGGGGGGATCAGCCGGTTGATCATCCGCAGCAGGGTCGATTTCCCGCTGCCCGAGGTGCCGACCAGCACCGTGACGGTCCCCGGCTCGACGCGGAGCGACACGTCGTCGACCGCGAGCGTGTCGCCGAAGCGGCGCGAGACGGCCTCGATCTCGATCATGCGGGGACCCTCCCGGCGCTCTCGGCGGCGGCGTCGAGCAGGACCGCGGCCGCGAAGGCCAGCACGACGGTCGGGACGGCACCGAGCAGCACGAGGTCGATGGCGGCCTGGCTCGTGCCCTGGAACACGAAGGTCCCGAACCCGCCGCCGCCGATCAGCGCCGCCACCGTGACGAGGCCGATGTTCTGCACCAGCACGATGCGGATCCCCGTGAGGATCACCGGCGAAGCCAGCGGCAGCTCGACCGCGCGGAGCCGCCGCGCGACACCCATGCCCATGCCGCGCGCCGCCTCGACGACCTCGCGCGGCACGCCGTCGAGCCCGACGGCCGTGTTGGCCACGACCGGGAGGAGCGAATAGAGGAACAGCGCCAGTGCGGCCGGCGCCGTGCCGATGCCGCGGACGCCGAGCGCGCCGAGCAGCGGCACGGCGCCGGCGAGGAGCCCGAGCGGCACCATCATCAGCCCGTACATGGCGATGGAGGGGATCGTCTGGACGACGTTGAGCAGCGGGAGTGCGGCGCGGCGCAGCGCCGGCGACCGCGCGCAGGCGATCCCCAGCGGCAACCCGACGGCGGTCGCGACGACGAGCGAGCCGAAGGCCAGGGCCACGTGCCGGCCCGCCTCGGCCCAGAAGCTGTCGCGATGGGCGGCGTATTCCTTCATCAGCGACAGGCCGCTCCACCAGCCCGAGGCCAGCATCGCCAGCAGGGCGGCGAGGACGGCGCTCAGCAGTCCGACCCGCGCCAGAGGCTTCAGCGCCAGGCGCGAGGCCGCGTCGGCCGCCATGACGCCATAGGCCAGCAGCATGAGCCAGAACCCCGCCGCGAAGCTCACGCGGGCGAAGGCCTGCTTGGGCGGCACCACCACGCCCGGCACGAGGCCCATGAGCCCGGCGACGAGGCCGAGCGCCGCCAGCGCGAGGGCGAGCCGCAGCGCGGGCGGCAGGCGGAACGCGCCGGCGAGGCCCAGCGCCAGCAGCAGCACGCCTCCCGTCCAGGCGGCCGAGGGGGGCAGCGACGCCCAGAAGGCCACGCTTCGCCCGGCCGCGATGCGGTTCGGCTTGAAGGTGACGAGCGGCTCCCAGAAGGCCGCCACGGCCAGGGCGGCCGGGACGAGTCCCACGCGGTCGAACCGGGGCAGGCGCGAGACGCGCGCGGCCCCGGCCCGGCTCACTTCACGAAGCCCTTGGACGTCAGGTAGTCCTTCGCCACGTCGGCGGCCGGCTCGCCGTTGACCTGGATGCGGGCATTCAGCTCCTGGAGGGTCTTGAGGTCCAGGCCGGCGAAGATCGGCTTCAGCACGTCGGCGATCTTGGGGTTCGCCTTGAGCACCTCGTCGCGCACGATCGGAGCGGGCTCGTAGACGGGCTGCACGCCCTTGTCGTCGTCGAGCACCACGAGGTCGGCGGCCTCGATCCCGCCGTCGGTGCCGAACACCATGGCGGCATCGACGCCGTCCGTCTTCTGCGCGGCGGCCTGGATCGTGGCGGCCGTGCCGCCGCCCGAGAGGACGAGGAGCTGGTCGGGCTTCAAGGTGAAGCCGTAGGTCTTCTCGAAGGCCGGCAGCGCGGCCGCGCTGTTGACGAACTCGGCCGAGCCGACGAGCTTGACGCTGCCTCCGCCCATCACCCATTTGCCGAAATCGCTCATCGACTTGACGTTGTTCGGCGCCGCGACGTCGTTGCGCAGCCCGATCGCCCAGGTGTTGTTGGCGGGCGCGGGCGTGAGCCAGTCGATCTTGTTGGCTTCGGAGTCGAGCTTCTTGACGAGGTCGTAGCCCGACGTCGGGCTCTTCCAGGCCGCGTCGTCGGGCTTGTTGAAGAAGAAGGCGCCGTTGCCCGTGTATTCCGGGTAGATGTCGATCTCCCCCGAGGTGATCGCCTTGCGCAGCACCGGCGTCGTCCCGAGCTGGACGCGGTTCTTCACCGGGATGCCGTTGGCGGTCAGCGCCTGGGCGATCATGGAGCCGAGCAGGCTGCCCTCGGTGTCGATCTTCGACGAGACGACGACGTCGGCGGCCTGGGCCGCCGCCGCGGAGGCGGTCAGCATCGCCATCGCCACCAACGGCTTGAAGAGCGGGATCATGCGGTCCTCCTGGAACTCGGAGAGGTCGATCGGCCGGTCGGACCGGCCGCCTCGGGCATGAGGACTACACGAGGCGGACGGCCCCACAAGCCTGAATTCTGTGCCATGATCGTCCCGGCGACGGACCCGCATCCGCGCTCACCGCGCTTATCCCATGGACGAGGCCGACCTCCGCAGCGCGAGCCCAGACCCATGATGTCGACGGATCCATGAGCAAGCCCAGCGACAAGGCGCGCAAGCAGGTCGCCGCGCTGCCGGTCAGGCTCGACGCCGCCGGGCGCACGCGCGTGCTGCTCATCACGTCCCGGGAGACGAAGCGCTTCGTCGTGCCCAAGGGTTGGCCCATGAAGGGCCGCAAGGATTATCGCGCGGCCGCCATCGAGGCGCAGGAGGAAGCGGGGCTGATCGGCCGCGTCGCCAAGAAGCCGATCGGGACCTACACCTACTGGAAGCGGCGGCCGGACCACTTCGACCTCTGCCGCGTCAAGGTCTTCCTGCTCGAGGTGGAACGGAAGCTGCCCGCGTGGCGCGAGAAGGGGCAGCGCAAGGCCGGCTGGTTCCTGGTCGACGATGCCGCGGACCTCGTCGACGAGGCCGGCCTCGTCAGCATCCTGCGCGGGCTCGCCGATGTGTGGCCCCGCAAGGCGAGGCGAGGCGCTCAGCCGACCGCGCCGGCCACGGACCGAAGCTGACCGGGACGCGCGATCCGGCGCGACGGGCGGGAGCCGTCGAACGTCACTCGTCGCGGTAGACGCGCTCGCGACGCTCGTGACGCTCCTGGGCTTCGACCGACAGCGTCGCGATGGGACGCGCGTCGAGCCGCCGCAGCCCGATCGGGTCTCCGGTCTCCTCGCAGAAGCCGTAGGAGCCGTCGTCGAGGCGCGACAGGGCCGCGTTGATCTTGGAGATCAGCTTGCGTTGCCGGTCGCGCGCCCGAAGCTCGATGGCACGATCGGTCTCGGACGACGCACGGTCGGCGATGTCGGGATGGTTCTCGTTCTCGCTCTGGAGGGTCGTCAGGGTCTCGCGGCTCTCCCGCAGGAGCTCGTCCCGCCAGCCGATCAGCTTGCGCCGGAAATAATTCCGATGCCGTTCACTCATGAAGACTTCGTCTTCGGAGGGCCTGTACCCGACCTCGATGGCATCAGACAGTGTCATGCGTGCTAAACTCCCAGCGCATAACTGCACTCATGCGGCGAGTGGTTGCCACGATGGATCGGCGGACGCAAGAGGCTCATCGCCGACCGAACCGTGCCGTATCGCGTCCCGCATGAGTTTTTTTCCGTCTGGGTCTTGAAGCCACAGGCGGGGTCCCGTCGACACGGTAGAGAGGGACCCGCGGTGGGTCGTTCGCCCTCGACCGCCGGAGATGCCATGCGACAGCTGATCCTCATGCGGCATGGCGAGGCGGAGGCCGCCTCGGGACGGGGCGACCATCCCCGACCCCTCACGGCGCGCGGCCGCGCCGAGGCGCTGGAGGCGGCCGGCTGGCTCGCCGCCCTGGCGCGCCCGGACGCCGCCCTGGTGTCGGACAGCGTGAGGACGCGCGAGACCTTCGATTGCGCCGCGCCGGCTCTGCCCCCCGGACTGCCGTGCCGCGTCAGCCGCGCGCTCTACGACGCCTCGTCCGAGACGCTGCTGGCGGAGATCCGGACCGCAGCGGCGGCGGTCTCGAGCCTCCTGGTCGTCGGGCACAACCCCGGGATCGGCGACCTCGCCCGGCGCCTCGCCGGAGACGGCGATGCCGACGCTCTGCGGCGCCTCGGCGAGCGGTTCCCGACCTCCGGCATCGCCGTGATCGACGTCGGCACCGCATCGTGGGCGGAGGTGGGCGCCCCGGGTCGCCTCGTAGCCCTGCTGGCCGGCGGCGCGGGATGGGGCGCGTGACCGCGGGCGGGGCCTGACGTGGGGCTCGACGGCATCGGCCTTCTCGTCTGGCTGTTCCTCGGCCAGCCCGGCACAGCCGGGTCCATCCTGTCCACCGGCATCACCTACGAGCCCCGCGAGCGTGCGGTCAGCGATTGGCGCTGGCAGGCCGCCGCGAACCTCGATGCCTCGCCCGGCACGCGCGCCGCGCTCCTGCTCGGCCGCGACCCCGCCGCGGTGACGCGCTGCGTGCGGCTCAACAACTATTGGTGCATCAAGCGCGCCGGGTGGTCGGGCGAGATCGCCGCCGATGCCGAGGGCCACGTCGCCTTCGTGTCGGCCGCGGAGGGCGCCACCGTGGCGGCCCTCCTGCTCCGCCGCTACTACGTCGACGACCGCCGGCATTCCGCCCTGGCGATCGTGTCGCATTGGGCGCCGGCGTCCTGCGGCGGCGCGCCGGTGGCGGCCCGCCGCAACCCGCATGCCGGGCCGGACGTCGCTGCGGCGCGGGGCATCGGGCGCACGCTGCGGGCGCGCTGGCTGGCGTCGCACGGCCGCCGCGTCGCCGCCATCGGGCGGGGACGGACCCGGGCCTCGGCGGTGCCGGATCGGCTCATCGGCGCGACCGCGCCGGCGCCCGTCATCGCGCTCGGCCTCGGTTCCGCGCCGGTCGGCCTCTCGGCCACCCTGCCCGACGTCCTCGCCCGGGAACCCGGTCCGGCCCAGCCTTCGATGCCGGCCTGCGCGGGCGATGCGGCGAGGATCGCCGCCTATGCGGCGCGGGCGTCGGCCGGCATCGCCGCGACCGCCAGCGCCGATCTCGCGCTCTTCGATGCCGCCGGCGAGCCGACCCCGAACCTCGCACGGCTGATGCGCAACATGGCGGCGGTCGAGATCGGGCCGCTCGGGGCGGGCGAACGATTGGTCGATGCCGCCGTCGCCCATGCCGCCGAGGTCTTGGCGGCGCGCCGAGCCACCGCTGGCGCTCCGCCACGCCGCGGCATAGATGAGGCCCGCCGCCCGGAACCCCGTCCTTGAGCCTGCTGTCCGATCTCGCCTTCGAGGCCCGCGTCACGGCGCGGAGCGTGGCCGACTACGTCACGGGGAACGGGCTGCGGCTGGGTGTGACGGGCCTGTCGCGCGCCGGCAAGACGGTGTTCATCACCGCCCTCGTCCAGGCCCTGACGGCGCGGGGATCGCGGCTGCCGGTGTTCCGTACCGCCGCCGAGGGGCGGATCGCGCGCGGCGTGCTCCAGCCGCAGCCCGACGACGCGGTGCCGCGCTTCGCCGTCGAGGACCACCTCGCCGCGTTGACGTTGGAGCGCCGCTGGCCCGAGTCGACGCGGCGCATCTCGGAGCTGCGCGTCACGATCGACTACGAGCGCCGCGCCGGATGGCGGGCCGGCCCCGCCTCCCTCACGGTCGACATCGTCGACTACCCGGGCGAATGGCTGCTCGACCTGCCCCTGCTGGGCAAATCCTACGCGCAATGGTCGGATGAGACGCTCGCGGCCAGTGCCGCGGCGGCCCGCGCCCCGCTGGCCGCCGCGTGGCGCGGCTACACCGCCACGCTGGGCGACGACCCTGCGGGTTCGGAGGACGTGGCGCGGCGCTGCGCAGAACTCTTCACGGACTACCTGAGGGCGAGCCGCACGGATCTCTACGCTCTGTCGACGCTGCCCCCGGGGCGCTTCCTGATGCCGGGCGACCTCGAGGGGTCGCCCATGCTGACCTTCGCGCCCCTCCCCGGCGCCGCCGCGCCGCGGCCTGGATCGCTCGCCGCCACGATGGAGCGGCGCTACGAGAGCTACAAGGCCCACGTGGTGAGGCCCTTCTTCCGCGACCACTTCGCCCGGCTCGACCGCCAGATCGTGCTGGTCGACGCCCTGTCGGCGTTGAACTCCGGCCCGGCCGCTGTCCGCGACCTGCAGGACGCCATGACGGACGTGCTCCAGGCCTTCCGCGCGGGCCGGTCGAACCTGCTGTCGACGCTGTTCCGCCCGCGCATCGACCGCATCCTCTTCGCCGCCACCAAGGCCGACCACCTGCACCACACGAGCCACGACCGGCTCGAGGCGATCCTGCGGCTGCTCGTCGCCCGCGCCATCGCCAAGGCCGAGGACGTCGGGGCCGGCATCGACGTCATCGCGCTGGCGGCGGTGCGCGCCACGCGAGAGGCCTCGGTCAAGCAGGGCCGCGACGCCATCGACGCCATCGTGGGCACGCCGCTGCCGGGGGAGGTCATCGACGGCGAGACCTTCGACGGGTTGGCCGAGGCGGCGGTGTTCCCCGGCGAACTGCCGTCGGATCCAGCGTCGGCGCTGCGCGGTGACGGCCTGGCATTGTCGGAGGGCGACAACGACTACCGGTTCGTGCGCTTCCGCCCGCCGCCGCCCGAGACGGGGCCGGACGGCGCCGCGGTGCTGCCCCACATCCGGCTCGACCGGGCCCTCCAGTTCCTGCTCGGGGACAAGCTCGCATGAGTGACGCACCGGAGATCCGCCGCCCCCGCCCGCGCGCCTTCCGGCTCGACCCCGCCGAGGCCGTGACGGCCCCGTCGGCTCCGGCCCGGCCCGCCGTCGTGGTCGAGCCGCAGGACGACGCCTACGCCGGGGAGGCCGCCCGTCTCGCCCTGTCGCCCGACGAGGCCGCCATCGAAGCCGCCCAGGCGCTCGGCATGGAGCGCAGGTCGCGGCGCGGCTGGGCGACACTGTTCTGCACGGCGCTCGGCGGCCTCGTGTCGCTGTCGCTGTGGCTCTGGGTCGACCACCTGGTCGAGGACCTCTTCGCCCGAACGCCGGCACTGGGTTGGTTCGGCGTGGCTCTGCTGATCGTGCTAGGCGTCGCGGCCCTGGCCCTGCTGGTGCGGGAGACCGTGGGGGTCCTGCGCCAGGCCAGGGTGGCGCGGCTGCACGCGGCGCTGGCGGCGGCCCGCCTCGCCGACGACCGCGATGCGGCGCGGCGGCTGGTCGCCGAGGTCGCGGCGCTCTACGCGGCCCGTCCCGAGACGGCGCGCGCCCGGGCCGACGTCGGACGGGCCTCGCGCGAGATCGTCGACGGGCGCGACCTCATCGACATCGCCGAAGCCGGCCTGCTGCGCCCCATCGACCGGGCGGTCGCGGGCGATATCGCGGCGGCGGCGAAGCGCGTGTCGCTGGTGACGGCCATCAGCCCCCGCGCCGTGCTCGACCTCGTCTTCGTGGCGGCGCAGATCGTCTGGCTGATCCGCCGCATCGCGGAGCGCTACAGCGGACGGCCGGGGCTGCTCGGCTTCCTCAAGCTGGCGCGCTCGGTCGGGGCGCATCTCGCCGTCACAGGCGGCATGGCGGTCGGCGACAGCCTCGTCCAGCAGGTGGTGGGCCACGGCATCGCCGCCAAACTGTCGGCCCGGCTCGGCGAAGGGGTGCTCAACGGCATGCTGACGACGCGCGTCGGGCTGTCGGCCATGGCGGTGTGCCGGCCGATGCCCTTCGCGGTCGATCGGCAGCCCGGCGTCAAGGATGTGGCGCCGTTCCTGTTCAGGAGCGAGGGCTGACGGCCGAGGTCGTGCCCCACCGGTCCGGTCGGCCGGAGGCGCCGTGAGGCGACCGGCGCGGACGGGTCGTCCTCAGCCCCGGCACGCCTTCCGGGACAGGCGCGTCTGCAGCGCACCCGGGCCGCAATCGTAGAGACCGGCCCGGCCGCGATAGCGGTAGCCGTAGTACGGGCGACGGGGAAAACGACGGTAGCCGTACCCGTAGCCGTATTGCACCGTCGTGGAACCGCCCACGCCGGCGAGCGACGACAGGGACGTCGCCGGCATGGCCTGTGCCTCTTCCATCGCCGCCGTGAGACCCGTCAGGTACAGCGCGAGAGTGCCGGCCAATATGGCGCGGCGGACAGAGCTGATGTCACGCATTGCGATCTCCGAGAGGGCGACGGCAGGATGCCGGACGCGGCATCGCCGGAGAGGCCGGCGGCCCGTCCTGGCTTCAATGGGGACGACGCCGCGATGGATCCCTCGGCGGCTTCAAGGTCGCGGGAGGGCCGCCGACGGAGGCGTCGCCCCGACGCCCGTCATCTCCGCCGAGATCGCCCAGAGGCGCCGCGCCGCCGCGTCGTCCTGCCCGGCGCGGCTGGCCTTCGCGGCCCTCGCCTTGGCGTAGTAGCCGCCCGACTGTCCCTCGACCTCGGGTGAGACCGCCAGATGGACCAGCGTTGCAGCCCCCTTCTCCGGCGAGACGGCGAAGAGCGACTTGGCGAGGCCGAAGGCCGCGCGCCCGAAGCCCGTGCTCTCGTCGCCGAAGCGCGACGCCACGAATCCGGGATGGAAGCAGGTCGCCGTGACGCCCGTGCCGGCGAGGCGGCGGGCCAGTTCGCGCGTGAAGAGCACGTTGCAGAGCTTGGCACGGCAGTAGGCCACGAAGCCCTTGTACCCGCGCCGGCCCTGCAGGTCGACGAAGTCGAGCGCGGCGAAGCGGTGGCCTTCGGACGATGTCGAGACGATCCGCGCCGGCGCGGCCGCGGTCAGCGACGGCAGGAGCGCGTCCGTGAGCACGAAGTAGCTGAGATGGTCGAGCGCAAAGGTCTTCTCGATGCCGCCCTCGACCTCCGTGCGGTGAGCGAACCAGGCCCCGGCGTTGTTGACGAGCACGTCGACCCGAGGCTCCGCGGCCGCGATGGCGGCACCGACGCGCTTCATCTCGTCGAGCCGCGACAGGTCGGCCAGGTGCAGCGCGTGGTCGGCGTCGGGGTTGGCGCGGCGGAGCCGCCGCAGCGCGGCTTCGGCGCGGACGGGGTCGCGCGCCACCAGCACGATGCGGGCACCCCCGCGTGCCAGCTCCAGGGCGCCGGCGAGCCCGATACCCGACGTGCCCCCTGTGATCACCATCGTCTTCGCCATGGTCTCGTGCTCCCTGTCCGGAGCGTCAATGCGGCGGGGCCCGGCTCGGACGCATCGGCTCGCGGGCCGGGCCGTCTGTCACGGGACCAGCGGCTTTTCCAGGACCAGGAGCACGAGCGATCGTCCATCTTGCGAGCGCGGTCGCCCGACCCGATCGTCGCCCACGGGGAACGGCCTGACGCGGCCGGTCGGCGCATAGCCGCGGCGCCGGTAGAAGGCGATCAGTTCCGCCCGGCCGTCGAGCACGGTGAGTTCGACGGCGACGCAGCCCGCCTCCCGGGCGCGGCGCTCGACCTCGCCGATCAGTCGTCCCCCGAGACCGTGACCCTGCCGGTCGGGATCGACGGTCAGCATGGCGAGGTGGCACAGGAGTCGCTCCGCGTCGTCGCGGACCCGCTGGATCATCACGCAGGCCACGGGAGGGCCGTCCGGCGCCTCGCGCAGGATCAGGATCGTGCTGGGGTCGGGCGCGGCGAGTTCGTCGGCGAGGCGTTCGACGTCGGTGCGCTGTCCGTCGAGGAGGTCCGCCTCGTGGGTCCAGCCGCGCCGGGCGGACTCGCCCCGATAGGCGGCGTTGACCAGGGCGGCCACGCCGGGCAGGTCGGCGCGCGCGGCTTCAGCAATGATCGGGTCCGTCACGCGGCTCCCCCGGTCGGGGACGGCCGCGATCTCTCCCCAGACCTCCTGGGGTCGCCCGCACTGGCGTCGACGGGTCCGTCTCGCATCGTCCTGACCTCCATATTGCGTGGGTTGTGATCACCGCCTAGAATGCAATTTCCGTGAGAGGTCGGACTCTCGCGAAGCTGGAGGAACGACGTGCGCCTACCTGTGCCGCTCATCGGCTTCACCTTGGCCCTGTCTCCTCTCCTCGCCGCGGGATCATGGGCGGCTCCCAGCATGTGCGGCGACCCGCCGCCCTCCGTCCCCGTTCTGGAGCAGGACAGAAGCCAGATCAACGGCGAGATCGACGGACAGGCGAAGATCCTCCAGTCTCTCATCGGCAAAGGAGAGTTCAAAGGCAAAGCGGATGCCTATCGCAACCAGATCTACCGCGATCCGGATAAACTCCGAGCCGCACTGAAGGAGCAGCGACTGTTCTACGTCTTCTGTCGTACCCTCGAAGACAGCAAAGACCTGTCCACGGCGCAGAAGATGGATTACATCCGGACGCTGCAGGCACCCATCCCGGAAGCTCCGGGCAACACGCCGGCGCCGCAGCCCGACGGCAGGTTCAAGATCTTCGAGATCAAGATCGACGGGCACGCGGAGATCGCCGACGAACAGATCCTGATCAATGTCGGCGGGATCTCCACCGTGCCTGGCCGGTCGGGTCAAGGTGCGGACGTCATCGTCAATGGTGAGAGCACCGTCATGTTCCCCGGCGAGCGCAAGGCGATCAAGACGGACGGCGGGACGTGTATCCTGCAGGTCGTCGGCATCAATTCCGTCGCCACGACGCAGTTTCGGACGGACTGCCAGATGGCGGTCCGTTAGAGCTCATAAGGCTGACGTCGAGAGGTCGGCCCACCAAAAATCTGCGCCGTCCCCCGATCTGCGGCGACCGTCGGGGCCGCCCCGAGGATGCGTGCCGGTCCGAGCGGACCGGCCCGGGTGCCGGCGTCAGCCCGACGCCTCGGCCTCCTCGGCGCCGGAGCGCAGGTTCTCCGAGCGCGGCATCCCGACGATGTTGTAGCCGCCGTCGACGAAGTGGACCTCGCCGGTGACGCCGCGCGACAGGTCTGAGAGGAGATAGAGGGCCGAGCCTCCGACGTCCTCGATCGTGACCGGCCGCCGCAGCGGCGCGTGTGCGCGATGGTAATTGTACATGAAGCGAGCGTCGGTGATGCCGGCGCCCGCCAGCGTCCGCACCGGCCCGGCCGAGATGGCGTTGACCCGCAGGCCCACGGCGCCGTAATCGGCCGCGAGATAGCGCACCGAGGCTTCGAGCGCCGCCTTGGCGACCCCCATGACGTTGTAGTTCGGGGTGACGCGGGTCGCGCCGCCGAAGGTCAGCGTCAGCATGGAGCCGCCGGGCGCCATCATCGGCGCGACGCGTCGGGCGATCTCGGTGAACGAAAAGGCCGAGATCACCATGGTGCGCACGAAGTTCTCTCGCGTCGTGTCGGCGTAGCGGCCTTTCAGCTCGTTCTTGTCCGAGTAGGCGATACCGTGGACCAGGAAGTCGAGCGCGCCGAAGCGGGCGCGGACCGCTTCGAGCGCGGCTTCGACGGTCTCCAGCTTCTCGACGTCGCAGGCCACGACGAGGTCGGAGCCGAGGCTCTGCGCCAGCGGTTTCACGCGGCGGCCGAGCGCCTCGCCCTGGTAGGTGAAGCCGAGTTCGGCCCCCTCGGCGGCCAGCGCCTTGGCGATGCCCCAGGCGATCGAGTGGTCGTTGGCGACCCCCATGATCAGCCCCCGCTTGCCGCGCATCAGGCCGCCGGTCGAGGAGGCGGCCGTGCCGGTCGTCGTGCCCTGCGCCATGATCAGAGGTCCGGATGCTGGAAGACGAGGGACGCGTTCGTGCCGCCGAAGCCGAAGCCGTTGGACAGCACCGTGCCGAGCTTCACGCCGTCGCGCCGCTCCCGCAGGATGGGCATGTCGGCGAAGGCCGGGTCGAGGGTCTCGATGTTGGCGCTCTCGCAGATGAAGTCGTTGTTCATCATCAGCAGCGAGAACACCGCCTCGATGGCGCCGGTGGCGCCCTGGGCGTGGCCGCTGAGGCTCTTCGTGGCGGCGATGGGCGGGCAGGCGTCGCCCCCGCCGAAGACGTCGCGCAGCGCGTCGATCTCGGCCTCGTCGCCCTTCGGCGTCGAGGTGGCGTGCGGGTTGATGTAGTCGACCGGGGCCTTCACGCCCTCGAGCGCCATCCGCATGCAGCGGCGCGCGCCCTCTCCCGAGGGCGCCACCATGTCGTGGCCGTCCGAGGCGAGGCCGTAGCCGACGATCTCGCCGAGGACACGGGCGCCGCGGGCGAGCGCGCGGTCGCGGTCCTCCAGAGCCAGGATCCCGGCGCCGGCCGAGATGACGAAGCCGTCGCGGTCCCGATCGAAGGCGCGGGACGCGACCGCCGGCCGGTCGTTGAAGTCCGACGACATGGCGCCCATGGCGTCGAAGAGCACCGACAGCGTCCAGTCGAGCTCCTCGCAGCCGCCGGCGAACATCACGTCCTGCTTGCCGTATCGGATGGCCTCGTAGGCGTTGCCGATGCAGTGGTTCGAGGTCGCGCAGGCCGAGGCGATCGAATAGTTGATGCCCTTGATCTTGAACCAGGTGGCGAGCGTCGCCGAGCCGGTCGACGACATGGCCTTGGGCACCGCGAAGGGGCCGACCTTCCTCGGTCCCTTGGTGCGGGCGATGTCGGCGGAGTCCACGACCGTGCGGGTGGACGGGCCGCCGGACCCCACGATGATGCCGGTCCGCGGATCCGACACCTCCTCGGGCTGCAGGCCGGACTGCGCGATGGCCTGTTCCATGGCGACCTGCGCCCAGGCACTGCCGCCGCCGTGGAACCGCATGGCGCGACGGTCGAGCACCGTCTCGGGATCGAGGGTGGGTGCGCCGTGCACCTGGGAGCGGAAGCCGAGTTCGGCATAACGCTCCGCCCGCACGATTCCGGAGCGG
Organism: Lichenihabitans sp.; assembly: GCA_965214345.1. Classification (GTDB taxonomy): domain Bacteria; phylum Pseudomonadota; class Alphaproteobacteria; order Rhizobiales; family Beijerinckiaceae; genus Lichenihabitans. Next base: position 1,436,252 of record CBDCBJ010000007.1, on the reverse strand, counting down.
GCGTTCCTCAGGGAGTCAAGGACCTCATCGGCGGTGCTGCCGATGGATGAGACGATGCCCATCCCGGTGACGACGACGCGACGCATATCGGATCAACTCCCAGAGCCAGTCGGCCGCACGTTGAGGTGGAGTGTCGACGTGGGGCTCACCAGAGGTTCTCCCGTCGAAAGCCGGCCCCGGCCGCGGACCGCGGATACCCGCCAAGGGGGCTAGTGTCAGGCGGGTTCGGGCTTGAACAGGCCGACGCGGAGGTCCTTGGCATCGTAGATCCGACGGCCGTCGGCCTCGAGCCATCCATCGGCGATGCCGAGCACGAGCCGCCCCTTGAACACGCGCTTGATGTCGATTCCGTAGATCACGCGCTTCACGGTCGGGAGCACCTGATCGGTGAACTTGACCTCGCCGACGCCGAGCGCGCGGCCGCGGCCCGGCAGGCCGAGCCAGCCGAGATAGAAGCCGACGAGTTGCCACAGGGCATCGAGCCCTAGGCATCCCGGCATGACCGGATCGCCCTGGAAGTGGCAGGAGAAGAACCAGAGATCCGGCTTCACGTCGAATTCGGCGCGGATCACGCCCTTGCCGTTGGCGCCGCCCTCCTCGGCGATCTCGACGATGCGGTCGAACATCAGCATGGGCGGCAGGGGAAGCTGCGCGTTGCCGGGCCCGAAGAGTTCGCCACGGCCGCAGGCCAGCAGATCGCCGTGATCGAAGCTCGAGCGCTTGTCGCCCATGGAGACCACAACTTTCTTCGGCCGCGCATCGGGGATCGGCACGGGCCTTTGACCGGGTCCCGTAACACGGCATAAGGCGGGCCGGAAGCCTCGACCCGCGGACGGCGCGCCGGCGCGTGCCGCTCGAACCAACAGCGAGTCCGCCCGTGACGATGACGATCCTGACCGTGGTTGCGGTAGCGCTGGTCGACGCCGACGACCGCGTGCTGATCGCCCAGAGGCCGGCGGGCAAGGCCCTGGCGGGGCTGTGGGAATTCCCGGGCGGCAAGCTCGACGCCGACGAGCGGCCGGAGGCGGCGCTGATCCGCGAACTCGACGAGGAGCTGGGCATCGCGGTGAAGGAAGCCTGCCTCGCGCCCCTCACCTTCGCGAGCCACGCCTATCCCGACTTCCACCTGCTGATGCCGCTCTGGGTGTGCCGGCGCTGGGAGGGGACGGCCTCGCCGCGCGAGGGGCAGGTGCTCAAATGGGTGCGGGCGGGGAAGCTGCGCGACTATCCGATGCCGCCCGCCGACGCGCCGCTGATCCCGCCGCTGATCGACCTGTTGGGGGTTTGAGCGCCGCGGCGGAGTGCCGAAGGTCAGGTCAGGAAGCGGGGCAGATCAAGGCGACCATCCAGGATGCGCAGCATACGGCGGGTTTCCAGGTTGTAGGCGATGAGGTACTGGGTCGGGCGCACCCGGACGAAGGTCATCGGCGACGCTGCCGGAAGATCGGGTCACCGGTGTCCGAGCATCCTGCCTTCGGCGATCCGGTCGAAGTGGGCCAAGACCGATGGTATGTGCGTTCGGCGACATCGGCCCCGAACGACAGGCTCGCTTCCAGGATGTGTTTGAAGTCGCGAACGGCTTCCCCTTCGAGATGATCGTAGCGCGTCACCGCGCGCCGACCGAGGGGGCCGGCACGATGGCGTCGAGTTCGGCTTCCGCTTCGGCCCGCCGCAACGCCGCGCAAGCGGCCTCATTGGCAGCCATGATGTCCATCATGCGGGCCGCAGAATCTGGGGTGGGACCACTCTCGCGGACGCGTCGATCGATGGCGTCGAGGTGCTCGGCGAGCGCAACCCTTCGGGATCATGGGACATGATGGCCTCCAGCGTGAGGGCATGACCCGCCTCAGCTCGTCGAAAACCTGTCACGACGACATCGAAACATCCATGCTCGTCTGTTCGAGCCCTGCGCCCGCTACTGCAGCCGGAACTCCGGCCCCACCAGCGCGATCTCGGCCGGCTTGATCAGGCCGGAATGCCCGACGCGGACCGAATGCAGCGCCCCGTCGAGCGTCTCGCGCCAGAAGGTGAGGAACTTGGTGAGCGCCGGAAACGCCGGGGCGAGGTCGTAGGCCTGCCAGATGTAGCTCTGCAGGACCTTCGGATGATCCGGAAGATGGTAGAGGATCTCAGCTGTCGTCAGGCCGTAGCCGGCGAGCTGGCGGATGAAGTCGGGTGAGACGTCGCGTGCCGATCCCATGAGCGTTCTCCGTCGGGAGCCTCGTCGCATGTCGCACGTTGGCGTCCCAGAGCCGTCGTGCCACCGTCACATTGCGCCGCCGGAATGGTTAACGCCGCGTGAAGCCTGCCCGCCGGGTCGGATGCGGGCCGTCGCTTCTTGCATCATATAAGAATATCTTTATATCAGCATGTGATCACCGGAGCACAGCATGAGCCAGGACATCGACGCCCTGTTCGCCGACGGCGCGGGCCGCGTCCATGATGGGCGCCAGGACGGCGCCGAGATCCTGGCCGCCCTGACGGCGGCGGCGCGCGAGCGCATCCTGGTGCTCGACGGCGCGATGGGGACGCAGATCCAGGGGCTCGACTACGAGGAGAGCCACTTTCGCGGCCATCGCTTCCAGGCCTGCGAGTGTCACCTCAAGGGCAACAACGACCTCCTCACCCTCACCCAGCCCGAGGCCATCGAGGCGATCCACTACGCCTATGCGGTGGCGGGCGCCGACATCGTCGAGACCAACACCTTCTCGTCCACCACGATCGCCCAGGCCGACTACGGCATGCAGGACGCCGTCTACGAGCTGAACCGTGACGGCGCTCGGCTCGCCAAGCGCGCGGTTCAACGCGCCGAGCGCGAGGACGGGCGCCGCCGGTTCGTCGCCGGCGCGCTCGGCCCCACCAACCGCACCGCATCGATCTCGCCCGACGTCAACGACCCCGGCTTCCGCGCCGTCACGTTCGACGACCTGCGCGTCGCCTATGCCGAGCAGGTCCGCGGCCTCATCGACGGGGGCGCCGACATCATCCTGATCGAGACGATCTTCGACACGCTGAACGCCAAGGCGGCGTATTTCGCTACCCACGAGGTCTTCGCCGAGACCGGCATCCACCTGCCGGTGATGATCTCCGGCACCATCACGGACCTGTCGGGCCGCACGCTGTCGGGCCAGACCCCGACGGCGTTCTGGAACGCGCTCAGCCACGCCCGACCCTTCACCATCGGGCTGAATTGCGCGCTCGGCGCAGAGGCGATGCGGCCGCATCTCGCCGAGCTGTCGGCGGCGTCCGACACCTTCGTCTGCGCCTATCCCAACGCCGGCCTGCCGAACGAATTCGGCCTCTACGACGAGAGCCCCGAGATGATGGCGGCGCAGATCGCCGGCTTCGCCGACGAGGGCCTCGTCAACGTGGTGGGCGGTTGCTGCGGCTCGACGCCCGAGCACATCCGCGCCATCGCCGAGGCCGTGCGCGGTAAGGCGCCCCGTGCCCTTCCCACGGTCGCGCCGATGATGCGCCTTTCGGGTCTCGAACCCTTCACGCTCTCGCCCGACATCCCCTTCGTCAACGTCGGCGAGCGCACCAACGTCACGGGCTCGGCCCGCTTCCGCAAGCTGATCAAGGAGGGCGAACTCGTGGCGGCCCTCGACGTGGCGCGCGACCAGGTCGCCAACGGCGCCCAGATCATCGACGTCAACATGGACGAGGGGCTCATCGATTCCGAGAAGGCGATGATCGACTTCCTCAACCTTGTCGCCGCCGAGCCCGACATCGCCCGCGTGCCGGTGATGATCGATTCCTCGAAGTTCTCCGTCATCGAGGCCGGGCTGAAGCGCGTCCAGGGCAAGTCGCTGGTCAATTCCATCTCGATGAAGGAGGGCGAGGAGGCCTTCCTCAAGGCCGCCCGCCTCGTCCGGGCCTACGGCGCCGCCGTCGTGGTGATGGCCTTCGACGAAGACGGCCAAGCGGATAGCTTGGCCCGTAAGGTCGCGATCTGCACCCGCGCCTACCGGCTGCTGGTGGCCGACGGCTTCCCGCCCGAGGACATCGTCTTCGACCCCAACGTGTTCGCGGTGGCGACCGGCATCGAGGAGCACGACGGCTACGGCGTCGCCTTCATCGAGGCTTGCCGGCAGATCCGGAGGGATCTGCCCCACGCCCACATCTCGGGCGGCGTGTCGAACCTGTCCTTCTCGTTCCGCGGCAACGAGCCGGTGCGCGAGGCCATGCACGCGGTGTTCCTGTACCACGCCATCCAGGCCGGCATGGACATGGGGATCGTCAACGCGGGCCAGCTCGCCATCTACGAGACGATCGACCCCGAGCTGCGCCAGGCCTGCGAGGACGTGGTGCTCAACCGCCGCCCCGACGGCACCGAGCGGCTGCTCACGGTGGCCGAGCGCTACCGCGGCGCCAAGGGCCAGGAGGCCAAGGCGCAGGACCTGTCCTGGCGCGAGAAGCCTGTGGCCGAGCGGCTGAGCCACGCGCTCGTCAACGGCATCACCGACTACATCGACGTCGACGTGGAAGAGGCCCGCCTCGCTTCGGCGCGGCCGCTGCACGTCATCGAGGGGCCGCTGATGGCCGGGATGAACGTCGTCGGCGACCTCTTCGGCGCCGGCAAGATGTTCCTGCCCCAGGTGGTGAAGTCGGCCCGCGTGATGAAGCAGGCCGTCGCCATCCTGCTGCCGTTCATGGATGCCGAGAAGCTGGAGAGCGGCGGTGGAGCGGAGCGCACCGCCGCCGGCCGGATCTTGATGGCGACCGTGAAGGGCGACGTCCACGATATTGGCAAGAACATCGTCGGCGTCGTGCTGGCCTGCAACAATTACGAGGTGATCGACCTCGGCGTCATGGTGCCGGCCGCCAAGATCCTGGAGGTCGCGAAAGAGAGGAAGGTCGACATCATCGGCCTGTCGGGCCTCATCACGCCCTCGCTCGACGAGATGGTCCACGTGGCGGCCGAGATGGAGCGCCAGGGCTTCGCCCTGCCGCTGCTGATCGGCGGCGCCACGACGAGCCGCGTCCACACGGCCGTGAAGGTGCACCCGCGCTACACGTCGGGCCAGGCCGTCTACGTGACGGATGCGAGCCGCGCGGTCGGCGTGGTGTCGAACCTGCTCTCGCCCGAGAAACGCGGTGGGTTCGTCGAGCGCACCCGGGCGGAGTATCGCAAGGTCGCCGACGCCCATGCGAGGAGCGAGGCCGACAAGCAGCGCCTGCCGCTCGCCAAGGCCCGCGCCAACCGGCTCCCGGTCGACTGGAGCGACTACGTGCCGCCGAAGCCGAGCTTCCTCGGTACGCGCGTCTTCGACGCCTACGACCTCGCCGACCTCGCCCGCTACATCGACTGGACGCCGTTTTTCCAGACCTGGGAGCTGAAGGGCCGCTACCCGGCGATCCTCGACCACGCCACGCAGGGGCCGGCGGCGCGGGCGCTGTTCGACGACGCCCAGGCCATGCTGGCCAAGGTGATCGCCGAGGGCTGGTTCAAGCCCAAGGCCGTGGTGGGCTTCTGGCCCGCCGACGCGGTCGGCGACGACATCCGCCTCTTCACCGACGAGGCGCGGAGCGAGGAACTCGCCACGTTCTACACGCTGCGCCAGCAGCTCTCGAAGGGGGGCGGGCGTGCCAGCCTGGCACTCTCGGACGTCGTGGCGCCCGCCGAGACGGGGCTTCACGATTACGTCGGCGGCTTCGTGGTGACGGCCGGCATGGAGGAGGAGATCATCTCCGAGCGCTTCGCCCGCGCGGGCGACGACTATTCCTCCATCATGGTCAAGGCGCTGGCCGACCGCTTCGCGGAGGCCTTCGCCGAGGCGCTGCACCAGCGTGTGCGCCGCGAGCTCTGGGGCTACGCGCCCGACGAGAGCTTCGGCCCGGACGAGCTGATCGGCGAGCCCTACCGCGGCATCCGCCCGGCCCCCGGCTACCCGTCCCAGCCCGACCACACCGAGAAGGCGACGCTGTTCCGCCTGCTCGACGCCGAGGCCAGGGTCGGGGTCAAGCTGACCGAGAGCTTCGCCATGTGGCCGGGCTCCTCCGTGTCGGGGCTCTACCTGGCGCATCCGCAGGCGCATTACTTCGGGGTCGCCAAGGTCGAGCGCGACCAGGTCGAGGACTATGCGGCCCGCAAGGGGATGCCGGTCGAGGAGGTCGAGCGCTGGCTCGGGCCGGTCCTCAACTACGTGCCGGGTCCCGTGGCGATGGCGGAAGCGGCGGAGTAGGGCTATCCTGACGATGGCCAAGGAGGGAGCGATGACGCCGGATCGCGCTGACGACCATGAGAAACTCAGGCGGTTCGATCAGTCGCTCGACGAGGCTCGGGAGGACCTACGGCTGCACGGACCGGTCTCGTCCGACGAGGTGAAAAAGACGCTCGATCGGCTGCATGCCGAGTGGGACTTGGAAGATGCGAAGACGGAACTCACGCGCGACACGCATTCCACGGTCTAACGGTCACCCGGCGGTTGCGAGAGGGTGACGGTGACTCCTGGAGATTGGCCAAACAACCTGTCTCGACGGGCTTTGAACGATCTGATCGGTATCCTGAGGTATAGTCGCAGACACTTCACGAGCGTGACGACGATGAGGACGGAAGCTCGCCTCATCGCGCGCTGCTTCGACATCGCCGAAGGTAGCGATGGCGGCCGCAGGCGACCCGACATCAGCCACGACGGTGCGATCCGATTGGTCAACGAAAGACCCTGGGTGATCGTCTATGACGTGGAAACACGTCGGGTGTTGCGCATCGTCCACGGCGCACGGGATCTGCCGCCTCTGATCCGTCAGTGATCCTCCCAAGTCATCTCGTCCTGCGCCTCGGCCGTCCCGCGTTCACGGCTGCCCGATCTTCATCCCCGCCCCTGCGGTCTCCCCCGCCTCGTAGGCCCCCTCGGCGATGAAGCGCCGCGGGCCGCCCTGCCCCTCGACCATCACCAGCCCGAGCGCGTCGAAGGCTTCGTCGACCGCCGACGTCTTCACCACGGCGAGGTCGCGTCCCGTGCCGCGGTGGCGGGCGTCGCGCGCGGCCTTCAGGGCGTCGAGCCGGTCGGCGATCCCGCCCACCATGCCGAGCACGAAGGAAGCGTTGACCCTATGACGGTCCCGCGTGTCGAAGTGGGCGTAGTCGGGGCTCGTCTTGTAGCGGCCGAGTTCGGCCCGCACGGCGCCATCCACCGTCTCGGCGAGGTCGCGGGCCGCCGCGACGTCCTCCGGCAGGCCGAAGAACACGTGGGCGACGCCGCCCGCGGCGGCCTTCTCGCGCCACACCCGGCAGTCGCAGAAGCTTGCGATGGCCCCGATACACGCGTCGAGCGGGATCCGCTTCCTGTGGCGGCTGACGAAGGCCAGCGTCTCGCAGGGCGACGCCCGGATCTCGACGTCGCTCATCGACAGCGCGTGCCGGTCGAGCAGCTCCGCCACCTTGGCGGCGGCCGACAGCGCCTCGTCCTCCGTGCAGCCGTTGGCGACCGTCTTGGCCATCAGGGCTGCGATGCGGGTCTTCAGCTTGTCGCGGTCGGCCGGCATCGGAGAGCTCCGGGGCGGTGGCGCCCGATCTCCGCGGGGTAGCACGCGACGACGCGGCGCGGCAGACCCCGCCGCATCGGGAGGCGGACCTCGCCTTGCGGAGGCCCGACCGAGCCATTACCGTCGCATTCATCACGGATGTGGTGCAGTGATCGCCAGTCATGCCGACTGGCCGAACCCACGCTGGGCCGAGAACCGAAGGGGAAAGACGACGTGTCGATGGTTGAAGATGCTAAAGCGTTTCGATTGATGGAGCTCGCGACTGATATCGTCTCGGCCTATGTGGCCCACAATGCGGTTCCGCAGGGCGACTTGCCGATCCTGATCAAGACGATACATTCGTCACTGGACCACGTCGAAGCGGAGCCGGCATCCGCGCCGGTGGCAGAAGCGCAGCAGCAGCCGGCCGTGGCGGTCAAGAAATCGGTGACCGACGACTACATCGTCTGCCTGGAGGACGGCCGCAAGTTCAAGTCGTTGAAACGGCACCTGCAGTCGGCCTACGGCCTGTCGCCCGAGCAATATCGCAGCAAGTGGGGCCTCCCCCGCGACTATCCGATGGTGGCGCCCGCCTACGCCAGCCAACGGTCGGAACTGGCCCGCAAGATCGGCCTGGGTCGGAAGGCCGAAGGCTGACACGACGGCCCGGCGAGGCTGCCGCCTCGATGCGAGACGCGGCGGCGGCCTCGGTCGCTCAATCCCCCAGCAGCGCGTCCCTCAGCATCGCCCAGCTGGCGCGATCCGGCGCGCAGAGCATGCCGCCCTCGTGGCGCGTCGGCCGGTAGAGCGTCCCGTCGAGGCAGGCCGAGTAGCCGCCGGCCTCGGTGTGGAGCAGCCAGCCTGCCGCGTGATCCCAGGGCATCAGCTTCGCGTAGAGCGCGAAGTCGTAGAAGCCGCCGCAGAGCAGCCGATACTGGTGGGCCGCGCAGCGGTAATCGCTGGCGTTGGCGACGCGGTTGAGCCGGCCCGGCACGCGCGACCTCTCCTCATCGGGTAGGGCGCTCCACGAGACGAGGCCCGCCATCTCGTCGAGCGCCGGCGCGGTGCCGACGCGCAGGTCGTGGCGGCGCCCGTCGGCCCGCTCGAGCCAGGCGCCCTCGCCCCTGAGCGCCAGCGCCCAATCGTCCTCGACGGGGTCGAGGATGGCGCCGGCGACGATCTCGCCGCGGCGCAGCACGGCCGCCATCACGCCGAAGAGCGGCAGGTCGGAGGCGAAGTTCTTCGTGCCGTCGATCGGGTCGATGACGAAGGCGAGGTCGGGTTCGCTCAGCGCCTCGAGCAGCGCGGGATCGCGCTCGGCGGCCTCCTCGCCTACGACCGTACATCCCGGGAAAGCGTGGCGCAGCGCGCCCGTGATGGCGGCCTCGGCCGCCTCGTCGGCGTCCGTCACGAGGTCCTGGCGGGACGACTTCTCCCGCGTGCGCTTGGGCACGAGGCCACGGAAGCGGGGCATGATCTCGGTGCGGGCCGCGGCGCGCAGGATCTCGACGACGGTGCCGAGCTCGGCATGGGTGAAGGTCGACACGGGCACACCGAGACGGAGAGCGGGTCCTCGCTCCTACAGGCGCCGGGCGACCGCCACAAGACGATGGCCGCCCGGGACGCTCAGAGTCTGTGACGGCTTCGAACTTGCGCCTGAATGCCCTTTGAGATCGTTCAGGATTTTCCTCCGGCTTCGAGCCAAATGGGCATTCATCCACAGACTCTCAGGCGATCTGGCCCTCGATGACGTCGCCGACCGCGACGGGGTGGCTCATGGCGGCGTTGAGCTTGACCCTGTCGAGCTCGCCTTCCCATCGGCTGATGACGATCGTGGCGACGCCGTTGCCGACGAGGTTCGTCAGGGCGCGGCATTCGCTCATGAACTTGTCGATGCCGAGGATGATGGCGATCGAGGCCACCGGGATCTCGGGCACGACTTCGAGCGTCGCCGCCAGCGTGATGAAGCCCGCGCCGGTGACGCCCGAGGCGCCCTTCGACGTCAGGGCCGCGATGAGCAGGATCTTCAGCTCCTGCGCCAGCGACAGGTCGGTGTTGGTGGCCTGGGCCAGGAACAGCACCGCCAGCGTCATGTAGATGTTGGTGCCGTCGAGGTTGAAGCTGTAGCCGGTCGGGATCACCAGGCCGACGACGGGCTTCGATGCGCCCAGCGCCTGCATCTTGCGGATCATGTTGGGCAGCACCGTCTCGGACGAGGACGTGCCGAGCACGATGAGCAATTCGTCCTTGATGTAGACGACGAAGCGCAGGATCGAGAAGCCCGACAGCCGCGCGATGATGCCGAGCACGACGAAGACGAACAGCAGGCTCGTCACGTAGAACAACACGACGAGTTCGCCGAGGTTGACGAGGCTCTTCAGCCCGAAGGCGCCGATGGTGAACGCCATGGCGCCGAAGGCGCCGATGGGCGCCACGTAGACGATGATGCCGATGATGCGGAAGAACATCTTGCCGGCGGCCTCGATGCCGTCCGCGATGCGCTCGCCGACCGCGCCGAGTTGGGAGACCGCGACGCCGCTGAGGATCGCGAGCAGCAGGACCTGCAGGAGGTCGCCCTTGGCGAAAGCGTCGAAGAAGCTGTTGGGAATGATGGCCAGCACATGGGCCATCACGCTGTCGGTCTTGGCGGCCGAGATGAAATTGGCGACGGCCTTGGGGTCGAGCTTGGCGGGGTCGATGTTGAAGCCCGCGCCGGGCTTGACGATTTCGGCCATGATCAGGCCGAACGCGAGGGCCACCGTCGAGACGACCTCGAAATAGACCAGCGCCTTGATGCCGACCCGGCCGACGCGCTTGAGATCGCCCATCGTGGCGATGCCGTGCACCACGGTGCAGAAGATGATCGGGGCGATCATCATGCGGATGAGGCTCACGAAGGCGTCGCCGAGCGGCTTCATGGCGGCGCCGATGTCCGGCGCCCGCGCACCAAGGATCACGCCGAGCACGATGGCGACGAGCACCTGCACGTAGAGCAGCTTGTACCACGGGCGGCGCGCCGCCGCGGTTAGGATGCGCGGGTCGTCCGCATTCATGGCCGTCATCTCCCTCGATTTTGGGCGACCGTAGCGGCGGCCAAGATCGGTGGGAAGAGTTTTCGCCGTCGCGCTCGGCCGAACCCGGTCGCCGTCAGACCGCGTCGTAGTCGGCGTTGTGCCAGGGCTCCGCCTCGCCTTCGGCCACCCACCTCCGCCAGGACGGGAGCGCCATGACGGCCTCCATGTAGGCCCGCGTCTCGGGACGGACCGGGATCGCGTAGGTGTCGAAGCGGTTGACCACGGGGGCATACATCGCGTCGGCGGCCGAGAAGGCGCCGAAGAGGAACGGACCCCCCTGGCCGAAGCGGCCCCGCGCATCGGCCCAGATCGCCTCGATGCGGTCGACGTCGGCGCGGACGTCCGGCGGGATCGGGATCGCCCTCGGCGGCCGGCGGAAGTTCGTCGGGCAGGTCTGGCGAAGCCTGACGAAGCCGGCGTGCATCTCGGAGGCGATGGCCCGCGCCAGCGCCCGCGCGGCCCGGTCGCGCGGCCAGATCGGCCGATCGGGGAAGGCTTCGGCGACGTATTCCATGATGGCCAGCGACTCGCAGACTACGATGTCGCCGTCGTGCAGCGCCGGCATCCTGCCGTTGGGGCTGACGGCGCCGACCGCGGCTCTCGTCTCGGGCCGGTAGAGCCGGATCACCGTCTCGTCGAACGCGATGTCGAATGCCGTGAGCAACAGCCACGGGCGCAGCGACCAGGACGAGTAGGCCTTGTTGGCGATGTAGAGGTGCAACGGCACGGCACGGTTCTCCGGGGTCGGGGCCGCCATGTGGCGGCGCCGGGCGCCAGCCCACAAGCGAAGAAAGCTGATGGATCCGATCGCGCCCGAGCCTGTGTGAGGCTCGCCGCCGGTGGCGCCCTCCGCACACCGCCCCTATAAGGCGGGGCACCCTCGGCCCGGAAGAGGCGCCATGCTGCTGTCCCCCCTCGACTTCGCGGCTGTCGCGGTCTTCCTGCTCGGCTGGATTTCCTACCACGTCCTCGTCGAGCGATCGCCCTTCGGCCGGCACGCGCTGAACAACCGCATGAACGAGTATCGCCTGCGCTGGATGCTCGAGATGCAGGCGCGCGAGGCCCGCATCTTCGACGCTTCCATCATGGCCACGCTGCAGAGCGGCACGTCCTTCTTCGCCTCGACGTCGCTCCTGGCGCTCGGCGGCTCTCTGGCGCTGCTGCGCGGTGCCGACGACGCGTTGCGCGTCCTGTCGGATTTCCCGCTCGGCACGGTGGGGAGCCGCGGCGTGTGGGACGTCAAGGTCATCGGGCTCGTGATGATCTTCGGCTACGCGTTCTTCAAGTTCGCCTGGTCCTATCGCCTCTTCAACTACGCCTCCATCCTCATCGGGGCGATGCCGGCGGCCAAGTCCGGCAGACCGGACCAGCGGCGGCTGACGGCGCTGCGCGCCGCCGAGATGAACATCGTGGCGGGCCGACACTTCAACCGCGGCCAGCGCGCCTTCTTCTTCGCCCTCGCCTATCTCGGCTGGTTCATCGGGCCGATCGTGCTGATCGTCACCACCCTGGTCGTCGTGGTGGCGATCCTCATCCGGCAGTTCTCCTCCGACGCGCTCCGGGCCGTGTCGCTCGAACTGCCGCTCCAGGATCAGCAGCCGGAGGCTCAGGGGCCCGGGACGATGTCGGAGGTCTTGCCCGAGAGCCGGTAGGCGACGAGGCCGATCCACTCGCGCGTCGCCATGTCGAGCCGCTTCAGGCCGGAACTGACCTCGGCCGTGGGCAGGAGGTCGCGCCAGGTCCCCGTGCTGCGGTAGTCGACCGGGTCGGGCACGACATCGAGGCCGGCGGCGCGGAACAGCCCGACCGCGCGCGGCATGTGGAAGGCGGAGGTGACCAGGATCCAGCGCCGGCCCGCCGCCGGCCCGAGGAGGTCGCGCGTGAACCGCGCGTTCTCCTCCGTGTTGCGCGAGGACCGTTCGAGCACGATGCGGGCGGGGTCGACGCCGAGGTCGATCCAGACGGCGCGGGCGTCGCCGGCCTCGCTGCCGAACGGGGCGGCGAGCGCGTTCGATCCGCCGGTGAAGACGAGTTCGGCGTCCGGGAAGCGGCGCGCCAGCGCGGCGCCGGCCGTGATTCGCGTGCCGGCCTCGGACAGCGTCACCTGCCCGCGCCCGGCCCCGATCTCGTCTTCGATGGCGCCTCCGAGCACGATGATGCCGGCCGGGGTGAGCCCGTCGAGCACCGGCGACGGGAAGCGGTCCTCCAGCGGTCGCAGCATCAGCCGTCCGACGGGCAGCACGCCGCAGAGCGCGAGGATGATCAGCGCGCTCCGAGCCATCCGCCACCCGCGGTGCCCCGCCAGGGCCCCCGCGAGGGCGAGGCCGAGGAGGAGGTTCGTGGGCGCGGCGGCGATCCAGAGGAGTTTGGACAGAATGAAGAACAAGGGTGTCCCCAGCGGACGACGGGGCAAAACAACACGTCACGCCCGATCGACGGCACCGGGCGCCGTCCTGGCGAGAACGCCAGGGCGACTCGCAGTCAGCCCCTAGCCGTCAGAACGCGATCTCGATCGTCCGATCGGCCGCCCGCGTCGAGCTTGGCCATCCAGGCGTCCGACCCGAAGATCCCAGTGAGGAGAGCCGGCACGTAGACGTCCGCATCGAGACTCGGCCAGTGAAGGCCGAGGCCCGTCGGGCTGATCTCGACGTCGGCGATCTGGTTCGGCGACGCTCCTGAGACGCCTTCGAGAAGCCGGGCCGGCACAAGCAATCGCACGCCGGTGTGGAGGAGGACGACGATCCGCCCAGTCCGACCGTCGTAGCGGACCGAGATCGCGCGGCCGGCCTGCCGAAGATCGGCCATGCGGGTTTCCGCCATGTCGACATCCTCGTCAGTGACGGCCATGCAGGCTCTCCCAGTCGACACAGAGCGATCCGACCCGGCTCGCGAGTTCCGATGCCAGTCCGATGAGGATCCGGCGCGAGAAGCCATAGCTCTCGCGAAGCGAGGGCGGCCCGTCGGGACAGTTCAGGACGAAGACCGCTTCGCACTCGCCGCCTTGGACGTGGACATGGGCCGGACGATGATCGTTGGGATAGATGACCACGCGAAGCCCATCGAAGCGGAGGACGGTCGGCATGCCGACAGCATATTCGAAGACGACGTCGGGCACCACGCCGCCGCGCCACACCGCAGCCGTCCTCGCCGCAGCCGTGCTCATCGCCCTGATCGGGACGGCGCGCGCCGACGACGCCCTCACGCCCGTGTCCGGCGACGCCGCCTGGAACCGGGTCGTCGGCAACACGGTCGCCGGCACCACGCCGGATGGGCCCTATTCGGAGTTCTTCGCGCCCGATGGCAGGCTGCGCATCGTCGACGCCGACGGGGCGGCCGGCGGGCGCTGGACCTGGCGCGACGGCAGGCTCTGCACCGCGGTCGACGACGAGGAGGAGGAATGCCGCACGCTGACCGTCATGGGGACGAGGGGAGCCCTCACCGACGACACCGGCAATCGCTATCCCTTCGACATCCTGCCGGGCAATCCGAAGGGCCTATAGGGGCAGGTCGACGCCCTGCAGGAAGTCGGCGAACTGATCGGGTGAGCCGAAGAAGGCGTTGCGGTCGACCTTGCCGCGGATCCCCGCCACATGGGCGTCCGACTGGTACTGCCAAAAGTGCCACTTCCGGCCAGGGTATCGCACGCTGGGGTGATATTTGGTGGAGCGGACCCAGATCGGGAAATCGTTCAGGCCGCCGCCCGCCAGGATGCCGGCGTAGAAGTCGACCGTGGCGTAGATCACGGGCTTGCGCCCGTAGAACCGCTCCATCTCGTCCAGCATCGTGCGCATCTCGCGCAACGTCTGCTCCCGGTAGAGCGTGCGCTTGCAGGTCGGCGAAGTCGGGGTGAGTTCGACGTCGAGCACGGGCGGCAGCATGCCGGGCTCGTTCGGCACGTTCTGCTCGAACCAGCGCATCTGCTCCATCGGCGAGCGGCACCAGTAGACGAAGTGATAGGCGCCGCGCGCCACGCCGGCCGCCTGGGCGTTCTCCCAGTTTTCGCGGAACTTAGAATCGATGTCGGCGCCGCCCTCGGTGGCCTTGATCCAGGCGAACTGCACGCCCGAGTCGTGGACCGCCGCCCAATCGATGTTGCCCTGGTACTTGGAGACGTCGATGCCGTGGACCGCGAAGGCGTCCGGCAGGGGGCCGCCGAAGCTCGTCGTGGGGGGCAACGGGGCCGCCGCGCAGCCCGCGAGGGACAGGGCCGCCGCCAGGATGCCGAGAACGCGCTTGAACGACATGGACAGGACCGCAACTCGCATGGGCGACGTCCCGAGGATTAGAAGCGATCCCGTAACGGCTCGTTAACGGGCCGGCAAGGTTCGCGCCCCCGCGTCATAGGATTGCCACGGCACGCCAGCAAACCGCCGGCATGGTTTCCCCTTCCCGAACGCGCCTCGTCGCTCTGGCCCTCCTCGCCGGCGTCACCGCGGCGTCGGCCGCCCCCGCGCCGGCGGCTCCGAGCTGTCCCCATCCGGACGCGCTCGGCATCTCCCGCACCATCGCGGTCGGCGGAGCCCCGGAGGTCGGGTTGAAGACCTATCCCCAGACGCTGGACCTGAAGGACCACGAGGTCGTGCTGACCTTCGACGACGGCCCCTGGCCGGTGACGACGCCGTCCGTGCTGGCGGCGCTCGACGCCCAATGCGTCAAGGCCACCTTCTTCCTCATCGGCCGCAACGCACAGGCCCACCCCGAACTGGTGAAGCGGGAGATCGCCGCGGGGCAGACCGTCGGCCATCACACCTGGGACCATCCGGCGCTGACGCTGCGCCACCTCGACGAGGCCGCGGCCCTGGCCGACATCGACCACGGCATGCAGGCGGACGACAAGGCCGGCTACGACGCCCGCTGGACCGGCCAGCCGCACGTGCCCTTCTTCCGCTTCCCCGGCTTCGGCGACACGCAACCCCTGCTGGCCGACCTGCGCCGACGCGGCATCGCGGTCTTCGGGACCGATCTCTGGGCGTCGGACTGGATCCCGATGACGCCCGATGCCGAGTTCGACCGGTTGATGGGCCGGCTCCGCGCCGCCGGCCGCGGCATCGTCCTGCTGCACGACACCAAGAAACAGACCGCCGACATGCTGCCGCGGTTCCTCGCGGCGCTCAAGGCGGAGGACTTCCACGTCGTGCAGATGGTGCCGGGCGGACCCTCGACGCCGACCCGGGACGCGCCGCCCGGCTGGTCGTCGGAGACGGAACGGACGCTGAGCCACATGTGGCCGAAGGACCGGCCGGCCGGTGTGCCGGGGGACGCTTCGACCGACCTCGGGCCCGTCAAGGCCTCCGCCGAGCCAGTTGAGACGCTACCCCTGCGGGACAGCTTCGAATAGATCCTGACCTGCCGTCTTGAAGAGAGTGACAGATGAGCGGAGACCGGCCTTCGTCGGATTCGGCGAGATCGGGTCGGGGATCGACGATTTCACGTTCACGACCAACATCTTGGGCATCAGGCGTCCGGCGGGAGCGGCACGCCGACGCTCATCTTCATTCAAGTCTAAAGCGATGGCTTTGCAATAAAGGGCTGTTAAGAGGGAGACGTTACATTGAGGGTCTCGCAGGAATCTCTCGATGGCGACCTGTCTCTCATGTCTGATACGGGATCGCCGCGGGACGAGCGCGGTCGAGTTCGCCTTGGTGGCGCCGATCTTCCTGACGCTGGTGTTCGGGATCGTCGCCTTCGGGGCCGTGATCAGCCTCGACAACGGCCTCCAGCAGATCGTGGCTGAAGCGGCGCGGGCCTCTGTGGCGGGCCTGACCGACGCCGAGCGGGCCCAACTGGCCCAGGGCTCGGTGATGTCCAACGTCGCCTCCTACGCGTTCATCGACCCGACCAAGATGACGCTCACCTTCGACGACCCTTCGCCGACGAGCTTCCGGGTGTCGGTGAAGTACGACATGTCGAAGCTCTTCGCCTATCACCTGCTGACGTCGCTGCCGCTCCCCAGCCCCGTGGTCACCCGCCAGGCCGTCGTGCAGCGTGGAGGGTTCTGAGCCGTGGGCCCGCCTCCGCACCGGACCCGCTCCCTCTGGCACGACCGCTCCGGCTCGGTCGCGGTCACGACCGTCCTAGTCGGCAGCCTGATGTTCGGCATGGCGGCCCTCGTCATCGACGTGAGCCGCTTCTACCTTCTGAAGCGCCAGCAGCAGACCGTGACCGACCTCGCGGCCGCCGCGGCGGCGGCCAATATCGCCCACGCGTCCGCGGCGGCGGCCGCGAACCTCCTCGCCAACGGGGTGCCGGCCGCCAATCTCGCCTCCGTCGACGTCGGGACCTACGCGGCGAACCCCGCGGTCGCGGCGGGCCAGCGCTTCACCGTCGGGAGCGCCGCCACCGCCAATGCGGCGCGCGTCACGCTGCGGAGTTCCGCCACGGCCTTCTTCGGCCGTTTCGTGTCGGCCGGCGTCACCGCGATCGGGACGCGCTCGGTGGCGGTCAACACCAACACGGCGGCCTTCGCGCTGAGGTCTGCGGTGGCGGGCACCGACAGCGGCCTCGCCAACGGCATCCTGGGCGGGCTGATGAACGCCACGCTGAACCTGTCGTCGACCGACTATGCCGCCCTTTCGGCGGCCGGGGTCGACCTGTTCGGCCTCGCCAACGCGCTCGCGCAGCGCATCGGCACCACCGGCACCTATGCGTCGGTGGCCGCCACGTCGGTGCGGCTCGCCGACGTGCTGAACGCCGCCGCCGATGCGGCCTCGGCGGGCGGCGCCTCGGCCCCCGCGGTCGCGGCGCTCCGCGCGATGGCGATGGCGGCCGGTCCCTCGGGTCCGAAGCTCACCTTCGGCAGCCTCGTCGGCTTCGGCGCCTATGGCGCGCTGCCCCTCGGCTCGGCCGCACCCGTGGCGGCGGCGCTGCCCGTGCTGGCGCTGGTGTCGGCGGCGGCCCGGCTCGGGGCCGGGACCGTCGTGGTGTCGAACGCCCTCGGGGCGACGACGTCCCCGATCCTCGGCGCGACCGTCAGGTTGGCCGTGGCGCAGCCGGGCGCGGGATCGACCTACGCCGCCATCGGCCCCCTCGGCACGACCCTGCACACGGCGGAGACTCGCGTGATGCTGACGCTGAACCTGGCCGGGCTCGGGACCGTCACGGGTCTCAACCTGCCGCTCAGCATGGATGTGGGACCGGCGACGGCCTCCATCACGGCGATCGGCTGCTCGGCGGGCGCCCCCGTCGACCCGGCCGTGACGCTCGGCGTGACGCCCGGTTTGGTCGACGGCTGGATCGGCACGGTGTCGGATGCCGCGCTGGCCGACCTGACGACTCCGCTGAACCCGAGCGCCGCCGTCCTCACCAACCTCGGCGTCGTGTCGGTGTCGGGCCGAGCCCACGCCACGGTCTCCAACACCGGCCAGACCGCGGTGCCGTTCACCTCGGCCGAGATCGCGGCCGGCACGATGAAGAGCACCGGCACGACGGATGACACGGCGTCGCTGCTGTCGCAGCTCATCGGCTCGCTGCAGCTCAACGCGAACCTGCTGGGCGCCTCGGTGCCGCTGCCGCTCGGCGCAGGCCCGTCGATCTCCGCACTGCTCCAGGCCGACCTCCAGCCGATCGACCGGGAGCTGTCCGGCACCCTGGCGATGCTCGGCGTGACGATCGGCGACGCCGACACCTGGGTGCGGGCGGTGCGCTGCGGCGGCGGGGCGCTGGTGAACTGAAGGGCGGCGCCCTACTCCGCCGCCATCGCGGTCGCGTGGGCCGAGAGCGCCGCGCAGACCTCGTCGACCACGGTCTCGACCAGCACGCGGTCGTCGCCCTCCCCCATGACGCGGATCACGGGTTCGGTGCCGGAGGGGCGGATCAGGAGCCGGCCGGAGCCGCCGAGCCGCTCGCGGCCGCCGTCGATGGCGCGGATCACCCCGTCCTGCGCCAGCGTGCGGCGATCGACGAAGCGGACGTTCTTGAGCACCTGCGGCAGCGGCTCGAAGCGGTGGCAGACCTCGCTGACGGGCCGGCCGCGGCGCTTCACCACCGCCATCACCTGGAGCGCCGCCACGAGGCCGTCGCCCGTGGTGGAGAAATCCGACAGGATGACGTGGCCCGACTGCTCGCCGCCGACGTTGTAGCCATGCTCGCGCATGTGCTCCAGCACGTAGCGGTCGCCGACGGCGGTGCGGACCATCGACAGGCCGAGCCCCTCGATGTAGCGCTCGAGCCCGAGGTTCGACATGACGGTGGTGACGAGGCCCGGCTTGGCCAGGCGCCCGTCCTCCATCCAGCTCTGGGTGATCACCGCCATGATCTGGTCGCCGTCGACCACGGTCCCCCTCTCGTCGACCATGAGCAGGCGGTCGGCGTCGCCGTCGAGCGCGATGCCGACGTCGGCGCGCATCTCGCGCACTTTGGCGACCAGGGCCTCGGGCGAGGTCGAGCCGACGTTGTGGTTGATGTTGAAGCCGTCCGGCGCGACCCCGATGGAGAACACCTCGGCGCCGAGTTCCCAGAGGGCATCGGGCGCCACCTTGTAGGCGGCCCCGTTGGCGCAATCGAGCACGATGCGCAGGCCTTCGAGCGAAAGCTGGCGGGGCAGCGTGCGCTTGGCGAACTCGATGTAGCGCGACTGGGCGCTGTCGACCCGCATGGCGCGGCCCAGCGCCGGCGACTTCGACAGGCGGCGGCCGAGGTCCTCGTCGAGCAGGTCCTCGATCTCGCCCTCGACCTCGTCGCTGAGTTTGAACCCGTCCGGGCCGAAGAGCTTGATGCCGTTGTCCTCGTAGGCGTTGTGGGACGCCGAGATCATCACGCCGATGTCGGCCCGCATGGACCGGGTCAGCATGGCGATGGCTGGGGTCGGCATCGGGCCGAGCAGCATCACGTCCATGCCGACGGAGGTGAAGCCCGCCACCATGGCGTTCTCGATCATGTAGCCCGACAGGCGCGTGTCCTTGCCGATCACCACGCGATGGCGGTGGCTGCCGCGCTGGAACAGCAGGCCCGTCGCCTGGCCCACCTTCATGGCGAGGTCGGGGGTGATGACCCCGTTGGCGCGCCCGCGGATGCCGTCCGTCCCGAAATACCTGCGGCCCATGGGACTCTCCTCGATCAAACCGCGCCCACCCGGCCTCGGCCTGGACGGGCACCCACCGCCATCATGGCGTCGACGTCCGGGTCTTTCGCGGGCGCCTCGGACTCTGCCACGACGCCGTGATCGAGGCCGGAACCCATAATTGCGCCAGTCTTCGGCGGCAAGCGTGGAGATTCGGTGAAGGCCGCCACGGCGCAGCGGCGGCCTCGGCCTTGCGCCGCCACGGCGCCTCGCTCATCTCCCGTCAGAACCGGGGAACGTCCCGGCCCGGAGCCGTCCCATGCCCGACAGCGTCGCAACCCGTGTCCTCGGCGGCTCGCCGCTGACCGTCCTCCTCCGACTCGGCACCGTGTCGCTCATCGTGGGCGCCCTGATGTCCTGGCTCGGCATCGATGCGCTCGACCTCGTCGACGGCGTGGAGCGCGCGGTCGCGCACCTCTACGGCTCGGGGTTCGCCGCGCTCCACGACGTCGGCCGCACGGTCCTGGCCGGCGCCGCCGTGGTGCTCCCGGTCTGGCTGGTTCTGCGTCTGCTGAGCACCAGGGGTCCGCGCGTGCCTCTCCACCCGGACGACCACCGCCACGGGGCCGGCGGCGCCGTGCCGGCGTCGCGCTGGTCCAATCCGGAGCGGGTCGGGGACGAGCGCCGCCCCTGAAGGCCACCGCGAGCCGTCACCTGCTGCCGATCACGTCATCCTGGCTGGCCGAACCCGGCGGGAAAGAGGTGGGCCCCGTCCGGCCCGAGCGGCAGGTCGTCGACGGCGCGGACGGCGTCGAGCGGCAGCGGGCCATGGAGATGCGGGAACAGGGCACCGCCGCGCGACGGCTCCCAGCGCAGCGCCGGCCCGAGCGACCCGGCATCGACGGCGATCAGCAGGAGGTCGGTGCCGCCCGCGAAATGCTTCGCGGCCGTCTCGCGCGCCTGGTCGGCGGTGGAGAAGTGGATGAACCCGTCGGCGCGGTCGACCGGGGCGCCGCGGAACGACCCTTCGGCTTCGGCGTCGCCCCAGAGGGCGCGAGATGCGATCTTGTAGATGATAACAGTCACGGGCGATGGCTCGATCGGCGACGTCGGTGGATGGCGGTGCTCGTCGTACCACGACGCGCATCGGCGCGGAGGTGATGGACATGCTGGACCCGGACATCGCAGCGATCACCGCCTGGCTCGTGGAGCGAGGCCTCGCCGGCGCCTCGGAGACCGAACTGATGCACGGCTTCTGCGCGCGCAGCGGGGAGGCCGGCCTCGCCCTGTCGCGCGGACTCCTGCTGGTCGACACGCTCCACCCGGTCCACGAGGGCCGTGCCTTCCACTGGCGCAACGAAGGCGTTGCCGAGACCACGATGGGAGAATATGGCCGAACCGACGTCGGGGAGGCCGCCGACGCGTGGCGGCGTTCGGCCTGGGCCCACATCATCGAGACCGGCTGCGGCGATCTCCGGCGGCACTTCGGCCGCGGCGACCCCTGCGACTTCGACCGCCTCGCCGGCTATCGCGACGAGGGCCACGTCGACTACCTCGCGGTGGTGACGCCCTTCGCGAGCGAGGGCGCCATCGGGCAGTTCAACTGCATCTACTCCCATTGGATGACGCGCCGCCCCGAGGGCTTCGACGAGCCCGACATCGCGGCGCTGCGCCGACTGGTCCCGGTGCTGGCGCTGGCGGTGAAGAGCGCCTCGCTGGCCCGCATCGCCGAGACGCTGGTCGAAGTCTAGCTCGGTCGCGACGCCGGGCAGAGGGTGCTCAGCGGCCGCATCTCGCGCGGCGTCGCCGACAAGATCACCGCCGTGCTGTGGTTCTCCGACCTGCGCGGCTACACGACGATCTCCGACACGGCGCCGCCCGGCGAGATCATCCCGCTGCTTAACGACTATGCCGAGGCGGCGATCTCGGCCATCGATGCGGCGGGCGGCGACGTGCTGAAGCTGATCGGCGACGGCATCCTGGCGATCTTCGAGGCGGACGACCGGGCGGAGGCCTGCCGCTGCGCGCTCGCCGCCGAGGCCGACCTCCGGCGCAGGCTGGCCGAACTCAACGCTGCCCGGTCCGCGGACGGACGCCCCGTCACGGCGGTGTACCTCGGGCTCCACATCGGGACCGTCCTCTACGGCAACATCGGCTCCGAGAGCCGGCTCGACTTCACCGTCGTGGGGCCGGCCGTCAACGAGGTGAGCCGCATCGCCACGATGTGCCGCTCCGCCGACCGCGGCGTGCTGCTGTCGTCCGACTTCCGGGCCGCGGCGCCGCCGGAGGCGCAGGCCCATATCGTCTCGGTCGGCCGCTACGCCCTGCGCGGCGTCGGCAAGGCGCAGGAGCTGTTCACCCTCGACGAGACGGCGTGAGCCGAGCCCGCTCGGGAGGGGACGCGACGACCGCGGCACCCCACCCGCATCATGGTTAACGATTTCCTCAAACTTCGGCGCGACACTGCGGATCAACCGCGCGAGGGCCGAGCCTCGCGGCCCGTCGCGAGGTCGGACATGCGCAAGATAGCCTTGATCACCCAGAAGGGCGGCTCCGGCAAGAGCACCCTGTCGGCATCGCTGGCCGTGGAGATGCAGGCGACCGGCGAGACCGTCTTCCTCGTCGACATGGACCCTCAGCGTTCCCTCGCCACCTGGGCGCGGGGCCGGACCGACCGGCGCCTCGCCGGCGCCGCCGTCGGCCCCGAGCAGCTCGACGAGGTCCTGGCCTCGCTCGCCGAGCGGGGCGTGACGCTCGCCATCATCGACACGCCCGCGAGCCTCTCGGCGGCGTCCGAGGCCGCGATCCTGGCGGCCGACCTCGTCGTCATCCCGGTCCGGCCCACGGTCTTCGACATCTGGTCCTGCGAAGCCACCTGGCGCCGCATCCGCGAACTCGGCAAGGACTGCGCCTTCGTGCTGAACCAATGTTCGACCCTGCAGGGCAGCCGCCGCATCCGTGAGGGGGCCGCCGCGCTCGAGGCGATGGGCGGGCTGCTGGCGCCCCTGATCACCGCGCGGGTCGAGTACCAGGACGCCATGCAGCGCGGCCTCGGCCCCACGGAGCTCGATCCGACCGGGCCGGCCGCCGACGAGATCCGGCAATTGTGCGATTCCGTGCGCCGCCGGATGGCGCTCGACCGGTTCCACCAGCGCCTGAACCAGATCGCGGCTTGAGCGGCCGCCTCAGGCGAGGTCGGCCCGCGAGCAGCGCGTGACATAGGGCATGGAGACCCGGGCGCCGCCGGCGAAACCGGGCTCGCGCGACGCCAGGGCGCGGACGGCGTCGAGCACCCTGCCCCGTTCGGCGGCGGGCAGCACGATGACGTAGGAGCGCGAGGCCACGAGGTCGACGAGTCCGTCCGCCGTGATCGGGTTCGTCCAGTCGACGTCGTGGCGCTCGATGGGGCCGAAGGGCGGCCCGACCGACGGGTCCCGGCTGTTCTCCCCTATCGATCCCAATTGGGCCATCAGCCGCCCGAGGTCGCGCATCCAGCCCGCGCGCTCGACGCGGCAGTTCCAGACGAGGCCGAGCCGCCCGGCGGGTTTCAGCACCCGGGCGACCTCGGGCACCGCCACGGCCGGGTCGACCCAGTGCCAGGCCTGGGCCACCAGCACGGCGTCGACGGAGGCGTCGGCGAGCGGGATGGCCTCGGCCGTGCCCTCACGGGCGTCGATCCGCGGGAAGGAGTGACGAAGCTCGGCGAGCATGCCCGGCGACGGGTCCACCGCCACGACGTCGAGACCGCGCCCCGCCAGCTGCCGCGTCAGCTTGCCGGTGCCAGCCCCGAGGTCCAACACCCGGCGCGCCGCCGTCGGCAGGAGCCAATCGAGCGCCGCCTGGGGGTAGGAGGGGCGCCCCCGCTCGTAGGCCTCGGCGGCCGCACCGAACGAGCCGGCGTGCCGCGTCCGGACCTCGTCCGGCCTCTCAGCCACCCGGCGTCGCCGGCACGTCGCCGCATCGGCTGTACCAGGCATTGTCGTGGATGAAGGCGCCGCCCACCACGCGCATCTCGAAGGACTGCACGAGGCTCTTCCCCTCCGGCGTCGAGCAGAGGTTCGACTGCATGTGGTCGGCGGCGATCACCGGGAAGCTGCACACCATGCCGTCGATCGTCACCTGGTCCTTGGCGACATCGACGACGATCTTGGCCTGTCCCGGGCCGCAATAGGTGCCGGCCGGGAGCGGGATCGGCTGGGCCGCGCAGAGTGGCCCCGCCGTGGCGGCCAGGAGGGCGAGGGCCGCGAGTGATCTCACGGCTTGGCTCCAGGGGCGGGGGCGACGGATCCGCCGGCCTCCGCGGGCTGGGCGGGCGCCACGGGGTAGGCCACGCCCGTCAGCGGCTGGGCCCGCGCCAGCACGGCGGGCCCGATCGGCGCGCCCTCGACCGGCGCCGCATCCCCGCCCGAGGCGAGCTGCGGCGCCGGATAGGCCGGCACCGCCACCTGGATCACCTTGGCGGTCGGGTCATAGGCCGGGCCGTTGCGGTCGGCCGGCTGCATGATGTCGCGCACGGCCTGGTCGGGGCCGGCCGCGACGCCCTTGGGGGCGAGCGCGGGATAGTGCGAGATGAGGTTGTAGCCCCCGAGCGGCTTCTGCCGGCCGATGTGGCAGGTGCCGCAATCCGCCTTGGCGCTGTCGCCCGTTTGGCCGAGCTGGTCGCGCGGGAACAGGGTGGCGGCAGGGATCAGGAAGGACTTGTTGATGTCCTGCGTCATGTACTGACCCCACAGCCCGTCGAGCCGGTAGGGGGAGGACTGCTTCCAATCGTAGAAGGCGCGGGAATTGTGGCACAGGCCGCAGTTCGCGCCGAGCGAATCGGACCATTGCATCATCATGATGTAGAGGTTCTCGGTGTCCTGCTCGGCGCCGACGCCGCTGCCGCGCTCGCCCGGAAGGGCGGCGTTGGATTCGAGGTTGGCGTCCGAATCGTCCACGAGCCACTGCTGGTTCGGTACCGTCGGGAAGAAGTTGCGGATCGTCTGCGCGTTGGTCTGCCAGGGGCGCGGCTTGCCCAGGATGCCGGCGTGTTCGGGGTCCGGCTGCCGGTACCAGACGCGCGGCGGCACGTTCTCCCCGCGGTGGCAGGTGAAGCAGACGACCCCGGAGGGGGCGACGTGATTGCCCCAGTCCGTGTTGATCTTCATCGTCATCTGGATCATGCGGCGCGCCACCTTGTCGGTGTAGAGCGCGTCGTCGGCGTAGTTGACCTTGCCGTCGGCCCCCGGACCGGTGTGGCAGAAGCCGCAGCCCTGTTTCGGCGCCACCCATTGGGTGACGGCGATCATCAGGCGGTCGAACTCGGCCTGGGGCACGTCGCCCAGGACCTGCACGTTCTTGTAGACGTCGCGGGCCAGCGGCCCACCCTCGGCGGCGACCGGCAGAGGCTCGGGCACGGTGCCGTAGGGCGGCGGGCGGCGGGGGTTCGTCAGGACGACGAGTTCGGAAGCCGCGGGGCCGTAGTCGGTCGAGATCAGCGGGGGGCGGTCCCAGGTCGGGAAGAGCAGCAGGAAGGCGCCGGCCGCGACGGCTCCGCCGAGCCCCACATAGGGCAGGTACCTCATTGCACACCGTCCTTGAAGGCGCTCGGCGGGAGGGGATAGGCGGGATAGGAGGCGGGGTACTCGCGGGCGATGCCGTGCTTCACGCCCCACAGGTACCAATTGTCCACCACCGTGCCGGTGAGCAGGACGCCGATGCCGCCCGTCAGCGTGGTCAGGATGGCGAACCACCAGGCCCAGCGGTGGATGGACTCGTAGGTGGCGCAGAACCCCATGGTCCAGCGCCAGAAGAGCCCGGCCCGCTCGGCCGCGGTGCCGCGGTCGACGATCTCCTCGGCCTCGCGCTCGCCGCCGAACCGCGACACCGCCAGGACGGTCGAGCCATGCATGGCGAACAGCATGGTCGAGCCGTAGAGGAAGACGATCGAGAGCATGTGGAACGGGTTGTAGTACCAGTTGCCGTAGAGCACCGAGATCGACGCCGTCCAGTTGAGGTGCGTGATGATGCCGAAGGGCGGCGCCTCGGAGAAGTTGCCCATGATCATCGGCCGGATGTAGCCGAGGCTGAGGTAGAGGAAGATGGCGGACGCGAAGGCGTAGGACACGTGCATGCCCATGCCGAGCGCCTTTGCCCGGCGGAAGCTGCGCAGCCACCAGAGCAGGATGGAGGCGGTGAGCAGCGCGCCGGTGATGATCCACCATCCTCCCTCCTGCAGCGGCACGATCGGCGAGCGGCCGAACTTGGCGGCCGGCGGGTCGAGCGTGAGGAACGGCAGCAGGCGCAGGAAGGCGATCGGGTCCCAGTTCACCGAGGCCCACATGTTGAGTCCGATGATCTCGAAGGCCGAGATGCCGAGGACGAGCGAGATGACGCCCTCCCAGCCGAGGTAGAAGGGGCCGACCTGGGGATCGCCGATGGCGCCGAGCCAGTAGGAGAAGAAGGTGCGGCCGAACCGGCTCTCGGTCTGCCAGAGCGGCGACACGCCGGGGTCGAAGGGTCCGCGGACCTGGACCTTGGTGTAGATCGTCTCGAAGTTGGCCATGGCGCCCTCAGAATCCGGCGGCGTTCTTGATGGGGATGCTCAGGAACCAATTGTACCAATAGGGCCAGCCCTCAGTCCAAAACGGTCCACTCAAGATGATGCAGATCGCGCTCCAGAAGCCTGCGTTGAGCGCGAAGAAGGCGCCGAGCCGATGCAGGCCATAGGCGCCGACAGAGTAGTAGATGTAGTCGCGGAAGTAGGCGTTCTCGTGCTCGGTCGCCTTGGCGGGCTCGTTCTTCTGGGACGGGTTGACCGTCGACAGGATCAGGCCGGCGTGCAGGCCGAGGAACATCGTCGTGGTGAAGAAGAACGTCACCGCCAGCATGTGGGCTGGATTGTAATGGAAATGCAGGAACTGGTAACCGATGTTGGACACCCAATCGAGGTGGCTGGTGATGCCATAGGGGAAGCCGTGGCCCCAGGCGCCCAGCAGCATCGGGCGGATCACCACCAGCGACACATAGGCGAAGACCGCCACCAGGAAGGCGATGGGCGTGTGCCAGCCGATGCAGAGCTTGCGGCAGATCTCGATCTCGCGCAGCGCCCACGACACGAAGCTGCCGATCGCGCAGATGGTGACGAGCTGCCAGAGCCCGCCATCGCGCAGCGGGGCGAAGCCGAGCCCGTATTTCAGCGGCGGCGGATCGATGGAGATCTGGAACGGTTCCCACGACGGGCCGATGGCGGCCGACCAGAAGATCAGCAGCGTGCCGAGCAGCGCAAAGAAGATCGTCGTGACGCCGAAGAAGCCGACGTAGAACGGCCCGACCCAGAAATCGAAGAGCTGGCCGCCGACCAGCGTCCCGCCGGCGATGCGGTATTTCCGCTCGAATGACAGAAGTGCCATGAGACTTTGCCTTTCCCGCGACCGGGGGCGTCTTGATGTGGGGGCTGGCGCTCCGCGGCCTCACGGAGCGTGGGGGGCCGCGCCCGTGGCGCGGCCCCGTCTGTCAGGTCACGGCTTGGGAGCGGTGTTGGTGGACGAGCTCGGCACGGCCGGCGGGGCCGTCATCTTGGTGCCGATGACCGCGGGCGACGGGCCCTCGATCCAGTTGTACCGGCTCGTCGACAGCAGGATGAAGTGGATCAGCAGCGCCAGCACCAGGAGAAAGGTGAAGAGGCCGACGAGCGCACGGCGGGGATCGAAGAGGAGCCAAACTTGATACATGGTGGCGTCCTCAGCCCAGCATCGACAGGAGGGGTCTCACCGTGTCGATCATCATCGACGTGCTGACCGGCGCCGGGCCCTGCAGCCACGGCCGCCACTCCCACACGAGGTAATGAGCCACGATGGCGATGAGGGTGAAGACCACGAAGGAGATCAGGAAGAACTTGTTGAACTCCTGGGCCTCGGGCCGGGTGAGGCCGGACAGGGAGATCCTGTCGCGGTCGACGTATTCAACGGGGTCTGGCATCGTCTTGGGTTCCTCATGTGCGGGGTCAATGCCGCGTCCGAGAGGTCAGCGCGCAGCGGGTCGCGGCGGGTTCAGCCCATGAAGGCAAACGGGATCACGGCGGCGGCGCGGTTGCGCACGGCGGCGATGAAGGAGGCGGGGCGGAGGGGATCCGCCGGGAGGAGGCCGAGGCGGCGCAGCGCCACGCCGGCCATGAAGAGCGGATAGGTGGCGCCGACGAGGAGCCGATAATCCCGATGGGCCGCCGAGCGCGTGCCGTAGGTGTTGGACGTGAGGGCGCTCATGACACTGTCTCCGCTTGGCGATGGTGGGAGGGTGCGGCGCGGCCCCCGGCCTGCCGCAGGTGGTCGAGGTGCACGCGGGGGGACCCGCGCCGCCTGGCCTCGTGCTCGGCCGCGTCGCGCAGGCGCTTGGCGGCGGAGATCCGGACGATGACGGGCTCCGCATCGACCGTGTGGTCGAGCCCGGCGCGGGCGTCCTCGTCCCAGAGAAGTTCGGCGTGGCGGCCGCCCGCCTGTCGGGCCGCCGGCGTCGCCTCGACGGCGTCCATCTGCCCGGCCAGCGGGATGATGTGGAACAGCGCGTCGAAGAGCGCGTTGCATACCTCTTGGACGAGGTAGGTGGCGCCGGAATAGCCCATGTAGGGCGTGCCGGTGTGGCGCCGGATCGCGGTGCCCGGGAAGGACGCGGGGATGAACATCGCCCGGCCCCCGCCTTCCGCCAGATACATGCGCTCGTTGACCGAGCCGAAGACCACGAGCGGCGGCGTCGTGGTCAGCGCCGCCTTGATGGCGGCATTGTCGGTCTTGGCGCCGGCGCGGCGCGGCACCGCCAGCGTGCAGGGCAGGCCCAGGTCGCCCTCGAGGAAGGCCCGGATGCCCCGCGTGTAGGTCTCGTTCGCCACCACGGCGAAGGACGCGGTGGTGAAGAAGTCCTGCGTCACCGAGCGCCACAGGTCCCACAGCGGCTTGATGGTCGTGTGCTTCTCGCGCGCGATGAAGGGCTCGGGGTCGAGGCCGAGCACCTGCCCGAGCGCCCGCAGGAACGCCGTCGTGGCGTGGAGCCCGATCGGCGCCTGGAGGTAGGGCCGGTCCAGCGCCTCGCAGAGGCCGCGGCCGAACTCGCGGTAGAGGCACACGTTGGCGTCGGCGTCGGCGAGGAACGGCACGTCGTCCAGCGTCGAGCCCAGGGGAAACGACAGGTTGACCTCGGCGCCGATGCCTTCGATCAGGCGGCGGACCTCGGCGAGGTCGCTCGGCATGTTGAACATGCCGTAGCTCGGGCCGATGATGTTGACGCGCGGCCTGGCGCCTTCGGGCCGGGCCGGCCGGTCGGTCGAGCCCTTCTTGGGCCCGAACTCGCGCCACAGCCAGGTGAGCGAGCGGTCGGCCGCCTGCCACTGGTCCTCGTCGATGGTCCGGGGCAGGAAGCGCCGGAGCTTGGTGCCCTCGGGCGTCACGCCGCCGCCGATCATCTCGGCGATGGACCCCGTGACGACGACCGCGGGCCTCTTCGGATCGAGCACCGCCGCGGCGCGCTTCATGGCGCCCTCGGTGCCGGTCTGGCCGAGGTTCTCCTCCGACAGGCCGGTCACCACGATCGGCAGCTCGTGCGGCGGCAACCCGTCCGAATAGTGGAGCACCGAGGTGACGGGCAGGTTCTCGCAGCCGACGGGGCCGTCGATCACGACCTGCAGTCCCTTGACGGCGCAGAAGCAGTAGACGGCGCCCCAATAGCCGCCCGCGCGGTCGTGGTCGAGGACCAGCATCAGGCGATCCCCCCGGCGGCACTGAGCTTGCCCGCGACCGCCTTGACGGCGACCCGCGGCGGCGCCGACCGGCGCGGCTTCGGCGCCTCGGGCCAGATGCCCGCCGAGGCCCCCTCGCCCACGCCCTCGAAGAAGTCCCGCATGGCGTCGAAGCGCGGCTTCGACGCCAGGGCCGCGTTGACGACGGCGCTGAGCGAGCCCGGGCCGGCGGGGCCCATCAGCGGGCGGGCCGAGATGAGGTTGGTGAAGTAGAGCGCGGGCGTGCCGGCGCTCTTGGCATGCTGCACCACCGGCGTCGTGCCGATGGCGAGGTCCGGCTTGAACTCCTTGAAGGCGGCGAGGTCGTGCTCCAGCGAGGCGCGATAGCGCACCAGCACGCCGCGGGCCTCGAGCCAGTCGCGGTCGGCCTCCGACTGCGCGGTGCGCGGGCAGGCGGTGCCGACGTAGCGCAGGTCGGCGCCGCACTCGACGAGCAGCCGCGCCACCAGCAGTTCCGAACCCTCGTAGCCCGACAGCGTGATGCGCCCCATGATGCGCGACCCCGCGATGGCGCCGCGGATGGCCGGCAGCACCGCGTCGCGCGCCTTGGCGATGTCGGCCGCCGACACGCCGGCGGCCTCGCCGACCGCGCCGAGCCAGTCGGCGGTGCCGTCGTGGCCGACCGGCGCCGACCCCACGATCGGCCGCCCGGCCGCGGCGAACTCGCGCATCGAGGCCGTGTAGAAGGGGTGGATGGCGGCCGCGACGGTGCAGTCGAGCGCCGCGTAGAGTTCCCGCCATTCGCGGGTCGGCACGGTCGGACCGGCGGCGAGGCCCATCGGCTCGAGCAGGCGGCCGATGACGACGGGGTCGGCGGGGAAGATCTCGCCGAGCAGCGCCACGGTGGGACGCTCGGCACGGCCGGCGCGGGGCGCCTGGACGGGGCCGGCCTCGGCCTCGCGGCGGGCGTAGGCCAGCATGGCGCCGGCCAGCACGTCCTTGGCCTCTGCGTGGGTCGGCACGCCGAAGCCCGGCACGTCGATGCCGATGATGCGGACGCCGTCGATCTCCCGCGGCAGGAGGCGCAGCGGCACGCCCGAGGCGGTGGGGACGCAGAGGTTCGTCACCACGATCGTGTCGTAGAGGGCGGGGTCCGCCATGGCGTAGACGGCTTCGCGGATGTCCTCGAAGAGCTTGCCGGTGACGAGCGATTCCGAATTGAACGGCACGTAGCCGACCGAGCGCCGCGCCCCGTAGAAATGCGACGTGAAGGTGAGGCCGTAGACGCAGCAGGCCGAGCCCGACAGGATCGTGGCGGTGCGGCGCATCCGCAGCCCGACGCGCAGGGAGCCGAAGGCCGGGCACATGCTCTGTGGCTGGTCGTGCGGGCCGAGCGGGTAGTCGGCGGCGAGCCGGTCGATGACGTCGGAGGAGCCGGCGGCTGCCGCAGCGCGGCGCATCTCGTCCCGGCCCGCGTGGCAGGAGGAGGCCTCCTTCTCGGGAGCGGTGCCGATGTCCTGCACGAAGCCGTCCTGGCTGCCGCGCAGCTCGTCGTCCCGCACCGTCGCGTCGCGGTCGCCGAAGTCGTCGGTGAGGCGGTCCATCGGGGCGGCCTCAGGCGGCGTCGTAGACGATTTCGAGCGACGGGCGCTCGACATGGGCCACGCCGCGCATGTCCGCCATGGTGGCGGGGACGAGTTCGACGCCGCGGCCGACGCTCTCGCCGCTGAAGAGGCCGAGGAGACCGTCCTGGGTGAGCGGCGTCGGCTGCACCGGCGGCGCGGCGCCGACGGCGTCGGCCAGCCCCTCGAACAGCGGCGCCCAGCGCCCGCCGGGACGGCCGATGATCTCGTAATTGGCGCTCTTCTTGCGGATGTCCTCGTCGGCCGGGATGGCGGCCAGGACCGGGATGCCGGCGGCGTCCGCGAAGGCCTGGGCCTCGCCGGTGCCGTCGTCCTTGTTGATGACGAGGCCCGCGACCCCGACGTTGCCGCCGAGCTTGCGGAAATACTCGACCGCCGAACAGACGTTGTTGGCGACGTAGAGCGACTGGAGGTCGTTCGAGCCGACCACGATGACCTTCTGGCACATGTCGCGGGCGATCGGCAGGCCGAAGCCGCCGCACACCACATCGCCGAGGAAGTCGAGCAGGACGTAGTCGAAGCCCCAGTCGTGGAAGCCGAGCTTCTCCAGCAGTTCGAAGCCGTGGATGATGCCGCGGCCGCCGCAGCCGCGGCCGACCTCCGGGCCGCCGAGCTCCATGGCGAAGACGCCGTCGCGCACGAAACAGACGTCGCCGATGGCGACGTCCTCGCCGGCCAGCTTCTTCGCCGACGAGGTCTGGATGATGGTCGGGCAGGCCTTGCCGCCGAACAGCAGCGAGGTCGTGTCGCTCTTCGGGTCGCAGCCGATCAGCAGCACGCGCTTGCCGTTCTGCGCCATCGAGTAGGACAGGTTGGCGAGGGTGAAGCTCTTGCCGATGCCGCCCTTGCCGTAGATGGCGATGATCTGCGTCTCCTTCTTCGCCGGCGCGGTCGAGACGGCGTCGGGCTCGATGGCGGCCTCGGCGCGGAGATCCTGGAACCGGTCGGGCGACGCTGAGCTGAGGTCGTTCATCGCATGTCGCTCCAGTCGAGGATCGTCTTGAGGCAGTCCGGATCGCCGAAGGCGGTGCGGCAGGCCGCGTCGGCCCGTGCGGCCGGCTCGCGGTGCGTGACGAGGCCGGCGAGCGAGAGGCGCCCGGCGGCGACGTGGTCGAGGACGGCCGCCATGTCGGCGGGCTTCCATTCGGCGGCGACGCGCAGCCGCGCCTCGCGCATGAAGGCGGGCGGGAAGGCGAAGGAGATCGCCGCCTTGTAGAACCCCGCCAGCACGATCTCGCCGCCGGGCGCCAGGCGCCCCACCAGCGCGTCGACCAGGGCGGCGTCGCCCGAGACGTCGTAGATGCTGCGATAGTCGCGGCGGTCGTCGTCGGCCGCATCGGTCACCGCATAACCTGAAGCGCCGGCGCGCCGGGACGGCTGGCGCTCCCAGACGGTCGGGGCCGGGGCGCCGGAGGCGACCGTCAGCCGCGCCAGGAGGCGGCCGAGGACGCCGTGGCCGACGATGAGGTCGGGAGCCGCGCCACCCGCGATCGCGTGCTGGGCGGTGCCGGCGAGGGCCAGGAGGGTCGCCTCCTCGCCGGCCATGTCGCCGACCGGGACGGTCCGGCGCGCCGGCACCACCAGCCGCGCCGCCGAGCCGCCGAAGAGGCCGCGCACGTCGCGGTAGCAGGTGGCGCCGGGGACGAAGACGCGTGTCCCGACCGCGGGCGTGTCGGCACCGTACGATCCGACGACGCGGCCGACGGCCTCGTAGCCGGGCACGAGCGGGTAGCCGAGGCCCGGGAACGGCGGCATCTCGCCGGCCCAGAGCAGGCGCTCGGTGCCGGTCGAGACTCCGGTGAGGTCGATGTCGACCACCACGTCGCCGGCGTCGGGCGGGATGAGATCGACCGCCGCGATCGAGATGGAACCGGGGCGGTCGAGGAGCATCGCACTGGTTCGCATCGGCCCCTCCCTCCCGTTTCACCCGCCGCCCATGACTTAGGCAGTGCTGTATTGAAGATTGGACGCCCATAAGTGTCAAGCTAGATTTACACTCTGTCCCGTGGGACGCGGGCGACGAGCACGCCGGTGACGAGCGGCAGCGACGTCGGACGCCGCTCGATGTCGACGAAGCCGGCCGACGCCAGCATGCGCGAGAGTTCCGCGACGCTGCGGGCGCGCCCCTGCCCCATGGCGAGGAGGTAGAAGCCGAAATAGGCCCCGCCGACGCGCTCGGCCCCGGCGGTCTCGGCCATGGGCTCGGCGATCAGCAGCGTGCCGCCCGGCGGCAAGGCGCGGCGAACCGCCGCGAGCAGCGCCGATACCGCCGCGTCGTCGTGGTCGTGCAGCACGCGGACGAGGGTGACGAGGTCGGCCCCCGGTGGGATGACGTCGTGACGGAAGTCGCCGCCGGCGGCACGGGCCCGGTCTGCGAGGCCGGCACGGGCGAAGCGCGCCTCGGCCTCGGCCGCCACCGAGGGCAGGTCGAACAGCGTCACGTCGAGGCCCGGCGCGGCCCGGGCCACGGCCTCGAGGAACGTCCCGTCACCGCCGCCGACATCGACCATGCGGCGGTGCTGGCCGAACGCGTAGGCCTGCAGGACCTGGCTCGACACCATCGCCTGCGACGCCGACATCAGGCGCGTGTACGCCTGGGTCCGGATGCTGTCATGACCCGAGGCATCGCCGGTCTCGCTGTAGGACCAGAAGGCGCCCAGCGCCCGCTCCCCCCGTTCGCCGCGCAGCAGCGCCACGGGGTCGGCGAGGTCGCGGTAGAGCATGGCATGGTGCCCCACCATGGCGGCGATGCCGGGATCGAGCACGACGGCGCGGCCGAGCGGCCCGAGCCGGTACCGGTCGCCCGAGACCCTCCGGACGAGGCGCAGCGAGGCCGCTGCGGCCAGCAGGCGGCGGGCCGCCGCCTCGGGCAGATCGAGGGCGCGGGCGAGGTCGTCGAGGGGGCGCGGCCCGGCGCGGAGCTCGGCGAAGAGGTCGAGCTCGACGCAGGCGGCCAGCACCTGCGCGTAGACGAAGCCGGCGCAGAGGTCGAAGAGGGCCCCGGCGCGCCGACGGGCGATCGGCCGGCTCAGCGGGAAGCGGATCGCCAGGGCGACGAGGCGCGGGTCGAGCCCGGCGCGGTCTCCCCAACCGTCGATCAAATCGCGTAGACCTGCCCACCAGCGGGCCGCGGCGACGCGGGTTCGGCGTTGCAGGCCGGCACTGGCAATCGACGCGTCCTTGAGCATGTCGGCTTTTGACACCTCCAATGTGTCATGTAAACTGGACACTCGGACGGCCCGGCGATGGGCGTAGGGAGCGGGCGTGCCACGGATGTTGGATGTCCACGTCGTCATGGTGGGAGCGGGCATCGGCGGCCTCGTGGCGGCGCTCGACCTGGCCCGGCAGGGCGTTCGCGTCACCGTGCTGGAACGGGCGGCGGCACCGGGCGGCAAGCTGCGGCAGGTCAAGGTCGGCGGCCACCTCGTCGACGCCGGACCGACGGTGTTCACCCTGCGCGACGTCTTCGACGACGTCTTCGCGGCGGCGGGCGAGCGCCTCGACGACCACGTGGCGCTGACGCGCCAGAGCGTCCTGGCCCGCCACCAC
Source organism: Lichenihabitans sp. (assembly GCA_965214345.1). Taxonomy (GTDB): domain Bacteria; phylum Pseudomonadota; class Alphaproteobacteria; order Rhizobiales; family Beijerinckiaceae; genus Lichenihabitans. The sequence goes on along the minus strand of CBDCBJ010000007.1, from coordinate 1,401,815 downwards.
TGGCCCGACGGCTCGCACCTCGACCTCTTCGACGATCCGGCGCGCTCGGCCGACGCGGTCGGGAGCTTCGCGGGCGCCGGTGCCGCCCAGGCCTTCCGCGACTTCTCGCGCCAGGCCGCCGAGGTCTATGCGGCGCTGGAGCGGCCCTTCATCCGCGCCGAACGACCCGCCAACCCCATGGCGCTGATGAGCCGCGCGGGTCTGAGCGGCTTCGGCGGCATGCTGCGGATCCAGCCCTACACGCTGCTGTGGCAGGCGCTCGGCGATCTCTTCGCGGACCCGCGGCTGCGCCAGCTCTTCGGCCGCTACGCCACCTATTGCGGCTCCTCGCCCTTCGAGGCGCCCGCCACGCTGATGCTGGTGGCCCACGTCGAGGCCAAGGGCGTCTGGTCGGTCGAGGGGGGGCTCGGGGCGCTGGCCCGCGCGCTCGCGTCGCTGTGCGAGGCGCGGGGCGTCCGCTTCCGCCTCCACACGGACGTCGCCGAAGTGCTGGTCCAGGACGGCCGGGCCGCCGGCGTGCTGCTGCGCGGCGGCGAGCGAATCGCCGCCGACGCCGTGCTGTGGAACGGCGACGCCGCCGCGCTGGCGGCCGGCCGCGCGGGCCGGGCCGCCATGGCGGCCGTGCCCGCGACGGCGTCCGACACGCGCTCGCTCTCGGCCTTCACGGTGGCGATGGCGGCGCGGATGTCCGGCCCGGAGCTCGTCCGCCACAACGTCTTCTTCTCGGACGACTACCCGGCCGAGTTCGAGGGCGATCCGCGAGGGGCGCGTCCCCGAGCGGCCGACCGTCTACCTCTGCGCGCAGGACCGCGGTGACGGCGCCCCTGCCCTGGCGCCCGGCGCACTCGAACGCGCCCTCACCATCGTCAACGCGCCGGCCGACGGCGACCGCCACCGCTACACCCCCGAGGAGAGCCGAACATGCGAGGAGCGGACATTCAGCCAGCTGGAGCGCTGCGGGCTCAAGGCCGAGCGGCTTTCGACGCTGGCCACCACGCCGAGCGACTTCTCGGACCTGTTCCCGGGCACGGGCGGAGCGCTCTACGGGCCGGCCTCGCATGGGTGGATGGCTTCGTTCCGTCGCCCCGGGTCGCGCAGCCGGCTGCCCGGCCTCTATCTCGCGGGCGGGAGCGTGCATCCGGGCTCGGGCGTGCCGATGGCCGCGCTGTCGGGCCGGCTGGCGGCGCGGAGCCTCATGCGGGACTGCGCTTCGACATCGCGGTCGACGCGAACGGCTATGCGTGGTGGTACGTCGACGCGCTGAGCGAGGACGGCCGCGAGGGCCTCACCCTCATCGCCTTCATCGGCAGCGTCTTCTCCCCCTATTACGCCTGGACGGGCCGGCGCGACCCGTCCGACCATTGCGCGCTGAACATCGCCCTCTACGGCACCCATCGCCGCTGGGCCATGACGGAGCGAAACCGGGGAGCCTTGTCGCGCGACGGGCAGAACCTCAGGATCGGCCCGAGCGGGCTCCGCTGGGACGGGACATGCCTCACGGTCGACATCAACGAGGTGACGGCGCCGATCCCGCGCCGCCTGCGCGGCCAGGTGCGGCTCTACCCGCAGGCCGTGGTGAACCACCCGATCGTGCTCGACGAGGTCGGCAACCATCGCTGGTGGCCGATCGCGCCCTGCGCCCGCGTCGAGGTCGAGATGGAGAAGCCCGATCTCAGCTGGTCGGGCACGGGCTATTTCGACCACAACCGCGGCGACGCGTCGCTCGAATCGACCTTCCGGCGCTGGGACTGGTCGCGCGCCGCGACGCCCGACGGCACGGCGGTGCTCTACGACCTCGAGACGCGCGGCGGCGACACGTGCTCGCTGGCCATCCTGTTCGACCCCGCGCGCGGCGTCGTCGACTTTGCCCCGCCGCCGGAGGCGAAGCTGCCGCGGACGCTGTGGGGCGTCGGCCGCGGCACGCGGGCGGAGGCGGGCGGCGCTCGCGTGCTGAAGACCCTGGAGGACGGGCCGTTCTACGCGCGCTCGATCCTCGACACGGCGCTGCTCGGCCACCGCACCGAGGCGATCCACGAGAGCCTGTCGCTCGACCGCTTCAGGAACCCGATCGTCAAGACGTTCCTGCCCTGGCGCATGCCGCGGAAGGGGTGGTGACCGGGGAGCCCTGCACTCGAAGGTTCGGCGGCGTGTCGTTCCACGTCGTCGGCACGGTCAATCCCGTCTCGGCCCGATCTCCTTGAACCGTCGGGTCTGGTCCGTGAGGGCGATCTCGACGGGAAGGCGCTCCATCGAGCTCGCGCCGTAGAAGCCGTCGCATCGCTCGGCCTTGGCCAGGACGAAGGCCGCGTCGTCGGGGCTCGCGATCGGGCCGCCGTGGCACAGGACGAGGATGTCGGGGCGGACGCGCCGGGCGGCGGCCGACCATTCGTCGATCAGGGCCACGCAATCGTCCAGCGTCCGCGACGTCTCCGCCCCGATCGACCCGCCGGTCGTCAGGCCGAGGTGCGGCACGATGATGTCGGCACCGGCCTCCGCCATCGCGGTGGCGTCCGCGGCGGAGAAGACATACGGGGTCGTCAGCAGCCCCTTAATGTGCGCCGCCCGGATCATCTCGACCTCGTGGGCATAGCCCATGCCGGTCTCCTCCAGATTCTGGCGAAACACGCCGTCGATGAGGCCGACGGTCGGGAAGTTCTGCACCCCGGAGAAGCCGAGCGCGATGAGGTCGTCGAGGAACTTGTCCATGATGACGAACGGGTCCGTCGCATTGACGCCCGCCAGCACCGGGGTGCGCTTGACGACGGGCAACACCTCGAGAGCCATCTCCTTCACGATGTCGTTCGCGTTCCCGTAGGCCAGCAGGCCGGCGAGCGAACCGCGCCCGGCCATGCGATAGCGGCCTGAATTATAGATCACGATGAGGTCGATCCCACCGGCCTCCTCGCTCTTGGCCGACAGGCCGGTGCCGGCACCGCCGCCGATGATGGGACGGCCTTCGCGCGCCATCGTCCGGAAGCGGGCGATCAGGTCTTCGCGGGCGAAACGGGGCATCGGGCTCTCCTCGGTCGCGTTCGATGTCAGACCGAGACGGCCGAGCGCAGCGCCGCGACGGCGGCCCGGGCGAAGGCGGGATCGTTCACATTTGCCTCGACAGCGATCAGCTCGTGTCCGGCCTTCGGCATCCATCCTCTGCGGACCGCCTCGAACAGGGCGCCATCGGCCTCGGGATCGTGGAAGGCCTGTCCCGGCACGTCCAGGGCCGACACACCGCCGAGCGGCAGGAGGAAGCGGACGGGACCCGGCATGCGGTTGAGACGTTCGACGATCCAACCGCCGATGGCGCGGTTCTCGTCCGTGGTCGTCCGCATGAGGGTCACGGAGGCATTGTGGACGTAGAGGTTCCGGCCTTGGAAACGGGCCGGCACCGAGTCGCGCGGGCCGAAGTTGACCATGTCGAGCGCGCCGAGCGAACCGACGTAGGGGAGGCCGGTGCGTATGACGGCGCCGAATCGATCGTCGGTGCAAGCCAGGACACCGCCCACCAGCATGTCGGCGACCTCGGTCGTCGTCACGTCCATCAGAGCGGACATGAAGCCGGATTCCGCCAGCTTCTCCATGGACTGGCCTCCGGTGCCCGTCGCGTGGAACACGTAGCACTCGTAATCGTCATCGAGCGCCGCGCGGATCTGTGTGACGCACGGGGTGGTGACGCCGAACATCGTCAGCCCCAGGCCCGGCTTCGCGCCGGCCTCTTCGGACGGCGCGTCGACCGCCATCCCGGCAGCCGCGCGGCTCGCGTTGGCGATCACCCGCCGGGAGATATCGTTCAGGCCGGCGATGTCCACGACGGAGTACATCATCGCGATGTCGGTCGGTCCGACGTAGGGGGCCGTATCGCCGGACGCCATCGTCGACACCATGAGCTTGGGTGTCCCGACCGGCAGCGCGCGCATCGCCGCCGTCACCACCGACGTGTTGCCGGACCCACCCAGGCCGAGGACCGCTCCGAGGTCGCTCCGGCTGCTCAGATAGCCGCTCAGGGCCTCGCCCATGGCGGCCAGCGTGGTCCCGCGATCGCCGTTGCTGAAGACATGGCCGGCGCCGTTCGGGTGATGCGCGGCGACATCCCTGGGGGTGACGTCGCCGGCCGGCGCACTCCCGCCCGTGGAGATGTCGACGAGCACCGCCTGGGTGCCGGCTCGCTCGACCATCTCGCGCGCGTAGGTCAATTCCCGGAGCTTGGTGTCGCAGGTCCCGACGATATAGACCTTCTTCATGGGACGGCTCCGTTTGCACCGAGGCATCGGCCACCTCGCGGGTGCCGAAGAGCGCGGCACGCTCCCCCCAGGCCCGAGGCAGCTTCGGCGACACTACGACATCGATGGAGTCATAGCCACGTCCCGGGCGATCGACTCGATCCGTTCACGGGCCATGCCGGCGGATGGACGGGCATGCTCCGACGGCACGGCATCGCAGCCCATCCAGCACAGCGCCTTCAGATCAGGCCGCCACCCGAAGCCGGTTGCGCCCGCCGCGCTTGGCCGCGTAGAGGGCCTGATCGGCCGCGCGGAACAGGTCCAGCGGCGAAGGTGTGTCGCGGCTCTCGGCCACGCCGGCGCTGAAGCTGGCCGTGAACCGCTCCGTCCCGGCCTCGAACGCCATCGCGGCGAACCGCCGGCGCACCCGGTCGATCACGCGGCCGGCCGTCGCCTTGTCGGTGTCGAGCAGGATGACGCCGAACTCCTCGCCGCCGCACCGGCCGACGATGACCTTCTGCGGGAGGTCGGATGCGAGGAGCTGGGCCAGCGTCTGGATGACGTGGTCGCCGACCGCGTGTCCGTGGGTGTCGTTGATGTCCTTGAACCGGTCGATGTCGAGCAGCCCGAGGCTGAAACGTTCGCCCTGGCCGGTCAGTGTCGTCAGGTGGTCGTGAAAGGCGCCGCGGTCGAGCAGCCCCGTCAGGGCGTCCCGCTCCATCACGGCCCGCAGGGCCTTGGCGCGCTCGCCGCGCATGCGGACGGTGGTGACGAGGACCCGCGGGTCGATCGGCTTCGTCAGGAAGTCGTCGCCGCCGAACTGGCGCGCCAGCCGCTGCAGCTCCGTGTTCCGCTCGCCCGACAGGAACACGATGGGGATCGCGACGAGGTCGCGTGCGAGCCGGATCACCTGGGCGAGTTCGATCCCGTTCGCGCCGGGCATGTTGAGGTCCATGAGGATCAGGTCCGGCAGAAGCCGCTGGACGGTCTCGAGCAGACGGGCGGGGTCGTTCACGACGACGACGTCCATGCCCGACGCCCGGAGGATCTCGGCCGACAGTTCGCCCGACAGGATGTCGTCCTCGACCAGGACGACGCTCAGCCGCTCGACCTCGCCGCCGACCGCGGTCTTGAGGCTGGCGGCGACGCTCACGGGATCGAGCGGGCGATCGACGATGGAGCTGACGCCCGCCCGGACCGCCGCGATGCGGAACGGGTAGTCACGCCGGTCCGACACGAGCAGCACCGGCCGGCGGCCGGCCCAGTCGCGGCAGAGCTGGTCGTGGTTCTCGAGACGGTCGCTGACCAGCACCGCCGAGGCCATGTCGAGCGGACCGGCCCCGGGCATCCCAGGGATCATGCCGGAGAAGGACGAGAACCGCAGCGCCTTGCCGATCGCACCGTCCTCATCGGGCGGCGCCAGGACGAGGACGATGTCGCGGGACGCGGCGTCACGCGACCTGCCGCCAGATCGGTCTTGACTGTTTGATGACGTCATCCTGGCCTGCATCCGGGCGAGGCGCAGTCCCCGCATCCGGGACATTGCGGCAAAGATGTTGAGACAAGATCAACCCTGCCGGGGGCGTCGGCGGGGCATGATGCCACGCGCCGGGAGCCGGCGGAGGCGGGCGAGATCGACGGCGCGCTCAGCCGGCCCGCAGGAAGGGCGAGGCAGCCGCGGCGGCGGCGGCCCGCTCGATCGCGATGCGGAAGTCGCGCAGCAGAGCGGCGTGCGGGGCCTCGACCGACCGGTGCTCGATCGCCGAGGCGAGCTTCGACAGGCGCACGAACCCGAGCTGCCCCGCCATCGAGGTCAGCATGTGGGCCTGCCGGCAGGCATGGTCCGCCTCCCCGTCCGCGATCGCGCTCAGGTGGACCGGCAACGTCGAGGCGAAGCGACCCAGGATGTCGGCCAGCCGGTCCCGGCCGATGATGACGGCCAGGTCCTCCAGGGCCGCGGTGTCGAGGTCGGCGTCGGCCCCGTCGAGCCCGACGGCAGCGTCGGACGAGCCGGCGTCGAGCAGCCGATCGAGCGTGGCGAAGAGGTCCCGCCAGACGATCGGCTTCGCCACATGGGCGTTCATCCCGGCCGCGAGGCAGCGTGCGGCGTCGTCGATCGTCGCATTGGCGGTGAGCCCGACGATCGGCAGGCGCGGCCTGCCCGCGGCGGCCTCGGCCCGCCGGAGCTCCGCGGTGGCGCTCAGGCCGTCCATCACCGGCATCTGCAGGTCCATCAGCACGAGGGAGAAGCCGTCATGACGGGCGACGGCCGCCACAGCCGCGGCGCCGTCGGGCACTATCGTGACGGCGTAGCCCCGCGCTTCCAGCATCTTGCCGATGATCTCGGCGTTCAGCGCATTGTCCTCGGCGAGGAGCAGATGCCTGTCGCCGACGCCCGATCTGTCGGCCGCGGCGGGTGCGGCGGACGTGACGGCGCCGTCGTGGACCTTGGCCGGCAGGTCGAACCAGAAATGCGCCCCCTGCGTCGCCGGCCGCTCGACGTCGATCCGGCCCCCCATCAGTTCGACGAGACGCCGACAGATGGCGAGGCCGAGTCCCGTCCCGCCGTAGCGCCGGCTCATCGACGAGTCGGCTTGCGTGAACCGGTCGAACAGCGTGTTCAGCCGATCGGCCGGGATGCCGATGCCGGTGTCGACCACGTCGACCCGCAACCGGCCCTGCTCGGCCTCGTAGGCGAGGCTCACTTCGACGTGGCCCCGCTCGGTGAACTTCACCGCATTGGTCATCAGGTTGAGCAGGACCTGCCGCAACCGCGTCGGATCGCCGACGAGACGCCGGGGCATGCCGGGCCTGATCGTCACCCGGATCTCGACCGGCTTCCCGCCCAGCCCCTCGCCGGCGAGGTCGCGGCAACTCGCCACGAGTCCGCCGATGTCGAACGGAACGGCTTCGAGGTCGAGCAGTCCCGCCTCGATCTTGCTGAAGTCGAGCACGTCGTTGACGATGGCGAGGAGCGACGATCCGGCGTCGCTGGCGAGTTCCACGAGACGCCGCTGCGCGGCACCGAGCGTCGGGTCTCGCCGCAGGAGGTCGTGGACGCCGAGGATGCCGGTGAGCGGCGTCCGCAGCTCGTGGCTCACGTTGGCGACGAAGTCGGACTTCACCCGGACGGCGTGTTCGGCCGCGGCCTTCGCCCGCTCCATCTGATGCGCCGCCTCCTGGCGGACCGTCACGTCGCGCAGCGAGCAGATGAGCGACAGGGGGGATCGGGTCGCGGCATCGCGGATGAGGTTCATGCCGGCCTCGACCCAGACCCAACGGTCGAGCTTGTGCAGTGTCCGATACGTGGTGACCACACGGTCGCCCTCGACCTCGCCGGCCGCGAGCCTGCCGGCGAGCACCTGCACGGCGTCGACCTCGTCGGGATGGGTGCTGCTGAACATCCGCAGGCCCAGCATCTCCTCGGGATCGAACCCGAGCAGGTGACGGCACGCGGGGGACACATACTGACGGCGCAGGGACAGGTCGAGCTGCGTGATCACGTCCGTGGTGGCTTCGGCGAGGATGCGGTAGCGCCCTTCGCTGGCCTGGAGCGCCTCGTGGGCCTGCTTACGGTCGGTGACGTCGCGAACGGCGGCGACGAAACCCTTCGCCCGACCGTCGTCACCGCGCAGAGGTCGGATGGAGGCCTCGACCCAGATCCACCGGCCGTCCTTGTGCTGGAGACGGTTGACGTTGATGGCGCGATCTCGCCGCCCGACCGCGAGGTCGGCGAGCACGGCCTGGAGCTCGGCGGCATCGGCGGGATGGACCATCGCGATGGGGTTCGTCCCCACGAGTTCTTCCGGCGAGAAGCCGAGGAGTTCGCGGGAGCCGGGCGAGACGAACAGGCGCTGCCCGTCGAGGCCCATCTGTGTGATCATGTCGGTCGCGTTGTCGGCGAGCAGCCTGTAGCGCGCCTCGCTGGCGGTGGCGGCCCGTTCGGCCGCCCGGAGTTCCGTGACGTCCATGATGGTCCCGAAGACGGCCGCCACGGTGCCGTCGGCGCCGATCTCGCAGAGGCCTCGCGAGAGGACGTCGCGGACCTCTCCGCTGGGCCGGCTGACGCGCGAGCCGAAGCCGAAGGGTTGCCGCGCCGCGACCGCCGTCGCCACGAGCCGGTCCACTTCCGCGCGGTCGGCGGGATCGTAATACGCGACGGCACGCTCGACCGTCGGTTCGAAGCTGGCCGGCTCGACGCCGTGGATGCGGAACACCTCGTCCGACCAGGTCAGCGTGCCGGAGGGCTGCTCGACGCGCCAGTGGCCGAGGTGGGCCATCTCTTCGGCCAGACGCAGCCTCCGGTTCGCTTCCGCGTGCTGCCGCTGCAGCGTCTCGCGCTCGGTGATGTCGCGCACGCTCGAGACGATCTCGAGCGGCCGTCCCGTGGTCCTGTCCCGCACCAGGCGGAACTGCACCTCGACGTCGACATGGTGCCCTGCGGCGTGGCGGATCTGGTGGACGCTGCGGACCTGGTCGATGCGCCCGTCGCCGAGTTCGGCGATGAGCGCCCTGACGCGGGGAGCGTCGTCATCGACGATGAAGTCGGCAGGATGCGTCCCCACCAAGGCCGAGGGTGCGCGGCCGAAGACCTCCACGCTGGCCGGGGACACGTAGCGCCGGAACCCGGCGAGATCGAGCTGCTGGATCATGTCGGAGGAGGCGTCGGCGAGCGATCGGAACCGGCCTTCGCTGTCGGCCAGCCTCTGTTCGGCCTCCCGGCGCGCCGTGACGTCGCGGGTCGCCGTGAGGACCCCGTCCTCCGTCAAGGTCATGACCGCTTCCACCCAAACGTAGTGCCCGTCCTGGTGCTGGACCCTGTGTTGGCTGACGGCGCGGGGGAAAGCCGGTGTGAGCCCCGCGAATTGCGCTTCCAGCGCCGCGATGTCGTCGGGATGCGTGGTGTCGCGGAGCGGCTTGACGGCCAATTCGTCGGGTTCCCATCCGAGCAGCAGGCGCGAGGACGGCGTCACGTAGGAATGCGGGCCGGCGAGGCTCGGCGAGAGCGTCACGAGGTCGGAGGCGTTCTCGGCCAGCATGCGATACCGCGAATCCGTGAGGCGGGACTGGCTGCGCAGCACGCCCATGCGACGCCGATGCGCGCCGATGCCGAGGCCGAGCGCCACGAGGGCGAGCGCCGCGCCAGAGAGGACGAGCGCCTCGACCTCGGCCGAGCGTGACCAGGCCGCGAGGGCATCGGCGGTCGAGAGCGACGCCGAGACCACCAGAGGCAGGCCGCCGACCCGCTCGAACGCGGCCCGGCGCTCGACGCCGTCGATGGGCGAACGCGACTGGTTCGACGCCGACCCTCGGACGAAGGCGTCGGCGGCGTGGGGCGACGCGAAGGTCCCGGCTTCCCCCGCGAGAGCCGGGTATCGGAAGAGCAGGTTTCCGTCGGAGGTCCAGATCGCGATCGTGCCCTGCGTGCCCATCGCCACGCTCTTGTAGAAGCGCTCGAAGAAGTCCGGCGCGAGATTCGCGACGACGACGCCTCCGAAGGTGCCGTCAGGCCTGTCGATCCGACGCGAGACGGGGAGCACCGGCTGGCCGGTCACCCGGCTGACCAGCGGGCGGTCGAGGTGGAGGTCGCGGCCCGGGTGATCGCGATGCCACGCGAAATATGGGCGGTCGGCGCTGCCGAGCGGGGCGTGAGGGGCTGCCGAATCGGCGATCCAGGTCCCGTCCGCGCCGACGATCACGATGTTGCGCGCCTGGCTCAGGATGGATTCGCGATGCACGAGCCACGACTTCAGCCCGTCGACATCCGATCGGCTCTCCACCCGATCGACGGCATCGATGAGGGTGAGGTCGACGGCTTCGATCGTGCGGCCCGCATGTTCGGCGAGCGCGCGCGCGAGCGTCTCCACCGTGTGCCCGGCCTCGACCAGGGCCTCGCCGCGCGCCTGGAGAATCTGCCAGCCGCCGATGGCGACGAGCACGATCGCGGCCAGGATCGGGATCGCCGCCAGGGGATCGACGGCCGTCAGCCGAGGCCGTGCGGTTTGAGGCGTGGTCATGAGCGACGCTTCGAATCAATAGGGTCTGCCCAGATTCGCAGAAGTTCGAGTCCGCGTACATCGGCTTGCAGACCCGACCGACCCGCCGCTCTCCAAGCAGATCCTGGATTGCATTCGGGCCTGTACGCGAGTGTCTCTCGACCGGATCGGCCCCCGGGCGGGCGTCTCAGGCCGTCGGCAGCAGGCCGTCGCGCCGCGCCAGATCCAGCAACACGTCGGCGACGAGGCCCGGCTTCTCCTCGTGGGCGAGGTGGCCGACCCCCTTCAGCGACACGATCTCGGCCGACGGCAGGATGGCCTTGACCCCGCCCGCCGTCCCGGGCGGCACGGCACGGTCCGTGGCACCTGTCACGAGGGTCAGCGGCATCGGCAGGCCCGGCAGGTCCCGGGCGAGGCCGTCGAGGTCCCAACGGGTCATCATCCCGAGCGCCGCCGCGACGTGGCCGGCATTGCCCATCAGGGTCCGGTACAGGCGGACGCCGTCGCGGTCGATCTTCGACCCCATGTTGCCGATGAGCCGCTTCACCGAGTCCTCCCCGGCGAAGAACGCGAAGACGCGCGGCGCGATGGGATTGTCGTAGAGCGCGCGGGCGAGGGCCGGGGCGACTTTGCCGGTCAGCCCGTCGAAGGGCAGCAGAGCTCCGTTCAGGCTGACGATGCGCTTCGGGCGGAAGTCCGCGACGTCGAGCGCGGTGCGGCAGAGCACAGCCGCGCCCGCGGAATGCCCGGCGGCGAGGTCGGGTGCGAAACCGGTCTCGGCGAGCAACGCAGCCAGGAGGTCGCGCATGACTGGCAGCGACAGCCGCCCGCCGCGCGGCATCTCGGTGAAGGCGTGGCCCGGCAGGTCGGGGACGAGGAGCGTGAAATGCGGCGCCAGCAGCGGCGCCAGCGCGCGGAACGAGTGGGTCGAGGCCGCGGTGCCGTGGAGCAGCAGCAGCCGCGGCCCCTGCCCCATCTCCTGGACATGCCAGGTGATGCCGCCGGCCTGCAGGAAACGGCTGCGCTCCCGGTTGGGCCAATTGCGGCCGTCCCGCGTCCAGTCGAGCCTGTCGCTCATCGTCGGATGCCCAAGGGTTCGGTGGCGGCCCTGACCGCCCCGGCGATGCTCCGCGCGTCCGCCAGGGGGAGCGGGAGATAGGTGGCGCCCATCTCGGCGGCGAGCCGCGCCGCCGCAGGCCCGGGCCGTGGGGAAACGTCGATCACCACGCAGGCGACCCCCGCCGCGCGGAGCTGCCGCGCCGCCGCCAGGGCGTCCTCGGCGGCGCGGACGCGGTCCGCGATGCCGTCGCGGGCGACGTTGCCGCGGCCGTCCGTCAGCAGCGCCACCACCGGGCGGCGCCCGTCGCGCACCACGGCGGCGGCGAGGTCGCCGGCCGCCGCGATGCCGGCCGCGAGCGGCGTGGCGCCGCCGCCCGGCAGGCTCGCGAGCTCGCGCTTGGCCCGGGCCGGCGAGCGCGTCGACGGCAGCAGGAGGTCGGCCGATCGGCCCCGGAACGCCACGAGCGCCACGTCGTCGCGGCGGATGTAGCACTCGGCGAGCAGCAGCTCGACGGCGCCCTTGGCTTCGGCGAGCCGTCCGAGCGCCGCCGAGCCCGAGGCATCCACGGCGAAGATGGTCGTGGTGCGCTGACGGTCACGATGGCGCCTGACGTGGAAGTCGTCGCGGCGGATGCGGACGGGGTCGGACGGCGCGGCGCGGCCGCGCATCCCTTGCCAGGGCGCGGCGGCCCGCAGGGTCGCCAGCACGTCGAGCCGCGGACCTCGGCCGGGCTCGCCGCGGCGCGACCCGATGGGCCGCCCCTTGCGGCCGCCGCGGGCCGCGGCACCGCGGCGGGCGCCCGACCGGCCGCCGCGCGGCCGCGAGACGACGCCGGACAGCAGTGCGGCCAGGAGGTCGGCCGGCAGGGCCGCCGCCGCGGAGGCGACGGCGACTTCGGCGAATCCCCCTTCGGGCTCGCCGTCGCTCCGGCGCGGTTCGGGCGGTGGCGCGGGGGCGTCGGCCTCTGACTCGGGGTCGGCCTGGTCCACCGCGGATGGATGGGGCGCCTCGTCGGGCGGCGGTTCGGCGCGGGCCGGGGCGCGCGTGGCGCGCGGGCCGAGCACCAGGCGCGAGGCCGCCGACACGTCATCGGCCGTGACGGCGTCGCGCCCCGCCAGGGCCGCGCAGGCTCGCGCCACCCGCAGGGCGAAGAGCGGCGGCCGCAGGCCCCCGACGCCGAGCGCCTCCGCGGCGGCGCAGAAGGCCTCGGCCACGTCGGCACCGCCCGCCACGCGGGTCAGCCGGGCGCGGGCGGCCGCGACGGCCTGGGCCTCGGCCGGCATGGGCCCGCAGTCGCGGTAGCCGACGGCCGAAAGGTCGAGGCGCAGCGCCAAGCGGTCGAGCAACGCCGCCGGGACGGCCTCGTCGGCCTCGCGCCCGTCGTCGAGCGCCACGACGCCGATCCGCGCCTCGTCCACCGCCGCGACGCCGTCGCGCTCGACGCGCACGACTCCGGTGTCGAGGGCGCGGCACAGGTGGGAGGCGGTGGACTCGTCGAGGCGCTCGGCCGAAGCCGCGACGACGACGCCGCGGTCGGCTTCGGCCAGCAGCCCGCGCGTTGCCGTCAGACGCCCCGAGGCCAACGTCGCGGCGAGGTCGAGCCCCCCGAGCAGCCGCCCCTCGGGGGTGCCGGCCGGAAGCCGGCGCCACGGAGCGCCTCGCGGCAGGTTCGCCCTCACCCCGGCCATCCAATGGTCGAGCGCCGGGCCGGGCGGTGTTCGGATCGCGATGCCGAGGGTCGGGTCGAGCGCCACGAGCCGCGCCGTCAGGCAGGCGTCGGCCCACCGGTCGCGCGGCGCCGGCGCCTCGCTCATGCGGGCACGAGCCCGACCGCCTCGGCGGGCAGGACCTCGTCGATCGCACGCAGCACCCTCGCCGCGGAGCCGACCGAATCGAGCGGGTCGCGGCGCAGGCGGTGGCGCAAGGCCAGCGGGGCGACGCGGCGCAGGTGCGCCTCTCCCACGGCTCGGTCGCGGTCGTGCGCCGCCAGCGCGCGGGCGGCCCGCAGCATGGTGAGTTCGCCGCGCAGGCCGTCGGTGCCGAGCTTGACGCAGAGCCGCGCGGAGGCTTCCAGCGCCGCCTGCGGCACGTCCACGCCCGACAGCCGTGCCCGGGCCTCGGAGAGGGTGGCGCGGAGGTCGGCGTCGCGCCCGGCCCAGTCGTGGACGAACCCCGCGGGGTCCCGGTCGAAGCGGTCGCGGCGGATCACGATATCGACGCGGGTGGGGATGTCGACGGGCGTGCGGATCTCGACCGACAGACCGAAGCGGTCGAGGAGCTGCGGCCGCAATTCGCCCTCCTCCGGGTTGCAGGAGCCGACGAGCACGAACCGCGCCGGGTGGCGGACGCTGAGCCCCTCGCGCTCGACCACGTTCTCGCCCGAGGCGGCGACGTCGAGGAGAAGGTCGACGATGTGGTCCTCGAGCAGGTTCACCTCGTCGACGTAGAGGAAGCCCCGGTTGGCGCGGGCCAGGAGCCCGGGCTGGAAACGCGCCTCGCCGGCGACCAGAGCCCGTTCGAGGTCGAGCGCACCGGCGACGCGGTCCTCCGTGGCACCGAGCGGCAGATCAACCACCGGCACGGCCGCCTCGCGGGTGGCGAGCGGGCCGCTGCGCAGCACCTCGGCGCAGGCCTCACAATGGAGGCCGTCCGGGGCGGGGTCGCAGCCGTAGGGGCAATTTGCCGAGACCCTGATGGCGGGCAGCACGGCCGCCAGGGCCCGCACGGCAGTCGACTTGCCGGTGCCCCGATCGCCCTGCACCAGGACGCCGCCGAGGCTCGGATCGATGGCGGCCAGCGACAAGGCCAGCTTCATCTCGTCCTGGCCGACGATGGCGGTGAAGGGGAAGGGGACGCTCATGGGTCGCGAGAGTAGGAGGTCGCCACCGGATGCGCCAGCGCGGGACGACCGGCATTCAGTCCGACGAGCCGGGCGCGTCGCCGCAGTCGGGCGCTGCTTCAGGACCGGAGACGATCGTGCCCGGCGCCACACGGCCGTGAGCGCGCCGCCCCATGGGCCCGCTAGGCTCACGCTCGGCCGGAGGTCAGCCGAGGCTCACCGGCCAGCCCCCATCCTCGCAAGCCTCAAGCTTTCTTCAATTCTTCCGGCTTGTGAACGGCTTCCTTGCCGGATTTGGCGCTTTTCACGAGGATCTGCGGGTCCTCTTTCGTCGCCTTGGCGGTGTGGCCCTTCACGTGAGTCGTGGAGGTCACGACCTTCTCCACCGAGCCGTGCGTCTCACCGCCCGACGTGCCCCACTTCACCTCGTCGCCCTTCTTCGGCAGCTTCGTCATCTCGTGCTCCTCTCGAACGGCCAGTCAACGCCGACCGTGGCGGCGCGGTTCTCGCCGACGGGTGAGCCGAGGCGTCGCATCCTGCGTCGGGCGACGACCCACGGTGGCCAGCGTATGTCAGGCTGCTGCCGACATACGCCAGCTTGAACATGCGAGGCTGTCCAACGGCTTACGTCCAAACGCCGTTTGGACGTAAGCCTGACAGACTCTGGTGAGACGGGGCCGCGAGGTCGCCCGTCGAGGATCAACCGGACGCCGTGGCCTGCCGCCGCACGCCGGATTCCGTCCCCTCGCCGAAGAACTCGATCCCGGCGGCCTCGATCGCCCGCTTGATCTGGCGGGCACGGTCGAGCGTGACCGGACACTCGCCGTCGGTCATCTCGGCCAGTTTGACGATCGCGTGGGGGACGCCGGCTTTCTCGGCGAACTTCGAGCGTTGGAGGCCCATCAGGGCCCTCGCCTCGCGGATTTGCTTGCCGGTGATCATGCGCCGAAAGTCTCGAGTGTGGAGGACCGCACGCGGCACGAGACTTGAGCTACGCGGCTCCACCTTCGAGGTTTCAGTCGCGGGACGGGACGCCCGCGTTTCCGGACTACTTCGACAGCGCGTCGAGGATGCGCGCCCACGATCGCGCGCCCTTGTGGAACGAGGTCACGTCGTATTTCTCGTTGGGGGAATGGATGCGATCGTCGTCGAGCGCGAAGCCGATCATCAGCGCATCCATCTTGAGGTCCTGCTTGAAGGTGCCGACGATGGGGATCGATCCGCCCGACCCGGCCATCACGGGCTCCTTGCCCCATTCGGCATGCAGCGCCCGGCGGGCGCGCGTCAGGGCTTCGGACGAGAAGGGGAGCTGGAGGGCCGGGCTCGCGCCGTGGGCGATGAACTCGACCGCGCAATCCGCAGGAAGCCGCGCCCGGACGTAGGTGCGGAAGGCCGCCGCCACCTTGGCGGGATCCTGCCGGCCGACCAGCCGGAACGACACCTTGGCGCTGGCCTGGGCGGGCAGGACGGTCTTCGACCCGACCCCGCCATAGCCGCCCGTGATGCCGTTGACGTCGCAGGTCGGCCGCGCCCAGATCTTCTCGAGCACGCTGCGCCCACGCTCGCCGGCCGGCACGGACAGGCCGACGTCGCGCATGAACTCGCCCTCGTCGAAGGGCAAGGCGCGCCACTGCGCGGCGACGTCGGCGGGCAGGTCGTCCACGCCGTCATAGAAGCCCGGCAGCGTCACCCGGCCGTCCGCGTCGTGGAGGCCGGCGATGATGCGGGAGACAACATGGATCGGGTTCACCGCGGCGCCGCCGTAGGCGCCGGAATGGAGGTCCCGGTCGGCGGCCTTGACGACGATCTCCTCGAGGACGAGGCCGCGCAGCATGGTGGTGATGGACGGGGTCTCGGCGTCCCACATCCCGGTGTCGCAGACGAGGACGAGGTCGGCGCGCAGTTCCTCCTTGTTGGCGGCGATGAAGGCCGGCAGCGACGGCGACCCCGTCTCCTCCTCGCCCTCGAACAGGATCGTGACGTCGCAGGGCAACCCGCCCGCATCCCGAAAGGCACGGCAGGCCTCGACGAAAGTCATGAGCTGGCCCTTGTCGTCCGAGGCGCCGCGGGCGACGATCCGTTTGCCGTCCCGCAGTTCGGGCTTGAAGGGGTCGGTGGTCCACAGCGACAGCGGATCCACCGGCTGCACGTCGTAATGGCCGTAGAACAGCACGTGGGGCGCGTCGCGGCGCGAGGCCTTGACGTGGCCCACCACCATGGGGCGGCCCGCCGTCTCGCGCACCGAGGCCTGGAAGCCGATCCGGGTGAGCTCGTCCGCCAGCCAGGCGGCAGCCTGCCCGCACTGCGGCGCATAGGCGGCGTCCGTCGAGATCGAGGGGATCGCCAGCAGCGCGAACAGCCGGTCGATGGCGCCCGGCTGGTTGCCGTCGATGGTCTGCAGGACGGTGTCGATCGAGGCCATGCGGCTGTCTCGCGGGCAGGAGGAGGCGGCCAGGGCGGCCCACTCGCCCACGAGTACCAGCCGAGCCCGCCATCGAACAGGCGCAAAAAAGCCCGGTCCAGGGAGGGACCGGGCTGGCTCGTGCGTCGGGTCGACGCGTCAGAAGACGTGGCTGAAGATGAAGTAGAGCCCGCCCGACAGGATCATCGCGCAGGGGAGCGTCAGCACCCAGGCCAGCGCGATATTGCGGATCGTCTCCATCTGAATGCCCGACCCGTTGGCCGCCATCGTGCCGGCCACGCCCGACGACAGGACGTGGGTGGTGGAGACCGGCAGGCCGTACTGGTCGGCCGCCGCGATCGTCGCCATGGCGACGATCTCCGCCGCCGCGCCCTGGCCGTAGGTCAGGTGGGTCTTGCCGATCTTCTCGCCGACCGTGACGACGATCCGCTTCCAGCCGATCATCGTGCCGAGGCCGAGCGCCAGCGCCACGCAGATCTTGACCCAGAGCGGGATGAACTTCGTCGAGTGGTCGAGCGTGCCCTTGTAGGTGTTGAGCGTCTTCACCTCATCGGGGGCGAGCGAGTTGTCCTGGATCTTGGGCAGGTTGCGGATGGCTTCCGACACAAGATACATATCGTTGCGGGTGTTGCCGATCTGGTCGGCCGGGATCTTGGCCAGCGATCCGTAGTTCTTCACCTCGTCGCCGATCTGCCGGATCATGACGGCGAGGGCCGGGTAGGTCGCGTCCTCGATCTTGTGGTCGCGGACGAGCGCGGTGACGAGGTCGTGTCCGTTGCCGGTGATGTTGTAGCCGGCACCCTTGGCCTCGATGATCTTGGAGGCCGCGTCCGAGTTCTGCTCGAAGGCGGGGACCTCGCTGTCCGGGACGGCGCGATTCAGCGCATAGGTGGTCGGCACCGTGCCGATCAGCACCAGCATGATGAGGCCCATGCCCTTCTGACCGTCGTTCGACCCGTGGAAGAACGAGACGCCCGTGCAGGTCAGGATGAGGAGGCAGCGGATCCACAGCGGCGGCGCTTCCTGGCGCTTCGGCTCGGAGTAGAGCTCGGGCTTGCGGACCAGCTTCTTCATGATGAGGAGCAGGAGGCCGGAGAGGACGAAGCCGACCACCGGCGAGATGAGCAGCACCTCGCCGACGTTGGTGGCCTGCGCCCAATCCACGCCCGATGTGCCGCTGCGGCCGTGGAGGAGGGCGTTGGTGATGCCGACGCCGATGATGGAGCCGACCAGCGTGTGCGAGCTCGAGGCCGGCAGGCCGAGGTACCAGGTGCCGAGATTCCAGATGATCGCCGCCACGAGGAGCGCGAAGACCATCGCGAATCCGGCCTGCGAGCCGACCTGCAGGATCAGCTCGACCGGCAGCAGCGACACGATGCCGAAGGCGACGAGGCCGGACGAGGTCGCGACGCCGAGGAAGTTCCAGAAGCCGGACCACACGACCGCGTAGTTCGGGATCAGCGAATGCGTGTAGATGACGGTGGCGACGGCATTGGCGGTGTCGTGGAAGCCGTTCACGAATTCGAAGCCGAGCGCGATCAGCAGGGCGACGGCGAGCAGCAGGTAGACGAGAAAGGACTGGCTCTGGCCGCCGGTCAGGTCGACGTCGCGCCAGATGCTGAAGGCGGCGAACAGCAGGCCCAGGGCACCCACCGCCAGCACGCCATAACGCGTCGCCTTGTCGGTCGGATGGTCGACCGACGGCCGGTCCGGCGCCGGTTTCGTGTTGGGTACGGCGGAAATGCTGGACATGCTCGCGCTCCGTCAGTGGATGACGCGACGACTACCGGTTGCCCTTAACGCTTTTGTGACCTTGAGCGTCACATCACCGCGACTCCGGCGACCCGGTCGCCACGGTCTGCGCGGCGGCGGTGCAGCCCCGCGCGACGGCGTCGGGGAGGTCGGCGCCGCCGCTCAGCGCAGCGATGACGGCCGCGACGAGCGCGTCCCCCGCCCCCGTGACGTCCACCACCCGCGCCGGGACGGCGGGGACATGGACGAGGCGGCCCGGCTCGGCGGCGAGCGCGCCGTCCGCACCGAGCGTCACCACGACGGCCGCGGCGCCGGCCTCCAGCGCCGCCGGGGGGGCGTCCCGGGGGGAACGACCCGCCCGCCCGCGGGAGGCCGCGAAGGCGGCGGCCTCGTCGCCGTTGAGGAACAGGAGGTCGATCCCGGCGAGGTCCGGGGGCAGGCGCGTGGACTTGGCCACCGACACGGCGTCGATCGCCAGCCGGTACCCGCCCGGCCAGCGGCGCCGGGCGAGGGCGAGCAGCGTACAGGCCGGGAGGTTGCAATCGGCGAACACCCAGGCGGCCGCGGCGAGGAGGTCGGCATGGCTGTCCAACGCCTCGGGCGTGATGTGGTCGAAGATCGCCATGGCGGCCAAGCCCAGCGCGAGGTCGCCGTCGGGGGTCAGCACGGCCACATACTCGGCCGTGGCGGCGCCCGGCACCGCCACGACGCCGGCCCGATCGATCCCGGCGCCGTCGAGCGCGGCAACGAGGGTCCGCCCGGCGTCGTCATCGCCGACGCGCGACACGAGCCCGACCGGGACGCCGAGGCGGCCGAGGTTCTCGGCGACGTTGCGGGCGACGCCGCCGGAGCCGAGCGCGCGCGCGGCGGGGTTCGACGTCTCGAGGACGAGCGGACCGGCCAGGCGATAGCTGCGGTCGACGGTGGCGCCGCCGACGCAGAGGACCCGTCCGGTCGGGCGTTCCAGGGTCAGCGCTGCAGCCCGCCGAGCACGCCGCGCATGATCTGGCGCGCCACCTGGGTGCCGACCGATCGCGACGCCGACTGGATGGCCGAGCGCACCACGATCTGGCCGTTGGTCATCCGGCCGCGAGACGACCCGCCGCCGTTCCACCAGTCGCCGAGGGCGCCCTCGATCCCGTCGAGAAACCCCGGAGCTTCCTCCTGCGGCGTCTGGGCGACCCCCTGCCCCCAGGCCGGCGAGCGCGGCACCGACCCCGCGGATGCGCCGGGGCGGCGGGGCGGCAGGAAGGACGGCGCCGGAGCGGCTGGGGTCGGGGCGGCTGGGGTCGGGGTGGCATGGGTCGCGACGGGCATGGGCGATGCCGTCGCGCTGCGGGGCGGCTCGGCGGGCGGCACCGGTGCGCCCGCCGCCCGGGCACCGCGCTGGGCCAGCAGCTCGAAGGCCGATTCGCGATCGATGGACGTGTCGTATTTGCCGTAGATCGGCCCGCCCTCGACGACCGCGCGGCGCTCCTCGGGGGTGATCGGCCCGACCCGCGACATCGGCGGCGCGACCCAGCAGCGCTCGACGACCCGCGGGGTGCCGTCATCGGCCAGCATCGACACCAGCGCCTCGCCGACGCCGAGTTCCTTGATCACCGTCGCGGCGTCGAAGGCCGGGTTCTGCCGGAACGTGTCGGCCGCCGCCTTGACGGCCTTGCCGTCGCGCGGCGTGAAGGCCCGCAGCGCGTGCTGCACGCGGTTGCCGAGTTGGCCCAGCACCGAATCCGGCACGTCGAGCGGGTTCTGCGTCACGAAATACACGCCGACGCCCTTCGAGCGGATCAACCGCACGACCTGTTCGACGGCCTGCATCAGGCTCTTCGGCGCGTGATCGAACAGGAGATGCGCCTCGTCGAAGAAGAAGACGAGCTTCGGCTTTCCGGCGTCGCCCACCTCGGGCAGGCGCTCGAACAGCTCGGACAGCAGCCAGAGCAGGAAGGTGGCGTAGAGCCGCGGCGCGCGCATCAGCCGGTCCGCGGCCAGCACGTTGACGATGCCGCGGCCGTCGGGGGCGAGCTGGATGAAGTCCGAGATGTCCAGCGCCGGCTCGCCGAAGAGGTGGTCGGCGCCCTGGTTCTCCAGCACGAGGAGCTGGCGCTGGATGGTGCCGACGGTCGCGGCGGCGACGTTGCCGTACTGGGTCGTGAGTTCGGCGGCGTGGTCCGCCCCATAGCCGAGCAGGGCCCGGAGGTCCTTCAGGTCGAGCAGCAGGAGGCCCTGCTCGTCGGCGACCCGGAACAGGATGTTGAGCACGCCCGCCTGGGTGTCGTTGAGCTCGAGCAGCCGCGCCATGAGCAGCGGGCCCATCTCGGCCACGGTGGCGCGGATGGGCGAGCCCTGCTGGCCGAAGAGGTCCCAGAACACGGTCGGGACGGCGGCGGGCGCATAGGGCACGCCGATGGCCCTGGCGCGGTCGATCAAGGATTTGCGGCCGTCCCCCGGCAGGGCGAGGCCGGCGAGGTCGCCCTTCACGTCGGCGGCGAAGACCGGCACCCCGGCGCGGCTGAAGCCCTCGGCCAAGGTCTGCAGCGTCACGGTCTTGCCGGTGCCGGTCGCGCCCGTGACGAGGCCGTGCCGGTTGGCCATGCCGAGCGAGAGATAATCGTAGCGTCCCGCGGCGCCGCCCTCGCCCGAACTCAGGCCGACCAAAATGCCGCCGGGCTCGGGATGAGGGTCTGACATGGCGGTCCGGGCTCCGGGGCGACGTCCGCTTTATAGGGTCTGGGCGGCGCGCCTGTCACGCGCGGGCCGAAGGACCCGGAGGCGGCCGGGACGCGTTGCCACCGACCGAAGCCGGAGGCCGGATCCCATGCAGGACCTCGTCGATCACATCAGCGCCGCCACGGGCCTCGAGCCCGACACGGCCCGCAAGGCCGTCGGGATCGTGCTGGATTTCGTGCAGAAGAGCGTGCCGCCCGCCACGAGCGCCGCCCTCATCGACGGCGTGCCCGGCGGGCGCATGGCGGCGGCGGCGGCCGCCGAGGACGAGGCCGAGGGCGGCGGCACCAGCACGCCGGGACTGATGGGCCTCGCCGACAGGCTGATGGCCGAAGGGATCGGCATGGGCGCCATGCAGGGCTTCGGGCGCGCCATGTTCGCCGGCCTGCGGCGGAGCGTCGGCGACGGGCCTGTCGACGCCGTCGCGGCCGCCATACCGGACCTCGACCACGTGATGTGATCAGGCGGCCAGCGACGCCTTCACCTGCCGGCCGGCGCGGTCGTCGTCGCGGGCGGCGCCGGCGGCAGCGGCGTCGCCGTGACGGGCGCGGGCGCATCGCCGAACTGCGGTGCCGAAGGCTCGCCGCCGAGCACGGCCTGGCGGTCGCGGTCGCCGGCGCGGGCGGCCCCGAGTTCCGCCCCGATGCCGCGGATGACCTCCGGCGCGTCCGCATAGGTGGCGTGGCCGATCACGCCGACGCTGTCGCGGGTGACGTCGACCACGTGGACTCCCAACCCCTCGAGGACGAGGCGCCCCTCGGGGCTGGCGGCGTCGATGGCGCCGAGGCGCGGGCGATCCGCCAGGATGCCCGACAGGGTGAGCGCCCGGTCGTTCGTGGCGGCGAGGACGGCGATGTGGGCACCGTGCCCGATCCGCTCCACCTGCTGCCGAAACACGCCCTGGTCGATGTCCGGCGCCGCCAGGACGATATCGCCGAGGTGCCCCTCGAGATCGGGATGCCCGGCGATCGCCACCTCGCGCAGGGCCTCCATGGCGAGCCAGGCGCCCATGGAATGGGCGAGGACGTGCACCTTGCCGACGTCGGGCAGGGCGGCGAGGTCGAGCAGGAGGTGTTCGAGCGCGTCGCGCGAGGCCGTGGCGGCCTCGCGGTCGGAGCCGTAGCCGAAGAGGCTGCCCTTCGACGGCCAGGTGAACAGCACGGGCACGCCGTTGAATCCGCCGTCGGTGACGATCTGCGCCAGGCGGAACCTCGCCTCGTCGAACCCCGTGTTGAAGCCGTGGACGAAGACCAGGACGTCGCGGTTCGAGCCGACGCGGCCCGAGAGATGCGTGGCGATCGCGTCGCGGAAGGCCTGCGCATCGAGGCCGCGGCGCCCCACGATGGCGAAGTCGCTGCGCCGGTCGGGCGCGCCGAAGCTCGCCGTCTCGAGGCCGCCGGGCCGATGGGACGGGGGCACGCTGACGGTGGCGAGCGAGAGATGCGCCGAGCCGTCGGCGACCCCGTCCGCCTTGAGGGGCCGTGTCGAGTCGACGAAGATTTGGACGTCGCGGGCTTGGCTGGGCACCGTGTCGGACACGAGGTCGCCGACGCTCGCCACCGCCGAAGCGCAGCCCGAGAGCGACACGGCCGCGATCAGGACGACGGCGGCCTGCACGGCGCGTCTCAGGTCTGGCCCGCGATGGCGCCGCGGTCTGGTCGTGTCAGCCAAGGCGTGCGGCCCCCGGGGTCGATCGGTGCGGCCCTCCATAGAGCAGGACGGGCCGACCCGGAAGGGCCGCGGGCCGACGCTGCGGCGCGGCGAGGGCGACCTCAGGGCGTGTCGCCACAGGTGTGGCGGCCGGAGTCGATGCAATCCTGCACGGCGTCATGCTGGCGGATGGCGGAGACCGCCCAGAACAGGGCGAGGCCGATCACCGCCACGGCCACCAGGGCCGCGATGTTGCCCCGTCGGTTCGGCGGACGTTCCCCGCGGGGCGGTCTGTTGTCGTTGGCCGTCATGGCCCCGTCTCCCGGTCGATGTGGCCTGCCGGTCCGGTCATCCCGGCTGATCCGGCACCAGCACGGCGTCGAGCAGGCGCAGTTCCGGACGGCCCTGCCCGCCGCCCCAGCGGTTGATCGTCAGCGTTCCGGCGGCATGGACCAGCCGGCCGCGCGCCGCCGCGATCCCCTGCCCCAGGGACGCCTCGGCGGCGCGGAACGCGACCGCCCGGATCCGGCTGCCGTCGCGGGCCGCCAGGGTCGCCCGCAGATGGCCGTCGCCCATCACGCCGTGGTCGATCACGCGGTGGTTCGGCAAGGCCACGACAGGCTCCGGGGCGCCCGCCCCGAACGGCCCGGCGGCGTCGAGCGCGCCGATCAGCTCGGGCGTGACGGCGCCGGCCGCGATCGTGGTGTCGACAGCCAGCGCGGCCTCGGCGCGGGACAGCGCGACCGCCTCGGCGAAATGGCCGTGCAGGAAGTCGCGGAAGGCGGCGATGCCGCCCGCCTGCAGCGTCACGCCGGCCGCCATCGCGTGGCCGCCGCCTTTCAGCAGCAGGCCCCGCTCGACGGCGAGCCGCACCGCCGCGCCGACATCGGCGCCGGGGACCGACCGGCCCGATCCCGTCCCGGTCCCGCCCGCGAGCGCGACCGCGAAGGCCGGCCGGTCGAAGCGCTCGCGCAGGCGCGCCGCCACGAGGCCGACGATCCCCGGATGCCAGCCCTCCGCGGCCGCCACCACG
Organism: Lichenihabitans sp.; assembly: GCA_965214345.1. Lineage (GTDB taxonomy): Bacteria > Pseudomonadota > Alphaproteobacteria > Rhizobiales > Beijerinckiaceae > Lichenihabitans. Next base: position 1,378,122 of record CBDCBJ010000007.1, on the reverse strand, counting down.
ACGCAATGGTCGTCCCCCGCCAGCAGCGCGAGCGCTTCCGCCTCGGCCTCCTCCAGGGCGGCGAGTTCGATGACGCGGCGTTCGCGGTTGAGACGGTCGAGGTCGGCGGCGATGCGGGCGGCCTCGATCGGGTCAGCGGTGAGGAGCAGCCGCGTGCCCAGCGCCGAATCGCCGATGCGGCCGCCGGCGTTGATGCGCGGCCCCACGACGAACCCGAGGTGAAAGGGCGTCGGCGGGCCATCGGCGCCCGCCACGTCGAGCAGCGCCGCGAGGCCCGGCCGTGCGCGGCGCGCCATCACGGCGAGCCCCTTCGCCACGAAGGCCCGGTTGAGGCCGACGAGCGGGACGACATCCGCCACCGTGGCCAGCGCCACGAGGTCGAGCCCCTCGAGGAGGTCCGGCGCCGGGCGTCCGTCCCAGAACCCCTGAAGCCGCAGGGCGCGATGGAGCCCGACCAGCACCATGAAGACCGCGCCGGCGGCGCAGAGGTGGCCGAGGCCCGACAGGTCGTCCTGCCGGTTGGCGTTGACCACAGCCACGGCGCGGGGGAGCTCGGCGCCGACCTGATGGTGGTCGATGACGAGGGTGTCGAGGCCCCGCGCCGCCGCGGCCGCGAGCGGCGCGTGGCTGGTCGAGCCGCAATCGACCGTCACCAGCAGCGTGGCTCCGCCCTCGGCCAGGGCCGCGACGGCGGCCAGGCTCGGGCCGTAGCCGTCGACGAGGCGGTCCGGGATGTGGATGGCGGGATCGAGCCCCGCGGCGCGGAGATAGCCGGCCAGCAGGGCCACGGCGGCGGCGCCGTCGACGTCGTAATCGCCCAGCACCGCCACGCTCTCGCCGGCCCGCACGGCGCCGACGAGGCGCTCGACCGCCGGCCCCATGTCGACGAGGACGTCCGGGTCCGGCATCAGGCCGCGGAGCGACGGTTCGAGGAACGCCGCGCAGTCGGCGACGTCGCGGCCGCGGCTCGCCAGCACGCGCGACAGGAGATCGGGCAGGCCGTGCGATTGGGCGATCGCCATGGCGCGTCGGTTCCCGGCCTCGTCGAGCCGCGCCCGCCAGGGGCGGCCGAGCATGGATCGGCCGACGTCGAGGACGAGGGACGTCACGGCGACCGCACGGCGGGGATCGCCGCGAGGGGCGGGCGGAATCGGGCGTGCAAGGCGGCGGAGTCCTGTGGGCGGAGCAGAAGCTCTACCCCGGAAGGCTGGGCGGCGAAACGCTTTCATGTTAACCCTTCCGCGGTTATGTACACGGTCTGTTCCCGCCCAGAGTCGCTCGAAGGCCCCTCGATGCCGAAACGGTCCGCCGCTGCCGCCCTGCCGGACGACCTCTTCGCCGGGCCGGTGGATGACGATGTCGCGGCGGCGGCGCCCGACAAGGGCAGGCGCCGCCCCGCGCCGGTCCAGCGGGACGGGACGCCCGACGAGACGGGCTACACGGCCTCCTCGATCGAGGTGCTGGAGGGGTTGGAGCCGGTGCGGCGGCGGCCCGGCATGTACATCGGCGGCACCGACGAGGCGGGCCTCCACCACCTCTTCGCCGAGGTGATCGACAACGCGATGGACGAGGCCGTGGCGGGCCATGCGAGCCGCATCGAGGTGGCGCTCGAGGCCGACGGCTTCGTGTCGGTCACCGACAACGGTCGCGGCATCCCGATCGATGCCCATGCAAAATTCCCGGGCCGCTCGGCGCTCGAAGTCATCATGACGACCCTGCACGCCGGCGGAAAGTTCGATTCCGGCGCCTACCAGACCTCGGGCGGCCTGCACGGCGTCGGCATCTCGGTGGTGAACGCCCTCTCGGAGCGGCTCGACGTGGAGGTGGCGCGCGGGCTGACGCTCTATCGCCAGAGCTTCGCGCGCGGCCTGGCGCTGGGCCCGCTCGAGACGGTGGGCCGCGTCGCCAACCGGCGCGGCACCAAGGTCCGCTTCCGGCCGGACCCCCAGATCTTCGGGGCGGACGCGCGGCTCGAGCCGGCGCGGCTCTTCCGCATGGCGCGCTCCAAGGCCTATCTGTTCGGCGGCGTCGAGGTGCGCTGGCACTGCGCGGCGAGCCTCGTCGCCGGCACGAAGACGCCCGAGGAGGCGAGCTTCCGCTTCCCCGGCGGGCTCAAGGACCATCTGGCCCAGGAGGTCGAGGGCCGAAGTGTCGTGGCCGACGCGCCCTTCACGGGCAAGATCACCAAGGCCGGCGGCCACGGCTCGCTCGAATGGGCGGTGACCTGGCTCAGCGACGACGACGGTTTCGTCCATTCCTACTGCAACACGATCCCGACGCCGCACGGCGGCACCCACGAGGCCGGGCTGCGCACCGCCCTGCTCCGCGGCCTGAAGGACCACGCCGAACGCATCGGCCAGAGCCGGCGCGCCGCCAACATGACGGCCGACGACGTGATGCTGAACTGCGCGGCCCTGCTCTCCGTCTTCATCCGGGAACCGGAGTTCCAGGGGCAGAACAAGGGCCGGCTGCAGACCGTCGAGGCCGGCCGCATCGTCGACGCCGCGATGCGGGACGCCTTCGACCATTGGCTCGCCGCGGCACCCTCGCAGGCCCTGAGACTGCTCGATTGGAGCATCGAGCGTGCCGACGAGCGGCTGCGGCGCAAGGCCGACAAGGACGTGGCGCGCAAATCCGCCACCCGCAAGCTCCGCCTTCCGGGCAAGCTCGCCGATTGCTCGAACTCCGCCGCGCAGGGGTCGGAACTCTTCATCGTCGAGGGGGACAGCGCCGGCGGCTCCGCCAAGCAGGCGCGCGACCGCGCCAGCCAGGCGATCCTGCCGCTGCGCGGCAAGATCCTCAACGTCGCCAGCGCGACGCGCGACAAGCTCGCCGCCAACCAGCAGCTGGCCGACCTCGCCCTGGCGCTCGGCTGCGGCACGGGCGCCCATTACCGCGACGGCGAGCTGCGCTACGACAAGGTCATCATCATGACCGACGCCGACGTGGACGGCGCCCATATCGCGTCGCTGCTGATCACCTTCTTCTACCGGCAGATGCCCAAGCTGATCGACGGCGGCCACCTCTTCATCGCGGTGCCGCCGCTCTACCGGCTGACCCAGGGCACAAAATCGACCTATGCGCGCGACGACGCCCACAAGGACTACCTGATGAAGACCGTCATGACGGGGCGCGGCAAGGTCGAGATCAGCCGGTTCAAGGGCCTCGGCGAGATGCCGATGCGCGACTTGAAGGACACCACGATGGACCCGTCGAAACGCACGCTCCTGCGCGTGACGGTGCTGGAGGAGGATCTCGCCGGCACGGCGGACGCCGTCGAGCGCCTGATGGGCAACAAGCCCGAAGCCCGCTTCAGCTTCATCCAGGAGCGGGCGTCGGGCGCCGCCGACCTCGTCGATGTCTGACGGGAGGGCCAGGGCCGCGCCGTTGACGGGTCGTCAACCACGTCGTTCGAATGCGACGGGGTCCGATCAGACCGCCTTCATCATTAACCCATCGGCAAGGCCTCTCCTCCGATCGTGGCGGCGTTCAGAGGGTCGGGGGCGTTCATGACGGAGTTCACGCAGGATGGCCGGGGCTCGGCGGTGAAGTGGTTCGCCCTCGCCGCCGGCGCCCTCTCGGTGGTCAGCATGGCGGGCGCGCACGGGCTCGACTGGCTGTCCCGCTCCGGACATGTCGCCCTCGTGGCCTACCGTGCCCCCGCACCCGTCCCGAACCCGCGTGCCACGGCCGATGCGGGCGTCGACATGACGCCGACGGGGTCGATCCCGTCCACCGCCCTGATGATCCGCATCCGCTGAGGCCGACCGTCCGCTTGCGATCCATGAATCAGCCGCAAAACCGTCCGGTGTCGGTTCGGTGTCGTTGACTTGTCGCGCTTTCCGCTTATGTGACGTTTGATCAACGAGCGCCCCGCGTCGCTCTTCGGCGCACGATCAGTCGTGCTCTTCTTTCTACGGCTCTACGCGGGTCTCGCGGGCCGTGATCCGCCGATTGTAGACGCAGAACCTGATGAATTTCAACGAACTCGGCCTCAGCGACAAGGTCCTTCAAGCCGTCGAAGCCACCGGCTACACGACGCCGACACCGATCCAGGAGCAGGCCATCCCGATCGCCCTGCAGGGCCGGGACATCCTGGGCATCGCGCAGACCGGCACGGGCAAGACGGCGGCTTTCACGTTGCCCATGCTGTCGCGGCTAGAGACCGGCCGGGCGCGGGCCCGCATGCCCCGCACCCTGATTCTCGAGCCGACCCGCGAACTCGCCGCCCAGGTGGAAGAGGCGTTCGTCCGCTACGGCGTCAACCACAAGATCAGCGTCGCGTTGCTGATCGGCGGCGTCTCGTTCGGCGACCAGGAGGCCAAGATCACCCGTGGCGCCGATGTCCTCATCGCCACGCCCGGCCGGCTCCTCGACTTCGCCGAGCGCGGCAAGCTCCTGTTGACCGGCATCGAAGTGCTGGTCATCGACGAGGCCGACCGCATGCTCGACATGGGGTTCATCCCGGACATCGAGAAGATCTGCAAGCTGGTGCCCTTCACCCGGCAGACGCTGTTCTTCTCGGCGACGATGCCGCCGGAGATCACCAAGCTCACCGAGACCTTCCTCCACGACCCGGTCCGGATCGAGGTGGCCCGTGCCGCATCGACCGCGGCGGGTGTGAGCCAGGCGCTCGTCGCCTCCGCCCCCGGCCCCGCCAAGCGGGAGACGCTGCGCAAGCTGCTGCGCGGCGCCGAAGACCTCAGCAACGCGATCATCTTCTCCAACCGCAAGCGCGACGTGGCGCTGCTGACGAAGTCGCTGGAGAAGCACGGGTTTTCGGTCGGCTGCCTGCATGGCGACATGGACCAGCGTTCCCGCATGACGTCGCTCGACGCGTTCCGCAACAACCAGGTCTCCCTGCTCGTCTGTTCGGACGTCGCGGCCCGCGGCCTCGACATCCCGGCCGTGAGCCACGTCTACAATTTCGACGTCCCGACCCACGCCGAGGATTACGTCCACCGGATCGGCCGAACGGGCCGCGCGGGCCGCAGCGGCACGGCCATCTCGATCGTCACCCGGGCCGACCAACGCTACGTGGACGACATCGAGAAGCTGATCCAGAAGAAGATCGACTGGCAAGGGACGACGCTCGACGACGTCGCCGATGGTGAAGCCGAGGTCGAGGACGACGAGGCCGATCGACGTGGCGCGCGTGACCGCCGCGGCCCGCGGCGCTCCGACACGCGGGGTGGCGATGCTCGCCCTTCGGACGGCCGAGGTGCTCGCCGGAGCGAGCCATCCCGCTCTGGCCAGGGGCGGGACGGCGGGCGCGACCGAGCCGAGCCTGATTCGGCGATGACGCCTCCTCGCGGCCGAGAGCCCTCAGCGGCGGCGCCCGCTCCTCCTTCGCGGCGGAGCGACGCCGTCGCCACGGCGCGCCAGCGCCCGGAGGCGCGGTCTGCGGAGCCCGCTCGTGCCGACCATCGGCGGCATCGCTCCGACGATGACGACGACGCGGTGGTCGGCCTCGGAGACCACGTGCCGTCCTTCCTGCTGCGCCCGGTCAAGATCAAGGCCAGCAGCGACGTCTGAGGCGACCGAGCGATTGTCCGCCGCGCGCTCATCTCGAGAATGCGGGGATGCGGGCGGTCGATAGGGGAGCAGATCAGCGCGTTGCCGTCTGTCACATCGCGGCCAGGATGAGACGGGCGTTCGACCCGCTCGATTGTCGCACGGTCAGCGCCATCGCCGTTCGTGGCGACCGAACCTTCAACTGGAGCCATCGGCCGGGACGCAATCGAGACGATCGAGCACGGTCGGATTGAGATCGAGGGTATGTCGCTTGGCGCACGACACGGTCGCACTGGGCCGAGTGCCGAACCAGACGAGTCGCTGCCAGCGCCGAAACGTAGAGCGAGCTGACGTGAACGGCCTAAATCTGCCGTCACTGTCAAGTCACGTGGCGATATTCACCGCTCATGACGTGAAGATGCACGATAGATCGCTGGTCATCCCCGGCGACCCCGTCGGACTCGACATGATCCTGGATTCGCGTTCGCTGAAGGTCAGGCCGACGTCGCTCCAGTGACGGCGTACGATCGCCTGATTTTCCTAAATTTGCCCCCCCTGAGTGGAGGCTCGGACGACGACCATCCCGATCGTCGCCCGGCTATCGGCAGATGGGTTTAACAGCCAAGATCATCGATCACAGGCAGAACACCCGTCCATCAATGGAAAATGAGATAAAGCACAATGATGACCGGGATTGGGATCCCGATCATCCACATCAACAACCCCTTGCCTATGTCGACCTCCGTCCTTTGTTGGATCGACAACAGATCGGTCAGGGATCTGTTCCGTCCCGGTCGACTGCGATGCGCAGATGGCCGACGAGGCCGGGGTGTCCCTCGAAATCGCGAGGTCGGCCGATCCGTCGTCACCGACATCGGCCGACCGCTTGCCGATCACTGCGCCTGGAGCTGATCCGCCGACATCTTGCCCGACCGCTTGTCAGCGACCAGTTCGTAGGAGAGCTTCTGACCCTCATTGAGATTGTTCATCCCCGCACGCTCGACGGCGGAAATGTGAACGAACACATCCTGCTTGCCGTCGTCGGGCTGAATGAAACCGAAGCCCTTTTGGGCGTTGAACCACTTCACAGTACCAGTCGCCATCGTCGTCTTCCTTGTTTCGCATATCGACAACGGGCGAGGGGCGCTACCGTTCCGTCCGCGATCGGCGGTCGTGCGCTGCATGGCCGCCGCGAGGGGGAGGTGCCGCTCACCCGACGATGCGACATGTCGCGTCTAATCAGGATTGTGTTGGTTCACCAACGCAATCCTGCTCAGTTTCCGAGCTGAAAGCGGCAGGATGGCGTGGGCCGGGAGAACGCCGCCGGCGTCCCCGGGACTCGGCGGCCCCGCCCCGGCGGCCGAGCTGCCGTCGGACGTCTGCCATGACGGTTCTGCCGGCGCCGACGAGGGTCGCGATCGGCTTTCGGGAACGAGACCACAGTCGTCCCGAGCGCTCGCGAGATCCACCTTCCTTGACATCGATGGTCGGCCAGACGTGGTGATGATCCGAGGAAAGTCCTGCGCGCGTCCGGCCGCGACGGAGGTGGCCCCGTCGGAGCGTTTCGACACTGATCCGGCGAGGCGACAACATGGAGGATCGCCGCAGCCGCTTCGCGCTCGACGCCCTGAGCTTCTTCATCGCCGATGCGCAGACGGGCTTCGGGCCGTTCATCGCGGTCTATCTCGCGACCTCCGGCTGGAGCGAGGGAGAGATCGGGCGGGCGCTGAGCGTGGGGTCGCTCGCCGCCATCCTGAGTCAGTTGCCGGGCGGTGCCCTGGTGGATCGCCTCGCCGACAAGCGCCGCGCGGCCGCGGGAGCCAGCCTCGCCGTGGGCGCGGCGGCGCTGCTGTTCGCGCTGTCGAGCTCGGGAGCCGCGGTGATCGGCGCCGAGGTGCTGCACAGCTTCGGCAGCGCCATGCTGGGGCCGGCCATCGCGGCCGTGAGCCTCGCGGTGGTGGGCCGCGGCGGCCTGGGCCTGCGGCTCGGCCGCAACGCCCGCTTCGCCGCGATCGGCAACGGCGCTGCCGCGGCCCTGCTGGGCGCCGCAGGCGCGTGGCTGTCGCCCCGTGCCGTGTTCTGGCTCACGGCGGCCTTCGTGCTGCCCGGCCTCGCGGCGTTGCGGGCGATCGGCCCGCCGAGGCGGGGCGGCGGCGACGCAGCGGTCGCGGCCGACCTCGCAGGAGTGGCGCCGTCGGGCGCGTCGGCGGGGGTGGCGCCGTCGGGCGCGTGGCAGGATCTTCTGGCCCTGCTGCGCCGCTGGCCGGTGCTGGGCTTCACGGCCTGCGTGGCGCTGTTCCACCTCGGCAACGCGGCGCTCCTGCCGCTGGCCTCGGCCGGGCTGGCCCAGAGCCTCGGCTCCGCCACGAATCTCGCGGTGGCGGGCGCCGTCGTCGTGCCGCAGGCCATCGTGGCGCTGATCTCGCCGGGCGTGGGGCGGGCGGCCGACCGCCACGGGCCGCGGCTCGTGCTGGCGATCGGCTTCGCGGCCGTGCCGCTGCGTGCGCTGCTGCTCGGGCTCGTGTCGTCGCCCGTCCCCTTCATCGCCGTGCAGGCGCTGGACGGCCTGAGCGCGGCGGCCTTCGGCACGCTGGTGCCGCTCGTGGCGGCCGACCTCACCCGCGGCCGCAACGGCTTCAACCTGTGCCTCGGTCTGTTCGGTGTCGCCACAGGCGTCGGCGCCGCGCTGTCGACCGCCATCGGCGGCACCCTGGCCGAGCGCTACGGGTCCGGCGCGGCCTTCCTCACCCTCGCGGGTTTCGGAGTCGGGGCCGTGCTGGCGGCCTGTGGAGCGGCGCCGGGCCGACGGGAGCGGCCCTGATCCAGCCCGCGCCGCACCGAAGTGCGTCGGCGGTGTCCGATTGGCGGTGTCCGATGAAGACTGCCGTTTCAGGAACGATGCAGGAGAAGCCGTGCTGGACTGGCCCGTGGCAAGCGCCAGCCCACCGACGGAGCGTATGAAAGGCCGTGGCGCGCCAGGGAGAATGAAACTGAGAACACGTATGTCCTTGAGATTGCAATCTGAGCTGAGCCGAGCGCCGGGGTCGCGCCGAAGCCGCGAGCCCCTCATCAGCTCGGCGCGAGCGCCACGTCGAGATGCACAGGGTTGTGGAGCGTGTTGGCGACGGGAGACCACAGCGTGGCATGCTCGACCAGGGATTCCAGCACCTTGCGCGGCGAGTCCGCGTCGATATGCACTAGCACGCTGATCGACTCGAACCCGATCGTCTTCGGGTGGAGATCGCTGACTCCCCAGACGGCCGTGGTGTTGATGTCGGCTTGGAGTTCGACCTCTAGGCTCCGGATCGGGATGCCCTGCGCGACCGCGTTGGCGTGGATGCCAACTGCGAGGCACGATCCGAAGGCGGCGAGGAGCGCCTCCGAGGCGTTGGGCGCTACCGTCTCTGCCGAGAGACCTTCGGATTCCGGTTCCATCACCGCTTGTGGCGGTAGATCCCGGATGTAGTTGAGCTGGCGGAAGCGTCCCTTCGCGACGGTGCGGCACTTCAGGGTACGGACCACGGAGGGATCGGCCTTGGCCTTGGCAACGAGGGCGTCGATCTTGCCCTTGGCCGCGGGCTCCGCTCGGCTGTCGAAGGTTGGGTCGGAGTTTGTCGGCATGGAACGGACCTTCAAGGTTGTTTCGCCCGGCGCGGAATCGCGGCCCGCGATGCGAGCGCTGCTTCGACGAGGCTTGGGGCCGCGCTCGAAGTGGCCGGGCAGGTTCGTCCGGCAGTCGAGGCGAGGCGCGTACCATAACCGAACGCCGGGAGCCCCAAAGAACCAAAGACGGTGACCGAGGTTGCGAATGTGGGGGCAAAGGCATCGAACCCAACCCCACCGTCATGGTAGGCCCATGTCGTCGGACGGCCCGCTAGTCGACGACCGGCTCCCGCAACGCGTGCAGCACCGCTTGTCGTAGGTCGTCGGGCACGGTGCGATCGAGGGCGTCCCTCAGCCGTCGCAAACGCCGGCGCTCGTCATAGAGTTGGTCCACGAGGCGAAGGACGACCGGGAGGGCGTCGTCGCGCAGGCCGAGGTCGATCGTGAGGCTGCGAATGAGATGGACGCGGGCCACGTCGATCTCCCGGAACAGCCATGCTCCCCGGCCGCCGGCCGGTCGCACCCAATCCGACGCGATCCAGCCCTCGACGTCCCGGGGATCGAGCCCGGCGACGGCGGCGACGAGCGCTTCCATGGTGATCATGAGGAGGTCTCCATGCCCTTCCGCGGATCCCAAGTCGGTGCGTCCGTGCGGTCTCGCAGGAAGGCGGCCAAGCCTTCGTCCGCGGGACCCAGCACGACGCGGAGGGTGACGTAGGCATCTCCCGCCGGATGTGGGCCTGAGGCCGGCACGCCCTTGCCGCGAAGCCGGAGCCTCGTGCCGGCGTCGGACTTCGGAGGAATCGTCATGGTCACAGGACCGCCGACGGTCGGGATCGTGACCGGACCGCCCAGCACCGCCTCGGGGAGGGACACCGGGAGGTCGAGGTGAACGTCGCGCCCCTCGCGCCGGAACAGCGGGTGCGAGCCCACCTCCACCTCGATCAGCGCGTCGCCCGGCGGCTCTCCGGGGCCGCCCTTGCCGCGCAGGCGCAGGACCTGTCCGGTCTCGATCCCGGGTGGGATGCTCACATCGAGGTTCCCGCCGTCGGGAAGGGAGAGGCGTTGGCCCGTCCCCCTGACCGCGTCGAGGAATGGCACCACGAGGGAGTAGCGTCGGTCGGCGCCTTCCCGACGCGTGTCGCCCCGGCCGCGCTCGCCGAACATGCCGGCGAGGATGTCGCCGAGGTCGTCGCCGCCGCCGAAGCTCGATCCGTAGCGCCCGCCTTCGGAACCCTGCGCCTGCTCGCGGTAGGAGCGCCGTCCGGGCGACGGTCCAGGCGGCGGGCGCTCGTGACCCGCCCCGTCGATCTCGCCCCGATCGAAGCGACCGCGCCGTTCGGAATCCGACAGCAGGTCGTTGGCGGTGCTCGCGCGCTTGAACCGTTCCTCCGCCGCAGCGTCGCCGGGGTGGAGGTCGGGATGGGAGGTCTTGGCGAGCGCGAGGAACGCCGAGCGGATCTGCCTCTCGGTCGCGTCCCGCGCGACGCCAAGGATCACATAGGGATCGTCCGCCATGGATGCTCTCACTCGCGGGCGTAGACGACGACCGCGTCGCGATCGCCGCCGTCGACGCCCGTCCTCGCGACATGCCGCAGCATAGGGGATCGTGGGACCACTCCGCAGCAAGCAGATCCGATTAGCCGCTCCCCGAAGTCGGCTCGAGCGTCGGGGTATGGGCGCGAGCGCGCCGTGATCGTCGCCGGCAAGGTCGGCAGGCCGACCGCCGGGTCTCGCCCGGAAGGCGTAGCGGGTTGCTCGATCGAGACAATGGTTTTTCGACGCCGACGTCCTGCCGCCCTCAATGGGAGACGAACGAACAGCGGTCAGGACGCAGGAGGAGGTCGCGGGTCACGCCGCCGAGGACCCATTCCCGCAATCGGGCGTGCCCGTAAGCACCGGCCACCACGACGCCGGCCCCGCGGTCCCGGGCGAGGGACCGCAGTTGCGCGGCGTCGTCGCCGATGGAGGAAACCGCGTCACTTTCGGCAGCGATGCCGTGCGCGCCGAGCCATCCCACGACGTCGGCGAGCCGACCGCGCGCGGCCGCGACCTCGCCTTCCCCTGCGACCTCGACGACGCAGACGCGGTCGGCCAGCGCGAGGAGCGGTAGGGCGTCCGCGATCGCGCGGCGCGCCTCCCGGTTGTCCTTCCACGCCATCACGATGGATCGGAGGTCCGGCCCGTCCGCGGAGGCGGAGGCGATCAGAAGTGGCCTTCCGACCTGGAGGAGGAGGTCGCCCGTGATCAGGCAATGGGACGAGTTGGCGGTGAACCACCCCACCTCGGATCCCGTGACGACGAAGTCTGCCGCGCGCGCCTCCCGTGCGACGTAGTCGGAGAGCGGCACGTCCTGGATCATGGAGCGCCACGTGACGTCACCGGTGCCGACCATCGCGGCGCGAAAGTGCGCCTCCGCCTCGTCCGTGCCTGCGACGAGTTCGGCCAGATCCGCGTCGATCGCGCCCTCGTTCGAGTAACATTCCGCGTAGACGACCGGACTCGGCGCGGATGCAGCGATCCCGACGACGCGGGCCTTCGTCCGTGCGACGAGGGCGGCCGCGACGCGCAGGACGCCGTCGTTCGGGGAACCCACGACCATGTGGACCATGATGCTGGCGTATTTCACGGCGTCTCTCCTGAGCTGCGGGATTGATGGAGCGGGCATGGGCCCGCCCGAAGTCGCGCGGATCCTCGCGCTGCTCGGCGGCGTCCGGGCGCTCATGCGATGGCAAGACGGCCGAACAGCGCCGCCTTGACGAAGTCGAGCACGAAGGCGAAGGCGACCGCGGCGGCGAGCAGACCGATGATGACGGCGGCGGGAAGCGGCGCCATGAGGATGCCGACGAAGGCGAAGGTGACAACGACCGCGACATCGGCGACCGATGACGCCACCAGCCACCCGCTCGGGCGCGAACTCCAGATGCGCCGCCGCTCCCGCGCCACGTAGAGGAGGGCCTGGGCGCCGAACACCAGCGTCACGACCGCCAGCGTGCGCAGCGTCTCGGTGTCGAGCCTGAGCGCGAACTTGCCCGTGGCGAGGCAGGCGACGCAGAACGCGAGGTCGACGAGGCCCAAAACGACGCCGCAAACCATCAGGTTGCGGGTGCGCCACACGTTCGGCTTGGGGGACGGACGGACGTTGTCGGTCGAGGAGGCCATCGCGAGGAAGTCACCCGTGACCATGATGAACACCATCAGCGTCGGCGTCAGGATGGCATGGCCCGTGATCGCCAGGCCGGCGATAAGGAAGAGAACCTTGACAACGTTGTGGACGATCGATCGCAGCGTGTAGGTCAGGACGCGCTGGAAGGTCGTGCGGCCTTCCCTCACCGCCATGACGATGCCGGCGAGGCCGGGCGTCGTGAGCACGATGCCGGCCGCCGACTTGGCGACGTCGGTCGCGGTCGAGACGGCGATGCCCATCTGGGCCTGACGCAGTGCGGGCGCGTCGTTGGCGCCGTCGCCGCACATGCCGACGATTTGCCCATTGGCCTGCAGCGCCTTGACGAGGGCGTACTTGTCCTCCGGCAGCACGCCGGCGAAGATCGCGTAGCCTTCCGCCTTCAGGTCCTTCGGCAACGGCGATGTCGCCCAGACCGGCCCGTGGATGCCCACCGACCCCGCCACGACCTCCGCGGTCGCCCGGGCATCGCCCGTGACCATGACGGTCCGCACGCCCAGGGCCGACAGTTCGGCCACGAGGTCCGCGGAATCCGCCCGTGGCGGGTCGCTGATGCCGATCAGGCCGACGAGGGTCATGTCGGCGGGCCCGCCCAGGCCGACAGGGGCACCCGAGGCCACGGCCAGCACCCTCAGGCCCTTGGCCTGAAGCTTCTCGACGGCCGACGCCGCCGTGGCGGACGGACGGCACAGGGCCTCCACCACCGCAAAAGCGCCCTTGACGATCCGGACCGCCGTGCCGTCCGCCCGGGTCACCGTGGCCTCGGAGCGCTTCAGGGCGGGGTCGAACGGGACGAACCCCTTCAGCCTCGGCCCGTCACGGGTGGGCTGGCGGGACGCGGCGGCGCGGACGGCCGCGTCGACGGGATCCTGGCCGCCGTCGGAGCTCGCCAGGGCGGCGAGCCCGAGCACGTGGGCCTCGTCGAGCCCGCCGAACACATGCACCGCCATCACGGCGAGTTCGTTGCGCGTCAGCGTCCCAGTCTTGTCGGAACACAGCACGTCGATACCGGCCGCCTCGTCGACGGCCGACAGGCTGGTCGGCAGCACGCCCCTGCGTGCGAGCGACCGCGCGCCGACCGCTTCGGCCAGGGTGAACATGGACGGGAGCGCGACGGGGATGGACGACAGGACCGCCACAAGGACCAGGGAAGCGATCTCGGCGAAAGGCAGGGCCAGCCAGACCGAGTAGGCGGCGAGGAGGACGGTAATGCCGCCGTTGAACAGCACGAGGTTGCGCACGACGCGCAGGACTGTCCTCTGCTGCGTGCTGACCACAGAGGCTTTGCGGATGAGCCCCGCCATTTTGCCGAACTTCGTGCGCTCGCCGGTTGCCGTGACTTCGCCCAGGGCCTCGCCTCGCCGCACCAGCGCGCCCGAGTATGCCGCGGTCCCGGGCCCAGCCTCTACCGGCACGGACTCCCCCGTGAGCATGGATTGATCGAGGAGGACGGACCCTTCGGTGAGGCGTACGTCCGCCGCCACGACCCCGCCCAGCGACAGCTTGACGACGTCGCCCGGCACCAGGTCGGCCGCGGACACGTTCGCCCAGGCTTCGTCCCGACGGGCGGACGCGACGAGCGCCAGACGAGACTTCAACGCGTCGAGGGTCTCTCGCGCACGGCTTTCCTGGACGAACCCCAGGCCGGCGTTGAACGCCAGGAGGAGGGCCACGACGCCGGCCTGCGCGTAGTCGCCGAGCCCGAGCTCGAGCAGGATGGCCGTCTCCAGCATCCAGGGCACCGGCGCCCAGAACTTCGTCATCGCCCTCCGCAGGGGGTGTTGGGCGACATCGACGATGACGTTCGGCCCGCCCCGGGCGAGGCGACGCCGGGCTTCGAGGGACGTCAGGCCGGTCGGCACATCGAGCATGGGATGATCCTCGCAGCCCGGACATCGGCAGGTCGATGCCGCGCTTCACTTCCGACTGGGCGGGGGGGGGGGGGTCGAACCGTCCGCTTCTTCGATGCTGGCCGCGAGCTGCAAGGTCGGCTCGACGCAACAAGCGCCTCGGCGGCCAGCGGGACCGAAGTAGGTCCTCACCCGTGCAGCATAGGCCAGGAGAGCAACGTCGTGTGTGAGCGATGGCGGATAGTCGGGGTGCGCAAACGCGCAGCGCCAGTCGGACCGTACGCATCCGGCCAGCACCGCAGTTTAGGGTTGCGCGTGAGGTCAGTCCTGCGGAGCGCGTGTGCGCCGCGTCAGGCCGCTTGAGCCAGGGCTGCGGTAGTTCGGTTGGCCTTCCAATTCCAGGGCAGCAGTTCGTCGAGGTGCTTGGCAGGGTGATCGGGCAGCCGAGCGAGCACGTCGGCCAGCCAAGCCTGGGGATCGACATCGTTGAGTTTGGCAGTCTCAATTAGTGTATAGATGGCGGCGGCGCGATGGCCGCCCGCGTCCGAGCCGCAGAAGGTCCAGTTCCGTCTGCCGATGGCGATCCCCCGCAACGAGCGCTCGGCCGCGTTGTTGCTCATGCAGATCCTGCCGTCGTCGAGAAAGCGGGTGAAGGCTACCCAACGGGTCAGGATGTAATTGATGGCCTTGGCAGTATCGCTCTTGGCCGAGAGCAGCCTCTGTTGCTCTTTCAGGTAGATCTCCAGCTCGAGGATGAGCGGCTTCGACTGCTGTTGGCGTTCGGCACCTCGCTCTGCTGAACTCAGGCCGTTGATGATGCGCTCGACGGCGAAGATCTCGTCGATGCGCCGCACCGCTTCGATGGCGATCGGTGCCTTCGTCAGCTTGGCGATATCGAAGAACTTGCGTCGTCCATGGCTCCAGCACGCCGCCTCGATCACGGGAGCCGGTTTGCGTCGGCCCTCGTAGAGTTCGCTGTAGCCCGCGTAGGCGTCGGCCTGCAGAATGCCGCCGTAGCTCGCCAGGTGCCCCCGTGGGTATTCCCCGGACCGGCTGCGCGAGTAGTGGAAGGCCGCGGCAGGCGGGGCGGCGCCGCCGAAGGGCCGGTCGTCACGCACGTAGGTCCACAGGCGCCCCGTGTCGGTCTTGCCCTTGGCCAGCACCGGCACCGTCGTGTCGTCGCCATGGACCCGATCCGCCGCCAGCACGTGACGCCTGATCGCCTCGACGATCGGGGCGAGCGCCACCGCGCAGGCGCCCACGCGGTCCGCCAGCGTCGAGGTGTCGATGGCGATCCCCTCGCGGGCGAAGGTGTCGCTCTGCCGGTTCAGCGGCTGGTGCAGCATGAACTTCGACACCAGCACGCTCGCCAGCAGGTTCGGGCCCGCGAAGCCACGCGGGATCGGGTGGGACGGCGCCGGCGTCTCGGTGACGCCCTCGCAGTCGCGGCACGTCATCTTCTCGCGCACGTGCTCGACGATCTTCCACCGCCGCGGCTCGCATTCGAGCGAACGCGACACGATCTCGTCGAGCTTGCGCAGGCGGGCTCCGCCGCATCTGGCGCAGGCGCAGGGCGCCGGGTACACGATCCGCTCCACCGGCAGGTGATCGGGCAAGCTCGGTCGTCGCGAGCGGGCGGGGCGCTTCTGCCTTTCCACGGCCGCCGCGGCCGGCGCCGCGATGTCGGCCTCCGCCTCGGCCGCGCCCTGGCTCTCCTCCACGTCGGCGATGGCCAGCTCGAGCTGCTCGGCCAGCAGCCTGCCGCGCTCGGAGGACGGCCCGAACTGCTCGCGGCGCAGCTTGGCGATCAGGAATTTCAGCTTCTCGGTTTCCAGCCGACGGATCAGGGCTTCGCTGCGCAGCGCCACGATCATGGCGCGAGCTTCGGCGAGGTCGGACGGGAGCTGATCGGAGGACGTCGTCACCCCCCGATCAGATCACAACCTCCTGCCGCTGCAAGCCTTTTCGCTATCCCGCCTGGCTCGGACGCCACGTCTGCTGTGGGTTCCTCCAGTCGATGCCCTCCGTCAGGTAGGCGAGCTGCGCCGGCGTGATCGGAACCGCCCCATCGCTCGCCGACGGCCAGGTGAACCGGCCCCGATCCAGCCTTTTCATGAACAGGCACCCCCCTCCGCTTGCCACCCTAACCTGCTTCGCAGGCCAGGGAACCCTGGCGCGCTCCGCCCTGGCCGTCGTGCCAGACGATCTTGATCAGGTCCGAGCGGCGGCCCCGGAACACGAACAGGTGGCCGCAGAACGGGTCGCGCCCGAGCACCTCCTGCACCAGCAGCGACAGGCCGCCGATCCCCTTGCGCATGTCGGTGTGGCCGGTGGCCAGCCACACCTTGGCGCCGCTCGGCAGGGGGATCATCGCCGATCCAGGGCGTCGAGGACGCGCCGCAGCGCGTCGCCGTCGACGTCGCGGCCCACCCGCAGGCGCCGCCCTTGCGACAGCTCGATCTCGATGAGCCCGGCCAACCGCTTTGGACGCGGTGCCACCGAGGGCGCGGGTGCCGGCAGTGTGGAAGCTGGGGCTACGATCTCGACCGGCATCAGAGCCGGCACACCGCGTCCCAGCAAACCGTCGCGCGCCAGGCGACGCCACCCGAACACCAGGCTGGCACTCACCGCGTTGCGACGGGCCACCTCGGCCACCCGCACACCCAAGACCAGCGTCTCCTCGACGATCCGGGCCTTCTCAGCGTCCGACCACTGACGCCGGCGCTCCACCCCGCTCAGAACCTCGACCCGCATCGACCTGATGACCTTTAGGCTAGCCGTAAGCCCATAAGGTCGGCCGTCAGCCCGTCATCCCGCAAGGCGGCCCTCGTCGGACGCGTACGTCGGACCAGCGGTCGCGGGCGTTGCGGGAACCGATAGTCGGGACGCGAAAACGGGCCTGGTCTCGGCAGCGTGCCAAGGCGTTTCGTCATGGAGCGCGAAACCGAAGTCGCTGCGCTCCGAGGGAGCACCGACCGTGGACCCGATCACCCTCACGTCACTTTCCTCGCTTTGCATCAGCGGCTCGGTGTATGCAGAGATCGGCAGCGCGTGTTCAGGCATCCCGCTCGCGGCACTCGCCGCCGTGCCCCTCTCTCTGGCCACGATCCCCGTCGCGCTTCTTGGAAGTTGCATGATCGACTTCGCAAACACACTTGATGCGCAGCTGCGAGATGGCAGCGCGCGCCGTCGGGCTGCTTTTCGACAGGGCGCTGCGTCGAGCGTCGGCCGACCAAGACGCACGACGAGCCGATGCACCTCGGCGAGTCCATGGAGCGAGCCGACGACCATGGAGGCACGACCGACATGACGAGACCCGACGCCGCCGCGGTGCCGTCTTCGGACCTGAACCCGTTCCTCTTTGCCGACATCGGCACGCAGACCAACGGCGTCGAACTGACGGTCCTGTCGCTCCTCGCCCGCCTGGGATCCGATCCGTGGGTCGAAGCCGCGAGGCTGTCGCTGCTGCCGCGGGCGGCAGCGGCGGAGTGGCTGGCCGAGCGTATCGCGACGACGACGCTGAGCGGTCACGCGGTGGGCGCGGCGCGCGACACCGCGGCGACGCTCCTCCTGCTCCTCCCGGCGCGGACCACGGTCGACAGGGCCGTGGCGGGCGCGCGGGACCAGGGTGCCCGGACCGCATGGTGGGTGCTCGGCGCCATGGTGGCGGCCAGCCTCCTCGGGCTCTTAGGTGCCACCCAGCACCTCCCGATCGCGGGGTCCCCCGACCAGACGCTCCAGGGCGAGCGGTGAGCCGGCGGCTCGCACGCGCGCTGTGCGACGATTCACGACGGCAACACATGAAGGGGTCTCCCATGCTCATCGCGAGTTCGGCACTGAGAGGATACGCGATCCAGGCGAGCGACGGCGCGATCGCGAGAGTGGGCGACCTCCTGTTCGACGAAGTGAGCTGGAAGGTGCGCTGGATCGTGGCGGAGGCCGGGACGTGGCTGACCGAACGAAAGCTCCTGCTGCATCCGTCGGCGATCCGGACCATCGACTACGACCGGGAGGTCCTCGTGGCCGCGTTGACCAAAGCGCAGGTCGAGGCGAGTCCTCCCGTCTTCGAGCACGGACCGGTCTCGCGGCAGATGGAGTTGTGTCTCTCGACCTACTACGGGTCGGACAGGCTCTGGGGCGACGGCTGCTTCGGCGCCGGCGTCCTGGCGCCGCCCCTGTCGATGGGGTCGCGTTTCGGCGCCGACGACGCGTCCGCAGAGGACAGGTGCTCCGTGATGGAGGGCGATCCCCACCTGCGCAGCATCTCGGAGATTGGAGCCTACCACATTCACGCGACCGACGGAGCCATCGGCCACGTCGAGGATTTCCTCATCGATGACGCTCGGTGGGATGTCCGCTTCCTCGTCGTCGACACCAGGAACTGGTGGCCGGGCAAGCACGTGCTCGTCCCAACCGCCTCGGTGCGAGGGATCGACTACGCCTCAGCCGAGATCAAGCTCTGCCTGGATCGCGACCAGGTCAGGTCCACGCCGGCCTGGGACCCGGGCGCCATGATCGGAAAGGTCTATGACGGGCAGTCGCCGAACCGTGACGGCTGGCGCGGCGTCGGTTTCTGACGCATGTCGACCAACGCGGAAGCGGTTCCGGACCGTCCATCAGACGCCACGGCGCACGACACGCGGTGGCCGGGCCCAGGCTCGCAGCGTGAGCTGGCGTGCCACATCCTCGCCGAGAGGCCCACGCCTCACGACGCCTTCGCGCGGTCCTTCATCACGTACGTCGGGCATGGCGTCGGGGTGGCCGCCGCCCTCCTCTCCCTCGTGGTTTCCGGCGTCCTGGGCGTGCGCCTTCCACCAGGGCGGCGGGGCGCCCGACCGCGTCTCGCGCGGCGGCCAGCGCTGCAGGGGTCGTGCTGAGAGTCGACGGCCAGACCCCTCCCCGCGCCGGCGCGGCGTCGTTCGGGCAAGTCACGTGGCTCGATGGGAGGAGCAGCCCACTGCTCGACCTCGGCTTGCAGCGGACCTCATCGCGCCATCAAATCTTGGCTTTGCGGCCACGGATCTCACCGATACAGTCGAAGGGGGACGCGCGTCGATCGGAGGTCGCTCATGCTCGACTGGGACGACCTGCGATTCTACCTCGCCATCCTGCGTTCCGGCAGTCTGTCGGGAGCCGCGCGTTCGCTCCACGTCGCACAGTCGACGGTCGGGAGGCGGCTGGCCTCACTGGAAGCGAGCCTGGGCGTCCGATTGCTGAACCGGACGCCGGATGGCTACATACCGACCTTGTCGGGCGCCGAGGTGCGGCTGCAGGCGGAGCGTGTCGAGGTCGAAGCCCTCGCCCTGGAGCGTCAGGTCGGCGGTCGCGACACCCGCCTGGCCGGGCTCGTGAGGGTCACGTGTTCGGAGACGATCGCGAGCAACCTCGTCGCGCCCTGTTTCGGCGCACTGCACCTCAAGCATCCCGACATCATGATCGAACTCATCCCCAACGCCAGGGAGTTGAGCCTGTCGATGCGCGAGGCCGATGTGTCCGTGAGCCTGAGACGGCCCGACCAGCACGACCTCGTGTCCCGTCGCATCGGAACGGCGGCGTTCGGCCTCTACGCCAGCGCCGACTACCTCGCGCGCCATGGCGAGCCGGACTACGGCGGCGGCTGCCCCGGCCACCACCTCGTCACGCAGATGGACGGCATCCAGGACGTGAGCCAGACCGACTGGCTCGCCAGCCTTGCGCCCCGCGCGCGGATCGCGATGCAGACCAGCAGTCACGAGGCGGCGCTGTCCGCGGCCGTTGAGGGCGCCGGCCTCGCCTCGCTGGTCCGCTTCCGCGCGGATCGGGAGGCCGGGTTGGTGCGCGTGCTGGTTCCTCCGCTCCCATCGCTCATCCCGAACGCCGGCATCTGGCTCGTGGTCCACAAGGACAACCGCGACACGCCCCGGATCCGCATCGCCCTCAACCACATCACCAAATGGGTCAGGGGGCTCCGCGACAGGCTGGACCCGCGAGACGCCCAGTCGGAGGCGGCGACCGCGGCCCCGCCCGTGACGGCGGGCGAGTTCGCGATCGATTGCGACGTCTGAGGGCCGACGTCGCCGTTTCGAACGCCGGCGCGGGTAGTGGGTCCGTTTGAAATTGGCTGCGGTTGACGCCGTCGAGAGAGGCGCCATAGTCCCCAGGATGATGACACAATGCCAAATCAGACAGGGTGATGAGTGGGTCACCGTAACCTATGCCGAAGCGATGCGGCATCAGGTCGAACCCATGCGGTGCCCGAGATGCCATGGGGAGGTCCACCCCCATCAAGCCAACGGTGTGGCTCCGCATTTCGGGCACGTTGAGGCCCATCACGGGTGCAAGGCTGAACCGCCCGTTGTCCATCCGGATGCCCTGACATGAACCGCCCCAAGCGCCCCCGTGACCCTGCCCAGCTCGCGAAGCTGATGGTGGATATCGCTACGGGAGAGGTTGAGGATGGAACGCTGGCTTTCCCAGCGTCATCGCAGAGTGCTGCCCGATCTAAGGCGGGACGACTTGGGGGCGCGGCTCGCGCCCGAGCGTTGCCGGCTTCGCGCAGATCGGAGATCGCGGGCGAAGGCGGAAAGGCTAAAGCGGCAACTCGCGCTGGCGTTGAGGAGAAAATTTGATCAGAATATCATTGGTAATGATGTCCAGTGCAAGACTCTTAATTGTGACGTATGGCTGCATCATTGGTTCTTTAAACCGAAACCTAAAGTGACTTCTATTTCCAGTTTTTTCTAGGATTGAGCCCCTTGCAGTCTCACAAAAGTTCATTAAGGTGAAACGAAAAAGAAGGCGCCTTCATTTCCCTCCCTATAATTGCCGTTAGTGGAGCCTCATATCGGCAGCCGAGAACCTACCAAGTTCATCTTGTTCAGCAAGAGCGCAGGCCGCGATTACCTCTTTAAAGATATTGCCTTTTCGGGTCTCGACTGTGGCCTTCACATACGCATCGAGAATTGTGTAATCTAAATCTGCAAAGCAGTCCGGTATGCTCTCCTGAACTATTGCTTCTGTGATAGTCAGCTTACGCTTTCTAATTGCCAGCAATGCCGACGCTTGTCCAAGTGCGTGCGCATAGAACGGCAACCCGCTTGCTAAGTACGTTATTTTCCAAAGCGCGTTTTCTTCAATCCTTAGATTGGTTCTCCTAAGCCTTTTTGTGATTGTATCGCGTAGCTCATCCGGCTTCATCCTAGGCATATGAACTTGTACGATTTGTCTAACAATCGATGGATGAAAGTTTATTATTTGGGGAACATTGTCGGCTATACCCACAATCACGATGATACCAAGCACTGGCGTGTTCGATAGCTGCTTGATAACAGACGCCATCGCATCCTTAGCTTTGGCGCTTTTTACTCTGTCAAATTAATCAAAAATGAACACCGGAAGATCATTCTGCATAAAGTTACTTAGCACAATTTCGACATCGTCCGGCGTTATTGTTTCAGGAACAAGCTGGTCTGCAGTCCTGATTTCACCATCAAAGCTAAATCTTATTCTCTTTAATGCTCTTCGCCAAATATCCGAAAACTCATCCTCGCTGCCGCATTGCACGTATGCTCGATGCAGACGAGCCGTTTTTGAAAAATTCAGATGAAATATGCTGGCTAGAGAAGTTTTTCCCACACCTCTCTCACCGAACAGAACCGCATGCCGACCCTTCGATGCCAACGCGTCTTGAAGGCGCTGGATCTGTTGTGAGCGTCCCGCAAACAGGGTCAGTTCATCAACCGGTGCGCCTGGCGTGAACAAAGCCAAGACCTCCTGGCGCAAGACTGTCCAATCGTCGTCGTCCATCGCCCGTCCTCGGCCGTCAAAGTTGCTCAAAAGGCACCCCTGCTTGCTCAAAGCAATGTGAGGATTTCCCGAGGGCGAGTCAAACCCGCATTCAAACGGACCGTTGTGCTTGACAAAGAGCATCAAAGGGTCCATATGAAATTGCATGAACAAGCTCTCTCCCGCCGATCGCGCCAAGGTCCTTCACCTCCTCTGTGAGGGTAGCTCGATCCGGTCCGTCACCCGGCTCCTGAACGTCGGGAAGAACACGGTCATCCGGCTCATGATCGACGCCGGAAGGGCTTGCGCCGCCTACCACGACGAACACTCCCGGAACTTGCAGCCCAAGCGCATCCAGGTCGATGAAATTTGGAGCTTCACCTACGCCAAGGAGAAGAACGTCGCCTCGGCCAAGGCCGCTCCCGAGGGCGCGGGCGACACCTGGACGTGGACCGCGCTCGACGCCGATACCAAGTTCATCGCGTCGTGGTTCGTCGGCGGCCGGGACGGCGAATGCGCCGAGTGGTTCATCCGCGATCTCGCCGGCCGTCTCGGCAACCGCGTCCAGCTCACGTCAGACGGCCATAGAGCGTACCTGGAGGCCGTTGAAGGCGCCTTCGGGTGTGATGTCGACTACGCCCAGCTTGTGAAGCTATACGGGTCTGCTCCTGAGAGTGCGAGGGGCCGCTACAGCCCCGCCGAATGCACCGGGATTAGAAAGACCCGTGTCGAGGGCGACCCGGACATGAAGCACGTTTCCACGTCCTACGTGGAGCGGTCGAACCTCACGATGCGGATGCACATGCGCCGGTTCACCCGGCTCACAAACGCCTTCTCCAAGAAGGTCGAGAACCACGCTCACGCCGTCGCGCTTTTCACGACTTTCTACAATTTCGTCCGCATCCATAAGACGCTGCGCGTCACCCCTGCTATGGCAGCGGGCGTGTCCGATCGCCTGTGGGACGTGTCGGACATTGTCGCTCTGGTGGAGGCTCGCGAGGCTCCACTGAAGAAACGAGGAGCTTACAAGCAACGCGTTAATATCTAGGGACTGCAGAATGCTACTACTCTCCCATTCTTGTAAGCTAGTGGCGGTATGCAACCTGTATAGTCCCCAGTAACAGTCTGAAAAGCACCAATATGTACATGGTCCACCTGCCACTCCGAATTACTACATTCGGCATGCCAAATCTTTAAACCTTCGTTTGATGACGAGTATTTTTGAGTGTTTTCGGCTCCAACTTTTGCAAATCGCGCTGTGAAATCAATATGAAGATGGCCCTCATACTGAGGCGACCCAATGTCTGCTCCGAAAACCGCTGAGGAAGGCGATAGATCCCATACCTCGACCACTGCGTTCGTGATAGTTGGGTTTGATTTTACTTTGAAACCACAGAAAATCTCGCCAGCTTTTGCATCAGTTCTGATTGGCGGGTCCCATCTAAACTTTTCGTGGCTTGTGTCCTTGTTAATTCTGAGATCTTGATATCTAAAATCTTTTTCCTCAAAAGCATTTGAGGTTCCGGCTTGCACGATCAAACATGTTGCGAACAGGCCGCTGAGATAAGAAAATTTCATCGATTTTTCCCGAAAAATGTTTTGTAATTGTGCTATATCAGCCACTAAATGCGTTAACATTTCAAGAGATGATTTAATCGGTCAAATTCCAAAATGTAATTTCAAACGGACCCACTACCCCGGCGCGATCTGGGTGGCGCTGCGTCGGCGCCTTCGGCAAGGTGGCGAACGACTCGGTCACTTGGCTGTCGGGGTGGCCTGAACGACCGGACTGGCCGGGGGCCGGAGCGGGATCATCTCCCCTTCGGGAAGCTCACGCGTTTCGGCTCCTCGTCCTCGACGACGGTGTTGGGGTCGGCCGCCGAGCTCGGACCGTGCCGCACGCGACATCATGGTTTGAGATCTGCCTGCCCTTCGGCGCTATCTAGACAATACTGACATGATGGGCATCACGTGCGATAGACCGAATATGGTGAGTGGGAATGCGGGCATCACGTGCGATAGACCGAATATGGTGAGTGGGAATGCGCAGACGCACCGACATATTGAATCACGATGAGTTTCGAAGAAGATCATGCGTTCCTTCGGAACCTATCGCCAACTAGGATCTTAGCCTTCGAACAGACTGCCGATCTCGATGTTGGATCACAAATCCCAGAGATGAGGGAAGTGGCGGTCGACCACCATAGGCGATCACCTCATGACATCCAACGCACCAATGGTACAGGCGCTATCCGATAATTTCTTGAGCACTGGATGCGTCCTGATCCTCCTTGCCGGCGTTTGTACGATCCTGTTTTCCAAGCGCGGTTGCGGCTCGTCCAGAACGGAGGGGTCCCATCCGACCGCCCCGACGTCGGCCAGGATGTTAGGGTATTTGGTCAGCAGCATCATCGTGGTCGTCGTGTGCTTCACGACGGCAGACGTCTACGACATGGGTATCGTACCACCCGTCCTGGTCCTTGCGGCGGTGTCACTGATCGGCATTCCATCGATACTGATGCTCGAGCAGTATCGTTGGTTCTTGAGAAATGCCGACAACGGGACGATGGGCGCGAGCGTCGGGCTTGGCTTCATCGGTGCCGCCTACAGCTTCTTCGTCCTTGACGTTCTATGGTACATCTTGAAGTTGATCCTCTAGAGCTGTTGCCGCTCGCCTTGGCTCGCGGCCTCAGCTCTACATCATTGTTTCACGAGCATCTTCACGCGATCAGGTGACTCCACCTGATCCCGACCTGCTCTAATCTTACTGCTTATCTCGACGGCAAGGCCGAGGGAAGGCGCGTGAGCGGACCTGTCGCGGCTCTGTATCTCACGACGATGCCGTGTCGACGGTGGACCCTGTCGACCACCCGTTCCGGCGATGGATCGACGGGGGTCCCCGGCATGCTAGGGTCGTGATGGCCCGTCGCGACAGGAGTGGTCATCCGGCCCGAGCGCGGCGGCATCGGGGTCGCGCCCCGCGGATGCGAGGAAGACATCCACGTCACGCGATCCGCCCGACACCGTGGACGAGCGTAATCGCATAGTCGGTCGCCGAAGTCAGTCCAGCCGGCGGAGGGACCTCCCCCTCGCCGGCGAGTTGTAGGGAGGACGGCTCCGACGAGACCCGTCCCCACCTCGTGCCGCGGCAGTCCATCCGACGTACCTGCTGCCGGTACGACGACCACGACTCGGCATCGTCCCCGGACCGTGGTGCGGTTCGACGACTCGGCCAGCCGCCGATGGCGCTCCGACCTCCGACGACGGACCGATCCCCGAGATCGGCGCGCGTCGAGGCGGTTGGGCCACGATCCCCGCGCTTCGACGATCTCGAAGGTGGGATGCGACCGCGCGCCATCCGGCGCCCGGACCTTCCGACGAACGAGGACCACCATGATCACCGACATGCAGCTGCAGAAGTCCGTCCAGGCCGAGCTCGGCTGGGAGCCCAGCGTCACGGCCGCCCACATCGGCGTCGCCGCGAAGGACGGCGTCGTGACGCTGACGGGCCACGTCGGCGCCTACGCGGAGAAGTACGCCGCCGAATGCGCCGCCAACCGGGTGAAGGGCGTGAAGGCCGTGGCCGAGGAGATCGAGGTCCGGCTGCCGTTCGAGACCAAGCGGACCGACGAGGACATCGCGGCCTCCGCGATCGACCGGCTGGCCTGGGACGTCTTCGTCCCGAAGGACGCCGTCAAGGTCCGCGTCGAGAAGGGGTGGGTCACCCTGACTGGTCAGGTGGACTGGAATTACCAGAAGGACGCCGCCTCGGAGGACCTGCGTCGTCTGTTCGGAGTGGTCGGCGTCTCCGACCAGGTCACCATTAAGCCGCGTGTCGACGCCTCGAACGTCACGCACGCCATCGAGCACGCCCTCCATCGCACCTGGTACTTCGACCGCGACAAGGTGGCGGTCAGCGCCAAGGGCGGCGAGGTCCGGCTCACCGGCACCGTCTATACGCCCCACGACAAGATGGTCGCGGGCTGGACGGCCTGGGGGGCACCCGGGGTGACGAACGTCGAGAACGACATCCACGTCGTCTGAGGACCCGCGGCGCGGGCCCTCCGGCCCCGCGCCGCGCCATTCCCATCCAGCTTCTACGAGCGTGCCTTCGGTGTGCGCCCTTTCTCCGATCGAGATCCCACGTCATGCACGGCAACTCTACCCTGAAGGCCTCCGTCCTCGCCGCGCTGGTCTGGGACCCGAGCATCGAGGCAGCCCACATTGCCAAGCCGCAGGTCAGCGTGCCGGACGTGACCGACGCCATCACGCACGCCATGCATCGGTCGTGGATGTTCGACCCGGACGACATCGACGTGAGCGCGACGGAGGAAAGCGTCCGCCTGAGCGGGACGGTCCACACGCCGCACGACGAGTTCATCGCGGGCGCGACCGCCTGGGCGACCCCGGGCGTCACCGAGGTCCACAACGACATCCGCGTGGTCTGAGACCATGTCCGTCATCGATCCTCGTCTCCGACCCTCACCGCTGGCTGAGCGGTCCGCCGGAGCCGCCGAGCCCTGCGACGCCCATGACGTGTACGTGGCGGTCTGTTCCGACCTCTCGACCGCGAAGGCTGCCATCCGAATCATCGGCGAGACCGGCCTCGACCTCGGGCGCCACGGCGTCGTCTGCAGGGTGGGGCCCTTCGACGGCGAGGCGAACAAGCCCTTCGAGCTGGGCGACCGCACCAGGTTCTGGGAAGCCTGCAGCGAGTTGTGGGGCGGTCCGGGGGACCTGCCGCTCGGCGGCCTCATGCTCACGATCCCAAGGGTCGGCGTCCTCCTGATCGGGGGACGCTTGGCCGGCGTCATGGTCACGTCGGTGCGCTCCTCAAGCCCCGCGTCCGTTGGGGCGTGCGGCCTCGGCGCGCTCGGCGCGGCACTCGCCGGCATGGGCCTGTCGGACGACGAGTTGCTGCTCTGCCGGGAGGCGCTCGAGGTCGGCGACATCCTCGTCGTCGGCGACGGACCGGGTGGCGAGGCGGCGCGGGGTGGGCTGCTGCGCCAGGCCGGCGAGCACCGAGCATCCGTCAGCACGGCCGCCGGTCGAGCGGACCATCCGTCTTACCTCCCACCTCTCTCCACCGACCGTGCGCCGCTCGATCGCGCCAGTCGCTCTCGAGATGCGATTTTGCAGGAGCCCCGATGAGCGACGCCGATGCCGCCCAGCTCGGGGCCGCCGCCTCCGGCCGCGCACGTGTGCGCCGGGACCAGAAGGTCTACCTCGTCGGCGGCGGTATCGCGTCGTTGGCTGCTGCGGCTTTCATGATCCGCGATGGCGACTTCCTGGGTCGGGACATCACTATCTTCGAGGAATCCGGGTCGATCGGCGGAAGCCTCGACGGGGCCGGGTCACCCAGGGACGGCTACGTCCTGCGCGGCGGTCGCATGATCGAGCGCAAGTACCTGTGCACCTTTGACCTGTTCTCCTCGATCCCGACCCTCGATGGCACGCGCACGGTGACCGACGAGATCTTCGCCTGGAACGAGACGATGAAAACGTCGTCGAAGTCGCGCCTCGTCCGTCACGGCCGACGCGAGACCGCCCCCGACTTCGGCCTCAGCGAGCGGCACGTACTGACGATCGAGCGCCTAGCGATCGAACCCGAGGGCCTGCTCGGTCGCACAACGATCGCCGACCACTTCGACCCGGCGTTCTTCCGCACGAACTTCTGGTTCATGTGGTGCACCACCTTCGCCTTCCAGCCCTGGCACGCCGCCGCCGAGTTCAAGCGCTACCTGTTACGCTTCGCCCACATGGTCTCCGGCTTCAGCCGCCTCGAAGGCATCATGCGGACGGTCCACAACCAATACGACTCGCTGGTGCGCCCCCTTCAGAAATGGCTCGACGAGCGCGGCGTCGCCTTCGTGCTCGACACCGAGGTCACCGATCTGCACTTCCGAGATGCGGGCGGGGCCGAGAGGGTCGACACCATCGTGTGCCGAAGCAGGTCCCGCTTCCGGGACGTCGCGGTCGACCCGAGGGACCTCGTGCTCGTGACCCTGGGGTCGATGACGGAGGGGTCCAGCCTCGGCAGCATGGATCGCGCACCAGTGCTCGGATCTCGCGCCGACGGCGGCGCCTGGGGCCTGTGGGAAAACATCGCCGCCGGCCGGCCGGCCTTCGGCCGCCCGTCAGTGTTCGCAGAGCACGTCGACCAGTCCAAGTGGGTGTCGTTCACCACGACGCTGCGCACGGGGACCTTACTGCGCGTTCTCCGCGACGTGACCGGCAACGTGCCGGGCGAGGGCGGCCTCGTCACCTTCCCGGAGTCGAGCTGGCTCGCCTCCGTCGTCGTCCCGCACCAGCCGCACTTCATCGACCAGCCCGAGGGCGTCGACGTGGTTTGGGGCTACGGCCTCAGGGTCGATGAGCCGGGCGACTTCGTCGGCAAGTCGATGTCGGCCTGCACGGGACGCGAGATCATGACGGAAGTGATGGGGCACCTGCGCGTCGCGCCGGAGGCGCAGGCCGAGATCCTCGCCAACGCGACCTGCATCCCCTGCATGATGCCGTTCATCACGAGCCAGTTCCTGCGGCGGGAGGCCGGAGATCGCCCGCAGGTCGTCCCGGAGGGCGCGACGAATCTCGCCTTCATCGGACAGTTCTGCGAGCAGCCGCACGACGTGGTGTTCACCGTCGAGTACTCGATCCGCTCCGCGCAGACGGCAACCTACGCCCTGCTCGGGCTGAACCGCGAGCCGCCGCCCGTCTATCAGGGCCGCTTCGACCCCGGCGTCCTCGCCAAGGCGTTCCTGGCGCTCCACGACATCCATGCCTGATCACCTGATATCCCCTTTTTTTTGCGATCGACATCGCGGGAGCATTTGGCCAACGCGTGCTTTCCAGGTGTCGGAGGCCGGCACCACCACGACAGAGCGGCAGGACGGCGACGTCCCGGTCCTTCAGGTCCACACCGCCGTCAGGCTGATGAGGAACGTCGTTCGACAGCATCCCGGCACCTTCGGAGGAATGAAACGATGATCCAAATGTTGCTCCAGGCTGAGACCGACCGACCCCACCCGGACTCGCCCAGCCTCACGCCGCGCTCGCATGTTTCCGAGCTCGCTGTCCTCGAAGACGAACTCGAGGCCACGAAGCGGGACCTCCGAGAGGCTCTCGGAGATCTCCTTGACCTGCGCGGCGATGCAGCCCGCCACGTCGCCGGGCTCACGCCACGTCAGCGCGAGATTATGACGTGGGTGCTGGCCGGCCACCCCAGCAAGAACATCGCCGCCGACCTCGGGATCAGCCGACGTACGGTCGAGAACCATCGTGCCTCGATCATGCGCAAGACGGGCACGCGATCGCTGCCGGCGCTGGCGAGGCTGGCGCTCGCGGCCGAGCCGGTCGGTTGACGACGCACGCCGCGGATGGCCCTGCGGAGGATTTACGACCCTGGCATTCCCGTGCCCGTAAGTGATTTCCGGCCCTGCGCGATGTGGTGCATCCGGACTATGGCTCCCCTCCTCGCTAGAGCAGATCGCGATCAGGTGGAGTCACCTGATCGCCTGAAGATGCTCGTGAAACAAGGAGGGAGAGCTGAGGCCGCGAGCTAAGAGCCTGACCCAAAAGCTTCATAATCCCGTCCAGGTTGCCTGATTCAGGTCGCGGCAGAGACGGGTGGGACAGCCATGTGGACTGATGAGCATCGAGGAACGTACCGGCGGGCGGGCCCTGGTTTTCCGAGCAACCTGACGGACGCTGAATGGGGCGTGCTGGTGCCTTTGATCCCGGATGCGACCCCGGGTGGTCGCCCGCGCAAGACCGACATGCGCTCGGCGATGAATGCGATCCTGTATCTTCTGCGCACAGGTTGCCCCTGGCGCTACTTGCCGCGGGACGGCTTCCCCCCACGCTCGACGGTCTACAACATTTTTCGCAAGTTCCAGGCGGACGGCACCTGGGCTTCGATCTGGGATCACCTGTACCCGATGCTTCGAGATCGTGAGGGCCGGGAAGGCTCACCATCGGCCGGAATCATCGACAGCCAGACGATCAAGTCAGCAGAAAAAGGGGGTCCAAAGCTCAAGTCTCGACCCCCGACGCACCCGACGCGGTGGGTTATGAGCCTGGAAAAAAGATAAAAGGACGCAAAATCCACTCTCTCGTCGACACACTCGGACTTCCGATCCGCCTTGTCGTCCATTCGGCTGGCATCCAGGACCGTGATGGAGCGGCACTCCTCTTCGACAAGGTCAAGAAACGCTTTCCCTGGTTGGAATGCATGTTCGCCGATACGGGTTACAACGCACAGCAGACCTATGAGGCTGCGGCCGCCAACTCACTCCGGCTGGAGGTCGTTCGCCGCAATCCCAACGCCGTGGGTTTCGAGGTCATCAAGAAGCGCTGGGTAGTAGAGCGGACCTTCTCCTGGTTCGGCCGGAACAGACGCCTCGCCAAGGATGTCGAAAATCTCGCGGCGACCTTGCTGGCCTTTGTCACTCTCGCCGCCATCCAATTCGGGATCAGGCGGCTCGCGCGCTGATAGGCTTCTGAGTCAGGCTCTAAGGCGAGCGGCAACAGCTCTAGTGCGAACCGATCGAGTCGAAGGCGGCGGTTCACGGAGGACACATGGCCGGTATCTCACTCCAGACGACTTCCCTCCTCACGTTGAACTCCGGCTCATCGAGCCTCAAGTTCGCCCTCTTCGATGCCGGTGCCGATGCCCCGGCTACGGCGCGCGGCGAGGTCACCGACCTCGACGCGGCGCCTTGCCTGATCGCCCGCGACGCAGAGGGGACCGTGCTGGCGGACCGGCGATGGCCGGTAGGGCTGCCCGACCCCTTCGCGACGGTCCTCGACGCCCTCCTTGCTTTCGCCGACGCCCACATCGATCGGGGTGGCCTCGTCGCCGTCGGTCACCGGATCGTCCACGGCGGCGCGCACCACGTCGCGCCCGCCTTGGTGACGCCCGATCTCCTCGGCGACCTCGAAGCACTGTTCCCGCTCGACCCCCTGCACATGCCGCACAACGTGGCGCCGATCCACGCCGTGACGGTGGCACGGCCGGGGCTCACGCAGGTCGCCTGCTTCGACACGGCCTTCCACCATACCCTCCCCCGAGAGGCTCGATGGTTCGGCCTGCCGCGCGCCCTGGAGGCCGAAGGGGTCCGTCGCTACGGCTTCCACGGCCTGTCGTACGAATACGTCGCCGGCACTCTGGCGAAGGAGGCCCCAGCCCTGGCGCGGGGGCGGATCGTCGTGGCCCATCTCGGATCCGGCGCCAGCCTTTGCGCCCTCAAGGACGGACGCAGCATCGCCACCACGATGGGCTTCAGCACGCTCGATGGCCTGATAATGGCGACCCGCTGCGGCAACCTCGACCCCGGGGTGATCCTCTATCTCGGCCGGCAGGGACGCAGCTTCGCCGAGATCGAGGACATGCTCTACCGCGGCTCCGGGCTGCTCGGCGTCTCCGGCATCAGCGGCGACATCCGCGATCTTCTGGCGAGCCCCGACCCGCGCGCCGCCGAGGCGATCGACCTCTTCACCTACCGCATCGCCAGCGAGACCGGTGCGCTGGTCAGTGCACTCGGCGGCCTCGACGGTCTCGTGTTCACGGCGGGCATCGGGGAGCACTCGCCTGCGATCCGGGCGGCCGTCTGCGCGCGTCTCGGCTGGCTCGGCCTACGCCTCG
The DNA here is from genome assembly GCA_965214345.1 of Lichenihabitans sp. GTDB lineage: Bacteria > Pseudomonadota > Alphaproteobacteria > Rhizobiales > Beijerinckiaceae > Lichenihabitans. The sequence continues at coordinate 1,346,564 of CBDCBJ010000007.1, read as the reverse complement.
ACGCCCGTGCCAATATGGCGAACGCGCAACGCATCGGCGAGCCCGACAGCGCCGTCGATGTCCGTGTGATCCCCACAGACGAGGAAGCCGTCATCGCGCGCCACACGCGGGCGACGGTCCCGGGCTTGGCCGGCAGGCTGGCCGCCTGAGTAGTTTCCGAACCTGCACGTGCGGCCGCCGGCGCCCTACTGAGGCAGAAGAACACGGAACCGTTGGAGGCGGCGACATGCTGCGACGGGACACGTCCATCCGGCACGCGGTGAAATGAGCATGGATCCCCTCTTCCTGTCCCGCCTGCAATGGGTCTGGGTCATCTCCTGGCACATCCTGTTGCCGGCCTTCACGGTGGGACTCGCATCCTATATTGCGGTCCTGGAAGGCTTGGCGTTCTTCACCGGCAAGGCCGTCTGGGCGCGGATCTCCGCCTTCTGGACGCGTATCTTCGCGGTTTCGTTCGGCATGGGGGTCGTGTCTGGCATCGTCATGCCGTTCCAGATGGGCACTAACTGGAGCCGCTTCTCGGACGCAACCGCCAACGTGCTGGCGCCGCTCCTGGCCTACGAGGGGCTGACAGCCTTCTTCCTCGAGGCGTCGTTCCTGGGCGTGCTGCTGTTCGGGCGCAAGCTCGTGCCGGCCTGGGTGCATTTCTTCGCCGGCCTGATGGTGGCGGCCGGAACGCTGTTCTCGACCTTCTGGATCCTGTCGGTGAACAGCTGGATGCAGACGCCGCAGGGTTTCCACGTCGCGGACGGGCGCTTCTTCCCCGACGATTGGTGGGCGGTGATCTTCAACCCGTCCTTTCCCTACCGCTACGTCCACAACGTCACGGCTTTCTACGTCACCACGGGCTTCGTGGTGCTGGGCGTCGGTGCGTGGCTGCTGCAACGCGGCCGCTCGACCGCCGAGGCCCGCATCATGGTGATCATGGCCCTGAACCTGCTCGTCGTGCTGGTGCCGGCGCAGATCGTCATCGGAGACCTGCACGGGGCCAACACGCTCAGGTACCAGCCTGCCAAATTCGCCGCCATCGAGGGCCGCTACGACGACGTGAGCCCGCTGCCGCTCACGCTCTTCGGAATCCCGGACGACGCCGCCGGCATCATGCGCCACGTCGTGGCGATCCCGGCGCTCGGCAGCCTGCTGCTGACCCACTCGCGCGACGGCACCATCCGCGGCCTCGACAGCTTCCCCGAGAACCAGCGTCCCCCCGTCGGGCCGCCCTTCTACGCCTTCCGCCTGATGGTGGGCATCGCCGTCGTGATGCTGATCGTGGCCGTCTCCGGTCAGGTCCTGCGGCTCAGGGGCCGGCTCTTCGACTCGGTCTGGTTCCTGCGGCTCTGCAAGTGGACGGCGCCGCTCGGGTTCGTCGCCGTCATCGCCGGATGGACCACGACCGAGGTCGGCCGCCAGCCCTGGACCGTCTACGGGCTCCTACGCACCGCCCAATCCGTGACGCCGTCGCTGACCGGGACGGACGTCGCGATCTCGCTGTCGCTCTACGTGCTGGTCTACCTCGTCATGTTCCCGACCGGCTTCGCCGTGATGGCCGGCATCGTGCGCCGCGGCGTCGGAGCGGGCGCCGTCGCCCCACCCGTCGAGGCGGGGCGGCCGATGCCGCCCTACGTGGCGCCGCCCTCCGCCGTCCCGGGAGAATAGACCATGGCGCAAAGCCTCGTCCCCATCTGGACCGTGATCCTGGGTCTCGGCATCTTCATCTACGTGGCGCTCGACGGGCTCGACCTCGGCGTCGGCATTCTGCATGGCCTCGTCCGGCCGACCGACCGCGCGACCGTGATGGGCTCCATCGGCCCCTTCTGGGACGGCAACGAGACCTGGCTGATTTTGGGTGGCGTCGGGCTGCTCGCGGCCTTCCCGCTGGCCTTCGCCATCATCATCCCGGCCGTCTACTTTCCCATCCTGGTGATGCTGCTGGCGCTGGTGTTCCGTGGCGTGGCCTTCGAGTTCCGCTTCAAGCAGCCGGCGCTTCTGCGGCTGTGGGACGGCGCCTTCTGCGCCGGATCGCTGGTGGCGACCTTCGCACAGGGTGTGGTGCTGGGCAGCTTCATCCAGGGCTTCAAGGTCGATGGGCGGGTCTTCGCCGGGACATCGTTCGACTTCGCTACGCCCTTCTCCCTCCTGACCGGCGTGGCGCTGGTGTTCGGCTACGGCCTGCTCGGAGCCGGATGGCTCGTGCTGAAGACCGAGGGGCCGCTCCAGGCCTGGTCGCGCCTGGCCGGGCGGGCCTGCCTCGTCGGCACCTGCGTCTGCATCGCGGCCGTCAGCCTCTGGACGCCCCTCGCCAGCGCGGCGATCGCGGAGCGCTGGTTCGGCTGGCCCAACACGGCGCTGCTCCTGCCACTGCCGCTCGCCACCGCGGCGGTCGCGTTCTACGCGTGGCGGACGCTCGGGCGAGACGGCCACCTCCAGCCCTTCCTCGCCGCGATCGCGCTGTTCCTGCTGTCTTTCCTCGGCGTGGCGATCAGTCTGTTCCCGATGATCGTGCCGGGCCACTACACGCTTTGGGAGGCCGCCTCGCCGGAGAGCACGCAGGCCTTCCTGCTCGTCGGCACGCTCGTGCTCCTGCCGGTGGTGCTGTTCTACACGGGGTGGTCGTACTGGGTCTTCCGCGGCAAGGTCCGCGGCGACCTCGGATACCACTGACGATGCCCGTGCGCCCGCTGATCGCCGGCAACTGGAAGATGCATGGGACGGGGGCGTGGCTCGGCCGGATCGACGACATCACCGCGGCGGTCAGGGCGTCGCGGCTACAGGCCGACGTCCTCGTCCGCGTCCCGGCGACGGTGATCTTCCGCGCGGCACGGGCGGCGGCGGGCCGCCTGGCCATCGGAGGCGAAGATTTGTGCCGCGGAAGCCGAAGGCGCCTTCACGGGCGACGTCAGCGCCGACATGCTGAAGGACGCCGGCGCCTCGGCGGTGATCGTCGGCCATTCGGAGCGGCGCCGGCACCACGGCGAGACCGATGCAATCGTCGCGTCGAAGGCTGATCGGCCCCCATCGGGTGGTCCGGGCGGAATGTTAGTTCAGGGTCGGTCTGGGCGCCACCCTGAGCATGGCCGGCGGAGATGGTCCGGGTTTCGCAGCCGGCCATGCGGCGAAGGCGGGCACGAAGACGTCCGGCGCCGGTGGCTTGTAGTTGATGGAGCCGTGTGGGCGCACAGTATTGTAATGCCGTCGCCAGCTCTCGATAACGACCTGCGCCTCTCGAAGTGAGTAGAAGATCTCGCCATCGAGCAGCTCGTCTCTGAACCGGGCGTTGAACGACTCGACGTAGCCGTTCTCCCACGGGCTGCCTGGCGCAATATAGGCGGTCCTTGCTCCAACCGCCGTGATCCAGTGTTGCACAGCCTGCGCGATGAACTCGGGGCCGTTGTCCGAACGGATGTGACCAGGCACGCCGCGCAGGATGAACAGGTCGGACAGCACGTCGATGACGTCGGCCGAGTTGAGCTTGCGCGCGACCCGGATGGCCAGGCACTCCCGGGTGAACTCGTCGACAACATTGAGGGTCCGGAACTTGCGGCCGTCATGCGTACGATCCTCAACGAAGTCATACGACCACACGTGATCGCGATGCTCGGGCCGGAGGCGAATGCAGGAACCGTCATTGAGCCAGAGGCGTCCCTTCTTCGGCTGCTTGGCCGGCACCTTCAGCCCTTCGCATCGCCAGATGCGCTCGACCCGCTTGTCGTTCACCAGCCACCCGGCATCGCGAAGCAACGCCGCGATCTTGCGGTAGCCGTAGCGGCCGTACTGCCGCGCCAGCTCGATGATATCGGCGATCAGCGCCTCTTCGTCGTCAACGCCCCGCGGTGCCTTGCGCTGCGTCGAGCGGTGCTGACCGAGGGCCGAACCAACGCGGCGCTCGGAGACAGGCAGATGCTGTCGCACATGCTCGATGCAGACGCGCCGGCGCGCGGGGCTCAGAAGTTTCCCGAGGCCGCCTCCTTCAGAATCAGCTTGTCGAGCGTGAGGTCGGCGATCGCCTTGCGAAGCCGCATGTTCTCCGTCTCCAGCTCCTTCAAGCGCTTGACCTGGTCAAGCTTCAAGCCGCCGTACTCTTTCCGCCATCGATAGTAGGTAACCTCAGTCACCCCAATCGAGCGAACCGAGTCCGCCACAGTCTTCCCTGTGCAACCAGCACGTCCACTTGACGGAGCTTGCTCACAATCTCCTCGGGCTTTGGTCGTCTCGCCATGATCCATTCTCCAGGCTCGAAAGCCATACATCGGACTGGACCACTTCAAGGGGGGAGGATCACAAGTAGGGCACGCCCGGCTGTTAGGGTCTGAACCCCATCAGGCTATTGCGTTCGCGGTCTGAAGCGGATTCCATGGTTGTCCATGGAGGTTCAGATGGCTGATCTTTTCTGGCTTTCGGACGAGCACTGGGCCGTGGTGGGTCGGTTCATGCCCATGAACCAGCCAGGGGCACGGCGGGTGGACGACCGCCGCGTGGTGTCCGGCATCCTGCACATGCTGCGCACGGGCGGGCGCTGGCGTGACGTGCCGACGGCGTACGGTCCGGCCACCACGGTCTATAACCGGTTCAACAGGTGGTCCCGGCGCGGCTTCTGGCTTGCCATGCTGGCAGCCCTGGCCGAGGCGGGTTGGATCGCCCAGACGGCTGCCATCGACAGCACCTATACGAAGGCGCACCGCTGTGCCCATGGCGGCAAGGGGGGGCGAAAAACCAGGCGGTCGGCCCCTCGCGGGGCGGGCCGACCACCAAGATCCACATCCTGTCCGACACCCTCGGCCGCCCTGCCGTCGTCCACCTGACGCCAGGCAATGCCAGTGACGTGAGGACCGCTCCTGCGGTGTTGGCGGCCGCCCCAGGCCGCATCCGGCGTCTCATGGCCGACAAGGGTTACGACGCCGACTGGCTCCGGGCCGATCTGCGCAACGCCGGCATCGTGCCTGTGATCCCGGGCACGCGCTCCCGACGGCACACGATCCGCTACGACAAGCGGCGCTACAAGGATCGCTGGCGCGCCGAAGCCGTATTCTGCCGGCTGAAAGACTTCCGCCGCGTCGCCACGCGCTACGACAAACTGGCCCGCAACTACGCGTCAGCCGTCGCTCTCGCGGCCGTCGTGGCGTTCTGGTGCTGATTGAGTCCTGACCCTAGCACTACTTTGGCAGACAGGGTGGAACAGGGTGGAATCGTCGCGGATTCGTGTGCCATGGTTGGCTGGCGCGGGCGGCGGCGATGTCTTCAGGAGAAACTTGGCGAGACGATCTGAGGCGTTGGCTTGAGCCGTTTCTGGCCGGGCTTTCGCATCCGGCGCGCCGCCGGATGTGCCCACTCTACATCGCGGGGTTGATCGGTCCAGGGGACCGGAAGAGCGTCCAACCCATGGCGACCCGTAGTGGCGAGGTCGGCTATGATCAGCTTCACCATTTCATCGCCACGGGGGTCTGGGACAGTGCGCCGCTGGAGGCAGCTCTGCTGAAGGAGGCGAACCGGTTGGTTGGCGATGAGCGAGGTTTTCTCGTCATCGACGACACGGCGTTGCCGAAGAAGGGGCAGCACTCGGTCGGGATCGCGCCGCAGTACGCCTCGGCGCTCGGCAAGACGTCCAACTGCCAGTCGCTGGTCTCGGTGACTTTGGCTTCGCGCGAAGTGCCGGTGATGGTGGGCCTACGACTTTTCCTGCCCGAGACCTGGACAAACAACCCCGAGCGGATGACTCGAGCGCACATCCCGAGGGATCGGCAGGTTGCTTTGACGAAACCGGAGATCGCCATCGAAGAGATCGACCGTGTCATCGCGTCCGGAGCACGTTTCGGCTGCGTCCTTGCCGACTCCGGTTACGGATCCAGTGGTGCGTTCCGCCAGGCTTTGAGCGAACGCGGCCTCCTGTGGGCCGTCGGGCTTTCGCGGCGCCAGACCGTCTACCCGGCCGATGTCGCCCTGATTTTCCCCGTCGCAAAAACCGGGAAGCGACGCAAATATCACATTCCTGATCGACTTCCGGTCTCTGCGGAAGCGATGCTCGCCGAGGAGAAATGGCAAAAGGTCACCTGGCGCCGCGGCACCAAAGGTCGGCTGACATGTCTTTTCGCAGCCCGCCGTGTTCGACTGGCCGACGGACATCGGCATCGCATGAGCGACAGCCGCGTTCAGGCCATGCCGGGAGAAGAGGTCTGGCTTGTCGGCGAGCGGCGCTCGACCGGCGAGCAGAAGTACTATGTGTCGAACCTACCGGCCGATGCCACGCTCAAGATGCTCGCCACCGCAATCAAAGCACGGTGGGTTTGCGAACAGGCACATCAGCAACTCAAGGAGGAACTTGGCCTCGACCACTTCGAAGGCAGGTCTTGGACCGGGTTACACCGACACGCCTTGATGACAATGATGGCCTTCGCCTTCCTCCAATCCTGCCGCCTTAAAAAGGCGGGGCGGAAAAAAAAGAATTGGGGGCCCACCGCCACAACCGAGCATGCCAGCCATCAGGCAAGCCATTCTCGATCTCTTCGCACGACCGCCGCCCCTACACTGCCCGCACTGTTCGCATTGTAAAAGGCTCCTCGCCGGTGCCGTCGATCCAAATCTGCCAAAGTAGTGCTAGGCGCTGCGCTGATGGTATTGGTAGGACGCCCTCACGGTCGGTGGCGCGACCGGCTGATGCGCCATGCCAAGCCGAGCCGCGTATCGCATTTGCTATATGATAGCCTTGCCTTGGTGAGCTTCCAGGTTCCCATCTATGTAGCAATCATCGCGGTGAGCGGGGCATCGGGGATAGGGCTGTTGTACGTTGTACGGGACCCTAGGGGCAACGGCGATCATGCTTGTATGCGGACGTCCTTACGGTGCCTTCCTCGGATGGGTGCGCTCGCTCTTTCACGTCCAGTCGGACGGCCTCATGCCTATGAGCATCAACACGTCTTGAGGGCTGGCGGCGCCATGCCTGCGGAAGCTGCTGCAAAAATTAAATGAACCCGGCTCCGAAAAACTCTGAGCTCGACTTTGGCCTTTTCAGGCCGTGTTGCAGAGGGCGTAGGCCCAGGCCTGCGGCATTCTGAATGGGATTTTCCGGCGGTCGGTCCGTTTCGGTGATGTTCGGAAATGCTGTTCGCGCCATATCGCGCGGCGCACGGCCGCGAGGGCGTCGGAGAAGGTCGGGCGAGCCTTGGGGTACCAGACGGCAGCTGTCACGGATCGCCGCTGGCGCTTCGGCAGGCTGCCGGCCAGCAAGGTGACGATGGAGAACAGGGCCAGAAGGCAGGGCGTGGTGCGGGCGATGGCGCTGTCGGACCACTGGCGCTGCGTCTCGACACCGAGATGGGTGCGAACCTCTCCGAACGTGGTCTCGACGCACCAGCGGCGGACGAACCAGGTGACGATCTGTTGCGGGGTTCGGTCGAGGTCGGTGCACAGCAAGGCCTGAGCGGGCCTGTCCGGCTTCATCAGGTCTCGGATCAGCACCCACCGCATCGGCACGACGGGCAGGCCGTTGTGGCGCCACACGGCGGTAGCCGAGGCGATCTGCAGCTCCCGCGCTCCGCCGCCATACCAGGTCTCGACCTGTATGGACCGCCACGTCGTCGTCGGGTCGGCCGCGACCTTGGCCAGCGTCGCCAGGCGCCGCCCGGCCTTTCGCGGGCGGCCCATGGTGCCGGGTGCGCGGGGTGGCGCCGGATCGTAGAGCGCGGCGTCCAGGCGCAGGCGCGTGATCACGGTGAGCCCGCGGTGGCGAAGGGCATGCAGGAAGACCAGCGACGAGAAGCTGCTGTCGGCGACGAGGACGAGGTCGCGGCCCGGCAGCCATCGGCGGGCCTGCAGGGCGAGCTGCCGACCGAAGTCCAGCAGCGTCTTGTGCCGGCGCCCCTTCGCGGTGTTGTAGCGCTCGGACGGAACGAGCGCGGTCAGGAACGGCAGCGCCCACACGCGTTCCGCCCAAGAGATCGGGACCAGAAGCATCAGGCTGATCCAGCGCAGGCCGCTCGTCTTGACAAAATGGCTGTGCGACGAGCGCACCGGATCGCGGTAGATGCCGCGGGCCGCGATCTTCGGCCCCCAACGGCGCTCGATCGTATCATCCAGGCCGACCACCACCGGGCCCTGCGGCGAGAAGGTCCGGATCAGATGTGCGAGCAGGATATGGGCTCCGTCCCGGGCGCTCCACGGCGCCCGGCTCAGCACACGATGATAGTTGGTGAAGTGCTTGTCACGCGCGTGGCCGGTGATCCGCAGTACGCTGGCCACCGTGCGCCGGCCCGGAGCCAGGATGGCGCCGACCAGCAGCACCCGGGCGTGCTGCCAGGAGCGCTGGACGAAGAGCGGCGCGAAGCTGATGATCAGCGCGGCGAAGCGGGCGGGCAGGTCCGGCATGGTGGCGTCTCTTGGCGGAAACGTCGCCAGCCTGAACCCCTCGCTCGCTTCGTCAACCCGCTCCAACCCGATCGCTCAATTGGCCAAAGTCAAGCTGAGTGTCCGTCCGATAACTCAGTCCATACAACCTATGCGGCGTAACAGCATCATAATTGAAGCGGCGTAAAGGAAGGCTTTGGCGGAGGCGATGGTGGCTTCCGGGTCCTTCCAGAGCCGCCGATTGCGGCTGATCCAGGCGAAGAAGCGCTCGACCACCCATCGGCGCGGATGGACCACGAAGCCGACCTGCCCGGGCGGCTTGCGGACGATCTCGACGGCGATGAGGGTGGCGCTCGCAGGCCTGTGGCCGGCGTAGCCCGCGTCGGCAAAGGCCTTAGCGATGAACGGGTAGGAGCGACGCGATCGCTTGAGCACTGGTACGGCCCCATCGCGGTCCTGCACGTCAGCCGGTTGCGGGTCGAGCACCAGGGCGCGACCGTCCGTGTCGACCAGGGCCTGACGCTTGCGCCCTTTTACCTTTTTGCCCGCGTCGTAGCCCCGCGGACCGCCGCTTTCCGTGGTCTTCACGCTCTGGCTGTCAAGCACGGCCGCAGTGGGCGAGGCTTCGCGCCCGACCCGCTCGCGGTCTAGCATGACCAAATGATGGTTGATGCTGGCAAACAAACCGCTGTCGCGCCAGCGGCTGAAGTAGCCGTAAGCGGTTGAGCGCGGCGGAAGATCCTTCGGCATCAGCCGCCACGCGATGCCTCCACGCAGGACATAGAAGATCGCGTTCAGGACTTCCCGCATTGTCCAGATCGGCGGTCGGCCGCATGCCGCAGGCTGCGGCATCAACGGGCCGATCACCGTCCACTCGGCATCGGTGAGATCCGTTTGGTAGCGAAGGCCTGGGCGGCTATGCTGTCGGCGAGTGCTCGGTGTCCACATGGCATGTCCAGGTCAGGCTTCAGCATTTCTTGGGAACACTGCCCCGAGCATTCAACTTCGGAGTCGGAGTATGGGCATGCCTTCGCAAAGCCGCGAGCGATATGGCCTCATCGCCCTCGTCACCAGCGTCGCGATCTTCTGTCCGGGATTGCCCGTTTTGGCGGATGCCGTCCCCCGCTTCGAGCCGGCAGCCTGCGATCTGCCCGACGTTGCCGATGTCGCGCCTCGCCTGCGCTGCGGTGTCGTGCGCGTGCCCCGCGACCAGGCGCATCCGGATGGGCCGACCTACGCGTTAGCCGTCGTGGTGATCGCCAGCGCGACACAGCCGGTCCAGCCCGATCCCGTCGTCTACATCAGCGGCGGCCCGGGCAGCCCGCTGACCGTCCATGCCGGATACCAAGCTCGCCATCCCTATGCACCGGACCGCGACCTCATCCTCGTCGATCAGCGCGGCATGGGCCGCTCCGAGCCTCGGCTCTGCCCCGAGATGCAGGGCGCCCTCGTCGACGCCATGCTCGCGGTCGCGATCGAACCCACGCCCGAAGCGCTAATAGCCGACCGCGCTACCCACGCCGCCTGCCGCGACCGCATCCGGTCGCGCGGCGTCGACCTCGACGCCTTCGGCACGGCCGCGACGGTCGCGGACTACGAATGGGTGCGCCGCGCGCTCGGGGTCGACCGCTGGAACGTGGTTGGCGAAAGCTACGGGACGACGGTGGCGATGACGCTGCTGGCCCGCCACGCGGAGCACGTCCGGACGGCCGTGCTCGACAGCCTGAACCCGCCCGACGCGTATTTCGGCATGCCCTGGTCGGCCCGGGTGGCCTCGGCGCGCGACGCGTTCTTCGCGGCCGGTAGCGCCGACCGGGGCGGGACCGCGCCGCCGCCCGCCCTCGCCGCCGCCTACAGGGAGGCGGTCGAGCGGCTGCGAGGGCGGGACCTGTCCGTGCCCCTCCCGCCAAGCCTGCACGTCCCCGGCGACCGCGCGCGGCTGACGCCGTCCCTGTTCGAGGAGGTGGTCGGCCGGCTCGTCTATTATCCGCCCTTCTACGATGGCCTGCCGGGCCTCGTCGCGGCCGTCCGCGACGGCGACGCGGCCCCGGCCGCGGCGGCTCTGACCAGCCTGCTCATGGGCGCGAAGCGCGACGGCAACGACGGCGCGTTCACCGCCGTCGAATGCCGGGACCGCCCGCGATGGCGCGAACCGCCTGTCGCCGGGACCAGCGCGCTCGATCTCGCCCTGCTGCCGCCCGGCGTGTGTCCGGGCTGGGCGGCGCCGGGCCCCGAGCCCGAGGTGCCGCGCGACCTCGGCATCCCGACGCTGGTGCTGCAGGGCCAGTTCGACCCGAACATGAGGCCCGAGCAAGGTCGGCACGTCGCGGATGCCATTGGGTCGCGCGCGCGCTGGGTTGAGTTCGCGGGGGTCGGGCACAACGTCCGGCACTACAGCCGTTGCGCAAAGGACCTCGTGGCGGCTTTCATCGCCGCACCAGACCGCGAGCTTGACGCGACGTGCGCGACCCGACGTCCAGATCCTGACTTACAGCCGCCAGTTCAACCGTAAATCATTATCGGACGGACTCTGAGCCGCAGAAATTTTAAACGGACCCACTACCCATCGCCCCCGTCCGTTGACGGGTCGGTCGGCGAGTCGCGAGCCAGATGCGGATCTCAACCGACGCGGCCGAGGGAAGACAAGACCACGCGGCGGAACCGGCGCACGAGACCCGATGCCGAGCGCGTCGCGATCGACCGAGGGAAGAGCGATGCTGATCCGCGAGGGCCGGGCCCGCCAACTCGCACATGACCGCCGTTTGGTTTGCGCGCTCGCCCTCGTCGCCGGGAGCCTGAACTCTGCCGGATTCTACGCCGCCGGCGTATTCTCGTCCAACATGACCGGCAACGTGTCGGCCTTCGCCGGGCGGGTCGCCCTGGGAGACTTCCTCACCGGAACTTTCTACCTCGCCATCTTGGCGATGTTCGTGCTCGGGGCCGCGTCTTCCACGTCGCTCGTCATGCTCGGCAAGCGTCGCGGCGTCGACCGGGTCTACGTCGTCGCGATCCTCGCGGAGGCGGCGCTGCTGGCGCTGCTCGGCACTGCCGACCTGTACCTCTCCGAGCCGGATCGCGGGACGGTGCTCGTCGTCGGGTTGGCCTTCCTGATGGGAGCACAGAATGCCATCGTGACGCTCATCTCCGACGCCCGGGTTCGGACGACCCACGTGTCGGGCATGGCGACAGACATCGGGATCGAGCTCGGCAGGCTCGTCGAGATCGCCGTGCGGCGGGCGGGCGTCGAGGAGGCTGGGCCGCGCCGCGAGCGCATCGCACTGCACGGCGTCACGATCACGGCCTTCTGCGTCGGCGGCGTCCTCGGCGTCGTCGCCTACAAAGCTTGGGGCGCGGGGCTGTTGTTCGGGACCGCGGGCCTGTTGGTGTGCCTGGCCCTATCGGCATAATTCCCCAAGCGCGAGCCGGCTTCCGTCGCCCGGCCCTGGGCGTCGGTGGAATGGGGTGACGAGGTGTGCCGACCGCCACGGCTCGTCGGCCGTCCTCCAGGCTCGGGTCGAGAGCCGTATGGCACATGCCGGACGGAGGCGGTACCCGCGCGTGGTCATCGGAACGGTGGCGGACGAGTCCTCGTTGCAGGCGACGAACCCGGCACCGTCGACGACGGAGGGAGCCGTCGCGACGTGATCGTGGTGAGCGCGGGATAGCTGTCCTCGACGCTCGGGACGTGATCGTGGCCGGTGCCTCCGGGGTGCGCTACCTGCCGCGCGACGACGGGAGCCCAGCCATGCCTGACCCGACGGCGCGCCCTGAGTAGTTTCCGATCCTGCCGAAGCCGCCTCGGCTGGTCTAGTGACTTCCCATCGGCCATGGGACCTCGCCGCCCTGGAACGTGACGTGCGAGGCGATCGGAATCCGCCTCGCCGCGCGCGGCGGCCCCCGGCCACTCACGACGATCGACCCAGGGGTCACCCGATGAACGCAACAAACTCGCTCCTCGAACGCCCGACCGGCCCGGCTCTCGACGCCATCGTGCCGACGCCGCCGATGTCCGGCGAGACATTGCTGCTCGACCGCTACTGGCGCGCCGCCAACTACCTCTCGGTCGGTCAGATTTACCTCTACGACAACCCGATGCTGCGCGAACCGCTGAAGCTGGCCCACGTGAAGCCGCTCGTGGTCGGCCACTGGGGCACGACGCCGGGCCAGAACTTCATCTACGTCCACCTGAACAGGATCATCAAGAAACACGACCTCGACATGTTCTACATCGCCGGCCCCGGCCACGGCGGCCCGGCGCTGGTGGCCAACACCTACCTCGAGGGCAGCTACAGCGAGATCTATCCCGACGTGAGCCAGGACGAGGCCGGGATGAAGAGGCTCTTCACCCAGTTCTCCTTCCCGGGCGGCATATCGAGCCACGTGGCCCCGTCGACCCCCGGGTCGATCCACGAGGGCGGGGAGCTCGGCTACTCGCTGAGCCACGCCTTCGGGGCCGCCTTCGACAACCCCGGCCTGATCGTCGCCTGCGTGATCGGCGACGGCGAGGCCGAGACCGGCCCGCTCGCGGCGGCTTGGCACTCGAACAAGCTGCTGAATCCCGTCACCGACGGCACCGTGCTGCCGATCCTGCACCTCAACGGATTCAAAATCTCGAATCCCACAATCCTGTCCCGCATCGAGCCCGACGAGCTGGACCAGTTCCTGCGGGGCTGCGGCTGGACGCCGTACTTCGTCGAGGGCGACGACCCGCAGGCCATGCACCGCCTGATGTCGGACACACTTGACCGGGTCGTGGCCGACATCGCCCGCATCCGGGCGGAGGCCCGTGCCTCGGCGAAGAGCCCGCGGCCGCGCTGGCCGATGATCGTGCTGCGCTCCCCCAAGGGCTGGACCGGGCCGAAGACCGTCGACGGGCTGAAGAACGAGGGGACGTTCCGCTCCCATCAGGTGCCGATCGTCGTCGACGCCGCTCATCCCGACCATGTGACCGATCTCGAAGCCTGGATGCGGAGCTACCGCGCCGAGGAGCTGTTCGACGAGGACGGGCGTTTGATGCCGGAACTGGCCGCCCTCGCTCCCGTCAGCGACCGGCGAATGGGCTCCAACCCGCACACCAACGGGGGAGCGTTGTTGCGTGACCTCCGCATGCCGGACTTCCGCGACCACGCCGTCACGGTGCCGTCGCCGGGCGCCGTCTCGGTCGGGGACACGACGGTGCTGGGGCGCTTCCTCCGCGACGTCGTGCTCGCCAACAAGGAGCGCGGCAACTTCCGGGTCTTCGGCCCCGACGAGACGCTATCCAACATGATCGGCGCCGTGTTCGAGGCGACCGACCGCCAGTGGGACGCGCGCGAGACCGGCGACGACGAGTTCCTCGGCCGCGACGGTCGCGTCGTCGACTCCATGCTGAGCGAGCACCAGTGCCAGGGATGGCTGGAGGGCTATCTCCTGACCGGGCGTCACGGGTTGTTCAACAGCTACGAAGCCTTCATCCGCATCGTCGACTCGATGTTCAGCCAGCACGCCAAGTGGCTGAAGGTGACGTCGGAGCTGCCCTGGCGCCGCGACATCGCCTCGCTGAACTACCTGCTGGCGTCCCACGTGTGGCAGCAGGACCACAACGGCTTCACCCATCAGGATCCCGGCTTCCTCGACCACGTGGTCAACAAGAAGGCCGACGTCGTCCGGGTCTACCTCCCGCCCGACGCGAACTGCCTGCTGTCGGTGTTCGATCACTGTCTGCGGAGTCGCCACTACGTCAACGTGGTGGTGGCCGGCAAGCACCCACTGCCGCAGTGGCTCACCATGGAACAGGCGATCGTCCACTGCACCGAAGGTCTCGGGATTTGGGGATGGGCGAGCAACGACCAGGACGGCGAGCCCGACGTCGTGATGGCCTGTTGCGGCGACACGCCCACGCTGGAGGTGCTGGCGGCCGTCTCGATCCTGCGGGAGCACCTGCCGCATCTCAGGATCCGCGTCGTCAACGTCGTCGACCTCATGCGGCTTCAGCCCGAGGCCGAACACCCGCACGGCCTGAGCGAAGTCGACTACGACCGACTCTTCACCATAGACAAGCTGATCATCTTCGGCTTCCACGGTTACCCGTGGCTGATTCATCGCCTCACCTACCGGCGGACGAACCGCAACCTCCACGTACGCGGCTACAAGGAGGAGGGGACGATCACCACGGCCTTCGACATGCGGGTACAGAACGACCTCGACCGGTTCCACCTCGTCCAGGACGTGGTCGACCGCCTGCCCGGCCTCGGCATGAGGGGCGATCACCTGAAGCAACTGATGTGCGACAAGCTCGTCGAGCACAAGCACTACATCGGTAAACACGGCGAAGACATGCCGGAGATCCGCAACTGGACGTGGGACCACATGTCGTCGTATCGCAATCGACCCCCGTCCGTCACCTCCGTTGCAGGCATGCACCCCTCCGCGACCAGATCCTCTGCATCATGAGGGTCGGTCACATCGACCGGCACACCTCTTGATCCGCGATCTCAACGCTCACCATCGTGATCTCACTTCGCCAGAGCGCGAGATGCCGCAGCTCGAACCATCGGCTCATCGCGCTTCCGTCCGGATCCACTTCGTTCGACACGGCGAGACCGATTGGTCGCTGTCGGGACGGCACACGGGACGGACCGACATCGCCTTGACCGCCCATGGCGAGGACGAGGCGCTCGCCCTCGCGCCCGAACTAGGGGCGGTCCGCTTCGCGCACGTGTTCACCAGCTCGGCGTCGCGCGCCCGGCGGACATGCGCGCTGGCGGGCCTCGCCGCCATGGCCGAGATCCTGCCGGATCTCGCCGAGTGGGACTACGGGGACTACGAGGGGAGACTCTCGGCCGACATCGTCGAAGACAGCCCCGACTGGAGCGTGTATCGCGACGGTTGTCCGGGTGGCGAATCCCCTTCCGATGTGTCCGGTCGTGCCGACCGCGTCATCGCGCGACTTCGGACGCTCAATGGCGACGTCGCTTTGTTCTCGCACGGTCAGTTCGGTTGCTGCCTCGCGGCCCGCTGGATCGGTCTTCCGGTCCTCGAGGCGCAGCATTTCCAACTCGATCCGGCGTCGGTCAGCATCCTCGGCTGGAACCCGAAACGTCCCGGGCTGGCCGTCATCGCGCGCTGGAACGCTCAGCCGGGGGAGACGGGGTGCCGCGCGGACGTCCCGGGTCACTCGATCTCGCCACGCCGCGACACGCCGGACCGGTATCGCCAGACGTCTCGATGCCTCCAAAGGTGGGCGAGCGGTCGGCCAACATCGAATCGAGGCCTTCGGGCGCTTGTCGGAGCCTGACCGCATGACGCAAGACGCCGACACTTCGCCGACCACCGCCGGTTTCGCCCGCGACGCTGCGGTAGGGGCCACGGGGGCGCCGATCTCAGTCCCGGTCGGCGAGGCGGTGCTGGGCCGCCTCATGGACGTTATTGGTGAGATGCGGGACCGCGGACCCATTCTTTCCGCCGACACCCTCACGCGCAGCATCCACGAGCGACCTCCTGCGCTCGCCGCCGAGATCTCGGCCACCGAGGTGTTCGAGACCGGCATCGAGGTGATCGACCTGCTCGCGCCGCTTGCGAAGGGCGGCAAGGCCGCAATGTTCGGCGGGGCCGGCGTCGGCAAGACCGTGCTGGTGATGGATCTGATCCACGCCATGGTCGAGAAATATCAGGGCATCTCGGTCTTCGCCGGCGTCGCCGAGCGCTCCCGCGAGGGGCACGGGCTGCTGACCGACATGCAGGCGTCCGGCGTGCTCGCCCGCACCGTGCTGGTCTACGCACAGATGAACGAACCACCCGGCGGGCGCTGGCGTGTGCCGCTGACCGCGCTGACGATCACCGAGGACTTAGCGACCGCAAGCACCAGAACGTCCTCCTTATGGACAACGCCTCCCGCTTCGTTCAGGCCGGCAGCGAGGTGTCGAGCCTCCTTGGACCGCTCCTGTCGCGCGTCGGCTACCAGCCCACGCTGGGCGCCGAGGTGGCGGAGCTGGAGAAGCGCATCCCCTCCTTGGCAGGGGGCTGCCGTCACCGACATCCAGGCCCTCTACGTCCCGGCCGACGACTTCACCGATCCGGCCGTCACCGCCATCAGGTGGCGAGAGCCGGAAGCGGGGACGGCATGATCCGACGCGCGGCATGGGGTGGCAGGGTAGATCCGCCCGGGAGCGTCGGAGCGGGAGCGAACGGCGCCGGTCCCGTCGGCGCGGTGGGATCGAGACGTCCGTGACCTTCCCTGCCGATCCCGCCGCGGCTCCGCCGTCGAGCCTCGTCAGACGCCTCGGCCCCGGCCTGATCACCGGCGCCGCCGACGACGACCCGAGCGGTATCGCCACCTACAGCCAGGTCGGGGCGCAGTTCGGCTACGGGCTGGCTTGGACCATGCTGTTTAGCCTCCCCTTCATGATCGTGATTCAGGAGGTCAGCGGCCGCGTCGGCTGCGTCACGGGGCGCGGCATCGCGGAGAATCTGAGGCGCCATTACCGCCCCTGGCTCGTGCGATCGATCGTCGTTCTCCTCCTCCTCGCCAATGTGATCAATCTCGGCGCCGACCTCGGCGCTATGGGAGCGGCGCTGGGCCTGCTCCTGGGCGGCACCGGCCGCCTCTACACGATCGGCTTTGGTATCCTGTGCGTCACCGCCGAGGTGTTCCTCAGCTACCGCGTCTACGCCGGGTTGCTGAAGTGGCTGACGCTGTCGCTCTTCGCCTATGTCGCCGTCGCCGCCGTCGTCCACGTCCCCTGGAGCCAAGCCCTATCGGAGACCCTCGTCCCTCACCTCGCGCTCGACCACGCCGGCGCCATGGCGCTGGTGGCAGTGCTCGGCACCACGATCAGCCCATATCTGTTCTTCTGGCAGTCGTCCCTCGAGGTGGAGGAGCGACGACGCAAGGGTGGGGGCCCCCTCTGCCTCGCGCCGAGGCTCGCCGCCGCAGAGTTCGCCCGGATCCGCACCGACACGGTTATCGGCATGAGCGTCTCCAACTTGGTCGCGGTGTGCATCATCTTCGCTACTGCCGCGACGCTGCACGCGACCGGGGTGACCGACATCCAGACGTCGTCACAGGCCGCCGAGGCGCTGCGTCCGATCGCGGGTGAGCTGACGTTCTTCGTCTTCGCGGCCGGCATCGTCGGCACGGGGCTGCTGGCCGTCCCGGTACTGGCCGGCTCCGGCGCCTACGCGCTGTCTGAGGCGCTGCAATGGCGGGGAGGGCTCGACGTACGCCTATTCAAGGCGAAAGCTTTCTACGCCACGATCGCGGTGTCAACGATGGCCGGGGTGGGCCTGAACTTCACGGCGCTCGACCCCGTCAAGGCCCTTTACTGGAGCGCCGTGGTGAACGGCATCCTCGCGGCCCCGGTCATTGCAGTCGTGATGCTGATCGCCTGCGACGGGCGCATCATGGGTCGCTTGGCCCTGCCGCTGCCTCTCCGGCTCGCCGGCTGGGCCGCGACCGCGCTCATGCTAGCGGCGAGCATCGGGTTCTTCGTGCTGTGATCGATCGATCGATCAGTCCGAAACTCCCGCGAGGGCACGAGGGAAGGGCGGAACGGTTGACAGCATCACGCCGCGCCACCCCCAAGGTCACAGTTCATATGATCTCCCATCGGATCTCGAAGAGAAGCTTCCGGTAAGGTGTGCCGCACAAGCTGGCCTGCAAGGCGTCCAGGTTACACTCGACCTCATCTCTCAGCTTCCTCCGATGGTGAAACGAATCGAAATGGATCTGGTCTGCTTCCATCTCGATCCGACGAGTCTCCCGGTGCTACGCTACAAATGTGCGGTATTAGGTAGCAAGCTCACCTAAAGCCAAGTGCCTGAAAAGGCTTGGGTTTGCTAAGCTCGCGACATGGCCGACCCGCAAGTCATCATCACCCTCCGCGCCAAGCGTGCCGCCATCGAGTCCGCCCTCAAGGCTTACGAAGCCAAGGCCGAGCAGTGCCGCCGGGACTTAGAGCCTGACTCAGAAGCCTATCAGCGCGCGAGCCGCCTGATCCCGAATTGGATGGCGGCGAGAGTGACAAAGGCCAGCAAGGTCGCCGCGAGATTTTCGACATCCTTGGCGAGGCGTCTGTTCCGGCCGAACCAGGAGAAGGTCCGCTCTACTACCCAGCGCTTCTTGATGACCTCGAAACCCACGGCGTTGGGATTGCGGCGAACGACCTCCAGCCGGAGTGAGTTGGCGGCCGCAGCCTCATAGGTCTGCTGTGCGTTGTAACCCGTATCGGCGAACATGCATTCCAACCAGGGAAAGCGTTTCTTGACCTTGTCGAAGAGGAGTGCCGCTCCATCACGGTCCTGGATGCCAGCCGAATGGACGACAAGGCGGATCGGAAGTCCGAGTGTGTCGACGAGAGAGTGGATTTTGCGTCCTTTTATCTTTTTTCCAGGCTCATAACCCACCGCGTCGGGTGCGTCGGGGGTCGAGACTTGAGCTTTGGACCCCCTTTTTCTGCTGACTTGATCGTCTGGCTGTCGATGATTCCGGCCGATGGTGAGCCTTCCCGGCCCTCACGATCTCGAAGCATCGGGTACAGGTGATCCCAGATCGAAGCCCAGGTGCCGTCCGCCTGGAACTTGCGAAAAATGTTGTAGACCGTCGAGCGTGGGGGGAAGCCGTCCCGCGGCAAGTAGCGCCAGGGGCAACCTGTGCGCAGAAGATACAGGATCGCATTCATCGCCGAGCGCATGTCGGTCTTGCGCGGGCGACCACCCGGGGTCGCATCCGGGATCAAAGGCACCAGCACGCCCCATTCAGCGTCCGTCAGGTTGCTCGGAAAACCAGGGCCCGCCCGCCGGTACGTTCCTCGATGCTCATCAGTCCACATGGCTGTCCCACCCGTCTCTGCCGCGACCTGAATCAGGCAACCTGGACGGGATTATGAAGCTTTTGGGTCAGGCTCTGAGACGACGGCGACGGGCACGTCACGATCACCTCCAGAAAACGCCTGATGCGCCCTCTTGCGGCCGTCGAGCAGCCACATGCTGCCGTCCGGGCCTTCACACGCCAGGAGTGGCGTGTGCAGCATGAGGGGAGAGAAGGGGAGCTGCCCTCCATCGTAGGGACGCGGCATGACCCCGGCGGACATGCCGGTGAGTTCGGCCTGCGTACAGGACAGTCGCACCACAGGCACGAGCCCCAAGTTGATGGCTCGAGCGATCCACGCGATGCAGAACGCACCGATGCCCTCGAGAATGCGGATCTCGCGGCTGTTGACCAGCAATCGTCCGCTTGCGAACGCGAAGGGGTTTGTCTGGGTAGACATGAGGGCGTCGAACCGTTGATAGGACGCGACTCGACCGGATGATGGGCCCGCGAATCGCTATGCCTGCGATTTTACTTTGAGCACAACGCCGAGGGAAAGTGATCGTTAACGGCCTCCCGATGGAGGTCACCCCTTGGCGCGCCGCAAAACGCGAGCCTGCAAGCCGGTTCCGGCCGAGCCTGTCGACGCTGAGCCGTCGAGCGGTTCGACAGGCGATGGACGGTCCGGCACCGCAGGGCCGCGCGGGTCGGCTGCGCCTGAAAACGCCGATGCGGCTCTGTCGGTGAGCGGAAGATTCCTCATAACGCGGCGTGAGCTCGACGCGATAGAACGCATGCTCGGGGGCGCCTTGGCGGACCTGTTAGAATCGACGCCGCTGAAGGGTCCGCCCCGCGGGCCCTGTGACGACGACTCGTGAGATAGAGGTCCGGAGAGCCATGGGTAGTTTCGCACGCGGTTCGAACCGCAAGGGCAAGGCGGGTCCTGCGGAAGGCGCAGCGGTCTACCTCAGGGTATCGACGGTACGCCAGCTCAAAGGGGACGTGTCGATCCCATCCCAGCGCCGGGCGGTGATCAAACACTGCAAAGAGATCGGTCGGGAGGTCGTCGCCGAGTTCGTCGACGGTGCGACCGGAACCGACGATTCACGCGAAGGCTTCCAGCGCATGATCGACCAGGCGCTGGCGCCGGATTGTCCGTTCGACCACATAGTGGTGTACGCCTACAGTCGGTTTTATCGGAGCGGGCCCGAGTCGGAGGTCCTCATCCGCAGGCTGGCGAAGGCGCGTGTTCGCGTCGTGTCGGTGACGCAGCCTGTCGGTGACGATCCCTCCCAAATCCTCATGCGGCAGATGATCGGGATCCTCGACGAGCATACGTCGAGGGAGAATGGCAAGAACGTCCGTCGCGCGATGAAGGAAAACGCCGAACAGGGCTTCTGGAACGGGACGGTGCCGCCGCTGGGCTATCGCTCGGTCGCGGCCGAGGAGCGCGGCACGAAGATCAAAAAGCGCCTGGAGATCGATCCGGTCGAGGCGGAGACGCTGCGGCTTATCTTCGACCTGTATCGCAACGGCGTACCGGGCCGTTGGCCGCTGGGCATCAAGGAGGTCGTCAAGATCCTCAACGGCCGTGGATACCGGACACGCAGCGGTGCGCTTTTCGGCGTCGGACCGACCCACAACATCCTCACCGCGCGTCACTACGCCACCGGTCTCTACCCTTACGGCGTCACGGACAGCAAGACCGGGGAGGCCAACGCGCCGGAGACGGTGGTCTACATCCCCATCCCGCCGCTCATCGAGCTGACCGTCTTCGAGGACGTGCAAGCATTGCTCGCGGGCAGGAATCCACACGTCACGGCTCCCCGCGTCATCAACGGGCCGTCCCTGCTGATCGGCATCGCCACCTGCGCGCTATGCGGCGCCGGCATGACGCGAACCGGGACGACGCGGCGAGGCCGGCGCTATTCCTACTACACCTGTGGTGGGCATCACCAAAAAGGTGAGACGGCCTGCCCCGGACGTCACATCCCATCGGAGAAGCTCGACGAGCTCGTGCTGACTGGGTTGAAGGAACTGCTGTTCACGCCAGCGCGCCTCGCCGCATTGCTCGCCTCGCTCGTGCAGCGTCACGCTCGCAACGAGCAGGAGGTGTCACAGCGTATCGTGGGCCTTCAGGCGACGGCCGTCGAGGCCGCGGAGAAGCTGAAGCGGCTCTACGAGCTTGTCGAAGGCGGCACCGTCCAGATCGACGACCTGCTTCGCCAGCGCATCCAGGTGCTGCAGGCCGACAAGGCCAAGGCCGATGCCGCCCTGCAACGCGCGACGAAGCAGGGCGGCTCAACCAGGATCATCGACGACGACCTGATCGGACGCTTCGGCGATCTCATGCGGGAAAAGCTCGACAGCGGTGACGTGAATGCGAAGCGGTCCTACATCGCTTCGGTCGTCGGCGCGATCGAGGTGGGCGACACCGCGATTCGTATCGTCGGACACAAGGACGTGTTGGAAACCCGGATCCGCGACGAAAGCGGAAATGTTCCCGGTTTTGTACGCAGATGGCGCACCCGATAGGATTCGAACCTATGACCTCTGCCTTCGGAGGGCAGCGCTCTATCCAGCTGAGCTACGGGTGCATGTCGCGCTCGACCCGCAACGGGTATCGTATCCGGGGCCGGGCCGCAAGGCGTCGACCCGGGTCTGGCGCCGGGCCCATCAGGCGCGGCGCGGCACTTTCGCCAGCGCCGCCGGATGCGCTGCGCTGGGCAAATTCGCCCTCCCCTGCTATGCCCCGCGCATGACCGCGCAGAAGCTCGACAACATCCGTAATTTCTCGATCGTGGCCCACATCGACCACGGCAAGTCGACGCTGGCCGACCGGTTGATCCAGCACACCGGGACGGTGGCGCTGCGCGACATGTCCGAGCAGATGCTCGATTCGATGGACATCGAACGCGAGCGCGGCATCACCATCAAGGCCCAGACGGTGCGGCTCGACTATGTGGCGGCCGACGGCAAGCCCTACGTGCTCAACCTGATGGACACGCCCGGCCACGTCGATTTCGCCTACGAGGTGTCGCGCTCGCTCGCCGCCTGCGAAGGCTCGCTGCTCGTGGTCGACGCGAGCCAGGGCGTCGAGGCCCAGACCCTCGCCAACGTGTACCAGGCGCTCGACGCCGGCCACGACATCGTGCCGGTGCTGAACAAGATCGACCTGCCCGCCGCCGAGCCCGAGCGCATCCGCCAGCAGATCGAGGACGTCATCGGCCTCGACGCCTCGGAGGCCGTGATGATCTCGGCCAAGACCGGGCTCAACATCGAGGGGGTCCTCGAGGCCATCGTGCTGAAGCTGCCGCCGCCGACGGGCGACGCCGAGGCGCCCCTGAAGGCCCTGCTGGTCGACAGCTGGTACGACGCCTATCTCGGCGTCGTCGTGCTGGTCCGGGTCATCGACGGATCCTTGAAGAAGGGCGCCCGCATCCAGACCATGGCGACCGGCGCCCATTACGAGGTCGACCGCATCGGGGTGTTCAAGCCCAAGATGACAGGCGTCGAGCGGCTCGGCCCCGGCGAGGTCGGCTTCATCACGGCGCAGATCAAGGAGGTCGCCGACACCCGCGTCGGCGACACCATCACGGACGAGCGCAAGCCCACCGAACACGCGCTGCCGGGCTTCAAGCCGGCCCAGCCGGTCGTGTTCTGCGGCCTGTTCCCGGTCGACGCCGCCGAGTTCGACGACCTCCGCGCCGCCATGGGGCGCCTGCGCCTCAACGACGCCAGCTTCTCCTTCGAGATGGAGAGTTCCGCGGCACTGGGCTTCGGCTTCCGCTGCGGCTTCCTCGGGCTCCTGCATCTCGAGATCATCCAGGAACGGCTCGAGCGCGAGTTCAACCTCGACCTCATCGCGACCGCGCCTTCGGTGGTCTACGAGATCGCCCTGCGCGACGGCACCAGCGTCGACCTCCACAACCCGGCCGACATGCCCGACGTCATGAAGATCGCCGAGATCCGCGAGCCCTGGATCAAGGCCACGATCCTCACCCCCGACGAGTACCTCGGCGGCATCCTCAAGCTCTGCCAGGATCGGCGCGGCATCCAGATCGACCTCAACTACGTCGGCAAGCGCGCCATGCTGGCCTATGAACTGCCGCTCAACGAGGTCGTGTTCGACTTCTACGATCGGCTGAAGTCGATCTCGAAGGGCTACGCCTCCTTCGACTACCAGATCACCGACTACAAGGTCGGCGACCTCGTGAAGATGCAGGTGCTGGTCAACGCCGAGCCGGTCGACGCGCTGTCGATGCTGGTCCATCGCGACCGGGCCGACATGCGCGGCCGCGCCATGGTGGACAAGCTGAAGGACCTGATCCCCCAGCACATGTTCCAGATCCCCGTCCAGGCGGCGATCGGCGGCAAGATCATCGCGCGGGAGACCATCCGGGCGCTCCGCAAGGACGTCACGGCCAAGTGCTACGGCGGCGACGTCTCCCGCAAGCGCAAGCTCCTCGAGAAGCAGAAGGCCGGCAAGAAGAAGATGCGGCAGTTCGGCAGGGTCGAGATCCCGCAAGAGGCCTTCATCGCCGCCCTCAAGATGGACGCCTGAGGCGGGGCAGCCGGCGAGCGGCCGCGGGGATGGACGGTCAGCGAGCCGTCGCTAGAGTGAGGGCGGGGCGGGCGCGCGTCGCGCGACATGTCGGATGGGATCCAGGCGATGAATGCGTCCGCTGCCTCGATGGTTCTCTGCATCGGCCTCGCCGGCGCGGCGATGGCCGGCCCGGCCGCCGCTGCACCGCCCGCCAAGCCCGCGCCGGCCGTGGCCAAAGCGCCGACGCTCGGCTGCGAGGCCCTCGCCAAGGACTTTTCCGCCGCCGCGCCGGGCTATCGCGTCTCCTTTGAACGGCCCCTCACCATCGCCCGCGGCTTCAGCGACATCGTGGGCGGGATCGACGTCCGCGTCCTGTCGAGCGACACCAAGGTGGACGGCACCCTGAAGTGCCACGACGACAAGGTGCTGCGGTTCGAACTCCGCGCCACCCTGCCGGCCGACGCCAAGGTCCTCGGCGACCTCGACCAGTTCGAGATCGCAGCCCTGATGGCGACGTTCCACTGGGACCGTGCCAAGGCCGAGACGATCGAGAAGGCCATGACGTCGGACGCCGGGGAGTACCTGCGGGCCTCGATCGAGCGCGGCGACCTCTACGATGCCGGCAAGGTCGAGTATCACCAGGCCGAGCGGATCGACCTCGGCCTCATCTGGACCGAGACCGACCACACCTTCGTGATCTCCGCCCAATCGGACGAGTGATCCCGGCCGAGGGTCTTGGCCCGCTCGCCGGCGCGGTGAGCGAGCCGCCGCCGCTCACGCCGGGACGGCGCCCAACAGGTCGCCCAGCGACCGCGGCGACCGCACGACGCGGTCGAGATCGAGGTCGGCCTCGATGTCGTGGAGGTGCGCCGTCATCAGCGCGACCGCTCCCGCGCCGTCGCGGCGGCGCAGCGCCTCGACGAGGTGCTGGTGGTCGTGGTCGCCGCAATCGGAGCGCCCGCGGTGCCCGTAGAGGGCGATGACCAGCGACGACCGCACCACGAGTTCCGCCAGGAACCCTTCCAGGACGGACTGCCGGGCGATGCCGGCGATCCGGACGTGGAAGTCTCCCGACAGGCGGATGGCGCGCCCGCGATCTCCGTCCGACAGGGCCGCGCGGCCCTCGTCGAGGATCGCGGCGAGCCCGGACAGGTCGGAGGCGGTGGCGTTCTCGGCGGCCCGGGCCGTCGTGACCGCCTCGATCACCCGGCGGGCCTCGAACAGGTCGCGCGCGTCCTGCGGGCCGGGCGACGCCACCGAGGCGCCGCGATGGCGCGCCAACACCACGATGCCGTCCTGCGCGAGAGAGCGCAGGGCGCCGCGCACCAGCGTGCGGCTGACCGAGAAGTGGCTGGCGAGCTGGTCTTCGGGCAGCTTCATGCCGGGGGGCAGGCGCTGCTCCACCACGGCGAGCAGGATCGCGTCGTGGATCGCCGAGACCCGGTCGGCCGCCGTGTCTGGCGACGGTGGCGGGCGGCGTGCCCTCGCGGTGTCGACCGATCGCTCCAGACTCACCCTGCCCTCCACCGCCGCCGCCCGCCGGCCCAAGCAGGTTTCGAGCCGCCGCCGGCCAGGGTCGTGCGCCGCATCGCTCGAGCCGCGACGGGCAGCTCCGATATTGTGTACGATCTGCACGATCTCTGGGCACAATATCGCGGGGGAGGCAACGCGGCTCGCGCCGTGAGCGGTCCGCCATGACGGGCCGGCCGAGTCCGCTCGGCCGGCGACGTGGCACGACGGTTGCTTCGATCCGCGCATCGACTGACCGGGACGGTGCGATGCGAAGACCCGATCTGGAACTCATCCACTTGACCAAGCGCTACGGCGACACCGTCGCGGTAGAATCGATCGATCTCAAGATCGAGGCCGGGTCCTATTGCTGCCTGCTCGGGCCCTCGGGCTGCGGCAAGACGTCGACGCTGCGCATGATCGCCGGCCACGAGACCGCCAGCGAGGGCGACATCGTCTTCGGGCCGTCGAACATCACGGAGTTGCCACCGGCCAAGCGCGGCACCGCCATGATGTTCCAAAGCTACGCGCTGTTCCCGCACCTGTCCTGCGTCGACAACGTCGCCTTCTCGCTCAAGATGAAGGGCGTCGACAAGGCCAAGCGCCGGGCGCGGGCCCTCGAGATGCTCGACCTCGTCGCCATGCGGCCGTACGGCGAGCGCCTCCCGGCCCAGCTCTCCGGCGGCCAGCAGCAGCGTGTGGCCCTGGCCCGCGCCCTCATCACGGAGCCGCAGATCGTGCTGCTCGACGAGCCGCTCTCCGCCCTCGACCCGTTCCTGCGCACCCGGATGAGGGTCGAACTGAAGGCGCTGCAGCGCCGCCTCGGCATCATCTTCGTCCACGTGACCCACAGTCAGGACGAGGCGATGGCGCTGGCCGACCTCGCCGTCATCATGAAGGACGGGCGCATCGAACAGGCGGGGTCGCCGCGCGACCTCTTCAATGCACCCCGCACCGCCTTCGTGGCGCGCTTCATCGGCGGCCACAACGTGCTGGAGGGCTCCGCCGGCCCCTTCGCGGTGCGGGCCGACCGGCTCCACCTCAGCCGCCTCGCCGCCAACATGCCGCCCCCCGGCACCGGGGCGGGGCTGTCGGCCGTCGTGCGCAGCGTCGAATACCAGGGCACCTTCGTCCAGCTCATGCTCGACGGCGCCGGATCCGAGATCACCGCCACGCTCGACGAGCCGACCTTCGACGCCATGCCGTTCCAGCCGGGCGACGCGATCGCGGTCTCGTGGAACGAGGCCGACGTCCACCCCCTCGCCACCGCGGCGTGACCTTCACATCTCAGAGGAGACTGACACCGTGACACAGGACATCAAGCCGACCGTGCGACTGTCGCGCCGCACGCTGCTGCAGGGCTCTGCCGCCGTGGCGGGCGTGGCCGCCGGTTCGGGCGCCATCACGGGCTTCCCGGCCGTCTGGTCGGCCGAGCCCAAGGTTCTGCGCTATCTCGGCACGGCCGTGAACCAATCGGCCGACATCGCCAAGAAGGTGAAGGAGGACACCGGCATCACCATCGAGTACGTGGCCGTCACGACGGACGACGTCACCAAGCGGGTCATCACCCAGCCGAACTCCTACGACATCGTCGACACCGAATACTTCTCGCTGAAGAAGCTCGTCCCCGCCGGCAATCTCAAGGCCATGAGCGGCAAGAGGATCAAGGAATACGGCAACATCACGCCGGTCATCACCAAGTGCGAGCTGTCGGACGGCAAGAAGATCGGCGACCAGGGGACCGCACCCAAGAAAGTGATGTTCGTCGAGGGGCCGACCTCGAGCAAGTTCGCCACCGAGATGACCGAGTGGGCGACGCTGATCCCGACGGTCTACAACGCCGACACGCTGGGCATCCGGCCCGACCTGATCAAGCGGCCGATCTCGAGCTGGGCCGAACTGCTGAACGCCGACTTCAAGGGCAAGGCGGCGATCCTGAACATCCCGTCGATCGGCATCATGGATGCCGCCATGGTGATGGAGGCGACGGGCCAGCACAAATATGCCGACAAGGGCAACATGACGAAGCCCGAGATCGACATGACCATGAAGCTCCTGACCGAGGCCAAGCAGGCCGGCCAGTTCCGGGCCTTCTGGAAGGACTTCAACGAATCGGTCAACCTGATGGCCTCGGGCGAGACCGTGATCCAGTCGATGTGGTCGCCGGCCGTCACGGCCGTGAAGTCCAAGGGGATCCCCTGCGTGTTCCAGCCCCTCAAGGAGGGCTATCGCTCCTGGGCGTCGGGCTTCGCCGTGTCCAAGGCCGTCACCGGCATGAAGGAGGACGTGGCCTACGAGTTCGTGAACTGGTTCCTGTCCGGCTGGGCCGGCGCCTACCTCAATCGGCAGGGCTATTACTCGGCCGTGCTGCCGACCGCCAAGGCCGGCATGGAGCCCTACGAGTGGGCCTATTGGATGGAGGGCAAGCCTGCCGAGAAGGACATCCACGCCCCCGACGGGACGCTGCTCGACAAGGTGGGTGCGACCCGCGACGGCGGCTCCTTCGACCAGCGCATGGGATCGGTCGCCTGCTGGAATGCCGTCATGGACGAGAACGACTACATGGTCCGCAAGTGGAACGAGTTCATCGCCGCATGAGCGACCTCGCCCGGCCGACCGGCGCCGGCGCGCCGGCCGCCACTGCCCTGGCGGCGACCGACACGGCGTCCCCGGCCCGCTCGGCGCGGCCGGGCGGCCGGTACGGCTGGGCACCCCCGGCGTGGCTGCAGGCCGCGCCGATGGGGCTCGTCTTCGCGCTGTTCTTCGTCCTGCCGCTCGCCCTCGTCGTCATGGTGAGCTTCTGGGACTACAACGACTACGAGATCATCCCGAGTCTGACGTTTAGGTCCTACACCGAAACCTTCGAGGGCTGCTACGACCAGCTGCCCGGGCTCTGCACGATCCTCAAGACCTATGCCATCACGGCGGAACTGTGCTTCACGGTCTGGGCCATCACGCTGCTGATCGGCTTCACGATCGCGTATTTCCTGGCGTTCCACATCCGCACATTGATGATGCAGACCGTGCTGGCCCTGCTCTGCACGGTGCCGTTCTGGACGTCGAACGTGATCCGCATGATCTCGTGGATCCCGCTGCTCGGGCGCAACGGCCTCGTCAACCAGGCCCTGACCGGCGCCGGCATCGTCCGGTCGCCGGTCGAGTGGCTGCTCTACTCCCCCTTCTCGGTGGTGCTGGCCTTCGTGCACCTCTTCACCTTCTTCATGGTGATCCCGATCTTCAACTCGATGGTGCGGATCGACAAGCGGCTGATCGAGGCCGCCTATGACGCGGGCGCCAGCGGCTGGCAGACGCTGTGGAACGTGGTGGTTCCGCTGTGCAAGCCGGGCATCGTCATCGGCTCGATCTTCGTCGTCACCATCGTGATGGGCGATTTCGTCACCGTCGGGGTGATGGGCGGCGAGCAGATCGCCTCGGCCGGCAAGATCATCGAGACGCGGCTCAACGCCCTGCAGTTCCCGCCCGCCGCCGCCAATGCCGTGATCCTGCTGGCCGCCACGCTGCTCATCATCACCGCCCTGACCAAGGTGGTCGACATCCGCAAGGAACTGTGACGATGCGGGAGGGACGCTCGCTCGCCTTCTACCTGCTCGCGGCCTTCTTCGGGCTCTATGTCCTGTTCCTCTACGGCCCGATGATCGTCATCTTCGTGCTGTCGTTCCAGGGGCCGCAGGGCGGGATGACGTTCCCGATGAACGGCCTGTCGATCCACTGGTTCTCGAAACTGTGGGAGGGGGGCGGCATCGTCGACATCGGGGCGGCCTTCTGGCGCTCGCTCGAACTCGGCCTGGTGGTCACTCTGGTGACGGTCGCCTTCTCGACGCTGGCCGGCCTCGCCTATCGCCGCAAGTTCCCTGGACAGGGGCTCCTGTTCTACGTGGCCATCGCCAGCCTCATCGTGCCCTCGATCGTCACCTCGCTCGGCATCGCGCTGCTGTTCCGCCTGATCGACACGGCCGTGAAGGCAGGTCCGGACTGGATGAGCGGCACCTACACGACGGCGCTGGGCCTCTTCACCTCGGGCCTCGCCGCCCACCTCACCTGGACGCTGCCGTTCGGCCTCCTCATCATGTTCGCCATCTTCAACCGCTTCGACGGCCGGCTCGAGGAGGCGGCACGGGACCTCGGCGCGACGCCGTGGCAGAGCTTTCGCCACGTGGTGCTGCCGCTGATCCTGCCGGCGCTGGTCGGCGTGGCTTTGTTCGGGTTCACCCTGTCGTGGGACGAGATCGCCCGCTCCAGCCAGGCGATCGGCTCCGACAACACCCTGCCGATGCAGCTCCAGGCGCTGACCACGACGGTGACGACGCCGATGATCTATGCGCTCGGCACGACGACGACGGGGGTCAGCTTCGTGGTGATCGCCCTGGCGCTGCTCGGCATCGCCCTGCTGCGCGCCCGGCAGAACCGGCACGGTTCCGACGCCGGGAAAGCGTGAGGAGCGCGGACGAGGGTCACGTCGTCCGGGTGAAAATCGTCCCGAACAGCCGTTCGGCTTCCGCCCGACCTTCGGGTGTGAGCCAGACGGATTTGCCCCTGCCCCTCGGGTCGCCGATCAGGCCCTTTATGTGGAGCCGATCGGCCACCGTCCAATCCAGTCCCTTCCCCGGCCGTCTCGGTCGAGCGTCAGGAACAGCAGCGCCAAGGCGGCCTCGTCGATCTTGTCCATGTCGACGTCCATCGGTTGCACCCGCGGGATCGATGGCGGATCACCCTGTCGTCGGACGGTGACGGGCAACACCGACGGGGGATCGGTGTCGCGAAAGATGTGGTCGATCGAGGACGTCAGGTTTACGCTGGTTGACGACCTCAGCGCCGACCCGGTCGCGACGTTGGAGTTCCACACACCCGCTGGCATCGTCCTCGTGATGGGTGAACCCTACCGCGTCGAGAGAACCCTGGTCATCGAGGCGCTACACATCCAAGGTCTCGGTATCGGCGCCAACAGCGTGGGCACGGCCAACCTGAGAGCCATGGCCGAAGCCGTGATGAGGGAGATGGATTATGACGCCGTTGTCGTTCAAGGAGCAGCTCGTGCGTCTGGGGCGAACCCGCCCCGTCGACCGGGTCTCCTCCGGTTCGCCCGCCGTCGTGGCCCTGCGGCCGGGTCCTGCTCTTGAAGCCATCCTGACGATCTCGGCGACACTCGCCTTGGTGAAGCGCGGGATGAGCATGTCGAAGGCCAAGCTCGCCGTCGAGGAGGCCCTCGATACGGGTCGGGCCGTCGTCCTCCTGCCGGCGCTCGAGGATCCCAGCATCCTGGCGGAAGACATGGCGGCGACCGGCATGAGTGTCGCCCTGGTCGGATCGGACGAAGTCGACATGAGGAGCGTTCGAGAACGGCTCGGGCTCACCCGGGACCAGTTCGCCGTCCGCTACGGCCTCGATGTCGCCTCGGTCGAGGGTTGGGAGGACGGCCGCGTCGCACCGGACCGAGTGATACAGAGCTATCTC
Source organism: Lichenihabitans sp. (assembly GCA_965214345.1). GTDB lineage: Bacteria > Pseudomonadota > Alphaproteobacteria > Rhizobiales > Beijerinckiaceae > Lichenihabitans. The sequence continues at coordinate 1,315,917 of CBDCBJ010000007.1, read as the reverse complement.
AAGGTCATCCGGCAAATGCCGGTGCAGGCCAGCGAGGCTCTGGAGGACGCGTTGCACGCGGCACGTCCCTGACGCCGAAGCCTACGGCGGCGTCACCGTCCCCGGATGTCGGCCTCGACGAGCGCGCGCAGCTCCGGCGTCACCTCGGGCCTCACCCCGAACCAGCGCTCGAATCCGGGCACGGCCTGATGCAGCAGCATGCCGAGCCCGCCGACCGCGCGCAGCCCCCGCGCCCGCGCGGCGGCGAGCAGCGGCGTCTCCAGCGGCGCATAGACGATGTCGGCCACCAGGGCGTCGCGCTTGAGCCCCTCCACGTCCAGCGCCAGCGGCGGCTGGCCCTCCATGCCGAGGCTCGTCGTGTTGACGACGACGTCGGCGGCGCGCAGCAGCTGCGGCAGTTCTTCCCAGGCGTAGGCCCAGACGCCCTCGTCCTGCGCCTCCGCCAGCTCGGCGGCGCGCAGGAAGGTGCGGTTGACGACCGCGACGTCGAAACCGCGCTCCAGAAGCCCGTGGATCACGGCGCGGGCGGCGCCGCCCGCGCCGAGCACCACGGCCGAGCTGCCCGCGGCGTCCCAGCCCGACGCCTCGTGGTCGAGGCTCGCCAGAAAGCCGACCGCATCCGTGTTGCCGGCGATGAGCTGGCCGTCGTCGAACCACAGCGTGTTGGCGGCGCCGATGGCGTCGGCCGCCTCGTCGACGGCGTCGGCCAGCTCCAGCACGCGCTGCTTGTGCGGCACCGTCACGTTGCCGCCCACGAAGCCGCTGTCCTTCAGGCCGGCGATGAAGGCCTCGAGGTCTTCGGGGGTGACCGGCACTTTCTCGTAGGACCCGGCCAGGCCGTGGACGTCCAGCCAATGGCCGTGGATCATCGGTGACCTGGAATGGCCGACGGGGTGGCCGATGACGAAGGCGCGGGGTGGACCGTTCATGTCTCAGGCGAAGAGCACATCACGGTAGACTTCGGCTAGAGTGATATTCACACCGAGGGCCGAAAGCTCGAGGGTTGCGTCGAGGCCTTCGATCGTTCGACGCTCGTACCAAGCCGCGCCGCAGCGATCGTAGACCGCCATAAGGGCGGTCTCGCGCGCCACCATGACATAGTGCTGAAGGCTCGGAAGCCGGCGGCACGCCTCCCACCGTTCGCTGCCGCGGTCCAATCTGTCCTGATCCAGAACTTCGACGATCACGATCGGATCATCACAGGAAGTCGCACCGGAAGGGAGCCGTCCGCTCCGGACCATCACATCAGGCAGGATGGCGCTCTCGATCGATCGGCTCTTGAGGTAGAAGGTCTGAACCAATCCCCGGAAAGGCGACCCGGCGGCGCGAGCGCCGGTCAGGATGGCGTGAGCGACATTCTGGACGATGTAATTGTGGCTGGCGATTCGGCCAGCGCTCGAAACACGGACGCGACCGCCGACGAGTTCCCAGGCTTCGTCCTCGGGCATGTCGATCAGGGCCGCTTCGAAAGCGTCGAACGCCATGATGGCCGGCAGTCGTAGACCCGTCATCCGCCCCGTCTCCCGTCAGCGCGCTGTCGCCTTCTCGACGCGACATGAGCTATCACAACCGGACACTTCGTGACACACCGGACGCCGCTTGCCCCCTCCACCCCGACGCCTCGTCACCCCCGAGCAGCGCATGGATGATCCGGACGTCTCGATCCGGCCCCTGTCGCTCGTCGATTTCACCGGCCAGGAGGCGGCACGCAAGAACCTCGGGGTGTTCATCGAGGCGGCGCGGGCGCGGGGCGAGGCGCTCGACCATGTGCTGCTCGTCGGGCCACCGGGCCTCGGCAAGACCACGCTGGCGCAGATCGTCGCGCGCGAGCTCGGCGTCAATTTCCGCTCGACCTCCGGCCCCGTCATCGCCAAGGCGGGCGACCTCGCCGCCCAGCTGACCGGCCTCGAAGACCGCGACGTGCTGTTCATCGACGAGATCCACCGCCTGAACCCGGCCGTCGAGGAGATCCTCTATCCCGCCATGGAGGATTTTCAGCTCGATCTCATGATCGGGCAGGGCCCGTCGGCGCGCTCGGTAAAGATCGACCTGTCGCGGTTCACGCTCGTCGGCGCCACCACCCGCGCGGGCCTCCTCACCACGCCGCTCCGCGACCGGTTCGGCATCCCGATCCGCCTCCAGTTCTACACGGTGCCGGAGCTCGAACTCATCGTGCGCCGCGGCGCGCGCGTGTTCGGCATCGGCATCGCGCCCGACGGCGCCAACGAGATCGCGCGGCGCTCGCGGGGGACGCCGCGCATCGCCGGCCGCCTGCTCCGCCGCGTGCGCGACTTCGCCCAGCAGGACTCCGCCGACACCATCACGCGAGCCATCGCCGACAAGGCCCTGAAGTCACTCGATGTCGACGACATCGGCCTCGACGGCATGGACCGGCGCTACCTCGACATCATCGCGCTGTCCTTCGGCGGCGGCCCGGTGGGGGTCGAGACCATCGCGGCGGCCCTGGGCGAGCCGCGCGACGCCATCGAGGACATCATCGAGCCCTACCTCATCCAGCTCGGCTTCCTGCAGCGCACCCCGCGCGGGCGCCTCCTCACCCCGCACGCCTTCCGGCACCTCGGCTTGGCCGAGCCGAAGTCGCTGTCCGACCAGTACGGCCTGTTCGTCGCCGTGCGCGGCGACGACGCGGAGGGCGAGGCGTGACGGAGGCCGCCCACCGCTTCGCCGTGCGGGTCTATTACGAGGACACCGACTTCTCGGGCGTCGTCTACCACGCCAATTACCTCCGCTTCCTCGAGCGCGGCCGCACCGAGACGCTGCGCGACCTCGGCATCGACCAGGCGGCGCTGTTCTCCATGGAGGCGCCGGTCGCCTTCGCGGTGGCGCGGATCGAGATCGATTTCCGGCGCCCGGCCCGCATGGACGACCTCCTGACCGTGGAGACCCGGGTCGCCGCCGTCGGTGGGGCGTCGCTCACCATGCATCAGCGGCTGCTGCGGGGCGACGACCTTCTGGTCGAGGCCAGCGTGCGGGTCGCGGCCGTGTCGCGGGGGCGCGCCGTGCGCCTGCCGGCCGCGATGACGACGCGGCTTCAAGGGGCCGCTTAAGGCCGCGTTAACCGTGACGGGGCTTCATCGCGCGAGGCGGACGCCCTCGGCGGCGGCGGCGAGGCCGCAGAATTGACCGATTCCCACCGCAGGACGGTGGAACGATTTCAGTGTGATGCCAGGGGTATCCCGCGCGGCGCGACCCCCCGCGCCGCGGGATGCCGGTGGCCTGCGCCGCGGGCGCCGGGAAATGGACCGCATGAACCCTGCAGATATCCCCGCCGCCGCCGCCGCCCTCCCGGGGTCGGAGATCACCATCCTCGGCATGTTCATGAACGCCAGCGTGCTGGTGAAGGTGATCATGCTGGGGCTTCTCGGCTCGTCGCTGTGGTGCTGGGCCATCATCATCAACAAGGGCATCCTGTTCGCCCGCACCCGCAAGGCGATGGACCGCTTCGAGCAGGTCTTCTGGTCCGGCCAGTCGCTGGAGGAACTCTACACCGACCTGTCGCAGGCCGAGACGATCGGCATGGCGTCGCTGTTCGTGGGCGCGATGCGCGAATGGAAGCGCAGCTTCCAGAACGTCGGCGCCTCCTTCATGGGCCTGCATGCCCGGCTCGAGAAGGTGCTCGACGTGTCCATCGCCCGCGAGGTCGAGCGGCTGGAATCGAGCCTCATCGTGCTCGCCACCGTCGCCTCGACGGCGCCCTTCGTCGGCCTGTTCGGCACCGTCTGGGGCATCATGACGTCGTTCCGCTCCATCGCGGCGTCCAAGAACACGTCGCTCGCCGTCATCGCGCCCGGCTTGGCCGAAGCGTTGCTCGCCACCGCGATCGGGCTCTTCGCCGCGATCCCGGCGCTTATCTTCTTCAACAACCTCCAGGGCATCGTGGCGCGGTTCCAGGCCCGCATGGAGAGTTTCGCCGACGAGTTCTCGTCGATCCTGTCCCGCCAGATCGACCACCACGTCGGCGGCGAGCGCGACCGCGCGGCCTGACCGTTCGCGTCACCGCAGGAGAGACACAGCATGGGCATGTCGGTCGGGGCCGCGGGCAAGAAGGGCGGCCGGCGCAAGCGCGGCGTGCCGCGCTACGGCGCCATGGCCGAGATCAACATGACGCCGTTCATCGACGTCGTGCTGGTGCTGCTCATCATCTTCATGGTGGCGGCGCCGCTGCTCGCCTCGGGCGTGCCGATCGACCTGCCGAAGACAACGGCGGGCGAGCTGAAGATCGACTCGAAGCCGCTGAGCGTCGCGGTCGACGACAAGGGCGACGTCTACGTGGCCGACCAGCAGGTGCAGATGGATGGGTTGCTGCCCCGCCTCCAGGAGCTCGCCAAGGACGGCTACGACGAGCGCATCTACCTGCGCGGCGCCAAGGCGGTGAACTACGGCCGCATCGCCGAGGTCATGACGCTCATCACCTCGGCCGGCTACAAGAAGGTCGCCCTGGTGACCGAGCAGTCGGACAAGTGAGGCGGGCGCCCCCTTGAAGCTGAAGCTGTCAGAGCCCGGCATCGCGGTCTCGCTCCTGGCCCATGGATCGCTGCTGGCACTCCTGATCCTCAACATCCCCTGGTTGGCCGACAAGCCCGTCGACGATCCGATGCCCGAGGCGGTGCCGATCGAGACCATCTCGCAGAGCGACTTCAACCAGATCATGAAGGGCGAGAAATCGTCGAAGGACGTCACCAAGGAGCCCGTCACCAAGGCCGACAAGGTCGCCCAGGCCGACGAGCAGCACACCCAGCCGCCGAAGCCCGACGTGCCGAAGGAGGCGCCGCCCCCGCCGCCGCCGAAGCCTGCGGCCCCGACGCCCCCCGTCCCGACCCCGCCGGTGCCGCCCGAGCCGGCGCCGCCGCCCCCACCGGTGCCCGAGCCGCCGCAGCGCCCCGACCCGACGCCCCCGCCCCCGCTCCCCCCGGAGGCGCCGACGCCGCCCGTCCCGACGCCGCCCGTGCCCACGCCGGCCCCGAAGCCGCCGCCCCCGGCGCCGGTGCCGCCGCAGCGCGATCCCGACGCCGAGGTGATCAAGCCCGCGACGCCGCCGCCGCCCAAGCCCGTGCCGAAGCCGCCCGAGCCGCCCAAACGGACCGAGGTCAAGCCGCCGCCGTTGCCGCCCAGGCCCGCGCCGACGCCGCCGCAGCCGCCCAAGGTCGTGGAGCAGAAGCCGCCGCCGAAGCCCCGCCCGGTCGAGAAGCCCGATCAGGTGGCGAAGATGCTCGACCAGGCGGCGGCCGACCCCCAGCCCGACGCGAAGCCGACGCCGCCGAAACCGGTCCATAAGCCCGTGAGCCATCCGAAGCCCGCCCCGGTGCCGCGCGACACGCAGGCCGCCGACGCCAGCGCCGAACCCAGCGACCAGAAGGCCTTCGACCCGACGGACATCTCCAAGATCCTCAACAGCCAGCCGGCCGGGGCACCCCCCTCGACCGGCCGGCAGGTCTCCAAGACGGCGTCCCGCGGTGCCACGTCGGGCAACGCGCCGAAGATGTCGCCGACGCAGTCCGACGCGCTCGACGGCCTGCTGGCCGACCAGTTCAAGCAGTGCTGGAGCTACCTCGGCCTCGATCACGGGCGCTACATCCCCGAGATCAAGGTCGCCTACGCCGAGGACGGGTCGCTGCAGAGCGAACCGACGCTGCTGAACAGGCCGTCCGATCCTTCGGCACGGGGCCTCGCCGAGAGCGCCCTCCGGGCGGTGCGGCAGTGCAACCCGCTGCACATCCCGGCGCAGTTCGCACCCTTCTACGAGCAGTGGCGGAGCCGCATCCTGCGCTTCGATCCCGCCGAGATGGCGGGATGAGACCGGTCCGTCTCGGGGGCGGGGCGGGCGGCGTGAGGCGGGCTCCGTCGGCGTAAAATGTTAACCGAACCGGGCCATGCCTTCGCCATGCCCTCCGAGGAGCGTTCGCCGATGATCCGCCTCAGCCGCCGCATGTTCATGGCGTCCTCCGCGCTCGCCGCGATCGGGGGCACGCTGCCGGTCGCCCCGGTGCGGGCCGAGGACCGCTATCTCGACATCCGGCCGGGCGGCAACTTCACCCCCGTCACGGTGGCGGTGGCGCCCTTCGCGGGCGAGGGCGGCGACGCCGCCAAGGTCGCCGGCATCGTCACCAACGACTTCAAGCGTTCAGTCTATCTCAAGCCGCTCGAGGGGCCGCAGCCCGCCGTCGACCCCGACGCTCCGGCGCTCGAAGCCTACAAGTCCGCCGGGGCGCAATTCGTCGTCACGGGACGCGTCGACCGCGGCGGTGGCCGCTTCAACACCGATTTCCGCCTCTTCGACACGGCCTCGGGCCAGCAGGTCGCCGGCCAGCACTACACGACCGAACTGTCCAACGGCCGCCGCGTCGCCCACATCGTGGCCGACGCCGTCTTCACCCGGATCACGGGCGAGAAGGGGTTCTTCGACAGTCGCGTCGTCTACGTCGACGAGACCGGGTCGGCCGAGAAGCGCCGCAAGCGCCTCGCCATCGTCGACCAGGACGGCGGCAACGTCCATTACCTGACCCACGGCGACAACCTCGTGGTCACGCCGCGCTTCTCCCCCACGGCGCAGCAGGTCGCCTATATGTCGTTCGGCGATGCCGAGCCCGAGGTGACGCTGCTCGACATCGAGACGGGCCAGAAGCAGCGGGTGGGCAACTTCCCGGGCATGACCTTCTCGCCCCGGTTCTCGCCGGACGGCCGCAAGATCGTGATGTCCCTCTCGGAGGGGGCCAGTTCCAACCTCTACGCCATGCCGGTCGGCGGCAGCGACCCCCGCCAGCTCACCGACGATGCGTCGATCGACACTTCGCCCTGCTACTCGCCGGACGGCGGCCAGATCGTCTTCGAATCCGACCGCGGCGGCACGCAGCAGATCTACGTCATGGGCGCGTCAGGGGGCGGCGCCAAGCGGATCTCCTTCGGCGACGGCCGCTACTCGACGCCGGTGTGGTCGCCCAAGGGCGACTACATCGCCTTCACCAAGCAGGCCGGCGGCCAGTTCGCCATCGGCATCATGAAGCCAGACGGGTCGGGCGAGAAGATCATCACCCAGGGGTTCCACAACGAGGGGCCGACCTGGGCCCCCAACGGCCTCTACCTGATGTTCTTTCGCGACGCCGGCAACGGCGCGACGTCGAAGATCTTCATGACGGACCTCTTCGGCCGCGGCGAGTTCCCCGTGCCGACGCCGGGCGGCGCCTCCGACCCCGCCTGGGGTCCGCTGATGGGCTGAATGGCGAAGGCCGCCGTCGCGACGTCCTCCGTCGAGGTGAGCGACGCCGGCGACCTGCCGCCGCGGGACGGGCTGGGTGCCGAAGATCTGCCTGCGCGATCAGGCCGGTATGCAGAAACCGCGCTTGACGTCGCGGCGCCGGCCAGCACACTCGAGGGGGAATGAGCCATCGCTCACCCCGTGAAGCGTCCCCGCGTCCTCGGCTGATCGTCGTCCGGCACGCCCGCGGCACGCGTGACGCACAGAGCCGCCGATGCTGAACTCCCTCCTACGACACCTCATCCGCCACGGCCGCATGACCGTGGCGACGCCGTTCGGGACCGTGTCGGCCGGTCAGCCCGACGCCTCCCTGCCCGCCGGGCTCCTCGACGTCCGGCTGCGCATCCGCAAGGCCCGCACGGTGCTCAAGATCGCCACCAACCCGGACCTCTATTTCGGCGAGGCCTACATGGACGGAGACCTCGTCATCGAGCGGGGCAGCCTCCACGACGTCATGGAACTGCTGGGTTCCAACATCGCCGCCATCGGCCAGGACCCGAACCCGAAGGTCGGCCGCTGGGCGTCGAAACTGGTCAACCTCATCGCCCAGCGCAACGACCCCGCCAAGGCGCGGACCAACGTCGCCCATCACTACGACCTGTCGGGGGCGCTCTATCGCAGCTTCCTCGACGGCGACATGCAATATTCCTGCGCCTACTTCCGCCATGACGGCGACGACCTCGAGACGGCGCAACTCGCCAAGCGCCAGCACATCGCGGCGAAGCTGCTGCTGAAGCCCGGCCAGCGCGTGCTCGACATCGGCTGCGGCTGGGGCGGCCTCGCGCTCTTCATCGCCGAAGCGGCCGACGTGAGCGTCACCGGCATCACGCTGTCGCAGGAGCAGCTCGGGGTCGCCCGCCGGCGCGCGGAAGAGGCGGGCCTCAGCGACCGCGTCACGTTCGAACTGGTCGACTACCGCCTGCTCGAGGGCCAGTTCGACCGCATCGTGTCGATCGGCATGTTCGAACACGTCGGCCTGCCGCATTACGAAGCCTACTTCGGCGCCATCAGGCGCCTCCTCGCGCCCTCCGGCCTCGCCCTGGTGCATTCCATCGGCAAGATGTACGGCCCGGCCCCGACCAGCACCTGGATCCTCAAATACATCTTCCCGGGCGGCTACGCCCCGGCCCTGTCGGAGGTGATGCCGGCGGTCGAGCGCCAGGCCCTGTGGATCAACGACCTCGAAGTGCTGCGGCTGCACTACGCCGAGACGGTCCGGCTATGGCGCGAACGGTTCGAGGCGCGGTGGCCCGACCTCAGCCGGATCTACGACGAGCGGTTCCGCCGCATGTGGGAGTTCTACCTCGTCGGCAGCGAGATCTCGTTCCGCCATTTCGGCTTCATGGTCTTCCAGGTGCAGTTGGCGAGGGCGGTCGACGCGGCCCCAATGACGCGCGACTACATCGCCGAGGCCGAGCACGACCTGCGCGGTCGGACCGCCGGGCCGGCCGACACCGCTCTGGCAGCCGAGTAGCGCAGCGCGCCATCCGCACCGAAGCCGCGCCGACGACCACGATCGCTGCATGATGAGGTCGATCTCGTCCGTATCATCGGCGCAACAGCCGGTCCCGGATCGGTTCAGTCGCCGCAATCGGGCCATGAACTCGCCATTAACCATGGCGCTTGTTGCCGAGACATGGATGGTATCGCCCCAACGCCTCATCAAGGTTGACGGAACCTTCGTTTAACCCTCGAGGACTATCACCGAGGGGTCGCCGGCAGGCTTTTGCACGAGGATCATCGGTATGCAGCTTCTCCAGTCCTCCCGCGCGTTCGGGTTGGTCGCCGTCGCGGTGGCGGGCCTCGCGATCGCGGGCTGCGCCAAGGATCCGGCCGACGCCGTGGGCGCCTTCGGCGGCGGTGCCGGCCGGTTCGGCGCCAACGGATACGGCGCCGGCGCCAACGGCAAATACGGCTCGACGGCGCCCGGCACGGCGGGCGACTTCGCCCAGAACGTCGGCGACCGCGTGTTCTTCGACACGGACCAGACCGACCTGTCTTCGGCCGCCCAGGCCACCCTCGACAAGCAGTCCCGCTGGCTCGCTCAGTATCCCCGCTATGCCTTCACCATCGAGGGCAATGCCGACGAGCGCGGCACCCGCGAGTTCAACTTCGCCCTGGGCGCCCAGCGCGCCGAAGCCGTGAAGCAGTACCTCGTGGCGCGCGGCGTGGCGGCTTCGCGGATCAAGACGATCTCGTACGGCAAGGAGCGGCCGGTCGCGGTCTGCAACGACATCTCCTGCTGGTCGCAGAACCGTCGCGCCGTGACGGTGCTGAAGGGCGGCGAATCCTGATCGGCAAGGGCCCGATCGAGGTCGGCACCGGATAGCCCGGTGCCGCACCGGCTCGCAGGCGCGTCCGGGACCCCTGCCGCTTCGGGGCCGATGAGGTTATAAGCTCGGGGACGCGTTCACCCGGCCCGCCGTCGCGGCCCGGGCCGCGAGGAGCCCCGATGAAAGACAGCCTCCGATCCCTGCTCGCTGCCTATCGGCCGGCCCTCTTCGGCCTCGCCTGCGCGGCCTCGCTGGTCCCCGGGCTGACCGGCCCGGCGATGGCAGCCGGCGGCGGGACCCCGACGACGAAGACCCCGACCGTCCAGGCCCCGATCGTGCTGGCGCAGGACGACCCGGACCAGCAGGATCCGTCGAGCGCGGCGGCCCTGCTGGTCCGCGTCGACCGGCTGGAGAACAAGCTGCGCAGCCTGACCGGGCAGATCGAGCAACTCCAGTTCCAGAACAAGCGGCTCGAAGATGCGCTGCGCAAGATGCAGCAGGACGTGGATTTCCGCTTCCAGGACCTGAACCGCGCGCCGACGACGCCCGGCGGCAAGCCGCCCCCGGGGCGCCGCGGCGACCTCGGCGACCCATCGCCGACCGCCGTCGCCGAAGCGGCACCGACGGTCCCGGCCGACGCCGCACCGGCCCCGGCGGCTTCCGTCGCCACGGCGACGGCCGGCACGCCGCAGCGGCGCGGCGACGCCTTCGACCCCGCGACCGATCCCGACGCGCCCGGGGCGCCGCGGCCGCTCGGCACACCCGTCCCATCGACGGCGGCGGGGCTGCGCCCCAGCATCCCCTCGGCGACGCCCGCGCCGTCCCGCGTCGCGGGTGGAACCGCGTCGGCCGAGCCGCATGCGCCGCTCGACCTCACGCACGGCCTCGGCGGCGCGCCGCCGGCCGCCGTCGCGGCGGCGATCCCCGAGGCGCCCGAGGCCGCCCCCGTCCCGCCGCCGCCCGGCGGCACGGCGAGCCTCACGCCGGGCAGCACGCGGTCCGAATACGAGGCCGATTACGCCTTCTACAAGGGCGGACAATACGAGCCCGCCATCACGGGCTTCAACGACTTCCTCAACAAGTACCCGCGCGACCGCCTGGTGCCGGATGCGACCTACTTCCTCGGCGAGAGCTATGCCCGGCTCGGCCGGCACCGTGAGGCGGCCGAGCAGTTCCTGAAGCTCTCGACGGACTACACCAGGTCCAACCGCGCGCCCGACGCCCTGTTGAGGCTCGGGATGGCGCTGAACGCGCTCGGCGCCAACGCCCAGGCCTGCGCCACCTACCAGGAGGTCGACCGCAAATACCCCGCCGCCGGACCGGACGTGCGCGCCGGCGTCGACCGCGAGCTGAAACGCGGCCATTGCTGATCCCGGCGCCCGCCGAACGGTGGACGGCGATGACCGATCATCGTCGCGACCGGCACGCCGAGGGTCCCCTCCCCCATCCTGAACAGGGTGCGTCCCGCCCTGCTCAGGATGGGGGAGCGTCGACCCCGTCCCCATCCGTTCGACTCGCTCCGGTGGAGGCCGCCGCCGCCCTCACCCTCGACGAGGCCCGGACGCTCCTGGCGCCCCTGCGCGATGCCCGCGGGGTGTTGCTGGCCGTATCGGGCGGTCCCGACAGCGTGGCGATGATGCGGCTCGCGGCGGGGCTCGCCGCCTCGGGGGTGGGAGTGCCGCCCCTCGCCGTGGCGACCGTCGATCACGGGCTGCGGCCCGGGTCCCGGGCCGAGGCCGAGGACGTCGCCAGGGCCGCCGAGGCGCTCGGGCTGCCCTGTCACATGCTCCCCTGGACCGGCGCCAAGCCCGCCACGCGCCTGCAGGAGCGGGCGCGCCGCCACCGCTACGCCCTCCTGGTCGACTGCGCGGGGCGCATCGGCGCTTCCCATCTCGCCACCGCCCACACCCGCGACGACCAGGCCGAGACCGTCCTGTTCCGCCTGATGCGGGGCTCCGGGCCCGCCGGCCTCGCCGGCATGGCGGCGGCGGTCGACCGGGAGGGGATCGTCCACGTCCGCCCCTTCCTCGACGTGCCGAAGGCGCGGCTGGTGGCGACCTGCCGCGCCGGGGGCTGGAGCTTCGTCGACGATCCGGCCAACGCCGACCCGCGCTTCGCCCGCACCCGCCTGCGCGCCCTCCTGCCGGCCCTCGCCGCCGAGGGCCTCGACGCCGCCCGTTTCGCCACGCTGGCCCGCCGCATGGGGGAGGCCGAGGCGGCCCTGGCGGAGGCGGCGCGGTGCGCCATCGCGGATGCCGCGCGCGCGCCGGGCCGCTACGACGCGCGCCGCCTGCTCGCCGCGCCCGCCGCGGTTCGCGTCCGTGCGCTGCAGTCCGTCGTCACGGACCTCGCCGCGGCGCCCGGCCGGCCGCGCCTCGACGGCGTGGAACGCCTGGCGGCGGCGCTGGTGGATGCCGCGGCCGCCGGCACACCCCTGCGGCGGACGCTGCACGGCGCCGTGGTGTCGTTCGATGGGCGGGACGGCCTCCATCTCGCCGCGGCCCCGCCGCGCCGCAGGTCGGGTGCCGTCCTCGGCTGATCGACTCCCGCCAGGACGAGCGGCCGGCCTGCGTCACCGCGGATGGGACCATCGAGGTCGAGGCGTCCCGGAGCTTCCCTTGGCAAGCTTCGGGCGACCGCCTACATTCAGTCGCGGAGCAGCGTGGCCCTCGGGCGGAGCCGCATCTTCGTCCTGCCGCGAACGTCATCGCCTGACACGAGTCCGCAATGAACCCCAATTTCAGGAATTTCGCCCTCTGGGTGATCATCTTCCTCCTCGTCGTGGCGCTGGTGTTGCTGTTCCAGAACCCCGGCAGCCGTGGCGGAGCGCAGGCGCAGGACATCACCTTCAGCCAGTTGCTGAACGAGGTCGATTCCAACAAGGTACACGACGTCACCATCGCGGGGAACGAGATCACCGGCCATTACAGCGACAGCCGCGGCATGTTCTCGACCTACGCGCCGAACGACCCGTCGCTGGTGCAGAACCTCTACAAGAAGAACGTGCAGATCACCGCCAAGGCGCCGTCGGACGGCAATTCCTGGCTTGTGACGCTGCTGGTCAACGGGTTGCCGCTGCTCGCCTTCATCGGCGTGTGGATCTTCATGTCGCGGCAGATGCAGGGCGCCGGCGGCAAGGCGATGGGCTTCGGCAAGTCGAAGGCGAAGCTCCTCACCGAGGCCCACGGCCGCGTCACCTTCGACGACGTCGCCGGCGTCGACGAGGCCAAGGAGGACCTGCAGGAGATCGTCGAGTTCCTGCGCGACCCGCAGAAGTTCCAGCGGCTGGGCGGCCGCATCCCGCGCGGCGTGCTGCTCGTCGGGCCGCCCGGCACCGGCAAGACGCTCCTGGCACGCGCCATCGCGGGCGAGGCCAACGTCCCCTTCTTCACGATCTCGGGATCGGACTTCGTCGAGATGTTCGTCGGCGTCGGCGCCAGCCGCGTGCGCGACATGTTCGAACAGGCCAAGAAGAACGCGCCCTGCATCATCTTCATCGACGAGATCGACGCCGTCGGCCGGCACCGTGGCGCGGGCCTCGGCGGCGGCAACGACGAGCGCGAACAGACGCTGAACCAGCTGCTCGTCGAGATGGACGGCTTCGAGGCCAACGAGGGCATCATCCTCATCGCCGCCACCAACCGGCCGGACGTGCTCGACCCCGCGCTGCTGCGCCCGGGCCGCTTCGACCGCCAGATCACCGTGCCGAACCCGGACGTCATCGGCCGCGAGCGCATCCTCAAGGTGCACGTCCGCAAGGTGCCGCTGTCGCCCGACGTGGACCTCAAGACGGTGGCGCGCGGCACGCCGGGCTTCTCGGGCGCCGACCTCATGAACCTCGTCAACGAATCGGCGCTGATGGCGGCCCGCCGCGGCAAGCGCATCGTGACGATGTCGGAATTCGAGGACGCCAAGGACAAGATCATGATGGGCGCCGAGCGCCGCACCATGGTGATGACGGAACTCGAGAAGAAGCGCACCGCCTATCACGAGGCCGGCCACGCCCTCGTGGCGCTGAAGATGCCCGCCACCGATCCCGTCCACAAGGCGACGATCATCCCCCGCGGCCGGGCCCTCGGCATGGTCATGCAGCTGCCCGAGGGCGACCGCATCTCCATGACCTACGAGCAGATGACGTCGCGCCTCGCCATCATCATGGGCGGCCGGATCGCCGAGGAGATCACCTTCGGCAAGAACCAGGTGACGTCGGGCGCCCAGTCCGACATCGAGCAGGCCACGAAGCTGGCCCGCGCCATGGTGACCCGCTGGGGCTATTCCGACGAACTCGGCACCGTGATGTATGGCGAGAACCAGGAAGAGGTGTTCCTCGGCTATTCGATGGGCAAGCAGAACAACATCTCGGAATCCACCTCGCAGAAGATCGATTCCGAAGTGCGGCGCCTGGTGGAATCGGGGCTCGCCGACGCGACGCGGGTCCTGAACACCTACCGCACCGACTTCGAGGCCGTGGCGGAGGCGCTGCTCGAATACGAGACGCTGAGCGGCGACGAGATCATCGGCGTCATCAAGGGCATCGCGCCGATCCGCGACACGGACGACGAACCCGCCCCGCCGCGGGCCTCGCCGGTGCCGAACGTCGGCAAGACCCGGCCGCGCCAGGGTCCCGAGGGTGGGCTGGAGCCGCAGCCCTCGGCCTGACGACGCCCGCCGGAAAGACGAGAGCCCGGCCCTGTGCCGGGCTTTTTCGTCTGGGGCGACGGATCGCCGTCACGTCCGATGGAGCGCTCGCCGGCCTCTTCGTCGAGCGCCGACGGCTCGGCGCATCAAACGGCGGGAGCCTCTCCCCACTCCGCCACGAGAGCCTCGCGCTCGCGCCGTGACGCGGCGCCCCGCGCCCGAAGCTTCGCCACGACGGCGTCCGGCGCCGTCTCGGGCGTGCCGGCGTCGAAGGGCGGTGCCGGGGCATATTCGAGCTGGAGCTGGCAGGCCTGGGCGGCCTCGACGCCGCAGAGTTCGGCGATGATCGTGAGGGCGAAATCGATGCCCGCCGTCACGCCGCCGGCGGTGATCAACCGGCCGTCGCGCACCACCCGACCCGCCGTCGGCACCGCACCGAAGCCCGCCAACAGGTCGCGCGCCGACCAGTGACTCGTGGCGCGTCTGCCGCGGAGCAGCCCCGCGGCGCCGAGCACCAGCGATCCCGTGCAGACCGAGGTGACGAACCGCGCCGTCTCGGCCTGCCGCTGCAGGAAAGCCAACAGCGCCGCGTCGCGCATCAGCGGGTTCACCCCGATCCCGCCCGGCACGCAGATCACGTCGAGCGGCGGGCAGCCGGCGAAGGTGCGGGTGGGGGTGAACACGACGCCGGTGGTGGAGCGCACCGGCTGGAGGTCGTGCCAGAGGAGGTGGACCTGCTTCGGCGCGTCGAGCACCGACACGATCTCGTAAGGGCCGGTGAGGTCGAGCTGCTGGATGTCGGGGAACACCAGGAACCCGAAGCTGAGGGGATGCGACATGGGGGGATCTCCGCGGTTGACGCGTCGACCCTATCGCCCGACAGTCTGGCCATGTCGCCATCGACCCCACGGATCACGCCAGTGCCGCGTCGCCGGATCGCGTTCCTGGCGTTCCCGGACGTGCAGCTCCTCGACGTCGCCGGCCCTCTCCAGGTGTTCTCGACCGCCTGCGACCTCGCCTCCCGCCGCGCGCCCCCCGACGACACCGTCCCCTACGACGCCGTCGTGATCGCCGCGGGGGCGGGACGCCTCATGGCCTCGTCGGGCCTGGGGCTCGCGGCCGAACCCCTCCCGGACGCCGACCAGCCCCTCGACACGCTGGTGGTGGCGGGCGGCCGGGGCGTCGCGGCAGCGGCGCGCGACGCCGCTCTGGTGGCGTGGATCAAGGCCAGGGCGCCGCACTGCCGGCGCGTCGTGTCGGTCTGCAGCGGCGCCTTCCTGCTCGCCGAGGCCGGGCTGCTCGACGGCCGCCGCGCCACCACGCATTGGGAGCATTGCGACGAGCTCCGGCGGCGCCACCCGGCGATCCGGGTCGAGCCCGACCCGATCTTCGTGCGGGACGGCGACGTCTGGACCTCGGCCGGCGTCACGGCGGGGATCGACCTCGCGCTGGCCCTGGTCGAGGACGACCTCGGGCGATGCGCCGCCCTGGCGGTGGCGCGCCAGCTCGTCGTCTTCCTGAAGCGGCCCGGCGGCCAGTCGCAATACTCGGCCGCCCTGAGCCTGCAGAGCGCCGAGGGCGGTTTCGAGCGGCTCCACGGCTGGATGGCGGACCGCCTCGCCGACGACCTCGGGCTCGCCGCGCTGGCCCGGCAGGCGGGGATGAGCGAGCGCAGCTTCGTGCGCCGCTACCCGGCGGCGACCGGCGTCACGCCGGCCCGGGCGGTCGAGCGTCTCCGGGTCGAGGCCGCGCGCCGGCTGCTGTCGGAGAGCGCCACGCCGGTGAAGCGGATCGCCGAGCGCTGCGGCTTCGGCACGGACGAGACCATGCGGCGCGCCTTCCTGCGCGTGCTCGGCGCCTCGCCGCAGGATTATCGCGAGCGGTTCGGGCTGAACCGGAGGGCGGGGCAGTCCCACCATCCTGCCGCTCTCGGCCCGGGCGATGAGCGGGTCGGCACCGGTGAACCGACGCGGACCCGCCGAGGCCGCGGCGCTTCCGCCCCGGCCTCCGTTCCGCTATCTCCGGCCTAGACGCCACCGCCGCCAGGACGTCCCCATGCCCGACCTCGCCGACCTCTACCCCGGCTTCGCGTCCCACACGGCCTCGACCGACGCGGGGCGCATCTTCGCGCGGGTCGGCGGATCGGGACCGCCGCTCGTCCTGCTCCACGGCTTTCCCGAGACGGGGGCGATGTGGCACCGCCTCGCCCCCGCCCTGGCGCGGCACTTCACGACCGTGGTCCCGGACCTGCGCGGCTACGGCTGGTCCTCGGCCCCGGCGAGCCGCGACGGCGGGGGCTACACGAAGCGCGCCATGGGCGGCGACGTCGTGGCGCTGATGGACGGCCTCGGGCACGCCCGCTTCGCCCTCGCCGGCCACGACCGCGGCGCGCGCGTCGGCTACCGGCTGGCGCTCGACCAGCCGGGCCGCCTCGTCAAGCTGGCGCTGCTCGACGTCCTGCCGACCGCCGCGGTCTGGCGCGAGCGCGAGGCCGACCCCGACGTGTCGCCCCACTGGCCCTGGCTGGCCCGCCCCGCGCCCGAGCCCGAGGACGCCATCGCGCGCGATCCGGACGGCTATTTCGAAGGCCTGATGGCGAAGTGGACGGGGGCTCGCGGCCTCGCCGCCTTCGCGCCCGAGGCCCTGGCGCATTACCGGGCCGCCTGGGGCGACCCGTCCCGCATCCACGCCATGTGCGAAGACTATCGTGCCGGGGCCACCCTCGACGTCGAGGCCGACCGCGCCGACGAGGCCGCCGGCCGGACGATCAGCTGTCCCATGCTGCTCCTCTTCAGCCGGGACTACCTGGCCAAGCCGGGCCGCCCGGCGCCGATCGACGCGTGGCGGGCTGGCCTCGCGCCGCGGGCCGAAGGCGTCGAGATCGGCAGCGGCCATTTCCTGGCCGAGGAAAACCCCGACGCGACGCTCGCGGCGCTGACGGCCTTCCTTTGACCGACACGGACGGCCGCGCCCCCGCGCGCGAAGGACTCGGGATCGCGCTCGGCGCCGGCGGGGCGCGCGGCCTCGCCCATGTGGTGCTGCTCGAGGCGCTCGACGAACTCGGCGTGCGGCCCGTCGCCATCACGGGCGCGTCGATGGGCGCGGTCGTGGGCGCCTGCTACGCGGCCGGCCTGTCGGGCCGGGACCTCCGTTCCCACCTGCTGCGCGTCCTCGGGCGGCGGCACCGCGTCATGGCGATGCTGCTGGAGGCGAGGGTCGGCCGTTTCACCGCCGTGCTGCGCGGCGGCCTCGCCAATCCCGTGATGGTCGACGCCGAGCTGTTGCTGTCCGCCTTCTGGCCGGGCGGCATGCCGGAGCGGTTCGAGGACCTCGCCATCCCGTTCGCCGCGGTGGCGACGGACTTCTACGCCCGCGACGAGTTGCTCATCGCCGAGGGGGCGCTGCGCAGTGCCGTCGCGGGATCGATGGCGATGCCCGGCCTCGTGCGGCCCGTGTCGCGCGACGGCCGCACGCTGGTCGACGGCGCCGCCACCAACCCCCTGCCCTACGACCGGCTGCCGCCCGGGACCGCCGCGGTCGTGGCCTGCGACGTCGTGGCGGGACCCGTGTCGGGCGACGGCGAGGCGCCGACCCCGTTCCAGGCCATGTTCGGCTCGGCCCAGATCATGCAGGGCGCCATCACGGCGAAGATGCTGCGCGAGCGCGCGCCCGATCTCTTGGTCAGGCCGCCGGTGAGCGGCTTCAAGGTCCTCGACTTCTTCCGCTTCTCGCGCATCCTCGGGGCCGCCGAAGCCGACAAGGACGCGATCAAGCGCGACCTCGATCGCCTCCTCGATCCGCGCCGAACCGCAGCGCGATGAGGCGCGCCAGCGTGTCGCGCGTGCCGGGATCCATTGCGCCGTCGACGCGCGCCGGACGGTGGCGCCGCTGGAAGGCCGCGACGATGAGGCGGCTCGCGTCGTCGTGGACGCCCGTGACGGCGACGCCGTAGCCGAACCGGGCGAGGTCCCGCTGCACGGCCCGGACGGCGTCGGGATCGGGCGCCGTCGCCAGCGACGGATCGTCGGACGGCGTCACCCAGAGGCCGATGCCCGCCGCCGCCAGCCGATCCCAGGGGAAAAGCTCGCCGGGATCGCGCTTGCGGGCGGGCGCGGCGTCGGAATGGGCCAGGACGCGATGGGGCGGAATGGCGTGGCGGAGGACGATATCGCGGCAGAGCGCGACGACGGCGTCGACCTGCCGCGCGGGGAAGTCCGGGAGGCCGAAATCGTGGCCGCCGTTGACGATCTCGATGCCGATCGAGGCGGAGTTCAGGTCCTCTTCGCCCGCCCAGGCCCCGCGCCCGGCGTGCCAGGCGCGCCGCGCCTCGGGCACGAGCTGGAAAACGGTTCCGTCCTCCTCGATGACGTAATGCGACGAGACTTCGGCGACCGGGTCGCAGAGCCGGCGGATCGCCGACGCGCCGTCCGCCATCCCGGTGTAATGGAGCACGAGCAGGTCGGGGCCACCGGCTCGGCGCCTCTCGTTCTGGTTCGGCGACGGCCGGACCTCCGCCACCAGGGCGCTGTCCGGATTGAAAGCGGCCGCCGCCGTCACCGACTCAGTAGTTCGACGGCGGGACGGCGCGATAGCCGGCGAGCTTGAGGCAGACGCGCTGGCCGTCCTCGTCCACGCCCCAGCGGGCGCAGGCGCGCGGCGGCGGCTCGGCATAGGCATCGACGGGCGGGGGCGGGTAGCGACGCGGCGTCGAGGCCGCGCCGAGGATGGCCCCGCTGCCGGCACCGATCGCCGCGCCCGCGAGGGCGCCGGCCGGGCGGCCCGTGGCGAGGCCGCCGATCAGCGCGCCGGTCGTGCCGCCGATGAAGGCGCCGCGGCCCGCGTTGTATTCCTCGGGCGTCTGGGCGGCGCAGCCCGCCAGGGCCAACGCCGACAGCATGGCGGCGCCGGCCGCCGCGGATGTCCTGTTCATGTCCACTCCTCACGGCACGATGCCGGCCCGCCCCGACGGCACCCTGAAGCCGGCGAGGTGAATGCCGGCCTAATCGTGTCCAATATCGACGGTCCCCGCTTGAGGCGACCACGGCTCCCATCCGGGGCAAAACGGGCTTTTCTGGGTTCTCGACCTCCCCCGGCGAGGCTGCGCGCGTCGCGATCGAGACATCGGGCGACTCGGCTCGACCCTGTGTCCCGAACCACACACCCGCCCAAAAATGACTTGCCGCCGGGCGCGTTCATCGGGCTTAAACGGCTGCGTCGGATCGCCGGCCCGGATTTCGACGCAGTCGGGCGACGGTCTGGGCCTCGCGATCAACTGGATGGGGGGAAGCGGCTTGTCTTCGATGTCGCGTTCGATCTTCGCAGCAGGCCTCCTGCTCGTGTCCGCCCCGCTGGCCCAGGCGGGCGGCAGCGCGACGTTCTCGCCGAACCTGATCGATCCGCCCATCGTGGCCGCGGCCCCTTCCCCCACTGTCACCCGCGCCATCGCCCAGGCGGCGCCCGCCGGCCGCTCCCGCGCGTCCCGGAGGAGGACCCGATATGCCGGGACCCATACGCCGAGGGTGGTGGCCGATGCCGCGCCGAGGCTCGAAGCGCCGGGGGTCAGGTCGCTGACCATCGGGGCGATCCCGGCCCCCCTGCCGCCGGGCCACGACGATGAAAAGGCCGCCGACGCCGTGGCGACCCTCGAGGCCGCGCCGCGGGCGCCCAACACCGAGTCCGCGGCGCCGGGACCCTCCGGCCGGGCGGCCGACCGCGGCAACATCGAGACGGGTTCGGAGACCGTCGGTGCCCTGCTCGCCAAACACGCGCTCGAAAACGGCGTGCCGCTGAAGCTGGCCCAGGCTGTCGTGACCATCGAGAGCCGGGGCAACACCCACGCGTCCAACCACGGCGCGCTCGGGCTGATGCAGATCAAATACGGCACCGCGCGTTCGGTCGGCTTCGCCGGCCCGGCGGTGGCGCTCTTCGTCGCCGACACCAACCTCCGCTACGGCATGAAGGTGCTGGCCCAGGCTTGGCGGGATGCGGGCGGCGACCTCTGCGGCGCGCTGATGCGCTACCAGTCCGGCCACATGGCGCGTCACGCCAGCGCGGCCAACCGCGCCTATTGCTCGCGCGCCCGCTCCCTGATGGCGAGCCGCTGAGCGCGCCGGACTGGGATCCCGGCCTCTACGGCCGGTTCGAGGAGGAGCGGACCCGCCCGGCGGCCGACCTGCTGAGGCGGGTGACGCTCGACGCGCCACGGCTCGCCGTCGACCTCGGCTGCGGCCCGGGCAACTCGACCGAACTGATCGTCCGGCGCTTTCCCGAGGCCGAGATCGTGGGCCTCGACACGTCCGCCGCGATGCTGGACAGCGCGCGCCGCCGCCTGCCCGCCACGCGCTTCGCCATGGCCGATGCCGCCATCTGGCGCCCCGAGCGCGCCCCCGACCTGATCTTCGCCAATGCCGTGCTGCAATGGGTGCCGGATCACCCGGCGCTGCTGCCGCGGCTCTTCGGCCTGCTGGCGCCCGGCGGCGTGCTGGCGGTGCAAATGCCCGACAATCTCGACGAGCCCTCGCATGGCCTGATGCGCGAGGTGGCGGCGGACGGCCCCTGGGCCGCCGCCATCGGCGACCCGGCCGTGGCGGGGCGGCTCGGCCGCATGCTGCCGGTCGAGCGCTACTACGACCTCCTGGCGCCGCTGGCCGCCGACGTCGACGTGTGGCGCACCGTCTACCAGCACCGGATGGCGGATGCCCGCGCCATCGTCGACTGGGTCAGCGCCACGGGGCTCCGGCCCTTCGTCGACCCGCTGTCGCCCGCCCTGAAGGCGGGGTTCCTCGCCGCCTACGAGCGCGCGATCAACGGCGCCTACCGGGCGCGGGCCGACGGGCATCGGCTGCTGGCCTTCCCGCGATCGTTCATCGTGGCGCGGGCGGCCCCGGCCTGAACCCGCGATGCCGGGCCCCGCGACGACGCGGCGGCGAACCGGCGAGCGCCGCAAGGGGTTCTCAGGCCAGACCCGACCGGAGCCGCCCCATGCCCGATGACCAGAACACCCCCGACCTCCTCGCCGGCGTGGCCCTCGATGCCATCCCGGCCAGCGGCCTCCTCGCGGGCCGGATCGGCGAGCGCGACGCCGTGCTGGTGCGCGCCGGCGACGCCTTTCACGCCGTCGGCGCCCGATGCACCCATCTCGGCGCCCCCATGGTCAAGGGGCTCGTCGTCGGCGGCGAGTTGCGCTGCCCCTGGCACCACGCCTGTTTCGACGTCGCGAGCGGGCGTGCCATCGCGGCGCCGGCCTTCGATCCGCTGCCGGTCTGGCCCGCTGCGGCGCAGGATGGCCGGGTCCGCGTCACCCAGGCCGAACCGATCGCCCCGCCGCGGCCCGCCGTCGCCCTGGCGGAAGGACCTTTCGTCGTCGTGGGCGGCGGAGCGGCCGGCTATGCGGCGGCGCTGGCGCTCAAGCAGGGGGCGCCCCGCGCCCGGGTGATCGTCCTGTCCGACGACGACCACGCCCCCTACGACCGCACGATCCTGACCAAGGACTACCTCGACGGCAAGTTCGGCGACGACCATCTCCCGATCTCGAAGGTCGCGCTCGACACGATCGGCGTCGAGCTGCGGCTGTCGACGACGGTCGCCCGCATCGACCGGGAGCGGCGCGTGGTCGTGCTCGCCGGCGGCGAGACCGTCCCCTACGCGGCATTGCTGCTCGCCACGGGCGCCGCGCCCGAGCGCCCCGACGTGCCGGGTTCGGACCAGGACCATGTGTGCGTGCTACGCAGCCTCGCCGATTGCCGGGCCGTGCTGGCGCGGGTCGCCACCGCCCAGTCCGTGGTGGTGCTCGGATCGAGCTTCATCGGCCTCGAGGCGGCGGCCTCGCTCCGGACGCGCGGCGTCGCCGTGACGGTGGTGTCGCCCGAGACGGCGCCGACCGCCAAGGTCTTCGGAGGCGACGTGTCGGGCGCCATCATGCAGGCGCACCGGGCGAAGGGCGTGGAGTTCCGCCTCGGCCGGCGGGCGACGGCGATCGGTGCCGACGACGTCACCCTCGACGACGGCACGCGGCTCCCGGCCGATCTCGTGGTGGTCGGCATCGGGGTCGTGCCGCGCACGGAGCTCGCCGCCGCGGCCGGCCTCGCCGTCGAGGACGGCGTCACGGTCGACGCCCACCTCCGGACGTCGGATCCCGCCGTCTACGCGGCCGGCGACATCGCCCGCTGGCCCGATGCCCACACGGGGCGGGCCATCAGGGTCGAGCACTGGGCCGTGGCGCAGCGCCAGGGCCAGGTCGCGGCCGCCAACATGCTCGGCCACCCGACCCCGTTCGCCGCGGTGCCGTTCTTCTGGTCGAAACACTTCGACCTCTCGGTCCGCTACGTCGGGCACGCCGGGAAGGACGACGCGATCGCGGTCGACGGATCGCCGGGGCAGCGCGACGTCACCGTGTCGTTCAGCCGCGAGGGGCGCGTCTCCGCCGTCGCCACGATGGGGCGGGATCTCGAATCGCTGAGGCGCGAGCACGGCATGGAGTCGTCGCCGCACTAGCTCGAAAATGGGTCGTCGCCGCGCGAGCGCGGCACGGAGCGGGCGGCGGCGGATTGGTCGCCGCCGGGGCGTCAGGGCCGCGGTGGCTGCATGCCCTTGCCGCCCGGCGGTTTCGGCGGCCAGCTGCCCTGCGGCCGTTCGAGGCTCTGCTCGTGGCCTATGGCCCGCTCCACCACGTCGATGAACTGCTGGAGGTTCATGAAATCGCCGGCGGCGTCGCCCGCCGCATGGGGGTCGGCCACGATGCTGGTGACGAGGTTGCGGCGATCCTCGACGAGGAAGTCGCGCAGGGCCCGCAGGCTTTCGATATGCTCTTTCACGGTCCACCTCGACGGGAGAGCGCGGCCGGTGAAGGTCCGCGTCGGGGTCGCATAGCCCAGATGATTCACCTCGGCCACCTCGGCGGCAGGCCCGCCGCCATCGCGTCATGACGTTCAAGCGACGTTCACCATCTCAATGGTGATATCGGCGCCGGTGACCTATAAAGCCGGTAGTCGCTCTCGTCGGGGTATGACGGTCGCTCGTGGACGCGGCCGCGCGGCGAAGCTCGGGACTGGTGGCTTGAACGCACCTCTGTCGGATCTCGAGGCGATCCCGCTGTTCAACGGCGGGTTCATGGCGGTGGCGCAGCTCGCCAACCACCACGGCGTCCTCGCGTCCGCCGCCCAGCTCAGCCATCGGTCGGGCCTGGGCGACGCGCCGCCCACAGCGGAAGACCTCGCCCGCTCCGCCATCCAGGTCGGCCTGAAGGCGCGGGTGATCCACGACCCCAGCGCGCAGCGGATGAAGACCATCCCGGTGCCCGCCATCATCAAGGTCAAGGACGGCACCTGGGCGGTGTTCGGCGTCGAGACCGATCCGGGGCTGCACCGCGTCATCGACCCGCTGACCCGCCGGCAGGTCCAGCTCTCCGTCGAGGAGGTCCTGGAGCGGCTCGACGGCGACGTGATCCTCGTCGGCAAGGGCGCGGAACTGTCGGTCGAACAGCTGAAGTTCGGGCTCTCCTGGTTCGTCCCGGCGATCAAACGTTACCGCAAGCCGCTGGTCCACGTCCTCGTCACGTCGTTCTTCATCAACCTCCTGGCGCTGGCGACGCCGCTGGTGTTCCAGCTCGTCGTCGACAAGGTCCTGGTCTCGAAGAGCTACTCGACGCTGGTGGTGGTCATCGCCGCCATGGTGCTGATCTCGATCTTCTCAGGCATTCTCAAGTACCTGCGCGCCTACGTGCTCAACCACACTTCGAACCGCATCGACGTCGAACTCGGCGCCAAGCTCTACGCGCACCTCATCCGCCTGCCGATCTCCTATTTCGAACGTCGCCCCACCGGCATCATCGTGACCCGCGCCCGCGAACTCGACACGGTGCGGCGCTTCATGACGGACCAGAGCCTGACCTCCGTCGTCGATCTCCTCTTCGTGTTCATCTTCATCGGCGTGCTGATGCTCTATTCGCCGAGCCTGACGCTGGTGATCGTGGTGTTGATGCCGGTCTACTTCGGCATCAGCATCCTGATGAAGCCGGTCTACCGCAAACGGCTCAAGGACAAGTTCAGGCGCTGGTCGAAGGCGCAGCAGCTCCTGGTCGAGACGGTCGTCGGCATGCAGACCATCAAGGCCTCGGCGGTCGAGCCGACGTTTCAGAGGCTGTGGGAGGAGCGGCTGTCGAGCTACGTCAAGGCGGGCTTCCGCTCGACCATGCTGAGCACCATCACCCAGACCAGCATCTCCTTCGTCACCAACCTGCAGACCGCGCTGATCCTGTTCTTCGGCACCCAGCAGGTGATCTCCGGCTCCATGACGGTCGGCGGCCTCATCGCGTTCTCGATGATCGGCCAGCGCGTCACCCAGCCGATCCTCCGCAGCGCCCAGCTCTACCAGAGCTTCCAGGAGGTCCAGGTGTCGCTCGAGCACCTGGCGGACATCCTCGACGCGCCGGTCGAGCAGCAGCCGCACGCGCTCCAGGGCCTCCCGTCGTCCAAGGGAGCGATCGAACTGCGGGATGTGTCGTTCCGCTACCGTCCCGAGTTGCCCGAAGCGCTCCGCCGCGTCAGCCTGGACATCCGGCCGGGCGAGGTGATCGGCATCGTCGGCCCGTCCGGCTCCGGCAAGTCGACGCTGACCAAGCTCGTCCAGCGCTTCCACAACCCGACCAGCGGCGACATCCTGGTCGACGGCATCGACATCGCCCAGGTCGACCCGACCTGGCTGCGCCGCCAGCTCGGCGTGGTGCTGCAGGAGAACTTCCTGTTCAACCAGACCGTCCACGAGAACATCGCGCTCGCCAACCCCAGCCTGTCGCGCGCCGGGGTCGTGCGGGTGGCGAAGCTCGCCGGGGCGGACGAGTTCATCGCCAAGCTGCCGCAGGGCTACGACACCACCATCGAGGAGCGCGGCGCCAACCTGTCCGGCGGCCAGCGCCAGCGGATCGCCATCGCGCGGGCGCTCGCCACCGATCCGCGCATCCTGATCTTCGACGAGGCGACGTCGGCGCTCGATTACGAGAGCGAGCGCATCATCCGCCACAACATGGACCGGATCTCGCGCGGCCGCACCGTCATCGTCATCGCGCATCGGCTGGCGGCCGTGCGCAATTGCGACCGGATCGTCGGGATGACCGACGGCGCGATCGTCGAGATCGGCACCCACGATGACCTGATCCGCCGCCGCGACGGCCTCTACTCGCGTCTGTGGTCTCTGCAGACCGATCAGGTGAAGGCATGAACGCCGGCACGACATCGCGCGGCCCGATCGCGGCGGTCGACGCCGTCGATGCGGACGCACTCGACGTCCCGGCCGGAGAGCCCCGGTCGGAGCCGGCGGTGCGGCCCACGGATCCGGAGATCGCCGCCGACGCGACCCCGCCGGGGCGGCGGCGCGCTGTCCCGACGGCAGCCGTGGCCGTCGACCTGCCGCCCTCCGCGCCCGAGGCGCCGAGCCGGCGGCTCCAGGCGGCCCGCGCGGTCGCGGGCGGCGCCGGCTCGGGAGCCGTCGCGGACGGTGCCGCCGACCTCCGGGGCGGGCGCGAGATCGAGACGGTCCCTCCGGGCCGGCGCATGCCGTCTCGAGGCGGCGCGGGAGCCGGCGCCGGACGCGGCCTTCCGGTGCGGATGAAGCACGCGTCCCGCCCCGTCATCGACCTCGACGAACTCTGGGCGCCGGTGAGACCGAACCGTGCGGTGCCGGACCGCGAGTTCCTGCCCGGGGCGCTCGAGATCCTGGAAGCCCCCGCGTCGCCGATCCGCGTGTGGCTCATCTACGCGCTCTGCGGCCTCGTCGCCACGGCACTCGCCTGGTCGTGGTTCGGCCATCTCGACGTCTACGCCGACGCCACCGGCAAGGTGCAGGCCTCGGGGCGGACCAAGGTGGTCCAGCCCGTCGCATCGGGGAAGGTCCAGGCCATCCAGGCCACCGACGGCGACCACGTCAAGGCCGGGGCCGTGCTGATCCGGCTCGACCCCACCTCGGCCATCGCCGAGCGCAATATCGTGCGCGACCAGCTCTACAACGCCCGTGCCGAGGTGCTCCGCCACCAGGGCGAGATCGCAGCGCTGGGCAAGAGCGGCGTCGACGCCACGCCGGAGGTCGCCTGGCCGGGCGACCTGCCGAAGGACGTGGTGGAGCGCGAGACCCAGGCCATGGGGAGCGAACTCTCCAGCCTCGCCGCCACGCTCTCCAATCTGGAAGCACAGAAGGCCGCGACCGTGGCCGAACGCGACAAGTACCAGGCCAACATCGAGCCGCAGAAGAGGGTGATCGCCCTCATCACCGAGCATCTCGGCATGGGCAACCAGCTGTTCAAGGACGGCTACAACAGCCGACTGACCGTCATCACCGAGGAGCAGCAGCTGCAGACGGCTCAGCTTCAGCTCGTCAACATCCAGGGAAGCCTCGCCCAGGCCAATGCCGCCATCCCGGTCATCGACAGCAAGATCGAGCTGACCCGGCAGAGCTTCGTCACCACCAACACGACGGCACTGGTGCAGGCGCAGCAACAGGTCGACACGCTCCGGCAGAACCTCGCCAAGGCGGACGAGACCGTCGATCACATGACCCTCACGTCGCCGCTCGACGGCATCGTCCAGGCCACCGCCGTGACCACCGTCGGGCAGGTCGTCACCACGGGCCAACAGCTCATGCAGGTCGTCCCGGAAGGGACGCCGCTCGAGATCGAGGCCTATATCCTCAACACGGACGCAGGCTTCATCCGCGTCGGGCAGGATGCCACCATCAAGGTCGACACGTTCCCCTACACGCGTTACGGCACCATCTCGGGCAAAGTCACGCAGGTCGCCGCCGACGCCCTGCCGGGCAAACAGGCCCAGCAGCAGCAGAGCAACGGCTCGACGCCGACCACAGCCGACGGGGCCATGTCGGCGACCAGTGCGGCCCAGCAGACGACCGACCTCGTGTTTCCCGTCACGGTCACGCCGGATCAGCCGGGGCTGAGGGTCGACGGTCGGTTGGCGCCCCTCACGTCGGGCATGACCGTCACGGTCGAGATCCGCACGGAGAGCCGCCGCGCCATCGACTACATCCTGTCCCCGCTCCACTCCCTCTTCGAGCAATCCGCTCAGGAACGATGATCCGTGACGCGCGTTTTCCTTGTCGAGACATCGAGCGGCGAAGGGCTTCTCGGCGGCATCTTCATGGATCCTTGAGGACCACGAAGCGTGTCTCGAGCTTGGCCTTGTCCGTGGGGCGGGTTTCGACCATGATGGCGCGCCTGGGGGCACATCCCGTCGGCGACGCCGGAATGTTGCGACGGAGACCGGCCGCAACGTGGCTGGAAGATGATAGGGAGCTGACATAGGTTACTATAACGGGTACGGCGGCTATTATGGTGGCTACGGCGGATCCTACGGTGGCTACGGCGGATACGGTGGCTACGGCGGGTACGGTGGCTATTACGGCTACGGCGGATATGGTGGCTACTACGGTTATGGCGGCTACGGCGGCTATTACGGCTACGGTGGATATGGCGGCTATTACGGCTACGGCGGCTATTACGGCTACGGCGGGTACTACGGCTACGGTGGCTACTACGGTTATGGCGGCTACGGCGGCTATTACGGCTACGGTGGATACGGCGGCTATTACGGCTACGGCGGGTACGGCGGCTACTACGGTGGTTCCTACTATGGCGGTGGCTATTACGGCGGCAGCTACTACGCCTACAGCGCGGCTGCCTGACGTCTCTGACGTCGGCCAACGGTGAAACGATGTGGCGCCGGCTTTCGAGCCGGCGCTTTTGTTCAGCGACCTTCCGGCCGACGTTCAGCGGCAGACGTCGGCGATATGCGAAAGCCAGTTCCGGTAGAACTGCGACGCGGATGCCTGCCACAGGCCGATCAGCCCGGTCCGACAGCCCCAATCGCGCGGGAACCGATCCCAGGTCGCGATGCTTCGCTCGCGGGTCGCGCGATCGGCGAAGAGCGCCGCAGCCCGCTCCGTGCGGGGCTCGAAGTAATGGCACGGCATCGACGGCAGGTCGTCCCGCTCCCCTTTCAGATATCGATGGGCGTCGCGCCGGTATTCCCGGAATAGCGTGTCGCCGTCGTATTCCGGATGACCCTGCTGAAACACGAACAGGCTGGCCCACTGCTTCGTGAACGTGTCGATCCCGGCCTCGAGCGAGCGTGACTCGATCCGATAGCCATGCGCCGTGAGCTCGCGCTCGGCGAGGTCGTTCCAGCGTGAATGCGGCACCCTCATGCGGGAAGGCGCGCCGTCCAGTAGGCCGTCGGGTGAGACCTTGACGCAATCGAAGAGGCCGAAGCGCTTCTCCGGCAGCCGGTGCCGGGCGATGCCGTCGAGGTGAAGCACGGCGGCGTGGGCCGCGAGGCACGACCAGAGGGTCGAGGCGGTGTTGTGCTCGGCCCAGTCGACGACCCGCGTCAGGGCGCCCCAGTAGGGCTCGTCGGTCAGCGAAGCCGCGAGCGGCTCGGCCCCGGTGACGATCAATCCGTCGAGCCGTGCGCGTTCCAAAGCGGCGACGTCGCCGTATCGGCCGGCGAGGTGGCGCCGTGCGGCGGCCCCGCGCGGCACATCGGCCAGGGAAAACAGATGCAGGCGAACGTCGAGCGTGCCGGATGCGGCGGCCAGCAGCCGGGCGAACTGCCGCTCCGTCGCCTTCAAGGCACCGTCCGGCATGTTGTTGACGAGGCCGATATCGAGCCGGCCCTGGCGGGTCCCGACGGCCCGGGTGTCCGGGCCTCCCGCGATCGCGTCGGCCGCCAAGGGGCCGACGCCTTCGACCATCAGCGGCATGACGGGGTCCTCCTCTCGGCGGTCACGACGTCATTCCGCCGCCAAGGTGGCGCGAGCGGCGCCGCGAGCCGCCTCATCGAGCGCCTGGTCGAGGTCCGCCAGAATGTCGTCGATGTGCTCGATGCCGACGCTGAGCCGGATCATCTCGGGCCTGACGCCGGCGCCGAGCTGCTCGGCGGGCGACATCTGGCGATGGGTCGTGGAGGCGGGATGGCAGGCGAGCGACTTGACGTCGCCGATGTTGACGAGGCGCTTGACGAGCTTGAGGGCGTCATAGAACGCCATGCCGCCCTCGAAGCCGCCGCGGACCCCGAAGGTCAGCAGGGACGGCGGCCGGCCGCCGAGGTAGCGCTGTGCCAGAGCGTGATAGGGCGACGACGGGAAGCCGGCGTAATTGACCCAGGCGATGCGGGGGTCGCCCGCCAGGGCGTCCGCCACGCGGCGCCCGTTCTCGACGTGGCGCTCGACCCGCAGCGCCACCGTCTCGATGCCCTGCAGGAGCAGGAAGGCGCTCATGGCCGGCAGCACCGCGCCCGTCGTGCGCTGGTAGACGCTGCGCAGCCGCGCCGCGTAGGCGGTGCGGCCGAAGCGCTCCGTGTAGACCATGCCGTGGTAGGAGGCATCGGGCTGGCTGAACATGGGAAAGCGGGCCGCGTGCTTCGCCCAGTCGAAGGTGCCGCCGTCGATCACGGCGCCGCCGAGCGTCGTGCCGTGGCCGCCCATGAACTTCGTCAGCGACTCGACGACGACGTCGGCGCCGTGCTCGATCGGCCGCACCAGGATCGGCGTCGCCACCGTGTTGTCGACGACCAGCGGCACGCCGTGGCGATGCGCCACGGCGGCCAGGGCGGCGAGGTCGACGATGTTGCCGGCGGGATTGCCGACGCTCTCGCAGAAGACGGCCCGGGTGTCGTCGTCGATCAGGCGCTCGATGTCGTCGGCCGAATCGGACGCCGCGAAGCGACCGGTGATGCCCTGCCGCCGCAGGGTGTGGGCGAGCAGCGTATGGGTCGTGCCGTAGAGCTGCGGCACGGTGACGATGTTGCCGCCGCAATCGGCGAGGTTCGCGAGCGCGTAATAGGTGGCGGTCTGCCCGGTCGAGACCGCGACGGCGGCGGCCCCGCCCTCCAGGGCCGCGACGCGCTCTTCCAGCACCGCCACGGTGGGGTTGGCGATCCGGCTGTAGCGGAAGCCCTCCTGCTCGAGGTTGAACAGGGCGGCGCCGTGGTCGGCGCTGTCGAACGCGAAGGCGACGGACTGGTATATCGGAACCGCGACGGCATGGGTGGCGGGGTCGTCGCTGAAGCCGGCATGGAGCGCGATCGTCTCGTTCCGCATCGGTACACCCGTCCCGTTCCGGCGCGGCGCGTGGTCGACGCCGCCGTGAACCGTCCCCATCCGGGCCGATCCTCGGCGACAGCGGTGAAGACGCCGTCACCAGACCGGTGCGGAGCAACGTCCGGACCGAAAGCCCGTCACGATCCTTTACGGATCGACAACGGAGACGCGCGATAACGCGGGAAGCCGCGGGCCATGCTCGATCGAAGCAGGGCGCGCGGCACCGGTGCGGCGCCGTCCGAGGCGCCGCCGACGCCGCCCCTCCGGAGCCGCGCAGCATGATTGCAACGCCCTTCCCCCGCCCCGCCCCGGCGCGACGATGGCTGAAGGCGCTGGAACTGACGGCGGGGCTCGACGCGGCCGGCCGCACATTCCCGGACCTCATCGACGACCTGGCGCTGCGGCAGGGCGACCGGCCGGCGCTCCTGTCGGACGCGGAGTGCCTGTCCTTCTCCGACCTCGCCGCCCGCTCGTGCCGCTACAGCCGTTGGGCACTGTCGCTCGGCCTGCCGCCCGGCGCCGCCGTGGGCCTCCTCATGCCGAACCGGCCCGACTACCTCGCCGCCTGGATCGGCATCACGCGGGTCGGCCTCACGGCGGCGCTGCTCAACACCAACCTCTCCGGGGCGTCGCTCGCCCATTGCATCGCGGTGGCGGCACCCGCCCACATCGTGGTGGCGGGCGACTGCGGCGACGCCTACACGGGCGCCCTGCCCCACCTTCCCAGCCCGCCGCGGGCGTGGCGGCGGAGCGAGGGCGACCTCGATGCGATCCTGGCGGGCCTCGCCGGGCACCCGCTGGCCGCGGAGGAGCGTCCACCCGTCGCCCTGTCGGACAGGGCGCTATGCATCTACACCTCCGGCACCACCGGCCTGCCCAAGGCCGCCAACGTCAGCCATCGCCGCATCGTGACGTGGAGCCGCTGGTTCGCCGGGCTGGCATGGATCACCGGCGAGGACCGAATGTACGATTGCCTGCCGCTGTTCCACAGCGTCGGCGGCGTCGTGGCGCCGGGTTGCGTGCTGTCGGCCGGCGGCTCCGTGGTGATCGCGGACCGGTTCTCGGCGTCGCGGTTCTGGGGCGACGTCGAGCGCTGGGACTGCACGCTGTTCCAGTACATCGGCGAGCTCTGCCGCTACCTGCTGGCCGCCGCGCCGGAGGGCGGCGCGCCGCCGCCACATCGCCTGCGGCTCTGCCTCGGCAATGGCCTGCGCCCCGACATCTGGGAGGCGTTCAGGGACCGGTTCGCCATCCCGGAGATCCTCGAATTCTACGCCGCCACCGAAGGCAGCTTCTCGCTGGTGAACGTCGAGGGCAAGGTCGGCTCCATCGGCCGCGTCCCGCCCGTGCTGGCGCATCGCTTCCCGGCCGCGATCGTGCGGTTCGACGTCGAGGCCGGCGCGCCGGCGCGGGGCGCCGACGGCTTCTGCCGGCGTGCCGCGACCGACGAGGTCGGCGAGGCCGTCGGCCGCGTCGGCGACGGGGCGGGCGCCGGCAGCTTCGAGGGCTACACGAGCCGGGCCGACAGCGACGCCAAGGTTTTGCGCGACGTCTTCGTCCCCGGCGACCGCTGGTTCCGGACGGGCGATCTGATGCGGCGGGACGCGGCGGGGTTCTTCTACTTCGTCGACCGGGTCGGCGACACGTTCCGCTGGAAAGGCGAGAACGTCGCGACCTCGGAGGTTGCCGAGGCGCTGATGGGCCTGCCCGGCGTGGTCGAGGCGACGGTCTACGGCGTCGCCGTGGCGGGCCACGACGGCCGGGCCGGCATGGCGGCGCTCGTGGTGGGCGAGGGCTTCGCCCTTCCGGCGCTGCGGGCCCACCTCGCGGCTCGCCTGCCCGCCTATGCCCGGCCCGTCTTCCTGCGCCTCCAGGCGTCGATCGCCGCCACCGACACGTTCAAGCAGCGCAAGGCGCCGCTCGTCGGCGAGGGTTTCGATCCCGCGCGGGTCGCCGACCCGCTCTTCGTCGAGGACCGCGCGGCGGGGGCCTATGTGCCGCTCGATGCCGCGACCTACGAGCGCATCGGCGCGGGGGCGCTGCGGCTGTGATCGACGTCGAGGTGATCGGCTCGCACCGCCAGTCGCCCGCTGATCTCCGCGGAGGTGAGCGGGTCATCTGGAACTCGCGGGAGAGGCGGCCGGCTGCGATGCCCGACCCGGCGACGGCGTGACCGCCTTCAGGCCGGCGATGTCGCGCCGCCGCCACCGCCGCGGGCCTCGGCGTCGCGCTCCTCACGGGTCTTCGGCGGGGCGATGCCGCGCCGCCGGTCGAGCCACTCCGCCACGTACTGGAACGTGACGTAGAGCATCGGGATGAGGAACAGCCCCACCACGGACGCGGCGATCATCCCGGCGAAGATCGGCGTCCCCACGTCGCGCCGGCTCAGCGCCGCCGCACCCGTCGCGATGACCAGCGGCACGAGGCCGAGCACGAAGGCGATCGACGTCATGATGACGGCGCGGAACCGCATGGAGGCGCCCGCGATGGCGGCCTCCCGCACCGGCACGCCCTCGGCGCGCCGCTCCTTGGCGAATTCGACGATCAGGATGCCGTTCTTGGCGGCCAGCGCCACCAACACCACGAGCCCCACCTGCGCGTAGAGGTCGAGCACCAGCCCGGCCGCGATGATGCCGACGAAGGCGCCGAAGACGCCCACCGTCACGGAGAGCAGCACCGGGACCGGGATCAGCCAGCTCTCGTAGAGCGCCACGAGGAACAGATAGGCAAAGAGCACCGCGAGGCCGAGCACAGTGCCGGTCTGCCCGTTGGCCTGGTATTCCTGGAAGGCCGTCCCGGTCCACTCGTAGCTGTAGCCGGTCGGCAGGGTCTTGTCCGACACCGCCGCCATGGCGGTCAGCGCCGCGCCCGACGAGACGCCCGCCTTGGGGCTGCCCTGCACCGGCACCGCCCGGTAATTGTTGTAGCGCGTGATCACCTGCGGGCCCTGCACCACCCTCAGGCTCGCCAGCGAGCGGATCGGCACCTCGCCGCCGTTCTTGTTCTTCACGTAGATCTGCCAGATGTCGGAGATCTGGGCGCGGTCCCGGCCCTCGCCCTCGATGTTGACCTGCCAGGTGCGGCCGTAGAGGTTGAAGTTGTTGATGTAGGTGCCGCCCAGCGTCGACTGCAGGACGTTGAAGATGTCGCCGATGTTGACGCCGAGCGCCGACGCCTTGTCGCGATCGATGTCGAGGTAGAGCGACGGGTTCGAGGCCGTGAAGGTGGTGAACACGCGCTGCAGCGCCGGATCGCCATTGGCGGCCGCGACGAGCCCCTGGGCCACGCTGCCGATCACCGCCGGTTCCTGCCCCTGCAAGGCCTCGAGGTCGTATTCGAAGCCGCCCGACGTCGAGAGCCCGATGATCGGCGGCAGGTTGAAGGCGATGATGTTGCCCGAGCGGATCTGCTGGGCGTCCTTGAACACGGCGCCGATCGTCGCCTGGACCGATTCCGCCGCCGCCGTTCGGTCCTCGAAGGGCTTCAGCTTCACCACCATGAAGCCGGCATTGGGCTCCGAGACCGTGTCGAGGAACGAGTAGCCCACCACCGCGAACGTGTCGGCGACCTGCGGCATCTTCAGGAGCAGGTCCTCCATGGTCTTCACCACGGCGCCCGTGCGGTTGACCGAGGCGCCGTCAGGCAGCTGGATCACGACGAAGAACGCGCCCTGGTCCTCCTCCGGGAGGAAGCCCGTCGGCGTCCTCAGAGCCGCGAAGTAGATCGCCACCGCGAAGCCCGCGATGACCACCACCGACACGACCGAGATCCGCACGAGCCGGGTCACGATCCAGGCGTAGCCGTCGCGCGTCCTGTCGATGCCGCGCAGCACCGCCCCCATGATGCCGCGCTTGGGACCGGTGTGGCGCAGGAACACGCTGCAGAGCGCCGGCGAGAGCGTCAGCGCGTTGATGGCGGAGATCAGCATCGCCACCGAGATCGTCACGGCGCATTGCCGGAACAGCACGCCCGTGAGGCCCGGGATGAAGGCCAGCGGCACGAAGACGGAGAGCAGCACCATCGTGATCGCCACGATGGGGGCCGTGATCTCCCGCATGGCCTGTTTCGTGGCGTCGGCGGTCGAGAGCTCCGGATGCTCCTCCATCACGCGCTCGACGTTCTCGACCACCACGATGGCGTCGTCGACCACGATGCCGATGGCCAGCACCATGGCGAGCAGCGACACGGTGTTGGCCGAGAAGCCCATCACGAGCAGGACCGCGAAGGTGCCGATGAGGCTCACCGGCACCGCCACGGCCGGGATGATCGTGGCGCGCAGGTTGCCGAGGAACAGGAACACCACGATGACGACGAGCACGAAGGCCTCGCCGAGCGTCTTCAGCACCTCCGAGATCGTGTCCTTCACGAAGGTGGTCGAATCGTAGACGACCTTGTTCTTCATGCCCTCGGGGAAGCGCTTGCCGACCTTGGCGAGCGTGGCGTCGACCGCCTTGGCGGTGTCGACGGCGTTGGCGCCGGGCGACAGGTAGATCCCGATGGCGACCGCCGGCTTGCCGTCGAGCCGGCTGAAGTTGTCGGAGTTCTGCGCCCCGAGCTCGACGCGGGCCACGTCCTTCACCTTGACGACAGAACCGTCCGGGTTGGCGCGGATCACGACGTCGCCGAACTCGGCCGGGGTGGTGAGGCGGCCCTGGGTCTGGAGGTTGAACTGGAACTGCTGGTCGTCCGAGATCGGCCGGGCGCCGATCCGGCCCACCGGGGCCTGGACGTTCTGCGCCTGGATGGCGTTCACCACCTCGGACGGCGCCATGGTGAGGTTGTTTAGGCGCTGGACGTCGAACCAGATCCGCATCGAATAGTTGAGACGGCCGAACAGCGACGCCTGGCCCACGCCTGGCGTGCGCGACAGTTCGTCGAGCACGTTGATGATGACGTAGTTAGTGATGAACAGCGGGTCCTGCTGGCCATTGTCGCTGTAGAACATCATGAATTGCAGGATGGACGAGGAGCGTTTCTGGACGGTGAGACCTTCCGCCTGGACCTCCGTCGGCAGCTGCGACAGCGCCGTCTGCACCCGGTTGTTGACGTTCACCGTG
Organism: Lichenihabitans sp.; assembly: GCA_965214345.1. Lineage (GTDB taxonomy): Bacteria > Pseudomonadota > Alphaproteobacteria > Rhizobiales > Beijerinckiaceae > Lichenihabitans. The sequence goes on along the minus strand of CBDCBJ010000007.1, from coordinate 1,280,578 downwards.
TCGATGTTGGGGTCGGTGCCGAGCGCGAAGGAGACGGTGAGGTTGTAGGAGCCGTCGTTGCCGGAGGACGACTTCATGTAGAGCATCCGGTCGACGCCCACGATCTGGGCCTCGAGCGGCTGGGCGACGGCGGTCTCCACCACCGAGGCGGCCGCGCCCGGGTAGGTGGCGGCGACCTGGACCTGGGGCGGCACGATGTCGGGGAACTGGGCCACCGGGATGCGCAGCAGGCTGAGAGCGCCCGCGATGGTCACCAGGATCGAGATGACGATCGCGAGGCGCGGCCGGTCGACGAAGACGGAGGAGATCATGCGGGGCCGGTCGCGCTGGCGGAGGGCCGCGCCGTGACGACCCTCACTTCACGGCCTTCGCGGCCGCATCCGCGGCGCTCGGCGCGGGCGGGCCGGGGTTGACGGGCTGGCCGACGCGCACGCGCTGCAGGCCGTCGACCACGATCGCCTGCCCCTCCTTCAACCCCGCCAGGACCGAGACTTCGGGCGGCTCCGTCTGGCCGAGCTGCACGTTCTGCCGCGTGGCCTTGTCGTCGTCGCCCACCACGTAGACGTAGCTGCCCTGCTGGTCCGTCAGCACGGCGGCCTGGGGGATGGCCAGGAGGTCGACCGGCTGGGCACCCTCGAGCAGCACCGTGACGAACTCGCCGTCGTAGAGTTCGCGGATCACGCCGGTCGTGCCCTTCGTCTGGAGCGGCGGGTTCGGGATCGTGCCGCGCAGCGCCAGAGTGTCGGTGTTGGTCGACACCGTGTTGTCGATGAAGTTCAGCTTGCCGGTCTGCTCGTAGGTCTTGCCGTCCGGCAGGAGGATGCGCAACCTGACGGCATCGAAACCGCCGAGCGGCACGTAGCGATCGCGAAGCTCCAGCACCGAGCGCACCGACACGGGGAACACGATGTACATCGGGTCCTGCCCCACCACGGTGGCGAGCGTGCCGCTCGACGGCGACACGACGTTGCCGGCCGTGACGTTGGTGCGGCCGATCTTGCCGTCGATGGGCGACGTGATGGTCGTGTAGCCGAGGTTGATCTCGGCGGTCTTCGCCTGGGCCTGCGCGGTCAGCAGCTGGCCCTGCACGTTGCCCTGGGTCGCCTTGGCGGAATCGACGGTCGATTGCTGGCCCGCCGGCGTGTTCAGCAGCGTGTTGGCCCGCTGCAGCGTCACGTTGGCGTTGGCGAGCTGCGCCTGGAACTGTTCCACCGAGCCCTGGTTCGCCTGGACGGTCGCCTGGAACGGCGGCTGTTCCAGCCGGTAGAGCAGCTGGCCCTTCTTGACCTCGTCGCCCTCCTTGAACTCGTAGGAGTCGAGGAAGGCGGTCACGCGCGCCACGACGTCGACGCGGGCCGTCGCCTGGATGCGTCCGATGAAGCGGTCGGTCTCGGTGACGAGGTGCTTGGTGACCTTCAGGACGCCAACGGCGGGCGGGCCTCCGGGCGGCGCCTGCCCCACGGCGGGCGCCGCCGCCAGGACGGCGGCCGTGATCACTGCCCGACCCAAACCCGAACGCCGCATCGTCGCCTCATGCCGTCCCGGCCCCGCCGCGGCGCCGCGGGCGAACCGAACAGAACTCACCGGTCCCGTTTCATAGTCCGGCCATCCTGTGCGGACAAGCACCTCGCTCCGGATCGACGCAGCCCGCGCGGTCGGCGCCGCGTCAGGCCCAGAACGGCTCGGCGTGGCGGAACTTCCGCCACCGGCGGGCGAGGTCCCGCTCGCTGCCCCGGCGATGCTTGGCGGTCCAGCGCAGCAGCGAACGGGCGGCGGCGGCGAGGCCGGGGCTGGCCGGGTCCACCAGGTCCTCGACCCGCTCGACCGCCACGGCCGCGTCGTTGATGTGGCCGAGGTCCAGCAGGACCTTCTTGACGGTCGCGACGTAGCGGTGGTGGACCGCCCCGGCGCGGTGCAGCGAGGCCACGTCCTCGCAGGCGTAGCGCAGGGTCTTCAGGCTCTTGCGCAGGTCGTGGAGGGCCTCGGTGTCGAGCGATCCGAGGCGACGCCCGCGTTTGAGCGCCTTGCGCTCCAGCCGGCCGAGCAGGCCCGGCAGCAGATCGCGGAAGCGCGCGCCAGCGTCGTCCGTCGCGAGCCAGGCGGCATCGGACGTCCAGATCGCGAGGCCGAGCAGGAGGTCCGTCGGCAGCGGCCCATCCACGGCGGCCTTGACGGCAGCCTGCGCGTCGCTCCGGCGAGCCTCCACGGCAGCCTGCAGCGGCGCCAATGCGCCCGCGTCGAGGTGCCGCTCCGCCTCGGCGAGCGTCTCCGTCAGGAACACGTCCCAATCGCGGCCGCTCCCGAGGACGCGGCCGAGGTCCCCCAACTGGCCGTCGAACCGCGCCGTCGCGTCGGGCTCGAGATGGGGGGCGAAGAGCACGAGGAGCGTGCGCATCCTCCGGATCGCCGCCCGCAGGCGATGGACGCCCTCGACCTCGCCCCGCGCCGCGGACGACAGGTCCAGGGCGAAGTCCCGGGTCGCCGCCCCGAGCATCACCGGGAAGGCGTCCCCCAGCGTGACGTCGTCCGGCAAGGTCGGGCCGGCCGTGTCCGGCGGCGGCGGGAGGGCGTCAGCCAGCAGCGCATAGCCGCGTTCGCTCTTGGGTTCCGACCCGACGCGCAGCGATCCCCGGCGGACGAGGTCGGCGGCGAGCCGCAGCATCGGACCGACCGGCCCTCCCTTCAGCTCGAGCTCGACTTCGCTCAAGGCCTGCCGCCGGCCGCCGGCTCTCACCTCGCCTTCGTCGACCGCGGTCTCGACCGTGGTCTTGCCGTCGAGCGTGAGGACGCGGATGGTGCGCTGGATGTCCGTGGTGAAGACGGGGGAGACGCGGGCGAGGTCGTCCGCAACGAGGCGCGACGCCTCCGGGTCGCGCGCCAGGGCCTCGGCATCGAGCGCTTCGGAGGGCACCGGCCGTTCCCACTCGCCCCGCGACGCCCACCCCAGGCCACATCCGAGGCTCTTCACGGTCTGCACCCAATGGTCGCCGGACCGGCGCACCCGGAGCGACAGACCGCGGGCCCGCAGCGCGAAGTCCGGCGTGTCGAAATAGGTGGAAACGTTGCGCACCGTCCGGGGCTCGACGGCCGAGAAGAGGGGGTGCCCCTCGACGATCGCGCGCGCTGCGGCGGGGAGCGACAGCTTGATCTCTGTTTCCATGCCGGTGAAACGGTCCTCTCCGCCGCGATGTCCGCCTTCGCCCGGGCCGGGCCGGGGATGGCGCGACGGCTCGATGCCGCAGCCGTCCCGCCGACGGCACCCTATGACACTTTCGTTACGACAGGTCGAAAAACGCGCGGGCCGTCGTTCGGTTTCGCCGCTGGAGATGTGCCGCTGGCGCACGCCGCCCTTCCGAACGGCCGCCACGCCGCCGCCGGGACAGGATGCTTGAGCCTCACAGCCCGAGCCCTTATCCAGGGAAGGACACGTCACCACCGCGCCAGGGCGCGCGGCCCCTCAGGCCCGAGGCCCGCATCATGTCGGTCAATCCCTTCTTCGAGACCTGGGACACGCCCTTCGCGGCGCCACCCTTCGGGGTGATCGCACCCGAGCATTTCGGCCCCGCCTTCGAGCGGGCCGTCGCCGAACACCGGGCGGAGATCGACGCCATCGCCGACGAGGCGTCCGAGCCGGATTTCGACGACGTCGTGGCGGCGCTGGAGCGGGCGGGGCGCCGACTGCGCCGCGTCGGCGGCGTGTTCTGGAACCTCGCCGGCGCCGACACCAACGATAGCCTCCAGGAGATCGAGCGCAACATCTCGCCCGTGCTGGCCCGTCACTGGCAGGCGATCGGGCTCGACCCGAAACTCTTCGCCCGCATCGACGCACTTCACGCCAAGCGCGATGACCTCGCCCTGACGGACGAGCAGCGCCGCGTGCTCGACCTCACCCACGACAATTTCGTGCGCGGCGGGGCGAGGCTCGGCGAGGCGGACCGGGCGCGCCTGAAGGAGATCGCCGGGCGCCTGGCTGAACTCGGCACGCGCTTCGGCCAGAACGTGCTCCACGACGAGAAGGAGTTCCTGCTCGTGCTCGACGGCGAGGACGACCTCGCCGGGCTCCCGGCCTCGCTCCGGGACGCCTCGGCCCAGGCGGCGGCGGAGCGGGGATTGCCGGGCCGGCACGTCGTGACGCTCGGCCGCTCGCTGATCGAGCCGTTCCTGCGCTTCTCGTCGCGCCGCGACCTCAGGGAGACGGCCTTCAAGGCCTTCTCGTCCCGCGGCGAGCACGAGGGCGAGCACGACAACCGGCCGATCGTCGCCGAGATGGCCCGGCTCCGTGCCGAACGGGCCGGGCTGCTCGGCTTCGCCACTTATGCCCATTACAAGCTCGACGACACGATGGCCAAGACGCCCGAGGCGGTGCGCGGCCTGCTCGACCGCGTCTGGGATCGCGCGCGCGCCAAGGCGGCAAAGGACGAGGAGGCGTTGAGCGCTGTGGTGCGCCAGGAGGGCCACGACTTCGCCCTCGCCCCGCACGACTGGCGCCACTACGCCGAGAAGGTGCGGCGGCGCGACTACGATCTCGACGAGGGGGACATCAAGGCCTACCTCGTGCTCGACAACGTCGCGGCGGCGGCCTTCGACACCGCGACGAGGCTCTTCGGCCTCGCCTTCACGCCGCGCGGCGACGTCCCGGTCTACCATCCGGATGTGAAGGCCTACGACGTGCGCGACCGGGATGGACGCCATCTCGCGCTGTTCTACGCCGACTATTTCGCCCGGCCGTCGAAGCGCTCCGGCGCCTGGAACAGCGGCTTCCGCGGCCAGCACAACATGGACGGCGGCGAGCAGAGGCCGATCGTCGTCAATGTCATGAACTTCGCCAAAGGGGGGGAAGGCGAGCCGACTCTGCTCAGCGTCGACGACGCCCGCACGCTGTTCCACGAGTTCGGCCACGCGCTCCATTCCATGCTGACGGACGTCACCTATCCGTCGATCGCCGGCACGGGGGTGTCGCGCGACTTCGTCGAGTTCCCCTCCCAGCTCTACGAGCACTGGCTGATGCGCCCCGAGGTGCTGAAGCGCTTCGCGCTCCATCACGAGACGGGCGAGCCCATGCCGGATGCCCTCATGGAGCGGCTCCAGGCGGCTCGCAACTTCAGCCAGGGATTCCAGACGGTGGAATATTGCGCCTCCGCGATCGTCGACATGGCGTTCCACACGCTCAGCGCCGACGAGGCCAGGAGCGGCGTCGACCCGGCCCTGGTGGAGAAGACCACGCTCGACGCGATCGGCATGCCGACCGCCATCGTGATGCGCCACCGCACGCCGCATTTCGCCCACGTGTTCGCGGGAGACGGCTATTCGGCGGGCTATTACTCCTACCTCTGGTCCGAGATGCTCGACGCCGACGGGTTCGGGGCCTTCGAGGAACGGGGCATCTTCGATGCCGAGACGGCCGAGAAGCTGCGGGTCAACGTGCTCTCGGCCGGGAACCTGCGGCCGCCCGAAGAGGCCTACTTGGCCTTCCGCGGCCGGATGCCGAGCGTCGAGACGCTGCTCGAGCGCCGCGGGCTGACCTGAGCCGGAGATCTGTTCGATGAAGCGGATGCGGTCTGCGTCGGGTGGGGGCGCGCGGGGAGGCGGGGGGACGCGCGCAACCCTGGATCGGCCGAGAGGGGTCTGAGCCACCATGGCCTGGTCGCCCCAGCAGGATGCCGCCCTGAAGGCCGTCTCGGCCTGGCTCAAGGCCGGGGACCGGCCGGTCTTCCGCCTCTTCGGCTATGCCGGCACCGGCAAGACGACGCTGGCGAAGCAGATCGCCGAGGACGCCGACGGCGACGTCGCCTTCGGGGCCTTCACCGGCAAGGCGGCGCTGGTGCTGAAGTCGAAGGGCTGCCGCGGCGCCTCGACCATCCACTCGATGATCTACCGCACGCAGGGCGACGAGGAGGAGGAGACGCCGTCCTTCGTGCTGAACAGGAAGGCGGCCGCCAACGACGCCGACCTCATCATCATCGACGAATGTTCGATGGTCGACGAGGACCTCGGCCGCGACCTTCTCTCCTTCGGCAAGCCGGTCCTGGTGCTGGGCGACACGGCCCAGCTGCCGCCCGTGAAGGGCGGCGGCTTCTTCACGGACGCCGAGCCCGACGTCATGCTGACCGAGGTCCACCGGCAGGCGGCCGACAACCCAATCATCCGGATGTCGATGACGGTGCGGGAGGGCGGCCGGCTCGGGATCGGGACCTACGGCGACAGCCGGGTGATCCGCCGCTCGGAGATCGAAGCGCCCGTGGTGATGCAGTCGGACCAGGTTCTGGTCGGCATCAACAAGACCCGCCGCGCCTACAACGGCCGCATGCGGACGCTGCTCGGCCATTCGGGGGAGAAGCCCGCGGTCGGCGAGAAGCTCGTCTGCCTGCGCAACGACAAGAAGAAGGGGCTGCTCAACGGCGGTACCTGGTTCGTCACCGCGGTCCACGCCGACCGCGGCGCCAAGCTGTCCTTCAGCGTGCGGCCGGAGGAGGACGGCAAGCGCAAGCCCCTCCGGGTCGGCGTGCTGCCGGCCTTCTTCGAAGGGCGTGACGAGGACATCCCCTTCGCGCAGAAGCGCGATTCGGACCAGTTTGACTTCGGCTACGCCCTCACGGTCCACAAGGCGCAGGGCTCGCAATGGGACCACGTCGTCCTGTTCGACGAGAGCTTCGCCTTCCGCGAGCACAGCGCCCGGTGGCTCTACACGGGCCTGACCCGCGCCGCCGAGACCATCACGGTCGTGGTGTGAGGCGCTCGACGCCGACCCGCGGATCCGACCGGGAGCGACCGAAATGCCACAACGCTCCGCTTCGTTCACCAGGCGAGCCGATGGCGGCGAGAAGGTGGCAGCTGTGCCTTGACCATTGAAATCCTGTGCCCGAAGGATGATCCCGCCGTTCGGAATGAGCTTCGGTTTCTGATGGCGTGTCAGTCCACCTCCGCAGCGTTGGTCTTCCGAGTGTACGAGCGAGCGCAGCGTAACGTCGCGTTGGACATCGGACTATCAAAGGCGGCGAGATCCGGGCGCTCCACCCGCGGACCTGCAACCAAAAGCTTGGCCGCACGTTGACGGCCCAAGCGAGTGCAGGTTCCGCCGTCCGACATCTCGGGTGAGGGGCGAGTGAACCATAAACGCGAAGCACCGAAAACAAGCATCCACTTGCAGGAGAGTTCAATATGACGTCGTTCATCACCAAGGCTGCGCTGGTCCCTGTGGCCGCTTCCTTCGCCCTCATGCTGGCCGCCAGCGTTCCTGCCTCTGCGCAGGGTGCCCTCACCAACGGCCCGACCGGGGCTGAGCCCAACACGCTCGGCAACTCCAAGCCCCACACGGCCCGCATGATGCGTCGCCCCCTGACGGTCCGTCGTGCCGGCGCTCCGGTCGTCGCCGCGGCTCCCGCCGCCGCCCCCGTCGCCAACCCCGTCAGCGGCGCCATCGGTGTCGGTTCGACGGTCGTCGGCCTCCCCTTCCAGGTCCTGGGTGGGATCTTCCCGGCCGATACCGCCGTCCGCAAGGGCGGTGTGACGGCGGTCAAGTATGTCGGAACCGGCGACAAGCAGGCCGAGGTCGACGAGGGTTGGACCATGGCGGTTCCGGTCGACCGTTCGGGCCCGATCTTCGTCGTCGACAACGGAGACCCGACGATCTCGCCCTTCACCCTGATCGGCGCGCCGATCCGGGCCGTTGGAACGCTGGCTCAGCTTCCGTTCAAGGTCATCGGCGCCCCGTTTGGCGGCTGACACCGGGACCCTCGAAGCTGCATTTCAGCAGCTGTCAAGCTAGGCTGACACAATGCCGGCCCCGAAAGGGGTCGGCATTTTCGTTTCGACGGGCTTGCGCGTCAATTCGGCATGACAGATCATCCGCCCAGGGTGTTTCACGCCCGATCCGGGGAGGTTACATGAGGTCTGGCTCAGACGCCGGCCCTGACCGGCCGGAGCACGAGGTCAGCGGTCGACGGGCCGAGCTGCCGTGGAGCGCCGGGATCCAGGCGCTCCCAGCTTCATGAGGGTTGCGATGGATTATCGCCGGGTGTTCGACGACGCGCTGACGCGGTTGCGGGACGAGCGCCGTTACAGGGTCTTCGCGAACCTCGAACGGGACGCCGCACGCTTCCCGCGCGCCACCTGGCACCACGACGGCGTGAAGGACGACGTCCTGGTCTGGTGCTCCAACGACTATCTCGGCATGGGCCGGCACCCGCGGGTCATCGAGGCCATGCGCGATGCGGCGTCGCGCTACGGGGCCGGGGCCGGCGGCACCCGCAACATCTCCGGCACCAGCCACCCGGTCGTGGAGCTCGAGACCGAACTCGCCGACCTCCACGGCAAGCCGGCGGCCCTGGCGTTCACGTCGGGCTGGGTCTCGAACCTCGCCGCCATCTCGACCATCGCGGGGCTGCTCCCAGACGCGTTGATCCTGTCGGATGCGTGGAATCACAATTCTATGATCGAGGGAGTCCGCAGATCGGGCTGCGAGAAGCAGGTGTTCCGGCACAACGACACGGCCGACCTCGAGGACCTGCTCCGCGCCGCCGGGCCCGACCGGGCCAAGATCATCGTGTTCGAGAGCCTCTACTCGATGGACGGCGACATCGCCCCCATCGGCCGCATCGCCGAGCTGGCGCGGCGCTACGGTGCGATGACCTATTGCGACGAAGTCCACGCCGTGGGCCTCTACGGTCCACGGGGTGCCGGGATCGCGGAACGCGACGGCGTGATGGCCGAGATCGACGTCATCGAGGGGACCCTCGCCAAGGGGTTCGGCACGCTCGGTGGCTACATCGCCGGAGACGCCGCCGTGATCGACGCGGTGCGCTCCTATGCGCCCTCCTTCATCTTCACCACCGCGCTTCCCCCGGCGGTGGCGGCCGCCGCGACGGCGGCGGTGCGCCACCTCAAGACATCCGGGGAGGAGCGGGCCCGCCATCAGGCCCGCGTCGCCGAGACCAAGGCCTCGCTGCTGGCGGCCGGCATCCCGGTCATGGAGAACCGGTCGCACATCGTCCCGGTCTTCGTCGGCGACGCGGAATCGTGCAAGGCGGCGAGCGACATGCTGCTCGAGCGGCATCGCATCTACATCCAGCCGATCAACTACCCGACGGTCGCGCGGGGCACGGAACGCCTGCGCATCACGCCGACGCCGTTCCACGACAGCGCCGCCATCGCCGAGCTGACGCGGGCCCTGCGCGACGTGTGGCGGGCGCTCGATTTGCCGACCGCGTCGCGCTACGCCGCCATCGCGGCGGAGTGAGCGGCGGCCGAAGCCGAATTCAGAGGCTGGCCCTCCCGGACGCGTCGTGATCGAGCGTCGACCCACGAGGGGCCGGCGTCACAGCGACCTCGCTCTACTGCGCCACCAGCACCTGCCGGCAGGCCGCGGGCATCTGGGCCATGGTGATGGGAGCCTTGGGCTTCGCGTCGGGGTCCAGCCGCGGGTGCAGCACCTCGGGCTTGAACCACCAGGCCAGCGAGGCGTCGCATCCCTCCGTCTCGGCCACGGGCGCCTGCGGGGTGCAGCTCGCGTCGCCCTCCGGGCATGAGATGCGGACGTGGAAGTGGTAATTGTGGCCCCACATCGGCCGCACCTTGGCGAGCCAGCCGCGGTCGCCTCCGGCCTCGCGGCAGATGGCCTTCTTGATCGCCGGGTTGACGAAGATCCGTTCGACCTCCGGCTGCTCGGCCGCCGCCTTGATCAGGGCGAGATGCTGGGGCGTCCACTTGTCGGGGTCGACGTCGAGCCCGTCGGGCCGCACCACGTTGGTGGCCGACATGAACTCCCGCTCCTGGCGTGACAGGTCGCGATGCGGCATGGGCGAGAGCCAGACGTCCGCGTCGAGCCCGATCTGGTGGGACGAGTGGCCGCTCAGCATCGGGCCGCCGCGCGGCTGCGAGATGTCGCCGACCAAGAGCCCCGGCCAGCCGTTGATCGACGGCACCTCCTTGGAGAACCGCTCCAGGAAGGCGATCAGCTTCGGGTTGCCCCAGTTGCGGTTGCGGGAGAGGCGCATGACCTGCCAGGCCTCGCCGTTGATCGGCAGCGCCTCGGCGCCCGCGAGGCAGCCCTTGGCGTAGAAGCCGATGGACCGCGCCTGGAGGTCGGCCGGCTCCAGCGCCCGGCCGAAGGCCTGCTTGGCCGGCGTGGCCGGGGCAGTCGGATCGGCGAGGGGCGGCAGGGGCCGCGGTTCGAGCGTGCCGCGGTCCTGCGCGGCCGCGGGGCTGGCGACCAGCAGGGCGACGCCCAGGACGAACCCGCACAGGGAGCGCCAGCGGGCGAGGGCGACCCATTCGATCGCCGCCGCGGTGGATGTCGTCTCCGATTCCCTCCGAACCGCCCTCATGTCCGCTGATCCTCCCGCGCGCCGAGCGGTCCGAAGCTCTCGACCACGCTCTCGTAGACCTGGCGCTTGAACGGGATGATGAGCGCGGGCAGCCGCTCGATCTTCTCCCAGCGCCACGCATCGAACTCGGGTTTGAGGCCGTGCTCCGGCTGATCGATGTTGATCTCACGCTCGTCGCCCTCGAACCGGAAAGCGAACCACTTCTGCTTCTGGCCCCGGTAGCGCCCCTTCCAGTTGCGGCGCGTCAGGTCGGTCGGCAGGTCGTAGGTGAGCCACTGCGGCACCTCCGCCAGGAACGACACCGTGGACACACCCGTCTCCTCGCGCAGCTCGCGCAAGGCAGCGGCCCGGGGCACTTCGCCAGAATCGATGCCGCCCTGCGGCATCTGCCACTCGTAGCCCTGGGAGGCGGGGTCGACGACGCGCTTGGAGCGGCGGCGGCCGATGAACACGAGGCCCTCCGGGTTGAACAGGGCGATGCCCACGCAGGGTCGGTAGACGGATTGCAGCATGGCGGAGGTCCGGCGGTCGGAGTTTCGTCTCTGCCCCCAATTTCGCCGATTTCGGCGTCAGCAGAAGCGGAAACTTACGCTTCGGGCGTCGTGGAGCGGGAATTCGATACGGAAGCGACGGGTCGGCCCCCGCGGAACGCACCGGCGGCGCCTTTCCGCCGCGCAGGGCTGGATTTCCCCGATGACTTTGCCTACCTTGGTGATGCGGAGCTGCGGGGTGCGTGAGGACAGTATTCCCGGGGCCTTATCGATTCCAACGGGAGCTGTCCCTGTTCTCGACCGTGGTCTTGAGCACACGGCGCCCACCTACGTTGTAGGTTCCCGGGATCGATATCCCACGGCCATCGCGGCCCCGCACTTCCCGCCGGTCACGCTGCTTGGTGATCGCGTCCGGGCGGGGCACCGATGACGGTCCGTTCGATGAAGGACGCCATCCGGGCCGGCGCCCTGGCTCGCCGGGAGTCGGTCTCCTCCGTGATGCGCCGATCCTTCGCCTCGTCCCTCGCGCGATCCGGCCTTGAGGCGGTGTGGCGCAGGGGCGCCGCCTCGCCGGTCGTATCGGCCTTCCTCCCCATCCGGGGCGAACCCGACACGGTCCCGCTCCTCACGGCCCTCGCTGCGGCCGGCTTCGCCATATGTCTGCCCGCCACGCCACCGCGTGGGGAGCCCCTGTGCTTTCGCCTCTGGCAGGTCGGAGATCCGCTCGTCCCCGGCCGTTTCGGCACGGCGGAACCGGCCGGCGACGCCCGGGTGGTCGACCCCGAGATCCTCTTCGTGCCGCTCGCCGCCTTCGACGCCCGGGGCTTCCGCCTCGGCTACGGGGCGGGCTATTACGATGGCGCGCTCGATCGGCTGCGGACGGCGGGGCCGGTCCATGCCGTCGGCGTGGCCTTCGCGGTCCAGGAGGTCGAGTGTGTGCCCGCCGAACCGCACGACCAGCCCCTCGACGCCCTCCTGACCGAGGCCGGCCTCATCACATTCGGACTCCCCTGATGCGCATCCTCTTCGTCGGCGACGTGATGGGCCGCACCGGCCGCGCCGCGGTCGCGGCCGAGCTGCCGAGCCTCCGCTCCCGCTGGTCGCTCGACCTCGTCGTGGTGAACGGGGAGAACGCCGCCGGCGGGACGGGCATCACCGAGACCATCTGCAACGACATCCTGGCGGCCGGGGCCGACGCCGTGACGCTCGGCAACCACGCCTTCGACCAGCGCGAGGCCCTGGTGTTCATCGCCCGCCAGCCGCGTCTCGTGCGGCCGCTGAACTATCCCCGCGGCACGCCGGGCCGCGGCGCCGCCCTGGTCGACCTGCATGACGGCCGCCGTGCCCTCGTGGTCAACGTGATGGGGCGCATCTTCATGGACGCGCTCGACGATCCCTTCGCCGGGCTCGAGCGCGAGATCGACGCGTGCCCGCTGGGCGTCGCCTGCGACGCCGTGGTGGTCGACGTCCACGCCGAGGCGACGAGCGAGAAGAACGCCATCGGTCACGTGCTCGACGGCCGCGCCAGCCTCGTGGTCGGCACCCACACCCACATCCCCACGGCCGACCATCGCGTGCTGCCGGGCGGGACCGCCTACATGTCGGACGCCGGGATGACGGGCGACTACGACAGCGTCATCGGGGTCGACAAGGAGGAGCCGATCCGCCGCTTCCTCCAGCGCACGCCGGGCAGCCGCTACGAGCCCGCCGACGGGCCGGCGACGCTGTGCGGCGTGGCGGTCGAGACCGATGACCGGACGGGGCTCGCCGTCGCGGTGGCGCCGGTGCGGATCGGCGGCTGCCTCGCCCCGGCCATGCCGGACTTCTGGGGCCGAGCTCAGCCTTGACTTGCAGCCCGACCTCGCTTAACGGCCTCGTCAGAGAGGTGAAGTTCGAAATGCCAACAGTCAATCAGCTGATCAGGAAGCCCCGGAGAAAGCCGCCCGTCAAGGTTCGCACCAAGGGTCTCGAGGGTAGCCCGCAGGCTCGCGGCGTCTGCACGCGCGTCTACACCACCACTCCGCGCAAGCCCAACTCGGCTCTCCGCAAGGTCGCGAAGCTCCGCCTGACCAACAAGAACGAAGTGATCGCCTACATCCCGGGCGAGGGCCACAACCTCCAGGAACATTCCGTCGTCCTGATCCGCGGCGGCGGCCCGAACGATCTGCCGGGTGTGCGCTACTCCATCGTCCGCGGCGTGCTCGACACCCAGGCGGTCAAGGATCGCAAGCAGTCCCGCTCGCTCTACGGCACCAAGAAGGGCAAGTGACCCCAGCGGTCGCGGCCTGACCGGCCGCGTTCCGTCGCGGCGCGGTCCGTGGACGTTCGAAGCGCGGTGAGCCTCCGGCCACCGCGCTTTTTCGTTCGGGGCACGGCATGCCCTATACCAACCGACATCGACGCTGACTCGTCGATATCGGGTTGCGCCGCATGAGCGGCGGCGCGCATTCGCGCTTTCCAGCAGTCGAGAGTTCTACCGCCGGTGCTATTCCACCGTGACGGATTTGGCGAGGTTGCGGGGCTGGTCGGCGTCCTTCCCCATGAAGACGGCGGTGTGATAGGCGAGCAGCTGGACCGGGATCGCATAAACGATCGACGCGAAGGTCGGCGCCATCTCGGGCATGACGATCGCGGCCTGAAGCTTCAGGGCCGCCGCGTCCGCGCCGCCAGCGCCGCCGATCAGCACGATCCGGCCGCCCCGCGCCGCCACCTCCTGCATGTTGGACACCGTCTTTTCGAAGACGCCGTCCGGCGGCGCGATCACGATGACCGGCAGGTCCTCGTCGACCAGCGCGATGGGGCCGTGCTTGAGTTCACCCGCGGCGTAACCTTCCGCGTGGATGTAGCTGAGTTCCTTGAGTTTCAGCGCTCCTTCGAGCGCCAAGGGAAAGGCGGTGCCGCGGCCGAGGTAGAGCACGTCGCGGGCGCGGGCGATGTCGTGCGCCACGCCCTCGATCTCTTTCTCGTGCTTCAGCGCCTCGGCCATCAGGCCCGGCAGCGCCAGGAACTCGCCGACGTAGCGGCTCTCCGCCTCGGCCGACAGCGTGCCCCGCGCCCGCGCGAAGGCGAGGGTGAGGCAGGCCAGGACGGCGAGCTGGCAGGTGAAGGCCTTGGTGGAGGCGACCCCGATCTCGGGACCGGCCAATGTCAGGGCCTTGACGTCGGATTCTCGCGCCATGGTGGAGGTGGCGACGTTGACGACGCCGACGATCGTCTGCCCCTGCGCCTTGGCGTAGCGCAGCGACGCCAGCGTGTCGGCCGTCTCGCCGGACTGCGAGATCACGATCGTCACGCCGCCCCGGCTCATCGGCGGCTCGCGGTAGCGGAACTCGGAGGCGACGTCGATGTCGACCGACACGCGGGCGATGCGCTCGAACCAGTATTTCGCCGTCAGCCCAGCGATGTAGGCGGTGCCGCAGGCCACGATCGTGATGCGGTCGATCGCGGCGGGATCGAAGGGAAGGTCGAACGGCAGGGCGATGCGGCCGGCCGAAAGATCGGTGTAATGCGCGAGCGTGCGGCCGACGACCTCGGGCTGCTCGTGGATCTCCTTCGCCATGAAATGGCGGTAGTTGCCCTTGTCGATCAGATAGGCCGAGGCGAGGCTCTTCTGCTTCGGACGGGCCACGCGCCGGTCGGCCTCGTCGTGGAACTCGGCGGAGCGGCGGGTCAGCACCACCCAGTCGCCGTCGTCGAGGTAGGACACCTCGTCGGTGAAGGGGGCGAGGGCCAGCGCGTCCGACCCGAGATACATCTCGCCGTCGCCGTAGCCCACCGCCAACGGGGCGCCACGGCGGGCGCCGATCAGGAGGTCGGCCTCGCCGGCGAAGAGGAAAGCCAGCGCGAAGGCGCCGTGCAGGCGGGGCAGCGCCGCCGCCACGGCCTGCTGCGGCGATCGACCCAGCTCGAGCTCCGCCGTGACGAGATGGGCCACGACCTCGGAATCCGTCTCGGTCGCGAAGATGTGGCCCTTCGCGGTCAGTTCGGCCCGCAGCTCGCGGAAGTTCTCGATGATGCCGTTGTGCACGATGGCGACGCGTTCGCTGGCATGCGGGTGGGCGTTGGTCTCGTTGGGCTTGCCGTGGGTCGCCCAGCGGGTGTGGCCGATGCCGACCCTCCCACGCAGGGGCCCGTTCGCCAGGCGCAGTTCGAGGTTCTTGAGCTTGCCGGGGGCGCGGCGCCGCACGAGTTCGCCGTCCTCGAGCGTGGCGATGCCGGCGGAATCATAGCCGCGATATTCGAGCCGCTTCAGCGCCTCGACGATCTGATCCGCCACGGGCCCGGCGCCCAGGATGCCCACGATGCCGCACATGCCGATGCTCCCGCTCCGCCGATCGGTCGGAAATTAGCGCAACATCGCCTTGTCCTGCAAAGTGCGGTGGTGTGCGTGATGAATCGATCGGTCCCGAAGAGAGCGGACGGTTCAGCCTTCGCGCGCCTCCTTGGCGGCCTTTCGCGCGGCCCGCAGCGTGGCGGCGCGGCCGACCTTGGTGGTCTGCCGGGCGCGGCCGATGGCGAGCGCATCCTCCGGCACGTCCTCGGTCACGGTCGAGCCCGACGCCACATAGGCGTTCCGCCCCACGCTCACCGGCGCCACCAGCGCCGTGTTGGAGCCGATGAAGGCGCCGTCGCCGATGGTGGTGCGGAACTTGCCGTAGCCGTCGTAATTGCACGTGATGGTGCCGGCCCCGATGTTGGCGCCGGCACCGATGCTGGCGTCGCCGATGTAGCTGAGGTGGCTGACCTTGGCGCCCTCGCCGATATCGGCGCTCTTCACCTCGACGAAATTGCCCACCTTGGCGTCGCGCCCGAGCGCCGCGCCGGGCCTCAGCCGCGCATAGGGCCCGACATGGGCCTTCGGGCCGACCTTCGCGCCCTCGAGATGCGAGAAGGCGTGGATGACGGCGCCATCCTCGACCCGCACGCCCGGGCCGAAGACCACGTGGGGTTCCACCGTCACGTCCCGGCCCAAGGCGGTGTCGTGGCTGAGGAACACCGTCTCGGGCGCCTGCAGCGTGGCGCCGCCGCGCATCGCGTCGGCGCGCAGCCGGGCCTGGATGGCGGCCTCGGCGGCGGCGAGCTGGATCCGGTCGTTCACCCCCATGGCGTCCCGCTCGGGACAGCGGAGCGCCAGGCAGCGCCCACCCGCGGCACGGGTCAGCTCGACGGCCGCGGTGAGATAGAATTCCTTCTGGACATTGTCGCAGCCGATGCGCCCGAGGATGTCGAGGGCGGTCCGGCCGTCGAGCGCCATCGGCCCCGCGAAGCACAGCGTCACGGCGCGCTCGGGCGCGGTCGCGTCCTTGTGCTCGCGGATGGCGACGAGGTCGCCGTCCCGCGTGAGGAGGCGGCCGTAGCCGGTCGGATCGGCGGCCTCGAAGCCGAGCGCCACGAGGCCCGCGCCCTCGGCCAGCCCCGCCCGCATGGCGACGAGCGTCGCGGGCGCGATGAGCGGCACGTCGGCGAACAGCACGAGCACGTCGTCGTAGCCCCGCGCGATGGCGTCCCGGGCCGCCAGCACCGCATGGGCGGTGCCGAGCCGCTCCGCCTGGACGGCGATCTCGGCGCCCGGGAAGGCCGAGGCCGCCTCGGCGGCGACGTCCTGCCGGCCCGGCCCCACCACCACCACGACGCCCGCGGCCTCCGCGGCCGCCACGGCGGCGAGCACGTGGGACAGCATGCTGCGGCCCGCGATGTGGTGGAGCACCTTGGGGGTGTCGGACCGCATCCGCGTCCCCTCGCCCGCCGCGAGGACCAATGCGAGGCACCGTCTCGCTCCGCCCATGCCACCCTCCCGCATCCGCCGACCTTGCGTTCGGCAGACTTAGCAGGAGATTACGGCGAAGCGCGATGGGGTGGGACTCGCGAAAATTGACCTCGCGGCCAAATGGATATGGGCTATAGGTTGGGCAGCGGTCGGCAGCGCCCAGGATCGGCCGCGTCCGCCTTCCCGTGTTCTCGTCTCAGATGGCCGATGCTCGTTCGCCGGGATCTCTTGAAATGGGCCGCTTCCGGGCTCGGCGCGGGTCTGACGCCGGCCGCCGCAGCCGATACGACCCCGACCTTGACCGCCTCTCCGGCGGCGGCACCGCAGGGCTCGACGCCCCCGGTCCCCGCCTTCGACTTCGCGGCCGTCGTCGAGCGCGCGCGGGCGATGGCCAAGAAGCCGCATGAGTCCGCATCGGGCGCGCTGCCGAACGCGTTCTCGAACCTCACCTACGACCAGTATGTCGCCATCAAGCCGAGGGCCGGGACGGCCGTGTGGGCGGACGACAACGTCGGCTTCGCCATCGAGCCCCTGCATCGCGGGTTCCTGTTCACGGCTCCGATGGCGATCAACGTGGTGGAGACCGGGGTGCCGCGCCGGCTCACCTATGCGGCGGGCCAGTTCGACTTCGGCAAGGCGCAGCCGCCGGCCGACATCGGCGACATCGGCTTCTCGGGTTTCCGGGTGCTGCACGCGAGGAGCGGCAAGGGACTGGCCGATTCGGCCATATTCCAGGGCGCGAGCTTCTTTCGCGCGCTCGCCAACGGCCAGAACTTCGGGCTCTCGGCGCGGGCGCTGATGATCCGCACCGCCGACCCGCGCGGCGAGGAATTCCCCGCCATTCGCGAGGTGTGGATCGACAAGCCGAGCCTCGCCAGCGACGTGATGGTGATCAGCGCGCTCGTCGATTCGGAGAGCATGACGGGCGCCTACCGTTTCACCCTGCGGCCGGGCGAGATCACCATCATCGACACCGAATGCACGCTGTTCTCGCGCAGCCCGGCCGACTTCTACGGCCTCGGCGGCATGACGGCGATGTTCCTCTTCGGCCCGACGAGCCGCCACGGCGCCGACGACGTGCGGCTCGGCGCCTACGACGTCTCGGGCCTGCAGATCCTCAACGGCAACGGCGAGTGGCTGTGGCGGCCGGTGTCGAATCCGACGACGCTGCAGGTCTCGGTCTTCGTCGACGCCAACCCCAAAGGCTTCGGCCTGCTGCAGCGCCAGCGCGACTTCGACATGCTGCAGGACGACGAGCAGCATTGGGAACTGCGCCCCTCGCTGTGGATCGAACCCATCAACGACTGGGGCGAGGGCAGCGTCGAACTCGTCGAGATCCCGACCGACACCGAGAACAACGACAACATCCTGTGCTTCTGGCGGCCGAAGGCGGTGCTCGACCCGGCGGCCGAGGCCTCGTTCTCGTATCGCCAGCTCTGGTGCTGGACCCCGCCCGACCGTCCGCCCCTCGCGGTCGTGACCGACACGCGGATCGGGCGCGCCGGCACCACCAAGCGGCGGCGCGTCGTGGTGGAGTTCACCGGGGACCTCTTCGCCGACCCGGCCCGGGTCGTCGACCTCAAGCCCGTGCTGACCGCCTCGGTGGGCGCGGTCGCGATGCTCAAGACCTACCTGACGCGAGAGCGCAAGACCTGCCGCGTGCTGTTCGACGTGGACTTCGGCGGTGAGTCGCTGTCCGAGCTCCGGCTCGTGCTGCAGCTCGGCGGCAAGTCCGTGAGCGAGACGTGGCTCTACCGGTGGACGGCTTGATGGACAGGGTCCGCGACCGCCAGGCGCCGGCCCCGGCGTCGGACCGGCCGGTGATCGACCTCGAGTCGATCCTCGCCGTGCCCGCCATGCCGCAGGAGAGCCCGATCGAGATGCCGACGCAGTCGCTGCGGCGGTTCGACCGCGGCAGCCGGCGCGGCTGGACGTCGGCGGCCCATCGCTCGGTGCCGTGGCTCGCCCGCATCGTCGTCTTCGGCGGCGGCGCGGCCCTGCTCGGCTTCGGCTTCGAGGAGATGTATCGCGTCGTCGACGTCGGCGAGGTGACGCTGCTGAAGTGGATCCTGGTCGCGCTGTTCGTCGCCAACTTCTCGTGGATCGCCCTCTCCTTCGCGTCGGCGGTCGTGGGCTTCGTCTGGCTCATGGCCTTCGCCCCGAAGCTGCCGCCGATGCCGGCGGCGCTGCGGGGCAAGACCGCCGTGGTGATGCCGATCTACAACGAGGCGCCGAGCCGGATCTTCGGCGCCCTGCAGGCCATGTGCGAGGACATCGCCGCGACGGGCCTCGGCGCGCATTTCGACTATTTCTTCCTCTCCGACACGACCGACCCCGACGTCTGGGTGGCGGAGGAGCGGGCGCTCGTCGCCCTGCGGGACCGGCTGCGCGGCAGGGCGGAGGTGTTCTACCGGCACCGACCGAAGAACACGAACCGCAAGGCCGGCAACATCGCCGATTTCGTCACCCGCTGGGGCGGCACCTACCCGCAGATGGTGGTGCTCGACGCCGACAGCCTCATGACGGCCCACAGCATCGTGAACCTCGCCGCCGCCATGGAGGCCGACCCCGATGCCGGCATCATCCAGACGCTGCCGCTGATCATCAACCGCAACACGCTCTTCGCCCGCCTCCAGCAGTTCGCCGCCCGCATCCACGGCCCCGTGATCGCCGCCGGCCTGTCGGTCTGGATGGGGCGCGACGGCAATTACTGGGGCCACAACGCCATCATTCGCACCCGGGCCTTCGCCGACCATTGCGGGCTGCCGCACCTGACGGGGAAGCCGCCGCTCGGCGGCCACATCCTCAGCCACGACTTCGTCGAGGCGGCGCTGATCCGCCGGGCCGGCTGGGCGGTGTACATGCTGCCGGTGCTCGGCGGTTCCTTCGAGGAGAGCCCGCCGTCGCTCATCGACCTCGCGGCGCGCGATCGGCGCTGGTGCCAGGGCAACCTCCAACACGGCCGCGTCATGTGGGCGAAGGGGTTCCACCTCGCCTCCCGCCAGCACTTCGCCACCGGCATCATGGGCTACGTGGCCTCGCCGCTGTGGATGGCTCAGCTCCTCGTCGGCATCGTGCTGGTGCTGCAATCGACCTACATCCGCCCCGAGTACTTCACCCAAGACTTCTCGCTCTTCCCGGCCTGGCCGCGCTTCGACGCGCAGCGCGCGCTCGACCTGTTCGGCATCACCATGGCGGTCCTGCTGGCCCCGAAGCTCTTCGGGCTGCTGATCGCCCTCGGGCAGCGCGACACGCGGCGGGGCAGCGGCGGAGCGGTCGGGCTCGTCCTGTCGACGCTCGTCGAGATCGTCATGTCGTCGCTGCTGGCGCCCATCATGATGCTGATCCAATCGGGGTCGGTGATGCAGATCCTGCTCGGCCGAGACACGGGCTGGAATCCGCAGCGGCGCGACGACGGCTCGATCCCGATGGGGGACATCGTGCGGCGGCACCGGTCGCACATGATCCTCGGCTTCGTCACGCTGGTGGCGGGCCTCCTCATCTCGCCCTCGCTGGTCGCCTGGATGTCGCCGACGATCGCCGGGCTGATCCTGGCGATCCCCCTGTCCTGGGCCAGCGGCCAGCGGTCGATCGGCCTGTTCCTCAAGCGCATGGGCCTCCTGCGCACCCCCGAGGAGACGAACCCACCCGAGATCGCCGTGCGGGCCAACGTGCTGGCGCGCGAACTCGCCCAGGCGGGCTACGACCTCACGGACGGCATCTCGGCGCTCCACGCCAGCCGCGAGCTCCGCGTGCTGCACGAGGCCTACCTGCCGGCCGCGGCTCCCCGCCAACGCGGCACCATCGACCACGACGCCGTGATGGCCCGCGCCAAGCTCGCCGACGCCGAAACCGTGGAGGAGGCGGAATCCTGGCTCAACCGCAAGGAGCGCACCGCCGTCCTCAACGACCGCGACCTCATCGGCCGCGTCGCCCGCCTGCCGAGCGCCGAGATGCGGGCCGCCGCGGCGGGGGAGTGACGTCAGGGCGCGGGCGGGCGCTTGGGGATGAAGACGACCCCCGGAAAATTTTGGAAGTGAGCGTCACAGGTCAGCAGATCGGCGCTCTCCGATACCGCCGTCGCGTAGATCACAGCGTCGGCGGTCGCGAGCTTGTGGCGGGCGCTGGCTTCCGCCGCAGCAACAGCGAGCCGCATGTCGAGCGGAACGACGCGGCACGTCGTCGTGAAGGCCAGCACTCGTTCCGCCGTTTCGGCGGTCGTCGCGCGCGCCATCCACTTGACGAGTTCGAGTTGGACGATCGTGGGCACGATCCAATCGTCGGGATCGGGAAACTTCGGCCGCACGCTCATACCGACCGGCGATCGACTCAGCCATTCGACCCAGGCCGAGGTGTCGACAACCCTCATCAGTAACGGTCGTCGCGGTCGCGGTATCCCGACGTGTCTGCGCCCTCGGCGATACCATGAAGTTCATCGAGGGTAGGCACGGGTACGATTACGACGCTATCGTGCCGCGGTATCAGCGCAAACTGCTGGTCGGGTGACCACTTTGCGGCATCGGCCACTGATTGCGGGATCGTGATCCGCAAATCGGATGAAAGAGTGACTGTATTCGGCATGATCGTTCCTCACTCGGCGATCTCAACCTGATCGCACGATCTCTTTTGACCTTATGATCGTCACACTCGCTCACCCCGTTTCGGAAGAACCCATGCCTTCATCGGTATGGGTCGTCGCGATCGCGATAGCCGCTCGGGTCCGCGCCGCGGGCGATGCCGTAGAGCTCATCACGACGGGGCACTGCCACGATCATCACGCTTCCGCCTTGCCGGATGAAGGTCAGCTCCTGACCGGGTCGCCACTTCTGGGCTTCGACCACCGATCTCGGGATCGTGATCACGAGATCGGCCGAGAGTGTCACCGTGTCAGAAATCGTGCTGCCCCGCCTTCGACGAGTCCATTCTGGACCGATCCACGCCGTGCGCAAGACCGGCGCCTCGGCCCGCTCGTCACGCTCTTTCCGCCCGTCCTCGCCGGAAACCGTCGCGCCAGCGCCGGGATCGTGCTCGCGGGCGCGGTCGACGGGCGCAGGATCGCCCGCGCCTCATCATTGACGAGCCCATTCCGTGAACCCCCGCACGCGGCCGCCGGGCGGCCCTCGACTTCCGCGGCGAAGATCCGTTGAATGGGGCGCCCGCGTCGAGACGGGACATCGGGAGAACCGCCATGGAGCGCGACGAGACGCCGGACTTCCTCGCGCGGCGGGCCGCCAACCACGTGGCGCTCTCGCCCGTGTCGTTCCTCCACCGCGCCGCCCTGGCGCACCCGGACCGCACCGCCACGGTCTACGGAGCGCTGCGGCGGAACTGGGCCGAGGTGCGCGACCGCTGCCTGCGACTCGCCTCGGCGCTGCAGCGGCTCGGTGTCGAGCCCGGCGACACGGTGGCGGTGATGGCGGCGAACACCCCGGAGCTGTTCGAGGCGCATTTCGGCGTGCCGCTGGCCGGCGGCGTGCTCAACGCCATCAACATCCGCCTCGACGCCGACACGGTGCGCTACATCCTCGAGCACGGCGGCGCCAAGGTCCTCGTCGCCGACACCGAGTTCGCCCCCACGGTCCGCGCCGCCCTGGCCGGGATGGCGTCGCCGCCGCACGTGGTCGACATCCGCGATCCGGCGGCGCCCGGCGATTGCCTCGGCGCGTCGAACTACGAGGCCCTGCTGGCCTCCGGCGACCCCGGGTTCGCCGGCTCCGGCCCGGCGGACGAGTGGGATGCCATCGCGCTCAACTACACGTCGGGGACCACCGGCCGGCCGAAGGGCGTCGTCTACCATCACCGCGGTGCCTATCTCACGGCGGTCGGCAACGTGATCGAGTGGGACCTGGGGCGGGCGCCCGTCTATCTCTGGACGCTGCCGATGTTCCACTGCAACGGCTGGTGCTTTCCCTGGACGGTGGCGGCCAAGGCCGGCACCAACGTGTGCCTGCGCCGGGTGAGCGGCCCGGCGGTGCTCGACGCCATCGCGCGCGACGGCGTCGACCATTTCTGCGGCGCCCCGATCGTGCTCAAGATGGTGGCGGACGCCGCGGCGGCGCCGCTGCCCCGGCGCGTCAAGGTGATGACGGCCGGCGCGCCGCCGCCCGCCGCCGTGCTGGCCGCCATGGAGCATCTCGGCTTCGACGTGACCCACACCTACGGCCTGACCGAGACCTACGGCCCGGCCGTCACCTGCGACTGGCGCGAGGGCTGGGACGGGCTCCCGCCGGAAGACCGCGCCGCGCGGCGCGCCCGACAGGGCATCGCCTACACGCTCTGCGAAGCGGTGATCGTGGGCGACCCCGCGACCTGCGCGCCGGTGCCGGACGACGGCGCCACGATGGGCGAGGTGCTGTTCCGCGGCAATCTCGTGATGAAGGGCTACCATGCCGACCCCGCCGCCACCGAGGCCGCCTTCGCGGGCGGCTGGTTCCACTCGGGCGACCTCGCCGTGCGCCATCCGGACGGGCACATCCAGATCCGCGACCGGTTGAAGGACATCATCATCTCGGGCGGCGAGAACATCTCCTCGATCGAGATCGAGGACGCCATCCACCATCACCCGGCCGTGGCGGCCGTCGCCGTGGTGGGGATTCCCGACGAGCGCTGGGGCGAGGTGCCGGCCGCCTATGTCGAACTCGGCGCCGCCGTCGTGCCGCCGAGCGCCGACGACATCGTGGCCTTCTGCCGGTCGCGGCTCGCGGGGTTCAAGGTGCCGAAGCGCGTCGTGTTCACCACCCTGCCCCGGACCTCGACCGGCAAGATCCAGAAGCGGCTGCTGCGCGGCCTGGACGGAGGAGACTCACCGTGACCCACGCACCCGAGACGGAGGCCGTGCTGCTGCGCGGCGAGCGCGACGGCGTCGTGACGCTGACGCTGAACAGGCCGAGCCGATTCAACGCCTTGTCGGAGGCGCTTCTCGCGGCACTCCAGGAGGAGTTCGACGCCCTGGCGCAGGACGACGGCCTGCGTTGCGTGGTGCTCGCCGCGGCGGGCCGGGCCTTCTCGGCCGGCCACGACCTCAAGGAGATGCGGGCGCGGCCGGACGAGGCCCATTACCGCGACCTCTTCGCGCGCTGCGGACGGGTCATGCAGGCGATCCGCGCCCTGCCGGTGCCGGTCATCGCCGCCGTCCAGGGAATCGCCACGGCGGCCGGGTGCCAGCTCGTCGCCACCTGCGACCTCGCCGTCGCGGCGGCCTCGGCCCGCTTCGCCGTCTCGGGCATCGACGTGGGCCTCTTCTGCTCGACACCGGCCGTGGCGTTGACCCGCAACGTGCCGCCCAAGGCCGCCTTCGACATGCTGATGACGGGCCGCTTCGTCGACGCCGACGAGGCGCTGCGGATCGGGCTGATCAACCGCGTGGTGCCCGACGCCGACCTCGCACGCGCGGCGGCCGACTACGCCGGCGTGATCGCGGCGAAGAGCCCCGCCGCCGTGCGCCTCGGCAAGCGGCTCATCTACGAACAGGGCGCGATGGGACTGGCCGAGGCCTACCTCCATGCCGGCGACGCCATGGCGTGCAACATGATGGAGCGCGACGCCGTGGATGGGATCGACGGATTCCTGGGCCGGTCCAGATCGCGCCGCGGCGCCGAGGCGGCGGATTGATGGGATCGCCCAACGATCATTTCGCCGTCCCACTCATCCACTCGATCCCGCGGAGGCGGGAACCCGGCGCAAGACGTCCGGCCGGAGGCCGACCCCATCCGACCGCTGCAGCGGCGAGCGGAACCGATCTCCATTCGGTCTTTCTTCCGCCACCTCCCTGCGCTGGATCCCCGCCTTCGCGAGGGATGAGCGGATACGGACGATCGACCTGAAGATCGTTCGACCGCCGTCGGACGTCGGCGAGCGTCGGGCGGGCCGGCCGTCGCTCACTCCAGCGTCAGCGTCACGCCCCGACGCCCGTCCGGTTCGATGGCGGGCACCGCCGCGCCGCCCGAGACGACGAGCTCCCGGGCGTCGCCGATCGGGAGCAGAAGCGTGATGCGGGCGTCGCCCCAGGTCCCGGGCCCTTCCCGGCGGACCGCGACCGCCACGCGCTACGGCGTCGATCGGACGTCGGCGCGCCAGACGTCGGGCGCCCCGAAGGTGTCGCCGTCGTCCTCGTAGCCCCGCCAGGTGAACGCGCCGTCGCCGGCCTCGGGGAACAGCCACAACCCTCGCCGGTGGGGCTCGGGCCGAAAGCCGCCGCGGGCGAGGTCCACCAGCATGGCCGAGCCGGCCCGCGCCAGCAGCGGCGGCGGACCGTCGAGCGGCGCAGGGATGTCGACCTCCCGGCCGCCCGCGTGCCGTACCCCGTCCCAGACCCCGATCCACTCGGCGCCGGCCGGCGGGCGCAGGCGCCGCATCGTCTGCCCCGGCTCGACCACCGGGGCGGCCAGGAGATCGGGTCCCAGCATGTGCTCGTCGCCGTCGTGCCAGGCGCCGAGGTCGTCGGGGAAGTCGAGCCACGGCGCGCGCACCACCGGCTCGTAGTCCCGGTGGTAGCGCTGCAGGAGGTCGTAGAGGAACGGCGTCAGCGTCTGGCGCAGCGCCATCAGCCGGCGCACCGCCGGGATGACGTCGGGGAACATCCAGGGTTCGTTGACGCTGCCGTCGTCGTTCCAGCTGTGGATGCTGAAGCGCGGCATCAGCACGCCGGCCTGCAGCCAGCGCAGCAGCAGCTCCGGCTCGGGCGCCGGCCCGGCGAAGCCGCCTATGTCGTGGCCGCTGTTCGACACGCCCGAGAGCGCCAGGCCGAGGCCCATCTTGGCGTTGAAACGGATCGTCTTCCAGGCGGTCCTGTTGTCGCCCGACCAGGTCTGCGCGTAGCGGTGGAGGCCCGCCGGGCCGGACCGCGTGACGACATAGGGCCTCACCGTCGGGGCGTGGGCCCCTTGGGCGACGCGCGAGGCGCGCGCCATCAGCAGCGCCTGCAGCGGCCTCGCCTCGGCGGCAGGCCGGGCTTCCCCGCCCATGGCGAAGCGGGCCGACGCGTCCCACACCTCGTATTCGTTGTTGTCGTTCCAGGTCGCCGCGATGCCGTGGTCGAGCAGCGCGGCCGTGACCTCGGCGCGCCACCAGGCTACCGCGGCCGGGCGCGTGAAGTCGACGTAACTCCCGACCTCGTCCCAGAACTGGGCCTCGACGGGCCGGCCGTCTCCGTCGCCGACGAAGAGGCCGTCCCGCGCGACCTCGTCGTAGCGCGGGTGACTGCGCAGAAGCGCCGGCTTGACGTTGGCGACGAGCCTGATCCCCGCCGCAGCGTAGGAGCGCGCGAAGGCGGCAGGGTCGGGGAACTTGTCGCGGTTCCAGTGGAACACGTAGCGCTTCGGCCCGATCGACGTGTAGCCCGACGAGAGGTGGAACGAGGAGCAGCCGAGGTCGTGCTCGTCGAGCTTCACCACGAATTCCGCCATCCGGGCCTGGGCGTCGGGCGCGTCCGTGTAGGTCATCGTCGAGCCCGAGTAGCCGAGCGACCAGCGCGGCATCAGAGCCGGGCGCCCCGTCAGCCACGTGAATCGACGCGTCACGGCCAGGGGGTCCGGCCCCGCCACGAGATAGAGGTCGAGGTCGCCGCTCTCCGCCACCAGGCTGCGGTAGGGGCCGTGGTAATTGTCGAGCTCGCAGCCGAGGTCGAGGATCGCGTCGGCCAGGGTGTCGTAGAACTCCCCGTGGCAGCGCCCCTCGCCGTCGGCGACGAGGAGATAGGGGATCGACTTGTAGAGGGGGTCCGACGTCTCGGCGTCATAGCCCATCGGGTCGAGGCTGCGCAGGCGGAAGCGCCGCCCCGCCCGGTCCATCGCGCCCGCCCGCTCGCCGAGGCCGTAGAAGCGCTCGCCGGGGTGACGCGCCAGGACGTGGTGGACCCGCCCGTCCCACCAACCGAAGTCATAGGCCTGCGTCGGCCGGTCGGCCGCCATAGCGATCCAGGCGTCGCCGTGGCGCTGGAACCAGGTGCAGCGGAAGCCGTGCAGCGCGACGACGAGCCTGATCCGCCGCGTCTCGACGCGGACCTCGCCGGGCTCGACCGCGACGACGGCCTCGGGGCAGGTGAAGCCCGACAGGTCGAAGCGGTCGCGGCCGGCGTCGGGCACATCCTCGGTGCCGGGCGCGACCGCCCAGCTCGGGGGGCCGTGCAGCACCCCGTCGGGCAGCAGCAGCAGGCGGAGGATGTCCTCCTCCAGCACGAACACGTGGGCCACGGCGCCGGTGTCGGAGGTGAAGCGCAGGCGCCCCGGCTCGCGATCGGCCAGGACGAAGCGCGGCGGATCCGAGAGGGTGGGGCGCCGCGTCACGCCGGCACCTCGGCGGCGACGGGCCTGAGGTCGCCCATGCGGGCGACGAGGATCGCGGCCCCGAGGAGATCGAACACCGACAGGCAGCCGAACAGCGGGGCATAGCCGATCCGGTCGGCGAGCTGCCCGATCGCGAGGGAGAACAGGAGGCCGCCGAGCCACCCCGCCTGCCCCACGAAGCCGTTGGCGAGCCCGACCTCCTGGGGCGGGTAGACGTCGGCCGTGATGGTGTTGATCAGCACCGAGAGCATCTGATGCGCGAAGCCGCCGATGCAGAAGAGCGCGATGGCGGTGTAGGGGCTCGCCACGAGGCCGATGCAGCCGGGCGCGATCATCAGCACGGCCGCGAGGGTGAAGCCCGCGATGCGGGACGGCACGAGCGCCAGGCCGAAGCGGCTCATCAGCGCCGGCGAGATATAGCCGCCGAGCACGCCGCCGACGTCGGCCGCCAGGAAGGGCAGCCAGGCGAACAACGCGATCTGCTTGAGATCCATGCCGCGCTCCGTCGCGAGGTAGAGCGGGATCCAGAAGCTGAAGGTCTGCCACGCCGGCTCCGCCAGGGCGCGGGGCACCGCGAGCGACCAGAACTTCGCGGTGGAGACGATCGCGCGGGCCCCGGAGCGGGGGAGGACCGTGGCGGAGCGCCCGGCCGCGATGAGGTCGCGCTCGTCCGGCATCAGCGCGGGATGGTGCTCCGGGCTGCGGTAGAAACCGTACCAGGCGGCCGCCCAGACGAGCCCGAGCGCCCCCGTCACCAGGAAGGCGGCGCGCCAGTCCGCGGCGAGCGACACCGCGATGACGACCGGCGGCGCGATGAGGGCGCCGAGCGAGGTGCCGGCGTTGAACCATCCGACCGCCACCGAGCGCTCACGCGCCGGGAACCACTCGGCGATGGCCTTGATGCCGGCCGGGATCGCGGCGGCCTCGCTCAGGCCCAGCAGGCCGCGGAAGAACGCGAGGCCGAGCCACCCGCCCGCCAGCGCGTGCAGCATGTTGGCGATCGACCAGGCGACGGCGAAGAGCGCGAAGCCGAGACGCAGGCCGACGTGGTCGACGACCCAGCCGCACACGGGCTGCATGGCCGTATAGGCGAGCTGGAAGGCGCCGACCACGTAGCTGTACTGCTCGGTCGTGATGCCGAGGACGGTCTTCAGTTCGGGCGCCAGCACGCCGAGCGAATTGCGCGCCAGGTAGTTGAGGATCGTGCCGACGCTGATCAGCGCGACGATCCACCATCGCAGCCCCCGGATCGCCCTCATCGGCCGGCCCTCGCCATCGACGCTCCTCCACCCGGCCGCCGTCCCTGGCGAGCCGGCCTTTTGTCGATATTACGATCAAGCCGCCGTCGTGGAAAGTCGCTCCGCTCAGGCGGCGCGGTCGCGCCGTGCGGCCTGGAGCCGTTTGAAGTCGTCGCCGGCGTGGTGCGACGAGCGGGTCAGCGGCGAGGCCGAGACCACGAGGAAGCCCTTGGCGACCGCCACGGTCTCGTAGGCCTTGAAGGCGTCCGGCGTGACGAAGCTCCTCACCGGGTGGTGCTTCTTCGTCGGCTGCAGGTATTGCCCGACCGTGAGGAAGTCGATGTCGGCCGAGCGCATGTCGTCCATCACCTGCAGCACCTCGGTGCGCTCCTCCCCGAGCCCCACCATGATGCCGGACTTGGTGAAGATGGAGGGATCGAGGTCCTTCACCCGCTGCAGCAGCCGCAGCGAGTGGAAGTAGCGTGCGCCCGGACGCACCGAGAGATAGAGCGACGGCACGGTCTCGAGATTGTGGTTGAACACGTCGGGCCGCGCTCCGACGACGACCTCCAGCGCGCCGGGCTTGCGCAGGAAATCCGGCGTCAGCACCTCGATGGTGGTGCCCGGGGCCGAGCGCCGGATGGCCAGGATGGTGCGCGCGAAATGCGCGGCACCGCCGTCGGCGAGGTCGTCGCGGTCGACGGAGGTCACCACGACGTGGTGCAGCCCGAGCTTCGCCACCGCTTCGCCGATGTGGTCGGGCTCGGCGGCGTCGAGGGGGCCGGGGAGGCCGGTGCGCACGTTGCAGAACGCGCAGGCGCGCGTGCAGGTGTCGCCCATGATCATGAAGGTGGCGTGCTTCTTGGTCCAGCACTCGCCGATGTTGGGGCAGCCCGCCTCCTCGCAGACCGTGACGAGCCCGTGCTGCTTCACGATGCCCTGCGTCTCGGCATAGCCGGCCGAGCCCGGCGCCTTGACGCGGATCCAGTCCGGCTTCTTCAGCACCGGCTGGTCGGGGCGATGCGCCTTTTCGGGGTGGCGCGGAGCGGCCGGCGCCGCCTTGGCGCGGGGATCGCCGTTCAGAAGATCGAGCACCAGCATGGAAACCTCCGGACCCTATCTAAGCGACCGCATGCGTCGGCACCACCGCGACGTCGATCCGCAACATTTGGCGACACCCGTCGGGTGAGCCCTTCGCCCCTCCGGGGAGAAGGTGTCGACGCGGAGCGGCGACGGATGAGGGGGTGAGGCGCCGCGCTCGGTGATCGACCCGAAACCTGTGAAGCGCGGGGTTTGCCCCTCATCCGCCCTGCCTCGCAGGGCACCTTCTCCCCGAGGGGAGAAGGGCTGGCTCGCTACGTGTGCACCACCCGCCCATAGGCGTCGAGCACGGCCTCGTGCATGGTCTCCGACAGGGTCGGGTGGGGGAAGACCGTGTTCATCAGGTCCTCTTCGGTGGTCTCGAGGTTCATGGCGACGACGAAGCCCTGGATCAGTTCCGTCACCTCCGCCCCCACCATGTGGGCGCCGAGCAATTGCCCGGTCTCAGCGTCGAAGATCGTCTTCACCATGCCTTCGGGCTCGCCGAGCGCGATGGCCTTGCCGTTGCCCACGAAGGGGAAGCGGCCGACCTTGAGCTTGTGCCCGGCCTCCTTGGCTTTCGCTTCCGTGAGGCCTACGGAGGCGATCTGCGGCTGGCAATAGGTGCAGCCCGGGATCATGCCGCGGTCGAGCGCGTGGGTGTGCAGGCCCTTGATGGTCTCGACGCAGATCACGCCCTCGTGCTCGGCCTTGTGGGCCAGCATCGGGGGGCCGGCGATGTCGCCGATGGCGTAGATCCCCGCCACGTTGGTGCGGCCGTGGCCGTCGGTCGCCACAGTGTTGCGCTCCATCTTGACCCCCAGCGCCTCCAGCCCGAGGTTCTCGGTGTTGCCGACGACCCCGACCGCCGAGATCATGCGGTCGGCCGTGACCGTCGACATGCCGCCCACCCCGTCGTCGATCGTGGCCGTGACGGACTCGGCACCCTTCTCGACGCCCGTCACCTTGGCGCCTGTGATGATCCTGATGCCCATCTTCTCGAAGCGCTTGCGGGCGAACGCGGCGATCTCGGCGTCCTCGACCGGGAGGATCTGCGGCAGGACCTCGACGATCGTTACCTCGGCGCCCATGGCGCGGTAGAAATAGGCGAACTCGACCCCGATGGCGCCCGACCCCATGACGAGAAGCGATGACGGGAAGCTCTTCGGCACCATGGCCTCGTAGTAGGTCCAGATCAGCTTGCCGTCGGGCTCCAGGCCCGGCAACGCACGGGGCCGGGCGCCGGTCGCCACGATGATGTGCTTGGCACTGTAGGTGCCGGCCGCCTTGGCGCCCTTCGGCGGGGCGATCGGCGGGCCGCCCATCGCCGACCTGGTGGCGGGCGAGACCACGACCTCGCCGACCTTCGCGATGCGGCCCTCGCCCCAGATGACGTCGACCTTGTTCTTCTTCAGCAGGAAGCCGACGCCGCCCGACAGCTGCGCCGAGACGCCGCGCGAGCGCCCGACGACCTTCGACAGGTCGAAGCCCACGCCCTGCGCCGAGAGCCCATAGGCGTCGGCATGCTGCATGTTGTGGTAGATTTCGGCCGAGCGCAGCAATGCCTTCGTCGGGATGCAGCCCCAGTTGAGGCAGATGCCGCCGAGATGCTCGCGGTCCACCACGGCGGTCTTGAAGCCGAGCTGCGCCGCCCGGATGGCCGTGACGTAGCCGCCCGGGCCGGCGCCGACCACGATGATGTCATAGGTATCAGCCATGGCGTGTCGCTCCAGGTCGCTCGACGGCGTTGATGGGTGCGGAACAGGTCTGAAGGCGAGCGTCCCGTCCGCGGGACGCAGAGCCCTCAGACCAGCATGCCCAGCGGGTGCTCGATGAACCCCTTGAAGGCGCTCATCAACTCGGCGCCGAGCGCGCCGTCGACGGCCCGGTGGTCGGTCGAGAGCGTCACCGTCATCACGGTGGCGACGGCCGGCTCGCCGTGCTTGACCACCACGCGCTTTTCGCCGGCGCCGACCGCCAGGATGGTGGCATGGGGCGGGTTGACGATGGCCTGGAAGTTCTTGACCCCGAACATGCCGAGATTCGACACCGCCGTCGTGCCGCCCTCGTATTCGGTGGGCTTCAGCTTCCGCGTCTTCGCGCGGCCCGCCATGTCCTTCACCTCGTTCGAGATGACCGACAGCGTCTTCGTCTCGGCGGCGCGCACGATCGGCGTGATGAGGCCGCCGGGGATCGACACCGCCACGCCGACGTCGGCGTGGCTGTGCTTCAGCATGGCGCCGTCGGTCCAGCTGACGTTCGCCTCGGGCACGCGCTTCAGCGCCAGTGCCAGCGCCTTGATGATGAAGTCGTTGACCGAGAGCTTGAAGGCCGGCTTGCCGTCCTTGTCCTTGGATGCCGCGGCGTTGATCTGCTCGCGCAGCGCCAGGAGAGCGTCGAGTTCGCAGTCGGCCGAGAGGTAGAAATGCGGGATCGTCTGCTTCGCCTCGGTGAGGCGGCGCGCGATGGTCTTGCGCATCCCGTCATGCGGCACCTCGGTGAAGGAGCCGGCGGGGAACATCTTCTTGACCTGCTCGTCGCCGGCGCCAGCGGGCCTGGGCGCCGCGGCCGGAGCCGGGGTGCTCGCGGTCGACGGAGCCGAGGGGGCCGGCGCGGCCGGGGCCGGTTTGGCCGGAGCGGCGATGGCGGCGCGCACGTCGCGCTCGACGATGCGGCCGTGCGGGCCCGAACCCTTGAGGCCGGCGATGTCGAGGCCGCCCTCCTTGGCGATGCGGCGCGCCAGCGGGGAGGCGAAGACCCGGCCGGAATCGCTCGCCGGAGCCCCGGCGCCGTTCATGGCCGGCGCGGGCGCGGCCTTGGCGTCGACCGGCACCATGTCGGGCGTCCGCTCGTATTGATGGCCCTCGGGCACCTTCAGCGTGCCGGCCGGTGCCGCCTGCGGGGCCGGTGCCGCGCCGCCGGTGGCCGGGGCCGATGAACCGCCGCCCGCCGCCACCGCCGTCACGTCCTCGCCGTCCGCCGCGATCAGGCCGATGAGTTGATTGACCGGCACGTCGGCGGTGCCCTCCGGCACGACGATCCTGGCCAGCACGCCCTCGTCCACCGCCTCGACCTCCATGGTGGCCTTGTCGGTCTCGATCTCGGCGATGACGTCGCCGGACTTGATGGCGTCGCCCTCCTTCTTCAGCCACTTGGCGAGGTTGCCCTTCTCCATCGTGGGCGACAGGGCCGGCATCAGGATGTTGGTGGGCATGGTGGCCTCGGGCGGAATGCGGAGCAGCCGTGCTGCGGCGGATCGGGCGGAGCGGAACGTCCGGCGACAGGCGCCGCCTGCCCGGCGGAGGGCGCCGGGCCGGAAGATCACCGGTAGGTGACGGCCTTCACGGCCTCGACCACGTCGGCGACGTGGGGCAGCGCCAGCTTTTCGAGGTTGGCCGCGTAGGGCATCGGCACGTCCCGGCCGGTCACCCGCACCACCGGCGCGTCGAGGTCGTCGAAGGCGAGTTCCATCAGCCGCGCCATGATCTCGGCGCCGACGCCCGACTGCGCCCAACCCTCCTCGACCGTGACGCAGCGGTTGGTCTTCTTGACCGAGGTCACCACGGTCCCGATGTCCATCGGCCGGATGGTGCGGAGGTCGACGACCTCGGCCTCGATCCCCTCCTTGGCGAGTTCGTCGGCGGCCTTCAGCGCGAGGCTCATGCCGATCGACCAGGAGACGATCGTGACGTGCTTGCCGGGCCGCGCCACCTTGGCAACCCCGATCGGCACCGTGAAGTCGTCGAGTTCCGGCACGTCGAAGCTCTGGCCGTAGAGGATCTCGTTCTCGAGGAACACGACGGGGTTCGGGTCCCGGATGGCGCTCTTCAGCAGGCCCTTGGCGTCGGCCGCCGAATAAGGCGCCACGACCTTGAGGCCGGGGACGCTCGAATACCAGGCCGTGTAGTCCTGGCTGTGCTGGGCGCCGACGCGGGCCGCGGCGCCGTTGGGGCCCCGGAACACGATCGGCGACCCCATCTGGCCCCCCGACATGTACAGCGTCTTGGCGGCCGAGTTGATGATGTGGTCGATCGCCTGCATGGCGAAGTTGAACGTCATGAACTCCACGATGGGCCTCAGGCCCGACATGGCGGCGCCGACACCGATGCCGGCGAAGCCGTGCTCGGTGATGGGCGTGTCGATGACGCGCTTGGCGCCGAACTCCTGCAGCAGCCCCTGGGTGACCTTGTAGGCGCCCTGGTACTCGGCGACCTCCTCGCCCATGACGAAGACCTTGGGGTCGCGCCGCATCTCCTCCGCCATGGCGTCGCGCAGCGCCTCGCGCACCGTCATGGTCACCATCACCGTGCCGGCCGGAACCTCGGGGGTGGCCGGGGCAGCCGTGCCGCCCGCGAGGCCGTGGTCGGCGGCGTCCGCCGTCGGGCCGGCACCGTCCTGGCCGGGCGCCTTGGGCTTGGTGGCGAGGTCGGGTGCGCCCGGCTTGGCGCCGTCCGGGACGGCCTCGGCGGCGGGCGCCGCCGCAGCCGTCGGTTTCTTGACGGCCGGCGCCGCATCGGCCGCTTCGCCCTCGGCGACGATGACGCCGATCGGCGTGTTGACGGCGACGTTGTCGGTGCCCTCCTCGACCAGGATGGCGCCGAGCGTCCCCTCGTCGACCGCCTCGACCTCCATCGTGGCCTTGTCGGTCTCGATCTCGGCCAGCACGTCGCCGGACCTGACCTGATCGCCGACCTTCTTGACCCATTTCGACAGCTTGCCCTGCTCCATAGTCGGAGACAGGGCGGGCATCAATACGTTGGTGGCCATGTGTCTTCCCTCGATCCCGTCAGGCTGTCGTCGAACCGAAGCTTCGACTCAAGCCTGTGAACAGGCTCGCGTTTCAGAGCTGGCGTGCGTCATCGACGATGGCACACGCCAGAGCAGTGTCGGTCGTCGCGTCGCACCGGCGGCGATGCCGATGTCACCGCGCGTCCTCACGAGAGGGAGCGACCTCGCCAGGGGCGAAAGCGCTCCGGATCCGGCGGCGTCAGAGCGTGATGTCGGTCCACAGCTCCGACGGGTCGGGCTCCGGGTCGGCCTGCGCGAAGTCGGCCGCCTCGGCCACGGTGGCGCGGATCTTGGCGTCCACCGCCTTGAGGTCGTCCTCGGTGAGGCCGTGCTCCTTCATGAGCCGCGTGCGGACCTGCTCGATGGGGTCCTGCTGGTCGCGCATCTTCTGCACTTCCTCGCGGGTCCGGTACTTGGCGGGGTCCGACATGGAATGGCCGCGGTAGCGGTAGGTCTGCATCTCGAGGATGAAGGGGCCGTGGCCGGCCCGGCAATGCTCGGCGGCCCGCTGGCCGGCGTCGCGCACGGCGCGGACGTCCATGCCGTCGACCTGCTCGCCGGGGATGTTGAACGAGATGCCGCGCCGCGAGAAGTCCGTCTGGGCCGAGGAGCGGGTCACCGACGTGCCCATGGCGTAGCGGTTGTTCTCGATGACGTAGATGATGGGGAGCTTCCACAGCTCGGCCATGTTGAAGCTCTCGTAGACCTGGCCCTGGTTGGCGGCGCCGTCGCCGAAATACGCCGTGGCGACCGAGCCGTCGCCGTCGTACTGGCTCGCGAAGGCGAGGCCGGTGCCGAGCGACACCTGGGCGCCGACGATGCCGTGGCCGCCGTAGAAGTTCTTGTCCTTGGAGAACATGTGCATGGAGCCGCCCTTCCCCTTGGAATAGCCGCCCCGCCGCCCCGTCAGCTCCGCCATCACCCCCTTGGGGTCCATGCCGCAGGCCAGCATGTGGCCGTGGTCGCGATAGCCGGTGATCACCTTGTCCCGCGGCGTCGTCGCCATCTTCATGCCCACCACCACGGCCTCCTGGCCGATGTAGAGGTGGCAGAAGCCGCCGATCAGGCCCATGCCGTACATCTGGCCGGCCTTCTCCTCGAAGCGGCGGATCAGCAGCATGTCGTAGTAGCTGTCCACCTCCTCCTGGCGAGAGAAGGCAGCGAACTCGTTCCGAGGCCCGGCGACGGCATGGGCCTCGTCATCGACGCGGGACTGCTGTGCGGCTACGGCCATGGGCGCTCCTTGATGCGACTGCGGCGCCACCTGGGCGCCGATCACATTTCGAACTTCACGCTAGCGGAGCGAAAGGGGGAAAGCGAGGGGGATGCGAGCGCCAAGACGGCGCACCAACCCGCTGCTTTGCATGGGTAATCTGCGTTCAGCGCATGGTGCAGCGCACCATGGCATGCTGCACTGCAGACGCCCCGGATCGGCGCCATACTGCTCGCGCTTTTGCGCATGGCTTCGGCCGAGCCGTCAATGCTTGCGGTTGGCGTCCGTGAAGATGACGAGGTCGTGCGGGTCGACGAAGCCGAGCTTCAGGCGGATCTCCTCGCTGGCGAGGTCGCGGTCGACGGTGTCGCTGTGCATCAGGCCGACCCGATGCTGCCACTGCGCGCGGTCGGCCTTGAGCCTGTCGAGATCGGCCCGAAGCGCCGCGATCTGGACCTTGTAGTCCTCTTTCGTCTTCAGCCCGCGCTCGCCGTGGATGGCGGTCTGGATGAAGTAAGCCGACATCGCGCCCGAGACGGCGTAGAGGAGCAACGGCGTGAGGATGGCGCGGAGACGGGTGCGGACGACCATGCCGGCACCCTGCCCCGACGAGGTTGACGCCCCGTTAAGGACGAATCCCGATCCCGGCCGCCGAGGGCCGTCCGCCCGAACGGCACACCGGAGCGGCCGGAGCCGGCGTCAGGCCTTGGCCAGCGCCTTCAGCGCGCCGCGTCCGGCGTAGCGGGCCTGGCTGCCCAGCCGCTCCTCGATGCGGATGAGCTGGTTGTACTTCGCCAGCCGGTCCGAGCGGGCCAGGGAGCCGGTCTTGATCTGCCCGCAATTGGTGGCGACCGCGAGGTCGGCGATGATGGAATCCTCGGTCTCGCCCGAGCGATGCGACATCACCGACGTGTAGCCGGCGGTCTTGGCCATCTCGACGGCCTCCAGCGTCTCGGTGAGCGTGCCGATCTGGTTGACCTTGACCAGGAGGGAATTGGCGACGCCGCGGCGGATGCCGTCGGCGAGGCGCTCCGTGTTGGTCACGAAGAGGTCGTCGCCGACGATCTGGCAGCGGTCGCCGATGAGGTCCGTGAGGATCTTCCAGCCCGCCCAGTCGTCCTCCGCCATGCCGTCCTCGATGGAGGCGATGGGGTAGTCGGCGGCGAGCTTGGCGAGGTACTCGGCCTGGACCTGGGAGGAGCGCACCACGCCCTCGCCCTCGTAATGATAGCTGCCGTCCTTGAACCAGTCGGTCACGGCGCAGTCGAGCGCCAGCACGATGTCGGTCCCGGGCTTGAAGCCGGCCTGGCGCACCGCGTCGAGGCAGAAGTCGAGCGCCGCCTCGGCGGAGGGCAGGTTCGGGGCGAAGCCGCCCTCGTCGCCGACGTTGGTGTTATGGCCGGCCTTCTTCAGCGCGCCCTTCAGCACCTGGAACACTTCGGAGCCCCAGCGCACCGCCTCCTTCAGGGACGGGGCGCCGACCGGCATGATCATGAATTCCTGAAAGTCGATCGGGTTGTCGGCATGGGCACCGCCGTTGAGGATGTTCATCATCGGCACGGGCAGGAGGTGGGCGCTGGCGCCCCCGACATAGCGGTAGAGCGGCAGGCCGACCTCGTCCGCCGCCGCGCGGGCCGCGGCCAGCGACACGCCCAGGATGGCGTTGGCGCCGAGCTTGGCCTTGGTGGGCGTGCCGTCGAGCGCGATCATGGCGCGGTCGAGCTCGACCTGGTGCTCGACCGGGATCGCCTTCAGGGCCTCGAAGATCGGCTTCATGTTGCCGATGGCCTTGGTGACGCCCTTGCCACCGAAGCGCGCCTTGTCGCCGTCGCGCAGCTCCAACGCCTCGTGGGCGCCCGTCGAAGCCCCCGACGGCACGGCGGCGCGGCCCGTCACGCCGCTCTCCAGACGCACGTCGACCTCGATCGTCGGGTTGCCGCGGCTGTCCAGGATCTCTCGGGCGATGATGTCGACGATGGCGGTCATTTCAGGCCTCGGGCGATCTCAAATCTGGTTCAGACGTTCTAGGGGAGGCTACACGGGATGAAAAGGCCGCAGCGGGCGGCCCCTCACGACGGAACGGGATGCGCGAGATGAGCGATGGGATCGCCAGGCTGGTGACGGCGGAATGGCTGGCCGGGGAGGTCGACAAGCCCGACCTCGTCGTGGTGGACGCCTCCTGGCACCTGCCCTCGGCCAACCGCAGCGGCCATGCCGAGTACCTCGCCGGACACATCCCCGGTGCGGTGTTCTTCGACCACGACAAGGTCGTCGACCCGGACAGCGCCCTGCCCCACGCCCTGCCCTCGCCCGCCGTCTTCGCCGCGGCGGCGGGCGCCCTCGGCATCGCGTCCGACAAGCGCATCGTGGTCTACGACGGCTCGGGCATCGCGTCGGCGCCGCGCCTGTGGTGGATCCTGCGCCTCTTCGGGGCCGACGACGTGGCGGTGCTCGACGGCGGCTACCCGGCCTGGACCGCCGGGGAACGGCCCGTCGAGACCGGCGAGTCGAACCGGCTCGGCACCCATTTCGAGGCGCAGCCCAGGCTCGACGCCGTGGCGGACGCCGAAGAGGTCGGACGCGCGCTCGAGGGCGGCGGCGCCGTCCAGGTGGTCGACGCGCGGCCGTCGTCCCGCTTCAAGGGCCTCGTGGCCGAGCCGCGGGCGGGGCTGCGCTCCGGCCACATGCCGGGCGCCCTCAACGTGCCGATGACGGACCTCGTCGCCGACGGCCATTTCAAGGGCGACGGCGACCTGAAGGCGGTCTTCACGGCGGCCGGCGTGCATCTCGACCGCCCGGTGATCACCACCTGCGGGTCGGGCGTCACGGCGGCGGTGCTGGCCTTCGGCTTGGCGCGGCTCGGCGTCGAGGACGTCAAGCTCTACGACGGCTCCTGGTCGGAATGGGGCGCCCGCGCCGACCTGCCGGTGCAGCGGGACGAGGCCTGACGGCACGGCCGGGCTGCGTCGCCGCCGTCGTGCGTCAGAGCACGCCGCCATGGCGGGCGGCGCGCCAGAGCCGCCACTGACGCCGCCAGGGCGCCAGGTCCGGCAGGGGCGCGAAGGGGTCGTCGGCACGGTCCGACAGGGTCAATCGCGGCCCGGCGAGCGCCGTGACGAGGAACGCCGGGCCGGCGTCGCCGAGCGATCGGCGTCGGGCTCGAAGGGCGGCGAGCCTGTCGCGCGCCGCGGCGCGGAGCTCGGCGAAGGCTGCCGCCAGCCCGGGCGTCGCCCGGCGGGCCTCGACCTCCGCCTGACGGCAGCCGTGCCGCGCCAAGAGGTCCGACGGCAGGGGGATCGGGTAGCCGGCCGGGCCCGACCCGAAACCTCGAAGGACGTCGACGATGCCAAGCGCCACCGCGGCGTCGTCCGCCGCAGCGTCGATCGCCGGGCCGCCGCCGAGCACGCGGGCGGCGAGGCGGATCGGGGTGCCACGGCGTGCCGCGAGGCTCCGCTCGAGCGCCGGCAGGTCGGCGGGCGGCTCGTCGTAGAGCGCCATGCGGAAGGCGTCGATCATGTCGCCGAAGGGCGCGCGGGGCAGCTCGGCACGAGTGATCGTGTCGATGAGCGCCGCTGCGACCGGGTGGGTGGCCGCCTCCGCGGCGCGCGCCCCGTCCACCACGTCCTGCCACCATTGCAGCCGGATCTCGCCCGCGATCGCCTGCCGCACGCGCGTCCGGACGGCCTCGACCTCCAGCGCGAAGGCGCCGAGAGCGTGGAGGTGCGGGCGAGCCGCGGCCGGCGCCAGCAGGGCCGCGAGCCACGCGTCGTGGTCCTCGGCGCGGAGCTGCGCCTCGCAATGGGCGTAGGCGGCGGCGGTGTCGGTCATGTCGGGCCGCCGCCCTGATCCTTATCGCTTCGCGGCCTACCGTATTCGAACGTCTCGTCTTCCGAGGGCTGCGCCCTTCTCCCCTCAGGGGAGAAGGTGGCTCGGCGAAGCCGAGACGGATGAGGGGAGAACATTCCGGCGCGTGCCGTTTCCCCCCTCATCCGGCGCTGCGCGCCACTCAGGTCCCATCCCGGCTCGCCGGGATAGGTGCCCGATTCTCCCCGAGGGGAGAAGGGCAGAACGTGTCCAGCCGCCCGGCTGCGTGCCCACCCTACCCCGCTACGCAGGGGAGGATCGGCGGCGGCACCATCGCGGGTGGTCACGCGACCGCGATGAGCGCCACGGCGACGCGGCGGCGCTCGCCGAGCAGGATGTTGTAGGTGCGGGCGGCCGCGCCCGTCGCCATCGGGTCGACCACGATCCCGGCCGCCTTCAAGGCGGCCCGCAGCGAGGGCGCGACGGGCATCAGATCGGTCCCGGTGCCGACCAGCAACAGGTCGATCGTCCCGCTAGGCGTGTCGAAGACGGGGCGGAGCGAGTCCGCCGTCATCTCGGCGGGCGCCGTCGCCGACCAGACGTGGACCCCGGCCGGCACCATCAGGATCGAGCCGCGATGCGACATCTGGGCGAAGTTGAAGCCGCCGGCGCCATAGCCGTCGATCGTGTACTGGCCGGCGAGGAAGCCGGAGCCGGGCGCCGGCTCGGTCACTCGGCCGCGACCTTCGGCGAGGGCTTCTTGGCGCCGCCCGCACCCGGGGTGCCGGCCTTGGCCTCGGCCCTCTGCTCGGTGCGCACGCCGAGGTAGATGAGGATCGGCGAGCAGATGAAGATCGAAGAATATGTGCCGACGAAGATGCCCCACATCATCGCCAGCGAGAAGCTCTTGATCACCTCGCCGCCGAACAGCACCAGCGCCAGCAACGCCAGGAACACCGTCGTGGCGGTCATGATGGTGCGGGGTAGGACGGCGTTGATCGACATGTCGATCATCTCGGCGGTCGAGATTCGTTTATACTTGCGCATCACCTCGCGGATGCGGTCGAGCACGATCACGGCCTCGTTGAGCGAATAGCCCACGATGGTCAGGATGGCGGCGATCGAGGTCGTGTTGAACTCGAGGTGGGTGACGGAGAAGAACCCCACCGTCAGCAGCAGGTCGTGCATCGTGGCGATGACGGCGCCGACCGCGAACTGCCACTCGAAGCGGAACCACAGGTACATGAGCACGGCGAAGATCGACACAACGACGCCGATCGTGCCCGACTGGACGAGTTCGCCCGAGACGCGCGGGCCCACGACCTCGACGCGGCGGAAGTCGTAGCGGTCGACGAGCGCCGCCTGGACGCGCTTGACCGCGGCCTCCTGGGCGGCGTCCCCGCCCGACTGGACGCCGAAGCGCAGCGTCGCGTCGGTCCGGTTGCCGAAGCCCTGGACCTCGATGTGGCCGAGGCCGGTCTGTTCGCCCAGCGAGCGGAGCTGCGCGAGGTCGGCGTCGCCCGTCTTGGCGCGCACCTCCATCAGGGTGCCGCCGGCGAAGTCGATGCCGAAGTTCATGCCGACCAGCACGAACATCAGGACCGAGACGATGGAGAGCACGGCCGAGAACGGATAGCTCCAGCGCCGGAAGCGCATGAAGCCGAACTTGGTGTTCTCGGGGGCGAGGCGGAGGAGCGGCATGATGGTCCCCTCAGATCGGCAGGCGCTGGGGCCGCTTCGCGCGGTACCAGAGGGCGATCATCATGCGCGTCATGGTGACGGCCGTCACGATGGAGGTGAGGATGCCCAGGCCCAGCGACACCGCGAAGCCGCGCACGGGCCCGGAGCCGAAGAGGTAAAGGATCAGGGCCGCCACGAACAGGGTGACGTTGGAATCCACGATGGTGGCGAAGGCGCGCTTGAAGCCGGAATCGAGCGACGCGATGACCGAGCGCCCGGCGTGGTTCTCCTCGCGGATGCGCTCGTAGATCAGCACGTTGGCGTCGACCGCCATGCCGATGGTGAGCACGATTCCGGCGATGCCGGGCAGCGTCAGGGTGGCGCCGAGCAGCACCATGGCGGCGAAGATCAACATGATGTGGACCGCGAGCGCGATGTCGGCGAAGACGCCGAACACCCCGTAGGTCACCAGCATGTAGGTGACGACCAGCACGCCCGCGACGAGGGAGGCGCGCTCGCCGGCGTCGATCGAATCCTGGCCGAGGCCGGGCCCGACGGTGCGCTCCTCCACCACCGTGAGCTTGGCGGGCAGCGCGCCGGCGCGCAGCAGCACCGCGAGGTCGTTGGCCTGCTGGACCGTGTAATTGCCCGTGATGACGCCCGACCCGCCCGTGATGGGCGTCTGGATGACCGGGTCGGTGACGATCTGGTCGTCGAGCACCACCGCGAAGGGCTTGCCCACGTTGGCCGAGGTCGCCTGGGCGAAGAGCTGGCCGCCGCGCAGGTTGAACTGGAAGCCGACCTCCGGCCTGCCCTGCTGGTCGAAGCTCGGCTGGGCGCCGGTGAGGTCCTCGCCCTGCACCATGACGCGCTTGTCGACGGCCTCGGTGCCGGGCCGGCTGCCCTTGTAGAACGGCAGCTGCTCGACGTCCGTCGGGTTGGCGCCGGGCTCGGCGACGAGCCGGAACTCGAGTTTGGCGGTGGTGCCGAGCAGGTCCTTGAGGTGCTGCGTGTCCTGCAGGCCGGGGACCTCGACGACGATGCGGTCCCGGCCTTCCCGCTGGATCGTCGGCTCCTTGGTGCCGGAGGCGTCGATGCGCCGGCGCAGCACCTCGATGGACTGCTCGACGGCGCGTTGGATCTTGTTGGCGATGCCGGCGTCGGTCAGCTGCGCCTGCACGATCCCGTCGCCGCCGTCGGTCACCGTGTAGTCCTGGACGGCGCCCGTGAGGGCCGCGCTCAGCGACTGCGACGCGTTGCGCAGCGCCGTCACGATCTTGCCGCGTTCGGCGGGGTCGGGCACGCGGAGCTGGATGCCGCGGCTCTGCAGGCCGATGCCGCCGGTGAGCCTGACGTTGCTCTCGCGCAGCAGGCGGCGGGCGTCGTCGCGCAGGTTGTCGACCTGCGTCTTGGTCAGCGAGGCCGAATCCACCTCGAGCAGGAGATGCGCCCCACCCTGCAGGTCGAGGCCCAGCACGACCGTCTTGGCGGGCGACGGCAGCCAGCCGTCGAGCACCGCCCGCTGGTCAAGCGACAGCAGGCTCGGCAACACGATGAGGGCCGCGACCAGCGTGCCGAGGAGGATCGTGACGACTTTCCAGGTCGCGAAACGCATCATGGCTGTTGTTCTTCGTCTCTGTGCGGAGCGGCGGGGCGGGCGCTCCGGCTCAAACCTTGGCCGGCGCGGCCTCCTTCACGGGCTCGCCCTTGGCGCGCACCTCCGTGATCATGGCGCGCGACAGCCTGACCCGGACGTTGGGGGCGATCTCGACCTCGACCTCGGTGGCGTCGGTCGACTTCGTCACCTTGCCGATCAGCCCACCGGCCGTCACCACCGTGTCGCCGCGCCGCACGGCGCCGATCATCTCCTGGTGGAGCTTCTGCTTCTTCTGCTGGGGCCGCAGCAGCAGGAAATACATGATCACCAGGATGGCGGCGAAGGGGGCCACCTGCATGAAGATGTCGGAGCCGCCGCCGAAGGCGCCGGCGGTCTGGGCATAGGCAGGGGTGAACACGCGACATCTCCGGGGGCCGGCGTCCGGTTCCCCCCGGTCCGCGGCATCGAGGGCGTCTTATCCCTGTGCGGGAGGCGAAGCAATGGCGCGGGATGCCCGGCACTCCAGGGGTGGTCGCCTCGACAGTAACGGGCTCAGTAGGCCGGCTCGGACGATGGCGGCGCTCGTCACCTCAAGGATGACCGCTGGTGGTCGGAGGCTGGTGAGTCTGACGCAAGAGCGATCACCGCCGCTCATCGGCACGGATCACACTCTGAGCGGATCGCCGCGCCCGGTTCGCTGTCGGTATACCCAGATCGAACCGTGTCTGTTTTTGCCGTTGTGGAGGGGGCTTACACAGCCGATGAAAACCAAACCGTAATCAAACGCTTGTACATTATTGGACAGGTATTCGGAGGCTGCGTTGTGATGACTATCTGGTTTCATCGGTGGCTTCGAGCATCTCGTAGCGCTCGGACAGCCATAGCATACAATGCACTTGGTCCCATTTTTTCATTTTCGATCAGCGCATTTTATGTATGGGCTGCCTGCAATCCCCTAGCCACAAATGACTCAAGCACCGTGCATGGATGGAAACGCATTTTCGAGCTATTAGCTCGAAGTCCAAATGTCATCATACGAGTGCCTTTCGATCTTGTATTTGTCTTTTTATTTGGTACATTCGGTAGTGTTCTGTTATTTGGAGTTTTTGCCCCATTTGCTCTAGATCGGTGAAAGCCAGATTTGGAGATCAAATCAAAGATCCACGAGTAAGGAGGATCTAGCGATTCTGATAGACGGCGGTTCTTACAGACATCGACCGCGATATTCCCATCTGCCTCGCCTTGACAGGCCCGCGATGCCGCCGCCACAACC
The DNA here is from genome assembly GCA_965214345.1 of Lichenihabitans sp. Taxonomy (GTDB): domain Bacteria; phylum Pseudomonadota; class Alphaproteobacteria; order Rhizobiales; family Beijerinckiaceae; genus Lichenihabitans. Next base: position 1,237,042 of record CBDCBJ010000007.1, on the reverse strand, counting down.
CGCCGTCCCTCCGCCCGCCAGAGAGAGCCGGCCCTTGCCCCCCGCCCCGTCCGACCTCCCGCTCCTGGCCGTCCTCGAGCGCATCGCCGCGGCCCTGGAGCGGCTGGCCCCGTCCTCGCCGGCCCGGCCCGACATCGATGCCGCCGACGCCTTCGTGTGGTCGGCGGCCGGCAGCCTCGTGCCGGTGCCCGACGTCAACCGCGTCGACATCGCCCTGCTGCGCGGCATCGACCGCGTGCGCGACCAGCTGCTCGACAACACACGCCGCTTCGCCCGCGGCCTGCCGGCCAACAACGCCCTGCTGTGGGGCGCGCGCGGCATGGGAAAGTCGTCGCTCGTCAAGGCCGCGCAGGCCGCCGTCAACGCCGACCTTCCCGCCGGCGCGCCGCGCCTGAAGCTCGTCGAGATCCACCGCGAGGACATCGACGGGCTGCCCGCCCTGATGGGGCTCCTGCGCCACGATCCCAACCGTTTCGTGCTGTTCTGCGACGACCTCTCCTTCGACTCCGACGACACGAGCTACAAGTCGCTGAAGGCCGTGCTCGAGGGCGGCATCGAAGGCCGGCCCGCCAACGTGCTGTTCTACGCCACCTCGAACCGCCGCCACCTGATGCCGCGGGACATGATGGACAACGAGCGAGCCACCGCCATCAACCCGGGCGAGGCCGTCGAGGAGAAGGTGTCGCTGTCGGATCGCTTCGGCCTGTGGCTCGGCTTCCACAAGTGCTCGCAGGACGAGTACCTCGACATGGTGGCGGGCTATGCCGAGCATTTCGGCCTCGGGCTCACGCGCGACGGGCTCGCCCCCGAGGCGCTCGAATGGTCGACCACGCGGGCGTCACGTTCCGGCCGCACCGCCTGGCAGTTCATTCAGGACCTAGCGGGTCGCCTGGACAAGCGACTGTCCCCTACCTAAGGTCCCGCCGCCACGGTTCGGCCAGGATTCGGCCATGCGGAGCACGATCCATCCATGATGTTGAACCGTATCGGACGGGGGATCGCCGCCGGCGCGCTTCTGGCAACCGCGTCCGTCCCGGCCGTCGCCGCCGACCTTCCGGCCAGGACCGCGCCGCTGCCGACCTTCGCGGCGCCGTCCCCCTTCGTGGCGAGCCCCTATGGGTTGCTGTCGGAGGTGCGGCTCGGCGTCCTGGCCCACGGCATCGACGAGCATGAATTCGGCACGGTCGACGTCAACGGCGAGATCCTGTTCGTCAAGCCGTACCACGTCGCGGGCGCGTGGGATTACCTGATCCCGCGGTTCCATCTCGGCGGCAACGTCAACACGTCCGGCCGCACCAGCGACGTCTACGGCGGCGTCACCTGGCAATTCCCGATCTATGCCCGCTTCTTCGGCGAACTCGGCTTCGGCGGCGACCTCAACGACGGCGACACCCGCCTGGTGTTCCCGAAGGGCAACACCGACATCCGGGTCGGCTGCGTCGCCAACTTCCGCGAGTCGGCCTCGCTCGGGTACCACCTTGACGACCATTGGAACCTGATGGCCTTCGCCGAACACGCCTCCAACGCCGGCCTCTGCGCCCACAACGAGGGCATCACCGCCATCGGCGCCCGCGTCGGCTACGTGTTCTGACATCGACCAGGGATCGCGCCCTTCTCCCCTCGGGGAGAAGGTGGCTCGGCGAAGCCGAGACGGATGAGGGGAGAACATCCCGGCGCAGGCCGTTTTTTCCCTCATCCGTCCGCTTCGCGGACACCTTCTCCCCGAGGGGAGAAGGGCGGAACTCCCGCCACGATGTGTGAGTCCGCTCGCTGAACGGGGAGGCGATGAGCTTCTGCCCCGATGCGGCGTTGGGCTATCGCCGCGAGGCCACGCCGCGCGTGCCCGGCAGAGGTCTCGCCTTCGACGCGCTCTACCGCGTCGCCCAATTGCCGCTCGTCGCGCCCGGCCACCCGCTGGCGCTGCGCGAGTCCCCCGGCCGCCCCTACCGGGACGGGCGACGGCCGGCCGTGACATCCCTCGTGATGGAGATCGACGACGCGGCGCTGGACGGGTCCGCGGGTTTCGCCGGACTCGGGCGCGCCATGGCGGGTGCACCCTTCGCCGGGAAGATCGCCTGGCCGATGCTGGAGCGGCGGCGCGGCCGGCTCCACGCCACGATCGTGGGATCGCTGTCGCCGGACGAGCTGGCGTCGCTCCGCGATCCAGACCTGCCGGGCGAGCTCGGGCCGATCGCCGCTGAGCTGCGCGGGTTGTTCTCGGGACGGATCAACCTCGGGCGGCTCTACATGAAGCTCTACCCGGAGGAGCGCGCGGGCGAGAACCTCGTGGCGAGGCTGCAGCGCCGCCTCGGACGGGCCGCGACCGACCTCACCCCGGTGGGGCTCTACAATCTCTCGGAAGCACTCGACGCCGACGAGGCGGAGGCGCTGCATGCCATCATCGAGACGTGGGGGGACTGGCCGCTTCTGCGGTTCACGGCGACGCGGCTCGCGCTGGTCCGCACCAAAGACGACCTCGCGCTCGATGCGAAGCGTGTCGGCGAGGTGCGGCTCGGCGCCGGCTCCTGACCCGCGCCTGCGCGGCCGCCTGGAATCATCGAGAGGCGGCGGGCCTGTCATTGGACCCGCCGCCTCCGATCGCACGCCCAACGGTGTCTCGCGGCTGGGCGGCTTCTCTGGCCCCGGTCGGACCGGGGCCGTGTCTCTGTGCCGGCGGGATCAGGTCCCGGCGAGGAAGTTGGTGGGGTCGATCGGGGTCGACCCCTTGCGCAGCTCGAAGTGGAGCTGCGGCGACGACACGTTGCCGCTCTGGCCCGACTTGGCGATCATCTGGCCGCGCTTGACGGTCTCGCCGCGCTTGACGTCGATCTCGCCGTTGTTGGCATAGGCGGTGACGTAGCCGTTCGGGTGACGGATGAGGACGAGGTTGCCGTAGCCCTTCAGTTCGCTGCCCGCATAGGCGACCACACCGCCCTCGGCCGCCTTCACCTGCGTCCCCTCCGGCACCGCGATGTTGATGCCGTCGTTGCCGCCCGCGCCGCCCTTGAAGCTCTGGATGATGCGGCCGCGGGCCGGCCACCGGAACTCCGGGCCGGACGCGTCGGCGACCGGCGCCGCCGCGGCGGGCGCTGCCGTCGCCGGCACGACGGCGGCCGGCAGGCTGGCGGTCGGCGTCGCGTCGACGGCCTTCTTGTCGACGCTCGCGAGCTGTTCAGGCTTGGCGGGTGCGGGCGCCGGCTTGGCGGGTGTCGAGGCCGCGATCCTGGCGGCCTTGGCGGCGGCGGCCGTCTTGGCGGCATCGGCCTTGGCGGCGGCGGCGGTCGCCTTGGCGGCGTCGCGGTCGGCGGCGAGCTTCTGGGCGGCTGCGGCCTTGGCGGCGACCGCGGCCTTGCGGACCTCGACGCGCGACGCCGCATCCTTCCCGGCGACCTTGTGGGCCGCATCGGCCTTGGCGAGCCTGGCCTTCCCGGCCGCCACCTCCTCGGCGGCCTCGGCCTTGCGGGCCTGGGCGAGCCGGTCGGCGTCGGCGGCCTTCTGGGCGGTCGCGGCCTTCTCGGCGGCGGCCTTGTCGGCCGCGCGCTGTGTCGCCACAATGCGCTGGGCCTCGGCGTTGCGCTCCGCGAGCGTCGAGGGGCGGTCGGCCACCTTGAAGGGCAGCGCGGGCTTGCGCGCCGGTTCGGCCGGCTCCTCGGCCTTGGCAACGTCGGCCTTGACCACATGAGCCGGCACCGTCTTCACGGGCTCGGCGGGTTCGATCGGCTCGGAGCGGACGGGGGCCGCCTGGGCGGTGCGGGCGGCGCCGGGCACGGTCGCCACGGCGTTGTAGATCGGCACCACGATGGTGCCGCCCGGCTGGACCTCGGAGGCCGCGTGGAGGCCGTTGACCTGGAGCAGCACGTTCAACGGCACGCCGTAGCGTTCGGCGAGCTTGGCGGCCGTGTCGCCCTGCCCGATCTGGACCGAGGCGCCGCCCTGCCCGGTCCAGCCACCGAAGGAGGCGCCCGGGACAGTATGGGCCGGGCCGATCGACCCCGTCGTCTCGCGCGACACCGCCGGCGGCGCGGCACGGACCGGCGCGGCGCTCGCCACCGCAGCGCCACGCGGCGGCAGGGCCGAGGCCGTCACGGGCGGCGTGCGGCCGGTGCCGACCGTCGAGGTGGCGTGGGCCACCTTCTTGGGCTTCTGAACCGAGCCGGTGGCGAAGGGGTTGCCGAACGCGTCGCCGAAGCGGGTCGAATCAGCCGAGCAGCCGCTCATGAGCGCCGCCACGGCGGTCAGGGCGCAGATCTGAATGGCGGTCCGGCGGTGACCGGGCGTCAACAGCTTACTCATCAGCGGCTCATCCACTCAACGCAGGCTCAATAGAGCCATGTAGAGCCATGCCGGTTAAGGGACGGTTTAAGATGAATCCTGCCGCCACGATTCATCCGGAACCATAAACCGGCCCGGCTCGACTCGCATCACAGGGAGAGGGAGGGCCCGTCGTAGAGGGGCCTCAGGCGGGAGGGCGCCACGGGGGCGAAGCTCCAGGTGCCCGCCTCGTCGCGACGGGCGCGGACGAGTCCCTGCCGGCCACCGTCGGCGGAGCGCCGGCCGAAGACGGCGATGCCGTCGGGCACCAGCAGGCCCGCCAGACCGGCGGGGATCTCGCCCAGTTCGGCGTGGACCAGCAGGCGGTCGAACGGGCCGCGGTCCGCCGGCACCGCCGATTCGTCGCCCCAGACCACGTTGGCGTTGGCGATGCCGAGTGCGGCGAGCCGCGTCTCGGCACCGTGGGCGAGGGTGCGGAAGCGCTCGACGCCGAGCACGTCCCGGCCGAGCCGGGCCAGCACGGCGGTGGCATAGCCCGAGCCCGAGCCGATTTCCAGCACCCGGCAGGCGGGGCCGACCTCCAGCGCCTCCAGCATGCGCGCCACGACGAAGGGCTCGGTCATCGTCTGTCCGCACGGCAGCGGCAGCGCGACGTCCCTGGCGGCGAGGTCGGCGTAGCGATGCGGCACGAAGCTGTCGCGCGGCACCGATTCCATGGCGCGCAGCACCGCGATGTCGCGGATGCCCCGCGCGCGCAGGCGGAACAGGAACGCCGCCTTGGCTTCGAGGCCGGCCGCCGTCACGGCAGCCCCGCCGACCGTCACCCGAAGGCGCGGGCGTAGCGCTCGCGGGTGTCGCGGTCCGTGAGGTCGAGGCGCAGCGGCGTGACCGAGATCCTGCGGGCCTTGAGGGCGTCGAGGTCCGACCCGTCCACGGGCGTGAACTGGCCCCGGGCGAAGCCGATCCAGTAGTATGGGTTGCCGCGCCCGTCCTCGCGCTCGTGCACCTGCATCAGCGCCGTGTCGCGCGCGCCCTGGCACGTCACCTCGGTCCCCGTCACGGCGTCGGGCGCGCAATCGGGGAAGTTGACGTTGACCAGCGTGCCCCGCGGGATGCCGGCGTCGAGGATCCGCGTCACGACGGCGGCGGCATGGTGCTCGCCGCAGTCCCAGTGCGGGTTCTGGCGGCCGGTCGCGGGGCCGTAGGCCTGGCTCAGCGCGATCGACGGCACCCCGAGCAGCGTCCCCTCCATGGCGGCCGCGATCGTGCCCGAATACGTCACGTCCTCGGCGACGTTCTGCCCGCGGTTGATGCCCGACAGGACGAGGTCGGGCCGCCTGTCCTTCAGGATGGCGTTGACCGCCATGATGACGCAATCGGTCGGCGTCCCCTTGATGGCGTAGCGTCCCTCCGACACTTCGCGCAGCCGCAGCGGATCGTTCAGCGACAGCGAATGCGCGACGCCCGACTGGTCCGTCTCCGGCGCCACCACGACGACGTCGTCGCTGAGCGCGCGGGCGACGCGTTCGAGGACCGCGAGGCCCGGCGCGTGGATGCCGTCGTCGTTGGTGATGAGGATGCGCATGTCAACGTCCACCCTTCACGGGGGCGATCCGCTCGAGCCCGCCCATGTAACGATGCAGCACCTGAGGGACCGCGACCGTCCCGTCCGTCTGCTGGTAGGTCTCGAGCACCGCCACGAGCGCCCGCCCGACCGCCACGCCCGACCCGTTGAGCGTGTGGACGAAGCGCGTCGCCTTGGCGCCGGTCGGCCGATAGCGGGCCTCCATGCGCCGCGCCTGGAAGTCGCCGCAGACCGAGCAGGACGAGATCTCGCGGAAAGCACCCTGCCCCGGCAGCCAGACTTCGAGGTCGAAGGTGCGGCGCGACGCGAAGCCCATGTCGCCCGTGCACAGTTCCATGCGCCGGTAGTGCAGGCCGAGGCCCTCCAGCACGTCCTCGGCGGCGGCCGTCATGCGCTCGTGCTCCCCGTCCGAGGTCTCGGGTGTGGTGATCGACACCATCTCGACCTTTTCAAACTGGTGCTGTCGGATCATGCCGCGAGTGTCGCGACCCGCGGCACCAGCCTCTGATCGAAAGCTTGGTGTCAGGGCTGTGAAACGGAGCGGCAATTCCTTTTCTTCGACGATTTTTTCACGAACGAGATTAGTCAGCGGCACCTCTGCTGTAGGGATCAACCAATAATCGACTACGAACTTCCCGCTATCGAGATCTTTGATGATGTTATCATCAGCATCCCTCTTCGGAATTGGAAACATGTCAGAATAGGATCCTGGAAGCTGACCTGTCCCATAAACAGCATCGTTTCGCACTAGCAGGGGTGGATTTATTTCTTCGTAGCTATGCTGATCCACATGCAAATCGAGCATATATTGACCGAGGGCGCGATGAAGGCGGCTGAGTGCGCCACGCAATACGACGAATCGCGCCCCTGAGAGATCAGCCGCTAGCCTGAAATCCATAAGGCCCAGCGCTTCACCGATTACGAAATGCTCCTTCGGAACGAAGCCGTCCGGAAAAGGCGGGCGCTGACCGGAGCGCTTGATCTCGACGTTGCCGTGTTCATCACTGCCAAGCGGCACGTCGATGTATGGCAGGTTGGGGAGGACCGCCAGCATCTCTAGAAGAGCTTTGTGGGACGCGCGCTCCTCGGCCTCAAGCGCCGGCGCCTCGGCCTTAAGGCCCGCAACCTCGGCCTTGAGGCGGTCGGCAGTCTCGGCATCCTTGCGGCCCATCGCCTGGCCGATCTCCTTCGCGGCGGTGTTGCGGCGCTCCTGCACGGCCTGAAGCCGCGATATCGCGGCCCTGCGGCGGTCGTCGAGCGACAGGAGCGTCCCGCTCAGCGGCTCCAGCCCGCGCGACCGGCGGCCGGCGTCGAAGGCCTCGGGATTGTCGCGGATCCACTTGATGTCGAACATGAACAGCCCAGCCCGGCGCACCCGCCTGGCGCGGCTGCACACCCACTTCGCGATGCGGGCGCCGTCAGATCGAAGGGCCGGCGCTCGCACGGGCGCGCCGCTTCTCCATCGCCCGCACGGTGATGATGGCGCCTTCGTAGAGAAGCAGCATGGGCAGCGCAAGCGAGCCCATGGAGATGACGTCCGGGGGCGTCAGGATCGCGGCGGCCACCACGACGACCACGATGGCGTAGCGGCGCTTGGTCCTCAGGAAGTCGGAATCGATGATGCCGACCTGTCCCAGCAGCGTCAGGATGACGGGCAGTTGGAACGCGACGCCGAAGGCGAAGATCAGGGTGGTGATCAGCGACAGGTACTCGCTGACCTTGGGCAGCAGTTCGATCGTGGCCTGCCCGGGCTCGGGCGCCTGCAACTGATGCACCGAAAACTGGATCAGCAGCGGCATGACGACGAAATAGACCAGCAGCCCGCCCATGAAGAAGAAGACCGGCGTGGCCACCAGATAGGGGAGGAACGCCCGCCGCTCGGTCTTATAGAGGCCCGGCGCCACGAACATGTAGAGCTGGGTCGCGATGATCGGAAAGGCCAGGAAGGCCGCCCCGAACATCGACAGTTTGAGATTGGTGTAGAATTGCTCGAGGAAGTGAGTGGCGATCAGCGTCGCCTTCTCGTAGCCGACGACCCTGACGTAGGGCTCGACGAGGATGTTGTAGATCTGGTGCGAGAAGTAGAAGCAGAACAGGAAGGCGACGAGGAAAGCCGCCATCGCCTTGATCAGACGCGACCGGAGTTCGATCAGGTGCTCGATCAGGGGCGCCTTCGAGGCCTCGATGTCGTCGACGTGCTGGTTCATGGACGGGGTTCACGACGCGGCGGGAGGAGAGGTCGCCCGCGACCGGAGCCCGCCGGGGCCGGACCGCCCAGCCTGTCGCCGGGGGCGCGACGCTTCGGCACCAGGATGCGGCGACGGCCGCCGGCTTCGCTCGCGGCATCGGGCTCGACGGCATGGACAGCGCCCGACAGGGCCGCCGGCGTGTGGTGCGCCGGGGCGGCGGATTCGAGATAGACGGGATCGGCGAGCTTCGCGGGTCCGATGACCGCCGGGGTCGCTTCGGCCGGGGCCGGCATGGCGACGGGTTCCGCGGACGCGACGGGTTCGACGCCGGCGCCCTCGGGGAAGGGGACGTCCGGGGTCGAGGGAGATGCCTCCCGCGCCACCGAGACCGAGCCGACCGCGCTGGTGATCGAGTTCTTGACGTCGGCGACGGGATTGAACGCCACGTCGAGCGAGGCGGTGTTCTTGAGTTTGGTGACCTCGTCCTTGAGATCCTGGAGGTCGGCCTCCTTCATCGCCTCCATGAACTGGCCCTGGAACTCGCCCGCCATGCGGCGCAGCTTCGTCACCATCTGGCCGACCTGCCTCAGCACGCGCGGCAGGTCCTTGGGGCCGATCACGATCAGCGCCACGACGGCGATGATCAGCAGCTTGCTGGCGTCGAAGTCGAACATGGGTCCGGGGATCTTGGGCGGGGTCTTCGGGAAGGGCGGCGTCTTGTGAGCGGGGCCCGGGGAACTGCCGACGGATCCGGCGCCAAGCGGAAACGCGCCCGAGCCAGGGGCTCGAGGCGCGCGGGATCAGACGAACCGACGGCCCCGCGTCGCGCGGGACCGGCGCCGGTCAGCCGACGCGGCGGGTGTCCGTGGTGGTCTCGACGGTGCCGACGGGGCGATGGTCGATGGTGCGGACGGGCTGCACGGTCTCGCCCACGGGGCGCACCGGCTCCGCCACGACGGTCGGCTTCGGCGCCTCGTCCTCGTCGGCCATGCCCTTCTTGAACGACTTGATGCCCTTGGCGAAGTCGCCCATCAGGTCGGAAACCTTACCCTTGCCACCGAACAGGAGCAGCATGACGCCGCCCACGATGATCCAGTGCCAGATGCTCATGCCACCCATGATGACCTCCACGCCGTCGCGGCTGACGGTGCCGCCCGCGCCCGTTGGGTGGAACCTATGCGCCGGGCCCCCCGAACACAAGTTTCCCGAGGCGAGGCTCGGAGCTCACCCTGTGCCGACGGCGGGGCGGACCGCCGCGGGCCTCAGAGCCGATACTTGATCTGGTCGGTCCAGAAGCGCTCGAGACGCACCAGCGCCTGGTTGACGCGATGGAATTCCTCGGGCGACACGCCGCCGATCTGCTCGACCGTGAGGACGTGTTTCTCGTACAGGGCCGCCACGATGGTATGCACCTCCTTGCCCTTCTCGGTGAGGCTGATGCGGACCGAGCGACGATCGATGCGCGAGCGGGCGTGGTGCAGGTAGCCGGTCTCCACCAGCTTCTTGACGTTGTAGGACACGTTCGACCCGAGGTAATAACCCCGGGTGCGCAACTCGCCCGCCGTCAGTTCCTTGTCGCCGATATTGTAGAGCAGCAGCGCCTGGACGGCGTTGACGTCGCCGCGGCCGCGCCGGTCGAACTCGTCCTTGATCACGTCGAGCAGGCGGCGATGCAGGCGCTCGACCAGCGTGAGCGACTCGAGATAGACCGGGCGAACCTCGTTCAGGCGTTCGCCGCGGTCCTGTGTGGTCTCGGATTTCACGGCTTTGCTCATGTGACGCCCCGTCTCGGCAGATGGTGTGGGCCGGTGGTCCGACCGCTTCCCTGTATGGCGAACTTAAGGCCGGGCCAATGAAGACGAGTTTAAGCGACAGACTGAACGTCGAGTTTACTTCTTATCGTCAATCAAAACTGAAAGACGTTGCGGGCTAGCTGCGCCGGCTCTGAATCGATTAAATTTGTATGGACTTCGAAACTCGGCAGGATATCTGAGACACGATTGAGACGAGAGCGATTTAGACTTGGGAAAGCAATAACCGGCCGTTCACCCTTCCGCTTCGGGCTCCTGGGCGGCGAACCAGAGGAGCGTGAGATAGCCGGCCATCAGCGCCACGTCGATGAAGCCCGTGATGAACGGGTGGTCGAAGAAACCCGGCATCCTGACGAGCACCATGAGCTGCGCGCCGACGGCCACGAACCAGATCACGCCGCCCCAGGGCGCCGCCAGCCACAGGCCGACGGCGGCGACGAAATCCACGACGGCGAAGAACACCGCCGCCACCATGGCGGCGGGCGTCATCGCCTCGAAGGGGCTGATGCCGCCGGCGCCGGTCGTCAGCACGGCGCTCCACTGGAGCAGGCCCTGAGCGAGCCAGACTGCCGCGATGGCGCGCATGAACAGGATGACGGCGAAGCCGAACCGGGTCCGCTCGTCGCGGCCGCCCGGCTGCGTCAGCACGATGGCCGCCTGGGGGGCGGCAGTGGCGACGCGGCGTTTCGCCGTCGATCTCTGCATGCGTGGTCCTCTACGCGGCGGCCGGGCCGGCTTCCCCGCCGGGTCGACGCCGTGATAGCGTTGCAGGACCGACACAGGAACATCTATTCCGCCATGGCGCCAGTTCTCCCGCGCTCCCCCGAGGTCCCCCAGGCCGATCGGTCCACCGCGTCCGCGCAGAGCCTCGGTCTCGTCCACCGCCCCCGCCGCAACCGCAAGGCCGATTGGGCGCGGCGCCTCGTGTGCGAGACCGTGCTGACCACCGACGACCTGATCTGGCCGATCTTCGTCATCGACGGCGAGCGCCGCCGCGAAGCGGTCCGCTCCATGCCGGGCGTCGAGCGGCTGTCGGTCGACGAGGCCGTGAAGGCCGCCGTGCGGGCGGCGGAGCTCGGCATCCCGGTGCTGTCGCTGTTCCCCTACACCGACCCCGACCTGCGCGACCCGCACGCGTCGGAGGCGCTGCGCGACACCAATCTCGTGTGCCGCGCCTGCCGGGCCATCAAGGCCGAGGTGCCGCAGATCGGGGTGATGACCGATGCGGCGCTCGACCCGTTCACCAGCCATGGCCACGACGGCGTGATGGAGGGCCACCGCATCGTCAACGACGCCAGCGTCAAGGTGATCGCCGCCCACGCCCTCGTCCAGGCCCGCGCCGGCGCCGACATCATCGCGCCCTCCGACATGATGGACGGCCGCGTCGGCGCCATCCGGACGGCGCTCGACGCCGAGAACTTCGAGGACGTGCAGATCATGAGCTACGCGGCCAAGTATGCTTCGGCGTTCTACGGCCCGTTCCGCGACGCGATCGGCACGTCGGCGGCGCTCATCGGCGACAAGAAGACTTACCAGATGGATCCCGGCAACGGCACCGAGGCGCTGCGCGAGGTCGAGCTCGACATCGCCGAGGGCGCCGACATGGTGATGGTCAAGCCGGGCCTGCCCTACCTCGACATCGTCCAGCGCGTGAAGGCGCGGTTCGGCGTGCCGACCTTCGCCTACCAGGTGTCGGGCGAGTACGCCATGATCGAGGCCGCCGCCGCCAACGGCTGGCTCGACGGCGACCGTGCCATGACGGAGAGCCTCGTCGCCTTCAAGCGCGCCGGCGCCGACGGGATCATGACGTATTTCGCGCCGCGCGTGGCGGAGCGCCTGCGCCAAACCCGGTGAGGGCGCACGGCGCGCTCGAGGCCTGCTCGGGATCGGTCGACCGAGCGGCCTCTGCCGGAGGGCTTGATCGCTCTCCGGAGACGGGTTCGGGTGACATCCGAGCGGTCGCGCCCCGCCCGCATCCTCCACCATGCTTGGCAAGCAGGAGGACCGAGCGGCGCCCGTCGTGCGCTGATCCTCCTCTGCGGAGCGGAGGAGGGGGACCGCGCGCAGTGCGGTGGAGGAGGCGGACCGGGCGCCACCGAGCCCATCAGCCGGGCGCCGGATCGTCCACTGGAACTGTAAACACGATCTCCGGGCTCAACGGCTCGCCCGCTCGGGACCCGCCGTCGCGGGACCGAGCGGAAGAGGGAAGCGAGCCGGTCAGTCGAGCGGCGCGACCGGAACGTCTCCGGGCCTGGCGGCGGCAGCCGGTGCCACCGCGGCCGGCTTGGGCGTCGCGGCGGCCGCCGACACTGGCGCGGCCGGCGCCGGCGTGCCGGTGATGCCGCTCGCGACGGACCGGACCGGCTTGCCGGCCGCGTCCGCGGCGCCCGGGATCGCCAGCGGGTCGGCCCTGCGGCGCGCCGACGCCGAGCCGACGGCGGCGGGCGCCGTCGGCTCCGGACGGCTGGCCACGACGGCGGGAGGAGCCGCCGAGGGCGCGGGCGTCCTGGCGACCGCCGGCGCCGCCGGCCGCGGTGGCACGGGGGCGAGCGGCGTGGCGTCGACCGCCCCGCCGTCGCGCCCGGCCGCGTCTTCCGGCGCGCGGCTGACCACGCGGGGGTGCGGCTTCACGGTCCTGACCGGCGGCGGACCGAGGCGGCGCGGGCCCCCGTCGGGCAGGGCCGGAGCGGCGGCGCTGTCGTCGCCGCCGCCGAGATCGCCGAACCGCTGCGGCGCCGGATCGCGGTCGACGGGCCGGGCGAAGCGGCGCCCCGCGTCCGGGATGTCGACCGGCGGCACGAGGCCACGGTCGTCATCGGAGCCACGTACGGCGAAGCCCCGGCCCTCGTCGGCCGCGCGCGCGCCTGCGCCGCCGCCGCGGCCGTCGTCGATCAGGAACCGCTGGAGGATCTGGGCGTCGGCCGCCGCCACGATGAGGCGCTCGTGCTGTCCGCGCTGGTCGACGACGTCGGCCACGAAGACGTTGCCGTTGCGGCGCAGCGGCGCCAGCACGCGAAACCCGCGCTCCGCGATGGCGCGCCTCACCTGCTGGGGCGCCATCCCGTCCCACGTGCCGCCGTTGTCCCACCCGCCCCAGCCGCCGAAGAACTGCGCCTGCGCGGCGCTCGGGAGGGAGGCGGCCGAGAGGCCGAGGGCCAGGACGACCGCGGCCCGGAGCTGGCGTTTCATCCGATGGTCTTTCATCGTCTCGAGTCCCCTGGCAGGCCTGGATGCAATCGCCGAGACTGGACGCGCAATGCGGCGAGGCTGCGACGACCTTTCCGTGACTCAGCCCGCGTGAACCGCACATGCACGGGCCGCGACGGCGACGAAATCGTCGATGTCGGCGTCTTCGGTATCGAAGGCGCAGATCAGCCGGATCATGCGCTCCCCGGCGCCCGGCTCGTCGCCCGGCGGGAGCGACCGCGTGGTCCAGGGATAATACCTCCCCCCCGCCGCCTTGAGCGCCTCGTCCACCGCCGCCGGCACGATGGGGAAGATCTCGTTCCCCTGCGACGGCCACGGCAGCCGCACGCCCGGCAGCTCGGCCAGGCCCCGCGCCAGCCGGCCCGCCGCCCGGTTGGCGTGGCGGGCGAGGTCGAGCCAGTGACCGCCATCGAGAAAGCTCGCCATCTGGGCCCCGAGGAAACGCCCCTTCGACACGGTGTGGCCGCCGCGCTTGCGGCGGAACAGGAAGTCGGCGGCCCTGTCGGGATCGAAGAACACCACGGCCTCGCAGGCGATGGCGCCGTTTTTGGTGGCGCCGAAGGACAGGACGTCTATGCCCGAGCGCCAGGTGATCTCGGCCGGCGACACGTCAATCGCCGCCACGGCGTTGGCGAAGCGCGCGCCGTCCATGTGGACGGCGAGGCCGGCCGCGTGGGCGATGTCGGCGAGGACGCGGATCTCGCCGAGCGTGTAGAGCGTGCCGGCCTCGGTCACCTCCGACAGCGACAGGGCCGCCGCCTGCACCTGGCGGACGATGCCGCGCGGGAAACGGTCGAGCGTGGCGCGCAGGCCGTCCGGCGTGATCTTGCCCCGCTCGCCGGGGATGCCCACGAGCTTGCCGCCGCCGGTGAAGAACTCGGGTGCACCGCATTCGTCCTCGATGACATGGGCTTCGAGGTGGCAGAGCACCGCCGTGCCGGGGGCCGCGACGGCGGCCAGCGCCAGGGCGTTGCTGCCGGTGCCGCTGGCGACCAGGAAGGAGGCGACCTCGCGCTCGAAGAGGGCGGACAGGCGCGCCTCGGCGTCGGCCGTCCACGGGTCCTTGCCGTAGGGCGCCGCGCTGCCCCCGTTGCTGTCCACGATGGCCTGGAGGATCTTCGGGCTCGCACCCGCGATGTTGTCACTCGTGAAGTTCATGGGTCCTCATCGTCGTTGGCCGACGGCGGCCGCGTCGCCGAACCGCGCCGCTCCTCGCTTCCGTCTGCCGGGAGACGGCCTCGGCGCTCTCCGCCGTGGCGGCCTCCGCCGGGAGGCTAGCACGGCGCCACGGCCCTCCGGGTGCGGAACTCGCCGGCGTGGTTTCGGACGGCACGGCCCACCGCCCGCCCACTATGCCAGTGTCGTGCCGGCCGCGGAACGGAGAGGCTCGGCCACCACCCGAACGCCGCGCCGGGACGCGGCATCGTGCGGCCCGACGGTGTGCGACGTTCGGCGCCCGCACGGAGTTTGCATCGCGTGAGAAAGCCATTGTGCGGCGGCGCGTTTCCTGCAACCTAGACCGACTCCAGATAGGACAGCGTTGCTGACCGAAATCGGGGCACCATTCCACCGTCTCGGCGGTCGTATGGGCGGTTTCAAGGCAGAGCCTCTCGGAGGTTCGGCCGGGACCGGATCGAGGAGCGGGCAGAAGCCTGCCTCGATCGGCGGCAGGAGGCGGGCGCGGCCCGTCGTCTCGGGATCGGCAGGGAGCATCGTTCCATGAGCATGGACGAGGGGAAGACCATCGGCACTGCAGCCCTCGCCCGCGACGCCCGCGCGGCCGAGATCGCGCGGCGCGTGACCGAGCCCAAACCCGTGCCGACCCGCCGCGACCCCGGCCTGCCGGCCCCGCAGGGCCTCTACGATCCCGCCAACGAGCACGACGCCTGCGGGGTCGGCTTCGTGGCCGACATGAAAAACCGCCGCTCGCACGCGATCGTCGCGATGGGCCTGCAGATCCTGGAGAACCTCGATCACCGCGGCGCCGTCGGCGCCGACCAGCACGCCGGCGACGGCTGCGGCATGCTCACGCAGATCCCGCACGAGCTCTTCGCCGCCGAGGCGGAGCGGCTCGGCTTCGCGCTGCCGGCGGCCGGCCAGTACGGGGTGGCGTTCCTGTTCCTGCCGCGGGACGCGCAGGGATGCCGCATCGTCGAGGAGATCGTCGCCAAGGCGGTCGGCGACGAGGGGCTGGTGCTGCTCGGCTGGCGCGACGTGCCGACCGATCCGTCGCTGCTCGGCGAGAGCGTGGTGGCGGGCGAGCCCGTGTCGCGCCAGGTGTTCGTCGGCCGCGGCGCGTCCACGCCCGACGGCGAGGACTTCGAGCGCCGCCTCTACATCCTGCGCAAGGTCATCTCCGGCACGGTGTTCCGCCTCGGCGACGCCCGCACGTCCGGGTTCTACGCCGTGTCGACCTCGTCGCGCACGATCGTCTACAAGGGCCTGCTCGTCGTCAGCCGCATCGGCCGCTACTACCGGGACCTGCAGGACGAGCGCTTCACCTCGGCGCTGGCCCTGGTGCACCAGCGCTTCTCCACCAACACCTTCCCGTCGTGGTCGCTGAGCCATCCCTACCGGATGGTGGCGCACAACGGCGAGATCAACACGCTGCGCGGCAACGTCAACTGGATGGCGGCGCGGCAGGCCTCGGTGACGTCCGAGCTCTACGGGGAGGACATCCCCAAGCTCTGGCCCATCTCCTACGAGGGCCAGTCCGACACGGCCTGTTTCGACAACGCACTCGAGTTCCTGGTGCGGGGCGGCTACTCGCTGGCCCATGCCATGATGATGCTCATCCCCGAGGCCTGGGCCGGCAACCCGCTGATGGACGAGAGCCGCCGCTCCTTCTACGAATATCACGCCGCCCTGATGGAGCCCTGGGACGGGCCGGCCGCGGTGGCCTTCACGGACGGGCGGCAGATCGGCGCCACGCTCGACCGCAACGGGCTGCGGCCGGCGCGCTACCTCGTGACCGACGACGACTTCGTGGTGCTGGCCTCCGAGATGGGCGTGCTGCCCATCCCCGAGGAGAAGATCGTCAGGAAGTGGCGTCTCCAGCCCGGCAAGATGCTGCTCGTCGACCTCGAACAGGGCCGCATCATCTCGGACGACGAGATGAAGGCGGACCTCGCGGCCTCGCATCCCTACCGGTCCTGGCTCGACCAGACCCAAATCATGCTGGAGAAGCTGCAGCCCGTGGAGGCGCGCGAGGCGCGCCGCGACGTGTCGCTGCTCGATAAGCAGCAGGCCTACGGCTACACGCAGGAGGACCTGACGACGCTGCTCGCTCCCATGGCGGCCACCGGCGAGGAGGCCATGGGGTCGATGGGCACCGACACGCCCATCTCGGCGCTCTCCGACAAGGCGAAGCTGCTCTACACCTACTTCAAGCAGAACTTCGCCCAGGTGACGAACCCGCCGATCGACCCGATCCGCGAGGAACTCGTCATGAGCCTCGTCAGCTTCATCGGCCCGCGCCCCAACATCTTCGACCTCGAAGGCAACTGGAAGCGCAAGCGCCTGGAGGTTCGCCAGCCGATCCTCACCAACGAGGACCTGGAGAAGATCCGCTGCATCTCCTATTTCGAGGATGCCTTCGACACGAAGACGCTCGACATCACCTATCCGGTGAAGGAGGGCGCGGCCGGCTTGGCGCCGACGCTGGCGCGGCTGGCCGAGCGCGCCGAGGCGGCCGTGCGGGGCGGCTACAACATCATCATCGTGTCGGACCGCATGATGGGGCCGGACCGCATCCCGATCCCGGCGCTGCTCGCCACCGCGGCGGTGCACCACCACCTCATCCGCAAGGGCCTGCGCACCTCCGTCGGCCTCGTGGTCGAGACCGGCGAGGCGCGCGAGGTGCACCATTTCGCCTGTCTCGCGGGCTTCGGCGCCGAGGCCATCAACCCCTATCTCGCCTTCGAGTCGCTGGCGGCGCTGGCCGCCACCTTCCCCGAGGAGGTCGACCACGCCCAGGTGGTGAAGAGCTACATCAAGTCGATCGACAAGGGCCTGCTCAAGGTCATGTCCAAGATGGGCATCTCGACCTACCAGTCCTATTGCGGCGCGCAGATCTTCGACGCGATCGGCCTGTCGACCGCGTTCGTCGAGGCCTTCTTCACCGGCACGAAGTCGATGATCGAGGGCGTCGGCCTCGACGAGATCGCGGCCGAGACGGCCGAGCGGCACGCCCTGGCGTTCGGCGACGCGCCCATCTACCGGAACGCGCTCGACGTCGGCGGCGACTACCAGTACCGCGTCCGCGGGGAGACACATTCGTGGACGCCGCAATCCGTGTCGCTGCTCCAGCACGCGGTGCGGGGCAACAGCCG
Source organism: Lichenihabitans sp. (assembly GCA_965214345.1). Lineage (GTDB taxonomy): Bacteria > Pseudomonadota > Alphaproteobacteria > Rhizobiales > Beijerinckiaceae > Lichenihabitans. The sequence goes on along the minus strand of CBDCBJ010000007.1, from coordinate 1,219,647 downwards.
GAACAAGTACCGGGCCTATGCGGAGATCCTGAACGAGCAGGACGAGAAGCTGCTGACGATCCGCGGCCTGTTCCGCATCAAGGACGCCGCCGAGGACGGGCGGACGCCCGTGCCTCTGGAGGAGGTCGAGGAGGCCGCCTCCATCGTGCGGCGGTTCTCGACCGGGGCGATGTCCTACGGCTCGATCTCGCGCGAGGCCCACACGACGCTCGCCATCGCGATGAACCGGATCGGCGGCAAGTCGAACACCGGCGAGGGCGGCGAGGAGGCCGACCGCTACAAGCCGATGGCCAACGGCGATTCCATGCGCTCGGCCATCAAGCAGGTGGCGTCGGGACGCTTCGGCGTGACGACGGAATACCTCGTCAACTCCGACATGATCCAGATCAAGATGGCGCAGGGGGCGAAGCCCGGCGAGGGCGGGCAGCTGCCCGGCCACAAGGTCGACGCCATCATCGCCAAGGTCCGGCATTCGACGCCGGGCGTCGGCCTGATCTCGCCCCCGCCCCACCACGATATCTACTCGATCGAGGACCTGGCTCAGCTCGTCTACGACCTGAAGAACGTCAGCCCGACGAGCCTCGTGTCGGTGAAGCTGGTGTCCGAGATCGGCGTCGGCACGGTGGCGGCCGGCGTCAGCAAGGCGCGCGCCGACCACGTCACCGTGTCGGGGTTCGAGGGCGGCACGGGCGCGGCCCCGCTGACCTCGATCAAGCACGCGGGCTCCCCCTGGGAGATCGGCCTCGCCGAGACGCACCAGACGCTGGTGCTGAACCGGCTCCGCTCGCGCATCGCCGTGCAGGTCGACGGCGGCCTGCGCACCGGACGCGACGTGGTGGTGGGCGCCCTGCTCGGCGCCGACGAGTTCGGCTTCGCCACGGCGCCGCTGGTGGCGGCGGGCTGCATCATGATGCGCAAGTGCCACTTGAACACCTGCCCGGTGGGCGTGGCGACGCAGGACCCGGTGCTGCGCAAGCGCTTCGTCGGCCTGCCCGAGCACGTCATCAACTTCTTCTTCTTCGTGGCCGAGGAGGTCCGCGAGGCCATGGCCCGGATGGGGTACCGGCGCCTCGAGGAGATGGTGGGCCAGATGCAGATGCTCGACCGCGGACGCGCGGTCGACCACTGGAAGGCCAAGGGCCTCGACTTCTCCAAGCTGTTCCACAAGCCGCAGGCGGCCGACGGCGACGCCATCCGCCATACGGACGTCCAGGACCACAATCTCGGCTCGGTGCTCGACCGCACCCTGGTCGAGCGCTCGGCAAAGGCCCTGGAGAGCGGCACGCCCGTCTCCTTCACGCTGCCGATCCACAACACGGACCGGTCCACCGGCGCCATGCTGTCGGGCGCCATCGCCAAACGCTACGGCCACCGCGGCCTCCGCGAGGGGACGATCCACGTCAAGTTCGAGGGCACGGCCGGTCAGAGCTTCGGGGCCTGGGCGGCCAACGGGGTGACGCTGGAACTCGAGGGCGTCGCCAACGACTACGTCGGCAAGGGCCTGTCGGGCGGCAAGCTGGTGATCTACCCGCCGGCCGCGGCCAGCCAGCTCGTCGCCGAGGAGTCGATGATCGTCGGCAACACCGTTCTCTACGGCGCCATCGCGGGCGAGTGCTATTTCCGCGGGGTGGCGGGCGAGCGCTTCGCGGTCCGCAACTCGGGCGCCATCGCGGTCGTCGAAGGCACGGGCGACCACGGCTGCGAGTACATGACGGGCGGCATCGTCGTGGTGATCGGCCCGACGGGGCGCAACTTCGCCGCCGGCATGTCGGGCGGCATCGCCTACGTGCTCGACGAGGAGGGGGACCTGCGCCGCCGCTGCAACATGGCGATGGTCGAACTCGAGATGGTCCAGGCCGAGGACGACCGCAATCGACGCCTGTTCCACCAGATGGACAATTGGACGGGGCCGCCGCCGGTCGACGTCATGGGCGACATGACGCGGTTCGACGCCGAGCGCCTGCGCCAGCTCATCGCCAACCACGCCCGGCTGACGGGGTCCACCAAGGCCCAGGCCATCCTCGACGACTGGGCCGCGACCCTGCCCAAATTCCGCAAGGTGATGCCGGTCGAGTACCGCCGCGCGCTCGCCGAACTGACGCAACTGGACGAGCCGCTGCTCGCGGCCGCGGGGGAGTAGCCCGATGGGCAAGATCACGGGTTTCATGGAGCTCGACCGCGTGGACCGGCGCTATGCGCCGGCCGCCGACCGGATCCGCCACTACAGGGAGTTCCTGCTGCCGCTGAGCGAGGAATCGACCCGCTCGCAGGCGTCGCGCTGCATGTCGTGCGGCATCCCGTTCTGCCACAACGGCTGCCCGGTCAACAACCAGATCCCGGACTGGAACGACCTCGTCTACCGCGGCGACTGGGAGGAGGCCTCGCGCAACCTCCATTCGACGAACAACTTCCCCGAGTTCACGGGGCGCATCTGCCCGGCGCCCTGCGAGACGTCCTGCACGCTGAACCTTGACAACGCGCCCGTCACCATCAAGACGATCGAGAACGCCATCGCGGACCGCGCCTGGGCGGAAGGCTGGATCAGGCCCGAGGTCGCGGCCGAGCGCACCGGCCGGAGCGTGGCGGTGATCGGCTCGGGGCCGGCCGGCCTCGCCTGCGCCCAGCAGCTCGCCCGCGCCGGCCACGACGTGACGGTCTTCGAGAAGAACCAGAAGGCCGGCGGGCTGCTCCGCTACGGCATCCCCGACTTCAAGCTCGACAAGACCCTCATCGAGCGGCGCGTGAAGCAGATGGAGGCCGAGGGCGTCGCCTTCCGCACCGGCGTCAATGTCGGGGTGGACGTGCCGGTCCGGGAGGTGCTCGACCGCTTCGACGCCGTGGTGCTGGCGGGCGGGGCCGAGAAGCCGCGCGACCTGCCGATGGCCGGGCGCGACCTCGGCGGCATCTACTTCGCCATGGAGTTCCTGCCCCAGCAGAACCGCCGCGTCGGCCGCGAGCCGCTGCGCTCCAACAACCCCATCCTCGCCACCGGCAAGCACGTGCTGGTGATCGGCGGCGGCGACACGGGTTCGGACTGCATCGGCACGTCAATCCGCCAGGGCGCGCTCTCGGTGACCCAGCTCGAGATCATGCCCGAGCCGCCCGAGAAGGAGAACAAGCTGCTGACCTGGCCGGACTGGCCGCTGAAGCTGCGCACCTCCTCGTCCCAGGAAGAGGGCGCCAACCGCGACTTCGGCGTGATGACGCGGCGCTTCTCCGGCGAGAACGGCACCGTCGAGACGGTGGATTGCGTGCGGGTCGACGGCAAGTTCCAGCCCGTCGAGGGTTCGGACTTCGAGATCCGGGCCGACCTCGTGCTGCTCGCCATGGGTTTCGTGTCGCCGATCCCCGACGGCATGCTGTCGGACCTCGGGGTCGCGCTCGACGGCCGCGGCAACGTGCAGGCCGACATGAAGGCCTACAGGGCCTCCGCCGACAAGGTCTACGCCTGCGGCGACATGCGGCGCGGCCAGAGCCTCGTGGTCTGGGCGATCCGCGAGGGCCGGCAGGCGGCGCATTCGGTCGACAAGGCGCTGATGGGGTCGACGGTCCTGCCGCGGTAGCAAGGGACGATCGATCGTATGGAACGCCATGCTCGGACGAGCGGACGGAGAGCAAGCCGATGATGGTGGTCATCCCGCCCGAATTTGAATCGTTCGCTCGCGAGCAGGTCGCCGCGGGCTTCGTCATGTCTGAGGAGGAAGCCGTCGCGGCCGTCCTGCGCGGCTATCTCGATGACGTCGAAGCGTTGCGCGCGCTCCTCGACCCGGAACTCGAAGCCTCAGATCGGAACGACACGATCGACGGAGACGTTCATGCGCGAACTGCTGGACGAGACAGAGGGCATGGTGGCGGCCTCCGCCGCGGGGAGGTGAGCGGCTACCGGCTCACGCCCGGAGCACGACAGGATCTGCGCGACATCCGGGACAGGATCGCGCGTGACCGCCCTCAGCGTGCCGTGACATTCACTGCAAATTTCAAGGACGCTGGATCGGCGACAATCCATCCGAACAGCGCCACATCAACCTCTACATCCTCTCCACATTCCCATGAGGCCCGGCCGGAGCGAGCCGATGTCGATCGGTGAGCATCTTTTAGGTATGCTCGATTCGTGGCCGCCAGGAATCGCGATATGACCTTTCAAGCCTCCACCCAGACACACCCGTCGAAGGACGAAGCCGAACGCCTGGCCTGGGAGCGCGAAGCGCTGGACGAAGCCCGACGCGACATCGAGGCGGGGCGGTCGATCTGCGGCGCGGCGGCCGAGGATTGGCTCGATCGGTGGGCCGCAGGTGAGGTCCCTCCGATCCCCGACGGGGCACGACACACATCACGCCGATGACGTGATCCCGACGATTGTCTCGCGATCGGTGTTCAACAATCTATGCGTCGGAGCCTGACGATTTCGCGCGCGGCTCTGATCGATCTCGACGCCGCTGCACGATGGCTGATGCAGCCCGGCGCCGGCCACAGAGCGGGCGAAAGGCTGAGGCGCATTCGATCGACCCTGCGACGTCTCAAGCACAAGCCGGTTCAATGGTCGTTCGGGTCTGAACGCGGCATCAGGGAGGCGACATCCGGCGGCTATCGAATCCTGTACCGGGTCGAACCCGATACGGGCGAGACGGCGACCTCCGGAGATGTCACGGTCCTCCGCGTCTTCGGTCCGGGACAGAGCCGCGGGAGGGGCGCGTGATGAGCGGCCTCGCGCTCGAGGAGCAGTCGTCCACCTTGGGCGCCTCTCCCTTCGTCGCCCTGGCGTGCTACACCCCCACCGCCGCGCCAGACAGGGACCCCGAGATGATCGACCTCCACTATTGGCCGACGCCCAACGGTCACAAGATCACGCTGTTCCTCGAAGAGGCCGGCCTGCCCTACACGATCAAGGCGGTGAACATCGGCAAGGGCGAGCAGTTCGCGCCCGATTTCCTGCGCATCGCACCCAACAACCGCATGCCCGCCATCGTCGATCACGAGCCCGCGGGCGGCGGCGCGCCGGTCTCGGTGTTCGAGTCCGGCGCCATCCTGCTCTACCTCGCCGAGAAGACCGGCCGCTTCCTCCCGCCCGACCCGCGCCGCCGCGTCGAGACGCTGGAATGGCTGTTCTGGCAGATGGGCGGGCTCGGCCCCATGGCGGGGCAGAACCATCATTTCGCCGTCTACGCGCCCGACAAGATCCCCTACGCGATCAAGCGCTATGTCGACGAGACCAATCGCGTCTACGGCGTGCTCGATCGCCGGCTCGCGGGACGGGACTTCGTCGCCGGCGACTATTCGATCGCCGACATGGCCGCCTATCCCTGGATCGTCAGCCACGAGCGCCAGGGCCAGAACCTCGACGACTTCCCCGACCTGAAGCGCTGGTTTCACGCCATCGCGGCGCGGCCCGCCACCCTCGCCGCCTACGCCAAGGGCGAGACGATCAACCGGCCGGCGGTGATGAGCGAGGAGGACAAGCGCGTCCTCTTCGGCCAGACCGCGGCCTCCATCCGACGCTGAGAGCATCCCCATGAGCCAGACCATCAAGCTGACCGGCGCCGACGGCGTCACCATCGACGCCTATCGCGCCGACCCGACCGGCCAGCCGAAGGGCGGCCTCGTCGTCCTGCAGGAGATCTTCGGCGTCAACGCGCACATCCGCCGCGTGGCGGACGGTTTCGCCGCGCAGGGCTATCTCGTCATCGCGCCGGCGCTGTTCGACCGGGCCAAGCCCGGCGTCGAACTCGACTACACGCCCGCCGACATGCCGGTCGGCATGGCGATGGTGGGCGAGGTCGGTCATGAGAAAACCATGCTCGACGTCGCCGCGGCCGTGAAAGCGGCCGCCGAGGGCGGCCCGGTCGGCGTCGTCGGCTATTGCTGGGGCGGCTCGCTCGCCTATGCGGCGGCCTGCGGGATCGACGGCGTCACTGCCGCAGTCGGCTATTACGGCGGCAACATCGCCAAGTCGCTGGATCACAAGCCGAAGGTGCCGGTGATGCTGCACTTCGGCGAGCACGACGACCACATCCCGATGAGCGACGTCGGCAAGGTCGAGGCGGCCCTGCCCGGCGTGCCGGTCTACACCTACGACGCCGGCCACGGCTTCAACTGCGATGCCCGCGGCTCCTATGACAAGGCGAGCGCTACGCTGGCCCTGGACCGCACGCTGGGCTTCTTCGCCGAACACCTCGGCTGAGGCGCGACCCCGGGCCGTGGCGGACGACGTCCTGATCAGCGTCACGCGCCTCCGCCTCGCTTCCGCGCGGCACCTGCCGCGCTTCGTCTGGCTGTCGTGGCGGGCGGCGAGGCAGGCCCGCCGGGCACCGGGCTTCCGCGGCCTGCGCCTCCTGGCCGACCGGCGGCTGGCGTTCTGGACCGCCACGGCCTGGGCCGACCTCGCCAGCCTGAAGTCCTATCGGGCCGCCGGCGCCCATCGCGCCGCGATGCCCGCGATGGCGGGCTGGTGCGACGAGGGCGCCGTGGTGCGGTTCACCGGCCGGCTCGACGCGCTGGACGATTGGCCGGCGCTGCACGCGCGCCTGCTGGCCGAGGGCGAGCCGACGCCCCTGCCCCGCCCCAGCGCGGCCCAGGTGGAGCGCGATTGGGCACCGCCACGGTCCCACCGGCTCGCCGACCTCGTGATGTCACCCGCCCGGCGGATCGGCCCGCGATGATGCCCGGTTCTCGGGCCGTGCCGGGCGCGGGGGGACGCCGACGGATGGGCGGGAAGGACTCGCCGGGACGGCCCGTCCTCGGCGCGGCCCTGGCGTCCTGTGCCGTCCTGCTGGCGGGAGCGCTCGCGCCCGCCGGGGCCGCCGGGCCGGAGATCCGCATCGGCGAGATCAGCTCCTACTCCGCCCTGCCCGCCTTCACCGAACCCTACCGCAAGGGTTGGCAGATGGCGGTCGAGGCCATCAACCTCGCGGGTGGCATCGGCGGCAGGCCGCTCGCGGTCATCTCCCGGGACGATGGCGGGAAAGCCGCCGAGGCCCTCAGGGCCGCCACGGCCCTCGTGTCGCGCGACCATGTCGCCCTGCTGGCGGGCGGCTTCTCCTCCGACGTCGGGTTGGCGCTCTCCGGCTTCGCCAGGCAGCGCAAGGTGCTCTACCTCGCCGGCGAACCGATGACCGACGCCCTCGTCTGGTCGAGCGGCAATCGCTATACCTTCCGCCTTCGTCCATCGAACACCATGCAGGCCGGCATGCTGGCCGAAGAGGCGGCGAAGCTGGCCGCCAGGAGCTGGGCCTCGGTCGCGCCCGACTCGGAGGGCGGTCGGTCGGCCGTCGCGGCGTTCAAGGCGCTCCTCGCGACCCGTCGCCCCGATGTCACCTGGGCGGCCGAGCGGTGGCCCGCCCCGGGCGGCCTCGACGCCGGCCCTGTGGTACAGGCCATCACGGCCGCCGCGCCCGACGCCATCCTCAACGTCCTGTCCGGCCCCGACCTCGTGCGGTTCCTGCGCGAGGGCCACGCGCGCGGTCTGTTCGAGGGACGCCCGGTGGTGAGCTTCCTCACGGGGGAGCCCGAGTCTCTCGATCCCTTGAAGGACGAGGCGCCCGAGGGCTGGATCGTCACCGGCTATCCCGCCTCCGGCCTGCACACGCCCGACAACGACGCCTTCGCCAAGGCCTACCAGGCCCGCTACAACGAGCCTCCCAAGATGGCGTCGGTGCTGGGCTACACCCTCGTCCAATCGGCGGCGGCCATCCTGCGCAGGGCCGATTCGACCGACACCGACGCGCTGATCGCGGCCGCCGAGGGCCTGGTGTTCGATTCGCCCTTCGGCAGGGCGCGATTCCGCGCCATCGACCATCAGTCCACGCTCGGCACCTTCGTGGGCCTCACCGCGCTGCGGAACAATCGCGGCATCATGACCGACTTCGGCTATCGCGACGGGGCGAAATACCTGCCGGGCGACGCCGAGGTGAGGGCGATGCGGCCGGCCGAGTGAGGAGCCCATCCCGATGCGCCATCGCCGGAGCGCGAGAGGGTCCCAGTTGGAAGCGGGTCGTCGAGGCGCTGACGGCGGCGGCCTGGAGACCGTCCGCATTGGCGTATGTCGGCGGCAGCGTGCCATCCGCCGTCATGGCAGCCGTGCCCGTGCCGCACCCGCGTTGACGCTCTGCTGCGCCGCACCTATTCATCGATCGACAATGTGCCGAAGGCGCGATCCGATCGCGGCCGGTGGCGGCCGAACGCGCAGCGCGCAGACCGGAGCGGGGACGTGAGCAATTTCAACGAAGAGACCGTCCTGTCCGTCCACCACTGGACCGACAACCTCTTCAGCTTCAAGACGACGCGCAATCCGTCGTTCCGCTTCCGCAACGGCGAGTTCACGATGATCGGCATCCCGGTCGACGGCAAGCCGCTGCTGCGCGCCTATTCGGTGGCCAGCGCCAATCACGAGGAAAAACTCGAGTTCTTCTCGATCAAGGTCGACAACGGCCCGCTGACCTCGCATCTCCAGCACCTCAAGGTGGGCGACGCCGTGATGGTGAGCCGCAAGGCCACCGGCACGCTGGTGATCGACAATCTGTTCGACGGCCGCAACCTCTATCTGCTCGGCACCGGCACCGGGCTCGCCCCCTTCCTCAGCGTCATCAAGGACCCCGAGACCTACGAGCGCTTCGAGAGGGTCGTGCTGGTCCATGGCGTCCGCCAGGTGGCCGAACTCGCCTACGGGGACACGATCACCAGGACGCTCCCCGAGGACGAACTCATCGGCGAGATGCTGCGCGACAAGCTCGTCTACTACCCGACCGTGACGCGCGAGCCCTTCCGCAACACGGGGCGCATCACCGATCTGCTCGCCTCGGGCAAGATCAGCGACGACCTCGAGCTCGCCGCGCTCGACCCCGAGCACGATCGGGTGATGATGTGCGGCAGCCCCGGCATGCTCAACGACACCAAGGCGCTGCTGCTCGACCGCGGCTTCATCGAGGGCAACCACGGTGAGCCCGGACAGTTCGTCGTCGAGAAAGCCTTCGTGGAACGCTGAGGCGCAATGCGCGTCTCGGAGATCAGGATCTACCCGGTCAAGGGGCTGCGCGGACGGTCCGTGCCCTCGGCCGACGTCGAGCCCTGGGGATTGGCGAGAGACCGCCGTTTCATGGTGGTCGACCCGGCCGGCCGGTTCCGCACGCAGCGCGAGCTGCCCCGCATGGCGGTGGTCGAGGCGGACCTCGTCGATGGCGGTGTCGAACTCTTCGCCACGCGGGCCGGACGCGTGGCGGTGAGGGAACCGGGCGCGGATGCGCCGGCCATCACGGTCTCCATCTTTCGCGACACGGCCGTGCCGGCGCGGGACGCCGGGGACGAGGCCGCAGCCTGGCTCTCCGCGGCGCTCGGCGTGCCCTGCCGCCTGGTCCATCTGGCCGAGCCCGCCACGGCGCGGCCCGTCGATCCGGACTTCGCCGAGACCGGCGACCGCGTCAGCTTCGCCGACGGCTTCCCGCTCCTGGTGACCAATGGCGCGTCGCTGCGGGACCTCAACGCCCGCCTCCCGGCACCGGTCTCGATGGACCGCTTCCGGGCCAACGTCGTCGTCGAGGGTGCGCAGGCCTGGGCCGAGGACGGCTGGTCGCGGCTGCGGATCGGCGGTTCGGTCTTCGCCGGACCGAAGGACTGCGCGCGCTGCGCCGTGCCGACCGTCGATCAGGAGACAGGCGACCGATCCCCCGACAACGAGCCCATCCGGACCCTGGCGTCCTTCCGCCGCAAGGCCGGCGGCCGCATCATCTTCGGGCAGAACCTGATCCCGCGCGCCCTCGGCCGCATCGCGGTCGGAGACGCCGTCGCGGTGCCGGCCTGACCGCGCCGGGAGCGATCGAAGACGCCGGCGCGATCGTGCGAGCGGCGGCGTGGACCGTCCGACAGGGACCGCCCACGCCGACCGGAGTCGATCCACCTCAGGCGCTGCAGGGCACGTGGGCGTCTTCGTCCCAGCTCCGCGCCATCACCGGCACGCGCCAGTTCTTCAGGCTCGCCCAGGCCTTGCGGTCGAGGCGGAACCGGTCGGAGGCGGTCAGGCCGCGGCCGTCGTCGGCGGGGTCGAGACCCGTGCCGCAGGAGCCGAAGCCGCACTTCTCCAGCACGCGGCGGAAGGCCGGGTCGAGCACGCGCGCCGAGGCCGCCACCAGCGGCGTCGCCGTCAGCATGAAAGCGGCATCGACCGTGGCCTGCACGGCCTCGGTGGCGAGTCCCCGGCCCTGCAAGGCCGCGTCGAGCCAGACGCGGAGCCTGAGCCCGCAGGCTTCGGCATGGCCCCGCACCGGCACGAGGTCGACCGAACCGATGACCCCGCGGTCGGCCCCACGCCCGGTCATGACGAAATGCAGTTCGGCGCCCGTGGCGTTGCCGTCACGCCAGGCCGCGAGCACGACCGGGTCCCGGTAGGGATCGCCGGACGCCTCCTCGGGCGCCGGTGCACCGGCGACGGGGGCCGCGGCGGCACGCATGTCGGAGGCATAGGACCAGCGCAGCCAGAGACGGCGCGTCTCGAGCCGGAAGATGTCCTCGCGGCTGATCTCGGGAAACATGCCGACCTCCAAAGCTGGGTGGAGCGCCATGCCCCACCTCGGAAAACGACGAAGGGGACGTGGATGCCCACGTCCCCCCGCCGATCTCGGCTTCAGATGTCAGGTCCTGGCGGAACGATGACGTTCCAGAGGGACCAGTCCACCGGGGTGTGTGAGCACCGGTGGGGTCCCTCGTGAGCCCCACCTATTCCGCGGCCTCGGCGACTACGGTGTTCTGGACGACCGCGATGTACGTGCGGCCGTTGCCCTTCTTCTGGAACGCGACGGTCCCGTCACACATGGCGAAGATCGTGTGATCCTTGCCGATCCCGACGTTGGCGCCGGGATGCCATTTGGTGCCGCGTTGGCGCACGATGATGTTGCCGCTGCGCACGGCCTCGCTGCCGAATTTCTTCACGCCGAGTCGGCGCCCGTCGGAGTCGCGGCCGTTGCGGGACGAACCGCCTGCCTTTTTGTGAGCCATGAGAAGATCCTCGTTCGGTTTGAACCGTCGTCCGCCGCGGAGATTCTGGATCTCCGGCCCGGCAGGCCGGCCGTGAATGGTGCGGGGTCGCGCCGGCTTACGCCGAAGCCGCCTCGGTCTGCGTCGAAGCCGCGTGCTCCGCCGCGGCGGCGCGGGGGCGGCGCTGCTGGCCGGCGAGCAGGATGTCGGTGATCCGCACCACCGTCAGGTCTTGGCGATGACCGCGCTTGCGCTTGGAGTTCTGCCGGCGACGCTTCTTGAACGAGATGACCTTCGGGCCACGCGTCTGCTTGACGATCTCCGCCGCCACGGTCGCGCCCTCCACCAAGGGAGCCCCGACCTGCATCGACGTGCCGTCGCTGTAGCTCAGCACCTGGTCGAACGTGATCTCCGCCCCGGCTTCGCCTTCGAGCGTCATGATCACGATCTCGTCGTCGGCCGCGACCTTGTACTGTTTACCGCCGGTCTTGATGACTGCGAACATCCGTCTGAACCTCGATCCCGATCGGCTCTGCTCCCGCGGGAACGGCCGTCTTCTTGTGCAGGGTGACCCGCTGATTATCGGCAGGCGCGGCGGCCGAGACGGCCAGCACGCGACGATCGGCGGCAAAGCCGCCGTCTTACCGCCGCCGGGTGTACGGAGGCGCCGGGCCCTTGTCAATGACGCGACGTGCGGCGGTGTCGGGCCGCGCCCCTCGACGCGCTCGACGAGGCGGCACTACACTTCGCCGGCCAGATCCCTCCAGCAACAGGACGATCCTCATGGCGACTGCCATCACGGTTCTCTACCCCGACGTCGAGGGCTCAAACTTCGACATGGACTATTACCTCGCGACGCACATGCCGCTCGTGGCCGACAGGTTCGCGTCGCACGGCATGACGGGCTGGCGCGTCGCGCGGTTCGTCGGCACGCCGAGCGGCGAGAAGCCGACCTTCAGCGTCGTCGCGACGCTCGAGTTCGGCAGTGCCGACGGCTTCAGGGCCGCGCTCGCCGCCGAGGGCGGGACGGTGCTGGGCGACGTGCCGAACTTCACCGACACGCAACCGGTCATCATGATCGGCGAGGTCCTGGGCCACGCGTGACCGCCCCGGCGCCAGGCGGAGCCGGGATCAGGCGCGGCGCGGCAGACCGGCCGTAGTGGCCCTGCCGTCGCGCGACGTCGACGACCCGGGTGATGCCGAAACGGGAGCCGAGCGTCCGGCCGCGACCTGCCGTTCCGCTTCGGGACGACCTCGCGAACTGCGCCGGCGCGACTCTGCGGAGGACGGCATGCGCGATGTTACGGCATCCGGCTGACGGAGCGCCCACACGTCACCCGAGCCAGTCATCCGACAAGCAGATAGGATCTGCGGCACGGGCGGAACCGAGAACCGCCTCGCGTGACATGCGGATCCGGGGCATAAGGGCCGCGAAAGACGCCTTCTGGCCGAATCGAGGGACGCGTGAGCGACGACACCGCCCAGCATGCCCCGACCCCTTTCCAAGCCGCCGCCGCCCTCGGGGCACTCGGCATCGTCTACGGCGACATCGGCACGAGCCCCCTCTACGCCCTGAAGGAAGCCGTAAAGGCCGCCATGGCGGATTCCGCCCTGCCCGACCCCGCCGCCGTCATCGGCGCCGCCTCGGTGATCCTGTGGTCCCTGATCCTGGTGGTGTCGATCAAATATGCCATCCTGATCATGCGGGCCGACAACCGTGGCGAGGGCGGCATCGTCGCCATGTTGGCTCTGCTCAGGGCGCGCGAGGCGAAGCCCGGCACGTGGCGCGCGGTCCTGCTGGTCTTCGGGCTCATCGGCGCCGCGCTGCTCTACGGCGACGGTGCCATCACGCCGGCAATCTCGGTCCTCTCCGCCGTCGAGGGGCTCAAGGTCGCCGCCCCCGCGCTGACGCCCTTCGTGCTCCCCATCACGGTCGTGATCCTGATCGCGCTGTTCCTGGCGCAGCGGTTCGGGACCGCCTTCATCGGCCGCATCTTCGGCCCCATCATGCTGGTCTGGTTCGCCTCGCTGGCCCTGCTCGGGTTCTACGGCATCGCCAAGGCGCCCGCGATCCTCGCCGCCGCGAACCCCTGGGCGGCGCTGGGCTTCATGATCCATGTCGGACCCGGCATCTCCTTCGCCATGCTGGGCGCCGCCTTTCTGGCGGTGACGGGCGGCGAGGCCATGTACGCCGACATGGGCCATTTCGGCGCCTCGTCGATCCGCGCATCCTGGTTCGCGATCGTGCTGCCCTGCCTCATGCTGAACTATCTCGGCCAGGGCGGCCTGCTGCTGGCCGAGCCCACCTCCATCGACAATCCGTTCTACCAATTGGCGCCGGTCTGGCTCCACTACCCGCTCGTGGTCTTTGCCACGGCCGCCACCGTCATCGCCAGCCAGGCCATCATCTCGGGCGCTTTCTCGCTGACCCAGCAGGCGATCCAGCTCGGCTTCCTGCCCAAGATGCACATCGTCCATACGGCCGCGGACGAGATCGGGCAGATCTACCTGCCCCTGGTCAACTGGCTGTTGGCCGCCGCGACACTCGGCGCGGTGCTGACCTTCGGCTCGTCCGACGCGCTGGCGGGCGCCTACGGCATCGCGGTCTCGGCCCTCATGGCCATCACCACCGTCCTGGCCGCCCTGGTGGCGATCCAATGGGGCTTCCCGCCGGCCGCCGTGCTCGCCGTCAACGGCGTGTTCTTCGTGGTTGACCTCATGTTCTTCGCCGCCAACGCCACGAAGCTGCTGGAGGGCGGCTGGTTTCCGCTGATGCTCGCGTTGCTCGTGGCCTTCCTGATGCTCACTTGGCGGCGCGGCAATCACCTGCTCGAGCGACAGCGCACGGGCATGCGCGAGCCCGAATCGAAGCTGGTCGCGGCCTGCGGCGGCAACCTCGCCGGGGTGCCGGGCAAGCTCCTGCGCCTGCCGACCTCGGCCGCCTATCTGACGTCGGGCACCTCCGGACTGCCGCTGCCGTTGTCGCAATTCGTGCGCACCAACCGCGCCGTGCAGCGCCGCGTGCTCCTCATCTCGGCCGTGACGAGCGAGCGCCCGCGCGTCGCCGCCGAGGACCGCGCCGAGGTGATCCCGATCGGCGAGGGCATCGACCGGCTGATCCTGACCTACGGCTTCGACGAGGCGCCGAAGATCCCGGAGGGGATCGCCATCGCGATGGAGCGCGGCCTGCTGACCGACATCGACCCCGCCACCCTGACCTACATCGTGGGCCGCGAGACCGTGATCGCGTCGCGCCGCGACACGGGCCTGGCTCGCTGGCGGCGCATCGTCTTCGCCTTCCTGGCGCGGAACTCCGAGCGGACGGCGGTCTATTTCGGCGTTCCGTCGTCCCAGGCGGTCGAACTGGGCCTCGAGATCGAACTCTGACGGCGCCCCCCGGGTTTGGACCGCATCCGACGCGGCCGGCGAGGCGATCCATGAACGACATCGGTTCCATCACCCTGCCCGGCGGCCGGCGCGTGCCGGCGCTCGGGCAAGGCACCTGGCGGATGGGCGAGGACCCCGACCGCCGGACCGAGGAGACCGCGGCGCTGCGGGCCGGGATCGAACGCGGCATGACGCTCGTCGACACCGCCGAGATGTATGGCGAGGGCGCCACCGAGACCTTCCTCGGCGAGGCGCTGGAGGGCCTACGCGACCGGGTGTTCCTCGTGTCCAAGGCCTACCCGCAGAACGCCTCTCGATCGCGGCTGCGGCGCGCCTGCGAGGGCAGCCTCGCGCGGCTCAAGGCCGGGCAGATCGACCTCTACCTGCTCCACTGGCGCGGCTCGGTGCCGCTCGCCGAGACCGTGGACGCCATGGAGGCCCTGCGGGACGAGGGGCTGATCGCCGCCTGGGGCGTCAGCAACTTCGACGCCGACGACATGGAGGACCTGTTCGAGGCCGGGGGCGACGGCTGCGCGACGAACCAGATCCTCTACAACGTCACGCGCCGCGGGCCTGAGTTCGACCTCTTGCCGCTGATGGACAAGCTGTCCCTGCCCGCCATGGCCTACAGCCCCGTCGAGCAGGGCCGGCTCATCGGGCACGAGGCTCTGACGACCGTGGCGGAGCGCCACGGCGCGACCGGCCTCCAGGTGGCGCTGGCCTGGCTGCTGCGCCAGCCCGGCCTGATGGTGATCCCCAAGGCCGGGACGGTCGCGCATGTGGAGGAGAACCGTGCCGCGGCCGACCTCGCGCTGACCGAGACGGACCTCGCCGACCTCGACCGCGTCTTCCCCGCCCCCACCCGCAAGGTGGCGCTGGAGATGCTGTGAGGGCTGTGTCCTCGCCGCCCGCGCCAGAGGTGTCGGCGGCGACATTGGAGAGGACCCCGTGCTTCAACCGACGACAAGCACCGCGAAGCACGGCTCGCTCGCTCCTCACGTCGAGTCAGACTCCGCCATTGACGGGCCAAGACGGCTCTCCTCGGCAGAGCAGCCGTCGCGAGCACAGCCCATCCATCGATGTCGGCTCGAACCACCTCCGCGCGGATGCTCAGGCGCCTGGGATCCGCATTGGCCGAGCGGTGGACAGCATCGCCGTGGTGTCGCCGTGCTTGACGTACCACACGGTCAGGATCCGAGGCGTGGTGCCGTCCGGGCACTCGATCGACCCTGAGACGCGGTGCTTCACGGCATCGGGCACCGCCAGCACGTCTCCGGGCCACCCCGCGAACGCCTGCCGCGCCAGGGCGGAGCCAAGTTCCTCGGGTCGATCGCGACTGAACCCGCGGGCCAGGAAAAACTTCGCCTTGCCCCATCCATTGGGTGACGCGAGGTCGAGCAGGTAGTGGGTCAGCTTAGGCGGATCGATGCCGAGGTGCGTGACCGCGGCCATCGTTCAAACCGCGACGAGCTCGGCCGAGTCGATGGTGGTGAGCCCCGCCTCGAACTCGATCTCGTACGCCGCCCCCCCGGCGTAGACGGCCACGACGGTTCCGCGCGTTCCGGCCGGCACGTGTTCGCCTTCGTCCGTCGTCACGGCACGAAGCACGCACACGATATCGAGATCGGCGAAAGCCGCAGGCTCGACGGTCTCGAAAGGGTAGATGAAGACGGGCGCGTTCATCTCGTGACTTCGGTGCCTCACCTCGAGCGTTATGCCGATGCGAAATGCCCCCATCAGCGATGCGTCGTCAATGGGGCGCCGGCGAAGGTGTCCGGTTCAAACTCGGCGCATCGACACGAAAGCGGCAGCATCTGCGAGCCTGGAGGCCTCACCCGATATGTCAGGATCGTCGCGGGCTGAAGGCGCAGCGGGCTTGGTAGCCGCGCCAGCAGGATGACGATCCCGATCGGCGTGAGCGTAGCCAGCGCGGTGCGCCGGCCCTGGCCATGCAGAAAGCCGCCGACGTAACCCCATCCGCCCCTCTCCGGACGGCGTTTGGGCGAGCGCTGGTCGCTCTACCGTCCCTTGGTGACCGGTGCCGGTTGGGAGGCCGGCTTCGGCGGGCTCTTCCCGGTAACCGGCGCGCTGTTGCCGATGGGCGAGGCCTGTAGACCTGAGCCCAGCTTAGCGTCGTCCGTCGCGGCGGGCGGCGCGCCAGCGCCGGTGGCGATCGGCGGCAGCCCGGACGGGGCGGCGGCGGGCGCCTTGTCCGACGCCGCGGCCATGCCGGCCGGCGCCGCGGCACCCGAAGGCGATGCGGCCGGGGTCGGCGTCGTGCCGGAGGTCGCGGCGCCGTTCCCCACCGGGGCGATGCCGGTGCTGGGCCCGGTGACGGACGCCATCCCCTTCGGCGCGGCGCTGGCGGTCTTCGGCACGACAGCCTCGGGCTCGTCGAGATCTGTCGGCCTCCCCTGGCCGGGGCGAGGCGCGGGCTCGCCCAGCATCGGGTTCGACGGCGTGGGGGTCACGGCGGCCACCTTCGGGGCCGGCGTGACGGTCTCGCCGTCGTCGATGTCGGGCGTCTCGTCGCGGCGGGAGCGGGCCACGTGCCCGGCCGTGTCGCCGAGCGCATGAGCTTCGTGGGACGGCTTCGTGATCTCCGGCTCGCGGTCGGTGTCGACGAGGTCGTCACGGCCCTGGTCGGTGAGGCCCGGCACGTCGCCGTAGGGCTCGACCGACTGGGTCGGCTCCTCCGGCTCGAAAGAGCCCGTGTCGCGCGGCAGCAGCGTGTCGCCCATGCTGTCGTGCAGCGCCACGATCTCCTTGGCCTGGTCCCAATGGGCCTGGTCGCGGCCGTGGGGGCGCCCTTCGCTCTCCCAGATCTCGTGGGCCTTGATGGCGATACGCTCGTGATCGTCGTGATCGGTGGACATCAGATCCTCCCGGGAAGGTCGGCGGGCAGGTCCTCGGCCTGGAGGCGGACCTCCTCGTCCAGGTCGTCGAGGCCGTCGATCGTCTCGCCCGGGATATCGGGGCGGCTCCGTTCGGCTTCGGCGACGTCGTCGAGCGTCATCGTCTCGGGGTCCATGGACCGGTCGCCCCCCGCGAGACCCGGGCTCTTCGGCTCGAACGGCTCGATGTCGACGGGTTTCCGCCCGCTGTCGTCCTGGGTCATGGCGTCGCCTCCGATGGTCGTGATGCGACAGGCAAACGCCCGCCCACCACCGGGGTTCCGGCAACGAAAGGCCGTCGCGGCGCCGTCCAAGGCGGCGTCCCCGTCACGACGGCGCTCCGCCGTCGGCGAGGGCATGGAGGCGGTCGGCCGCCGCCTGGGCGAAGCGGATCATCATGGCGCGACGCGTCGCGGGGGCGAGCTTCTGGACGAGCGCCTCGCGCATCACCTCCGCGCCATAGCCGTCCGCCACGATGATCCCCGTCTCGTCCGGCATGACGGCGACCGGCAGGGTGACCGGGATGGCGAAGTAGAGGTGGTCGCAGAAGGCGCGGTAATGGTGCCATTTGCGGTCCGTCCGGAAGTCCGCCACCGAGGACTTCACCTCGACGATGGTGATGGCGCCGTCCGGTCCGAGCCCGACGATGTCGGGACGGCGACCGTCGGCGAGCACGAGTTCCGTGACGGTGGCGATGGATCGCGCCCGGAGCAGGCGACGCGTGCCCCGGACCACGGCGCGCGCGGTCTCGGATTGCCGCCCGTCGTCGGGCAGCACGAGAGGTTGGGTCAGCATCGGCCTCAATGCTTCGGTGTCGGGCCCCGCGCGTCCGCACACGCAGGGGGTCGTACGACGTTAGCACCAGCCGGAGTCGCCACGCCAGCGCCGGCGTCGGCCACGCCCTCGAGCCTGTCAGGATGATGCCGATAGACGCCAGCTCAGATCTGTGAGCCTGACAGACGCTGAGCAGGATGGCTGCGTTGGTGAACCAACACGATCCTGCTCAGGCGGCCGCTCGGCCCTGCTCGACGATGGCCGGCACCCGCAGCGTGAAGACGGTCCCACGCCCGACCTCGCTCTCGACAGCGATGTCGCCCCCGAGCAGCCGCGCGAAGGCGCGGCTCAGCGCGAGCCCCAGCCCCGTGCCGCCGAACTTGCGCGTCGTCGACTCGTCCGCCTGGGTGAAGCGCTGGAAGAGGCGGCCCATCTGCTCGGGCGTCATGCCGATGCCGGTGTCGGCGACCACGAAGCTCATCCAGTCGGCATCCCGCCGCACCCGCAGGGTGATCTGCCCGCCCTCGGTGAACTTGGCGGCGTTGCTCAGCAGGTTGAACAGGCATTGACGCAACTTGACGGCGTCCGACCGCATGTCGCCGAGTCCCTCCCCGCAGTCGAGCCGCAGCGTGTTGCCCTTGCGCCGGACCAGGGCATCGACGGCGGCGCCGACGTCCGCCACGAAGCCCGCGACGGCGATCGGCTCCGGATAGATCTCCATCCGGTTGGCCTCGACCTTGCTCAGGTCGAGCACGTCGTTGATGAGGCCGAGCAGGTGCTTGGCGTTGCCCTTCACCTTGCCGAGATCGGCCAGCATACTCTCGGCCGCCAGTTCCCCGGCCTCCTCCTCCAGGAGCTCGGTGTAGCCGATGACGGCGGACAACGGCGTCCGAAGCTCGTGGCTCATGTTGGCGAGGAAGTTGGATTTGGCGCGGTTGGCCTCCTCGGCGGCCTCACGGGCCGCCTCGGCCTGGGCCTGGGCCGCGATGGCGGCTTCCCGCCCGCGCGACGCCTCCGCCACGGCCTCGTAGGCGCCGAAACGGCGCAGCACCGCCCACATGAGGCCCAGGACGCAGAGCACCGCGATCCCGACGGCGGCGCCGATCCCCACGACATCGTGGCGCCAATCGCTGAGGATCACCCGCTCGCTGCGGGCGATGTTGACCTGCAGCGGCACGAGGCCATCGGCCGGATGGGATGCGATGACGCGGAGCTCTGGACCCTTGCCGTCGAGGTCGCCTTCCCGTTCGAAGACGCCCTCGACGCCGTGCCAGGGGCCTTCGGGTGGCACGATGGCGTCGGGCGGCATGCGGCGACCCGGCGTGATGGTCGGATAACGGGCCAGAAGCACGCCGTCGCGCCGCCACAGCGCGACGACGTTGCCGTCGCCGAGCTGGAGCGACGCGTAGAGCCTCTCGAACGTGGAGAGCTGGATGGCGCCGAGCGCCAAGCCGAGGAACGCCCCGTCCGGCGCCGACAGGCGGCGGGCCAGGTACACCGTCGGCGTGCCGGAGCCCCTGTTGACCACCGGCTCGCTCAGGAAGAGCTTGTCGTGCCCATCGCGCAACGCCCGGAAATAGTCGCGATCGTCGAGGCGGACGTCGGGGATCGGCCATCCGCGCGAGAAGTTGATCAGCCTGCCCGACGCCGCCACGATCGTCACGGCGTCGAGCTGCGGCACGTCGGCGACGCGGGCCTGCAGCAGGTCGTGGACGGCCTTGGTCGACTCGCGCCCCACCACCATGTCGGGCGTGACGTCGCCCTCGGCGCCGACCTGCTCGGCGATGTTGTCGAGCAGCAGCTCGACGGTCTGGAACGAGCGCCCGGTCTCGACCGCAAGCAGCAGGTCCAGCGTGTGCAGCTCCCGCGCGGCGTCGGCGAGTTCGGCATTGTAGCGTCGGACCGCGATGACGGCCGTGACGGTCAGCATCAGCATTATGGCGAGGCAGCCCGTGCCGATCACCGCGCGGGCGGCGCGGCTCGGCAACGACCGGCGCGGTTCCGGGACGGAACCGGTGTCCTCGGATGATCCCACGCGGCGTACCACCCCGTCCTGATCCCTCGCGCCTGCCGGCGCGGCCGACGAGCGACCCTACCCTGCCACCGCCCAGCACGCCACGTCGCGGCCCTGCTTCACCTCCAGCGGCGGCTCCTCGACGCGGCAGCGATCGAAGGCCGAGGGGCAGCGGGGGTGGAACACGCAGCCGGCCGGCGGATCGATGGGCGACGGTGGCTCGCCCTCCAGCGGGATCCGCGCCTTGCGCTTCGCCGGATCGGCGCTCGGCGTCGCGGAGAGCAGCGCCCGCGTGTAGGGGTGCTGGGGGGCGCCGAAGATGGCCGCCCGGGTCCCGATCTCCACCGCGTGGCCGAGGTAGATCACCAGGATCCGGTTCGCAATGTGCTCGACGACGCCGAGGTCGTGGCTGACGAAGAGATAGGCCAGGCCGAACTCGTCCTGGAGGTCGGCCAGGAGATTCAGGACCTGGGCCCGGATGGACACGTCCAGCGCCGCCACCGGTTCGTCGAGCACGAGGATCTTCGGCCGCAGCATCAGGGCCCGGGCGATGGCGATGCGCTGGCGCTGGCCGCCGGAGAACATGTGGGGGTAGCGCAGCGCGAATTCAGGCTTGAGCCCCACCCGCGCCATGGCGACCCGCACCGCCTCGCGGCGCTCCGCCTTGGGCGTGTCGGTGTTGACGATCAACGGCTCGGCGAGCGTCGCCGCGATGGTCTGGCGCGGGTTGAGCGAGCCGTAGGGGTTCTGGAACACCATCTGCACCTCGCGGCGCAGCTGTCGGCGCTTCGCCGCATCGGCCTCGGCGACGTCCACGCCCTCGATGCGCAGCGTGCCTGAGGTGGGAGGCTCGATCAGCGTGACGAGGCGGCCCAGCGTCGACTTGCCGGAGCCGGATTCGCCCACCACCGCCAGGGTCTCGCCGGGCGCGAGCGTGAAGGACACGCCGGACAGCGCTTTCACGGTGGCGGCGGCGCCGAAGAAGCCGCGCTTGACCGCGTAGGTGCGGCGGAGGTCCGAAGCCTCGAGGACGGGGCCTTGCAGTGCGGGGCCGTCGATCACCGGCGGCGCGGTCTCGGCCACGCTCACGCCGGCACTCCCGCGGCGACGCGGGCGGGCGCGGCGCGGAGCGGCGTCGGGACGCCGCCGACGAGCGGGATGTGGCAGAGCGCCCGGCCGAGGTCCGCGCTCGCCGGCGCCGGCACCTCCGTGCGGCAGAGGTCGAAGGCGAAGCCGCAGCGCGGTTCGAACACGCAGGCCCGCGGCCTGTCGAACTGGCCCGGCACGACGCCCGGGATGGCGGGGAGGCGCCGCGCCGTCGCGCGCTCCGGCAGCGCCGCCAGCAGCGCCTCGGTGTAGGGGTGGTGGCGGTCCGCGAAGAGCGCCTCCGCGCCGTTGGTCTCGACGGGGCGGCCGGCATATTGCACCAACACGCGGTCCGCCACCTCGGCCACCACGCCCATGTCGTGGGTGATGAGCACGAGGCCCATGCCGGTGTCGCGTTGGAGCTGGGCGAGGAGGTCGAGGATCTGCGCCTGGATGGTGACGTCGAGCGCCGTCGTCGGTTCGTCCGCGATGAGCAGCTTCGGACCGCAGGAGATCGCCATGGCGATCATCACCCGCTGGCTCATGCCGCCCGACATCTGGTGGGGGTAGCTCTTCAGCCGCCGCTCGGGCTCGGGGATGCCGACCACCGCGAGGAGTTCGACGGCGCGTCGCTGGCGGGCCGCGCGGTCGAGCCCGGTGTGGGCGCGCAGCATCTCGCGGATCTGGAAGCCCACCGTGAAGCAGGGGTTCAGCGAGGTCATCGGCTCTTGGAAGATCATGGCGATATCGCGCCCGACGATCCTGCGCCGCGCCTTGGGGGAGAGGCCGCGAAGGTCGATCCCGTCGAAGCTCATCCGGTCCGCCTCGACCGTCGCGGTCCAGGGCAGCAGGCCCATCACGGCCAGCATGGCGACGGACTTGCCGGAACCGGACTCGCCCACCACGGCGACGATCTCGCGCGCCGCGACGGTGAGGTCGACGCCGTCCACCGCCGTGAAGGCGCCGCCGCGGGTGGCGAAGCTGACCCGGAGGTTCTGGATGTCGAGCAGGCTCATCAGGAGCGCCTCATCTTCGGGTCGAGGGCGTCGCGGAGCCCGTCGCCGGCGAGGTTGATCGCCACGACGGTGACCAGGATGGCGAGGCCCGGCAGGGTGACGATCCAGGGGTCGGAGCGGATGAACTGGCGCGCGTCGGCCAGCATCGAACCCCACTCGGGCGTGGGGGGCTGGGCGCCGAGGCCCAGGAACCCCAGCGCCGCCGCCTCGAGGATCGCGTCCGACACGCCGAGCGCCGCCTGGACGATGAGGGGGGCGAGGCAGTTCGGCAGCACGGTGACGAAGGCGAGCCGCAGCCCGGCGACGCCCGCCACCCGCGCCGCCATCACGTAGTCCTTGTCGAGCTCGCCCAGCGCCGAGGCCCGGACGAGCCGCACGAAGCGCGGCAGGAACACGATCGTTATGGCGATGATGGTGTTCGTGAGGCTCGGTCCCAGGATCGCCACGGCCAGGATGGCGAGAACGAGGCTCGGCACCGCCATGATCACGTCCATCAGGCGGGTGACCACCACGTCGACGAGGCCGTTGAAGGCCGCCGCCAGCCCGAGCACGACCCCGATGCCGAAGGACACCGTCATCACCGCGAAGCCGATGAACAGCGACACCCGCGCGCCGTAGATCAGCCGGGACAGGATGTCCCGCCCTTCCCCGTCGGTGCCGAGCGGAAAGGCCCGGGTGCCGCCGTCCCACGCGGGCGGCGCCTTGATGAAGTCGCGGAACTGCTCGAAGGGCGAGTGGGGCGCGACCACCGGCGCGAAGACGGCCACGAGGACGATGAGGGCCGCCACGGCGGCCCCCGCCACGGCGCCCCGGTTCTCGCTGAACGCCGACCAGAGGTTCGCAGCGCCGGACGGCGGGGCGTGGAGGCGCGGCTCCTCGACGAGGGTGATCAGCGTGTCAGCGGCCATGCAGGATCCGCGGGTTGATGGCACCGTAGAGCAGGTCGACCCCGAGGTTGACCATGATGACCAGCGCCGAGATCAGGATGATGCCGCCCTGCAGCGAGGGGTAGTCGCGCCGCGAGATGGCGTCGATGAGCCACTTGCCGATGCCGGGCCAGGAGAAGATCGTCTCCGTCAGGACCGCGCCGGCCAGCAAGGTGCCGACCGACAGGCCGATCACGGTGACGACCGGGATCAGCGCGTTGCGCAGCGCGTGCAGGCCGACGACGCGGAACGGCGACAGGCCCTTGGCCCGCGCCGTCCGCACGTAATCCTCGGACAGGACTTCCAGCATGGACGAGCGGGTCATGCGGGCGATGACGGCGAGCGGGATGGTGCCGAGCACGATGGCGGGCAGCATGAGGTGATGCAGCGCATCGAGGAAGGCGCCGGGCTCGTCCGACATCAGGGCGTCGATCAGCATGAAGCCCGTCGGCGTGTCGTAGTCGAAGCGGATCAGGTCGATGCGGCCGCCGACCGGGGCGAGGTGCCAGCGCTCCGCCACCAGCATGATGAGGAGCAGACCCCACCAGAAGATCGGCATCGAATAGCCCGTGACCGACAGCCCCATCAGGCCCTGATCGAAGGCGCTGCCGCGCTTGACGGCCGCCACGACCCCGACCGGGATGCCGACCGCCACCGCGATCAGCATGGCGGCGGCCGACAGTTCGAGCGTGGCGGGGAACAACGTCAGGAACTCGGACAGGACCGGGTTGCTGGTCGACAGCGAACGGCCGAAATCGCCGTGGGCGAGCTGCCAGAGGTAGTCGAGGAACTGTCGCCAGACCGGCAGATCGAGGCCGAGCTGGTGGCGGAGCAGTTCCAGCCGCTCGGGCGAGATGCCGTGTTCCCCGACCCTGACCTCGACGGGATCTCCCGGCACGAGCCGGATCGCCACGAAGACGAGGAAGATGAGCACGATGAAGGTCGGGACCGTGAGCAGGACGCGTTTCAGGAGAAAGCGGATCATGGGTCAGGTAGCTCGATGGAGCGCGGCTTGGATGACGTAGCAGTCGGCGACGAAGGCGCTAACGTCGACCCTGGTCGCCCGCAGTTCACCATGCGCGATCTGGTTGCGCGAGCCATAATGCTTGATGGCCGCCGCGTAAGGGCTCGCTCGGCCGCCATGTCCGTCCAAGATCAATCTCGCTCGGTTTTCGAACGATAAGCCGGAAAATCGAGGCTCGTCGGGATTGTATAGATCCCAGGCACGACGGATCTGCCAATCGTCATGATTTCGGCGGCGACTGACCGCAGCTCTGCACACGTCGTTGATCTCGTTCTCTAACTGTCCCCAGCAGAGGATGAAATAGGCTTGATCGTTGATGACCTGCTGACCGACGACCTTCGATCTTTCCACAAGCGTCACGCCGAATAACTCCTGCTCGAGCGCGTAGTCGAGCTTGGCCCAGGTCGCTTCGATCCGAGCCAGATCCTTCACTGAAAAATTTGCGCAACGACGTCAGGCGTCAGCCGACTCTGGTCACGCCGGGCCGTGATGGGTGAAACCTGCCAATCTGGCGCCTCGAAGCTCTCAGCCCGGTCAACGACAAGGTAATGTCGGCTCGACAAGACGATGTCGATCCGACCATTCGCGCCGATGATCCAGAGGCCGCGAGGTTCGATACGCCCGACGTTGGTCCCCTGCCAGAGCAAGTGTTTAGACGGAAGCGTCTGTCGAGGGACATCGAACCTCATCATCAGGTCTTCATGGATTGAGACCCCACAACCATCGGTCATCGACCACGCGATCGGTAGCCACTTTTCAATGTCGGAAAAGAGCCGGTCGATCCGCATGCGCCAATCGTCCAATCGTCGCTCGACGTACGCGCGGTCGACCGTATGGTCGACGTCGAGGAGTTCTTCGGCAACGTCCATCGGTATTCACCTCGACTGCACGCCGGCCGACGCTCCTCGCCCCGGCCGGCGTTCCCATCACTTCACCTCGACGTGGTCGAACTCATGGGTGCCGAGCGGGCTCATGGTGTAGCCGGTCACGTTCTTGCGCATCGGCAGGAACACGACGGAATGCGCAATGGTCAGCATGGGCTCGTTGTCGTGCTGGATGACCTGCATGTCGGCGTAGATGGCCTTGCGGGCCGCCTGGTCGGACAGGGTGCGGGCCTTTTCGAGGTCGGCCTCGTAGGTGGCGTCACACCACTTGGTCGCGTTGGTGCTGCCGGGCTTGCCGCCCGGGCAACCCAGCAGGAAGAAGAAGTTGTCCGGGTCGCCGTTGTCGCCCGTCCAGCCGTACTGGCCCGAGATGTCCTCGCCGTTGGCGAGCCGCTTGCGGTACTCGCCCCACTCGTAGGAGACGAGCTTGGCGTTGACGCCGACCTTGGCGAGGTCCGATTGCATCATCTCGCCGATACGCTTGGCGTCCGGATTGTAGGGCCGCTGCACCGGCATGTACCAGAGGTCGATGTCGATGGGGGTCTTGACTCCGGCCTCGGCCAGCATGGCCTTGGCCTTCTCGGGGTCGAAGGCATAGTCCTTCACGGCGTCGTTGTAGGCCCACATGGTCGGCGGGATCAGGTTCTTGGCCTGCTGGCCGGCGCCGAGATACACGTCCTTCAGGATCGCGCCGCGGTCGATCGCCATCGACAGCGCGATGCGGACCTCCTTTTTGTCCATCGGCGGCTTCGCGGCATTGAAGGCGAGATAGCCGATGTTGAGGCCCGGCTGCGTCATGACATTGAGATCGGGGTCCTTGCCCATCTCGGCGAGATCGGCCGGGCGCGGGTAGACGGCGATCTGGCACTCGCCGGTCTTCAGCTTCGAGTAGCGGGCGGTCGCATCCGGCGTGATGGCGTAGACGAGGTCGTCCATGGGAGGCTTGCCGCCCCAATAGCCCGCGTTGGCCTTGTAACGGATCACCGCGTCCTTCTGATAGGACTGGAAGACGAAGGGTCCGGTCCCGACCGGGATCTGGTCGAACTGCTCGGGCGTGCCGGCCTTCATCATCGCGGCGGCGAACTCCGCCGACTGAATGCCGGCGAAGTCCATGGCCATGTCGGCCAGGATGGTGACGTTCGGCTCCGCCAGTTTGAAGACGACGGTGTAATCGTCCGTCTTGTCGATGCTGGTCAGCAGCTTCGGCAGGTCCATGTCGTTGTAGTAATCATACTTGCCGCCACCGAGCTTATAATAAGGGTTGGCCGGATCGGACTGGCGCTTGAACGAGAAGAGGACGTCGTCGGCGTCGAAGTCGCGGGACGGCTTGAAGCCTTTGGTGGCGCCGAACTTGACGCCCTTGCGCAGGTGGAACGTGATGGCTTTGCCGTCCGGGGCGATGTCCCAGGACTCGGCCAGGCCCGGGCGGATGTCCACGGTGCCGGGCTTGAACTCGATCAGTCGATCATAGGCGGGCCGGAAGGCGTCGAAGCTCGTACCCGTGGAGTTGAGCGCCGGGGTGAAATTCTCGGGCGAGCCCTCAGAGCAATAGACCAGCGTCTTCGCCGATGCGGCGGTGCCGCACATCAGAAGGGCCGCGAGCCCCCAACCCAGAGCGCGGTGCGTCGTCATCCCGTCAATCCCTTCGTCGTCGGAGGCCGCCCGGTCGTCGGGACCTCCCATCGCGCGGCATCCAAGGGCTTTTCCTCCCGCCGCGCAAACGAAATTCGGATGAGATCCCGCCCGGCCGTCGCCTGTCCCGACCTCTCTGCACAGAGCGCGGTCGCGTGGCCCCGCGGACGCACCGCGACGCGGCACCATGCCCACACAACGCGCAGAGTAGGGACATAAGGACTTCCTTATATCTTTATATTGCCTTATGAACTCACCGATGCTACGCCGGCTTGACATCAGCCACCGACAGGCACGCCGCCCCATGACCCACGACGCCAATCTCGCCGACTCCGCCATCGCCGACATCGCCCTCGCGGGCTGGGGCCGCAAGGAGATCGCCATCGCCGAGACCGAGATGCCCGGGCTGATGGCGGTGCGCGCCGAATACGGGCCGTCGCAGCCGCTGAAGGGCGCCCGCGTCGCCGGCTCGCTCCACATGACAATCCAGACGGCCGTGCTGATCGAGACGCTGAAGGCGCTCGGCGCCGACGTCCGCTGGGCCTCGTGCAACATCTATTCGACGCAGGACCACGCCGCGGCCGCCATCGCGGCCAGCGGCACCCCGGTGTTCGCCATCAAGGGCGAGAGCCTGACGGATTACTGGGACTACACCCATCGCATCTTCGATTGGTCGGACGGCGGCACGCCCAACATGATCCTCGACGACGGCGGCGACGCCACGCTGCTGATCCACCTCGGCATCCGGGCCGAGGGCGGCGACACCGCCTTCCTCGACACGGCCGGCAACGAGGAAGAGGAGGTCCTCTATGCCGCGATCAAGAAGAAGCTCGGCGCCGACCACGGCTGGTACGGCCGCAATGGCCGCACCATCAAGGGCGTGACGGAGGAGACCACCACGGGCGTCCATCGCCTCTACAACATGGCCAAGGAGGGCAAGCTCCTGTTCCCGGCCATCAACGTCAACGATTCGGTGACGAAGTCGAAGTTCGACAACCTCTACGGATGCCGCGAGTCGCTCGTCGACGGCATCCGCCGCGGCACCGACGTGATGATGGCCGGCAAGGTCGCCATGATCGCGGGCTTCGGCGACGTCGGCAAGGGTTCGGCGGCCTCGCTGCGGAACGCCGGCTGCCGCGTGATGGTGTCGGAGGTCGACCCGATCTGCGCGCTCCAGGCCGCCATGGAGGGCTACGAGGTGACCACGATGGAGGACGCGGCGACCCGCGCCGACATCTTCGTGACCGCCACCGGCAACGTCGACGTCATCACGCTCGACCACATGCGGGCCATGAAGGACCGCGCCATCGTGTGCAACATCGGCCACTTCGATTCGGAGATCCAGGTCGCCGGCCTGAAGAACCTGAAGTGGCACAACGTGAAGCCGCAGGTCGACGAGGTCGAGTTTCCCGACGAGAAGCGCATCATCCTCCTGTCGGAGGGCCGCCTCGTGAACCTCGGCAACGCCACGGGCCACCCGTCCTTCGTCATGTCGGCCTCCTTCACCAACCAGACGCTCGCCCAGATCGAGCTCTGGACCAAGCCCGGCCAGTACGAGCGCAAGGTCTACGTCCTGCCGAAGAGCCTGGACGAGAAGGTCGCGGCCCTCCACCTCGACAAGATCGGCGTCAAGCTCACGAAGCTCACCGACAACCAGGCCACCTACCTCGGCCTCGACCAGGCGGGACCCTACAAGCCCGACCATTACCGCTACTGAGGGCACGCCCCGCAGGCCCCGGGGCCTGTTGCCGCGCTCCGACGCCGGAGCCCGGATGAGACGTCGCGCGGCTCCTCGCGGGGTCGACGCGGCTGCGGCCGTTGTGCGGCGGACACAGGCGTCGGGCGACATCGCAGAACATGATTAACGCCTTCCGAAACGTCGCAAGCTGAGGCTATGCTGACCTGATTCGGACGCTCTTGGCGGAGGCGGTCCGGACGGCGCGCCGGCACCTTTCGCGAGGTCCCGGGCGTGCGGGACGCGAGGGGGCATGGACCATGAACTGGCGGCAGCGCCTGAAAAGGGCTGAGTCTGCGTACGATCGGCGTTGTCGAGGCGAGCGTCGAAGCGGAACGGACCGGCCCGTCTCAGGCCCGCCGCTGCTGACCCGAAGTCTTCTGTTCACCGGCACCGCGGTCGGCGCCGTAGTGGCCTCTTCGGCCGTCGCGGCGCCCGATCTCCGCTTCCTGTCGCTCGACGGCATGGCCGACCACGGCGAGGTCGCCGGCGTGTCGCTTCTGGTCGGCCTCACGCTGTTCTCCGCCGTCACGGCGCTGCTCCATCTCGCCGGCCGCCGGCGCTGGCTCGAGAGCGAGGGCCGCCTCCACGCCGAGGTGTCGGATCTGCGCGCCCGGCTCGACCGTGCCCAGATGTTCCTGTCGGCCGAAGTCCAGATCGTCATCGTCTGGGGCTCCTCGACGGGCGAACCCGACATCGAGGGCGACCTGTCGCTCGTCTCGGACGTGATGGTGCCGCGACGCATCCTGGGCTTCGGCGCCTGGCTGCCGGCCGCGTCGGCCCAGGCGCTCGACCATGCGGTGGAAAGGCTCCGCTCGCGGGGCGAAGGGTTCCGCGTGGCGCTGGTGACGATCTCGGGGCGCCACGTCGAGGCGGAGGGCCGCGCCATCGCCGGGCGGGCCATCCTGCGGCTGCGCGACGTCTCGGGCGACCGGCTGGACCTGTCGCGGCTGCGCGACCACCATTCGACGGTGGTGTGCGAGAACGACCTGTGGCGCGCCCTGCACGACGCCCTCCCCGAGCCCGCCTGGCTGCGCGACCCCGCCGGCCGGGTCGCCTGGGTCAACGCCGCCTATGCGCGCGCCGTCGAGACCCGCGACGGCACCGAAGCGGTGGCGCGCAGCATCGAACTGCTGGACGCCCCGGCGCGCGACGCGGCCGTGCAGGCCCGCGCTTCGGGAGAGGCCTATCGCGGAAGGGTGGGCGCGGTCGTCGCCGGCGGCCGCCACATGCTCGACGTCGTCGAGGTGCCGGGGCGGCTCGGCTCCGCCGGCATGGCGACCGATCTGGCCGAGATCGACGCCCTGCGCGACGACCTCGCCAAGCAGCTCGACTCGCAGGCCCGCACGCTCGACCAACTGGCCACCGCGGTGGCGATCTTCGACCGGGCGAAGCGGCTGATCTTCCACAACACTGCCTATGCGGCCCTCTGGAGCCTCGATCCGGCCTTTCTCGACAGCCGGCCCACCGATGGCGAGATCCTGGATCGGCTGCGCACCGAGCGCCGCCTGCCCGAGCAGGCCGACTACCGCGCCTGGAAGGCCGGCCTCATGGCCAATTACCAGGCCGTCGAGACCAGCGAGGCGATCTGGTACCTGCCCGACGGCCGCACCCTGCGCGTGGTGACGAACCCCAACCTCAAGGGAGGGGTCATCTACCTGTTCGACAACGTCACCGAGCGCTACCACCTCGAATCGCGCTTCAACGCCATGATCCGCGTCCAGGGGGAGACCCTCGACACGCTGAAGGAGGCCGTGGCGGTGTTCGGCACCGATGGGCGACTCAAGCTCTTCAACCCCGCCTTCGCCGACATGTGGCAGCTCGATGCCGGCAAGCTCGCCGACCAGCCCCACATCGATGCGCTGGCGGCCCATTGCGTGCCGCAGAGCGTCGAGGTCGCGGTCTGGTCAGAGGTGAGGTCCACCGTCTCGGGGCTGCACGACGCGCGCAGCGGGTTCGAGCGGCGGCTCCAGCGGCGCGACGGCTCGGTGGTGGATTGTGCCGCCGCCCCCCTGCCCGACGGCGCCACGCTGCTGACCTTCATCGACGTCACGGCCGGCGTGAACGTCGAGCGCGTCCTGCAGGAGCGCAACGAAGCGCTGCTCGCGACCGAGAAGCTGCGCAACGACTTCGTCCACCACGTCTCCTACGAATTGCGCTCGCCGCTGACCAATATCATCGGCTTCACCCAGTTGCTCGGCGACGGCGCGGTCGGGTCGCTGAACCCGAAGCAGGTGGAATACGCCGGCTACATTACCAAGTCCTCGGCGGCGTTGCTCGCCATCATCAACGACATCCTGGACCTCGCGACCGTCGACATGGACGCCATGGAGCTGGACCTGGGAACCGTCGACATCGTGCAGACGATGGAAGACGCGGCCGAAGGCGTCCAGGACCGGCTGGCCGAGAACGACATCCGGCTGCAGATCGTCGCCATGGACGGCATCGGGTCGTTCCCGGCCGACGAGAAGCGGCTGCGCCAGGTGCTGTTCAACCTGCTGTCCAACGCGATCGGCTTCTCGACCCCGGGTCAGACCGTCACGCTGGCGGCACTGCGGCGCGACGACCGCGTCGTCTTCAAAGTGTCGGACAAGGGTCGCGGCATCCCGCTCGAAGAGCTCGAGCGCGTCTTCGAGCGGTTCCGTTCGGATGCGAGCGGCTCGCGCCACCGCGGCGTCGGGCTCGGCCTGTCGATCGTCAAATCCCTGGTGGGACTGCACCACGGCGAGGTCCTGATCGACTCGGCGCCGGGGGAGGGCACGGTGGTGACCTGCCTCTTCCCGGCCCAGCAGTCGGCCCATCGGACCACCACGGCGGCGGAATGATCCGGAGGCCAGGATCGAGCATCGCCACCGGTCGTCGCGACGCCGAGGAGGTTTGATTCACGGGTCTGTTCCGGTCATGTTCCGCCCGTCAGGATCGGCGGGGCGAGGCGGCATGGGCGGCGGATGGGCGGAGGGCGTGTCGATCGTCGGTGCCGGACTCCTGGCGGTCTGGACGACCCGCGCCTGGTTGCGGACGAGGGGTCGGGCGCGCCTCGTCGCGGTGGCGCGCGACGTCACCGCCCGTCACGCCCGTCTGCTGGCCGTGAAGCAGAAGCAACTCGTCGTCCACGACGGCTATGGCAACTACCAGCTCCAGCCCTGGATCGACCACGTCGATTACTTCATCGAGAAGGTCATCCTGCGCGAGGCGAAGGCGCGCGGTCTGAGGGTCGATGACGCCCGCGAGGGAACCGCGACCCGGCGTCGCTTGACGCAGACACTCCTGGCGACGCTCCACGCCGGCGAGCCCGCCATTCCGTCACCGATCGGCGACGACGACATCATCTCGGGCGAACATTACGAGACGCTCTGCCGGAACCTGCTCCAAGCCGAGGGCTGGCGCGTCGACACGACGCCGGTCACCGGCGACCAAGGCGCCGACCTCATCGCCGACGCCGACGGCTGCCGCGTGGTGATCCAGTGCAAATACTATTCGAAGCCTGTGGGCAACAAAGCCGTGCAGGAGGCACACGCGGCCGTGGCTTTTCACGCGGGTGACAGAGCGGCCGTGGTCTCCAACGCGACCTTCACCCGATCGGCCCAGCAACTGGCCCAGGCCAGCGGGGTGATGCTGCTGCATCACGATCAATTGCCCGACCTCGGTCGGATGATCCGGGCAGAGGCACGACGTTGACCACGTCCCGTACCGGGGCGGGTGTTCGAGCCGACGCTCAGCTGTCGACGGCCGTGACCCGCGGATCAAGCCTTGACGGTCACTTTTCGCTTCCGCTTGGAGGCCGCCTTTTCGAGGGCCGCTGCAGCCGCGACCTCGGCGTCTCGCGCCTCCTTCTCCAGGCGGAGTTCCCGCAGCGACGAGGTACGCTCACGGACCGCCACGCAGGACGCTTGGTATTGTTGCCATACCGCAGCGTTCTCTTCGCTGGTCTTCTGCATCTTCTCGAACCGCGCCTCGGCCCGCAAGCGAGCGGCTTCGGAATGATCGGCCATATGTCCAGTCCTCAACAGGCCGAAGCCCTCGATCGTCTTTGTCGAAACGGAGTAGACCGTCAAAAACGCGACAATGTCCTCGTTCGACTGTTGGACAACGCTTGAACGAGTCAGAAGTTGCGGCGTCTCTGTTGCATCGAGCCCACATAGACGAAAGGGCGCGGCAATGCCGCGCCCTTTCGTCTATGTGGGTCATCGATCGATCGTCGGATGATCGGCGTCAGGAGGCGCTCGGCGCGACGGGGCGCGGCGGCATCATCGGCTTCCGCTTCGGCGCGGGCAGGAGGCCTTCGCGCTGAGCCTGCTTCCGAGCCAGCTTGCGCACGCGACGGATGGCTTCCGCCCGCTCGCGCGCCCGTTTCTCGGACGGCTTCTCGTATTCGGCGCGGCGCTTCATCTCACGGAACACGCCTTCCCGCTGGAGCTTGCGCTTCAACGCCTTGAGGGCCTGCTCGATGTTGTTGTCGCGAACCAGGATCTGCAACGATGTTTCCCTTCTTCCGTCCGGGCCGAGGCCCAATGGTGAGCCCACGGCTCAGATGATCATTCGGCCGCCTGAAGCTTGTCGGCCGACACCTTGCCGGACCGGCGGTCGGTCGTCAGTTCGAAACTGACCTTCTGGCCTTCCTGGAGCTCGTTGAAGCCGGCGCGCTCCACCGCGCTGATGTGCACGAAGACGTCCTTTGTGCCATCGTCGGGCTGAATGAAACCGTACCCTTTCTGGGCATTGAACCACTTCACGGTGCCGGTGCTCATGACCGATCCCTTCCAATCCTGAGTGTGCTACCACGCCGTGAGGAACCACGTCGCGGCAACCAATCGTCCGGGGGTGAAGTCTTAAGCGGGCGCCCGAGGGGATCGGCACGCGGAGGCAAAGTCGTCGGCCTTCGATCAGTGTCGCGCAGATAAGGATGACCCTCTTCGAATGTCAACCATCCGGAGGCCGAAGAGAGGATTCCGGCGTGGCTGGCGGCCGAGTCGGTGAGCTCGCGCTGCCGCGTCGCTCTCGGGATTTACGCGCCGTTCACCATGATTGTCCAGGATCGGGCCGTCGTGTAGGGACGGAGCGCGGGCGCTCCGCGCGATGGTCCGGGGAGTGCGGCGGTTTGGCCAGTGGAACGGCATCGCGGGCGGTGTGGTCGGTGCTCCTGCCGTCGCCGGACGACACGGCGCGCTTCGCCGATCGCATCGCCGATTTCCTGCGCGCCGGCGATCTCGTCACCCTGTCGGGCGACCTCGGGGTCGGCAAGACGACCTTCGCCCGTGCGCTGGTGCGCCGCCTCGCCGGGGATCCGGGGCTCGACGTGCCGAGCCCCACCTTCACCCTGATGCAGCTCTACGACACGCCCGCCTTCCCGGTCGTCCACGCCGACCTCTACCGCATCCGCTCGGCCGGGGAACTCGCGGAACTCGGCTGGGACGAGGCCTCCGAAGGGGCGCTGCTGCTCGTGGAATGGGCCGAGCGCATCGGCGACGCCCTGCCGGGCGACCGCCTCGACATCACCCTCGCCATCGACCCCGACGCGCCCGAGACGGCCCGCACGGCCGTCGTGACGGGCTTCGGCCATTTCGCGACCCGCATCGGCCAGATCCAGGCGGTGGAGTCGCTCCTGTCGGAGGCCGGCTTCGCGGATGCCGACCACGCCTACCTGACGGGGGACGCCTCGACCCGCGCCTACGAGCGGTTGACCGACGGCGCCGGGCGTACGGCGCTGCTGATGACGTCCCCGCCCCGCGCCGATGCACCCGTGGTGCGGTTCGGCAAGCCGTATCACGTCATCGCCCGCCTCGCCGGCGACATCCGGCCCTTCCTCGCCATGGCGGGCGCGCTGCGCGCCCAGGGCGTCTCGGCGCCGGAGGTCTACGCCGCCGACGCCGCGGCCGGCCTCGCCGTCATCGAGGATCTGGGCGCCGAGCCCTTCGTCGACGCGGGCGGCCCCATCCCGGAGCGCTTCCTCGAAGCCGTGGCGCTGCTCGCCCGGCTCCATGCGAGGCCCCTCCCGGCAGCCGTGCCGGAGGGCGAGGGGAGCTACGCCATCCCGCCCTACGACCTCGACGCCCTCCAGGTCGAGGCCGAGCTGGTGATCGACTGGTATGCCCCGCATGTCGGACGGGTCGCCGTCCCGGCCAGCGGCCGCAACGCCTTCATGAGCATCTGCAGCCGGCTCTTCGGCGAGGTCGTGGGTCGCGACACCACCTGGACGCTGCGCGACTTCCACTCGCCCAACCTCATCTGGCTCGAGGCGCGGGAGGGGCTGGCGCGCGTCGGCGTGATCGACTTCCAGGATTGCGTGCTGGGACATCCGGCCTACGACGTCGCCGCCCTGCTGCAGGACGCGCGCGTCACCGTGCCGGACGCCCTGGAGCTGAAGCTGCTCGGCGCCTACGCGCAGCTCCGCGCCAGCATGGACCCCGGTTTCGACATGGCGGGCTTCGTGCGCGCCTACGCGATCCTGGGCGCCCAGCGCGCCACGAAGCTGCTCGGCATTTTCGCACGGCTCGACAAGCGCGACGGCAAGCCCCAATACCTCGCCATGCTGCCGCGGATCGAGGCCTACCTCGCCAAGGGGCTGGCCCATCCCGCCCTGGCCGAGTTGCGCGGCTGGTACGAGACCTACATGCCGCGGGTGCTGGCGCCGCGCGGCGCCCCCGCCGCCGCGCCGGCCCGCGAGACCGCCTGATCGTGCCGGGCCTCTCTCCCGCGGTCGCGATGGTGTTCGCCGCCGGCATGGGCACGCGCATGCGGCCCGTGACCGACACGCTGCCGAAGCCGCTCGTGCGCATCGCCGGCCGCACGATGCTGGACCACATGCTCGACCGGCTCGAAGCCGCCGGCGTGCCGCGCGCCATCGTCAACGTCCACTATCGCGCCGACCAGATCGAGGCGCACCTCCAGGGACGCGACAAGCCGGCCATCACGCTCTCGGACGAGCGCGCCCGCCTGCTCGACCAGGCGGGCGGGATCCGCCGCGTCCTGCCCGCCATCGGCCCCGACCCGTTCGTCATCTGCAACACCGATGCGCTCTGGATCGCCGGGCCGCGCCCCAACCTGCCCCGCCTCTTCTCGGATTGGGATCCCGACCGGATGGACGTGCTGCTGCTGGTGGCCGACGCCGCCACCAGCGTCGGCGTCGACTGGCCCGGCGATTTCCACATGGACCCGGAGGGCCGCCTCACGCGGCGCACCGAGGGAGACGTCGCGCCTTTCGTCTACGCCGGCGTCGGCATCATGAGGCCGGAGCCCTTCGCCGCCCTGACCGACGGCACCCCCGTGCGGCTCGCCCCCTTCTTCTTCGCCGCGGCCGAGACGGGCCGGCTCTTCGGCACGCGGCTCGACGGCCGCTGGCTCCACGTCGGGACGCCCGACGCCATCCCGGAGGCCGAGGCCGCCATCGCCGAATCGGTGGAATAGCGCGCCGAGGCCGGGCTTTCGGGCCGGCTTTGCGCTATCGTGGCGGACACGGCAGTGCTCGAGGGGCTCCGTCGGAGGACCCGTCCCGGCGGTCGCCGAGGGGATGCCTCGCTGGGGCGAAAAGGCGAGATCGTGGCAGACATGGCGAGCGAGGAACGGCTGGCGGGATCGCGGGTCTTCACCATCCCGCCCGGCGCGCCTTTCCTCGAGACGCTGTCCGACGCGCTGCTCGACGGCCGCATCGTCCCCGGCTTCTCGCGCGCCGCCGGCCCGCTCGGCCTCGCGGCCGCCACCCTCTACGTGCCGACCCGCCGCTCGGCCCGGGCGCTCGGCGCCACGCTGGCGTCGCGGCTCGGCGGGGCCTCGGCCCTCCTGCCCCGCATCGTGCCGCTCGGCGCGCTCGACGACACCGAGCTCCTGTTCGAGGAGCCCGACCCCACGGCTCCCTTCAACGACGGCCTGCCGGTCGCGCTGAGCCCGATCGCGCGGCGGATGGTGCTGACCCGCCTCATCATCGCCTGGGGCCAGGCGGTGCGCCACGCCATCGTGGCGGTCGAGCCGGACGGGCGGCGTGCCACCCGGGCGGAGGAGCCGCTGCTGGTGGCGACCTCGCCCGCCGACGCCTGGCACCTGTCGGGCGAACTCGCCGCCCTCATCGACGAACTCGCCATCGAGGGCATCGCGTGGCACCGCGTCGCGCCGCTCGGCACCGACGACTTCGACCGCTACTGGCGCATCACGCTCGACTTCCTCGACGTCGCCATCACGCAATATCCCGCGATCCTGGCGAGCCTCGGCCGCGTCGACGCCGCCACACGCCAGATCGCCCTGATCGACGCCGAATGCGAGCGCCTGCTGACGGGCGCGCCGCGCGGCCCCGTGATCGTGGCGGGATCGACCGGGACCAACACCGCCACGGCGCGCCTCATCGCCGCCGTCGCGTCGCTGGCGGGGGGCGCCGTCGTGCTGCCGGGGCTCGACCAGGAGCTCGACGAGGCGTCCTGGCGGCTGATCGGGGGCGCTGCTGCGGCCGACGCCGAGAGCGATCCGATCGCCGGCCACCCCCAGGCGTCGCTCCGCAGGCTGCTCGCCGCGATCGCGGTCGACCGGGCCGCCGTGCGCCCGCTCGGCACGGTGCCGCCCGACCGCGCGGCCCGCGGCAGACTCATCGGCGAGGCCCTGCGCCCCGCCGCCACCACGGAGCTCTGGCACAGGCTCGCCGCGGATCCGACGCTCGACGTCGCGGCGGCGCTCGCCGGCGTGACCCTGATCGAGGCCGCGGACGAGAACGAGGAGGCGCGCGCCATCGCGGTGGCGCTGCGCGAGGCGCTCGAGGGCGACGGCACGGCGGCGCTGGTCACGCCGGATCGCGAGCTCGCGCGCCGCGTCCGCGAGGAGCTGACGCGCTGGGGCATCGACATCGAGGAATCGAGCGGCGAACCGCTCGGCCAGACGCCCGCCGGCGCGCTCGGCCGCCTCGTCCTCGACTGTGCCCTGAAGGCGCTGGCGCCCGTCGAGGTCCTGGCGCTGCTGCACCACCCGGACCTGCGCCTCGGCCGCGCCCGCGGCGACGTCATCCGGGCGGCGCGCCACCTCGAACTCGCGGTCCTGCGCGGGGTGCTGCCGCCCCAGGCGCTGGCCGACCCCGACGCGCTGATCGCGGAGGCGCGCCGGCGCCGCGACGCCCCCCACGCCGGGCATGAGCTGCGCATCATCCCGCAGGAGGCGTTCGAGAGCCTCGGCGTCTTCCTGCGCGACCTCCTCGGGTCCCTCCAGCCCCTGCGCGTCCTGCCGCGCGACGCGCCCCTGCCGGCCTGGCTCGCCGCCCACGAGGCCGTCGTGGCGGCGCTGGCGCGCGACGAGGCGGGCGAGGTGCCGCTCGCGGGCGCCGACTACGGCGCGCTCGGCGCGCTCTTCGAGGAACTCGACGCCGCCGCCGACCCCGCCATCCGGCTCGACTGCCCCGGCTACGCGGCGCTCTTCGACCGGCTCGCCGCCGAGACGCCGGTGCGCGGCCCGAACCGCAGCCATCCCCGGCTGAAGATCCTCGGCCTGCTCGAGGCGCGGCTGCTCTCCGCCCACCTCATGGTGCTCGGCGGCCTCGACGAGACGGTCTGGCCGCCGGCGGCGCGCCAGGATCCGTTCCTCAACCGTCCCATGCGGGCGGCGCTGGGGCTGTCCCCGCCCGAGCGCCGGCTCGGCCGCACCGCCCATGACTTCGCCATGGCGCTCGGGCAGCCGAGGGTGATCGTGACCCGGGCGCGCAAGCGCGGCGGCTCGCCGACCGTGCCGTCGCGGTTCCTCCAGCGGCTCGGCGCCGTGGCGGCCGATGGGCTCGGCGATGTCCGCGCCCGCGGCGAGGTCTACCTCGGCTACGCCCGCGCCCTCGACCGGCCGGACGCGGTCCGCTCCGTCCGGCGGCCGGCGCCCCGCCCGCCCGTGGCGCTGCGGCCGAAGAAGCTCAGCGTCACCCGCATCGAGACGCTGCGGCGCGACCCCTACGCGATCTACGCCGAGAAGGTGCTGAAGCTCACCCCGCTGGAGCCGCTGGCGGCCGTGATGGGCCTGCGCGAATACGGCACGAGCTTCCACGCCCTGATCCGCGACGTCACCCGGGCCGCGGCCGACGGCGGCCGGACGGTCGACGCCGACGGCATGGAGGCCCTGGCACGGGAGGCCTTCGCCGACGCGTTGCGCGACCCGCAGTTCCGCGCCTTCCAATGGCCGCGGATCCTCGACTGGAGCCGCGCCTTCCGCGCCTGGGACGAGGAGCGGCGCCGGACCCCCGGCCGTGTCTTCGTCGAGGAGTCGGGGTCACTGCCCCTCACGCTCCACGACGGCTCGACCTTCACCCTCACCGCCACGGCCGACAGGATCGAGGTCGACGCCGCGGGCCTCGCCACGATCGTCGACTTCAAGACGGGTTCGTCGCCGACGATCCGCGAGGTCAAGGTCGGCTTCGCGCCGCAGCTGACGCTCGAGGCCGAGATGGTGCGCCGGGGCGCCTTCCCGGCCCTGCCGGCGGTGAAGAGCGTGGCCGCGGCCGTCTACGTGAAGTTCGGCGCCGACGACGTCGCGCAGACCATCGACCTCGACTGGAAGGGCGACCCGCCCTTCGCCGACGTGGTGGCGGAACACCGCGACGAACTCGTCCGGCTGCTGAACAGCTTTCGGTCGGAGTCGACCGGGTATCTGGCCCGGCCCTTCCCGCAATTCGTGTCGCGCTTCGGCGCCTACGATCACCTGGCCCGCGTCAAGGAATGGTCGGCGACGGGCGGGGTCGGCGACGGGTCGGAAGAGTAGGATGGCGCGGGACCGATCGGGGTTCGGGCGGCCTGCGGCCGACGTCTTGCGCTGGGTTCCCGCCTGCGCGGGAACGAGCGGTGGAGGAGTAGGTGTTCCACGTCTACATGTTGGCCAGCGGGCGCGATGGCACGCTCTATATCGGCATGACGGATGACCTGAACCGCCGCGCCTGGGAGCATCAGATCGGCGCACGACGGGGCTTCACCGAGCGATACGGCGTCAAGATGCTGGTCTGGAGTGAGGCCCACGCGAGCCGCGAGACCGCCTTCGCTCGCGAGCGAGCCATGAAGAAGTGGAACCGGGCGTGGAAGCTCGATCTCGTCGAAGCGGCCAACCCGACGTGGCGTGACCTCGCTCTCGAGCTGGAGCCTTGACGGCAGATGTCATTCAACTTCTCCCCCCGCTCATCCCCGCGCAGGCGGGGATCCAGCGCAGCAAGGCGGCCGAAGGCCGACCATACCGGCCCCGCTGTCCCCCCGTACGACGGTGGATCGGGACGGGCGGCCTGCGGCCGACGTCTCGCGCTGGGTCCCCGCCTCCGCGGGGATGGGCGGGGGAGAGGGGGCGCCCCGTGAACACGCAGGTTCCAGCCGACACGATCGACCGGCAGCACCGGGCCTCGCGCCCCGACACCTCCGCCTGGGTGTCGGCCAACGCGGGGTCGGGCAAGACCCACGTGCTGGCCCAGCGCGTGCTGCGCCTGCTGCTCTCGGGCGTCGCGCCGTCCCGGATCCTGTGCCTCACCTTCACCAAGGCGGCGGCCGCCAACATGTCGATCCGGGTGTTCGACGACCTCGCCCGCTGGACGCGCCTCGACGACGCGGCCCTGCGTACCGCCATCGCCGACACCGGGGCGCCTGTCCCCCCGGCCGCCGCCGGCACGGTCGCCCTCGACGAGGCGCGCCGGCTCTTCGCCCGCACCGTCGAGACGCCCGGCGGCCTCAAGATCCAGACCATCCACGCCTTCTGCGAGCGGCTGCTCCACCTCTTCCCCTTCGAGGCCAACGTCCCGGCCCGCTTCGAGGTGCTGGACGACCTCCGCGCCGCGGACCTGCTGCTCCGCGCCCGCGAGGCGGTGCTGGCGGAGGCCCTGCGGGCGCCCGCGACGACGCTCGGCCGCGGCCTCGCCGCCCTCACGGGCCGGGTCTCGGCCAAGACGTTCCAGGATCTCATCGGCGAGGCGCTGGGCCACCGCCAACGCGTGCGGGAGGCGCTGCGCGACGCCCGCGACTTCGACGGGCTGCTGGCGGCCCTGCGCCACGCCCTCGGCCTCGCCCCCGACGAGACGCCCGCGGCGGTCACGGCCGCCATGGTCGAGGGCGGCCTCCCCTGGTCGGGCTGGGCCGAGACCGCGCGGGCCATAGGCGCCGACGGAGACGCATCGAACAGGACCGCCGATCGCCTGATGGCGGCCTTCGACGCCCCGGCGGAACGGCAGGCCGAGGCCTACCTCGACGTCTTTCTCACCGCCAAGCGGGAGGCGCGCGCCGCCACCTACCTGCCGAAGCCGCTGCGCCGACGGGAGCCGTCCCTCTGCGACGCGCTCGACGCCGAGCAGGCCCGCCTCGTCGGCCTCGTGGCCCGGCGCAAGGCCGCCGAGACGGCCGAGCGCACCGCGGCCCTGATGGCGGTCGCGGGGGCGATCCTGGACCAATACGACATCGCCAAGCGCCGCCGCGGCCTCCTCGACTTCGACGACCTCGTCGAGCGCACCCGCAACCTGCTGTCGACATCGAGCTCGGCCTGGGTGCTCTACAAGCTCGACCGGGGCATCGACCATATCCTGGTCGACGAGGCGCAGGACACGTCGCCCGACCAATGGGAGATCCTGCGCGCCGTCGCCGACGATTTCTTCTCGGGGGCGGGGCGCTCGACGGAGGCCCGCACCTTCTTCGCGGTGGGCGACGAGAAGCAGTCGATCTACTCCTTCCAGGGCGCCCGGCCCGACAGTTTCGCCGCCATGCATCGTCATTTCGAGGCGCGGGCGCGCGGCGCCGAGCGCGGCTTCGAGGGCATCGACCTCATCCTGTCGTTCCGCTCCGCACCCGCCGTGCTGGCGGCGGTCGACCGGGTCTTCGCCCACCCGCCCAACGCCCGCGGCCTCAGCCAGGAGGCGGTCGGACCGCAGCGCCACGCGGCGCTGAAGCGCGTCCCGGGCCGCGTCGAGGTCTGGCCCGTCGTGACCGCGGTCCCGCAGCCCGAGCCGGGCGATTGGACGCTGCCGGTCGACGTCGTCGAACCCGGCGACCCACCCGTGGTGGTGGCGCGCCGCGTCGCCGATGCCATCCAACGGATGTGCCGGCCGGGGTCGGGCGAGACGGTCGAGGACAACCGGACGCGGCAGCGCCGGCCCGTGCGGCCCGGCGACGTGATGGTGCTGGTGCGGTCCCGCAACAGCGTCTTCGAGGCGGTCATCCGCGCCTGCAAGGAGCGCGGCGTGCCGGTGGCGGGCGCCGACCGCCTGCTCCTGACCCAGCACATCGCCGTCATGGACCTCGTCGCCGCAGGTCGGGCGGCGCTCAGCCCGGCCGACGACTTCACCCTCGCCTGCGTCCTGAAATCGCCGCTCGTCGGCCTCGACGACGACGACCTCATCGCCCTCGCGCCCGAGCGTCGCGGCACGCTGCTGGCGGCGCTCGGCGCGTCGGACCGTCCGCGCCACCGCGCAGCGCACGAGCGGATCGGGCACTGGCGCGACCTGTCGGCCTGGCTGACGCCCTTCGCCTTCTACACCCGCCTGCTCGGCGCCGACGGCGGCCGCCGCAGCCTGCTCGGCCGGCTCGGCCCCGAGGCCGGCGACGCCATCGACGAGTTCCTGGCCTTGACGCTGGCCCATGAGCGCGACGGCGCGCCGTCGCTGATGGCCTTTCTGGCGCGGCTCGACGGCGTCGACCTGTCGATCAAGCGCGACATGGAAGCGGCGGGCGACGCCGTCCGCGTCATGACGGTCCACGCCGCCAAGGGGCTGGAATCGAAGATCGTGATCCTGCCCGACACCTGCGCGGTGCCGAGCGGCCGCAACGACCCGGCGCTGTTCGGGCTCGACGACGACGCCGAGAGCGGCCTCGTCGCCTGGTCGCCCCGCGTCGACACCGATCCCGTCCGCGTCGCGGCGGCGCGGCGCCTGGCGCGCGAGCGCGCCGTCGAGGAGCACAACCGCCTGCTCTACGTGGCGATGACACGGGCGGAGGAGCGCCTCTACGTGGCGGGGTTCTGCGGCGAGAGAGGGCCCGGCGACGGCTGCTGGTACGCCATGATCGCGGCCGCCGACCTGCCGCTCGAGCCCGTGCCGGCACCGTGGGACCCGGTCGCGGGCGAGCCCGCCGAGAGCGTCATGCGGATGGCGGACCCGGAGCCCGCCGAGGCCGTGCCGCCCGCGGATCTGCCCGCCGCCGAGCAGGCGCGGTCCGTGGCGCTGCCGGACTGGCTGCTGCGCCCGCCGCGGGTCGACGAGGAGCCCGACCTGCCGCCCGTGCGTCCGTCGAACCCGCTCGGCGCCGCCGACCAGGCCGGCCCGCCGGCGTGGCCCTATGTCGACCGAACCCGCGGCGGCGGCCGGCGGGAGGCCGCGGCGGCCGGGCGGCTGATGCACCGGCTGCTGCAGCATCTCCCGGACGTGCCGGCCGACCGTCGCGAGGTCGCGGCGGCGCGCTTCCTCGCCGCGCAGGGCATTGCGCTCGACGAGGACCGCCGGGCCGCCCTGGCGTGCCAGGCGCTGGCGGTGCTCGACGACCCCGCCCTCTCGGGTCTCTTCGAGCCGGAGTCGCGCGCCGAAGTCGCCGTGACGGCGAGCGTCCGGCTGCCGAGCGGGCGCGTCGTCGACGTCACCGGGCAGATCGACCGCATCGGCGTCGTCGCGGGCGCCGTGCACATCGCCGACTTCAAGACCGGCGCACCCGGCGCGGTGACGCCGAAGCAGATCCTCCAACTCGCCCTCTATCGCGCCGCCGTGGAGCCCCTCTACCCGGACCGCCGGATCCACACCCATCTCGTCTGGACGGCGAGCGGCGAGGTGATCGAAGTGTCGGCGGGGGACTGCGCCGAGGCGCTGGGCACGATGGCATGACGAGC
The DNA here is from genome assembly GCA_965214345.1 of Lichenihabitans sp. GTDB lineage: Bacteria > Pseudomonadota > Alphaproteobacteria > Rhizobiales > Beijerinckiaceae > Lichenihabitans. The sequence continues at coordinate 1,176,535 of CBDCBJ010000007.1, read as the reverse complement.
GGCACAGCTCGAAAACAGAGCGCAGTTCTCGTCCGCCGAGGTAGAACCGGCCTCGATCTACTCAAGCTACGGAGATCGTCGCGTGACCAAACTCCTCGATGACGCCGTCGCCGTCGTCCGCCGGCTCCCTTCGGAGCGGCAGAACGAGATCGCCGCCGCGATCCTCGGCCTCGCCGAGGACGACGAGGACGAGATTGATCCCGATCATCGCGCCGCAATCGACGAGGGGCTCACGCAGATCGAACGGGGCGAGTACGCCAGCGACGACGAGGTCGCCGCGGCCTACAGGCTCTTCGGGGCGTGAAGGTCCGGCTGTCGCTCAGGGCGGCGCGCGATCTTGCAAAAATCGGAGAGAGTATCGCTCGCGTGAACCCCGACGCCGCGCGTTCGATCGGTGCCGCGATCGAGGCCACTCAAAAGTTCATCGGCGAGCATCCCGGGATCGGCCGCCTTCAGAAAGGGCGTGACCTGCGCAAGGTCGTGGTGCCTCGATTTGGCTATCTCATCTACTATCGCGTGCTCGACCAGGCCGACATCGTCGCCATCGTGACAATCCGTCACCCGGCCCGCGCACGGATCGTCTCCGACCTGTGACGCCGACCCCCAATTCACACGCGTCGGGAACGATCGTTGCATGCGCGGCACTCGCGCCTTCCCCTCCGGAGATGCCTCACCCATGAGTGCCGTCCGCCCGTTCCTCGCCGCCCTCCTGGCCGCGGTGCTCACATCCGGCCTCGCAGAGGCGAAGGACTGGACCCACGTCCGCGTCGCCACCGAGGGCGCCTACCCGCCCTTCAATTCCACCACGTCGGACGGCAAGGTGATCGGCTACGAGCCGGACCTGCTGACGAACGTCTGCGACCGGCTGAAGATCACCTGCGAGACGATCGTGCAGGACTGGGACGGGCTGATCCCGGGCCTCAAGGCGGGCAAGTTCGACGCCATCATGTCGGGCATGAGCATCACGCCGAAGCGCGAGGAGGCCATCGCGTTCACGATGCCCTACACCCAGGGTCCGACCACCTTCGCGGTGGCGGCCGACGGCCCCCTCGCCAAGATGCCCCTCACCGGAGCCGACCTCGACCTCGCCGATCCGGACGCCGCCGTGGCGCGACTGGGCCCCGTGCGCGAGGCGCTCCAGGGCAAGACGGTGGGCGTCCAGGTCGCCACCATCCAGGCGGATCTCATGGCGAAGCTGCTGCCCGGGGTCGAGGTCCGCAGCTACAAGACCAACGACGAGGTCGCGCTCGACCTGCAGGCCGGCCGCGTCGACGCCTGGATCGGCTCGCAGACGAACCTCAGCGCCGGAGTGAAGGCCGCCGACGGGGCGGTCGTCTACGCCGGCCCGCTGTTCAAGGGCGGGCTGCTCGGCAAGGGTGCCGCCATGGGGCTGCGCAAGGAGGACGCCGACCTCAAGGCCCTGCTCGACAAGGGGATCGCCGCGGTCATCTCGGACGGCACGGCGAAGAGGATGTCCATCCAGTGGTTCGGCTTCGACATCGTGCCCCGCTGACGGCGGACGCGCGGTAGCCGGCGATCTCTCCCGATCGGCTCAGTGGCCGACCGCCATGTCGAGCCGCGGCTCCACCCCCTCCGGGATCGGCGGCACGAAGGGGCCGTCCCCGACGCGCGCGCGATGGTCGGCCTTGGCCCGGGCGAGCGCATCGGGGTCCTGCAGCAGCGCGATGGCGGTCGCCGCCATGGCCTTGGCGACATGGACCATCCCCTTGTGGGCGGCGGGCGACTTGCCCTGGGCGGTGAGCTGCCAGGAATGGCCCGGCGTGCCGATCGCGTAGGTGGTGCCGGCCGCCTGTACGGTCGGCACGGCCCAGCTGACGGAGCCCACGTCGGTCGAGCCGATGTCGTCCAACGACCAGTCGTCGCGGTCGACCAGCCAGTCACCGAGCGCCGCGCCCGCGCGCGGCCGCTGCCCGGCCCGCTTGAACGAGGCCTTGATGTCCTCGGGCCGCAGCGTCGCCTGGATGGCGGCCGCGAAGGCCCGGTCGGCGTCGTCGAACACGGGGGGACCGAGATGCGCGAAGGCGGCCGCCATCGTCTCCTCGAGGGGCACGTTGCCGATGAGGTTCGCATCCCCCGAGAAGACGCTGTGCTCGACGGAAGTCTCCGTCATCAGCGCGGCACCGTCCGCCACCCTCACGACGCGGTCGAACAGCGCGCGCAGGCCGTGCAGGTCGCGCGAGCGCACGAGGTAGCGCACCACGGCCCTGGCCTGGACGACGTTGGGGGCGATGCCGCCCGCGTCGATCAGGGCATAATGGATGCGCGCGCTCGCCGGCATGTGCTCGCGCATGTAGTTGACGCCGACGTTCATCAGCTCGACGGCGTCGAGCGCCGAGCGCCCGAGGTGGGGCGCCGCGGCGGCGTGGGCGGAGCGGCCCGTGAAGGTGAAGTCCGCCTCCACGCAGGCCAGGGACGCCGCGACCCGCACGCCCGTGAAGGCCGACGGATGCCAGCAGATCGCGGCATCGACGTCCGCGAAGGCGCCCGCCCGCACCATGTAGGTCTTGCCCGAGCCGCCCTCCTCGGCGGGACAGCCGTAGTAGCGGACGCGGCCCGGCAACCCGTGGGCCGCGAGATAGTCCTTCACGGCCGTGGCGGCGAGCAGGGAGGCCGAGCCGAGGAGGTTGTGGCCGCAGCCGTGGCCGTAGCCGGGACCCGGCAGGGGCCGATGCACGGCGATCCCGGGCTCCTGCGAGAGGCCCGGAAGGGCGTCGTACTCGCCCATCAGGGCGATCACCGGGCCGCCCTCGCCCCATTCCCCGATCATGGCGGTCGGGATGCCGGCCACGCCGTCCGTCGTGGTGAACCCCTGCCACCGCAGCATCGCGAGATGCTCGGCGGCCGAGCGATGCTCGCTGAAGTTCAGCTCGGGCGTGTCGAAGACGCGGTCGGCGAGGCCGATGAAGGCGTCGCGCTGGTCGTCGACGAGGCGCCAGATCTCTTCCGTGTTCTGCATCGCGGCCTCGGTCCGGGGGGTGGCGTGATGCTCACTGTGGGCCAATCCGACGGCCGGTGGAACCCCCCGGAGACGCGGTCCAGAGCCCGTCGGACCGTCGACGGGTCGCATTTGCGCTGCTCCGTCCCGGCGCCTAGATAGCCCGTCTGAGACGAGAGGGAGCGGGAGCGATATGGCGGAGGGCAACGGCGCGACGGGCGGCTTCGAGCCGCCGGCGCGCGAGGCGATGGAGTTCGACGTGGTGGTGGTGGGGGCGGGCCCGGCGGGCCTGGCGTCGGCCATCCGGTTGAAGCAGCTCCAGCCCGACCTGTCCGTCGTCGTCCTGGAGAAGGGATCCGAGGTCGGCAGCCACGTCCTGTCGGGAGTCGTGGTCGATCCCGCCGGCCTCGACGCGCTGCTGCCCGAGTGGCGCGCCCACGAGGATCGCCCCCTCACCGTCGAAGTGACCGACGACCGCTTCCTCTACCTCGGGCCGGGCGGCGGGATGCGCCTGCCCAACGCCCTGATGCCCAAGCTGATGAGCAACCACGGCAATTTCGTGGGCTCGCTCGCCAACGTGTCGCGCTACCTCGGCCGGCAGGCCGAGGCGCTCGGCGTTGAGATCTATCCCGGCTTCGCGGCCGTCGAGGTGCTCTACGGCGAGGCCGGCGAGGTCGTGGGCGTCGCCTCGGGCGACATGGGCGTCGGCAGGGACGGGGCCGTCACCGAGGGCTACACCCGCGGCATGGAGCTGCGCGCCAAATACGTGCTGGTGGCCGAGGGCGCCCGCGGCTCGCTCGCCAAGGGCCTCATCGCCCGGTTCAAGCTCGACGCGGGGCGAGACCCGCAGAAATACGGGATCGGGCTCAAGGAACTCTGGGAGGTGCCGGCCGAGACGCACAGGCCGGGGCTCGTGCAGCATTCCTTCGGCTGGCCGCTCGGCAACCGCACCGGCGGCGGCTCCTTCGTCTACGGCATGGAGGACAATCTCGTCAGCGTAGGCTTCGTCGTCCACCTGAACTATGCCAACCCGACGCTCTCGCCCTTCGACGAGTTCCAGCGCTTCAAGACCCATCCGATGATCGCCGACACGTTCAAGGGCGGCAAGCGCGTCGCCTATGGCGCCCGGGCCATCACGGAGGGCGGCTGGCAGTCGGTGCCGAGGCTCTCCTTCCCGGGCGGTGCGCTCGTCGGCTGCGCGGCGGGCTTCGTCAACGTGCCCCGCATCAAGGGCTCCCACAACGCGATCCTCAGCGGCATGATGGCGGCCGAACATGCCGTCCGCGCGCTCGACGCCGGCCGGGCCAACGACGAGCTCACCTCCTACGAGGAGGCCTGGCGCGCCTCGGCGATCGGCATCGACCTCAAGCGCGTGCGCAACGTGAAGCCGCTCTGGTCGCGGTTCGGCACCCTGCCGGGCGTGGCGCTCGGCGGGATCGACATGTGGTGCGACCAGCTCTTCGGCGCCTCGCCCTTCGGCACGCTGAGCCACGGCAAGCCCGATCATGCGACGCTGAAGCCGCTGAGCGAGGTGAAGCCGATCGTCTACCCGAAGCCCGACGGCGTCCTCAGCTTCGACAAGCTGTCGTCGGTCTACATCTCGGGCACCAACCACGAGGAGAACCAGCCCGCCCACCTCGTGCTGGCCGACCCGTCGATCCCGATCGAGCGCAACCTGCCGCTCTACGGCGAACCGGCGAGGCTCTACTGCCCGGCCGGGGTCTACGAGGTCGTCTACGCCGACGAGGTGAAGAAGACCGAGCCGCGGTTCCAGATCAACGCGCAGAACTGCGTCCATTGCAAGACTTGTGACATCAAGGACCCGTCGCAGAACATCACCTGGGTGCCGCCGGAGGGCGGCGGAGGGCCGAACTACCCGAACATGTGAGGAGCTGTGGAGAGGCGGGCGTCACCATGGTAGAACAAGGTCACGTATTCCGCCCGATCGAGGCATTCCAGCCAAGACGGCGACCAGCGACGCGACGGACGGCCCCGTCGTCGCGATCGGCACCGACACACTGAGGGCGGCGCGGCGCTTCCTCGACGTGATCGGCACACGCTATCCGGTTCGCGAAGCCTATCTGTTCGGCAGCCGGGCCCGCGGCACCCACGAGCCGGACGGCGACGCCGATCTCGCGGTGGTGTTGCGCGGCGAAGGTGGGGATCGGGGGGCGGCCATCATCGATATGGCAGGTCTGGCGTTCGACGTCATGATGGAGAGCGACATCCTCATCGAGGCGACCCCTTTGTGGGAAGGCGAGTTCGACCATCCCGCGGGGCGTTCGACCTTCTATCTCGTCCGCAATATCCGCCGCGACGGCATCCGTCTGTGAGCGACTTCGACTTCCCGGCCGCATATTTCGCAAAGGCGGAACGCGCCCTTGCAAGCGCCCGTGTTCTCCTGCGTTACGGCGATGTGGAAGGGAGCTGCAACCGAGCCTATTATGCGATGTTCAATGCTGCCCATTCAGCTCTGTTCAAGGTGGGTTTCGACTAACAGACGGCGGCGATCAAGACGCATTCCGGTCTGCTGAGCTTTTTCGGGCAGAAGCTCGTCGGGAGAGAGCGGATCGCTGGAGAGTATGGACGGGCCATCAACAAGGCCGGCCGCATCCGGACCTCGGCCGATATCTGCTATCCTCGACCAGGGCGGTGGAAGCTGAATGGGCGATCGAGGGCGCGGAGGGGCTGATGGCCGCCATCCGTGCCCTGCCGCCGGAGTGACGGGCCACCTCACCCATGAAGGTCCGCCACGATCACCATGATCAATCCCGCGAGAGACACCAGCCACACGAGCGAGCGCACGTAGGGCACGCCGAAGGCGTAGAGCGGCAGGTAGACGACCCGCGCCCAGAAGTAGAGCGCCACGCCCCACCCGGTCAGCGCGCCGTCGCGATCGCCGAGGTGGGCGATCAGCACCGCGCCGATGAACAACGGCAGCGTCTCGAAGAGGTTCTTCTGCGCGCGCTGCAGGCGGCCGGTCGTCTTTCCCACCGGCGGCCCGTCCTCGTCCCGGGCGCTCGCATTGTAGGCCGTTCCGGTCTCGATGGTCCGCAACTGCGACGGCAGGCCGATGTAGACCAGCGCCAGGACGAGGGTCCAGGCGAGATATGTGAGTTCCGTGGTCATGGGTGGCTTTCTCTGCGGAGGAACCGCTCAACGCCGTCATGCCGCTTTGGGTGCATGGCGCGGTCATCGGCCCGAGCCGACCGCGGACGTGGAGCCGAGACGCCGCAGGCCGAAAAGGCCCAACATTTCAGCACAAGGCACGGTTGACGGGCCTGGGTGCGGGCCGTACGGACCGGCTCAAGCCCACGAGGCCTTTCCCCGCACGACAGCCCCCGAAGGAGACCGCGATGCCGGTCCGCGCCGCGATCAACCACGTCACGGATTACCGCTACGATCGCCCGATTTCGCTCGGGCCGCAGGTGATCCGCTTGAGGCCGGCGCCGCACTGCCGGACCGAGATCCCGAGCTACGCGCTGAAGGTCAGCCCGACGAACCATTTCATCAACTGGCAGCAGGACCCGCACGGCAATTGGCTGGCGCGCCTCGTCTTCCCCGACAAGACCGAACACCTCCGCATCGAAGTCGACCTCACCGCCGAGATGGCGGTGATCAACCCCTTCGACTTCTTCGTCGAGCCCTCCGCCGAGACCTTCCCCTTCGGCTACGACGCCGAGACGCGCGCCGAGGTCGCCGCCTATCTCGACGACGCGTTGCCAGGTCCGAAGGTCGAAGCCTTCCTCGCCAGCGTGTCGCGCGAGCCCCGGCGCTCGATCGACCTCCTGATCGACCTCAACACGCGGCTGTCGCGCGAGATCGCCTATGTGATCCGCCTCGAGCCGGGCGTGCAGACGCCCGAGGAGACGCTGACGCTCGCGTCCGGCTCATGCCGGGACTCGGCCTGGTTGATGGTCCATATCCTGCGCGGCCTCGGCCTCGCGGCGCGCTTCGTGTCGGGCTACCTGATCCAGCTCAAGGCCGACATCGACCCCGTGTCGGGCCCGCTCGGCACCCGCCACGACTTCACCGACCTCCACGCCTGGGCCGAGGTCTACCTGCCGGGCGCCGGCTGGATCGGGCTCGACGCCACGTCGGGGCTGTTCTGCGGCGAGGGCCATATCCCGCTCGCCGCCACCCCGCATCACCGCGCCGCCGCGCCGATCTCGGGCGCGCTCGACCCGTGCGAGATCACCTTCCACCACGCCATGGCGGTGACGCGCGTCGCCGAGGCGCCGCGCATCTCCCTGCCCTTCTCCGGCGAGGCCTGGGCGGCGCTCGACGCGCTCGGGCAGACGGTCGATGCCGACCTCCGCGCCCAGGACGTGCGCCTGACCACCGGGGGCGAGCCGACCTTCATCTCGATCGACGATTTCGAGGCGCCCGAGTGGAACGCCGAGGCCGTCGGCCCGACGAAGCGCGGGCTCGCCGACAGCCTGATCCGCCGGCTGCGCACCCGCTTCGCCCCCGGCGGTTTCCTCCACTACGGCCAGGGCAAATGGTACCCCGGCGAGAGCCTGCCCCGCTGGGCCTTCTCGCTCTTCTGGCGGGTGGACGGGCGGCCGATCTGGCGCGACCCCGCCCTCATCGCCAGCGAGACCGGCCCGCGCTCCGCCAAACCCGAGGACGCGCGCCGCCTCATGCAGGCCATCGCGCATCGCCTGGGCCTCGAGCACGAATACGTCCAGGCTGCCTTCGAGGACCCGGCCCACTGGCTCCTCGCCGAGGCGGCCCTGCCGCGCGAGATCGACGCCCTGCAGTCCCCCGTCGGCACGGCGGAGCAGCGCGCCCGCATCGCCCGCGTCTTCGCCCGCGGCCTGACCGCACCGGCCGGCTACGTCATGCCCATCACACGCTGGGGCCGGGACTGGGCCAGCGAGGTCTGGCAGACGCGCCGCGAGCACATCTTCCTCACGCCGGGCGACTCGCCGCTCGGCTTCCGCCTCCCCCTCGACTCGCTCGATTTCATCCCGCCGAGCCGCTTCCCCTACGCGGCGCCGCAGGACCCGACCGAGCCGCGCGCCCCCCTGCCCGACCCGGACCAGCTCACCACCGTCACGGCGTCGCGCGCCGCGAAGCCGGTCCCCGTGCGGCCGGCGGACGGCGCCCGCGGCGACGCGCAGGTCCGCACTGCCTTCGCGGTCGAGCCGCGCGACGGCCAGCTCCGCATGTTCATGCCGCCTGTCGACCGGCTCGAGGACTATCTCGAACTGCTGACGGCGGTCGAGGGTGCCGCGGCGGACCTCGGCCTCACGGTCCACATCGAGGGCTACGATCCCCCCTACGACCCGCGCCTCGACGTCATCAAGGTGACCCCCGACCCCGGCGTCATCGAGGTCAACGTGCAACCGGCGACGAGCTGGGACCACGCCGTCGCCATCACCCGAGGCCTCTACGAGGACGCCCGCGCGGTGCGGCTCGGCGCCGACAAGTTCATGACGGACGGGCGCCACACCGGCACGGGCGGCGGCAACCATGTCGTGCTCGGCGGCTCGACCCCCAACGACTCGCCCTTCGTGCGGCGGCCGGACCTGCTGAAGAGCATCATCCTCTACTGGCAGCGCCACCCGTGCCTGTCGATGATGTTCTCCGGGATGTACATCGGGCCGACCAGCCAGGCGCCGCGCATCGACGAGGCCCGGCACGACGGCCTCTACGAGATGGAGGTGGCGCTGAGCCAGGTGCCGGGGCCGGAGGAGCCCAACATCCGGCCCTGGATGGTGGACCGGCTGTTCCGCAACCTGCTGGTCGACGTCACCGGCAACACCCACCGGGCCGAGATCTGCATCGACAAGCTGTGGTCGCCCGACAGTGCGACGGGCCGGCTCGGCCTCGTCGAGTTCCGCGCCTTTGAGATGCCGCCGGACGCCCGGATGAGCCTCGCCCAGCAGCTCCTGGTGCGGGCGCTCGTGTCGTGGTTCTGGCGGGAGCCGATCGATGGGCCGCTGGTGCGCTGGGGCACGACGCTGCACGACCGGTTCATGCTGCCGCACTTCATCGAGCGCGACTTCGCCGAGGTGCTGCGCGACCTCGAGGGCGCCGGCTACGCGTTCGATCCCGGATGGTACGACGCGCAGCGCGAGTTCCGCTTCCCGCACTACGGCACGGTCGAGCACGACGGCGTCACGCTCGAGCTGCGCCAGGCGCTGGAGCCCTGGCACGTGCTGGGCGAGGAGGGGTCGGCGACCGGCACCGCCCGCTACGTCGACAGCTCCGTCGAACGCGTCCAGGTGACGCTCTCGGGCGCCACGCCGGGCCGCCACGTCGTGCTCTGCAACGGCCGCCCGGTCCCTCAGGTGGCGACGGGCGTGGCCGGCGAATCCGTCGGCGGGGTCCGCTTCAAGGCGTGGCAGCCGTCGCGGTCGATGCAGCCCTTCGTGCCCGTGCAGTCGCCGCTCACCTTCGACATCGTCGACCTGTGGTCGCACCGCTCGATCGGCGGCTGCGTCTACGGCGTCTCGCATCCCGGCGGCCGCAGCTACGACACGTTCCCGGTCAACGCCTTCGAGGCGGAGGCGCGCCGGCGGGCGCGTTTCACCGGCCTCGGCCACACGAGCGGCACGATCGCGATGCCGCCTGAGGAGCGCGCCGGCGAGTTCCCGATGACGCTCGACCTGCGGCGCCCCGCCCGGATCTGACGCGGGCCGGGCGGCCCGCGGGTTCAGAACAGGTTGCGGAGCCCCAGGACGACGCCGTAGATGAAGCTCGCGCTGAGCACGACGCCGACCGCCCCCGCCACGACGCCGCTGAGCACCAGCACGCCGTCACGCTCGATCTGCCCCAGGCCGAAGAGGCACACCGCCAGGCCGTAGGGCACCTGCCCGATGAGCGGCGCGGCCAGCAGCATGCCGACCGCCATGGTGAGCAGCAGGACGGCACTCAGCAGCGATGCGGTGCGCGGATCGAAGATGGAGAGGCGCGGGCGCGACCAGCGCTCCAGCACGCTCACCACCGGGAGGGCGCGTTGCACGGCCCGCAACACGTCGCTGCGCGCCACCGAGCCGCGCAGGATGACGCCGGGGAACCAGGGCTCCGGGCGCCGCACCAGCATCTGGACGGCGATCATGATCAGCAGCAGCGACGACACGGTCGGGATGGGCGGCGGCATCGGCAGGCAGTTCGGCAGGCCGAGCAGGACCACCAGGATGGCGAATGAGCGCTCGCTCAGAATGGCGAGGATGTCACGGAAGCTGATGCGCTCCTCAGGCTCGGCGGCGAGCAGAACAAGGACCTGGGACAACCGCATCTGAGACGTCGAGACCTTTGTGCCGGACAGCCGGGACACAGCTAATGCCGAAGGGCCGGAAAGGGAAGCGCCGGCCGCTTCGGAGGCGTGGCGTCGCGCTCGGCCACCGGCCCGCGGTCAATCGCGGTCGCGGTCGAGCCCCAGGCGGCTCCGGAGGAAGCCCATCAGCACCGGGTCGCGATAGTCCTCGATCAGCAACGCGGCGCCCCGGCCCACGAGGCCCATCTCGTCGAGGGGCGGCGCGATGCCCACCACCGGCAGGCCGGCCGCCACCGCCGAGGCGACGCCCGAGCCGGAATCCTCGAACGCCACGGCGCGGGCCGGATCGGCGCCGATGGCCGCCGCGGCCCGGAGATAGGGCATCGGGTGCGGCTTCGGGCTCTCCACCTCGTCGCCCGCCACCAGGGCCTTGAAGCGGGACCGGATGCCCAGAGCGTCCAGCACCAGTTCGGCGTTGGCGCGGGGCGCGTTGGTGACGACCGCATAGGGGATCGACCCGGCATCGGCCCAGTCGAGCAGGTCCATGAGGCCCTCGGCGGGCGACACGTCGGTGACGAGGGACCGGTAGCGCGCCTCCTTGTCGTCCATCAGGCCGGCGTGGCGATCGGAGGGGACGTGGGGGAGGAAATGCGCCGCGATGGCGTGGTTGGGATGGCCCATGATGAAGCGGCGATAATCCGCCCAGCTCAGCTCTACGCCGTGCGGCGCCAGGATCGTCTGGAAGGCCGCGAAATGGAGATGCTCGGTGTCGACGAGCGTCCCGTCCATGTCGAAGAGGAGGGCTGGCTGCATGGCGGCACCCTACAGGCCGGCATGGGCCTTGGCGAGCCGCGGACCTTTCAGTGCCGGCCGAGCTTGCCCTCGATGGCGGCCCAGATCGCCTCTGACAGGTCCGGCCCGCCGAGTCGCCTGATGGCGCGCAGGCCGGTCGGCGACGTGACGTTGATCTCGGTGAGGTTGCCGTCGATCACGTCGATGCCGGTGAACAGCAACCCGCGGCGTTGGAGTTCCGGACCGATCGTGTCGCAGATCTCGCGCTCGCGGGCGGAGAGGTCGGTGGCCCCCGCGGCGCCGCCCCGCACCATGTTGGAGCGGATGTCGTCGGCGGCCGGCACCCGGTTGACGGCGCCCATGGCGACCCCGTCGACCAGGATGATCCGCTTGTCGCCCTCGACCACCTTGGGCAGGAACCGCTGCGCCACCCACGGCTCGCGGAACGTGGCGGTGAAGAGGTCGAAGAGCGACCCGAAGTTCGGGTCGCGGGTCGACACCTTGAACACGGCCGCGCCGCCGTTGCCGTAGAGCGGCTTCATGACGATGTCGCCGTGCTCGGCCCGGAAGGCCTCGATGGCGGCCCGGTCGCGCGAGATCAGCGTCGGCGGCATGAGCGCGGGGAAGTCGAGCACGAAGAGCTTCTCGGGCGCGTTCCGGACGCCCGCGGGGTCGTTGACCACCAGGGTCTTGGGATGGACCCGCTCCAGCAGATGCGTCGACGTGATGTAGGCGAGGTCGAAGGGCGGATCCTGGCGCAGCAGCACGACGTCGACCTCGCCGAGGTCGGTGTGCTTCGGCTCGCCCAGGGTGAAATGGTCGCCCGGCTGGTCGCGGACCGTGAGCGGCTGCATCGGGGCGAAGACGCTGCCGGCCCGCTGCGACAGCCGCTCGGGCGTGTAGTAGAGGAGCGCGTGGCCCCTCGCCTGCGCGGCCAGCAGCAGCGCGAAGGTGGAATCGCCCGCGATGTTGATGCGGTCGATGGGGTCCATCTGGACCGCGACGGTGAGACCCATGGAATGTTCTCGGGGGTGAGGCCGGCTGGCGCGTGCGGCACTGTGCCGACGGCGGCGGTTTCGTCAACGGCGGGGGCGAAACCGGTTGGAGGCTTGCCGGGTCGAGCCTATCCTCGACGCTTGGAGTACGCGACATGCCAGATCGAGCGATGACGGAAGCCGAGGCCATCGCGCGGTTCTCGCGCGAACTCGAGGAGATCAGCGCGCGAGGGCGAGCGCCGGACTGTGCCGAGCAGATGGCCGAGATCATCGCCGAGAACGAGCGGGAATGCGCCGCGATGCGCGAAGATCGCTTCGTGAGGCAGGCGAAGGAACGAGCCTCCAGCGGCTGATGGCCCGCTTCGGCAATCTCACTCAGGAAGCCGTGTTCGACCTGCGGCGAGAACTGAAGCGTTCGCGCCGGTTCTTCGGAGACGAGCAGACACTGCGGATACAGAACAGGCTGTTGGATCGCTTTCGGGCCATCGAAGACGGGCTCGCGACCGGTCACCGCCACGCCTTCGCTGGGCGTTCGAGTCAACAAATCCTGTGCATCACGGTGGCGCCGTTGCTGATCTTCTATGACGCCGACACACGCGTCGTCCTGCGGGTCGTCGACGGCCGGCGCGACCTCTCCAGGCTGTTCGCCGAGCCATCGTGAGCGCTGCTGCGGCCGTTCACCATGACGCGCGACGCTGCGGCCATTCGGCATCGGCCCGTCTGCGACCGAACCGCCCTCTCGGGCATTGTCATACCGCAATGCAACATGCCCGGGATCGCACCGCCGTGAACCACGACATCTCCCTGACGACCTCGCGCCAGGACGGGACCGCGACCGCGACCCTCCAGGATCACCGCTACCCCCTCGGCACCTTCGCGGGGCTGATCGGGACGCCCTTCGTCACGGCGCCGACCCGCGCCGCCCTGCTGGCCCGTATGGCGAAGCTGCCGGTGCGGGAGGCGCGGTTCCTCGACCCGTCCGAATTCGCCCTGCTCGGCGCCGTCTGCGACCGCCTGCTCGACCAGGACGGAGATCGCCGCATCGACGTGCCGGGCGCCATCGACGACCGCCTCGCCTCGGGTGAATCGGACGGCTGGCGCTACGACGCCCTGCCCGACGACGGGACCGCCATGAAGCGCGGGCTGGCGGGGTTCGACGAGGCGGCGCATGCCATCGCGGGCGCGGGCTTCCTCGACCTGTCGACGCCGGACCGCGACCGGGTGATCGAGGCCGTGCAGGCCGGCGACCCGCCCGGCGACGTGTGGCGCAGCCTGCCGGCGCGGCGCTTCTTCGAGGACCTCCTCGCGGCCGCCACCGAGGCGTTCTACGCCCACCCGCTGGCGCAGGAGGAGATCGGTTACGTCGGTTACGCCGACGCCCGCGGCTGGCAGGCGATCGAACTCGGGCAGCGGGAGCCGCGCGAGCCGGAGCCCTTGGGGGTCCCGGGTTGAGCCGGGCACCCTTCTCGACCGACGAGGAGCTCGACGCCGTCGTCATCGGCACCGGTGCCGGCGGCGCCCCGTTGCTGGCGCGATTCGCCGCGGCGGGGCTGAGCGTCGTGGCGCTGGAGGCCGGGCAGGTCCTCGATCCCGCGCGGGACTTCGCCCGGGACGAGGCGGCGCAGGGCTTCCTGTTCTGGGACGACGAGCGCCTCAGCGCCGGCGACGACCCCGTAGCGTTCGGCCGCAACAATTCCGGCACGGGCGTCGGCGGCTCGACGCTGCACTACACGGCCTACATGGTGCGGGCCCAGCCCGCCGACATGCACCTCAAGACCGAGTTCGGCGTCGCGGAGGACTGGCCCTTCGGCTACGAGACACTCGCGCCCTACTACGACGAGGTCGAGGCGACGATCGGGGTCTCGGGCCCCTCGCCTTATCCCTGGGGGCCGGCCCGCACGCCCTATCCGCTGAAGCCGCTGCCGCTCAACGGCGCCGCCCAGCTCATGGAGCGCGGCTGCGCGGCGCTCGGAATCCGCACGTCACCGGCCGCCAACGCGGCGCTGTCGGGCTCCTACGCGACAGACGGGTCAGACTTCCGCCCCGCCTGTCACAATTGCGGCTTCTGCCAGGCCGGCTGCGCCACCGGCGCCAAGGGCTCGGCCGATGTCACCTGGCTGCCGCTGGCCCGCGCGGCCGGCGCCGAGATCCGCCCCGGATGCTACGTGACGAGCTTCGAGCGCGACGCCTCGGGCCGCATCACCGCGGTGGTCTACCGCACGTCCGAGGGAGACGCGCGCCAGCGGTGCCGGTCGGTGTTCCTCTGCGCCGGGGCGATCGAGACGCCGCGGCTCCTGCTCCTGAACGGGCTCGCCAACGCGAGCGGCCAGGTCGGCCGCAACTTCATGGCCCATACCGGGATCCAGGTCTGGGGCCAGTTCGACGACTTCGTCCGGCCCTTCAAGGGCATCCCGGGCGGGCTGATCTCGGAGGACACGCATCGGCCCGCCGACGCCGACTTCGCCGGCGGCTACCTGCTCCAGTCGATCGGCGTCATGCCGGTCACCTACGCGTCGCAGGTGGCCCGCGGACGCGGGCTCTGGGGGGCGCAGCTCCGCGCCCACATGCGCGGCTACAACAACACGGCGGGCATCAACATCCTCGGCGACTGCCTACCCCACGCCCACAATTTCATGGAGCTGTCGGACGAGCACGACGGCCGCGGCCTGCCGAAGCCGCGCGTCCACTTCACCATGGGCGAGAACGAGCGGCGCATGACGGACCACGCCGACAAGCTGATGAACCGCATCTGGCAGGCGGCAGGGGCGCGCGACATCTGGTCGTTTCCGCGCATGGCGCACATCATCGGCACGGCGCGGATGGGGGCGGACGCGCGCGATGCGGTCGTCGATCCCGACGGCAAGGCGCACGACGTCCCCAACCTCTACATCTCGGACAATTCCACCTGGCCGAGCGCGCTCGGCGCCAACCCGGCGCTGACCATCATGGCGCTGAGCCTGCGGACCGCCGACCGCTTCCTCGCCGCGCGCGGGGCCTGACGCGGTGCGGAGCTTCCTCGACACGTTCGACGGCCTGAAGAACGGCGGCAAGCCCGATGCGGTGAAGGCGCGGGACGGCGCCTTCATGTTCGCGACCGGCAAATGCTCCTACCCGACGGTCGACGGCGGACGGATGCGGCGCGACCTCCTCGAAGAATGCGGCCACTACGCCCGCTGGCGTGAGGACCTCGACCTCGTCGGCGCCATGGGCCTGCGCCACCTCCGCTACGGGCTGCCTTACCACCGCGTCCACCTCGGCCCCGGCCGCTACGACTGGAGCTTCGCCGACGAGGTGATGGAGGGGATGCGGGCGCGCGGGATCGTGCCGATCCTCGACCTCCTGCATTTCGGCGTGCCGGACTGGCTCGGCAATTTCCAGAACCCGGATCTCCCGGCTCATTTCGCCGAATATGCCGAGGCGGCGGCGAAGCGTTATGCCTGGGTCAAGCACTGGACGCCGGTCAACGAGATCTACGTGGCGGCACGGGTCAGCGCCAAGGACGGCTTCTGGAACGAGCAGCTGAAGAGCGACCGCGCCTTCGTGACGGCGCTGAAGCACCTCGTCGCCGCCAGCCTCCTCGCCGGCCGCGCCATCCTGCGGCACCGGCCCGACGCCCTGATCATCCAGAGCGAGAGCGCCGAATATTTTCACGAACTCAAGGCGATCCCGTCCCGCGAGAACCGCATCGCCAACTTCATCCGGTTCGTGTCGCTCGACCTGCTCTACGGCAACCCGCCCGACGCCGAGATCTACCGCTTCCTGCTCGAGAACGGGTTGACCAAGGCGGAGTTCGACTGGTTCATGGGGTTCGACGCCCCGGGCTATCAGGTGCTCGGGCTCGACTATTATGGCCGCAACGAGCGCCTCTTGAAGCCGGACGGGTCGGTGATCGCGGCCGAAGACGTCCTCGGCTGGTACCAGCTCGCCAGGCAATATTACCGCCGCTACCGCAAGCCGCTGATGCACACCGAGACCAACGTCTTCGACAAGCATGCGGCGCCGAGCTGGCTGTGGAAGCAGTGACTGAACGTCATGCGCCTGCGCGGCGACGGCATCCCGGTGCTGGGCTTCACCTGGTATTCGCTGGTCGACCAGATCGACTGGGACACGGAATTGCGCGAGAAGAACGACCGCGTCGTCAACTGCGGCCTCTACGATCTCGACCGCAAGCCGAACCCCGTGGCGAAGGACTACCGCGACCTGCTCGCGGAGTTCGGCGGCATCGGCCCGGTCCTCCACGCCGGCTTCCTGACGCCGACCGACGCGCCGGCCCAGTCACACCCGGAGCCGTGAGGGACGCGACGTAACGCGCCCTGCCCTCGGCGCGAAGCCCCTCTGGGGCGCCCTCGACGGAACCGGATGGCGCGCAGGACCGCCGATCCCGCTCCGAGGTGCCGCCGTGATGACGCCGTCCGATGGATCGTCGCCCCTGCCCGACCCTTCCGGCGTCGCCGCCCTGGTCAGGGACCTCGAGACGCGGTCGGGCGAGTTCGCGGCGCTGCTCCGACGCTACGGCGAGCCAGCCCCGGCGTTGCGGCACTTCGGCCTGATCCAGTGGCACCGGGCCGATCTGCCGGCCGCCATCGCGGTCTTCCGCGCGGCTCTGGCTCTCACGCCCGACGATCCCGACCTGTGGCGCGATCTCGCCGGGTCCCACGACGGCGCCGACCGACCCGATGCCGCCGAGACCTGCGCCAGGGCGGCGCTCCAGCGCAGGCCCGAAGACGCCCGCGCCTGGCTCATGCTGGCCCAATTGCGCCAACGCGCGGAGGATCTCGACGGGGCGGCCGACGCCTTCCGGCGCGCCCTGACGCTCGACCCCGCTCTGGGGGACGCGCATTTCGGGCTCGGCCTCATCGCCTTCTCGCGCAAGGCGATCGAGGCCGCGATAAGGCACCTCGGATCGGCGATCCCCAACGGCTACGCCAACGCGATCGGCCACGCGGCCCTGGCCCACGCGCTCTACGCCGGCGGGCGCTTTCGCGACTGTGCCGAAGCGTTCGACACGGCGGCCTGCTTCGACGAGCTCGACGCCCAGGCCCAGCGCAAGCAGGCCCGCGCGCGCAGCTTCGCCACCATCGTCGACGGGCGCCTGGACGAGGCCGTCGCCCGATACGCGGACCTGCCGGGAGCGGATCCCGGAGGCGTGCCGGCCATGCTGCGCGACGCCTTCGCGGCCCTGAGCGGCTACGGCTATCGCGAGGCCGCGTTGCAGGTCGGCCGGCTTCGCTTGGACCAAGACCCGGGCGACGCGACGTTGCGCTACCTCGTCGATGCCGTCGCGGGCCGGGCCCTCGCCCGCGCGCCGTCGGATTACATCGAGAGCCACTTTGACGGCTTCGCCGCGACCTTCGATCGGAAGCTCGTCGGCGACCTGCTCTACGACGTGCCCCGCACCCTCGCGGGCCTCGTCGCCACCGTGGGCAGGACCTTCCGTGACATCCTCGACCTCGGCTGCGGGACGGGCCTCGCCGCCGCCGCTCTCGCGCCCTTCGATGGCCGCCTGACAGGCGTCGACCTGTCGGGCGGCATGCTGGAGCAGGCCGCGAAGCGCGGCCACTATGCCGAGCTCGTCAAGGCGGAGGCCGTCGCGTTCATGGTCGATCACCCGGCGGGCTTCGACCTCGTCTTCGCCGCCGACGTGGTGAACTACTTCGGGGACCTCGAGCCCGTGTTCGCCGGCGCCGCGCGGGCGTTGCGGCCGGGCGGCCTCTTCGCGTTCAGCATCGAGACGATGGCGGGCGACGGCCATCGTCTCCAGCCCTCGGGGCGCTTCACCCATGCGACGTCCTACGTGGAGCGCGCCGCCTCGGGCTTCTCGGTCCTGGCGCAGCAGGCCACGACCATCCGGATCGAGGCCGGCCGGCCCGCGGCGGGCCACCTGCTGGTCCTGCGGCGCGAGGCGCCGCAGGACGCGTGAGCCGACACCGAGGCGGCCGGCTCACGCGCTCTCGGCCAGCACCGCCTGCCGCTCGAACAGCGCGCGATAGGCGCCGTCCGGCCGCCGCAGGAGCGCCGCGTGGGTGCCGTCCTCGACGATCCGGCCCCGGTCGAAGACCAGGATGCGATCGAGCGCCCGCACCGTCGACAGGCGGTGCGCGATGACGATCGACGTCCGCCCCCGCATCAGCCGGCCCATCGCGTCCTGGACCAGTTGCTCGGACTCGGAATCGAGGCTCGACGTCGCCTCGTCGAGGATCAGGATCGGCGCGTCGGCCAGGAAGGCGCGGGCCAGCGCCACGCGCTGGCGCTCGCCGCCCGAGAGCTTGACGCCCCGCTCGCCCACGAGCGTCTCGTAGCCCTTCGGCAGGCGCGTGATGAAGTCATGCGCGTTGGCGAGCCGGGCCGCGCGCTCGACCTCGGCCGCGCCCGCCCCCGGACGGCCGTAGCCGATGTTCTCGCGCAGCGAGCGGTGGAACAGCACCGGCTCCTGCGGCACGATCGCCACCTGGGCCCGGAGCGAGGCCTGGGTGACGTCGGCGAGGTCCTGGCCATCGATGGTGATCCGGCCGCCGGTCACGTCGTAAAGCCGCTGGATCAGCTTCACGAAGGTGGTCTTGCCGGAGCCCGAACGGCCCACCAGCCCGACGCGCTGCCCGGCCGGGATCGCGACCGCGAGGTCGCGGTAGAGCGGCGTGCCGTGGCCCGCGTAGTGGAACGTCACGCCCTCGAACCGCACCGCACCCGCCGTCACGGCGAGCGGCCCGGCGTCGGACCGGTCGGCGACGCCGAGGGGTTCGGAATCGAGCGCCACCAGTCCCACCATCTCGTTGACGCCGCGCTGCAGCCTGTTGATCTGCTGTCCGATGTCGCGGAGGTAGCCGTGGACCACGAAGTAGGTGGTGAGCACGTAGGCGATGTCGCCGGGCGCGGCCCGTCCCTCCCACCAGAGCCGCAGCGCCAGGGCCACGATGGCGGTGCGGAAGGCTAGGAGGATGCCGAGCTGCAGCGTGCCGCTCCAGGTGGAGCGCAGCCAGGTGCGCCGCGTGCGCCGCCGCCACTTGGCGAGCACGCGTTCGAGCCGGGCTTCCTCGCG
This sequence comes from Lichenihabitans sp., assembly GCA_965214345.1. GTDB lineage: Bacteria > Pseudomonadota > Alphaproteobacteria > Rhizobiales > Beijerinckiaceae > Lichenihabitans. The sequence goes on along the minus strand of CBDCBJ010000007.1, from coordinate 1,157,528 downwards.
CGGCTCCGCGCTGAAGGCCTTGACCACCGCGTTGTTGCCGACGGCGTCGCTCAGCGCCCCGCTGATGCGGGTGTCCTGCGCGTTCGACAGGGCCGAGGCCGGCGCGATGAAGCGCGTCGACAGGAGCCCCGCCGCCGCCACGTAGACGACCGTGCAGAGACCCACGAGCCCACCCATGGCGGGCCAGCGCGCGCCCAGCACCGCCATGGTGCCGAGCAGCACCACGATGGACGGCAGGAAGGACAGGAGCAGCATGTCGTTGAGTTCGTCGAGCGCCCACATGCCGCGGGTGATCACCCGCACGGTCGAGCCCGCGAACGTGTTGGCGTGCCACTCGGTCGACAGGCGCTGAACCCGGGCGAAGCCGTCGCGCGCGATGTCGCTCATGGCGCGCAGCGTCAGCGGCACGACGAGGCTCCAGGCGAGGTGGCGCAGCCCGAGCCCGACGAAGCTCAGCCCCGTCATGGCGGCGAAGGCCGGCAGCGCCGCCCGGATCGCCAGATCCCGGTCGCCGCCGGCGAGGGCGTCGACGAGCCGCCCCGCGTAGTAGGGGAGGAACACGTCGGCGAGCGTCGAGAGCGTGATGGCGCCGACCAGGGCCGCCACCAGCCGGACGCGCCGGCGCCAGCCCCGGACCACGAAGGGAAGCACGCTGCGGAGGGCGTCCGCGCTGCGGGATGACGGGATCGACATGGGGCAGTCCGTGTCACGCCGACGGACCCCGGGCGGGCGAACGCGCCGCAGCCCTCAGGATCGAGATCGGACGATGAAGAGATAGAGGCGGAGAGGTGGGACGGTGGCGCCCTTTAGGACGCCGACACACCCGGGCGCTCGAAGGCGCCAGCCGAACGGAAGATCAGATGCAAGCTCATGCGTGTCTCCCCGTTCGCGCCAATATCGACGGCAGGGCTAGCAGATGACCCGTCGAGGCGCAATCGCCGGTATCGACCTTTTTCGAGGTCGCGCGGGACGTGGGCGCTTCCGGCGAGGCGTTGACACTCGCGCCTCCCCTGCCCTAGGAAGCGCGGCGGGTCGATCGAGCCCGTGCCGACGCCGACCGTGCCCCGAGCGCGGAGGCGAACGTCCGACAGCGCCTGTGCGCCCTCGGGCGCGCTCGGCGTTGACCCGTTTCACCGCCACCCGCCCGACCCGGCCGGAGAGGATTCATGTTCGAGGGACTGACAGAGAAGCTGTCCGGCATCTTCGACGGACTGACCCGCCGCGGGGCCCTGAGCGAGGCCGACGTCACGGCCGCCCTGCGGGAGGTCCGCCGCGCCCTGCTTGAGGCCGACGTGGCGCTCGACGTGGTGCGGAGCTTCACCGACAAGGTGCGCGAGCGCGCCGTCGGCGCCAACGTGGTGAAGTCCGTCACGCCCGGCCAGATGGTCGTCAAGATCGTCTCGGACGTGATGATCGAGACGCTGGGCTCGGACGCGCAGCCGATCGACCTCGACGCGCCCGCGCCCGTCGCGATCATGATGGTCGGGCTGCAGGGCGCCGGCAAGACCACCACCACGGCGAAGATCGCCAAGCGCCTCGTCGACCGCCAGAACCGGCGCGTCCTGATGGCGTCGCTCGACGTGAAGCGCCCGGCCGCCCAGGAGCAGCTCGCGGTTCTGGGCCGCCAGGTCGGCGTCGACACGCTGCCGATCGTCGCCGGCCAGACGCCGGTGCAGATCGCCCGCCGCGCCGAGGAGGCGGCGCGGCTCGGGGGCTACGACGTCGTCATGTTCGACACGGCGGGTCGCACCCACATCGACGAGCCGCTGATGGCCGAGATGGCGGAGATCAAGGCCGTGGCCCGCCCCCACGAGATCCTGCTCGTGGCCGACAGCCTGACGGGCCAGGACGCCGTCAACCTCGCCAAGAGCTTCGACGAGCGGATCGGCGTCACCGGCATCGTGCTGACCCGCATCGACGGCGACGGCCGCGGCGGCGCCGCCCTGTCGATGCGGGCCGTGACGGGCAAGCCGATCAAGCTGCTCGGCACCGGCGAGAAGATGGACGCGCTCGAGGACTTCCATCCGTCCCGCATCGCCGACCGCATCCTCGGCATGGGCGACATCGTCTCGCTGGTCGAGAAGGCCGCGGAATCGATCGACGCCGAACAGGCCATGAAGATGGCCGAGAAGATGCGCAAGGGGCGCTTCGACCTCGAAGACCTGTCCATGCAACTGGCCCAGGTGGAGAAGCTCGGCGGCATCGGCGGGATCATGGGCATGATGCCCGGCGTCGGGAAGCTGAAGCAGCAGATGGCCGACGCCAACATCGACGAGCGGGTGATCAAGCGCCAGCGCGCCATCATCTCGTCGATGACCCGCCAGGAGCGGCGCAACCCCGACATCCTCAAGGCCTCGCGCAAGAAGCGCATCGCGGCCGGCTGCGGCATGAGGGTCGAGGACGTCAACAAGCTGCTGAAGCAGCACCGGCAGATGGCCGACATGATGAAGATGATGGGCGGCGCCAAGAAGGGCGGCCTCGGCAAGATGGCGTCGATGTTCGGGCTCGGCGGGGGCGGCATGCCCGAGCCGAGCGCCGCCGAACTCGACGCCATGGCGAAGCAGCTCGGGGCGGGCGGCAAGGGCGGCGGCGTGCCGGCGATGCCGCCGGGCTTCGGCTCGTCGCTCGGCGCCAAGCTGCCCCCGAACCTGCCGGGCCTCGGCGGCGGCGGCCGGCTCCCGGGGCTCGGCGGCGGCTTCAACCCGTTCGGGGGCAAGAAGAAGTGAGCGAGAACGGTCCGACGTCCAGGATGTTCGGGGTGTTCAACGCGCTCCGCGAGCGGCTGTCCGCCGCCGACCTGACCTACGTGCCCGCCGCCTACCGCGACGACGCCATGTCGCTCCTCGTCAACGAGCCCGGCCGTTACTGGGAGATCGACGTGCTGGAGGACGGCTCGATCGACGTCGAAGTCTACGTGTCCCAGGGATTGTCCGACGACCCCATAGGGGACATCGACCGCCTCATTCAACGCAACAGCGATGAAGACCTGCCCAACCCGTCACCTGAAAGGACCTGAACCATGTCTCTGAAGATCCGCCTCGCCCGTTGGGGCGCCAAGAAGCGTCCGTTCTACCGCATCGTCGTGGCTGACGCCCGCGCGCCGCGCGACGGGCGCTTCGTCGAGAAGATCGGCACCTTCGATCCGCTGAAGCCTTCCGAGGACCCGGCCCGCCTCGTCCTCGACGTCGAGAAGGCCAAGGACTGGATGACGAAGGGCGCCCAGCCGACCGACCGTGTCCTGCGGCTTTTGGCCTCGGTCGGCGTCGGCGAGAAGCCGAACCGCAACAACCCGCAGAAGGCCCTGCCGAAGAAGAAGGCCCAGGAGCGCACCGCCGCCGAAGCCGCCAAGGCTCCCGCCGAGGCGGCCTGACCCACGCCGTCCGTCCCTCGCGGATCACGATCGACCCTTCTCCCGCGCGCCGGAGAAGGGTAAGTTGATCGTTTACGCGGCGTCATGGGGAACGAATCACGGATGGCCGAGAAGGTCCTGATCACCGGCGGGGCCGGCTTCATCGGCCGGCACCTGGCCCGTGCCCTTCTCGACAAGGGCGACGAGGTCCGGGTCCTGGATTCCTTCATCGACCAGGTCCATCACGACCGCTCCGCCATCGCCGAACTCGGCCCCGAGGTCGACGTCCACGAGGGCGACGTGCGCGACGGCGACGCGGTCGCACGCGCCTTGAAGGGCGTCGACAAGGTGGTCCACCTCGCCGCCGAAGTCGGCGTCGGCCAGAGCATGTATGCGGTCGACCGCTACGTCTCGGTCAACGACCTCGGCACCGCGGTGCTGTTCCAGAAGCTGATCGACCAGCCGGTGCGCCGCGTGGTCGTCGCCTCCTCGATGAGCATCTACGGCGAAGGGCTCTACCGCGACCGCGACGGCGGGCTGCATGAAGAGGTGCTGCGCGGCGGCCGCAACCCGGACGGGTCGTGGGACCCGCTCGACGCCGAGGGCCGCCCGATGGAGCCGGCACCGACCCCCGAATCGAAGCGCCCGACGCTCGCCTCCGTCTACGCCATCACGAAGTACACGCAGGAGCGGCTGACCCTCACCCTCGCCCCGGCCTACGGCATGGAGGGCGTGGCGCTGCGGCTGTGGAACGCCTACGGCCCCGGCCAGGCGCTGTCCAACCCCTACACGGGCGTGCTGGCGATCTTCGCCTCGCGGCTCCACAACGGCGTGCCGCCGGTGATCTTCGAGGACGGGCAGCAGCGCCGCGACTTCGTCCACGTCGCCGACGTGGCGCGCGCCTTCATCCTGGCCCTCGACCACCCGAAGGCGGCGGGCGGCGTCTACAACGTCGGCTCGGGCGAGGACCGCACGGTCGAGGAGGTGGCGACGCTGCTGGCCGAATCGATGGGGCGGCGCGACCTGCCGCCCGAGATCGCCGGGGTGGCCCGCGCCGGCGACATCCGCCACTGCATCCCCGACATCGACCACATCTGCGAGGACCTCGGCTACGAGCCGCTGGCCGACTTCCGCGAGGGCCTGGCCGAACTCGCCGCCTGGGTGGCGCGCCAGCAGGCCGTCGACCGCGTGGCGGAGGCGCGCCGCGAACTCGAAGCCCGGGGCCTCGTGGCCTGATGGCCCGCTATCCGGTCGCGGACCCCAGCGCAGCGCCCTCGACGGTCCTGGTCACCGGCGGCGCCGGCTTCATCGGCTCGAACCTGTCGGACCGGCTGCTCCGCCTCGGCCACCGCGTCGTCGTCTACGATGCGCTGTCGCGGCCGGGCGTGGCCCGCAACCTCGACTGGCTGAAGGGACGCCACGGGGACGCCGTGACGGCGGTGGTGGCCGATGTCCGCGACGGCGAGGCGCTGACCCGCGCGGCCGCGGACGCCGACGCGGTGTTCCACCTCGCCGCCCAGGTGGCGGTGACGACCTCGATGCTGGCGCCGCTCGACGACTTCGACATCAACGTGCGCGCCACCGTGACGCTGCTCGACGCGCTGCGGCGGCGGGGCACGCCCGTGCCGCTGGTCTTCGCCTCGACCAACAAGGTCTACGGAGACCTCGGAGACGTGGCGCTCGACCTCACCAACGATGCCTACGTTCCGGCCGACCCGGCGCTGCGCGCCCGCGGCGTCGGCGAGGACCGGCCGCTCGACTTCCACACGCCCTACGGATGCTCGAAGGGTGCCGCCGACCAATATGTGCTCGATTATGCCCGCAGCTTCGGTGTGCCGACCGCGGTGCTGCGCATGAGCTGCATCTACGGGCCGCGCCAGATGGGCACCGAGGACCAGGGCTGGGTGGCACATTTCGCCATCTCGGCGCTGAAGCGCCAGGGCATCAGCCTCTTCGGCGACGGCTGCCAGGTGCGCGACATCCTCGACGTCGACGACGCGGTCGACGCCTATCTCGGCTGCTGGCGCAACATCGACCGCGTGGGCGGCCGCGCCTTCAACCTCGGCGGCGGTCCGGCCAATGCGGTCAGCCTGCGCCAGCTGCTGCGCCACCTCGAGGACCTGACGGGGACGCCGGTCCGCGTCGAGACGCACGATTGGCGGCCGGGGGACCAGCGCTACTACGTGTCGGACGCGCGGCGCGTCGCCGAGGCGCTGGATATCGGGCCGTGGCGCCCCTGGCGGGACGGCGTGGCGCGGCTCGTGGAATGGCTCGCGGCCGAACACGGCATCGCCCTGCCCGCGGCGGGTATGGTGCCGCGGGCGAGGGTCGCATCATGACGCCAGCTCACCCACCGGCGCGCGCCGTCGCCCCCTCCACCATGCTGCGCATGGTCGCCATCCCCCATGGGGGGAGGAGACTCGGTGGGTCGAGTGCGTCTCCTCCCCCTCCGGGGGAGGGGGACCGCCCGAAAGGTGGTGGAGGGGGCTGCGGCCGGGTGTATCGCGAGCAGGAGACCGGCGCGTGAAGATCGCCCTCGTCAACCCGTCCTGGGATTTCAGCCAGTCGATCTATTTCGGCTGCCCGCACCCGCACCTGCCGCTCGAACTCGGCTACGCCCGCGGCCTGCTCGAGCGCGCCGGGCACGACGTGCTGATGCTCGACGGTCATCTGATGGGCCAGTCGACCGAGGCCCTCGCCGATGCGGTCGCGGACTTCGCCCCCGCCATGACGGCCGTGACGACCGCGCCGTCCTACCTGTTCTGGCGCTGCGCCCCGCCCGAACTGCGGAGCCCGCGCGCCTTCCTGGCGGCCCTCGGCCCCCGGGGCGGCCGGACCGTGGCGATCGGCCCGCACGGGTCCGCCACGCCCGAGACGGCGCTGCGCAAGCTCGGCTGCGACGTCGTCGTGCGGGGCGAATCCGAGGAGATCGTGGCGGCGCTGGCGGAGGCGACAGACCTCGGCCGGGTCCCCTCCATCGCGTTCCGCGACCGCGACGGCATCCGCGTCACCGGGGCGCCCGCGGCCTGCCGCTTCACCGATGCGCCGGCGCTGCGGTGGGACCAGGCCTGGATCGACCGGCACGGCCACCACCACCACCGCTACGGCAGCGAGGGTCCGGGCCCCGGCGCCGAGGTCGAGGCGTCGCGCGGCTGCCCCTACCACTGCTCCTTCTGCGCCAAGATCGACTTCCGCGACAAATACCGGAAGCGCGACCTCGCCCCGCTCATCGCCGAGATCGACGGCCTCGTGGCGCAGGGCGTCACCTACGTCTATTTCATCGATGAGATCTTCCTCCCGCAGAAGCCACTGCTCGAAGCCCTGGTGTCCCGGCCGATCGCTTTCGGCGTGCAGACCCGCATCGACCTGTGGAAGCCCGACATGCTGGACCTCCTGGGCGAGGCCGGGTGCGTCTCCATCGAGGCCGGCGTCGAGAGCCTGACGGTCGAGGGCCGCGCCGCGCTCGACAAGAGCTGCCGGATGACGACGGAGGACCTGGCCGAACGCCTCGTCCACGCCCGCCGTACCGTGCCCTTCGTCCAGGCCAACCTCCTCGAAGTGGCGGGCGACGACCCGGAGCTGGTGGCGCGGTGGCGCGACGGCCTGCGGGCCCGCGGCGTCTGGGCCAACGACCCGGTGCCGCTCTACCCCTATCCCTCCTCGCCGGACTACCGCCGCCTTTTCGGCCTGCCCGACGGCGAGGCCTGGGAGCGCGCCCACGCCCATTACCTCGCCCAGTTCGACCGCATGAGCGAGATCCAGGACCAGCGGCCGCTGCCGCTCCGCGACCTCGAGACGGCCTGCTGCCGGTGACGGCGGCCCGGGCGCCAGCGATGGCGGCGCGCCACGTCGTCATGACGGCCGACGCGGTCGGCGGCATCTGGACCTACGCGCTCGACCTCGGGGCGGCCCTGGCGCGCCGCGGCACCCGCACGACCCTGGCGGTGCTCGGCCCGGCGCCGTCCGACGGGCAGCGCGCCGACGCCGCGGAGCGGGGCATCGCGCTGGTGGACCTCGGCCACCCGCCCGACTGGCTCGCCGCCGACGCCGCCGCGATCCGTGCGGGCGGGGCCGCCCTGGCGACGCTCGCGACCGGCGGGGCAGCCGACGCCGTCCACCTGAACCACCCGGCCCTGGCGGCCGAGACCGCTTTTCCCTGCCCGGTGCTGGCGGTCTGTCACTCCTGCGTGGCCACGTGGTGGGCCGCGGTGCGGGACGGGCCGCTGCCGGAGGACTTCCGCTGGCGCAGCGCGCTCCACGAAGCCGGCCTCGCGGCCTCCGACGCCGTCGCGGCCCCGAGTGCCGCCTTTGCCGAGGCGACGCGCCGCGCCTACGGGTTCGGCACCGCGCCGATCGTCGTGCGGAACGGCCGCGACGGACCGGAGGGCCCGGCGTTCGACGCCGCCGCGCCGCCGGCCGCCTTGGTCTTCACCGCAGGGCGGCTCTGGGACGAGGGCAAGAACGTCGCCGTGCTCGACCGGGCCGCCGCCCGCCTCCCCGTCACGGTCGAGGCGGCGGGGCCGCTCGCCGGCCCCAACGGGGCCCGCATCGCGCTCCACCACACGGTGGCGCTCGGCCCGCTCCACCCGGCGGCGCTGCGCTCGAGATTGGCCGGGCGCCCGATCTTCGTCTCGACCGCCCTCTACGAGCCCTTCGGCCTGTCGGTGCTCGAGGCCGCCCAGGCCGGCTGCGCCCTCGTGCTCTCCGACATCCCGACGTTTCGCGAGCTGTGGGACGATGCCGCGCTCTTCGTGCCGGCCCACGACGACCGCGCGCTGGCGGCCGCCATCCTGCGGCTGTTCGGCGACCGGGCCTACCGGGCCGAGCGCGCCGCCCTGGGGCGGAACCGCGCCGCGCGCTACACGGCCGACGCCATGGCGGACGCGACCCTGAAGGCCCAGGCCGCGGCCGCGACGGCGTTCGACGGACGGATCGCGTGGGCCGACTTGGCCGACAGCGCGTCCCGAAACCCTTGACGGGACGGGGAGATGTGGGTTCGTGGCACCCACGTGTCGACCAAACCAGGACCGCCCGCGGACCGATGAAGATCAGCTATTTCACCCATTCGCTGCTGTCCTGCTGGAATCACGGCAACGCGCATTTCCTGCGCGGCGTGCTGAGCGAGCTGATCGGCCGCGGCCACGACGTCTCGACCTACGAGCCCGAGGACGCCTGGAGCCTCGACAACCTGCTGCAGGACGCGGGCGAAGCGGGCCTCGACGCCTTCCGGCAGCACTACCCGAACCTCCATTCCCACTCCTGCGACGCCGGCTTCGACGTCGTGCAGGCCTGCGCGGACGACGACCTCGTGATCGTCCACGAGTGGAACGAGCCGTCGCTGGTGGCGGCGCTCGGGGCGGCCCGCAAGGCGGGAGGCCGCTTCACCCTGCTGTTCCACGACACCCACCATCGCGCCGTGAGCGACCCCGACGCCATCCGGGCCTTCGACCTCGACGGCTACGACGGCGTGCTGGCCTTCGGCGAGACGCTCGCCGCCGTCTATCGGACGTGGGGCTGGGGCGACCGCGTGTTCGTCTGGCACGAGGCCGCCGACGTCCGCGTGTTCCGCCCGCCGGCGGTCGAGGGAGAGCGCGACGGCCTCGTCTGGATCGGCAACTGGGGCGACGGCGAGCGCTCGGCCGAGCTCGAACATTTCCTGTTCGGCCCGAGCCGCCGGCTCGGGCTACCGCTCGACATCTACGGGGTCCGCTACCCCGACGAAGCCCGCGACACCCTGCGCCGCTACGAGGCCCACTACCGCGGCTGGCTCCCCAACGCCTCCGCTCCCGAGGTCTTCGCCCGCCATGCGGGCACCATCCACGTGCCGCGGCGCTTCTACGTCGAGCTCCTGCCCGGCATCCCCACCATCCGGGTGTTCGAGGCCCTGGCCTGCGGCATTCCGCTGGTGTCGGCGCCGTGGGACGACAGCGAGAACCTGTTCACGCCGGGCGAGGACTTCCTCATGGGCCGCTCCGGCGCCGAGATGGAGCGGCACCTCGCCGCCGTGCGCGACGACGCCGACCTCCGCGCCGCGCTGGTCGCCCGAGGCCTCGCCACCGTGAGGGCACGCCACACCTGCGCGCATCGCGTCGACGAGCTGATGGGCATGCTGGACCTGATCCGCGCGCCCTCCCCCACCGCTCCCCCGGCCGCCCGATGAACATCGCCTTCTACGGATCCTCGCTCCTGTCCTCCTACTGGAACGGCGCCGCCACCTACTACCGCGGCATGCTGCGCGACCTCCACGCGCGCGGCTACCGCACCACCTTCTACGAGCCCGACGCCTTCGACCGGCAGCAGCACCGCGACATCGACCCGCCGGACTGGGCCGAGGTCGTGGTCTATCCGGCCACGGACGAGGGCGTGGCCCGCGTGGTGGTTGAGGCGGCCCGCGCCGACGTGGTCGTGAAGGCGAGCGGCGTCGGGGTCTACGACGATGTGCTCCTCGAGGGCGTGATGAGCCGCGCCGCGCCCGGCGCCATCCGGATCTTCTGGGACGTCGACGCCCCCGCGACCCTGGCGGAGCTGCGCGCCGACGCGGAACACCCGCTCCACCGCGCCCTGCCCGGCCTCGACTACGTCTTCACCTATGGGGGCGGCCCGCCGGTGATCGCCGCCTATGAGGGCTTCGGCGCCCGCCGCTGCGTGCCCGTCTACAACGCGCTCGACCCGACCACGCACCACCCGGTGCCGCCCGAGCCGGCCTTCCGCGCCGACCTGTCCTTCCTCGGCAACCGGCTGCCCGACCGCGAGGCGCGGGTGGAGCAGTTCTTCCTCGACGCCGCGGCGCGCCTGCCGGACAGGTCCTTCCTCGTCGGCGGCAACGGCTGGGAGACGAAGGCGATGCCCGCCAACGTGCGCCACATCGGCCACGTCTACACGCGCCAGCACAACGCCTTCAACACGTCGCCGCTGGCGGTGCTGAACATCGCGCGCGACTCGATGGCGGCGGTGGGCTACTCGCCCGCCACCCGCGTCTTCGAGGCGGCGGGCGCCGGCGCCTGCCTCATCACCGACGCCTGGGTGGGGCTCGACCTGTTCCTCGCCGAGGGCACCGAGGTGCTGTCGGCGCGCGACGGCGCCGAGGTGGCGGCCCACGTCGCGGCGCTGACGCCCGAGCGCGCCCGTGCGATCGGCGACGCCGCCCGCGCCCGCATCCTGCGCGACCACACCTACGAGCGCCGGGGTGCCGAGGTCGACGCCCTCCTGCGGGCGCGCCGCGCCGAGCGGGCCTCCAGCGCCGGCACGGCGCCATGAGACTCGTCGTCCTGGGCCTGTCGCTGTCGTCGTCCTGGGGCAACGGCCACGCCACGACCTACCGGTCGCTGCTCCGCGCCTTCGCGGACCGCGGCCACACAGTCACGTTCCTCGAGCGCGACGTGCCCTGGTATCGAGGCCGCCACCGCGACCTCGCCGAGCCGGACTTCTGCCGCCTCGCCTTCTACGACGACCTCGCCGGCCTCGACGGCTTCCGCGGCGAGGTCGCGGCGGCCGATGCCGTGATGGTCGGCTCCTACGTGCCGGACGGCCAGGCCGTCGGCGCCTGGGCGCAGGGGCACGCGCGGGGCGTGACCGCCTTCTACGACATCGACACGCCCGTGACGGTGGCGGCGCTGGAGCGCGGCGCCTGCCCGTACCTGGCGCCCGAGCTGATTCCCGGCTACGGCCTCTACCTGTCCTTCACGGGCGGGCCGATGCTGGAGCGGCTGGCACGCGAGTTCGGCTCGCCCCGGCCGCGCGCCCTCCACTGCTGCGTCGACCCCGACCGCTACCGTGCCTGGACCGGCGAGGCGCGCTGGGACCTCTCCTACCTCGGCACCTACTCGGACGACCGACAGCCGGTGCTGGAGCGGCTCCTGCTGGAGCCGGCGCGCCGCGCGCCCCACCTCCGCTTCTGCGTGGCGGGCCCGCAATACCCGGGCGCGATCGACTGGCCCGCCAACGTCGAGCGGTTCGAGCATGTCGGGCCGGCCGACCATGCCGAGTTCTACGGGGTGAGCCGATTCACGCTGAACGTCACCCGCGCCGACATGGTCCGGGCCGGCTGGAGCCCCAGCGTGCGGCTGTTCGAGGCCGCCGCCTGCGGGACGCCGATCATCTCGGACCTGTGGGACGGCATCGACGCCATCTTCGCGCCGGGCCGCGACATCCTCCTGGCCCGCGACGGCGACGCCGTGCTGGCATCGCTGACCGGCATGGCCGAGGCGGAGCGCCGGGCACTCGGCCGCGCCGGACAGGCCCGCGTGCTGGCGGCCCATACGGCGGCACACCGGGCGGCGGAGCTGGAGGCCTACATCGAGCAGGCGTCACGCTGACGCGGCCGGCGGCTCGGCCCGGCCGCCGCCGCGATCCTGCCACGACCCGGCGCTTGAATGCGCGGAGGGAGGACGCGGCAGCATGATCCACGCCGGGGCCATCCGTCTCGCCGCCGCACTGGCGGCCCTCGTCGCCGCGCCCCCGGTCCGCGGCTTCACGGCGGCCGACACGCACACGCCTCTGACGGCCACCTCCGCCCTCCCCGGCTCCATCGCGCTGCGGGGACGCATCGTGGCCGGGTCGCCCGCATTGGTCCGCGCCGCCCTCGACCGTGCGGGGCAGGCCCATCCCGTCGTCCTGATCGACTCGCCCGGCGGGGCGATCGACCCCGCCCTGGCGATCGGACGGCTGGTCCGGGCGCGCGGCCTGGAGGTTGCGGTCGCCCGCGCGGTCGACGGCCGCCCGACGGACGACGCCCAATGCGCCTCGGCCTGCGTGCTGGTCCTCGCCGGCGGCGTGTCGCGCAGCGTCGGGCCGCGGGCCGCCGTCGGGGTGCATCGGCTGGTCGACTGGACCACCTACAGCCGGACCTGGGACGTCTACCGCATCCTCCGGCGGGCGGTGGGCGGCCGCACGGTCGTGGTCGGGCGCGAACTGCTGTCGCGCCGCATCCTGTCGAGCCGCGAGGTGCTGACCGAGGTGCTGACCGAGGTGCCTATGCGGCGGTCCGGACCTACCTCGACGAGATGGGCATCGCGTCCGGGCTCGTCGCCCTCATGCAGGCGACCCCTGCGGCGGGGCTGCACTGGATGAGCGCGGCGGAGCTGGCCGCGACCCGCATCGCCACCGATCGAAGGCGCCCTTCCCCGGGCTCGTCGCGTCAGGGCTGACGCCGACGGCGCGGCCGGCGGTTCGCGCCGTCCGGGAGGCCGCGACGGCGGTGCCGCCCGTCTCACGCATCTCGGCGGAACGCCTCGGCGGCGCGGGCCGACAGCGCCGCCATCGCGGTCCGGTAGGGCGCGGGGCCGTGGCTGATGCGCGCCACGCCGAGGGCCGCGAGCCGGCCCGGCGACGCCATCCCGTCGCGCATCATGACGTTCACCGGCAAGGTCACGGCGGCGCAGACTTCGGCGATCAGCCGCTCGTCGACGAGGCCCGGCACGAAGAACCCGCCGGCCCCTGCCGCCGCATAGGCGACAGCGCGCTCCCGCGCCGCGGCGACCAGGCCCGCATGGGCGGCGGGATCGGCCTGGAGGAAGAGGTCGGTGCGGGCGTTGACGAACAGCGGCACCCCGGCCGCGGCCGCCATGGCGCGGATCGCCCGGATCCGCCCGCACTGGGCATCGAGCCCGTGGAGGCGCGGCTCGGGGGCGCCGACGACCCGGTCCTCGAGGTTGATGCCGACCACGCCGACCGCGAGGAGGCGGCGGACGTTCTCGGCCAGCGCGTCGGGCGCGACCGCGTAGCCACCTTCGGCGTCGACCGTCACGGGCTGCGTCACGGCGCCGACGATCCGGCCGGCGATCCGCTCGAGGTCGTCGAGGGGGAGGACTTCGCCATCGGGATAGCCCTGGGCGGCGGCGACCGACCAGCTCCCCGTCGCGATGGCGGCGGCGCCCGCCTCGGCGACGACCCGCGCGCTGCCGGCGTCCCAGGCATTGTAGAGGATCAAGGGGTCGCCCTTGACGTGGAGGGACGCGAAGCGAAGGGCCTTGTCGGTCTGTGGCATGGTGCGATTCTGTCCTGGTGGTCGAAGCGGGTCCACTGGGTTCGCCGGCGCCGGCGGTGTCGCCTGACGCAGGCGCGCCGGAGGCCGGCCGACGACCCGCGTGACGGCGGCGCGGAAGCCGCTCGCCGACTCGAACCCGGCGTCGAGCTGAGCGTCGATGACGCGGCCTCCGGCGGTGATCAGGTCCAGCCCGCGGGCGACGCGCTCGCGGCGGGCGAGGTCGATGAACGTCGTCCCGAAGCGGCGGCGGAAGGCCCGCCTGACGGTCGAGGGGTCGAGCCCCGCGGCGGCGAGGTCTCGTTCCGAGCACCGCTCGCCCGCGGCGAGGCGGGCGACGAGCTGCGCCACGATCGGCGACTCGGCATCGGGCTCGGCCAGCGGGCGACATCGCCGGCAGGGCCTGAACCCGGACGCGATGGCGGCCTCGGCGGTGGCGAAAAAGACGGTGTTGGCGCGCTTGGGCTTCCGGGCTGGGCAGGTCAGCCGACAGAAGATGTCGGTGCTGGTGACGCCCACGTAAGCGACCCCGTCGAAAGCGGCATCGCGCGCCAGGAGGGCGGCATAGAGGATGTCGTCGCTGGGCAAACCGTCGGCCATGACCTCGCTTTAGCACGGCGGCGGAAGCCCCTGGCGCCGCTGATCGGGCATCGATGTGCCGCCATCTCGGGCGGACTGCCGATCATACAGACTTGCCTGTTTGTTGAAGTCATCTACGCTCGAGGTCGTCGTCTCTTCCGATCCATCGAGGCCCGACCATGCCGGCACGCCCACGCCGCAGCCAGGACGAACGCAGCGAGACGACTCGCCTGACGCTGTATCGCGCCACGATCCGCCTGCTGCTGGAGCGCGGCTATTCCCGGTTCACGACGTCGGACGCGGCGGCGGCGGCGGGCGTGTCGCGCGGTGCGCTGACCCACCACTTCGCCAGCAAGGAAGACCTCGTGGTCCGGTCCGTCGCGCATGACCTCGGGGCCGTGACGGACGGCCTGCGGGAGTTCCTCGCCGCGGGCCAGGGCCGGCGGCGCGGCCCCGACGAGATCGTGGACCACCTCTGGTCCCTGATGGCGGGCGGCCTGTTCTATGTCACGATGGAATATCTGCCGGAAGCGCGCCACAACCCGCCGTTCCGGGAGCGGCTGCTGCCGGTGGTGCGCGACTTCCACGCCGCGCTCGACGCGCTCTGGCTCTCGGTGTCGGACGCCCACGGGCTCGACCCCGCCGAGGCCCGCGTCACGCTGAACACCACGCTCTGCCTGATGCGCGGGATGGTGGCGCAGAGCGTGCTGAAGCCCGACCAGGCCTATTTCGCCGACATGCTCCGCCACTGGAAGGCGCACCTGCGGGCGATCTTCGCCGGGACCGGCGCGTCCGACGACATCGCCCGGCCGGCGCCCCGCTCCGGGGCCGCCTCACACCCTCAAACCTGATCGAGGTCACCCGTCATGTCCGATCTCTCGTCCCGGATCGAACGGCTGCCGTTCGGGCGCTTCCACTGGCAGCTCCTCTTCATGGGGGGCCTCGGCTACAGTTTCGACGGGCTCGATGCCGCCATCGTGGCGTTCGTGCTCCCGGTGCTGCGCGGCCAGTGGGCCCTGTCCAGCGTCCAGATCGGTCTCCTGGGGAGCGCCACCTACATCGGCTTCTTCTTCGGCGCCATGACGGCGGGCCTGCTCGGCGACCTGATCGGCCGGCGCACCGTGATGATGTACGCCCTGGTGCTCTACTGCCTCGCGTCGATCGTCTGCGCCTTCGTCGGGGATTGGTCTGTCTTCCTCGGCTGTCGCGTGGTGGCGGGGGCCGGGACGGGCGCGGAGTCCGCCATCATCGCCCCGTTCCTCTCCGAGTTCGTGGCCCGTCGCTACCGCGGACGCTTCACGGGGTCGCTGGCGGGGTTCTTCTCCTTCGGCTTCGTCGGCGCGGCGCTGCTGGGCTATTTCGTGGTGCCGGTCGCGCCGGAGGCGTGGCGCTACGTCATGGCGCTGACGGCGGCGCCGATCCTGATGCTCCTGTGGTGGCGCCGCTCACTGCCCGAATCGCCGCGCTGGCTCGCCAACGTCGGCCGCCGGGAGGAGGCCGAGGCCGTCGTGGGCGCCATGGAAGAGGGAGCCCGGCGCGCCGGCCACGTCCTGCCGTCGCCGGCTCCCACCACGTTCACCGACATCCTGCCCTCGAAGGCCTCGGTGTTCGGCAAGCTGGGCCAGCTCTGGACGCCCGGTCTGCGGCGCATCACCGTCATGACCTGGATCATGTGGCTGTCCATCACCTTCAGCTACTACGCGTTCTTCACCTGGATCCCCAGCCTGCTCGTCGAGAGCGGCATGACGATCACGAAGAGCTTCGCCTATTCGCTGGCCATCTACGTGGCGCAGATCCCCGGCTATTTCTCGGCCGCATGGTTCAACGAGAAGATCGGCCGCCAGGCCACCATCGCGGCCTACATGGTGTTGGGCGGCCTCTCCGCCGTCGGACTGGCGCTGAGCCACGCCGATGCGACCGTCATGGTGGCCGGGATCTGCCTCTCGTTCTTCATGAACGGCACCTATGCGGGCGTCTACGCCTACACGCCCGAGATCTTCCCCACGGCGGTGCGCGCCACCGGCATGGGGACGGCCTCCTCGATCGGGCGGATCGGTGCCATCGCGTCGCCGCTGCTGGTGGGATGGCTCTACCCGCTCTTCGGCTTCGCAGGGGTCTTCGGCTGCACCACGCTGGTGCTGCTGATCGGCGCCGCCGCGGTGGTCGTCATGGGCGTCCCGACGCGCAACCGGTCGCTGGAGGAGATCACCGCCGAGGAGCTGGGCGGCCGCACGGCCCGCGCCGCGACGGCGATCCCGTGACGGACGACCTCGACAGGGCGCTTCGCGGCGTGACGGACGCCCACGCCGCGACGGGTCAGCCGGCCGCCACGCTCGAGGCGCTCGACAGGGCCTTCGCGATCGTTCCGGGGCACCGGCTCTTCACCGTGCTGCTGCACGACCGCCCGGCGCGCCGCATCCGCCGGGCCTATTCCAACCAGCCGGAGGCCTACCCGACGGGAGGCTTCAAGCCCATCACCGACTCGCCCTGGATGCGACAGGTCCTCGACGAGGGACGGCCCTACGTGGGCCGGGACCGCGACGACATCCGGGCGGTCTTCTTCGACCATGACCTCATCTGGTCTCTCGGGTGCGAGAGCGTGCTCAACATCCCGGTCCGCTGGAACGGCCATGTGGCGGCGACGCTGAACCTCCTGCACGTGAGCCACTGGTACGACGCCGTCGACCCCGCGAGCTTGCTGCCCCTGGCGCAGGCCGCCCTCCCCGCCATCCTGACCTTCGCGTGACGACGAGGCATCCCATGCAGACGCTGTTCCTCAACGCCGCCATCACGGACGCAACCCGAGCCGAGCCGCGGATGGGCCACGTCCTCGTCGAGGACGGCGTGATCCGCGACGTCGAGGCCCGCACCGGGCAGGCGGACGGCCGCGAGGTGATCGACCTGCGCGGCCGCACCCTCATGCCGGGCCTCGTCGACAGCCACGTCCACGTCGTGGCGTCGACGATGGACCTGACCATGAACGCCCAGCTGCCGGACGCGCTGGCGGTGCTGCGCTCGCTGCCGATCATGAAGGGCATGCTCGACCGGGGCTTCACCACGGTGCGCGACGTCGGCGGCGCGCCGCCGGCGCTGTCGGAGGCGATCGACGAGGGGCTGATCCCGGCGCCGCGCGTCGTCGCCTGCGGCAAGGCGCTGTCGAAGACGGGCGGACACGCCGACAACCGTCCGCGCATCGACACCCATGACGCGACCCGGTGGGCGCGCAACTATGGCGCGCTCGGACGCGTCGCCGACGGGGTGGACGAAGTGCGCCGCGCGGCGCGCCAGGAGCTGCGCCAGGGCGCGCGCTTCATCAAGGTCATGGCCAACGGCGGCGTGTCGAGCCCGACCGACCCGATCGCCTGGCAGGGCTATTCGGCCTCCGAGCTCACCGCCCTCGTCGAGGAGGCGCGCGATGCCCAGACCTATGTGTCGGCGCACCTCTACCAGCCCGACGCCATCGTCCGCGCCCTCCAGGCCGGCGTGCATTCGCTGGAGCATTGCAACAACATCGACGCGGCCGCGGCGCAGCTCGCGGCCGCCTGCGGCGCCGTCGCGGTGCCGACGCTCGTCACCTACGAGGCGCTGTTCGAGGACGGCGCGGCGCTGGGCCTCTCGCCGGTGTCGATCGGTAAGATCGAGGCGGTGCGGTCGAACGGGCTCGGCTCGCTGTCGATCCTGCGCGACGCGGGCGTCACCATGGCGTTCGGCACCGACCTGCTCGGGCCCGCCCACGCCCGGCAGAGCCAGGAGTTCGCCATCCGCGCCCGCGTCCTGCCCGCGGCCGAGATCTTCGCCAGCGCCACCACGGTCGGGGCGAAGCTCTGCGGCATGGCGGGCGAGATCGGGGTCGTGGCGCCCGGCGCCCGCGCCGACCTGTTGGTGGTCGAGGGCGCGCCACTGACCGACATCGCCGTGCTGGCCGACCCGCTGCGGACGGTCCTGCTGGTGATGAAGGGCGGCGCCGTGCATCGGCGGCGCGACATCTGAGGCGACGACGGGCGGGCCCTCTCGACCGGCGATGTTCGCCCCCCGTCGGCTGTGCCGCGCTCGCCGGGACTCCGGCGGTCGATCGCGTCAGGCGCGCGCCGCGGTCGGAGCCGAAGCGGCGTCGTGCGACAGGGCCGCGCCGCGCCACCCCGTCCGCAACGCCAGGAACAGCACGAGCCCGATCGGCCCGGCGAGGAACGTCAGGGCCAGGCAGGGCAGCACGGCCCAGTGCGGCATGCCGCTGCGGCCGGCCTCCTCAGCCTCCCAGGCGCCCGTCCAGAGGTCGAAGGCGAGGTAATGGACCCAGCCGACGAGCATGACGTGCGGATCCGAGAAGGCGTGGGCCAGCCCCGGCAGCGTCGTGAGATCGGGCATGGGGCCGGCGGCCGTCGCCAGGGCGGCGCCCACCATCGCGGCGTAGCCGACCGCCAGCACGACCGCGACCACCCGGGCCACCGCCACCAGGGGTCCGCGGGCCAGGGGGGCGAGGCACAGCGCCAGCCAGCCGAGGAGCGGCAGCGCGTTGGCGAGGCCGAAGAGCCGAGCGTCGGTCATGGTCCAACCCCTCCCCACCGGGTCCTCGCACGGGACGTCGTGCGACGCCACGGCGCGCGCGCCGGCTCACCCCGATGACGGCCGCGCAGCGTCGATCGAGATCAGCCTGGAGGTGCCGGATCCCCGGCCGCGCCGGCGATCCTCTTGCGACCGGTCACGGCCCAGAGCGGGTCGCCGCCGCGGTCGCGGGCGTGGACCTGGTCCGACGCGATCCGGTCGAAGCCGGCCCGCCCGAGGTAGAGGGACACGAGGTCGGCGTTGTCGAGGGCCTCGGCCTGCCAGATCGCCACCGCCTTCGTGGGGAAGCAGCGGTCCGAGAAGGTGACCACCAGGGGCGCGCCGGGCTTGAGCACCCGCAGGACCTCGCGAAACACCGACACGGGCCGCTGGAGGTACTGCACCGAGGCGCACACGGCCGCGCCGTCGAAGCCGTCGGTGTCGAGGGGCAGCGTGGGCTCGGCGTTGAGGTCCTGCACGATGCGGCGGCCGAGGCGCGGGTTGCGGTCGAGCTCCGCACGGTTGAGGCCGAGCCCGACCACCTCGCCGTAGCTCACGTCCCCCGGCAGGTGGCTCACCCAGCTCGACATCAGGTCGAGCAGGCGGCCGCCGGGCGCGAAGCTGCGGCGATAGAGGGCCGTGACGGCCGCGATGGCCCGGTCGTCGATGTGGGTGACGAAGCGCGGCGCGGCATAGAACAGCCCGTCGGGCGACGGATCGCGCTTGGCGAAGGCGTGGGCGGGGAGTTCGGGGAAGTCGTTCATGGACGGAGAACCCGCGCGGGGCCCGCATCGTTCGCCCGACCCGGTGCCGCCGGGCTGCGACCGAAGCGCCGCCGACCGGCATACCGGGCCGGGGGCGTCTCGGCCGGCCCCGTCGCGGTCGGGAGCGTCGAGGCCTTCCCCAACCCCCGGGATGTGGTACGCCTTGGCGACGCGATCGTGGCCCGGGGAGGAACGACATGGCCGGTGAACTGCTCGGCGCTTATCTCGACCGCTGGGCCGGGTCGGACGGACAGCGCCGCGACGTGGCCGCCACCGTCACGGCGCTGACGGACGCGTGCCGGGCCATATCGGTGCTGGTCGCGCAGGGCAGCATCGAGCAGAACCTCGGCGCCGCCGTCACGCAGAACATCCAGGGCGAGACCCAGAAGGCGCTCGACGACCTCACCGACCGCATGCTGATCGAGGCCTGCCGCGGCGCCCCCGTGGCGGCGGTCGCGTCCGAGGAGGACGAGCACCCGGTGCCGGGCAACCCGAAGGGCGGCCGCCTCCTCGTCGCCTTCGACCCGCTCGACGGCTCGTCCAACATCGACATCAACGTGTCGATCGGCACGATCTTTTCGGTCCTGCCCGCCAAGCCCGGCGCCGACGCCGTCTCGGTCGAGGCCTTCCTGCAGCCCGGCCGCAACCAATTGGCCGCCGGCTACGTGCTCTACGGGCCGCAGACCACCCTCGTGATGACGGTCGGGGCGGGGGCGCTCTGCTTCACGCTCGACCGCAAACGCGACGCCTTCGTGCTGACCCACGACAGGCTATCGATCTCCCACACCACGAAGGAATTCGCCATCAACATGGCGAACCAGCGCCACTGGCCGAAGCCCGTCCGAGGCTACATCGACGAGTGCCTCGCCGGCGCCGAGGGCGCCCGCGGCGAGAACACCAACATGCGCTGGGTGGCGTCGCTCGTCGCCGACTGCAACCGCGTGCTGATGCGCGGCGGCGTCTTCCTCTACCCGGGGGATGCCCGGCCCGGCTACGGCGAGGGCCGCATCCGCGTGCTCTACGAGGCCTCGCCCATCGCCTTCGTGGTGGAGCAGGCCGGCGGCCACGCCATCACGGGGTTCGGCGGCACCGTGATGGACATCGAACCGAAGACGCTCCACCAGCGCGCCTCGCTGATCTTCGGCTCGCGCGACGAGATCGCCCGCATCGAAGGCCACCACGCGGCGGCCTGAGCCGCCGCGCCACGAGGCGTCACGCGGCCCGGCGGCCGAGGATTTCGGTGAGGTAGTAGAGCAGCGCCAGCGCCGGCAGGGCGATGCCGATGGCCGAGGCGAGCGGCCAGCCGCCCTGGGCGAAGGCCCAGCCGCCGACGGCGGAGCCCACGGCGCCGCCCATGAAGAAGAACGCCATGAAGAGGCCGTTCAACCGGGCGCGGACCTCCAACCCCAGGGCGAAGATGGTGCGCTGGCTGAGCACGAGGCTCGCCGTCACGCCGAAGTCGAGCAGGATCGCGGCCGCCACCAGCAGGCCGAGCGCCAGCGGCGAGCCGGGCGCGGCGAGGTGGGTGAGGCCGAAGCTCGCCCCGACCAGCAGGATGGCGAGGCCGCTCGCCGGGCGCGTCCAGCCGCGGTCGGCGACCCGCCCGGCGAGCGGCGCCGAGATCGCGCCGGCGACGCCCGCCAGGGCGAAGAGCGCGATGCCCGCCTGGGACAGATGATAGAGCGGGCCGGCCAGCAGCAGCGGCGTCGTGGTCCAGAACAGCGAGAAGGCGCCGAACAGGCAGAACTGGTAGAGGGCGCGGCGGCGCAGCACCGGCACGGTGCGGGCGAGCCTCAGCATCGAGGCGAGGAGGTCGCCGTAGCCGAGGCGATGCGCCGGCATCCGCCTCGGCAGCGCCCGGAACAGCACGGCCATCAGCAGCACCATGACCACCGTCGACGCGAAGAAGACGGCGCGCCAGGACGACACTTCGGCGATGAAGCTCGCCACGGGGCGCGACAGCATGATGCCGAGCATGAGGCCGCTCATCACGTTGCCGACCACCTGCCCGCGCTGCGCCTCGGGGGCGAAATGGGCCGCGTAGGGCACGAGGATCTGCACCGCGACCGAGCCGAGGCCGATCAGCAGGGCCGCGGCGAGGAACACGCCCGCGCCCGGCGCCAGGGCGGCCCCGAGCAGCGCCAGCGTCGCCAGCGCGGTCACGCCGAGGATGAGGCGGCGGTTCTCGACGAGGTCGCCGAGCGGCACGATGAAGAGCAGGCCCGCGCCGTAGCCGAGCTGCGTCATGGTGACGATGAGGCCTGCCCCGGCGTGGGACAGGCCGAGAGAGGCGCTGATCGGCCCGGCCAGCGGCTGGGCGTAATAGATGTTGGCGGCGATGAGGCCGCAGGAGGCAGCAAGCAGCAGCGTCATGCCGCGCGGCACGGCTGAGGCGAGCGCCGGCGGGTCGCCGGACGCGGTGATGAGGGAAGACAAGAGGGCAGGCTCCGGGCGGGGCGGCGTCGTGCTGCGGTGAACCCCGAGCGCTCCCGCGTCAACCCATGCGGCCGGGTCGCAGCCATGCGGGGTCGCGCCCGCGCAGGACCCCGGGTCCGGCGCGGGCGCGACATCGCAGGAGAGCCGGAATCTGCGCCCGACCAGCCTCGCCGCTTCCTTACTGACCGGTCGCGGCCAGCAAGCGCTTGAGCTCACCTGACCCGCCGTTCAGGCCGTTCGGGAAGAAGCCGCCCTTGGCGGAGCCGGCCTTGCCGTAGACGACGTTGAGCACCTGCCGCGGCGTGCGGGCGAAAGCCAGGCTGTTGGCGTCGGTGTCGGTGATGTTGACCGGAGACGGGAAGCCGCCGTCGAGCGTGCTCTGGTCGGCGCCGATGCCCTGGTCGTCCGGGGCGCCCGACAGGCCGGCGCGCGCCGCCGAGATCAGGGCGGTGGCGTTGTCGTAGAAGGCGTTCTGCTGGGCGGAGAGCAGCGTCCGGATGGTGCCGAGGTGGTAGGCCTCGACGGCGAGGATGCTCGACGCGGCGGCGAGGTCGGTCTTGCTGGTGATGAAGGGCGCGGCGCCGTTGTAGGCCGTCACGCCGACCTCGGTCAGGGTGTAGGCCCCGAGGAGGAAGCTGAAATCGTCCGCATAGGGGCTGAAGTTGCTCGGCAGGCCGGCCGCCGCCGCGAAAGCCGTGAAAGCCGAGTCGAGCGAGATCGCCGGCTCCGCCACCGCCGCCTTGCCGATCGCGGCGCGCAGGAACGCGATGTGGTTCTTCTCGTCGTTGGCCACCTCGGCCATGGTGTTGAGGACGATGGTGTTCTGGAAATTGACTTTGGTGCCGCCCTGGACACCGCCACCCTGGACGCCCGCACCGCTGGTCAGGTCGGGCGGCAGGCCGACACCGTAG
Source organism: Lichenihabitans sp. (assembly GCA_965214345.1). Taxonomy (GTDB): domain Bacteria; phylum Pseudomonadota; class Alphaproteobacteria; order Rhizobiales; family Beijerinckiaceae; genus Lichenihabitans. Next base: position 1,134,965 of record CBDCBJ010000007.1, on the reverse strand, counting down.
ACGCCGCGGTTGTAGAACTCACCTTCGAGGTATTCGAGGTTCAGCGCGAAATTCATGATCGCGAGGTCGACATCGGCGGACTGCGCCTTGGCCTCGCCCGTCATCGCGCCCGCGAAGGCGGCGAGCACGCTGCCGAAGCCGGCGGCCTTCATGAAGGCCCGGCGGCCGGCTTCGAGATCGAGGCGTGGCGCGCCATCGTCTCGCGGATCGGTATCAGTATGGCTGTCGGTCATGGTGTCGTCCCGCTCTGTCGGTACGTCTCACGAAGATGGCCTTCGAAGACACCGCAGTTGCGACACGCCGACGACCTGAACAGAGTTCCGCGACCGTCGCCGGGATGCTGTCTCATGCTTCCTGTGCAGGACCGTCACCTGCGACAAGATGCGATAGACTGGAGCAGGTGAGCTCGTCGACGTCGCGCTCGACGCCCTTCCGCTGCGTCCCGGCCGGGACGCTCCCGTCGATGCGGCCGACAGTGCCGGCGAGCGACGCCGATCGATGGTCGCGGACCGGTGAGCCGAGGCGGTTCAGGCCACCGAGCCGCCCTTCAGCAGCAGCGGCAGCCCGGCCGCCACGAGCGTGACGCGATCGCAGACGTCGGCCATCCGCTGGTTGAGATGCCCCTGTGCGTCGCGGAAGTCGCGGGCCAGGCGATTGTCCGGGACGATGCCCCAGCCGACCTCGTTCGACACGAAGACGGCCGGCCCGGCGAGGCCCAACGCCGCGGCGGCGAGGCCGGCACAGGCGACATCCGTGGCGTCGCTGGCGCGATCGGGCGAGGCGTCCAGCATCACGTTGGTGAGCCAGAGCGTCAGGCAGTCGACCAGCAGCACTCGGCCCGGCGACGCCTCGCGCCGCAACGCCTCCGCCAGCGCCAGCGGTTCCTCGACGGTGCGCCAGCCGTCCTGCGCACGCATCGCGCGATGCGCCGCGATCCGCTCGCGCATCTCGTCGTCCCAGGCCGTGGCGGTGGCGAGATACACTCGCTCCAGGCCCGTGCCGCGCGCCAGCGCCTCGGCGTGACGGCTCTTGCCCGAACGCGCGCCGCCGATGACGAGATGGTGGACGGTGCTCATCGGCTCATCCGCCGCGGAAGGCGACGCCGCGGCAACGTGGTCCGGGCGAACCGCTCCTGTCCGCTCATCCCCGCGGAAGCGGGTATGAGCGGATGCCGTCCTGCGTTCACGCGGTCGTCGGCAGCGCGGCGCGGATCGGTCAGCCAGCCCCACCCGCGCGGCGTCTCGAGGCCGAGGGTGTGGCGTCGATGCCGGCGCCGCGAGACGCGGGCCGCGGCGCGCTTGCGGGGGGATGGACGACGCAGGCCGAACTTCATGGCCGAAGGCTAGAGAGGGGATCTGCCGCCGTCCAGCGGCGGACCGTCGGCCGATCGACCGAGGGCTCACCGCCATGGCGCGCGGCGAGATTTCTGCTATGCCGACCCGTCCCTCCAAAAGATTGCATGCACCTCATGCCGTTCAGCCGCTCCCTGTCCCGCGTCAAGGTGGACGTCTACCTCCTGGCGCTCCTCGCCACAGTGGCGCTCGCCGCGGTGCTGCCGGCGCGCGGGCCCGCCGAGCCGATCGCCAAATATGCCGTCTATGCCGCGGTGTTCCTGCTGTTTTTCCTCTACGGCGCGCGGCTGTCGACACAGGCGGTGGTGCAGGGCATCGCGCATTGGCGGCTGCAGGGCGTCGTCATGCTCTCGACCTTCGCGCTGTTCCCGCTGATCGGCCTCGGCCTCACGGCGGCTCTCTCCCGCTGGCTGGCGCCTGAGCTCGCCACGGGGCTGATGTTCGTCTGCGTGCTGCCCTCGACGGTGCAATCCTCGATCGCCTTCACCTCCATCGCGCGGGGCAACGTGCCGGCGGCGCTCTGCAGCGCCTCGGTGTCGAACCTGCTCGGTATGGCGCTGACGCCCCTGCTCGTGGCGGTGCTGCTCACCACGCACGGCTCGGGCTTCTCGCTCGAGGCGCTGACCGACATCGCCCTGGAGCTGCTGCTGCCCTTCGGCCTCGGCCAGGTGCTGCGGCCCTGGGTCGGACCCTGGATCGCCCGGCAGAAGCACGTCCTGTCCTACGTCGACCGCGGATCGATCCTGCTCGTCGTCTATTCGGCCTTCAGCGAGAGCGTCGTGGCGGGCGTCTGGACCCACATGGACCTCTGGAGCCTCGTCCTCATCCTGGCGCTCGACGCCGTGCTGCTCGCCGCCGTGCTGACCGTCACCACGCTCACCAGCCGCGCGCTCGGCTTCTCGAAGGAGGACGAGATCACCATCGTGTTCTGCGGCTCGAAAAAGAGCCTCGCGTCCGGCATACCGATGGCCAACATCCTGTTCCCCGGCGCCGTCGTGGGCGCCGTGGTGCTGCCGCTGATGATCTTCCACCAGATCCAGCTCTTCGCCTGCGCCACGCTGGCCCAGCGCTACGCCCGGCGGGCGGCGGGAGCGGCCCCGACGGGGGCACCCCTGCGAGTCTGACGCCGGCCGGACCGTCGTGGTTTCGCAGAGGCGCCCCGGCGCCGCTCAGTAGACCGACGGATAGATGTATTTCGCGATCACGTCCTGGATGAACAGGATGATCAACAGCAGGATCACCGGCGACACGTCGATGCCGCCGAGGTTCGGCAGGATCCGACGGATCGGGCGGAGCGCGGGCTCGGTCACGGCTTCGAGGAAGCGCCAGATCTGCCGGACGAAGTCGTTGCGGAAGTTGATCACGTCGAAGGCCACGAGCCACGAGAGGATGGCCATCGCGATGATGACGTAGCTGTAATAGTTCAGCAGCAGCAGGACGATGTCGAGGATCGCGCGCATCACGGCTCCGGCGGGGACATCGCCGCGAGATCGCCCGTGTCCGAACGGCCCCGATGTAGCGGTCCGCGACCCCACCGGCAACCCGGAGCGCCGAGGCGTGCGCCGACGAGGTGAAGGCACCTCGCGGACCCCGGCCGGCCGCTCGTCGGGGCTTTCGCTCGGCCACGGGATCGTGCATCGATCGGCCGAGCGGGACGCGACAGGCCCGGGCGGGAGGACACCGGCATGGGAACCGACGACGCCCGCGGCATGGGGACGGTCGGGACGGCCCCGCTCGGGATGCGGGAGGAGGACGCCGCCACGGGCCTCAGCGGCGCCCAGTGGCGGACCATCATCCTGGCGAGCCTCGGCGGCGCGTTGGAGTTCTACGACTTCATCATCTACGGCGTCTTCGCACCCTCGATCGCGGCGGCGTTCTTCCCGTCCAGCGACCCGCTCGTGGGGCTGGTGCTGACCTTCTCGGTCTTCGCCGGCGGTTACCTCGCGCGGCCCTTCGGCGGCCTTCTGCTCGGCGCGCTCGGCGACCGCTTCGGGCGGCGCGGGATCTTCCTCTTCTCGCTCGCCGCCATCTCGGCCTCGACGGTGGCGATGGGCCTGCTGCCCGGCTACGCCGCCTGGGGCTTCGCCGCCACGGTGCTGATGGTGGTGCTCCGCCTCGTCCAGGGCCTCTGCCTCGGGGGCGAGTTGCCCTGCTCCATCGTCTACGCGGTCGAGACCGCGCCGTCGCGCGGCGGCTTCGCCTGCGGGGTGCTGTTCTTCTTCGTCAACTCGGGCGTCAGCCTCGCCGCCCTGGTGAGCCTCGCCATCACGACGCTGATGCCGCCCGAGGCCGCGGCCTCGACGGGCTGGCGCATCGCCTTCGTGATCGGCGGCGCGACGGGCCTGGCGTCGTTCATGGTCCGCCGGCGCCTGCACGAATCGGCGGAGTTCGCGGCGCTGCGCGGCGTGGCGTCCCGTACGCCGCTGCGCGAGTTGTTCGGGGCCTACCCGATGCCGGTGGCGATCGGCATCGGCACCTCGGCCGCCACGTCGGTCTTCAACGGCATGATGTTCGCCTATCTGCCGGCCTACCTGGTGCGGGTGCTGCACTACACGCCCGGCGAGGCGTCCCTGGCGCAGAACGTCGGCCTCGCCACGACCTCGATCGGGCTGGTCGCCGTCGCCTGGATCGGGGACCGCATGCCGCGGCGCCACCTGCTCGGCCTCGGCGCCGGTCTCCTCGTCGTGTTCGGCTACCCGTTCTTCGCGGCGCTGGCGGCCCGCAGTCTCGGGCTCGTGCCGCTGTTCCTCCTCGCGGGGTCGGCGGCGGCGCTGATCAACGGCACCTTCGCCATGGTGCTGGCCGATCTGTTCCCGACCCGGGTGCGGTTCTCGGGCGTGGCCGTGTCCTACAACGTCAGCCAGACGCTGTTCGGCGGCACCGTGCCGCTCGCCGCGGCGGCCCTGGTGGCGAATGGCGGTTCGCCCACCTCGCCGGCCCTGATCGTCGTGGTCTTCGCGGCGGTCACACTCGCGGCGAGCTTCGGTCTGAAGCGCCACGGAGGACGGGTGGCGGAAGGGCTGAGAGCGGCCTGAGCGGCCCTGCTACAGTTCGTCCAAGCTGGCGTATGTCGGCAGCAGCAGGACATACGCTCGCGCACGTCGCACGGAGGAACACCATGCTGAGACAGGCGATCCCCAACATCTTCGTCCGGGACTTCCCAGCCGCGCTCGCCTACTACACCGGGCCGCTCGGATTCGCGTCGCTGTTCGTCTACGGCGACCCGCCCTTCTACGCCCACCTGGCGCGTGATCAGGCGATCCTCGCCATCCGTCACGTGACCCGTCCGGTGATCGACCACGCGGCCGGCGAGGCGCTGCTCAGCGCCTTCGTCGAGGTCTCCGACGCCGACGCCCTGCACGCCTCGCTGGCGGCGGCCGGAGCCCGCATCCGGCAGGCGCCCCGCGACGAGCCCTGGGGCATGCGGAGCCTGATCGTCGACGATCCCGACGGGAACCTGCTCTGTTTCGCGTCGAATTTGGCCTGACCAACCGAACCTCGCGCGGCGGCGCGCCTCACCCCAGGCGCGCCAGCCCCGGAAACGTCTCGATCAGCCAGAACGACAGGCTCTGCATGCCGCCCGACAGGAAGGCGATGCCGGTCAGCACCAGCGCGGCGCCGGCGACCTTCTCGACGAGGGCGAAATGGCGCTTGAAGCCGCGCAGAAAGGCCGTGAAGGCGCCCATCGCGACGGCCGCCAGCACGAAGGGGAGGCCGAGCCCGGCCGAATAGGCGAGGAGCAGCGCCGCGCCGCTGCCGACCGTCGCCTGCGCGCCCGCCACCGCCAGGATGGCGGCCAGGATCGGCCCGATGCAGGGCGTCCAGCCGAACGCGAAGGCGAGCCCCATCGCGTAGGCGCTCCACAGGCCCGGCGGGCGCTCCACCTCGACCCGCGCCTGCCGGTAGAGCAGGCCCAGCCGGAACAGCCCGAGGAAGTGCAGCCCCATCACGACGATGCCAAGCCCCGCCACGATCGACAGCGCCTCGCCGTACTGCCGCAGCAGCGTGCCGAAGGCCGAAGCGGTGGCGCCGAGCGCCACGAACACCGTCGAGAAGCCGGCCACGAAGAGGAGGCTCGCCAGGACGGCGCCGCGCCGCGAGCGCGCCGCATCGCCGCCCTGCAGGTCTTCGATCGTCGTGCCGGCCATGAAGCAGAGGTAGGGCGGCACCAGCGGCAGCACGCAGGGGCTGAGGAAGGAGACGAGGCCGGCGAGCGCCGCGGCCGGGAATGAGACGTGGCTGTCCATGGCGTCGACCCTTACCGCCTTCCCGCGCCCGGGGGAACGGCGACCGCGCCACCCCCGCGATCCGTTGCGGGCGCGCGACACCCCGCAGGTTTCGCGCGCCGCGCCGGCGATCGCTGCGGCGCCGAGGGCGGGTTCGGCGTTAGATGGCACGGAACGGCCCGGCGGCCGCGCGGGAGATGAGCTTGCGTCACTGGATCCATGCCCTCGCGGCCTCAACCCTCCTGGCGGCGGCCTCGCCGGCCTCCGCCACCTCGCCGCTGGTCGCCAACGGCGACTATCCCTATTGGAAGCTGAACTACGCGCATTACGACACGAGCTACGCGGCCATCGACGTCAAGGCGCGTCGCTTCGCCTCCTTCCGATGGGACGCCACGATCTACTGCCGCTATCGTACGGCCTGGCAGGGGCCGGGCGCCTACAAGATCGGCGACCGCTTCAAGACGCGGCTCGGCTGGGACGGCGGCTATCCCTGGCAGGGGCCTGGGGTCCCCGAGGACCACGACGACGACGACACGATGGCGTTCTACCGCGCCAATTACATGCGCGAGTTCGGCCACGAGCCGGTCTGCGGCCCGGTCCGGCGCCGCCACCGCCACGCGGTCGTGCTGCGGCGCAAGGACTGAGGCGCGGCGGCGGCCTCCCGTCTCGCCGTGCGCAACCTGCTCACCGACGTGCCGGGCCTCAAGGTCGGCCACGCGGGTGATGCCGGGCTCGCGTCGGGGCTGACCGCGATCGTCTTCGACCGGCCGGCCACGGCCTCGATCGCCATCCACGGCGGCGCGCCCGGCACCCGCGACACCGCCCTGCTCGACCCCGAGATGACGGTCGAGACCGTCGATGCCCTGGTGCTGTCGGGCGGCTCGGCCTACGGGCTCGACGGGATGGGCGGCGCGATGGCGGCCCTGGCGGCGGCGGGCCGGGGCTTCGCGATCGGCGCGGCGCGGGTGCCCATCGTGCCGGGTGCCGTGCTGTTCGACCTAACGAACGGGGGCGACAAGGCCTGGGGTCGGCGGCCTCCCTATTGGGAGTTCGGCCATGCCGCCCTCGAGGCCGCGGCCGAGGACTTCGCCCTCGGCAGCCACGGCGCCGGGCTCGGCGCCACGACGGCCGACCTCAAGGGCGGCCTCGGCTCCGCCAGCGCCACGACGGCGCGCGGCTACCGCGTCGGCGCACTCGCGGCCGTCAACGCCCTCGGCCAGGCGACCGTGGGCGACGGCCCGCACTTCTGGGCGGCCCCCTATGAGCGCGACGGCGAGTTCGGCGGCCTCGGGCTGCCGTCCTTTGGACGCGCAGGCGCGCCGCCGTACCGCACGAAGGGCACGCGGCCCGAGAACACGACGATCTGCGTCGTGGCGACCGACGCCATCCTCACCAAGGCGCAGTGCCGGCGCCTCGCCGTGATGGCCCAGGGCGGCCTCGCCCTGGCGTTGCGCCCGGCCCATGCGGCGCTCGACGGCGACGTGGTCTTCGCCGCCGCCACGGGGCTGAACGCCCGGCCCGCGACGGTGGGCGACCTCACGGAAATCGGCGCGCTGGCGGCCGAGACGCTGGCCCGCGCCGTGGCGCGCGGCGTCTATCACGCGGCCGCGCTGCCCTTCCCCGGCGCCCTCCCGGCCTGGCGCGACAGGATCGGCGCCGTCAGGGCGATCTGACCGGCAGGCAGCCGAGCCGCTCGGCGACTTTGGCGAAGCGTCGATCGAAGCTGGCCATGACGGCGCAGCCCTTCGCCCTCGTCAAATGCAGCGCATCGGAGAAGTCCATACCCTCGTCCATCAGATCGAGCGCGGTGGCGACAGCCGATGCGTCTTCCAGAACGATCCTGGGCAGTCCCGCGAAGGCGCGGAGGGCTCCGGATCGCTGCGGGATCGAGTAGCCATAGGCGCTACGCAAAACCCACTCGGTTTCGAGAAGCACGGTCACGCCGACGAAGACGTCTTCTGTCGCGATCAACGCTCTGGCCCGCTCGGCCTGCAGAGGATCGTCCCGCGTCACCAACCGGACGATCACGTTGGTATCAATCGCCAGCATGACGCCGTCTGACGTCATCCGCGACAGCGGTGTCCATGTCTCCGATGGTCTTCGCCGTCGCAGGGGCTGGCAGACACCCGAAAACATCTTCGAGCCGTGTGGGCGGGAAGGCAGGCGCGGTCCTCAGCACTACGCCGTCTGCCGTTTCTTCGACCGTGAAGGTGGTCCCCGCCGTCCAACCGCGCTGGTCTCGAATGGCCTTCGGAAGGATGATGTGACCGTTGGTCGAGAGGGTCGTGGTGCTGCGTCCGGATCGCTCCATGTCGTCATCGCTCGCGGTTAGATCCTGGTGAGATGACGTGATCGCCGATCGAACACAAGGATGGCGGGACACAATCGCCAGACTTCGTCGGCTTCAGAGCGAGTGTCGAGGGCATGGCACCGATGGGCGGCCCATGCGCGGGAGGAGCCGTGATGAAAGCCTCCCGCCGTCCGCCTCATCCGCGGCCCCTCAGCCGAAGCTCGGGCGCCGCGCCCGCCATTCGGCGGCGGTCTGGCCCCAGACGTCGACCCGGCGCTCCGCCACCGGCGGCGGGAGCCGGCCCGGTCCGCGGTTCGTCGCGCCGATGCGGCGGGCCAGCGCGATCGAGGGGGCGTTGGCGGGGTCGATCGTGTGGATGATGTCGGTCCAGCCGAGCACCTCCACCGCCCAGTCCATGGACGCGACCGTGGCCTCGAGCGCATAGCCCCGGCCCGTCGCGGTGGACAGCAGGGCCCAGCCGACCTCGGTGCCGGGCCAGCCTTCCGGACGCCACGGCCCGACCCGGCCGACCCAGCGTCCGCTCGCCTTCTCGATGACGGCGAACATGCCGAAGCCGTGCAGCGCCCAGGAGCCCGCCACCCCGGCCAACGCCCGCCAGGCGCCGGCGCGCGGCACCAGATCGCCGAGGAAGCGCATCGTCTCGGGATCGGCGGCAAATGACTCCCATCCGTCGAGGTCCTCCGCGATCGGCGGGCGCAGGATGAGCCGCTCTGTTTCGAGCGTCGGGCCGAGCGTGACAGCCATGTCGTTCTTATCCTGCAGACCGGAGCGGCTTTCGCGGTGAGAAGCCACGTCAGATCAGATGCAGGGCGCGATCGACGGCTTGCGGGTCGCGGTCGAGGACGATGAGGAGCGTCCGCGCTGCCGGATCCGGGTTCCGCCTGTGCTGCTCCCAATCGCGGACCGCCCCGCGCGAGAAGCCGTATCGTTTGGCGAACCCGTCCTGGGACAGGCCGGTTCTCCTGCGAATCGCAGCGACATCGACCGGCGGCGGCACGAAGGTGCGGCTGGGCTCGGCTTCGCCCTTGGCGATAGCGAGGGCCTCGTGAGCGCTCCGCATAAGGTCTTCACCGAACGTCGACATCATCGGCCCTCCACCATCCGTGAGATCCTGAGCGCCACGCCCGCCCGGTAGGCATCGGCGATCCCGGGTAAGACTTTCGCCAAGTCGTTCTTTTGATCCTTGGTCAGGTTCTCCCGCTCGCCTTTATCGATGAGCGCGAGCAGGAAGACGGGGACGTCGTCTCCGCCGAAATAATGAATCGTCCGATAGCCGCCAGACTTGCCGCTTGCATGCGCTGGAACCGCACCTTGCGGGCACCGCCGGTGCCGACCATCAATGCTCCCGACTGCGGATTGTAGGCAAGAAACGTCATCATCCGCGTGAGTTCATCTCCCGTGAGTCCAGCCTGGCCGGCCTGACGGTCGAAAGTCGGAGTGGTCAGAACGGATTGCATCACGCGATACATACGGCAGTGCCGTATAGTAAGCAAGGTGTGTCACAGGATGAGCTCGCCGGCAGGGACCGGTGCCGGCGGCCATGGGCGTTGCGAAGCATTCGTCGGACCCCAAGGCAGGGCCTCGGCAGAGGACGGTCGATCGTCGATGCTGGCCGGTTTTAGACTGCGGCTGATACGCCTCTGTGCCGGCTTGACCATGTGAGCCCGAAGGGCTCAAGGATCGCTCCCCGGCGAAGACGCGAGGCCGACGACGTCACGATGATCGACCGCGCAACCCCGGCGGACATTCCCGCCCTGATGACGATCGAGCGCGGCGACGGCTTCGAGCATGTCGTCGGGCGATGGGCGGCCGAGCAGCACGCGGCCGAGATGGCGCGGTCCGGCTCGAGATATCTCGTGTCGCGGGGCGCCGCCGCGGTCGACGGCTTCGTGCTGCTCCAGGAACTCGACGATCCGCACGGCTGCGCCACCCTGCGCCGCATCGCGGTGGCCCGGCCTGGGACGGGGGTCGGTGCCACCCTGATCGACGCGGCCCTCGCCTTCGCCTTCGGCGAGGTCGCCGTGCATCGTCTGCAGTTGCGGGTCTACCCCGAGAACGCCCGAGCGCAGCGCGCCTACTCGCGGGCCGGCTTCGTCGAAGAGGGTCTGCTGCGCGACGTCGGCCGCGCCGCCGACGGCACACGCCGCTCGATGATCGTCATGTCGATCCTGCGCCCGGAGTGGGATCGACGCCCGCGGTGACGGGGCCGGAGCGTCAGCCGAAGCGCTCCATCCGGTAGGGGGCGGGGTCCGTGAAGGGGGTCTCGCCCGTCATCTGCTCGGCGAGGAGGCGGCCCGACACCGGCCCCAGGGTCAGGCCGTGGTGCTGGTGGCCGAAGTCGAACCAGATGCCCCCGTGTTTGGGCGCCCGGCCGATGATCGGCAGCATGTCGGGCAGGCAGGGGCGCGACCCCATCCAGGGCATGTCCTCGAGCGGCTCGGCCAGCGGGAACAGGGCACGGGCCTTGGGGAGGGCGCGCGCCATCTGGACCGGCGTCATCGGCGCGTCGCGCCGGGCGAATTCGGCGCCGGTGGTGAGGCGGATGCCGCGCTCCATCGGGGCCAGGAGGTAGCCGCCGTCGAGGTCGAGCACGGGATGGTTCAGCACGGCATTGCCGCGGGGCCGGAAGTGCAGGTGATAGCCGCGCTTGATGCCGAAGGGCAGCCGGTAGCCGAGCTTGCCGAAGACGACGTCCGACCACGGCCCCAGCGCCACCACGATCTCGCGGGCCGACAGCCAGCCGTCGCGCGTCTTCACCTGCCAGCCGGGCGCTTGCTCCGCCAGCGTCGCGGCGTCGCCCTTCAGGAAGCGGCCGCCGCGCTGGATGAACAGCGCATTGTAGCGCTCGACGAGCCCGCCAGGGTCGGAGACGGCGCCGGGGTCGCGGAAATGCAGGGCGCCGATCATGCCCTCGCCGAGGTGGGGTTCGCGCTCGGCCAGGCCCGCGGCGTCGAGTTCGTCGATCTCGAGGTCGAAGCCGCGCAGGCGCGCCGCCTCCTTCAATCCCTTCTCGAGGCTGCGGCGCGTGCGGAATGCCTTGATCCAGCCCACCTTGCGCATCAGCGCCGTGCTGCCCGATTCCGCCATCAGCCGCTCGTGCTCGGCGAGGGATCGCTCGATGAGCGGACGCGCCGCGCGGGCGATGCGCTCGACCCCCTTCGGCGACGAGTTGAACCAGTAGCGGAGGAGGAACGGCGCCAGGCCGGGCAGCGCCGAGGGGTGGTAATGGGCGTCCGTCGTGCGGTTCATCGCGTAGCGCAGGACCGAACGGACGTCGCGCGGAAACGCGTAGGGGTAGATGGAGGCCCGCTCGATCAGCCCGGCATTGCCGTAGCTCGTGCCCATGCCGGCCTTGGGGGCCCGCTCGACCACCACGACGTCGCGGCCGCGTTCCTGGAGGTGCAGCGCCGCCGACACGCCCACGATCCCGGCGCCCAGCACCACCACATCGGCCTTGAGACTCATGCCGCACCCCGTTCCACGCGCCTTCCCATCAAGTAATGCAAGGGAGCGGCCATGCGAGGGGCATCGGCCCCGCTCGTCCGGTCGAACGGGAGGTTTTTGGCCGCGCACGTGGCGCGGCCCATGCCAATGCCATGATCGCGCGATAGATCGGACAAATGACGCTCCCTTCGAAGACCAACCGCCCCCTGGTGCTCGCCTCGGTGATGGCGGCGCTGTTCATGATCGCCATCGAGGCCACGATCGTGTCGACCGCCATGCCGCAGATCGCGGGGCAGCTCGGCGACCTCCACTATTATGCCTGGGTGTTCTCGGCCTTCCTGCTCACCCAGACGGCCACGACCGTCGTCTTCGGCAAGCTGTCGGACCTCTACGGCCGCCGTCCGGTCCTGCTCGTCGGCATCGCGGTCTTCCTCGTCGGTTCGCTGCTCTGCGGGATGGCGTGGTCGATGCCCGCGCTGATCGGTTTCCGCCTGATCCAGGGTGTGGGGGCGGGCGCCATCCAGCCCATCGGCATCACGGTGGTGGGCGACCTCTATTCCGCCCAGGAGCGCGGCAAGATCCAGGGCTACCTCGCCTCCGTCTGGGGGGTCTCCTCGGTGCTCGGGCCGCTGGCGGGCGGCCTCATCATCCAGCACGTCTCCTGGTCGTGGATCTTCTGGATCAACCTGCCGGTCGGCGCCGTCGCGGCATTGGGTTTCGTGCTGTTCCTGCACGAGGGCGTGGCGCGCGAGAAGCGCACGGTCGACGTCGCCGGCGCGGCGCTGTTCACGGTGGCGATCGCGTCGCTGATGTTGGCGCTGACCGAAGCCGGCACGTCCGGGTCTGGCACGCTGTGGCCTGGGCTGGTGTTCCTCGTGGCGGCCGTCCTCTTCGTCGCGCAGGAGCGCCGCGCCGCCGACCCGATGCTCGATTTCGGGCTCTGGGCGCAGAAGCCGATCCTCACCGCCAACGCCGCGACGCTGCTCTCCGGCATGGCCATCATCGGGCTCACGACCTTTCTGCCGATGTTCGTGCAGGGTGTGATGCGCCAATCCCCGCTGGTGGCCGGCTTCGCGCTGACCATGATGGTGTTCGGCTGGCCCATCGGGGCGACGCTCGCGGCGAAGAATTTCGTGCGCTTCGGGCTCCGGCCGACGCTTCTCTTCGGCGCCCTGTTGATGCCGCTGGGCTCGGTGGCGTTCGTGGTCCTCGGCGCCTCGTCGTCGCCCGTCGTGGCGGGCCTGGGGTCGACCGTCATGGGGTTCGGGATGGGCTTCCTGTCGACGGCCTGCATCGTCATCATCCAGGATTCCGTCGCCTGGGCGCAGCGCGGCTCGGCCACGGCGTCCAACATCTTCTCCCGCAACCTCGGCTCGACGCTCGGGGCGACGGTGCTCGGCACCCTGCTGAACTACGGCCTCGCCCACCCGCAGAGCGGCCCGGCGGTGAGCTCCGACCAGCTCCGCCGCCTGCTCGACGCGCCGGACAGCCTCGCGGGCGCCGCCGACGCCGTGCGCGGTGCCCTCGGGCAGTCGCTGCACGTCACGTTCTGGGGGATCTTCGGCATCGCGGTGCTGACGTTGCTGCTGTCCTTCCTGGTTCCGCGCGTGGTGCTGACCGAGGGGCCGCGGGAACTGGCGATGGAATAGGCCCATGATCCCGCTCCGCTCCCTCCTCCTCGCCTGCGCCCTGATCGCCCCCGCTGCGGCCAGGGCCGCCGACGACCTCCGCATCGCCGTGGCGGTGCCGCGCACCGGCACGGTGGCGACCGCGGGCGACCAGGTGGTGGCCGGCGCGCAGGAGGCCGCCAAGGCCATCAACGCCCAGGGCGGCGTCGGCGGCCGGCGCATCGTCCTCGACATCGAGGACGACGCCTGCGACCCGAAGCAGGCCATCTCGGTCGCCGACCGCATCCTCGGCGAAGGCATCGCGCTGGTAGACGGCCACGTCTGCTCGGCGGCTTCGATCGCCGCCTCGCCCGTCTATGCCGAGGCCGGGGCCGTGATGATGTCGCCGGCCAGCGTCAGCGCCAAGCTGACCGACATCGCCTTCGCCAGGGGCTGGACCGGCATCTTCCGCGTCTACACGCGCGACGACGTCCAGGGCGAGCTGATGGGCGCCTGGATGGCGGAGCGGTTCAAGGGGGTGGCGGTGGCCTTCGTCGACGACAAGGGCACCTACGGCAAAGGCCTCGCCGACGCCGTGCGGGCCGCCTTCGAGGCCCACGGCGGGACGGTAGCGTTCCGCGAGGGCCTCAACCCCGGCGAGAAGGACTATTCGGCCGTGGTGAGCCGGCTGAAGGCGCTCGGCGCCGCCGCGGTCTATTACGGCGGCTACCCGCCGGAGGGCGGCCTGATCCTGCGTCAGGCGGCCGACCAGGGCTTCCACCCGGTGTTCGTGACGACCTCGGGCTTCGCGGCGCCGGAGTTCGCCTCGATCGCCGGCGCCGCCACGGAGGGCACGATCTTCCCCTTCCCGCCCGACCCGTCGAAGAAGCCCTCCGCCGCCGGCGTGCTCGACGCCTTCAAGGCCGACGGCATCGCGCCCGACGGCTTCACGCTGTTCTCCTACGCGGCCATCCAGGCCCTGGCCGAAGGAGTCCGGCGGGCCGGCGCCACGGACGGCAAGAGCGTCACGGCGGCGCTGCGGCGGGGCGAACCGATCGACACGGTCATCGGGCCGCTGCGCTTCGACAAGAAGGGCGATGCCGAGGGCATCACCTACGAAATCGACGTCTGGAAGGGCGGGAGATATGGGCCGATGGAGTAGCGGCGTGCGGACTCACTCCCGCGCGCCGAACCGCGTCATCTGCCCCTCCGTCACCACCCGCTCGTAAGGCTCGCCCTCGGCCTTGACGCGGTACTGCAGCTGCGTGCCGACATGCGGCATGCGGGCCTTCACCACGAAGACGTCGGCGCCTTCGGCACGGCCGAGCGTGGCGAGGGCGAGCGACACGCGCTCGCCGACGGCGAACAGGTGGGTGGGCGCGTCGGCCATCACGATGCCGACGCCGGTGTGGCGACGCCCGCCAGAGCAGGCCCGGGCGTCGGCCGCGACGCGCGCTCGCGCTCCTCGGCGGCGTCCAGCGACTGGCGCAACGCCATGAGCTTCAGCTCGTGGACGATCTCGACCGAGGAGGGCACGGTCACCCTCCTGCCGAAGCGCTTCTCCTGGCTCATCGCGTATCCACCCTCTGGCGGCGCCCCGGGGCGCCGGCCGAACGGGCCTCGGCCCGGGACGGAGGTCTTCTTGTCGCACCATCCATAGCCGAGGTGGCGCCGCGTCCCTCGCCTTACAAGCCGAAGCGGAGCTTTATCGGCCGGAGGCCTCCGTCGAGGATAGCCGCCTCGCGCGGACGCTGTGCAGGCCGGTCCGCGGAAGCCAGCCGCGTCGATCAAATGTTTTTATTTCGGTCCGCAGGCCATTCGGCTCTCGCTATTCCAGTGGCTGGCACTCACTGTCTAGGAGTGCCAGACCCGACCCCGGGCCGCGGCCCCGGCATGTTCGCCGGCCGAGATCGCCTTATGCCGTTCCGACCGCTCCACGACCGCATCGTCCTCCGTCGCATCGACGCTGATGCGAAGACCAAGGGCGGGATCATCATCCCCGACAATGCCAAGGAGAAGCCCCAGGAGGGCGAGGTCGTCGCAGTCGGCCCCGGCGCGCGCGACGAGGCGGGCCACATTGTGCCTCTCGAACTCAAGGCGGGCGACCGCGTGCTCTTCGGCAAGTGGTCCGGCACCGAGGTCAAGCTCGACGGCGAGGACCTCCTCATCATGAAAGAGAGCGACGTCATGGGCGTGATCGAGACCGCCCCCGCCCTGCAGAAGGCCGCCTGACGACAGACCTCCCCCGGCGCTCCGCGCCGCCGCCTCCCCGTCGCGGGACGACGGGCCATCCCTCATCGAAAGATCCATCCCATGGCCGCCAAAGATGTCCGCTTCTCCGTCGACGCCCGTGACCGCATGCTCCGCGGCATCGACACCCTGAACAACGCCGTCAAGGTCACGCTGGGCCCGAAGGGCCGCAACGTCGTGATCGACAAGAGCTACGGCGCGCCGCGCATCACCAAGGACGGCGTCACCGTCGCCAAGGAGATCGAACTCGCCGACAAGTTCGAGAACATGGGCGCCCAGATGGTGCGCGAAGTGGCCTCCAAGACCAACGACCTCGCCGGCGACGGCACCACCACCGCCACCGTGCTGGCCGCCGCTATCATGAAGGAAGGCTTGAAGCTCGTCGCCGCCGGCATGAACCCGATGGACCTGAAGCGCGGCATCGACCTCGCCGTGACGGCCGTCGTGGCCGACATCAAGATGCGGGCCAGAAAGGTCGCCTCGTCCGAGGAGATCGCCCAGGTCGGCACCATCGCGTCGAACGGCGACAAGGCCGTCGGCGACATGATCGCGGAAGCGATGAAGAAGGTCGGCAACGAGGGCGTCATCACGGTCGAGGAAGCCAAGACGGCCGAGTCCGAGCTCGACGTCGTCGAGGGCATGCAGTTCGACCGCGGTTATCTCAGCCCGTACTTCATCACCAACGCCGAGAAGATGACGGCGGAACTCGAGGACCCCTACATCCTCATCCACGAGAAGAAGCTGTCGTCGCTGCAGGCGATGCTGCCGATCCTCGAAGCCGTGGTGCAGACCGGCAAGCCCCTGCTCATCGTCGCCGAGGACATCGACGGCGAGGCTCTGGCGACCCTCGTGGTCAACAAGCTGCGCGGCGGCCTCAAGGTCGCGGCCGTCAAGGCGCCGGGCTTCGGCGACCGCCGCAAGGCGATGCTTGAGGACGTCGCGGTCCTCACCGCCGGGCAGACCGTGTCGGAAGACCTCGGCATCAAGCTCGAGAACGTCACGCTCCCCATGCTCGGCCGTGCCAAGCGGGTGCGGATCGACAAGGAGAACACCACCATCATCGACGGCGCCGGCGAGAAGGCCGACATCGAGGCCCGCATCGGGCAGATCAAGTCGCAGATCGAGGAGACCACCTCGGACTACGACAAGGAGAAGCTCCAGGAGCGCCTGGCCAAGCTCGCCGGCGGCGTCGCGGTGATCCGCGTCGGCGGCTCGACCGAAGTCGAGGTGAAGGAGAAGAAGGACCGGGTCGACGACGCGCTCCACGCCACCCGCGCCGCCGTCGAGGAAGGCATCGTGCCGGGCGGCGGCATCGCGCTGCTGCGCGCGCGCCTCGCCGTGGGCGACCTCAAGGCCGACAGCCGCGACGTCCAGGCCGGCATCTCGATCGTCATGCGGGCGCTCGAAGCCCCCATCCGCCAGATCTCGGCCAATGCCGGGGTCGAGGGCTCGATCGTGGTCGGCAAGGTCAGCGAGAATTCCTCGCCGACCTTCGGCTTCGACGCCTATCGCGAGGAATACGTCGACATGCTGGAAGCCGGCATCCTCGATCCCGCCAAGGTGGTCCGGGTGGCGCTCCAGGACGCGGCCTCGGTCGCCGGCCTGCTGATCACCACCGAAGCCATGGTGGCCGACCGGCCGCAGAAGGAAGCGCCCGCCATGGGCGGCGGCGGAATGGGCGGCATGGGCGGCATGGACTACTGAGCCGACTCCCCTCCGCTCGTCGCCAGCGAGGCGATGAGCGGAGAACGCCGGTCTCGCGTCCCGCCCCCGGCCGCCCTACATTCGCGTGACGGCGGCGAGACGCCTCGTGACGCGGCGGAGGTCGGCATGGCGGCGCGCTACCGGTTCGGCATCGAAGAGGAGTTCTTCCTGGCGGACGCCGCCACGCGCGGCACCCCCAGGGTGAACCTCAAGCGCTTCCACGCCGCCGCCAAGGCACGGCTGCCGGAGGCCGAACGCGAATTGCTCCAGCTCCAGGTCGAGACCGCGTCGCCACCCACCGACGACACGGCCGAAGCCCGGGCTGCGCTGTCGGCGATGCGGACCGACCTCGCCGGCGTGGCGCGGGAGCACGGACTCCTGCTCTTCGCCGCCGGCACCCATCCGGCCGCGCGCTGGGCGCGCCAGCGGCGCACCGAGAAGCAGCGCTACGCCGACATCATGCGCGAGGCGCAGATGATCGAGGCCCGCAACATGGTGTGCGGGATGCACGTCCACGTCGAGGTGCCAGACCCCGGTGCCCGCGTCGACCTGATGAACCGCTTCCTGCCCTACACGCCGCTGCTGCTCGGCCTGTCCTGCTCGTCGCCCTTCTGGCAGGGGCGCGACACGGGGCTCGCGGCCTACCGGCTCGCCGTCTGGGGCGAGCTGCCCCGCACCGGCCTGCCCGACCTCTTCGCCGGTGCGGCCGACTACGACGCCTATGTGGCGGCGCTCGTCGGGGCCGGGATGATCCGCGACGCGAGCTTCCTGTGGTGGACGGTGCGGCCCTCGACCCGCTACCCGACGCTGGAACTGCGCGTCGCCGACAGCTGCACCCGGCTCGACGACGCGCTGGCGGTGGCGGCGCTCTACCGCTGCCTCGTGCGGATGCTGGTGCGGCGGCCGGAGGTGAACCGCGGCCAGACGGGCGCGGCGCGCGGCGTCGCGGCCGAGAACCTGTGGCGGGTGCAGCGCTACGGCGTCAAGGCGACGCTGGTGGGGGAGCACGGCGCGGTGGGCTTCGCCGAACGGCTCGACGCCGTGCTGGCGGAGGTCGCCGAGGACGGCGACGCGCTCGGCTGCACGGCGGGGCTCGACCGCGCGCGCCGCATCCTGGCGGACGGCACCAGCGCCGACGCCCAGGTGGCAGCCTACGCCGCCGCGGCGGGCGGGCCAGGGGCGGCGATCGCGGCGGCCGTGGATTGGCTGGCGGCCGAGACGGCGCGATGTTGACGGATTGCCGTCCTCTCAACCGAAGACGCGGGCGAAGATCGTGTCGACGTGCTTCATGTGATAGCCGAGGTCGAACAGCGGCTCGAGCCGGTCCGCCGGCAGCACCGCCGTGACCTCCGGGTCGGCCTTGAGGAAGGCCAGGAAGTCGCCCTCGCCGCGCCACACCCGCATGGCGTTGCGCTGCACCAGCCGGTAGCTGTCCTCGCGCGACAGGCCGCCCTGCGTCAGCGCCAGCAGCACGCGCTGGGAATGGACGAGGCCGCCGAGCCGGTCGAGGTTCTTTCTCATGTTTTCGGGGTAGACGAGCAGCTTGTCGACGACGCCGGTCAGCCGCGTCAGGGCGAAGTCGAGCGTGACCGTGGCGTCCGGCCCGATCATGCGCTCGACCGAGGAATGGGAGATGTCCCGCTCGTGCCAGAGCGCGACGTTCTCCAGCGCCGGCACCACCATGCCGCGCACGAGCCGGGCGAGGCCGGTGAGGTTCTCGGTCAGCACGGGGTTGCGCTTGTGCGGCATGGCCGAGGACCCCTTCTGCCCCTCGGAGAAGAACTCCTCGACCTCCAGCACCTCGGTGCGCTGCAGGTGGCGGATCTCGATGGCGAGCCGCTCGACCGACGAGGCCACGACGCCCAGCGTGGCGAAGAACATGGCGTGGCGGTCGCGCGGGATCACCTGCGTCGACACGGGCTCGACGGCGAGGCCCATGGCCTGGGCCACGTGAGCCTCGACGCGGGGATCGATGTTGGCGAAGGTGCCGACGGCGCCCGACAGCGCGCAGGTGGCGACCTCGGCGCGCGCCGCGACGAGGCGCTCCCGGTTGCGCGAGAATTCCGCATAGGCCTGGGCCAGCTTCAGCCCGAAGGTGACGGGTTCGGCATGGATGCCGTGCGAGCGGCCGATCGTCGGCGTCATCCTGTGCTCGTGGGCGCGATGCTTCAGCGTGGCCAGCAGCGCATCGACATCGGCGATGAGCAGGTCGGCGGCGCGGGCGAGCTGCACGGCGAGGCAGGTGTCGAGCACGTCCGACGAGGTCATCCCCTGGTGGACGAAGCGCGCGTCGGGCCCGACGATCTCTCCCAGATGGGTCAGGAAGGCGATGACGTCGTGCCTGGTCTCGCGCTCGATCGCGTCGATCCGCTCGACGTCGAAGCTGGCGTCCCGCCCCTTGGCCCAGATGGTCTCGGCCGCCGAGCGCGGGATGACGCCGAGGTCGGCCAGGGCGTCGCAGGCGTGGGCCTCGATCTCGAACCAGATGCGGAACCGGGTCTCGGGCTCCCAGATCGCCACCATGGCGGGGCGGGAATAGCGCGGGATCATGCGGGCTCCGGTTGTTCACGGCGGACGAGAGGGTGATTGCTGGCCGCCGCAGAAGAAGCGAATGGCATCGCGATCCACGCTCGGCCGAACGTGCCGCGACAGACCCTCACGGGTCGAGTCGCCGACCGCCACACGACGGATTGCCGAGCTTGAATGGCACCAGCCCGGCTTTCCTCAGTACACCAGCCGCGCCCGCATCGTGCCCGGGATGGCGCGGAGCTGCTCGAGCAGCGCCTCCGACCGGTCGCCGAGGTCAACCGCCTCCACCACGACATAGCCGATGTCGCCGTCCGTCTGCAGGAACTGCCCGGTGATGTTGATGCCGCGCGACGAGAACACGTCGTTGACGCTGCGCAGCATGCCCGGCAGGTTCTGGTGCACGTGGATGAAGCGCGTGCCGTCGGAGCAGGGCGGCAATTGCACCTGGGGAAAGTTGACGGCCCCCACGGTCGAGCCGCCGTCCGAATATTCGACGAGCTTGCGGGCGACCTCGCTGCCGATCCGCTCCTGCGCTTCGAGCGTCGAGCCGCCGACGTGCGGGGTCAGGATGACGTTGTCGAGGCCCTGCAGCGGCGAGACGAAACGCTCGCTGTTCGACCCGGGCTCCTTCGGGAAGACGTCGACGGCGGCGCCGTGCAGGTGGCCGTCCCGCAGCGCCGACGACAGGGCGTCGAGGTCCACCACCGTGCCGCGGCTGTTGTTGATCAGGTAGGCTCCTGGCTTCATGGCGCGGATCTCGGCCGCGCCGATCATGTTGTGGGTCGCGGGCGTCTCGGGCACGTGAAGGCTGACGATGTCGCTCTGCCCGAGCAGGTCCCGCAGGCTGTCGACCGGGTCGGTGTTGCCGTGGCGCAGCTTGTCGGCCGTGTCGAAATAGACGACCCGCATGCCCATCGCCTCGGCGAGGTTGGACAGCTGCGTCCCGATGTTGCCGTAGCCCACGATGCCCAGCACCTTGCCGCGCACCTCGTGGCTGAAGCTCGCCGACTTGTCCCACCCGCCCGTATGCGCCGCCACCGAGCGCGGGAAGACGCGGCGCAGCAACATCACGATCTCGCCGATGACGAGTTCGGCCACCGAGCGCGTGTTGGAGAAGGGCGCGTTGAAGACCGGGACGCCGATCTCGCGCGCGGCGTCGAGGTCGATCTGGTTCGTGCCGACGCTGAAACAGCCCACCGCCATCAGCCGGTCGGCGGCCTCGACCATGGGCCGCGTCATCTGGGTGCGCGAGCGGATGCCGAGGATGTGCGTGCCCCGCAGCGCCTCGACCAGCGCTTCGCCGTCGAGCGCGGTCTTGGTCCGCATCACGTTGGTGTAGCCGGCCTGGGCGAAGAGGTCGACGGCGGTCTCGCTGATGCCCTCGAGCAGGAGGACGCGGACCTTGTCCTTCGACAGGGAGTAGCGGGGGATCATGGCGGGTCTCGCGACGTTCAGGGCGGCGGGCGCGGCGGCGCGCAGGCCGAATCCGCGTCAGGGCTAGCCGAGGGGCGACGCCCCGTCGACCCTTTTCGGCGATGGCGCCGGATCGTCGCGGGCCTTTAACGAAGCATTAGGCGATGTGGCGGAGCCGACACGCGACCGCCCCACCCGCGCCGCCTTGAACGGGCTTCCTGTGGCCGTGACGTCGCGGTCGGGAGAGGGTTCATGGTCGACTGGTGCGTGAAGGGCGTGGGTACCGAAGTGACCGTCACGAGCCCTCTCGGCGACGAATATCCCTTCGTCATCACGGACGTCTCCGCCCTGCGCCTCGAGCTCGGGCATCGGCCGCGCTGGGGCGCGGGCCGCGAGCCCGCGGACGCCCACGTCAGGATCGACGCTGCCCTGGCGGTCGCGTCACGCTGGACGGCCGACACGTTCGGGCCGGTCGCGGGATAGGCAACGCGAGACTCCGGCGTTCCGGGGCGAGGCCGGGGAGGCCATGCCATCGGGCATGCTGGATCGGGCCGTCGGCGGTCGGCCTGTCGGCGACGCCGTCGGGCGATCGCGCGGCGCCGATCGTCGCCCTCTGCCCCACGCCGCGCCGTCCCTCGGAGCGTCGCCCCGGCCCTGACCGATGCGTGTCCGCCCTTCCCCCGCGACCCAAATCGCGCCAAGGTCGCCGGGAGGGACGGGAGGCACCATGCCGGGGGCAACCTTCACGGCGTCGTTGGACGGTCGCGTGGCCCTGGTGACGGGCGCCTCCGGGGGACTCGGCGCCCATATGGCGGGCGTTCTGGCGCGCTCCGGCGCCTGCGTGGCGCTGGCGGCGCGCGGAGTCGAGCGCTGTGCGGCACGCTGCGAGGCCATCCGGGCCGAGGGCGGCGACGCGATGGCGGTGCGGCTCGACGTCGCCGACGCCGCCTCGGTGCGGTCCGCCTTCGCCGAAGTCGGCGAGCGCTTCGGCCGGCTCGACATCCTCGTCAACAATGCCGGGATCGCGACGACCGCGCCGGCCCTCGACCTCGTCGAGGACGACTGGGACCGGGTCGTCGACACCAATCTCAAGGGCGCGTTCCTCTGCGCGCAGGCGGCCGCCAGGATCATGAAGGCCCACGGCGGCGGATCGATCGTCAACATAGCGTCGATCCTGGGGCTGCGGGTGGCGGCCCAGGTCGCCCCTTATGCGGCGTCGAAGGCCGGGCTCGTGCAGCTCACCCGGGCGCTGGCGCTGGAATGGGCGCGGCACGGCGTGCGGGTCAACGCGCTCTGCCCCGGCTACATCGAGACCGACATCAACCGCGAGGTCTTCCGCTCCGACGCCGGCCAAGCCATGCTGAAGCGGGTGCCGCAGCGCCGGCTCGGGCAGCCCGAGGACCTCGACGGCCCGCTGCTGCTGCTGTGCTCGGACGCCTCGCGTTTCATGACGGGCGCCGAGATCGCGGTGGACGGCGGCCACCTCGTCTCGTCGCTCTAAGCAGGATTGTGTCGGTTCACCAACGCAATCCTGCTCAGTTTCCCAGCTGAAAGCGGCAGGATGGCGTGGGCCAACCCACGCCATCCTGCTTAGCGTCGGTCGGGCCGCCGACATGCGCCAGCCCTGAGGGCATCATGGACTTCACCATCTCTCCCGAGCTCGACGGGCTCCGCCAGCGGATCGGCGCCTTCGTCGAACGCCGCCTGTTGCCGCTCGAATCCGAGCCGTCGAGCTTCGACGCGCACGAAAACATCGCCCTGCCGCTGCTGGAGCGGCTCCGCGCCGAGGCCCGCGCCGAGGGGCTCTGGTGCCTGCAGCTCAGGCCCGAGAATGGCGGCCTCGGGGTCGGGCGGGTCGGCATGGCCCTGTGCTACGAGGCGATGAACCGCTCGATCTTCGGGCCTGTCGTCTTCAACGCGGCGGCGCCCGACGACGGCAACATGATGATGCTGGAGGCGATCGGCACGCCCGGTCAGAAGGAGCGCTGGCTCGCGCCCATCGCCAGCGGCGCGGTGCGCTCGGCCTTCGCCATGACGGAGCCTCACCCCGGCGGCGGCTCCGATCCCGCCATGATGCAGACCCGCGCGGTGCGCCGGGGCGACGGCGCCTACGCGATCAGCGGCCGCAAATGGTACATCACCGGCGCCGCGGAGGCGGCCCACTTCACCCTGGTGGCCAAGACGTCGGACGACCCGCGCAGGGGGCTGACGGCCTTCCAGTTCCACAGGGACCAGCCGGGCTGGCACATCCTGCGCCGCATCCCGATCATGGGGCCGGAGGAGCACGGCGGCCATTGCGAGCTCGCGTTCGACGGCCTCGTGGTCGAGCCCGAGGACGTCCTGCTGGGCGAGGGCGACGGCCTCAAGGTGACGCAGATCCGGCTCGGCCCGGCGCGCCTCACCCATTGCATGCGCTGGCTCGGCCTCGCCAAGCGCTGCGTCGAGATCGCCGAGGCCTATGCGGAGGAGCGCCACGGCTTCGGGGTGCGGCTCGCCGACCGGGAGAGCGTGCAGCTGATGCTCGGGGCTCTGGCGATGGACATCGAGATCGGGCGGCTGCTCGTGATGAAGGCCGCCTGGGAGCTCGACCGGGGCGGCTTCGCCCGGGTCGAGGTGTCGATGGCGAAGGTGCAATGCGCCGGCGTGCTGCACCGCGCCGCCGACACGGGCATCCAGATCACCGGCGCGCGGGGCTACTCGAAGGACACGGTGCTGGAGTGGATCTACCGCTACGCCCGCCAGGCCCGGCTCGTCGACGGCGCCGACGAGGTCCACCGCATGGTGCTCAACCGCGCCCTGAAGGCGGAGGGACGGGAGTTCTGGCGCTGGCCGGTAGCGGCCCTCTCCGGGACGGCCTAAGCTCCGCGCGAACCGGGAGACGACCATGTCGGACAGCGCAACCCTCACCGTGACGCTCACGCCGGAGATGGCCGCGAAGCTGGCCGAGATCGCGGCACACCAGCAGAGCACGCCCGATACGCTCGCCGCCGGCGCGGTCGCCGACCTCATCGACCGGGAGGCGGAGATCGTCGCGGCGATCGAGCGGGGACGGGCGGAGATCCGCGCCGGGGGAGGCATCCCCCACGAGCAGGTCGTGCGGGAGATCCGTGAATTTCTCGATGCGGCGCGAGCCAAGGCGTGAAGTCACGCCCTGTGACCTGGGCGCCCTCGGCCCAGAGCGACCTGTTTCGGATCCTCCAGTACATCGTCGATCACAATCCCGAAGCGGCAGATCGGGTCGGCGAACGCATTCAGGCCGCAGCGGCTTCGTTAGGTGACGCCGCGACCGGCCGGCCGGGCCGTGTGGCTCACACGTTCGAGAAGGTCGTGCGCGGGCTCCCCTACATCATCGCCAACGACATCGTGGCATTGGAACCACCGGTCGAAGCTTTGACGATCCTCCGCGTCGTCCACGGCGCTCGGGACTGGTCGGACGAACACTGGCCGGACCATTGACCCGGGATCTGAACGCCGGAGTCACTCGGCAGGTGATGGCGGCGAGCCCCGAAACCGATCTCGCGTTCGACCCCGCCCGCATCGACGCCCACCTGCGCGCCCACCTTCCCGGCCTCTCCGGCCCGATGCGGCTCGACCGGGTCGCCGGCGGCCAGTCGAACCCGACCTTCTTCGTCACCTACGACGCCCGCCGCCTCGTGCTGCGCAAGCAGCCGCCCGGCGCGCTGCTCCCCTCCGCCCATGCGGTCGACCGCGAGCACCGGATCATCGCCGCCCTGCGGGGCAGCGCCGTCCCGGTCCCCGACGCGCTGCTGTTCTGCGACGACCGGAGCGTCGTCGGCACGCCCTTCTACGTCATGGAGCGGCTCGAAGGCCGCGTGTTCCACGACTGCGCGCTGCCAGGCTCGACGCCGGAGGAGCGGCGCGCGATCTACCGCGCCACGGCGGAGACGCTGGCAGAGCTGCACGCCATCGATCCCGCCGCCCGGGGCTTGGGCGACTACGGCCGGCCGCAGGGCTTCTACGCCCGCCAGGTCCGGCGCTGGTCCGCGCAGTGGCGCGACGCCCGCACCCACGACGATGAGAACATCGAGCGGCTGATCGCCTGGTTGCCCGACCACGTCCCCGACGATCCGCGGACCGGCATCGCCCACGGCGACTTCCGCATCGGCAACCTGATGTTCGCTCCCGCGGGCACCGACGTCGTGGCCCTGCTCGACTGGGAACTGTCGACGCTCGGGCCGTCGCTCAGCGACCTCGCCCACAGCTGCATCGCCTGGCACTCGACACCGGACCAGTATGGCGGTCTCCTCGGCCTCGACCTCGAGGCGCTCGGCATCCCGAGTCAGGCGGCGTACGAAGCCGACTATCATGCGGCGCTGGAGCGGCGCGGCGTCGTCACGGCAGACCGGATTTCAGGCTTCCACATGGCCTTCGCGCTGTTCCGCTGGTCGATGATCTTCGAGGGCATCGCGGTGCGGGCCAGGGCCGGAAACGCTTCGTCGTCGGACGCCGGGGCGATCGGCGGCCTCGCGGCGAGCTTCGCCGCCCGGGCGGCGGCGTTCATCGAGGCGGCGTGAAGAGCGCGGGATCGATCGGCGAGGCCTTCAACTCCCGCCGGCTTAGCCCTATCGTGACGCGAGGTGCAGCGCGATCCCGCGCCGGACGCATCGGAGGCCGACGTTGAAGATCCACCGTGGACGGCGAGGATGGCGGACCGCCGCCGGCGGGCTCACCGTCGCGCTGATGGTCGCCGCCGGGCCCGCGCGGGCGCTGGATTGCGCGACCGACCTGACGCAGACCGCCATGAACATCTGCGCCGAACGGGACTTCGAGGCCGCCGATGCGGCGCTGAATGCCGCCTACGGCAGCCTCGTCAAGGAACCGGCCCTCGCCGACCGGCTCGGCAAGCTGCGCGCCGCCGAGCGGGCCTGGGTCGACTACCGGACGACGCAATGCGCCTTCGAAGGCTCGGCCGTCGAGGGCGGGTCGATGCAGCCCATGGTGGTGACGGGCTGCGCCAAGGTCCTGACGGAGCGGCGCACCGCCGAGCTCAAGACGGCCCTCACCTGCGCGCACGATCCGTCGACGTGCTGAGCTCCCCGAGCGCTCCACCCGACTATGCCGACGTCGCCCGCGCCGCGGAGCGGATCGCCGGCGCGGCCCACCGCACCCCGGTCATGACGTCGCGCACCGCCGACGAGCGCGCGGGCGCGACGCTGTTCTTCAAATGCGAGAACCTGCAGCGCGTAGGCGCCTTTAAGTTCCGCGGCGCCCACAACGCGGTCGCGGCGCTGTCCGACGAGCAGCGCCGCAGGGGCGTCGTGGCCTTCTCGTCCGGCAACCACGCCCAGGCGATGGCGCTGGCAGGGCAGTTGCAGGGTGCGCCGGTCACCATCGTGATGCCGACCGATGCGCCCGCCGCGAAGGTCGCATCCACGCGCGGCTACGGCGCCGAGATCGTGCTCTACGACCGCTACACGGACGACCGCGAGGCCATCGGCCGGCAGCTGGCCGAGGCGCGGGGCCTCGCCCTGATCCCGCCCTACGACCATCCGGACGTGATCGCCGGCCAGGGCACGGCCGCGAAGGAACTTTTCGAGGACGTGGGGCCGCTCGACCTCCTGCTGGTCTGCCTCGGCGGCGGCGGCCTGCTGGCGGGCTCGGCGCTGGCGGCCGAAGCTCTGTCTCCAAGCTGCCGCGTGGTCGGGGTCGAGCCCGAGGCGGGCGACGACGGGCAGCGCTCGTTCCGGTCGGGCGAGATCGTCCACATCGATGTACCCCGCACCATCGCCGACGGCGCCCAGACGCAGCACCTCGGCCACCTCACCTTCCCGATCATCCGCCGCCTCGTGTCGGACGTCGTGACGGTGCCGGACCAGGCGCTGGTCGAGGCGATGCGGTTCTTCGCCGAGCGGATGCGGATCGTCGTGGAACCGACGGGCTGCCTCGCCGCCGCGGCGGCCTTCTCCGGCGCGGTCGACATCCGGGACCGGCGCGTCGGGATCATCGTCAGCGGCGGCAACGTCGACATGGCACGGTTCGCGGCGCTGCTGGGCGAGGCGCCCCCCGCTTCGGCGTGAAACGCGTCCTCTTCGTCTGCAGCCGCAACCGGCTGCGCAGCCCGACGGCGGAGAGGATCTTCGCCGATCGGCCGGGCATCGAGGTGACCTCGGCGGGACTCGCGCCCGACGCGGAGGAGCCGGTGACGGCCGAGACGCTCGACGGGATCGACCTCGTGCTCGTCATGGAGAAAGCCCACGGCGGCCGGCTGCGACGCCGCTTCGGCGCGCACCTCCGGCAGGCCCGCGTGGTCTGCCTCGACATCCAGGACCGCTACGGCTTCATGGACCCCGACCTGGTGTCGCTGCTGCGGGAGCGGGCGACCCCGCATCTCGACCGGCTGGCGAACCGCGGGCAAGGCCGACCCCGAACGCGATGATCCCAGCCGCCCGGCCGTTGGCGCCCTCGCTACAGGGCCTCCGCTCGTGCGGCGGGTACCATTTACACTCGCAGATCACGGCCGACCGGTCGAAAGACCCAATTTGGTAGACGATGAGTTAAGGGTTGAATGTCATTCAAGACAGAGTGTGTTTCTCAACTTCGATTTTAGCGAGCCCGGGGGATCGTGATGTTCAAGAATCTCAAGGTCGCCAAGAAGCTCGCGATCGGTTTCGGGGCCGTGGTCCTTGTCGTCGTGATCAGTGCGGTCACGCTCCATGTTCAGACCGCGTCTCTCGGCGAGATCGAGCGCCTCAACTCGGTCTCCGATGACGCCGTCGATGACATCGACAAGCTCAAAGGCGACCTCACCGGTGCACAATCGGCCGCGCGCAAGATGGTGCTGACGGGCGCCGAGAGCGATCGTGGCGCCTTCGATGACGCCGTGGCGGCCCATGCTGCCGACCTCGCCGCCGTGCGGACCATCCTGGCCAAGGACGCACCGGGCCTGCTGCCGCAACTCGAAGCCTATGAAAAGACGTCAGGGGCTTACGTCAGCACCTACCTCGGTCAGCAGATGCGCCTCGCCGCTGCCGCGGCCACTCGCGCTCAGGCCATGGATCTCCAGACGTCGGACTCGAGCAAGCCGGCGCGAGCGGCGGCTGTCACCGATCTCGCCAAGCTCCGCGCCGACGTCAATCGTTGGTCGGACGAGTGGACGGCCGCCGGCGATGCCGCGATCGACCGTATGCTGCTCATCGTCACGGGGAGCGGCGTGCTCTCAACACTGTTGGCCGGCGGTATGGCTTGGCTGATCGCCCGCGCCATCGCGACCCCCATCGGCGCCATGACGGGCGCCATGCAGGCGCTGGCGCAGGGCGACCATGCCGTCACGATCCCGGCCCTTGGCCAGCGCGACGAGATCGGCGCCATGGCGGGAGCCGTGCAGGTCTTCAAAGCGGCGGCGATCGAGAAGATCCGGCTCGAGGCCGACGCGCTGGCGGCGGGACGCCTCACCGAGCAGGAGCGCGCCCGCAACGCCGCCGCCCTGGCCGAGTCCGCCGCGCAGCAGAGCCACGTCGTCGAGATGGTGGCGTCGGGCCTGTCACGCCTGTCGGGCGGCGACCTCGTCCACCGCATCGACGAGCGCTTCCCGGCCGATTACGAGAAGCTCCGCGCCGACTTCAACGGCGCCATGGCGAAGCTGCAGGACACGATGCGCACCGTCGCGGCGAGCGCCTCGACGATCCGGTCGGGCACGGGCGAGATCTCGACGGCGTCGGACGACCTCTCCCGCCGCACCGAGCAGCAGGCGGCCTCGCTCGAGGAGACCGCGGCGGCGCTCGACGAGATCACCGCCACGGTGCGCAAGACCGCCGAGGGATCGAAACACGCCCGCAGCGTGGTGGGCAGCGCGCGGGGCAGCGCCGAACAGTCCGGGCAGGTGGTGCGCCAGGCCGTCGAGGCGATGAGCGGCATCGAGCGCTCGTCGCGCGAGATCGGCCAGATTATCGGGGTGATCGACGAGATCGCCTTCCAGACGAACCTCCTGGCGCTCAACGCCGGCGTGGAGGCGGCGCGGGCCGGGGACGCCGGCCGCGGCTTCGCGGTCGTGGCGTCGGAGGTGCGGGCGCTGGCGCAGCGTTCGGCCGAGGCCGCGAAGGAGATCAAGGCGCTGATCTCGACGTCGAGCCAGCAGGTGGCGCAGGGCGTGACCTTCGTGGGCCAGACCGGCGAGGCGCTGGGCCGCATCGTGGCCCAGGTGGCCGAGATCGACGGCATCGTGGGCGAGATCGCCGCCTCGGCGCAGGAGCAGGCGACGGCGCTCGACGAGGTCAACACGGCCGTCAACCAGATGGACCAGGTGACCCAGCAGAACGCCGCCATGGTGGAGGAGGCCACGGCCGCCAGCCATGCGCTGGCGAAGGAGACGGGCGAACTGGCCCGGTTGATCGACCAGTTCCAGGTCGGCGACGGCGGCGGTGCTCGGGACCACCGTGGCGCATCGCCGGCCGCCAAGGTCGCCCGTGCCTCCTCTGCGCCGGTCAGGGCGCTGCGCACGGCCGGCCGCGGTGGCGCGGCTCGCAAGCCGGAGGCCGCGGCCAGCGAGGAATGGGCAGAGTTCTGACGTTCTGCCGAGGGGCGATCGGTCCGGCTCGACGTCGGGCGCGGCGCCCCCGACGCGAGCGCATCGGCCGAAGCCTCGACGAGGCCAGGACCGTCGCCACACTCCGTGGGTGGCGCGCCCATAGCGACGACCGATAGGGGAAGCGAGGTCGGCGAACCACGTGGCCGACGTCGACGGGATCGTCTCCTCGAAGCTCCAAGCACCCGTCCCGCGCCGCAGCATACGTCATTCGACGTATGTCCACCCGCGGGACGCAGCAGCATCTTGCCCGCCGAAGCCACCCGCGGCCCCGGAGCCGCAGCGCTGAGGATGAGCACCATGGATCACGTCTCGATGAACCGCCGGCAGGCCCTGCTCGGCGCCTCCGCCCTCGCCGCCACGGCCACGCTCGGCGGCGCCTCCAAGGCCTTCGCGGCCGGCGAGACCGTCAAGGTCGGCGTGCTTCACTCCCTGTCGGGCACGATGGCGATCAGCGAGACGACGCTGAAGGACGTCATGCTGATGCTCATCGACGAGCAGAACCAGAAGGGCGGCGTGCTCGGCCAGAAGCTCGAGGCCGTCGTGGTCGACCCGGCCTCCAACTGGCCGCTGTTCGCCGAGAAGGCCCGCGAGCTGATCTCGAAGGACAATGCCGTCGCCTGCTTCGGCTGCTGGACCTCCGTGTCGCGCAAGTCCGTGCTGCCGGTCTTCAAGGAACTCGACAACATCCTCTTCTACCCCGTCCAGTACGAGGGGGAGGAATGCGAGCGAAACGTCTTCTACACGGGCGCCGCGCCGAACCAGCAGGCGATCCCGGCCGTCGACTACCTGATGAGCGCCGACGGCGGAAACGTGAAGCGCTGGGTGCTGGCCGGCACCGATTACGTCTACCCGCGCACCACGAACAAGATCCTCGAGGCCTATCTTAAGCTCAAGGGTGTCGCCCCTGCCGACATCATGATCAACTACACGCCCTTCGGCCAGTCCGACTGGCAGACCATCGTCTCGGATATCAAGAAGTTCGGCTCCGCCGGCAAGAAGACCGCCGTGGTGTCGACCATCAACGGCGACGCCAACGTGCCGTTCTACAAGGAGCTCGGTAACCAGAACATCAAGGCGACCGACATCCCGGTCGTGGCCTTTTCGGTCGGCGAGGAGGAGCTGGCCGGCATGGACGCCAAGCCGCTCGTCGGACACCTCACCGCGTGGAACTACTTCGAGTCGATCGACACGCCCGAGAACAAGGCGTTCATCGCGCGCTGGAAGGCCTTCACCAAGAACCCGAAGCGCACCACCAACGACCCGATGGAGGCGCATGTCATCGGCTTCAGCGCCTGGGTGAAGGCGGTCGAAAAGGCCGGCACCTTCAAGGCCGATCCCGTCATCGACGCTCTGATCGGCGTCTCGGTGCCGAACCTCTCGGGCGGCTACTCGACCGTGATGCCGAACCACCACATCACGAAGCCGGTCTACATCGGCGAGATCCAGGCCGACGGCCAGATGAACACCGTCTGGCAGACGCCCGGCCTCGTCGTGGCACAGGAATGGTCGCCCTACCTCGAGGGGTCGAAGGACCTCATCGGCGATTGGCGGAGCCCGATGAGCTGCGGCAACTTCAACGTCAAGGCCGGCAAGTGCGGAGGCGCCGCCTGACGCCCGCCTGACTGGGCCCGATCGTCCGCACCCGGTCGCATGCTCCACCAGGCTTCGCCTGGTCCCCTCCTCCGCGGACGGAGGAGGATTGAAACCGGCACGGCGGCTGCTTCTCCCCTGCGGAGCGCGACGCGCGAGGTCGGAGGCGACCGGGCGCGACACCGGCCGCGGCCGAGCGACCGCCCACCACCGATCGACCAGGAGCCGCCATGCCCAGCACGAAGATCGTCCCGCTCCTGCTCGCCCTCGTCCTCTGGTGCGGGGTCACCCCTGCCCGGGCCGCACCGGTCGACGACGCTCTGGCGCATCTCGCCGCCGACAAGTTCCCCGAGACGGAGCGGGGCATCGATGCGCTCGTCGCCAGCGGGAGCCCGACGGCGGCCGCCGTCCTGGGCGCGTTGTCCGACGGCCGCCTGTTCTTCGATCCCGGCTCCCACCAGGTCTACTATCTCGACGCCGCGGGCGTGATCGACGATGCCGCGACCGGTGCCAAGGCCGAGGGCGTGATGGAGGGCGGCCTGAAGAAGGTGCGCCTGAACAACGGGATCCGCTCGAAGATCGCCACGGCGTCGGGCAGCCTCGACCTCGTATCGCCCGATCGGGCCAAGCGCCTCGTCGCCGCCGACACGGCGTTCCACAGCCCGGATCCGAAGGCGCTGGCGCCGCTCGACGCCGCCATCGCCCGAGAGGGGGACCCCGCCGTCAAGGCCTCGCTGCTCCAGGCCCGCGCCGCCACCGTGGCGGCCTCCGGCACGGGGTCCGAGGCGGACCGCCTCGCCGCCATCGCGACCCTCAAAGCGCGGGGCGACGGCGACGCGCTGAACCTCGTCGGCCAGGCCGGTGCGGCGCCCGACGCGTCGCCGGCCGTGAGGTCCGCCGCGGCGGCGGCCGTCTCCTCCATCCAGTTCACGCTGAGCCTGTGGCAGGCGCTGCAGAACGCCTGGTACGGCCTGTCGCTCGGTTCGGTGCTGCTGCTCGCCGCCATCGGCCTCGCCATCACGTTCGGCGTGATGGGCATCATCAACATGGCCCACGGCGAGATGGTGATGATCGGCGCCTACACCACCTACGTGGTCCAGCAGGCGCTGGCCTCGACGGCGCTCGGCCCCGCGTCGTTGATCGTCGCCGTGCCGCTGGCGTTCCTGGCGGCGGGCGCGGTCGGCGTCGCCATCGAACGGGTGATCATCCGCCACCTCTACGGCCGGCCGCTCGAGACCCTGCTCGCCACATGGGGCGTGTCGCTGGTCCTCCAGCAGCTCGTTCGCACGATCTTCGGCGCCGACAACAGACCGGTCTCGGCGCCGGCCTTCATGGCGGGCTCCTTCCACGTCGGCGGCCTCGAGATCACGGCGGGTCGCATGTGGATCGTGGTCTTCACGGTCGGGGTCTTCGTGGCGCTCCAGCTCGTGCTCCGCGCCACGCCGTTCGGGCTTCGCATGCGGGCCGTGACGCAGAACCGCCGCATGGCCTCGGCCATGGGCATCTCGACGGGACGGATCGACGCCCTGGCGTTCGGACTCGGCTCGGGCATCGCCGGCATCGCCGGCGTGGCGCTCTCCCAGATCGACAACGTGTCGCCGAACCTCGGCCAGAGCTACATCATCGACAGCTTCATGGTCGTGGTGTTCGGCGGGGTCGGCAACCTCTGGGGCACGCTGGTGGCGGCGCTGTCGCTCGGCGTCGCCGACAAGTTCATGGAGCCCTTCGCGGGCGCGGTGCTGGCCAAGATCGCCATCCTGGTCTTCATCGTGCTCTTCATCCAGAAGCGCCCGCGTGGGCTGTTCGCCCTCAAGGGCCGGGCGGTGGAGGCCTGACATGCACAGCGCCCGCATCCTCTCCCCCCGCGGCCTCGTGTTCCTGGGCCTGCTCGCCGCCGCCGCCGTGCTGGTGCCGGCCCTGTCGCTGCTGACGCCCGCCTCGTCGCCGTTCCACCTGTCCAGCTACGCCGTGACGCTGGTCGGCAAATATCTCTGCTACGCGTTGCTGGCGCTGTCGCTCGACCTCGTGTGGGGTTATTGCGGCATCCTCAGCCTCGGCCACGGCGCTTTCTTCGCGCTCGGCGGCTACGCCATGGGCATGTACCTCATGCGCCAGATCGGGTCGCGCGGCAGCTATGCCAACCCCGACCTGCCCGACTTCATGGTGTTCCTGAACTACCATGCGCTGCCCTGGACGTGGTGGGGCTTCTCCTCCTTCACCTACGCCGTGGCGATGGTGCTGCTGGTGCCGGGCGTGCTGGCCCTGGTCTTCGGCTACTTCGCCTTCCGGTCGCGGGTCACGGGCGTCTACCTCTCGATCATCACCCAGGCGCTGACCTATGCGCTGCTGCTCGCCTTCTTCCGCAACGAGATGGGCTTCGGCGGCAACAACGGCCTCACCGACTTCAAGGACATCCTGGGCTTCGACATCCAGTCGACCGGCACCCGCGCGGCGCTGTTCTCGGCGTCCTGCGTGGCGCTGGCGCTCGGCTACCTC
Organism: Lichenihabitans sp.; assembly: GCA_965214345.1. Lineage (GTDB taxonomy): Bacteria > Pseudomonadota > Alphaproteobacteria > Rhizobiales > Beijerinckiaceae > Lichenihabitans. Next base: position 1,101,498 of record CBDCBJ010000007.1, on the reverse strand, counting down.
ATCGCCGCCGCCGTGACGGGCTCGAAGTTCGGACAGGTCACGATCGCCATCCGCGACGCCGAGAGCCGCACGCGCTTCCTCGGCTACCGGGTCGAGAACTACAAGGCGGTGATCTTCACCCTCTCGGCCATGATGGCGGGCGTCGCGGGCGCCCTCTACGTGCCGCAGGTCGGCATCATCAACCCGGGCGAGTTCGCCCCCGCCAACTCGATCGAGGCGGTGATCTGGGTGGCGGTCGGCGGGCGCGGGACCTTGGTGGGGGCGGCGCTCGGCGCCATCCTGGTCAATTGGGGCAAGACCTTCTTCACCGGCGCCTTCCCCGAATATTGGCTGTTCCTGCTCGGCGGCCTCTTCGTCGTCGTCACGCTGTTCCTGCCGCAGGGCATCCTCGGCCTCGTCGACCGGCTGACGGCGCGCCGCCGCCCCGAGCCGCCGGCCGAGCGACCCATCGTGCCCGAGGAGCAGATCCTGCCGGCGCCGGTGGCGGAGTGAAACCATGACCGACCCCGTCCTCACCTCCTCGCTCCTCTACCTCGACGACGTCCGCGTCTCGTTCGACGGCTACAAGGCCCTGCGCGGCCTCTCGATGGTGTTGGCCCCCAACGAGATGCGCGCCATCATCGGCCCGAACGGCGCCGGCAAGACCACCATGATGGACGTGATCACCGGCAAGACCCGGCCCGACACCGGCACGGTCTTCTTCGCCGGCGCGGTCGACCTCACGAAGCGCGACGAGGCCGAGATCGCCAACATGGGCATCGGCCGCAAATTCCAGAAGCCGACGGTCTTCGAGAACCACACGGTCGACACCAACGTGCTCCTGGCGCTGAAGGCGCCGCGCGGCGCCTTCGCGGCCCTGTTCGGCCGCGCGGCCCGCGAGCAGCGCGAGAGGATCGACGCCATCCTGCGTCGCATCCGCCTCTGGGACCACCGGGCGCGCCGCGCCGGCGACCTCAGCCACGGCCAGAAGCAATGGCTCGAGATCGGCATGCTGCTGGCCCAGGACCCGAAGCTGCTCCTCGTCGACGAGCCCGTGGCGGGCATGACCGACAGCGAGACCGCCACGACGGCCGAGCTGCTGCGCGAGATCGCGGTCGACCACGCCGTCGTGGTGGTCGAACACGACATGGCCTTCGTGCGCGACCTCGGCGTCAAGGTGACGGTGCTGCACGAGGGCGCGGTCCTGGCCGAGGGCCCGCTCGACCAGGTCTCGGCCGACCCGCGCGTGGTGGAAGTGTATCTCGGGCGGTGATCACGCCCTTCTCCCCCGCGGGGAGAAGGTGCCCGGCAGGGCGGATGAGGGGAGAGCGCCACGCCCGCGTCGGGGTCCCCTCATCCGTCGCCGCTGCGCGACGACACCTTCTCCCGTCACACGGGAGAAGGTGTCGTCGCGCTCTGATTTGCGAGGATGTCTCCCATGCTCAACGTCGACTCCATCGATCTCTTCTACGGCGCCGCCCAGGCGCTGCGGAAAGTGTCCCTCAAGGCCGAGCTCGGCCGCGTCACCTGCGTGCTCGGCCGGAACGGGGTGGGCAAGTCGTCGCTGCTCCGCGCCATCGTGGGCCAGCAGCCGATCCGCGGCGGCACGATCGCGCTCGCCGGAGAGGACGTGTCGCGCCTGCCCACCCATGCCCGCGCCAGGCGCGGCATCGGCTACGTGCCGCAGGGGCGCGAGATCTTCCCGCTGCTCACCGTGAAGGAGAACCTCCACACCGGCTTCGCGCCCGTCGGCCGCGCGCTGCGCCACGTGCCGGACGACGTCTTCGAACTCTTCCCCGTCCTCAACACCATGATGCACCGCCGGGGCGGCGACCTGTCGGGCGGCCAGCAGCAGCAGCTGGCCATCGGCCGGGCACTGGTGACGCGGCCGAAGCTCCTCGTCCTCGACGAACCCACGGAGGGCATCCAGCCGTCCGTCATCAAGGACATCGGCCGCGCCATCGACTACCTGCGCTCGAAGGGCGACATGGCGATCGTCCTCGTCGAGCAATATTTCGAGTTCGCGCGAGACCTCGCCGACAGTTTCGCCGTGATGGACCGCGGCAGCGTGGTGCTGGCGGGCGCCAAGGCCGACATGGTCGAGCACGAGGTCAGGGCGCATCTCAGCGTGTGAGAGCCGTCCCAGCCGCTCCGGCGCATCTGCCCTCGCTCAGCCTCGCGGATCCGTCTTCCGCCGCGGCACGAGCAGCACGAGGCCGGCCGCCAGGGCCGCGGCGGCCGCGAGCGCGTAGAAGCCGGCCGGCGGCGCACCGAAGGTCCGCTCGGCCCAGACGCGGAGGTTCGGCGCCGCGAACCCGCCGAGGTTGCCCACCGACGACATCAGGGCGATGCCCCCCGCCGCGGCGGATCCGCCGAGCCGGGTGGTGGGAAAGGTCCAGACGATCGGCTGGGACGCCGTGATGCCGGCCGCCGTCAGGCTGAGCGCCAGGATCGCCAAGGCCGGGGGCGCCGTCGCGGCGACCGCGAGCCCCACGGCCGCGACGGCGAGCAGCGCCGCGGCGACCGGCCGCTCGCGCCCGGACTTCACGGCACGGTCCGGCAGGATCGCCATGGCGATGAGGGCGACGCCCCAGGGCCCCGCCGACACCAGCCCGACCAGCGGCCCCACCTTGACGCCGAGCAGCGCCCCGATGGTGTTCGGCAGCGAGAAGGCCAGGCCGTAGCTGCCGACCTGGATCAGCGTGTAGAGGGCGATCAGCAGCAGCATCACCGGATCGGTGAAGGCCCGGCGCAGCGACACGTCCCCGGCGGCCGCCTTGCCGCTCTCCTCCGCGGCGATCTCGCGCGACAGCGCGGCCTGGGGATCACGGTCGAGCCAGGGGGCATCCTCGGGCCGGTCGACGAGGACGAAGAGCGCCGCGACGCCGACGATCGACGCCATCGCGCCCTCGACCAGGAACAGCCATTGCCAGCCCGCGAAGCCGAGCGCCCCGTCGAGCGACAGCAGCCATCCCCCCAGCGGGTTGCCGAGGACCAGGGCCAGCGGCAGGCCGAAGTAGAAGGTGCCGATCACCCGCCCCCGCTCCTCGTGCGGGAACCAGGAGGCGAGATAGAGGATCACGCCAGGGAAGAAGCCCGCCTCGGCGATGCCGAGCAGGAATCGCAGGCCCCAGAACGACCAGTCCCCGCGGGCGAAGACGGTCGCGGCCGCCACGACGCCCCAGCTCACCATGATGCGGCTGAGCCAGCGTCGGGCCCCGACCCGGCGCAGGACGAGGTTCGACGGGACCTCGAGGAGGGCGTAGCCGACGAAGAACACGCCCGCCCCGAAGGCGAAGCCCGCCTCGCTCACCCCCGTGTCGGCCCGGAACGCCTGCTCGGCGAGGCCGATGTTGGTGCGGTCGAGGTAGGCCAGCGTGAACATCAGCACGAGGAACGGCACGAGCCGCGCCCTGGCCTTGCGCACCGCGGCGTCGAGGTCCCGCCGCGAGGCGCCGGCCCCCGTCTCTGATGCCTGGATCGCTGTCATGGGTCCCCGCCTCGCCGTCGGGCGGGGACTATGGCGAGGGCGCGCGGCCGTGCAAGCGCGCCGGGCCGCGATCGTGGCGGGACGGATGCCGCTCATCGCCGCATGGCCCCGCAGGGATCGGGGCGCCGTCACGGCGGGCGGCGGTCCTCCCCGTCCGCCCCCTCAGCGCGCGAGTTTCAGGAAGGCCTCGAAGGCGTCGAGCGTCGCCGCGGAGACGTGGTGCTCCATCCCCTCGGCGTCGATCTCGGCGGCCTCGGGCGGGACGCCCACGGCCAGCAGCAGCCGCACGACGGTGCGGTGGCGGGCGCGGCAGCGCTCCGCCATGGCCTGGCCCGCCGCGGTCAGGAAGATGCCGCGGTAGGGCTTCGAGGTCGCCAGCCCCTCGCGCTTCAGCCGCGCGATGGCCTTGTTGGCGGTGGGGTGGGTGACGCCGAGCGCCCGCGCGATGTCGGTGGTGCGGGCCTCGCCCTGCCCCGCCTGGAGATCGGCGATCAGCTCCGTATAATCCTCGAGCATCGCCGAGGAGCGGGCCGAGCGGGCCTTGTCGAAGCGCTGCGCCGCGGCGGCATCGCATCCGTCGGCCCGCCGCTCCCCCTCGGGCGTCGCCTCGTCATCCATGGATCTCCGCCCCTCGCACGGCCTGTCGAAACGGTGTCGTCCGTTTCACGCCCGGTCGTCAACGAAGCCTGTTGACGATGGTGTAGCCAATGCTACATTTGAAGACGTCGACGGCATGCGGCGGTGGATGGGGCGGATGGCGATCTCGGGGGGTGTGGCCTTGCCCGGCAGGAGCGAACGGACCGATGCGGCCATCCGAGAGGTCCTGGCCGGGCGGCGACGGGGGATCGGCTCGACGCTGTTGATGGTCGGCCCGGCCGTGGTGGCGTCGATCGCCTACATGGACCCCGGCAATTTCGCCACCAACATCCAGGCCGGTTCCCGATACGGCTACACCCTGCTGTGGGTCGTGGTGGCGGCCAATCTCGTCGCCATGCTGTTCCAGGCCCTGTCGGCCAAGCTCGGCATCGTCACGGGCACGAACCTCGCCGAGATGTGCCGGCGGCATTTCTCGACGCGCATCACGGTGTCGATGTGGCTCGCCAGCGAGGTCGCCGCCATGGCGACGGACCTCGCCGAGTTCCTCGGCGGCGCCATCGGCCTGTCCCTGCTGCTCGGCATCCCGCTCCTCCTGGGCATGGTGATCACCGCGCTCGCCACCTACGCGATCCTGTTGCTCGAGAGCCGCGGCTACAGGGCGCTCGAGATCGCCATCGCGGTCCTGGTGGGCGTCATCGGCGTCTCCTACCTGGCCGAGGTGCTCATCGCCCCCGTCGACTGGGCGGCGGCGGGGCTCGGCGCCGTCTTGCCGCGCATCCCGGCGCCCGAGGCCCTGACGATCGCGGTCGGGATCGTCGGCGCCACCGTGATGCCGCACGCCCTCTACCTCCACTCCGGCCTGACGCAGCACCGCGCGCCCGCGCGCGACGACCGGGAACGCGCGGCCCTGCTGCGATATTCCAACCGCGAGGTGCTGTTGGCGCTGTCGGTCGCGGGCCTCATCAACATGGCCATGGTTGTGATGGCGGCGGCGGCCTTCCACGTCGGCCACGGCGACGTGTCGGAGATCGGCTCGGCCTACCGGACGCTGACGCCGCTGCTCGGCCCCGCCGCGGCCGGCTTCTTCCTCGTCTCGCTGCTGGCCTCCGGCCTGTCCTCCTCGGCGGTGGGCACGATGGCGGGTCAGATGATCATGCAGGGCTTCGTCGGGTTCCGCATCCCGATCTGGCTGCGCCGCCTCGTCACCATGGCGCCGGCCTTCGCCGTGGTGGCGCTCGGCGTCGACAGCACCCGGGCGCTGATCCTGAGCCAGGTGGTCCTGAGCTTCGTCCTGCCCCTGCCCATGGTGGCCTTGGTGATGTTCACGCGCCGCGGCGACATCATGGGCCGGTTCGCCAACTCGCGGACCCTCGATGCCGCCGCGATCCTCGGCACGGCCGTCATCGTGGCGTTGAACCTCCTGCTCGTCCTGCAGACCTTCGGGGTCTCGATCCCGGGCCTGCCCGACGCCGGCTGAGACCCAAACGGGATCGGAGACTACAGCCCCGGTGCGCCGAACCGCGCGTGTTCGAGGTGCTCGCCCGCGCCATGCAGGCCTGCGGCCCGCGATAAAATAGCCACGCTCGCGCTTGGGATGTCTACCATCGGTCGCCCGCGCCCTATGTTCCCCGGGGCGGGGCGTCATTGACGACCCTCGCCCCTGTCCATCACGAGGATGAAACCCCATGAAGACCCTGAAGATCGCGGCCCTGACCGCCGCACTCGCGCTCTCGCTCGGCGCCACGGCCCCCGCCGATGCCGCCATGATGATGCATCACCACCACGGCATGATGATGCACCACAAGATGATGATGATGCATCGCCCGATGATGATGCGTCACCACATGATGATGCGCCATCGCATGATGCACCACATGATGCATCACAAGATGATGATGATGCATCACAAGATGTGATCAACGGTCGGCCCGCCTGATCGGCGGGCCGACACCCGCGGGGCGCCGCCGCGGCTCACGCCGCCGCGGGGGCGTTCCGCGTCGCCAGGAAGGCCACGTGTTCGGCGATCAGCGCGCCGTCGAGCGCCTTGCGGATCAGGGCTCGGGTCTCCCCGATGCCGTAGAGCACCGCGAACGAGCCGAACCGCGGGCCCCGCTCCTCGCCGAGCAGGATCTGGTAGAGCGCGTTGAACCACTCGTTGGACACGCCCGGCCGCTCGGGTGTCGCCGTCTTGGCCTTGAAGTCCTGATAGCGGGGGATCGGCCGCGCCACGTCGTAGAGCGCGCTCTGGACGTCCTCGGCACTCGCCCCGGGCGGCAGGGCCGCCAGGGCCGCATCGAGGCGCAGCAACGCGTCGCGCTCGACGTCGTCGGGCGCCCGGTAGCGCTTCGCGGGCCGCACGACGTCGCGAAAGTAGCGCACCGCATAGCCGACGAGGCCGTCGAGCCGTGGGTGGGTCGCCGAGGACACGTCCACGGCGTAGCGGCGCAGGAAGGCCCACAGGACCGTCGGATCCTCGCTGTTGGCGACGGCCGCGAGGTTCAGCAGCATGGCGAACGTTACGGTCGTGCCGGTTCCGCCCTCCGGCGCCAGGCGTTCCGGCGCGGGCGGCTCCCCGGCATGGATGTGCCACGCGGGACTGCCGAGCCGTTCCCGGTCGCCCTGGCGGCCGAAGGCCTCGAGAAAGCCGAGGTAGTCGTCGACGGCGCGCGGGATGACGTCGAAATGCAGGCGCTTCGCCGCCGACGGCTTCTGGAACATGAACAGCGACAGGCTCTCCGGCGAGGCGTAGCGGAGCCAGTCGTCGATCGAGAGCCCGTTGCCCTTCGACTTCGAGATCTTCTGCCCGTGTTCGTCGAGGAAGAGTTCGTAGTTGAACCCTTCGGGCGGCTCCGAGCCCAGGGCCCGCGCGATCCGGCCGGACAGTTTCATCGAATCGATGAGGTCCTTGCCGGCCATCTCGTAATCGATGCCGAGCGCGTGCCAGCGCATCGCCCAATCGGGCTTCCACTGGAGCTTGCAGCGGCCGCCCGTCACGGGCGTCTCGATCAGCGCGCCCGAGGCGGGGTCGCGCCAGGTGATGGTGCCGGCCGCGACGTCGTGGGAGACGAGCGGCACCTGCAGCACCACCCCGCTCTCGGGGTGGACCGGCAGGAACGGCGAGTAGGTGGCGGAGCGCTCGGCCCGGAGACTCGGCAGCATGATCGCCATGACGTCGTCGAGCCGCGACAGCATCAGCAGCAGGGCCGCGTCGAAGCGGCCGGACCGATACAGCGCCGTCGACGACAGGAACTCGTAATCGAAGCCGAAGCGGTCGAGGAAGGCGCGCAGCCGGGCATTGTTGGCGTGGCCGAAGCTGATGCCGGGTTCGATCGGGTCCGGGACTTCGGTCAGCGGCCGGCCGAGGTGCTGGCGCAGCATCTCCGGGTTGGGGAGGTTGTCGGGCACCTTGCGCAGCCCGTCCATGTCGTCCGAGAAGCAGACGAGCCGCGTCGGGATGCGATCCCCCGTGAGGGCCCGGAAGGCGTGCCGCACCATCGCGGTCCTCGCCACCTCGCCGAACGTGCCGATGTGGGGCAGCCCCGAGGGACCGTAGCCGGTCTCGAAGACCACGCTCGGCTGACCGGTCCGCTCGACGCGTCTGACGAGCTTGCGGGCTTCCTCGAAGGGCCAGGCGGTGGCGGAGCCGATCGCGTCGGCCGGCGTGTGGAGGGTCGGCGTCGTGATCGTGAGCTCCTTCGAAGGCCCGGGCGGTCCGGTGCTGCAGCCGTCCCGTCCCGCGTCACAAACACGGCATCGGCGGCAAAGCAATGGCGGCGGCTTCGGCTCCGGTTAACCGCGTGCGACGAGCGATGCGGGCCCCCGCGAGATTCATCCCTCGTTTGCCGTGCACGTCTGTTGTCAACCGGAGGTATTGACCTATTTTGGCTCATAGACGACAACATCATGTGACGTGAGGTTGAACCGATGCACGATTTTCAGGGCCGGGACGACAAGGACGTGCTCGACGCGCGCACGTCCGAGCGTTTGAGCACGCGCTTGCGGATGGCGCGCCAGATGCGCGGGATGACGTTGAAGGTGCTGGCGGATGCGGCCGGCTGTTCCGAGAGCCTGCTGTCCAAGATCGAGAACGGCAAGGCTTTCCCATCCCTGCCGATGCTCAACCGGCTCGTGCAGTCCCTCGACATGAGCATGGGCTGGATGTTCGAGGACCGGGACGGCAAGGAACCCATTATCTTCAGGGCCGGATCGCGACCCGCGGTCGCGCTCGAATCCTCCCGGTCCGCCATCACGGTCGAGAAGGTCATCCCGGAGACCGAGAAGCACCTGCTTCAATGCAACATCTATCACGTCGATTCCGGCGCTTCGAGCACCGGCGAGCACCAGCACGCCGGCGAGGAGGCCGGTTACCTGCTCGACGGACAGATCGAGCTGACCATCGACGGTCGAGCGCATCGGCTGGCGGCCGGCGACGCCTTCGCGTTCCGCTCGGACCAGCTGCACAGCTACCGCAACATCGGCGTCGCGCGGGCGACCATCTTCTGGATCGCCACTCCGCCGATCAACTGACGGTCGCTCGTCTGCAGCCGAGCGCGGCTCGCGCCGGAGCGGCGCTTTCGACCTCGGCGCTCCTGTCGTAGACTGGAGTATGGGTGCCTCTGCGGCTCCCGAATCGCCCGATGGCGGTTCGTCCGGCTGCGTTCGAGGCGTCCATGGCGTTCAGGTTCACCTCCACCCTCGCGGCCGCGCTCGCGGCGGCTCTGGCCGCCCCGCTGGCCGCGTCCGCCGCGCCCAAGACATCGGCGGTGATCGGCATGAGCATCGAGCCGGCGGGCCTCGACCCCACCGTGGCGGCACCCGTCGCCATCGGGCAGGTGACATGGCAGAACGTGTATCAGGGCCTCGTGCGGCTCGACCGCGACGGCCATGTCGCGCCTCAACTGGCGCGGAGCTGGACCGTATCGCCCGACGGTCTCGTCTACACCTTCGCGCTGCAGACCGGCGTGTACTTCCAGGACGGGAAGCCGTTCGACTCGGCCACGGCAAAGTTCACGCTCGACCGCGCGCGCGGGGCCGCTTCGACCAACCCGCAGAAGCAGTTCTTCTCCGTGATCGACGCCGTCGAGACGCCCGATCCGGCGACGCTGGTGATCCGGCTGACGCGGCCGTCGGGCAACCTGCTCTACTGGCTCGGCTGGCCGGCCTCCGTCATGGTGGCGCCGAAGAGCGCCGACACCGACCGCACCGACCCCGTCGGCACCGGCCCTTTCAAGGTCGCGCGCTGGGTCAAGGGCGACCGCGTCGAACTCGTCCGCGATCCCGCCTATTGGGACGCCGCCCACGCACCGGCGCTCGCGGCCGCGACCTTTCGTTTCGTCGGCGACGCCCAGGCCCAGGCGGCGGCCCTGAGGTCGGGCGGCCTCGACGCGATGCCGGAGCTCGAGGCGCCCGAGCTCTTCGCCGCCTTCAAGGCCGACCCGTCCTTCGCGGCGGTGGCGGGCAACACCGAACTCAAGGTCGTGGCGGGCCTGAACAATTCTCGCCCGCCGTTCAACGACGTCAGGGTCCGCCGCGCCCTCATGATGGCGGTCGACCGCAAGGCGCTGGTCGACGCCGTCTCGTCGAGCTTCGGCACGCCGATCGGCAGCCATTACACGCCCAACGACCCCGGCTACGTCGACCTCACCGGCGCCCTGCCCTACGACCCCGCCAAGGCCAAGGCGCTCCTCGCCGAGGCCGGCTTCGCGAACGGGCTCACCCTCTCGATCAAGGTGCCGCAGATGGGCTACGCGACCCGCTCGGCCGAGGTGCTCCAGGCCATGCTCGGCGAGGTCGGCGTCACCGTGACCATCGTGCCGACCGAGTTCCCCGCCAAGTGGATCGCCGACGTCTTCAAGGCGCGCGACTTCGACATGACGATCGTGGCCCATGCCGAGCCGCTCGACATCGGCATCTACGCCCGGCCGGACTATTATTTCGGCTTTCGCGACGCACCCTTCGACAAGGACATCGCCACCGCCGAGCAGGCGATCGATCCGAAACAGCGCCTCGAGGCCTATGGCGAGGCGCAGCGCGTCCTCGCCGAGGACGTCCCGGCCCTCTACCTCTACGTCATCCCCAAGCTCGGCGTCTGGAGCGCCAAGCTCCAGGGCCTGTGGACCGACGAGCCCATCCCGTCGAACGATCTGACGGCGGTCCATTGGGCCGACTAGCCCCGACGTGGCGACGCTCCTCGTCCGCCGGCTGCTCGGCCTCCTCCTCACCCTGCTGATCGCCTCGGCGGCCATCTTCACCACCATGGAGGTGCTGCCGGGCGATCCCGCCGCCATCATGCTGGGCACGTCGGCACGCCCCGACACGCTGGCGGCGCTGAGGGCCACGATGGGCCTCGACCGCCCGGCGCCGCTCCGCTACGCGGCCTGGCTCGGCGGCGCCCTCACGGGCCGGCTCGGCACGTCCACCACCTATGGCGTGCCCGTGTCGGGGCTCATCGCCGACCGATTGAGCGTGACCCTGCCGCTGACCCTGATGGCCGTGGCGCTGTCGGTCGCGATCGCGCTGCCGCTCGGCGTCGGGGCCGCGGCGCGGCGCGGGGGCGCGCTCGACGCTGCCGCGGCCGCCTTCGCCCAGGGCAGCATGGCGGTGCCGAACTTCTGGATCGGCCTCCTGCTCATCCTGCTGGTCGCGGTGCGGCTCGGCTGGCTGCCCTCCGGCGGCTTCCCGGGGTGGGCCGCGGGCCCGCTCCCCGCCGCCGCCGCCCTGGCGATGCCCGCCTTGGCCCTCGCGCTGCCCCAGGCCGGGATCCTCACGCGGGTGACGCGCGGCGCCGTCCTCGACACGCTCGGCGAAGACTTCATCCGCACCGCCCGGGCCAAGGGCCTGACGCGGCGCGCCATCCTGTGGGGTCACGCCCTGCCCCACGCGTGTCCGGCGGTCCTCACCATCCTGGGCCTCCAGTTCTCCTTCCTGGTGGCGGGTTCCGTGCTCGTCGAGAGCGTCTTCGCCCTGCCCGGCCTCGGGCGCCTCGCCATCCAGGCTTTCGCGCAGCGCGACATCGTCGTGGTCGAGGACGTGGTGCTGTTCTTCGCCGCCCTGGTGATCCTGGTGAACTTCGCCGTCGACCTCCTCACCGTGGCGCTCGACCCGCGGCTCCGGGCCGACGCGTGAGGTACGGCAGCGTCCCGGGCCGCCTCGCCCTCGGCCTCGGCGTCACCGCCGTCGTCGTGTCGCTGGCGCTCCTGTCCCTGGTCTGGACGCCCGACGTGCCGGCCCGCCTCCACATCGCCCTCAAGCTGCGGCCGCCGCTGGCCGCGGGCCTGCCGCCGGGCCTCGGCTGGCTCGGGACCGACCATTTCGGCCGCGACGTGCTCTCCCTCCTGATGGCCGGAGCCCTGAACGCCCTCGTGGTCGCGGTCCCGGCGGTGGCGCTCGGCGCCGCTTGCGGGACGGGGCTCGGCATCGCGGCGGCGGGCCGTGGCGGCCCGCTCGACGGCGCGGCCATGCGGGTCTGCGACGTCGTCTTCGCGGTGCCGCCGATCCTGTCGGCGCTGATGCTCGGCAGCCTGCTGGGGCCGGGCCGGGTCACCGCCATCCTGGCGATCGCGCTGTTCCTCGTGCCCGTCTTCGCCCGGGTGGCGCGGGGCGCGGCCCTGCGGGTCTGGGCCAGCGACTATGTCGCGGCGGCGCGCGGCATCGGCAAGTCAGGCCTCCGCATCGGGTGGGAGAACGTGCTGCCCAATATCGGCGGGCCGCTGGCCGTGCAGGTCACGGTGCAGCTCGGCCTCGCCATCCTGACCGAGGCGGGCCTGAGCTACCTCGGCCTCGGCGCTCCGCCGCCCGCGCCGAGCTGGGGCCGCATGCTGGCGGATTCGCAGACCTATCTCGCGCCGGCGCCGTGGCTCGTCGTGGCGCCGGGCGGCGCCGTCGCGGTCGCGGTTCTGGGTTTCAACCTCGTCGGAGACGGTCTACGCGACCTGTTCGACCGCCGCGGCGCCGCCCCGCCGTGACACCCGAAGGGAGCCGTTCCATGACCGACCCCGCCACCATGCCGGCCGTCGACCTGCTCGCCGCCTTCGCCGCCCGGACCCTGTCGCCGAGCGAATGCTGGCAGGCCGTCGAGCGGCGGGTCGCCGCCTGGGAACCGCGGATCGCGGCCCTCTACGCCTACGATCCCGAGGGCGCCCGGCGCGATGCCGCCGCCGCGACGGAGCGCTGGGTGCGCGGGGCGCCCCTGGGCCGCCTCGACGGCCTGCCCGTGACCGTGAAGGAGCTGATCGCCACCCGAGGCGTGCCGGTGCCGCGCGGTTGCGCCGCGACGACGCTGGTGCCCGCCCCGGCGGACGCGCCGGCGGCGGCGCGGCTGCGCGAGGACGGCGCGGTGATCTTCGCCAAGACGACCTGCCCCGACCACGGCATGCTGACCTCCGGCCTGTCGTCCTTCCATCCGCTGACCCGCAATCCCTGGGATCCGGCGCTGAACCCGGGCGGCTCGAGCTCCGGCGCCGCGGCTGCGGCGGCGGCGGGTTATGGACCGCTCCACATCGGCACCGACATCGGCGGTTCGATCCGCCTGCCGGCGGCCCTGACCGGCACGGTGGGGTTCAAGCCCAGCCACGGCCGGGTGCCGGTCGCTCCCTACTACCTCGGCCGCTGCGCCGGCCCCATGACCCGAACCGTGGCCGATGCCGCGCTCGCCATGACGGCCCTGTCCCGTCCCGACGCGCGCGACGACACCGCCCTGCCCCCGGCCGACATCGCCTGGGAGGCGCTGCGCGGCGAGGTGCGCGGCCTCCGGATCGGCCTGATGCGCGACGCCGGCTGCGGGTTGCCGGTCGACCGCGAGATCGCCGACGCCGTCGCGGCGGCGGCCCGCGTCTTCGCCGACGCCGGCGCGGAGGTCGAGGACGTGCCGCCGGTCCTCACGCGCGCCATGCTCGACGGGCTCGACGATTTCTGGCGCGCCCGGGCCTGGGCGGAGATCGGCGACATGACGGCGCCCGAGCGCGACCGGGTCCTGCCCTACATCCGCGTCTGGGCCGAGGGCGGCGCCCGCGTGTCGGGCGTCGCGGCGGTGCGCGGCTACGACGGCACCGGGGCGATGCGCCGGGCCTGCGGGCGGCTGTTCGAGCGCGTCGATGCCGTGGTGTCGCCGACGATCCCGGTGGTGTCCTACCCGGCGGACTGGGCCTCGCCGGTCGACGACCCCGACCGGCCCTTCGAGCACATCGCCTTCACGGTGCCGTGGAACATGTCCGAGCAGCCGGCGCTCTCGCTGCCCTGCGGCACGTCGGCGGCGGGCCTGCCGCTCGGCCTGCAGATCGTCGGCCCGCGCTTCGGCGACCTCGCGGTGCTGCGGCTCGCGGCCTTCTACGAGGCGGCACGCGGCGCGATGGCGGGCTGGCCCGAGCCCTGACGGCGCCGCCGTGGCGGACCGACGTCCGGTCCGTGTCGCGGCCGTTCATCTCCGGTTAGGATGCAGCGCACAATAAAAGACCACAAGCTGCACGTGCCGGTGCCCCAAAGGCCCGGCATCACCGGCGTCGAACCGAAGCGGCCGCCGGGCATCCCTGGCCCGATCCGCCAAAACGGCGTGTTCCGCTGGAGAATGCCATGAGCCGCAGCACCGTCGTCATCGTCGAGGACGAACCCCTCGTCCGCCTGACCGCCACGTCGCTCTTCGCGGAGGCCGGCATCCACGTGGTCGAGTTCGCCGATGGCGACGCCGCGATCGACTACGTGCGCGACCACAAGTCCGATGTCGCGGCGATCTTCACCGACGTCTACCTGCCGGGCGACACCGACGGCCTGGAACTCGCCGGCATCGTGTCGGAGGTCTGCCCCGACATCGCGGTCCTCGTGACCTCCGGCACCCACGCCGGGACGCCACGCAACCTCGGGCCTCGGGTCCGCTACATGGCGAAGCCCTGGCATCCCGTCGACGTGCTGAACTCGATGCGGGACGCGATGCGGGCCGCGGCCTGACGATCCGCTCGGGTCAGACGGCGGCCGGCTGATCGGCCGCTCAGATGTCACCCGAACCGATCCCCCAGCGCGCGTATCAGAGGTCGCCCGCGACGTAGGACCGGACGCGGGTCCGCCCGTGACTGCGGTCCCGCTGCGGCGACGCATCGGTCGCGATCGCCGCCGTTGAGGACGCCCCCGCGGCGGCGCGATCGTCGCCGACTGGGTCGGCCACCACGGAGCCGGGCTCGATGGCGGCGGTGTCGAGCGGTCCCTCGAACAGCGGCTGGTCGGCGCGGCTCGCCGCGAAGCCGCCCGTCGCGCCGCCGGCAGGCGTGTAGGCCATCTCGCCCTCGCCCAGAGGCTCGGCCCCGCCCGGGGCGGCCCAGCCCTCGTTGCGCCAGCCGGCCGCGCGCTCCTCCATGTCGACCGCGCCGTCGCGGTCGAGGATCTCCAGCACGCGGTTGTAGGCGGCGCTGTCGGTCTGCACCGACACCGCGATGCCGCCCCGGCGCAGTCCCTCGGCATACATCGTCCGGTCCTCGTCGGGCACGAAGAACTCCTTCAGCGACTCCCAGAAGCTGTGCGGGTGCGCCGGCTCCGCGGCGGCGGCCTGGCCGCCTGCGACCCGGACGTTGCGCTCCGGCACTCCGGCCTGGATCAGGTCGAGACGGGCCTGGTCGGCCGCGTCCTGTGTGTCGAAGAAGGCCGTGACCGAACGCGGCGCGGCCTCGCGGCCCACATCCGCGGCCGTCGCGGTTTCGAGATGGTCGTCAGCCATGGCGGTCGCTCCCGATGCGGGCCTCCCCCGCGCGACACGGGAACGGGGGATGCCGGGGCGGGGTTCCACGCCGGCCGGCCGCGCCGGGCATGACGTTAACCCGGCATTCATGGTTTTCGACGATTTACCATGACAGTCGAACGCCGGTCCCGCGCCATGAACGCCACCTTCAACACTGCCTTGGTCCAGGTCTACCTGCCGAACCTCGTCCGCAACGCGGTGGGCGAGTATACGGCGCGGTCGGTGATCGCCGACCCGCTCGACGCCTCGACGCTGCACCTCGTCCGGCAGACCGACGGCAACTTCGTCGGCCCGGCGGAATCCTTCCTGGCGCCGAGCCAGCCCGCGGGTCGCGCCGCCGTGGGCTTCCAGACGGCGCTTCAGGGGCTCTCGCTCGGCGGCTGACCCGCGAGCGCGACGGCGCCCGGCCGCGTCCAGAGTCCCCGCCGCGGCGGGGTGCCGACGATGCGGTACAGCGCCGGCTGGGCGCTGCCGATCCCCACGTGCCACAGCTTGCGCCAGCGCGGCACCGACTGTCGCCGCGCCCAGGGGTCGGGCGCGAACCGGACGCGGCGGCCGATCTCGCGATAGACCCGCAGCGCCGTGGCGATGGCCCAGGCCGACCGCCAGGGCAGGCGCGCGATGCCGACCCGGGCCGAGGCGTAGTAGCGCTCGGCCAGTTCGAGCAGCGCGTGGGTGGCCTCGACGACCGCGCGGCGGTTCGCCGGATCGAGGATGAAGTCCGGCCCGACGGCGTCGCGGCGGAACAGGTCGGCCGGCAGGTAGACGCGGCCGATTCGGGCGTCGTCCATCACGTCGCGCGCGATGTTGGTGAGCTGGAAGGCGAGGCCGAGGTCGCAGGCGCGGTCGAGGACCGCGCGGTCCTCCGGGTCGACCCCCATGACGATCGCCATGGTGACGCCCACCGCACCGGCGACCCCGTAACAATAGGCGAGGAGGTCGTCGAGGGTCTGATAATCCCGTTCCTCGACGTCCATGCGGAAGCCGTCGAGGATGTCGAGCGGCAGGCGCTCGGGGATCCGGTGCTGCGCGGCGACGCGGGCGAAGGCCGCGAAAGCGGGGTCGTCCTGCGGCACGCCGGCGAGCGCGTCGCGCGTGCGCCGCTCCAGCATCGCCAGCCGCTCGGCCGGCGTACCGTCGCGCTCGACCCGCCCCAAGCCGCCCGCCTGACCGTCGATCACGTCGTCGCAATGGCGACACCAGGCATAGAACAGGCGGGCACTGTCGCGCGTCGCGGGGTCGAAGAGACGCGCCGCGGCGGCGAAGCTCTTCGATCCGGCCTCGATGCTGCGGCGGCTCGTCTCGGAGACGGCATCCCGGGCCAAGGTCAGGCCCGACATGTCGAGGGCGCGGGCATCGTCACTCCGTTCTCACGACGGTGCGATGCCGGCCGTCGCCATCGCCTCCGCCGGCGCCATCGGCTCTCCCAGCCCGGCGTCGGCCAGCATCAGCGAGGCGGTCGCCTTGGCGGAGCCGACGACCCCCGGCACGCCGGCTCCGGGATGGGTGCCGGCCCCCGTGAAGTAGAGCCCGGCGATCTTGCCGTCCCGGTTGTGGGGCCGGAACCAGGCGCTCTGCGTCAGGATGGGCTCCAGCGAAAAGGCCGAGCCGTGGTGGCTGTTCAGCTCGTCGCGGAACTCGAACGGCGTCAGCATCCGCGAGGTCACGAGGTCGCGCCCGAGATTCGGGATGTAGTGCTCCTCGAGATAGGCGAAGATCCGGTCGCGGTACTTAGGCCCCTCGACCGCCCAGTCGATGTCGGCCGTGCCGAGGTGCGGCACGGGCGAGAGCACGTAATAGGCGCTGTGGCCCGGGGGCGCGAGCGACGGGTCGGTGGCGTTCGGCGCGTGCAGGTAGAGCGAGAAGTCGTCGGCGAGCTTGTCGGCCCCGAAGATCTCGGCGATCAGCTCGCGGTAGCGCGGCCCGAAACACACCGTGTGGTGGGCGAGGCCGCGATGGTCGCCCTTGAGGCCGAAGTAGACCACGAAGAGCGACATGGAATAGCGCTTCTTGGCGAGCCGTTTCGCCTCGTCCTGCCCGCGCGGGTCGTGGCGCAGGAGGTCGCGGTAGGTGTGCATGACGTCGGCGTTCGAGGCGACGAACTCGGCGTCGAGCTTCGAGCCGTCGGCGAGCACCACGCCGGTGGTGCGGCCGTGCTCGGTGCGGATGTCGCGCACCGCGGCGTCGAGGCGGATCGTGCCGCCGATCCGCTCGAAGAGCCGGATCATGCCCCCGATCAGCGCGCCGGTCCCCCCCTTCGGGAACCACACGCCCCAGCGCCGCTCGAGCGCGTGGATCAGCGCGTAGATGGCGGAGGTGCGGAACGGGCTGCCGCCCACCAGCAGCGTGTGGAACGAGAAGGCCTGGCGGAGGTGCTCGTCCTTGATGAACCGCGCCACGAGATCGTAGACGTTGCGGTAGGATTCGAGCTTCACCAGCGCCGGCGCGACCTTCAGCATCGAGCGGAAGTCGAGGAACGGCACGGCGCCGAGCCCGATGTAGCCCTTCTCGAAGACGGCCTCGGAGAAGGCCAGGAACTTGCGGTAGCCCGCCACGTCGGCCGGCGACAGCTTGCCGATCTGCCGATCGAGTTCGGCCTGGTCGTTGGCATAGTCGAAGGTGACACCGTCCTCCCAGCACAGCCGGTAGAAGGGGTCGACGCGCATGAGTTCGACGTCGTCCGCCATGCGCTGGCCCGCGCAGGTCCAGAGCTCCTCGAGACAGGTCGGGTCGGTGATGACGGTCGGGCCGCCGTCGAAGGTGAACCCGTCATCCTCGTACACGTAGGCGCGCCCGCCGGGCTTGTCGCGCTTCTCGAGCACGGTGACGTCGAACCCCCCGGCCTGCAGCCGGATCGCCAGCGCCAGGCCGCCGAAGCCGGAGCCCACCACCACGGCGCGGGGCCGCGCGCCGCTGCGGCTCGGATCGGGCTTCAAAGGTGCGTTCATGGAGCGATGGCCAGATTCGAGGGTTCCCGCAGGCAGCGGAGCGCGCGAAAGATCGGCACGGGCGGTTTGCCGGTGAGCACGCGCGCCTTGTCATAGAGGGTGGAGCGGCCCGCATAGAAGCGCGACACGAGGTCCGGGGAGAAGTGGTAGAAGCGCTCGATGAGCCGATAGCGCCGGTCGGGATCGGCGGCCTTGAACAGCAGGCGGTCGAGCAGGCGGTAGAAGCCCGCCTCCTTCCAGCATCGCAGCGAGTGGGCGCGCGTCTCGCGGTGGAGGCTCACGGCCGACAGGTCGCCGAGCGCGGCGATGCGGTCGGCGAGGCGCACGGCGTCGGGCAGCGAATAGCCCGTGGTCGGGTGGAAGAGCGCGGCGCGCAGGCCAGATCGGGCCACGCCGGGCGCATCCTCCCAGAAGGCCTCGATGTCGCCGCCGAGCGCGATGGGCAGCACCCCGGTCTCGTCGCGCTCAACCGCCGCCACCGTCCAGCCCCGGCGCCGCGCATAGTCGAGCGTCGTGGTCCGCAGCGCCGCGAGGTCGAGGTCGAGCCCGTCGGAATAATAAGTGTCCTCGATCAGCACGCGGTCGGGCGCGAAGGGCAGCGTGTAGACGAAGCGGAAGCCGTCGCGCTGCGGCACGGTGGCGTCCATGATGATCGGGTCGGCCTGGCCGTGCGGCGCCGCGGTCCGCACCTCGACGCCGTAGAATTTCTGAAAGGCGATCTGCAGGTGCGGCGAGGGACGGTAGCCGCGGCCGTCGATCACGGCGTCGGCGCGCAGTTCCTCGCCCGAGCGCAGCGTCACGCCGTCGGGACGCAGGGCATCGACGGCCGCGCCGGTCCGGATGCGGTCAGCGTGCGGCGCCATCACGGCCCGCAGCCGGTCGGCCGAGGCCGAGCGGTAGCCGAGCGGCAGCCGGCGTTCGAGACCGGGGAACGCCACGGCATAGCCGGGCCAGCGGGCCGACACGAAGGGCTCCATCCAGGCCCCCTGCTCGGGCGTCAGGTCGCCGGCATGGAACGACCAGGTGTGGTTGCCGCCGAGTTCGCCGCCGCCCTCGAGGATCGTCCACTCGACGTCGGGGCGCTCGGTCGACAGGCGATGGGCGATGAGGCTGTTGGCGAGCCCGCCGCCGACCAGGATCAGGCGCATGGAATCCCGTCTTGCAGGTGCCGGCCGAGGAAGGCCAGGATCCGCCCTTCGTAGTCCGATCCCACCGCCGCCGCCATGTCGACGTGGCCGGCGCCCTCCACCATCCAGAGCTGCTTCGGGCCGGGCGCGGCGTCGTACATCGCCCGGGTCTCAGAGGGCGGCGTCAGCCGATCCTCGGCACCCGACACGATCAGCACCGGACCGGCATAGGCGCCCAGGGCTTCGATCGGCCGCAGATCGGCGGGGCGGATCCCGGTCAGGATCACGCCGACCGCGATGAAGAGCGGGGTGATCCACGGCTCCGCCGCTCCGGCGACGAGGCGGAGGCGGTTGCGGATCGCGTCGCGGATGTCGGGGAAGACCGATTCGAGCACCAGGGCGTCGATCCTGGCGTGGCGGCTCGCCAAGAGCAGCGCCGCCCCGCCGAGCGAGACCCCGATGGCGCCGGCCCGTTCGCCGGGCGCGGCCGCGCGCAGCCAGCCGAGCGCCCCCGCCGCATCCTGCGCCTCGAGCGCCCCGAAGGTGACGGCGGCGCCGGCGCTCTCGCCGTGGGCCCGGAGGTCGATCGCCAGCACGGTGAAGCCGGCCCGCGCGAGGAAGCCCATGCGGGACGCGAGGGCGCGCCGGTCCGAGCGGATGCCGTGCAGCAGCAGCACGGCGCCGCACCCCGGGCGGCCCGGCGCGAACCATCCCGCGAGCGCGTGGCCGGTGCCCGACGAGAGCGCGACCGCGCCGGCACCGATCCCGGCGGGCGGGGCGCCCACGACGGTGACGGAGCGCGAGGCCGTCGCCCGCACCGCGACCGCGCAGGCGGTGAGGACCGAGAGCGCGACGGTGACGAGGACGGCCGCGACGGCGAGGGCGAGGATCATGGACGCGGATCTGACAGGATGTCGTGGGAAAGGACAGCGGCATGATCGGCGCCCGACGCCGGACACCGGCCTGCTCGATGCGGCGGAACGTATGTCACGAAGTTATACGTCACAGCGTTTATTGACTGTTTATACGCGAAAGCGCATGGCTCGGGCAGGAGCGCACTCATGGAGCACATCGTCCGCACGCCCGACCAGCTCGGCGCCGCTCTCCGGCGGGAGCGGCGGAAGGCGGCCGTCACGCAGACGGCGCTCTCGGGGATCACGGGGCTTAGGCAGGCCACCGTGTCGTCGGTCGAGGCTGGTCTGGCGGCGACCCAGTTCAACACGGTCTGCGAGATGATGGCTGCCTTGAACCTCGAATTGGTGCTTCGGCCGCGCACCGTCCATCCCGACGGTTTCCCCTGATGGCCCGATCGTGAGAGCGCCGCCCAGGGCGGCCTGGGTGGAGCCGTGGTCCGCGAGGTCTTCGACGACTTGATCGCGACGGCACCACGCGCCGTCGCGGCGACGCTCGCCGCCCTGCCCGACGGGTTCCCGCAAGACGTGATGGACTCCATCGTGGCCGGGCAAAACCATCGCATCCTGGCCCGATGGTGACGGGCCCAGGAAGCCGACCGCGGCGTCACACATCATCCAGGTGAAAGGCTCGCCACCGCTCATCCTCGCGGAGGCGATGAAGCAGCGCAGGGAGGCTGCCGAAGGCCGACGACATGAAGACGGGTCTTTCTCGCTGAATCGAAGACCGGATAAGTCGGCCTTCGGCCGAACATCTCGCGCTGGATTCCCGCCTCCGCGGGAAAGAGCGGATGGTCGGGTCAGAACAGGTCCGGCCGGCGCAGGCGCAGGGTCTGGACGAGGCAGAGCGTCTTCATGTCGTCGAGGGCGTTGCGGTCCGCGAGGTCGCGCAACTCGGCCAGCGGCACCTCCACCACGGTGATGTTCTCGTGCTCGGCGGCGAGGCCGCCGCCCGAGCCCGTGCGGTGCTCGGCCGCGTAGGGGGCGAGGAAGAGGTGCATCCGCTCGGTCGAGATGCCGCACATCGTCCAGGTGTGGCCGGCCTCGTCCAGGGCGGAGAGCGTCACGCCGACCTCCTCCCGCGCCTCGCGCCGGGCGCAATCGGCCGGGTCCTCCCCCGCCTCGCGGAGGCCCGCCGGGACTTCGAGGACGTCCGACGCCGCCCCCATGAACATCAGCGGCGCGCGGGGCAGCTTGACGCAGCGCCACGCGACGCGCGGGATCGAAGGGCAGCACCGCCACGGCGGGGCCGTGGTCCTCGATCTCGCGGTCGAACGCCACCCCGTCGTCGCCCGACAGCGTGGCGATTCGGAGCTTGGTCCACCCGTCGTGGATGACACTCGTGGAACGGATCGCGACCATCGTGTCCTCTGCGGCAGATTTGAACATTGAGCATAGGGCGGACGAGGGCGCCCCGCGACCCCCGATCGAAGGGCAGCACCGCCACGGCGGGGCCGTGGTCCTCGATCTCGCGGTCGAACGCCACCCCGTCGTCGCCCGACAGCGTGGCGATTCGGAGCTTGGTCCACCCGTCGTGGATGACACTCGTGGAACGGATCGCGACCATCGTGTCCTCTGCGGCAGATTTGAACATTGAGCATAGGGCGGACGAGGGCGCCCCGCGACCCCCGGCTCCTCACGCTTTTGGCAGATCGGGTCCCGCGGCCTCCGAAGGTCCGGAGGACGGTCGCCGGATCAGCGCGAAGGCGATGCCGCCGATGCAGCCGAGCCCGAAGGCGCCCCCGGCGACGAGCAGGACATCGCCGCTCCTCGACAGCACGCCTCCGATGGTCCAGGGCAGCGCCGCCACCATGCCGCCGAGGAGCATGACGGCGGCTGACAGGTCCCGTTTATCGCGCGGAATCAACAGGTAGAGTGGCACACCGATGAACAAGGCCGACAGGTGGCCGACCACGCAGAAAGGGATGAACAAGAACAGCAAGAGGAAGCCGCTCGTGTTCTGGTAACCTGCCGCCGCGGACGCCAGCAACGCCGCCAGCGCGGCCGGCACCATGGGGGCGAGCACGAAGGCCCGCGCGGTGTGCCGGCGCCGCGGGTCCCGAACGGCCGGGACGGACCGCCACCGCGGCGGCCACGTCTCGGGCTGATGCGCCGCCGGCCCACCCTGCGGTGCCCTTGCCGGCACGCGCCGGCGTAGAAGTGAGGGCGCGGCCCCCGCGTCGGGGCGGGCCGGGAGAATGGTCGTCATCGTCCGTCTCCTCCGGGGCGCTGAGGCAGTCAATCGGCGGCCGGGGCGCTGGCGCGGCCCCGCTCGATCTCGGCGGCGCGGCTGCGCGACAGCGCCTGCGAGGGGACGCTGAGCATCACGGCGGCCCCCATCACCACGAAGGCGCCGATCACCCCGAAGCTGACGAGATAGACGGTGCGGCGCACGAAGTCGGCGAGGCTCTCGGCACCGGCCGCCGCCGTGAACACCAGGAACAGCGGTCCCATGACGATCAGCACGGTCGCGAAGGTGGTCCAGAAACGGGCGCCGACCTCGTGGCCGCACATCAGCCGCAACACGCCGAGCAGCGGCTCGCGGATGACGACGGCCACCACTGTGGTGAGGCCGATCGTGAGGGCGCCGGCGACGACGAGCTGGATCCAGTCGACGGCGATGGGGTTCAGGGCGTTGGTCATCATGGTGGAGGTCTCCGGCTTGATTGCCGCTCCCTCCTCCGCACCGCCCGTGCCAGCCCGTCCCGTCGTGGCCAAGTCACTGAAAATGCATTGATGAGGGTCGTCCGGCACGCCCTTGCCCGACAACGGAGGATGCGGGGCGCCCGCCGCGGGGTGACAACCAGGTTTACAGGCGCGGCGGGCCGCCCCAGGATGGAGACCCGCGGCGCGGCTTGGCCCGCGTCTCGCACCGCGGCGCGCCATGCCAATCCACGTCGCCCTCACGCTGTCGCTCGTCGAGTCGGTCGCCCTCGCGGGCGTGCTGCTCGCCTGGGCCGACCGCGTGGCGGGCGCGCGGCTTCTGGTCGCCTTCCTGCTCGGCGTCGCGGTCTGGACCGCCGGCAACGAGCTGCCGGTCTGGACCGGGCCGGTGGCGGACCGTCCGGCCCTGATGCTGCTCGGCACGGCCGCCGTCACCTCCGCGGCGTTCCTGCACTTCACGCTGCGGTTCTGTGGCCTGCATCCCCCGCGGGCCGTCCTGGCCGCCGCCTATGGCGTCGCACTCGCGGCGACGTTGGCGGCCGCGGTCGAGCCAGCGGGACGGTTCGACCGGGTGACGGGGCTCGGCCCCATCGCCCTGCCGAACGCCGTCGGCTGGGCCACCACATGCGTCTGGGCCGGCCTCGCGGCGCTCGGGCAGTTCGTCCT
This sequence comes from Lichenihabitans sp., assembly GCA_965214345.1. Taxonomy (GTDB): domain Bacteria; phylum Pseudomonadota; class Alphaproteobacteria; order Rhizobiales; family Beijerinckiaceae; genus Lichenihabitans. The sequence goes on along the minus strand of CBDCBJ010000007.1, from coordinate 1,078,396 downwards.
GCTGCGCGGCTTCGTCCGGGCCCGCGGGCTCGACCGCCGCCGCATCGCGGTCGTCATGGCGGCGAGCGCCTGGGGCCTCGCCTGCATGTCGGGCTACGGCATCGTCGTGCTCGACCTGCCGTTCTACCCCTGGCCGCTGCTCGGCCTGCCGCTCTACCCGGTCATCCTGGTCTACGGGATCCTGCGCTACCGCGTCCTCGTCGCCAACGCCTGGGCGCGGCGCGCCGTCACCTGGACGCTGCTCGTGACGGCGGCCGGGCTCAGCGCCGGGGCGGCGGGCGCACTGGCGCCCCACCTGCCCTTCGGCGACGCCGGCTGGGCGTCGGGCGCGGTGGCGGCGGCGGCCGTGCTGGTGCTCGGCGGCCCGGCGCGGCGCCTGGCCGAGCGGATCGTCTATCCCGGCCGCGTCGTGTCGGCCGAGGATCTGCGCGGCTGGCGCGCGGCGCTCGCCGGCCACGACACCCTGCCGGCGCTGTGTGGCGCGGCCGCCGACCTCCTCTCCCGCCACCTCGCCATGCCGGTGACGGTGCGGGTCGGCGAGGCCGAGGCGGGCCGCGACCCCGGCGCGCCGGCGCTCGACTGCCGCCGGGCCGAGGGCGGCGCCTGGCGCTGCCGCCTCTCCGGGTGGGACGCGGCGCCGCCCGGCCCGCGACGCCTGGCCGGCTTCTTCGCCGACCTCCTCTCGACCGAGGCGGCGCGCGTCGACGGGCTCGAGGCGGTGCGCGAGCGCGAGCGGGAGGGCCAGCACCGGGCGCGCCTGGCGGAGCTCGGCGCCATCGCGGGCGCGGTGGCGCACGACCTGCGCAACCCGCTGAACAACATCGGCATGGCGGTGGCGCTGGCCCCGCCCGCGCTGCGCGACGATGTCGGCGCCGAACTCGCCCGCATCGCCCGTCTCGCCGACGACCTCCTCGACTACGCGAAGCCCTGGCGCGTCGAGGGCGTCGCGCTGGACCTCTCGACCTGCGCGGCGGGCCTGCGGGCGCGCTGGCCGGGGGTCGAACTCGGCGCCGGCACGGCGCGGCCCGTCATCGCCCTGGCGGACCCTGGCCGGCTCGACCGCGCGCTCGGCAACCTCCTCGACAACGCGGTGGCGACCGGCGGCCGGTTCGGAATCGACGCCGAGAACCGCGACGGCCGCGCCTGGCTCCACGTCTTCGACGACGGGCCGGGCATCCCGGAGGAGATCCGGGGCAGGCTGTTCCAGCCCTTCGTGTCGCGCCGCCCCGGCGGCACCGGCCTCGGCCTCGCCATCGTGGCGCAGATCCTCGAAGCGCACGGCGGCAGCGTCGGCCTGACGGACCGGCCGGGCTGGACCACCTGCTTCTCGCTGGCGCTGCCCCTCCCCGCGGAGGTCGCGGGATGACCGAAGCGCCCGACACCGGCCGCGTGCTGCTCGTCGACGACGAGCCGTCCTTCCAGCGGCACGGCGGAGCCTGGCTGCGCAGCCTCGGCCACGACGTCTCGGTGGCGGGCGACACCGCCGCGGCGCTCGCCGCCGCCGAGCGCGACCGGCCCGACGTGGTGCTGCTCGACCTGTCGATGCCGCCCCTCATGGATCCGGCCGCCGGCATCGCGCTGGTGCCCCGCTTCGCCCCCGCGCCCGTCATCGTGCTGACGGGCCACGCCGGCCACGAGCACGCGCTCCGTGCCGCGGAGGCCGGCGCCTGGGACTTCATCGCCAAGCCGATCGACCCGGACCTGCTGCGGGTCGTCGTGGCGCGGGCGCTGCGCAAGGCGCGGCTCGACGCCGAACTGCGGGACTACCGCGCCCGCGACACCGCCGACGACCTCGGGATCGCCGGCCGGTCGGACGCGACGGCGCGGCTGCGCGACGCCGTGCGGCGGCTCGGCCCCACGAGCATCGGCACCGTGATCCTGGGGCCGACCGGCACCGGCAAGGAACTGGTGGCGCGGGCGCTGCACGCGGCCTCGCCGCGGAGCCGCGGCCCCTTCGTGCCGGTCCATTGCGGCGCCCTCCCGTCGGAGCTGCTCGAGAGCGAGCTGTTCGGCCACGTCAAGGGCAGCTTCACGGGCGCCCACCGGGACCAGCAGGGCCTCGTCGAGACGGCGCACCGCGGCACGCTGTTCCTCGACGAGGTGGGCGAGATGCCCCCGCCCATGCAGGTCAAGCTGCTGCGCTTCCTGCAGGAGGGCACCTTCCTGCCGGTCGGCGGCCGGGCGCAGAAGCGCGCCGACGTGCGGGTGCTGTCGGCGACGCACCGCGACCTCGACGCCATGGTGGCGACGGGCACGTTCCGCGAGGACCTCTACTACCGGCTCAAGGGCATCGTGCTGCGCACCCCGTCGCTGGCCGAGCGCACCGGCGACGTGCCGCTGCTGGCCGAACTGTTCCTGCGGCGGGCGTCGGCCCGTGCCCGGTTCACCCCCGAGGCGCTGGCCTGGCTCGCGGCGCGCGACTGGCCCGGCAACGTCCGCGAGCTGCGCGCCGTGGTGGAGACCGCGGCGGCGCTGGCGGGGCCGGACGGTGCCGTCGATGCGGCCCTGCTCGGCTTCGCGGCCGGCGAGGAGCCCGCCGCGGCGGCACCCGACGAGGACGCGGCCGCCGGAGGCGCGCTCGACGCCGCCATCGCGGCGCTCGAGACCCGCATGCTCGCCGACGCGCTGGCGGCCTCGGGCGGCAACCGCTCAGAGGCGGCGCGCCGGCTCGGCATTTCGCGCGTCGGGCTCGGCAAGAAGCTGCGGCGGCTCGGGCTGGAGGGGCGAGACGACAGAGCGGGACCCGATGGGGGTGGCGCGTGATCCCGCCCTCCGGATCGCATCCCCGACGCGGCTCGCCGCGACCCGCTCCGTCTCAGGCGCCCGCGCGCCGGCCCACGACGCCCAGCGCCACGGCCAGCAGCACGGCCCCGGCGAACAGCGCCGCCACGAAGCCCGCCACCCCCGTCCAGCGCCCGGCGTTCCAGAAGGCGCCGCCGAGCGTGCCGAGCACGCTCGATCCTGCGTAGTAGCTGAGCAGGTAGAGCGACGCCGCCTGCGCCTTGTTGGCCCCGGCGAAGCCCCCGACGGCGCCGCTGGCGACACCGTGGCCGGCGAAGAAGCCCAGCGTCACGAGCGCGATGCCGAGGACCACGGCCGGGAGCGGCGCGAACAGCGTGGCGGCGACACCGAGCAGCGCCACGGCCAGCGCCAGCGCCATGACGGGGGCGCGGCCGAGCCGATCCGCCAGGGTGCCGGCGATGGTCGAGGAGGCGGTGCCGAGCAGGTAGAGCGTGAAGATCAGCCCCTCCTGCGCCTGGTCGAGCCGGTAGGGCGGCGCCTCGAGCCGGAACCCCGCATAATTGTAGACCGCCACGAAGCCGCCCATCGCCAGGAAGGCGAAGCCGTAGACGAGCAGCAGACGGCCGTCCGCCAGCGCCCCGCGGAAGGCGCGGGCCTGGCTGCGGAGGTCGACGGCGCGGGCCCGGAAGTGGCGCGAGGCCGGGAGCATCAGCAGGAACCCGAGCGCGTTCAGCAGGCCGAGGATCCCGATGACGCCGATTGCGGCGCGCCAGTCGAGGCTCTCGGCCACGAGCCCGGTGATCACCCGTCCGCCCATGCCGCCCACCGCCGTGGCGCCGACGTAGATGCCCATGGCGAGGCCGAGGCCGCGCGCCTCCGTCTCCTCGGCGAGGTAGGTCATGGCGACGGCCGGCACGCCGCCGAGCGCGATGCCTTCGAGGGTGCGGCACACGAGGAACAGGCCCCAGGTCGGCGCCAGCGCCGCGACGGCGTTCAGGACCGAGGCGAGGAGCAGCGACAGCATCATCACCGACTTGCGGCCCCTCCGGTCGGACAGGGTCGCGGCCGCCACGATCGACAGCGCCAGGGCGGCGGTCGAGAGCGAGATGGAGAGCGAGGCCGCGGCGGCGTCCACGTCGAAGACGCCCGCCAGGGTGGGGAGCAGCGGCTGGGGGCAGTAGAGCAGCGAGAACGTGGCGAAGCCGGCGAGGAACAGCGCCACGCCCGTGCGGACATAGCGGGCCGAGCCGACGCGGTTGTGGGTCTCGGGCGAGGATGCGGCCGGCCCGAGCGGCCGGTCCGTCAGACCGGCTGCATCGGGGAGGGAGCCCGCGTCGAGGCTCGGAGCGGCGGGAGCCGAGCGGGCGCCGCTCCCGGCCGGCGGTCGGGCGTCATCACGGCGCAGCACGGGCGTCTCCGGTTCGGCGTGCAGCCCGCTATGATGGCGGGGCGCCGGTCGATCGGCGATCCCGCGAGGCCGCCATGGCAGGTTCGATGTCCGGTTCTAATCCCTCCGCGTCGCCGGAGGTCGACCCTCTCGTCATGACGGCCCTGTTCGACGCGCAGAGCTTCGCCCTGCTCGACAGGCTTCGACGGCGCTACTTCCCGGCTGCCCTCAACCGCGTGCCGGCCCACGCGACCCTGTTCCACCACCTGCCCGGCGCGGACCTGCGGGCCATCTCAGAGCGGGTGCGGGCCGCCTGCGCGAGCCTGTCGCCCCTCGCCTTCACGGCGGAGCGGACGCGCTTCCTCGGCCGCGGCGTCGCGTTCGAGATCGGCTGCCCTGGATTGGTGGATCTCCGCGACGGCCTCGCCGCTGCCTGGAAGGATGGTCTGACGGCCCAGGACCGGCAGGCCTACCGGCCCCACGCGACGATCCAGAACAAGGCCTCGTCCGACGAGGCGCGGCAGGCGCAGCGGCAGCTCGACGCCCTCCTGCCCCTGTCGGGACGGATCGACGGCCTCGCGCTGTGGCACTATCGCGGCGGACCTTGGGAAGAAGCGGGCCAATTCCCTTTTGGGAGGGCGTGACGGCCTCGCCGATACGATGTGCCTGATATCGGTTCGGGCGACCCCCCGCCGCTCGTTCCCGCATAGGCGGGAACCCAGCGCGGGCCGGAGAGCGCCTTGAATATCGCCGCGCCGGCGCCCTACCGGCGATCCACGTCGTCCGGCGGAGCCGCGACCCTGAGAAAGGCCTCGTGCGCCTCCTCGGCCCGCGAGACGGCGTCGTCCCTCGCCGCTCCGAACCATCGGAGGAGGTCGCCCATCCAGGCTGCGAGGGTGGCGAACATCGGAACCTCAGGCGACGAGCCGGTGTCGGGCGGACGGGAGCGGCGCGCCGCCGAGGCGCCAGCGCTGCGGTCCGAGGGAGACGCGGCGCTGGCGGCGAAGCTGGAACGGGTGCAGGGGTCCGTCGTCGTGCATCTTCGGCACGATCTGTCGCTCGAAGGCCTCCATGTCGCGCCACATGGCGACGTTGACGTAGGTGACGCAATCGGTCGCCACCTCCCACGTCACCCAGGGATGATCCTCCCGGTGATCGACGCGGCTGAGGAACTCCCCGATCAGTCCGGACCGGTCCGCGATGACCTCGCGCTGCGACCAATAGAGGAGGAAGTCCTCCTCGAGCTCGGGCCTGATCGACCACTCGACGAGGATGATGCACATCTCGTCGGAATGGTCGGCCAGGCGCCGCGGCCGATCGGCAGCGGTCCGCGATTCGCCGTCCTTCAGAGCAGTCTCGGTCAAGATCGGCATCGGCTTTCCCCTCGATGTCGAGTCTGATAGAGGGAAAAGATCAAGGAATGGTCGGTGCATCGTCGACAGAGTCGCTGTCTTCGACATCGAATCTTTAACCTTGGCCTCTGCTTGGCCGCATGCCTCGCTCGAAGCGACGCAGGGCCTCTCTGTCGTCCGGTGAGAGGACCGCAGGATCGTCGGGCGCAGGGTTTCGTCGCGAGCGTCCTCTCCCGCTACGGCCAGGGACGCCCGGCCGCCGTCGGCCGCAACCCGAGATGCCGCGCGAGCGTCGCACCGACGTCGGCGAACGTGCCCCGCCGTCCGACCGGCCCGATCGCCCGCCCCGGCGCATGGGCCAGGATCGGCACGCATTCGCGGGTGTGATCCGTGCCGCGGAACGTCGGATCGTTGCCGTGGTCGGCGGTGATCACCAGGAGGTCGCCGGGACGCAGGGCGCCGAGCAGCTCCGGCAGGCGCCGGTCGAAGCGCTCGAGGCAGGCCGCGTAGCCGGCCGGGTCGCGCCGGTGGCCGTGGTCCGTATCGAAGTCGACGAGGTTGGCGAAGGCGAAGCCGCCGTCCGGCAGCCCGCCGAGCGCCTCGACGAGGTGGTCGAGGTTGGCGTCGTTGCCGTGGCCGTGGCGCGCCTCGCCGGTGTGGCGATGGGCGAAGATGTCGGCCGTCTTCCCCACGGTGACGACCGCGCGGCCCGCCTCCGCGGCGCGGTCGAGCACGGTGCCGTCCGGCGGCGGCAGGGCGAAGTCGCGCCGGTCGCCGGTGCGGCGGAACGAGGCCGCATCCGCGCCGACGAAGGGCCGGGCGATCACCCGGCCGATGCGCAGCGGGTCGCAGAGCCGGCGGGCGATGCCGCACAGGGCATAGAGCCGGTCGAGCCCGAAGCCCGCCTCGTGGGCGGCGATCTGCAGCACGGAATCGGCGGAGGTGTAGAGGATCGGCCGCCCGGTGCGCAGCGAGGCCTCGCCGAACTCGTCGACCATCAGCGTGCCCGACGCATGGCGGTCGCCAAGGATGCCGGGCAGGCCCGCCTCGGTGCAGAGCGCCGCTACGAGGGCGGGCGGGAGGCACGGGTCGGCGTCGGGGAAGTGCCCCCAGGGCTCGGGCACCGGCGTGCCGGCCAGCTCCCAATGGCCCGAGGGCGTGTCCTTGCCGGCCGACACCGGGACGCCGAAGCCCCAGCCGCTCGCGGGACGCGGCCGATCGGTCAGGCCCGGCGGCACCCGGCCGGCCGCGGCCGCCGCCGCGGCGCCGAGACCGAGCGCGTCGAGGTTCGGCAGGGTCAGCGGCCCGGCGCGCAGCCCGGCCCGGTCGGCGGCGCCGCGCGCACAGGCCTCGGCGATGTGGCCCAGCGTGTCGGCGCCGGCGTCGCCGTAGGATGCGGCGTCGGGCGCGGCGCCGATGCCGACCGAATCGAGGACGAGCAGGACCGCGCGCGTCACGGCGGCGCGGCGCCGCCGGCACCGTCCACGGCGGCGACGTCGAAGGCGGCGGCGAAGAGCGCGCGCGTGTAGTCGCTGCGGGGCGCCGCGAACACCTCGGCGGCCGAGCCGGCCTCGACGACGCGGCCCGACTTCATCACGACGATCTCGGTCGCCAGCGCCCGCACGACCTTGAGGTCGTGGCTGATGAACAGGTAGGCGAGGCCGCGCCGCCGCTGCAGGTCGCGCAGGAGGTCGACGATCTGCGCCTGGACCGACATGTCGAGCGCCGACGTCGGCTCGTCGAGCACGACGAACTTCGGCTCCAGCACCATCGCCCGGGCGATGGCGATGCGCTGGCGCTGGCCGCCCGAGAACTCGTGCGGGTAGCGGTCCATGCTGGCGGGGTCGAGCCCCGTGTCGGCCAGGGCCCGGCCCACGATCTCGCGGCGCTGCGCATAGGGGAGCTTGCGCTGGATGGTGAGCCCCTCCTCGACGATGCCGAAGACGGAGAGGCGCGGCGACAGCGAGCCGAACGGGTCCTGGAAGACGACCTGCATGTCGCGGCGCAGCGGCCGCATGGCGGCCGTGCCGAGCCCGTCGATCCGCCGGCCGAGGTAACTCACCGGCCCCTCGGAGCGGATCAGCCGCAGGATGGCCAGGCCGAGCGTCGTCTTGCCCGAACCGGACTCGCCCACGACGCCCACGGTCTGACCCTCGCGCACCTCGAGCGAGATGCCGTCGACGGCCTTCACGTGGCCGACGGTGCGGCGCAGGAAGCCGCGGCGGATGGGAAACCAGACCTTGATGTCCTCGGCCCGCAGCACCGAGGCGGCGGAGGGGTCGGAGGCCGGGGGCGGCCCCTTCGGCTCGGCGGCGAGCAGCATCCGCGTGTAGGCGTGCTGGGGGGCGCCGAAGACGGCCGCGGCCGGCCCCGCCTCGACGATCCTGCCCTTCTGCATGACGCAGACGTCGTCGGCGATGCGGCGCACGATGCCGAGGTCATGGGTGATGAACAGCATCGCCATGCCGAGCTTCACCTGCAGATCCTTCAGCAGCCGGAGGATCTGCGCCTGGACGGTGACGTCGAGCGCCGTGGTGGGCTCGTCGGCGATCAGCAGGTCCGGCCGGTTGGCCAGCGCCATGGCGATCATCACGCGCTGGCGCTGCCCGCCCGAGAGCTGGTGCGGGAAGGCGCCGAGCCGCGAGGCGGGATCGGGGATGCCGACCTCGGCGAGGAGTTCGACGACGCGGGGGCGCAGCTTGGCGCCGCCCGACAGGCCGTGCAGTTCGAGGATCTCGCCGATCTGCTGCTCGATCGTGTGGAGCGGGTTCAGCGACGTCATGGGTTCCTGGAACACCATGGTGATGGCGCGCCCACGGATGCGCCGCATCTCGGCCTCGGACGCCGCTAGGAGGTCGCGGCCCGCGAAGGCGATGCGGCCGCCGAGGACCTGCGCGCCCGAGGCCTCGAGGAGCCGCGCGATCGCCATGGCGGTGACGGACTTGCCGGAGCCGGATTCGCCGACCAGCGCCAGCGTGCCGCCCCGCTGCAGCGTGAACGACACGCCGTCCACGGCGCGGGTCGTCCGCCCGCCCTGCGTGAAGCCGACCGCGAGATCCTGGACCGACAGGAGCGGCTGTGCGTCCGCGACCTCGCTCAACCCGCGGCGCCCGCGGCGCGGCGGGTCTCTCGCGAGGCAATGGCGGGCCGCTCGCCGCCCCAAGCTTGCATGGGCCGGAGCCCCGCGAACACCTCGGTCCAGGTAGGGTTGGCGTCGATCACGTGGCGCTCCTAGTGGGTGAAGAGGCGGAAGAGCAGCGTGACCAGCATGGCGAGCACGAACCCCGTCATCCAGCGCAGCACGGCTATGTCGCCATCGACTTTGGCCTGCCCGATCTTGAGCGCACCGACATCTGTCTTCAGGACCGCGACGTCAGCTTTCAGGACCGAAACGTCACCCTTCAGGACCGTGACGTCAGCCTTCAGGACCGAAACGTCACCCTTCAGGACCGTGACGTCAGCCTTCAGGACCGAAACGTCACCCTTCAGGACCGTGACGTCAGCCTTCAAACCTTCGACGTCGGTCCTCATCACCGCGAAATCGGCCTTCAGGACACTCACATCGGTCTTCAGGACCGAGACATCGGCCTTCAAGCCTTCGACGTCGGTCCTCATCGCCGCAAAGCCTTCGACGTCGGTCTTCATCGCCGCGAAGTCGATCTTCAGACTCGAGACGTCGGCCTCCACCGTCGTCACGTCGCCCTTGAGGGACGTGAGGCCGGCGACCTGCGGCGCGGCGGCCTCGCGCACATCACCCGACAGGGACTTCGCAAGCGCAGCCTCAGCCCGAAGCGCCTTGTCTTCCGGCACGTCGATCGCCCGAAACGCCTCGAAGACCTCGGCCTGCATCGCACTCATGGTCATACCTCTGCACGCCATGATAGCGCCTTGCGCAGCGGTTTGCGAAGGGGCTCGCCGGCAGCCGGGCCGTCGGAGCCGGCTGGCGGGCGGCGGGATGCCGGGCTATCTCAGCCGAAATACCCGCCTCCCAGCCTGCGAGCGTTCCATGACCGACGCCCCGACGAGCCGCCCGCCCCTCGACGAGGACACGATCGCCTTCGCCGGCAAGGTGTTCCAGTTCGCGCGGCTGGGCCACGCGTCCGAACTCGCGGACCTGCTCGCCGCGGGCATGCCCCCCAACCTCACCAACGACAAGGGCGACACGCTCCTGATGCTGGCTGCCTACCACGGCCACGACGAGGCCGTGCAGGCGCTGATGGACCACGCCGCCGATGCGACACTCGCCAACGACCGCGGCCAGGTGCCCCTGACGGCCGCCGCCTTCAAGGGCTACGGCCGCGTCCTCAAAACGATGCTCGACGCGGGCGCGGGGGTCGACGCCTGCGGTCCGGACGGCAGGACCGCCCTGATGATGGCGGCGATGTTCGACCGCGCCGAGATGGTCGACCTGCTGCTCGATCGCGGCGCCGATGGCGGAGCGCGCGACGCCGCCGGGCTCACGGCGGCGGACCTCGCCGACAGGATGGGAGCGACCGGGACGGCGGCGCGCCTCCGGCAGCGGTGACGAGGCGGTGGACACGATCGCGCCGCCGCACGTTGGCGGTGCGACACAGAAGCGAGATCGTGAGAGGACGCGTCCCATGGAACCGATGAAACCGATGGCCCCCATGAAGCCGATGCAACCGATGGCGAAAGCCGAGGCCTGGTGGCCCAAGGGCCTCGGCCAGCCATCGTCCAGCGGTTCGCAGGACGGGATGCGCTACGCCTTCTTCCCGGACGAGAGACGCCTCGTCGTCGAGCACGGCGGCGAGACCCGGACCTACGACAGCGGCGACCACCGCATCAACGGCGTGCAGCAGACGAACGGTGGCTCCGCGACGTTCTCGGACGAGACCGGCACCGTCGACCTCGCGGACCTCAAGCCGGTCGACTGACGCGGCCGGGTGAGGGCCGAGACGGCCCTAAGCAGGACGAAGTGGGTTGGCCCACGCCATCCTGCCGCTTTCAGCTCGGAAACTGAGCAGGATTGCGTTGGTGAACCAACACAATCCTGCTGAGGCGCCGGCGCGCTCCCGTCAGACCCCGCGCGGGAAGCTGACCACCCGGCCATCGTCCCCGTCAGCGCCCTCCAACGGTTCACCGCCATGTCCGGCGATCCGGAGGCCGTCGCGGGCCGCCGTGATCGGGACATGGGAGCCGTCGAGCACCTCGCCCGACAGGATCAGTTCGGCCAACGGGTCCTGGACGGCCTTCTGGATGACGCGCTTCAGAGGGCGGGCGCCGTAGGCCGGATCGTACCCTTTGTCGGCGAGCCAGGCCCGCGCCGCCGGGTCGAGGTCCAGCGTGATCTTGCGGTCGGCCAGCAACCGTCGGAGCCGGGCGAACTGGATGTCGACGATCGCCGCCATGTTGTCCCGGCGCAGCCGGTGGAACAGGATGATCTCGTCGACGCGGTTCAGGAACTCCGGCCGGAAGTGGCCCCGCACCACGCCCATCACCTCGTCGCGGACCCTGGCGGTGTCCTCCCCGTCCCGCTGCTGGGCGAGAGCGTCGGAGCCGAGGTTCGACGTCATGATGATGAGCACGTTGCGGAAGTCGACGGTGCGCCCCTGCCCGTCCGTCAGCCGCCCGTCGTCGAGCACCTGGAGGAGGACGTTGAACACGTCCGGATGCGCCTTCTCGATCTCGTCGAACAGCACGACCTGGTAGGGCCGGCGCCGAACGGCCTCCGTCAGCGCCCCGCCCTCCTCGTAGCCGACGTAGCCCGGGGGGGCGCCGATCAGCCGCGAGACCGAGTGTTTCTCCATGTATTCCGACATATCGATGCGCACCATCGCGGCGTCGTCGTCGAACAGGAACGACGCGAGCGCCTTGGTGAGCTCCGTCTTGCCGACGCCGGTCGGCCCGAGGAACATGAACGACCCGATCGGCCGGTTCGGGTCCTGCAGCCCTGCGCGGGCGCGGCGGACCGCGGTCGCGACGGACCGCACCGCCTCGGCCTGCCCGATGACGCGCTGGCCCAGCACCGTCTCCATGGCCAGGAGCTTGTCGCGCTCGCCCTGCAGCATCTTGTCGACCGGCACGCCGGTCCAACGCGACACGACGCCGGCGACCTGATCGGCCGTCACGGCCTCGGAGACCAGCACCTCGGCGCTCTTCTCCTCGACGGCGGCGAGATCGTGTTCGAGCCCGGGGATGACGCCATAGGTCAGCTCGCCGGCGCGCTGGTACTCGCCGCGGCGCTGCGCCTGGACGAGTTCGTTGCGGGCCGCCTCGAGCTGCTCCTTCAGCCTCTGGGCGGTGCCGAGCTTGTCCTTCTCGGCGCGCCAGCGCAGCGTCAGGGCGTCCGACTTCTCCTGCAGCTGTTCGAGCTCGGATTCGAGCCTGGCGAGCCGGTCCTGCGAGGCGGGGTCGGGCTCCTTCTTCAGCGCCTCGCCCTCGATCTTCAGCTGCACGATCCGGCGGTCGAATTCGTCGAGCTCCTCGGGCTTCGAATCGACCTGCATCCGCAGGCGCGACGCGGCCTCGTCGATGAGGTCGATGGCCTTGTCGGGCAGGAAGCGGTCGGCGATGTAGCGGCTCGACAGGGTCGCGGCGGCCACGATGGCGGCGTCGGTGATGCGCACGCCGTGGTGCAGCTCGTACTTCTCCTTCAGGCCGCGCAGGATCGAGATCGTGTCCTCGACGGTCGGCTCGGAGACGAAGACCGGCTGGAAGCGGCGGGCGAGCGCGGCGTCCTTCTCGACGTGCTTGCGATATTCGTTCAGCGTGGTGGCGCCGACGCAGTGAAGCTCGCCCCGCGCCAGCGCCGGCTTCAGCAGGTTCGAGGCGTCCATGGCGCCGTCGGCCTTGCCGGCGCCGACCAGCGTGTGCATCTCGTCGATGAACAGGATGATGCCCCCGGCCGCGGCCGTGACCTCGCTCAGCACGGCCTTCAGCCGCTCCTCGAACTCGCCGCGATATTTCGCGCCGGCGATGAGCGAGCCCATGTCGAGCGACAGCAGGCGCTTGTCCTCCAGGCTCTCGGGCACGTCGCCGTTGACGATCCGCAGGGCCAGCCCCTCGACGATGGCGGTCTTGCCGACGCCGGGTTCGCCGATGAGCACGGGGTTGTTCTTGGTGCGGCGCGACAGGACCTGGATCGAGCGGCGGATCTCCTCGTCGCGGCCGATCACGGGATCGAGCTTGCCGGCGCGCGCCGCCTCGGTCAGGTCGCGGGCGTATTTCTTCAGCGCGTCGTAGCCGTTCTCGGCCGAGGCGGAATCCGCCTTGCGGCCCTTGCGCAGGTCCTCGATGGCGCTGTTGAGCACCTGCGGCGTCACGCCCGCCTGCGCGAGGATGCGGCCGGCCCCGGTGCTCTTGTCCATGGCGAGGGCGAGCAGGAGGCGTTCGACCGTGACGAAGCTGTCGCCGGCCTTGGTGGCGATCGACTCGGCCTCGCCGAAGAGCCGCGCCGTGGCGGGCGAGAGGTAGAGCTGGCCGGCGCCGCTTCCGCCCACCTTGGGAAGCTTGGCGAGCGCCGCCTCCGTGGCCTCGAGGGCCTCGCGCGAGCGGCCGCCGGCGCGGTCGATGAGGCCCGCCGCGAGCCCCTCGGTGTCGTCGAGCAGCACTTTGAGGACGTGTTCGGGGGTGAACTGCTGGTGGCCCTCGCGCTGGGCCAGCGACTGGGCCGACTGCACGAAGCCGCGAGCGCGTTCGGTGAATTTTTCGAAGTTCATGGTGTGTCTCCACGGCGTCCCGGCCCCGAAGCGGCGCGACACGTCCGGCGATGTCGGCCCCGTTGTGGCGACCGATATCTTTGAAATGGGATCGGCCCGAAGGTGATACCAGAGCTCCAACGCCGACCGGACGGCTCCGAGGCGCAGGTCATTTCCTGAGCGCGGTCGTCGCCGCCCTCTCACGAGACCGGGTCAGCCATCCCTCAGGCGATGGCGGAATCCGCACATCAGGTCCTCGCTGCAGGGCGTGGATCGAGGAAGGATGTGGCAGGGGTCGTTGCGGCATCCGACACGGCCCTCGGCGGGCTGCGCGCTTCGGTCCGCCTACGCGATCTGTGCCGTCCTCGACGGAGACTGAGAGCCTGATCGCGCGGCTCTCCGGAAGATCCCGACATCGCGACCCTTGTAGGACCCGGCGCCTGCCGGCCGATAGCCGAGCTTCTCGGCGACCCGTATCGAGCGGGCATGGGCTGGCGCGATGATGCAGACCGTCGCGCGATCGCCGAGATGCCGGTCGCCCCAGTCCACGGCCGCGCGCGCAGCCTCAGTGGCATAGCCCATACCGGCCGCGGACCGCGCCAGGACCCAGCCGATCTCGGGCCCGTCCAGCGGCGGGACGACCGCGCGGCGATACTCGGCGAAGCCGACATGGCCGATGAAACGGCCCGTCGTCCGCTCGTCGATGGCCCAATAACCGAACCCCATCATGGCCCAGTGACCGGCGTAGCGGAGGAAGCGCGTCCAGGTCTCTTCCTCGGTCGACGGCGTGGCAGAGATGAAACGGGTGACCTCGGGGTCGGCCCAAAGGGCGGCGCAAGGGGCGAAGTCGTCCAGGCGATGTCCACGCAGCACGAGTCGATCGGTCTCGATGACGGGGGCGGATCCGCAGGCAGAGGACATGATGAGATCCGGATCGGGATCGGCGCACGGGGGCCACGGCTCCGTCGAAATGACGGGCCGCGGCTGCGCGGGACGGGCGCATCAGCTATAGCGCATCACGGGCAGCATCGAGGAGAAATCGCTTGACCGGCGACATGCACGTCTACGAACCCGCGAAGGGTCACGGCCTGGCCCACGACCCCTTCAATTCCATCGTCGGGCCGCGCCCGATCGGCTGGATCTCGACCGTCGACCGCGACGGCCGCCGCAACCTCGCCCCCTACAGTTTCTTCAACGCCTTCAACTACGTGCCGCCGATCGTCGGGTTCTGCTCGGTCGGCACCAAGGACAGCGTCCGCAACGCCGAGGCCACGGGCGAGTTCGGCTGGAGCCTCAGCACCTTCGCGCTGGCCGAGGCGATGAACGCCTCCTGCGCGGCCGTCGGCCCCGAGGTCGACGAATTCGCCCTCGCGAAGCTCACGCCGGCGCCGTCGCGGCTGATCGGGGCGCCGCGCGTCGGCGAGAGCCCGGTCTCGTTCGAGTGCAAGGTCACCCAGACGGTGCGGCTGAGGACGGCCACGGGCCGGGAGGTCGACAGCTGGATGGTGTTCGGCGAGGTGGTGGCGGTCCACATCGATCGGTCGCTGTTGAAGGACGGCGTCTACCAGACGGCCGCCGCCGAGCCGATCCTGCGCGGCGGCGGTTCGGGCGACTATTTCAAGGTCACCGAGGCCGAGAAGTTCGTGATGATGCGGCCGCGCTGACGCTCAACCGTCCGGCGTGATCCCGCTCCAGTAGGACCAGCCCCAGTCGCAGCTCGCCGGGCAGGTCGTCTCGGCCGTCACGGCGGCGAGCCCCGGGGGCAGGTCCACCTCGGCGGATTGCGGCCCACGGTCGGCCGCGACCCCGCGCGGATCGAGGCAGCGGTGCCAGACGGCGTCGGCGGCATCCGCCGTCGCCTTCACGGCGAAGCAGACGCCCGCCGTGGCGCCGTGCGTCCAGGCGTCGTCCTCGATGCCGAAGGCGACGCGCAGCCGCGGGCGCCCGCGAGCGGGATCGTCACGGCGGTCGGCGCCGGCACCGATAGACGGTCGCCGTAGAGGTCGTCGCCCCGCCCGAGCGCGCGGACCAGGCGCCGCCAGGGCAGAGCCCGGGCGAGGTCGTCGAAGAGCGAGGCGGCCTCGGCGGTCGGCGGCATGGCCGGCACCGCGACGGGCCGCAACTCGACCGCGTAGGAGGGATCGTAGAACAGCCGCGCCCAGGGCGGTCCCGCCACGGTCAGCGCCTCGACGATCGCACCCCCTGAGTCGAGGCCCCGGCCGAAGCCGAGGTCGGCGAAGCCGTCGGCGTCGGTCAGGAGCGGCGACAGGAGGAACCCACCCGCCGCGATGGCGGGGATGAGGCGAGTGCTCCGCTCGCCGCCACCGACGAGGGCCACCCGGAGCGTGAGGGCCGGCGGACGGAACATCGCGGCCGCGAGGCGCCCGAGGACGGTCTTCCGCACCGTGATACGCGCGAACAGCGGCTCCGCGACGGGCACGGCGACGCGCGTGCCGAAGAGGCCCGCGATGCGCTCCGGCGCCCCGAGGACCTCCGGCAGCGGTTCGGCCCGCCGCCTGAGCCCGAGCCAGGTACCCACCCACCGCTGCGGCTCGTAGCGCCGCAGCAGCTCCGGCCAGAGCGCCCCCTCGCCCGACGTCGGGTAGCGGTCGTCGAGGCCGCCGGCGCCGACGATCACCCAGTCCGGCGCGTCCGGCCCGGCGTAGAAGCGGGCGTCGGCGGCGATGAGCCCGGCCGTGTAGGTGGCGTAGTCCTGGAAGCTCGGGCGCGGGTGGTAGTCGAGGCCGTTCGCGAGGACGGCGCTCTGGGCGGGCGGCAGCATGTCGACGCTGCCGGCGAGCTTCGGCAGGGGCTGGGCGGCGCGGATGCCGGCCCAGGCGCCGGCCTTGGTGCGGCGGGCCTCGTCGGCGAAGCGGGCGGGCGAGCGCAGGACCGCGCCCCAGTTCGCCGTCTCGGCGGCGAGGCGATCCCCCATCATGCGGTAGACCTCGGGGAGCCGGCCGAACACGGGCTGCCGGGCCGTGTCGGCCAGGACGAACAGCGGGGCCAGGATCCATAGGATGCCGAGTGCGGCAGCCGCCAGGGCCGTGCCGCCGGGGACCGACCGCCGCGAGACCGGCCCGATCGCCAGGGCCAGGGCCGCCAGTCCCAGGAACGACCAGGCGATCTGCGAATGGGTGTCGGCGCGGATGAAACCGGCCTTGAGCGCGACGGCGAGCGCGAAGGCAGTGCCGGTGCCCATCGCCATTCGCCCCCGGCCATCCGATGCGGCGCAGGATGACGCCACGACGACCAGGGCGACGCCGGCGAACAGGAAGGCCAGGGCCTCGCCTCGGGACGGCGCGAGGTACATGGCTTCGCCATAGCCCGCCGCCGCCTGGCCCTGGAGCGCCAGGTAGGCCGGCAGGTCGCCGAGGCGCTGGCCGTCGCCCAGGAAGGCCGCCAGGCAGGCGAGCAGAAACAGGAGGGTCAGCAGCGGCACGCGCCGGCGCCGTTCGATCACGGCTCCCGAGGGGAGTCGCGTGGGTTCTCCCATGCGACTCCCCTTCTCCTCCCCGCCGACCTGGGCAGGATGGTGTTGGAGGACCCACACCATCCTGCCCAGGTCGGCCGAGACCACCATGCCCAAGGCCAGCACGCCATAGCTGGTCTTGGCCAGCGCCAGGACGCCCATCAGGCCGGCCACCGATGCGGCGGCGGCCCGCGCCGCGCGATCCCCCGGCCGGCGACAGAGGTCGAGCACCAGGAGATCGAAGCCGAGGGCGAAGTAGAAGCCGTCCTGGTCCTGGGCCAGTTCGGCGGCGAGGCCCGCCGCCGCGGCCAGCGCGGCGAGGGGGACCAGGAGGACGCCGCGCCGTCCCGCGGCGCCGATCCGGGCGAGGCACAGGAAGGAGGCGCCGCTCGCCAGCGCGACGGCGACCAGGATCGGCAGGTCGGCCGTCAGGTAGGCGTCGGTGAAGTAGCGCGTCGCCAGGGCCGAGCCCGGACCATACGTGAAGGCGAGGTCCACGCCCCAGCGGGCCGGGCGCGTCGCCGCCTCGCCGAGCACCGTCATCCAGGAGCCGTCGAGGCCGCTCGCCGGGAAGGCGAGCGAGAGGGGACGGAGGGCGAACAGGAGGGCGGCCGCGGCCAGGGCCAGGACCGTCGCCACGGACGCGAGCGAGACCGCGATCGTCCTCGTGCGACCCCTCCCCTGCATCGTCGTCCATCCTCCGACCGCCGGCGCGGACGTTCCGTGGCGTGCGGCCCCTGGAGAAGAGACAACGCCAGGGAGACCGCGCTGTTGCCGAAGGTGACGGTCGGGCGTTAGACCGGATCGTCCGCGGCGGGACACAGGCCGGCGGGACGCGTTTCGAAGGACGACGCCATGATCTACGTGATCGCGACCCTCCACACCCACCCCGAGAAGCGCGCCTCGTTCCTCGAGGACGCCCGCACCGTCATCGCCCACACGGTCAAGGAGGACGGCTGCATCTCCTACGACCTCGTGAGCAGCATCACGCAACCGAACGAATTCGTCTTCGTCGAGCGCTGGTCGTCGCGCGATGCGCTGGCGGCCCACTTCGAGACGCCCCACCTCGCGGAATGGCGCCGCGTCTCGGCCGAGTACCTCGCCGACCGCAAGGTCGAGATCGTGCATCCCGAGAGGGTCGAAGAGCTCTGAGGATCGCCCCAGCGCCGGAACCGCCGCCATGTCGTCCGCCGTGCCCCCGTCCCCCGCCGCCAGCCTCTACGAGGTCGACGTCGTGCGTTGGGCGGAGGGGCAGGCGCGAGCGCTGGGCGAGGGGCGCGTCGGCGAGCTCGACCTGGCGAACCTCGTCGCCGAGGTCGAAGGCATCGCGGCAGCGCAGCGCGAGATGCTGCGGGACCGCTTGGTCGCGCTGCTGACCCGCCTCGTGATGTGGAAGTACCAACCCGGCGCGCGCCTGCCGTCGTGGCGGACCGACATCGCCGATGCGAGGCGCAGGATCGCGCAGATCCTGCGCAGGGCGCCGAGCCTCGCGGCCCGGCTCGACAAGACGTTCGGGGATGGCTACGGGGCGGGCCGGTCGCGGGCCGCGGCGGAGACCGGCATCGACCCCCTGCTGTTCCCCGAGGCGGCTCCTTTCACGCTGGCACAGGCGCTGGACGACGAGTTCCTGCCGCGCGAGCCGGACCTCGAGGCCGACGATCGATCTTCGACGAGGAGATGATGATGTCACATGCCATCGCGTCACCGACCGTCGATGACCTGCACGACACGGATCTCTTCCTCTGGTCGCGGGAGCAGGCGCGACTGCTGGAAGAGCGACGCTTCGACGAACTCGATTTGGAGAACCTGATCGACGAGCTGAAATCGGTGGGGAATTCCGAAAAGCGCGAGATCCGCAGCCGTCTCGCCGTGCTCGTCATGCATCTCCTCGAGTGGCGCTATCAGCCGGGGCGCCGCACGCCGTCGTGGGAAACGACGATCCGGGACCAGCGAACCGAATTGAGGAGCGTCCTCGATGACAACCCGAGCCTCCGCGGCTATCCCGTCGAGCACTTGCGAGGTGCTTTCGACAGAGCGCGTCTCGATGCCGCCCGAGAGACCGGCATCGACTTCACGCTCTTCCCCCGCGCGTCCCCCTTCACCATCGACCAGGTGCTCGACCCCGACTTCCTGCCGAGCCATCCCGATCTCGACCCGACCCCGTGAGGAGCCTGCCTTGATCCGTGCCACGCGAGTTCTGCCCAAGGGCCATTGGTCCGATGGCCCCACGGCCGGCGCCGTCGCCGACACCGTCGTGCTCGACTTCGACGACCGCCACCGCCGCCGGATCGCCATGACGGGCACCGGCGGGGTCGAGTTCCTGCTCGACCTCGAGGAGGCCGTGGCGCTGCGCGGCGGGGACGCGCTCGTGCTCGACGACGGCCGGCTCGTCGAGGTCGTGGCGGCGGCCGAGCCGCTGGTCGAGGTGCGCGGCCGCACCCCGGGCGACCTCGTGCGGCTCGCCTGGCACATCGGCAACCGGCACCTCTCGGCCCAGGTCATGGCCAACGCACTGCGGCTGCGCGGCGACCACGTCATCGAGGACATGCTGCGCGGCCTCGGCGCCTCCGTGACGGAGATCGAGGCGCCCTTCGATCCAGAGGGCGGCGCCTATGCGGGCGCGGGCCACGCCACGATCGACCACCACAAGCACGGCGACGGCCCCAAGGACGACGGCAAGCACGGCCACAAGCACGGCAAGCACGATCACGGCCACAAGCACGACCATGACGGCAAGCATGAGCATCGCCACAAGGACGAGCACGGCAGGGACCGCCATGCCCACCATCAGGGCGAGGCCGCGACGGCCGAGGGCGAGCACGGTCACAAGCACAAGCACGGCGGCAAGCACGACCATTGACCGCCCAGGACGCGCCGTCGCCGCTGCCGCTCTTCGCCTGGCTGTCGCCGGCTTTCCCCGTCGGCGCCTTCGCGTATTCGCACGGGCTCGAGAGCGCGGTGGACGCCGGCCTCGTCCATGACGCCGGCACGCTCGCGGACTGGCTGGGCGACCTGTTGCGCCGCGGCTCGGCCCGGCAGGACGCCGTCCTGGCGGCCGAGGCTTGGCGGGTCGGCGGGGGCGACGTGTCCGGTCTCGTCGCGCTGAACGACCTCGCCCTGGCGCTGGCGCCCACGCGCGAGCGGCGCCTCGAGACCGGCGCCACCGGCCGCGCCTTCGTGGACGCCATCCGTGCCGCCTGGCCCGACGCCGCCTGCCCGGCCCTGGCCGGGGTCGGCGACGTCGCCTATCCGGTGGCGTTCGGGGCCACGGCCGGCCGGTTGGGCCTGCCGCTCGGCCCGAGCCTCGAGGCGCTCGCCCTGGCGTTCGTCGCCAACCTCGTGTCGGCTGCGGTCAGGCTCGGCCCCATCGGCCAGACCGACGGGCAGCGCGTCACGGCGGCGCTGCTGCCCGAGGCCCGGCGGCTCGGCGGCTGGGCCGCGGCGTCGACCCTCGACGACATCGGCGCCTGTGCCTTAAGGTCCGACATCGCCGCCCTGCATCACGAGACGCTCTACTCGAGGCTCTTCCGCTCATGAGTTCACGACACGGACCCCTCAGGGTCGGGATCGGCGGTCCGGTGGGCTCCGGCAAAACGGCGCTGATGGAGCAGCTCTGCCGCCGCCTGCGCGGCACGCACGAGATCGCCGCCATCACCAACGACATCTACACCAAGGAGGATGCCGAGATCCTGGCGCGGGCCGAGGCGCTGCCGCTCGACCGCATCGTCGGCGTCGAGACGGGCGGCTGCCCCCACACCGCCATCCGCGAGGATGCCTCGATCAACCTCGCCGCGGTCGACGACCTCAACCGGCGCTTTCCGGCGCTCGACCTGATCCTTATCGAATCGGGGGGCGACAACCTCGCCGCCACCTTCTCGCCCGAGCTCGCCGACCTCACCCTCTACGTCATCGACGTGTCGGGCGGCGACAAGATCCCCCGGAAGGGCGGCCCCGGCATCACGCGCTCGGATCTCCTCGTGATCAACAAGACCGATCTCGCCCCCCATGTCGGCGCCTCGCTCGACGTGATGGAGCACGACACGAAGCGCATGCGGCGCGACAAACCCTTCGTCTTCTCCAACATGAAGACCGGCGACGGCGTCGACACCGTGATCGCCTTCATCCGCCACAAGGGCGGCCTCGGCGGCTGAAGCCCGGTCGACCCTCTTTGAAACGTCGTGGGCTTGTCGGATAAGGTGCGCCGAAGCGCATCGCCGCGGTCCTCCTCGGGAAACAAGCAGAATGGCTCTCAACGGTTACCTTCGCCGGCTGGCCCTCGCGGCGGCCATGGCGGGCGGGCTCGCCGCCGCGCCCTTCGCGGCCGCCCCGGCCGACGCCCAGACCACCACGACCCCGACGGCGCCCGCCACCCCGGTGCCGGCACCCGTGCCGCAGGCCGCCACGCCCGCTCCCGCGACGCCCCCCGCGCCGGCACCGGCGACGCCTCCCGCGGCGGGTGCCCCCGCGGCGGGTGCCCCCGCGGCGGGTGCTCCCGCGGCGGGTGCTCCCGCGGCGGCGGCTCCGGATGCCGCCAACCCCGGCGCGCCGCCCGACACGTCCATCAGCCAGACCATGACGCTGCAGCCGCATCCGGTCCTGCAGTTCAGCGGCCAATCGACGTGGGACGACGGCTTCAAGACGCTCAACGATGGGTTCACCAAGCTCAACGAGGCCCTGGCCAAGGCCAAGATCCAGCCCACCGGGCGCCCGATGGCGGTCTTCACCGAGACCGACGACGCGGGTTTCAAGTTCACCGCCATGGTGCCGGTGGCGGCCGACCCCGGCCAGAAGCCGGCCGACATGGCGGCCGACCTGTCCTTCAGCCAGTCGCCGGGCGGAAAGGCGATGAAGTTCCAGCACCGCAGCGCCTACGACGACATCGATTCGACCTACGAGGCCATCACGGCCTATCTCGACGAGAAGGGTCTCGAGGCGAAGAACATGTTCGCCGAGGAATACCTGAACCGCACCAAGACTTCGGACGACAATTCGCTCGAGGTGGACATCTACGTCTTCCTGAAGTGACGGAGACGGACCGCTGAGGAGCATCGGTCGCGGCGGCCTGGCGGCGGTCGCCCTGCTGGCGCTCGCGGGCTGCTCGGCCCTGCCGACGATGGGCGATAGGCCGGCGACCGTCGGCGACGCCTCCGTGCCGGTCGACGTCGACGCGGCACGGGGGGCGATCGCGCGCTACCGCGAGGCGCATGGCCTCGGCGGCGTCGAGATCGACCCCGCCCTGAACCGCGTCGCGCGACGCCAGGCCGACGCCATGGCGCAGGCCGACACGCTGAGCCACACGCTGGCCGGGGAGCTTTCGGCGAGGATCGCCGCCGAGGGGATCCGCCGCGGCGCGGAGGCCGAGAACGTCTCGGCCGGCTACCCGAGTTTCGAGCGCGCCCTCGTCGGCTGGCAGCGTTCGCCGGGCCACGATGCGAACCTGCTGTTCAAGCCGATCCGCCGCATCGGCATCGCGGCGGCGACCGCCCACGGCACGCGCGACAAGACCTACTGGGCACTGGTGATGACGGATTGATCTCGGTCTGTCGTCCGGGCAGCTTCGCCTCGATCCTGTCGTCAGGCAGACAGGCGAGCGATGGCATTGCGCCGGCGACGCATCGGATCCCGTCGCGCGGGCCCGCGTCGATCAGGCGCCCGGCGTGAGCCGCGACACGAGGGCCGCGATCGACGAGATCGACCGGAAGTTCTTCAGCGTGATCTCGGCCGCCGGGATGGAGACGTCGTATTCGGCCTCGACGCCGAGCATGAGTTCGACCATGTCGATCGACGTCATGCCGAGACGCCCGAGGTCGGCGTCCACGTCCGTCGGGCCCGGGACGCGGTGCTTGGCGAGCACCTCGGACACCACGGCACCGATCCGCGCCGCCGCGGCAGACTGAACCCGGTCGAGCATCGCGCAATCCTCTTTCGCTTGGGACATATCGACTGCCTTCGCCCACAACAGACTGTAGGATGGCCCTCTGTTGAGCAGCATGTCAATGCAACTTGAATCAACTCATCGCTATACGTTCGATGTGGTTGAGCAGCCGCTCAAGAAACGGCGCGGATCGATGGATGCGCGGAGGCACGGTGTTAACCATATCGACGCATCTTGCACCCTTCGGCGTCAGTCGATACGGCGAATTTAGTGCTGTCGCATTCAGTGTATGTGAGAAGACTGTCTGCGGTGATCGGTGGGGCGATGACGATGCTCGATCTGCGGAGCGATGACGCGTCCATGGTGATGCCTGCCGCCTTCGGGCCCGGCGTCGCCGATCCGCAGACGCCGTCGATCCGCGCGGAGGCCGTGGCGGCGGTCGCCGGCGAGCACGCGGTATCGGTGGACCGCGACGGTCGCTTCCCGTCCGAAGCCCTGGCGGCGTGCAGGAGCCAGCGCCTGATGGGCATGGCTGTGCGGCGCTCGCTCGGTGGCGACGGCGCCACGATCGCCGAAGTGGCGGACGTGTGTTTCAGGCTCGGGCGAAGCTGCTCGTCGACCGCGCTCATCTTCGCCATGCACCAGATCAAGGTGGCCTGCGTGGCCCGCCACGGGATGGGGTCGGCCTTCCACGAGGAGGTGCTCCGCCGCATCGCCGAGCACCAATGGCTGCTCGCCTCCTCCACCACCGAGGGGCTGAACGGCGGCAACGTGCGCAACAGCGCCGCCGCCGTCGAGGCGCTGGACGACGGCTCGATCGCGCTCGACCGCGATTCGACCGTGATCTCCTACGGGGCCCAGGCCGACGCCATCGTGACGACGGCGCGCCGCTCGGCCGAGGCCGTCGGCTCCGACCAGGTGCTGGTCGTGCTGCTGCGCGACCATTATCGCCTCGACCCCGGCCAGGCCTGGGACACGCTCGGCATGCGGGGCACCTGCAGCCGCGGCTTCAAGCTCCACGCGCGGGGCACGGCCGAGCAGGTCCTGCCGGTCGGCTACGACGTGATCCACAGCCGCACCATGACGCCCGTGGCCCACGTGCTCTGGGGAGCGGTGTGGAGCGGCATCGCGGCGGCGGCCGTCGAGCGCGCCCAGTCCTTCATCCGCGCGGCGGCCCGCCGCGCCAAGGGTCAGATGCCGCCCGGCGCCGTCCACTACACTCGCGCCCAATCGGCCCTGCGGGGCCTGCGCCTGATGGTGCGGGACGGCGCGGCGCGCTACGAGGCGGCGCTCGCCGACGAGGCGCAGTTCGCGTCGCTCGACTTCAACGTCGCCATGAACCTCCTCAAGGTGGAGGCGTCCGAGACGGCCGTGACCGCCGTGATGAGCGCGCTCCGGGCCTGCGGCCTGTCGGGCTATCGCAACGACGGCGAGAGCAGCATCGGCCGCCAGCTCCGCGACGTGCTGTCGTCCCCGCTGATGATCAACAACGACCGGATCCTCGCGAGCCTCGCCCTGCCGGCGCTGATGAGCGCCGTCCCGACCGGGCTCGTGGATTGACGGCCCAGACCTGCCTTTCCCGCCTGCGGAGCACACCGGCATGAACGCGCCGTTCCGGACCGACGAGACCTTCCACGAGGCCGAAGACCGCCTGACCACCCTCATGGACGCCCTGTTCCACCCGACCGGCGTGCCGGGCGTCTACGGCCGCAAGGGCGTCTACGAGGATGTCGTGGAGCGCCTCGCGGCCTTCATCACGGCGTCGCGGGACGAGGGCACCGAGGTGCTGCGCTTCCCGCCCGTCATGAGCCGGCGCACGCTGGAGCGGTCGGGCTACCTCAAGAGCTTCCCGAACCTGCTCGGCTGCCTGTGCGCGCTGAGCGGCACCGACGACGACATCCGCGCCGCCGTCGACACGTTCGAGGCCGGCGGCGACTGGACGGAATCGCTCGCGGCGAGCGACCTCGTCCTCACCCCGGCGGCCTGCTACCCGGTCTACCCGATCGCGGCGCGGCGCGGCCCGCTGCCGGCGGGCGGCCTCCGCTTCGACGTCGCCAGCGACTGCTTCCGCCGCGAGCCGTCCCACCAGGCCGACCGGTTCCAGTCGTTCCGGATGCGGGAATACGTCTGCATCGGCTCGCCGGCCGAGGTCGCAGCCTTCCGCGAGCGCTGGATCGAGCGGGCGAAGGCCATGGCCGACCGGCTCGGCCTGTCCTACCAGGTCGACCAGGCGAACGACCCCTTCTTCGGCAAGATCGGCGTCATGATGGCGGTGATGCAGAAGCGCGACGCGCTGAAGTTCGAGTTGCTTGTGCCGGTGCGCTCGGCCGAGAAGCCCACCGCCTGCATGAGTTTCAACAATCACAAGGAGCATTTCGGCGAGGTCTGGGGCCTGCGAGACTCGGAGGGCGGCGTCGCCCACACGGGCTGCGTGGCCTTCGGCATGGACCGTCTGGCGGTGGCGATGTTCGCCACGCACGGCACCGACCCGGCCGACTGGCCGTCCGACGTGCGGGGCGCGCTCGGGTTCTGAGATTTCGGGTGACCGGCTCGCCATACCGCTTATCCGCTCCTTCCCGCGAAGGCGGGAATGAGCGGAGTCGAGCGGTTCGCCCTTAAAGATATCTGACGCAGGTCAGATCGGTTCACCGTCAGACGCATCGTGGCGCGGCTGAGCGACGACAGGGACAGGACCTCGCCAGCGCCAGCCCTACGCCGTATTCCCGGCATCCACCGTCAGCACCGTTCCCGTGATGTTGCGGGCCGCGTCGCTCATCAGGAAGCCGACCGCCTTGGCGACGTCGTCCACCTCGGCGAGGCGGCGGAGCGCGCTGCGCCTGGCGATCCGCTCGCGATGCGTCGCGTCCAGGCCGGCCGTGAGCTCCGTCTCGACGAAGCCGGGCGCCACGGCATTAACCGTGATGCCGACGCGGCCGACCTCGCGCGCCAACGACTTGGTGAACCCCACCAGCGACGCCTTGGTGGCGCCGTAGACCGAGAGGCCGTCGTAGCCCGTCGCGCCGATGATCGACGCCATGTTGACGACCCGTCCCTCGCCCTCCGCCATCATGCCCCGCACGGCATACTTGCTGAGCACGATGGGCGAGAGCGTGTTGAGGCGGATCAGCGCCTCGATCTGCGAATTGTGCATCGTCGCCAGCATGCCCTCGGTGCCGATGCCGGCGTTGTTGACGAGCCCATAGAGGGGTCCGTGCCGCTGCCGCAGCCCCTGCACGAGGCCCGGGATGGCGTCGATCTCGCCGAGGTCGAGCGGCACGAAGTGGATCTCGCCCCGCCCGTCGCGGGCCGCCGCCTCCGTGGCTTCGGTCAGCGCCTCGCTCGGGCGGCGGGCGACCGCGAACACGCGGTGTCCGCTGCCCGCGAGGTCGCGCACGATGCCGAGCCCGAGCCCGCGGCTGCCCCCCGTGACGAGCACGTTACGCATGGTGGCGGGCCAGCTTGCCGGCGGGCGTCGTGGCGAGCCCTTCCGTGAAGCGCAGCAGCACCGGCACCTTGTGGGCCGGCAGGGTGGCGCGGCACATCTCCAGGATCTCGGCCTTGAGGCGCGACTGCCGCCCGCCCGCCTCGTCGGGCGCGAACGGCGCCTCGGGCACGACGTCGGCGACGACGATCGCCCCGGTGATCGGGTTGGCGCGGGCCTTGACGAGCGACATGCGGACGCCGGCGTGGCGGTTGATCACGGCCTCGACCTCCTCGGGGTGGACCTTCAACCCGCCGACGTTGATGATCCCGCTGCGGCGGCCGACGAAGTGCATCCGATCGCCGCGCCGCTCGACGAGGTCGTCGGTGTCGACGTAGCCGTCGGCATCGGTCAGCGCCGCCGCGCCGCCGATGTAGCGGCTCGCCGTGCGCGTCGAGCGGATGCGGAGCGACCCGTCCTCGACTTTCATGGCGACCGCACGGCCGGGGTCGAGGTAGGCGGCCGGGAACCCCTCGAACCCGTCCGTCACCTCGAAGCCCACGCCGGCCTCGGTCGACGCATAGGCGTGCCCCACGGCCGCCGCCGGATAGGCGCGTTTCAGCGAGTCGAGGATCGCCTGGTCGGCGATCTCGCCCGACAGCCGCACGGTGCGGGGCGCGATGAGCGCGGCCTCGGGCGTCATCAGGGCCCGGCGCCAGTGCGACGGCGTGCCGGAGAGGTGGGTGACGTCGGCCCTGGCCAAGCGGGCCAGGTGGTCGGCCGGCGCCTCGCCCGCCTGGGACAGCACGAGCGATCCGCCGCCGATCAGGGCGCGCAATAGGATCTGCAGGCCGCCGTAACGGCGGATGTCGTAGAACGTGCCCCAGACGGGGGCCGACGCCGACGGGTCGAGAGCGCCGATGAGACCGGCGCGGCTGTGGACCACCATCTTGGGCGTGCCGGTGGTGCCGGAGGTCAGCAGCACCCATTCGGTGTCGCGCTCCGCCGCCTCTGGGCCCAGCGGCGCCGGCGGGCCCGGGACCGCGAGGAGCCTGTCGCCGCCGAGGTCCGGACCGTCGCCGTCGGCCAGCACGGCATCGACGGCGGCCCCCGCCATCACGGCCGGCAGGTCCGAGGGCTTGAGGTCGGGGGGCGCCAGCACGATCCGGCCGGCGAGGCCGTCGAGCTCGATCAGCGCCAGGGCGGCGGCGAGCTGCGTCTCGGTCCTGACCAGCACGGACCGCCCCGCGAGGGCGCCGCGCATCTGGGGCAGCGTGGTCGAGCCGCGGAGGTCGTCGAGGAGGAAGGTCCGGCCGGGCGCGTGGAGCGCCCGCCCCGGTCGAGGCGGGGCCTCAAGCAGCCAGCGTCGAAGCGGCTTGGCTGCGTGCTGCATCGTCGTAGAACCGGATGAAGTCGCCGAGCGTGACGGGGAAGTAGACGTCGTCCGACAGGGTGAAGGGGTCGAAGCCGACCTCGTCCTCGAGCCGCGTGACCAGGATGGCGAAGCACAGGGAATCGAGGCCCGACTCGAGCAGCACGAGGTCGTCCGTCAGGGGCTCCAGCACCTTGCCCTGTTCGGACGCCACGGCCTCGATCGCCGCGATGATGACCGACCGCATGTCCATCGGATAATGACCCTCGTAAGACCGGGGAGACGCTATCATGCCGGCTTCGCGTGACAACCTGAACGGGTTCCCATGGTGAACGAGGCGGAACCCCGCGTGCGGCGGCGCGAGATCACCGAGGCGGACCTGTCGGGCGTGACCGACCTCCTGGTCCGGGGCTTCCCGGCCCGGCCGCGGGCCTATTGGGAGCGGGGCCTCGCCCGCATGGGAGAGCGGCCGCCGGTCGAAGGCTGCCCGCGCTACGGTTTCCTGCTCGACGCCGGCGCCGGGCCGTGCGGGGTCGCCCTCACCCTGTTCGGGACCGTCGACGTCGGCGGCGGACGCGCCATCCGCTGCAACCTGTCGAGCTGGACCGTCGACCCCGCCTACCGCATGCAGGCGGCGATGCTCATCGCCCGGGCGCTGAAACGCCGGGACGTCACCTTCACCAACATCTCGCCGGCGCCCCACACCTGGGCCACCATCGCGGCGCAGGGTTTCCGCGTCTATGCCGAGGGGCAGGTGCTGGTGGCGCCGGCCCTGGCGCGCTCCGGCGCAACTGGCCGGGCGGTGACGGACCCGCGCGCCTGGCGCGACCTGCCGGAGGGCCAGCTCCTCGACGACCACGCCCGCTATGGCTGCACGAGCCTCGTCGTCGAGAGCCGGGGCGGGCTCCATCCCTTCGTGTTCCTGCCGTTCCGGATCCGCTCCGGCCGGATGCCGCTGCCGCTGATGCAGCTCATCTACGCCCGCGACCTCGCCGACGTGTCGCGATGCGCCGGTCCGATCGGCCGCGCGCTGCTGCGGCACGGCGCCCTCGGCCTGGTGATGGACGGCGAGCCGGAGCCGGGCGGCCCGCCTGTGCTGCGGCGCTTGAGGCGCGCCCGCAAATACGTCAAGGGCCCGCACCCGCCGCGGCTCGGCGACCTCAGCTACACCGAGAAGGTGATCTTCGGGCCGTGACGCGGAGCCGGCGGCCGTACGCTACGGGGCGGGGTACACCACGCGGCAACCGGCGTCAGAGGCAGAAGGCGACATCGGTGGCGGGGAAGTCATCGCCCTTGAAGAGGAGGGGCAAGCCCGATGTCTTCGCCAGGGCGTAGGACGCGCAATCCGCGAGATTGAGCCGTGCTCTGGCATTCAAGCCTTTGCCGTAGCGATCGAAGCCGCGCAGCGCCGCCCGGGCTTGCTCGACGTCGAACGGCACGATCTGCACGCCGTTGCCGTCGAGGAATTGCCACATCCGCTCGACGCCTTCCGGACCTCGTCGGACACGGAGCACCACGCCGGTCTCGTGCACGTTTACCGCCGACATGAAGATCCGCGCCGCAGCCGCGATGGAGGCGGCGAACCGGGCCGCGTCGGCCTCCCGCTCCAGGATGGCGATCAGAGCGGAACTGTCCAGGACGATCACGGTGAGCCGAGATCGTCGATGATGGCGTCGGGTGTCCGACAATCCAGCAGCGGAAGGGCCACGACCGCGTCACCCAGGGCCAGCATCTCGTCCGCGGTCATCTGGATCCTCACGGCATCGGATGCACTGAACGGCGTCCCGCTCTCGCAAAGTGCTTCGGCGTCCTGCGCACGGAGATGGTCCTGCAGGGTCTGATCGAGACCTTGAAGGAATAGCCTGGAGAAAACCCCCTCGGCGATCGCGGCCCTCATCAAAGGCAGGAGTTCGCTCTCAGGCAGATCCAGCGGTCTGATCACCATCTTGCCGTCTCTCCACCAAGAGAATCTGATCTCGTCACGCCCATGATGCTTGACATAAAGACGCTCGATGGTTTGCCCGCTCGCATCCGAAGCTTTCCTGATCTCTTTTGCATAAGGCGTATCCCGCATGTTCCTTCTTGCTCCGATTGGCCATCCATCAGGGTGACTCAGGTCGGGCCGCAGCCATGAGACGGCATGACGGGCTCGACGTCAGGTCGCTCCATCCTGACACGGTCGATGTCCACCGTCACGGCGACGGGGCGACCCCGCTGGGCGTCGCATCATCCGCCGATCCGAAGCGACCCGACCAGGGCGGCTCCCCGCAGAGCTTGACGGTCGCCGCCGCCCTGCTCACACATCAGGCCTGCGCAGGGGGCGAGAATGGCGAGGTCGGACAGGGACAGTGAGGCGGCGGCCCGACAGATCGGCCTGCGCGAGTCCCTGGCGGGTCTCCTGCGGCAGACGCGTCGCCGCATATCGTGCCTCCTCACGTCACGCGGCGAGGTTCTCGGAGAGATCCACCCGCCGTCGGCCGCGATGCGGCCCCGCCGTGAGCCGGACGCACTGCGCGGCAAGATCGCGATGACCGACGATTTCGACGTCCTGCCGCACGACATTCTCACGGCGATGGAGAATGGGGAAAGGTGGGTCGCCGCGCCTGCCCCGACACGGATGATCCAGCGATCGTGACCTCCATCGGCATCCTCGAGACCGGCACCCCGCCGACCGACCTCGGCCGACGCTTCGGCCCCTACGACGCCATGGTGCGGCGGATGCTGGGGGACAACTATGCCTACCGGACTTACGCCGTCCACACCGGCGAACTGCCGGCCCGGCCCGACGACCAGGACGCCTACGTCATCACGGGCTCGTCGGCCGGCGTCTACGACGACCTGCCCTGGATCGCGCCGCTGAAGGATTTCATCCGCTCCGTCCACGGCCGCGCCAAGCTGGTCGGCCTGTGCTTCGGCCACCAGGTCATGGCGGAGGCGCTCGGCGGCCGGGTCGAGAAGAGCCACAAGGGCTGGGGGCTGGGCCTGCACCGCTACGACGTGACCGGGTCCGAACCCTGGATGGACCGGGAGCCGACGCTCGCCGTCGCGGCCTCGCACCAGGACCAGGTGGTGGCGCCGCCCGCCGGCGCGTCCGTGCTGGCCGCCAGCGCCTTCACGCCGTTCGCGGCGCTCCGCTACGCCGGCGGCGCGGCGGTGTCGTTCCAGTTCCATCCCGAGTTCGAGCGCGCGATGGCGGAGGCGCTGGTCGAGCTCAGGCGGTCGCGGCTTCCCGATCCGGCCGCGGCCGACCGCATGCTGGCGAGCCTCGAGGCCCCGAGCGACGCGCCGCGCGTCGCCGGCTGGATCCGCGGCTTCATTGACCGCCCCTGACGGCGGAGCGCCGATCCATCGACCGGCCGGTCAGCCGTGGGCGAACTCCCAGTAGAGCGCCCGCGCCTTCGCCGCGATGGGGCCGGGCTGCAGCGAGCGGTCGTCGACGCGGGTGATCGGCACCACCTTGGCGAAGTTGCCGGACGAGAAGACCTCGTCGGCCTCGGCGAAACGGGCGTAGTCCATCGCCTCCCCGACGACCCTCACGCCGGCGCCGCGCAGCAGCCCGATCACCCGGGCCCGGGTGATGCCGGCGAGGAACGTGCCGTTCGGGGCCGGCGTGTACACGATGCCGTCCTTGGCCATGAAGATGTTGGCGTTGGCGAGTTCGGCCACGTGGCCGAGCGCGTCCCGCAGGACGCAATTGTCGAAGCCGCGCCGCTTCGCCTCCGCCAGGGCGCGCGCGCCGTTGGGGTAGAGGCAGCCCGCCTTGGCGTCGAGCAGCGCCGTCTCGGGCGTCGGGCGGCGGAAGGGCGAGAGCGTCATCGACAGGCCGGCGGGCTTGGGCATCGGCGCCTCGTAGATCGACAGGCACCAGCGCGTCGTGGCGGGGTCGAACAGCACGCCGCCGCCATAGCCACCCTCGGCCCAGTACAGGGGTCGGATGTAGAGCTCGGGCGCCGGCCCGAAGGTCTTCACGCCCTCGCGGGCCAGTTCCGCCCAGCGCCCGGGCGCCACGACCGGCTCGAGCCCGAAGGCCTCCGCCGAGGCATTGATGCGTGCGCAATGGAGGTCGAGGTCGGGCGTCACGCCCTCGAAGGCGCGGGCGCCGTCGAACACCGACGAGGCCATCCAGGCGCCATGCGTCCGCACCCCCATGATGGGCACGTTGCCCTCGTGCCAGGATCCCTCGAAGAAGGTCCAAGTCCGGGAATGCATGGGCGTCTCCCAAGGTGGAGCGGGTGGGGGCGGCGACGGAGCTCCGCCGCGGCCCGACGGCTGGAGTGTAGCGCAGACGCGTCTCCGACGCCTCATCCGCGGCCGGGCTGACCCTCGCGGAGCGATGGTTCGCGCTTGAGGGTGGGGCCGGCACCGCGCACGCCGATGCGCCAGAGCGCGAAGCCCGCGAGCGCCGCGTGGGTGGCGGCATTCTGGACGAACAGCGCCGATCCGCCGAAACGCGCCATCAGGGTCGAGGCCGCGACCGGTGCCAGGATGGCGCCGACGCAATAGAGGAACAGGATGCCCGACGACACCGAGACGGCGTGGTCCGGCCCGGCGCGGTCGTTCGCGTGCGAGACCGCCAGCGTGTAGAGCACCATCGTGGTGGCGCCGACAGCGAAACCGAGGCCGCACACGACGCCGTAGGACAGGGCCGACCCCAGCGCCAGCGCCACCTCGGCGAGGGCTCCGACCGCCGAGAAGCCGATCAGCACGAGGCGGCGGTCGGCGCGGTCCGACAGCCGGCCCACGGGATAGAGCGCCAGGGCGGTGCCCATGATGACGGACGTGACGAAGCCCGCCACCTGGCTCGGGGCGAAGCCGAGGCCGAGCCCGTAGACGGGCGCCAGGGCCCAGAAGGAGCCGTTGGCGCAGCCGATCGCGAAGGACGACACGGTGGCGACGGGCGCGGTCCTGTGCAGCCAGGGCAGCCGCAGGCTGACGGTGCGGGGCTTCGGCGGCGGCTCGGCCTGGGTGAACGCCATGGGCAGCATGGCGAGGGCGAAGAGCCCCGCCGTGATCGAGAACAGCGCCGGGGACCGCGGATCGACGACGGCCAGGATCTCCTGGCCGGTCGCCGTCCCGGCATAGCTGACGATCTGGTAGACGGCGTAGACGCGGCCGCGGGTGGCGTTGTTCGACTTGTCGCTGAGCCAGGCCTCGATGACGGCGTAGAAGCCCGAGAAGAGGAATCCGATGCCGTAGCGCAGCCCCACCCAGGCGGCGGGCGCGACCGCGAACGGATAGACGAGCGTGAGCACCACGGCGCCCGCCACGAAGGCCGCGAAGGCCCGGATGTAGCCCGCCCGGGCGATGATGCCGGGCGCCGCCAGCGTGCCCGCCAGCATCCCGGCGAAATAGGCCGAGCCGAGCAGGCCGAGGGCCAGGTCCGGAAAGCCCTCCAGCTTGCCGCGCAGCGGCACCAGCGTGTTGATCAGGCCGTTCCCGGCGATGAGCAGCAGCACGGAGGACAGGAGGGCGGTGATCGACGAGGCGGCGGCGGGCATCGGCCTAAGGGGGATGGGGATGGGGACAGGCGCGGCCGAGACGGCCGGCGGACGGGCGATGCCCGAGGACGGTCCCCCATGCGATGCTCAAGGCGGCGGAAACATGTTGTCAGGCGAAGCGAGGCGGTCACCGCCGTCGATTTCGGGCCGCCTGTCGCATCCATGTCGCGCTCGCGGCGGCCCGAGGGAGATCGACGGGGAACGTGCGGCCGGCGCCGGCCCGGCCGTGTGGACCCGCCGCGGCGCTGGTGTATAAGCGCCCCCTCCGATGCGAACGAAAGGCCGTCGGCGCCGCCATCCGGTGCCGCGGGGACGATGTCATGGTCGAGGATCGCAAGCCGCTCGCGGGCGGGGCCCGCGCGAACTGGTCGCCGTCGAGCTGGCGGTCGAAGCCGGTCGAGCAATCGCCGGTCTATCCCGACGGCGCGGCGCTCGAGGCCGTCGAGCGCCAGCTCGCCGGGTTCCCGCCGCTCGTCTTCGCCGGCGAGGCGCGCAAGCTGAAGCGCTCGCTCGGCCAGGTGGCCCGGGGCGAGGCCTTCCTGCTGCAGGGCGGCGACTGCGCCGAGGCCTTCGCCGAACACGCCGCCGACACGATCCGCGACTCGTTCCGCGTCTTCCTGCAGATGGCGCTGGTGATGACCTTCGCGGGCGCCGTGCCGGTGGTGAAGGTCGGTCGCATCGCGGGCCAGTTCGCCAAGCCCCGCTCGGCCCCGACCGAGACGATCGGCGGCGTCGAGCTGCCGAGCTATCGCGGCGACATCGTCAACGGCATCGCGTTCGAGGCGGCGGCCCGCATGCCGGATCCGCAGCGCCAGCTCGACGCCTATCGCCAGTCGGCCGCGACGCTGAACCTGCTCCGCGCCTTCGCGGGCGGCGGCTACGCCAACCTCGAGAACGCCCACCGCTGGATGCTCGGCTTCGTGGCCGACAGCCCGCAATCGTCGCGCTATGCCGCCGTGGCGGACCGGCTGACCGAGTCGCTCGAGTTCATGCGCGCCATCGGCCTCGACGCCGAGCACCACCCCGAGCTGCGCCAGACCGATTTCTACACCTCGCACGAGGCGCTGCTGCTCGGCTACGAGCAGGCCATGGCGCGCGTCGATTCGACGAGCGGCGAACCCTACGCCACCTCGGGCCACATGATCTGGATCGGCGACCGCACCCGCCAGCCGGACGGCGCGCATGTCGAATTCTTCCGCGGCGTCAAGAACCCGATCGGCCTGAAATGCGGTCCGTCGCTGACCGCCGATGGCCTCTCGAGGCTCATCGACGTCTTGAACCCGGCGGATGAGGCCGGGCGGCTGACGCTGATCTGCCGGTTCGGCGCCGACAAGGTCGGCGACCACCTGCCGGGCCTGATCCGAGCGGTCGAGCGCGAGGGCCGCACGGTCGTGTGGTCCTGCGACCCGATGCACGGCAACACCGTCAAGGCGTCGAGCGGGTACAAGACGCGGCCCTTCGACCGGATCATGGGCGAGATCCGCACGTTCTTCGCCGTGCACCAGGCCGAGGGCACCCATCCCGGCGGCATCCACCTCGAGATGACGGGCAAGAACGTGACGGAATGCACGGGCGGCGCCCGGGCCATCACCGACACCGACCTGCACGACCGCTACCACACCTACTGCGATCCGCGGCTCAACGCCGAGCAATCGATCGAGGTGGCGTTCCTGGTGGCGGAGCTCCTCAAGGCCGGGCGGCAGGGGCGAACGACATTGCGCCAGGCCGACGCCGCCGAGTAGAGCGGCCCCGGACGTCCCAGGGATGCCGCGACACCGGCCGCCTCCCCTCTCCCTCGTGGAGAGGGATACGGGGTGAGGGGCGGTTCAGGAGGCCACGGGGCGTGTCGCCGCCTACGGTTTCACCGACCCGCGGCGCTTCACCCTCACCCCCGGCCCCTCTCCACAAGGGAGAGGGGAGCCCGACGCCGCCGAGTAACCCAGGCCCCGGCCGTCCCAAGTCTGCCGCGACGCCGGCCGCCTCCCCTCTCCCTCGTGGAGCGGGGTACGGGGTGAGGGGTGGTTCAGGAGGCCACGGGGCGTGTCGCCGCCGGCGGTTTCACCGACCCGCAGCGCTTCACCCTCACCCCCGGCCCCTCTCCACAGGGGAGAGGGGAGCCCGCGCGGTCGCGTCAGCCGACCTCGGCCTCCTCCTCCTTCACCGTCATGGCGTTACCTCGCCAGACGAAATCGTCGGTGAGCAGCGCCGTGGTGAAGAGGAACGGGAGCATGCAGTCGCGCAGGAGCCAGATGAAGGGCGACGCCAGAGTCATGCGCCAGCCGGCCGACCAGGCCAGCACCGCCTCGGACGCCATCCAAAGGGCCGCGACCGACACGCCCACCAGCGCGGGGTCGATGTCGTTGACGGAGGCCGCATAGGCCGCCGCCAGCGAGGGGAACACGCAACCGGTGAACACCTCGAGCAGGAAGAACGGCAGGAAGGTCACGCGCCGGAGCCGCGCCCAGCGCAGCTGCCGGGCCCAGACGTCCGCGAAGCTGCGACGGCCGAGCGGTTGCTCGAAGGGATTGTCGGCGAGGCCGACCTTCAGGCCCTGGCGCCGCACGAGCTTGGTGGCCGCCGCATCCTCGGCGATCTCGGCCCCCAACGCCTCGATCGAGCCGTGCTCCTCGAGCACCGGCTTGTGCCAGAGCATGGACTTGCCCTGCGCGAAGCCGAAGCCGATCGCCTCGGCGGCGTATTGCCAGCGCGCCTGGAGGGTGTTGAGGAAGCCGCACTCGACTTCGGCCCAGAAGCTCTGCGGGCGGGAGCCGATCGGCGTCGAGCAGACGAGGCCCGTGTCGGGACGGTAGCGCTTGAGCAGGCGCTGGATGTAGTCCCGCGGCATCAGGACGTTGGAATCCGCCATGACGATCCAGTCATGGGCGGCGCCGTGCCAGCCCTTGACGCAATTGTTGAGCTTGGGATTGGCGCTGATGTCGTCGCGCCCGACGAGGATCCGGCTCGTCACCTGCGGGTTCGCGGCGATCAGCCGGCGGATCAGCGGTAGGACCGGGTCGTCGGCCTCCTCGCAGCAGAAGATGAGTTCGTAACGAGGGTAGTCGAGATGGAAGCTCGAGCCGAGCGTCTCCTCCTCGAAATTGTCCATGCCGCGCACGGGCCGCATGAGCGTGACCGCGGGAGCGTCGTCGGGAACCGGGAAAGCCGCGGGGATCTTGCGGCATCGATAGGCCGCCACTCCGGTGCTGAACAGCTGCGCGCCCGTCATCAGGACCGAGAACCCCGTCGCGCATTCGGCTACCGTCATGATCGACCTTTCTTCCCGCCGCTTGCGATCGCGCGAATATGTCGAGACGTTGACACGCAGACGCACGGATTCATGACAGTTTGCCTGCCCGAATCGAGGCGGCGAGTCCAGCCTTCGGGCTGCGCTCGGCCATGGCGGCGACCTCATGTTGCCTCAGAATCACGCAGGACTGCGACGATCCGTCGAACCAAAGTGGCGGAAGGCGGGCAGTCGGGGGGCGATATCATTCATGGACGGTGCAGTTTTCCTCGTCTAGTCACGGGCCGGCCGCAGGGGCCGGTGCCCCGTGCGGATCGACGGATCGAAAGGCTGAAGACATGCGCAACATCACCAGGCTCGCGGCTGCGGCCGCCCTCCTCACCGC
Source organism: Lichenihabitans sp. (assembly GCA_965214345.1). Lineage (GTDB taxonomy): Bacteria > Pseudomonadota > Alphaproteobacteria > Rhizobiales > Beijerinckiaceae > Lichenihabitans. The sequence goes on along the minus strand of CBDCBJ010000007.1, from coordinate 1,041,990 downwards.
CGCCCTGCCGCTGTCGGCCGAGGCGTTCCCCGCCGCGACGACGCCCGTGGCGGCCTCCGACGCCGCCGTGACCCTGGTCGCCGGCGGTTGCGGACCCGGCTTCCATCGCGGCCCCTTCCTGGGTTGCCGGCCCAACCGCTTCATGGCGCGCCCGATGATCCGTCGCCCCCTCTGCCGCATGGTCCTGCTGCCGCTGCCGCATCGCGTCTGCCGCTGAGCCACGCCGCGACGTCCGGCGGTACCGCCGCCGGACGTCGTTCACCATCCTCATCGATCTGCCCCCTCGCCGGACGCATCGGGCTTGCGATAGAACAAAACAAGAACGAAAGTGCCCCCACTTCAGCTGAGGGGGACGGACCATGTTGCGACGCCTGGCGGCCGATGCCGTCGAACTCCTGGCCCTGGCGGCCTTTCTCTGCTCCGTCGCCATGCTGGCGCACTGGCCGTGAACGCCTCCGGCGCCCGTGACGGCATCGCTGTGGAAGGGGAGCGCCGGTGCCTCGACTCGCGGGCCCGCGGGGCGCAGGACTCCCGGCCTCGACGGAGGGTGCCGCACGGTGACGAATATCTCTGGACCCGGCTTCGTCCATCTCCACGTCCACACGTCCTTCTCGCTGCGCGAGGGCGCGCTGACCATCGCCAAGCTGACGAAGCTCGCCGTGGCGGACGCCATGCCGGCCCTCGCCATCACCGACACCAACAACCTCTTCGGCGCGCTCGAATTCTCCGAGAAGCTGTCGAAGGAGGGCGTGCAGCCCATCACGGGCATCCAGCTCACGGTGGATTTCGGCGACGGGGCGCTGTTCGGCCGTGACCTCGCCCGCAACGCCCGCGGCTCGGTGGTGATCCTGGCGGCGACCGAGGCCGGGTACACCAACGTCATGCGACTGGCCTCCGAGGCCTATACGCGCCCCGACCCGGGCGACGAGCCCCACATCGCGTTCGACAGGCTCGGCGCCGGCACCGACGGGCTGATCCTGCTGACGGGCGGGCCCGACGGCGGGATCGACCGCGTGATGGCGGCCGGCAAGCCCGACGCCGCGGCGGCGCGGCTCGGCGGGCTCGTGTCGGCCTTCGGGGCGGCGAACGTCTACGTCGAACTGCAGCGCCACGGCCTGCCCGAGGAGCGGCGCCTCGAAGCCGAACTCGTCGCCCTGGCCTACGCCCAGGGGCTGCGGCTCGTCGCCACCAACGAGCCGTTCTTCGCCGACACCGCCGACCACGAGGCGCACGACGCCCTGATCTGCATCGCCGAGGGCCAGGTGCTCGGCACGCCGGACCGCCGGCAGCTCTCGCCCGAGCACCGTTTCCGCAGCCGGGCCGAGATGCTGGCGCTCTTCGCCGACCTGCCGGAGGCCACCGCCAATTCGGTCGAGATCGCCCGCCGCTGCAGCTTTCGGCCCCGCACCCGCAAGCCCATCCTGCCCCACTATACGGCGCCGGACGGGACGGTGCTCGACGCCGAGACGGCCCTGCGGGAGCAAGCCGCCGCGGGCCTCGCGGCCCGGCTCGCCGCCCACGGTCCGGCGCCCGGTTTCGCCGACGAGGACTACCACGGCCGGCTCGCCTTCGAGCTCGACGTGATCGCGACGATGAAGTTCCCCGGCTATTTCCTCATCGTGGCGGACTTCATCCGCTGGGCGAAGGCCCACGACATCCCGGTGGGGCCGGGCCGCGGCTCGGGCGCGGGCTCGCTCGTCGCCTATGCGCTCACGGTGACCGACCTCGACCCGATGCGGTTCGGGCTGCTCTTCGAGCGCTTCCTCAACCCCGAGCGCATCTCGATGCCCGACTTCGACATCGACTTCTGCCAGACGCGGCGGGACGAGGTCATTCAATACGTGCGCCACCGCTACGGGCTCGACCGCGTCGCCCAGATCGTCACGTTCGGCTCGTTCCTGGCGCGCGGCGTGCTGCGCAACGTCGGCCGCGTGCTGGAGATGCCGCTCGGCCAGGTCGACAGGCTCGCCAAGCTCGTGCCGCAGAACCCTGCCCATCCCGTGACGCTGGCCCAGGCCATCGAGGGCGAGCCGCGGCTGCAGGAGGCCGCCGCCGAGGACGAGAAGGTCGAGAAGCTCCTCGCCATCTCGCGCAGCCTGGAGGGGCTCTATTCCAACGCCTCGACGCACGCGGCCGGCATCGTCATCGGCGACCGCCCGCTGCACGAACTCGTGCCGCTCTACAAGGACCCGAAGTCCGACATGCCGGCCACCCAGTTCAACATGAAGTGGGTGGAGCCGGCCGGCCTCGTGAAGTTCGACTTCCTCGGCCTGAAGACCCTGACGGTGATCGACACCTGCCTGAAGCTGATCGCCCAGCGCGGCATCGTGCTCGACATCGCTACGATCCCGCTCGACGACAAGCCGAGCTACGCGATGCTCGGTCGCGGCGAGACCGTGGGCGTGTTCCAGGTGGAGTCCGCCGGCATGCGCAAGGCGCTCGTCGAGATGAAGGCCGATCGGCTCGAGGACATCATCGCCCTCGTGGCCCTCTACCGTCCCGGCCCGATGGCCAACATCCCGGTCTATTGCGCCCGCAAGCTCGGCGAGGAGGTGGCCGAGTACCCGCACCCGAAGCTCGAGCCGGTGCTGAAGGAGACCTTCGGGGTCATCATCTACCAGGAGCAGGTGATGCAGGCGGCCCAGACCCTCTCGGGCTATTCGCTCGGCGAGGCCGACATGCTGCGCCGCGCCATGGGCAAGAAGATCAAGGCCGAGATGGACGCGCAGCGCGACCGCTTCGTCGACGGCGCGGTCGAACGCGACATCCCCCGGGCCAAGGCGGACGAGATCTTCGACCTCCTGGCCAAGTTCGCCGACTACGGCTTCAACAAGAGCCACGCCGCCGCCTATGCGCTGATCTCCTACCAGACCGCCTACCTCAAGGCGAACTTTCCCGTCGAGTTCCTCGCCGCCTCGATGACGCTCGACAAGGCCAACACCGACAAGCTCTCCGAATTCCGTCGGGAGGCGCAGCGGTTGAAGATCACGGTCGAGCCGCCGTCGGTGAACCTGTCGGGCGTCGACTTCGACGTCGATGCCGCGGCGCGGTCGATCCGCTACGCGCTCTCGGCCGTGAAGGGGGCCGGCGAAGGCCAGGTGGCGGCGCTCGTGCGGGCGCGGGGCCAGCGGCCGTTCGCGTCGCTCGGCGACTTCACGGCCCGGATCAACCCGCGCGAGGTCAACAAGAAGATGCTGGAGAGCCTCGCCGCCGCCGGTGCCTTCGACGGGCTCGAGCCCGACCGCGCCGTGGTGTTCGGCGGCATCGAGCCCCTGATGGCGGAGGCCAACCGCATCCACGTCGAGCGCGAGGCGGGGCAGAGCGCGCTCTTCGGGGGTGCCGACGAGACGCCGGTGCTGCACCTCGACCGGACGCGGTCCTGGCCGGCGGCACAGCGCTTGAAGCGCGAGTTCGACGCGATCGGCTTCTTCCTGTCGGGCCACCCGCTCGACGATTACGGCCGGGTGCTCGACCGGTTGAAGGTCGAGCGGTGGGCCGACTTCGCCCGCGCCGTGAAGGCCGGCGCCTCCGGGGCGCGGCTCGCCGCCACGGTGCTCGACCGCAACGAGCGGCGCACGAAATCCGGCAACAAGATCGGCATCGTCAACCTGTCGGACCCGACGGGCCAGTACGAGGCGATCATGTTCCAGGAGACGCTGAACAGCCACCGCGACCTCTTCGAGAAGGGCAAGGCGGTCCTGCTCGACGTGCAGGCCTCGGCCGAGGGCGACGAGGTCCGTGTCCGCATCATCAAGGCCGAGGCGCTGGAGGACGCGGCCTGCCGCATCGGCAAGGGGCTGCGGATCCACCTTCGCGACGCCGGGCCGATCGGCGCGATCTCGTCGGCACTGACGCGCCGGGGCGACGGCGAGGTGTCGTTCCTGGTGCCGTCGGACGGCGGCCGGCGCGAGGTCGAGGTGAAGCTGCGCGACCGCTACGCCGTCTCGCCCGACGTCGCCCAGGCGCTGCGCGTGCTGGCGGGCGTGACCCAGGTCGAGAACCTCTGAGCGATGTCCGGGCGACCGGCTCGCCCTGCCGGTCATCCGGGCCTACGCCACCGGCCGGGCGAAGATCGCCTGCATGGCGGCGGCGCGCCCGGAGCGGCCCAGCACCGCGACGCCGTCGCCGGCCGCCACCGTCGTCTCGGGGGATGGCCGCGACACGGTCGTGCCGCCGCGGCGCTCGATCGCCACCACCAGGAACGCGCCGGCGGCGAGGCGCTCGACCTCCCCCACGCTCGCGCCGTCGGCGGCGCTGCCCGCCGCCGCCGCCACGACCTCGACGTCGAGCCCGAACTGGGCGACGTCCCGGGCGCCGGCGCGCGTGACGCCGTCCATGCCGCGGAACTGCAGGATCTCGGCGATCCGCTCGGCCCCGATATGGGCCGGCAGCACGACGCGGTCGGCGCCCGCCTGCAGCAGCTTGCGCTCCGTGGAGGGCGCCTCGCCGCGCGCGATGATGGTGAGGGCGGCGTTGAGGCTCCGCGCGCTCAGCGTGATGAAGACGTTTGCGGCATCGTCGGGCAGCACCGTCGCCAGCGCCCGGGCCCGGTGCACCCCGGCTTGCCGCAGCACCTCCTCGTCGGTGGCGTCGCCGGTCAGCGCCAAGCATCCGACGGCCCGCGCCGCCTCGAGCCGATCCTCCCCGCGATCCACCACCACGAAGGCGCTGCCGCCGGCGCGGAGGTCCATCGCGAGGCTCTGGCCAATGCGGCCGTAGCCGCAGATGATGACGTGCCCCTGGAGCCGGTCTATGTCCTTCTGCATGCGGCGACCCCCGAAGAACTGCTCGAACTGGCTGAGCGTGATGAGTTGGATCAGGCTGCCGGTCAGGAAGATCATCCCGGTGCAGCCCGAGACGATCAGGGCGATGGTGATGAGACGCAACGCGGGCGTGTCGATGGCCCGGACCTCGTCGAAGCCGACCGTGTAGATGGTGAGCACCACCATGTAGAGCGCGTCGCCCAAGCTCCAGCCCTGGCCCACATAGGCCAGCACGGCGCAGAGCGACACCGTCAGCGTGAAGACCACGCCGGCGACGAGATTGCGGTAGGGGGACGACAGAATGCCGATGACGCTTCACTCGGGAGGGGCGGACCGCCGCGCCGCGGGGACGCGCCGAACATGACGGCCCCGCTCGACGAGGACGGGCTCATCGCCCGCTTCTTCGCCCCGATCGCGGGACCCGGCGGGCTGGGCCTCGCCGACGACGCCGCGATCCTGACGGTGCCCGAGGGCCATGACCTCGTCGTGACGACCGACGCGCTCGTGGCGGGCGGCCACTTCTTCGCCGAGGATCCGCCGGACAGCATCGCCGTCAAGGCGCTCGGCGTCAATCTGTCCGACCTCGCCGCCAAGGCCGCCGATCCGCTCGGCTTCACGCTGGCGCTGGCGCTGCCGCAGGGCTGGACCGCCGACTGGCTCGACGCCTTCGCGCGCGGCCTCGGCGCCGCGGCGGCGCTGCACGGCTGTCCGCTGCTCGGCGGCGACACCGTCAAGGCCGGGGGGCCGCTCACCCTGTCGATCACCGCCTTCGGCGCCGTCCCGCGGGGCCGGATGGTGCCGCGGATCGGGGCGCGGGCCGGCGACCGCCTCTACGTGTCCGGGACGATCGGGGACGCCGCGCTCGGGCTGCGGCTGCGGCTCTCGGGCCGCGCGGGCTCGGGCGACGAAGCGCACCTCCTCGACCGCTACCTGCACCCGCGGCCCCGGCTCGCCCTGCGCGACGCGCTGCGCCACCACGCCTCGGGCGCCATGGACATCTCGGACGGCTTCGTCGGCGACCTGTCGAAGATGATGCGCGGCTCGGGCGTCTCGGCGGAGGTCGACCTCGCCGCCGTGCCGCTGTCGGACGCGGCGCGGCGCAGTGCCGAGGAAGACGCGGCGGCGTTCGACATCGCCGTGACGGGCGGCGACGATTACGAGATCCTGGCGAGCGTCCCCGAGGCCGAGGCGGCGGGGTTCGAGGCGGCGGCGCGGGCGGCGGGCGTCCCGGTCGCGAGCGTCGGCCGCGTCACGGACGGGGCGGGCGGGGCGACGTTCCGCGGCCGCGATGGCGCGCCGAGGACCTTCGCGCGGGCCTCATTCAGCCACTTCTGACGGGGCGGCCGTCAGGGGAAACCGGCACCGAGGCCGCGCCCGACCGAGACGCCGAGCGACACCGACGTATTGTTGGTCAGCGCATAGGCGAAGCCGGCCCCGACGCGGGGCGCCGCGACGAGGTCGCCGCCGCCGTTCAGCAGGTCGTTGACGCTGTCCGTCGTGGTGGCGGCGAGCCCGCGGCCCACCACGGGCTTGGCGACGACGAGGCCCGCGGTGAGGAAGGGCGTCAGGCGTCCCATCGGATAGGCCACCTGGGCGCTGACCTCGCCGAAATCGAAACCGTGCAGTCCGGGAAGCGCCAGCAGCGCCGGGGCATAGCCGGTCGAGCCCTGCATCCCGACCAGGACGCCGTTCTGCAGCAGGCGCTCGTAGCCCGCGTAGACGTCGCCGCCGAAGCCGCCCTTGATGCCGTGGCCGCCCACGCCGAAGAGCTCCGTGCCGATATAGAGCCCGTGGTAGATGGATTCCGGCTCCGCCACCGGTGCCGTGAAGGCCGCCGAGGCCGTGCCGGCCGGCAGGAGTGCGGAGGGCGGCGGCACGAACGTGAAGGCGGGCAGAGGGGCGGCGGCCTGGTCGGCACGGGCGGCGGAGATCGCGAACCCCAGGGCCGTGCCGCCGACGGCTGCGAAGAGGACCAGATGGCGGTTCATTCCTGAGTCTCCGGCGCGTCGCATGGAGGTTTGCCCGCATCGCCGCTCGCGCGCAAGCCGGTCGCCTCGCCCGTGCGCGAGGCGCCCTCGTCCCGGGTCCCAATCGGCTCGCCCGGATAGGTGGGCGGTTCCCCCCGAAGGAGAAGGGCGCCAGCGGCCAGCGTCGATGATGTCGGCGCGACCCGGCCGCGCTTGCCGCCCGGCGTGCGCCCGGCGACACTCCCACGTCACGTCACGTGTCCCGAGAGTACCTCCATGCGATTCGCCGCGCTCGCGCTCGTCCTCTCCCTGTCCTCCGCCGCACGGGCCGCCGAGCCCGACACCTACATCTTCGACGTGCTGGCGCTGCAGCCCTACAAGGGCAACTTCGCGCGTCTGGTGAAGGCCAAGGGAGCGCCCGACTGGGTCAAGGCGATCTCCCTCCAGGGCGCCGGCACGGCCGGCCCGACGAAGACCGTCGACGTCGGCGGCACGCCCTACCGGCTCGACCGCGTCTGCAAGGTCGACGCCTGCGCGGGCAACACGCTCGACGTGCTCTGGGCGCCGCGCGGTGCCAAGGTCTGGGCGGCACTGGTCGAGGATGGCAAGGCGCCGGTGATGCTGGGCGATCCGAAAGGTGCGCAGGCGAAGGCGCTGGCTGAGGCGGCGGCTGTCCCACCTCCTGCCCCGGCCGCGGTCTCTCCCGCGACGACACCTTCGGCGATCGCGCCGGTCCCGGAGGGGCAGTCCACGCCGACTTCGACTGCCCCGAAGTAGAGGTCATCCCACGGGCTTCGCCCCAATCCGGTCGGGACGGCATGCACGTTGCTGCCCCGCCGGTGTCTCCTTACGCCGAAAGCACGCATGCACACGTGAGTTGAGTGATCAGTCCTGTCGAAGCGCCCTGTGACCCCCTACTCCGCCGCCTCCGACACCGCGGCCGCCCCGATCGTCCGCCGCAGGTCCGGCGCCACCGCCTCCTCGACGAGCGCCGCCAGGATCGCGTCGGCGGCGCCGGCCGTCTGGTTCGGCGAGCCGAGGCGGCGCATCGAGACGGTGCGCTCGGCCGCCTCCTTGCGGCCGACGACGAGCAGCACCGGGATCTTGGCCAGCGAATGCTCGCGGACCTTGTAGTTGATCTTCTCGTTGCGCAGGTCGCCCTCGACCCGGAGGCCCATCCGGCGCGCCTCGGCGATCAGCTGCAGCGCGTAATCGTCGGCCTCCTCCGTGATGGTGGCGACGACGACCTGCACGGGCGACAGCCACAGCGGCATGTGGCCGGCGAAATGCTCGATCAGGATGCCGGTGAAACGCTCGAGCGAGCCGAACATGGCCCGGTGCAGCATCACCGGCGTGACCTTGTCGCTGTGCGGGTCGATGTAGAAGGCACCGAAGCGGCCGGGCAGGTTGAAATCCACCTGCAGCGTGCCGCACTGCCAGTCGCGGCCGATGGCGTCGCGCAGCACGTATTCGAGTTTCGGGCCGTAGAAGGCGCCCTCGCCGGGGTTGATGGACGTCGGCACGCCGCGCGCCGCCACGTTCTCGATGACGCGGCCCAGCGCCTCCTCGGCCTTGTCCCACACCTCGTCGGAGCCGACGCGCTTCTCCGGCCGCGTCGACAGTTTGATGGTGACGTCGTCGAAGCCGAAGTCCGCGTAAATCGACAGGATCAGGTCGTTGACCTTCAGGCACTCGGCCATGATCTGGTCTTCGGTGCAGAAGATGTGGGCGTCGTCCTGCGTGAAGGCGCGCACCCGCATCACCCCGTGCAGCGCGCCCGAGGGCTCGTAGCGGTGCACCGTGCCGAATTCCGCAATTTTGAGAGGAAGATCGCGGTAGCTCTTCAGCCCGTTCTTGAAGATCTGGACGTGGCCCGGGCAGTTCATCGGCTTCAGGGCGAAGACGCGCTCGTCCTCCGTCGTCGTGACGAACATGTTCTCGCGGTAGGACTCCCAGTGGCCCGACGTCTCCCACAGCGAGCGGTCGAGGATCATCGGCGTGTTGACCTCGATGTAGCCGGCCCCCTCCTGGCGGCGGCGCATGTAGCCGATCAGGGTCTGGAACAGGTTCCAGCCCTTGGGGTGCCAGAAGATCGTGCCGGGCCCCTCCTCCTGGAAGTGGAACAGGTCCATCTCGCGGCCGAGCCGGCGATGGTCGCGCTTCGCCGCCTCCTCCAGCCGTTTCAGGTGAGCGTCGAGGTCGTCCTGCTTGGCGAAGGCCGTGCCATAGATGCGCGACAGCATCGGGTTATCGGAATCGCCGCGCCAATACGCCCCCGCGACCTTCATCAGCTTGAAGGCCGTGCCGACCTTGCCGATCGAGGTCATGTGGGGACCGCGGCAGAGGTCGATCCACTCGCCCTGGCGGTACATCTTCAGGTCCTGGTCGGCCGGGATCGCGTCGACCAGCTCGACCTTGAAGCCCTCGCCACGCTCACCGAAGAAGCGCTTCGCCTCGTCGCGGCTCCAGACCTCCTTGGTGAACGGCCTGTCGCGCGCCACGATCTCGCGCATCCGCTGCTCGATCGCGGCGAAATCGTCGGGCGTGAAGGGCGTCTCGCGGAAGAAGTCGTAGTAGAACCCGTCCTCGATCACCGGGCCGATGGTCACCTGCGTGCCGGGGAACAGCTCCTGGACGGCCTCGGCCAGCACGTGGGCGGCGTCGTGGCGGATCAGCGTCAGCGCCCGCGGGTCGTCGCGGTTCAGGAACTCGACCCGTGCATCCGCGTCGATCGGATCGGCGAGGTCGACCAATACGCCGTCGCGGGCGAGCGCCACGGTGCGTTTGGCGAGGGAGGGCGAGATCGCCTTGGCGACGTCGAGCCCGCTCGTGCCGAGAGGGTACTGACGCGTGGCGCCGTCGGGAAACGTGAGTGTGATCAAGGCCGTGCTCCTCGAGGCTCAGTCGCCGAAACAGGTCGGCGTAAGCGGGGCTCCGGGCCGGCGAGCGAGCGCGGCGCAGGAGGCTGAGGCGTTACAGCAGAGGCCGCGCGCGTGCAAACCGGCCTCGTCCGGTCGCTCAGTCCAAAGCAGGCTCCGTGCGAGGTGACGCGACCGTCAGACGCCGGCGGGGTCGGCCGGCTGCTCGGCCTCACGCGCGGCGGGGGGTGTGTCCCGCAGCATCGTGTCGGTGACGAGCGCGGCGGACAGGAGGCACATCGCGCTCCACACGATGGCGAACAGCGCAGAGGACGAGCCAGCTAGATCGATCATGCCCACCTCCGTTCAGATCGCTGTCCGTCCGCACTGCCAGGACCGATCGACCCCCCGCCCTTGGCGTGAAAGATAGCACCGGTCCGACCGGAATGCCTAGATTTCTCGCGAGCCAGCCTCGACGAGCAGCATCTTTGGCAGACACTGCCTGTCCTGACGCCATTTCGGTGGGTGTGGCTCGCCTGCGGAAGGGCGATGGGGCTCGATTGGCCCGTTGGATCGTCCGCGCTGCGAGCCGCCGGGATGCTCGGCTTCCCGCGGCGGCCGGCTTGGGTTAGGCTTCACGGGTCCTCCAAGCCTGTTCGCCATGAACGCGTTGCGCATCGTCTCTCTGCTCATCGCCGTGGCCGTGCTGGGCCTCGTGGGCTGGCGCGCGACGGTGAGGCCCGCGCCGAGTCCGACGGTCGCGCGCCCGGCCCCACAGGTCGTCGCCCTGACCGACGCCATGCGGTCTCCGCTGCAGCCCCTCGCCATCGCGCCGCTGTCCCTCCGGCCCGCGGAGCCGCCGCCCGCCGCGACGCCGGCCGTGGAGCGGAGCCTCGACGTTCCGGAGTTCGCGAGCTTCTACGGCCGGCTGAAGACGGATTATCCGCGCGACTACGACGCCGTGTTCGGCGGCACGAGCGCCCCGCCGAGCGCCAATGCGGCGATCTGGGATGTCTTGCGCGACCTGCAGCAATCGAAGGGGATCCTGGCGGCCGCGGCCGGCGACACCGCGCTCGACCGCTTCTTCGACGCGCGCTCCGCGCTGCTCGACGGGCTGGCGCCGCTCAACGCCCGCCAATGCGTCGACTTCCTCTACGGCGTGACCGACCCGTCGATCGCCGATTTCACGGCGGCGCACCGCGGCCTCGTCGCCACGCTCGCCGACCGGACGCTCGACGCCATCGCGGACGGGCGCGCGCGCCACCTCGACCGCCCGGCGCCGACGACGGCCGACCTCGACGCCCTCTCGGCGGGACTGTCGGGGCGTGGCCTGTCGCCGACCGAGATCGGCCTGCTGATCGACGGCACCACCCCGGATCCGCCGCTGCCCGACGCGCGCTTCTGCGACATCGGGCGCGCCTATCTCGACGTGCTCCACGGGCTGCCGGCCGAGGCCCGGCAGCGGATCTACGGGCTGGCGGCTCAGCTGCTGGCGCGGTCCTGATCGTCGCCGCCGTCGTCCGACAGCGCCGTCACGGTCCGCATGCGCCAGACGCCGTATCGCCAGGGGCGTGTCGCCGGCACGGCATCGCAGCGGCGCGGCACCGGGTCGTAGCCCGAGGCGCCGAACGGGTGGCAGCGGCAGAGCCGGGCGGCCGCCATCCAGGTGCCGGGCCAGACGCCGTGGCGGCGCACCGCCTCGGCGGCATAGTCGGAGCAGGTCGGCAGGTATCGGCAGTGGCGCCCGACGACCGTCGAGAAGCTGAGCTGGTAGGCGCGGATGAGCAGCAGGGCGACGCGCCGGGCCGGCGTGGCGGCGGGCGGGCGCCCGGCCTCAGGGGATCGCGGCATCGGGGCCGCCGCCCGACCGCGCCCGCTCGGCCTGCTCGACCGCCTCGACGACGGCGTCGAAGGTCAGCAGCGTCGAGGCGTGGCGGGCCTTGTAGTCGCGCACCGGCTCCAGCACGGCGCAATCGGCCCAGCGGCCCTCGGGGGGTGCCCCGTTGTGCTTCAGCATGGCGCGCATGCCGTCGCGCAGCGCCCGGAGTTCGTCGCCGCCGCTGCCGACCACGTTGCGCGCCATGATGGACGAGGAGGCCTGGCCGAGCGCGCAGGCCTTCACGTCATGGGCGAAATCCTCGACGCGCCCGTCGGGGCCGAGGACGAGGTCGACCGTGACGGTCGAGCCGCAGAGCCTCGAATGCGCCGTCGCGGTGCCGTCCGGCGCCGCGAGGCGGCCGATCCGCGGCAGGTTGGCGGCGAGGTCGAGGATTCGTGCGTTGTAGATGTCGCTCAGCATGGGATTCGCACACGGTCTCGGATGGTCGCGATATAGGAGCGGCGAGCGGGTTGCGCGAGGCCGGAGGGCGTCATGACCAGGGTGGGTGGCGTGGACAGCATCGAGGAGACGACCCGATTCACGCCGCGGTTCGACGCCGCGGGCCTCGTCACCTGCGTGACGGTCGCGGCCTCCGGCGGCGGCGTGCTCATGGTGGCGCACATGAACGCCGAGGCGCTGCGGCTGACCGTCGACACCGGCGTGGTGCATTACTGGTCCCGCTCGCGCGGTCAGCTCTGGCGCAAGGGCGACACGTCGGGGCAGGTGCAGCGCCTCGTCGAGCTTCGCGTCGATTGCGATCAGGACGCCGTGCTGGCGCGCGTGACGGTGGGCGGCGACGGCGGCGCCTGCCACACCGGCCGCACGAGCTGCTTCTACCGCCGCGTCGAGCGCGACGGCACCCTGTCGGAGCCCGACGAGGCCTGACGCGGTAGGCCGACGATCGACGGTCGGACCGGCACCGTCGGGTGCAGCCCGCTCACGCCGTGCCGATGTAGTCCAGCATGGCCTGCCGCTCGGTCTCGATCTCGGCGATGCGGTATTTCACGAGGTCGCCGATCGACACGAGACCCTTGAGACGTCCGTGCTCGACGACGGGGATGTGCCGGAACCGCCCCTCCGTCATGCGCTCCATCGACTGGAGCACGCCGGTGTCCTCTGTGGCGGTGACGACGCGGGCGGTCATGTGCTTGGAGACGGAATCGTCGAGCGCCTGGGCGCCGAGCGAGAGGACCTTGACGACGTCGCGCTCCGAGAAGATGCCGAGCACGATGCCGTCCGCCCCCGTCACCACCACGGCGCCGATCGACTTGTCGTGCAGCACCTGGGCGACTTCCCGCACCGTCCGGTGCGGCGCGGCCGTCACCACGTCGCGGCCCTTCTGAGACAGAATCAGCGACAATGTCGACATGCTCGCCTCCCCGGTGGCGGAGCTCGTCCCGATCGGTCGGCGCCGCCTGGAGCGCAGCATGATCCCGCTGCAACCGCTCCGCAAGCCCGATCGGGGCGGTCAATGGTGCGCCAGGATCGCCAGGAGCAGCAGCGCCACGATGTTGGTGATCTTGATGGCCGGGTTGACGGCCGGGCCGGCGGTGTCCTTGTAGGGATCGCCGACGGTGTCGCCCGTCACCGAGGCCTTGTGGGCCTCCGAACCCTTGAGATGGCGCACGCCGAGCTTGTCGACGAAGCCGTCCTCGAAGCTCTTCTTGGCATTGTCCCAGGCGCCCCCGCCCGAGGTCATCGAGATCGCGACGAACAGCCCGTTGACGATGACGCCGAGCAGCATGGCGCCGAGCGCCGCGAAGGCCGACGCCTTCGAGCCCGACAGGAACAGGACGCCGAAATAGGCCACGAAGGGCGCCAGCACGGGCAGCAGCGAGGGCAGGATCATCTCGCGGATGGCGGCGCGGGTCAGCATGTCGACGGCGCGGCCGTAGTCGGGCCGGTCCGTGCCCGCCATGATGCCGGGCTTCTCCTTGAACTGCCGCCGGACCTCCTCGACGACGGCACCCGCGGCGCGGCCCACCGCCGTCATGGCGATGCCGCCGAAGAGGTAGGGTATGAGGCCGCCGAAGATGAGCCCCGCCACCACGTAGGGGTTCGACAGGTCGAACGACACGGTGCCGACGTCGCGGAAATACGGGATCGTGTCGCCGTGGGCCGAGAAGTAGTTGAGGTCGTTCGAGTAGGCGGCGAAGAGCACCAGCGCGCCGAGCCCCGCCGAGCCGATCGCGTAGCCCTTGGTGACGGCCTTGGTGGTGTTGCCGACGGCGTCGAGCGCGTCCGTCGAGTGGCGCACGTCCTTGGGCAGGCCCGCCATCTCGGCGATGCCGCCGGCATTGTCGGTGACCGGCCCGAAGGCGTCGAGGGCCACGATCATGCCGGCGAGCCCCAGCATGGTGGTGACCGCGATGGCGGTGCCGAAGAGGCCGGCGAGCTGGTAGGTCGAGATGATGCCGGCGATGATGACGAGGGCCGGCAGGGCGGTCGACTCCAGCGACACCGCCAGCCCCTGGATGACGTTGGTGCCGTGGCCCGTGACGGACGCCTGGGCGATCGACACCACCGGGCGCTTGCCGGTCGCCGTGTAATATTCGGTGATGACGACGATCAGCCCCGTCACGATCAGCCCGACGATGCCCGAGTAGAACAGGTGGAGGCCGGTGATGGTCTGGCCCGCCACGGTGCCCAGCGCCTGCCATCCCGTGATGAACTGGGTGGCGATGGCGAGGCCGCCGATCGACAGGACGCCGGTGACGATCAACCCCTTGTAGAGCGCCCCCATGATGGAATTGCCGGCCCCGAGCCGGACGAAATACGTGCCCACGATGGAGGTGACGATGCAGGTGCCGCAGATCGCCAGCGGGTAGACCATCATGGAGGAGAGCACCGGCAGGCCGGCGAAGAAGATCGAGGCCAGCACCATCGTGGCCACCACGGTGACGGCGTAGGTCTCGAAGAGGTCGGCCGCCATGCCGGCACAGTCACCGACGTTGTCCCCGACGTTGTCGGCGATGGTGGCGGGGTTGCGCGGGTCGTCCTCGGGGATGCCGGCCTCGACCTTGCCGACGAGGTCGGCGCCGACATCGGCGCCCTTGGTGAAGATGCCGCCGCCGAGCCGCGCGAAGATCGAGATGAGCGAGGCGCCGAAGCCCAGCGCCACCAGCGCGTCGATCACCTCGCGGTCGAGGATGTCGGTGGCGTCGATGCCGTGGCCGAGCGGGCCGGTGAGGACGGCGTAATAGCCCGCGACCCCGAGGAGGGCCAAGCCCGCCACCAGCATGCCGGTGACGGCGCCGGCCTTGAAGGCGATGTCGAGGCCGCCGGCGAGCGAGCGGGACGCCGCCTGGGCGGTGCGGACGTTGGCGCGCACCGACACGTTCATGCCGATGAACCCCGCCGCGCCGGAGAGGACGGCGCCGACCAGGAAGCCGACCGCCACCGGCCAGGACAGGAGCAGGCCGAGGCCCACGAAGATCACGATCCCGACGATCCCGATCGTGACGTATTGGCGCCGGAGATAGGCCTGGGCGCCCTCCGCGATGGCGCCGGCGATCTCCTGCATCCGAGCCGTCCCGGGGTCGGACGCCATCACCTGGTTGACCGTGACGACGCCATAGGCGACCGCCAGACAACCGGACAGAATGATCAGCCAGATCGGATTCATCGCGCCTCGCCTCCCCGGGAGAGCCCGCCGCCGCGGCGCGCTCTCGTGTCTCGCGCCCGCGCGGTCTTCGCCGCGGTGAGGCTCAAGCTCAACGGAGGATGCGACACTTCCCGTTCCCTCCGCAACCCGCCTTCTCGATCTTTCCGGGCGGGAGGCGCCGGCACGGCGCAGAGGCCTCGGGAAACCAAGCCGCAGGGCGGATCGTTCGCCTCCGTCCCTCCTCACCCGAGCCAATCATGACCGTCGATGCCGCCGCCTACCGCCTCTGCCTCGTCACCGACCGCGTCCTCGCCCGCGGGCGCCCGCTGGTCGAGGTCGTGATGCGCGCCGTGATGGGCGGCGTCACCATGGTCCAGTTGCGCGAGAAGACCGCCACCACCCGCGTGTTCATCGAGGAGGCGCGGGCTCTGAAGGCCCTCCTCGCCGACCACGGCGTGCCGCTCATCGTCAACGACCGGGCCGACATCGCGCTGGCGATCGGGGCCGACGGCGTGCATGTCGGCCAGACCGACCTCCCGGTCGAGGCCGTGCGGGCCATCGTCGGGGCCGATCGCGTGGTCGGCCTGTCGATCACGAATGCCGAGCAGATCGCCCGCGCCGACGCGGGCGCCGCCGATTACCTCGGCATCGGGCCGCTCCATCCGCAGAAGACCAAGGCCGACGCCGCGGCGCCGCTCGGCCTCGGCGGCTTCGCCACGCTCCGGCGGATGACGTCGAAACCCGTCCTGGCCATCGGCGGCGTCAAGCCGGAGGACGTGCCGCTGCTGGTCGAGGAGGGCGCGACGGGCGTCGCGGTGGTCAGCGCCATAATGGCGGCCGAGGACCCGGAGGGCGCCGCGCGCGCGTTCGTGACGGCGTGGACGCGAGAGCAGGGGTAGGCGGGCGGCGGGCGGGTCTAGAACTAGCGACGCGGGTGCGGGTTCAAACAGGCGATCGAACACGTCCAACCCTTTGCCCGTTTCGACCTCGACATCTGTTCGGCGACGATCATGAAATCATCAGCTTCGGCGAAGGCCCGAGCCGCGGTGAGTTTAGCGTCGAGCCACAGGCCTGTCTTACCCGGCGGTCGGCGCTGGCCCAGGGAAATACGACCGCTTCGGCGGGCAGCAATCAAAGATGAGACGCCTCGGTTGTTCTTTTACAGGCCACATGCTAGCCCCCGGGCTTCGTAGGCACTCTCGCACGTGATGGCTGCGGACAAGGCTCCGCTAGGAATTGGCTAGACTACTATGGCCTACCGCTATACTCAATTCCCAGCCTTCTGTCGATCTCAAATTGCTAGGTCAACTCGAGCCCTGCCCAAAGTCCAGGATTTATTTCCATCATCGGGTCACCACTTTCATATTTACCGATCAACCCTAACATCCTTCTCATATCGTAATTGACATCATAAATATAAGTCGCCTCCAGATGATCGGGACGTACTAGACCTAATACGCCATGCCAGATAAGCAGGGTAAAAACAGCAACTTGAGAAGAGACATCAGCAATTTTTTTTGCTATTAGGGACTCGATTTGCGTTTTCGTCATAATCTTAGGTTCACCTAGAAAGACATAAAGAACGTCTTGAGTCTTCCCGAATACGTCTCTGATCTCAAGATCTACTTCGGTCACGATATCTGTCGAATATGCTGACAAACCAGCCTGGATATCATCCTCGTCAATCTTATCTCTCGAGAAATTTACCGCATTCCCAATACAATGATTGATTAACCGAAGAAGATAGCGGGGGCGCATCAGGCAGTGTCGCACCAGAAAGTCTAGAGAATGCTCGTCGTTCATGAGAGCGACACTAATCTTATACCACAGCTCATCGATTGAAGCGGTTTTAGCAGCATTCAACGCATATTGTAGTCTTCTCCGCACCATTTGCTTTAGAAGAGACGCTTGCGGCCAATCAACGAGAGTCTTTGTTTCTTTACCACGATCAGATGTTCCCGAAAGCAACATGTCATATATGTCATTTCGGAGAAAGACGGTGCAATGAAACTCAATTCCAGCGCGCCTGAAATCATTTTCGATACGCCGGCCCGAGTCTAATAATGTTCTCACAATCACTATATCAGCAGGTTCCAAGCCATTAGCATTCCATCCTTTATCTATATTATCGAATAGGATAAATATTCCTTTTTTATAAGCCACATAATTCTCGATCGAGCGTCTTAGGTCAGCAAGAGTTGTTTGGTACAAGAGATTGGTCAACTGAGCTTGCGATAAGGCTGCCCCAATTGTCCCTCCAAATTTTTTTTCAAAGACTTCCGCAATACGATTTATCAGCAACTGCAATCTTTCGGAAAAATCAGCTCCTGATGTAGAAGTCTCGGCTCGAAATACAGCTAGAAGCCGTTGATATGGCTCATAAAGGTTATGGTTTCTCTTGTGTACATCTTGATCCTTCTCAAGCGTCTTTCGAGCAATTTCGAGCAATAAGACATAGTCCCAAAATGCCGATAGTAGAAACTCTTTGCTACCAGCAGCAAGGCAGCTTAAAACGACATCCTTCAATCTTTTTAATTCGTGCGTTTCTGGACTAAGGTCCAGTACAATATTTGATCTATCAGCCTTTAATTGATCACGAACTCTGACAAACACCGCAGTCTTACCAGAACCTTTTCTTCCTACTACTATATTCGCTCTCTGCTCTAAAATCTGCCGATACTCGCCACGCTCCAAAAAATAATGAACCAGTTGTGACTCTTCGTTTTCTGCTGCCGGATCTCCAATGTTCATATCAGATAAAAGATTTGTTCGACCTCGTAACTCAGGTGGTTCCGAGAACAATACATCATGCACGCGAGCTGCAAATAGTACAATAAGATTACCGAGTTGTTTGTCATCATAGTACGTAGACGTCTCGTCCCTTACGTCTAAAGGGACACTCCAATCTCCGTGCTTGATGATCAATGTTGGCCGTTCGAGTGCATGTGCTAATCCGACAACAAATGCCGCTCTGAAATTATGTATAGTGCTCTCACTTAACTCTGGCGATATTATAGGTACTATCACTCCGGAAGAAACTGATACAGCACGAACCGCTTCGGTTAGCCCAAGCCGTGGGTTTTCTGATGGATCAAATGCTCGTGACCTTAGTCCCGCCCGCTGTGCTCGCTCTCTTATTTGTCCAACGTCATTGATTTTCGAGGATGGAAGAACAACGTATAAGGGAGCAGGATCCTTTGTAAAGTCCGTTGCCAATCTTCTACCTGTGGAAGCGACGCTTATATATGAAAAAAGCTCATCAGCATTTGCATATTCCTGCCTTATAATCGTGTCATAAATCCCAATTTTCTGTACAATCTCATTATCAATTGCGAACGCAGAGCATCTCACTGGGATAACTCTTTTACCTGCTCCAATCGCGTATCCTAATTCATAGGTGACATTAAAATTCATTATCGTTATGTCCGCGACGAATATATCGCATGCTTTTATTGCGTCAAGAATTGGGGATATGAGCTGATTTCCACCTAAATCAGGACGCTCCCAGGTAACTATATTTGTATCAGTGGCGTTCCTTTAATTTGCTTCGACATGCCTCATTATGCCTTGAATTGTACCGTTACTTGGATAAGCTATGAAGACGTTAGCCATAAAATCCTCCCGTTGTGATATGGATATCCATCCCCGCTTTAGAGGCAGCCTAGCACTACTTTGGCAGACAGGGTGGAACAGGGTGGAATCGTCGCGGATTCGTGTGCCATGGTTGGCTGGCGCGGGCGGCGGCGATGTCTTCAGGAGAAACTTGGCGAGACGATCTGAGGCGTTGGCTTGAGCCGTTTCTGGCCGGGCTTTCGCATCCGGCGCGCCGCCGGATGTGCCCACTCTACATCGCGGGGTTGATCGGTCCAGGGGACCGGAAGAGCGTCCAACCCATGGCGACCCGTAGTGGCGAGGTCGGCTATGATCAGCTTCACCATTTCATCGCCACGGGGGTCTGGGACAGTGCGCCGCTGGAGGCAGCTCTGCTGAAGGAGGCGAACCGGTTGGTTGGCGATGAGCGAGGTTTTCTCGTCATCGACGACACGGCGTTGCCGAAGAAGGGGCAGCACTCGGTCGGGGTCGCGCCGCAGTACGCCTCGGCGCTCGGCAAGACGTCCAACTGCCAGTCGCTGGTCTCGGTGACTTTGGCTTCGCGCGAAGTGCCGGTGATGGTGGGCCTACGACTTTTCCTGCCCGAGACCTGGACAAACAACCCCGAGCGGATGACTCGAGCGCACATCCCGAGGGATCGGCAGGTTGCTTTGACGAAACCGGAGATCGCCATCGAAGAGATCGACCGTGTCATCGCGTCCGGAGCACGTTTCGGCTGCGTCCTTGCCGACTCCGGTTACGGATCCAGTGGTGCGTTCCGCCAGGCTTTGAGCGAACGCGGCCTCCTGTGGGCCGTCGGGCTTTCGCGGCGCCAGACCGTCTACCCGGCCGATGTCGCCCTGATTTTCCCCGTCGCAAAAACCGGGAAGCGACGCAAATATCACATTCCTGATCGACTTCCGGTCTCTGCGGAAGCGATGCTCGCCGAGGAGAAATGGCAAAAGGTCACCTGGCGCCGCGGCACCAAAGGTCGGCTGACATGTCTTTTCGCAGCCCGCCGTGTTCGACTGGCCGACGGACATCGGCATCGCATGAGCGACAGCCGCGTTCAGGCCATGCCGGGAGAAGAGGTCTGGCTTGTCGGCGAGCGGCGCTCGACCGGCGAGCAGAAGTACTATGTGTCGAACCTACCGGCCGATGCCACGCTCAAGATGCTCGCCACCGCAATCAAAGCACGGTGGGTTTGCGAACAGGCACATCAGCAACTCAAGGAGGAACTTGGCCTCGACCACTTCGAAGGCAGGTCTTGGACCGGGTTACACCGACACGCCTTGATGACAATGATGGCCTTCGCCTTCCTCCAATCCTGCCGCCTTAAAAAGGCGGGGCGGAAAAAAAAGAATTGGGGGCCCACCGCCACAACCGAGCATGCCAGCCATCAGGCAAGCCATTCTCGATCTCTTCGCACGACCGCCGCCCCTACACTGCCCGCACTGTTCGCATTGTAAAAGGCTCCTCGCCGGTGCCGTCGATCCAAATCTGCCAAAGTAGTGCTAGGCTCAGGACTCATTGTCAGAGCCAGAAGATAACGGTTGCTGCGATGCAGATGGCGGAGAAGAAGGTGTGGGCGCATCGATCGTAGCGAGTGGCGATGCGTCTCCAGTCCTTCAGCCTGCCGAACATGCGCTCGATGCGGTTGCGCTGTCTGTAGAGGACGGCATCGTAGGGGAGAGGGCTGTTTCGGCTGCGGCTCGACGGAATGCAGGGTGTGATGCCTCGGTCGACCAGAGCCTGGCGGAAACCGTTGCTGTCATAACCCTTGTCGCCCAGCAAGGCTTTGGCGTCCGGAAAAGCGTCCAGCATGAGGGCTGCCCCCTTGTGGTCGCTCATCTGCCCTTCGGAGAGCATCATCACGACGGGACGTCCCTCCTGGTCGCAGACCGCATGGAGTTTGGAGTTCAGCCCACCCTTGGTTCGGCCGATACGGCGGGAAACAGCCCCTTTTTGAGCAGGCTCGCCGCGGTGCGGTGCGCCTTCAGATGCGTGGCGTCGATCATGATGCGTTCGGGTGGTGGACCCCCGCCGGCCAGAGCGGCGAAGATGCGGTCGAACACCCCGAGCCGGCTCCAACGGATGAAGCGATTGTACAGCGTCTTGTGGGGGCCGTAGCCTGCAGGCGCGTCCTTCCACTGCAGGCCGTTGCGGATGACGTAGACGATCCCGCTGACGACCCGTCGGTCGTCGACGCGAGGGACGCCGTGCGACAACGGGAAATGAGGTGAGATCCGGGCCATCTGGCCATCGCTCAAAAGGGAAAGTGACATCGCCAGAGCCTCCAGTCGGAGACACTGAATCACCTCTCAATCAGAATTAACAGGTCCTGAGCCTAGCAGACGCTGCAAAAAGCGGCTTGCAAATTCGTTATCGGTGGTCCAAACATATCTAGATCAAGGGCTCGTGCGCGAGCTCCGTTAACCGATGTTGAGGGCATACCATGTAGTTTTAAACTCTTCTACTTGGCCTTTGACAGGCTTTCCGGTGAGCAAAAGCTAAGCGCTCTGTTTTCAGAGCGCTTTTTCGCGTTTTAGTTTAGGTTTAGCTTGTCGAGGATCAGGACGTGCCTTGTCGGCGCATTTTGCAAAAACCGTCTTGTTGACATCGTTCTGAGGGAGACTTGGGGCGAATCGATAAAGCAACAGACAGCCAAGCCCGCTTGAAGGATCGTGTCAAAGCCGACTGTTCGATGGGGAAGGCATTGGCCTTGTAGTCGGCGCGGCGTAGGCCGGAGCACCGACAAAGCATGTTGACAGACAGGAAGTTGCAACTGCGAGGGTGACCTTCTCGCTGCACCCCAGGTGCACCCCCGAACAGGACTTTCGGGGTGAAAAAGAACGGCTAAGTCGTTGGTGCCGCAAGAGAGATTCGAACTCCCGACCCCCTCATTACGAATGAGGTGCTCTACCAGCTGAGCTATTGCGGCATCCGCTGGCCCGTCGTCTCACCAGCACCGGCAGGGTGTAGCAGATCGGGCCGTTTTGGCAAGCTGCCCGGGACGTACCGGGTCGCCGCGCACCCACCGGCAGGGCGCCGTCGCGCCGGGCCGCGGCGCGGGTTCGGCTCACCGCGGACACTCTCGCGGTCGCGACCGAGATTGCGCGGACCCTCGATCCGTGGTGTCTGGCGATCCAGGCTGTGTGCTCCCGAGCGGTGGCGTCTCTCGAGGAGCGACGCCAGGCGGCCTCGGGCCAGGGTCACTTGGCCGAGCCCGGGAGCCTCGCATGCGCCGCCCCCACGTCTACGAGCGATCCGTCCCCCGGGCCCGTCGCGACGCGCATGAGATGCCGGACGGGCACCCGGCCCAGACGGCACGGGCCATCCTGCGCTCGCTGCCGGCCGTCATCGCGGCCGCCACGGCCGCCGGCTTCACCGAGCTTGCGGCCCTGCTCGATGCGGCGCGGGCCGAGGCGGATAGGATCGACACCGGTGCCCCACCGCCCGCGGCCTGATCGGCGGCCCGGACACGCTGTCCGGGCCGCCGATCGTGTCGTCACTCCGCCTTGGCGCAGGTCACGGTCAGCTGGGCCGCCGCCGCGGCATCCGCCGGGGCCGGGCAGGACGCCTTGCCGTCCTCGCCCAGCGTGGCGCCCGTGGCACAGGTGGCGGCGATGATCTGCTCTCCCGCCTCGCAGGCGGCGCTGACCGGCTGACCCGGCTGGCCGGCCGTCCGGCGCAGCGTGAAGGCGAGCTTGGCCGCGGGGCCGGCCGGGCCCACGGCCCCGACCGTGCCGATGACGCCCGCGGTGCCGGCGGGACCGACGGCGCCGGCTGGGCCGACGGTGCCCGCCGGGCCGGCGTCGCCCTTCGGGCCCGGGATGCCGGGGGCACCGGCCTTGCCGTCCATCCCCGCTTCACCCTTGGCGCCGGCCAGGCCGGCGGCGCCGACCTCGCCCTTGGCGCCGGGCGCGCCCTGGGGGCCCTGCGATCCGGCAGGGCCGGCCGGGCCGGTCTGGCCCATCGCGCCGGCCGGGCCGACGGGCCCCTGCGCGCCGACGGGACCGGGAGGGCCAGCGGGGCCGGCCGGGCCGGTCTGCCCGGGATCCGGCTTCGAACAGGCCGCGATGGCCAGCAGGCCGGCGAGAGTGGCGACGACGAGGGTGGGACGCATGGTTGCTCCTGTGTGGAGCCGCCACGCTACGTGCTCTCGCGTCACCCGCAAAGCGCCGACGCGGCGACGTTCTCCCGCGGCACCGGCCTCGACGAGGATCGGCCGAGGCGACATGACGGAAACGCGACGCGGCCGCGCCCGCCGGCGCCGGCTCGCGGCGGAGCGGGCGAAGCCTCGGCAGGGGGCGAATCACCCCGCCATCGCGCCGCGGACGGGATGGCAGATCTCCATCGTCCTGAGCAGGATGGCGTGGGTTAGCCCACGCCATCCTGCCGCTTTCAGCTCGGAAACTGAGCAGGATTGCGTCGGTGAACCGACACAATCCTGCTCAGGGCGTCCTGCCTCGGGGTATCCCTTGACACCGGCCCGAGGCGACCGACATACGATCGGAGATTAGAACTTGTCTAAACTGGGACGATGGCGTGAAGCGCTTCGACGAACTGACCGAACCCGAACTCCTGGCGCTCGCCATCAGCAACGAGGAGGAGGACGGCCGCATCTACGCCGATTTCGCCCACGTCCTCAGGCCGGACTACCCCGACACCGCACAAGTGTTCGACGACATGGCGGCCGAGGAGAACGATCATCGCCGCCGGCTGATCGACCTCTTCGCGGGCCGGTTCAGCGATCACATCCCGCTGGTGCGCCGGCAGGACGTCCGCGGCACCCTGGCCCGAACACCTTTGTGGCAGGTGCGCGCCCTCGGGGTCGACGCCATGCGCCGGCAGGCCGCCGCGATGGAGCGCGACGCCGAGCGGTTCTACCGGCGGGCGGCCACGCGCGCGAGCGACGCTGCGACGCGCCGGCTCCTGGGCGACCTCGCGGAGGCCGAGGCCGACCACGAGCGCGCGGCCGCCGTGGCCGAGGATGCGCGCCTGCCCGTAGGCGCCCGGGCGAAGGAGGACGAGGACGCGAACCGGCACTTCGTGCTTCAGGTCGTGCAGCCCGGCCTCGTCGGATTGATGGACGGATCGGTGTCGACGCTGGCGCCGGTCTTCGCCGCCGCCTTCGCCACCCACTCGTCGGGGAACGCCTTCCTGGTCGGCCTCGCCGCCTCGCTCGGCGCCGGCCTGTCGATGGGTTTCGCCGAGGCGCTGGCCGACGACGGCAGGCTGTCGGGTCGGGGCACGCCGCTGCTGCGCGGCCTCGTCTGCGGCCTGATGACGGTCGCCGGCGGCATCGGCCACACGATCCCCTACCTGATCCCGGACTTCGCCATCGCCACCGCGGCGGCCGGGGTCGTGGTGGTGTTCGAGCTCCTGGCAATCGCCTGGATCCAGTGGCGCTTCATGGACACGCCGCCCGTCTCGGCCGCCGCCAAGGTGATGCTGGGCGGCGGGCTCGTGCTGATGACCGGCATTCTGATCGGCAGCGCCGGATGACGAGGCGGCGAGGGCTCAGCACGATTGTGTTGGTTCACCGACGCAATCCTGCTCAGTTTCCGAGCTGAAAGCGGCAGGATGGCGGAGGCCAATTCACGCCATCCTGCTCAGCCCCTCCGGCCGGCCGCCGTCAGCCGCCGATGTTGAAGGCCGCCAGCGCCGCCATGTTGACGATGTCGGAATCGCGCGCGCCGAGCGGCACGATCTGCACCGGCCGGTCGAGCCCGACGATCATCGGCCCGATCAGCGTGGCGTTGCCCATCTCCTGGAGCATGTGGGTCGAGATCGAGGCCGAGTGGAAGGCCGGCATCACCAGGACGTTGGCGACGTCGGAGAGACGGCAGAACGGGTAGGCGGCCATCCGCTCGCGGTTGAGCGCCACGTCGGCGGCGATCTCGCCGTCGTATTCGAAGTCGACGTGCCGGGCGTCGAGCAGCTTCACGGCGTCCTGCACGCGCTGCGAGCGCTCGCCCGGGGGATGGCCGAAAGTCGAGAACGCCAGGAGGGCGACGCGCGGCTCCGTGCCGAGCCGTCGCGCCACGCGCGCCGCCTCGCAGGCGATGGCGGCGAGGTCCTCCGCGTCCGGCATCTCGGTGATGGCCGTGTCGGCCACCAGCACGGTGCGGCCGCGGGCCAGCACCAGCGACACGCCCATCACGCGGTGGCCGGGCTTCGGATCGATGACGCGCTGCACCTCGCCGAGCGCCACCGAGAAGTTCCGGGTGACGCCCGTCACCATGGCGTCGGCGTCGCCGTTGGCCAGCATGGCGGCGGCGAAATGGTTGCGGTCCGTGTTGATGAGGCGCTGGCAGTCGCGCAGCAGCAGCCCCCGGCGCTGCAGGCGCTGGTAGAGGAACTGCGTATAGATCGTGTTGCGATGCGACAGGCGGGCGTTGTGGATCTCGATGCCGCGCTGCTCGTCGAGGTCGACGCCCGCCGCCAGCGCCGTCGCCTTGATGCGGTCCTCCCGGCCGACCAGCAGGGCGGTGCCGAGCCCCTGGTTGGTGAACGACACGGCGGCGCGGATCACCTGCTCCTCCTCACCCTCGGCGAAGACGACGCGCTTGGGGAAGCGCCGCACGCGCTCGACGATGCGCTGCAGCGCCCCCGCCACCGGGTCGCGGCGTGCGGAGAGTTGCGCCACATACGCGTCCATGTCGCCGATGGGCCGGCGCGCCACGCCCGTCTCCATCGCGGCCCGGGCGACGGCCGCCGGCACGGTGTGGATCAGGCGCGGGTCGAAGGGCACCGGGATGATGTAGTCCCGCCCGAAGCGGGGCCGGGCGCCCCCGTAGGCGGCGGCCACCTCGTCGGGCACGTCCTCGCGGGCGAGGTCGGCCAGCGCGTGCACGGCGGCGATCTTCATCTCCATGTTGATCGTCGTCGCCCGGACGTCGAGCGCGCCGCGGAAGATGTAGGGGAAACCCAGGACGTTGTTGACCTGGTTGGGGTAGTCCGAGCGGCCCGTCGCCACGATGGCGTCGTCGCGCACCGCATGGGCCTCCTCGGGCGTGATCTCGGGGTCCGGGTTGGCCATGGCGAAGATGATCGGCCGGGGCGCCATGCTCCGCACCATCTCGGCCGTCAGCGCCCCCTTGGCGGAGAGGCCGAAGAAGATGTCGGCGCCCGCCATGGCCTCCGCCAGCGTGCGCCTGTCGGTGGGGACCGCGTGGGCCGACTTCCACTGGTTCATGCCGCTCTCGCGGCCCTGGTGGACGACCCCCTTGGTGTCGCAGAGCAGCACGTTGCGCGGCTGGAACCCCATGGCCTTGATGAGGTCGAGGCAGGCGATGCCGGCGGCCCCCGCGCCGTTGCAGACGAGCCTCGTCTCGCGGATGTCGCGGCCCGTCAGCGTCATGGCGTTGAGCATGCCGGCCGCCGCGATGATGGCGGTGCCGTGCTGGTCGTCGTGAAAGACCGGGATGTCCATCAGTTCGCGCAGGCGCTCCTCGATGATGAAGCACTCGGGCGCCTTGATGTCCTCGAGGTTGATGCCGCCGAACGACGGCCCGAGGTAGCGCACCGCCGCGATGAAAGCGTCGGGGTCCTCCGTGTCGATCTCGAGGTCGATGGAATCGATGTCGGCGAAGCGCTTGAACAGCACCGCCTTGCCCTCCATCACGGGCTTGGAGGCCAGCGCCCCGAGGTTGCCGAGGCCCAGGATGGCGGTGCCGTTGGTGATGACCGCCACCATGTTGCCCTTGGTGGTGTAGTCGTAGGCGCGGTTCGGGTCCTCGGCGATGGCCTTCACCGGCACGGCGACGCCCGGCGAATAGGCCAGCGACAGGTCGCGCTGGGTCGCCATCGGCTTCGTGGCGATCACCTCGAGCTTGCCCGGACGGCCCTGCGCGTGGAACTGCAGCGCGTCCTCGTCCGTGATGGTGCGGCGCTTGGGGCGGCCGCTCATGGCGTCGTTCATCGTCCCCGCTCTCCCTTCGGGGTTGTCGAGGGGCGAGCATAGGAGCCGGGCGGACGGGTGGGAAGGGCGGGTGAGACCGGAGCGCCGGGCGTCAGGGCTCGAGTGGACCGAAGCAGAGGTCAGCCGGGATCCCCGAACTCGTCCAGCAAGGCCGTGATCTCCGCGGCGAGAGCCGGAAGCTTGTCTCGAACGATGCCCCAGACGATAGGGTCGTCGACGGACTCATAGCCGTGGCTGAGGACGTTGCGAAACGCGATGGCCTGTCTGAGATCGGAGATCCGTGCCGCGAGAACCGCGTCGACGCGCTTCAGTCGGGTCAGGGCTTCCCCGATGATCTCGAAGTGGCGCTCGACGGCGGGCCGCAGCAACTCATCCGTCGCGTAATGTTCGTACGATCGTCCAGCGGTGACTCAAAGGATGGCATCCGCACTCTGCTTCGCATCCCAAAGAAGCAGGCGAGGATCACGCTCCATGCAGCGACTCCCGCGAGCGCTCGATGCTGGCGCGCAGGTAAGGGTTCTTGATCGCGCCCGTCACGACGAGATCCACCTCGCGGCCGAACAGGGCCGCGAGGGACTCGCGGAGGTCGAAGAACGGACCCCAGGACGGAACATGTCCGGGCTCGTATTCGATCAGCAGGTCGATGTCGGACGCGTCGGTGAAGTCGACGCCCCGCGCGGCGGAGCCGAACACGTCGAGCCGCCGGACGTGGTAGCGGCGGCAGAGCTCGGCCACCTCGGGGCGCTTCAGGGCGACGGCCTCGATCATCTCGTCCTCCAGGCTCGCCACCCTGCCCGACACGCGGGCGGAACTCAATTTGCCCGACCCGCCGCGCCGCTACTCCGCCGCCGCCCGCCCCGTCCCGCGGTCCTCGGCGAGCTTCCCGTTCAGCCAGGCGTCGAGCCGGTCGAGCGCCGGGCTCGACACGGTCGGGGGCGCCGGCGGGTCGGCGTAGCCGGCGGCCTTGAGCTTGGCGTGGATCTCGTAGAGGAGATCGCTGGTGACCCGGGCGCGGCTCTCGACGTCCTCGATGAAGCAGATGAGGTCGAAGCTCATGTTCGTCTCGGTCAGGGCCGTGAACAGGACCGAGGGGGTCGGGATGGCCAGCACCCGCTCGTGCGCCTTGGCGGTCGCCAGCAGGGCGGTGCGGACCTCCTCGGGATCGGCCGAGAGCGGCACCGTGAAGGACAGCTTCACGCGGCCGACCCGGTCGTTGCGCACCCAGTTCTTGACGACGCCGGACACGAGGCTGGCGTTGGGCATGATGACCAGCGCCCGGTCGAAGGTCTCGATCTCGGTCGAGCGCACGTTGATGCGGCGCACGTAGCCCTGCTCGGCGCCGACCTCGACCCAGTCGCCGACCCGCACGGCCCGCTCCCACAGCATGATGAGGCCGGAGACGAAGTTGTTGGTGACGCTCTGCAGCCCGAGCCCGATGCCGAGCGACAGGCCGCCGGCGATGAGCGTCAGCCGCTCGAACGACAGGCCGAGGTTGGCCAGCGCCAGGCCGAGCGCCACGATGAAGCCGACGTAGCCGAGGCTCGTCACCAGCGAGTTCTGCAGGCCGGAATCGAGCTTGGTGCGCGGCAGGTACTGCGTCTCGAGCCAGCGCTGCACGGCCCGCGTGCCCGCCATGGCGGCGCCGAAGAGCGCGACCGCGACGATCAGCGAGGAGATCGAGATCGTGGCACCGCCGATCGAGAACCCGAAGAAGGCGGCCTCGACCGTGGCGACCATGTCGCCCGATTCGATGCGCCAGGGCGCCAGCACCAGGAGGACCGCGACGACGTAGAGCGCCACCTTGACGATGCCCGAGAGCAGGACCGCGATCTGGTCGAGCCGACCCTGGCGGATCCCGAGCACGGCGACGAGCCCGTGCGCGGCGGGTGTCTCCGGCTTCGTCAGCGCCCCGAACCCCTCCTCGGCGAGGATGAGCAGGATGTAGAGGATGGCCAGGGTGCCCGCCACCGCGATGAGCTGCTCGACCAGGAAGGCCGCGAAGGCCACGTAGCCGACGAGCACGGAGGCGAGCAGCGTCAGGCCGGCGACCCGGCCGGACGTGCGCAGCAGCGTGGCCCAGCGCTGGCTTGCCGGCCCTCGCTCGATCGCCTGCTGGCGGCGCAGCCAGCTCCGCCGCACCGCCAGGCCCACCGCCCCCGAGACCGCGAGCGCCCCGAGGCCGCGCGTCGCGATGGCGGTCGGCACGCCGACGCCGAGGAAGTCGTTCGCCGCCTCGACGACGTGGACCACCCCCGTGATGGTCATCGTCGTGATG
The DNA here is from genome assembly GCA_965214345.1 of Lichenihabitans sp. Lineage (GTDB taxonomy): Bacteria > Pseudomonadota > Alphaproteobacteria > Rhizobiales > Beijerinckiaceae > Lichenihabitans. Next base: position 1,013,126 of record CBDCBJ010000007.1, on the reverse strand, counting down.
ACGAGATGGTAGAGGTTCCTGGCGGTGGCGTCGTCGACCGGCGGCAGGCGCCAGTTGGGGCTCTTGGGCGCGAACAGGCCGCGCGCCAGCCCGATGCCGGCCGCCACGGCCACGACCGTGATCGTGAGGGCGATGCCCAGCGCCTCCAGCAGCACGGGCAGGTCGAAAAGCTGCACGAGCCCGCCGAGCGCCAGGACGGCGCCGGCCGGCACGACGGCCGTCATCACCATCACCCGCAGGGCCGAGATCGCCCTCATGAAGCGCGACGGCTTGGCCGAGGGATCCCGGCCGCGCAGCCGCATCGCGACCCGCCAGGCCGGGTAGTAGAAGACGGCGATCAGCGCCAGCAGCACGGCGAGCGCCACACGCCGCCACGGCGTGAGCTGGTCGAAGGCGGCCTGCGCCCAATTGGTCGCCAGCGTGGCGACGCGCCCGAGGTCGTCCGGCGCCTCGGCGGCGACCGCGATCCAGAGGCCCGGGCCGAGCAGGCTCGACGACCGCGTGAAGAGGTCGTGGGTGAAGAGCGTGCGGCGCCGGCCGACGATCTGGTCGATGACCTGTCCCGCCTGGACGGCCATGACCCTCGCCCGCTTCTGCGCGGCGTCGAGGTCGTCGAAGAGCGCCTGCTGGGCGTTCCGATCCTCCGTGATGGAGGCCGCCTCGGTGGCGCCGCCCTTGGGGTCGGGCTTCGGGCCGAGCTGGGCCAGGCGGTCCCTCACGGCCGCGATCCGTGGCGCGAGGTCGCCGGCGATCCCGTTCATCTGGCCCGCCACGGGATCGACCTGCTGGCGCAGCTGCACCAGCACCGCATCGGTCAGCTGGCCGCGCGTGAGCCGCTGGTCCACCGCGTCGATCGTCTGCCTGGCCATGTCGAGGTCGGCCGACACCTTGCCGGACACCTGCTGGGCGTGAGCCGGGGCGAGCGCCATGACGAACGCCCAGACGAGCGCCGAGGCGACGACGAGGCCGAGGGCGGACGGGAGGCGGATCGGCACGAAGAGCCCCTGTCAGTAGAGCGGAGGGAGGCGCAGCCCGGTCTTGAAGGGTCCGACCGAGACCGTGCCGTCGGCGAAGGCGATCGGCAGCGCCACGGTGCCGGGCGTCGGAGGCGGGGCCGGCTTCGTGCCGAGCAGGTTCGCCAGGAGACCGCCGACCTGCACGGCCCCGAGCGACACGCCGAAACGCCTGGCCAGCGGCTCGACCCCGCCGAAGCGGGCATCGAGCCCACCCTGGACACGGTGGAGGTCGTCGAGCCCGAGCCGCCCCGACGCGCCGAGCGACAGCGTGCCCTTGGTGAGCGTGACGTTGGCGACGTCGAGCCGGCCGCCGGCCCGGCGCCATCGCTCGACAGTGGCGGGGCCGAGGTCGGGCAGGTCGCCGAAGGCCCGCGTCACCGTCCCCGAGAACAGCCCGTCGAGCGGCGCGGCCTCCCCGGTGACGGCGTCGATGGCCGGTGCCGTGAGGCCCGACAAGGCGATTTCGACGGCGTCGGCGTCGGGCGCCCCGCCGGCCGCGGTGCCGGAGGCCGGCGGCACGGCGGGGACCACGGCCGGCCCTGCCTGCACCACCAGCCGCCGCGCCGCCGCACCGCCGTCGGCCGGCCGCACGAGGACCAGGTCTTCCCCGACGATCTCGGCGCGCCGCCGCTCGCCGAAGACGCCGCGCAGCTTGGCGCCGAACCGCGCCCAGGAGAGGGTGAAGTCGGCGCGGCCGTCGGCCGTGGCGAGCGTCATTGGGCCGTCGAGGACGACGTAGACGGCGCTCGGCTCGTAGAGCCAGGCCTGGGCGGTCAAACCCGCGAGGTGGCCCCGGCCGTTCGCCCCGTCCACGATCCCGTCGAAACCCACGTCGCGGCACGAGACGGCGATCCGGAATGGATAGCCGTCGATCGTGCGGTCGGGGCACGTCCAGGTCCGTCCATGGGCGGCCTCGGCGGCGATCCATCGGTCGAGCCCGGCGCCGGCCTGCTGGCGCGCCACGCCCCAGAGCACGGTCCAGCCGAGGACCAGGATCGTGGCGGAGAGCAGGGGCACGACCAGAAGAGCGCCGGGGCGCCGACGGCCGCCGCGCAGGACGACGCCGTCGCTCACCGCGGATGTCCCACAGCGCCGATCCCGGTAAGGGATGCGTCGGCCGGTGGGGGCGATCGATGGCGGACGACGAGCAGGACCTGTGGATCTTCGCCTATGGCTCGCTGATGTGGCGGCCGGATTTCGATTGGGTGGAGAGCGTCAGGGCGCGGCTCTATGGGTTCCATCGGGCCCTCTGCCTCTATTCGCACCACCACCGCGGCACCGCCGAGCGTCCCGGCCTGGTGCTCGGGCTCGATCGCGGCGGCTCCTGCGTGGGCCTGTGCTTCCGTATCGCGGCCCCGGCGCGGGCCGCAACCCTCGACGCGGTGCGGCGCCGCGAGCTGATCACGGGCGTCTACGTCGAGATTGCGGCGCCCGTGCGCCTGGCGGACGGGCGCAGGCCGGCGGCCCTGACCTACGTGGCGCGGCGCGACCACGGGCAATACGCGGGGGCGCTCCCCCTCGCCGAGGTGGCGCGCCTCGTGGCCCAGGGTCACGGCGCGGGAGGTCCGAACGCCGACTACCTGCGCAACACCGTGGCGCATCTCGCCGACATGGGCATCCGCGACGACCGGCTGGCGGCGGTGCTGCGGACGATCGACGGGCGGACTCCGCCCTGAAGCACCGGTCGACCCCGGCCCGGCGACGTCAGAGGCCGGCCTCGACCCGTTCCTTCAGGGCAGCGTTCATCTTAACCAGCCCGTCCCGCACCGTGCCGGTCGCCACCAGGGAGACGCCGCGGGACAGGATGCCGGAGAACGTCTGCGTCTGGGTGAGGCGCACCCCGGCCGGATCGGGCGACAGTTCGATGATGTGGTCCCGGTCGAAGACGCCCGGCAGCCGCATCTCGCTGTGCCAGGTGATCGCGGAATTGATGACGAGCCGCGTCACCACGGCCGGGATGGCCAGCGTCCCGACCGGCGAGGCGATCGAGACCGTGATCTTGGCCCCCTTCCGGGCCTGTCCCGCGATGGCGCGCAGCGTCGGGTTCCAGTCCGGGTAGCTGGCCCAGTCCATCAGGACCTTCCACACGGGCGAAGCCGGAGCCGCGATCTCGATCGAAGCCGTGATGGGCGTCATGGGGTGTCCTTCGGGGTGGGTGATCGGCTCATCGGCGGAGGCTGTGGCCGCCGGCGGACCCCCCGTGCTTTATGGCGGCTTCCGATGGATTGCACCCCATGATCGCTCGCCCGCGTCGCAGTGCCCTCTATGTGCCCGCCTCCAATGCGCGGGCCGTCGCCAAATCCCCCAGGCTCGACGCCGACGTCGTCATCCTCGACCTCGAAGATGCCGTGTCGCCGGCCGACAAGCCCGCGGCCCGCGACGCCGCGGCCCGCGCCGTGGCGGATGGCGGTTTCGGGCACCGCGAGGTCGTGGTCCGCATCAACGGGTTCGACACGCCCTGGGGGGAGGCCGACCTCGCCGCCGTCGCGTCGGTCGCGCCCGATGCCGTGCTGCTGCCCAAGGTGTCGGGGGCCGGCGACGTCTTGGACGCCGCGAGGCGGCTCGCCGAGGCGGGCGCGCCCGGAGCGCTGCGGCTCTGGGCCATGGTCGAGACGCCCGCGGCGGTGCTCGACGTCGCCGGCGTCGCACGGGCCGGCACCGATCCCGCGTCGCGGCTCGACGTGCTGGTGATGGGCACCAACGACCTCGCCGAGCAACTGCGGGTGCGGCCGGGGCCGGGCCGGGCGGCCCTGCTGGTCTGGCTCGCCACCTCCGTGGCGGCGGCCCGCTGCCACGGGCTCGACATCCTCGACGGCGTGTTCAACGGCCTCGACGATCCGGAGGGCCTCGCCGCCGAGGCCCGCCAGGGGCGCGACTTCGGCATGGACGGCAAGACCTGCATCCATCCCGGCCAGATCGCGGCCTGCAACTCGGCTTTCGCGCCGGATCCCGACGAGGCCGCCTGGGCGCGCCGGATCGTGGACGCGTTCGACGCCCCGGACGCTTCCGCCGTCAACGTGATGCGCATCGGCGGCCGCATGGTGGAGCGCCTCCACGCCGACGCGGCCCGCCGGCTTCTCGCGATGGCCGACGCTCTGGCGCATCGGGCGGCGGCCCCCGGGCCTTCGGCCGACGGCGCGGATCGAGCCCACACCATCCTGCCGAGCTTTGACCCGCTGGCGGCGCCGGGTTAGACCAGCCCCGCCGTCATAAAAAGCCGGGAGCGTGCGGGTCGAACGCCGCGTTCGGGCGTTTGACCGTCGAGCGCCGGGACCAAGCGACCGCGCCGCGTCCTCCGGGGCGTGACCCGGACGGGATGCCGAGAAGGAAGCGGGTATGGCGGAGAATGGGAACCGTGGGCCGAACGATTTCCGTGCGCGCAACGGGAAGCGTCGGCGCGAGCCGCCCATCATCGACGCCTCCGCGACCGAAGTCCCGACCGAGCCCACCGTCGCCGACCCGGCGACCGCGCCGCTCTCCGCCACAGCCGATGCGGCGGAGGCTGCGCCGCTCGACGCCGCCGCGCCACTGGTTCGAGAGGCAGAGCCTCCCGTGATGGCGGAGGCGGCCGAGCCCGTCCTGTTCGGCAGCGCCAGGCGCGATCCTCCGGTCCGGTCCGAGAGGGGCGATCCGGCCGGCGTCACCGCAGAGCACGGCGCCGACCTCGCCGAGGCGGTGCCCGCCGCCGGCGAGGACGTGTCGGCGGGCGGGGACCCGCGGCCCGCCGCGACGGCGGGACCCGACGGGGAAGAAGGTCACGCCTCAGCGGCCGATGCCGCCGAGGAGCCCTCGCGGGGATCCCCGGCGTCCTTTCCCTCCGGCTCGGGCCGCGACACCTTCCCGCCCGCCTACGCGTCGCCTCCGCCGGGCCGGGGCACCGGCAATGTCGCGCCCTGGGTGCTCGGCCTCTGCAGTCTCGCTCTCCTGGCTGCCCTGGCCTGGGTGCTCTACACCGAGCCGCAGCGCAGCGGACGCGACGAGATCGCCGATCTGCGAGGCAAGGTGGCGGCGCTCGAGGCGCGCCCCGATCCCGCCAAAGGCCAGAGCGACATCCAGGCCGGGGTCTCGGCCCTGGAGACGCGCCTCGCCGCCGCCGATGCCGATCGTGCCGCCCTCGGCAAGACGGTGTCGGACCTCTCCGCCCGGCTCGACGCCGTGGCCCAGCAGGCCCAAGCGGCGCAGCAGGCCCAAGCGGCGCAGCAGTCCGCTCAGGCGGAGAGCGCCAAGCCGGCGACGCCCGAGCCCGTGCCGGCAGAGCCCGCTCCAGCGCCGTCCGGAGCGGCCGCGGCCGCGACCGTCGGCGCCCTGGCGGCGCTCGCCGAGAAGCTCGACGGACTCGACGGGCGGGTCGCCGACCTCGCGACCGCGCAGGGGCAGACCGCCAAGGCCGTCGCCGACGGCCCGAAGCCGATCGCGCCCGACTTCGGTCCGGTGGACGCCACGGTCGCGGCCCTGGACGGCCGGGTCGCCGGCCTCGACGGGCGGATCACGGCCCTCGATGGCAAGGTGAACGGGTCGGACGCGCGGCTCAACGGCTTCGACGCCAAGGTCAACGCTGTGGACGGCAAGACCAACGGGGTCGACGCGCGCATGAACGGCTTCGAGAGCCGCACGAACGGCCTCGAATCCAAGATCGACGGCAACGCGAACGACGTCGCCAAGCTGCAGGCCGCGGTCGCCGCGAGGGCCGACGGGCTCACCGAAGACCTCGGCAAGCTGCAGACGACCGTCGGCGCAAAGGCCGACGCCTCGGCCGCAGACCTCGCCAAGCTCCAGGCGACGGTCGCCGACCTGCCGCACGTGGACCTCGGACCGCTCCAGGTCGCCACCGCGGCACTCGGCGGCCGGCTGGTGGCGGTGGAGGGTCAGCTCGCGGCGTCCAAGGACGGGGCACGGGTCACCGAGGCCCGCGCGGTCGGCAGCGCCGACGAAGCCCGGGCGGCCCCGATCGCGCTGGTCGGCGAGGCGGTGCAGCGCGCCATCGCGGACGGGCAGCCCTATGCGTCCGATCTCGAGTCCCTGAAGGCGCTCGGCGTCAAGCCCGACACCCTGGCCAAGCTGTCGCCCTCGGCCGCGCAGGGTGCCCCGACCGCAGCGGCGCTCCATGACCGCTGGGAGGCCGTGCGAGGCGACGTGGCCGCCGCGCTGAAACCCGCCGAGCCGAGCAGCGCCTTCGACCGCTTCACCTCCAGCGCCCGCAGCCTGGTCCAGGTGCGCCGCGTCGGCGCCGTGCAGGGCGACGACCCGGCGGCGCTCCTCTCGCAGATCGACGCCGCCCTGGCGTCGGACGACGTGACGGGCGCGCTGGCGGGCTGGGCCAGGCTGCCCGCCGCCGGGAAGGACAAGTCGCAGGACTGGGCCGCCGCCGCCCAGGCCCGCGTCGACGCCGTGGGCGCCGCGCAGGACCTCGTCGATCGCGCGATCACGAGCCTGGGTCCGACCAAGAGCTGAGAGCCGGTCGGCCCGCCGACCGCCCGAGACCCGATCTCCCCTCCGCCCGGCGTGCGGCGCCTGGGCGGAGAGCCATCCGATGAAAGTGGGCGATCCATGATACGCGTGCTGATCTACTTCGCCGTCGTGGTGCTCGTCGCGTTGGGCGTGGTCTGGATGGCGGACCATCCCGGCACCGTGCTGATCACCTTCGGCGGCCGTGAGATCGCCACCTCGACGCTGGTCGGCGCCATCGTGCTCCTGGTGGGGGCGGCGTTGGTGGCGGTGGCGTGGAGCCTCTTGCTCCTGATCTTCCGCGTCCCGTCGCTGATGTCCGGCGCGTCGCGCTCGCGCCGCCGCACGCGCGGCATGACGGCCCTGTCGCGCGGTCTCGTGGCGATCGGCACCGGCGACCACGCCGCTGCCCTCCGCCACTCGGCGGAGGCCGACCGCTGCCTCAAGCGAGAGCCCCTGGTCCTGCTGCTCAAGGCCCAGACGGCCCAGATGGCGGGCGATCCGGCGGGGGCGGAGAGGAGCTTCGCCGAGATGCTGAACCACCCCGAGACGCGGGCGCTCGGCCTGCGCGGCCTCCACATCGAGGCGCAGCGCCGCCATGACCCCGAGGCCGCCTACGCCTATGCCGAGGAGGCGCTGAAGACCGCGACCCTGCCGTGGGCCGGCGAGGCGGTCCTGGAACACCGGGCGGGACGGGGCGACTGGGCCGGGGCGCTGGCCGCCGTGGACCGCAATGCCGGCGGCCGCATCATCGACCGTGCCGCGGCGAACCGCCAACGCGCCGTCCTCAACACCGCGCTCGCGACCGAGATCGCCGAGCGGTCTCCCGACGAAGCCCTCGACCTCGTGCGCGGCGCCCTGAAGCTCGCCCCGACTCTGGTGCCCGCCGCGGCGCTGGCGGGCCGGCTGCTGACCCGCAGGGGCGACATCCGCCGCGCCTCGAAACTGATCGAGACGGCCTATTCGGCGACGCCCCATCCCGACCTGGTCGACGCCTACCTCGGCGTCCGCCCCGGCGATTCCGCGGCCGACCGGCTCGCCCGGGCCGAGGTCCTGGCCCGCATCGCCCCGCGCGACCCCGAAAGCCTGATGGCCGTGTCGCATGCGGCCCTGGAAGGGCGCGATTTCCCCCGCGCCCGCGCCACGCTGCAGCCCCTGGTCGACGGCGAGGATGGCGGCCGCCCGACCGTCAAGGTCTGCAGCCTCATGGCCGAGATCGAGGAGGCCGAACACGGCGAGAGCGGCGCGCTCTTCGAGTGGCTGCAGCGCGCGCGCCGCGCACCGCGCGATCCTGCCTGGGTGGCGGACGGCATGGTGTCGGACCGGTGGGCGCCGGTGTCGCCCGTCACCGGCCGTCTCGACGCCTTCGAGTGGCGGACGCCGCAGGAGCAGACGAGCCGCGACGACACCGTCGAACACATCCGCGTGCCCGCGCCCGCCGCGGCGCCGCTCCTCACGGCCGAGGCCGAGAGCGACATCCCGAGAGGTGAGGTGCCCGCCGAGGCGGCGCCCGCCGAGGACATCGCCGCGCATTGACCGGCGGCACGACACGAGCTCCCCCGTGCTGATCGTCTTCGGCGGCCTGCCCGGGACCGGCAAGACGACCGTGTCGCGCGGCGTGTCGCGACGGCTCGGTGACGTGTGGCTGCGGATCGACACGATCGAACAGGCGATCCGCCGCTCGATCGACCCTGCCGCGAGCGTGGGCGCGGCCGGCTACACGGTCGCCCAGAGCCTCGCCGCCGACAACCTGTCGTGCGGCCGGACCGTCGTGGCGGATGGCGTCAACCCGGTGGCGGCGAGCCGGCGCGGGTGGGCCGCCGTGGCGTCCGACGCCGGTGTCCCGATGGTGGCGATTCGCGTCGTTTGCTCCGACGCTGCCCTGCACAGGCGCCGGATCGAGCAGCGGAGGCCCGATATCGCAGGCCACGTGCTGCCGACCTGGAGGGATTTGCTGGACAGGGATTTCGAGCCCTGGCCCGAGGCCGATCTCACGATCGACGCCGCCATGCTCGATCCCGGAGACGCAATCGAGGCCGCGCTGGCCCGCCTCGCGAGCGCGAGATCCTGAGGAGTGACGCTGGGGCGTGTGCCAGCCGCGGACCTGGGCGCATGCGCGATGGACCGTTCGATACGGTCGGCGAAAGGCTCATGCCTCAGGGTCTGCCGGGCTTACGTTGCAACGGCGTTTCGACGTGAGCCGTTGGACAGCCTCGCACGTTCAAGCTGGCGTAGGTCGGCAGCAGCCTGACACCCTAAGCAGGATTGCGTCGGTGAACCGACACAATCCTGCTTAGGGCTAAATGTCTCGGCAGCTTGAGCTTCACCCTGCCCCCGAGGCAGGGTCGCCCACCATCCGCGGCAGGGCGGAGTCGGAGAACGATGGATCGATGACGGGGGTATCAGGCTCGACGATCCGGCGCCATGCAGCCTTGACGGTGCTCGCCTTGGCCGTGCTGGTCGGCCATCCGGCGCGGTCGGCGCTGGCGCAGGCGGCCGCGTCTTGGGAATCGTCCATCTCGAACCTCCAGCGTCCGAGCGTCTCGGGCCGCACGGTCCGCCAGTTCGCGCGGGTCACGGTCGGTGGAGCCCGCTTTCGCGTCCGGATTTCGAACGAGACCGGAACGGATCCCCTGACGGTCTCCGACGCCCATGCTGCCCTGCCGGGCTCGGACCCCGGCTCCGTCCTGTCCGCCTCCGACCGGACGGTCACCTTCGGCGGCGGCGGCACGATCACGGTCGCGCCCGGGGCGGCGGTCCTGTCCGACGCCGTCGACATGCCCGTACAGCCGCTGACCCGCCTCGCGGTGTCGGCCTTCTTCAGGACGGCCAGCCGGGTTCAGGTGGGGCACCTGTTGGCCTCCGAGACCAACTACATCGCGCCCGGCGACAGCGCCGCTGAGGTCTCGATGACGGGCGCCGTCCCGTCGACTTCGGGCTTCTACCTCGGCGGCATCAGCGTCTCGACCGGCAACATTCCGGCCGGCGTGGTCGCGTGCCTCGGTGACTCGATCACGGACGGGCTCTATTCGACGAGCGACGCCGAGCACCGCTACCCGGACCGGCTGGCGGAGCGGCTGTTGCGCGACAGCCGGGGCCGGATCGGTGCCATCGACGCCGGCCTCGTCGGCAACGGCCTCCTCGGCGGGGCACCGCTGAGCGAGGGCGGCCCGAGCGCCCTGGCGCGGCTCTCGCGCGACGTCCTGAGCCGGGCCGGCGTGCACTGGCTGATCCTGTTCGAGGGCATCAACGACATCATCTACCCGCCCGACGCCGGCGACACCGCCGCCGAGCTGATCGCCGCCTACCAGCAGGTGATCGCCCAGGCTCACGAGGCGGGCGTCCAGGTGTTCGGCGCCACCCTGACGCCCTTCGCCGGCGCGGGCCCCGCCTACTACTCGGCCGAGAAGGAGACGGTCCGTCAGCGGGTCAACGCCTGGATCCGGTCGTCGAACGCCTATGACGGGGTGCTCGACTTCGACGCCGTCGTCCGCAACCCGTCACAGCCCGCCCGGCTCCGCCCGGCCTACGACGGGGGGGACCACCTCCACCTCGACGACGCGGGTTACGCGGCGGTCGCCGATTCGATCCCGCTCGGCCCGTTCCTGCACTGAGACCGACGGCGGTTCGGCCCGGCTTGCCCCCCCGGCGCCCCTGCCCCATGCTGCGCCGCGTCACAGGAGGCCCGGCATGACGGCATCGGCGGCGGAGCTCGCCAGGAGGATCGCCCAGGGGCGCGGCATCGAAGCCGCCGACCTCGTGATCCGCGACGTCCAGCTGCTCGACCTCGTCACCGGTGCGCTCGTCGCCACCGACATCGCCGTCACGGGCGACACGATCGTCGGCACCTACGGTCGCTACGAGGGCCGCCGCGTGCTCGACGGCGGCGGCCGCATCGCCGTCCCGGGCTTCATCGACACCCATCTCCACGTCGAATCGTCGCTGGTGACCCCGCTGGAGTTCGACCGCTGCGTCCTCCCGCACGGCGTCACGACCGCCATCTGCGACCCTCACGAGATGGCGAACGTGCTGGGCACCGCGGCCTTCGACTATGTGCTCGCCTGCGCCGAGCGGACCGTCATGGACCTCCGTGTCCAGCTCTCGTCCTGCGTGCCGGCGACGGCGCTCGAGACCTCCGGGGCCGCGATCGGCGCCGACGACCTCGTCCGCTACGCCGCCCACCCCAAGGTGATCGGCCTCGCCGAGTTCATGAACTTTCCCGGCGTGCTCGACGCCGACCCGGGCTGCCTCGCCAAGCTCGAAGCCTTCGCGGGCCGGCACATCGACGGCCATGCGCCGCTCCTCGTCGGCCTCGACCTCAACGGCTACGCGGCGGCCGGCATCCTCACCGACCACGAGACGACCGCGGCCGAGGAGGCGCTGGAGAAGATCCGCAAGGGCCTGACGGTGCTGATCCGCGAGGGCTCGGTGTCGAAGGACCTCGCCGCGCTGGCGCCGCTGCTCACCGTGGCGACCTCGCCGTTCCTGGCCTTCTGCACGGACGACCGCAACCCGCTCGACGTCGCCGAGGAGGGCCACATCGACGGCATCATCCGCATGGCGATCGCCCTCGGCGTGCCGCCCCTCGCCGCCTACCGGTCGGCCTCGCTGACGGCGGCCCGCGCCTTCGGTCTCCGGGACCGCGGCATGGTGGCGCCGGGCTACCGTGCCGACGTGGTGCTGATCGACGCGCTGGAGCGCTGCGCCGTGTCGGACGTCGTGTCGGCGGGCCGCGTCGTCGGCGAGGCCCTGTTCGCGGCGCGGCAAGCCGTGCCCCCGGTGGGTCTCGACAGCATGAAGGCGCGCCCCGTCGCGGCCGACGACTTCGCCGTGCCGGGGACGGGACGGGGCGTGCCGGTGATCGGCGTCGTGCCGGGCCGGATCATCACCGAGCACCTCCTCCGCGACCTGCCGGAGGCCGATGGCCGCCTCGCGCCCGACCCCGCGCAGGACGTCGCGAAGGTCTGCGTGGTCGAGCGGCATGGGCGCAACGGCAACATCGGGCGCGGCTTCGTCCACGGCTTCGGGATGAGGCGCGGCGCCATCGCGTCGTCGGTCGGCCACGACAGCCACAACATCTGCGTCGTCGGGATGGACGACGCCGACATGGCGGTGGCCGTGAACCACCTCGGCACGATCGGCGGCGGTTTCGCGGTGGTGGAGCGCGGCACGGTGCTGGCCGACCTGCCGCTGCCCGTGGCCGGGCTGATGAGCGACCGCAGCCACGAGGACGTCCACGCGGCGCTGCTGCCGCTGCGGGTCGCGGCCAGGACGCTCGGCGTGACGCTGGCCGAGCCCTTCCTCCAGGTGGCCTTCCTGCCGCTGCCGGTGATCCCGCACCTGAAGATCAGCGACCGGGGGATGGTCGACGTCGATCGCATGGAGCTGATCGGATGAGCCACGACCACCGCTGGAAGCACGACGGGATCCGCGTCATCCGCGGCGACCAGCTCGACCCCGCGGCGGCCCAGACACCCGGCATGTTCCGTGCCGTCGCCATCGACCACGCCCGCGTCGGCGCGCAGAAGATCTGGGCCGGCACGGTGCGGATCGCGCCCGACGCCAAGACCGGGGTCCACCACCATGGCGCGCTCGAGAGCGTGATCTTCGTCGTGCGGGGCCGCGCCCGCATGCGCTGGGGCGAGCGGCTGGACTACGTGGCGGAAGCCGGGCCGGGCGACTTCATCTTCGTGCCGCCCTACGTGCCCCACCAGGAGATCAACGCCGACCCGTCGCAGCCGCTCGAATGCGTGCTGGTGCGCTCCGACAACGAGGCCGTCGTGGTCAACATCACGGATGTCGACCCCGTCGAGAAGCCCGAGGCGGTCTACTGGGTCGACCCGATCCACAAGGCGCCGTGAGGAGGAGACGATGGATCCGGCTGTCGAGACCACCAACGGCGGGTGTCATTGCGGCGCTGTGAGGTTCCGCGTGACACTGCTGAACGGCCTGCGCGACCCCCGGCGCTGCGACTGCTCGCTCTGCCGCATGCGCGGCGCCGTCGTCGTGTCGGCCCGGGTGGACGACCTCACCGTCACGGCCGGGCAGGTAGCCCTCGCAGAATATCGTTTCAACACCGGGCAGGCGCGGCACTTTTTCTGCTCGCGCTGCGGCATCTACACCCATCACCAGCGCCGCTCGGATCCCGGCCAATATGGCGTCAGCGTCGCCTGCCTGGAGGGCGTCAGCCCCTTCGACTTCGACGACGTGCCCGTCAACGACGGCGTGAACCATCCGTCCGACGGCGGGGAATCTCGCGTCGTCGGTCGGTTGCGCTTCGCCCGGGGCGCGGGTGGAACGGTTGCCAGCGACTGATGGTAAGATGCTCGGCTAGGGTGAGTTGCGGACTGGCCGGTATCGTTCGACGCGGTCGACGATACGGATCGTCCCGCTTCAACGACAACGGGCCGATGTCTGCCCGTCCGCTCACGAGAGGGAGCGTGCCGTGAGCACGCCAGCGATCGGGTCTGACCCGGCATTTTGGCAATCTGGACGACGATGAGAGGACAGCTATCGTCGCCCCGACCTCATTTTTCGCCGATCATCGGAGCTTCGCCTCTGGAGCATACCGGCCCTCGATGCCGCGACACGCCGGCGACGTCCTGAGATGCGTCTCGCGCCACGGAGGTCTCATCGGCGCCGGTGGCACTCATGGCTCTTCGGCGGTCGGTCGTTTCCTCGAACGCGATATGGCCGCAGACCACCCGATCGACCTCTTTCGCCGCTTGAACGTTGCAGGAAGCAAGCAGCTCATCGGCGGCGCGAGGCGGCAGGGCGTGACGCTCTCTCGCGATAAAAGCGGCGTGTGCAATCGAGGGAGTGAAAACTCATGCATTTCACCATCAATGGCCGGGGGTACGAGGCGGAGCCGGACATCCGCACATCGGTGCTCGATCTCCTTCGCGAGCACATCGGGCTGACGGGCGCCAAGAAGGGCTGCGATCACGGCCAGTGTGGGGCATGTACCGTGCTCGTCAACGGACGTCGCGTGAACAGTTGTCTGACGCTGGCGGTAATGCATCAAGACGATGAGATCGTGACGATCGAAGGTCTAGGGTCACCCGAGAGCCTCCACCCCCTGCAGGCGGCGTTCGTGGCGCACGATGGATACCAGTGTGGCTATTGCACGCCGGGTCAGATCTGCTCGGCGGTCGGTATGCTCGACGAGGCCGCGAAGGGGTGGCCGAGCCATGTCTCGGAACACCTCTCGTCGAGCGACCTGTCCGAGGCGGAGATCAGCGAGCGGATGAGCGGCAACGTCTGCCGCTGTGCGGCCTACCCCAACATCGTCGAGGCGATCCACGCCGTCGCGGAGGCGAATGCATGAAGACCTTCGCTTACGAGAAGGCGATGAGCGCCGATGCAGCGGTCGCCGATCCAGCGCCGACGACCCGCTTCATCGCGGGCGGGACCAATCTCCTCGATCTGATGAAGCTGCAGGTCGAGACGCCGACGAAACTCGTCGACATCAGTCGATTGCCCCTCACCGCGATCGAGGATCTGGATGACGGCGGTCTGCGCATCGGCGCACTGGTGCCCAACAGTGACCTCGCGGCCGACGCTCGTCTTATCGAACGCTACGAGGTGCTGAGCCGCGCGCTGCTGGCGGGCGCCTCGGGGCAGCTCCGGAACGTGGCGACCACCGGGGGCAACCTCCTCCAGCGCACCCGCTGTTACTATTTCTACGACACCGCCACCCGCTGCAACAAGCGTCGGCCGGGTTCCGGCTGCGATGCGATCCAGGGGTCCAACCGCATCATGGCCGTGCTCGGCACCAGCGACCAATGCATCGCGACCCATCCCGGCGACATGCCAGTCGCGATGCGCGCGCTCGACGCGACGATCTTGACCCTCAAGCACGGTGGCGAGGAGCGGCGCATCCCGATCCACGACTTCTACCGCCTGCCCGGCCGAACGCCGGAAATCGAGACCGTGCTGCAGCCTGGCGAACTCATCACCCATGTCGAGCTGCCGGCTCCGCCCAAGGGCGCACGCCAGATCTACCGCAAGGTCCGCGACCGTGCGTCCTATGCGTTCGCGCTCGTGTCGGTCGCGGGCGTCGTCAGCATGAGGGATGGCAGGATCGCCACCGCCGCCCTGGCGTTCGGCGGGCTCGGGCCGATGCCGTGGCGAGACCAGGCCGTCGAAGCGGCGCTGGTCGGTCAGGAACCCACTCCCGCCGCCTTCGAGGCCGCTGCCGACGCGCTTCTGACGGATGCGCGCGGCTTCGGCTCGAACGATTTCAAGATACCGCTCGCCCGCCGTACCCTCACGGCCTGCCTGCGCGACCTCACGGGAGAATGAGCGATGTTCGGTTTCGGCAAGGGTGACGACGTCACGCTCACCATGGACAAGCCCCACACCACGAGCCTTCTCGATGCCGGCGTGCAGAACGTGATCGGCAAGCCGTTGACCCGGGTCGACGGACCCAAGAAGGTGTCCGGCAAGGCCACCTACGCGGCCGAGTACCAGCTCGACGACCTGGCCTATGGGGTACTGGTCGGTGCGACCATCGGGAAAGGCAAGGTCGTCTCGATCGATGCCGACGAGGTCAAGGCGATTCCCGGCGTTCTCGATGTCGTCACCGACTTCGATACCTTCATCCGAGTTTCACAACAGGGCGGCGAGACCGGCGCACCGACGCAAGGCGTAAAGCAGGTCGAGTATGTCGGCCAGATCATCGCGATCGTCGTCGCCGAGAGCTTCGAAGTCGCGCGTGATGCCGCAGCCCGCCTGCCGGTCACCTACGAGCATGGCGAAGGCACCTTCGCATTCTCGACGGATCTGAAGCGGGATGCCAAGCTGCCGCCCAACAACATCCCGGCGCGGACCGAGCAAGGCGACCTCGACAAGGCGATGCGCGAGGCCGCGGTGACGGTGGATGCGACTTACAAGACGCCCAGTCAGAACTCGGCCGCCATGGAGCCTCACGCCTCGATCGCGGCGTGGGACGACAGCGGCGCGCTGACGCTCTACGGCGCCTACCAGATGCCGACCTCGGATGCGCAGCAGCTGGCCAAAGCGCTGGGCGTGTCGAAGGACAAGGTGCGGATCATCGCGCACTACGTCGGCGGCGGATTCGGCTCGAAACTCGGCATCGCACCCGAAAGCGTCGCGGCCGCCATCGCGGCCAAGCGGCTCGGGCGACCTGTCAAGGCGGTCATGCTGCGTCAGCAGGTCTTCGAGGCCACCGTGCGCCGTTCGAACACATCACAACACATGCGCCTCGCCGCGACGGCCGCGGGCAAGATCACCGGAATCGGCCAGGAGACCACGGCATCGAACCTCGCGACCGAGGACTATTTCGAGCCTGCCGGCATCTCCACGCATTTCCTCTATTCGGGTGAGAGCCGACTGATCTCCCATGAGCTGGTACGGCTCAACTGGCTGCTGTCGGGGTCGATGCGTGCTCCGGGGGAGGCGGTCGGGCTGCTCGGACTGGAGTGCGCGATCGACGAACTCGCCGACAAGCTCGCGATGGACCCGATCGAACTCAGGCGGATCAACGAGCCCGATGGCGATCCCGAGAAAGCCATCCCCTTTTCCTCGCGTTCGCTGACGCGCGCGCTCGACGAGGGCGCGGCACGCTTCGGCTGGAAGCTGCGCAACACCACCCCCGGTACGCGCCGCGAGGGCGAATGGCTGATCGGCATGGGGGTCGCCGCGGCGGCGCGCGCGAACATGCTCATGGAGACCTCGGCCAGGGTCGCGATCCATCCCGACGGCTCGGTCACGGTCTCCTCGGCGATGACCGATATCGGCACCGGCAGCTACACGATCCTCGCCCAAGTCGCGTCCGAGATCCTGGGCGTGCCGATGGAGCGCATCACGATGGAGCTGGGCGACACCAACGACGTCCCTGCCGCGGGCTCGGGCGGATCGTGGGGTGCAGCCTCGGCCGGCTCGGCCGTGTACCTCGCTTGTGAGTCGCTGCGCGGCAAGCTCGCCAAAGCGATGAGCGTACCCGAGGACGAGCTGACCCTGAAGGACGGCGTCGCGATCGGCGACAACCGCTCGGTGGCGATCGGCGAGATCGTCGGCGAGGGGTTCACGGCGGTGGGTACGATCAAGCCCGGCAAGCAGGAGAAGCTCTTCACGCAAGCATCCTATGGCGCGCATTTCGCCGAGGTCGCGGTCAATGTCGTCACCGGCGAAACGCGAGTGCGCCGCATGCTCGGGGTGTTCGCGGCGGGGCGGATCCTGAACGAGATGACCGCGCGCTCGCAATGCCTGGGAGGCATGACCTTCGGTATCGGCACCGCGCTGACGGAAGACCTGATGCACGACCCGAACACCGGCAAGCTCGTCAACCACGACCTCGCCGAGTATCATGTCCCCGTCCATGCCGACGTGCCGAAACTCGAGGTGGTGTTTCTGCCCGAGCGAGACATCCATGCGAATCCGATCCATGCGAAAGGGGTCGGCGAACTCGGCATCTGCGGCGCGGGCGCCGCGATCGCCAACGCGATCCACAATGCGACCGGTATCCGCGTGCGCGATTTCCCGATCACGCTCGACAAACTCCTCGACAGCTTGCCACCCGTCTAAGGCGAGATCAGTTCAGATCGCAGAAGGGCGCCGCAACCTAAGTTGCGGCGCCCTTTGTCAAACGAGGGTTCAAGTGTCGGTCACGCCACATCGATCACGAGGTGCTCACTTCGTTTAATTTCGAATATACCGTGATCGCTCTCTATCGGATCGGTCATCATCATAACCGACATCGAGGCCTGCCTGGTTTCGCATCGTCGCCTTCTGCTCCATCTATCTTCAGCATGATTGATGTTACATAGACGCTCCACATCAGGACCGAAGCAGCCGCCCTCTCGATCGAACGCGTACCCTCTATCGACCTTCACCCCGGTGAGGCGCCGAGTTCCCGCCCGTCGTGGCCCGCGATCTCGACCTCGACGATCCGGCCCAGCTCGATCCCGTCGCCCAGCCGCACGGCCGTGAAATCTTCCGTGCGGCCGCGCCCGCCGCGCTCGGCCAGCACCTTCGCGCGCGTTCCGACGTGCCGGTCGAGGTGGCGGGCGAGCGCCGCCTGTCCCGCCACACGCAGCACCGCCGCTCGCGCCTTGATCACGTCGCCCGGCACGCCGGGCATCCGCGCCGCGGGCGTGCCGGGGCGGGCCGAGTAGGGGAAGACGTGGAGATGGGCGATGCCGCACTCCTCGACCAGCGCGAGCGATTCCGCGGCCTGCGGCTCTGTCTCGGTCGGGAAGCCCGCGATGAGGTCGGCGCCGAAGGCCATGTCGGGGCGCAACCGCCGCACCGCCGCGCAGAACGCCACCGCCTCGGCGCGGCTGTGGCGGCGCTTCATGCGCTTGAGGATCAGGTCGGACCCGTGCTGCAGCGACAGGTGCAGGTGCGGCATGAAGCGGGGCTCGTCGGCCACGACGTCCATCAGGTCGGCGTCGGCCTCGATACAGTCGACCGAGGAGAGCCGCAGGCGCTTCAGCTCCGGCACGTCGCGCAGGATCCGCTTCAGCAGGGCGCCGAGCCGGGTGCCGTCGCGGGCCAGGTAGGACGTGACGTCGACGCCCGTCAGCACGGCCTCGGCGGCGCCGGCCGCGACGTGGCGGCGGATCTCGGCCACGACCCGCGCGGGCTCCGTCGAGCGGGACGCGCCGCGGCCGAACGGGATGATGCAGAACGTGCAGCGGTGGTCGCAGCCGTTCTGCACCTCGACGAAAGCGCGGGTATGGCGCCGGTCCCCGGGCGCTCCGAGCGCCGGCGGAGCCGCCTCGGTGGTCGCCGCGAGGCCCGCCCGCGCCCAGGCGGCCGGCGCGGTCTTCCCGGCATTGGGCAGCACGCGCGACACCTCGGGCATGGCGCGGAGGCCGGCGTCGACCTCGGCGGCGCAGCCCGTCACGACGATGGCGGCGCCGGGCCTGTCGCGCGCCGCCCGGCGGATCGCCTGCCGGGCCTGGCGCACGGCCTCGGCCGTGACGGCGCAGGAATTGACGATGACGACATCGTGGTGGCCCGCCGCCAGGGCCGCCGTCCGCATCGCGTCCGACTCGACGATGTTCAGCCGGCAACCGAAGGTCAGTACCTCCACGCCGGTGCGCGGCGCCGTCACCACGACGCGAAGACGCCCGTGGCGGGGTCGAGCCGGCCCCGATGTTCGAGTTCGACCGGGCCGGTCATGGTGACGTGGCCGTCGTCGCGCCAGGCGATGTCGAGCGTGCCGCCCGGCAGGGCGACGCTCGCCCGGCGGCCGGTGAGGCCGCGCAGCGCCGCCGCCGCCAGCGTGGCGCAGGCGGCCGAGCCGCAGGCCAGCGTGGCGCCGGCGCCGCGCTCCCACACGCGGAGCAGGATGTCCTCGGGTCCCCGCACCTCGGCGAAGGACACGTTGGCGCGGTCCGGGAACAGGGGATGGCGCTCGAACCGTGGTCCCAGGGCCGGCAGGTCGATCGCCGCGGCGTCGCGGACGAAGAAGACGACGTGCGGGTTGCCCATGCTGACGGCCGCGGGGGCGGCGAGGCCCGTGCCGGCGATCGCGTCGCCGAGGTCGAGCTGGAGCGTGTCGGCGGCCTCACCGAGAGGGATGTCCCGCCAGCCGAAATGCGGCGCCCCCATGTCGACGGCGAAAACCCGCGGACCGACGCGGCGGCACGACACCGCGGTGCCGTCGACGTCGAGGCCGAGGGCGTCGCCGCTCCCCGTCTCGGCCATGAACCAGGCGACGCACCGGGTGCCGTTGCCGCAGGCGCCGGCGCGGGACCCGTCGGTGTTGAAGATCCGCACGGCCGCATCGAACTCCGGCGCGGCCGCGTCCGACAGCACCATCATCTGCTCGAAGGCGAGCGGCCCGGCGCAGAGCGCGCGAGCCATCTCGCCCGTGATGGCCGGAATTCCGCCGCGCTCGTCCACCACGAGGATGGAATTGCCGGCGCCGTTCATCTTGGCGTAGCGAAGCATGCCGCAGAGGTGGCATGCGTGAGCCCGAGCGACAACCCCACCGAAAGGGGAGGCTCCGCCGCCGGTCCGGCGTCGTCAGACATCGCCCGGCTGGGTCAGGCTCCGCCGCGCCGCCGCCGTCACCTCCCCCGTCAGACCGTCGAGCAGGCGCGCGCCGAGCCGGGCATGCTGCCAGTGCAGCGGCACGTCGATCCGCCGGCCGGGCGAGAGTTCGACGAGGCGGCCCGCCGCGAGATGGGCCGCGACGAGCGGCAGCGGGTTCAGGCCCCAGCCGAGCCCCGCCAGCGCCGCATCGATGAAGCCCTGGGTCGAAGGCAGCCAATGCGTCGGTGCGGCGAGGTCGACGCCCGCGACCTCCCGTGCCCAACGGCCCTGGAGCCCGTCCCGCCGGTCGAACCGGAGGATCGGAGCCCGCGCCAGCGCCTCCGGCACGAGGCCGCCCGGGAGATGCTTCCGCACGAAAGCCGGGCTCGCCGTCGCGGCATAGCGCAGCGCGCCGAGTGGCCGGATGCGGCAGCCCTGGACGGGCACGGGATCCGCCGTGACGGCCGCCAGGACCTCGCCGGTGCGCAGGCGCTCCGCCGTGTGGGCCTCGTCGTCGAGCATGAGGTCGAGCAGTGCGCCGCTGCCCCCCGCGAAGGCGGCAGCGGCCGGCAGGAACCACGTGCCCAGGCTGTCGGCGTTGACGGCGACCCGCAGCGTCACGGGGCCCGCCGGGCCGGCCGCCGCGAGGCCCGGCAGGCTCGCCGCCACCTCGCCGTCGAGGAGGCGGACCCGCTCGACATGGGCGCAGAGCTGCGCCCCGGCCGGGGTGGCGAGGCAGGGCTGGCCGCGCAGCACCAGCACGGCACCCACCCGTTCTTCCAGGGCCCGCACGCGCCGCGACACCGCCGAGGGCGTCACGTGGAGCGCCCCCGCGGCCCGCTCGAAGCTGCCCTCCCGCACGACGGCCGCCAGAGCCGACAACGCCGGGTAATCGAGCATCGGATCAGCTCCGCTTCATCGGCCTTAGCGAGATGAGCTGGCCTACAGGTTCCGCCGCCGCCAGAACAGGGCCATGTTGACGTCTTCCTTCGCGGCCGGCTTCGCGCTCGTGGCCTCCCTCATCGTCGCCGTCGGCGCCCAGAACACCTTCGTGCTGCGCCAGGGCCTACGGCGTGAGCATGTCGGCGCCGTCGTGGCCTTCTGCATCGCCGCCGACGTGCTGCTCATGACGGCCGGCGTCGCCGGGCTCGGGGCGGCGCTGGGGCGGTTGCCGGGGCTGACGCCTGCCCTGACACTGGTGGGCGCGGCCTTCCTGGGCTGGCACGGGATGGTGGCGCTGCGCCGGGCGCTGCGGCCCGGCCATCTCGCGGCGGACCGCCGGGGCGGTGCCGAGCCGCTCGGGGCGGCGCTCGGCCGCGCGGCCGGCTTCACGCTGCTGAACCCACACGTCTACCTCGACACGCTGCTCCTGATGGGCGCCGTCGGGGCGACGCAGCCGGCGGCGGCCCGTCCGGCTTTCCTGCTCGGCGCGTCGCTGGCCAGCGCGCTCTGGTTCGCGGTTCTGGGCTACGGGGCCCGTTTCGCGGCCCCGCTCTTCGCCCGCCCGTCGTCCTGGCGGGTGCTCGACGCCGCCGTGTCGGCCACCATGCTGGCGTTGGCGCTCATGCTGCTCAGAGCCTGACTCAGAAGCCTATCAGCGCGCGAGCCGCCTGATCCCGAATTGGATGGCGGCGAGAGTGACAAAGGCCAGCAAGGTCGCCGCGAGATTTTCGACATCCTTGGCGAGGCGTCTGTTCCGGCCGAACCAGGAGAAGGTCCGCTCTACTACCCAGCGCTTCTTGATGACCTCGAAACCCACGGCGTTGGGATTGCGGCGAACGACCTCCAGCCGGAGTGAGTTGGCGGCCGCAGCCTCATAGGTCTGCTGTGCGTTGTAACCCGTATCGGCGAACATGCATTCCAACCAGGGAAAGCGTTTCTTGACCTTGTCGAAGAGGAGTGCCGCTCCATCACGGTCCTGGATGCCAGCCGAATGGACGACAAGGCGGATCGGAAGTCCGAGTGTGTCGACGAGAGAGTGGATTTTGCGTCCTTTTATCTTTTTTCCAGGCTCATAACCCACCGCGTCGGGTGCGTCGGGGGTCGAGACTTGAGCTTTGGACCCCCTTTTTCTGCTGACTTGATCGTCTGGCTGTCGATGATTCCGGCCGATGGTGAGCCTTCCCGGCCCTCACGATCTCGAAGCATCGGGTACAGGTGATCCCAGATCGAAGCCCAGGTGCCGTCCGCCTGGAACTTGCGAAAAATGTTGTAGACCGTCGAGCGTGGGGGGAAGCCGTCCCGCGGCAAGTAGCGCCAGGGGCAACCTGTGCGCAGAAGATACAGGATCGCATTCATCGCCGAGCGCATGTCGGTCTTGCGCGGGCGACCACCCGGGGTCGCATCCGGGATCAAAGGCACCAGCACGCCCCATTCAGCGTCCGTCAGGTTGCTCGGAAAACCAGGGCCCGCCCGCCGGTACGTTCCTCGATGCTCATCAGTCCACATGGCTGTCCCACCCGTCTCTGCCGCGACCTGAATCAGGCAACCTGGACGGGATTATGAAGCTTTTGGGTCAGGCTCTCAGGCAGGCCGCCGCTCTCAAGTGAAGGCTCCGGTCAAGGAACCGGGGCGTAGACGTGGATGGTGCCGTCGCCGCCGCCCGTCGCCCCGACCGGGACGTAGACGTGGCCCGTCGCCTCGCTGGACGTGACGGAATGCGGCGTCCCGCCGGTGATCGCCACGGTCTGGACGAGACTGTTGCTGGCCGCGTCGATCACGCCCAGCGCCGGCCCGCCCGGGTTGTCGCGTGATGCCGTGTAATACTGGTTGTTCTTCGAATTGTAGTTGACCTCGTCGCTGCCGCCGAGGCCCGGGATGATGGCCACGACCCCACCGGTCCTGGCGTTCATGATCACCGTGATGGCGGGCATCGTCTTGCCGTCGGCGGCGCAGCCGAGCAGGAAGTTGCCGTCCGGGCCGAACGCCAGGCCGGACGGGCGGCATCCGTCGACCGGCAGCATCTTCACCAGAGTGGCGGTCTTCGGGTCGATCACGGCGACGCCGCCCTTCCTGGCGTCTTTGCCGAGTTCGGGGATCGACAGGTAGAAGAGGTGATCGGCGGGATTGTAGGCGGGCTGCTCGGCCCCGTCCGTCGCGTCGGGGAACGACAGCTTGCCGATCACGCGATGCGCGGCATCGGACGAGACGAGCGTCGCGTAGGGGGGCGTCTCGGCGTTGTTGATGCCCATCACGATCCTGTCGTCGGCGTCGAAGGCCATCTCGTCGACGCGGTTCTTGCCGCCCGTGGGAATCGTCGCCGTGACCGTCATGGTAGCGGGATCGATGACCTTGAACGTGCTGTCGCCGTCGCCCGCCCAGGTCTCCTGCCCGGTGGTCAGGAGGCCGTCCGGACCCGAGAGCGCCCCCGAGGCCTTGCCGTCCTTCATCACCACGCCGACGAAGCCCTCGGCCCGGCCGAGGTAGCGGTCCGCGTTCGTGTCGACCACGTCCACCGCCCTGTTGCTCCAGTCGGAGAGGTAGTATCGCCCCGTGCCCTGGTCGATGGCGCTGATGTCGAAGTTGGTCAGGGCCTGCCCCGGCACCGCGATGGCGCCGATCTGCTTCAGTTCACCGGCACCGGCGGTCCCGCCGAGCAGCGTGGCGGCCAGTGCGGCCAGCGCGATTTGACGATGCATCATCCTGCCGTTCCCTCTCCACCCGCGCATCCGACGCCCGGTCCACCGGTCGTGTCGCCGCGCCCGCACGCCTTCTAGCGTGAGGCGGACGGGAGGCGACAGACCGGAGGCCTCGCGGTCACGCGATCGAAATTGGCGTAAGTCCAGATGACGACGATCGTCTGACACCGCCCGTCATCTTCGCCGCGACCCGTCGCGACGGGCCGGGGACGGGATCGTCGTGTCCCGTGACGCCCCGTGACGTGACCCCTGACGCCCGTCCATCGGCTCGAAACCGGAAGCGCCGAACGCCACGCGGCTCACGCGAAGCGGAGGCGCTGTCCGATCCCGAGGCGGCGCCCCTTCTCCAGCATGGCGTGGCCCAGGGCGATGTCGCTGAGCGACAGGCCGCGGTGCCAGAACAGGATCGTCTCGTCCGGCGCCGTGCGGCCGGGTTTCATCCCGGCGACGATCTGGCCGAGCTCGGCATGGAGCGTCGCTTCGGACAGGAGTCCCGCCTCGACATGGGCCCGCAGCGCGCCGAACGGCCCCTGCCGGCACTGGCCCCAATCGTCCACAACCACCTTCGCCACCACGTCGGTGAGGGAGAGTTCGACGGCGCTCATCGTGCCATAGGGGATCACCAGGGCGCCGGGCTCGATCCATGCGGTCTTCAGCAGCGGGGTCGGTGCGTCGAGCCGCGAGGCCTCGACCACGATGTCGGCGCCGCGCACGCAGTCCTCCCAGGACCCGACCGCGCGCACCGGCTTGCCGAGGTCGGCCGACAGGCGCGCCGCGAACGGGTCGCGGCTCTCGGGCCGTCGGGAATGGACGCGGATCTCGTCGAAGTCGAAGAGCCTGTCGAGCAGGCGGACGTTCCAGTAGGCGGTGCCGCGCGCCCCGACGTGGCCCAGCACGCGCGGGTTCGGGGGCGCCAGGTGCTTCGCCCCAACGGCCGTGACGGCGCCGGTCCGCATCTCCGTGATGGCGGTGGCGTCGAGGATGGCGCGCGGCACCCCCGTGCGCGGATCGAAGAGGTTGAGGACCGCGAACTCGCTCGGCAGGTCCTGCCGGTAATTGTCGATGAAGTCGCCCACGACCTTCACGCCCGCGAGGTCCATCGGCGCGATGGCGCCGCGCAGCACGTTGAAGTGGCCGCGCGACAGCCCCGGCATCAGGTGCACGCGCGGCTCGATCACGGCCTCGGCGCGGCCCTGCGCCGCCAGCCCCGCCTCGACGGCGCCGATGATCTCGTCGTCGGTCAGCGCGAGTTCCGCGACGTCGAGGGCGTTGAGGTAGTCGATGTAGATCGGTTTCATGGCGTCCTCGCTCGGCCTGAACTCGCGCTGACCGACGCTACGGCTCCAGCGCCCGCGAGGCCGCGAGGCCGCCGTCCTGGTAGAGCAGCGGCGCCACCTCGTCGGACAGGCGCACCGAGAGCACCTCGCCGATCAGGATCGAATGCGAGCCGTATTCGACCGTCTGGCGCAATGCGCAGAAGAGGCTCGCCTGGGCGTCGTCGAGGTAGGGCATGCCGCCGTCGCGGTGGCTCCAGGTCCCGTGGCCGAAGCGCGCCTCGCCCTCGGCACCGCCGCCGAAGGGCTCGACGAGCCCGGCATGATGGGTGCCGAGGATGTTGACGCAGTAATGGCCGGACTCGGAGATGATGTCGTGGATGCTGGCCGAGCGGTTGATGCAGATGAGCAGAGTCGGCGGGAGGGCCGTGACGGAGGTCACCGCCGTGGCCGCCATCCCGAAACGCCGGCCCTCGCGGCCCGCCGTCACGATGGTGACGGTCGCGGCGAGCCGGCGCAGCGCGAGCTTGAAGGCGGCCGTGAGGTCGGGTCGAGGCACGCCTTCTTCCGCTGTCATCTGATCCGATCCGGTGCGGGCGGCCCGGGCGGCCGGGCGCGTGGATTCCGGCGTCGGTCATACCATGATCGCCGACGGGGTGTCAGGCACCGGTCCCGGGTCGGCGCGCGGGATCGAGCGGAGGGCGACCCCGGACAGGTCCGGCCCGGTCGCCTCCTCCACCACGCGTCGCGCGGTCCCCCTCCTCCGCGGGCGCAAGCTGCCGGATGCACACATCTCTGGGGTCGGGCACGTTCCGCTTCTCTCCCCATGGGGAGAAGGACGCCGACGGCCCGGCGTCGATGATGTGTGACTCCTGTAGGCCGGCGGAGGATGGGACCGCCTGGAAGGCGGTGGAGGAGGCGAACGGGTGCATGGACCCGAGCCAGGCCTCCGCCGCCCCACCTCGGACGCTCTATCCCCCGAACAGCTTGTCGAGCAGGCTGCGGTCGTCGGGCGTCGCCGCGGCGTGCCGTGGCGGCGCCTCCTCGGGCACGACGGCGGGGGGCAGCGGCTCGTCGGCGTAGCGCGGGTCGTCGACGCCGGGCGGCGGTCCCGCCGCCGCGATCGATCCCGTGGTGGCCGGCGCGGACGAGGGCGGCGCCGCGGCCTGCGGCGCCGCGGGCCGGACCTGAGACGCCCCGCCGGTGAGGAAGGCGTTGGTGCGGTCGATCAGCGAGGCCAGCGGCCCGGCGTCGTCGGACGGCGCCGACGGGGGCGCCGGGCTCCAGTTGCCGGGGAGCGGCGCGGGCGTGGCGCCCTTCAGCGCCACCTTCATGAAGCGGCTCCAGGCGTCCACCGGCAGGTTGCCGCCGGACGCCTTCCGGGTCGGCGTGCCGTCGTCGTTGCCGAACCACACGCCCGTGACGAGGCGGCTCGTGTAGCCCACGAACCAGGCGTCGCGCCAATCCTGGCTGGTGCCGGTCTTGCCCGCCGCCTGCCAGCCCGGCAGTTCGGCCTTGTGGGCGGTGCCGGTCAGCAGCGTCTCCTCCATCATGGCGTTCATCATGCCGACATAGACGGGATCGACGGCGCGGCCGAGGTTGGCGACCCGGCGCTGGTAGAGGACCTTGCCGGCGTTCGTCCGCACGCGCGTGATGATGTGGGGCTGGACCGCGATGCCTCCGTTGGCGAAGGGCGCGTAGGCGGCGGTCAGTTCCAGGGGCGACACTTCGGACGTGCCGAGCGCGATCGACGCGTTGGGCTGGAGCTCGGACGTGATGCCGAGCCGGTGGGCGGTGTTCACCACGGTCTTCGGCCCGACCTCGACGCCGAGCCGCACCGCCACGGTGTTCAGCGAGAGCGACAGGGCCTTGGTGAGCGTCACGGGTCCGAAATACTCGTGGGAGTAATTCTCCGGGTGCCAGCCCTTGATGGTGATGGGCCCGTCCTCCCGCACCGTGTCGGGCGTCAGCCCCGCCTCCAGCGCCGACAGGTAGACGAAGGGCTTGAACGAGGAGCCCGGCTGGCGCTTCGCCGAGACGGCGCGGTCGAACTGGCTGTCGGCATAGTCCCGCCCGCCGATCAGCGCCTTGATGGCGCCGTCCGGCGCCAGAGACACGAGGGCGCCCTGCGAGACGCCGTACTTGGTGCCGCCCCGGTTGAGCGTGTCGACGAGCGCGCGCTCGCCCGCCGCCTCGAGCGCCGGACTGATCGTCGTCGTGACGACGATGTCGTCCTCGACGGCCCCGATCGTGTCGTCGAGCATGTCCATGACGTAGTCGGCGGCGTAGTTCACGTCGCCGTTGCCGCGCTCCTTCACGGCATGGGCGGGATGGGCCAGCGCGTCGGCGGCGGCGGCCGGCGTGACGTAGCCCTCGTCGCGCATGGCGGCGACCACCTGGGCGGCGCGGTCGACGGCCCCTTGCGGGTTGCGGTTGGGGGCGAGCTTGGTGGGGGCCTTCATCAGGCCGGCCAGCATGGCGGCCTCCGCCACCGTCACCTTGGAGGCGCCGTGGCCGAAGTAGTGCAGCGCCGCCGCCTCGACCCCATAGGAGCCGGAGCCGAAGTAGACCCGGTTGAGGTAGAGTTCCAGGATCTGGTCCTTGGTATATCTGTGCTCGAGCCACAGCGCCAGGATGGCCTCCTGGATCTTGCGCGAGATCGTGCGTTCCTGGGTCAGGAAGACGTTCTTGGCAAGCTGCTGGGTCAGGGTCGAGCCGCCCTGCACGCCGCCGCCGCGGTGGATGACGTTCTGCAGCAGCGCGCGGGCGATGCCGGCCGGGTCGATGCCATAGTGATGGTAGAAGCGCCGGTCCTCGATGGCCACGAAGGCCTTGGGCAGGTAGGGCGGCAGGTCGGCGAGGCGGATCGCGGCGCCGCCGGTGTCGCCGCGGTTGGCGAGCGGCGTCCCGTCGTCGCCCTGGATGGCGATGTTGGGCGGCCGTTTCGGGACGGCGAGCTGGTCGATGGGCGGCAGGCGGCTCGCCTGGTAGGCGACGGTGCCGGCGGCGCCGAGCACGGCCCAGATGCCGAGGATGAAGCACCAATAGGCGAGGCGTGGCACGAGGCCACGCCGCCGGCGTACCCCGCCGATGGGGCGTCCGCCCCCGCCGGAGCCGCCGCGGCCGCCGGACCCCCTGCCCTCGCGGCTCACGTCGATCTCGCCGCGCCGCGGCCGCCGGTCTCCCCGCGGTTCGAAGGTGGGTTCGCGACGGTCGTCGCGCGCGGCGCGGGCGGGCTGGCGTCGAAGCGCGCGGCCGCCGCCGGCCCGGTCGTCCGGAAAGGCGCGCAGGTCGTCGTCGCGGTCGTCGGAGAGGCGCGGTTCCCGGCGCTGAGCGCGTCCGCCATCCCTGTCCCGGCCCCTCGACATCGCGTGCCCTGCATCCGCTTCACGGCCCCCGACCCTTTGACGCTAACGGCGGCGAATTAAGGGCCGGTGAATCGGCGGCTCACCGGCGGCTCCGGCGACCGACGACCGGGGCCGCCGACTTTTGAAACCGCGCCGGATCCATGGCAGAAGCCCGCATCGCAGGGCTCTCGGGATGGTTCATTGGCCGACACAATCGACGTCCTCATCCTCGGCGCCGGCGGCCGCGAACATGCCCTCGCGGCCGCGATCGCGGCGAGCCCGCGCCTCGGCCGCCTCCTCGTCGCGCCCGGCAATCCCGGGACCGCCGCCCTGGCCGCCAGCGTCGCCCTCGACCCCTGCGACCCCGCCGCCGTCGTGGCGCTGGCGCGGCGCGAGGCGATCGGCCTCGTGGTGGTGGGGCCGGAGGCGCCGCTGGTCGCCGGCGTGGCCGACGCGCTGGAGGCAGCCGGCATCGCGGTCTTCGGCCCCACCCGCGCCGCCGCGGCGCTCGAAGGCTCGAAGGGCTTCACCAAGGACCTCGCGCGCGACCGTGCCATCCCCACCGCCGCCTACGGCCGGTTCGGCGACGCCGGCTCCGCCAAGGCGCATCTCGCGGAGGTGCCCTACCCCACGGTGATCAAGGCCGACGGCCTCGCGGCCGGCAAGGGCGTGGTGATCGCCGCGGACCGGGCCGAGGCCGAGCGCACGGTCGACGTCATGTTCGGCGGCGGCTTCGGCGCGGCCGGCGCCTCGGTGGTGATCGAGGACTTCATGGAGGGCGAGGAACTCTCGTTCTTCGCGCTCTGCGACGGGGCGCGCGCGATCCCCTTCGGTTCCGCCCAGGACCACAAGCGGGTCGGCGACGGCGACACGGGACCCAACACCGGCGGCATGGGGGCGATCTCGCCGGCCCCGGTGCTCGACGCCCCGCTCGAAGCCCGCATCATGGCCGAGATCGTCGAGCCCACGCTGCGCGGCATGGCCGAGCGCGGCACGCCGTTCCGGGGCGTGCTCTTCGCCGGGCTGATGCTGACGGCGGAAGGCCCGAAGCTCATCGAGTTCAACGTCCGCTTCGGCGATCCCGAGACGCAGGCGATCCTCCGCCGGCTCGACACGGACCTGCTGCCGCTGCTGGAAGCCGTGGCGCGCGGCACGCTGCCCGATGGCCCGGTGCGGTTCCGGCCGGAGGTCGCCGTGTCGGTCGTGATGGCGGCGCGCGGCTACCCTGAGGCGCCGCTGAAGGACACGCGCATCGGCGGCCTCGCCGCCGCCGCGGCGCTGCCCGGCGTCACGCTGTTCCACGCCGGCACGCGCGCCGCGGAGGGCGCCGTGCTCGCCGACGGCGGCCGCGTGCTCACCCTCGTCGGCGTCGGGACCGATGCCCGAGGGGCCCGCGCCCGCGCCTACGCGGGGGTCGACGCGCTCGACTGGCCGGAGGGCTTCTGCCGCCGCGACATCGGCCTCCGTGGCCGACCGCGTCCATGAGCCGTGCAGCCCTGCCCGCGGCTGCCTTCGCGGCCCGTCACCGCCCGGCCTGCAGCGCCTTCAACACGCTCTCGCTGGCGCGGCCGTCGGCCTTCATGCCCAGCGACTGCTGGTAGGACGCGATGGCGGCGCGGGTCTTGGTGCCCATGACGCCGTCGCGGTTGCCGATGTCGAAGCCCTTGCCGGCCAGCCGCTCCTGCAGCTCGCGGCGATCGACGCGGGCGAGGCCGGGGTCGTCCGTCGGCCAGGGCGTCGCCAGCGGGCCGCCGCCGCGCAGGCGGTCCGACAGGTGGCCGATCGCCAGGGCGTAGGTCTCGGCCGCGTTGTAGGCGAAGATCGCTTCGAAGTTGCCGGTCACCAGGAACGCCGGGCCGCCGCGGCCGGCCGGCAGCAGGAGCCCGGCGCCACCGCCGCCGCCGAGCGGCGCTCCATCGGCGCGCCGGAGGCCGCGCGCGGCCCAGAACGCCATCGGGTGGTGGCTCTTCCGCCCGGCCGGGCCGGTGTAGCCCGCCGGGAGCCTCACCTCGAAGCCCCAGGGCACGCCCGCCACCCATCCGGACTTCTTCAGGTAGTTCGCGGTCGAGCCGAGGGCGTCCGGCACCGAGTCGATGATGTTCGGATGGCCGTCGCCCTCCATGTCGACGGCGTTGCGCTGGAACGTCGAGGGCATGAACTGGGTGTGGCCGAAGGCGCCCGCCCAGGAGCCGACGAAGGTGTCCGGCTTGACGTCGCCGCGCTGCAGGATCGCCAGGGCGGCGTAGAGTTCTCCCTCGTAGTATTGCGGCTTGTGGCCGTAGCAGCTCAGCGTGGCCAGCGACTGCACGACGGGCCGATTGCCGAAGGTCTTGCCGTAGTCGGACTCGACGCCCCAGAGCGCCACCAACACGTATCGGCTGACGCCGAACCGGGCCTCGATGCGGGCCAGGGCGTCGCCGTACCGGGCCAGCATGGCTTTGCCGTCGTCGACCCGCTCCTGGTCGACGAGGCCCGCCATGTAGTCCCACACGGGCGTGGTGAACTCCGGCTGCTCGTCCTGGAAATGCAGCACGTCGTTGGGCTGGAGGTCGGCCGTGGCGGCGTCGAAGCCCGCGGCCGACACGCCGTGGGCCGGTGCCGCCGCCTTGAGCCGCGACAGGCAGGCGTCGAAGTCCGCGGGCGCCGCGACGACCGCGGAACAGGAGGCCAGCCAGAAGGCGCAGGCGGCGGGGTGGTGGGGCCTCATCACTGTGCTCCGATGCCCCGCCGGCGGCGGATCATCGCGGAGGTTACCGGACGGGCGGTGGGCTGGGAAGGCGTCGGCGCCATGATGGAGAGAGGTGGGCTCGGCGCCGGGCCGGGACACCGGGGTGTTCGGCCCCGTCCGTCATCGCCGCCGGTCTGATCGGCGGTGGACGAGGCCGACGCTCGCGTCAGCGCTTCTTGCCGTCGACCTCGTCCTCCTTGACCTCGTCATCCTCGACCCCGTCGTCACCGCCCCCGATCTCATCGGCGGCATCGTCCTGCGACAGGAGTTCGTCGAGCGTGTCGGCGATGAGGTCGACCTGATCCCGGGTGGCGCTGAGCTCCAGCACCTGGCCGGCGTCGTCCTCGATGTGGAGTTTGAAATCATCGCCGGCTTCGGCGACGGTGAATCTTGCGAGCTTCTTCGTGGCGGCCATGTCGACATCCCTTTCGGTGTGATGCCCGGTCCAACGCGCCCGTCTCGCCCGGGTTCACGCCGACGACCGACCGGCTCCCGGGAAGCGACGATCAGACCCAGGGGCGGGAGCCCGTGATGGCGGATTCGAAATGCTCGATCTCGTCCGTCTTCGCCATCGTGAGGCCGATGTCGTCGAGCCCTTCGAGCAGGCAGTGCTTGCGGAACGGGTCGATGTCGAAATGCACCACGCCGCCGTCCGGCCCGCGGATCTCCTGCGCCTGCAGGTCGATCGACACGCGGGCGTTGGCGCCGCGCTCGGCATCGTCGAACAGCATGTCGAGCACCTCGGGCGCCACCACGATGGGGAGAATGCCGTTCTTGAAGCAATTGTTGTAGAAGATGTCGGCGAAGCTCGTCGAGATGACGCAACGGATGCCGAAGTCGAGCAGCGCCCACGGCGCATGCTCGCGCGACGAACCGCAGCCGAAATTGTCGCCCGCGACCAGGATGGTGGCGCCGCGATAGGCCGGCAGGTTCAGGACGAAATCGGGATCGTCGGAGCCGTCGTCGCGGTAGCGCATCTCCGCGAACAGCGCCCGGCCGAGGCCCGTGCGCTTGATCGTCTTCAGGTACCGCGCCGGGATGATCTTGTCGGTGTCGATGTTGGCGATCTTGAGGGGCGCCGCGATGCCGCTCAGATGGTCGAACTTCTCCACGGGCGGTCTCCTCGTCGTCGTCGGTCAGCGCGGAACGGCACGCCATCGCGGCAGGCCGGGACCGGATCCATGCGGCCTCGGCCGGCATCGGTCAACAGTGCCCGCTCGAGCGCGGCGCGGTCGGGAGTGTCTCGGTCGCGACGTTCACCCGCTCCCGCCGAAACGCGGCCGAGACGTCAATCGTCGGCGGTCGCCGCCGCGGGACGCTTGTGCAGCGTCGCGGTGCTGACGCGCTCCCCGGACGTGACCGCGACGCCGGAGAACCGGTCCGTCGGCAGGTCCGTCGCGCGGGCCCCGAACCCGCGGCGCGGCACCGATGTGCCGTCCCCGGCGAGGGATCCCGCGCTCGCCTGGGCGGCGGGGCGCAGCGCCGAGACGGCGGAGCCCATCCCGGCCCGCGGCACCTGGCGGTCGGCCGGCGTGGCGCCGGTCAGGCTGCGGAAGTTCGATCGGTCGAGACGCGCCGCCACGAGCTGCGGCCGGGCGACCGGCAGGGGCACGGTCGGGAG
Organism: Lichenihabitans sp.; assembly: GCA_965214345.1. Lineage (GTDB taxonomy): Bacteria > Pseudomonadota > Alphaproteobacteria > Rhizobiales > Beijerinckiaceae > Lichenihabitans. The sequence goes on along the minus strand of CBDCBJ010000007.1, from coordinate 981,049 downwards.
CGCGGCAGCGGACGGCGCGAAGGCGAGGACGCGGGGCGGCGCCGGCGGCTGTCCAAACCCCTGGGTGATGGCGGCCGGAAGTCCTGCGCGGGCGACAGCACTCCCGGCCGCGAGGCCGCGGATCGCCTCCGGGGTCGGGGCGTGGTCGCTGCGGGCGACGTCGCCGGGTCGGCTCGGCGGCACGGGCGCCAGGGGGCCGAGGGAGGCGAACTCCACCGGCCGGCGCGGCGGGAGCGGCGCGTCGAGCCTGCCGAGCGCCACAACGGCCGGCGCCCCGGCCGGCTGCAGCGCCGTGGCGGGGACGACCGGGTCGGGCGCCACGGGGGCGGATTGCGCACTCGCCTCGGCCTGCTGGGCGCGGTTCGCCGCTTGCGCCTGGGCGGCAGCCTGCTGCGCCTGGGCGGCGGCCTGTTGAGCCTGGGCGGCGGCCTGCTGCGCCTGGAGGTCGGCCTGAGCCTGGGCGGCCCTCGCCTGGCTCTGCCGCTGCATCTCCAGCGCGAGCGTCTGCTGGGCCTGCGGGTCGATCGGTTGGGCGGACGGGAGCGACGCCACCAGGGCGCGGGCGCGGGCCTCGCGGCGGCTGCCCGGCGCAGGCGGCGGCGCGGGCGCCGGAGCCGGTGCGGGCGGCTTCGGCTCCAGGAAGGAGAAGAGGTGGAAACCGGTGTCCTTGTTGCTCGTGATGACCCCGTCGTTGCCGGTGCTGCCCACGGGGGCGGCATCGATCGACGCCAATTGCCGGCCCTCGCTTCGGTGCGGCGATGGTGCGGCATCGCGCGGGACGCCGCCTTCGCGGGCCGCCTCGCCGTCGCCCTCGTCGTCTCCGCCGCCGAACAGCCAGGCGAAGAAGCCCTTCGACTTCACCTCGGCGACCGAAGGATAGTTGAAACTGTCGCCGCGCGCCTCGAGCTCGGCGCGGGCCGTCTCGTAGCCGGGCAGCGGTTGCCCGTTCGAGGGGATGTGGACGGTCTTGCCGTCGGGGAACAGGCGGGAGAGCTGATCGTAGCTCATCCGTGGCCAGTGCCGCACGCCGCCGACGTCCATGTGGACGAAGGGTGTGCCGGCCGTCGGGTAGAAGCCGACGCCGCCCCGCTGCAACCGCATCGCGATCTCGCGGATCTTCGACATCGGGACGTCGACGTAGTGCTGGTCCATCGCCTTGCCCAGGATGTGCTGGGAATGCTCGGCGACCGAGCGGGAGGCGCGGCGCAGCATGGCGTTGGTCTCGGGCGAGCGATAGGCCGACATCACCTCGATCGGCCTCTGCGAGCCCGACTCGCGATACACTTCGGAGATCGTATCGAAGAGCCTGGGATCCATGTGGGTTGGTTCATCCCGGCGCCAGTCGCGGAGGAACCAGTTCAGCTTCTCGAGGACGACGGGGTCGTAGTGCCCGTCCACCAGATAGGTGGCGTCGATCGATTCATGCGTGTGGGCATGGTGCAGATGGATGGTGCGGGTTTCGCCGTTGGCGACGGCACTCTCGGTGGCGCCCGGCATGAACAGGATGGCGGCACCCGTCGCGGCGGCGATGATGGTCGGCAGGAGACCCGACGCCGTCGTCGAGAGAAGCTGACGCCATGGTTTCAATGCGGGACTCGCTCGGTTGACGGCGTGACGCCCAAAAGCCACGCCCAAGGACGGAACCGATCTATCGACGGACGATGTTAATGCCGGGTTAGCCGGCGCACCTCGAACCCCGGTGCCCGTCTTCATACAGACACGCCGGTGAAAAAAGAAGCGCCGAATCCGGCGCCACCGGCGCCCAGTTCAACCGGCGGCCTCGGAGGTGCCTCGATATCGCGGCATCGAATGCGACGGCGGTGCCTTGGGCGGCTCCGGTCCGAGCAACGGAAGGGCGTCCCGGACGCCCGAGCAGGATGGCGGGGCTCTCGCGGACCATCCTGCTCATCTCGGCCTGAGGGGAGGCGCGTCGGAGAACCCACGCGCCTCCCCTCAGGCCGTCAGACGGCCAGGCCCAGCGCGGCCCGCACCTTGGCGGAATAGCCGTAGACGTCGTCGCGCAGGCGCAGCTGTCCCGTCTCGTCCACGAAGGCGGTAAAGTAGTTGATGTGGACCTGCACGGGGCGGGGCAGGTTGACGGTGCGCTCGTCGCCGCCGACCATCCCCTCCACGCGAGCGGCGGTCCAGCCCCGGTCGCGTCCCAGCACCGCTTCGGCGAGCTCGAAGGGCTGGTCGACGCGCACGCAGCCGTGGCTCAGCGCCCGCTCCTCCTTGTTGAAGTAGGATCGGGCGTTCGTGTCGTGCAGGTAGACGGAGAACCTGTTGGGGAACATGAATTTGATGTGGCCCAGGGCGTTGCTGTCGCCGGGGGGCTGGCGCACGTAGGTCTCGCCGTCGCGCTCCACCGTCTCGTAGCCGTGGTCCTCGAAGTAGTTCGGGTTGGCGGCGAGCTTGGGCAGCATCTCTTTCTTGACGATGGAGAGCGGCACGTTCCAGTAGGGATTGACGATGACGAACTTCATCGTCTCGGAGAACACGGGCGTCTCGTGGTCGGGCTTGCCCACCACCACGCGGGCATGGTGGATCAGGCGGTCGCCCTCGAAGACATCGAGCGAATAGTCGGGGATGTTGACCGCGACGTAGCGCGCCCCGAGGTCGCGCGGCAGCCAGCGCCAGCGCTCCATGTTGGCGACGATCTCGTCTTCGAGCCGCTTCGGATGGCCGCCCGACAGGCTGGCCACGGTGCGCGACGTGAGCACGCCCGAGGCCGGCATGCCGTGCGCCCGCTGGTAATCCGCCACCGCGCTCGCCACCCGGGTGTCGTAGACGAGGCCGTCGGCCGCCTCGTCCGGGGTGTCGAGGCCGAACCGGACCCGCACAAGGGGCACGCGGGAATCCGTCATCCCGGGCTTCAGCGCCGGTCCGGCCGGGATCTGGGCCTGCTCGGCGGTCTCCCCGCCGCGGCGCATCTCGGCGAGCTTAGCCCGCAGCAGCAGGTAGCCGCGGTGGGGCGGGTTGAAGCCGCGCAGGGCCTCGCCGGCGTCTCCGGCATCGCGCAGCGCCGCGAGGATTCGGGCCGGGATCGCCACTTCGAGCTTCACGGCCACGGATTCGCCGATCCGGGCCGGGTCGACGCGACCGCCGCCGGCTTGGCGGGCATAGGCGACGACAGCCTCGGTGAGGGAGAGTTCGGCGGCGGCCAGCGCCTCGGCGTCGCCGCCGTGCGGCACCGCGACGGGCGTGGCCCGGAGGTCGAGCCCGTCCTCGGCGCCCCGGTCGATGCGCGCCAGCGCGGACCGGGCGGACGCGTCGAAGCCGCCGTCGACGACCCAGAGCGGGGCGAAGCCGCGCGCCGCGTAGAAGGCCCGCACGGCCGCGCGGGCGTCGTAGCGCTTCTCGTCGGCCATCGCGGCCGGGATGGAGCGCAGCCCGCGCAGCGGCTCGACGCCGACCCAGGTGTCGAGCGCGCGCTGCAGCGTCGCGGCGTCGAGCAACGGCGTGTCGGGCGAGGTCGGGCCATAGGCGAGGGGATCGGGGCCGGCCGGACCTGCGGCCGGTGCCGCGGCGGGCGCGACCGGCCCCTGCGCGGCGGAGGCGGCGCCCTGGACGGACCCGGTCGCGAAACTGGCACTCGCCACGGCGCGCGGCGCGTCGTCGGGCCAGAGGCCGCCGCCCCCGCCGTGGGTGGGCGCATAGGCGTCGAGCACCGAGCCGGGCTCGGCGACGAGGCGCGACAGAGCGCTCCGCGCGTCGTCCCCGGGCCCGATGTCGGACGGGTCGGGCAGCATGGCGCCGCTCGACAGCGCGGAACGGTGCGCCCTGTGGACGGCGGGGCCGGCCTGGGCGGCCGTCGGCAGGAGCAGCGCCGCGGCCAGGACCAGGGCCGTCGATGTCGGGAGGACGGCCGGGCCGCGCTGCGCTGTCATCCGATGAACCCTTTCGCGATCGCGGAACCGAACCGGACACTTTCGAGCCGCCGGGGCCTCGCGTGGCCCGCCGGCCAGCAGAAGCCTCGCACCGCGCCGAATGCAAGGACGCGGAGCGAAAAGACGGGGCAGGCATCGCATTGGCGCGGCACCGTGGTGCCGCGATGACAGGTCGGCCCCGGGCGGGGCGCCGTCAGGGATGCCTCAGGCGGCGTCCTCGTCGCCCTCGTTCAGCCCGAAGTCCTTCATCTTGCGGTACAGGGTCGAGCGGCCGATGCCGAGCTTGCGCGCCATCTCGGACATCTGCCCGCGATAATGGGAGAGGGCGAAGCGGATCAGTTCGGCTTCCATCTCCTCCATGCGGCGCACGTCGCCGCAATCGTCGAGGAGTTTCATGACGTTGGGGTCCCTGATCTCGACCCTGACGATCTCGCGCTCGACCGAGACGGGCCCCATGGCGGGGGCGGCGGGGACGCGGACGTCGAAGCCCTCCACCTGGGCGGCGATCTGCGGGAACTCGGCGACCCCGAGTTCGCCGCCGTCGCACAGGACCACGGCGCGGAACACGACGTTCTCGAGCTGCCGGACGTTGCCGGGCCAATCGTAGCGCGACAGCAGCGCCAGCGCCTCGGCCGAGATGCCGGTGAGCTTCTTGCCTTCCTCCGCGGAGAAGCGCGCCGCGAAGCGCCGGGCGAGGTCCGGCACGTCGTCGCGGCGGCTCCGCAGCGGCGGGATGGTGATGGGGAAGACGTTGAGCCGGTAGAACAGGTCCTCGCGGAACCGCCCCTGCTTGACGAGTTCGATCAGGTTCTGGTTCGTGGCCGAGACGAGCCGCACGTCGACCTTGACCGAGCGCTTGGCGCCGACGGGGTCGACCTCGCCCTCCTGGAGGGCGCGCAGCAGCTTCACCTGGGCGTCGAGCGGCAGTTCGCCGATCTCGTCGAGAAACAGCGTCCCGCCGTTGGCCTCGACGAACTTGCCGAGATGCCGCTCGGTGGCGCCCGTGAAGGCGCCCTTCTCGTGGCCGAACAGGATCGACTCGATCAGGTTCTCGGGCAGCGCCCCGCAGTTCACGGGGACGAAGGGCTTGCCCTTGCGGTCCGACGAGCCCTGGATGGCGCGGGCCATCAGCTCCTTGCCGACGCCCGACTCGCCCTCGATCAGCACGGGGATGTTCGAGCGGGCGGAGCGCTCCCCGAGCCGCATGGCCCGGGCCATGTCGTCGCTCTTGGTCACGATGTCGCGGAACGTGAGCGCGCCGGAGGCGCGGCGCGTCATGCGGCGCACCTCGTCCTCGAGCGCGTCGAAGCGGAGCGCATTCTTGATCGACACCGACAGGCGCTCGGCGCCGACGGGCTTCACCACGAAATCCACCGCGCCCGCCCGCATGGCGGCGATCACGGTATCGATCGTGCCATGCGCGGTCTGCACGATGGCGGGGATGGCGATCTTGCGCTCGCGCATGCGGCGCAGCACCGCCAGGCCGTCGACCTCGGGCATGGCGAGGTCGCAGATCAGGAGGTCGACGGGCCTGAGATCCGGCGCTTCGAGGCGCTGGAGCGCCGCCGCACCCCCGTCGACCACTTCGGATTCATAGCCGAAGCGGCGCACCGTGGCTTCGAGCAGCCGGCGCTGGACGGGGTCGTCGTCGACGATGAGGATGGTGGCGGTCATGCGTCCCCGATGCCGCAGCCTCGTTGCAGGCGGCACCCTCACCATCGTTCACGACGGTAAACCCGACCTTAACGCCCCGGCGGCCGGGACGTCCCGCCCCGGTGACGCCACGGTGGCGTGACGCTATGGGGAGAGGCGCCGCGACCCCGCCGAGGACATGCCAGACCGATGATCCCCAACCGCCGCCGTCCCGCCTTCCACCAGGCCCGCTCCGCCGCGGCGGCCGAAGCCCTCGGCTCCGTTCCGCGCTGGACCCTCGCGGACCTCTATGCCGGGATGGACGCCCCCGCGTTCGCGCGCGACCTCGAGGCCGCCAGCCGGGATGCCGAGCGTTTCGCCGCCGACCATCGCGGCCGGCTCGGCGACATCGCCGAGGGTGCCGACGCGGGCGCCCGGCTGGCCGAGGCGATCCGGCGCTACGAGGCGCTCGACGAGGTCCTGGGCCGGATCGCCTCCTATGCGCAGCTCCTCTACACCGAGGACACGTCGGATCCGGCGCGGGCCAAGTTCATGGCCGACGCGCAGGACCGCGTCACGACGGTCTCGTCGAACCTCCTGTTCTTCACCCTGGAGCTCAACGGCATCGCGGACGCCACGCTGGACCGGCTCGCCGCCGCGGGGCCCCTGGCGCATTACCGCCCCTGGCTCGACGACATCCGCAAGGACAGGCCCCACCAGCTCGACACGAAGCTCGAGCAGCTGTTCCACGAGAAGGCCGTGACGGGCCGTTCTGCCTGGACGCGGCTCTTCGACGAGACGATCACCAGCCTCCGCTTCGACGTGGACGGCGAGCGCCTGGCGCTCGAACCGACGTTGAACCTGCTTCAGGACGGGGACGGTCGCCTGCGCGAGAGGGCCGCGACGGCGTTGGGCGAGACCCTGGCGGCCAACACCCGCACCTTCGCGCTGATCGCCAACACGCTCTCGAAGGACCTCGAGATCGCCAACCGCTGGCGCGGCTTCGCCGATGTGGCGGATTCGCGCCACCTGTCCAACCGCGTCGAGCGCGACGTGGTCGACGCGCTGGTCACGGCGGTCCGGGCGGCGCATCCGCGGCTGTCGCATCGCTACTACGCCATGAAGGCGCGGTGGTTCGGCCGCGACCAGCTCGACCACTGGGACCGCAACGCGCCCCTGCCCGGGGCTCCGCCCGCCACCGTGTCCTGGGCCGAGGCGCGCGACACGGTGCTCGACGCCTATCGCGGCTTCTCGCCGGTGCTGTCCGACATCGCCCGGCGCTTCTTCGACGAGCGGTGGATCGACGCCCAGATCCGCCCCGGCAAGGCGCCCGGCGCCTTCTCGCACCCGACCGTGCCGGCCGTTCACCCCTACGTGCTGATGAACTACGGGGGCCGGCCGCGCGACGTGATGGTGCTGGCCCACGAACTCGGCCACGGCGTCCACCAGACGCTCGCCGCCCCGCGGGGCGCGCTGATGGCGCAGACGCCGCTGACCCTGGCCGAGACCGCGTCGGTGTTCGGCGAGATGCTGACCTTTCGCGCCATGGTGGCGCGCGCCGCGACGCCCGGGGCGCGTTTCGCGCTGCTCGCCGCCAAGGTGGAGGACATGCTCAACACGGTGGTGCGCCAGATCGCCTTCTACACCTTCGAGCGCAGGCTCCACGAGGAGCGGCGGACGGGCGAGCTGACGGCGGAGCGCATCGGCGAGGTCTGGATGTCGGTGCAGCGCGACAGCCTCGGCCCGGCGATCCGCCTCGGGCCGGGCTACGAGACCTTCTGGGCCTATGTGCCGCATTTCGTGCACTCGCCCTTCTACGTCTACGCCTATGCGTTCGGGGACTGCCTCGTGAACTCGCTCTACGGCGTGTTCCGGACGGCGCCCGAGGGCTTCGCGGAGCGTTACCTCGACCTGCTCGCCGCCGGGGGGACGAAGCACCATTCGGAGCTGCTGCGCCCCTTCGGCCTCGACGCCCACGACCCCGGCTTCTGGAGCATCGGCCTCGGCGTGATCGAGGGCCTCATCGACGAGCTCGAGACCCTGCCGGCGCCGTAGGTTCGTCCCTTCTCCCGTGCAACGGGAGAAGGTGGCCCGGCGGAGCCGGGTCGGATGAGGGACTTGCGACGATGGGTCTCCCCTCATCCGTCGTCGCTACGCGCCGACACCTTCTCCCGCAGGCGGGAGAAGGGATGCGCTTCTCTCGTCGCCCGCGATGGCTTACGGTCGTCTCATGATCGAGCGCCCGCCGAAGACTCTCGCCGTCGCCACGTCACCAGCCGAGCGATCGGGCGATCACGACGTGGAAGCCCTCATCGATGACCGGCCGCCGGAGCCGATCGACTCCGCGTACCAAGACATCGTGCAGCGAGGGCTCGCGGCCGCCCGCACGGGCGACATCGCAACCGACGACGAGGTGAGGACGACCCTCGACCGCTACAGGCTTTGAGAGTCACCTTCACCCGGCCAGCCCTGTCGGGGCTCGTTGCCATCCTCGATCGGATCAGGCTCTACGATCCTCGCGCCGCAGACAGGACCTTGCGGCGTTTCGAGGCCACGGTCAGGCGTCTGTCCGCCCATCCCGAGAGCGGTCGGCGGCAGGATGTCGAAGGCGTTCGCAAAGCCGTCGTCCTGCCCGGGGGCTACCTCGTCTTCTACCGTATCGAAAGGGATGCGGGCCGCATTCTGATCATCGCAGTGGTCCATCCCCGCCAGGAGCGGCCCTATCGTGATGGGTGACGTCGCCCGGCCTCGCCCTCAGTTCAGCACGCGCCTCGTCTGCGGGCTGTCGAGCGAGAAGGCGGGGACCTCGACGTCGAAGGCGCCGCCGCGGTCGTCGACCATGCGGTAGTGCCCCTGCATCACGCCCGACGCCGTGGAGAGCGGGCAGCCCGACGTGTAGCGGAAGGTCTCGCCCGGGTTCAGCACCGGCTGCTCGCCCACCACGCCGAGGCCGCTCACGGTCTCGACCTTGCCGTTGGCGTCGGTGATGACCCAGTGCCGGGCCACGAGCTGCACCGTGCGGCGGCCGAGGTTGGCGACCTCGATCGTGTAGGCCCAGACGAAGCGGTTCTCGTCGGGCTCCGACTGGTCGGCGAGGTATTGCGGGATCACGGTGATCTGGATGTCGCGCGTGACGGCTGTGTACATGGCGGCACCTTCCGAGGCCTCAATATGGCGCAGCCCCGCGGTGGCGTCACCTCATTCGGCCGCCTCGGCGAGCGGCGTGCCGTGGGACACCGCCGCGAGCGCCTGGCGCAGGTCGTCGACGAGGTCCTCGACATCCTCGAGCCCGACCGACAGGCGCAGCATGCCTTCCGTGATGCCGAGCCCCTCGCGCACCTCCCGCGACAGGCGCTGATGCGTGGTGGTGGCGGGATGGGTGACGAGGCTCTTCGCGTCCCCGAGGTTGTTCGAGATCCCGATGATCCCCAACGCATCGGCCATGCGGAAGGCGGCCGCCTTGCCGCCCTCGACCTCGAAGGCGACGAGCGTCGAGCCGCCCTTCATCTGGCGCCGGGCGAGGGCGTATTGCGGATGGTCGGCGCGGCCTGGGTAGAGCACCCGGGTGATGCCCGGCATAGCCGCCAGGGCGTCGGCGATCGTCGCCGCCGCGGCCGTCTGCGCCATCACCCGCACCCCGAGCGTCTCGAGCCCCTTCAGCAGGACCCAGGCGTTGAACGGCGACAGGGCGGGGCCGGTCTGGCGCAGCAGGTTGTGGACGTGTCTGTCGATGAAATCCTTGCTCCCCAGGATCACGCCGCCGAGGCAGCGGCCCTGCCCGTCGATGTGCTTTGTCGCCGAGTAGATGACGCAGTCGGCGCCGAGTTCGAGCGGGCTCTGCAGCAGGGGCGTGGCGAAGACGTTGTCGACCACCAGCGTGGCGCCGCCCGCGTGGGCGATCTCGGCCACGGCCGCGATGTCGTAGACCTCCAGCGTCGGGTTAGTGGGGGATTCGAGGAACAGCGTCTTCGTGTTCGGCCGCATCGCGGCGCGCCACTGGTCGAGGTCGCCGCCGTCCACCAGCGTGCAGCCGACGCCGAAGCGCGGCAGCAGGTCCTCGACGATGTAGCGGCAGGAGCCGAACAGCGCCTTGGCGGCGACGACATGGTCGCCGGCCTTCACCTGCCCCATCATGGCCGCCGTCACGGCCGCCATGCCCGACGCCGTGGCGCGCGCGTCCTCGGCGCCCTCGAGCAGCGCCATGCGCTCCTCGAACATCCGCACCGTCGGGTTCGAGAAGCGCGCGTAGATGAAGCCGGGCTCCTCGCCCTTGAACCGCGCCTCGGCGGCTGCGGCGGTGTCGTAGATGAAGCCCTGGGTGAGGAACAGCGCTTCGGAGGTCTCGCCGAAGGGCGTGCGCATCGTGCCGCCGTGGACGAGGCGGGTCGCGGGGCGGAGGGCGGCGGTCTTGTCTGTCATGGCGGGCTCGCGCGATGTCGTGACCTCGTCATACGCTTCCCGAGGGCGGAGGCAAGGGGATGGACTGGAAAAAAGAACATCGCGTTCTGTATTCCATTCCAGCATCGGCGGCAGGAGATCGGGAGCGACATCAGGGCGGCCGCGGTCGAGCCGCTCGCCTCGCTTGGCTGAGACCGCGGATCGGCGTACCTCGACCCGGGCGCATCGCCGCGCCCTCGGATCCATCGCGCATGACATCACCCGCGGGCTTCGCGCCGGGTCTCCTCGCCGCCCACCAGATCCAGGCCCTGCGCGACAGCGGGGCGATCCGCTTCGCCTCGCCGGCCGACGGCGCCGCGCCCGTGCTGCAGCCCGCGAGCCTCGACCTCCGCCTCGGCCGGCGGGCCTGGCGGGTCCGGGCGAGCTTCCTGCCGGGGCGCGCGCGCAGCGTGATCGACGGCATCCGGGCGCAGTCGGCCGACGAACTCGACCTCTCGACGGGCGTCATCCTCGAACCCGGCACCGTGACGGTCGTCGAGCTCGACGACGGCCTGGCCCTGCCCGAGGCCGTGCGGGCCGCCGCCAACCCGAAGAGCTCGACGGGGCGCATCGACGTCTTCACCCGCGTCATCGCCGACCGGGCGCGGCGCTTCGACACGATCGAGGCCGGCTACGCGGGGCCGCTCTACGCCGAGGTCTCGCCCCGCACCTTTCCCATCCGCGTGCGGGCCGGGTCGCGCCTGTCGCAGATCCGCTTCGCCGTCGGCGACGCGCGGCTCGACGACGCCGGCCACCATGCGCTGCACGCCGCGGCGCCGCTGGTGGCGGGGGCCGATCCGGTGATCGCCGGCGGCGTGGCGGTGTCGATCGACCTCGCCGGCTTCGGCGGCGGGGGCCTCGTCGGCTACCGCGCCAAGCGCCACACCGGGATCATCGACGTCGACCTCGTCGACGCGCTCGACGTCTCCGACTATTGGGAGACGATCCACCTCGGGGCGCGGCGCGAGCTGATCCTCGACCCCGGCGAGTTCTACCTCCTCGCCTCGAAGGAGGCCGTGCGCGTGCCGCCCGACCACGCCGCCGAGATGATGCCCTTCGACCCGCTGGTGGGCGAGTTCCGCGTCCATTACGCGGGCTTCTTCGACCCCGGCTTCGGCGCCGCCGAGGCGGGCGGGGCGGGGTCCCGCGCCGTGCTGGAGGTCCGCTCGCGCGACGTGCCCTTCGTGCTGGAGGACGGCCAGATCGTCGGCCGGCTCGTCTACGAGCGCATGTCGGAGGTGCCCCGCACGCTCTACGGCGCCGTGACGGGGTCGAACTACCAGGCCCAGGGCCTGAAGCTGTCGAAGCACTTCCGGACGGGGTGACGTCGCGCCCTAGCGCATGTCCGGCCGTTGCCGACCTATGCCAGCCTAGATCCTTCAGGCTGTCCAACGGCTTAGATCGAAACGCTGTCTCAACGTGAGCCCGACAGACTCTCAGGGTCCGGGCCCGGCTCAGCCGAGCCGCGCCACCAGCGCCTCGGAGAGCGGGTCCCGCGCCGAGAACACGTAGTCGAGCGGCGCCGCCGTCACCGCCGCGGCCCCCTGCCCGATCAGCCAGTCGGCGAGCTCCGGCACCCGCGCCCTGGCGCAGTGCAGCACGAGCCGTCCGTCCTCGCGGCCGAGGAGCGTGGCGTCGAACGCCCGCAGCGCGCGCTCGTCGAGGGCCGGGGCGCCGTCCGCGAAACTGGCCCGCAGTTCGCGCGTCGTCCGGGCCCGCTCCTCCGCGGCGATGCGGCCCAGGACGGCGCGGGCGGTGGCGCGGTGGGGTTCGCTCCAATCGGCCTTGAGCGACGCCGCGAGGTTGGCCTCGGAGCGCAGCATCACGCCGTCGTCGAGCACCTTCAGGCCGTTGGCCTGGAGCGTGGCACCGGTGGTCGTGATGTCGACGATGAGTTCGGCGCCGCCCGCCGCCGGCGCGCCCTCGGTGGCGCCGAGGCTCTCGACGATCCGGTAGTCGGTGACGCCGCGCTCGGCGAAGAAGCGGCGGGTCAGGTTCACGTATTTGGTGGCGACGCGCATGCGCCGGCCCCGCCGGGCGTGGAAGATCGCCGCCACGTCCTCGAGGTCGGCCATGGTGCGGACGTCGATCCAGGCCCGCGGCACCGCCACCGCCACGTCGGCATGGCCGAAGCCGAGCCGGGACAGGAACACGACCGCTCCGTCGGCGTCCGGGATGGCCTCGCGCAGCAGGTCCTCCCCGGCGACGCCGAGATGGGCCGAGCCCTCGCCGAGGCTGGCGGCGATCTCGGACACCGGCAGGAAGGCGATCTCCAGACCCTCGACGCCGGCGATCCGGCCCCGGTAGTCGCGGCTGCCGCCGCCCTGGACGAGCGTCAGCCCGGCGCGGGCGAAGAACGCGACGGCGTTCTCCTGGAGCCGCCCCTTCGACGGCACGGCGAGGACGAAGGGCTTGTCGGCGCTCACGCGTTCTGCTCCCCGTCGAGGCGATGGAGCCAGATGGAGGCCCCCACGGCCGGGATGACGTGGGCGCTGCCGAGCGCCTGGGCGAGCCGGTCGTAGCGGCCACCGCCGATGATCGGCCCGTCGGGGCTCGCGCCCTGCGCCTCGAACACGAAGCCGGTGTAATAGTCGAGGTTGCGCGCGAAGGCGGTGCGGAACACCAGGCGGGCGAGGTCCACGCCCTGCGCGGCGATGAAGCCGGTGCGCTCGTCGAAGAGGTCGAGCGCCCGGCCGAGGTCGAGGCCGGCCTCCGCGGCGAGCGCCCGGAGCTGGCCCGCGGCGCGGTCGGGCTCGCCCGATACGGCGAAGAAGGCCTCCAGCATCTGCCGCCGCTCGTCGCCGAAGTCGGCCGCGGCCCCCTGCGCCACCTGCGACAGGAACCGGTCGGCGATCTCGCCGACGGAGCGGCCGCCGCCGGTGGCGATGCCGGCGATGGACAGGAGGTCCGTGACGAGGGCGTGGGCGTCTTCCCCGTCGGCGCCCGCCAGCGCGGCGAGGAGGCCGGAATGTTCGCGGCCCCGGGCGGGTGCGCCGCGCAGCGCGGCCTCGATCCCCTGCCCCTTCTCGAGGCTCCGCTTGAGGCGCCTCCGCCACAGTGGCGGCAGCGCGACGGCGTCGAGCAGCGCCGCGACGAGGCCGGCGTCGCCGAGCGCCACGCTGGACAGCCGCGTGCCGGCGCGCTCCGCGGCGTCGATCGACAGGGCCAGGATCTCGGCATCGGCGGCGGCGATGTCGGTGCGCCCGAAGCTCTCGAGGCCCGCCTGCCACAGCTCGCCGGACACCCCGGCCTGCAGGCGGAACACGGGGCCGCAATAGCTGAAGGCGGCCGGGCGGCCGGCCGCCGGCGAGGCGAGATAGGCCCGCGCCGCCGGGATGGTGTATTCCGGGCGGAGGCAGAGTTCCGTCCCGGCGGCATCCGACGTCAGGTACAGCCGGGCGCGGAGGTCCTCGCCGCCGAGGTCGAGGAAGGTGGCGGCGTCGTGCAGCAGCGGCGGCTCGATGACGTCGTAGCCGGCGTCGACGAAATGGTGGAGCAGGGCAGACCCCGCCCGCGCGCGCTCCGCCCCCGATCCTGCTGTGTTCACGCCTGGTCCCGCCGCTGTCTGGAGCCGGCCCGCTGGTGCGGACGTGCCATCTTCTAGCGACGCAGTCGCGGCGAGGCGACCCGTTTCGCGCGCGACGGTGAACGGGCGGCGGTGAACGGGCGGCGGTGAACGCGCGGCAGCGCGGGCACCCGGTCGGCCTCCTCCACCGTGGTTCGCATGGCGGAGGAAGCGAGGGGGCCGCTTGCCTTGACGGCCCCATCCGGGCTTTGTGCGGGGCCGACCCGACCCGAGGACCCGACACTGACCGCATCCGAGACAGCCGCGGCGCCGGGCGAGAGGACGAGCGCCGCGATGCTCGTCGACCTCCTCGACTACATCGAGCAGGTGGTCCGGCTCGACGAGCGCGTGGCCCTCCGCCTGGCCGACTACCGGCTGCCCGACGGCACCGCGATGGCGATCCGTTCGGACGAGGTCGCGGGCCTGCCGGGCATCGAGACGGACGTCGGCGAGGGCGAGGCCGCCGCCTGGCTGGCCGTCGACCGGCTGGCGCGACGGCCGCCGCCGCCGCCGCCCGAGGCCCTCGTGGCCTGGCTGTCGGCGATCGACGATCCCGAGGCGCCGCCCGACGCCGCCCCCGAGATCCTGCGGGGCGTGACGGCGGCCGAACGCGCCGCGCTGATCGCCGCCGACCGCGCCGCCGAGGAGGACTTCGCCCCGGTGCCGGCGCGTGACGGCAGCGAGGGCCACGGCGACTACGACCTCCGCCTCCGCTTCGCCGACCAGCCGGGGCTCGCCGCGGCGCTCGACGCCTGGCGTGCCGACCCGTGGGCGGTCTGGGCCTCCGTCGAACGCCTGAGGCGCCGCAGCGCCGTCGTCTACGGCCAGCTCTTTAAGCTGCGACAGATCCTGGACCTCGGTGGCGGCGAGGGCGCCGTCGAGGCCGTGTGGGGCATCGGCACGGTGCGCTGGCGGCGCGACGACCGCAGCATCGAGCGGCCCCTCATCGAATGTGCGGTCGAGATCGAGCTCGACGACGACGGGCGCCTGACGGTGCGGCCGACGGGCGCCGAACCGAGAGTCGACCTCAAGCCGTACGAGGCCTTGGGCGGCGAAGGGCTCGGCCAGCTCGAGACCGCGGCCCGCGCCCATTTCGCCCGGATCGAGGCCGAGGACGGCCTGTCGCCCTTCCGGCCGGACACATTCGAGCCGCTGTTGAAGCTCGCCGCCGCGCGCCTCGCCCCCGACGGGAGCTACCGGCCCGACGCCGGCCCCGGCGACGCCGCCGGCGACGGCCCCGCCGTCGGGGGCGACTGGGTGCTCTACGCCCGGCCCCGCTCGCAGCACGTGCTGCTCGACGACATCGCCCGCTTCCGCACCGCCGCCCAGGGTGGCTCGCCGGTCGACGGCCTCGCCGCCCGCCTCGTCACCCCGCCGTCCGAGACGCCCCGGGGCGAGTGGGCGGCGCTCGGCGGCCGCCTCGGCGAGGTACCGCCGGAACTCGCGACGGATGCGACCGGCGAGCCCGGCTTCGGCGACGTGTTCTTCCCCAAGCCCTTCAACGACGACCAGGTCGCCATCGTGCGCCGCCTCGACGCGGCCGAGGGCGTCGTCGTCCAGGGGCCGCCCGGCACGGGCAAGACTCACACCATCGCCAACATCATCTGCCACGCGATGGCGCTGGGGCAGCGCGTGCTGGTCGTGTCGCGCGGCGAGGCGGCGCTGAGCGTGCTCCGCGACCAGCTCCCCGAGAAGGTGCGGCCCCTCACCATCGCGATCCTGTCGAGCGAACGACAGGGCCTGCGACAAGTCGAGGGCGCCATCCGCGAGATCCAGGCCGTCGTGGAGGAGAGCCGGCCCGAGATCCGCCTCGCCGCGATCCGCCGCTGCGAGGCCGAGATCGTCAAGGTTCGCGCCCGCCTCGCCGCCATCGACGCGGAGGTCGACGGCGCCGCGGCGCTGCAGGGCGTGCCGATCGGCCCCGCCGGAGAGCTGCCCGCCGATCTCGCGCGCGCCGTCGCGGCCGGGCGCCGGGACCGCGCCTGGTTCACCGACGCGCCGGCGCGCTACGCCGCCGAGGCCGGCCTCGACGCGTCGGCCCTGGCGCGCCTCGGCGAGGCCCGCGCGGCGGCCGGGGCGATGCTCGACCACGTGGACGCGGACCTGCCGGCGCCGGGCGACCTGCCGGGCGCCGACGAACTCGCCGCCTGGCACGACGCCCTCCTCGGCGCCGACCGCCTCGCGGCCGCGGCGGCCGGCGGGCCGGCGCACGCCCTCCACGTCGTGCCCGAGGCCGCCGAGGCGGCCGGGCATGCGGCCGATGTCCTGCGAGACCTCGCCGCCCGGGCCGAGGCGCTGGCCCCGCAGGCGTGGCTCGCGCCGCTCGTCCGGGCGCTGCTCCGTGGCGAGGCCTCCGCCTGGACCACGCTGCTGCAGGGCTGCTGCGACGCCTGGCGGGAGGTCGAGGCGGAGCGCGGCCGGCTCGCCGAGGCCGCCGTGGACCTCCCGGCCGGCATCGAGGACGACGCCGAGGCGCGCGAGGCCGTGGCCCGGGCGGCCCGCGGCGAGCGGCCGTGGCCGCGGCTCTCGCTCGGCCACGCCCCCGCGAAGGATCGCGTCGCGGCGATCCGCGTCCGCGGCGGCGTGCCGGGACGCGCCGCGGAGGACTGGCGGGCCGTCGCCGATGCGCTGCGGCTGGCCACGGACCGCGCCGCGCTGACAGCCCGGTGGCGGCACCTGGCGGCGGAGAGCGGCCTCGCCGCCGGGCTCGACCCGGGCGGGCCGGGGCCGGCAGCGCAGGTGCTCTCGCTCGCCGGGGCCGCGACGGCCGGCTTCGCGGCGCTCGGCCCCGCGGCGCGACACCTCCCCGCCGTCGGGTCCCTGGCGTCCGACCCGGCGTCGGCGCGCGGGCTGGCGGCGCAGCTCGACGCCGCGGCGGGCTCGGCCCGCCTCGTCGCGGTCGGCGCCGCGGTGGCGGCCGTGGCGGCCCGCTTCACCGGCGCGGACCGCACCTCCACCACCGCACGCCAGATCCTCGACCAGCTCGTCGGCCGGCCCGACCTCGAGGGCGACAGGCTCGCGGGCCTCTGGCGGGCGCTGCTGGCGCGCGTGGGCGAGGTCGAGGCGCGGGGCGGCGCGCTCGCGGCCGTGCGCCGCTCGGCGGCGGAGATCGCCGCCGCGGGGGCTCCCGCCTGGGCGGAGCGGCTGCGCACCGACCCGGACCCGGCCGCCCTGCCCGAGTGCTGGCGAGAGGCCTGGGACGGCGCCGTGGCGGAGCGGCGCCTCGCCGGCATCGACCGCCGCGAGGCGCTCTCCGCCCTGGCGCGCGAGCGGGACGCGGCGGACCGGCGCGGCCGCAAGCTCTTCGTCGAACTCGTGCGCGAGCGCGCCTTCCTGGCGCTCGAACGCCGCCTGTCGCCCCGGGTCAAGTCGGCGCTCGTCGAATACGTGCGGGCGCTGGGCCGGCTCGGCAAGGGCACCGGCAAGGGGGCAGGCCGGCATCGACGGGTGGCGCGGGACGCCATGGCACACTGCTACGACGCCGTGCCCTGCTGGATCATGCCGACCTGGCGCGTGGCCGAACAGCTCCCCTCCGACATGGCGGCGTTCGACATCGTCGTCCTCGACGAGGCGTCGCAATCGGACGTGACGGAACTCCCCGCCCTGCTCCGCGGCCGGAAGATCCTCGTCGTCGGGGACGACCGGCAGGTCAGCCCGACGCCGCCCTTCGTGTCACAGGTCAGGATCGCGCAGCTCCGCCACCGATACCTTCGCCGCCTGCCCTACGCGGCGCTGCTCGAGCCCGGCGAGAGCCTCTACGACCTGATGCGGGCGGTGTTCCCCGACAGCCGGCTGATGCTGAAGGAGCATTTCCGCTGCGTCGAACCGATCATCCGCTTCTCCATGGGCTTCTACCCCGAGACGCTGATCCCGCTGCGCGTCCCCGCCGCCGCCGAGCGGCTCGATCCGCCGCTCGTCGACATCCACGTCCCGCACGGCGCGCGCGACGGCGCCCGCAAGATCAACCGCGCCGAGGCGGACGTCATCGTCGACGAGGTGGCGGCGCTGGTCGAGAGCCCCGCGGGCGCGGGCCGCTCGGTGGGGGTGATCTCGCTGATCGGCGCCGAACAGGCGGAGCTGGTGCGCGTGCTGCTGACCGAGCGGATCGGCGAGGAGGCGATGCAGCGCCATCGGGTGCTCTGTTCGAATAGCGCCGGTTTCCAGGGCAACGAGCGCGATGTCGTGTTCCTGTCGATGGTGGCGGACCGCGCCCGCCGCCAGTCCCTCACCAGCCTGCCCTACGAACAGCGGTTCAACGTGGCGGCGTCGCGGGCGCGGGACCGGCTGGTGCTGGTGCGCTCCGTCACCCGCGACGACCTCGCCCCCGACGACCTCAAGTCCCGCCTGATCGCGCATTTCGACCACCCGATGCCGGCCGCGGCGGCGCCGGGCGCCGACCTCGCGGCGCGCTGCGAGTCCGGGTTCGAGCGGGACGTGCTGGCGCGGCTGCTGGCGCGCGGCTACCGCGTCGAGCCCCAGGTGGGGTCCGAGGGGTTCCGCATCGACCTCGTGGTCGAGGACCTGCAGGGGCGCCGGCTCGCCGTCGAATGCGACGGCGACGGCTTCCACGGCCCCGACCGCTGGCGCGACGACATGCGCCGCCAGCGCATCCTCGAACGCGTCGGCTGGCGGTTCTGGCGCTGCTTCGCGTCGAGCTTCTACCGCGACCCCGAGGGCGTGATGGCCGACCTCGCGGACGCGCTGGAGCGCGAGGGGATCGCGCCGGTGGTGGGGGCGGCGGGGCGGGTCGCGGTCGCGCGCATCGTCGAGCACCGCGTCGCGGCGGCACCCCCGGAAGGGGCGGCCTCGGGCGCGGGCACGCCCGGTCACGGCGGCGGGCTCGCGGTCGGCGATCGCGTCGCCCTCCTCTTCCCCGACCGCCGGCGCCTCACCCTGCGCTTGACGGAGGGCGCCGACGACCATCCCGGCGGCCTCCTCTCGATCGCGACGCCGTTCGGCGTGGCCGTGGCGGCGGCCGAGGAGGGCGACGAGATCGAGGTCGAGCAGGGCGACGGCGTCGCGACGCGCGTCCTGATCGAGGCGGTGATGCGGGCCGCATGAGCCGGTGGCGCGGCGTTCGGGACGCCTCGCGACAGAACATTGTATCGCCGATCGCCGCCATGACAGAAAACAACCTTCTGTCATGGACGAACCCAGTACATTGTATCAAAATCGAAAATGACACGACGTTTACTTAATTGTTAATCATCATCGTGCACAAAAGGGAGGATCAAGCGTAGGGCCTGCGATGCGAATCCGCCTCATCACTTTGGCACTCTGTTCGGTGGCCGCCGTCACGGCAGCATCGGCGCTGGACGTCACTGTCGAGAGCCTGAAACAGGCCTATCGCCGTCCCGACACCATCCCGTTCCCAGACCGGGCCGTGTACTCGCCCCAGATGGCGACGCTGGGCAAGATGCTCTTCTTCGAACCTCGCCTCAGCGGCGCGCAGAACCTGAGCTGTGCGAGCTGTCACAACCCCTCCTTCGGCTTCGAGGTCCCGGTGCCGGGAGCCATCGGCTCCGCCAACACGCCGCTGGCGCGCAAGGCCAACACGATCCTGAACGCCGCCTGGTCCACCAGCCTGTTCTGGGACGGGCGCGCCAAGTCGCTCGAGGACCAGGCGGTCGGGCCGATCACCACGCCGGCGGAGATGAACGGCAAGTTCCCCGCCATCGTCGAGCGGCTGAAGGGCGTCCCGGAATACCGGGCCTGGTTCGACCGGCTGTTTCCGCAGTCTGGCGTCACGAAGGACAACCTCCTGACCGCCATCGCCACCTACGAACGCACCGTCATGGCCGGTGAGTCGCCGTTCGACCGATGGGTCGATGGAGATCAGGCCGCGATGAGCCAGTCGGCGGTGCGGGGGTTCATGCTGTTCAACGGCAAGGCGGGCTGCTCCGGATGCCATTCCGGATGGAACTTCACCGACAACAAGTTCCACGACATCGGGCTGCCCGCCGACGACATCGGTCGAGGCAAGTTCGAGCCCGACAACGTGCAGGCACAATATGCCTTCAAGACGCCGGGGCTGCGCAACCTGAGCTATCGCGCGCCGTTCGGCCACCAGGGACAGTTCACGGACCTGGAATCGATCCTGGCGTTCTACGAGTCCGGCGGGATGGATCGACCGTCGAAGTCCAACCTGATGAAGGCCTTCGATCTGAACCCGGTCGAGACGCAGGACCTCCTCGCGTTCCTCCGGTCCCTGACGGCCGAGAAGACCGAGACGGCCCTCCCCAACCTGCCCAATTGAATCGGCTGCCGCCATGTCGATCCGGACCAAGATCCTCATCCCGCTCCTCGCCTTCCTGCTGCTCGGAGCGGGCGTCTCCGGCCTCATCGGCGCGAAGAGCCTGTCGGGTTTCGCCCGGCTGGTCTCGATGTCCGGCGAGGCCATCACGGCCAGCGACGCGAGCCGAACCGCCCGGGACGGGTTCGACGACGCCGAGCGTCTCCTGGAGCGCGTCCTCGCCATGACCGACATGGTCGAGATGTCGTCCATCGAACCCCGTTTCCGGGCGACCACCACCACGGCGGCGGCGGCCCTCGGCCAGCTGAAGACAGCGGCCTTGACGCCGGCCATGAGCGGCATCGCCCAGGATGCGATCGACCATTTCACGCACTGGCAGAAGGACGCCGAGGTGCTGCTCGGCCTCAGGCCGGCGAAGGAGATCGCGACGCTCGAGGTGATGCGGCGCAGCGGCGAGAGCGTCCGCGCGCTCCTCGACAAGGCCGTGGCGCTGGCCGGCCAGGACGCCCGGACCGGCATCGCCGACGAGACGTCGGCGCTCGAGGCGGAGATGCGGCTCATCTTCCTCATCGCGCTCGCGGTGGCGCTGGCGGGCGCCGTCGGGGCGTTCCTGCTCGCCAGCAACCTGTCGCAACCCCTGCGGGACCTCGTGAAGAGCGCCGAGAGGCTGGCGGGCGGCGACGTCTCCGTGCGGATCGGCGCGACCGACCGGAAGGACGAAGTGGGCGAGATCGCCCGCGCGGTCGACGTGTTCCGCGGCAACGTGACCGCACAGGCGGCGGCCGAGACCGGAGCGACCGAACAGCGCCGCATCATCGCCGAGGAACGCCAGGCCAACGATGCGGTCCAGACCAGGGCGTCGCGGGAGCAGCAGACGGTCATGGACGCCATCGCGGTCGCGCTGCAGCGTCTGGCGCGCGGCGACCTGACCGGCGAGCTGTCCGGCTTCCCGGCGACCTACAGCGTGCTCGAGGCGGATTACAACGCCGCGATCGCGCAGCTGCGCGACACCATCGTCGACGTCACGCGCGACACGCGGACCATTTCGTCCGGGACGCGGGAGGTCTCGATCGCGGCGGACGACCTGTCGGGCCGGACGGAGCAGCAGGCCGCGAGCCTGGAGCAGACCGCGGTCGCGCTCAATCGGATCACGAAGACCGTGCGCGAGACCGCCAACGGCGCGCAGCATGCCCATCAGGCGGTGTCCCACGCCAAGGCCGAAGCCGAGAAGACCGAAGCGGTGGTGCGCAACGCCGTCGACGCGATGACCGAGCTCGAACGCTCGTCGGGCCAGATCGGCCAGATCGTCGGCGTCATCGACTCCATCGCGTTCCAGACCAACCTGCTCGCCCTCAATGCGGGCGTGGAGGCGGCCCGGGCCGGCGACGCCGGCCGAGGGTTCGCGGTCGTCGCCAGCGAGGTGAGGGCGCTGGCCCAGCGGTCGGCCGATTCCGCGCGGGAGATCAAGCAGCTGATCTCGGAATCGTCCCTGCAGATCGGCTCGGGCGTGTCCCTCGTCCGGCAGACCGGGAGCGCGCTGGAGCGCATCCTCGCCCAGGTTGGCGAGATCAACGGGATCATCACCATGATCGCGAGGGCGGCCGGCGAGCAGGCCGCGGGGCTCGACCAGGTCAACACCGCCGTCGCCGACATGGGCAACGTCACCCAGCAGAACGCGCAGCTCGTGGAGCAATCGGCGACCGCGGGCCGCGATCTCGCCGCCGAGGCCGAGAAGCTCGCGGCGCTCGTCGCGCGGTTCACCGTGTCGGCGCAGAGTCAGAGGGACACGGCGGGCGTCCGCCACCCAGCCGCCAGGGGTCGAGGCCATGCGAAGGCGGCGTGAACCGTCGCCGTCCCGAGGCCAAATCCGGTGATTGATACGCGAGGACGATCATGAAAAAGCTGTTCCACGTCATCGCGGCCGCCGCGGCCCTGTCCGCCGGACGAGCCGCCGCGCAGGACGCCGCCCTGGGCGAGACGACGTTCAAGGTGTGCCGAAGCTGCCATCAGATCGGCGAAGCCGCGAAGAACTTCGTGGGCCCGGTCCTCAACGGCGTGGTGGACCGCAAGGCCGGGACCTATCCGGGCTACCCCTACTCCGAGGCCAACAAGACGTCGGGCATCACCTGGGACGTCGCCACCTTGAAGGTCTATCTCATGAATCCGCGAGGTCGGGTTCCCGGCACCAAGATGACGTTTCCGGGCTTTCAGAACCAGGCGGATGCCGACAACGTCATCGCCTACCTCGGCACGATCGGCCCCGACGGCAAGCGCAAGGACTGAGGCGTCCCGAGGACGGCCGCTGACCCCGCCCCTTCGTGGCTCGGGTCTCGCGGATCGCGGAGCGGGACACGACGGCGCTCACCGGGGCCGCCACGCCGGTTCGATGCCGGCCCTCATCCTTGCGACCATCCCGACGTCGCCGCGTTGGCGTCGGCGTGGGCGGCCGGCACGAGATCGCTCCCCTGCCCCAGGCCTCGGGAGCCATCATGACCAGCATCCTCGACCGAGCCGAAGACTTCGCCGCCGCGGCGCTCGACGGGTTCTGCAGGCTCCACCCCGACCTCGTCCGCCCGGTGCGCGGCGGCGCGATCCGGGCCGCCGCCGCGACGGCCGGCAAGGTCGCGGTGGTGACGGGGGGCGGCTCCGGCCATTTCCCCGCCTTCGCGGGCTACGTCGGCCCTGGCCTGGCCGACGCCGCCGTGGCGGGCGACGTCTTCGCGTCGCCGTCGGCCCAGGCGGTCGCCCACGTGGCGCGCGCGGCGAACCACGGCGGCGGCGTGCTGCTGTGTTTCGGCAATTATGCCGGCGACGTTCTGAACTTCAGCGCCGCCGCCGAGCGCCTGCGGTCCGAGGGGATCGACACGCGCATCCTCGCCGTCACGGACGACGTCGCCAGCGCGCCGGCCGGGCAGAAGGAGCTGCGCCGCGGGGTGGCGGGCGACCTCGTGGTGCTGAAGATCGCGGGTGCGGCGGCCGAGGCCGGCCTGCCGCTCGACGAGGTCGAACGCCTGGCGCGGCTCGCCGATGCCCGCACGATGTCGTTCGGCGTGGCCTTCGCGGGCTGCACGCTGCCGGGCGCCGGAGGGCCGCTCTTCACCGTCCCGGCCGGGCGCATGGCGGTGGGCCTCGGCATCCACGGGGAGCCCGGCATCGCCGAGGTGGATCTCCCGACCGCAACCGGACTCGCCGCCCTGCTGGTCGAACGCCTGCTCGCCGAGCGGCCGGACGGCGCCGTGCGGGCCGCCGCTGCGCTGAACGGGCTCGGCTCGACCAAGCACGAGGAACTCTTCGTGCTGTGGGGCCGGATCGCCGCCGCGCTGGAAGCGGCCGAGGTGGAGGTGGTCGGCCCCGAGGTCGGCGAACTCGTCACCAGCCTCGACATGGCGGGCTGCTCCCTCACCCTCACCTGGCTCGACGCCGAACTGGAACCGCTGTGGTGCGCGCCGGCCGAGAGCTTCGTGCTGCGGCGCGGCTCCGTGGCGGTGCGGCGTGCGAGCGCCGTGGTGGAGGCGGCGGAGCCCGACGACGCCGTCCCGGCGGCACCGGAGCCCGGCCGGGCCGCCGGACGCTGCCTCGCCGCGATCCTCGACGCCGTCGCGACGGCGATGCGCGACGCCGAGGACGAGTTCGGGCGGCTCGACGCCCACGCGGGCGATGGCGACCACGGCCGCGGCATGGCCCTCGGCTCGGCCGCCGCCGCCGCGGCGGCACGCGATGCCGTCGCCCGGGGCGCCGGGGCCGCCACGCTGCTGGCGCGGGCCGGCGACGCCTGGGCCGACCGGGCCGGCGGGACCTCCGGCGCCCTCTGGGGCCTGGCGCTGCGGAGCTGGAGCGGCGCGCTCGACGATGCGGGGCCGGTCACGCCCGAGGCCGTCGCCGAGGGCGCGCGCGCGGCGCTCGACGCCGTCACACGGGTCGGCAAGGCGAAGGTCGGCGACAAGACGCTGGTCGACGCCCTGGTGCCGTTCGTGGCGGCGCTGTCGCGGGGCGTCGCGGCCGGGCGTCCGCTCGCCGAAGCGTGGCAGGGCGCCGCCGAGGCGGCGGATCGAGCGGCGGCCGGGACGGCCGACATGCTGCCGCGCCTCGGCCGCGCCCGACCGCTGGCCGAGAAAAGCCGGGGCCACCCGGACGCCGGTGCGACGTCGCTGGCGCGCTGCGCCGCGACCGTGGGGAAGCTCCTGCCGCGTTCCGGTCCGGCCGTCTGACGACCCTTGGTGGCAAGCCCCTCGCCCGGCTCACATCGCCGTCGAGGCTGCCGCTCCGGGATGGTCCCGAGAGGCCGGCCGGTCGGCGAGCCGAAGGCAGACCGCCACCGCCGCATGGCGCGTGTAGCTGATCGAGAGATGGCATCCGGGATAACAGGGTCGTCCGGCGGCATCGTGCGTGATGGCGATATCGAGGAGCCGCTCGACCGGCACCCCTGATTTCAGGATCGCCTCCTTGGCGGCCCAGGTCCCGCAAAAGGAGGCCGCGACATCGTCCTGGCGGATGCAATGGGCGATCTCGACGTCGCTGAAGTGGTCCTGGAAGAAGGGATGGGCCCGGTGGTCGTCCGGCCGCGGCAGGCTGTCGACCTCCTCGATGTCGATCCCGACGCTTAGCACCGCCGCGCCGGGGCTCCGAGGCCCGGCGTCGGTGGTCGACACCGCGGCGCGTCGCTGGACGGGCTCGTCGTTCCCGCCCAGCAGCGCCCGCAGGGTGAAGGGGCTGCGCGACCCCAGGATTGCGGAGCGGATCGCGATGCCGTTCTTGCGGGCCCAGGAGGTGAACGCGGCCCTCTGGACGGACCGCAGGGCGACGGGATCGTCGTCCGTCACGCTCCGCTCCGTCAGTCGCGAGACATAGGCGCGCAGCGCCGCGGCGTCGCTCTCACCAACCATTCCAGCAACTCGCACAGCAGAGGGCGTCGCGGCCCTGTTGGTCGACGATCCTGAGCAACCCCTTGTCCTTCGCGAGGCCCACCGCCTCGGCGGCGGACCTGTCGCAATGGACGCAGTGGGCCGCGGCGGCGGGGCCGTCCTCGGCCGCGAAGCTGAGGAGCCGGGTCCGCAGGTCGCCCAGGAACGACGACACCTCCCGTCCCTCGGTCACCCGATGATCGAAGCCGGCGAAGAGGCGGAACTCGCCCGCGGCGTCGCGCGTGATCGCGAGGATGCAGCTCTGTCCGCGCGGCAGCAGGGGGAGCACGAAGTCGAGCTCGCCATCCGACAGGTCGGTGACCGTGAAGGTCGCCCGCGTCACGTCGGCGACCGTCAGTCTGTCGTCGACGTAACGGGACACCGCGTCCGAGATGGTGTCGACCAGGTCCTTGAGGCTCGTCCGGTCGGCATCGGCGATGCCGTAGACGACGAGCCGGCCGCCGCCGTCGATGGCGAGCCCGGCATGGACGGCGGGGTGCAGCGTCACCCTGGCGTCGTGATAGGCGGCGTTCAGCTTGGGATAGCGCCGCATGAGGCGCGCCGCCTCGTAGATGACGAGGTCGACGATCCGGCCCTCGAGGAAGGAGCCGGGCGAGCGTCGCACCTCGAGGCGGCCGAGGCCCACGCCGAGGACCGACAGCATCGTCCCGCCGGCGCCCCCGCCGAGGACGTCGATCTCGGCGCGTTTGCGCGCCCCGACCGGGTCTCCCGGCGCGGGGGCGGGCGAGGATGGCGCAGGGCTCGACGGTTTCGGTCGATGGGATCTCGCCCCGACCTCCGCGGACGTGACGAACGAGGAGGTGAAGGCGCTGGGAGACAGGCCGAATTCGGCGATCAGGGCCGCGGCGGCCTTCGAGAACCGCGGCGCGGCCGCGGGTGGCGGCACCGCGCAGACCGGAGGCGGCGGCAGAACCGCGACGGGCCTGTTGTCCTGGACGTGGGCCGGCAGAGCTTCCCGAGGCGGCGGGGCGGCGGGTCGAGGCGCGTCATCGCGGTGCGACCGGATCACGGTCCGGAGAGGCGGGGCCGCCGGGGCCATCTCGTCGGGCCGGGCGGGAGAGCCCGCGTCGGACGCCGCCGCGGCGCTTTCGAGGGGGGTGATGCGGCCGAGCGGTACGCCGAAGCCGACCTCCTGTCCGACCGCGAGATCGTGTGCGAGGAGGCCGCCGATCGGCGCGCGGATCTCCTGGGTCGCCTTCGAACTCTCGGCGTCGAAGAGAAGCTCGTCCTCTTCGACCCGGCTTCCGCCCGCGACGTAGATCGCCACGATCAGGGCGGTGTCGTCGTTGGCCGTCTCCTTCGACAGCACGATATCGCCGGTGTTCATGAGGTCCGCCCCTTCACGGTCTCGATCATGGCGCAGATCTCATCGAGGCTCGGCAGGGTCGCGGCCTCGAGAGCGGGTGCGGACGGGATCGGCACGGCCTTGCCGCTGACGCGGCCAGCGCTCACCCTGCAGCCCCGCTCCAGCAGCTGGCTCAGCACCTCCGCGCCGAAGCTGCCGAAGCCCGCCCCCTCCTCCACGATGACGAGGCGCCCCGTCCGGCCGACGGACTCGGCGATCGGGCCGAGGTTCAAGGGGGTCAGGCCCGTGGGGACGATCAACTCCGGCACGGTGTCGGTCCGGTCGAAGATCTCGAGGAGGCCGTCGGCCACGAACCGGGCCATGCCGCCGTAGGCCAGGAGAGTGACCGTGGGGTCCCCATCGGCGGGGCGGATCCTGAACATGGGCAGCGTCCCGCCGTCGCCCTCGACGATCACGCCAGTCGGTGGGGGATAGACCCTGGCGGCATAGTCGCCCTTGTTCTCCAGCAGGATGACGGGACAGGAGAGCGTCTGCAGCGCTGCGAGTTGATGACGGACGTCGACGATGGAGTTCAGACTGACCGTGCAGCAATTGTCGATGCCGATGAGGAACCGCTCCAGCGACTGGGAATGGGTCGGGCCATAGCCCCGTCGGCCGCCCATCGGGGTGCGGATCACGACGGGGCAATCGAGGTTGTGGTCGTACATGTGGTGCATCTTGGATGCGTTGTTGACGATCTGGTCGAACGCATAGGTGATGAAATCGCCGAACATGATCTCGACCAGCGCCCGCCGCCCCGTGATGGCCAGCCCGATGCCGATCCCCGTGATGGCGGCCTCGCTGATCGGGGTCGTCCTGACCCGGTCGGGGAAGGCCGAGGTGAGGCCCTTGGCGATCTTGAAGGCGCCGCCATAGGGATCCTCGACGTCCTCCCCAAGGAAGCAGGCCGTGGGATCCCCGGCGAGCCAGTCGGTGTAGAAGCGGTTCAATTGCTGGGCGATGCGCGCGCCCTCGCCGACCGTCCCCGGGACCGGAGACCAGGCCGCTCCTTCGGCCGGCCGTGGCCTCTGATCCTCGAAGTAGCGCCGCGAGATCGAGACCGTCTTGCGCAGGGCCGCCTCGACATAGGCGGCGACGTCCCGCTGGACCTCGGCGAGGTAGCCGGTGAAATGCGGGTCGGTGCGGGCCGCCAGGGTCGCGGGGTCGTGGGCCCGGAACCAGTCGATCTCGGCGCGGTCGCGCAGGTCGTCGCCCTTGGAATGCGGGTTCAGCCGATAGGTGGCGAGCGTGATGAACGTCGGCCCGCCGCCCGCCCTCGCGCGTCCCATGGCGTCGGCCAGGATGGCGTCGTAGCCGGCGAGGTCCCAGGTGTCGGCGTCGCGCGAGGCGATGTCGAAGCTCGCGGCGCGCTCGGCGATGTCGCCCGCCACCGACAGCTCCTGCCGCGTCGACTGGCTGTAGAAGTTGTTCTCGCAGATGAACACCTGCGGCAGGGCCCACAGGGATGCCAGGTTCAGCGTCTCGTAGAGGATGCCCTCGCCCAACGTTCCCTCGCCGAGGAACGAGACGACCACGCCCGCGTCGCCCTTGAGCTTGCGATCCAGGGCCACGCCGGCACCGACCGGCAGGAGTCCGCCCTGCTGCCCGTTCGATATGAAGTTGCGGGCCCAGAGGTGCTGGCTGCTGCCGATGCCGGCGCAGACGCCATCCGGGTTGCCGACGATCTCGTCGACGAGGCCGCGCCAATCGTCCGTCGCCCCGATGAAATGACCATGGCAGCGGTGGTTCGAGGTCACGAAGTCGTGGGACTCCAGATAGCGGCCCAGGATGGCGCCGGAGAACTCCTGGCCGATGCAGGTATGGATCGTCCCGTGCAGCTTCCCCTGGCCGAAGGCCTCGTAGAGTGCGGACTCGACGGCCCTGATGCAGAGCGCCCGCTCGATCTCGGACCGGTTCTTCGGGTCCGCGATGAAACGATGCATCGCCGGCAGGCCGCGCGACGCGCGCTCGCGTGCCTTGTCGACGGCAGATCCCCGGGCAAGCTCGGGCAGAATTGCGCTGATGGACATCGTCGGCTGCCTCGATGGGGGCGGGGATCGTCTGCCAGGGTGGCGATCAAGTCTTCGGACGACTGCGAGATATCGCGGTCGAGAGTTCTTCGACCTATCAAATCAGGATCAATGCTCGAGTTCCCTGACCCTGCGGGCGGGATTGCCGGCGTAGAGGCCGTCCCGTTCCGTGCTCTCGCCGAGGACGGAATTCGCCGCCACCACACAACCCGGTGCGATGCAGACGCCCGGCAGGATGACCGCGCCGGCGCCGATCCAGCAGCCGTTCGCGATGGTGACCGGCCGGCCGACGACCTCCACGAGCCCCCGCTGCCGCGACGGTCCGATCTCGTGCGTGGCCGTGATCACCCTGACGAACTGGCCGATCCTCACGTCGTCGCCGACGGTCAGGCGGTCGTATCCATCGAAGAAGAAGCCGACATTGATGAAGACGTTGGACCCGATCGTCACCCTCTTCGATCTGAAAGACGCACCCGGCCAGATGGTGCTGTTCGTCGAGACGCCATAGCCGGCCGTTTTCATCAGGCGTATCCTGAACCGCGCCGGAAGCAACTCACTCCTCAGACAAGCATCCAATACGCGATGCGAATAGTCACCCATCGATGTCTCCACGCGGGCCAGCGATCGATCCTGGTCCGACAAACAATTATCTCTGAATTAGACAACTCATGACATCAGATATAACTTGCAGAAAATAAGAGGTCTATATGAAATAGCGGTGTCGGCTTCGAGGGGTGATTTAATAATGGAGAAAAATGTCTGTTTGATCTCGCTTCTCGTTCTCGGTCTGTCGACGGCATCGGCCGGGGCCGAGGCGGAGCGGCCCGCGGCGGGCGAGGTCGCCTGTTCGGCGCTGTGCCGATGGTGGATGGCGCAAGGACGAGGCGGGCCGGGGATCGGCTCCGCCGTCCTCCCGTCGCCGGTCCCGGTCGATCCCGGCTCCGCCGTCCCGGACCACGGTCGGCGCGGCGTCGTCCACCGCGCCCACGAGCCCGAGAGCCGCGCTGCATCGGCGGACGAGGCGAGGCGGGCAGGCGCGCGATCGGGCCAAAGGGCGCTGGCCACGAGGACGCGGCGAAGCCCGCCGTCGTCGATCGTGGCTGCCGGAGGCTCTGTCGCCACATCCAGGTCCGTCGCGAGCGTCGCGGCGCGTGCCAGCGCGGCGACGTCGAAACGAGCGTTCCGCCCGGACCTCGGGCACGATGACCCTCTCGGGACGGCCGAGCCGGTGCTCGCCACCGCGACACCGGCACGCGCCGGTGTCGCCCTGGCGGCGCCCAGATCGGCCGAGAGCAGCAGGTCGGGCATCGCGGTCGCCACGGCCGAACCCGCGGGGCCGACGATGCCGCTCCCGTCGCGGCAGGGCCGCGTGCCCGCCGCCGTCGACGGCAAAGGGTTCGACGCCGGGCAGAGCCGGGCCGACCACGCCGTCGTCGCGCTCGGGTCGGGGGCCGGCCCGATCACGCCCGGACCGATCGCCGTGACCGAGGGACAGCACCTCGCCATCAAGGTGGGGCTGACCACCGCGGTCGACGACACGACGGCGGTCAACTTCTCCGTGACGAACAACCGGAGCCACGCGTTGGGCCTCCTCATCATCCGCTGCAACGCCCTGACGGCGGCGGGTGCCGCGTCCGGGCAGGCGTTCGATGCCCTCCACGACATCGATGTCGGCGAGACGGTCTATGGCCAGGCTCTCTTCCTGAAGCAGACGATCGCGCCGCGAAGCTCCTTCGCGTGCCGCGACGAGGGCACGGCGGACTGAGCGAAACGCCGCCGTGAGCGAGACGGCGGCCGTTCTGCGTCAGCGATGGCGGTCGTGGAGCGTGTCGGCTGCCCCGTCCGCCGGGGTGGCCTTCTTGGCTCGCCAGGAGGATCCCGGGAGAAGCCTCGGCGACCGATCCCGTGATTGGCCCAGGTGCGACAGGCCGAGCTGCGCGAGGAGGCCGAGGCCGTAGGCCAGTTGCGTCGTGACGAGGAGCAGCAAGCCGGGCAGCGGCAGTCCTGCGAGCGGGATGCCCCGGATCGAGGCTGTCGCGACTCCCAACATGACCGCCGTCAGCAGGGCGGCGAAGAACGGGACGAAACCCATCAGGAAGGAGGAGGCCGAACCCAGCACGATCGCGCCCGCGATCAACGTCGTCATCTTGCTCCTCCCCTGGGAGGTTGCCCGGAGCGTCGGGAAGCCCCATGCGGGCCATGGGAGCAGCAATAGCGTTAAAATATCGTCGACGAAACGGTCGAGACGCCCAGGTCGGCGCAGGGGAGACGGCGTCGGGAGCGCCGCCTCCGTCAGGATGTGATCTTTCGTCAGCCCCCGCGCGGGCCGCCGTCAGGGCGCCGCCGGCCGACGAAGCTTCGCGCTCAGCCGATCCGCGGCATGGGGGTTCGCGTAATGGAAGAGAGCCGTCGCTCTGACCTTGTCGGGATCGCAGGCTTCGTTCGTATGGATCGAGCGATAGCCCCAGAAGAAATAGATGTTTCCCGGCACGGGTCTGATGCGAACCAGTGGAAGAAGACGAAGTGCCATCAATGCCTTCAGCAAAGATTGAGACAGTCTGTTGTCGAGCAGCAGCTTATCGAAGATGTTGGCATAGTAGCTCTTGCGGATGCGCCGGGTGTTGGGCAGCATCACGAGATCTCCCGTCTTCCC
This sequence comes from Lichenihabitans sp., assembly GCA_965214345.1. GTDB lineage: Bacteria > Pseudomonadota > Alphaproteobacteria > Rhizobiales > Beijerinckiaceae > Lichenihabitans. Next base: position 950,325 of record CBDCBJ010000007.1, on the reverse strand, counting down.
GGTCGTCGGGATGTCGACCGGGATGAGCGCGGTGACGAGGTAGGAATCGTAGTGGAAGTTCAGCGCATGCCGTGTGCCGGAGCGCCCGGTCAGGCACCGCAGGACCTGGTAGAAGTCGACCTCCGGCGGAGCCTGGCCCGTGCCGACCTCGTAGATCCTCCGCATCAAGGAACGGAACTCCTCCGATCTCGAGAGGGCGTCGAAGGCCGTGCCGGCGACCGCCGCACGTCCCGTGAAGCCGACATACTCGCCCTGCGACCTCACGACCGCGTCCGACACGAAGGCCCGCATCTCGGCCAGAGCGTCGGAGGAGATGTAACCGGGCAGGCAGCCGAAACCCTGCGTGTCGATGGCTCGCACGAGCGTGGCGACGGTCTCGTCCGTGACCGGAGGGAGGTCGATGATCATGGGATGGTCGACATGAATCGTCATCTTAGCCTCGCTCTGACGTTGGATCATCGTCCGACCATAGTCGGCTCGTCGAGTTGCCTCAGGCTCAATGCCGTGTGGCTCTTCGGTAAATACAGACTTGAAATTCTTCAGACTCGAACCTGTCACATCCCGCCGTTCAGCGCTACATATTGTCTCCTATTATCTCGTAATAAAATAATTTGTTGAATTATTCTTTATTTCAATCGATTTTTGAATCGCGATCGAGCATCGATCAAGACATGCTGACACCTCGGAGTTCATCGATCCCGAGAGAAGGTTTGATCGTTATGGTTCAAAGACTCGGCAAGGCGGCACGGGTGGCGGCCGTCGCGACATTGATGTCACTGGTCCCGCTCATCGCCGCTGCGTCGGCCGATGAGCTTCCGGCAGCGCCCGCCTACCAGCTCGGTCCCGAGGACAAGCTGAGGATCAAGGTCTATGACTGGCGGAAGGACCTGGGAGATGCCCATGAATGGACGGCCTTGACGGGCGACTTCATCGTCGGTGCGTCCGGCAATGTCTTTCTCCCGCTGGTCGGAGAGGTTTCGGCTCTGCATCGGACGCCGTCGGATGTCGCGCATGACATCGCCTCGCAGCTGCAGAGGCGGTTCGGACTGGCCGAGCAGCCCGATGCCTCCGTCGAGATCGCGGAATACAGGCCCTTCTACATCATCGGTGTGTTGGAGAAGGCGGGGGCCTATCCCTATCGGCCGGGGCTCACGGTGCTGCAGGCCGTCGGGATCGCCGGCGGATTGTCTCGTCCCCGGGAGACCAGCCTCCTCGGGTTCGAGCGGGATGCGATTTCGACCCGCGGCGAACTTCGCGTCCTGTCGTCACAACGCCTGATCCTGCTGGCCCGCCAGGCCCGTTTCGACGCCGAGATCAAGGGCGGCGACAACGTGTCGTTTCCGAACGAGCTGCTGGCACGCAAGACCGATCCGGACGCGTCACGCGCGATGCACGAGGAGGAACTGCTGTTCGCCAATGCTCGCGACGGGCTGTCGAAGCAGACCGATTCATTGAACAAGACGACCGACCTCCTCCAGCACGAGGTCGTCGCGCTGGCCGCGAAGGACGCGGCCCTCAGCCACCAGACGGATCTGGCCAAGAAGGAACTCGACACGGTCGCGGCGCTCGTCACGAAAGGCCTCACGATCGTCCCACGGCAGTTGGCCATCGAGCAGAACGTCTCGCAATACGAGAGCGGCCGGCTCGACGTGCAATTGGCCACGTTGCGGGCCAAGCAGGACATGGCGCGGGTGGATCGCGATCTCGTGGAACTGCGGCAGACATACCGCGCGGCGGCGTTGACCGAGGCTCGCGACGTCATGTCCAAGCTGGCCTCGGCGACGGCGCAGATCGAGACGGCTCAGACATTGATCTACCAATTTGAGACACGGGCGCCCCAGGTCATCGCGGACGAGAAAGCGACCGGACGGTCATCGTTGGCTTACAGGATCACCCGGGTGGTGAACGGAACGGCGATGACGCAGGATGCCGCCGAGGACGATTCCGTCGAGCCCGGCGACACGATCTCGGTGGAGCCTCGCGAAACGCGAGAGCTCGTGAGCGATCAGCGTTGACAAGGGGCCCGGCGCGATCCGCGCGGCTGGAGGCCGTAAGCTTCCGTGGACCGAGCCACTCGAGCACGACGTCGCCGGTCGGGCCCCGTGATCCGCTCGACGGGTCCCGACCCGAGGCTCGTTCCGACCTCGCGCCGCACCATGGCGGCCCGGGCCTCTCGTCGAGAAAAGTCGACGGCCCGACCGAACGGCTCGACACGGTCGTCGTCGCCGGACATCCTCGACGCGATCGATGACCGCCGGACGTTGCATGCCACCATGGTGTCGCGCTCAAGTTATTTGTGTACATCATCGTCGAAAACGACGGAAATCATCTCATTTTGTTTATACATATGTTAATTTTGATGGCCCGGGGTGTCGGGCTAAGAATGGAATCTGATCAAACAGCGGTGGTTGCATTCAAGCGAACGCCGCCATGTCAAATTTAATAAAAGATTCGGTGATATCAAAAGTTTTCGGGCAGTCTTTATTGGATCAAGAAATCCTGAGAACAGAGACCTCATATGAGCTACTATTTTTCTCAGTCGACTAAATCGTCCCCATCATCCTTGAATCGGCGCCCTCAGCGTTGAATCTCGCCATGAAGAGGTCGCCCGAGAGGGTGAGTTTTGAACCGGCAATTGTCGACAAAAAAAATTCTCGTTTAAGTTGCTTTCCTCTAGACTCGGGAAAGTTGCATGGTATGATACCTGTAAATGAAAGGGACGGAAACTCAGCTCACGAAGAGGCCGTTTTGGTCGATATGGTCAGATTTCGACTTTCCACTCGAGACCGTATCCGACGCGTTGGTTCGACTCGCTTTCAGAGCCTCGAAGGCCCGAAGGCAATCCAGGCGGCGAGAGTCTAGAACTCCCGTCGCATGCCATTGAACCGGCTGTCGGCAACGGTCGTTTCATGGATGGTTTAATGCGATGCTCGATAAACGTGCTCAAGGGCGGCCCGCACGCGGCTCCGCCACCGTAGGCCCGAAGAAGATCGTCGAGGGGATGCAGGAGGCCTTGCGGTCTCTCCAGACGAGCAATGTGACGCGAAAGGATATCGCACGCTTTGCAGGCGTGACGCCTGCATTGGTCACCTATTACTTTCCCGAGCGTGACGTGCTCATCGAAGCTGCGACCTCTCCGGTCATCGAGAGCTTGGCCGTCATCATTCGGCAGCGGTTATCGCAGGACGTCGATCCGCATTCCATGCTCCTTCATATCATCTATGATATCGTCACATGCTATTCCAAAAACATCAATATTGTTGAACTCTACATTATCCACAAGAAATCAGCAGGCGATGGCGTCGTCCAGAACACTTTGGAAGACGTCGATCAATCCATCACGGGCTTCTTTGATAATTGGTTGCTACATTTTCCTGACTGCCTCTACAGCGGAAGATTCTTGACCAACGCGATGCTCGGTCTGTGCCGGGCCGTAGCGTACCACCACTCGTTGGACGTCGACACCGATGTGAGACAAGACGGCACGCTCGTCTACGCTCGCATGATCTATCGCATGCTGGTCGGCGGCCTCTATGGCTACGCGCTGAAGGATATGGCCCAGGATGGGTCGAGAGCCGAGCGAGGGAGCGTCGGGCAGAATCTCAGACCGTCGTCGTCGTTCGGCATCACGCGGGCATCGGCCGACATGACCATCGCTTGTGACCAGATACAACACGCGACGCCGGAGATCCCGCTGGCCTGACGGGACGACGCCGGTCGAGGTGCATTAGAGCAGATCGCGATCAGGTGGAGTCACCTGATCACGTGAAGATGCTCATAGAAACAGCAAGATAGAGCAGAGGCCGCGCGCCGAGGCGAGCGGCAACAGCTCTATGGCACCGACAGCCGGCGACGTCGCGTGGACATCGGAGCTTACGCCGGGCTCGGATGTCCACGTCGTCGCTGGCGTCGGGTTCCTCACTCCGGGACGGCGCTGACCTGGCCCTCCGGGCACGGCGATCGCCGCCCTCCTCAGGCGAAGACCCGGCGAGGGACGTCGAACGGATCGTCCATGGTTCCGGTCGTCGCCCGCCCGTGCCTCTCGAGGCGATCGGCGATGAGAGCGTGCATCCTCGATCGAAACAGCGGAGCTCTGAACCGGCGCGCCCGCGCCGTGGCGTCCGCCGGGTCGAAGCTCATCCTCTCGAAGCGATCGAGGCAGGCGATCAGTCCATCGACGGATTGCTCGTCGAAGAACGTGCCCGTGGACCCCTCGACCACCGTCTCGGTGGCGCCACCCCTGTTGAAGGCGATGACGGGCCGGCCGCTGGCCATGGCCTCCACGGGAACGATTCCGAAATCCTCCTCTCCGGGAAAGATCAGCGCACGGCATCGGGCATAGTGGTGCCTGAGCCGCTCGAACGGTTGAGGACCGAGGATGCTGACGGTCGGTCCAGCCAGGGCGCGCAATGCCTTGAGGCCTTCGCCCCCGCCCGTCACGACGAGTTTACGCCCCGTGCGATTGAAGGCCTCGACGGCGAGCTCGGGCCGTTTATAGGGTACGAGTTCCCCGGCCATCAGATAGTAGTCGGCCAGATCCGAACGCGGGACGGGAGCAAAACCGTCGACGTCGACGGGGGGATGGATCACGGTTGCGTCGCGCCTGTAGTAGGTCTGGAGCCGGTGAGCGACGGTTCGCGAGTTGGCGACGAAGTCGTGGACCCGGCTCGCCGAGATCGCGTCCCATGTCCTCAGATAATGCGCGAGAGGCGGCATCAGGAGCCGCGTCATTCCACCGCTTCGCTCGCGGTAGTCGTGGAACATGTTCCAGACATAGCGCATGGGCGAGTGGCAATAGCAGATGTGCAAGGCGCCAGCCGGGGGGATGATGCCTTTGCTCGGTCCCGACTCGCTGCTGATGATCAGATCGTAGCCGCGAAGGTCGAGCTGTTCCAGAGCCATCGGCATCAGCGGCAAGTAGCGCTTGTAGTTGCGCGTGGCGCGGGGGAGACGAGCGATGAACGAGGTCTGCACGCGTCGGCTCGATATCGTCGACGACACGGCGCCGGGATCGTAGACGTGAGTGAAGATGTCCGCCTGCGGGTACATCTGGCACAAGGCTTCGATGACTTTTTCGCCGCCTCTCATCCCGACGAGCCAGTAGTGTATGATCGCAACCCGCATGTCGGAACTCTCCGTCGTGGGAGGATCGGCTCGCCGATGTCATCGCATGCGAGGTCTTCTACGCATTGGTGACTCACTGTCCTCGAGTTCCAGAACATAGATAGACTTCATGGTTCTGCATTATTCTTTTCTCAAATAAAAAGATAATCTATAATTTAATTTGAAGATGACCTTTGATCAAGGATATTTTAACCATCGACGAGTTCGTTCAGGGATTTGCCGTGTCAGACGTATCTCAGACTCCGACGACATCATTGCCTGTCTCGACCCGCTATTCCGACCGCGCCGCGAGCACGTCTCTTGACACCGGATTCTACTGCAATTGTGCAAAGCGATGCATCGACGTCGCGGGCTCGGCGATGATCCTTCTGACTGCTTTACCGCTTTTCATGATGATGATCGTCGTGCTGCGATGTCTGCAAGGCCGCCCCATCTTCATCGGCCACCAGCGCGTCGGACGCGACGGCAAGCGGTTCCGCTGCCTCAAGTTTCGAAGCATGGTCGCTGATGCCGATTCCGTCCTCGAGCGTCATCTCGTCGAGGATCCTGCGGCTCGGGCGGAATGGGCGGCGACCCGCAAGCTCAGGGGCGACCCCCGCATCACGCCGCTCGGTCGCATCCTCCGCAAGTCGAGCATGGACGAACTCCCCCAGCTCCTGAACGTCCTTCGCGGAGACATGAGCCTCGTCGGTCCTCGGCCGATCGTCGAGACCGAGATGGTTCACTACGGACCACACATCGGCGACTATTGCCGCGTGAGGCCAGGCCTCACCGGCCAATGGCAGGTCAGTGGTCGAAGCGATGTATCATACAGGTCACGTGTCGATCTAGACATCGACTACATCCATCGATTGAGCCTCGGTCGTGACATTTATATTCTGCTCAAGACGATACCGGCAGTCATGACGTCGAGGGGTTCCTACTGACATGTCATCGCACTGCCTCCCGGATCGTCCTGTCGCCAAGAGATCGCGGGATTTCGAGCGATCCGCCGATCGGGCAGCCTTGCCTTGCCGGTGGATGTCGGACGACACCTCCGAGTCATGGTCCTACATCCGAGGGATGGGCGATTTCGTGGCGTGCGACCCGATGGAATATATCCGGGTCTTCCCTCGCCTGCTGCCCAGGGACGGACGGGTTCCCGTCGCCCTTCGGGCACACCTGTCGCGCTGCCTGGCGGTCCTGGCGTGGCGATCGATGGTGCGGGGCGACGGTGTCGCGATCGACGGGCTCCATGCGAAACAGGACCAGGCCGTCGCCGACATGGCGGTCCTCGGGAGGCAGGAACACGAGCGATGGTTCCCGGGGGACGCCGCCGATCCGTCTCCGGCCGCGCCTCGAACGGTCTCCGACCGCCCGGTGAGGGAACGCGAGGCCTTGGCGCTCGTCGCCGCACTGCGCCGGGAGATCGACGACGCCGCGCTCCGGACCTTCGATCCCGACGTCGCGGCGCTGTTCGCGTTCACCACGGGGATCCATGCCGCCTATCTCTGGCCGAACGCCCTCCTGTCGCATGAATTCTACACCGCCGTCGGATGGTTGGGGCACCTGTCGCGCGGCCGTCGGGCCGACATGCCGGGAGATCTCGCCGAATACTTCGACGACGTGATCGACGTCGCGTCAGATGGAACCCCCCAGATCCGCGACAGGCATCTCGCGCGGTTCTTCCCGGACGGGGACGTCGTCGCGGAAGTCCGCCGCGCCGTCCTGGCCCGTCGCGACGGAGGGCGCGCCGTCGCCGTCTGGCCAAGCAATGCGTCCCGGGCCGCCGCCGACGCGTCGAGCTCCCCCCAGGCCGGCGAGCCCGCGTGAGCGCCGCCTGCGACGCGCCTGTCCGCGACGGACGTTCACGGCGTGCCGACGGCGTCCGTCCCGCCGCGGGGTCTCGACCGTATGGCTTTGCGATCAACGGCCGCTTCCTGACCCAGGCCGTGACGGGCGTCCAGCGCTACGCCCGCGAGATCGTCGGCGCGATGGACGACATCATGGCCGAACGAGGCGGATGCGCCACGCTGCTGGCGCCGGCCAGCCTCGTCGAGCCCCCCCGACTGACGGCGATCGCGGTCGAGCGGGCCGGCGCCTCGGGCGGGCAGGTCTGGGAGCAGGCGATCCTACCGTTCCTCGCCCGCCAGCCGCTGCTGAACCTGTGCAACACGGCGCCGGCGCTCAGTCGCGGGCACGTCCTCTGCATCCACGACGCCAACGTGTTCGTCGAGCCGCAGAGCTACAGCCGCGGCTTCCGGGCGTTCTACCGCGCCCTGCAGCCGCTCGCGGCCCGTCGCGCCCTGCAGGTGACGACCGTGTCACACGACGCGGCGTCGCAATTGGCGAGGTCTCTCGGCATCCCGGCGCGGCGGATCCGCGTGCTGCCGAACGGATACGAGCATGCGCTGAGGTGGGACGCCTCGCGTTCCACGGTCTTCGCGGAGCGGCCACCCCGGCGAGGCTTCATCCTGCTCCTGGCGAGCCGTGCCCGGCACAAGAACATCGCGCGCATCGTCGGGCTGGCCGAGGCGGTCGATGCCCTCGGCCTCGACATCCTGGTGGCCGGCGGCGGGGCCGCGATCTTCGCCGATGTTCCGGCCCGGTCCGCGCCGAACCTGGTCTGGCTGGGCCAGGTCTCGGACCACGACCTCGCCCGGCTGTTCTCGGAGGCGCTGTGCCTCGCGTTCCCATCCCTCACCGAGGGTTTCGGGCTGCCGATCGTCGAGGCCATGGCCTGTGGATGCCCGGTGGTGTCGAGCGATCGGGCGAGCCTGCCGGAGGTTTGCGGCACGGCGGCGCTCCTGGCCGACCCGACCGAGGACGGCCCCTGGATCCGGCATTTCGGTGAGCTGCTGGCGTCTCGCCACCTCTCCGACGACCTGCGGGGTCGGGGTCGAGAGCAGGTCAGGCGGTTCTCGTGGGCCGCGTCGGCGCGCGGCTATCTCGACCTTTTCGGCCATTGAATCGGATGAGCGCCATGGACCGACGGTTCTCGATCGATGTCTCTCCCCTCAAGGTCCGCCGGTGCGGATCGATCGCGGCGCTCGCCCTGGCCTACGGCCTGTCGCCGACGGTCGCGCAGGCGGCGACGCTCGACCTCGACCACTTCGTCCTCACGTTCGAAGAGCGGTTCGCGACCCTCGACATCTCGGCCGGCGGCCCGGGGACGCGGTGGATCGCACACACGCCCTGGCACGGCGACTTCGGCGATGCCGTCTTCGCCGATCCGGGCCCGGACGGACCGTTCTCGCTCACACCGGCCGGCCTGCGCATCACCGCGCGCCAGGACGCGCAGGGGCGCTGGCGTTCGGGCCTGATCTCGTCGATGGACCGGGACGGCGTCGGGCAGAGGGGCTTCGCCCAGCAGTTCGGATATTTCGAGATGCGCGCCAAACTGCCCGACGGCGCCGGCGTCTGGCCCGCTTTCTGGCTGATCGGCATCGACAAGACCAAGGACGCCTCCGAGATCGACGTCATCGAGTATTATGGTGCTTTCCCCGGGTACTATCACAGCTGGATGCACTTGTTTCAGGACGGCAAGGATCTGCTCCTGCACGATCATCTGACCCACGTCCCATCCTCGCAGATGACATCGAACTTCAACGATTACGGCGTGCTGATCACCCCGCAGGACACGCGCTTCTTCTTCAACAGGCAGGAGATCTGGTCGATGCCGACGCCGCCGCAATATCGCCAGCCCATGTATGTGCTGGTCGACCTGGCCCTCGGCGGCGGTTGGCCCATCGACAAGCTGAAGCCGCCCGCCGTGATGGATGTCGCCGACATCCTGGTCTTCCGGGACGGTCGCCTGCCGCAGGCGGCCGGGCAATGAGGCGCCATCGTCGGGCGACGACGCCATCGCGTTCGGAAGGGTCGACCATTGGCTGATGCGCGCGGGACCGCGTCGTTCACCGCGAGGGATGCCGGACGAGGCATGGCGGATCCGACCGAGGTCAGGAGCCCTGCGCGGTCGATCGGTCGGGTCGACCACGCCGGCGAGTCCCGCTTGCGGGTCGAGGTGGTCTTCGCCACGCGGGGACGGGCCTCGGTCCTGTCGGACGCCTTGCAGGCGCTGGATCGTCAGACCCTCCGGGCTCGCGCCGTCACGATCTCCTGCGTGTCGTCGGCCGACGCCGGGCAGGTCGTGGACCGCGGCGACGTGACATTGCTGCTGGGACCCGCGGGACTGTCGCGTCAACGCAACCTCGCCCTGCGCCACCTCGCCCCCGAGACCGACATCGTGGTGTTCTTCGACGACGACTTCGTGGCTCATCCCACGTGGATCGAGGAGGTCGAACGCTGTTTCCGGCGCAGCCCCGATATCGCGGCCGTCACGGGACACGTGATCGCCGACGGCATCAAAGGCCCCGGCATCGCCTTCGCCGACGCCTGCGGGTCCCTGGAGACGCCGGGCCCGCGGCGCGGCTGGTTGCGCGAGAACGCCAGCCCCTACGGCTGCAACATGGCGTTTCGTCTCTCGTCCGTCCGCGGATTGTCGTTCGATGAGCGCCTCGTCCTCTACGGATGGCTCGAGGACCGGGACTTCGGCGGCGCGCTGGCGCGGCGCGGTGCCCGGATGGTCGAGCTCGGCGCCGCGGTCGGGGTCCACAGGGGCGTCAAGGCCGGCAGGCTCTCGGGGCGACGCCTCGGCTATTCGCAGATCGTGAACCCGCTGTACCTGCGCAACAAGGGGACCATGACGCTGGCGAGCCTCATCCAGCACTGGTTCAAGAACGTCGCCAGCAACGTCGTGATGTCGATCCGGCCCGAGCCCTATATCGACCGCCGGGGGCGCCTCATCGGCAACATCCTCGGCTTCGTCGAACTCGCGCAGGGGATCGCGCGGCCGGAACGCGCCGAAACGCTATGACGGCCCGCCACCCCCTCGATCACCCCTCCGTCGACTGGCCGATGCCAGCCATGAAGGCCGCGCGATGAACATCACGTCCAATACGACGGCCTTCTCGCTCGAGCCCAGCCTGCCCGGCCTTCCTCCGGCCGGAGGCGACCCGACCTTGAACATGGGCGAGCTCTGGGCCGCCTGCCGCCGCCATGGCGGCAAGCTGATCCTGTGGTGCGCCCTCTGCGTCGGGCTGGCGATCGTCTACCTGATCCAGACGCCGCCCGAGTACGTCGCCTCCACCCTCATGCTGCTCGACCCCGTGCGCCCGAGCCTCTCCGCGTCTCCCGACGGCGGCAGGCTGGTCGTCAACCTCGACGCCGCCCAGGCCGAGAGCCACATCCAGGTCGTGAAGTCGGAGCGGATCCTGAGGTTCGTCTTCGACACGCTCGACCTGTGGCACTCCCGCGAGTTCGCCACGCCGCCGATCGGCTGGCGCGAGGCCTTGATGGCCCGGTTCGTCCCGCGCCCACCCCGGACCGAGGAGGAGGAGCGCGCGGCGGCCTTCCAGGGCTTCATGGGTCGGGTCGGCGCCCGCCGCATCGGCCAGTCCTACGTGATCGAGGTCTCCTACATGGCTCTCGACGCCGCGGCGGCGACACGGACGGTCGATTCCATCACCTCGGCCTATATCTGGGACCAGGTCGCCTCGGTGCGGCGCGGGAGCGAGTTCCTGCAGACGAGGATCGCCGACATCAAGGCCGAGGAGGACGCGGCGCTCCAGGGCATCGTGCAGGGCCGGATTCCGGACACGCGGTTCCCCGACGCGGACGCCAAGGTGATCAGCGCCGCCATCGAGCCGACCGCCAAGTCCTTTCCCCAGTCCAAGGTGGTGCTCGCCTTCGCGCTCACCTTCGCGCTCGCCACGGGGCTCGGGGGGATCGTGACGGTCCACAGCTTCGATCGCCGCATCCGCACACGCCGCCAGATCGTCCGCCATCTCGGGCTCGAATGCCTGGCCGACGTGCCGCCCCTGTCCTACCGCCTGCGGCGCAGCCTGCAGTCTCGCCGCCGCTACGACCGGACCGGAACCGACGACCCGTTCCACAGGGCGCTTCGCGCGCTCCGGGCGGTTCTGATCTCGACGAGCTTCGACACCCGCCACCGCGCCATCGGCCTCGTCTCGTGGCGCCGGGGGGAGGGAACCACCACGATCGCCAGCGGCCTCGCGCGGATCGCGTCGGCCGCTTCGGAACACGTGGCGCTGGTCGACGGCAACCTGCAGGACCCCGCCCTGACACGCACGCTCGCGCCCAACGAGGGTCGCGGCCTGACCGACAGCCTCCTCTCCCGAGACCCGCCCGAACGGCTGACGACGGTGCGGATGTCGGATCACCTCGTCTTCGTGCCGGCCGTCGGTGACGACGTCGGGACGAGCCCCGACGCCTTCGCGGGCCTGCCCGAGATGCAGCGATACATCGATTGGCTGCAGAGGGAGGCGAGCGTCGTCGTCGATCTCCCCGCCGCCAGCGTCTCCTCGGACGCCCGGGTGATCGGGCAGATGCTCGATGGCGTGGTCCTCGTGATCGAGGCTTCACGCACGACCCTCGATGAGGCCCATGACTGCATCGCGACACTGCGCAGCGCCAAGATCAGTGTCATCGGCGTCGTCCTCAACCGGACATCACGCGCCTGACGAGGCTCGATCCACCGGACGATGACGACAGTGTCGAAGGACATCGGTCTACATCGTCGATTTTAATTTCGATATGGTCGTATTTGCGGGTATGAACATTCCCGTCTCGTCGGTTCGAGGGGAGAGACGAGACTTCCTCTCTCTTTTATACTGAGATCGGCCGATGACCCGGGCGTCGTCGGCCCCGTCACCTCCAGCAGGACCATGTCACAGTGACGATCTCGTCCGCCACCTCTTCGACATCGCCGGCGGCATGACAGCCCGCCGGACCGCTCTCGCCGGAACCATGATGATGGCGACGCGGTTCGGCACGCGCCTGCTCGACCTCGGCACCCTCCTCGTCCTCGCCCGATTGCTGACCCCGGCCGATTTCGGCCTCGTCGCCATCGCCACCAGCATCGTGGCGGTCATCGAATCCGCCCTCGAACTCCCCTTGAACCAGGCCCTGATCCGCGTCGAGCGGATCGAGCGGCTCCACTACGACACGGCTTTCACGCTCGCGGCGCTGCGATGCCTCGCCCTCTACGCCCTGCTGCTCCTCGCCCTGTGGCCCCTGGCGACCTGGTATGGCGATCCGCGCCTGTGGGGGCTCGTCCCGGTCGTCGGCATCGGGGCGCTGGCCCGCGGGATGGTGAGCCCGTGCCTCGCCGAATTCCAGAAGGCACTGAGCTTCTGGCGCGACGTGTCGATCGAGGTGTCGGGCAAGGCCGCCGGCGCATTGGTCGGCATCGCATCGGCGAGCCTGACGCATTCCTATTGGGCGGTCGCCGTGGCGGCGGTCGCCTCGCCCACCGTGACGCTGATCGTGTCCTACGTCCTGGCGCCCTACCGCCCGCGCTGCAGCCTCGTCTACCTGCCGCTGTTCTCCCATTTCCTCGGATGGCTGAGCCTCGCTCAGGTCATCGGCACGATGAACTGGCAATCCGAACGTCTCCTGCTCGGGCGGGTCATCCCGGTCGCCCGCCTGGGCCTCTTCACCACGGCGAGCGACCTGTCGCTGATCCCGGTGCAGGCCGTCTTCGGGCCGATCCTGCGGCCGCTCCTGGCGGCCTTCCATTCCGTCAGGGACGACAACGTGCGGATCGAGCGCAGCTACCGCATGGCGGTCCGCGCCGTCATGACGATCGGGATGCCGATCCTGGTGGGTGAGAGCCTCCTGGCGGAACCCATCGTCCGCGTCATCATGGGCGAGCGCTGGATCGGCATCGCCCCCCTGCTGCACTGGCTGGCGCCGAGCCTGATCCCGGCGCTCTTCGTGCTGCCGTCGATCTCGCTCGTCACGGCCTTCGGCGAGACGCGGGACCTGGTGATCCGCAACGGCCTCGAGGTCCTGACCAAGCTGCCGATGCTGTGGTTCGGCTACATGACGTTCGGGCTCGCCGGGGTCGCGCTGGCGCGCTTGGCTTCGGAGGCCGTCGCGGCCGTCTTCTGCCTGCGGGTGGTCCGACGCATGATCGGCCTGCCGATCCGCCGGCAACTCTCCGACGCCTGGCCGTGCCTCGTGGCGACCGCCGCGATGGCCGCGGCGGTCCTGCTGCTGCGAGGCTCGATGGAGCCAGGACATGCCTCCGCCGATGCGATGGTCGACATCGCGGCGAGCACGACGGTGGGCGCGACGGTCTATGGCACGGTCCTCTACCTGCTGTGGCGCTTGAACGGACGTCCCGGCGGGGTCGAGGCGATGGCGGCCGGCGCCGTCGGATCGTTGCGGGTCCGGATCGAAGGCCGGCTCGGCCGCGCGCTCCAAGACGTCAGAACGGGATGAGGCCCGGTCATGTCCCGCGCCGTAGGATCGTCTTCGGCTCGCGTATTGCGAAGTCGGATCGGACGCTTCTGCTCGCGGCGTCCTCGCCGATCGCATAGCTGAGCACTGAGATACACGAAACAGCATAATTACACGCGCACCTACAGTTTCGATCCTACACGATTTCAATGATCTCGGGATGACGACATCGATTACACTTATCCTATTTGGATTTTCAGATGCCACAGCAGATTTCAAGCCTCGAGCACCGCACTTCTCCGGCGCACGATATCCAGAGCAGGTGTTCGATAGACACCTACTTCTCCGGTCTCGATTGCCTTCGTGGCGAGGCGGCGTTGGGCGTCGTGCTGTTTCACTGCTCGACGCGGCTCCACGTTCCAAACCTGTTTTGGCACGGCTATCTAGCTGTGGATTTCTTCTTCGTGCTGAGCGGCTTCGTCATGGCGCGGGCCTACCGGACACGCCTCGCCACAGACAGACTCTCGATCGCCCGCTTCCTGATGATGCGCGGCATCCGGCTGATGCCCCTGATCGTGCTCGGAACGGTGCTCGCGGCCATCGTCGAGATCGGCCGGCCCGGCATCTCGGATCAGCATCGACACCTGATCGATGCCGCAGAGGCACTCGTCTTCGGCTTGTTCCTGGTGCCGACGCTACACACGACGACGCTGGAGTTCGCCGTCTTTCCCTTGGACGGTCCAGTGTGGTCGCTGTTCTTCGAGGTGTGGGCCAATGCGGCTTTCGCGATCTGGGCTCGATCTCGCTTGGGCTTCTGGTCATTGGCTCCATTGCTCGGAGGTAGCGCGGTTCTGCTCGTCTGGGGCGCACATCACGATGGCCAGATCATCTTCGGCCCACTGCCAGATCATTTCTGGCTCGGCTTCGCCCGCGTGACGTGGTCGTTCAGCGTCGGGCTGATCTTGTTCCACGTCCGCGCGAGTGCACCCGGCGTTCCATTCTTCGTCCCCGCCCTCGTGCTCCTGGCGGTCATGGCGATGCCGTCGCTCGGCGCCATGAACGAGGCCTTCGATGACCTCTGCGTCATCCTCATCCTGCCATCGATCGTGTTCGCGGCGTCATCCGCGCGTTTCGGCGTCCGGGCTCGTCGTTGGTGTTCGAGGTGCGGAGACCTGTCGTACCCGATCTACGCTCTTCACTATCCTCTGCTGCGCGTTTTCAGCTCGATCGAGGCCAGGCTCGATCTCAACATCATCGGCAGGCTCGCCATGGTGGCCTTCGCGACCGCGGTCATCGTCGTGGTCGCGACAGCCGCCTATGCATTGTTCGATCGGCCGATCAGGAGATCACTGGCGTCCGGGCCCGGACGGCTCGCCCGAGGCGGCGAGCACCCCGTCGCTCTGACGCAATCCGGGGATGCCCAGCGTCGATACCCCGGAGGTCTGGCCGGCTCGTAGACACGACAGGATCGATGCCTGCCGCTCAGTTCGACAGGCCTCTGCAGCAAGGCTCCCGGGCCGAGTGGGATCCGTGGTCGCCAACTCGCATCGCTCTTCGGCACGATCAATCACCCGAAACATGCAGGTTCTTCGACCGTACATCGATGCTGTCTAATGTCGGTCGGCGTAGAATTATCCTTATACAGATGTTTATAAAGGGTGACAGTCACGGTCTAAGCTTTGTTATCGTGCGAGACAGAGACCAGTCCCTATCCAAACCGCTAGCTGGAGTATCAGCCATGATGCGACGCACCCGACATCGACACGTTATCGGCTTAGACGCGTTGAGGCTGAGCGCGGCCTTGTTCGTGGTCTGCTACCATTTCGGGTTCTGGCATTGGACGCGGGGGATGCCGTTCGCCGTGCAGATCCCCCTCGAGGCGGCACGTATCACGTCAGATCACCCGTGGTGCGCGACGTGGTTCCATTGCGGATGGATCGGCGTCGAGATCTTCTTCGTCATCTCCGGCTTCGTGATCGCCTGGACGGCCTCCGAGGCGACGTCGTCCTCTTTCATCAGAGGGCGGTTTCTCCGGCTCGCCCCCGCCAGCTGGATCGCCGCCACTGTCGCGGTGTCGCTCGGAATCTGGCTGGACCAGACACCCGACATCCACCTCGGCCTCCGATATGCGGAGACGCTGCTCTTCTGGCCTTTCGGAGCCATCGACTCGGTCTGGTGGACCCTCGGCATCGAGATCGACTTCTACCTGCTCGCCTACGTTCTCGTACGCCTCGGGCGGGCTGGGTCCATCGATCTCGTCATGACGTGGATCGGCCTCGGGAGTGGGATCTTCTGGGCTATGGCTTTGGCACTGGATCATGGCCTCGCTGGCTCCTCAGGCTTGGGCGGGACCCTGCATTTTCTCGTGCTGAAAGCGCAAGGCAACCGAGAGCTTCAGCTCTTGCTCGTGCAGCATGGCTGCCTCTTCGGGGTCGGCACGGTGATGTGGAAGCTGTGGACTTTCGGCTGGACGAGAGGTCGAGCCACGGCACTGGCGGCACTCGGGGTCGCCAGCATCCTCGAAATCATCGGCCAGAACGGCATCATCGAGCGTGCGGCCGGGCTCCACCTGTCCGCCTCGCCGGCCCTCGCTGTCTGGATGGGGGCCGTGGTCCTGCTGGCGGCCTCACTGCATTGGAACGAGAGTCTGATCAGTCTCGCCGGGAGGACTGCGCCGGCGTTTCGCTTCGCGGGGCTCATGACCTACCCGCTCTACCTCCTGCACGATCCGTTGGGCACCGCGATCATCGTCGGTCTCGCGCCCCGGATCGGCGCGGCAGCCGTGCTCGCCGCCATCATAGGATCGCTGGCCGCCGCCGCGGTCGTCACGGCTTGGCCAGAACCTCGGCTGCGCTTCCTTCTCGGCCGGGCCCTGCCCAGGGCCGACGTCCGACCAAGCGTGGAATCCATGGCTCAGGGGGAGCTCACCCTGCTGCCGAAGGGCTACGAGGTAGCGCGGGAGTGACGATGGAATGAGGCGTTCGTCGATCGAAGCGCCGCAGGATGTCCGCCGGCGGCCCCTTGAGACCGACTATTCGACGACGGCGAGCGACGCATCACGCGGTGGAGCACTGCCGCTCGCGAGGACCTGGATCAGCCGGTCGGCGAGCCGGATCGCGAGCGCGAGGGCGGTCTGTGTGGGATTCGCATGACCCGACGTCGGGAAGACGGAACTGCCGGCGACGTAGAGCCCGTGAACCCCGTGAACCCTGCACTCCGGATCGACGACGCCCGTCGCAGGGTCGTTCGACATCCGCGTCGTTCCCATCGGGTGCGCGACATCGGAAAGATCCAGAGGGCTCCCTTCGTCCGCGACACCGGGGATCTGTGTCGCGATCGGGAGACCCAACCGCTCAGCCTCGGATCTGAACAGCGCCACCATGGAACGTACGGTCCTCGCCTCCGCCTCGCCGACTTTCCAGTCGATCCGTGCCAGAGGGACGCCGAGAGCGTCTGACGCGCGCGCGAGCGTCAAACGACTGTCCGCGCGAGGAGGTTGCTCGACGATGCACTCGAGATTGAGCGCAGAGAGGCGGCGCACGGGACCACGCTTGGCCCAAGCGACCCGAGCGACGGCCTTCAACGCGACAGCGCTGCCGACCAGCATGTTCTTCACATGTATGACCGGGTTCCCCTTCAGGCGTGCCAGCTGCCGTCCGGCGAGGAGGACATCGCTGGGATCGACGATGCCGGTGAGCCAGGCGGCACAGTTGAGCAGGCTTTCCTGCTCTTGCACCCGTCGGGTCAACGCGACCCCCGGTGTCAGGACGGTGCTGAACCCGTCGATCATGGCGCGGTGTGTGCTGAACCTCTCCTGGGCCACGGTGAAATCGCCCCGTGAGAACGACGCGACGGCGCCTCGCGGATGATCCATCAGGTATCGGCCGACCTGGTCTCGAACATTGCCGACACCACACCTCAGCACATCGTTGGAGGCCAACAGGATCCGCGCGTTCTCGATCCCTCCCGCACACAGGACGGTCGCCTGCGCGGTCACGGATCGAGCCACTCCGTCCCGATCTCTGATCCGAATGCCGGACACGGCCGTGCCCTCCGGATTGGTATCGATATGGACCACCGTCGCATTCAGGAGGCATCGCACCCCGGGGATCCCCGCGATCTCCGCGCGGTCCCCGAAACGCATGAAGTCCTTGGGGCGAGCGAAGTCTCGGCTGTAGGACCAGAAATAATCGCGCAGCGGACCTCCATCGAACCGGGTCACCGACGATCGATCGACGACGCTCGCCAGAAACGCCGGATCGACGTTGTCGGCGACACCGGCCCCGAGATGGCCGAGCGTCCGTCGAAGATAGCGGGCGACTTCGCCGCGAGGGATCGGCCAACCCGATCCCGCCACCCACGTCCTCGGCTCGAAGTCGACCTCATCGAGCACGGCGATCCGACCAGACCAGACACGCGACGTACCGCCGAGACCTCGCGAGCGGACGAGGGACTGGTCCTCGACCCTGGGATGTCCGACGCTCTCGACGCGGTTGAGGCTTTCTGTGAACGGGCCCGGACGCTTCCCGCCACTCTCGAGCACGAGGACGTCGATATCGGCTTGCGCGAGTTCGGTGGCCAGGGTCAAACCTACCGGACCCGACCCGACGATGCAGACCTCCGCCTCGAAACGCTCGCCGGCCGGAAAACTCCCGAGTTCCTCGATCCTCATCGGTCAACTCGCTGAAGTGATGGACATCGATGGTCTCCGGGTTGACCTTGAGTTTCACGCTGGAACGAGATCGCCTTCACCGAGGGTCATTGATGGACCTGCAGCGCCCGAGCGGGGACAGAGTCTTCGACGGCGTGACCGCGCACGCCTCGATCCCGAGCCCGTGTAGCGCATCGGACCGCCGTAAGCTGGCATCCCAGGTCGACTCTCGACTTGCCTGCATGACAAGAAGGTGTTTAAAATAGTCTAAGTCGTCAAGTTAAAATCTTCCTTGTGGGAGAGAGAGTTGGTATTCAAGCGGATATTAATTATAGGGGCTGGCCTCGCTGGTGCCGTACACGCGCGAGAGCTGGCCGAGGCTGGTCACTCAGTCGATATCATCGACAAGCGGAATCATACCGGTGGGAACTGCTATGATTATGTCCACGACTGTGGCGTTCGGGTTCATCGATATGGACCACATCTATTTCACACATCAAATCATAGGGTCATCGACTGGCTATCACGCTTCACGGAGTGGACCCCCTACACTCACAGGGTCGTAGCTCGATTGGCAGACGGACGATGCGTACCGATGCCGGTCAATCTGGATACCGTCAATGCGGTGTTCGGCAAGAGTCTGGAGACGCCTGAAGACGTCCTCGCCGAACTCGCCGCGCGAGCGATCCCGCGCGATCCTGTCTCGAACGCCGAGGATCATCTCTATGCCACGATCGGATCGGAGCTGACGAACCTCTTCTTTCGACCCTATACCAAGAAGATGTGGGGAATGGAACTCTGTCAAACAGCGGTGTCGGTCGTCAAACGGCTCAGGATCAGACATGACAGAGACGACAGGTACTTTTCCGACGACATCTTCCAGGCTCTCCCCAGTGAGGGCTACTCAGCGATGTTCGATCGCATGTTAGACCATGAGAACATCGATATCAGACTCGAGTATGGCTATCGTTCAGGCATGGAGAACTCCTACGATTTTTGCTTCAACAGCATGCCGATCGACGAGTACTTCAATTTCGAGTTCGGTGAGCTCCCGTACCGCTCAGTCAAGTTCCACCTGATCGATCGATCGCGTGACAGCGCCGAGTCACACACCACACTCAACTACACCGACGACGAGCCTTTCACGAGGGAAACCCTCTGGCACAACATCAGCACTCTCGATGTCAAACCTTCCAGCTCGGTCATCGCAACGGTCGAGGAGCCCTGCGACTACAAGCAGAATGACATGGAACGATACTACCCCGTGAAAACTGCCGACAACCGTTATGAAATCATCCTCGAACGATATAAATCGTTGTCGGATGCTCACAAGAACATGACGTTCATCGGTCGCTGCGGCACCTACCAATATTTGGACATGCATCAAGTCGTCAACCAAGCTCTCACGACCTCCCGGAAATGGTTAGAGGCCTGACATGTCGGTGATTGAAGATCCTCGACTGCTCGCTATCGTGCGCTGTGGTGACAACAGTCTGCACAAAGAGTGGGCCGGACATAGCTCGATGTTCGACATCGCTGTCAGTTACTTTGGAAACGATCCCACTCGTAAGTTCCCGGAAGCCGTATTTGTCCATCGCAAGATCGGTGGTAAGTGGGACGGTATATATGCCTTTTTCAGTGAGTATCCGGATGCGCTGACATCTTACGATTTCTTCTGGTTTCCCGACGACGACATATCCGCTTCTGCATCTCACGTCGAGTCTCTGATCGCCACGGGCGTTCGATATGGCCTCGATCTGTTTCAACCTTCATTGGATGACATGTCTTACTATTCACACCTGGTGACCTTGCATCATCCGAGTTTCGTCATCAGGCACACCAACTTCGTCGAGATCATGGTCCCAGTGCTCAGTCGGCGGTTGCTCTTCAAGGCTCTGCCGACGATGCGAGACACCAAAAGCGGCTTCGGTCTCGATTTCCTGTGGCCGCAACTGGCGAACAGCTTCGATGACGGTCCGGCGACGCAACGGGTGGCCGTGATCGACGATGTGCGCGTGCGCCATACGCGCCCGGTGGGCGGAAGCCTGCATGCGTTCATGAAGAAGACAGGTGGCCGGTCGAGCGGTGAGGAGCTCGCAAGCGTCGTGACGTCGTTACACACGCCGCTGAGATCTCAGATCGGCGGCGTCCCGACCCCTCGCGTGCGCTGTTCATCCGGCGTTTTGCGCAGCGGCAGAGTCGTATCCAACGTCGCCATGGCGGCGCGGACCTTGGCCGATCTGTTGATATTCGGACGGAATAAAGTGCAACCCCTCAGTCCTGTGAGGATCCTGAGACACGCCCTCAAAGGGTTGAAGCCGTTGCCGTTCGGGCTGAACTGGTGAGTAATACGGTTTCCGGTGGACGGACTCGGGCACGTCACGGATTCCGTTTGGGTCGCCATGGGCGTAGCGTGGTGGCTCAGCAGGGAGGCCGGACATGAGGCGTGTCGTCGATCACCTGAGCGTTACGGAGTTGGAACGTCGTTTTGTGGACTGCGCGGATCCTGTAGAGGCGCGGCACGTGCATGTGATCTGGCTGCTGGCCCAGGGTCACACGGTCGGGGCGACGTCGAGTGTGACGGCCTTCGGGACACGCTGGATCGAGCAACTGCTGGAGCGCTACAACGCGTCCGGTCCCGACAGCCTGGCTGACGGACATCGGCGCAACGGCCCCAAGCCACGCCTTCTGACGGTCGAGGTGCTGGAGGTGGTGCGGCTGCGGTTGGCCGAGCCGCCGCCTGACGGCGGGGTGTGGTCGAGCCGCAAGGTCGCCAACGTCATCGCGGCCCACCTCGGGCTGGAGCGCGTGCTGCCCCAGCGCGGCTGGGACGCGTTGCAGGCGCTCGGCTATTCGCTGCAGCGTCCGCGGCCGAAAAACCCCAAGTCCGCCACGGCCGAAGAGGCCCAGGTTTTTAAAAAAAGCTGGCGGACGTCGTCGCCGAGGAGGCGGCCGCCCACCCTGACGTGCCGGTCGAGGTGTTCTGCACCGATGAACACCGCCTCGGTTTGAAGCCGGTCCTGCGCGCGGTGTGGGCCCCCAAGGGGCAGCGCCCGACCGCGCTCGGTCACCACCGCTTCGAGTGGCTCTACGTCACGGCCTTTGTGGGCCCCGCCACCGGCGAAACGGTCTGGTACCTGTGCAACGGCGTGTCAAAGCCGCTGTTCGCCGGCCTGCTCGCGGCGTTCGCCACCGCGGTCGGCGCCGGACCCAAGAAGCGGGTTCTGCTACTCCTCGACAATGCCGGCTTCCACACCCGTCCCAACCTCGCCGTGCCAGACGGGATCACGCTGGTCTACCTGCCACCCTACAGTCCCGAACTACAGCCCGCCGAGACGCTTTGGCGGCTGGTGGACGGTACGCATCCGGCCAGCACCGCAGTTTAGGGTTGCGCGTGAGGTCAGTCCTGCGGAGCGCGTGTGCGCCGCGTCAGGCCGCTTGAGCCAGGGCTGCGGTAGTTCGGTTGGCCTTCCAATTCCAGGGCAGCAGTTCGTCGAGGTGCTTGGCAGGGTGATCGGGCAGCCGAGCGAGCACGTCGGCCAGCCAAGCCTGGGGATCGACATCGTTGAGTTTGGCAGTCTCAATTAGTGTATAGATGGCGGCGGCGCGATGGCCGCCCGCGTCCGAGCCGCAGAAGGTCCAGTTCCGTCTGCCGATGGCGATCCCCCGCAACGAGCGCTCGGCCGCGTTGTTGCTCATGCAGATCCTGCCGTCGTCGAGAAAGCGGGTGAAGGCTACCCAACGGGTCAGGATGTAATTGATGGCCTTGGCAGTATCGCTCTTGGCCGAGAGCAGCCTCTGTTGCTCTTTCAGGTAGATCTCCAGCTCGAGGATGAGCGGCTTCGACTGCTGTTGGCGTTCGGCACCTCGCTCTGCTGAACTCAGGCCGTTGATGATGCGCTCGACGGCGAAGATCTCGTCGATGCGCCGCACCGCTTCGATGGCGATCGGTGCCTTCGTCAGCTTGGCGATATCGAAGAACTTGCGTCGTCCATGGCTCCAGCACGCCGCCTCGATCACGGGAGCCGGTTTGCGTCGGCCCTCGTAGAGTTCGCTGTAGCCCGCGTAGGCGTCGGCCTGCAGAATGCCGCCGTAGCTCGCCAGGTGCCCCCGTGGGTATTCCCCGGACCGGCTGCGCGAGTAGTGGAAGGCCGCGGCAGGCGGGGCGGCGCCGCCGAAGGGCCGGTCGTCACGCACGTAGGTCCACAGGCGCCCCGTGTCGGTCTTGCCCTTGGCCAGCACCGGCACCGTCGTGTCGTCGCCATGGACCCGATCCGCCGCCAGCACGTGACGCCTGATCGCCTCGACGATCGGGGCGAGCGCCACCGCGCAGGCGCCCACGCGGTCCGCCAGCGTCGAGGTGTCGATGGCGATCCCCTCGCGGGCGAAGGTGTCGCTCTGCCGGTTCAGCGGCTGGTGCAGCATGAACTTCGACACCAGCACGCTCGCCAGCAGGTTCGGGCCCGCGAAGCCACGCGGGATCGGGTGGGACGGCGCCGGCGTCTCGGTGACGCCCTCGCAGTCGCGGCACGTCATCTTCTCGCGCACGTGCTCGACGATCTTCCACCGCCGCGGCTCGCATTCGAGCGAACGCGACACGATCTCGTCGAGCTTGCGCAGGCGGGCTCCGCCGCATCTGGCGCAGGCGCAGGGCGCCGGGTACACGATCCGCTCCACCGGCAGGTGATCGGGCAAGCTCGGTCGTCGCGAGCGGGCGGGGCGCTTCTGCCTTTCCACGGCCGCCGCGGCCGGCGCCGCGATGTCGGCCTCCGCCTCGGCCGCGCCCTGGCTCTCCTCCACGTCGGCGATGGCCAGCTCGAGCTGCTCGGCCAGCAGCCTGCCGCGCTCGGAGGACGGCCCGAACTGCTCGCGGCGCAGCTTGGCGATCAGGAATTTCAGCTTCTCGGTTTCCAGCCGACGGATCAGGGCTTCGCTGCGCAGCGCCACGATCATGGCGCGAGCTTCGGCGAGGTCGGACGGGAGCTGATCGGAGGACGTCGTCACCCCCCGATCAGATCACAACCTCCTGCCGCTGCAAGCCTTTTCGCTATCCCGCCTGGCTCGGACGCCACGTCTGCTGTGGGTTCCTCCAGTCGATGCCCTCCGTCAGGTAGGCGAGCTGCGCCGGCGTGATCGGAACCGCCCCATCGCTCGCCGACGGCCAGGTGAACCGGCCCCGATCCAGCCTTTTCATGAACAGGCACCCCCCTCCGCTTGCCACCCTAACCTGCTTCGCAGGCCAGGGAACCCTGGCGCGCTCCGCCCTGGCCGTCGTGCCAGACGATCTTGATCAGGTCCGAGCGGCGGCCCCGGAACACGAACAGGTGGCCGCAGAACGGGTCGCGCCCGAGCACCTCCTGCACCAGCAGCGACAGGCCGCCGATCCCCTTGCGCATGTCGGTGTGGCCGGTGGCCAGCCACACCTTGGCGCCGCTCGGCAGGGGGATCATCGCCGATCCAGGGCGTCGAGGACGCGCCGCAGCGCGTCGCCGTCGACGTCGCGGCCCACCCGCAGGCGCCGCCCTTGCGACAGCTCGATCTCGATGAGCCCGGCCAACCGCTTTGGACGCGGTGCCACCGAGGGCGCGGGTGCCGGCAGTGTGGAAGCTGGGGCTACGATCTCGACCGGCATCAGAGCCGGCACACCGCGTCCCAGCAAACCGTCGCGCGCCAGGCGACGCCACCCGAACACCAGGCTGGCACTCACCGCGTTGCGACGGGCCACCTCGGCCACCCGCACACCCAAGACCAGCGTCTCCTCGACGATCCGGGCCTTCTCAGCGTCCGACCACTGACGCCGGCGCTCCACCCCGCTCAGAACCTCGACCCGCATCGACCTGATGACCTTTAGGCTAGCCGTAAGCCCATAAGGTCGGCCGTCAGCCCGTCATCCCGCAAGGCGGCCCTCGTCGGACGCGTACGGTGGACGAGCCCATCGTCAACAAGCTCGTGCCCACGCTGGATGACCTCGTGAACACGATCGGTGCGCGGTGCTGCGACCTCGCCGAGCGCCAAACCGAGATCAGCTCGCGCACCAACTTCGTCTGGTGGCCCAAAAATTATACCCCGAGCTGATCCACCGGAAATGGTATTAGAGCCGTTGCGCTCGCCCTGACCCGCGGCCTCGGCTCTCCTTCCTCGCTTCATCTACATCCTCGGGCGATCAGGTGGCTCGACCCGATCGCGATCTGCTCTAGCTGTCGGCCGGCACGAGTCGGCGGAGCGAACTGGGCGAAAGAGGATCGTAGTTGGCATCCTGCCCCGTCGATCGGCCCTTCCCCAGGCAGGTGTGGCCGGTTTGCGCAGCATCCGGTCGTGCGCAGGCCAGGGCGGCGAAGACGAAAAACGGCAGGCCAAGGTCGATCAGTGTTCCCGAGATCGATGCGGAGATCAGTAGCCAGATGCAGGCCGTGCGTGCAGCCGTCTGCGTCCGGCGGACGGTCTCATCCGCGGACGGCCGTCCGGCGCCCGCCAGCGCAGTCCCGACGAACGTCGCGTAGGCGAGGCCTCCCACGATGCCGAGATTGGCCAGGACCGCCAGGACGAAGCTCGAGGCCCGGACGCCCCCGATCCCGGTGCCGATGCCGCCGGTGTCGACGATATTCTGAAGCGCCTGTTGATTGAGGAGGCCGCGATCGATACCCGATTGGCTCGTCAGCTTGTTGAAGACCATGGCGTCGAAGAAGTCGCCCAGCTCTTTCGAGATCGGGGGGTACAACAGGATCCCCAAGATGCAGCATCCGAGCAGGACAGGGCCGATGACGGCGATGGCGACGTCGCGTCCGGAAGCCCGGTTCCGGATGATCGCCCAGGCGCTCGTCCCGTAGAGGAAAGCAGCGCCGGCGGTCAGCCCGACATAGGCGGTCGAGGAGGTCGACAGCAGCAGCAGCGCGAGGGCGGCGAGCGCGAGGGCGAGCGACAGACGGGGGTGGAGGTTCTCCACCCAAGACTTCGCACAGAACCCCAGGATCCCGAGGGTCGCGCCTGCGAAAGCCGAGGCTTCCGTGAAGGAGCCGATGATCCGCTTGAGGTTCGATGCGTCGGTGTCGACGTAGATGACGTATTTCGCGTTCCTGACGACATCGAGAAGACCCGCCGTCCCCGTGTAGTATGTACCCAGGTCGATGAGGGCGAAAGCGACATCGCACCCGCAGTAGACCAGCAGAGCGCGAAAGACGGTTCGAAACCCGTGCGGCGTGCCGGCGACCGCGAGACAGGCGAGGAAGCACACGAGGTCGCCAGTGAAATAGATGGTCTGTGAGATATTGCCGGTCGTCGGTCCGAAAGGAACCTGCCCACCCGTCTCTCCGTAAGGGGAGGATCCGATCGCGTTGACCATGAACGTCGTTGCGAGGAGGCGCGGAACGAAGACCGCACCGAGTGTTCCGCTGATCCAAGTGCAGAGCAGCCAGAACCCCGGAGCCGGGAAGCGGACGCCAGCGATGAGGCGCCGCAGGCTGGCAGCATCGGCGACGACGACGAGGCCCAGGGTCGCCAGGAGCAGTTGCGCAGGCTGTATGCTTCCGACCCCGGGCGCGTTCACGGCAGCCGCCGCACCGAACAGCGTCGAGGGGATGAAGATACGGATGGCCAGCTCATAACCCTTGTAGAGGGCCAGGATCGACAGCACGACGGCGACGATCCCGACGATCTCAATGGGCATGGACTTCAGCTTCGGGAGTATGGTGGCCGTGGCGCGCTTCCGCGTCACGGAAACGAGCGAAATGGGCGAGACGTCGGCGCAGCCTGCCGGCAGCGGACATCTCGGCCGATCCAGGGTTCGGCCCGTCACACATAGGCTTCCGCCTCATGCAGGGCGATCCGGTCCCGCACGCCACGCGCTGACCAGGCCGGCCCCTCCAGGAGCGCCTTGAACCGTTGCTGAGCGATGTATCTCACGGCGCGGAGGTTGCGGAACGGACGATGGTAGCGGCGCAGTTCGGGATGTGCGTCGACCACCCGCCGATAGGGGGCGTGCCACTCTTCGCCCCAGGGGCTGAAGGCGCCATGCCAGGGTCGCGGGTTCGACATGAAATGATACACGATGGGCCGGATCAGATCGTCGAAGCCATAGCCGAGGAAGAAGACCGGGAAGTTCCAGCGATAGGACATCGGCATGTAGTCGGTGCCGAAGACGAGGTTCAGCGCATCCTGGTCGGGGAACTTGAGGCCATGGCTGTGGTTCGCCGACATGCCGAGGACCGAGCGGCTGATCGCCTCCCAATCCCGCAGATTGAAGCGCAGAACCCCGGAATTGCAGTATCGCGTGAGGTGCCCGGCGGGCAGGCCGATGGACTGGAAGTAATCCCGGCGTCGCCGCCACTCCCGACCCGGTGCCTCGATCATCAGCGACATCGGATCACGGGCGGCGAGGAAGCGGCCGGGGTCCAGACGCGCGGCCAGCAGCGACGCCAGCGAACCGGAGATCTGCGTGTCTCCGTCGAGATAGACGACGGCGTCGTAGCTCGTGTCGAGGAAGCGGGCGAGGTAGAACCGTCCGAACATGATCGGCATGTCGTCGATGGACCGGGACGGCAGGCACACGAGATCGATCCCATGCGACCGGCAGATGTCCCGGTAGACGGCCGCGATGGAGCCGGCTTGGCCGATGCAGAAGATCTTGATGTCGGCGTCGCGCGGCGACACCGCGGCGCGGGCCTGCATGGCGCTCACGAACGTGGGGAACAGGTATCCCTCATCGATGATGTAGCAGCAGCAGGCCTTAGCCATGGATCGTCCAGGTCATGGATCGAGGGTCTCGATGAGATGTGCAGTGCTCTCCCACCGCTATCTATGAAGTCTTCCGAATCGGCAAATTATTTCATCTCTAAAATGTCATGATGGACCTGCGTTCGAGAGTAATTTCATGACGGAGTGACGTCGAATTGTTTCGTGGAATAGAATGTACTCTGACGAGAACCGATGCCAACGTGGGTTCAGGTCCGTCGTCGGCGGTCGTTCGCGAGGCTGGGCCGATCACTGGGCGTTCACGGCGCGGCCGGAAGCCGCCTGAAGGTCAGTGCCAGGCAGGACGGCCGGCGAGCGTGCACCGCGAAGCCGAAGGATCGGCGGCGTCGGTCCACCAGGGAGAGCCAGAGACCATGCGGATCCTACACGTCATCAACCACACGGGACGCCTGAACGGCAACGTCCACGCCGCGGTCGACCTCGCCTGTGCGCAGGCCCGCCTGGGCCACGACGTGAAGATGTGCCACTCCGGCGGGGACTTCGAACGTGAGTTCAGGGCCAACGGCGTCGAGACCGAGATCGTCCCTCTCGGCCGCACGCCGCTCGCGCTCGCCCGCGCCACCGTCGGCCTGGCGTCGCTGATGCGGCGTTGGCGGGCCGACGTCGTCCACGCCCACATGGTCACCAGCGCCGTGCTGGCCACGCCCGGCTGCCGGCTCACCGGGCGGCCTCTCGTCACGACGGTGCACAACGTCTTCGAGCGCAGCGCGAGCCTCATGCGCGTCGGGGACCGGGTCATCGCGGTCAGCGCCGCGGTCGGTCGGTCGATGGCCGATCGCGGCCTGTCGGACAGGCGCATCCGAGTCGTCCTGAACGGCACGATCGGCTCGGCCCGCTTCGCGGCCGGGCGGCCTGCGGCCCGGGCCCTCCAGAGCCCGAGCGTCCTGTTCGTCGGCGGGCTCCACCCCCGCAAGGGCGTGGCGGATCTCCTGGCGGCCTTCGATCGCGTGCACCGGGACAGGCCCCAGGCGCGGCTCTACATCGTCGGCGAGGGGCCGATGGAGATGGAGTACCGCGCCACGGCGGCGGGCCTGTCGAGCGGCGAGGCGATCACGTTCTGCGGCGCGCAGGCCGATCCGCGCCCGTATCTCATGGGAGCCGACATCTTCGTGCTGCCGTCTCTGACCGATTCCGCGCCGCTCGTCCTGTCGGAGGCCCGCGAGGCCGGATGCGCCGTCATCGGCAGCGCCGTCGACGGGATCCCCGAACTGCTCGAGAACGGCAAAGCCGGGATCCTCGTCCCGGTCGGCTCTCCCGAGAAACTCGCCAGCGCGATCGGGATGCTGGTCGACGACGAGGCCGCGCTCGCCCATTGGCGCGCCTGCAGTCAGTTCAACATCGAACGGCTGACCATCGACCGGGTGGCCCGCGACACGGTCTGCGTCTACGAGGAATGCCTGCCCCGTCGCCGGCCCGTGGAGGTCGACGAGGCGCATCAGCTTCGATGGAGCGACGCCCCGTCGACGGCGGCATCGCGGCGCGTCGCGGAGGCGGTGAGCGAGCGGAGCTATCCCTGAGCGACCGCGCGCCGCGACGGAGACCGCCCGCGACGTGTCGTCGGGCTCGGGCGGGGCGACCGCGTCGACGTCGGTGATGTCGGCCTTCGGCGCCGTCGGCGAGCCCGACCCAGGCTGGCACGGCCGCATCGCCGGTACCGGCCCCCACCTCCGCGTGCTAGTGACCGCCCCACCGAAGCGAGGCCGGTGCATCTTTCGTCTCGGACGGAGACGCTTCCGTCCGAGACGGTGCGCCGAGCCGGGCACGAACCGCCGGGGGATCCCATGGACAACGTCACGATCGTCACCCACCCGTTGGTCCAGCACAAGCTCACGCTGATGCGCGATGCGGAGCGTTCCACCAAAGGGTTCCGGCAGCTCCTGAACGAGATCGGCATGCTGCTCTGCTACGAGGTCACGCGCGACCTGCCGGTCGAGCTCGTGGAGATCCGCACGCCGCTCCAGACCATGATGGCGCCGCGCATCTCGGGCAAGAAGCTCGTCTTCGCCCCGATCCTCCGGGCCGGGGTCGGCTTCCTCGACGGCATGCTCGATCTCGTGCCGTCGGCCCGCGTGGCCCATATCGGCCTCTACCGCGATCCCGAGACGCTGCAGGCCGTGGAATATTACTTCAAGGCGCCGGTCGACATCGACGACCGCCTGACGATCGTCATGGACCCGATGCTGGCGACGGCCAACTCCGCCATCGCGGCGATCGACCTGCTTAAGAAGCGCGGCGCCCGCGAACTCCGCTTCGTCTGCCTCCTGGCGGCGCCGGAGGGCGTGGCGAAGCTCCGGGCCTCGCATCCGGACGTGTCGATCTGGACCGCGGCGGTCGACGAAAGGCTCAACGACCACGGCTACATCGTGCCGGGCCTCGGCGACGCCGGCGATCGGATGTTCGGGACCAAATAGGCCGATGGACGCCGTGTCCGCCCGGGACGCGCGACGGATCGCGCTGGCCGCCCAGGGCTTCGACCGCGCCCGACCCGAGCGCGCCGTGCCGGCGCGGGCGCTCGCCGGCACGCTGGCCCGGCTCCACCTGCATCAGGTCGACAGCGTCAACGTGCTGGTGCGGGCCCATTACCTGCCGGCCTTCTCGCGGCTCGGCCCCTACGACCGGGCGCTCCTCGACGCCGCCGCGTGGGGCGGGCGGCGCGGGCGGCGCGTCTTCGAATACTGGGCGCACGAATGCTCGCTGCTGCCCCTGGCGCTGCAACCCCTGTTGCGCTGGCGGATGGCACGGGCCGACCGGGGCATCGGCTGCTACGGGCAGCTCAAGCCCTATGCCGACACGGCGCGCCCGGCCGCCATGGCGGTGCTGGAGCGCATCCGCGCCGAAGGGCCGATGGCGGCCGGTGACTTCGCCGACGGAAAAGGCAAGGGCGGCTGGTGGGGCTGGGGCGAGACCAAGGGGGCGCTCGAATGGCTGTTCTGGGCCGGGCACCTCACAACGGCGACGCGCCGCGGCACGTTCGAGCGCGTCTACGACGTCCCGGAGCGCGTGCTGCCCCCTGCCCTGCTGGCGCTGCCGACGCCGGACGAGGCCGAGGCGCATCGCGCGCTGATCGACCTCTCGGCGCAGGCGCTCGGCATCGCGACGGCGGGCGACCTGCGCGACTATTTCCGGCTCGGGCCCGAGGAGGCGCGGACCGCGGTCACGGTGCTGGTCGAGGCGGGCCGGCTGCGCGAGGTGAACGTCGAGGGCTGGGACAAGGCCGCCTACCTCCACGCCGAGGCACGGCTGCCGCGGCGGGTCTCGGCGCGGGCCCTGCTGGCCCCCTTCGATCCGCTGGTGTGGCACCGCTCCCGCGCCGAACGGCTGTTCGGCTTCCGCTTCCGGATCGAGATCTACGTCCCGGCGGAGAAGCGCCAGCACGGCTATTACGTCCTGCCGTTTCTGCTCGGCGACAGGCTCGTGGCGCGCGTCGACCTTAAGGCCGACCGCGCGGCGGGGCGCCTTCTGGTCCAGGGGGTCCATCCCGAGCCGGACGCGCCGCAGGAGACGGCCGAAGCGCTGCGGGCGGAGCTCGGCGCCATGGCGGGCTGGCTGGGCCTGGGGTCGGTGGTCGACGTCCGGGCTCAGGCGATGTGGCCATCGACGACGACGGAGGTTTAGACATGGCGCGCGATCCCGAGCCCCGACCGCCCGAGCCCTTCGCGGGTTTCGGCCCGGAGGGCTTCGCCTTCCTGCGCGAGCTCGATGCCGAACAGAACCGGGACTGGTTCCTGGCCCACAAGCCCGTCTACGAACGGTCGCTGCTCTCCCCCATGGCGGCCCTGCTGGCGGAGCTCTCGAGCGCCCTCGACGAGCGCGACATCCCGCTGCGCGCCGATCCCAAACGGTCCGTCTTCCGCATCCACCGCGACGTGCGCTTCTCGAAGGACAAGCGCCCCTACAAGACCCACGTCGGCGCGACCCTCACCCGCGACGGGGAGAAGCTCAGCCCCGGCGTGCTCTACATCCACGTCGACCCGACGGGCTGTTTCGTCGCCTGCGGCTTCTACCAGCCCGAACCGAGGGCGCTCGACGCGATCCGCGGCGAGATCGCGGCGCGCCCGGCGGCCTGGCGCCACGCGCTCGGCGTCGCCGCGGCCGACGGGCTGGCGCTGGCGCCCGACGCGGACGCTCTGAAGCGCACGCCCCGGGGCCATGAGGGCGTCACCGATCCCGACCTCACCGATGCCCTGCGCCGCAAGTCGATGGTGTTCCGTCGGGACCTGACACGCGAGTGGGTGGGCCGGCGCGACCTCGTCGAGCGCGTGGTGGACTTCGCCGACACGGCCGCGCCGCTGCTCCGCTTCGGCTGGTCGGCCCTGGACGATTGAGGCGCGGGCGTCGATCGACGGCGGCTACGCGCCGGCGTCCGCGAGTGCCGCCGCCACGGTGGCGGTGAACGGCGTCGTCGGCCGGCCGATCAGGCGGCTGAGGGTCCGGCTGTCGTCGAAGAGGTGGTCGTCCGCCGCCACCGCATCCGCGTCGGCGATGATGGCCGCGAAGTCAGCGGGCAGCCCCGCGCCGACCAGGATCTCCGCATAGGCGGCCTGGGGCATGTCGGCATAGACGACCGGCTTGCCGGCCCGGCGCGACACGTCGGCGGCGAGTTCCGCCATGGTGAACGCGGCGTCGCCGGCCAGTTCGTAGACCTGCCCCGCCTGACCGTCGCGGGTCAGCACCGTCGCAGCCGCCGCGGCGTAGTCCTCGCGCGAGGCGCTGGAGAACCGCCCCTGGCCGGCCGAGCCCGCGATGGCGCCGTGCGCCAGGGCGATGGGCAGCGCCGCCGTCTTGTTCTCCGTGTACCAGCCGTTCCGCAGGATCGCGGCCGGCACGCCGGAGGCGGCGATCGCCGCCTCGGTCTCCCGATGCTCGAGCGCCAGCCTGGCCGGCGTGCTGTCGGCGTGCAGGATGCTGGTGTAGGCGAGGAGATCGACGCCAGCCGCCTTCGCGGCGTCGATCACCGCCCGATGCTGCGGCACCCGCCCGCCGACCTCGCTCGACGAGATGAGCAGCACGCGATCGATTCCGGCGAAGGCGGCGGTGAGCATCTCCGGCCGATCGTAATCCGCCTCGCGCACCGCGACCCCTTTCGACGCCAGGTCGGCGGCCTTGGCGGGGTTGCGGACCGCGGCGACGATCTGGTCGGCCGGCACGGTGCGGAGCAGGGCTTCGATGACGAGGCGGCCGAGTTGGCCGGTGGCGGCAGTGATGGCGTACATGGCATTGTCTCCTCGACGGAGATCCCCATCTGGGCGCCTTGCTTACCGTCCGGAAGTACCCACATCGGCGTAAGTATGAAGAATGTCGCCGCCCTCGAACCCGAAGCCAGCCTGCCCGACCGGCTGCGCCGAGGCGATGTGTTCTCGCCGGGTTGCCCGTCGCGCGACGTGATGAAACACATCACCAGCAGTTGGGGACTGCTGGTCCTCATCGCGCTGCAGGATGGCACGTTGCGCTTCGGCGAACTGCGCCGCCGCTCGGGCGGGGTCAGCGAGCGGATGCTGGCGCAGACGCTGCGCTGGCTCGTCGGCGACGGTCTCGTCGTCCGTCGGTCTCACCCCGGTGTGCCGCCGCACACGGACTACACCCTGACGTCGCTCGGCCGCGAAGCCGCCGACAGGGTCGCCGGTCTCGCCGGCTGGATCGAGGAGAGACTGCCCGACATCATCGCGGGCAGGACGGGTTCCGAGGGATCGGAGACCGATGGGGACGGACCGGCACACGATCGATGAGCGTTCCTGCCGCTCGATGTGAGCCCGTCGCTGACCCGGTCCGCACCTCTCTCTCGATCGACGACCCTCGAACGAGGTCTTCGAAAATTGCGACCTTGATGCTACATATCCTGCAAATATGTCGTGCGAAGGTGTCATGCCGACTCCACACCACCCTCCCGCCGCCGTCCGGCGCGCCCTGCGGAAGCTCGGGGCGGATATCCACGACGCTCGTCGGCGTCGAGGTCTGCCGATGGCTGTCGTGGCGGAGCGCGCCTTCACGTCCCGCTCGACCCTGCAGAAAGTCGAGGCGGGGAACCACACCGTCAGCGTCGGCATCTATGCCGGCGTTCTTCAGGCGCTCGGCTTGCTCGACGGCCTGAGCCAGGTCGCCGACATCGGCAACGACCCGGTCGGTCAAGCGCTGGCCAGCGCCGAAATGCCCAAGCACATCCACCTCAAGCGGAAAGACGGGTCGTCTCGCGTTGGCTGACGGGCACTGCGGATCTCGTCGATGTCGGTCGCGTCGGCCCGGCGCAGGATGGCGCGCTTGTCCCACGTGACGAGCGAGGCTAAATGACCCGCTGTGCCGTCAGGAAATGGACATGTCGCCGATCAGCCTCGCCGACGCCAAGTCCCGCCTCGGCGAACTCGTCGACCGCGTCGAGGCCGGCGAGTCGATCGCATCACGCGACACGGCAGACCTGTCGCACGGCTCACAGCGGTGGCGGGGGGCCGACGACGGGTTGATCTCGCGATGTTGCAAGGCCTGACGGCGACCCTGCCGCAGGCCGAGACCGGCGCCGATGAGCTGATCCGGTCGATGCAGGACGGCGACCGGTATTGACGCTCGACCTCGATACGTCGCTGATCGTCGCGGCTCTGGCCAACGAGGTCGAGACGGCGCGGTGCCAGGCATGGCTCGCCGAGCAGGATCCGATCCAGCTCCTGATCAGATTGGACGGTGACGCAGCTGTCATCTGCGCTGTCGATCAAGCTGCGGACGGGTCAGCGCAGCGTGCCGCCGCGTCGGCCACGTTCAACCGGCTCGTCAAGGAGAGCTTCACGGTGCTGCCCGTGTCCGGCGGAAATCTTCGGATCGCCGTCACCTATGTCGATCGTCACATACTGAGCAGGATTGTGTTGGTTCACCAACGCAATCCTGCTCAGTTTCCAAGCTGAAAGCGGCAGGATGGCGTGGGCCAACCCACGCCATCCTGCTTAGGGCTGCGCGCCGGTGACGCCCTCCACCTCGCCGTCGCGGCCGACCACGGCGCCACGATCCACACGCTCGACCGTCGGCTTGCCGACGCCGGCCTCGCGCTCGGCATCGCTACGCGCCTGATGACAGCGAGCAGCTGATCGTCGGAACAGGAGTTCGACGGCTCACTCCCACTCGATCGTGCCCGGCGGCTTCGACGTCACGTCGTAGACCACGCGGTTGATGCCCCTGACCTCGTTGATGATGCGGGTCGCGGCGCGGCCCAGGAACGCCATGTCGAAGGGGAAGAAGTCCGCCGTCATGCCGTCGGTCGACGTCACGGCGCGGAGCGCGCAGACCTGGTCGTAGGTGCGGCCGTCGCCCATGACGCCGACGGTGCGCACCGGCAGCAGCACCGCGAAGGCCTGCCAGATCGTGTCGTAGAGGCCGGCGCGGCGGATCTCGTCGAGATAGATCGCGTCGGCCCGGCGCAGGATGTCGAGCTTCTCCCGCGTCACCTCGCCGGGGCAGCGGATGGCGAGGCCCGGCCCCGGGAAGGGGTGGCGGCCGACGAAGGCGGGCGGCAGGCCGAGCGTGCGGCCGAGCACCCGCACCTCGTCCTTGAACAGCGCGCGCAGGGGCTCGACGAGCTTCATCCGCATCCGTTCGGGCAGGCCGCCGACGTTGTGGTGGGACTTGATCGTCACGGCCGGGCCGCCGGTGGCCGAGACGCTCTCGATCACGTCCGGGTAGAGCGTCCCCTGGGCGAGGAAATCGGCCCCGCCGATCTTCTTCGCTTCGGCGTCGAAGACGTCGATGAAGAGGCCGCCGATGATCTTGCGCTTGCGCTCGGGGTCGGTGACGCCGGCGAGCGCGCCGAGGAACATGTTCGACACGTCGGCGTGGACCAGCGGGATGTTGTAATGATCGCGGAACAGCCCCACGACCTCGGCGGCCTCGCCGGAGCGCAGGAGGCCGTGGTCGACGAACACGCAGGTGAGCTGGTCGCCGACGGCTTCGTGGATCAGCACGGCCGCCACCGCCGAATCGACGCCGCCCGACAGGCCGCAGATCACCCGCGACGACCCCACCTGCGCGCGGATGCGGGCGATCGCCTCCTCGCGGAAGGCCGCCATGGTCCAGTCCGCCTTCACGCCCGCCACGCGGAACAGGAAGTTCTCGATCAGCCGCGCCCCGTCGGGCGTGTGGACCACCTCGGGGTGGAACATCAGGCCGTAATAGTGGCGCGCCTCGTCGGCGATGAGGGCATAGGGGGCGTTCTCGGACGAGGCCACGACGTGGAAGCCGTCCGGCAGGACGGTGATGCGGTCGCCGTGGCTCATCCACACCGGGTGGCGCGCGCCGGGCTCCCACAGCCCTTCGGTCAGGGGGCTCCTGGCCGACACCGCGACGTCGGCGCGGCCGAACTCGCGATGGTGGCCGCCCTCCACCACGCCGCCGAGCGCGTGGGCCATCGCCTGCTGGCCGTAGCAGATGCCGAGGACCGGCAATCCGGACGCGAAGATGCCCGGCGAGGCCTTCGGCGAATCCGCGTCGGGGATCGAGGCCGGGCCCCCCGACAGGATCACGGCCTTGGGGGCGAGGGTGCCGAGGGCGCCTTCCGCCTTGTCGAAGGGGACGATCTCGCAATAGACGCCGGCCTCCCGCACCCTGCGGGCGATGAGCTGCGTCACCTGGGAGCCGAAATCGACGATCAGGACCTTGTCGTGGTGGGCCGCCGCCACGGGCTCGCCCATCGGCGTCACGTTGGCCGTCGCGGCGGCCGTCCCTGCATGGCCCTGTGTCATCCATCCGTCCCCACCAGGCCGGGCGTCCCGAAGGGCGCGCGGCGTCCCCAAACATGAGGGGGAGGCTATGCCCCTCACGGTGAACGAAGATCAACACTCTTTGCGCCCGGCCCTTGACCGTCCGGCAAGGCCTCGCGGCGTAACGTCGTCGGACAGGAGACTTCGATGTCCGCCCTTCTTCGGCAGCCCGCCTCCGTGCCGGCCCTCTTCTCCCGCGCCATGGACGCGGACCTGCCCGCCGAGCGGGCCCTGTCGGCGTGGCGCCGGCTGGCCTCGAGCGGGCCGGTCCTCGCGTTCTCGGGCTGGGCGCTGGTCACGCTGGTCGACATGCCCCTGGTCAAGGCCGCCACCCTGGCGGTCGCCCTCGCCCTGCCGGACTGAAGCCCGTCCGGCGCTTGCCCCTGGCGCGGCAGCGCGCCACCTTGCCGCCATGGGACCCCAGCGACCGCCCCCGGCCATCACGCCTCAGATCCTGCTCCGCGCCTATGCGATGGGCCTGTTCCCGATGGCGGAGGGGGCCGACGATCCGTCGCTGTTCTGGCTCGACCCCGAATCCCGCGGCATCTTCCCGCTCGACGGCATGATCGTGTCGCGCTCCCTCGCCAAGACCGTCCGGCAGGACCGCTTCAGCGTGCTCGTCGACCGCGACTTCGATGCCGTGCTGGCGGCCTGCGCGGAGGCCACGCCGGATCGTCCCGAGACTTGGATCAACGGACAGATCCGCGCGCTGTACCGATCGCTCTTCGACTCGGGTTACGCCCACACGGTGGAGGCCTACAGCGACGGCGCTCTCGTGGGCGGGCTCTACGGCGTGGCGCTGGGCGCCGCGTTCTTCGGCGAGTCGATGTTCCACCGCCGGACCGACGCCTCGAAAGTCTGCCTCCTCCACCTCGCGGCGCGGCTGCGCGACAGCGGCTATCACCTGCTCGACACGCAGTTCGTCACCCCGCACCTCGCCACGCTCGGCGCCGTCGAGGTGCCCCGCGCCCGCTATCGCAAGCGTCTCGCCGAGGCCGTCAGGCGGCCGGGCCGCGTCGAGGCCTGGACGAAGCGTCCCCTGCCCGGCGCCGAGGTGCTCGACATCCTGTCAGGCCGCAGAGCCTGAGCGAAGGCGCGGCCGCCGGTCCGGGCGCCACCGCGGAGGGCCAAGCGCCCATGACGTCCACTCGGATCAGTGGCGGTTGCCCGACGGGTCACGGATGGGGAGATCGGACGGATACTGGCTCGTCGGGAAGAAGCGCTGCGTCGGCTCCTGCCGCTGGTCGTCGACGGGGACGCTCTCCGGTTGCGGCGCGGGGCGGGCCACGACGCGCTTCGGCCTGGGCTTGGGGGCCGCCGCCACCGGCGGGGCGGCCGGCGCCGGCACGGCGGCACCGGGTGTCGCCGGGACGCCGTCGGCCGGTGCCGTGGCGATGGCGCCGCCGTCGGCGTCGGCCGTCTGCGGCGCGTCGACGATCGTCTCGCCGGGAGTCTCGCACCCGGTCAGCCAGATGTCGTAGATCGGGTGTTCGAGGCCGTGCAGGCCCGGGCTGGCGGCGAACATCCAGCCCGAAAAGACGCGCTTGAACTCGCGCGTGGCCGACACTTCGTCGATCTCGACGAACGTGTCGGTCTGGGGCGCCTCCTTGGCCGAGCGCGTGTAGCAGGCGCGCGCCGTGACCTGCAGCGATCCGAACTGCACGGTCTCGCCCATGGCGGCCTTGAAGGAGATCAGGCGGCCGGTGATCTTGTCGAGGCCGGAGAACACCGCGGTGCCGTTCTTGATCTTGTCGGCGCGGGCCGGCGCGCCGGCCAGCAACAGGGCGGACACGAGCAGGCCGCCTAAGGTTGTGATGCGTGAAGCCGCCAAGATGCTCGCCAGTCCTTCGTCCTGCGGCGCCCGAGAGCCGCGAGCCTTCTCTCCCCGCCGCGTGTGGCGATACGAGGGCTCGGCGCGATCGGCGGCGGAAACCGGCTCGAACCGGGATGCCCGGCGGCCCTCCGTGCACCGCGCACGCAGATCCAGCGTGGCACGCGGGCCTGTCCGCGGGCTGGTGTCTCCGGATTTCCGGCGAGCCCGACGGCGCTAGCCCGGCGTCCAGGCGTCGTAGTCGCCGCCGGTGCGGGGACGGGTGCCGTCCTTGAGCATCGAACCCGGGGGCCGGTAGGCCGCGGGCGTGCCGGTCATGTTGGGGAGATAGGGCTTCTCCCAGGCGCGCGGCACGTAGTCGGACCGGGTCGGCGGCTCGTCGGTCTGGTGGTGCAGCCATCCATACCAGCCGGGCGGCGTGGCCGAGCCCTCGCTCTCCCCCCGGTAGATCACCCATCGCCGCTCGAAGCCGAGCGCCGGGTCGAGCTTGCCGCCGATCGTCCGGTAATAGGTGTTGCCGAACTCGTCGTAGCCGACGACCTCGCCGAAGCGGCTGGTCCAGACGCGGGTGTTGATCGTCGCGCCCGTCCACCAGGTCGCGAAGCGGAGGAGGTGCGTCTTCCAGGTGACGCGCTCTTCGGGCGGGGCCGGGTAGGACAAGGGACGTCTCGCTGTCGGGGTTTGCTGGCACCGGGATAGGGCGCACAGGCCCGGGAGGCAAGCCGCGGCCCTCGCCGGACCCGTGCGGACGCGGCGCACGGGCCCGGCGGAGGCCGGCGTTAACCCTGAGGCGAGACATGTTTTGCGGTTGATAACCCGCGGCAGCGAGGCCGCAGTGACGGTCCGCGGACCCGTCGGCCAGCGGAGATTCCCGTCGTCTCCCCGTCACTTGAGGCATCCGTCGGTGGCCCGGGAGGGACGTCGTCGGGCCGTCCGGCGAGTCGACTCGGGACCGCCACGCCGGCATAGTGGAGACCGAATTGCCGATGAGCGGCAGACGGTCGCCTCCTCGTCCGCCGGGTCTCGGATCCGCGGTGGAGGGAGCCCGTCACCGGCGTGTCGCGGGCCTCGGCCCGGACCCGTCGGGCTCGGCAGGCCCGCACCGAACGGATCACGATACCATGCACATCGAGCGCCGCTACACCCAAGCCGTCGGCTTCCCCTATGCCGAGATCGCGTTCCGCTCGGCCAAGAGCGAGATCCGCAACCCCGACGGATCCGTCGTGTTCGCGCTCGAGGATTTCGACGTCCCCGCGGCCTGGTCGCAGGTGGCGGCGGACGTGCTGGCGCAGAAGTATTTTCGCAAGGCCGGCGTGCCGGCGCGGCTGAAGCGCGTCGAGGAGAACGACGTCCCCTCGTTCCTGTGGCGCTCCGTCCCCGACACGGCCGCCCTCGCGGCGCTGCCCGAGGCCGAGCGCTTCGGCCCCGAGACCTCCGCCCGGCAGGTCTTCGACCGGCTCGTCGGCACCTGGGCCTACTGGGCCTGGAAGGGCGGCTATTTCCATTCCGAGGCGGACGCGCACGCCTTCCACGACGAGCTCCGCTTCATGCTGGCGAAGCAGATGGCCGCCCCGAACTCCCCGCAATGGTTCAACACAGGCCTCCACTGGGCCTACGGCATCGACGGGCCGGGCCAGGGCCACAGCTACGTGGACTACCGCACGGGCGAGCTGATGCGCTCGACCTCGGCCTACGAGCATCCCCAGCCCCATGCGTGTTTCATCCAGGGCGTGCAGGACGACCTCGTCAACGAGGGCGGCATCATGGACCTGTGGGTCCGCGAGGCGCGCCTCTTCAAGTACGGGTCGGGCACCGGCACCAACTTCTCCCGCCTGCGCGGCGAGAAGGAGAAGCTGTCGGGCGGCGGCAAGTCGTCGGGCCTGATGAGCTTCCTCAAGATCGGCGACCGCGCCGCCGGCGCCATCAAGTCGGGCGGCACGACGCGCCGCGCCGCCAAGATGGTGGTGGTCGACGCCGACCATCCGGACATCGAGAACTACATCGACTGGAAGGTGAAGGAGGAGGAGAAGGTCGCCGCCCTCGTTACCGGCTCCCGGCTGACGCGCCGGCACCTCAAGGCGGTGCTCCGCGCCTGCGTCAATTGCGAGGGCTCGGGCGACGACTGCTTCGAGCCGGAGAAGAACCCGGCCCTGAAGCGCGAGATCAAGGCCGCCCGCAAGGTCCTGGTTTCGGACAACATGATCAAGCGGGTGATCCAGCTGGCCCGCCAGGGCCACACGGCGATCGACTTCGACGAGTTCACGGCCGACTGGGATTCCGAGGCCTACCTGACGGTGGCGGGGCAGAACTCCAACAATTCCGTCCGCATCACCGACGAGTTCCTGCACGCCGTCGAGGGTGACGGACCCTGGTCTCTGATCCGCCGCACGGACGGCAAAGTGGCCAAGACCCTGAAGGCGCGCGAGCTGTGGGACAAGATCGGCTATGCCGCCTGGGCGTCGGCCGACCCCGGCCTGCAGTACCACACGACCATCAACGACTGGCACACGTGCCCGGCCTCGGGTACAATCAGGGCGAGTAACCCGTGCGTCACGGGTGACACGCTCGTGGCGACGAAGGACGGCTTGCGCCGCATCGACTCGCTCATGCAGGCCCACACCGAAGTGGTTGGATCCGACGGTGCGCTCCACCCGATCCGGCCGGCTTTCCTGACCGGGCGCAAGCCGGTCTACCGTCTGACGACGCGGTCGGGCATCGAACTCAAGCTCACGGCCGATCACAAGGTCCTGACCCGCAACCGTGGTGACGTGCCGGCCGCTGAACTCAACCCCGACGACGTGCTGGTGCTCGGCCGGCCGGCCTTCGGTACCGATTCGATGGACCTTCGGCTGGCCAAGTTCATGGGTCTGGCGCTCGGCGACGGCTGCGCGATGGGCCAGCAGGGCGCCATCATGGTGACGCTGTCCCCCGACGAGCGCGCGGTGGCGGAGCGTGTTCACGACGATCTGGCCGACTATCGCCTCGAGCAGGGCACGGATGGCCGGGGGCATCGCAAGACGACGATCAACCAGCCCCAGGCCACGATCAGGTTCGGCAGCAGTGCGGCCTCCGTCCGCGGTCCGCTGGCCCGCTATGCGGTGCTGGACGCGGGTTCAGCCCGCAAGGCCCTGACCGATGCCGCCTTCGGGCTCGACCGACCCTCGTTGCGCGCCATCCTCGCCGGATTGTTCACCGCAGATGGAACGGTGGCGAACTACGGCGAGAAGTCGCAATACGTCTCGCTGGATAGCGCATCGCTGCTGATGCTGCAGCAGGTTCAGCGTCTCCTGCTGAGCTTCGGCGTGAAGGCCAAGTTGTACCGTGACCGTCGGTCCGGCGAGATGCTGAGCATGATGCCGGACGGAAAAGGCGGGACCGCCAGCTACCCCGTCCAGCAGATGCACAGCCTTCGCATCAGCCGGTCGTCGCGGCAGGTCTTCGAGAAGGAGGTCGGGTTCCTCCCGGAAAGTCCCAAAGCGGAAGCGCTGCGGGTCTTGAACGAGACCGTAAGATCCTATGCCGACCGCATGGAGGACAGGCTGGCAAGCCTTGATTTCCTGGGCGACGAGGCCGTGTTCGATCTCACCGAGCCCGTGACCGATCATTTCGTCGCCAACGGCCTCGTGGTGCACAATTGCTCGGAATACATGTTCCTCGACGACACGGCCTGCAATCTGGCGTCGCTGAACCTGCTGCAGTTCCGCGGCACGGCGGCCGGCAGGCTCGACGTCGCCTCCTACGAGCACGCGGTGCGGCTGTGGACGCTGGTGCTCGAGACGTCGGTGCTGATGGCGCAGTTCCCGTCCGAGGAGATCGCGCGGCTGTCCTACGACTACCGGACGCTGGGCCTCGGCTTCGCCAACCTCGGCGGCTTCCTGATGTCGTCGGGTCTGGCCTACGATTCCGACGAGGGCCGCGCCATCTGCGGGGCGCTGTCGGCGCTGATGACCGGCGTCTGCTACGCGACCTCGGCCGAGATCGCCGGCGAGCGCGGCGCCTTCCCGGGCCATGCGCCGAACGCCCAGCACATGCTGCGGGTGATGCGCAACCACCGCCGCGCCGCCTATGGCGAGGCCTCGGGCTACGAGGCGCTGTCGGTGGCGCCCGTGCCGCTCGACCGCTCGGCGACGCCGGACCCCGACACCGTCGACGCCGCCCGCCGCGCGTGGGACCTCGCGATCGAACTCGGCGAGCGGCACGGCTACCGCAACGCCCAGGTCTCGGTCGTGGCGCCCACCGGCACGATCGGCCTCGTGATGGACTGCGACACGACGGGCATCGAGCCCGACTTCGCGCTCGTCAAGTTCAAGAAGCTCGCCGGCGGGGGCTACTTCAAGGTCGTCAACCGCGCCGTGCCGGAGGCGCTCCGCGCGCTCGGCTACCGTGAGAGCGACCTCGCCGAGATCGAGGTCTACGCGGTCGGCCACGGCAACCTGCGCCAGGCGCCGGGCGTCACCACGGCGGCGCTGCGGGCGCGGGGCTTCACCGACGAGAAGCTCGCGGCCCTGGACAAGGCGCTCGGCAGCGCCTTCGACATCAAGTTCGCCTTCAACAGATGGACGCTGGGGTCCGACTTCCTGGTGGACGCGCTGAAGGTGCCGGCCGATCAGCTCGACGAGCCGGGCTTCGAGCTCCTGCCGTTCCTGGGCTTCACCAGG
Organism: Lichenihabitans sp.; assembly: GCA_965214345.1. Taxonomy (GTDB): domain Bacteria; phylum Pseudomonadota; class Alphaproteobacteria; order Rhizobiales; family Beijerinckiaceae; genus Lichenihabitans. Next base: position 908,337 of record CBDCBJ010000007.1, on the reverse strand, counting down.
TCCGACATAGAGGCCGCCAACGTCCATGTCTGCGGCGCCATGACGCTCGAGGGTGCGCCGCACCTCAAACGCGAGCATTACCGCGTCTTCGATTGCGCCAACCCCTGCGGGCGCACCGGCAAGCGCTACCTCTCGGTCGAGAGCCACATCCGCATGATGGCGGCCTCGCAGCCCTTCATCTCGGGCGCGATCTCCAAGACCATCAACATGCCCAACGACGCGACCGTGGAGGGCTGCAAGGAGGCCTACATGCTGTCGTGGCGCCTGGGCCTGAAGGCCAACGCGCTCTATCGCGACGGCTCGAAACTGTCGCAGCCGCTGAACAGCCAGCTCATCGCCGACGAGGACGACGAGGACGGCATCGAGGAGCTGGTGGCGGCGTCCGCGCCGGCGCGCGCCGCCGAGGTGGCGGAGCGGATCGTCGAGCGCGTGGTGGAGCGCATCGAGCGGACCCGCGAGCGCGAGAAGCTGCCGTCCCGCCGCAAGGGCTACACGCAGAAGGCGACCGTCGGCGGCCACAAGGTCTACCTGCGCACGGGAGAGTATCCGGACGGGCGGATCGGCGAGATCTTCGTCGACATGCACAAGGAGGGCGCGGCCTTCCGATCGCTGATGAACAGCTTCGCCATCGCGATCTCCATCGGCCTGCAATACGGCGTGCCGCTCGACGAATACGTCGACGCCTTCACGTTCACGCGGTTCGAGCCGGCGGGTCCCGTGCAGGGCAACGACGCCATCAAGAACGCGACGTCGATCCTCGACTACGTGTTCCGCGAACTGGCCGTGTCCTACCTCGACCGGACGGACCTCGCCCATGTGGTGCCGTCCGACATCGGCTTCGACGTGTTGGGCTCGGGCGAGTCCGAGGGGCGCGCGAGCGGCGGCGAGAGCCGGGCGTCCCCGGCCGTGAGCCCGGTGTCGAAGGGCCTGGTCCGATCGAAGCCGACCAACTTCATGCTGGTCGGCGGCGGCCGGACGGGCCCGGCCGCGGACCCGCGCCCGGGCGCCACGACGGTGAAGTCCTACGGCGGGGTCGAGGGTGCCACGGCGCTGAAGCGCGAGGCCGAGCAGCAGGCTTCGTCCGAGCTGGCGGCTCTCGCCTGGAGCGAACCCCAGGGCTTCGCGGCCGCCAAGGCCGCGGTGGCCGACAAGAAGGCCGAGGCCCGCCTGAAGGGCTACGTCGGCGAGGCCTGCCCGGAATGCGCCAACTTCACCATGGTGCGCAACGGCACCTGCCTGAAATGCGAGACCTGCGGGGCCACGACAGGCTGCTCGTGAGGCTCGATCCTGCATCGATCGTGTGGGGGATTGAAGTTTGTCCTCTCGGTACGAGGTCCGTCCGCGACTGCTTGTGATCGGGGACGGCACCGGTTGAAACCGCTGTCTGGCACTCTGGCGTAGGCGACGGCCATCGAGGCAGCCGTCGCTGAGGCTCGACGCCGGTCGGCCGCGACCTGCGCCCGATGCGGTCGGCCGGGACACAGGCGGCACGTTCGGCCTGCATGGCCGTCGAGCCTGTGTGATTTTCATTCCACAGCCACGACCTGATGTCGGACGTGGAAGGATATGGAGTGGCCGCGTCGCCCCGGATCACGGATCGACGGTGCACGTGGACGAGGGCCCAGTGCCGGATGCCGGAGCTTTGGAGTCCGCCACGCTAAAAGGCGAACTGGGGTCGTGGTCCGTCGATACGCAGACGCTAGTGGGCGAGAGCCCGTTGACCGCTCCCTCGACCGGCGGGCAATGCTGCAGAAGCACCGACGTCGGCGCTGCGGCGTCAAAAAGCCACGTCGTGAACGGCGTTGCGTCGTCCACCCACGACGCAGTCCACCTCGACGACTCCACCCCTGTCGCTGAAGACGACCATGGAATCGAGAAGCGTCAGCTTGCGAGGATGGTGGCGATGGCGTCGTGGTCCCCCGGATCACGAGAGTTCGCACGCCAGATTCGTGGAGGCGTCGGACCTCGGCGGCGAGGAAGCGGGCGATCCTCATCGAGGTCTGGTCGTTGTTACAGAGATAGCCCGACAGCACGAGCGCGTGGACACGCTCGCAGAGGTCCACGATTTTGGTGAAGGCGCGCCGGGTCGCGTTGATGATCAAGCCTCCGAGTTCCGAATCGCGGAGCGCGAACGACTTCGGCGGAGAGGCGAGGTGGAGGTTCGCGGCATGGACGACTCGAAAAACCGTCTCAGCATCTCCATCCGCGTGTCGCCAAGCGGTTCGGTCCAGGTTCACTACGGTCGAACGATGTCAAATCCCTATGCTGTATACTGTCGTCATACTGCAAAGTGTCTGCCTCGCGACACCGCAGGGATCAGATCTCGGTGACGTCCCGCGTCCATCTGCACAGGCGTGTTTGACGGCAGGGTGCGAGGACTCCGCTTCGTGTGGGAGCAGACCACTTCACCCCTCAAAACCATGTAGACGATCCACTTACGCTCCCCGATGCGGCTGCGTCCCGCTTGACACAGAGCGAGAAACGTAATGTACATAGTTGTATAGACAGCAGGTCGTTGGTCTCGTGTTGGATGAGAAATTTTCTCAACGACATATCTGTGCGCGCCGGCGCTTCGCATATCGAGCATGTCGGCGGAGCTTCATCTGTTCAGGGCACAAAGCGCGAGGGAAGCATGCGCATTGTCAATGTCGCAGACGCTAGCACTACTTTGGCAGATTTGGATCGACGGCACCGGCGAGGAGCCTTTTACAATGCGAACAGTGCGGGCAGTGTAGGGGCGGCGGTCGTGCGAAGAGATCGAGAATGGCTTGCCTGATGGCTGGCATGCTCGGTTGTGGCGGTGGGCCCCCAATTCTTTTTTTTCCGCCCCGCCTTTTTAAGGCGGCAGGATTGGAGGAAGGCGAAGGCCATCATTGTCATCAAGGCGTGTCGGTGTAACCCGGTCCAAGACCTGCCTTCGAAGTGGTCGAGGCCAAGTTCCTCCTTGAGTTGCTGATGTGCCTGTTCGCAAACCCACCGTGCTTTGATTGCGGTGGCGAGCATCTTGAGCGTGGCATCGGCCGGTAGGTTCGACACATAGTACTTCTGCTCGCCGGTCGAGCGCCGCTCGCCGACAAGCCAGACCTCTTCTCCCGGCATGGCCTGAACGCGGCTGTCGCTCATGCGATGCCGATGTCCGTCGGCCAGTCGAACACGGCGGGCTGCGAAAAGACATGTCAGCCGACCTTTGGTGCCGCGGCGCCAGGTGACCTTTTGCCATTTCTCCTCGGCGAGCATCGCTTCCGCAGAGACCGGAAGTCGATCAGGAATGTGATATTTGCGTCGCTTCCCGGTTTTTGCGACGGGGAAAATCAGGGCGACATCGGCCGGGTAGACGGTCTGGCGCCGCGAAAGCCCGACGGCCCACAGGAGGCCGCGTTCGCTCAAAGCCTGGCGGAACGCACCACTGGATCCGTAACCGGAGTCGGCAAGGACGCAGCCGAAACGTGCTCCGGACGCGATGACACGGTCGATCTCTTCGATGGCGATCTCCGGTTTCGTCAAAGCAACCTGCCGATCCCTCGGGATGTGCGCTCGAGTCATCCGCTCGGGGTTGTTTGTCCAGGTCTCGGGCAGGAAAAGTCGTAGGCCCACCATCACCGGCACTTCGCGCGAAGCCAAAGTCACCGAGACCAGCGACTGGCAGTTGGACGTCTTGCCGAGCGCCGAGGCGTACTGCGGCGCGATCCCGACCGAGTGCTGCCCCTTCTTCGGCAACGCCGTGTCGTCGATGACGAGAAAACCTCGCTCATCGCCAACCAACCGGTTCGCCTCCTTCAGCAGAGCTGCCTCCAGCGGCGCACTGTCCCAGACCCCCGTGGCGATGAAATGGTGAAGCTGATCATAGCCGACCTCGCCACTACGGGTCGCCATGGGTTGGACGCTCTTCCGGTCCCCTGGACCGATCAACCCCGCGATGTAGAGTGGGCACATCCGGCGGCGCGCCGGATGCGAAAGCCCGGCCAGAAACGGCTCAAGCCAACGCCTCAGATCGTCTCGCCAAGTTTCTCCTGAAGACATCGCCGCCGCCCGCGCCAGCCAACCATGGCACACGAATCCGCGACGATTCCACCCTGTTCCACCCTGTCTGCCAAAGTAGTGCTAGGCTCAGGACTCATTGTCAGAGCCAGAAGATAACGGTTGCTGCGATGCAGATGGCGGAGAAGAAGGTGTGGGCGCATCGATCGTAGCGAGTGGCGATGCGTCTCCAGTCCTTCAGCCTGCCGAACATGCGCTCGATGCGGTTGCGCTGTCTGTAGAGGACGGCATCGTAGGGGAGAGGGCTGTTTCGGCTGCGGCTCGACGGAATGCAGGGTGTGATGCCTCGGTCGACCAGAGCCTGGCGGAAACCGTTGCTGTCATAACCCTTGTCGCCCAGCAAGGCTTTGGCGTCCGGAAAAGCGTCCAGCATGAGGGCTGCCCCCTTGTGGTCGCTCATCTGCCCTTCGGAGAGCATCATCACGACGGGACGTCCCTCCTGGTCGCAGACCGCATGGAGTTTGGAGTTCAGCCCACCCTTGGTTCGGCCGATACGGCGGGAAACAGCCCCTTTTTGAGCAGGCTCGCCGCGGTGCGGTGCGCCTTCAGATGCGTGGCGTCGATCATGATGCGTTCGGGTGGTGGACCCCCGCCGGCCAGAGCGGCGAAGATGCGGTCGAACACCCCGAGCCGGCTCCAACGGATGAAGCGATTGTACAGCGTCTTGTGGGGGCCGTAGCCTGCAGGCGCGTCCTTCCACTGCAGGCCGTTGCGGATGACGTAGACGATCCCGCTGACGACCCGTCGGTCGTCGACGCGAGGGACGCCGTGCGACAACGGGAAATGAGGTGAGATCCGGGCCATCTGGCCATCGCTCAAAAGGGAAAGTGACATCGCCAGAGCCTCCAGTCGGAGACACTGAATCACCTCTCAATCAGAATTAACAGGTCCTGAGCCTAGGCTCGCAGCGCGCCGGCGCCTTCCGCGGATTTTTTTCGACTACATCGACGGGGGCGCGGCTGGCGAGGGCACGATGCGTGCCAACGAGACCGACTTCGATCGATTCGAGCTTCGTCAGCGGGTGTTGGTGGACGTCCGCGAACGCGACCTCACCGCGACGTTCCTCGGCCGCACGCACGCGCTCCCGCTCGCTCTTGGACCGGTGGGCTACACCGGCCTCTTTTGGCGGTCCGGAGAGATCGCCGCCGCTGCTGCGGCGGCGCGTGCCGGGGTGCCATTCAGCCTTTCGAACTTCGCCATCGCCACCATCGGCGAGGTCCGGGCCGCTAGCCAAGGGCCGATCTACGCTCAACTTTACGTGCTGCGCGATCGCGGCCTGATGGAGACCCTGCTCGACGATGCCGCGCGGCATGGCGCAGACGCCGTTATCCTGACCGTCGACACCGCCGTCACGGCGGTGCGGGAGCGCGATGAGCGGAACGGGTTCCGAAGCCTGCAGCGGATCACGCCGGCGATCGCCGTGCAGTTCGCGCGTCGCCCGCTCTGGTGCGCTTCGGTGCTGTCTGGTGGGCTACCACAGGTCGGCGCCGCCCGTGGTCGTCCCGAGTTGGGGCGCGGTGTCCTCGCGCAATCAGGGGCACTGGCGAGGCAGATAGACCAGGGACTGGTGTGGTCAGACCTCGAGTGGCTGCGCCGACGCTGGAAAGGGCGTTTGGTCGTCAAAGGTGTCATGTCCGTCGAAGACGCCAGGGCGGCGACCGGGGCCGGGGCCGACGCGATCGTGGTCAGCAACCACGGTGGCCGCCAGCTGGACGGCGGATCCTCCAGCATCGCCATGCTGCCGGACATCGCGCGGGCGGTCGGTGAGGAGATCGAAGTCCTCCTCGACGGTGGGATTCGCCGGGGAGCGCAGATCGCGAAGGCTCTCGCGCTCGGAGCCCACGGCGTCATGCTCGGAAGAGCTTACGCCTTCGGCTTGGCGGCGGAGGGCGAACGAGGTGTAACGCGCGTCATCGAAGGGATCGCCGCGGAGCTGAGCGTCACCATGGCGCTCATGGGTGTAACGTCCATACCCCAACTCCGTGAGGGCGGCCGAGAACTGCTGCGCGAGGTGGGGGCGCGATAGTCAAGGCAGGCCTCTAAGAATCACTACGCCCGACCCGCAGCCGATTCCAGTGTCGATTTGCCGGAACGATTGAGATCGCGATCCTGAACCTCGATCGGAGTTTGGTTGAATGGCATGAGACGGATGACGCCGTCGCCCGCTTGTGCGCCGAATAGCCGAGGAGAGACGGATTGAAAGCTGTACGTTTGTATGCTGCGGGCGACCTCAGGGTGGAGGATCTCCCTTCACTGGACCCGCCTGGGCCCGAGCATGTGCGCATCGCCGTGACGGCGGCCGGGATCTGCGGCTCGGACCTGCACAACTTCCGCACCGGCCAGTGGATCTCCCGGTCGCCGTCGACGGCGGGTCACGAGTTCACGGGCGAAGTCATCGCTATGGGCGCCGGGGTTCAGGGGGTCGCGGTCGGCGACCGCGTCGTCGCAGACAGCCGGTTCTGGTGTGGCGATCGTCCGGCCTGCCTCGACGGGCGGCGCCATCTCTGCGCCAAGCTAGGCTTCGTGGGCGAGGTCTGCGACGGCGGCTTCGCGGAGGAATGCGTCCTCCCGGCGAGGCTCGTCCTTCGGGTGGACGCCTCGATCGATACACGCGTGGCAGCGATGGCGGAGCCGCTCGCCGTGGCCCTGCACGCGGTGCGGAGGCTCAGGCCGACGCCCGGCCGCCCCGTCCTCATCGTAGGGTGCGGCACCATCGGAGGCCTCGCCGCCATTCTTCTCTCACGCGTCCACGACGGCGCGATCCTCGTCAGCAACCGCGACGCGGCTCGCGCCGCCCTCGTCGCCCGCCACGCCGGTGGCACGTCCGTCCCGCTCGAACGGAAGGCGATCCTCGCCGAGATCGGCGGCGCGGCGCTGCTCCACGCCATCGACGCCACCGGCAGCACGGACGCCCTCATGGCCGCGCTCGCCTGCGTTGACGCCGGCGCCACCATCGCCCTGGTCGGGATCTTCCACAAACGTCTCGACATCGACCCCAACGTCTTCGTCGAGCGGGAGGTGTCGTTCGTCGGCTGCCACGCCTTCGCGGACGAGTTGGCCGAGGCGATCGACCTGCTCCCGTCGCTCTCCGACGTCCTTGTTTCCCTCATCGGGAGCGAGGTCGGCCTGGACGAGGTTCCCTCGGCCTATGATCGACTCATCGCAGGCGCGGCGCCGGGGCTAAAGACCATCGTCCGACCCGGTCGCCTGGCGGACGGGGCCTGATCGGCGCGGGGTCAGCCGGACGACCCGAAAGCCGAACCGCGTCGACGCCATCCGAGCTCCGATCTGCTTCCCGGTTGGCTTGAGGCAGGTCACGTGCCCGTGACGGGCGACTGCGGCTTGGCTCCGTTCCGGTACAGGCCACGATCGCCAGGAGGTCTTCCCACCCGTTCAACACGATGACGCGGTAAGCGGAGACCCTGAAGCGCAAGACGACTGCCTCCCGCAAGGCGCCGCTCGAAGGAGCAGGGTAAGGCGCAGCGCGCCACCGCCGGAGCAACCGAAGAGCTGGGGCCCATGGAGTTCTCGTCGGAGCCGAACTCGGCGACCTCGGCCAGGGAGTAGCGTCGAAGGACCTCGTCGATCGTCAGGCCCGCATCGCACGGTTCTAAGCGGAGGGCCTCGGGCCGGCTCAGGTCCGTCGGTTGAACGATTGATGTTTCCTGGGCGGAGTGGGACGGATAGGCCCGAAAGCTTGACCGACGGGACGGTCGTCTATAGCTGTATTGGCATAGATCCCTCTCAGGCCCCGGTCGATTAGGCAAGGGACCCACCTCAGGAGGCCTGATGGCCGATCTGTCGGCTTTCGATCTCACCGGTCGCGTCGCGCTTGTGACCGGGGCCAGTCGGGGGATCGGCCGATCGGTGGCGGAATCCCTCGCCAGGGCTGGCGCCTCGGTCGCGTTGACCAGTCGATCCTTCCGCTCGTTGGAAGGGTCGATCGCTTCGCTGGAAGGGTTCGGCGCTGCCGCGCTCGCGGTGGAGCACGATGTCGAATCCGTCGAGGGCTGTGGCAAAGCCGTCGCGGAGACGGTTGCCCGATTCGGGCGACTCGACATCCTCGTGAACAACGCTGGCGTCGAAGAGCTGCGCCCGTCCCTCGACGTGGACGAGGCTCTCTGGGACCGGATCGTCGACACGAACCTCAAGGGTGCGTTCTTCTGCGCCCAGGCCGCGGCGGCCCACATGAGCGTGGCCGGTCGGCCGGGCGCCATCATCAACCTCTGCTCGCTGACGTCGGAGGTCGGCGTGCCGGGCGCCGTGCCCTACGGCAGCTCGAAGAGTGGGCTGTTGGGGATGACGGGCGCTCTCGCCGCCGAGTGGACGTCCTTGAAGATCCGCGTCAACGCCATCGCACCCGGCTATTTCAGACAGCCATGACCGAGGTGTTCTACGAGGACGAGGCGTGGCGCGCCTCCATGCTCGCCAAGATCCCTTTGAGACGCTTCGGGGATTTAGGCGATCTCGCTGGAGTGATCGTCTTCCTCGCCTCGGATGCGTCCGCCTACATCACGGGGCAGTGCATACCGGTCGACGGCGGATATCTCGCCTCCATCTGACAAGCGACTGCCGCGAAAAACGTGCTGGCAGCACAACGTCCGAACAACGAATGACTACTTAATCTGCTTGTCGGGCGCAAATAGACGTCTTAAATGTGCAAAGTTGTATATACATGTGATTGCTGACTCGACGTCGGGCTGATGTGCCGGCCGCTGAGTGGGCAAGTCAAAACCGAGGATGAAAGCATGTCGCATCGCCAAACTCTCGCCCGCTGCGCCGCAATGCTCGCGATGTCTGCGTTCCTCGGCCTCTCGCAGGGCGTTTCGGCCCGCGCCGCGGAGGCTATCCCGACCAAGCCCGAGTCAGGCAAGTTCAAGCTCGGGATGGAGCCCTGGCTCGGCTACGGCATGTGGTACGTCGCCGCAAAGAAGGGCTTCTTCGTCAAGGAGGGCCTGACAGACGTCGAACTCGTGAACTTCACCGAGGACAAGGACATCAACGCCGCTCTGGCCAGCGGCCAAATCGACGCCGGCAACATAGCCACTCATACCACGATGGGGATGGTCGCGGCGGGCCTACCGATCAAGTCGGTCATGCTACTCGACTTCAGCCTCACCGCCGACGCGATCATCGCCGGCAAGGACATCAAGACCATCGCCGACCTCAAGGGCAAGAGCGTCGCCTTCGAGGAGGGCACGACCAGCGACATCCTGCTCAACTACGCGCTCAACAGGAACGGCCTGTCCATTGCCGACGTGAAACCCGTCCCGATGCCGGCCGCCGACGCCGGGAGCGCCCTGATCGCCGACCGTGTCCCGGTCGCGGTGACCTACGAGCCCTACATCTCGGCCGCCAAGAAACAGGACCTGAACCTCAACCTGCTCTTCACGGCCGGCGAGGATCCTGGCTTGGTGAGCGACGTGCTCGACGTTCGCGACGACGTCGCCAAGGCGAAGCCGGGACAAGTGCTCGCCATGCTCAGGGCGTGGCAGGACGCCCTCGACGACTACAGGGCTCATACCACTGAGGACCGCAAGATCATCGCTGACGCCGTAGGCTCGCCCCCCGACGACCTCACCGCCGCCTTCGACGGGGTGCGCTACTATTCGGTCAAGGAGGCGCAGCAGGCGTTTGCGGGCGATTTCACGTCTAAGACTTTTGTCGACGTACTCAAGGCTGCCAAGCAGGCGAAACTCGTCACCAAGGACGTGACGTCGGGGCAGGTGATCGACCCGGCCTTCGTCGACGTCGCTGCCAAGTAGAGCCCTCCGTAAGTTGAGGCCCGACAATGTCGACCTCAGGGCCTGTAGTGTCGTCGTCGGGTCCATTCAAGGCGGCGGCTCCCGGCATGGGCACGCGCCGGCGGCGCGCTGCCTTCCGGATCGGCGGGGACCTCAGCCGGCCCGCCTATCTCGCCGTCTCGATCGCGGTCTTCGCCGCGCTGGTCGTGATCTGGTGGATCGCGACGGTTACCGGAATCGTAAAGCCGATCTTCCTCCCGCCCCCGGCCGCCGTGTGGCGGCGCATGGTGGAACTGGGAAGCGACGGCACCCTCTGGACCGACGCAGGCATCAGCATCTATCGCATGCTCGTCGGCTTCGCGCTCGCGTCGATGATGTCCATCCCAATCGGCATCCTGATCGGTTGCTTCAAGATTTGGGAGGCGACGATCGAACCCCTCGTCGACTTCGTCCGATACATGCCGGTGGTGGCCTTCGTCCCCCTCACCATCCTGTGGGCGGGCACCAGTGACAGCCAGAAATTCCTGATCATCTGGATCGGGACGTTCTTCCAACAGGTCCTCATGATCATGGACAACGTCAAGCGCGTGCCCCCCGACTTCGTCGGGCTCGGGCGCACCCTCGGGCTCTCCGAAGGCAAGATCCTCACCCGTATCGTGCTTCCCTCGTCGCTCCCGGGGATCTGGGATACGCTGCGGATCAGCATCGGATGGGCCTGGACCTGGCTCGTGCTGGCGGAGCTCGTGGCGGCCACCTCCGGCCTTGGCTACCGGATCACCGTCTCCCAGAGGTACTTCCAAACGCAGACCATCATCGGATACATCCTGTTCCTCGGCTTGCTAGGCTTGGCTACCGATCAAGCGATGAAGGCCCTGGAGCGCGTGATCTTCCGCTACGCTTCGAGGCATTGAGATGAACGAGCCCAAGCTTCGCATCTTCGGCCTGAACAAGTGGTTCCGCACTAAGCGAGGCCACGTGCAGGCTCTTCAGGATATCAACCTCGACCTCGCCGACAACGAGTTCGTATCGCTCGTTGGGATCTCCGGATGCGGCAAGAGCACCCTCCTGTCGATCGTGGCGGGGCTGCTAGACTTCGACGAAGGTTGCCTGCTGTCCGACGGCGTCCCGATCCATGGGCCGGGTCTGGACCGGGGCGTCGTGTTCCAGTCCTATACGCTTCTTCCCTGGCTGACCGCGCAGGAGAACGTCGAGTTCGCCCTCAAGGCCGCGGGCATGACGAGGTCGGAGTGTCGCTCGGTCGCGCGAAAGCACATCGAACTCGTCAAGCTGGAGCGCTTCGCCGACGCTTATCCGTCACAGCTCTCGGGCGGGATGAAACAGCGCGTGGCGATCGCGCGGGCCCTCTCCTACCGGCCGAAGATGCTGCTGATGGACGAGCCCTTCGGGGCACTCGACGCCCTGACACGGCACCAGATGCAGGAACTCCTGACCCGGATCTGGGAGGAGCACAAGCTCACGGTGCTTTTTGTGACCCACGACGTCGAGGAGGCCGTCTACCTGTCCGACAGGATCGTGGCCATGAGCACAGGGCCGGGCCGCATACGGCAGACGTTCCACGTCGGCCTCGCGCGGCCGCGGCACCAGGACATGATCGCGACTACAGAATTCATCGACCTTCAGCGGGAGGTCGTCATGGCCATCCGCGAAGGCTCGGTCCGCGCTGACGCATACGCCTGAGCGGTCGACGGTCACAGGTCCCGGCGATCCGACGGCGCCCCGTCACTTTCAGCAAAGAGAACAGCATGTCTGACAGCTGCAGCCTGTACGAACTCGCCCACCTCGACCCGCAGCAGCGGGCCGCCCTGTTGAAGCGCTCGGAAACCGACCTTGGCACTTTTATGGAGCGCGCCAAGCCGATCATCCAGGCCGTGAAGGACGAGGGCGACGAGGCGCTGGTGCGCTTCAACCGCGAATTCGACAAGTCCGACGTGAGGATCGACAACCTGAGGGCGACCGAGCGCGAGTTCGACGAGGCCTTCGGTAAGGTCGACCAGGCCGTCATCGAGTCGATCGAGTTTGCCGTTCGCAATGTTCGCACCTTCCACGAGGAGCAGAAACCCGAGCCGATGTGGCTGAAGGAGATGCGTCCGGGCGCCTTCGCGGGCGACCGCTGGACGCCGCTCTCCTCAGCCGCGCTCTACGTTCCCCGCGGCAAAGGCGCGTTCCCGTCCGTCACGATCATGACCGGCGTGCCGGCCGTCGTAGCGGGTGTCCCGGACGTCGCGATCTGCACCCCGCCGACCGCCGACGGGAGCGTCGACGCCGCCACGCTGGTCGCGGCCCGCGTCGCAGGCGTGTCAACCGTGTTCAAGTGTGGTGGGGCCCAGGCCGTTGCTGCGGCCGCGTATGGCACCGAGACGGTGAAGCCGAAGCTCAAGATCATCGGACCTGGAAGCCCGTGGGTCGTCGCCGCCAAGCGGCTCCTCGCCGACGTGATCGACACGGGGCTGCCGGCCGGCCCGTCCGAGGCGATCGTCTTCGCGGACGAGACGGTCGACGGGCGCCTCGCGGCCCTGGACGTCCTGATCGAAGCCGAGCACGGCCCCGACTCGTCGGCCTACCTCGTCACCCACAGCCGCGAAGTCGCGGAAGCGGCCCTCGCGGCGCTCCCGGACTACTGGACCAGGATGGCGCCACACCGGGTTGAGTTCTCGCGGACCGTGCTCTCCGGTCAACGAGGCGGAGTGGTGCTTACCCGGTCGCTCCAGGACAGCTACGATTTCATCAACGAGTATGCCCCCGAGCACCTCGAGATCCTGTCCACCGAGCCCTTCCGGCACCTCGGCTCCATCACGGAGGCCGCAGAGATCCTCATGGGTCCGTACACCCCGATCACCATCGGCAACTTCGTGCTCGGGCCGAACGCCGTGCTGCCGACGAGCCGTTGGGCCCGGACGTATGGGCCGCTCTCGGTGACGGACTTCCTCAAGCGGTCCTCGATCGGCTACGTGACGTCCTCCGCCTATCCGGAACTCGCGGTGCATGCCCGCAGGCTGGCCAACTACGAGGGCTTCAGCGCACACGAGAACGCGGTTTCGGAACTCCGCGAGAACATCCTGGGTCGAAAGGGCTGACCAACTCCGCGTCACGGGGTGCGGCGGGCTCTCGCCGTTCGAAGCTCGCGACGCGGTGATTCCATCCAAAGGCACAGAGGGCGTCACCACCGGAGCGAGAACGCCGGTGATGACGCTACCGCTCGCAGGATCTGTGGAATGCTTCCGTGTCGTCCCAACCCGGGACACGATCAGCCAACCGAGCCGGCATCGGAAGGATTCCCCTGATGCGTTCGACACCCGGGTCGCGAGGCGGGCGCTCGTTGGGCAGCCCTCCAACACATGGTTACGGCACAGGTCGATCCGTGGTGGAGACGATCTGCACAGCCGGAGCAGGGAAACTCAATACCGTGTCGAAACCGTTCACTGTGCAAGCGACGCGTCGGCGCCCTCAAGTCACGTGCCATCCGAACCACCAAACTGCGGAGACCTTGTTGCCGAAGTGTGTCGTGTCCAGCCGATCAAACCGCTTTGGAAATCTCCAGGGCGATGCTGAAACAGCCCGTTCAGCTGACGGGCTTCGCCGGCGGCGGCGATCGCCTCGAAGACGCGGGTCAAACGAGGATGTCGCGCCATGAGCGCGAGACGCCGAAACCACGAGGGGGTGTCGGAGATCGGAGCGATATGCGAAGGTCCGGGCGAGCGTCAGAACGGACCGAGGCGGTCCTTGTTGATCCGCCCAGAATCCAAACCGCACGAAGGTGTAAACCGCACGAAGGTGTATGGCTGGGACGGACATCGTTACGTCAACGTCTCAGGGACCTTCTCCCATGAACCTGTCAGATGATGCCCTTCCCCTTTACGAGAAGGTGAAGGGCCTTATTCTGCAGAACATCTCTCAGGGCACTTGGCCACCGAACCACAAGCTGCCTTCAGAGCATGAGTTCGTGGCGTCCATGGGCGTGTCCCGGATGACCGTCCACCGGGCCTTGCGAGAGTTGACCGCGGCGGGTTTCCTCAAACGACTACAGGGCGTCGGCACGTTCGTTAGGCAACCTGAGCTCAGATCCGACCTCCTGAAAATCAACAACATCGCTTCGGAGATCGAGGGGCGGTGTAATCGTCACACATCAAAAATGCTCACGCTGGAAAGCGTCCTCGCCTCATTTGAGCTCGCTCAGGAATTCGAACTCGCTGGCCGCCGCAAGGTGTTTCACTCTGTCGTCGTTCACTTCGAAAATGACGTGCCGGTCCAGCTTGAGGAGCGATTCGTCAATCCGGAACTGATCCCGGACTATGGTGTCCAGGATTTCACCGTGCGTACGACATTCGACTACCTGACGCAGGTCACGCCCGTGACGGAACTCGAACACGTGATCTCTGCCATCCCCGCCGACCGCAAGGCAGCCGACATCCTCCAGGTGCCGGTTGGAGCTGCATGCCTGCTGCTGCGAAGGCGCACATGGAGTGGCGTCAAGGTAGCCACCGTCAACCAGCTGACCTACGTCGGAAGTCGGTACTCGCTCGGTACACGCTACCGGCCGACGGGGGCGCCCTGATCAGCGCCGGACCCGCTCCCGCACGAGCCGCAAGTGCCACTGTCTGAAATGCTGACAGTGCGGCATCTTCACTGTCACCGTCGAGCGCAAGGAGCGACTCGGGTGCACGCCGATGAGGATAGACCGGCAGACAGCGTCGTCAACACAGCCAACTAGTCAACCCAGCCAACTAGATGGGGGCGGCAGCCATGGGCAGGTCCGTCGGCAGGTGGTTTCACGTCTCAACGGCCTTCGGCCGCGAGTCCGAATGGAAAGACGTCGAGGTCAGGCGCAGTACCTGCACGCGTTGCATGACGCGATGGACAGAATCAAAGCCGGGTCCCCGGCGCCGGTGGTGAACAAGCTCGATGTGACAAACGGCGGCTCCGCCGAGAACGCCAGCGAGGCGAAGTCATATCACGCGACGCCGCCCGCATGCCGGCGGCGGCCGAGCATGTGCCCGCTTCCGCGCCAGGACGGCGCTCGTATCGCACAAAAAAGGGCGTTGACCGCCGCGGGAACACGGCGTCCATTGGGGTGCTTCGAGAGTAGATCCCTGAATGCCGACCGGCTCAAGGATCGAATGGGCAATCGCGCCCCACGATGCGTTCCGAGTCCTCGGGTCGCATCGTGGGGCTTTTTCGTCAGAGCAGTCCGCCGGGAATTCGTATTGGATCAGCTCCGCCTCGGCATCCTGTTCTCGACGGACGGTCCCTACGGGGCCCTCGGGCGGGACTGCCGCGATGGTGCGGAACTGGCGCTCGCCCACCTCGCCGCCGAGGGGCAGCTCTCGGTCCCTGTCGAGACCGTGCTGGGCGACCCCGCCTGCGCTGGCACCCGCTACGTCGACCTTGCGGGCGAGATGCTCCGCGAGCGCGGTTGCCGTCACGTCATCGGCACGGTGACGTCGCAGGCCCGCAAGGACGTGTTGCCCCTGGTCGAGAAGCACGACGGGATGCTCTGGTACGTCTGCCCCTACGAGGGTTTCGAGGCCTCGGACAACGTCGTCTACCTCGGCGCCTGCCCGAACCAGCACCTCCTGCCGTTGTTCGAGCACATCGTCCCGCGTTTCGGCCGCCGCGCCTTCCTCCTCGGCGCCAATTACATCTGGGGATGGGAGATGAACCGGCTCGCCCGCGAGCTGATCGCCGACGCCGGCGGCACGGTGATCGGCGAGCGCTGCCTGCCGGTCGCCGAGACCGACGTCGCCCGCCTGATCGACGAGATCGAGGTGCGCCGCCCGGATTTCATCCTCAACAACCTCATCGGCCCGGCGAGTCATGCTCTCCTGCGCGCCATGCGCGACCTCGCGGCACGGGACTCCGCCTTCCGGCCGGAGCGCTGCCCCGTCGTCAGCTGCGACCTGACCGAATGCGAGCTCGGCGAGATCGGCCTCGGTGTCGCGGACGGCCAGCTCGCGGTCGCGTCCTATTTCGATTCGCTCGACACGCCCGAGAACCGGGCCTTCAAGGCTTCAGTCGCGGCGCGCTTCGGCGCGGGGCGCCGCGTGTCGAGCTTCTTCGCCAGCGCTTACGCGGCCGTCCGGCTCTGCGTCGCGGCCGTGGCGGGCTGCGGCACGGACGATCCCGTCGTGGTGAGGGCCTGGCTCGGAAGCGCGGCGGTGACGACCCCGCTCGGGCCGCTGCGGATCGACCCGGCCACGCACCATGCCGCGCTGCCGTTCCATCTCGGCCGCATCGCGGGCGACGGCTTCACGCTCGTGGCGTCGCGTCCCGCGATCGTGGCCGATCCCTATCTCGCGCTCCGACACCGCCGCGCCGCCGATGCCGTGACCCGGCCCCGCTTGAGGATCGTCTCGTGACCCGCACCCCATCCTTCGCGGGCCAGCGGGCCATCATCCTGCACGACGCCGACGCGGACGCTGAACGTCTGGTGCGTCGGCTCGCCGTGCTGGGGTTCGACGTCCGGCTTCGATGGTCGCCGCTCGACCTCGCCGAGACGCCGGCCGATCTCGTGCTGGTCGACGCAGACGGTGGCTGGGACGGCCTGCTGCCCTGGCGTGCCGGGGAGCCCGCTCCCGTGCCGCTCGTGGCGCTGCTGGCGTCCGAGGCTCCCGGCCGGATCGCCTGGGCGCTCGATCACGGCGCCCTCGCCCTCATCGCCAAGCCCGTGCTGGCCGCCACCGTCTATCCGGCGCTGGTGGCGGCCACCCGCCTCCACGCCGAGCGATCGGCGCTTCTGGAGCGTGTCGCGTCGCTCGACGAACGGCTTCGGATGCGACCGCTGGTCCATTTCGCCGTCGAGGTCCTCGCGCGCCGTGACGGGCTCGACGAGGCCGACGCCTATCGCAGCCTGCAGCGCGAAGCGATGCGGCGACGGCTCGCCCTGGAGCAGGTGGCGGCCGAGATCGCGGCGGGGCGAGACGTGCTCCCGGAGGCCGGATGAGCGCCGCCATCGTGGCGATGCTGCGCCGACCCAGCACTTTCCTGGCGCTGCTCGTCATCGGCGTGGTCGTGGTCTGCGCCATCGCGGCGCCCTGGATCGCGACCTTCTCGCCGGACGATCAGCCCTTCGACGGCCTGTCGCCGGACGGCGCGCCGCTGCCGCCCGACGCCCTGCACTGGCTCGGCACCGACACGCTCGGGCGCGACCTCCTGTCGAGGCTGCTGTTCGGCGCACGGACCTCGCTGGTGATCGGCCTCGTCGCCAACGGCGTCGCGGTGGCGATCGGCATGGCGGTCGGCACGGCCGCGGGCTACTGGGGCGGGATGGTCGGGGGGGCGCTGATGCGCTTCACCGACCTCATGATGGCCTTCCCGGCCCTCTTGCTCGCCATCGTGCTGGCGGCGGTCCTGCACCCGAGCCTGTGGATCGTGGCCCTCGTCATCGCGCTCGTGAACTGGGTGCAGGTGGCCCGGATCGTCTACACCGAGACGCGGGGGCTCGCCGAGCGCGACTTCATCCTGGCAGAGCGATCGCTCGGGGCCGGGACGGCGCGCATCCTCGGCCGCCACATCCTACCCCACCTCCTGCCGACCGCGATCGTCTGGGGCACGCTCGGCATCGCCACGACCGTGCTGCTCGAGGCGACGCTGAGCTTCCTCGGCGTCGGCGTGCAGCCGCCGATGCCGTCCTGGGGCAACATCATCTTCGAATCGCAGAGCTACTTCCAGTCGGCGCCCTGGCTGGTCTTCTTCCCGGGCGCCGTCATCCTGATCACGGCCCTGTCGTTCAACCTCGTCGGCGACGCGTTGCGGGACCTGCTCGACCCGATGCAGCGGGGCCGCGGCTGATGGCGTTCACGCTGTTCAAGCGCCTCGCCGGCGCGGCCCTGATCCTGCTCGGCGTCGCGGCCGTCACCTTTCTGCTGCTCTACGCCCTGCCGGCCGACCCCGCCGCCATGATCGCGGGCCGCAGCGCGACCGCTGCCAGCATCGCCGCCGTGCGCCACCAGCTCGGGCTGGACCTGCCGCTCGTCGCGCAATTCTGGCGCTACCTCGCCGGCCTCGCCCACGGCGACCTCGGGCGCTCCTACATCCAGCGCACCGACGTCGGCAGGCTGATCGCGGCGCGACTGCCCGCGACGCTGGTGCTGATGGTGTGCGGCATCGCCGTCGAGGTCGCGATCGGGCTGACGCTCGGCGTCCTGGCGGCGGTCAAGCGCGACCGGGTGATCGACCGGGCCGTAATGACGCTGAGCTTCGTCGGCGTGTCGGCCCCGCAGTTCATCGTCGCGCTGCTGCTGCTCTACGTCTTCGCCGCGACCCTCGGATGGTTCCCGATGAGCGGTTACGGCTCGCCGTCCAACGTCGTCCTCCCCGCACTCACGCTCGGGCTGCTCGGGGCGGGCTGGTACGCCCGCATGGTGCGCTCCGCCATGGTCGACGTGCTCGACCGCGACTATGTCCGCACCGCCCGGGCGAAGGGTCTCACGGCCCGCCGCGTGATCCTCCGTCACGCCCTGCCTAACGCCCTCCTGCCCATCGTCGCCATGATCGGGATCGACGTCGGCCAGTTCATGGGCGGGGTCGTGGTGGTGGAGGCCGTCTACGGTTGGCCGGGGATCGGCCAGCTCGCCTTCCAGGCGATCCAGCAGGTCGACGTGCCGATCATCATGGGGGTGACGCTGGTGTCGGCCCTCGCCGTCGTCCTGGGCAACCTGCTCGCCGACCTCGCCGCCCCCCTGCTCGACCCGCGCATCCGCGCCCGCTGAAGTTTCGAAGAGGAGACCCGACCCATGATGCATCGCCTCCGCACCACCACGGCCGTGACGGCCCTCGCCCTGGCGTTCCTCGCCAGGGCTCCGGCGCAGGCCGAGCAGCCGAACCAGGGCGGCACGATCGTCGTCATCTACAAGGACGACATCGCCACCCTCGACCCGGCCATCGGCTACGACTGGCAGAACTGGTCGATGATCAACTCCCTGTTCTCGCGTCTCATGGACTACAAGCCTGGCACGTCGGAGCTGATGCCTTCGCTGGCCGACAGTTCCGACGTGTCGGCGGACGGGACCATCTACACCTTCAAGATCCATCCGGGGGTGAAGTTCACCAACGGCCGCGAGATCGTGGCGGGCGACGTCAAGTATTCCATAGAGCGGGCCGCCAACCCGAAGACCCAGGGGCCCGGTGCCGGCTTCTTTCACTCCATCGTCGGCGCCGACAAGATGACCGACGGCTCCGCGCAGACGATGTCGGGCATCGAGGCGGTGGATGATCACACGATCCGTTTCCATCTGAGCCAGCCCGACGCGACCTTTCTGAATGTGCTGGCCCTCGACTTCGCCTCCGTGGTGCCGAAAGAGGCCGTGGACGCCGCCAACGGCGACTTCGGCAAACATCCAGTCGGGTCGGGCGCCTTCGAGCTGAAGGACTGGACGATCGGCCAGAAACTCACGTTCGTCCGCAACCCCGACTATTTCAAGAGTCGGCCGAACCTCGACGGCTTCACGGTGGAGATCGGTCAGGAGCCGCTGGTCAACATCCTGCGCCTGCAGAAGGGCGAGATCGATATCGCCGGAGACGGCATCCCTCCGGCCGAATACCTGAAGATGAAGAACGACGCCGCCATGGCGGGAATGATCGTCGACCGCGGCCAGCTCGAGACGAGCTACATCACCATCAATACGACGTTGAAACCCTTCGACGATGTGCGCGTGCGCCAGGCATTGAACATGGCGATCAACAAGGAACGCATCATCCGCATCATCAACGGCCGCGCCACGCCCGCCACTCAGGTGCTGCCGCCCCTGATGCCGGGCTACGACAAGGACTACGCGGGGTATCCCTACGACATCGCCAAGGCCAAGGCGCTGCTCAAGGAGGCCGGCGTGCCGGACGGGTTCTCGACCACGCTCTACGCCATGAATGCCGACCCCAACCCCCGCATCGCCCAAGCGATCCAGCAGGACCTCGCGGCGGTCGGCATCAAGGCCGACATCAAGTCTGAGGCTCAGGCCCAGGTGATCGAGGCCGGCGGGACAAAGGCGTCGTCGCCGCTGATCTGGTCGGGCGGCATGGGCTGGATCGCCGACTTCCCCGACCCGTCCGACTTCTACGGGCCGATCCTCGGCTGCGGTGGCGCCACCCAGGGCGGCTGGAACTGGACCTGGCTCTGCGACAAGACCTACGAAGCCCAGGCCGCGTCGGCCGATGCGATGTCGGAGCCGGCCCAGAAAGACGCGCGATACGCGACATGGCGCGGGATCTTCACGGAGATCATGCAGAAGAGCGCGCCCTGGGTGCCGGTCTTCAACGAGCGCCGCGTGGTGGCGAAGTCGAAGCGGATGGGCGGGCCGGACGAGATCTACATCGATCCCACCGAGGTGATCGACTACCCGTCAATCTTCATCAAGGGCTGAGTTCGCCCATCGGAGGAGCGGGTCGCCGGCCCGCTGCTCGGACCCTCGAGAGGAACCCGCCCATGTGCGTCTCCTGCCAGCACACGATCCACCGCGCCCGGCATCATGCCGGCTGGAGCCGCGACTTCGAGCCCGTGTTGCGCGCCGCGCCGGGCGCGACGATCCACTTCGAATGCCTCGATGCGTCCGGCGGCCAGCTCGGGCCGGGCTCGACCGCCGCCGACCTCGCCGGGCTCGACTTCGCCCGCATCAACCCCGTCACCGGCCCGGTCTACGTCGAGGGTGCGCAGCCGGGCGATGCCCTGAAGGTGACGTTCCGCCGCTTCGTCCCGTCCGGCACGGGGTGGACCGCCAACATCCCCGGCTTCGGCCTCCTCGCCGACCAGTTCCCCGACCCTGCGCTCTACGCTTGGACCTACGACCCCGCCACGATGGCGCCGGCCCTCTACGGCGCGAAGGCGCGCGTGCCGCTGAAGCCCTTCGCCGGCACCGTGGGCGTGGCGCCCGCCGAGCCCGGCCACCATTCGGTCGTGCCGCCCCGCCGCGTCGGGGGCAACCTCGACATCCGCGACCTCGCCGCCGGCACGGTGCTGTACCTTCCGGTCGAAGTGCCGGGCGCCCTGTTCTCGATCGGCGACACCCACGCGGCGCAAGGCGACGGCGAGGTCTGCGGCACCGCCATCGAGAGCCGCATGGACGTCGAGCTGACGCTCGACCTCGTGAAGGGTGTCGACCTGAAAAGCCCGCGCTTCACCACGGACGGCCCGGTGACGCGACACCTCGACGGCGCCGGCTACGAGGCCACCACCGGGATCGGTCCCGACATCATGACGGCCGCGCGCGAGAGCATCTCGCGCATGATCGACCTGCTCGCCGCCGAGCACGGCTTCGCGCCGGTCGACGCCTACATGCTGTGCTCGGTCTGCGGCGACCTCCGCATCAGCGAGATCGTCGACCAGCCGAACTGGGTCGTCTCGTTCTACTTCCCCCGCATCGTCCTGTCGTGACGGGGGCGTCTCCTCCGCTGCTCGCCGTCGAGGACCTGACGATCGACGCCCGCACGCCGACGGGGCTGACGCGCGTGCTCGACGGCGTCGGCTTCACGCTGGAGCGGGACGAGACGCTGTGCCTCGCGGGCGAATCCGGCTCGGGCAAGTCGCTGACCGCACTCGCCCTCATGCGTCTCCTGCCCGCAGCGTCGCTCCGCGTGGCGAAAGGCAGCATCCGGCTCGACGGGCGGGAACTCTCCGGCTTGTCGGAGCGCGCGTTCCGTCCGCTGCGCGGCGGTGACATCGCGATGGTGTTCCAGGAGCCGATGACCTCGCTCAACCCTGTGATGACCGTGGGGGGACAACTCGTCGAGGCGCTCCGTGCCCCTGGGCGCCACGACGGCGACGCGCGGGCCCGCGCCCGGCATGCGCTCGACGCGGTGCGCATCTCCGACCCTGGCCGGCGTCTCGACCAATACCCGCACGAGCTCTCCGGCGGCATGCGCCAGCGCGTGATGATCGCCATGGCGCTGGCGGGCCGCCCCAAGGTCCTGATCGCCGACGAGCCCACGACCGCCCTCGACGTCACCGTCCAGGCCGAGATCCTGCGTCTGATGCGCGACCTGAAGCGCGAGGTCGCGACCTCGATCCTGCTCATCACCCATGATATGGGCGTGGTGGCCGAGATGGCCGACCGCGTGGCGGTGATGCGGGCCGGCCGCATCGTCGAGCAGGGGCCGGTGCTCGACATCTTCGAGCGCCCGCGCGAGTCCGTCACCCGCGAGCTGCTGGCCGCTGTGCCCCGGCTCGGCGCCTTCCGGGGCACCGCCGGGCCGCCCCGCGTCACCCCGGTCGCCGCGGCGGGCGTCCCGCCTCCGGGAGCCGCCGAGGCGGTGCCCGCTCTGCTGGTGCATGACCTGTCCGTCACCTACGGACGGGGCGGCTGGTTGACCCGGGGGACGCCCGCGCCGGCCGTGACGGGCGTGTGTTTCGATCTCGCACCCGGCGAGACGCTGGGGCTGGTGGGCGAGAGCGGCTCCGGCAAGTCGACCACCGGCAAAGCCGTGCTCGGCCTCGTGCCGTTCACGGGCCACGTCGCTGTCGATGGAACGCCCATCGCGGGCCTGTCGGCGCGCGACATGAAAGCGGTGCGGAGGCGCGCCCAGATGATCTTCCAGGACCCTTACGCATCGCTCGACCCCCGGATGGCGGTGGGCGACGCGATCGCGGAGCCGCTCGCCATCCATGGCCTCGGCCGCCCCGCCGAACGCCGCGACCGGGTGGCGGAGCTGTTGCGCCGCGTTCACCTGCCGCCCGAACACGCATCGCGCTACCCCCACGAATTCTCAGGCGGGCAGCGCCAGCGCTTGTGCATCGCCAGAGCCCTGGCCCTCGAACCCAGGGTGATCGTCGCCGACGAGAGCGTGTCGGCGCTCGACGCCACGGTGCGGGCGCGGGTGCTCGACCTCCTGCTGGAACTGCAGGAGACGCTGGGCCTCGCCTATCTGTTCATCAGCCACGACATGGCGGTCGTGGAGCGGATGAGCCACCGCGTCGCCGTGATGCGCGCCGGTCGGATCGTCGAGAGCGGCAGCCGCCGCGAGGTGTTCGAGACCCCGCGCGATCCCTACACGCGGGCGCTGCTCGACGCCGTCCCGCGCCCCGATCCGCGCCACAGAGATGCCGCACGATCGAGATCGAGCCTGAGCGGCGTAGGGTCGTAGCCGCGGAGGTACGGGTCGGCGGTCGTCAACCTGCCGTCAACCGTCACATTCGATGGTGTTCCCGTCCGCTGCGAACCTCCTGCAGCGGAGAGACGGGGAGGCCGCGTTCGTTCTGGCCTCCCCGGACTCTCGTTCCGGGTCAAGGTCCTCCGTCGCGGTCCTGCGCCTCGACGGCCTGTGGACCGGGCCAGCGCTGAGCCGTCCGTGTCCGACGGACCGGAAACGCGCGCCCTTCACCCCGCCTCGTCGTCGGCCACGGGCGCGGGCGTCCCTGCGAACGGGCCGGCCGGGTCCGGTCAGTCGAGACGGATCTGATCGGACCGACGGTGGGGGGATGCGACACCGTTCGAGGCGCCTCTCCGGCATGGCGACATCGTGACCGGCGAGGCCGCCTTGGAAACGCTCTAAAGAGGGCTAGGCTGCGGGAAGCGGAAGGCGATATGCGCCGACCCGCCGCGGGCCTTGGTCCGCTCCGATATGTCGAGGCACCCTGCGGAGGCAGCCATGACGGACCACAGTGACGACGACCGCCCGGAATCCGTCAGCCGGCGGCGGTTCCTCGGGGCCACGGCCTCGACGGCGGCCTTTCCCCTGGTGGGAGTGGCGACGACGGGGCAGGCCGCGGCCGAGGCCCTGTCGCCTCCCGACCCGCAGGCCCCGATCGACATGAAGCTCTCCATCAACGGCGAGTTGCACCGCGTGGCGCTCGACGTCAGGACGACGCTGCTCGACGCCCTGCGCGACCACGTCGGGCTCACCGGCTCCAAGAAGGGCTGCGACCACGGCCAGTGCGGCGCCTGCACGGTGCATGTCGACGGCCGGCGCACCCTGGCGTGCCTGACGCTCGCCATCGCCGCACAGGGCCGGGAGGTCACCACCATCGAGGGTCTCGCCCGCGCCGACGGCCCGCTCCACCCCATGCAGCAGGCCTTCGTCGACCACGACGCGTTCCAGTGCGGCTATTGCACGCCGGGCCAGATCATGTCGGCGATCGGCTGCGTCAAGGAGGGTCACGCGGACCACGACGACGCCATCCGCGAATACATGAGCGGCAACCTGTGCCGCTGCGCCGCCTACCCCAACATCGTCGCGGCCGTGCGCCAGGCGAAGACCCAGATGCAGGGCTGAGCCGATGCGCCCCTTCCTCTACGACCGCGCCACCTCCGCCGAAGGCGCCGCCCGCGCCCTCGCGGCGTCGAAAGGTGCCCCTCCCGTCCAGGGCCGCATGCCGGCCGAATTCATCGCCGGCGGCACCACGCTGCTCGACCTCATGAAGCTCGACGTGATGCAGCCGGCACGCGTCACCGACGTCACGGCGCTCGATGCCCGGCACGGGACCATCGCGGTCACCGACGCGGGCCTGAAGCTCGGCGCCCTGGTGAAGATGTCGGCCGCGGCCGACCATCCCGAGATCGTGCGGCTCTACCCCGTCCTGGCCCAGAGCCTGACGCTCGCCGCCAGCGCGCAATTGCGCAACATGGCGACGCTCGGCGGCAACGTGCTGCAGCGCACGCGCTGCAACTACTTCCGCGACACGTCCTGGTCGGCCTGCAACAAGCGCAGCCCCGGATCGGGATGCGCGGCGCTCGACGGCGTCAACCGGCAGCACGCCGTGCTGGGGGCCAGCGAGGCCTGCATCGCCACCTACCCCGGCGACTTCGCCCAGGCGCTGATGGCGCTCGACGCCACGGTGGACATCGCCGGCGCCGCGGGGCCCCGCACCATCCCGATCGCGGCCCTGCACCGGCCGCCCGGGTCGACCCCCCATGTCGAGACCAGCCTGGCGCCGGGCGACGTCATCACCGGCCTGTCGGTCCCGGCGGGACCCTGGACGCGGCGGTCGGTCTACGTGAAGGTCCGCGACCGCCAGTCCTACGCGTTCGCACTCGCGTCGGCGGCCGTGGCGCTCGAACTCGAGGGCGGCGTGGTCAGGCAGGCCCGGATCGCGCTCGGCGGCGTCGCCTCGACGCCGTGGCGGGCCCGCGAGGCCGAGGCCGCGCTGGCCGGCAAGCCGATCACCGAGGCGAGTGCGGCCGATGCGGCCCGGATCGCCTTCGCGGGGTCGAAGCCGCGCGAGCACAACGCCTACAAGGTCGCGCTGGGCGAGAAAACCGTCGTGCGCGCCCTGCTGCAAGCCGCAGAGCTGGAGGGTTGACCACCGTGGACGCAGTCTTCTCGACCCTCTCGGCGGCCCCCGCCCCCAAGGCCAACATGGGCCAGCCCGTGCCGCGCTACGACGCCCGCGCCAAGGTGACGGGCCGCGCCCTCTACGCGTCGGACGTCGCCCTGCCGGACGTCGCCTATGCGTTCCTCGTGAGCAGCGCCATCGCCAAGGGGCGCGTGAAGGCCTTCGACCTCAGGGAGGCCCGCGCCCTGCCGGGCGTGCTCGACATCCTCACGCACGAGACCATCGGCGACGCCATACGACCCGTGAAGTTCTTCACCGACGGCGGTCCGGCCTCGAACAGTGTCGTGCCGCTCGGCTCGCCCGAGATCGCCTACGGCGGCCAGACGATCGCGGTGGTGCTGGCCAACAGCTACGAAGTCGCCCGCGACGCCGCCCAACGTATCGTGGTCGACTACGAGGTCGACCGTCCCTCCGCGAGTTTCGCCTCGCCCGGCGCGCTCGACCAGGAACTGTCGACGCAGAACAAGAAGCACGACGACCCGAAGGTCGGCGACTTCGCCTCCGCCTATGCGGCGGCTCCCGTCACGGTCGACGTCGCCTATTCGACCCCGGCCCAGCACCACAACCCGATCGAGCTCTTCGCCACCCAGTGCTCCTGGAGCGGCGCGCAGCTGACGGTCCACGAGCCGAGCCAGAACGTCTACGGCATCAAGAACGGCCTCGCCGCCCAGCTCGGCATCGAGCCGAGCCAGGTGCGGGTGATCAGCCCCTTCGTGGGCGGCGCCTTCGGCTCGAAGGGTTCGCTCACGCAACGGACCGCCATCGTGGCCATCGCGGCCCGCAGGCTCGGGCGGCCCGTGAAGCTCGTGCCGACGCGCGAACAGGGATTCACGGTCGCCACATACCGGGCCGAGACGAAGCACAGGGTGAGGCTCGGCGCCTCGCGCGACGGCCGGCTCCAGGCGCTGGGCCACGACGGTTTCGAGGTGACGTCCCGGCCGGACCCCTACGCGGTGGCGGGCACCGACGCCTCGACCCGCATGTACGCCTGCCCCAACATCGCCAGCAACGTCACGATCGTACGGGCCGACCGGTCGACGCCGGGCTTCATGCGGGCGCCCGCCGAGACGCCCTACTTCTTCGCGCTCGAGAGCGCCATGGACGAGCTGGCCGTGGCGCTCGCCATGGACCCGATCGAGCTGCGGCGGGTCAACGACACAATGCACGAGCCCATCAAGGGGCTGCCCTACACCAGCCGGACCCTCATGCCGTGCTTCGACCAGGCCGCGGAGGCCTTCGGCTGGGCGAAGCGGGACGCGCGGCCCGGCTCGATGCGCGACGGCGACTGGCTGGTCGGCTGGGGCTGCGCCACCTCGGCCTACCCGACGTCCATGGCGGCGGCCTCGGCCCGCGTGAGCCTGTTCCCGGACGGCACCGCGCGGGTCGAGACGGCCGGCCACGAGATCGGCAACGGCCTCTACACGGTGGCGGCGCAGACCGCGGCGGAACGGCTGGGCCTGCCGGTCGAGCGGGTGTCGGTGCTGCTCGGCGACACGGACCTGCCGCCCGCGCCGGTGGCGGGCGGCTCGATCTCGACCGCGAGCGTGTGCTCGGTGATCGCACAGGCCTGCGACGCCATCCGGTCGAAGCTTTCCGAGGGCGCGGCCGCGCCGGCCGACCTCGTCGCCGCCCTGAAGGAGCGCGGGATGGGATCCGTGCAGGAATATGCCGAATGGGTGCCGCACGGCGCCCCGAAGGGTGCCCTGCAGATGCTCTATCGGGGGGCCGCCCAGCCGATGGGCGGGGCGAGGCTGCAGGATCGCATCCAGTTCGCCTTCGGGGCGCAGTTCGTCGAGGTCCGGGTCCACGCCCGCACCCGCGAGATCCGCGTGCCGCGGATCGTGGGGGCCTTCGCGTCCGGGCGCATCATGAACACCCGCACGGCCCACAGCCAATACATGGGCGGCATGATCTGGGGCATCGGCTCGGCGCTGCACGAGGAGACCGAGATCGACGCCGGCGCGGCGCGCTACGTCAACACCAACCTCGCCGATTATCTCATGCCGGTGAACGCCGACGTGGTCGACGTCGAGGTCATCATGGTGCCCGAGGAGGACAGCCTGGTGAACCCGCTCGGCATCAAGGGCATCGGCGAGATCGGCATCGTGGGCACCTCGGCGGCCATCGCCAACGCGGTCTTCCACGCGACGGGCCAGCGCCTGCGCGACCTGCCGCTGCGGATCGACTCGCTGGTGGCGGGAGTGTGACGTTCGCAGCCGCGGTCGGCGGCGGGCGGCTCGACGAACGAGCATCCCGCGGGCGACGAGCGCCACCCGCTCGGCGCGCGCGCCGAGCCTGATCCGACCCGAGCGCTCCAGCTCGGCGAGCCCGTGAAGGGCTGCCCAGAACGTCTCGGTCGCGACGGCGACATCGGTGTCCGACGGCGCGACGACGGCCGCGAGCGCCTCGAAGGCCTCCTCGAGCTCCGGTTCGCGTCCCTGTTCTCGACATGGGAGTAGAGGACCGGAGCTCACCGAGATCTCGTCGTGAGCGGACGGCGCTGCGACAGAACCGCGACGGCGCCTAAAACCTAGTCGGTGCCGGACAGGTCCTTCGGCTCGGCCCGGAGATCGCGGCCCACACCCGCTATCGATCGGCCACTCGTGCCGACACCGGTCCCGCGAAGTCGAGACGGGCGTTCGGCCCGATGATCTCCATCCACGCCGGTCCATCCTCGTCCCCGACGGCGCCGTGACCTGTTGATCGAATGACTAAGTTAAGACGTCGTCCATAAGGTACGCCGGCACAGTCCGGAGTCGCGCATGTCCATGGCAGCCTGGGTCGAACGCCTGGATCCCGGCCGGCCAGAGACCGGCTCCGTCATGGGCATCGGCGAAGCCTTGTCCGACCCGACACTCGACAGCTCCGCTCGGCCCGGATCGCGACAGATGGCGCTCGCGGGCAGTCTGGCCCTCGTCCTGATCGTGGCGGGCGTCCTGTGTACTCCCATCGCTGCCATGCCCATGCTGGCGATACCGGGGTTCATGACGGCCTTCGGCACCGGCATGGCGGTGATCAACTTCGTCCTGGCGGCTCTTCTGTTGAGCAAGGGGTCGATCGAGAAGCGCGCCGACGCGGTACGGCTCGGGGCAGCTTACTTCTTCGTGGCCTGCATCTTCGTGCCTTTGCTCCTGAGCTTCAAAGACGGGTTCATGCCGGGAACGTTGATCGGCAAGCCGATGAGCTCGGTCTGGCTCTGGTGCTGCTGGCACGGCGGCTTCGCGATGATGATCGCTTGGTACGCGATCAACGTCCGGCACCGGCGTCACACGCCATCGATCCTGAAGCTCAGCATCGCCATCCTCGGCCTGGTCGTCGCCGTCACGGTCCTGACCACCGTCGGCATCGATCACCTCCCGGGACTGCTCGTGAATGGGCAGACGTTCTTCGCCGGTTCGGTGTTGAGCGTCCCGGTCCTCCTGCTCGCCCTCAACGGCGTCGCCCTGCTGCTGTGCCTGCGGCTGAAAGCCCGCACGACCGAGCAGCTGTGGGTGACGGTGGCGATGATCGCGGCCTGCTTCGACGTGTGGCTCACGGTCTGCGGATTGAACCGGTACGCGCTCGGCTGGTATCTCTCCAAATGCGGAAGTTTCACCACGTCTCTCGTCGTCTTCACGTCTCTGTTCCACGACATCACGAAACTCTACAGGAGCAGTGCGGAGGCCAACTCTCGGCTCGTGGCACTCGCCCATGTCGACGGGCTCACAGGCGCCTACAATCGCCGCCACTTCGACGCGACGCTGAAGTCCGAATGGGGCCGCGCCATGCGCGACGCGAGGCCGCTGTCCCTGCTCATGCTGGACGTCGACTTCTTCAAGCAATTCAACGACGCCCACGGCCATCTCGCCGGCGACGATTGTCTCCGGGCGGTCGGGCAGCGCCTCCGCGATTGCCTTCGCCGCCCCGCCGATGTGGTCACCCGCTTCGGTGGCGAGGAATTCGCCATCCTGTTGCCCAACACGGACGGGCCGGGTTCACTGAAGGTCGCGGAGATGCTGAGAGCGTCGATCGAGGCGCTGCAGATCCCCCATGCACGCAGCCCCTTCGGCTTCCTCAGCCTGAGCATCGGCACCTCGACCCGTGTCCCCGACGCCGACAGCGATCCGCTGCTCCTGGTGCGGCTGGCCGACGAGGCGCTGTACCGCGCCAAATCCGAAGGGCGCAACGTCGCGGTCTCGGCCGGTTGATCATGCGTGAACCGCGGGGCCACCGACCCGTCGGTGGCTGATCCCCTCGCGGCAGGGTCGCGACGATCGGAGCGCGCGCCATCCGGCATCGGGATCGTCATCGAGACTGGGACGTCGGTAGAGCTGGCGCGCCCAAGGGGAATCGAACCCCTGTTTTCGCCGTGAAAGGGCGACGTCCTGGACCGCTAGACGATGGGCGCGGACGGGGCGACCGACGGCGGCACCGTGACGTCGATATAAGCCGTGCCGGACGTCGCTGGCAAGCGCAGCCGCCGCGTGCGGCGTCGCAGGCCGAGCCCCGGGCTTGCGACGCGATGCCCTCCCCCCGGACCGCGATTCCCACCCCACACGTTACATGGGCGACGCGACCTGCACCGGAGCCTGACGATGCCCGACCCCGACCGACGCCAGATGCTGACACTCGCCGCCGCGGCCGCCGGCGCGACCCTCGCGGCGTCCGCCGCCGGAGCCGCCGAACCTCCTGTCGATACGGGGACGGTCGAGCACGGCAGGGTGGCGTTTCCGGCCTGGACGGCGGCGACCGAACGCCCGGCGCCGCCCCCACCCGCACCCCTGCCCCCCGCCGAACGGGTCGGCTTCGCGGTGCTGGGGCTCGGGCGGCTGGCGCTGGAGGAGATCCTGCCGGCCTTCGCGCAGTCGAGGCGCGCGAAGCTCGTGGCGGTCGTCTCCGGCACGCCCGACAAGGCCGGGCTCGTGGCCCGGCAGTACGGCCTCGCGCTCGAAAAGGTCTACGGCTACGGCGATTGGGACAGGATCGGCGCCGATCCCGCCATCCAGGCCGTCTACATCGTCACGCCCAACGCGCTGCACAGGGACGCCACGCTCGCCGCCGCGGCGGCCGGCAAGCACGTGCTGTGCGAGAAGCCGATGGCGACGCGTTCGTCCGACTGCCAGGACATGATCGACGCCTGCGCCCGCGCCGGGCGCCACCTGATGATCGCCTATCGCTGCCAATACGAGCCGAACAGCCGCGCCCTGCAGACGATGGTGCGGGACAGGCGCTACGGCGCCCCCCTGCTCTACGACGCGGTCAACACCCAGAACATGGCGGCGCCGACGCAGTGGCGCTTCAGCAAGGCCCTGGCGGGCGGCGGCGCCCTGCCCGACATCGGCCTCTACTGCCTCAACGGCGTGCGCTTCCTCTCCGGCGAGGAGCCCGTCGAGGTCTTCGCCCGCACCTTCTCGACGCCGAACGACCCGCGTTTCGGGGAGGTCGAGGAGCAGGTCGCCTTCACGCTGCGGTTCCCGAGCGGCTTGGTCGCCCATTGCTCGGCCTCCTACGGGCTGCACGAGAAGCGGCGGCTCGGCCTCGGAATGCCGGGCGCGGCCGTCGATTTCGCCGATGCCTTCTCGTACGCGGGCCAGCGACTGCAGATCACCCACCGGGATGGCGACGCGGAGGCGGTGGTCGATCGCCGCATCCCGGCCCGCAACCAGTTCGCGCTCGAACTGGACCACATGGCGGAGTGTATCGCGGACGGCCGAAGGCCCCGCACCCCGGGCGAAGAGGGCCTCGCCGACCAGCGCATCATGGAGGCGATCTACCGCTCGGCCGAGACCGGCCAGCCCGTGGCCCTGCCGGCGGTCGACGGGCTCGACACGACCCGCGGCCCGGCGCTCGCGGCGGACGGCACGGGCTGACGAACCGAGCCGTCACACCGGCCGACATCGACGACGGCCCGTCGATGTCGGGTCACGCCGCATGAGCGGCGGCGCGCGTTCGCGCTCGCCAGCGGTCAGGAGTGTCGACCGCTGGTATCACACCGCGGCGAGCAGGGCCTCGAGGTCGAGCCGCCGCGTGTACATGGAGAGGCCACCCGAGGCATCCCGCGGCCAGTCCTCGCGCGGCCGGTCCCAGTAGAGCTCGACGCCGTTCTCGTCCGGGTCGCGCAGGTAGAGCGCCTGGCTCACGCCGTGGTCGCTGGCCCCGTCGAGCGGGATGCCGCCGGCGATGAGGCGGCGCAGCGCGTCGGCCAGGGTGGCGCGGGTCGGGTAGAGCACGGCCGTGTGGAACAGCCCCGTGGTGCCGGGCGCCGGCGGACGGCCGCCGAGGCTCTCCCAGGTGTTGAGGCCGATCTGGTGGTGGTATCCGCCCGCCGACACGAAGGCGGCCTGCCCCCCGACGCGCTGCATCAGCTCGAAGCCCAGCACACCGCAGTAGAAGCCGAGCGCGCGGTCGAGGTCGGCGACCTTGAGGTGGACGTGGCCGATCGTGGTGCCGGGGTGGATCGGGCCGAAGCCCGGCGTCGGCAGTTCCGTCATGGTGGGTCTCCGTCTCGGGGCCTTCGCGCGGCCCCGCGCCATCATGCCCCGCCGCGCGGCGCGAATGCCACAGCGATGAAACGGAGGGGCGATGCCGCGGCCTTCCTTTCGCCGGTAAGACCTCTCTAAACAGCGGGGCCGGATAGACCCGCGGGTTCGGCGCGTGACTCGGGAGTCTCACAGGGTGGCAAGCTTCGCCGGAAGGGCGGCAGGGACCGGCACGCTGCGCCGGGTGCGGCGCCTTCTCCCGTGCGCCGGCCCGGCGGCGTCGGTGCTCTGCGCGGGGCTGCTCGCCGCCTGCTCCTTCGACGAGGCACGCCCCGGCGTCGACCAGCCGACGCCCGTCGCGTTCGCTCATGCGCCGGGGGACGCGCCGGCGAAGCCGTTGCCCGTCGATTGGCCGCGCGTCTTCGGCTCTCCCGAGCTGACGCGTCTGGCAGGGCTCACCGCGCACGACAATTTCGACGTCGCCGCCGCGGCGGCGCGCATCATCCAGGCCGACGCCCAGACCGCCGTCTCGAGCGCGCCGCTGTTTCCGCAGGCGACGTCGAGCGACCCCGCCGGCCGCAGCTTCTCGCCCGCCACGCTCCGCACCACGGCGGCCGGCGGGCGCACGATCGCCACCAACAGCTTCAACCTCGGCCTGACGGCGAGCTACGAGCTCGACCTGTGGGGCCGCAACCGGTTCGCGAGCCTCGCGGCGGCGCAGAACGCCGTTGCGACGCGCTTCGCCCGCGACGCCGTCGTGCTCTCGTCGGTGGCGGCCGTCGCCAACGCCTACTTCTCCCTGCTGTCGGCCCAGGACCGCCTGAAGATCGCCGACGACAACTTGAAGGACGCGCGCTTCGGGCTCGAGGCCATCAAGGGCCGGCTGGCCGTCGGCACCGTCACGGCCCTCGAGGTCGCCCAGCAGCAGAGCGTCGTCGACCAGCAGCTCGCCCTCTTCCCGCCGCTGCAGCAGCAGCTCCAGCAGGCCAGGACCGCCATCGCGCTGCTCGCCGGCCGGGCGCCGGAGAGCCTCGCCATCAAGGGCGGCAGCCTCGCCGCCCTGAAGCCGCCGACGATCCCGCCGGGGCTGCCCTCCCAGGTGATCCGCCGCCGCCCCGACGTCGCCGAGGCCGGGAGGCTCCTCGCCTCCGCCGACGCCGACGTCCTGGCGGCGCGCGCCGACCTGTTCCCGCGCCTCAGCCTCACGGCGAGCGGCGGCATCGAGAGCATCGCGCTGAAGACGCTGCTGTCGCCCGCGGCCGCCTTCGGCAGCTTCGGCGCCGACCTCGCGTCGCCGCTGCTGGACGGCGGGGCCCTCAAGGGCGCGCTCGACCTGCAACGCGGCCGCGACCTGGAACTGCTGCAGGACTACCGGCACTCCCTGGTGCAGTCCTTCGTGGACGTCGAGAATGCCCTCATCGCCGTGCAGCAGAACACAGAACACGAGAAGCGGCTGGCCGCCGTCGTGGCATCGTCACGCCTCGCCTATGATATCACCCGGGCGCGGCTGCGCGAGGGGACCATCGACATCCTCACCGTCATCAACACCGAACAGACGCTCTTCTCGGCGCTCGACGCCGAGGCCGTGGTGCGCTTCGCCCGGTTCACCGCGCTCTCGAGCCTCGCCCAGGCGATCGGCGGCGGCTGGACCCGGCCGGACCTCATCGAGCTGCCGGCCCTCGACGGGCTGACGCCGGTGCCGCTCGAGGCGGTCCGGCCCGCACCCGAGCCCGCCCAGGGCCTCGCGACCGGCAGGGGTGGCTACACGGCGGACGGGTCGGCCGCGGCGGGACGGTCATGAAGCGGTTCCTCACCCTCGCGATCATCGTCCTGATCGGCGCCGCCGTGGCGGCGGAGCGGTTCCCGGCGCTCCATGCCCACGTGCCCTGGCTGCCGGACGTGCCGGGGCTCGGCCGGACGGCGTCGGCCGAGAAACCCGCCGACGGCGCCGACGCCCCGGGCGGAAAGCGGCGGCGCTTCGCCGCCGACGGCCCGACCCCGGTCCTGGCGGCCGAGGCGCATTACGCCGACGTCCCGGTCACGGCCGACGTGCTCGGCACCGTCCAGGCCACCAACAGCGTGCTGGTGCGCAGCCAGGTCGACGGCAAGCTCGTCGAGATCGACTTCAAGGAGGGCCAAGACGTCAGGAAGGGCGACGTCATCGCCCGCATCGACCCCGCCACCTACAAGGCGCTCTACGACAGCGCCGTCGCCAAGAAGGCGCAGGACGAGGCGATGCTCGCCAACGCCCAGGTCGACCTCGTCCGCTACAACAAGCTGGCCGAGACGCAATACGGCTCGCACCAGCAGGCCGACACCCAGAAGGCCCTGGTGGCCCAGCAGGCCGCGCAGCTCGCCCAGGACCAGGCCGCGATCGACAGTTCCAAGGCGACGCTGGACTATGCGACGATCCGCTCGCCCCTCGACGGGCGCACGGGGATCCGCGCCGTCGATGCCGGCAACATCGTCCACGCCAGCGACGCGACCGGGATCGTCACGGTCGCCCAGGTGAAACCGATCGCCGCGACCTTCAACCTGCCCCAGCAATGGCTGCGTCAGGTCAACGCCGCGACGGCCCGGGGCACGCTGCGGCTCGAGGCGCATGACGGCGACACGGGCGACCTCGTCGACACCGGGACGCTGCAGGTGGTGGACAACACCGTCGACCAGACGACCGGGACCGTGAGGCTGAAGGGCAGCTTCCCCAACGCCGCCGACCAGCTCTGGCCCGGCCAGTTCGTCAACCTCCGGCTCTTCGTCGACACGCTGAGCCACGTCGTCGTGGTGCCGACGCCGGCGGTGCAGCGCGAGCCGGACGGGGCCTTCGTCTACGTGGTGAAGGGCGATCACGCCGTGATGACCAAGGTGGCGACGGGGCGCCAGACCGAGGCCGACACGGTGCTGACCGCCGGCCTCGTGCCGCCCGCGGCCGTGATCACCACCGGCTTCACGCGCCTCACCGACGGCGCCAAGGTGGCGGTCTCGACCGCGACGGCCTCGGCCGAGGCGGAAGCGGCGAAGCCGGAGATGGAGTCCGACCCGACGGCCGAGAGGGCTGACGCCGACGCGTCGCCCGACCACGCCGCGGACGCCAAGGCCGACGCCCAGGGCGGGGGTCCCGACGCCGTCAAGCGCCACCGCCGCAGGCGCGACGGCGGCCAGGGCGGGACGACGAACTGATGCGCGCGCTGCCCCCTCATCCGACCCCGCTCCGTGAAGCTACCTTCTCCCGCGCCTTGGGAGAAGGGGAGCGGCGGGCCGCCCCGTGAACCTCTCCGCGCCCTTCATCCTGCGCCCCATCGCGACGGCGCTGCTGGCCGTCGCGGTGCTGCTGGCCGGGCTGATGGGCTACCGGCAGCTCTCCGTCTCGTCCCTGCCCCAGGTGGATTTCCCCACCGTCCAGGTGACGACCCAGCTCCCCGGCGCCAACCCCGACACGATCGCGTCGCTCGTCACCGCGTCGCTGGAGCGGCAGTTCGGCCAGATCCCGTCGCTCGCCGCCATGTCGTCGCAAAGCTCCTTCGGCCTGTCCCAGATCACGCTGCAGTTCAACCTCGACCGCGACATCGACGCCGCCGCCCAGGACGTGCAATCGGCCATCAACGCCGCCGCCTCCACCCTGCCGCGCAACCTCCCCTACCCGCCGACCTATTCCAAGGTGAACCCGGCCGACACGCCGGTGCTGACCCTGGCGCTCACGTCGCGCACGGTGCCGCTGCGCGACCTGTCGGACGTCGCCGACACGCTGCTGGCGCCGCGGCTCTCGCAGGTCTCGGGGGTGGGTCACGTGTCGGTCGAGGGCAACATCCGGCCGGCGGTCCGCATCCAGGCCGACCTGCCGCGGCTGGCGGCTTACGCGATCTCGCTCGAGGACCTCCGCGCCGCGGTCGTGGCCGCCAACGTCGCCGGCTCCAAGGGCTCGCTCGACGGCACGAGCCAGGCCTACACGATCGCCGCCAACGACCAGATCGACGCCGCCAGGTCCTACGAGAGCGTGGTTATCGCCTACCGCGACGCGGCGCCGGTGCTGCTGCGCGACGTCGCCAAGGTGGTCGACGGGCTCGAGAACAGCCGCGTCGGCGGCTGGTACGCGGGCGAGCCCGCCGTGATCGTCGACGTGCAGCGCCAGCCCGGCGCCAACGTGGTCGAGACGGTCGATCGCGTGCTGGCCGAACTGCCGCGGCTGCAGGCCTCGCTCAGCGCCGGCGTGACGCTGAAGGTCGTGCACGACTCGACCGACACGATCCGCGCCTCGATCCGCGACGTCGAATCCACCCTCGTGCTCAGCGCCGGCCTCGTGGTCCTGGTGGTGCTGCTGTTCCTGCGCACCGTGCGCGCCACGTTGATCGCCGGCGTGGCGCTGCCGCTCTCGATCGTGGCCACGTTCGCGGTGATGTGGGCGGCGGGGTTCAGCCTCGACAATCTGTCGCTGATGGCGCTGACGATCGGCACGGGCTTCGTCGTCGACGACGCCATCGTGATGATCGAGAACGTCGTCCGCCAGATCGAGGACGGGATCCCGCCCCTCGAGGCGGCGCTCAAGGGCGCGCGCGAGATCGGCTTCACGGTCGTGTCGCTCACCGTCTCGCTCATCGCGGTCTTCATCCCGCTGCTCTTCATGACCGGCATCGTGGGCCGCATGTTCCGCGAATTCGCCCTCACCCTCACCTTCGCGGTCGTAGTGTCGGCGGTGATCTCGCTGACGCTCACGCCGATGATGTGCGGCCGCCTGCTGCGGGCCCCGCGGCACGGGGCACGCGAACCGTGGCTGATGCGCGCCGCCGAGGCGCCCGTCGCCTGGTTGGCGCGGGGCTACGAGGTGACGCTCGGGTGGGCGCTGCGGCGACAGGGGCTGATGACGCTCGTGTCGCTGCTGACGCTCGGCCTGACCGTCTACCTCTACGTCGTCGTGCCGAAGGGCTTCCTGCCCGCGCAGGACACGGGCCTCATCGACGTCGTGCTGCAGGGGCCGCCGACCGCGTCCTTCACCGCGATGAGCCGCCTCCAGGACGAGGCCACCGCGGCGCTCCTCGGCGATCCGGCCGTCACGGGCGTCGTGGCGGTGCTGGGCGTCGGCACGCTGAACCCGACGTCCAACGTCGCCCACCTCCAGCTGACGCTGACGCCGTCGGACGGCCGGAAGGAGGACGCCCAGGCGGTGGCCGAACGGGTGCGGTCGGAGCTGGCCGTGATCCCCGGCGCCGCGGCCTTCGTCAAGCCCGTGCAGGACATCCAGATCGCCACGACGGCGAGCCGCTCGCAATACCAGTATACGCTGACCGGCACCGATGCCGCCTTCGTCGCGCGATGGTCGAACAGACTGGTGAAGGCCCTCGAGCGCGACCCCCTGTTCGCCCATGTGGCCGACGAGGTGCAGGACGGCGGGTTGCGCGCCTTCGTCGACATCGACCGGCAGAAGGCCGGGCGGCTCGGCGTCTCGGCGCAGATGATCGACGACACGCTGAACGACGCGTTCGGGCAGCGGCAGATCTCCACCATCTACGGCCAGTCGAACCAGTACCGCGTGATCCTCGAGGCGGCGCCCGGCTCGGCCGACGATCCGCGGATCCTCGACAAGCTCTACGTCGGGGTGACGAGCGGCTCGACGACGGCGCAGACCTCGACCGGTGGCGTCACGACGGCCGCCACGACGACGGCGGCCACGCCCGGCGCCCAGGTGCCGCTCGTCTCCTTCGCGACGCTGAAGCGCACCACGGCGCCGCTGGCCGTCGCCCACAAGGAGCAGTTCCCGGCCTCAGCCATCTCGTTCGACCTCGCCGAGGGAGCGTCGCTCGGCCAAGCGGTCGACGGCATCGCGGCGGCGGAGCGCGACATCGGCATGCCGGCCGCGCTCGTCGGCGCCTTCGGGGCCGACGCCGCCGAGTTCCAGCACTCGCTCGCGGGCGAGCCCTGGCTGGTGCTGGCGGCCGTCGTGACGATCTACCTCGTGCTCGGCGTTCTCTACGAGAGCTTCGTCCACCCGCTCACCATCCTGTCGACGCTGCCCTCGGCGGGGGTGGGCGCGCTCCTGGCCCTGATGGCGACCGGGCAGGACCTGTCGATCGTGGCGCTGATCGGCATCATCCTCCTCATGGGGATCGTGAAGAAGAACGCCATCATGATGATCGACTTCGCCACCGCGGCCGAGCGCGACGAGGGGCTCTCGCCCGTCGACGCCATCGAGCGCGCCTGCCGGCTGCGCTTCCGGCCCATCATGATGACCACGCTGGCGGCGCTCTTCGGCGCCATCCCGCTCGCGCTGGCGCATGGCGCGGGCGCCGAACTACGGGTGCCGCTCGGCACCACGATCATCGGCGGCCTGCTGCTCAGCCAACTGCTGACGCTCTACACGACGCCGGTGATCTACCTGCAGATGGAGGCGCTCGGGCGGCGGTTCGGCATGGGCACGGCGCCCATGCTGGACGTCGAGGCCGAGGCCGCGCCCGCGATGCGGCGGGCGGCGGAGTGAGCCATGTGCTACGGAGGACTGCGATCAAGGAGGGTAGGATGACCCTGACGGTGGACATAACCGAGCTCGTGTCCCGGCTCGACGAACTCCTGGCCGAAGCGGAGTCCGGGGGGCAGGTCGTCGTCCTGAGAGGCACCGAACCGATGGTGAAGATCGAGAAGGCCGTCCGGGTCCCGCAATCAGCCCTGGAGGAATGGCTGATGTGGAGGGAAGAGGATCGCCGGAGACTCCACGAACCGAGGGACTGGATGTGACACCGACGTTCGGCGCCGACGATCCTACATCCCGCCTGTCGAGGACGTTCGATCGAGTCCTGTCTCGGCACGAGGAGGGTCGTCGGTGACGTCGGCGCGGCACACCCTTCTCCCGCTTTGCGGGAGAAGGTGTCATGGCGCAGCCGTGACGGATGAGGGGAGGTGGCCCGGTCGGGGAACCACTCATCCGACCCCGCTTCGCGGGGCCACCTTCTCCCGCCCGCGGGAGAAGGGCTCCCTCGCCCCGTGAACGTCTCCGCCCTCTTCATCCGACGCCCCGTCGGCACGGCGCTGCTCGCCGTCGGCCTCTTCCTCGTCGGTGCGGTCGCGTATACGCAGCTCCCCGTGGCGAGCCTGCCGGCGGTCGACTTCCCGGCCATCCGGGTCTTCGCCGGCCGCCCTGGCGCCGACCCCGCCATCATGGCGGCGACGGTGGCGGCGCCGCTGGAGCGCCGGCTCGGCGAGATCGCGGGCCTGAACGAGCTGACGTCGAACTCGACGCTCGGCGCCTCCTCGATCACCATGCAGTTCGACCTCGGCCGCAACGTCGACGACGCCGCGCGCGACGTGCAGGCGGCGCTCAACGCCGCCGTGACCGACCTGCCGGGCGACCTCCCGGCCCTGCCGACCTACCACAAGGCCAATTCGGCCTCGTTCCCGGTCATCATCCTCGCCCTGACGTCGGACACGCTGCCCGTCACGGCCCTCTTCGACGCGGCCGACACCGTCATCGCCCAGAAGATCAGCCAGGTGGCGGGCGTCGCGGAGGTCACGGTCAACGGCGCCGCCCAGCCGGCCATCAGGGTCAGGATCGACCCGCAGCGCCTCGCCGCCATGGGGCTGTCGCTCGACGCGATCCGCACCGCCATCGGCAACGCCAACGTCGGCCAGGCCATCGGCGCGTTCGACGGGCCGGAGCTGACCGAGACCCTCGCCACCTCCGACCGCCTGTCGACCCCGGAGGACTTCGCCGCCATCGTGGTGCGGGCGCAGAACGGCACCGCCGTCAAGCTCGGCGACGTCGCCACGGTGGAGCGCGGCAACAAGAGCCGCCGGGCCGCCGGCTGGTACAACAAGCGCCCGTCCGTGCTGCTGATCGTGACGAAGCAGCCCAAGGCCAACGTCATCGACACCGTGGACGGCGTGAAGGCGCTGCTGCCCGACCTGAAGCGCTGGGTGCCGGCGGGCGTCGACGTGTCGATCTTCACCGACCGCACCGTGACGATCCGGGCCGCCGTGCGCGACATCCAGATCACGCTGCTCATCACCATCGCGCTCGTGATGGGCGTGGTCTTCGCGTTCCTGCGCAGCGCCACCCCGACGCTGGCGGCCGGCGTCGCGGTGCCGCTGTCGCTCGCCGGCACGGTCGCGTGCATGTGGGTGGGGGGATACAGCCTCGACAACCTCAGCCTGATGGCCATCACGATCTCGGTGGGCTTCGTGGTCGACGACGCCATCGTGATGATCGAGAACGTGTCGCGCAACATCGAGCGCGGCATGCCGCCCGTCCTGGCGGCGCTCGTCGGCTCGAAGCAGATCGGCTTCACGGTCGTGTCGATCAGCCTCTCGCTGGTGGCGGCCTTCGTGCCGCTGATCTTCATGGGCGGCATCATCGGCGCCTTCTTCCGCGAGTTCTCCCTCACCCTCACCTTCGCCGTGGTGGTGTCGACGCTGGTGTCGCTGACGCTCACCCCGATGCTCTGCGCCCATTTCATGAAGGCGCACGACCACCGGCCCCCGAACCTCTTCGACCGGCTGATCGAGGGCGGGCTCGCGCGCCTCGTCGGCGGCTACGCCGTCACGCTGCGGGCCGCCCTGCGCCATCCCTGGGTCATGGTGCTGGTGATGGTGCTGACCATCGGCCTCACGGTCGAGCTGTTCAAGACGGCGCCGAAGGGCTTCGTGCCCGAGGACGACACCGGGCTCATCATGGGCATGACGGAGGCGGCCGCCGACACGTCCTTCCCCGCCATGGCGACGCTCCAGCAGGGGCTCGCCGACGTCATCCTGAAGGACTCGGCGGTCGACGGCGTCGGCTCCTTCATCGGCGGCGGGGGCGGCGTCAACGCCGGCTCGCTCTTCATCGGCCTGAAGCCCGAGGGCCAGCGCCCGACCGCCGCCAAGGTCATCGACCGGCTCCGCCGCAAGCTCGAACACACGCCCGGCATCCGCCTCTTCATGATCCCCATCCAGGACCTGCGCGCGGGCGGCCGCAGCGGCAAGGGCTCCTACCAGTTCACGCTCTGGGACGCCGACCTCGACGAGCTGCAGACCTGGCAGCCGCGCGTCCTCGATCGGTTGAAGACCCTGCCCGGCATCGTCGACATGACGACCGACCGCGAGCAGGGCGGCCTCGAGGCCGAGGTAGTGATCGACCGGCCGGAGGCCTCACGGCTCGGCGTCGCCATCCAGGCGGTCGACGATGCGCTCAGCGACGCCTTCGGCGAACGGCAGATCTCGACCATCTACACCCAGCGCAACCAGTACCGCGTCGTGCTCGAGGTGGCGCCGAAGGACCAGCGCGACCCCTCCGACCTCAGCCGCATCTACGTGCCGGGGAAGGGCGGCATCCAGGTGCCGCTCTCCGCCTTCACGAGCCTCAAGCGCCGCAACGCCGCCCTCGTGGTCAACCACCAGGGCGCCTTCCCGTCGGTGACGCTGAGCTACAACCTCGCCGACGGGGCCACGCTCGAGGCCACGAGCGACGAGATCCGCGCGGGGGCGGCGGAACTGCATCTGCCGGACGGGCTCCACGCCGAGTTCGCCGGCGATGCCCTCGTGTTCCAGCAGGGTGCGGGCGGCCAGGGCCTGCTGCTGCTGGCGGCGCTCGGGTCGATCTACATCATCCTCGGCGTGCTCTACGAGAGCCTGACGCACCCGCTGACCATCCTGTCGACGCTGCCCTCGGCGGGCCTGGGCGCACTCCTGGCGCTGCGGCTCGTCGACATGGAGCTGACCGTGATCGCCTTCATCGGCATCATCCTGCTCATCGGCATCGTCAAGAAGAACGGCATCATGCTGGTCGACTTCGCCATCCATGCCGAGCGCGACGAGGGCATGAGCCCGCGCGACGCCATCACGGCGGCCTGCATCGAACGCTTCCGCCCCATCCTGATGACGACGCTGGCGGCGCTGTTCGGCGCCATGCCGATCGCCTTCGGCGAGGGGGTCGGGGCGGAACTGCGCCGGCCGCTCGGCGTGACCATCATGGGCGGGCTGATCCTCAGCCAGGCGCTGACCCTCTACACGACGCCGGTCATCTATCTCGGGATGGCGCGGCTGCAGCGGGTGCGCTGGCCATTCCGCCGCCGGAGGGCGTTCCAGCCGATGCCGGCGGGCGAGTGACGGGCGCGCGCCGGCGCCGACCGGACGCGGACGGGCGCAATCCTCTGGTCGACGGAGCGGCGGGGCGTGATCCGTTGCCCCTCGATCGCGATCTCACTATCGTCAGTTGTCGACGATTCGAGCCTCGAGGGATGGCTCGAACGACGGGGGCTGAGCGGACATCATGCACCAGGATCTACGACCTCTGCGTCACGGCAAGGAGAAGCTCTACGGCACGCTCGTGATGATCGCCGGTGCGCTGATCTGGCTGGCCGTCCTGGCCTTCGTCGTCGGCATCGTCGTCTTCGGAGGCTCGATCAGTCAGCTGCTTCTGGTGGTGCTCGAGCTCGCGCTGTTCGGCCTGTTCGCCTACATCGCCCGGCTGTTCTACCGAGCCCACCTCTTCGGCCACGCCGTTCTGATCGGGGAGCGTCAGTTCCCCCACCTCCACGACAGCCTCAAGGCCGGCGCCGAGCGGCTCGGCCTGCCCGAGGTGCCCCAGGCCTTTCTGTACAATTCCAACGGATTGATGAACGCCTTCGCGACCCGCATCGCGGGGAGACGCATGGTCCTGCTCACCTCGGCCCTGGTCGACGTCCAGGATCCCGCACAGGTCGATTTCGTCATCGGGCACGAACTCGGCCACCACGCCGCGGGCCACCTGTCGTTCTGGAAGAACCTGCTCAAGCTGCCGGGCCAGTTCATCCCCTTCCTCGGCCCGGCCTACCACCGGTCGCGTGAGCTCACGGCGGATCGCATGGGGGCCTATTGCGTGGGCGACGTCGAGGCGTCGCGCAGCGCGCTCCACATGCTGGCCTGCGGCAGCGCGCGCCTCAACGCCTACATGGACGCCGACGCCTTCAGCGCCCAGGAGGCGATGGTGCCGCCCATCACCGGCTTCCTCCTCCACATGGTCTCCGGCTACCCGCGCCTGACCCGCCGGGTGAACGAGGTCGAGCGCTACTTCCGCGCTCAGACCCACATCGAACCTCAGGTGGAGCGGCGAGCCCTCGCTTGACCGATCCGGCCCGTCGCTTGCATCCTCCCGGCCCAGGCCTGCTCGCCCGACAGGCGGCGTGATCCGGAGGAACTCTTCATGACGCGTTTCACGACCCTCGCCACCGCCGTCGTCTGGACGGCCCTGGCGGTCGGCGGTGCACAGGCCAAGGACTGGACCAAGGTGACGATCGCCACCGAAGGCGCCTACGAGCCCTGGAACTACGTGCTGCCAGACGGCAAACTGGCCGGTTTCGAGATCGACCTCGCCCACGATCTGTGCAGCAAGATGAAGGTCGAGTGCACGGTGGTGCAGAACGACTGGGACGGCATGATCCCGGCCCTCACGGCCGGCAAGTTCGACGCCATCATGGCGGGCATGAGCATCACGGCCAAGCGCCTGCAGGTGATCGACTTCTCGACCTCCTACGCGGCCGGCCCATCGGGCTTCATGGTGCCGAAGTCGAGCGATCTCGCCAAGCTGCCCGGCGGCGGCGACATCTTCAACATGGCGGCCGACGATCCCAAGGCCAAGAAGACGATCGACGACATGCGCGCCATGCTGAAGGGCAAGTCGATCGGCGTCCAGGTGGCGACCATCCAGGCCAACTTCGTCGACAAGTACTTCAAGGACGTCGCCACCGTCCAGGAGTACAAGACCGCCGAGCAGAACGACCTCGACCTGATGGCCGGCCGCATCGACGCCTCCTTCGCCGAGGATTCCTACTTCATGGCCACCCTGGCCAAGCCCGACGCCAAGGACCTGACGCTCGCGGGTGCCGAGTTCCGCGGCGGCGACACGCTCGGCCAGGGCACCGGCGTCGGCATCCGCAAGGGCGAGCCGGACCTCAAGGCCATGTTCGACAAGGCGATCGCCGCCGAGGTCGCCGACGGGTCGCTGAAGAAGCTCCAGGCGAAGTGGTTCAAGCTCGACATGATGCCGCCGAGCTGATGCGGCCCCGCGCCGCCGCGGCGCCCGCGTGACCGACCTCGCGCTCTTCGGTTTCGGCCCCGACGGCTGGGGCGCCGCCATGCTGCAGGCGACGCTGGTGACCCTCGCGGTCGCGGTCTCGGCTTTCCTGATCGGGTCCGTCCTGGGTGTCGGCATCGCGGCCGCCAAGCTGTCGGACGGCCGTGTCCTCTCCGCCGCCGGCGAGGCCTACACGACGGTGTTGCGCGGCGTGCCGGACCTCCTCGTCATCTACCTCGTGTACTTCGGCGGCAGCGCGATCGTGACGAAGCTCGGCGCGGCCCTCGGGTGGGAGGGATTCCTCGGCCTGCCCTCGTTCCTGGCCGGGGCCCTGGCCTGCGGGCTGGTCTCGGGCGCCTACCAGGCGGAGGTGTTCCGCGGTGCCGCCCTGGCGGTGCCGCGCGGGCAGATCGAGGCGGCCCGAGCGCTCGGCATGGGCGGTCCCCTGCGGTTCCGCCGCATCCTCGTGCCGCAGATCGTCGCCGTGGCGCTGCCGGGCCTCGGCAACGTGTGGCAGCTGGCCTTGAAGGAATCGGCGCTCGTTTCGGTGACGGGCCTCGTCGAACTGCTGCGCGAGAGCCAGATCGGCGCCGGCTCGACGCGCCAGCCCTTCGCCTTCTACATCGCGGCCGGGGTCCTCTACCTCGGGCTGACGACGGGGTCGACGCTGCTGTTCGGCCGGGCCGAGTGGCGGATGTCGCGCTCGCTGCGCCGCCTGTGACCCGCCGCGGCGCCCCGTGATTGACCTCGGCTTCATGGGCGACACCCTCGTGGCGCTGCTCGGGGGTCTGCCGCTCACCCTCGAGCTCTTCGCCTGCTCGATCCTGGCCGGCGGGCTCCTGGCCTGCCTGGTCGCCTGGATGCGCGGGGGCGGCGGCCCGATCCTCGGGGGCATCGCGGCCGCCTACGTGTTCGTCTTCCGCGGCACGCCGCTGCTGGTGCAGCTCTTCCTCATCTATTACGGGCTGAGCCAGTTCCCCGCCGTGCGCCACAGCATCGCCTGGCCCTTCCTC
This sequence comes from Lichenihabitans sp., assembly GCA_965214345.1. Taxonomy (GTDB): domain Bacteria; phylum Pseudomonadota; class Alphaproteobacteria; order Rhizobiales; family Beijerinckiaceae; genus Lichenihabitans. The sequence goes on along the minus strand of CBDCBJ010000007.1, from coordinate 863,797 downwards.
CGCGATCCCCTCTGGTGTGCCGTCCTGGCGCTGGCGCTCAACACGGGCGCCTACACGAGCGAGATCATCCGGGGCGCGCTGGCGACCGTGCCGCCGGGGCAGATCGAGGCCGCGCGCGCCTGCGGCATGGCCCGGGCGACATTGTTCCGCCGCATCGTCGCCCCCGTCGCCCTGCGCCAGGCGCTGCCGAGCTACGCCACCGAGGTGATCCTGATGACCAAGGCGACGGCGCTCGCCAGCATCGTGACCCTGAAGGAGACCATGTTCGTCGCCGCCAGGCTGAACTCGGAGACCTACCGGGCCATCGAGGTCTTCCTCTGCGCCGGCGCCATCTACCTCGTCCTCAACATCGCCATCGCGCGCGCGCTCGCGGCGCTCGAATGGCACCTGTCGCCACACCTCCGACGCCCGCCCGACGCCCTGCCCGGCCTCGACACCCCGCTCGAACTCGGAACCGCCTGATGACCGAAACCTCGGACAGAGCTTGCGCCCTCTCGGTCAGGGACCTGCGCAAGACCTTCGGGTCGCTCGAGGTGCTGAAGGGCATCTCGCTCGACGCGCGGCAGGGCGACGTGATCTCGATCCTCGGTGCCAGCGGTTCGGGCAAGAGCACATTCCTGCGCTGCATCAACCTCCTGGAGACGCCCGACAGCGGCGAAGTGCGCCTCGGCGACGAGGTGATCCGCATGAGGACGGGGCGGGACGGCAAGGCCAGCCCGGCCGACCGGCGCCAGGTCGACCGCCTCCGCGCGCGCCTCGGCATGGTGTTCCAGAGCTTCAATCTCTGGTCCCATATGACGATCCTGCAGAATGTCATCGAGGCGCCCGTCCACGTGCTCGGCCGGCCGAAGGGGGAGTGTATCGCGGAAGCCGAGGCGCTGCTCGCCAAAGTCGGCATCGCCGAGAAGCGGCACCAATACCCGTCGCACCTGTCGGGGGGCCAGCAGCAGCGCGCCGCCATCGCCCGGGCGCTGGCCATGAACCCCGACGTGATGCTGTTCGACGAGCCCACCTCGGCGCTCGACCCCGAACTCGTCGGCGAGGTGCTGCGCGTCATGCGCACGCTGGCCTCCGAGGGGCGCACCATGCTGGTGGTGACCCACGAGATCGGCTTCGCCCGCGACGTTTCGGACCGGGTGGTGTTCCTGCAGAGCGGCCTCGTCGACTGCGACGGGCGGCCGGACGACGTCTTCGGCAGTGCCGGGTCGGACCGTTTCAAGACTTTCATCGCCCGGCATGCTACCGTCTGAGGTCATGAGCGACGACCAGACCCCTCCGGCCGACCCCGACGTCTCACCACGGGACCAGCCGCCGCACGGCCGCCCCTACGACGCCCGGCGGGAAGCCCGCCGCCTCCTGCGCACGGTCCGCTCCGGCGCCCTCGCGACGCTGACGCCGGAGGGTGACCCCTATGCGAGCCTCGTCACGGTGGCGACGCTGCCCGACGGCAGCCTCGTGCTGCCCCTCTCGACGCTGGCGGTCCATACCCAGCACCTGATCGCCGATCCGCGCTGCTCGCTGCTGCTCGACAGCGACGGCAAGGGGGATCCGCTGGCCCATCCGCGCCTGACCGTGACGGCCCGCGCCGTCGAGGCCTCGCCCGAGGAGCGGGTCGCCTGGCGGGCCCGGTTCCTGCGCCGGCACCCGAAGGCCGAGATCTACGTCGACTTCGGCGACTTCTCCTTCTGGCGGCTCGACCTCGCCGGCGCCCGGATCATCGGCGGTTTCGGCCGCATCGACATGCTGAAGGCCGCGGATCTCGCCACCGACGTCGCCGGCGCCGAGGCGCTGCTGGAATCCGAAACGCGGTCGACCGATCACATGAACGCCGACCACGGCGACGCCCTGCGGCTCTACGCGACGGCGCTCTGCGGCGAACGCGACGGAGACTGGCGCATCGTCGGGCTCGACCCGGACGGGATCGACATGGGCCTGCGGGACAGGACGGTGCGGCTCGACTTCCCGGAACGGATCACGGATCCGGCCACCCTCCGGCGGCAGCTCGTCCGTTGGCTCGCGGAGGCCAAGGCCGAAGGGGCCGCGACGGCCGAGACCGGGGGCGCCGAGGCCGCAACGGGGCACCCGGACGACGCTACACCTGCGGCGTGAACGCGTCCGACCTAGTCGTCGACCAGTTTACCTTCGGGTCTATCACCGGTGCGCTGCAGTCGCGTCGCAGCGTTTCTCCATTGATTTTTCCGTACTGTGCTGTTATGGTCACTGACAGATCGGCGGTCTGCGCGAGCTGTTTCGATCCGGTTAACGCAGCCTTCTCTTGGCCGCCGTCCTTGAAGCTTTCGAGCGACATGATGAACCGATCGTTTCCGCTCATTCAACGCTGAACTCGAACGCGTCGACCGATCTGGTCGGCCTGTCACCATCGGAAGCTGACGACACAAGAAACGGCCCCGGCTCCACCCGCATCTCCCGACGTGCCCGACTGAACCCGGCCTGCAACAGCGAACGGATCATCGTGACTCAGAAAACAGCCTCTACCCCCGCCGAAGCCGTCGTCGCCCCGGTCGCCGCCGAGAAGCCCGCCGTCCCGCGGGCCAAGTCGTCCTTCGGTTCGCCGGGGTCGCGGCCTGGCTTTCCGTCGAAGTCGATCCGTTCCCATCCCGGCGCGTTCCAGGTGAAGGTCGATCCCGGCAAGGCGGTCGCCAAGGTGCCGGGCTCGCGTCAGGGCTTCAAGGCCGGCGAGTTCATCGTCTACCCGGCCCACGGCGTCGGCGAGATCGTCGCGATCGAGGAGGAGGAGGTGGCGGGCTTCAAGCTCGAGCTGTTCGTCATCTCGTTCGCGAAGGACAAGATGAAGTTGAAGGTGCCGCTGCCGAAGGTGACGGCGGTGGGCATGCGCAAGCTGAGCGAGCCCGAGACCGTGCAGAGGGGCCTCGACACGCTCGCCGGGCGGGCCCGGGTGAAGCGCACCATGTGGTCGCGCCGTGCCCAGGAATACGAGGCGAAGATCAACTCCGGCGACCTCATCGCGGTCGCCGAGGTGGTGCGCGACCTCTACCGCTCCGACGCGCAGCCCGAGCAGTCCTATTCCGAGCGCCAGCTCTACGAGGCCGCCCTCGACAGGCTGGCACGCGAGATCTCGGCCGTCCAGAACCTCACCGACTCGGAAGTCGCCAAGGTGATCGAGGCGCAGTTGCAGAAGAGCCCGCGCCGCTCGAAGGCCGAGGCGGAAGCCGACGCCGAGGCCGACGAGGCCGAGGGCGACGTCGAGGAAGCCGCGTAAGTCGCGAGCCCCTGTCGTCGACATCGAAGCCCGGGCTCACGCCCGGGCTTTTTCGTGGGTCGCCACCCCCCTGACGCCGTAGGGCGCGCGGCCACGGGCGACGGTCCCGTCTTGATCTTCGCCGATGTCGGTCGTATCCAGCCCCCATGGGCTCCCGTCCGGTGCGAGCCCGCGATCGACCGAGGCACGGCGTGGCGGTTGCCGCTCACCAGCTGACCCGAACCGACGGTGCGCGCGGCGCTGCCGCGCTTTCGCTCGCCCTGCTCCTTAGCCGCCCCTGAGCGCCGGCCGGGCTTCGGGCCCGGGCGCTCAGGGGTTCGCGCTTTCCCCCGCAGCAGCTCCATCGACGACCGCGCCACGCCGCGGACCCATCCAGGACTCCCGCCATGACCCAAGCTCCCGCCGAGACCGACCGCGTCCTGATCTTCGACACCACCCTGCGCGACGGCGAACAATGCCCCGGCGCCACCATGACGTTCGAGGACAAGGTCGAGGTCGCCGACCTCCTCGACGAGATGGGGGTGGACATCATCGAGGCCGGCTTCCCGATCGCCTCGGAGGGGGACTTCGAGGCCGTCTCGGAGATCGCCCGCCGCGTGTCGCGCGCGACCGTCGCGGGTCTGGCGCGCGCCATCGAGGGCGACATCGCCCGCGCGGCGGCCGCCGTGCGCCACGCCAGGCGCCCGCGCATCCACACCTTCGTGTCGACCTCGCCAATCCACCTGGCGCACCAGATGCGCAAGTCGCAAGACGAGGTGCTGGAGATCATCGCCCGCACCGTCACCCAGGCGCGCGGCCTCGTCGAGGACGTCGAGTGGTCCGCCATGGACGCCACGCGCACGCCGCTCGACTACCTGTGCCGCTGCGTCGAGGCGGCCATCAAGGCCGGCGCCACCACCATCAACCTGCCCGACACCGTTGGCTACACGACGCCCGCCGAATACCTGGCGATGTTCCGCGACGTCCGCGGGCGCGTGCCGGGGGCCGACAAGGCGATCTTCTCGGTCCATTGCCACGACGACCTCGGCCTCGCGGTCGCCAACACGCTGGCCGGCCTCGAGGGCGGTGCCCGCCAAGTGGAGTGCACGATCAACGGCATCGGCGAGCGCGCCGGCAACGCCGCGTTGGAGGAGGTCGTGATGGCCATCCGCACCCGCCGCGACGTGCTGCCCTACGCAACCGGCATCGACACCACCATGCTGACGCGCGCCTCCAAGCGCCTCTCCGCCGTGACCTCCTTCCCGGTGCAGTACAACAAGGCGATCGTCGGCCGGAACGCCTTCGCCCACGAGAGCGGCATCCACCAGGACGGCATGCTCAAGAACGCCGAGACCTACGAGATCATGACGCCCGAGAGCGTCGGCGTCACCAAGACGTCGCTGGTCATGGGCAAGCATTCGGGCCGCGCCGCCTTCAAGGACAAGCTGCGCGAGCTCGGCTACGGCCTCGGCGACAACGCGCTCCAGGACGCCTTCAAGCGCTTCAAGGACCTCGCCGACCGCAAGCGGCACGTCTACGACGAGGACATCGTGGCGATCGTCGACGAGGAGATCGGCAACGCCCACGAGCGGGTGACGCTCGAAGCCCTGACGGTGTTCTCCGGCACGGCCGGCCCCGCCACCGCCACCCTGACGCTCGCGGTCGACGGCGCCCACCGCACCACGCAGGCGACCGGCAACGGCCCGGTCGACGCCATCTTCAACGGCATCCGGGCGCTGGAGCCGCACGAGGCGGAGCTCGAGCTGTTCCAGATCCACGCCGTGACGGAGGGCACCGACGCCCAGGCCGAGGTGACGGTGCGGCTCGGCGTCGAGGGCCGCGCCTTCACGGGCCGCGGCGCCGACCCCGACACGATGGTGGCCTGCGCCCGCGCCTATCTCGGTGCTTTGAACAAGCTCGAAGCCTGGGCACGGCGCGGCTCGGCCCGGAGCGCGATGAAGCTGGCCTGAGCGCCCGGACCGGACGGCCGTCGGGCTGGGGCTGAGGGGCGCCCCGAGGTCTCCGAGACGTTCCCCGTCGTGCCGGGCGTGGCCCGCTACGGCGGGCCGACCACGACAGGAGGGGTTTACAGCCCCGCCCCCGCCGACTATACGCACCCATCGTCCTGGCGGCGTCGGCCGGGCGCGATGGGTGATTAGCTCAGTTGGTAGAGCAGCTGACTCTTAATCAGCGGGTCGTAGGTTCGAGCCCTACATCACCCACCAACGCCATCGATCTTTTGGCCCGATCCTTCCCGAGACGGTTTTCGAAGGTCGTCGATGGTCGTCGTTCCGGCCCAGTCGTCTTCCAGCGAGAGTGAGTCTGTGCGAACCCGCCTTCATCCGTTACGTTCGCTCCTGGAGCGGTGAAGCCGCATAGGGCACTGGCAGAGAGGCCGACGATATGAACGCGCCCGTCTTGACCTACACGTTCGATCCGGCGGGCTCGCCCGCTTTTCCTGAGCTGTCCGAGGTCCGCCTCCTCCAATCAGTCGAAACCGACGATGGAGTGATGGTTCCGGCTGGGGCGGAGGGCACGGTCCTCAGCATCTGGGACGCGGGCGCGGGCTATGAGGTCGAGTTCGACACTGGCCTCGCGACGGTCGAGGCGGCGCTTCTCATGTCCGCAGCCGTAGATCACGGATGAGGGTTCCGCGCTTTTCGTTCCACCGCGACAAGGCGACAAGCTACTTGCTCGATCTCAACAGCAAGCGTGGCGCCTCGAAGGCCAAGTTCTTCCTCGCCCGCGGGTTCGACAGAAACGAATGGCTGACCTTCGCGAGAGCGCTCGCCGAGCACGCCTTGAATCACTGGCCGGGGAAAGTCGTGCGCACTCGGTTCGGCGAGAAACACGTCGTGTCGGGTCCGATGCTGTACCCGGACGATTCAACGCCCGAAGTGCTCTCGGTGTGGATGCTGACGCCGGACGGCACGACAGCGGCGTTCGTCACGGCCTACCCCGCATGAAACAAGGGGCTCGAATGCGGGATCTCGCGATCGTCATCGCCGTGGGGTGGTCCTGGCTGCTGTTCTACGGCGTCGGCCCGCTGAACTCCGCCACCCAGATCGCGGTCGGCGGGGCGGCGCTCGTCGTCGGCTGTCTCGTCTCGGCGCTGCTCGGCCTTCTCGTGGCGAACCGGCGCCCGCCGGGCCGCCGCCGGAGCTAGAGCAGCTGCCGCTCGCCTTGGCTCGCGGCCTCGCCTCGAGCTCTTCGTCTCGACGAGCATCGTCACGCGATCAGGTGACTGCACCTGATCGCGATCTGCTCTAAGCAGGCGTGGGCTGGCCCACGCCATCCTGCCGCTTTCAGCTCGGAAACTGAGCAGGATTGCGTTGGTGAACCAACACAATCCTGCTTAGGCCGGGCGGCCCTGGCCCTTGAGCTCGCGCTGTGCCTCGTCGATGCGACGCGCCACATCCTCGGCCCCGCCGGAGACGCGCTGCTCGAAGCCGCCCACGAGATAGATGGTCGTGACGTCCAGGGTCTGCGTGTGGACGCCCGCCACCTGCTCGGGGTTGATCCACGTGGCGACGTCGTTGGCGTGGGGCGTCTGGAACTTCAGGAGCATGGGAGGTCTCGCGGCGCGGTGGTGCGGGATCCGCAGATAAGGCCGAGACGGCGCGAAGCAACCGCGAAATTGACTCGCCGCACTGTGTCGCCTGCCCCAGAACCGCCACGGAGCAGGTTGAGCTTACCCTCGTCTTGCAACGTCGAGACGGGAGGCGACCATGACACAGGTTCAGGACGCGACACGCACGAAGCCCGCGACCCGGCGCGCGCCGGTGTCCCACAGCGACGCCGTGCAGGAGGCCAAACGCCTCGAGAAGATGCAGACCGTCTGTTCGTCGCACCGCACCTCGGGCACGGCCCAGCGGCCCGCCGCCAAGACGTCGACCTGATCGGAACCTGGTGTCTCGACGCCGGGATCGCGCCTCGCTCCGGTGTCGGGCATCGGCACCTCCTGGTTCGTCGCAATTCGACCGGTCCGCTTGAACCGGCATTTCTGATCCGTGGCGATACACCCGCGGTTCAGCATGGATCCTGCTAGCCTCGCATCCGTCCCGGTGCCGAGGTCGAGCGTGGTCCAGTCGATGAAGTCCCTGATCCTGTCCGTCACGTTGCTCTGCGTCGGCCTGACCGCGGCCGAGGCCCAGGTCGTCGACAAGTTCCGCATCACGCCGGAGGAACAGGCCGCGTGCCAGATCGACGCCACGACGCTGTGCAGCTCCGTCTACCCGGACGAGGACGCGTTGATCGCCTGCATGAGGACCAACGAGCCGAACCTCAGCCCGACCTGCCGCAAGACCTTCGTGGCCGGCCTGCAGAAGCGCCACATGTGACCGGACCTCACTCGCGGCGGCGCGTGATCGCGACAGCGACGTCCCCCGCGACGGCCGGCAGGGGGAAGCCGGCGGGCTCCATCCGGACCATGTCGTCGAAGGTCGAGCGTCCCTCGAGCGTGTCCCAGCCCGTCACGCGGTAGCGGCCGGGGCCGAGGCCCGGGACTTCCACCGTGACGGAGGCCGGCGGCAGGTCCCGGCGCATCATGCCACGCCCGTCGAGGCGGTCGCGCGCCAGCAGGTAGACGACGGCCTGGTCGGCGGAGGCGCTGGCGAAACGGGCCATCCGGTCCTCGCCGACCACCTCGCCCGCCGGGTCGCGCAGCACCAGCTCCGGGCCGACGCTCCGCCGGTCGAAGCGGACCCAATCGACGAGCGGCATGAAGGCCGCGAAGGCCCGCTGCGCGCGCCGCATGCCGGTCGTTAGGATGTGCGGGCTGCGGTTCGGCCAGCGCATGCCGCCCCCGGCACCCCCGGCGGCGAGATGCGCCCATTGCATGTGGCGGAAATACTCGTCGTCGAAGGCCTCGGGGATGCTGCGGTGCCGGTCCTTGAAGCTGTGGATCGGGCCGTGCTCGCTGTCGAAGAAGGGCCGCCGGTCACGGATCTCGCCGATCGATTCATGCACGATCCGGCCCATGCCGACCGCAGCGTCGACCGTGTCGCGCGGGTCGTCGATCGTCCCCTGCTCGTAGATGTGGATCGTCGCGGCATCCAGCGCAGGGTGCCGGAAGATGGCGCCCTCCATGGCGAGCTCTGGCCGCCACACGAGTTCCGGGCCGAAGAGCGACACGGTCTGCGGATGCGCCCGCCCGTGGATCCTCACCTCCTCGGCCCGGAGATGTCCGCCGATGTCGGCGATGAATCCCTCGAAGGCCTCGGCCGAATCGCCGCCCTGCGCGGGGTGGATCTCGTTCCAGATGTCCCAGGCGAACAGCGCGCCCGAGCCGCCCCACCGCGCCGTGGCGAAGGTGAGCCGCGCCTTGATGGCGGCCCGCATGGCGGGATCCGTCAGGGCGTGGGACGGGTGGGGGAGCGGCCCCCCGTTGGACGTCGCGTAGGGGTGGTGGCGAAAATGCAGCCACATCCAGAACGTGTCGTAGGGCGTCAGCAGCACCCGCAGCCCGTGGTTCTCGCAGAGTGCGAACAGGTCGTCCCAGAGCTGCACCATGTGGGGCGCGAAAGTGCCGGCCGGCCGCTCGAAATAGCGGTGGCGCACCTGGGCGTATTCCAGCATGAGCCGCAGCACCGTCACGCCATGCGCCTTCAGCCAGCGGAGGTGGCGGTCCACCGCGGCGACGTCGCGCCGCCGGAACAGCGGATCGAGTTCGATCCAGCTGATGGCGTCGTTCTGCCCGATCGGATGCCAGGCTGCGCCGGCCTCGTCGACGAAATAGGGCGCCTCCGCGGCGACCCCGATCCACGACAGCGACGCCGCTTCGGGCGCGCGCAAAGAGCGCGGTGCTGAAACCTTTGTCTGTGCTATCTTTTCGCTCCAAGGCATCGGAAAGTGGCGCGCCGAGGCTTGGCCAGGCCCGGCTCGTCACCCGGAAAGGCAGGTTCGGCGCCGCGCATGCAAGCCATTTATGCACAACCGACCCTGGTCGAGGATCTCCGCAGCGCCGTCAACGAGCGGCTGGACAGCCTGGTGCCGGCAGGGCTCCGCTCGCCCCAGCGGGTCAACGAGGCGGTGCGCTACGCCCTGCTCGCCCCCGGCAAGCGCATCCGACCCCTCCTGACGCTGCTGGCCGCCGTGGATTTCGGGGCCGCCGTCGCCGATGCCCTCGACGTCGCCTGCGCCACCGAGATGGTCCACACCGCATCGCTGGTGCTCGACGACCTGCCCTCGATGGACAATGCGCGCCTCCGCCGGGGCCAGCCCACCGTGCATGTGAGATTCGACGAGAGCACCGCCATCCTGGCCGCCGTGGCGCTATTGAACCAGGCCTTCGCCACCGTGACTCGCGCCTCCCGCCTGCCCTGCGAGACCCGGCTGGCGCTGGTCGAGCGGCTCTCGGCCGCCGTCGGCTTCGACGGCCTCGTCACCGGGCAGGAGAACGACCTCCACGACCGCACCGCCACCGCCACCGTGGCACGGCTCGAAGCGCTGAACCACCAGAAGACGAGCGTCCTCTTCGAGGCGGCGCTGGAGATCGGCGCCCGCGTGGCCGGGGCCGCCGACCGGTCGATCGACGAGTTGCGGCAGGTCGCCGCCCACCTCGGGCTCGCCTACCAGATCGCCGACGACCTCTTCGACGTCTCGGTCTCGATCGGGCCGCACACCAAGGACCTCAACAAGGACGGCGGCAAGCCGACGGTCGTGTCGCTGCTCGGCGCCGAGCGGGCGCGGGAGCGCTTCGGCCACCACATGGCGGAAGCCCTGAAGCTGCTGCCGGCCCGCGGCCCTGGCGGCCAGCCGCTGCGGGACTACATCGTGGTGACCTTCGCCCAGACGCGCCTCTGCTGAACCAGGATGCGGGGCCTCCGGCACTCTCAGCCCCCCTCGTCCGCCCTTCGCCGCTCCGATCAGGTATCCCGCATGTCCGCCACCGCCGCCCCGGCCCGCTCGCTCGACCGCCATGCCCGTCAGGCCGCCGTCGGCCTTGGATTGGCGGGCGCCGTCGCGGGCAGCTGGCTGGCGCTTCACCTGCTCGACGTCTTCCTCCTGCCCTGGACGGTCGCGGTGTGGGTGTCGCCGCTGCTCGTGGCGCTCCAGTGCTGGCTGTCGGTGGGCTTGTTCATCGTGGCGCACGACGCCATGCACGGATCGCTGGCGCCCTTCCGCCCTCGCCTCAACCGCGCCGTCGGACGCGTCGTGCTGATGCTCTACGCCGGGATCTGGTACGACGCGCTGGTGTCGCGGCACTTCGCCCACCACCGCGCACCCGGCACCGCCGAGGACCCGGACTTCGCCGGCGACGGCCACGTCCCCTTCCTCGGCTGGTTCGGCCGGTTCTTCGCCGAGTACCTGTCGATCGGCCAGGTGGCGCGGCTGATGGCCGGTTCGGCGGTCTACCTGATCCTGCTGCACGTGCCGATGGAGCGGCTGCTCCTCTTCTGGGCGCTCCCGGCCATCCTGTCGGCCGTCCAGCTCTTCTACTTCGGCACCTACCTGCCGCATCGGGCCGAGGAGGACGCGTTCGGCGACGAGCACCGCGCCCGCTCCAACGACTTCTCCTGGATCTTGTCGCTGCTGACCTGCTTCCACTTCGGCTATCACCACGAGCACCACGACGACCCGTCGGTCCCCTGGTGGCGCCTGCCCTCCAGCCGCGGCCCCGTCGCGGACCGCACGGTCCATTGAGATGGCGGAGGTCCTCGTGCCGCTCCTGATCGTCCTCGCCACCGTGGGCGGGACGGAACTCGCCGCCGTGCTCATCCACCGCCACGTGATGCACGGCTTCGGCTGGGGCTGGCACAGGTCCCACCACGAGGCCCACGACGACCTCCTGGAGGAGAACGACCTCTACGCCGTGTTCTTCGCGGGCTTCGCGGTCGTGCTGATGGCGGCCGGCCACTGGGTCGCGCCGCTGTTCTGGGTCTCCATCGGCCTCGTGGTCTACGGCGTGCTCTACTTCATGGTCCACGACGGCCTCGTGCACCAGCGGTGGCCGTTCCGGCACGTGCCGCGTCGCGGTTACCTGAAGCGGCTCTACCAGGCCCACAAGATGCACCACGCCGTCGAGGGGCGCGACGGCACCGTGTCGTTCGGCTTCCTCTACGCCCCGCCCCTGGAGACGCTGCGCGAGGATCTCAGGCGCAACGGGGCGCTGCGGCGCTGAGGATGTCCGCCGCGTTAAAGCCATCGTCAGCATTCGCGTGATCTCATGGAGACGCGAGGGCGGCCCGGTTCCGGCCTGACCTCTAAGCGTCGCGAGGACGGACATGGCGGGCGGCTGCACTGACGGGATCGACACGGGCTTCGTGTCGCTGGGCTACGCCAAGGTCGCGTTCCTCGGCGTGGTCCAGGGTCTCACCGAACTCATGCCCATCTCGTCGACCGCGCATATGCGGATCGTGCCGGCACTCCTCGGCTGGCAGGACCCCGGCTCTGCCTTCTCGGCGGCGATGCAGCTCGCCGCGCTCGCGGCGGTCATCAGCTATTTCTGGCGCGACGTGTCGGGCATCGGAGGCGGCGCGATCCGGGCCGCGTCGAAGGGGAATTTCGGCGCCTGGGACTTCCGCTTCACCGTCTGGGTGGTGCTCGCCACCGTGCCCATCGCGGTCGCGGGCCTGCTGCTGTCGTCGCGCCTCAACGCCTGCAGCTCGCCGCTGCGCGGGCTGCAGGTGGTCGGCGTCTCCTGCATCGCGATGGCGGTGCTGCTGGCGATCGCCGAACTCTACTGCCGGCACCGCCGCGTGCTGGCCGAGATGACGCTGCTCGACGCCATGGTGGTGGGCATCGCCCAGATCGGCGCCCTCATCCCCGGCGTCTCCCGCTCCGGCTCGACGCTGACCGCCGCCCTGTTCCTCGACCTCAAGCGCGAGGAGGCGGCTCGCTTCTCCTTCCTGCTCGGCATCCCCGCCATCGCGCTGGCGGGCCTGAAGGAACTCTACGAGCTCCACAAGGCGCACCTCGACGCCCAGGGCTGGTCGGTGCTGGCGGTGGGGCTCGTGGTCGGCTCCATCTCGGCCTTCGTCGCCATCGCGCTGCTGCTCCGCATCCTCGAGCGCTTCTCGACCTGGCCCTTCGTCGTCTACCGCGCGGTCATCGGCTGCCTGATCCTCTACGGCGCGGCGTCCGGCTGGCTCGTCTGACCGCTCGCATGGCGGTGGGCGCTCCGACGTCGGGTCGACCGGTCGTGCCGTCCTCGGCGCTGGGCGGCGTGCCGCGAGAGCGCGGGCGGCCGTGCCCCAGGCCTGCGGGGGCGAGGGCGCCGGCCTTCCGCGACTCGGCCGGCCAGCAGCGCATCACGCGACGGTCGATCCTCACCGCCGCGGCGCTGTTCGTCGTCTGGGTGATCTGCAATCCCTATTTCGAGATCGATCACAGCTCGCTGATCTATGCCGGACGGATCCTCGCGGACCTCGACCCGTCCGGTGTCGGCCGCGACGCGATGTTCCGCTTCGACGGCCAGTCGAGCTTCACCGTCTTCACGGGCCTGAACCGGCTCATCGTCCGCTGGACCGACCTCCCGACCGCCATGATGGCCATCTCGGCGCTGTCGGTGGCGGCGGCCTTCTGCGCGGCCTCGAGCCTGGCGCTCACGGTGGCCGATGGCCGGGCGCGCCTCCTGGCGATCCTCTACGCCGCGGCGCTCCCCGCCTATTACGGCGGCTACAAGATCTTCTCCTATGCCGAGACGGCCACGACGCCACGCCCGTTCGCGGAGGCGCTGGTGATGCTCGGAGCGGCGGCGCTCGTGCGCGGGCGCCGGGACTGGGCCGCGGCCGCGATGGCCGGCGCCACGCTCCTGCACCCCATCATGGCGCTGCCGGGCGTCCTCCTGCTGATCGCCTGGGTGGTGGTCGAAGATCCACGATGGCTCGCCGCCTTGGCCCTGTTCGGTGCCGTCGCCCTGTGCGGCGGCGCCCTCCATGTCGCGGTGCTCGACCGCCTCACCGACGTGATGGACCCGTCCTGGCAGGCCGTGCTCGAGAGCCGCAACCCGCATCTGTTCCCGTCCCTGTGGCCAGGGGATTGGGTCGGCCGCCTCGGCGTCCGCGCCGCGACGGTGATCATCGCGGCCTCCCTGACCCGGGGACCGGTCCGCAAGGTGTTCCTGCTCGCCCTGGCGGTCGGCGTCGCCGGTTTCGCAACGGCATATTTGCTGAACGAGCGGCTGCCGCTGGTGCTGCTCGTCCAGGCGCAGACCTGGCGGACCCTGTGGCTCGTCTTCGCGCTCGCCCCCATCGCGGCCGCGATCTGCACCGTCGAACTCTGGGATCGCGGCGACACGGCGCGCGTCGCACTCGCCCTCCTGGCCTGCAGCTGGATCTTCGCCGATTCCGGCCGCTGCGCGCTCCTGTTGGCCGGGAGCGCCCTCGCGGTCCAGTGCTGCATCGATCCCGATCAGATCCGGCTGTCGCGGCGCTCCGCGGCTGTGATCCTCGCGGGGGCGGCGCTCCTCGCCCTCGCGGGCCTCGCCGTGAGCGAGCTCTCGGTGCTCGGCGCGACCGATGCCGCGCCTCCAGAATATGCCGAAGAGGCACGACGGGTGATCGCGCTGGACTGGGACGACACGCCGATCGCCGTTCTGGCGGCGCTCGTGATGATGAGGAAGAGAGGCGTCTCGTCCGCCGTCCTCGCCGCGATCGCCATCGGTGGAGCGCTCGTCGCCCTGGCGACCTGGGACCGTCGAAGCGCTCAGACGCTGGGCTACGACACGGGCATCGGCGAGCCGGCCCTGGCGCGGTCGATCGCGACGAGGCCCGGCGAGGTGTTCTGGGTCGGCGGCGTCCAGGAGGCCTGGCGGTGGCTGAAGCGTCCGAACTGGGTCTCGCCCATCCAGGGCGCCGGCCTCGTGTTCTCGCGCCGGCTGGCGATGAGGTACCAGGACAGGGCGCGACGCGCCTGGGACGCCGGGCTCGACGACGGCGCCCTGCTGCAGCCGCTGGACCGCGTCCGCGTGACCAGTCCGCCACCGCTGGACGAGACGAGGCTCAAGGCGTTCTGCTCCGCCCCCGACGCTCCGGCGTGGATCGTCCGGCCGAGCGACGGACTTCAGGGCTTGTCATCGGCTCTCGCGGCGACGCCCTGGACGGCTGCCCACCCCCGGCTCGAGGCCTACCTGGCGGACGGCGGCGCGACGAGGTGGCGATGGACCTCTCGATTCGAGGTCGCCGCCTGCGCCGGTCGCGGCGACGCCCCCGTAACGAGCCTCGGCGAGGGAGACGTCATCGCCGACAGATAGCGGTTCGTCGACGGCGGGTGCGAGGCCTCGTTCAGCCGACCATCCAGGAGTTCCACGATCCGGGTCGGCGCTCGGATGATCGGCCCCGCGGCGCCGGTCGCACGTCGACGGGGCCGTCGCTGCCGGCGACCGTCACGCGATCACTGCTCGGCGGCCGCGCGCCGCCGCGCCTCGTCCTGCGCCATGAAGCGCGGGCTCGAATCGTCGACCTTCTCCTCCGGCGCCTCGGTGGTGGCCTTCACGGACCTCACGGGCTTCAGGTAACCCTTCGGGGGCTGGGTCAGGTACTCACGCGTCGGCTCCTGGCCCGCCAGGAGCGTGTCGCCCTTGTCGTTCTCGGGCTTGTAGTGTTCGTACTCGGCCCTGAGGACGTCGGGGCTCAGCACCGTGCAATTGTGGCCCTTGCCGTCATTGCCGCAGTCGTTGGGGCGCACCGGCTCCTGATCGGCGACGCGGCCGCTCATCGTCTCGCCATGCGTCAGCAAGGGGGTCTTGTCGCGGAGGCCCGGCTCCAGCGTATGGGGCGCGCGGGCCTCTTCGGCGTCCTTGCGGCGCCGCAGCACGTCGGGATCCTGCGGCCATGCGGCGGTCCGCTTGGTGCCGCCCGTCGCGGGCTTGGGCAGAACGGCGTCCTTCGGCAGGACCAGCGGGGGCCGCTCGCGATACTCGATCTCCGGCGGTGGATCGGACCTGATCAATCCGACGGAGCCCAGCACGGAGGAGAAGACGTTGGCATAGCCGTCGTCCGCCGCCCATGCGGGCGACAGCGCCGCGGAACAGATGCCGATCACACCTGCGGCGACGATGCCGCGACGACGGGCCAGCGATCCGGACATAGGCGACTCCACCCACAGGCATGGAACTTAAGCGATGCTTCAACCATGCTGTGACGATCGCGGCGTTTTAGGGGCGCCGCCGCGCGAACCCGCGGCCTCGGTCCCGCCGATCCCGAACCACTCGGCGAAGAGGATGGCGACCCCGGCCGTGATGGCGCAGTCCGCGCCGTTGAAGACGTACCAGCGGAACGCGCCGGCGTGGAGGAAGACGAAATCCACCACGGCGCCATAGCTCACGCGATCGACGAGGTTGCCGAGCGCGCCGCCGATCAGCAGCCCGGTCGCCAGGCAGGTCAGGGCGGCCGTGCTCCGCCAGAGCCAGACGGCCAGCGCCACCGAGGCCGCCAGCGTGACGGCGATCAGCAGGTACCGGCCCGCATCGCTGTCGGAAGTCAGCAGCGAATAGGAGACGCCGCGGTTCCAGGCCATGACGAGGTCGACGCCCGGCGCCACCGCGACGGGCGAACGCGCCGGCAGGTCGAAGCCGCGCAGCAGCCAGAGCTTCGACGCCTGGTCGGCGGCGAAGACCAGGGCGGCCGAGACGGCGCCGAGGGCCCGCGGATGCCTCATGCCAGCCGCCCCGCGGCGGCCAGTTCGCGCAGCGCCTGGGCGTCGCGCGGGGTCACGTCCGGGTAGTCGGGATCCGTGCCGACGAGCGGCGAGACCCGCCAGGAGCGCGCACAGCGACGCCCCTCGGCCCGCCGCGGCAGGACCGAGACGCCCGGCACGTCAGGCAGGCGATAGGCCTCGGCCGGCCCCTCCCCGGCCTCCAGCGACAGGGCCGAGGTGATGCAGACTTCCGCGAAATCGACCCCGTCGAGCAGCGCCTTCGACGCCGGGTCGGAGACGAACACCACCGGCGCGGCTTCGAGCGACGAGCCGATGCGCTTGCCGGCGCGCTCCAGTTCGAGCGCGCCCGTGACGACGCGGCGGGCGTCGCGGATCGCGCGCCACCGCCCCGCCAATGCCTCGTCGAACCACGCGTCCGGCGTCTCGGGGAAGAGCTGGAGATGGACCGAGCCGCGGTCGGAGGGGTGGCGGCTCAGCCAAGCCTCTTCGGCGGTGAAGCTGAGGATCGGCGCCAGCCAGATCGTCACCCGGTCGAACACGGCGTCAATGGCGGCGAGCGCGCCCCGGCGCGTCGGACTCGACAGCGGGTCGCAGTAGAGGGCGTCCTTGCGGATGTCGAAATAGAACGCCGACAGGTCGCTCGTCATGAAGGCGCCGAGCGACGCCAGGATGCGGGTGTAGTCGAAGGCGGCGTAGCCGCCGCGCACCGCCCGGTCGAGTTCGGCGAGGCGATGCAGCACGAAACGTTCGAGTTCCGGCAGCTCGGCGGTCGGGAGGGCATCCCCGGCGTCGGCATGCGCCAGCGTGCCGAGCATCCAGCGCAAGGTGTTGCGCCACTTCTTGTAGGTCTCGACCGTCGTGGCCAGAACCGTCTTGCCGAGACGCTGGTCTCCGGCGTAGTCGGCGCCCGCCACCCACAGGCGCAGGATGTCGGCGCCCGAGGCCTTGATGACGTCCTGCGGCGCCACGACGTTGCCAAGCGATTTCGACATCTTGCGGCCGTTCTCGTCGAGCGTGAAGCCGTGGGTCAGCACGGCGTCGTAGGGCGCGCGCCCGCGCGTGCCGCAGCTCTCGAGCAGCGAGGAATGGAACCAGCCCCGGTGCTGGTCCGACCCCTCGAGGTACATGACCTCGTCGACGCCGCCGTCGGCGCGGCGGCGCAGCCCCGCGAACTGCGGGAAATGCTCGGGGTCCTCCAGCGTGAAGGCGTGGGTCGAGCCGGAATCGAACCAGACGTCGAGGATGTCGCGCACCTGCGTCCACCCCTCGGCGGCCCGCTCGCCGAGGAACCGGGCGGGCGCGCCCTCGGCGTACCAGGCGTCGGCCCCCTCGGCCTCGAAGGCCGCGATCACGCGGGCGTCGACGGCATCGTCGCGCAGGATCTCGGCCGTGCCGTCGGCGCGGTCGCGCACGAAGATCGCGATCGGCACGCCCCAGGCGCGCTGGCGCGACACGACCCAGTCGGGCCGGTTGGCGATCATGCCATTGATGCGGTTCTCGCCCGCGGCCGGGACCCACTGAGTCTCCGCGATGGCCTGCAGCGCCACTTGGCGGAGCGTGTCGGGGCCGTTCGACCCCCGCACCACGCCGGCCAGGGGCGAGGCCGCCCCCGGCGGCACCGCGAAGCGCTGGTCCATGGCGATGAACCATTGGGGCGTGTTGCGGAAGATGACGGGCTTCTTCGAGCGCCAGGAGTGCGGGTAGGAATGCTTGAGCCTGCCGCGCGCCACCAGCGTGCCGGCCGCGGCCAGCGCGGCG
The DNA here is from genome assembly GCA_965214345.1 of Lichenihabitans sp. Classification (GTDB taxonomy): domain Bacteria; phylum Pseudomonadota; class Alphaproteobacteria; order Rhizobiales; family Beijerinckiaceae; genus Lichenihabitans. The sequence continues at coordinate 846,219 of CBDCBJ010000007.1, read as the reverse complement.
AAGACGGCCTCGTTGGCGTCGCCCTTGGCGCCCTTGTCGGTCAGCACGCGGCGGCCCTCGAAGCCGGGCGCGTCGGCCGTGTAGAAGCCGTCGGCGTCGACCGTGTAGGGGATGCGCGTGTCGATCCCGCCCGCCTGGAGGGCGCGCGTCGAGGCGAGCCACAGGTCGAAGTCCTCGCGCCCGTGGCCCGGCGCCGTGTGGACGAAACCGGTGCCGGCCTCGTCGGTGACGTGGTCTCCGGCGAGGAGCGGGACGGCGAAGCCGTAGCCCGGCATCGTCCCGGCGAGGGGATGGGCCGCGGTCGCGTCCCTCAGGGCGTCGGGCGCGACGTCGCCGAGCCGGCGGAAGCCGTCGACCTCGACGCGGGCGGCCTTGAAGACGCCGGCCGCGAGCGCGTCGGCCAGCAGGTAGCGCGCGCCGACCTTGGCCCAGTTGTCGTCCGCCGCGGCCGTCACCTCGTAGAGCCCGTAGGCGACCCTGGTCGAGTACGCGATGGCGCGGTTGCCCGGCATCGTCCACGGCGTCGTCGTCCAGATGACCACCGAAGATCCCTCGAGGCCATCGCCTCCCGTCACCGGGAACGCCGCGAACACGGTGTCGCTGGTGATGTCCTCGTATTCGACCTCGGCCTCGGCCAGCGCGGTCTTCTCGACCACGCTCCACATCACGGGCTTCGAGCCGCGGTAGAGCAGGCCGTTCGACGCGAACTTCAGGATCTCGCGGGCGATCGTGGCCTCGGCGTGGAACGCCATCGTGGCATAGGGGTGGTCCCAGTCGCCCACGATGCCGAGGCGCTTGAACTCGTCGCGCTGCACGTCGAGCCAGCCCTGCGCGAAGGCGCGGCACTGCTGCCGGAACTCGACCACCGGCACGGCGTCCTTGTCGCGGCCCTGCGCGCGATATTGCTCCTCGATCTTCCACTCGATCGGCAGGCCGTGGCAGTCCCAGCCCGGCACGTAGTTCGAGTCGCGGCCGAGCATCTGCTGCGACTTGGTGACGAGGTCCTTCAGGATCTTGTTGAGCGCGTGGCCGATGTGGATGTTGCCGTTGGCATAGGGAGGCCCGTCGTGGAGCACGAACTTCGGGCGGCCGGCGCTCCCGGCACGGAGCTGGCCGTAGAGGTCGATGGCGGCCCAGCGCGCCAGCAGCTCCGGCTCCTTGGCGGGCAGACCGGCCCGCATGGGGAAATCGGTCTGGGGCAGGAACAGGGTCTTGGCGTAGTCGATCCCGGCCATCTCGGCTTCGGGCTTGGCGGCGTCGGTCATGATCGAAAACCGGGGGCTGGCGGCGGTGCGGTCGCGCCGCGAAGGTGCGGCACGCGTGCCGCTCTACCGATGGGAAAGACGAAGCGACGAAGGGGCTGTCCCGTGCGGTGCGAGCGTGCTCAAGCGCCGCACGGGCCGGTAATCGTCGTGATCCGGGCCCGCGTCGTCATCGGTCTCCCGTAGCAGGGCGCCGGGCAGATGGGAAGGGTTCCGTTCTCGCGATGCCGCCCCGGCCGACACGGCCGTGCCGCGCTTCCCGTTCTCGGGCAGCTTGGTGTCGGCGGCCGGCATCCGGAACGCCGGCCGTTGCCGGGCTCTCAGCACGCCATCTCGCGGCAGTTCGGTGCGGACAGCCGGCTTCACCCTGTTTCGACGCCTGCCCGACGGCGCCTGCAACGCCGAAAAGGCCCAGGCGCGCGGCGCGAGGTCTCGCCATGGCGCCGCCCGTGCCACACAATGGACCACAAGCCCGCGTGAGATGCTGTCGGGCGAGGGCCAGGACATGGCCCCGGGAGTCTCGGCATCGATGCACCGCCCTCTCATCCTGATCGTGGTCGGCGCCGCCATGGCGACCCTGGCGGCCCTGGCGGGCTGGGCTCTGTGGTACGAGCGGCCGACCAAGCTGACCGTGGCGGTGTCCCGCTCCGACGACGCCGACCGTGCCCTGATGGAAGCCGCGGCACGGCTCCTGAAGCGCAGCCACAACGCTGCCCGACTGCAGATCGAGGCGGTCGACGACCCCGCGGCGGCGGCGGCGGCCGTCGACGCCGGCAAGGCCGACCTCGCCGTCATCCGAACCGACATCGCCATCCCGGCCGACGCCCAGACCGTGGTGATCCTCCACCGCGATTCGGCGCTGCTGGTGACGCCCGCGTCGAGCGGCCTGAAAGCCGTCGGCGACCTGCCGGGGCACACGATCGGCGTGGTGCGCATGGGCGCCGGGAACCGCAGCCTCATCGCCACCGTCCTGTCCGAGGCCGACCTCAAGCCCGACAGCGTGACGCTGGTCGAGTTGAAACCCGAGGATGTGGAACGCGCGCTCCGGGCCAAGACGATCTCGGCCGTGATGGCCGTCGATGTCATGTCGAGTGGCGCGCTGCGCGACATCGTCCGCGCGGTCGCGGCCGTCGACCCGCCGATCGCCGCCGTGCCGCCGCCGAAGGTCAAGCCGTCGGCCAAGGTGAAGGCGAAGGGCGCCAAGAAGAGCGACGACGACGAGGATGACGAGGCGAAGAGCGCCGCGGTCCTCATCCCGATCGGGGAGGCCGACGCGATCGCGGCGCGCTCGCCCGCCTACGAGAAGATCGAGGTGGTGCGCGGCACCTTCGGCGGCACGCCGCCGCGCCCGAAGGAGGCCTATGACACGCTGAGCATCACCCATCGGCTGGTCGCCAACGAGAACGTGTCGCAGGACCTGATCTCCGGCCTGACCCGCTTCTTCCTCACCGAGAAGGGTCCGATCGCCTCGACGGCGCCGATCGCCATGCGCATCGAGGCACCGAACACCGACAAGGGCGCGGCGCTCCCGGTCCATGCCGGTTCGGCGGCCTACATCGACGACGACGAGCAGACGTTCTTCGACAAGTACAGCGACATGATCTACATCGGCGCGATGCTGCTCGGCGTGCTGGCGTCGGGTGCCACCGCCGTGATGGGGCGGCTCAACGGGGCGCGGTCGGGTTCGCTCGACGCGGGCGTCGGCCGTCTCGCCGCGATGCTGGCGCTGGTGCGGGGAGCGCCGTCCGAGGGCACGCTCGACGACCTCCAGGCCGAGGCCGACGCCATGCTGGGCAAGGCGCTGGAGACGCGCAGCACGGTCGGCGGCGACGACCGCCGGCTCGCCGTCTTCAGCCTCGCGCTCGATCAGGTCCGGGCCGCCGTCCGCGACCGCCGCGCCCAGCTGACGGTCCGGCACGGTCCGGCTCTGGGCATCATGGCGCGGGCCGCGGAGTAGCGGCGAGCCAGGATCCCACGGCGGTTGCAGTGCAGCACGCGGGGTTCCCAAACGCGCCGCGATGATGTACCACGACGACGCTCACGGGTGAAAGACGCCCGGTCGCCTGGGCGCCGCTTCGTTTCACCGCGATGCAGCCCGCGACGGCGCGCCTGCGCGAACCGGCCCCGGCCGAGGCGCGAAACTCAAGACCGCGGATCCGCGAACGGGTCCTTCCGCCGCTTTCGCTCCCGAGATCAGCTCCTCCGCCGTCCGCGTGGAGGGCTGGTCTTTCCCGTGCTCGGCTCGTCCGGTCCCTCGCCAGGGCGGACCGGCCGGACGGACAACGCCCGACGAGACCCATGAAGCTCCGCAACATCGCCATCATCGCCCACGTCGACCACGGCAAGACCACGCTGGTCGACAAGCTGCTCCAGCAGGCCGGCTCGTTCCGCGAGAACCAGCGCGTCGCCGAGCGCGTCATGGACTCGAACGACCTCGAGAAGGAGCGTGGCATCACGATCCTGGCCAAGGTTACGTCGGTGGTGTGGCACGACACGCGCGTCAACATCGTCGACACGCCTGGCCACGCCGATTTCGGCGGCGAGGTCGAGCGCATCCTGTCGATGGTCGACGGCGTCATCGTGCTGGTCGACGCCGCCGAGGGGCCGATGCCGCAGACCAAGTTCGTGGTCGGCAAGGCGCTGAAGCTCGGGCTGCGCCCCATCGTGGCCATCAACAAGGTCGACCGGCCGGACGCGCGCGTCACGGAAGTCGTCAACGAGGTGTTCGACCTCTTCGCCGCGCTCGACGCCAACGACGACCAGCTCGACTTCCCGATCCTCTACGGGTCGGGCCGCCACGGCTGGATGGCGGATGCGCCGGACGGCCCGCAGGACGGGATGGCGCCGCTGTTCGAGCTCGTGCTGAAGCACGTCCCCGAGCCGAAGGTCGACGAGGGCGCATTCCGCATGCTCGGCACCCTGCTCGAGGCCAACCCCTACCTCGGCCGCCTCATCACGGGGCGGGTGCAGTCGGGCTCGATCAAGCCGAACCAGAACGTCAAGGTGCTCGACAACGACGGCAATGTCGTCGAGACGGGCCGCGTGTCGAAGATCCTGGCCTTCCGCGGCATCGAGCGGACGCCGATCGACATCGCCGAGGCGGGCGACATCGTCGCGGTCGCGGGCCTGACCAAGTTCAACGTCGCCGACACGCTCTGCCTGCCCGAGGTGAGCGAGCCCCTGCACGCCCAGCCGATCGACCCGCCGACGCTGTCGATGACCTTCATGGTCAACGATTCCCCGCTCGCCGGCACCGAGGGCGACAAGGTCACGAGCCGCGTCATCCGCGACCGCCTCTACAAGGAGGCCGAGGGCAATGTCGCGCTCCGCGTCTCGGACTCGCCCGCGACCGACAGCTACGTCGTCGAGGGCCGCGGCGAACTGCAGCTCGCCATCCTGATCGAGACGATGCGCCGGGAGGGCTTCGAGCTCGGCATCTCGCGCCCCCGCGTGGTGTTCCGTCCCGACGAGGCGACGGGCGAACGCCTGGAGCCGGTCGAGGAGGTCGTGGTCGACGTCGACGAGGAGCATTCCGGCGTCGTCATCCAGAAGATGAGCGAGCGCAAGGCCGAGATGCTGGAGATGCGCCCCTCCGGCGGCAACCGGCTGCGCCTCGTGTTCCATGCCCCGACCCGCGGCCTCATCGGCTACCAGGGGGAGCTGATGACCGACACCAAGGGCACGGCCATCATGAACCGGCTGTTCCACGCCTATTCGCCCTGGAAGGGCGAGGTGGCGGGCCGGCGCAACGGCGTGCTGCTGTCGAACGACGCCGGCGAGGCCGTAGCCTATGCGATGTGGAACCTCGAGGACCGCGGCCCGATGATGATCGAGCCCGGCTGGAAGGTCTATCAGGGCATGATCATCGGGGAGCACACCCGCGAGAACGACCTCGAGGTGAACGTGCTCCGGGGCAAGAAGCTCACCAACATCCGCGCCGCCGGCAAGGACGAGGCGGTGCGCCTGACGCCCCCGATCCGGATGACGCTGGAGAAGGCGCTGGCCTATATCGAGAACGACGAACTCGTCGAAGTGACGCCGAAGTCGATCCGCCTGCGCAAGACCAAGCTCGACCCCAACGATCGCAAGCGCGCCGAGCGCACCAAGGAACTCGTCGACTGAGCATGACGGGGCGGCCTGTCGGCCGCCCTTTCGCCCGACCATCTTCGAGGCGAACCGCTCTCCTCCTGCGTCGCGGGGATGAGCGGGCCTGTCCCTACGAGGCCCGGGCCCGCAGCGATGCTATGAGCCGCGCCTCGAAGCGGCCCGGAACGGCGCCGTCCTCGGCGAGGCGCGCGGCATCCCAGCTCTCCGCCACGCGGCCGTCCGCGATGAAGATCGCGCGGGTGCACAGGCCCGGCACGGTCTCGACCACGTGGGTCGCCAGCACGACGGCGTGCCGCCCGGTGGCGGCCGCGGCGGCGATCATGCCCTTCACCTCGAACGCCGCCAGCGGGTCGAGGCCGTTCAGCGATTCGTCGAAGATCAGCAGGGGCGGCGCCCCGATGAGCGCGCCCGCGAAGGCCACCTTGGCCCGCGTGCCGAGCGAATGGAGGGCGATCGGCCGGTCGAGCCAGGCGCGGAGCCCGAGCCGGTCGATCAGGTTGGGGAACGGCCAGTCATCGCCCCGGCAGCCCCGGATGGAGGCGACCATCTCCCAATATTGCGCGCCGGTCAGCGCGGCGGGCAGGTCCGAACCGTCCACGGCGAGGCCGAACCGCCCCTTGGCGCGCTCGGGCTCGCGCGCGAGGTCGATGCCGTCGATCGCGACCCGGCCCGCGATCGGCCGGATCTGCCCCGTGATCGCCTTGACGAGCGTGGACTTGCCCGCGCCGTTGGCGCCGAGCAGGCCCAGCACCTCGCCGCGCGCGAGGGTGAGCGACACGCCGGAGACGATCGTCCTGCCCCCGTAGCCGGCCGTGAGGCCGTGGATTGCGAGCACATCGTCAGCCATGGCGGAACCGTCGGCGCGCCCGCCCCCACAGCAGCGCCAGCAGCGCCACGACGGCGAGGTAGACCGCGCTGCCGTACTCGAGGGATTCGTAGGCGGCATAGCCCAGCGACGCGGCGAAGCTGACGGCGGCGAGCAGCGGGGACGCCAGGAAGGTGGCGGCGAAGACCGCGTAGGCGAGGTTGAGGCCGCCGAGCCACAGGGCGCCGGAGACCGGGGCGCCCCAGGCCGAAGGTTCGGCCGCGAGGGCCGCACCGGCCGACACGAGGAAGACGGCGCCGGACAGCAGCGCCGGCAGCCGCATCAGCCGCAGCCAGGCCCGCGCGAAGCCGAGCGGCGCGGTGCGCAGCACGGGCGAGGCCAGCGGCCGGAAGCGCGACGCCAGCATGAAGCTCGCGAGCCCGGCGGCGATCCCTGCCGCGACGGCCGGGCCGGCCTCCCGCCGGGCGATGCTGGCGCCCGCCGCCAGCACCGAGACGGCGACGACCGGGATGCCCCAGGCGAGCCCCCGCCCTGTCGCCCGCAGCCGCCCGCCCGCCGCGCCGCACGCCCAGGAGCCGACCCAGGCGAGCCCGGCCCGGTCGACGAAACCGAGCGCGACGCCGCCGGTGGCCGCGGTGTGGTGGGCGGTGCCGGACCCCCGCCGCGCTGTGAGGATGCGGGCCGAGGCCGCGCCGGAGACGCCGGCCCCGGATCCGGCGGCGGCCAGGAGGGCGATGACGGCCGGCGCCGGGCCGCCCGCGAGCAGGTCGAGCGCGGCCGGGACCGCCGCCATCGTGGCGCAGACGAGCAGGCCGAACGGGAGCACCGCCAGCCAGGCCATGCGGCGCCGGTCCGCGGTTGAGAGGGGCAGGGCGACGAGGAACGGCGCTCCTGCCCTCGCCGCCGCGACGCCGCCGAGCCCCGATCCCGCCGCGGCGCCGACGAGGCAGGCGGCGGCCGGCACGCCGAGCCACCACAACGCCGTGGCGTGGCGGAGGGCGGCGGCGCCGGCCCGGACATCTCCGACGGCGATGCCGGCGCCGTAGCTGAGCAGCAATCCGCCACCGATCACGATCCAGGCGAGATCGGAGCGCCGGGTCGCTCGCAGCGCCAGCCGCATCTCGCCGAGGATCAGGGCCAGGACGAGCGCGTCGCGTCGCTGCGGCCGTCGCGTCCCGAGCGCCATGATCAACGAGCCGAACGGAGGCGCGGAGGACGCGGGCTCAACCCGCGGCGCCCGGCGCCTCGGCCTGCGCCTGGCCGAGCTGCAGCATGAGCTCGGCCTGGAGCCGCAGCGCCTGTTTCACCCGCGCCGCCACCGCGGCGATCTCGCGGTCGACGGCATCGAGCCGGGCACGGGCCTCCTCGGACCCACGCGCCACGAGCGCGTCGCGGGCCTCCCAAAGGCGCGACAGCAGCGATTCCGCGTTGCGCTGCTCCGCCCGTTGCGCGTCGATGACGGCGGCGAGCCTCTCGGCCTGGCGCCTGACCACGCCCTGCGCTCTCGGGTCCGATCCCGGGTCCATGGGGGCCTCCCTGACACGATGGTCTGTCCCCGGCCGTCCGCCTTCGCCGTCGCACGCGCGCCCCGGCCGGGGTACAAGCCGGCATAGAACGCCCGGAACGTGGTCGCGTTGCGGCAGGGGGGCGAGCCGGGGCGGCAGGGGCCGGCCGGCGTCGATCCGCGGAGCCTCGACCATGGCCATCGACACCGTGATCCGCCGCGCCGACCTCGGGGACGGCCGCGGCCCGCTCGACATCGGCATCGCGGGATCCCGCATCGCCGCCATCGGCCCGGCCCTGGCCTGCGAGGCCGCCGAGGTCGACCTCGGCGGACGCCTCGTCCTGCCGGGCCTCGTCGACACCCACGTCCACCTCGACAAATCCTGCCTCGACGGGCGCTGCGCCTGCGGGTCGGGCGACCTCGCCGGGGCCGTGCGGGCCGTGGCGGAGGCCAAGCGCTCCTTCACCGAGGAGGACGTCTATGCCCGTGCCCGGCGGACGCTGGAGATGGCGATCGCCCACGGCACCAACCGCATGCGGACCCACGTGGAGGTCGACCCGCGGGTGGGCCTGACGAGCCTGCGCGCCCTGCACCGCCTCAAGCGCGACTACGCCTGGGCGATCGACCTCCAGATCTGCGTCTTCCCGCAGGAGGGACTACTCGACGACCCCGGTTGCGATGCCGTTCTGGTCGCCGCGCTCGACCTCGGCGCCGACCTCATCGGCGGCGCCCCCTACATCGACCGCGATGCCCACGGCCAGATCGCCCGCATCTTCGACCTCGCGGCCTAGCGCGACCTCGACGTCGACCTCCACCTCGACTTCTCGCTCGACGCGTCGTCGCTCGACCTCGACGAGGTCTGCCGGCAGGCGGAACGTCGCCGCTGGGGCGGACGCACCGCCGTCGGCCACGTCACCAAAGCTGTCGGCCCTGCCGCCCGCGCGCCTGGCGGCCGCGGCGGAGCGCCTCGCCGGGGCCGGCGTCGCCGTCACGGTGCTGCCCGCCACCGACCTGTTCCTCATGGGCCGCGACGCCGACCACGACGTCCCGCGCGGGGTGGCGCCGGCCCACCGGCTGGCCGAGGCCGGCGTGACCTGCTCGGTCGCCACCAACAACCTCCGCAACCCGTTCACGCCCTACGGCGACGGGTCGCTGGTGCGGATCGCCAACCTCTTCGCCAACGTGGCGCAGCTGGCGGGCGACGGCGACCTCGCCGCCTGCCTCGACCTCGTCACCGGTTCCGCCGCGCGGCTGATGCGCCTCGGCGATTACGGGATCGCGGTCGGCGGACCCGCCACCTTCGTGGCCTTCGACGCCGCCGGCCGCGCCGACGTCGTCGCCGGCATCGTGGCGCCCGAGGTCGGGTTCAAGGACGGGCGGCGGACGTTCCTGCGCCCGCCCGCGGAGCTCTTCGCGCCCGGCGACGCCCGCCGGACTCGATACCAGCCGTCATCGATGCCGGGGCATTGCTGACGGGTCACGCCGCACGTGCGGCGGCGCGCCGTCGCGCTTGCCAGCGGTCGAGGTTTCGACCGCTGGTACGAGATGCGCCGGCCGGCGACGCCAGGCCGTCACGCGGGGGTCATCGCCCGCGCCTAGGTCAGGGCTTCCGCCGCCAGGATGCCGATCATGCCGAACCGCCGTCACGATGTCCGATCCATCCTGTCGCTGTCGTGCGGGGGTCTCGTGGCGCTCGCCGGCCTCACGGCCGCGGCCGCGGCCCCCCTGCCGACGCTCGACGGCAAGCCTCCCCTCATCATCGGCCACCGCGGCATCCCGGGGCTGATGCCGGAGGAGACGCGGGCCTCCTACGAGCTCGCCGCCGATCTCGGCACCGACGCGCTCGAGGAAGACCTGCACCTGACGCGCGACTGCGTGCTGGTGGCGCGCCACAACCCCTGGCTCAGTGACAACACCAACGTCGCCGAGGTGGCGAAGACCAACCCCGAGGTCGCGGCCCGCAAGCGGACCGTGCCGGGCGTCAAGGTCAAGGTCGCCTGGCCTCAGACGGCCACGAGCGGGCCATCCGACTATCTCACCGACCTGACCGATCCGTCCGATCCGAAATCCGTGCTGAAGTCGCTCATCGTCGACGGCGAAGACCACACCGGCGACTGGTCGATCAACGATTTCACCGTCGCGGAACTCAAGAAGTGGTTCGGCGGCACGACCTATGACGCGGCCGCCGAACGGCCGACGATGTACAACGGCGTCTTTCCGGTCCTGACGCTGCAGGACATCATCGACATCGCCCGGGCCAAGAGCAAGCAATACGGCCGCACGATCGCGGTCTACCCCGAGAGCAAGAACCCGACCTGGAACGACGAGCAGGCCATCGCCGACGGGTGCGGGGCGCCCGGCAGCCACCCGCTCGAAGACGCGATGATCAAGATCATCGAGGCGAACGGCATGAACGACAAGGCCGCGCCGATCTACGTGCAGAGCTTCGAGCCGACGAGCCTGCAGTACATGGTCGCCCACGGTCTCAAGACGAAGGTGGTGCAGCTCATCGACGGCGACGGCTATGACTTCAAGACCGGTGCCGTCCTCTACGACGACATCACGAACAGCCGCCCCTTCGACTGGACCGTGTCGGGCGACCCGCGCTGGTTCGACGCGATGCTGACGCCGGCCGGGTTGGCCGAGATCAAGACCTATGCGGACGGGATCGGCCCCTGGAAGCCGCAGATCGTGCCGCTCAAGATCGCGGATATGAAGGACAAGACAGCGGACGGCAAACCCGTCAAGGGATCGGCGCCCGAAGCCGCCACGGCGGCGCCCACGAGCCTCATCGCCGACGCCCACAAGGCGGGCCTCCTCGTCCACGCCTTCACGTTCCGAAACGAGAAGAAGTATCTCGCCGGCAGCTACGGCGGCGACCCGCAGAAGGAGTTCCTGACGTTCTTCGCGCTCGGGCTCGACGGAGTCTTCACGGACTTCACCAACACCGGGGTCGCGGCGAGGACGGCCTTCCTGCGCGACAGCAGATACTGAACCCCGTCCCGGTGGGCTGAGTGCGCACCGGCTTGCACGCCGGGACGGCGCGGTGATAGGGCACCCGCAGTCCCGGCCCGTTCCTTGCGAGCTGCGGCGTCCTCCCCGCCGCCCGAAGTCGCCTCTCCATGCCCCAGCCTCCCAAGCCGATCCGCCGCGTCGTCCTGGCCTATTCCGGGGGCCTCGACACCTCCATCATCCTGAAATGGCTGCAGACCACCTACGGATGCGAGGTCGTGACCTTCACGGCCGATCTCGGACAGGGCGAGGAACTGGAGCCGGCGCGGCAGAAGGCGATCCTGCTCGGCATCAAGCCCGAGAACATCTTCATCGAGGACCTGCGCGACGAGTTCGTCCGCGACTACGTCTTCCCGATGTTCCGGGCCAACGCCCAGTACGAGGGTCTCTATCTGCTGGGCACTTCCATCGCGCGGCCGCTGATCGCCAAGAAGCAGATCGAGATCGCCCGACAGGTGGGGGCCGACGCGGTCGCCCATGGCGCCACCGGCAAGGGCAACGACCAGGTCCGCTTCGAGCTCAGCTATTACGCGCTCGAGCCCGACATCCAGGTCATCGCACCCTGGCGCGAGTGGAACCTGACCTCCCGAACGGCGCTGCTCGACTTCGCCGAGCAGAACCAGATCCCCATCGCCAAGGACAAGCGCGGCGAGGCGCCCTTCTCGGTCGACGCGAACCTCCTGCACGTGTCCTCGGAAGGCAAGGTGCTGGAGGACCCCGCGCAGGAGGTGCCCGACTACGTCTTCTCCCGCACCGTGAGCCCCGAGGACGCCCCGGACCGCGCCACGACGATCGAGATCGGCTTCGAGCGCGGCGACCCCGTGTCGGTCGACGGCGAGACGCTCGGCCCGGCGGCGCTGCTGGCCCGGCTCAACGAGCTCGGCCGCGACAACGGCATCGGCCGCCTCGACCTCGTCGAAAACCGCTTCGTCGGCATGAAGTCGCGCGGCATGTACGAGACGCCCGGCGGCACCATCCTGTACTTCGCTCACCGCGGCATCGAGCAGCTGACGCTCGACCGCGGCGCGGCCCATCTCAAGGACGAGCTGATGCCGCGCTACGCCGAGATGATCTACAACGGCTTCTGGTTCTCGCCCGAGCGCGAGTTGCTCCAGGGCCTGATCGACAGGAGCCAGGAGTTCGTCACCGGCACGGTGCGGATCAAGCTCTACAAGGGGTCGGCCTCCGTGGTGGGCCGGTCGAGCCCCTATTCCCTCTACGACCAGGACCTCGTCACCTTCGAGGAGGGAGCCGTCGCCTACGACCACCGCGACGCGGCGGGCTTCATCAAGCTCAACGCCCTGAGGCTCCGCACCCTCGCCAAGCGGAACCGCCGCGGCGCCTGACCCCCTGCCCTCATGCCGCGCGCCTGCCGCATCGGCATGGGGCGCGGAAAGTGTTACACGGTCACGCGGAAGGGGCCCGCTGAGGCGGGCTCCCCGATCTCGCGGGAGCCCATGTCCATCGCCCTGCCCGCCTGGCCCGATGCCCTGAGAACGCGCGGGCTGCGCCTGTGGTCCGGGGCCGTGCTGGGGCTCTTCCTCCTCGGCCATCTGACCAACGTGGCCGTGGGACTGGTTTCGGTCGCCGCGATGGATGCCGTCGCCCCGGTGCTCGGCGGCGTCTGGCACGCGCTCCCCGGGACCGTGCTCCTCGTCGGCGCGCTCCTGGTCCACTTCGGCCTGTCGCTGAGTGCCCTCTACCGGCGCCACACCCTGCGCATGACGGCGCGCGAGGCGTGGCAACTCGGCTTCGGCCTGCTCCTCCCCTTCCTCATCGTGGGGCACGTCACCGGCGCCCGGATCGAGCCGGCACTGACGGGCCAGCCCGAGACCTACGCCGACCAGGTGCGATACCTGTGGGTGGTCAACCCGATCGGCGGCGGACGCCAGGCGCTGGCCCTGATCGTCGCCTGGGCGCATGGGTGCTTCGGCCTCTGGTTCGCGCTGCGCGCCCGTCCGTGGTTTCCGCGCTGGACGTGGCTGCTGTCCTCGGCCGCCGTCCTCGTGCCCGTCGTGGCGCTGCTGGGCTTCGCCGAGGCGGCGCGGGAGATCGTGGCCTTCTCGGACGTCGCCGCGCCGGTGGCGAAGGCGGCGCGGACGAGCATCCCTCAGGAGGATGTCCGGATCTGGCTCTATGCGGCCTTCGCGGCCCCTCTGGCGGGCGTGATGGCGGCGCGGGGCGTCCGCTACTGGCTCGGGCGCCATCACCGCATCCGCGTCACCTATCCGGGAGGGCGCAGCGTGTCGGTGCCGCGCGGCTCCTCCGTGCTCGAGGCGAGCCGCGTCGGCCAGATGGCGCATGTGGCGATCTGCGGCGGCCGAGGGCGCTGTTCCACCTGCCGGGTGCGGGTGACGCAGGGGCTCGAGCGACTGCCGGCCCCGTCGGCGCAGGAGCGCGCCACCCTCGGGCGACCGAGCGCCGCGCCGGACGTCCGCCTCGCCTGCCAGCTCCGCCCGACCCACGATCTGTCGGTCGCGCCGCTCTTCACCGAGCCGCCGGCCCGCGCCGACGGCCCCCCGCCACCCCGCCTCGCCTCGTCCAGCCACGAGCGCGAACTGGCGGTCCTGTTCTGCGACCTGCGGGGGTTCACGCGCCGCGCCGAGCACTGGCTGCCGTTCGACACCGTGTTCCTGCTCAACCGCTATTTCGCGATCGTCGGCGAGGCGGTCGAATCCGCGGGCGGCTACCTCGACAAGTTCATCGGCGACGGGGCTCTGGCGCTCTTCGGCCTCGACGCCCCGCCCGAGGAGGCCTGCCGCCAGGCGCTCGCCGCGGCCGCCGGCATCGCCGGCGGGCTCCAAGCGATGAACGCTGAGTTCGCGTCCGAACTCGGCGAGCCGCTGCGCATCGCCATGGGGATCCACGTCGGCACCGCCGTTGTGGGCGACATGGGCTACGGCGGGACGATCGGGCTCACGGCCGTCGGCGACGGGATCAACGTGGCGAGCCGTCTCGAGGGCGAGGCCAAGGAGCGCGACGTCGACGCCGTCGTGTCGGCCGCCGTGCTGGCGCGGGCCGGGCGCGACGGAGTGGGATGCGAAGCACTCGACATCGCGGTGCGCGGGCGTGACGCCTCGATCGAGGCCGTGCTGGTCGCCGATGCGACGACCCTCGCCCGGGCGCCGGCCGCCGCGGCAGGCTGAGAGCAATCCCGGTTGAACCGCTCGCCTGCGCTCGTCCTCGCGGAGGCGAGGATCCAACGCGAAGAGGCGGCCGAAGGCCACCCAACCGATACGAGAGCCGCTCGCTGCACCGTCGGTCGGGTGAAGTCGGCCTCCGGCCGGACACTTTGGGGGGGGGGGGTCCCTGCATCCGCGGGGACGAGCGGGTGGCCGGCGTCGCGAACCGATCACTCGGATGTCGTAAGACGCGCCGGGGCTCAGGCCGACAGGAGGCCGGGCGGGCCGCCGGACGGCACGCGGGCCAGCAGTCTCTCGCCGCCGCTCGACCGGTTGCGGCCGTCGCGCTTGGATCGGTAGAGTTCGGCGTCGGCCGCCTCGACCAGGGCGTCGAGCGCGACCGGCGCGCCGGCCTCTCCCACGGCGAGACCGGTGCTCACCGTCACGATGCCGGCGCTGGCGCGCTCGTGCGGCGTGGCGAGCCGCGCCACGGCGGCCCGGATGGCCTCCGCGGTGACGAAAGCGCTCGACCGCTCGAACCCGGGGAGGAGGACGATGAACTCTTCCCCGCCGAACCGTGCCGCGAGGTCGTCGGCGGCCCGCAGTTCGCCCTGGATGCAGCGGCCGATGGCGCCGAGCACGGCGTCACCGGCGACGTGGCCGTAGCGGTCGTTGTAGCTCTTGAAGTGGTCGGCATCGATCATCAGCAGGGCGACGCCCACCCCCTGGCGGGCGGCCTCGGCGCAGCGCGACTCCGCCAGTTCGAAGAACTTGCGGCGGGTCAAGAGACCGGTGAGGTGGTCGGTCGAGGCCAGCCTGTCGAGGGCCGCCTCGGCAGCGGCCCGCTGCAGCAGTTCGCGCTTGAGCACGAAGAGCAGCACCAGCATGCCCGAACACAGCATCGCCAGGGCGCCGCCGAGCGTCAGGGCCTTGGCGCGCCAGTTCGCGTAGATCACGTCGGTGCCGGCCGCGACCGCCTGGATCAGCGGCAGCGTCCCGACGCGCTGGTAGGCGTAGAGGCGGCTCTGGCCGTCGAGGGCGGATCGGCCCTCGAACGTCCCGTCCGGTCCGACGGTCATCCGGTCGAAGGTCGCCTTCCCCAGGAAGGACTGGCCGATCGCCTCGGGGACCTCCGGCTCGCGCACCAGCATGGTGCCGTCGATGTTGAACAGGGAGAGCGTGCCGCCGCGGCCGAGCGGCAGGCGCTTGTAGGTCTCGGCGATGTAGCCGAGGTCGATGAAGCCCACCGCGACGCCGGCGAACGTGCCGTCCGGGGCGGTGATGCGGCGGCTCAGCGCCATGCGCCAGCCGCCCGAGCCGCTCCGGACGATCTTCATCGGCCGGCTGATGAACAGGCCCACGTCCCGCTCGGCCTGGGCCTGGAAGAAGTCGGCGGGCCGGAAATCGCGCGAGGTGGGGACGTTGGAGCGCGAGTCCGCCACCACGGCCCCGGCGCGGTCGATCACCAGGATGGCGTCGATGTGACGGGCCGTGGCGGAATGGTCGAACACGGCGAGCCGGCGCACATCGGGCTCGAGCCCGCGCACCCGCGGGTCGGACCAGGCGTCCCGCGCCGCCTGGATCGACAGGTCGAGCAATTCGACGTTGCGGTCGATATCCTGGGCCAGCGCGGTGGCGAGGTTCGAGCCGGACACTTCGGCGACGCGGCGGGCATCCGACCGGGCGTCCATCAGGACGACGCCGAACAGCGCCACGATGGCCACGACCGCGCCGCTCAGCGCCAGGAACAGCCCGCGCCGGGGCGACGAACCCAGCGACAGGAGGCGAAGGGCAGCCCGGAGGGAACGGTTCGTCATGGAAGTCCGAGTGGAGGCCGCGGACGCCACAGATCGCTCCTCATCCCTACCATCGCGTTAACCCCTCCGCAGAGCCGCACGGGTCCCCGCGTCCTGGCGACCCGTGGCCGGGGCGGCGAGCCGCCTGCCCGGCTCACTCGCTCGGCGGCTCCACGGCCTTCAGCTGGGATTGGACGCGCGCGTCCTCCGCCCTCTGGCGGGCTTCCGCGGCTCTCTCGGCCTCTGCGGCGCGCTGCGCCTCGGCGGCGGCACGAACGGCATCGGCCCTGGCCTTGGCGTCGGCGGCGGCGCGCGCGGCGGCGGCCTGCTTCTCCAGCTCGGCCCTCTGCTGGCCGGCCTTGAGCTGGCGGTTGAAGGCGGCGCGCTCGCGGATGTCCTGCTCCAGGATGTCGACGCGGTCCTGGGCGCGGGCCAGGGCCTGGGCCTGGACGAGGCTGACGAGGCCGGCCGCATCGACCGCCCGGGGCGCCTCGCCACGGATCGGACCGGAACGGGTCACCAGGACATCTCCGTCGCCCCCGGTCCCGAGACCGCCTCCGCGCAGGTCGACCCGCGTCGCCAACGTCAGGGCGCCGATGTCGACCGCCGCTGTGGCGCCCGCCGACCAGGCGAGAGGGCGAGCGCCTGCCGCGCCCCCCGGCAGCGGGGCGGTGCCGCTGACCCTGAGTGGCCCCGCCCGCAACACCCCGGCGGCGAGGATCGTGGGCACGCTCCCGTCGCCGAGCGCCAGGGGCCCGGCGTCGAGCGCGAGCGACAGGTCGCGCCCGATCGCCTCGGGGTCGGCCAGGGTGGCGTCCGTGCCGTCGGCGTCGCGTTCGGCCGCGGCGTCCCGCGCCGCGATCAGCGCCGCCGTGCGGCCCGGCGCGGCGGGGTCGGTCCGCGCCAAGGCGGCGCCGCGGATCGCCAGCGAGCCGGCGCCGGCGAGGCTCGCCACGAGGGCGGCGGGGCTCGACCCGGTCGCGGCGAAATCCTGCCGTCCGCTCGTCCGCCCCGACAATCCACCGGCGTCGAGCGGGACGTCGGCCCAGTCGACCTGCCCCGACAGCGTGCCGCCCCCGGCATCGCGCCGCAGCGAGAGGGAGCCGCCGATCCTGCCGGCGCCGAGCGTCCCCGCCGCGTCGGCCAGCGTGACGGATCCGGCCCGCGTCGCCAGCGTCAGCGACAGGTCGTGGGCGGCGAGCGTGCCCCACAGCGGCAGATCGGCGATCGTCAGCGCGACGGCGCTGGTCGGCAGGACCACGACCGGCACCCCGAAGGGCTCGACGGACCAGGGCACGCCGGCCGCGGGCGCGGCCGCGGGCCCGAGCGCCAGGGCGACGACTGCCGAGGCCGGGAGGCGGTCGAGCGACAGAACCCCGCCGAGCTGAGGCAGCGCGGCGCCGCCGACGGCCCGCCGGGGCTGGAGATCGAAGGAGAGCGATCCCGTCACGCCGACCCCGGCGACCCGCGCCGCGATGCCGTGACCCTCCACCCGGCCGTCGACCCAGGCGATGTCGGCGGTGAGGTCGGCCGGGACGGTGCCGGGGCTCCCGGCGGAGGCGGCGGCCCCGCCACCGAGACCCGCCAGGACGGGGCCGAGGTCGGCCGCATGCAGGGTGAAATGCCCTTGCGCGGCGTCGGGCCGGCCCTGGCCCGCGAAGCTCACGCCCGTTCCGCCGACCGCACCCTGGACGTCGACCGCGAACCCGGCCGCCACGGAGCCCCGTCCCGTCCCGGCGATATGCGCCGCGCCGAGGCCCGAGGCAGGGTCGGCGGCGCCGAACTGCCGCAGGAGGTCACCCGCATCGGGGGCGTCGGCCGTCAGCGACAGCGCCACGGGCCGGGCGGCGGGATCCGCGGCGTCGCTCCCCTGCTCCGGAGTCAGCGCCGCCTCGACCCGCGTCCCCCCGGCCCGGCCCGTCAGGGCGAAATTCTTCGGCACGAGCGCTCCGTCGTCGCCCATCGATGCCGCCGCGACCGTCAACGTCGCGTCGAGCGGCGACAGGACGGCGGCACGGGTGCGCAGGATGGTGGCGCCGGCCGGCGGCAGCAGGCCGCCCAGCGCGGCGGCCAGGGGTCCGAGATGCGGCGCCGAGACGTGGACGGCGGCGCGCGCGTCGCGCCCCGTGCGGGACGCCGTGGCGTCGACGGCGGCGCCGTCGACGTCCATCGCCAGCCTCTCGAGCCGGAGGTCGGCGCCGGCCTTGGTCAGCCGCAGCGCGACGTGGCCGGCGGCGATCGGGCCGAGGCGCCCCGAGGCGAGACCGGGGCCGGGATCGGCGACCGTGACGGCGCGCGCCGCCAGGGCGAGGTCGAGGTCGAGGTCGCGCACCGCCGCCCGTGCCCCCGCGAGGTCGGGCACCCGATCGAGGACGAGGGCGTCCGACGTGAGGTCGGCGAAGAGCCTCGCCCGCTCCGCCCCGACGCTCCGGGTGAGGGACAGGAGACCCGCGAAGGCCGAACCGTCGACGTCGAGCCTGAGGTCGCGCGCCACGACCGCCGCGGCGGAGACCTCGACGTCGCCGCTGGCGGCGACGCTTCGGGCCGGCAGGGCGGCGAGCCCGGCGGACAGTTCGGGCGACAGGGCCGACAGCCAGGACGCCGTGCGGTGCAGGTCCCCCGACCGCAGCGCGGCCCGGCCGCGGAACACCGCCGGCGTGGCGGCGGGGACAGCCCCGAAGGGGCCGGCGACGGACCGTGCGGGACCGGGATCGACGCGCCCGTCGAGCGACAGGCGCGCGCCCTGCGGGCCCTCGGCGGTGAACGCCAGGGCCGCGGTCGGATCGGGGCCGAGGCCGAGCTTGGCGCTCGTGCCGAGCGACGTCCGGCCGCCCAGCGTAGCGGTGTCGAAGGCCGCCGACAGGTCGAGCCGCATCGGCAGCGACACCAAGCCCGCGCCGTCGCCCGCGACACGGGACAGGGCGCGAAACAGGTCGAGCCCCTTCGGGGGCGCGATGCTGCTGTCGTCGGGCGCGACCGCGAGACTGTCGCCGTCGAGCGTCGCGCCGTGGAGATGCAGGGCCGCGGTCGGCACCGCCTCCGGGCCGGAGGCGGCGGCGGTGGCGCCGGAGGCGCCGAAAACGGCGGTGCCGTCTCCATCGGCGATGAGGGCGCGCAGGTCGGCCCCGGCGCGCAGCTCCACGTCGGTCGCCGTCGCGGTGTCGCGATCGGCGACCACGTGGCCTTTCAGGGTCCAGGGTATCGCGGCGGGCGTGCCGTCGAGCGGCAGCCGGCCCACGAGCGTCGCGGTGCCGTCGAAGGCCGGGCCGGCGGCACCGGGGCGGTCGGCCGGGGGGCGGGCCGCCGCCAGACCGTCGAGGTCGAGGCTCGGCCGCAGGGCGTCGCCGTCGACGTGGAGCTTCACCCTGAGGCGGCCGTGGTCGATCGCCCCTGTGGCGAGGCGGAAGGGGATGCCGGCGACGCGGCCCGCCGCCTTGAAGGGGCCGCGCAGGCTCGTCGCTTCGCCGTCGAAGTCGAGTCTCGACAGCGTCTCGCGGCGTCCATCGGCCAACGCGAAGACGACGGTGCCGTCCCTCACGCCGAGATGGTCGACCGCGACACGATCGGCGGCGGCATCGATCGGCAGCGCCAGGTCGACCGCGCCGTCGGCCGCCTGGGCGATGGCGAGACGCGGGCGGACGAGCGTGGTGTCGACGAACTGGACCTGGCCGCGCGTCAGGGCGGTGAGCGAGAGTTCTGCCTCGAGTGCGTCCGCGGTGAGCCGCGGCCGGCCGGCCCGGGCGTCGCCGATCGCCACGTCGCCGAAGTGCAGCCTGGGCGTCGGCAGCAGCTTGAGGTCGATCGCCCCCCCGACGGTGACGGGCGTCCCGGCGGCTTGGGACAGCCTGCGCTCGATGAGCGCGCGATGGCTGTTCCAATCGATCACGTAGGGCCCGACCAGGGCCGCCGTCAGGACGCCGATCAGCAGGATGGCCAGGACGGTCAGGCTGTCGCGCAAGGCGGGGACGACGATCGAGGTTCGAGGGCGACGTCCTGGGCGGACGGCAAGACGCGGCAACCTATCGTGAAACCGGCCGCGAGGGAACCGCAGCGCGACCTCGGCGTCCGGATCGGGCGACGGCCGCAGGGCCGGCACGGGCCGTGTTTCAGCCTTGCAGCCCTCGGAGAAGCTGGCTATAGACCGGCCATCGACGGCGCATGGCGCCGCACGGTCCGCGCCCTTCGTCTAGCGGTCCAGGACGTCGCCCTCTCACGGCGAAAACAGGGGTTCGATTCCCCTAGGGCGCACCAAAGAACTCGCCGGTGTCGGGCCTAGGGGTCGAGCGGTGCGGCGGACCTCGGCATCTGGAGGCCTGTCCGACACCACGGACTGCTGCGGGCCGACGCCGCAAGCCTCGGCACGATGGCGGCCTTCCCGCACGAGTTCGGCGACATCATGCGCCAGCCCGCCGCGATCCGGAACTGCAGTCCTCTGGCGAACCCCTTCGTCTTCTCCGACGCCGCGGCACGCATCGCCGCGACAGCACGGGCGATCGGCCATCTGGCGTTGCGGGGCGCGTTGTAGTCACCGGCCGAGGCAGGCGGACGCTGATCGTCTTGGGCGGTGTTTGACGATTGGCGCGAGTTCGAATTCGATCTCAGTTCAGCGCCTCTGTGCAGCATTCTTGGCTGCGGCGATGGCATCTTGTCGAGCCTCGAAGCGGCGTTGCGCGCTTCGACCTCGCGACGAGTACGCTCGTCTACGGCCGTTAGGCTTGACATGTTCGTTCACGTTCTAAACCAACGTGATGTCACTTCGCGATCGTCAGGAGTCCACGGTCACCCGCGATCTTGTCGCGCGCCGCACTGGTCAGGAACGCCGATCGGGTGAGCCCGCGTCGGCGGGCCGCCTCGTCGATCTCCGCGAGGAGTCCCGCCTCCATCGATACGTTGGCGCGCACGGGGCGCGCATTGTCGAGGTATACGGGCAACGACACGACGACGACGTTCGGCGTGAAATCGTCGAACAGCGTCGGGTCCTGGCGCAGTTCTACGACCGTGCGGCTACGCGGGAGTTGTTCGGCCACGGCAAGGTGGTCGACGGCCCACTCGCGCAACGCCTCGATGCCATTGGCCTCGGCCTCCTCGAAGGTCAGGCCCATGGCGTTGCATCCGGGAAAGTCCGGGATGACGAGACCGAAGGCGCCGGCCGCATCGTCGTGTTCGATCAAAGCGAGATAACGGGCCATGTGATCCCCCTGCTGTGTGGAAGCCAGCGCGGTCCGGCGGCTGGTCAGATCCAGCCGGCCTTCTTGGCGATGTCTCGGGCTACGCCGGTGGTCAGGATCCGGTGGCGAGGCACAGCGATCTTGCCCAGGATGGTTGGGTGGGCGAACTTGTCATGCTTGCCGCCGCTTTCACAGACCCAACCTTCGCCTCCGAGGCGGCTGACGATGTCGGCTCTGTTCGTCTGAACCCGTCCCATCGCACGCCCTCCGGCACACACCAGATTGCGCAGTCCAGGGCGGCGGTCAAGTAGCGCTGCGTATCATTTTGCGCACAACATCCTCGGAAGGCCATCCTGCTGATTCTCAATCAGTCGAGCACCAGGTCCGGCGTGTGCCCCCGATGACTGCCGATTGCTGCCGGGCTTCCACGCATCGCACGCCCGCGTCCGCCCGCCTCGCGAGGTCGCGGCGCGCGGGCGTCTCACCCTGGGTGGAAGCAGGCCACGCGGCCACGGTCGAGCGCCGCGGCAAGCGGCGGTAGGGTCGTCCGGCACCGGCCCGAGACGCGGGCGCAGCGGGGCGCGAAAGAGCAGCCGGGCGGCAGGGCGGCGAGGTCCGGCGGGGCGCCCGGGATGGTGACGAGGCGATCCCGCCCGCCCGCCAGCTCCACCCGGGCGTCGAGCAGGCCACGCGTGTAGGGGTGGAGCGGCGCGCGGATCACCTCCGCGATGGCGCCCTCCTCGACGATGCGCCCCGCATACATCACGGCGACGCGGTCGGCGATCTCGGCCGCCACGCCGATGTCGTGGGTGACGACGATCACCGACAAGCCGTATTCGCGCTGCAGCTCGCGCACCAGCAGGAGGATCTGGATCTGCACGGTGGCGTCGAGCGCCGTGGTGGGCTCGTCGGCGAGCAGCACCTTGGGGTCGCAGCTCAGCGCCATGGCGATCATGGCGCGCTGGAGCATGCCGCCCGACATCTCGTGCGGATGACTGTCGAGCCGCCGCGGGGCCGAGGGGATGCGGACTCGGTCGAAGAGGTCCAGCGCGCGGGCGCGGGCCTCGGCGCGCGTCCCGCCGCGATGGCGCCGCACGGCTTCGACGATCTGGTCGCCCAATGTGTAGACGGGGTCGAGGGCGAGGCGCGGCTCCTGGAAGATCATCGACACGGTGCGCCCGCGAAAGTCCGCCAGCGCGCGCGGCGACAGGCCCATGACGTCGGTGCCGTCGACCCGGACGGTCCCGTCGACGCGGGCCGAGGCCGGGTGGAGGCGCAGGAGGGAGCGCAGCGTGACGCTCTTGCCAGAGCCCGACTCGCCGAGCAGCGCCACCACCTCGCCGGGCGCGACCGCGAGGCTGACGCCGTTCACCGCCGGGACCGGCCGCGCGCCACGGCCGAAGACGACCGACAGGTCCCGGACGTCGATCATCGGCTCGCCGGCCGGCCCAAGGGACGGCGCGGGCGGCGGCCGGGTGGGATCCGCCACGATCGGCAGGGTCATGCGGCCGCTGGCGCGCGGCTGTGGCCGGAGCCCGGCACGGCCATCAGGCAGGCGGCGTCGTGCTGCGGCCTGACGGCGGCGAGCCGCGGGTCGACGCGCCGGCAGACATCCTCGACGGCGCCGCAGCGGGGGTGGAAGCGGCAGCCGGCGGGGGGGTCGATGGGGTTCGGCGGGTCGCCCGAGAGCGGCGGCGCGTCGCGGCGTTCCGCGGGGTCGGCCTTCGGCATCGAGGCCAGCAGCGCCGCCGTGTAGGGGTGGGCCGGCGCGTCGAAGACGGCGTCGCGCGCGCCGATCTCGGTCACGCGGCCGAGATACATGACCATCACGCGGTCGGCCATGAAGCGCACGACGTTGAGGTCGTGCGAGATGAAGACGTAGGTGAGGCCGAAGTCCCGCTTCAGGTCGAGCAACAGGTTCAGCACCTGCGCTTCCACCGATTTGTCGAGCGCCGAAACCGCCTCGTCGAGGATGACGAGGCGCGGCTCCAGCGCCAGCGCGCGGGCGATGTTGACGCGCTGGCGCTGGCCGCCCGAGAGCTCGTGAGGGTAGCGCCCGGCGAAGCGCCGCGGCTCCAGCCCCACGCGGGAGAGGAGGTCGTGCGCGCGGGACGTCGCCGCCCCGGCCGCGACCCCGTGGACGCGCGGCCCGAAGGCGATCGTGTCCTCGATCGTCAGGCGTGGGTTCAGCGACGCATAGCTGTCCTGGAACACCATCTGCACCTGGCGGCGATAGTCGCGCAGCGGCAGGACGTCGCCGACGCTGTCGCCGTCGAAGATCACGGTCCCGGCGTCGGGGGCCATCAGCCCGACGAGGAGCCGCGCCGTGGTGGACTTGCCGCAGCCGCTCTCGCCGACGACGCCGAGCGTCTCGCTCTTCAGCACCGCGAAGTCGACCCCGTCCACCGCCTGCACGGCGCGCTTCGGGCCGAAGAGGCGGTCGCGTTTCACGGGAAAGTGCTTGATCAGGCCCCCGACGGAGAGGAGCGGCTGGGACGGCCCGCCGCGGTCCGCGAGCGGTCGGAGCACGGCCGCGCTCACGACTTCACGTCCATGGCGCCCCGCAGCCCGTCCGAGAACAGGTTGAAGCTGACCGACGTGACGAGGATCATCAGCCCCGGCAGCGCCGCGACGGCGGGGTTGACGTAGATGGCGGTACGCAGGGTGTTGAGCATCAGCCCCCATTCGGCGTCGGGCGGCCGGACGCCGAGCCCCAGGAAGGACAGGCCCGAGGCCAGGATCATCGACACCGACACGAGGCTCGTGGCGAAGACGAAGATCGGCCCCAGCACGTTGCCCAGAACGTGGACCAGCACGATCGTGACGGGCTTGGCCCCCGAGGCGCGGGCGGCGTCGACGTAGTCGAGCTTGCGGACGCCGGTGGTCACGCTCTCGGCCACGCGGGCGATCTGCGGGATGAAGACGATCGTGAGGGAGAACAGCGCGTTGCCGAGGCCCGAGCCCAGCGTGCCCGACAGCGCCACCGCGAGCAGCAAGGAGGGGAAGGCGTAGAAGACGTCGACGGTGCGCATGATCAAAGCGTTGACGAGCCCGCCCGCATAGCCCGCCACGATGCCGAGCGTGGCGCCGAACACGAACGCCACCGGCACCGGTACGACGCCCATCAGCAGCGACAGCCGGGCGCCGTAGATCAGGCGCGAGAGCATGTCGCGCCCGAGTTCGTCGGTGCCGAGCGGGTAGCCCGCCGTGCCGATCGGCTTCAGGCGGCGGATCATCGAGCCCTTGTCGGGCGGCAGGGGGGCGAGTTCGGGCGCCAGGACGGCCATCGCCACCAGGGCGACGATGACCAGGAGGGCCGCCACCGCGACGGGATCGCGGGCGATGCGGGAGCCGACGCCGCGCCAATAGCCGGGGGATCGCTCGGCCCGGAGCAGCGGGGGCGCGGCCGCGAGGACGCTCATCTCGTCACCTCTGGATGCGCGGGTCGATGGCGCCCTGGAGCAGGTCCACGCCGAGGTTGATGAGGACGAAGATCATCGCCAGCACCAGGATGGTGCCCTGCAGCAGCGGCAGGTCGCGGGTGAAGATGGCGGTGTTGAGCAGGAATCCCGTGCCCGGCCAGGAGAACACCGTCTCGATCAGGATCGAGCCGCCGAGCAGGTAGCCGAGCTGCAGCCCCATGACCGAGAGCGCGGTCGGCGCCACGTTGCGAACCACGTGGCCCAACACCTGCCGGCGCAGCAGCCCCTTGGCGCCGAGCGCCACGACGAAGTCCTGGGCGGCGACGTCGGCGACGAGCGAGCGGACCGTCCGGGCGATGATGCCCATGGGGATGACCGACAGCGTCACGGCCGGCAGCACGAGGAAGCGCAGGTAGGACCAGTCGAGCGTCCGCCCGCCCGAGCCGGCGCCGGTGGCGGGCAGCCAGTTCAGCTCGACCGAGAAGACGATGACGAGGACGAGGCCGAGCCAATAATGCGGCACGCTGACGCCCAGCATGGCGACGCCGGACGCGGCACGGTCGAGCCATGTGCCGCGTGCCAGGCCGGCCACGAAGCCCAGCACGGCGCCCACGGTGAAGCCCAGGGTCGTCGCCGCGCCGGCGAGGATGAAGGTGTTCACGGCCGCGCCGGCGATCTCGCCCGTGACGGGGCGGCCCGTGGCGATCGACTGGCCGAGGTCGCCGTGCAACGCCCTGAGCAGCCACAGGACGTACTGGACCGGCAGCGGACGGTCGAGCCCGTAGAGGGCGCGCATCTGGGCCTGCAGGTCGGCCGAGGCGTCGGACGGCAGGATGGCGGCGAGCGGGTCGCCGGGCGCGAGGTGGATCAGCAGGAAGCAGACGACGCTGACGCCGACCGCGACCGGGATCACCTGCAGGACGCGTTTCGACGCATAGGCCAGCATGGAAATCTACCCGGAGCACGGAAGGCGGCGCCTTCTCCCCGGAGGCGAGAAGGGTCGGGGCGTCACTCCACGACGATCGGCGAGAAGTCCTGGAACCAGTTCTGCGCCTGGACGAAGTTCTTCACCTTCTTGTCGATGGCGCGGGCGCTGACGTCGTGCGCCACCATCAGGAAGAGCGCGTCGTCGACGTATTTCTCGTGGATCGTCCGCAGCACCTCGTCCTGCGCGGCCTGGTCGAAGCTGGTCCGCACCTTCTCGAACAGCGCATCCATGTCCTTGTCGCAGTAATAGCCCCAGTTCGTCCCCGCCGGCGGGGTCAGGTTGCACTGGAGATGGCGGATGAAGCCGGTGAAGGGGTCCTGGATGAAGTAGGAATAGTTGATCGCCGTCGCGCCCTTGGCACCGGCGTCCTTGGCGCCGGCGCGCCACAGGTTGGTCACCGTGTTCCAGTCGGCGACCTCGAAGTCCACGTCGAGGCCGATCTCCGCCAGGCTCTGCTGCAGGAACTCGTTCATCGACAGCGGCAGCATCTGGCCCGAGCCCGAGGGCGAGATGATCACCTTGGTCTTGATGCGCCTGTCGGGTCCGTAGCCCGCCTCCTTCATCAGCGCCTTGGCGGCGTCGAGGTCGTAGGTGACCTTGAAGGTCGGGTGGCCGAACCACTGCGACCCCGGCGGCATGAAGCCCTCGGCCGGGATCATCAGGCCACCCAGCAGCTCCTTCAGGGCACCGCGGTCGATCGCGAGGTTGGCGGCCTTGCGGACCCGCACGTCGTTCCAGGGCGAGTCCGGCAGGCGCGACAGGTGCCAGGTCCAATTGTGCGGGTAGGTGTTGGTGACGATCTGGAAGCCCGCCGCCTTCAGCGACGGCACGGCGTCGGGGGCCGGAGCCTCGATCCAATCGACCTCGCCCGCGCGCAGCGCCGCCACGCGCGCGTTGGGCTCCGGCAGGGGGATCAGCACCATCTCGTCGAGGTGCGGCACGCGCTTGGGATCCCAAAAGGCCTTGTTGGGCGTCAGCTCGGCACGTTGGCGCGGCTGGAAGCCGTGCTCCAGCTTCCACGGCCCGGTGCCCGACGGGTGCTGGGCGACCGCGTCCCAGCTCTTGCCCTGGGCGGCCCAGTTGGCGGGCGACGACAGCAGGATCCAAGCCAGCTGGTAGGGCAGAGTGGCGTCGGGCGACTTGGTCGTGATCACCAGCGTCAGCGGGTCCACGGCCTGGTAGCCGGCCACCGCGGGGATGCGAGAGCGCCCCTGGGCGGCCTGTCGCGGATCGAACTGCGGTGCATCGGTCTTCAGCAGCTTGTCGAGGTTCCACACGACCGCGGCGGCGTCGAAGGCGCTGCCGTCGTGGAACTTGACGCCGTCGCGCAGGTGGAACGTCCACTTGGTCCTGTCGACGGGATCGACCGCCCAGTCCGTGGCGAGGCCCGGCACCAGCACGGACGGCCGGTCGGCGTGCGACAGGTCCCACTCGATCAGCGAATCGTAGAGCGTGAAACCGATGAAGCGCTGGCCCTCGCCGCCGTTGTCGGTCTGGCCCGTCGTGAGCGGGATGTCGGACGCCGTCATGCCGATGCGGAGCACGCCCTGCGCGGAGGCGGCCGACAGGGACGCCCAGCCCAGCGCCATCGCGGCCACGAGGGTCGACGCCACGGCGCGTCTGCCCAGCTTCTTCCTGATCAAATCGTCACTCCAACCCCGGACATGGATGCGGGCCTCGCGGCGGCGAGCCCTCTGTCAGCAAGATCGATGCCGCATCGCTCGACCGCGGCGGCACGGCCGGCTAAGAGCAGATCGATCAGGCGGGGTCGCCTGATCGCGTGAAGATTCTCGTCGAGACAAAGGCTAGAGCTGAGGCCGCGAGCCAAGGCGAGCGGCAGCAGGCGAGAGGACGCGCGGCCGGCTCGCCGGCGGGGCACCCGATCGGCAGACCCCGACCGCGAGGCTCGACGCCTCGATCCGGACAGCGTCCATGGCGGCCATCCTCCTGATCAACCCCAACACGTCGCCGCGCACGACGGAGATGATGCTGGCGGTCGCCCGGACCGTCCTGCCCGCCGGGAGCACGATCCGCGGCGTGACGGCGGCGCGGGGCCCCGAGATGATCCTCGACGAGGACGGACTCGCGACGGCCGCCGACGAGGTCGTCCGCATCGGGCGCGAGCAGGCCGAGGACGGCGGCGCCGTGATCGTGTCGGCCTTCGGCGATCCCGGCGCGCTGCGCCTGCGGGCCGTGCTGAGCGTCCCGGTCATCGGCCTCGGCGAGGCCGCCCTCCGCGAGGCGGCCGCGGGATCGCGGCCGTTCGGCATCGCCACCACGACGCCGGACCTGGTGCGAATGATGAAGGCTGCCGTCGAGGCCCTCGGCCTCGGCGCGGCCTTCACGGGCGTGCGCGTGTCCTCCGGAGACCCGCTGGCCCACGCGGCCGACGAGGCCGGCCAGGACGACGCGGTCGGCCGCGCGGTCGACGCGTGCCTCGCGCGCGACGGCGCGGAGCGCGTGATCATCGGCGGAGGCCCTTTGAGCGCGTCGGCGGCGCGGTTGCGCCGTCGCTTCGGAGCCTCGATCGTGGAACCGCTGCCCGCGGCCGTGCGGGCCATGGTCCGGGCGGTCGAGCCGCAGCGATGACGACCTGGGATCGACCTCCGAACCGCCGGATCCGAGGGTCGCTCACCCCTGTGTCACGGTGTCGTCGACGGCTCGCCATCCGACGTCGGGCCTTCGATCGACACAACACATGAAGGTCGAGCCGAAGAGGAGCTGAAACAGACTCCGCTCCGACGACTATAAATTAAAATTTACATCGGGATTCAGATCTGGCCAAGGATCATGAGTTATGACTAAGTTTCACTGCGAACGAGCAGCGAAACGGAGAGAATGTCATGAGGTCACACGTCATCGCGAACCGGGCCGGACTGCTGGCCGCCGCAATCCTGCTGATCGCATCGGCGTCGCTGTCGAGCGCCGATGCGATGCCGGTCGGCGCCATCGGCGGCGCAGGGGCGGCTCCCCTCGTCGAGAGGGCCTCGGCAGAGCAGCACAGGGTCTACCCTGGCTCGGACAGCCGCGCCGCCGAGCAGGCGCGCGCCGCCCGGCGGGCTCCCAACCTGTTCTGCGAGAAGCACGAGAACGAGTGCGAGTGATCCTCGCCGCGACGGAGCGTTCGAGACGACCGACCTACCTCGACGGCGTGTGATCGCCGGGGCGGACGGGAGAGAGGGTCGAGGGCCGCCACGCCGGCGGCCCTCCGCGGTGCGTTCGAGGACATCGCCGGTCCCTATCGGGCTCGCGGCGTCGAGCCATCCCGGCGCGGAGTGCCGATTGCTGTTCGGGCGGGGAGAGCCTAAGGGGAGTCGCGGGGGTCCTCCCACGCGACTCCCCTTCCCCCTCCCGACGCCTAAGCAGGATTGTGTTGGTTCACCAACGCAATTCTGCTCAGTTTCCGAGCTGAAAGCGGCAGGATGGCGTGGGCCAACCCACGCCATCCTGCTGAGGCACCGGTCCAGAAGCACGACATGCAACTCACGGCGGATGACCAGGCTCTGCTCGACGGGCGCGACGGTGCGGCCGCCGCGATGGCGATGCGGATCGTGATCGGAACCGCGAGGATGCTCGGAGCGGGCGACCTCGTCGGCATCGCCTCGGCCCACATCGACGGTTGCCTCTACCACGGCGACAGCGGCACCCATTTCGCCGAGCGGCTGGTGATGGGCGGCGGCCGGGTCCGGGTCCCGGCGACGCTGAACGTCGGCGCCCTCGACCTCCTCCACGCCGGCCGGGTCAGGCTCGCGCCGGAGGCCGCCGCCATGGCCCGCCGCATGATGCAGGCCTACGTCGGACTCGGCTGCCGCCAGACCTGGACCTGCGCACCCTATCAGGCCGGGCATCGGCCGAGCCTCGGTCAGGACGTCGCCTGGGGCGAGAGCAACGCGGTCGCGTTCTGCAACTCCGCCCTCGGCGCCCGGACCAACCGCTACGGCGACTTCCTCGACATCTGCGCCGCCCTCACGGGCCGGGCGCCGCGGACGGGCCTGCACCTCCCGGAGAACCGCCGCGCCACCCTGCTGGTCGACGCCGGAGGCCTGCCGGCCGCCCTGCGCGACAGCGATGTCCTCTACCCGATCCTCGGGTCCTGGCTCGGGCGCACGGCGGGGTCGGCGGTCGCCGCCATCGCTGGGCTGCCGCATGTCGGCGAAGACCGGTTGAAGGCGCTCGGGGCGGCGGCGGCCTCGACCGGGGCGGTCGGCCTCTTCCACGTGATCGGCACGACCCCGGAGGCGCCGGACGCCGCGACGGCCTTCGCCGGCATCCCGCCGCGAGAGACCATCACGCTGACGGCGGCGATGATCGAGGACGCGCGGCGCAGGCTCTCGACCGTGACCCTGGCGCCGGGCGACCGGCTCGACGCCGTGGCGATCGGCAGCCCACACCTCTCCGCCGCCGAGCTGCGCCGCCTGCGGGCGCGGCTCGCGGGCCGGCACTGCGCCATCCCGCTCTACGCCTGCACGGGCCGCCATGCCCTGAAGGACATCGAAGCCGACGGCACGCGGGCGGAGCTCGAGGGGCTCGGAATCGTCATCGTGGCCGACACCTGCATCGTCGTGACCCCGATCCTGCCGGCCGGGACCGGTGTGCTGATGACGGATTCGGGCAAGTTCGCCCAATACACGCCGCCGAACACCGGCTTCGAGGTGGTCTTCGCGACCGCGGGCGAGTGCGTCGAGACGGCCGTATCGGGCCGGCTCGGGGCGAGCGACGGGGCCGGCCTTGCGGGCTGAGGTACTACAGGCTGAGGTCTTGCGGGCCGAGATCCTCCTCGATGGCGCCTGGCCGGTGCGCGGCCCGCTGCTGCGGCTCGAAGAGCCCCTCAGCTTCTGGGGCGGGGTCGACCCGGCGACGGGCAGGCTGTCGGACCCGCGCTCGCCCCAGCATGGCGCCGGGGTCGCCGGGACCGTCCTGATGGTGCCGGAACCCAGGGGGTCCTCGTCGAGCAGCGCCGTGGTGCTCGAACTCCTGCACCGCGGGCTGGCGCCGGCCGCCATCGTGCTCGGCACGGTCGACGCCATCATCGGGCTCGGGATCCTGGTCGGCGTCGAGATGGGCCTGGCGCCCTGCCCCCTGTTGAGCCTCCCGGCCGCCGCGATGGCCACTTTCCGGCAGGGTGCGCTGGTGACGATCGACGCCGACGGGCGCGTCGTCGCGATCTGAGCCGGCGATGCGGCGACATCGCGGTTCCTCTCCCGTGAGGGCCGCTCTAAGCTCCCCTGATGGAACCGGCTCGATCCGGGTCGCCGACATCGATGTGGAGGGGCGCATGCTCGCGGACGCCGGCGACGCCGTCAGGACGACGACCATCCGCAAGCTGCATCGGCGGCTGCTCCCCTTCCTGATGGCATGCTTCCTGGTCGCCTACGTCGACCGGTCGAATATCTCGGTCGCGGCGCTGACGATGAACGCAGACCTCGGCCTGACGACGGCGACCTACGGCGTCGCGGCGGGGCTGTTCTTCGTCACCTACACGTTGTTCGAGATCCCCAGCAACCTCGCCCTGGCGAGGGTCGGGGCACGGCGGTGGATCGCCCGCATCATGGTGAGCTGGGGTGTCCTGGCGGCGTTGATGTGCCTCGTGCAGGCCCCGTGGCAGCTCTACGGCATGCGCCTGCTGCTCGGCGCCGCCGAGGCCGGCTTCACACCCGGAGTGATCTACTACCTGTCGCTCTGGTATCCGGCGCGGGAGCGCGGCCGGGCCATGTCGATCTTCTACATCGGCGCGACGCTCGCCTCCGTGGTGGGCCTGCCGCTCTCGGGCGCCTTGCTGGGGCTGGACGGCGTGGCGGGCCTGGCCGGCTGGCGCTGGCTGTTCCTCGCCGAAGGCGTCCCCGCCATCCTGCTCGGTGTCGTCGTGCTCGTGCTCCTCCCCGAGACGCCTAGCCGCGCGGCTTGGCTGAACGCGGACGAGAAGGCGTGGCTGGGCCGAAGCCTCGACGCGGAGGCCGGGGGCACTGCCGTCACCGATCCTCACGATTGGAAGCCGGCACTGCGGAGCGGCCGCGTCTGGGCCCTGGCGATCTTCTGGCTCCTGCAGGCCTTCGGCACCATCGGCGTCACACTGTTCCTGCCGCTGATCGTCAAGGGCCTGTCGGGCGAGTCGAACTTCGCCGTCGGACTGTTGTCGGCCTCGCCGTTCCTGCTCGCCTGCGTGCTGATGTACCTCAACGGCCGCAGCTCCGATCGCACGGGCGAGCGGGCGCTGCATCTCGGGGTGCCTCTGCTCGCCTCCGGCGTGCTGCTGGCGGGCTCTGTCTGGACCGCCGAGGCCGGGAGCTCGCTCGGTGCCTATGCCTTGCTCGTGCTCGCGGTCGGCCTCAACTGGGCAGCCACGCCCGTCTTCTGGGCCGCGACGACCGACCAATTGAGGGGGCTCGCGGCTGCGGCCGGGATAGCCCTCATCAACGCCGTCGCGCAGTTCGCCGGCATGGGCCTGCCGCCGCTGATCGGCCGCATCAAGGACGCGACGGGAAGCTACGACGCCGCCGTGCTGCTGATCGCGGCGGCGCTGGCGATCGGCGGACTCCTGGGCCTCAGGCTCGCCGGGCCTCGACCGGGCGGAGCGCCGCGTACCGCCGCCGCGCGGAGTTGATCGGCCGACGCCGTCCGCCATGCCACCCAATGTGGGACAGAGGCGTTGTCCGATCGCCCGCTCCGATCCGTCGGAGGCAGGCCTCGACCGACCACCCGGAGGACCTACGCCATGAGCATGCCGAGCGGCCCCGCACCCGCCGAGCCTTTCCCGATGCCCGGCTCCCAACCGAACCCGCCCGAGGTGCCGATGGACCCGACCCCCGTCGAGGACCCCGGCACCGCACCCGACGTGATCGACCCCGGCGTCGGCATGCCGGAGCTCCCCGGCGGCGAGCCCGACGTGCCCGGCGTGGTGCCGGGCGGCCCGATGGTCGCCTGACGGGCGGGGCGAGGCGGACTCAGCGCGAGGCCGCGGCCTCGGTCGGGCGCGCGGGCGCGTCCGTCGCCTCCGCGTCGCCGTCCGCGGGCCGCGACCCCGGTGCACCGGCGTCGAGCGTGCGGACGAAGGCGAGCAGTTCACCGACCGAGAGCACGAGGTGCTCGTCGGTGCCCTCGGCGCGGAGGGCCGACAGGACCGCGCTGTCGCGGTCGGCATGCCAGAGGCCGATGACGATGGCGGCGTCCGGCATGCGCTTGCGGATGCGGCTCACGAAATAGCGGATGCCCGACACGCTCGACCCCTCCTCGAGGATCGACAGGCAGCAGAGACGGACGCCGGCGAGGTCGGTCGCGCTCGACGCTCCCAGCACCGCATTCGCCTCCAGCCGCGCCGCGAAGCCGGCCCCCTCCAAAGCCCGCACCGCCATGAGGGCGGCGAGGTCGTCGAGCTGGCCGCGGCCCGGGATGCAGACCGCGGCGCCGGTGGCGCGGTCTGCCGGCGCGTCGGGCTCGGCCGAGCCGGGGGCCGCCGCGGCGTCCGGGGCCAGGCGGGCCAGCAGGTCGTCGATCTGGGCGTGGATCGCCTCGAGGCGTTCGAAGGCCAGCGCGTCGCGCGACAGGTCGCCCTGCGCCAGCGCCAGGCCGGGCAGCGCCACGCTGTCGTAATAGTCGGTGAGCGACGAGGACGCGATGCGCTGGCGGGCGGCGGGCACCAGCGTCAGCGCGGTCCCCTCGAGGGCGCGCTGGTAGAAGGTCTCGGACGGCTCGAGCGGCGGCTTGTCGCCCAGCAGCACGTCGATGAAGGCCAGGGCCTCCACGTGGCGGCCGATGACCACGAGGCACACCGTCAGGGGGGTGGCGATGAGGAGGCCGATGGGCCCCCAGAGCAGCGCCCAGAACGCGGTCGCGACGATCACGGCCAGCGGCGACAGGCCCGTGCTGTGGCCGTAGATCAGCGGCTCGACGACCTGCCCCATGACGATCTCGGCGCCGACGAACAGCACCAGGACCACGATGGCCAGCGTCCAGCCCGGCACGACCGCGACGGCGAGCAGCAACGGCGGCGCGAGGGCGACGAAGACCCCCACGTAGGGCACGAAGCGCATGAGGGCGGACACGATGCCCCAGAGCAGCGGGTTGGGCAGGCCGACGATCCAGAGGCAGACCCCGATGAGCACGCCGAAAGAGGCGTTCAACCCGAGCTGGAACAGGAAGAACCGGGACAGCCGCCGCGCGGCGTCGTTCATGGCGAGGATGGTGCGGTGGAGGTCCTGGCGCCCGACCAGCCGGACCAGGCGGTCGCGGAGGTCGTCGCCGGACATCAGGATGAAGATCGTGAAGACGAGGACGACGCCGCCCGTGGCGACGGGGCCGAGCAGCGGGGCCGCGAAGGTGCGGGCGATCGTCAAGCTGGGCGAGGGGCCGAGGTCGAAGGGCGCGGCCGATGCGGCGTCGCCGGCCTTGGCGGCCGCGTTGCCGCCCTGCGGCGTCGCCACGACCGACCGGACGAGGCGGGGCAACAGCCCGTCGCCGCGGCCGAGGGCGTGCCACTTCTCCATCACGGTCGACTCGTAGGACGGCAGATTGTCCGTCAGCAGGGCGCCCTGGTGGCCGACCACGAGGCCGAGCCCCGCCATGAAGCCGAAGGCCAGCAGGACCACGACCGTGACGGCGGCGACGCGCGGCAGCTTCCATCGCTCCAGCGCCGCGCAGGCCGGCGCGAGCAGGAAGGCCAGGAGGGAGGCCAGCACGAGGGGCACCACCAGCTCCCGGCCGAAGTACAGCGCCGCCACCACGACCGCGCCGGCATAGAGCGTCGACAGGACGGCCCGGCTGGAGGGCGGCGCCGAGGTGGTGCTGGTCGCGATGGGCTCTGGCGTCACGTCGTCGTCCGTCCGGGGGAGCGCGGGTGGCGCTGGGAAAACCCTGCCCGGGGAGCTAACACGGAGCGGTGCGCCATGCACCGAGGTGGATCGTGACCAAGCTGCTCATCGTCGAGGACCACGACGAACTGTCGGACTTCCTGTCCCGGCGCCTCCGGCGGCGCGGCTTCGAGGTCTGCCTCGCCCGGGACGGGCGACAGGCGCTCGAACAGGTCGAGGCGGAACGGCCCGACCTGATGCTGCTCGACATGAACCTGCCGGTCATCGACGGCTGGACGGTGGCGCGCACGCTGCGCGACCGGTCCGATCCCATCCCGATCATCGCGCTCACGGCGCATGCGATGAGCGGCGACCGCAGCAAGGCGCTCGAGGCCGGATGCGACGAGCACCACCCGAAGCCGGTCGATTTCGAGCTCCTCCTGGAACAGGTCGACCAGGCCCTGCTGCGGCGCGAGGAGAGCGACGGCTGATCGGCTCGGTGGCGCCAGATCGCCCCCGAACCGATCGTCCGGAAAGCCTATGATCCAGCCGGACCGAAGCGTGCGGCCGCCGAAGGGGTCGCGACCGCCCGGTTCACGCCCCGCCGGGGCGGCTCAGGGCGCGTCGCGCAGCCAGACCTGCATGTCGCCCGGCGCACGATTGTCCCAGGCGAAATAGGGCACGGCCTTGAAGCGCGCGGGCTCCGTCGCGGGCGGGTCCGCGCGGTAGAGGGCGCCGTCCCAGCTCGCCGGCGCGTCGCGGGCCGCCTCGCCCGTCAGCGTCACGACCCCGCCGAGCAGGTCGGGCTCGAAGGCGTCGGCCAGGGGCGCGGCCCGCGGCAGGCTGAGCCCCTGGACGCCGCCCGGGTTGTCGACGGCCTCGGCGCAGTAGAGCAGCGGGCCGCGCCGCAACGCCACCCGGCCGAGGTCCTGGCGCACCGCCGGGTGGGCGTAGAGCCGCTCGGGGCGCATCTCCAGGTCGAGCTTCACGCTTTCGCCCCCGCGCCACTCGCGGTCGAGCGCCACGTAGCCGTCGGTCGTCGCGGCCGCGACGTCGACGGGCTCGCCGTCCACCGACAGGGCGGCGCCGCGGCACCAGCCGGGCACGCGCAGGTGCAGCGTGAAGCGCGTCGGCGCCGGCACCTCGACCGCGAGGCGGACGGCCCCGTCCCACGGGTAGCGGCTCTCCTGGGTCAGGGTGACGGGACGCCCGCCCACCTCCAGCCGCGCCGTGCTGGCACCGTAGACGTGGACCGCGACGGCGTCGTCCGACACGCCGTAGAGACAGCTGCCGACCGAGGCCACCATGCGCCCCACGTTGGGCGGGCAGCAGGGGCAGCGATGCCATGTCCAGCGGTGATGTGTTCCGTGGCTCTCGAGCGGGTTCTCGTAGAAGAAGGTCGCCCCGTCGAGCGACAGGCCGGAGATCGAGCCGTTGAAGAGTGCCAGTTCCATGGCGTCGGCGTAGCGGGCGTTCGGCCCCATGCCGAGCATGCGGTTGGCCCAGAACACGAGCCCGACGGCCGCGCAGGTCTCGGCATAGGCGGTGTCGTTGGGCAGGTCGTAGTCGGCCGTGAAGCCTTCGTTGTGCGCCGAGGGGCCGAGGCCGCCGGTGGCGTAGAGCCGCTTCGTGTGGAGGTCGTCCCACAGCCGGTCGAGGGCGGCGCGCAGCGTGCCGTCGCCGTATTCGGTCGCGACGTCCGCCATGCCGGCATAGAGGTACATGGCCCGCACGGCGTGGCCCACGACCTTGTCCTGCTCCCGGACGGGCGCGTGGGACTGGCTGTATTCGTGCGTCCCGTGGTCGAAGGCGGCCGGGTCCTCGCCGCGCGCCCGCGCCTCCTCGTCGAAATACTGCGGCTGCCGCCCGCGCTGCTCGACGAAGTAGCGGGCGAGGTCCATGTAGCGCCGCTCGCCCGTCACCCGCGCGAGCTTGACGAGCGCGAGCTCGATCTCCTCGTGGCCGCAATAGCCGCGGCGCTGGCCCGGCCCCGGCCCGAACATCGCGCCGATGTGGTCGGCGTAGCGGCACATCACGTCGAGCAGCTTGCGCTTGCCGGTCGCCTGGAAGTAGGCCACCGCGCCCTCGATGAGGTGGCCGGCACAGTAGATCTCGTGGCAGTCGCGCAGGTTGGTCCAGCGCAGGCCCGGCTGCATGCGCTGGTACCAGCTCGACAGGTAGCCGTCCGGCCCCTGCAGCTTGGCGAACATGTCGACGAGGGCGTCGATCTTGGCTTCGAGCGCGGGGTTCGCCCGGCGGTGGAGCGTGTAGGCCGCGGTCTCGATGACCTTGCCGAGGTCGCTGTCCCAGAACATCTGCTGGGACACGGTCGACATGGACTCGTCGCGGTTGCGCAGGAAAGGGAGCCGCTGCGCCGGCACGGGCCGGTCGGGATCGACCTGGTCCAGCATGCCGGCCTCGACGCAGCGATCGTAGAGGATGTCGGCCGTGCGGGCCGCGACCGCGTCGGCGCGGGCGCCCCAGAAGCCGCGCAGCTCCACCTGGGGTGGTGCCGGCGGGCGGAAGCGCGCAGCGGCGGGCGTGTCGGACATGGAGGACTCCGTCGAGGGCGTGGTCACTTCACCGCCCCGGCCGTCAGGCCGCGGACGTAGAAGCGCTGGAGGAGGAGGAACAGGATCAGGCAGGGGATCATCATGGCGGTGACGCCCGCCTGCACGGCGCCCCAGTCGATGGCGCCGTAGCGGCCGGACTGCACGGCCGCGACCATGAGGGGCAGGGTGAAGGTGCGCTGGTCGGTGAGCAGGACCAGGGCGCCGAAGAACTCGTTCCAGCTGTTGAGGAAGGCGAAGAGCCCCACCGTCACCACCCCCGGCCAGACGAGCGGCAGCAGCGTCAGGCCGAGGAGCTGCAGGCTGCCGGCGCCGTCCATCCGGGCGGCCTCCTCGATCTCCTTCGGCACGGCGTCGAAGCTGTTGCGCATCATGAAGACCGAGAAGGGCAGTTGCAGCGTGACGTAGACGAGGACGAGCCCGACGAGGGAGTTCTGCAGCCCCAGCGTCGACAGGATCAGGAAGATCGGCGTCACGATGGACTGGAACGGCACCATCAGGGTGGCCAGGATCAGCACGAAGCACAGGTCCTGGAGCGGGAAGCGGTGGCGCGAGAAGCCGTAGCCGGCCAGCAGCGCCACTGCCGCGGTCAGCACGGCGCTCGACACCGACACCAGCGTGCTGTTCAGCGCCGCATGCCAGAAGCCGGCCCCGAAGCCGTCGAGCCGGGCGTAATTTTCGAGCGAGACCCCGGTGGTGGGCCAGGGCGGCAGCGGCGGCTGGCGGGCTTCGAGCGGCGGCTTGAAGGTCGACAGCACCGTCCAGGCGATCGGCGCGATGAACAGCGCCGCGACCGCGAGGCCGATCGCGTGGGGCCAGGCGAGGCCGAGCCGGCGGGCGAGGGTGAGGGGCCGGCGGGCCGCGAGCTCCGTCATGCCCCCCCCCGGCGCGCGCAGCAGGCGGAGCTGCACGAGGCTCAGCGCCACCAGGAGGACGAGCAGCACCACCGACAGGGCCGCGCCGTAGCCGAGCTTGAAGGACACGAAGGACTGGTTGAAGATCCAGTAGACGGCGGTCAGCGTGCCGTTGCGCGGGCCGCCGCGCAGGATGATGTAGAACTGGTCGAAGGCCAGCACCGAGCCCGCGACCGACAGGATCAAGGCCAACGCCAGCGTCCGGCGGATCAGCGGCAGGGTGATGAGGCGGAAGCGCGCCAGCGCCCCGGCGCCGTCGAGCTTGGCGGCCTCGTGCAGATCCGAGGGGATCGCCTGGAGCCCCGTCATGATGATCACCATGGTGAAGCCGGCGACCTTCCACACCACCATGACGACGATCGACCAGAAGGCCGGGTCGAACGTGGCGAGGAGGTTGAACTTGCCGTCGGTCACCCCCAGCGCCGCCGCGGCGGGGCTGAACAGGCCGGCGTCGACGTCGAGCAGCCAGGCCCACAGCAGGCTCGCCGAGGCGAAACCCACCACCACGGGCAGGAAGAAGGCCGTGCGGTAGAAGCCGTTGAGCGGGCGCGGACGCTCGACGAACAGCGCCAGCGGGAACGCGACGGCGAAGATCGCCAGCGTCACCACGCCCGTGTAGAGCGCCGTGAAGCGCAGCGCGGTCCAGAACCGGACGTCTTTCAGGATGGCGGCGTAATTGGCGAGCCCGATGAAGCGGTGCACGCCGACCAGCGGCCAGTTGTTGAGCGACATCCACACCGTCATCGACAGCGGCAGGACGAAGAACAGCGCCACCAGCACCATCGCGGGCGCGACGTAGAGCAGGCCGGCGATCTGCTCCCGCCGCCGTCGGCGGGAGCGTGCCGCCGGGCGCACGGCCGTCACGGCCGGCCCCGCCGCGCCCGTCAGGCCCGACACGCCGAGGCCTCCCTCGCGATCCACACGCGGCCGCTACTTGGCCGGAGCCGCGTCGATGATCGACTGCATGGTTCCCTCGCCGGTCGCCACCGCCTCGTCCACGCTGTCGCCGAAGATGGCGTCGTTCAGCATCTGGATCCAGGGCCCGTTCGCCGAGTTGAAGGCGTCGTTGTAGACGGTCGAATAGGGCGTGTGGCCCTTGGCCATCGCCTCGGCCACCACCTGGTAGCGCGGGTCGAGGTCCTTCAACGCCTCCTTGGCGAGGTCGCCGCGCACGGGCAGGCTGCCGTACTTCGCCAGGATCGTCTGGCCTTCGAGCGAGTAGGCGTAGTCGAGGAAGGCCTTGAGCACGGCGATCTTCTTGCTGCCCTTGGTGACGACGAGATTGTCGCCGCCCGCGAAGGACGACCAGCCGCCGTCCTTGCCGGGCAGGAAGGTCACGCCGTAGTCGATCTGGGCGTATTGCGTGTTCAGCGCCCCGATGGCGAAGGCGCCGAGCGGCGCCATGCCGACCTTGCCGGTGGCGAAGGAGGCGAAGAAGTTGGCGCCCGTGTCGGTCTGGGCGCCGGCCGGGACCATGCCCTTGCCCACCATGCCGCGGTAGAGCGCGATGGCGCCGCGCATCTGCGGCGAGTCGAGGCTCGCCTTGCTGCCGTCGTCGTTCAGCACCTGCCCGCCCGAGGCCCAGATCAGCGGGGTGAGGGTGAAGGCCATGCAGCCCGCGCAATTGCCCGAGAAGTAGAAGCCCTTCACGTCGCCGCCGAGCGCGTTGACCTTGGCGGCGTCCTCGGCCATCTCGGCCCAGGTCGTCGGCCCTTTCTCCGGGTCGAGCCCGGCCCGCTTGAACAGCGCCTTGTTCCAGATCAGCACCGATCCCTCGGCCGAGAAGGGGAGGCCGTAGACCCGCCCCTTGTAGGTCCCGATCTTGAGGTGGGCCGGCGACAGGCTGGCGAGGTAGGGCAGCGACTTCGCCCAGTCGGTGATGTCCTCGAGCTGCCCCGAGGCCGCGAAGGCCGGCGTATAGACGAGGTCGAGCGAGAGCGCGTCGGGCGCCGAGCCGCCAGCCGCCGCGGCCCCGTACTTCTGGATGATCTCGCCGTTGGGGATGATGTCGAGCTTGATCTTGTCGTCGTGGCCCTTGTTGAAGGCATCCACGATGCGCGGCATGAAGTTCGAGCCGTCGGAGCGAACCCACAGGCTCGCGGTTTCGGCCCGCGCGCCCGCCGTCGCCGCGACCGCGGCCAGGCCGGCCAGGAGCCAGGTTCTCACTGGTGTCATTCGATCCTCCCCTTCGTTTTTCGTTCGGGCGGCCGTCAGCCGGCCGCCGCCGTCTCGTCCGCTCCGAGCCCCGCCCCGCAGGACGCCCGCACGATCAGCGTGCAGGGCCGCCGCCGGAGGCCGGGCTCGACGGGTCGCCCCTCGACCAGCGCCAGCAGGGTCAGCCCTGCCTCGCGCCCGAGCGCCGCGAGGTTCATGTCCACGCTGGTGAGCGGCGGGCGCGAGGCCTGCGCCACGATCGCCCAATTGTCGAAGCCCACCACGCCCACGTCCTCGGGCACGCGCACGCCGCGCTCCCGCAGGGCGTCGACCACGCCGCGGGCGATCTGGTCGTTCCCGCAGAAGATCCCGTCGGGCCTCCGCGCCCCCTGCCCCCAG
Source organism: Lichenihabitans sp. (assembly GCA_965214345.1). Lineage (GTDB taxonomy): Bacteria > Pseudomonadota > Alphaproteobacteria > Rhizobiales > Beijerinckiaceae > Lichenihabitans. The sequence goes on along the minus strand of CBDCBJ010000007.1, from coordinate 806,192 downwards.
AGGCGCTCGACGGCCGCGTGGCCCCAGGCCTCGGACCAATGGCCGACCAGCGGCGCCGGCGCGTCGAGGCCGGCCTGCCGCAGGGCGAGCCTCGCCGCGTTGGCCCGCACCTGCACGACCTCGAAGCTCGACGGCCCGGTGACGTGGGCGATGCGGCGGCGCCCGAGGCGGGCGAGATGGGCGATGGCCTGCGTGGCCCCGTCGGCGTCGTCCGACACCAGGGCAGGCGCGCCGGGCGGGGCTCGCGTGAACGCATAGATCACCGGCACGCCCAGCCCGTCGAGCGCGACGGGCAGGCGCCGGTCGACGCGCCGGCCGGTCGCGATGATGCCGTCGACGCGTTTGTCCAGGAGGGCCCGCACGTGACGCTGCGCGCGGCCGGGATCATCGTCGACGTTGCACAGGAACACCGACACGCCATGGTCGGCGAGCGCGTCCGACACGCCCGCCATCAGGGGCAGCGAGAAGCGACCGTAGCCGTCGTCCGTCAGCAGGCCGACCGTGAAGCTGCGCCGGCTGACGAGGCTGCGGGCCAGGGCGTTGGGACGGAACCGGAGCGCCGCGGCCGCGTCCCGGATGCGCGCCCGCGTGCCCTCCGTCATGCGCCCGAGGCCGTTCAACGCCTTGGACGCGGTGGCGACACTGACGCCCGCCGCTGCCGCGACATCGCGCAACGTCGCCGGCCTGCCCTGCGCGGTCTCGGTGTCGCTCTGCCGCGTCGGCGTCCTGCCCGTCACGCTCCCCCCCTTGTCGCTCTCATCCGGCGAGGCCGAGCCCGCCGGGAAAACGTTTTCTCAAAGAGACGTATGTCGGCCGGGTCCAGCCGTCAAGCGGGAGAGCCCAGCGATGGGCGCGGTGGGTTCGGCACCTGTCGGTGCAGGCTTTCGTCGCCGCGGTCCGATCTCACGGGGCTATCGGGAGCTACGTGGATCGGACGCTGGAGGCGGAGCCGGTGACGTGATCGCCACCGACCGCTCCCCGATCGACCTCACCGATCGCACCAGAGACCGACGGTCGCCGATCCGACACGGAAGATGGCATCATGGGATCCGGCAGACCTCTTCGACATCGTCAACCCGACGGTCTCGTCGACCCCGACCCGACGCCCGGGCCGCGAACCCTGCCTGGAGGCGACGATGCAGCACGACGACGTCGAGGGGAGCGCAGGCCGCGCCCAGGGCACCGCGCAGGGCGGCGCCGACCGGCGAACCGTCCTCGCCGCCGACAGGACGGTCTTCGCGGCCGAACGGACCTACGCGGCGTGGGTCCGGACCGCCCTGGTGGCGCTCGCCGCCGGCGTCGGGGCGAAGACGAATCTGCACGGCGTCGTGCCGGAGTGGATCGTGATCGTGGCCGGAACGGTGCTGGTGCTGTTCAGCGCGTTCTGCTTCGCGGCCGCCGTCTGGCGCGAGATCGACACCGGGGTGACGCCCGCCCAATCGGAGGTCCGCCGCCTGCCGCGGTCCCTGCTCATCGCCGTCAACATCCTGCTCGGGCTGGTGTCGCTGTCGGCGCTGTTCGGGATCTGGTTCGGGCAGGCCCGCTGACGGCGCAGAGCCCGACCTTCACCGGCGCCCGCCCGGGGCGGCCGACCCCCGCCTTGGTGACGTCGGCGCAAGCTCCGCGGGCGATGGTTCGGCCCGAGCTGAAAGCGGCAGGACGACCGGCGGACCATCATGAGCATCGCGACCATCGCCCCGGCGAGGACCACCGGCACCGCCAAGGCCGCATCCGGGATCGCCGCCCGCCCGGGCGGGCGCGGCGGGCGCGACATCGGCTTCGCCATCGGCATCGTGGCGATCCTGTCGATCTTCTTCCTGCCGATCCCCGCCTTCCTGATCGACATGGGCCTCGCCTTCTCGATCGCGCTCTCGGTGCTGATCCTGATGGTGGCGCTGTGGATCGAGCGGCCGCTCGACTTCTCGGCCTTCCCGACCGTGCTGCTGGTGGCCACGCTGCTCCGCCTGTCGCTCAACATCGCCACGACCCGCCTCATCCTGTCGAACGGCTCGGAGGGGTCGAACGCCGCGGGCTTCATCATCGGCGGCTTCTCGCGGCTCGTGATGAGCGGCGACTTCGTCATCGGCCTCATCGTCTTCGCCATCCTGCTCACCATCAACTTCGTCGTCATCACCAAGGGCGCGACCCGCATCGCCGAGGTCGGCGCCCGGTTCACGCTCGACGCCATCCCGGGCAAGCAGATGGCCATCGACGCCGACCTCTCGGCCGGCCTCATCAACGACAAGGAGGCGCAGTCGCGGCGGCGCGAACTCGAGGAGGAGAGCGCCTTCTTCGGCTCGATGGACGGTGCCTCGAAGTTCGTGCGCGGCGACGCCGTGGCGGGCCTCATCATCCTGGCGGTCAACATCTTCGGCGGCATCGTCATCGGCGTCACCCGCCACGGGATGCCGCTGGCCCAGGCGGCCGACGTCTTCGCCAAGCTGTCGGTCGGCGACGGCCTCGTGTCGCAGATCCCGGCCCTGATCGTGTCGCTCGGCGCGGCCCTGCTGGTCTCGAAGGGCGGCACGCGCGGCTCGACCGAGAAGGCGGTGCTGAACCAGCTCGTCCACTTCCCGCGCGCGCTCTTCGTGGCGGCGCTGATGATGTTCGTGCTGGCCCTGGTGCCGGGCCTGCCGTTCTTCCCCTTCGCGGCGCTGGGCGGGGTCATGGTGGCGGTCGGGGTCGTGCTGCCCCGCCGTGTCGCTGCCGCCAAGGCCGCCGCCAACGCCGAGGCCGCGCTCGTCGCCGACGCCGCCGCCACGGCCGAGACGAAGGATTCCGTGAGGGAGTTCCTGCGCACCGCCGAGATCGAGATCGTGCTCGGCAAGCAGCTCTCCGCCCGGCTCCAGCCCAGCCAGGGCGAGCTCGCCCACCGCGTCACCAAGATGCGCCGCAAGTTCGCCCGGCAATACGGCTTCGTGGTCCCCGAGATCAAGGTCTCGGACAGCATGGAGGCGTCGGCCAAGGCCTACCAGATCAAGATCCACGGCACCGTGGTGGTCTCGCAGGAGCTCCGCATCGGCGAGTGCCTCATCATCACGGGCGACGGCCCCAAGCCCGACATCCCCGGCGCGGAGACCCGCGAGCCCGCCTTCGGCATGAAGGCGCTCTGGGTGTCGGAGGCCTATATGGCGGAGGCCAAGCGGCAGAACTTCCAGACCGTCGACACGCTGTCGATCCTGCTCACCCACCTCTCCGAAGTCATCCGCAACAACCTGAGCCAGCTCCTCTCCTACAAGGACATGCGCGCGCTGCTGGACCGCCTCGACCCGGAGTACAAGAAGCTGATCGACGACATGTGCCCGGGCCAGATCTCGTATTCGGGCCTGCAGGCGGTGCTGAAGCTGTTGCTCGGCGAGCGCGTGTCGATCCGCAACCTGCACCTGATCCTCGAGGCCATCGCCGAGATCGTGCCCCACGTTCGCCGGTCCGAGCAGGTGGCGGAACACGTGAGGGTGCGGATGAACCAGCAGATCTGCGGCGACCTCGCCGACGACGGCGCCCTGAAGGTGCTCCGGCTCGGCAACCGCTGGGATCTCGCCTTTCACCAGAGCATCAAGCGTGACAACAAGGGGGAGGTCACCGAATTCGAGCTCGATCCGCGCCTCGTCGAGCAGTTCGGCCAGGAGGCCTCGGCGGCGGTGCGCGAGCGCATGGACCAGGGCCACAATTTCGTGTTGATCGCGGCGCCGGAAGTGCGCACCTACGTCCGCATGATCGTGGAGCGCATGTTCGCCACCCTGCCGGTGCTGTCGCACCTCGAGATCGCGCGCGGCCTCGAGATCAAGCCGCTCGGCACGATCTCGTGAGCGCGGACGCGACCCGTTGAACGACGCGGCGTCGGTCTCGGTCCTGGCCGCCTTCGTGGTGTTCAGCCGCATCGGCGCCTGCCTGCTGCTGATGCCGGGCTTCTCCTCCCCGCGCATCCCCGTGCAGGTCCGGCTCTTCATCGCCATCGCGGTGTCGCTGGCCCTGACGCCGCTGCAGTTGGATGTGCTGCGCCCGCTGCTCGGCGACGGCGAGCCCGTGCACCTCCTGCGGCTGATGGGGTCGGAACTCTTCATCGGCGCCGCCATCGGGCTCTTCGGCCGGGTCTTCTTCGCCGCCCTGGAGTTCATCGGCGTGGCGGTCGCCATGTCGGTGGGGCTGAGCGCCAACCTCGGCGTCCCCGTCGAGGCCGACGAGACGCTGCCGGCCTTGACCACGCTGCTGACGCTCGCCGCGACGGCGCTGATGTTCCTGACCGACCTGCATCTCGAAGTGTTCCGGGCGCTCGAAGCCTCCTATCGGAACCTGCCGATCGCCGACGGCTTCGCGCCCCGGTTCGCCCTCGACCAGCTCGTCTCGAAGGCCAACGAGGCCTTCCTGCTGGCGCTGCGCATCGGCAGCCCCTTCCTGATCTTCTCCCTGTCGCTCAACGTGGCCCTGGGCCTCGTCGGGCGGCTGGTGCCCGGCATCCAGACCTTCTTCCTGTCGACGCCCTTCCTGCTCATCGGCGGGCTGCTCCTCCTGTCGATCGTGATCAAACCCATGCTGCTCCTGTTCATCGAGGCCTTCGGCCGCTTCCTGGTGACGGGGTGACGGAGCGCCTGAAATCCATGAAGCGGGTCCTCGCCGTCCAGGGACAGCTGAAGCGCCACGCGGATTGGCGCCTCCTCGCGGCCGAGCGGACCGTCGCCGACATCGAGGCCGCGCAGGCCGATCTCGCCACCTTCATGGCGCGGGACGACCTCGTCGGCCCCCTCGCCGCCGTCGCGGTCGCCCAGGCGCGGCGGCTCGCGACGCGCGGCGCCGCCGCCGCCCAGGCCGTCGACGTCGAGGCCGCGGCGATGCGGGAGGCGACGGCCCGCCACAAGCTCGTCGCCAAGGGCGTGGAGGCCCTGGCGCGCGAAGAGGCGGCCGCGCGGGAGCGCAAGGACCTCGAACGGCTGATCGAGGGGTTCGCGGGGCGGGCGGATCGCCCGTCGCACGGGTAGAAGCGCCGGGCGGGGATCGGCCCGCCGTCGGCCGTTCAGGCCCGTTCGCGTCGAGTCCCGACCGGCCTCGCCCGGCAGGTCCGATCCCACGCGTCCCGGCTCAGCCGGAAGCACATCCACGGGACGGGCGTCCCGGCGAGGTCCAGGACGGCATCGCCCACGTGTTCGGCCCCCAGCTTGGCCGTGGCCTTCCGGGAGCGGATGTTGGTGGGCGCGATGTGGAACCACACGACGTCGAAGGTCTGGAAGGCGTGGCCGAGCATCAGCCGTTTCAGCTCGAAGTTGGTGTCGCCGCCCCAGTAGGCATCGTCGAGGAACGTGAACCCGATGGAGATGTCGTCCGGCCGGTCGGGGGCCACGTAGTAGCGCGAGCAGCCGATGATCCGGCCCAAAGCGCGGTCGCGCACCGCCAGGGTGCCGCCTCGCTCCAGCAGGAACCGGAAATAGTCCTGGAACACGTCCCGCTCGTGGCGGTCCTCCGCGGGGTGACCGGCCCAGACCTCCGGACGGGCGGCGGCGGCATGGAGGCCGTCGAGGTCGCCGGGCCGCAGAGGGCTCAGCGCGAGGGTCGGGCCGCCGAGGTGGGGTCGAAGATCGAACATGCGATGGTCCTCCATCGGGCGCCGACGATGGCGTGTGTCCGGGATCGCCGGTCACGTCCGGGATCGGGCCGCGCGGAGACGGCTCCGGCCTGTCCTGCGGTCAGTCCACCCACTTGTGCATCGCCGCCGCATAGCTGCCGTCGAGCTGCTTCAGGTGCAGGTATTGGTCGACGAAGAGCTTGAAGGCCATGTCGCGCGGCATCAGCCAGGCCTTTTCGGCGCGGTCGAAGGGTTCGTCCGGGTGGATGGCGCAAAGGCCGGGGTTGAGCTTCTGCTGGAGCTTCGTCTCGACGCCGTCGGTGATCATCACGTCGGCGCGGCCCTCCAGCACCTCGCGGAAGATCGTGCGGTTGTCGGGGAAGACGCGGATCTCGGCCCGATGCAGGCGGGCGCGGTCGAAGCGTTCGTTGGTGCCGCCCGGGTTGACCACGACGCGCACGTCCGCCCGGTCGATCGCGTCGAGCGAGCCGAGCTTGGCGACATCGGCGCAGCGCGCGATGGCGGCCTTGCCGTCGACGTCCGAGGGGATCGAGAAGTAGCCGACCTTCTGCCGGTCGAGCGTGATCGACACGCCGCCGACCAGGAGGTCGAACTTGCCGGCCCCGAGGTCGCCGAGCAGCGTGGACCAGCTCGTCTTGACGAAGACGGGCTCGGCGCCGAGCGCCTGGGCGAGGCCGGTGGCGAGGTCGACGTCGAGCCCCGAGAAGGCTCCGGTGGCGGGGTCCCGATCGCTGAACGGCTTGTAATCGCCGGTGAGGCCGATGCGGAGCTGCTTTCGCGCCATCACGGCGTCGAGCAGGCTGGCGGGGGCCGTGTCGGCGGGAGCCGGGACCGGAGGGGCCGTCTGCGCCGCCGCCGGCACGGCTGTCGCCGCCGCCGTGACGGCCAGGGCCGCCATGAGGGCGATGCGCCGGCGCCGCGTCTTGGACGGGTTCATGCTGGATCTCGCTCCGGCCGCGTCGCCGCCGGGCCCTGTGGGATGCCCGGTCGACCCGTCGGCGTTGTCCACCGGTTCGGGGCGGCCCGAGGCGGGCCTTCGGAACCGGACGGGCCCCGGCGCATTGAGGCAAGATCGTGCAAGGAGGTTCGTCCGATGCTCAAATGGGCCCTGATATTCTTCATCATTTCGGTCGTGGCCGGCGTGTTCGGCTTCGGCGGCATCTCCGCCGGCGCCGCCGACATCGCCAAGATCCTGTTCTACATCTTCGTCGTCGTCTTCGTCATCTTCCTGGTCCTGGGCGTGATGGCCGGGAGAGCCGTGACCTGACGTCGAGACGAGCGGCTCGGACGGAAAAGGGCGCCGCGAGGCGCCCTTTTTCGTTCGAGGCAGGCTCACGATGAGGGTTTCGAGCGCCGCGGCGACAGGTTGACGACCTTGCGGTCGCGGTCGACGGGCAGGTCCTCGCGCTCCGGGTCGTCGGGCTCGTCGTCGTCGGGACCGTCGTTCTCCCACAGCGACAGGCTCTGGATGAGGTTGGCGTCGGCGTCGATCACCACCGACACGTCGAGGTCGACGACCTCCGCATCCTGCGGGAAGCGGTTGAGGTGCTGGATCAGTTTCGCGACCGTCATGCTGGGTTCGCCGCTCATTCATCGCTCTCCTCGGAAACGCCGTAGCGAGCCTACCACATCGCGGCGGACCGCTCGCCTCCGGCATCGTTCCATGGAATGAAGCACGCGAGACCGAGGGAGCCCGCCATGACCCAGAACCGCCCCGTCGCCGCCGGCGACCACGTCTTCCTCGTCGACGCCTCGGCCTTCATCTTCCGCGCCTATTTCCAGTCGATCCGCCAGGACCAGAAGTACAATTACCGGTCCGACAAGCTGCCCACCGGCGCGGTGAGGCTCTTCGCCACCAAGCTGCTGCAGTTCGTGCGCGAGGGCGCCATGGGGACGATGCCGACCCACCTCGCCGTGATCTTCGACAAGAGCGAGAACTCGTTCCGCAAGACCCTCTACCCCGCCTACAAGGCGCACAGGAACGAGCCGCCCGAAGACCTCGTGCCGCAGTTCCACCTCATGCGCGAGACCGTGCGGGCCTTCGGCATGGTGCCGGTGGAACAGGACACCTGGGAGGCCGACGACCTCATCGCCACTTATGCCCGCCAGGCCCGGGCCGCGGGCGCCGACGTCACGATCGTGTCGCCCGACAAGGACCTGATGCAGGTCGTGCGCGACGGCGTCTCCATGTATGACCCAGCCTCGGGCGTGCCCGGGGCCGCGGGCGCGCGCGACGAGCGGCTCATCGGCATCGAGGAGGTCGTGGCCTATTTCGGCGTCAAGCCGGAGCGCGTCATCGACGTGCAGGCGCTCGCGGGCGACTCGACCGACAACGTGCCGGGCGCCCCCGGCATCGGCATCAAGACCGCCGCGGGCCTCATCGCCACCTACGGCGACCTCGACACGCTGCTGGCCCGCGCCGCCGAGATCACGCAGCCGAAGCGCCGCGAGGCCCTGACGCTGCCCGAGAACGTCGAGCGCATCCGCGTGTCGCGCGACCTCGTCACGCTGTGCGACAGCGTCGAAGTGGCGGTGCCGCTCGACGCGCTGCGGCTTCCGCTGGTGCAGGGCGAGAAGCTCGTGGCCTTCTGCAAGGCGCTGGAGTTCACCACGCTGACCCGCCGCGTCGCCGAGTTCCACGGCCTCACGGTGGAGGACGTCGCGGCCGACGAGCGGCTCGTCGGCCCCGGCGCCTGGCGCACGCGCCACGGCGCCCCGGCGGCGCCCGTCGAGGAGGGCGGCGGCATCGTGGCGCTCCCCCCGGAGGGCGAGGAGGAGGACGCGGCCGGCCATCCGGATGCCGCCGCCATCGCGGCCGCCCTGCCGAAGCTCGACGGTCCGGCGAGTTTCGCCGCCGCGCGCTCGGCCGAGATGCGCGCCCTCCCGTTCGACCACGCCCGCTACCGCACGATCACGACGCTGGACGCGCTCGACGCCGTGATCGCGCAGGCGCACGAGACGGGGGTGGTGGCGATCGACACCGAGACGACCTCGCTCGATGCGCGCGTGACGGAACTGATCGGCGTGGCGCTGGCGACCGCGCCGGGTGAGGCCGTCTACATCCCGCTCGGCCACCTCGCCCCGCCGCCGCCGCCCGAGCCGAAGGAACCCAAGAAGGGCCGCAAGGCCGCGGCGCCCGAGGGCGGCCTCTTCGCGCCTGCGGTGGACACCGCGGACGCGCCGCCGCCCGTCCAGCTCGCGGCGCGCGACGTGCTCGACCGGCTGCGCCCGCTGCTCGAGGCGCCGGACGTGCTGAAGATCGCCCAGAACATGAAGTACGACTGGCTGGTCTTCGCCGGCCACGGCATCACGATCGCCCCCTTCGACGACACGATGCTGATGTCCTACGTGCTCGACGCGGCCGCCACGGTCGACACCCACGGGATGGACCAGCTGGCGCGGCGCCACCTCGGCCACGCCACGATCCCGTTCAAGGACGTGGCGGGCGCCGGCAAGAGCTTCGTCGGCTTCGCCCGCGTGCCGCTCGACAGGGCGACCGTCTACGCGGCGGAGGACGCCGATGTGACGCTGCGGCTCTGGCGCGTGCTGAAACCGCGCCTGCCCGCGGAAGCCATGACGGCCGTCTACGAGACGCTGGAGCGCCCGCTCGTGCCGGCGCTGGCCCGCATGGAGCGTCGCGGCATCGCGATCGACTCGCAGATCCTGTCCCGTCTTTCCGGCGACTTCGCCCAGACGATGGCGCGGCTCGAATCCGAGATCCACGAGGCGGCGGGCGAGCCCTTCAACCTCGGCTCGCCGAAGCAGCTCGGCGACATCCTGTTCGGCCGCATGGGCCTGCCCGGCGGCAAGAAGACCGCGACCGGCGCCTGGTCGACGGCGGCCCAGGTGCTCGACGAGATGGCCGAGACCGGCAACGGCTTCGCCAGGCTGATGCTGGAGTGGCGCCAGGTGTCCAAGCTGAAGGCCACCTACACCGACGCCCTGCCGACCTTCGCCGACCGCGGCCGGGTGCACACGTCCTTCGCGCTGGCCGCCACGACGACCGGCCGCCTGTCATCGTCGGATCCCAACATCCAGAACATCCCGATCCGCACCGAGGCCGGCCGCAAGATCCGCACCGCCTTCGTCTCCGAGCCCGGCCACAAGCTGGTCTCGGCCGACTATTCGCAGATCGAACTCCGCCTCCTCGCCCACATCGCCGACATCCCCCAACTGAAGCAGGCCTTCGCCGAGGGCCGGGACATCCACGCCACGACGGCGTCGGAGATGTTCGGGGTGCCGATGGCGGAGATGACCGGCGAGGTGCGGCGCCGCGCCAAGGCGATCAACTTCGGCATCATCTACGGCATCTCGGCCTTCGGCCTCGCTAACCAGCTCGGCATCGCCCGGAACGAGGCGGGCGAGTACATCAGGACCTATTTCGAGCGCTTCCCCGGCATCCGGGACTACATGGACGCGACGAAGCGGCTGGCGCGCGCCCAGGGCTACGTGTCGACGCTGTTCGGGCGCAAGTGCCACTATCCGCGAATCAACGCCTCGAACCCGGCGGAGCGCGCCTTCAACGAGCGAGCGGCGATCAACATGCCGATCCAGGGCACGGCGGCCGACATCATCCGCCGCGCCATGGTGCGGATGGATGCGGCGCTGGAGGCCGAGAAGCTCGGTGCCCGGATGCTGCTGCAGGTCCACGACGAACTGGTGTTCGAGGTGGCGGACGACGAGATCGAGCGGGCCATCCCGATCATCAAACGCGTGATGGTCGACGCACCCCACCCCGCCGTGGCGCTGTCGGTGCCGCTCGCCGTCGAGGCCGGATCCGCGCACAACTGGGACGAGGCGCACTGAGCGCCCATCCGTTTGCCTGTCGCCCGGCCCCGCCGGGGGACGCCGCCGTACAGATAGCGATCAGGACGCCATGGCCACGAGCGCCCGGGCGGCGTCGGCCTCGGTGCGGTCCGAGAGGGCGCGGCGGAGCTTCTCCATGGCGCGGTTCTCGATCTGGCGGACGCGCTCCTTTGAGATGCCGAGCCGCGAGCCCAGCGCTTCGAGCGTGGCGGCGTCCTCGACGAGCCGGCGCTCGCGCACGATCTTCAGCTCGCGCTCGGAGAGGACGCCCAGGGCCTCCCTGAGCCACACGACCCGCCGGTCCCCGTCGATCTGGTCGCCGACCGTCTCGTCCGGCAGGGGCTTGTCGTCGACGAGGAACTCGACCCGCTCCGTCTGTCCGGCGGACTCGCTGTCAGTGACGGGGGCGTTGAGCGACACGTCCGGCCCCGACAGCCGCGTGTCCATCAGCTCCACGTCCGCCGCCGACACCCCGATGGCGAGTGCGATGGTCTGGAACATCGACGCGTTCGACTCGGGGCCGCCATCGCGCGACAGCTTGGCGCGCAGCCTCCGGAGGTTGAAGAACAAGGCCTTCTGGGCCGACGACGTACCGCCGCGCACGATGGACCAGTTGCGCAGAATGTAGTCCTGGATCGAGGCGCGGATCCACCATGTCGCATAGGTCGAGAAGCGGACCTCGCGCTCGGGCTCGAAACGCGCCGCGGCTTCGAGGAGGCCGACGTGGCCCTCCTGGATCAGGTCGGCGATCGGCAGGCCGTAGTGGCGGAAGCGGGCTGCGAGGGCGATGACGAGCCGCATATGGGCCGCGGCGAGCTCGTGCAGGGCGTGCTCGTCGCCCTTGTGGCGCCAGCTCTCGGCCAGGGCGCGCTCTTCGTCCCGCTCGAGAAACCGGGCCGCCATCGCGGCCTTGACGAACTGCCGCCTCACGCCCGCCATCTGCAACATGGTCGACTCCCCGCATGTGTACGGAGATACGCATCGCCTTGGCGAAGGTTTCAGGGCCGCGGACGATCGTCGACGGCGCGGATGCGGCACGATCGACGATAGACGAATGCGCGCGTGAGGCTGGCTATTCCACCACGACCTTGTAGCGTCGCCCTGCCTCGAGCGTCGCGCCGTCGAGGCCGTTCAAGACTTCGAAGGTCTCGAGCGGGTGATCGGGCACCGCCATGCGGGCCGTGAAAGCCTCGGCGGCATCCCCCGCGGCGGCGGCCGCGATCGCGACGCGCATCGGCTTCACGTCACGGGCGTCCTCGGGCGTGATGCGGCGGAACGTGTCGATGGCTTCGCGGAAGCGCCGGTCGGCGTCCGGCGTGAGATCCTTGGCGGCGAAGGTCAGGCGGTACACGTCGCCACCGACCCTGATGGCGGCGAGGCGGAACGACCAGGCATCCGCCCGCGCCATGACGGTGATGCCGGCGAGGCCGTTGACCTTGATGGCCTCGGGCGTCCCCTGCGTCTGCAGGCCCTCGATCCAACCCGACGCCAGATAGGCTTCGAGGCTCGTCTCGGGCGGCACCTTCATGCTGTCGAGCCGGAGCGCCTCGCCGCCGTCCTGCGTGACGCCGAGCACGGCTTGTGCGGAATTCTCGAGCACGAAGTCCTGCGGCGCCGTGAAGGCGAAGCCTAGCTTGGGGTGGATGAAGCGCCGGCCGCGGACGAAGCCCTGGGCGGGGTCGTCGCCATAGAGAAGGCCGTCGATGGCGGCGAGGTATCGGTCGTGGCCCGTCTCGCCGATGCCCGGCGCCGATATGCCCCGCGCCACCGCCACCGCGTGGGCGACGCGTTCGGGGGTGGAGGGGTGGGTCGCCATCATGTCGGGCTTGGCGTCGGGGCCGGGATGGAGCGACTGCCGCAGGTCGGTGGCGCGGCCGAGCGAGACGAGGAAGCGCGACGCCGCGAACGGGTCGTAGCCCGCCTTGGCGATCACCCGGATCCCGACCTGGTCGGCGTCGAGTTCCTGCTGGCGCGAGAAGGCCGCGAGGCTGAACTGGGCGTAGTTCTTGAAGCTCTTCGAGCGGTTCGGGTCGTCGATGACGGCGGCGGCCTTCGAGATGACGGCCGAGTTCTTCTCGAGCTCGGCCCGCCGCAGCGCGTGCCGCTCGGTCACGTGGGCGATCTCGTGCGCCATCACGGCCGCGACCTCGCTCGTGTCGTTGGCGAGCCCGAGCAGGCCGCGCGTCAGGAAGAGCTCCCCCGACGGCAGCGCGAAGGCGTTGACGACCGGCGAGTTGAGGATCGTGACGCGATAGACCTGGCTCGGCGTGTCGCTGGCGGCGGCGAGTTTCACCAGCACCTCGTCGACGAAGCGCTCGGTCGCGGGGGCGTGGTACTCGCCGCCGAAATAGGCGGTCAGCTGCTTGTGCTCGCGCGCCGCGGGGCTGTCGACGCCGGTGGTGCGGGGCGCGGCCGGGGGCAGCGGCACCGCCATGGAGGCCGGCAGGGCGCGCGGCTGCTCTTCGAGGTTGCCGGCACAGCCGGCCAGCGACGCCGCGGCCAGGGTGGCGAGCACGGCGGCGAGGCGATGCGCCTTCGCGCCGCCGGCGCGGCGGGACCGCGCCTGCCCGGCATCACCGCTCGCCTTCACCGCCTGGCCCATCCGGATCGGTCGTCCTCGGTCCTGCCGCATCGCACACTGTCTAACGGGGTCGCGCGCGGGCCGTCCAGTGTTTCGCGTCGGGCTCTTCGGCGAGGGCGCCCGGCTCCAGGCTCTCGACGCCGTCGGGCTCGGACAGGCGCATCCGCGGTCCGAAGCGGGCGTCGAGGTCGCCGCGCAGCCGCACCGGCGTGGCGTCGTAGTCGGCGAGGTCGAGCCCCGCGGCGCGGAAGCGCTGGACGTCCCGCCGCGACACGATCGCGACGAATCCCCGGCGGTCGCGGCCGAGGGCGAGGTACAGCGCGCCGCGACCCTCGTGGAGGTGCAGGATGCCCTCGACGAGAGCCATGCCGCCGGCTTGCCGGGCGAGCCCCTCGGCGTCCGCGGCCGCGAGGACGGCGTAGCCCGCGTCGGCCCAGAGGCCGCGGCGGGCCGCGCGGGCCTCCGCCTCGGCGGCGAGGTATCCAGGGACGCAGGCGTGGGCGGCGGCCTCCGGCTTCACCCGTGCGAGGCCTGCCCCGACCAGCGCCTCGGCGGCCGAGCCGGGTCCGTCCGAGCCTCGAAGGCGGGCCAGCAGCGCCGGAAACCGCCCCCAGCGATCGGGCGTCGGCGCGAGGAGGTGGACCGCGACGCCGCCCCCGCCAGCGGCGGCGCTCCAGGCCTCGAGCGCGTGGCGGGCGCGAGCCGGAAGGTCGGGGGTGGCCGGCGTGGCCCGCGGCGGGTCGATCCCGGCGAGCCGGAGGGTGCGGCCGTCGGCCAGGGTCACGTCGAGGTCGTCGGAGACGGCCGCGACCGTGACGGCGGCATCGGCGGGGTCGAGAGCGCAGGCGGACGCCGAGCCCGGCGGGCCCGCGGCGGCTGCGGACATGAACGCCATAGCGGCCGACGCCGCGGCGGCGACGGCGGCAGCGACCGATCGGCGGCGGGGCGGTCTTTTCATCGGGCCGGATCTTGGCTAGGACTTCGGGCGTGGGGTTCCGTAGCTCAGCAGGATAGAGCAGCGGTTTCCTAAACCGAAGGTCGGGTGTTCGAATCCCCCCGGGACCGCCACAGGTTTACGCTGAGCCACGAGCTCCACGAAGGTCCCGCGCTCGCCGATGTCACCTCTCATCGTAGCTAACGTCATGAGGCGGCTTGCATCGGCGCCCGACAGACGCTCTGGACGACAGGCGTTCGGGCTTCACGTGATCCAGGGCCGTGGCTCGACGCAGGCATGATCGGAACCGTGGGCGCCTTCACGCCGGTCGGCCCTCGCATGATCCGAGCTCCATCGGATCGCGCCCTGACCCGCGCCGCTGTGCAGGCGGGGCGATGAGGGGGTGAGGGCCAGACATGGCCGATCGTGTTCGAGCGTCGTGACGGGCGTCGCTGACCATGCCGTGTGAGATCCGGCCGACGGCCGCGTGCAGCTCGGTGACAAGGCCGTTCCACCAGCGCGTGCCCTCGTCCTTCAGCCGCAGCGAGAAGTCCGCACTCGAGCCGATGAGGTCCGCGGCCCCGAGGTCGTCGCGCTGCGACTTCACCGTGGCCCGGATGGTGAAGAGGCCGTTCACCCCCTCGTCGACGTCGAGCCCGTCGAGCAGCAGCACGTCCGGGCCGAGCCGCGTGGCGATGGCCATCATGCGGCCCGACTGCGTGTAGGGGACGTGGACGCTCATCGCGGCGCCTCCGGAGGTCGGGCGGGGACGAGCCGCCCGCTCGTCGGTGCTTTGCAGCGCTTGATGGGACCGTGTCACGTGCAAGGGAGCCGACGCTCTCCGAAGCACATCCCAGGATAGATTGCCGTGCCACCGGCCGCGCGGCGTGTCACGTCGCATCCGGACCCCTCGTCAGGTCGTCCGCCCCCGGGCCGCGACCGGGAACGAGCCCACCACCGCCCCGTCGCGCACGGCCGTGACGGCGTCGTGGAGGTTCGACACGACGCAGACGTGGTTCGGCAGGATCCGCAGGCGCTCGCCCAGCGCCGGCTTCCGCGCCGAGCCCGACAGGTCGACGGTGCCGTGCTCCTCGTTCAGCCGCGTGACGACGGCGTCCGGATAGTCGAGGAGGAGCCCGTAGCCGAGGCCGGCCCCGGGGGCGACGAGGTCGCTCGACAGGCTCTTCGAGCCCGCGTCGATCACCGCCCGGTCGGGCGTCGGGCGGCTCACCACCGTGGCGATGAGGTGGAGCGCGCAATCGTCGAGCGAGGCGGCGCCGGCCGCCACCGTGGCGCGGTCGTGGTAGACATAGGTGCCGACCCTGAGTTCCGTCACGCCCGGGACCTCATGCGCCGTCCAGGCCGTCGGCGTGCCGCCGCCCGACACGGTGCGGATGGCGATCCCCACCGCCGCGAAGGCGTCGCGCGCCTCGGCGACGAAGCCCGCGGCCGCCGGGCCGAGCGGGTAGGTCATCAGCCCGTCGAAGCGCAGGCCGGGCGCCGCCAAGACCCGCCGGGCGAGCGCCAGCGCCTCGGCCACGGTCGCGACCCCGACGCGGCCGGCGCCGCTCTCGAACTCGACCAGCACGCCGATGTCGGCCCCCGACGCCGCGGCCGCCGCCGCGGCCGTGTCGAGCGCCATGGCGCTGTCGAGCGCGACGCTCATCCGCGCCCGGCGGGCCAGCGCGGCGAGGCGCAGCGCCTTGGCGGGGCCGATCAGCGGGTAGGAGATGAGGATGTCTTCGAGGCCGGCGTCCGCCATGACCTCGGCCTCGCCGAGCTTCTGGCAGGTGATGCCGACGGCGCCGAGGTCCACCTGGCGGCGCGCGAGATGCGGCAGCTTGTGGGTCTTGATGTGCGGGCGGAGCTTGAGCCCGTGCCGGTCGCAATAGTCCTGCATGGCGCGCAGGTTGCGCTCGACCCGGTCGAGGTCGACCACGGGCACGGGGGTTTCGAGGTCGGCGATGCGCATGGGCGGTCCGGTCTGGGAGGTCGGAAACTCTGCCGCTTCAACAGCCCGACCCTCACTCCTGGCGGCGGGCCGTATGGCGGACGCGCTGGATGATCACCTCGCCCGCACGGACTCGATAGAAAATCGCATAGGAGTAGGGGCTGATCATCAAGCGCCGTTGTCCGGGCCGGTCGGTGACCCTGCCGATCAACGGATGAGCGCGAGAAGATCGATGGTCGCCCGAATGCGTTCTTTGACGCGCTGCGCTCCCTGCGAGCTGTGTTCCTCGATGTAGCTCAGCACGTCATCGAGTTGCCGAAGCGCATCCGGCGTGAATGTGACGTTCACAGACCGTGCTTTGCCCACATGGCCCGCACGTCGGCATCCGTCGCGAATTCTCCACGCTCGATTTCAGCGTCGGCCTCGTCGAGATCAGCCTTTTCTTCGGGCGTCAGCGTGTAGACCGGCTGCCCCTTGCCCGTCAGCTGCATCACGGCACGCGCGATCTCGTCCTGATATTCCAGCGGCACATCGCACCGCAGCGATTCGATAGCCTCGTCCATCAGTTTCGTCATGCAGCCTCTGCTGTCTGGGGGTGGCGAGATCGTCAGTGCAGCCATCCAGGGACATCGTGACGACGACCTCCGCGAGAGGGAAGCGAAATCAGGCGACCCGGCCCACGCCCCGTCACATCAGCCTCTGCAGCTTGGGATCCAGGGCGTCCCGAAGGCCGTCGCCGAGCATCTGCAGCGACAGGACCGTCACCACGATGGCGGCGCCGGGGGCGAGGATCAGCCAGTCGGCCTGGCCCATGTACCCCTGGGCGCCCGCCATCATGTTGCCCCAGGTGGGCGTGGTGGGCGGCACGCCGGTGCCGATGAAGGACAGCGCCGCCTCGGTGAGGATGGCGTAGCCGAAGATGAAGGTGCCCTGGACGATCAGCGCCGAGCCGAGGTTCGGCAGCAGGTGCGTCGCCATGATCCGCAGGTCCGAGGCGCCGATCGATCGGGCCGCCTCGATGAACGGCATCTCGCGCAGGACCAGCGTGGCGGCGCGCACGATGCGGGCCACGCGCGGCGTGTAGACGATGCCCAGCGCCAGCACGACGTCGAGGACCGACGGGCCGAGGCTCGCCATCAGGGCGATGGCGAGGAGGATGTCGGGGAAGGCCATCAGGGCATCGGTGAGCCGCATCAGGGCGGCGTCGAGGCCGCGGACGGTGCCGGCGAGCAGGCCGACGACCAGCCCCAGCGCGGTCGCCAGCGCCACCACCAGCGCCCCGACGGTGAGCGACAGGCGGGCGCCGAACAGCAGGCGGCTCAGCACGTCGCGGCCGAAGTCGTCGGAGCCGAGGAGGTGGCGCGCGGTCGGGGACGCCAGGCGATGGGCGATGTCCATCCGCGCCGGCGCGTAGGGGGCGAGGCTCGGGGCGAGGACGGCCGCCACGACGACGAGGGCCAGCACCGCCGCGGCGGCGAGGGCCGTGCGGCGGCGCGCCAGCCGCCCGAGGAGCAGGCGGCCCGGCAGGGTGGAACGGGCCGCCGGAACGCCGGGCGCGTCGGCCGGGACCGCCGGGTCGGTGGAGGTCATGCCGCGATCCCCCTCAGGTGCGCACGCGCGGGTCGACGAGCGTGTAGAGCAGGTCGACGGCGAGGTTGATCAGCACGTAGACGCCGGAGATCACCAGCAGCGTGCCCTGGATGACGGGATAGTCGCGGCGCAGCACCGCCGACACGATGAGGCTGCCGACGCCCGGCAGGCCGAACACCGTCTCGGTCACGATGGCGCCGCCGATCAGCGTCGCCACCGTCAGGCCGATCACCGTCAGCACCGGGATCATGGCGTTGCGCAGCGCATGGCGGGTCACCACGCGCCAGGGCGGCAGGCCCTTGGCCTGCGCGGTGCGGACGTAGTCCTCGCCCAGCACGTCGAGCATGCTGGTGCGGGTGAAGCGGATGATGAGGGCCGAGTTGGGCAGGCCGAGCGCGACCGCGGGCAGGACGAGGTGGTAGAGGTGGGCGCCGAGCCCGTCGCCGGGGTCGCCCCAGCCCGCCACCGGGAACCAGGCGCGGCGCACCGCCAGGGCCTCGATCAGCGTCAGCCCCACCCAGAAGCTCGGCAGCGACGCGAACAGCATGGCGCCGCCCGTGGCGAGGTGGTCGATGGCCCGGCCCCGCTTGACCGCCGAGACCACCCCGACCGGCACGCCGATCAGCACCGCGATGGCGGCCGACATTCCGGTGAGGAGGGCCGTCAGCTGCGCCCGCTCGGCGATGGCCTGGGAGACGGGGCGGTTCAGGAAGATCGACTGGCCGAGGTCGAGGCTGGCGATCTGCCTGCAGTAGATCAGGAACTGCACGAGGAGGGGCTGGTCGAGCCCGAGCCGGGTGCGCAGCGCCGCGACGTCGTCGGGCGTGGCCGCGGAGCCCAGCATCACCGCCGCCGGATCGCCCGGCACGATGCGGACGATCACGAAGACGATCACGGCGACCAGCGCCATCACGACCACGAGGCCGCCGGCGCGGCGCAGGAGGAAGCCCGCCACGGCGCGGCGGCTCTCTTCAGGCCGAGAGCCCGACGTTCCAGAAGAACGGCCAGGGCACGATCGTGTAGTTCGACACGCGTCGCGACCGGGCGGCTAGGTTGTAGAAGTCGCCGACCTTGATCGAGGGCGCCTCGGCGTAGAACAGCGCTTGGATGGTCTTCCAGTCCGCGACGCGTTTCGCCGGGTCGGTCTCGCCGCTGAAGGCGTCGAGCGCGGCGTGCTTCTGCGGCGTGTCCCAGGCGCCGGGATAGCTCGGGTTCATGATCGTGATGAGCGAGGGCTCGGGCACGAAGGTGTGATAGGTGAAGAACGCGTCCCAGCTCTTCGCGTCGCCGCGCCGGCTCAGCAGCGTCGCCCAGTCGAGCACCTGGAGGTCGACCTCGAAGCCGGCGTCCTGCAGGTTCTGCTGGGCCACGAGGCTCATCTTGTAGAGGAAGTCGTACTGCTGGGAGGTCATGATGCGGATCGGCTGCTTGGCGTAGCCGGCCTGCTTCAGCAGGTCTCCCGCCTTGGCGGCGTCGTTCAGGTTGTAGGCGGTGACGCTGGCCTCGTCGTAGTAGGGCGTCCCCTTGGGGTAGATGGAGCCCTGCGCGTCGAAGAAGGCCGGGTCGCCGAAACCCGCCGTCAGCATGTCGGCGCAGGACAGGGCCGCCTGGGCGGCGCGGCGCACGAGCGGGTCGGTCATCGGCCCCGCCTTCTCGTTGAAGATCATCAGCGGGAAGCCGAACGGCTTGACCGTGATGGCCTCGACGGCGGCCTGCCCCTTCAGCCGCGGCAGCATCTCGGCGGCGAGGGAATCGGCGAACTGGTATTCGCCCGACAGCATGCCGTCGACCCGGGTGGAGGGGTTCGGCACCGGCACGAAGCGGATCTCGCCGACGATAGCCTTCCGCTCCCCAGCATAGCCGTCGGGAGCGCCGGGCGGCGACGCGTAGCCATCGAAGCGGGCGAGCCGGATGTACTGGTCCGGCTTGTGCTCGAGGAAGCGGTAGGGGCCGGTGCCGACGGGGTCGCCCAGGGCCGCCGCCGAGGTCGCCACAGCCTTCGGCAGGATCGCGGCCGCGCCGTTGTTCAGGGCCAGGAGCGCCAGCAGCGGCGCGTAGGGGCGGTTCAGCCGGATGGTGAGGCCGAGCGGGCCGTCGGCCGCGACCTCGGCGACGGAGGCGGCCGCCTGCTTGCCGCGCGGCGACAGCTTGAGCCAGCGCTGCAGCGACGCCACGGCGTCCTCCGACGTCATCGGGCTGCCGTCGTGGAAACGGACCCCCGGCCGGAGCTTCACCGCGTAGGACTTGGCGTCGGGCGACACGGTCGGCAGGCCGTCGGCCAGCAGCGGGCGGACCTGCCACGCGCCGTCGAAGCAGTAGAGCGTCTCGAAGACGTGCTGGGTGATGATGCTGACGAGGTCCGAGGTGGCGATCGTGGGGTCGAGCGGGCCGGGCTCGCCGATCGTGGCGACGCTGACCACGCCGCCGCCGGGCGCCTGCGCCCAGGCCTGCCCGACCGCGGTCAGCGCCGCCGTCCCGGCGAGGCCGGCGCCGAAGGCGCGCCGCGAGATGTCCGTCGTGCCTTGGGTCATGATCGCTCTCCCCGTCGTTCGGAATGTTTTCGTGGCTCTCGCCGCGTCAGAGCACCGCCACCGCCGTCATCTCGACGCGCAGGTCGGGGTCCGCCAGCCGGGCCTCGACGCAGGCGCGGGCCGGCGGATCGGCGGGGTCGAGCCAGCCGTCGTAGACCTCGTTCATGGCGTCGAAGTCGGCGATGTGCGGCAGGAACACGTTGACGGCCACGAGCTTCGACCGGGTCGTGCCCGCCTCGGCCAGGAGCGCGTCGATCTTGGCCAGCACGTCGCGGGTCTGCCCCGCGATGCCGGCCTTGCGGTCGTCGGCGACCTGCCCGGCCACGAAGACGAAGCCGTTGGCCGACACCGCCTGCGACATGCGGCTGCCCGCCTGGTAACGCTGGATCATCATCTCTCTCGCTCAGCATCGACCCGCGCCTGTCTTGCGAGCGGGACGACTGTCTCGTATATAGGACAGAGCGAGGCTACGCCTTCAAGGCGCGAGGGGTCAAGAGACGATGCCATGCGCTCGAGTGAATCGTCGAACGGAGCTCTGCCCGAGGTGAGCGCTCCCCCCTCCACCGACCGCCAGAGCGGCGTCGACCGGGTGGTGGACATCTTCGAGGAACTGCTCCGCAGCCGGGCGCCGGTGCGGGTCGGCGACCTCGCGCGCCGCCTCGGCGCGCCGCGGTCCACGCTCTACAACCTCGTCCATCGCCTGGTCGCGGCCGAGTTGCTCGAGGTCGCCGACGAGGACGGCGCGGTGTTCTTCGGCCGGGCGATGCAGCTCTACGGCACCGCCTACGGAGAGACGAACCCGCTGCAGCGGCGCGCCGGCGACGTGCTCGACCGCCTGGCCGTCGCCGTCGACGCCACGGCCCAGCTCTGCGCGCTCAGGGGCGACAAATACGTAGTGCTCGACAGCCGCAGCGGCGGCGGCCTGTTCCGCATCGCCACCGACGTCGGCGTGCCGGTCCCCCTGCCCTGGACGGCGTCGGGGCGGTTGCTGCTGGGGCATCTGACCCCCGACCAGGTCATCGCCCTCATCCCGCCAGAGGATTACCGCCTGCCCGACGGTCGCATGCTGGCCGTCGACGCGTTCCTGCAGGACGTCGCCCGGGCGCGGGACGAGGGCCACTGCGTCACAACGGGCCTGTCCGACCGCTTCACCTGCTGCCTCGCGGCGCCGATCCACGACGCGCGGGGATGGACGATCGCGACGCTCTGCTTCGTGATCCCGGCGGACCGGCCGCTCGACCACAGGCAGGACCTGCTCGGGCGGCTCCGCGAGGAATCACGCCGGCTGTCGGCCGGCGGCTGAGGACGCCGGGCTCGCGTCGACCCGAGCCTCGGCGTCAGCCCGCCGCGCCGAAGTGCCGGGCCAGCGCCGCGACGGCGGCCTGCACGCCGCCGTCGCGGTGGGGCAGGCGGAGCGCCTTCATGGCCACCTCGGCGGCGCCGAGCGTGCCCAGCACCATCGGTGCGTTGGCGTAGCCCATGTGGGCGATGCGGAACGCCTTGCCGGCGAGGTCGCCGATGCCCGAGCCCAGGATCACGCCGCAGTTCTCGCGGGTGAAGTCGCGCAGCCGCTGCGGGTCGAAGCCGGGCGTCAGGATCGTGGTGACGGCGGGCGAGCGCTCGGCCGGGTCCAGGATGTTGAACGCGAGGGCGCCTCCCCCGGCCCACACCTCGACGGCCGCCTGCACGGCCGACGCCAGGGCGAGGTGGCGCGCCCAGACGCGCTCCAGGCCCTCCTCGAAGAGCAGCCCCAGCGCGGTCCGCAGCCCGAACAGCATGTGCTCGGGCGCGGTGCCGCAGAACTTGCGGTAGTTCTCGGGCATGTCGCGCGACGCCCAGTCCCAATAGGCGGTGCGCAGGCCGGCCCTCGCATGGGCGTGCTTGGCTTTAGCCGACGCGGCCAGGAACGACAGGCCGGGCGTCATCATGAGGCCCTTCTGCGAGCAGGTGACGGCGACGTCGACGCCCCAGCGGTCCATCTCGAATTCCATGCAGCCGACCGACGCGATGCCGTCGACCATGAACAGCGCGGGATGCCCGGCGGCGTCGATCGCCGCACGGATCGCCGGGATGTCGTTGACGACGCCCGACGCCGTGTCGACCTGCACGACCAGGATCGCCTTGACGTCGTGCGCCGTGTTGGCCCTGAGCCGCGCCTCGACGGAAGCGGGGTCGACGGCGCGGCGCCAGCCGCCGGGCAGGACCTCGACGGCGAGACCGAGCATCTCGCCCTGGTCGCCCCACCCCCTGGCGAAGCGTCCGCTCTCCAGCACCAGCACGCGGTCGCCCCGCGACAGGGTGTTGGTCAGGGCCGCCTCCCAGGCGCCGTGGCCGTTGGCGATGTAGATGTAGGTCGAGCCCTCGGTCCGGAACACGGATTTGAGGTCGTGCAGGCACAGGCCCGTCGTCTCGAGCAGGTCGTCCGCGTAGATGTCGACGGCGGGCCGGTGCATGGCCTGCAGCACGACCTCGGGCACGTTGGTGGGGCCGGGGATGGACAGGAACTCCCGGCCGCGCGCGAGCGGCGCCGGACGGGCGGAGGGGCTCGGCGGGGACGGCCGGCGGAAGGGGGAGGCGACGTCCTGGTTCATCGGGGGAGGAGCTTTCGCTGTGGGAGGGCGGACCCTGCGGGCTTGGTAGCCCGATCACGCGTGACCGGGGAAGCTTTCGTTCCCGGCGGGGGCGCGTGACGACCGGAACCCCGCAGGGTCTCCCGCCGCCGCGGGAGCGGGCGCCGGCCTGTAGACCGGGGCCCGGCCGCGTGGTTCAACGGCACCGACACAGCGACCAGCCAGGCGAGGCCGAGGACACCATGGGTTTCAAATGCGGCATCGTCGGCCTGCCGAACGTCGGCAAGTCGACGCTCTTCAACGCCCTCACCCAGACGGCGGCCGCGCAGGCCGCCAACTACCCGTTCTGCACCATCGAGCCCAACGTCGGCGACGTCGCGGTGCCGGACCCGCGCCTCGAGGCGCTGGCGGGGATCGCGAGCTCGAAGGAGATCATCCCGACGCGGCTCACCTTCGTCGACATCGCGGGCCTCGTGCGCGGCGCCTCGAAGGGGGAGGGGCTCGGCAACCAGTTCCTCGCCAACATCCGCGAATGCGACGCCGTCGCCCACGTGGTGCGCTGCTTCGTCGACGACGACGTGACCCACGTCGAGAACCGGCTGTCGCCCCTCGACGACATCGAGATCATCGAGACCGAGCTGATGCTCGCCGACCTCGACAGCCTCGAGAAGCGCGTCCTCGCCATGGAGAAGAAGGCCAAGGGCGGCGACAAGGAGGCCAAGGAGGCGCTCGACCTCGTCACCCGCTGCCTCGCGCTGCTGCGCGACGGCAAGCCCGCCCGGGTGGTCGAGGTCAAGCCGGACGAGAGGAAGCTCTTCGCCGGCCTCGGGCTCCTCTCGTCGAAACCCGTCCTCTACGTCTGCAACGTCGAGGAGGAGTCGGCCGACGCCGGCAACGCGCTCTCCGCCGCCGTGGCGGACCGCGCCAAGGCCGAGGGTGCCGAGAGCGTGGTGGTGTCGGCGAAGATCGAGAGCGAGATCGCGGTGCTGCCGCCCGCCGAGCAGAAGGACTACCTCGACGCGATCGGCCTCGCCGAGCCGGGGCTGAACCGCGCCATCCGCGCCGGCTACGCGCTCCTCCACCTCGTCACCTACTTCACCGTGGGACCGAAGGAGACGCGGGCCTGGACCATCACGCGAGGCACGCGGGCGCCGGCGGCGGCGGGCGTGATCCATTCCGATTTCGAGAAGGGCTTTATCCGCTCGGAGACCATCGCCTACGACGATTACATCGCCTTGAAGGGCGAGGCGGGAGCCCGCGACGGCGGCAAGTTCCGCCTCGAGGGCAAGGATTACGTGGTGGCCGACGGCGACGTGCTGCATTTCCGCTTCGCCAACTGATACGAGGTCCAGTGGGATGGCTACTTTCCGCTCATCCTCGCGGAGGCGCGCGGAGGCGAGGACCCAGCGCAGGAAGGCGGCCGAAGACCGGCCCAACCGAGTGGGAGTACCGCTCGCTGCACTGTCGGTCGGATGGGGTCGGCCTCCGGCCGGCATCTTGCGGTGGGTCTCCGCCTTCGCGGGAACGAGCGGGTGACCGGCGTCGCTAGCCGATCACCCGGATGCCGTATGAGGCACCGGAGGCAGCGTTGGTATGACGGATTTGCGTCAGCGCAAATGGCGCAGCGCCTCGCCCAGCACCACCGCGGCCGCCACGGCGACATTGAGCGAGCGGGAACCAGGCGCCATCGGCACGGTGACGCGCGCATCGGCGGCGGCATGGACCTCCGGCGGCACGCCCGCTGATTCGCGCCCGACCATCAGGATGTCGCCGGGGCGGAAGGCGAAGTCCCGGTAATCATGCTCGGCACCCGTGGTCAGCAGCACGAGCCGCGGCCGCGGCACCATTCCGGCCCGCCAGGCCTCCATCGCGGCGAAGGACACGTGCCGCCGCAGCGACACCGCGTCGAGATAGTCGAGGCCGGCGCGGCGGAAGTGCCGGTCCGTGGTCGGGAACCCCGCCGGCTCCACGATGTGGGCCCCGACGCCGAGGCAGGCGCAGGTCCGCAGCAGCGTGCCGGCGTTCTGCGGGATGTCGGGCTGGAACAGCGCCAGGCGCAGCACCGGATCCGTCACGGGGCGGTCCTGCCGCGGTGCGACAGCGATGCCCCGGGGCTCTCGCAGGCTGGACAAGAGGTGGCCGGGGTGCGACAGATCGACGATCGACGGCCCCCGTCCGAGGCGCGGCATCGCTGCGGTGCGGCACGAGCGCGGGGCCGGTCGGTGGCGATGGGTCGCATGGTGGCGTCTCCAGGGCGGATCTACCCGTCCCCGAGTTGGCGCGGTACGATTCGAAGCTTTGACAATGTCCGGGCCTGCCATCCGTTCCCCGGGCGAACGACGAGATCGGGAGTGACGTGTGTCGACCGCGACTTCGAACCACGGCCAGGATTCCGCGGCGGGCGTGACCCGGCGGGACATGCTGTTCATCGCGACGGGCGCGGTCGGCGTCGTCGGGATCGGCTCCGTCGTGTGGCCTCTGATCTCCTCCATGAGCCCGGACGCGTCGACCCTGGCGCTGTCGTCGACCGAGATCGACATCTCCAAGATCGAGCTGGGCCAGATCGTCACCGTGAAGTGGCGGGGCAACCCGGTCTTCGTCCGGCACCGGACGCCGAAGGAGGTCAAGGAGGCGCAGGACACGCCACTCGCCGACCTGAAGGACCCGCAGACCGACCAGGCCCGCGTGCAGAAGGCCGAGTGGCTGATCGTCGTCGGCATCTGCACCCATCTCGGCTGCGTGCCGCTCGGCCATGACGGCCCCTACGACGGCTGGCGCTGTCCCTGCCACGGCTCGATCTACGACACGTCGGGGCGCATCCGCTCCGGCCCTGCGCCGCTCAACCTCGCGGTGCCGACCTACAGCTTCCTGACCGACACCAAAGTGAAGATCGGCTGACTTCGGCCGCCCCTCGACCAGCCGCCCCCGCCAAGAGAGCGAACGCCATGAGTGGAGCATCCACCTACGTCCCCAAGAACCCGGTGCTGCGCTGGTTCGAGAGCCGGCTGCCCATCATGGGGCTCGCCCATTCGTCGTTCGTGGTCTTCCCGAACCCGCGCAACCTCAACTACTTCTGGACGTTCGGCGGCATCCTGGCGTTCATGCTGGTCTGCCAGATCGTCACCGGGGTCGTGCTGGCCACGCACTACACGCCCGAGGCCACGCTCGCCTTCGCTTCGGTCGAACATATCATGCGCGACGTGAACTACGGCTGGATGCTGCGCTACATCCATGCCAACGGCGCCTCGATGTTCTTCATCGCGGTCTACATCCACATCGCGCGCGGCATGTATTACGGCTCCTACAAGGCGCCGCGCGAGGTGTTGTGGATCCTCGGCCTCATCATCTTCCTGCTGATGATGGCGACCGCCTTCATGGGCTACGTCCTGCCCTGGGGGCAGATGAGCTTCTGGGGCGCCAAGGTCATCACCTCGCTGTTCTCCGCCATTCCGGTGGTGGGCGATTCCATCACGGTCTGGCTCTGGGGCGGCTATTCGGTCGGCAACGCCACGCTGAACCGCTTCTTCTCGCTCCACTACCTCATGCCGTTCATGATCGCCGGCGTGGTGGCGCTGCACATCTGGGCGCTGCACGTCCCCGGCTCCAACAACCCGGTCGGCGTCGAGGTGAAGTCGACGAAGGACACGCTGCCCTTCCATCCCTACTTCACCGTCAAGGACGGCCTGGCGCTGTCCTGCTTCCTCGTGTTCTTCGCCTATTTCATCTTCTTCATCCCGAACTACCTGGGGCACTCGGACAACTACATCGAGGCGAACCCTCTGGTGACGCCGGCCCACATCGTGCCGGAATGGTACTTCCTCCCCTACTACGCCATGTTGCGGGCCGTGCCGTCCAAGCTCGGCGGCGTCTGCGCCCTGTTCGGCTCGATCCTGCTGCTCGCCTTCATGCCCTGGCTCGACACGTCGCGCATCCGGTCCTCGAACTTCCGGCCGGTGTACAGGGTGTTCCTGTTCATCTTCTTCGCCGACGTCGCCGGCCTCGGCTACGTCGGCTCGCAGGAGCCCGTGGGCCTCTTCGTGCTGGCCTCGGAGGTCCTGACCTTCTGGTACTTCTTCCACCTCCTGGTGCTCACCCCGGCGCTCGGCTTCTTCGAGACGCCGCGCCAGCTCCCCGCCTCCATCACCGAGGCGGTCCTGGGTCCGCGTGCGATGGGCGGCTCTGGCGCCTTCGCGGCGGCCCGCACCGCGGCCTCGCCGTCGGTCGACGGCTGATCTCCGTGGCGACGTTCGGACCCCAGCCCATGAACCCACGCTTCCGCTCCGCCGTCCGCGCCCGGCGCATGGCCCTCACCCTCGCGGCCGGCCTGCTGGCCGGGCCGGTGGCGAGCGCGGTCGTCCCGCCGTCGGCCCTGGCCCAGGAGGCCGGTGAAGACCGGTTGCCGCCGCACCAGTCCTGGTCGTTCTCGGGGCCGCTCGGCGTCTACGACACGGCGCAGCTCCAGCGCGGCTACCAGGTCTACCGGCAGGTCTGCTCGAACTGCCACTCCGCCAAGTTCATGTCGTTCCGCAACCTCGCCGAGCCCGGCGGCCCGGAGTTCTCCGACAGCCAGGTGAAGGCGCTGTCGGCGACCTTCAAGGTCGAGGACGGGCCGAACGACGCGGGCAACATGTACGAGCGGCCCGGCCGCCCGTCAGACCCCTTCCCGTCCCCCTTCGCCAACGAGCAGGCCGCCCGGGCCGCCAACGGTGGCGCCCTCCCCCCCGACATGTCGACCCTCGCGAAGGCCCGCTCCTTCGAGCAGGGCGGCCTTTGGTTCTTCCTCGACCCCTTCACGCAGTACCAGGAGGAAGGGCCGGACTACATCCACGCCCTGCTCAACGGCTACAAGGACACGCCGCCGAAGGACGTGAAGGTCCCCGACGGCAAGTATTACAACGAGTTCTATCCGGGCCACGCGATCTCCATGCCGCCGCCGCTGAGCGACGGACTCGTCGACTACGCGGACGGTTCGCCCAAGACGGCCGAGCAATATTCGAAAGACATCGCCGCCTATCTCCAGTGGATGTCCGAACCGAAGCTCGATCAGCGCAAGCAGACGGGCTTCAAGGCGGTGATCTTCCTCGCGATCTTCGCGTTGCTGCTGTTCTTCATCAAGAAGCGGATCTGGGCCGGCGTGAAGGACGCGAGCGGCACGGCCGGCGCCGGCGGGATGCCGTCGATGGATCCGAAGCCGCGGACCTGAGCCGGCGGGGCAATCGGGTGAGGACGCGCGGACGCGTCCCACCCAGCTTCGCCTCTTCACCAGCCTTCGGCTGGTCCCCTCCCCCGCTGCGCCTACCGGATGCAGACATCTCGACGGCTGGACGCGTTCTGCCCTTCTCCCTCAGGGGGAGAAGGTGCCCGGCAGGGCGGATGAGGGGGGACTCCGCAGGTGGATCGCCCCTCATCCGGCGCTGCGCGCCACCTTCTCCCCAGGGGAGAAGGGCGCGACGGTTCCAGCGGCCGAGATCTATGCATCCGGTGTCCCCAGCGGGCGGGTGAGACCGTGCGCAGCATAGTGGGGAACCGGAACCGGGTCTGACGGTCGAGGACGTCGCGCACCCGGTCGCCGTGGCTTCCGGGCGCGTTCAGCCCCGCTCCGCCAGCCAGGCGAGCGCTCCGGCCGCCGCCTTGGCACCCGTCGAGAAGCAGGCCTGGAGCAGGTAGCCGCCGGTCGGCGCCTCCCAGTCGAGCATCTCGCCCGCCGCGAAGGTGCCGGGGCGCCGCAGCAGCATCTGGCGCTCGTCGAGGTCTGCGGCGACGATGCCGCCGGCCGTCGAGATGGCGCCCGCGATCGGCTGCGGCGCGTCGAGCCGCAGCGGGACGGCGCGGACGAGCCGCATCAAGGCCTCGTCGTCGAGGGAGCCCAGCGGCGTCGCCGCCGCATGGGCCGCCTCCTGCAGCAGGCCGATGCCGACGGGCGACAGATGCAGCGCCTTGCGCAGGGCGGTCGACACCGAGGCCTTGCCGGCGCGTGCCGCCGTCAGCCGGGCCACCACGGCGTCGCGGGCCATGTCGGGGCGCAGGTCGACCGCGAGGACGGCGGCGCCGTCCGCCGCGATCGCGTCGCGCAGCGGGCCCGACAGCGCGTAGACCCCGCCCCCCTCGATCCCGCCCCGCGTCACCGTCGCCTCGCCGCGCGACGTCCGGCCCGCGAAGGACAGCGCCACGCCCTTCAGCGGCTCGCCCTCGAACCTGTCGCGGAACGTCGCCGACCAGGCGACCGCGAAGCCGCAGTTCGACGGCCGCAGCGGAGCGACGCCGATGCCCTCCGCTTCGAGCAGAGCCGTCCACCGCCCGTCCGAGCCGAGCTGCGGCCAGGACGCGCCCCCGAGCGCCAGCACGGCGGCGTCGAAGCTCTCGCAGGCCGCGCCCTCCGGCGTCTCGAAGCGGAGCGCGTCGTCGGACGTCCAGCCGATCCAGCGGTGGCGGGGGCGGAAGTCGACGCCGGCGGCGGCGAGGCGCTTCAGCCAGGCGCGGAGCAGCGGCGAGGTCTTGAAGCTCGCCGGGAACACCCGGCCGCTCGTCCCGACCACGGTCTCCTCGCCGAGCGTCCGGCACCATCGGCGCAGCTCGTCCGGACCGAAGGCCGCCAGCGCTGGGGCGACGAGGGCCTGCGCGGCGCCGTAGCGGGGCACGAACCGGTCCATGCCCTCGCTGTGGGTGAGGTTGAGCCCCCCACGGCCGGCCATCAGGAACTTGCGCCCGGCCGTCTGCATGCGGTCGAACAGCGCGACGCGGGCGCCGCCGGCGGCCAGGACGTCGGCCGCCATGAGGCCGGCGGGGCCGGCGCCGACGACGGCGACGCGGGGAGATTGAGGGGGCACGGGTTCGATCTTTGGGAGACGACGACGGACCGGTGCCGGTCGAGCGGCGATCGTGTCGGCGGATGAGGGAGGGCGACGTTTGCATTTGCGCGAACGACGGTGCGGATGCAAACCCGACAGCAGGCCCGGTGGACGACGATCATGCAGACAGACCCCGACGACAACCCCGCCCCGGACGAGACGGAAGGCCGCAAACTCGCAGCCCGCGCCTGGTTCGAGGCGCTCCAGTCGAGGCTGATCGCCGCCTTCGAGGCGCTGGAAGAGGACGGGCCTGCCGGCTCCGCCGACGCGCCCGCCGCGCCGGGCCGCTTCGTGCGCAAGCCGTGGCATCGCACCGACCACAGCGGCGCTCCGGGCGGCGGGGGCACGATGGCGATGCTGCACGGCCGGGTCTTCGAGAAGGCCGGCATCCACGCCTCGACGGTGCACGGCAGCTTCGCGCCGGAATTCGCCAAGTCGATGCCCGGCGCCGCCGAGGATCCCCGCTTCTGGGCCTCGGGCGTCTCGCTCATCGCGCATCCGTGGAACCCGAACGTGCCGGCCGTGCACATGAACACGCGCTTCGTCGTGACCAGCAAGGCATGGTTCGGCGGCGGCGCCGATCTCACCCCCGTGCTGGACCGGCGACGCGCCCCCGACGACCCCGACGCCCTGGCATTCCACGCGGCGCTCGAGGCCGCCTGCGGCGCCCACGCGGCGGTGGCGCCCTACCCGAAGCTGAAGGACTGGTGCGACCGCTACTTCCACCTGCCGCACCGGGACGAGGCGCGCGGCATCGGCGGCATCTTCTACGACTATCTCGGCGACGCCTGGGAGGCCGAGTTCGCCTTCACCCGGGCCGTCGGCGAGGCCCTCCTCGGCATCTACCCCGCCCTCGTGCGCCGCAACGTCGAGACCCCCTATGGCGAGGCGGAGCGACGCGAGCAGCTCGTCCGTCGCGGGCGCTACGTCGAGTTCAACCTCCTCTATGACCGGGGCACCATCTTCGGGCTGAAGACGGGGGGCAACGTCGAATCCATCCTGTCGTCGCTGCCGCCGGCCGTCATCTGGCCGTGAGGGCGGACATTAACCATCGGTGTCGAAACTGTGGCGCTCTACAGTATTAATGCTCGTTAACCTCTGCGATTTCTGGCACTCTTCGGGTGTGTCTTATCGGGTTGCCCCACCGGCCAGGCCGGGTGCGCGGGATCCGACTCTCACGAGGATCTTTGCATGCGTTTCACTTCAGTCGTACCCCTGCGCCGTGGAATCCTGGCGACGGTCGCCGCCGCTGCCCTCCTGTCGACCGCGGGCTCCTCGGCCTGGTCCGACAACGTTGCGCCGGCCACGCCGCCCGCGGCCGCCGTGTCGGCGCCCCAATCGGTCGACGCCACCGGCAAGCCGCTCTCGACCGACGCCCGCATCGTGGTGGTGGAATGGAAGATCAAGAAGGGGCACGAGCAGGAGTTCCTCGACTATTGGGCGACGAAGTCCACCATCCCGGACCGCACCGGCCTCATCGCCGAGTTCATGTCGGGTGAGGAGAGCCGCCAGCAGTTCCCCTGGATCAACTGGGCGGCGACGGAGAGCGGCGACTTCACGGTGTTCTACAACATCGGGATCTGGCGCAAGGCCGACGACTTCATGGGTCAGATCGGCAAGTACATCGACAACAACCGTCCGCCGATGGCGTTCGAGGCCGAACACCGGCACCGCATCTTCCTCGCCCCGGTGAAGTGGCGCATCGGTCAGGCCAGCATGCCGGCGAAGGATGCCGAAGGCGTCAAGTGACGTGAGTTCGGGGTGACCCGCTCGCTTCGCAGGTCGTCCGCTCGTTCCCGCCTCGGCGGGGTCGAGCGGACGAGAGCGCTCTCGACGGACATCGTTTGAGCCCGTCAGGCGGCGGCGTCAAGCTTCCGTGCTCGCGCCGTCGCCTCGGCCCTCGTCTTCTCGCGATGGGCCGCGCTGTCGACGGCCTGCAGGTTCGGGAAGCCCCAGAAGCGCAGCAGCTCCGTCCAGGGCGCGTCGCGGTGGCGGCGCCACACGACGTGGAGCGGCATGCGGTGGTCGACCTCGCGGTCGCGCGGCAGGCGCCCGCCCGTCATGGGGCAGCGACGCTTCTGGAGCTTGCCCAGCAGCCTGGCCTGCCCGGCGGGCGCGTTCCACAGCTTCCAGGCCGCCACACAGCAGGCGTGCCAGCGGGCGCGGCGGTTGGGCGTGCCATCGTCCCAGAGATCCCGGTGCCACCCGAACCGGTAGACCGGTTGGCCGCAGAGGCAGCAGGTGCCGGGTCCCGCCCGGTGCGCGGCCTCGCGGAACGGCGCCGGCGGCGTGCGGAAGCTGCGGGCGCGGCCGTCGTCGGGCGCGGACGCCAGGGACCAGCGCCAGCCCTCCGGTTCAGGGCTCAGGCCCGCGAGCGCGCGGGCGAGCCGGTCCGCCCGGACGGGGTGGTGGCGCCAGTAGCTCTCGACGGCGAGGCGTGGCTGGGGCGGCACCATCGGCCGGGCCTGGGCGTGGACCAGGACCGACGCCGGGAAGACTGCCGGGAGCGCCTTCGCCAACCGCGCGCGCGCCACCGCGTTGCGCGCCTCGCGCCAGTCCGCCGAAGATCCCGTCCGTCGCTCCATGATGTCCCGTGCCGCCTGGCGCGGCGCGATGCAAGGCCCGGACGGACGGCCCGACAGCCTCGCGCAAGCTCCGGCCGGCGATCCGGTCGGCGCCGCGGGAGACGGTGCATCGGCGAGGCGGTCCCGTGGGGGTCGGACCGTCGGCTCAGCCGGAGAACGCAGCGCCGTCGCGGTCGACCTCCACAGCGTGCCTGTGGCGCAAAGGCGTCACCCGTCGTCGTTCGTCGGCAGGATCGGGCGGGATCGAGGAATTTTCATGGGAGTGTCACACGGGCTGCCTACCCCTCTGCAGTGTGAACTGCGCGTCAGAGGGGTTCTACCGTGCAAGACCATCTTAGACTGTTGTCGAGCTGCTCCGCTGCCGTTCTCCTCTTGGCCTGTGTTGCCGGAGAGGCGCGAGCCGACGAGTCCACCGCGGCCGAGATCGCTCTGCTGAAGGCGCAGCTGCGTCGCCTCGAAGCCAAGGTCAACGCCCAGGAGCACCGCGACCACAGGCAGGCCGAGGACGCCCCGGCCACCAAGAAGGCAGGCGCCCAGACCGTCGCCGCCAAGGCGGTCGGCAACCAGGTGTACGGCGATGGCCCGCCGCCGCAGTTCGTGGCCTGCCCCGAGAAGTCGCTGTGCTACAAGGGCCTCACCTTCACGCCGGGCGGCTTCCTGGCGCTCGAGACCGTGACGCGCTCGCACAACCTCTCGGCCGACGTCGCCTCGCCCTTCGGCGCCATCCCGTTCCGGCAGACCCGCTCGGGCCGGCTCGGCGAGTTCCGCTTCTCGGCGCGACAGAGCCGCATCTCCGGTCTCGTCGAGGGTAACCCGGACCCGTTCACCCACATCGCCGGCTATGGCGAGTTCGACTTCCTCGGCGCCGCCCAGACGGCCAATTCGAACGAGAGCAACTCCTACAACCTGCGCATCCGTCACCTCTACACGACGGTGGACCGTTCGGACTACGGACTGCACTTCCTCGCCGGCCAGACCTGGTCGTTCGCCACGATGTTCGCCAAGGGCTTGGAGCCGCGCAAGGAGGAGATCCCGCTCACCATCGACGCCCAATACGTGCCGGGCTTCGTCTGGGCCCGCCAGCCGCAGGTCCGCCTCGTCAAGGACATCAGCCCCATCCTGGCGGTCGGCGTCTCGGCCGAGAACCCGGCCACCACCGAGTCGGGCGCGGTGCCGTCCACCTTCACCTACAACCAGGCCGCCACGGGCGGCGGCCTGTTCAACTCGGCCAACTCGCTGTCGCTGAACCACGCGCCGGACCTCATCGGCAAGGTGGCCTACGACCCCACGGTCGACGGGCACAACGTCCACGTCGAGGCCTTCGGCATCGGCCGCGACTTCTACAGCCGCTACAACGGGCAGAACAAGGACGTCATCGGCGGCGGCGGCGGCGGCAGCGTGCTCGTGGGCGCGGTGCCCAAGATGCTCGACCTGCAGCTCTCCGGCGCGGTCGGTGCCGGCCTCGGCCGCTATGGCACGGCGCAGCTTCCCGACATCACGGTGAGTTCGACCGGGCAGGCGAAGCCGCTGTCCGAGTTCATGCTGCTCGCGGGCGGCACCCTCCACGCCACGCCGACGCTCGACTTCTACGGCTACGCCGGCATCGAGCAGGACGCGCGCTCGTCGCAGGGCAGTGCCGCGGGCGTCAACTACGGCTACGGCAACTCGCTCAACTCCAACGCGGGCTGCGACATCGAGGGCTCGACGGCGACCTGCACGGGCAACAACCGGTCGGTCCGGCAGCTCACCGCGGGCGCCTGGGACACGGTCTACAGCGGACCCTTCGGCCAGCTCCGCGGCGGCCTGCAATATTCCTACACGCAGCGGACGGCCTTCTCGTCCCTGATCGGCGGCGCCCCGAAGGCCTCCGAGAACACGGTGCTCACCTCGATCCGCTACTACCCCTTCTGATCGCTGCGCGCCGACCGGCTCCGGCCCGCGGGTCTCTGTTCACAGGCTCCGGTCGAAGCGCCGCTTCAATCGAAGCCCCACAAAGGCTACGGTCGCGGCGCGGCGATTGGACAGGAGAACAGATCATGGCGGAGACCGACACGGCGCTGTCGCGCACCTTGAAGCAATTCCGCGAGTTCGCCCTCAAGGGCAACGTCGTGGATCTCGCCTTCGCGGTGATCATCGGGGCGGCCTTCGCCAAGGTGGTCGACAGCCTCGTCAAGGACATCATCATGCCGGTCATCGGCATGGTGGGCAGCGCCGACTTCTCCAACTACTTCCTGCCGCTCAGCCACAACGTCACCGCCACCAACCTCGTCGACGCCCAGAAGCAGGGGCCGGTCCTGGCCTGGGGCAGTTTCGCCACCTACATCGTCAATTTCCTCATCGTGGCGGCGGCGCTGTTCTTCGTGTTCAAGCTGATCGACCGGCTGAGGACCCGCCTGGCGTTCGAGGGGCCGAAGGTGACGGCGCCGTCCCGCCAGGAGGTGCTGCTTGGCGAGATCCGCGACCTCATGGCGCGCGAGCGGGCCTGACGCCGCGAAAGGCCTCGCCTTCCGGGACGGGCCGTGGTCTGGACGGGGCTCCCAGCGCACCCCCGAGGCCCGGCGCCATGACCCATGCCGATGCAGAGCGGCGACCCTTCCTCGACGACGTCCGGCCGGAGGTGCGGGCGTTGCCGCTCAGCGGCATCGTCGAGGTCTTCGACTACGGGCGCGGCCGGCCGGGGCTGATCCCGCTCTGGGTCGGCGAGGGCGACCTCCCCACGCCCCGCTTCATCTGCGACGCCGCTGCGGAGGCGCTCGCCTCCGGCGAGACCTTCTACACCTACCAGGGCGGCATCCCCGAGCTTCGCGCCACGGTCGCGGCCTACCTGACGACCCATTACGGGCGGCCCGCGACAGACGCGCCGCACGGCTTCGGGCCCGAGCGCATCTTCGTCACGGTCGGCGGCATGCACGCCCTGCAGATCGCGGTGCGGCTCGTGGCGGGCAGCGGCGACGACGTACTGGTGCCGACGCCGGCCTGGCCGAACTTCGGCGGCGCCCTCGCGGCGGCTGGCGCGACCGTGGTCGAATGCCCGATGCGCTTCGAGGGCGAGGCGGACCACGGGCGCTGGCGCCTCGCGGTCTCGGACCTCGAAGCCGCGCTGACGCCCCGCACCCGCGCCCTCGTGGTCAACTCGCCCTCCAACCCGACGGGCTGGACGGCGACGCGCGACGAGCTCGAAGGGCTGCTCGACTTCGCGCGGCGGCACGGCCTCTGGATCATCGCCGACGAGATCTACGGGCGCTTCAGCTACACGGGCGCCCGAGCCGCCTCGTTCCACGACGTCATGCGCTCCGACGACCGGGTGCTCTTCGCCCAGACCTGCTCCAAGAACTGGGCCATGACGGGATGGCGCATCGGCTGGCTCGAGGCGCCCCCGGAGCTCGGCGTCGCCATCGAGCATCTCGTGCAATATTCGACCTCGGGCGTGCCGGTGGCGACGCAGCGCGCCGCCGTCGCCGCCATCGCGGGGGGCGAGGACTTCGTCGCCGAGCAGGTCCGGCGGGCGCGGCAGAACCGCGACCTCCTCGCCGAGGCGCTGCACGGCACGGGCCGCATCCGCTGCGCGATCCCGGACGGCGCGTTCTACCTCTTCTGCGGCGTGTCGGGCGTGTCCGACAGCCGCGGCCTCGCGCTGCGGCTGATCGACGAGGCCGGCGTCGGCGTGGCGCCGGGCTCGGCGTTCGGGCCGGCGGGCGAAGGCTTCGTGCGGATCTGCTTCATGCGCCGGCGCGAGGACATCGTCGAGGTGTCGCGCCGCATCGGCGGTTGGCTGGCTTCCCAGTAGCCGAGGTCTCGGGAGGCACGGCTGCTCGAGACAGCCGATGCGGTCCCGTCGCCCATCCCGATGACGGCGATCGGCATCTCGAATGGGATGGTCAGAGCTCGTCCTGCCCGGTCGTCCGCGGCCGGAGGCTGGCCTGTGCGTCCGGCGCCTTCAGCCGTGGCGTCGCCGCGCGGAGCGACGCCCCGCCAGGAAGGTGCCCGTGTCGCGGCCCGGCGAGAGGGCCAGGGAGTCGCGCAGGTCGTGGCGGGTCAGGCCGATGTCCCTGAGGTCGTGGTCGCTCATGGCGGAGAGCGTCAGCATGATGCGGCGGTTCTCGCTCCAGCGGAACGGCATGGTGACCGCGGCGTCGATCAGCGTCAGGGCGGCGTGGACGGAGCGCGACAGGGCCGACCAGGCGCGCTCGGCGGGACTGGGACGGGGCTTCTCGATGATCATCAGCATGGCGCGGTCCTGGGCTGCGGCGGCCCTCGGCCGCCCTTGACGACAAGATGCGGCCGGCGCACTCATGGGTCCAACGAATGCTTCTGATGCATTCCATCGCGATTCGGTATCGATCATGCTCGACACGGACCAGCTCCGCTCCTTCCTCGCCATCGTCGACACGGGCAGCTTCACGCGCGCCGCCGATCGGGTGAACAAGACCCAGAGCGCGGTGTCGATGCATGTGCGGCGCCTCGAGGAGCGGCTCGACCGCGCGCTCTTCGTCAAGCAGGGCCGCGGCACGCGGCTGTCGCCCGACGGCGAGCGGCTGGTGGAGCATGCCCGCCGGATGCTGCAGGTCGAGGCGGCGGCCCTGGCCGACATGACGGCCGTGGGGCTCACCGGCCGTGCGGTCCTCGGCATACCGGACGATTATGCCGAGCTGTTCCTGCCCGAGATCGTGAGGCGCTTCACGACCCGCCACCCGCAGGTCGAGCTCTCGGTCGTGTGCCACCCCAGCACGGACCTGGCGGACCGGGTGCGGAGCGGCGAGATCGACGTGAGCGTCGTGACGGATTGCGACGAGATCCACGGCGTCGAGATCCTGCGCGAGGAACCCCTGTGCTGGGTGGCGGGGCTGCGGGCCGGCCCCGTCGAGGAGCAGCGGCCCCTTCCGTTGGCCCTGTCGACGCCGAGCTGCGCCTGGCGCCGCGTGGCGCTCTCGACGCTCGAGGAGGCCGCGATCGCGTCGCGCCTGTTCCTCATGTCGTCGAACTATGCCGCCATCGCACCCGTGGTGCGGAGCGGCCAGGCCGTGACCGTGCTCCCCTCCGCGGTGATCGATCTCGCGACCCAGCGGATCATCGGGCCGGAGGCGGGCCTGCCCGCCCTGCCCGGCGTGCGGGTCGGCCTGTTGCGGCAGGCGGGGCGCTCGGACATCGCGGCGGCGCTGAGCGAAGAGGTCCGGGCCACCCTGGCGCCGAACGGCGTCGCGATGGCGCAGGCGGCCTGACAAGAAGAGTTCGACCGGCGGCATCGCTTCCACGAACGGAGTGCCGCCCGGGGACCGTCGTCCCTCGACGGTGAGGCCCTACAGACCCGCGGTGGCGCCCGCGTCCGACGCCGCCGCGACGCGCCCCGCGGCGTCCCGCGACACGGCGCCCGCGGTCCGCACTCCGTCCTGGTCTCCCGGCACGAGGACGTGGCCCGCCGACCTCAGCCGCGCCGCCGGCCCGGGCTCACGCGCCTCCTCGACGAGGACGGCCGCGTCCCGCCCATCCGGCGTGGCGCCGAGGGCGAAGCGCGGCGTGCCGATCGCCTCGCCGAGGCTCGCCCCGCGCATCAGCCGGCTCGCGACCTGGGCCACCAGCGCGGCGGCCTGCAGGCCCTCGCCGCCGAGCGCCGCCACCTGCCCGTCCCGCGGGGCGGCGAGGAGCGCCGGCACGGACAGCAGCGGCGGGCGGCGGCCTGGCCGCAGCACGGGGCCGAGGTCCGGGTCGATCGCCAGGGCGGCGCCGCGGTCGCCCATGAGGATTCCGGTCCGCCCCGACACCAGGCCGGAGC
Organism: Lichenihabitans sp.; assembly: GCA_965214345.1. GTDB lineage: Bacteria > Pseudomonadota > Alphaproteobacteria > Rhizobiales > Beijerinckiaceae > Lichenihabitans. The sequence goes on along the minus strand of CBDCBJ010000007.1, from coordinate 768,448 downwards.
CGAAGGCACCGCCGAGCGTCTGGACCAGCGACACGGCGGCACCCGCGTGGTCGACGATCCCGATCCACACCGCCGCCTCGTCGAGCAGCGGCGCGGACGCGGGCGCGGACGGGCGCGCCCGGTCGCGGTCGAGTCTTAGGCTGGCCCGGGCGAGGCGCTCGGGGTCGAGCAGGGCCTCGACGTCCTGCCCCGCGGCATCGGTCGCATCGAGCATCTCGTCGGCGAGGCGCAGGGCGTCGATCAGGCCGTGCCAGCGCTCGAAGCCGTCGACCTTGGCGGCGTCGAGCCCCGCCGCGCCGAGGCCGGCGAACAGCCCCAGCGCCACCGCGGCCCTGACGCCCGACCGGGTCGGCGGCACCGCCAGGTTCTGGCGGCCGAGGTCCAGCGCATGGGACTCGCGCCAGCGCGCCTCGCCGCCGCGGAGGTCGCCGCGGCCGAGCGGGCTCGACCAGGCCTCGAGGTCGGCCGAGAGTTCGCGGCCGACGTCGCCGCGGAAGAGGTCGTCGAGCCCCGCTCCGGCGAGGTAGTCGAGGGTCGCCGCCAGCGCCGGGGCACGGCGGCGCGACCCTGCCTCCGGAGCCTGGCCGTCGACGAGGACGGCCGCCGCGAAGCCCGGCACAGCCGCCAGCGCCGGCGCGGCGGCCGAGAGGGCGGCGACGTCCCGGGCCGTCAGGTCCCAACCCTCGCGGGCCGCCGCCGCCGCGGGGGCGAGGAGGCGCGCGATCGGCAGCCGGCCGCCCGAGGCTGTTGACAGGGCGTGGGCCTCGGCCCAGCCCGCGACGGCGCCCGGCACCGTCAGCACCGCCGCGCCGCCGTGGAGCGGCACGCTCTCGAGGTCGCGCTCGCGGTAGAACGAGAGCCGGGCCGCCGCCCCGACGGTGCCGCGCGCGTCGAGCACCCGCACGCGGCCGCGCGGTCCGGGCTCGCGGATGAGCCACAGGGCGTCGCCGCCGAGCCCGTTGCGGTCCGGCACCACGACGGCGCTGACGGCGGCGGCGGCGAGCGCCGCCTCGATCGCCGTGCCGCCCTCGACCAATACGTCCCGCCCGGCCGCGGCGGCGAGCGGGTGGGGCGCCGCGATCGCGCCGACGGAGAAGGTCTCGATGTCGTCCATGGCGGCGCTCCCGGAGTGCGGGTCGCTTCTACGCGCTTTCGCGACCCGGCGCAGGCGCGGGCCCGCCGGCTGTCAGTGTCCTCCGATATGGTGTAGCGTCGAAGCCACGCACAGCATTCCGCTCGTGTTCTACCTTCGCCATCTCGGGACGTGTGCAGACGCCGCGTCCATCGACTGACCCCATAGAGAGAGGTGACACCGTGATCCGTGCCGCATCCGCCGCCATGCTGGCCGCCACCCTGCTCATCACCGGCGTCTCGACGGCTTCGGCCGGCAACATGCGTCAGTCTCCGGCGCTGCGGAAGAACCAGAGGCGCATGTGCCCGAACGGCAAGCCCATGCAGATCGTGCGGACGGGTCGGACGGCGATCTCAGGCTGCCAGTGACGGCGATCGAAGGACGCGGCAAGTCGGACGGGGCGACGCTCCGCCAGAGCGGGCCGGGTCGGGCCCGCAGCCTTGAACCGGCCCCGCGCCCGCGCCATTGTGGCGGACAGCAGGGAGCGCGGGATGGACGAGGGCGACACGCCGGCGGAGCGACGGGTTCAGGGGTCGAGGACGGAGGGACGACAGGCGACGGGCGGGTCGGTGGCGCCGTTCCCGTCGCGCCGAGCGGCGCCGGAGACCAGGGCCCAGGCGAGCCCGTCGCTCGTCGCCTTCGACCGCCACGAGCTTCGTGAGATCTTCAACCTCTACGGCCGACGCGTGGCCGAGGGCGAGTGGCGCGATTATGCGATCGACTTCCGGCCCGACAAGGCGGTCTTCTCGATCTACCGCCGCAGCTCGGAAGTGCCGCTGTACCGCGTCGAGAAGGACCCTGCGCTGGCGCGCCGCCAGGGCGCTTATGCGGTGCTGGCCGCCACGGGCCTCGTCCTCAAGCGCGGCCCCGACCTCGCCCGCGTGCTCCAGGCGCTCGACAAACGGCCGAAGCTCGTCGTCGTGTAGGCCTCCGCATCCGCGCATGGTGATCGCCATTCACGCGACGGCACGTCGCTTTGGCTCGTGCGAAGCGTCGGGAGTCCATCGGCGACGTGACGCTGGGTAGATCGTCGGATGAACCCGGTCCGATCGGATCGACCGGCTCATGTCAGGTGCCGTTCCCAATCTTGCCGTCCATGCAGGACGCGGACGATCAGGGTCTCTTCTTCCGCGATGAGGTCGACGATCATGTGCGCCCGGAAGGCGTGGCGGCGCATCGGAGGCCGGAACTCAGCGCGCTCCCGTGCCATGCGGGGGTTGTCGGCGAGGAGATCGAAGGTCGCCATAAGGACCGCAGCCCACGCGACAAACGGGGTGGATGCCGGCAGCTGGCAAAGCTTGCCAATCTGTATCCAGCCGGCTGGACCGAGGAGGCCTGCCGTGGCGACCATGAACGTCTCTCTCCCTGACCCGATGAAAGTTTGGGTCGAAGCCCAGGCCCGGACAGGCCGTTTCAGCAACGCGAGCGACTACGTCCGCGATCTGATCCGCCGCGATCAGGAGCAGACCGGCAAGTGGGCCGCGCTGCAACGCTACCTGGACGAGGCCGAGGCCAGCGGCACCAGTCCACGCAGCTTCACGGAGATCGTCGCCGAGGCCCAGGCGACCGCCAGAGGGCGCGGCCTGCCGGAATGACTGTCTACAGGCTCACCCGGCAGGCCGACAGAAACCTGAGCCAATCTATCTGTACTGTGCCGAACACTTCGGCATTCGCCGGGCAGACAGGTACGCGACCGATCTCGAGCGTGTGTTCGACCTCTTGGGACATCATCCCTCGATGGGACGCCCCGCCGAGAGGATCCGGGCTGGCCTGCGTCGCCACGAGCACGCCGAGCACGTCGTCTTCTATCGCCAGACTGGCGAGGGTGTGTCGATCGTCGCCATCGTTCACCGTCGGATGCGACCGGATCTCGATCCCGACGAGTGACCGACACAAGCGCCGCACGTCCCACGACGACGTGGGGCGGGTCGCCGTCTCATCGCTTCGGTGCGGGATGCTCGGTCAGGCTCGGCTCTGCCATGACCCGCCACCTTCTCGCCGCCCGCGTCCTCCAGGCACTCGACCGGCGGCCGAAGCCCGCCGTGGTTCAAGTCGCAGCAGTCGGGTTGACGCTGTCAACTTACCCCCTTACATCTGGTTGACGTTGTCAACCAGATGTAAGGGGGTGATCGTGCCGACGGTTCTCATCACGGGTGGTCACAGCGGTATCGGGTTCGAATGCGCCAAACGGCTCGCATCGGGGTCGAAGCTGAACCTGATCCTCGCCGGACGAAGCCTCGAACGCTTGGAGGTGGCCGCGAAACAGCTGCGGGCGATCGATGGTATCAAAGTGAACACCCTGGAGATGGACACGTCCTCCCTGGCGTCCGTCAGGGCCGCAGCCGCGCGCTGCCGCGTGATGATGGACAGTGGCGAGGTCGATCGTCTCCAGTCGATTCTGTGCAATGCGGGCGCCCAGTTCCCAGGGCCGATCTCCTACAGTGAAGAGGGCTACGAGAAGACCTTCGCCACCAACTATCTCGGGCATTTCCTGTTGATCGAGTTGCTGTTCGACCGCGTGGCAGATCGGGGACGCAGATGACCCCGACACGACGCCCCGATCATGGACCTTGAGGATCATGCGTTTGAGCTTGATCCCGGCGGGATGGGTAGGATCGAGCGCCATGATGCGGTCGAGGCGACGCTCCAGGTGGGAAATTGATCGGGAGAGCTGTCGAACCGGACGCGATGGCGCTCTCCGGTGATGGAAAGGACGGTGCGAAGCCGCTCCCCGCCGGTGTGCGTTACTCGACGTCGAAGCTCTGCATGATCCTCTTCGCCTACGAGCTGGATCGCCGCTCGAAGAGGTCTGCCAGTTCGGTCGCATCGATGGCGTTCGACCCTGGCGCGACGCCGGACACCGGCTTGCTCAGGTCGCAGCCGAAGCCCGTCCAGTGGCTTTCCAAGACGCGGTTCCTGAGGTGGACGTTCAAAAGGCTCGGCGTCACCACCGGGACCGTGGGCTTCTCCGGGGATGCCCTCGCCAGGATCGTCGCCGAACCGGCCTTCGCCGATGGGTCGGGCCGCTATTACCAGTCAAACGATGGATCGTTGAGCGAGAGACGATCGTCCAAGATGTCCTACGATGAAGTGCGGGCAGCCAAACTGTGGACTGATTCGAAGCTCCTGGTGAAACTCGAACCGACCGAAGAGCCCATGCAGTTGCGATGACGACGGGGGAGAAGCTGATAGCGGCCGCGGCCGATCTCCTCGACTCGGGCGGGCAGGACGCCCTGACGCTCAGGGCTGTCGGGCACGCCGCCGGCGTGTCCCACAACGCGCCGTATAAACACTTCAAGAATCGCAGTGCCCTGCTGGCAGCGGTCGCGATCGTCGACTTCGAGATGCTGGCGGGCGAGTTCGACAGCATCCGCCATTCTTCATCGACCCCGACGGCCAAGCTGACGCGAGCGCTGCACCTCGTCGTCCGATACAGCCGGGAGCATCCAGCTCATTACAGGCTGTTGTTCAATGATCCTGATATCGCCGCGCAAGGAGGCGACCTCGAGCGAGCCGCGCTGAAGACCTTCGGTGAGTTCGTCTCGATCGTGCAGGAGTGCCAGCTGGCGGAGGAGCTTCCCGCGATGCCGAACACAAAGCTGGCAGGATTGCTGTTCGCCACCCTGCATGGCCTGATCGCCCTCGATGCCAACGGCATCCTGCGGCCGGAGAAGGGGCTCGCCAGCGTCGGCGAAGGCATCGATCTGCTGGTCCGCCTGCTCTCGCCGGAACGACAGAGGTAGAGCGGGTCGGTGCGGGGTGTTCGGCCGCCGCCGTGGCGCCGCTACTCGCCGGCCCGCCGCGCCGCCCAGACCGCCAGCTCCTCGGGCAGGGCCGCGGTCGCGTCCTGGCGGGCGACGATCTCGTCGAGGCTCGCGGGCGTGTAGTCCCAGGCGTCGGCGCCGACGTCGCAGGACTGGCTGGTGCCTTGCAGCATCGAATGGGTGTGGCCGTAGAGGTGGCGGGTGCCCCGCCAGAGCCCCGGCCAGGACCGCATCGGGTAATGCGACAGGTAGAGCCGCACCTCGGCGCCCGTGTCGGTCCGCAGCACGAGCCGGGCGTGGTCGACCGGTGGTGCCGCCCAGGGCAGCTCCAGCACGCGGTTCGAATCGTGGTTGCCGATCACGAGCCGCTTCACGCCGTTGAGCCGCGCGAACAGGGCCGCGCCGTGGTGACGGCCGACCCCGCCGAAGACGTCGCCGACGTGCCAGACCTCGTCGTCGGGTCCGATCCGGGCATTCCAGCGGGCGATCACGGCCTCGTCGTGGGACGCGATGTCGGGAAAGGGCCGCATGCGCAGGATGTGCGGGTCGGCGATGTGGGTGTCGGCGGTGAAGAAGGTCGTCATGTCGGTCCGGGTTCGGGCACGATATAGGGCGCCTCGCCGCCGCCGCCGCCACCCCTGCCGTCTCCGTCCCCGCTGCCGAGCGTCGCAGTCCGCGCCGTCCCGCGCTTTGGCGGCCCGCACGCTTCCCCCTCGGCCGGCACCGCTTACCTTGGACCAATGGCCGCAGCAATTGGTTTTCATCGCCTATGTGAGACGCAGAAACCTGCCGATGATTAGTGAATATAACTACGAAATATTTGCGGGATGTACATAGTAGACGTCAGCAAAAACCAGCAAAGTAGGAAATAAAAGGCATACTGCATTCTCTTAAGCATTGTCATCACTGGTACTAATTCTAAATTTCCCTTTACGTATTTAACATGATCAACATGGTCGGCGGAAACATGGATCTTACGCAAAAAATTATCTGCGCCAAATCCGATAGCACCTGCATCTACAAATAAATGCAGCGTTTTCTTTAGCTTCGGTTGTAAATCTCCCAATCGAAACGGGTTATTGCTGTCAATCAGATAGGTTTCATCTAATCCTTCGACCTGGATCACAGCAATAAAAAACTCACTATCGGCAGTGAGAGTGATATTCTTTACAGAAGCAGATCCTTCGTTCACTATTTCAAATTTTATATAGCCTTTAACGCGCGAGAGTATTGATCTGATCTTTCTGTCAATCTCCGGTAAGCTTAGATCAAATATGTTACCAAAAAGCTTGATGACGTAACTACTGGACTGCGCGTCAGAGACATTGTATGTCACTGTAAGCCTAACTCGCTTATCATAATGTTGAATTAGCAATCTATTTATCAATGGAACGCAAATTACAGCAGCAAACGACGTAATTAAAGCTGCCAAAATTGCAGGTGGGATTGGTAAAGAACCCTGATCCATCGTCTAAGATCCGTGCCAGACAAATGCCTCTAATATTTAGCATTCAACCTCAAGAATGTCACCGAGCACACAAACCCTTATCGGGGGTGAGATCAATGTGACCATACGACTGTGGATATGAGAGAGATGAATTCCAAGCGCGCCCGGCCTGTGCCATGAGAGGCGGATGGCCGACCTCGATCCCTCGCAGCGCCGCGCCGCCAGCGCCGATCACCCGACCCAGCTCGTGCTGGCGGGGCCCGGCTCGGGCAAGACCTCGACGCTGGTGGGCCGCTTCCGGCACCTCCACGACGGCGGCACCGACCCGCAGCGCATCATGGCGCTGACCTTCACCAAGAAGGCCGCCGAGGAGATGCGGACCCGCATCGCGCGCGACCTCGCCCTCGACAACCCGGCCGAGCTGCGCGTCTTCACCTTCCACAGCCTGGCGCTGCGCTGCCTCCAGCGCAAGCCGCACCTCGCCGGCCTGCCGGAGCGCATCGACGTGTGGAGCGCCCAGCAGCAGCGCGCCGTCTTCGCCAGCCGGCGGATGTACTGGAACGACGAGGGCGACATCCTCGACCTGATTGCCGGCGCGAAGGAGCAGCTGCTCGACGCCGGTGCCTATGCGCGGAGCCTCGCGCGCGACGACGACGTGGGCCACCGCGCCGCCGAGTTCTTCGCCGTCTACGAGGCGGCGCTGCGCGAGGCCGGCGCCATCGACTTCGCCGACATGGTGCCGCTGCTGCTGCGCGCCATGGCCGACCACCCCGCCTATGGCCGCGCCGTGGCGGCCGCCGTCGATCACCTCCTCGTCGACGAATACCAGGACATCAACCTCGGCCAGCACCGGCTCATCGAGCATTTCCGCTCGGGCGGCGTGCATCTCTGGGCGGTGGGCGACGACGACCAGACGCTGTTCACCTTCCGCGCCGCCGACATCCGCTACACGCTCGATTTCAAGCGCCGCCACGGCGACGCGGTGCTCCACCTCCTCGACCGCAACTACCGTTCGACGCCCGAGATCGTGGCGGGCGCCAAGCGCCTGATCGCCAAGAACCGCGACCGCTTCGCCAAGGACTACGGCCCGGCGCTGGAGAGCGCCGGCGCCGTGGCGATCCGCGGCTATTCGGCGCCCGACGTCGAGGTGCGCCAGGTGGTGCGGGCCATCGCGGCGCTGATCCGGGACGGCGTGCCCCGCCACGAGATCGCCGTGCTCTACCGCGCGGGCTCGACGGGGCTGGCGTTCCAGGGCGCGCTCGAAGCGCTCCACATCCCCTTCGACGTCCGCGGCGCCGGCGACCTCTGGCAGAGCGCCGCCGCCAAGCTCTTCCTCGGCGCGCTGTTCTACCTCATCGACGAGGACGACCGCCGCGCCATCGAGAAGATGGGGACGGGCAAGCGCGGCGAGAGCCTGCGGCGGCGGCTCGCCAAGGTGCCCCGCGTCCGCTCCTTCGCCGAGGCCTGCCGCCACGCCCGGCGGGTGGTCTCCGATGCCCTGCCGAAGAAGTCGGCCGAGCGCGAGCGGCGCGACTGGACGAACCTCTGCGACGCGCTGGCCGGCCTCGCCGCCGATTGCGACGGGCTCGACGCCCTGATGGAGCGCATCGCCGAGCAGAGCCGCGCGCTCCGCCGCCCCTCGGAGGACGCCGTGGTGCTCTCGACGGTCCATTCCGCCAAGGGGCTCGAATGGGACGCGGTCTTCGTGGTGGGGCTTGAAGAGGGGATGATGCCGGTGGCGGGCGCCGAGATCGAGGAGGAGCGGCGCGTCGCCTACGTGGCGATGACGCGCGCCAAGCGCATCCTCGGCCTGACCTACGCGGCCGAGCGGGGCGGCACCGCGGCGAAGCGGTCTCGCTTCGTCGCGGAATTCGCCGGCGACGCCCTCGTCGGGACGGACCCCGACCACCCGGACGCCGACACCGTCCTGCCGCTGGGGATGCCCTACCAGCCGGAACCCCGGCCGGCCCCGGCCCGGGCGGAGCGCGAGACGGCGCCCGTCGAACCCGCGGCGAAGCGGGCGCCAGCGGACACGCGCGAGAGCGGCGCCGGCAGGCGCGGCTATGCCGTCGATCCCGCCGACGTGGCGCCCTTCGCGCCCGACCCCGAAGCCGCGGCCGCGCAATGGACGGCGCGGGACGACGCGAAGCTCCAGGCGAGCTTCGCCGTGGCGGGCGACATCGGCGAGATCTGTGCCGCGACTGGGAAGGCGCCGGAGGCGGTCGTCACGCGGCTCGTGCGGCTGAAGCTCGTGGCGTCGAAGGCGGCGGCGCGGGGGCTCTGGGGGTGAGCCGGGGACGGGCGGCCCTCAACGGGCGCGGCAGCGCAAGGGGAGGATCGCCGGTCTCCACCGCGCCACGGCATCGGCGAGGGGCGCGGGCGTGCCGGCCGACGCGGTCGGCACCGATGCAGCCCTGAGGAAGTCCCCCAGGCGCGCCGCGTCCACGAGGCCGTAGCGCGCCGTCGCCACCACGCCGTGAACCGCGACAGCCTTGCCGTCTCGGTCTGCCGTGATCCCGGCGAGCGCCCCGGCGGCGTCGATCACCACGACTCCGGCATCGGCGCCCTGCAGCGGGGCGCTGATGCGATCCGGCCCTTCGGCGGTCGCGGTCGCGGCCGAGAGCGTCGGCGCGGCGTCGCCCGGGGCGAGGAACAGCGCGACGAGAGGCCCGTCCGCGGCCAGATCGGCCGACGACAGGGCGGCGGGTGCTGCGTCGCGATGGCCCGGCACCGCCAGAAGGGCGAGGCCGGACGCTTGGTCCTGGCGCGTCCAGGTGGCCGCAATCCCACCGACCTCGGGCGCCGCGCACCGGCCGGGGTCGGCGCGCGTCAGCGCCACGCCCGGTCCGACCATCACGGCCTGGCCGATCGCCGCGCCGGTGGACGGCGTCGCCGCGACCGCTGCGGGCGGCGGGACGGGACGGACGGCGGCCTGCGGCGCGGGCGATGGCGCGTCGGGCAGGGAGGGGTCGAAGGAGGACGCGACGGCGAGCGCGACCCGGTCCATCTCGACCGAGACCGCGAGGTAGGACAGGGTGAAGCCGCGCAGCATCGGGCCGCCGCTCGGCGGCGTCACCAGGGCGTAGCGGCTGTAGAACTTGCGGTCCGCGGTCTCGCCCGACACCACGATGAAGTCGGGCTTCGCCAGCTTGTAGGTGACGCTGCGGCCCGGCGCGTCCCGCGTCAGGCGGGCGAAGGCGTCCGTCAGCGCCTCCGCGCCGGCGGGCCGCCCCGCGGTGTCGACCACGACGCTGCCGTCCGGCGCCGCATATCGCGTCCCGTCCGGGATCGCGGTCCGGACCGGGAGGAGCTTCAACGGGAGCCCGATCGCCAGCCCCGCGCGGGGGTCGCGCAGCAGGGTGAACCCGACGGTTCCGCGGGCCGCCTCGGCGGCCGCGAGAAGCCGCGTTCGCGTCGCGGGCGCCAGCGCGGCCCCGGGCTGGAGGCCGCTGCGCGCGGCGTAGGCCAGCAGCGCGTCCCGGGTCCGCGGACCGTAGCTCCCCGCGACCGCCCCGTTGAAATCGCCGGTCCACACCAGGGCATCCTGGAGCGCGCGGCGCGCCGATTCGGGCAGCGCCTCGAACACGGGTTTCAGCGGATCGGCGGCGGCCGGAGCCGGGATGGCGGGGGCCGGGGCGGGTGGAGCCGCCGCGACGGCACAGGCCGGCGCCATCAGGCCGAGGCCCATGAGGCAGAGGAGACGCCGGATGCGCAGCATGGATCGCAGGTCTCCTCCACCCGCACCGAACCCGCGCGTCAGTCGAGGCGCTTCAGCTCGGCGCGGAAACGGCGCCAATTGTCGACGTAGGTTCGCGCGGAACGCCGCAGGCCGTCCAGCGCCGCGTCGTCGAGTTGCCTCACCGCGCGGGCCGGCGCGCCGACGATGAGGCTGCGGTCGGGGAAGGACCTGCCCTCGGTCACCAGAGCGCCGGCCCCGACGATCGAATCGGCGCCGATGCGGGCGCCGTTCATGACGGTGGCGCCCATGCCGATGAGGCTGTTCGCGCCGATCGTGCAGCCGTGCACGATCGCGCGGTGCCCGACCGTGCAGCCCTCGCCGATCACCAGGGGAAACCCCGGGTCGGTGTGGAGCACGGCGCCCTCCTGCACGTTGGTGCGGGCGCCGATGACGATCCGCTCGCGGTCGCCGCGGACCGTGGCGCAGAACCAGATGCCGACCTCGTCGCCGATCTCGACCTGCCCGACCACGTGGGCGCCGGGCGCCACGAAGTAGCGGTCATCGGCCGGGGTCTCGGGGGCGTGCCGGCCGAGCGCGTAGATCGCCATGCCGCAGCGCCCCGCCAGGTCAGGCGAGGTTGGCGGGCGGAGGCGCACCCTCGCCCACGCGCTGGCGATAGAGGCCGGCGAAGTCGATCGGGTCGATGAACAGGGGCGGGAAGCCGCCGTTGCGCACCGAGTCGGCGACGATCTGGCGGGCGAAGGGGAACAGCAGGCGCGGGCACTCGATCATCACGACGGGATGGACCTGGTCGCCGGGGATGCCGGCGACGCGGAACACGCCCGCATAGTCGAGCTCGAACTTGAACAGCGTGCCCGCGCCCTCGCCGGCCGAGCCCTCGAGGGACAGGCTGACCTCGAAGTCGGTCTCGGAGAGCTGCTTGGCGTTGACGTTCACCTGGATCGAGATGTTGGGGCCGGCCTCCTGCGGCCCGAGCGAATTCGGCGCGTTGGGGTTCTCGAAGGACAGGTCCTTGATGTACTGGGCGAGCGCGTTGAGCTGCGGTCCCTGGGCGCCCGCCCCGTTGCCATTCTGATCGGCCATCGCATCGTCCTCCGCGCGGCCGCGCGGGCCGGATCTGAGCCGCGGGTAACACGCTTTCAGCCGCCCCGACAAGCGAGGCCATCGACCCGGCTCAGAGCCGCGACAGCCACTCCACGACGTCGGCGGCACTCCGGTCGGGCGGGAACACCGGGTAGAAAACGCGGGAGATCCGTCCGCCGTCGATCACGAGCGTGATCCGCTTCAACAGCACCACGCCGTCGACGGTGAATGTCGGCAGTCGGAGTGCTGCGGCGAGCGCGCCGGAGGCGTCTGACAGCAGCAGAAACGGCAGATGGAGCCGCTCGACCGCCTCTCGCTGGTAGCCGGTGTCCTGACTGGACAGGCCGAACAGCGCGTCCACGCCGAAACTTCGGAGTTCGGCAAAATGGTCGCGGAAAGCGCACGACTGCGGCGTGCAGCCCCGCGCCCCGGGGATCATGTCCCAGCCGTCAGGATTCCGCACGCCGGGCCGACCTGTCCGCGGAAACGCGTAGACGACGATGCGGCCCGAAAGCCCTGACAGATCGACGGCTGTACCATCCGTTGCCGGCAGCAACACGGATGGGATGGCAGCGCCGGTCAGGTGCGCGGCTCCCCCGTCGTCCTGGGGCGGCGGTAGATGGGCCCAATCGGGGGTGTCGATGCTGCCGCTCAATCCATCCTCCGCATCCGCACTGCGACGATCGCCAGCATCGACGGAGACGGGCCGGCTCGCAAGCGAGCGCACGGCCTCACGGTCCCGACGGAAGCGGATTGCACGGCAAGGAGCGGGATGCGCGATGCGAGCTCGGCGGCGATGCTGGTGCCACCTCACGAGGACCTGCCATGACGTCGTTCCGCTGCATCCCGATCGAGACCGCCACGGCGGACCGTTTCCGCGACACCGGCATCGACGACCGCGGCAACGCGGTCATCCGCACGACGGCGGAGAGTTCTGCGGCCGCACCCTGTCGCCACTGCCTCCGATATGCCGCAGAGGGCGACACCATGTTGCTCGGCTCCTACGACCTCCCGCGGCCGCGCGGCATCTACTGGACCCCGAGCCCGATCTTCGTCCACGCCGAGCCCTGCCCACGCTTCGACCGCGCCGACGTCGTCGCCCCCATCGTGAGGGCCAACAGTCTCGTGTCGATCCGCGCCTACGATGGCGACGACCGCTGCCTCTACGCTCTCGGGACGGTCTGCGCCGATGCCGGCATAGACGCCCCGCTTCTGCGCGCGCTCGACAACCCCGAGACGGCCTTCGTCAACATCCACACCGCACGGCCCGGGTGCCTGCTGTGCCGGGTGGAGACGCTCGCCTGACACAGTCGACGACCAGGCCCGGTCGAATGCCTGACCGGTCGAAGCCCGCTCGCGCGGCCGGGGCCGCGCTCAGTTCGGTCGACGGCGGTCGAGCCGAGACCAGTCCTGGGTCTCGAGATCGATGGTCCGAGGCCCGGCCGCGGCGCGCAGGCGTTCGGCCCGCGAGCCGGTGAGCGGCCCCGTGGTGAAGCCGACGCGATGTTTCACCCAGTCGCGGCAGGAGGGCGCCAGCAGCGCCAGGCCGATCGCGTCGGTGATGAAGCCCGGCAGGATCAGCAGGGCACCGCCGAGCCCGTCGAGCGCCCCGTCGACGAAGGCGTCCTCGCGGGCGACGCGGCCCTCGGCGACGGCCCGCAGGCGGGTGAAGGCCGCGCCGCCGAGGCGCTTCAGCCGGGCGGCGCCGAGCAGGGTCGAGCCGATCCCGAGCAGCACGGCGGGGCCGGCGCCGATCCAGTCCACCACCGCGATGAAGGCGACGATCTCGGCCACGACGCCGAGCAGCAGGAGGGTCCCGAGGTTCTGGCGACGCAGCATGGCCGAGCGATCCCGAAAGGGCGGGCCGCGCCGTTCCCACTTCTCCCAGCCGGCAAGCGTGGATATTAGGGGCGGCGCACCCACATTGATGCTGGATATGGGCGCGTGGCCGCGCCTCCGCAACGCGCGTCCCGCCCCACCGCCGGCAAGGCCCGAGACCCATGCACCAGTCCTTCGATCCGTCGATCGTCATCTTCGCCATCCTGGCGATCTTCGTCGTCTGGAAGCTGCGCTCCGTCCTCGGGACGCGCACCGGCGCCGAGCGGCCTCCGTTCGATCCCTTCGAGGCGCGGCGCAAGCTGCGCGAGGGCAAGTCCAGCCGCGACGCCGCCCCGCCCGAGCCGGGCCGCGCTCCCGGACAGGTGATCCCGCTGCAACGCGGCGAGGGCCGCCCGGCCGAGCCCGCCCGGGCCGCCGCCGACCCTGCCGACCCGTGGCGGGACGCCGTCGAAACGGGGTCGCGGGCGCTCGATGGTCTCGTGAAGATCGGCGCCGCCGACCGGACCTTCACGGCCGACAGCTTCATGGGCGGTGCCCGTGCGGCCTACGAGATGATCGTGACGGGCTTCGCGGCGGGCGACCGGGCGGCGTTGAAGCCGCTGCTCGCCAACGACGTCTACGACGGCTTTAACGCCGCGATCTCGGCCCGCGAGGAACGCGGGGAGCACAACGAGACCACCTTCGTGTCGACGGAGAAATCGCTGGTCCACGATGCCCAGCTCCGCGGCCGCACCGCCCAGGTGGCGATCCGGTTCCACTCCAAGATGATCGCGGTCACCCGCAACCGCGAGGGCGCCGTCATCGAGGGCTCGCCCGAACAGGTGGCCGACGTCTTCGATCTGTGGACCTTCGCCCGCGAGGTGGACGCCCGCGACCCGAATTGGCGCCTCGTCGCGACCGAAGCCGGCGCCTGACCGCCCCTTGCCGCCGCCATGCGCATCCGCCGCCTCACCGGGGCCGAGATCGAGATCTGGCGGCGCGTCGCCGAGACGGTGACGCCCCGCCCCGGCCGCGTGGTGCCGGCATCGCCGCTGTCGGCCTCGGCCCCGCAGCCCTCGCCGGGCCCCCCGCCGCCGGAGCCGGTGCCGGCGCGGAGCTTCCACGCGCCGGGCTACACGCCGCCGACCCCGTCGCCGAAGCCCCCGCCCGTCGGGCTCGAGCGGCGGTTCAAGCGCAAGGTGGCGGTGGGGCGGATCCCGGTCGAGGGCGTGCTCGACCTCCACGGCATGACGCAGGCACAGGCCCATGGCGCGCTGCACCGGTTCCTGCTCGGCGCCCAGCGCGACGGGGCGCGGCTCGTGATCGTGGTGACCGGCAAGGGCATGCGGGACCGCTATCATCGAACCGACACGGCCGAGCCCGGCGTGCTGCGACGCGCCGTGCCGCTCTGGCTGCGGGACGGGGCGTTGCGCGCGATCGTCATCGGCTTCGAGGAAGCGTCGCTCGGCCACGGCGGCGCCGGCGCACTCTACATCCGGCTGCGCCGCCCGATCCCCTGACGGCCCACCAGGGCGACGGCCGCCGGCGCCACGATCAGGCAGGTGAGGGCCAGCCTGAGGCCCATCGCGCCCGCCAGGAACCCGATGAGGGGCGGCCCGCACATGAATCCCAGGTAGCCGAGGCTCGCCACCGGGGCGACGCCACCCGCGGGGGTCGACCCGGTGCGCGCCGCCAGGCCAAAGGCGACGGGAGCGACGTTGCCGAGCCCCAGGCCCACCAGGGCGAAGCCGACCGAGGCCACGAGGAGCATCGGGACCAGGACCGCCAGCGCCAGCCCCGCCGCCGCCAGCAGGCCGCCCCCGACGACGATGCGCCGCGCGCCGAGTATCGCCACCGCCCGGTCGCCGGCGAAGCGCACCGCCGCCATGGCGATCGAGAAGGCCGCGTAGCCGGCCGCCGCGGTCGCCAGTCCGCTCCCCGCCACCCTGTCGAGGTAGATGGCGCTCCAGTCGCCGACGGCGCCCTCGACGACGAAGCAGAAGGCCGCCACGATGCCGAGGCCGATCAGGGCCCGCCCCGGCAGCGCGAGGCCGAAACCGCGCTTCGCCGGGCGCGGCGTCCGGGGTCCCGGGCCGAGCCGGGGCAAAGCCAGGACGGTCATGAGGGCGGCGATCCCGACGGGGATCCAGAGGCGGGCCGCGGTGCTCCAGTCGCCGGCCGCGAGCGCGCCGCCCAGCGCCGCCCCGGCGAGGCCGCCGAGGCTGAACCCGCCGTGGAGCGACGACATGATCGGCGTCCCCCACCGTTCCTCGAGCGCGCTGGCGTGGCCGTTCATCGACACGTCGACGAAGCCGCAGCCGGCG
Organism: Lichenihabitans sp.; assembly: GCA_965214345.1. GTDB lineage: Bacteria > Pseudomonadota > Alphaproteobacteria > Rhizobiales > Beijerinckiaceae > Lichenihabitans. Next base: position 753,180 of record CBDCBJ010000007.1, on the reverse strand, counting down.
CCGAACGCCACCGCCGCCGCCGTGAAGGCGAGGAGCGAGCCGGCCAGCGGCGGCAGGCACAGGGCCACCAGGACGGCGAGGGCGCCGGCGGCGGTCGCCCGACCCGTGCCGATCCGGGCCGCGACCGCTCCCGTGACCAGCGTCGCCGCCACGCATCCGCCCGCGAGGCCGAAGAGCGCCAGTCCGAGCTGGCCGTCGGAGAGGGCGAGCTGCAGTTTCAACGCCGGCAGCGCCGCCGCCCAGGCGCCGGTGCAGAGCCCCAGCGTCGAGAAGACGGCGAAGATCGCCGCGCGCTCGTCCCAGGTGGCGGCGCGGACATGGCGGGAGAGGGTGGTCATCGATCGAGTTCCGTCAGAGTGGTGCAGGGTTCCGTCACCGCCGGATGAGCGTCTCCCCCGCGGGCCGGCGACGCTCCCACCCGGCCTGCTCCAGTTCGGGCGTGTCGCCCTCGGCCTCGGGGAAGCCCAGGCAGAGATGGCCGATGAACCGCCAATCGCGCGGCACGTCGAGGATCTCCGCCATCGCGTCGGGATCGAGGATCGACACCCAGCCGAGGCCGATGCCCTCGGCCCGCGCCGACAGCCAGAGCGTGTGGATCGCGGTCACGACGGAATAATCCGCCATCTCCGGCATGGTCCGGCGCCCGAGCCCGTGGCCCACGTTCGTGGTGCGGTCGGAGAACACCGCCACCTGGGCGGGCGCGTCGTCGAGGCCGGCGAGCTTCAGGGCGGCGTAGCGTCCGGCCAGTTCGCCCTCGTAGTCGCCTGCGGCCTCGGCGTTGCAGCGCGCGAAGAGCGACCGGACGGCGGCGCGACGGGCGGGATCGTCGACCGTGACGAAGCGCCAGGGCTGGCTCAGGCCGACGGAGGGCGCCAGGCAGGCTTGGCCGAGCAGCCGGTCGAGCGCGCCGGCGGGCAGCGGGTCGCGCCGGAAGCGGCGCACGTCGCGGCGTCGGCGCAGCAGCGTCTGCAACTCGGCCCTGAAGGCCTCGGCGAAGGGCCGGTCCGGGTTCATCGCGGATCGGCCCCCGGCGGCGCCGGCCAGGGCGGCATGTCGACGACGCGGTAGGGCACGGAGGCGACCCGGAGGCCGGCGCGGTCGAGACCGTCGAGCACGTCGCGCGCGATCAGGTCCTTGATGGCGCGGGTGCCGTGGTCGCGGGACATGAAGCGCAGGTTCATCTCCAGCCAGTTCGGCAGCAGCCGGAAGAACACGCGCGGTTCGAAGTCGAGCCGCTGCAGTTCGAAGCGCCGCTCCAGCGATCGGGCCGCCTCGGCCGAGATCTCGGCGGGATCGACGGCATGGCGCCGCGCCGCGTCGAGGACGATGCGCTCGACCGCGGCGCGGTCGTCCTCGTAGCGCACCGTGAGGCTTATTTCCTCCCAGATGAAGGGGAAGTCGCGGGTGTAATTGTAGACCGGCTCGTCGAAGATCTTGGCGTTGGAGACGGTGACGATGCGCCCGGTGAACTGCCGGCTCTTGACCCACACGTTGGGGCCGCCGTCGCTGCCCGGCGCCACACCCATCTCCATGAGGGTCGTCTGGATGAACCCGAGCGCCAGCACGTCGCCGCGCACGCCGCCCATGGCGATGCGGTCGCCGACCGTGAAGGTGTTGCCGCGCAGGATGACGATGTAGCCCGCGAAGGCGGTGACGACGCGCTGCAGCGCGAAGGCGAGCCCGGCGCTGAACAGGCCGAGGGCCGTGGCGAGCCGGGCGGGGTCGTCGAACCAGATCGACATCAGCCCGAAGGCGATGACGATCGTGGCCACGAGGTTCAGGCCCTGGTGGGTCCAGAAGCGGGCCTGGCGCGCGCCGTCGCCGCGGACGAGGCTTCGAACCAGGCCCCGCAGGCCGGCCCGAATCAGCAGGACGGCGACGACGAACAGGATCGACAGGACGAGGCGCTTGCCGTTCTCCGCCGTCACCCCGAACCAGTGGACGCCCAAGAGATCCAACGCCCGCTCCCGTCAGCCGCGCCGCGCCAGGAGGTCCGGTCGCCGCTCCCGTGTGACGCGCTCGGCTTCCCCCCGGCGCCAGGCCGCGATTCGGCCGTGATCGCCACCGAGCAGCACGGGCGGTATCTCGCGGCCCTCGAAGTCGCGCGGCCGTGTATAATGGGGGTATTCGAGCAGCCCGCCCTCGAAGCTCTCCTCCTGGCCGGAGAGCTCCTTGCCCATGACGCCGGCCAGCAGCCGCACGCAGGCATCGAACAGGACGAGGCACGCGACCTCGCCTCCCGACAGGACGACGTCGCCGACCGAGACCTCCTCGAGCCCGCGCGCTTCGACGACCCGCTCGTCGACGCCCTCGAACCGCCCGCAGAGCACCACGACGCCCGGCCCCTCGGCCAGAGCCCGGACGCGGCGCTGATCGAGCGGGCGGCCGCGCGGGCTCATCAGCAGTCGCGGCCGCGGGTCGTCCGCCGGGGCCGCGGCGTCGAGCGCGGCCGCCAGCACGTCGGCGCGCATCACCATGCCGACGCCGCCGCCCGCCGGCGTGTCGTCGACCGCGCGGTGCCGGCCGAGGCCGTGGAGGCGGATGTCGTAGGGCTCGCAGGACCACAGGCCGCGCGCCAGCCCGTCGCCCGCGAGCGACAGGCCGAGCGGCCCCGGGAACATGGCCGGGAACAGGGTGAGCGGTGTGGCACGCCACATGTCAGGCGAGCCCGATCGTGGCGTCGTCTTCCCCCTCGGGGAGCAGGGCGCCGCGCGCCACGACGAGGCGGCCGGAGGCGATGTCGATCACCGGCACGAAGTCCAGCGTGAAGGGGATCAGCAAGGTCTCGCCGCCCGCCTCCGGGGCGATCTCCAGGATGTCGCCGGCGCCATGGTTCACCACGAGTCTGACGCGCCCCAGCGCGGCCCCGTCCTCGTCGTCCGCCCGCAGCCCGATGAGATCGGCGTGGTAGAACTCGCCGGGCTCCGGCGGCGGCAGCCGGTCACGCGCGATGTAGAGCTTCGTGTTGGTCAGGCCGGCCGCGGCGACGCGGTCATCGACGCCCTGGATCCGCGCCACGAACATGTCGCCCTTCAGGGGCCGCAGCGACAGGATCGTCAGGCTGCGGCGGCCGTCCTCGCTGGCGAGCGGGCCGTAGCTGCCGATGTCGCGGGGCTCGCCCGTGAAGGACTTCAAGCGGACCTCGCCCCGGACGCCCTGCGCCGCGCCGACGACCCCGACCAGAACCCGCGCCTCACCCATCGCCCGACCTCTCCGCCCGGCCGTCCGCCGCTGCCCCGAACCGGCACGCGGGCCGGCGCCGAGGTCGAGCAGCGACGTGAGCCTCGGAGGCTCTATGGCACGGATCGGCGGAGCAGACACGCCCCCGGAGAGGACGAGGGCCTCGGCCGAAGCGGCTGGCCCGAGCCTTGCCTAGAGGGGCGGAGTCGTGTCACTCCTCCCGCCGGCTCAGGGTCCGCCCCAGCCTCGTACCGGCGACAGGACCGGGCTGACCTCGCGGCACCGCCGGCGGGAGCTTTGCCATGAAACGGCCCGGAGGCTCGCGTAGCGCCGTGCCGCGCGCCCGTGCGCGAGAACCGAGGGTGCAGACGGCCGAATGTTGACCAGGATCATAGCGCGGATCGTCGCGACCTGCAGCCGCCACGCCATGCCGGTCGTGCTGCTGTCGGCCCTCCTCACCGTCTTGTCCGCTTGGTATGCGGCCACCCATTTCGCGATCAACACGGATTCCAACACGCTGATCGCCAAGGACCTGCCCTGGCGCCAGCGCCAGGAGGCCTTCAACCGAGCCTTCCCGCAGAGCGACGGCCTGATCCTGATGGTGCTCGACGGCGCGACGCCGGAAGCCGCCCAGGACGCCGCGGACCGGTTCGTCGCCAAACTCAAGGGCGACACCCAGCACTTCGATTTCGTGCGCCTGCCGCCCGAGCAGAGCTTCTTCGGGCGGGACGGCCTGCTGTTCCAGCCCGTCCCGCAGGTCCGGCAGGCGGCCGATCAGATCGGCAAAGCCGAGCCCCTCCTGGGGACGCTCGCCGCCGACCCGAGCCTGCGCGGCCTGTCGCAGATGGTGGGCATGATGGGCATCGGCATCGAGCAGGGCAAGATCCCCCTCGGGCAGGTGCAGGCCTTCTTCGGCCACATGGCGGATTCGATTGAGGGAGCGACGGCCGGCAGGTTCGTGCCCTTCTCGTTTCAAGACCTCGCCGGCGGTTCGGCCGGGCAGGCCTACCCGAACCGCCGCTTCGTCCAGGTCAAGCCGAAGCTCGACTATGGCGCACTGGAGCCCGGCGCCGTCGCCACCGACATCGTGCGCCAGGCGATCGACGACCTCCAGCTCACCCCGGACAGGGGCGTGACGGTGCGGCTGACCGGTCAGATCCCGCTCGACGACCAGGAGTTCGGCACCATCAAGGAGGGGTTCGCGCTGAACTCCGCCCTGACGGTCCTGGCGGTGGTGTTCCTGCTCTGGCTGGCGCTGAAGTCCGGCCGCCTCATCGTGGCGGTGTTCATCGCCACGGCGGTCGGCCTCGTCATGACGGCGGCGCTGGGGCTGCTGCTCGCCGGCGCCCTGAACCTCATCTCGGTCGCCTTCGCGGTGCTGTTCATCGGCATCGGCGTCGACTTCGGCATCCAGTTCTCCGTCCGCTACCGGGACGAGCGCTTCCTCGAGAGCGGGCTCGTGCCGGCCATCGTGGGCGCCGGCGCCAAGGCCGGGCGGCCGCTGCTGCTCGCCGCCGCCGCCACGACGGCGGGATTCTTCTCCTTCCTGCCGACGGACTACCGGGGCGTCTCCGAACTCGGCCTCATCGCCGGCAACGGCATGATCATCGCCTTCGTCGTGTCGGTCACGCTGCTGCCGGCGCTCATTCGGCTGTTCAACCCGCCGTCCGAGAGCCGGGAGGTCGGCTACGCCTTCCTGAAGCCCGTCGACCACTTCCTGGAGAGCCACCGGATCCTGGTGATCGCGTTGACGCTCGGGCCGGTGATCGTCATGTCGCCGCTGCTCTTCAGCGTGCGCTTCGACTTCAACCCGCTGAACCTGAACAGCGACAAGGTCGAGTCGGTGGCGACGATCCGCGACCTCGCCACGGACCCGAGCACGACACCCAACAAGATCGACGTTCTGGAGCCGTCGCTCGACAAGGCCGACGCGGTCGCGGCGGAGATCGCCAAGCTGCCTCAGGTGGCCAGCGCCAAGACGCTCGCCGCCTACGTGCCGGCGGACCAGGGCGCGAAGCTCGCTATCATCTCCGAACTGAAGGACCTCGTCGGTCCCTCGCTGGAGCCCGGCGACGACCTGAAGCCTGCGCCGACCGATGCCGAGAATGTCGACGCGCTGAAGGGCGCCGTGGTGCGGCTGGACAAGGCCGCCGCGAAAGGGACGGGCGACGCGCAGGCGACGGCGAAGCGGCTGTCGGCGGCGTTCGGCAGGCTGGCCGACGCGCCGCAGAAGGCGCGCGACCTCGCCACCCAGGCCTTCGTGCCCGCCATGCACCTCTTGATCGACCAGATCCGTGGGCTGGTCTCGGCCGAGACGGTGACGCTGGCGGGGCTGCCGACGACGATCCGAAGCGACTGGATCACCAAGGACGGTCAGAGCCGCATCGAGGTGACGCCGAAGGACCTGTCGTCCTCCAACGCTAACCTCCAGGCGTTCGGCGATGCCGTCCTGTCGGTGGCGCCGGACGCCACGGGCCAGCCGATCATCATCAAGGACTCGGGCGACTCGGTGATCCACGCCTTCATCGAGGCCGGCATCTGGGCGCTGGGCTCGATCGCGGTGCTGCTCTACCTCGCGCTGCGCCGCATCACCGACGTGCTGCTGACGCTCGTGCCCCTCATCCTCGCCGGCCTGCTCACGCTGGAGGTCACGGTGCTGATCGGCATGCCGCTCAACTTCGCCAACATCATCGCGATCCCGCTGCTCCTGGGGCTCGGCGTGGCCTTCAAGATCTATTTCGTGCTGGCGTGGCGCGCCGGGCAGCGACACGTGCTGCAGTCGAGCCTCACCCGCGCGGTGTTCTTCTCGGCCTCCTGCACGGCGGTGGCGTTCGGCTCGCTCTGGGCGTCGAGCCATCCGGGCACGTCGAGCATGGGCAAGCTCCTGGCCCTGTCGCTCGCCTGCACGCTGGTGTCGGCGATCTTCTTCCAGCCGGCGCTGATGGGGCCGCCGCGCGACGAGGAGCGCGTCGACCCGGAGGAGGAAGCGCGCCTCATCACGCGCGAGTTCACCCAGGCGGCCGAGTGACGTAGCCCCCGTCCGCCTGGGGGTAATCGCGCTGTCAGAACTCCTGCCAGTCCGCCTCCTCGGCGGATGCGGAGGGCGCTGGTTTACGCGCCGCGCCGCCGCGGCCCACGCTCTTCAGCATGGCGACGGGGCGCTGCGCCGTCTTCGGTAGGGCCGGGGCGCGCCGTGCCGCGGCGGCCGTCGGGGCGCCGTGCCCCTCGCCGAGTTCGAACCGGCCCACGACGTCGGACAGCTCTTCCGTCTCGCGCGAGAGGGCGTGGCTGGCGGCGGTGGACTCCTCCACCATGGCGGCGTTCTGCTGGGTGACCTGGTCCATCTGGTTGATGGCGGTGTTGATCTGGTCGAGGCCGGACGCCTGCTCCTGCGCCGAGGCGGCGATCTCGGCCACGATCGTGTTGATCTCCGCCACCTGGACCAGGATGCGGTCGAGCGCACGGCCGGTCTCGTCGACGAGGCCGACGCCCTGTTCGACCTGGCGGCCCGAGGTCGAGATCAGCGCCTTGATCTCCTTCGCGGCGTCGGCCGAGCGCTGCGCCAGCGCCCGCACCTCCGACGCCACGACGGCGAAGCCGCGGCCCGCGTCCCCCGCCCGCGCGGCCTCGACGCCGGCGTTGAGCGCCAGGAGGTTCGTCTGGAAGGCGATCTCGTCGATCACCCCGATGATCTGGCTGATCTCCCGCGCCGACCGCTCGATGCCGCTCATCGCCTCGACGGCCTGGCGCACCACCGCGCCGGACCGCTCGGCATCCGCCTTGGCGGCGCCCACGACGTCGCGGGCGTGGCTGGCGCTCTGGCTGGTCTTGCGCACTGTGGCGGTGACCTCGTCGAGCGCCGCCGCGGTCTCCTCCAGCGAGGCCGCCTGCTGCTCGGTGCGGCGGGAGAGGTCGTCGGCGGCGGTCGAGATCTCGCCCGTCCCCGAACGGATCGCCGAGGTGTTGCTGGCCACGACCGTCAGCGTGTCGGCGAGCTTGGCCATCGCGTCGTTGAAGTCGATCCGGAGCTTCTCGTAGTCGGCCGCGAAGGTCTGGTTCAGCCGGAACGTCAGCGCCCCCTTGGCGAGCTGGTCGAGACCGCGGCCGATGCCGTCCACCACCTCGGCGAGCTGCCGCGCCGCCTCGGCCTTGGCCGCCTCGTTGCGCTGGCGATCACGCTCCGCCTGTTGCCTGACGGTCTCGACGTCGCGTTCCGCCGCGACCTTGTCGATGCCGGCCTGCTTGAACACCTGCAGAGCCGTCGCCATCCGGCCGACCTCGTCGCGCCGCTCCGCACCCGTCACCGCCACCGCGAGGTCGCCCCCGGCCAGGCGCATCATCGCGCCCGTGAGCACGTTCAGCGGACGGGAGATCCAGCTTCGCAGTGCCGTCCAGGCGAGGAGGCCGACGAGGAGCAGTCCCCCGGCGATGATCCCGTAGGTCATCGAGATGGTATGATCGGTGACGCTCGTCAGGTCGTCGTTGATCCGCTTTTCGGCCTCCGCCGCCTTCTCCCCGGCTTCGCTCACCTGCACCTTGACGTCTTTCAGGCCGGGGTCGCAAACGGTCAGGAACTGCGTCTTGGCGGCCTGCGCGGCGTCGGCCCCGGTCGACTGGGCGAGCGACAGGGTCTTGCCGCAGGTCCCGTCGATGGCCGACTGGACGGCACTCACGAGGCTGTCGACGTGGTACCGGCCGCCGACGTCGGCGGCCTGGGCCTCGCTGGCCCGCCGAGCGAAGCTCGCCCTGGCCTCCTTCAGCCCGGCGGTCGCCTTCGCATTGGCATCGTCGGTATCGGCGATGACGAGTTCGGCGATGGACCCGCGAACGTCGGACAGGGCGCGGTTGGCCTGCGCGAGCCGCAGCGCCGTCGTCCCTTCCTGGTCCATGGCGGCCGAATAGCCGTCGTCGATCGCCCGCATCTGATGGGCGGACAGCAACGACAAGCCGATCGCCAGCACGGCGAACAGGCTGAAGATTCCGAGCACTTTTCCGATGATGGGAACATTATTGATCGACATCGCAACCTCTCGCGCGTTGACACGTTCCGAGGGGACTTCGACGTGTCCCACATCGACGTGTTGCGTCGTTTCGGATGCGATCGTTTCTCGATCAAATTAGTTAACATTTAGGTAAACGTAATTCACAAGTCAGCAATGCTCATCGTCGCTCATCGAGGTTTCCCATCGAAAGTCGCGTCGGTCAGCGGTGATATCGATATTGTGCTGCGGACCGACGAGACAGGGATGTCATCTGTGTTAGACGCACGATCAATCAACTAGAAATCGCAGATATGTCCTGTAACGGAATGAAACGACGACCGGTAGAGCGAGGGAGGTCCCGACCTCGGCCTTTGGCGTCCTCACCGATCGACGGGCGACGGCGCGCCGCAAGGCTGCCGTGTGCCTCCCGCCAGCCGGGCGGACCGAACGTCCGGTCCTTCAGCCCGCACTCACGAAAGCGATGCGGATGTTGTTCGTGGCACCGGGAGAGCCGAACGGGAAGCCGGCGACCACGATGACCCGCTCGCCGACGTTGGCGAAGCCCTCGTCGAGCGCCGTGCGGCAGGCGCGGTTGGCCATGTCGTCGCCACTCTTGGCGTCCTCGGTCACGACGGCGTGAACGCCCCACGCGAGGCAGAGGCGGCGGGCGGCCTCCTTGTGCGGCGTCAGCGCCAGGACCGGCACGGTCGGGCGTTCGCGGGCGATGCGCAAGCCCGTCGAGCCCGAGGCCGTCCAGGCTACCACGGCCTTGAGGTCCAGCGTCTCGGCGATGTCGCGGGCCGCATGGGCGATGGCGTCGGCGCCGGTGCGCTCGGGTTCGGCCCTTTGGGACGCGATGATGCCGGCGTAGAGCGGATCCCGCTCCACCTCCTCGGCGATCCGGTTCATCGTGGCGACGGCCTGGACGGGGAATTGGCCCGAGGCCGATTCCGCGGACAGCATCACGGCGTCGGCGCCCTCGAAGACCGCCTGGGCCACGTCCGACACTTCGGCGCGCGTGGGAACCGGCGCGGTGATCATCGACTCCAGCATCTGGGTCGCCACCACGACGGGCTTGCCGAGGCGCCGCGCCATGCGGCAGATCCGCTTCTGCAGCCCCGGCACCTTCTCGAGCGGCATCTCGACCCCGAGGTCGCCGCGCGCCACCATCAGCGCATCCGACATCTCGATGATCTCGTCGAGCCGGTCGATGGCCTGGGGCTTCTCGATCTTAGACAGCACCAGGGCGCGGCCGCGGGCGATCTTCTTCACCTCGGCGACGTCGTCGGCGCGCTGCACGAACGAGACCGCGATCCAGTCGACGCCCTCGTTGAGGGCCGCGTCGAGGTCCGACCGGTCCTTCGGCGTCATGGCGGAGACGAGGATCTCGGTGTCGGGCAGGCTCACGCCCTTGCGGTTCGAGATGCGGCCGGGAACCTCGACGATGGCGACCGCGCGGTCCTCGGTGGCGTCCGTCACGCGGAGCTTCACCTTGCCGTCGTCGATCAGCATGGCGTGGCCCGGGCGCAGCGCCCGCAGGATCTCGGGGTGGGGCAGGTGCACGCGCCGGGCGTCGCCGGGCGCCGGGTCGGAGTCGAGGGTGAAGCTCTCTCCCGCCAAGAGGTCGACGCCGGTGTCGGCGAAGAGCCCGACGCGGAGCTTGGGGCCCTGCAGGTCCACCAGGATGCCGACGGGGCGACCATACTGCGTCTCGAGCGCCCGGATGGCCCGCACCCGCTCGCGCATCCCGTCGTGGCTCGCGTGGCTCATGTTGATGCGGAACACGTCGGCTCCCGCCTCGAAGAGGCGCGCCAGCACGGCGGGATCCTCGGAGGCCGGCCCCAGAGTGGCCAGGATCTTCACGCGGCGCATTCGTCTCATGATGGTTTCCCCAAGATGTCTCGATCGGACGCGCCTGCGGGGGCGCCACCGGGTCCCACCGCCGCCCGCCGCTCAACCGCCGCGGAGCGCTTCGGGTTTCGCCGCGGCGACGTCGGCATCGCGGGCGTTCAGCGCAGCGGGGCCGGCGAGGCCGGAGCGGGGGCCGGCGGAGCGGCCCCCGACTGGTTCGCCACAGACGGGCCAGCCTTCGCGGGATCCGTCAGTTGCACGGTCCAGTCCTTGGCGTCCTTGCCGGTGTCCACCTCGAAGAAGCCGGTGCGGTCGAAGCCGCGCACGAAGCAATCCTGCCGCCCGTCGATGAGGAACTCGCGGTCGCGGGTGCACATGAACGACCTGCCCTTCCACTCGCCCCCGCTCTCGTCGATGCCGTAGACGTAGTAGAACTCCGCCGCCAGCGCGCCGCGCAGCAGCGTCTCGCAGGTGTTGGCCTTGAGGTTCCACCAGCCCTCCGACATCCAGGCCGCCCCGCTGGTGTGGGCTATCGCCAGGGAGACCCGGCTCGCCGTGTTGTTGCAGACACGGAAATCGGCGCGGGCCGGCACCGCCAGGGCCAGCGCGGCACCGAGGCAGCCTGCACTGAGGAGGGGGATCGAGAGGCGCATGGCGTGGAGGGTCTCACGGGCTCGGCGTCGCGGCGACGGGAGCGGGTCCGCCGCACGTCGGGGGTCTCGGCCGGGCCACCCAGAGGCCGGCGAGGATCACGACGCCGCCGCCGGCCTGAAGCGGCGTGACCGCCTCGCCCAGCACCGCCCAGGCGATCCCGGCGGCCGCCAGCGCCTCGATGAACATGACCAGCGACGAAAAGGCCGGCGGCAGGCGGCCGAGCGCCACCGACAGCAGCCCCTGCCCGCCCGCGTGACTGATCAGGGCCAGCATCAGCAGCACGGCCCAGCCGGAAGGCGACCGGGGCAGCATGCGCGATTCGAGGATCAGGGCGGCGACGAACAGCACGACGGCCGTGACGATGCTGAGTTCGAAGGTGAGCCGCGCCGCGCCGGAGCGGGTGCGGGCGGCCCCGACGGCGAGGAAGTAGAGGCCGAAGAACACGCCCGTCACGACGCCGAGCCCGTCGCCGACCGCGTGGGCGGGATCGAAGGCGACGCTCTGGGCCACGAGGGCGCCTCCGCCGAGCACGCACAGGCCGAGGCCGGCCAGCACCGGACGGCCGACGCGCCGGCCCAGGACCAGCCAGCCGAACAGCACCACCCAGATCGGCGCACAGGTGGCGAAGAAGGTGGCGTTGGCGATCGTCGTCCGCATCACCGACAGGTGCCAGAAGAACAGGTCTCCGGCGAAGAACAGGCCGGCCAGGATCGTCGGCCAGCCGAAGGACCCCCGCGGCGCCCCGAGCGGCGCCACGGCCTCGGCGCGCCGCATCCAGAGCCAGAGGACCGGGAGGGCCAGGCAGACGCGCCAGAAGGCACTGGCGAAGGGGCCGACGTCGGCCAGGCGCACGAGGCTCGGCGAGACGCTCATGGCGATCGCCGCCGCCACCATGGCGGCCGTGGCGAGCGCCACGCCGGGCGGCACGGCCGGGACGGAGGCGACCGGAGGCCGAGGCAGCGCGGAGATTCTGGCGTTGGACATCGATCATCCGCGCGGCGGCCGGACCTCCCGGCGGGTCGCGGGGAAAGCCTTATGGTGCTGCGATCCCGGCGACTCTATGGTCGCCCGGACGCCCGTGTTTCCATAGGCCAGGACCATGCCTTTAGCCAGCCTGCAGACGACGGTGGATTTCGCGCCGGTGCGGCGCATCGAGGGCCGGCTCGACGCGGGGCTGCTGCTGCTCTGCGACCACGCCTCGAACGCCCTGCCGCCCGCCTACGGCCGGCTCGGCCTGCCGGAGGCGCAGTTCGAACGCCATATCGCCTATGACATCGGGGCGCGCCAAGCCACGGAGGCGATGGCGGGCGCGCTCGGCGCGCCGGCGCTCTTCACCACCTTCTCGCGCCTGCTCATCGATCCCAACCGCGGGCCCGACGACCCGACGCTGGTGATGCGCCTGTCCGACGGCGCGGTCGTGCCGGGCAACGCCGGGATCGACGAGGCCGAGATCGAGCATCGCCGGCGCGTCTTCTTCCGCCCCTACCACGACGCCATCGCCGACACGCTGCGCCGCATGGCGGCGACCGGCACGGTGCCGGCCATCGTGTCGATGCACTCCTTCACGCCCTCCTGGAAGGACGTGCCACGGCCCTGGCACGTGGGTCTGCTCTGGGACGACGACCCCCGCCTCGCCGCGCCCCTGTTCGAGGCGCTGAAGGCCGAGCCCGACCTGCAGCCTTGGAGCGAGCGGGTCGGCGACAACGAGCCCTACGACGGGGCGCTGCCGGGCGACACCATCGACACCCATGCGACGCGCAACGGCTTCCCCAACGTGCTGATCGAGGTGCGACAGGACCTCATGGCGACGGGCGCCTCGGCCGAGGCCTGGGGGCTCCGGCTCGCCCGTCTGCTTGCGCCGATCCTCGCCTGTCCCGACATGCACGAGATCAGGTTGTTTCCGCCCCGGACGGGGCCCGGCCGCCGCCTCGCGGCGCTGTGAGGAGAGCCCCATGGACATCGAGATCGACTACGCCCTGCAGACCGAGCTCGAGGCGGCGGTGTTCCGACGCCTCGTCGGGCACCTGCGCCAGCGCACCGACGTGCAAAACATCGACCTCATGAATCTCGCGGGCTTCTGCCGCAACTGCCTCGGCAATTGGTTCGCCGAGGCCGCCAACGAGCGCGGGCTGCCGCTGACGCGCGACGAGGCGCGCGAGAAGGTCTACGGCATGCCCTACGCCGAGTGGAAGGCGCTCCACCAGACGGAGGCCTCGCCCGCGGCCCAGGCCGGGTTCGCGACGCGCGGGGGTGACGGGCACGGCGCGGGTTGAGCCGATCGGAGCCTCCCGACGGGGCAGATCGACCGGCCCGATCGAAACCGGGATCCCGAAAGGATGATCAAAACCTCGCGTTGCCCGTTCGGAGAGCGCATCTTGCCTTTCGATCGGGATGCGGCATCGTTCTATGCTTCGGTGGTCGCCCGGGCTCGCTCGAGAGGGACTGCCGTCGCCGTCGCCGATGGCCAGATCGCCGCCATCGCCATCACGCATGGCGTCACCGTCGCGACGCGCGACACCGCCCCGTGGGTCCCCGTCATCGATCCTTGGACGGCCACGGCGTGACGGCTCCGATCAGAACACCACGACGCTGCGGATCGACTTGCCCTCGTGCATCAGGTCGAAGGCGTCGTTGATCTTGTCGAGCGGCATCGTGTGGGTGATGAGCGGGTCGATGTCGATCTTGCCGTCCATGTACCAGTCGACGATCCTGGGCACGTCGGTGCGGCCCCTGGCGCCGCCGAAGGCCGAGCCCCGCCACACCCGGCCGGTGACGAGCTGGAACGGGCGGGTCGCCACTTCGGTGCCCGAGGGCGCGACCCCGATGATGATCGACTCGCCCCAGCCGCGGTGACAGCATTCGAGCGCCTGGCGCATCGTGTGGACGTTGCCGATGCATTCGAAGGAGAAGTCGGCGCCGCCGCCCGTGAGGTCGACGATGGCCTGCACGACCTTGTCGCGCCCGACCTCGTCCGGGTTGACGAAATGCGTCATGCCGAACTGCTTCGCCATCTCGGCCTTGGCGGGGTTGAGGTCGACACCGATGATCTTGTCGGCGCCCACCATCCGGGCGCCCTGGATCACGTTGAGGCCGATGCCCCCCAGGCCGAAGACCACGACGTTGGCGCCCGGCCACACCTTGCCGGTGTAGACCACCGCGCCGATGCCCGTGGTGACGCCGCAGCCGATGTAGCAGATCTTATCGAAGGGCGCGTCCTCCCGCACCTTGGCCAGCGCGATCTCGGGCAGCACGGTGAAGTTCGAGAAGGTCGAGCAGCCCATGTAGTGGAAGATCTCGCCCCCGTCGCAGGAGAAGCGGCTCGTCCCGTCCGGCATCACGCCCTGCCCCTGCGTCGAGCGGATGGCGGTGCACAGGTTGGTGCGCTGGGAGAGGCAGCTTTTGCACTGGCGGCACTCGGGCGTGTAGAGCGGGATGACGTGATCCCCCACCCTGACCGCCGTGACGCCCGGCCCGATCTCGCGCACGATGCCGGCGCCCTCGTGGCCCAGCACGGCGGGAAACTTGCCCTCCGAATCGAGGCCCGACAGCGTGTAGGCGTCGGTGTGGCACACGCCGGTCGCCATGTTCTCGACCAAGACCTCGCCGGCCTTGGGGCCGCCGATCTCGATCGTCTCGATGGTGAGCGGCTTGTTGGCGGACCAGGCGACGGCGGCGCGAGTCTTCATGGCGGATCCAGGGGGCGGGGAGGATGCTGCGGCAGTGATAACGAGGGACAGATCGCTTGGCTATCCGGGCGAGCGCTGCCCCGCCGCATCGGAGCCGCTCTGCCGCTTAGATGAGCACCACGCCTCGATTGCATGCATGACGGTGCCTCGTCACGTCGCACCGTCGATCACGCTCACATGCGCCGCCACGATGCGCCAACCCTCGGGCAGCCGCGCCCAGCTCTGCGTCTGGCGCCCGATCCGCCCCGGCGCGCCCTCGCGCCGGAACAGCGTCGACGCGGTGGCGAAGTCCCGCCCGAAGGTCGTGACGACGGTCCGCTCCAGCGCCCGCCCGAGCCCGGCGGCGGGGCGGGCCGCCCGGAAGGACGCGATGGCGGCGTGGCCGTAGAGGTTCTCGCCGGCGCCGTAGCGCAGGGCGCGCGGGTCGCGCCAGAAGAAGCCGTCGAGCGCCGCGACGTCGTTGCCGACCAGCGCGGCCTCGTAGGCGGCGAACGCGGCCTCGACGTCGGCCAGCGTGCCGGATTCGTCGATCAGCATGGTCCTGTCCTCCTCGCAGCCCTGGCGCGATGCTTGCCAAGCCGCCGCGGCCCCGTCGGCGTCCATGTCTCGGGCGACCGCTCGGACCGGAGCACCGATGGCCTTGGGCCCTGACAGGAATCGTGCCGTGCCGGCTTCCCTCGACCGCGTCGCGCTCCACCGGGCCTATCGCGACGGCCTCGATCCGGCGAGCGTGGTGGAGCAGTGCCTCGCCCGCGCCGCCGGGCCCGACCATGCCGGGACCTTCATCGCGATGGCGCCCGAGGCGGCCCGCGCGGCGCTGAGCGCGCTCGGCCCCTTCGATCCCGACGCCAAGCCGCTGTGGGGGTTGCCCTTCGCCGTGAAGGACAACATCGACCTCGCCGGCGTCCCCACGACGGCGGGTTGCCCGGCATTCGCGTATACGCCGCCCGCCTCCGCCACCGCGGTCGAACGGCTCATCGCCGCCGGCGCCGTGCCGATCGGCAAGACCAACCTCGACCAGTTCGCCACCGGCCTCGTCGGGATCCGCACGCCCTACCCGGCGCCGAAGAACAGCTTCGATCCCGCGGTCGTGCCGGGCGGCTCGTCCTCCGGGTCGGCGGTCGCGACGGCGTCGGGCCTCGTCTCCTTCGCGCTCGGCACCGACACGGCCGGTTCGGGGCGGGTCCCGGCGGGGCTGAACAACATCGTCGGGCTGAAGCCGTCGCTGGGCAGCGTTCCGGTGCGCGGCGTCGTCCCGGCCTGCCGGACGCTCGACTGCGTGTCGGTGTTCGGCCTCACCGTGGAGGACGCCTGGGCGGTGGCCGAGGTCATGGCGGGCTACGACGCTCTGGATCCCTGGTCGCGGCCCGTCTCCCTCGGCGCCCGCGATCCCCTGCCCCCGCGGCTCCGCGCCGGCGTGCCCGACGCGAAGAGCCGGCGCTTCTTCGGCGACGCCGCCGCCGAGCGCGCCTTCGACCGGGCGCTCGACCTGTACACGGGGCTCGGCATCGCCCTCGTCGAGGTGGATTTCGCGCCGCTCTTCGCCGTCGCGGACCTGCTCTACGAGGGCGCCTGGGTGGCGGAGCGCTACGCCGCGATCCGACCCTTCCTCCTCGACCACCGCGAGGCGCTCCACCCCGTCACGGCGCGGATCATCCTCGGCGCCGAGCGCCTGTCGGCCGCCGACGCCTTCGCCGGCCTCTATCGGCTGGCGGACCTCCGCCGCGCCGCCGCGCCGCTCTGGTCCGGGCTCGACATGCTCGTGGTCCCGACCGTGCCGCGCGCCTACAGGGTCGCGGACCTCGACGCCGACCCGATCGGCCCCAACTCGGCGCTCGGCACCTACACCAATTTCGTCAACCTCCTCGACCTCTGCGCCCTCGCAGTCCCGGGCCCCTTCCGGAAGGACGGGCTCCCCGCCGGCACGACCCTGATCGCCCCGGCCGGGCGCGACGGGTCCCTGGCCTCGCTCGGGGCGGCGCTGCACCGCGCCGCCGACCTCCCGATGGGCGCCGGCGGCCATGCGCTCCCCGCCGATCGCGGCCGACCCACCGCGCCGGCGGACGGGATCGAGATCGTCGTGATCGGCGCGCATCTGTCGGGCATGCCGCTCAATCGCGAGCTCGTCGCGCTCGGCGGCACGTTCGAGCGCGCGCTCGACACGGCGCCGGAGTACCGCCTGCACGTCCTCCCCGGCGGCCCTCCGGCGCGCCCCGGGCTGGTGCGTGTGGCCGAGGGCGGCGTCGCCGTCGCGGCCGAGGTCTGGCGCCTGCCGCCGGCGGGGTTCGGCCGCTTCGTCGACACGATCCCGGCCCCACTCGGCATCGGCCGCGTGCGCCTGTCGGACGGGACGGCGCCGGCGGGGTTTCTCTGCGAGCCGGCCGGGCTGGCGGGCGCGGCCGACATTTCGGCGCTCGGCGGCTGGCGCCGCTTCGTGGCGGACGGCACGGCGGCGTGACCTCGGCCGTCCCGACGATCGACCTTCGGCCGCTCGCCGAGGGCGACGGCGGCGTCGCCCGTGTCGCCGCGGAAGTCGGCCGGGCCTGCCGCGAGACCGGCTTCTTCGCCGTCAGCCATCCGCCGGTCCCGGAGGGGCTCGGCGGCGCCGTCTTCGCGGCGGCCGAGGCCTTCTTCGCGCTGCCGGCCGAGCGCAAGGCCGCGGTGTCGATCCGCCATTCGGGCCACAACCGCGGCTACGTCGGCCTCGCCGTCGAGGCGCTCGACCCCGCCCGCGGCCCGGACAACAAGGAGGCGTTCAACGTCGGGCTCGACCTCGCCGCCGACGATCCCGAGGTGCTGGCCGGCCGGCCGTTCCGCGGGCCCAACCTGTGGCCCGACCTGCCGGGCTTCCGCCCGACCCTCGTCGCCTATTACGACGCCATGCTGGCGCTCGGCGTCGCCCTGCACCGCGCGGTGGCGGTCGACCTCGGCCTCGATCCGGCGTTCTTCGACGACAAGTTCCGCCGCCCGCTGGCGACGCTGCGGCTGCTCCACTACCCCGCGGCCGCCGCGGGCGGGGCCGCGGGGCTCGGCGCCGGCACCCACACCGACTACGGCAACCTGACGCTGCTCGCGACCGACGGCGTCGGGGGACTCGAGGTCCGGGCCCGCGACGGCGGCTGGATCGCGGTGCCGCCGATGCCGGGCCGCCTCGTCTGCAACGTCGGCGATTGCCTGATGCGCTGGACGAACGGGATCTATGCCTCGACCCCCCACCGGGTCGTCAGCCCGGCGGGGCGCGTGCGGCGGTCGGTCGCCTTCTTCCTCGACGCCGATCCGGACGTGCTGGTCGAGGCGCTGCCGGGCTGCGTTGCCCCGGGCGCCTCGCCGATCTACACCCCGGTGACGGTCGCCGACCACCTGCGGGCGAGACTCGATTCGACATACGGGCCATGACCAAGATCACCAAGGCGTTCGAGATCCAGAAGGCGATCTCGGACGACATCGTGCATGGGCGACGGGCGCCCGGCATGGCGCTGGACGAGACGATCCTGGCGCGCGAGTTCGAGGTGTCACGCACCCCCATCCGGGAAGCGATCCGGCAGTTGGAGATGTCGGGCCTCGTCGAGGCGCGGCCCCACCGCGGCGCCCTGGTCTGCGACATCCCCTCCGAACGGCTCGACGACATGTTCGCCGTGATGCTCGAACTCGAAGCCCTCTGCACCCGCCTGGCCGTCGGCGCCATGACGGCGGACGGCCGCGCGGCCCTGCGGTCCCTCCACGACGCTTCGGCGGATCTCGTCGGGCGCGACGGCCGCGACGCCTATGCGAACGCCAACGACGCCTTCCACGACGCCATCTACGACGGCTCGCGCAACGGCTTCCTGGCGGAGACGACGCGTCACGTTCGCCTGCGCCTCGCGCCCTTCCGCCGCGTGCAGTTCGAGGGGAAAGGGCGCATCGCCCGGAGCTACGACGAACACGAACGCATCGTGGCGGCCATCGAGCGCGGCGACGCCGCCGCGGCCGAGGCCGAGATGCGCAGCCACATGGTCGTGGTGCGAGGGGCCGTCGGCGAGATCGACCGGGGGGCCGCCGAGGGTGCGGCCAAACCCCGGCGCCCGCGCGCCGCCCGGGGATGACGCGTCCGCGCACACCGGCGGCGACGGCGCGCGCCGCGCCTCTGGCATGATGCATGCACGACTTTCACGACTGACCGCTTGGAGCGCCACGATGACAGCCACTTTCGATCGCCGCCGTCTCCTCCAGGCCGGCGGTGCCGCGGCGCTCGCCGCAGGCCTCATGCCCCGCGCGGCCTTCGCGGCCGATCCGCTCACGATCGGCATCGTCTATGTCGGTGCGCGCGACGACTTCGGCTGGAACCAGGCCCACGCCGTGGGGGTGAAGGCGCTGCGCGAGCTGCCGAACGTCAAGGTGGTCGAGGAAGAGAACGTCCCCGAGACGGACGCCGTGTCGAAGACCATGGAATCCATGATCAACCTCGACGGCGCCAAGCTCATCCTGCCGACCTCGTTCGGCTATTGGGCGCCCTTCGTGCTCGACGAGGCGAAGGCCAATCCCGGGGTGCAGTTCCGCCACGCGGCGCCGCTCTGGAAGACGACGGACCCCAAGAACTCCGGCTCCTACTTCGCCTTCCTCGACCAGGGCCACTACATCGACGGTGTCGCGGCGGGGCTGGCGTCCAAGACCGGCAAGCTCGGTTTCGTGGCGGCGAAGCCGATCGGCATCGTGCTGCGCAACATCAACTCGTTCCTGGCCGGCGCCCGCACCACGAACCCCGCCGCCACCGTCCAGGTGATCTTCACCGGCGACTGGTCGCTGCCGGTGCGCGAGGCCGAGGCCACCAACGCGCTCGTCGACGCCGGATGCGACCTCATCACCTGCCACGTCGACGGACCCAAGGTGGTGATCCAGACCGCGGAGTCCCGCGGCGTGAAGAGCTGCGGCCACAACGCCGACCAGAGCCCGCTGGCGCCGAAGGGCTTCGTCACCGGTGCCGAGTACCGCTGGGCCACGATCTACACGGGCTTCGCCGGCATGATCTCCCGCGGCGAGACGCTGCCCAACCTCACCTTCGGCGGCTACGACAAGGACATGGTGCAGAACTCGCCCTACGGCGCCGGCGCCACCGAGCCGGCGCGCAAGGCCGCCGATGCCGCGAAGGCCAAGCTGAAGGCCGGCGCGCCGATCTTCACGACCTCGATCAAGGACAACAACGGCAAGATCGTCCTGGCGAACGCGCCGACCTCCAACTACGACGAACCGCTGAACAACATGGATTACCTCGTCGACGGCGTCATCGGCTCGACGCACTGATCCGGCGGGTCGGTCGCGCCCTTCTCCCCTCGGGGAGAAGGTGCCCGTCGCGGCAAAGCCGCGATGAGGGCGGATGAGGGAGGAACATCCCTGCGCGTGCCGTTTCCCCCCTCATCCGGCGCTGCGCGCCACCTTCTCCCCTGAGGGGGAGAAGGGCACTGCATCATAGCGTTTTGCATTTCGATAAGCAGGTTCGCACCGTCTCGCCTCGGCGGGACACGATTGAGAAGCCTCTCCCATGACGGATGCGATCGGCGCCGCGGCGCATCTCACGGCGGCTCCACCGCGGCGGGGCTCGGCGCTGGCGCTCCGCCTGCGCGCCGGCTCGGAATACCTCGTCATCCCGGTCGTGGCCGTGCTGGCCGCCTCGGGCCTCTTCGGGCTGTTCCTGCTCGCCCTCGGCAAGTCCCCCGCGACCTTTCTCGACCTCATCTGGGTCGGCGGCTTCGGCTCGGCTTTCTCGTGGAGCAACACGCTGGCCCGCGCCGCCCCGCTAGTGCTGACGGCCCTCACGGTGGCGATCCCGGCCCAGCTCGGCTTGACGATCATCGGCGGCGAGGGCGCGCTGGTCCTGGGCGGCTTCGCCGCCGCCGCGATCGCCACGCCCTTCGTGGGCTCGGGCGCGCCGGCCTGGCTGGTGATGCCGGTGATGGTCCTGGCCGCGCTGGTGATCGGCGGGCTGTGGATCGGCCTCGCCGGGCTGCTGCGCTTCCGGCGCGGCGTCAACGAGACGATCTCGTCGCTGCTCCTGTCCTATGTGGCGATCGCCGTGACGCTGTTCTTCATCGAGGGACCGCTGCGCGACCCAGCCTCCAACGCCAAGGCCTCGACGCTGCCGATCGGTGCCGCCTATGCGGTCGGCAAGATGCCGGGCCTCAACGTCCATTGGGGCTTCGCCGCCGGGGTCGTGGTGGCGGTGCTGCTGGGCGTGCTGATGTCGCGCACCACCTTCGGCTTCGCGGCCCGCATCACCGGCGGCAACCTCCGCGCCGCCCAGGCCCAGGGCCTGCCGGTCGGCCGCCTGATCCTGAGCTGCTGCGCCCTGGCCGGCGCCTGCGCGGGTCTTGCGGGCTATTTCGAGGTCGCGGCCGTGCAGGGCCGGGCCAACGCGTCGCTGGCCGCCGGCTACGGCTTCACCGGCATCCTGGTGTCCTTCCTGGCGCGCCACAACCCGTTCGCGATCCCGCCCGTCGCGGTGCTGTTCGGCGGTCTCGCGGCGGCGGGCGGGCTCGTCCAGCGTCGCATGGGCATGCCGGACGCCACCGTGCTGGTGCTGCAGGGCTTCATCTTCGTGGTGCTGCTGGCGTCCGAGACGCTCTACGGCCGCTTCGCGTTCTTCCGCATCTCGGGCCGGCAGGGGCGCGCATGACGGGGCATCTCGCCATCGTGCTCACCGCCATGCTGGGCGGCGCCATCCGGGTGTCGACGCCTTTCATCTTCGTGGCGCTCGGGGAGACGCTGACCGAGAAATCGGGCCGCATCAACCTCGGCCTCGAGGGCACGCTCGTGCTCGGCGCCATGCTGGGCTACGCCACCGCCTACCTCACGGGCTCGCCGTGGCTCGGCGTCCTGGCGGGCGGGGGCGCCGGCGTGCTGCTCGGCACGCTGCACGGCCTCCTCTGCTCGCTGCCGCGCGTCAATGACATCGCGGTCGGCATCGCCATGATGTCGCTGGGCACCGGCCTCGCGTTCTTCTTCGGCAAGCCCTTCATCCAGCCCGAGGCACCGCACCTGCCTTCGATCCCCCTGGCGGACTGGACGGGCGACCCGGCGCTGGCGGTGGCGCTGCGGGTGAACCCGCTGTTCTTCGTCGGCATCGCGGCGGCCCTCGTCATGGCCTGGGGGTTCCGCAACACCCGCGTGGGGCTGATCGTCCGCACCACGGGCGACAGCGCCGCCGCGGCCCTCGCCATGGGGGTCTCGGTCGACCGCGTCCGCATCCTGGCGACGGCGGCGGGCGGCTTCCTGGCCGGGATCGGCGGGTCCTTCCTGTCGCTCTACTATCCCGGGTCCTGGAACGAGGGCCTGTCGTCCGGCCAGGGCCTGATGGCGGTGGCGCTCGTCATCTTCGCCCGGTGGAGCCCCATCCGCTGCGTCCTCGCGGCGCTGCTCTTCGGCGCCGCGGGCGCGCTCGGGCCGGCCCTGCAATCGGTCGGCGTGACCCAGGGCTATCACCTCTTCAACGCCGCCCCCTACATCCTGACGCTGCTCATCATGATCGGGTCGTCGGGCTCGGCGGATGCGATCCGGGCGGCGCCCGGGGAATTGTCGATCACGCGTTAGCTCAGCTCGGGGCTCGCCCCGGCATCCCACGAGGAGCGGAGACATGAACGGATTAGGCGGCCTCAACCGGAGCCCCCACGGCGTCGTGATCGGCCTCGTGCAGCTCCAGCTGCCCGTCGTGGCGACGCCCGCGCAGCTCGCCGCGCAGACGGACCGCATCGTCGCCACCGTGGCCAAGGCCCGGGCCAACCTGTCCACCATGGACCTCGTGGTCTTCCCCGAATATGCCCTGCACGGCCTGTCGATGAACACCGATCCGGCGATCATGTGCCGGATGGACGGTCCGGAGGTCGCGGCGTTCCGCCGGGCCTGCGTCGACAACCACATCTGGGGCTGCTTCTCCATCATGGAGTTCAACCCCCACGGCATGCCGTACAACGTCGGCCTGGTCATCGACGACCACGGGGAGGTGAAGCTCTATTATCGCAAGATGCATCCCTGGGTGCCGGTCGAGCCCTGGGAGCCGGGCGACGGCGGCATCCCGGTGATCGACGGGCCGAACGGCTGCCGCCTCGGCCTCATCATCTGCCACGACGGGATGTTCCCCGAGATGGCGCACGAATGCGCCTACAAGGGCGCCGAGGTGATGCTGCGCACGGCCGGCTACACGGCGCCGATGCGCGAGGCCTGGCGCTTCACCAACCAGTCGAACAGCTTCTGCAACCTCATGGTCACCGCCAACGTGTGCATGTCGGGGTCGGATGGAAGCTTCGATTCCATGGGCGAGGGGATGGTCTGCAACTTCGACGGGTCGATCATCGCCCACGGCACCAGCGGCCGGCCGGACGAGATCATCACGGCGGAGGTCCGGCCCGACCTCGTGCGCGAGGCCCGCGCCGTCTGGGGGCCCGAGAACAACATCTACCAGTTCGGCCATCGCGGCTTCTCGGCCGTGAAGGGCGGGGCTCAGGACTGCCCCTACACCTACATGACCGACCTCGCGGCCGGCCGCTATCGCGTGCCCTGGGAGGACACGGTTCGGGTGACGGACGGCACCTCCTGCGGCCTGCCAGCCCCGACGCGGCGCTACGGGAAGCCGGCCCGGCTCAAGGACGCCGCCGAGTGAGCACCGTCCGGGCCGAACCCTACGCCTGGCCCTACGACGGCGACCTGCGCCCCGCCAACACGGCGCTGGTGATCATCGACATGCAGGTCGATTTCTGCGGCGTCGGCGGATACGTCGACCGCATGGGCTACGATCTGTCGCTGACCCGCGCGCCGATCGAGCCGATCGCCCGCGTGCTCGCCGCCATGCGGGCCGGCGGCTTCCCCGTCATCCACACGCGCGAGGGGCATCGGCCGGACCTCAGCGACCTGCCCGACAACAAGCGCTGGCGCTCGCGGCAGGTCGGCGCCGGCATCGGCGACGACGGGCCCTGCGGGCGCATCCTGGTGCGGGGCGAGCCGGGCTGGGAGATCATCCCGGAGTTGGCGCCGCGGCCCGGCGAGGTCGTGGTCGACAAGCCCGGCAAGGGGTCGTTCTGCGCCACCGACCTCGAGCTGATCCTGCGCACCCGCGGCCTCCGCAACCTCGTCCTCACCGGCATCACCACGGACGTCTGCGTGTCGACGACGATGCGCGAGGCCAACGACCGCGGCTTCGAATGCGTGGTGCTGGGCGACTGCTGCGGGGCGACCGACCGCGCCAATCACGACGCCGCGCTCCGCATGGTGACCATGCAGGGCGGGGTGTTCGGCGCCGTGTCGACGTCGCACGCGCTGATCGCGGGGCTGGCGGCATGACGAGGACGGCGCAGGATGTCGCCCTTCTCCCCTCCGGGGAGAAGGTGCCCGTCAGGGCGGATGAGGGGTCATGGCGCAGGTCTCGCCAGGAGCCCCTCATCCGGCGCTTCGCGCCACCTTCTCCCCCGAGGGGAGAAGGGCGACAGTCCCGAAGGACCAGACCATGAGCGCAACCTCTCGCGCCATCGCGGTCTCGACCGTCGGCATGACCAAGCGCTTCGGCGGCTTCACGGCGCTCGACGACGTCTCGGTCGCGGTGCCGGCCGGCGGCTTCCACGTGCTGCTCGGCGAGAACGGCGCCGGCAAGTCGACGCTCGTCAAATGCATCATGGGCTTCTACCAGCCCGACGCCGGGTCGCTCGTGGTCGACGGCCGGCCCGCGACCGTGCGCAACCCGCGCGACGCCCGCGCGCTCGGGATCGGCATGGTCTACCAGCACTTCACGCTGGTGCCCTCGCTGACCGGCGCCGAGAACCTCGTCATCAGCCGCGCCGACGCGCCGGCGGTGATCAACTGGGGACGCGAGCGCGAGCGCCTGGCGGCCTTCATGGGGCGCATGCCCTTCCGGGTGCCGCTCGACCGGCCGGTGGCGAGCCTCGCGGCGGGCGAGAAGCAGAAGCTCGAGATCCTGAAGCTGCTCTACCTCGACGGGCGCTTCCTCATCCTCGACGAGCCGACCTCCGTCCTCACCCCCGGCGAGGCCGACGAGATTCTCGGCCTGCTGCGCGGCATGACGCAGCGAGGCGAGCTGTCGGTCCTGATGATCAGCCACAAGTTCCGCGAGGTCACGGCCTTCGCCGACGCCGTCTCGGTGCTGCGCCGCGGCGCGATGGTCGGCGGCGGGCGCGTCGCCGACATGACCACCGACGGCATGGCCCGCCTGATGATCGGCGACACGGCGGTTCGCGAGCGTGCCGCCCGCGCCGCCACGGACGGCCGCACCGTGCTCGACCTCGCCGGCCTCGTGGCCGACGACGGTGCCGGAAAGCCGGCGGTCGACGGCGTCAGCCTGAAGGTCAGGGCCGGCGAGATCGTCGGCATCGCGGGCGTGTCGGGCAATGGGCAGACGGCGCTCGTCGAGGTGCTGAACGGCCAGCGCCCGCTGCGCGACGGCCGCATCTTCATCCACGACAAGCCCTTCGAGCCGGTGAGGCGCGACTTCGACCGGTTCCGCGTCTTCGGCCTGCCGGAGGAGCCGCTCAAGAACGCCGCGGTGCCGCGCATGAGCGTCGCCGAGAACATCGCCTTCCGGGACTTCGACAAGCCGCCCGCCGCGCGGTTCGGCTGGTGGATGTCGCCGAAGCCGATCCGCGCCCGGGCGGCGGCGCTGGTGGAGCGCTACAAGGTGAAGACCGCCTCGCTCGACGCCCCCATCGCGACGCTGTCGGGCGGCAACGTCCAGCGCGCGATCCTGGCCCGCGAGCTGTCGAGCGAGGTCGACGTGCTGATCGTGGCGAACCCCTGCTTCGGGCTCGACTTCGCCTCCGTGGCGGAGATCCGCGCCCAGATCATGGAGCAGCGCAACCGCGGCGCCGCGGTGCTGCTGGTGTCCGAGGACCTCGACGAGATCCTGGAACTCGCCGACCGGGTGGCGGTGATGTCGGAGGGGCGGATCGCCTACACGGCGCCGGTCGGCGAGACGGACCGCACGACGATTGGCCGGCACATGGCGGGGCATTGATGGACGCATCTTTGTCACGACTCGCGTCGCGCGGGGTCCTTCTCCCGCCTGCGGGAGAAGGTGTCGACGCGCAGCGGCGACGGATGAGGGGATGGGGACAGGGCGGGGTTCCCCTCATCCGACCCGGCTTCGCCGCGCCACCCGGGTCCCATCCCGGCTTGCCGGGATGGGTTCCCGACTTTCCCGCAGGCGGGAGAAGGGCAGACCCATGATCGAGATCCCCGCCGACCCCTATCCCTACCCCCTCGATCCAGGCGCCACGGCGCTCGTCGTCATCGACATGCAGCGCGACTTCGTCGAACCCGGCGGCTTCGGCGCCGCCCTCGGCAACGATGTCGCGCTGCTGCAGGCCATCGTGCCGACCGTCGCGGCGCTGATCGCGCTGTTCCGCCGGCAGGGCTGGCCGGTGATCCACACGCGCGAATGCCACGCCCCCGACCTGTCCGACTGCCCTCCCTCCAAGCGCCGGCGCGGCCGCGGCGACATCCGCATCGGCGATCCCGGCCCCATGGGCCGCATCCTGGTGCGAGGCGAGGCGGGGGCCGGCATCATCCCCGCCTGCGCGGCGGCGCCGGGCGAACTCGTCCTCGACAAGCCCGGCAAGGGCATGTTCCACGCCACCGGCATCGAGGCCGTTCTCCGCCAGCGCGGCATCACCCACCTCGTCTTCGCCGGGGTGACGACCGAGGTCTGCGTCCAGACCTCGATGCGCGAGGCCAACGACCGCGGCTTCGAGTGCCTCCTCGTGTCGGACGCGACCGAGAGCTACGTCCCGGCCTTCAAGGCCGCGACGCTGGCGATGATCGCCGCCCAGGGCGGGATCGTGGGCTGGGTGACGCCCCTCTCGGCCCTCGCCGCCGCGGTGACGCCGTGAGCGACGGCTTCGACCCCGACCGCGTGATCGACGCCCTGGCGCCGCTGCTCGGCCTGACGATCGCGCCCGAGCAGCGCGCCGGTGTCGCGGCGAACCTGCGCATCGCCGCCGGCATGGCGGCCCTGGTGCTGGAAGAGCCCATCGGCGACCATGCCGAGCCCGCGCCGGTCTTCACACCGGAGAGCCGCCGGGGATGACGTCCACCGTGGATGACCTGCACCTCCGCTCCGCCGCCGCCCTGGCGCGCGACGTCGCCTCGGGCGCCGTCACGGCGGAGGCGGTCGCGCGGGCGGCGCTCGCCCGGATCGCGGCGCTCGACGGCCGCGTCGGCGCTTTCACGGATGTGACGGCCGATCGAGCCCTCGCCGAGGCGCGCGCGGTCGATGGAGCCCGGGCCGCCGGCCGGCCGCTCGGCCCACTCGCCGGCGTCCCCTACGCGGTGAAGAACCTCTTCGACCTCGCCGGCGTCACCACGCGGGCCGGGTCGCGGATCGGGCGGGACGACCCCCCGGCGGGGCGAGACGCCGCGCTGGTCGAGCGACTCGGCGCCGCCGGTGCGGTCTGCCTCGGTGCCCTCAACATGGGCGAATACGCCTACGACTTCACGGGTGAGAACACCCATGACGGCCCCTCGCGCAACCCGCACGACCTGTCCCGCATGAGCGGCGGCTCCTCGGGCGGCTCGGCGGCGGCGGTGGCGGCGGGCTTCGCGCCGCTGGCGCTCGGCTCCGACACCAACGGCTCGATCCGCGTGCCGGCGGCGGTGTGCGGGCTCTTCGGCCTGAAGCCCACCTACGGGCGGCTCGGC
This sequence comes from Lichenihabitans sp., assembly GCA_965214345.1. Taxonomy (GTDB): domain Bacteria; phylum Pseudomonadota; class Alphaproteobacteria; order Rhizobiales; family Beijerinckiaceae; genus Lichenihabitans. The sequence continues at coordinate 726,161 of CBDCBJ010000007.1, read as the reverse complement.
CGCAGCCGCAGCTTCCCGTTCGTCGCCAGCCTCGACCACCTCGGCCCCCTGGCGCGATCCGCCGAGGACCTCGCGCTCTGCTACGACGCCCTGCAGGGCCCCGACCTCGACGACCCGGCCGCGGCGGGACGGCCGGTCGAGCCGACGCTGGCCGGCCTCGACGCCGGGGCGGCGGGCCTGCGCGTCGCCACGCTCGGCGGCTATTTCGCGGAGCGCGGCGAGGACGCGGCCTTCGCCGCCGTGGCGCGCTGCGCCGCCGCCCTCGGCGCCGAGCGGGTCGTGACGCTGCCCGACGCGCATCGCGCCCGCGCGGCGGCCTTCCTGATCACCATGGCGGAGGGGGCGGCGCTCCATCTCGAGCGGCTGAAGACGCGCGCCGCCGATTTCGACCCCGCGGTGCGGGACCGCCTCCTCGCCGGCGCCATGCTGCCGGCCGCCTGGGTGGCGCAGGCGCAGAAGCTCCGCCGCGCCTTCGCCGCGCAGGCGCTCCGCCTGTTCGACGAGGTCGACGTCCTGCTGGCGCCCTCGACCCCCTGTTCGGCCCCCCGCCTCGGCGAGGCCGAGGTGAGCGCCGGCGGCGTGGCGCTGCCGGTGCGGGCCAATCTCGGGATCTACACCCAGCCGATCTCCCTCATCGGCCTGCCGGTGGCGGCCGTGCCGGTCTGGACCGCGGGCGAGCCCCTGCCGCTGGGCATTCAGGTCATCGGCCCGCCATGGCGCGAAGATCTCGTGTTGCGCGTCGCGGCGGCGCTGGAGGCGGCGGGCGTGGCGCGCGCGCCGGTGGCCGCGCTGGGGTGACCCGGCGACGGGACGACTGCCAGCAGCCTCAGCGCGGCATTGCGGATCATGCGCGAGGCCTGCACGGTGCACTCGCCATCGTCGACGGGGTCGCCCGGATGACCGACTTCAGCGCAGGATGCTCGGGATGTCGCGACGCCCGTGCAGGATGCGGACGATGAGTCGGGTCCGTGCGTCATAGACGATGACGAAAGGCGGCACGGGCCAGAACCGAAGCGGACGTCTCGTCGGCATGTCGTCCCTGACGTGTCCTAAGCAGGATTGTGTTGGTTCACCAACGCAATCCTGCTCAGCTTCCGAGCTGAAAGCGGCAGGATTGCGTGGGCCAACCCACGCCATCCTGCTTAGCCCCTGACCGCCCGCGACCTGCCTGCAGCGTAGCAGGATGGCGTCGCTCATGTCCTGTGCTTTCCACCTCCCGTGATTTTGGGCCGAGTCCCTCAAGAGCCTGACGAGGTCGCGCTGGGCTCGCGAGGAAAGGTTGTCCGGATCAGGCGAAGAGATCACTCGACGGCCCCGGACCGAGCCTCCCATTCCTCGTGACCACGCCGGATCGCCTCGTCCAGATCGCGCCGAAGCGCTTCAGCGGAGACCGGCCCCTCACGCTCGGCCTCATCAGCGGCCTCGTCGAGGCTGCGGGCGAAAGCGTCCCTCTCGTCGCGGCTCATCGCATCCAGGATCTCGTCGAAGGCGTCGGTCCCGTCATCCACGGCCCGCACGTCGATGTCGAATCGGGCGCCGTCGATCGAGAGACGGATATCCCCCCGCACCCCTTCTTCCACGTGCCAGGCCAGGGGCACGGCTTGTCGCTGGCCGCTGATCAGTCCACGCAGCATCGAGAGCACGTCCTGCCGGGTCATCCGAACCTCCTGGGACGAGAGCTCATCTTACGGCCTCGCCGTCGGTCCGCAACCGGTCCTTCACCGCGCCAGCGCCAGCATCCGGTCGAGGTCGAGGTGCCGCTCCAGATGGGCCGCGAGCCCGTCGAGCACGCGCTCGACCTCGGCCTCGTAGGCGAGGTCGGAAAGCGCCGCGCCGAGGCGGCGGAGCCAGGCCGCGCGCTGGCGGTCGTCGGAGAAGAAGCCGTGGACGTAGCCGCCCCGCACTCGCCCGTCGGGCGACACGGCGCCGTCCTCGCCCCCGCCGTCGAGGTGCAGCAGCGGCCGCGCCCGGTCGGGGCCGCGCGTCTCGCCCATGTGCATCTCGTAGCCCGTGAAGGGCACGTCGTCCGCCACCGTGCGGCCCGCGACGGGGCGGAGCACCTTGGCGCCGGTCAGCACCGTCTCGACGTCGAGCAGGCCGAGGCCCGGGCACTCGCCCGGAGGCCCTTCGACGCCGTCCGGGTCGGCGACCCGGCGGCCGAGCATCTGGTAGCCGCCGCAGAGCCCCAGCACCTGCCCGCCGCGCCGGGCATGGGCCAGGATGTCGACGTCCCACCCCTGGCGGCGCAGGGCCGCGAGGTCGGCGATCGTCGCCTTCGAGCCCGGCAGGACCACGAGGTCGCAGACCGGGATGGGGTCGCCCGCCCGCACCAGGACGAGGTCGACGCCGGGCTCGAGCTTCAGCGGATCGAGGTCGTCGAAGTTCGAGATGCAGGGCAGCACGGGCACGCAGATCCTGACCCGTGCCCCGGCCCGCGGCGGCTCGGGCCTGGCCAGCGCCATCGCGTCCTCGGCCGGCAGGCGGCCCGCCTCGGCGAAATGCGGCACGAGCCCGAGGGACGGCCAGCCGGTGCGGGCCGCGATGACCGTCAGGCCGTCGGCGAAGAGCGTCGGGTCGCCGCGGAACTTATTGACGATGAACCCCACCACGGTGGCGGCATCGTCGGGGTCGATGACCACCCGCGTGCCGACGATCTGGGCGATGACGCCGCCCCGGTCGATGTCGCCGATCAGCACCACCGGGACGCCGGCGCGCCGCGCGAATCCCATGTTGGCGATGTCGTTCGGGCGCAGGTTGACCTCGGCGGGCGAGCCCGCGCCCTCGACGAGCACGAGGTCGGCCTCGGCCCGCATCCGGGCGAAGCTGTCCTGCACGGCCTCCATGAGCCGCGGCTTCCAGGACTGGTACTCGCGCGCCCTGGCTTGCCCGATGACGCGGCCCTGCACCACCACCTGGGAGCCCGTCTCGCTCTGCGGCTTCAGCAGCACCGGGTTCATGTGGACGCTGGGCGCCACGCCGGCGGCGCGGGCCTGCAGCGCCTGGGCGCGGCCGATCTCGCCGCCGTCGGCCGTGACGGCGGCGTTGTTGGACATGTTCTGCGGCTTGAAGGGACGCACGCGCAGGCCGCGCTTCGCATAGGCGCGGGCGAGGCCGGCGACGATCAGCGACTTGCCGACGTCCGACCCCGTGCCCTGCAGCATGAGGGCCCGCGCCCCGGGAGGGACCACGACGCTCAGAACTCGATCCCCGCCTGCGCCTTCACGCCGGCGGCGAAATGATGCTTGGTGGCGCCGAACTCGGTGACGAGGTCGGCGGCCTCCACCATCTCGGGTTTGGCGTTGCGGCCCGTCACGACGACGTGCAGGTCCGGCCGGCGCGCCTTCAGCACCGCCACCACCGCGTCGAGCGGCAGGTAGTCGTAACGCAGCGCGATGTTGATCTCGTCGAGCACGACGAGGCGGATGGCGGGGTCCGCCATCAGGTCGCGGGCCTTGGCCCAGGCGGCGGCGGCGGCGGCGACGTCGCGGGCGCGGTCCTGCGTCTCCCAGGTGAAGCCCTCGCCCATGGAATGCCAGCGGACGAGGTCCGAGCCTTCGAGCAGCCGCCGCTCGCCCGTGTCCCAGGCGCCCTTGATGAACTGCACGACCCCCACCGGCCAGCCGTGGCCCAGCGCCCGCAGCACGAGGCCGAAGGCCGCCGTCGACTTGCCCTTGCCGGGGCCGGTGTTGACCATCAGCAGCCCCTTCTCGCGGATCGTCTTCGACGCCACCTCGGCGTCCTGCACGGCCTTGCGGTGGGTCATCCTCAGCCTGTGGCGGCTGGCGGCGGCGTCGGGGGCGATGTCGGTCATGGGGCCGGTGTAGCGCAGGCCGGTGGCGGGGTCACGGAGGTCGTCGTGGGGCGACTCCGTGACTCACCGTAACCTGCCGCGCCTCCTCGGGATCAGGTCGAGATGTGGGCGGAGCGCCGCGAACTGCGCGTCGGTGAAGGCCCGCTTCGGCAGGAACTGGAACAGCACGTCAGACTGGTAGAGCAGGACCGTCGCGGCATCCTCGCGTCGCTTCACGTAATCGGGCCAGCGCACGAGCGCACGGCTCTGGGCCGTCTCGGCGAGGAGGCCCGCGTCGTCCCAGCTCACGCTGTAGGCCGACCGGAGCGAGGCCTGCTGGCGGTAGTGCCTGGCGACACGCCGGGGAAACCAGACTCGCCACACGACCGCGAGCAAGGCGGCATAGGCGGCGGCCGTCGCGAGCGCGAAAAGCGCGACGAGGACAGCCGGCAGGGTGCCGCTCGTCCCCATGACGATCGCGGCCGTGATCCCGCAGGCCGCCGCCCCGAACCCGTACCGCCACCAGATGCCCGATGCAGCGAGGCGCTGGGCCGCGAGCGTGTCCTCGAACGTCGGTGCGAAGGTGACGCGGCGATCGTCGTCGGTCACGGCGCGCGCGACCGACGCGCCCGCTCCAGCACCGCCTCGGGGGTCGGCGGGTTGGCGGGGTGGTGGGTGAGGCAGAGCGGCGTCGTCACCTTACGGGGCCGGTCCGACCCCTCGGTGGCGAAGTAGAACTCGCCGCGCACCAGCTTGCCGATGTCGGGCGCCGTGCCGCCCTTGGCCGACACCATGTCGCGCGCCGCCGCGATCGTGGCGGGCGAACTCAACCGGCCGAACACCTGGGTGGTGCAGTTCGACATTGCCCTTGCTGGCGATGTCGACCGGCTCGTCGGACGGCGGCCCCGATCTCGCTCGGGGAGATCCCAGACAGAGCCCCGACGTCGCCCTCGTCGGGCTGCAGATCAGCGGAGGTCAAGCCGTCGACTTCAAGCGACGGCGGATGACGGGATCGACCAATGCGGGTCCCTCGGCCTCTCTCGACACGGAGGGCCGAGACCGAATCTCTACCGGCGGTGACTCGGCCTGTCGAGGCCGTCCGGCGCCGGACGCGGCCGGTCACGCCGGCTGTCAGGGCGCGAAACGCCGCATGTCGGGCCGTCGCCCGGTCCCGCCACCGTGACGGTCAGGCCTCGGCCAGCATCCGCGTCGATTGCCGCTTCGCGGCCGTCCTCAACCGCCACAGCGCCACGATGGTGAGGACGATGCCGAGGAGGGCCGTGAGGCCGTTCGGGCTGAACAGCGAGTGGTTCGCGACGACCTCGCCGCCGGTGCGGCCGAGATAGATGAAGAGCACCGTCTGCGGCAGGATGCAGACCACCGAGGTGACCAGGTATTCGACGATCCCCATGCGCGACAGGCCGCAGGCGAAGTTGATCGCCGGGCCCGGCACCGGCGAGCCCAGGCGCAGGGGTCCGAGCACCCGCCAGCCCTCGACCTCGACGGCGCGCAAGGCCGCTTCCACCCTGGGGCGCCGCGCCGCGAAACGGCGGATGGCCCCGGCGAGGACGAAGCGCGCCAGCAGGAACCCCAGCGTGGCGCCCATCGCGCTGCCCAGCATGGTGGGCAGGAGCGCCGCCCAGCCGAGGGCCGCGCCCGCCCCGACGCAGACGACGGCACGGGGGACCAGGACGACGCCGCCGAGCGTCAGGAGCCCCGTGACGGTGAGGGCCGATGCCAGCGCCGGATCGATCATCGGCACGGCCGGCCCGACGCGGTCAGTTCTTGTCGATGGCGGTGGCGATCGGGTCCGCCTGGGCCTGGACGTTGGCGCCGACCGTGTCGATCCCGTAGACGTCGTCGCGGAACTGCACGGGGCCGTCGCCGTTGGACCAGCCCGTCAGGTAGACCCAGGCCACCGGCACGGCCTTGCTGAGCTTGATGTCCTCGTGGTCGCCCGTCTTGACCTCGTTCAGCATGGCGTCCCTGGTCCAGGTGCCGCCGGGGCCGCCGCCGGTGCCCTCGAGCAGCCAGGACGCGAGGTCGAATACGCCCTCGACGCGGACGCAGCCGTGCGACAGGAAGCGATAGTCGCCGCCGAAGAAGCGCTTGGACGGCGTGTCGTGCATGTAGACCGCGTACTTGTTCGGCATGTTGATGCGGATGTTGCCGAGCGCGTTCGACGTGCCGGAATCCTGGCGCAGGATGTAGGTGGTGGCGCGCTGCGACGTCCAGTCGATCGAGGACGCGTTCACAGTGTTGCCGGCCCCGTCGAGGATGCGGATGCGCTGCCGGCTGAGGTAGCCGGGGTCCTTCTGCATATGCGGGATGATCTCGTTCTTGATGATCGAGGTCGGCACCGTCCAGGTCGGGTTGAGGTTGACGGCCTGCACCTTGGCGTCGACCTCGGGCGAGGCGTGGTCGGGGCCGCCCACCACCGCCACGTAGCGGTGCACGACATGCCCGCCCTCGATCGCCTCGACGGAGGCCGAGGGGATGTTGACCACGACGTAGCGGTCCGCGAACGAGATGTTGCGGCCGGCGAGGCGCTGGGCCGAGGAGGCGAGTTCGGTGAAGCGCGTGCGGGCCGGCACGTTCATGGCCTTCAGCGTCGCGCCCGCCACCACGCCCGTGTCCTTCAGGCCATGGCGCGCCTGGAAGCGTTTCACCGCGGCGGTGAGGTCGGGACCCCACTTCTGCGAGAACATGCCGGCCGTGAGGTCGGCGGGGTCGTCGCCCTCGGACTTGGCGAGGTCGCCCTCGATGGCCAGGCGCAGGCGCAGCGTCGAGATGCTCTTGCCGGCCGATCCGCCCGACACGGGACCGGCGATCTCGGGCCAGCCGCCGGCATCCGCGATGGCGGCGTAGCGCTCGGACGCCTTGGCGGTGGCGAAGAACGTCTCGGGTGTCAGGGTCGGCTCGGGGTCGGTCGACAGGGCCGTCTCGCGCGGCGGCGCGATGGGTGCCATCCGCTTCTTCTTCGCGACGACGACCGGGGTGGCCGGGGCGGCGGCCGGCGCTTGTGCCTCGGCGGGCGGAGCGGCCGCCGGGGTCGACACGTCCGTGCCGGCGGCCGCGGCGGCGTTCGGCTGGGTCGCGGCCGGCACCTTCGGCAGCGAGGCGGCGACCGGGGGTGCGGCCGGGACGGCCGGCAGGCTGATCGTCGGCGATGCGGGGGCGACCGGCGCGGCGACGACCGGTGCCACGGGCGTGGAGGCGATGGGCGCCGGCGACAGGAGGGGCGAGGATTGCGCCCGGGCCTGGGCGGCCAGGGCCACCAGAGCCAGGCCCGACACCGTCATGCGGAGCGCCGCCCGCGACATCCGATTGCGCTTCATCTCAGCCGTCATCCGATCCATGCCCGTCACGACGCGGGCTCGAATGCTCGGGTGCGGGGCCTGCCGACCGTGCCCCGCGGCCCCTACGGCCCTGTTGTTGCGCTAGTGCGACAATGCGGTGGATCCGTGGCCCGCCCCCCGCGGCGGCCCGGGACCGCGAGGGCATGGGGTCTTTTGGACCGCGCTGTTGCACTGCGGCAACAGTGCTAGATCACGATCGTCGGATTGCTTGGGTCGATCCCGGCTCAGGGCGTCGGCGCCTTGGGCGCCACCGTGGCGGGGGCGGGCGCGGTTTCGGCGGGCGCCGGCGGGGCAGCGCCCTGCACGGCCGTGACCTGGAGTTCGGAGAACTTCCAGGTGTCGACCTGGTTCTTCTCCGACTGTGCCCTCATGCCGATCTGCCCGCCGCCGTCGGGCGCCTGACCCTTCACGCTAGCGAAGGGCTTGCCGTTGATGAAGGTGTTGATGTCGGACCCGTTGGTGGTGACCTCCAACAGGTTGTTCGAGCCCGCCGGGCGCTTGATGTCGTCCGACTGCTTCCATTCCACGACGTCGATCCACTTGCCGTTCACCTTGCGGGTGATCTCGGCGAAGCCGCTCGGCGTGACCATGAACATGTAGTAGTTGTCATAGTCCTTGGCCCAGAAGATCGGGCCGCCCATCGTGTTGTCGTTGTCGCCAAGCTTGTTGGGCGTGCGCACCACGAGGCAATAGTCGGCGTCGTTGAACAGGATGCCCTTGTAGACCAGGAGGTTCGAGATGTCGGGCTGCGGCTTGACCTTGACCTTGCCCTCCTCGACCTGCACGTCCGGGCTGTCGAAGCCCCAGGAGGCGTCGACCTGCTTGAAGTCGTCGGAGAACAGGACCTTGCCGGTGCCACAGGCGACGGCGGGTGATGCGGCGAGGAGCGCGATGGCCGCGATGCCGGCAGAAAGCGTCAGTCTCATGCCCGTTCTCCTCGCTCGAAAGCCGCCGCGCCGACGTGGGTCGGCCACGCCCGCGACAGCGTCAGCTCAGCCGTGAACGCGCGAAGGGGCAATCCGTTCGCGATCGGCCGCGCGATTCAGCCTTCCACCAGCACGATGTGCAGCCGCCGTGGGCCGTGGGCGCCCAGGATGAGCTGCTGCTCGATGTCGGCCGAGCGGGACGGCCCCGTGACGAAGTTCACCGTGCGGGGCATCGTACCCCGCCCATAGCGCTCGCGCAGACGGGCCAGCACGGCCTCGTAATCGCTCGCCACGTCCCGCGCCGCCACCACCACGATGTGGTTGTCGGGCAGGAAGTTGAGCGTCGTCGGGTTGTCCTGCCCGGAGACCAGCGCCAGCGTGCCGGTCTCGGCGACCGCCCCGAAGGCGTGGCTCAGGCCGTTGACGTCCGAGCCGTCCGAGGGGCCGCGCGACACGTCGAGCGCCGTGGCACTCCAGGGCATCGCCGCCCAGGCCGGATCTCCGCCGAGGCGGAGCGTGGCGGGCAGGTTGTTGTCGCGCAGGAAGCGCGCGACCTCCCCCGGCACCGCGTCCGCGCCGGCGACGCGCGCCACCGAAGCGGCGGCAGCCTCCGCCTTGTCGCAGAAGAGCCTGAGCCGCTCGGCCTCGGGCAGCTGCCCGCGCGCCGGTACGATCCCGGGCCGCGCCGCCGCGATCCGCGCCGCGACCGCATCGCGGCGCGTCGCCTCCGCGCCGCTCACGCCGAGGGCGCGGCGGATCGTGCCCATCACGGTGTCGCGCGAGGTCGCCCCCGGGGCCCCGCTCATGCGGCCCCCTTGCGTCCGCCGCGTCGGCTCCTCCACTGGCTCTGGAAGGTGGCACCCTGGGGGGCCGGCATGTCGCGGTGGTCCGTCCAACCCCCGGCGAGCGGCAGGGAGGCGAACCGTCCCCTGTCGCCGCCGGCGAGGTGCAGCGCCCGCATCGCGAGGCCCGTCGCGCAGTGGTAGAGGCGCGGCCGCGTGGCGAACCAGCCCCAGAGCCGCAGCCCGCTCCGCACCGCGGCGGGCTGGAGGTGGCGCTCGAACTCGCGCTCGCGCCAGTGGCGCATCAGCTTCGGCAGGGGGATACGGACCGGGCAGACGTCCTCGCAGCGGCCGCAGAACGTCGAAGCGTTCGGCAGGTGGCCGGCCGTGTCGACGCCGATCAGCGCCGGGGTGAGCACCGCCCCCATCGGCCCGGGGTAGATCCAGCCGTAGGCGTGGCCGCCGACCGAGTGGTAGACGGGACAGTGGTTCATGCAGGCGCCGCATCGGATGCAGCGCAGCATCTCCTCGAAGCTCGTGCCGAGCATGGAGGAGCGCCCGTTGTCGATCAGCACCACGTGGTACTCGTCCGGCCCGTCCGGGTCGTCGGCGCGGCGCGGGCCGGTCGACAGCGTCGTATAGACCGACATCTCCTGGCCGGTGGCGGAGCGCGCCAGCACGCGCAGCAGCTGCCCCGCGTCCTCGAGCGTCGGCACGAGCTTCTCGATGGAGGCGAGCACGACGTGCACGCGCGGCAGGAGCTGGGTGAGGTCGCCGTTGCCCTCGTTGGTGACGATGATCGACGTGCCGGTCTCGGCGATGAGGAAGTTGGCCCCCGTGATGCCGACGTCGGCGGCGAGGAACCGCTCGCGCAGCACGCCGCGGGCCTCGGCCTGCAGGCCGTGGTGGGAGGAGATGTCGCGCGCCGCGTCGAGGTGGGTGTGGTGGCGGCGGAAGTCGGCCTCGACCTGGTCGCGGGTGAGGTGGACCGCCGGCGCGATGATGTGGCTCGGCACCTCGCCGCGGATCTGCACGATGTATTCGCCGAGGTCGGTCTCGACCGGCACGAGGCCTGCGGCCTCGATCGCCTGGTTGAGGCCGATCTCCTCCGAGATCATCGACTTGCCCTTGGTGACGGTGCGGGCGCCGACGCGGCGGCAGATGGCGAGCACGGCCTGGCGGGCCTCCTCGGCGTCCCGCGCGAAATGCACGTGGCCGCCCGCGGCCGTGACCTTCGCCTCCCAGGCCTCGATGTAGAGGTCGAGGTGCTTCAGCGTATGGTCCTTGATGTCCCGCGCCGAGTCGCGCAGCGCCTCGAACTCGGGCAGCGCCGCCGCGGCGGCGGCGCGCTTGGCGATGAAGGTGTGGCGGACGTGGCCCAGCGCCTTCTGCAGGTCGCGGTCCTCGAGCGCCCGGTGGGCGTTGTCCTTGAACTGAGGCGAGGTGGGATGGATCGTCATGGCGTCCTCCGGGCGCGAGGCCCGATCAATCCTTGAGCGTCGCGGGGGCGCCGATCGGCGCCGCCTCGGTCATGTCGGCGAGGATCTCGGCCACGTGGCGCACCTCCATGTCCGACCCCATGCGGCTGAGCTTGCCGGCGATGTTGAGGAGGCAGCCGAGATCGCCCGCCACCAGCGTGCGGGCGCCGCTCTCCACGACGCTCGCGGCCTTGCGCTCCACGATGGCGTTCGACAGCTCGCCGTATTTTACCGCGAAGGTGCCGCCGAAGCCGCAGCAGGTGTCGGTGTCCTTGGATTCCACGAGGTCGAGCCCCCGCACGGTGCCGAGCAGGCGGCGGGGCTGCTCGCGCACGCCGAGTTCGCGCAGGCCCGAGCAGCCGTCGTGATAGGTCACGGGTCCGTCGAAGGCCGCCTCGACGCGCCTCACCCCCAACACGTCGACGAGGAACGAGACGAGTTCGTGGGTGCGGGCCGCGAGCTCCTGCGCCTTCACCAGCATGTTGGGGTCGTCGGCGAAGAGTTCGGGATAGTGCAGCTTGATCATCCCGGCGCAGGAGCCCGACGGCGCCACCACGTAGGTGTATCGCGCGAAGGCGTCGATGACCTGGGCGGCGATGGTCGCCGACGTGGCGCGGTCGCCGGAATTGTAGGCCGGCTGGCCGCAGCAGGTCTGGCTCGGCACGTCGACCACGCAGCCCGCCTCCTGCAGGAGCTTCACGGCCGCGAAGCCCACCGAGGGCCGGAACAGGTCGACGAGGCAGGTCACGAAGAGCCCGACCCGGATCTCGCCCTTCGGAAGCCGGGCTCCGGGTGCTCCGCGTGTTGCCGCCGCGATGTCCAAGGATGGCCTCCCGATGTCCTGCCGCCTCCCGAACGTGGCGCCTGGCCGGTCCGGGGTCAATGCGGCACCGCAAGCGTCGGCCGCCTGACGCAACCACGACCCGGCGCGAGCCGTTTCGATGGCGCGGGGCGCCCACGGCCGCACGGCGGGCGGCCCACTTCGAGGAGGGACACCATGGAACGTCGCGTGCTTCTGGCCGGCCTGCTGACCGGCACCGCGGGAGTCACCCTGGCGGGCGCCGCCCTCGCCCAGTCGAGCACGGCCCCCGCCGCCTCGCCGGTCCCGGCGATGAAGGCCGGCGCGCCGGCCGCCGGCCTGTCCGACGCCGCCAAGGCCCACATCAAGGACACGATGGCGGCGGGGTCGCTGTCGCTGATGATCAGCCGCATCGCCCAGAAGAAGCTCCGGCATCCGATGGGCCGGCAGTTCGCCGACTTCGAAGCGGCCGAGCAGGACGGGATCGCCGACGTGCTCCGTGGTCGCTTGACGCCCGCCGCGAAGCCGGCCGGGACCGTGACGGCGCCGACCGACGCCGAGATCGAGTCGAACCTCGACGACGACGGCCGGGCGGCGATGGCGCGGTTCCGCGACATGGCGGCGGGGCCGGAGTTCGAGAAGGCCTACGTGGAGGCCGAGATCGCGGGCCACAGGAAGCTGCTCGCCATCCAGGACGCCTACCTCGGCGTCGCCGACGACGAAGCCGAGACCGCCATCGCCAAGCTGGCGAAGGGTCGCATCCAGGAGCACCTCGTGATCCTGGGGGACATCGAGAAGCACCTGGGGTGAGATGCGCAGTCTCAATAAAAAATCGGGGTTCTACCGCAATACTGAATAAGCAAGTGTCAATTCGATATTTCAAAAATATTTTTGTTGACGGATTAATTCCATATGTCATTTTTATTATTAGGTTTTTAAAGCGTGGAGATGGAAGTGTTTGATATGTGCATGATCTACATGGCGAATCCAGACCTGCGCGTCTCGACATTCAAACTCAAAAGACAGGCTGAACAGCTAAAATTTAAATTGAATAGTCGTACCGTGGCAATCGTAATTGCTCAGGTCCCCTGGGCAGGTACGCGGGTTCGGGCGGGCGGGAGAGGTCGGATTTTTCGGTCGACTCCAGCCTTGGGACGTGAATCAAGGGTGGCGTGAACACGCCCGCCGCCCCCACCGACAAGGATGCCCTGATCGCCGCTCTGTTGGAGCGGATCGAGGTGCTGGTGGCGCAGAATGCCGCCTTGATGGCCGAGAACGCGCGTTTGGCGGCGCGTGTCGCGGAGTTGGAGGCCAAGCTCGGCCTGCCGACGAAGACGCCGGACAACTCGAGCCTGCCGCCGTCGAAGGGGCAGAAGCCGTCGCTGGCCTCGGTTCCGAAGCGCAAGGGCAAGCCGCACTCCGGCGCCCATCGCCTGCTGCATCCCAACCCCACCCGCCACCACGACGTGCTGGCACTGTCGTGCCAGGCCTGCGGGGCCGACGTGTCGGGGGCGGAGCAGAGCCCCTGCGAGACCTACGACCGGGTGGAGATCCCGACGATCGAGCCCGACGTGACGCGCGTGTCGCTGCATGGCGGCATATGCCCGTGCTGCGCCAGGCGCTTCAAGGCGCAGGCGCCCGCAGGTCTGGAACCGGGCTCGCCGTTCGGCGCCAACATCCGCGCCTTCGTGATCTATCTGCGCGCGGTGCAGGGCATCCCGCTGGGGCGGTTGCGCGACGCGCTCCTCGACCTGTTCGGCCTGACGATCAGCGAGGGCGCGCTCGTCAACATGCTGTCGGCGGGCGCCGCGCCGTTCAAGGCCGCGGTGTCGCTCATCAAGGCGCGCCTGCTCGCCGGCACCGCGATCGCGTCCGACGAGACCGGCGTGCGGGTCGGCCGCGCCAACTGGTGGCTGTGGGTGTTCCATCACGGCGACAGCGCCGTCTTCGTCGCCGACGCCCATCGCTCCAAGGCGGTGGTGGAGGCCTTCCTCGGCGATCACCGCCCCGACTTCTGGACCTCGGACCGCCTCGGCGCTCAGGCGGGATGGGCCAGGAAGGAGCATCAGGTCTGCCTGGCGCACCTGATCCGCGACGTCCAGTACGCCGTCGAGGCCGGCGACGCGGTGCTGGGCCCCAGCCTGAAAGACCTGCTCGAACGGGCCTGCGCGATCGGGCGGCGGCGGGCAGACCTCAAGACCGCAACCCTGAAAACCTACGAGGCCGACCTGGAGCGTCGCCTCGACCGCATCATGGCGCTCGATCCTACCCATCCCGCCGGGATCAAGCTCAAACGCATGATCCTCAAGGTCCGAGCCCAGCTCTTCGTCTTCGTCCAGAACCGGGATCTGGAGGCCACGAACAACGGGTCGGAGCGCGCGCTGCGACCCTGCGCGGTCTACCGCAAGATCACCAACGGCTTTCGCCAGGAGTGGGGCGCTCATCTCTACGCCGACACCAGGTCCGTCATCGAGACCGCACGACGACGCGCCGTCCGCGCCATCGACGCCATCCGCCTCACGCTGAAAGGCGAGACGATCAGCCTGCCAGCTTGAACGGCATGTCGACCCCGTGAGCAATTACTGGCAATCAGCGCGTGTTCGCTGAAGCTGGCCGGAATAAACTGTGTCGCGCTCTTGCTGATGAAATATGGGGTGAGTTGGATCAACCATTACATCCCGTTTATCAAAATTTTAATGCCTTATATTGGTCTAAAATATAATTTACTGTCATTATTATATATATTTTTTAATGTGATTATATCGTATCCATCGGCGGTTGGTTACGAAACCATCAAGGAAGAAATCCAACGGCGCCGCCCGCCGCCAATGGTCATGAACGATATACATTAGCACTCTGGAGTATAGGCCATGTGTACCGTTTCAGGGCTGGAGCATCTCCAAGTCTCTGCCCGAAATGTCAGCGTAACAGCTCCGGCGGAGGTGGGCTGAGCCCGGCTGGCGCGCCGGCATAGACGGTGGCAAGGTCGCGCTGGGCCACCCGTAGTTCCCCGAGATGGCATCGAATGTTCAGACTTTCTGTCTGCAGGGTGGACCAACTCACGCGGGAGAGGCGGATTATGCCAGTGAACGCGCCGACGCTGTCGAGATCGGCGTAGGCCTGTCGGGCTGTCTGGTCCGTAGCGACGAAGTAGAGCCAGTCGGTGCCGACCGGCGAGCCGTGCCAGTCATGCTCGTCGTAGACCATCCAGTCCGGACGGTGGGCGAGATGAAGGAAACCGGCAGCAAGGACGTTGCCGATGCTCCGCTGATTGTCCGCCTTGACCACGATGATCAGCGTCGACGAAGCATCCAGATCGACCTGACTGTTGAGCGCGACGTGGCCGAGCACGCGGGCAGCCAAGAGGATGCGCTAGACGCCCAGTGGCCTGTAGCCGTTCAGCGCTCCAGTGACACAGGTGCCGGCAAGCTCGCCTACATAGGTTTTCCATCCCAGAGGCGAGAAGCCGAAGATGGCGGCGGCGGCGAGAATGGGTGATCCCCGGTCAGGCTCGATCACCAGCAGTCGGCCTTCGCTCATCGCTTCCCCGAGCGTCTTGACGGACGGCACCGGCAGCGCAGGTGACCTGTTGCTCAGATAGAAGGTCCTGAACCGCGGGAGTTCCGATGGCTCGGCTTGGCGAAGGTCCACGTTCAACACCGCCCCCAGCAGCTCGGTTGGGCAGAGGGAGCTGGCCCGTGCATCAATCGTTGCATCGTGCAATGGAGCCTGCTAGATTGTAGACTACGGTCGCGCCTGACGGAGGACGAAGAAATATGACACTCTCGATCCGGGCCGATTTCATGGCCGCCGATTTCATGGCCCAAGAGCAGACGATTCACAAGGCACGCGCGCAGATGCTCGGTGCCTACATCGAGCTGATCAGAGGGCTGAATGAGCACAGCGAATGGGCACTCCTTGTCGGCAAGGCGCGTGAGGCAGGGTTGGGAAAGGATGACCTGTGCCGAGAATTGTCTTGCGCATGGTCGACGGTGACCCGGTGGATGGCGGGACAGACGGCTCCCGGAGCGTTTGCGCAGACCGGCATCAAGGAGAAGCTTCTCGGTATGATCGAGGAGGTACGGCAGAGAGAGCTCTCGTTCGTCCAGAGCCGGGAAGACGCCTGATCTGGCAGGATGTGATTTTCAACCACCAGATAGCCTCTTCATCGCTCTGATATCGTGGAAGAGGCTGTCACTTCGCGGCCAGCGAACGGGGTGTGCCACCGCTCCCCGGGCGTCGGTCGCAGGCGCGCTGCCGACAACGTGGATTGGCAGCCGTCCTGTCCCGCCCCATTAATCTAAGTGTACCTCAGCTGCCCCCGAGGGGTTCGTACCCTCACCGCCTGAGCAGGAACACCGCCTGTTCGCCGAACAGGTTCCACCGCCCGGCCGCACCGGCCCGCATCACCCGGCCCCGGCGGTCGAGGACGATGCCGCGCTCGATCGCGGCGCCGATCTCGGCCGACAGGTCGAGGAAGTCGCGGATCGAGCAGAAGTGGATGTTGGGCGTCTCGTGCCACGGGATCGGCAGCGTCTCCGTCACGGGCATCCGGCCTCGGAGGCCCAACTCGAGCCGCACCCGCCAATGGGCGAAGTTGGGGAAGGACACGATGGCGCGCCGCCCGATGCGCAGCATGTTCTCGAGCACGACCTTGGGCCGGCGCACCGCCTGGAGCGTCTGGGACAGGATGACGTAGTCGAAGGCGTCGTCGGGATAGGTGGCGAGGTCGGTGTCGGCGTCGCCCTGGATGACCGAGAGGCCCCGCGCCACGCAGAGGTTGACGCCGCCCTGCGACAGCTCCAGGCCCCGCGCGTCCACCCCTCGGGTGTCGGCGAGGAGGTTGAGCAGGGCGCCGTCGCCGCAGCCGAGGTCGAGCACACGCGCGCCGTGGTCCACCATCTCGGCGACGAGTTGGTGGTCGTTGCGGGCGTCCTCGCGGCGGATCGGGCGGCGCGTGGCGTCGGGGTCGAGGCCCGACAGGCGGGGCGGCGGGCTCACGGCGTCGCCAGTTCCCTCGCCCGCGCCGCCGCCGCGATGAAGCCGCGCGACGTCGTGATGAAGTCCGGCACGTCGAGCAGGAACGCATCGTGGCCCTTGTCGGTCTCGATCTCGACGAACGACACGGAGGCGCCGCCGGCGTTGAGGGCGTGGACGATGGCGCGGGACTCGGACGTCGGGAACAGCCAGTCGCTGGTGAAGGACGCGACGCAGAACCGCGTCCGCGTGCCCCGGAAGGCGCGGGCCAGCTGCCCGTCGGTGTCCGCCGCGAGATCGAAATAGTCCATGGCGCGGGTCATGTAGAGGTAGGAATTGGCGTCGAACCGCTCGACGAAGCTGCGCCCCTGGTGGCGCAGGTAGCTCTCCACCTGGAAGTCGGCGTCGAACGCGAAGGTGGGGGCGGCGCGGTCCTGCAGCTTGCGGCCGAACTTGGCGTGCAGCGCCTGGTCGCTCAAGTAGGTCACGTGGGCCGCCATACGGGCCACGCCGAGGCCCTTCTCGGGCCGCGTGCCGGCGTCGATGTAGCGGCCGCCGCGCCAATCGGGGTCGGCCATCACGGCTTGGCGGCCGACCTCGTGGAAGGCGATGTTCTGCGAGGAATGGCGTGCCCCGGTGGCGATCGGCATGGCGGCGAAGACACGCTCCGGGTAGGACGCCGCCCATTGCAGCACCTGCATGCCGCCCATCGAGCCGCCGATGACGCAGAACAGCGTGTCGATGCCGAGGTGGTCGACCAGCATGGCCTGGGCCCGCACCATGTCGCGGATGGTGATGACCGGCAGGTCGAGCCCGTAGACCCGCCCGGTCGCGGGGTCGATCGAGGCCGGGCCGGTGGTGCCGAGGCAGCCGCCGACCACGTTCGAGCAGATGACGAAGAAGCGCTCCGTGTCGATGGGCCGGCCGGGGCCCACCATGGCGCTCCACCATCCGGGCTTGCCGGTGACGGGGTGGACGTTGGCGACGTGCTGGTCGCCCGTCAGGGCGTGGCAGACCAGGACCGCGTTGGTCTTCCCGGCATCGAGCGTCCCGTAGGTCTGGTACGCCACCGTCAGGCCGCCCAGCGCGCCGCCGGCGTCGAGCGCCAGCGTTTGGTCGGCCGGAAACGTCACCACGCGGCTCGTGGGCGTGGCGGCCTCGTGGCTCGGCATGGTTCTGGCTGCGCGTGTCGCCACGGTCTCGTCCCAATCCGTTCGCTCTTCCGAACGTTACGTTCTGTTTATAGGATTTTGCGGGTTGGGCCGTCAAGCCGACCCGATCACTGTCGGTGGATCGATCTTCAGTCTCCCGCGTGGGTGGTTTGCGGAATTTGATTCCTGGCCTGCAACCAGACGTTCTGCAAAGCGTCAACCCGTCCTTCGGACGGACGAGTCGCATTCCGCGAAGCAGACGTTTGAACGCTTTACGATCGTCGATCCTGATGCAGCGCCCCCTGCGGCAGAGGTCATGTTCTTGCTCTCAAGCGATCAGTTCGATCCGCAGCTTGCTCAGCGCGGGCACCAGATCGGAGAGCGCCACCAGATCCACCACATCGCTCGCGCGCAGCTTGGCTGGGCAGGCCCGGTCGTAGACCGCCAAGCAGTTCTTATGGCGAAGCCGCGAGTGGTACATGATCCCGTCGAGATCCGTCGTGTTGTAGAGGTGCTGACTGAATGCGCGCGCCTCGTTGTGCGCCTTGGCACCGACTATATCGGTCGAAATACCGAGCTTGAAGCACCCGTCGCCACGCAAGTCGAGAACGCGGAGATACTGGACCGCACCGACCTCGCATACTCCCCACGTCACGATATCAGAAGGCATGACCTGACGGGTCGTCGCGCCCTCGAAGCGGTCTCGGATGACCGTCTCCGCGACGGC
Source organism: Lichenihabitans sp. (assembly GCA_965214345.1). Lineage (GTDB taxonomy): Bacteria > Pseudomonadota > Alphaproteobacteria > Rhizobiales > Beijerinckiaceae > Lichenihabitans. The sequence goes on along the minus strand of CBDCBJ010000007.1, from coordinate 708,172 downwards.
CGTCGCAAGATCTTCGGCGATGTAGATCAGCTTGAAGCTGTCGGTCGGGCTGGCGAAGCGAGTGTTGCCGTAACCCATCCCGATCGGCGTAGCGCGATGCACCAGGGGCGTGCAACGAAGATAAGCCTCGGGAAGCACCCGACGGGTGAGCCTCGTCAGGACGGCGATGTCGAGTGTCATGTCCCGAGACTATTTTGCTTTCATGCAAAATCCTGCTTGGCGACTGCAATCACCTGGGACTTGCCTCCTCCGCGCAGGAGTTGCAGCGGCGTCCGCCCGTCCAATGCGCCGTGGGGCTGACGGGCCCACAGCCACGCCGACCGGGCATCGGGCGCCAACGTCAGCAATTGGTCGAGGCCCTCCAAAGGGCGAGCATCCATGAACTGATCGACCGGGTAGGCCAGCTTCCGCCGTCCGCGAAGCAGACCGACGATGGCGCCTTGCTGGTACCAGCTGCCGAGCGTCGACCGTTTGATGCCGAGGAGTTGCTCGATCCGACTGGCGCCGGCGACCTCGCCCGCCCAGTCCTCCAGCTTCGTGAAAGTAGCATAGCGGGCGAGCCTCTGACGACCTTCCTCCAAATCCAGGATCTTGCCCAGCCCGCGGCCGCGCGTCGGTTCAACTTCTTCCACCTCCCCGATCGGGATCCGGTCTAAAGCCTCCCCGAGCGCGATGCGGAATTGCGACTGATCCCGCGCGATCTTCTCGCGCTCAGCTTTTGGCAGCTCAGTCACGACCTCAAACATGAGGGAAAGTATCTTGACCAGCTCTTCGACCTCTTCGGCGCCGATCTGCGGATTTTGAGCACGCAACGCGGTCTGTACCTGGACTCGATCGAGGTCGCCAATCCGGTCTTCTCGGACGAGGGACATAGACATCGGCCGCACTCCTCTCGACGCGATTGCCTATATCATACGGATTGAACGGATTGTCCACGGAAATTCCAGATAGTAGAGGGGTGTGGTGAAGCGAACCGCCGCCACGAGGCTGCTCATCGACATCGGACTGAGCTTCATCGCCGCTGACGGCGGCAATCCCACCGCTTAGATCAGCCCGACTGACATTTCGGCCGTCTGATCAGCGGTCCGGCAACCGCCGCACCACGGCCGCGACCTCGCCGCGTGCCTCCGCCGACAGCGGCAGGATCGGGCGGGGCGGCTCCGCGCGGCAGAGACCGAGGATGTCGGCCGCCGCATAGACGACGCGCAGGCTGGTGTGCCTCCTGAACAGGTCCCACAGCGGCTGCATCGCGGCGTCGCGGCGCCGCGCCTCCTCGGCGTCGCCGCGTTGCGCGGCGCGCAGGATCGCCAGGCACGGCGCCGGGAAGAGGCCGGCCGCGACGCTGTACCAGCCGTCGCCGCCCGCCAGCACGGCCTCGGCGGCGTGCCAATCGACGCTGAAGCCGAGCGGGAAGCCCGTCGGCACGGCGGCCCGGAGCTCTGCCACATGCGCGGCGACCTGCGCGGCGGGTGGGGCCGGGCTCTTCGCCGCCACGACGCCGTGGAGGCGGCTCAGGCGTCCGATCAGCGACGGCGAGAAGCTGAAGTGGGTCGTCCCGGGATTGTCGTAGAGGCAGAGCGGCAGGCCGGAGGCCTCCGCCACGGTCCGGACATGCGCGAAGACCTCCTCATCGAGCAGCGGCGTGTAGGAGACGGGCGCCAGCAGCCCCGCGGCGGCGCCGGCCGCCCGCGCGTCCTCGGCGAGCCTTGCGGCCTCGTCGGTCCGCAGCGCCCCGACGCCGACGAGGATCGGCACGCGGCCGGCCGCCTCGTCGAGCGCGGCCTCGAGCGCCCGCCGTCGCTCGGCGCGCGACAGGTAGGGATAGCTGCCGGTGCTGCCCAGCAGGCCGATCGAATCGACGCCCGCCGCCACGAGGGGCCGGAGCAGCCGGCGCAGGGCGGCGAGGTCGACGACGCCGTCGGCGTTCATCGGGGTGATCGGGAAGGCCGAGAGGCCGGTGAGGGTCGGCATGAGGTCTCCTTCGTGGCGCGCCAGGATAGGGAGGGCGGTTGCTTCCGCATAGCGTCCCGCCCCGAGTTCGCCCCGTTGCGGGATGCGAGGACCCCTGGCAAGATCGCTTTCATGGAAGCGGTTCTGCTGACCCCCTGGCCTTTGATGGAAGTCGCGATCGGTCCGAAGTCCGGTGCCGACCGCGAAAGGCTCGGCATCGCGCTCTCGACGCTCGTCGCCGAGGATCCGTCCCTCCGCGTGGTGACCGACCCGGACTCGGGTCAAACCATGCTCGGCGGCATCGGCGAGACTCATCTCGAGGCCAAAGTCGACCGGCTCAGGCGCGACCACGGGATCGATGTCGAAGTCGGCGCTCCGCAGGTCGCCTATCGCGAGACGGTGACCCGCCGGATCGAGCAGAACCATACGCACAAGCAGCGGACCGGCGGCGAAGGCCATTTCGCCCGGGTGACCCTGGTCGTCGAGCCGAACGAGGCCGGCCGCGGCAACACGTTCGAGACGGAGATCGTCGACGATGCGGTGCCGGAAAGGTTCATCCCCGGCGTCGAGGAGGGCGTCTCCGGCGTCATGCGATGCGGCGTTCTCGCCGGCTTCCCGCTCCTCGACACCAAGGTGACGCTCGTCGATGGCGCCTACCACGACCTCGACTCATCGATCCTGGCCTTCGAGACCGCAGCTCGCAGGGCATGCCGCGAGGCTCTGTCGCAAGGGTCCGTCCTGCTCGAGCCCATCATGATCGTCGAACTGGTGACGCCGGAGAGATTCGCCGGATCGTGCATCGGCGATCTGAATTCGCGACGCGGGCAGATCCGGCGCCGGTCGACGCGCGCCGATGCTGTCGTCATCGAAGCCACCGTGCCGTTGGCTAATATGGTCGGCTACGTGAACCAGCTCCGATCTTTCAGCGCGGGACGCGCGAGCTTCACCATGCAGTTCGATCGCTATGCACCTTCCGTGTCGCCGGACGGGCGGCAGCCGCCGCCGGCCGCCGCTGCAGCTCTGCGGGCTTAGATCAGCCAGTCGCCGCAGCCCCACCCTTGACGCCCAAACCCCGGAGCGGTTCAACGGCGGGACGTCATCCTCCAGCCGGACCGGTCGCATGCGGGTGCTCCTCATCGAAGACGACCTCATGATCGGCAAGAGCCTGAAACAGGCGCTGCAGAACGAGAGCATGGTGGTCGACTGGACGCGCAGCGGCGTCGAGGGCGAGGAGGCGCTCACCACCAACGATTACTCGGCCGTCCTGCTCGACCTCAACCTGCCGGACAAGAACGGCGTCGACGTGCTGCGCGCCACCCGCCAGGCCGGCAACAAGGCGCCGATCCTGGTGATCACGGCGCGCGACGACATCGACGACCGCATCTCCGGCCTCGACCTCGGGGCCGACGACTACATGGTCAAGCCCTTCGACATGCGCGAGCTCGTGGCCCGCATGCGCGCCGTGCTGCGCCGCCGCTCCGGCATCGCCCGCTCGATGCTGCAGACCGCCTCCACGACGCTCGACCTCGCCACACACGAACTCACCTATCGCGACCAGAGCCGCGTGCTCTCGGCGCGGGAGTTCGCCCTGATGCGGGCGCTGCTGGAGCGGCCCGGCATCATCCTGTCACGGGCGCAGCTCGAGGAGCGGCTCTACGGCTGGGGCGAGGAGGTGGAGAGCAACGCCCTCGACGTCCTGATCCACTCGCTGCGCAAGCGCTTCGACAAGGACATCATCCACAACGTGCGGGGCGCCGGCTGGATGGTGGTCCGGGGATGACGCCCGGCCCGGCCCACCGTGGCTGAGCTGCCGCGCGGCGCCCCCTCGGTCCGCCGCGCCGCGCTCACCTGGATGACGCTGGTGCTGACGCTGATCAGCCTCGCCGCCGCCGCCATCGCCTACGAGATCGACATCGACGACGCCGACAAGCTGCTCGACGAGGAGCTTCGCCTCGTCGCCTTCTATGCCGGTCCCGGCCTGTCGGCGCGGTCGCCGCGCGGACACGTGTACAACGGCAATCGCGAGGTGCTGATCGCCGTCAGGGACCCGTCGGGCACCCTGATCTACACGTCGGATCCGACCCTGGCGATCCCGCCCCCGTCGGAACCGGGCTACGGGGACGCGAGCCTCGGCACCGAGCGTTGGCGGACCTATCTCACACCGGTGGGGCCCAACGCCGTGCAGGTGTCCCAGCGGGTCAGCCCGCGCGAGAGCCTGGCCCGCACGGCGGCGCTCGAGGCCTCGCTGCCCATCCTGCTGGCGATCCCGCTCAGCTGGATCGTGGTGGGCTGGGGCCTCGGCCAGATGCTGAACAGCCTGGCGCGCCTCGCCGGCACAGTGGCGGCGCGCGGCGTCGAGAGCCAGAGGCCCATCGCCCTCGACGGCGTCCCGGCGGAGTTCGCGACGCTCGTCGGGGCGATGAACGCGCTGATCGGGCGCTGGCGGCTGAGCCTCGACCAGCAGAAGCAGTTCCTGTCGGACGCCGCCCACGAACTCCGCACGCCGCTGACGGCCCTGCGGCTGCAGATCGACCTCCTGCAGTCCGACCGGGCCGGCCGGGCCGAGCTCGACGCGGCGCTGCCGGAGCTGGCGCGGGGCGCCGGGCGCGCCTCCGCGCTGGTCGATCAACTGCTGCGCATGGCGCGCTACGAGTCGGGCGACCGCTCGGTCGAGAGCCGGGACGTCGACGTGGCGGCGCTGGTCGTCGGATGCATGGCGGATTTCGTCACGCTGGCGGAGAGCAAGGAGGTCGACTTCGGCCTCGTCTGCTCCGAGCCGGCGACGCTGCGCGGCGTCGAGCGGGACTTCCACCTGCTCGTCTCGAACCTCATGGAGAACGCCGTGCGCTACACGCCCGCGGGCGGCGTCGTCGACGTCGGCGTGCGCATCGACGCGGGCGCCGTCGTGGTGGAGGTGGCCGACACGGGCTGCGGCATCCCCGAGGACCTGCTGCCGCGCGTCTTCGACCGTTTCTTCCGCGCACCGGGCCTCGTGGCGGAGGGCACCGGGCTCGGCCTCGCCATCTGCCGCGCCATCGCGCGCCGCCACGACCTGTCGCTGAGCCTGCGCAACCGCGCCGGCGGCGGGCTCGTCGCCACCGTCCGGGGTCCCACCCCGGCGGCGGCGGGTGCCCCGCCGAAGGCCGAGATGGCGCGGACGGGCTGACGCCAAGCATCGTCCGTGCTCTATGCGGGAACGACGCGGCCGAGGCCGCCAGCGACGGGACCACGATGACGCAGCTGAAGATCACCGCCGGCCCGTTCACCTTCGACGCGCTGCTCGAAGAGGCGCTGGCGCCCAAGACCTGCGCGTCCTTCCTGGCGCGCCTGCCCTTCGAGAGCCAGGTGGTGCACGTGCGCTGGAGCGGCGAGGGCGTGTGGATCCCGCTCGGCGACATGGACTTCGCCGTCGGCTACGAGAACCACACGAGCTATCCGGCCCCGGGGCAGATCATCCTCTACCCGGGCGGCATCAGCGAGACCGAGATCCTGCTGGCCTATGGCGGGGTGCAGTTCGCCTGCAAGATGGGCCAGCTCGCCGGCAACCATTTCATCACGGTGACGTCCGGCCGGGAGAACCTCGCCGCCCTCGGCAGGATGACGCTCTGGCAGGGCGCCCAGCCGATCGTCTTCGCCCGCGCCTGACGCGGCGCGATCACGAGACCAGGACCGCGGCGGCCAGCGCCGCCAGGGCGGTGAACTGCACCGCGCAGGCGATGCGGTAGAGGCGCAGCGCGCGCCACAGGTCGTCCGGGCCGGCGTCGCGGCGCCCGTCGCCCATGAAGGCGTCGTCGACCGTCTCGGCCCCGTAGACGCGCGGGCCGGCGAGCTTGAGCCCCAGCGCGCCGGCCACCGCGGCTTCGGGCCAGCCAGCGTTGGGCGACCTGTGGCGCCCGGCATCGCGCCGGACCGCGCGCCACGCGGCGCCCGCCGACGCCCCCGCGAGCGGAGCCGCCAGCACGATCCACAGCGCCGCCAGCCGGGACGCCGGCAGGTTGACCAGATCGTCGAAGCGCGCCGCCGCCCAGCCGAAGGCGGCGTGGCGGGGGGTGCGGTGGCCGATCATGCTGTCGGCCGTGTTGGCGGCCTTGTACAGCGCACCGCCGGCGAGCCCGCCGAGCGCCATGTAGACGGCCGGCGCCACGATGCCGTCCGAGAAGTTCTCGGCCAGGCTCTCGATGGCGGCCCGCGCCACCCCGGCGGCGTCGAGGACCGCCGTGTTGCGCCCGACGATCAGGCCGACGGCGCGGCGCCCCGCCTCGAGGCCCTCGCGGTCGAGCGCCAAAGCCACGTCGCGCACGTGGTCGTGGAGGCTGCGCTGCGCCGGCAGGCTCGCGCCGAGGACCGCCAGGACGGCGAGGCCGGGCCAGCTCCCCGACAGGGCGGCGTCGAGCGGCACCGTCGCCAGCGCCGTGGCGGCGAGCAGCAGCGTCGCGGCGAGGACGCCCGCCGCCCGCCGCCGCGCCGCGCTGGAGGACGCGCGGTTCAGCCAGCGGTCGAGGGCCGCCACCCCGGCCCCCATCCAGGTGACGGGATGGCCGATGGCGCGGTAGAGCGGGGCGGGATAACCCGCGAGGGCTTCGATCGCCAGGGCGGCGCAGCAGAGCGGGACGGTGGTGGACAGGGTCATGGAGGCGGACGAGGGAGGCCGGGGCCGGAGCCCCTTCACCTATCACGGGGGCGATATCGCCGCCGCCCGCGCCGCCTTCCCGGGGGCGCCGGAACCCTGGCTCGACCTGTCGACCGGCATCAACCCCCTGCCCTATCCGGTGCCGGCGCTGCCGACCGCGGCCTGGACGGCGCTGCCCGATGCCGGTGTCTCCCGTGCGCTCGAGGCGGCGGCGGCGCGGACCTACGGGGCCGCGCCGGACGGGGTCGTGGCGGCCCCCGGCACCGGGGCGCTGATCGGCTGGCTGCCGCATCTCCACGCGGCGCGGCGGGTCGCCGTGCTGGGCTTCACCTATGGCGACCATGCCCGGGCGTGGCGGGCCGCGGGGGCCGCGGTCGAGACGGTCGAGGACGTCGCTTCCCTGGCGGGGTTCGACGCCGCCGTGGTGGTCAACCCCAACAACCCCGACGGGCGGCTCGTGGCGCCGGCCGACCTCGCCGCCGTGGCGGGCCGGGTCGGGCTCCTGGTGGTGGACGAGGCCTTCGCCGACGTCGTGCCCCGACCCTGGAGCCTCGCGCCGGCGCCGCCCGCCGATGCCGTGGTGCTGCGCTCCTTCGGCAAGGCCTACGGGCTCGCGGGACTGCGGCTCGGCTTCGCGGTGGCGCAGGCCGGTTGGGCCGCGAAGCTCCGAAGCGCCCTCGGCCCCTGGGCGGTGAGCGGCCCGGCGCTCGCCATCGGACGACAGGCGCTCGACGACGACGCCTGGGCGGAGGACGCCCGCGCCCGGCTGGCCCGCGACGCCCGGCGGCTCGACGCGCTGCTGGGGCGCCACGGCGCCACCATCGTCGGCGGCACATCGCTGTTCCGCCTCGCCGACGTCGGGGAGGCCGCGGCCTGGTTCGCCGCACTGGCCCGCGCCGGCATCCTGGTCAGGCCGTTCGAGGATCGACCGCGCTGGCTGCGCTTCGGCCTTCCGGCCGACGAGGCCGGATGGCTGCGGCTGGAGCGGGCGCTCGCCACGATCGGAGGTCGCAACCCGGCGATCTCGTGACTTTTTTACGACGATTCCGGCGAATCCCGACGATCGGCGATTGCCGCGGTCGGTCGAAGCGGCACACACTCCGGCGATTGCAAGGAGATTCGCCGTGAAATCCAGCCGGATGACGACCTACATTCTGATCGCCATGGTGCTCGGCATCGTGGTGGGCGGCACGATCCACTCGGCCTTCGCCGATCCGGCGTCGCAGAAGCTCTTCGCCTCCTACATCTCCATCGGCTCGATGGTGTTCCTGCGGCTGATCAAGATGATCATCGCGCCGCTGGTGTTCTCGACCCTCGTGGTGGGCATCGGCCACATGTCGGACGCGGGGGCGGTGGGCCGCGTCGGCGGCAAGGCCATGCTGTGGTTCGTGTCGGCCTCGCTCGTGTCGCTCACGCTGGGCCTCATCCTGGTCAACCTGTTCGAGCCCGGCGCCGGCGTCCACAAGGTCGCGACCGGCATCGCGTCGGGCATCGACGCCCATGCGATGACGTTCGACGGCTTCGTCAAGCACGTCTTCCCCGATTCGGCGCTGCGCCCGATGGTGGAGAACGAGATCCTGCAGATCGTCGTGTTCTCCATCTTCTTCGGCGTCGCCTGCGCCGCCATGGGGGCGCGCGCCCACGTGGTGCTGGAGGGCATCGAGGGCCTCTCGCACATCATCCTGCGCGTCACCGGCTATGTGATGTTCCTGGCGCCGCTCGCGGTCTTCTGCGCCATGGCGGCCACCATCGCCATCAACGGCTTCGGCATCCTGGTGAACTACGCGAAGTTCATGGGCGAGTTCTACTTCGGCCTCATCTGCCTCTGGGGCATCCTGGTGCTGGTCGGGTTCGGCATCCTCGGGCCGAGCGTCAAGCGCCTCGTCATGCTGGTGCGCGAGCCGTTCCTGCTCGCCTTCTCGACCGCCTCGTCGGAGGCCGCCTATCCGAAGATGTTGGAACAGCTCGCCAAATTCCCGATCTCGGGCAAGATCTCGTCCTTCGTGCTGCCGCTCGGCTATTCGTTCAACCTCGACGGCACGATGATGTACTGCACCTTCGCGAGCGTCTTCATCGCCCAGGCCTACGACATCCCGCTGTCCTTCGGCACGCAGATCGCCATGCTGCTGACGCTGATGCTGACCTCGAAGGGCGTGGCGGGCGTGCCGCGGGCCTCCCTCGTCGTGATCGCCGCGACGCTGAACCAGTTCAGCCTGCCCGAGGAGGGCCTGCTGCTGATCCTCGGCATCGACACGTTCCTCGACATGGGCCGCTCGGCCACCAACGTCATCGGCAACTCGCTCGCCGCCGCCGTGGTGGCGAAGTGGGAGGGGCAGCTCGTGCCCGACGGCGAGTCGGCCGGGATGATCCCCGACATGGAAGGCGCGGTGGCGTGAGGCGGGCCTTCGTCGCCCTGGCGGCGCTGGCGGCCGCGGCCTCGACACCGGCGGCCGCCCAGGACGCGCTGCTCACCGGCACGCTGAAGACCATCGCCGAGCGCGGCGAGATCCGCATCGGCGTGCGCGACGCCTCGGTGCCGTTCTCGTTCAAGAACCAGGCCGGCCAGCCGGTCGGCTTCGCGGTGGACCTGTGCCTCGGCATCGCGGGCGACGTCGCGGCGACGCTCGGCCGCGACCTCGTCGATCCGGACGCGCCGGCCTCGCAGACGGGCTTGCGGATCGTCTATGTCCCGGTGACGGCGGACGCACGGCTGCCGATGGTGCGCAGCGGCGGCATCGACGTCGAATGCGGCCCCACCACCGCCACGGCGGAGCGGGCGCAGTCGGTGGCCTTCTCGCCCGTGTTCTTCCTCGCCGGGACCAAGCTGCTGGCGGCGGCGCCGGTCGCCTCCTACCGCGACGCCCACAGGATCGCCGTCAGCGTCGGCACCACCAACGACGCGGTCGTCCAGCACCTCGCCGCCGCGGCCGACCCGCCCATCACGGTCGTCGAGACGCCCGACGTGCCCTCGGCCTATGCCATGCTGGCAGCCGGCACCGTGGATGCGGTGGCGTCCGACGACGTCCTCCTGGCGGGGCTCGTCGCCTCGACGCCCGAGGGACACAGGTTCAGGGTGATCGGCGACTACCTGTCGTTCGAGCCCTACGCCCTGCCGTTCCGCCGCGACGACCCCGACTTCGCCGCGCTGGTCCAGGCGAGCTTCGCCCGCATGGCGCGGGACGGGGTGCTCAGCACGCGCTACCAGCGCTGGTTCGTCGACCGGCTGCCGGGCGGCGAAGACCTGAGCCTGCCGATGGGCGCGCAGCTGACCGAGATGTACCGGGCGCTGGGCCAACCCGATTGACACCAACGGTCGAGAGTCCCGACCGCTGGGGAGCTTGGAGGCGCGCCGCCGCTCGTGCGGCGTGACCCGCCGTCGACGAATCATCGTCGACGGCGGCTGGTACGAGAGGCGCGCTGCACCTGACCGCGCGGCGCCGCGATCGGCGAGCGTGGTGGCGGGTAGGCTGCGATTGCGCGACCCCCGTCAGCCGTTGCGCCCGATCGATCGCGATAGGCGCCGCAGCGGCGACGTCACCCTCCACGACATCGAGCCTTCCAGGGCGGCGATCCGGCGCCTGAGCGCATCGGCCTCCCGCTCGTGAGGAGCCGGCACGGTCGGATCGGCCTTGAAGGACGGCTCGGCCTGCAGCGCGAACACGTCCTGGACGCCGTCCCAGGCCTGTTCCGACACCATCACGAGCCGCCGACCGGACTGGCGGGTGGCGAGGCTCGTCACCCACGCCGGATTCGAGAGCGACAGGCCGTAGCCTCGACTGCCGTCGTAGTCGACGTAGCCATACCCGGTCTCGTCATAGCCGCGCTTGACCGCTGGCCAGCCTTCCCCCTCGAGGAAGACGGGATCCGCGTCCTGGATCGCGCGGGCGGCCCGGCCGATCGTCGTCGCCACCAGCAGCCCGCCGGGGTTCAACGCCTGCATGGCCCGGTCCACGAGGCGGCGCGACACGCCGTCGTCGAGATGGGTGAGGACGGAGCCCATCCAGATCAGGTCGTGAGGACCACGGAAGTCGAGCGCCTCGACGTCGGTGCCGGACACCCAGGCGTCGGCGTCGAACACCTCGCGGCAGAACGCGACGTCCTGAATGCGCAGGTCGCAGCAGGAGAGCCGAGCCTTGGGGTAGACGACCTTCAGCCAGCGCGTGACCCTGCCGGCACCGGAGCCGAAATCGAGGATCCGGCTCGGGTCCGGGTTGCCGCCGAGGCGAACTGCCGTCTCGATCGCCTCGAGAGCCGATGCTCCGACCATCAGGTAATGGACGTCGTCCGACTCCATGCCGTCATCGGACGTGATCCGGAGGTCGACCTCGCCGGCATGGTCCCGCATGCGCCGGGGCAGCTGCATCTCGGCTGCTGCCACATCGAGAGGCGCCGTCCTCACGTCCATCGCCGCCCGTCCCCTGCCCGCTTCGACCGCGCAGGCATGCCGTCTGCGGGACGGCATTGCAAGGCGAGCGGCCGGGCGCCGGCGTGGGCTCGCGATGCCGTGACCGCCATCACAGGCGCTTGAACGCCCTGTAGCGCGCCGCGATCGCGGCCGCCGTCACGGGGGCCGAGTCGATCGGCGCGTAGGTCCAGTGCTCCAGGCGGCCCGACCAGCGGCGCACCGCGCCGACTTCCGTCAGCCGGTCGAGGTAGCGCGTCACCTTCGGGTGGCCGCCCGATGGCTCATAGACGTGGACGGGAGCGCCGGTGACGCAGGCCTCGCCCACCATGTTGGCGCTGTCGCCCGTCACCAGGATGGCGGCGGCGTGGGCCAGGATCTGCGCATAGGGGTTCGGCCCCGTGTCGTCCCAGACGAAGGCGCGCCCCTGCCGGAGCGCCCCCGCGAGGGCCACCCGGATCGCAGCGAGCGCCTCGGGCGGCGTGCGGCGCGACGGCGTCACCATGAGGCTCGCGCCGCCACCCGCGATGTCGGCCGCGATGGCGGCCAACGCCGCGATGTCACCCGCCGAGAAGTCGTGGTTCACCCCCTTGCCGCCCAGCACCAGGGCGACGCGGCGACCCGGCAGGCACGCGATGCGGGGGTCGGGCTCGGCCCGCGCCGCCGCCAGGACCGCGGGCCGCAGCCGGTGGGCGGGCGTCAGGGTCACCACCACGTTGTCGCCGCGCAGCCTGTCGTGCTCGGGGACCCAGATCACGTCGGCGGTCCCGGTCCCGGTGTAGGGGTCCTTGACGAAGACCGTGAAGGCGCGCCCGCCCGAGGCCCGCTTGACGCCGCGCAGGTAGGGGACGGTCCGCCGGCCGGCCGCCAGGACGACGTCCGGGAACGGCGGCGCGATGGCGCTGCCCGGCCGGCCCGGCGCCTCGCGGGGATCGACCGGGCCGTAGGGTGTCATCCAGGACCAGGGCGCGCGCGGCGCGATGAGGCGGCGCTCGGCCGCGAGGCCCAGTTCCTCGGCGATCCCGAAACACTGGACCTCGTCGCCGATCTTGCCGTCGCTCAGGATCCAGGCTCGGGTCCCGGGCGGCAGGCGTCGCGCCGCGAGGGCGGCATCGGCAGCGTCGGACGCGACCTCGATCGCGGTCAGACGCCCATCTCCCGACGCAGCCACCAGGCGAAGTGGTGGCAGATCGAGGTGACGCGCAACCCGTCGATGCCGGGCTGGTACCAGGCGCCGCTGTAGCCGGCGTCCAGGACCGACAGGATCGGCACCTCGACGAGCGTCCGGCCGCCCCAGGACACGATGCCCACGCCCTCGAGATCGTCGTTGTTCCCGCCGCCGTCCCGCCCGTTGTAGGAGCGCGTCCCGACGTAGTCGGCGAGGTAGAGCGAGGAGATCCGCGCCACCAGGGTCGCGCCCGCGGCGCCCCGCGGCGCCATCAGGTCGGCGAAGACCGCGCCGAGTTCGCGCGTCAGGACGACCGTCACGGCCTCGGCGCCCGCGGCATCGCCCAACCGGACCAGCCGCGAGGCATCGACCGACACGCCGCGGAGGCGCAACCCCGCCGGCAGGGCGGCACCCGCCGCGAAGGGAGACGGACCGATCTGCGCCGCCGCAAGGTCCACGCGGCCGAGCGGCAGGACGCCGCCGGCCGCCGCCGAGGCCAGCAGGCCGAGCGCGGAGCGGCGGGTGATGGGGACGATCATGGTCGGTCTCTCGATGGGGCCGTCAGCGGAAGGCGACGTTGAGCAGTTCGTAGCTCTTGCCGCCGCCCGGCGTGTTGACCTCGACGCTGTCGCCCGTCTTCTTGCCGATGAGGGCCCGGGCGGTCGGCGACGTGATCGACACCTTGCCGGACTTCACGTCGGCCTCGTTCTCTCCGACGATCTGAAACACCTTCTTCTCTTCCGTGTCCTCGTCGACCAGCGTCACGGTGGCGCCGAACTTCACGGTGCTGCCGGACAGTTTCGACACGTCGATCACCTCCGCGCGCGACAGCTTGTCCTCGAGTTCGGCGATCCGACCCTCGTTCAGCGACTGCGATTCCTTCGCGGCGTGGTACTCGGCATTCTCCGACAGGTCGCCGTGGGAGCGCGCCTCCGAGATCGCCTGGATGATGCGCGGGCGTTCCTCCTGCTGGCGCATCTTCAGTTCGGCCTCCAGCGCGGAATAGCCCGCGACGGTCATCGGCACTCTGTCCATATCCATCACTCTCAACCGAGCGTTTCGGCCTCACGCCCGCAACGCGATAGGGGAACTCGAGCCGGCCGGCGCGCCCGGGCACGCCAGGTTCGGGGCGGCGAGTCCGGGGCGGCATGCCGCCGGCTCCAGGGCGGGCAGCATGTTCCGGACGCGAATGGCCGTCAACTTGCGATGATCCCGGCCGGCCTTAAACGCCCCGGCGAGGATGCCGCGCCGGGGCCGTTCAGTGAAAATAGTCCTGCAACGCCCGAACCTCCAGTTCCCCGCCGAGGTAGCCGCCGATGCCGCGCGCGGCCGCGATGGCGCCCGCCAGGGTTGTGTAATACGGCACCTTGTGGAGCAGGGCGGCGCGGCGCAGGTCGCGCGAGTCGGACAGAGCGCGCGCGCCCTCGGTGGTGTTGACCACGAGCTGGATCCCGCCGTTCTTGATGGCGTCCACCACGTGGGGTCGTCCCTCCGAGACCTTGTTGACCTTCGTGGCGACGATGCCGGCCTCGCGCAGGCTCTTCAGCGTGCCGCCCGTCGCCTGGATCTTGAAGCCGAGGCCGCTGAGCACCCGGATCGTGTCGAGGACGCGCGGCTTGTCGGCGTCCTTCACCGACACGAAGACCGTGCCATGGCGGGGCACCGCCGTGCCGGCGCCGAGCTGGCTCTTGGCGAAAGCGATGTCGAAGGAGCGGTCGAGGCCGATCACCTCGCCGGTGGAGCGCATCTCCGGCCCCAGCACGGTGTCGACGCCGGGGAAGCGCGCGAAGGGGAACACCGCCTCCTTCACGGCGACGTGGTCGAGCTCGAGCGCCTGGAGGTCGAAGGCCGAGAGCTTCTCGCCCGCCATGACGCGGGACGCGATCTTGGCCAGCGGCCGGCCGATGACCTTGGCCACGAAGGGCACGGTGCGCGACGCGCGCGGGTTCACCTCCAGCACGAAGATCGTCCCGTCCTTGATGGCGTACTGGACGTTCATCAGGCCCACGACGCCGAGCGCCAGGGCGAGCACGCGGGTCTGGCGCTCGATCTCGGCGATGGTCGGCGCATCGAGCGAATGGGGCGGCAGCGAGCAGGCCGAGTCGCCCGAATGGATGCCCGCCTCCTCGATGTGCTCCATGATGCCGGCCACGACGACGTCGGTGCCGTCGCAGAGCGCGTCGACGTCGACCTCGATGGCGTCCGACAGGTAGCGGTCGAAGAGCAGCGGGTTGGTGCCCAGCACGGTGTTGATCTGGCCGGTCTTGTCGTTGGGGTAGCGGGTCTTCACCTCGGGCGGTACGAGGCCGGGCAGCACGTCGAGCAGGTAGGAATCGAGCGCCGCCTCGGTGCGGATGATCGCCATGGCGCGGCCGCCGAGCACGTAGGAGGGGCGCACCACGAGGGGCAGGCCGAGCGAGGCGGCGACGAGCCGCGACTGCTCGACCGAGTAGCTGATGCCGTTCCTGGGCTGTTTCAGCCCCACCTTGTCGAGCAGGCGCTTGAAGCGGTCGCGGTCCTCGGCGAGGTCGATCGAGTCGACGCTGGTGCCGAGGATCGGGATGCCGGCCGACTGCAGCGCATGGGCGAGCTTCAGCGGCGTCTGGCCGCCGAACTGGACGATGACGCCCTTCAGCGTGCCCTTCGACCGCTCGACGTCGAGCACCTCCAGCACGTCTTCGGCGGTGAGGGGCTCGAAGTAGAGCCGGTCCGACGTGTCGTAGTCGGTCGACACGGTCTCGGGGTTGCAATTGACCATGACGGTCTCGTAGCCGGCGTCCGACAGCGCGAAGCAGGCGTGGCAGCAGCAATAGTCGAACTCGATCCCCTGGCCGATCCGGTTGGGGCCGCCGCCGAGGATGACGATCTTCTCGCGGCCTGTCGGACGCGACTCGTCCGCCACGGCGCCGGCGAAGGGCGGCGCATAAGTCGAGTACATATAGGCGGTGGGCGATGCGAACTCGGCCGCGCAGGTGTCGATGCGCTTGAACGCGGGGCGTACGCCGAGGCCGTGGCGCAGCGCCGTCACCTCCGCGGCCTCCCGGCCGGCCAGGGCCGCCAGCCGGGCGTCGGAGAAGCCGGCGCTCTTCAGGGCCCGCAGGCTCGGGGCCGTGGTCGGCACGCCAAAGCGCCTCACCTTGTCCTCGAGGTCCACGATGGCCTGGATCTGCTCGATGAACCAGGGGTCGAATCGGCAGGCCTCGTGGATCTCGGCGTGGGCCATGCCGTGCCGCAGCGCCTGGGCGACGACGAGGATGCGGTCCGGCGTCGGACGGCCGAGGGCGGCCCGCAGCGCGACGCGCTCCTCGCCCGGCACGAGGCCCTCGATGGGGATCTCGTCGAGGCCGTTGAGGCCGGTCTCGAGCGAGCGCAACGCTTTCTGCAGGGATTCCCCGAAGGTCCGGCCGATCGCCATGACCTCGCCGACCGACTTCATGGCGGTGTTGAGCAGCGGCTCCGCGCCGGGGAACTTCTCGAAGGCGAAGCGCGGGATCTTCGTCACGACATAGTCGATCGTCGGCTCGAAGGAGGCCGGCGTGGCACCCCCGGTGATGTCGTTCTGGATCTCGTCGAGCGTGTAGCCGACGGCGAGCTTGGCGGCGACCTTGGCGATCGGGAAGCCCGTGGCCTTGGACGCCAGCGCCGACGAGCGCGACACGCGCGGGTTCATCTCGATCACGATCATGCGACCGTTCGACGGGTCGACGGCGAACTGAACGTTGGAACCGCCGGTCTCGACGCCGATCTCGCGCAGCACCGCCAGCGAGGCGTCGCGCATGATCTGGTATTCCTTGTCGGTCAGCGTCAGCGCGGGCGCGACGGTGATCGAATCGCCCGTGTGCACCCCCATCGGGTCCACGTTCTCGATCGAGCAGATGATGATGGCGTTGTCGGCGCGGTCGCGCACGACCTCCATCTCATACTCCTTCCAGCCGAGCACGCTCTCCTCGACCAGCACCTGCGAGGTGGGCGAAGCGTCGAGCCCGCGCTCGACGATCTCGATATATTCGTCGCGGTTGTACGCGATGCCGCCGCCCGTGCCCCCCATGGTGAAGGAGGGGCGGATGATGGCCGGCAGGCCGACGTCGTCGATGCAGGCCAGGGCCGCCGACAACGAGCCCACGTGGTGGGAGCGCGGCGTCTCGAGGCCGATCCTCGTCATGGCGTCGCGGAACAGCTCGCGATCCTCGGCCTTGCCGATGGCGGCCGCGGTCGCGCCGATGAGTTCGACGTCGTGGTCGCGCAGCGCGCCCATCGCCTCGAGCGCCAGCGCGCAGTTCAGCGCCGTCTGGCCGCCCATGGTGGGCAGCAGCGCGAAGCCGCCCGGCACGGCGTGCCGCTCCGCCGCGATGATCTTGGCCACCACCTCAGGCGTGATGGGCTCGACGTAGGTCCGGTCCGCCATGTCGGGGTCGGTCATGATGGTGGCGGGGTTGGAATTGACCAGCACGATCCGGTAGCCGTCCTCGCGCAACGCCTTGCAGGCCTGGGTGCCCGAATAGTCGAACTCACAGGCCTGCCCGATGACGATCGGGCCGGCCCCGATGATCATGATCGTGGCGATGTCGGTGCGCTTCGGCATCAAGGGGTCCCGGTCTCGGCGAAAGGTTCGATCCCTCTTTAGAGGAGCCCTCCGCGCTCGGGAAGCGCGGCACCTCCGGCGCGGCGGTGAGGACCGGCTCGAGCATGACCACCCGAGCCTCTCTCGGTTCAGCGCGTCGCGATCACGCCGCGCTGGCCGGTCGCCGCGGCCGGCCTCCCTTGAATGCGGACGGAGGCCGTCAGAGCCCGGTATCGATCCTCGGCGCAATCGAGCCGTACGCGGGAGCGGAACCCCCTTCGATGACGTCGGCGATGTCGACGCAGAGCGGCGATCGTGCCAAGGCGCAGATCGCGACCGTCGTCATTCGGCTGCTCGACCGACCCGGCCCGACGGCACCCCGGCTTCCAATCCGCGTCGCCAGGCGTGGTCGTCGCGTCGTGATGCAAATGTTGCCCCGGACGAGGACGACGTCCGAGGCGTAGGGACCGAGGCGCATCGAACCCGGCCTCGCGGCCGGGTCCCCTCGTCTGCGGTGTCCGGCAGGCTCACATGGGCGGCGTGACGCCGTCCTTGCCGACCACGACGGCGCCCTTCTCGATCTTGTCGCCCGCCATCCCGGGGGAGTTGATGAAGACCTTGGCGCCGGGCACGAGATCGGCCTTGGTGGCGTCGACGAAGGTGACGATCGGGGTCGAATCCTTGATCTCGACCTTCTTCTCCCCGCCCTTGTAGCTGAGCGTCACGGTCTTGCCGTCGGTGCCCTTCACCTCGTTGTCGACCGTGGCGTTGGTCATCATGGTCTTGGGCTGCAGGTCCCAGGCATAATGGCCCTCGCCCGTGCCCTTCATGGCCTCGGGGAAGACCACGACCTCCAGCGCCTTCAGCCCGGTGTCCTCGCCGGTCGTGGCGGTGCCGATGAACGTGCCCGGCTTGATGTCGGCCATGGTGGCCTTCTGGGCGCCGATGACCTTCCAGCCATCGCCGAGGTCGAACATGACGTCCTTGCCGTCGCGGTCCTTGACCTTGACGACGGAACCGTCGACCGCCGTGATGGTGCCGCGCTCGTGCATGGCTTCGGCCTGGGCCGAGGTAGCGGCGAGGCCCGCGACGAGGGAAGCCACCGCGACGGACGCGGCGTGGCGCTTGATGCTGAGCATGATGAAACCCCTGGAAGGATGCACCGCCCGGACGATGGGGGCGGCCCCGCGGCCGATGACGTCCCCGGAGGAGATCCGTCGTGTCGGCCGCGCCTGCCATTCGACGGGCGTTCCGCCGGGGTTACAGGCGCGCCCGGGCCGGTATCGTGACAGAGTGGTCAGCGGCGGCCGAAGGCCTCGTCGTCGGCCTCTTCGAGTTCGGCTTCGACGAGGCAGAACCCCGGGACGGTCCCGGTCTTGATCTCGTCGACGATCTCCCCGTACCAGAGCACGTGCACGTCATCGCCCTGGTCGCCCGTCACCACCATGGCGGGGCCACCCGATTTCAGCTGCACGATGTCGCCTTTTTTGAAATCCATCGCCGTTCTCCGTCCTTCGCGCCCCGACCGGCCGCCGCGGCAGCGCGGCGCTGGTCCATCGATCGGACCGGGATCAGGTCGGCGGAGCGACCTGCCCGGCCGTGACCGTCATGGGGGCGTGATAGCACGGGCGATACGCCGCAGACAGGCGGTAAACCGGCCGGGCACGCCCCAATCGGCGCCCGACGGCGAGGACCGGCCCGCCTCGCTCAGCCGACAGATCCCGACAGGTTCAGGTGCGCTGGGCGCCGGAGGCCGGCGCGGCCGTCCCCGGCCCGGTCCAGCCCGGAACCCGCACCGCCACCATGATGACATGGCCGTCGGCGTCCGGGGACGACATCCTGGCCTCGTAATGGCTGGCGCCGAATCCCGTGCGGTCGAGGCTGAGGGTGTCGGCCTCGGCCGCCGAGGCGCGGCCGTCCCGGTCTTCGAGGCGGCTCGACACCGCCACCGTGCCGGCCTTCAGGGCATCGAACCTGACGTGGACGGCGGCGAGATGCGTATCGGGCAGCGCGAGATCGACGGCGCAGCCGGACTCGACCGGGCACGCCACGCGGATCTCGCGGGTGACGTTCCAATCGGCATCGAGTTCGGCGACATAGGCCTCGCCCATATCGGCGGCCGCTGCGTCGGCTCGAACCACGCTCTGCCGCGTCGCGGGGACCGCGGCCGCCACGACGCCCGACATCAACAGCGCGACGAATCCCTGCATCGAAACCACCCCGGACCGCACCATGCGGCATCTCTCGGGAGACTGCAGGCGAAGGATTAACGGTCCGTGCGCGACACGAGTCGCCCTCGGCGCGACCCCCCCCCGATGCCGCCGGAGCGCCCCGTCGAGGACGCCGAAGCGAACGCGGGACCGGCTCGGCCCGTCGTCCGATCGGTCCCTCAGACGGGTCGACCTCGCGCAGGGGCGCCGAGCGGACGACCCATGTGGCATCCGATGAGCCGGATGCCGGATCGTTCATCCCCGTCCGGCGGCGGCGAGGGCGTGCTTGCGGATGTCGCGCCCGGCAGCTTTCGGGCGGGGTGCCGGCGCGGCACGGACAGGCGGCGGCGCGGGCCGGCGGGCCGGGCCTCGGTCGACCGAAGCGACAGGCTGGCCCACCTGGAAGCGGCCGATCAGCCGGGTCAGGTCCTCGGCGTCCCTGGCGAGCCCCTGGCTGGCCGCGGTGGACTCCTCCACCATGGCGGCATTCTGCTGGGTGACTTGGTCCATCTGGTTGATGGCCGTGTTGACCTGGTCGAGCCCGGCCGCCTGCTCGGTGGCCGAGGCGGCGATGTCCGACACGATCTCGTTGATCTGCGTCACCTGGCCCACGATGCCCTCGAGGGCGCGGCCGGTCTCGTCCACCAGGCTCACCCCTTCCTGCACCTGGGTGGTCGAGGTCGAGATCAGCGCCTTGATCTCCTTCGCGGCGTCGGCCGAGCGCTGGGCCAGCCCCCGCACCTCCGACGCCACGACCGCGAAGCCGCGGCCGGCGTCGCCGGCCCGCGCGGCCTCGACACCGGCGTTCAGCGCCAGGAGGCTCGTCTGGAAGGCGATCTCGTCGATCACCCCGATGATCTGGCTGATCTCACGCGACGAGGTCTCGATCGCCGTCATGGCACGGACGGCCCGACCGACCACCTCGCCCGAACGCGCCGCATCCGCCTTGGCGCTCGACACGACGGTGCGGGCGTGTGCGGCGCTCTGCGACGTGTGCTTCACCGTGGCGGTGATCTCGTCCAGCGCCGCCGCGGTCTCCTCCAGCGAGGCGGCCTGCTGCTCGGTGCGCCTGGACAGATCGTCGGCCGCGACCGAGATCTCCGCCGCGCCCGAGCGAAGCCCGGCCGTGTTGGCCGCCACCGCCCCGATTACCTCCTCGAGCTGGTCCATGGTGGCGTTGAAGTCGGCGCGCAGCGCCTCGTATTCGGGCGCGAAAGGCGCGGTCAGGCGGTGGACGAGGTTTCCCGAGGACAGGTGGCCGAGGCCTGTCGCGACGGCCTCCACCACGGATCTCTGCTGATCGGCGACGGACGTGCGGGCCATCTCGGCGCCGACGCGCTCCCGGTCGGCGGCCGTCCGGCCCTCGACGGCCTGCGCCTCGAGCCGGCGCTTGGCGACCGCGGCCGCCTTCAGCGTTTCCACGGCGTCCGCCATGGCCCCGATCTCGTCCGCCCGTCCGCGGCCCTCGACCGTGGCCTCGAGGTCGCCCGCGGCGATGCGCCGAAGGCTGTCCGACAGGCGTCCGAGGCCGGAGCCCACCGAACGGCGCAGGGCCAAAGTGAAACCCGCGATCAGCAGTGCGACGGGCAACGCCACCGCGCCGAACGCCAGGGCGAAGCGCGTGATCGTGTCCGTCACGTCGTCGATGTAGATGCCGGAGCTGACATAGAGGCCCCAAGGCGCGAATGCCTTGACGTAGGCGAGTTTGGCGACCGGATCGCCCACCTCGCCGGGTCTCGCGTAATGGAAACGGAAGAAGCCCGAGCCCGCCGTGCGGGCGATGTCGATGGACTGGCGCACGATCTTGACGCCGTAGGGGTCGGTCAGGTCGATCCGGTTGACGCCCACGAACTTCGGCGCCGGCGGAAAGGCGAGCGACGTCCCCTTCATGTCGAAGACCGCGATGTAATTGTCGCCGTCGTAGCGAAGCGCATTGTCGGTCGCGAGGAACTGGGCCATCGCCTGATCCTTGGTCAGCTTGCCCGCCTCGACTTGCTTCTGCAGGTCGGCCGCGACGCCCGCCGCCATGTCGACGACGGCGCGCACCTGGTTCCCCCGGTCGTCGAGGACCTGACCCCGGACCATGAAGAGCACGATGCCCGCGATGGCGACGAGCCCGAAGATCGTCAAACCGATGTTGAGGCTCAACCGACCTCGTATCGTCCACAATCCCGACAGCGACATGTGACACATCTCCTTCGAACGAACTATAGATCACAGTCGTGAAGGCGGAATTAACTCTGAACGGTCGCGGGTCGACACCCACCGCGAACATCGGGCCTGTCGCTGGCATCGATGAAGAGACCGACCAGCCGACGCGACGAGCACTGCGGGTGGTCTCGCGGTCTGCATCGGGGCGGCCGGCGCGATCCGCATCGGCAGATCGGACACGCGCCGCCGGCGGTCGACCGCGCCGTTTCGGAGGGTGCCGAGCCATCACGCGGCGATGTCGCCGGAGGGACGGCCGTGGGCCGGCAGATCGACGATCGCGGCCTGCAGGGGCCGATGCTCGCGTCGAACCCGACGCTCTCGATCGCCGAGCCGGCGATCAGGAGGCCGCCGGCGAGCCGGACGACGATGGCGCGTCGACGCGCTCCGCGAGGGCCGCCGCGACCTGCGCGAACTCGCGGGCCAGGGGCGACGCTCGGGCGGGGAGCGCCACCGACACGCGGCAGGGCGGCATCTCGTCGATCTCGGGAAAGGCCAGGCCAGGCCGCGAATAGAACCGGCTCGCCGCCATCGGGGTGATGCTGATGCCCCGGCCCGAGGCGACGGCCTGAAACTCCGATTCGAAGGTCGGCGCCTCATGCACCACGTTGGGCGACCTCCCGTTCCTGAAATCGCAGGCGAGCCAGTAGTCGCGCCACACGCCACGTCCTGGCGCGGCCACGATCGGCTCGTCGAGGAGGTCATAGACGCTCACGCGCGGGGCCCGCGCGAGCCGATGGTTGGCCGGCAGGCAGGCCACGCAGGGTTCCTGCAAAAGCGTCATGAACTCGGTGCCGGAAGCCTCGAGAGGCGGGCGCAGGATGGAGACGTCCATGTCGCCGAGGATACCGGCCTCGGGGGTCGAAAAATCGTACTCCCGCAGATGGACCCCCACGTCGGGGAACTGCTCGCCGAAGGCCCGGATGATCGAGGGAACGACATCAACTCCGGCGCCGATGAGATATCCGACCTTCAACGTCCCCCGGCGTCCCTTCGCGATGTCACGCGATCGATCGACGAAGGCCCGGTAACGATCGAGGATGTCGCGGACGTCCTCGATGATGAGGGCGCCGGCCGCCGTCAGACGGACGTTCCGGGTATCTCGGTCGAAGAGTTGCAATCCGAGGGACGCTTCGAGCTGCCGGATCGTCTGCGACAGGGCGGGCTGGGAGACGCCCAGTCGATCGGATGCGCGAATGAAGTTCAGCTCTGCCGCCACGGCGGCGAAAGCTCGGAGCTGTCTCAGGTCGGCATTGATAAGCGGCATGTATGGATCATGTCGAAGTTTGTATTTCTGCACAAGCGTCGATCCGCATCTACTTCGCTTCGATGGACCGCTCGGGATGGCGGGTCTGAAGTGAGAGCGGGATCATGCTGCAGTCTCCTGAACGCGTTCTGCCTGAACCGGAGCCCGCCGCTTCGAACAGAGCGGAAAAGCTCACGCTGGTGAAGGCCCGCGGATCGCTCGTCTGGGACGACAAAGGCCGCGAGTACATCGACTGCACGGCACAGGCCTGGTCCAACAACCTCGGTGCCAACGATCCCAGGGTCATCGAAGCCGCCGTCGCGCAGATCCACGAGATCATGCACGCGCGGCCCAACTTCAATTCGCTTCCCCTGCTCGCACTGTCCAAGAAGCTGCGAGAGCTCGCGCCCGGCCCGTTGCATCAGATCGGATATTGCCTGCACGGCAGCCTCGCGGCCGAGATGGCGATCAAGCTCGCCTTCAAGAATCGCCCCGACGCGCGCAACCTGATCGTCCTCCAGGACGGCTATCACGGGAGGTCGCTCACCACGCTGGCGGCGAGCTGGCCCCACCCGAACAACCCGTTCCTCCCCATCATGCCTCGCTTCGCGCGGGCGCCCCATCCCGATCCCTACCGGCCCCGGACGGGGCTGACGCCGGACCAGGACTCCCAACTCTGCCTCGAGCTGATCGACGACATGATGGTGAAGGGCCTCGACGGCCCGGTGGCGGCCCTGATGATGGAGCCCATCCAGGGCAACGGTGGCCACAACGAGTTCCCGCCCTCCTTCTACACGGGCGTGCGCGAGCTCTGCGACCGCCACGGCGTCCTCCTGATCTGGGATGAGATCCAGACGGGTTTCGGACGCCTCGGCACCATGTGGGCCGCGCAATATTACGGGGTGCAGCCCGACATCGTCATCTTCGGCAAGGGCGTGGGGGGCGGCTTCCCGCTGGCCGGAATCCTCGCGGACGAACGGCTCGCGTGGTTCGACGAGGGGGAGGAGGCGCTCACCTTCGGGCAGTTTCCCCCTTCGCTCGCGGCGGCTCTCGCGACCCTCGATGCGATCGTCGGCGACGACCTCTGCGCGCGGGCCAAGGCTCAAGGCGAATACGCGACGGCACGGCTGCGGGAGATGCAGCGACACCGCAAGCTCATCGGCGACGTGCGCTGCCCCGGCCTGATGGTGGCCATCGAACTCGTGACCGACCGGGACAAGAAGACGCCGGCGCGGCACGAGGCCCAGGAGGTCTATCGCCGGGGTCTGGCCCACGGCGTGCTGTTCGGCGAGAGCCGCTACAACGGGCTCGGCAACCTCATCAAGGTGAAGCCGCCGCTCGACATCTCCCGTGAACAATTGGCGCGTGCCCTGGATGTCCTCGACGAGGTGCTGGGCGAGATCGAGGAGGGACGGCCATGACGACCGCTTTCGACGCGACCGACCGCGGGTCGATACCGCCGGGCTCGACCTCCGGTGACGAGGCCGACCTGGCGGCTCTCGGCTACGCGCAGAAACTGCATCGGACGATGGGGCCGTTCACCTCCTTCGCCCTGGCCTTCTCGATGGTGTCGATCAACACGGGCGTCGTCACCCTCTTCTCCGACCCTTTCACGCGCGTCGGGGGCGTGGGCATCCTGCTCTGGCTCGTGGTCATACCGCTGGTCGCCTGCATCGTCCTGGTCTACGCGCATCTGTCGGCGCGCATCCCGGTGACCGGATACGCCTACCAATGGTCCAGCCGCCTCGTGAACAAGAGCTACGGCTGGTTCACGGGCTGGATCGCCATGATCTCGTTCATCGCCGGGACGGCCGGGACAGCCGCGGCGATCGGGTCGGTGTTCGCGCCCGAGATCTGGGCCGATCCGACCCAGGGACAGATCCAGGCGCTCAGCATCGCCGCCACGGTGGTGGTCTGCGCGCTCAACATCTTCGGCATCAAGATCGCGACGCGGATGAACGACCTCGGCGCCGTGATCGAACTGGTCGGGACCGTGGTCCTGATCGCCGTGCTGATCGCGGGGCTCCTCTTCTTCTTCGGCCAGACGCAGGGGATCAACCTGCTGGTGGACACGACGCCGACCAGCGGATCGCCTATCACGTTCTCGACGATCGCGCTGGCGACCTTGCTTCCCGTCAACGTCCTCCTGGGCTGGGAAGGCGCCGCCGACTTGGCCGAGGAGACCCTGGATCCTCGGCGCGCGGCCGCCAAGGCGATGATCAGGGCCGTCGCGGTGTCGAGCGTCTTCGGGCTCACGCTGTTCACGCTTCTCGCGCTGGCCATCCCCGGCCCGATCGCCGACTTCATGAAGCAAGCTGAGAACCCGGTGATCCTCATCGTGCGGCAGCGTTTCGGGACCTTTGCCGCCGACGCGATGCTCTTCGTGACCTTCGCGTCGATCTTCTCCTGCCTGATCGCCAACATGGCAGTCGCAACCCGCATGTCCTTCGCGCTGTCGCGCGACAAGATGCTGCCGGGATCGGCCCTGCTGGCCCGCGTGAACGAGCGGACCGGCACGCCGGTCGGTTCGATCCTGTTCATAACCGTGGTGGCCATCCTGCTGAACTTCGCGAGCGGCGGGTTCGTCACCGCGATCTACTCGATGGTCGGGCTGACCTATTACATCACCTACTTCCTGACGCTGATCGCGGCCTTCCTGGCACACCGGAGTGGTCGGATCCCGGTCGCGCCGCAGGACACGTTCGGATTGGGTCCATGGCTGGTACCGACCATCGGCATCGGCCTGCTCTGGACGCTGTGTGTGATCGCCACCTTCACGCTTCCGGATGAAAGCCATCCGGCGGCCGTGGTGACGATGGTGGTGTTGGCGATCGGCGCCGCGTGGTGGGTGTTCAAGCTGCGCCGGGATCTCGCTTCGGGAACGGCCGGGCCGCCGGACGTGGCGGCCCGCGCTCCGGGCGGGTGAGGCCGATGGCCTGGTCCTGGAGTCCGTCGGGCTGACGTCGCGACGATGTCTCGGCGCAACGCGTCGGACAGGCTCGCCCACTCGAAGTGGCGTCCGTCAGCGGAAGCCTGAGACACGCCCGTGATCGAGGGCGGCCCATCGGAGACGATCGGGCAGGCCTCCATCGCTTCGGGTCATAGATGCAACGATGGGCGAACGCCTCTGTCGCTCTCACGACAACCAAAATGAGAGCAGACGACGCGAGTGTTTGCCCATCATCTCCGCAGAGCGCGACGGGTCCGTCGATTGTTTCGGTGAACCAATATGGCTAGGTTCAGCCATGGGATCCGTCCGCCTCTCGCCAGACACGACGTCGGCCGCGACTCATCGGCTCCGCGCCCTCGTGGCGGATCTGGGACGCTTCCCGGACCGGCCGCTGCCGACCGAGCGCGACCTGTCGGCGCGGTTCGGCGTGGGTCGCCGGGCCATCCGGGAGGCGCTGGCGGAACTCGCCGCCGAGGGTCGCGTGTGGCGACGCCAGGGTAAAGGCACGTTCGCCGGGCCGGCGCCCGTCGTGGTGGCGCCCACGGTTCCCCGCATGGCGGCGCGCACGACCTTCGCCGAGGTGATGGAGGTGCGGGTCTCGATCGAGCCGGTGCTGGCCGGGCTCGCCGCCGGGCGCGCGTCGCCCGAGCAGGCCGCCCTGATCGGCAGCCTCGCCGAGCGCACGGTCGGGCAGACCGATGCGACGCCGGCTCGGGACCTCGAGGACTGGGACGGCGCGCTCCACCGCGCCATCGCGGAGGCGGCCGGCAACCGCCTGTTCCTCGACCTCTTCGTCATGGTCGATTGCATCCGCAACGACCCGGCGTGGCAGGGCGCCCGCGCCCGGGTGCGCACGCCGGACCGGCTGGAGCGGAGCGCCGCCGAGCACGTCGCCATGGCGGCGGCCATCACGCGGGGCGATGCCGGCGAGGCCGCCCGCGTCATGCGCCACCACGTCGGCACGCTGCGCGACGCCCTGGCGGAGGCCTCCGGCCATGGCTGAGCTCGGCACCCCCGTCCTCGGCGTCGACGACCTCACGGTGCGCTTCCCCGGCGCGTCGGCCGCCGTGGTCGACGGTGTCGGCTTCACGGTCGGCCGCGGCCGCACCCTGGCGGTCGTGGGCGAATCCGGCTGCGGCAAGAGCGTGACGTCCCTGGCCCTGATGGGACTGCTGCCCCCGACGGCCCGCGTGTCGGGGTCGGCGCGGTTCGGCGACAACGACCTGTTGACCCTGGCGCCGCGCGCCCGCGCCGACCTGCGCGGCAACCGCATCGCCATGATCTTCCAGGAGCCGATGACGTCGCTGAACCCGGCCTTCACGATCGGCGACCAGATCGCCGAGGCCGTGGTGCGCCACAGGGGCGCCACCCGGGCCATGGCCCGCGCCCGCGCGCGGGAGACGCTCGACCTCGTCCGCATGCCCGCCGCGGCCGAGCGCCTCGACGCCTACCCGCACGAATTGTCCGGCGGCATGCGCCAGCGCGCTATGATCGCCATGGCGCTCGCCAACGACCCCGAACTGCTGATCGCCGACGAGCCCACCACGGCGCTCGACGTCACCATCCAGGCGCAGATCCTGTCGCTCATCGCCCAGCTGCAGCGCGACATCGGGACGGCCGTGGTGCTCGTCACCCACGACCTCGGCGTCGTGGCCGAGGTGGCGGACGACGTCGCCGTGATGTACGCGGGCCGCGCCGTCGAGCGTGGCCCCGTGGCGGACCTCTTCGACGACCCCCAGCACCCCTACACGATCGGCCTGATGGGCTCGATGCCGGCGCTGGGGCGCCGCACCGGGCGCCTCGCCACCATCCCGGGCGCCCTGCCGCTGCCGGCCGACATGCCGCCCGGCTGCCGCTTCTCGACCCGCTGCCCCTTCGCGGACGCGCGCTGCGTCGCCGAGCGGCCGCCCGAACGCCGCTTCGGCGAGGGCCACGACGCCGCCTGCTGGCACGCGCCCGTCGAGGCCGGCGTCGGGATGGCGGCGTGATCCCGTCCGGCGCGTCCCCCATCCTCGAGGCCGTCGCCCTGACGAAGCATTTCCGCGGCCGGGGGCGGCTCTTCGGCCCGGCCTCCGCGGTGCGGGCCGTCGACGACGTGTCGCTGCGGGTCCGCCGCGGCGAAACGCTGGCGCTGGTGGGCGAGTCAGGCTCCGGCAAGTCGACGCTCGGCCGGCTGATGCTCGACCTCATGCCACCGACGGCCGGCGACGTGCTCTATGAGGGGCGCAACGTCGGCGCGCTCCCGCCGGCCGAGCGGCGGGCGCTCCGGCGCGAGCTCGGCATCGTGTTCCAGGACCCCTTCGCGTCGCTGAACCCGCGCATGAGCGTCGCCGACATCGTGGGCGAGCCGATCTGGCTGCACGAGCGGCCGTCGCGGTCGGACCGCCGCGCCAAGGTGGCGGCGCTGCTGCAGGTCGTGGGGCTGCGGCCCGAACACGGCGA
This sequence comes from Lichenihabitans sp., assembly GCA_965214345.1. Lineage (GTDB taxonomy): Bacteria > Pseudomonadota > Alphaproteobacteria > Rhizobiales > Beijerinckiaceae > Lichenihabitans. Next base: position 680,405 of record CBDCBJ010000007.1, on the reverse strand, counting down.
CCGCTTTCCGCACGAGTTCTCGGGCGGGCAGCGTCAGCGCATCGGCATCGCCCGGGCGCTGGCCTCCTCGCCGAAGCTGCTGCTCGGCGACGAGCCCGTGTCGGCGCTGGACGTGTCGGTGCAGGCGCAGGTCGTCAACCTGCTCGAGGACCTCAAGGCCGAGTTCGGCCTGACGCTGCTCGTCGTGGCGCACGGGCTCGGCGTCATCCGCCACATGAGCGACCGCGTCGCCGTGATGTACCTCGGCCAGGTCGTCGAGCTCGCGCCGGTCGAGGCGCTGTTCGACGACCCGCTCCACCCCTACACCCAAGCGCTCCTCGCCTCGGCGCCGAGCCCCAGGCCCGGCGCCCGGCACGCCCGCGTGCTGCTGGAGGGCGACATCCCCAGCCCCACGCGGCCGCCGCCGGGGTGCCGGTTCCACACCCGGTGTCCGCACGCGCGGGCGCTGTGCCGCGAGACGAGGCCGGCGCTCGACGACGTCGCGGGGGGCCGGCAGATCGCGTGCCACCTCTGGCGCGAGGTCGCCGGCGCCGGGGCGGGGGCCATCGCGCCGCCGCCCTCGCCCGCTTTCGCGCGCCGCCTCGCGCTCTTCGAAGCGAGATCGACCAGCGCCATCCCGCCGACGCCGGCGGACACGAGGACGACACCATGAAGCGGATCGGTCTGACACGCGCGGGGTTGATGCTCTTCGCCGCCCAGGTGGCGGCCCAGGGCATGGTGCCTCTGATGCTCCCAGCGGCGGCCCGGGCGGCCTCGAACCTCAAGATCGGCCTGCAGGACGACGTGGACTTCCTCGACCCCGCCCGCTCCCGCTCCTACGTCAGCCGCATCGTCTTCGCGTCGCTCTGCGACAAGCTGATCGACACCACGCCCGACCTCAAGTTCGTGCCGGGCCTGGCCCTCTCGTGGACCTGGAGCCCGGACGACAAGGTGCTGGCGCTGAAGCTCCGCCCCGGCGTCACCTTCCAAGACGGCGAGGCCTTCGACGCCGAGGCGGTCAAGTACAACATCGACCGCTACCGCACCGCTCCGGAATCGATCCGCAAGAGCGAGGTCGCCTCGATCGACCATGTGGACGTCGTCGACCCGATGACGGTGAACCTGGTCCTGAAGCAGCCCGACGCCGCGCTCGTGGCCCAGCTCACCGACCGGTCCGGCATGATGATGGCGCCGAAGGCGACCGCCACCGGCAACGCCTCGGCCGCCCCGGTCTGCTCCGGCCCGTTCAAGTTCGCCGAGCGCGTCGCCCAGGACCGCATCGTCCTCGACAGGTTCCCCGGCTACTGGAACGCTGGCGCTTTCCATTTCGACCGCGTCACCTTCATGCCGATCCCCGACACGACGGTGCGTCTCGCCAACCTCCAGTCCGGCGGTCTCGACATGATCGAGCGCATGGCCGCGACCGACGTCAAGACCGCCAAGGCGGACGCGAAGCTCCAGGTGATGTCGATCCCCGGCCTCGGCTTCCTGACGCTGGAGCTGAACGTCACCGGCCCCGACGCCAACACCCCGATGGGGCAGGACAAGCGCGTGCGGCAGGCTTTCGATCTCGCCATCGACCGCGACGCGCTGAACCAGGCCGTCTACGAGGGCCGCTACACCCCGGGCGATCAGCCCTTCGCTCCCGCCAGTTCCTACCACGTCGACGGGGCGGTGCCGGGCCGTGACGTCGCCGCCAGTCAGGCGCTGCTCAAGGCCGCGGGCGTGAGCGTGCCCGTGAAGGTCAAGATGACGATCGCCAACAGCACGGACCAGCAGCAGGTGGGGCAGGTGATCCAGGCCATGACGGGTGAGGCGGGCTTCGACGTGCAGCTCCAGACGACCGAGTTCGCCACCCTGTTGGCCCAGGGCCAGGCGGGCACCTTCCAGGTGCTCATGTCCGGCTGGTCCGGCCGCGTCGACCCGGACGGCGACATCCACCAGTTCGTCACCTGCAAGGCTGGCCTCAACGACATGAAATATTGCAATCCGGAGGTCGACGCCCTGCTCAACGGCGCCCGCGCGGTGACGGACCCGGCCGAGCGCAAGGCCAAGTATACGGCCGCCATGAAGATCGTCTCGGACGACAAGCCCCTCATCTATCTCGACTTCGAGCCGCACATCTTCGGCCTCGCCGCCGCGCTGCACGGCTTCGTGCCGCACCCCGACGGGATGATCCGGCTGCAGAACGTGACGCTCGACAAGTGAGCGGGCGCGACGTGCCTCCCTCGCCGTCAGGAGACGGCGGCCGGACGAGATCAGGTCGGAGGAGCGGGTTCAGTGCCGTCCCACGTCCCCTCATCCGTCGCCGCTTCGCGTCGACACCGTCTCCCGCGATCGGGAGGAGGACGACATCATGCTGAGCTTCATCGCCCGGCGCCTCGCCCTCGCCATCCCGACGCTCATCCTCGTGTCCGTCTTCACCTTCTCGCTGCAGAAGCTGCTGCCGGGCGACCCCGTGCTGGCGCTGGCCGGCGAGGAGCGGAGCCCCGAGGTCTTGGCGATGCTGCGCCACAAGTATCACCTCGACGATCCCGCACCGGTGCAATACCTCCACTGGATCGGCGGCGTGCTGCACGGCGATCTCGGCGTGTCGCTGAAGACCGACGAGCCCGTGACGCAGCTCATCGGCCAGAAGCTCCCCATCACGATCGAACTCGCCGTGCTCGCCATGGCGGTCGCGGTGCTGATCGGCATCCCGGCGGGCGTGGTGGCGGCGGTCCGCAAGGGCACGGCGGTCGACCTCGGCGCCAACGTCCTGGCGCTGTCGGGCATCTCGGTGCCGCCCTTCTGGCTCGGCGTGCTGATGATCCTGCTCTTCGCCGTGAAGCTCCATTGGCTGCCGGCCTCGGGCTTCGCTCCGCTCTGGGACGACCCCGTCCAGAACCTGCGCACCCTGCTGATGCCGTCGCTCGTCATCGGCGCCGCGCTCGCGGCCTCGCTGATGCGCCACACGCGCGGCGCCATGCTGGCGGTGCTGCGCGCCGACTACATCCGCACCGCCCGCGCCAAGGGGCTGCTGTTGCCGGCCGTGGTCCTGAAACATGCCCTCCGCAACGCCCTGATTCCGATCGTGACGCTGATGACGCTGCTGTTCGGCGAGCTGATCGGCGGGGCCGTGCTCACCGAGCAGGTCTTCACGATCCCGGGCTTCGGCAAGATGATCGTCGACGCCGTCTTCACCCGCGACTACGCCGTGGTGCAGGGCGTGGTGCTCTGCGTCGCCGCCGCCTTCGTGGGGCTGAACCTGATCGCCGACGTTCTCTACGTCGTGATCAACCCGCGCCTCAGGGCCGGCGCATGACCGACGTCGCCCTGCCGGCCATCGCGGTCCCGCGACGCCGGCGCGGCCGCGCCCTCGCGGCCTTCGGGCGCAACCGCGCCGCCGTGGTGGGGGCCGCCGTGGTGCTGCTCTTCATCGGGACGGCGGTGCTGGCGCCGCTGCTCGCCCCCTTCGATCCGTTGAAGACCGACTTCCTGCTCATCCGCCATGCGCCCTCGGCGGTTCATTGGCTCGGCACCGACGACCTCGGGCGGGACATCCTGTCCCGCATGATCTTCGGCGCGCGGGCGTCGCTGCTGGCGGGATGCATCTCGGTCGCGATCGCGCTCGGCATCGGCGTGCCGGTGGGGCTCGTGTCGGGCTATTTCGGCCGCTGGATCGACGCGGTCCTGTCGCGGGTCGTCGAGGCGCTGCTCTCCTGCCCGTTCCTGGTCCTCGCCATCGCGCTCGGCGCCTTTCTGGGGCCGAGCCTCGGCAACGCCATGATCGCCATCGGGCTCTCGGCCATGCCGATCTTCGCCCGGCTGACGCGCGGCCAGGTGCTGGCCGTGAAGGCCGAGGACTATATCGAGGGGGCTCGGGCCATCGGCCTGCCGGACCGCTGGATCATCCTGCGCTACGTGCTGCCAAACGCCGCGGCGCCCATCGTGGTGCAGGCGACGCTCGCCATCGCGGGCGCCATCATCGCGGAGGCGAGCCTGTCGTTCCTCGGCCTCGGCCAGCAGCCGCCGGCGCCGTCCTGGGGCTCGATGCTCAACACGGCGAAGAACTTCCTCGAACAGGCGCCGTGGATGTCGATCTCGCCGGGGGCGGCGATCTTCGCCGCGGTGCTGGGCTTCAACCTCCTCGGCGACGGCCTGCGCGACGCCCTCGACCCGCGGGAGGAGTGAGGGATGCGAGGGGCGCCTGATGACGTGCCGCTTTTCGAGCGATCATCAGAGGGGTCGGCCGCCCTCGACGGGAAACCTCGGCCTTTCGGCGCCGTGCCGGATCGACACGATATCGACCAGATCGACGTCGACGATCCTGAAGAAGACGAGGTACGTGTACCGACGCGTGACGGCACGCCTGACGTCATTCCGACCGAGCAACGCATAGTAGAGCGGATTCAATCTGATACGTTCGATCGTAGCCCTGATGTCCGCTTCGACGTTGATTGCCGCCGACTCGTCGAGTGCCAAGTAATGTCGCCCGATCCGGGCCAAACATGCCGTTGCTTCCGGGTTGAAACTGACCCTCACCGCCTGAAGAGGGCGAACGCCGCCTCGACCTCGGCATCCGTCGAACGGATGCCCGCGTGTGATTGCGCGAGCCCACGCTCGATCGAGGCGCGATCCTCGGCGCTAAGGCCGTCGTCGATGGGCGGTCCGAGGTCGGGCGCGCCTTCCTGCGCGGGATCCTTCCGTTCCATCGAGCCCATTGTGGTCTGCGGTCGGGGTGTGGTCATACCGTTCGCCATAGCACATCCGTCTCGTCGCCGCGATCGATGCTGATCCCGGTGCGATCCGAACCCCATCCTCGCTCCTCCCGTGAGCCCGCATCCATGAGCAACCTCGACCCTGGCCGCTTCACCACCCGCCCCGAGATCCAGGGCACCTTCGGCGTCGTGGCGATCACGCACTGGATCGCCACCGCGGTCGGCATGTCGATCCTGGAGCGGGGCGGCAATGCCTTCGATGCCGGCTGCGCGTCGGCCTTCACCCTGCAGGTCATCGAGCCGCACCTCAACGGCCCCGCCGGCGACGCCCCAATCATCCTGCATGCGGCCAGCGCGGACGCGGCCGAAGTGATCTGCGGCCAGGGCCCGGCCCCCGCCGGCCTGACGATCGCCCATTGCCGCGCCCTCGGCCTCGACCTGATCCCCGGCACCGGCCTGCTGGCCGCCTGCGTGCCCGGCACTTTCGACGCCCTGATGCTGATGCTGCGAGGGCAGGCGGCGGACGCCCCGCATCCCGGGTTGCCTCCCGAGAACTCAATCGCCGTCGAGCGGAAATCTCGGCCGCTGCGCTCCGTGCCGGACGCACAGCACAGTGACCGAGCCTTTGTCCGCGATACGGAAGTAGACCAGATATCGATAGGCTTGCGTGACGGCGCGCCGGATATCATCCCGCCCGATCAGCGCATAGGAGAGCGGATTCAGGGCGACGCGTTGAACCGTGGCTCTGATATCTGCCCTGATGGCGATCGCGGCACGGGGGTTCGACTCGCGATAGCGAAGGCCGATTCTCGCGAGATCCGCGACGGCTTCGGGATCGTACCTGACATTCACGGGCCGAAGAGGGCGAAGGCCGCCTGCACCTCTTCATCGCTGGCATACACCCCGGCACGCGACCGTTCGAGAGCGCGATCGAGCGACGCCCGGTCCTCAAGGCTGAGGCCGTCGAAGATCGACAGTCCGGCATCGAGAGCGCCTTCCTGCGCGGGATCCACCCGCTCCATCGAGCCCGTCGTCGTCTGCGGTCGGGGAGTCGTCATGCCTTTCGCCGTAGCACATCCGGCTCGCCGTCGCCACGAGCGACACCCGGTCGTCGACCTCCTCCCGTGAGCCGACATCCATGAGCAACCTCGACCCCGGCCGCTTCACCACCCGCCCCGAGATCCAGGGCACCTTCGGCGTCGTGGCGACCACGCACTGGATCGCCACCGCGGTCGGCATGTCGATCCTGGAGCGGGGCGGCAATGCCTTCGATGCCGGCTGCGCGTCGGCCTTCACCCTGCAGGTCGTCGAGCCGCACCTCAACGGCCCCGCCGGCGACGCCCCCCTGATCCTCCACGCCGCCGGCGCGGAGGCGGCCGAAGTGATCTGCGGCCAGGGCCCGGCCCCCGCCGGCCTGACGATCGCCCATTGCCGCGCCCTCGGCCTCGACCTGATCCCCGGCACCGGCCTGCTGGCCGCCTGCGTGCCCGGAACCTTCGACGCCCTGATGCTGATGCTGCTGCGCCACGGCACGATGTCGGTGCGCGACGTGCTGGCCCCCGCCATCCACTACGCCCGCCACGGCCACCCGCTCGTGGAGCGCACCGCGGCGACGATCCGCACCGTCGAGACGCTGTTCCGGGACCATTGGACGACGTCGGCCGACGTCTACCTGCCGAACGGCGCGGTGCCGACGGCCGGCGCGCTGTTCCGCAACGCAGCCCTCGCCGACACCTACGACCGGATCGCCTCGGAGGCCGACGCCGCCCCGGGTTCACGAGATGCCGGCATCGCGGCCGCCCGCCGCGCCTGGCGGGAGGGCTTCGTCGCCGAGGCGATCGACCGCTGGTGCCGGTCGCAGGACGTCATGGACGTGTCGGGCCGCGCGCACCGCGGCGTGCTGACCGGCGACGACATGGCGGGATGGGCCGCGAGCGTCGAGGCACCGCTCGGGTTCGACTACGGGCGCTACCGCGTCCTCAAGGCGGGTTTCTGGTCGCAGGGGCCCGTCGCGCTGCAGCAACTCGCCCTGCTGAAGGGCTTCGACCTCGACGGCCTCGATCCCGCCGGTCCCGACTTCATCCACCTCGTCGTCGAGGCGTCCAAGTTGGCCTTCGCGGACCGCGAGGCCTTCTACGGCGATCCGGACCACGTCCCGGTGCCGGGCGACGTCCTGCTGTCGGACCGCTACAACGCCGAGCGCCGGGCGCTCATCGGCGAGCGCGCGTCGACCGAGCTGCGCCCGGGCACCATCCCCGGCTACGGCGGCACGGTGGACGCCCGCGCGACCGCCGAGGGCCGCACGGCGGTCGGCCCGTCGGGCGCCGGCGAGCCCACGGTCGGGCGGCTCGGCGACACGAAGGGCGACACGGTCCACTTCGACGTCATCGACCGCTGGGGCAACATGGTGGCGGCGACGCCGTCCGGCGGCTGGCTCCAGTCCTCGCCCGTCATCCCAAGCCTCGGCTTCGGCCTCGGCACGCGCGCCCAGATGTTCTGGCTGGAGGAGGGCCGGCCGTCGAGCCTCGCGCCGGGGCGCCGGCCCCGCACCACGCTGTCGCCGACGCTGGCGCTCCGCGACGGGCGACCCCACCTCGCCTGGGGCACGCCGGGCGGCGACCAGCAGGACCAGTGGATCCCGCAGTTCTTCCTGCGACACGTCCACGCCGGGATGAACCTGCAGGAGGCCATCGACGCGCCGGCCTGGCATTCCGAACATTTCCCCTCATCGTTCTGGCCGCGCCAGTCTCGCCCGAACCGCCTCGTGGTGGAGTCCCGCCTGCCCGACGCCACCGTGGCGGAGTTGCGCCGCCGCGGCCATGACGTCGAGGTCGGCGAGGCCTGGTCAGAGGGGCGGCTCGTCGCGGCCTCGCGCGATCCGGACGGCCTGCTGCGCGCCGCCGCGAACCCGCGCGGCATGCAGGCCTACGCGGCGGGCCGCTGAGCGCCACCCTCTATGCGGGGCTCGATGGCCCGGCGCCGCGCTCCGTGGTAACCAGCCCCCGGCCCGGCTTCCCCGCCGGCGCGGTTGGCGTGGAGATGGGCGGCGGATGGCGAGACGGGCGAGCCTGGGTCACACCGCCGGGGACGACGCGAGCGACGCCGACGACGGGGGGACACCCACCGCGGCGCCGGCGGCCATCGAGAACGGGCAGGATCCCCATGCCCTGAAGGGGCCACGCTACAACATCCTCGAAGTCGCGATCGGCCGCGAGGTGAAGGCGTTCCGCACGGTGCTCGGCCTGACGGTCGCGGACCTCGCCACCGCCACAGGGCTGTCGCACGGCATGCTGTCGAAGATCGAGAACGGCATGACGTCGCCGTCCCTGACGACGCTGCAGACCCTGTCGCGCGCGCTGGCCGTCCCGGTCACGGCGTTCTTCCGCCGCTTCGAGGAGCGGCGCGGGGCGACCTTCGTCAAGGCCGGCGAGGGTCTGTCGATCGAGCGGCGGGGCACCCGCAACAAGCACCAGTACCATCTGCTCGGCTACACCGGCGACACGAGTTCGCGCATCGTCGTCGAGCCCTACATGATCACGCTGACGTCGGAATCGGACGTCTTTCCGCTGTTCCAGCACGCCGGGCTGGAGTTCCTCTACATGCTGGAGGGCGAGGTCGTGTACCGCCACGCCGACAAGCTCTACCCGATGACGCCCGGCGACAGCCTGTTCTTCGACGCCGACGTCCCCCACGGTCCCGACGAGATGCGCAAGCTGCCGATCCGCTTCCTGTCGGTGATCTCCTATCCGAAGACGGACGGCTGATCCCCGGCGTCATCCGGCGCGTTCCGCCGGATCGTGGCCGATGCCCCGCCGGCGAGGGACACGGGTCGTGCCGAGCAGCAGGCGCGGCGCGTCAAGCCCCCATCGAGAAGCCCACCTCCTGAGCCATCGCACCCGAAGGTGGTGTGCATGCCGGCATAGCACATCTGTATACACGTCACGGATGAACAGCGCGGTGACGCCCGTGGGCCGTCACCCGCCAGGATCGCCCGGGGTCGCAGGCGTCACGCCTGGCCCGATCGCTTGAGCGCCACGTCGGCGAAGGCGGCCCAGTCCTTCTCGCCGTCGCCGGTCGCCGCGGCTGTGATGAGCGCATCGCGCAGGACGCTCCCGAACGGCAACGGAACGTTCGCGTCGTGACCCGCCTCGAGCGCCAGCCGCACATCCTTCAGCCCGAGCTTCAGCTTGAAGCCGGCCGGCTCGTAGCGCCGCTCCCTGATCAGCGCCGCATAGCCGCGGTAGACCGGAGACGGGAACAGCGCCCCGAGGTAGACATCGAGCATGGTGCCGCGGTCGAGGCCGTGGGCCGTGCCGAGCGACGTCGCCTCGGCCATGGCCTCGATGGCGGAGGCGATCATGAGGTTGCCGCCGATCTTGACGAGGTTCGCCTGGAAGGGTTCCGACCCCACGGGCCAGGTCTTCTGCCCGACCGCGGCCAGCAGCGGCTCGATCGTCGACAGGGCGCCCGCGGGGCCCGCCACCACCATGTGGAGCTGGCCCGATGCCGCGGCGTCCGGCCGGCCGAACACCGGGGCCGCGACGTAGTCCACGCCGGCCGCGGCGTGGCGCGCCGTCATCTCCCGGGCGAAGGCCACCGATATCGTCGAGCAGTTCACGTGCACGAGGGGCTTCGCGGCCGCGGCGAGCCAGTCGCCGTCGAGCATGACGCTTCGGATCGCGTCGTCGTGCGCCAGCATGCTGAAGACGACGCCGCCCTGCGCGGCAGCGGCGGGGTCGGCGACCGCCGTCGCGCCGGCGGCGGCGAGGGCCTCCAGCGGCTCGCGATCGCGGTCCCAGACCTTGAGGGCATGGCCGGCACCGAGCAGGTTCCGGGCCATGCCGGTGCCCATGGCGCCGAGGCCGATGAATCCGACGTCCATGTGATCTCTCCTCGATGATGCCAGGGACGGGCGGCCCCCTCAGCCGTAGCGCTTGCCGCCGCCGAACCAGTCGTCGAACCCCTCCGCCGTGCTGACGACGACGTTGCGCTTGTGCAGGTAGCTCTTCAGCGCATCCCAGCCGTTCTCGACGCCGTAGCCGCTGTCGCCGAAGCCGCCCCAGATGGACCTCGGGTCGTTCTTGTGGTGGTCGTTGACCCAGACCATGCCGGCCCGGACCCGCGCCGAGACGCGGTGGGCGCGGGCGACGTCCCGCGTCCAGATCGAGGCCCCGAGGGCGTAGGGCGTGTCGTTGGCCAGCGCGAGGGCCTGCGCCTCGTCGCGGAACGGCGTCACGCTCACGACCGGGCCGAACACCTCCTCGCGGAAGAGGGCCGACGAGGGCGCGACGTCGGCGAACATCGTGGGCTCGACGAAGTGGCCGTCGCGCAGGGCCTCCGGCAGGTCGGGTCGGCCCCCACCCGTGACGAGCCTCCCGCCATCGCGGCGCGCCCGCTCGATGTGGTCGCGGCAGCGCTCCAGCGCCGCCGCCGAGATGACCGGCCCCATGTCGGTCGCGGGGTCGGCGGGGTCGCCGACCCGCAGGGCTTTCGCGCGCGCCCTGAAGGCCTCGACGAAGGGCTCGTAGATCGCCTCGGCGACGATGAAGCGGCTCGCCGAGACGCAGGTCTGGCCGGCCGCCACAAAGGCCGCGAAGGTCGCCCCGGCGGCGGCCTGGCCCACGTCAGCGTCGCCGAAGACGACGGCAGGCGTCTTGCCGCCGAGTTCCAGCGTGCAGGGCACGAGGCGGGCCGCCGCCGCGGCCGCGACCCTGCGGCCCGTGGCGGTCCCGCCCGTGAGGTCGATGCGGCGGACCGCCGGCGCGTCGCACAGCAGGGCGCCGGTCGAGCCGTCGCCCGTGACCACGTTGACGACGCCGTCGGGCAGGCCGGCCTCGCGGCACCAGTCGGCGAAGAGGAGCGCCGTCGCGGGGGCGAGTTCGGACGGCTTGACCACGATCGTGTTGCCGGCCGCGAGGGCCGCGGCGAGCTTCTTCACGAGGATGAGGATCGGGTGGTTCCACGGCGTGAGGAGCGCGCAGACCCCGTAGGGCTCGTAGGAGGTGGTCGAGACGAACCCGCCGCGCAGGCGGTTCGACTCGGCCTCGAGGCCGGCCGCGATCCCGCCGAAATAGTCCAGCCATTCCGGGATCCGTGCCATCTGGGCGCGCATCTCCCGGATCGGCCGGCCCGTGATGGCCGATTCCGCCGTGGCGAGGGCGCCCATCCGGCTCCGCACGAGGTCGGCCAGGACGCGCAGGTGCCGCCCGCGGTCGAGCGCGTCGAGCGCCGCCCAGCCGGCCGACGCCGCTTCGGCGGCCCCGACGGCGGCCGCCACGTCGGCGGCCTCGGCGAGCGGCACGCTGCCGAAGGCCTCGCCGGTGGCGGGGCTGCGGACCGCGATCGACCGCGTGCCCGATGCCGGCTGGAACCGCCCGCCGTAGTGGAGGTGCCGGCCGTCCAGCGTCGATGCGGGCTCGATCAGCGGGGTCATGGCGGGCTCCTCGTTCGTCGCGGCGGTGCCGGGGAGATGCGGTCAGGAGGCGCGGGTCAGCGCCGGGGGGAGCGCGGCGATGAAGTCCGCCATGTCGTCGCCCAGAAGGGTGACGTGCTCGCTCGCCGCCCGGAACGCCGCGTCGGCATCGCCGGCCTCGATGGCCTGGATGATGCGGTCATGCTCGCCGATGGTCGCCGCCATCCGCCCGGGCTGGACCGTGACGTGCTTCCGGTAGGCCGCGACCCGCTTGCGCAGCGCCCGGGTCTGGGCGGCGATGAAGCTCGTGTGGGACGCTTCGTAGAGCAGGTCGTGGAACTCGCGGTTGACGTCGTAGAAGAGGTCCGGCGAACCGTCGTCCAGCGCCTCGAGCAGGCGCGCGTGCACCTCGCGCAGCGCCGCCTTCTCGTCGCGTGTGGCCCGCCGCGCCGCGGTCCGGGCGCAGAGGCCCTCGAAGGCCGCCATGGTCTCGAACATCTCGAGGAGGACCGGGATCGACACCGCCGCCACGGTGACGCCCTGGCGCGGCCGGGTCTCGACGAGGCCCGTCGCCGCCAAAGCCTTGAGGGCTTCCCGCACGGGGGTGCGGGACACCCGGAAGCGCGCCGCGAGTTCGGCCTCGTCCATCCGCGAGCCGGGCGGCAGCGCGCCGCTCACGATGAGGTCCTCCAACGCCGTCCTGAGGTCCTCCGACAAGGTGCGGCCGCGGTTTCGCGCCGGCCCGTCGTCCCTGTTCGCCGCATCCGGGATCATCGCCCGCCTTCCGTCGCGCCCACCTGGGGCTGATCGCATCGGCGCGATGCTCGCCGGATCCCCGCTCCCCGTGAGCCTGCCGTCACGGGCGACCGCAGACGAAGCCGCGTCGTTCCCCACGATGGGTGACACGGATCGCCTCCTTTGTATACAGGATTTGCCGGATGGCATGCCCGGATTGTCGCCGCCTCCTGCCGGTTCGGCATCCCGTCAGGCCGGGTTCCGGATCGCTTCCCGCCAGGCCCGACGCAGCGAGTCGCGGCCATGCCGGGCCTCGTCGATGCGCCACAGGCCGCCTTCCCTGACCACCGAGAACACGAAGGCGTCGACCTGCTTGCGATGGGATTTCGGGTCGACGATGTTCGAGGTCAGCGTGGCCGCCACGCTGGCCTTGTCGCCGGTGACCACGACACGATCGATGTCGATCGGCCGCGCCAGGCTGAAGTCCTGTCCCTGCACGAAGAAGTCGGAGTCGAGGCCGGCCTTTGCGGCCCGCCTGTAGAGCGCGAGCAGCGACCGGCTGTAGAGCGCCGCCGGGTCCTGCCGCGCGAGCCGGCCGAGGTCCGGCGCGTCCCCGACGCCGTAGGCGGCGTAGAGGCGCCGCACGGGTTCCGCCGCGTCGGCCTCCCGCCCGGTGGCGCCGCCGCCGAGGACGAGGAGCGGGAGCGTGAGGGCGAACCGGCGTGAGAGCATGGCGAAGACCTTCGCTTCGGGCGGGCCGACGAGGAGGCCGATGCCGCATGACGAGACCCGACGGGCCGGGAGTCTCGGGCGACCATAGCGTGAAGCGCGGCGCCGCATCGCGGCGTCGCGGCTCGACGGCAGACGACCGAAGCGAGCCTGGGCTCACCTGCACGGGAGAGTCGCGGCGGCCTGGCGCCGCCCGATCACACCACGAGAGGACGTCGGAATGCGACCCGCATTGTCGCCTGCGGCGCCTTGACGGCGCCGCCGCGCCGTCGAGTGATCGGATGTCAGACCAATTCGAGCTCTCTCCATGACGGCGCCGCAGAACCTCACGGACCCGATACGGTGAACCTGGCCGGCGGCCTCGCGCCCCTCCCTCCGGCCGACCGCACCGCAGCGGTGACGCGTGCCCTGGCGGGTTTCATCGCGGGGTCGGCCCTGCGGCCGGGCGATCGCCTGCCGACCGAGCGGGCGCTCATGCGGTCGCTGGCCGTGGGCCGCTCCACGGTGCGGGAGGTGATGCGGCAGTTCCAGGCCCGCGGCATCGTGGAATCCCGCAAGGGCTCGGGCACCTTCCTCCTGCGCCCATGGTCGGCGGACGCCGTCCACGTGCCGCTGATCATCGACGCCGGCGCCCTGCGCGACCGGCTGTTGCGGACGTTGGAGGTGCGACGCGGGCTGGAGGTCGAGGCGAGCGCGGTCGCGGCGGCGCGGGCCGAGGCGGCCGACCTCGCCGACATGGAGGCGAAGCTCGACGCCATGGAGGCGGTCCACTGCGAGAAGGGCACCGCCGGCCGCGAGGACCTCGCCTTCCACCTGTCGATCTACGACGCCACCCACAATCCGCTGTTCCGGCAGCTCCTCGAGCGGATCCGGGAAGCCTTCGAGGGCTTCTTCGACAAGCCGTTCGACCGGCCGGACTTCGCCCGCCGCTCCTTCCCGTTCCACCGCGAACTCTTCGACGCCATCCGCCGCCGCGACCCGGCCGGGGCACGCGACCGGACCTACGCGATCCTGGCGGTCGTCGAGGAGGACATCGACGCCATGGCGCCATGACGGCCCCCTCCCCCGACGGCGTCGCCCGGACGGACCGCTTCGCGGCCGCCGAGCGCATCGTCGCCCACGACGGCCCCCACGCCTTCGACGCCGTGGTGCCGCCGATCGTGCAGACCTCGCTGTTCACCTTCGCGAGCGTCGCCGACATGGCCGACACCTTCGCGGGGCGGCGGACGCGGGACGTCTATTCGCGCACCACCAACCCGACCGTGTCGGCCTTCGAGGCCAAGATGGCGGCGCTGGAGGGCGCCGAGGACGCCATCGGCTTCCCGAGCGGCATGGCGGCCATCTCGGGTGCGGTGCTGTCCCTCGTCGCGCCGGGCGACCGGATCCTGTGCGTCCGCCACGTCTACCCGGACGCCTACCGTCTGTTCGAGACGCTGCTGAAGAAGCTCGGCGTCGCCGTCGCCTATGTCGACGGCGGCGACCTCGTGGCGGTCGAGGCCGCGCTGCCCGGCGCGAGGCTCCTCTACGTCGAGAGCCCGACGAGCTGGACCATGGAGGCCCACGACGTCGGCGCGCTGGCGCGGCTGGCGCGGCGCCACGAGGTCGTGACCCTGATCGACAATTCCTGGGCCACGCCGGTCTTCCAGCGGCCGCTGTCGCTCGGCGTCGACCTCGTGATCCACTCGGCGTCGAAGTACATCTGCGGCCACTCGGACGTCGTGGCGGGCGTCGTGGCGGGCCACGGCGATCTCGTCGCCCACATCCGCCGCACGATCTGCCCCTACATCGGCGCCAAGCTCGCGCCCTTCGAGGCCTGGCTGCTGCTGCGAGGCCTGCGCACGCTCCCCGCCCGGCTGCGGATGCACGAGGAGGCGGCCCTGACCCTCGGCCGGCGGCTCGCCGAAGCCCCCGGCGTCGCCGCCGTGCACCATCCCGCGCTGATGGGGGCGCTGCCGCCCGGCCTCACGGGCACGAGCGGCCTGTTCTCCTTCGTGTTCGACGACGGCGTCGACATCCCGGCCTTCTGCGACGCCCTGCGGCTCTTCAAGCTCGGCGTGAGCTGGGGCGGCCACGAGAGCCTCGTCGTGCCGGCGCTGGTCACCCGCGTGCAGGCGGCCGGGCCGAACTCGGCGATCGATTTCGGCGTGCCCGAGCGGATGGTCCGGCTCCACGCCGGGCTCGAGGGCGCGGAAGCGCTGTGGGGCGATATCGCCCAGGCCCTGACGGCAGCCCGCCGTCGATAGATTCCCGGAGGACCCGACGATGCCAAGACGCCTGCTCATGACCGCCACGGCCTGCCTGCTGCTCGCGACGTCGGCGGCCCGCGCCGACACGACGCTGAAGCTCGTCGAGGTCATCACCAGCCCCGAGCGCACCGACACCCTGAAGGAGATCGTGGCGGGCTTCGAGAAGAGCCACGCCGGGGTCCATGTCGAGATCACCTCGCTGGCCTGGGGATCGGCCTTCGAGAAGTTCGCCACGATGGTGTCGGCGGGCGACGTGCCCGACATCGTCGAGATGCCGGACCGCTGGCTGTCGATCTACGCGGGCAGTGGACGCCTCGAGAGCCTCGAGCCCTACCTCGCCAAGTGGGACCAGACGGCGGCGCTCAACGCCCGCACGCTCGAGCTCGGGCGCTATGTCGGCAAGACCGCCTACATGCTGCCCTACGGCTTCTATCTCCGGGCGATGTTCTACAACAAGGTGCTGTTCAAGCAGGCCGGCATCGACGCGCCGCCGACGACCCTCGACGAGTTCGCCGCCGACGCCAAGAAGGTCTCCGCGCTGCCCGGCAAGTCCGGCTATTGCCTGCGCGGCGGCCCGGGCGGCCTGAACGGCTGGCTGACATTCGACGCCACGACGGCGGGCTCGGCGGACTTCTTCAAGCCCGACGGCACCTCCACCCTGTCGGACCCCGCCTGGGCGAAGGGTTCGCAGTTCCTGGTCGACCTCTACACCAGCGGCGGCGCCCCGAAGGACAGCGTCAACTGGGGCTTCAACGAGATCGTGGCGGGCTTCTACTCGGGCACCTGCGCGATGCTCGACCAGGACCCGGACGCCTTGATCGCCATCGCGCAGCGCATGAAGCCCGACGAGTTCGGCGTGACCTCCATGCCCAAGGGACCCTCGGGCCGCGCCTATCCGACGCTCGGCTATGCGGGCTGGTCGATGTTCAAGGCGAGCCAGCACAAGGACCTCGACTGGGAGCTGATCGCGACGCTCGACGGGCCGCAGGGCAACCTCGCCTGGAACCAGCGGATCGGCGCCCTGCCGATCTACAAGGCGGCGGAGGACGACCCCTTCTACAAGACTGACCAATTCAAGGGCTGGTTCGCCGAACTCGGCGACAAGGACGTCGTTCCGCTCATCATGCCGACCTACCTGCCGGGCTTCGGCTACTTCGCCGATTCCATCGCGATCAAGTCCGGCCAGCAGGCGCTGCTCGGGCAGATCACCCCCGAGGCGATGAACCGGCAGTGGGCCGCCGTCCTGACCAAGGACAAGCTGAAGGCGGACGCCAAGCCATGAGCACGGCGCTCGCCGCACCTGCCTCGGAGGTGCGGCGGCGCTCCGCCCGGCGGCGGTTGGCGCTCGCAATGGAGCCCTGGCTCTACACCGTGCCCTCCGTGTTTCTCATCGCCCTCATCATGCTGGTGCCGCTGGCGGTGGGCCTGTCCTACGCGTTCCGCGACCTCGTCCTCCTCGACCCGGACAGCGGCGGCTATGTCGGCCTCGACAATTTCCGCCAGCTCCTCGCCGACGACGCCTTCTGGAACGCGCTGCGCAACACGATCGTCTGGACGGTCTCCTCGCTGGTGCTGCAGTTCGGCCTCGGCCTCGTCCTGGCGCTGCTGCTCGACGTGCCGTTCCGGGGGCGCGGCCTCGTCCAGGCGCTGGTGTTCCTGCCCTGGGCCGTCCCGTCCTTCCTGTCAGGGCTGAACTGGGCCTGGCTGTTCAATCCGGTCGTGGGGCCCCTGCCCCATTGGTTCGTCTCGCTCGGCCTCATGCGGACGCCCGACAACCTCCTGTCCTCGCCCGATCACGCGCTCTGGGGTCCGATCGTCGCCAACGTGTGGTGGGGTGTCCCGTTCTTCGCCATCACGCTGCTGGCGGCGCTGCAGTCGATCCCCGCCGACCTCTACGAGGCCGCCGCGATGGACGGCGCCGGCGCGACGATGCGCTTCCGCGCCATCACGCTGCCGTTCCTGGCGCCGACGATCGCCATCACGGTGATGCTCCGCACCGTGTGGATCGCCAATTTCGCCGACCTCATCGTCGTGATGACCCGGGGCGGGCCGGCCGATTCCACCCAGATCCTGGCGAGCTACATCTTCACGCTGGCGTTCCAGCGGCTCGACTTCGGCTACGCGTCCGCGGTCGCGGCGGTGCTGCTGGTGCTGCTCCTGCTCTACGCCGCAGCGCTGGTGACGCTGCGCCAGACGCTCCTGAAGCGGAGCTGACCGATGCGGGCGCACCTCGTCCGGCGGCGGGCCTTCCGGGTGGCGCACGGGGCGTTGCTGGGGTGCTACCTCGTCTTCGCGCTGTTCCCGCTGTTCTGGCTGCTCAAGGTGTCGGTGACGCCGAACGACCTCCTCTACGCGGAAGGTGTGCGGCTGTGGCCCTCGCGGATGACCTTCGAGCACTACACGTCGGTGATCGGCTACACGCAGTTCCCGCTGTTCTTCCGCAACAGCGTGATCGTGTCGGGATCGACCGCGCTGATCTCAACCCTGGTGGCGTCGGGGGCCGGCTACGGCTTCTCGCGCTTCGCCTTCCGCGGCCGCGCCGCCATCGTGGGCCTGATGCTCGTCAGCCAGATGTTCCCGCTGGTGATGATCGTGGCGCCGATCTTCCGCCTGCTGTCGCCCCTCGGCCTGACCGACAGCCTGACGGGGCTGGTCATCGTCTACACGGCCTTCAACGTGCCCTTCGCGACCTTCCTGATGCAGTCCTTCTTCGACGGCATCCCGCGCGACCTCGAAGAGGCGGCGATGATCGACGGCGCCACCCGCTTCCAGGCGCTGCGGCTCGTCGTGCTGCCGCTGACGCTGCCGGGCCTCGCCGCCACGCTCGGCTTCGTCTTCACCGCGGCCTGGAGCGAGCTGCTCTTCGCCCTCATGCTGAACTCGTCCGCCGCCGCCAGCACCTTCCCGGTGGGGCTCCTCGCCTTCGTGTCGAAGTTCTCGGTCGATTTCGGGCAGATGATGGCGGCCGGCGTGCTGGCGCTCGTGCCCGTCTGCGGCCTGTTCTTCGTCATCCAGCGCTATCTCGTCCAGGGCCTGACCGCCGGCGCCGTGAAGGGATGACCGACGAGGGCGTCGGCGCGCGGATCGCTGTCGGGCGATACGGCAACCGATGTCGACAAAACCTTGACTGTATTCTACAATCGACGCCGCAGGACCGATCGCACAGATCAGATGGGATCGGATAGACTCATTTCATCCCACGTCCGCCTGCGATGCAGGTTCTTCCGGGCTGGTGACGACGGAAAGCTTGTTCGGAGTGGCATCGACCGGATTGAGGCTCGTCTTGAACAGCCTCACGACGTTGCTCTTCGGTTTCAAGCGGATCAGACCCATCAGGGCCTGGGCGGTCTCGTCCTTGTAGGCCTCTGCGCAGGGCTCGATCGCGATCCGCGCCAGCATCAAGGCGAGCTGAAACATGCAGTTCGATTGGACGGAAGACACGGACGCGAGCCGGTCGAGCAGAGCTTCGGTCTCGGTCTCTGGATTCGTCGTGGCCGACATGGATCACCTGTTGCGCCTCGGCCGGCGGCGGCCGAAAGCCTGTCTAATCAAGGTCCGGCGCCGCGCCGGGAGTGGACACGCCTTCGATGGCCGCGCTGGATCGCACGGCGGTCGATCGGGATGAGGACATACCGGATTGAGTACCGGAACGGCGAAACGGCTTGATGCCTCGAGGGAGCAATACCCTCGACACGACGTAGCCTCACCCTACCGGGTGCGGATTAACGGGAGGTGGCCCCGCATGCAGCGCATTTGAACGATCGGTGGCCGAGGTCCTATCGATCGGCTGATCGGGCCCGCGGCCCGGTCCGGCGAGGCGGACGAGCCCGTCCCCGTTAACCATCAGGCCGGATTTCGCGCCTGCAGCGCCCTCCCGGAAGGCTTCGGCAAGGATCGGGCGCCTAGACCTCCGTTCATCGTGAACGGATCGAAAACGCCGACATGAAGACTTTCAATACGCTGGCCTGGGCGGTTGCAGGGGTCCTGTTCCTGATCCTGACCTGCGAGCCGGTGGGCATCCAGGCACAGTTCATCCTCGGCGCCGGCACCATCCTGGCCATGGCGGCGATCAGGCTCCTGCGCCTCGACGGGGTCTGGCGCAAGGTCTTCCTGGCGCTCGGCACGGGCGTGGTGCTGCGCTACCTGTTCTGGCGCACGACCTCGACGCTGCCGCCGATGAGCGACACGGCGAGTTTCGCCTGTGGGCTGACCCTCTATGGGGCCGAGCTCTACTCCATCGCGATGCTGTTCGTCAGCCTGTTCGTCATCGCCGATCCGCTCGACCGGCCGCCGGCCCCGCGGCTGGCCGAGGGCGACCTGCCGACCGTCGACGTCTTCGTGCCCTCCTACAACGAGGACCCCGACCTCCTGGCCGTGACGCTGGCGGCCGCCACCGCGCTCCACTACCCGGCCGACAGGCTGAGCGTGCACCTCCTCGACGACGGCGGCACCGACCAGAAGTGCGAGTCCGCCGACCCGATCTCCGCCGCAGCGGCGCGCCGCCGCCGCGCCGAGCTGACGCAACTCGCCGCCGACCTCGGCGTGACCTACCACACCCGCGCCAGGAACCTGCACGCCAAGGCGGGGAACATGAACTCGGCCCTCGCCGACACGGACGGCGAACTCGTCGTGGTGTTCGACGCCGACCACGTCCCCATGCCGGACTTCCTGCAGGAGACGGTGGGCCACTTCCGCCGCGACCCGCGCCTCTTCCTGTGCCAGACGCCGCACTTCTTCTCGAACCCCGATCCGATCGAGAAGAACCTCGACACCTACGAGACCATGCCGTCCGAGAACGAGATGTTCTACGGCGTCATCCAGCGCGGGCTCGACAAGTGGAACGCCGCCTTCTTCTGCGGCTCCGCGGCGGTCCTGCGCCGGGCCGCGCTGGAGGAGGTCGGCGGCTTCTCGGGCATCTCCATCACGGAAGACTGCGAGACGGCGCTCGACCTGCACTCCCGCGGCTGGAACAGCCTCTACGTCGACAAGCCGATGATCTCGGGGCTCCAGCCCGAGACCTTCGCGTCCTTCATCGGCCAGCGCTCGCGCTGGTGCCGCGGCATGTTCCAGATCTTCCTGCTCAAGAACCCCATGTGGAAGTCGGGCCTCAGCCTGGCGCAGCGTGTCTGCTACCTGTCCAACATGAGTTATTGGTTCTTCCCGCTGTTCCGGCTGCCGTTCCTCATCGCACCTTTCCTCTACATCTGGTTCTCACTGCAGATCTACATCGCCAACGTTCACGAGTTCGTGTCCTACACGATGATCTACATGATCGTGAACGTGATGATGCAGAATACCATGTACGGCTCGGTCCGCTGGCCCTTCGTGTCGGAACTCTACGAGTTCATGCAGTCGATCTATCTCAGCCGCGGGCTGCTCAGCGTGTTGATGAACCCCCGCAAGCCCACGTTCAACGTCACCGACAAGGGCCAGAGCCTGGACAACGATTTCCTGTCCGAGCTCGCCACCCCGTATTTCGTGATCTACGCCCTCATCCTGGCCAGCCAGGTCTACGCCGGCTACCGTTTCTTCACCGAGCCCGACGGCACCGACCTGCTGCTCGTCGTCAGCCTGTGGAACTTCCTCAACCTCCTCCTCGCCGGCGCGGGCCTCGGCGTCGTGTCCGAACGCAAGTCCGTGCCGAAGCCGCTCGGCCGGGCCGCCGAGCTCGCCATCGGCACCGTCATCGTGCCGGTGAAGATCGATCGGATCACGGTCCGGGGCTGCACCGTCTCGGCCGAGCCGGGCGCCATACCGGCGCGGCTGACCAAAGGCACGGTCGGCATCCTCAACGCGCCCCGCCGCCCCGGGCATCCGGCGCAGACGCTGCCCGTGGCGCTCGCCGGCCCGCCGGGCGAGGGCGCCGCCACCTTCACCTTCCCGCACCTCAAGGCCGAGCATTACCGGCTCATCGCCGCGACGCTCCACCCCGGGAGCGAGGCGCTCGAGAGCTTCCGTTCGAAGCGCCGCAACCACAAGTCCATCGTCGGCGGGATCGTCGACATCACGCGCTGGGGCGTCACCGAACCCGTCCGCGGCCTCGCCTTCCTGGTGCGCCACCTGACCGCCGCCCGTGTCGCGGATGTGGCCGTGCCCGTCGCCGAGCCGGTCCCGGCCGCGCCGGTCCTGGCCGAGCCGATCAACATCGACGCGTCGATCGCGGTGCTGACCGCCCAGGCGTCGGCGCTGGCGGAAGAACGGCCTTACGCGACAGCCGTGGGACGATGACCCTCATGACCTTCCGCACCGTCCCGCTGTGGGCCGCGCTCCTGCTCGGCACCCTCCCCCTGGCGGCAGGCCCGCTCCGGGCCGAGCCCCAAACGAGGCCCGACACGACGGGCTCGATCGCCCCGCCCGTGCCGATCCTCACGCCGGCGCCGCTCCACCGGCTCGGCGCCGGCGCGCGCCAGCTGCTGTTGTCGGGCGAGGCGGACGCCCGGGACTATCCCGTGTTCCTCACCGCCGAGGAGGCGCGCTCCCGCGCGCATCTCCACCTCACCATGACCAACGCGGTCTCGGTGATGGCCGAGGCGTCGCGCATGCGGGTGCTGGTCAACGACGTGCCGGTGTCGGAGACGCCGATCGCGTCCCCCACCGCGGAGGACCCGCAGAGCCTCGACATCGACCTGCCGGCCTCGCTTCTCGAGCCGGGCTACAATGCCGTCCGCATCGAGGTCCAGGAGCGCCACCGCGTCGATTGCTCGATCGCCGCCACGTATGAACTCTGGACCCAGATCGACCCCGGCACGGCCGGCCTCACCTTCGACGGGCTCGCCGCCTCCTCCCTCGCCGACGTCGCCGACCTCCCGGCGCTGCCGTCGGCCGAAGACGGGACGACACCGCTGCGCCTCGTCGTCCCCAAGGGCGTCGACGCGGCCTCGCTCGACCGGTCGCTGCGCGCCGCCGAGGCCGTGGCGCTGAAGGGCCATTTCAGCCATCCGGACGTCGAGGTGGTCCAGGCGCCGCAGGATCGGCCGGGGCTCGACATCGTGGCCGGCACGGTGGACGACCTCAAGCGGGCCGACCTCGCCGATCTCCTGCCCGAGGACGAGTCCCCCGCGACGCTGCGGGCCGGCGCCACGCCCGGCCACAGCATCCTGGTCCTGTCCGGCCAGGCGCCGGCCGAGGTCGACGCCGCGGTGGCGTCGCTGGCGCAGGCGTCGCGCCAGGAGACCCTGGCCGGCACCCCCGCCGGCCTGCGGACCTTCGCACTCGCGGGCGGACGCCCGGTCGAAGGCGGCTCGATCGTATCGCTGCGCGACCTCGGCGTCCCGAGCCAGGAGTTCTCGGGCCGCCTCTTCCGCACCGGCTTCGACATCCTGCTGCCGCCCGACTTCTACGCCGCCGACTACGGCAAGCTGACCCTCCGCGTCGATGCCGGCTATGCGGCGGGCCTCGACCGCGGCAGCCAGATGCTGGTCCGGGTCAACGGGCGCGACGCGGCCTCGCTGCCCCTCGCCGATCACGCCGGCGACGCGTTCCAGGGCCGGCCCGTCATGGTGCCGCTGGCCCATCTCCGGCCGGGCCTGAACCATGTCGGGATCGAGGCGGAGCTCGGCACCGAGGCCGACAAGACCTGCGATGCCGCCTCGACGGTCGCGGCGGCGAACGGGAGAGGCCACAAGCGCTTCGTGCTGCTCGACTCGACCAGCATCGAACTGCCCGCCATCGCCCGCATCGCCCGCATGCCGAACCTCGCCGCCACGGCAGCCTCCGGCTTCCCCTATGCGGGGCGCAAGGGCAGCCAGGGTCAGCTCTACCTGCCCCATCCGGACGCGAACGCCGTGGCGGCCGCCGCCACGTTCCTGGCCCGGGCCGCCGTGGCGGCGGGCGCACCGCTCGACGCGAAACTGGCGCTCGGCAGCGCCTCCGACCTGCGGGGCTCGGCGCTGATCATCGGCGCCGTCTCCGACCTGCCCCCGGCCATGCTCGATGCCGAGGGGCTGGACGGCGCCGCCCTGCGATCGGCCTGGAGCCACGTCGACGCCCGCTCGGAGCTGTCGGCGAAGCTCCGGGACGCCCGCGCGGCGGCGGGCCGGTCGCCGTCGCTGAACGACCTCGCGCTCGACAACGAGCGCGACGGGTCGACGCTCTTCCGCCGCTGGTCGGACGACGTCTCCGCCGGCCAGTGGCGGATCGAGCCCTCGAAACTCGTCGCGCAGATCCTGGAGAAGGCTGCGGGACTGGGTCCCGACAACCTTCCGCGCTGGGGCCGGACCGAGGAGCGCATCGGCGCGACGCCGGACATGCGCCTCATCGTGGCCCAGCACGAGGCCCCCGGCGGCCGTGGCGAGACCTGGACGATGGTCCTGGCCCCGACCGGGGACGCGCTCCGGACCTCCGTCCTGTCGCTGACCGCGCCCGACATGTGGGACCAGCTCGACGGGCGGGTCGCGACCCTCGACCCGCGCGCCGCCAAGCTCGGCATCGTACAGGCGCAGACCGACTATTTCATCCCGACCGCGACGCTGTCCCCCGGCAATGTCCGGTTGATCGCGGCCGGCTGGCTGTCGACCGAGATCGAGGTCTACGTCCTGTGCTTCGTGCTCCTCGCCATCGCGCTGGGGGCCGCCACCGCGGCCGCCGTGAAGCGCTACGGGGTGAAGCCGTGAGGCGCGCGTGCCCGGGCGAGCGCGGACGGCGCGTGGGACGGCTCCGGCTGTCCCTCCTCTCCGCCGCCGTCGCGGTCTCCACGGCCTCCGCTCTGGCGGCGCCTCCGGTCCCCGAGCCCGTCACGCTCGCAGCCATCAAGGGGAAGGCCTTGCTGAAGGGGTGGACTGACTTCAAGGCCCGTTTCGTGGCGTCCGACGGACGCGTCGTCGACGACGCCAACGGCAACGTGAGCCACAGCGAGGGCCAGGGCTACGCCATGCTGCTGGCCGTGGGCGCCGACGACAGCGTCGCCTTCTCGCGCCTCTGGGGCTGGACCTCGCGGGAACTCTACCGCCGGCCGGACGGCCTCGCCTCGTGGCGCTGGATGCCCAACGCGTCCCCCCACATCACCGATGCCAACAACGCGACCGACGGCGACTTGCTCGTCGCCTGGGCGTTGCTGCGCGCCGCCAAGGCCTGGAACAGCCCTGAATACCGCGACTCGGCTCGTCGCATCGCGTTGGCGGTCGGCCGGCACGCGACGTTCCAGAGCCCGTTCGGCCTGACGCTGAAACCCGGCGCCTCGGGCTTCGACGCCGCCGGCATGGTGGACGGGCCGGTGGTGAACCTCTCCTATTGGGTGTTCCCGGCCCTGGCCGCCCTGCCCGAGGTCGCCGCCGAGGTGGATTGGGCGGCGCTGACGAAGAGCGGACTGGCCCTCATCGCCGCCGCCCGCTTCGGCCCCGGCGACCTTCCCTCCGACTGGATCTCCCTGAAGGGAGCGCCGGAGCCGGCCCGCGGCTTCCCGCACGAGTTCGGCTACAACGCGATCCGCATTCCGCTCTACCTCGCCTGGGGCGGGGTCGGCACGCCGGACCTCTACGCCCCCTTCCTCAAGCTGGCCCGCGACGGCGCGATCCCGACGGTGGTCGACGTATCGACGGGCCTCCCCGGCGAGCCGCTCCGCGACCCCGGGTACCGGGCGATCTTCGACCTCGCCGCCTGCGCGGCCGGAGGCGAGAACGCCCCGAGGGCTTCGCTCCTGAGGGGCGGCGCCGACGACCATTATTACCCGAGTTCGCTGCACCTGCTCGCGGTGCTGGCGACCGCAGACCGAGGCCTCTCATGCGACTGACCTTGGCCACGCTGCTCCTCATGGCCTCCACCCCCGCGTGGGCCGGCGACCTCGTGGTCTCTGACCAGCCGCAGGCCGAGCCGGTGTCCGGCGCGCCCCTGTCGCCGGCGGTTCCGGCCGTCGCCGAGAAGGCGCCCACGGCGACCGGAGCCTCGACGGTGCCCTACGGCGCGATCTACGACGCGCCGCTGTTCGGCCACGCGGCGGCCGCCCCCGCCAAGGTCGACGAGACGGCGCTGCGCTTCTACGCGGCGGGAAAGAACCGCGCCCGCGTCGATGCCGAGATCAAGCGCCTGCGCGGCCTCCACCCCGCCTGGAAGGTGCCGGCCAACCTCTACGCCACGGGGGCCGGCAACGACGAGCAGCCCCTGTGGGATCTGTTCGCCGCGGGCCGCACCGAAGAGTTGCGGTTCGCCATCCAGGCGCGCGAGAAGCGGGAAGCCGGATGGCGTCCCTCGGCCGACCTCCTGGCCAAGATGGCGAGGGCCGAGACCGCGGCCGAACTCAAGGCCCTCTCCGAGGCCAAGGACTGGTCGCGCGTTCTCGACCTCGCGAGTGCCCATCCCGACACGCTGTCCTGCGGCACCGTCGACCTCGACTGGCGCGTCGCCGAGGCCTTCGCCGAACTCGGCTCGCCCGAGCGCGCCTACGAGGTCGACGCCGCGATCCTGAAGAGCTGCCACGACAGGGACGAACGCCTGGCCACCGTCCGCAAGGCCATCGACAAGCTGCCCTCGGCCGACATCGAGCGGCTGATCGCCTCGGGCGACACGCTGGCCGACGGCTCGGGCGAGTTCGACGAAGTGCGGCTCGACCTCGCGCGGCGCCAGCTCGGCCGCGCCATCGCGGTGGCCCTTCCCGCCGCGGGCGGCACCCCGGCCGACGACGTCCCGGCCGCCAACCTCGAGGCGCTCGGCGCCGCGACGCTGCGGACCGGCGAAGCCTCGGACGCGGCACTGCTCGGATGGTACGCGTTCCGCCACGCGCGCTGGGCCGACGCCGACGGCTGGTTCAAGCTCGGCCTGCAGGGCTCGGGCGGCGACAGCAAGATGATCGAGGGCCATGCGCTGGCCCTGAAGGAACTCGGCCGCCTCGCCGAGGCCGAGCAGCTGGCCCACGCCTGGCGGGAGCGTTCGGGCGTGATGCGCGGCCTCTTCGTCACCCTGATGGCGGCCCGGCTCGGGGGCCCGGACGCGGCCGCGATCGACCCGGCCGAGATGGCGGACTTCACCGCCATCCTCCTGGCCGACCGGTCCGTCGAGGCCGCCGGCGCGCTCGGCTGGTCTGCCTACGGGCGCCAGGATTTCGACGCCGCCGGCCTCTGGTTCGGCCGCGCGGTCGACTGGGCGGGGAAGGGCGACATCCCCGACAAGGTCGTGGAGGGCTACGGCCTGACGCTGAAGAGCCTCGGCCGCTACGATGCGGCGGAGGACTTCCTCTACGCGCGGCGCGACCGCTCCGCCGCGGCGCGCGACCTCTATGTCGCGGTGGCGGTGTCGGCCCTGTCCGGCTCGTCGCCCGGGATGTTCGGCCCGGACCTGCCGGCCGCCGTCATCGCGCCCGAGCGGATGGACCGCTTCGCCGAGGTGATCCGCACCGCCCGCTCCGCATCGGGCGGCGCCGCCATGGGCTGGCGCGAGATCCGCGACAACCGTCCCGCCGCGGCGGTCGACTGGTTCAGGGACGCCGCCGCCTGGTCGCCCGACGGGGTGGCGGACATCAAGATGGTCGAGGGACTGGTCGTCGCCCTGAAGAACAGCGGGCAGACCGTCGCCGCCGAGGACGAGGCCTTCGCCCGCATGCGCGACTCGGCGCAGCTGCGCGAGGCCTATCGCGGGATCGTCGTGACCGAGATCACCGATCCGGCCCTGGCCGGACGCATGAGCGACGACCGGATCCGGCGCTTCGCCGATCTGGTCGAGGCCGAATCGTCGTCGCAGGGCGCCGAGGCCCTGGGCTGGTACAGGCTCAATGGGGACGGCTGCGGCTACGGCGCCGACTGGTTCCGCCGCGCCGTCGCCTGGTCGCCCGACCACAAGGGCACGGCCAAGGGCAACGAGGGCTACGCCCAGGCGCTGCAGCGCGCGGGCCACGACCTCATGGCCGACGACGTCGCGTCCGCCTGGGCCGACCGGGCTCCGGACATGAAGGGGCTCGCCATCAAGGTCATGGTCGAGGCGCTGACCCGGGACCTCTTCCCGCCCCGCATCTCCGAGGACCGGCTCGGCGCCTTCGCGGCGCTGGTGCGCGACGAGCATTCCGCCGCCGGCGCCCAGGCGATGGCCTGGTACCGCTATCGCGATGCCGGCACGGGATACGGCGTCGCCTGGTTCGAGGATGCGATCCGCTGGTCGCCCGACCACCGGGCCGATGCCAAGACGGTCGAGGGCTACGCCAGCGCGCTGCGCGACATCGGTCGCCTCAACGACGCCGAGGAGGCGCTCTTCCCCTTCGTCGACCACGTCCCCCTGATGCGCGACCTCTACATCGACACCGTCGTGTCCGAGCTGACGCTCGACAACCCGCCCGAACCCATGCCGCACGACCGGCTGGCCCGCTTCATCGCCGTGGCGACGCCGCTGCGCTCGGCCGCCGCCGCCCAGGCGCTCGGCTGGTACCGTTTCGCCCGGCACGAATACCCCGACGCCGCGATCTGGTTCAAGGAGGCGGTCGACTGGTGGCCGGAACTGCCGCCCGACGCCGACCGCTTCACCTATGTGCCGGAGGGCTACAGGCCGCTGCTGGCGCGCCTCGCGCTCAGGCCCGAGGACTACCGCCGCACGCCGCGCGCCTTCACGTCGCGCGTCCACGACGCCGAATCCTCGAAGCACCGCTACGTCGAGACGTTCGGCGGCCTCGCCACGACCTGGACCGGCTACGCCCTGGCGCTGCGCGCCGTCGGCCGCACCCAGGAGGCGGAGGACATCGCGTTCCAGTGGCGCGACCGCTGGCCGATGCTCGGCCGCTTCTACGTCGACCTCGCCATCGAGGCGCTGACCCGCAAGGACGGGCCGCCCATCGACCCCGACCGGCTGAAGCGCTACGCGGCCGTCATCGAGGAGGAGCGCGACGCGGGCGGCGCCGCGGCGCTCGGCTGGGCCGCGCACGAACGCCACGACGCCGCGGAGGCGGCCGTCTGGCTCAAGGCCGCGACCGACTGGCGCCCGACAGACGCGGCGTTGGACGCCAGGGGCATGGTCGGCTACGTCGACGCCCTGCGGGCGTCGGGCCGGGCCGAGGAGGCCTTCGCGGCCGCGGCCGCCTGGGCCGACCAGGTGCCGGAGATGAAGGCCGCGCTGCTCGACGTGGCGCGCGAGATGCTCGCGTCGGCCGGAGACCCGTCCCGGACGTCGGGCGGGGCGACGCCCGAGCACCTGGCCGAAGCCGTGGCGCTGGCCAAGGCCGACCCGTCGGCCCGCAGCGCCGCGGCGCTCGGCTGGTACGACCTCGGGATCAAGCAGGCCGCGGCGGCCCTGCCGCTCTTCAAGGCCGCGGTGGTGCGCGCCGGCGAGGCCGCCCAGGCGGCCCCGGCCGACACGGCGCCCGACGGCGAAGCCGCGGCCCTGCCCAAGGCCGTCGAGGGCCTGGCCCGGGCGCTGCGGGCCGTGGGCCGCGACGCCGACGCCCTCACGTTCGTCGAGGCCTGGAGCGCCCGCGTCCCGGCGGTGGCGGCCCTGTCGGGGGACTTCGTGGCCGACGCCATCGGCCGCGACATCGGGGACGCCGCCCTGGCGCCCGGGACGATGGACCGGCTCGCCGCCACCGCAGTCCGCCTCCGTTCGGTGCCGGCCGCCGCCGCCTTCGGCTGGTCCGCCTTCCGGCGCCACGACTGGTCGAAGGCCGCCGGCTGGTTCGCCGACGGCATCGCCTGGGCGCCCGATCGACGCCCGCCGGTCAAGGTCCTCGAGGGCTATGCGGCGAGCCTCCACAACCAGTGCCGTTTCGGCGAGGCCGAGACGGCGGCGCTGTCGCGTCCCGACGACGATGCCGACGGCAGGCTGCGGGTCATCTACGTGGACAGCGTCGCCGACCGGATCTCGCGCGGGAAGACCGCCGCGGCGCTGGCACCGGCGGACGCCGCCCGCTTCGCCACGGCCACGCTGGCGATCTCGTCGGCCAACGGCGCCCAGGCGCTCGGCTGGCTCGCCTACCGGTCGCGCCAGTTCGGGCCGGCCGCCGCCTGGTTCGAGAAGGCGCTGTCCTGGCGCGCCACCGAGGCCGAGGCCTACGGCCTCGCGCTGAGCTATCGCCGTCTCGGCGACGCCGCCGCGCTGGCCGGCGTCCTGGCGCGCTACGAGGGCCGCTTCGCCTCGTTGGCCGCCGTGCGCCGCGCCGGGGTCGGCGGACGCGAACCGCCGATGCCGGATTTCGGCGACCTCGCGCGCCGCGGCTGCGCGGGGGGCGAGACGACCGACCGCACCGCCGACGCTTCGGACCGCCTCGACGTCCCGCCGCCGAAGCCGGACGCCGCCGTGGTGCTGGTGATGGATCCTTCGACCCCCGCGGGACCCGTCCAGGCCCCGCCGCGGCCAGACCCGGAGCGCGCGCCGCCGGCCGAAGCGGCGCCTCTGTTCCGCCGCCGGCCCGTCATCGTGGCGTCCGTCGAGACCCAGGCCGCCCCGACCCGCCCCGCCCCCGCGCCCGAGGCCCCGGCCCCCTCGCCTGCGCGGCCGCGGGTCTCGCCGCGGGCTCCCCTCTCGGGCAGCGCGGCTTCGGCGCTGGCCGCGAAGGACTATGCGGCCTGCCTCAGGATCCTGGCCCGTCGTCCGGTCCGGACCTCGGCGGACCGTGAGGTCGAGGGCTGGTGCCTGCTCGGCCTGCAGCGGCCGGCCGAGGCCGCCGAAGCCTTCCGCGTCGCAGGCGTGGCCGGCACGGCCCGGGTGGCGAGCGACAGCGCGCTCGGCGAGACCCTGTCCCACCTGCGCGACGGCGACACGGCGGCCGCGGTGGACAGCGCCGGGCGCACGGCGCTGGGCGACGAGAAACGCCGGGACCTCGGCGTGCAGATCCTCGCCCAGCAGGCCTACGATTCCTACAAGGCCGGCCGATGGGCCGAAACGCTGGACCTGCTCCGCCGCCGCGTGGGCTTCGCGGCCGAGCCTCGTGATCTGACCATGCTGCGCGGGTGGGCCCAGTACCACCGCGGCAATTACGAGGTGGCGCGACGCGCCTTCGCGGCCGCCGACGCCCAGCTTTCCGACCACGACAGCCGCACCGCCATCGCGGCCGTCGACACCGCCACCACGCCGAAGGGTTACCGATGAATCCCACCCGACTGGCCATCCTGTTGTCGGCCCTCTCCCTGTCGGCCTGTGCCGACCGCGCGCCCGACGCCATCGGCCGCGTGTCGGGGGGTGATCCGATGGTCGCCGGCGGAGGCGGCGCACTCGCGTCGCTGCCCCCCGCCGCCGGCCGCGTCGTCGCGGTGCGGCGCACCCCCTATGCCAACGGCTTCATGCAGGACATCGTGATGGAGGGCCCCCTCGCGATGGCGGGGGAGAACCGCATCACCGTGCAGGCTTTGACGACGGCGGGCGGCGTCGGGCGCTACGGCGCCGGCGACGAACTCCTGATCGGGTCACCCACCGACGGGGAGATCGCGGCCGAGATGGAGACGCGGATCCCGGGCGTGGCGATGCGCTTCTCCGGTGCGGGCGAACGCAACAGGCTCGGTCCTTTCGGGTACGCGGTCGGCGAGACGGGCCGGCTGACCTGCGTCTACGCCTGGCAATACGTGACGCCCGCCCGGCCCCTGTCGCTGTTCGAAGGCGCCACCGGCACGGGCGCGCTGCCCCTGGCGCTGCGGGTCCGCCTGTGCCGCGACATGCCCGCCGCGACACTGGTCGGCTACCTGCGCGACCTGAACTTGGTGGGCACGGCGCCGTTCGCCGCGGCCGAGGCCGACCGTCCGGCATCGGCCAGCGACGCGCTGGCGGCGGCCGTCGGGACGGAATCCGCTCCGATCGCCCACGGTCCCGAGACCACGCGCGTCGTGAGGCGCTCGTCACCGGGCGTGGAGCATCGCCGCCACGGTCGCTGGCGTTTCGTCGCGCTGTTGCACGCACGCCGTGGCCACGGGTTCCACCGAGCCGTCGCCGGTCGCCATGTCGGCGCGCGCATCGTCGAATCCCGCGACGTCGGTTCGGCGACGATGCCGCGTCTGCCGACGCCCGACGACATCATGAGGTCGCAGCCGGCACCGACGAGATCCGCGACGGCCCTGCCGCCGATGCCCCGAGCCGCCGTCGACACGTCTGATGCCTTGCCGATGCCCCGATGAGGACTTTCGAGTCCGACGTTTGAAACTGAAATCGTTCATACTTTCGTCGTACGTTACTCTGACATCCTGCGAACGAGTACATGATGACTTCATCATCCTTAGAAAGACGAGTGGCGCCCCGTTTCGCAGTCAGCTGCATCGGTGAACTCGCGGCCTTGACCGAGGCCCTGGAGGGGGCGATCAGCGACATCTCCGTGACGGGATGCTGCCTCGATATCTCGGACTACACCGAGCATATGGTGGGCAAGTTCGGCATCCTGCGCATGCCGGTCGCCAGCGGCACGTTCAGTCAATCGATCATCCCGGTCACGATCGCGAACCACCGGGCGCATGACGGCCGCTATCGCCTCGGTCTGCAGTTCGGCCGGCTCACCGTGCCGCAGACCAGGGGCCTGATCACCCTCATGGACGGGCTCTTGAGGGGCTGATGTCCCGACGTACACCGGCAGGTCGTCGACGATGGGTCAGTCGTTGCCGGCTTCCACCAATGCGATGACGGCCGCGACGAGGACGAGGGCCAGCACGAGCATCAGCGTATGCTCGTCGAAGTAGGTCACGCTCCGCTTGAGTGACGTCGTGACCATGCTCACCGGCCCGGTGAACAGGTCGGCGGGCGCCCATACGGCGAGCATCAGCGGCTCGCCGGGCGGGCCGCGGCGCACGGGGTGGACGAGGCTGGACGATACCGGCTCGGGCGCCCTCGAGCGGCCCGTGGGGCGAGAATGGGCATCGATCGTCCTTCCGTCCGGCCACGACACCTCGATCCGGGCGCCATGGCTGTCGCTCTCGTCAAGCGACGCCGACGCCCATCGGGTCCCGGCAGGTCGCCGAAACTCGACCGATCAATTCCGCGCTGGATCGTCCGGCCGATCGTCCTGCGCGATCTCGGCCCGCGTCTCGCTGAGCGCGCGGTCGAGGATCGAGGCCAGACGAGGATGGCCCACCGCCAGGGCGCGATCGCGCAGAGCCGACAGCCCGTCCTCGATGGCGCGGACCGCTCCGCGGTCCGGAGGGGCCGGCCGGGGGTCGACCAGGGGAAAGGCCGGCATGCCCGGTCGGCTCAAGGCGCCGCCTCCGCGGAAGACGGTGCGGTAGAGTTCCCGGGCCGCATCGAGCGCGAGCGTCACGGTCCCGGCGTCGGGGCCGTCGCTGCCGCAGTCCAGGACCTCGACGAAGCGATTGTCATAGCCCAGGGCCGAGATCTTCCGCGTCTCCGTCAGCAGACGGGACACATCCACGTGGGCCATCACGGGCTCTCGCGTCAGGGTCGAATAGGCGACGAAGCGCGATCGGCCCGATCCGCAGTCGGCGGTCGTCATGGGCTGTCCTCATCGACGGTTGCGGTCGGCGGCGAGCCTCGCTGATGGACCGAAACGGATGGACGATGCAACCTGGATCGTCGGTCCCGCGAGCGTCGGCACGGGATGGCCGTAAGCCCGTCACGCCTCGAAGTCGGCGCCGGGATCGCCGCTGCCGCACCATCGCCCCCACATGGACAAGTTCCCCCTCTCCGATAGGGTCGATGCCGCCGCCGCGGAAGCTTCGGCGGCCACCATGCACATAAAGGACTGGTCTTCATGCGGATTGCCGGATCTCTCAGCCTCGCCGTGACACTCGCACTGGCACAGCCCTGCCTGGCGGGCACCGAGCATCTCAGCCCTGAGTTCCGTCAGCAGGCCGTGCAGGCCTGCACCGGCGACGCCGTTCGCCTCTGCCCACAGACCTTGCTCGACGAGGAGAAGACGGCGGATTGCATGAGGATCTACCGCGCCGAGCTCAGCCCCGCCTGCCGCGCCGTCTACGACCAGGGCGTCCGGTCCAAGGGGCACTGACCCGCGCGGCGCGACGACCGACCTCCGCGCCGTCTCGGCCTGCGATCCCGCCACCGCACGGACGACCTGTCACGACGTCGTTTTTTGTGGGATTATTTCCCACAGGGTATTAGGCTCGGCGTATGATCCCACGCGTCCTCCGGTCCGGTCTGCACAGCCTCCTGATCGTCGGGATGTTCGGCGTCCGATCGTCGGCGCGGGCGGCGGAGATCAGGCCGATGCCCACGGGCGCCGACCCGACCGTGCAGTTGAACGGCGTGATCGAGCCGGGCGACGACGCCAAGGTGGCGGCGGCCCTCGCGGCTTGGCCGCGCCCCCGGGCGCTCAGCCTGTCGAGCCTCGGCGGCAACGTCGAGGCTGCCCTGGCGATCGGCGCCCTGGTGCGCCGCGCGCAACTGCGGACGCTCGTGGCACCGCGCGACATCTGCGCCTCGGCCTGCGGGCTGATCTGGCTGGCCGGCGAGCCGCGCGCCCTGGGACAGGACGCCCACGTCGGACTTCACGCCGCCTATCTCCGGCGCAACGGCGTCAGCGTCGAGACGGGCGCGGCGAACGCGCTCATCGGCGCCTATCTCGGCCGCCTCGGCTTCGACGACCGCGCCATCGTGTATCTGACGAGCGCGGCGCCGAACGAGATGACCTGGATTCTCCCCGCCGACCGCCAGCGCTACGGGATCGCCTTCGACGCGACGGTCGGCGGCTCCGCCCCGGCGGGCGAAGCGCCGCCCGACGAGCATCTGCTGTCGCGCTCGATGGCGCTGGCGGGCGCGATCGCTTCGGCGGCCGTCGCCGTCGTGGATCGCCTGATGGGTCGCCCTCCCGCCGCCGCCGACAGGTGATGGGTGCAGCGACCCCGGGCAGGAGGGCTCTGGCCCTCGCGCTGTGGGCCGCGGTGACGCAGGCCCTGGCGGGCTGTGCCCTGTCGGTCCAGGCCGAGATGGACGAGGCGTCGGACCTCACCCATTACGCGACTCACTTCGACCATGTCGTCGGCGCCGAGAACAACCTGCTCGACCGTGCCCTGGCCGAATGTCCCGAGAAGACGCTCAAGGCCGAAGACGTCTGCGTGAGAGAGGGCATCAGGGCCGCCGCTCCCTCGCCGCGGAGCCTCATCGCCATGGTGCCGCAGTGCCGGGCCGGACTGGTCTGCCACTACGACCACACGACGCGCGACCGCCTGGGCTTCGTCCAGGCCAGCGCGACCGACTACGTCAAGCACTGGCGCGTCGATCTCGATTTCCGCAAGCCCGCGCCCGATGCCGTCCATGTGCCGGTCACGGTGATCGACCGCGACGACTTCGACTCCGCTCCCGCCGTGCCCTCGACGGCCGGATGAGGCTGGCGTCAGGCCGAGGTGGGAAGCCGTGCCGGATGCGATGGAGCGACCCGTCCATCGCCGGGATCACCGCGACCGGGTCCGAACGCCCGTCACTCGCCCGCCACGCCGAGGGAGAAGCCGCCGTCGCCGCATTTCGACACGGTGGCGAGGACGAGATAGGTCGTCGAACACCCGACCACGGGCGTGCGCCCTGCGACGATCCTGCCATGGGCCGGGACGACGGTCGCCTCGGGCGAAGCCGTGCGGGCGCAACCCCCGATGAGCGCCAACGCCGCCAATGCGAACCATCCCATGCGGCGTGGCATCCCGTCTCTCCTCGATCTCGACGGGGCGTCGCGCCCCTCGGATCGAAGTCCTAGCACCGCCAGGGATCGACCGCGAGCGCGCGGAGGACACGGCGCTCGAAAGAAGCGATCGATCGGATTCGGCGTGGCGACCGGCCGCCCGGTCACCGTCCGAGCCGGCGGGCCAGGTCCGCCACCACCTCCTCGGCCGGCCCCTCGGCCGGGACCGCCAGCACGTCCGGCTCGTCGTCACCCGGACGCTCCAGCGTGTCGAATTGGCTCTGGAGGAGCTGGCGCGGCATGAAATGGTGCACCCGCTGCTTCAGCCGCCGTTCGATCTCGGCGAAGTCCACGTCGAGGAAGGCGAAGCGCACCCGCCCGTCGGTCCCCGCCCGCAGCCGGTCGCGATAGGCGCGCTTCAAGGCCGAGCAGGCCAGGACGACGCCGCCCTTGTCGGCGCACCTCTCGTTCAGGGTCGCCGCCACCCGGTCGAGCCAGGGCCAGCGGTCGTCGTCGTCGAGCGGCACGCCGGCATGCATCTTCTCGACGTTGTTCCGCGGATGGAGGTCGTCTCCGTCGACGTAGGGCAACCCGATACGGCCGGCGAGTTGCGCCGCCACGGTGGACTTGCCGGAGCCGCTGACCCCCATCACGACGATCGGCAGCGGCACATCCGGGGCGGGCGGGTCCTGCGACATGGCTGTGGTCCGATCGATCGCGGGTGACGTCTTCGAGCCCCGGCAGGTTGGCATGAGGCCGGCCTCGCGGTCGAGCCGCGTCGGCAGGCGCCAAGTTCGGCGGCGAGGGTTCGGCGGCGAGGGGTTCGGCGGCGAGGGGGTCGGCGCAGGTCGAGCCGGATCAGGGCCAGCCGCGCGGCGGAGCCGTCGTGCGGCGGACGACGAGCCGGGTTTCGAGCAGGACCGCGGCCGCGTGGGGCCGCCCCGCGAACCGCGCCAGCAGCGACTCCCCGGCACGCCGCCCCATCTCGTCGAAGGGGATCGCCAACGTCGTCAGGGGTGGCACGAGATGGGCCGAGCCCGGCAGGTCTTCGGACCCCGTCATCGACACGTCGGCCGGCACGTCGATCCCCTGCACTCTGCATTCGATCAGCGCACCATAGGCCAGGTGGTCGCCGGCGCAGACCAGAGCGGTCGGCCGGCTTTCGAAGGCGGCGAGGCGGCGGAGTCCGCGGCGACCGCCCTCGATCGTGGACGCCTCTTCCACGATGCGCTCCGGCGGCAGGCCCACGCCGAGTGCCTCGAAGGTGGCGGCGACGCCCTCGACCCACTGGTCGACCCAGTCGCTCTCGCCGCGCCGCCCCGCCAGCATCGCGATGTCGCGGTGGCCGAGACCGACGAGATGCTCCGCCACGCTCGCCATGCCGGCGAGACCGTCGAAGGCCACGACGGGATAGCGCGCTTTCGGCCGCACGGAACCGACCACGACGTAGGGCAGGTCCTGGACCTTCAGGAGCCTGTGGAGTTCGGGCCGGCGCCCGTGGCCGATCAGGACCAGTCCATCGACCCCGCGCTCAGCCAGAAGCCGTGCCTGGAGCAGTTCCTGGTCGACCGAGCCGTTCGAGGTCGTGACGACGAGGGCGTAGCCCTGCCCCGTCAGCGCCGTCTGCACGCCGTCGATGACGTCGGCGTAGATCGGCTGTTTCAGGGTCGGCAGGACGATGCCGACCATCTGCGACCGGCGCGATCGCAGCGCGCGGGCGGCCCCGTTGCGGGTGTAGCCGAGGTCATGCACCGCGGCCTCGACCCTCAGACGCGCCTCGCGGTTCACGATCTCGGGCGTGTTGAGGACGCGGGACACGGTCGCGGCGGAGCATCGCGCCCGCTTGGCGACGTCGCTCAAGCGGACCGCCGGCCGTTTCGACCTGTCAGGCAATGGCGACCGTCCCTTCGGCGCCGATGCCCCCAGGGGAGCGACGCGAGGCTGAACCGATTGATCGTCGAAGATGCGCCCGGGACGAGGCGACCCTCTCAACGGGCGATCTCGGCACCATATTCCCGTCCGCGGCTTTTGCCATCCTGGCGCGAAAAGCCTGCGAGGCGGGGCGCCGGCGCGAGGCGGTTGCGCGCCGCCGATGCCCGATCTCCGGGAGCGGCGGGTCGCGTCGTCAAGATGCCGCAATGGCGAACCGGCGCATCGCGGCTACCTAGAGGTCGGGCTCGGCCCGGTTCGAGCCACTTCGGTGGGGAGCACCGGACCTCGGACGCAGCGACGCGGATGTCCGGCTGGTTTCCCGCGTCATCGGTAGGGGTTGCATTGGCGATCATGGGTTCGGCACGCGGCGAGCGCCTCGGCGTCGCCATCGTGGGGTTGGGGGGCGCCGTCGCCACCACGGCGGTCGCTGGGATCGAGGCCTTGAAGGCCGGATCCAACCAGTTGGACGGTCTGCCTCTGGCGCACCTCAACGTGGCAGGCCTGGCCGATTACAAGGACATCGTCTTCGGCGGCTGGGACGTGAACGGGGTCGACCTCGCGTCGGCGGCCGAGGAACACGGGGTCCTGGCCAAGAACGACGGCGCCTCGGCCGAGGCGCTCCGCTCCATGAAGCCCTGGAAGGCCGTCGCCAGCCAGGCCTTCTGCAAGAACATCGTCGGCCGCAACATGGCGGCGGCGGGCAGCCATCGCGAGGCGATCGAGATGATCGCCGACGACCTCCGCCGCTTCAAGGCCGAGAGCGGGGTCGACCGGGTGGTCGTGCTCAACCTCGCCTCGACCGAGTCCTGGCCGGACCTCGGCCTCGCGACGCTGAACGACGTCGACGCCTTCGAGCGCGGCCTCGACGACAGCAGCGAGGCCATCGGGCCGGCGATGCTCTACGCCTATGCGGCCATCGCCAACGACTACGGCTATGCCAACTTCACCCCCAGCGTCGCCGCCGACGTGCCGGCCCTGACCACGCTGGCGAAGCAGCGCAACGTCGCGGTCGCCGGCAAGGACGGCAAGACCGGCCAGACGATGATGAAGACCGTGATCGCGCCGGCCCTGAAATCCCGCGCGCTCCACATCGACGGCTGGTTCTCGACCAACATCCTCGGCAACCGCGACGGTTTCGCCCTGCAGGACCCGAACTCCCTCCAGTCCAAGCTCAACACCAAGGGCTGCGTGCTGGAGGACATGCTCGGGTATCCGGTCGAGGACCACTTGGTCGACATCCGCTACTACCGGCCGCGCGGCGACGACAAGGAGGCCTGGGACAACATCGACGTCACGGGCTTCATGGGCCAGAAGATGCAGATCAAGGTCAACTTCCTCTGCAAGGACTCGATCCTGGCGGCACCGCTGGCGATCGAGATCGCCCGCGTCATGGGCCTCGCCCAGAAGCGGGGCGACGGCGGCGTCCAGGAGCAGCTGAGCCACTTCTTTAAAGCCCCGATGACCCGCAACGGCCACAAGCCCGAGCACGCCTTCCACGCGCAGGAGGCGATGCTGATGGACTGGCTCAACGTCGGCTGAGGCTCGTCACGTGGAGAGCCAGGGCGAGGCGCCGGACGGGCTGAAGGCCCTGTTCGGCGAGATCGGCGATCTCAAGCGGGTCCGTTCGGCAGGCCGCGCGGGATCGATCGCGACCCGGCTGTTCCGGGCCGCCTGGTCGGAACTGACCGCGGGCGCGCCGGCCGCCGAGGTGGCCCGCCGCATCGCCGCGCAGGCGCTGGCGGCCGCCCGTCTCGGCGACCTCGACCGACCGTTGCTGCTCGACGCCGGCCTGTCACCGGCCGAGGTCAACGTCGTGCTCTGCCGGGGCGTGGCGGAGATCACCGGCCCGGTGGGCGAGCCGCTGCGCTCGGCGCTGATCGCCGCCATCGCGGTGCCGCCGCCGAGCCGGCCGGGCGAGATCCCGCGCTTCGTGCCGGTGCTGGAAGACCAGCCGCGCGCCGGCGTGACATGCCCGGGGCGGCCGCGCATCGCGCTCGAACCGGCGGAGAGCCACGCCGAACATTGCCTCGTCGTCGCGGTCTACGGCGTGATCCTGGCGCCGCGCTACGGCGCCGACCCCGCCAGCGTCTTCCTCGCCGGGCTGGCGCACCACCTCCACAATGCCGGCATGCCGGATGCCGGCTTCACCGGCGAGATGCTGCTCGGCGACCACCTCGGCGCCGTGATGCGGCACTTCACCGACCGCGCCCTGGCGACCCTCGACCCGGTGCTGCGGCGACAGACCGAGGCGGCGCGCACCTGCCTCGGCGACGCCGACACGCCGGAGGGCCGCGCCTTCCACGCCGCCGACGTGATCGACCGCGTGCTGGAGACCGCCCAGCACCTGCGAGCCGCCTCCCTCACCATGGACACCGTGCTCGGCGAGATGGCGCTGGTGCACGACGGGCCGGTGAAGCCGTTCCACGACCGTGTGCTGGCCGAGTTCGGCCTCCCGTGAGGGCGGCGGCGGCCTGGGACGGCCTGCGCTCGCCCTGTTCGGGCGCGCTGCTCACGGGCGATGCGCCGCACGCCCTGCGGGAGCCCGATGGCCGGCGATGGCCCGTGATCGACGGCATCCCCTACCTGCGCGTCGGCCGCGACGCCCTGATCGAGCGGACTCTCGAACGGCTCGACGCCGGAGACCGTGCCGGGGCGCTCGTGGCGCTCCTGGCCGACCAGGACGATTGGTGGACCGGGCCGCCGCCGGACCCCGCCGATCTCGCGCGCCTCGCCGGCGACCCCGGGCGGGCGACGCTGCGCGACGCGATGCGGCTGCTCGGCTTCGGCCGCGTCGGCGACTATTTCGCCCACCGCTGGAGCGACCCGACCTACCTTGCCGGGCTCGGCCTGATCGAGGCGCATCGCGGGCCGATGGCGTCGGCCTTCGAACTCGCCTGCGGCATCGGCCATTACGGACGGGAGTTCGTCCGTCGCGGCGTCGACTATGCCGGGGCCGACGTGGTCTTCGCCAAGCTCTGGCTGGCCCGGCACTGGGTGGTGGGCCCGGCGGCGCGGCTCGTGTGCTGCGACGCGGCGGCGCCCTGGCCGGTGGGAGGCAGCTTCGACCTCGTGCTCTGCCAGGACGCCTTCTACTTCCTCGAGCCGAAGCGGGAGATCCTGTCCCGCCTGCGCGACATGATGGCGCCGGAGGGATGGCTGGCGGTCGGCCACGTCCACAACCGCGAGGCCGAGAACCATTCGGCGGGCCGGGCCGTGACGGCCGACGAGGTCGCGGACCTCTTCCCGGACGGCCTGGTCTACGACGACGCCGAGCTGACGGCGGCGCTGGTCGACGCACGGGCGCCCGTGCCGAGGGCGCCGGCCGACCTGCGCGGCGCCGAGGCGTTCGCGGTGGCGGCCGGGCCGGGCCTGTCGCGAGAGCCGCGGGCGGTGGAGGGCGGCTATGCGCTGCCGCCCGCTGGCGCCACGCTGGCCGTCAACCCGCTCTACGCCGCACCGGCGCAGGACGAGTCCCTCCTCCCGCTTGGCGAGAAGGGGACCGCCCGGGCGGATGGGGGAGTATCGTCCCTGGGCACACCGTCTCCCCCCTCATCCGGCGCTGCGCGCCACCTTCTCCCCTCCAGGGGAGAAGGGCTCGCTTCCGACGGTCTGCGGATCACGTTCCCGTCGGACCGCTACGCCGCCGAATACGGCCCCCTCGCCACCTATCCCCGGACCTTCGTCGCGCCGGTCGACGACGCCTCGCGCGCCGACGCGATCCGGTGCCGCGCCCTCGTCGACCTGCCGGAGCGCTGGTGATGGACACGCCCGTGCGCTGGGGCATCGCCGGGTTTGGCTGGGTGGCGCGCGACTTCACCCTGCCCGCCATCCTGGCGGCCGGCGACCGGCTCGTCGCCGTCTGCGACCCCGACGAGGCGGCACAGGCCGGGGCGGCCGCGTTCGGCGCCACCGCCTATGCGTCGGTCGAGGACCTCGCCGCCGACCGGGCCGTCGACGCCGTCTACGTGGCCACCCCGAACCACCTGCACCGTCCGGTGGTCGAGACGCTCGTGGCGGCCGGCAAGGCGGTGCTCTGCGAGAAGCCGCTCGCCCACACCCTGTCCGACGCCGCCGCCATGGTGGCGGCCGCCGAGCGCGCCGGGGTGCTCTACGGGACGGCCTTCGACCAGCGCCATCACCCGGCCCATGTCGCGTTGCGCGACGCGATCCGCGGCGGCCGCCTCGGCACCGTCACCGCCCTCCGCATCGTCTACGCGTGCTGGCTCGGCAGCGACTGGGCCGCCGGCTCCGGGCGCGCCAACTGGCGGATCGACGCCGCCCAGGCCGGCGGGGGCGCCCTCATGGACCTCGCCCCGCACGGGATCGACCTCGTGGACTTCCTCCTCGATGAACCGCTCGCCGCCGTGGCGGCGGTGACCCAGGCCCGGGTCCAGGACTACGCGGTCGACGACGGCGCGATGGTCGTCGGCGCCACGGCCTCCGGCGTCCTCGTCCAGCTCCACGTCGCCTACAATTGCCCCGAGACGCTGCCGCGGCGCCGGCTCGAGGTTCTGGGCACGGCCGGCCAAATCATGGCCGAGGACACGATGGGCCAGGACGCCGGCGGGAGGCTGGCCTTCACCGAAGCCGGGACCGGCGCGGTCTCTCCCCTGCCCTTCGACGCCGCGCTGTCGCCCTTCCTGGCCCAGGCGCGCGCCTTCGCACGGGCGTTCCGCACGGGGGACGGGGGCGGTTTCTCGGGCGCCCGCGACCTCCACACCATGCGCCTCCTCGACGCCGCCTATCGCTCGGCCGCGTCGCACCGAACCGAACCCGCCGGGAGCCGGCCATGAATCACCTGCCGGCCGACCTCCCCGAGGCGGCCCGACGCTACATCGACGGCCTGCCCTCCGGCCGCTTCGTCGGCTTCCCGATGACGCCGCTCGACACGACGGGCGTGCCGGCCTGGAAGGTCGGGCTGTTCCTCGACGACGTGCACGGGCTCGCCGGCGCCATGCCGAGCGGCTACGGCTACGGCACCACCGACGCCCAGGCGATCATCGGCGCCGTCGCCGAGATCGCCGAGATGATCTGCCCCACGCTGCGGCTGCGCGACGAGCCGCGCCGCATCCTGTCCTACGACGATCTCGTGCGGGAGGTGGGGCACGGCCGCGCCGTCGACCCGCTGGCGCTGGGCCTGCCGGCCGGCAGCCCGGTCACGCGCGCGACGCCGCTCGCCTGGATCGAGGCCATCCGGGCCCGCACCGGCGAGGGCGTCTGGGTGCCGATGGACGTCGCGGCCTGCGACTTCTTCGAACTGCCGCCGGGCTACCAGCCCTTCACGACGCTCATCACCAACGGCCTCGGGGCCGGGCCGGACGTCGACTGGGCGGTCGGCCACGGCCTCCTCGAATGCCTGCAGCGCGACGGCAACGGGCTCCTGTTCCGCGCCCTCGACGCCGGCGTGCTCCTCAACCTCGACGGGGCCGACGTCGGCCCGGAGGCCCGCGCGCTGCTCGACCGCCTCGACGGCCTCGGCATCACGGTCCTGCCGAAGTTTGCCACCGACGAGTTCGGCCTCACCAACCTCTACGTCGTGGGCTACGACCGCGGCGCGCCGCGCGTGCCGATCATGCTGTCGGCCTGCGGCGAGGCCTGCGATCCCGATCCGCGCCGCGCGCTCCACAAGGCGCTGCTGGAGTTCTGCTCGGCCCGCGTGCGCAAGACCTACGGCCACGGCCCGCTGGGGGAGGCGCTCGGCGTCGCGCCGCCGGGCTACGTCGACGACTTCGTCCGCACCGCCCTCCCGAGCCTCGAACTCGAGGAGAGCCGCGCCCTCGGCGCCATGATGGGCTGGACCGACATGGGGGCCGACGCGCTGAAGCGGGCCCTCGAAGGATCGGTCTTCTCCGTCCGCTCGCGCAAGCCGTTCGGCGAGCTGCCCGGCGCCGACCGTCAGCCCTCCCCTGCGCCGTCGGACACGCGCTCGCGCGGCCGGATCGCCCGCGAGCGGCTGGAGGCCGCGGGGTTCGACGTCCTCTACGTCGATTGTTCGCCGCGCGACGGCTCGTTCGGCGTCGTGAAAGTCATTGTGCCGGGGCTCGAAGTCGAGACGATGAGCTACTACCGGATCGGTGAGCGCAACACCCG
Source organism: Lichenihabitans sp. (assembly GCA_965214345.1). Classification (GTDB taxonomy): domain Bacteria; phylum Pseudomonadota; class Alphaproteobacteria; order Rhizobiales; family Beijerinckiaceae; genus Lichenihabitans. The sequence continues at coordinate 638,120 of CBDCBJ010000007.1, read as the reverse complement.
CAAGCTGCTGGAGCGCGGCTCGCCGCTCGTCGTCTTCGGCCGCGAGAGCGACACGCGGCGGCCGGTGCGCCTGTCGCCCGATGCCATGGACCGGCTGTCGCCGCTGACCGGCGGGCGGCCGCCCCTGTTCGACACCGCGGAGGCGGACCGCATCGTCGGGCCGCTCTATCCGCTCTACCGCGAACCCGAAGCCCACCACGTCGCGTTCAGGCTGCAGCAGCGCGCCGCTGCCGCGACCGGAAGGACGGACTGATGGCCCTGCGCTTCGCCTACAACACCAACGGCACGGCCTCGCACCGGCTCGAGGACGCCCTGATGATGATGGCCGAGACCGGCTATGCCGGCGTGGCGCTGACGCTCGACCACAACCACCTCGACCCCTTCGCCAAGGACTGGGAGGTCGAGGCCAAGCGCCTGGCACAGCGCCTGCGGGGACTCGACTTCGGCTCGGTGATCGAGACCGGCGCCCGCTACCTCCTCGACCCCCGCGCCAAACACGAGCCGACGCTCGTCACCGCGGACCCGGCCGGCCGCGCCCGCCGCATCGCCTTCCTGCACCGCGCCATCGACATCGGCGCCGTCCTGGGCTCGGAGGCGGTGTCGTTCTGGGCCGGCGTGCCGAAACCCGGCGTCGACCACGGGGAGGCATGGGGCTGGCTTCGCGCCGGGCTCGAACAGGTGGTCGCCTATGCGGGACGGCGCGGCGTCGTGGCGGCGCTCGAACCCGAGCCCGGCATGATGGTCGAGACCGTCGACCATTACGGCGAGCTCGCTTCGAGCCTCCCCGGCCTGAAGCTCGCCCTCGACACCGGCCATCTCCTCGTCACCGGCGAGCGGGACCCGGCGGCCGCGGTCTCCGAGTTCAAGGACCGGCTCGGCACCGTCACGATCGAGGACATGCGCCGCGGCGAACACGTCCACCTTCCCTTCGGCGAGGGCGACATGGACGTGCCGGGGGTGCTCGACGCGCTCGACGCCGCTGGCTTCGCCGGCCTCGTCTGCGTGGAGCTCAGCCGCGACAGCCACCGCGCCGACCTCATGATCCCGCAGGCCTTCTCGTACCTCAAGCTGTGCCGGCAGAACGTGCGGGCGGCGCCCAGCGCCGCGGCACCCGCCGGCCGCGTCGACGCGCTCGCGTGAGGGGGCCGGCGTGAGGATCTGCTTCGTCAGCCGGCGCTACTTCCCCGCCATCTCGGGGATGAGCGTCTACGCGGTGAACCTCCTGCGCGAGCTCGTCCGCGCGGGCCACGACGTCACCATGGTGAGCCAGTACCGCGGCGACGCGTTCGGCACCCGCGTCTACGGCGGCGGTCCGCCCCCGCCCGTGCCGGGCGTCCGCGTCATCGGCCTCGAACAGCTCGGCGAGCAGACGTCCGGCGACTTCGAGCGCGACATCGACGCCATGGCGGCGACGATCGCGGCGGAACACGCCCGGCGACCCTTCGACCTGCTCCACGCCCAATACGGCTACCCGACCGGCTGGGCGGCGCTGCTCGCCGGCCGGACGCTCGGCCTGCCCTGCATCGTGTCGATCCAGGGCGGCGACGGCCACTGGGTGGGCTCGTGCTGCGAGACGCACCGGCGCGCCATGGTGGAGGTGCTGAACCATTCCAACGCGCTGCTGATCGGCGGCACGAGCTTCGTCGACGAGGTTACGGAGCGGCTCGGCACGCGGCGCGACCGCTTCGTCGTGGTGCCGGGCGCCGTCGACACGGAGCGCTTTCGCCCGGTCGACGAGGGACGCGTCGGCGAGGCCGCCGACCCGGTCCGCTTCCTCTACCACGGCCGCGTCGACCGCCGGAAAGGCGCGCTCGACTTCATCGACGCCCTGGGGCTGCTGCGCGACCGCGGGCTGCCCTTCCGCGGCATCGTGTCGGGCATCGGCCCCGACGTCGAGCCCTGCCGCGAGCGCGTGGCGGCGCTGGACCTCGACCACCACGTGAGCCTCACCGGCTACGCCGACTACGACGCCGTCCCGGCGCTCTACGGGCAGGCCGACGTGTTCGCCTCGCCGACCTACATGGAGGGCTTCTCGAACACGATCCTCGAGGCGATGGCGGCGGGCCTGCCGGTCGTGTCCTGCCGGGCCGTCGGCGTCGTCGACTGCCTGCGGCACGGCGAGAACGGCATCATGACGGAGCCCGGCGACGTCGCCGCACATGCCGACGCCCTGGCGTCCATGATCCTCGATCCCGCGCTGCGCCGTCGCCTCGCCCGCGCCGGGCTGGAGGAATGCCGGCGCGTCTATTCCTGGTCGGCGGTCGGCGCGCAGATCATGGACGTCTACGCCCGGGTGGCGCGCGAACGGCCCGACGCGGCGTTCGACCCCGCCCTGCCGTTCTCGCCCGAGTGCCGCTACCGGGCCGAGCCGCACCTCCTGTGAGGCCGGTCGCCCTCGCCCTGTCGCCCCACCTCGACGACGCCGCCTTCTCCTGCGGCGGCACGCTGCACCGGCTCGCCGCGGCAGGCTGGCGCGTCGTCGTGGCGACCGCCTTCACGGCCTCGGTGCCGGACCCGCGGGGTTTCGCGCTGGCCTGCCAGCTCGACAAGGGGCTCCGGCCGGACGTCGACTACATGGCGCTGCGGCGGGACGAGGACGCGGCGGCCCTGGCGGCGCTCGGCGCCGAACCCGCCTGGCTGCCGTTCCGCGAGGCGCCGCACCGCGGCTACGAGAGCGCCCCGGCGCTGTTCGCCGGCGTGCACGACGGCGACGGAGTCGCCGACGACCTCGCGCCGGCCCTGGCCGACCTCTTCGACGCCCTGCGTCCCGACCTCCTCCTCGCCCCGCAGGCGGTCGGCGGCCACGCCGACCACCTCCAGCTGGTGCGGGCGATCGACCGGACAGGCTGGAGAGGCCCCACGCTGTGGTGGCGCGACTTCCCCTACGCGGTGCGGGACGCCACGCCGGCGGAGCCGCACCGCGACCGGATGGCGGCGTTGCCAGGACACGAGGTGACGCTGGCGCCGGCCGAGGCGGACGCGAAGCGGCGGTCGTGCCTCGCCTATGCGAGCCAGCTCGGGTTCCAGTTCGGCGGCGCCGTGGGGCTCGACCGGCGGCTCGCGGCGTCGGGCGGCGTCGAGTGGTTCCGCCTCGCCGGCGGGGGCGACGAGACCGGCACGCCTCAGAGCGACAGGTGCAGGAACTGGCTGAAGGCGTTGGGCGCATAGCCCGAGAAAGCCTCGCCGCCGACGAAGCCGCGCGAGCGGTAGAGCGCCAGCGCCGGTTCGAAGGCCGGTCCGCTCCCGGTCTCGAGGCCCAGCCGCTCGAGCCCGCGCGACCGGGCCTCGGCGAGGATGTGGTCGAGCAGCGCCGCCGCCACGCCGCGGCGGAGGTGGGCCGGGTGGGTCCGCATCGACTTCAGCTCGGCCGCGCCGCCGCCGAGATCCTTCAAGGCACCGACGCCCACGACCGCGCCGTCCAGCCGGGCGCTCCAGACCGTCACGCCCGGGACGAGCAGCCCCGACAGGTCGAGGGCGAAGACGCTTCCCGGCGGCGAGACGGCGTTCATGCCGCCGAGGTGCAGGGCGATCAGCGCCCGCGTGGCCTCCCCCGACAGGTCGTCGCGGCGGATGTCGAGGGCAGGTGCGGCGCGGCCCGAACGGACCTGCGAAGGCTCGGGATCCATGGGGCGCTCCCTCTGAACTGGGCCGCCGGTCAGCTGTACCGGTAGCCCCGCCGCGCCTCGGCCAGCGCGCGGCCGAGGTCGTCGGCGAACTGCCCCTTGGCGTCCGGGCCGAGGAAAGACGCCACCTCGATCCGGTCGGCGCGCGCCACGAGGTCGAGCCTCTGGGTGCCGAACTCGACGTGGTCGTGGCGCTCGAGCCGGACCCAGGACGGGTTGAACCGCCACTCGGCGCGGAGCCCCTTGGGGCTGACCTTGGCGAGTTTGAGCTCGATCGTCGTCACCTCGACGTCCTCATAGGCCCGGGCGGCGCGGAAGTTGGCCTTGAACGCCACGTAGACGAGGAGGACGTCGAGCCCCATGAAGCCCGCCACCGGCCAGGCCCCCATGATGACGAACGGCAGGGTCGCCACGAAGCTCACGCCCGCGACGCCCATCAGCAGCAGATGGAACTGGCGTCTGGTCAGCGAGCGATGGGGGCGCAGCCGCGTGGTGAACAGCACCGCATCTGTGGGATCGGCATCGGACATGCGGCGACCTCCCGTGATATCGGGCGGCGACCCCCGCCTCGCCCGCGCGACATAGGACCCCGATGGCCCGGAAAAAGAAACCCCTGCCCGCGCCGCAGGCGGTCGCGGATCTCGGCGCCCCCGGCGGAACGCGGCCGGTCGCCGTGGCGGCGCTCGAACCCACCCCGGCGCACGAGGACGGCCGCATCCGCGCGATCTTCGCCCGGCTGCGCGCGGCCGATCCCGCGCCCCGGACGGAACTCCGCTATTCCGACCCGTTCACGCTGCTGGTGGCGGTGGTGCTCTCCGCCCAGGCGACAGACGTCGGCGTCAACAAGGCGACCGGGCCGCTCTTCGCCGTGGCGGACACGCCCCGGGCGATCCTGGCGCTCGGGGAAGAGCGGCTGCGGGACTTCATCAAGACCATCGGGCTCTACAACGCCAAGGCCCGCAACGTCATGGCGCTCTGCGCCCTGCTGGTGGAGCGGCACGGCGGCGAGGTCCCGCGCGACCGCGCCGCGCTCGAGGCGCTGCCCGGCGTCGGCCGCAAGACTGCCAACGTGGTGCTCAACACGATCTGGGGCGAACCGGTCATCGCGGTCGACACGCATGTCTTCCGGGTGTCGAACCGGCTGAGGATCGCCCCCGGCGCCACGCCCCTGGCGGTCGAGCTGGGGCTCGAGGCGGCGGTCCCGTCCGAGTTCAAGCGGGACGCGCATCACTGGATGATTCTGCACGGCCGCTACACCTGCCTCGCCCGCCGGCCGCTCTGCGCCACCTGCCCGGTCTCCGACCTCTGCCCCTGGCCCGACAAGGCCGCCTGACCACGGGGGTCGCCGTCCCGACGGCGGCAGCTCCCGGCCGTAGGGATCGACACGAAACCCCCTCGATCACGGATTCGTGATCGGCAGGGGTGGCGCCTGAGGTCGGCCTCGTCGCATGTTTCCGGTTGTGAAAGCCGGAGGTGGCCGGTTGACGCGTCCGGCCGAGTGCAACCGCCGGGATCCCGGACCGCGACACGTCGGCGGCCTTGCGTGGGCTTCACGCACAGGCCGATTTGCCGCCATGGCGTTGCGAAACCAGCGTGCGGACGAGATCGGCAGGTCGTCTTGCGTGTGAGGAAGGTCGGCGAGCTCCGCCCTCCGGACAGGAGTTTCATCGCCGGCAAGGGACCGCCGCCCGCGCCCGAGACCTCCATCGGCGACGGCATTCCGTCTTTCATCACGGTCAATATGGCCGTAGTACAATGAAAGTGTAATCTGTAATTACATGCAATATAGCCGTTCTCATCGATTTATAGGACGTCTCAAAATGAGAAACGGCAAGTTTTTAATGATGAAAGCCCGATTATGACGTGAAGCCGACTGATCACTCCACACGGGAATGCCTCCGTTGAGGCACATCGAGTGGAGTTTGAGATGGCGTTGGACATCAATTCGATCCTCGCAGGTCCCCTGGGGATCACCGGAGGCGTCGTCGAGACGGCGACGACGGGACCGGTCACGGTCGAAGCCGGCGTGACGGTCAGCGGCGCCGCCGTGACCGTCCTCGGCGACCTGACGGGCGTCCTGGCGGGGGTCCCGCTGCCCATCCTGGGCGATGGCGTGGTGGCGACCTACGCGGCCGCGTCCGTCACCAATGCCGGGACGGTCATCGGCACCGGCGTCTCGCTGCCGATCCTGGGCCTCGGCGCGGGTGCCGTGGGCGTCGTCCTCGAGCAGGGCGGGACGCTGCTCAACCGCAGCGGCGCCACCATCAAGGGCGTCGCCGACGGCGTGCTCAGCACCGGGGCGGCCGTGCTGGACAATCTCGGCTCCATCCAGGCCTCGGCGGGTGCCGGGCTCGCCACCACGGCCGGCACGCTCAGGAACGAGGTCGGCGGCTCCATCCTGGGCACCGCCCAGGGTGTGCTGGGGAGCGGCACGGCGGCGATCACCAACGCCGGGACGATCTCCGGCTCGGTCGGTCTGGGGGTCTCGATCACGGGCGGCTCGCTGACCAACGCCGCCACCGGTGTCGTCAGAGGCGTCGTCGACGGGGTCCTGAACACCGGCGCCGGGGTGCTCGACAATCTCGGCTCCGTCCTCGCCACGGCCGGCGACGGCGTGGCGACCACGGCCGGCACGCTCACCAACGAGGTCGGCGCCACCGTCACGGGGTCGGCCAACGGCATCAAGGGCAGCGGCACGGCCACCATCACCAACGCGGGCTCGGTCATCGGCCAGGCGGCCAGCGGCGCCACGCTGGCGGGCGGCACGCTGACCAACGCCGCGACCGGCACGCTCCAGGGTGCGACTTCCGGCGTCGCCGCGATGGCCGGCAACGTCACCAACGCCGCCGGGGGCACCATCAAGGGCGTCGTCGACGGGGTCCTGAACACCGGCGCCGGGGTGCTCGACAACCTCGGCTCGGTCCTCGCCACGGCCGGCGACGGCGTCTCGACCACGGCCGGCACGCTCACCAACGAGGCCGGCGCTTTCGTCACCGGATCGGCCAACGGCATCGTGGGCGGCGGCACCGCCGCCATCACCAACGCCGGCTCCGCGATCGGCCAAACGGCCAGCGGCGCCGCCATCGCGGGAGGGACGCTGACCAACGCCGCGACCGGCACGCTCCAGGGTGCGACTTCCGGCGTGGCGGCGACGGCGGGCAACGTCACCAACGCTGCCGGGGGCACCATCAAGGGCGTCGTCGACGGGGTCCTGAACACCGGGGCCGGCACGCTCGACAACCTGGGCTCGGTCCTCGCCACGGCCGGCGACGGTATCTCGACGAGCGCCGGCACGCTCACCAACGAGGCCGGCGCTGCCGTCACGGGTTCGGCCAACGGCATCGTCGGTGGCGGCACCGCCGCCATCACCAACGCGGGCTCCGTCATCGGCCAGACGGCCAGCGGCGCCGCGGTCACCGCCGGCAACCTGACCAACGCGGCCGGGGGCACCATCAAGGGCGTCATCGACGGGGTCCTGAACACCGGCGCCGGGGTGCTCGACAACCTCGGCTCGGTCCTCGCCACGGCCGGCGACGGCGTCTCGACGAGCGCCGGCACGCTAACCAACGAGGCCGGTGCCGCCGTCACGGGTTCGGCCAACGGCATCGTGGGTGGCGGCACCGCCGCCATCACCAATGCCGGCTCCCCGATCGGCCAGGCGGCCAGCGGCGCCACGCTGGCGGGCGGGACGCTGACCAACGCCGCCACCGGCACCATCCAGGGTGCGACCTCCGGCGTCGCGGCGACGGCGGGCAATCTGACCAACGCCGCCGGCGGCGCCATCAAGGGCGTACTCGACGGCATTTTGAACACCGGCGCCGGCACGCTCGACAATCTCGGCTCCATCCTCGCCACGGCGGGCGACGGCCTCTCGACCACGGCCGGAACGCTCACCAACGCGGCCGGTGGCACCATAACGGGATCGGCCAACGGGATCGTCGGTGGCGGCACCGCCGCCATCACCAACGCGGGCTCCGTCGTGGGACAGGCGGCCAGCGGCGCCATGATGGCGGGCGGCACGCTCACCAACGCCGCCACCGGCGCCATCCAGGGTGCGCTCGACGGCGTGCTCATGACGGCGGGGAGCGGCCCCGGGTCGGTGACGAACCTCGGTTCCATCACGACGACCGGGCTGAACGGCATCGGCGTCGACCTGCTCGACGGCGGGGTCGTCGTCGACAGCGGCTCGATCGCCGGCAGCGACGCTTCGGGCCACGCGGGCGGCATCGCGGTCGACCTCGGCGCAGGCAACAGCAAGCTCGTCCTGGATCCCGGCGCGGCACTGCAGGGGATCGCGCAGGCGACGGGCACCGGCAACATCCTGGAACTCGCGGCCGGCACCGGCGCCGGCGCCGCCACGACGGTCCTGAACGACATCGGCAGCACGATCACGGGCTTCGGCCAGACGGTGCTCGACTCCGGCGTCGCCGCCAAGGTGCTCGGCGCGATCACGACGCCCGGCACGGTGTCGCTCGGCGACGGGTCGTCGCTGACGGTCGGCGGGCCCGTCGCCCAGGGGGTCACGATCGACCTCGGGGGCACCAACGCCACGCTGAACCTCGGCGATGCCGCGGGCTTCGTCGGCACGCTCGCCAACCTCGGCGCCGACGACACGCTGGATCTCGGCGGGCTCGCCGCCGGCACGACCGTGACGTATTCGGCCGGTCCAGGCTTCACCGGCCTGACGCTCACGCCCCCCGGCGGGGGAGCCGCGTCTCAGATCGCGCTCACGCTCCCGGTCGGCGTCTCGCTGGGCCTCACGCCTGACGGGCTCGGCGTGACGGTCGGCACCGGCGGCACCGGGACGAGCATCACGGTCGGCGGCGGCACGGGTGGCGGCACGGGTGGTGGCGGCGGTGGCACCGGCACAGGTGGCGGCGGCACGGGGACTGGCGGCGGTGGCGGCGGGACCGGCACGGGTGGGGGCACCGGGACCGGAGGCGGGACTGGCACGGGTGGCGGCACCGGCACGGGCGGCACCGGAGGCACCGGAGGCGGAACCGGCACTGGTACCGGGACTGGCACCGGCACCGGGACTGGCGGCACCGGAACCGGCACCGGCATGGGCGGCACCGGGGGCGGCACCGGGACCGGAGGCGGAACCGACACGGGCGGCGGTCCCCTCCCCGGCGGCGGCACGGCGGGCCCGGGCGGCACCGCGGGCGGCGGCGGCGGCACCACGATCACCGACGACCCGAACGGCGGCATCACCGTCACGACGACGTCGCTGCTCGGCGCGACGACCACGCAGGGGCTGCCGGCGGGCAGCAGCGTCGCGACCGGGACCGGCATGGCGGGCGGCGACGTGATCTCCATCGACCCGTCGGCGACCTTCGACGGCCGGGGCCGGTTCACCGTCACGGGGCACGCGTCCAGCCCGTCCGGGGTGGGGAGCGTCGCCATCTCGGCGGTGGTCGACGGCGGTGCGGCGGTGCAGCTCGGCACCGCCGCGGTGGCGTCCGACGGCAGCTTCACCTTCGTGGACCGGGTCGGGCCCCATCTGCAGGGGTTCATCACGGCGACCGAGACCGACGGCGCCGGGGCCACGACGGCCGTCCAGTCGCCCTACTCGCTGCAGGCCGGCTTCAAGGGCGTCGGCTACGTCGCCCAGCAGGTCCTGTTCACGCCCGACGGCAGTGCCTTCATCGGCATCACCGACAGCCACCGCGACGGGTCGAACACCGTCGACGTCCACGCCGCCGGGCAGACCTTCCAGTCCGACGACGCCGATACGTTCCACAACGGCGGGGCGCCGGAGAACACCTTCGTCTTCAAACCAGGCTACGGCGCCGACGTGATCGACCTGTTCCGTGTGAACGGACCCGACCACGACACGATCAGTCTCCCGTCGGCGGACTTCGCCGACATGGCCGACGTCCTCCGCAACGCCCACAACACCGCCGGCGGGGTGACGATCACCGATCAGGTGTCGGGCGACACGGTCCGCCTCACGGGAGTCAGCAAGGCCGAACTGAAGGCCAACCCGGCAGACTTCAAGTTCCACGCCTGACCACGATCGGCCCTCGACCCCCGACAAGGACCGCCCGGCGCCCGCCGGGCGGTCTCTCGTCGTGGGGCGCGAGAGACGCACCCATCGTCCCCGGTGTTGCGGCGTCGCTGCATGGCACCAAATCCGATTTCGGCCGTTCTATGGCGATCGGAAGGCTGAGGCTGAGCCATAGGGGCCGGCCGGCGGCCGCCAGGGACGCGACATGAATCAGACGGTACGGCAGCGGCAGACGCTCGAGGGCTCTCCCCATCCGCGCGGTGCGCTGTGGGATGGCCGCGGCACCAACCTCACCCTGTTCTCGGCCAACGCCACCAAGGTCGAGCTATGCCTCTTCGACTCGTCCGGGAAGACCGAGACCGACCGGATCGAGATGCCTGAATACACCGACCAGGTCTTCCATGGCTATTTCCCCGAAGTGAGGCCCGGCCAGCTCTACGGCTTCCGCGTCCACGGCCCCTACGAGCCGGAGAACGGCCACCGCTTCAACCCGAACAAGCTGCTGCTCGACCCCTACGCGCGCACCCACGTGGGCGAGCTGGCCTGGGACCCCGCCGTCTTCGGCTACACGATGGAATCGGGCGACGACCTCAGCTTCGACGAGCGCGATTCGGCGCCCTTTATGCCGAAATGCGTCGTCGCCGACATGTACAAGCCGCACCTGCCCGAGGGCCAGCGGCCGAAGCACTTCTGGTCGAACAGCCTGTTCTACGAGACCCACGTCCGCGGGCTGACGAAGCTGCATCCGGCCGTGCCCGAGAACCTGCGCGGCACCTATGCGGGCCTCGCCACGCCGGAGGTGATCAAGCACATCAAGAGCCTCGGCGTCACCGCCGTCGAACTGATGCCGATCCACACCTTCATCAACGACGACTTCCTGATCGACCGCGGCCTGTCGAACTATTGGGGCTACAACTCGATCGGCTTCTTCGCGCCCCACCCGCTCTATGCCGCCGACCCGCTGAACGCCATCGGGGAGTTCAGGGACATGGTGACCCGCTTCCACGATGCGGGCCTCGAGGTCATCCTCGACGTCGTCTACAACCACACGGCCGAGGGCAACGAGAAGGGCTCGACGCTGTCCTTCAAGGGCATCGACAACGCCTCGTACTACCAGCTGATCCCCGACCAGAAGCGCTACTACATCAACGACACCGGGACGGGGAACACCTTCAATCTGCACCACCCTCGGGTGATGCAGATGGTGCTCGACAGCCTGCGCTACTGGGTGCAGGAGATGAACGTCGACGGCTTCCGCTTCGACCTCGCCTGCACGCTGGCGCGCGGCCCGCAGGGCTTCGACCGGCACTCCGCCTTCCTGCAGACCTGCCTCTTCGACCCCGTGCTGGCCGGCGTGAAGATGATCGCCGAGCCTTGGGACATCGGGCCGGGCGGCTACCAGGTCGGCAACTTCCCGCCCGGCTGGGCCGAGTGGAACGACAAGTTCCGCGACGACGTCCGCGACTTCTGGCGCGGCGAGGCGCCCGTCTCCACCATGGTGTCGCGGCTCTGCGCCTCGGAGGACACGTTCAACCACGAGGGCCGGCGGCCCTGGTCCTCGGTCAACCTGATCACGGCCCACGACGGCTTCACGCTGAAGGACCTCGTCTCCTACAACGAGAAGCACAACGACGCCAACGGCGAGAACAACAACGACGGCAACAGCAACAACCGCTCCTGGAACTGCGGTGCCGAGGGCGACACGGACGACAAGAAGGTCATCGCGCTCCGCAACAAGCAGATGCGCAACTTCATGGCGACGCTGCTGCTCGCCCAGGGCACGCCGATGATCGTGGCCGGCGACGAGTTCGCCCGCACGCAGGGGGGCAACAACAACGCCTATTGCCAGGACAGCGAGATCGGCTGGGTCGACTGGAACATCACGGGGGACAGCCTGATCCTGCTGGACTTCACCCGCAAGCTCGCCGAACTCCGGCACACCTATCCGGTGCTGCGCCGCGCCCGCTTCTACACCGGCCGCTTCGACGAGGTCCACGGGGTGAAGGACGTCACCTGGCTCCGCTCGGACGGGGCCGAGGCGGAGGAGCACGACTGGACCGACCAGACGATGCGCTGCGTCGGTATGCTGATGGACGGCCGCGCCCAGGTGAACTCGGTGCCGCAATCGGGCGACCACTCGACCCTGATGGTCATCATCAACGCCGGCCGCGACGCCATCGCGTTCAGCATGCCCGACCACGTCGACGGCGTGAGCTGGACGCGCCTCATCGACACGGCGGCGCCCGAGAAGCCCGACAAGGAGTTCCCCATCGGCGAGACGTGCACGATCCCGGCGCGCGGCCTCGTCCTCGTGCGCCTGAACACCAACACGCCCCCGCCCGTGCCCGACGCCGAGGCGTCCGACCGCGACAAGGAGTGAGGCGGCATAGGGGCGACCCGCTCCCCTCCGCTCATCCGCGCGGAGGCGAGGAGGGGCGCGGATGCTCGGCTCACGGACCGGTCGCGCGACGGGAGTCTGAGACGGAGGGTCGCGGCGACTATTTCGACCGTGACTCGCGTCGATAGAATAGATTGAGTCCAAGCGCGAACGCGCGACTCCCCTTCCGGCAACACCTGCCGTCGATCGCCTCGATCGACGGCCACCTTCACGAGGCGTCTGGCCCTTGACCGAGACCTACCGTGCCCATGCCATGCCGCATGGCGCCCAATGGGTGGCGCATATCGGCACCCGCTTCCGGCTCTGGGCCCCGGCCCACGCCAGGATCGACCTCGCCATCGACGGCCGTGAGCCGCTCGCCATGGAGCCGCTCGACGGCGGCTGGCACGAGCGGATCGTGCGCGACGCCGAGCCCGGCACGCTCTACCGCTTCCGCCTGCCGGACGGGCTGGCGGTGCCCGACCCCGCCTCGCGCTTCCAGCCGCAGGACGTGCACGGCCCGAGCGAGGTGATCGACCCGACGGAGCACCGTTGGGGCGACGAGCACTGGACCGGCCGGCCCTGGCACGAGACCGTGCTCTACGAACTCCACATCGGCACGTTCACGCCCGAGGGGACGTTCCGCGCCGCGGTCGGCAAACTCGACCATCTCGTGGCGCTCGGCGTCAACGCCGTCGAGGTCATGCCGGTCGGCGACTTCCCGGGCCGGCGCAACTGGGGCTACGACGGCGTCCTGCCCTATGCGCCCGATTCGGCCTATGGCCGGCCGGAGGACTTCAAGCGCTTCGTCGAGGCGGCCCACGCCCGGGGGATCTCGGTGATCCTCGACGTCGTCTACAACCACTTCGGGCCGGACGGGAACTACCTGTCGCTCTACGCGCCGGGCTTCTTCACCGAGCGCCACCACACGCCCTGGGGCGTGGCGGTCAACTACGATGGCCCGCACAGCGCCCCGGTGCGCGACTTCGCCATCCACAACGCGCTCTACTGGATCGAGGAGTACCACCTCGACGGGCTGAGGCTCGACGCCGTCCACGCCATCATCGACGAGACCCAGCCGCACCTCCTGCACGAACTCGCCGTGCGGGCCCGCCACGCCACGCTGAACCGGCCGCTCCACCTGATCCTCGAGAACGAGGAGAACGCCGCGAGCCGCCTCCTGCGCTCGGACGACGGCCACGCCAAGCGCTACACCGCGCAGTGGAACGACGACGTCCACCACGTGCTCCACGTCGCCGCCTCGGGCGAGGGCGTGTCCTATTACGCCGACTATCTCGGCGACACCGACAAGCTCGGCCGCGCGCTCGCGCAGGGCTTCGCCTTCCAGGGCGAGATGATGCCCTTCCGCGGCAGCCCGCGCGGCGAGCCCTCGGGCGAACTGCCGCCCACCGCCTTCGTGAGCTTCATCCAGAACCACGACCAGATCGGCAACCGCGCCTTCGGCGACCGCCTCGACGCCTTCTCGGCGCCCGCCGCCGTGGCGGCGGTGTCGGCGATCTACCTGCTGCTGCCGCAGGTGCCGATGCTGTTCATGGGCGAGGAATGGAGCGCGACCTCGCCCTTCCCGTTCTTCTGCGACTTCTCCGGCGACACCGCCGAGGCGGTGCGCGACGGGCGGCGCGAGGAGTTCAAGCACGTCCCGGCCTTCCGCGACGAAGCCGCCCGCCACCTCATCCCCGACCCGACCGCGGAGGGCACCTTCACGTCGGCCAAGCTCGACTGGGCCGCCCTCGCGGCGCCCCGCCACGCCGCGGCGCTCGACCGCACCCGCCGCCTCCTGGCGGTGCGCCGCGACCGCGTCGCCCCCCTCGTCGACGCCATGGGCTCCCACGCGGGCGCCTACGAAATCATGGGCCGCGAGGCCGTCACGGTCGTCTGGACGGCCGAGGACGGCCGGCTGCTTCGGCTCGACGCGAACCTCAAGGCCGAGGCGCAGGATGGATTCGGCAGCGCGTCGGGCGAAGAGATCTGGCGCGAGGGGGAGGCGGCGGGGACCCGGCTGGGGCCGTGGGCGGTCCGGTGGTCGGTGCAGAGGGTGGGGTGAGGCGGAGGGGGAGTCGCTTCGCTGTTGTAGGGACGCTGTTGCCAGCATCTGGCCCTTTGCGGATTTTGCTTGGGTCTGCTTTCGGGTGGACAATTTATTTAGGGTTGACTTATCGTCTGCACACCGGCCTCAGCAAGCAATGAATATAGTGTCGCGATCTTGGTGCGAGTACCGCGGCGTGCGCAGTAGGTGAACACGACGCGCTGCTTCGCGCGCGTGAACGCGACGAAGAAGCCGGCGGTGGCTTCGATCTGGTCGGTGGCGAAGCCCCACCAGGCGCCATCGTCGAGCCCGACGAAGATCACGCTGTGGTATTCCAGCCCCTTGCTCTTGTGGACGGTCATCAGCGAAACGGCGTGCAGCCCCTCATAGGCGTCGAGCGCACCCGCCCAATCCGCTGCGTCCGCCGCCGACATCGCCAAGTGGATCGCCGCGGAGGCGATCACCTTCCCGAGCCAGTCGCCTTGAGCGTAACCCGGATGCGCTGCTGCGAGGCGCTCACGGCCGATGAACGCTAGAACATCATCAATCAGCTGGTGCGCCGCCGCTTTGGAACTAGGCGGCGTCGGGTGGTCGCGGCCGAGCCGCGTAGCATAGACGTCGAGCTCTCGCGCGAACCGCATCTGCTCTAAGTCGTCGTCCGGGCCGATGCCGCGCAGGCTATGAAGCGCATCCTGGCAGTCAGTCCAGTGCCGGCCGGCGCGTGCGGTAGTCGCCAGCCGCAAAACGCAGATGATCAGCTCCGACGCTTCTTCGGCCAGCAGCTCCTGCAACATGATTGAGCCCGCCTGGCCCGCTTCGTTGCGCAGCGGAATGCCCACCTCGGCGAAGGCGGGCTGCAAGACGTTCGCGTAATCGGCAGGTTTCTGGCGGACAAGCAGCACGAAGTCGCGCGGATCGAGACCGTGGACGCGCATCTCGGCGGCGACGAAGGCCGCGAGCTTCTCCGCTTCGCGCTCGGGAGAAGCGAAGTCCCAGATTGCGCAGCTGTCTCCCGCGATCGTGCCCACGGTCTTAGAGCCTGACTCAGAAGCCTATCAGCGCGCGAGCCGCCTGATCCCGAATTGGATGGCGGCGAGAGTGACAAAGGCCAGCAAGGTCGCCGCGAGATTTTCGACATCCTTGGCGAGGCGTCTGTTCCGGCCGAACCAGGAGAAGGTCCGCTCTACTACCCAGCGCTTCTTGATGACCTCGAAACCCACGGCGTTGGGATTGCGGCGAACGACCTCCAGCCGGAGTGAGTTGGCGGCCGCAGCCTCATAGGTCTGCTGTGCGTTGTAACCCGTATCGGCGAACATGCATTCCAACCAGGGAAAGCGTTTCTTGACCTTGTCGAAGAGGAGTGCCGCTCCATCACGGTCCTGGATGCCAGCCGAATGGACGACAAGGCGGATCGGAAGTCCGAGTGTGTCGACGAGAGAGTGGATTTTGCGTCCTTTTATCTTTTTTCCAGGCTCATAACCCACCGCGTCGGGTGCGTCGGGGGTCGAGACTTGAGCTTTGGACCCCCTTTTTCTGCTGACTTGATCGTCTGGCTGTCGATGATTCCGGCCGATGGTGAGCCTTCCCGGCCCTCACGATCTCGAAGCATCGGGTACAGGTGATCCCAGATCGAAGCCCAGGTGCCGTCCGCCTGGAACTTGCGAAAAATGTTGTAGACCGTCGAGCGTGGGGGGAAGCCGTCCCGCGGCAAGTAGCGCCAGGGGCAACCTGTGCGCAGAAGATACAGGATCGCATTCATCGCCGAGCGCATGTCGGTCTTGCGCGGGCGACCACCCGGGGTCGCATCCGGGATCAAAGGCACCAGCACGCCCCATTCAGCGTCCGTCAGGTTGCTCGGAAAACCAGGGCCCGCCCGCCGGTACGTTCCTCGATGCTCATCAGTCCACATGGCTGTCCCACCCGTCTCTGCCGCGACCTGAATCAGGCAACCTGGACGGGATTATGAAGCTTTTGGGTCAGGCTCTTAGCGACCGGCTTCACGGATTTTGCATCGAGCGCCTGCGCCAGGACGTGCTGGATCCGGACCAGATCGGGTGACGATCGGTAGTTGTTGAACAGCGGCGTGCGCTTGGCTTCGAAGTCGGCATCAAAGGCCGTAAAAGGGTCGTCCATCGCCATCGCCCATCGCATGATCTGCTGCTTGTTGTCGCCAACTGCAGTGACTACCGTGTCGGCTCCGCGGAAAATCGCGCGCACGAGGTCGTGTTGGACGTTTGTTGTGTCCTGAAACTCGTCCATAAACAGGTGAGAGTAGGTCAGCCGCAACGCGTCACGCGCGATCGGATTGAGCCGCAGCAGCAACTCAGCGAGTCGGCCGATCATCGGAAACGAGAGGTGGCTCTTCGTCCCGCGAAGTGATATTTGCCAGTAGCGGTCGGCGGCCCATTGACCGACAGACGGCTCGCTCCACCCATCGACAGGCAGCGGCGAGCCCAGCAGATAGTGCCGTTCAAAACGCTTGGTCGTCACGCCCATGAGGTCAGCATAAGTTCCCACCTCCCGCGGCGGGGTGCCGGCCCCCTGAGTGAGAAAATCGCCGTAACTTCGATTGTTCGGAAACATGATCTCGTAGTTCGACGATGGCCGCCAGTTTTCGGGCAGTGCTTGCCCGAAGCGATCGACCAAACCCTTCGCGAACGCGTCGAACGTCATCGAGTCGAACCGGCCGGCATGTTGGCGGTGGCAGCGCTTGCGCACGCGCGCGTTCAGGTTGGAGGCGGCGTCGCGCTTGAAGCTGATCGCAAGGATGCGCCGAGGCGCCGGGGACGCGCCAGTCTGCAGCAGGAAGGCTGCGCGCTGTGCGAGCAACTCGGTCTTACCGGCACCCGGCCCAGCGATCACGGAGCTGTTCTCCGTCGATCGCACCACCGTCAGCGCGTTGGCCTCGAGCTGGTCGACACCGATTGGCCTCCAATCCTCGGGTCGCACCCGGCGCGACAGCAAGCTCATGATCAATCTCGCCTGAGTGTCTTGGCGATATGCGTCAGCACCTCTCTCAGGATAGCGGGCATGCCGGACTCGAGCGCGCTCGCCATAATGTGGGTCAAGGCGTCGAGATGCGTGGCGGGCTTGCCGTGCGTCAGGAAGTGGTAGCGGTAGGCCGGGAAAAACGGCGGGTGATCTTTGAAAGATCCGGTGTAGATGGCGAGGCCAGGGCCCGCCGTTCCGAGCACAACCTCGGCCGCCTTGTCGGCCGCCATCTTCGGACCGCCGCCCTTTGACACAATCGCCTCGTAAGCTGCAGGAAATGCGGCCAGCATGGCGAGATCGAGGTCAAGCGGTTCTGAAAAGAACACGTTGTAGCTCTTGAGAAACTCGATCCACCCGCGCAGCATCTTTCGGGCGTCCGCATCCTGCCAGGTGTGCATGGCGGCGAAGTCCGCGTCGCTCAGCGTCCCCGTGTCGATTTTGAGCAGCTTCGCCTTAGACACCCCGACTTCGATCAGATTTTCTATAGCGGTCTTGATCCGACCAAAGCCACCACCCGCGCGTCCAAGATCGAGGTCAAGCAACGTCGCATAGGGGATGCCGAGCTGCGCCAGCAACCGCCAGAAATGCTGGACGTGGCGGCCGCCGAGCGGGACGATCGCGACGAAGGCGGGGTCGACAAGGAGATCTAGCGCCTCGGCAAGCTTAGGTAGCACCACGCGTTCCGAGTCGCCTTCGACCAGCAGCACGAACCGCGCGAAGTACAATTCTGGAAAGGCAAGCATCGCCCCGCGGATGAATTTGCCTTCATCAGTTGTGCTGAGTGGAAGCTTGATTTCCTTGACGCGTGAGATGCGAGTCTTGCAATCGCAGCGGCAGTAGCGGACTTCGATCGGCTTCACTCGACTGAGCACGGCAGGCGAGTGGCTTGTGATGAGCGCCTGCGATTTACCTTCCGCCGTGAGCGATCGCACCTGCCGGACGATCCGCGCCAGGAAGTATGGGGACAGATGATTCTCTGGCTCCTCAAGCGCGAAGATCGACAGCGCCGGTATGCGCAGCTGATGCTTGTGGAAGCCTTCGACCTTGCCGCCCGCGACCTCGCGCTCCATGTCAAACACCGCAGCGGCGAGCGCGAAGTAAAACAGCGATTGCTGCCCATCGCTGAGTGCGTCGAGCCCGCGCTCGTAGCCATCCGGACCTTGTTCGAAAATCACCGCGATCTTGGTGACGACCTCGTCGAAGCGCCGGCTCACCAGGCTAAGGCGCGGCTTGGTGTCGACGACCTCATCGTGAAGCGCGGCCCAGCGTTTCTGCATAGCCTCGCCTATTGCGGTGATCGCCGCTTCGCCTTCGAAGTACGCATCCGGCCAGCACCGCAGTTTAGGGTTGCGCGTGAGGTCAGTCCTGCGGAGCGCGTGTGCGCCGCGTCAGGCCGCTTGAGCCAGGGCTGCGGTAGTTCGGTTGGCCTTCCAATTCCAGGGCAGCAGTTCGTCGAGGTGCTTGGCAGGGTGATCGGGCAGCCGAGCGAGCACGTCGGCCAGCCAAGCCTGGGGATCGACATCGTTGAGTTTGGCAGTCTCAATTAGTGTATAGATGGCGGCGGCGCGATGGCCGCCCGCGTCCGAGCCGCAGAAGGTCCAGTTCCGTCTGCCGATGGCGATCCCCCGCAACGAGCGCTCGGCCGCGTTGTTGCTCATGCAGATCCTGCCGTCGTCGAGAAAGCGGGTGAAGGCTACCCAACGGGTCAGGATGTAATTGATGGCCTTGGCAGTATCGCTCTTGGCCGAGAGCAGCCTCTGTTGCTCTTTCAGGTAGATCTCCAGCTCGAGGATGAGCGGCTTCGACTGCTGTTGGCGTTCGGCACCTCGCTCTGCTGAACTCAGGCCGTTGATGATGCGCTCGACGGCGAAGATCTCGTCGATGCGCCGCACCGCTTCGATGGCGATCGGTGCCTTCGTCAGCTTGGCGATATCGAAGAACTTGCGTCGTCCATGGCTCCAGCACGCCGCCTCGATCACGGGAGCCGGTTTGCGTCGGCCCTCGTAGAGTTCGCTGTAGCCCGCGTAGGCGTCGGCCTGCAGAATGCCGCCGTAGCTCGCCAGGTGCCCCCGTGGGTATTCCCCGGACCGGCTGCGCGAGTAGTGGAAGGCCGCGGCAGGCGGGGCGGCGCCGCCGAAGGGCCGGTCGTCACGCACGTAGGTCCACAGGCGCCCCGTGTCGGTCTTGCCCTTGGCCAGCACCGGCACCGTCGTGTCGTCGCCATGGACCCGATCCGCCGCCAGCACGTGACGCCTGATCGCCTCGACGATCGGGGCGAGCGCCACCGCGCAGGCGCCCACGCGGTCCGCCAGCGTCGAGGTGTCGATGGCGATCCCCTCGCGGGCGAAGGTGTCGCTCTGCCGGTTCAGCGGCTGGTGCAGCATGAACTTCGACACCAGCACGCTCGCCAGCAGGTTCGGGCCCGCGAAGCCACGCGGGATCGGGTGGGACGGCGCCGGCGTCTCGGTGACGCCCTCGCAGTCGCGGCACGTCATCTTCTCGCGCACGTGCTCGACGATCTTCCACCGCCGCGGCTCGCATTCGAGCGAACGCGACACGATCTCGTCGAGCTTGCGCAGGCGGGCTCCGCCGCATCTGGCGCAGGCGCAGGGCGCCGGGTACACGATCCGCTCCACCGGCAGGTGATCGGGCAAGCTCGGTCGTCGCGAGCGGGCGGGGCGCTTCTGCCTTTCCACGGCCGCCGCGGCCGGCGCCGCGATGTCGGCCTCCGCCTCGGCCGCGCCCTGGCTCTCCTCCACGTCGGCGATGGCCAGCTCGAGCTGCTCGGCCAGCAGCCTGCCGCGCTCGGAGGACGGCCCGAACTGCTCGCGGCGCAGCTTGGCGATCAGGAATTTCAGCTTCTCGGTTTCCAGCCGACGGATCAGGGCTTCGCTGCGCAGCGCCACGATCATGGCGCGAGCTTCGGCGAGGTCGGACGGGAGCTGATCGGAGGACGTCGTCACCCCCCGATCAGATCACAACCTCCTGCCGCTGCAAGCCTTTTCGCTATCCCGCCTGGCTCGGACGCCACGTCTGCTGTGGGTTCCTCCAGTCGATGCCCTCCGTCAGGTAGGCGAGCTGCGCCGGCGTGATCGGAACCGCCCCATCGCTCGCCGACGGCCAGGTGAACCGGCCCCGATCCAGCCTTTTCATGAACAGGCACCCCCCTCCGCTTGCCACCCTAACCTGCTTCGCAGGCCAGGGAACCCTGGCGCGCTCCGCCCTGGCCGTCGTGCCAGACGATCTTGATCAGGTCCGAGCGGCGGCCCCGGAACACGAACAGGTGGCCGCAGAACGGGTCGCGCCCGAGCACCTCCTGCACCAGCAGCGACAGGCCGCCGATCCCCTTGCGCATGTCGGTGTGGCCGGTGGCCAGCCACACCTTGGCGCCGCTCGGCAGGGGGATCATCGCCGATCCAGGGCGTCGAGGACGCGCCGCAGCGCGTCGCCGTCGACGTCGCGGCCCACCCGCAGGCGCCGCCCTTGCGACAGCTCGATCTCGATGAGCCCGGCCAACCGCTTTGGACGCGGTGCCACCGAGGGCGCGGGTGCCGGCAGTGTGGAAGCTGGGGCTACGATCTCGACCGGCATCAGAGCCGGCACACCGCGTCCCAGCAAACCGTCGCGCGCCAGGCGACGCCACCCGAACACCAGGCTGGCACTCACCGCGTTGCGACGGGCCACCTCGGCCACCCGCACACCCAAGACCAGCGTCTCCTCGACGATCCGGGCCTTCTCAGCGTCCGACCACTGACGCCGGCGCTCCACCCCGCTCAGAACCTCGACCCGCATCGACCTGATGACCTTTAGGCTAGCCGTAAGCCCATAAGGTCGGCCGTCAGCCCGTCATCCCGCAAGGCGGCCCTCGTCGGACGCGTACCCTTCGAACGCGTCGCTCAAGCTCTCGGTCGCTTTGGCGATCGTCTCGCGTGTCGCGTCACACCATTCGATGGCGCGGAGCAGGCGCGCGGCCAGCGCGCCGGCGGTGGCGCGCACCTGCGCCGCGGCGTCACGGCTCGCCGGCGTGTAGTAGAGCTGAATGAGGCCACGATCGGCCGCCGCGACCGAGTGCTTCTTATCGTCCTTGGGGGACGCGTCGAGCGTGTCCACCCAGAAAAGCTCCTGCGAAACCTCGCCTTCCACAGTGCCGTCATCCTCCCAGCGGGCCTCAAGCCGTAGCCGGCAGACCGGCGGCTTGTCCGTGCGGGTGAGCAGCATATGACGGAACGACGGCGCGACGGTCTCGGGCGTCGCCGTGCCGTTCTCAAGCTCGGGCAAAGCAATGAGCACGTCGATCAGAAGATCTTTCGGATCGCGACCATCGGGATCAGCGTCCGCCGCGACATGGAAATCCGCGCAATCAACCGTACGCTGGGCGCGACTGATTCCGAACAGCTTAGCCAGCGCTTGCAGCAGCGCCGTTTTGCCAGCCGCGTTCGGGCCGACCAAGGCGGTGATGTCCGGACTAAGCGGAACCTTGATGGGCTCTGGGCCGAAGCACCGGAAGCCTGCGAGCGTGACGCATTCTAGACGCAAGACGATCACCTTCGACTTAGACGGACTGATGCAATAAACAACGATGGTCCTGGTCAAATCTCCGCGATACAGCTAGGCGCGTGAGATTCGTCGATTGTTATCGAACGGGTATGGCGGCAGGCTCGCCGCCGGACACGAACAGTAAGGACGGGGGAGCCTTGGCCGAGGACGTCGCGCGATCCGTCGATGCGAACTTCGAGGCGGTCGATGATCTGCTTTGGCAAGCGGAAGCCGGCCGCTTGTCCGAGCTTCCGCCGCTGCGCCTCGTACGCTCGGGTCGGATCGGCCCTCTGATCGAACTCGCCATCGCAAGGCGAATGCGGCCCTACGCTTACCGCGAGATCATCATCGAGCCGCCGATCTTTCAACAAATCCAGCAGGCGCTTTCCGATGGCGCAATCAGCGGCGCGGGCGCCAACGATCGCGCGGGCGTTTTTCCTCTGCGCCGGTTCGATCCGTCGGCCGCGGCCGATAATCTGCTCTGGGAGCAGTGGGCCAAACATACCGAGAACGCCGCCGTGGTGGTCGGCCTCCCTCAAGGCTTGGTTGCCGGATTGATGGGCGCACTCGGCGAGCTTCGGGACAACGTTTTCGAGCATTCGGGCGCGCCCGACACCGGTCTTGTCGCCTACGGAGTCGCCCAGAGCAGCTTCGAGTTCGTCGTCGCCGACACGGGTCGCGGCGTGCTGGAAAGTCTGCGTGGAAACCCAGAGTTCGCACACCTCCCCGATGCCGGCGCGGCGCTTCGCGTCGCCGCCTCCGACGGCGCGTCGCGGCATGCCCGCGAGACCGGCCATGGCTATGGGATCAGCCATTTGTTTCGCGCCCTTGCCCATGACGCCGCCGAGCTACGCTTTCGCAGCGGCGATCACTCCCTGCGGCTGTGGGGTGATGCGCCCAGTCTGATCGGCCAGATCGAGCTCGCGCAGAAGGCCGGGCTGAACGGCCTGACCGTCACGGTTCGGTGTGCGCCGCGACCGGCGCGGCGGCGGCCGTGACGCCAGCGCAAACCGGTAGGATGAATCGTACGATGCGCGCACGACGCTGACGTTGTGGGCGAACAGATCATCGATCGGTGCGCCTCTCGGGGTCGGGGACTTCGCCCACTTGAGCCGACCCGCTTCCGTAATATAGCCCCGCCGCCGGCGGATCGTGCGAGCGAACGCTTCGGTCTCGATCAGGCTCACCTTTTCAAAATGGCGCCGGAGCACCGCCAGCCTGCGACCGCCACCCCGCACGACGATCGCGAACGGCCTCCTTACACGATTGGCCAGCGCGCAAAGTTGCGCCACGTGCCAATCGAACCGCTCGCCGCGGCCGCCGCCGGTCGCGAATTCGAACGCGAGGATTTCGATCTCCGGTCGAGCTGCTATCAGCGCCCCCCAGCGGCTGTAGTCGTGCTCCGTTCGCCCGTTGACGTGTAGCGCCGCCGCTAAGCCCGCCGCGGCCATCTCGGTCCAGGCCAGCAGGATTCGCTTCATCGCGTGCAGATTATCGGTGCGCGGCACGTCAGTCAGCACGCTGTAATTCGGCGTAGTGATTACCGTGACGCCGAGCACCTTAAGTGCCGCAAGAATAGCCTTGCGGTCCTTCAGCTCCCACCAGCGCTCAATCGGCCCGTCCTTGTCGACCCCGCTGACAATTATATCAGCGCCGGCAGGAATCAGGAATCGCTCGGCAAGCTCGGCGCGCGAGGCCACATGGACCTTGCCCGTCGCCATGTTGACCAATTCGTACAGCGACACAGCCGCCACCGGCTCGTTCAGGACCACAGCGCGGCCGTAGCGATGGTCGACGAACGGAACGACAAGCGGCAGCGCTGGCACACCGTTGGCGTTCGTCCGCGGTGCGTTCTCGAAGCCGAGCCCGCCAACCTCATGCATCAGCGCGACGAAGCGAGCGGGGTTAAACCGGCAGGCCATGTCGCACTTGCTTCTGTTCGGGCATGTACAGAGGTCTTGGCAATCCAGGATGCTTACGTCCGTGTGAACGCCGCCGCAGAGATCGCGTTCGAGGCAGGTCGGGCAGCCTAACGACCGCGCGTGACGTGTCGCATCGTCCCATAGCCGCTGCGGCTGCCGGTACTGACGCGAGGGTTCGTGGGCGGGACGGCGATTCATTTCACTATAATCTCCGCCGTATCGCCGAATAATCCGACCCGCTTCAGCTCGCCCGTGGCGTAGCCGCCAGCGTCGCGAATCGCGGCAGCCATCTCTTGCGTCGGGTTGTCGATCTGGCCAATTGACCGGAGACCGTCGCTGACGACAAGAAGCTCTGCAACGCTCTGAACGATCAGCATGTCGCCTGCCTTCACGGTCGTTCCGGGGTCGATCCGCGCCGTCACCACCCGCGACGCTTCCGTGATGGTCAGTTCGAGCAGCGTCGCCGCCTTCAGGCGATCGAGCCCGCCATCCCAGCGCTTGCGCCAGGGCTTACCCGTCTGGGCGCGAATGTAGTCGAGTCCCATCACGAGATTTCCAAGACGGAGCTGAACGACTTGGCCTTTCCGTGTCGCCGTTCGAACAGCAGGCCTTTGTTGGACAGTGCCGACAGCCGATTGTTCCAGGCGGTCGATCCGATCCTGACGTCGGCGTGGCGCTGTGCGAGTTCGGGCGCGGAGACGGCTCCACCTTCGCGCACCGCGTCAAAGGTCGCGCGCTGGGCGGGATCGAGTTCGCCTATGAGGCGGGACCCGGTGACCTCTCCATTTAGTCCAAGGACGCAAGCAAGCAGTACGTCCCCGCGCGCGCGGACGAAGAACTCAAGCTCCTCGGCAACGGCGACGGATAGGTTGGCGACAACCGGATAGGCGTTGGGCGATGAGCGCCTGGCATAGTCCCGAAAGCCGATTACCAACTCGCGCAGGAAGGATGCGGTCGCGACTTCGACCCCATCGAAGTCGAGAAAAACCGGAGTGGGCTCGGCAAACGACGATGTCGCCGCGACTAGCGCACTCAGGAGCTGTCGGCCTGAAATCGCACCCGAGAGCACCGTCTGGCCGTTGACTAGCTCGACCAATCGATAGCGCAACTCATCATCCTCACGTTTCATACGTGAAGATAGTGGGGGAAAGTGGTTTCGTCAAGGATGGCGGAGCGCGCCGTTCACCTCTCCCGTAAAACTACGCCCACTTTAGCGACCGTTTCGCCGGCCTTGATCCAGGTCAGCGCACGTCTCCCGATCCCGCCCGCCCGGCCCACCTCCTAAGCAAATGAACGCTCGCCGTCATGCTAGTGAGTGCGTGCACGATCAACGGGGAATCCCGAACATGTCGAAGAGGCTGGACGACTCACCCGACAACGCACCTAGGACGCAAAGAAATGGGGAGCGCAGCCTCACATCGGAGGCTGACAAAGCAGGTCGTCGTATTCGATGTCACGCGCTCCGAACTTCATAAGCTGGCGATCGATTAATGGCGGACCCTAGCACAATGCTACCGTAGATATTTTCGCCTCTCACGGACGCCTTTAAGCTTGCGTTTGAGGGAGTTGCCACCCCTGGTCAAGCGCCTGGGCGAGCTTTCCTTGACAGCGACGTTCTCAGACTTGGTATCGCTCAACGACAGGCGAGCCCGCCC
Organism: Lichenihabitans sp.; assembly: GCA_965214345.1. Taxonomy (GTDB): domain Bacteria; phylum Pseudomonadota; class Alphaproteobacteria; order Rhizobiales; family Beijerinckiaceae; genus Lichenihabitans. The sequence goes on along the minus strand of CBDCBJ010000007.1, from coordinate 612,962 downwards.
TTTGTCGGCGATCCGATTATCGTGTTGCGCTCGATCCGGAACTCTCGAGATGTCGCCGCCAGCTCGATCCCTAACCGCCGGAGTGATCACGACGACGACGCCTAGCAAGCCTCTCCGGCAGCAATGTCCGCCTCTCGGGCGCCACAACCGAGTCACCCCGGGCTCGCCTCAACGAGGAATCGCGCCGGAGCCACGATAGCCACCCCTCCCCCACCCCCTCCAAACCCCAAGATGAACCGGATGAGCCTCTCGCGCCTTTCCCGTCCGACCCATCATCGAGGATGCCGCCCGTGACGCCCCGCGCCACCTATCGCCTGCAGTTCACGCCCGACTTCGGCTTCGAGGCCGCCGCGGCCCTGGCCCCCTACCTCGCCAGGCTCGGCGTCAGCCACGTCTACGCCTCGCCCTACCTCAAGGCCCGGCCCGGCTCGACGCACGGCTACGACATCACCGACCACAACGTCTTCAACCCCGAACTCGGCGGCTCGCGCGGCTTCGCCGGCCTGTCGGCGGCGCTGAAGGCCGAGGGGCTGAAGCAGATCCTCGATTTCGTGCCGAACCACATGGGCGTCGGCGGGTCCGACAACCCGTTCTGGCTCGACGTGCTCGAATGGGGGCCGGATTCCGCCTATGCGGGCTGGTTCGACATCGATTGGGATTCCGACCAGGCCTACCTGCACGACAAGCTGCTGGTGCCGATCCTCGGCGGCCAGTACGGGCTCGAACTCGCGGAAGGCCGGCTGAGCCTCAAGTTCGACCGCGACACCGGGTCCTTCGCGGTCTGGGCCTACGACACCCACATGCTGCCGATCTGTCCCGTCCATTACGGGCAGATCCTCGGCGACGACGACGTCACGCTCGACCACATCGGCGACGGCTTCTCGGGCCTGCCCGCGTGGCGGCCGCAGGTGCTGCGCCGGGCCGAGAGCCTGAAGGCCGAACTCGTCGAGGCCGTGCGCCGCTCCCCCGCCCTGGCCGACGCCATCGGGGCGGCCGTGGCGCGGTTCAACGGCACGGCCGGCGACCCGAAGAGCTGGGCGAAGCTCGACGCGCTGGCCCGCCAGCAGTTCTGGCGCGCCGCGCAGTTCCGCACCGCCGCCGACGACATCAACTACCGCCGGTTCTTCAACATCAACGACCTCGCCGGCCTGCGCATGGAGCTGCCGGCCGTCTTCGACCACGCCCACCGCCTCGTCGCCACCATGCTGCGCGACGGCACGATCGACGGGCTGCGGATCGACCACATCGACGGCCTGCTCGACCCCAAGGGCTACCTCGAGCGGCTGCGCTCGCGGGCGCCCGACCGGGAGGGCCGCTCGCCCTACCTCGTCGTCGAGAAGATCCTGGGGCCGGAGGAGGCGCTGCGCGGCGACTGGCCGATCGACGGCACCACCGGCTACGAGGTGACGAACCAGCTCCTCGACGTGATGATCGACCCGGCGGGCGAAGCCTCCTTCTCGCGGATCTACGGCGACTTCACCGGCGAACTCGAAGTGTTCTCGAAGATCCTGCGCGCCAGCAAGAAGCGCATCATGGACAACGAGATGTCGAGCGAGCTGAACAGCCTCGCCCGCGAGATCACCCGCATCGCGCGCCGCAACCCGAAGACGTCGGACTTCACCCGCAACCTCCTGCGCCGCGCCCTGCGCGAGGTGGTGGCGAACTTCCCCCTCTACCGCACCTACATCGATTTCGACGGCGCGCCGACCGAAGAGGACCGCCGGTCGCTCGACACCGCCATCGCGGGCGCGCGCCGCTCCGAGACCGCCATCGACGGCAGCGTCTTCACCTTCCTCTACGACCTCCTGACCGGCGACCTCGTGGCCGGCCCGAAGAGCGGGCTCAGCCGCAACGCCGTGCTCCACGCCGCGATGCGGTTCCAGCAATATACCGGCCCCGTCACGGCCAAAGGGCTGGAGGACACGGCCTTCTACCGCTTCAACCGCTTCATCGCGCTGAACGAGGTCGGCGGCCACCCGACGAGCTTCGGCCGGCCGCTCGGGGCCTTCCACGACGCCAACGCCGAGCGGGCCGAGCACTGGCCGCACTCGATGATCACCACCTCGACGCACGACACCAAGCGCGGCGAGGACACGCGCGCGCGGCTGGCCGCTTTGTCCGAGTTCCCGGACGCCTGGGCCGAGGCCGTGACGGCCTGGGGCCGGATCCTCAGCCCCGCCCCCGCCGACGCCGACCCGGACCGCCAGCCCGACCGCAACGACGAATATGCGCTCCTGCAGCTCGTCGTCGGCACCTGCCCTGTCGAGCTCCTCGGCGACGTCCGCGACGGCGACGCGGTGGCGGCCTATGCGGAGCGGGTCAAGGGCGCCATGACCAAGGCCATGCGCGAGGCCAAGGTCCATTCCACCTGGGCCGACCCGAACGAAGCCTACGAGGCCGCCACGCTGGCCTTCGTCGACCGCATGCTGACGGGGGAGCGCGCCGCGGCGTTCTGGTCGGCGGCGCTGCCGTTCATCGCCCACATGGCCCGGCTCGGGGCGCAGAACAGCCTCGTGCAGACGGTGCTCAAGCTGACGATCCCCGGCGTGCCCGACATCTACCAGGGCTGCGAACTCTGGGACTTCTCCATGGTCGACCCCGACAACCGGCGCCCGGTCGACTTCGCGGCGCGCTCGGCCGCGCTCGACGACGTGGGCGCCGCCATGGCTGGGCACCCGGCCGCCGCCCTCGCCGCCTACGCCGAGACGTGGCGCGACGGCCGCCTGAAGCTCGCCGTGACGGCGCGGCTGCTGGCCCTGCGGCGCGACCACGCGGCGCTCTTCGCCGACGGCAGCTACGAGCCCGTGGCGGCGGGCGGCCCGGGCGGCGACGCCGTCTGCGCCTTCCGTCGGCAGGCCGGCGGCGACGAGGTGCTGGTGGCGGTGGCGCGGTTCCCGGGCCGGCGCGACGGGATGGGCTTCGACGCCGAGACCGCGCTGGCGCTGCCGGCGGGGCGCTGGGTCGACGCGCTCACCGGCCGGCGGTTCGACGGCGGCGCGCCGACCCCCGCCCGCACCCTGTTCGACGGCCTCCCGGCCGCCGTGCTGGTGCGACAGGGCTGAACGCGAAGGCCGGATCAGCGCTCGGGGTGGAACGGCGCCACGGGCGCGGCGAGCGTCACGCCCGCGGCGGTCGCACACGGGACGACATGCGTGTCGCCCCCGGCGGCGGTGGCGGAGAGCGCGGCCGCGAGGTCGGCCGTGGCGCGGTCGACGGACAGCGAGAGGCCGACCGTCGGCACCGCGAGGGCGGCGTCGGTGAAGACGAAGTCGGGCAGCGCCGCCGGCGCCGGGGGGCCGGACACCGCCGCCGCGTCGACCGTCCCCGTCACGGTGCCGTCGAGCTGCGGGACGAGGCCTCTCGGGGCGTCGCTGCCGCCGGCGTAGAGCGACTGGTCCGAGGCGATCCAGTGCCGGATCAGCCGGACCTTGGCCTGGTTGAGCTTCATGCCGTCGACGTTGGTCGACACAGTCCCGGCGACGGCCGGGATGACGGCGCCGTCGCGGTAGAGGTCGGTCCGGATCGGGCCTCCGCTGTAGCCGGGCGACAGGTCGAGGCTCGACGTCCTGATGTCGGACAGCGTGCCGTCCTGCATCACCACGCCGCCGGTCCCGGTCAGGTTGCCGTCGTTCGACGCGGGATAGCCGGTCACCACGACGTCGCCGGAGGTGTAGTTCGGGTCGAGCGCGAAGGCCCCGTAGCTCGACAGGTCCGTCGACGTGTCGATGACCGCGAAATCGGACTGGGTCTGCTGCGCCGAGATCATGTCGTCGCTGTCGTTCACCCTGATGGTGTGGATCGACTGCAGGCCCGGCAGGGCGCCCGGGGGGTTGTAGGTGCCCTGGTCGGGGGTGAACCCGGGATAGACGCTGATCTTGTCGGCCGTGGCGCCCACGTCGGCGCTGTAGACGAGGTGGGCGGCCGTGAGGATCGTGTGCGGGCCGATGATGGCGCCCGTGCCCTGGAACTCCCCCTCCCCGGGGATGTCGGCCAGGATGTAGCAGATCGCATCGTTGGGAAAACCCGAGATCGCCATCGTCGGCTCCTGTGGGCGTGGCAGTCTTCGTCGGACGCCGTTCCGGCCGCCACGCGCGGGCGATCTAAAGCACGGATGGGGCGTCAGGGCGACCGGCGGCAGCGCCTCAGGGGTCGGGCGATCCGCCGAGTTCGCCGTGGCGGAAGCAGGTCGCGACGTGGTCGTTGACGAGGCCCACGGCCTCCATCCAGGCGTAGACGATCACGGGCCCGACGAACTTGAAGCCGCAGGCCTTCAACGTCTTCGACAGCGCGCGCGACTCGGCCGTCTCGGTCGGCACCTCGCCCTTGTCGCGCCATCCGTTCTGCCGCGGCACCCCGCCGACCGCCTCCCAGACGAAGGCGGAGAAGTCCTCGCCCCGGTCGTGCATGGCGAGAAAGGCGCGGGCGTTGCCGATCGTGGCCTCGATCTTGGCCCGGGACCGCACGATGCCCGGATCGAGCAGCAGCGCCGCCACCTCGGCCTCGCCGAAGCGCGCCACCGCCTCGGGGTCGAAGCCCCGGAAGGCGCGGCGGAACGCGTCGCGCTTGCGCAGGATGGTGATCCAGCTGAGCCCGGCCTGGAACCCGTCGAGCATCAGCTTCTCCCACAGCGCCCGGGCATCGCGGTCCGGCACGCCCCATTCGGTGTCGTGGTAGGCGCAGTAGAGCGGGTCCTGGCCCGGCCAGGCGCAGCGGGGGCGGGGATCGACGTCACACACGGCAATGCTCTTCCAGCGTCGTCGGCCAGCCGTCGAAATGCGGGCAGGCCGCGCGCAACCGCGGCAGGCCGATCTCGGCGGCGATGATCGGACCGTCGGAAGGTTTGGAACCGGCGTAGCCGGGAAAATGTCGGATGATGCGCTTCGACGGTGCCGTCTCGCGATGGCCGTCGACCTCTTCGGGCGGGCATCGGCCGATGTCGATGGCCAGTGCAGCCGCCGCCGACTCGTCCTGATCCGGGAAGGATCGCGCGATCGCGGCGACATCGGTGAGCAGCAGAGCCTCGTATTCATGGAGCTGCAGATAGGGCGTGAACCGCCACAACCGGTCTGTCTTGATATCGTCGGCGAAACCGGCTTCGAGCCGAGCGACACGCTGCGCCGCAGTTTCCGAAAGGGCGGAGCGAAGACCTGGGAAGTCATCTGGGATCGCGTAGAGGTCGAGCATGGTGGTGAACCAGGTCTCGTCACCATGATGCTGCTCCATCAGGCGGTGGAGGGCGGTCCGCGCCTTGGCGTAACTCGTCCAGCCGCCCTTGTGGCGACGGCTTTGGGATCCCGCCCTGTTGGAGGGGATGATCGGAATGGCTCGCGTCGCCGAGGTGGCGAGGAAGTGCCCGGACAGCACCCGGTTCACGAACGCCTCTTCGGTCTGACCTTCGCAGAGAATGTAGAGCCGGCGAACGGGCATCCGTCACTCCGCCGCGAGCGAACCCGGGCGGCCGCCGAGCAGATTCATGTCCCACAGGTCGGCGAGGTCGTAGTCGTCGAGCCAAGCCTCCAGCTTCGCGGGGTCGAGTCGGCGGAACGACGATGAACGCCCGGGCCGGTCGACGACCGTGATGTTCTCGGGCGCGAGCCCAAGCAGCATGGCCGGCGACTGGGTCGCGACGACACATTGGCGCGCCTCCGCGGCGGCCTTGAACAATCCCATGACGATCTCGAGGGCGGCGGGGTGCAGGCCGAGTTCGGGCTCGTCCACCACGATCATGGGCGGCTGGGTCTCGGACGGCTGTAGAAGAAGGGCGACGAGCGCCATCGCCCGCAGCAGGCCGTCGGAGATCTGCCCCGGCCCGAAGACCGCCTCCGATCCGATTTCCCGCCATTGCAGGAGGACGTAACCTTGATCGTCCTCGATGGCGAAATCATCGAAAAAAGGTGCGATGAGACGGATCGTCTTCGAGATGTGCTGATAGTGAAGTGGAGCACTCTCGCGCAAGTCGAAGAGAAAAGCAGCCAAATTGCTGCCGTCACCGCGCAGATGGCGACCGTCGTCGATCCTCGACTTGCGTTTGAGTGGCGATGCTGGCGAGGTATCGTGAAATTGAAAGACGCTCAAGCCGCGCAAAAGGCCAAGGATCGTCCGTTGCGTCTTCCTGCCTCGATCGTCGCTGACGGAGAGCAGGCCGGGCGTTCGATGTCCTTCCCCGAACTCGAGCCAGCTCTGCCCTGCCCCAAGGTCGTGGCGAGAGTAACGGATGCGTTCATCGGTGAAGATCAGCGTATCTCCGGCGGCCATCTCCAGGCGAAAGGCGTATTCATTCAGACCCGCAGCCGTCTCGATCGCGATCTCGGCAGCGATGGCCTGCGTCGCCTTCGGGCCGTCATGCAGCAGCGCCGAGGCGCCACCCATGCGGCCCACGAACAGCGGGAGGCCGCCCTCGGACCACAGCATGAAGCCGACCATGCGAAGGAAGGCGATCAGGTTCGACTTGCCGGCCCCGTTCGGACCGATCAGCACGTCGAGATCGGAGAACGCGATCTCCGCCGTGGCGATGGAGCGGAAGCCCTCGATCTTGAGCCGCTTCAGCTTCGGCCTGTCGCCCTCGCCCGGCATCGTCTTCCCTTTCACCTCGTCGTGCCAAATCAGCCTTCACCCGATCGACCGACCCGTCAATCGTAGCGCCGCCGGCTCGTCCACGTCGAGCAGCACACCATCGTGGTCGATCGGCACTTCGACCACGCGCGCCCGCGCCAGCAGCCGCCGGGCGCCCTCGTCGCCCGTGAGCGCCATCGCGGGGGCGAACAGGGCACGCGCCAGCAGCACCGGGTTGCCGCGCCGGCCACGATGGACCGGCACCACCGCGTCGACGGCGGGGTCGGCCGCGAAGGCCTCGGCCAGCCGGTCGAGCAGGCGCCCCGTGACGCCCGGCATGTCGCCGAGCAGCATCAGCGCGCCGTCGACATTCCCCGGCAGCGCCGCCAGGCCGACGCGCAGCGACGACGCCAGGCCGCTGCGGTGATCGGCGTTGTGGGCGAAGCCGACCGCGCAGCCGGCGAGCGCCATGCGGACCTCGGCGGCGGCGTGGCCCGTCACGGCGACGACCGGGCGGGCACGGCTCGCCAGCGCCGCCAGGGCGACGCGGCGGACCAGGGGCACGCCGTCGAGCCGCGCCACGAGCTTCGTCGGGATCGACGGGTCGATGACGCGGTAGCGGCTCGCCGAACCGGCCGCGAGCAGCACGGCGGCGACCGTCACGGATCGGCCGCGGCGGCATCGCCCGAGCGGGGCTGCGGACGGGAGACGATCTCCATCAGCAGGCCGCCGGCGCCGAGCCGGCGGATGTCGGCCGACGCCACGGCGACATCGGCCAGGAGGCGCTGCAGCACCCAGTCGAAGCCGTTCTCCTTGGGGCTGCGGGCGCAACCCGGAGCGCCCAGCACCGGCACCGGGCCGATCCGGCCCAGCATCAGGAGGTTGCCGGGATCGACCGGCATGCCGAGATGGTCGACGACCCCGCCGGCGCGCTCGACGGCGGCCGGGACCACGTCGCGCCGGTCGGCGATGGCGGAGGCGCCGTAGACGATCAGCATGTCGTGCGACGGCGCGAGGTGGCGCAACGCGTCGACCAGCGCCCCGACCTCGTGGGGCACCTCATGGCCGGCCGCGACGGTCGAGCCCGTGGGCCTCAGGCGATCCTCGAGGACGCGCAGGGTCTTGGCGATGACGGACGGCTTGAGGCCGGGCAGCAGCGTCGAGACGACGCCGATCCGGCGGGCCCGGTAGGGCGAGACGCGGAGCGGTGCAGCCGCCAGCGCCGCCAGCGCCCTGTCGAGCACTTCGCCCTCGACCGCGAAAGGGATCACCTTGACGGTGCCCACCATCTCGCCGGCCGCGACGGCGCGGAACGGGGGCAGCGTCGCCAGTGTCAGCCGCTCGTCGACGGCGTTGACGCGCTCGACCGCGTCGGCGTCGACCAGCAGCACGCCCGCGGCCTCGGCGAAGAGGTTGGCGCGGCCCGTGAAGGCGCGCTCGATGGACAGGCCCGGCCCGGCCACGGCCTCGGCGAGGCGCCGCGCCGCCACGTTCTCGCCGACGTCGCCGGGCTCCAGCCGCGCCACGACGATCGACCGCAGGCCGGCCTCGGCCAGGGTGGCGGCATGAGCGGCCGTGACGATGTCGCCCTTGCGGAGGACGATGCCCCTGCCGTCCCGATCCCTCGCCTGCACGCCGTGGGCCGCCACCGCACCGGCGGCTTCGGCGACCGGGACGGGACCGAACCTCACGGGGGCGAGCCCTCCGTCGCGGCCCGGGTCGGCTTCCTGCGCAGGGCGCCCACGACTTCGCCCAGAACCGAGACGGCGATCTCGGCCGGGCTGACGGCGCCGATGTCGAGGCCGATGGGGGCGTGGATCCGGGCGATGCTCTCCGCCGGATGGCCCGCCGCCGCGAGCCGCCCCACCCGCGCCGCATGGGTCTTCCGCGACCCGAGCGCACCGACGTAGAAACACTCGGCCCGCAGCGCCGCGTCGAGCGCCGGGTCGTCGATCTTCGGGTCGTGGGTCAGGGCCGCCACAGCGGTGAAGCGGTCGAGGCCGATGCGGGCCAGGGCGGCGTCGGGCCATTCGGCGAGCAGCGTCACGCCCGGGAAGCGCTCGGGCGTGGCGAAGGCGGTGCGGGGGTCGACGACCGTGACGTCGAGGCCGGCGAGCCCGGCCATCGGCGCCAGCGCCTGGCTGACGTGGACGGCGCCGATCACGACGAGCCGCACCGGCGGCACCTGGACGGAGAGGAACGAAGTGCCGTCGGCCAGAGCGCCGCTCCTGCCGGAGCGCAACGCCGCCGCGATGGGCTCGGCCAATGGATCGCCTTCGGCCTCCGTGGCGAGGACGAGACGCTGCCCGTGCGTGGCGAGGTCCGTCACCACCACGGCGGCACGGCGCGCCGCGCGCTCGGCGTTCAGCCGCGTGAGGAGGTCGAGGCGCATCAGTCGATGCGCTCGACGTAGACCTTGATCCTGCCGCCGCACGACAGGCCGACCCGCCACGCCGTCTCGTCGGCGACGCCGAAGTCGAGGCTGCGCGGCGCGCCGTCGGCGATGACGTCCATCGCCTCGGTGACCACCTCGCCCTCGACGCAGCCGCCCGACACCGAACCCAGGAAGTTGCCCGCGTCGTCGACCACGAGGTGGCTGCCGACCGGACGGGGTGCCGAGCCCCAGGTCTCCACCACGGTCGCCAGCGCCACGCCGCGGCCGCCGCGACGCCAGGCTTCGGCGCTGGCGAGGATGTCGTCGGTGGCCATCATGGAGTCGGTCCTCGATCGGGCGCGCCGTGCCGGCGCTGCGGGGCGGCGGCATCGAGTGCGCCAGGCGCCCCCGCCACGCCTAGATTGTGGCCGGGACCGACCTCGTCAACGACGCACGTGCCCTCAGCGGCCGCCGGGTTCCGGACCGCCAGCGAGGCTCCATCGCCCCGTCCGGCCTCGACCAGCCAGCGAGCCACGGCGTCGACCGCTGCCGTCTTGCCGCCGCGGTGCGGCGTGACGACGTGATGGGCGTCCTCCGGGCTGAGCGATGGCCCGCCCACCGTCACGAGCCGACCGTCGCGGACGAGGTCGCCCGTCACGGCGCGCCAGCCCAGCATGACGCCCTGGCCGGCGAGCGCCGCCTGGGTGGCCTGGACGTAGTTGGTGAAGCGCAGGGCGGGGTTGCCCTTCGGGTCGCCGCCGCGCGTCCGCTTCAGATACTCACGCCAACCGATCCAGGACCGCTCGTCGACGTGGATGAGGGGCACGGATCCCAGCGGATCGGCGATGTCGCGGATCCGCCACGCGAATTCGGGGCTGCAGACGGGGGTGATCACCTCTGCGAACAGCAACCGGCTGGCGCCGTCGCCCCAGGCGCCGCTCCCGTAGCGGATGGCGATGTCGACCCCCGCCGCGAAGGCCGGTTCCCCGCTCGCCGTCGTCATGACGTTGACGGCGACATCGCTCCGGGCACGGTGGAAGTCCGGCAGCCGGGGCATCAGCCAATGCGTGGCCGTGCCGACCGAGCAGGCGATCGTCACGGACCGTTCGGCCGCCGCCGCGTCGGAGCGGATCTCGTCGATGCAGTCGCGGATGGTGCCGAGGCCGCTCGCGCAGGCATCGTGCAGCTGCAATCCCGGCGGGGTGACGGCCGGCGGACGCGTCCGGCGATCCAGCAAGGCGACGCCGACATGGCTTTCGAGCTGCCGCACCGCCTGGCTGATGGCCGCCGGCGACACATTGAACTCCCGTGCCGCCGCCGTCATCCCGCGGCACCGCACGACGGCCTCGAACACCGACAGCAGGCGAAGCGGGGGCAGGGCATCCATAGTTAAACCCGGGGCTTACTTTAGGTCCATGCTAATCCGCATTCCCTTCGCACCGCAATCGAGCGATCCTCACGCCATCGCCGCCGGGCTGGAGGAGCATCCGATGCCGCACGCCTCCGAACGCACCGACGAGAGCCGGCTCCGCGTCGATCTCGCGGCGATGTTCCGTTTGGCGGTCCAGTTCGACTGGCACGAATCCGTCGGCAACCACTTCAGCGCGGCCGTCTCGCCGGAGGGTCGCCGGTTCCTCCTCAACCCTCACTGGCGCCACTTCGCGCGGATCCGCGCGAGCGACCTCCTGCTGCTCGACGCGGACGAGCCCGCGACCATCGAGGGACCCGACGCGCCGGACCCCTCGGCCTGGACGATCCACGGCGCCATCCACCGCGCGGCGCCCCAGGCGCGGGTGATCCTGCACTGCCACCCGCCCTATGCCACCGCGCTCGCCTGCCTGCAGGACCCGACGCTGAAGCCGATCGACCAGAACACGGCGCGGTTTTTCGGCCTCATCGGCGTCGACCTCGACTTCGGCGGGATCGCGGACGACCGCGCCGAGGGCGACAGGCTGGCGGCCGCGTTCGGGAGCCGACCCATCCTGATGATGGGCAACCACGGCGTCACCGTCACGGCGCCCACGGTGGCCCAGGCCTTCGAGCACCTCTATTTTTTCGAGCGCGCCAGCAAGACGCTGATGCTGGCCTATGCGAGCGGCCGGCCGCTCAGCGTCCTGTCCGACGCGGTGGCGCGCCGCACCGCGGAGGATTGGCGCGCCTACGACGGCATGGCCTTCGCCCACTTCGACCAGCTCAAGGCCATGCTGGACGAACGAGACCCGTCCTATCGCGACTAGAGCAGATCGCGATCAGGTGGAGTCACCTGATCGCGTGAAGATGCTCTTAGAAACAGAACGATAGAGCAGAGGCCGCGAGCCGAGGCGAGCGGCGACAGCTCTGGAGCTGCCTCAAGAACCGTCCGGAGACACGCCGATGAAGACCGTCAAATTTAGCCAGATGAAGGACGGGGACTTCGAGGACTACGCCTTCCTCACCGAGCATGAAACCGAGTATGCGGCGAAGACCGCCGACCGCCTGCTCGACGCCATGGTGGCGTTGGACAAGTCGCTGTCGGGCTACAAGGTCACGCGGCTCGGCCATTCCCTCCAGTCGGCCACGCGGGCCTGGCGGGCCGGGGCGGACGTCGACTGGATCGTGTCTGCCTTGCTGCACGACATCGGCGACATCTACGCGCCCTACAACCACGACGAATATGCCGCCACGATCATCCGGCCCTTCGTGCGGGAGCAATGCGCCTGGGTGGTCGAGAAGCACGGCGACTTCCAGCTGCTCTATTATGGCGACCACGTCGGCGCGAACCCGCACAAGCGGGACGCCTATCGCGACAGCCCCTATTTCGACGACTGCGCCCATTTCTGCGAGCATTGGGACCAGTCGAGCTTCGATCCCGACTATCCGACACAGGATCTCGCGTTCTTCGCCCCGATGGTGAGCGAGGTCTTCGCGCGGACCACCTATGACCCGCTCGTCCTGCGCAAGGGAGAGCGCATGCCGCTGTCGGACGCGACCGTCGCGACGGCCCGCGCGCCGAGGCCGTCGGTCGGCATCGCCGCCGAGGCTTCGGACGGCTGAACGGACCTGGATCCCACACCGGCAAGCCGGGGATCGAGCGCCTGCGCCGCCGCCCTGCGCCTCACGCCTTGCCGATGTTCTCCACCTCGATGCGGCCCGCCGCGGCTCGGTACACGATCCGATCTCCCACCAGCACCACCCCGAGTGCGACGTCGCGATCGGGCAGGATCGCGGTGGCGCGTTCGCCATTGAACACCAGGAGCTGGTGGCTCCTGGCCGCTCCCAGGGCCGCCCAGCGCTTGAACTGCGCGTAATAGGGCGCCCGCCGCCACGAAGCCGGCAGGCCGGCGTCGGGCGCCACGACGAGGCGGCGCCCCTCCATCTCGGTGTACATGACGAACTTGGCGCGGTCCGGCCGCCATTCGGGGCCGAGGCTGCCGTTGCGCATCCAGTGGCAGAAGAACAGGCGGCAGGTCTGCGGCCGCGCCTCGTGGATGCCGCAGCCGCGCGCCTGCACGACGTGGCGGCACCATTGCCCCGGGTTCTTGTCGAGTTCGGGGATGCCGAAGGCCTTGCAGCACACCGTGCAGGTCTCGCAGGACCGGCCCGGCACGAGGCCGGAAGCCGCGGCGGCGGGCGCCGGAGCCGGCGCCACCGGGCGGGTCGGCGACCCGGCGGGCGGGCCGCCGGCGTCGATGAAGGGCGGCAGGAGGGACATGGGCGAGCGGGTCTCCGGCGGGCCGGCCGAGCTTATCGCCATCTCCCGGGCAAAGGACAATGCCGCCCCGTCATGGAACGGGCCAGACTTCAGGGCGACCCGGCTCCGCCCGGTTGGGCCGCCTGGGCGGCGACGCGTTCGGCGTCCTCCGCCACGACCTTCAGGCTCGCCGGGCGGGAGGCGACGCGGTCGACATAGGCGGCGATGAGCGGCGTCTTCTCGACGACGCCGAACATCGTCAACCAGCCGAGGCCACTCCCCCACAGCACGTCGGCCGCCATGAAGCGCTGGCCCAGCATGTAGGGGCCACGCGCCAGCTGATCCGTCACGGTCTGCAGCGTCGTGTCGAAGTCGCCGTAGGGCGACATGCCGCGGTAGCCCGGCTCGCGCTTCAGCGCGCGGTCGACGCAGGCGGGCTCGAAGGAGGAACCGTAGAACGCCATCCAGCGCAGGTAGGGGCCGCGGAGCGGATCACCGATCGGCGGCGCGAGCCCCTTCTCGGGGAAGCGGTCGGCGAGGAACAGGTAGACGGCGACCTGTTCGGTCACGACCGCACCGTCCTCGACCAGAGCCGGAACCTTGCCCATCGGGTTGATGGCGAGGAAGGCCGGCCGGCGGTGTTCGCCGGCTTTCATGTCGAGGATCGTGACGTCGACGTCCGCCCCGAGTTCCTCGACCAGCACCGCGGCGCCCGAGGAGCGCGTCTGCGGCGCATGATAGAGCACGATCCGACCCGCCATGGCCCTACCTCACGATGACGTTGGTGAACTGCCACGGATCGTCGCGGTCCACATCCTCGGGGAACAGGATGCCGCGCCCGTCGGCCGGCGTCCAATCCGTGTAGGCGCCCACCACGGGGCCGAGATAGGGCGTCTGCACCTCGAGGCAGCGGCGGAAGTCCATCTCGTCGGCCTCCACGATGCCGGCTTCGGGGTTCTCGATGGCCCAGACGACGCCGGCCAGCACCGCCGAGGTGACCTGGAGGCCGGTGGCGTTCTGGTACGGCGCGATCGCCCGCGTCTCCTCGACCGAGAGCTGCGATCCGTACCAGTAGGCGTTCTTGCCGTGGCCGTAGAGCAGCACGCCGAGCTCGTCGATGCCGTCCACGATCTCGTCCTCGTCGAGGATGTGGATGTGCTCCTGCCGGCGCCAGGCGTCCCCCGCCATCTCGTCGAGCGACAGCACGGCGTCGTCGGCGGGCCGGTAGGCGTAGTGGCAGGTCGGGCGATAGACGGGCTTCCCGCCCTCGGTGACGGTGAGGTAGTCGGCGATGGAGATCGATTCGTTGTGGGTCACCAGGAAGCCGTGCTGCGGGCCGGCCGTCGGGGTCCACGAGCGGACGCGGGTGCCGGCGCCGGGGCGCATCAGGTAGATGGCGCAGCCGGGGCCGAAATCGTGGTGGCGGCCCTCGGCGGGCAGCGTCCTCTCGTGGGTGCCCCAGCCGAGTTCCGCCGGCTGCAGGCCCTCCGACACGAAGCCCTCGACCGACCACGTGTTGACGAAGGTGCCCATCGGCTTCGGCGCCTTGGCGCGCTGCGTGTCGCGCTCGGCGATGTGGATGCCCTTGACGCCGAGCCGCATGGCGAGCCGGCCCCAATCTTCGCGGGTCACCGGCGGGGGCGCATCGTGGCCGACCGCCTCGGCCACGTTCAGAAGTGCCTGCTTGACGAACCACGACACCATGCCGGGGTTGGCGCCGCAGGTGGAGACGGCCGTGGGGCCGCCGGGGCGGCGTCGGCGCAGGTCCATCAGCGTCTCGCGCAGGGCGTAGTTGGAGCGCTGCGACACGCTGAGACCGGTGTCGGTGTAGAAGCCCGGCCAGGGCTCGACGACCGTGTCGATGTAGAGCGCGCCGATGTCCTTGCAGAGGTCGATCATGGCGACCGAGGAGGTGTCGACCGACAGGTTGACCACGAGCCCCTGCTCGCCGCCCGCGGTCAGCATCGGGGTCAGCACGTCACGGAAGTTATCCCGCGTGAGGGCGAGGTGCTCGAAGCGGATGCCGCGCTCGTCGAGGAGGTGCCGGTCGGCGTCGTCGGGCGCGATGACGGTGAACTTCGCCCTGTCGTGGGCGATGTGGCGCTCCAGCAGCGGCAGCGTGCCCCGGCCGATCGAGCCGAAGCCGATCATGACGATCGGTCCGTCGAAGCGGGCGTGGACCTGATGATCGGTCATGGGGGATCCTCTGCGCGCCGCGAGAGAAGGCGGCGAGGGCCTTTGAGCCGAGCAGGCCGTCACGGTCAAGCGATGCGGCATGCCCGGCTCACACCACCACGTCCCATCGCGACGCGGCGAGAGGAGACGACCGTATGCTCATCGGTCGACGATCTGCCTCCGGCCCGTCCGGCCGGGCGGGAATCACTTCGGGGGCGCCGCGCCCCCGTGTCGCTTCTTCGCATCCTGCTCGGCAAAGATGGCGAGTTGCCGCCCGATCTCTCCGCCGATCTCGAGCGAAGCCTTTCCGATGACGAGTTGCTTGTCCAGGATCCTCTGGCCGGTCGGCGACTCGTAGAAAGCCAGTTGGGCCGCGAGGTCCTCCTTCGAGAATGCGGTCGCGTAGACCTTCGCCATCTTGCCGCGATAGTCGGCGGACATCTCGTCGGCATGCGCCGCGGCGGCCCTGTCGAGCTGGTCGAGATCTCCCGTGCCGACCTGACCCGCCTTCTTCAACGTGATTCTCAGTTGCGCCGTCAGCATCGGCAGCATCCTGTGGACGTTGGCGGTATAGTGCATGACGTCGACCAGGCGGCTGGCCAGCACCATGCGATCCGATGCGTCGTCCGCCCGAGCCGGCAGGACCCCGATGGCCAGCACGAGCGTGACGGCGGCAGCGGTCTCAAAGCGCATGTCGTGCTCTCTCGTTTTCTGATCGCGAAGGCTTGCTGAGAGGCGGGCGTGGGCCGTCGCTGCGGCGTTCTCTGCATGATACGGGTGGCATCACGCCGTCTGGCCTTCGGCGGCCCATCGCGATCGCGCGAGGAGGCCTCACAGCTTGGGGGGCGGTGCGGCCGCCTTCTCCTTCTGCATCTCGGCGATGACCTCCTGGGCGACGTTCTTGCCCCATTCCTGGCCCACCATGATCATGCCCTTGGCGATCTCCTGCTGCTTGCCCAGGAGATGCTGCCCGGTCGGCGTGCGGTAGAAGTCGAGGAGCTTGCCGAGGTCCTCTTCCGAGAATTCCCTGGCGTAGACCTGCGCCACGAGATCGGTGAACTGAGGGATCTGCTCGTCGAACCGCTGCTGGAAGCGCTTCACGTAAGTGTCGATCTCCTTGGCGTCGGCGTTCCCCTGCTGGCCCAGCAGCGTCCGCATCTGCGTCGCCATGATGGGCATGACGGCCCGCATGTTGTCCCCGGCATGGGCGGTGTCGACGACCGCGTGGGCGAGCTTCAGCCGGCCCGCGTCGTCGGCGGAGGCGGGAGACGCCCCAAGGACGAGCCCCACGCCGACCATGGCGGCCAAGATCCGAAGCATGTCACCCTCCCCGATCACAATCGTGAACTGCGGACTGATCCTATACCGGCACCACGGTAGGTTGCCACGGTGACGCTCATGCGACGGGGTCGGGGCGACGCGGACGCGATCTCTCTCCAGGACAGGCGCTGATCACGCCGCCAGGCGGAGACGCTCCTCTCCGCGGCGGTCCACGATCAGCCCCGTGGCGACGACCCTGCCCCGCGCGCCCGCGAGCCCGCCGCGCCGCAGTTCGAGCCCGAGGAAGCGCGCCCGGTCGACCGGCCCGGGCAGGGCGAGGTTCTCGACCGGCGACGCCGTGAAGCCGAAGCGCGCGTAATAGGGCGCGTCTCCGACCAGCACGACGGCGCCGTGGCCGAGCCTCGCGGCCCGCCGCAGGCCATGCATCATCAGCACGCGGCCGACGCCGGCCGAGCGGTGGCTCGCCGCCACCGCCAGCGGCCCGAGCAGGAGCGCCGGCACACGTCCGCATTCGACGTGCCAGAAGCGCAGCGTGCCGATGAGGGTCGTGCCGTCGAGGGCCACGAAGCTCAAGCCCTCGGCGGCGCGGCGGCCCTCGCGCAGCCGCTCGCACGTCTTGTCGAAGCGCGCCGCTCCGAAGCTGGAGTCGAGCAGGCCGTCGCGCGCGCCCACGTCGTGCGGGCGCTCGTCGCGCAGCCGCACCCTCGGGCCCGAGACCCGCAGGAGCCCGAGGCCGGACGACGCCGCGGCGGCCAGGGCGGGGAAGAGGTGGATCGCCATCGGTCTGCGTCCTCGATTCGACGCGCACGGGACCGGCCGCGCCATGGAGGGCGGCCGGGACGGTTCCGTCCGGCGTCGCGTCCGGTAGTGACCCCGGACGCGACGGTCAGATGACGTAGGATTTCAGCGGCGGAAAGCCGTTGAAGCCGACGGCCGAGTAGGTCGTCGTGTAGGCGCCCGTGCCCTCGATCAGCACCTTGGAGCCGATCTCCAGCGACACCGGCAGCGGATAGGGCTCCCGCTCGTAGAGCACGTCGACGCTGTCGCAGGTCGGCCCGGCGATGATGCAGGGCTCGGTCGCGTCGCCGTCGAACGCCGTGCGGATCGGATAGCGGATCATCTCGTCCATAGTCTCGGCGAGGCCGTTGAACTTGCCGATGTCGAGATAGACCCAGCGCATCCGGTCCTGGTCGGACTTCTTCGACACCAGCACGACTTCCGCCTCGATCACCCCGGCGTTGCCCACCATGCCGCGCCCCGGCTCGATGATGGTCTCGGGGATGCGGTTGCCGAAGTGCTTGCGCAGCGCCCGGAAGATCGCCTGCCCATACTGCCGAACGGCCGGAACGTTCTTCAGGTACTTGGTGGGGAAGCCGCCGCCGAGGTTGACCATCTGCAGGGCGATGCCGCGCTCGGCGAGGTCCTTGAAGATGGCGGACGAGGCCGCCAGGGCGCCGTCCCACATGCGCGGGTTGCGCTGCTGCGAGCCGACGTGGAACGAAAGGCCATAGGCGACGAGGCCGAGCCGGTGGGCATGTTCGAGCACGCGGCCCGCCATGTCGGGCGCGCAGCCGAACTTGCGCGACAGGGGCCATTCCGCGCCCGAACCGTCGCACAGGATGCGGCAGAACACGCGGGCGCCCGGGGCGGCGCGGGCGATCTTCTCGACCTCGGCCTCGCAGTCGACGGCGAAGAGCGACACGCCGTAGGCGTGGGCGCGGGCGATGTCGCGCTCCTTCTTGATCGTGTTGCCGAACGAGATGCGGTCCGACGAGGCGCCGGCGGCGAGGACCTGCTCGATCTCGACCACCGAGGCGGCGTCGAAGCAGGATCCGAGCTTCGCCAGGAGGTCGAGGACCTCGGGCGCCGGGTTGGCCTTCACGGCGTAGAAGACGCGCGTGTCCGGCAGGGCCTTGGCGAAGGACGTGTAATTGTCGCGCACGACGTCCAGGTCGAGGACGAGACACGGTCCGTCTTCGGTGCGGCGGCGGAGGAAGTCGACGATACGGTCGGTCATGGCGGCATCCCTTTTGGCGCCGCGAGGCGCCGAAACTGACAGGAAAGGGTGCGGTGACATGGATCGTCGTTCGCCCGCGCGGTGGAGAACGCGAGCGGCAAGAGACATGGCCAACCGCGACCGGCCGGACCGACGATCCATGGGTGTGCCATGGATCGGCGACGTGCCGATCATATGCTGCGCCGTTGGCTCAGCGCGTCACGGCCGGAGCCGTTCCGTGAGGAGCCATCGATTGGACGGGGAAATCCCATCCGCACGCCCGGCAAGAAAGACAAGCCTCTTCGGTACGCCGACCTTTGGAGGGCCGACAGAGACGAAAAAGCCCGGTCCGTCGTTGCTTTAAGTCGCGTCCCCCGTTTGAGACGGGGTTCGCCGGTTTGCTCCGGCTGCCGGTTGGATCTGACGGTTTATCGGCCTCTTGTCCGAACCCCGCCAACCGACACGCGACCACAGGCACGTGCGAAATTGGGCAAGGCGAGAGATACGGAAAAGAGCCGTCCCGCACAAGCTTTTTCTCGCGGTTTTTTCGTCGCAGCGGGGCCGCGTCAAGCTTCGGAAAGGCTTGAGTAATCTCGAGGCTCCGGCGATGCCGTTTCGCCCTCCAGCCGATCTCGCCGCCGCGGCCGGGCGTTGACGGGCCTATCGCATCTTCCCCGCGTCCTCCCACCCATGAGGCGACCGCCATGGCCGACGAACCGACACCTCTCCGCATCGCCGTGCTCGACGACTATCAGGCCGTCGCGCGCGGGCTCGCCGACTGGGCGAGCCTCGACGACACGGAGACCGCCTTCTTCCACGACCACGCCTCCGACACGGGAGAGCTGGCGGCGCGGCTGGCGCCCTTCGACGTGCTCGTGCTGACCCGCGAGCGCACGCCGCTCGACGCGGGGCTCGTCGCCGCCCTGCCCCGTCTGAAGCTCGTGGTGACGATGGGGATGTGGAACGCGTCCATCGACGTCGCCGCCTGCGCGGCGCGCGGCATCCCGGTCTGCGGCACGGCCGGTGGCGACCCTGACGCCACGCCGGCCCTGGCCTGGGGGCTGGTGCTCGGGGTGACGCGCGGCATCGCCCGGCAGGCCGCCGCGGTGGCGGCCGGCGGTTGGCAGGTGGGACTCGGCACCGACATCAGGGGCCGGACGCTGGGGATCTTGGGCCTCGGCAGGATCGGCCGGCGCGTGGCGGAGTTCGGGCGGGTGTTCGGCATGCGCTCGATCGCGTGGAGCCAGAACCTCAAGGCCGAGGACGCCGCCGCCGTCGGGGTCGAGCGGGTCGACAAGGACACCCTGTTCCGGGAGGCCGACGTACTGACGGTCCACCTCAAGCTCGGGGAGCGCACGCGGGGATTGGTGGGCGCGCGCGAACTCGGGCTGATGAAGCCCACCGCCTATTTGGTGAACACGTCGCGCGGGCCGATCGTCGACGAGGCGGCGCTGGTCGACGCGCTGCGGGCCGGGCGTCTCGCCGGGGCCGGGCTCGACGTCTTCGACACGGAGCCGCTGCCGCTCGACCACCCGCTGCGCACCATGCCGACCGTGCTGGCGACGCCCCACGTCGGCTACGTCAGCCGCTCGACCTATGCGGCGGCCTTCCCGCAGGCGGTCGAGGACATCGCGGCCTGGCGGCGGGGAGAACCGGTGCGGGTGCTGGAGGGATAGGGCCGGAGCCCCGGCCATGATACGTCACCGTCAGTGAAGACAGGACGAGCCGGGATGGCGCAGGATCTGAGCCCGAACCGTGACGATGCTCTGGACGCGCGCTGCCGTGCGGCGGTGTGCGCACACCGGATCGATGCCTTCGACAACGTCGACGTCGCGAGACTGCTCGGAAAGGGACCGCTGTCTCGCGAGGACGCACGGTGGATCGGGCGCCACCTCATGGAGAACGGGCGAGCCCTCGCGGCCTACAGCGCCGGCCAGGCGATCCTGGCGGATCTGGCCGATGCCCGTTGAGGAATTGCAGCGCCGCGTCGCCGCGCTGCTGAAGCCCAATCGTTCGCGGCAGTCCTTCGTGGGCGGATCGAGCGTCTTCAACATCGCCTTCCCACGGCGATCCGAAGACATGGATGTCTATGCCCATGTCCCGATCGGCGACGTGGCTGCGGGCGACGTCGCGACCTTGAAGGCAGCAGGGCTACAAGTGGAGGTGGACGACCTCTTCTACGGCTTCAGTGTCGAGGCGATCGTGACGGATGGACGAGACGTCACCAAAGTGGAGTGGAACGAAGCCGACCGGGAGCGCTTCTTTCCCGTCATGGAAGACGAGACCTTCGGGTGGATCCTCCACCGGGCCGATCTCGCGGTGCAGAAGCTGATCGCTGCAGCATCGAGGCGCAGACCCCGCGACGCCGTCGACGTTCTGCTGATCGACCTGCTTCACGCGCCCATCGCTCTCTTCGCCCTCGCGGCTCCCGCCAAGCTCGGGGCGATCTCGCCGACGAAGATCCTGGACAGGGTGCTGGAGATCGCCAACGGCCATCCGATGGCGGACTACGAGGCCCTGGACCTCGACAACGATGCGATGCCGTTCCCGATCGGCAGCGTTAAGACTGTCCTGGCCGACCGGTTGGACGAGGCTCGACGGCTCGTCGTCGACGGTTGCCCCACGGCGGTGCCGGGGACGCTCTACGTCGATCCCCTGACAGGAGCTGTCGCTCTGCCCACCGTCGCGCGCATCGGCACACTGGAGCCCCGGACGCTGTCGGAGCGAGGCGCCTTCGGATCGATCAGGTCGACGGAGGGGGCGACCGGGGTGTGGACGGAGGCGGATCCCTACAGGCCCGTTTGAGCGCCTCGGGACCCGCCCTGAACCCCGGCTCACTCCGCCCTCAGCGCCATGTCGTCCCGGTGGATCATCTCGGCGCGGCCGCTGGCGCCGGTCAGCCCCTCGATGTCGCGGCTGTTGCGGCCGACGAGGCGGGCCGCCTTGTCGCTGTCCCAGGCCGACAGCCCGCGGCCGAGCTGGTGTCCGGCGCGGTCGAGGATGCGCAGGCAGTCGCCGCGCACGAAGTCGCCCACCACCGCCACCACCCCGGCGGGCAGCAGGCTCGCCCCCTGCCCCAGCGCCCGCGCCGCGCCCTCGTCCACCACCACAGAGCCGCGCGGCTCCAGCGTGCCGCCGATCCACACCTTGCGGGCGGCGCGGGGGTTGGAATCGGTGGTGAACCAAGTGCAGCGCCCGCCCTCGCGGATGCGGCTGATCGGTCGGAACACGCGCCCGTCGGCGATCACCATGTGGGTGCCGCCGGCGGTGGCGATCTTGGCGGCCTCGACCTTGGTGCGCATGCCGCCGCGCGAGTCGGTCGACGCCGCGCCCCCCGCCATGGCCTCGACGGCGGCATCGATCCGCGCCACCACGGGGATCAGCGTGGCGGCGGGGTCCTGGGCGGGGGGCGCGGTGTAGAGGCCGTCGATGTCGGACAGCAGGACGAGGAGGTCGGCCGACGCCATCGTGGCGACGCGGGCCGCCAGCCGGTCGTTGTCGCCGTAGCGGATCTCGCTCGTCGCCACCGTGTCGTTCTCGTTGATCACCGGGACGGCCTTCAGGGCGAACAGCCGCTCCATCGTGGCGCGGGCGTTGAGGTAGCGCCGGCGCTCCTCGGTGTCGCCCGGCGTCACCAGCACCTGCCCGGCCGTGAGCCCCCGGCCGTCCAGCACCTCGGCCCAGGTGCGGGCCAGCGCGATCTGGCCGACCGCCGCCGCCGCCTGGCTGTCGTCGAGCTTCAGCCCGCCCGGGGCCAGCTTCAGCACGCGGCGCCCGAGCGCGATGGCGCCGGACGACACCACGGCGACGTCGGCGCCGGCGCGGTGCAGCGCGGCGATGTCGTCGCCCAGCGTGTCGAGCCACGCCCGCTTCGGCGTGCCGGCGGCGGCGTCGACCACGAGCGACGATCCGACCTTGATGACGATGCGGCGGAAGCGGTCGAGCGTGGGAATCATCGGGCCTCGGCGGCGTGGGATGGGCGACCGATCTAGCGCGCAACGCGGCCGAGGCGAAGCGCGTTGAGCGTGGGCCGCTGCGAGATGGAGCCTGGCGCGATGGACGACCCCTACGAGCTCGGCCGCTTCCGCGACGCGCAGGCGCCGGTCTTCGACATCGTGGTGGCCGAGCTGACCGGAGGGCAGAAGCGGAGCCACTGGATGTGGTTCGTCTTCCCGCAGCTCGCGGGACTCGGCTCCAGCGCCATGGCCCGGCGCTACGCCATCCGGACGCTCGCCGAGGCCGAGGCCTACCTGGCGGATCCAGTGCTGGGCGAGCGGCTTCGGCGATGCACCGACCTCGTCCTGGCGATCGAGGGCCGGATCATCAGTGCCATCCTGGGCTCGCCCGACGACGTGAAGTTCCGGTCGTCGATGACGCTGTTCGGGCGCGCCGCGCCGGACGAGGCCCGGTTCCAGGCGGCGCTCGACCGCTATTGCGGCGGCGAGGCGGATCGGGCCACGCTGGATCGGCTGGGCTGACAATTGCGGGACAAGCGTCGGCCGATACTGCATCGTCGCGATCGTCGGGGCGCGAAGCTTCAGGAGTGGAGGTTGCCATGCCCGTCATGGTCGAGGGTGTCACGGGCCAGCGTCGGATGTCTCTCCATGAATTCAGGGGTTTTCAGGCGGTCCGGCCCGACGATGAACGCTGGGAGCTGGTCGATGGCGTCCCGGTCATGATGACGCCGGCCCGCCTCGGGCACGCCCGCATCGCGGGCAACGTCGAGCGCCTCCTGTCCGACTCCCTTGAAGCGTTCGACCCCACCCGCATCGCATTGCAGCAGATCGGAGTGGACCTCGGCCTCACGGCCGAGATGCTCGCCGGACTGGGGCGGACCGCCGGCTATGCCCCTCAGCCGGACGTCGGTGTGATCGACGCCTTGTTCGATGCCGATCAGAGATTCGCCCGCAAGCTCTACGTGGCGGTCGAGATCAGCTCCAGCACCGACGACGACTGGCTGCCGTCGGTCGAGATGCGCTGGATCGACGCGAAGACGCGCATCTATCAGGCTCATCCGCATTGCGAGGCCGTCATCGTCGTCGAACAGCACCAGATGGAGGCGCGACTGGTCCAGCGCTCCGGCTCGATCTGGCGGACCACGGTCCTGACGGAGGCCGCCGACGAACTCACCCTCCCGACCTGCGGCGTGATCTGCAGATTGGCCGACCTGTACAGGGGAACGCCTCTCGCGTCCGGCCCGGACAGCCCTTGACGGTCCGGCCGCTGGCGCCTCGTCCGCTCAGAACCAGCCTTTGAGCTTCAACCAGCCGACCGGCACCACGATGCTCAGCACGACGAGCAGAAGACCCCACTCGTAGCCCCAGCTCCAGTCGTACTCCGGCATGTTCTTGAAGTTCATGCCGTAGAGCCCGACCACGAAGGTCGGCGGGATGCCGATGACGGAGGCGATCGTCAGGAGCTTGAAGGTGCGGTTCTGCTCGACGTTGATGAAGCCGAGCGTCGAATCGAGCAGGAACTGCACCTTGTCGGTGAGGCGGTTCTCGTAGTCGCCGAGCGCCGCCACGTCCTGCTTCAGGACTTCGATCCGTTCGCGGTGGTCGTGCGTGATCCGGTCGCCGCCCTTGTTGGCCAGGAAGGTGAGCAGGCGCGACAGGCCGAGCAGGCTGTCGCGCGCGTGCGAGGTCGTGTCGCCGCTGCGCCCGATCGTCTGGAGCGTGGCGCCGAGCTCGCGCTCGACGCGGCTCGGCTTGCGGCCCGGGTGCCCCGTGCCGAAGATCTGGTGCGACACCCCGTCGAGTTCGGCGCCCACCGCCTCCATGCCGTCCGCCATGCGGGCGATGACGGCGTCGAGCAGGCCGAGCAGCGCGTCGACGGGGCCGTCGAGCGGCGGCGCACCCTGGCGGCCGGTCACGTAATCGGTGAAGCTCTTGAGCGCGTGGGGGCGGATCGTCACCAGGGTGCGGGGGCCGAGCACGAACCCGACCGGTACGGTGTGCAGCGCCCCGCCCTCTCGGTAGAGCACCGGGGTCGACATCATCAGCGCGGCGCCCTCGACCACGAGGCGGCTCGACGTCTCGATCTCGGCGAGCTGATGGGCGCCGGGGACGGAGAGGCCGGTGGCGCGCTCGACGTCGGCGTCCTCCTCGCCCGAGGGATCGAGGAGATCGACCCAGAGCGTGCCTTCGGGCAGGGTCCATGGCCCGCTGCCGGGGGGGAGTGCGGCGGCCTCGGCGGCCGAATCATAGGCTGTGATCATGAGTCGAATCCGTACCGGAGCGTGACGGCGTCCGGATGACGGATTGACACGGGACGGTTCCCCGGCGCCAGAGGCTCGTACCCGACGACGGGCGGGGATCACCTCGGATCCGCGTCACCCCCGCGGCGAGGGCCGCCGGATGGCGCGGCGGTCGCGGCCGTCGGGGCGCTTCCCGTTCGCGAGTCGGCCCAAGGCGTCGCGTCCTCGCCGGGGGAGTGCCCCGCCGCCACGCCGTCCGTCCTCGCCCTCGATCTCGCGCCGGCTCGGGCGCGGCGTCAGGGTGCGTCGAGCGCCTTGCGGAGCGCGCGCAGGTCCGCCCAGGCGAGCTTCTTGTGGGCGGGCTGGCGCAACAGATAGGCCGGATGGAGCATCGGCAGGGCTTTGACCACGCGTCGGCCGGTGTCGTACTCGGCCCAGCGCCCGCGCAGCCGCATGATGCCCTCCTTCGAGCCGAGCAGGCTCTGGGCCGCGGGTCCGCCGAGGCAGACGAGGACGTCCGGGTCGGCGAGTTCGATCTGCCGGGCGATGAACGGACGGCAGATCGCCACCTCCTGCGGCGTCGGCGTCCGGTTGCCCGGCGGCCGCCAGGGCACGACGTTGGCGATATAGACCTGGCTCCTGTCGAGCCCGACGGCGGCCAACATGCGGTCGAGGAGCTGGCCCGAACGCCCGCTGAACGGCCGGCCCTGGCGGTCCTCCTCGGCGCCGGGCGCCTCGCCCACCGCCATGACGCGGCCGCGGGGTTCGCCGTCCGCGAAGGCGAGCCGCGTCGCGGTGGTCCGGAGCCCGCAACCCTCGAAGGCGTCGAGCGCCGCTTTCAGCTCGTCGAGCGTCGTCGCCGCGGCGGCGACCTCACGGGCCGAGCGGGCCGCACCGTCGGCCGACAGGCTGGCGATGCCGACGATGGCCGGTGCGGCGAGCCCCGGCAGGCCCGGCGGCGCCGCTAGTTGTTCGACACGCGGCGGTTCCGGCTTCGCGGCCGCGGTGGCGTTCTCGGCGAAGCGGTCGTGCGGCGCGGCATCGACGGCGATGTCGACGCCCATCTCGACGTACCAGCGCAACAGCGCTTCCAACTCATCGCGGGTGGCGGCATCGAGGCTCATGGCCCGTCATACCGCCGTTCGACGGGGCGGAGTAGTCTCGCCAGGAGGCGACGGGTGGAGGGGCCATGTTCTGGAGAAGCAAGACATCGCCGGTGTGCAAAAAGCTGAAGGCGTTGCTGGCGGTCAACGATGCGTGGATCGCCTGGGAGCTCGACGACGCCCGCTGGATCGAGACGATCGTGGTCGTCTTCGAGTACGACACCGACCCGGCCGGGTCGAGCTTCCGCGCCGAGCACCTGGAACAGGTCCGCGCCACGGTGCGGGACGACGATCCCTCGGCCCATCGCCGCGTGCGGGTGATCCCGCAGCGCGCGGCATCGGGTTGACGGGGCGGGCGTCGCCCGGGGCCCGCATCGGCGCCGGTGCATCCATCTCATCCCCTCGCCGGTTAGCGCGATCGGAGCGGAGCCGCCTCACCGGCACGCCGTCGTCATCGGAGAGGGAACAATGGAGATCGGTTTCATCGGCCTCGGCAGCATGGGCCGACCCATGGCGGAGAACCTCGTCAAGGCCGGCCACGCCGTGCGGGTGTGGAACAGGTCTCCCGCGGCGGCACGCGCCGTGGCGGGCGCGACCCCGGTGGACTCGCCCGCCGAGGCCTTCGCGGGCGAGGCGGTCGTCACCATGCTGGCCGACGATGCCGCGGTGCGGGAGGTGATCCTCGACTCCGGCGCGCTCGCCGCGGCGCCGCGCGGCCTCGTCCATGTGATGACGTCGACGATCTCGATCGCGCTCGTGGACGAACTGGTGGAGCGGCACCGCGCGGCGGGGATCGGCTATGTGGCGGCGCCCGTCTTCGGCCGCCCGCCCGCCGCCGCGGCGGCGCAGCTGAACGTCGTCGCGGCCGGCGATCCGGACGCGATCGCCAAGGTGCAGCCCCTGCTCGACGCGCTCGGCGCGAAGACCTGGCGGCTCGGCGCCGAACCCCAGCGGGCCAACGCCGCCAAGCTCGCCGGCAACATGATGATCGCCCTCGCCATCGAGGCCATGGCGGAGGCGACGTCGCTGACCGAGAGCTATGGCGTGTCGAGCGCCGCATTCCTCGACATCGTGACCAACACCCTCTTCGCCAGCCCCTCCTACAAGAGCTACGGCGGATCGATCGCCGCGGGCCGCTACGAGCCCGCGGGCTTCAAACTGCGGCTCGGGTTGAAGGACGTGAAGCTCGCCATCGACGCCGCCGCCGCCAGAGGCGCCAGCCTTCCCGCCGCTGAACTGGTGCGCGACACGTTGATCGAGGGCATCGACCAGGGCCTCGGCGAGAAGGATTGGTCAGCGCTGGCCGAGGTCGTGCACAGGCGAGCCAACGTCGGCCGTCGGGAGCGAGAGGGAAGCTAGAGGCTCTTGCCGTCGGGACGCGTCGGCGGCAACTTGGAATATTGGATCGTGCAATTTCCATGGCCGAGGTCGAGGTAGACGACCAGGTTGTCGTTCGTCACATCGTCCCAGCGCATCGTCGTGGCGTGGATCATGTCGACCTTGCCCTCCGGCCGCCCGTAATGAGCCGCCAGCGCCTGGACGACGACCGGGCAGGCGATCTGCCCCACCGGGTTCAGCGTCACGTACCTGAGCTTGTCCTGGGCATCGAACAGGAAGACGGCCGTGAACGGGAGAGTCTCGCCCTGGAAGGGAACCGTGAGGCGCGCCTCGACGCCCTCCGCGTCGAGGGTGCGGTCGGCATTGTCGCGCGCTTCGTCGTTCGACGCCGCCTTCACCTCGGCCGGCGACATGCCCCATTGCGTGTATTGCCAGTCCGCCGCGGCCGGCCCGTCCGACCAGGCCAGCGCCAAGGCCGCCAGCGCAAAGGTCGCCGCTGCCGCTCTCACGGATCCGACCCGGTTTCCATGCTGCCGCATGACCTGCTCCCTCGCCGTGTCGACCGCCTCGTCACGCCACCGAAACCTCGCGGCCAGCCGTGTCAGGATGACGACGTCGGCCCCGTCCGATCCGCGTCAAAGCGCTCCCATCAGGGCCGCCAGTACCTCGTCCCGGAGCCAGGGCTTCGACACGAACCTGATGTTGCCCGGCAGGTCTCGGTTGGGATGGACGTGTCCCGAGGTGAGCACGACCGTGATGGCGGGCCAGTTGCTGGCGATGTAGGCGGCGAGGTCGAGCCCATCGGTGTCGCCCGGCATCTGGACATCGGAGAACACCGCGCCGACGCTGGCCGCCTGCTCGAGGACATAAGAGAGCGCACTGTCTCCCGTCTCGAGCTGCACGACGTCGAGACCGGCCTCTTCGAGCATGGCGGCGGCGTCCATCCTGAGCATCGGATCGTCCTCGACCACCAGCACCCGCTTCGACACGACACCCTCCCGCAACGACCGCAGCGTAAAGCGAAACCGCCGCACTGCGGTTCCCCGGCCCGGGCGGGCGGGGCGCGGGACGAGCCCGGAGCGCGGCCGTGGCGATGAGTCGGGACGGCTCGCGAACGTCGGGCCCGATCCACGATGGAGTCGCGAACCACCGGGCCGCGACGACGATCGCCGCGGGATCAGACCTTGTTGGCGGAGGCGTCCGATCCCTCTGGTGCCGATCCGGCCGATCCGGCGGCCGCATCGTCGCCCTCGGGCGGAGCACCCTCGCCGTCGCCCGGGACGGTCTTGCGCTCCGCTTTCAGCTTGGCGCGCTCCTCCGCCTTGGCGGCCTTGGCCTTGTCCCTTTCGCGGCGTTCGAAGTCGTAATTCGGTTTACGGGCCATGCCGGCGGCTCCACGTTCGGCTCGATTGGACGATCCTCTGCTGACACGAGCGCCCCGGAGAGGCAAGGCACCATCGGCCTCGCGACCGCTCCACCACCGCGTCATCGCCGGGCGCGGAAACCTGGATCGGGGTCACCGCGCCGCGGTGGTGATCGACCGGTCGGGCGACACCGGACTCCATGCCCGGGTGCGGCGACGCCATCTCCGACGCTGACGCTTCAATAAAGGCCTCCGGTTTCACCTTGGACCTTGCCACGATCGCCGTCCTGCGGGACGCCCCGCGGCTTGATGACCGGCATGGTTCCGGTCTGCGGCGTCGGCTTGTGCATGTCGGGGTCGACGTCGCCCGTCGGCTTGATGATCCCGCCGGTGCCGCTCAGCTTGTCGCTGAGCGTGCCGGGTTTGCGGTCGAGGCTGGTGGCGGGGGCCGCCGTGCCGGGGGTGGTGGGGGTCGCCCCGGCGCCGGTCGCCGCCGATTGCGCAGAGGCAGGAGCGCCGAAGAGGCACAGGATCGCGGCCGCAGCCGAGATGACGCGGGCGTGTGACATGCCGTTCTCCCTCAGAGGCCGTAGTTGAAGCCGTAGAAGCCGAAGACGTTGCGGCGGTGCTCCGGGTCGCGCCAGGGCGCTTCGCCCGCGGCGAAACTCGGTGCCGCTTCGATCCCGGCACGGTCGAGATCGACCACGTAGCCGCCCCGCGCCGGGTCGTAGGTCAGGGCCTGCTAGGGCAGCGGATGGTAGCGCTCACCGAGCCCCAGCAGGCCGCCGAAGGACAGCACCGCGTAGGCGACGCGCCCCGTGACCTTGTCGACCATGAAATTGTAGACGCTGCCGAGTCTCTCCCCATCCCGGCCGAACACCTCCGTCCCCTGCACCTTGTCGGAGGCGATGAGCCGGTCGGTCTCGTCGACGGCGACCGGTTGAGCCGGCGTGGCGGCCGGTTGGGCCAGCGTGGCGACCGGTTGAGCCGGCGTGGCGGCCGGGCGGTTGGTGTCGTCCTCGGCCATGGCATCTTCTCCGCTCGTCGATCCGACAGACGTCCATGCGGCCGGCTCGGGCGCCCTCAGGCCCGTCGGGCGAGCGTCCGTCATTCGAACGCCACGTTCACGATCGTTCGGGTCGGTCGGTTCCCGGGTTAAACGGGGAGGCGGACAGGGCGGTTCCCCTCCCCGGATCCCGCGCGGCCCGGCGACATCGCCGCCCCTTCACGGCGAAGCCGCCGCCTCCGCGATGCGCCCTCGCATGCCCTTGGCGGGGCTCACGGGCAGGGTCTAACCTCGGGTCGCCGGCCACAGGAGATCCCAGCGCATGATCCGCATCGACCAGAAGACCGACGTCCTGGGGATCATCGACGTCCAGCCGACCTTCATGCCGGGCGGGGAACTGCCGGTGCTCGACGGCGACGCCGTCGTGCCGCTCGCCCGCCACCTCACCGCGACGACGTTCCATCACGCCTTCGCCACGCAGGACTGGCACCCGGCGGGCCACATCTCCTTCGCGTCGACGCATGGGGCCGCCGCCTTCTCGACCGTGGCGCTGCCCTACGGCGAGCAGGTCCTGTGGCCCGACCACGCCATCATCGGCAGCGCCAACGCGGCCCTGCATCCCGGCCTGCCGCTCGACCGCGTCGACGCGATCTTCCGGAAGGGGTTCCGGCCGGCGATCGACAGCTATTCGGCCTTCCGCGACAACGACCGGACCAGCACCACCGGACTCGGCGGCTGGCTGAAGGAGCGGGGGTTCGCCCGCGTCTTCCTCTGCGGCCTCGCGCTCGACTTCTGCGTCTTCTGGTCGGCGCAGGACGCGCGAGCCCTCGGCTACGACGTCTTCGTCATCGACGACGCCTGCCGCGCCATCGGGGCACCGGTCCCGGGCGGCGGCAACACGCTCGACGCCGCCTACCGCGCCCTGCGCGAGAGCGGCGTTCAGCTCGTCGGTGCCGGCGACCTCGAGGCCTGATCGGCGCCGGCCAGGACATCGCGATCAGGTGGAGTCGCCTGATCGCGTGAGGATCCCCGTCAAGACAGAGAGCTAGAGCCGAGGCCGCGAGCCAGGGCGAGCGGCAGCAGCTCCAGGGCCGAGAGGATCGCCTCCGCGGCCGCCACGCCCGTCTCGTAGGCGCCATGGGCCGTGGTGAAGCGCGACGCGTGGGTGGCCTCGCCGGCGAAGAACAGCCGGCCGTCGACGGGCTCGGCCAGCCGGGCCCGGGCGCCGGCCGAACCCGGCACCGCATAGGCATAGGCGCCCCCGATGTGGGCCTCGCGGCCCCAATCGGTGAGACGGAGCGGCGTCACGGCGCGCGCCGCATCGGCGCCGAGGACCGAACGCAGCTCGTCCCGGGCGAAATCGAGCGCCGCATCCGATCCGGCGCGGGCCATGTCGCGCGCGAGGTCGCCGCCCATGAAACACTCGACGACGGGGCGTCCGAACGGCAGCAGATGGTAGGCCGCGGTCCGGGCCCTGTCGCCGGCGCCGAGGCAGTAATCCTCGGCGGGGAAGAGATCCGGATCGGCGATGCGGAGCCAGAGTTTCTCGACCGACCCGAGCGGCAGCGACGCCGCGGCCTCGACCTTGCCCGGCAGGGCCGGGCGGAACCGGATGGCCTCGCCGGCGAGCACGTCGGTCGAGGCGGTCACAATCACGGCTCGGGCCTCGACCGTGCCGCGCGGGGTCTCGATCCGGACCGGCCCCCGGCCGGAATGGTCGATCAGCGTCACGGGCGTATCGAGCACGACGGGGACATCGCGGCCGTGGTGGGCGACGAGGCATCCATAGCCCTCAACGACCCGCCAGTCGTCGCCCTCCCCCGGCCGGTACTCGCCCGAGTCGCGCAGCGACACGCGGTCGAGTTCAGCGCCGCTGACATAGGTCGACACGGCGCCGAGCAGCCCGCGCCAGGGGCTGCCCGCCGGCACGAGGTCGGAGAGCGGGCCGTCGGCCCCGCGCGCCGTCGCGGCTTCGGCGGCGGCGCGGAGATCCTCCATGGCTTCGCCGGACCCGGCCTTGTCGCCGGACGTCGGGCCGAGGTCGCGCTCCTCCACGTCCCAGGGCGCCGGCCGCCGGTCGACCGTGAACCCGTCCTCCTCGGCGACGGCCGCCCAGGCGTTGGTGAGGCCGCTGTGGAGCCAGGCGCATCCGAGGTCGAGAGGCACGTCGCCGCCGGCCGCGTCGGGTCCCGCCGAGACCGTGTGGGCGCGACCCCCGAGGCGCTCCTTGGCCTCGATCACCAGCACCGACAGGCCCGGCTGGCGCAGAAGCCGCCGCGCGGCCGCGATGCCGGCGGCCCCGCCCCCGATCACCGCGACGTCGACCCTGTCCCGCATCCCGTCGCCCTCGCGCGCGCCCCGCTGCCGCTATCTGGCCCGGCGATTTCGAGACGACAAGGGTTCAGCGGCGGCGTGCGGCGCCAAGGGTGTGTGCCGGTTCGGCGCGGCTATAAGGTTTCGCCCTTCTCCCCTGGAGGGAGAAGGGCGCGATCGCCGTCGGCCGGGACGCACGAACTCGGGCAGGCTTCACTCCGCCCCCACCGCCGCGGCGAGGGGCAGGACCTGGACCGGATGGCTCTTCTGATGCTGCATCGGGGCCGCCGCCGGGGCGGCGTAGACGCCCGCCACGGCGGCATTCTCAAAAAGGCTCGACACCGAGGTCTCCTGGGCGATGCGCCCGATCGCCTCCCCGATCAGCGGCGCGACGGAGATCACCCGGATGTTCTTCGAGCCGCGCACCGCGTCCGTGGCGCGGATCGTGTCGGTCAGCACCACCTCCTTGAGGTTGGAGGCGGAGATCCGCGCCACCGCGCCGCCCGACAGCACGCCGTGGGTGCAATAGGCCGAGACGTCGCTGGCGCCCTGGGCGAGCAGCGCGTCGGCGGCGTTGCACAGCGTGCCGCCCGAATCGACGATGTCGTCGAGCAGGATGCAGCTTCGGCCGCGCACGTCGCCGATGATGTTCATCACCTCGGATTCGCCGGCGCGCTCGCGGCGCTTGTCGACGATGGCGAGCGGCGCGTCGATGCGCTTGGCCAGGGCGCGGGCGCGGACCACGCCGCCGACGTCGGGCGACACGACCATCACGTTGGCGCAGTCGAAGCGCGTCGTGACGTCGTGCACCATCACGGGCGCGGCGAACAGGTTGTCGAGCGGGATGTCGAAGAAGCCCTGGATCTGGGCGGCATGGAGGTCGACGGTGAGGACGCGGTCGACGCCCGCGCGGGCGATGAGGTTGGCGACGAGCTTGGCCGAGATCGGCGTCCGCGGGCCGGCCTTGCGGTCCTGTCGGGCATAGCCGAAATAGGGCAGCACCGCCGTGATGCGCCGGGCCGAGGCGCGCCTCAGCGCATCCGTCATGATGAGGAGTTCCATCAGGTGGTCGTTGGCCGGGTAGGCCGTCGACTGCACGATGAAGGCGTCCTCGCCGCGCACGTTCTCCTGGATCTCGACGAAGATCTCCTCGTCGGCGAAGCGCCTCACCACGCAGCGGGTCAGCGGCACGCCGAGATAGGCCGCGATGGCGTCGGTGAGCGGACGGTTCGAGTTCCCCGGGAGGATCTTGATGGTTCCGGCCATGAAGTTCCCCTCGACGAGGACGGCGCGGTCGCCCGAGCGTCCTGAGATCCCCGGCGCTCGACGCGAGCGCCGCGGCATGCTGTCGGCCGCGACATCCCGACGGAGGCGAGGCGCGGGCGTCATACCAGCGTTACGATCGCCGGACAACGAGTCGCGGGCGGGCGTTTCGAGCCTGATCGGAGACTCCCGAAGGAGTGCGCATCCCCGGCCCGGATCAGCGGCACACGAGGTCGAGATCGGCGGCGTTGAGCGCCTCCGCGCGTTCGGCGCCCACCAGCGACGTCCGGCCGAGGCACAGGGCCGTCTCGCTGTCGGAATCCATCAGGATCATGTGGAGGAAGAACACGCCGTCCTGCGGTATGACGAAGGGATTGGCGTCGTAAAACATCGGGGCGTCCATCCAGGAGGGCGCGAAGGTGGCGCCGAGGCTGTAGCCGCAGGCGTTGAGCCGGTGCGCGCCGAGCCCGTGGGCGTCGAGCACGCGGGCGTGGGCGGCGAAGACGTCGCCGGCCGTGCGCCCGGGCCTCAGTTCCGCCTCGCAGGCCAGCAGCGCCTCCCGCGCCGCCGCGTGATAGGCGCGGTGGAGCGGCCGCGGGCGCCCGACCACGTGGGTGCGCATGATGGCGGCGTGGTAGTGGCGGCAGGCGCCGGCGAACTCGAGCGTGATCTGGTCGTCGGGATCGAGCCTGCGGCGCCCCGCCTTGGCGCGGCACAGCAGGGCGTCGCCGCCCGAGCCGATGATGAAGGCGTTGCCGGGCTCCTCGCCGCCCCCGGCGAAGACGGCGGCGTGCTGCGCCGCCAGGATGGCGCCCTCGTCGGCGCCGGGGGCGACGAGGTCGATGGCGGCCCGGTCGGCGGCGTCCGACAGGGCTGCGGCGCGGCGCACATAGGCCAGCTCGGCCTCGGACTTCGTGACCCGCAACGCCGGGATCAGCGCCGTCGCGTCGACCGTCTCGACGAGGCCGTCGAGCGCCGCCGCGAGCCTCAGGCCGTCGGCATAGGGGAGGCCGTGGGCGCCGGCTTCGACGCCGAGGCGCCGACCCCGGACGCCGAGGTCGGACAGCATGGCGGCGAGGTCGCGGGCGGGTTCGGCGCCGGCCCCGTCCCGCCAGACGCGGATGTCGGCGATGTCGGACGTGCGCCGCGCCTGCCGCAGGTCGGCCGAGCGGGTCAGCAGCGCGGTGCGGCCGTCGGCGCCGACATAGAGGCACTGGAAGAAACAGAAGCCGAAGCTGTCGTATCCGGTGAGCCAGTACATGCTGTTCTGCGAGAAGAGCAGCATGCCGTCGAGGCTCCGGTCGGCCATCGCCGACCGGAGGCGGGCGGAGCGCGCTGCGAACTCGGCGGGCGTGAAGTGGAGGGACATGGGGCGGCTCCGTCGCGGTCGACGGAGCTTCTAAGCGGGCTTGCGTTGGAAGACCAACGCTTCGCCGGCTCAGCTTTTCTGCTTCATCGCAGGCTTTCCTCGGAAGAGCGTGTGACGCTCGTCCGAAACCTGCTCAGCGCGACGCGCCCGCGCGTCCCACCTCAGTGCTGCCAGCGCAGTCCCGCCAGGAACACGTTGTCGCCGAAGCTCGCGCCCGCCAACGTGCTGTTCAAGCGCTCGTGGTTGTAGCTGGCGGTGGCGATCCAGGACCGCGACAGGTGATATTCGGCCTTCAGCGTCTCGGCCAGGGTGGTCTCGGTGATGGGCGCGCCGACATACGCGGTTTCGAGGTAGGACAGGGCGCCCGTGATGGTGAGGTTCCGCGTGAGCGCGTGGGAGAGCTCCAGCGAGAGCGACCGCGATTCGGTGCCGGAGGCGCCCGCCACCGTGGTCTCGTCGAAGCTCGTCGCCCCGCGGAAGCTGATCGTGGTCAGCGGCGTCGCCGCGTAGGTGAGCACGCCGTTGAACACCGGGCTCGCGATGTTCTTCAGCCGGGGGTCGTCGTAGCTCCGGCCGCCATAGCCCGCCGACACTTCGCCCGACAGCAGCCGGGTGAGCTCGAACGTCGACCCCGCCTGGCCGATGACGCCGACCGAATCGCGCCGGAACCCGGTGTAGTCGATCGTGCGGTCGTGGACGCGGTCGTCGGCCAGGACGTCCACGAACGGGCGCAGGACCGGCGTCGCCTCGTAGCTGACGCGCAGGTGCAGGCCGGCGTCGTCGAAGTTCTCGCTGGCGAGATCCTGGATCACGCCGCCGCCGTCGGCATCGTCGTAGGCGGTGCGGTCGAGCGACCCGTGCAGCGCCACGTTCAACCGCCCGAAGCCCTCCGCGCCGCCGACCGAGGCGCCGAAGGTCGAGATCAGCGGCCGGCCCTGGGCCCCGTCGACGACCTCGGGCGATCCGACGCGCTGCGTGTCGATGGCGAAGCGGGTCTCGGCGTCGAGCGTGGTGTCGCGGTCGACGTCGAGCCGGTAGTCGACGACGCCGACGGCATCGGGGCGGTTGGCCTGCGGATCGGAGAAGAAATCGTCGTAGCCGGCGTGGAGGCTGGCGGTGAGCGCGTTGCGCGACCAGTCCGAGGCGAGGCCGAATCCGCCTTCGGTCCGCTCGAAGGCGGAGGGGCGCAGTCCGGTCTGGGTCTGGTCCGGGTTCGAATCGTAGCCGAAGCTCTGCGTGACATAGGGGGTGAGGCGGAGCGAGCCGACCTCGTAGCCGATCGGGTCGTAGGGCGCGTCGTCGATCCGGCTGCGGAGGCGGGCCGGGAAGGGCAGCGCCGCGACGGTCGGGCCGGGGCGGATGACGTCCCCCACCGTGTCGATGGCGGCCCCGCTGCCGCGCAGCCGGAGCGGGGCGGGGATCGACGACGGGTAGGCCTCGAGCGCCGGCAGGGTCGGCGCACCGACGCGCGGGGTGCGGATGCGGTCCTCGGTCTTGGCCGTCCCCTTGCCGGGCGCGAACTTGCCGCGCGGCTTCACGGGCGCGGCCTGACCGTCGGCGCCGGATGTGCCGACGCCGCCGTCGGCGGGCAGCGGGGGCGCGGGGGCGTCGGCGCCCTCGACGTCCGTGGCGCCGGGCGCCGGGGCGCCCGCGGTGGCGTCGACGGAGCCGCGCAGGGTCGGGACGGCGGTGGAGAGGGCGCCGCCCGCCTCCTGGGCGGCGGCGGGCGCGGCGGCGGCGAGGGCGGCGGCGAGGGCGGCGACGTGCAGCAGCGACGCGCGCCCGAGGCGCCGTCGCGTCCCGCCGGTCCGCTCCGTCTCGACGCCGCGAACCCGGGCGTCGCCGTCGAACCGTGCCGGCACCCCTTGTCGATCCGGTCCTGCTCTGGCGAGGCGGCGATCCGTCCAAGACACGTGGCGACCGCTCCGATGACCCGCTGCGATGCGCCGGAAATTAGCCGCCCATGGTTAATGGGGGGTTAGGGGCGGCGCGGCGCAGCGGGGCGGTCACCTCTGCGTCCGACCCCGCCACGGCCGGGCGATGCGCCGTGCAATGGTGGCGGCAGGGTGGTATCGACGCGGGATGCCGCTGCCCCTCACCGCCCCCGCCCCGCCTCACGCCGGTCCCGTGGCCTCCGGGCTCAGGACGCTCGGGCTGGAACGCGCCGGGATCGCGGCGCTCGAGGCGGCGCTCGCGGGGCCGTTCGCGCGGCTCGGCGGCGAGTTCGCCGCCGCTGTCGCCCTGCTGCTCGGGATCCGTGGCCGGGTCGTGGTGACCGGGATGGGCAAGTCCGGCCATGTCGGCCGCAAGGTCGCCGCCACGCTGGCGTCGACCGGCACGCCCGCCTTCTTCGTCCACGCCGCGGAAGCCAGCCACGGCGACCTCGGGATGATCCAGGCCGACGACGCCGTCCTGGCCCTGTCGTGGTCGGGCGAGACGGCGGAGCTCGCCGCCGTCATCACCTATGCGCGCCGCTTCGGCATGCCGCTCGTGGCCATGACGTCCAACCCCGACGGCGCGCTCGGCCGCCAGGCCGACCTCTGCCTGACGCTGCCGCGGTCCGAGGAGGCCTGCCCCAACGGCCTCGCGCCCACGACCTCGACCACGATGCAGCTCGCGCTCGGCGACGCCCTGGCGGTCGCCCTGCTCGAGGCGCGCGGCTTCTCGGCCCATGACTTCAAGACCCTGCACCCGGGCGGCAAGCTCGGCAGCCAGCTCACCTACGTGCGCGACGTGATGCATGCGGGAGACGGGGTGCCGCGCGTGGTCGCCGGCGCCGCGATGGCCGAGGCTGTCGTGGAGATGACGGGGAAGCGCTTCGGCTGTGTCTGCGTGGTCGACGCCGGGGGGCGGCTCGCCGGGATCGTGACCGACGGCGACCTGCGTCGCCACATGGGGCCGGGGCTCATGGCCCTGCCGGTCGAGGACGTGATGACGCCGCGGCCGCTGACCATCGGCGAGGACGCGCTGGCGGCCCAGGCCCTGGCGCTGCTCAACGGGCAGCGAAGAAGCGTCCTGCCGGTGGTCGACCGCGCCGGCGTGCCCGTGGGCATCCTGCACATCCACGACCTCTACGCGATCGGGGTGGCTTAGAGCAGATCGCGATCAGGTGGGGTCACCTGATCGCGTGAAGATGCTCGTCGCGACAAAGAGCTAGCGCTGAGGCCGCGAGCCAAGGCGAGCGGCAACAGCTCTAGCGCTCAGGCCGCCACGAGGCCCGCCAGGGTCGACGCCTCGAGGTCGAAGATCATGCTGCCGAGGGGCTGGGGACGACCGAAATGGTAGCCC
Source organism: Lichenihabitans sp. (assembly GCA_965214345.1). GTDB lineage: Bacteria > Pseudomonadota > Alphaproteobacteria > Rhizobiales > Beijerinckiaceae > Lichenihabitans. Next base: position 575,675 of record CBDCBJ010000007.1, on the reverse strand, counting down.
TGCACCTGGTCGCAGCCCGCCGCCTGGAGCTGGGCGAATTGTTCGGGCGTCTCCACCCCCTCGGCCGTCGTGGTCATGCCGAGGCTGGCGCCGAGCGCCGCGATCGACCGCACGATCTTGATGCAGTCGGGGCGCGTCGACATCTCGCGCACGAAGGACTGGTCGATCTTGATCTTGTCGAAGGGGAAGCGGCGCAGGTAGCTCAGCGACGAATAGCCGGTGCCGAAATCGTCCATGGCGATGCGGATGCCGAAGGCGCGCAGCTCGTGGAGCGCCGCCAGCGACCCGTCGTTGTCGCTGAGCAGCACGCTTTCGGTGATCTCGAGTTCGAGGCGCGTCGGGCGCAGGCCGGAGCGGAGCAGCGCGTCCTTCACGGTGCCGACCAGGTCGTGGGAACGGAACTGGGCGGGCGACAGGTTGACCGCGACGGTGAGGTCCCGCGGCCAGCGCGCGGCCTGCGTGCAGGCCTCCTCCAGCACCCAGGCGCCGATCTCCCCGATGAGCCCGATCTCCTCGGCGATCGGGATGAAGTCCGCGGGAGACACGAGGCCTCTCGTCGGATGGCGCCAGCGCAGCAGGGCCTCGAACCCCACGATGGCGACCCTCCGGGCATCGACCAGCGGCTGGTAGAAGACCTCGAATTCCCGGTTGTTCAGGGCCACGCTGAGGTCCTGTTCCAGGGCGCGGCGGACCTGGCGCGCCGCGTCCATGTCGGCCTCGAAGACGCGGGCCATGTTCTTGCCGCCGAGCTTGGCCTGGTAGAGCGCGAGGTCGGCGTTCTTCATCAATTCGTCGCCGGTCGTGCCGTCGCTCGGCGCGCTGGCGACGCCGATGCTGGCGGTGATGAAGAGCGCCAGCCCGTCGATGTCGAAGCGCTCGCCCAACACGCGGAGAAGCCGCTCCGCCAACGCCGTCTCGCGCGGCTTGCCGTCGCGCTGGAGCTGGAGGACGGTGAACTCGTCGCCGCCGAGTCGCGCCACGATGTCGTCCTCCCGGACGCAGGACGACAGGCGCTTGCCGACCTCGCGCAGCAGCGCGTCGCCGACGTGGCGGCCGAAGCTGTCGTTGATGTTCTTGAAGCCGTCGAGGTCGAGGCAGAGCACGGAGAGGCGACCGCCCCGGCTGTCGACCTGCCCCATCGCGGCGTTGAGCTGTTCGCCGAAGAAGAACCGGTTGACGAGGCCGGTGAGGCCGTCGTGGTGGGCCAGGTAGGTGATCTGCGCCTCGGCCTGGCGCCGCTGGGTGATGTCCTCGTAGGTGGCGACCCAGCCGCCGTCCGGCATGGGCTGGTGGGAGACCGACACGATCCGGCCGAGTTCGTCGTCCTGGACGAAACCTCCGGCGATCCCCTCGGCTTTGAGCAGGCGATGGCGGGCGTGCACGCTGCGCAGCCGATCGTTCGGGCTCCGCTCGACCAGGTCGGAGAGCAGGATGCCCGGGATCGGCGTGATATCGAGGGAGAACAGGTCGGAGAAGCGCTGATTGCAGACGACGAGCCGCTCGCGCGCGTCGACCATGCAGAGCGCCTGGGACATGTTGTTGAGGGCCGCGTCGAACCGCTCGTTCTGGACGCCGATCTCGCGGTCGCGCCGCTGCAGGATCTCGTTGCGGACGCGGAGCCGTTCGTTGACGGCGTGGACCTCGGCACTGGCGCGCTCCAGGCCGTCCGACGCCTGGCGAAGGTCGCCCGTGAGCGTGTTCAGCCCGTCGCGGGCGCGGACGAGTTGGCGATTGTGCCAACCGACCATCAGGAGCAGCCCCGCGCCGAAGACGAAGAGCCCCGCCACGACGGCGGAGAAGACCCAGAACAGCCAGACGAGTTCGTGCTGATCGACCGCCACCTTCTCGCCGCCATACCGGTTGGCGGAGGCGGCGAGCTGCACGAGCCTGGGCTCGAGCGGCGCCATCAGGGCCAAGGCGGCCTTGCCGACCCCGGGCTCGGCGATCTCATCCACCATCGGCTGGAGCTTGCCCACGACGTCGGACAGGTCCCGGACGGTCGCGGCATCGTCCGGGTCGAGTTCCGCGAAGGCCAGGAACTCGCCGGCCGACATGATCGAGACGCGGTTCACCAGGATGTCGTAGCGCAGCCCGACGTCGTCGGCGCCGACGCCGGAGCCCGGCATGTTGGCGGCGGCGATCTTCGCCTCGAGGCGATCGAACTCACCGTTGGCCTGGCTCGCCAGCCAGCAGATGTTGTAGCGCGAAACCTGCTTCAGCGCCTCCTGGCGCTGGGCGATCAGATAGGACACCACGCCGGCGGCGGCCAGCAGGGCGAACATGAGGGCGAATAAGACGGTCTTCCCGGTCCTGATCGACCACACGTCACACCTCCTCCACCGAACGGGGTGGACAGGCCTCGGAGTGCCCGGGGCGGGCGGTCACGATCGTTCCACGCTGTAGAGGGCCGAGTTGCCGCCGTGCTCACGCACCTCGACGCTTTCGAGCCAGACGCGCCCCTCGGTCTCGGAGCGCACGATCTCGGCGACGACGCCATGGACGAAGCGGGCCGTGGCTTCGCAGCCGACGGCCGAGACCAGTCTCACGTCGGCCAGGCCGAGCCGGCCCAGTCCTTCGAGCCGCTCGCGTTCCGGATCGTCGGTGGCGACCAGGAGCGTGTGGTCGAACATCTCGCGCAGCCATTGCCGCACCGACTTCAGGCCGCCGAAGTCGAAGCACCAGTGCCTGTCGTCCAGCTGGCGCGTGGCGAACACGAACTTGAACGCCAGCGCATAACCGTGGAGCAGGCGGCAGTGCGAGTGACCCGCCCGCCACTGCCGGAAGGTGCAGGACAGGCCCTCGTTGTGATCATAGGTCTTGGTCGACCGGAAGAGGCCGCCCGCGGGGGCGTCGATCGCAGGGTCCACGAGGTCGAACGTCGGCTTCAAAGGAGGTCCCCCGGTGACGGCCGTCAGCCTGCGCTGCGCTCGAGCATGGCGCACTCTCCCAGGAACTCGGTCCTGAGCCGGGCGTCGTTGGCGAGCTCTCCGTAGTAGGTGGTGTTGACCATGCGGCTCGCCCGCGAGGCCCGCACGCCGCGGTGGCTCTTGCACATGTGGACCGCGCTGATCCGCACCGCGAGGCCGCGGGGCGCGGTGTTGTCGACGATGAATCGCTCGATCTGCTTGACCAGTTCTTCCTGGATCTGCAGGCGCGACGAGAAATAGTCGACGATGCGGTCGTACTTCGACAGGCCGATGATCTTCCCCTCGGGCGACGGTAGGATCCCGATGACGGCATGGCCGAAGATCGGCATGAGGTGGTGCGCGCAGGTCGAACGGACCTCCAGCGGCCCGGTCACGATGAGCTGCTCGCAGCGCTCGACGTTGTCGAATTCCGTGATCTTGGGCGGCGAGCAGAAGCGCCCCTTCATGACCTCCTCGACGAACATCTTGGCGACGCGCGCCGGCGTCTCGCGCGTGTTGTGATCGTTGCGGTGGTCGATCATGAGGACATCGAACAGCTCCTCGATCTTTTTCGCCGCCGCTTCCCGCATGGCGAGCTTGTCACTGTCCCGCATGAAACCGACGATAGCTTGGTTGCCCAGACTCGCCACCGACATGGCTTCGACGATCTTGTTCACTGCTTTCTCCGCCAATCTCCTCGACCACCGCATGAACGCATCGAGTCATGAAAAATAAGTTTCGATTGACGAACCCTTTTCTGAGAGTTCGCTGCAATGCAGTTCGTCTTTGATTTTGTCATGATTCTTTAGCGACTCGCGCATCATCTGTCGCGCATCTGCAAAGGGAGGTGAAGCATGCCGATGTGCAAGCTGACGATGACCTGGATTTCGGTGGCGGCCCTGATATTCATCGGCTCGGCGATGCCGTCGGCGAACGCCGGCGTGCTGCCGATGCCGGCCGACAAGCCGATCCTCACGATCTCGGGCAACATCGACGACAAGAACGTCGGCGACACGGCCCAGTTCGACCGTGCCATGCTGGAGAAGATGGGCGTCGTCACGGTCGTGACGACCACGCCCTGGTACCAGGGCCCGATGTCCTTCGAGGGCGTGCCCATGGAGAAGCTGATGGCCGAGGTGGGGGCCAAGGGCCAGCGTCTCGTCGCCTACGCGCTCAACGACTACACGACGGAGATCCCCATGGAGGATTTCGCCAAGCATCACGCCATCCTGGCGATGAAGCGCAACGGCGAATACATGCCGGTCCGCGACAAGGGGCCGCTCTTCATCATCTACCCGTACGACAGCGAGCCGGAACTGAAGAGCCAGGTGTTCTACAGCCGGTCGGCCTGGCAGGTCGCCCGACTGGTGGTGAAGTAGCCGTCGCGCGGTCACGCCAGCGGTCGACAGTCTCGACCGCTGGGGAGCGCGAAGGCGCGCGCCGCTCGTGCGGCGTGAACCGCCGTCGACGAGGCGTCGTCGACGGCGGCTGATCAGAGGCGGCTCCGCCGCGAGCCGCGACGGTCGGACCGGTTCACGCGCCGTCCGCCGGCCGCTCCAGGAGGTTCGCCACCAGCGCGGTCCACCCGGTTTGGTGCGAGGCCCCGAGGCCCCGGCCGGTGTCGCCGTGGAAATACTCGTGGAACAGCAGGTGGCCGTCGACGACGCCGCCCCGCGCCGCCGCGTCGGAGACGGCGGCCCGGGCGCCGTCGGGCCCGGGCAGGAACAGCCGTCCGAGGCGCCGGGCCAGTTCGTCGGCGACCTGCCCGAGGTCGAGCAGGAGGCCCGAGCCCACCGGGCATTCGACCTTGAAGTCCGGCCCGTAATAGCTGTGGAACTGCCGGAGCGAGTCGATCAGCAGGAAGTTGAGCGGCATCCACACCGGCCCGCGCCAGTTTGAATTGCCGCCGAAGAGGCCGCTCGTCGACTCGCCGGGCGTGTATTCGACGGTGTAGCGCGCGCCGCCCCGCTCGAGAACGAAGGGGGAGGCCTCGTGGGCCTTCGACAGCGAGCGCAGGCCGAAGTTCGACAGGAACTCCGTCGCGTCGAGCGCCCGGCGGAGGAGACGCTTCAGCCGTGACCCGCGCAGCAGCGACAGCAGGTGGCGCTCGCCCTCGCCGCGCTCGTTCCAGCGCGACACCAGCGCGGCCGCCTCCGGCTTGAAGCGCAGGAACCAGCGCAGGCGCCGCGTGAAGGCGGGGAGCCGGTCGAAGACGCTGCCGTCCAGCACCTCGACGGCGAAGATCGGGATCAGCCCCACCATCGACCGCAGCCGGAGCGGCACGTGGTGCCCGTCGGGCTGGCGCAGCGTGTCGTAGAAGAAGCCGTCGGCGTCGTCCCAGAGCGACACGCCATCGGCGCCGATCCGCGCCATGGCGCCGGCGATCGACATGAAATGCTCGAAGAACTTCGTCGCGATGTCCTCGTAGACCGGGTTCACGAGGGCAAGTTCGAGCGCGATGCGCAGGAGGTTCAGCGCATACATGGCCATCCAGGCCGTGCCGTCGGCCTGGTCGATGATGCCGCCGTCCGGCACGGGCTCGGAGCGGTTGAAGGGCCCGATGTTGTCGAGCCCGAGGAACCCGCCCTGGAAGATGTTGCGGCCGCCGGCGTCCTTCTGGTTCACCCACCAGGTGAAATTGAGCATCAGCTTGTGGAGGATGCGCTCCAGGAACGCCGTGTCGGCGACCCCCGTCAGGTCGCGGTCGATCCCGTAGACCCGGAAGGCCGCCCAGGCGTGGACGGGCGGGTTCACGTCGCCGAAGTTCCACTCGTAGGCGGGGAGCTGGCCGTTCGGGTGCATGTACCAGGCCCGCAGCAGCAGCACGAGCTGCTCCTTGGCGAAGTCGGGATCGACGGGCGCCATGGCGACGCAGTGGAAGGCGAGGTCCCACGCGGCGTACCAGGGGTATTCCCACTTGTCCGGCATGAGAATCACGTCGGAATTGCTCAGGTGCTCCCAATCGGCGTTGCGCCCGCGGCGGCGCGAGTCCGGCGGAGGCGGGGTGACGGGGTCGCCCTTGAGCCACACCGGCACGTCGAAGATGTAGACCTGCTTCGACCAGAGCAGGCCCGCGATCGCCTGCCGGTGCACCGCGCGGGCGTCGGGGTCGGGGATCGAGGCCTGCAGCGCGGCGAAATATTCGTCGGCCTCCCGCCGCCGCAGCGCCAGCATCGCGTCGAAATCCGCGAAGGGATCGGTTCCATCCTCGGCGGGCCGGAACCGCAGCCGCAGGGTCGCCGCGCCGCGCGGTGGGATGTCGAGCACGGCATGGGCGGCGGCCTTGCTGCCGGACGCCGCCAGGGTGCCCTCCCGCCCGTCGACCACGAACGCGCCGATGCCGTCCTTGAAGGGACCCGGAGCGGCGTCGCCGAAGACCAGCGGCCGGTTGGTTTCGTTCTCGGTGAACAGCCAGGGCACGGCGCGGTCGAGCGACAGGCGGCGCGGCGGCATCTCGGGCCGCTCGGCCACGAGGGAACCGTCGGGCGCGGGGGCGATGCGGGCGCGGTCGCGCGACGCGGCGTCGTCGCTGCTGCGGCCGGCGCTCGGGCGCAGCTCGCCGTCGGCCCAGGACCAAGTGTTGCGGGCCCACAGCGTCGGCAGGACGTGGACGCGCGCCGGCCCGTCACCGGGGTTGGCCAGCGTGACGCGCATCAGCACGTCCTCGGGTCCGGCCTTGGCGTATTCGACCGTGACGTCGACATAGGCGCCCCCGTCGAAGATTCCGGTGTCGGCCAGTTCGTATTCCGGGTCGTCCCGGCCGCGCCGGGCGTTCTCGGCGGTCAGTTCCTCGTAGGGGAAGGCCGCCAGCGGATAGCGATAGACGAAGCGATTGTAGGAGTGGGTCGGGGTCGCGTCGGCGTAGTGGTAGACCTCCTTGACGTCCTCGCCATGGTTGCCTTCCCGGTTGGCGAGGCCGAAGAGGCGCTCCTTCAGGATCGGGTCGCGCCCGTTCCACAGCGCCAGGCCGAGGCACCAGCGCTGCTGGTCGTCGCAGAAGCCCGCGAGCCCGTCCTCGCCCCAGCGGTAGGCGCGGGAGCGGGCGTGGTCGTGCGGAAAAGAGCCCCAGGCGTCGCCGTCGGGGCTGTAGTCCTCGCGCACCGTGCCCCACTGCCGCTCCCCGAGGAACGGCCCCCAGCGCCGCCACGCGACGCCGTCGGCGATCTCGGCCAGACGACGGCCCTCGGCGGTGGAGAGGATGGGATGCGGACTGGTCAACGATGCGGCTCCGGAAGGCGGCGATGGCGGACGGGACGACCGGCCTTCATGTTCCGTGCCGGGCCGCGATGCCACGGACCTTCGGCGACGCTCGCCCCTTGTGGCCGCCGCGGTGAGCCGGCCCGCGCCCGGGCCGGAGCCGGCCGGTCCGTCCGGATACGCCCGGCCGTCACCCGCAGGCGAGCCTGTCGCAGCGCTTCATGTCGGCGACGGCCTTCTGCAGGGCGTCGGGACCCGGATAGCCGAGCATCCCGACGTTGCCGATCGAGAAGGAGGGCGTCGCCTCGAAGCCGAGCGAGGAGGCGAGTTCGGCCTGGCGCTTGATCACCGCCCCAACCTGCGGCAGGTCGGCGGCGGCCTCGATGGCCTTGGGGTCGAGGCCCATCCCGCCCACGGTCTCGAGCGCCAGGGGCCCGTCGATGGCGCCGTGCCTGGCGTAGACGGCCTGGTGGAACGCATAGGCCCGGGCGGGTCCGGCGGTGCGCAGCACGGCCTGCTGGACCTTCGCGGCCTGGACCGAGCCGAGGCCGAGGATCGGGTTGTTGACGAGGCCGAGTTTCAGGCCCGGGTTCATGCGCAGCAGCGCGTCGAGCTCGCCCTCGGCCTTCCGGCAATAGGGACAGTTGTAGTCGAAATACTCGACCAGGATCACGTCGGGGTGCTGGGCCCCGGTCCAGACGACGCCGGGCAGGCCTTCGACCGACAGGTCGGACGGGAGGCGAATTGTAGACCTGCCGGCCGTCGTCGGCCTTGAAGGGGAACAGGCTGCCGGCCTGGGCCCGCGCGGGGCGCGGCAGCGCCGAAGCGCCGAGAAGACCCGCCCCGAGGCGCGGCAGCGCCGACCCGCCGAGCAGCGCCAGCGCCCCGCCGAGGGCGCCGCGTCGATCCATCACCATGCTCACGCCCTTCGCGGCCTCGATGCCCCAGTCTAGCGCCGCATGGTAAACGGCTTGTCAACCATCCCGCCGATAGGCTGAGGCGGTGCCGGCGATCCGGCGGCGCGGCAATCGGGATCCGTCATGGCGAGGTTCGGTCACACGACGACGTTGCGGGGCGCCGCCGTCGCGCTCCTGAGCCTCGCCGCCCCGCTGTCGGCTCTGGGCCCCATGACGCCCGCCGCGACCGCGGCCCCCGCGCAGAGCTTCGACGCCTTCGTCCAGGCGCTCTGGCCCGAGGCCCACGCCCGCGGCGTGTCGCGCGCGACCTTCGACGACGCCTTCGCGGGCGTGACCCCCGACCCCGACGTGATCGAGAAGACGAGGACGCAGGCCGAGTTCCACAAGACCGTCGGCCAGTACCTCGAGACCGCCGTCTCGGACAAGCGCATCGCGCTCGGGCGGGAGAAGTACGCCGCCTACCAGCGCTGGCTCGCCAAGGCCGAGGACCGGTTCGGCGTGGACCGCTACATCGTGATGGGCGTGTGGGGGCTGGAGACGAAGTACGGCACCTACACGGGCGACGACTACGTGATCCGCTCGCTCGCCACCCTCGCCGCCGCGCGCTACCGCGGCGGGTACTTCCGCTCCGAACTCGTCAAGGCGCTGGTGATCCTGCAGGAGGGCCACGTCGACCGCGCCCACATGACGGGCTCCTGGGCCGGCGCCATGGGCCAGACGCAGTTCATGCCCTCGAACTTCAAGCCCTACGCGGTCGACTTCGAGAACCACGGCCGCCGGGACATCTGGACCAGCGTGCCCGACGCCGTCGGCTCCACGGCGAACTTCCTGAAGAAGCACGGCTGGGTCGCCGGCGAGACCTGGGGCTACGAGGTGCTGCCGCCCGCCGGCTTCGCCGGGGCCGACCGCCCCGCGTCCTTCGCCACATGGGCCGACCGCGGCGTGACGCGGGCCGACGGCGGCGCCATGCCGGCCAAGGGCGCGGCGACGCTGCTGCGGCCGGCGGGACCGGGCGGCCCGGCCTTCCTGGTCACGCACAATTTCAAGGTCATCAAGAGCTACAACAACTCCACGTCCTACGCGCTGGGCGTCTGCCTGCTCGGCGACCGCATCGCCGGCTCGGGGCCGTTGAAAGGCCGTTGGCCGGGCGCTACGGTGGCGGAAACGCGGTGACGCCGATGGACGAGACCAGATCCCCCGCCCCGGTCCGGCGCAGAACTGCCGCGGCGGCGCTCCTCGCCGCGGCCCTCGCCGTCGCGGCGGCGGACCCGGCCGCCGCGGACCCGGCCGGCACGCCGCGGCCCGCCGGCGCGGGCCGGACGGCTCCGGGGCAGAGACCGGCGGCCTCGGTCCCGATCGTCCTGGTCGTCGGCGACCGTTTCGCCACCGCGCTGGCGGACGGGCTCGAGGGCGATCCCGGGGTCCTGGTGTCGCGCACCACGGGCGACGGGTTCGGCCTGACGCGGCCGAGCTTCGCCGACTCGCTCCCGACGATCCGCGACCGCCTGGCGCGGGCCGACCGGCCGGCGCTCGCCGTGGTGATGGTGGGCACGGACGATCGCGACGCCTTGGCGGACGGGGCGGGACGCTACGACCCCGGGACGCCCGGATGGGCGCGGATCTACGGCGAACGCGTCGACGCCGTGTCGAAGCTCTTCGGCGACGCCAAAGTGGCGCTGGTCTGGATGGGTCTGCCGGCCGTGCGCTCCGCGACGCAATCGGCCGACTTCGTCCGGCAGAACGGCATCGTCCGCGACCGCGCCGCCAGGGACGGGGCGGGCTACGTCGACAGTTTCGACGGCTTCACCGACGCCGCCGGCCGGTACAGCCCGGTCGGCCCCGACGTCGACGGCGCCACGGCGGTCCTGCGCCGCGCCGACGGCCTCGGTTTCACCCACGCCGGCGCGCGGAAGCTCGCGAGCTTCCTCGCGCCCGACATCGCGCGCCTCAGCCGCGGCAAGCCCGCGGCCGGGGCCGACGACCTCGCCACCCTGACGATCGAGCGGGCGCGGGGCTTCGACGCCGCCCTCGACATCGACGTCAACGCCCAGATCAGGCGTGAGGCCGCGCGGGGCGCCGGGCAACCCCCGCCCGCGGCGGCTCTGCCGTCGGGGCCGGCGGCGGGACCGGTCCTGCCGCTGACCGCCGCGCCCGTGAGCCCCGACGGCCAGCTCGCCAGCCTGGCACAGCCCCTGGGCGCACCGGCCGCCGCCGAACCGACGGCTCCGCAGCCGGGGCGTGCCGACGATTTCTCCTGGCCGAAACCCTGAGTACGACGCCGCGGAAGCGCGCTTGACGCCCGAATCGGACGGTGATAGCCATTTCTCATCGAGGAGAACGTGACATCCATGTCGACCAAGCTCATCGTAATTCTGGCGCCCGGAGCGGATCGAGACTGACGTCTCGGCATCCGCTTTCGGCGCATTCCCCAGGCCCCTCGCGGGCCTTTTTTATTGCCCAAAACGCAACCGCCCCACCCCGGAGATCCCCATGTCGACACAGATGACCGGCGCCGAGATGGTGGTCACAGCTCTCCAGGATCAGGGCGTCGACACGATCTTCGGCTATCCCGGCGGCTCCGTCCTGCCGATCTACGACGCCCTGTTCAAGCATCCGAGCGTGAAGCACGTCCTCGTCCGCCACGAGCAGGGCGCGGGCCACGCCGCGGAGGGCTACGCCCGCTCGTCCGGCAAGGTCGGCGTGCTGCTGGTGACGTCGGGCCCCGGCGCCACCAACGCCGTGACGGCGCTGACCGATGCCTTGCTCGATTCCGTGCCGCTCGTGTGCATCACCGGCCAGGTGCCGACCCATCTCATCGGCTCGGACGCGTTCCAGGAATGCGACACGACGGGCATCACCCGCCATTGCACCAAGCACAATTACCTCGTCCGGCGCATCGAGGACCTGCCGCGCATCCTGCACGAGGCCTTCTGGGTGGCGTCGCACGGGCGGCCCGGCCCGGTCGTCATCGACATCCCGAAGGACGTGCAGTTCGCCACCGGCGCCTACGTGGGGCCGGAGAACATCGTCCACAGGACCTACCAGCCGGCGGTGAAGGGCGACGGCGACAAGATCCGCCGCGCCGTCGCCCTGATGGCGGCGGCGAAACGCCCGGTCTTCTACACCGGCGGCGGCGTCATCAACGCCGGGCCGGAGGCCTCGGCGCGCCTGCGCGAACTCGTCGGGCTGACGAATTTCCCCATCACGTCGACCCTGATGGGGCTCGGCGCCTATCCGGCCTCGGGCCGGAACTGGCTCGGCATGCTCGGCATGCACGGCACCTACGAGGCGAACCACGCCATGCACGACTGCGACCTGATGATCGCGGTGGGCTCGCGCTTCGACGACCGCATCACGGGGCGGCTCGACGCCTTCTCGCCGGGCTCGACCAAGATCCACATCGACATCGACCCGTCGTCGATCAACAAGGTCATCAAGGTCGACCTCGGCATCGTGGGCGACTGCGCCTCCGTGCTCGACGACATGGTGCGGCTGTGGCGCGACGAGGGCCACGCGACCGATCGCGCCGCCGTGGCGGCGTGGTGGGAGCGGATCGACGGCTGGCGCCGGCGCGACTCGCTCGGCTTCGCCCGGTCCAAGACGACCATCAAGCCCCAGCACGCGATCAAGCGCCTCTACGAGCTGACCAAGGACCGCGACACTTACATCACCACGGAGGTCGGCCAGCACCAGATGTGGGCGGCGCAGCACTACGGCTTCGAGAAGCCGAACCGCTGGATGACGTCGGGCGGCCTCGGCACGATGGGCTACGGCCTGCCGGCCGCGATCGGCGTGCAGATGGCGCATCCCGGGGCGCTGGTCATCGACATCGCCGGCGAGGCCTCGATCCTGATGAACATGCAGGAGATGTCGACGGCTCTGCAATATCGCCTGCCCGTGAAGGTGTTCATCCTCAACAACAGCTACATGGGCATGGTCCGGCAGTGGCAGGAGATGTTGCACGGCTCGCGCTATTCGGAGAGCTATTCCGAGGCGCTGCCGGATTTTGTCAAGCTCGCCGAGGCCTACGGTGGGGTCGGCATCCGCTGCGAGGACCCGGCCGAACTCGACGCCGCGATCCTGCGCATGATCGACACGCCGCGCCCGGTGATCTTCGACTGCGTGGTGGAGCGGGAGGAGAACTGCTTCCCGATGATCCCGTCGGGCAAGGCCCACAACGAGATGCTCCTCCCGACCGGCATCGACGACTGGGGCGCCCCCGACCTCGGCGCCGTCATCGACGAGAAAGGCAAGATGCTGGTCTGATCCTTCTCCCGTGGAACGGGAGAAGGTGGCCCGGCGGAGCCGGGTCGGATGAGGGGGGATACGACGTGGCAGACGCGACCTCGATCATTGCCCGCGCCCGCACGCTCCGCCGCGACAGCACGGAGGTCGAGCGCTGGCTGTGGGGCCGCCTGCGTGATAGGCGCCTCGGTGGCCGAAAGTTCGTTCGCCAGATGCCGGTCGGGCCCTTCTTCGCCGATTTCGGCTGCCGCGAGGCCAAGCTGATCGTCGAACTCGACGGGGCGCAACACGCCGAAAGCCGCCGCGACGAGAGCCGGGATGCCTTTCTCGTCCGGCAGGGCTTCAGGGTCCTTCGCTTCTGGAACCACGAGGTCGTGTCCGACATCGGTGCCGTCTGCGAGACGATCGTGGCGGCGCTCGACGGCAGGCTCGACGCCTATGACCGCTACAGGATCCGCTGATCGCGGATCTCCCCTCATCCGACCCTCGCTGACGCGAGGGCCACCTTCTCCCCGGAGGGGAGAGGGGCGCCGACCCCAGATGACAGAGACGCCGCCATGAACGCCCTCACAGCCCCGCCCGCCTCGCCGCCCTCGCCCTATTCCTCGGCGCTGGTGACGTCGAACACCGAGCCCCACACGCTGTCGGTGCTGGTCGACAACGAGCCCGGCGTGCTGGCCCGCGTCGTCGGCCTGTTCTCCGGCCGGGGCTACAACATCGAGAGCCTGACGGTCGCCGAGGTGGCCCACGCCGAGCACCAGTCGCGCATCACCATCGTGACCTCGGGCACGCCCGAGGCCGTGGAGCAGATCCGCCACCAGCTTGAGCGCCTCGTGCCCGTCCACCGCGTCACCGACCTCACCATCACGGGCCACTTCGTCGAGCGCGAGCTCGCCATGGTGAAGGTCCGCGGCACGGGCGAGAACCGGATGGAGGCCCTGCGCCTGTCGGAGGCGTTCCGCGGCCGCGTCGTCGACGCCACCACCGAGAGCTTCACCTTCGAGCTGACCGGCGCGCCGGCCAAGATCGACCATTTCGTCGAGCTGATGCGCCCCGTCGGGCTCGTCGAAGTGTCCCGCACCGGCGTGGCGGCGATCTCCCGCGGGCCGGAGGGGATGTGATCCCATGCCCGCCGCACTGCTGTGGGGTCTCGCGGTCTTCTGCTTCGTCAGCTCGATCACGCCCGGCCCCAACAACCTGATGCTGATGACCTCCGGGGTGAACTTCGGGGTGCGCCGCACGGTGCCCCACATGCTCGGCGTCGGGGTCGGCTTCACCCTGATGGTGGCGATGGTGGGGCTCGGCCTCGCCGGGCTCTTCACCCGCTATCCGGCGCTGCTCATCGCCATGAAGTGGGTCGGGGCCGCCTACATGGTCTGGCTCGCCGTGAAGCTCGCCCGCGCGGCGCCGCTCAAACCGGGGGAGGCGACGGGGCGACCGATGACGTTCCTGCAGGCCGCGGCCTTCCAGTGGGTCAACCCCAAGGCCTGGATCATGGCGCTGACGGCCGTCGCCACCTACACCGACCCGGCCGACTACACCCGGACGGTGCTGCTGGTGGCGCTCGTCTTCGGCATCGTCAACCTGCCCTGCGTGTCGACCTGGGTGTTCTTCGGCACCGCGCTGCGCCAGGCGCTGCAGCGGCCGGCGGTGCTGCGCGCCTTCAACATCACCATGGGGGCGCTGCTGATCGCCTCGCTCTACCCGGTGTTCACCGAGTAGCTCTTGACGCCGCGACGAGCCTATCGAACTGTATGTCATGTCGATCACGTTCGATCCTCGCAAGCGAGACGAGACACTGGCGGATCGCGGCTTGGATTTCGAGACCGCCGCCGAGATCTTCGGTGGCGGGACCGTCGACATCCGTGACCTCCGCCGAGACTATAGCGAGGACAGGATCATCAGCGTCGGTTTCCTCCGCGAGCGGATGGTGATCGTCGTCTGGACGCCGAGGGGCACGGCGCGCCACGTCATCTCGATGAGGAAAGCCAATGGGCGAGAGCAAGCGAGATATACCGGTCGATCTGGCGCGGATCGACGCCCACGTGATCTCGCCCGGGGAGTATGACGAGATCCCGGAATTGACCGACGAGGATTTCGCGCGCGGGGTCTGGACGCCGGGAGCCGCCGTCGCGCGGCAGCAACTCATCGATGCGGACGTCCTGGCCCGTTTCCGGGCGACCGGCCCGGGATGGGAGGATCGGATCAACCGCGTCCTCCGCGAGGCGGCCGCTGCCTTGTGAACCACCCGACGCTGGCCTGTCCGGCGACGGGTCAAGACGGACGGCGGAGCACAAATGCCGAGGCGTCCCAGAGGCGGAACGGGCGCTCGCCGGCACGCTCCAGCGACAGCCCGTGGCGCACCGCAGAGGCCTGGAGGTCGCGCTCGTCCCGCGCGGGGTCGCCCCGGTAGGAATAATTGAGGATCACCGCGCTGCCGCCACCGCGCAGCACGCGCCCGATCTCGGCCACGTGACCCTCGGCGAGGCCGGCCTCGACCAGGTAGGGGAACACGTCGGCCGCCAGCACGAGGTCGAGCGAGGCCGCGCCGATCCCGGAGAGGTCGCGGCCGGTGCCGACGGCGTATCGGACGTTGCCGTGCCGGGCGCGCCGCCGCGCCTCCGCCACCATGCCGGCCGACAGGTCGAGGCCCAGCACCGCCCGCAGGTGCGGCGCCAGCGCCTCCGCGAACCGGCCCATGCCGCAGCCGAGGTCGAGCGCGTCCCGGTCCGGCCCGAGCAGGCCCCAGCCCTCAAGCGCCCCCACCACCTCCGCCGTGGCGGCGTCGAACAGCGCCGGGTCGCCGAGCGCGTAGAGCGCCACCCCGGCCTCGGGTGCCGCTGCGGCGAGCCGGTCGAAACCCTCCCGCCAATGGGCGAGCGTCGCCTCGGCCGAGCCCAGCGCCGGGGCGTGGTCGATGCCGTCGGCGACCGCGTGGACGATGTGCCACGCGTCGGCATGGGCGGCGAAGAGCCGTCCGACCTCGCCGAGCCCCGAGGCGAGGTCGGGACGCGCCGCCTCGGCCTCGGCGAGGGCGGCGGCGGCGGCGGCGGGCGAGGGCGATGCGAGCAGCAGGTGCATCAGCGCGACGTTGGCGGGGACGCCGTCGGCGAGGCGCACCGCGAGGGCCTCGGCGAGGCTCACGGCGCGACCCGCCGGAGCGCGCGGCGGCTGTTGACGCGGTCGACCGCACCCCACTCGTATTTGTACGGCTCCTGACCGCGCAGCAGGTTCAGCGTGCCGGGCCCGTCGCGCATCATCGTCTCCAGCGCCTCGCCCATCAGCCAGGTGCCGGGGCTCTCGAACGCGAAGGCGGGGTCGAAGCCGCCGAGATAGGCGTAGAGCGTGCGCCCCCGGCGCAGCCCGTGGAACACGCCCGCGACCCGGTCCTCGATCCGCAGCAGCGTCGCGTGGAGCAGCCCGGCGGCGGCGAGGCGGGGCACGGCGGCGCGGTGAAAGTCCCGCACCAGGGGATCGGCCAGCACGCCGGCTTCGCCGCGGCTCTCCCACCGGGCCGCGTGGAGGCGGAACAGGGCGTCGAGGTGGGCGAGTGCCGTGGCGGCATCGGCGCGTTCGATCGCGCCGCCGCGGCGCTCGACGCGATGGCGCGCCATCCGCAGCTTGCGCAGCTTGCCGGGGGGGACGACGGCGCCGAGGCCGGCCCCGCCGTCCGGCCACGACAGGACCGGGCAGCGGCTCTGCTCGCCGCGGTCCTCGACCCAGCCCGGCGGCGCGGACCAGAGCGCCGCCTCCGCACCGGGCCCGAGTTCCTCGAAAGACAGCAGGTCCCAGTCGCGCGACCCCGCGAGCGTCTCGAGAGCCGCTCCGCTCATGTCGGCCCCGACGTCGGGGAGGGCGAGGAGGTCGAGGTCGTCGGAGAGGCCGATGCCGAGCGGCAGCAGGCGCCGGGTGGCCTCCTCGAGGTAGAGGGGCACCAGCGCGACGAGGTCGCCGTCCCGGCGGACCGCGACGGTGCGCAGCGGCCCGGGGGCGAAGACCTGCCACCAGGGGAGGAGCCAGGCGGGCGACCGGAACGGCGTCGCGGCGGGGCAGCGCGCGAAGAGGTCCCACCATTCGGGCTCGAGCGCCCGAAGCGCCGCGGCGTCGGCGACGATCTCGGCCCGCACCGGCGCCATCAGGCGAGGCCGCCGGCGAGGCGGCGGTAGAGGTCGAGGTAGCGCGCCGCCATGACGGCCTCGTCGAACCGGTCGCGGGCGACGGCGCGGCAGCGGTCGGGGTCAATCGCGCCGGCGCGCGGGATCGCCGCCGCCATCGCGGCCGCATCCGCGACGAGGAAGCCCGTCTCGCCGTCGATGATCGCCTCGGCGAGGGCGCCGTTGGGAAAGGCGATGGCCGGCGTGCCGCAGGCGGCGGCCTCGCGCACCACCAGGGACGAGGTTTCGGCGGCGAGGCTCGGCACGAGGAGGCAGCGCGCCGCCGTGAGCAGGCGGCGTTTGCGGGCGAAGCCGACCGGCCCGACGAGGCGCCGCCGCGCGTCGAGACGCGGGCGGACCTCGGCGTCGACATAGGCCCGATGCGCCGCGTAGGGGTAGAGTTCGCCAGCCACCAGCAGCGCCACGTCGGCCCTCTGCGCGGCTTCTAGCGCGAGGTGCACGCCCTTCTCGGGGCAGAGGCGCCCGAGGAACAGCGCGAACTCCCGCTTGGCGTGGTGCGCCGCGAGGCGCTCGACCGGGACGCCGTTCTCGATCGGATCGACGAGCTTCGCCGAGGCCGGGCAGGCGGCGTGCTGGGCGGCCGAGACGCAGTTGAGGACAGTCCGCGGCCGCGCCGGGTGCAGGGCCCCGGGCGCATACCAGTCCGGCGGGAGATGCAGCGTCGCCAGGACGGGCGGGCCGGGCGGCGGCAGGTAGCGGTCGAAGTCGATGCCGTGGAGGTGGACCACGTCGACGCGCTCGCGCGCCAGCACGCGGGCGATCGCGTCGCGAGTCGCGGTCTGGGCCGCCGCCTTGGCGGCCTCGTCGAGCACGCCGTCCCGTGCCGGGATCGGCTCGAGGCTGCCGCCGACGCGCGACCCCTCCGACGCCACGACGATCGAGCGGTGGCCCGCCGCCACGATCGCGCGGTCGAGCGCCCCGAGGACCTGTTCGGAGCCGCCCGTGCTGTCCGGCGACACGCGGGCCAGCGGGTAGGCGACGGAGAGGATCGTCAGGCTCACGGCGCCGCCCCGGCCTGCGGGCTCGACAGTTCGGCCTCGGCGGCGCGGACGGCAGCGCGCCATCCGGCGCGGTCGAGGTTCCAGCCGTGGCGCTCGTAGAGGAGGTCGCCGCCGTGGGGCAGGCTTGTGAAATCGTGAGCCGCCGCGCGGCGGAAGGTCTCGCGGTCGAGCGAGAAGGAGGAGAGCGTGGCGCCCTGCGTGGCGTGGCAGGCCACCATGCGACGCTTGAGGTCGCGTTCGGCCCCGGTCAGGTCGACATCGTGGATTTCGGAGGCATCCACCGCGCCTGCGCCGCCGCCCTCCGTCCCCGCCGGCGGCGGCAGGAACGCCTGCCGGATCCAGCCGTCCGGCCCGGCGTGATAGAACGGCATCTCGACGATCGGCCGCGCCGCGCCGCCCGCGCGTCGGACGGCGGCGTGGACCGCGAAGGCGACGGCGTCGTGGTCCGGGTGTCCGCCCTCGTAGGCGTGGGTCAGGACGGCATCGGCGCGCTCCACCAGAAGCACGAGCCGCCGCGTCACCTCGGCCAGGCGGGCGGCGACGCCCTGGTCGGCGACGCCGAAGCCGTGGTGCCGCGCCGGGGGCACGCCCGCGAGATCGAGCGCCGCCCGCGCCTCCCGCCAGCGAGCTGCCGCGTAGTCGCGGGCGGTCCGGAACCCGTGGCGCGCGGCGTCGTCGCCGTCCCGCGGCGCGCCGTCGGTGACGTGGACCACGTCGACGTCGGGGAGCCGCGACAGCAGCGCGCCGCAGCCCAGGACCTCGTCGTCGGGATGCGCCACCACGACGAGCCAGCGCCGGCCTGCCTCGATGACGCTCAAACCGGTCGACCTCCGTGGCTCACCGGCCGGGCCTCAATGGTTCCAGCGGAGCGCCAGCGGCTGCAGCGTCTCGGCGATCTCGAGGAGCCCCGCCCGCGTGGCGGGATGGAGCGGTTCGAACGGGTGGCGCACACAGTCGCTCTCGATCACGCCACCCGCCATCATCACGGCCTTGGCGGCGCGGAGCCCGCATTGCCGGTTCTCGTAATTGATGAGCGGCAGGCATTTGGCGTAGAGCGCCGCCGCGGTCGTCCGGTCGCCGGCGAGATGCGCCGTGACGATGGGCTTCAGGAGGTCGGGCAGGAGCGCGCTCGTCATCGTGCCGGTGGCGCCGGCGTCGAGATCGGCCATCAGCGTGATGGCCTCCTCGCCGTCCCAGGGGCCCTCGACCGCATCGCCGCCGGCCGCGATCAGCGCCCGGAGCTTGGCGGCCGCCTGCGGCACCTCGATCTTGAAGAAGCGCACCAGCGGCACCTCCTTCGCCAGCCGAACCAGGAACGGCACCGACAGCGGCACCCCGCTCAGCGGCGCGTCCTGGACCATGATGGGCAGGCGGGACGCCTCGGCGACGCGGGCGAAATGCTCCAACATTAGGCTCTCGTCGGCCCGCAGCCCCGTGCCGTGATAGGGCGGCATCAGCATCAGCATGGACGCGCCCGCGGCGGCGGCCCGGCGCCCCCGGTCGGCGGCGATGCGGCTCGCGTAATGCGAGCACGTCACGATCACCGGCACGCGGCCCGCCACGGCGGCGAGGCTCGCGTCCATCGCCTGGTCGCGCTCGACGTCGGTCAGGGCGAACTGCTCGGAATAGTTCGCCAGGATGCAGATCCCGTCGACGCCCTGGTCGACCATGCAATCCATCACGCGGCGCTGGCCGGCGAGGTCGAGCTCGCCGTCGGCCCTGAAGGGGGTGGGGGCGACGGGAAAGATGCCGGTCAGGGGCTTCGCGAGGGGATGGGCGAGGGTCACGTTGTCTGCTCCCTGGCGCGGCGCTCGACGCGGCGCACGGCGCTGTCCACGGGATCTAGGGGCATCGGCGGCGAGCGTAAAGCCTCGCACGATCCGTCCGCCGCGATGCCCGCCCGTCGGGCATCGGTCCGCACCGTGGGGTGTGCGCCTGTCCGGCCTCCGTGCACTGCACCACCGACGGATTCCGCAGGCGATCGTGTCGACTCGACGCGGGTGAAACGCCCGGGCCTTGCCGTCCTTGGCATGCCGTTTGCTCGATTTTGCGGGAAAGCCGGATGTCGATCCTCGTGCCGGCCGATCATTCACGTCTCGGTCTCCGTCCGTCGAAACCGCCGCCGGCGGACATCCGCGGCGGTAAGGACCTGACCGTCCGGGCCGCCGATCCGAAGGCCGGCCCGGAGTGGCCGCATAGGGTTGGCAGGATGGGTATGGAATTCAGTTCCGACCAGAAGCACTGGCTGGAGGGCTTCGCCTCAGGGCTCGGCGCCATGCGCTCCATCGGCCGGGCGCCGGCCAGCGTCGAGAGCGAACCGACGGGACCCGACGCCGAGCAGGCGAAGGCGCAGGACCGGCAGGTCGCGGCGGGCAGGAAGCTGGCCGACCAGGAGAAGTGGAAGCGCGCCGAACACCCGTTTGAATCCTACGAGCGGCTGAAGGCCGTCGCGCTGACGGGGGCACGGCCGAAGCCCGAGGACAATTTCCGCTGGCGCTATCATGGGCTTTTCTACGTCGGCCCCGCCCAGGACAGCTACATGTGCCGCATGAGGGTGCACAACGGCATCCTGAAGCACTGGCAGTTCGCCGCCATCGCCGACCTCGCCGACCGCGACGGCGGGGGCTATTCGCACGTGACGACGCGCTGCAACCTCCAGGTCCGCGAGATCCCGCCCGAGCGCGGCTCCCACTTCCTCGAGGGCCTCGCCGATGTCGGCATCGTCCCGCGCGGCGCGGGTTCGGACAACATCCGCAACGTGACGGGGTCGGCGACGGCCGGCATCGACCCGGGCGAACTCCTCGACACGCGGCCCCACGCCAAGGACTGGCACCACCACATCCTCAACACGCGGGTGATGTACAACCTGCCGCGCAAGTTCAACGTCAGCTTCGACGGCGCCGGCCGGATCGCCACGCTGGAGGACACCAACGACATCGGCTTCCAGGCCGTCGCCGTGATGGAGGGCGCCCCCATCGCGCCCGGCGTCTACTACCGCCTCGCCATCGGCGGCATCTCGGGCCACAAGGACCTCGCGCGCGACACCGGCGTGGTGCTGCCGCCCGGCGACTGCATCAGGATCGCCGACGCGATCATCCGCGTCTGGTCCGAGAACGGCGACCGCACCAACCGCAACCATTCGCGCATGAAATACGTGCTCGATGCGTGGGGCTTCGAGAAGTTCCTGGCGGCCGTCGAGGAGAAGCTCGGCGGACCGCTGCAGAGGCTCGACGCCGCCCATGTCGCGCCGCGGCCCGGCTACGACCGCCTCGGCCACATCGGCGTGCACCGGCAGCGGCAGGAGGGGCTCAACTACATCGGCGTCGTGCTCGAAGCCGGCCGCCTGTCGACCGACCAGATGCGGTCCATCGCCGAAGTCTCGCGCCGCTACGGCGACGGCGACATCCGCCTCACCGTCTGGCAGAACTTCCTGATCTCGGGCGTGCGGGACGCCGACGTCGAGACGGTGCGGGCCGCCGTCAAGGAGATCGGCCTCGACACCGAGGCCTCGACGATCCGCGCCGGCCTCGTGGCCTGCACGGGCTCCTTCGGCTGCAAGTTCGCCAACGCCGACACCAAGCGCAACGGCAACGAGATCGTGGCCCACATCGAGCTCCGCGTGCCGATGGACCAGCCGATCAACGTGCACCTCACGGGTTGCCCCAACTCCTGCGCCCAGCACTACATCGGCGACATCGGCCTCATCGGCGTGAAGGTGCCGATCGGCGACGACGACACCGTGCCGGGCTACAACATCCACGTCGGCGGCGGCTTCGGCACGGAGGCCTCGATCGCCAAGATGATCTACCCCGACATCAAGGCCGAGGACGCGCCGGCCCGGGTCGAGGGGCTGCTCAAGGCCTATCTGGCGCATCGCGCGGCACCAGATGAGAGCTTTCACGCCTTCGCCAACCGTCACGAGGTCGAGGCGCTGAAGAGCCTGGCCGACGGAGCACCCGCATGAACGCCGCCCCGCAGCTCACCGTCGTGATCCCGGAGTCGGCGCCGTTCTCCGCCGAGCAGCGGTCGTGGCTGTCCGGGTTCTTCTCGGCCTCCATCGCCGCCATGGCGGCCGAGGCGCCGGTCGCCAGCAACGACACGTCTGCCACCAAGCTCGACGGACCGGTGCTGGCCACCAACGACGAGGCGCCCTGGCACGACCCCTCACTCGAGCCGGACGCCCGCATGGAGATGGCGAAGGATCGGCCGATCGCGCCGCGCCTGATGGCCGCCATGGCCCAGCAGGACTGCGGCCAGTGCGGCTACAATTGCGCCGACTACGCTAACGCGATCTTCGGGAAGAGCGAGGAGCGGCTGAACCTCTGTGCGCCGGGCGGCAAGGTCACGGCCCGTCTGCTGAAGGGGCTGGCGGTCGAGCTCAACGACGTCAACGGAGACAAGACCGCGGCCGATGTCGGCACCGCCGAGGGCGGCAAGTCGCGCGCGGTCGAGGGCGCGCAGGCCGATGTCATCCCGGGCACGTCACGCGAGGCGCCCGCCACGGCGCTGTTCAAGTCCCGCCGCCGCCTCAACGCGGAAGGGTCGGCCAAGGACACGTGGCACGTCGAGTTCGACCTGTCGCGGAGCGGCGTGTCCTATGTGGTGGGGGACAGCTTCGGGGTGTTCCCCAAGAACAACCAGGGCCTCGTCGACCAGATCATCGCCATGCTGGGCGCCTCCCACATCGCCGAGGTCAACGGTAAGCCGCTGCGTCAGGTGCTGCGCGACGACGTCGACCTCGGCCTCGCACCCGACTCGCTGTTCGAGCTCTATTCCTACATCTCGGGCGGCAAGAGCCGCGAGAAGGCCCGCGCGCTCGCCAAGGGCGAGGACCCGGACGGCGACGCCGCCCAGCTCGACGTGCTGGCGGTGCTGCACAAGTTCCCCAACGTCCGCCCGCACCCCGAAGCCTTCGTCGACGCCCTGTCGCCGCTGCAGCCGCGGCTCTACTCGATCTCGTCCTCGCCGAACCTCAACCTCGGCGGACTGTCGCTGACGGTCGACGCGGTGCGCTACCAGATCAACAAGCGCAGGCGCACCGGCGTCGCCTCGACCTGGCTCGCCGATTCCGTCGAGCCCGGCGAGGAACTGAAGGTTTACGTGCAGAAGGCGCACAATTTCGCACTGCCCGAGGACAAGTCGAAGCCCGTCATCATGGTGGGGCCCGGCACCGGCGTGGCTCCGTTCCGCGCCTTCCTGCAGGAGCGCAAGGCCTCCGAGGCGCCCGGCAGGAACTGGCTGTTCTTCGGCCATCAGAAATCGACGACCGACTTCTTCTACCAGGACGAGCTCGACGCGCTGCGCAAGGAGGGCGTGCTGACCCGCCTGTCGCTCGCCTGGTCGCGCGACGCGGGCGAGAAATTCTACGTGCAGGATCGCATGCGCGAGGTCGGCGCCGACCTGTGGCGCTGGCTCGAGGAGGGCGCTCACCTCTACATCTGCGGCGACGCCAAGCGCATGGCCAAGGACGTCGAGGCCGCCATGGTGGACATCGCCGCCTCCGAGGGCAAGAGGACGACCGACGAGGCCATCGCGTTCGTGAGCCAGCTCAAGAAGGACAAGCGTTTCCAGCTCGACGTCTATTGAGCGCGCCCGCCGGCTACGGCGCGATCGATCGGCCGTCCGCCGTTTCGTCCGCCACCAGGCGGGGGCGCGCCGGAAACGCCACGCCCTCGTAGACCTCACGCAACGCCAGCGCGACGCCGAGACCCGGCAGGTCCACGGTCGCGTCGAGCCCTTCCAGCAGGGTTCGGTCCCAGTTCCGGTCCGATCCTCTCGACCAGTGGACGAGTTGCGGGGCGTCGGGGTCGACGAACAGGATGTGGTCGAGGCTGTCGACCGTCTTGTATTCACCGAGCTTCTCGAACGTGTCGAAGTCCCGCGTCCCCGGCGACAGCACCTCGACCACCAGCCGCGGCTCGGACGCCTTGAGGCCGTTCGGGTCGCGGCGCCCGCAGTCGATGCCGAGGTCCGGCCGGCGGATCTGGCCGGGCAGGGTTTCGATGCTGCCGTCGCCGGTGAACGGTCGACAGGGTCCGCCGCGGAGTTGATTGCCGAGCGAGAGGAGACAGTTCACGACGATGTCGTCGTGCACGTTCCTGGCGCCCGCCATCAGCTTGAGGGGGAACCCGCCCACGAGTTCGTAGCGGTCGGCCTGCCGCTCCTGCCAGGCGAAGAAGTCGTCGATCGTCCACGGGTTCGGGGCTGGTTCAGCCATGGAGTCTCCTCGACACGTGATCCGACTTTTAGAGCGACCCGCTTCTCTTCGCTCATCCCCGCGAAGCGGCGCGAACGCGACGATGAGCGGATGACGAGCCCATCGTTCTGGCATGGACGAGGGCTGAGCTAGCACGACTTGCAAACATCGTCACCGGCGTCTCACCCAACGACTTACGGCCTGCGAACGGATCGCAGATGGCAGGGTTGCAGGGAAAGCCGACGCCTGTCCGCTGTGTCGCATGATATCCCGGGAGCATCGACGTTCACTGGCCGGCATTCGCCCGTCAGGGAGTTTCGAGCGCCGTGAGACATCCGAACGTGAGCTGCGCGACATGACCGATGCCACGATCGAGGCGGTGGAACCCACGGACGTCACCCCCGTCGCCCTCACGCCGGGGCGGGCGGCCCTGATCCTGCTCGCGCTGTCCGTGGGCAGCTTCGGCCTCGGCACGGGTGAGTTCGCCATCATGGGGCTCCTGCCCGACATCGCGGCGGGCTTCGGCGTGTCGGTGCCGGGGGCGGGACATCTCATCAGCGCGTATGCGCTCGGGGTGGTGATCGGGGCGCCGTCGATCGCCCTGCTGGCGGCCAGGCTGAGCCGGAGGACGCTGCTGCTCCTCCTGATGCTGGGTTTCGGCCTCGGCAACCTCGCCAGCGCGGTCGCGCCCGACATGCCGACGCTCACCGGCGTCCGCTTCCTGTCGGGCCTGCCGCACGGTGCCTATTTCGGCGTCGCCGCGCTGGTCGCCGCCTCGGTGGCGGGGCCGGGCCGGCGCGCGCAATCCGTCGGCCGGGTGATGCTCGGGCTGACCGTCGCGACGCTCCTCGGCACGCCGCTCGTCGCCGTGCTCGGACAGCACTTCGGCTGGCGCTCGCTGTTCGTCCTCGTCGGCGCACTCGGGATGCTGACCGTGCTCCTCCTCTGGCTGACGCTGCCGCGCGACGCGGTCGACGGCGAGGCGAGCGCGGCGCGGGAACTCGGCGCCCTGAAGCGACCCCAGGTCTGGCTCACGTTCGGCTTCGCCGCGATCGGCTTCGGCGGCATGTTCGCCGCCTTCAGCTACATCGCCTCGACGGCGACCGTCGTGGCCGGCCTGCCGAAGGACTTCGTGCCGGTGATCCTGGCGATCTTCGGCACCGGCATGATCGTCGGAAACCTGCTCGGCGCCTGGCTCGCCGACCGCGCCCTGATGGCGACGCTCGGCGGCATGATGGCGTTCAACGTCGTGATCCTCGCCCTGTTCGCGCTGACGGCGGCGCAACCGGTCCTGCTGTGCCTCTGCGTCTTCCTCATCGGGTTCGGGGTCGCGCTGGCGCCCGCCGTCCAGACCCGGCTGATGGACGTCGCGGGCGACGCCCAGACGCTGGCGGCCGCCTCGATGCATTCGGCCTTCAACATCGCCAACGCGGCCGGCGCCTGGCTCGGCGGCTTGGCCATCGCGGGCGGCTATGGCTATGCGTCGACCGGCTGGGTCGGCGCCGCGCTCGGCGTCGCCGGCCTCGGGGTGTTCGCGGTCTCGTACGGGCTAGAGCGGAGGTCCGGGAGGGGCGGGCGAAAGCAAGTCACGGTCTGAGGCTCTGGTCGCGGTCTGCGATCCCCGCAGGCAGCTTCGCCCTCGCGACGTCGAAGCCGCACCAGGGGTGGCCTCCTTCCACGGACCGATGTCACGCCGCGGCGGTGATGCTGTTCGGGGCGACGGCCACGCAGGAGCCCATGGCGATCAAATACTCTGGTCATGCCGAATTTCATGAACGACAGGCGCAGCGCTCTAGCGGACGATCACTGAAATCTCGTCATGCTGGCGGGCGCCTTGGCGGCCGACCTGCTCCTCATGGATGACCGGGCCGGTGTCGTCCTGGCGCGGGCCAGAGGTCTTGCCGTGACCGGAACGCTGGGCATCAGCGATCTCGCTGCACGTCGTGGGTTGATCGACGTCGCCGAGGCCGTCTCGCGACTTCAATCGACGGGCTTCCGCTGCCGACCGGAGCTATGGCGCGATCTACCCGCCCGGCACAGTGTGAGCTAGCTCGCGATCGGACATCGCCCTGCTGTGGGCGTGAGACATGCCATGCGAGATGAGCGAGGTCGTTGCGTCGTGTCGGGATGTCCACCAACCTCGCACGAGCAGCCCGTCTCGCGTTCGAGCGGATGTGCGGTGCGGGCGGGCGCGATCGGATGGCAATCTGAAGCCCCGGTCGCGGGCGGCAGTCTTTTCGAGTGACGGCTCGCCTCTCGTGAGGGCGGCCCTCGGCCACACGACCTCCGATGCGGCTCCGGCGGGCCGTGCAGGCGCGCCGACGCGAACCGGAGAGTTCAAGGCGAGACCCCGTCCGAGATCGCGTCGGCCGCTCGATGTCGCCTCGCCGAGACGGAGGGCGCATCCTCACGGGGCGGTTGCGAGCTGCTCGGCCTCGGCGGCTGGCGCCGTCTGCCCGCCCTCGGCACCGAACACCTTCCGGCAGTAGGCCGCCAGGCGGTCGGGCCGGCCGGCCGCGCCGCGGAAGGCGATGTGCCCGTCGGGGCGGATCAGCACGAGCGCCGCTTCACCCTCCAGCCCGTAGGCCCCGTGCACCTTTCCGTCCAGGTCGGACAGGATAGGAATCTCCCCGGCGATGAACAGCGGGCCGGCGAGCACCAAGCGCGGCCTGACGCCCTTCCACGGAGCGACGGCCTCGATCGCGTCGAGCAGCGCTCTTTGCGTTTCGGTCGAGCGGCCGTCGAAGCAAAGCAGGGCCCAGCCCGTCGTGTGTCCATCCGGGTTGTAGATGAACGGGAACAGCGTCGTCGTCACTCCCCGGTGGGTGACCTCCGCCTCCGGGGCACGCTCGCCCGCCAGCACCCCGCGCCCCTGCAGAAGGTGGGTGAGGCCGGGAAGGTGATCCTCGTTGAGCGCGCTCTTGGGGTAGCCGACCGACACCTGTTGCAGGTCGTCGGTGCCCTGGATGAGCGAGCCGATGTTGGGCAGGACCTGGGCGGCCAGACCCAGCGCCGCATCGGTGATCGTGCCGCGGTAGACCACCCGCCGGAACCCTTTCGCCTGCTGGTCGCTGAGGCGGGCATGCTCTCCCGCACGCTCGCCGTCATAGGAGTCGAGGATCACGGGCGCGGCCTCGTCCCGCAGCGTCATGGCGAGTCGCCAGGCGATCTCGACCGCGTCGTGCAAGCCAGCGTTCATGCCTTGACCGCCGATGGGGAGGGACATGTGCCCGGCGTCACCGGCGAGGAACACGCGGCCGCGGGCGTAGCCCGGCGAGACTCCGTACTGGAAGCGGCTGTGGCTGAACCAGATCGGGTCGGCGAGGGTCAACGTCTCGTCGGCCGTCACCGCGCGACCGAGGGCCTTGATCTCGTCGAGCGTCGGGTCGCGGTCGGGCACGCCGGCATCGTCCTGCAGGAAGAACAGCCGGTGATAGCCGCCCCAGACCGGCAACACCCCGCAGAAGCCCTTTTCGTAGTAGAAGAACCAGAGCTGATCCGGCTCCAGGGACCGGCGCCACGACAGGCGCGCGTCCACCTGACGGTTGATGCGTCCCTCGAACCGCTCGGGCTTGAAGTCCAGGCCGACGAGCGGCCGCACGGTGCTCCTGGCGCCGTCCGCGGCCACGAGGTAGCGGCAACGCCGCTGCTCTTCCGGCACGTCGTCACCCCGCTTGATCGTGACCGTCACGCCCGTCTCGTCGGACGAGACGCCGACCACCTTGCATCCCCATTCCAGCGTGCCGCCGCGCTCCTCGAACGTCGCGGTCAACGTCTTCTCGATGACGTCCTGCCCGCTGTAGAGGACCTGCGGGTAGGGACTGGCGACCTGATCGATCTGGATCGGCGTGGTCGGCACGCCGTTCATCAGCGTATTGACGGTCCGGATGGCGTAGGACTGCTCCGCCAGGGCGTCCCGGAGGCCGATGCTCGCCAGGAGTTCCTGCGGGCGTGCCCAAAGGTTGTTGGCGCGCGAGTACGCCCGCGTATCGCTGCGCTCTTCGAGCAGCAGGCACGCGATGCCGTGGTGGCGAAGGGCGCAGCCCGTCGTGAGCCCGACGGGCCCCGCGCCGATGACGACCACGTCGGCGTCATAGCCGACCGGGGCATGGGTGATGGGCATCAGCAGGCTCCTGGCGTGGTGGATGGCGGTTCAGGCGACGCAGATGCCGGGCACCGCCACCGGCCGGAACAGGTGCGGGCTCACCGTCGCGCTGTCGGGGTATCGGCTGAGCCGCGCTCGGAATTCCGGATCGGCGAAGGCTGCCCGGAACTGCGCGACGGACTCCCAGACGGCGTAGTTCAGGAACACGCCGCTGCCCGCGATGCCGCGGTGAAGCTGGGCCGAGATGAAGCCGGGCTGGCGCTTCATGATCGCCGCATCCGCAGCCCAGGCGGCGAGGAGCCGGTCGGTGTCGGAGGGCGGCACGACGAAGGTGTTGATGAGGACGATGGAACCACCGTCGTCGGCGAGTTGATCGGCGAGGGTGATGGACGGGTCCATCTCGACGAACTTCGGCATGTCAGGCTCCTTGGGTGGTCGGCGCCACGGCAGGTGGGGTGCTCTCGGCGGACACGTCCAAGCGTCGCTGCAGCGTCCGCAGGAGTGAGCCGGCGGCTTCGATGGCGTCGGGCGACAGGCCGGCCGCGAGATCGTCCGCCCAACGTTCCTGGCGCTCGATCGCGCCGCGGTAGGCGATCTCGCCCTGCGCGGTCATCGCCACGAGCATGGCGCGGCGGTGGTGTGGGTTGGGTTCGAGTCGGACCAAGCCGTCCGCGCGCATGTCGTCCACGACGCGCTGCACCGCTTGACGGGTCAGGCCCATGTTGCGGGCGATGTGCGCGACGGGGAGGGCCACCGGCGAGAGGGCGACAGCGCCGAGCACCTGCCAGCGCGCGCTGGTCAGGCCGAGGTCGTAGACCAGGGCGTCACCCGCGGCGAGCAGATCGCCGTTCAGGCGAAACACGTCGATGACAAGGCCGGTCAAGGCGCGCCTCGGCCGATGTGCGTCACGCGGGGGGGCGGCTGGTGTGTCTCTCATGCCTTTGAGATAGGGAGTTTCGCGTCGACGTCAATATGACAGTTTGCTGTCGATTGGACCGTACTGGTCGATAGCCTCGCTAGGCCCGACTCGGGTCGCGAGCGGCCGTGCGATCTCAGGACTGCGACGTCCGCTCAACCGCCTCGGGGCATCCCGACGATCTCCCGCCCTTCTCCCGCGCGCCCGAGCCGGCTAGAACCGCTCCACCCGCCCGCGGCCGTGGCCGCCTCCGAGACCCGCGCTCCATGGCTCCCTCCGTCCCCGTGTCGCCGCTGGCGCCGACCTCGCTCCCCGACATGCCCGCGATCCCGGGCCTGCGCTTCGCCGCCGGCGAGGCCGGCATCCGCTACAAGGGGCGGACGGATGTCACCGTCGCGGTGCTGCCGGAGGGCACGGCCGTGGCCGGGGTCTTCACCAGGTCGCGCTGCCCGTCGGCGCCGGTCGACTGGTGCCGGGCCAACCTCCCGGGCGGCAAGGCGCGGCTGCTGGTGGTGAACTCCGGCAACGCCAATGCCTTCACGGGCCGCACCGGCGTCGCCTCGACCCAGCTCACGGCAGACATCGCGGGTCGGGCTCTCGCGGCACGCGACAGCGGCGCCGCGGCGTCCGAGATCTTCCTCGCCTCGACGGGCGTCATCGGCGAGCCGCTCGACGCCGGCCGCTTCGAGGGCGTGCTCGACCGGCTGGTCGCCGCGGCGCGCGAGGACGGCATCGCCGACGCCGCCCGCGCCATCATGACGACCGACACCTTCCCCAAGCTCGCGACGGCGAGCGCCGAGATCGGCGGCGTGGCGGTCACGATCAACGGCATCGCCAAGGGCGCCGGCATGATCGCGCCCGACATGGCCACGATGCTGAGCTTCGTCTTCACCGATGCCCCGATCGCGGCGCCGGCGCTGCAGGCGATGCTGGCCCGCGCGGTCGAGACCTCGTTCAACGCCATCACGGTCGACAGCGACACCTCCACGTCCGACACGCTGATGCTCTTCGCCACCGGCGGCGCGGCGGCTCGTGGCGCGCCCGCCATCGCCGAGGCCTCCGACCCGCGGCTCGCCGGCTTCGCGGCGGCGCTCGACCGGGTGCTGCTCGACCTCGCCCACCAGGTGGTCAAGGACGGCGAGGGCGCCCGCAAGTTCGTCGCCGTCACGGTGGAGGGCGCGGAGACGGACGCCGCCGCCAAGCGCATCGCCCTGTCGATCGCCAACTCGCCGCTGGTCAAGACCGCGGTGGCGGGCGAGGACGCCAATTGGGGCCGCATCGTCATGGCGGTCGGCAAAGCCGGCGAGGCGGCCGACCGCGACAGGCTCGCCATCTGGTTCGGCCCGATCCGCGTCGCCGCCGAGGGCCTGCGCGACCCGGCCTACGACGAGGCCGCGACCTCGGCCTACATGCGGGGCCAGGACATCGCCATCCGGGTCGAGATCGGCCTCGGGGCGGGCCGCGCGACGGTGTGGACCTGCGACCTCACCAAGCTCTACGTCGAGATCAACGGCGACTACCGCTCGTAGCGCGGCGTGTGGATCACAGACAAGGGTTCAAGACGGGCCAACGGGGCATCGACAGAAGGTTTCGCACCACTTCCAGGCGGGCCGGCCGCCCCATCGCGTCGAACCACGCGGCCATCGCTCCCACATCGCCGGCGAGGCAAACCCTGGGCTTCACGGAGGGAGCGGCACGGATGCGGGCATTCTCCGCGGCGGCTCTGGCCCTGAGCTCCGTCACGTCCACCGGGACGACGCTGTTCGCCACGATGAAGTCGTCGATGGCGCCGATCCCCTGATCGAGGTCGGCCCGAAGCTCCACGAATCGGTCGGCGGGGCAGTCGTCCAGCTCGCCGCGGAGGGTCACGTACATCATCCAGCTGCAGATCACGGCGCCGTGCCCGCTCTCGTCGTCTCCGGTCAACTGCTCCTTCCCACCCTGCCGCTCCAGCCGATACCGGACGCCGTTCTTGCGCCACTCGGTGAAGGGGTGTCCGCCCTTGCCGCCATGTGAGACGACGACGCCAGGCTGGGCTTCGAGCATCCGGACGAAGGCCTCGTTCGAGCGCTCTCCCGCCGCTGCGGCTGGGCCGACGAGCAGCGCGGCGGCGATCAGGGCGGCGGCGCGCATCGCGGCTCCTTGTAGAACGGTGTTCGGCGTGCATGATCGCCCGACCCGTCCGATGACCGGAGCGGCCGACCCGTAACGTCGCTCATGATCGATCGCACGCGCGCGAATGGCAACGCCGCCCTACGACGGTGGCCTTCCTTCCTGTCGGCGGCGGCCATGCTCATGGGCCTCGCCGCGAGCGTCGGCGCCTGGACCCTCGACCGAGCGGTGCGGCGCGCCGAGGCGAACCTCGTCGTTCCCGCAGCCTCCACCGTGGTGCTCGACCGCGACGGCCGGCTGCTCCGCCCCTTCGCGACGGCGGCCGGGCGCTGGTCCCTGCCGGTCTCGAGCGCCGACGTCGATCCCCGCTTCGTGGCGCTGCTGCTCGCCGTCGAGGACGCGCGCTTCGCCGACCACGGCGGCATCGACCCCCGCGCCGCGCTGCGCGCCGCCGCCCAATGGGCGTGGCGCGGCCGCATCGTGTCGGGCGCCTCGACGCTGTCGATGCAGGTGGCGCGGCTCATCGCGCCCCGGCATCGCCGCTCGCTCGCCGCCAAGGCCGGCCAGGCGATCCGCGCCGTGGCGCTGGAGCGGCGCTTCGGCAAGGCCGGCATCCTCGACCTCTATCTCCGCCTCGCCCCCTACGGCGGCAACCTCCAGGGCGTGCGGGCCGCGAGCCTCGCCTGGTTCGGGCACGAACCGGCGCGGCTCGGCCTCGCCGAGGCGGCCCTGCTCGTCGCCCTGCCCCAGTCGCCCGAGGCCCGCAGGCCCGACCGCTCGGCCGAGCGCGCCCGGGCGGCGCGGGACCGGGTGCTCGACCGCGCGGCGGCGCTCGGCCTCGCCTCGGCGGACGAGGTCGCGGCGGCCCGGGCGGAGCCGGTGCCGGACGATCGCCGCCCCCTGCCGGCGCTGGCGTTCCACGCCGCCGGCGAGGAGCGCGCCGCCGCACCCGCGGCGTCGACGCTCCGGCTGACGCTCGACGCGGACCTCCAGGCCGGGCTCGAGCCGCTCGTGGCGCGCCATGCCGTCCGCTTCGGCCCCGCCGTGACGGGCGCGCTCCTGGTGATCGACAATGCCAGCGGTGCCGTGCTGGCCGACGTCGGCACCGCGGACCCGCGCTCGCGCAGCCGCGCCGGGCCGATCGACATGGCGCGGGCGCTGCGCTCGCCGGGCTCGGCCCTGAAGCCCTTCATCTACGCCATGGCGTTCGAGGACGGCCTCGCGGCGCCCGAGACCGTGATCGAGGACCGCCAGACGCATTACGGCGCCTATGGCCCGGCCGATTTCGACGGCCACTTCACCGGCAGCGTCTCGGCGCGGCACGCGCTGCAGCAATCGCTGAACCTGCCCGCCGTGGCGCTGCTCGACCGCGTCGGGCCGCAGCGCTTCCTGGCCAGGCTCGCCGACGCCGGCGCCCGCGTCGCCCTCCCCGGCGCCGAGCCACCCGGCCTGTCGGTGGCGCTGGGCGGGCTCGGCATCCGTCTCGTCGACCTCGCCCGGCTCTATGCCGGCCTGGCCCGCGGGGGTGAGGTGCCGGTCCTCGTCGAGCGGCTGCAGCCGCCGGAGCGCCGCGGCCAGCCGGGCCGCCCCGTCACCGACCCGGCCTCGGCCTGGGCGGTTGGCGAGATCCTGCGCGGGGCCGCCCCGCCGGAGAACGGGATGGCCGGGCGGATCGCCTTCAAGACCGGCACGTCCTACGGCTTCCGCGACGCGCTGGCGGTCGGGTTCAGCCGGCGCTTCACCGTGGCGGCCTGGCTCGGCCGGGCCGATGACGGGCCCGTCGCGGGCCTCGTCGGGCGGCAGGCGGCGGCGCCGCTGCTGTTCGACGCCTTCGCGCGCCTGCCCGGCCCGATCGAGCCGACGCCGCGGCCGGCCGGCGCCCGCATCGACGCCTCAGCCGACCTGCCCGCCCCGCTGCGCCGGCTGACGCCGCCGGGCGAGGCCGCCGCCCTGCCCTGCCCTCCGGCGGCGGGCGGCGGAACCCGCTGCGGCGCCCCGGCTCCGGCCCTGCGGATCGCCTATCCGCCGGACGGCGCCACGGTCGACCTCGGCGTCGCCGAGGGCGGCGACCCCCCGCCATCCCTGGCGCTGAAGGCGGAGGGCGGCGCGCCTCCCTTCACCTGGTTCATCAACGGCTCGCCCGCCGGCGCGGCCTCGCCGCGGCGCGAGGCCCGTTGGCGGCCGGACGGCGCCGGCTTCGCCCGCCTCACCGTGACGGACGCCGCCGGTCACCAGGCGGGCGCCGCGGTGCGGCTCCGCTGAGAATCTGTGAATGCATGCCCATTCGGCTCGAAGCCGGAAGACGATCCCGAACGATTGCAGAGGGCATTCAGGCACGAGTTCGATCCCTCCACGGACTCTGAGAGGCGGGCGATCCCCGGGCGGGCGAGGCCGTCGATCTCCGCCCGCGACCCCGGCGACGTTGACGCCCGGGGATGCGTGCGGTCTGGTGACTCATCGATGAAGGGGTTGGGATCGCCATGACGAGCGGGGACAGCATGGGGATCGACGTCGGCATCGCCGCCGACGCCACGACTTGGCGGCGCGACATCCACGCCAATCCCGAGACGCTCTACGACGTCCACCGTACGGCTGGCCTCGTGGCGGATCGGCTGCGCGCCTTCGGCTGCGACGAGGTCGTGACCGGCATCGGCCGCACCGGCGTCGTGGGCGTCATCCGCGGCAGAGGCCACGGCGGCGGCGGGCGCCGGACCGTCGGGCTGCGCGCCGACATGGACGCCCTGCCGATCGCCGAGCAGACCAACCTCCCCTATGCGTCGAAGACCCCGGGCAAGATGCACGCCTGCGGCCACGACGGCCACACCGCCATGCTGCTCGGCGCCGCCCGGCACCTCAGCGCGGCGCGGGACTTCGACGGCACGGCGGTCTGCATCTTCCAGCCCGCCGAGGAGGGCGGCGCCGGCGCCCGCAGCATGATCGGGGACGGGCTGATGACCCGGTTCGGCATCGACGAGGTCTACGGCATGCACAACCTGCCCGGCCTCGCGGTCGGGCATTTCGCCCTGCGGGCCGGACCGATCATGGCGGCGGCGGACCGGTTCGAGATCGAGATCGAGGGGCGCGGCGGCCACGCGGCCCAGCCCCACCAGACGATCGACCCCGTGCTGGTCGGCGCCCACATCGTCACGCTGGCGCAGAGCATCGTGTCCCGCAACGTCGATCCGCTCGAAGCCTGCGTGGTGTCGATCACGGTGTTCCAGGCCGGCTCGGCCCAGAACGCCATACCGCAGACCGCCAAGCTCGCCGGCACCACCCGCACGCTCACCCCGGCGATGCGCGACGTCGCGGAGGCCCGCTTGAAGGAGATCGCCGAGGGCGTGGCGGCGGCGCACGGCGCGACCGCGACGCTGCGCTACACGCGGGGCTATCCCGTCACCTGCAACGACGCCGCCAAGGCGAAGGTCGCCCAAGGGGCGGCATCGGCCGTCGCGGGGGAGGCGTCCGTCGAAGGGTCCATGGCGCCCATCATGGGGGCGGAGGACTTCTCCTACATGCTGGAGGCCAGGCCCGGCGCCTTCGTGTTCATCGGCAACGGCGACAGCGCCGGCCTCCACCACCCGGGCTACGACTTCAACGACGACGCCATCCCGCACGGGATCGCCTATTGGGTCAGGCTGGTCGAGCGCGTGATGGCGGCCTGAGCAGGTTTCGGACGAGCGTCACGCGATCGTCCGACGGAAGCTGCAGCAAGGGAGACGCGCCGGCCAGCCGCCTCGAACCTCTCTGAGCCCGGCTTCAGTGCATGCAGGTCAGCATGCCGGCGACGCGGGCCACCATGTCTTCCGGGCGCCACGGCTTGCTCAGGAAGGCCGCGCAGGGCGGCAGCTTGCGCGGATCGACCAGCGGGCCGCCGGAGGTGATCAGCACCGGCACGCTGGGCCACAGCCGGCTCAGCAGCTCTACGAGGTCGAGGCCGTTCATGGATCCGGGCATCTGGACGTCTGTGACGATGAGCGCCGTGTCCCCGCCGTGCTCGCGCAGGTAGGGCAGCGCCGCATCGGCCGAGTCGAACTCCACCACCGTGAAGCCGTTGTCCTCGAGTTCGCAGACGGCGAGATCGCGCACGAGGAACTCGTCCTCGACGATCACGACGGTCCGGCCGGACCAACAATTGCGAATCTGTGCCATGACGTTCGAACGACAGCCGGACCCGCAAGTTCCGTGCAATTCGAGCGACCCCGTCAACCATGCTTTACCACACGTGAAAGGTGCCCTCTTGCCGATGCTGGCCGACGCGCTCGCCGCCTTCCACGAGATCCTCACGCCACCGTTCCGCTCGGCGCTCGCCAAGGTGCTGGGCCTCACCCTGCTGATCCTCGTCGGCACCGTGGCGCTGCTCGACCACGGCCTCCTGCTCCTCGTCGTCCTGCCCTACGCGTGGCTCTCGACGCTGGTGTCGGTGCTGGCGGGGCTGGGGCTGCTGGTGGGATCGGTGTTCCTGGTGGCTCCCGTCTCGTCGGTCGTGGCGGGCTTCTTCATCGACGACCTCGCCGAACACGTCGAGCGCGACCTCGATCCCCTGTCGCCGCCCGGCCGGCCCCTGCGGATCCTCCCGGCCCTGGCGCTCTCGGTGCGCTTCGGCGCGCTCCAGTTCGGCGTCACCGCGCTGGCCCTGCTGCTGCTCTTCGTGCCCGGGATCAACGCCATCGCGTTCATCGGCGCCAACGCGTACCTGCTCGGCCGGCAGTATTACGAGTTCGTCGCGCTGCGGCACCTGTCGCGCGCCGACGCCGAGGCGCTGCGCCGGCGCCATGCCGGCCGCATCTTCCTGGCCGGCCTCGTGATGGCCGCGGTGGTGTCGGTGCCCGTGCTGAACCTCGTCACCCCGCTGTTCGGCGCGGCCTTCATGGTGCGGGTGTTCAAGCGCCTGCCGGAGGTCCGCTACGAGGCCCAGTTGGTGGCGAAGTCGCCGTAGAGCGTCAGGCCGCCGCAGGCATAGACGGTCTGCCCGGTGATGTAGCGCGCCTCGTCGGACGCCAGGAACGCGAAGACGGTCGCGATCTCCGCCGGCTCGGCGGCGCGGCCCATCGGGATGTGGGCCTCGACGGCGCGGCGCGCCGCCGCGTCGTCCGTCCAGGCGGCGTTCATGTCGGTGGCGACGGCGCCGGGGCCGACGGCGTTGACCCGGATGCCGCGGCCGGCGAATTCGAGCGCCAGGGTCCGGGTGAGGTTGCCGAGGCCGCCCTTCGCCACCGAATAGGCCGCGTAGCCGGGCTTCGGGATGGTCTCGTGCACGCTCGTCGTGTTGATGATGCTGCAGGGCACCGGCGCCTCGGCGCCTCCGGCCCGCCGCTGGGCGAGAAACAGCTTCAGCGCCGCCCGGGAACACAGAGCCGGCCCGACGAGGTCCACCCCGATCACCCGCAGGAAGGCCGCGTCGTCGAAGGCCTCGCCCGGCGTCTCGACCTGCAGGCCGGCGTTGTTGACCAGGATGTGGAGCGCGCCGCAGCGCTGCTCCAGCGCGGCGAACATGCGTGTGACGGCCGCCGGATCGGCGACATCCGCCTCGACGGCGCCGTGCCTCGGCCCCGCGTGGCCCTCGGCCTCCGAGGCGGCGTGGAGCGCGGCCACGACCGCGGCGGCGGCCTCCGCGTCGTGGAGGTGGTTGACCATGACGCTGGCGCCCTCGCGGGCAAAGAGTTCGGCCACGGCGCGGCCGATGCCGCGCGAGCCGCCCGTCACCAGCGCGACGCGGCCTCTGAGGCGATGGGCGTTCCTCGTCATGGCGCGTCTCCCGTGGCGGCACGATGCTTCGTCAGACGACGGCCTCCGGCGCCAGCGCGCAGAGGGTGGCGGCGTCGGTCTCGACCTGCAGCGTGGCGTGGCCGATGCCGAAGCGCTCGCGCAGGGTGGCACAACAGGCCATCAGGACCGCGTCGCCCGGATGGCCGCCGGGCATCACGAGGTGGACCGTGAGGGCCGTCTCGGTGGTCGAGAGGGGCCAGATGTGGAGGTCGTGCAGGGCCGCGACGCCCGGCTGCCCGGCGAGGAACCGGCGCACGGCGGCGGGTTCGATCGCGGGCGGCACGGCGCCCATCGCCATCGTGGCGCTGTCGCGCAGCAGGCTCCAGGTCCCGGTGACGATGACGGCGTTGACGGCGAGGCTGACGGCGGGGTCGAGCCACGGCCAGCCCGTGAGCAGGATCACGAGGCCTGCCAGCACCACGCCGGCCGACACGGCGGCATCGGCCAGCATGTGGGCGAAGGCGCCGCGGAGGTTGAGGTCGCCCTTCCCGCCGCCGGCGAAGAGCCAGGCGCAGAGGCCGTTCACCGCGATGCCGGCCGCCGCCACGCCCATCACGCTCCAGGCGTCGACGGGTTCGGGATGGGCGAAGCGCGTGATCGCCTCCCAGGAGAGGCCGCCGATGACGACCAGCAGGAACACGGCGTTGAACAGCGCCGCCAGGATCGACGAGGAGCCGAACCCGTAGGTGAAGCGGCCCGTGGGGGCGCGCCGCGTCAGGGCATGGGCGCTCCCCGCCACGGCGAGGCCGAGCACGTCCGCGAGGTTGTGGCCGGCATCGGCGAGCAGCGCCACGGAGTGAGACGCCAGGCCGAACGCCACCTCGGCGGCGACGAAACCGGCATTGAGGGCGATGCCGATGGCGAAGGCGCGGCCGAAGGAGGCCGGCGTGTGGGAGTGCGTGTGACCATGGTCGGGGTGGCCGTGCGCGGGGTCGGCGTGGGACTGCACCGTCTCGCTCTCCGCGTCACCGGTTATCGCGCCACCCATACCAGAAATCAGGACCGATCGAAGCCATCGTTTCGTCTGACGCCGCGCCAGGCGGGCGGCTCATCGGTGATCGGCGTCGGACCCGGCCGGCAGGGTGGGGTCGATCTGCCGCCGATGGAACCGCCGATCATGGTCCGTCGATCCCAGACAGATCGGCTCGCGAAGCTTTTCACCTAACGGATCATCCAGACACGCCACACATACAGCAATCCGTCCTTCCGGAATGATACCCTCTCTTAATTGAGTGACGTACATGGCTAGTTTTGATCAGAAAGGAATTTCGTCGTCGTCCGGATTCGGCTTGTTACCGAACCGAGACCGCTTGTCCTCTATCTGCAACTGTTTTTTCTGTTTAGGAATTGAAGCTTGATCAGAATGCAACTTCAAACCGAACACTGCCGCTATCGGGGGAATCCACTTCCACCATGAATCAAGATTATCAGCGGCAACGCCGGCTGTAGCGGAGGCAGTCAACACGAAGTCGGTGAACGCTTGCAAAGGGGTTCGATCCTTATCGAGTTTTGCTAAAAATACATTCAACGCGTCGAGTAGATCACGCTTGACATCATCGTCGATCCTGCTCGACTCGATCTCGCTGCGGATCTGTTCTGCCCAATGTCGGATCTTCTCCTTTTCACTTATTGACAGGCGAACACTGAAAGTGCTTCGACCATTGACACGAGAAACATTGACCTTGACCTTAAACCCATCAACGATTGTTTGCATGCGATGGCTCACCTCACCGATATTTTTGTCGTTTGAATATGGAACCTTGAAACCCTCGAACAAGTCTAAGCCGAACGCATCAGCGGCGGCTAGTGTATGATTGATCTACTCAATGCTATATGAGTTGAAACTGTAATTATTATCGGACAGATCCAAATTCTGCTGCAACTTGGCGCGGAACTTCGTTTCGAGCCGGGCAAAGTCGACTCCGAGATCGCCCGAGCTTTCTTCATAGCTATCCTCGCTGATCATAGACGACGCTCCCTGGCCTTCGGTCAGTGTGGAGCACGTCCTATTGAGTGTCCATGCGACGGACGATGCAGTGACGCGATCCGGTGCCATGTCGGCCGGAAGAGTGAGATCGCATTTTCCTTGCCGATGCAGGGACACATAGGGAGGGGAGAAGCTCAGCGGGTTCCGAACCCACACACACCTAAGGGAAGCTGCTACAAGCCGGTCCGGCCATCGTGCTCCCCATCCTCCGCTTCCCATCAAATTCCGGCCTACGGTCAACGTAGGTGCTGGGATCCGGGGTGCGCGACGACAACCTGACCCTCAGCGTCGATCTCACCAATCCGGACGTCTATCGCGATGGGCACATCGTGATGCCCAAGGACACGGTTCATGTCGTGCGCGCCACGTACCTGTGGGGCGGCGCGGCACACCAGCGGAGCCACGTGTCCAACTACGGTGCCGGCCCGAACGCCCAGCGCAGCCGGCAAACGAATTACTTTCGAGCTTCTTTTTAAAAAACAATGTGATCCGAGAAACCACACGGACAATTAGCATAAGGCTGTCAATCAAAGTCGCATATAAAACGAGATAGAAGAATGTTTATCAGAACAGATTTTGTCGTGTCGAGATCGAAAGACAGCCACAACGGGACTTTTGTGCCATGATCATATTATGGACGCCAAAAACTCAGCCCACCAAAAATTGATAATAGACAAATCAGGCTTGTAACGACCTCGTCTTCCTCGGCAGGCCCGCGCTGGCCAACCCGCACTGGCCCGTCTGGGCGGCTCGCGAACTCGCCCACGACGACCCGTTCCACCTCGTGCCCCAGGACTGGGCCTGGTGGCTCCGCAACTTCCGCGGCCACGGCCCCAGCATCGGCCTCCCAGAGGCCCGCAACGCGCCCGCGTCGAACGCCGCCTGACGCCGACCCGTTCGACCCGGCGTGGACACCGGATCGTCCGGCGGGACGGAGACGGGCGTCCCGTCGTCGCCGTGACGCCTCGATCGTGGGCCAGACCTCGCGGGCGAGCGTGAACCGCGGTGACGAACCTGAAGCGTGAGTCCACCTCGGTTCACGGCCTCCGCTTCGAGGAGTCGAGATGCCCATCGCTTCATGGAGAACGGCCGGCACGGCGCCGGCCGTCAGCAGCTTTCCGAGCCGCCGCCGCGTCGTCGCCGGCGTGTCGGCAGCGGCGGCCTGCCTGGCTGTCCCCGCCCGCGGCGCAGAAGACCCGCTCGCGTCGCTCGAGGCCCGGCACGGCGGCCGGCTCGGGGTCTTCGCCCAGGACACGGGGTCGGGACGAAGCCTCGCCCACCGCGCCGACGAACGCTTCCTGATGTGTTCGACCTTCAAGGTGCTGGCCGCCGCGGCGGTCCTGGCGCGGGCCGACGCGTCGGGCGACCGGCTCGACCGCCGCATCCCCTACGGGCCGGCCGACGTGGCCGGCTACGCGCCCGACACGAAGGCCCACGCGGCCGAGGGCAGCATGAGCCTGGAAGCCCTGTGCGCCGCCGCGGTGTCCCACAGCGACAGCACGGCCGCCAATCTGATCCTGGCCGACCTCGGCGGCCCCGCGGCGGTGACCCGCTATGTCCGGAGCCTCGGCGACGGCACCACGCGGCTCGATCGCGACGAGCCGACCGTCAATCATCCCGAGGGGGCGCTCGACACGACGACGCCGCGCGCCTTCGCGGCCACGCTCGGCACGCTGCTCCTCGGCACGGCTCTCGCGCCGGCATCGCGGGCATCGCTGAACGGCTGGATGCAGGCCGGCAACACGGGCGCGAGCCGCATCCGGGCGGGTGTTCCCGGGGACTGGGTCGTCGGCGACAAGACCGGCACGGCCGGGCGCTTCGCCAACGACGTCGCGCTGCTCCGCCCGCCGGGCCGGTCGCCGATCGTCGTGACGGCCTTCTACGATGCGGCCGGCGTCGAGGCCGCGGAACGCGGCGCGGTGCTGCGCGAAGTCGGCACCATCGCGGCGGCGCTCGCCGCCTGACGCGGGTCACAGTGGCTCGTCGCGTCCCGCGGCTTCGACCCTGCGGGTCAACGCGTAGGAGGGGACAGTGGGGCTGAAGGGGCTCGATCCCTTGAGCAGGACCCAGCCGCCGACGAGCAGCAGCGCCACCACGGGCAGAGCCAGGACGGTGTAGGTGCCGTCCGGATAGTCGAAGCCCATCAGCACGAGGACGCCCAGGAGGAAGGCCAGCGTCAGCCAAGCCGTGAAGGGCGCGAAAGGCATGCGGAACGCGACCGGCGCGATCTCGCCGCGGTCGATCGCCCTGCGCAGCAGCATCTGGCACACGACGATGAAGCCCCAAGTCGACACGATGCCGAGCGACGCGACGTTGAGCACGATCTCGAACACCTGGCTCGGCACGAGGTAGTTGAGCACGACGCCGACGAGGTAGACCGCCAGCGTCACCAGGATGCCGCCGTAGGGCACCTTGGCGGCGTTCATGCGGGCCACGAAAGGGGGCGCAGAGCCGCCCATCGCCAGGGAGCGCAGCACGCGGCCCGTGGAATAGAGACCGGAATTGAGGCTCGACAGCGCCGCCGTGAGCACAACGACGTTCATGCCCGTGCCGATGCCGGGAACGCCAAGGGCGCCGAAGAAGGTGACGAAGGGACTGACGCCGGCCCGGTAGGCCGTCCAGGGCATCAGCATCACCAGCAGCAGGACCGAGCCGACGTAGAAGAGAGCGATGCGCCACATCACGCTGTTGATGGCGCGCGGCAGCACCTCGTGGGCGTCCTCGGCCTCGCCGGCCGCGGTTCCGATGAGTTCGATCCCCGCATAGGCGAAGACCACGCCCTGGATGATGATCACGGCCGGCAGCAGACCGTGCGGGAACACGCCGCCGTTCTCCGCGATGAGGTGCAGCCCCGGCGCTTGGCCTCCGACGCCATGACCGGTGACGACCAGTCCGGCCCCCACGATCAGGAACAGCACCAGCGCG
The DNA here is from genome assembly GCA_965214345.1 of Lichenihabitans sp. Taxonomy (GTDB): domain Bacteria; phylum Pseudomonadota; class Alphaproteobacteria; order Rhizobiales; family Beijerinckiaceae; genus Lichenihabitans. Next base: position 534,227 of record CBDCBJ010000007.1, on the reverse strand, counting down.
CTCACCTTGACGAGCGAGAACCAGAACTCGATCTCGCCGAACCACTTCACCGCCACCATGTTCATGCCGCCCACGAAGGCCAGCGCGACGAGCGCGAAAAGCCACTGCGGCACTTCCGCGAACGTTCCCCAATAGCGCATGTAGAGGGCGACCGCGGTGATGTCGACGATGCCCGTCATGGCCCAGTTGAGATAGTACATCCATCCGGCCACGAAAGAACCACGCTCGCCAAGGAACTCGCGGGCATAGGAGACGAAGCTCCCCGACGTCGGACGATACATGACGAGTTCGCCGAGCGCCCGCAGGATGAGGAACGAGAAGACGCCGCAGCCGAGATAGACCAGCGCCAGCGCCGGCCCGGCGATCTGAAGCCGGGCGCCCGCCCCGAGGAACAGGCCCGTGCCGATGGCGCCCCCGATGGCGATCATCTGGATCTGACGCGGCTTCAGGCTCTTCTCGTAGCCTTCCTCGTGGGAATCGAGCCAGTCGCGCTGGTGCCCACCGGCCGCATCCGGCGGGGGCTGATCGATCGCCGTCATAGGGCGTCCCTTCGTCATCGATGGAGCACGGCCACGACGGTCATCGGAGGTCGACCGCAGATCGACGTGACGCGTCTGCGGCTCCGCGGCCGAACTCGCGATGATGCAAACGCGATGCCGGATACCGCGTCGCCGGCCCGGCGCACTGAAGCAAGCGGGCCAAAGGCGGCCGTGGCCGTCATTGTAGACAAGCGCGCCCTCATCCGCCATTGAGCCCCGCGAGAGGGCGGGTCATGGAATCGGTTGGGGTGATCGACGGCGGGGCCGAGGACGTGGCATCGGTCATGCGCGACATCGGTCGTGCGGCGCGCGGCGCGCAGCGGATCCTCAGCAACGCCGCCGCCGAGACCAAGGACCGCGCCCTGGTGGCGGCCGCCGACGCCATCCGCCGCTCGCTGCCCGCCATCCTCGACGCCAACGCGCGGGACCTCGCCGAGGCCCGCGACCTCGGCCCGGCCTCGCGCGACCGGCTCACGCTCGACCACGACCGCGTCAAGGCCGTGGCGCGCAGCCTCGAGGACATCGCCGAACTCCCCTGCCCGGTCGGCCGGGTGCTGGCGCGGTTCGACCGGCCGAATGGCCTCGTCATCGAGCGGGTGTCGACGCCGCTCGGCGTCGTCGGCGTCATCTACGAGAGCCGGCCCAACGTCACGGCCGACGCCGGCGCGCTCTGCCTGAAGTCCGGCAACGCGTCGGTCCTGCGCGGCGGCTCGGAGAGCTCCCACTCGAACCGCGCGCTGCACGCCTGCCTGGTCGAAGGGCTCGCGACCGTCGGGCTCCCGACGGCCGCGATCTCGCTCGTCCCGACCCGCCACCGCGACGCCGTGGGCGAGATGCTGGCCGGGCTCGACGGCCACCTCGACGTGCTGGTGCCGCGCGGCGGCAAGGCGCTGGTGGCGCGCGTCCAGGTCGAGGCCCGCATACCGGTCTTCGCCCACCTCGAAGGCCTGGTGCACCTCTACGTCGATGCCGCGGCCGATCCCGACAAGGCCGAGGCGATCCTGGTCAATTCGAAGCTGCGCCGCACGGGCGTCTGCGGCGCCGTCGAGACGCTGCTGGTGCACCGCTCGTTCGCCGACACGCTGCTGCCGCGGCTCGTCGGGGCGCTGCTCGACCGCGGCTGCGCGGTCCGCGGCGACGAGGCGACGCGCCGGGCCGATCCGCGGGTGACGGCCGCCACCGAGGAGGACTGGCGCACCGAATACCTCGACAGCGTCATCGCCTGCCGCGTCGTGCCGGACCTCGAGGCCGCGGTCGACCACATCGAGACCTACGGGTCGCACCACACGGACGCCATCGTCACCGAAGACATCGTCGCGGCCGCGACCTTCATGGCCGAGGTCGATTCCGCCATCGTGATGCACAACGCCTCGACGCAGTTCGCCGACGGCGGCGAGCTCGGCTTCGGCGGCGAGATCGGCATCGCGACGGGCCGCATGCACGCCCGTGGCCCGGTGGGGCTCGAACAGCTCTGCTCGTTCAAATACCGGGTGCTCGGCGAGGGACAGACCCGGCCGTGACGGCCCCTGTCCCGACCTCCGCCGCCGCCGAACGCTACCGGCTCGCGTCGGAGATGTTCCGCCTGGAGCGCGGGTCGAGGCGGGCACCCTGACGCCCCCCGCGGAGCCGCGGTCGCCGGGCGGGCTCCACCTCCCCGCCTGGGCGCCGGGGCTGCGCATCGGGCTCTTCGGCGGGAGCTTCAACCCGCCGCACGCCGGCCATCGCCTCGTCTCCACCACGGCCCTGCGCCGCCTCAAGCTCGACCGGGTGTGGTGGGTCGTCACCCCCGGCAACCCGCTGAAGCGCCACGACGGGCTCGCCGACCTCGGGACGCGGATCGCGGCGGCGCGGCGCATGGCCGACCATCCCGCCATCGCGGCGACGGGCCTCGAGGCCGGGATCGGCATGCGATACACGGTCGACACGGTGCGCTACCTGAAGCGCCGATGCCCCGGGGTGCATTTCGTGTGGATCATGGGGGCCGACAACCTCCTGCAACTGCCGCTCTGGCGGCGCTGGCGCGACCTCGTCGACCTCGTCCCGCTGGCGGTGGTGGACCGGCCGGGCAGCACGCTGCGGTCGCTCAACGGGCGTGCCGCCGCCGTGCTGGCCCCGGGGCGCCTGCGCGAAGCGGAAGCCTCGCTCCTGCCGACGCGCGAGCCGCCGGCCTTCGTGTACCTGCACGGGCCACGCTCATCGGCATCCTCGACGGCGCTGCGCGACGCCGGACACGGGCTGACGTAACGTCCCGTTAACCATTCCCGGTCCACCGTCAGGTGCCCCCGCGGTCCTGACCGACGTCGCCCCCGCGGACCCACCGATGACGGGAGAGGACGATGGACGGCGAAACGCGATGGCTGACCTACGACGACATGGCGGAGGCGCTGAACATCACGCCGGACAGCGCCCGGCGCCTCGCCACCCGGCACAGGTGGCCGCGGCGTCCCGGCAACGACGGCCGCGCCCTGGTGGCGGTGCCCGAGGAGCGATTGGAGCGGCCCCATGAGCCGCGGGCCGACACCGCCCCGGACGACGGGAGCGATGGCGCGCCCGAGGCCGGGCGCGACGCCCGCGCCCTGATCCACTACCTCGAGCGCCGGGTCGGCGAGCTGACCGACGACCTCGGCCAGGCCCGCCGCATCGCCGAGGAGGCCCGCGCCGAGGCGCGCGAGGCCCGCGTCGCCGCCGAGGACCTGCGCGCGAAGGCCGGCCAGATCGACGTGATGACGGCACTGGTGGCGGCCGAACGCGCCCACCTCTTCGAGGTGCGGACCGACCGCGACCGACTCGTGGCGCAACTGACCGAACGCCCGATGCCTTGGCTGGAGCGCATCGCCGGGATGGTCCGCAGATCGGCGTGACGCGGTCGGCGCCCTCGAACCGACGCCCGGCGAGGCATCGTCGCCCGCGATGGCGACGTGACCACTCGACTTCCGACACAGTCGGCGGGCAGTGTCCCGCCGGATGGCGCGGCTGCGATCCGGTCGCGGCGGCGCCCGGACGTCTCCGCGGGGCGAAGGTCCGCGATCCACGTGCCGCGAGGGCGCGCGGCCAGGGCTCGAGGTGAGGTCGAGGACGGTTCCGATGCGCATCCTCGTCACCCGCGCCGAGGCCGACGCCGCCTCGACGGCTGCCGCGCTGGCGAAGCGGGGCCACCAGGCCGTGCTGGCCCCTGTCACGGCCATCGAGCCGACCGGTGCGGCGTGGCCGCCGGGCCGCTTCGACGCCGTGATGGCGACGAGCCGTCACGCCTTCGCGGCGGCGCTCGGAACGGAGCTCGATCGCGTCCTGCCCGTCTTCGCCGTCGGGCACGGCACCGCGGCGGCCGCCCGCGCGGCGGGCTTTCGCGACGTGAGGATCGGGGCCGGCGACGCCGCGGCCCTGGCGGATCTCCTGCGCCTCACCCTGCCCCGGCCGGCCCGCCTCCTCTACCTCGCGGGGCGCGACCGCAAGGCCGCGCTGGAGCCGGCGCTCGGCGCGGCCGGCTACGAGGTCTCGACCGTGGAGGTCTACGCCGCCGAGGCCGTCACCGACTGGCCCGCGTCCACCCGCGACGCGTTGCGCGAGCACCGGATCGACGCGGTGCTCCACTATTCCCGCCGCAGCGCCGACCTCGCCGTGGCGCTGGCGCATCGGGCGGGGCTCGAGGACGCCTTCCTCCTGCTCCGCCACGTCTGCCTGTCGGGCGATTGCGCCGAGCTCCTGATGGAGCGGCGCGCCGCTTCGGTCGCCATCGCCGACCGGCCCGACGAGGAGGCGCTGCTGGCGGCGCTCGACGCCACCCGGCGATGACCGGCCCTCGTCTCGAGACGGATGCCGGCCCCGCGCCGGAGGGGAGCGCGTCGCCCCCGAGCGTGGTCGACGTGCTGATCCCCCTCGCGGTCGACACCGCATATTCGTACCGCGTCCCCAGAGGCCTCGCCCTCGCGCCGGGCGACTTCGTCGTCGTGCCGCTCGGCACCAGGGAGACCCTCGGCGTCGTCTGGGCGGCGCGCCCGTCGGGCGGCGACAACCTGAAACAGGTCGTGTCGCGGGTCGACTGGCCGCCGGTGCGCGAGCCGCTCAGGCGCTTCATCGACTGGCTCGCCGCCTGGACGCTGAGCCCGCGCGGCATGGTGCTCCGCATGGCGGTGCGGGCGCCGGACCTCGCCGGCGCCGAGCCGGCGCGCGTGGGCCTGCGCCGCGCCGGCCCGCCGCCGGCCCGCCTGACGCCGGCGCGGGCCCGCGTGATGGCGGTGCTCGACGCGGCTGCAGCCGGGACCGTGACGGCCAAGCGCGCCCTGGCGGATGCGGCGCGGTGCAGCGCCGGCGTGATCGACGGCCTCGTCGACGAGGGGACGCTGGAGGCGGTCGCGCTGCCGCCCGATCCGCCCCCGCCCCCGGCCGACCCCGACGGCGGCGCCGTGGCGCTCGACCCGGACCAGGCCGAGGCCGCCGCGCGCCTCGCGTCCCGCGCCGCCGAGCGCCGCTTCAGCGTCAGCCTGCTCGAAGGCGTCACCGGTTCGGGCAAGACCGAGACCTATTTCGAGGCGGTCGCGGCGGCCCTGCGCGCCGGCCGGCAGACGCTGATCCTGCTTCCCGAGATCGCCCTGACGGCGCAGTTCCTCGACCGGTTCGCGGCGCGGTTCGGCGTGCGCCCGGCCGAGTGGCATTCGGGCGTCTCGGCGCGGCGCCGGGCGCGGGCGTGGACGGGGATCGCCGACGGCGGCCTCAAGGTCGTGGCCGGGGCGCGCTCGGCGCTGTTCCTGCCCTTCGCCGACCTCGGCCTCATCGTGGTCGACGAGGAACACGAGGCCGCCTACAAACAGGACGACGGGGTCAGCTACCACGCCCGCGACATGGCGGTGATGCGCGGCCGCTTCGAAGAAGCGGCCGTGGTGCTGGCCTCGGCGACGCCCTCGCTCGAGACGCGCGTCAATGCCGAGACGGGCCGCTACGCGCATCTGAGGCTCGCGTCCCGCTACGCCGGCCGCAGCCTGCCGTCGCTGGCCGCCGTCGACATGCGCCGAGACGCCCCGCCCCGCGGCCGCTGGATCTCCCCGACGCTCGCCGAAGCCGTAACGGAGACGGTCGCCGAGGGCCGGCAGGCGCTGCTCTTCCTCAACCGGCGCGGCTACGCGCCGCTGACGCTCTGCCGATCCTGCGGGCATCGCTTCACCTGCCACCAGTGCTCGGGCTGGATGGTCGACCATCGGTTCCGGGGCGCCCTCGTCTGCCACATCTGCGGCCACGTCGAACGCAAGCCGGACCATTGCCCACGCTGCGGCACGGTCGACGCGCTGGTGGCCTGCGGGCCGGGCGTGGAGCGCATCGCCGAGGAGGTCGGCACCCTGTTCCCGGAGGCGCGGCGGCTCGTCCTCTCCTCCGACATGCCGGGCGGCACGGAACGACTGCGCCGGGAGCTCGACGCGGTGGCGCGGGGCGAGGTCGACATCGTGGTGGGCACGCAGCTCGTCGCCAAGGGCCACAACTTCCCCAACCTCACCCTGGCGGGCGTGATCGACGCCGATGTCGGCCTCGCCAACGGCGACCCGCGCGCCGCGGAGCGCACCTTCCAGCTGCTCCAGCAGGTGACGGGCCGTGCCGGCCGCGGCGAGGCGCCGGGCCGGGCCCTGATCCAGACGTTCCAGCCCGACCACCCGGTGATGCGGGCGCTCCTGACGGGCGACGTGGAGCGGTTCTACCGCACCGAGATCGACGCGCGGCAGCGGGCCGGCCTGCCGCCCTTCGGGCGTCTGGCGGCACTCGTCGTCAGCGGCACCGACCGGCCCGCGACCGAGACCCATGCCCGCGCCCTGGCCCGGGCCGCCCACCTGGTGACGGGCGGCGACCCGCTGGCGGCGGCGCCGGGCGACGCGCCGCGCCTCGAGGTCTTCGGGCCGGCGGAGGCCCCCATCGCCATGATCCGCGGGCGCTACCGATTCCGCCTGCTCGTCAAGGCGCCCCGCGCCGCCGACCTCCAGGCCTGCCTGCGCCGCATCATGGCCGAGGCTCCGAAGGCGACCGGAAGTCTCAAGGTCGCGGTCGACGTCGAGCCTCAGAGCTTTCTGTGACGGAGCCGAAACCATCGAGGGGGAGCACGACCGCCCGGCACCGCCGGGCGCTGGCGATCCGGCCCGTCAACCACCGCCGGAGGGGTGCAGGTCCACATCCCACACCCGGCAGCTGGCGCTCTGGACGATGAGGGTGGCCGAGACGGGGGTGTGCGCACGCAATTCGTCGAACCAGCCGCGCGACACCTCGTCGAGCAGGAGAAACCGCCCATGCCGCGCGATGATGTCTTCCGTCGGGAGGACGTGTGTCGCCAGGTCGCTGCCGGGCGCGGCCCAGTCGCGCAGAATCTCCATGATGTGGAAGTCCATCGCGTTGTTGCGCGCGCGATGGGGGTAGTCGAGCACGACGCGCCAATCGAGCGGGTACAGCGTGATCTGTCCCGGCGCATAGCGGCTCCGCGGCAGCCAGGCGTGGGGCGATTCGGCGACCACGGGCAGGCCGGTGCCGGCCGCCTGCTCTTCGAGGAAATGGCCGTCGCTGTCGACGCAGGGGATCAAGCGATCGCTCTCGGGTAGCCCATGGGCGACGCCGGCGAGTCCCATCAAGGCGCAGGACACGGCCGCACCCCCCGCCAGGATCGGGCGGACGCCACGACGGACGATCTCCGCGACCTGGATGAGCGACAGGGCTGTGATCAGCAGGTTGGGGATGAAGTAGCGCTGCACGAAGAACGGCGTGATCGCCTGCGAGCCGAGCCAGCCGGCGACGGTCAGCGCCGCATAGGCGGCCAGCGCGGCGTAGAGCACCGCGACGTCGCGGCGTGCCGGCATCTTGCGGAGGTCGAGGCCCGTGCGCGCCCCGGCGCAGAGGAGGCCGATCATCAGGACAGGCGTCAGCAGGAGGGACCCGGTCAGGGCGTCGAGCAGCACCGCCAGGCCGGGCTGGGGGATCCAGCCGTAGGGGGTGGCGACGATCCTCTGGGCGGGGAGCGCCACCGCGATCCAACCGGCGAGCGTGATGGCGGCCGGGACGGCCGCGACGGCCAGGGCCGCCGCAGCCCTGCGGTCGCGGGCGGCGAGACAGACGAGGCCGGCCGCCCCGAGGGTCGCAAGGACGTAAAAACCGCCGAAGCTGTGGGCCAGCGTCGCCAGGATGCCGACGCCGGCCAGCAGGACCGTCCGGCCCGAAGTGGGGCGGTCGACCACACCGAGGGTCGCGCTGAGCGTGGCCGTGACGAGGAGCAGGTAGAGCGCATAGGTGCGCACCTCCAGCAGCGAGTACTCCACCAGGCCGTCGAGCGCCGGGAGGGTCGCCAGGGCCGCCACGACGGAGAGCGGGTTCGCCACGCGCCGCCCGAGCCGGTAGACCAGGGCCGCGGTGGCGGCGAGGGCGACCAGGTTCAGCGTCCGCAGCACCCGTTCCGGATCGGCCGGCACCGCCGAGGTCACCAGCCATGCGAGGGACAGGTAGAGGGGTGGGTTGCCGTCCACGCCCCGCAGCGCGCCATCCCAAAGGTGGCCGAGGCTGGGCGCAGCGATCAGCGTGGTCGTGTAGAGCTCGTCGAGCCACATCATGGAGCCGAACGAGGCGGCAACCCGCCAGCAGGCTGCGCAGAGCATGACGGCGGCGGCGATCAGGATCACCGATCGGACGACGGACGGATGGTCGGCGGCGAGCCGGGTGTGGGTCTTGACGACGGACGAGAGGGACATGCTGCGACGCTCCGCAGCCTGCCGGCCGCGCGTGCAGCTTAGGGAGCAACCGTTAATCCTCCCCGACCCCGCCGTCATCGACCAGGCAAGGTCGCGTCCCCACCGGGGCGCGAAGCGCGGCCCCCAAAGTCTGTCAGGCTTACGTTGAAACAGCGTTTCAGCTTGAGCCGCTGGACAGCCTCAAAGATCTAAGCTGGCGTATGTCAGCAACAGCCTGACATACGCCAGACGGAGTCGCCGCGCCTCGTTTTATCAGCTCTCGGGATCCCGTGTCGTCCGGAGCCCTCGTGGCACCGCGGCGGCGTCCGCGACCATCAGGCCGGGATCGCGACGGGCGCCGGCGCGATGGTGGAAGCGGCGGCCCCGGCCATCGCCGGCTCCGGGATCTCGTCGGTCCAGACGCGGAACTCCTGCAGCCAGCTCGACCCGAAGGTGTGGGTCAGCGACACGTCGGCGGCGTCCCGCCCGTAGGCCATGAGGATGCGGCCCTTGCGCGGCGCGTTGTTGCGCGGATCGAACATGTGCCAGCGGCCGCCGAGGTAGACCTCCATCCAGGCGGCGAAATCGCCCGGCCCGAAGGGCGGCTCGAGGCCGATGTCGCTGATGTATCCCGTGCAGTAGCGGGTCGGGATGTTCATCGCACGGCAGAACGCCACCGCGAGATGGGCGAAGTCTCGGCACACCCCGCGCCCCTCGGCATAGGCCTGGGCGGCGGTGCGGGTCGAACTCGCGTCCTGGTAGTCGAACTTGATGTGATCGTGGACGAAGTCGACGATGGCCTTCACGCGGTGCCAGCCCGGTGCGGTGTGGCCGAAGAGGCGCCAGGCCTCGTCCGACAGGCTGTCGCTCTCGCAATAGCGGCTGGCGAGCAGGAAGCCGAGCGTGTCGGCGGGCAGCTGCTCGACGGGGTGCTGGACGGCCGTCTCGTCGATGGCGTCCCATTCGCCCCTGTCGCGGATGACGCTGTCGACCTTGACGGCAAAACGGCCGGCCGGCGCCACGACCCGCGTGCACCAATTGCCGAAGCCGTCGCGGAAGCCCTCGAGCGGAACCGCCGGTTCCGTGACGACATGATCCGGGTGCTCGAGGTCGGCCGAGCGCGAGTGATGCACGTTCAGCATCATGATGATGGGGGTCGGAAAGGGGAGTTGAAACGCCAGTTCGCAGCCCAGTTGAATACGCATCATTGACCCCTTCGACGGCGAGCTTCCGGCGGGTACCGCCGTCCCCCGCGACCCGCCGCGGGATGCGGGCGAGCGGCGGTGGACCGGCGCCATGCGCGATCCATGCCGTCGCGGCCAGGGTAGAGGGCGGAGGGACATCTGTCGCCCGGTGGTTTTGCGGGCGCTAGCGGACGCCGGTCTGCGATGGAGAGGTCAGCGATGTTGGTCGGGGATCGCAGCCACATCGCGCCCTCGCCATGCGACCTGGAGGATGACGACCTCGTCGGCCTCGACCACAAAGGCGATCGAGGCCCAGCGGCGGTAGCCGATCGTGCGGACCCCTGGCCGAAGGTCATCCCGCTTCACCCCACGGAGCGGAAAGTGGCGGAGATTCCGGCATGCCCCGGTCAATCGCCCGAGAACATCTTCGGCCCGCGCTCGGCTGGAAACCTTCAGCAGATGACGATAGATTGAGGCGAGGTCATTCTCGGCATCGGGAGACAGCGTGACCCGATAGGTCCGCATCAGTTGCTCCCCAGGACCCGCTTCCGGACCCGATCCATGACCTGATCGATCGGGATGCCGAGCGAGGGATCTGCCTTCATGTGATCGTAGCTGGCCCTGATCTCTGCAATCTGCTTTTCATCGAGTTCGAAATCCATGAGAGTTTCGACGCTGTCGCGCACGACGTCGCTCTCCGACGCATATTCGCCCGCCGCGACCTTCGCCTCGATGGCCTCCACGATGTCGTCGGGAAGCGTGACGGTGAGCGAACGCATCTCGGAGCCTTCCTGACGGTGCAAGACAACGGTCTTACCACGGCGCCGGCCTCGGCCCAACGTCGACCGCGGCCCCTCATCGCGCGTCGGCGATCACCATCTCGGCCCCCTTCTCGGCGATGCCGGCCGTCGGCGTGTCGGCGAACCCTGAACGCCCCGGCCGGCGAGGACGGCTTCGCCTGGCTCCAGCGTCAGCGATACGCGCCGACGAGCAGGCTACCTCTGCTTCCGGATGCGTCGTCGGCGCCGATTCGACTTTGGCTCCTTTTCGGTTGCCGCGAGAGGCGAGCCTCCGGGGAGACCAGACGACGGGTCAGGAGTCCCGGCGTAAGAGGGTCGAGGAGTCGCGCCCTCGCCACAGCACACCTTGAATGGTCACGACCGAGCCCTGGACGGTGAATGCGATCGAAGCCCAGTCGCGGTGAGCCGTCATGCGGAGCCCGCGGAGGAGATCGTCCCGGGGCCTTCCTCGACGCGGAAAGAGATCGAGTGACCTACAGGTTTTCACCAAGCTGGCGACCACAGACATCGCGCGGTCCTCGCCAGACGATGTCGCGATATGCTCGTAGATGCCGTCGAGATCACCTTCTGCTTCCGCTGTGAAGACGACTCGATACGTCGTCACCGCCGTCCGGCCGCAAAGCGGCGCTGGATCCTGTCCAGGATGTCCTCAGCAGGGATGACGGAGGACGGGTCGGTCGCCGCCTTTCGGCATCGAGCCACCACCTCGTCGCGCAACCAGTTTTCGAGAGCGGGATCATCGGCCAACAGATCTTCGAGCCCATCCTGGACGACATCGCTCTCCGACGCGTATTCGCCGGCCGCGACCTTCGCCTCGATCGCCTGCACGATATCGTCAGGAAGCGTGACGGTGAGCGAGCGCATCGCCCCTCTCCTCTGGTTTGCCTACCGTCGAGTGTAGCACGCCGGCGCCGCCCGTTGTCGACCGCTGCCCCTCATCGCGCGTCGGCGATCACCATCTCGGCCCCCTTCTCGGCGATGCCGGCCGTCGGCGTGTTGGTGTTGCCCGACGTAGACCAGCCGCCCTGAGTCGCCGAAGCGCGAGCCCTGCGCCGAGCCATCGCCCTGCCCGACGAACCGGGCATGGGGGCCATGATGAAGGGTCTGAGAGTAGCTTACGTCGAGGCCGTCCACGACGGCGCGGGCCGACCGGCGCTGAGCGTCACCTTCGACCCGAAATCGGCCAAACGGTTCGACGACTTCACCGCTGCGCATGTGAGCGGCGAGCTCCATATGGCCCTCGACGGTCAGGCCATCCTCCCAGCCCGCATTGAACCCGGTCACGGCAGGCATCGTAACGATCACGGGCGATTCCAAACCCGAAGCGCTGTCCGCACTGCCGGCGATTTGCTTGTCATCCGCTCAAGCGCCGCCTTTGAAAAGCTCAAAACGATGGTCCCTGTGGAACGCTCGGCAGGTCGGCAGAGACCGGGCCGGTGGTTTCGACGTCGACCTCGAAGTGGTCGAATTTATGAGGAAGGTGCGTCTCTGCATCGCCGCCCTGAACGTAGACTTTCAACGTCCACTCACGCCCATCACGGCTGACGCCCAGCCCGACCGCACAGTGCGAAAGATCGGATCCATAGGCGGACATGAACGCATCCTTAGCCGCGAGAGCGTCGCCGCGGGATGCGAGAAGCTTCGCCCGGTCAATGTCCATGATGCTCTCCCTCCGCGTCGACACAGATATCGATATTCAACGCGTCAACCACCGATCCGATGGGCGACGCGAAAGTTAGGCCGCGACCATCGGTGCCACCTCTTTGCGAGCCCGCCATCAGCAGGGCTACAGGGCGGCCAGCTTCCGAACAGACCAGTGAGCCGCTGTCTCCTCCGGTCGAGAAAGCCCCCTTGTCTCCGGCGATGCTGATCTGCCGATCGAAGCGGGCGATACCGAACCGTTGGCCGAAATTATACGACACCAGAAGATTGTCGATGTTGACCGCCTGCACGAAGCCACGGGTCGCACCTGTGGTTCTGCCCATTTTGACCACAGGCTGCAGCTCGAAGGTTAACGGATCGATGTCTCCGAGCGTCCATGCCGCGTCGCCGTGGGCGACACGACACAACGAGCAGGTGATTCCATCGATCAGGACGGCGACGGCAGCGTCGACAAAGTTGATTTGATCGACACCGAAACCGATAGGGATCATGTCGCTCAAAGTCGCGATTTGGTCCGGCACGTTGCCGGGTTGTCTTCCATCGATACGCCCAGGCTGCAGAATGATATCGCCGATCCGACCGCGATTGGTGTTTGCGAGCACATGGTTGTTGGACAAGATGCCGAGCTTTCCATCTGCACGCCGTCTGACGAAACATCCAAGTGTGCCGGCGGTGATGCGATGATGACCGATGGAACAGCCGACTTCCAATGGCCGACAACGTCCAGGCCTTGCAGCTGAATGGCGAAGAATCGGCCCTGTAACGATCACTCTGGCTTTACCAGCGGCCATCTTGTACGCGCGCTCCACGATTGGGTGCTGCAAGAGGCGCTGGCGCTGGATGAAAATACCCAACTTGGCGTCCGGGCGGTGTCCATCCCGATCGGGCACCAGCGTCCCCAGAGCGATGAGATCGCGGGCGTCCCTTCTCCCAAGGCTTCGCGTCGCGGCCATGGCTTGGAATGTCTTGCCTCCCTTGGTCGCTGCGAATATCGGTTCGCAACCCACCTCCTGCGAGGTTGGCACTTCGTCGAAGCCGAAAGCGCCGGCGAAGACTTCGGCTTTCACGTTCACGACACCGTCCCGCTCCATGCTCTTGTGATCCGTTCGTTCCGACTGCGCCGCCGCGCCATCCATAAAAGATTGCTTTCGACCGATAATTACACGCAGTGCGAGCAATCAAGGGGTGATCGGGATTTGTGACGATCAGGCAAGTGGATGACGGGCGTTCGACGCTTCAATCACGGAAGGCAGCCCCGATGAGGAAATGCGCTCCTCATCGCGCGTCGGCGATCATCATCTCGGCCCCCTTCTCGGCGATGCCGGCCGTCGGCGTGTTGGTGTTGCCCGACGTGATGGTCGGCATGATCGAGGCGTCGATCACCCGCAGCCCGCGGATCCCGTGCACCCGGAGACGCGCGTCGACGACGGCGTCCGCGTCGTCGGCCGTGCCCATCTTGGCCGTCCCCACCGGGTGGAAGATCGTGGTGCCGATGTCGCCCGCGGCCTTCGCCAGCGCGGCGTCGTCGTCCCCGACCGTCGGCCCCGGCAGGTATTCCTCGGGGCGGAACCGGGCCATCGCGGGCTGCGCCATCAGACGCCGGGTCGCCCGGATGGCGTCGGCGGCGACGTGCCGGTCGGCGGCGGTCGACAGGTAGTTCGGCGCGATCATCGGGGCCGAGCCCGGGTCGGCGGAGCGCGGCCGCACCGTGCCGCGCGAGGTGGGGCGGAGGTTGCAGGCGCTCACCGTGACGGCGGGGAAGCGGTGCAGCGGCTCGCCGAACCTGTCGAGCGACAGCGGCTGCACGTGGAACTGGATGTTGGCGCGATTCTGCTCGGGCCCCGAGCGCATGAAGATGCCGAGCTGGGAGGGTGCCGCCGACAGCGGCCCGCGACGCCGGACCGCGTAGTCGAGTCCCATCAGGGCGCGGCGCGGCAGCGAGTGGTACGTCTCGTTCAGCGTCCGCGTGCCCGTCACCTTGAAGATGGCGCGTTGCTGGAGGTGATCCTGGAGGTTCGCGCCGACGCCGGGCCGTTCCAGCACCACGTCGAGGCCGAGCGGCTGCAGCCAATCGGGCCGGCCGATGCCGGAGAGCTGCAGGATCTGAGGCGACCCGATGGCGCCCGCCGCCAGGATCACCTCGCCCGCCGCCCGCGCCTCGACCTCGCCGCCGTCCCGGCGGTAGCGCACCCCGGCGGCCCGCCCGTCCTCGATGAGGATGCGCTCGACCGTCACGCCCGTCTCGAGCCGCAGGTTCGCGCGGCCGAGGGCGGGTTTCAGGAAGCCCCGCGCCGACGACCAGCGCCGCCCCTTCCTCTGGTTGACGTGGAAATAGCCGGCGCCCTCGTTGTCGCCGGTGTTGAAGTCGGGGATCGCCGGGACGCCCATCTCGCCCGCCGCCGCCCGCACGGCGTCGAGCACCGGCCAGGAGACGCGCGCCTCCTCGACGCGCCAGCCGCCGCCGGCCCCGTGGTGCTCGCTCTCGCCGAGGAAGTGATCCTCGAGCCGGCGGAAGCAGCCCACCATGTCGGACCAGCCCCATCCGTCGAGCCCCAGGGCGCGCCACCCGTCGTAATCGGCGGCCTGACCCCGCATCGCGATCATGCCGTTGATGGCGGAGCAGCCGCCGATCACCTTGCCGCGGGGGTAGTGCAGCGCGCGGCCGTTGAGGCCGGGTTCGGCTTCGGTCCTGAACATCCAGTCGGCACGGGGATTGCCCAGCGCGAAGAGGTAGCCGACGGGGATGTGGAACCAGATCCAGTCGTCGCGCCCGCCGGCCTCGAGCAGCAGCACGCGACGCCTGGGGTCGGCGGACAGGCGGTTCGCCAGGATGCAGCCCGCCGTCCCGGCGCCGACGACGACGTAATCGTAATCCCCCTCAAGTCGCTCCACGGCGCCCTCCCGCGGCCGGCGGTCGAGCGCGGGCCTGTCGGCAGAGCATAGGGCATGCGGGCGCGGTTGAGGAGGCGGTCGCGGCCCGGTGTCGCCGGGCCGGAGGTCGACCTCGCCCGGTCCCGCCGGGCTGACGCTCGACATCCACCGATCGAGGGGGCATCTAGCGACCGGACCACGATCGAGCGAGCGGCGAAGCGTCACCCATGAAGAACGGCATCCACTTCCTGTCCGGCCTCCCGCGCTCGGGGTCGACGCTGCTCGGGGCTGTCCTGAAGCAGAACCCGAAGCTCCATTCCGGCATGTCGAGCCCCGTCGGCTCCCTCATCGGTCGGGTGCAGGGCGCCATGGGGCCGCGCAGCGAGTTCGCCTCGATGATCGACGACCGTCAGCGCCGGAACATCCTGCAGGCCGTGTTCGAAGGGTTCTACAAGGACATCCACGGCGACCGCATCGTGGTCGACACCAACCGTGCCTGGTGTTCCAAGCTGCCGCTCATCGATGCGCTGTACCCGGACGCCAAGGTCATCGTCTGCGTGCGCGACCTCGTCTGGATCGTCGACAGCTTCGAGCGGGTGCTGCGCAAGAACGCGCTCGGCACGTCCAAGATGTTCCAGCAGAAGGATGCGCTGACGGTCCACACCCGCGTCAACTCGCTGGCGTCACCCGGCGGCACCGTCGGCTTCGCCTGGAACGCCACACAGGAGGCGTTCTACGGCGAGTTCTCCGACAAGCTGATCGTCGTCGACTACGAGGCGCTGACGCGGGAGCCGAAGCGCACCCTCGAGCTGATCTACGACAAGCTCGGCCTCGAGCCCTTCGAGCACGATTTCGAGAACGTCGTCTATGGCGAGGGCGACAGCTTCGACGCCGACCTCGGCGTGCCGGGGCTGCACGCCGTGGCGCGGAAGGTCCGCTTCTCCGAGCGGCCGACCATCCTGCCGCCCGAGCTCTACGAGCGGTTCTCGGGCCGGAACTTCTGGCGCCGGCCGGGCGGCAACCCGCGCGGCGTCGAGGTGGTCCTGCCGTCGGTGCCGAAGGACGGGCCGCGCCGGCCCATGGCGCCCAACCCCGGCATGAACCAGGGCGGCCGCATGGCAATGGGCCGCATGCGGCCGCCGGCCGGCGCGTGAGAGCTGAGCGAGCGCTCAGTCAGCGCTCTTGTACCGGCCCGCCGAACTGCTACACCGCTGGAGGGCGCGTCGAACTTCGGATCACGAGATGCGACGCTTGAGAACGATGGGGCTGGCGGCCGCGGTCGCGGTCCTCGGCGGGAGCGTCGCCGCGGCCGTCGCGGCGGGGCCGATCCAGGCCCAGTACGACGGTCCCATGATGGGCGGGCCCGACGACGGCATGCCGGGCAGCGGCCCCGGCATGGGGCCGGGCGGGCGCGGCCCCTACGGCGGCGGCTTCGGCATGGGTCCTCGCCGCGAGAGCCGCGGGCCGGTGGGTCCTTTCCAGAGCTATCACGGATTCCGGGTCGACATCGGCGAGGCGCAGGGCGCCATCGACGTCCCGAGCGCGATGGGCGAGGTCGAGCACCAGATCGACATCGTCGACCGCGCCGGCGTCAGTGCCGCGATGCTGGCCAAGTTCCGCGCCGTGCCGATCCGCATCTCGGCGACGTTCGCGGGCGGCGGCAGCCACTACCGCGGCGGGTCCGAGGTGACGCTCGGGTCGCTGCAGCCGGGCGACGACCGGCCCGTGCTGCTGCACGAATACATGCACGTCCTCGAATACCGCACGTTTCCGGGCGGCTTCCGCAATCCGACGGTGCTTCGCTTCTACGAGGAGGCGCAGGCGCGTGGGCTCTATCCGGCGGAATCCTACATGATGTCCAACCCGGCCGAGTTCTTCGCCGTCACGGCGAGCTGCTTCCTCAACGGCACCGTGGCGCGCGATCCCTACACCCGCGGGGCGATCCGCGAGCGGCAGCCCGATTATTTCGCCTATCTGTCGAGCGTCTTCGGCCGGCGCCTCGACGCCGCCGCGGCCGCCGCCCCGGCGACCGTCGCGGCGCTGCGGTGACGGTCGTCCGGCGTCAGCCCGCCGTCGGCGACGTCCCTTCGAGCAACGCCACCACCTCCTGCGGCGTCTCCTTGACCGGGACGATGCGGGCGGATTCCTTGTCGACCGCCGTGGTCAGCAGGACGGCACCGCCGGTTTTGTTCGGGGCGATCACCACCACCTGGTCCATGTTGACGTGGATCGTCACGCCGGTGTTGGCCTGGGTGAGCCGGAGGAATCGCATGCTGGACGGGTCCCGTACGTGGGCGGCACTGGGGCCGGCCTGAAGTGACGCGGGTATGCCCGCGGAGCCCTCCCGCCGCAAGCGGCCGAAACCGCCCCGCGCCGCCGGACGTTGACCATCCGGATCACGAGGATGACAGCATGACCGGCGACCAGCAGCACGACGTCACGACCGAGTTCAACGAGGCGCTCGCTGCGGCCTTCGCGGCGCGCAACTTCGAGGCGGTCGGTCCCTTCTACACGGAGGACGCCCGGCTCATGCCGCCGCGGGGCAAGTTCCTCGACGGGCGGGCGGCGGCGGCCGCCTTCTGGCTCGGCGTCGCCAACCGCTACAGCGGGATGGCCTTCACGACGGTGGACCTCAAGCCTCTCGGGGACGCGGTGCGCCGCGAGACCGGCACCTATGTCATGGGATCGGCCGACGGACAGGCCACCCAGGGCAAATACGTGTTCGTCTGGCAGCTCGTCGACGGCGAGTGGCAGATCGAGAGCAGCATCTGGAACCGCAACGCGGAACCCGCCTCGGGCGGCGGCCGGCGCCCCGGTGAGGGCCAGGGGCAACGGCAGGGCGGTGGCGGTCAAGGGGGCGGTCAGGGCGGCGGGCCGGGCGGAGGCCAGCGCCGGGGCGGTGGTGGTGGCGGCCAAGGGGGACAGGGCGGCTATCGCCAAGGCGGCGGCGGCCAGGGCGGCGGCTATCGCCAGGGCGGTGGGCGGTCCTCGTTCCAGACCGGAGGCAGCGGCCTCGGTGGTGGCGGCGGTCTCGGCGGGGGGAACGGCCTCGGCGGCGGTGGCGCCGGAGGCAACCGGCGGCGCGGCGGCGGCCAGGGCGGGCCAGCCGCGGGTGGCGGCCCGGGCGGCTCTGGCGGCGGCGACGCGGGTGGCGGTGCCTACGACGGCAACGCCGGCCTCTATTCCGAACCGAAGGATTGATACACCTCCTGCGAAGCAGCCGAGGCCCCGCGGGCCTCGGGACACCCCCCAACACGGGACATCCCTCCATGAGAAACCTGATCGCCGCCTTCCTGATCTGCGGCACCGCCGTGCCGGCGCTGGCGCAGCAGGCATCTGGCGCACGCGACGCGAGCGCCAGGTTCACCGCGGCGCTCGCCGCCGGCGACGCGCCGTCCGCGGCCTCGTTCTTCACCGACGACGCCGTCGCCCTGCCGCCCGGCCGAGGCCCGGTCAACGGCAAGGCCCAGATCCAGCAGTTCCTCGGCAACATGACCCACGCCGTCAAGGACCTGAAGTATACGCCCGAGGACCTGAAGCCCATCGACGACAACACGGCCCGTGAGGTCGGCATCTTCTCTTTCAAGATGAAGACCAACGACGTCGACGGAAAATATCTGCTCGTCTGGACCAAGGTCGGCAGTGACTGGAAGATCGCCGCCGACATGTGGAACCGCAGCGGAGGCGGCGGTGGAGGCCGGGGTGGCCGTGCGGCCGGCGGTGCGGGGAGCGCCGGTCGCGGGGGCGGCGCCGGCGGGGCTGGCGGTGCCGGCGGGAGCGGCAACGTGGGCGGCACCGACGACGGGCAGTGACCTGATCCCCAGCGAACAAGCGGCCTCACCGACGCGTTGATGGCCGCAGGAGTCGTCGTGATGATCAGATTGAAACCGCTGTCCGACCAGACCATCGTCATCACGGGTGCGTCGAGCGGCATCGGCCGCGCCACGGCCCGGGCCGCCGCCCGGCGCGGCGCCAGGGTGGTTCTGACGGGCCGGGACGACGCCGTGTTGCGCGACGTCGCCGAGGAGATCGCCATCCACGGCGGCACGGCCCGGCATCTCGCCGGAGACGTCGGGCGCCGCGAGGACGTGGAGGCCGTGGCGGCCCTCGCCATCGCGGAGTTCGGCGGCTTCGACACCTGGGTGAACAACGCCGGCGTGGCCATGTTCTCCCGGCTCGACGAGACCGTCGAAGAGGACGCGCGCCGCCTCTTCGACACCAACTTCTGGGGCACGGTCCACGGTTCACTGGCGGCGCTCCAGACCTTGAAGGGGTCGGGCGGCGCGCTGGTCAACGTCGGCAGCGTGGCGGGCGACTTCGGCGTGCCGATCCAGGGCATGTATTCGGCCAGCAAACACGCCGTGAAGGCCTTCACCGACACGCTGCGGATCGAGCTCGAGAGCGAGGACGCCCCGGTGTCGGTCACGTTGGTGAAGCCGGCCGCCATCGCGACGCCGATCATCGCCAACCTGACGAACACGACGGGCCGCGAGGCCAGGCTGCCGGCGCCTCATTACGCGCCGGACGAGGTCGCCCATTCGATCCTCTACGCAGCAGAACATCCGCAGCGGGACATCTATGTCGGCGGCGCGGGCCGCCTGATGTCGCTCTTCGCCCAGGCGGCACCCCATCTCGCCGACAAGATCGGCGCCCGCTTCGGCGAGGAGGCCCAGCTCGGCGACCCCGAAGAGGGGCACGCCGGCAACCTGCGTGCCCCATCCGAGCAGCGGCCGACGCACGACGCCGGGGACCGCGGCCGCCGCAGCCTCTACACGCGGGCCACGCTCGACCCGAACTCGCCCATCGCGGCCGCCACGGCGGCCAGCGGCGCGCTGTTCGACCTGGCCCTGTCGATCCTGGCGCCGAGGAAGAAGTGAGCGTCGCGACGGGGCCGGCCGAGAAAGGTCACGCCCTGCCCTACGGACTCGGCCTGAGCGGGCTCATCCCGTTCTGGGCCCTGGCCATCGCCAAAGTGTCGGGCTGGCCTCATGCGGTTCCGCCCGGCGCGGTCGACGGCATGCTCGCCGCCTACGCCGCCACCATCCTGTCGTTTCTCGGCGGGATCCGCTGGGGCGCGGTCCTGCGCGCTCCCGATCGGAGGATCGTGGCCACCGACTACGTCTTCGGCGTCACGCCGCAGCTCTTCGGCTGGGGCGCGCTCTTCCTGCCCGACCCGTGGCGGTACGCATCGCTCGGCCTCGGGATCCTCGTGCTCGGCCCCATCGATCGCAATCTCGTGTCGCGCGGGCTCGCTCCGGCATGGTTCGGCCGCCTGCGGATGGTCCTCAGCCTCGGCGCCGGCGCGGCGCTCTTCCTCGCCGCCTTCGCCTGAAGTCCACGATCTCGATGCTTCCGTCGTCGGCACGCCGGACACCTGGCCCGGTGGAGCGCGGCCTATTGTTTCGCCAGGGCGTCGAGCGCCTGCGCGAGCCCGCGGAACGAGACCGGCACCGAGACGTCCCGGTCCAGCCCGTTCTTGTAGGCGATGTGGCCCTGCCCGCTCTCCCCGCGCCAGCGCCGCGCGGCCTCGTCCGAGGCCGCGCTCTCGGCGAAGCAGCCGACCGGCAGGCAGCGACGCCACGTGAGTTCCGTGCCGGGATCGCGATCGCTCGCCGAGACCCTCACGCTGCTCGGGAACCACACGTCGACGGGCAGCACCACGACGAGCTTCAGCGGATCGGCGCTCGTCGCGTGGCCGAAGGCGATCTGCGCCACCGCCACCTGCTGGTTGGGCAGTTGCACGGTCTGCACCGCCTCGCAGATGCGCGGGGCCTTGTCGCCCGCCCCCTTCTCGCAACGCGCCGTCCAGTCGCCATAGGTGGCGGTCGTGACGGAGGGATCGGCCGTGACCGGCGCGGGCGGGGCCGCCGGCTTGGCGCCCTGGGCCGCGGCGGGGCCGCACAGGGCGAGGCACGCGAGGAAGGCCGAGGCGCCGGCGGCATGGTGCATGGTGGTGAGTTCCCCAGGGTCTGTCGGGCGGCCGTCGGAGCGGGCTTCGGCCGAGGCCTGTCGGCAGACCCGCGTGCGAGAGATCGGCGACCGCATGACCCGAGCAGGGTCACGGCGGCGCGCCCCGCCTATAGAACAGGACGGGCGCGGCCCAAACCCTTTCGGGCTTCACCCGCCTTCGGTAGGCTCGCCCGTCGCCCTCCGGACTCGCGCCATGCCGTTCATCGCCAACGCCCGCATGTATGCCGTGACGGCCGGGGCCGAGGCGGCCTGGGCCGCGCTGCTCGGCCACGTCGCCGGGGACGCCGGCGTGGCGCTCGACTACGCGCCCTACCCGGCGCCCCAACCGCTCGACGCCCTGTGGCGGCGCCCCGACCTCGGCGCCGTCATGATGTGCGGCTTCCCCATCGCGCTCGGCCTCGCCGACGTCGAGCCCCTGGCGTCGCCGATCCCGGACGCGCCCTGGGCCGGCGGGCGGGCGCTCTACCGGTCGGACTTCATCGTGCTGGCGGACAGCCGCTTCGAGACGCTCGCCGACACGTTCGGCGGCACGATCGGCTGGACGGTGGAGCATTCCCACTCGGGCTTCAACGCGCCGCGCCACCACCTCCTGGCGCTCCGCCGGCCCGACGGAGCGGCGCTCTACCGTCGAAGCGTCGGCGAGCTCCTGACCCCGCGGGGCGTCGTCGACGCCGTGATCGACGGCCGGATCGACGTCGGGCCGCTCGACGCCTACTGGCACATCCTGATGCAGCGCCACCGGCCCGACCTGGCCGAGGCCGTGCGGGTCGTCGCCGTGACGGATCTCGCCCCGTTGCCGGCGCTGGTGGCGGCCCCGGGCCTCCCGGCCGAGGTGGTGGCGGCGCTCCGGCTGGCCTTCGCGGCGGCGGCGGACCGGCCCTGGTTCGCCCCCCTCGGCGACGCCCTCCGCGTCCGCGGCTTCGAACCGGTGACGCGGGACGGCTTCGCCCCGACGCTGCGCTGGGCCGCCGCCGCGGAGGCGGCGGGCTATCGCGTCCCCGGCTAAGCAGGGTGGCGTGGGTTGGCCCACGCCATCCTGCCGCTTTCAGCTCGGAAACTGAGCAGACGCCGGGCAACATCGTCTGCCGCCGCGCGTTCCCGAGCCATGATCGATCGGACCCCCGCCTCAGCGACCTTCACCCTCACCGAGCCGGCCGAGACGCCCTGGCTCGGGATCTTCTTCGGCTACATCGCCATGGCGCCCTTCGTCGCCGGCCTGGCGGTGTTCTGGCTGGCCGCCGAGCCCTGGCGCGGCGCGGCACTGGCCATCACGCTGTTCTGGGGCTGCGCCATCCTGACGTTCCTGTCGGGCGTGCGGCGCGGCGTGTCGTTCCGCACGCCGGGCGGCGTCACGGCGGGGCAGATCGTCACGATGCTGTGGCTCTTCTGCCTGGGCTTTGCCGCCATCGTGCTCACCGCCGTCGCCCTGCCGGTCTGGTCGGCCGTGCTGCTGCTGCTCGGCTACCTCAGCCTGGAGATCTTCGACCCCATCGCGGCGCGCAAGCTCGAGGCGCCGCTCTACTTCGCCCGTCTTCGCCCGGCCCAGATGGCGATCCCGGTGCTCTGCCTCGGCGCCACGATCGTGCTATTGATCGTGCGATGACGCGCTGGACCGCGGAGGATGTCGGCATGGAGATGAGTTCGGGACTGGCCCTTGCGGGTTTCGCCGCGGCGGCGTTCGCGGCGGCGTCGAGCGGCGCCGCCTTCAAGCCCGACGATTGGTACCGGACCCTGCGCAAGCCGGGCTGGACGCCCAAGCCCTGGGTCTTCCCCGTCGTCTGGACGCCGCTCTACGTCATGATCGCGGTGTCGGGCTGGCTCGCCTGGCGCGAGGCCGGCCTCGCCGCCCTGCCGTTCCTGGCCTATGGCGCGCAGCTGCTGCTCAACGCCGGCTGGTCGGCGATCTTCTTCGGCCTCCGCCGCCCGGACCTCGCCTTCGTCGAACTGCTGCTGTTGTGGCTGTCCATCGCCGTCACCATCCTGGGCTTCGCGCCGATCAGCGCCGCCGCCGCCTGGCTGCTCGCCCCCTACCTGCTCTGGGTGACGATCGCGGGTGCGCTGAACCTGACGGTGTGGCGCCTGAACACCGACCGTTTCGCCCGAGCGTGACCTGTCGCATGGCGCCTCCCCTCCGCGCGGCCGTCGCCCTCGCCGCCGTCATCGCCGCGACGGGGGCCTGTCGGGCGCAGGACGCACCCGCCCCACCCGATCCCGCCCTCCAGGCCGCCGTCGACGGCCCGAGCCGCAACCCGCGCCTGCTGGCCCGCGACGCCGCCCGGCATCCGGTCGACGAACTGACGTTCTTCGGGCTGACGTCCGGCATGACGGTGGTCGAGCTGTGGCCGGCCGGCGGCTACTGGACCGAGATTCTGGCGCCCTACCTGCGCGAGGGCGGCGGGAGCTACGTGGCGGCGCTGGAGACGGAGCCGGCCGGGAACCCGGACCACGAGGCCGCCCTGAAGCGGGCCGCCTATTTCGAGCACCGCCTCGCCGAGGATCCCGACCTCTTCGCCGGCGTGAGCCTCGCCACCCTCGGCCCCGGCACCGAAAACATCGCCGCCCCGAACTCCGTCGACATGATCCTGAGCTTCCGCGACCTGCACCTCTGGATGAAGCAGGGCTTCGCCGAGGAGGCCCTGGTCGCCTGCTACAGGGCGCTGAAGCCCGGCGGCATCCTGGCGGTGGAGGACCATCGCGGCAACCGCGCCGGCGAACAGGACATCCACGCCGCCGACGGCTACGTGCGCGAGGACTACGCCAAGGGGCTGGCGCAACTGGCCGGGTTCGACGTCGTGGCCTCCTCGGAACTCCAGGCCAACTCGAAGGACACCGCCGACTGGCCCCACGGCGTCACCACGCTCGGCCCGACCTTCGCGCTCGGCGCCCAGGACCACGACCGCTATGCGGCGGTGGGCGAGCCCGACAATTTCGTCCTGAAGTTCCGAAAGCCGCTGTGACGTCACGCGCCCGAATGGGCGGGGACCGGCAGACCGGACGCATCGCATGAAGCCCCACGTCATCGTCCACATGATCACGTCGGTCGACGGCCGCATCGTGACGAGCCGCTGGAGCCCCTTCGAGGGCCGCGGCGAATACGAGAAAGTGCACGACCTCCTCGCCGGCGACGCCTGGATGTGCGGCCGGGTGACGATGAGCGGCTACGCGCGCGGCGAGCTCTACCCGGCGACCGACGAGGCCCTGCCCCGGACCGACCACATCGCCAGGCGCGACGCGCCGGGCTACGCGGTGGCGCTCGACGCCTCGGGCAAGCTCTGCTGGGGCCGCGACGCTATCGAGGCCGACCACCTCGTCGTGGTGCTGTCGGAGCGGGTGTCCAACGCCCATCTCGCGGGTCTCCGGCGGGACGGGGTCTCCTACGTGTTCGGCGGCGGCGACGCGATCGACTTCGGCCGCGTGCTGGAGACCCTCCACCGCGAGTTCGGCATCAGGCGGCTGCTCGTCGAGGGCGGGGGCCGCATCAACGGGTCCCTGCTCGCCGCCGGGATGGTGGACGAACTGTCGCTCCTGCTCGCCCCCGCGGTCGATGGGCTCGCGGGCGGTGCAGCGCTGTTCGACCACGACGACGCCGCGACGGGGCGGCCGCGGCTGAGCCTCGTCTCGTCACAGCCGCGCGACGGCGGGGTGATGTGGATGCGCTACCGGGTCGAACGCGTCTGATCGGAGGTGCCGGGGAGTCGCGAGGCACCAGCGCGGCTCTCGCGCGTTCCACACCATCAATCGAGGACCGATCCCCATGCGCCTATCGAAGATGCTGACCGTCACGGCCCTGGCGGCCGTCCCGCTGATGTCGTCCGCAGCCCCGTCTCCGGCCGCGACGGCCCATAATTCGCAGGCCGGCGCCTGGGGCAGCACGACGAACGCCTGCGGTCCGACGCCCTACTTCCGCGACGGCGGGTGCCTGACGTCCTTCTTCACGGGCAAGGACGACGGCGAGGTCTTCGCCCGTCCGGGCGGTGCCGCCGATCCCTATCGGGAGCGTCCGCCGCTGCGCGCGCTCGACCGCTGATCCGGGTCAACGCACGGCGGGCTCGGCCGCAGAGGTGGTCGGGGGTGCAGAAAATGCAACCTGCCATGACTCGAATAGGCTGTCCTTCGACACCACCCCGTGTAGAACTTCGTGCGATCGAACGACGGCCGGGTGGTCGTCGTTCATCACACCGCCCTGGCGCGCCTCGATCGGCGGGGTTCGCCCTCGGCGCGAGGTGGGAACGGGATGGGGGATGCGGCGGAGCGGCTGAGACGGGCACGCGACCTGTTGCGTGCGGAGGCGCTCGACATCGTGGCGGTCCTGGCGCTGTTGAACACCCTGCCGGACACGCTCGCGGTGTCGGAGCGGGAGGCCATCGATCACGCCAAGAGGGCGGTCGCGGCGGCACCCGGAGGCGACCACCGGCACGAAGCCGTGGCGCGCTACTACATGATGGCCCGATTGGTCGTCCTGCTCGAGCGCGCAGCCGAGTGATCGGTGATGCAGAGACGCCCGTCAGGCTCGCAGACGCCGCAAGCGGCACGGCGTATGATCTCGAGGCGAGACGTTGGCAATCCGGTGCAAGCCTGCTTAGTCTTCGATGCCGCAGTGAGCCGGGGTGGGCCAGATGAACGATCGAGCACGTCATCTGCTGACCGGGTTGGACAAGACGGCCAAGCTGATCGAGATCGGCCCGAGCCTCAACCCGCTGGCCCCCAAGCGGGACGGGTGGAACGTCACGGTGGTGGACCACGAGACCCGCGAAGGGCTTATCCACAAATACCGCTCCGATCCGGCGGTCGACCCCGACGTCATCGAGGAGGTGGACCTGGTCTGGCACGGCGGTTCCCTCGAAGACCTGGCCGGGGAGGCGTCCTGGGGGACATACGACGCCTTCATCGCCAGCCACGTCATCGAGCACACCACGGATGTCGTGGCCTTCCTGAGGTCCGGGCGGACGCTGCTGAAGGACGAGGGCGTCGTCGTCCTGGCGATCCCGGACAAGCGCAAGTGCTTCGACTTCTTCCGGCCGATCAGCACGACGGGGGACGCGGTGGTGGCCTTCCGAGAGAAGCGCTCCCGGCACACGGCCAAGACGCATTTCGACCATCTGATGTACCACGCACACCGGAACGGCAGCCCGGGCTGGTCGATCGAGGAGCAGAGCCCCATCGTTCTGGCGCTCGGGATCGAGGGCGGCCTGGGCGCACTGACCCTGGGAGAGCGGGACGACTACGTGGACGCCCACGCGTGGACCTTCACGCCCTCCAGCTTCGAACTGATGGTCCTCGAACTGAGGGCGCTGGGGTTGCTGAACCTCGCCGTCGAGCGGGTGGAACCGGCGACCCACACCGAGTTCTATGCTTGGCTGCGGCCCTGCGAGGAGATCGAGGACATGGTGACGGTCAACCGCTACCGGCACGGGTTGCTGGAACGGATGGTGATCGAACAGGCCGAGGCCTCGCGGCAAGTGGTCGGCGCACCGCTGACCCGTCTGGACGGGCTCAGGGACGGACTTCGGAGCCTGATGGCGACGTCGACCTGAACGCATCGACGGTCAAACTGTCGTGTCGCAAGGATCGCCTGACTGACACCGAGCTCGTCGAGGGAGCACGTTGGATCTGCCAGACAGTGGGAGAATGCTCCGGCCGACATGGGAGCGGGGTCGCCTCGCTCGGATCCAGGACGGCAAGCCGGACGAACGTGACGCTCGAAGCGATGGACGAGATGGCGCCGCCGAAACAGACCGCGATCCTGTCTCCGTAGCTCAGGAAAGTCGCGAACGACAAAGCTGACTAATCGGCGTAATCAACGATGCTCAAAAAGAATTGGTGCGGCCAAGAGGACTCGAACCTCCACTAGTTTCCCAACTAGCACCTCAAGCTAGCGCGTCTACCAATTCCGCCATGGCCGCGACCTTGTCGCTCCGGGTCGAGCCCGGTTCGGCGAGCCCGTCCACTAACAAACCGGACCCGGGCTGGCAAGCCTCTTGTCGGGAGTTCCCGCGCGCCCGTCATAGCGATATGATAGGTGGTTCCGCCTCTGCGCCAGCCATGATCGCCAGCCCCCCTCACCCACCCTCCACCGGCCGCCGCACGGACGGCGCCGGGTTCCGCGCCGCCCCGGGCAGCCCGCTGGTCGAGTGGCACGTGGCCGAGGGCCTCGTGCCCTACGAGGCGGCCGTCGCCGGGATGGAGGCCCATGTGGCGCGCATCATCGCGGGGGAGGCGGCCGAGCGCGTCTGGCTCGTCGAGCACCCGCCGCTCTACACGGCCGGCACGTCGGCGCGGGACGGCGACCTCAGGGCGCCGCGCTTTCCCGTCCACGCCACGGGGCGCGGCGGCCAATACACCTATCACGGGCCGGGCCAGCGTGTGGCCTATGCCATGCTCGACCTGAACCGCCGCAGGCCCGACGTGCGCGCCTTCGTGGCGGCGCTCGAAGCCTGGGTGATCGGAACGCTGGCACGGCTGAACGTGAAGGGG
This sequence comes from Lichenihabitans sp., assembly GCA_965214345.1. Taxonomy (GTDB): domain Bacteria; phylum Pseudomonadota; class Alphaproteobacteria; order Rhizobiales; family Beijerinckiaceae; genus Lichenihabitans. The sequence continues at coordinate 507,042 of CBDCBJ010000007.1, read as the reverse complement.
GAACGGCGGGAGGACCGCGTCGGCGTCTGGGTGGCGCGGCCCGACAAGCCGGCGGGCCTCGGCTCCGCGCCGGCGGAGGACAAGATCGCCGCCGTCGGCATCCGGTTGAGGCGCTGGGTCAGCTTCCACGGCGTCTCGATCAACGTCGAGCCGGACCTCGCTCACTTCGACGGGATCGTGCCCTGCGGCGTCGCCGAGTCGCACTACGGCGTGACCAGCCTCGTCGACCTCGGCCACCCCGTCACCCTGGCGGAGTTCGACGGGTTCTTGCGGGCGGCGTTCGAGGACGTGTTCGGCCCCACGGCGTCGGCCGCGGCGGAACTTGCGGGGCGGCCTGCCGTTGCCCGACTGATGGGAGAGCTGAACCGATGAGCGAACGTCCGACCCGCCTCGACAAGACGGAGGCCAGCGCCGGCAAGTCCGGCCTCGGCGTGCGCTACGTGCTGATCGGCGGAATGGCGCTCGTGATCGTCATCTTCATCATCCTGGCCTTCGTGCTGAGCCGCTGAGACGGAGCGCAGCGCGGGCAGGCGTTCAGGCGGCCGCCAGCATCGCGCGCGAGCCCGCCTCGCTGCGCGAGCCAGCCTCGCCGAGCGACACGCCCGGCCAGCCGGCGACCGCCCTGGCGCGGACGGCGCCTTCGAACCACGGCGGAACGGACTGGGCCTCGTCGAGCACGTCGACCAGGATGGCGAAGCTCGCCGGCGTCCGCGTCCTGTCGACCTGGGCGATCAGCCAGTCGGCCTGGGCCTCGTCGAGCCGCCCCGTCGGTCGCGCGCCCCAGACGACGTGATCGGTCACGGCCTGGATGAAGAAGGTGGTCCAGGCGTCGCAGCGGCTGAGCGCGGCGCGCTCGAGGTCGAACAGAGCCTCGGCCTCGACGCGGTCGATCGAGCCTTCGCCGAAGAGGTGGCGGTGCAGCGAGGCCCCGTCCCGGCGCGAGCCGTCGTCGGTGACCGCCGAGCCTGCATGATCGAAGTCCATAATGTCGCGTCCTTCTGTTGACGCCAAAGTGAAGACCGGCGATTTCCGGAAGATGAACACCAGATGAGCGGATTTCGGCAAGGTTAAGCCAGAGGCAAAGCACGTCATCACCGAAACGTTGCTTTCAACATTCGTTGACGATGGCGATCGACCGGCCGACACGCGGCCCGCCCTCTGCGTCGAACGGGAGACCTGCATGATGGAACGACGGCACATCTCCTCGGGATCGCGGTCCGAAGCCGACATCGGCTACAGCCGCGCGGTCGTCGACGGCGACTGGATCTTCGTGTCGGGCACGACGGGCTTCGACTACGCGGCGGGGACGATCGCCGACGACGTCGTCGCCCAGTGCGAGCGGACGCTCGACAACATCGCGGCCGCGATGGCCGACGCGGGCTTCACCCTCGGCGACGCCGTGCGGGTCCGCTACATCGTGCCGAAGGCGGAGGACTTCGCGCCCTGCTGGCCGACCCTGCGGGCCCGTTTCGGCGCGGCACCGCCCGCCGCCACGATGATCGTGGCCGGCCTCGCCGACCCGCGCATGAAGATCGAGATCGAAGTCACGGCCCGCCGCCGCGGCTGAACCCGTCACCGCCAGCGGCGGATCATCTCGGCGGCGAGCGCATCGAGGTCGGGCGCCACGACGTCGGGATGCGGCAGGCCCGGCACGGACAGGACGGCGTTGCCGGGGCGCGCCACGAGCGCGCCGGCCCAGCCGAGGGCCTGGGCGCCGAGCGTGTCCCAGGCGTGGGCCGCCACCAGGCAGAAGGCCGCGGGCGGCAGCCCGAGGGCGTCCGACACCTGCCGGTACGTCTCCGGGGCGGGCTTGAAGCGCCGCACCGCGTCGACGCTGAACTGCCGCTCGACGAGGCCGCCGATGCCGGTCCGCTCGACCGGGCTGGCCCCCGGGTGTGGGGCCGAGTTGGTCAGCGTCACGAGCCGAAACCCCGCGGCGCGCAGGCGCTCCAGCGCCGGGAGGACGTCGGGCAGCGCCGGCATGCCGAGCGTGCGCGCCTCGAGCTCGGCCACGTCGCCGTCGCCGACCGTCACGCCGCGGGTCTCGCCGATCATCCGAAACGTCCCGGCGCCGATCTGGCCGAAGGGCACGTAGCGCCCGGCGGAGGTGACGGCTTGCGAATAGAGCACCAGTTGGGCGAACCATTCGCGCAGCGTGTCGCCGTCGCCGAAGAGGCGCAGGAACAGCGGTTCGAGCGTGCCGATGTCGAGCAGGGTCTCGTTGACGTCGAAGACGAGCACGGTGGGGTGGGTCTCGTCCGGCATGGTCCGTCTCCCGCGAGGTGCCGCCGCCGTTCAGGCGGCCAGCGGATGCCAGTCGAAGGCCAGTTCCTCGCGGAAGGCGAAGCGCTTCACGTGGTCGGCGATGACGCCCTCGAACCGGGCGGCGTCGGCGTCGTCCGGCACCGTGGCGCGTAGCACGAGGAGGTCGCCGGTGGCGGAGAGCGCGCAGGCGCGGCCGTCCCCGAAATCGATGGTGCCGCGCTCGGCCGTGAAGTCGACGGTGAACTTGTGCGACCAGTGTTTGCAGAGCTGCTGCAGGTAGCGGCTGCCTTGGGCGGTGGCGACGCGGGCTTCCGAGATCGACATGGGGATCCTTTCCGGGGCCGCACGGGCGACCGTTCCCGTGGTGGATGGCGCCGGCGAGCTTCGGGGTTGCGGACTCGTCGTGTCAAGCCGGCCGCGGGCGGCGGCGAAGCCGCGCGAGCATGCGGCCGTCGAGGCAGGCGAGCCCCATCCCGATCAGGGCCATCCCGGCCCAGGCCGAGGGGGCGAGGCGCTCGTCGAGCGCTGCTGCGCCGAGCAGCACCGCCCCCACCGGCACCAGCAGCGTCACCAGCGACACGTTGGTGGCGCCGGCCCGCGCCAGGATCCGGAAGAACAGCACGTAGGCGAGGGCGGTGCTGACGACCGCGAGCGCGAGCAGCGCCGCCCAGACGGCGATGCCGGGCGCCGGCAGCGTCCAGGGACGGTCGACGGCGAGGCAGAGCGGCAGGGTCAGGACGGCGCTGGCCGAGAGCTGGGCGGACGCGACCGTGAGGGGCGGCAGGCCGCGGAAGCGGCGTCCGAACACCCCGGCGAGACCGTAGGACAGGGCGGCGCCCAGGACCGCGACCTCGCCCCAGGCGTCGCCGCCGGCGAGGCCCGACAGCGCGGCCGGCCCGACCAGCAGCGCCACGCCGACGAAGCCTAGCGCCAGCCCGGCGACCTTGGCGGCGTCGAGCTTCTCGTCGGCCGTGAAGGCCTGGGCCGCCAGAACGGTGAACATCGGCGTCGTGGCGTTGAGGATCGAGGCGAGCCCGCTCGAGATGCGCGTCTCGCCCAGCACGATGAGCGAGAACGGGACGAGGTTGTTGATGAGGCCCATGACGGCGAAGCTCGCCCAGAGCCGGGCGACGCGCGGGAGCCGGCCGCCGCGCAGCAGGATCGCGAGGTCGAGGAGCACGGCGGCGATGAGCACGCGGCCGAACACGATGGTGAAGGGCGGCAGCGCCGTGACGAGGACCTTGTAGAAGAAGAACGAACCGGCCCAGAGCAGCGCCAGGGCCAAAAGCTGGCCCCATTCGGCCGGCCCCATGCGGAGCGTCGCGTCGGATCCGTCCATGCGCCCTCGCCGCCGTCCCGCGGCGTGCCGGAGGGCAGATCGGCGGCGTTCTCCCGTGCGGTCTACGGGGTCGCCGGCCGCCCCGCCACCCGGTCCTTGCCGCCGAACCCCGCCGCGGCGTTGCGCCGACGACGCTGTTCAGCTAGTGAATTGATATACTTTAGCGGTGATCCTCGATGGGAACCCGCCGGAGTGGACGGCATTGATCCGTCGCGGTGCGTCTCTGGGCGTCCGTGGCGTCCTAACGGTACGACATCGGGGCCGCGCATGACCTGGATCCACTCCATCAACTGGCTCTACTCGGCGTCCGGCTTCGCCGTCGGCATGCTGGTCGGGTTCACCGGCGTCGGCGGCGGTTCGCTGATGACGCCGCTGCTGGTGCTCCTCTTCGGCTTCCATCCCTCGACGGCGGTCGGCACGGACCTGCTCTACGCCGGCCTGACGAAGGGCGGCGGCACGCTGGTGCACGGCCTGAACCGGACCATCGACTGGCGCATCGTCGGGCGCCTCGCGGCCGGGAGCCTGCCCGGCACCGCCGCGACGCTCCTGGCGCTGTCCACCATCGACACCGGGAGCGCCCGCACGGCCGCCACCATCAACACCGTCCTGGGCTTCGCCCTCATCCTCACGGCGGTGACGCTGATCGCCCGCACCTGGCTGCTGGCGCGGCTGGCGCGGCTCAGCGAGCGTCTCACCGACCGGCAGACCGCCGGCCTGACCGTGCTGCTGGGCCTGGTGCTCGGCGTGATGGTGTCGCTGACCTCGGTCGGCGCCGGCGCCATCGGCGTCACGGTGCTGCTGGTGCTCTACCCGCGCATGCCGACGGTGCGGATCGTGGGCTCCGACATCGCACATGCGGTGCCGCTGACCCTCCTGGCCGGGGCCGGCCACTGGTATGTCGGCTCGGTCGACTGGGCGCTGCTGGGGTCGCTTCTGGTCGGTTCGCTGCCCGGCATCGCCATCGGCAGCCAGGTCGCCTCGCGCGTGCCCGACGCCGTGCTCCGGCCCATCCTGGCCGGCACGCTGGCGATCGTCGGCGCCCGCCTGGCCTTCTGACGCCGCCCGCGGGCCATCGCCGGCTCAGCCGATCGGGACCGGGAAGGCGTCGACGACGTGGCGGGGCCAGCGCCAGGGCACGACCAGGACGGCGTCGCCCCGAAAACTCGACGCGGACGCCCAGGCGTTGCGGGCGAGCCAGACGGCGGCCGCCTTGGCGACACGGCGGCGCTTGGTGGGGTCGACCGCCGCCAGGGCGGCTTCGGCATCCGCCCGGGCCTTCACCTCGACGAACGCGACGGTCTCGCCCCGGCATGCCACGATGTCAATCTCGCCGCCCGCCACCGTGAAGCCGCGCGCGACGATGCGGTATCCCTTCAGCGTCAGCAGCGCCGCCGCGGCCCATTCGGCCCGGCGCCCCGCCCGGAGGGCGCGGCGGCGTGCGGCGGGTTCGCGGCGACTCGAGCCGCCGCCGTTCATGCCCGGTCCCGCCGCGCGGCCGCCAGGGCGACGGCGCGGCCGTAGACCTCGCGGCGCGGCAGGCCGGTCTCGCCCGCCACCACGGCGGCGGCGTCCTTGACCGAGAGCGTGTCGAGCGCCGCGCCGAGCCGGGCGTCGAGGTCGGCGGCGCCGATCGCCGGCCCGGCCTCGGGCCGCGCCACCAGCACCACGCATTCGCCGCGCGGCGGCCCGTCGGCGTCGTAATGGGCGGCGAGTTCGGCCGCGGTACCGCGGCGCACCTCCTCGAACTTCTTGGTGAGTTCGCGCGCCACCGCCGCCGGACGGGGCCCGAGCACCGCCGCGACGTCGGCGAGACAATCGGCGAGGCGGCGCGCCGACTCGAAGAACACCAGCGTGCCCGGCACGGCGGCGAGGTCGGCGAGCCGGGTCCGCCGCGCGCCGCCCTTCTCGGGCAGGAACCCCTCGAAGAAGAACCGGTCGGTCGGCAGGCCGCCCAGCACCAGCGCCGCCATCACGGCGGAGGCGCCGGGGACGACCGTGACGCCGGCTTCGGCCGCGACGACGTCGAGCACCAGCTTGTAGCCGGGGTCGGAGACCAGCGGCGTGCCGGCGTCGGAGATCAACGCCAGCGCCTCCCCGCGGGCGAGCCGGGCCAGCACCTGGGGGCGCATCGCCGCCGCGTTGTGCTCGTGGTAGGGCACGAGCGGCGTGTCGATCCCATAGTGCCCGAGCAGGACGCGCGACACCCGCGTGTCCTCGGCCAGCACGGCATCGGCCCCGGCCAGCACCGCGAGGGCGCGCAGGGTGATGTCGCCGAGGTTGCCGATGGGCGTCGCCACGACGTGGAGGCCGGCCGCGAGGGGCGGGGGCGACACGCGTGCCCCCAGCGCCGTGAACCCGCGGTCGCGGCGGCGGTCGCCGGCCGGGCCTCGCGGGTCGTCGCTGTCGGGGAACGTCATGCGCCTGTGTGGCCCGGCCCCGGCGGCCTGGCAAGGCGGGCGTGGTGGCCTCCCGCGCCGCGAGGTGGTACCTTTGCAACTCGCGCGGTGCCCCAGGCCTCGCGCGGCGGTCCGGGGAGATGCGGTTTGGTGTCGGCACGATCCATCGGAGCTCCCGCGACCGCCCTCGCCGCGGTGTCGCTCCTGGCGTCCCTGCTCTCGGCCTGCGGCCAGTTCGGCGGCGACCGGCCCCGCATCGCCGCGGCACCCCCTCCCCTGTCGGCCCCGACGACGCCGGTCCAGTCCCGCCCGCTGGCCGGTGCCGCCCAGCCGGGCGCCATCGGCACCGGCCCCGTCAAGGTGGCGCTGATCCTGCCGCTCACCCAGAACGGCGGTGCCTCGAACCTCGGCCGGTCGCTGCGCAACGCCGCCGAACTCGCCTACGCGGAGGCCGGCACCACCGACCTGCAGATCATCGTCAAGGACGACCGCTCGACGCCGGACGGCGCGCGCGACGCCGCCCAGGAGGCGGTGACGGAAGGCGCCGAACTGATCCTCGGGCCCGTCACGGCCGTCGACCTGCGGGAAGCCGCCAAGGTCGCCAAGGCGGCCGATCGGCCCATCATCGGCTTCTCGACCGACTCAGCCTCGGCGTCGCGCGGGGTCTATCTCCTGTCCTTCCTGATCGAGGGCTATGTCGACCGCGAGGTCGAGTATGCGGCATCCCACGGGAAGCGCAGCTTCGGGGCACTCGTGCCCGACAACGACTACGGCAACGTGGCGCTGGCGGAGATCCAGTCGGCGGCGGCGCGGCTCGGCGTGAGGGTCGAGGCCATCGAGCGCTACAAGCCTGCGGCCCCCGGCGAGGCCGTGGCCCGGATGGCCGCCGCCCTGCCCCGCATCGACGCGCTGGTCATCCCCGACGCGCCCGACGACATGCCGGCCGTGACGGCGGCCCTGACGGCGAACGGGATCGACGGCGGCAAGGTGCAGATCCTCGGCTCGAACCTGTGGGGCGATCCCGCGGTGCTGAAGCTGCCGGCGCTCCAGGGGGCCTGGTTCGCCGCCACCGAGACGGCGGGCTTCACGGGCTTCGCCCAGCGCTACCGGGCGAAGTTCGGCGCCGATCCGGTCCGCGTGGCGACGCTCTCCTACGACGCCGTGTCGGTGGCGGCCGCCCTGGCCCATGCCGCGGCGCCGCATTTCTCGACCGACGCGCTGACCAACACGTCCGGCTTCAACGGCGCCGACGGCCTCTTCCGCTTCCGCCCCGATGGCCCGAGCGAACGCGGCCTCGCGGTGTTCCAGGTGGCGGGCGGCAGCGCCACCGTCATCGGCGCGGCACCGCGCAGGTTCTCGACCAACCCGTCGGGGATCTGACATCCGGGTCGTGAGTGCGGTGCGGCTCCGCGGCCACCGCACCTCAGGTGGTGTCGTCGGGCCGCCTTCCGTCTCGAACCCAGATGTCGGACTCTGAAAATCTCGGCGCGGCTCCCCTCTCCCTTGTGGAGAGGGGCCGGGGGTGAGGGTCCCTGGGCGACCGACAAGTCGTCCGGCGACACGGAGATCCTCCGGCGCCTCTGAACGAGGGCGGCGACTGGGACGATCGGTGCGCCTCGGGACGACAGGAATGAGGCAGCAGCTTGGCGGAGAGCCACCGCGGCAGCGATGCGACGGCTCCAAGGGAGAACATCCGATGCAGATCGTCGAGGGCATGGCGCCGTTCCGCGGCCACGAGACCTGGTACCGCGTCACGGGGGACATCGGGGCGGCGCGGGCGCCCGTCGTCGTGGTGCACGGCGGGCCGGGCTGCACCCACGACTACGTCGACAGCTTCAAGGACCTGGCGGAGGACGGACGCGCCGTCGTCCATTACGACCAGATCGGCAATGGGCGCTCGACCCACCTGCCCGACCGCGGTGCGGACTTCTGGACCGTCGACCTGTTCCTGGCCGAACTCGACAGCCTCCTGCTCCACCTCGGCATCGCCGGCCGCTACCACCTCGTCGGCCAGTCCTGGGGCGGCATGCTGGGCGCCGAACATGCGGTCCGCCGACCGCCCGGCCTCGGAGCCCTGGTGATCGCCGACAGCCCCGCCTCGATGGCGCTCTGGGTCGCGGAGGCGAACCGGCTGCGGCTCGCGCTTCCGGCCGACGTGCAGGACGCCCTGCTGCGGCACGAGGTCGCCGGCACGACGGCTCACCCTGGATACGAGGCGGCCACCCAGGTGTTCTACAGGCGGCACGTGTGCCGCCTCGATCCCTGGCCCGACGAGGTCACCCGCACCTTCGCCGCCCTGGCGGCAGACCCGACCGTCTACGGCACGATGAACGGGCCGAACGAGTTCCACGTCGTCGGGACGTTGCGCGACTGGTCCGTGATCGACCGTCTCCCGCGCGTCTTGGCACCGACCTTGCTGCTCTCGGGGCGCCATGACGAAGCCACACCCGCCACGGTCCAGCCGTTCGCCGACCTCATCCCCGACGTGCGTTGGACGGTCTTTCCGGACTCGTCCCACATGCCACATGTCGAGGAGCGCCGCGCCTGCATGGACCTGGTCGGGGGGTTTCTGCGGCAGAATGATTGAGATTTGAGCAGCGATGCGGCTCATTTGCCATCGCCGAAGCCTGCCGAGGGACAACCATGCGTTTGAGCAAACTGCTGACGACGAGCGCCCTGGCGCTGGGCTACGCTGCCACGGCCGCGAGCGGCGCCCTCGCGGCCGATACCCGGGCCGAGCTCATGGCGGCGCACCGCGGTGGGGTGCTCAAGCTCAACGCCCACGGATCCGAGGGCACCATCGATCCGCAGATCAACTACACGGCCGAGTTCTGGCAGTTCTTCGTGATCACCAACGACGGGCTTCTCAGCTTCAAGAAGGTGGAGGGCAAGGATAGCAACACCGTGGTGCCCGACCTGGCCGAGGCCCTGCCCCAACCCGAGGACGGCGGGAAGACCTATACGTTCAAGCTCCGTGACGGCGTGAAATTCTCCAATGGCAAGGATGTCACGCCCGCCGACGTGGTGGCTTCGTTCCAGCGCATCTTCAAGGTGTCGAGCCCGACCGCAGGGTCTTTCTACAACGGCATCGTCGGCGCGGACGCCTGCCTCAAGGAGGCCGCGACCTGCACGTTGAAGGACGGCGTCGTGGCGGACGTAAAGGCCCGAACCGTCACCTTCCACCTGACCCAGCCCGACAGCGAATTCTTCTACAAGCTTTCCGTGCCCCACGCGGTGGTGCTGCCCGCCGACACGCCGCCGAAGGATCTCGGCACCACGCCGGCGGTGGCGACCGGGCCCTACGTGATCCAAAGCTACGATCCAGACCACGGCATGAAGATGGTCCGCAACCCCTACTTCAAGGAGTTCAGTGTCGACGCCCAGCCCGACGGCTATGCGGACGAGATAGACTACAACTTCGGGCTCGACGACCAAGCGGGCCTGACCGCGGTGGAGAACGACCAAGCCGATTGGACCTTCGATCCGCCGCCCACCGACCGCCTGGGCGAGATCGGGACAAAGTTCGCCAAGCAGACCCATATCCACCCGCTGCTGGCCTACTTCTACGCACCCATGAACGTGAACATAGCCCCCTTCAACAATCTGAAAGCCCGACAGGCCGTGGCCTACGCGGTCGACCGAAAGGCCCTCGTGGGCCTCTACGGCGGCGCCAACCTCGGCGTTCCGCTGTGCCAGCAGCTTCCTACCGGCATGGCGGGCCACGAGGACTACTGCCCCTACACGGTCAACCCCGGCGCGAAGTGGACCGCGCCCGACATGGCGAAGGCCAAGCAACTCATCGAAGAATCCGGCACCAAGGGCCAGAAGGTCACCCTGATCGGCACCGACAAGGTGGTCGAGAAATCGCTCGCCACCTACATGCAGGGCGTTCTGCGAGACCTCGGCTATGACGCGAGCCTGAAGGTCGTGTCGAGCAACATCCAGTTCACTTATATCCAGAACACAAACAATAACGTCCAGATCAGTGTGAGCACATGGTACCAGGACTATCCGGCACCGTCGGACTTCCTCAACGTGCTGTACGGCTGCGACTCGTTCCACCCCGGTTCGGATTCGTCCATCAACATCGCGGGCTGGTGCGACAAGGCCGTCGACGCCGAGATGAAGCAAGCCATGCTGACCGCCGTCACGGACGACGCGGCGGCGAACAAGATGTGGGCCAAGATCGACAAGGAAGTCACCGACGCTGCTCCCGCCGTGGCCCTGTTCCAGCCCAAGCAGGTCGACGTGATATCGAAGCGACTCGGCAACTTCGTCTACACCGACCAGTTCAAGATGCTGTTTTCCGCGGCCTGGGTGAAGTAGGGGCAGCAGACCTTTGACCCTCGCGACCGAGAGCGTTCCGGCCACGGCCGGGGCGCGTCCCACGCGGCAGGCGAGCCGCGGTCCCTGGGCGACCGCTTTCCTGAAGCTACGCCGGGATGGCGCCGCAATGGTGGCGTTGACGGCAATCCTGCTCATCGCCATCGCCACGATGTCGGCCCCCCTCTACGCCGCGATGATCTCCCACACGGACCCGTTCTCCTCGAATGTGAGCGGCACGGTCTCGATCGACGGGCAGGAGGTCGCCGTCATGCAGGCCGAAACGGAGGGGCTCGGCCTCGGAACTACCCCGATCGGCCCGACGTGGCGCGGGCCTTACCTCCTCGGCGCCGATACCCAAGGGCGGGACGTGATGGCGCGGCTGCTCTACGGCGGCCAGAACTCGCTCATCATCGCGGGGAGCGCCACCGTGATCACCCTCTTCCTGGCAGCCGTATTGGGCATCGTGGCGGGTTTCTTCGGCGGCTGGACAGACATCGTGCTGTCCCGCCTGCTCGACATCCTGTGGGCTTTTCCGGTCTTTCTCCTGGCGATCTCGCTCTCGATCGTCACCATCGGACACGGGCTGGCGATCGGGCCGGTCACGATCGGTTCGGACAGCCTGATGCTGCCCATCCTCATCATAGCGATCGTCTACGTGCCCTACGTGGCCCGGCCGATCCGCGGCCAAGTCCTGCAGCTCAGACGCACCGAGTTCGTCTTGGCGGCGCAGGGGCTCGGCGTGCCGAGCAGCCGTATCCTGACGGTCGACATCCTGCCCAACGTGGTGACGACGCTGATCGTCTTCGCGCCGCTCACCATGGCGCTCAACATGATCATCGAGAGCGCGCTCTCGTTCCTGTCGATCGGCGTCCAGTCCCCGCAGGCCTCCTGGGGTACGATCATCGAGGACGGCCAGGCGCTGCTCTACACCCGTCCGCTGGTCGCCATCGCGCCCGGCGTGGCGATCGTGGTCACGGTGCTGGCGCTGAACGTCCTCGGCGACGGCGTGCGCGACGCGCTCGATCCCCGCGCCAAGCTGAGGGCGCAATAGCGCGATGACGTTGGTCCTCATCCGGCGGCTCGGCGACATGCTCTTCGTGATGGCGGGCATCTCCATCCTGGTCTTCCTGATCTTCTTCGCGACGCCCGGGGCAGATCCCGCGGCGCGCATCGCCGGCCGAAACGCCTCGCCGGAGGTCCTGGCCGCCGTGCGGCACGATTTCGGCTTCGATCAGCCGCTCTGGGTGCAGTACCTGCTCCTGATGAAGCGGCTGTTCATCACGGGCGACCTCACCTCCTTCGTCAACCGCGGCCAGAAGGTCATCCCGTCGATCCTCCAGGCCGTGCCGGTGACCCTGTCGCTGCTGGTCGGCGCCGCCGTCATCTGGGTCACGGTCTCGATCGCGATCGGCATCGCGGCGGCCCTGACACGCGGCGGCCTGATCGACCGATTGTTGATGATCATCGGCCTGATCGGGATCTCGATGCCGGTGTTCTGGGTCGGCGAGGTCGCCAACCTCGTCACCCAGAGCCGTTATCACGACACTTGGCTGTTCTCCTGGGTTCCGGCGCTCGGCTACGTGCCGCTGATGCAGGACCCGCTGGGGTGGTTCAAGGCGCTGGTCATCCCGTGGATCACGCTCGCGATCCTCTACATCGGGCTCTATGGCCGCGTGCTGCGCGCGAGCCTGATCGAAGCTTATCACGAGGACTTCATCCGCACGGCCAGGGCGAAGGGGCTCGGCGAGGGCGCGGTGCTGTTTCGGCACGCTCTGCGCACCTCGCTCGTCACCTTCGTGTCGCTGTTCGGGCTCGACTTCGGGGCGCTCGTCGGCGGAGGCACCCTGCTGACCGAGATCGTCTTCGGCCTGCAGGGAGTCGGCTTTCTCACCTTCAACGCCCTGCAGAACCTCGACCTGCCGGTCATCATGGCGACCGTGATGTACGCATCGTTCTTCGTGGTGGGGTCCAACGCCGTCGTCGACCTCGTCTATGCGGCGCTCGACCCGCGCGTCAGGCTCGCCCGTGCCTGACGCCGCCGAGCCCCTGCTCCGCGTCACGGACCTGTCGGTCTCGTTCCGCACCGAGCGGGGTCCGCTCAGGGCCGTCGAGAACCTGTCGTTCGCGCTGGCGGCGGGAGAGATCCTCTCCGTCGTGGGTGAATCGGGCTCCGGCAAGTCGCTGACGAGCCTCGCCGTGATGGGCCTCATCGACGACCCGAACGCCGTCGTGACGGGCTCGATCCGCTACCGCGGCCGCGAACTCGTGGGCCTGCCGCGCAGCTCGCTGCGCAAGGTCCGCGGCGACGAGATCGCCATGATCTTCCAGGACCCGATGAGCGCCATGACGCCGGTCTACACGATCGGCTGGCAGATCGCCGAACAGGTCCGCGCCCACACGACGCTGACGCGCCGCCAGGCCCGCACCCGGGCCGTCGACCTCCTCGGCGAGATGGGGATACCCAACCCCGGCCTGCAGGTCGACCGCTACCCGCACCAGCTCTCGGGCGGCATGCGCCAGCGCGCCATGATCGCCATGGCGCTCTCCTGCAACCCATCTCTGCTCATCGCCGACGAGCCCACGACGGCGCTCGACGTCACCGTCCAGGCGCAGATCCTGCGGCTGATCGAGCAGCTCCGCCACGACCACGGCTCGTCCATCATCTTCATCACCCACGACATGGGCGTGGTGGCGGAGATTGCCGACCGGGTGATGGTGATGTATGCCGGCAAGGTGGTGGAGCGCGGCCCGAAGCCGGACGTCTTCGCCGCGCCCGGCCACCCCTACACGATCGGCCTGCTCGGCTCGATCCCGCCCATGGCGGGGCCGAAGCCGCGCCGCCTGCCCGCCATCCCGGGCGCGCCGCCCTCCATCGCCGGCCGCCCGGAGGGCTGCCCGTTCGGCCCCCGCTGCCCCGACGTCCACGAGGCCTGCCGGGCCGACCCGCCGCTCTACCGCCGCGGCCGCCAGGACGTGAGCTGCTTCCTCGTGCCCGAAGGCGCGGAGGCGTGATCCCGGCGCCCTCTCGACCGGGTCGTGGCGCGACGGCGGCCGTCTCCCTCTCCCTTGTGGAGAGGGGCAGGGGTGAGGGTCCGTCGGGAGGACCACGACCCGTCGCAGCCATCCGCAGGGCGTCGTCCGAGCCGGCACCCTCACCCCCGACCCCTCTCCACAGGGGAGAGGGGAGCAGGCTGGAGACCGAATGACCGCCCTCCTCGAGGCCGAGAACCTGTCGAAGACCTTCACGCTCGGCGGCCGCTTCGCGGCGGGCGGCGTGCAGACGCTGCGGGCCGTCGACGGTGTGTCGCTGACGGTGAACCGGGGCGAGACGATGGGGCTCGTCGGCGAGTCCGGCTGCGGCAAGTCGACCCTCGGCCGCTGCCTCGTGCGGCTCTACGACGTGTCCGGCGGCGCGGTCCGTTTCGAGGGCCGCGACATCACCACGCTCGGCACCGGCGCGCTGCGGGCGCTGCGGCCCCGCATGCAGATGGTGTTCCAGGATCCGTCGTCGTCGCTGAACCCGCGCCGTCGCGTGGCCGACCTGGTGGCGGAGCCGCTGCGCGTCCACCGTCGCCCGGACGGCCGGGCGCGCAGCCGGGGCGAGATCCGCGATCGGCTGCACGAGCTCATGGACCTCGTCGGCCTGTCGCGCGAACATCTCGAGCGCTTCCCCCACGAGTTCTCGGGCGGTCAGCGGCAGCGGATCGGCATCGCCCGGGCGCTGGCGCTCGAGCCTGCGCTGATCGTGGCGGACGAATCCGTGTCGGCGCTCGACGTCTCGGTCCAGGCGCAGATCATCAACCTGTTCATGGACCTGCAGGACCGGCTCGGCATCACCTACTTGTTCATCGCCCACGACCTCAGCGTGGTGCGGCAGATCTCGACCCGCACGGCCGTCATGTACCTCGGTTCGGTCGTCGAGACGGGCGAGACCGAGACGATGTTCCGCCGCCCGGCCCATCCCTACACGGAGGCCCTGCTGTCCGCCGTGCCGGTGGCCCATGCGGGCGAGGCCAGGCGCGAGCGCATCGTGCTCAAGGGCGACGTCCCGAGCCCGCTCCGCCCGCCGCCCGGCTGCCGCTTCCACACCCGCTGCCCCAAGGTGCGGGAGACCTGCCGCGTCGAGCCGCCGGCCCTGCGCGACGTCGGGGATGGACGCGTGGCGGCGTGCCACTATCCGAACGCGTGAGCGCCGCGTCTCGGTCGGAGCTTCGGGCTACGGTTAAGTCGGCTGGATTGTGAGACCCCGATGATGAAGCGAACGACCGTCGCGGCCGTGATGGCCTGCCTGGTGTCGATGGCGCCCGCGCAGGCCGCTCCACCGACCCAGGAGCGCGATTCCCCCGCGGCCGGAGCGCAGGAGGACGACCGGCGGTACGGCGTCGTACGCCCCGCGCCGCCATCCTGCAGCGATGACGTTTGCGACAGGACGAAGGCTTTCCGGTTCAAGGGGGGGCACGTCGTTCTGACCGCCCCGCCCGTAGAGGTGGCGGTCAAGGCACAGTTCAGGCGATCGCGACGGCTCTACTGGCCCGCCCAGATCTTCTTGTAGGCGTCGCGATAGCCGTTGTCGGGGTCGTAGAGGTTCTTGGGTCCCCCGTCGAAGGCGATGTTCTTCGCCGTGACGAGGTGGACGCCGCCGACGTAGCCGGACCACGGCTGCTTGTTGAACGCCCGGTTCAGCTCGTCCAACAGCTGCCAGCCCTGCTCCTGCAGCGGCTCCGGCACGGTGGCGACCTGGTACTGCTCGGCGCGGATGCGCTGGAAGGCCGATTCCGAGCCGTCGCCGGCCGAGATGTTGTGCGGCGCGTCGGTGCCCGACTGCCCCGCCGCACTCAGCGACGCCGCCATGAAGTCGTAGTAGAGGTCGTTCACCGCCAGCGAATAGGTCCATTTCGCCCCGAAGCGCTGCAGCAGCGACGTGGTCAGCTGCGGCATGCGGGTCGAGGCCTCGGTCATGGGCGAGTCCTCCAGGCTGAGCACGGTGCAGCCCGCGCATTTCTTCATGTCGGCCTCCATCATGCGGGCCTTGCCGATCGCCATCTCGTAGTTGGAATCGCCGAAGATCACGACGCCCGCCTTGCCGTTCGAATCCACGATGGCGAGGTCGGCGGCCGTCTGGGCCACGTCGGCGATGCGGGTGTTGACGTTGGCGAACATCCCCGTCTTGGGGTCGGGCCCCGGCGCCACGGTGGCGTGCCAGCCCACGTAGGGGATGCCGGCCGCCTTCAGCCCTTCGAGGGCCGCGTTCTGCTCGATGGCGTCGAAGCCGCCCACGACGATCCCGTCGGGCTTCAGCGCGATCGCCTGGTTGAGCGCCGCCGTGCGGGCCGAGATGTCACCGCGCCCGTCGAGGATGCGGAGCGTCCAGCCGATGGCCTTGGCGGCCTCCTCGACACCGCGCGACACGCCCTCGGTCCCGCCGTTGCGCATGTCGCCCGCGACATAGATGATCGTCTTGCCCGGCCCGGCCTTGGGCCCGGTCGTCGGCCCGTCCCATTTGCCGCCGGTCTCGACCGCCTTGGCGAGCCGCGCCTTGGCGTCGGCCATGTCGTCGGCCCGGGCGACGGTCGAGAGCGCCAGAGCGCAGACGCCCGCGAGCAGCATCGTCTTCATGGATCGTTTCCCCTGGCCGTGGCCCGACACCCATGCGGGCGCGGCGCTCGGATCTGTCGTCCGGCGGGGCGAACGTCGGGGGTTCCGGCAGCGGTGTCAACGGTCTCGTTGCGGGATCGGCCTCGCCGAACCGGGCGGGCGCCCGTCACGCCGCGGCGGCCCCGTCGTAGCGCTGTTGCGCGGCCTCGATCTCGGCATGGTGGCGCTGCGCCCAGGCGCCCAAAGCCTCGATCGGCGCCCAGAGCGAGCGGCCGAGGTCGGACAGCGCATAGTCGACGCGGGCCGGCACGCAGGGGAAGACGGTCCGGGTCACCAGCCCGTCGCGTTCGAGCCCGCGCAGCGTCAGGCTCAGCATCCTCTGCGAGATCCCGTCAACGTCGCGCTTCAGCGCGCTGAACCGCCGGGGCCCCGGGCCGAGCGCCCGCACGATCTGCACGCTCCACTTGTCGCCGACCCGCGCCAGCACGGGCGCCACGGCCGAGCAGGTGATCGGGCCGTCGGCGCGCGGCGCCGGGACGGTATCACCGCTGTCATCAAGTCCCACGGATGTGCCTCCTTGCGCCGTCCACACGACCCGATCATAAACCTCAGTTACGATTTGTAACCAAGAGACTCCCCATGAAGCTCCTGCACATCGATTCATCGATCCTCGGCGACAATTCCGTCAGCCGCGCCATCTCGGCCGCCATCGTCACGACCCTGAAGGCCGAGAACCCCGGCGTGGACGTCGTCTACCGCGACCTCGGCGCCCGCCCCATCCCGCACCTGTCGGGCGCCTATCTCGCCGGCCAGAGCGCCGACGTGAAGCACGATCAGGCGCTCCAGGAGGACCTCGACCTCGGCGGCCAGACCCTGACCGACTTCCTCGACGCCGACATCGTCGTGATCGGGGCGCCCATGTACAATTTCGCCGTGCCGAGCCAGCTCAAGGCCTGGGTCGACCGCATCCTCGTAGCGGGGAAGACCTTCCGCTACACGGCGACCGGTGCCGAGGGTCTGGTCCACGGCAAGCGGGTCGTCATCGCGGTGTCGCGCGGCGGGATGTACGAGGGGACGCCGGCAGCCGTGATGGAGCACCAGGAATCCTGGCTGAAGGCGGTGTTCACCTTCATGGGCCTGAAGGACATCGAGGTGATCCGCGCCGAGGGCATCGCCTACGGCCCGGAGCAGCGCGAGAAGTCGCTCCATGCAGCTCTCGACACGGCCTCGGCGCTGCGCAGCGCCGCCTGACGACGCCGGCGCGCCGCCTGCGCCTCGAATCTCGAGGGGACGGTGCGACACCCGGGTCGAGAGGGCGGGCCGAGGCTCGCCGTCTTCGGCGCGTCCTCGACCGCCCTCGCGGAAACGGCGCGTGCGCGTTAGAAGCGGGTGAGGCGCACCGCGCCGAACCGCAGCACGAGGACCCGCATGGCTTCCACCCGCATCGCGGTCATCGGGGTCGGCAAGATCGCCCGGGACGAGCACCTCCCCTCCATCGCCCGCGACCCCCGCTTCAGCCTCGCCGCCCTGGTCAGCGGCAGCGGCGCCACGGCGCCCGGCGTGCCGACCTTTCGCGACGCGGCCGAACTCTTCCGCGCCCTGCCCGACCTCGACGCGGTCGCGATCTGCACCCCGCCCGGCGCCCGCACCGGCCTCGTCCGCCAGGCGATCGACGCCGGCCTCGACGTTCTGATGGAGAAGCCCCCGACCCCGACGGTCGCCGAACTGCGCGACATCGCCCGCCGGGCGGAGGCGACGCGCCGCGTGGTCTTCACCACCTGGCACTCGCAGTACAACGCCGCGGTCGATGCCCTGCGGGCGCGGCTCGCCGGGCAGAGGATCGCCCGTCTCGCCATCACCTGGAAGGAGGACGTGCGCCGCTGGCATCCCGGCCAGGACTGGATCTGGGATCCGGCCGGCTTCGGCGTGTTCGATCCCGGCATCAACGCCCTGTCGATCCTCACCCATGTCATGCCGGCGCCGGTCTTCGTCGCGGCGGCGAAGCTCCTCACGCCGTCGAACCGCGCCATGCCGATCGCCGCCTCGATCAGCTTCGCCAGCCCGGCCCTGGCCGCCGGCGGCGCTCTGACGGCCGAGTTCGACTGGCGCGAAGCCGGCGACCAGACCTGGGAGATCGCCGCCGACCTCGCCGACGGCACCGCCCTGCGCCTGACGGGCGGCGGCACCACGCTCGGCGTCGACGGCACCGTGGTCGAGGACGCTCCCCGGCACGAATACGACCGGATCTACGCGCGCTTCGCCGACCTCCTCGCCGCCCGGACGAGCCACATCGATGCCGCGCCCTTCGAACTCGTGGCCGACGCCTTCATGGTGGGACGCCGGGAACAAGTCGACCGCTTCGACGACTGAGGCGCGCCTGTCGAGAACGCGATCGCAGACGCAGTGGCGTATCGACCGACCTCGCGACGGGTGTGGCACCGCGACCAACAGGCGCACCCCGCGAAGTCCGAGCAGAACACATCCTCGGCCGACTCCATTCGGATCGAACCGTCTCGCCGCTCCTTCGAAATAAAACTCGGCGAAACCGGAACATCGGGCGTCACCGGCGCCTTATGGTGGCGACCCTCAACGACGGTATCGGCAGGCCAATCACCGCTGCGAATATCGTCACGGTAGCATCCGTCGATATTCGACTTTGCCGCATCGGTGGGTCACTTCAAGCGTATGGCCGGCTGTCGCCGCGATAGCCGATACTGCCATTACACGCATCGACATGGAGGATCACCATGGCCAAGCACAGCATCACGGCAGTCTTCGATACGCGCAGCCATGCAGAGCAGGCGGTCGCTCAACTCACCTCATCGGGCGTTCCTTCGTCCGACATCACGTTGCTGCCCGACTCGGCCGACGCGACGTCTTCCACCATGGCGTCCGACGAGAAGGGCAAGGGCTTCTGGGGCTCGCTGGAGCAGTTGTTCGGCGGCACCGAGGACCATGCCACCTATGCCGAGAGCATCCGCCGCGGCGGCATCATGGTGTCGGTCCGGGCCGAGGATTCGGAGATGGACAGGATCATCGACATCCTGGAGCAGCATGGATCGGTCGATCTCGACGAGCGCGAGGCGACCTGGCGCAGTGAGGGCTGGACGGGCAGTTCGGCGACGACGGATCGGAGCGGGCTCGGCATCGGATCGGCCGGCATGACCGGCATGGCCACCGACGCGGGATCGAGCCGTGCGACGACAGGGACCATCGGGGCAGGCGCATTGGGGGCTGGAGTCCTCGGGGCTGGCGCGACGGGCGCCACCGCCTATGAGGAGCGCCGCGACGCGGTCGTGACCCAGCCCGCGACCATCATGGATCGGACGGTCGCCGACCGGACCGCGACCACGGCCTCCACGGGTCTCGTCGGCAAGATGCGCGACGCCGCCGACGATGTGATCCAGATCGTCGAGGAGCGCCTCGATGTCGGCAAGCGCACGGTCAACCGGGGCAAGGTGAGGGTCCACACCAGCGTCGTGTCGCGCGAAGTCTCCGAGGATGTGACGCTGCGCGGCGAGACGGTGACGATCGATCGACGCACCGTCGACAAGCCCGTCTCCGCCGCAGCCTTCGACGTCGACCCCTTCAAGGAGCGCACGATCGAGATGGAGCAGTTCGACGAGGAGGCCGTGGTGGCCAAGTCGGCCCATGTCGTCGAGGAGATCGGCATCCGCAAGGACGCGACCGATCGCGTCGAGACGGTGCGCGACACGCTGCGCGAGACGAAGGTCGACATCGACGATGGCCGGACCGGCGCCATCGTCCAGGGGACGGCGAGCCGCTTCGTCGACGAGATCCGCGACGACATGGAGGTCGTAGGATCGGACGGCGTGCATGTCGGCACGGTCGACCACATGGAGAGCGGGCGCATCAAGCTGAAGAAGATCGACCCGGCGGCGGGCGGCGAACACCATTACCTGTCGCCCGACATGGTCCGATCGGTCGCCGGCAAGGTCATGCTGGCCATGACGGCGGCCGAGGCCAAGGCGGCCTGGACGGCAGCCTGATCCGACGACAGCCGGACGTCGATGGGGCACCGCGATCCCATCGCACGCCGGCTGCGTCCATCCCTGACGGGACCTCTGTCGACGATGCACTCGCCCGGTGCATCGTCGCGTGCGTCTTGACAGAACCCGGACGGACCGCACCGATCCTGCGCGCGAGCTCGGCTCACCGCTCGCGCGCCGGTTTCCGAGGCTCCGACCTCACCGGAGCTTGACGGCGGCCGGATGGGCTGAGATCAGTCGGCCATGCTGACGCCCATGCCGGTCCGGGAGATCGCCTTTGGCTGATCCCGCCATCGCGAGCCAGCCCGCCGAGGCGGGCGAGGCGCCGTCGTTCGACCTCATCGAACTCTTCTTCTTCGCCTATCGCGACTTCACGGCCGATGCCGACCGCCAGCTCGAGGCGCTGCGGTTCGGCCGCGCCCATCACCGGGTCCTGCACTTCGTCTACCGCAATCCCGGCCTGACCGTGGCGGCGCTGCTCGATATCCTCAAGATCACCAAGCAGAGCCTCAACCGGGTCATGAAAGACCTCATCGACGGCGGCTTCATCGAGGTCCGTCCGGGGGTGAACGATCGTCGGCGTCGCCTGCTCCAGGCGACCGCGAAAGGGCGCGGGCTGGCGCTCGATCTCGCCCGCCTCCACTCCGCGCGGTTCGAGCGTGCCCTCGCTCCGCTGCCCGGCCGTGTGCGCCAGGACGCCGTGGCCTTCCTGCTCGGGATGATCGACGCCGGCGAGCGGCCGCGCGTCGAGGACCTCGTCTGGGGTCCGCCGGAGCGGCGCATCGATCGCGATCCGGCCGCCGGGCGGCACGGCGCGCGGGAGCATGCGGCGTGAACGGGGCGTCGCTCGACGAGTGGCCGGCGCCCCCGGCCGACGACGCCGCCCACCTCCTGCTGGTCGACGACGACCGGCGCATCCGGGACCTCCTGTCGCGCGTGCTGGGCCGGAACGGCTACCGCGTGACGCTCGCCGCGACCGCCCTCGAGGCGCGGACGCACCTGCGCTCCTTCGCCTTCGACCTTCTCATCCTCGACGTGATGATGCCGGGCGAGACGGGGGTCGACTTCGCCGCCGACGTGCGCCGGACGTCCGAGGTTCCGATCCTCATGCTGACGGCGCTCGACCAGGCGGACGACCGCGTGCGGGGCCTCGAGGCCGGCGCCGACGACTACCTCGCCAAGCCCTACGAGCCGCGCGAGCTGCTGCTGCGCATCGCCTCGATCCTGCGCCGCGCCGCGCCGCGCCAGCCGAAGGCCGAGGGGATCGCCCGCTTCGGCCCTTTCGCGTTCCACGCCGAGCGGGGCGAGCTGCGCCAGGGCGAAGAACCCATCCGCATCACCGACCGCGAGCGCGACATGCTGGCGACGCTGAGCGCGGCCGGCGGCGCCACGGTGTCGCGCGAGGAGCTGGCCGGCCTGGCGGCGGCGGAAGGCGGCAACGAGCGCACCGTCGACGTCCAGGTGAACCGCCTCCGCCGCAAGATCGAGAGCGACCCGGCCAATCCGGCCTACCTGCAGACCGTGCGAGGGCTGGGCTATCGCCTCCTCCTCGATCCGTGACCTGCGGCCGACCCGCTTCGCGGAGGCCGAGGCGGCACCGGGCCCGGTTCCGCTCCCGGGCGGGCCGGCGACGCCGGCGCGCCATCGCGGGCGCCCCCGCTTCCGCCTGCTGCGGCTCGTCGCCGACGTCCTGCCGAAGCAGCTCTACTCCCGGGCGCTGCTCATCCTCATCATCCCGATGGTGCTGCTCCAGTGCGTCATCGCCTATTTCTTCATGGAGCGGCACTGGCAGTCGGTGACGTTCCGGCTCAGCCAGGCGCTGGTCCAGGACATCGCCGCCACGATCGACCTCTATCGCGACCTGCCGGCCGACAAGGGCACCGACGCGCTGGAGCATATCGCGTCGAACCGCCTCGGGCTCGACCTCGACTTCCTGCCGCCGCAGCCCCTCCCGCCGGCCCTGCCAAAACCGTTCCTGCAGCTCCTCGACCGCTCGCTCTCGAGCGAGATCCGCAAGCAGATCGGGTTGCCCTACTGGATCGACACGGTGGGCCGATCGAACTTCATCGAGATCCGCGTCCAGCTCGACACCGCGGTGCTGCGCGTCATCGCCCGCCGCTCCGCCGCCTATGCGTCCAACTCCTACATCTTCATCCTGTGGATGGTGGGGACGTCGCTCGTCCTGATCGTCATCGCCACGGCCTTCCTGCGCAACCAGATCCGCCCGATCCTGCGGCTCGCCGTGGCGGCCGAGAACCTCGGCAAGGGGCGGCTGATCGAGTACCGGCCCAACGGCGCCACGGAGGTCCGCCGCGCCGGCTACGCGTTCCTGGAGATGCGCCGCCGCATCGAGCGGGCCGTCGAGCAGCGCACCACGATGCTGAACGGCGTCAGCCACGACCTGCGCACCGTGCTGACGCGCTTCAAGCTGTCGCTCGAACTCTTCGACGACGGGCCCGACGCCGAGGCCATGCACCGCGACATCGACGAGATGGGGCGCATGCTCGAGGCCTACCTGGCCTTTGCGCGGGGGGACGGCGGCGAGCCATCGGTGATGACCGACATGCGGGGGCTGATCGAGGAGCTCCGATCCGATGCCGAGCGGCACGGCCAGGCCACGACGATGTCGGTGACGGGCGAGACGGGCGTCATCCTGCGGCCCGACAGCTTCAAGCGCTGCCTGTCGAACCTCGTGGGCAACGCCGGGCGCTACGGCACGCGGACCGAGATCGTGGCGCGGCGCGACGACCGCTTCTTCACGATCCACGTCGACGACGACGGGCCGGGCATCCCGGCCGACAAGCGGGAAGACGTGTTCCGCCCCTTCTACCGGCTCGACGCCGCCCGCAACCAGGACCAGGGCGGCACGGGCCTCGGCCTCGCCATCGCGCGCGACATCGCCCGCTCACACGGCGGCGACATCCAGCTCGGCGAGAGTGCGCTCGGCGGCCTGCGCGCCACCGTGCGGGTGCCGGTGTGAGAGGCTGAACCGGTCAAGGCGGACGGCTCAGCCCCGCATCGACGATGACGACGCTCAGGCCGGCCGGCGGGCCAGCAGCGCCGAGCACCCCAGGCCGAGGAGGAGGGCGACGGCCGAGACCGCCACCACGCCGTCCCAGCCATGCCGGACATAGGCGAGTCCGCCCGTCCAGCCGACGACGCTCGACCCCGTGTAGTAGAAGAAGAGGTAGAGCGACGCGGCCTGCGCCTTGCTGGCCCCGGCCGCGATCCCCACCCAGGCCGACGCCACCGTGTGGGCGCCGTAGAACGCGAAGGTGACGACCGCCATCCCGAGCAGGATCACCACGACGTTCCCCGACAGCGTCAGCGCCGTGCCGGCGGCGATCAGCGCCACGAGGGCGGGGAAGACCCGCCCCCGGCCGAGCCTGCCCGCGAGGTCGCCCATTCCGGCCGACGACGCGATGCCGACGAGGCTCAGGGCGAAGATCAGGCCCACGGCCGTCTGGCTGAAGCCGTAGGGCGGAGCCATGAGGCGGTATCCGAGATAATTGTAGAGCGAGACGAAGACGCCGAGCAGCAGCAGGCCTTCCGCGTAGAGCAGGAGCTGCGTCGGGTTGCCGAGGTGGCGCGCGAAGCCGGCCAGGAGCGCGCGGGGACGCGGCGAGCCGGGGCGGAAGTGCCGCGACGCCGGCAGGGCCACCATGAAGACGACGCTCGACAGGAGCGCCAACACCCCGATGACGAAGAGGCCGGTGCGCCACGAGCCGAGGTCGGTGAAGCCGCCGACGATCAGCCGCCCGCCGAGCGCCCCCAATCCCGTGCCGCCGATATAGAGCCCCATGGCGAGGCCGACGGAGTCGCGGTCCATCTCCTCGCCCACATACGCCATGGCGGTGGCGGGCAGCCCGCTGAAGGCGATGCCGGCCAGCGCCCGGACCGCGAGCAGGCTCGGCCAGTTCGGCGCGAAGGCCGTGCCGATCATCAGGGCCGACGAGGCGAAGAGCGACAGCACCATGACGGGCTTGCGTCCGTAGACCTCGGACAGCGAGGAGGCCACCAGCATGGCGACGGCGAGGCATTGCGTCGTGGCGGACAGCGACAGGCTGGCGGTGGCGGCGTCGACGCCGAACTCGTGTCCCAGCACCGGCATGATGGGCTGCACGCAGTAGATCAGCGCGAAGGTGGTGAAGCCGGCGGCGAACAGCGCCACGTTGGCGAGCGTGAAGGCCCGCGTGCCGCGGGTGATGAAGCGCTCGACGTCGTCGAGGGCGGCACCGGCGGCGTGGGGCAGGCCGGCGAGGGCGGGATCGGGGGACATGGGCGCGTTCTGGGCCGGGGCGCGCGGCGTGGCAAGGCAGAGCGGCCGACACCGACGGCGCTGGCGCAGCCGGACGGTGATGGACAGCAGAGCGCTCGCACGCAACCACCCCGTTCTGGGCTCACTTGATGTGGACCACATGGGGCGCTATCTCCATCCAGTTGGGTTGGGCGAAGACCATGCTGTCGAATTACGATGCGCGAGCCGTGGCCGCCGTCCTGGGCCTCGCTTTCCTGCGGCTGCCTGAGGACGTCACCCGGCCTGAGTCCCGTCCCGAACCGGGAGGCCGCCGATCCCGACAGGATCGTCGGAGCTCGGATCTCGACGTCGTCGTCCAGGTCGGTGACACCGCCGTGATCGTCGCCGGACCCAAGCTGGAGGCGGACCGGCACCCGTCGCCGGCATCGACGGACACGGGTGTCGCGTCCGACCTGCAGAGCCGCCTTCCGTCCTCGCCCTCGCTGCTCATCGAAAGGGCGGTCGAGAGCGGCTTGCCGCGCGCATCCCTCAGGCATGTCGCCGAATCGATCGCGGGCGGGGACAGGACCAAGGTGTCAGCCCTGGAATGGGGCGTCGTTCCGAAGACCACGCTGGAGCGCCGCGACATCAGGCTTTCGGTCCCGGAGAGCGAGCGAACCGAGCGCATCGCACGGCTTTTCGTCCACGCCCGGCGCGCGCTCGGGACCGAGGCCGAGGCGCGCGACTTCATGACGACACCTCACCCCGAGCTCGATGGACGCAGCCCCATGATGATCGCCAAGACGGATCTCGGCACGCGACGGACCGAGCGGTTGTTGACCGCGCTCGAATACGGCCTCGCCCTCTGAGGCTCCTCCGTTGCGGCTCTGGCGCATCGTCACCGGCCCACACCCTATCTGGTCGGGCGAAGGCGCCCGCCTCTTCGGCCAGCGATGGAACCCGCCTGGGATGCCCGCGATCTACGCGGGGACCAGCTTCGCCGTCTGTCTCGTCGAGATCCTGGTCCACGCCAACCGAAGGACACCGCCGAGCGCCGCGCGTTTCGTGGAGGCCGTGGTCCCGGATGGCGTCTCGCGCGAGACCTTCGACCCGGCGGCGCAGGCCGGTTGGGACGATCCGCATGACGTCGCCGTCGCCCAGGCGTTCGGGCGTGCCTGGATCGAGCAGCGACGATCCGCGATCCTCATCGTCCCCTCGGTCGTGACCGCCGGTCGCGACATGAACGCCGTCGTCAATCCCGATCATCCCGAAGCGACGGAGATCGAGGTCGGGGCCGAGACGCCCGTCGCCCTCGATCCGCGGCTGTTCGGCACCTGAGACGGTCGCTCGATCGCTGAAAGATTCGGAGGCCCCCTACTCCGCCCGCTCCACCACGGGCCGCCCTCGCGCGAGGTCGCGCAGCAGCAGCGCCACCACCCCGGCGCCGAGCACGACGTCGACCGCCGACATCACCGCGCTCCCCTGCCACAGGCTCGCCGCCGCGAAACCCGCCAGGGCGAGGTTGGTCGCCACAACCCGCGCCAGCACCTCCCGGACGGTCAGGCCGCGCCGCACCGCCACCTGGTAGAAGTGCTGGCGATGCGCCTCCCACACACGGTCGCCGCGGCGCAGGCGCCAGAGCAGCGTGAGGCCGCTGTCGGCGATGGAATATAGCGGCAGGATCACCGCCGCCGCGAACCCGCCGTGGGCGGCGAGGTCGAACAGCGCGTAGGCGACCAGCAGCCCGACCGCGAGGCTCCCCACGTCGCCGAGGAACAGCCGCGCCACCGGCCTGTTGAGGGGCGCGAAGCCCAGGGTGGCGCCCAGCAACGCCAGAGCCACCAGCCCCGCCGGTGCCGACAGGGCGCCGAAGAACCAGAACAGCGACAGCGTCGCCGTCACCGGCACGGTCTCGACCACGGTCAGCCAGTCCATGCCGTCCATGAAGTTCGTAAGGTTGATGAACCACGCCCCGCCCACCACCAGGAGCAGGCGTTCGGCCGCGACGGGGAGCCAGGGCAGCACGCGCGCCCCGTCCGGCAGGGCCGAGACCGCCAGCCCCATGGCGATGACCTGCAACGCCAGGCGCGGCAGCGGCGGCAGCGGCCTGAGGTCGTCCACGACGCCGACGAATCCCACCAGCACGGCGGCGCCGAGCACCGTCCAGAGCCGGATCACCTCGTCGGGGTCGACGGCGAAGCTCGAGCCGGGCCCGAAGCCCAGCGCCGTCGGGCCCTCGATCCCCAGCGCGGCGGCGCCGAGCCAGGCCGCGAGGATCAGCGTGCCGAGGACCGCGAGGCCGCCGCCCTGCGGCGTGGGCGTCGTGTGGGCCGAGCGGGCGTTGGGCCGGGCCAGGGCGTAGCGCACCAGCACCGGGTGCAGGAGGCCGGCCAGCATGAGGGTGCCGAAAGCCGTGACGACCACGAAGAGCACGCCGAAGCCGAACAGGATGGCACCCGGACCGGAGAGCACGGAGGCCGCCGTCACGACACCCATGCGCGTGGCGCCTTGTTGGATTTCATCGATCACCCCACTATCAGCGCGACATTTCGCGCCTGACCCAGAGCCCCCGATGCCCGGACTGCTGTCCAAACACCTCAGACGCCTCGAATCCGAGGCCATCCATATCATGCGTGAGGTGGTGGCCGAGTTCCGTCGTCCCGTGATGCTCTACTCGATCGGCAAGGACTCCACCGCCATGCTGCACGTGGCGCTGAAGGCCTTCTACCCCGCCAGACCACCGTTCCCCCTGCTCCACGTCGACACGACCTGGAAGTTCCGCGAGATGATCGCCTTCCGCGACGAGGCGGCCCGGCGCGCCGGCATGGAGCTGATCGTCCACGTCAACCGGGACGGGGTGCGCCGCGGCATCTCGCCGGTCGCCTCGGGCTCGTCCGTCCACACCCAGGTGATGAAGACGGAAGGCCTGCGCCAGGCGCTCGACGCCGGCGGGTTCGACGCGGCCTTCGGCGGCGCGCGGCGCGACGAGGAGAAGAGCCGCGCCAAGGAGCGCATCTTCTCGCATCGCTCCGAGACCCATGCGTGGGACCCGCGCAACCAGCGCCCCGAACTCTGGCACCTTTACAACACGCGCATCCGCCAGGGCGAGAGCATGCGGGTGTTCCCCTTGTCGAACTGGACCGAGCTCGACGTCTGGGACTACATCCAGGCCGAGGACATCCCGGTCGTGCCGCTCTACTTCGCGAAGGCGCGCCCCGTGGTGCGGCGCGAGGGCGCCCTCATCATGGTGGACGACGATCGCCTGCCTCTGAAGCCCGACGAGCGGCCCGAGATGCGCCGCGTGCGCTTCCGCACGCTCGGCTGCTACCCGCTGACCGGCGCCGTCGAATCCGAGGCCGAGACGCTCGACGACGTGCTGGCCGAGATGCGCGACTCCACCACCTCCGAGCGACAGGGCCGGCTGATCGACTCCGACGAGGCGGGCTCGATGGAGAAGAAGAAGCGCGAGGGATATTTCTGATGGCCGCCCCCGTCCACCTGCTTCCCACCCTGCGCTTCCTCACCTGCGGCTCGGTCGACGACGGCAAGTCGACGCTGATCGGCCGGCTGCTCTACGAGCAGAAGTCGATCTTCGACGACCAGCTCTCGGCACTGGAGCGCGATTCGAAGAAGCACGGCACGGTCGGCGACGACATCGACTTCGCCCTGCTGGTCGACGGCCTCGAGGCCGAGCGCGAGCAGGGCATCACGATCGACGTCGCCTACCGCTATTTCGCGACGGCGCGGCGCTCCTTCGTGGTGGCCGACACGCCCGGCCACGAGCAGTTCACGCGCAACATGGCGACGGGCGCCTCCAACGCCGACCTCGCCATCCTGCTGGTCGACGCCCGCAAGGGCCTGCTGCCGCAGACGCGCCGCCACGCCTTCATCGTGTCGCTGCTCGGCATCCGCGACGTGGTGCTGGCGGTCAACAAGATCGACCTCGTGGGCCACGACGAGCACGTGTTCTCGGCCATCGTCCAGGATTTCGAGGTCTTCGCGGCCCGGCTGAACTTCCGCTCGATCACCCCTATCCCGGTGTCGGCGCGCTACGGCGACAACCTGTCGGCGCCCTCGGCCGCCATGCCGTGGTATCGGGGGCCGACGCTCGTCGGGTTTCTCGAGACCGTCGAGGTGCGCGACGAGCGGGCCGCCGGCCCGTTCCGCATGCCGGTCCAATGGGTGAACCGCCCGGACCTCCACTTCCGCGGCTATGCCGGCACGGTGGAGGGCGGGCGCGTCAGGCCCGGCGACGAGGTGGCGGTGTCGGCCTCGGGCCGCACCACCCGCGTCGCCCGCGTCATCGTCGGTGGCGCCGATGCCGAGGCGGCCGAAGCCGGCGACGCCGTGACGCTGACGCTCGCCGACGAGGTCGACGTCGCGCGCGGCGACGTCCTGGCCGACCCGAAGGCGCGGCCGCCCGTGGCGGACCAGTTCGCCGCCCACGTCATCTGGATGAGCGAGGAGCGGCTGCTGCCCGGCCGTTCCTACCTGATGAAGCTCGCCGAGAAGCTCGTGCCCGTGACGGTCACGGACCTGAAGCACCGCATCGACATCAACTCGCTCGAGCACAATGCCGCCAAGACGCTGGGACTGAACGAGATCGGCTTCTGCAACCTCGCCACCGCGGCGCCGATCGCCTTCGACCCCTACGCCAAGAGCCGCGGCACCGGCGCCTTCATCCTGATCGACCGCGCCACCAACGCCACCGCTGCGGCCGGCCTCGTCGATTTCCCGCTGCGCCGTGCCACCAACATCCACTACCAGGACCTGGCGGTGACCAAAGGGGCCCGCGCCGCCCTGAAGCACCAGAAGCCCGCGATCCTGTGGTTCACCGGGCTGTCGGGCGCCGGCAAGTCGACGGTGGCGAACCTCGTCGAGACGAAGCTGCACGCGCGCGGCGCCCACACCGTCATGCTGGACGGCGACAACGTCCGCCACGGGCTGAACAAGGACCTCGGCTTCACCGACGCCGACCGCGTCGAGAACATCCGGCGCGTCGGCGAGGTGGCGAAGCTGATGGGGGATGCGGGCCTCGTCGCGCTCTGCTCCTTCATCTCGCCCTTCGCGGCCGAGCGGCGGATGGTCCGCGAACTGGTCGAGCCCGGCGAGTTCATCGAGGTCTTCGTCGACGCGCCGATCGAGAGCTGCATCGCCCGCGACCCGAAGGGCCTCTACAAGCGGGCGCTCGCGGGCGAGATCCGCAATTTCACCGGCATCGACCAGCCCTACGAGCGGCCGGAGCACGCCGAGATCGTGCTCGACGCCGGGGCGACGCCGCCGGAGCGTCTGGCCGACGAAGTGATCGCGGCGCTGGAAGACCGAGGCGTCATCCAGCGTTTCTAGACGCCGCCCGCACTGGCCATGAAGGTCCGGGGCATCGCGGTCGGGAGAGCCTGCGCGTGACGCGCCGCCGCGGTGGTTCGAGAGGGTGCAGGATCGCGATGGAAACCGACCAGGTCCTCTCGCGCGGGCGGGCGTGCTAGCCCGAGGCGCCCGCACGGTCCGCCGCCTGTTGCGCCGGAACGAGGGCATCTGGGCCGATCCGGACCTTCGACCGTTGCTCGCCCCGCTGCGGGCCAGGCCTGGGATTGAACTCCGCCTGGGAGGCGCGGATCTGGCCCCTGAGGAAGTGGTGTGGGAACGCGGCGCGGCCGGCGAGATCTTCTCGCTGTCGCCCGCACTGAGCCGCCATCCCGGCTCGCCCGTGGTGGCGGAGCGGCTCGCGATCTTCTCGTCGGCCTCCCATCATCTCGCCGTGGGTCTGACCGGCGCGACGCATGTGGCCCTCGGGGACGTCGGAACCGGCCGCGGCCTGTCCTTCTGCGACTTCCGCGCCGACGCCCTGCTGATCCCCGACCCGGCGTTCCTGGGCAGCCTCGGCTACAGCGAGACGCGGGCTCTCGCGGCACGATCGATGCCGACGGAGGACCGCAAGCCCCGCGCGCTGTGGCGGGGTACGGCGTCGGGCTGGCACGATGTCGAAGGATGCGAGATCGTGCGTCAGACCGATCTGCCGCGGGTCAGGCTGTGCGAGATCGGGGCCGGCTTCACGGCATCGGCGCTGATCGACGCCAAGTTTTCCGCACCCGGCCCTCAGGCGGGTCCCGATCTCGTCCATCATCTGCATCGGCGGGGGCTGCTGGGCGTCCCCGTGGCGGCATCGGATTTCCCGCGCTGGCGCTACCAGATCGACATCGACGGCAATTCCAACGCTTGGGAGGGCCTCTTCATCAAGCTGCTGAGTGGAAGCGTGGTGCTGAAGGTGGCGTCGGCCTTCGGGTTCCGGCAATGGTATTACGATCGCCTGATGCCGTGGCGTCACTTCGTGCCCGTGTCGCGCGACATGTCCGACCTCGTCGAGAAGGTCGAGTGGTGTCGCCGCAACTGGGCGGCGGAGATCGCCATGACCCGCGCGCTGGCCGAGCTCACCGAGCCGATGACACTTCCGCGCGAGCTCGCGCGAACGGGCGCCGTCGTCGCTGAAGCCTTCCGACGGGGCGCGTGACGGCGGGACCGTCCGGGTGGGCGTCGGGGCGCGGGAGCCGACATCGACGGTGTCTTGTCCCGACGCAGGTACGGGACCGCGGGTTCTGTGCGACCATCGGCCCGCTCGATCCGCCTGATTGCATCGGGTCGCCCTCATCCTTGTCCGAACGGAGAGGATCGAGTTCGATGCCCAAGCTTTCACCATTTGTCGGACCAGGCGTGGAGAGACGCCAAACAGCGTTTGACAGACCCCCGCACCATCGTCCTAATGCGCCTGTCCGAGCGGTGAACACGCCGCCGGGATCGACGGACTCGGTCGCGCCGATGCTCGCCTGGGGCGGGCCGGGCGGCCTTCTCAAGGGAGTGGAACGTGATCAATAGACGGACGTTTGCCGGCTTGGCGCTCGGCGCGATGGCCTTTTCCTCGACCGCACTGACGCCGGCCTACGCCGCCAAGGGAGACCTCATCGGGCTCGCCATGCCGACCAAGGCTTCGGCCCGCTGGATCGACGACGGCAACAACCTCGTCAAGCAGCTCGAAGCCAAGGGCTACAAGACCGATCTCCAATACGCCGACGACGACATCCCCAACCAGCTCTCGCAGATCGAGAACATGGTGACGAAGGGCGTCAAGGTCCTGGTGATCGCCTCCATCGACGGCACCACCCTCACCGACGTGCTGCAGAAGGCACATGACGCGGGCGTCAAGGTCATCGCCTACGACCGGCTGATCCGCAACTCGGCCAACGTCGACTATTACGCGACCTTCGACAATTTCAAGGTCGGCGTGCTGCAGGGCACCAGCCTCGTCGACAGCCTCGGCCTGAAGGACGGCAAGGGCCCGTTCAACATCGAGCTGTTCGGCGGCTCGCCCGACGACAACAACGCGTTCTTCTTCTACAACGGCGCGATGTCGGTCCTGAGCCCCTACGTCACGAGCAAGAAGCTGGTGATCCAGAGCGGCCAGCAGGGCATGAAGCAGGTGTCCACCCTGCGCTGGGACCCGGCGGTGGCCCAGGCCCGCATGGATAACCTGCTCTCGGCCTACTACACCAACAAGAAGGTCGACGCCGTGCTGTCGCCCTACGACGGCCTGTCGATCGGCATCCTGTCGTCGCTGAAGGGCGTCGGCTACGGGTCCGGCGACACCAAGTTCCCGGTCGTCAGCGGCCAGGACTGCGAGCTCCAGTCGGTCAAGTCGATCATGTCGGGCGAGCAAACCTCGTCGATCTACAAGGACACCCGAGAGCTCGCCAAGGTCGTGGTCACGATGGTGGACGCGTTGGAGAACGGCTCGGAGCCGCAGATCAACGACTCCAAGACCTACGACAACGGCAAGAAGGTGGTCCCCTCCTTCCTGCTGGACCCGGTGCTGGTCACCAAGGGCAATGCCAAGTCCGTGCTGATCGACGGCGGCTATTACACGCCCAAGCAGCTCGGCATGTGACACCGTCCCGCGCCGGCCACCCGGCGCGGGTTCCGCCTCAGCTCGGAGACACCGGCGACGCCGCGCCGAGCACCACGGGAAACAGCATGAGCCCGATCCTGGAGATGAGGGGGATCACCAAGACGTTTCCGGGCGTGAAGGCGCTCGACGACGTCAACCTCGTCGTGCAGCCGGGCGAGATCCACGCCATCTGCGGCGAGAACGGCGCCGGCAAGTCGACGCTCATGAAGGTGCTGTCCGGCGTGTACCCGCACGGCACCTACACGGGCGACATCCTGTACGAGGGCCGGACGGTGTCGTTCCGCGACATCTCGGAGAGCGAACACCTCGGCATCATCATCATCCACCAGGAGCTGGCGCTGGTGCCGCTGCTGTCCATCGCCGAGAACATGTTCCTCGGCAACGAGACGGCCCGCTTCGGGATCATCGACTGGGACCGCGCCTTCGCGCGCACCCGCGAGCTCCTGGCGCTGGTCGGGCTCGACGAGAACCCCGAAACGCTGATCACCAACCTCGGCGTCGGCAAGCAGCAGTTGATCGAGATCGCCAAGGCGCTCGCCAAGAAGGTGAAGCTGCTCATCCTCGACGAGCCGACGGCCTCGCTCAACGAGAGCGACAGCGAGAAGCTGCTCAACCTTCTGCTCAGCTTCAAGAAGCAGGGCATGTCGTCGATCATCATCTCGCACAAGCTGAACGAGATCTCGAAGGTCGCCGACCAGATCACGATCATCCGCGACGGCGCTTCGGTCGAAACGCTCGACTGCCACCGCGAAGCCATCGACGAGGACCGCATCATCAAGGGCATGGTGGGCCGCGACATGGCGAGCCGCTTCCCGCCCCGCACGCCCAACATCGGGGCTCCCCTGCTCGAGGTGAGGAACTGGACCGCCCACCACCACGTCCACGCCGACCGCGCGGTCTGCCGCAACATCAACCTGACGGTCCGGCGCGGCGAGATCGTCGGCGTCGCGGGCCTGATGGGGTCGGGCCGGACGGAGCTGGCGATGAGCGTGTTCGGGCGCGCCTACGGGCAGAACATCTCGGGCGAGGTGCGGCTCGACGGCAAGGTGGTCGACGTGTCGACCATCGGCCGCGCCATCGACGCCGGCATCGCCTACGTGACCGAGGACCGCAAGCAGCTCGGCCTCGTGCTCGACGAGAACATCACCAAGAACACGACGCTCGCCAACTTGCCGGGCGTGTCGTCGGCCCTGGTGATCGACTCCGACAAGGAATACACGGTCGCGAACGACTACCGCACCAGGCTCGCCATCCGCTCCTACGGGGTCGAGCAGCAGGCCGTGAACCTGTCCGGCGGCAACCAGCAGAAGGTCGTGCTCAGCAAGTGGCTGTTCACGAACCCGGAGGTGCTGATCCTCGACGAGCCGACGCGCGGCATCGACGTCGGCGCGAAATACGAGATCTATGCCATCATCGACGCGCTCGCGAGAGAGGGCAAGGGCGTGCTGATGATCTCGTCCGAGATGCCGGAACTGCTCGGCATGTGCGACCGCATCTACGTCATGAACGAGGGACGCTTCGTCGGCGAGTTCCCGGGCGCCGAGGCGACACAAGAGAAGATCATGCGCGCCATCATGCGATCGAAGGAGCTGAACTGATGAGCTCGGTCAACCTCCCCGGCGGCGTCGACCCCGCGAGCGTCGCCCACCCCGCGCCGGGCGCCCTGCCCGCCGCCAAGACCGGGATGGGCTCGGGCCTCACCCGCCTGCTCGCGCGCGGCAACATGCGCGACTACGGCCTGATGACCGCGCTCGTCATCATCATGCTGTTCTTCCAGTTCGCGACGAGCAACAAGCTGTTCACGGGCCAGAACCTCACCAATCTGATCCTGCAGAACAGCTACATCGTGGTGATGGCGCTCGGCATGCTGCTCGTCATCGTGTCGGGCCACATCGACCTGTCGGTGGGCTCCACGGTCGGCTTCGTGGGCGCGCTGTCCGGCATCCTGATCGTTTGGAACGGCGTCGATCCCATCGTGGCTATGATGCTGTGCCTCGTCGTCGGCGGCCTGATCGGCGCGACCCAGGGCTATTTCGTCGCCTATTTCGGGATCCCGAGCTTCATCGTCACGCTGGCCGGCATGTTGGTGTTCCGCGGCCTGACCTACGTCATCGTGCAGGGCTCCTCGATCGGGCCGTTCCCGAGCGCCTTCACGCTGCTCTCGACGGGCTTCATCCCGAACTTCGCCGGCACCTGGACGTCGCTCGTCATCGCGCTCGCGATCTCGGCCGTGTTCGTCGGGACGAGCTGGCGCCGCCGCACCGTGCAGCAGGGCCACGGCGTCAAGGTCGAGGACATGGGCCTTTTCGCCCTGCGCAACGGCCTCATCGCCTTCGTGCTCCTCGCCTTCGCGTGGCAGATGGGCTCCTACCGCGGGCTGCCGAACGTCCTCGTGGTGATGCTCGTGCTGGTGGTGCTGTACCGCTTCGTCACCAACAAGACCACGATCGGGCGGCGCATCTACGCGCTCGGCGGCAACATCAAGGCGGCGCGGCTTTCGGGCATCAGGACCGAGCGGCTGACGTTTCTGACCTTCGTCAACATGGGCGTGCTGGCGGGCCTCGGCGGCCTGATCACCACGGCGCGGCTCAACTCCGCGGTCGCCAAGGGCGGCGACTCCTACGAGCTCGACGTCATCGCGGCCTGCTTCGTGGGCGGCGCCTCGGCGTCGGGCGGCGTCGGCAAGGTGACGGGCGTGGTGGTGGGCGCCTTCATTCTGGGCGTGATGAACAACGGGATGGGGATCGTCGGCATCGGCTCGGACTGGCAGAAGGTCATCAAGGGCCTCGTCCTGCTCGGCGCCGTCTGCCTCGACGTCTACAACAAGAGAGCTGCGGCGTGACCTGACGAAGGCTGTTGCCGCTCGCCTTGGCTCGCGGCCTCAACCCGACTCCTCACTCCACGGGCACCGTCATGCGATCAGGTGACCCACCCTGATCGCGATCTGATCTAGCCCGGCGGCATCGCGCCGGGCGGCGCCCTGCCGGCGTCTCAAGCCCGACGCACCAGCCGCGCCGCGTAGAAGCCGTCGAGCCCCGCGAGGGGCGGCTCGAGCCGCGCCGGGTGGAACGGCAGGGTCCGCAGCTCGCCGAGTGCCGTCAGGCTTTCGGCGAGGCCGCCGATCTCGTCGGGCGCGATCGGCGAGCGCACCAGATCCGGGTTGCGGCGCATCACGGCGGCGATCTGCGCCTCGCCCTCCTCCGGCTCGAGCGAGCAGGTGCAATAGACGAGCCGGCCGCCCGGCCGCAGCAGCGAGGCCGCCCGGTCGAGCATCCGGCTCTGCAGGGCGGAGAGCGTCGTGATGTCGGACGCCCGCTTGGTCCATCCGACGTCGGGGTGCCGGCGCATCGTGCCGGTGGCGGTGCAGGGCGCGTCGAGCAGGATGGCGTCGAAGGGCGCCGCCGCATAGCTGGTGATATCGGCGACCTCGGCTTCGGCGCTGAACCCCAGACGCTCCAGGTTGGCGGCGAACCGCTTCAGGCGCTCGGCCGAGCGGTCGACGGCCGTCACGGTGGCGCCGGTCAGGCAGAGCTGGGCGGTTTTGCCGCCGGGCGCGGCGCAGAGGTCGGCGACGCGCTCGCCGGCCTCCGCCTTCAGGAGGCGCGCCGGCAGGGCCGCGGCGGCGTCCTGGACCCACCATTCGCCGTCAGCATAGCCGGGGAGGTCGGGCACCGGTATGCCTCCGGTCTGCAGCCGGATCGAGCCCGTCGCCAGCATGTCGCCACCGAGGCGCTCGGCCCAGCCTGCGGGGTCCGACTTGACCGTCACGTCGAGCGGCACCTCGGCGCGGTTGGCGGCCGCGATGGCGGCCGCCGCCACATCGCCGTAGGTCTTGCGCCACCGCGTCGCGAGCCACGTCGGCGTGTCGGCGAAAGGATCGTCGCTCTCGTGCTCGTCGCGCTGGCGGGCGACGTTGCGGGCCACCGCGTTGGCGAGGGCCGCAAAGCCCTGGCTGGCCGGGTCGAGCCTGACCGCCTGCACGCAGGCATTGACGGCCGCGTGGTCGGGCACGTCGAGGAACAGGATCTGCGCGGCCGTCACGATGAGGATCCACTCGAGCTGCCCGCTCTTCTTCGGCAGGCCTTTCTCGAGCAGCCGACCGAGGAACCGACGCAGGGTCCCGAGGCGTCGGAGCGAGACGATCACGATGGAACGGGCCAGCGCCCGGTCGCGGTCTTCGAGCCCGGTGGGCAACCGCGGGTGCTGGGCGGCTGCCGCGAAGGCCTCGTCGAGGCCGCGGCCGTTCATCACGATGTCGCTCAGCGCCGCCGCGGCGGCGAGCCGTGGCGCCAGGCCGGGTGGGAGTTCGACAGGCGGGGGGGCCACCTTCATGCCCGGCTTGGAGCGGTGAGGGCGACCGGGCGGCGCGTTGATCGCCACGGATCAGGCCATCGCCGGCGAGGCAGGCATCGTCACGGCCCCATCGGGCGCGATCTTCAGGGGCATCGAAGGCCTTCCAACCAGCTCTCTTCGGTCGCATATCCGAAGGGCATCAGGCAAACTAGATAGGTGACCGAGGCCGTTTGCCCAGGCCCTTCTCAGTGGCCGAAAAAGGTGGTGGAAGCGTGATGGACAAGGACGATCCGAGACATTCAGGCGTCGCCGCGGGCGGCCAGCGGTCCGGCGGAGCGGCGGAGCGTGCCCTCGCCGAGGCCGATGCCAGACGCGCTGAACGCAAGCGCGCCCAACATGCGCGACCGCGCGAGATCAACGGCCGCCAGGGGCCCGAGCCGGTGCGGTACGGCGATTGGGAGAACAAGGGGATCGCGTCGGACTTCTGACCCCGTCGCACCCGCGCTCGCCCGAAGCGGGCGGGTCCGAGGCCTCCGTTTGATCTTGGCCAGGCAGACCGATCGCCTCTGCCTGCCCGCAGCGGCGGGCTTCAGCGCAGCGGGCCGGCCGAAGACCGACAGATCGCGATCGCGTCGCCCGCTCCACCGTCGGTGAAGACGGTGTCGGCCTTCGCTGAAGCTCCGCGCAGCGGAATGAGCGGACGACCGGATCGGCGAGCCGACGACCTCAGAACCGCATCAGACGTCGCGGGAACCCGGCGCGAAGGTGTCCCCGGCTTTTCCCACGACCGCCTTGGCACTGTCGCCGACATCCTTGACGAAGTCGTTCAGGTTGTCGGACGCGGAGTGCCGGACGTTGTCGACCGCCTCGCCGGCGACGGCCCGCAGACCGTCGATCTCGTGGAGCGCCGCATCCGTCGCCGTGTCGCGCAGGCGATGGGCCGTGCTGCCCATGAGATTGTCCTCCGTCTCGGTCGTCGGCAGAGCGGCGCCGATCGCGGCGCCGACGGCGAGGCCGATGACCCCGAGCAGCAGGGGCTGCTCGTCGAGAAGGTTCGACAGTTTCGACTTCACCTCGTGGCGGTCCTGGGGAACGTATCGCGATAGGTTCTGCATGGCGTCACCGGCTTGCGCACTCGTGGTTCTGTAGATGTCCGTCGCCTGGCGACGGAGCGCCGACGCGCGACTCTCGACGTTCGGAGCCGGCGCCAAGGTCGATGGGTCACGCAGCATCTGCGGACGACGCGCCCCCGTCGTCGACCCGGTCGGGACGGCACCGGCGCGCGCTCGATCGTTGCGTCCGGTGAACACCCGCATGATCAGAGCCGACCCGGCGGCGATCAGCATCGAGGGGATCGGGTATTGTTTGGCGACGTCGGCGATGTTGTCGGCCACCGTCGAGGCGCCGATCCTCGCGTTGGCGACGACCTCTTCCATCACGTTCTCGGGCCGCAGGTTGGTGCGGAGCTGCTCCAGCGTCGACGCGAGGTGGGCCCGCGTGCCCTCCGCTTCGCTGGCGACATCGCCGGACGATGGCCGACCGTTATCGCCGCTCATCTCACCTGCTCCTTCACGACGACGGCATCCTTGCCGAGTTGATCGATGGCCTTCTTGGGCATGAGATTGTCGGTCGAGAGGCGATTCAGCGCGACATACAACGCGATGCCCCCGACGGCGGCGATCAAGCCCCCCACGATGAAATAGGCCAGCCAAGCCGTCACCCCGAAGTAGATGACGAGTTGCACGAGCCCGAACAGGATGATGAACAGCCCGGCGAGCATCAGCACGGCGGCGACGAGCAGTACGATGATGGCGCGGATGGCGAGCGAGATCTTCTCGGAAATCTCGGTCCGGACGAGACGGATCTCGGTCTCGAACAACATCGTCATCTGCGACAGAGCGTCGGCGAAGAGGGATGGCGTCGACGGACGCCCCGGTGTCTCGATTGTCATGGAGCCGCTCCCACCGATCAGACCCGACGGTCGCCATAGAGGGACGTCTCATCGACCATCGGGGCATCGCTCTTCAGGAACCGCGACAGCACGAAGCCCGCCAGCACGGCACCGCCGAAGAACGCGACGGGCTGCTTGCGGCCGAAGTCGGCCAGGGAGGAGAAGACCTGGCCGATGTCGCGGGATCGCACGTCGTCGGCGATCTTGTCGACGTTCTCGGCAGCCGTCCTGACGAGGCGGGCCATGTGCGGGTTGGTCTTGTCGAGATCGCCGGCGGCGGAATGCGCCGCCTTGGCGACGCCGGCGATCCGGTCGGCGCCCGCGGCCTTCTGCTGGCCGAGCATGTCGTTCAGGCGGGCGCGGGCCGTCTCGGCGATGGAGGACGCCGCGCCCTTGGCGTCGTGGGCCGCCCGGCCCGCCTGGTCACGGAGGTCGGCCGTGGCCGCACTGATGCGATCGTCACCGACGGGACGATAGCGGTCCGACACACTGTCGGCGGCGGATCGGGCGCTGGCCGCCGCGTCGCGCCGAAGGTCCTGGAACCGGGCGTTGAGGTCGTCTTTCGCCCGGGCCGCGTCGGCGCCGAAACTCCCGTGTGGATCGGTGTCAAAGGGCTCAGCCATCACGTCCTCCAGCCAGCGGGGGCCGGAGGCGCGTCGCGCGCCACCTCCACCCCCCATGTCGGCGAGCCAACGTAGCGGGAGACGGGGCGGTTCCGGGAGGGAACCCGATGGTTCGGCTTAAATGCGCGCCAGCCGCTCAGAGTCTGTGAATGTGTCGAACTTCCTCCTGAATGCCCTCTGAAATCGTATGGCCATCCCCTCGATTTTGGCCAAAAGGGCATTCATACCAGCCGACATCGACGATGGCTCGTCGATGTCGGGTTACGCCGCATGAGCGGCGGCGCGCATTCGCGCTTGCCAGCGGTCAAAAGTTTCGACCACTGGTATCAGTCACAAACTCTCAGGGCATCATGACGACGGGCGTGCCGACCGAGACGCGCTCGAAGAGATCGACGATGTCGCGATTGAGCATGCGGATGCAGCCGTAGGAGGCAGCGGTGCCGATGCTGGTCGGTCGATTGGTGCCGTGGATGGCGTATTCGCCGCCCGTGAGCGTCAGCGCCCGCATGCCCATCGGGTTGCGGGACGAACCGCCGGGGATATAGTCGGGTAGCCAGGGCTCGGCGCGCTTCACCTCGGCCGGGGGCGCCCAGGCCGGGTTGCGGTACTTGCCGTCGATCTCGACCGTGCCGCGCCACTGCTTGCCGGACTTGCCGACCGCAACCGGATAGGAGATCGGAGAGCCGTCTTCGGTGACGAGGTAGAGCCGCCGCTGCGACTGGCTGATCACCACGGTGCCGGGGGCATAGCCGGCCGGACCCTCGGGCACCGCCGCCCGCGCCGGCGCCATCGCGGTGCAGAGGACCGCGATGGCGGCGGCCACGATGCACAAGGCCAGTGTGAGATGGGTGGCGATCGGCCCGCGGTGGGACCTCGTCCGGCTGTCGAACCCCGCGCGGTGGATGGTGGTCATGTGAGGCGCTCTCTCGCCGGTCTCGGCCGGCCGCTGAGACGACGGTGCTCTCCCGCGGCTGAACGGTGGGTTACGGGCCCGGGCCGCCCGAACCCGACCTCGCGGGACGGTGAACGGTTAAGCCCGATGGCGCCCGCGCCCCGGCCGACGGGCCACGCTCAACGCCGGTTGGCGACGAGGTCGTCGACCACCGAAGGATCGGCGAGGGTCGACGTGTCGCCGAGCGATCCGAGCTCGTTCTCGGCGATCTTGCGCAGGATGCGGCGCATGATCTTGCCCGACCGGGTCTTCGGCAGGCCCGGGGCGAACTGGATCACGTCCGGCGCCGCGATCGGGCCGATCTCCCGGCGCACCTGGGCCACCAGGGCCTGCCGCAGCCCGTCGTCGGGCTCGATGCCCTCCATCAGCGTGACATAGGCGTAGATGCCCTGGCCCTTGAGGTCGTGCGGGAAGCCCACGACAGCGGCTTCCGACACGCTGTCGTGGGCGACGAGCGCGCTCTCCACCTCGGCGGTCCCCATCCGGTGTCCCGACACGTTGATGACGTCGTCGACCCGCCCGGTGATCCAGTAGTAGCCGTCCTCGTCCCGGCGGCAGCCGTCGCCGGTGAAATACTTGCCCGGGTAGGCCGAGAAATAGGTCTCCTCGAACCGCTTGTGGTCGCCGTAGACGGTGCGCATCTGGCCCGGCCAGCTGTCGGCGATGACGAGGTTGCCTTCGCAGCGTCCCTCCAGCACCTGGGCTTCGGCATCGACCACCTGAGGTCTGATGCCGAAGAAGGGCCGCGTGGCCGAGCCGGCCTTCAGCTTCGTGGCGCCCGGCAGCGGCGTGATGAGGATGCCCCCGGTCTCGGTCTGCCACCAGGTGTCGACGATGGGGCACCGGCCCTCGCCGACGACGCGGTGGTACCATTCCCAGACCTCCGGGTTGATGGGCTCGCCGACGGAGCCGAGGAGCCGCAGGCTGGCGCGGCTGGTCCGCTTCACCGGCCCGTCGCCCGAACCCATCAGGGCGCGGATGGCGGTCGGCGCCGTGTAGAGGATCGAGACCTTGTGCTTGTCGACCACCTCCCAGCAACGCGACACGCCGGGGTGGTTCGGCACGCCCTCGAACATCAGCGTCGTGGCGCCGTTCGCCAGCGGCCCATAGAGGGTGTAGCTGTGGCCCGTCACCCAGCCCACGTCCGCCGTGCACCAGAAGACGTCGTCGTCGTGCAGGTCGAAGACGTATTGATGCGTCATCGCCGCATAGACGAGATAGCCGGCCGTCGTGTGCAGCACGCCCTTGGGCTGGCCCGTCGAGCCGGACGTGTAGAGGATGAACAGCGGGGCCTCGGCCTCCATCTCCTCGGGCGGGCAATCGGTCGGGACACCCGCGGCGGCCTCGTCGTAGTAGACGTCGCGGCCCGCCACCATGTCGACCGCGCCGCCGGTGCGCCTCACCACGATGACGCGCTCGACGATCCCGGCCTTCTCGATCGCGGCGTCGACGTTGGTCTTCAGCGGCACGATGCGGCCACCGCGCAGCGACCCGTCCGCCGTCACGACGACCCGCGAGTCGCAGCCGGTGATGCGGCCCGCCAGGGCGTCGGGCGAGAAACCGCCGAACACGACGGAGTGGATGGCGCCGATCCTGGCGCAGGCCAGCATGGCGAAGGCGGCCTCGGGGATCATGGGCAGGTAGATCGTCACGCGGTCGCCCTTGGCCACGCCCTGCGCCCTGAGCACGTTGGCGAAGCGGCACACCTCCGCGTGGAGTTCGCGGTAGGAGATGCGGCGCGCGTCCTTCGGGTCGTCACCCTCCCAGATGATGGCGACCTTGTCGCCCTTCTCGGCGAGGTGCCGGTCGATGCAGTTCATCGACACGTTGGTGGTGCCGTCGCCGAACCACTCGATGGCGACGTCGCCGAGCGCGAAGGACGTCCGCTTCACGCGGGTGAAGGGCTTGATCCAGTCGATCCGCATGCCGTGCTCGCCCCAGAACCCCTCCGGGTCCTTCATCGAGCGCGCATACATCTCGTCGTAACGGCGGGCACCGACGAGCGCCGTCTTCCTGAACGATTCCGGCACGTCGTGCACGTGTTGCGACATCGCAGTCCCTCCTCGGACGTCGGGCGCCGGAGCCCGACCGATCTCTCACGGATCGCCTGAGGGAGCTTACGAAGTGAGACGGGTGTTCACAAGGCCGGACGATCCCGGCTGTCCGGCCCGGGCCGGCGCGCGGATCGCCGATGCCGCGCCCGCGAGGTCAGGAGCAGTCCTTGGCGACGCGGTCGAGGGCCTGGCCGAGACCGTTCAGCGAGTAGGAGTCGGTCGCCACGGCCCCCTTGGAACTCGGCGCCTTGACGACGAGGCGGCCGTGTTTCTTCATCACGCCGATGAGCTGGCCCTCCTGCGACGAGTCCTTCATCCAGGCGTTCTGGCCCTTGGTGACGAGATCGAAATCATTGGTGCCGACCTCGGCCTTGGCGTCCCCGCTGCCCTCCTTGAGCTGCAGGCCCATGATCACCGACACCTCGTTGCGCACATGCTCGCCGGGCCGTGTCGAGATGAAGATGTAGCCCTGGTCGCGCTTCA
This sequence comes from Lichenihabitans sp., assembly GCA_965214345.1. Lineage (GTDB taxonomy): Bacteria > Pseudomonadota > Alphaproteobacteria > Rhizobiales > Beijerinckiaceae > Lichenihabitans. Next base: position 464,561 of record CBDCBJ010000007.1, on the reverse strand, counting down.
GCGACGTGGGCATGCGCTCCTTCGGCTGGGCGAGGGCGTAGCAGATCTTGCTCTTGGGGCCCTGCGCCTCGTAGGCGCCCCAGTCGCCGTAGGAGCCCACGAGCGTCGGCTTGGCGGAGAGGGCGTCCTTCTTGGCCTCCGGCGCCTTGTCGGCCGGCTTGCTGGCGCCGGCCGTCGCCGGCTTCTTGTGGCTCGCCGCGGCGGCCGGCTCCGCCGCCATGACGCTCAGGGCGCCCGCGAGGCACAGGGCGGCGGCCGAAGCCGCGACGGCCGAGCTCGCGCCCGCCGGGCGCCCCTCTCGCTTCAGCACACGGATCATGGACTTCCCCTCGGCGGTCGGCGACGCATTGCGGGGTGAACCGTAGCCCGCGATGCGTAAAGATTTAATCTCCTCCTCATGACGGGCGGTCGCGGCGAAATTCGGGTGAGGTGTTGCCGAAAGGCGTCGCGCCGTCGCGTGTCGCGTGTCGGGTGTCGCGCCACGATGACGCGCTCGACAGCGCCGGACCGCCGAGGCAGCATCGTCCCTGGCACGCCGCGTGCAATTCGGTCGGCGGCGACGGAGAACGACCGCATTGGATCTGAATGGCATCGAGGAGGTGGTCGACGTGCCGGACCGGGGCTGCATCGGGGCCTGGCGGCCCGGCGATGCCTGGCTCGGCGGTGGCACCTGGCTGTTCTCCGAGCCGCAGCCCGACCTCACGCGCCTCCTCGACCTCGGCGGCTTCGGCTGGACCGCGATCGCGGCGGACCGTGACGGCCTGACGGTCGCGGCGACCTGCCGCATCGCCGATCTCGAACGCTGGACGGGCGGACCGGACTGGCGCGCCGCGCGCCTCCTGCCGCTCGGCTGCCGGGCGCTGCTCGGCTCGTTCAAGGTGTGGAACGGCGCGACCGTCGGCGGCAACATCTGCCTCGCCCTGCCGGCCGGACCGATGATCGCGCTGGCGACGGCGCTCGACGCCTCCTGCCTCGTCTGGGGTGCGGCCGGCGAGCGGCGCCTCCCGGTGACGGAGCTCGTGACCGGCGCGGGCCGCACCGCGCTGGCGCCCGGCGAGCTGCTGCATTCGCTGTGGATGCCGGCCGCGGCGCTGCGCCGGCGCGCCGCGTTCCGGCAGATCTCGCTCACCCCGCAGGGCCGTTCGGGTGCTCTGCTGATCGGCACCGAGGACGCCGACGGGACCTTCCGCCTCACCGTCACGGGGTCGACGGTCCGCCCGCTCCTCTTCGCCTACCCGGCCCGTCCCGGCCATGCCGCGCTGCTCGCCGACCTCGGCGCCCTCCCGGACGCGACGATCTTCGACGACGTGCACGGCAGGCCGGCCTGGCGCCGCGCCGTCACGGCGCATCTCGCGGGCGAGATCCTCGACGAGCTCGGCGCGCCTTGAGCGTCATGGTCAACGGCATCGCGACGTCGGCCCTGCCCCGGCCCGGGCAGTGCCTGCGCGGCTTCCTGCGCGATCTCGGCTGGTTCGGGGTCAAGAAGGGCTGCGACGCCGGCGATTGCGGCGCCTGCACGGTCTGGCTCGACGGCGAGCCGATCCACAGCTGCATCACGCCGGCGCTCCGGGCGCGGGGCCGCGCCGTCACCACCATCGAGGGCCTCGCCCGGGGTGAGGCGCTGCACCCGATGCAGCAGGCCTTCCTCGACGCCCAGGGGTTCCAGTGCGGCTTCTGCACGGCCGGCATGATCATGACGGCCGCGGCCCTCGATCAGGGCCAGCGCGGCGACCTCGGCGCGGCGCTGAAGGGCAACCTGTGCCGCTGCACGGGCTATCGCGCCATCGCGGACGCGGTCGGCGGCGTGGCCTGTGCCGACGGGGCCCGAAACCTCGGCGCGCCGGCCGGCCCCGGCGTCGTCACCGGCGCGGTGCGGTTCACGGTCGACGTGGCGCCCGAGGGGCTGCTGCACACCAAGCTGCTGCGCTCTCCCCACGCCCATGCCCGCGTGATGGCGATCGACCGCGCGGCGGCGCTGGCGGTGCCGGGCGTCGTCGCGGTGCTGACCCACGAGGATGCGCCCCATGCGCTGTTCTCCACCGGCCGCCACGAGATCGACACCGACGACCCGTCGGACACGCGGATCTTCGACACGGTGATGCGGTTCCGCGGCCAGCGCGTCGCCGCCGTGGTGGCGGAGAGCGAGGCCGCCGCGGAGAGAGGCTGCCGGGCGCTGGCAGTGACCTACGCGGTGCTGCCCGCGGTCTTCGATCCCGAGGCCGCCATGGCGCCCGGCGCTCCCCCGCTCCACGCCGACAAGGGGCCGGGCTCGGGCATCCAAGACGCCTCGCGAAACGTGGTGGCGGAGTTCCACTCCGAGATCGGCGACGCGGAGGCCGGCTTCGCCGAGGCGGACGCGATCCACGCCGCGACCTACCGGGCGCAGCGCGTGCAGCACGCGCATCTCGAGACCCATGCCGCCATCGCGTGGTGCGACGGGGACGGGCGGCTCGTGGTGCGCACCAGCACGCAAGTCCCTTTCCTCACGCGCCGCGCCCTGGCTTGTGTGCTCGGGCTCGCGCCCGACCGCGTGCGCGTGCTCTGCGAGCGCGTCGGCGGCGGCTTCGGCGGCAAGCAGGAGATGCTGGTCGAGGATGTCGTGGGCCTCGCGGCGCTGCGCACCGGGCGGCCCGTCAAGCTCGAACTCACCCGCGAGGAACAGTTCACCGCCACCACCACCCGCCACCCCATCACGGTCGCGGTGAAGATCGGGGCGCGTCGCGACGGCACGCTCACCGCCATCGCGATCCGCGCCGTGTCCAACACCGGCGCCTACGGCAACCACGCCGGCGGCGTGCTGCACCACGGCTGCGGCGAGTCGATCGCCGTCTACAACATCCCGAACAAGAAGGTCGACGGCTATGCCGTCTACACCAACGAGGTCCCGGCCGGCGCCTTCCGCGGCTACGGGCTGAGCCAGCTCGTCTTCGCGGTGGAATCGGCGGTGGACGAGCTGGCGCGGCAGCTCGGCATCGACCCGGTGGCGATGCGGCGGCGCAACGTCATCCGCCCGGGCGACCTCATGATCGGCACCTCGGCCGACCAGGGCGATGTCGAATACGGGTCCTACGGGCTCGACCAGTGCCTCGATCTCGTCGAGGCGGCGCTGGAGGACGGCACCGCCCTGCCCCCGCCGGACGGCGATTGGGCGACGGGCCGCGGCACGGCGCTCGCCATGATCCACACGATCCCGCCCCGCGGGCATCGGGCCGACGCCCGGATTGCACTCCGGGCGGACGGGGGCTTCGCCCTGACGGTGGGCACGGCGGAGTTCGGCAACGGCTCCACCACCACCCACGTGCAGATCGCGGCGGGCGCCCTCTCGGCCGCGAACGGCGACGTGTCGGTGCACCAGTCCGACACGGACGGGGGCGGCCACGACACCGGCGCCTATGGGTCGACGGGCCTCGTCGTCGCGGGCCGCGCGGTGCTGCGGGCCGCCGACGACCTGCGGGCCCGCCTGCTCGCCGCGGCGGCCGACCTGTGCGGCCCGCCGCGGTCGGGCTGGCGGCTGATCGCAAATGCCGTGGCCGACGGGGCGCGGCGGGTGGCCCTGGCGGACCTCGCCGCTCTCGCCGCCGCGGCCGGCGTAGCGCTCGAGGGCGCCGGCCACTTCGACGGCACGCCGCGCTCGGTCGCCTTCAACGTCCACGGCTTCCGGGTCGCGGTGCACCGCGTCACGGGGACGATCCGCATCCTGCAGAGCGTGCAGGCCGCCGACGCCGGCGTGGTGATCAACCCGATGCAGTGCCGCGGCCAGGTCGAGGGCGGCGTCGCCCAGGCGATCGGCGCCGCGCTCTACGAGGACCTCGCCCTCGACGGCGAGGGCCGGGTGACCACGCCGGTGTTCCGCGCCTACCACATCCCGGCCTTCGCCGACGTGCCCCGCACGGCGGTGCTGTTCGCCGACACCGTGGACCGGCTCGGGCCGCTCGGCGCCAAATCGATGAGCGAGAGCCCGTTCAACCCCGTGGCGCCGGCGCTGGCCAACGCGGTGCGGGACGCGACGGGCGTGCGGTTCACGGCCCTGCCGCTCGCGGCGGACCGGATCTTCGCGTCGCTGGGTTCGGCGCGTTGAAGCGAGACGCGTTGGTTCGAAACCTTCGGCGCTACGCCCGCGTGAGCGGACTCGCCTTCGCGATCGATGTCGGTTCGGGTAAAGGTAGCCATTACAGGGTCCGCATCGGCGAAGCCGTCACGACGATCCAGAGTGGTGAACTCACCCCTTTCCACGTGCAGAGGATCTGCAAACAGCTTCGGATCGATCCTTCCAGCCTCTGAGCCGGAGCGTCGGCCGCAGCGGACTGCCGCGGGAGTCTACGATGTCACGAGGGTGGAGTTATGAGGTGGACGTCCGCCGCGAGAGCGGCGAAATCCACGTCTATTGCGACGATCTGCCGGAGGCCATCGCGTCCGGCGCGACGGAGGATGCGGCTCGCCGCGAGATGAGCGAGGCGCTGATCGCAGCCGTGAGAGGACGGATGAAGGACGGCATGGACCTGCCGTCTCCACCCACCGTCGCATCGGACCGTGTCGCGATCACGCTTCCGGCTCCACTCGCCGCCAAGGCCGCGCTCTACGCGGCCTGGCGGATGAGCGGGCTGAGCGCGAAGGCCCTCGGCGAGCGGGTCGGGCGCGGTGAAGCGGAGATCCGCGACGTTCTGGATCCCGATCACGGGACCGGGCTCGACCGCCTGGCCGAGGCCGCGGCGGGACTCGGCGGCCGTCTCGCGGTGACGTTCGAGACGGCGTGAGAGCCGTCCGGCCACCCCTACCCCATGTTCTCCTTCACCTTCTCGACCAGGCCCTTGAGCGAGAAGGGCTTGGCCAGAAAGTCGTAGACCGCGCCGTCGGGGAGGTTGCGTTTGAAGGCGTCGTCGGCATAGCCCGACACGAAGATCACCTTGATGTCGACGCCGCGCTTGCGGAGTTCGCCGAACATCGTCGGCCCGTCCATCTCGGGCATCACGACGTCCGAGACGATGAGGTCGATCGGCGGCTGCGCGGGATCGATGACGATCTCCAGGGCCTCCGCGCCCGAGGACGCCTCGATCACCGTGTAGCCGCGCGAGGTCAGCGCGCGTGCCCCGAAGGCCCGCACCGCATCCTCGTCCTCGACGAGGAGGATCGTGCCCCGCCCGGTGAGGTCGTTCGACGCCGCCTTGACGGGCTCCTTCCTGACCGGTTCCTCGACGGCGGCCGGCCGGTGGCGCGGCAGGAAGATGCGGAACACCGTGCCGCGGCCGACGACCGAGTCGCAGAAGATGAACCCGCCCGTCTGCTTGATGATGCCGTAGACCATCGACAGGCCGAGCCCGGTGCCCTTGCCGACCTCCTTGGTGGTGAAGAAGGGCTCGAAGATCTTGGGCAGGACGTCCGTCGGGATGCCGGACCCCGAATCCTCGATCTCGACGAGGACGTAATCGGCGGCCGTCAGCGTCTTCTCGCCGAACCCCGCCACCTCCGCCTCGGGCACGTTGCGGGTCCGCACCGTGATGCGGCCGCCCTCGGGCATCGCGTCGCGCGCGTTGACGACGAGGTTGATGACGACCTGTTCGAGCTGGTTCACGTCGGCCCGCACGAGCCACAGGTCGCGGCCGTGGACGACGTCGATCTCGATCTTCTCGCCGACGAGGCGGCGCATCATGTTCTGCAGCTCGGCCACGACGTCGCCGAGCTGCAGGTCGACGGGCTGGAGCGTCTGGCGGCGCGAGAAGGCCAGGAGCTGGCGAACGAGGCCCGCCGCGCGGTTGGCGTTCTGGCGGATCTGCATGATGTCCTGGAAGGACGGGTCCGTCGGCCGGTGGTTGGAGAGGAGCAGGTCGGAATAGCCGATGATGGCGGTCAGCACGTTGTTGAAATCATGCGCCACGCCGCCGGCGAGCTGGCCGATGGCCTGCATCTTCTGGGCCTGGGCGAAGCTCTCCTGCAGGGTCCGCTGCTCGGTGGTGTCGAGGGCGAAGATGTCGACCGTCGAGCCCTCGCCGCCGCGGGCCTCGTTGCCCGACACGAAGAGCCGCACCGATCGCTCGGCCGTGCCCCGCAGCGTGGCGTCGATCGGGGGGATGTCGCCCCGCGCCTGCGCGGCGGCCGCCACCGCGGCCCGGAGCGCCGCCTGGTCGCCCTCCGACACGCCGGCGTAGACCGAGCGGGCTCCCCCCCGCATGGCGTCGCCGAAGAGCCGCACGAAGGCGGCGTTGGAGCGCAGGATGCCGCCCGAGCCGTCGAGCGACGCGATGGCCATCGGTGTGGAATTGAAGAACCGGGCGAAGCGCACCTCGGCGGCGCGCAGGTCCTCGGCGGGTTCCTCCCCGGGGGCGCGGCTGATCACGAGGGTGCGGGACGGGCCCGGCGCCCGGTCCTCGGCGAAGGCGATGCGGTGGAGCAGCCGCACCGGCAGGCTCTGGCCGCCGCGGCGCTTCAGGTCGACGTCGAACTGCTCGGTCTTCACCTCGCTCGGCGCGCCCGGCACGGCGGACAGCATGGCGGCCCCGTCGCCCGCCATCACGTCGGCGAGGGTCAGGCCGCCCGAACCCACCTGGGCGAGGTCGTAGTCGAGCCATTCGGCCAGGGTGGCGTTGAGGTAGGACAGCCTCCCGTCGGGCTCGGCCGAGAAGAAGCCGGCCGGCGCGTGGTCGAGGAAGTCGATGGCGTGCTGCAGTTCCTGGAACACGTTCTCGTGGCGCTCGCGCTCGCGCGTCACGTCGGCGACGCTCCACAGGACGGCGCGCTTGCGCCCCTCCCGCTCGATCGGCCGGACCTTGACGCGGTACCAGCCGACCGCCGCCACGCCGTCGAGGGCCGGCGACAGGCGGATCTCCTCGGCGGCCTTGCGGTGATCGCGTGCCGCCTGGGCGAGGCGGTAGACGGCCTCCGAGATCTCGGCCGGCCCCGAGAACAGCCGCTCGACGGGGCGGATCTGCGCCGCGTCCGAGGCGCCCGACATGGCGAGATAGGTCTCGTTGGCATAGAGGACCCGCGCGTCCCCCTCGGTGACCAGCAGGCCCTCGCTGCCCGTGTCGGCGATGATCTTGGTCAGGTCGTTGCGGGCCGCCTGGCCGGCGAACTGCACGACCCCGACGGCGTAGAAGAACAGCGCGCTCAGGCCCACGATGGCCAGGACGGCGAGGAGGCCGAGGGTGAACCGCCCGGCCTGGTCCTGCGGCAGGATCGAGTAGGACCCGGCCGCGGCGACGAGCAGCACCGCGATGACCAGGACCAGCATCGGGCTGCCGCTGCGCTCCGTGCGATCGACGGCCGAGACGGGTGCGTCCGTCATGCGGTCGCCTGGGCGCGCCCGCTGAGCCCGGACCGGGTGCTCCGGCCCTGGAGCGCGGCGAAGCCGCCCGGCGGGAGACGGCGCGCAGACAGGGCGCACCCAAACCGGCTATGAGCTGTGGACGGGGCATCCGCGTCCCGGTCCGTGCGGCGTTCGCGGACGCCCGGCGGGACGGCTCGACCCGTGGGATCCCGGTGGACCGTGCAGGGCGATTCCAGGGCCGTCGTGCCCGGGCCGCACCTCACCCCGTTAACCATTGATTAACCTTGTTGAAGCGCCCCTTGCACCTCGTGCTACAATTCAGCACTTGAGTGGGGCCCGTGTCGAGAGGCGAACGGTAGCATGCAGTCTTTGGCCAGTTTTTTTGAGGACAACAAGCTCCTGGCCTATGCCACGGTGGCGGCGGCCGTCGTCGTCCTCCTCTTCGTGGTCTTCGTGCTCTACCGGCTCCTCTTCGGCCGCCGGCTGCGCGCCGCCTCCAACGGGCGCGCCCGGCAGCCGCGACTCGGGATCGTCGACGCCTACGACCTCGACCGGCAGCGCCAGCTGGTGCTGGTACGCCGGGACAATGTCGAACATTTGATCATGATCGGCGGCCCGACCGACGTCGTGGTCGAATCGTCGATCGTCCGCACGCAATCGGCCGCGATGCCGCGCGACAAGGACGGGGCAGGACCGATGGTCGGCAGCGTCACGCCGCCCGCCGGCGTCGCCGCATCGCCCGCCGCACTGCCCCCCGCAACGGCCCCGGCGGCCCGGACCGAGCCGACGCTGGCGGGGCGCAACGGACCGGCGGCGCGGGGCGAGGCTCCCGCTGCGGTCCGCACCGAGCCGTCCCTCGGCCCGGCGACGCCGATGACGTCGCCCGCCGTCGACCGGCCACCGCCCGAGCGGGGCGGCCTCCGGCCGATCGCGGTGCCGGACCCGGCGGCGCCGTCGCCGCCAGCCCAGCAGGCCGCCAGGAGCCCGGTGCCGCGCCCCTCGAGCCTGCCGCCCCGGCCCACGGCACCCGGCCCCCAGGCTCCCGGTCCGCAGGTCGAACCGACGCAGTCTCCCGCACCATCGTCGGGGGCCGTGACGCAGGGCGCCGGAACGGCGCCCGAGCGGCCGGCCGGCATCCCGCGTCCGCCGCTCCCGGCCCGGCCGCCGTTGCCACGTCCGCCCCTGCCGCCGCGGCCGAGCCTCGCCTCGAGCCTCCCGCCTCGCCCGGCACGACCGCTTCCGACGCGACCCGAACCTGCCCGCGACGAGCCCCCGCGGGCCGATCCGGCGGGCGCCCCGGACCTGCCTGGCGCGACGGGGCCCGATGCGGAGCCGGACACGCGCGCCCGCGGGCCGGAGGCGCCGGTGCGGCGAGTCGAGCCTCCTACGGGGGCGCCCAAGAACATCGAGACGCTCGAGTCGCTGGAGGAGGAGATGGCCAAGCTGCTCGGTCGTCCTGCCCCGCGGCGCGACGGCTGAGGCGCCCGCGGCACCCGCCCTCGTCGCGGGGGCTCGCGCGCGGTCAGCGCTGCCGGAGTCCGAACGCGTCCTGGAGGCTTCGCGTCATCGGCCGTTCGACCGCGTGGTGGACGGCGAAGCCCAGGACCACGGCGCCGCTGAAGCAGAGGGCGCAATAGAGCGGGACCGGGATACGGGCGACGGACACGAAGCGACCAAGTCCCGCCGCCAAAACGGTGAAGAAGGCGAAGTGGACGAGGTACAGGGCGTAGGACGCGTCGCCGAGGGCTTCGAACGCCCGCCGGACGGCGCCGCTGCTCTCGGGACGGTACAAGGCTGCGGCCGCCACGACGGCGAGCGCCGGCGGCCCCCAGACGAAGCCGCGATAGGGCAGCCAGTCGTCCACCGAGCCGAAGGTCAGGACGAACCCGGCGACGCCCCCGGCCGCGAGCGCCAGCGCCGGCCACCAGGCCAGCCGCAGGCCGGCAGCATGGGCCTGCGCGAGGGCGAGCCCCAGCACGAACTCGACGATGTTGGTGTCGGTCCATCGGGTGAACGGCCAGGGCAGTGTCACGAGCCGGCCCGCTGCGACGAGGACGAGACAGCCGATCGAGAGCGCCCACAGGGCCGTCGCGCGGCGGAGGGGCAGGACCGCGGCGAAGCCGAAGTAGAACAGCATCTCGAAGTTCAGCGTCCAGCCCTGGGCGTAGAGGGGGAAGTCGCCTCCGTCGGGCCGCGGGTAGAACAGGAAGGCGTAGGAGGCGCCGAACCAGCGCAGCGCCCAGCCGGGGACCGTCCCGTGGCTGGCGAGCCAGGTCATCGCGGCGAGTGTGGTGACGAGCCAATAGAGCGGCACCACCCTGGCCGCGCGACGTGCCAAGAAGACTTGCGACGCCCGCGGCGTTCCGAAGGCCGAACCCGCCGAGTGAAGGATGATGAAGCCCGAGACGACGAAGAAGATGTCGACGCCGGCCGACCCGAGCCCCGCCTCCGGGAAGGTGGTGGGGAAGCCGCGGTCCTCGAGCTCGTTGGAGATGTGGTAGGCGACCACCATGGCGGCGGCCACGCCCCGCAGGATCTGGATGTTGGACAGGTGGCGGAGCACCGGCGGGGTCGCGGTCGAGGGACGGGCGAGCCGCCCTGAGATGTTCGCCACGGTCGCGCCTGCCGCCCGATACGTCGCGGCTAGGTTTAGCGAAGGCGCCGTCCTCGCGCAAACCGAGGTGTCTCGGCGCCCTGGCTGCCTCAGCAGGATGGCGTCGGTTGGCCCACGCCATCCTGCCGTTTTCAGCTCGGACACTGAGCAGGATTGCGTTGGTGAACCAACACAATCCTGCTCAGTGTCCGGGCCTTCAAAGGCCCGCCGCGTCGAACCGGCCGCCCCGGGTCTCGAAGGCGATCGTCAGAAGACCGGCATGCCGGCGGGCAGCGGCACATCCTCGCGGCCGCCGCCGGGGACGACGGGTGGCACGCTCCAGCCCGGCGGATCGACGACGTCGGACCCTGGGCTGGGTTTGCCGCCGGGCCTGTCGACCGAATCCTCGCCGCCCACCGGCGGAAAGGCCGGCGCGGCGCCGGGCACGTTCGGATCGGCGGGGTCGGCCGGATCGTCGTGGGGTCTGGGCTTGTAGCCCGGGGGAAGGTCGGTCGGCATGGCAATCCTCCATCGCAGGGTGATGACGCCCTCGTTCGATCCGACAACGTACGGGCCGAGGCATCGGTGCCATGCGAACCGCGACCCTCGCGTCCTCCCGAGGGGTCGGCCGCCGCCGGCGGACGCCTTCAGCGCGGCTTCGGCGGCCGCAGCGTCAGATGCACGTCCCGTCCCTGGAGGAAGTTCAGGCCCTGGTCGTAGACGCTCCGGCACGGCGCGGTCAGCAGCCGACGCTTTCCGACGATGCAGGACAGGCCGTGATCCTTGGACGCCAGGGCATCCGGGCAGAGCCGCAGCGCCTCGCCGAGGCAGAGCATCGCCGATTGCCGGAGCTGCGGCGGGACGGCGATCCGCGGGGCCGCGAGGGCCGGCGCGGCACACGCGAGGGAGAGGAGCATGAGGAGAGCGTGGCGCATGGCAGCGTCGTAGCCGGTCCGACCGCGGCCCGGCAAGCCGCGCGGGCTCCCGGTTTCGAGGCTCAGCGCAGGGCCTCGTCGAGCGCGGCGACGAGGCGGTCGACCTCGTGGAGCGTGTTGTAATGCACCATCGACACCCGCACGACGCCGCCGTCCCCGGCGAGCCCCAGCCGCTCGACGAGGCGGCGGGAATGGAAGTCGCCGAAGCGGATGCCGAGCCCGTGGGGATCGACCGCGCTGACGACAGCGGCGCTGTCGCGGTGCCGCGCCTTGAAGCTGACGGTCGGCACGCGGTCCGGCCCGGCCGCGCGTCGGCCGATCACCCGCACGTCGTTGCGCGAGCCGAGGTAGTCGAGCAGGCGCGCCCCGATCGCGGTCTCCTGCGCGGCGATGCCGTCGTAGGCGCGCTCGATCGCCGGACGGTCCCCCGTGCCGCCGCCGAGCTCGTCGAGGTAGTCGACGATGCCCGCCGAGCCCCAGGCGAGCTCGTAATTGGTGTTGCCGGGTTCGAGTTTCGCCGGCACCTTATCGCGGCCGTAGAAGTAATGGTAGAGGCCGTCGAGTTCGAGCAGCTTGTCGTACTTGCCGTAGAGCACGGCGAAGTGCGGCCCATACGTCTTGTAGAAGCTGAACACGTAATAGTCGACGTCGAGGGCCCGGACATCGATGGCGCGGTGGGGCGCGTAGGCGACGGCATCGACGGCGATCTCGGCGCCCCAGGCGTGGACGCGCCGGGCGATGGCGGCCACCGGGTTGACGCTGCCGAGGATGTTCGAGCAATGGGTCACGGCCACGAGGCGGGTGCGCTCACTCATCAGCGCGTCGAGCTCGTCGAGGTCGATCTCGAAGCTCTCGGGGTCGAGACCCCAGGTCTTGATCACGATCCCGCGCTTCTCCAGCGCCCGCCACGGCCCGATGTTGGATTCGTGGTCGAAGTCCGTCACCACCACCTCGTCGCCGGGCTGGAGGCGGCCCTCCATGGCGCGGGCGAGGAACTGGAACATCACCGTGGTGGAGGGACCGAGCACGACCTCCTCGGGACGCTCGGCATTGAGCAGGAGGGCGATGCGGGCCCGCGCCTCGGCCAGGCGCTCGACGGCGCGGCGCGACTGCGGATAGGAGGCGCCGGTCTGCACGCTGGTGGTCAGCAGGTAGTCCCGCACCCGGTCGGCGACGCGGCCCAGCACCAGCGAGCCGCCGGCGTTGTCGAGATAGCCGAAGCCGTCGGCGAGGGCCGGGAACTGGCGGCGGACGTGGTCGATGTCGAGCGGCATGGATGGCCTCGTGGGTTCAGTCGGCGACGACGACGGGCGACGCGAGGCGGTGCTCGACCCCGTCGCCGCCGTCCCGGCGCTCGAAGGCCAGCATCATCATGTCGCCGCCGCCGTCGAGTGCGATCATCGGGGCGTGCCATTGGTCGCGGGCGTAGCGCAGCCCCATGCCGCGCCGGCCGAGGAAGGCCCGCGCGCGCCCGGGGTCGGGCAGGCCGTCCGGCCCCGCCGGCGCCACCAGCACCAGGAATCGCTCGACCGTGAGCGCCGCGAAACATTGCGGCGAGCGCGGGTGCCGCTCGAAGAGGTCGACGGCGAGGGGCAGCGACTGCGGCGCGAGGCGGTAGACTGCGAGCGCCGGTGCCGCCTCGGCGTCCCGGTCGTCGAGGCCGGGCAGGTCCGTGCGCCAGGCCGTCCCGCCGTTGACGAGGCGCCCCGCCCCGGGATCGTGGGCCAGCACGGCGCCGAAGGGCGCGAAGGCGGCGGCGGTGAGCGGCACCGGGCGAAGCGGCGTGCCCGCCACGGGACGGGTCATCGGGCGCGGCGCCGCAGGCGCCCCTCGTAGAGCCCGACGAAGCGCACGCAGGGCAGCAGCAGGGCGATGTAGATGGCGGCGGCGCCGATCAGCGGCGTCGGGTTGGCGGCCAGCGCCTGGGCCTGGGTGGCCTCCTTGAGCAGGTCCGGCATGGCGACGACCGAGGCCAGCGCCGTGTCCTTGAACACGTTGATGGCGTTGGAGGTGAGCGGCGGGATGACGAGGCGCAGCGCCTGGGGCAGAACGATGCGCGTCATGCGCCGGACCGGCCCCATGCCGACCGCGAGCGTCGCCTCGATCTGCCCCCTCGGCACGGCCTCGATGCCGGCGCGCAGGATCTCGGCCGAATAGGCGGCCGAGACGAGGCTCAACGCCGCCGTGGCGGAGGCGAAGGGCGACAGGCGCAGCCCGACGAAGGGCAGCGCATAGTAGATGACGATGAGCAGCACGAGCACCGGGATGGCGCGGAACACGTCGATGTAGGCGACCGCGACGACGCGGACGGGTCGGCCCCCGTAGAGGCGCAGCAGCACCAGCGGCAGCCCCCCGGCGAGCCCGAGGGCGACCGCGGCGGCGCCGAGCCCCACCGTCACCCACAGCCCGGTCAGCAAAAGCGGCAGCGCGTCGCGGAAGACGCCCCAGTTCAGGAAGGTGTCGAAGACCGACACGGACCGGCGCCGCCGTCATGGCTGCGTCAGAGCTTCGGGATCTCGGCCTTCATCACGGTGCTGGTCGAGGCCTCCGGCGCCACGCCGAACCATTTTTCGTGCAGCTTGGCGATGAAGCCCTCCCCCTTCAGCGTCGTCAGCACGGCGTCGACCTTGCCGACGAGCGGGCTGTCCTTGGCGAACATGATCGAATAGCGCTCGCCCGTGGGGATGCGCTCGACCACCTTATAGGCCTGCTTGTCCTTGACGTAATATTGCAGGGCGGGGATGTCGCTGACGTAGCCGTCGATGCGGCCGGCCGCGAGGTCGAGCATGGCGGGCGCCAACCCCTCGTAGCGGCGGATGTCGGAGAACTTGTCCTCGGCCTGGTGCTGGGTGGCGTAGATGTCCCCGGTGGATCCCGTGTCGACGCCGACCGCCTTGCCGGCCATGCCCTTGAGGCCGGCGATGCCGGACTTGGCCATGACGGTCAGCGACTGGTCGCTGTCGTAATAGGGCTGGGCGAAGGACACGCTGGCGAGGCGCTTCGGCGTGATGGTGATGGACGACACGGCGGCGTCGATCTGCCCCGACTGGACGGCGGCGAAGAGGCCCGTGAAGGGGATGTTGACGAAGGTGACATCGTCGCCGAGGCGTCTGCCGACCTCCTTCACCAGATCGATCTCGAAGCCGACCGTGTCGCCCTTCGCGTCTTGGAACTCCCAGGGCAGGTTGCCGACGTTGGCGCCGACCTTCAGGGTGTCGGCGGCCAGCGCGGCGGGCGACCCCGCGGCGAGGCTCGTCGCCCCGAGGGCGAGCACCAGGGCGAGGCGGCGTGTGAGGCGAGCGGGGGCGAAGCGCATGGGACGTCTCCTGGGAGGGGGCCGCGTCTCGGCGGCGCGAAATCGGCCTGACCGGTTTGACCGATCCGATGGTGCATGGGATCGTATCGGCGGACAAGCCGTCCCGACATCGGAGGTCGCCGATAGGGTAGGCAGGGCAGCGGAGATTTGCGGCGCGGCGCCTCCCGCGTCGGCAGATCGGTCGAACGGGACCGTCGGATGAACTGGACCCCTCTCGCCGAAGCCCTGCCGGGCGACCGCGTGCCGGTGTCGCGCGGCGTCGCCGACCGCCTCGAGGCGCTGATCCTCCAGGGTGGGCTCAAGGCGGGCGACCGCCTCCCCGCCCAGCGCGATCTCGCGGTCCGCCTCGGCGTGAGCCGCCCGAGCCTGCGCGAGGCGATCTCGGCCCTCGAGACGATGGGCCTCGTGGTGGTGCGGGTCGGCAGCGGCGTCTACGTGGCGCCGCCCGACCTCCGCGCGCCGCCCTGGCGCTTCTCGGACCGCTGCAGCCCGCGCGACGTCTACGAGGCGCGGGTCGGCCTCGAAGGCTATGCGGCGCGGCTCGCCGCGGCACGGATGGACCGTGCCGGCGCGGCGGGGGTGGCCGGAGCGGTGGACGCCATGGCGGCGGCGCTCGGGCGGGACGACGTGTCCGCCATGGCGGCCGCGGACGCCCGCTTTCACGACCTCGTGGTGGCTCTGGCGGCCAACCCGGTCCTGGCCGCCACCGTGGGGCCGATGCGGGACATGATGGTCGAGAGCCAGAGGCTGCCGATGGTGCAGACGGCGCGGCTCGGGGAGACCCTGGCGGAACATCGCGCGATCGCGGCGCGGCTGGCCGCGGGGGACGCCGATGGCGCCGAGGGCGCCATGAGGGCCCACATCAGGGGCGCCGCGGGCCGCTACGGCGTGGCGATCGACTGAGAGCTCCTGAAGGGACGCCCATCTGGCTCGAAGCCGGACGAAAATCCTGAACGATCACAGAGGGCATTCAGGCCCAAGTCCGATTCCTTCACAGATTTTGACGCGGCGTCCGAGCCATGCCGCGGCGGCTCCGGTCGGGATGGGAAATGCAGACGGTGGCCGACGCTATTTGACCTTCAGGACGCGGGCGACCTTGTCGTAGATGACGCGGCACCGGGGGCTGAAGGACTGGCGTTTGCCCGTCATGCAGGCCAGGCCGTGGTCCTCGGCGGTCCACACTTCGGGGCAGACCTGCATCGCCTCGCTGATGCAGGTCATCGCCTCCTGCTGCATGGCGTCGGGGATGGCGGGCTGGGACGCTGCCGTGCACGGCGAGGCGAGAGCGGGCACGAAGGCGACGGCGAGCGCGAGACGGGTGCATGACATGGCGGGAGTTTGACGGGGTGAGTCCCGGCCGTCTACGGACCCAGGATGGCGAATGCGCGCACCCGCGGCGTCCATCCACAACCGCTCGGCGCCGGTCGCGCCGCGACGGCGCGTGATCGCACCGCCGCTGCGGCCCGCGTTGCAGCTTCGCCGGGCCTTCGCGCATTGTCGGATCGCGCGAAGCCGAGACCGCAGGAGGGGGAAACGCCATGGCCAAACCGACGACGACCGAGTTCCTGGCGGCGGCCGACGGGGCCTACAGCGGCGACCCTGCCGGAACGTCGGGATTGTCGCTCCTGACCGGCATCGGCGGCGCGGCCGTCGCGGCGACGAACCCGGCGCGGGGGTTCCACGGGGTCGCGTTCGAGACCGCATCCGGCCAGGTCATCGTCTCGTTCGAGGGGACGGCGCTCGGCAGCCTGCAGACGCGGCCGACCTTCGTCGAGGCGCAGCTCGCCGGCGACCGGTCGATCGCGCTGGGGCAGGACTCCCCCGCCTACGCCGACGCGCTCCGCTTCACCCGCCGCGCCGTCGCGGCCGCCGAGGCGCAGGGCATCTCGCGGTCCGACATCTCCCTCGACGGCCACTCGGCGGGCGGCGCGGACGCGGAATATGTCGCCGCCCGGACCGGCCTCGGGGGCGACACGTTCGGTGCACCCGGCATCCCATCGGCCGACGTCGACGGCGCGCGGCCGTCCCGCCTGACCAACTTCGTCGATTTCGGCGACCCCGTCGGGAACTACAGCGACAACCCCGACGACGTCGGCCACCTCCTGCTCGGCCAGGGCATCGTGCGCTACGGCGGCGCCACCTATGTCGGGCAGCCCTCGGATGCGGGACGCCTCGCGACGGCGGGACAGCTTTTCGGCACCTCGGACGTGGGCACGGCCGCGGCGGCGGGGCTCGTCGTCGGCGGTATCCTCGACCACCACCTGATCGAGGACTACGCGTCCGACCTCGGCGTGACGCTCCCCGGCGGCCAGGCCGGGGCGGGATCAGGGGTGTCGGCCGCCGACGTCGGACAGGCGCTCGAGACCATCACGGGCATCGGTGCCGGTCTCGGCACGGGCGGAATCGGAGGCGCCCTCGGCGGATTGGGCCTCCACGACACGGCCGGAACATCGACCGTCGAGAGCCTCCTCGGATCGGCCACGCGGGCTCTGGGACGTTAGGCCGCCGGCGCGCGCGACCTCGACCGTCCGCGTCCGACGGATCGAACGACGTCAGACGCAGCCGGTGTCCTCGCGATAGACCCAGCCGATGTCGCGCCTGGTCCCGTGCCTGACAGGTGGACGCGGGTGCGGCATCGATTCACCGGAACGGAGGCTCGTCGAAGGCGCGCAGCTTGCGGGAATGGAGGCCGGCCCGGTCGCGGCGCAGGTGGTCGAGCGTCGACAGGCCGATCAGGAGATGCTCGCCCACCGCCCGCTCGTAGAAGGCGTTGGCGGCGCCGGGCAGCTTGATCTCCCCGTGCAGCGGCTTGTCGGACACGCAGAGCAGCGTGCCGTAGGGCACGCGCAACCGGTAGCCCTGGGCCGCCACCGTGCCGCTCTCCATGTCGACCGCGATCGAGCGCGACAGGTTGATGCGCCGCCGCTCCTGCGAGAAGCGGAGCTCCCAGTTCCGGTCGTCGTAGGTCACGACCGTGCCGGTGCGCAGCCGGCTCTTCAGCGCGTCCGGCGCCTCGCCGGTCACGGCCGCGGCGGCGGCCTGCAGCGCCAGCTGCACCTCGGCCAGGGCGGGCACCGGCACGTCGGGCGGCACGAGTTCGTCGAGGATCCGGTCGCGCCGCATGTAGCCGTGGGCCAGCACATAATCGCCGATGGTCTGCGACTGCCGGAGGCCGCCGCAATGGCCCACCATCAGCCAGCAATGCGGGCGAAGCACCGCGAGATGGTCCGTCATGTTCTTGGCGTTTGAGGGGCCGACCCCGATGTTGACGAGGGTCGTGCCGCTCGCGGCGCCGTCCGGCCCGCGGCCGACGAGGTGGTAGGCCGGCATCTGCGAGCGATGCCAGGGCGAGGCGGCGATCACGGCAGACGGATCGGCGCTCGCGGCCTCGCCGCGCTCGACCGTGATGCCGCCCGGCAGGACCAGGCGCTCGTAGCCGGCCTCGCCCCGCGCCAGGGTCTCGAGCCCGACGCGCACGAACTGGTCGACGTAGCGGTGGTAATTGGTGAGCAGGATCCAGGGCTGGATGACCCGCCAGTCCGACCCCGTGTAATGGACGAGGCGGCGGAGCGAGAAGTCGATCCGCACGGCGTCGAAGAGCGCCAGCGGGCGGGCGCCGTCCGGGCTCTCGGGCTCCCACAGCCCGTCGGCGATCTCGTCGCCGACGGCGGAGAGCAGCGGCACGGGGAAGTGGCGCGCGAGGTCGGCGGGCGTCGCGCCGGAGCGGGCGAGGTCGGCGCCGGGCTCGACCACGTAGGGATAGGGGATCTCCTGGGCGCTCGACCCGACCTCGAGCACGACGCCGTAGTCGCGCACCAGCGGACGGAGCTGCTCGAGGAGATAGGGCCGGAAATAGTCGGGCTGGGTGACCGTCGTGGAATAGGTGCCGGGGCCCTGGAGCTTCGCGGTGGCCCGCTTGATGCGCGGCACGGGGCCGTCCGGCGCGTAGGTGACGCGCAGCTCGGGATAGCGGAACTGCATGCGGGTGCCCATGTCGGGCACGATGCCGTCGTCGAGGAAGCGGCCGAGGGCCGAGCGCAGCGCCTCGGTGGCGCCCGCGTGGCGTTCGCCGAGCCGGTCCACGGCCGCCTCGGGCGACACCATCGTCTCGGTCGGTCTCAGTTCTTCGGTCTGCACGGCGGATCCTCGATGGCGGCGAGCGGCCGACCTTGGCATCCGAGGGGGCGGAGCGCAAAGCGTGCCCCGGACGGTCAGTCCACCTCGACGACCTCGCTGCGCTTCACCCCGATGGCGGCCGCGAGCGCGGCGAGCCGGTCGGCCACGACCTCGCTGTCGGGCACGCGGGCGGCGTGGCCGACCTCGAGGATGACGCGGTCGGTGGCGACCCTCAGCCGCGAGCCCTCCAGCACCTCGGGCACGCCGGCCGAGAGCCGATAGGCCAGCGTCAGGGCGCGGCCGAGGATGCGGGCGCGGCGGCGGTCGGCGCGCGACAGGAGGTCGATCGCCGGCGACAGCACCGGGTCGTCGGCCTTGCCGTTGTAGCGGGCGTGGATGACCGCGGCCATGAAGGCCCGCTCGGGATGCTCGATGCCGATGAAGGGGAACTGCAGCAGGCGCCGGAACATCTCGGCGGCGCGCAGATCCGGGTGGTCGCGCCATCCCATGTCGCTGAGCGCGCAGCAGGCGACGCGGAGCCGCGTCTCGGCCGGGGACTCGCCCGAGAAGAGGCCCGCCGTCCAGGGCACCAGCGTCGCGGCGAAGCGCGGCACCCTGGCGGCCGGCAGGCCGATCAGGGCCGCGCCCTCGATCAGCGGGTCGCGGTCCCGTTCGGCCTCCGGCAGCTGGGCGTAGAGCCAACCCTCGCGCAGCCCCAGCGCCGAGAACACTACCTTCTCGGGGGCCAGGCGCTTCAGCGTGCGGTCGAGCACCAGGGCGGCGGACGGCAGGGTGCGGGCGCGGCGCGCCGGCACCGAGGCCAGGGCCGCCACGCCCTTGCCCGCCGCGGCCGGCCGCCACAGGGATTTGGCGAAGGCGCGGATCGCCGCGGTCTCGACCGTGTAGCCGTGCACGACCGGCACGGGCGCCCCCACCTGGACCATGTGGGCCTTCGCCAGCGCCCGCCAGCCGCCCCCCACGGGGTAGAAGACGGGACGCGTCAGGGCCGGCGGCAGGCCGTCGGCCAGCAGGGCGTCGACGGCGCGCTTGGCAGCCTCTGGGCTCTTCCCCAGCAGCGCCTCGACCGGCAGGGCGCCGAGCGGCAGGCTCACCCAGCGGTCGCCCACGCGGTCGTCGAGCGCCTCGGCCACTTCGAGGCTGCCGCCCCCCATGTCGCCGACGAGGCCCACGGGGCGGAAGAAGCCCGAGATGACGCCGAGCGCCGCGTGGCGCGCCTCCTCGGCGCCGCTCAGGATGCGGATGTCGAGCCCGCTCTCGGCCGTGATGGCGCGGCGGAGCGCGTCGCCGTTGGTCGCCCGCCGCATCGCCTCCGTGGCGGTGGCATCGATGCGCCGCACCCCCATGGCGTCGGCGATGGCGCGGAAGCGGCGCACGGCTTCGACGGTGCGGCGGAAGTTGTCGGGGTGGATGGCCCCGGTCTGCGCCAGGCCCTCGCCGAGCCGGCACAGGCTCTTCTCGTTGAAGCGCGGCAGCGGCGCGCGGCCGAGGCGTTCATAGACGACGAGGCGAACGGAGTTCGACCCGATGTCGACGATGGCGTAGGGGCCGTCGCCCGACTCCATACGGGCCGCGTCGAGATCGAGCGGGCGGGGGTCGGCGCACGAGCCGTCTGTGTCGACCGACGTCAAGCGCCCCTCCCACCACCATCGACGGGGCAATGCCCCAGAGAGGCCCCTGGATCCGCGCCGGGCGGAGGACGGCGGCGCCCGCCTCGGCTTCGCGCGTTGACCTCGGCTCCCGGCGCGCGATGTACCGTGGCAGCGGACCGGAGCTTCTCATCCGGCGCCCCGCCTCGCGAGGAGAGATCTTGATGCGCCTGACATCCGCGGCCCTGCTGGCCCTCGCGGCGGCATCGACTCCGGCCGCCGCCCAATCCTGCGACTGCGGGGCGGCGCCCTACACGGAGGTCGGGCCGGCCTACCTCGTCGTGCCGCGCACCACCTACCTGCCGCGCCTGCGCTCGGTGACCGAGACCGTCCTGGTGCCGCGCACCCATTACGAGCGGCGCGTCGTCTACGTCCCGCGCACCCGCCTGGTGCCCCGCACCGTCGCGGTGCAGCGCACCACCTACCGGGCGGTGACGCGCTACGACGCCTATCCGGCTTCTGGCGCAGGCTATCCCGCCGGATATCGCTATGGCGCCACCTACGTGCCGCCCGGCACGAGCTACCCCTGCCTGCTCGGAACCATCGGGTGCGATTCGAGCGCCGTGGGTCCGCTCGGCTATTGAGCGGACGCCGGCGCCCGACGAGGCGTCGCCCTGTCGCGTCGCGCCCTCAATTATGCGCCGCCGCCGTCGCGAGACCGGCGGCCACGAGGGCACCCCCGCCGGCGCGCCGCGTCCAGAGCGCCGCGCGCGGGGTGCCCAGCAGGCGCGCGGCGCGGGCGGCCGTGAGGGCATAGAGCGCGTCGGTGCAGCCGACGACGCCGCAGAACGTGGCGACGAGGAGCGCGGCCTGGCGGGCGTAGCTCCCCTGGGCATCGACGAACTGCGGCACGAAGGCGACGAAGAACACGATGGTCTTGGGGTGGAAGGTGCCCACCAGCACGTTGCCGAGGAAGGCCGCGCGGGCCTCGACGGGCGGGCGCGAGGCGGCGGCCGTCTCCGGCATGCGCCGGCTCCGCGCCAGCGTGACCGTCCCGAGGCCCACGAGGTAGAGCGCGCCGACCCACTTGACGGCCGCGAAGGCCGGGGCCGAGGCCGCCAGCAGCGCCGACGCCGAGCATCGACAGCGTCATGGCGATCCCGTTGCCCGCCATCATGCCGCCGACCGAGGCCAGCGCCACGCGTCGTCCCGACGTCACCGCATGGCCCACGATGCTGAGCACGCCCGGCCCGGGGATCAGGCCGAGGGCGGCCGAGGCGAGGGCGAAGGCCAGCCAGGCGTGAAGGGTCATTGGATCGTCCTGCGGGCTGATGGACTCCTCAGGCTGCCCGGGCCGCAAGTCTCTCCACCGCCTCGGGATCCGCCTCGATCATCCTCAAGAGGAGGCGAGCCGCGGGATCCGGGACGAGGCGTCCGTCCTCCCATTCGGTCATCGTGGCAGCCGCCAAGCCGAACCTGCCCTCGAACTCCGCGACGCTCTTGGACGATCGTGTCCGAATGGCGCGCACCCGTTCCGGCGTCATGGGATCGATATCGACCACATCGAGGTCGGCTTCACCCCTTCTCCAGGCCAGACCTTCCTGAAGGCTCTCGATCAGGGCCGAACCGAACTCCGTCTCGTCATCACTCACCGGTGAACTCCCCCATCAGAGCCGCAGCCACCTTGCGTTCGTCGGCGGTCATATCGTCACGATCCGATTTGGAATAGGCAAATAACATGAGCGCGAGATCCTCGTCGATCATGGCGAAATAGATCGCTCGCGCACCGCCGCGCTTGCCTCGTGTTCCGATCCCGAACCTGATCTTCCGCACTCCGCCCAACCCCGGGATGACACTTCCGACTGTCGGATGGCACGCGATGGTGTGCTCCAAGGCATCGATTTCTGCGCGTGTCGCGCCGATGCGTTTGAGATCCTTCGTGTACCTCTTCGTTCGAACCAGCCTCATCGAACTCTGCTGCGCCTCACGTAAAGACCGAAAAAGACAAGGCGCAAATACCTGCGCACACAATCATCGTGGACGTGGGTGAGCCTAAGCAGGCTTGCGTGGGTTGACCCACGCAATCCTGCTTCGCTTCCTCGTGAAATTGAGCAAGGTTCCGTGAGCTTGCCCACGCAACCTTGCTTAGGCTCATAAGAGCCGAGCCGCCCTAAACCGCCTCCTCGACCTCCTCGGCCGCCTCGCGCAGCTGCCCCTTGACCCAGATCCGCTTGATGACGAGGTCGCCGCGCGGCGTCGACAGGTCGTCGGGGATGTGGATGTGGCCGTTCGCCATCCTGAGGCCGAGGATCGCGTAGGCGGCCGAGAGCATGCGGGCGGCCGAGCCCGTGTACCAGCTCCAGCCGCCGCGGCCGCCGTAGCTCGCGCCGTCGTAGATGTCGGCCGGCTGCTGGTGCGGGGCGAGCCCATAGATGCCGAGCTGGTCGCCCTCCGTCTTGCCGAGCGGCGAGATCGCCCGCCAGCAGCGCACCGCCCGCGCCATGGCGTCCCGGGCGCCGTCCGGGTCTCCGCCGTCGCGGGCGCGCCCGGCGACCGCCACCCAGGCGTCGACCGCCCAGGAGGCGCCGTGCGAATATTGGCCGCCGTTCTCGCGCACGCCCGGCGGGTAGTCGGCGATGCGGCCCGGGTAGGGGTCGGATTCCTCGTCGAAGGGCGGTGTGACGAGGAGGATGCGGTCCGGCCTCTCGAGCGCGCCGAGCCCGTGTTCGAGCGCCTGCCGCCCCCTGTCGAGGGGTGCCGCGCCCGACAGCACCGGCCAGGCCGCCGCCATGATGGAGGGCGGGTCGAGCGGCCGGCCGTCGTCGACGAAGTCGAAGACGTAATGGTCGCCGGTCCAGACGCCGTCGATGGCGGCCGCCAGGCGCTCCGCCTCGGCGCGGTAGCGGTCGCCGGCCGAGCGGTTCTCGCGGCGGTCGGCGACGGCGGCGAAGCGCGTCACGATGTCGAAGAAGAAGCAGGCGAGCCACGTCCCTTCGCCGCGCCCGGCGGGGCCGGCGGCGTCGATGCCGTCGTTCCAGTCGCCCGTGCCGATCAGCGGCAGGCCGTGGGCGCCCATCCGCTCCATCGTGTACCGGATGGCGCGGACGCAATGGTCGTAGACGTCCCCGGTCTCGCGCGAGAGGCGGGGTGCCAGCAGGAGGTCCATGGCGCCGTCCGGCACGTGCGCGCCGTCGAGGTAGGGCTGGCGCTCGTCGAGCACCGACCAGTCGCCGGTCGCCTCCACATATCGGGTCAGCACGTAGGGGAGCCAGAGGTGGGGATCGGAAGCACGGGTGCGCTGGCCCAGCCCGACGCGCCCGTCGGCGGCGAGATGCCACCATTTGAAGACGTCGCCCTCGGGGAACTGCACGCCGGAATGGATGACGATCTGGCGCCGGGTCAGCGAGGGGTCGAAGAACAGGAAGGGCAGCACGTCCTGGAGCTGGTCGCGGAAGCCGAAGGCGCCGCCGCGCTGGTTCGGGCCCGTGCGGCCCCAGAGCCGCGACGCCAGCGACTGGTAGGGGAGCCAGTGGTTCACCAGCCGGTCGAACGCCGGGTCGTCCGTCTCGATCCGGATGGCGCCGATGCGCTCGGCCCACCAGGCCTCGGTCGCCTTCAGGGCCGCGCGGGCCGCCGCGGGGTCGCGCAGGTGCGAGGCGGCGGTCAGCGCCTCGCGCCGGGTGGCGAACTGGCCGAGCACGACCGACACGTCGACCGAGCCGCCCGCCGGCACCTCGACCTCGCCCGCGAAGGCCGCGACGCGCCGGCCGTCGTCCTCCTGGGCCGAATCGGGCCAGCCGGTCTCGACCATCACGGCGTCGGACAGGTCGCGGCCGCGCGAGCCGAGGAAGCGGGTGCGCACCGTCTCGGTCATGGCGGCGGTGAGGCTCGTCGCCGCGAAGGCCCAGCCGCCCTGGAAGTCGTTGTGCGGGTTGTTGAACAGCAGGGCCTCGGTGCCCTCGTCGCGGACGGCGTCGATGATGCCGAGGCTGTCGCCCGGGCTCTGGTCGAGCGCGATCTCCATGTAGGGCACGACGCGGAAGCGCTTCGTCCCGGCGCCGTGGTTGCGGATCGTCAGGATGCGGACGTCGGCCGGCGCGTCGGAGAAGACGAAGACCGTGAGGGCGAGTTCGAGGTCGCCACGCCGGTTGGTGAAGGTGGCGGCCCCGAGCCGGTACTCGACCGTGTGGACGGCATCGGGCCGGCGGAAGGGGACGAAGCCGGCGGCGTCCGCCTCCCCGGTGGCGAGGTCGACGACCGCGATCATCTGGCCCGGCAGCAGCGTGGCGCCGGACTCCAGGCGGAAGGGCGTGATGGCGTTCTGCCGCTCGTTGCCCTTGAACGTGTGGATCTCGCCCTCGTTCGACACCACCGTGCCGAAGCCGGTCGGGTTGGCGAGGACGTGGGCCCAGGGGCGCGGCGTCGCGGGGGTCAGGACGAGCCGCGTGTCGGTCTCGAAGCGGAACGGCCAGGTGGAGGCCGGGAGGGCCGGGCCGGGCGCGATCAGGCGCTTCTTCCGGAGCAGGAGGCGGAACGCCATGGCGTCGAGCGCGGGACGGTCGAAGGCGTGCGCGAGCGTGAGCGCCGCCTCCCACTCGTTGCGGGCCCGTCCGGTGACGAACAGGATCTCGATCCGTCCCTTGGCGGGCACCTCGACCGCGACGGTGAGGCTCGCCGCGGGGTCGAACGTGTAGAGCGAGCCCTCGTCGTCGACGGCGCGCCGCCCGTCCGGTCCGAGGCCGCGCGGGTCGCGCAGCCCGCCGGGGCCGATGAAGCGGGTGCGCGAATCCTCGTAGCCGAGGAGTTCGACGCCCGCGCCCTGGCGCACCGCGTGGAACAATGTCTCGTGCGACATGCGATGGGTCGCGGGGTCGCGCAGCAGGCGATTGCGGGCCAGCACGGCGCCGAGCGCCGACACGAACCAGCTCTCGACGTGCATGGCGTTGAAGTCCGGATCGCGCAGGTAGGCGCCGAGCTCGTGGACGGCGAGCTCGCGGTAGCTCGTGACGGCGAGGCGGCGCGGCCTGTCGCCCGTGTTGGTCAGCACGACCCGCGTCCATTCGAGCGGCTCGCCCTCGGCGAGGCTGACGTTGGCCTCGGCCCGGATGCCGTCGGCGGAATTCCTGAGCACGATCGTGGCGGGGTCGGGCTGGCTCACCTCGTAGTCGGGGCCGGCGCGGCGCATCGGCTCGAAGCCGAGGCTCCAGGGCCGCGACGGCGAGGCCGTGTCGCCCGGCGCGTCGCGCAGGAACAGGAAGGGGCCGCGCAGGTCGAGCGGGTCGAGCGGCTGCCGGGTGATGTCGATGGCGTGGCTCTGCCGCACCATCGCGGTCACGGCGGTGAAGCCGCGCCCGTCGACGCCGATCTCGGTCGTCATGCAGCCGTTGGCGAGGCCGAAGAGCTTCGGGCCGGCGAGCAGGCGCGCCGGCGTGCCGGGACGCACGGGCGCGCCGGAGGGGCGCGCCCCGTTCCACCGCCGCGCGATGGCCCGGAAGGCGAGGCCGGCGCCGAAGAGCGCCAGCGCGTAGACCGCCACGACGCTCCACACCGCGCCCTCCACCGGCGGATGGGTCTTGCCGATCGCCTCGGCCCCGGTCCAGGCGCGGTCCCAGTCGGGGCCGTGGGGGATGTAGAAGGGGATCAGCAGCGGCGCCCAGGTGGCGAAGCGTCGGATGCCCTCGGGGATGACGCGGGTGCGCCCGGCATGGCCGGTGAAGCGCGCCGCCGCCTCGTCGAGCCGGTCGCCGCCGATGAAGGTCAGGTTGACGAGGGTGGCGACGCGCAGACCCATGTGGTCGAACCAGATGAGCACGCGCAGCCAGTCGTAGGCCAGGAGACCGGTGAAGACCGTGACGCTCCAGTCCTTGAAGCTGCCGGCGGGCAGGAACAGGTTGCCGATCGTGGCGGCGCCGGTCCGCACCGCGCCGTCCTGATTGTACCAGGCGGGGTCGGGCGACTGGCGCAGGAAGGAGTTGATGACCGGCGCCATCCAGAGGCCCCAGCGCAGGACCCGCACCGCCTGCTCGACGAGGCCCTCGAAGCCCTTGGCGCTGACGAGCTGCTTCAGCGGCGCCAGCGAGCGCTGGAAGACGGCGGCGAGCACGAAGAAGTTGATGGAGAAGAGCGGCGCCGCGATGCCCCAGTTGATGACGCCCGACAGCGATTCGTTGAAGAACAGCCGCACCCCGCCGCCGCTCGGGCCGAGGTCGATCGTACCGTATTTGTTGAACAGCGGATAGATTGTGAAGGGCTCGATCTGCCGGCCCGAATGGGCGTAGCCGAGGTCGGCATAGGACCAGAACTTGGTGGCCACGACGCCGATCTGCGGCGCGTCGAAGTACCACGCGATGGCGCCCGCCACCACGCCGCCCAGCATGGCGCCGAGCGCATAGACCTGCCACTCGGCCATCACGACGCGCCGGCCCCGCGCCGTCTCGGCGGCGTCCCAGGCGAGGTCGATCCCCGCGTAGGCGAGCGCGCCGAGCGCCACGCCGGCCACGAAGCGCGTGATCCCGGTCTCGTCGGGCATGCCGGTCGCGAAAGCCAGCGCGATCCCGAGGCCGATGAGCCCGCCGCGCAGGTAGAGCCGCGGGTTCCGGTAGTTGGCGACGAGGCGGCCGTAGAAGGGCGGCGTGCCGTCGGCGCTCGAGATCACCGTCAGGGCCAGGGGGAACAGCAGCGCGCCGCCGACGAGACCCGGTCCGTACGGGAAGGCGTCGGCCAGCGGGACGAGCCCGGGGAGGGACAGGACGGCGGCACCCACCAGCACGATGGCGATGAAGACGCCCCCGTAGATCAGGCCCTTGGTGGCGCCCGAACGCCACTGGCCGTAGGCGGTCGCGTAGGTGGGCGGCACGCCGTTCAGCGCATCGATGGCGAGCCCCGTCACGATGTAGACGATCGCCCAGAGCCCCGACTGGGCCGTGGCCGCGGCGCCGATCGCCACGATGGTCCCGAGCGCGGGCACGCCGGCGACGATCACCGGGAGGTCGGCGATGTGGGGCGCCATGACGGCGTGGAGCGACGCGCCGAGCAGCAGCGCATGGAAGCGCCAGTCGCGCGCCGCACGGCCGGCGACGAGGAAGCGGAAGGTCCCCAGCACGGTCTCGCAGAAGACGAACAGCACGAGCCACCGGCCGGCCACGAGGTCGACGGGCTCGGGAAGCGCGATGCCGAGCGTCCAGGCGGAGCCGAGGTCGTGCATCATGCCGCCGTTGCCGAGCGACAGGGCGAGGTTGGCCAGGAGCGGCAGGAACAGCAGCGGCAGCCGCTCGCGCAGGACGAGGTCGCGGCCCGACTCGACGATCAGCGCCATCCCGGCCGCCACGTAGATCAGCGTCGACACGGTCGAGCCGGTCGGCGTCATGCCGAGCACGTCCGACCAGCGCGTCGGCAGCTGCCACACCTTGAAGGCCGGATCGCGCGCCAGGGCGAAGAGCGCCAGCACCACGAGGTCGCAGGCGACCGCCGTGGCCCGGTTCGGCAGCCGGGCGAGGGACCGGGCCAGCACCAGGGCGCCGGCGCCGCAGCCGGCCGCGAGGGGGACGGTGAGGATCGCCGGAAGCGGCGCCAGCAGCGCCACAACGGCGCCGAGGAGGAGCGCCGCGCAGCCCAGCCTCTCGGTCGACCTCGTCGCGTCGTACCTCGCGGCCGGATCCACCCTGGCGGGCACCGGCGCGGCTGTTCTCGAATCCATCCATCCTCCCAGGGCCGGCGATCACGGCCGGCGATCACGGCCGGCACCCTAAACAGCCGATGTCTCGCTTTTTCGAAAGCGGGACCGCGACCGACATCGAACCCCGGCTCGGTGCCGCGAGGTCCGAATCCCTTCCCAACATAAGCTAGACCGGTCGCGGGCGCCGGGGAAGGCAGCCGCGAGCGAACAGGAGCGGAAGAGCGGCGTGACGGAGCGGGCGGGAGACGCGACAGCGCTGCACGGCACGGCCGGGCCCGGCGGACGAAGGTCGTCCCCGGCGCCCGACGGGGGCACGCAGGTCGGCGGCGGCTGGCCGATCTCAGCTCGGAACGTGTTCAGATCGACGAGACCGGCTCACCGCCGGCCCACGTCACGCCGCCTGCCACACCTCGGCCGGGCCCGTAGGGGTGCGCTCGCCGCTCCCACGGGCCAACATCGCCGGCACCTCGCGAGCGGGTTTCGGTCGGCTGATGAGGTAGCCCTGCACCTGTGTGCAACCCTCCAGGCGAAGCCGCTTCAACTGCTCGGGTGTCTCGATGCCCTCGGCCACCGTCTCGATGCCGAGGCTGGCGCCGAGGCTCGTCACCGCCCGCACGATCGCCACCGCGTCGGCGCGGGTCACGATGTCGGCCACGAAGGAGCGGTCGATCTTGATCTTGTCGAAGGGGAACCGCTGCAGGTAGCTCAAGGACGAGTAGCCGGTGCCGAAATCGTCCATGGCGATGCGCACGCCGAGCGCCTTCAGCCGATGCAGGGTGGACAGGGTCGCCTCGCCCTCCTGCAGCAGCACGCCCTCGGTGATCTCCAGTTCAAGGCGTCTGGAGTCGAGCCCGGCGTCGGCGAGCGCCGCGACGACGGTCGCCACCAGGTCGGGGTCGCTGAACTGCACGGGCGAGAGGTTGACCGCGACGCGCACCTCGCCGGGCCAGGTCGCCGCCTCGCGGCAGGCCTCCCGCAGCACCCACGCGCCGAGCGGCACGATGAGGCCGACCTCCTCGGCGAGTGGGATGAAGGCCGCCGGCGCTATGAGGCCGCGGGTGGGATGTGCCCAGCGGACCAGGGCCTCGAAGCCGACGATGCGGTCGGTGGCGAGCGCGACGAGCGGCTGGTAGTGCAGCTCGAACTGATCGTCGGCCAGCGCCTGGCGCAGGTCGAACTCGAGTTCGCGGCGCGCCTGCATTCGCGCGTTCATCCCCGGTTCGAAGAAGCGAAAGGTACCCCGCCCCTCCTCCTTGGCCCGGTAAAGCGCCATGTCGGCGGCGCGCAGGAGTTGCTCGGGGTCCCGCCCGTCCGTCGGCGCGAGCGCGATGCCCACGCTCAGGCCCACGTGGGCACGTTGCCCGTCGATCTCGTAATCCCGGCCGACCTCCTCGACCAGGCGCTTGGCGAGCCGGCCCGCAACCTCCGGCCGAACGCGGGGGAGCAGCAGGGCGAACTCGTCGCCGCCCAGGCGCGCGACGGTCCCGTCGCCGTCGCCGACCGCTTCGCACAACCGCCGCGTCACCTGCCGCAGCAGCGCGTCGCCGACGGCGTGGCCGAGCGTGTCGTTGACGGATTTGAAGCGGTCGAGGTCGAGGCAGAGCACCGCGATCGTCTCGGGATCGGTCTCGCCCGCATCCGCGAGCGCTTCGACGAGCCGCTCGCCGAACAGCGTCCTGTTGGGGAGGTCGGTGAGGGCGTCGTGGCGGGCCATGTGGGCGACATGCGCCTCGGCCTGCCGGCGCGCCGTGACGTCGCTGTAGGTCACCACCCACCCGCCGCCCGCCATGGGGTTGTAGATCGCCTCGATGACCCGACCATCGCTGAGCACATTCTGCAGCTCCAACCGTTGGCCGCCGTCGAAGAGCGCCTGGCGCTCGACCATCAGAGCCTCCACGGTGCGGCCGGGCATGCGCCGCGCGAGGTCGTAGCCGATCAGCTCGGACACATGCGCGCCGGGTCGGGCGACCTCGGGCGGCAGGTCGACGATGGTCCGGTAGCGGTCGTTGCAGACGATCAGACGAAGGTCGGCGTCGAGCATCAGCAGGCCCTGGGCCATGTTGGACAGCGCCGTTTCGAACAGCCGGTGCTGCTTCCCGAGGACCGCTTCGGCCGCGGCTCCCTGCGTGACGTCGTTGTGGATCGTCACCCAGCCTTTCCTCTCGTCGAGCGGACTCATGTGCACGTCGATGACGCGGCCGGACGGCAGGACCTGCCGGCGGTGCCCCGCCACCCCGCCGGCGACCAGTTTCTGGCGGATCTCCCAAACCTGGTCCACGTCGAGCCCCGGGTGGTTGCCGACCGCCGCCGATTGCTCGATCACGCTCCGCATGGGGGTCCCGGGCCGCACCGTCTCGGCGGACAGGCCGTAGAAGTCCAGGTACTTGGCATTGACGAGAACGATGCGGTCGTCGCCATCCACCATGACGAGGCCATGCGACATGTGCGCGAGCGCCGCATCGAGGACATGGGCGTTTCGCGCCCGATCGACGATCAGGGCGCCGAGCCGCTCGGCCACGAAGGTCATCAGCTCCAGCAGGTCGCCATCGAGCTCGACGATCCGATGCGCGAAGAACTCGAGGACGATCTCGACCCGTCCGTCGACCAGGACCGGAAGGGCGAAGCACCCCCGCACCCCGCTGGCTCGGGCCACCGCGTCCCGGATGAATCCGGGGCGGAGGATCACGTCCTCGCAGGTGATCGACCTGCCCTCGGCGGCGACCTGTCCGACGAGGCCCATGCCCGGGGTGAAGACGATGCGCTCGGAGGCGGCGATGAAGGCCTGCGCGGCATCCCGATCCGCGGACGACGCGATGGACCAGGTCCTCATCGATTCCAACGCGCCATCGTCGCCGCGCCGTCGGTAGGCGTGCGCGATCGGCCAGCCGGTGAAGCGGGAGACGATCTCCAGGCACCGCCGGGTCGCATCGTCCACCGTGGGCGCCGTCGCGCAGGCCTGCGTGGCGTCTTTCAGGAGCGCCAGGACGGAGCGCAGGTTGCGCTGCGAGTCGAAGGCTTCGGCACAGGCACGGCGCCGTCGTGACCAGCGGGCAAGCCGAACGATGGACATCATCGCCTTTCCACATCCTGCAGCGGTCGTGACCGCACGGTCGGTGCCGACCCGGCGGCGGGGTGCCGCTGCAATCTGACGCCCCTCGATTCGCGAGGTTAACCGGCTCGGTTTGCCAAAGGATTAACTTATGTCTGATCGTCGCCACCGCGGCGGCCCTGGACGGGGGGTCGGCCTGCCGCTGTCGAAGGCAGCAGGCGTCTCGTCGACGGCGGAGCCGGTCGCAGGCGAGGCGGCCTGCGATGACGCCTGCCCTGGCCGCAGGGGAGCGATGCGCCGAACGGGCCGCCCGCGCCGCGAAATTGTCGCGCATCGCATCCATAGGTCGGGATGTGGCGTCGGAGGTCGAGTTCAGGCGTTCGTCCGACGATCCCCGCCGGTCTGCGAGCGGGGGCGCGCCGCAGACGCGAAGGGCCGTCGCCGTCTCCCGTGCACGACGCCCCCAGAATTGAAAGTCCGATCCATGACGGCGTTCGCCGCAGACCCATCCCGCGCCAAGCCCGGCATGGGCTTCAGACAGTTCGTCGCCCTGATCGCAGCCCTGATGGCGGTGAACGCCCTGGCCATCGATTCCATGCTGCCGGCCCTGCCGGCGATCGGCCGCAGCCTCGGTATCGACGACGGGAACCAGCGGCAGTGGATCGTCACGGCCTATCTCCTCGGCTTCGGCGTCGCCCAGATCGTCTACGGCCCTCTGGCCGATCGCTTCGGCCGCAAGCCGATCCTGCTCGGCGGCGTCGCCGCCTACGTGCTGTTCAGCGCGCTCGCGGCCTTCTCGACGACTTTCGAGATGCTGCTCGCAGCGCGCGTCCTGATGGGCATCGGCGCGGCGGCGACGCGCGTGCTCGCCGTCTCGGTCGTGCGCGACTGCTACAGCGGGCGCGACATGGCCCGCGTGATGTCGCTGGCCTTCATCGTGTTCCTGGCCGTGCCGATCCTGGCGCCCTCCATCGGACAGGCCATCATGCTGTTCGGCCCCTGGCGCTGGGTCTTCGGCGGCCTCGGCGTCTTCGGGACAGGCGTGCTGCTGTGGACGGCCATGCGGCTCCCCGAGACGCTGCATCCGTCGGATCGGCTCCCGTTCTCGCCGGCCCGCGTGGCCGGAGCGTTCCGTCTGACCCTGACGAACCGGATCGCGGTCGGTTACATGCTGGCCATGGCCCTGGTGCTGGGGTCGCTGTTCGGCTTCATCAACTCGGCCCAACAGATCTTCGCCGAGACGCTGTCGGCGCCGAAGCTGTTCACCACCGTCTTCGCCTTCATCGCCGGCTTCATGGCGCTGTCTTCCTTCCTCAACGCCCGCATCGTCGGGCGGCTCGGGCCGCGGCGGGTGTCGCACCTGGCGCTCTGCGGCTTCATCGCCGTGTCGGCGATCCACGCGGTCGTGGCCGTCACGGGCCACGAGACGCTGGTCAGCTTCGCCGTCCTGCAGGCCGGGGTCATGTTCTGTTTCGGTCTCGTGGTGTCGAACTTCGGCTCGCTCGCCATGGAGCCGCTCGGCCACGTGGCGGGCACGGCCTCCTCGGTGCAGGGCTTCGTCACCACCACCGGCAGCGCGCTGCTCGGTTTCTTCATCGGCCAGCATTTCGACGGCACGACCGTGCCGCTGTCGATCGGCTTCATCCTCTGCGGCCTGCTGGCGCTCGGGGTGGTGCTGGTGGCGGAGCGGGGCCGGCTCTTCGGCACGGGCCGCGCGACGTCGGCGTCCGGCCCGGTCGACGCCACCGCCGCCCTGCACTGAAGCGCCGGAGCCCCCACAGGGGCGTGGTCCGCTTTCTGCACCGCGTCCAGGCGCGGCGCGGGACGGAGAGCGGGATGGACTACACGATCGGCTGCACCCTGCCCTACCGGGTGAAGTCGCCGACCTCCTTCGTGTTCAACGTCGAGGCCGTGCGCCGTCCCGGCCAGGTCATCACCGCGGAGACGCTGACCCTGACGCCCGACGCCGCGGTCGAGCGCTGGACCATGCCCGAATCGGGCAATCGCTACCTCAGGATCGACGTCGCGCCCGGCCCCTTCACGCTGGACTATCGCGCCGACGTGGCGCTCGACCCCGTGCTCGAGGCGCCCGGATCGGTCACCGAGATCGCCGCGAAGGCGCTGCCGCTGTCGGTGCTGCCGCATCTCTGGCCGAGCCGCTACTGCCAGTCGGACCAGCTGAACCGCCTGGCGCAGCGGACGTTCGGCGGCGAAAGCCCGGGCTATGCGCGCGTCAACGCCGTCTGCAACTGGATCCACGACAACGTCGACTACGTCGGCGGCATCTCGGACGCGATGACCTCGGCCTTCGACACCGCCACGCAGCGCGCCGGCGTGTGCCGCGATTTCGCGCATCTCGCCATCGCGCTGTGCCGGGCCCTGGGCATCCCCACCCGCTACGTCAGCGCCTATGCGCATCGCCTCCAGCCGCCCGACTTCCACGCCGTGATCGAGGCCTACCTCGACGGTCCCTCCGGCTTCGGCTGGTACCTGTTCGATCCCACCCGCAGGGCCGCACCCGACGGCCTCGTGCGCATCGGGATCGGCCGCGACGCCGCCGAGGTGGCGTTCTCCTCGCCCTTCGGCGAGATCGAATACGACAAGCCGGTGGTCTGGATCGACCCCAAGGGCGAGGACACGTCCGGCATCACCACGCAGGCGGTGCGGGCGGAACTGTGAGGCGATGGCGGGGAGGGCCGACGCCGTCCGGGCCGGTCCGGCGCGGCGCGGTGCGATCGAGGCGGCCGTGCGGCCCGTCGGATGGAGCCGTCGGCGCCCTTGCCCGGCCGGCCGAACCGGCCTTACATCGCCGCCCGCGACACGAACAGCGACGGCCCCCATGCCAGCCCTGAGCCTCGACAGCCTCACCACCCTCCCGCGGGACGGCACGGCCGGGGCCCTGGCGGGCCGCATCTGGCACCCGCGGCACGGCGGGCCGGCGGTCGTGGCGGTGCGGGAGGACGGCGTCCACGACGTCACGGCCTCGTTCCCCACGGTGCGCGACCTGGCCGAGCGGGCCGACCCCGCCGAGGCCCTGCGCGCCGCGACCGGCGAACGCGTCGCGTCGCTCGACGAGATCCTCGCCAACACGCCGCCGGACGCGCGAGACGCGCGGCGGCCGTGGCTGCTGGCCCCGATCGACCTCCAGGCCGTCAAGGCCGCGGGCGTCACCTTCGCGGTGTCGATGCTGGAGCGCGTCATCGAGGAGCGGGCGCGCGGCGACCATGCCGCAGCGGCCGGCATCCGCGCCGAGATCGTGGCGCTGGTGGGCGAGGACTTCTCGAAGCTCCGCCCCGGGTCCGACAAGGCCATGCGGCTGAAGGCGGCGCTGATCGCCCGTGGGGCCTGGTCGCAGTACCTCGAAGTCGGCATCGGGCCCGACGCCGAGATCTTCACCAAGGCCCAGCCGATGGCGGCGGTCGGCAGCGGCGGCGACGCCGGGCTCCACCCGTCCTCGGCCTGGAACAACCCGGAGCCCGAGGCCGTGCTGGTGGTGGCGTCGGACGGCCGGATCGTCGGCGCCACGCTCGGCAACGACGTCAACCTGCGCGACGTGGAGGGCCGCTCGGCGCTGCTGCTCGGCAAGGCCAAGGACAACAACGCCTCATGCGCGCTCGGCCCCTTCGTCCGCTTCTTCGACCGCACCTTCACCCTCGACCATCTCCGCGCCATGGAGATCGCGCTGACGGTGGAGGGGCCGGACGGCTACCGTCTCGAGGGCGGCTCCTCCATGCGCAAGATCAGCCGCGACCCGGCCGACCTGGCGGCCGAGATGATCGGCGCGAACCACGGATATCCGGACGGCGCCGTGCTGTTCCTCGGCACGCTGTTCGCCCCCGTCGAGGACCGCGGCGCGCCCGGCCAGGGCTTCACCCATGCGATGGACGACATCGTCACGGTCTCGGCGCCGGAGCTGGGGAGCCTGCGCAACCGCATGAGGCTCTGCGCCGATTGCGAGCCCTGGACCTACGGCGCCAGCCATCTGATGCGCCACCTGGCGGCCCGCGGCGTCCTCTGACGCCGCCGTGACAAGCGAACGATCCGGAGGATCCATGGACAGCGACGGTCTCGTTCTCGTGTCGGGCGAAGCCCTGGTCGACCTCATCCCGCGGGACGACGCCACCTACGAGGCGGTGCTGGGCGGCTCCGGGTTCAACACCGCCATCGGGCTCGGGCGGCTCGGCGTGCCGACGGGCTACGCCAGCCGCCTGTCGAGCGACGCCATGGGCGAGGCCCTGGCGCGGGAACTCGCGTCGTCGGGCGTCGACGCGCGGTTCTCGCTGGTCGACACACGCCCGTCCCCGCTCGCCTTCGTGACGCGCGGCACGGCCGCGACCGGCTCGCGCTACAGCTTCTACCTCGGCGCCACCGCCTACGACGGCCCCTCGCCGCTGAATCACGACTGGGCCGACCACGCCGCCCACCTCCACATCGGCTCCTTCATGGCGACGGACGGCGTGCTGGGCCGGGCGGCGCTCGAAGCGCTGGGGCGCGCGGGCGGCGAGGCGGCGACGGGCCAGACCACGACGCGCCGGGCCACCACGAGCTACGACCCCAACATCCGCCCCTTCGTGGTGCCGGCCCGCGCCGAGACCCTGCCGATGGTCGAGGCGCGGGTGAAGCTCTCGACCTACGTCAAGGCCAGCGAGGAGGACCTCGACTGGCTCTATCCCGGCACGCCTCCTTCCGAGGCGGCGGCGCGCTGGGCCGGGCTCGGCCCGCGGCTCGTCGTGATGACCCGCGGCGGCGGGGGCGCCGAGGCGCATTTCCGCGGCGAACGCCTCGTCCAGCCCGCCCCCGCGGTCGACGTCGTCGACACGGTCGGGGCCGGCGACAGCTTCATGGCGGGCCTCCTGGCCGCCATGGCGGACGACGGCGCGCTGGGCGCGGGCGGGCGGGACCCCACCGAGGCCGAGGTGGGGCGCTGGCTCCTCTTCGCCATCGCCTGCGCGGCCATCACCTGCACGCGCCAGGGCGCCCAGCCGCCGACCCGCGCCGAGGTCGGCAAGGTCCTGGGGACCGCCTGAGGTCGTGTGTCGGGGCCGGCGCGACGCGGGTTGAGAGGAGAACGGCATGAAGGTCGACAGCCTGGACCATTTCGTCCTCACCGTCGCCGACATCGAGCGCGCCTGCGCGTTCTACGAGGCGGTGCTCGGCATGGAGCACCTGGAGTCGGACGGGCGCCACGCGCTGCGCTTCGGCGCGCAGAAGATCAACCTCCATCAGGTGGATCACACGTTCGAGCCCAAGGCGCGACACCCCCTGCCCGGCTCGGCCGACCTCTGCTTCCTCACCGCGACGCCGATCGCCGAGGTGCTGGTGCATCTCGCGCGCTGCGACGTGCACCTGGTGGAAGGGCCGTTGCCGCGGGCCGGCGCGGCCGGACAACTCCTCTCCGTCTACGTGCGGGACCACGACGGTAACCTCGTCGAGATCAGCAACCGCGTCGGCTGATCGAGCTTCACGCGAACCCCGTCGGCAGGGCCGTGTCGTCCTTCAGCGTCTCCATGGAGATCGAGGCCGAGACGTCGAAGAGCTCCACCCGTCCCACCAGGTCCTTGTAGACGACGTCGTAGTGCTCGACGTTCGGCAAGACGATCTTGAGCACGTAATCGTAGTGGCCGGTCAGGCGGTGGACCTCGACGATCTCGGGGATCTCCGCCACGGCGCGGCGGAACTCCTCGAGCCAATCCGCCGCGTGGCGCGTCGTGCGCAGCATCGCGAAGACGGTCGTCGGCACCCGCATGGCGCGGCGGTCGAGGATCGCCACCTGCCGGGCGATGTAGCCGGCCTCGCGCAACCGAGCGATCCGCCGCGAGCAGGCGGAGACGCTGAGCGACACGCGCTCGGCGAGGTCCGTCACCGAGGATTCGGCGTCGCGCTGGAGGTGGGTGAGGAGCTTGCGGTCGCGGTCGTCGAGCATGGCGCAGCATGCGGCCCCGGCGCGGTCCCGCGCAAGACTTCGGCGCCACGCGGGCGATCGGCGCCGAAACGTGGCACCGGCGATGGAGCGGGACCGCGACAACGCGCGCCCCTTGCCGCCATGACGCGCCATGATGGCACCAGGATCGGCGAAGGAGAACAGCGTGAAGACGATCGGCCTCATCGGCGGCATGTCCTGGGAGAGCACCCTGGTCTACTACCGCCTCCTCAACGAGGGTGTGCGGGCGCGCCGCGGCGCCCTCCACTCGGCCGACGTGCTGCTCCGGTCGCTCGACTTCGAATCGGTCGTCGGCCTGCAGAAGGCCGGGCGGTGGGACGCCGCGGGGGCGCTGCTCGGCTCGGCAGGCGCCGGCCTCGCCAGCGCCGGCGCCGATTGCGTGCTGATCTGCACCAACACCATGCACCTCGTCTCCGAGGCGGTCGAGCGGGCCGCGGGCGTGCCGCTGATCGACATCATCGCCGAGACCGGCCGCGCGGTCGGGTCGGCGGGCTGCCGCCGCCCCCTGCTGCTCGCCACCCGCTACACGATGGAGCACGGCTTCTACGCCGAGCGCATGCGCGCAAGCGCCGGCGTCGACGTGATGGTGCCCGAGGCCGCCGACCGTGCGCTGGTGCACGGCATCATCTTCGACGAACTGTGCCACGGGACCGTGCGGGACGCCTCGCGTGATGCCCTGGCGGCGGCCATCGCCCGCGGCGTCGCGGCCGGCGCCGACGGCGTGATCCTCGGCTGCACCGAGATCTGCCTTCTGCTCGACCCGGAGCGCCTGGAGGTGCCGGGCTTCGACTCGACCGCCATCCACGCCCGGGCGGCGCTCGATTTCGCCCTGGCGGTTCCCGTCGTCGGATCGCACGCCGCCGCCTGACCGCGGCGGGTCGGGCGGCGCCGACCTCCGCGGCGGCCAGGACAGGCCCGCCTCGCCCCTTGCGACGAGCGGGCGATCACGGCTTGCGAACAGCCGGCGCTCCGGCCAGGAACGGCGGGCGCGTCCTGCTCGGGAGAACCCATGTCATCGGCCTCCGCCGCCCAACAGCCGTCCCCGGGCACGCCGCTCGTGCAGGAGCCGCCCGGCGGCTCCTGGATCCAGCCGGTGTCGACCGGCCTCCTCGCCGCGATGGTGGGCTTCGCCTCGACCTTCGCGGTCGTGCTCCAGGGATTGACGCGCGTCGGCGCCACGCCCGCCGAGGCGGCCTCGGGCCTCCTCGCCATCTGCCTGCTGCAGGGGGTGCTGTCGATCGGCTACAGCCTCTGGCGGAAGCAGCCGATCTCGGTCGTCTGGTCGACGCCCGGCGCCGCCCTGATGATCGCCACGGGGCTGCCGGCGGGCGGCTATCCGGCGGCGGTCGGCGCCCTGCTCTTCGCCGCGGGGCTGATCGTCCTGGCGGGGATCTGGTCGCCCTTCGGCCGCCTCGTCGGCGCCATCCCGAGAAGCCTCGCCAGCGCCATGCTGGGCGGCATCCTGTTCGGCCTTTGCCTGGCGCCCGTCCGCGCCGCGACCGAAACGCCCCTCCTCGCCGCCCCGATCCTGCTGACCTGGGCGCTGGCCTGGCGCTTCGCCCGCCCTTACGCGGTGCCCCTGGCCCTCGTCGTCACCGTGGCGGTGGTGGTCTTCGTGACGAAGCTGCCGCCCGACGCCTTCGCGGGGAGCTGGCCGCGGCCCCTCTTCACGCCGCCGACGCTGGTCTGGGCGACGCTGGGGAGCCTCGGCCTGCCGCTCTTCGTCGTCACCATGGCGTCGCAGAACGTGCCGGGCCTCGCGGTGCTGCAGGCCAACGGGTTCCGGCCGCGGGTCGGGCCGATCTTCGTCGGGACGGGGCTCGGCTCGGCCGTCGCGGCGCTCTCCGGCGGCACGCTGGTCAACCTCGCCGCCATCACGGCGGCGCTCTGCGCCGGGCCGGACGCCCATCCCGATCCCGCGAAGCGCTATCGCTCGACCGTGGTGGCCGGCCTCGTCTACGTGGCGCTGGGCCTCGGGGCCGGCGTCGCCGCGGTCCTCGTCACGGCGTCGCCGCCGCTGCTGATCCAGGCGGTCGCCGGCCTGGCCCTGCTCGGCAGCCTCGCCGGCGCGCTCGCCACGGCCCTGTCGGACGAGCGCGAGCGCCTGCCGGCGATCGTCACCTTCGCGGTGGCGGCCTCGGGCATCGTGGCCTTCGGCATCGGCGCGCCGTTCTGGGCCCTGGTGGCGGGCGGGGTGCTGCTGGCGCTGGAGCGCTGGCGGTGACGGGAGGATCGGGGGTGCAACGGGTATCGTTCGACGCGTGCACCCCGTAGACCGCGCCCGACAGCGATCTTTCACCTCATGCAAGTCTGTTGACGGAGGTCGCCAGCTTGGACGATGGATCGCCGCGCGGCCCCACGTCGGAGAGCCGAAGCGACGAGGACGATCGAGGTGGAAGCCGCGCGGTTCGATGCCAGCCGATCAGTCGAGACCTCGCCCGCCGGCGTGACTCTCGTTCCAGGCCTCGCCCGGGCATCGCGGGTCGCGGCGCGTCTCGTGACCGTCGGCTTGGTGGCGCTCGCAGCCTTCGTGGTCCTGTCGACCCTCTACTTCACGGTCTTGACCCACAGCCCCGTACCGCAGGCCGACGAGTGGCACAGCCTGGCGCTCTACGACAGCATCCTGCGCGAGGGCCACGTCCTCCAGCGCTTGTTCCAACCGCACAACGAACACAGGCTGTTCTTTCCCCGCCTGGTGCTGTTCTCCGACTACAGGTTCTTCGGCGGGAGCGGCCGGCTCGACAAGGCCGTCATCGTGTCGATCCAGGCCCTCGAGGCCGCGCTGTTCGTCTGGCTCGTGCGGCGCGCGGGCTGCGGTCGGCTCGCCCGCTGGGCGCTCGGCGCCGTCGCGACGACGCTGCTGTTCTCGCTCTATCAGAGCGAGAACTTCGAATGGGCGTTCCAGGTCCAGTTCGTCGGCGTGTTCGCCTCCGCGGCGCTCTGCGTCACGTCCTTCGCGCTGGGTCTCGACCGTGACAGGGCGGGCCGCCGCGCCACGGTGCCGATGGCGGCGGCCGGCCTGCTCGCACTCGTCGCCACATTTTCGATGGCCAACGGGCTGCTGACCGGCCTCGTGCTGGTCGTCCTGGCCGCTCTGGCCCGGGCACGGGCCGCCATCCTGGTCGGCACCGCGGCGGTGGCGTCGGGCCTGATCGTCGCCTTCAACATCGACTACCAGCTCGAAGGCCGCCACGAGGGCGTTGCCGAACTCCTGGGCCATGTCCCGCGCCTCCTCGCCTTCACGGCCGGCTATCTCGGCAATTTCGCCGACTTCGGCCTGTCGAGCCAGGTGGCCTTCGGGGCGTTCGGGCTCGCCGCCACGGCCGCCATCGCCGGCGTGATGGCGGTCGGCCGCGATCGGGACCCGGCGCGTCTGGCCCTGCTCGGCATCGCCCTCTTCGCCGTCGGGTCGGCCGCCGTCACGGCGGCGGGGCGGTCGGCCGACGGACTCGGGGAGATCGCGTCGAGCCGTTACTCCACCGGCGCCGCCACCTTCTGGGCCGCCACCCTGGTCAACGCCTGGTCGCTCTCGCTCCGGTCGCGGCAGGGCGCCGCTTGGCGGGCCGCGGCCTGCCTGGCCGGGCTGGTGCTGATGCAGGCCTGCTGGAGAGACCAGATCCCGATGGGGATCGAGATGGAGCGGCGGACGGTCAGGTACGACGCCATGGAGGACGCGCTGCTGCTCGGCCTCGTCGACGAGCCGGCCCTCGCGGCCTTCGAGGAGCCGGTCGGCGAGGTCCGCGAGATGGCGCCGGTGCTGCGCGGCCTCGGCCTGTCCATCTTCGCCGGGCGGGACGCAGGCCTGATCGGCCGCCCCCTGGCCGAGGTCGAAGCGCCGGGCGGCGGGCCGATGCGGTGCGCCGGCCGCTTCGACACCGCCCTCGCGGTGCCGGCCCTGGGCCTTGACGGCGTCGCGGTCTCAGGCCTGTCGAGCCTGCGCCCGCGGCTCGGGCGCCCCGGCCGGGTCTACATCGTGGATGCGGACCGGCGCGTCGTCGGCTTCGCCCACACGGGCTTCGGCGACGGCCGATGGACGGGTTACGCCGAGGCTCGGCCAGGGACCGCACTGAGCGCCTATGCGTTGTCAGACGCCGGCCGCAGCTGTGCCCTCGGTTCCGCCCCCGTCGCCGCCGCCCCTGGACCGGCCGAGGCGGCCCCCGACATTCGTCAGGCCGCCGAGTCCGCGTCCGGCCGTTAGACTTTCCTCTGCTGAGCCTCCATGTATCGCCGGAGCACGGCGTTCATGCGGGCCGAATATCCCCGGCCGTCGCGCTTGAAAAAGGCCACCACGTCGTGGTCGAAGGTGGCATGAACTGAAGTCTTGGCGTTCACCGGGCCCACGGCCGCGTGCTTCCAATGGCTCGCTTCTGTCGCGGGATTGTCTTCGTCCTGAGCAGCCATGCGCTCGATCTCGTCCTCCGACAAGGCGCGGAGGGCAGCCCAATCGGTGAGATCCGTACTTTCAGTTGTTTTGCTGCTGGGCATGGTAAATCCTCCTTTCCTTGCGGCTCGCAACGCGGGCTGAGATGATCCGCCGCTTCGGCGAACGCGGGGTGAACGTGATGTTCAATAGGACACGATTCATCTCGAACAGCATGTTGAAACGCTTTTCACCGTAGTCACGTCGTTTATCTTCGACGACGATGGCGAAACGTCCGTCAAACACCTCGTTCAGACTCGCAAAATCGACCTTGCGGGCCTCGATATTGGCTTCGTTCTTGACGTCATCCCAAACCGTACGCTCGTTTTCTCCCATGTCGGAAATGTACCCGATCATGGCTACCTGCACAAAGCACGTCCACGCCATGACGCCGATGAGGTCCGTCGTCAGCGCTCGGCGTCCCCATCGCGCGAAGATGCTCGTCGAAACGGTGGACTCAAGCCGAAGCCGCGATCTTTACGAACGGCAACAACTCTAAGTGCCCACCGGCCGCTTGGCCGCCAGCAGGTAGTTGACGGCGGTATCGCGCGAGAGGCCCCAGGCGTCGCGCAGCGGGTCGAACACCATGCCGCTGCGGTCCACCACCTTCAGCCCCGCGGCCCGCACGGGCGCGGCGACCTCCTCGGGCGTGCGAAACCGGTTCCAGTCGTGGGTGCCGCGCGGCAGCCAGCGCAGGAGGTATTCGGCGCCCACGATGGCCAGCGCGAAGCTCTTGGCGGTGCGGTTCAGCGTCGAGAGGACGAAGAGCCCGTCCGGCCGCACCAGCGAACACGCCACCGCGATGAAGGCGTCGGGGTCGGGCACGTGCTCGACGACCTCCAGCGCCAGCACGACGTCGTATGCGTCGCCGGCCTCGGCCAGCGTCTCGGCCGTGGCCACGCGGTAGTCGACCGTCACGCCGCCGGCCGCGGCGTGGCGCGCCGCGGCGGCGACGTTGCCCGGCGCCGGGTCGACGCCGGTGACGCGCCCGCCGAGCCGCGCCAGCGGCTCCGACAGGAGGCCGCCGCCCGAGCCGATGTCGAGGATCGACAGGCCGGCGAGCGGCAGCGGGGCGCCGGGCGCCACGGCGAAATGGCGGACCATCGCGTCGCGCAGGTAGCGGATGCGGGTCGGGTTCAAGCGGTGGAGCGGCGCCATGGCGCCCTCGGGGTCCCACCAGCTGTCCCCGAGCGCGTCGTATCTCGCGACGTCGGCGCCGTCGACCAGGGTGGCCGGACCATAGTCGGGGCTGGCGGGGCTGTTCGACATCGTTCGGGCTTCCGAGGGTCTCGACGGGGGCGGCCGAGGCTGGACACGAGGCTCACGGGGCCGCGCCGGGCCGCGAACGACGAGCCCGGCCCGCGTTGACAAGCCGGGCTGGCGCCGCCATCCATACGCGCCCTCCGGCCCGGGGGCGAGCCCGGCGTGAGCCGCAGCCTCGGCGGCCGGTCCCGTCCTCCCGTCCAGAGCCGATGAGCCGTCTCGTCCTGAAATTCGGCGGCACCTCCGTCGCCACCGTCGACCGGATCCGCAACTCCGCCCGTCACGTCAAGCGCGAGGTCGAGGCCGGCCACGACGTCGCCGTCGTGGTCTCGGCCATGTCGGGGAAGACCAACGAACTCGTCGCCTGGTGCGCCGAGGCCGCGCCGCTCCACGACGCCCGCGAATACGACGCCATCGTGGCCTCGGGCGAACTCGTCACCGCCGGCCTCATGGCCATCACCCTGCAGGAGATGGGCGTCCAGGCC
The DNA here is from genome assembly GCA_965214345.1 of Lichenihabitans sp. Classification (GTDB taxonomy): domain Bacteria; phylum Pseudomonadota; class Alphaproteobacteria; order Rhizobiales; family Beijerinckiaceae; genus Lichenihabitans. Next base: position 421,900 of record CBDCBJ010000007.1, on the reverse strand, counting down.
CGCTCCTGGCAGGGCTGGCAGGTCCCGATCCTCACCTCCGACGCCCACGGCGCCGCCCGGATCGAATCGATCGACGGCGGTGAGATCGTGCGCCGGTTCACGGAGCGGAGCGAGGTGGCGGTGATCGCCGGCTTCCAGGGCCTGCACGGGGCCTCGGGCCGCATCACCACGCTCGGCCGCGGCGGCTCGGACACGAGCGCGGTCGCGGTGGCGGCGGCGATCGGAGCCGACCGCTGCGACATCTACACGGACGTCGACGGCGTCTACACCACCGATCCGCGCGTCGTCCCCAAGGCCCGGCGGCTCGACCGCGTGACCTTCGAGGAGATGCTCGAGATGGCCTCGCTCGGCGCCAAGGTCCTCCAGGTCCGCTCCGTCGAAGTGGCGATGAACCACAACGTCAAGGTCTTCGTCCGCTCCTCCTTTGACGACCCCGCCCAACCCAAGCCCGGCACGCTGATCTGCGCCGAGGAAGACATCATGGAACAACAGGTCGTCACCGGCATCGCCTTCGCCAAGGACGAGGCGCAGATCACCCTGCGGCGCATCGCCGACAAGCCCGGCGTGGCGGCGGCGATCTTCATGCCGCTGGCCGAGGCCGGCATCAACGTCGACATGATCATCCAGGTGGTCAGCGACGACACCACCACGACCGACATGACCTTCACGGTGCCGGGCGCGGATTTCGAGCGCGCCAAGGCGCTTCTGGCGGAGAGGCGCGAGGAGATCGGCTACGCGGTGCTCCAGGGCACCGACGACGTCGTCAAGGTCTCGGCGATCGGCATCGGCATGCGCTCCCACGCCGGCGTGGCGGCCCGCGCCTTCCGGGCGCTCTCCGAGAAGGGGATCAACATCCGCGCCATCACCACCTCCGAGATCAAGTTCTCGGTGCTGATCGACGCGGCCTACACGGAGCTCGCGGTGCGCACGCTGCACACGCTCTACGGCCTCGACCGGGCCTGAGAGTCCGTGGATGAAGGCCCATCTGGACCAAAGCCGGACGAAGATCCTGAACGATCCCAGAGGGCGTTCAGGCACGGGTTCGATCCAGTCACAGACTCTGACCGGCCCCGCCGCCGGCGGGCCGGACGGCCTCCGGCGATGCCCTTGCCGGGCGGGCAAGGCTCCGGCTATGACGGTCGACGTGGCGGGGTTCGGGGGCCGGTGCGGTGCCGGGGTCCCGCCCCGCTCGGGCGTTGAGGGAAGCAGGCCATGCGTGGCGCTCTGGCCGGACCGCGATTGCTGCTGCGTCGGCTGCGCGAAGTCATGGCCGAGCCGATCTCCGCCCAGGAGCGCCTCGACAAGATCGTCGTCCAGATCGCCTTCAACATGGTGGCCGAGGTGTGCTCGGTCTACGTGCTCCACACCGACGGCCGGCTCGAACTCTATGCCACCGAGGGCCTGAACCGCGAGGCCGTGCACCGGACGACGATGCGCAAGGGCGAGGGGCTGGTGGGCCTCATCGCCGCCTCGGCCGAGGCCCTGGCGCTCCCCGACGCCCAGAGCCACCCGGCCTTCTCCTACAAGCCCGAGACCGGCGAGGAGGTCTACCTGTCGTTCCTGGGCGTGCCGATCCTGCGGGGCGGCAACACGCTCGGCGTGCTGGTGGTGCAGAACAAGGCGCGCCGGCAATATTCGGAGGAGGAGGTCGAGGCGCTCCAGACCACCGCCATGCTGATGGCCGAGATGATCGCCGCGGGCGAGCTCCAGGCCATGCTGCCCGGCCCGGCCGTCCTGCGTCAGCCGCTGAGCCTCCAGGGCACCCCCGTGGTCGAGGGCGTCGGCCTCGGGCATGCGGTGCTGCACGAGCCGCGGGTCGTCGTCACCCGGCTCGTCGCCGAGAACGTCGACAGCGAGATCGCCCGCCTCGAGGAGGCCATCGCGGCCCTGCGCCAGTCGATCGACCGCCTCGTCGACCAGGGCGACGTGGCGGGTCCGGGGGAGCACCGCGAGGTGCTGCAGACCTTTCGCATGTTCGCCAACGACCGCGGCTGGTTGCGGCGCCTGCGCGAGGCCGTGATGACCGGCCTCACCGCCGAGGCTGCCGTCGAACGCGTCCAGAGCGACACGCGCGCCAAGCTCGTCCGCCAGACCGATCCCTACCTCCGCGACCGGCTGCACGACCTCGACGAACTCGCCAACCGCTTGCTCCACCAGCTGACGGGCGACAGCATGGTGGCGCCGCTCGACGCCCTGCCCGACAATGCCGTGATCGTCGCCCGCTCGATGGGGCCGGCGGCGCTGCTCGACTACGACCGCGCGAAGCTGCGCGGCCTCGTGCTCGAGGACGGCGGCGCGTCGAGCCACGTCGCCATCGTGGCGCGGGCGCTCGGCATCCCGGTCGTGGGCGACGTCGCCAACGTGTCGAGCCTCGTCGAGCCCGGGGACGGCCTGATCCTCGACGGGTCCCTCGGCTCCGTCGAGGTGAGGCCGCCCTCCGACGTCGAGGCCGCCTATGCCGAGAAGGCGCGGTTCGGGGCGCGGCGGCAGGAGCAGTACCGCAAGCTGCGCGACGTCCCGCCCATCACGGTCGACGGCGTCGAGATCGGCCTGCACATGAACGCCGGCCTGCTGCTCGACCTGCCGCACGTGGCCGAGACCGGCGCGGTCTCGATCGGCCTGTTCCGCACCGAACTCCTCTTCATGGTGACGTCGCGCTTCCCCCGGGTGGCGCAGCAGACCGACCTCTACCGGTCGGTGCTCGACGCCGTCGGCGACCGGCCCGTGACGTTCCGGACGCTCGACATCGGCGGCGACAAGGTGCTGCCCTACATGGCGCGGCCCGACGAGCCGAACCCGGCCCTCGGCTGGCGGGCGATCCGCATCGGGCTCGACCGGCCCGGCCTGCTGCGCTCGCAGCTCCGCGCCCTGCTCCGCGCCGGGGGCGGCCGCGCGATGCGGATCATGTTCCCGATGATCGCCAGCGCGGCGGAGTTCGACGCCGCGAAGGCGATGGTCGGCCGCGAGCTCGACCACATGGGCCGGCACGGCCACCCGCCGCCGTCGGACCTCAAGCTCGGCGCCATGGTGGAGGTGCCGTCGCTGCTCTGGGAACTCGACGAGCTGGCGAGCCGCGCCGACTTCCTCTCGGTCGGCTCGAACGACCTGATGCAGTATCTCTTCGCCGTCGACCGCGACAACAAGCGGGTCGCGACGCGCTTCGATCCGCTCGCCCCCGCCATGCTGCGCGCGCTGCGGAGCATCGCCGAGGCAGGGCGTCGCCACGCCATCCCGGTGACGCTCTGCGGCGAGTTCGGCGGCAAGCCGCTCGGCGCCCTGGCGCTGGTGGCGATCGGCTTCCGCAACCTGTCGATGTCGGCCTCCTCGCTCGGCCCGGTCAAGGCCATGCTGCTCGGCCTCGACGCGGCCGATGCCGCCGCCTATGTCGGGGACCTCCTGGCCGCGAAGGACGGAGTGGCCTCGCTGCGGCCGGCCCTCACCGCCTATGCGGAGCGCCGCAGCCTGCCGCTGTAGCGACCGTCACCCTCCCGACGCCCGAGTCCCCTCCACCCGTGTCCCGATGCTCCCCCATCACAAGCTCGACCTGATCCTGCGCCGCCACGAGGAGGTCTCGGCGCGGCTGTCCGAGGGGCCCGACGCCGTCACCTTCGTGGCGCTGTCGCGCGAGCTCGCCGAGACGGAACCGCTCGTGGCGGCGATCCGGGCCCACCGCGACAAGCGGGGCGAGCTCGACGGCGTGGACTCGATGCTGGCCGAGCCGGCCCTCGACGACGAGATGCGCGCCATGGCGGAGGCCGAGCGCGTCGAGGCCGCCGCCGCGCTGGCCGACCTCGAGGCCGCCATCCGGCTGGCGCTTCTGCCCAAGGACGCCGCCGACGCCAGGAGCGCCATCCTGGAGATCCGCGCCGGCACGGGGGGCGACGAGGCCGCGCTCTTCGCCGGCGACCTGTTCCGGATGTACAGCCGCTACGCCGACCTCCATCGCTGGAAGGTCGACGTCCTGTCGGTCAGCGAGGGCACGGCCGGCGGCTACAAGGAGATCGTGGCCGAGGTCCAGGGCGCCGGGGTCTTCGCCAAGCTGAAGTTCGAGAGCGGCGTCCATCGCGTGCAGCGGGTGCCCGACACCGAGACCCAGGGGCGGATCCACACCTCGGCGGCGACGGTCGCGGTGCTGCCCGAGGCCGAGGAGGTCGACGTCGCGATCGGCGACGCCGACGTCAAGATCGACACGATGCGGGCGCAGGGCGCCGGCGGCCAGCACGTCAACAAGACGGAATCGGCCATCCGCCTCACCCACCTGCCGACCGGCATCGTGGTGTTCATGCAGGAGGAGCGCTCCCAGCACCGCAACCGCCACAAGGCCTTCGCGGTGCTCCGCTCGCGGATCTTCGACCTGCAGCGCCAGAAGCTCGACGACGAGCGCTCGGCCGACCGCAAGTCGCAGGTGGGATCGGGCGACCGCTCGGAGCGGATCCGCACCTATAATTTCCCGCAGGGTCGGCTGACCGACCACCGCATCAACCTGACCCTCTACAAGCTCGACAAGGTCATCGCCGGCGAGGCGCTCGACGAGGTGGTGGACGCGCTGACGACCGAGCACCAGGCGGCGCAGCTCGCCGCCGCCGAGGGCGGGGTGTGACGCGACGTTCGACTGACTCGCCGCCCAGTCATCCGATCGTTCCCGCGAAGGCGGGAACCCAGCGCAAGATGTCCGGCCGAAAGCCGACCCAATCCGACCGGCGGTACGGTGGGCGGCCTCACCTGTTCATGTCGTCGGCCTTCGGCCGCCTCCCTGCGCTGGATCCTCGCCTTCGCGGGAATGAGCGGGGGAAGCAGTTCACCCGGAAATAGCATGACGAGAAGCAGGAGAGGCCTGTCGCCGTCGGACCCGCACCTTTCAGCCGTTCAGCCCCTCACCCCAGCAGCGCCGCCGCCAGCGGATTCGAGGCGGGCGCTTCGGCCGCGGGCGCCGTCACCAGCGCGTCGGGGATGGACCAGCCGTGCGGCGCCGGCCCGCCCCGCGCCCAGTCGAGCAGCTCCACCGTGTGGACGACCGGGATCGCCGTGCCGAGCCCGATCTGGGTCATGCAGCCGATGTTGCCGGCCGCGACCGCAACGGGGGCCACCCGCTCGATGTTGGCGACCTTGCGGGCGCGGAGCTGGTCGGCGATCTCGGGCTGGAGCAGGTTGTAGGTGCCGGCCGAGCCGCAGCAGATGTGCCCCTCCGGCACGTCGCGCACCGAAAAACCCGCCTCGCGCAGGAGGCGCTTCGGCAGGTCGGTGATCTTCTGGCCGTGCTGCATCGAGCAGGCCGAGTGGTAGGCGAGCGGCCCCGCGAGCGTCCGCACCGGCGCGTCGAGCTCGAGCGTGCCGAGGTATTCCGTCACGTCCTTCGCCAGCGCCGCCACCCGCGCGGCCTTGGCGGCATAGGCGGGGTCCTGGCGCAGCATGAAGCCGTAGTCCTTCATGGTCGTGCCGCAGCCCGACGTCGTGACCAGGATGGCGTCGAGCCCCTCGCCCTCGATCTCGCGCGTCCAGGCGTCTATGTTCGCCTTGGCATAGGCCAGGGCGTCGGGCTCGCGGCCCATGTGGTGGACCAGCGCGCCGCAGCACCCCTCGCCCTTCGGCAGCACGACCTCGACGCCGTGCCGACCGAGGAGGCGGATCGCCGCCTCGTTGATGGTGGGGCGGAGCACCTGCTGGGCGCAGCCCGTCAGCATCGCCACCCGGCCCCGCCGCGGCGAGGCCGCCGGCCGGATCGTGTCGCCGGGGCGGTGCTTGGCCTTCGGCAGCGGCGCCGTCGGCGCGAGCCTGAGGCTCGCCGCCAGCCGCGCCCCGAGGCCGGGCACCCGGGCCAGCAGCGGCGCGAAGGGCCGGCCGAGCCGCGCCGCCAGGAGCGCCGCGCGGAACCGGCCGCGGTGGGGCAGCACGGCGGCGTAGAGGTCGCGCAGGCGCCGGTCCGCCGCCGGCCGCACATAGGTCTCCTGGATGTGGGCGCGGGCATGGTCGACGAGATGCATGTAGTGGACGCCCGACGGACAGGTCGTCATGCAGGACAGGCACGACAGGCAGCGGTCGACGTGCTTGACGATTGCGGCGGTGGCCGGCTTGCCGCCCTCCAGCATCTCCTTGATGAGGTAGATGCGCCCCCGCGGCGAGTCGAGCTCGTCGCCGAGCAGCAGGTAGGTCGGGCAGGTCGCGGTGCAGAAGCCGCAATGCACGCAGGTCCGCAGGATCTTCTCCGACTCCCGCGTCTGCGCGTCGGCGAGCTGGGCGGGTGCGAAGCGGGTCTGCATGGCGACGGGCTCGGGCTCGGAGATGTCGTTGTTTTGCCGACAGGGTAGCCCTCGCGCGTCCGGAGCCCAAGGGCTTTGCGCGATGGCGCGGCCGGCGGGACCGATCCATATGACGCACGGCGGCGCGCCGCGCGTGGTTGCGCGCCCCCTGCCGATGTGGTTTTGAGAAGGGTGCCGCGCCACCGCGTCGCGAGTGGATGCGTGTGAGCCCCCCGGGCGACGTCCAGGGTGCGGCGACAGGGAGCGACTGACGCGATGCGACAGAACGGTTGGGTTCGAACCTGCTCGGCGACGATCCCGGCGCTGCTCGCCATGGGCGCTGCCGCCTGGGCGGAGGACGGCATCGGCCACCCGCTGCCGGGGCAGATCGGCTTCCAGGTCGGCGTCACCGACATCGCCCGCGACATCCACGGCTTCTACGACAACCTGCTGTTCCCGATCATCACGGCGATCAGCCTCTTCGTGATGGTGCTGATCGGCATCTGCGTGTTCCGCTTCAACGAGAAGGCCAACCCGGTCCCGTCGAAGACCACCCACAACGCCGTCCTCGAGGTGGCGTGGACCATCGTCCCGGTGCTGATCCTGGTGGTGATCGCCATCCCGTCCTTTCGGCTGCTGACGAAGCAGCTCGAGCTGCCCAAGCCCGACATCACCATCAAAGCCACCGGCAAGCAGTGGTACTGGTCCTATGACTATCCCAAGGACCAGGTCGGCGGCTTCAACTTCGACTCGACCCGCGTCGACGACAAGGATGCCGCGACCGTGCCGGACTTCATCCACCTCCTGTCGGTCGACAACGAGGCGGTCGTGCCGGTCGACAAGAACATCCAGGTCGACGTGACCGGTGCCGACGTCATCCACGGCTTCATCGTCCAGTCGCTCGGCGTGCGCATCGACGCCGTGCCGGGCCGGCTCAACTCGACCTGGTTCCGTGCCGACCGCGAGGGCATCTACTACGGCCAGTGCTCCAAGCTCTGCGGCAAGGACCACGCCTACATGCCGATCGCCATCCGGGTCGTGAGCCAGCCCGCCTACGAGGCGTGGCTGCAGGACGCCAAGAAGAAATACGCCCAGAACGACAGCGGCCCCGTGCGGCTCGCCGCCGCCGGCACCCAGCCCTGAGACCCCGACGGAGCCGAGGACACCACGATGGCCACGACCGCAACCGCCCACGGGGACCACGCCCTGCCGCATGGCTGGCGCCGCTACGTCTACTCGACCAACCACAAGGACATCGGCACCCTCTACCTCATCTTCGCGATCTTCGCCGGCACGGTGGGTGCCGTGATGTCGCTGTTGATCCGCATCCAGCTCATGAATCCCAACTGGCACTTCATGGGCCACATGGCGGAATGGGTCGGGCAGGCCGATAGCTCGACGATGGTCGATGCCGGCAAGAACCTCTACAACGTGCACATCACCATGCACGGGCTGATCATGATCTTCTTCATGGTCATGCCGGCGCTGATCGGCGGCTTCGGCAACTGGTTCGTGCCCATCATGATCGGCGCGCCCGACATGGCGTTCCCGCGCATGAACAACATCTCGTTCTGGCTGCTGCCCTTCTCCTTCCTGCTGCTGATGATCTCCATGCACATGGAGGGCGCCCCCGGCATGGAGGGCTTCGGCGGCGGCTGGGTCATGTATCCGCCGCTGTCCTCCAACGTCGGCCACCCCGGCCCGGCGATGGATTTCGTCATCCTGTCGCTGCATCTCGCCGGCGCCTCGTCGATCCTCGGCGCGATCAACTTCATCACCACCATCTTCAACATGCGCGCCCCCGGGATGACGCTGCACAAGATGCCGCTCTTCGCCTGGTCGGTGCTGGTGACGGCCTTCCTCCTCGTGCTGTCGCTGCCCGTCCTCGCCGGCGCCATCACGATGCTGCTGACGGACCGCAACTTCGGCACGGCCTTCTTCGATCCCTCGAACGGCGGCGACCCGCTGCTGTTCCAGCACCTGTTCTGGTTCTTCGGCCACCCCGAGGTCTACATCCTGATCCTGCCGGCCTTCGGCATCATCAGCCACATCGTGTCGACCTTCTCGAAGAAGCCCGTCTTCGGCTACCTCGGCATGGCCTACGCCATGGTGGCGATCGGCGTCGTCGGCTTCGTGGTCTGGGCCCACCACATGTACACGGTGGGCATGTCGCTCGACACGCAGCGCTACTTCGTCTTCGCCACCCTCGTGATCGCGGTGCCGACCGGCATCAAGATCTTCTCGTGGATCGCCACGATGTGGGGCGGCTCCATCTCGTTCAAGACGCCGATGCTGTGGGCCGTCGGCTTCATCTTCCTGTTCACCGTCGGCGGCGTGACCGGCGTGGTGCTGGCCAACGCCGGCGTCGACCGCGCCCTGCACGAGACCTATTACGTCGTGGCGCACTTCCACTACGTCCTGTCGCTCGGCGCCGTCTTCGCGCTGTTCGCCGGTTTCTACTATTGGTTCCCGAAGATGTCGGGGTATATGTACAACGAGCGGCTCGGGCAGATCCATTTCTGGATCATGTTCGTCGGCGTGAACGTGACCTTCTTCCCGCAGCACTTCCTCGGCCTCGCCGGCATGCCGCGCCGCTACGTCGACTACCTCGACGCCTATGCGCTGTGGAACCAGATCTCCTCGGTCGGCGCCGTCCTGTCGGTGTCGTCGATCACGCTGTTCCTGTTCATCGTCTACGAGGCTTTCGCGATGAAGCGGGTGGCGGGGGACAACCCCTGGGGCGTCGGCGCCACGACCCTCGAATGGACGCTGTCGTCGCCCCCGCCGTTCCACCAGTTCGAGACCCTGCCCCGCATCACGGGTTCGGATCACTGACCTGACCCTCGGGGCGTTCTTCCGGACCGCCCCGAACGCGGGACGCTGAGCACGATGGACTCCTGACCGTATGACCATGTTGACCGAACCGGCCGGCCGCACCGAGGCCGCCTTCGCCGGGTCGCTCGCCCTCCCGGGCGATTATTGGGAACTGCTGAAGCCCCGGGTGATGTCGCTGGTGATCTTCACGGCGGCGGCCGGCCTCGTCGTGGCGCCCGGCCACGTGAACATCGTGGTGGCGCTGGTGAGCCTCCTCGCCACCGCCATCGGCGCCGGCGCCTCGGGTGCGCTCAACATGGCCTACGAGGCCGACATCGACGCCGTGATGAAACGCACGAGCGGCCGACCGATCCCGACCGGCCGCGTGACGGCGAACGAGGCCTACGTGTTCGGCGGCGTGCTGGCGGTCTTCTCCGTCATGCTGATCGGCCTCGCCGCCAATGCGCTGTCGGCCGCGCTGCTGGCCTTCACGATCGTGTTCTACGCACTGGTCTACACGGTGTGGCTGAAGCGGGCGACGCCGCAGAACATCGTGATCGGCGGCGCCGCCGGCGCCCTCCCCCCGATGATCGGCTACGCCATCGTGACGAACTCCGTGACGCCCGACAGCGTCATCCTCTTCCTCATCATCTTCATGTGGACGCCGCCGCACTTCTGGGCGCTGGCGCTGCTGAAATCGGAGGATTACGCCCGGGCCGGCATCCCCATGATGCCCAACGTCAAGGGCACGGCGCGAACCCGTCTCGAGATCCTCCTCTACACGATCGTGCTGGCACCCCTCGCCGTGATGCCTTTCGCGACGGGCCTCGCCGGTCCGATCTACGGCGCCGTCTCGATCGTCACCGGCGCCGTGATGCTGCTGCTCGCCTGGCGCTGCTACCGGGTCCGCGTCGGCGCGGAAGCCGACAAGGCGGCGAAGGACCTCTTCGGCTTCTCGATCCTCTACCTGTTCCTGCTCTTCGCCGTGCTGCTGGCCGAGCGCGGGCTGGCCCTCGCCTCGCACCTGTCCCTCGCTTCGCACCTGGGCCTCTGACCGATGGCCCACCCCGACGACAGTGCCGGCGTGGTCCTCTCCCCCGCCCAGCAGCGGAGCCGGCGGGCGCGAAACATCGCCATCGGCATCGCCGTCGGCCTGCTGGTGCTGGTCGTCTACGCGCTGACCATCGCCAAGCTCGGCGGCCGCGTCGGCGACAGGGCGCTCTGAGGGCCGCCGGCATGAGCGACCCCAACGCCATCCCGAACGCCGCCCACCACCGCAGGACCGCGCTGGCGGTGTTGGGCGCCGCCCTGACGATGCTGGGGATGGCCTATGCGGCGGTGCCGCTCTACCGGGTCTTCTGCCGGGCGACGGGGTACGGCGGGACGCCGCAGGTGGCGACCGCGGGTGCGGCGACCCGCGGCGTCCGTACCTTGAACGTCCGCTTCGACGCCAACGTGGCGCCCGGCCTGCCCTGGCGCTTCGAGCCGGAGACGCCCGAGATGGCGGTGCGCACCGGCCAGACCGTCACGGTGTTCTTCAAGGTGCGCAACACGGCCGCCCGTGCCACGGCCGCCAATGCTCAATACAATATCACGCCCGACATCGGCGGTTTCTACTTCAACAAGATCGCCTGTTTCTGCTTCGACGAGCAGCATCTCGGGCCGAACGAGACGGCGGAGCTGCCCGTCGTCTTCTTCCTCGACCCGAAGCTCGAGGCCGACCCGACCATGAAGGACGTGGACAGCCTGACGCTGAGCTACACGTTCTTCGCCGCCAAGCCCGCCAAGGCGGCCTCGAACGCGGCGGTGTCGCCGAAGCTCTGAGACCCGTCGTCATGCGAGAGCGAAGCATCTGACGCCCTCAGACCTGCTCTGCTGACGTGCGGATCTCGGTGAGGCTCGGATAAGGCAAGCGGTCGCTCATGGACAATGAGAATGGTTCATCCGCGCAGCTTTGTCAGAGCTGAATATGACGGTCAGGATCGCTGGCTCAAGCGCGCTTTCGTCCGCAGCAGATAGATCATCCGTGAACCAAGCCCTCTTCATCAGTTTCTTGGCCGCGACCTTCGTCATCCTGATCGCGCCCGGCCCGTCCTGTGCACTGGCGACAAGCCAAGCCATGCGGTACGGGCTCAGGGTGGCGGTCATCACCGTGATCGGCGATGCGTTGGGATCTGCCTTCCAGATCTCGATCGCGACGCTCGGCCTGCAGGTCCTGATCGGAACCGCCTCCTCGATGCTGCCCTGGCTTCAGGTCGTCGGGGGAGTCTATCTGCTGTACCTGTCTTACAAAGGCTTCCGGGCCAAGCTTGCGGAGCTTCCGCCCGGAGACAGGGCCGAGGACCAGACGCTGCGGGCGATGTTCGCAGGATTTCTATCCTGCATCAGCAATCCGAAGGCGATCATCTTCTTCGGCGCGTTTTTCCCCGGTTTTATCGATCCGAATCACGACATTGCTTTTCAATCGGCGATATACGGCGCTGTCTTCATCGTGCTGGATGTGTTGTCGATCCTGGCCTACACTCTCTTGGCCATGATGGTTCTGAAAACGCGCGCGCTCAGGTGGATGGATCATTCGAGCCTCAGTGCTGTCGGCTTATTCCTGATCGGCTCACTGCTCCTCGTGAAGGGGTCGTACGAAGTCGTCTTCCGCCCCGCGTGACGTCGGCGCGATCGGCCCGTCGCTCAGGTCCTTCGCCGGATCGTCTCACGTCCTGGCGTCGGCTTGGGGAGGAAGGGTGATGGCCGTCGGCTGCGCCACGATCACCCAAGCGGCGGCGTTGCCGGGGAAGCGGGAGCGGCGTAACATAAACTCGATCGACGTCGGAGCGAAACCGATGCGGCGGGCCGCCCGCCCCGAGAGGAACAAAGATGGCCGACGGACACGCCAAGCCGAACCACGATTACCACATCCTGCCGCTCAGCCCCTGGCCCTTCGTCGGCTCGCTCAGCGCCTTCGTGATGGCGATCGGCGGCATCGCCTGGATGAAGCACATGCCCATGCTGGGCGCCCCGATCGGCCCCTACGTGTTCGGCGCGGGCCTCCTCGGCGTGCTCTATACGATGCTGTCCTGGTGGAGCGACGTCGTCCAGGAATCGAAGCAGGGCGACCACACCCGCGTGGTGCAGATGTCGCTGCGATACGGGATGATCCTCTTCATCGCCTCCGAGGTGATGTTCTTCGTCGCCTGGTTCTGGGCCTACTTCGACGTGAGCCTCTTCCCCGGCTTCGCCCGGCAGTACCTCCGGACGACGTTCACCGGCGGCCACTGGCCGCCCAAGGGCGTCTCCACCATCGACGCCTTTCACCTGCCGCTTTTCAACACGCTGATCCTGCTGACCTCCGGCACCACCATCACCTGGGCCCATCACGCGATGCTGCTCGGCGACCGCGCCTCGGTCAAGAAGGCGCTGCTCCTCACGGTGCTGCTCGGCCTCCTGTTCACCGGCGTGCAGGCCCACGAGTACATGGACGCCCCGTTCGCCTTCAAGAACAACGTCTATGGCTCGACCTTCTTCATGGCGACGGGCTTCCACGGCTTCCACGTCATCATCGGCACGATCTTCCTGGCGATCTGCCTGATGCGGGCCAACGCGGGGCAGTACACCGCCCGCCGCCACCTCGGCTTCGAGTTCGCCGCCTGGTACTGGCACTTCGTCGACGTCGTTTGGCTCTTCCTCTTCGTCGCCGTCTACGTGTGGGGCTCCTGGGGGGTCGCCACGACGGGTGCCGCGAGCTGACGCCCGACGCTCGCACCCGCGCGGGGGCGATCGGGTCCGCGGGGAGGCTCCGCCATGGCGTGTGACGAGTTCCCCGCCGTGTCGCCGGTCTCGGCCGCGCTCGGCGGACGCTGCCCGCATTGCGGTCGGGGTCGGCTGTTTCGCGGCTTCATCGACGTCGCCGAGCGCTGCGGCGTGTGCGGCCTCGATTACGGCTTCGCCGACGCCGGGGACGGTCCGGCGGTCTTCGTCTCCTTCGCGGCCCTCATCGTGGTGGTGGGGCTGGCGCTCCTCATCGATGCCGCCTACGAGCCCCCGATCTGGCTCATGATGCTCATCCTCCTGCCCCTCATCCTGCTCCTGTGCCTGGGTCTGCTGCGCCCCGTGAAAGGCCTGATGATCGGCCTGCAGTACCGCAACAAGGCGGAACAGGGCCGTTTCACCCCGTGACGGCCGGCACCGCCGAGGGTGAGCCCGCCCGCACCGGATGGACCTCGCTCGTGCCGCCCGCCATCGTGGCCCTCGCCGTCACGGCGGCGCTCGTCTGGCTCGGGCTCTGGCAGCTGCAGCGCCTCGCCTGGAAGGAGGCGCTGATCCGCACCGTGTCGGAGCGCACCGTGGCCCCCCCGGTGGCGCTGCCGGCGCGCGCCGATTGGGCGGCGCTGCGGCCAGACGACTACGAATACCGCCGCGTCACCGCGACCGGCCGCTTCGACCATGCCGATGAGGTCCACGTCTACCGGCCGCTCATCGAGGCCCACGGGCCCTATCACGGCCTGGGCGACCTCGTGCTGACGCCGTTCCGCCTGGCGTCGGGGGGCACCGTCGTGGTCGACCGCGGCTTCGTGCCGAACGAGAAGCTCGACCCGTCCAGCCGCACGGCCGGCCAGGTGGCGGGCGAGGTGACGCTCACGGGCCTGATGCGCTCGCCGCAGGACCGCAACAGCTTCACGCCGGCCGACGACGTCGTGCGGAACCAGTGGTTCACCGTCGACCCCGCCGCGATCGCCCGGCTGTTCCACATCGACGACGCGGCACCCTTCGTGATCGACGCCGATGCCGGTCAGTCGCCGGGGGGCCTGCCGCAGGGGGGCGAGACGGTGCTCGACTTCCCCAACAAACACCTGTCCTACGCCCTGACGTGGTTCGGGCTGGCCGCGGCCCTCGTCGGCGTCTTCACCGTCTGGGCGCTGCGGCAGGTCCGGGGTCGGTGACGGGCACGCGGCGGCGGGCCCGCGCTCTCACAGGGCGGCGGGCGGCTCTCCCGCCAGGATGGACCGGGCCATCTCGCCGACCAGCGGGGCCGGAAGGTCGAGGCCGCCGAGCTTCCAGGTGAGGCCCACGAGATGCATGTGGATGCCGTACTGGTCGTCCGGCCCGCGGCCGCCGTCGATCGGGATCACGAAATCCTTGATCTGGTCGTAATAGGAGCCCGTCACGGCCGTGAGCAGGTGGTCGTCGAGCAGACGGGTGAGATCCGGGAGATCACCCTTGACCGACACGGGCCGGCCCCCGAGCGTGACCTGGTTGACGTGGCCCTTCGACAGCAGCGCCATCACGTTGTCGGGCGTCAGCAGTTCCGCCACGTAGGGGTCGGCCACCGTCGTCACGGCCGCGCCCGCGACGCTCCGCCCGAAGGCCCCCATCTTCTTGCCCTTGCCCGACACGTCGAGGTACGCCACGGCGATCTGGCGGGCGAGGGAGCGGCGCAGCCCGTCGACATCGACGCGGTCGAAGACCTGGCCCGGGTCGCCGCCGCGGGCCGTGCGGGCGAGTTCGACGGCACCGACCAGCGGCCAGGCCCAACTCCCCAAGCCGAGCACGACCACCAGGCCCAGGATCACCGACCACCGCCGCATCAGAACATCCCCGTCGAATCCGGCGTCGTCCATGCGCGCCGGGTGTGGAGGAAACATGGCTGACGCCGCCCCGGCATCCCACCAGGCCCGGCTCGGCTGGCTCGATGCCCTGCGGGGCGCGGCGCTCTGCGGCATGGCGTTGTACCACGCCGCGTGGGACCTCGCCGCCCTGGGCTGGCCGGTGCCGGCCCCGGCGGGTTCGGTCGCCTGGACGGCCTTCGGCGACCTCGTCGCCGGGCTCTTCCTCGCCCTGTCGGGGATCGGCCTGGTCCTGGCGCGCCCGAAGGGACCGGCCTTCGCCCTGCGGCGGCTGGCCACGCTGACGATGGCGGGCCTGGCCGTGACGGCGGCGAGCCTGTGGTTCGCGCCCGAGGCGCCGATCGTCTTCGGCATCCTGCAGTGTATGGCCGCCGCCGACGCGATCGCCCTCGCGGCCCTGCGGCTTCCCGCCTCCGCGAGGCTCGCGCTGGCGGCCGCGGCCGTGGCGGCTCCGGCGTCGTTGCGCTCCCCGCTCTTCGATCACTGGCCGCTCGCGGCGTTCGGCTTCGCCGCCGTGCCGCCGCCGACGCTGGATTATCGGCCGCTCCTGCCCTGGCTCGGCGCCGTGCTGGTCGGCACCCTCGTCGGCGATCGCCTGGCCGAGGCCGGACGCCGGCGGGGTGGCGTGCCCCCTGCCGCTCGGGCGCCGCTGCGGTGGATGGGGCGGCACAGCCTGGCCATCTACCTCCTGCACCAGCCGATGATCTACGGTGCCTTGTTCCTCATCGGCCTCGTCGTCGGCGCCCCGGCCTCGGATGAGGATCCGCTGGGTCGGCAGTGCCGCGCCGACTGCGCGGCGACGGGAGCGGCGCCCCGGCTCTGCGCGGCGGCCTGCGCCTGCACGGCGGCCCGGCTGGCCGATGAGGCCAGGATCGTCGGCCGACGCCTCACGCAGCGCCACCTCGACGCCATCGGTGACGCCTGTCGGAAGGCCGGCGGCTGAGCGATGTCAGCCCTTGGAGCCCTGGTCTTCGAGCTGTTTCATCAGTGCGAGGAAACGGTCCGGGATCGGCTGCTTGACCACGTCGTCGTAGACTGCCCGCAACTGGCGTCCGATGTAGGCCTGGACGTCCGTCGTGCCGGGGCGGGCACCGTCCTTCGGAGCCTCGCTGCCCCGCGGCGCCGTCGCATCAGGGTCGGTGTCGGCGGCCTGATCCGGCGGCATAGGGCGCTCTTTTTCGTTGTCTGTGTTCATCGTCGATCCAATCGCCCTCGCCCGCTCAGTACAGCGGCTTGCGATCCGACAGGCCGCGGACTAATCTCGCCGCGCCGGTAAAGCCACCGACCTTCGGGTCTGCCGTGGCCATCGCGGTTCGAGAACGCTCAACCGAATTTTATGTTCCAGCCCTGGAAACTATTTTCGGTTCAACGCGTTAGCGAGCGCAGCGATATGTGTTCCGCGTCGATGGACCGAGGTCAGAATGTCGATATCACAGGCGATCGCCCCGCATCTTCCGCAGCTGCGCCGATTTGCGAGAGCCCTGACGGGAAGCCAAAAAGGGGGGGATGCCTATGTGGTCGAGACGCTGGAGGCCATCGTGGCCGACCCGAGCAATCTCGATGCGGGCTCCGACGTCCGTTGCGGCCTCTACCGGCTTTTCCTGAACCTTTGGCGGTCCGTCGCCGTCAACACCGTCGCCGACGCGTCGGCGAGTTCGGCTGACGAGATCGGCACGACGCGGCGTCTCGAAGCCATCACGATCATGCCCCGCGTCGCGCTCTTGCTCACCGCGCTCGAGAATTTCGACATCCAGGACGTCGCGCGCACCATCGAGTGCTCGGTCGACGAGGCCAAGGCCCTGCTCGAGACGGCGAACTCCGAGATCGCCCAGCAGATCTCAACCGACGTCCTGATCATCGAGGACGAGCCGCTGATCGCCCTGGACCTGCAGAACGTCGTCGAGGACCTCGGCCACAAGGTCGTCGACGTGGCCCGCACCCACCGCGAGGCGCTGAAGGCCGTGCAGCATCACCAGCCCGGTCTGATCCTCGCCGACATTCAACTGGCGGACGGGTCCTCGGGCCTCGAAGCCGTCAACGAGATCCTGGGAGCCTTCGAGGTCCCGGTGATCTTTATCACCGCCTATCCCGAGCGGTTCCTCACGGGCGCACCGCCGGAGCCGGCTTTCCTGATCGCCAAGCCGTTCTCGGTCGAGACCCTGCGGGCAGTGATCAGCCAGGTCCTGTTCTTCGACCGCAAATCCCATCGCCGCTCGCTGGGCACGCCGGCCTCCGCCCGCGCCTGAGACGACGCCAGGGCGCCTCGGAAGGGTGGCGCCGTCGTCGTCGGCCGGTCCCGTCCTTCTCCACAAGCCAGGTTGGGTTATCCCGGAAGATCTGCCGGTGTCGCGGGGCACGTCAGGTTTTTTCCGCCGAGTCCCGAGTCTATAGTCGGGCGAGGGTGATTCGGCCGTGGATCTCGTGCGGGCTCTTCGGAGCCGGCGGGGTGGTCGAAGTGAAGAGGGAGCACGGGGCGAGCCTCCGTCGCCGCCCTCGGCGCCCAGAGCACGATGAGTAACCCCGCATGTCGCTTCACGCCTTCGAGCTTCCCCGCGCCGAGCATCCCGTCGATGTCGTCGAGCGCCTCGCCGCGATGCGCGAATGGTCGTTCGACCGCGAGGACGAGGACGAGATCTCCATCTCGGTCGAGGGCTCCCTGGCCGATTACCACGTCGCCTTCACCTGGCTGTCGGACCTCGAGGCGCTCCACGTCGGCTGCGCGTTCGACCTCAAGGTTCCGGACCGCCGCCGCGTCGAGATCCAGACGCTCATCGCCCTGATCAACGAGCAGCTCTGGATCGGCCACTTCGATCTGTGGAGCAAGGAGCACGTCGTGATGTTTCGTCACTCGCTCCTGATGGCGGGCGGCGCCGACCCCGACGGACGCCAGTGCGAGGCCATCCTCAAGATGTCCGTCACGGCCTGCGACCGCTACTTCCAGGCGTTCCAGTTCGTGCTCTGGGCCGGCAAGACCGCGCGGGAAGCGCTCGACGGCGCCATGTTCGAGACCCAGGGGCAGGCATGACCGCCTCCCCGGCGGATGAGGACACGATCCTGCTCGTCGGCGCAGGCCGTATGGGCGGCGCGATGCTGCGAGGCTGGTCGGCGGAGGGCGTCGCGGGTTCGCGCATCACGGTGATCGACCCGGCACCGTCCGACGCGCTGACCGGTCTCTGCGCCGCCCGGGGGGTGACGCTGAACCCGGCGGCCGTGTCGCCCGTCGACACGCTCGTGCTGGGGATCAAGCCGCAGGCGCTGAACGACAGCGCGCCCGGCATCGAGCCCTGGGCCGGGCCGGGCACCGCCGTCGTGTCCATCCTGGCCGGGCGAAGCCTGGCCGACATCGCCGCGCATTTCCCCCGCGCGGCGGGCTGCGTGCGGGCCATGCCGAACCTGCCGGCCTCGGTGGGCCGCGGCGTCACCGGGGTCGCCACTGACGGCCGCTTGTCCGGCGATGCCCTGGCGCGGGTCGACCGCTGGCTCGGCGCGGTGGGCCGCGTCGAGCACCTCGCCGACGAGAGCGAGATCGACATGGTGACGGCCGTGTCCGGCTCGGGCCCCGCCTACGTCTTCCTTCTGGTCGAAGGCCTGGCCAGGGCGGGCGAGCGGCTGGGCCTCTCGCCGGACCTCGCGGCCCGGCTCGCCCGCGCCACCGTCGAGGGCGCGGGCGAGCTGCTGCATCGCAGCCCCGACGCATCGCCCACCACGTTGCGGCAGAACGTCACCTCGCCCGGCGGCACCACGGCGGCGGCGCTCGCCGTGCTGATGGCGGACGACGCGCTGGGCCCGCTGCTCGATCGCGCCGTCGCGGCCGCCCACCGGCGGGCCGGCGAACTCTCGGCCTGATCCCGCTCGTCTCGACGGCGGAGAAGGGGAGTGGACCGAGGCCTCCGGCCGGACCGCCGCGCGCTTCGGTCGCCCGGGGGAGGTTTGGATGCTAGATCTGGCGTCACCACATGGTCTGGGCGGGATCCCATCGCTCGACGGCGCGTTCCCGCCCGTGATGGCCATGGGCCGATGAGGACCGAGACGATGACCCCCGACCTATCGAGCGACAGCGGCGCCGCCCCGGACGCGAGCCCGAAACCCGCGAGGCCGGCGCCCTCCGTCAAGGACCGGATCATCGAAGCCCTGATGGAACTCTCGGCCGAGCGCGAGTGGGACGACTTCGGCCTGACCGACGTCGCGACCCGCGCGGGCGTGTCGCTGTCCGAGTTCCGGGACGCGTTCCCGTCCAAGGGCGCCGTCCTGGCCGGCTTCTCCCGCAAGATCGACCACATCGTGCTGGCGCAGGAGAGCCAGACGCTGGCCGACGAGGCGCCCCGCGAGCGCGTGTTCGACGTGCTGATGCGCCGCCTCGACGCCATGGCGCCCTACAAGCTGGGATTGCAGGGGATCATGGAGCACGTGCGGCGCGATCCGCTCACCGCGGCGGCGCTGAACGGCGTGGTCGTGAACTCGATGCGGTTCATGCTGGCCGCGGCCGGGGTCGACGTCGAGGGCAACATGGCGGCCATCAAGCTCCAGGGCATGGCGGTCGCGTGGGGCCGCGTGCTCGACGCCTGGTTCGAGGACCAGGACCCGGGCCATGCCCGCACCATGGCGGCGCTCGACCGCGAATTGTCCAAGGGCGAAACCTGGGTGGCCCGGCTCGACGACCTCGACCGGCTGGTGTCGCCGCTGCGCATCATGGGCCGTGCCATGATGGACGCCCGTCGCCGCTCCCGCGAGCGCAAGCCCAAGGTCCGGCCCGGCGACGCGGACGACCTCGGCGCCGAAGTCACGGTCTGATGGCGGCACCGGCGCCGGGCACCGGACCTGCGGCGGAGCTCGCGACGGACGAGGACTTCCGCCGCATCGACATCCGGGTCGGCACCGTCGTGAAGGCGGAGCCGTTTCCGGAGGCGCGAAAGCCGGCCCTGAAGCTCCACATCGATTTCGGCCCCGACATCGGGGTCAGGCGATCCTCGGCGCAGATCACCCGACACTACGATCCGGCTGCCCTCGTCGGGCGGCAGGTCTGCGCCGTGGTGAACTTCAAGCCGCGCCAGATCGGCCCCTTCATGTCGGAGGTGCTGACACTGGGCTTCCCGGACGCCGCCGGCGAGGTGGTCCTGACGGCCCCGACTCTGCCGGTGCCCGACGGCGGGCGGCTGTTCTGACGAACGGCGTTCGGTGCCGGCGTGCCGGCCGCGGGCGCCGATCAGCTTGCGAGGGGCCGATCGGCCGTCCGCCGATCAGGACCGCGCCTTGATTCCGGGCCAATCCTCATGGATGAGGGCGCGGGGCGGGCGGTCGCCCCGGCGGCCGCTCCGGCGGTCGCCTTGACGCTCGAACCGCTGGTCCGATAGAGGTTCCGGCGCCATTGTCCCGCCCGGAACTCGTCCGGTTCACCAGTTCGCGGAGCCAGGATGCGTAGCACCGAAGCCTTGCCGGCCTACCAGACCGCGCCGGCCCCGGAGCGGCCCTGGATCCGCGAGTGGCGACTAGCGGGTCTCGACCTCGTCCGCTGCTTCAAGGGATGGCACGTCTGGGCCCTGCTCGGCGTCAGCGACATCCGCCTCCGCTACAAGCGGTCCCGTTTCGGCCAGTTCTGGATCACGCTGAGCATGGCCTTCTTCGTGGCCGGCATCGGTGCCGTTTATGGCGGCCTGTTCCACCAGAACATCCACGATTACATCCCGTACCTCGCCGTCAACATGACGATCTGGACCCTGATCCAGACCTCCATCTCTGACAGCTGTCAGGCTTTCATCGAGGCCGCCCCCTACCTCCGTCAGGAAGCGCTGCCGAAATCGACGTTCATCATGCGGGTGATGGTGCGCAACCTGATGGCCTTCGGCCACAACCTCATCATCATACCGCTGATCTTCATCCTGTTCCTCTATACGCCGGGATTGGTGGCGTTCCTGGCCATCCCGGGCCTGTTGCTCGTGCTGGCCGGCATCTTCATGGCATCGATGATCCTGTCCCTGCTCTGCACCCGGTTCCGCGACCTGCCCCAGATCATCGGCAACCTCCTGCAGCTGGCCTTCTTCGTCACGCCGGTCATGTGGCATATCGAGCAGCTCGGGGCGAACTCCGTCTACGTGGAGGTGTTCAACCCCTTCGCGTCCTTCCTGCGCGTGGTGTCCGAGCCGCTCCTGGGCCATGTTCCGGAGCTTCACACCTACGCCACGGTGCTGATCTCGCTCTGCATCCTCACGCTGATCGCTTGGCCGGTCTTCGCGAAATATCGCGCCCGGATCGTGTACTGGTTGTGAACGAGGGTCTCTGACGTGGCTTCCATCCAACTCGTCGATGCTTCGGTCGAGATCCCCATCTTCAACTCCCGGGGTCGTTCGCTGAAGACGGCGCTGATCCGCCGCGTCGGAGGGCAGGTCGAAGCCAACGATCGCGACGTGGTGACCGTCAAGGCGCTGCGCAGGGTGAGCCTCGTCCTGAAGCCCGGCGACAGGCTCGGGCTGGTCGGCCACAACGGTGCCGGCAAGTCCACCCTCCTGCGCGTCTTCGCCGGCTCCTACGAGCCGTCGGCCGGGCGCGCCGACATCACCGGCACGGTGTCGTCCCTGATCGACATGGAGATGGGCATGGACCCGGAGCTGACCGGGGCCGACAACATCATCCAGCGCGGCGTGTTCCTGGGCATGTCGCTGAAGGAGGCGCGCGGCGCTATCCCCCAGATCGCCGCCTTCTCGGAGCTCGGCCCCTACCTCCACCTGCCCATGCGAACCTACTCGTCCGGCATGCGGATGCGTCTCGCCTTCGCCACGTCGACGACCCGCCACCCCGACATCCTGCTCTTCGACGAGATGATCTCCTTCGGCGATGCGGGCTTCGCCACGCGGGCCAAGGCGCGGCTCGACGCCATGATGGACAGCGCCAAGATCCTCGTGCTCGCGTCGCACGACGTCGGATCCCTCCGGGCCTATTGCAACCGGGCCGTCCTGCTCGAAGCCGGGTCCATCCTGGCCGAGGGGTCGGTCGACGACGTTTGGGCTCGCTACATCCAGGGCGTCGAGACGACGGCGGACCTGTCGACGACGGATCTGACGGCCTCGGACGCCGCGCCGGCCAGGAGCTTCGACGACGAGGTCGCCGTGCCCGCGCTGCGGGCCCAGCCCGTCCTGTCGGCCGATCTCCCGGGCTGACGGGAAGCGCGACGGAGCGACCGCCCATGCTTCTCGCCCGCAAGATCAGCTCCGCCGCCGTCGTCCTGCGGACGAGAGGTGTGGCGGGCGTGGCGGAACTGGCGAGGATCCGCGCCGACGAGGTCTATCGGACGCGCCGCCCCGTGCCCACGGACCCCCGGCGGCGCGCCCGCCTGATCGAGGCCATGCTCAATCGCGGCCGTTCCGTCGCCGCCACGGCGGTCGGGATCGAGGACCTGGCCGGCGCGCACGACTGCGTGCTGGTCCCCTACGTCCGATATCGCTTCGCCGAAGCCGCCGCCGCCGCCCGTGAGCTCGGCGACCTCCGCGCCGTCGAGGTCGCGGTGCTGGCGGATTGCATGATGAGCGTCTGGGACTTCGGCGGCGTCGCCGCAGCGCTTCCCGCTTGGACGGAGGCGGTGGCCGGCACGCCCTTCGCGCGCCGGATCGAACAGACCGGGCGCCGCGCGGCGCTGCGGCTCGGCCGGCTCGACGACGCGGCACGGGACATCGAGGCCATCGGCGACGACGTGGGAGCGCTGGTGCTGCGGGGCGACGTCTTCGACGCGATGGGCCGCATGGACGAGGCGTGCATCGCCTACGAGGGCGCCATCCGCCGCGACGGCACCAACAGCGACGCACGTCTCAGCTACGCCTTCCACCTGATGAAGCGTGGCCGGATCCGCGACGGGCTGGCGAGTTGGGGCGTCGCCGACGCCCTGCTCGGTGTCTACCCCCTCCGCCGACATCGCCCGCACTGGGCCGGCGAGCCGCTGGGGCGGCGGCGGCTGATGATCCTGTTCGAGCACGGTCTCGGCGACATGATCCAGGTGGCGCGGTTCGTCCCTCGCCTCCTCGAACGCGAGCCCGATGCGATCGTGCTGGGCCGGGTGCCGGCACCGTTGGTGGGCCTGATGGCCCGCGCCTTCCCCGGCATCCGCTTCGTGACGGAGGACGAGCGCGAGCCGGACTACGACCTCTTCGTGCCCGCCATGCAGCTCGCCGCCGTGACCGATGCGCCCGACCTCACGCCGCGCAGCGGCTACATCGACCTCGGGCCCCGGGCGACCCGCGCACCCGGCGCGCGGCCCAGGATCGGGATCTGCTGGCGCGGGCACCCCCGGCAATACGAGGCCACGCGCTCCGTCCCGCTCGACCGCTTCGCGGCCCTGTGCGACCGGCGCGACGCCGATTTCGTCGTCCTGCTGAACCGGCTGACCCCGGCCGAGACGGCACGGCTCGCGGGCGAAGCCAACGTCGAGGTACCGCCGATCCGCGACTTCCTCGACCTCGCCTCGCTCGTGGCGTCCTGCGACCTCGTCGTCACGGTGGACACCGCGATCGTGCACCTGGCCGGGGCCGGAGGGGTCCCGACGGTCCTGCTGTCGCGTCCCGATTCCTGCTGGCGGTGGGGCGCCTCGGGTGAGCGGGGGCCGTGGTACGACACGGTCGAGGTCCTGCGGCACCCCGGCGACCTCGACTGGCCGACCCTTCTCGCCGCCGCGGCGGAGCGCATCGACCAGCATTGTCCGGCCCGGGCGGCGGCGTGACGGCACCGCAGGAGGTCGCGGCGGGCCCGTGGCGGGTCGCGCCGCAGTTCCGCATCGCCGTGATGGCGGGGACCGGCGACCTTGCCGCTGCCGCGACGGCGGCGCGACTGGGCGCCGCCTTCAGCGCGGCCGGCCTGCCGTTGGCCGAAGCCCGCGCCGTGCCGCCCGGCGGCCTGAGACATTACCTGGCGAGGTCGGCCGGCTCGAAGATCGACGTCCTCGTGCTCGACGCCCGCACGGTCATCGCATCGGCCGCCGTGGACGAGCTCCGGCGCGTCGCCGATCTCGACCCGATGATCGCGGCGGTCCAGCCCCGCTTCGCCGACGCGCGCCAGGGAGACCTGCCCGACCCCCATCCGGAGCTGGACTATGGGCTGGTGCCAGACAGGCGCTGCAGCTACGTCAAGGCCTCGGCACTGGCTCTGCTCGACGGTCTCGCCCCGGGCGAGGACGGCGACGACATCGTGGCGCCGCTCCTGGCGCTGAACCGCCTCGGCTTTCGCGTGGTCGTGGCCGGGAGCGCCGCGGCGGTCCACCCGGAGGGACGATGTCCCGGCGAGCCCGCCGCCATCCCGGCCGATTGGCGGCCCGCCCTGGCCCATCATCTCGCCGCGGCGGGCGCCGTCGCCGACGCCCTGCTCGACGGGTTGCGGCCCGAGCCCGACGGGCGCCGCGCCATCGCGTTCGACTTCTCCCACGTCGGGCCGAGCCACAGCGGCACGACGGGGCTCGCCCGCGCCCTCGTGCGACGCGCCGCCGCCCGATGGACGGACCTGTCGCTCCACGTCGTGGCGACGGCCGACACCTTCGCGTTCCATGTCGGCGACCTCGGAGAGGCGGTGACGCGGGCCGATCCTGCTGATGCCAGGGTCTTCGCCGCTCTGGTGCGCTTCGGGCAGCCTTTCCTCTGGGGCGAGATCGACGCGGCCGCCCGCCGCGCGCCCGTGCTGGTCCTGTTCATGCTCGACACGATCGGGTTCGACTGCCGGCACGACGCGCCCGATGAGCTCGACGCCCTGTGGCGGTTCTGTCTCGCCGAGGCCGACGGCCTGCTGTTCAACAGCGCCTTCACGCTGGGGCAGTTCGCCCGGCGCTTCGCGATGCCGCCCGGCACGCCGTCGCGCCTCTCGCTGCACGCGCTCGACCTCGCCGATTACCGGATCGCCGCGATACCCGACGCGCCCGCCGATGGTGCGATCCTGCTCATCGGCAACGCCCTCCCGCACAAGCGGCTCGCCGAGACGGCGAGGCTGGTCGCCGCCGGGTCGGGCCGGCCGGTGACGGCCCTGGGTCTTCCACCGGACGCAGTTCCAGGGGTCGCCTCGGTCCCCTCCGGCGAGGTCACGGCGGAGGACATGGCGGCGCTCTACACGGCGGCCCGCGTCGTGGTCTATCCGTCGGTCTACGAGGGGTTCGGCTTTCCCATCCTGGATGCCCTGGCCCACCGCCGCCCGATCCTGGTGCGGGATCTCGCGCCCTACCACGAGATCGCCGCGGGCCTCCCCGAGCGCGCCAACATCCACCGTTTCGCCGACGATGCCGACCTCCTGCGACGGCTCGCCGACCCGCCTCGCTGGACGGACGAGCGCGCCCTCGGACCGAAGCCGCGAGGCTGGGACGAGGCCGCCGACGACCTGCGCGCGGTGCTCGACGCGGCGCTCGCCGGCGCGAGCCGGGCGCGCGTCATCCGGCGCGTCGACCTCCTGCGGGGTCGCATGAACTACATGCGGGCGCGTGCCTTCGACGACGCGGTCGGGGCCGACGAACTCGACCGCCTCGCCGGTCTGTCGGGCCGCCTGGTCCAGGCGGCGGTGCTCTGGCTCGGGCGGCACGTCTACGGGACGCGGGCGCTGCTCGCCGCCGCTCACCGGGCCTTCGACCGGATCCGGGCCCGACGGGCGTGAGGCCGCGATGGCGCGACCGCCTGCCGCGTCCGATCCGCGGCGCGCTGGGGGTCGCCGGCCGCCGCGTCGTCGCCGCCATCGGCGGACCGCTCCAGCCGGCGGTGGCATCCGGCAGCGTGGTGGCGATCTGCCATTGCCACGATCCCGACCTCGTGCCTGAGCTGGCGACGTGCCTCCTCGCCTTGCCGCGCGGCGCCGCCCTGCACGTGACGGCGAGTGACCCCGCCGTCTTCGAGGCCTGGGAGCGCTACCGCGGCCGCTCGCGCGTGCCCATCCGCTTCCACGCCACCGAGAACCGCGGCCGCGACCTCCTGCCCTTCTTCACCGTCGCCCGTGGCCTGGCGATCGGCCCCGATGCCGCGATCCTGAAGGTCCACGGCAAGCGCAGCGGCTATTCCGACCAGGGAGAGTGGTGGCGCCGGGACACCCTGCGAGGCCTGCTCCCCGGCCCCTTCGCGGCGGCCCGCTCGTTGGCCCGGTTCACGTCCGACCCGCTTTTGGCGCTGCTCGGCGCCCCCGGCTCCTTCATCGCCCATCCGGTCTACTGGGGGGGCAACCGCGAGGCCGTGGGGGCGATGATGCGGGAGATCGCCGGCGGCGAGACGAAGGACGAGGACCTCGGCTTCATCGCCGGCAGCATGTTCTGGATCCGCGGCGCCTATCTGGCGGCACTGCTGCCGCGGATCGACCCCGACCGCTTCGAACCGGAACCCATCGGGCGGGACGGCACCCATGCCCATGCGGTGGAACGCGTGATCGGCATGGCGGCTCTGGCCGGTGGGTGGCACATCGGCGAGATCGGCGCTCCCGAACCCCTGACCCGCGACGCGGTGCGCCACCGCACGATCGCTTACCTCTGAAGTCGCCCGGGGCGGGAGGCCTGCCGTCCCATGACGCGCTCCACGTCCGGAGTCGCGTCAGCTCCTGGGCCGTGCGAAGCGCGTCAGAGCCGGCGCCACTCCGCGACGGCGGCGCGACGCGGTCCCGGCTTCCGGCACGACGGCGAGGCGCCGCGCGATGGCGGAGGCCTGACCGGGATGGCGGAGCATCAGGCGTTCGCCATAGTCGGCCAGGACGCGCGGCTCGTCCCAGGGCACGTCGTGAGACACCTCGGCGCCGGGGGCGAGGTCCGGGCTCAGCGGGTCGCGGCCCATCTCCTTGGGGAACAGCGCGACGGCGTGCACGGCTTCCGGTGCGTCGGACGGCGCATCCTCGCGCCAGCCTGGGAACCGCCGCAGCCAAGCCCCGTAGACGTCGTGGCCGAAGCGTCGACCGAGGTGGCCGCTGCCCACCGGCCGAGCGTTCATCTCGATGAGATGCGCCCCGCCGTCGGGCGACAGGATGAAGTCGAGCGACACGAAGCCCGAACAGCCTAGCGCCGCGACGAGCCGGTGCGCCGCGGCCTCCATCTCGGGATGGACGATGGGCTCCACGACGGTGCTGGACCCCGTGACCGGCGGGTCGAGGCGTTCGGCCCTGAAGGAGATCCCGTCGAGCACGCGGCCGGCCTCGCAGGCGACCGTGCGCATCGCCAGCGCCCCGGCCACATGGGCCTGGAGGGTGATGGGGCATCCGTCGCGCGAGGAGCGGAACCCGAAGAGCTGCCGCAGCGCCCGCTTCGCCCGTGCCCTGCGGGCGGCGGCGCGAAAGGCCTCGGCGAGGCCGACCTCGTCCCTCACCAGCGTGACGCCGCTGCCCCCGCAGGTCCCCTCGCGCTTCAGCATCAACGGATAGCCGATCTCACCGGCCGCGGCCGTCGCCTCCGCGAGGCTGTGGGCGCGGCGCTGGGCCGGCGCGCGGAGGCCGGCCGCCGCGGCGGCTTCGATCAGCGACGCCCGGCACGACACCGTCCGGTAATGGGCCGGGTCGCCGAGCGATCGGGCGAGCAGCGCCTTCAGGGCCGCGCTGGTGCGGGCGGCGGTGGCGAGGTCGCGCAGCACGCCGGCCGCCATGTCGTCCAGCGGCACCAAGGCGTCGGGCCGCCAGTCGGCGACCAGGAGCTCGAGCCGGCGGGCCAGGCCGAGCGCGGCGGCCCACAGACCGCCCCGCGACGGCAGATGGACGTGGCGGACGACCCGCATCGGCTTCGCCGCGATCGCGTCCCGCCGGCCCAGCACGGCGCAGAGGGCGCCGCGTCGGCTCATCTCGGCCACAATGCGCTCGGAGCCGATGTCGTCCGACAGGCTGACGAAGAGGATCCGGGGCTGGCTCTGGTCCATGGGCAGGCCGGTTGGAGGGGCGGTGTCGTCAGCCTCGCGTGGCGCGGACGCGAAAGGCCGGGGATGGGATGCGGGCGGCGGACGATCGGCGCGCCATGGCGTCCGCGGTGACGACGTGGCGCGTCAGGCGCTTCGCCGCGTAGGCGGCCCCGCAGGCGAAGCGGAACATGGGACCGAAGCTGTAGGCCGAGGGTGTCCCGACGAAGTAGAGGCCGGGCACGCTCGACTCGAAGTCCCGCGAGAGCGCCGGCGACCGATCGACGGTGTCGATCTCGGACAGCAGGGCGCAGTCGAGGAGCCCGAGGCGCGCGACGTCGACCTTGTAGCCCGTGGCCGCCACGACGTGATCGACCGTCAGGGTCTCGCGCCCCCGGCCGGCGCGGTCGACGTGGAGCGCGACCCGGCCCTCGGCCGTGAGATCGGCGCCGGCGACGCGGCTGTCGAGCCAGTAAGGGACGTGGCCCTCGATCGTGTCGCGGACGAAGCGGGCCGGCGAGGGTCCGAGGTAACGCCGGACGATGCCGGTGCGGACGCGCTCCGGAAGGGCGTGGAACAGCAGCGGAGCCTCGCAGCAGAGCCACTTCTTCCACCCCGGTCCGAGCGGCGTCAGCGGCGACAGCAGCGCGTCGATCGGGCGGCGGGGCCGGCCGGCCTCGTAGAACCTCACGGCGGATCGGCGGCTCACCAGCGTCGCGGAGGCTCCGGCCCGGCGCAGGGCCGCGGCGGCGTCGAGCGCGGATGCGCCCGCGCCGATGACCGCGACGGAACGGCCCGCGAGATCGGAATAGTCGGCGTGGTGGCTCGAGTGGGTCAGGACGGTCGATGGCAGGCCGGAGATCTCGTCCGGCAGGCAGGCATAGGCACCGATGCCGGTGGCGAGCACCACCCGGCCGACTGCCACGGCGTCGCCGTCTTCCGTCTCGACGGTGAACCCCGTGTTGGCCCGCGCCACCCGGACGATCCGGCGGGGATCGCGATCCGGCGCGAAACGTCGGGCGAACTCCTCACCGTAGGCGGCGAACACCTCGACCGGGACGGGCCAGCCGATGTCGGCATAGGGGATGCCGCGCTCGCGGCAATAATCGCCCAGCGTGAAGGCGTCGCCGGGAGCGGACAGGCCGGAGGCGAAGCCCTCGGACTTGAGGAACATGCCGCTCGGCATTCCCTCTCGCCAGGTCTGCATCGCGGCGCCGAAGAGATGCGCCTCGATCCCCGCCGCCCCGAGATGGGCGGCGATCGACAGACCGTAGGGACCCGCGCCGACGATCGCGACAGTCGAAAGCTTGCTCATCGGCCCCATCACTCCGCGTCGCGCGAGGGAAGACGAGAAGCCCCGTGGGGACAAGCCCGACGGACATTCAGGGTAAAGGAACGGGGTCGCCGCGGAGGGGCCGGACGGGTCCTCGATGGCTTGCGCCGCCCTCGTCCGCCGGAGCGGCTCGCCGCGCCCAGTGCAGGACGACGGCGAAGAGCCCGTCGAGGCTGAAGGGCTTGATGAGGTGGTCGTCCATGCCGGCGGTGCGGCACAGGTCGAGGTGTTCGGGGAAGGCGTTGGCGGTGAGAGCCACGATCGGCACGGCGGAAGCCTCGCCGGCCAGGGCCCGGATGCGGCGGGTCGCGTCGAGGCCGCCGAGGACCGGCATCTCCATGTCCATCAGCACCAGCGCGTAGCCGCGCCGCGCCACGGCGTCGACGGCGGCGGCGCCGTCCGACACCACGTCGATCTCGGCGCCGAGCGGCGCCAGCATCTGCAGCACGAGCTTCTGGTTCAAGGGTGTGTCCTCGGCGAGGAGGATCGCGAGGCCCTTCAACCCGTCCGCGTCGGCTGACGGGTGATCCCCGTGATGGGCGGGCTTCTCCGGACGGGGTCCGATGGCGCGCGGCAGCGACAGGGTGACGGAGAAGCGTGCCCCGAGGCCCGCCGAGGACGCCACCGCGATGGAGCCCCCCATCGCCTCCACCAGCGTCTTCGAGATGGCGAGGCCGAGGCCGGTGCCGCCGAACTGTCGGGCCACGCTGCCGTCGGCCTGGCCGTACCGCTGGAACAGGCGCGGGATGCCGTCATGCGGAATGCCTATGCCGCTGTCCTCGACCGCGAAGGTCACCGGCACGGCGGTGTCGGGCCCCGCGCCGACCGCGAGGCTGGCCCGCACGGTGCCGGCCTCGGTGAACTTGACGGCGTTGGAGAGGAGGTTGAGCAGCACCTGCCGCAGCCGGTCGGGATCGCCCAGCAGCGGATCCGACGATGCGCCGGAGATGTCGACGAGGAGCGCCAATCCCTTGCGGTCCGCCTCGGGCCGCACCAGGGCGGCCGCGTCCTCGACGAGCCGCGCGGCCGAGAAGGGCCGGAGGTCGAGCCGCACCGCGCCGGTGTCGAGCCTGGCGAGGTCGAGCGCGTCCTCCACGATGCTGAGCAGCCCGCGCCCTGCCTCCTCGATCGGCTCCACGCTGAGCCGCGCGCTCTCGGCGAGGGGGCCGTCGCGCTTGAGCAGTTGCGTGAACCCCACGATGCCGTTGAGCGGCGTCCGGAGTTCGTGGCTGACGTCGGCGAGGAGGTCGGTCTTGGCTTCGGCGACCGCCTCGGCCCTCTCCAGGGCGCGGTGGCCCTCGACGGCATCGCGGGCCAGTGCCGCCAGCGCTTCGAGCCGTCCCATGTCGCGCGGCAGGGGAGGCGGCCGGGGTG
This sequence comes from Lichenihabitans sp., assembly GCA_965214345.1. Classification (GTDB taxonomy): domain Bacteria; phylum Pseudomonadota; class Alphaproteobacteria; order Rhizobiales; family Beijerinckiaceae; genus Lichenihabitans. Next base: position 391,725 of record CBDCBJ010000007.1, on the reverse strand, counting down.
CGGCGTCGAGGGCGCAGAGCACGCCGAGGACGGTGCCGTCGGCCGAGAGCAGCGGCGCGCCGGCATAGAACCGGGCGTGGCGCGCCGCCGCCACGACCGGATGTCGGAGCAGCAGGGGATCGAGCCCGATGTCGGGCACGGCGCGCGGGACGGGATCGGACAGGGGCGGGCCGCCCGGAAATCCCTGCCGCACGGCGGCGTCGTCGAGCCCGATCTGGGCCGCCACCCGGCCGTGGCCCTCATCGAACATCAGGAGCAGCGCGATCGGGGTGTCGAACAGGTCGGCGGCCAGCGCGGCCACCCGGTCCAGGGCAGGTTCGGAGCGCAGGGCGGCGAGACCCGGGGACGACGGGTCATCCCGCCGCACCATCTCCGCCGTCCCGACGCCATCCCACATCTCGAGCCGCCTTCAACGCGGACCTGCATCCGCGACCCCTGCCTATCGGGTGCCAGCCGCGTGTCTAACGGAAAAAGCCCTTCCCTTCCAAAGGCGTTGAGAGTTTCTGACGGTCTTATCGCCGCATCGCGACCTCCGAGCCCGTGTCACGCGGGTCACGATCTTCCAGCGGACCTGTTCAAAGCCCGGCCGACGCGATAGGCCAGCGCCTCCGCGGCGGCCCCGTCCCGCCGCCCTGCCCGCCGAGTGCCGCATGCGCGATCCCCGCCTCGACCGCCTCGTGATCGCCACGCACAATTCGGGCAAGCTCGCCGAATTCCGCGATCTCCTGAAGCCCTACGGCATCACGGTGCTGTCCGCCGGGGAGCTCGGTCTGCCCGAACCGGAGGAGACCGGCACGAGCTTCGCCGCCAACGCGCGCCTCAAGGCCGAGGCCGCCGCCCGCGGCTCCGGCCTGCCGGCGCTGGCGGACGATTCGGGCCTCTGCGTCGATGGGCTCGACGGGGCGCCCGGCATCCATTCGGCCCGCTGGGCCGGGCCGGACAAGGATTTTTCGGGGACCCTGGCGCGGATCGACGCGATGCTCGGCGAGCGTGGCACGGCGACGGCGGCGGGGCGGCGCGCCCATTTCACGGCGGCGCTCGCGGTGGTGTGGCCGGATGGGCGGATCGAGGCCGTAGAGGGCCAGGTCCACGGCAGCATCGTGCATCCCCCGCGCGGCAGCCAGGGCTTCGGCTACGACCCCGCCTTCCTGCCCGACGGACACGACCGGACCTTCGGCGAGATGTCGGCCGACGAGAAGCACGGCCTTCCGGCCGACGGCGGCCAGGCGCTGTCGCACCGCGCCCGAGCCTTCCAGAGGCTCGCGGCGCGCCTGTTCGACATTGCGTGAGCTTTGCGCCAGGCGCCGACATGGCGCGTGACCCGCCGTCCTGCCGCGTGGCATAAGGTGGTCATGAGCGCCCTCGGCACCGACGACCCCGGCTTCGGCATCTACGTGCATTGGCCTTTCTGCCTGTCGAAGTGCCCCTATTGCGACTTCAACAGCCACGTGCGGCAGGTGCCGGTCGACGAGGCGCGGTTCCTCTCCGCCTTCCGGCAGGAGCTGGCGCATCGCGCCGCGCTCACGCCGGGACGGACGGTCCAGTCCGTGTTCTTCGGCGGCGGCACGCCGTCGCTGATGAAACCCGCGACGGTCGGCAGCCTGCTCGACGCCATCGGGGGGCATTGGGCGGTGGCGCCCGACGCCGAGGTGACGCTCGAGGCCAACCCCACCAGCGTCGAGGCGACGCGTTTCCAGGGCTATCGCGCGGCCGGGGTCAACCGCGTCTCGCTCGGCGTCCAGGCCCTCAACGACCCCGACCTGAGAGCGCTCGGCCGGCTCCACACGGCCGACGAAGCCCTGGCGGCGGTCGCGATCGCGGCGGCGCATTTCGAGCGTTTCTCCTTCGACCTCATCTACGCCCGCCCCGGCCAGACCGCGGCGGCGTGGCAGGCCGAGCTGTCGGGCGCGATCGACCGCGCCGCCGAGCACCTGTCGCTCTATCAACTGACGATCGAGCCCGACACGATGTTCGAGCGGCTCCACAGGGCCGGCAAACTCGCCGTGCCGGACGCCGAACAGGCGCGTGTGCTCTGGGAGGTGACGCAGGAACTGACGGCCTCGCGCGGCCTCCCGGGCTACGAGGTTTCGAACCACGCACGCCCCGGCGCGGAGTCGCGCCACAACCTCGTCTACTGGCGCTACGGCGAATACGCCGGCGTCGGCCCCGGCGCCCACGGCCGCGTCCTCACCCCGACGGGCCGGCGCGCCCAGGCGACGGAACGGCATCCCGAGATGTGGCTCACCGTCGTCGAGGGCGAGGGCCACGGGCTCGTCTCGAACGAGACGCTCTCGGCCGAGGAACAGGGCGACGAGTTCCTCCTGATGGGCCTGCGGCTCGGCGAGGGGATCGACCCGCTCCGGTTCGAGGCCCTGTCGGGCCGCCCCATCGACCGGAGCCGCATCGACAGCCTGATCGGCGACGGCCTCGTCGAGCGCTCGTCCGAAGGACGCCTGCGCGTCACGCGCGAGGGCTTTCCGGTGCTCGACATGGTGGTGGCGGACCTCGCGGCGTGAGGGTCAGAGCCGCTCGATCCCGGTCGCATCGAGCCGCGCCGCCGCATCGGCGACGCTGACGCCGCGGATGACGCGGCCGGGGACGAGGTCGGCCAGGGGCACGAGCACGAAGGCCCGGTTCAGCACGTCCCGGTGGGGCAGCGTCAGCGTCGCGGTGTCGAGCGTGTCGTCGCCGCGGTAGAGAATGTCGATGTCGATCACCCGCGGCCCCCACCGCACGGTCTCGATCCGGCCGAGCGCCACTTCGGCGGCCTTGACGCGGCGGAGGAGGTCGAAGGCGTCGAGCGCCGTGGTGCCGACCGCGCAGGCGTTGACGAACCAGTCCTGCGGCACGCCGCCCCACGGGGGCGTGCGATAGGCCGGGGAGATCCGCAGCGCGCGGGCGATGCCGGCGGCCTCCAGCATGCGGGCGGCGCGCGCGACGTTGTCGGCCTTGTCGCCGACGTTGCTGCCGAACTGGAACGCCACATCGACGGCCTCGCCGCTCACGACGGGTCTCCGCCGCGATGGACCGCGCGGAAGACCTTCAGGGCGGCGACATGCGCGGCGACGTCGTGGACGCGGAAGATCGCGGCGCCGGCCGCCGCCGCGGCGAGGTTGGCGGCGACGGTCTCGATCCCGCGCCGCTCGACCGGCGCCCCCGTGATGGCGCCGAGGAAGCGCTTCCTCGACACGCCGACCAGCACGGGCAGGCCGAAGGCGTCGCACAGGCGGCCGATGGCCCGGATGGCGTCGACCTGCTGGCCCTGCGTCTTGCCGAAGCCGATGCCGGGGTCGAGGGCGATGCGGTGGCGCAGCACGCCGACCTCCTCGGCGACCGCGAGCGAGCGCTCGAAGAAGCGCAGCATGTCGTCGGCGATGTCGAGCGCGGGGTCGATGGACTGGCGGTTGTGCATCAGCACGGCGCCGGCCTCCCGGTCCGCCACCACTTCCGCCATCCGGGGATCGCCCTGGAGTCCCCAGACGTCGTTGACGATGGCGGCACCGGCCGCGAGCGCCCGGGCCGCGACCTCGGACTTCGTCGTGTCGACCGACAACGGCACGGCCACCCGCGCCGCCAGGGCCTCGACGACGGGGCCGATCCGCCGCCACTCCTCCTCGGCCGACACGGGCGTGAAGCCCGGGCGCGTCGACTCGCCGCCGATGTCGAGCACGGCGGCGCCCTCGGCCACCAGCGTTTCGCCCCGGGCGACAGGTGCGGCCTCGTGATGGCCGCCGTCCGAGAAGGAATCCGGCGTGACGTTGAGGATGCCCATCACGGGCCAGAGGGCGTCGGCGTCGCGGAACAACTCGTCGAGGCGGGCAGCAATGTTGGGGTTCACGGATGATCCCTCGGGCGCGAGCCTACCGCCCCGCCAGCGCCATGACGGACTTCTCGCGGCGGCGCTCCACCGATGACGGGATCCGCAGGCTCTCGCGGTACTTGGCCACGGTGCGCCGGGCGATGTCGATGTCGGCCGTCTTGAGCTTCGCCACGATGGCGTCGTCCGACAGCACGTCCGAGGCAGGTTCGGCATCGATCATCTGCCGGATGCGGAACCGCACCGCCTCGGCCGAGTGGGCGGCGCCGTTCATCGTCGAGGCGATCGAGGCGGTGAAGAAATACTTCAGCTCGAAGATGCCGCGCGGGCTCGCCATGTACTTGTTGGAGGTCACGCGCGACACGGTGGATTCGTGCATCCCGATCGCATCCGCCACGGCCTTGAGGTTCAAGGGCCGCAGGTGCTGCACGCCGTGGGCGAAGAACGCGTCCTGCTGGCGGACGATCTCGCTCGACACCTTCAGGATGGTGCGGGCCCGCTGCTCCAGGCTCTTGGTGAGCCAGTTGGCGGTCTGCAGGCAATTGTTGACGAAGCTCTTGTCGGCGTCGCTCGCGGCACCGCGCGTCACCCGCGTCCGGTAGGTCTGGTTGACCAGCACGCGCGGCAGCACGTCGGTGTTGAGGTCGATGAGCCAGGACCCGTCCGGCGCCGAGCGGACGTAGACGTCGGGCACGACCGTCTGGACCGGGCCGCCGCCGTAGGAGCGGCCGGGCTTGGGGTCGAGGCGGCGGATCTCCCCGACCATGTCGGCGAGGTCCTCGTCGTCGACGCCGCAGAGCCGCTTCAGGGCGGCGTGGTCGCGCCGGGCCAGGAGGTCGAGGTGGTCGATCAGCGCCGCCATGGCGGGATCGAACCGGTCGCGTTCGCGAAGCTGCAGCGTCAGGCATTCGGCGAGGCACCGCGCCCCGACCCCCGTCGGGTCGAAGCCGTGGACGACCCGCAGGACGCGCTCCACCCGGGCGAGCTCGACGCCGAGCCGCTCCGCGACCGCGTCGAGCGGCTCCGACAGGTAGCCCGCCTCGTCGATGGAATCGATGAGGCTGTGGCCGATCAGCCGTTCGACCGGGTCGGCCACGGCGAGCAGCAGCTGGTCCGACAGGTGATCGTGCAGCGAGGGCAGCGACGCCACGTAGCGCTCGAGGCTCGACCCGTCGCCCTCGGCCGAGGGGGGCGCGCCCGTCCAGGACGTGGCGGACAGGCCCATCATGTCGCCGGCGGGATCCGACGAGGGGCCGGCCCGGTCGCCGTCGAAGCTGTTCTCGAGTTCGGTGCCGAGCCCCGCTTCGAGCGCGCCGCGATCGGTCGCGAACTCGTCGCTGGTCCAATCGGACTCGACGGGATCGCCGGTCGGAGCGGGCTCGACGGCGGGTTCATGCTCGCGCGGGTCGGGCGTCTCCTCGACGCGCTCGAGCAGCGGGTTGCGCTCCAGCTCCTCTTCGATGAAGGAGGCGAGTTCGAGGTTCGACAGCTGCAGAAGCTTGATCGCCTGCATCAGCTGCGGCGTCATCACCAGGGCCTGTCCCTGGCGCATCACGAGCTTCGCCGAAAGCGCCATTCGATGTTCGATCCCAGGAGGCCGGGCCGGCAGCCGTGTCGTCCCGGCCTCGCCATCCCTGCCACCCATAGCACGGATCTCCGTAAAGGAACTCTATCGCGGCATCCCGGCCTCGTTTTTGCATGGATCTCCGATTGCACATCGCACGCCCTCCACGCCGGCGGGCGCGATCACATGCGGAAGTCCTGCCCGAGGTAGAGGCGGCGCACGTCCGGGTGGGCGACGATCTCCTCGGCGGTGCCCTCCGTCAGCACGTGGCCGGAGTGGATGATGTAGGCGCGGTCGATCAGCCCGAGCGTCTCGCGGACGTTGTGGTCGGTGATCAGCACGCCGATGCCGCGCTGCTTCAGGTGGCGGACGAGGTCCTGGATGTCGCCGACGGCGATCGGGTCGATGCCGGCGAAGGGTTCGTCGAGCAGCATGAAGGACGGGTGCCCGGCGAGCGCGCGGGCGATCTCGCAGCGCCGCCGCTCGCCGCCCGAGAGCGCGATGGAGGGTGCCTTGCGCAGCCGCGTGATCGAGAACTCGTCGAGCAACTGATCGAGTTCGCGGTCGCGCTGCTTCTTGTCCGGCACCGTGATCTCCAGCACGGCGCGGATGTTGTCCTCGACGTTGAGGCCGCGGAAGATCGAGGCCTCCTGCGGCAGGTAGCCGATGCCGAGCCGGGCGCGGCGGTACATGGGCAGGCCCGTGACGTCGTGGCCCTCGAGCTGGATCATGCCCTTGTCGGGTTTGACGAGGCCGGTGATCATGTAGAACACCGTGGTCTTGCCGGCGCCGTTCGGCCCGAGCAGGCCCACGGCCTCGCCGCGGCTGACGTTGATGGACACGTCGTGGACGACCTTGCGGCCCCTGTAGGCCTTGCCGAGGTTGTAGACGCCGAGCATGGCCTCGGGCGACAGGTCCCGCCGGCTGCCCGGCGCCATGTCCCAGGCGGGATCGCGGGCGTAGACGTCGTCGGAGACCTGCTGGTCCGGGTAGGCCGGGACCTCGCCGGGCGCGACATCGGGCAGGTCGGGGTCGGGCCAGGCGCCGTCGGCGAGGTCCTCCGGCTCGACATCCCGCACGCCGGCCTCAGGGCCGGGATCGAAGCGGGGATCCTGGCGTGATGGGCCGACCGGCGGCGAAGCGGCGACCGGGACGGCAGGGCTCGGGCGGGAAAACAGGCGTCTCAGGCCGCGCGGCTTCGAGCCGGGTTGCGCCACGTGTCAGGTCCGTCCGGTCACCGGGCCGCTTCGGCGTCGCGCGCCGCCGCATCCTCGCCGCCGCGCCGAGGCGTCTTGCCTTTGCCCGGCGCCGCCGGAGCGGGCGAAGCCTTGGGTGGGCCGCCGGGCGTGCCGCTGCCGGGCGTGAAGACGCTCGAGACGCGGCCGCCGTTGCTCTGACCGGAGAAGACCTGCGCCTGGCCTGTCGTCATGTCATAGATCAGCCGGTCGCCCTGGGTGACGTTGGTGCCCTGGCTCAACGTGACGTTGCCGTTGAGGTAGACCTTGTTGGAGCCCTTGTCGTAGGTGGCGTGGTCGCCGGTGCCGACCTGGTCCTTGGAGATCAGCGTGACGGGCCCGTCGGCCTCCATGTGCTTGACCGAACTCCCCTGCCCCGGCGTGGACGAGGCCCCGGCGGCCGGGGCCGGCGTGGCGGGGGCCGTGGCGCCGCCCGCGCTCGGCGCGTCCCGCTGCAGGTCGATGTTGAGCACCGACGCCTTCATGGTGGACTCGCCCTGAACCACCACGACGTTGCCGGTGTAGATCAGCTTGTTGTCCTTGTTGAGGAAATCGAGCTTGTCGGCGGTGATGTTGACGGGCTCCTTGGAGCCGCTGCCGGGCAGCAGGGGCACGCCGGCCGACTTCTTCGGCGCGGCATCGGCGGTAGCGGCAGGCTTCGCGGCATCGTCGACGAACGGGATGGCGGTCGGCTTCCTCGTCTTCGTGGCGGCGACCGAGGCCGAGGCGCCCGCGGCGACGAGGACGAGGCTCGCGAGGGCGCGGGCGAGTGCGTGGCGTATCATGGGCCGGTCCCCTTCATGGTCGCTGTCGCGGTCGCGGCGGATTCGGACGGGTTCACCGTCGAGTGGACGTGGCCCTCGAAGACCGCATGCGCGCCGTTGTCCGTCATGTGCATGCTGTCGGCCGTGACGGTGCCGGTGCTCATCACGATCGTGAGGGGCTCGCGGGTGTCGACGAGGCCGCTCTTGAACTCGATGAAGGCGCTCTGCAGGTGAGCATCGAGCCCCTTGTCGCTCGTGAGGTGGACGGCACTCTTCAGCCGCATGGTCTCCTTCGAACTGTCATAGAGGCCGGAGTCCGACAGGATGTGCACCACGCTCTGGTCCGCCATCGTGACGTGGGCGTCGATGTCGTGCAATTCGAGCATGTTGGGCGTCTTGGCGTCCTGCACGGCGGAACTCGCCACGAGGTCGTAGGGTCGGCCGTCGCCGCGGAAGCCCGTCAGCTTCGGATGCTGCATGGTGACCTTGCTGCCGCTGAGCCCCAGGCCGTCGATCGTCACGCCCGGGATGACGACGCGGAAAGGGTTGAAGAAGGCGAAGACCACCACCGCCACCGACCCCAGCACGGCGCCGGACAGGACGAGCCGGCGGAGCAGGCGGACCCGCGCGGTGTGACGCCCCGCGGCGCGGAAGGCGTCGACGCGGGGCTGGGCCGCGTCGAGCGGGGCCGAAGCGTCGCGCGCAGCCTGCCGGAGGCCGGTCGTCCGCCCGGTGACGGTGGCGAAATCTGTCATACGCTCGCAGCAGAGAGGACGAAGCCCGGCGAGGATGGATGCCTCGCCGGAATGGCCAAGTTATGACGGGCGACACGGCTTTGGCAGGGGGTCCTGCGCGGGACCGGTCGCCGGTCCGCTCGCAACCGCTATTCGTGAGCGAAGATGTCGCTCTCGGGCCAGCCCATGAGGTCGAGCCGCGCCCGCGTCGGCAGGAAGTCGAAGCAGCTCTGCGCCACCGCGTCCCGTCCCTCCCGCAACAGCATGGCGTCGAGCTTGGCCTTCAACGCGTGGAGGTGGAGCACGTCGGAGGCCGCATAGCTCACCTGGGCATCGCTGAGGACGTCGGCGCCCCAATCGGACGATTGCTGCTGCTTCGAGATGTCGATGCCGAGCAACTCGCGGCAGAGCTCGCGCAGGCCGTGCCGGTCCGTGTAGGTGCGCACGAGCTTCGAGGCGATCTTGGTGCAGTAGAGATTCTGCGTCAGGGCGCCGAAGGCATTGAACATCACGGCGATGTCGAAGCGGCCGAAGTGGAACAGCTTCGTCACGGCGGGATCGCGCAGCAGTCGCTCGATGTTCGGCGCCGCGGTCTGGCCCTTGGCGATCTGCACGACATCGGCCGAGCCGTCGCCCGTCGAGAGCTGCACCACGCAGAGCCTGTCGCGGTGGGCCTTGAGGCCCAGCGTCTCGGTGTCGATGGCGACGCTGCCTCCGGCGTGGTAGTCGGCCGGCAGGTCGCCCCTGTGCAGTCTGATGGCCATGGCGGCTTTCCGGGTCGGTCCGGCCTCTGCCGGCATGCCCGCTTCTAGACCGTTCTCGATGCGGATGGAATCGCCGTTCCATCCCGTCCGGCCGAGAGGGATGCCGACAGGAAGCCGTCTCGCCGTCCGAAACTTTCGTGCTAAGAGCGCCCGCCGGCCGGCTGTCGCCGGACGAGGACCGACCCGGCACCATGCGCCTGACCTTCGTCATCGCCAGCGCGATCGGTGTCGTCGCGGCCGCGACGCTCGTCGTCCTCTACGGCTGGCAGCCGATCCTCCAGGCCGTCGAAGCCGTGGGCTGGGGCGTCGTGCCGGTGTCGCTCGTGCGGATCGGCGAGGCGGCGGGGGCCGGCGTCTGCTGGTGGCTGCTGCTCGACCGGCAGACCGGGCGCAACCTGCGCGCCTGCATCCTGCTCCGCTGGGTCCGCGAATCCGTCAATGTGCTGCTCCCCGTCGCCCAGGTCGGCGGCGAGATCGTGGGGGCGCGCCTCATCACCTTCTGGGGCGTGTCGAAGAGCCTCGCGGCGGCCTCGGTGATGGTCGACCTGCTGGCGCAGACCGCCACCCAGTTCGTCTTCACGCTCATCGGCGTGGCGCTGCTCGCCACCGTGGGGGGCGGCGACGCGATCGTGCGGGGGGTGGCGCTCGGCCTGGCGCTCCTCGGCCCGGCGCTCGGCGCCTTCTACGCGGCGCAGCGCTTCGGCGGCGCCCGCCTGCTCGACAGGGTGGGGCGCCACTTCACCGACGACCCGCGCTGGGCGGCGGCCGGCGGCGGCCTCGACGCCGTCAACGCCCAGTTCCTGACGCTCTACGGCCGCGGCGGGCGCCTCTCACTGGTCCTGGCGCTGCATTTCGCCATCTGGTTCTTCGGCGTGCTGGAGATCTCCTTCGCGCTCGCCGCCATGGGCCGCCCCGTGCCCTACGGCGCCGCCCTGGTGCTCGAGAGCCTCGGCCAAGCGGTGCGCGGCGCCGCCTTCGTGGTGCCGGGCGGCATCGGCGTTCAGGAGGCGGGCTTCGTGGCGCTCTGTGCGGTCTTCGCCATCCCGGCCCCGGCCGCCATCGCGCTCTCGCTCGCCAAGCGCTTCCCCGAGGTGGTGCTGGGCCTGCCCGGCCTCCTGGTCTGGCAGGTCCTGGAAGGCCGCCGCATCGTCGCGGGCCGCGACGGCGCGCGCGCCCCGCGGGCGGCCTCGGAGGCCCATGGGGAGAAAGACGTGACGGCATCCTGATCGTCGGCGCCCTCCTCCTCGTGCTCGCCGGGGCGGGCTGCGCCTACGCCTGGCTGGCGTCGTGGCTCGTGGCCCGCGGCTTGGCGGTCCGGTCGCCCCGCGTCGTCCCGGCGGCCGGCGCGGCCCGGCCCGGCGTCAGCCTCCTGAAGCCCCTCTACGGCGACGAAGCCTTCCTCGGCCGGAACCTCCGCTCCGCCTGCGTGCAGGACTATGGCGGGCCGGTCGAGACGATCTTCGGCGTGTCGAGCCCGGGCGACGCCGCGGTGCCGATCGTCGAGCGGCTGATCGCGGAGTTCCGCGGCCTCGGGCTCGTGGTCGACGAGCGCCGCCACGGCACCAACGGCAAGGTGTCGAACCTCATCAACATGGCGGAGCGCGCCCACCATCCGGTGATCGTTTTCGCCGACAGCGACATGCTGGTCGAGCCCGACTACCTCGACCGCGTCGTCGCGGCGCTCGACGCGCCGGGCGTCGGCGCCGTCACGTGCCTCTACCGCGGCGTCGGCGTCCCGGGGATCTGGTCGCGGCTCGGCGTGCAGTGGATCGACCACCACTTCCTGCCCAACGTCGTCGTCGGCCTGGCGCTCGGCCTGGCCAAGCCCTGCTTCGGCTCGACGATCGCGATCCGGCGCGACACGCTGGAGCGCATCGGCGGCTTCGAGGCCTTCAAAGACCGGCTCGCCGACGATTACGCGGTGGGCGAGGCCGTGCGGGCGCTCGGCCTCGCCGTGGCGGTGCCGCGCGACCTCGTGCTCGGCCACACCTGCACGGCGACGAGCTTCGGGGCGCTCCTGCGCCAGGAGGTCCGGTGGTCGCGCACCATCCGCTCGGTCGATCCCGTGGGCTTCATCGGCTCCGCCGTGACGCATCCGATCCCCTTGGCGACGCTGGGCGCGGCCCTGTGCGGCGGCGGGCCCGTCCCGCTCGCGGTGCTCGGACTTTCTGTGACATCCCGGCTACTCCTGCAGTTTATCGTCGGCCGGGCGCTCGATACGGGGACGAAAGGCCTTATTCTCGGCCCCGTCCGCGACTACGCGGCCTTCCTGGTCTTCCTCCTCGGCTTCTGGCCCGGATCGATCGACTGGCGCGGGGATCGCTTCGCGCTGCGGACCGACGGCTCGATGACGGCGCCCGACAAAGCAGGTTCTTGATGCGCACTCTCTTCCTCCAGGCCCCCTCCTTCGACGGCTATGACGGCGGCGCCGGCGCGCGCTACCAGATGAAGCGCGAGGTGAAGTCCTTCTGGTATCCGACCTGGCTGGCCCAGCCGGCGGCGCTGGTCGAGGATTCGAAGCTCATCGACGCGCCCCCGCACAGGCTGAAGTGGGACGACATCGTCCCCCACGTGAAGGATCGCGACCTCGTCGTGATGCACACCTCGACGCCGTCCTTCGACAGCGACATCCGCACCGTCCGCATGCTGCGCGAGCTGAAGCCCGACCTCAAGATCGGCCTCGTCGGCGCCAAGGTGGCGGTCGAGCCGGTGCAGAGCCTGGAAGCCTGCTCGGCGCTCGACTTCGTGGCCCGCGAGGAGTTCGACTTCACCATCAAGGAGGTGGCGGACGGCCGCGACTGGTCGAAGATCGACGGCATCACCTACCGCAACGGTGAGGGCGTCATCGTCGGCAATGGGGATCGCCGGATCCTCGAGAACATGGACGAGCTGCCCTTCGTCACGCCGGTCTACAAGCGCGACCTCGAGATCGAGAACTATTTCGGCGGCTACCTCAAGCACCCCTACATGTCGTTCTACACGGGCCGCGGCTGCAAGAGCCGCTGCACCTTCTGCCTCTGGCCGCAGACCGTCGGCGGCCACAATTACCGGACGCGCTCCATCGGCCACGTGATGGACGAGCTGCGCTACGCCCGCGCCGCCTTCCCGCAGGTAAAGGAGTTCTTCTTCGACGACGACACCCTGACCGACAACCTGCCCCGCGTGGAAGCGCTGGCGCGGGAGATCGGCAAGCTCGGCATCACCTGGTCGTGCAACGCCAAGGCCAACGTGCCGCGCGACACGCTCAAGGTGCTCAAGGACAACGGGTTGCGCCTGCTGCTCGTCGGCTACGAGTCCGGCAACCAGCAGATCCTGCACAACATCAAGAAGGGCATGCGCACGGACGTCGCGCGCCGCTTCACCAAGGACTGCCACGAACTCGGCATCGTCATCCACGGCACCTTCATCCTCGGCCTGCCGGGCGAGACGAAGGAGACGATCGAGGAGACGATCAACTTCGCCAAGGACATCAACCCGCACACGATCCAGATCTCCCTGGCCGCTCCCTACCCTGGCACCTTCCTCTACAAGCAGGCCAAGGAGAACGGCTGGCTCTACGACGAGACCCAGGACCTGCTGACGGACGGCGGCACCCAGATCGCGCCGCTGAGCTATCCGCACCTGAACCACACCGAGATCTTCACATCGGTCGAGGACTTCTACCGGCGCTTCTACTTCCGTGCCCCGAAGATCGCCTCGATCGTCGGCGAGATGGTGCGCAGCCCCGAGATGATGAAGCGCCGCCTGCGCGAGGGCGTCGAGTTCTTTCGCTTCCTGCGCGACCGCAAGGAAGCCGCCTGATCCTGCCCTTCTCCCGCCTGCGGGAGACGGTGGCGCGCAGCGCCGGATGAGGGGACCCGCGACGGTCGGGATTCCCCTCATCCGACCCGGCTTCGCCGGGCCACCTTCTCCCGCGGGCGGGAGAAGGGACTGTCGCCATGCCCAGGCACCTGATCGTCACGGCCGACGACTTCGGCCTCTCGCCGGAGGTCAACGCGGCCGTCGAGGTGGCGCATCGCGACGGCATCCTGACGGCCGCGAGCCTGATGGTGGCGGCCCCCGCGGCGGCCGAGGCCGTCGCCCTCGCCCGCCGCCTGCCCCGGCTGCGCGTCGGGCTGCATCTCGCCCTGGTCGAGGCCCGCCCCGCCCTGCCCGCCTCCGCGGTCCCCGACCTGGTCGGCCCGGACGGCTGGTTCCGGCGCGACACGGCGCGCTTCGGCGCGGAGCTGTTCGTCTCGCCCCGCATGAGACGCCAGCTCGCGCGGGAGGTCGCCGCGCAGTTCGACGCCTATGCGGCGACCGGGCTGCCGCTCGACCACGTCGACGCCCACCAGCATTTCCACCTCCACCCGACCGTGGCGGGCCTGATCATCCGCATCGGCCGACGGCACGGCCTCCGGGCCGTCCGCATCCCGGCCGAGCCCGCCCGCGTCGTCCGGGCGATCGACCCCGGCGCGCCCCGCCTCGTCCCGGCCGTGACGGCGCCCTGGACGCGGCTCCTCGGCCTGAGGCTCCGCCGCGCCGGCCTCGCGGTGCCGGACCAGGTGTTCGGCCTGGCCTGGACGGGCGCCATGACGGCCGATCGCATCGAGGGCCTGCTCGACCGCCTGCCCCCGGGCACGACGGAGGTCTACACGCATCCGGCGCTCGCCGGCGGCTATCCGGGCGCGGCGGCCGGCTACCGCTACCGGGAAGAGCTCGACGCGCTGACGTCGCCCCGCGTCATCGCGGCGGCGCGCCGCAGCGGCGCCATCCTCTGCGGCTACGGCGACCTGTCTTGAGCGGTCGGCGCGGTGCGGCCGGGACCCGCCAGAGCCGCTGCCGCTCGCCTTCGCTCACGGCCACAGCTCTGATCATTCGGTTTGAAGAGCATCTTCACGCGATCAGGTGACTCCACCTGATCGCGATCTGCTCTAAGCGGCCTGTCGCTCGACCGAGACGGGCCCGCAGCAACGATTGCGCCCGTCCCGCTTGGCCCTGTAGAGCGCGGCATCGGCGACCGCCAGCACGTCGCGGCTCGACGCACCGTCGCCGGGCCGCCCGGAGGCGACGCCGACGCTGATCGTCAGGACCTCGTCGATGCCGCACGGGTGCGGGAGGGCGAGGGCCTGCACGGCCGAGCGCATCTCCTCGGCGATGGCCAGGGCGGCCGACTCGTCGAGACCCGGGAGCATGACGACGAATTCCTCGCCGCCGCAGCGGCAGGCCAGGCCACCCCGCGATTCCGCCCCGGCTTCGAGGCGGCCCGCGATCGCCTGCAGGGCGCCGTCTCCGGCGAGGTGCCCGAACATGTCGTTGTAGACCTTGAACGCGTCGGCATCGGCCATCAGAAGGGCGATCGGCTGGCCCGACACGGAGGCGCGAGACCATTCCCGGGTGAGCACGGCCTCGAACTTTCGGCGGTTGGCGAGGCCGGTCAGCGCATCCGTGGCGGCGAGGCGCGACAGCTGCGCCTCCGCGAGGTTGCGCCGCCCGAGCTCCCGGTAGAGCGCCAGGGCCAACACCATGATGCCGAGGCACAGCAGGGCGAGAAGCCCGGCCACGACGGCGGCGCGTCGCCACCAATCCGCGTAGTCGCCGTCGCCGCCGACTTCGACGGCCTGGATGAGGGGCAGGTTGCCGACGCGGTGGTACGAGATGATCCGGCGCTGGCCGTCGATCGGCGACTCGCCCTCGAACGTCCCGTCGTGCGAGACGCGCATCCTGGTGAACGCGTCGTTGGCTCCCGCCCACAGGCGCAAGTCGGCCCGCACGGGCGGCTCGCGTGTGATGACGGTTCCGTCGATCCTGAACAGCGTCACGGCGCTGTCCGGCCCGATGTTCAGGCCCGAATAGAGCTTGGCGAGGTAGTCGAGATCGAGTGTGACGACCGCCACGCCGCCGAACTCGCCGTCCGGACCGTCGATGCGCCGGCTGAACGCCACCACCCAACGCCCGGTCACGCGGCTCGGGAAGGGCCTGCTGACGAACAGCCCCAGGTTGGCTGTCGCGACGTGGACGCGGAAATAGTCCCGATCGCCATATCGGCCGTTGGGCTTTTCCCGGCTCAACGAGTTCGCCACGACGGCACCATCGCGATCCAGGACGAACATGGCGCCGAAGCCCGGCGCCTGTATGGCGCCGTCGAACAGGACCAGGTCTCGGAGATGGGGGGCGAGGGACTGGATGTCGGGGTTGCGCCACTGGTCCGCCACGGAGCGCAAGGAGAAGTCGAGAAGCTCGATGTTCCGATCGATCTCATGGGCCACGGCGGCGGCGACGCTCTGGCCCGAGGCGCCGAGCCCGCGGCCGACGTCCCGATACCAGCCCGCCATCACGAAGGTGAACACGAGACAGATGGTCAGCAGCACGGCCGCTGTCAGGGCCAGCAGCAGGTTGCGGCTGCGTCCCCGGATCATCGCGTCGGTCAAGTGATCTTTCATCCCCCGCCCCCGCTGGGCCAAGCTGAGTGGAACGGTGGACGTGGCCGTCACGCCACCAGGTCGACGACCTGCGCGGTCGCCGCGACCTGGTCGGCGATGAGGGCATCGATCCGGTGGGCCGGGACGGGGCGGCCGAACAGCCATCCCTGCCCGATGTCGCAGCTCAAGGCGCGCAGGAGAGCCGCCACCTGCTCGGTCTCGACGCCCTCGGCCACGGTCGACAGGCCGAGGCTGTGGCCGAGCCCCACGACGGCGGAGACGATCTTGGCGCTCTCCCGATCCGTCAGCATGCCGTTGACGAAGGACTGATCGATCTTGAGCTTGTCGAAGGGCAGCAGCTGCAGGTGGCGCAGGCTCGAATAGCCCGTCCCGAAATCGTCGAGCGCCAGCCGCACGCCCAGGGTCTTGAGTTCGACGAGCAAGCCGCGCGCCAGGTCGAGATCGCCGACGAGCGCGCTCTCGGTCACCTCGATCTCGAGCCGGCTCGCGGGGAAGCCGGTCTCGGCCAGCACCGCCGCGAACGTCGCCGGCAGGGCGGTATCCCGGAGCTGCAGAGGCGACACGTTGCAGGCGAGCGTGACGTGCGCCGGCCATTTCAGCGCGGCCCGGCAGCCCTGGCGGAGCAGGCTGACCGTCATCGGGCCGATCAGGCCCGTCTCCTCCGCGATGGGGATGAACTCCGCGGGCGACACCATGCCCCGGGTCGGATGAGGCCAGCGCGCCAGCATCTCGACGCCCACGAGGCGACCCGTCGCCATGTCGACCAGCGGCTGGAAGTGCGGCACGACCGCGTCACCCGCGACGGCCTGACGGAACTCGCTCTCGAGCAGCGCCATGGCGCGGATGCGCAGGTCCGTCTCCTGCTCGAAGAAGCGGAAACATCCTCGGCCGTCGGCCTTGGCCCGATAGAGCGCGACGTCGGCCCGGTGCATGAGGTCGCTGACGCCGTCGTCCGCGCCGCCGTCGAGCCCGATCCCGATGCTGACGCCGACCTGCAGGACGGCACCGCTGGCGAGGGTGAACGGCTCCGTCATCTCGGCCATGATCCGCTCCGCCACTGCGGCCGGATCGGACTGGGACCGTACGGGGGCGGCGGGGCTGCAGCGGAGCAGCACGGCGAACTCGTCGCCGCCCAGGCGCGCGAGCCGTCCATCCTGGAGGAGCGTCCGCAGCCGAGCGCCCGCGAGGCGCAGCAATTCATCGCCCGTCGTGTGGCCGTGGCCGTCGTTGATGCCTTTGAAGCGATCGAGATTGATCACCAGCAGCGCGTGGTCCATGCCGGTGCGCCGGCCCTCCGACAGGGCCACTTCCAGCGCCTGGCAGAACTGGCGTCGGTTGGGCAGGCCGGTCAGCAGGTCCGTGCCGGCGACGATTTCGGTGCGCGCCATGGCGGCGCGGAGCCGGAGATGGCCGCGCATGGCCAGCGCGGCGGCGACGAGAAGGACGATGAGGACCGCGATGCCTCCGATCTCGATCCAGGCCCGGCCGTCGAGCTCGGCCAGGCGGCTCTCGGTGAGGGTCCTGAGATCCTGCCCGAAGACGTCGAGCCCGTCCGCGTAGACCTCCTGCAGATAGCTGAATTCCGTGCTGTCGAGCAGGGCGCGAGCGGCGACGAGATCGCCATCGGCGACGAGGGCGAGGACCCGCCGTTCCATGGTGAGGAGGTCGCGATGGGCCTCGCCCGTCGTCTCGGCCAGGGCCTGCCGGATCCCCGGGCTGGCGATCTCGCTGGCCTCGGCGATGGCGACGTCGAGCTTCGGGGCGGTCTCGTCGAAGCTGACGGCCCATTGTGGCCGTCCCGACATGGCCGCCATGCGGACCGCCGTGACCATCTTCTCGTCGAGGAGGCCGATGCTCCCGCGCAGCTCCGCGACCTCGACGGCCTTCTGGGAGGCGAGCCTCACCTGGTCGCGCGCCTCCGCGCCGATGAACCCCAGGCCCGCCGCGACCGCGATCACCGCCACGGTGCCGAGCAGCAGGCTGGCCGGGCGAGCGAACTTTCGACCGCGCAGTCGGGTTCCGAGGGACGAGATCGTTCGCGGGAAGATCATGATCGAAACATGACCACAAAACCTTATGAAAGCCTTGCTCCGACGGTGTCTGGTCCCCGGGCCGGCTCCGGTGTGACCGGCACGGCTCGCTCGGTCGATGACGTCTCATCGGGCTCGCGGACGGGCGGGCCGTCATCGGCGATAGGGCGGGCGATGGGGCGGTCTCGCACCGGGGAATCGGCCGCGATGCCCTGTGCTCGCCGCATGGCTTCGGCCACAGATGAAGAAAAGCTTGAGAGTGCCATGCAGGACAGGATGAGCTGCACTGCACATACGCTATGTTGCGGTGCAACATGCGGCGCGGTATCGGTCGGTCAGCGGCATCAAGACCGATCCGGGAGGTTTGATCCATCAACCCGTTTGAGGGACATCGAACCATGTTCAACCGACTTTTCGTCCTGGCGCAGGAGCGTCTCGACAAGAACCGCCGCTACCGCCAGATGATCGCCGAGATCGACACGCTGTCGAATGCGGACCTCATCGAGATGGGCGCGTTCCAGTCCGACCTCTACGCCGCCGCCCGCAAGCAGATCTACGGCTGAAGGCCGATCTCGTCGGCCGGCACGACGCCGGCCCGGCGATGGCTCGTTCAGCCTTGCCCCGCACCCGGGCCGCACCACCTTCGGAGCCGTGACGGGGGCGCGCGATGGACGGACAAGCTTGGACGATCGACGACGCACCCCGGCTCGACGGGCGACGTGCCGTCGTGACGGGGGCGTCGGGCGGCCTCG
Source organism: Lichenihabitans sp. (assembly GCA_965214345.1). Taxonomy (GTDB): domain Bacteria; phylum Pseudomonadota; class Alphaproteobacteria; order Rhizobiales; family Beijerinckiaceae; genus Lichenihabitans. The sequence goes on along the minus strand of CBDCBJ010000007.1, from coordinate 373,643 downwards.
GTTACGAGACGGCGCTCGGCCTCGCCCGTCGCGGTGCGAAGGTGATCCTCGCGGCGCGCAACGACGCCAAGGCCGAAGCCGCGCTCGGGCGTATCCGCGCCGCCGTTCCGGGCGCCGACGTCCGATACTCGCATCTCGACCTCGCCGATCTCGCCTCCGTCGCGCGTCTCGCCGAGACCCTGCTGGGCGAGGGAGCCGCGGTCGACGTGCTGGTCAACAATGCCGGCGTGATGGCCTATCCGACGCGCCGAACGACGCGGGACGGTTTCGAGGAGCAGTTCGGCACCAACTACCTCGGCCATTTCGCCCTGACGGCGCGGCTGCTGCCGGCCCTGCTGCGCGCCGGGCACGGGGCGCGTGTCGTCAGCCTCGCCAGCCTCGCCCACGTCCAGGGCCGCATCGCGCTCGACGACCTGCAGGGCGAGCGCCGCTACGATCCCTGGACCGCCTATCGCCAGAGCAAGCTCGCCATGCTGATCTTCGCCCGCGAGTTCCAACGCCGCGCCGACGCGGCCGGCTGGGCCATCCGCTCGGTCGCGGCCCACCCCGGCTGGGCCGTCACCGACATCATCTCCAATGGGCCGGCGGAGGGGCGCGGCGGGCTGAAGCCCGCGCTGATGAACTTCGCCTTTCGCCTGCTCGGCCAATCGGCGGCGGACGGCGCCCTGCCGATCCTCTATGCGGCGACCGCCCCCGATGCCGCGCCGGGTGGCTATTACGGCCCGGCGCGACGGGGCGAGCGCACCGGCCCCGTCGGGCCGTCGCGCGTCATGCCGCAGGCGCAGGACGACGCGACCGCCCGGGCCCTCTGGGACGCGTCGGAGCGGGCCACGGGCCTGCGATTCGAGACCACACGGGAGAGGGCATGACCACGATCGCGATCCTGGCGGCCGGCGCCATGGGGGCCGGCATCGGCCTCCGCCTGACGGAGGGCGGCGCCACGGTGCTCACCAACCTCGACGGCCGCGGCGAAGCGAGCCGTCGCCGCGCCGCCGAGGCCGGGATGACGGATGTCCCGCTCGACCGGATCGCGGACGCCGCCATCGTCCTGTCCATCGTGCCGCCGGGCTCCGCGGTAGAGCTGGCCGAGCGCCTCGCCCCGGCGCTGACGGCGGGTGCGGCGAAGCCGGTCTTCGTCGACGCCAATGCGGTCAGCCCCGCGACGGCTGACCGCGTCCGGGCCGCGCTCGCCGGCACCGGCTGCGCGGTGGTCGACGGCTGCATCATCGGGGCACCGCCGACGCCGCGCGGCAAGAGCCCGGCCGTCTACGTCAGCGGCGACCCGGACCGGCTGACGGCGCCGCTCGGCCGGCACGGCCTCGATCTCAAGCCGATGGACGCGCCTTTCGGCGCGGCGTCGGGCCTGAAGCTCGTCTATGCCATGAGCACCAAGGGCGTGACGGCGCTGGCGGCCGCGATGTTTCTCGGCGCCGAGCGCAACGGCGCCGGCGAGGCGCTGCGGGCGGAACTGGCGCGCAGCCAGCCGGAGCTCGTCGCGCGCTTCGGCAAGGCCATGCCCGACATGCTGCCCAAGGCCTATCGCTGGGTGGCGGAGATGCGCGAGGTCGCGGCCTTCCTCGGCCCCGACGATCCCGCGGCGCTGATGTTCGAGGGCGCGGCCCAGGTCTACGAGCGGCTCGCCGCCGACCGCGCGGGATCGGGGGCGTTGGTTGAGACGTTGCTGGGGGCGGTCGGCCAGATGTGAGGGTAGCAGGCGAAGGTGCTCGTCGATTTTGAGAACGGAGCCACCCGTCCTCCGTCAGAACAGCGCCACGAGCAGCACGCCGAGGCTCATCAGCACGCCGCCGACGATGCGGCCCAGGTTCAGTTCGTGCACCTTGAACCCCACCCAGCCGAAGTGGTCGATCAGCAGTGACGTCACCGTGCCGGCCACCACGATGATGCCGAGGAACGGCCCTGCCCCGATGGCGTCGGCGACGAAGAGCTGGCTCATCAGCAGCAGGGCGGAGAGGAACCCGCCGATCCAGGCCCACCAGGGAACGGACGCCAGGGCGCCGGCCGGGGGCCAGGCGAGTCGCCCCGACACGAGGCCCGCGGCCGCGAGCCCCAGCGCGCTGATCCCGACGATCAACAGCGCGGCGAGGAAGGGCTGCGTCGATGCCTTGGCGAGAGTGGAATTGGTGCCGGCCTGAAACGCGTTGGCGACGCCCGCCACGAGGGCAAAGGCATAGAGGACGATCATCGGTGAGCCTCGCGGTTGATGTGCGAGCCGCCCCGTCACGCCGCATCAACGCGTGAGATCGATCTTCGCCACGCGGTCTTGTGCCGCGTTCCGACCGCGATCAGACTGCGACGCCGAGCGATCGACCGACGAGAGAGCCGCCATGCCGACCCCCATCGCCGCCTTCGACCGCATGGGCGAGGAGAACGCCTTCGCGGTGCTGGCGCGCGCCACGGCCCTCGCCCGCCAGGGGCGCGACGTCATCAACCTCGGCATCGGCCAGCCCGACTTCGCCACCCCCGGCAACGTCGTCGAGGCGGCCGTCAAGGCGCTGCGCGACGGCCACCACGGCTACACGCCCGCGACCGGCATCCTGCCGCTGCGCGAGGCGCTGTCCGCCGATCTCCACCGCCGCTTCGGCGTCGACATCTCGCCCGACAACCTCGTCGTGGTGCCGGGCGGCAAGGTGACGATGTTCGCCGCCATCCTGATGTTCGGCGAGCCCGGCGCCGAGATCCTCTACCCGGATCCCGGCTTCCCCATCTACCGGTCGATGATCGAGTTCACCGGCGCCACGCCCGTGCCGCTGCCGGTGCGCGAGGAGAACGGCTTCGCCTTCTCGGCCGACGAGGCCCTGTCGCTGATGGGTCCCCGCACCCGCCTCGTCATCCTCAACTCGCCCGCCAACCCCACCGGCGGCGTGACGCCGAGACCCGAGATCGACGCGCTGGTGGCCGGGCTCGAGCGCTTCCCCGATGTCGCGGTGCTGTCGGACGAGATCTACGGCCAGATGACCTACGACGGGCTCGGCCACACGAGCCTCTTGCTCTACCCGTCGATCCGCGACCGGCTCATCATGCTCGACGGCTGGTCCAAGACCTACGCCATGACGGGCTGGCGCATGGGCTATGCGGTCTGGCCCGACGCGCTCCTCGACCGGATGCGCAAGCTCGCCGTCAACGCCTGGTCCTGCGTGAACGCTCCCGCCCAATGGGCGGGCCTCGAGGCCCTCACGGGCCCGCAGGACGCCGTCCGCGCCATGGTGGCGGAGTTCGACCGGCGTCGCCACGTCGTCGTGGCGGGCCTCAACGCCCTGCCGGGCGTGACGTCGGCGACGCCGAAGGGCGCCTTCTACGCCTTCCCCAACATCTCCGGCACGGGCTGGCGGGCCAAGCCGCTGGCCTCGGCGCTGCTCGAGGAGGCGGGCGTCGCCACGATCGGCGGGCCGGATTTCGGCGTCCACGGCGAGGGCTACATCCGGCTGAGTTACGCCGCGTCGATCGAGGACATCGAGCGCGCCCTCGACCGCATGGGCCGGTTCCTGTCGGAGCGGCGGCAGGCGTGAAGGCGACGGCCATCACCGCGACGGCGGCGTCCGACACGGCGTCGCCCCGGGCGGCGGGCGCGGTCAGGCCCGCAGGGGATCGGCGGCGGCCCGGAGTGCCACGAGCTGGTTGACCCCGATCACGATCAGAACCGCCACGAGATGGGCCAGGAGGTCGCCGGCCGTCACGTCGAAGGGATGATCGAAGTTCAGGAGGGTCGCCGAGGCCGCCGCGATCGCCAGCCCCGACACCAGCGCCGTCAGGTTGGGCCGCAGAGGGCAGGCCCGCCGCACCATCACCATCATGACGGCCATCAGCGGGATCGACATCATCACGATGTGGCCGAGGCAATGGCCGGCCTCCGCCGCCGCGGCGGAGTTCCCGACCGGCAATGCCCAGGTGCGCAGGCAGCCGAGGCCGCTCGCCGAGGTCCAAAGGACCAGCGTCGGCACGGGCAGCAAGGCCCAGCGGGCGCTGCGGCCCGGCACGCTGAGCTCGAAGGCCGCCAGCGCCGCCAGCACCGCCGTCGCGGTCGACCCCAGCACCGCCAGCCACATGTCGGGCGCGATGGTCAGGCGGCGCCCCAGGGCCGGGAGATCGCAGAAGGCGGCGAGCCCGAGCGCCATCGTGGCCACGAGCCCGAGCCAGGCCGCGGCGCGCAGGGGCGGGGCCGGCAGGCGTCGCACGGGGGCGAGGTCGGCGGCGAGACGCGCCACGATATCGTCGAGGGAGCGGTCCTCCGCCATGGCGTCACTCCGCCCCATCGAAGCGCGCCCGCAGCGTCTTCAGGGCGCGATGGAGGTTGACCTTCAGGGCACCCTTGGTCTTGCCCGTCTCCGCCGCCGCCTCGGCGAGCGAGCGCTGTCTCACGGCCAGGACTTCGACGGCCTCGCGCTGTCCGGGTGAGAGCGCCTCGACGGCGCCCCGGACGTCGCGGCCGCGGTCCTCGCCTTCGAGCGCCCCCTCCGGCGTGGCCGCCGCATCGGGGTAGTTGCCGTAGGACAGCTCGTCCGAGATCTCGCGGCGGTCCTGCCGTCCGCGGTGGCGCAGGTGATCGATGGCCCGCCGCTGCGCGATGGCGCTGAGCCAGCTCGAGAAGGACCGCGTCGGGTCGTAGGTGTGGCGGGCGCGGTGGACGGTGATCAGCACGTCCTGGACGACATCGTCGACCGCCTCGGGTCGGACGCCGGTCCGCCGCACGACCCGCCTGACGTGGGGGATGCAATCGCCGAGCAGGCGTTCGTAGGTCAGGCGGTCGCCGCCCTGCGCAGCCTCCATCATGGCCGACCAGCCCGGGTCGGCCGACGTGCTGCGGGCTGGGCTCACGCGTTCCATGCCGATCCGGACAGGCCCGCCGTCGGCCCCGGCTCTGTATAATCCCGCCGTGCCCGAGGTCAAAGACATCCGCCGATCCGCTCGCGCCGCGTGCATGCTGCAGACCTCTACGTGCGCCGGAGGGGGCGGGTTACGTCCGCCCGGTGCGGCCGCCGGGCCGTGCGGGGCCGCGCTCGGGCCTTGCGCGAGGCCTGCGGCGGCGGGCCTACGCCTCGAAACCGCCGAACTCCGCCGTCACTCCCGCGGGTGCCCGGCGCGCCGCCGGGGGGACCGGGGACAGTATGCGTCGACAGCTTCCCTCTCACGCCGCACGCCGCCTCGGCACGGCCTGGCTCGGCGGCCTGGCCTCGCTGCTGCTCGGCGCGGGCGTGGCGGCGGCGCATCCTCACGTGTTCGTGACCGCCAAGGAGCAGGTGATCTTCGGGCCGGACGGGACCGTGACGGGGATCCGCGCCGCCTGGACGTTCGACGACATGTATTCCTCCTTCGTCACCCAGGGCCTCGGCGCCCCCGGCGAGATCCTGACGAAGGAACAGCTGGCGCCCCTGGCCAAGACCAATGTGGAGTCCCTGGCGGAGTTCGGCTATTTCACGGTCGCCAAGGCGGGCGGCCACCAGCTCGCCTTCGACGAGCCGACGGATTACGAGATGAGGGAAAGCCAGGACAGGCTCGCCACGCTGTTCTTCACCCTGCCGTTGAAGAACCCCGTGCGGGCGGTGCCGGCCCTCGCCATCAGCGTCTACGACCCGACCTACTTCGTGTCCTTCGGCATGGACGAGCAGGACCCCGCCAAACTGGTGGCGGCGCCGTCCGGCTGCTCCTTCAGCGTCATCAAGCCTCGACCGCTCGACGTGTCGGACAATCAGAAGCTGTCCGAGGCCTTCTTCGCCAACATGTCGCCGGGGCAGGATTTCGGCATCAAGCTCGCCAGCAAGCTGATGGTGGCGTGCCCGTGAGGCTCGATCGCCGCGCGGGCGCAGCTCTCATCCTGATCCTCGCCGCCCTGGTCCTGCTGGCTCCGGGATGGCCGTCCGGCGCCGCCTGGGCGCAGGCCAGGAACCCGTTCAGCGTCGGCATCTCGGAGGGCGGCGGCCCCACCACGGGCCTGATGGGCTGGATCCTCAGCCAGCAGGGGTTCTTCGAGCGCGCGCTGTCGGCGGCCGTGCGGGCCAGCCGGGCGGACCCGTCGGCGCTGCCCTGGCTGGCCGGCCTGAGCTTCGCCTACGGCGTGCTGCACGCCGCCGGCCCCGGCCACGGCAAGGCCGTGCTGGCCTCCTACATGGTGGCGAACGAACGGGCGCTGCGGCGCGGCATCGCCCTGTCGTTCCTCGCGGCGCTGCTCCAGGCGGCGGTGGCGGTGACGCTCGTCGGCCTGCTCTCTCTCGTGTTCCGCGTCACCGCGATCGGCATGCGCGACGGTGCGGCGCTGATCGAGAAGGTGAGCTACGTCGGCGTGGCGGCCCTCGGCCTGTGGCTCACCTGGCGCAAGGGCGCGGGTTTCCTGGCGGCCTGTCGGCTTCCCCCGGTCGACACCTCCTTTGCGCCCACGCTGGCCTTCGCCGGGGCGCAGGGGACGCGCGGCGTCCCGGCGTATCGCCTGAGGGCGGCGTCCTGCGCGGCGCATGGAACGTCGGCGGGCCGCTCCATCTTCGCCTGCACGATCGAGGCCGATGCGGCGGCGCACCTGCACGGGCCGGATTGCGGGCATGTCCACGCGCCCGATCCCGCCCTGCTGGGCGACGGCTTCTCCTGGCGCGAGGCCCTCTCGACCGTGGCGGCGGCGGGGGCGCGGCCGTGTTCCGGAGCCATCCTGGTGCTGGTCTTCGCCCTGGACCAGGGCATCTTCCTCGCCGGGATCGTCTCGACCCTGGTGATGGCGCTGGGCACCGCCCTCACTACGGCGGCGCTTGCGGCGACCGCGGTCCTCGCCAAGAATGTGGCGCTGCGCCTCGTCGGCACCGATGCCGGGCGCGGAGCTCTCGTGGCGCGGGGTCTCGAACTCGTGGCGGCGCTGCTGGTGCTGGCGGTCGGCCTGTCGCTGCTGTTCGGCGTCGGGCCGCTGCAGGCCCTGGCCTGAGGGCCGCGAGGACGGGCGACCCGGTCTTCGGGCGACGACCCCGCCTCGGCTCATCCTCGGTGAGGTGAGGATCCAGCGCAGGACGGCGGAAGGCCGACCCGACCGACACGGGCCGCCCGCTGCACCGTCGGTCGGACGAGGTCGGCCTTCGGCCGGACATCTCGCGCTGGGTCCCCGCCTCCGCGGGACCGAGCGGATGACCGGCATCGCGAGCCGGTCACCCGATCGCCGTGTCACATCCCGAGTTGCTTCGGCGTGTAGTATCCCCCGTCGACCAGGACCTGCTTCCAGTTGGCCTTGGTGACCAGCACGGGGTTCAGCAGATAGGTCGGCACGATCTTCTTGCCGTTGTCGTAGCTCTTGGTGTCGTTGACCTCCGGCTGCGAGCCCGTCAGCAGCGCGTCGACCATGCCGACCACGACCTTGGCGAGGTCGCGCGTGTCCTTGTAGATCGAGGAATATTGGTCGCCCGCGATGATCGACTTGACGGACTGGACCTGGCAATCCTGGCCGGTGACGGCCGGCAGCTTCATGTCGCCCGAGCCGTAGCCGACGCCCTTCAGCGACGAGATCACGCCGGTGGCGAGATTGTCGTTGGGCGCCAGCACCGCATCCAGCTTCTTGTTGGTGTAATAGGCGTTGAGCAGATTATCCATGCGGGACTGCGCCGTGGCGGCGTCCCACTTCGGCGTGGACACGACCTTCATCCCGGTCTGGCCGCTCTGCACGACCAGCTTCTTGCTGTCGATGTAGGGCTGCAAGACCGACAGGGCACCGTTGTAGAAGAAGTAGGCGTTGTTGTCGTCGGGCGAGCCGCCGAACAGTTCGATGTTGAACGGGCCCTTGCCGTCCTTCAGCGACAGCGCGTCGACGATGCTGGTCCCCTGCAGGACACCGACCTTGAAGTTGTCGAAGGTGGCGTAGTAGTCGACGTTGGTCGAGTTCCGGATGAGGCGGTCGTAGGCGATGACCTTGACGCCGCGCTCCTGCGCCTTCTGCAGCGCGTCCGTGAGGGTCGTGCCATCGATGGAGGCCACCACCAGCACCTTGACGCCCTTGGTGACCATGTTCTCGATCTGGGCGAGCTGGTTCGGGATGTCGTCGTCGGCATATTGCAGGTCGACGCTGTAGCCCTTGCCCTGGAGCTGCTTGACCATGTTGTTGCCGTCGTCGATCCACCTCTGGGTGGTCTTCTCCGGCATGGCGACGCCGATGAGGCCCTTGTCGGCCGCCCGTGCCGCCTTCAGCCCGGCGGTCAGCGAAGCCGCGCCGCTCAACGTGAGGGCACCGAAAGTCCTTCTGGTGATCATGCGTCTCTCCCTGTCGCGTCCTGGGTGATGTCGGCCCTTCACGACGCCGTTCGCACCACCGCTGATCCCGTCTAACCCGATGAGGTACGTCGATCAAGCGCCAACGCCGTCGCGGGAGAATGCGTCCGAGCCGGCGCGGCCCATCGGCGCGCCGATCCCTGTCGAGCTGCCTCGGGATATTCGCTTGAACCGCGGGCTGATTGGTGATTGACGTACATCAAGAAACGGCGAGGGACGGCGACAGGATGCAGGGGCGACCGGCGACGGCGGGGGACGTGGCGGCGGCGGCCGGGGTGAGCCTCGCCACGGTGGACCGTGTGCTGAACGGCCGTCCCGGCGTGCGCGACGCCACCGCGGAGGCGGTGCGGCAGGCCGTCATCCGGCTCGACTTCCGCCGGGACCTCGCGGCCGCCAATCTCGCGCGCGGCCGCCGCTACCGCTTCCTCTTCCTCGTCCCGCACCTGCCGCAGAACAGCTTCATGCAGGCGCTGCGGCGCGAGATCGATGCCGCCGCGGCGCGGGGCCTCGACCAGCGGATGGCCCTGACGGTCGAGACCTACGCGGCCTTCGACCCCGCCGACCTCGCGCGTCAGCTCGGCACCTGCCGGGGGCGCGACCTCATGGGCGTCGCCGTGGTGGCGGTGGATGCGTCGGAGGTCCGCGACGCCATCGCGCGGCTCGTCGCGGAGGGCGTGGCGGTCGTGACGATCGTGTCCGACGCGACCCCCTCCCGGCGCACCTGCTTCATCGGTCCGGACAACGTGGCGGCCGGCCGGGTCGCGGCCTCGCTGCTCGGGCGCTTCGTCGGCGGGCGCCGCGGCCGGATCCTCACGGTGGCGGGGCGCATGACGCTGCGCGACCACGCCGAGCGGCGGCTCGGTTTCGCCCAGGTGATCGAGCGCGATTTTCCGAACCTGTCCCTGCTGCCGGTCGCCGAGGGCTTCGACGACGGGGCGGTGGCGGGGCCGCTCGTGGCGGAGGCGCTGCGGAGCGTCCCGGACCTCGTCGGGCTCTACAGCATGGGGGCTGGTAATCGCGGCATCGTGGCGGCCCTCGAGGCGGCCGGGCGCGCGTCCGCCATCGTCGCCGTCGGCCACGAGCTGACGCCGTTCATGCGCGAGGCCCTCCTCAGCGGCACCTTCGATGCCGCCATCAACCAGGACGCCTCGGACGAGGTGCGGCGGGCCGTGCAGACCTTGAAGGCCCTCGCCGACGGGCACCACGATCGCCCGGACCCCGTGCGGATCGACATCTACCTGAAGGACAACCTGCCATGACGATCTTCACCGACCTGCCGACGGTCCGCTTCGAGGGACCCGACTCGACCGACCCCCTGGCCTATCGCCACTACGATCCCGCCCGGATCGTGCTCGGCAGACCGCTGCGTGACCACCTGCGGCTCACCGTCTGCTACTGGCACAGCTTCGTGATGAACGGGGCCGACCCGTTCGGCGCGCCGACGATCCAGCGCCCCTGGATGGGGGGCGACCCGATGGCGGCCGCCCGCGCCAAGGCCGATGCCGCCTTCGACCTGTTCCGGGTGCTGGACGTGCCGTTCTACAGCTTCCACGACCGCGATATCGCCCCGGAGGGCGAGGGACTCGCCGGGACGCTGGCCAACACCCGGGCGATGGGCGACTACCTCGCCGGGAAGCAGGCAGCCTGCGGCGTGAAGCTCCTGTGGGGCACCGCCAACCTGTTCAGCCACCCGCGCTTCATGGCCGGGGCCGCCACCAACCCCGATCCGGACGTCTTCGCCTGGTCGGCCGCGACGGTGAAGACCGCGCTCGACGTGACCCATGCGCTCGGCGGCGCCAATTACGTGATGTGGGGCGGGCGCGAGGGCTACGAGACGCTGCTCAACACCGACCTCAAGCGCGAGCTCGACCAGATGGGGCGCTTCCTCTCGCTCGTCGTCGAGTACAAGCACAAGATCGGCTTCGCGGGCCCGATCCTCATCGAGCCCAAGCCCAAGGAGCCCACCAAGCACCAATACGACTTCGACGCCGCCACGGTGTACGGCTTCCTCAAGCATTACGGCCTGGAGAAGGACGTGAAGCTCAATCTAGAGGAGAACCACGCGATCCTGGCCGGGCATACGTTTGAACACGAGATCGCGGTGGCCAATGCGTTCGGCATCCTCGGCTCGCTCGACATCAACCGCGGCGACCCGCTGCTCGGCTGGGACACGGACCAGTTCCCCAACGACGTGCCGCAGCTCACGCTGGCGCTCTACGAGGTGATCAAGGGTGGCGGGCTGACGACGGGCGGCCTCAACTTCGACGCCAAGGTCCGCCGGCAGTCGTTCGAGCCCGAGGACCTCGTCCACGCGCATGTGGGCGCCATCGACGTCTGCGCCCGGGCCTTCCTGGCGGCCGCGCGCCTCGTCGAGGAGGGCACGCTGGGCACGCGATTGGCCGAGCGCTACGCCGGTTGGGAGCGACCCGGCCACGCGGCGGGCGGCGGAACGCTGGAGGAGATCGCCGCGGCCGCCGAGGCGCGCGCCCTGTCCCCCCGTCCGCGCTCGGGCCGGCAGGAGATGCTGGAGAACCTCGTCGCCCGCGCCTGAGGGCGGGAGACATCGCGCCAGCGTCGGGCGTCGATCTTGCATGCCGGCCGCCGGACCTTTGAGCGCGGAGCGAAGCGCGATGGCACCCGACCGACCGCTGCCCGACGACCTCCTGATCGACGCCGCCGACGAGGTGCGCATCCGTCAGGACCTCGTGCTGACGGCGCTGGGGAAGCGCCCGGCCGACCGGGTGCTGCGCGTCGGGCGGCTGCTCGACGTCCACACCCGGACCTGGAGCCTCGACCAGGAGATCGTCATCAAGGGGCGGCGCATCGCCTGGGTGGGGCCGGCGGGCGGCTACACGGGCGAGATGGGCGAACGCGTGCACCGGCCCGACCTCGCCGCCGTGCCGGGCTTCGGCGAGGTCCACAAGCACATCGAGAGCTCGCACCTCACGCCCGAGTGGGAGGCCGCGCTGGTGCTGCCGCGCGGCAACACCTGGACCTGCGAGGCGAGCCACGAATTCGCCAACGTGGACGGCGCCCACAACCTTCAATTCTGGTTCGAGGCGCGCCGGCGCGGCTCACCCCTGAAGATCTTCCCGCAGCCCGGCTCCGCCGTGCCCCCCACCGCTTACGAGTGGGGCGGCTATTACGGTCACGACGAGCAGGCCGGCTTCATGCGCGAGAGCCTGATGGTGACGGGGCTCGACGAGGTCATGGACTGGCCGGCGGTGTGGAACCCGGACAATCCCTCTTACAAGCGCCTCTGGGGCATGATCGAGGCGACCTTCGCGGGCCGCGGCGTGGTGGAGGGCCACGGTTCGGGCCTGCGCGACCTCCCATCCATCAACGCCTTCGCGGCCGCGGGCCTCGCCTCCGACCACGAGGTGCAGACCCCGGAGGAGACCTGGGACAAGCTCACCCGCGGCCTCTTCGTCGAACTGCGCATCTACGCCATGGCGGAGATCGTGCCCTGGCTGCTCGCCAGGGGCCTGCAGGACTGGTCGCAGATCGCCTTCACCACCGACGACCGCTCGGCCAGCCACACGCTGAAGCTCGGCGCCAGCGACCACAACGCGCGCCTCGCGATCCAGGCCGGGCTCGCCCCCGAGGTCGCGGTCCAGTGCCTGACCATCAACCCGGCCCGTCACATGCGGCTCACCCCCTGGGTGGGCAGCCTGGCGCCGGGCCGCTTCGCCGACGCGGTGCTGCTGTCCGACGTCGCGAGCCTCGCCATCGCCGAGGTCTGGGCCGACGGCCGGCAGGTGTCGGAGGGGTCGCGCTGCATCGCCCCGGTGCCGGAGATCCGCTGGCCCGCCTGGGCCACCGGCACGGTCGATGTCCGACGCCGCATCGTCGCCGACGACTTCCGCCTCGCCGCCGAGCCCGGGCGCGCCACCATGAAGGCCGCCGTGATCCGGCCGTTCCACTGGCATCCCGACTTCTACACGATGGACCTGCCGGTCGCCGACGGCGCCGTGCAGCGCGACCCCGCCGAGGCCATCACCAAATTCGCCATCGTCGACCGCTTCTCGGGCGAGGGCCGGGTGTCGAAGATGTTCTGGCGCGGCTGCGGCCCGCGAGACCCCGACACGGCGCTGGCCTGCTCGGTGGCGCACGACAAGCACAACATCTGGGCCGTGGGCTCGTCGGACGCCGCCATGGCGGGGGCCGTCAACGCCCTGGTCGACATCGGGGGCGGATGGGCGCTGGTGCACCGGGGCCGGCTCGCCGCGACGGTGCGCTTCGAGGTCGGCGGGCTGATGAGCTGCCGCCCGGCCGAAGCGGTCGACGCCGAGATGCAGGCGCTCTACGCCGCCGCGGAGCCGGTCGACTGGATGTACGAGCCGACCTTCCGGCCGCGCTGGTACCCGGGCTTCCCCGAGCGGCTGATGTTCGCGACCCTCACCTGCGCGCCCTGGACCTGGGTGCTGGTGGCCCCCTGCGAACAGGCCCCGCAGGGCTTCGTCAACGTGCAGACGGGGGCCGTGCACCCCGTGGTGTGGTGAGGACCCGGATGGACGACATCGCGACGCCGCTCCCGGTCGCTCCGGCGACGGGCCGGCTCGACCGCTTCTTCCGCCTGGCCGAGCGCGGCACCAGCGTGCCGCGGGAGATGATGGCGGGCGCCACCACGTTCGCCGCCATGGCGTACATCCTGGCGGTGAACCCCGCCATCATGTCCAACGCCGGCATGGACCGCGGCGACCTCGTCGGCGCGACCGCGCTGGCCGCCATCTTCGGCTCGATCATGATGGGGCTCTCGGCCAACCTGCCGCTGGCGGTCGCGCCCGCCATGGGGTCGAACGTTGTCTTCACCTACGTGGTCGTCAAGCAGATGGGCCTGCCCTGGCAGGCGGCGCTCGCCATGGTGGCGATGACGGGCGGGCTGTTCCTGGCGCTCAGCCTGTCGCGCCTGCGCGAGCGCGTCGCCAACGACGTCCCCGAGGCGCTGAAGGTCGGCATCCAGGCCGGCGTCGGCACCCTCATCGTGTTCATCGGGCTGCGCGGCGCCGGCTTCATCGTGGCGAACCCGTCGACCTACGTGGCGCTCGGGTCGCTCGCGAGCCCGCCCGTGCTGCTGACGCTGTTCGGGCTGCTGCTGACCCCCATGCTGGTGGTGCGCCGCATCCCCGGCGCGCTCATCGTCTCGATCGCGGCGCTGACGCTCATCGGGACATGGGTGCCGGGCGCCCAGGGCCGCATGGTGACGGTGTGGCCGGCGACCCTGTTCGCCTGGCCGCGCTGGCCCGCCAGCACCTTCATGGCGATGGATTTCGGCTACCTGTTCAGCCACATCCTCCTGGCCCTGCCGATCCTCTTCTACTTCGTCTGTGCCGAGTTCTTCTCGACGCTCGGGACGCTGATCGGCGTCACGGGCGCTGCCGGCCTGCGGCGGCCCGACGGCTCCATCCCGTCCGCCACGGCGGCCTTCGCCACCGACGCCACGGCCAGCATCGTCGGGCCGATGCTGGGCACGTCGGTGGTGACGGCGTACATCGAATCGGTCACGGGCGTGCAGGCCGGCGGCCGGACGGGGCTCACGTCGCTGACGGTGGCGGCGCTCTTCGCGCTGTCGCTGTTCGTCTGGCCGCTCTTCGTCGTCATCCCGCCGCAGGCCACCGCCCCGGCCCTGGTGCTGGTCGGCATCCTGATGCTGCAGGGCGTGGCGCGCCTCGACATGACGGACCTCGCCAACGCCGTGCCGGTGGCGATGACGCTCCTGATCACCGTGCTGACCAACAACCTCATCGACGGCATGGCGCTCGGCACCTTCAGCACGATCGCCATCGCGGTGGCGCTCGGGCGGACCCGCACCGTCACCGGCATCGTGTGGGGCCTCGGGGCCGTGTTCGTGGCGTTCTTCGTCGTCACGGCGCGCTACCTGTGAGGCACGGACGGCGTTTCGATGCGTCGCCTTCGGACGGGACTGGAGCGAGCACGGCCTCGATCTCGGGCGCGCGGAGCGGGCGCCGTCTGCGCCGCCGTCATCCCGCAGGCGCGGTGGGCTGCGGTCGATGGGCCGCTCCACCGAGCGCGACGAATGACGTCCGATGTTACTGTTCTGGCGGAACAGGTACATTTCATGCGGCTTCCGGCAGATTGGCTCGGTCCGCGTCCCGTCCGCCTCCTCCACCGCCTTTCAGACGGTCCCCCTCCTCCGCTTCGCAGAGGAGGATCAGCGCACGGGGCGAGCCGCTTCGATCCTCCTCCGTGCAACGGAGAAGGTGAACCACGCGCAGCACGGTGCAGGAGGCGGACCGGGTAGGACCTCGCACATCACCCGAGCCAAGCTCGCGCAAAGCGTATGACGCGGGCGTGGGCATCGATCGACGGGAGCCGCGCCCAGCCATCGCAGCGTCGACGAAAGGCGGCCCGGGCCTGAAGCGGTGACGGATCTCGATCCTGTCCGCCGCAACGCCGTGCACGCGGATGTTCGATCACGCCGAGCCCTCAGCCGGCGGCGGCCAGCCGGGCCATCGTGGTCGAGAAGCGCTTCGCCACGGCGTCGCGTGCGCGGTGCCGGCCGCCCTCGACCCACCGCGTCCCCCGCGTCCAGACGCAGTCGACCACAGGGGTCCCGCCGCCGAAGATCCAGGCGTCGAGCAGCGTGGGCTCGCCGTGTCCCGCCAGGGCGGGATGGTCGGCCCGCAGCGAGACGAGGTCGGCCGAGGCGCCCGGGACGAGCCCGGTCGGCCCCTGGCCGAGCGCCGCGCCCCCGCCCGCCACAGCGGCCCCGACCAGCGCGAGGCCGGTCGAGCCGCCCGGGGCCGCCATGACGTTGCGGGCCATGCGATGCTGCCGCTGCGAATATTCGAGCTGCCGGAGTTCGGCGGCGGCCCCGATCGAGACGTTGGAATCCGTGCCGATGCCGAAGCGTCCGCCCCCTCCCGTGAAGCCCGGGCCGTCGAAGGCCCCGTCGCCGAGGTTGGCCTCCGTGACGGGGCAGAGCCCGGCCACCGCGCCGCACGCCGCCATCGCCCGCGTCTCACCCGCCGTCATGTGGGTCGCGTGGACGAGGCACCACGTCCCGTCGACGGGCGCGTTGTCGAGCAGCCACTCGACCGGCCGCGCGCCCGACCAGGCGAGACAGTCCTGCACCTCCTTGGCCTGTTCGGCGACGTGGATGTGCACCGGCCGCCCGGCCGCCAGGGCCGCCACGGCGCGGATGTCGTCCGGCGCGGCGGCGCGCAGGCTGTGCGGGGCGAGCCCGAGGTTCGCGCCCGCGAGACCCCGGATCGCCGCGGCGCTGTCGACCAGGAGAGCGGCGTAGCCGTCGAGGTCGCTCGTGAAACGGCGCTGCGCCGGTTCGGGCGGCGCGCCTCCAAAGCCGGAGTGGCGATAGAGCACCGGGATGAGGGTCAGGCCGATGCCCGACACGGCCGCCGCCGCCGCGATCCGCGACCCCATCTCGGCCCGTGCGCCATAGGCCCGCCCGTCGGGGTCGTTGTGGAGGTAGTGGAACTCGCCGACGCGCGTGAACCCGGCCTCGAGCATCTCGACGTAGAGCTGGCCCGCCACGGCCTCGACGTCGTCCGGGCTCATCCCGAGTGCCGCGCGGTACATCGCCTCGCGCCAGCTCCAGAAGCTGTCGAGGCCCGGCCCGCGCGTCTCGGCGAGCCCGGACATCGCGCGCTGGAAGGCGTGTGAATGCAGGTTGGGGACGCCGGGGAGGCCGATGGCGTGCGTCTCCGCCGCCGCATCGGACGGCCGGCCGGTCTCGACCGCCTCGATCAGGCCGCCGTCGATCCGCAGCGTCACGTCGCGCCGCCAGCCGGCGGGCGTCAGGGCGCGTTGAAAGTGGATGGACGCCAACATCGCCTCCGTACCGAACCGGCTTGCACGGTTGTATAGACATCCCTATGAGGATCAAGCGACGGCCCGATGGGGCCGCGACGCGCCCGCGGACGAGGGAGTGCCGCCGTGACCGATGCCGTCGTCCTCGTCCCCGGCGATGTCCCGCTGTCGGCCTGGCGGGACATCTACTTCGGCCGTGCCGCCGCGCTCGATCCGGCCTGCCGGCCCGCCGTCGAGCGCTCGGCCGCCGTGGTCGACGCCATCGTGGCGAAGGGCGAGCCCGTCTACGGGGTCAACACGGGCTTCGGCCGGCTCAGCTCCGTCCGCATCGCGACGGGCGACCTCGCCCGGCTCCAGCGCAACATCGTCCTGTCGCACGCGGCGGGCGTCGGCGAGCCGCTGCCGGTGGCGGTCGTGCGGCTCGTCCTGGCGCTGAAGGTGGCGAGCCTCGGCCAGGGCGCCTCGGGCCTGCGCTGGGAGACGCTGGCGCTGCTCGACGCCTGCCTGGCGCGCGGCCTCACGCCCGTCATCCCGTCGAAGGGCTCCGTCGGCGCCTCGGGCGACCTCGCGCCGCTGGCCCACATGGCGGCGGCGCTGATCGGCGTCGGCGCCTTCGGCGTCGATGGCCGGACTTTGGAGGCCGGCGCCGCGCTGGCCGGGGCGGGGCTCGCGCCGGCCGCGCTCGGCCCCAAGGAGGGCTTGGCGCTGCTCAACGGCACGCAGGTGTCGACCGCCCTTGCGCTGGCCGGGCTGTTCGAGGCCGAGCGGGTGTTCCGGGCCGCGCTCGTCACCGGCGCGCTCTCGACCGACGCGGCGCGGGGGTCCGACGGCCCCTTCGATCCCCGCATCCACGCGCTCCGCCGACACCGCGGCCAGGGCGACGTCGCGGCGGCGCTGCGCGGGCTGATGGCGGGCTCGGCGATCCGGGACTCCCATCGCGTGGGCGACTCGCGGGTCCAGGATCCCTATTGCCTGCGCTGCCAGCCCCAGGTCATGGGCGCCTGCCTCGACATCCTCCGGCAGGCGGCGGCGACGCTCGACATCGAGAGCAACGGCGTGTCCGACAACCCGCTGGTCTTCGTCGACATCGGGCAGGAAGGCACCGGCGAGGTGATCTCGGGCGGCAATTTCCACGCCGAGCCGGTCGCGTTCGCGGCGGACATCATCGCGCTCGCGCTGTGCGAGATCGGCTCGATCGCGGAGCGCCGCGTCGCCATGCTGGTCGATCCGGCGCTGTCGGGCCTGCCGGCCTTCCTCACCCCGCGGCCGGGCCTCAACTCCGGCTTCATGATCCCGCAGGTGACGGCGGCGGCGCTGGTGTCGGAGAACAAGCAGCGGGCCCATCCGGCGAGCGTCGATTCGATCCCGACCTCCGCCAACCAGGAGGACCACGTGTCCATGGCGACGCATGGCGCGCGCCGGCTGCTCGGCATGGCGCGCAACGCCGCCGACGTGGTCGGCATCGAGCTCCTGGCCTCGGCCCAGGGCTGCGACTTCCACGCCCCGCTGCGCTCGAGCGCCCCGCTGGAGCGCGCCCGCGCCCTGCTGCGCGCCCGGGTCCCCACCCTCGCCGACGACCGGCACTTCGCCCCCGACATGGCCGACGCCACCGCGCTCGTGACCTCGGGCGCACTCGCCGCGGCGGTCGGCCTCGACCTGCCAGGCGTGGAGCAGGTCGGGTGAAGATCCAGGGCGATGGACGGAGAGATCGGGACGATCCAGAAGGGCGCACTGATGTGAACGACCGATCCATCTCGATGTACAGGGTTCGCCGCCCGGCAATCGACTGGAGGCCGTCAAAGACGATCGGATCGGCCAGCATTCGATCCGCGTGTAATTGCTCACGGGGTCGACATGCCGTTCAAGCTGGCAGGCTGATCGTCTCGCCTTTCAGCGTGAGGCGGATGGCGTCGATGGCGCGGACGGCGCGTCGTCGTGCGGTCTCGATGACGGACCTGGTGTCGGCGTAGAGATGAGCGCCCCACTCCTGGCGAAAGCCGTTGGTGATCTTGCGGTAGACCGCGCAGGGTCGCAGCGCGCGCTCCGACCCGTTGTTCGTGGCCTCCAGATCCCGGTTCTGGACGAAGACGAAGAGCTGGGCTCGGACCTTGAGGATCATGCGTTTGAGCTTGATCCCGGCGGGATGGGTAGGATCGAGCGCCATGATGCGGTCGAGGCGACGCTCCAGGTCGGCCTCGTAGGTTTTCAGGGTTGCGGTCTTGAGGTCTGCCCGCCGCCGCCCGATCGCGCAGGCCCGTTCGAGCAGGTCTTTCAGGCTGGGGCCCAGCACCGCGTCGCCGGCCTCGACGGCGTACTGGACGTCGCGGATCAGGTGCGCCAGGCAGACCTGATGCTCCTTCCTGGCCCATCCCGCCTGAGCGCCGAGGCGGTCCGAGGTCCAGAAGTCGGGGCGGTGATCGCCGAGGAAGGCCTCCACCACCGCCTTGGAGCGATGGGCGTCGGCGACGAAGACGGCGCTGTCGCCGTGATGGAACACCCACAGCCACCAGTTGGCGCGGCCGACCCGCACGCCGGTCTCGTCGGACGCGATCGCGGTGCCGGCGAGCAGGCGCGCCTTGATGAGCGACACCGCGGCCTTGAACGGCGCGGCGCCCGCCGACAGCATGTTGACGAGCGCGCCCTCGCTGATCGTCAGGCCGAACAGGTCGAGGAGCGCGTCGCGCAACCGCCCCAGCGGGATGCCCTGCACCGCGCGCAGATAGATCACGAAGGCGCGGATGTTGGCGCCGAACGGCGAGCCCGGTTCCAGACCTGCGGGCGCCTGCGCCTTGAAGCGCCTGGCGCAGCACGGGCATATGCCGCCATGCAGCGACACGCGCGTCACGTCGGGCTCGATCGTCGGGATCTCCACCCGGTCGTAGGTCTCGCAGGGGCTCTGCTCCGCCCCCGACACGTCGGCCCCGCAGGCCTGGCACGACAGTGCCAGCACGTCGTGGTGGCGGGTGGGGTTGGGATGCAGCAGGCGATGGGCGCCGGAGTGCGGCTTGCCCTTGCGCTTCGGAACCGAGGCCAGCGACGGCTTCTGCCCCTTCGACGGCGGCAGGCTCGAGTTGTCCGGCGTCTTCGTCGGCAGGCCGAGCTTGGCCTCCAACTCCGCGACACGCGCCGCCAAACGCGCGTTCTCGGCCATCAAGGCGGCATTCTGCGCCACCAGCACCTCGATCCGCTCCAACAGAGCGGCGATCAGGGCATCCTTGTCGGTGGGGGCGGCGGGCGTGTTCACGCCACCCTTGATTCACGTCCCAAGGCTGGAGTCGACCGAAAAATCCGACCTCTCCCGCCCGCCCGAACCCGCGTACCTGCCCAGGGGACCTGAGCAATTACATCCGCGTCAACGATCAGTTCCGGATCTGTTTCGTCTGGACGGCGGCCGGGCCGAAGGGCGTCGAGTTCACCGACTATCATCAATGACCTGACACCCGATCCACCGAAGGTTGACGACATGTCCGATCACCTCGAAATCGTCGATATTCTGCCGCCCCTACACCCCGGCGAGGTCCTGCGGGAGGATTTCATGGTGCCGCTCGGCCTCACGGCCGGGAAGATCGCCAAGGCCTGTGGGGTGCCCCGCACCCGCATCGAGCGCATCGCGACCGAACGCCTCGGGATCACCGGTGACACCGCCGTGCGGCTCGGCAAGGTGCTGGGCACCGGCCCCGAGGTCTGGATGAACCTCCAGGCCCGGTTCGAGACGGAGACCGCGCGCGCCGCCATCGGTGAGGCGGTCGACACGCTCCAAGAGCTGAACCGAGCGGCGTGAGGTCCATGCCTGCGCGAAGCGAACCGATACCCGAGTGGCTCACGGTGCATCGCGGCGACGCGCCGCTCGTCGTCAGCCTCCCCCACACCGGGACCGACCTGCCGCCCGAGCTCCGGCCGCGGCTCGTCTCGCCCTGGCTGGCGCGGAAGGACGCCGACTGGTGGATCGACCGGCTCTACGGCTTCGCCGCCGACCTCGGCGCCACGGTCGTCCGCACCGCCGTGTCGCGCACCGCGATCGACGTCAACCGCGACCCCTCCGGCGCGTCGCTCTACCCCGGCCGGGCCACGACGGAACTCTGTCCCACCACCACGTTCGACGGCGAGCCGCTGTACCGCGAGGGCCAAGGCCTCGCGGCGGGCGAGCTCGCGGAGCGACGCATCCGCTGGTTCGACCCCTACCACGCGGCGCTCGACGCCGAGGTCTCGCGCCTCAGGGCGGCGCACGGCCGGATCGTGGTCTACGATGCCCACTCGATCCGTTCGGTCGTGCCGCGCCTGTTCGAGGGCCGGCTGCCCGTCTTCAACATCGGCACGAACGGCGGCACGACCTGCGATCCGGCCCTGTCGGCCAGCGTCGCCGACCTCTGCGGCGGGACGGGGCGGAGCTGGGTGCTCGACGGCCGCTTCCGTGGCGGCTTCATCACGCGCCGCCTCGGGCGGCCGGGCGACGGCGTCCACGCGGTCCAGATGGAACTCGCCTGCCGGGGCTACCTGCGCGAGCCCGAGGGGCCGGTCGACGAGGCCGGCTGGCCGACGCCCTACGACCAGGCCGACGCGGCCCCGACCCGCGACGCGCTCCACCGCATCCTGTCCCACTGCCTCGCCTTCGCCCGCGCCGGTTAGGAACGCCCCATGTCCCGCCTCGACAACGCCCGCACCATCCGCAGCCCGCGCGGCTCCGAACTGTCCGCCAGATCCTGGCTGACCGAGGCGCCGATGCGCATGCTGATGAACAACCTCGACCCCGACGTCGCCGAGAAGCCGGGCGAACTCGTCGTCTACGGCGGCATCGGCCGGGCCGCGCGCGACTGGAACTGTTTCGACCGCATCGTCGAGGCCCTGAAGCGCCTGGAGGGCGACGAGACGCTGCTGGTGCAGTCGGGCAAGGCGGTCGGGGTGTTCCGCACCCATGCCGATGCGCCGCGCGTCCTCATCGCCAACTCGAACCTCGTGCCGCGCTGGGCCACCTGGGAGCACTTCTCCGAACTCGACCGCAAAGGGCTGATGATGTACGGCCAGATGACGGCCGGCTCCTGGATCTACATCGGCAGCCAGGGCATCGTTCAAGGCACCTACGAGACCTTCGTCGAGATGGGCCGGCGCCACTACGGCGGCTCGCTCGCCGGCCGCTGGATCCTCACCGCCGGCCTCGGCGGCATGGGCGGCGCCCAGACGCTCGCCGCCACCATGGCGGGCGCCTCCTGCCTCGCCGTCGAATGCCGGCCGAGCAGCATCGAGTTCCGCCTGCGCACCGGCTACGTCGACGTGCAGGCGCAGGACCTCGACGAGGCGCTCGCGATCCTCGATCGTGCCAAGACGGACGGCAGGCCCGTCTCGGTGGCGCTGCTCGGCAACGCCGCGGACGTGTTCCCCGAGATCTACGCCCGCGGGGTCCGGCCCGACTGCGTCACCGACCAGACCTCCGCCCACGACCCCGTCAACGGTTACCTGCCGCAGGGCTGGAGCCTCGCCGATTGGGACGACCGGCGTGCGACGGATCCCGCCGGCGTCACGGCCGCCGCCAAGCGCTCCATGGCGACGCATGTGCGCGCCATGCTGGACTTCCACCGCGCCGGCGTGCCGACCGTCGACTACGGCAACAACATCCGCCAGATGGCGCTGGAGGAGGGCGTCGCCGACGCGTTCAGCTTCCCGGGGTTCGTGCCGGCCTACATCCGGCCGCTGTTCTGCCGCGGCGTCGGCCCGTTCCGCTGGTGCGCCCTGTCGGGCGACCCCGAGGACATCTACCGCACGGATGCGAAGGTGAAGGAGCTGATGCCGGACGACGCGCACCTCCACCATTGGCTCGACATGGCGAGGCAGCGCATCCGCTTCCAGGGCCTGCCGGCGCGCATCTGCTGGGTGGGGCTGGGGGACCGGCACCGCCTCGGCCTGGCGTTCAACGCCATGGTGGCGTCGGGCGAGCTGAAAGCCCCGGTGGTGATCGGCCGCGACCACCTCGACTCGGGCTCGGTGGCGTCGCCGAACCGCGAGACCGAGGGCATGCGCGACGGGTCGGATGCCGTGTCGGACTGGCCGCTGCTCAACGCGTTGCTCAACTGTGCCAGCGGCGCCACCTGGGTGTCGCTGCACCACGGCGGCGGCGTCGGCATGGGCTTCTCGCAGCATGCCGGCATGGTGATCGTGGCGGACGGCACGCCGGAGGCCGCGGCCCGCATCGGCCGCGTGCTGTGGAACGACCCCGCGACCGGCGTCATGCGCCACGCCGACGCCGGATACGAGGACGCGATCGCCTGCGCGCGGGAGCGGGGATTGAACCTGCCGGGGCTCGGCTGAGGGACCGGTCGGCACGATCCCTCCTTCCGATGCCCCTCGGATGACCATGCTGCAGGGCTCGGCCGGCCCGCTCTACGAGAGGGTGAAGGCCTACATCCTCCACAACATCGGCAACGGGTCCTGGCCGAAGGACCGACGGCTGCCGTCCGAGCACGAACTGGTCGCGAGCCTCGGCGTGTCGCGGATGACGGTGCACCGCGCGCTCCGGGAACTCTCGTCGGCCGGGCTGCTGACGCGCATCCAGGGCGTCGGCACGTTCGTGGCGGTGCAGAAGCCGCGCTCCGGGCTGCTCGAGATCAACAGCATCGCCGCCGAGATCGCGGCGCGAGGGAACCGGCACGGGTCGAGCGTCGTGGTGGTGGAGACGGTGACGACGCGGAGCGATCTCACGACGGCGTTCGAGTTCGATCGGCGGTCGGAGGTGTTCCACTCGGTCGTGGTCCATCACGAGAACGACGAGCCGGTGCAGGTCGAGGAGCGTTTCATCAATCCCGAGTTGGTGCCGGCCTACGGCGAGCAGGACTTCTCCACCGGGACCACGTTCGATTACCTGATGCAGACCACCCCGATCACCGAACTCGAACATCTGGTCTCGGCCGTCGCGGCGGACGCCGCCGTGGCGGGGTATCTGCAGGTGGCGGTCGGTGCGCCCTGCCTGCTCCTGCAGCGCCGCACGTGGAGCGGTGCCGCCGTCGCGACCGTCAGCCACCTCACCTCCGTCGGGACCCGCTACACCCTCGGCAGCCGATACCGCCCCGGGAGCGAGCCGGTTCGGGCGGCCTGAACCGGGCTGCGGCGGATCGGATCTGGGCGGACCTATCCGCCCCTGAGGCGCACGCCCGGACCGTTCCCGTCGTCCGTCAGGAACCGGACGCGTTCCGTCTCGAGGGCATCCCGGATGCCGGCCAGCACGGCGTCCGAGACGGGCTGCGGGCCTCCGTCCTCGACGCGCTTGATCACCGAGATCGAGACCCGGGCGGCCTGTGCGAGGGCCACCATGGACCAGCCCAGCATGGCCCGCGCACCCCGGACCTGAGCGGAGGTGAGACGGTCGGCGGATGTTGAGGATCGTACGTCAAAACTCACCGTGTGAGCCTCCTTGTACGTGTGTACACGAACATTCCATCCGCACAAAATGACCGATGAACCTTTTGAGTTCAACGTCGATCTGCCGCACGAGAGGTGGCGGCCCTACCCTATCGCCCTGATGCCACACTGGCTTTCCAAGGACGGCGTCATGCCGCGACATGTCTTCGACGTTCGCGACGGCGCAGGCTTCCACCCTGACAGGTTCGGCGACGATTCCGACAGCTTCGCCGACGCTCGGCAGCAGTGCCGAACCCTCCTGCCCGACATCGCTCGGGAGGAACGGCCGGACGGTGAGCGCCTCGACCTCTCCTGCGACGCGAGGGACGACGCCAGGCGCGTGATCTGTAGGGGCGAGTCGACGTACCGGGGGACGCAGGTCTGAGCCGACCGTGCCGGCGGCCGGATCGTCCGCGGCGGACCTGCTTCGCCGGCACGCTCCGACAGGCCCATCGACGAGGCGAGAGCGGCACTGCGCTCGGTACGATCGCGCTCGGGCGGCCGGATGATCGTCGCCGTCGACGGGTTCCGGCGGCAGGTCCTCAAGGGCTCGGACCGGAAACGGGATCTGACGGATCGAGAACGGGCGCCGCCCGCGTGGTCCGCATTCGAGAGCGGCGATCTCGATGAGACTTTGGTGCTGCCACGGAGGGTCGAACTCCGGACCTCTCCATTACCAATGGAGTGCTCTACCACTGAGCTACGGCAGCCAGGACGGCGGCCAAATCGGCAGCCTTCCAATCGCGCGTGAGATGCCACAGGCGTCGGACGGGCGCAAGCCCGGAGCGCGGCGGCGGTCGGGGCGGCCGCCGTCACGGGTCCGGGTCGAGCGGGAGGGCGAGCTGGCGCGCCGGATCGGGGGGCTCGCCGCCGAAGCCCGACAGCGAGAGGCCGATCAGGCGGACGCCGAGGCGCAGCGGCAGGACGCCCCGCACGAGGTCGCGGCCGAGGCCGTCGAGCGCCGCGCGGCTCGCCACGGGGGCCGGGCCGGTCCGGCTGCGGGTGACCTGGCGGAAATCGGCGAACTTCACCTTCAGCGTCACCGTCCGGCCCCGCATGCCCGAGGCTTCGCAGTGGCGCCAGACCGCCTCGGCGGCGGGCGCGAGGCCGGCGTGAAGCTCCGCCTCGGTGGCGAGGTCCTGGGCGAAGGTCCGCTCCGACCCGACGGACTTGCGCACCCGATCGGGTTTCACCGGCCGATCGTCGACGCCGCGGGCCGCCCAGTAATAGTAGCGCCCCGCCTTGCCGAAGGCGGCGTCGAGCTCGGCGGCCGAGCGCGCCCGGAGGTCGGCGCCGGTCAGGATGCCGAGCACCCGCATGCGGGCCGCCGTGACGGGGCCGACGCCGTGGAACCGGCCGATGTCCAGCCCCTCGACGAAGGCCTCGCCGCGCCCCGGCGGGATCACCGTGAGGCCGTCGGGCTTGCGATGGTCCGAGGCGAGCTTGGCCAGGAACTTGTTGTAGCTCACCCCCGCCGACGCCGTGAGCCCGGTCTCGGCGCGGATCAGCGCCCGGATCTCCTCGGCCATGCGGGTCGCCGACCCCGCGCCCGACGCCTCGGTCACGTCGAGGTAGGCCTCGTCGAGCGACAGCGGCTCGATCAGCGCCGTGTAGCGGATGAAGATCTCGCGGATCTGCCGCGACACCTCCTTGTAGACGTCGAAGCGGGGGCGGACGAAGACGAGGTCGGGGCAGCGCCGCACCGCCGCCATGGACGACATGGCCGAGCGCACGCCGAACCGGCGCGCCTCGTAGCTGGCGGCCGCCACCACGCCGCGCTCGCGCGATCCCCCCACCGCCACCGGCCGCCCCCGCAGGCCCGCGTCGTCGCGCTGCTCGACGGAGGCGAAGAAGGCGTCCATGTCGACGTGGATGATCTTGCGGGTGCCGGAGGCCTCGGCGGCGAGGGGCGGGCGGGGATCCGGGATCGGCATGGCGGCCACCGGCGCGCGAGGGGGTCGGAGCCACCATACCGCGTCGCGGCCGGGTGCGAGAAGGGCGGTGCTGTGGCGACCGGGGCTTCGCTCGGTCGAGCCGCTACGGAGGGGCGTCCGCGCCCTCGTCGGCGCCCGCCATGAACTCCTCGAGCGTGGCGATGCGGAACCCCGGCGGGAGCGCACCGCGCAGGATCTCGCGCTTGCGCAGGATCTTGCCGTCCCGCGTCAGGAAGACGCCGCAGCCGGCCTCGGCGGCCCACGACAGGTGGGACGCGTCGGCGTCGTGCTTGCCGGGGCGGCCGTCGCCCCGCATCACGGCCCGGACGCGGATGCGGTCGATGTGCTGGCGCGGCGTGAGCGGCACGGATCGGGGCGGCGGCGCCGCCTCGGCCAGCGCCCGTATCGCCGCCGGCGCCCGGGGGTGGCGCATCTCGGCGGCGACACCGTCGGGGACGAGGAGCCGCAGACGGCCCTCCGAGGCCGCCGCCAGCAGCGCCGCCACGAGCGCGTCGCGGGCAGAACCGTCGCGGTCGAGCGCGTTGGCGTCGACCGCGATCGATTTGGTGCCGCCGTCGGGCGCGCCCTCAGGCACAGTCCAGCAGGGGGGCCGGCGTCGGGGCCGCGACGGCCGGCGGCGGCGTCACGACCGCGCGGTTGCGGCCGCCGCGCTTGGCGGCGTAGAGCGCCGCGTCGGCCGCCGCCAGGAGCCCCCGCGCGTCGGGGTCCGGGCCGACGACCGTGGCTCCGCCGACGCTGATCGTCACGGTGTCGCCGAACGGCGAGGCGCGGTGCTCGATCTGCAGGGCCTCGATGCCGCGCCGGATGCGCTCCGCGACGATGGCGGTGCCGTCGGCATCCGTGTTGGGCAGGATGACGGCGAACTCCTCGCCGCCGTAGCGGGCCGCCATGTCGCCGGCCCGGCGGACGGCTTCCGCCACCGTGCTGGCGACGCTCTTCAGGCACGCGTCCCCGCCGCCGTGGCCGTAGGTGTCGTTGAAGGGCTTGAAGGCGTCGACGTCCAGCATGAGCAGCGACAGCGGCAGGCCGGATCGGGCGCTCCGGTGGATCTCGGCGTCGAGCGCCTGGTCGAAGCTGCGGCGGTTGGGGAGGCCGGTCAGCCCGTCGAGGGCGGCGAGGCTCTCCAGCACGTCCTGCGCCTCGCGCTGGGCCGTGACGTCGCGCAGCGTCTCGACGACCGCCACGACGGCTCCGGTGGCGTCGTAGATCGGCCCGGCATCGATCGCCAGATAGGCCCTGCGGCTCACGCCAGGCAGGTCGCACCAGGTCTCGACCGCCACCCCGAAGTCGCTCAGGTCGAATTTGCTGAAGGCGCTGTAATAGGCCTGGATGTCGGCGAAGCGGGACTGGAGCAGCAGGTCGGCCAGGCAGGGCCGCCTCTCGACGTAGAACGCCTTCCAGTGGTCGGCCGTCCCCATCACGACCTCGGCCGCCACACCGGTCAGCCTCTCGCACGCCTTGTTCCAGACCAGCACGCAGCCCGCCTCGTCGAGCACGAAGGTCGGCACCACGAGGTGCTCCATCATCTCGACGGCGAAGCGCCGTCCACGCTCGGCCGACCGAGCCCGATCGGGAGTGGCCACGCCTTCGTTCTGCATGCCTCGACCTTTCGCGGTGCCCATCGCGGGCATCCTGCATCCCAGGCCTTAAGACCGGTTGAACGACGGGACGCGACCGGGAGACGGCCGCCGCCGCGCCGGGATGGGCGAGGCCGGGCGGAGCGTCGCCGCGCCCGCCCGCGGACGACGCTCGATCGCCAAGACTCAGAGTCTGTGGATGTATCGAACTTGTGCCTGAAGGCCTCTGAGATCGTCAGAAATCGATCCGGCTTCGAGCCAGATGGGCCTTCACTCACAAACTCTCAGTGGAGGGTGACGGCGTTCTGCATGGCGGTCAGCACATCGAGGGGCTGCCAGGGCTTCGGCACGAACCGCACGGTCTTGGGCAGGTCGGAGGGCGGCCGGGCGCGCCCCGACGTCACCATCACGGTGATGTGGGGCCAGTTGGCCGCCACGGTTCCGGCGAGGTCGAAGCCGTCGGCCTCGCCCGGGAACTGGACGTCGGTGAAGATGGCGCCGATGTCGCTCGCCTGCTCGAAGATGTAGGCCAGCGCCTCGTCGGCGCTCTCCATCTCGACCACCGACAGCCCGGCCTCCTCGAACATCATGACGGCGTCGGTCCGCAGCAGCGGGTCGTCCTCGACGACGAGCACGGATTTCCCTGTGATCATCGGCTGTTCCCCTCGTTGTGGATCGAAGGCGCGGGGCGCTGCGGCGCCGCGGGCTCGGGACAGGAGGCGTCGATCCGACGCGGATCGAACGGCCTCTGGCACTGTCATAGAGCGGCGGCCGCGCGGGAACAGGGGCACGTCCCGCTTTCTCGTCCCATCCGGAGGCGAAAGGCTCGGCCCCGGCCCTCCCAGGGCCAGTGGACCGGGCACGAACGAGGGGCCTGTCGGGCTGCCGCGGCGATGTCCAGCCTGCCGCCGCGGGCCGCGACGGAAGCAACCCCCGAGGACCGCCGAGGCGGGCCTCGTCGAAGCGAGGACCGCGTCGGCGCAGGTCTCATACGCCTCCGGCCGATCGGCTCGGTCGCCCGAACCCATCGTCCCGACAGCGGATCAGAAGAGGTCCATCTCACCGGACTCGGCGCCCGGCGTCCGGCCGGCGAGCCGGTCTCCGAGGCTCGCGAGCTTCAGCGTCGACGCCACGCCCTCGATGTCGAGCGGCTCGCGGCCGACGCGCAGGCGCCCGACGGCGGCGAGGAACAGGGACAGGCCTTCGAGCGACTGCGCCACGAGGTCGAGCCCCTGGGCCTGCCGCATCATCCCCGGGTCGCCCGCGGCGGCGCTGGCCAGCGCCGGGCCGAGGGCGCCCTGCAACTCTTCGACGGCGGCCGACAGGCCGGCCAGTTCGTGCCCGACGCGCTGGACCACCAGGACGGCGTCGGCCTCGCCGCGATCGCGGTCCACCGCGGGCGATCCGGGCTGCGGCAGGATCATGGGACCCCCGTGGTCGTACACTGGCGCTGCAATGGACATCACCGTCTCCCGCCGTCCCCGTCAGAACAGTTCGAGGGCGCCGCAGGTCGGCGCCGGACGCACCGGACGCACCGGCGCCACGACCTCGGCCGCGCCCATGAAACTGCGGCGTGCCCGGCCGGAGACGGGCCAGAACTGGACGCGACGGCCCCGAGCGCCGCCGAGGCACTCGGAGGTGACGCGGATGTGTTCGCGGCGGAGGAAGCCGCTGGCGAAAATGGCGTTCAGCGATCCGATGTCGGACAGGCCCAGGATCGTGCTGGCGCCGCCGAAGAGCTTGGCTTCGAGCCGCGACCGGCTCGCGCCGCGCGCCAGCAGCGCGTTCACCAGGAGTTCCATCGCATGCACGCCGAACCGCTCGGCGTGGCCCCGCTCCCCGGGCTCGGTGTCGCCCGGCAGGAGGAAATGGTTCATGCCGCCGACCCCCGCCACGGGATCGTGGAGGCAGGCCGCCACGCAGGAGCCCAGAAGGGTCGCCAGCACGTCGTTCGGATCCTCGCTGACCCGCTGCTCGCCCTGGATGACGTGGTGGGTCGTCTCGCTCACTGGAGCACGCCGAACACGGCTTCGATCTTCTTCTTCAGCTCGGGGACCGAGACCGGCTTCTTCAGGTAGTTGTTGACCTTGAGGCTCATGGCGAGCTGCAGGAACTCCGTGTCCTCGACGCCGGTCAGGAGAAAGAAGGCGCTCTTCTGGGTCGGCCCATGCGACCGCACGGCGCGCAGCAGCTCGACGCCGTTCATCTTCGGCATGTGGTAGTCGGAGACGACGAGGTGGACGGGACTCTTCATCACCATCTGCAGCGCCTCCTCGCCGTCCTTGGCCATGGCGACGTTGGTGATGCCGATGTCGGAGAGGGCCGAGCGGATCAGCAGACGGCTCGTCTGCTGGTCGTCGGCGATCATGACCTTCAAGACTGAGGCGAGCGGCATGGTCTTACGTCCTGTCGAGTTTGTTCGTCATTGACGCGATCTCGGCGCCGATCCTGCGCAGCGGCAACTGCCGCTCCACCGCTCCCAGCTCGAACGCCGACTTCGGCATACCGTAGATCAGCGAGCTTGCCGCATCCTGGCCCAGGGTGGCGGCGCCGGCCTGGCGCATCGCCAGGAGCCCTTCGGCACCGTCGCGCCCCATGCCGGTGAGGATCACGCCGACGGCCTCGGCGCCCGCGGCCTTCACCACCGAGCGGAAGAGCACGTCCACCGACGGGCAATGGCCGTTGACGGGCGGCGCCTCGCGCAGGCGGCACCGCGGCGGGTTGGCGCTGCTGCGCAGCGACGAGCCCGACACGACTTCGAGGTGCTGGGAGCCCCCCGGCGCGATATAGATGCGGCCCGGCAGGAGGGGTGCCCCGTCGGTCGCCTCGGCGACGGTGGCGACGCAGAGCTTGTCGAGCCGCTCGGCGAAGCTCCGGGTGAAGAGCGGCGGCATGTGCTGGGTGACTACCACGGGGGCGCAATCCTCCGGCAGCGCCGTCAGCACCGCGGTCAGCGCCTCGACGCCGCCGGTGGAGGATCCGATCGCCACGATCCGCCCGTCCCACGCGTAGGCGACGGCGGCCTGCGCCTTCGCGGCCACGCCGCGCGACGCCGTCGGGCCGCCGGGGGTCATCTTGACGCCCGCCGCCATGCGGACCTTCTCGGCCAGGTCGCTGAAGGGCTTCGAATCGCCGAGCGAGGGCTTCGTGACGCAGTCGACGGCGCCGATCTCCAGCGCGCGGGTGGTGACCTCGCCGCCCCGCGGGGTGAGGCTCGACACCATGATGACGGGCGTCGGCCGCAGGCGCATCAAGCGCTCGAGGAAGTCGATGCCGTTCATGTTGGGCATCTCGACGTCGAGCGTGAGGACGTCCGGGCTCAGGTCCTTGATGGCTTGGCGGGCCTCGATCGGGTCGGCGGCATGGCCCACGACCTCGAGGTCGGGCGCGCCGTTGAGCACGGCCGAGATGAGCTGGCGCATGCTGGCCGAATCGTCGACCACGAGAACGCGGCTTTTCCTCATGCGCTGCGCGCCCCCTCGTGACGGTAGATGGTGATGCCGACGTTCGTGAAGCGCGACTGCGCCTCGCCCGACAGGCGTTCGGAATGTCCGATGCACAGGGTGCCGCCCCGGGCGAGCGCGCCCGAGTACCGGCCCCAGATCTTCGCCTGCGTCGCCTCGTCGAAGTAGATCACGACGTTGCGGCAGAAGATGATGTCGAACTTGCCCGCCATGGGCCACTGGCCCATCAGGTTCAGCTCGCGGAAGGAGACGAGGCGACGCATCTCGTCCGAGACCGAGTAGACGCCGCTCTTGCCCTCAGGACGCATGAAGCGCTTGAACTCGGCCGGCGGCACGCCCTCGAGCGCGGCCTTGTCGTAGAGCCCCGCCCGGCCCTCCTCGACCACGTTGGGGTCGATATCGGTCGCCAGGATCTTCACGTCGCGGTCGGCGGCGTCGGGCATCAGCCCCAGCACCGTCATGGCGATGGAATAGGGTTCGTGGCCCTTGGAGCACCCCGCCGACCAGATCCGCACGCGCCCGCCGCGCTTGGCGGCGTCGAGCAGCGGCGGCAGGACCTTGGTCTTCAGGTGTTCGAAATGGTGCGGCTCGCGGAAGAACCGGGTCACGTTCGTGGTCAGCGCCGCCATCATCTGCTGGCGCTCGTCGGCGCCGCCCGCCTCGTCGAGGAAGGCACAATAGTCGCGGAACGACGCCATCCCGAGCACCCGGAGCCGCTTCACCAGGCGCGAATAGACGAGGGTCGACTTCGCCTCGGGCAGGAAGATGCCCGCGTCGGCGTGCAGCATGGCGGCGATGCGGCGGAAATCCTCCGTACGGAAGATGAATTCCCCCTCGACGATGCTGTCCGCCCGCGACGCGTCGGCCTTAGGGCGGGGGGAACTCAGGGCAGCGCTCATGCGGCCTGTCGCTCTGCCGCGGGCAGCACGTGATCGAGCGTGATCAGGCTGATCATGCGCCCCTCGACGGCGAGAACGCCGGTGACGAAGCTGCGCGCCATGTCGGAGGCGACGTCGGGGGTGGGCTGGACGGTGTCGGCCGTCACGGTGAGGATGCCCGTCACGGCGTCGACGAGGAGGCCCACCACCTGCTGGCCGACCTGGGCCACGATGATCACGGCCCGGGCCGAGGGCTCGGTCGGGGGGAAGCCCAGCCGGGCCGCGAGGTCGACGATCGACAGCACGGCGCCGCGCAGGTTGATGACGCCCCGCACGTAGCCGGGCGAATGGGGGAGCGGGGTCGCGGGCGTCCAGCCGCGGATCTCGCGCACCGACATGATGTCGACGCAGAATTCCTGGGTTCCGATCAGGAACGAGATCAGTTCGCGCGACGCCGCGCCATCGGTCTTCTGAGCTTCTTTCATCGGAGTCAGCCTGCGAGTGCGAGGGTGAGGTCGGGGGCGCCGATGCGGCTGCCGGCGGCCGCCACGGTGTCGACGTCGAGGATGAGGGCCACGCGGCCGTCGCCCAGGATCGTGGCGGCGGCGATGCCGGGGACATGGCCGTAGTTGGATTCCAGGCTCTTGATGACGACCTGGCGCTGGCCCTGGATGGCGTCGACGAGGAGCGCCGACCGTGCACCGCCCTCGATCTCGACCAGCAGCGCCACGCCGGCGCGGGCGTCGTCGAGCGAGCCGCGGAACCCCATCACCTCGCCGACGTCGACGAGCGGGATGAAGCCGTTGCGCACGCCGATCACCCGGGCGCTGCCGCCGAAGCCGTGGACCTCCGTGGCCTTGGGCAGCAGGATCTCGACGATGGCGGTCAGCGGGATGACCAGAGTGTGGCCCGCCACCGTCACCACCATGCCGTCGAGCACCGCCAGCGTCAGCGGCAGGCTCATCGTGAAGGTCGAGCCCTTGCCGGGCACCGACGAGATGGAGATGCGGCCGCCGAGCGCCTGGATGGAGCGCTTGACCACGTCCATGCCGACGCCGCGGCCCGAGATGTCCGAGATGGTGGCGGCCGTGGAGAAGCCCGGCAGGAAGATGAGGTTGTCGGTCTCCTCGTCCGAGAGCTTGCTGTCGGGCGGGATCAGCCCCTTCTCGATCGCGATGGCGCGCACGCGCTCGCGGTTGATGCCGGCGCCGTCGTCCGAGATCTCGATGACGATGCGGCCCGAGCGGTGCAGCGCCGAGAGGCGCACCTGCCCCTCCTCGGGCTTGCCGGCGGCGCGCCGCACCTCGGGCTTCTCGAGCCCATGGTCGATGGCGTTGCGGATCATGTGGGTGAGCGGGTCGGAGAGCCGCTCGATCACGGTCTTGTCGACCTCCGTGTTCTCGCCGTCGGTGACGAGGCGCACGCTCTTGCCGACCTGCATGGCGACCTCGCGGGCGAGGCGCGGCATGCGCTGGAACACCGATTTCACCGGCTGGGCGCGGATCGCCATGACGCTGTCCTGGATCTCGCGCGTCAGCTGTTCGAGTTCGTCGAGCCCGACCGCGACCTGGGACATGCGGGCCAGGCCCGCCTCGTTGACCCGCTCGGCCAGCATCGCCTGGTTGATCACGAGCTCGCCCACGAGGTCGATCAGGCGGTCCACGCGGTCGAGGTCGACGCGGATCGTCGGGGAACTCTGGGCAGCGCCCTGCGCGGCGGCGGGCCCGTCGTGCGCGTCGGCCTTGGCGGGGGCGCGCAGCGGCACCACGACGGCGTCGGCCTTGGGGGCCGCGACGGCCGCCTCGGGCGCGATGTCGGCGTCGCCGAGGTCGGGAAGCTCGGTCAGCGGGATGACCTCGAAGACGAACTCCGCCTCGGCGACCGGCTCGTCGAAGGCCGGGGCCTCGTCGACCAGGGCCTCGACGGTCAGCGTGCTGTCCCACTCGACGAAGTCGAACACTTCGCGCACGGCGGCCTCGTCCCGCTCGGTCTCGAGCGTCACGGTCCAGCCGAGATAGGCCCCCTCGGGGTCGAGCTCGACGAGCCCCGGCAGTTCGCTCGTGTCGCAGGTGGCCTCGGTCGTCCCGAGCAGGGCCAGTTCACGCATCAGGATGACGGTGTCGTTGCCCTTGGCGTAGAGTTCGGGCCGCGGGCGGAAGCCGATGCGGAAGCGGTTCATCGCCGGGGGCGGGGCGAGGTCACCGAAGTCCGACAGGTCGATCGCGAGCGGCACGAACTCGAAGGGCTCCTCGGCCGGCGGCGGGGGAGGTGCCGCGGCGGCCTGTGCGGGGACGGCGATCTTGGGGGCCGTCGAACCCTTGGGCACGGCGTCGCCGCAGCAGGCCGTCAGCTCCGCCGCGACCGCGGCGGCGCGGGCCGCGTCGTGGGGCGTGTCGGCCCGTGCGGCGCGCACGAGGTCGGCCAGGATGTCGGCGGCGCGCAGCATGACCCGGACCAGCGGCGGCGACGGGGCGAGGCGCCCGACGCGCACGAGGTCCATCGCGTTCTCGAACGTGTGGGCGAAATGGACGAGGTCGGTGAGGTTGAACGCCCCTGCCCCGCCCTTCACCGAATGGACGGCGCGGAACACCGCATTGACGACCTCGACGTCGTGGTCGCCCGCCTCGATGGCGAGCAGGCCCGACTCGAGTTCGACGAGCTGTTCTTCGCATTCCTGGAAGAAGGTCTGCTTGATCTCGGCCAAAGCGTCCACGCGGGATCCCCCGAAATTCTGAGCGGCTGACGGTTCAGGCTGCGACGCGGCGGACGGCGTCCACGAGCTTCACGGGGTCGAAGGGCTTGACGATCCAGCCGGTGGCGCCGGCGGCACGGGCCCGCTGCTTCTTCTCGATGTCGCTCTCGGTCGACAGGACGAGGATCGGCACGGCCCGCATCCGGCCATCGCCGCGCACGCCTTCGATGAAGCCGAAGCCGTCGAGGCGCGGCATGTTGATGTCGGTGATGATCACGTCGGGCTGGGCGCCGGCGAGCACCTCGAGGCCGTGCTGGCCATCCTCCGCCTGGATGACGGAATAGCCGGCGGAGGACAGGGCCACCCGCAGCATGTCGCGCATCGTGCGGCTGTCATCGACCGTGAGGACCATCTTGGTCATGCGCTGGCGCCTTCGGAAATGAGGATGGACTGGAGGCCGAGAAGCCGGGCGCCCTGCCCGAAGGGTTCGGACGCGCCCGAGATGGTGAGCCTGCGCCCGTCGGCCGACCAGGTGGCGGCGGCGGAGACGAGGACCTGGGCGCATTGAGCGCCGAGGTGACCGACGCCCGAGGCATCGACGGCGAGGTCGGAGCCACGGCGCTCGAGCAGCGCCGTGCGGAGGTTCAGAGCGGCGTTGAGATCGAGCGTCTCGTCGAGCGTCAGCGCCTTCGGTGCTTCCGCGGGGGCGATCTTCACCCTGCTGTTCCGTTTCACCACGCCCCGCATCCTCTCGCTCGACGGCACCGCGATCTCTCGACCGGGCACCCACGGCCTTCGCCCGAGGATGGAGACTAGGCGAACAGGATTGATTTAATCTTAATGGACGATTCCCGGACGGCGCGGGAACCGCAACGTCATTCAGGGTCTCCGGCCGGGGCGCGCGGCCCCGCCGCCCGGCGATCCCCGCCGGGCCGGGCCGCCGCCGGACGATGGGGCCGCGGCGGCGCGCTCGGCACCCCGTTCGGGACGCACGCGATTCCGTCTCGGAGGGGTCGGCGAGACGCCGCCCGTGCGCCGGGCCGCCCGGCCGGCGGCGACGCGGCGCGGATCGACCCCGACCGGCGCGCGCGAGGCGACCCTTGCAGCCCCTGCAAGTCGGTCCGCGCGACCGCCCGGCTTGGGGCGCCCGTCAGCCCATGAGGCTGTCGAACAGGCCCTTGCCGCCCTCGCCCCCCGCCAGCGCCTCGATGGCGTTCTCGGGATGGGGCATCAGGCCGAGCACGTTCAGGCGTTCCGAATAGATGCCGGCGATGTGGTTGCGCGACCCGTTGGGGCTCGCGGCGTGGCCCGGGGCGCCCTCCGGGCCGCAGTAGCGGAAGGCGACGCGCCCGTCGCCCTCGAGCCGCTCGATCGTGGTCTCGTCGGCGGCGTAATTGCCCTCGCCGTGGGCGACCGGGACGACGATCACCTGCCCGGCCGCATAGGCGCGCGTGAAATCCGTGTCGGCCCGCTCGACGCGCAGGTGCTGCAGGCGGCAGACGAAGTGGAGGCCGGCGTTGCGCATCAGGACGCCGGGCAGCAGCCCGGCCTCGCAGGCGACCTGGAAGCCGTTGCAGATCGCCAGCACCCTGCCCCCGCGTGCCGCATGCGCCCGCACCGCGTCCATCACGGGCGAGCGCGCCGCGATGGCGCCGCAGCGGAGGTAGTCGCCGTAGGAGAACCCGCCCGGCAGCACCGCGAGGTCGATGCCGTCGGGGAGGCGCGTCTCCGTGTGCCAGACGGCGGCCGGCTCGGCCCCCGAGGCGCGCTTCAGGGCGCGCGCCACGTCGCGGTCGCGGTTGACGCCGGGGAAGACGACGACGGCCGCCTTCACGCGGCGTCCCCCTCGAGCGCGATGGCGTAATCCTCGATGACGGTGTTGGCCAGCAGCGCCTCGCAGACGGCCCGCAGCTCCGCCTCGGCCTCCACCCTGTCGGTGCCGTCGAGGACGATGTCGAAGATCTTGCCCTGGCGGACGCCCGCGACGCCGCCGTGGCCGAGCGAGTGCAGCGCCCCTTCGATCGCCTTGCCCTGGGGGTCGAGGACGCCGGACTTCAACGTGACGGAGACGCGGGCCTTCATGGGGGACACTCATCGGTCGGGACGGATCGGGGCCGGTTCCGGCGTGGCTCCCGGCCTCTCGGGCCTCCTCGGCGGCGGCATGACGCGACCCGGAGCCCCCGGCGTGCTTAGACGGGCGCCCCCGCCGAGGCAACCGCCCGGGATCCCTCCGCTTCCCCGCCGCACCCGAACCTGCGATAGGGGCGGAGCCACGGCGCGGGACCGGGGTGGCCGGTCACCTGCACGCCGCCGAGCCTGCGGCCGAACGTGCCCTCGGGGTGGCGCGTCGAAGACCAGGAGCCGAGATGCACCCAGACCTCATCGTGTTCGACTGCGACGGCGTGCTGGTCGACAGCGAGATCCTGTCGATCGGCGGCTTGGTGTCGGTGCTCAACGCGGCCGGCGTGCCCGCCACCTACGAGATGATCGCGCGCTACTTCGGGATGAAGCAGGCCGACATCATGCTGAAGGTGTCCGAGGAGACCGGCCACGACATCCCGCTCGACGTGTCGGCCCGGATCTGGCCGGCGGTGCGCGACCGGTTCGAGGCGGAGCTGAAGCCCACGCCGGGCCTCGCCGACTTCCTCCGCCGCCATCCCGAGACGCCGCGATGCGTGGCATCCTCCTCCGGCCCCGACCGCATCCGCAACTCGCTGCGGCTGACGGGGCTCACCCCCTTCTTCGGCGAGAGCATCTTCTCGTCGAGCCAGGTCGCGCGGGGGAAGCCGGAACCCGACCTCTTCCTGTTCGCCGCCGCCAAC
Organism: Lichenihabitans sp.; assembly: GCA_965214345.1. Taxonomy (GTDB): domain Bacteria; phylum Pseudomonadota; class Alphaproteobacteria; order Rhizobiales; family Beijerinckiaceae; genus Lichenihabitans. The sequence goes on along the minus strand of CBDCBJ010000007.1, from coordinate 336,831 downwards.
ATGGGCGTGGCGCCCTCGCGCTGCGTCGTCATCGAGGACTCCCGCTTCGGCGTCGCGGGCGCCATCGCGGCCGGCATGAGGGCCATCGGCTACACGGGCGGCAGCCACATCGAGCCCCACCACGCCCAGGCGCTGGCCGAGGCGGGCGCCGTCTACGTCGAGCGCGATTGGGAGGCCGTGGAGGCGCGGCTGTTCCCGGGGTGAGGGTTGGCTCGATCGGGGCGGCCGGCCCGACGTCCTGCACGACACCCGCATCGACCCCGGCTGCAGGGCGACACGGGCGGCGCCCGTCGCGGCCGGACGAAGCCACGTCCACCCAGCGGGCGACGGAGAGGGACACAGAATGCAGCGCGTGACCGGCGGGTGCCTGTGTGGCGACGTCCGCATCGCGGCCTCGGGACAGCCCGACCGGGTCGGCATCTGCCATTGCCTCGACTGCCGCAAGCATCACGGCGCCCTCTTCTACGCGGCCGCCATATACCGGGCCGATGCGGTGACGATCGAGGGCGAGACACGCGACTTCAAGGGACGGCACTTCTGTCCGAGATGCGGCTCGTCCGTCTTCGCGCGCAATGCGGACGAGGTCGAAGTCCACCTGGGATCGCTGGACGCCCCCGACCAGCTGGTGCCGGCCTACGAGAACTGGAGCCTCCGTCGCGAAAGTTGGTTGCCGCCGTTCCCGCACATGAGACGAAACGAGCGCGATCGTGAGGCCGCGGGGTAGCGCAGAATCGTCGGACGTGGCGAGCGGGTGAGGTTTCTTATCTCGTCCGTCCTCCGGGGCTCCAAGCCAGTAATTGCTCAGGTCCCCTGGGCAGGTACGCGGGTTCGGGCGGGCGGGAGAGGTCGGATTTTTCGGTCGACTCCAGCCTTGGGACGTGAATCAAGGGTGGCGTGAACACGCCCGCCGCCCCCACCGACAAGGATGCCCTGATCGCCGCTCTGTTGGAGCGGATCGAGGTGCTGGTGGCGCAGAATGCCGCCTTGATGGCCGAGAACGCGCGTTTGGCGGCGCGTGTCGCGGAGTTGGAGGCCAAGCTCGGCCTGCCGACGAAGACGCCGGACAACTCGAGCCTGCCGCCGTCGAAGGGGCAGAAGCCGTCGCTGGCCTCGGTTCCGAAGCGCAAGGGCAAGCCGCACTCCGGCGCCCATCGCCTGCTGCATCCCAACCCCACCCGCCACCACGACGTGCTGGCACTGTCGTGCCAGGCCTGCGGGGCCGACGTGTCGGGGGCGGAGCAGAGCCCCTGCGAGACCTACGACCGGGTGGAGATCCCGACGATCGAGCCCGACGTGACGCGCGTGTCGCTGCATGGCGGCATATGCCCGTGCTGCGCCAGGCGCTTCAAGGCGCAGGCGCCCGCAGGTCTGGAACCGGGCTCGCCGTTCGGCGCCAACATCCGCGCCTTCGTGATCTATCTGCGCGCGGTGCAGGGCATCCCGCTGGGGCGGTTGCGCGACGCGCTCCTCGACCTGTTCGGCCTGACGATCAGCGAGGGCGCGCTCGTCAACATGCTGTCGGCGGGCGCCGCGCCGTTCAAGGCCGCGGTGTCGCTCATCAAGGCGCGCCTGCTCGCCGGCACCGCGATCGCGTCCGACGAGACCGGCGTGCGGGTCGGCCGCGCCAACTGGTGGCTGTGGGTGTTCCATCACGGCGACAGCGCCGTCTTCGTCGCCGACGCCCATCGCTCCAAGGCGGTGGTGGAGGCCTTCCTCGGCGATCACCGCCCCGACTTCTGGACCTCGGACCGCCTCGGCGCTCAGGCGGGATGGGCCAGGAAGGAGCATCAGGTCTGCCTGGCGCACCTGATCCGCGACGTCCAGTACGCCGTCGAGGCCGGCGACGCGGTGCTGGGCCCCAGCCTGAAAGACCTGCTCGAACGGGCCTGCGCGATCGGGCGGCGGCGGGCAGACCTCAAGACCGCAACCCTGAAAACCTACGAGGCCGACCTGGAGCGTCGCCTCGACCGCATCATGGCGCTCGATCCTACCCATCCCGCCGGGATCAAGCTCAAACGCATGATCCTCAAGGTCCGAGCCCAGCTCTTCGTCTTCGTCCAGAACCGGGATCTGGAGGCCACGAACAACGGGTCGGAGCGCGCGCTGCGACCCTGCGCGGTCTACCGCAAGATCACCAACGGCTTTCGCCAGGAGTGGGGCGCTCATCTCTACGCCGACACCAGGTCCGTCATCGAGACCGCACGACGACGCGCCGTCCGCGCCATCGACGCCATCCGCCTCACGCTGAAAGGCGAGACGATCAGCCTGCCAGCTTGAACGGCATGTCGACCCCGTGAGCAATTACCCAAGCCATGTCTCAGGGCGGACCACTTCAGTGGAGCGGATCACTGACGCGGGCGTAGCCATAGATCATCATCTGTGTTCTGCCTCGATCTCCTGTGAAACGATGTCGAGCAGAGGCAGCAAGGCGACCTGTACGGTGCGCCACACCCTGTCTTCGGCTACATTGTCGTACTCATGGCGATAGACGTTTCCAGTGTCGCGGATCGCGCGCCAGGGAAGGCCGGGATATTGGTCGCGCAACTCGTCGGGAAGGCGCTTGCTCGCCTCGGATATGATCTCGATCGCCCTCACGACGGCGTAGAGATGCAGCCGCGACTCTTTGAACGTCTCGAACGTCAGGCCCGACACGAACGCACGGGCAAGGATGATGTTCTCACGGATGTCGAGAAGAGCGTCGCGAGTCCTGGCGTCAAAACGCATAGACGGCATCGCGCTCCGCACCTGGGCGGACGAAGGACTTGAGGGCTGCACGGTCGGACACGTCCACCGGGCCGGCAAACAGATCCTCGATCATGTGGACGATCCCGACATAGGCGAACATGTCCAGTTCGGCGTCGGGCGCGATATCCACCATGATGTCGATATCGCTCGCCGGGCCAGCTTCGCCGCGTGCGACCGATCCGAACAGCGCAGCGTGATCGACGCCGCGCGCCCGCAGTGCCACCTCGGCACTCTTCAGCTTCTCGATGATCGAGTCCCTGGTCATGTCGTCGTTATGGAGCAGATGAAGGTGCCGCTCAAGCGTCCGGTGGCACAGGCAGTTCGGCTCGTTCCGAAAGTCTCATCTTGCAGCACCTTGAAAAGAGGCGGTCAGGAACTGGTAGATCGGTTTTCTCGGGCGGCGGAGGACGATCTGAGCTCTTCGACGGCATCCACGCCGCAGATCCTGTACGGCCGACCGGCCAGGGCCGATCCATCCAGCAGCCCAGGACATGACCACATGCGATTACGCCCTGCGGTCCGAGCCGACCTGCCCCGCATCCACGATGTGCGGCACGGGACGGCCGAGAACCGTCTGATCGACCCGGGCCGCGTCCCGGATGCGGAGGTCGCATGGTACATGGACCATGCGATCTTCCTCGTCTCCGAAGACGACGCACAGCTGCAGGGCTTCGCCTGCGCGGACCACCAGACCGGCTATGTCTGGGCGCTGTTCGTCATCGACGAGGCCCAGGGTCGGGGGCATGGGACGGCGCTGCTGGCGGCCGTCCTGTCACGGTTGAGAGACGCCGGGCACAGGCAGGCCTTTCTCTCGACGGGCGCCGGCACCAAAGCGGAAGGGTTCTACAGGTCGAAAGGTTGGCAGCCGATGGGGGTCGACCGGCGGGGAGAGGTCGTCATGCGCTCGTGGCTGTGACGACGCGGCTGCCGTCGTCGATCCCGCCTCACCCAGGTTGACGCCGCGCCCGCGCCGTCCTCTGCTGCTTGTCGGGATCTCGGAGGCGGCCATGCGGCGGTCAGGTGCGGCGCTCTTCGTCCTCTTCGCGGTCTCGGCCGGTCCGGCGCGGCCCGCCGAGGCGCCGGTCGTCGATGTCATGCTGGTGCTGGCGGCCGACGTGTCGCACTCGATCACCGACGCGAAATACGAGCTGCAGCGCAAGGGCTACGCCGCCGCCATGTCGGACCCCGACGTCCTGCGCGCCATCGCGGCCGGCCCGCATCGGCGGATCGCCGTGGCGTTCGTGGAATGGGCGGGGTCCGGCTCGCAGAAGCTCGTCATCCCGTGGACGGCGGTGGGCGGCGAGGCCGAGGCCCGGGCCTTCGGCGCCGCCGTGGCGGCGGCCCCGCGGTCCTTTTCGGACCGGACCGCCATCGGCTCGGCGCTGGACTTCTCGTCCGCCCTGTTCGCCGAGGCGCCCTACACGACCGAGCGGCGCATCATCGACGTGTCGGGCGACGGCGACAGCAACGGCGGCAGCGACATCCAGGGCGCGCGCGACGCCGCGCTGGCCCACGGCGTCAGTACGATCAACGGCATCGTGATCCTGAGCGACATGACGGGCCCCGCCTACCTCGTGGCCCACACCCACCCGCCGGGCGGGCTCCAGGCCTATTACCGCCAGAACGTCGCCGGCGGGATGAACAGCTTCGTCGCCGTGGCGGAGGATTTCGACAGCTTCGGCCGCGCCCTGGTGCGCAAGCTGATCCAGGAAATCTCTTGACCGATCCGCGGCGCCGGCCTCACGTCGTCGCAGGCTAGTGGCCGTGCCGAGGAGGACAGCATGACGACTCCCGAGAGGCCGCGGAACGGCGTCGTGCCTTTCCTCGCCATCCGCGACGGCCGCGGCACGGAAGCCCTGACGTTCTACGCGACGGCTTTCGGGGCCGTGGAGGTCGAGCGCAACCCGGCCCAGGACGGCAAACGCCTGATGCAGGCCAGCATGAAGGTCAACGGCGGCTGGATCATGCTGGCCGACGTGTTCCCCGAGTGGACCGGGCGCGCGGCCGAGCCGCCGGGCGGCGTCATGGTCCATCTCGCGGTGCCGGACGCCGACGCCGCCTGGGCGCGCGCGGTCGCGGCCGGGGCCACCGTCGAGCACCCGATCGCCGACCAGTTCTGGGGCGACCGCTACGGCCAGCTGCGGGACCCTTTCGGCCACGTCTGGTCGGTGGCGAGCCCGCTGAAGGCGGGTTGACCCGGCTCAGCCCTCGGACACCGGCCGCGGCTTGCCGGCGTCGTCGATCGCCACGAAGGTGAACGTCGCGGCTGTCACCTTGTCGCTCGACTGCGTGCGGAAGCGCCGCGCCCAGGCCTCGACGCCGATGCGGATCGAGGTCCGCCCGACCCGCTCGATCGTGGTGTAGACGCAGAGCACGTCGCCGACCTTGACGGGGCGGATGAACGTCATGCCGTCCACCGCCACCGTGACGACCCGGCCGCGCGCGCGGTCGACCCCGGCGATGCCGCCCGCGATGTCCATCTGCGCCATCACCCAGCCGCCGAAGATGTCGCCGTTGGCGTTGGTGTCGGCCGGCATGGCGATGGTGCGGACCATCAGGTCGCCCCGGGGCGCCGCGTCGCCGGGCGCCGCGGCGCCGTCGGCCGTCACCGCACCCTCGGGGCCGCGGTCGGCACCGTCACGCCGATGAGGTCGCCCTCGTCGAGCAGGGTGGCGAGGCGCTCCTCGCTCCAGCCCTCGGTGCCGTCGGGGCGGCGCGGCAACACCATCCAGCGATAGTCGGCGGTGGAATCCACCACGCGGATGCGCTGCCCCTCGGGCAGCACCGTGCGCCACTCGGCCAGGAGCCCGTGCGGGTCGCGCACCGCGCGGGCGCGGTAGGCGGCGGATTTGAACCAGAAGGGCGGGTAGCCCAGCACGGCGCGCGGGTAGCAGGAGCAGAGCGTGCAGACCACGAGGTGGTGCAGCGCGGCGGTGTTCTCGAGCACGCCGAGCGGCGGCAGGCCCCGCATGGCGATCCCCAGCGTCTCGGCTGCGGCGGCCCCGTCCTCGAGTATGAGCGATCGAAAGGCGGGGTCGCACCAGGCGCGCGCCACGAGGGCGGCGCCGAGCCGGGGCGAGGCCCGGTCCGTCACGGCGATGCGCTCGGCGATCTCGTCGGGCGTGGCGATGCCCTTCTCGGCCAGCAGCAGGCGGACCGCGCCGAGCAGCCGCGCGCTGTCGGCCTCGACGAGGCCCGATGGAGGGTGGGGATCGAGGCTCACGGGCGGGGCTCCAGCCAATGTTCGAAGATCTCGACGAGCACGTCGCCGTCGCGCGCCGCCCCCGGCCAGATGGCCGCCGGGTCGAAGGCCACGTGGTAGAGCGGCACGGTGGCGGCCGGCCGGCCGAAGGCGAGGTCCTCGGGGTTCGGAAAGGCGCCGAGCCGGCGCACCACGCATCCCGCGACCCCGCGCAGGTAATGCGGCGTGCGGATGTGGACGGGGCCGGCCCGCTCGGGCCAGGCGTCGCGCACCCGCACGGGCGCGCCCGGGGCGAAGCCGTCGCTCACGCCCGCTCCAGGGCGGCCCGGAGTTCGTCGGCCGAGATCGTGCCGCTGCGCAGCAGGTCGTCGGCGATGGAGCGGATCCAGCGCTGGTAGTAGGAGAGGCGATGGTAGTCGGCCTCCGGGATGGCCTCGATGCCGCGGCGCAGCGCGTCGACCGACATGACGCGCTTGGCGCCGAGGATCTGGCGCAGGGCGTCGACCTCGCGGTCGAAGTCCGTGAGGGCGTGCGGCTCGGTGTCGACCTCCCGGCACATGAAGGCGGGGACGCCACCGATGTCGTGGTGCTGGCGCGGCTTGTCCTGTTCCATACCGGCAGCCTAAGCGGGATTGTGTTGGTTCACCAACACAATCCCGCTCAGTTTCCGAGCTGAAAGCGGCAGGATGGCGTGGGCCAACCCACGCCATCCTGCTTAGACCGGGAACGGGCGCGATGGAATCACTCTGCCGCGTCCGAGCGGACGAGTTCACCCGCGGCCGCCATCTCGCGGCGAAGCCATTCGGGCGCGACGTCGAAGCCGTTGGGCCAAGTCGGCGCGCCGAAATCGATGAACACGCGGCCGAAGTACGACGGATCGCGAAGCGGCTCGAGCATGGGCCCGGGCTCGGCCACCATGCCGGCGAAATCGTGATCCCCGGCAGAACCGTCCGAGAATTCCACACGGAGCTTGAAGTGGCCGAGGCGAGAAAGGCCGATCACGTCAATCATTGTCGAGACCCGGAATCCGTTCGAGAGGCAGGCCGGCACGTGCCCGGCTCCAGTTGTCAGTCAGCTGCTGCCGATGCAGCAGCGTCCAATCCCGAACGAGACGGCGCGCGACGGCAGGAAGCCTGCCGTGTATCACCTCCCCGTCGGCGATGGCGATGAAGGCGCGATACTCTCCGTAGACCGCATGGAAGTGGGGCGGGTCATGATCGCGCAGGTACATGCGGACATATATGCCGAAGAACGCCGATATCGTCGGCATGACACCCTCTCTGCTCCGTCTGAGACGAGGAATGCGGTCGTGCCGGTTCGGGTTCGAAGCCAGTGCCCAAGTGCGGGTTCACCCGAGATAACGCGTTCCCGAGCCATAGACAGCGCTTCACGCTCACCGTCGAGTGAAGACCGGTGAGCGCGGTCCGTGCGTGTCCACCATCGTCGCCAGCGGTGGACGGGGGCCGCCGCCGCGGTGCGCCCGGCCCCGGGCTCGGCTATGATCGCGCCATGGCCGCCATCCGTTTCACCGACCGCGACGCCGCGAACCCGACCGATCCGGCGGCGGCACCGGGATCCGGGGAAGATCGCGCGCCCGCCGCCCCCGCCGAGCGCGACCTCCCCGCCGAGCGGGACATCCCCGCCGAGCGGGACGCCCGCGTCACGCCCATGATGGCGCAATATCTTGGCATCAAGGCGGAGCACCCGGACGCGCTCCTGTTCTACCGGATGGGCGACTTCTACGAGCTGTTCCTCGACGACGCCGTCGTGGCGGCCTCCGTCCTCGGCATCGTGCTGACCAAGCGCGGCAAGCACGAGGGCGAGGACATCGCGATGTGCGGCGTGCCGGTCGAGCGCTCGGACGACTACCTCCACACCCTCATCGCCCGCGGCCACACGGTCGCGGTCTGCGAGCAGACCGAAGACCCGGCGGAGGCGAAGAAGCGGGGCTACAAGTCGGTCGTGCGCCGCGCCGTGGTGCGCATCGTCACGCCGGGCACGGTCACCGAGGAGCGGCTGCTCGAGCCCGGCCGCGCGAACCTCCTCGCCGCCCTGTCGCGCGTGCGGCGCGACGACGAGGCCTGGACCTACGGCGTCGCGGCGGTCGACATCTCCACCGGCCGCTTCACCGTGGCGGAGGTGCCCGAGGACGCGCTCGCGGCCCACCTCGCCCGCATCGAGCCGCGCGAGACCGTCGTGCCGGACGTCTTCGACGAGCCCGGCCTGCGCGCCCTGCTCGAGGAGGCGCCGGGCGCCGTGACGCGCGTGGCGCGCGAGGCGGCGGACCCCGTCGCGGCCGAGCGGCGCATCGCCGAATGGTACGGCGTCTCGACCCTCGACGGGTTCGGGACCTTCACGCGGGCGGAACTCGCCGCCGCCGCGACCGCGATCGCCTATGTGGCCCGCACCCAGATCGACGCGCGCCCCGCCCTGCAGCCGCCGGCGCGGAGCGAACGGGGCCTCGCGGTCGAGATCGACGCCGCGACGCGCACGAACCTCGAGATGACCCGCACGCTCGGCGGCGACCGCCAGGGCTCGCTCCTCCACGCCGTCGACGCCACCGCGACGCCGGCGGGCTCGCGGCTCCTCGCCGAATGGCTCGCCGGGCCGCTGACCGACCCGGTGCGGATCGCGGCACGGCTCGACGCCGTGGGCTTCGCGGCCGCCGACCGGCGCCGGCGCGCCGAGGTCCGCGGCGTCCTCAAGCGCGCGCCCGACATGGCCCGCGCGCTGTCGCGCCTGTCCCTCGGGCGCGGCGGCCCGCGGGACCTCGCGGGGCTGCGCGACGGGCTCGCCGCCGCCTCCGCGCTCTCGCAGCGCCTGCTCGAAGAGACGGAGCTGCCGGCCGACCTCGCCGCGGCGGCCGCCGCCGCCGGGCGGATCGACGCCGGCCTCGCCATCCTGCTCGGCGCGGCCCTCGCCGTGGACCTGCCGCTCTCGGCCCGCGACGGCGGCTTCATCCGCGCCGGCCACGACCTCGCGCTCGACGACGCGCGAGAGTTGCGCGACGACACCCGCAGGGTGATGGCGGCCCTGCAGGCCCGCTACGCCGACCACACGGAGGTGCGCAGCCTCAAGATCAAGCACAACAACTTCCTCGGCTTCTACATCGAGGTGACGGCGCTCGTCGGCGAGGCTTTCCGCCGCCCACCCCACGACGCGCTGTTCGTCCACCGCCAGACCATGGCGGGCGCGATGCGGTTCTCGACGGTGGAACTGGCGGAACTCGAGGCGCGGATCGCCTCGGCGGCCGACCGGGCGCTCGCCATCGAGCGCCGGCTCTACGACGAACTCGTGGCCGCCGCCGCCGCCGAGGCCGCGGCGATCCGGGCGGCGGCCGACGCGTTGGCGACCATCGACGTCGCCTTCGCGCTCGGCGAGGTGGCCGAGGCGCGCGGCTGGGTGCGCCCTCTCGTCGACCGCTCGCTCGCCTTCCGCATCGCGGGCGGGCGGCACCCCGTCGTCGAGGCGGCGCTGAAGGCGAAGGGCGCCGACTTCGTCGCCAACGGCTGCGACCTGTCGGGCACGGAGGGGCCGGCCCGCGCCAAGGCGACTGGCGGGCGCATCGCGGTCGTCACCGGGCCCAACATGGCGGGCAAGTCGACCTTTCTGCGCCAGAACGCCCTCATCGCCATCCTGGCCCAGGCGGGCTCCTTCGTGCCGGCCGCCGAGGCTCACATCGGGGTCGTCGACCGGCTGTTCTCGCGCGTCGGCGCCGCCGACGACCTCGCGCGGGGCCGCTCGACCTTCATGGTCGAGATGGTGGAGACCGCCGCGATCCTGAACCAGGCGACCGGGCGCTCGCTCGTCATCCTGGACGAGATCGGGCGCGGCACCGCCACGTTCGACGGCCTCTCCATCGCCTGGGCGGCCATGGAGCACCTCCACGACCGCAATCGCGCGCGGGGCCTCTTCGCCACCCACTTCCACGAGCTGACCCAGCTCAGGAAGACGCTGCCGCGATTGACCAACCTCACCATGCGGGTGACGGACTGGCAGGGCGACGTGGTGTTCCTGCACGAGGTGGTGCCGGGCGCCGCCGACCGGTCCTACGGCATCCAGGTGGCGAAGCTCGCGGGCCTGCCGGCCTCCGCGGTCGCGCGCGCCCGCACGATCCTGACGGAACTCGAGAGGGGCGCGCGCTCCTCGCCGGTCGAGCGGCTGCTCGGCGACCTGCCGCTCTTCGCCCACGTCGACGCGGCCCCGCCGCCGGCACCCGCCCCGCCGCCGCGCGACGCCCTGCGCGAGACCCTCGCCGGGATCGACCCCGACGACCTGACCCCCAAGGCCGCGCTCGAAGCCCTCTACGCGCTGAAGCGGGCCGCGAAGGAGGGCTGATATCGAGCGAGCGGCGGGCCGGTCGGCCGACGGGTCAAACCACGGCTTCGCCGGGATGATCCCGCTCGACGACGCGTGGGGCAGCGTCCGGCTGATTGGCGCGATGGCGCCCGGTCACATCTCACCCGAACCCAGTCATCCGAAAAGCGCATGAGCCACAGCTGATGGTTGGGCTTGTCTGTGACTCATTCCGTCCCCGGCGGCCCGCGGAACGCCGCCTCGTAGTCCTGGCCACCGTAGTAGATGCCGACGATCACCACGACGCCCGGCTCAACCGTGAATGCTATGGAGACGCGGCGACGATACCCCAGGCCATGGAGGCCAGGACGCAGATCGTCCCGGCGCGTTCCGCGCTCGGGAAAAAGCGACAGACCCAGGCAGAACGCCACGATCCCGCCGGTGAATCCTTCGGCTCGGACGCTTCCCGAGCCCTGTTCCACCACAGCATAGAGGGTATCGAGTTGCCGCTCCGCACGCTCTGAGAAGACGACGCGGTGCGTCATTCCTTCGTGGTGCTTTGCTGCCGCTCCGCCGCCCGGGCGCGAAGGCGCTCCATCACCTGTTCGGCCGGCACCGCCTTCGAGGGATCGGCCTTGTGTTCGTCATAGGCGGCGGCGACCTCAGTGTTCAGCCACCGCTCGACCGCCGCGTCGCGGTCCTGCAAAGCCCGGAGCCCGGCCCGCACGACCTCGCTGGCTGAGGCGAAGGCTCCCGATGCAACCTTGGCGTCGATGAACGCCGCATGCTCATGGGGTAGGCTGACTGTGCGCTTTTCGACGTTCGACATGGTGGCTCCTCCGATTCCAACCTTACCAGACGGTAAGAAGAAGTCACACTGAGGCTTGAGGTGGAGGGACTGCCTTGAGTTGCCCGGCGCCATGCGGAGTACCCATTGTAGTGGCGACCAGCGTTGCCCCTGCGCCGGTCGAACGCAAAGCCGCGCCCGTCCCCGCTGTCCTCGTCGAGGCGGCCATCTCGGCTCCGCCCATGGCGTGAGCCGAGATGGCCGAGGTCTCCCCCATGACGAGCCCCCAAGCCACCCCGTCGCCCACCACCGTCCGCCCTCCGGGTCGGGAACGGCTGGATGTCGGCGCGTCGGGCGGCTAAACAGCCCCACGCCGCTCGATGAGGACCTCGACCTTGACCGTTGCATTCCCCGACCGTTTGTCTGTCGACCCCGACAGCCCGCACTACGACGAGGCGACCCTGTCGCACGACGTCGGCATCCGCTTCGACGGCAAGGAGAAGACCAACGTCGAGGAATATTGCATCAGCGAAGGGTGGATCAAAGTCGCGGCCGGCACCGCCAAGGACCGCTTCGGCCGGCCGATGACCATCAAGCTGCGCGGCATCGTCGAGCCCTACGTCCGGGGTGCCGACGCCGACGCCTGAGCAACGCCGCGCCGTGCCGGCGTCGCCCGAGACGGCAGGCACCCTGGCGGAGGCGGCCGTGCTGGCAGAGCGGGCCACGGCCCGCGACGCCCCGCACATGCATCCTCTGAACCGCTACGTGGCGGCTCTGCGGGCGCGCCACGGCGCGGTGCCGGACGTCGATCCTTTCGACGGCGGCACGGCGGCGCGGCTCCTGTTGCTGCTCGAGACGCCGGGGCCCGGTGCGGCGCCGCTGCGCTTCGTGTCCCGCGACAACCCGACCGGCACGGCCGCCAACATCCGGCGTTTCGGCGGCGAGGCCGGCCTCGCGCGGCGCGACACCGTGATCTGGAACGCCGTCCCCCAGGTGATCCACCGGGCGGGCGCCCGCAACCGGGCGCCGCGGCGCGGCGAGATCGCGGCGGGCCTCGAGGATCTGCCGGGGTTCCTGGCGCTGCTGCCCCGCCTCCGCGTGGCGGTGCTGGCCGGGCGGGTCGCCGCGAGAGCCGGCCCCGTGCTGGCGGCCGTGCGGCCCGGCCTCCCGGTCCTGGCGATGCCGCATCCGAGCCCCACGTTCGTCTGCACCAGCCCCGCCGTCCCGGCCCGCATCCGGGCCGTCCTGGCCGAGGCGGCCGCGATCCTGGCCCTGGACGGCTCGCCCGGAGAGCGCTGACAGGAAAGAATTTACCATCCTCGTGCCAAGGTCGGGGCCAGAGCCAAGGAGGCCCATCGGTCATGCCAGCGCAGATCCTCATCGCCGACGACGACGAGATCGCGCTCGACATCATGGCCCATGTCCTGTCCGACCGCGGTCATGCCGTGACGGTCGCGGCCGACGGCGTCGGCGCTCTAGCGTCGCTGCGGCGCAAGCGCTTCGACGTGGCGATCCTCGACTATCACCTGCCGCTGATCGACGGCGCCACGGCGGCCCGGCGCATCTGCCAGGACGGCGGACCCGCGGCCGACACGCGCTTCATCGGGGTGACGGCCGACCCCGCCGGGATGGAGCTGCGCGACGCCGAGGGCATCGTCTTCGACGCCATCGTTCAGAAGCCGCTGAACCTGCCGGCCTTCATCGACACCGTTGAAACCTGCTTGTCCGAGCTGCGCCGCGCCGCCGCCGACCGCGAGGTGCTGGCGGTCTGGCACGCCTGCGGCTTCGAGCGCCGCCCGCGGGCCCGCTTCGCCGGCGAGCCCGGCCGTGACTGGGCCCTGCGGCTCGGCCGCGCCTTCGACCTGTCCCGCCCCGGCAACCCGGATGTCGTGCTGGTCACCGAGGAGGTGCGGCTCGACGAGCTGGCGACCCTGCGCGTCGAGGGCAACCTGTTCACCCTCCCCATGGTCGACGTGGCGGGCCGCTGGGGCCGGCTGGCGGACGCCGGCTTCGACATCGACAGCCGGACCGGCTGGGACGAGGTCGCCGCGACGGCGCGCGGTTTCGCCTCGCGGCGGGCGCAGCTCGCCACGCGCTTCCTGTCGGCCACGACCCTGCCCGACAAGCTGCTCGCCTATGTGTTCGTGTCGGGCCGCGACCTCGTGCCCCTCGAACTCGACGCCGACGAATGGACCCCGACCTACCCGGGCTTCTTCCCGGTGCGGCGGATGCGCGACGTGGCCGAGAAGCTCGTCCACCTCGGCATGCTGACGCGCGAGAGCCTCGACGACGACCAGATCTTCGCGCCGCCCCGGTTCACCCTCACCCAATCGGCGGTCGCCTGCCTCACCGGCGCGCCCGCCGTCGAGGACGTCCCGCGGCGCCGCGCCCGGTAGCGTCTGTCAGATCGCGATCAGGTGGCGTCACCTGATCGCGTGAAGATGCTCGTCGAGACGAAGAGCTCGAGCTGAGGCCGCGGGCCAAGGCGAGCGGCAGCAGCTCTGGCGCCTGTCCTGCTGTCGCGGACAGACGCCGAACGCCCGGGAGCGCGCGCCGGCGCCTACCAGTTGATGCCGGCGTAGCGCTCGCCGAGCCCTTCGAGCGCACGGATGCGGGCGAGGTCGAGCACCTGCTGGTCGACGCGCAGGGCCGGGCCGATCCCGGCGAATTCGGGGGCGCCGTTGCCGACGATCACGAGGTCGCCGTGGTCCAGCGCCTCTTCCATCGTGTCGACCATCAGCGACCCGACATGCGGCAGCACGTCATAGATGTAGGCCTTGTTGCCGCCGGTCAGCGCGGCGAGGCGCACGTTGGCGTCGTAGAGGCGCACGTCGTAGCCCTTGCCGATCAGGCGCTCCACGAGTTCGACCTGCGGGCTCTCGCGCAGGTCGTCGGTGCCGGCCTTGAAGCTGAATCCCAGCACCGAGACGCGCTTGCGGCCGAAGGAGGCGACCTTGGCGAGCGCCCGGTCGATCTGGGTCGTGTTGCTGGCGAGGATGCTGCCGACGATCGGCAGGCTCACGTCGTGCACCTTGGCGAGATGCATCAGGGCACGGGTCTCCTTGGGCAGGCAGGAGCCGCCGAAGGCGAACCCCGGCCGGAGATAGGCCTTTGAGATGTTGAGCTTGGTGTCGCTGAGGAAGGCCTCGATCACCTCGTCGACATCGACGTCGCAGGACATGCAGATGTTGCCGATCTCGTTGGCGAAGCCGATCTTGAGCGCGTGCCACACGTTGTCGACGTATTTCGTCATCTCGGCGGCGCGGAGCGACACGCGGAACATCGGGGCGCTGAAGCGCTCGTAGAGGCCCGCCACCCTGTCGCCCGCGTCGGCGGTGAGCGAGCCCACCACGGTCTTGGGCGGCGCGTAGAAGTCGTCGATCGCGGTCCCCTCGCGCAGGAACTCCGGATTGTAGGCGATGTCGAGCCCGGCGCCGATGCGCCGCCCCGAAGCCTTCTCGAGGGTCGGGATGATGATCTCACTCATCGTGCCCGGGGCCGTGGTGGAGCGCACGATGACGAGGTGGTCGTCGTTCTTGCGCCCGATGGCGGCGCCGACCTCTTCGGTCACCTGGCGGAGGATGTCGGTGTTGACGCTGCCGTTGCGCCGGCCCGGCGTGCCGACGCAGATCAGCGACGCTTCCGTGGACTGGACGGCATCGGCGGTCTCGGCCGCGACCGACAGGCGGCCGCGGCTCTGGCCCTTGCGGATGAGCTCCGTCAGGCCCGGCTCGACGACGGGGGACTGCCCGCTGCCGAAGAGCTCCCGCTTGCTGGCGTTGCTGTCGACGCCGACGAGTTCGTGGTCGAGATCCGCCAGACAGGCGGCCGTGACGCAGCCGACGTAACCGAGCCCGAAAACGCTGATCCTCATCATTGACCCCCGACACTGGGCGAGGCACGCGAGCCCGCCGTTTCGACGCGGCTGCAAGGCCGACGCCGCGTTGTGCCGTCCCGGGCTGAAACAAAGGGGCGGCGAAATCGCTCAAATGCGACGGATCGGCGGTGGCGGCCCGTTGATGCCTGTCCGGGCCGTGCCGCCCCGGCACAGGCCCGGGACGCGGCGCGGCATCGCCCGACAGGACGCGCGGGCGCGGCGACCGGCGGCCGTGGATACCGCTCAGGCGTCCGGCGGCGGCGCGGCCGCCAGGATGTCGATCGCCTCGTAATCCGCCCCCGTCTCGATCGTGTGGAGGCCCGAGGCTCCCCAGGCCCGGGGCGCGTGGAACTCGGCCACGAGGGTCTGGCGATAGCCGCCGAGGTCCAGGCGGTCGACCGAGGCGAGGACGGCGGCTCGGCCGTACCCCGCCCGGCAGTCCTGGGCGATGCGCAACAGGCGTCCGCCGCGCCGGGCCATGCGGCCGCCGGGGCGCGCCGAACGGGCGTCGACCAGCACGGGGTTGAGGGGATGGGGGGCGACGTCGCCGAAGAGGTCGGGCGCGTGGAACAGGGACAACGCATCCGATGACGAGCCACCCGGGAGGCCGATCTCGGTGGCGAAGATCCAGAGCCTGCCCTCGTGGTGGACCGGCGTGGCGTCGGACAGCGCCGCCCCGGCGATGAGGACCCGCTCGCGCCGCCAGCGCCACGGGAAGTCCGTGGCGCGATAGAGCACCACTTCCCCGGCGGCGTGGGTCTCCGGGATCATCCAGACCGCCCCGTTCTCGACGAAGACCAGCGGATAGGAGAGGTGGAAGGGCTCCTCGAGCACGACGCGAGGCGGACCGGGCCGCCCGTCGGGCGAGACTTCGCAGACGGAGATCACGCCCTTGGCGGCCGCGTAGGAATAATCCTCGACGAACAGCCAGGTCCGGCCCTCGCGGGTGACGAGGAACGGGTCGGCGTAGTAGCGGGAGGCGTCGGGACGCAGCCAGACGAAGCCCTCCGCGGCGACGCGGCCTTCGTCGATGATGTCCCGCATGCCCCTGCGCCGCAGGCCGACGTGCCAGGTTTCGGGACGGGTGAGGCGGCGCTCGAGGAGGCCGCCGATCTTGCCGGCGAGCGACCGGACCGAGAACCCGACCGCACGGGCTCCGGCCGGCCCCAGGCTCCGCGCCGCCGAAGCCGACGGTGCGTCGAACTCGGTCCTCTCCGCCGCCGCGCCCGCCGACGCGATCCACGCGACCGCGGCGCAACAGAGGTCGGCGGCGCGGGCGAAGACCGCGTCGAGGCCGGCGGAGATGAGGGACGGCTCCTCGTTGCCCGGCCGGCCCGTCGCGATCGTCCGGCCGGTCCGGACGACGTCGAGCCGCACCGGCCGCCGGTCGATCAGCGCCGCCACGGCGGCGGCGGGGTCCGGGCAACCGTCGTAGAAGAGGCGCAGGTCGGCGGGTCCGCCGGACTCGCGCCCCGACAGGTCGAGGACGATGCCGGACGCGGCCGGACGCGCGGTGAGGCCGGGGACCGGGATCCGGTCCGACGGCCGCGGGCCGGCACGGCGGCGATAGACGAGCCGTTCCAGGTCGAGCACGAGATGCACGGCGGCCGGCCAGGCGGGCGGGCCGGCGACGGCCTCCCATCGGACGTCATGGCCGAGCAGCGCGAGGCGTCGCGCCACATCGGCCTGCCAACGGAAGGGCGGCGCCGAGGCCGCGACCACGAGAACGATCTCCATGCGGCCTTCTCGCGGCTCCGCCCGTCAGACGTCCTCGACGACGCCGGTCAAGACGATGCCGCGCAGCCGCCGCTCCTCCGGACCGAGCGCGTCGAGCGCCGAGCGAAGCTCGGGCACGGAGGCCCGTCCCCCCTCCACCACCAGCAGGATGTCGTCGGCCACGGCCGCCAGGGTCCGCAGCCGCGCCGTTCCCCCCGCCGCCCCGCCATAGATCACGATGAACTTGTTGTCGCGCGCCAGCCCGTCGAGCAGGATCCGGAGCTCCTGGCTTCGCCCCGCGATGCCCGAGGCGGCCTGGCCGACCGGCAGGAAGCGGGCGCCCCCGATGAGGCGCAGCAGGTCGCCGCGTTGCGCGCCGAGCGGCGCCCCGACCAGGTCGGTCAGCCCGCGACGGTTCCCGGCGTCGAGGAGGTTCGACAGCTCGCCGCGCTCGTCCTCGGCGTCGATGAGCAGCGCACCGCGCCCGTCCGATTCCGTGGCGCGCACGAGGTCGTGGGCCAGCATGCCGCGACCGGCCTTCAGGCCGAGGCCCACCACCGCCACGATCCGGGTCGGCCAGGCGGCACCGTCGAGCACGAGCCGGTCCCGCAGGCTCCACAGCGCGGAATCGTCGAGGCCGAGCCCGTCGGACAGCCGCGCGACTATCGGGGCGCGCGTCTCCATCTCGATCTGGCGGCGCGACCGGATCGTCCGGTCGAACTGCTCGCGGACCAGCCCGCCGCCCGTCCCGACCAGCGCCCCGGCGGCGAGGCCGCCGAGCGCGAGCAGCAGGCGAGACGGATTGCTCGTCGAGATCGGCGCCACCGCGGGGCTCAACACCCGCGCGTTGACGGTCTCGACCGTCTCGCGCTCCTGGAGGTCCTTCGACCGGTTGAGATAGGCCTCGTAGACGGCGCGGTCCGACGTGGCCTCGCGCTCCAGCTCGCGGAGGCGGACGAGGCTGTCGTTGGCGTCGGCGTTCTGGCGCTTCAGCGCGTCGAGCCGCTGCACCAGCGCCTTCTCGCTCAGCCGGACGCGATCGAGGTCGCTCTGGGCCGTGCGGGCGAGGCGGGCGACCTCGACGGCGAGGTGCTGGCGCACCGCCTGCACCTGGACGGTGGCGGCCGCCATGGCGGGGTGGCGCGCCCCGTAGGTCAGGCGCGCCTCGGTCTCGGCCTGCTGGGCGTTGGTGAGCTGGGCCTTCAGCGCCGTGATGACGGGCGACAGGTTGGCCTCCGTCACGGCGTCGATCGCGTCGCCCCTCGTGGTCAGCCGGCCGAGGTCGTCGCGGCGGGCCTCCTGTTCGGCCACCCGGGTGCGGGCGAGCGTGAGCTGGTTGTTGATGTCCGTCAGCTGCTGCTCGATCACGGGCTTGCCGTCGGCGCCGACGAGATCGTGGCTGTCGCGGAAGGCCTCCACGGCCGCCTCGCTGCGGGCCAGGCGGCTGCGCAGCTCGTCGAGCCGCGACCCCACCGCCTGGCCCGACCGGCGGATCGCGTCCGAACGGCTGTCGACGAGCTCGTCGAGGAAGGCCTCGTCGATCGCGTTGGCGATCCGGGCCGACCCGTCGGCGTCCGGCGTGGTGACGAGGATTTCGAGGATGTAGGTCTTCTCCGTCCGGCGGACGGTCACGTCCGCCTGCAGCCGACGGAGCGCCACGGCGGCGGGATCCACCGGCGCGGAAGCGCCGCCGAAGAGCCCGCGGACGGCCCGGGACGCCTCGCCGAGCAGGCTGGGCCGCGGCGCGCCGAAATCGGGGTCGCGCGCCAAGTCGAGGCGCCCGACGACCTTGCCGAGGACGCTCGCCGAGGTGATCACCTGAAGCTGGCTCTCGGCCTGCGTGCCGGCCTCCTCGCCGCTCGTGGTCTCGGAGCGGAGGTCGTTCTGGAACACCTGGACGTTGCGGGGGTCGAAGATCAGCCGCGATGACGCCTGATACCTGACCGGCAGGAGCGCGGCCGCCAGGACAGCCAGCACCGCCGCCACCAGGGCCGGGATCACGATCCACATCCGCCGGCGCCGCAGCACCTGCCCGACGCCGCGCAGGTCGACGACGCTCTCGTGCAGGCCGGGGCCGCGCACCGCCACGGGGCTCACGCTCGGCAGCGACCTGACCTCCACGACCCCCATGTCGAACCCCTCAGGACGTCTGCGTGGCGACGATCATCCGCTCCGCGTGCCCGACGGTCGGTGGCGCGGGCGGATCGTTCCATCGCTCGAGCGACGATCGCAGCCCCGACGTTACCGGCAAGCCTCTACTCTTTAGTTGAGAGCGTCCCGACACACCCGGCAGAGTGCGGTCAAGGTTAACGGACCCGTCAGCGCTTCGCGGCCCGGCCCCGCCGCGTGGCCGCCGTAAGGGCGCCGTTTAGGACGATCGCAGGGACGGGTTGCGCGCGCGCCCATCCTCCCTCAGCGTCAGCGGCATCGGCCATCCGCAGTCTCGAGCCCCGTCGGATCCTCCGCGGGGCCGCGGCTGTCGATCGCGTCGAGCGCGCCGGCGTCCGTCGTCGAGCGGCATTCGCCGGGTGTCGAGGCGGCGGCCCCGCCCGGCTGAAGCGCAGACCCGGCCCCGGCCGGCGGAGGGACAGGGTCATGTCGGTCTTCAGCTCGTTGGCGTCCCCGTCCGTCGTGGCCGGTCGCGACCCCCTCCCCGGGAAACGGATCGGCGTGCTCATCATCGTCGAGAACCTGTCGGTGCCGTTCGACCGGCGGGTCTGGCAGGAGGCCACGACGCTGCGGGCCGCGGGCCACGTCGTCTCGGTGATCTGCCCCAAGGGGTCGAAAGCCGAAGCCGCCTACGAGTGCCTCGACGGCGTCCACATCCATCGCCATCCGATGCCGCTCGAAGCCAAGGGCGCCAAGGGCTATGCCCTCGAATACGGCAATGCGCTGTTCTGGCAGGTCCTGCTCAGCCTGCGCGTCCACCGGACGCGCGGCTTCGACGTCATCCATGCCTGCAACCCGCCTGACCTGATCTTCATCGTGGCCGCCCTGTTCAAGGCGTTGTTCGGGACGAGCTTCGTCTTCGACCACCACGACCTCAACCCCGAACTCTACGTGTCGAAGTTCGGCCGCCGCGACGTCTTCCACCGCCTGCTGACCTGGCTCGAACGCGCGACCTTCGGCCTCGCCGACATCTCCATCGCCACCAATCAATCCTATCGTGCGGTCGCGCTCGAGCGGGGCCGCATGGCGCCGGAGCGCGTCTTCGTGGTCCGCTCGGGTCCGAACCTCGACCGGGTGCGCTCCGTGCCGGAGCGCCCCGAACTCCGGAACGGCCGCCGGCATCTCGTGGGCTACGTCGGCGTCATGGGCCACCAGGAGGGCATCGACCTGCTGCTCGAGGCGGTCCGCATCATCGTGCGGGACCGGCAACGGGACGACGTCCAGTTCGGCATCGTGGGAGGCGGGCCGGCGCTCGACGAAATGCGGGCGCTGTCGACAAGGCTCGGCCTCGCCGACCACGTCACCTTCACGGGCCGGGTCGACGATGCCACGCTCCTCGCCATGCTCAGCACGGCCGACCTCTGCGTCAATCCCGACCGTGTCGACGAGATGAACGACAAGTCGACCATGAACAAGATCATGGAATACATGGCGCTCGGCAAGGCCATCGTGCAGTTCGACGTCACCGAGGGCCGCGTCTCGGCCGAAGCCTCGTCGCTCTACGCCGAGCCCAACGACCCCGCCGACATGGCGGCGAAGATCCTCGACCTCGTCGACGATCCGGCGCGGCGGCTGGCCATGGGCACGATGGGCCGGGAGCGGGTCCGGTCGGAGCTGTCCTGGGACCACGAGGCGCCGAAGCTCCTCGCCGCCTATGACGCCCTCGCCCGCCTCCGTGCCGCACGCACCGGGCTCGTGCGCGAGACGGCGCGCTGACCCGCGCCGCGAGACCCCGCCCGTGACGACCGACCTCGCCTGGACCGTCCACCGCCTCCGCGCCATGTCGCCCGCCGAAATCGGCCACCGCGTGGTGGAGCGCGGCCTGCGGATCGGCGCCCGGCACCGGGACTGGACGGCGGCCTTCGCGCCGCCCCCCGGCCCGCTCCCGGCGATCCCGATCGACCGGGACGCGCTGCGGCGGGTCGATCCGGAGGTCGTCGAGGGCTGGCGGCGGCTCCGCGACGAGTTCGCGGCGGGCCGGCTGACCCTGCTCGACGCGACCTGGCCGGTGAACGAAGGCCGGATCCCGTGGCACCGCGACCCGGTCACGGGCGTCGACTGGCCGCGGGACGCCTATTGTTTCGACGTCCCCTACCGCGGCGGTGCCGGCCGCGGCGGTGCCGGCCGCGGCGGTGCCGGCCGCGGCGACGTCAAATACGTCTGGGAGCTCAACCGTCTCCAGCTCGTGCCCCTGCTCGCCGCCCTCGCCGTGCTCGACGGCGACGAAGATCTGCGCGCCACCTGCTGGGCGGTGGTCGAGAGCTGGATCGACGCCAACCCGCCGTTCCGGGGCGTCGCCTGGGCGTCGGGGATCGAACTCGCGCTGAGGGTCGTGTCGATCCTCCTGATCCTGGGCATCCTCGGACCCGCGACGGTCCCGGCCGGGCTCGCCGGCAAGCTCGGCGCGTGCCTGTCCGCCCACGCGTTCTGGATCGCCCGCTATCCGTCGCGCCATTCCTCCGCCAACAACCACCTCGTCGCCGAGGCGGCCGGGCTGTTCCTCCTCGGCACGCTCTGGGGCGGCCATCCGGAGGCCCACGGCTACGCGGCCCGGGGCCGGGGCGTCCTGGCCGCCGAGGCGGCGCGCCAGATCCATCCCGACGGCATCGGGGCGGAGCAGTCGCCGAGCTACACGGCCCTGACCTGCGAATGGTATCTCCTGGCCATGGTCGTGGCGCGCCGCGCCGGCGCGCCGTTCGCCGCCGCCGTCTCGGAGCGGATCGCCCTCGCCGCCGAAGCCCTGCGCTGGTTCACCGACGGGTCGGGCGGCCTGCCCCGCATCGGCGACGACGACGACAGCCACGTCATCGCCTCCGAGGCCGGGCACGAGCCGCGCTACGTGGCCTCCCTCGTCAGCGCCGCCGCCGCCGGGCGGCCCGATCTGGGCTCCCCGGGCGTCCGGATCGGCCTCCGCCATGCCGTGCTCGGCGCCGCCGCGCCCGCCGCCGCGCCCCGCGGCACCAGGACGTTCCCGGCCGGCGGCTACACGGTCCACCGCGGCCGCATGGCGTCCCGCGACGTCCTCCTCGCCTTCGACCACGGGCCTCTCGGCCACCTGTCGATCGCCGCCCACGGCCACGCCGACGCGCTGTCGCTCTGGCTGCACGTCGACGGCGAGCCCGTGCTGGTCGACGCCGGCACCTACCTCTACCACGCGGCCGACGGCTGGCGGGACCGCTTCCGCGGCACCGCCGCCCACAACACGCTGCTGCTCGGCGGCGTCGACCAGACCCTGCCCGCTGGCCCCTTCAACTGGCGCCGCGCGGCCCGGGCGGCGGTGCTCCGCACGAGCGGCGACGGGCTCGACGTCGAGGCCGAACACGACGGCTACAGGCGTCGCTTCGGCATGCTGTGCCGGCGAGGGATCCGCGCCGATGCGGCGGGTTTCGACGTCATGGACCGTCTCGTCGAGGTCGCGGGACGCCGCGGGCAGGCGCGGCCCTCCGTCGAGATCGGCTTCCTCCTGGCCCAAGGCCTCGAGGCGAGGTCGGACGGCCGGGCCGTCACGGTCGCGCGCGACGGCCGCCCGGTTCTCCGGTTCATCGCCACGACGCCGATGCGGCCTCGCCTGTGCGAGGCCGCCGTCTCGCCCCGGTTCGGGACGAAGCTGTCGACCGTCCGGATCGGCTTCGTCCCGGACAGCGACACCGCCCTCGCCTTCGGGCTGCGCGTCGACGTCGTCCCCGCCACGGCGCGGGTCGACGCCCGCCACGCCGACGCGCTCGCGACGACGCCATGACCAGCAGGCCTTCCCTACCCCCGACAGCGCAGCACCGCTGGCACTCCCGAAGGCCGGCGCCGAGCGCCGTCGACGCCGAGCGTCCCCTGCCCGTGGTTCCGCTGCGGAAGCGGCGCGTCCTCTGCGTCACCCCGCTCGGCCTCGAGGGCCGGGGCGGGATCGACCGGCTGTACCTCTACCTCCGGCGGACCGAGGCCGCGGAGGCCGGCGACACCGCCGTGCGCTACCTGTTCAGCCGGGGCGAGGCGCCGGGCGCGCTGTGGATCCCAATGTTCCCGGCGCGGCTGGCGTCCTTCGCGGCCGTGATGGCCACCTGGCGGCCCGACGTGGTCCACGTCAACTTCGCCAACGGCGGCAGCCTCGTCCGCAAATGGGCGATGATCCGCGTCGCTCGCCTGTTCGGCTGCCCGGTCATCATCCACTTCCACTGCGTGTTCGACACCGCGAGCGTGCGCGCGGGCCGGCTGGTCGGCCGGCTGATGACCGACATCTGCCGCTCCGCCGCGGAAGTCGTGGCGATCGGCCAGGCCGCCCGCCGCGACTTCATCGTCGAGGCCGGCGTGGACCCGGCCCGGGTCCACGTCATCGCCAACGGCGCGCCCGACATCGGCTCGGACCTCCCGCTGCCGAAGCGCCACGACACCGTCGAGATCCTGTTCGCCGGCCAGGTCGGCCCGCGCAAGGGCACGTCGGTGCTGGTGGCCGCGCTGGCGGCGCTCCGGGACGTGCCGGGCTGGACCTGCACGATCGCGGGCGACGGCGACGTCGAGGCATGCCGGGCCGAGGTGCGCGCCGCCGGCCTCGACGGCCTGGTGCGGATCACCGGCTGGATCGCCTCCGACGGGGTCCACGCGCTGATGCGGCGGGCTGATATCGTGGTGCTGCCCTCCGACCGCGAGGTGATGCCGATGTCGCTCATCGAGGGCGCGGCGGCGGGCGCGGCGCTCCTGGCGACGCCCGTCGGCGAGATCCGCGACATGATCGAGGACGGGGGCAACGGCTTCCTGGTGGATCGCCGGCCCGAGACGCTGGCCGACCGCCTCCGGCGATTGCTCGACGACCGCGACCTGCTGGCGCGCATGCAGGTCGCCTCGCGCGAACGCTACGAGGCGTCCTTCCGCATCGAGGTCTTCGCCGCCCGGATCCGGGCGCTGTACCGCTGGGCCGCGCCGGGGCGGTGATGCCCATCGGCGGAGCCCTGCCGGATCGGCGCGGTGTCTGCCGACACGCTCATCCCGGCCCGAGGAGGCTCGTCCGGACACAGCGTCGGCAGGACAGAGGCGGAGCGGACGAGGCCTCCTGCCTCCCCCGCTCGCTCGCTCGGTGCCGGACACCTCAGGCGATGTCGCACATCCCAATTCGCCCGGCGTCCGCGCGTCGCGTGAGACACTCAGGACCTGTCCCCGACCTCGCCAGCCTATATGGCTCTAGTGCGCGATGAGAACATCGTGGATTTGATCCCATAATATATCACAAAAGTCAGAGCGAAGACGACTACGACATTGATGATACCGCTCATCTCCGAGGTTGGTTGCTGCCAAAGCACTGCAACATAGGATATCACCGCACTGAGGATGGTCGCTATCACAATATCGATCATGTTATCACCCATGGACATGTCAGATTTGACGTCGTTCGCGCTCGAACACTATTGATTTCGGTGCGACGCGATGATCTAACGATCCTGATCTATCGGCTACTCGACCCTGCTGCACTTAGCCGCAGACAAGGGAGCCTTCGGCACTGGAGGATCGGCGGTTGCAAGCTCCCATGGCGCTGTCCGCGGCCCGACGCTTCGATGTCGCCTCAGGGGGAAGCCTTCCATGAGGCCAGACCGGCGAGCGAAGGGCTGGCCGAGGGGCGCGCGGAGACCGATCCGGCTTCCACCCTGGCGGACGGCCGTCAGCGCAACTTCGGCATCGGGCGTGGCAGCACCGGGCGCCACAGCGCGAAGGACAGGGCCGCGTAGGTCAGGAGGCCGAGCGCGATGCGCAGCGCCAGGCCGAGCCAGGCCGGGGGGAACACCTGAAGCCGGATGGCGGCCGCCATGATCAGGCTCGCCACGAGGAAGCGGAGCGTGGCGCCGACCGGGACCATCAGGCGGTAGCGCAGCACCGCGACGGCGAAACTGTAGGCCGCGATCATGGCATAGGCGAGGAGGCAACCAAGGCAAGCGCCCGGGAGACCGCCCCATTCGAGCCCGGCGGCGCAGAAGACCAGCGTGGCGACGGCCTCGACGGCGTTGATGAGCAGGACGAAGTTCGTGTGCTTGCTCAGCAGGAACACCTGGTCGGCGAAGTGGACCCGGACGTTGCGCAGCGCCGCCGCGAAGGCCGTCAGCGGCAGGATCGCCAGCGTGGCGGCCCGGAACTCGGGTCCGACCAGGAGGTTGGTCATCGGCGTCGCGATGGCGGCGACGCCGAGGGCCGCCGGCACGAGGAGGCCGAGCAGCAGGATGGCGTTGCGGCTGAGCTGCAGCAGCCCGGCCCCCCGCCCCTCCTGCTCGAAGGATTTGACGGCGAGCGGGAACGCGGCGGCCGTCACCAACGTGGCGATGAGGGTCATCAGGCGCTGGCCGAGGTTCCATCCCACGGACACGAGGCCCAGCGCCACGGCGCCCTCGTTGTGCTCGACCACGAACCGGATGGCGTTCATCGAGAACCAGTTGAAGCCGCCCGCCGCCAACAGCGGGCCGCCATAGAGGAGGGCCGCCCGCAGATGGGATGGGTCGAGGCGCAACAGAGGCCTGCCGAAGCAGCCCAGGCGGGCGAGCAGAAACGGCAGGATGGCGAACTGCACGAGGGCGAACCCGCCCGTGACGGCGACCGCCGCCGGCATGAACCGCAGCGCCAGGAGGCCGAGCGGCAGTCCCAGAAGCGGCCCCAGCGTCTGGGCCGCCGTGTAGGTTCGGATGTCGCCGGCCGCCCGCGCGCGCTCCGACAGGTGGGTCAGGGCCGAGCGGCTCACCACGTAGAGCAGCGTGCTCCCGACGAGCGGCAGGTCGGAGAGGTGCCCCGTCCAGGCCAGCCCCGCCAGGACCACCGGCACCTGCGCCAGGGCGGCGAGCAGCATCACACTGTTCTCGCAGGCCTGGAAGGCGGCTCGGTCGGCGACGCCGGCGAAGTAGCGCAGCGTGTAGGACGACCACCAGAACAGCCCGAGCAGGTATCCGAGCTCCTGGATCGCCAGGATCAGCAGGACGAAGCCATACTCGCTCGGGCCGAGCAGGTGCGTCCAGATCACCACGCCGACGAACTGCGCCAGCGGGCCGATGATCTGGGCCGGCGCATATTGCAGGGTCTGCCGGATCAGCATGGACTGGTTTCGCCTTCAGGGGTCGGGCGGGCGCGGCGGCGGGCCGCCGGGATCGTGCGGAACAGGTCGAGATAGGCGGCGACGGCCCGCTCCACCGAGAAGTCCGCCGCCCGGGCGATGCGGGGGCCCGGATCGCCCGGTGCCGCGAGGGCCCGGCGGAGCGCCTCCGCCAGCGCGCCGACGTCGCCGACCGGCACGAGGGCGCCGTGACGTCCACCGTCGAGGATCTCGCGCGGTCCACCGCAATCGGTCGCCACGATCGCCAGGCCCGACGCCATCGCCTCGACGAGGACGTTGCCGAAGGACTCGCTCGTCGACGTCAGGGCGAAGGCCCGGGCTCCCGCATAGGCGTCCCAGGGCTGCGCCGCATAGCCGGCGAGGGTCACGCGTCCCGCGAGACCCGACGCGGCGGCGAGGCGTTCGAGCGACGCCCGCTCCGGGCCCTCCCCCACGATGGCGAGCCGCACGGCCTCGGGCAGACGGCCCATCGCCGCCAGCAGCGTGTCGAACCCCTTCTCGGGCACGAGCCGGCCCATCGCCAGGATGCTGGCCGGGCGCGCCGCGAGGTCGGCCTCGCCCGCCGCCGCCCTGGCCCGCTCGACCGGGACCGGATTGGCTAGAACTCTCACCCGGTCCGGCCGCGCACCCCAGTCCTCGATCATGTGGCGGGCGAGGCTCTCCGACATGCAGATCGTGCGGTCCGAGAGGCGCGACAGGACCGGGGCCAGCCGGTAGGCGGCGCGGCTCAGGCGGCCGCGCACGACGCCGAAGAAGCCGTGGTACGACAGGACGGTGCGGCCCCGCGCACCCGGGACGAGGCGGCGCGCCGCGACGAGCTTCAGGCTCGCCACGGCGTCGATCGCCAGGACGACATCGGCCCCCGGGTGCCGGAGCCAGCGGGCCAGCCGCAAGGATCCGCGCCCGTGCGAGGCCCCCAGCACCACGACGGTGACGCCTTCGGACACGAACGGCCGGTTGGCGGCCGCCGCGTCGCCGTCGTCGAGGAGCAGCGTCGTCGGCAGGCCGGCCGCGTGGAACCCCGAGGCGAGCAGCGCCGCCACGCGCTCGGCGCCGCCGCCGTCGAGGCTCGGGACGTAGACGGCGATGCTCCGCGGATCCATCAGGCGACGGCCATCCGGCGCGCCGGTGCGGCCGTCTCGGCCGGAGCGGCGGCGCCGAGACCGGGCCGGAAGGTGCGCAGGAACAGCTCGACGTTCATCAGAGACCACAGGACCTTCTCGTGGTTCTGCCGCCCGTCGAGGTGCTGGCGGACGATCCGGTCGATCTCGCCGGCGTCGAACAGGCGCCGCGTCTCGGAGGCGCCGGACGCCAGGCAGTCGAGCAGCCGGTCGCGGGCCGGGCCGCGCAGCCACAGGTTCATCGGCACGCGGAACCCCACCTTCTTGCGGTCGAGGATCGCGGCCGGCAGCCAGCGCCGGGCGGCGGCGCGCAGCACCGCCTTGCCCTGCGGGTGGCCGGCGAGGAACCGGTCGGGGAGGCGGGCGGCGAGCCGCACCAGTTCGACGTCGAGGAAGGGCATCCGCCCCTCGACGCCGGCCGCCATCATCATCCGGTCGCCGCGCTCGAGGAGGTTGTCGGGCAGCCAGGACGTCTGGTCGAAGAACAGGGCGCGCCGGAGCCGTGAGGCCGAACCGGACGAGAAGGGAAACGGATCGAGGGCGTCGCCGCCCGGCCGGCCGAGCACGGCGTCGCGCTCGGCGCGGGAGAGCCCGCCGAACCAGGCGCGCATCCTGTCGGCGTCGTGACGCTCGCCCAGCGCCGCCGCCACCGTCTTCGCCCGCCGCATGCCGTAGGGCAGCGCCGCGACGGCCGGGGCCACCACGGCGCGGTGCAGACCCGCCGGAACGAGGCCCTGGTAGAGGCCGAGCCAGCGCTCGACCTGGTGCTTGGGGTAGCCGGCGAGGACCTCGTCGGCGCCTTCGCCCGTCAGCACCATCTTGACCGAGCCGCTGGCCCGGCGCGACAGCAGCAGGATCGGCACGTCGGACATCTCGGAGACGGGCGCGGCGCGGTGGAGCAGCGCGTCCGGCCAGGCGTCGAGGAAGTCGCGCGGCGTGATGACGAGTTCGCTGTGGTCCGTGTCGAAGAGGTCGGCGACCGTGCGGGCGTGGGCGAGTTCGGAATAGTCCGCTTCCGGGAAGCCGACCGAGAAGGTCTTCAACCGCCCGCGGCCGTGGCGCGCCATGGCGGCCACGACGGCCGAGGAATCGAGCCCGCCCGACAGGAAGGCGCCGAAGGGGGCGTCGCTGCGCATCCGCAGGCGCACGGCCTCGTCGAAGGCGGCCGCGAAGAGGTCGACGGCCTCGCCGAAATCGGTGATGTCCGGTTCGGTGCCGGCGACCGGCGGGACGGAATAGCGCTCGACCACGAGGTCGCCGCCCGACCAGACCGCGGTCGAGCCCGGGGGCAGCTTGCGGATGCCGCGGAACAGGGTGCCGGGGCCGTGGACGTAGCGGTCGACCAGGCAGGCGTCGAGGCCGGCCCAGTCGAGGTCGCGGTCGACGCCCGGCAGGGCGAGCAGCGCCGGCAGTTCGGAGGCGAAGGCCACGCGGCCCGCGGTGCGGGCCAGGAACAGCGGCTTCTTGCCGAAGGGATCGCGGGCGATGAGGCACCGCTGGCGGCTGCGGTCGAAGAGCGCGAAGGCGAACATGCCGCGGAACCGCGACACGCAGGCGTCGCCCCAGGCCCGGTAGGCCTCGATCACGACCTCGGTGTCGGATTCCGTCGCGAAGGGATGGCCGAGCGCGCGGAGCTCCCCCCGCAACTCGACGTAATTGTAGATCTCGCCGTTGAAGGTGACGACCACGTCGCCGGCGACGGACGTCATCGGCTGATGGCCGCCCTCGAGATCGATGATCGACAGGCGGCGATGGCCGAAGGCGACCTGATGGGCGCCGTCGGCGGTGGCCGACAGCCAGACGCCGTCCCCGTCGGGGCCGCGATGGGAGAGTGCGTCGTTGAAGCGCCGCAGCGCCCGCTCGTCGAGGGCCTGGGCGGCTCGCGCGATCCAACCCACGATTCCGCACATCTGACGCGTCTGCCTTGATCGAGTGCCGCGGAATGCCGTCACGCCGCCATCAAACTATCCCATCCGACGCCTGCGTTCAGCCGGGACGTCGAGTCATGTTTAACCGAGTGTAAGACCTGCATCGCGATCAGACGGCCTGAATGCGATGATGAGAACCATCAGTGTAAATACGGACGGTTCTTTTGAAGACAATGCATTGTTACTGAGAGCGACACCGATGAAGAGCATGGTGCCGAGCACGGCCGCCGGGCGGGCACCCCGCAACAAGGCCGCCAGGAGCCACAGGAACGTGCCGGCGAAGAGCAGGGCGCCGAAGATGCCGAAGAGCGCGACGAAGACCACGATTGTGCTCTCGACGGCGAAGAGGTGAAGCTCATCCATGGCGATGGCGTCCAGCCGCTGGATGCCCACGCCGAAGATCAGATCGCTCCAGCTCATGTAATCGAAGACGCGGTAGACGAGCACGCGGGCGGCCGCGCTGTCGTCGGCGATGCCGTCCTGAAAGCGGTCGAGCGCACCGACGGCGTAGAGGACGCCCAGCATCAGCGGCACCGCGACGGCGGCGCCGATCACGACGATCAGCCGCCGCTCCAGCCTGCGCCGCGACCAGCGCTGCGGCGCCACCGCGGCGAAGGCCACGAGCAGCGCGCAGGCTCCCCCCGCCACCATGGCGGTGCGGGCGCCCGAGGCCGCGAGACCCGCGGCCAGGATGGCGCAGGCGAGGGTCGTGACCCGCCGCGACCAGCCCGCCGCCGTCGCGAACGGGATGGCGACGGCGCACCAGAGCCCGAGTTCGAGCGGGTGGCTGCTCAGGCCCACCGGGCGAAAGGTCGCCTCCGCGGCCGGGTGGGGCAGGATCGCCACCTTGAACATGAACTCCACCAGTGCCGTGATGGCGCTGAGCACCAGCACGACCATCAGCGCCCGGCCGACCAGCCGGCGCTGAGCGGGCGGGAAAAGGAACAGGAGTGCCGAGAAGCAGGCACCGACGTAATTGTCCACGAGGAAGCCGACCGGCGTCCCGATGCCGGTCGCGACCGTGTAGGCGATCAGGGCCACGATCGCGGCGAGGAACAGCAGGATGGCCCGCACCACGCCGGTCTCGTAGGGCGCGAGCGCGATGCGGAACGCCGTGAGGGCGAAGGCCGCGACGGCGGCGAACCCATAGATCGCCGGGTGGAGCTTCTCGACGATCGACCCCTGGTCGGCCCTGTAGTTCATCACGAGATCGAGCACCCCGCTGCCGACGAGCGTCCGCGACACCGCCAGGGTCAGGACGGCGAGGTAGAGCGTCGACAGCACGGGAGCCGCCCGGCCCTCGGGGCGTGCGATCCGGTCGTGCGACCATCCCGAGGCGGTCACGGCACGCTCACGAGTCTGGCTGTGCGACGATCGTGCGCGGGACGCCGTGCGGGTCGCGACATCCCGGTTCCTCCCCCTGCCGCCTCGCCCGGCCGAGGCGGGGAATGGCTCGACTGTGACGCGTTCGCGTTAACACGCCTTCCACCCTCCGCCATTACGCTGCGGTGGCGCTGGTGCCGTCTCGCCGTGCCGTTTCGGCACCGGCGGGACAGAGGCGCCGCACGTCCTGTGCCGATCGCGGGCAGGACCAGGAGCGGTCCTCGGCGGCATGGACATGGTCGGCGTGGCACATCGCGTGCTCGGCGACAGCTGCATCCCGACCGGCCCACGCGGTCACCGCGGAGTTTCGATGCCGAACCACGCTTCCATCGCGACCGACGGCGCCGGACGGCGTGGGCTCCTCTCGGCCGCTGTCCGGGTCGGCGCGGCATCGGCGGCGCTGTGGGGCACGGCGGTGATGTCGGGGTCCGACGGAGCGCGAGCCACCGAGGCCCCGGGTTCGCTGCCGGCCTTCCGCCGCGGCGTCTCGGTGCATGAACTCCTGAACTGGGGCAACCTGCGCACCGGCAACCCCGGCCGCTACACCGACGCGCCCTTCACGGGGCCGCACCACCGCGTGGCAGACGAATCGCTGCGCAACGCGGCCCGTGCCGGCTTCGATTTCGTGCGGCTGACCGTCGATCCCGGCCCTTTCCTGCAGCTCACCGGCAGCCCCCGCGCGGCGCTCGACGAGGCCCTGATGGGGGAGGTGGCGAGGCTGCGAAGCTTCGGCTTCGCGGTCCTGGTCGACATCCATCCCGTCGAGCAGGTGCCGCTCTACGGCCGCGGCATGGTGCTGGCCGGGGCACACCCGGGGATGGACGAGTATCGCGCGCTCGTCGCCGGCACGGCACGCCTCCTCGGCGCCCTGCACACCCGGTCCGTCGGGCTCGAGATCATGAACGAACCCGACGGCTACGACCCGGCGAGCGAGGCCCGGTGGCAGACGGTGCTCGAAGGCCTGCACGCCGCCGCACGGGCCGAGGCGCCGGGCCTGCTGCTCGTCCTCTCGGGCGCGGAGGGCGGCGATGCCGGAGGGCTCGAGCACCTCGACGCGCGCGCCTTCGCCGACGCCGACGTCATGTACACGTTCCACTATTACGAGCCGCACGCCTTCACGCACCAGGGGGTGCCGGGGGACGGCGCGCGAGACGACGTCAGGCCCTATCTGGCCGGCCTGCCCTACCCCTCCCACTTCCCGTTCGATCCGGCATCGCTCGTCGCGCGCAACATCGCGGCCGACCCGGCCGTCGACCCGGCGCGCCGCCGCCGCCTGGCCGAACGGGCCGAGGCTGCGGCGTCCGCCTATGCGGCCGGCGGCTTCGACCGCGACCGCGTGCGCCATGACTTCGACCGCGTCGCCGGTTGGGCCAAGGCGCAGGGCGTCCCGGAGACGCACATCCTCCTCGGCGAGTTCAGCGTCGCGCGACAGTCGGACGACCACGTCGGCGCCGATCCGCTCTCGGCCGAGGGCTGGCTCGGCGACGTGCGCCGCGAAGCCGAGGATCACGGCTTCGCCTGGGCCTATTGGGGGCTGGCGGGGGCCTCACCCATGCAGCTCACCGTGGACGACGGCGCCACGACCCTCGACCCGGGCGTCCTCGCCGCCCTGGGGCTCCCCGCCACCGCTCGACGATGACCCGCCCCGCGGCGGGCGCCGGCCGCTCCGATCCACGACGTCCGAGGAATCACTCGATGGTCCTGCCCACCCGCAGCGGAAAGACCTTCGCCGCCATCCTGGCGACCACGCGGGGCGTCGGACCCGGCTTCGACCTGCTGCGGCTCGCGCTCGCGCTGCTGATCATGGCGAGCCATTGCTCCTTCCTGGCCGGGACCTCGGGCCTGCTGTCCCATCTCCTGCACGACGTCCTGCACGGCGTCTGGCCCACCGGATCGCTCGACGCGAGCGGACCGCCGACGCCCCCGACGGCCGCGGACCTCGCCTATCCGCCGGTCACCGGGCCGGGGCGCCCCTTCACCCTCTCGCACGTGCCGATGTTCTTCGCGCTGAGCGGCTTCCTCGTGTCGGGGAGCGCCTTCCGGACCCGCCGCGTGCTGCCCTTCGTGGGGCTCCGCGTCATCCGCATCGTGCCCGCCTTGTTCGTCGAGATCTTCCTGTCGGCCGTCGTGCTCGGCGGGCTCTTCACGACGCTGCCGCTCGACGACTACTACACGTCGAGCGGCTTCTTCTCCTATTTCACCAACGTGGCCGGCGTGATCAAATTCACCCTGCCCGGCGTGTTCACCCACGACACGCCCACCGACGTCGTGAACAGCAATCTGTGGACCTTGCCGGCGGAGCTTCACTCCTATCTCATCGCCGCCGTGCTGATCGGCACCGGCGTGCTGTTCAACCGGCGCATCATGACGGCGATCTTCGTCGTCGCCACGCTCGCCCTCGTGGTGGCCAACACGGGGTTCGGCTACAAGGACATGGCCGGCACGCTCGACGGCGACATCGCGGTCTACTACTTCTTCGCTGGCGTGATATTCTATCTTTGGAAGGACGTCGTCCCCCACAGCCGCGCTTTGTTCATCGTGGCTCTGGTCTTCAGCTATGCCCTGATGATGTCGACCCGGACGGCGTTCATCTACCCGGTCCTGCTCACCTACGTCACGCTGTTCATCGGCCTCGCGCGACTGCCGCAGGTCCCGCTGCTGAAGACGGGCGACTATTCCTACGGCATCTACCTCTACGGCTATCCGATCAGCCAGGCCCTCGTCGTCTCGGTGCCCGCACTGCGCGGCGACATGCCGGCCCTGCTGGCCTCCGCCGTCGCCGTCACGCTGGTGTTCTCGGTCCTGTCCTGGCACCTCGTCGAGAAGCGCTTCATGCCGCTGAAGCGCCTGCTGTCGCCCCGCTCGGCGCAGATCGCCGTCGCCCTGCACCCCGACGCAGGCGCGGCATCGGACCTCGCCCTGGCGGCGATCCACCCGACCGCCAACCCGTCCTGACGCGGCGTCGATGCGGGCGAGGCCGCCCGAGCGCCATCGACGCATCGCGCGAGGTCGACCGGCGCACTTCCCGCGCCTCGGCCGCCTGAGGTAGGATCGCCCCCGACGCGCACGGGGCAGCGTCGGAGGCGCCGGCCCGGCGCCGGCCGCCCCGACCGGCGCGCGTCCTCGAAGTTCGAGGGGAGACCCGACCATCATGGCGAGATCCCTCGTCGACCGCGACCTGCGACACGGCAAGCGCACGCCGCGACGGCAGCCACCGGCGTCGTCCCGCTCGAAGGAGCCCACCCGTGAGGGGTGACCCGCGCAGCCACGGGCTCTGGGAGGCCTCGGCGCCGCCCGCCCCCGACACCGCTCCCCTCCGGTCCGACCTCACCGCGGACGTCGTCGTGGTCGGCGGCGGCTTCACCGGCCTCTCCGCCGCGCTCCACCTCGCCGAGGGCGGCGCCTCGGTGGCGGTGCTCGAGGGCGTCGAGGTCGGCTTCGGCGGCTCCGGCCGCAACGTCGGCCTCGTCAACGCCGGCCTGTGGGTCATGCCGGACGAACTGCCGGCCGCGCTGGGGAACGTCCACGGGCGACGCCTGCTCGACGCCCTCGGCGAGGCGCCACGGGTCGTCTTCGACCTCGTCGAGAAGCACGGGATGGACTGCGAGGTCGAGCGGGCCGGGACGCTGCACTGCGCGGTCGGGCCGAAGGGCCTGGCGGACGTCACCGAGCGGGCCCGCCAGTGGCGCGAGCGCGGCGCCCCCGTCGCCTTGCTCGACGCCGCCGAGACGGCGCGCAGGGTCGGCAGCGAGGCTTATTCCGGGTCGCTGCTCGATCGTCGCGCCGGCACGGTCCAGCCCCTGGCCTACGTGAGGGGCCTCGCGCGGGCGGCGGTCGCGGCCGGGGCGGGCGTGTTCACGGAGAGCCCGGTCGTGTCGGCGACCGAGGCCGACGGCGCGTGGCTCGTCCGCACGGCCGCGGGATCCGTCCGCGCCCGCTGGGTGATCGTCGCCACCAACGCCTACACGGGCGCGGTCTGGCCCGAGATCCGCGCCGAGATCGTCCACCTCCCCTATTTCAACCTCGCCACCGCGCCGCTCGGCGACAACGTCCGCCGATCCATCCTGCCCGAGCGGCAGGGCGTCTGGGACACCCGGGAGATCCTGAGCTCCTTCCGCTTCGACCGGCGCGGGCGGCTGGTGTTCGGCAGCGTCGGGGCGCTGCGCGGCACCGGCTCGGCGATCCATCGCCATTGGGCTCGGCGCGCGCTGCGGCGCCTCTTCCCGCAGCTCGACGGCGTCGCCTTCGAGCACGAATGGTACGGCAGCATCGGCATGACCGCCGACAGCCTGCCGCGTTTCCACCGGCTGGCCCGCAACGTCGTCGCCTTCAGCGGCTACAACGGGCGCGGCATCGCCCCCGGCACGGTGTTCGGCCGCTGCCTCGCCGACCTCGTGCTGGGGCGCATCGCCGAGCACGACCTCCCCCTCCCGGTGACCGAGCCCTTGGCGGCCCGGCACCGCCGATTCAAGGAGGCCTATTACGAGGTCGGCGCCCAGGTGGCCCACGCCGCGACCGCCCGCTTTTGATACCATTGGTCGAACCTCTCGACCGCTGGCGAGCGCGAATGCGCGCCGCCGCTCATGCGGCGTGACCCGACATCGACAGGTCATCGTCGATGTCGGCTAGTGTGAGATCTCACCGAAGGACGAGACATTCATGCCCTCCCCCAACGCCACGTCCATCGCCTCCGAGGTCGCCGGCCTCCTGTCCGGGTTCGGCGTCCCGGCGGACAGGTACACCGGCGGCACGCTCGCCGTGCGCTCGCCCATCACCGGCGATGTCATCGGCGCCGTCGCCGAGACCCGGGCCTCCGAGGTCGCGGCCGTCATCGGACGCGCCCAGGAGGCGTTCCTGGCCTGGCGGCGCGTGCCGGCGCCGCGGCGCGGGGACCTCGTCCGGCTCCTCGGCGAGGAGCTGCGCGCCGGCAAGGAGGCGCTCGGCCGCCTCGTCACGCTGGAGGTCGGCAAGGTGCTGTCCGAGGGCCTCGGCGAGGTTCAGGAGATGATCGACATCTGCGACTTCGCGGTCGGCCTGTCGCGCCAGATCGGCGGCCTCGTGCTGCCCTCCGAGCGTCCCGACCACAGGCTCACCGAGCAGTGGCACCCGGCGGGCGTCGTCGGCGTGATCTCGGCGTTCAACTTCCCCGTCGCGGTCTGGTCCTGGAACGCCGCCCTGGCGCTGGTCTGCGGCGACCCCGTCGTGTGGAAGCCCTCGGAGAAGACGCCCCTCACCGCGCTCGCCGTCGACGCGCTCTACCGCAGGGCGGCGGCGCGCTTCGGCTCCGACGCCCCCGTCGATCTCGCGACTCTGCTCATTGGCGGGCGCGACGTCGGAGAGGCCCTGGTCGACGACCCCTGCGTGGCCGTGGTCTCCGCCACCGGCTCGACCCGCATGGGCCGGGCCGTCGGCGAGCGCCTGGCGCGTCGCTTCGCCAAGGGGATCCTGGAGCTCGGCGGCAACAACGCCTCGATCGTCACGCCCTCGGCCGACCTCGACCTGACGCTGCGCGCCGTGGCCTTCGCCGCCATGGGCACGGCCGGCCAGCGCTGCACGACGCTGCGGCGCCTCATCGTCCACGAGGCCATCTACGACGCCCTGGTGCCGAAGCTCGCCGCCGTCTATCGATCCATCTCGATCGGCAGCCCTGTCGCGGGCGACGCCCTCGTCGGCCCGCTGATCGACCGCGCCGCGTTCGAGGGCATGATGGCGGCGCTCGCGGCCGCGCGGGCGGCGGGCGGCACGGTCCACGGCGGCGAGCGGATCGACGTCAACGGCGACGGCTCCTTCTACGTCCGTCCGGCGCTCGTCGAGATGCCGGCCCAGGTCGGGCCGGTGATCGACGAGACTTTCGCGCCGATCCTCTACGTGCTGCGGTGTCGCGACCTCGACGAGGCCATCGCGCTGCAGAACGGCGTGCCGCAGGGCCTGTCGTCGTCGATCTTCGGCAACGACCTGCGGGAGGTCGAGCGCTTCCTGTCGGCGCAGGGCTCGGACTGCGGCATCGCCAACGTCAACATGGGCCCGTCGGGAGCCGAGATCGGCGGCGCCTTCGGGGGCGAGAAGGAGACCGGCGGCGGCCGCGAGTCGGGCTCGGACGCCTGGAAGGCCTACATGCGCCGCCAGACCAACGCCATCAACTACGGCCGCACCATGCCGCTGGCCCAAGGCGTCAGGTTCGACATCGAGGAAGGATCCAACCGGGCATGAGCGCGCCCGCGCGCCGATGAGACGACGTGACGGCGACGCGTTTCGATTTCCTGGACGGCGCCGACCGCCGAGGCTTCGGCGCGCGGCCCCGGGGGGAGAGAGCCTGCGCCGATCGTCGGCGTTGCCGAATCGGCACCGCGGCGTTGTGAAAACGTAGGCTTGCAGGCCCTCGCAGGGATTGGGAACGTGATCCGCCCGACGAACGGCGCCACTGTCGACACCTCCTGCGGCCGGATCCCATGACATCTGCAACGCTTCGGTCTCACCATTCACTTCGATCGACCCTCGACGGCCTGCTCGATCGGTCGCTCGACCACAGCGTCGAGTTCCCCGACGTCCTCGCCAACCACCTCCCCATGATCCTCGTCGCCCTCGACCGGCTCGGGGCCGATGACGAACGATTGGCGTCCTTCGCGTCCATCTACCGCGACGGCAAGGGGCTGGTGCCCGCCCCCGCCCCGGTGGCGCCCCTCGACGCCGCGTCGTGGACGACGGTGCTGGGGGACCGCTCGCGGGAGGCGGATGCGCGCCGGTTCTTCGCCGGCGAGGTCGCCCGGCTCGGGATCCGCGGGGCGGTGTCGGCCTACGTCCCGCGCCTCGCCCCGGGGGTCGCCGGGAGCGCGCTGCATCCGCTGATGCGCCTCGCCTACGGGGTGCTGCGCGACGATCCGGCGGAGGTCGGAACCGCGCTCGGCTATTGGGCCTGCTGCTACCTGCCCCTGCCGCCCGCCACCGGCGCCCCGCCCGAGACCGACGATCCCGGCGCCGTGCTGGCCCGCGTCGCGGCCCTGCCGGGGCTCCGTGCGTTGCCGCCCTACGATCACCTGTGGCACGCCATCCGCGCCGCCGCGGCCGACCCGGGCTTCGCCCCGGCGGTGGATTGGCTCCGCGTCGACGCTGGAACGCCGGCGCGGGTCGCCGCGACGTCGCTCGCCCTCTACGCGGCCACGATGGACTTCGCGGCCCTCCACGCCGTCACGGGGGCGCACTGGGTCAGGCTGGTCTCGACCGCCTGCCCCGATCCGGCGCTGCTCCGCTGCTTCTGGCAGGCGGTCGCCGCGCTGGTGCCGAGCATCGGCTTCCCGAGCCTGCCGACCGCGGAACAGCTCGAGGCCTGGCGCCGCCTGCCCTGCCCGGACTGGCCGGCCATCAGGGCCGCCGCCGTGGCGTCGGACGACGAGCACGACATCAGCCTCGTGTTCTCGGCCGGCGAGGAGGAGAAGGTCTACGGCGACCCGCTCTACCGCGTCGTCGCGGCCCGGCGCGTGGGACTGATCGCGTGAGCGATCCGTCGGCGGCCCGGCTGACGCTGCGCGACGCGCGGCTCGCGGACGGGCGGCGCGTCGACGTCGCCCTCGCGGACGGGCGCATCGCCGCAATCGGCCCCGCGGGATCGCTGGCGGGCGAGGACGGCCCGGCGCTGGCGTGCCGCGGCGGCCTGCTGTCGCCGTCCTTCGTCGAGGGGCACGTCCACCTCGACAAGACGCTGCTCGGCCTGCCGCTCGTGCCCCACCGCCCCGGCGCCAGCGTGGCGGACCGCATCCGCAACGAGAAGGACCTGCGCAGGACGTTGCCGCTCGGGGTCGAGGCACGCGGCGGCCGGCTGATCGAGCAGGTCGCGGCCTTCGGGACGGGCGCGCTGCGCACCCATGTCGACATCGACACGGAGGTGGGCCTGTCGGGGCTCGAGGCCGTGCTGCGCCTGAAGGAGCGCTATCGCGCGCTCGTCGACGTGGAGGTCGTCGCATTCCCCCAGAGCGGCATCCTGCGCGATCCCGGCACGGCGGACCTCCTCGACCGGGCCGTCGCGGCGGGCGCCGACCTCGTCGGCGGCCTCGATCCCGCCGGCATCGACGGCGACGTGGGCGGCCACCTCGATGCGGTCTTCGCCATCGCGGGGCGGCGCGGCGTCGGCGTCGACATCCACCTGCACGACCCGGGCCCGCTCGGCGCTTTCGAGCTGCGCGACATCGCGGCCCGCACCGCCGCGGCCGGGCTCGGCGGCCGGGTCGCGGTGAGCCACGCCTACGCGCTCGGCGCCATCGACGAGGCCGAGTTCGGCCGCACCGCCGCGGCGCTCGCCCGGGCCGGGGTGGCGATCATGACCAACGCGCCGGGCACCGGGCCGATGCCGCCGGTGCTCCGGCTGAGGGACGCCGGCGTGACGGTCTTCGCGGGCTCCGACAACATCCGCGACGCCTGGTGGCCCTACGGCGATGGCGACATGCTCGACCGGGCGGCCGTGATCGGCTACCGGCAGGGCTTCTTCACCGACGAGGACCTGGCCCATGCCTTCGCCATGGCGACGGCGATCCCGGCGCAGGTGCTCGGCCGGCCGGGCTACGGGCTCGCGGTGGGCGACGCCGCCGACCTCGTGCTGCTGCCGAGTGCGGGCGTGGCCGAGGCGGTGCTCGACCGGCCCCGCGCCCGCACCGTGATCAAGCGCGGGCGGATCGTCGCCGAGGGCGGCGCCCTGCGGGACGGCATCGTGGGATCGACCGGAGACGCCGCATGAACCGACCGTCCTCGCGCTGGTGGTGGGACCTGTCGACCCGCGAGTTCGCCGAACTCGACATGGCGGCGATGGTCGCCGTCCTGCCGGTCGGCGCCGTCGAGCAGCACGGGCCGCACCTGCCCGTGCGGGTCGATGCCGCCATCAACGCCGGGATCGTGGCGCGCGCCGTCGAGCTCATGCCCGACGACCTGCCGGCCCTGGTCCTGCCGGCGCTGCCGGTCGGCAAGTCGAACGAGCACTTGGCCTTCCCGGGCACCCTGAGCCTCCCCTACGATCTCCTCGCCCGCCTGTGGTTCGAGGTGGCCAAGAGCGCGTGGCGGGCCGGGGTGCAGAGGATCGTCCTGTGGAACTCGCACGGGGGCCAGCCGCAGGTGATGGAGATCGTCTGCCGGGAGCTCCGGGTGGAACTCGGCATGTTCGCGGTCGGCGCCTCGTGGTTCGACACGATCGACACCGCGGACCTCTATTCCGCGGCCGAGCGGCGGCACGGCATCCACGGCGGGGAGTCCGAGACCAG
Source organism: Lichenihabitans sp. (assembly GCA_965214345.1). Taxonomy (GTDB): domain Bacteria; phylum Pseudomonadota; class Alphaproteobacteria; order Rhizobiales; family Beijerinckiaceae; genus Lichenihabitans. The sequence goes on along the minus strand of CBDCBJ010000007.1, from coordinate 297,293 downwards.
CGTGATGCTGCACCTCCATCCGGGGCTCGTCCGCATGGACCACGCGGCCGACTTCCAGCCGCGATCGGTGGAGATGGAGCGGCGGGGTGCCATGCTGAGCCCGGAGCGCGGGGCCGGCTACGGCTGGCAGGCGCAGGACCTGCATCCCGCGGGGGTCGCCGGCAACGCCGCCGCGGCCGATGCCGCGCGGGGCGCGGTCCAGGTGGAGCGGGCCGCCCACGCGATGGTGCGCCTGATCCGCGAGGTGGCCGACACGCCGATGGACGTCGTGACGCAGCGCACGGCTTTCACGCCGGGAAGCGTTCGGTCCTAAGCAGGATGGCGTGGGTTGACCCACGCCATCCTGCCGCTTTCAGCTCGGAAACTGAGCAGGATTGCGTTGGTGAACCAACACAATCCTGCTTAGATCAGGCGCTGGAAGGAGTGGGATCGATATCGACCGGCATCAGATCGTCCAGAGACACGCCCAGCGCCGCAGCGACGGCCCTGAAGAATGCGATCGATCCCGGTTTTTGCCCGGTCTCGATCTCGGTCAGATAACTGCGAGACACGCCGGCCGCATCTGCGAGGGCCTGAGCCGTCAGACCGCGATGTTCGCGCCAGATCCGAAGGGGTGGTTCGCCATCCAGGAGGCGACCGACGAGATCATCCGATAGGTGATCGGCGCGGGCCGCAGCCGTGCCGATCGCGCTCTCGTGAGCTTCAGCCGAACGAAGCGACGCGATGTCCTCCGCATCCTCGACGGCGGAGATGAGGGCCTGGTAATCCGCGAGGCGAAGCGTGACCGTGTCAGCGGTACGGGCAATGGGGTGGATGGCGTTCATCTGTAGATTTCGCCTCTCGTCGCTATGGCATCGACGATCATCTCGTCGGCTTCGTGGTCCAATCGGTACAAAGCTCGCCAGTCGCCTTCCCTGACCCGAAAGCCGGGTCGATCGGTCAGGCGCTTCGCCCAGGCGTGCTGCCCCATCGGGTCGGAGGCCACTCGCTGGAGCTTGGTGCGGAGAGCCGTCATCGCTTTGATCGGGCCCTTTCGAAGCGCCTTCACGGCCGCGGGTGAGTAGATCAATCTCATGATCGTTTGTCGCCAGTAGCGACAGAATGATCAAGCAATTTGTCGCTGTCAGCGGTCATACAGTCTTCTTGGTACGACATGACGACCTGCCTTTGTCGGAGACGACCCCATGATCCCAGCCGACGATGCCCTCGCCCTGGCGGCGTCCATCCGGGCGGGCGCCTTGTCGGCCCGCGACGCCATGGCGGCCGCGCTGGCGCGCGCCGGCGACCTCGCGCATCTCGGCGCCATCCGCTTCCTCGACGCGGAGCGCGGCCTCCGCCGGGCCGACGACCTCGACGTGCTGCTGCGGGCCGATCCGGCGCGCGCCGCCGCGATGCCGTTCTTCGGCGTGCCGTTCCTGATGAAGGACCTCGGCGCCGCCGCGGCCGGGTTTCCGGTCGTGTGCGGGTCGCGGCTCCTGGCGGACGCGCCGCCGCCGGACGTGAGCAGCGACCTCGCGGCCCGGTTCGAGGCCGCGGGCCTCGTGCCGTTCGGCGTCACCACCGTGCCCGAGTTCGGCATGACCCTGGCGGCGGAGCCCGCCATCGGCCCGGTGGCCCGCAACCCGCTCGACCCGGACCGGACCCCCGGCGGCTCGTCGGGCGGCGGCGCGGCGGCCGTCGCGAGCGGCATCGTCGCCCTGGCCCAGTCGGGCGACGCGGGCGGCTCCACGCGCGTGCCGGCCGCCTGCTGCGGCCTCGTCGGCCTGAAGCCGACCCGGGCCGCCGTCCCCGGCGGACCCGCCTTCGGCAACCACCTCCACGGCCTCGCCTGCGAGCTGGTGCTGAGCCGCAGTCTGCGCGACACGGCCGCCGCGCTCGACGCCGTCGCGGGCCGGGGCCGAGGCCCGGAGCCCGACCCCGACCTCGGCGGGTCGGCCCTGGAGCGCTTGGAGCGCCCGGTCGGGCCGCTGCGCATCGGGCTCTGCCTCGACGGTCCGCCGGGCTTCCCGATCGAGGCCGAGCGCCAGGGGGCCGTGGCGGAGGCCGCCGACGCCTTCGCGCGGCTCGGGCATCGCGTGGTCCGCCTCGGGGCGGAGCGGCTCGCGCGCCTCACCGTGCAGGCCACGCTGGTGTTCGACCACGTCATAGCGGTGAACGCGGCGCGCGGCCTCGGCGGCGCCGACCTCGAGATGGTCGAGCCGTTGACGCGCGCCGTCGTGGCGCGGGGATCGGCGATCGGCGGCGTGGCGCTGCAGGCGGCGCTCGCCGAGGCCGTCGCGGTCTCGCACGGGATGTGGCGCCTGTTCGACGAGGTCGACGTGCTGCTGACGCCGATGCTGGCCACGGCGCCGCCGCGGCTCGGGTCCTTCCCGATGGACGGTGACGACGTCGACGCCAACTGGCGGCGCATGAACGCCTTCGCGCCCTACGCCATGGTGGCGAACGTCGCCGGCGTGCCGGCGCTCTCGGTCCCCCGCGGCCTCGACGGCGCCGGCCTGCCGCTCGCCGCCCAGCTCGTCGGGCCCATGGGGACCGACGCCCGGCTCCTCGCCCTGGCCCGGCAGCTCCCCGACCGCTCCGCATGACTCTCTGCGGCTCGTCGCCGTTGCCGAAACGCGCACGGCCCGTGCGGAACACGTGCCTTCCGAGGCCCCGCGGCATCCATCACGTTCACGGCCTGCGCCAAGGGTGGCGATGATCGGGAGACAGGCCGTGTCGGTATTGTTCACGCGTCGCCAGACCTTGGCGGGCATCATGGGCGGGGTCTCGGCGGGCCTCCTGTCGGTCGAGCGCGCGAAGGCGGCCGTCTCCGAACTGGTCTGGGCCACCTGGGACTCGAACGGCCACCCCGAATACGTCGACCCCTTCAAGAAGGAGACCGGCACGGCCATTAAGCTGTCGTTTCTGTCGAGCGAGGACGCCCAGTTCGCGGCGCTGAAGACCGGGTCGGCCAAGGACTGGGACGTCGTCAACCCGAGCCTCAACGGCGCCTGGCGCTACATCGACGCCAAGGTGCTGCGCCCGCTCGACCTCGCCAAGATCCCCAACCGGCAGGGCCTCTACGCGCCGTTCAAGGACACGCCGAAGGTGATGGGCAAGGACGGCGCCACCTACGCGGTGCCCTACCTGTGGGGCTTGAACCCGATCGTCTACCGCAAGGACAAGTTCAGCGAGGAGCCCACCTACGCGACCCTGTTCGACGCGAAATACAAGGGCCAGCTCGCGATGCGCGACTACGCGCTCGAGAGCATCGCCATCGCGGGGCTCTACGTCGGCGTGCCGCGCGAGCAGGTGTTCACCATGAGCGACGCGCAGCTCGACGAGGCCAAGAAGGCGCTCATCGTCCAGAAGCCGCTGCTGCGCACCTATTGGCAGACGATCGGCGACCTCACCAACCTGTTCGCCACCAACGAGGTGACCTGCGCGTTCTCGTGGCGGGTGCCCTTCGACGAGTTGCACGCCAAGATGCCGGTGGCGATGGCCAAGCCCAAGGCGGGCATCATGGGCTGGTGCGACTGTTTCGCGATCCCGACCTCGACGCCCGACGACAAGGTCGATGCCGCCTACGCGTTCGGCAACTACCTGCTCGGCGCCGACTACGCCATGGCGATCGCCGACATCGGCAATTACGCGACGGCCTCGGGCATCATCCGCGACAAGCTCAGCCACGAGAAGCAGGAGGCGATCTTCGTCGACGACATGTCGGTGATGAACAACTTCATGTGGCCCGTCGCCCCGCCCAACTACTCCGCCTGGCTCAAGATCTGGAACGAGGTGAAGGCCGCGTGACGGCAGGCGCGGCGACGAAGGTGCCCGCGCTTCTCGAGGCGCGCGGCCTCGTCAAGACCTACCGTGGCGGGCATGCCCCGGCGGTGGCGGGCGTCGACTTCGACGTGGCCGAGCGGGCGTTCACGACCCTGCTCGGCCCCTCGGGCTGTGGCAAGACCACCATCCTGCGCATGATCGGCGGCTTCGAGGCGCCGAGTGCCGGCACGCTGACGCTCGACGGGGTGTCGCTCGACCGGCTCCCGCCGGAGCGGCGCCCGGTCAACACCGTGTTCCAGTCCTACGCGCTGTTCCCCCACATGAGCGTCTACGACAACGTGGCGTTCTCGCTGTCGCTGCGCTCGGGGTCGGGCGACGTCGCCGCCAAGGTGCGCCGGGCGCTCGACGCCGTCCACATGGCGGGGTTCGAGGAGCGCTACCCGGCGCAGCTGTCGGGCGGCCAGCAACAGCGTGTCGCCGTGGCCCGCGCCATGGTGGCCGAGCCGCGCCTGCTGCTGCTCGACGAGCCCCTCTCGGCGCTGGACCGCAAGATGCGGGGGAACCTGCAGGTCGAACTCAAGGACCTGCAGCGCCGCCTCGGCATCGCGTTCGTCTACGTCACGCACGACCAGGAGGAGGCCTTCGCGCTCTCCGACACGATCCTGGTGATGAACGAGGGGCGGATCGTGCAGGCGGGGGCGCCCGAGGCCGTATACCGCCGCCCGGCCAACACCTTCGTGGCGGATTTCATCGGCGGCGCCAGCCTGGTCTCGGGCCACGTGCTCGCCAGCGGCGGCGCCGGCACCACCATCCGCACGGCGCTCGGCACGTTCGAGGCCCCGGGCCTGCCCACGCTCGGCCAGGGCATGCCGGCGGCGCTCGTCCTGCGCCCCGACAGCATCGTGGTGCGGGACGGCGGTGCCGTCTCGGCGACGGTGCGCCACGTCACCTACGCGGGCCAGGCCTACAGCGTCGAGGCCGACGCGCAGGGCGTCTCGGTCCGCTTCGCCGCGGACGCGCCGCCGCGGGTCGGCGCCACCGTGCCGCTGTCGGTGCTGGGCGAGCGGGCCTACGTGACGGCGGTCGCGTGAACCGGTCCGTCCTCGCGCTCCCCGTCGTGCTGCTGCTGGGGGCCGGGGCGATCCTGCCCCTCGCCCTGCTGGTGGTGCTGAGCTTCTGGAGCGTCGACTTCGACGCCTTCGAACTCGTGCCCGGCTTCGGCTTCGCGAGCTGGGGCGAGGTGCTGGGCAACCCGACCTACCGCTATCTGATCGGCAAGGCTGTGCTCACGGGGCTGGTGACCGTGGCCCTGACGGGGCTCGCCGGCTACCCGATCGCGCTCGCCCTGCTGCGCCTCCCGACGCGCCTGAAGGGCGTCGCGCTCGTCGTGCTGATGACGCCGCTCTACACCGGCGAGATCGTCCGCATCTACGCCTGGCGCCTCGTGCTCGGCACGGACGGGCTCGTCAACGGCGTCCTCCTGGGCCTCCACCTCGTCGCGGCGCCCGTGAAGGTCATCCTGTTCTCGCCGGTGTCGACGACCCTGGCGCTCGTCTACGACGAACTGCCCTTCATGACGCTGGCGCTGTGGATCGCGGCGGAACGGCTCGATCTCCGCCTCGTCGAGGCCGCCCGCGACCTCGGCGCCCGCCCGCTCACCGCCTTCTTCCGCGTGACCCTGCCGATGACCAGGACCGGCCTCTGCGCCGGCGCGCTGGCGGTCTTCGCGCTGTCGGCCGGCGACCTGCAAACGCCGAACTTCCTCGGCGGCCCCACGGGCGCGACGGCGCTGGCCTCGATCGACAACTTCTTCGGGACGGCCTTCGACTGGCCCACCGCCTCGGCGCTCGCCCTGGCGCTGCTCTGCGCGCTCGGGACCGCGGCGGCCGTCATGGCGGTGCTGATCCTGCGGATCGGGGGCGGCGGCGTCCGGGTGCGGACGTGACGCGCACCGCGGCCCTCGTCCTGGCCCTGGCGGCGGCGTTCCTCTATCTGCCGATCGCGGTGCTGGCCGTGTTCTCGTTCAACGCGTCCAAGCTGATGGCCTTCCCGCTGTCGGGCTTCACGCTCGACTGGTATCGCTCGCTCGCCGGCAATGCCAAATTCCAGGGCGGCTTCGTCACGAGCTTCCTCGTGGCCCAGCCGGTGGGCGTGCTCGGCGCCGCGCTCGGCCTCGGCGCCGCCCTCGCCCTCGTGTCGGCGCGGGGCGCCGTCAGGCTCGGTCTGGCGGCGCTGCTGCTCGTGCCCTTCCTGGTGCCGAAGACGGTGCTGTCCATCGCGCAGACGATGGTTCTGTCCCGGTTCGGGCTCGACCGCGGGGCCGCGGCGCTGATCGCCGCGCAGACGATCGTGGCCGTCCCGTTCACGACGGCGATCATCGCGTCGGTCCTGGCGCAGCTCGACCCGCGGCTCGAGGAGGCGGCGCGTGACCTCGGCGCGACGCCCTGGGCCTGCTTCCGCCGCATCACCGTCCCGCAGATCAAGCCGGCCGTGACGGCGGCCTATTCGGTGGGCGTGATCCTGTCGCTGGCCGACCTCACCATCGGTCTCTACCTCGCGGGGCGCACCCAGCCCCTGTCGCTGATCGTGGCGTCCGAGTTCCGCCGCGAGCTCAGCCCCGACCTCAACGCCATGCAGGTCGCCGTGCTGGTGCTCACGGCCCTGATCGTCGTCCTGACCGAAAGCTACGGCCGCGTCCGGGCCGCCCGCCGGCGCAGGGTCGCGGTCCGCCCCTCCTCCCTCGCACAGACGGAACGCGTCGCGTGAACGACCTCGCCGCCCCGACACTCGCCGGCCAAGCCCTCGCCTTGCAGGCCCGCGCCGACCTCGCGGCCCTGAGCTACCCCGCCGTCCCCTGGGTGACGCCGGGGACCACGCCGAACGGGGCGCCCATCCACGCGGCGATCGTCGTGGGCGCCGGGCAATCCGGCCTCGCCATCGCGGGGGCGCTGCGGCGCGAGGGCGTCGCCGACGTGGTCATCCTCGACGGCGCGGCCGCCGGGGAGCAGGGCGTCTGGGGCACGTTCGCCCGGATGGAGGAACTCCGGACGCCGAAGGTGCTGAACGGGATGGAGTTCGGCTGCCCGAGCCTGTCTGTGCGGGCCTGGTACACGGCCCACCACGGCGCCGAAGCCTGGGACGCGCTCGACCGCATCCCCCGCCAGGCATGGGTCGGCTACCTCGAATGGTACCGGGCGACCCTCGACCTCGCAGTCGAGGGCGACACCTTCGTGTCCGACATCCGCGACGCGGATGCGCAGACGCTCGCGGTCGTCACGCGCAGGGGGTCGAAGACCGCGGTGCGTTACGCCCGCACCGCCGTGATCGCGACGGGCTACGACGGCGCCGGCGGCTGGGCGGTCCCGGACTTCATCCGCGACGCCCTGCCGCCCGACCGGTACCACCACACGAACGGGCCGGTCGACTTCGCGCGGCTCAGGGGTGCCCGCGTGGCGGTGCTCGGGCACGGCGCCTCGGCCTTCGACAACGCCAATGCCGCCCTGCAGGCCGGCGCCGCACGGGTCGACCTCTGCTTCCGCCGCCCCCGCCTGCCCCGCGTCAACCCCTACCGGCACATCGAGAGCGCCGGCATGATGACCCACTATCCGGCGCTCGATCCCGCGACCCGCTGGCAGATCGCGCGGCACATCCGGCTCAACGACCAGCCGCCGCCCCGCCGCACCTTCGAGCGCGCCCTGGCGGACCCGCACTTCCATCTCCACCCCGCGAGCCCCTGGCGATCGGTCGCCATGGCGGGCGGTGCCGTCGTGGTCGACATGCCGGGCGGCACGCTCGTCTGCGACCACCTGCTCTGCGCCACCGGTGCCGCGGTCGACCTCGCGTCGCGCCCCGAACTCACGTCGCTCGCGCCGCGCGTGGCGCTCTGGCGCGACCGGCACGTGCCGGCGCCCGCCGATCGCGACGACCGGCTCGGCGCCTACCCGTTCCTCGACGGCGACTTCAGCTTCATGCCGCGCGACGCGGCCGCGGGCTGGGTCGGCCGGGTGTTCTGCTTCAACGGCGCCAGCGGCGTGAGCCACGGGCTGCACGCGACCTCGATCAGCGGCCATCGCCACGCCCTCCCCCGCCTCGTCCGGGGCGTCACGAACCGCCTCTTCGCCGGGGAGGCCGACCGGGTCCTCGGGCGGCTCGCCGCCTACGCGGACGTCGACCTCGACCTGTCGGACGATTTCGAGGATCGTCACCGGAGCCATCCCCACCTCGACGAGACCCCCGAGCGAGCGCGGGAGAGCGCGTCGACGTGGCGGTGAGGCCGGCTCGAGGAGGACGGAACCGCTCCGGCCGCGCCCGCTCCTCGAGAGGGCGCGCCGCGTCAGCCCGGGACGAGAGCAGCGGGGGCGAACGCGCCGGGCGCGGTGAAGTCGGCCCGGGGCGGGTCGCCCTGCCCGGGCTCGCATCGGCCGTCCGCCACCTGCCGCAGCGCCGCGTCGACCGCCTCGGCGAAGCGCGCGCCCGCCACGGGCAGGATCCGGGCCGCCTTGACGATCAGCGCCACGGTCTCGCGCGGGAAGGAGCGGGACCCGAACGGGACGAAGACGACGTCGCCGCGCCGGATCTCCCCCGCGATGCCGATGCGGGAGCGCACCCCGATGCCGATCCCGGCCTTGATCATCGCCGTCATGGTCTCGAACGAGTTGGTCTCGAGGCGCCGGGCGAACAGGATCTCGGCGTCGCCCCCGAGCTGGGCGTTGAACAGCTGCCGGGTGGAGAAGCCGTTGTCGGGGACGATCAGGGTCTCGCCGATGAGGTCCGACAGCTTGATCTCGCCCCGCGCCGCCAGGGGATGCGCCGGGTGCATGACGGCGCCGATCGCCACGGCCGCCTCGCTGCGGCGCTTGATGCGGGGCTCGATCGCCGGGCTGAACGCGATGCCGAGGTCCGCCTTGCCCTCCGCCACGGCCGTGACGACGTCCTGCATGTCGCGCACGCACACGGAGAAATCGACGTGGCGGTGGGCCTGCCGGAAGGCCTGGATGACGCCCGGCAGGAAGTCCTTGCCGATGCCTTCCTCGCACGCCACCACGACGTGGCCCCGTCGCGCGCCGCGCAGGTCGTCGATGTCGGCGATCGTCTGGTCGAGCTCCGCCTGGCTCTTCAGGACCCAGCGGTAGAACAGCTCCCCGGCCGCGGTGAGCTTCAGGCCCTTGCTGCTGCGCTCGAACAGCGGCGTCGTGAGCTGTTCCTCGAGCTTGATGATCTGACGGTTGACCGCCGATGGCGCGATGTTGATCTGTTCGGCCGCCTTGCGGATCGAACGCGCCTGCACGGTCTCCCGGAAATACCGCAGGGCGATCCAGTGGAAGTGCATCGGCATCGGTCGGGTCCTCTCGCTCGGCGAGGCGATCAGCAACGCCTGTGCCATGAGGGACGAGGAGCGCGGCATGGGTGACCCGCCGGGCCGCCAGGAACTCGACGAGCATTTCCTGCGGCGCAGCTTCGCCGTCGCGCGCGCCGCCCACGCCGCCGGCCATCACCCCTTCGGCGCCATCCTGGTCGGGCCGGACGGCGCGGTGCTGATGGAGCAGGGCAACGGCTTCGGGGCTGGACGGGACATGACCGCCCATGCGGAGCGCGTCCTGATGACCCGCGCCTCGCAGGCCCATCCGCCTGCCTTCCTCGCCGACTGCACCCTCTACGCGTCGGCCGAGCCCTGCGCCATGTGCGCCGGCGCGGCCTATTGGGCGGGCATCGGCCGCGTCGTCTACGGGCTCGGCGAGCGCGCGTTGAGGGCGCTCACCGGCGACCATCCCGAGAACCCGACGCTCGACCTCTCCTGCCGCACCGTCCTGTCGGCCGGGCAGCGGGGCATCGCCGTGGTCGGCCCCCTGCTGGAGGCGGAGGCGGCGGCCCTGCACGACGGCGTCTGGGCTCGGGAGGACACCCGCGGAGCCGGCGCACCCCGGCCGCCCATCGGCGATGTCTCCGACGAGGCATGACGCCCGGGCTCAGAGCCCGAACGACGACGCCGTCCGCACCAGCATGATGGCGGCCACCGCGAAGATGGCGCCCGAGAACACGCGGCAGAAGGCCGCCTGATGGGGCGCCAGTGCGCGGGCCAGTCGGAGGCCGAGGGCGCCTCCCACCGCGCCGCCCGCGATGTAGAGCGCCGCCACGCCCCAATCGACGAGGCCCGACGACGCGTAATTGACGGCCGTGGCCAGGCCGAAGCTGGCGACGGCCAGCAGCGAGGACCCGACCGCGGCGATCATCGGCATGCGGGCCGACATCAGCAGCCCCGGCACGATCAGGAAGCCGCCCCCGATGCCGAAGAAGCCGGACAGCAGGCCGACCGCCAGCGCCGTCGCCGAGAGCCTGGGCAGCCCGCCGGCGAAGCCGGGCGCGGATCCGCCCACCGACCTCGGCGGCGCGGCACCCGCGCGCAGCATCGACACGCCCACGACGACCATGAGGAGGGCGAAGAGGAACAGCAGCCGCTGGCCGTCGACCTGCTTGCCGAGGGTGGAGCCCAGGAGGGCCCCGCCGGCGCCGACCAGCGCGAAGATGCCGGCGCTGCGCCAGCGCACGTGGCCGCACCGGGCGTGGCCGGCGAAGTTGAAAAGCGCGTTGGCCGAGACCGACAGGGCACCGGTCCCGATCGCCACATGGGGCGGGAGGCCGACGACGTAGAGTAGCAGCGGCGTCGCCATGATCGAGCCCCCGCCCCCGATGACGCCGAGGGTGAAACCGACGAGGCTCCCGCAGGCCAGGGCGAGGACGACGTGGGTGGCGTCCATGGCGGCCGTTCCCCTGCCTCAGCGCGGGTCGGCGTCGAAGGGACGGGCCAGCACCATGCCGGCCAGCATGGCGCCCACGAAGGCGAGGCCGCCGGGGACGAGGAGCGTCAGGGACGCCAGGGCCGGCCCGGGGCAGAAGCCAGCGAGCCCCCAGCCGATCCCGAAGGTGACGGCTCCGCCGACCAGCCTGGCGTCGACGTCGCGCCGGGTCGGGATCTGGAACCCCGCCGCCAGGATGGGACGGGGCAGCCGCCGCGCTACCGCAAAGCCAAGGGCCGAGACCCCGACCGCGCCGCCGAGGACGAACGCCAAGGCGGGGTTCCAGCGGCCCGCCACGTCGAGGAACCCCAGCACCTTCTGCGGGTCCATCATGCCCGACACCGCGAGCCCGAGCCCGAAGAGGAGGCCGGCCACCAGCGACGCCGCGATGCCCGGCGCGCGGTTCACGCCACACCGCCGTGGCGGACGACGAACACCGTCAGCATGGCGCTCGTCATGAAGAGCAGGACCGCGGCGAGGGAACGCGGGGACAGCCGGGCGAGGCCGCAGACGCCGTGCCCGCTCGTGCAGCCGGAGCCGATCCGCGTGCCGAAGCCGACCAGCAGGCCCGCCACCGCCAGGGTGGGCCAGGACGCCGTGACGTCGACGGCGGGCCATCGCCCGGACGCGACGAGATACGCCACCGGGCCGGCCAGGAGTCCGACCACGAAGGCGAGGCGCCAGGGCGTGTCGCGGTCGGGCCGGGCCAGGAGGCGGCCGAGGATGCCGCTGATGCCGGCGATGCGGCCCTCGGCGATCAGCAGCCAGGCGGCCGCGAGGCCGATGAGGGCGCCGCCGAGCAGCGACGTCCAGACGTCCTGCAGTGTCATGCGGCATCCCCCACGAGCGCGAAGGAGGCGCCGAGTAGCGGCCGTGCGGTCGGCCGCAGCGGCGGCGGGACGGAGCCCGTCGGCGGCAGGGCCGGGCCGCAGAACCCGTGCCGGATGGCGCCGACGAGGCGTTCCTGGTCCGGGCCGGCCAGGCGGTAGAAGACGGACTTGGCCTCCCGCCGAGACGCGACGAGGCCGGCGTCCCGAAGCGCGCCGAGCTGCTGGGAGAGGTTCGGCTGGCGCAGGCCGAGGGCCGCCTCGATCCCGGCCACGCTCCGCTCGACGCCGAGGAGGAGCAGCGCGATGCGGAGCCGCGCCGGATGGGCGAGCGTGCGCAGGGTGTCGGCCGCCGCGACGGGGTCCAGAGTTCCCGCAGGGGGCGCCGTCACGACGCTTCGCCCAGCGGGGCCTTCCGGAAATACCAGCCGGCGGCGGTGTCGGTGGCCGGGGTCTCCGCGCCCGAAAAGGTCAGGCGCGGCGGCACGATCACGTCGTCGCCCGGGTGCCATCCCTCCGGCGTGCTGACGCCATGGTCCTCCGACGTCTGCAGGGCCGCCACGAGGCGAAGAAGCTCCTCGACGCTGCGGCCGGTCGTCAGCGGATACCACAGGATCGACCTGACGACGCCGTCGGGGTCGATGATGAAGACGGCCCGCACGGTCGCGGCGTTCGCGGCCCGCGCGTGCACCATGCCGTAGGCGCGGGCGATCGCCATCGAGGGATCTTCGACGATGGGGAAGTCGACCGCGGCCCCAAAATCCTCGCGGATGCTCCTGAGCCAGGCCAGATGCGACAGGAGGCTGTCGACCGACAGGGCGAGCAACTCGCAGTTCAGCGCGCGAAAACGGCCCGACGCGCGCGAGAGGGCGATGAACTCGCTGGTGCAGACCGGCGTGAAGTCGCCCGGGTGCGAGAAGAACAGAAGCCATCGCCCGCGATAGCTCTCGAGCGTCAGCTCGCCCATCGTGGTCCTGGCGCGAAACGGCGGCGCAGGATCGTGGAGCAGCGGGGGACGGCCTTCGGCCACCTCGGACTCGACGCTCATCGACGCTCCTGATTTCGATCACTGACATCCCTAGACGTATGACTACTGACTTGCAAGAAGTGAGTAAGCGAGAAGGGCCCAAAGCAGGTCAGCGTCGGTTCACTTCATCCCCTGCCGACACCGTCCATCCCGCTTGACGCACCTCGCGCGGAGGCCCAGTCTCAAGCCGTCCGAGGGGCGTCCCAGACCGGGGCTGAGATGGCGATGAGCCGAACCCTTTGAACCTGATCCGGGTCATGCCGGCGAAGGGACAGGATCGGCTGCGCGTCGTCGCGCGGCGACTCTCCGTCCCATCGCGCCCGGATCTCCGACGTCAGGAGGAGATCCATGTCGCTTCAACCATCCGACCCCAAAGCCCGCACCGACCGCGCGCCGGCGCCCGACACCGTCACCACGGGGCCGATCCGGGGCTCGCGCAAGGTCTACGCCGCGCCCGCCTCCCACCCCCACCTCCGCGTGCCGTTCCGCGAGATCGCGCTGTCGGACCCGAGGGAGCCCGCCGTGCGGGTCTACGACCCGTCCGGCCCCTACACCGAGACCGACGCCCGCATCGACCTGCGCCAGGGCCTGCCGGCCATCCGCGAGGGCTGGATCGCCGCCCGCGGCTTCGAGCCCGTCGCGGGCCGCGCCCTGCGCCCGGAGGACAACGGCGACCTGCCCGCCGACCGGGTCGTCGAGGCCTGCCCGGCCCGGAGGACCCTGCGCGCCGCGCGCCCCGGCCAGAGGGCCACGCAATTCGAGTTCGCCCGCGCCGGCATCGTGACCGAGGAGATGGCCTACGTGGCCCACCGCGAGAACCTCGCCCGCGAGACGGCGCTGGCCGAGGCGGAGGACCGCCTCCGCGACGGCGAGGGCTTCGGCGCCGCCCTGCCGGCCTACGTGACGCCGGAGTTCGTGCGGAGCGAGATCGCCCGCGGCCGCGCCATCATCCCGGCGAACATCAACCACCCCGAGGTCGAGCCCATGGCGATCGGGCGCAACTTCCTCGTCAAGGTCAACGCCAACATCGGCAATTCCGCCGTGACGTCCGGCGCCGCCGAGGAGGTCGAGAAGCTGGTCTGGGCGATCCGCTGGGGCGCCGACACCGTCATGGACCTGTCGACGGGCCGCAACATCCACAACATCCGCTCCTGGATCGTCCGCAACTCGCCGGTGCCGATCGGCACGGTGCCGATCTACCAGGCGCTGGAGAAGGTCGGCGGCGACCCGATCAAGCTCGACTGGGCGGTGTTCAAGGACACGCTGGTCGAGCAGGCCGAGCAGGGCGTCGACTACTTCACCATCCACGCCGGCGTGCGGCTGCACCACGTGCCGCTGACCGCCAAGCGCGTCACCGGCATCGTGAGCCGCGGCGGCTCGATGATGGCGCGCTGGTGCCTCGCGCACCACCGCGAGAGCTTCCTCTACGAGCGCTTCGACGAGATCTGCGATCTCATGCGCCGCTACGACGTGTCGTTCTCGCTCGGCGACGGGCTGCGCCCGGGCTCGCTCGCCGACGCCAACGACGCCGCGCAGTTCGGCGAACTCGAGACGCTGGGCGAACTCACCAAGGTCGCCTGGGCCAAGGGCTGCCAAGTGATGATCGAGGGGCCAGGCCACGTGCCGATGCACAAGATCAAGGTCAACATGGAGAAGCAGCTCGCCGAGTGCGGCGAGGCCCCGTTCTACACGCTCGGGCCGCTGACGACCGACATCGCGCCCGGCTACGACCACATCACGTCGGGCATCGGCGCCGCCATGATCGGCTGGTTCGGCACCGCCATGCTCTGCTACGTGACGCCGAAGGAGCACCTGGGCCTGCCGGACCGAGACGACGTGAAGACCGGCGTCATCACCTATCGCATCGCCGCTCACGCGGCCGACCTCGCCAAGGGCCACCCCACCGCGCAGCTGCGCGACGACGCGCTCTCGAAGGCCAGGTTCGACTTCCGCTGGGACGACCAGTTCAACCTGGCGCTCGACCCCGACACGGCGCGGCGATACCACGACGAGACCCTGCCCAAAGACGCCCACAAGGTCGCGCATTTCTGCTCGATGTGCGGCCCGAAGTTCTGCTCCATGCAGATCACCCAGGACCTGCGCCGCGAGGCCGAAGCCATGCTCGGCATGGAGGAGAAGTCGAGGGAGTTCGTGGACGGGGGCGGAAAGCTCTACGTGCCGGCGGCGGAGTGAAGTGAGACGGTCCGGTCGATCGCGACGATATGATGTGGAAAGGGCAGCCCGTGGGCTGCCCTTCGAGAACAACGAAGGCCGAGGCCTCAGGCCTTCTCGGACATCTTCTTCTTCCCCGGCGCCTTCTTGGCGGCCTTCTCGCCCTTGGGCTTCTCGTCCGACTCGGCGCCCTTCAGCTCGTCGTGGGCGTCCTCGTCCTCTTCGGCCTCGTCGTCGTCCGACTTCATCTCGCCCTCGCCGCCGGCCGCGTTGGCGGCGCGCTCGGCGACGTCGCTGAGCATCTGGTCGGCCTTCTTCTCCTCCTCCAGCGTCTCGCCGAGGAGTTTCTCGGCCTCGGGGAAGCCGAGCTGCTTCGCCCAGGTCTTCAGCGTGCCGTAGCGGGAGATCTCGTAATGCTCGACCGCCTGGGCGCAGCCGATCAGCACGGCGTCGGCGGCCTTGGTTTCGCCGAAGTCCTCCAGGTCCTCGGTCATCTCCTCGGCGATGCCCTTCATGGCCTCGCAGGTCTTGGCGCGGGCGGTCTTGCCGACGATCTCGAACACCTGCTCCAGGCGCTCGATCTGGTGGGCGCTCTCCTCGCGGTGGCTCTCGAAGACCTTCTTCAGCTCAGGGTCCTTGGCGGCCTTGGCGGCCTTGCCGAGCGAGCGCGTGCCCTGCTTCTCGGCCCAGTACACGTCCTTCAAGGTCTCGTAGAAGGCGTCGCTCAGCGTCTTTTCCTTGGCCATGATGTCCCCTGCTCGCAATGCCGTCGACCGTGAAGCGGAGGACACGGGGCCGTAGGCCACTTTCCCCTCGGGCGACTCAAGTCCGGAGGCGAGGGGAAGGTTCATCGCGGCGCGCGCATTCACCAGGGAAAACGCCGCGATCTCGTCGGCCCGGTCCGGCACCGGCCGGGTGATCGTCCATACCCGGATGCTCGGCTGGCTACGCCGGTCATCCGCTCGTTCCCGCGAAGGCGGGGGCCCAGGGCGAGATGTCCGGCCGAAGGCCGACCCCATCCGACCGACGGCGCAGCGAGCGAAACCCGTATCGGTCAGGTCGGCCTTCGGCCGGACTCCTGCGCTGGATCCTCGCCTCCGCGAGGATGAGTGGAAAGGCGCGACTCAACCGGAGCACGTGTCACACGTTGCGGAGTGCGCCCCCGTCGACGCGGATCGTCGTGCCGGTGATGTAGGACGCCTGCGGGCTCGCCAGGAACACGGCCGCGGCGGCGAACTCGTCGGGCGCGCCGTAGCGCCCGGCCGGGATCGACGCCAGCGCGGCGGCCTCGACCTCCTCCATGCTGCGGCCGGTCCGGGCGGCGTTCGCCTTGTCGAGCGCCTCGACGCGCGAGGTGGCGATGCGGCCCGGCAGCACGAGGTTGACCGTCACGCCGTCGGCGGCGATCTCGCCCGCCAGGGTCTTCGACCAGCCGAGCAGCGCCGAGCGCAGGGCGTTCGACAGCGCCAGGGTTGGGATGGGCGCCACGATGCCCGAGGACGCCACCGTGACCACCCGGCCCCAGCGCCGCTCGCGCATGCCGGGCACCAGCGCGCCGGTGAGGTCGACGAGCGACATCACCATGGCGTCGAACTGCGCCCGCCACTGCTCGTCGGTGGCGGCGAGCGCCGTGGTGGGCGGCGGCCCGCCCGAATTGTTGATCAGGATGTCGACGCCGCCGAGGAGACCGACGGCCCGTTCCGCGATGTCGCGCCCGACGCCCGGCGCGGCGAGGTCGGCGACGAGCTTGGGGAAGGCCGCGTGGTCGGGGAAGGCGACGTCGAGCTTCTCGGCCGAATGGCTCGACACCGCGACGCGCGCGCCCGCCGCCCCGAGGCCCCTCGCGATGGCGCCGCCGAGCCCGCCGCTCGCCCCCAGCACCAGGGCGCGCTTGCCCGTGAGGTCGATGTTCATGGAGTTTCTTTCCTGCTGCTCCGCACAAGCGATGACGAGCCATGGGGTGTGGAAGACGGCCGCCGGTGAGGCTGGGCGGGACGCGACGGCCGTCCAGCCGTGTTCTTCCGCGTGGTGCGTATCACGACGGAGCCGCCGATGTCAGCCGGGCGAGACACAGGCCACCGGCCGCGGATCCGGCGGCCCGTCTCGCCGGTTGTCCGATCGCGGTGGTGGACGTGGCACCCGAACACGCCCCAAGACCCGCCGACAGGGAGAGCGCCATGATGGACGACAAGGACAAGGCGGGCCGCGCCACCGAGCATCCCGGGATGATGGGCGACGGCACGGAGGAGCAGAACCTCGGGCAGCCCGGAGACCCGGGCGCACGCATCACCGAGGACGAGGTGAAGGACGCCTTCGGCGGGGACGATCCCGCCGCGAAGGACGCGCCGCCGAAGCCGTAGACCGGCGATCTCCGAACGAAGCTGCTCGCTCACCTTCGGTGGTTTGGAGCCGGCCTTCGGCCGACCACCTCGCGCCGGGATCCCGCCTCCGCGGGAAGGGGCGGATCATCGGGATGGCGAGCCGATCGGCGGGAGAGCGAACGCCACCCTGTGCTGGCCAGGCCGGCCGACCCGAGAGCGATCGAGCGGCCTCGCTCGTCATCGGCGACCGGGAGGAAACAGGTCGCGGGTGGCGAGCGTTGACGTCCGGCAACCAGGCAATCCTTCCATGCCCGACATCTCCATCGACACGCGCCCCGACACCAAGCCCAAGGTCGAGCGGCCGAAGCTCTTCAAGGTCATCCTGATCAACGACGACTACACGCCGCGCGAGTTCGTCGTCATGGTGTTGAAGGCCGAGTTCAAGATGGGCGAGTCCAACGCCAGCGCCGTGATGCTGACGGCGCACCGCAAGGGGTCCTGCGTCATCGCCGTCTATCCCCGCGACGTCGCCGAGACCAAGGCGGACCGGGCCACCGACCTCGGCCGTGCCCGCGGGTTCCCGCTGCAGTTCACCACCGAACCGGAGGAGTGAGATCATGGCATCGCCGGATCGCCCCTGGTCGGACATCGACCCAGACATCCGGGAGAGACCCGGCCGCGCGTCCGATCACGTCATCGCGCCGCCCCGGGTCGTTGCCGTGCCGGTGTCGGGCGGCGGGCTGTTCCCGGTGCGCCGCATCTTCTGCGTCGGCCGCAACTATGCCGAACACGCGCGCGAGATGGGCCACGACCCGTCCCGCGAGGCGCCGTTCTTCTTCACCAAGCCGGCCGATGCGCTGGTGACGGGCGGCGCCGACACCCCCTACCCGCCCGCCACCGCCGACCTCCACTTCGAGCTCGAACTCGTCGTCGCGGTCGGGACCGGGGGCGCCGACATCGCCGAGGCCGAGGCCGCGTCGCACGTCTGGGGCCATGCGGTCGGGCTCGACATGACGCGCCGCGACCTCCAGGGCGAGGCCAAGAAGGCCGGGCGTCCCTGGGACATGGCCAAGGGCTTCGACCTGTCCGCCCCGATCGGGAACCTCGTGCCGGTCTCGACCTCGGGATCCATGGCGCGCGGCGCGCTGGTGCTCGAGGTCAACGGCGCCGTCCGGCAATCCTCCGACGTCGGCCGCATGATCTGGTCGGTGCCCGAGACCATCGCGGCCCTGTCGCGGCTGGTGCGTCTGCAGCCGGGCGACCTGATCTTCACCGGCACGCCCGAGGGCGTCGGCGCCGTGGTGCGCGGCGACCGGCTCGACGGCCGCATCGACGGCCTGCCGTCGCTGACCACCCGCATCGTCTGAGGCCTGCGCCGGCCGCCTCTCCCGCGGGTTCGACGTCGGCGCGCACCGGCGGTCCGGGTCACGAGACTGCGTCGGGCGCCGGCCCACCCAACACGATCACGATCGCGAGGCCCATGACGACCCCGTCCCTCTACCACGGCGCCCGGCTGGCGACCCTGGCCGACCCGGCCGGCGGGCTCGGCCTCGTCGCCGACGGCGCGTTGCTGGTCCGCGACGGCCGCATCGCCTATGCGGGGCCGGCCTCCGGGCTCGACGCCGGCGCGGCCGCCGGTGCCGAGACGATCGAGTGCGGCGGCCGGCTGGTGACGCCGGGGCTGATCGACTGCCACACCCACCTCGTCCACGGCGGCGAGCGCTCGAACGAGTTCGAGATGCGTCTCGCGGGCGCCAGCTACCAGGCCATCGCCCGCGCCGGGGGCGGCATCGTGTCGTCGGTCCGGGCGACGCGGGCGGCCTCGGACGACTCGCTTCTGCGGGACGCCGCGGCCCGGCTCGACCGGCTCATCGCCGAGGGCGTCACCACCGTCGAGGTCAAATCCGGCTACGGGCTCGACCTCGCCACCGAGGCGCGGATGCTGCGCGTCGCGCGGCGGCTCGGCGCGTCGCGCGACGTAGGGGTGAAGACGAGCTTCCTCGGCGCCCACGCGCTGCCGCCCGAAGCCCGGGGCGACCGGGACGGCTACGTGGCGCTCGTCGCCGACACCATGCTGCCCGCCCTCGCCGCCGAGGGACTGGTCGACGCCGTCGACGGCTTCTGCGAGGGCATCGCGTTCTCGCCCGGCCAGATCGCCCGGGTGTTCGATGCCGCCCGCGCCCAGGGGCTGCCGGTGAAGCTCCACGCCGACCAGCTCTCGGATGGCGGCGGCGCCGCGCTCGCGGCCCGCCACGGGGCCCTGTCGGCCGATCACCTCGAATACACGTCGGAGGCCGGGGCTGCCGCCATGGCGCAGGCCGGCACGGTCGCGGTGCTGCTGCCCGGCGCCTGCTACTTCCTGCGCGAGACGCACCGGCCGCCCGTCGAGGCCTTCCGCCGCCACGGCACCCGCATGGCGGTCGCCACCGACTACAACCCCGGCACGTCGCCCCTGACGTCGCTGCTCTTCGCCATGAACATGGCGGCGACGCTGTTCCGGCTGACCGTCGACGAGTGCCTGGCGGGCACGACGCGGGAGGCGGCCCGCGCCCTCGGCCTCGGCGCCGAGACCGGGACGCTGGAGGCCGGCAAATGGGCCGACCTCGCCGTCTGGGACGTCGAACGCCCCGCCGAACTCGTCTGCCGCATGGGCTTCAACCCGCTCCACCGCCGCGTGCGGCGCGGGATCGCGTCACCGCCGGCGCCGTGACGTTCCGGCCGGTGACGGCCGAGGCGCGGCCGTCAGATCAGCTTCGCCATCGCCACGGCCGTGTCGGCCATGCGGTTGGAGAAGCCCCACTCGTTGTCGTACCAGGACATCACGCGCACGAAGTCGCCGTCGATGACCTTGGTCTGGTCGGTGTGGAAGATCGACGAATGCGGGTCGTGGTTGAAGTCCGACGACACGTTGGGCAGGTCGGTGAAGCCGAGGACGCCCTTCAGCTCCTGGGCGGCGGCGCGGCGCATCGCGTCGTTCACCTCGTCCTTGGTGGTGGCGCGCCGGGTCTTCACCTTGAGGTCGATGAGCGACACGTTGGGCGTCGGCACCCGGATGGCCGAGCCGTCGAGCTTGCCCTTCAACTCCGGCAGCACGAGCCCGATGGCCTTGGCGGCGCCCGTCGAGGTCGGGATGGAGGAGAGGCCCGCGGCGCGGGCGCGGTAGAGGTCCTTGTGCATCGTGTCGAGCGTCGGCTGGTCGCCCGTGTAGGAGTGGATCGTCGTCATGAAGCCGTGCACGATGCCGATCGTGTCGTTGAGCACCTTGGCGACGGGTGCGAGGCAGTTCGTCGTGCAGGAGCCGTTCGACACGACGAGGTGCTCGCCCGTGAGCTTGTCGTGGTTGACGCCGTAGACCACCGTGAGGTCGGCGCCGTCGGACGGCGCCGAGACCAGCACGCGCTTGGCGCCGGCCTGGAGGTGCAGCGCGGCCTTGTCCTTGGACGTGAAGATCCCCGTGCATTCCATGGCGATGTCGACGCCGAGCGCCGCATGGGGCAGCTGCGCCGGGTCCTTGATGGCCGTCACCTTGATGGGGCCGCGGCCGACGTCGATCGTGTCGCCCTCGACTTTCACCTCATGCGGGAAGCGGCCGTGGACGCTGTCGAAGCGCAGCAGATGGGCGTTGGTCTCCACCGGGCCGAGGTCGTTGATGGACACGATTTCGACGTCGTCGCGGCCCGACTCGATGATGGCGCGCAGCACGTTGCGGCCGATGCGTCCGAACCCGTTGATGGCGACCTTCACGGCCATGGCGGCAGTCTCCCGATGATGTGGCGCCACAAGGATTACTGTGCCGCGATGCGAAAGGCGAGCCGCGCGGGCAGCCTGCGGCCGGTCGCGACGGCCGCGGCGCGACACGCGGGGGCGTCACGTTGACCTCCCGGGCTTTCGCGGCCAGTTTCGTGCGGGTCGTCGACCTCGGGAGCATCATGGACCTGCCCGACCGCCTCGCGCGCGCCCTCGAGCGCCTGAACGGCGCCCTCGACGCGCTCGACGCCGCGGCGGAGCGGCGCGCCGAGGCCGAGGCCGCCCGCGGCGACGCGGAGGCGGAGTTCGCCCTTTTGCAGGACGACCGCTCGCGCCTCGCCGTCGAGCTCGACGCCGCGATGGCCCGCTTCCGCGCGCTCGACCGTGCCGTCGAGCAGGTCTCGGGGCGGCTCGACCGGGCCGACGCCACCGTGCGCGGCATCCTGGCCGAGATGGCGGACGGCACGGGCACCGGCCCGGCATGAGGGCGGCATGGCGCGGGTGACCCGATGGCGCAGGTGAACGTCACGATCGCGGGCCGGCTCTACCGCATGGCCTGCGCGGACGGCGAGGAGGAGCACCTCCAGGGGCTGGCGGCCCGCCTCGAGGGCAGGATCGGCGAGCTGCGCGGGACGTTCGGCGAGATCGGCGATGGCCGCATCACCGTGATGGCGGCGCTGACGATCGCCGATCACCTGGGCGAGGCGGAGCGGCGGATCGCGTCGCTGGAGGTCGAGATCGACCGGCTCCGCGGCGAACAGGCCGGCCACGACGCCCGCACGGCGGCCCTGGCCGAGGCGGTCGCGGACGCGCTCGGCGAGGCTGCGGCCCGCGTCGACCGCGTGGCCCAGGCCCTCGATCCGTCGCCTCGCCCCGAGCAGGCTTGAAGGCGGCGTGACGGCGTGGGCCGCCCCCCGCCGTCGCGCTCAGCTCGCCAGGGCGATCCTGTCCCGCCCGCCGGCCTTGGCGCCATAGAGGGCCATGTCGGCGCGGTGCATCAGCCCGGGCCAGGACTCGCCGGGGCGGGCATGGGCCACGCCGACGCTGACCGACAGCCGGAGCTCCTCGAGGCCGTCGCCGGGCCGGAAGGGCGGCAGGCCGCCGATCATCGCCGCCAGTGCGTGGTCGAGCGGAGCGCCGCCGCTGCCGGGCCGCAGGAGCATGAACTCGTCGCCGCCGAGGCGGCAGAACTGGTCGTCGCGGCCGAGCGCCAGCATCAGGGATCGCGTGAGGTGGACCAGCGCCCGGTCGCCGGCCTCGTGGCCGTAGACGTCGTTGATCGCCTTGAAGTGATCGACGTCGAGCAGCGCCAGCGACAGGCCGGCGCCGGTCCGCGCGTCCTTCCACAGCGCCTCGGCGCGCCGCAGGCCGTGGCGCCGGTTGGGAGCGCCCGTGAGGAAATCCGTATGGGCTTCGACCAGGGCGGTGTCGTGGGCGTCGCGCAGCCTGGCCTCCGCGTCCTTCAGGGCGGAGATGTCCTGGGCGATCGCGAGGATCCAGCCGTTCGACAGCTTGGTGTCGGTGACGCTCCACCAGCTGCCGTCCGTCGAGTCGGCGGCGAAGCTGCGCGACCCGACGAGGGCCCGGCGCTCCGCGCGGACCCTCGGGGCGAACACCTCGGGCGCCGCGCTGCTCAGCCGCATGCCGCGACCGGCCTCCGCGGCCGCCAGGATCGTCTCGACGAACCCGGCGGGGCGGCCGTCGAACTGCGGGATGAAGGCGCGGAGGAAGGGCGGGTTGACGTGGCGGATCAGGTCCTGGGCGTCGCAGAGGCAGAACGCGGCGGCGCTCTCGGCGAAGCCGCGCCGCAGGGCCTCGGCCATGTCGGCGGTCTCGATCCCGACTCGCCGCAGATCCATCGTCGTCGCCCCAGCTTCTCCGACGCATCGTCGGTTGTGCCGGTTAACATGCGTTGAAGCGCCGTGCTGACGCGGCGCCCCGGCGTGGCGTAGACTGGTCGACATCCGCCGCATCCGGGCCTCCGCCATGTCGTCCTCCACCGCCAACGCCTTCGTCCTGGTCGCGACCGGGCTGGTCTTCGCCGTGCTGGTGGCCGGCATGGTCAACATGGTGCGGGGCGGCAGTTCGAACACGTCGCAGCGCCTGATGCGATGGCGCGTCGGGCTTCAGTTCGTGGCCATCCTGGTGGTCATGATCGTGCTCTACTTCAGGGGGTGAACGGTCTTGGTGGTCCTCAATCGCATCTACACGCGCACCGGCGACGACGGCACGACGGCGCTCGGCTCGGGCGAACGCCGCCGCAAGTCGAACGTCCGCATCGCCGCCTACGGCACGGTGGACGAGTGCAACGCCGCCATCGGCCTCGCGCGGCTGTCGGCGGCGGCCGAGTCGCTGGCGCTCGACGCGATGCTGGGCCGGATCCAGAACGACCTTTTCGACCTCGGCGCCGACCTCGCCACCCCGCCGGCCGAGGGCGAGGCGGAGGGCGCGCGCCTGCGGATAGTGCAGCCCCAGGTCGATCGGCTGGAGCGCGAGATCGACGAATTGAACGCCGCGCTGTCGCCGCTGCGGAGCTTCGTGCTGCCGGGCGGCACGCCGGCCGCCGCCGGCCTGCATCTGGCCCGCACGATCTGCCGCCGCGCGGAGCGCCTGATGGTGGAACTGAAGGTGGACCACGGCGAGAGCGTCGGCGCCGCGGCCGTCGCCTATGCCAACCGGCTGTCGGATTTCCTCTTCGTCGCCTCGCGCCACTGCAACCACCTGAAGGACGGCGACGTGCTCTGGGTGCCGGGTCAGAACCGATGACAGGACATCCGGGTGATCGGCTCGCTGTGCCGGTCATCCGCTCATTCCCGCGAATGCGGGAACCCAGCGCGAGATGTCCGGCCGGAGGCCGACCTATCCGACGACCGGCTCAGCCAGCGGGACCCGTATCGGTCGGGCCGGCCTTCGGCCGCCTTCCTGCGCTGGATCCTCGCCTCCGCGAGGATGAGCGGAAAGGGAGCGATTGAACCGGAGTTCGTAGGAGGAATCGACCGCGACACCGTCGAGACAATGCGGCGAAGCGGCTTGGTTCGAACGATTGCAAATTCGGCTCACAGTTATTTTGAACGACTATAATCGACATCGACTACATTGACGCCGGCTGCCGATGATCGGATGAGATCTGGACCTGTCCTACTCACCGGCCGGCGGATCTGATCTCCGCCCGTCGGTCCTGCCGGAGATCGCGCCATGATCCACGTCGAGCCGAAGGCTCCCGCGAGCCCGCTCGAGGCCCTGGCGCTCTCCGAGCGCTTCGTCCTGTGGAACGTCCGCGCCTGGGCCTGCTGCTGCCGCGGCCGCCGCCTGCCGGCCGAGCCGGTCGTGGCGGCCTTCGCCAACATCGGCGTGCCCGCCGCCGCCGACGCGCTCGACGCCGCCATGACGCGCCTCGTGCTCGCGACAGGCCGTCCCCTCGCGGTCCACTGCCCGCCGCACCCCGGCCTGTCTGACGACGAGCGCACGCTCCTGGCCGCCGCGGCCGCCGCGCAGCGCCACGACCGCGACGCGCTGACGGATCTCTTCGCCGAGGTGCTCATGCGGCCCGCCGCGGCGCTGGTGGGCCGGTCGCTGATGGAGTTCGGCGCCGCCATCGCCACGGTAGGGGTGCTGCTGCCCCAGCCCGGCCCCGAGGCGCCCGCCGCCGTCTGGCCGTCGTCCACGCCCGCCACGCTGCACTGAGGCGACCGGATGAACCCGACGCACCGCCGCTGCCCGGTCTCCGCCGCCCCGGCGCGACAGCCGGCCTGCCCGGAGCGTCCGGCCTGCCCGCGCGATCCCGGCGCCGTCCTGCCGCGGGACGGCGTCGAGCGCGCCGTCATGCTCGCCCTGCGCTTCGTCGCCGCCGCCGCCGAGACGGGCGATGCCGCCTGCTTCGACGCCGCCTTCGACGGCGCCGAGGCCGCCTTCGGCCCGCGCGACGGCGCCCTGCTGGTCGCACGCGCGGCGGCGCTGATCCGCGCCCTGCGGCGGGACGAGGGGGAGTTGCACTTCCTGCCGCTACCTGTCGCCCGGCGAAGCGCAGCTCCTCGTCGCGCTGCGTCTGCGCCTCTCCGGGCAGAGAGGCACGGGCGGCACTGCCCTGTCGGGGGCCTGCCGCGCCGCGTTGGCCGACCTTGCGGCCCCGATCCAGTCCGTCGGCCTCGGCCTGCCGCTGCTCCCGCCCACTCCATTGCGGGTCGACCCACACTCTTCGATCTGATCTGCTTCGCAGCTGCAGTTTGGAGGTCTTCTGATCTACCGTGATTTCAGTTTGAACCTCTTCTAAGTTGGGTGTCGACCTCTCGATTGGGCTTGAACGGCCCATCGCGCGGATCTAATCCGACCCGAAGACATCGTTTCGCCAGGAGGGCGGATGCTCGTCGCCTATCTCATCATGTTGCGCGAGGGCATCGAGGCGGCGCTCATCGTCGGCATCGTGGCGGCCTACCTCAAGCAGACCGGCCGCTCCCGGTTCATGCCGGCCGTCTGGGCCGGGGTGGTGCTGGCCTCGGTGCTCTGCCTGGCGCTCGGCATCGCCATGAACGCCGCCCAGGCGGAATTCCCGCAGAAGCAGCAGGAGTTCTTCGAGGGTGCGGTGGCGCTCGTCGCGGTCGGCGTGCTCACCTCGATGGTGTTCTGGATGAAGAAGGCCGCGAAGAGCATCAAGACCGAGCTGCATGGCTCGATCGAGGCGGCGCTGTCGCGCTCCTCGGGGGGTGCCAGGGCGCTGGTGCTGATGGCCTTCTTCGCCGTCGGCCGCGAGGGGCTCGAATCCGTGTTCTTCCTGCTCGCCACCTTCCAGCAGGACCTCGGCTGGGGTCCTCCCGTGGGGGCGTCGCTGGGCGTGCTGTCGGCTGTGGGCTTCGGCGCCGCCATCACCTACGGCGGCTACAGGCTCGACCTGCGCCGGTTCTTCACCTGGACGAGCGCGCTGATCGTCTTCGTGGCGGCGGGCCTGCTGTCGACCGCGCTGCGCTCCTTGCACGAGGCCGGCGTCTGGAACGGCCTCCAGCGCCAGGCCTTCGACCTGTCGAACGTGCTGCCGGCCGACAGCATGCTCGGCACGCTGCTCTCCGGCATCTTCGGCTACCAGGACGCGCCGACGGTCGGCGAGGTGGCGGTCTACCTCGCCTTCCTGCTCCCGACGCTCTGGCTGCTCTTCGCACCGAGCCGGCCGAACGTCCCGGCGGCACGCCCGGCCTGACCCCCTCTTCCCGAACACCCAGGATCATCCACCATGACCAGCGTCGCCGCCCGCCTCACCGTCAGCCTCGCGGCTCTGTGCGCCGCAGGCGCCCTCAGCGCCGCGCGGGCCGATGACGCCGCGCCCGTCGGCGTCACGATCTCCGACAAGGGCTGCGAGCCGGCCGCCCTCTCGGTCGTGCCCGGCAAGTCGGTCTTCAAGATCAAGAACGAGTCGAAGCGCGCCGTTGAATGGGAGATCCTCAAGGGCACCGACGTCGTCGAAGAGCGGGAGAACATCATCCCGGGCTTCACCCAGACCCTCAGCGCCACGCTCGACGCCGGCGACTACCAGATGACCTGCGGGCTGCTGTCGAACCCGAAGGGCGTGCTGACCGTCGCCACCACGGAGGCCGCCAAGGGCGACGCCAAGGCGGCGCCCGTGTCGGCGATGGACCTCGTCGGCCCGCTCGCCGAGTACAAGGTCTACGTGACCAAAGAGGTCGACGCGATGGTGGGCGCCACCAAGGCCTTCACCGAGGCCGTCAAGGCCGGCAAGCTCGACGACGCGAAGACGCTCTACACCCCGGCCCACGAGCATTACGAGCGGATCGAGCCGATCGCCGAGCTGTTCAACGACCTCGACGGGTCCATGGACAGCCGCGAGGATGATTTCGAGAAGAAGGCCGCGGACCCGGGCTTCCTCGGGTTCCATCGCATCGAGAAGGGCCTGTTCGCCGACAAGTCGACGGCGGAACTCGCTCCGGTCGCCGACAAGCTGATGGCCGATTGCCTCGACCTGCAGAAGCGGCTCTCCGCCCTGACCATCACGCCGAAGAGCATGGTGGGCGGCGCCGCCGACCTCATCGAGGAGGTCGCCTCCAAGAAGATCTCCGGCGAGGAGGACCGCTACAGTCGCACCGACCTCGTCGACTTCCAGGCCAACGTCGACGGCGCACAGAAGATCGTGACCTTGCTCAATCCGCTGGTGCAGAAGCGCGATCCGGCCCTCATCACCCGCGTCAAGGGCAATTTTGCCAAGGTCGACGCGGTGCTGTCCAAGTACAAGACCGCCCACGGGTTCCAATCCTACGACAAGCTCGTCCCCGAGGACCGCACCAAGCTGAAGGGGCCGGTGACGGCGCTGGCCGAAGACCTGTCGACGCTGCGCGGCACGCTCGGCATCGATTGAGCATCGCGGCTCATCGAGGAGGGCGTCGCCCGCCAGGGGCCGAAGGCGACGCGACCTCCCCCGAGGAGAGGAGGTCCGCCGCGGACCACGGCGGAGGGAGGACGGGATGACGGACCGCAAGACCATCATGGGGCGCTGCCCCTTCGGCGCCGGGTTCGCCGCGACTCCGGCCCCCGAACCCGACGCTCCGGCCTGCCCGGGCCGCCGCAGCCTCCTCGGCTTCATGGGTCTCGCGGGCGCGGCCGGGCTCGCGCCGACGGCGGCCCTCGCCGCCGCCGTCGAAGACGAGCGGCTCGCCCAGCCGGACGCGGACGGCACGCGAGACCGGCAGAGCTTCTACGGTCCGCACCAGGCGGGCATCGTCACGTCACAGCCGGCGGCGGCCCTCGTCGCCTCGTTCGACGTCCTGGCGGAGACGCGCGACGACCTCGCCGGCCTGATGAAGCGCCTGACGCTCCGGATCGCCGCCCTGATGGCGGGCGAGATCCAGGCCCCGGTCGACGATAGACTGCCGCCGCCCGACAACGGCCTCCTCGGCCCCAAGGGCGCCCCCGACAACCTGTCGATGACGGTGGCGTTCGGCGCCTCGCTCTTCGACGGCCGCTTCGGCCTCGCCGCCGGGCGCCCGACGCGCCTCGTCGCCATGAAGGCCTTCCCCAACGACGCGCTCGACGCCGACTGTTGCCACGGCGACGTCCTGATCCAGTTCAACGCCAACACCGCCGAGACCAACATCCACGCCCTGCGCGCCCTGCTGAAGGACTTCCCGGACGGGTTGGCGCTGCGCTGGAAGCAGGACGGCTTCCTGCCACCCCACACGATCAAGACGCAGGGGCGCGACACCGCCCGCAACCTCCTCGGCTTCAAGGACGGCACCGCCAACCTCGACGCCGCCGACGACGCCCTGATGGACCGCATCGTCTGGGTGAACGGGGGCTCGGACGAGCCCGGCTGGGCGCAGGGCGGCACCTATCAGGTGGTGCGCATCATCCGCACGCTCGTCGAGCGCTGGGACCGGACGCCGCTGCAGGAGCAGCAGACGATCATCGGCCGCGACAAGGCGGAGGGCGCCCCGCTCGGCATGGCGCGCGAGCACGACATGCCGGACTACGCCGCCGACCCGGACGGCCACGGCGTCCCGCTCGGTGCCCACATCCGCCGCGCCAATCCGCGCGACGCGGCCTCGCGCGACAGCGTCATCCTGCGTCGCGCCTACAATTACTCGAACGGACTGACCAAGGCGGGGCAGCTCGACATGGGCCTGCTCTTCTCCTCGTTCCAGTCCGATCTCGACCGCGGCTTCGTCGCGGTGCAGACGCGCTTGAACGGCGAGCCGCTCGAGGAATACATCAAGCCCGTGGGCGGCGGCTACTTCTTCGCCCTTCCGGGCGTCGCGAGCCCGCGCGACTACCTCGGCAAGGCGCTGCTCGAAGCCACCGCGTGAGCTGACGGAGGCTCGACGGCCGGGCCGCCCTCCACCGAAGCGAGCGGAGCCGGACTATGGATTTTCTGCCCGGCTTCGATCGTCGAAGCGTCGAGACGGAGCAGGGCGTGGCGATCCACGTCCGCACCGCCGGGGAGGGGCCGCCGGTCCTGCTGCTGCACGGCCATCCCCAGAGCTGCGCCACCTGGAACGCCGTCGCGCCCGCCCTGGCGCGGCACCATCGGGTGGTGCTGATGGACCTGCGCGGCTACGGCGAGAGCGCGAAGCCGCCCTCGGGCGGCGACCATGCCGTCTATTCCAAGCGCGCCATGGCGGGCGACGCCGCCGCGGTCATGCGGACGCTGGGGCACGCGCGCTACGCCGTCGTCGGCCACGACCGCGGCGGGCGGGTGGCGCACCGCCTGGCGATGGACCACGTCGATGCGGTCACGCGGATCGCCGTCCTCGACATCGCGCCGACGCTGCACATGTACGAGCGGACCGACCGGCATTTCGCCGAGCGCTACTTCTGGTGGTTCTTCCTCATCCAGCCCGAGCCGCTGCCCGAGCGCATGATCGGCGCCGACCCGGAGTTCTTCCTGCGCCATCACCTCGCGGGTCAGAGCCGGACGGACGGCGTGCCCTCCGAGGCCTCGGTGGTCGAGTATCTCCGTCACTACGACGATCCCGCCGCCATCCACGCCGTCTGCGAGGACTACCGGGCCGCGGCGACGATCGACCTCGTCCACGACCGGGTCGACCGGGACGCCTGCCGCGCCCTCGCGGCGCCGCTGCTCGTCCTCTGGGGCGCCGAGGGCACGGTGGGCCGGCTCTACGACGTTCTCGAGACCTGGCGCGAGGTCGCCGACGACGTGCGCGGCCGGGGCCTGCCCTGCGGCCACCTCCTGCAGGAGGAGCGGCCCGGCGACGTGCTGGCCGAACTCGGGGCCTTCCTGGCCGGCTAAGCAGGATCGTGTCGGTTCACCAACGCAATCCTGCTCAGTTTCCGAGCTGAATGCGGCAGGATGGCGTGGGCCAACCCGCGCCATCCTGCTTAGCCCGGGCCTGTCACGCCGGCGACGATCGATCGAACCGGCGAGCGGTCGCGTCCCGTCCGCCTCCTTCGCGACACGCCGAGCGCCATTCAGCCGGACGTCCGGATCACCGGCGAGCGGTCGCGTCCCGTCCGCCTCCTTCGCGAGCGGAGGCGGACCGAGCGCCATCGAACCGGTCAGCCGGACGTCGTGTCACGCCGCCCGCTCGCCCTCGGAGGCCGCGAGCCCGCCGCGCGTCTGCGCGCCCCAGCTCGAACGGCCGGTGAGGTAGACCAGCCAGCCCGCCGTGGCGCCGAGGTGGCGCAGGATCTGGAAGCAGAAGGGCTCGAGCAGGCTCGCCAGAACCGCCGAGGGCAGGCTCGTCCGGGCCTTGACGCCGAGCCAGCGGCGGAAAAGCCAGACCGACCAGACGTGGAAGCCGAGGTCGAGGACGATCTTGGCGCCGATCACGCCCGTCACCGCGAACGCCACGGCGAAGCGGCCGGTGACGAGGTAGCCGATGAGCAGGGCCGCCGCCGTGAGGCCATAGATGGGCTGGAGCGTGTCGGCGGCCTTGACGGGCAGCATGGCGAGGCCGAGCCGCCCGTAGCGCGGGTTGCCGATCATGTCGCGGTACCAGGTCTGCGTCTGGAGGAAGCCGCCGAACCAGCGGCGCCGCTGCCGCATGAAGGCGCCGAGCGTCGCCGGGGCCTCGGTGCGGGCGCGGGCGTCGCCTAGGACCGCCGTGGTCCAGCCCCGCCCGTGCAGCACGCCGTGGCGCTTCAGCCGGTGGATCAGCTCGTAGTCCTCGACGAGGCAGTCCATGTCGAAGCCGCCGACCTCGATCAGCGGCGCCCGGCGGAAGCCCGCGAAGGCGCCCGAGATGAGCAGCAGGCTGTCCATGCGGGACCAGGCGTAGCGCGACAGGAAGTTGCGCAGGTACTCATAGGTCTGGAACCACTCGAACAGCCGTCCGCCGAGGCTCGCGTCGCAGACCGGCAGCAGCACGCCGGTGGCGGCCACGAGGCCCGCATCGCCCGCGAAGGCGTCGCGCATGGCGCGGATCGCGTCGCCGTCGAGCAGCGTGTCGGCGTCGACGGTCAGCACGACCTCCTCGGACAGCAGCGCCATGGCGCGGTTGAGCGCCTCCGCCTTGCCGCCGTGCGGCAGCCGCAGCCAGCCGAGCGTGGGGTGGAGCGGGCCGGCGCCGCCGAGCGCCCCCAGCGGCGGGACCGGCAGGACGAATCTCTCGGTCAGCAGGCGCGCCGTGCGCTCGCCCGAGCCGTCGTCAGCGATCAGGATCCGGTCGGGCGGGTCGGACTGCGACAGGAGCGCCTTCAGCGTCGCCGCCAGCACCTCGTCCTCGTCGTGCGCCGCCACCACGACGGCGAGGGTCGGCCGCGGTCCGGCGGGCCCGTTGCGGCCCCGCGCCCGCGCCGCCCCGGCGGCGCCGCCGATCAGCGGCAGCGTCTTCCAGAAGACGAAGAGCAGCAGTGCCGTGTCATAGGCGATGTAGAGGAGGCCGGCCGCCCAGGACCAGAGCCCGCCCGGCAGCACGGCGCGAACGAGCAGCGCCAGCCAGAGGGCGGTGAGGCCGCCGTGGATGAGGAGGGCCGGCCAGGGCGTGCCGCGCGGCGGCGCGTAGCGCGGCGAGGTGCGGCGGCGCGCCGCCTCCAGGCTGCCCTCGGCGGCGGGGGCCGGCGGGACGGTGCGGTCGGCGAGGGCGATGGACATGAGAGGCTTGGACCCGTGATCGTCGACCCGCGACAGGCGCGAAACGCCGCACGGACTGGAGGGCCGATGCGGCGCCCTCAAGACGGCACTATCGCGCTATGGTCTCGGCCTCGTGACCATCCGAGGGTGAAATCGTGTCGATCGCCGTCCATCCGCTTCAAGACCAGGCCCGCTACACCCGTATCGCCATGGCGCTGCACTGGATCGTGGCGGTGCTGATCATCGCCAACGTCGCGCTGGGCCTCGCCGCCGACAGCCTGCCCGAGGGCTGGATCCGCTCCGCCGTCGACACCCACAAGTCGATCGGCATGACGGTGCTGGGCCTTGCGGTGCTGCGGATCCTGTGGCGTTTCGCCAACCCCCCGCCGCCCATGCCGGAGAGCTACTCGGCCCTGGAGCGGCTCGGCGCCCATGCCGCCCATATGGCGCTCTACGGGCTGATCTTCGCCCTGCCGATCACGGGCTGGATCCACGATTCGGCCTGGAAGGGTGCCGCCACCCACCCGTTCCTGCTGTGGGGCGTGATCCCCCACATCCGCATCGGCGCCATCGAGGCGCTCGACCCCGCCACGAAGGAGCAGATCCACTCCGCCTTCTTCGCCCTGCACGTCTGGTTCGCCTACGCGCTCTATGCGCTGCTGGCCGCGCACATCCTGGGCGCGCTGAAGCACCAGTATTGGGACGGCGAGCCGGAGTTGCAGCGCATGCTGCCCTGACCCTTCGACCAGGGGTCCGGCGCCGGCGTCGGGGAGCCGGCCTCGCCCATCGGGTCAGAACCGCCACCTCTGGGCATTGGCCACCAGGAAGTCGCGCAGCACCTGCACGCGCGCCACGCTCTTCATCTCCTCGGGATAGACGAAGTAGCAGTCGAGCTCCGGCATATCGACGTTGGGAAGCACCTGCACGAGGCCGCTGTCGGCGTCGGCCAGATAGTCGGGCAGCACGCCGATGCCGGCCCCGCTCTGCACAGCATGCTGGCTCGCGATCATGTTGTTGAGGGTCACGGCCGAGGCGCGAAGCGACTTGGCGTCCCGGCCCGCCGCTTGCAGCGAGTTCAGCAGCGACACGAGGTAGTTCGAGGGCGAGCCGCTGTAGCCGATGAGCCGGTGCTTGCCGAGGTCGTCGAGGCTCTTCGGCTGGCCGTGGCGCTTGAGGTAGGTCGGCGACGCATAGGCGTGGTAATGCACGGTGAAGAGCCGCCGCCGGATGAGGTCCGGCTGGACGGGCTCGCGCAGGCGCAGGCCGATGTCGGCCTCGCGCATGCCGAGGTCGAGCTCCTCGTCGGTCAGGATGACGTGGAGCTTGATGTCGGGGTAGAGGTCGAGGAATTCGCCCAGCCGCGGCGAGAGCCAGCTCGTGCCGAGCGCGAAGGTCGTGGTGATGCGCAGCTCGCCGTGGGGCTTCTCTCGGCTGTCGGTGAGGTGGCTGCGCACCGCGTCGAGCTTCAGCATCACGTCCTGGACGGTGCGGAACAGCAACTCGCCCTGCTCGGTCAGGATCAGGCCGCGCGCGTGGCGGTGGAACAGCGGCGTCTCGAGTTCGGTCTCGAGCGCACTGATCTGGCGGCTCACCGCGGATTGGCTGAGGTTGAGGACCTGACCCGCGTGGGTGAAAGACCCGGCATCCGCGGCCGCCTGGAAAACCCGCAACTTGTCCCAATCCACCGTCGCCTCCCGCGTGGCTCCACCCCCATCGTGGCGCGGGCCGGAGGCCCGCCAAGGGACGGCACGGACGAGACTATCCACCCATCGGCGGGGGGGCGCCATCGCTAATGACGGTTTTGGCGCGGAGCCCGGCCCCGACCCGCTGCTCCCGGCGCCGACATTCGGGGCATGCGCGTGGGATCGAACGGGTGCTGCATTGTCGAGACCTCGACAGGGTCGGGTGGAGGGTGGATCCAGGCCTGGCACACGGCACCCCGCGGGACGGGATGCTCGGTCCTCCGGAGCCTGCGGGGTGGGACCCGACGTCCGCCGAGCGAGGTCCGCGGAACTCCGGGCGCCCTGCCCCGATTGACGCGGCGTCGACCCGGGCGTCGCCGGTCGACCCGCACACCCTGTCGTCCTCTCGGCCCCACCGCCGACGCGCCGTCGGAGGCCACCTCCGGGCCGTGGCGGCAGACGCCGCAGCGGTGCCGGCCGCCGGCACGTGAGGCGAGCCCACACGGCAAAGCGGAACCCGACGAGGAGTGTCGCCATGGCGATCCAGACATTGACGGCACTGTTCGACGCCTACCGGGACGCCGCCGACGCGGTCCGCCGGCTCGAGGCGGCCGGCGTGCCCCATCACGACATCAGCCTCGTGTCGAACGACGCCACGCACAGCCAGTATTATGGTGCCATCCCGGGGGACGCCGGGCCGATGCCGGACGCCCAGGTCAGCGCGACCGGCACCGGCGCCTCCCTCGGCACGCTGCTCGGCGGCGGCGCGGGTCTCCTGGCGGGCCTCGGCTTCCTGGCCATCCCCGGCCTCGGGCCGGTGATGGCGGTCGGCTGGCTCGCCTCGACCCTGGTGGGTGCCGGCGTCGGCGCCGCGGCGGGCGGCCTCGTCGGATCGTTGACCGACATCGGCGTCAGCGAGGTCGACGCTCACGCCTACGCCGAAGGGCTGCATCGCGGCGGCACCCTGCTGACCGTCAAGGCCGACGCGGCCCTCTCGGCACGGGTGAGCGAGATCCTCGACCACGACACCGCCGTTCCGATGCCGACGCGCGAGGGCGCGTGGCGCGGCGCCGGGTGGGACGGCACCTACATCGGCCAGGGCGCCGTGACGGGGGCGCCGGTCTTCAGCGATCCCACGATGCTGGCGCCGGGGCCTTCCGGCAGCGGGGTACCGCCACTGCTGGACGTCGCCGACGGTCCGGGCATCGGCACGGTCCAGGTCGCCATCCCCGATGGCGAAGGCGTGGCGCCGTCGATCGACCTCGAGCGTCCTGCTGCTCCGGATGGCGCGTCCATCGCAGGCCAGCCGGCCGACGGGCAGCCCGGCGATTTCACACCGAGGGCGTTCCGCGGACGTGTGCGCGTCTACGACCGGCCCTGATCGACGTCGCCAGACCGAGGCGACGGAGGGAACGGAGGTGGCGCATGTCGGCGATCGGCGACGACCCGGCGACTGATCCGGCATGTCTCACGATCGATTCGACTCCTAGATGCGTCAGGAAGTCGCTAAATTTGAGGGGAACCGCTGTGGAAGACTCGCCCGCTCGCGGCGTCTGAACGGATGTTCATCCGAGTCTGTGCGGATCTTTCCGGCGTCGCGCGCGGTCGAAGAAGCTCGGCGGAGGCGATCCGGATGGTCGCCGCGATGCTTCGTCCTCAACCCGCGTGAGCTTCAGCGCACCTGTCCTATTTTGGCAACAGGCACCTTAGCCAAGTCCCATCGAGAATAGAGCGTCGTCCGCCAGTATCGTCCGATTCTGCCACATTCGTCGGAATGATTCCGGGCTGCAACGAGTCACACGTGAAGTGCAACCCCCCAGGTTGGGTTGTAGAGGTGCCTCTATACATCGACAGCTCGGTCCCACATTCTCGCCCCAAACGGACCTATGTTGCCGGACCGTTCGAAACGGATCGGGAAACTCTGATATTGAAATTGATGGACCTCGTGCTGCCCGCCCTCGTTTTGTCGACGTCGCTGGTCACCTCGGCGGCCGAAGCCCGCAGCCACCACGGCGTGTCCGGCGCGGGGCTGGCCTCCTGGTACGGCCCCGGCTTCAGCGGCCACCGCACCGCCAGCGGCGAACGGTTCAACACCGGGGCTTTCACGGCTGCGCACCGGTCGCTTCCCTTCGGCTCTCGGGTCCTCGTCACCAGCCGGCGGACGGGGCGCTCCGTCGTCGTCCGCATCAACGACCGCGGCCCTTTCGTGGGCGGCCGCGTGATCGATCTCTCGCCCGCCGCGTCCCACGCGCTGGGCATGAACGGCACGGAGCCCGTCACCCTCGCGCGCCTCTGACCGTCCGCCTCGGCCGGCAAGCGACCGCGTCGCAGAGCCGTGCGAAACCGGAATGCCTGCTTTGCCCCGCTGCCAAAACAGCCAATGATGCGATGCAATATGCGCCAGACGGCCTATCTTGAGGTCACACGATACCGGAAGGCACCGTGGACGGCGTCGCCCGATCGGTGGCGGCGCCTTCTGAGATCCACGAGCGGGGAGCCGGCCACGGCGTCGATGGCGCTTCGGCTCCCCGCCTCACCGAGACGAAGAAAAAGACCATGCGTACGATTGCCAAACTCGCCCATCTGGGCACCCCCGGCGGGCGTTCCCCGCTGTCCGACGTGTTCGGCCACGTCAAACGCGCGCTGAGCGCGACCTCGGACCGCCGCCCGCTCCGCCCCCTCCAGGACATCGATGGATGGTCCACCCAGGCGGAGGTCGCCTACTACGAGGATTGCCGCGTCTGCCGCGGCTGAGACCCCGACGCCTGGTCGGCGATGACCTCGCCGATCAGCGGATCCGGCGCTTGCGGAGGCTGAGCGTCGCCCAGCCTTCCAGCTCGCCGCGGCGCACCAGGGCGAAACCCTGGGCGCCGTAGCTCGACAGGATGCCGCGCACGTCGCGCGGCAGCAGGCCCGACAGGATGAGATCCGCGCCCGGCGCCGCTCGGGCCGCGATGGCCGGCGCGAGCGCCCGGAGCGGCCGCGCCAGGATGTTGGCGAGGATCAGATCGTAGGGCGCGTTGCGCCGCAGCGTCTCGTGCCGCAACCCGGCCGCCACGACGGGTCGGACGAAGGGGCCGACCCCGTTCAGCGCGGCATTGCCTCGCGCCGCCCCGACCGCGACGGCGTCGACATCGCCGCAGAACACCTCCCGTTTGAGCGCCTTGGCGGCCGCCATGGCGAGCACGCCTGTTCCGGTGCCGAGATCGACAACGCGACGCGGCCGGCGTCGCTTCAGCACAGCGTCGAGCGCCAGCAGGCAGCCGCGGGTGGTGCCGTGATGACCGGTGCCGAAGGCCAGGGCCGCCTCGATCTCCAGGGCGAGGTCGTTCGGCCGGACCACGCCGCAATCGTGACGTCCGTGGACCAGGAACCGCCCGGCTCGCACGGGCGCCAGCCCGGTGAGCGAGTGCCGCACCCAATCCTGCTGGGCGATCTCCTCCGTCACGACGCGAGAGGCGACTTCGTCGCCCATCGTGTCGGCGATGAGGGCGCGGATGCGGGCCTCGTCGACCCCGGGTCCGAAGTAGATCTCCACGATCCAGGGCTTCGGCTCGAGCCGACTGTCCTCGTCCTCGAAGGAGGCGGCGGCCGTCTCGGCCGGATCGAAGACCTCCATCACGAAGTCGGCGGCGGCGCGGGCCCGGACCTCGTCGCAGGTGAACCGCAGGAACTGCGCCGCGTCGTTGGGGGGGAGGCCTTCGAGCATGTCCGCCGCTAGCACGGCGGGTGAAGGCTGTCACGGCGGGCCGCAGACATCCTAACCGGCCGACGGACAGGGCCAGGTACGCTGTCGGCCCGGCTCGGTCAGACGAGGCGGGTCACCTCGCGTCGCCGCGAAATCTCTGCCGACCGTACGCCCATCCCGCTCGAGGGCGGGAGAGCGCCGATCGGCCGACCGGGCTCGGACGAGCCCGGCCGGGTCAGTTCGTCTCGATCATTTCTTCTTGGCCATGTGGTGGCCGATCGCGCAACCGGCTGCAGCGCCGATCAGGCCGTGATGGCCCGCCATGTGACCCGCGACGCCGCCCGCGGCGGCCCCGGTCAGGCAGCCCGCGGAAGCGATGTTGACGGAGCCGAGCAGCGCGACAGTGGCGATCGACAGGATGATGCTACGCATGATGAGACTCCAAGCTGTTGTGCTGTCTCAACGCCGATGCCGGGAAAAGCGTTCGGCTCGCCCGTGCAAAAACCGGGTCGGACCGGCGCATCGGCCGACCCTTTACTCCCGCGATCCCAGCCGCTAGCGTCCGGTGAAATCTCGGCCCCGGTGACCTTCGCTGGTTTCACGGGGCCTTTTGACGTTCGAGGACGAGCGAAGACATGGCCAATGTCGTGGTGGTCGGCGCCCAGTGGGGCGACGAGGGCAAAGGCAAGATCGTCGACTGGCTGTCCACGGAGGCGGACGTCGTCGTGCGCTTCCAGGGCGGACACAACGCCGGCCACACGCTCGTCATCGACGGCAGGGTCTTCAAGCTCGCCCTGCTCCCCTCAGGCATCGTGCGGCCGGGGAAGCTGTCGGTCATCGGCAACGGCGTCGTGCTCGATCCCTGGCACCTCGCCAAGGAGATCGAGACGCTGCGCTCCCAGGGCGTCACGGTCGACACCGACAACCTCAAGGTCGCCGAGAACGTCACGCTGATCCTGCCGCTCCACCGCGAGCTCGACGCCCATCGCGAGGGTGCCGCCGGCGGCGTGGGCGCCATCGGCACCACCAAACGCGGCATCGGCCCCGCCTACGAGGACAAGGTCGGCCGCCGCGCCATCCGCCTCTGCGACCTCGCCGAGCCCGAAGCGCTCGACCTGAAGATTGCCCGCCTGCTCTCCCACCACGAGCCGCTGCGCCGCGGCCTCGGCCTCCCCGCCGTGGCGGCCGAGCACATCAAGGCCGAGCTCGTCGCCATCGCGCCCTCCGTCCTGCCCTACATGGCGCCGGTGGCCACGATCCTCGACGCGGCGCGGCGCGGCGGCAAGCGCATCCTCTTCGAGGGCGCCCAGGGGGCCATGCTCGACGTCGACCACGGGACCTATCCCTTCGTGACCTCGTCCAACACCGTGGCGGGCGCGGCGACGACCGGGTCGGGCCTCGGACCGGGGGCCATCGGCTCGGTGCTCGGCATCGTCAAGGCCTACACGACGCGCGTCGGCGGCGGCCCGTTCCCGACCGAGCTCCACGACGACGTCGGCCAGCTCATCGGCGACAAGGGACGCGAGTACGGCGTCAACACCGGCCGCCGCCGCCGCTGCGGATGGTTCGACGCCGTGCTGGTGCGCCACGCGGTCCGCACCAGCGGCATCACGGGCCTGGCGCTGACCAAGCTCGACATCCTCGACGGCTTTCCCGCCGTGAAGATCTGCACCGGCTACCGGCTCGACGGGCGGCCGATCGACCGCCTCCCGGCGAGCCAGGCCGCGCAGGACCGGGTGGAACCCGTCTACGAGACCTTCGCGGGATGGGAGGGCACGACGGCCGGGGCGCGCTCCTGGGCCGACCTTCCGGCTCCGGCCATCAAGTACGTCCGCTACATCGAGGAACTGGTCGGCGCCCCCGTGTCGCTGCTGTCGACGAGCCCCGAGCGCGACGACACGATCCTGGTGCAGAACCCCTTCCAGGATTGAGCCGGCGGACAGCGCGGCGCTGGTCCGCCCGAACCGCCGCGGCTCTCGACGGGCCGGCGGCGCCGGGCGCGACGCGCCCTCCCGACACCCCGCGCCGGCAGGACGGCATCGGCAGGTAGGCTCCGGTTGACGCCCCCGGTTTTGGATGGTCTGAACGCGACATGGCCGAATATTACCCGCTTCTCGACCGCGCCGTTTCAGGCCTGACGGACACGACCGCAGAGGCCCGGCGCTCCATCTACGAGCGCGCCCGCACCGCCCTCATCGGTCAGCTGCGCCGCATGGAGCCGCCCGTCCCCGAGGAGGACATCGCGCGCGAGAGCACGGCGCTCGACGAGGCGATCGCCCGCGTCGAGGCGAAGTTCGCCGATGGCCCGGGGCCGGAGGCCCCGGCCGCGCCGATCGGCGTGCCGCCGCGCCCGGCGCCGCCCTCCGCGACGCCGGCGGCGACGCGCGTGTCTCCGCCCGGGCCTCCGAACGGGGCGGTGCCTCCCGTGGTGCCGCCGCCGTCCCGCGAACGGCCCCCGGTGGGGCAGAGGACGGCGCCGTCGGTGGACGGGTCGGCGGTGCCGGTCACGCCGCCCTCCGCGACGGATTCGGCGACGCCGGCGCGGCGCATGCCGCCGCGCGCCGCCCCCGGCGGAACCGCCCCGGCCCGGCCCACCCTGCCGCCGCGCGGCACGCGGCCCGTCATGGCGCTGCGGCCCGTCGTCGATGGCGCCGCGCGGCCGTCGCCCGGCCCCCCGAGCACCGATGCCGCGCGGCGCGACGACGGAGGGCTCCCACCGGCGGGCCGACTCGCGAGCGATCCCCCCGCCGCGCCTGACGTGGCCGAGGCGTCGACGGAGGCTTCCGCCGGGCGCCGCGATGGCTCCGACTTCACGGCGGCGCTCGACGCCGCCGGCCGCGCCGACGGGGGGGACGGCGGGCGTCCGTCCGGACCCGCCCTCGGCCCGCGCGGCCGCGATACCGCCCTGCGCCCGCCGGCCCCGCGTCCCCGGCAGGACCGGCGGTTCGGCTCGCGCGCCGCCGCCGTGGTAGCCGTGATCGTGCTCGTGATGGTCGGTATCGGCGTCCTCGCCTACAGGCTGCGCGTCACGCCGGATCAGGTCGTGGCGTCGCATGCCGACGCGGCGCCGGAGGCCGCCGCTCCCGAGAAGATGGCCGCCCGCGCCGGCGCGGCGACGTCCGACGCGGCCACCGGATCCGAGCCGACATCGGGTGCGACGGACGCGGCGCCGGCCGGGCAGACCGGGTCGGATCCTGGTGCCTCCACGCCCGCCATCGCGGTGACGCAGCGCGCCGCCCTGCTGGTCGACGCCCCGGACGACCCGCAGCGCGTCAAGACCTACGTGGGCACGGTGGTCTGGCACCTCGACAGCGTCAGCCCAGGCCAGGGCCAGCCCCTGGCCACAGCGGTGAAGGCCGACGTCGACATCCCCGACGCCAAGCTGAAGGTGACGATGCTGATGCAGAAGAACCCGGAGCCACAGCTCCCGGCCTCGCATACGATCGAATTCCACTTCCTGCCCCAGCCCGACAACGCGCTGGGGCCGATCAAGCAGATCAACGTCCCCGAGATGCGCAAGGACGACGACGCCGCCACCGGGGATCCGCTGGCGGGCGTGCCCGTGGCCATCACGGACAATTACTTCCTCGTCGGCCTGTCGCGCGGTGGCGCGGAGGGCCAGAACATACGGCTGATGACCGAGCGCAACTGGTTCGACATGTCCTTGCTCTTCGTGTCGGGCAAGCTCGGCAAGCTGACTTTCGAGAAGGGGGCCGCCGGACAGCGCACCTTCGAGGACGCCCTGAAGACCTGGAAGTAGGGCGCGGGTTCGGGCGGGCGCGGTCCGCGGCTGAGCGGCGTGGCTCCTCCTCACCCGCTTCGCCGGGGGAGGAGCCGCCGCGAGACTGGCGCGCCGCGCCGCCGGCCCTATAAATATCCCATGCGCTTCACGCCGGAATTCCTGGAAGAGATCAAGACGCGGGTGAACGTGTCCGACGTCGTGGGGCGGCGGGTGCGCCTGAAGAAGCAGGGGCGCGAGTGGCGCGGCCTCTCGCCGTTCAACGCCGAGAAGACGCCGTCCTTCTACGTCAACGACGCCAAGATGGCCTGGTTCGACTTCTCCTCCGGGCGCAACGGCAACGTCTTCGACTTCGTCATGGCGACGGATGGGCTCTCCTTCCCCGAGGCCGTCGAGGCGCTGGCGGGCGAGGCCGGGCTCGACCTGCCCAAGGCCACCGCCGAATCGGTCGAGCGTGACCGGAAGCGCGCCGGCCTCGTCGAGGTGCTGGAGATGGCGGCGCAGTTCTTCGAGGCGACGCTGAAGGGCGCCGCCGGCGCGCGCGGCCGAAACTACATCGCGACCCGTGGCATCGCCCCCGCCGTCCAGGCCGAGTTCAGGCTCGGCTATGCGCCGGCGGAGCGCTACGCCCTGCGCGACCACCTGGCGGGCTGCGGCGCCGCCGCCGAGACCATGATGGAGGCGGGCCTCCTGAACCACGGCGAGGGCATCGCCGTGCCCTACGACAAATTCCGCGACCGGGTGATCTTTCCCATCCAGGACCGTTCGGGGCGGGTGATCGCCTTCGGCGGCCGGGCGCTCGACGCCGCCGTGCCGGCCAAGTACCTGAATTCGCCCGAGACGCCGCTCTTCCACAAGGGCCAGATGCTCTACAACCACCACCGCGCCCGCAGGGCCGCGCAGGATCACGGCGCCGTGATCTCGGTCGAGGGCTACATCGACGTCATCGCCATGACGGCGGCGGGCTTCCCGCACGTGGTGGCTGGGCTCGGCACGGCCCTCACGCTCGACCAGTGCGAGCTCCTGTGGCGCATGTCGCCGGAGCCGATCCTATGCTTCGACGGGGACGGCGCCGGCCGCCGCGCCGCCGCGAAGGCGCTCGACACGGTCCTGCCCGCGCTCGCCGCCGACAAGACCCTGCGGTTCGCCTTCCTGCCCGACGGCCAGGACCCCGACGACCTCGCCAGGAGCGGCGGCGAACCCGCCATCGCGTCGGTGCTGGCGGGGGCGAAGCCCCTCGTCGAAGTGCTCTGGACGCGCGAGGCCGAGGCCATGCCGCTCGACACGCCCGAGCGCCGCGCCGGCCTGAAGCAGCGCCTCGGCGACCTCGCACGGCAGATCGGCGACGAGACGCTGCGGCGGTACTACCTGCAGGAACTCTACGCCCGCCTCGACGCCCTCACGGGCCGGACCCGGCCCGCGGCCGCGGCGCGGCCCGGTCGGTCCGCGAGGTTCGATGACCCGTCGAGGCGGGGTCGGGACCGCGACGCCTCCCCCCTGTCGCGCAGTTTCACGACGGCGCCGTCGGCGAAGCTCGGCACCCCGTTCGGCGGACCCGAGCGCGTCGCCTCGCCCGGGTTCCAGCGCCGCGACGCCGAGATCCTGACCATCGTGATGAACCATCCGGTGCTGCTCGACCGCTATGCCGAGGACCTCGCCCACCTCACGCTCGACCCGCCCGAGGTCGCCCGCCTCCGCGACGTCATGGTGGGGCTGGTCTCCGAACACGTGCCCGACCACGACGCCTTCAAGGCGGCGCTCGACGCGCGGGGCGCCGGCGACATCCGACGCCGCGTGCAGGCCTTCGCCGAGCGTGCGCCGCTCTGGTCGACGGGTGCGGGGGCGGCGTTGGAGGACGCGGAACTCAGTCTGCGCCAGGCCATGGCCTTGCACCGGAGGGCTCGAGAATTACATAGGGACTTGCAGGAAGCCCGCGATGCGCTCGGGCGTGACCCTTCGGAAGGGCGTTTGGCCGAACTTCGCGACATCCAGGCTCATCTGACGACGTCGGACGGGACGGAGGCGAGGATCGAGGGTTATGGGACCCTGTCGGGCCATAATTCTTCTGACGATTGAGGTTTCTGGCGCGTTTCCTGCGTCATGGTTAATGCGGAATTCACAGCCTGGGCCGATGGTCCTCGGCAGGACGTGATCGGGGCCGGGGTCGGGCATGAGCACAGGATTTCAGGCGAGCGCCCCCAATGGGCCGCGCGGCCGTTCGGAGCGGACGATGGCGAAGAAGGACAACGAGAAGGTCGAAGGCGAGGGCGCGGTGGCCGAGCCGGTCGCCGACAGCCCCCTGCTCGACCTCTCCGATGCCGCCGTCAAGCGCATGATCAAGGCGGCCAAGCGCCGGGGCTTCGTCACCCACGACGAGCTCAATGCCGTGCTGCCCTCCGAGGAGGTGACCTCCGACCAGATCGAGGACATCTACGCGATGCTCTCCGAGATGGGGATCTCGGTCGTGGAGAGCGAGGAGGCCGAGGAGGGCGCCGAGAAGCCCGAGGCCAAGGAGGAGGACGAGGAGGAGGGCACCGAAGGCGGCGACCTCGTCGAGGCGCCGCGCGCCACCGCGGTCACCACGCGCTCGTCCGAGCCCGCGGACCGGACCGACGACCCCGTGCGCATGTACCT
Source organism: Lichenihabitans sp. (assembly GCA_965214345.1). Classification (GTDB taxonomy): domain Bacteria; phylum Pseudomonadota; class Alphaproteobacteria; order Rhizobiales; family Beijerinckiaceae; genus Lichenihabitans. The sequence continues at coordinate 254,369 of CBDCBJ010000007.1, read as the reverse complement.
GCGCGAGATGGGCTCGGTGGAACTCCTGTCGCGCGAGGGCGAGATCGCCATCGCCAAGCGGATCGAGGCCGGCCGCGAGGCCATGATCGCCGGTCTGTGCGAGAGCCCGCTGACCTTCCAGGCCATCATCATCTGGCGCGATGAACTCAACGACGCCAAGGTCCTGCTGCGCGAGATCATCGACCTCGAGGCCACCTATGCGGGCCCCGACGGCAAGAACACGCCCAAGATCGACATGACGGCACCGGGAGCCCAGGAGGCCCTGGCGGCGCGCGCGGCGGCTGCACCCGCCACGGCGCCGCGGAACCCGCCGCCCGGCCTCGGCGACGTGCCGCTCTCGGAAGAAGCCTTCGACGACGACGACGACATGGAGAATTCCGTGTCGCTCTCCGCCATGGAGACGGAGCTGAAGCCGAAGGTGCTCGAAACCTTCGACCGCATCGCCGACGCCTACAAGAAGCTGCGCCGCCTCCAGGACCAGAACGTCGAGAACCGCCTCGGCGGCGAGACGCTGTCGCCTGCCCAGGAGCGCAAGTACAAGGATCTCAAGAAGGCGGTCGTCGCCGACGTCAAGTCGTTGTCGCTGAACCAGAACCGCATCGACGCCCTCGTCGAGCAGCTCTACGACATCAACAAGAAGCTCATCGGCAGCGAGCTGAAGCTGTTCCGCCTGGCCGAGAGCTGCGGCGTGGGCCGGGAGGACTTCCTCCGCAACTACCAGAACTCGGAACTCGACCCAAAATGGGTGTTGCGCGTGTCGAAGCTCGGCAGCCGCGGCTGGAAGGAGTTCGTCGCCCGCGAGAAGGACGGCATCCACGCGTTGCGCGGCGACATCCACACCCTCTCGACCGAGACGGGGCTGGAGATCGTCGAGTTCCGCAAGATCGTCCACATCGTGCAGAAGGGCGAGCGCGAGGCCCGGCAGGCCAAGAAGGAGATGGTCGAGGCGAACCTCCGCCTCGTGATCTCCATCGCCAAGAAGTACACGAACCGCGGGCTGCAGTTCCTGGATCTGATCCAGGAGGGCAACATCGGCCTGATGAAGGCCGTCGACAAGTTCGAGTACCGCCGCGGCTACAAGTTCTCGACCTATGCGACCTGGTGGATCCGGCAGGCCATCACGCGCTCGATCGCCGACCAGGCGCGGACGATCCGCATCCCGGTCCACATGATCGAGACGATCAACAAGATCGTGCGGACGTCGCGCCAGATGCTGCACGAGATCGGCCGCGAACCGACCCCGGAGGAACTGGCCGAGAAGCTGGCCATGCCGCTCGAGAAGGTCCGCAAGGTCTTGAAGATCGCCAAGGAGCCGATCTCGCTCGAGACCCCCGTGGGCGACGAGGAGGATACGCATCTCGGTGACTTCATCGAGGACAAGAACGCCATCCTGCCGATCGACGCCGCGATCCAGTCGAACCTTCGGGAGACGACGACGCGGGTGCTGGCGTCGCTCACCCCCCGCGAGGAGCGCGTGCTGCGCATGCGCTTCGGCATCGGCATGAACACCGACCACACGCTCGAGGAGGTGGGCCAGCAGTTCTCCGTCACGCGCGAGCGTATCCGGCAGATCGAGGCGAAGGCGTTGCGCAAGCTGAAGCACCCGTCGCGGTCGCGCAAGCTGAGGAGCTTCCTCGACAATTGATCACGATCGAGGCCCGGAGCAGTCCGGGCCTCCGTCGCGGCCGATCGAAAGGCGCCGTTCAGCACGTCGCCAGATGCGGCGCAGTCCAGCGCTCGCCGAGAGACCGCATTAAGCCTCAGCGGTCCAGGATCTCGGCGATGCGCCCACGGGCGCGGCGACGATGGGACGGGACCGGGGATGCAGGGCGCCGACGACCCGATGGACGAGGATCTCGCCGACCGATCGTCGCGCAGCTCGATCAGCGTGGCGATCCTGGCGGCCCTGGCCTTCATGCCGATCGTGGTGGCGGCGGGCTTCCTGACCGACCGCAGCGGCCCGACTGTGTCGGTGCCGGGCGACATCTCGGTCCTGGCGTTGCGCGGCATGATCGACGGCCCCGCCGCGAGCCGCCCCGCCGTCCCGGCCCGTGCCGGCTACTGAACGGGCGGCCGCCGCACGCCGACCCGTCGAAGACCTCGCGGCCGATCGGCATGGGGCGGATCCCACTCGTCCCGAAACCGGTTCGGACGTCTAGGCACCGGAGGACGAGTCGGTGCCGAGCCGCCGCCGCCCAGGGCCAGAGCAGCTGCCGCTCGCCTCGGCTCGCGGTCTTGGCTCTGGCTCTTCGTCTCGACGAGCATCTTCACGCGATCAGGTGACGCCGCCTGATCGCGATCTGCTCTGAGCAGGATCGTGTCGGTTCACCAACGCAATCCTGCTCGGTTTCCGAGCTGAAGTGGCAAGATGGCGTGGGCCAACCCACGCCGTCCTGCCGAGGCTCGAAGAGCCCGCCGCCGGCCGGAGATCGAACGGGAGGACGCGCCATGCTCGACGAGGACCACGCCCAGATCCGCGAGATGGCGCTCGCATTCGCGCGCGAGCGCATCGCCCCCCACGCGCTCGACTGGGACCGCGACAGGCATTTCCCCATCGACGTCATTCGCGCCGCAGCGGAGCTCGGCATGGCGGGCATCTGCGTGCGGGAGGACGTCGGCGGCTCCGGCCTGTCGCGGCGCGACGCGGCGGTGATCTTCGAGGCGCTGTCGCAGGGCTGTCCCACGGTGGCGGCCTACATCTCGATCCACAACATGTGCGCCTGGATGATCGACAGCTTCGGCGGCGAGGAGCAGCGGCGGCGCTGGCTCCCCATGCTGTGCCGCATGGACAAGCTCGCCTCCTACTGCCTCACCGAGCCCGGCTCGGGCTCGGACGCCGCGGCGTTGCGCACCCGCGCGGTGCGCGACGGCGACCATTACGTGCTCGACGGCCGCAAGCAGTTCATCTCGGGCGCCGGCAACCCGGACGACTTCTACATCGTCATGGCGCGGACGGGCGGCGAGGACCCGGCCGGCATTTCGGCCATCGTGGTCGAGGGCGGCACGCCGGGGCTGTCGTTCGGCCCCGACGAACGCAAGATGGGCTGGAACGCCCAGCCGACCCGCGCGGTGGTGTTCGAGGGCTGCCGCGTGCCGATCGCGAACCGCCTCGGCCCCGAGGGCGACGGCTTCAGATACGCCATGCGCGGACTCGACGGCGGCCGCCTCAACATCGCCGCGTGCTCGCTCGGCGGCGCCCAGGCGGCGTTCGACAAGGCCCTGGCCTACATGGCCGAGCGCCGGACCTTCGGGCGGCGCCTCCACGAGTACCAGGCCCTGCAGTTCAAGCTGGCCGACATGGCGACCGACCTCGAAGCCGCCCGCGCCCTGCTGCACCGCGCCGCCGGAGCGCTCGACGCCGGCGCGCCGGACGCCACGCGCCTCTGCGCCATGGCCAAGCGCTTCGTCACCGACGCGGGCTCCGAGGTCGCCGACGAGGCCCTGCAACTCCATGGCGGCTACGGCTACCTCAGCGACTACGGCGTCGAGAAGATCGTGCGCGACCTGCGGGTGCACCGCATCCTCGAAGGCACGAACGAAATCATGCGGCTGATCGTGGCGCGGTCGATCCTGGCGGAGGGGCGCTGAGGCGCCTCGGCCCTAAGCAGAGTTGCGTGGGTTCTCCCACGCAACTCTGCTTCTCCTCCCCCGTCGAGATGAGCAGGATGGTGTGGATGAACCCACACCATCCTGCTTAGCGTCGAGCCGGTCAGTGCCGCGCGGCGGGCTTGCCTGAGTCCGCCTCGGGGAGGGAGGGCCGCGGCTGGATGCGCCGGGCCAGCCCACCCAGGCTCCGGCCGGCGGGGAGGCTCGCCGTGCGGTCCGCACCGGCGGCATCGACCGTCTTCAACGTCGCGAGGTCGTCCTCGACGGTCTCGAACGGGATGCCGTAGCGGCTCCCGCTGTCCGGCGTGATCCAGGCCATGCTGCCGGGTTCGGCGGCGGTGGCGAACATGACGGCCTCGCTGCCGAGGTCCAGGCGGGCCATGTAGGCGCCGACCAGCGCGTTGCTGAGCCCGTTCTCGCGGTTGATCCCCTGGCCGTCGGCCACGTAGGCGGCGTGGAAGCCGATCTCGGCCGTGACGTGCTTCACCCGCGGCCTCCCGGCGAGCCAGATCAGGCCGCAGGCCGAGGAACAGACGGCGTGCGGACCGACATAGGTGGTGAACCCCTTGCGGGACAGGATGTCGCCGATGGTGAGGGCGGGCGCGAGATGGCCCCCGGTGCTGTCCAGCTCGACGACGGCGGTGCTGAAGACGGCGGCGAAGCGCGTGAACCGCAGGTCGTCGCCGGCCTCGAGGTCGCCCACGATGCTGATGACCGGCGTCGGCCCCGAGAACGACCGCACGGCGAAGTCCGCCGCGTGAACGGGCGCGGCGACGGCCAGGGCGGCGAGGGCTGCGGGGACACGCATGGAGGTTTTCCGGTCGACGACGACAGCATAATGCGACGCGCATCGTCCAACAATGCGGCGGCGGTCCGCCCGGCGCGACCGACGACGCGCCAGCGGGCGCGGACTGGCCCGTTGCGCATCGGCGCGGATCGCGCCGGGGACCGTCGAGACTCGCTGGCCGCCATGCCCACCGCCGGCGAGGTCCGGCTCGACGGCGTCCTGCACATGGCGGCGCGGGTGACCCGCCCCGTCAGGCGGCCGCGATCGTGGCCAGAGCCGCGGTGGAATCGGTGCCGATGCCGCGGAAGAAGGCCGCGCCCAAGGCGTCGAGCCCGGTCGCGACGCGGACGTGGTGGCCGTTCGGGCAGAGCTTCGCGACGGAGTCGAAGCCGATCCAGCCGAGCCTGTTCACATAGGCCTCGGCCCAGGCATGGGCGGCCGAGCCCGAGCCCGCGTCGATCGTGTCGCGCAGCAGGTAGCCGGTGACGTGGCGGCACGGCAGGCCGAGGTGGCGCGCCGCCGCGCAGAAGATGTGGGCGTGGCTCGCCGCATCCCCCGTCTTGGCGGCGAAGGCCTGGGCGGCGGTCGGCGCGATGACCGGCGCGCCCGGCTCGGGCGGCACCTCGGCCCAGGCGATCTCCCCGTGGATGGCCTGCATGAGGGCGTGGAGCTTGCCGAGCGGCTCCGCCTCGGCGGCGGTGGCGCGGCCGGCGAACTGCCGCAGGCCGGCGTCGAGCGCCGTCAGCTCCGTCTCGCGCAGGAAGATGTCGACGGGCAGCCGTTCCGCCCCGCCCCGCACCATGCCGGCCGCGTCGTAGGTCTCGACCTGGCACACCGACGTTACCGTGAAGCCGTCGAGCGGCCCCGCGGCGCTGAAACTGTGGGTGACGTTGCCGAAGGCGTCCTGGCCGACCCGCAGCGAGCAATCGATGTCGGCGTCGATGCGGCTGTCGGTGACGTGCTGGCCCTCGTGCGACCGCGGCGAGAGCCGCAGCAGGACCGTGAGGTTGCGGGCCGGGGCCGCGAAGGTGAAGCGGATGTCGTTGCGGATCTTGAGGTGCATGGCGGCGCGTCAGACCAGATATTGTTCGCTGATGCTCACGCCGAGCCGGTTGTTGTCGTCGATGAAGGTCGTGATGAACTCGTGCAGGCCGCTCTGGAAGAGGCCGCCGATGGAGGCGTTCTCGAGCTGCGCCATCGTCTTGCGGGCCGCCCGCTGCGCCCCGCCCTGGCGGCCGTAGGCTTTGCCGAGCGAATCGAGGCAGCCCACGATGTTCTCGTAGCAGGACAGAAGCGAACGCGGCATCTCGGAGCGCAGGATCAGCAGATCGGCGATCAGCCAGGGCTTGATGCTCTCCCGATAGATCCAGTGATAGGCGGTCAGCGCCGAGACGGCGCGCAGGATGGCGGCCCACTGGAAGTAGTCGAGCGAGCCGCCGACGGATTCCGTGTCGGGCAGCAGCACATGGTACTTGACGTCGAGGATGCGGGCCGTGTTGTCGGCCCGCTCCACGAACACGCCGAGCCGCGAGAACCAGAAGGACGGGTCGCGCAGCATGGTGCGGATCATCGACCCGTCGAACAGGAGCGAGGTCTGCTTGACGAAGTCGAGGAAGCGCGGCACCTCCTCGCGCCAGTCGGAGCCGTTCTTGTGGGCGTCCTCGAATTTCTTCAGCTCGAGCCAGGCGCCGTTGATGGCGTCCCACATCTCGGCGGTGAGCGCCGTGCGCACGGCCCTGCCGTTGGTCCGGGCCGATTCGATGCAATTGCGGATGGAGGACGGGTTCGCGGCGTCGAAGGCCAGGAAATCGATGACGGAATCGGCCTCGGCGGTCTCGTGTCGCAGGTGGTAGGCATCGGCCACGCCCGATGATTCGAGCGCGCTCTCCCATTCCGTGCCGTGCTCGTTGTAGGCGGTCGGCAGGGCGGAGAGGCGCTGGGCCGCCTCGATGGTGCGGGCGAGGAACTCGGCCCGTTCCATGTAGCGCGCCATCCAGAACAGGCTGTCGGCCGTGCGCGACAGCATGGTGAACTTGCGGGTCGGCCGCTGCATCGAGACCGCGTAGCCCCGCTGCTCGCCACCGGCGAGCGTCTGGGTCATGCCGCCGGCGCCCATCGTCTGTGTCGTCCCGTCGGGCAGGGTCTGGGTCATGCCCCCGTCGATCTTCTGCGCCATCTCGCCCGTCACACGCGTTCTCCGTCGTCGACGATCCACGTATCCTTGGTGCCGCCGCCCTGGCTCGAGTTCACCACGAGCGACCCCTCCTGCATGGCGACGCGGGTGAGCCCGCCCGGAACGACGCGCGCGCCCCGCGCGCCCGACAGGACGAAGGGACGGAGGTCGACGTGGCGCGGGCCGATGCCGGCCGCGGTCGCGGTCGGGCAGGTCGACAGCGCCAACGTCGGCTGGGCGATGAAGTTCGCGGGGTCGTGCTTCAGCTTGGCGGCGAAGCTGTCGAGCTGCGCCTTGGTGGCGTGGGGGCCCACCAGCATGCCGTAGCCGCCCGACCCGTTGACCTCCTTGACGACGAGTTCGGGCAGGTGGTCGAGCACGTAGCCCAGCGCCTCCTCCTCCCGGCAGCGCCACGTCGGCACGTTCTTCAGCTTCGCCTCCTCGCCGAGGTAGAAGCGGATGATGTCGGGCATGTAGCTGTAGATGGCCTTGTCGTCGGACACGCCGGTGCCGACCGCGTTGGCGAGCGTCACCGAGCCGGCTTGGTAGGCGCTCATCAGCCCCGGCACCCCGAGCATCGAATCCGGCCGGAAGGCCAGCGGATCGAGGAAGTCGTCGTCGAGGCGGCGGTAGATGACGTCGACCCGTTTCGGCCCCTCGGTGGTGCGCATGAACACCACGTCGTTCTCGACGAAGAGGTCGCGGCCCTCGACGAGTTCGATGCCGAGCTTGTCGCCGAGGAAGGAGTGCTCGTAATAGGCCGAGTTGAACTGGCCCGGCGTCAGCAAGACCACGACGGGATCGCGGTCGGCCGTGCGGGGCGTGACGGAGCGCAGGGTCGCCAGCAGCTGGTCGGGATAGTTCTCGACCGGCGCCACGCGATGCGCCGAGAACACCTCGGGGAAGAGCCGCATCATGACTTCGCGGTTTTCGAGCATGTAGGAGACGCCCGACGGCGTGCGGGCATTGTCCTCGAGCACGTAGAAGTCATCGGCGTCGATGCGCACCACGTCGATGCCGGCGATGTGCACGTAGACGTCGTGCGGCACCTTCACGCCGATCATCTCGGGGCGGAAGTAGGGGTTGCGGAAGACGAGTTCGGACGGGACGATCCCGGCCCGCACGACCTCGCGCGGCCCGTAGAGGTCCGCCAGGAACATGTTGAGCGCCTTCACGCGCTGCAGCAGCCCGGCCTCGAGACGCGCCCATTCGGAGCGGCCGATGAGGCGCGGCACGATGTCGAAGGGGATGAGACGCTCGGTGGCGTCCTTGTCGCCGTAGACCGCGAAGGTGATCCCGATCCGGCGGAACAGGAGGTCCGCCTGGGCGCGCCGCGAGGCCAGGAGCCCCGGCGGCACGTTCGCCAACCACTCCGCCAGGCGCCGGTAGACCTGCCGGGGCGCACCTCCCGCCTCGCTCATCTCATCGAAGAATCTGGTCTCGAGAGGCACTCGCGACTCCCTGCATGCGGCGCGCCGCCCGTGTTTCGCAAAGCTTATGCCATGCAATCCGACGGGATCTATGGGAAAAACCATCGCGTTGAACCGCTGCCGAGGTCTGACCGGCGGGGACCATTGCGATGATCCATGAGGCTGCCGAAACCGCGGGCGACGGGGAACCTGGCGGGGTCACGACCACCACGGGCTTCTATGCCGGCCTCCCGGTGGCGGACGATTTCGACGACGTCGTCGAGGCCGACCGCTACGCCGCCCTCCCGGACGATTGGTGGCTCGGCCTCGCCGACGTGGTCACCTCGACGGAGGCCGTGGGGGCGGGCCGCTACAAGGCCGTCAACACGGCGGGGGCGGCGGTGATCTCGGCCGTGTCGAACGCGCTCGGCACGCTGGCGTTTCCGTTCGTGTTCACCGGCGATGGCGCCAGCTTCGCGGTGGGGCCGCGCGACGCCGGGCCGGCGGGCGCGGCGCTCGCCGCCACGGTCGCCTGGGTGGGGTCCGAACTCGGGCTGGCGCTGCGGAGCGGCATGGTCGAGGTGCGCGCCATCCGGGCTGCCCGGGTGGACCTGCGCATCGCCCGCGTCTCGGCCTCGGCCAACGTCGATTACGCCATGTTCACGGGGGGCGGGCGCGACTGGGCCGAGCGCGAGTTGAAGGCCGGGCGGCTCACCCTCCCACAGGCGCCGCCGGGCGCGCGGCCCGACCTCACGGGGCTCACCTGCCGGTTCCGGCCCATCAAGGCCAGCCAGGGCACGATCCTGTCGGTCATCGTCAAGCCCGTGGGCGAGGCCGGCGCGCAGGGTTTCGCGAAGGCCTGTGGCGACGTGCTCGCCATCGCCCGCCACGGCCCGCGCGGCGGCCATCCCGTGCCGGCCGGGGGCCCGGAGCACCGCTGGCGGGCCAGCGGCCTCGACATCGAGGCGCGCCTGCATCGCCGGATCGGTCGCACGCTGGCGGAGAGCCGGCTTCGCGTCCTGGCCTGGTCCCTGATCAACGCCTTCTTCCTGCGCACCGGCCGGTCCGTCGGGGACTTCGTGCCCGCGAACTACAAGCGCGAGCTCGTCGAGAACTCGGATTTCCGGAAGTTCGACGACGGGCTGATGATGACGCTCGACTGCCCGATCGCCACGGCGGAGGCCATCGCGGGGCGGCTCGCCGAGGCGGAGGCCGCCGGCGTGGCGCGCTTCGGGCTGCACCGGCAGACCGAGGCCCTGGTCACCTGCATCGTTCCCTCGGCCAGCCGCCCCGATCACGTCCACTTCGTCGACGGCGCGGCGGGCGGCTACGCCGTGGCGGCCGCGGCGCTGAAGCGCAAGCAGGCCTGAACGGCACTCTCTGGCGCGCTCCACGCCATCGTGCCGCAGCCGCGGCGCGCTTGACCGAAAACCGGGCAGAACCGGGCGACGCCCCGTCCCGAGTGTCGCGCTTATGTCGTTGGCGCCTGCCAAAAGGCGGAACGGAAGCCGCGCGAATTTGGTTAGCGATCCATCGGTTTACGCCCTAGTCTGCGCATCGGGCCACCCTCACAGCATCGGTTTCAGGAGCGTTCCATTCCGACGAGCCCTGCCAGAACCCCTGCCCCGGACATCTTGAGGGTCGAAGATCTCCGCGTCGGCTTCGCCATGCAGGGGGGACCCGCCGAGGTCGTGAAGGGCGTGAGCTTCCGCGTGCCGGCCGGCAAGACCGTGGCGCTGGTCGGCGAGTCCGGGTCGGGCAAGACCGTGATCTCGCAGACCGTGATGGGCCTGCTGCCCAAGAACGGCCTCGTGCTCGGCGGGCGTGTGATGTTCACCGACCCGACCACGCCGGAGGCCGCGGTGGATCTCGCGACGCTGCGGCGCGACGGCCCGGAGATCCGGTCGCTGCGCGGCCGGCGCATGGGCATGATCTTCCAGGAGCCGATGTCGTCTCTGTCGCCGGTCCACACGATCGGCAACCAGATCCGCGAGGCCCTGATCCTCCACCGCAAGGTCTCGACGGAGGAGATGCGGGACGAGGTCCGCCACATGCTGAAGCTCGTGGGCTTCAAGGACCCGGCCCGCGCCTACAAGATGTACCCGTTCGAGCTGTCGGGCGGGCTGCGCCAGCGCGCCATGCTGGCCATGGCGCTGATCTGCCGGCCGGCCCTGCTGATCGCCGACGAGCCCACGACGGCGCTCGACGTCACGATCCAGGCCCAGGTCCTCAACCTCATGCGCGACCTCCAGGCCGAGCTCGGCATGGCGATCCTGCTCATCACGCATGACCTCGGCGTCGTGGCCAACATGGCCGACGAGGTCGTGGTGGTGTACCACGGCGAGATCACCGAGGCCGGCACGGCGTCCGACCTGTTCCGCCGCCCGCAGCACCCCTACCTCAAGGCGCTGCTGAAGGCCCTGCCCGCCTTCGACATGAAGCCCGGCGAGCGGCTGGTCGCGCTGCGCGACAGCGGGGCGGACCTCCACGCCCTCGTGCCGCTGCGCAAGGGCAAGCCCGCCGCGCAAGAGGCGCCGCTGCTCGAGATCCGCAACCTGCGCAAGTCCTTCACGATCAAGGGCGGCGGCCTCCTCAAGGCCCGGCGCGACAGCGTCGTGGCGGTCGACGACGTCAGCTTCGACATCCGGCGTGGAGAGTGCCTCGGGCTCGTGGGCGAGAGTGGCTGCGGCAAGACCAGCCTGTCCAAGCTGATCATGCGGGCGATGAAGCCCGACCGCGGGACGATCACGTTCGACGACGGCACCCGCCGCATCGACGTCCTCGGCCTCAAGGGCCAGGCGCTCCGCGCCTTCCGTCCCCGCCTGCAGATGATCTTCCAGGACCCGGTGTCGTCGCTGTCGCCGCGCATGACGGTGATGAACATCATCCGCGAGCCGCTCGAGATCCACGGGGTCGGCACGCCCAAGGAGCAGATCGCCCGCGTCGGGGACCTCATGGCGGCGGTGGGTCTCGACCGGCGCTTCCTGAACCGCTACCCGCATTCCTTCTCGGGCGGCCAGCGCCAGCGAATCTCGATCGCCCGCACGCTGGCCATGAACCCAGACCTCATCATCTGCGACGAGCCGGTGTCGGCGCTGGACGTGTCGGTCCAGGCGCAGGTCCTCAACCTGCTGAAGGACCTGAAGCGCGAGCTCGGCCTCACCTACCTGTTCATCTCCCACAACCTCGCCGTGGTGGACTACATCGCCGACCGCATCGCCGTCCTGGCCCACGGCCGGATCGTCGAGATCGCGCCGCGGCACCTCCTGTTCTCGAAGCCCGTCCACACCTACACCAAGGCGCTGATGCGGGCCGTCCCCTACCCCGACCTCGACCGGCCGCTCGACCTGCGCCTCATCGCCGGCGGCAGCGCGTCCGACCCGGAGTCCTGGGCGCCGGAGTTCCGCGACGAGGGCGACCCGGCGAGCCTCGTGCCGCTCGACCTCGGCGAGGGCCATTTCGTGCTGGCGCGCCCGAGCGTCGACCGCCAGGAGCTGCTCGCGTCATGAGGGGCATCGCCGCCGCCCTCCTGGGCCTGGCCCTGCTGTCGCCGGCCTGTGCGGCTCGCGCCGAGTCCGCGCCGTCCGCGATGGACCAGTCGCAGGCACCGGCCATCGCTCCGGCCCAGGACGGCGGCTCGACAGGGGCACCGGCCTCCGCCCTCCCCGTGCCGACCCCGCTCGAGACGCCGTTCTTCGCCACCGCCGTGGCGTCGGGCAAGCTGCCGCGCGCGGCGGATCGCGTGCCGCAGGCGCCGCGCGTCGTCGACCTCGCCGCCATGGGCCGCAGCGTCGGCCATCCCGGCGGCACCTGGCGCATGCTGATGGGCGATCAGCGCGACCTCAGGTTCATGACGGTGTTCTCCTACGCCCGGCTGGTGGGTTTCGACGACAAACTCAACCTCGTGCCGGACCTCCTGCTCAGCCTCGACAACCAGGACGACAAGGTCTTCACGCTGCACCTGCGGCCGGGCCACAAGTGGTCGGACGGGCAACCCTTCACGGCCGAAGACTTCCGCTATTACTGGGAGGATGTCGCCAACGACCCGAAACTGTCGCCCTCAGGTCCCAACCTCGCCCTGATGGCCCGGGGGAAGCCGCCGAAGTTCGAGGTCCTCGACCCCGAGACGGTGCGCTACACGTGGGAGGACCCCAACCCCGGCTTCATCCCGGCGATCGCCGGGGCGCAGCCGGTGTTCATCTTCATGCCGGCGCATTACCTCGAGCAGTTCCATCAGAAATACGCCGACAAGGATGAGCTGAAGGCCGCCGTCAAGGCCGCGAAAGTGTCGGGCTGGGTGGCGCTGCACGAGCGCAAGTCCCGCCAGTACCGGCCCGAGAACCCGGACCTGCCGACGCTGGACCCGTGGCGCAACACCACGGCGCCGCCCGCCGAGCAGTTCCGGTTCGAGCGGAACCCCTATTTCCACCGCGTCGACACCGACGGCCACCAGCTGCCCTATTTCGATTCGGTCACGCTGACGCTCGGCACGCCGAACCTCATCCCCGCCAAGACGGCGGCGGGCGACACGGACTTGCAGGCGCGTTACCTCAACTTCGAGGATTACACCTTCCTCAAGGCCGGCGAGAAGAGCCACGGCTACAAGGCGCGGCTGTGGGAAGACGGGCATGGCGCCTTCGCGGCGCTGTTCCCCAACCTCAACGCCAAGGATCCGGTCTGGCGGTCGCTGAACCGCGACGTCCGCTTCCGCCGCGCCCTGTCGCTCGGCGTGAACCGGAGCGACATCAACCACGTCATCTTCTTCGGTCTCGCGCGTGCCAGCGGCGATACGGTCCTGCCGCAGAGCCCCCTGTTCAAGCCGGAGCTCGCGCATGACTACACCGACTACGATGTCGCCAAGGCCAACGCGCTGCTCGACGAGGCCGGCCTCGGCCGGCGCGACAGCGACGGCACGAGGCTCCTGCCGGACGGGCGGCGCGCGGAGATCACGGTCGAGACCTCGGGCGAGAATCCGCTCTACACCGACACCATGGAACTCGTCGGCAGCGACTGGGGCAAGCTCGGGCTGCGCACCTTCGTCCACCCGTCGCACCTCGACATCTTCCGGCAGCGTATCGCCAGCGGCGACACCGTGATGTCGATCGACCAGGGCATGGACAATGCGGTGCCGACGGCGGAATTCGAGCCGAACGCCCTCGCGCCGACCCAGGACTCACAATACCAATGGCCGGGGTTCGGGCTCTTCGTGCAGTCTTCCGGCCATGAGGGCCAGAAGATCGACATACCCGAAGTCGCTCAGCTCGTGGATCTGTGGCGAGCTTGGCGCCGCGCCGGCAACATCGGCGAACAGCGCGCCATCTGGCGCCAGATGCTGGAGATCAACGCCGATCAGGTCTTCGCGATCGGCATCGTCAACGGCACGCGTCAGCCCGTCGTCGTCTCGGACCGGATGCGTAACGTGCCCGAGACAGGCCTCTGGTCTTTCCAGCCCAGTTCCTACTTCGGCCTCTACATGCCCGACACGTTCTTCTACACCGATTCCGGGAAGAGCTGAGACCATGGCACGGCACCGGAGCGCCACCGCATGCTGAACTACCTCGTCCGGCGCGTGCTGATCATCATCCCGACGCTGTTCGTCACCAGCGCCCTCATCTTCACCGTGATGAGCGCCACGCCGACGAACTTCTTCGACAACTACATCCAGGACATGCAGGCGCAGGGCGAGAAGGTCGATACCGCGCGCATAGACTTCATGAAGCAGGAGTACGGCTTCGACAAGCCGCCGATCGAGCGCTACTTCTGGTGGGTGGGAGGCCTGCTGCACGGCGACTTCGGCTATTCGTTCGAGTACCAGCTCCCAGTGCGGCAGGTGGTGGGCGACCGAGTTTGGCTCACCATCCTGCTCAGTTTCTCGACCATCGTGTTCACCTGGCTCGTGGCCTTCCCGATCGGGATCTACTCGGCCACGCATCAATATTCCTGGGGCGACTACGGCCTCACCTTCATCGGCCTGCTCGGCCTCGCCATCCCGCACTTCCTGCTGGCATTGATTTTCCTGTACTTCTCGAATCAGTGGTTCGGCCTGTCGATCGGCGGGCTGATGGACCCGAAATACTTCGACGCTCCGATGAGTTCGGGTAAGTTCGTCTCGATCCTCAGCCACCTGTGGATCCCGGTGGTGATCATCGGCACGGCCGGCACGGGCTCGATGATCCGCGCCGTGCGGGCCAACCTGCTCGAGGAGCTGCACAAGCAATATGTGGTGACGGCACGGTCGAAGGGCCTCTCGCCGATGCGGGTCCTGTTCAAATACCCGTTCCGCATGTCGCTCAACTTCTTCATCTCGGACATCGGCTCGATCCTGCCGTCGGTCATCTCGGGCGGCGAACTCGTCGCCATCGTGATGTCGCTGCAGACGACGGGGCCCCTGCTGATCCGCGCCCTGCAGAGCCAGGACATCTACCTGGCGGGATCGTTCCTGATGCTGCTGTCCACCCTGACGGTGATCGGCGTGCTGGTGTCCGACGTGGCGCTGGCCTTCCTGGATCCCCGGATCCGGCTCTTGGGAGGGTCCACGAAATGAACGTCCAGGTCCCCCTGCCGCCGCCGGGCGCGTCGCTCGCCCATTACGTGTCGGACAAGCCCTTCGACGTCGGCGCGGTCGCCAAGCTGACGCCCGTCCAGGAACGGATCTACTTCGCGTCGCAGTGGCGGCTGATGTGGTGGAAGTTCAAGCGGCACCGCCTGGCCGTCGTGGCATCGGTGTTCCTGGGGTTGATCTACGCCACGCTGCCGGTGTCTGAGTTCATCGCGCCCTATGAGGCGAACACGCGCAACACGGACTTCATCCGCGCGCCACCGCAGGCCCTGCACCTGTTTAGCGGCGGCCGCTACGTCGGCCCCTTCGTCTACGGCCTCGACTACAACCTCAACATGGACAACCTGAAGCGCGAGTACACGGTCGACCGCTCGAAGGTGCAGCCGCTGCGCTTCTTCTGTCACGGCGATCCCTACCGCTTCTGGGGGCTGGTGGCGGGGGACTGGCATGTCGTCTGCGCCCCGCAGGACGGACCCGTCTTCTTCTGGGGATCGGATCGGCTCGGGCGCGACCTCTTCTCACGCATCGTCTACGGCGCGCGCATCTCGCTGACGGTGGGGCTCATCGGCATCTCGATCTCGTTCCTGCTCGGCATCACCATCGGCGGGCTCGCGGGCTATTACGGCGGGCTGTTCGACCTCCTGAGCCAGCGGCTGATCGAGATCATCCACTCCATCCCGCACATCCCGATCTTTCTGGCGCTCGCGGCGATCATGCCGGCCTCCTGGAGCCCCATCCTGGTCTATTTCGGCATCACGCTGATCCTCGGCATGATGGATTGGACGGGGCTCGCCCGCGCGGTGCGGGCCAAGCTCTTCTCGCTGCGCGAGGAGGATTACGTGCTGGCGGCGCAGCTGATGGGGGCGCGGACGCCGCGCATCCTGCTGCGCCACTTGATCCCGGGCTTCATCTCCCACCTCATCGCCTCCGCCACCATCACCATCCCGGCGATGATCCTGGGCGAGACCGCGCTGTCCTTCCTCGGCCTCGGCCTACGTCCGCCCATCGTCTCCTGGGGCGTGATGCTGAACGAGGCGCAGAACATGAACGTGGTGTCGCTCTATCCCTGGCTGCTGCTGCCCGTCGCGCCGGTGATCCTGGTGATCCTGGCCTTCAACTTCATGGGCGACGGCCTGCGCGACGCGGCGGACCCCTACTCGTCCTGATGCGGATCGCCTTCTACGCGCCCCTGAAGGCGCCGGACCATCCGGTGCCGTCGGGGGATCGCGCGATGGCACGGCTGCTGATCGCGGCGCTGCGCGCGGGGGGACACGACGTCGACGTCGTCTCGGCCCTCCGCTCGTTCCTGGCGTCGCCCGAGCCGGGGCGGATGCGGGACGTCGAGGAGATGGCGGAGCGGGCATCCGAGCGGATCGCCGCGCGTTTCGAGGCCGCTGGGCCTCCCGACCTCTGGTTCACCTACCACGCCTATTACAAGGCGCCCGACCTGCTCGGCCCCGGCCTCACGGCGCGCTTCGGCCGACCCTACGCCTGCGCCGAGGCTTCCCACGCCGGGAAGCGCGCCGCGGGGCCCTGGGCCGCCTGGCACGCCCGCAACGAGGCCGCGATCCGCGCCGCCGCCCTGCACATCTGTTTCACGCCGCGCGACGCCGAGGGGCTCGCCGGCCCCGTGGACCCCGCGCGGATCGCCATGCTGCCGCCCTTCATCGACGCCGGCCGGTTCGGCGACGTGACACGGCCGCGGCGTCCGGCCGGCCCCGTCGAACTCCTCGCCGTCGCGATGATGCGCGCCGGCGACAAGGCGCGGTCCTACGCGGTCCTGGCCGAGGCCCTGGCGGCCCTGCCACCCTCGCTCGACTGGCGCCTGACGGTCGTGGGCGACGGGCCGGAGCGGCCGACGGTCGCGGCGATGTTCGCCGGCCTGCGGGGGGATCGGATCCTCTGGGGCGGGGAGCGGGACGCCGACGGCGTGGCGGAGGCGATGGCGGGCGCCGACCTCTACCTCTGGCCCGGGATCGGCGAGGCCTTCGGCATGGCGTATCTCGAGGCCGCCGCCGCCGGCCTGCCGGCCCTCGCCATGGACTGCGGTGGGATCGGCAGCGTTGTCGAGGACGGGGTGACGGGCGTGCTGACGCCGGAGGACGACGTGCCGGCCTTCACGGCCGCCCTGGCGCGGCTGATCGCGGACGCGCCGTTCCGCGAGGGGTTGGGCGCCGCTGGCCGCCTGATGGTGCTCGGGGAAAGGACGGTCGGGCGAGCGGCGGAGACCCTGACGCGGGCGCTGGGAGGGCGGTGAGAGCCGACGTCCCGCGTTGGCGCGGCCTCGGACCCCGTGCTATCTTCGAAGCTTCGATGAGGATGCTGGCCGTGAACGTCGGACCGAGTCCGGAGACCGCCCGCTGGATCGAGATCGAGCTGTCCTCGGGCCGGTTCAGGACGGCGCAGGATGCGATCGACCACGCCGTCACCATCGCGCGACTCGGCGAGATCAGGGCCGAGATCGAGGCGGCCGACGCCGAGGGAGGCGAGTTCACCAGCGAGGAGGTCCTGAGTTACGTGGATTGCCACCTCGACGAGATGTTCCCGAAACGTGGCGAGTGATGCCGCGGCGAACGCCTTCGTCCCTGCGCGCGAGGCCCTGGATCACGCCCACGCCGCGGGGCGCCGCATCGACGTGTGGCTGCGCGACGACGACTGCATCGCTGTCACGCCCGCCCTGGAGCGCCTGACCGGGCTCTGCACGGGTGTCGGCCTGCCGATCCTGTTGGCGGTGATCCCCGACCCCGCCGAGAACCCGCTCGCGTCCTGGATCGACGCGCACCCGACGGTGAGACCCTGCCAGCACGGCTTCGCGCACGCCAATCACGCGCCGCCCGGCGAACGCGCCCGCGAGATCGGCGGCCGATCCGTGGAGGCGATCCTCGATGAGCTGAGACAAGGCCGCGTGAAGCTGCAGGCGATGTTCGGCCCAGCGCTGTCCGACGTGCTGGTGCCGCCCTGGAACCGCATCGACGCGGAGGTCATCCCGCATCTGCCGGGTCTCGGCTTCTCGGCCCTGTCGTGTTTCACGCCGACACCGGAGACCTCACCGATCCCGCGGCTCGACAGCGATCTCGACATCGTCGACTGGCGCGGCGGCCGCGTCGGGCGGCCGCTCGACGACCTGGCCCGCAAGGTCGCCGGGATCGTCGAGCGGCAGGACCGCCTCGGCATCCTCACCCACCACCTCGCCCACGACGAAGCCGCCTGGCGCGGGACGGCGGAGATGCTGGAGCGGCTCGCCGTCCATCCGGCCGTGCGGTTCGCCGATGCGGCGACGCTGCTCGGCTGAGCGCACTCACCCTCCCACCCGGCTCCCGCGACCGTAGAGCAGCAGCATGGCGAGGATGACGGTGCCGTAGATGACCTGCCGCCCGGCGTCGGGCATCTGCACCACGGACAGGATGGACTGCAGCAGCGTGATGAGGATCACGCCCGCCGTGGTGCCGAGGTAGGATCCGCGGCCGCCGAGGATCGACGTGCCGCCGAGCACCACGGCGGCGATGGCGGGCAGGAGGTAGCCGTCGCCCATGCCCTGGTAGGCCTTGCCGGAATAGCCGGCGAGGAGCGCCCCCGCCAGCGCCGACAGGCCGCCCGAGATCGCGAAGGCGACCAGCACCACGCGCCGCGTCCGCACGCCCGACAGATAGGCGGCCCCCTCCCGGTTGCCGATGGCGTAGACGGCGCGGCCGAAGGTGGTGCGGCCGAGCAGGAACAGGGTCGCGGCCCCGACGGCGATCCAGACCCAGACGGCGTTGGGCACCGGCCCGACGAGCCGCCCGGTGGCGAGGTCGCGCATCAGCGGGGTCGCCATATCCTGCGGGGCCGAGCCCCCGGTCTTCAACACCATCAGGCCCTGCGCCACGGCGTCGACGCCGAGCGTGAAAATCATCGAGGGCACGCGCAGGTAGGCGACGCCGACCCCGTTGACGAGGCCGAAGCCGATGCCGCAGAGCACCCCGAACGGGATGGCCAGCGCCTCCCCGGCGCCGCCGTGGCCGGCCGCCGCCGTCGCCATCATGCCGCCCACGGTGACGATCCAGGGGACCGACAGGTCGATCTGGCCGAGCAGAACCACGACCATCAGCCCCGTGGCGACGAGGGCCAGGAAGCTGCCGACCTGGAGCTGCTGGAGCAGGTAGTCCGGCGACAGGAAGCGGGTCGAATAGAGGCTGCCCAGCAGCAGCAGGAGCACGATGCAGCCGAAGGCCGTCGCCACGGCGGGGTCGACCCGGCGCCGCGCCGCGGCGAGCCGGGACGGGGCCGGCGCGGCGGGTTCCAGCGGGGGCGTCAGGGGCGCGTTCATGAGCCGAAGAGCTCCAGCCGGTTCTTCATCCGCAGCAGCCGCAGCGAACCGAGGCTGACGGCCCCGAGCAGCACGAGGCCGAGGAAGAGGGGCTGCCACAGGGGATCGAGGTCGAAGACGAAGAGGAGGTCGTTGATGGTGCGGAAGATCAGCGCGCCGAAGACGGCGCCGACCGCGCTGCCGGCGCCGCCGAAGAGCGACACGCCGCCGATCACCACGGCGGCGATGGAATCGAGCGTGTACGTCGAGGCGTTGGAGGCGGAGGCCTCGCCCGAATAGGTGAAGAAGGCCAGCATCAGGCCGCCGAGCGCGGAGAACAGCCCCGCCAGCCCGTAGGCGAGGAGCCGGGCGCGGCGGATCGGCAGGCCCGACATGTAGGCCGAGGCCTCCGACGAGCCGATCGCGTAGACGGCCCGGCCCCAGAGCGACCGGCGGAACGGCACCCAGACGAGCAGCATGACGCCGAAGAGCGCCACGGCGCTGGCCGGCACGCCGAAGGCCAGCTGGCCCGTGACGGCGTCGGCGAGGTTGGCATCGACGTCGCCGCCCGGCTCCGGCCGCAGCGCCAGCGCGAGGCCGAAGTAGATGGCGCCGCTGGCGATGGTGGCGACGATGGGCTGGAGCCGCCCGTAGACCACCAGCGCCCCGTTGACGAGGCCACAGGCGATCCCCGTGGCCAGCACGGCCAGGACGCCGAGCGCCACGGCGCCCGGCGAGCCGGTCACCAGCACCGAGGCGAGGCAGTTCGCCAGGATGAAGACGGACCCGATCGACAGGTCGATGCCGGCGGTCAGCACCACGAACGTCTGGGCGACCGCAACGAAGGCGAGCAGCACCCCCTTGTTGGCGGCGGTCTGCACCACGTTGGCGCTGAAGCCCGCCGGGTGGTTCAGCGTGTAGAGGGCGAAGAGCACGACGAAGACCAGGGCGGCGGAGAGCGTCGCCCGGGAGTCGCGGAAGTGGAAGCGCCAGTCGCTCACGCGGCCTCCGTGCCGGTCATGTTGAGGGCGCTCGCCACGAGGGCGTGCTCGGTGATGGCCTCGCCCTCGAGCTCGCGGACGATCCGGCCGGCGTAGAGGACGAGCACGCGGTCGCAGCAGCCGATGAGCTCGGCATAGTCTGTCGAGTAGAGCAGCACCGCGGCTCCCTCGTCGGCGAGGCGGCGCAGCAGGCGGTAGATCTCGGATTTAGTGCCGACGTCGATGCCGCGCGTCGGATCGGCGAGGAGCACGATGCGGGGCCGCGTCATCAGCCATTTGGCGAGGACGACCTTCTGCTGGTTGCCGCCCGAGAGCGCCGCCACCGGCACGTCGAGGTCCGCGGCCTTGATGGCGAGGAGCCGGACCATCTCGTCGACCGCCCGGCGCTCGGCGCCGCGGTCGATGATCCCGCCGCGCGACACGCGGCCGAGCGAGGCGAAGCTGAGGTTCTCGGCCACCGACATGGGAAGCATCAGCCCCTCGGTCTTGCGGTCCTCCGGGATGAGCGCGATGCCGTTGTGCGCCGCCTTGGCGTCGGCGGGGGAGCCCAGCGCGGCGGGTCGCCCAGCGACCAGCACCCGGCCCGTCGCGCCGCGCAGCACGCCGAAGAGCGCCAGCAGCAGCTCGCGCTGCCCCTGCCCGTCGAGCCCGCCGAGGCCCACGACCTCGCCCGGGCGGATCTCGAACGAGACGTCGTGCAGGCGCCCGGCCCAGCCGAGGTCGTGCACGGCGAGCGCCGGCGGCCGGTCCTTCGGCGCCGGCGGGGGCTTGGGCGGATAGGCGTGGGAATAGTCGCGGCCGATCATCATCTCGACCACCTCGCCGTCGCGGCGGCTGCCGGCCGGAAAGGTCGCGACGTTGCGGCCGTTGCGGAACACCGTGCAATCGTCCGCGAGTTCGGCGATCTCGCCCATGCGGTGCGAGATGAAGACGAGGGCGAGGCCCTGCGCCCGCAGGTCCTTCAACACCCGGAACACGGAGGCGACATCCCGCGCCGTCAGGGCCGACGTGGCCTCGTCCAGGATGAGAAGGCGGGGGCTCCGCGCGAGGGCCTTGGCGATCTCGACGAGCTGGCGGCGCGACAGCGGCAGGTCGCGCACGAGGGCGAGCGGGTGGATCCCCTCGGCGCCGGCGCGGGCCAATAGGTCCTCGGCCCGCCGCCGCTGGGCGCGCCGGTCGATGAGGCCGAAGCGGCGCGGCGGGTCGGCGACGAGGATGTTGTCGGCCACCGACAGGTCGGGGATGAGCGACAGCTCCTGGAACACGCAGACGATGCCGGCCGCGTTGGCGGCCGCGGGATCGGCGAAGCGGACCGGGGCGCCGTCGAGCGCCATCGTGCCGGCGTCGGGCTGGACCACGCCCGCCATGCACTTGATAAGGCTCGACTTGCCGGCGCCGTTCTCGCCCAGCACCGCGTGGATACGGCCGGCGTGGAGGGCGAGGTCGACGCCGTCGAGCGCCCGGGTGGCGCCGTATCGCTTGGAGATGCCCGAGAGCGCGAGCAACGCGGTGGAAGGCGCGGGCTCGGCGGGGCCGTCCATGATCGTCACGCGTCTCCTCCGCTCAAGGGTGTCTCGGCGGGGGCGCTCCACGCACCCGCCCGACGCTAAGGTGTCAGGCTACACCGCTCTCCTCCGCTCATTCCCGCGGAGGCGGGGATCCAGCGCAGGGAGGCGGCCGAAGGCCGACAGGTCGAAGAAGGTGTACAGCTCGCCACACCTTCGATCCACCGGGGTCGGCCTTCGGCCGGACATCTTGCACTGGATCCTCGCCGCCGCGGGAACGAGCGGTTGCGAGGGATGCCGAGCCGATGACCGGGACATCGTTCGGGACGGGACGCGGCACGGGATGGGGGAGTCCCGCAGCCCCGTCGGCGGCCCGACGACCGACGCCCTACTGGTTCGCCTCCGAGCGGCCCATGATCTCCTGGGCGGTGAAGTTGATGCCGCAGGTCGGGAAGGCGTTGCCGACGAAGAAATTGTCGGTCTGGTCGGGGAACACGTTGACCTGCGCCTTGAAGTCCGGGTCCTCGACATGGGCCAGCGGCAGCCGGACCGACTGCGGCACGACCTCGCCCGACAGCGCCGCCAGCGCGGTCTTCATCGCCACCGCCACCTGGGCCGGGCCGGTGCCGCCCGACGCGCAGGCGAGGCCCTTCGACTGGTCGTCGAGGCAGAGCTTGCGGAAGCCGTTCTCGGTTTCGGCGCCGGCCGGCACGAGGGGAGCGCCGGCGTCGAGGAAGGCCCGCACCATGCCGGTCGAGCCGCCCTGCGCCGTCATGCCGTCGAAGTGCTTGTGCACCGCGATGGCGTCGGCCGAGACCTTCTGCGCCGTGCCGTCGTCCCACTTGCCGACGACCTCGACCGTATTGAACGGCTTCCCGCTCGCCTTCAGCACGTCCTGCAGGCCCTTGTGGCGGTCGGTGTCGACGGAGGTGCCGGCGACGCCGCGCACTTCGAGCACATCGCCGCCCTTGGGCAGGTTCTTGACCAGCCAGTCGCCCCAATACTTCCCGAGGCCCTCCTGGTCGACGTTGACGTTGATGGCCTCGTCGGTGTCGAGCGTGTTGTCGAACGCCACCAGCACCACCCCGGCCGCCTGCGCGCGCTTCACCACAGAGCGGAAGGCCGTCGGGTTCTGGGCGTCGATGATGACGGCGTCGTAGCCCGAATCGATGAAGTTGTTGACGGCCGAGATCTGCGCCGCGATGTCGTCGCCGGTCGACACGACCTTGAATTCCTTCAGCTGCTTCTTGATCTCGGGCTGCTCCGCATAGGCCTTGGCGGTCTTGATCATCTGGATGCGCCAGGTGTTGCCGATGAAGCCGTTGGCCAGCGCCACCCGGTAGGGGCCCGGCTTCTTGGCGAACTCGAAGAACTTGGTCTTGTCGGTCCAGGGCACGAAGCACTGGGCATCGGCGCTGGGGCCGGCGACGATCTTCGGCCCGGCGGCCTCGGCGGCGGAGGGCGCGAGGCCGACCGCGGCCAGCAGGACGGCTGCGGCGCAAGCGTGGTTGAGGTTCGGTTGCCCGGACATGGCGTCTCTCCCTGGTCGGCCGGCTTGGCGCCGGTCCGGCGGGGATCGAGCCCCCGATATTGTCAGGCTACACGCGGCCGCACGGAACGCAAGGGTCGTGAGACACAGGTCGGACCGGCCGACATCGTGAACAGCGGGGCATCGTCGTCGGCGACGGCACCGAGCGATGGCGAGTGCCCGGCCGCCGGATCACAAGTATCGCGACAGCGTCTTCGCGGCGGCCGCCGGGTCGTCGAGGTCGGGGTTGAACGATTCGACGAAGTCGCCCTTGCGATCCATCAGGTACACCACGCCCGTGTGGTCGACGCTGTAGCCGCCGTCGCCGGTCGGCACCTTCTTGGCATAGACGCGATACTCGTGCGCCACCTGGTCGACCGCCGCCTGGGGGCCGGTCAGCCCGACGATGCGGGGGTCGAAGCTCGACAAGTAGTCCTTCATCACGGCGGGGGTGTCGCGTTCGGGGTCGAGCGTGATGAACAGCGCTTTCAGCGGCCTGCCGGGCCCCAGCGCCTTCAGGGTCTGCGAGATGGCGTCGAGCGTCGTCGGGCAGATGTCGGGGCAATGGGTGTAGCCGAAGAACACCAGCGTCGGCTCACCGTCGAGACTCGCCTGGGTGACCGGCCTCCCGTCGCCGTCGACGAGCGCGAAGGGGCCGCCGATGCCGGAGGCGGCCCGGCTCGGCACCGCGGCACGCTGCACCAGCAGGGCGCCGGTCAGCACCGCGAGGCCCAGCGCGATGCCGAGCAGCGGCAGAAGCATGCGGCGGGTCGGCATCGACATGGCGGGGAACTCCTCGGGCGCACCGTGTCATGACAGGTGACATGGGCGGTATCATGGGCGCTGGCGAGGCATCGTCGCGCCTCCCCCGCCCGCCCGCGGGCGGGATCAGGGCCGCTCCTCGCCCTCCTCCGAGGTGGGTGCGAAGAGATCGACGCGGTTGCCGTCCGGGTCCTGCAGGAAGGCGTAGCGCTGGCCCCACGGCGAATCCCAGGGCTCCCGGAGGCCCTTGTAGCCGGCTCCGGTCACCCGCGCGTAGACGGCGTCGACCTCTTCGGGGGCGTCGCAGAGGCAGGCGAACGTGACCCGCTGCCCGACGGGCGTCACCCAGTGGGGCATGGCCTCGCGGATCATGGCCTCGGACATCAGGCCCAGGGTCGCGCCGCCCGGGGTGACGATCTGTGCCACCGGCTCGTCGGTGGCGGCCGGAGCGGCCAGCCCCAGCGTCCGGTAGAAGTCCAGCGCACGGGCCATGTCGGCGACGACGATGTCGATGGTGTGTGGTCTGATGGACATGTAGGCTCAGCTCCCTGGTCACTATCGGAACGTCAGACCCGAAGCCGGGCGAAGGCTGTCCGGCCCTCGTCGAGGCGCGCCGCCGGAAATCGATGGTCGCGTGCGGCGGGTCGCGAGCGCCCTCAGCCGCCGTAGGGCCCCCGCACCAGCCCCGAGATGACCTGCGCGGTGTAGTCCACCATGGGCACCACCCGGGCATAGTTCAGCCGGGTCGGCCCGATGATGCCGAGCACCCCAACGATGCGCTGCTGGCCGTCGCGGAACGGCGCCGCCACCATCGACGAGCCCGACAAGGAGAACAGCTTGTTCTCCGCCCCGATGAAGATCCGCACGCCCTCGCCGGTCTCGGCGCGGTTGAGGAGGTCGATGACCTCCGTCTTGGTCTCGAGGTCGGCGAAGAGCAGGCGGATGCGTTCGAGGTCGTGCAGCGCCGTGAGATCGTCGAGCAGGTTCGCCTGGCCCCGCACGATGAGCTGGCGCTGGCCGCCGAGACCCGCCCAGCCGGCGAGGCCCGCGTCGACCAGGCGCGCCGTCAACTGGTCGAGCTCACCCTCGGCGGCGGTCCGCTCGGCCTCGATCTCGGCCCGGGCTTCCGTGAGGGTGCGGCCGCGGATGCGGGCGTTGAGGTAGTTGCCGGCCTCGACCAGCGCCGAGGGCGGCAGCCCCGGCGGCGTCAGCACGACGCGGTTCTCGACCGAGCCGTCCTCCCCCACCAGGATGGCGAGGGCGCGCTCGGGCTCGAGCCGGACGAATTCGATGTGCTTGAGCCGCGCGTTGTCCTTGCTGGTGACCACCACGCCGGCGCCGCGCGTCAGGCCGGACAGGAGGCTGGTCGCCTCGACCAGCGCCCCTTCGAGCGTCCGGCTCTGCGACGCGGCGCGCAGTTCCGCCTCGATGCGGCGGCGCTCGACGTCGCCGATGTCGCCGATCTCGAGCAGCGCGTCGACGAAGAACCGCAGGCCCATCTGGGTCGGCAGCCGCCCGGCGCTCGTGTGGGGGGCGAAGACGAGGCCCAGCTCCTCGAGATCCTGCATGACGTTGCGCACCGAGGCGGGCGACAGCGCCATCGGCAGGAGCCGCGACAGGTGGCGAGACCCCACCGGCTCGCCCGTCTGCAGGTAGCTGTCGACGATGCGGCGGAAGATCTCGCGGGAGCGCTCGTTCAGCGCAGCGAGGACCCCGGCCGTGGAGGCGTCGAACGTCGGGTTCATGGGGCGAGGATGGTCCCTGCCGCCGCCCGTGGCAAGTCGACGACGCGGTCGACGTCATCGGGAGGCGGGCCGGGCCGCCCGGCGACACGTCACGGAGGCGTCATCGATCGAGGCTTATCTGCGGCGGCCTCGTCGCAGCCGCACCTCACCGCGGCCGATCCGTAACCGGAGCTCCGATGACTTTCACCCGCTCTCTTCGATCGTCGACCGCCCTGATGGCCGTCGCCGGCCTCCTGCAGACGCAAGTCGCCCTGGCCCAGACGCCCCCGGCGGACGCCACCTCGATGCCCGATTCCAGCGCCTTCGTGAAGCAGTTCGCGACCGTGCCGGACCTCGAGACGATGCTCACCAAGGCGCAGAAGCGTCAGCTGCTCAAGCAGAAGATCAAGTACGTCTTCGTGCTGTTCCAGGAGAACCGCAGCTTCGACAACTACTTCGCCACGTTCCCGGGCGCCGACGGCCTCTTCGCCGGCGGCAAGCTCAAGACCAGCCTGCCCGGCGCCGTCCAGCCCATCGTCAACACCGACGGCACGGTCGGCTCGATCTCGCCGTTCCTGATCCCGCAGACCGTCACGGCCGTCAACGGCGCCACCGTTCCGCTCTACACGGCCGACCTCGGCGACGTCGACCACGGCCACACCGGCATCGCGGTCGGCATCGACGTCGACCCCGCCACCAACACCAGCCGCAACGACCATTTCGCACTCGACAACGAGGGCCTGACCACCAGCGCGAGCGGCCAGATCATCTCCAAGACGACGCTGCTGCCCGCCACCACCAAGCCGACGCTGGCGCAGAAACAGACGGCCGAACTCGTGATGGGCCACGTCGATTGCGACACCGTGCCGTTCATGTGGCAGTACGCCGACCGGTTCGCCCTGTTCGACAATTTCCACATGACGGTGGACGGCCCCTCGACCCCCAACGCGATCGCGATGATCGCCGGCCAGGGCGGCGAGACCCAGTTCGTGAAGCATCCCGACCAAGTCGCCAACGAGCCGGTGACGGGCGACCCGGGCCCTTTCCCGGGCTCCAACAAGGACACCTCGGCGGTGAAGCCGCCCTTCAACCCCGGCGACGAGAACCCCAACACCCCGACGCTGCCGCAGACCTACGCGTCGCTGCCGCTGTCCTTCATGGGCCCACAGATCCAGAGCATCATCAAGTCGGACCAGAACCCGATGATGGACCTGCTCGACGTCCAGAACGACATCGCGACCATCGCGTCGAAGAACAAGACCAACGTACCCTGGGGCTGGTACCAGGAGGGCTACGACCACGAGCCCTTCGACACGACCGGCAAGGCCTCGACGGCGAGCTACATCGTCCACCACAACGGGCCGCAGTATTTCGGCTATGTCGGCGACAACCCGCAGGAGCTGCTGCATCTGCACGGGCTCGGCGACTTCTACACCGACCTCGCCAACAAGGCCCTGCCGCCCCAGGGCGTGTTCTACGTCCGCGGCGGCTACAACAATCTCGACGGGCTGAAGCCGTCCGACCCCAACCCGACCGTGCAGGCGGCCTTCCTCGGCAACAACGACCACCCCGCCTATTCCGACTCGCAGATCTCGGAGGGGGCGCTCGCCGATGCCGTCAACGCCATCGCGACGAGCCCCTATTGGAAGGACAGCGCGATCATCATCACCTACGATGAGAGCGACGGCTACTTCGATCATGCCCCCTTCGCGATCCGGTCCTACAGCCCGGACGGCCTGCCCTACGCGGCCGGCTCGCGCATCCCCGCCATCGTGATGTCGCCCTACTCGGTCGCCCACATGGCGGTCCACAAGTACTCCGAGCACTCGACCATCATCCGGTTCATCAACGATCTGTTCTCGCTGACGCCCCTCGCCGAACTGCCCGACGAGGCCAGCGCCCGCGCGCTGGGCCAGACCACCTACGGCCAGGCAAACCTCGGACCCGCCGACAGCGACTCCGTGCAGGTGATGAGCGACATGTCGGAGGCGTTCGACAACAACCGCCTCGTCGGCAAGCAGCCGCAGCTGCCCCCGACCTACGCGATGATCCCGCCCGCGCAGGTCCACACCCTGCCGCACTACGCCGGCCAGGGCTGCAAGACCCTCAACATCACACCCACGGACTACAAGAACGGCACCCCCGTCGACCCGGCGCCCGCGGACTTCAACCCGCGGCCGACCCAGACGCCCGGGACCCCGACCTCGGGCACCTGGACGCCCTGATCCGAGCCGCATCACGGACGTGACGAGGGGCCGGGCCCTGCCCGGCCCCTTCGCTGATCGAAGGGTATCATCGATGAAAACCGTTCTCTCCCTGTGGGTCTCCGCGTTGGCGCTCGCCGCCGCGCTCGGCGCCACCCCCGCCAGCGCCGGTGCGGTCCTCGACCGCGTGAAGGCGGCCGGCGTCCTGCGGTGCGGCGTCTTGAGCGAGCCCGACGACTGGAGCAAGGACGACGTCCACGCCGGCATGCCGGAACTCGGCGAGGACCTGTGCCGCGCCGTGGCGGCCGCTGCCCTCGGCTCCCCCGACAAGGTCAAGGTCGTGACCGCGCCGAGCGAGCAGACCGGCTTCAAGGACCTCCAGGCGGGCAAGATCGACGTGCTGATGGGGGCGGCGCCCTCCCCGGCGTCCGGCGTGGCCTTCGGCGTCACCTTCGCCCATGCCGTCTACCTCGACGGCGACGCCCTGATGGCGCACAACGAATCGGGCATCAAGAGCTTCGCCGACATCGCAGACCGGTCCGTCTGCTACGTGATGGACACGGAAGCCGCCGCGACGCTCGACGCCGAGGCCGAGCGCCGGCACATCACGTTCAAGCACTGGGCCTTTGAGGAGAACGGCGAGCTGCTCGCCGCCGTCGTGGGCCGCAGCTGCGACGCCTTTTTCAACAGCGAGTCGCGCCTCGCCGAGGCCCGCACCAACTTCCACGCCCGGATCAAGGATTTCGACATCCTGCCCGAGCGCTATTCCGTCCTGCCGCTGTCGCCCGCGGTGGCGCTCGGCGACCCGGCCTGGGCCGAGGTGGTGGACGCCGTCGCGGCGGCGCCCGCCCAGGCCGAGGCCGGCGGGATCGACAAGGCGCACGCCGATGCGCTGCGGAGCAGCGAGGACCCGCTGCTGCGACAGCTCGGCGGCACGCTGGCCGGCATCGACCCGTCGGTGATCGACGCGGGCTGGGCGGCGCGGGCGGTCGGCGTGACCGGCAACGCGGCCGAGCTGTTCGACCGCAACCTCGGCGAAGGCTCGGACATGAAACTGCCGCGCGGCGCCAACGCGCTCTGGACCCGGGGCGGCCTCGTGGTGCCGGAGACGGTGCATTGACGGCAGACGTGAGGCTCCTCGTGGCGTCTTGGCGTCGTCACGTCCGGCGGGATAGGCTCGCGGACGCTTGGACTCGGGAGACCATCGGGATGAAACTCGTCGCAAGGTCGGCGCTCGCCGCGGCGCTCGTCGGAACGATGCCCGGCATCGGCGGGGCTCAGACGGCACCCGCGGCCGCGCCGTCCCCCTCGTCCCTGGTCCATCTCCAGCCCGACCCGTCGGACGCCGTGAAGCCCTACATCGTCGATCCCGCGACCTCGAGCCTGTCGCGCGACGAGGTCATCGCGGCGCTGCGCCAGAAGGTCCGCTACGTCTTCGTGATCTTCAACGAGAACCACTCCTTCGACAACGAATACGGATCCTTCCCCGGCGTGAACGGGCTCTTCTCGGACGGGACGAAGCCCCGGTCGGCCGACGCCACCCCGGGCTTCGTCCAGCGCTACAAGGACTGGCAGGGCCAGGACCGCACCGCCCAGCCGTTCCGCATCGGGCCGGAGCAGAACGCCACCTACACCGACAGCGTCGACCACAGCCACAAGGGCCTGGCCAAGAAGCTCGACGTCGGCCCGGACGGCACGGCCAAGATGGACGGCTTCGCGGCCGTCGAATACGGCCGCTTCGTGGCCTCCGGCGGCGCCAAGAGCGCCAGCATGGCCAAGAACTATGCCGACCTCGTGATGTCCTACATGGATTGCGACACGATCCCGTTCTTCTGGAACTACGCCAACCGCTTCACGATCTTCGACAACATCTTCGCCACCGAGGACACGCCCTCGACGCCCAACGCCATCGCGATGATCGCCGGCCAGGCCGGCGAGACCCAGTGGGTGAAGCACGGGACGGATGGGAAGGCCTACACGGCGGGCGAGAACAGCGGCAAGACGCAGGGCGAGCCGCTGGTCAACGACCCGCAGCCCTTCTACGGCTCGCAGTTCGACACGACGGCCGCCGGGCGCCAGCCCACCGGCCCGCGCGACGGGTACAAGAACTCCAACATCGCCGGCAACCAGACCTACGCCACGGTGCCGCTCACCATGGCGGGCCGCAACGCCGCCCGCGTCACGTCGGGCGACTACAACGCCGACTTCGACCTCGCCGACGTCCAGAAGGACATCCCGTTCATCGCGTCGCGCGGCGGCGCGCCCGTGTCCTGGCGCTGGTACCAGGAGGGCTACGACCACGAGCCGACCGACCCGCAGGGCGACACGACCCACGACAGCTACGTCAGCCACCACCAGGGTCCGCAATATTTCGGCTACCTAGCCAACAACCCCGACATGAACAAGAACATGAAGGGCCTCGGCGACTTCTTCTCCGACCTGAAGGGCGGCAAGCTGCCGCTCGACGGCGGCGTCTTCTACGTCCGCGGCGGCTTCTCGGCGATCTCGGGCGCGCAGCCGCCCGTCCAGAACCCGAACTATCCGGATCCCGCCGGGCTCACCCCGATGGAGCGCGCCACCATCGCGTCCAACAAGGGCGGCGACGACGACCACCCCGGTTATTCCGACCGCCAGCTCAGCGAGGGCATGGCGGCGCGGGTGATCAACGCGGTCGCGGCCGACCCGAAGATCTGGGCGCAATCCGCCATCGTGATCACCTACGACGAATCGGACGGCTTCTTCGACCACGTCGCCCCGCGCATCCTCTCCTACGGGCCGGACGGGCTGCCGCTGGCGCGCGGCATCCGCGTGCCGATGATCGTCGTCTCGCCCTACGCCCGCGCCCACGCGGTGTCGCGCGCCGAGGGCGACCACAACGCCGTGATCGAGACGCTGAACGCCATCTACGACCTGCCGCCCCTGGCGTCGCTCCCCGACGAGGCCGCGGCGCTGATCGCCGGCGAGGAGGCCAAGTTCAACGGGCCGAACGGCTTCGTGCAGCACCATCTCGGCCCGCGCGACATCAACACGCCCGAGACCGACGACCTGCTCTCGGCCTTCGAGCCGAAGCGCCTGACGGGCGAGCTGCCGCCGCTGCCCGCCTCCTACGCGACCATCCCGGACGCGGTGGTCGACCACCTGCCGCACTACGACGGCAAGGGCTGCCAAGCCATCGGCGTCGTCCCCGAGGACAGGCGTCAGGCGATCTCGACCGCGGTGCCGGACGGCTTCAACACCCTGCCGATCACGTTCCCGGCCTACAACAAGTGAGGGCGATCGCCCCGGCCCTGGCGGCGGCGCTCCTGGGGCTCGCCGTCGCTCCCGCGCCCGCCGCGGCCGGCGCGGTGCTCGACCGGGTGAAGGCCGGCAAGGGGGTTCACTGCGCCGCCGAGGAGCGGCCGGGCTTCGCCGCCATCGAGGAGGAGAGCGACGCGCCACCCCACGGGCTGGCCGTCGACCTCTGCCGCGCCGTGGCGGTCGCGGTGCTGGGGCCGGACGGCGAGGCCGACGTGACTATCCTCGACTCGGTCCGCCACCTCGACGAGGTCCGCGCCGGCCGGTTCGACGTGGTCTTCGTCTCCGGCGGCACGATGACGGCCGAGCACCTGGTCGACCATCTCGTGCCGGGGCCTCCGGCGTTCATCGAGACCGAATCCGTCATGGTGCCGGAGACCTCGGCGGTCCGTGCCGTGCGCGACCTCGCGGGTGCGGGCGTGTGCTTCATGATCGGCACGGGCGCCCAGCGTGCGCTCGAAGCCGCGCTGGAGCGCGATCACGTCGAGGTGAAGCGGCTCGGCTTCGGCGAGGACGTGGAACTGCGCGACGCCTACAACGTCGGCCGCTGTACCGCGGTCGCGGGCGACGGCACCTTTCTGGCCGAGGTGCGGCAGGACGGCGGCGTCCACGGGTTGAAGAGCCGGCTCCTCGACGCGCCTCTGGCCCTCGACCCGGTGTTCCTCGCGACCGGCATCGAGGACGGGCGATGGTCGGCCATGACGGGCTGGGTCCTGCAGGCCCTGATGCTGGGCTCGGCCCCGCGCTCGGGCTGGACCGGCGCCGGGCCGGAGCCGCTGGCCCGGGCGGCCACGCCGCTGGGGCTGCGCGACGGCTGGTACGACGAGGCCGTCAAGGCGACCGGCACCTATGCCGACCTGTGGGCCCGCAACCTCGGCGACGGCTCCGACCTGAAGCTCGCGCCGGGGCCGAACCAGCCCTGGCCGGCCGGGGTGATGGCGGTGCCGGCGTCGCCGTGAGGGGAAGGTGAGGCACGGCGATGTCGGCGTGTCGATCGCGCCGACGGTCCCACCGTTCCGCCCGCGCGGGTCGAGTCCAGACGGAAGGGTTTGGTAGCGGCAGTCGCCACTCGGACCACGACAGCGTCGAAGCCGCTTCGCTCAAGATGGTTGGATTGAGAAACCTCGTTCGAGGTGGTCGAACGCCATGTAGTGACGCGGGCTGGCACCCCTTCGCTTAAGTTGCATATTAGAATATACCATCAATTTATCTTGTTTGGCTGAGAACGCATCAGCCGAGAGTCGCTTTTTTAAGCGGTATCAGCTCTGTTGTAATCGTATCGAAGCAGCTTCTGGGAATGAAGCAAGCAGAGGTTTTTCGATTTCCTCGTGAACTCTCAATCCTATTATCGCTATCGCCCGCCTTATTTCTTTTTTTGTATCCCCACTTGTGAGACGATCTACAACATCTTCAGCGAGCTTATCAAGATCCCTATAGACCAGCTTGCAGCCTCTTAGTAGATTAGCTTCCAACGTCTCTGCCATTGCAGCCTTCCAAGGTCGCACCAAGTCGTTCAATCGTATGCTATCACAGGTCTCAGCGTTCGAGGCAGCCGAGCATGGCTCAGATGCGCCGCAGTCTCTTTCAGGTATGCCCATAACGCAGCCAAGGCAGATGAGCGACCGGCTTCAGGCCCGCCCCGCCGCCCGGTCCGCCGCATAGAGCGCCAGGCCCGACGCCACCGATTGGAGCGGGTGCGCGGCGTGGAGCTTCGATTCGCCGAAGCGCTCGACGAAGAGGCGCCGCACCGCCGGCACCTGCGAGGTGCCGCCGGTGGTGAAGACCGCGTCGATGTCGCCGTAGCCCAATCCGGCGCGCGCCAGCGTGTCGTCGGCGGCCGCGGCGATGCGGGCGAGGTCGGGGGCGATCAGGCGTTCGAACTCGGCGCGGGTGACCTCCGCGTCGAGCCGGATGCCGGCGCTGTCGAAGGCGAGCGGCGTGGCCTCGGCCTCGGAGAGGCGGATCTTCACGCCGCTGATCGCCTGGTAGAGCTCGAAGCCGAGGTCGAGGTCGATGAAGTCGATGAGCCGCTCCATCGCGTCGGGATCGTCGCTGGCGGCGGAGAGTTTCTTCAGCTCCGCCATCGTGCGCGGCGCCTTCAGCCACGACAGCTGGTGCCACTGGCTGAAGGCCGCATGGATGTAGGCGGGGATCGGCAGCAGCTTGTCGAACGAGCGATAGTGCGAGCCCTTGCCGAGTTGCGGCGCCACGAAGCGCTCGATGAGCCGGTAATCGAACGTGTCGCCCGCGACGCCGACGCCGCCGTGGGCCAGCGCCTCGGCGTCGCGCCGCCCGCCCGCGCGGTGGAAGCGGATCACCGAGAAGTCCGAAGTGCCGCCGCCGAAATCGGCCACCAGCACCGTCTGGTCTCGGGCGAGGTCGCGGGCGTACCAATAGGCGGCGCCGAGCGGCTCGTAGGCGAGCTCGACCTCGCCGAACCCCGCCTGGGCGAAGGCCGTGCCGAGCCTCCGAACCGCCAGGGCCTCGTCGGGATTGTCGCCGGCGAAGACGACCGGACGGCCCGCCACCACGCCGGACGTGTCGGCGAGCAGCGCATCCCGCTCGGGGGCGAGATGGCCGAGGAAGGTCGCCACGAGGTCTTCGAGGGTGAAGCGCCGGCCGTAGAGCCGCGTCTCCGTGAAGGCTCGGCTGCCCAGGTACGTCTTGATGGACTGGACGAAGCGGCCCTGGCCGGCGCTCGCCAGGGCGTGTTCCAGCGCCTGCGGGCCGCCGGCGGTGCGCACCACGGCCCGCGGCATGCGGCCCTCGCTCCACACCGCCAGGGCCGTGCGGAAGACGCCGACGTCGCCCGACGCCGAGGGCCAGGACAGGCTCCGCACCTGGCCGTCCGCCTCCACCACCGCGACGGCGCTGTTGGTGGTGCCGAAATCGATGCCGATGGCGCGCATGCCCGTGCCTCACGTCGAAGGATGGCTCGGGATCCGGTGCGCTCCCGGAGGGTCCCTGCCCTGGGACAGCTGTCCGGAGCTGCAACGAGAGAGGCCCGCGCGGGGATGCCGCGCGGGCCTCTCGATCCGGAACCGATGAGCCGGAGAGCCTACTTCTTCTCGCCGTCGGTGCGGGCGCGCAACGCCGCGCCCAGGATGTCGCCGAGCGACGCGCCCGAGTCGGCCGAGCCGTAGTTGGCGATGGCCTCCTTCTCCTCGGCCATCTCCATCGCCTTGATCGACACCGACACCTTGCGGGCCTTGCGGTCGAAGAGGGTGATGCGGGCGTCCACCTTCTCGCCGACGGCGAAGCGCTCGGCGCGCTGGTCGCTGCGGTCGCGGGCGAGCTCGGAGCGCTTGATGAAGGCGGTGAGGTCGGTGCCGACGATGCTGACGTCGATGCCGCCCTCCTTCACCTCGACCACCTCACAGGTCACGACCGCGTTCTTGCGGAGGTCGCCCGAGGCGCCCGGCTCCTCGCCGACCTTGGACACGAAGGGGTCGCCGGCCAGCTGCTTGATGCCGAGCGAGATGCGCTCCTTCTCGACGTCGACGTCGAGGACCTGCGCCTTGACGACGTCGCCCTTCTTGTAGTCTTCGATCGCCTGCTCGCCGGGGCGGTTCCAGTCGAGGTCGGACAGGTGGACCATGCCGTCCACGTCGCCGTCGAGGCCGATGAACAGGCCGAATTCGGTCTTGTTCTTGACCTCGCCCTCGACCTCGGTGCCGACGGGGAAGCGCTCCGCGAAGCTCTCCCAGGGGTTCGACAGCGTCTGCTTCAGGCCGAGCGAGATGCGGCGCTTGACGGCGTCAACCTCGAGAACCTGGACCTCGACCTCCTGGCTCGTCGCCACGATCTTGCCGGGGTGGACGTTCTTCTTCGTCCAGGACATCTCGGAGACGTGGATCAGGCCCTCGATCCCGGGCTCCAGCTCCACGAAGGCGCCGTAGTCGGTGATGTTGGTGACCCGGCCGTTGAGCTTCATCTCGATCGGGTACTTGGCCTCGATGCCCTGCCACGGATCGTCGAGCAGCTGCTTCATGCCGAGCGAGATGCGGTGCGTCTCGTGGTTGATCTTGATGATCTTGACTCGGACGGTCTGGCCGATGGTCAGCACCTCGGTCGGGTGGTTGACGCGGCGCCACGCGATGTCGGTGACGTGCAGCAGGCCGTCGATGCCGCCGAGGTCCACGAAGGCGCCGTAATCCGTGATGTTCTTCACGGTGCCGTCGATCACCTGACCCTCTTCGAGGTTGGCCACGATCTCGTGACGCTGCTCGGCGCGGGATTCCTCGAGGACCGTGCGGCGCGACACGACGATGTTGCCGCGGCGGCGGTCCATCTTGAGGATCTGGAACGGCTGCGGCACCCCCATCAGCGGGGCGACGTCGCGCACCGGGCGGATGTCGACCTGAGAGCGGGGCAGGAACGCCATGGCGCCGTCGAGGTCGACCGTGAAGCCGCCCTTGACCTGGTTGAAGATGATGCCCTCGACCTTCTCCTGCTTCTCGAAGGCCTTCTCGAGCTTGACCCAGCTCTCCTCGCGGCGGGCCTTATCGCGCGAGATCACGGCCTCACCGAGCGCGTTCTCGATGCGCTCCAGGTAGACTTCGACCTCGTCGCCGACGCCGGGCAGCTCGTCCCGGCCGTTGTTGGTGAATTCCTTCATCGCCACGCGGCCTTCGGTCTTCAGACCGAGGTCGATCACCGCGACATCCTTCTCGATGGCGACGATGATACCCTTGACGACGGTGCCTTCGAAGGCCTCGTTCTTGCCGTAGCTCTCGTCGAGCAGAGCGGCGAAATCATCGCGCGTGGGCGAACCGTAGGAAGCGACTGCGGACATTCATTCTCCTGGAGCCCGGGGTTCCCGGGCGGCACCGGCGGTTGGCGTGATCGGGCGCTGGCCTGAACCGGCGGTCCCCTGGGCGGAGACCGACCGCCACGATGGGCGGGCCGGCGCATTGGGCCGGCACAGGAGAGCGAACTTCAGATATGGGTCGACGGCGCCTCGGCCCCAAGGGGCCTAAACGCTCATGCAACCGGGGCGTCAGATAGCAGGTCGGCCGACGCGGAGCAAGAGAGGCGAGCGGCCGCCATCGGGACCGAAGACGTCGACGCGGTCAGCCGAGCCGCTCCAGCAGCGCCATCGCGGCGGCGGGATTGCGGTGCTTGTCGCCGCTGATCACGTACAGATAGACGTCGCGGCGGCCCTCGGCCTCGCCGTGCGGCCCCGCCGTCTCGAGCCCGTCCGGGATGCCGCCCGATGCCAGCACCCTGGCGCGCGCCGCCCAGAGGTCGAGCGCATCGGCCGCGTAGCCGAGAGGCTCCGCATCCTGGGTTCCCATGATGCGGGCGTAGACGAAATCGGCGGTGGGGTCGGCGATCTGGACGAAGTGGGAGTCGCCGGCGAGGACGACCGCGACGCCGTGGCGGCGCGCGAGGTCGACGAAGGCGGGGACGCGGAAGCTCGCGTTGCGGACCTCGACGGCGTGGCGGATGCGGCGCCCATCCACCTCCCGGGGCAGGAGCTTCAGAAAGGCCTCGACGTCGTCGGCGTCGAACGCCTTGGTCGGGGCGAATTGCCAGTTGATCGGCCCGAGCTTGTCCTTCAACGCCGTGACGCCGCTCGCGAAGAAGCGCTCGATCGACGGCCCCGCCTCGGCCAGCACACGGCGGTTCGTGGCGAAGCGCGGGGCCTTGACGGAGAAGACGAAGCCGTCGGGCGTCTCGTCGTGCCATTTGCCGAAGGTCTCGGGCGTCTGGGAGCGGTAGTAGGTCCCGTTGACCTCGATGGACGTCAGCTGGCCGGCCGCATAGGCGAGTTCGCGCTTGTGGGCAAGACCGTCCGGGAAGAACAGGCCGCGCCAGGGCTCGTAGGTCCAGCCACCGACGCCGACGCGGATGGTTCCCTCGCGGCGCTCAACCATGGTCTGTCCCCGCCGTCGGGGCACGAAGGCCCGCGCGGTCGCGCGACGGCCCATCCCCCGACCGGCCCGCCTGCCGGGTGGCCGCGAACGGCCAGTCGACGATCCCGGTGGCCCAAAGCGCCCACCAGACGAACACGGGCTGGAAGGCCAGCCGAGGCCCGTGATACCACCAGGACGACGGGATCGGCGGCACGTCCACGTTCTCCATCGCGTGCTTGATGTTGGCGGGGAAGACGCAGACCGCGTAGGCGGCGAAGGCCCAGCCCGCCGCGCGGCGCAGGCGCGGCGTCATCAGCGCCACCGCGCCCGCGATCTCGCAGGCGCCCGTCACCAGGACGACGTCGCGCGGGTCGGGCACCCAATCGGGCATGATCGGCAGGAACGCATCGGGCCGCGTGACATGGACGATGCCGATGCCGAGATAGGCGGCGGCCAGCAGGCCACGCAGCACGAGACGGGTCCGGAGATGGGTCGAGGGTTCGATGGGCATCGCGGCTCCGCAGGGTCCACCGTCAACGGCGCGGGCCGCCCGGGGTTGCGCCGCAGCGTCGAAGCGCCGACACCGACGACATGAGTCCATCCCCGATCCCGAGCGGCGCCAACCGCGCCCGCGGCACGATCGAGACGTCGTTCCGGCGCGTCGGCGACCGCACCGAGATCGTCGGCCCGTACGAGACCGGCGGGTACCGCCTCCGCGTACCGCGGAGCCGCGACGAGGCCTGCGAAGCCGTGATCGTCAACACCGGCGGCGGCATGGCGGGGGGCGACCGCGCCACATTCCGCTTCGCGGCCGGCCTCGGCGCGACCGCGACCGTCACCACCACGGCGGCCGAGAAGATCTACCGGGCCGAGGCCGAGGCGGCGCGGGTCGACGTCGCCATCGCGCTATCGGAGGGCGCCACGTTCGAATGGCTGCCGCAGGAGACGATCCTGTTCGACGGCGGCCGCCTCGAGCGCACGCTCGCAGTCGATATGGCGCCGGGCGCGGACCTGCTGCTCGCCGAGACGCTGGTGTTCGGCCGGCTCGCCATGGGGGAGCGACTGATCTCGGGGGGCCTGCACGATCGATGGCGCATCCGGCGCGGCGGCCGGCTGGCGCTCGCCGAGGAACTCCGGATCGAGGGCGAGATGACGGCTTCGCTCGATCGCGCGGCGATCGGCGCGGGGGCGCGGGCGGCCGCCACGATCGTGCTGATGGCGCCCCGTGCCGAAGCCCTGCTCGACGCCGCACGCGAGGTTCTCGACGGCTATGGGGCAGACGTGTCGGCCGGCGCGAGCGCCTGGGAGGGGCGGCTCGTCGTGCGGGCCCTCTCGGCCTCGCCGGCGCGGCTGCGCGGTGCCGTCGCGGCCGCCCTCACGGCGATCCGCGGGCGACCGCTGCCGCGGCTCTGGGGCTGATCAGGCCTTGAACACCTTCCAGTTTCCGTAGAACACGGCGTTGCCGCCGGCCGACATGATCTTGCTGATCAGGCTCACGGCCAACCCCAGCAACGCCGGGATCTTGGACGGCCGCACGATGTCGACGAACATGCAATAGCGCGCTTGGTCGGATTTGTTGAACGACTGGTGCAGCAGCGTGTCGTCGAAAATGAACAGCTTGTCGCGATTCCAGTAATGCTCGGTGGCACCGACCTGGATGTAGGCCGATTCATCTTTCATCTCGTTGATGTTGTAGAGCACGCGCAGCATGGCCCGCACCGGGCCGAAGTGGGCGGAGGTCGACGCCTTCTTGTTGAACACCGATACGCCGATGGTCTTGATGTGGCGATAGCGCTCGTGGAAGGCCGGCACGTCGATCACGGTCTTCACATCGTCGCCGTACCATTTGAAGAAGAACATGCTGCGCTTCTGCTCGGCCGCGACCGCCTGCAGCTTGTCGACGAGGCCCTGCCGATGCGCCGAGTCGATCAGCCGGCGCACTTCGGACTGGTGCTCGGGCGGCAGGTCTTCCAGTCTGTAGATGCCCTTGTTGACGTAAGGGAGCGAGACGAGGTCGAGCAGGATGTTCAGCGGGGACAGCAACCAGGTCAGCAGCCCGTTGCCGAAGAAATACTGACTGACGAGCGGCAGACCCAGATTGGAATTGCGCGACACGTCGTAGAGCCCGCAAGCCAGGTAGAAGACCGTGAACTTGGGGAAGAAATAGCAGATCGGCACGAGGACGATCAGGCCCTTGATGAGCCGCTTGACGGACTTGTCCACCCCGCACGTCCTTCCACCGAGGCCGGCGGCAGGTGACACCCCCGCGGGCCGATCGAGGCCATACAGCCGGTTTACCGGCCATCGTCAAGGCGACGGGCCCGCGCTCCGGCGGCGCGAAATGCTCGCCAGTTCCTCACGGGCTCGCTATCCTGTTCCTTCGTCGCGCGATGCCATCTGGCTCCGCCCGCGCGACACCGGTCAGAGGACGGGCCCATGAACCTGACGCCCCGTGAGAAGGACAAGCTGCTCGTCGCCCTCGCCGCCGAGGTCGCGCGCAAGCGACTGGCGCGCGGGGTCAAGCTCAACCATCCGGAGGCGATCGCCCTCATCACCGATGCCGTCGTCGAGGGCGCGCGCGACGGGCGCAGCGTCGCCGACCTCATGCGAGCCGGGGCCGAGATCCTGGATGCGAGCCAGGTGATGGAAGGTGTGGCCTCGATGATCCACGACGTCCAGGTCGAGGCGACCTTCCCGGACGGCACCAAGCTCGTCACCGTCCACCATCCGATCCGCGGCGGGCAGGACAGGCTCGTCCCGGGCGAGGCACTCCCGGCAGCCGGCGACATCGTGATGAACGAGGGCCGCGAGACTGCGACGATGACGGTCGCCAACACCGGCGACCGGCCGATCCAGGTCGGTTCGCACTACCATTTCTTCGAGACGAACGCGGCGCTCCGGTTCGACCGCGCCGCGGCCCGCGGCTTTCGCCTCGACATCCCCGCCGGCACCGCAGTCCGGTTCGAGCCGGGCCAGAGCCGCGACGTCAAGCTGGTCGCGCTCTCCGGAGAGCGCGCCGTCTACGGATTCCGCGGCGAGGTCATGGGCAAGCTCTGACGCTCAGAATGCGTCGTCGCCGGTGTCGAACCCGACGCTGCGGAGGCCGCCGTTGGCGAAGGCGGATTCGATCGGCGCCTCATGTCGCATCGGCGCACTGAACGCCGCCTTGGCGGCATCGGACGAGCCCACGACGCCGCGAGCCTCGACGACCTTGCGGCCGACGGCCCGGCTGCTGGGGACGACCCCGCCACTGAGCGCCGCAACGCGCTCGGTCACGCTCGGATAGGGGGGTGGAGCGACGGCGTAGTCGGGTTTCGACAGGCTGCCCGACGCGTAATCGGCATCGATCTCGGCGTCCGGACCGGGGCCGCCGTGGAAGCCACCGACGCTGTCGAAATGCGGGCCGCCGTAACCGCCGCTCGCATTGCCGAATCCGGCGATCATGCCGAGCCCGGCATTGCCTCGCGTGATCGGACTGCCGGCTTGGTCGCCGTAGAACACCTGGCCACCGGTCCGGAACGGCCCGAAATAGTAGAGGCGCGGATCGTCCCAGCCGTGTTGCCGGAGAAGTTCGTCGTCGCCGTAGAACCCGGGACCCCCGACGACGGCGACCGGCGCCACGGCGGGGCGACGACGGATGGTGAGCGGTTGAGCGGCCGCAATCCGCTTGGCCCGCGGATGGGCCGCGACGGCGCGCACCACCGGGCGGCGGACCGTCGTGTCCTCGGCGTGGGCCTCGTCGAGAACCGCGAGGCAGGACGTCAGCGCGAGCAGGCCGCCCGCGACCAGTGCCAACTTGGGAAACCCGGCATCATTCGCCATCACGACCGCTCCTCGTCGCCTCGGCCGACGCGCAGAGCGTCGGCCGAACGTCTCGACATGAGGCGACAACGCGGGCAGCGCGCGATGGATGCCGCGATGGCGGCGAATGGTTGACGCGCGCCGCGCGCATGGTGATCGACCAAGTAGATGTGGGTTCACCCACACCACCCTGATCATCTCGACGGGGAGAAGGAGAAGCGCGTGGGAGAACCAACGCGACTCCCCTCAGGCCGTACGACGTCAGCACAGGTCCGCGCCGTGGAAGGCGCCGTCGCGACGGCGGACTCCGGCGAGGAGCCAGCGCGCGAGCGGTGCCGCGGCGATCGCGCCCGTCAGTTCTGGCGGGCGATCATCATGTTCTTGATGTTGGAGATCGCCTTGGCGGGGTTGAGCCCCTTCGGGCAGGCCTTGGCGCAGTTCATGATCGAGTGGCAGCGGTACAGGCGGAAGGGGTCCTGCAGCGTGTCGAGCCGATCGCCCGTGGCCTCGTCGCGGCTGTCGATGAGCCAGCGATAGGCCTGCAACAAGGCCGCCGGGCCGAGATAGCGGTCGCCGTTCCACCAGTAGCTCGGGCAGGAGGTCGAGCAGCAGGCGCACAGGATGCATTCGTAGAGGCCGTCGAGCGCGTGGCGCGACTGGGGCGACTGCTTCCATTCCTTCTCGGGCGTGGGGCTGTCGGTCTTGAGCCAGGGCTCGATCAGCGCATGCTGGGCGTAGAAGCGGGTGAGGTCGGGGACGAGGTCCTTCACCACCTCCATGTGGGGCAGCGGGTAGAGCTTCACGGCCCCGCGGACGTCGTCCATGCCCT
Organism: Lichenihabitans sp.; assembly: GCA_965214345.1. GTDB lineage: Bacteria > Pseudomonadota > Alphaproteobacteria > Rhizobiales > Beijerinckiaceae > Lichenihabitans. The sequence continues at coordinate 213,044 of CBDCBJ010000007.1, read as the reverse complement.
TGGTGCAGGCGAGCGTGTTGACGCCGTCGATGTTCATCGCGCAGGAGCCGCAGATGCCCTCGCGGCAGGAGCGGCGAAACGACAGCGTCGGATCGACCTTCGACTTGATCCAGATGATCCCGTCGAGCACCATCGAGCCGCAATCCTCGCGGTCGATGAAATAGGTGTCGATGCGCGGGTTCTCGCCGGTGTCCGGATCCCAGCGATAGATGCGGAATTCCTTCAAGGCCGTGGCGTTGGCGGGCTTCGGCCAGGTCTTGCCCGTCTTCATTTTGGAGTTGCGGGGGAGAGCGAGTTCAACCATGGGACGGGCCTACAGCTTTGCATCGAACGACAGAGGGCGGAGCCGGACGCGATCGGCTTCGATCGTCACGAGAGCACCAGAGGAAAGGTCGGCCTCGGTCTCGCGCAACACGCGCGCCACCAAGGGGCCGATGCGGGACGAGAGGGTCGACCCGGTCCGGAGTTGCACCACGCTGGGGCTTGCAGCGCCCGATGTCGCCAGCAGCGTGCCGAAGTCGAGGTCGTTGGTCAGCACGACACGCTCCTCGGCCCGCACCCAGCGCAATATCTCATCGTCCGGCGCATCGGCGGCCCCGACGGCCGACCAGTGAAGGACATCATGTCCGGCTCTCATCAGTGTGACGGTCCAATCCGGCGACAGATTCATATCCACGACGAGCTTCATGCGGCCGGCGCGAGGCCGATCTCCCGCTCCTGCGCGAGCCAGGCGCCGTAGCGCATCGCTTCGAGAACGTCCTCATGCCGAAGATAAGGATAGGCGGCGAGGAATTCATCGATTGCGACACCATCGCCGAGATTGCCGAGGATCATGCCCACCGTGACCCGCATGCCTCGGATGCAGGGCCTGCCTCCCATCACCGCAGGGTCACGGGTGATGCGGGGAAACGGCGCCGTGTTCTCTGTCATCACCTCGACCTCCTCGCCGCGGGTGCCCGATGCCGATGCGATAGTTCAGTGCAGCTTCCGACCCTTCAACCGCTCGAGCACGCGCACGGGCGCATGTTCGGGCGCCGACATGCCATCGACGTCGAGCGTGAACGTCTGCTCCAGCGCGTGCTGGCCCGAGATGGCGGCATGGGAGACCTGGTCGGTGAACACCATCCAGGTCGAGCCCGGCGCGAATTCGACCGTCCGGTGCGGCACGGTCCGCTGATACGCGTCGTCGAGCTTCATGCGGTCGTGGAGCTGCAGCATGTAATGGTCGGCGGGTGAGCGCTGCGACTTGGTGATGCCGACGAGCTTCATGAACTTGGCGCTCCCCGGGATCGGGGCGGCGATCCGCGGCAGGAAGCGCTCCGCCACGGTCTCGAAGGGCTCGCCGACGCGCCACACGCGCGGCGTGGTGCCGGGGTGGACGTTGGTGAAGACCCGCATGATGCGCTGGCCGTGGCTCGGGCGCGACGGGAAGGCATCGACGTGGAGCAGCGTGTCGTCGTGGCGTTTCGACTGGTCGCGACCCTGCGCCTCGACGGGTCGGAACGAGGTGTTGCCGATCTTCAGCGCCGCCCCGTAGGTCGGGATCAGCGCGTCCAGCAGGCCGCGGGTGTGGTCGGCGTAACGCGCCATCATGGATTTCACCGCGGAAGCGTCCACCCCTTCGGCGTAGCCCCAGACGCGGCCGGTGTCGGGGTCGTATTTGACGGTCTTGGTCCCCTCCTTGACGCTCGCCGGGTCGAGGAGCTTCGCCTCGTCGGGCGAGAGCGCGAAGGGGAGGTTCGGCAGGAGGACCACGTCGCCGCGCTCCAGGCCGCCCACGGCGTCGCGCTGCATGGCGGCGTCCGGAGCGGCGTGCCAGCCGGTGAGGGCGATCGGCACGCAGACGCTCGTCTCGCGGACGGTGGCGCCGAGAGAGGCCGAGGACTGGGAACCGGACACCGACATGCTGTTCTCCGAAACCTCGGGGTGAAGCCGCGGCCGGGACCGCGATGTCCCGGCGTTCTATCAGAACGCGGCCGAGAGGTCGCCGTCGTCCTCGATCCTCAGAAGGCGGGCAGCCCCCAGGCACGGCGCGATCCAGGGGAGCGCCTCGGCCACCAGCTGGGCCGCCAGCACCGCGCCGATGGCGTCCACCTCCCCCGATGCGGCGTGGAGGCCCGGCAACAGCGCCGAGAAACACCGCTCGGCGAGGACGGCCGCCACTGCGGCCTGTGCCCCGGCCTCCGCGATCTGGTGAAGCGCGAGCCGTTCCGGCTCGAAACTCACCGCGATGGCAGAGCGCCGACCCGACGCCTCAATACACGCGCGCCTTGGGCTCGATGTACTGCACGTCGTTGCTCATCGTGTAGGTGTGCACCGGGCGGTAGTCGACCGTCACCTTCTGCGAACCCTCGTCGAGCCAGGCGAGCGTGTGCTTCATCCAGGTCTTGTCGTCGCGGTTCGGGAAGTCCTCGCGGGCATGGGCGCCGCGCGATTCCTCGCGGTTGGCGGCGCATTCCATCGTCACCACCGCCTGGCTGATCAGATTGTCGAACTCCATCGTCTCGACGAGGTCGGAGTTCCAGATCAGCGACCGGTCCGTGGTGCGGATGTCGGACGAGCCGTGCCACACGTCGTTGATGAGCTTCACGCCCTCCTCCAGCACCTCGCCGGTGCGGAAGACCGCGCAATTGTTCTGCATGGTGCGCTGCATCCGGCCGCGGAGATCGGCGGTCGGCGTGCCGCCCGCGGCGTGGCGGAACCGGTCGAGGCGCGCGAGGGACAGGTCGGCCGAGTCCTTCGGCAGCTCGCGCTGCTTCTCGCCCGGGGTGACGAGCTCGGCGGCGCGCAGGCCCGCGGCGCGGCCGAACACCACGAGGTCGATCAGCGAGTTCGAGCCCAGCCGGTTGGCGCCGTGGACCGACACGCAGGCCGCCTCGCCCAGCGCCATGAGGCCCGGCACGATGCTGTCCGGGTCGCCGCCGACCTTGGTCAGCACCTCGCCGTGATAGTTCGTGGGGATGCCGCCCATGTTGTAATGGACGGTCGGCAGGACCGGGATCGGCTCCTTGGTGACGTCGACGCCGGCGAAGATCTTGGCCGATTCCGAGATGCCGGGCAGGCGGTCGGCGAGGATCGCGGGGTCGAGGTGCTCGAGATGCAGGTGGATGTGGTCCTTGGCCTTGCCGACGCCGCGGCCGTCGCGGATCTCCATCGTCATGGCGCGGCTGACGACGTCGCGCGACGCGAGGTCCTTGGCCGAGGGGGCGTAGCGCTCCATGAAGCGCTCGCCCTCCGAGTTGGTGAGATACCCGCCCTCGCCGCGCGACCCCTCCGTGATGAGGCAGCCGGCGCCGTAGATCCCCGTCGGGTGGAACTGGACGAACTCCATGTCCTGCAGCGGCAGCCCGGCGCGCAGCACCATGGCGTTGCCGTCGCCCGTGCAGGTGTGGGCCGACGTGGCGGAGAAATAGGCCCGGCCGTAGCCGCCCGTCGCCAGGATGGTGAGGTTCGAGCGGAAGCGGTGGATCGTGCCGTCGTCGAGCTTCAACGCCACGATGCCGCGGCAGCGACCCTCCTCCATGATGAGGTCGATGGCGAAATACTCGATGAAGAACTCGGTCTTGGCCCGCAGCGCCTGGCCGTAGAGCGTGTGGAGGATCGCGTGGCCGGTGCGGTCGGCCGCCGCGCAGGTGCGCTGGGCGGTGCCTTTGCCGTAGTCGGTCGTCATGCCGCCGAAGGGGCGCTGGTAGATCTTGCCCTCCTCGGTACGGGAGAAGGGCACGCCCCAATGTTCGAGCTCGTAGACGGCCTGGGGGGCGTTGCGGCAGAGGTACTCGATCGAGTCCTGGTCGCCCAGCCAGTCCGACCCCTTGACGGTGTCGTACATGTGCCAGCGCCAGTCGTCCGGCCCCATGTTGCCGAGCGAGGCCGAGATGCCGCCCTGCGCCGCGACCGTGTGGGAGCGGGTCGGGAAGACCTTCGTCACGCAGGCGGTGCGCAGGCCCCCCTGGGCGCAGCCGACCGCGGCGCGCAGGCCGGCCCCGCCGGCGCCGACCACCAGGACGTCGAAGGAATGGTCGGTGATGGCGTAGGCCGGCCCCGCCTTGCCGTTCGCCGCCGCTCCGTTGGTCGACGTGCCGTTCGTCGCGCTGCCGTTCGTGGCCATCACACCGCCTCCGAGGGCCGGTCCGCCGCTCGACGCGGCATGGACCGGCGTTATGCCGTCACATGAAGCTCAGACGCATCACCGCGTAGACGCACGCGATGCCGACGACGAAGCAGAAGAAGAGGTTGGCGGCCAGCGTCCAGTCCTTGGCGTGTTCGCCGTGGATGTAGTCCTCCACGATGGTCCGCATCCCCAATTGCATATGGTAGACGCCGGCCAGGATGAACAGCAGGAGGAAGATGGAAGCCAGGGGTTGCGACAGCGTGGCCAGGGCCGCCTCGTAGGGCTTGCCGATCAGCGACAGCACCAGCCAGACGAAACCGACCGTCAGCGGAACCAGCGCCAGCGAGGTCAGGCGCATGTGGGACGCGGCCGTGGTGCCCGATTTGGCCGAACCGAGATAGCGCACGCGCCGCATCTCGGTCCGCATGTGATTGGGGCTGTTGCTCATCCCGAAGGTCCTCAGCGCACCAGGAAGGCCAGGATCCACACCAGCACCGTGAGGGCGATGCCCCCGCCGAGCGTGGCCTGGGCGAGATACTCGCGCTCCGGATGGTCCATGCCGTAGCCGGCGTCCCACACGAAGTGGCGGATGCCGCCGAGCAGGTGGTGGAACAGCGCCCAGGTGAAGCCGAACAGGACGAGGAGGCCGAGCCAGGACGACAGGAACCCGGCCGCGATCGCGAAGGCATGCGGGCCGGCGGCCGCGGCGACGAGGTACCAGGCGAGCAGCAGCGTCCCGAGGTAGAGCCCCGCCCCGGTGATGCGATGCGCGATCGACATCATCATGGTGAGCATCGGCCGATAGACCTGCAGATGCGGCGACAGGGGTCTCGGATGCGGCGTCATTCCCGGACGCGATTGCGCTTCCGCCATCGTTCGATCATCCCCGTCCATGCCCGTCCCGCCGTGGGACCGGGATACAGGGATCGTTGCGGCGCTGCAACAATTTGGGTGGGCGTCCCTTCAACGCAGCCGTCGACGCCGCCACGAGGTGCCGATGTCGCCCGGCCTCAGGGGTTCGGCTCCCACCTTGGCCTATGGCGTGAGCGCCTGGATGGAGGCGATGTCGAGGCGCGCCGCGATCAGGCCGAACCAGGTCTTGCCACCGCGGCTCGTCGCGTCCTTGACGTCGACATCCTCCAGCGATTGACAGCCGTTGTTTTTGGGTGCACATTTAATCGTGGATATCACCTTCGACCCGGGCAAGAGCCAGAGCACCCTCGAGCGGCGCGGGTTCGGCTTCGACATCGTCGAGGGCTTCGACTGGCTCACCGCTCTCTACGGAGTGGACGGTCGGCGCGACTACGGCGAGGTTCGCGAGTTCGCCATCGGCCTCGTCGACGACCTGGCTTTCGTGGTGGTGTTCACCCGGCGCGGCGACGCCCTCCACATCATCTCGGTCCGCCGTGCCAGCCGCAAGGAGCGCGCCCGTCATGCCCAAGCCTGATCCCTTCGCTGTCGATGACGACAACCCGGCGCTCACGGATGTGCAGCTCGCCGCCCTCAAGCCGGCCTCGGCCGTCTTCACGCCCGTGCAGTTGGCCTCGTTGGCGGGCCGCCGCGGCCCTGGCCGGCCGCCGAAGGCGGACCGCAAAGTGGAGATCAAACTCCGCGTCGCGCCGGACGTGCTGGCCGCCTTCAAGGCGAAGGGCCCCGGCTGGCAAACGCGGATGCACGACGTGCTTCGACGCGCCGCCGAAGTCGAGGGCTGAAGGTGCGTACCGGAACAGCCAAGCTGTCAGAGACGGGATGCTTCGACTTCGCACATCCGAATTTGGAAAAAGGACTTTCCAACTTGGGGCCGACATATCGGATTTTTCGGCTGGCGCGGCGCGGCGTTTGCCGCTAGGGACACCCCGATGGCGGCCCGCTTCGGCGGGGCCGCCCGTCCCCCGTTGGGCGGGACGCGACATTCAACGGAGAGCGATATGGCCGTCCCGAAACGGAAAACATCGCCGATGAAGCGGGGCTTCCGCCGGTCGGCCGACGCATTGGCACAGCCCACCTACGTGGAAGACAAGGACTCGGGCGAGCTTCGACGTCCCCACCACGTGGACCTCAAGAGCGGCATGTACCGGGGCCGCATGGTACTGAAGCCCAAGACCGAAGCGGCCGACGCCGACTAGAAACGAACGAATCCGTCACCGACGCGAAGCCCTCCGCCCAACCGGGCGGGGGGCTTTTTCGTGTTCGGGGCCGGCGCCACGAACTCGACATCGGCCCATGGACCCGGCCCATGAAAAAGGCGCCGCAGCGGAAGCTGCGGCGCCTTCGTCCAGCGGCCGAGGCCGGGCAGACTAGAACTTGTAGTTCAGGCCGACGCGGGCGATGTTGCCCTCGTTCTTGACCTTGAGGCCCGGCTGCAGGTTGACGGTGTTGAGCGACGTGTCGTGCAGGTTCGAGCTGTCGAGTTCGTAGCGGAGGTACTCGGCCTTCAGCGTCACGGCGCTGGAATGGAAGAAGTTCAGGAACGAGCCGGTGGGCAGGGCGTATTCGATGCCGCCACCGTAGGTGTAACCCGTGTTGAAGCCGCTCTGGCTCTGCAGGTCGGTCCTGCCGTTGAACACCGAGACGACGCGGCTGTTGACGTTGCCGTAGGCGAAGCCGCCCGTGCCGTAGATCATGAAGGTGTTGAAGGCGTAGCCGAGGCGGCCGCGGGCGGTGCCGAGGAAGTCGAGGCCGGACCGGAAGGAGGCCGTGCCGCCGTTGGTGAGCGTGTTCACCGACTTGTCGGTGTCCATGTACATGGCGTCGGCCTCGAGGCCGACCACGACGCCCGAACCCGGACCGCCGAAGCCGCCGAACCCCTGGAACTCGTAATTGTAGCCGAGCTGGCCGCCGGCGGAGAAGCCGCTGTCGCTGAACTTCGTGTTGCCGATGCCGTCGGAGCGGTCCGCCGTGGTGGTGAACTCCTGCTTGTTGTCGAAGGCGGCGCCGGCGTTGATGCCGAAATAGGCACCCGTCCAGGTGAAGACTGGCAGCGGGGCGACATACGGCGCGGGGGCCACGCGGGCCGGAAGGTCGGCGGCGTGGGCCGCGCCAGCGGCGGCGACCAGGATGGCGGCGGCGCCGGCGGTTTTCAGGGAAGCGAACATCGAGATTTGTCTCCAGAGCGGTCTCTGGAAAAACCCTAAGGCCGGGCCGCCGGCGCGCGCAATCGCCAATCCAGGCTCACCGTCGGCTTCCCAAGCGCTGTTGCAGCAACATCACAGCTTTGTGGCAGCATCGGATGATCTTGCCATATTTGGTCACGAAGTGCCGAGCCCGGGATCTGCATTGCCTTAATAGCGACCTAAAATAATCTCGCGCATCGCACGTCAGGGCGGAAACCTTTGCCATGGTTAAGGCATTTCGCGGCCCGAACTAATCTAAGTTAGACGCGGGCCCGGCGCGGCGGCGCGGGCCCGCGGCGGCGCTCAACTCTGCCGCGGCGGATCCCTGGCGCACCTCCGCCCGGACCGTGGACGACCGGCAAGCCCTGCATCGCCCGTGAACCGTGAGGATGATCTCCTCGACCTCGCCGTCCCGACCCGCCACGAAGGCGCTGATGGCCTCCGACGGGACCTCGCAGTCGACGTCCTCGATCCTGCCGCAGGAGCGGCAGACGAAGTGGGCGTGGCCGGCGCGGGCCTGCTCGTAGAGGGCGGCGTTCATCCCGGGAAGGTGGAGTTCCAGCACGAGGCCCATGCGGCAGAGCCGATCGAGGGCGCGGTAGACCGTGGAATAGCCCAGCGTCGCCTTCAGCGCCTTGGCGCGCGTGAAGATGTCCCCGGCCGGAGCGTGCAGCCCCGGCTCCTGCGCCCGCACCACGTCGTAGACGAGCTGGTAATTGGCGGGCAGCCGCCGGGTGTGGTCTGTCGTCGTCATCCGGTTCCGAGCCCGCGCGAGCGGCGATTTTGGCCTTGGCGTTCGTCTGGATATTGATAATGATTATCACTTCCGCTAGGGCTTGAACAGCGAGCGGCGCAGCGGTCCGCCGGGGGCGATCCGCTCACGGCGAGTGGGCGACGCGGTGTCGCCGACCTTCGGGACGGCGGTCCGCCCCGCGGGGCCCCGGCTGGCACGCGAGATGCCAGCCCCGGCGCGAGTTCGCCGCCCAGCGCACCATCCTCCAGAGGGAGCAACCGATGACCGAACAGAACCAGATCCTGACCACCCGTCAGGGCCACCCGGTCCGCGACAACCAGTCCACCCGCACGGTCGGGGAGCGTGGCCCCGCGACCCTCGAGAACTACCAGTTCATCGAGAAGATCACCCATTTCGACCGCGAGCGGATCCCCGAGCGCGTCGTCCACGCCCGCGGCGCCGGCGCCCACGGCTATTTCGAAGCCTACGGCACCATCGGCGACGAGCCTGCGTCCCGCTACACCCGCGCCCGCGTCCTCAACGAGACCGGCGTGAAAACCCCGATGTTCGTCCGCTTCTCGACCGTGGCGGGCGCCAAGGAATCCCCCGAGACCGAGCGCGACCCGCGGGGCTTCGCGGTCAAGTTCAAGACCGTCGACGGCAATTGGGACCTCGTCGGCAACAATCTCAAGGTGTTCTTCATCCGGGACGCCATCAAGTTCCCCGACATGATCCACGCCTTCAAGCCGGATCCGCTCACCAATCGCCAGGAAGCCTGGCGCTTCTTCGACTTCGTGGGCATGCACCCCGAGTCGCTCCACATGGTCACCCACCTCAAGTCCCCGTGGGGCATCCCGGCCAACTACCGGGAGATGGAGGGCTCGGGCGTCAACACCTACAAGCTGGTGAACGCCGAGGGCGTGGCGCACCTGTGCAAGTTCCATTGGACCCCGAAGCAGGGCGTCCGCAACCTGACCACCGCCCAGGCGCGCGCCATCCAGGCGACGGACGTCGGCCACTCGACCCGCGACCTCTACGACAACATCGCCAAGGGCAACTTCCCCGAGTGGGAGTTTTCCGTGCAGATCATGCCGGACGGCCCGAACGACCACCTGTCCTTCGATCCGCTCGACGACACCAAACTGTGGCCGGTCGACCAGTTCCCGTTGCTGCCCTGCGGCCGCATGGTGCTGGACCGCGCTCCGTCCAACTTCTTCGCCGAGGTCGAGCAGTCGGCCTTCGGCACGGGCGTGCTGGTGGACGGCATCGATTTCTCGGACGACAAGATGCTGCAGGGCCGCACGCTGTCCTACTCGGACACGCAGCGCTACCGCGTCGGCGCCAACTACCTGCAGCTGCCCATCAACGCCCCGCAGCCCGGCGTCGTGGCGCGCACCAACCAGCGCGACGGCCAGATGACCTATTCGGTCGACGCCACGCCGAACGCCAACGTCAACTACGAGCCGAGCGTGCTGGGCCAGAGCCTGACGGAAGCCCCGAAGCCGGCCCACGAGTACCACCAGCCGATCGAGGGCAGGCTCGGCCGCTTCCAGACGAGCCGCACCACCGACGACTACACTCAGGCCGGCGAGCGCTACCGCTCCTTCGAGACCTGGGAGCGCGACGACCTGATCGCCAACCTCGTCGACGACATGAAGGCCTGCCCGGAGCCGATCCAGCTCCGCATGGTGTGGCACTTCCTGCACTGCGACGAAGACTACGGCACCCGCGTCGCCCAGGGCGCCGGCATCGACCTCGCCAAGGCCCGCGCCCTGCCGCCCCTGCCGGGCCGCGCGGCCCCGAACCAGTCGCTGCGGCACGAGACCTACACGGACGGCACGAGCGAGCAGGGCAATGCGCCCCACCAGCAGGCGGCCGAGTGACCGTCACGCTTCCGCTGAAATGAAGGGAGGCCCGGCGCCACGCGCCGGGCCTTTTCGATTGGAAGAGAGGTCTTGATGACCTTGACGAGATCAGCATCGATCATGAGCCGGACCGGCGGCGAGCCGCCGCGCCCCGGGGACGAGCTCCCGGTCTGAGCGGCGGGACCGGGGGTCGTCTCACCCGGCGGCCATCACCGCCAGTGTCGCGGCGATCAGAGCCGCCGCCAGAGCGTAGGGCGCGCCCGGCCAATGCAGCCCGCCACCGGGGCGCGTGGCGAGCGTGAAGATGCCGGTCATCAGCGGGGGACCCGCGATGGCGGCGATGCCCTGAAGGCTGCCGATGGCGCCCTGGATCTCGCCCTGGCGATAGGGCGGGGCGGCGCGCGACATCAGCGCCGTGAGGGCCGGCAGCACGACGCCCTGCAGGCTCCCCACCGCGATCAGCGCGAACATCATCCAGCCCTCGGGCGCCACCGCGTAGCCCAGGGTCGTGGCGAACCCGACCGCGAGCCCCCAGAGCGCCGTCCGGCGCTCGCCGAGCCGCGCCACCGCAGGGCCGATCAGGAAACCCTGCACCGCGATGGCGCCGACCCCGACGGCCGCGAGCGACAGGCCGACCATGCCCTCGCCCCAGCCGTATTCCGCCATGGTGGAGAAGGCCCAGACCGCCACGTAGACGCTCTGGGCCAGCGCGAAGAGCATCAGCGCCGCGGCGAGCCCCAGCAGCGTCGGAGCATGGCGCAGGGCCCCCAGAGCGCCGAGCGGGTTGGCGCGGGCGAACGCGAAGGGGCGCCGCTCGCCGGCGGGCAGCGACTCGGGCAGCACCAGCCAGCCGAAGGCGAGGTTGGCGGCGGAGAACCCGGCGGCCGCGAAGAAGGGCACGCGATGGCCGAACTGGCCGAGCAGCCCGCCGAGCGCCGGCCCGACGATGAAGCCGATGCCGAAGGCCGCCCCGATCAGACCGAAGGCGCGGCCCCGATCGGCGGGCTCGGTCACGTCGGCGATGTAGGCATTGGCGGTGATGAACGAGGCGCCGCAGATCCCCGCCACGAGCCGCCCCACGAAGAGCCAGGGGAGGCTCGGCGCGAATCCGGTCACCGCATAGTCGAAGCTCAGGCCAGCCACCGAGGCCAGCAGCACGGGGCGGCGGCCGTAGGCGTCCGACAGGTTGCCGATCGCGGGACCGAAGAGGAACTGCATCGCCGAATAGGCCGAGAACAGCAGGCCGCCCCATGCGGCCGAACCCGACAGATCCGTTCCGGCGACGTCGCCGATGAGCCCCGGCACGACCGGCACGATGAGCCCGATGCCGACCATGTCGATCAGCACGGTGGCGAGCACGAAGGCGAGGCCGCGCCGCCCCGGCCCGGTGCGCCCGGCGGGGGCCGAAGCCGCCATCACCGCCCCGCCGCCGGGTCGAGGCCGCACGCCGCGAGCACGGGCGCCAGCGCAGGCGCCGCCAGGCCCGCGGTGGACATGACGGCGCCGAGGCGCGGAGGCCGGTTCCGCCCCGACGCGGCCGGCGCGACCGCGACCCGGCGCGACACGCGCCGGGCTTTTCGCCGTCTCGCGGGCCCGGTCAGACCGCGCTGAAGCAATTGTCCACGAAGAGCTGCGTACCGCTGACGAAGGACGCCTCGTCGGAGAGGAGGAAGAGCGCCGCGCGGGCGACCTCCTCCGGCTCGCACATGCGTCCCTGGGCCGAGGCCAGGGCGGCGTCCGACACGTCGACGCCGAGCGCCGCGAGGTCGCGGACTTCGCGGAGGCCGTGCGGCGTCCGGATGAAGCCGGGGCAGACCGCGTTGCAGCGGATGTTGCGCTCGCGATACTCGACCGCGATGGCGCGGGCGAACATCTTGCAGGCCGCCTTGGTGGTGTCGTAGAGGACCTCGCCGGGGGTCGCGAGGGTCGCCGAGATGGATGAGGTGCACACGATCGCCCCGCCTCCGGCCGCGATCATGCCCGGCAGCACGGCGCGCGTCATGAGGAACATGCTCTTGACGTTGACCGCCATCAGCCAGTCCCACTCGGCCTCCGAGACGTCGAGAAACGGCTTCACGATGAGCGTGCCGGCATGGTTGAACAGGGCCGTCACCGGCCCCAGCGTCGCCGCGACCGCCGCAGCCGCCGTTTCGACCTGATCGGCCCGCGACACGTCGGCCTCGGCGAAGACGGCCGTCCGGCCCGCGGCCCGGAGTTCCGAGGCGAGGGCCGCTCCCGCTTCGGCGTTCCGGTCGACGATGCCGACCTTCGCGCCCTCGGCGGCGAAGAGCCGGGCGGCGGCGGCGCCGCAGCCCGTTGCACCTCCCGAGATCAGGGCGACACGGTCCGCGAGACGACCCGTCACGCCTCGCCGACCGCCTGCTCGGCCGCCGCGATGGCGGCGCGCCGGTCCCGCGCGGCATCGCCGATCGGCGGCCCGGCGAACCGCCGCCGCTCGAGCCCGAACCAGACCGCGGCGGCGAGCACGAGCGCCGCGATCGTCACGGTCAGCGCCTGATCGTTCGGGGGCTGGATGCCGATGAAGATGAGCGCGGCGCAGCCGACGATGCAGAGCACGGCGACGACGCGATAGGCCATGCCGAGATCGAACGATCCCATCGCGTGCCAGGTGCGGCGGTGGGCGAAGAGACCGGCCGCCACCGGCAGCAGGTAGGAGATGTAGGCTCAGGACTCATTGTCAGAGCCAGAAGATAACGGTTGCTGCGATGCAGATGGCGGAGAAGAAGGTGTGGGCGCATCGATCGTAGCGAGTGGCGATGCGTCTCCAGTCCTTCAGCCTGCCGAACATGCGCTCGATGCGGTTGCGCTGTCTGTAGAGGACGGCATCGTAGGGGAGAGGGCTGTTTCGGCTGCGGCTCGACGGAATGCAGGGTGTGATGCCTCGGTCGACCAGAGCCTGGCGGAAACCGTTGCTGTCATAACCCTTGTCGCCCAGCAAGGCTTTGGCGTCCGGAAAAGCGTCCAGCATGAGGGCTGCCCCCTTGTGGTCGCTCATCTGCCCTTCGGAGAGCATCATCACGACGGGACGTCCCTCCTGGTCGCAGACCGCATGGAGTTTGGAGTTCAGCCCACCCTTGGTTCGGCCGATACGGCGGGGAACAGCCCCTTTTTGAGCAGGCTCGCCGCGGTGCGGTGCGCCTTCAGATGCGTGGCGTCGATCATGATGCGTTCGGGTGGTGGACCCCCGCCGGCCAGAGCGGCGAAGATGCGGTCGAACACCCCGAGCCGGCTCCAACGGATGAAGCGATTGTACAGCGTCTTGTGGGGGCCGTAGCCTGCAGGCGCGTCCTTCCACTGCAGGCCGTTGCGGATGACGTAGACGATCCCGCTGACGACCCGTCGGTCGTCGACGCGAGGGACGCCGTGCGACAACGGGAAATGAGGTGAGATCCGGGCCATCTGGCCATCGCTCAAAAGGGAAAGTGACATCGCCAGAGCCTCCAGTCGGAGACACTGAATCACCTCTCAATCAGAATTAATAGGTCCTGAGCCTAGAGGAACATCGTGCAGACCGCCGCGATGGTCGAGTAGACCGGCGCATAGATGGTGAACAGGACCGAGAGGGTGCAGGCGGTCCAGATCGCCGCCACGGGGGTCCGGAACCGCGGACTGATCCGCCGCAGGCTGCCCGAAGCCGGGAGGCCGCCGTCCCGGGCGAAGGCGAAGATCATGCGGCTCGCCGAGGTGACGCAGGCGAGGCCGCAGAGGTATTGCGAGACCGTGATGCCGATGTAGAGCAGCAGCTTGAGCCACGCCGGAAGAACGCCGTCCATGATGGCGAAGAAGGCACCGCCACCCTGGGCCGCGGCCTTGTCGAGGTCCGGAGCCGCCAGGACGATGGCGGCCAGCATCGCCCAGCCGAACAGCCCGGACCAGACCACCGAATGGATCATGCCGCGCGGGATCGCGCGGGACGCCCCGATCGTCTCCTCGGCCGTGTGGGCTGAGGCGTCGAAGCCGGTGATCGTGTAGGCGGGCAGCAGCAGGCCCAGCATGAAGAGGTAGCCCATGCTGCCGGTCTGCGGCCACACGCCGCCGCCGGTGTCGCCCGAGTTGTTCTTGAACGTGGTCAGCCGGGCGAAGTCGAGGTGCGGCGCGAAGGCGACCAGGGCCAGGATCAGCAGCACCGTGACGGCGAAGATGACGTAGCCCGAGAAGTCGGTGAGCCTGGACGTGAGCCGGATGCCGCGGTGGTTGAAGAGCGCCTGCGAGAAGGTGATCAGGCAGACCAGCACGGTCTGCACCAGCACAGAGAGGAGGGTCGGCGTTGCGGGGGTCAGGACGGCCGTGTCGATGCCGAAATAGGGGAAGATCGCCCCGACCATGAACAGGTAGGTGCCGACGTTGATGGCGGCCAGGACCGTGACGAGCCCGATCAGGTTGAACCAGGCCGTGAGCCAGCCCAGCCCGCGCCCGCCGAGGATCGAGCCCCAGTGGTAGAGTCCGCCCGCCGTCGGGTAGGCCGATCCGATCTGCCCCATGGCGAGGGCGAAACAGAGGGAGAAGAGGCAGGCGATCGGCCAGCCGATCCCGATCGCGGCGCCGCCGACGCTGCTGAGACCCTGAGAGAAGGAATTGATGCCGCCCGACAGGATGCAGATGATCGAGAACGAGATCGCGAAATTCTGGAACGTCCGCATGCCGCGCAGCAGTTCCTGCGCATAGCCCATGCCGTGCAGGACCGCCTTGTCGTCCTCGGCGACGCTCGCGGCATCCATCGCCGCGCCCGTGCCGACACCCGTTCCCACTGTCCGTTCGGTCATCTCTTGCGTCCCCGCGGCCTGCAGCACCGGCCGGCCGCGACACTCAGCAATGTTCGTGCCTCGACGCATCACGCCTGAAAACGCACGGGCTCCCCGCCGTGGATCGCCGCCAGGCCGCGGGCGGCGAGCGAGCGCGCCAGCGCGGGTCCGGGCGCCCGCCCGGAGGTGAAGACGGCCGCGCCGCACGCCTGGACCGGCGGAACCCGTCGCGGGAAGCCCCGCTCGGCCAGGACCGTGTCGACCCGCCGCGCGATGGCGGGCGCCGAATCCACGAAGCCGACCCGCCAGGGCGCCACGCGGGCGAAGACCGGCACGAGCAGCGGGTAGTGGGTGCAGGCCAGCACGATCGTGTCGGTGCGGCGCCCGTCCCGGTCGACGAAGGCGGGTGCGATCTCGGCCAGCACGGCAGCGTCGGCCACGGCATCGCCCCCCAGCGCCGCCTCCGCCAGGGCGGCCAGGCGGGGCGCACCGACGAGGTCGACGGCGCAGTCTCCGGCGAAGCGGCGCACGAGGCCGAGCGTGTAGTCGCGCGCCACGGTGGCGGGGGTCGCCAGCACGGCGATGCGGCGGGTGAGCGAGGCCGAGGCCGCGGGCTTGATGGCCGGCACCGTGCCGACGACGGCGAGGTCCGGCCAGCGGGTCCGCAGGGGCGGCAGCACCGCCGTCGAGGCGGTGTTGCAGGCCACCACCACGGCGTCGGGGCGGTGGGCGTCGATCATCGGCGCCAGCACCGCCATGACTCGGGCGACGAGCTCGCCCTCGGCGAGGTCGCCGTAGGGGAACATCGCGTCGTCGGCCACGTAGAGCCGCTCCGCCTCGGGCCGGAGGCGGTCGATCTCGGCCAGCACGGTGAGGCCCCCGAGGCCCGAATCGAAGACGAGGATGCGGGGCGGGGCGGACGACATGGGGCCTCTCTATCCCGCCGCGGCGGCCGGGGCCATCGGCCGCCGCGGCGGGATGCGGCAGGTCCGCCGGTGTTGCCGGAACGCCTCGGCCTCGACACCGCTCGGCGCGCGGCACGATTCCGTAGCCCCAAGGCCGACGCGGGATGGTATCATGCCCGATCTCGTGCCGCGGTCCCGGTCGGCATCACACGGTCCGGCCGATGTTTCGCCTGCGCGACGCCCTCGCCTTCTCCTTCCTCGCCCTGCTGGCGACCGCCCGGCCGGCCGGGGCACAGATCGCCCTGCCGGGCGCGGTCGCGCCGACGCCCGAGGGTGCGCCCGCCCCGGCCGGGGCGCCCGCCGCCTCGGCGAAACCGAAGGCCCGCAGGGCGCCGGTCGGTGCCGGGAGCCTGCCCGCCGCGCCGACGGCGGCCACGAGAGTCCTGCCGGCCGCGTCGCTGGCGGGGCAGACGCTCTACCGCGACGGCCACGGCAGCGAGATCGGCTTCGCGCTGCGCGACAAGGCGCTGATGGTGACGCATCTGACGCTGGTGGGCCGGGGGGATGACGGCGCCGATTGCCGGATCGACGTCGCGGACCTGCCGCTGGCGGTGCGGGACGAGGGACAGCCCGACGGCATGGCGCGGATCGGCATCCCGGTGCCGGCCTGCCCGATCTCCTTCGACGTGCTCGACGGGGCCGCCCTGGCGACGGGCGAGCATGGCGCCTGCGCGTTCAAGACCACCCATTGCACGGTGGACCCCGACGGCCTGTGGGGTCCGCCGGCCTCGACGCTCACGCCCGAGCGCGACAAGACGATCGAACATCAGAGGACGCAGGCCGAGGCCGCCGTGCGGGCGAGCTACAAGCGCCTGACCTCGACCACGAGGGACCGGCCGACGATCATGAGCTACGCGCGGGACCAGGCGCAGTTCTCCTCGACGCGCGAGGAGGTGTGCCGGGGATACGCGGGCGAGGTGAAACACGGGTTCTGCTCGACCCGCGTGACGGAGGCCCGCGCGGCGGCGCTGCGCACCAAGGCCGACCTCGGGCAGGTCGAGAAGGACAGGCACAAGGCGAGGCGGAAGCCGGCGCAGGGCTGAAGGCGCGCCGGAACCGCGGCGGCACCCTGCCGCTTCACCGTCCGGGCGTCCACCCTGCGGTCTGGCCAGCGGGAGCATCCATGACGTCGATCCATCCGCCCGTCGACCACGTCCCGGGCCCGGAGGGCCAGCCGGACGGCGCGACCGCGGCGGCGGGGCTCAAGGTCGTCAGTTGGAACCTCCTGCGGACCGTGGGGGCCTCGCTCGACGACGTGGTAGCGCTCATCGCCCGCGAAACGCCCGACCTGATGCTGATGCAGGAGGCGACCAGCCGGTTCAACGACCTGCCGTCGCGCATCGGCGGGCATTACGCCTGGGCGCCCCTGCCCGGCCGCATCCACGGCCTCGCCATGTGGAGCCCCCGGCCCTGGCGCGGCGTGCCCTCGGTCAGGCCGCTGCCGCCGGGGTCCATGGTCCAGCGCGTCTGCCAGATCGTCGAGTTCGGGGATTTCGGGATCGCCAACGTCCACCTGTCGCACGGGCAGCGTCTGAACCGACGCCAGCTCCGCGCCATCGCGCTGCACCTGCCGGAACGGGCCGCCGTGCTGGGCGACTTCAACCTCGTCGGCCCCTGCCTGATCCGTGGCTTCCGCGACGTCGGGCCGCGGCGGCCGACCCACATGATGGGCGAGATCGTGCCGGTCCGGCTCGACCGGTGCCTCGTGCGCGGGCTCGCCTGCGACGAGGCCCGCGTGCTGCCCCGCACGACGTCGGACCATCGCCCCATCGCGGTGCGGCTCAGCCGCGCCGACAACGAGGTGCCCCATCCCCTCGTCAGATATAGGGCAGCAGCAGACGGAGTGCGGCGTCGCGCAGCTTCACTGGCAGGCTTCGGCCCTGCAGTTCGCTGAGCTTCAGTTTCGCCACCTGGTGCTGCAGCATGAAGGCGTCGAGCCGCTCCGCCAGCGCGGCATCGTAGACCTCGACGTTCATCTCGAAGTTCAGCCGGAGGCTGCGCATGTCCCAATTGGCGCTGCCGACCAGGCACCAGACCTTGTCGACCACCATCAGCTTCGAGTGGTTGAAGGGCGGCGGGCCGGGCCAGAAGCGCACGCCGGCCTCCAGCAGCGGCCCGATGTGGGCCCGCATGGCGAGGTCGACGAAACGGTGGTCGCTGCGCCGCGGCACCACGATGTCGACCTTGACGCCGCGGATCGCCGCCACCGTGAGCGCCGACATGAGTTCGCCGCCCGGCAGGAAATAGGGCGTCATGATCTTGATCGAGCGCCGGGCGCAGGCACAGGCCTCGAGCAGCACCGAGCGGATCTTCTCGAGGTCCTGGTCGGGCCCCGACGTGACGACGCGGGCCAGGATCTCGCCCGCCGCCGCCTCGTCGGGGTCCGGAAACCAGTCGTCGCCCTCGAGAGTCTCGCCGGTGGTGAAGCTCCAGTCGTGGGCGAAGTCGTCCATCAGCTGGGTGACGACCGGCCCCTCGAAGCGGAAATGGGTGTCGGCGACCGGATCCTCCGGGCGCTGGGCGACGAGGTTCGCGTCCGAGATGTTCATCCCGCCGGTGAACCCGACCGCCCCGTCGACCACCAGCAGCTTCTTGTGGCTGCGCAGGTTCAGGAAGGGCATGCGCCACGGCATGAGCGAATGCATGAACTGCGCGACCGGCACGCCCAGGCCGGCGAGCCGCTGGCGGATGGGCGAGACATAGCCGCTGCCGATGCCGTCGACCAGCACCCGGACCGCGACGCCCCGCTCCCGCGCGGCGTTCAGCGCCGATGCGAAGCGCTCGCCGATCCCGTCGTGCCGCATGATGTAGCTCGACAGCGCCACGCTGGTCTCCGCATCGGCGATCGCCGCCAGCATCGCCGGATAGGCTTCGTCGCCGTCGTGGTAGACCGCGACCGCGTTGCGGTGTTCGGCCTTTCGGGCGGTGATGCGCCTGATCGCCCGTTCCAGGGGCACGAGATGGCCGTCGATCTCGTGCACCGGATGGTCGGTGGCGCGGCGCCGCGGCTGGCGCGGCTGGCGGGCCTTCTGGGCGCGTCGCACCACGCGGTTGATGCCGAACATGAAATAGAACAGCGCGCCCCAGACGGGCGCGATCCAGGCGAAGCCGATCCAGGCGCTGGCGGCGGCGACCTCGCGCTTCCGGAGCAGGACGTGGCCGGTGACGCCGAGCGCCAGGAGGATGCCGATCGGCGTCGCCACGGGGGTGAGGACACGGTCCACGCCGGCCCAGAGCCACTCGGCCTCGTCGGGGATCAGCAGGGCGTCGGTCCTTCGCGATTCGGTCGCGGCCTCGGCCGCGCGCGGCCGCTATACCATCGGCGGCCGCGAGCGTCATGGCGGAAGCGAAGGGGCCGGCTCCGAGGTCCGCCGCGCGACGGCGGACTGCGCCTCACGCGGCCGGACACGGGCCGGTGCGTCGGGCGTTGGGGATCGGGCAGGCCGGAGGAGAGGCACAATGGCACTCGACATCAAGCGGATCGGCGCCGACAGCCTCCAAGTCGAGAACGCGACGGGGCACTGGCTCATCTTCACCCTCGACGAATTGCGGTCCCACGCGGCGCTGCTGCGCGCCGACATGGTCGGCGGAACGCCCGCCCTGCCGGAGAAGGACGCGGACCTCTTCGTCTGGGCGGCCTTCGCGGCGGCCCGGGGCTATGCGGTCGAGCACGGGCTGATCGCCGACAGCCGGCCCTCGCCGGACGGCGCTCCCCTCGGGCGTGCGAAACGTTAACCATCCGGCGTGCACTCTCGCGGGCTCCGGTTCGGATGTGGCATCCGGCCCGCCGTCCACGCGCCGGGACAAGTCGGCCTGCCTGATGTACATCCCGTCGGGTCGCCGAGAGGCGGCGCGACCCCCTGCCCCCTCCGACGGCTGACGATGTTCAACGACCGCTACCACGCCAGTGAATCCGAGGCCCATTGGCAGGGCGTGTGGGCGGAGCGCCGCTGCTTCGAGGCGTCCAACGACGACCCGCGGCCGGCCTATTACGTGCTCGAGATGTTCCCCTACCCGTCGGGGCGGATCCACGTCGGCCACGTGCGCAACTACGTGATGGGCGACGCCGTGGCGCGCTACCGCCGCGCCAAGGGCTACAACGTGATCCATCCGATGGGCTGGGACGCCTTCGGGCTGCCGGCCGAGAACGCCGCCATGCAGAACCGGCGCCACCCGGCGGAATGGACCTACAACAACATCGCCATCATGCGGGCGCAGCTCAAGAGCATGGGCCTGTCGATCGACTGGGCGCGGGAGATCGCGACCTGCGATCCGTCCTACTACGAGCAGCAGCAGCGCATCTTCCTGGCGTTCCTTGACGCCGGCCTGGCGCAGCGCAAGACCTCCAAGGTCAACTGGGACCCGGTCGACAACACCGTGCTGGCCAACGAGCAGGTGGTGGACGGGCGCGGCTGGCGCTCCGGCGCCGTCGTGGAGCAGCGCGAGCTGACGCAGTGGTTCCTCAAAATCACCGACTACGCCCAGGACCTCTACGACGGGCTCGACACGCTCGACCTTTGGCCCGAGAAGGTGCGCCTGATGCAGCGCAACTGGATCGGCCGCTCGGAGGGCCTGCAGTTCCGCTTCGGCCTCGTCGGCGCGCCCGAGGGCTTCGACGCCCTCGAGGTGTTCACCACACGGCCCGACACGATGTTCGGCCCGACCTTCGCCGCGGTGGCGCCCGACCATCCGCTCGCCAAGGCGTTGGCCGAACGCGACCCCGCGGTCGCGGCCTTCTGCGAGGAATGCCTGCGCACCGGCACCTCCGAGGTCGCCATGGAGAAGGCCGAGAAACTCGGCCTCGACACGGGCATCGAGGTCGCCCACCCGGCCGACCCGGCCTGGCACATGCCGCTCTACATCGCCAATTTCGTGCTCATGAGCTACGGCACCGGTGCCGTCATCGGCTGCCCGGCGCACGACCAGCGCGACCTCGACTTCGCCCGGAAGTACGGCCTGCCGGTGATCGACGTGTTCATGCCGGTCGAGGACGGCGAGCCCGTCGGCGACGTGGCCTTCGTGCCGGCGAAGGACGAGACGGTGCGCTACGTGCGCTGGCTCGGCGAGCCCGGCGCCGTGATGACATGCAAGGCCGCCATGGACCTGACCCTCGCGGCCTTCGTGGCGAACGGCTGGGGCGAGACGCGGGTGCAGTTCCGCCTGCGCGACTGGGGCATCTCGCGCCAGCGCTACTGGGGCTGCCCCATCCCGGTCGTCCACTGCCCCTCCTGCGGCGTGGTGCCGGTGCCGGCCGCGGACCTGCCGGTGCGCCTGCCCGACGACGTCGACTTCGACGCGCCCGGCAACATGCTCGATCGCCACCCGACCTGGAAAAACGTGTCCTGCCCGAGTTGCGGCGCGCCGGCGCGCCGCGAGACCGACACGATGGACACGTTCGTCGACTCGTCCTGGTACTTCGTGCGCTTCACCGACCCGTGGAACGCGGCCGCCCCGACGACGCCCGCCGTGGCCGACCGCCTGCTGCCCGTCGACCAGTATATCGGCGGCGTCGAGCACGCGATCCTGCACCTGCTCTACTCGCGCTTCTTCGCCCGCGCGCTGCGCCAGGTGGGCATGCTGGCCATCGACGAGCCGTTCCGCGGGCTGTTCACGCAGGGCATGGTGGTCCACGAGACCTACCGCGACGCCGCGGGCGCCTGGGTGAGCCCGGAGGAGGTCCGCATCGAAGGAGTGGGCGGCGAGCGCCGCGCGACGCTCGTGGCGGACGGCGGGCCGGTGAGCATCGGCCCGATCGAGAAGATGTCGAAGTCCAAGCGCAACGTGGTCGACCCCGAGGACATCATCGCCTCCTACGGGGCCGACACGGCGCGCTGGTTCATGCTGTCGGACAGCCCGCCCGAGCGCGACGTGATCTGGACCGAGGACGGCGTCCAGGGCTCGGGCAAGTTCGTGCAGCGCCTGTGGCGCCTCGCGGGCGAACTCGGCCGCGCCGCGGCGGGCGAGGACGGCGCGACCGGGGACGAGCCCGAGCGGGCGCTCGCCGTCCGCAAGGCCGCACATCGGGCGCTGATCCGCGTCGAGGAGGACATCGAGCGGCTGCGCTTCAACCGGTGCGTCGCCCACGTCTACGAGCTGGCGAACGCGCTCTCGGCCGCCATCGCCGCCACCGAGGCGCCGGTGGCACCCGGTTCGGCGCTGGCCCACGCCTTCCGCGAGGCGGCCGACCTCCTGGTGCTGGCGCTGGCGCCCATCATGCCGCACCTGGCGGAATCGTGCTGGGCGGCGCTCGGGCACGACACGCTGGTGGCCTCGACGCCCTGGCCCGAGGCCGATCGCGCCCTGGTGGTCGAGGACAGCGTCACGCTGCCGGTGCAGATCAACGGCAAGAAGCGCGGCGACGTGACGGTGGCGCGCGACGCCGACGTCGAGACCGTGAAGGCCGCCGCGCTGGCGGTGGACGTGATCGCGCAGGCGCTCGACGGGCGCGCGCCGAAGAAGCTGGTCGTCGTGCCGGGAAGGATCGTCAATGTCGTGGTCTGACCGCCTGCCCTCCTCGCTCGCCGCCCCGGCCCTGCTGGTCGCGATGGCCTTCGGGCTCGGCGGCTGCTTCACGCCGCTCTACGCCACCGTCGGGGGCAACCTCGGCGGCGAGCTCCGCGCCGTGGCGGTCGACCCCGTGCCGGACAGGCTCGGCCACTACCTGCGCGACGAGCTCATCACGGACCTCAACGGCACCGGCGACAAGCCGGCGCCGCACTATCGCCTGCAGCTGACGACGAACGAGCGCGTGCAGACCGCGCTGATCGACATCACCACGCAGCGCGCCCAGGACGCCTCGGTGGTCACCGACGTGAGCTGGAAGCTGTTCCCCATCGAGGGCGGTCAGCCCGTCGCCTCCGGCACCGTCACGAGCTTCGCCACCTACGATCGTTCGTCGCAGCGCTTCGCCAACATCCGGGGCGCGCGAGACGCCGAGATTCGCGATGCGCGGACCCTGGCCGACCAGCTCACGACCCAGATCGCCGCGAAGCTCGGGGGCAGGCCGGCCACGCCCTGACCGGCTGCGACACGATCGCGCGTTCCGACCCCGGGCCGCGTCACGACGTTGACCCGGCGCGCCACCGGAGCCCCGCCATGTCCGCCACCGCCCGCAAGACAGACCCCGCCCTCTGGGACAAGGTGAAGGCGGAGGTCACGGCGGGCGACAAGGGCGGCAATCCCGGCCAATGGTCGGCCCGCAAGGCCCAGATGGCGGTCCAGGCTTACAAGCGCGCGGGCGGCGGCTACGCGGGGAAGAAGACGGCGGACAACCACCTCGCCCAGTGGGGCGACGAGGATTGGGGCACGGCGTCGGGCCAGCCCAGCGGCGAGACGGGCGAGCGCTACCTGCCGAAGGAAGCGCGGGACCACCTCTCGAAGGAGGACTACGCCCGCACCACCGCCAAGAAGCGGCGCGACACCCGCAAGGGGCTGCAGCATTCGGCGCAGCCGAAGGATGTCGCCGAGAAGACCGCCGAGGCCCGCCACCATGACGGCGGTGGTCACGGCGACGAGAGCAAGGCGGCGCTCTACCGCCGCGCCAAGGAGAAGGACATCCCCGGACGGTCCAAGATGGATCGCGAGCAGCTCAGGGCGGCCCTGGCCTCCTGACGCGGCCGGCGCTCCCCTGCTCGGCCACCTGTCACGGATCCTGCAGGACTCACGGATGGTCGACGCTGGGCGCCGGCGCCTCATCCCCTCGAGGGGGATCGGACACCCGGATCCCCGTCAGGGCGGATGAGGGGGAGACTCTCCGCAGGTGTCGGATCACCCCTCATCCGGCGCTACGCGCCACCTTCTTCCAAAGGGAGAAGGGCAGAGCGCCACGCCGACCGTCGGTTTCCCGATGTCCGGATCAGCTCTTCACCAGCGGCTGCAGGATCTTGTCCAGTTCCTCCACGCTGAGTTCGCCGGCGTGTTTCACGCCATTGATGTAGAAGGTCGGCGTGGCGTCGACCTTGAACTGCTGGCCGGCCTTGTCGCGCTCGGTGTTGATCTGGCCGTAGAGCTTCTGGTCCTTGAGGCAGGACTCGAACACGTCGTGGTTGATGCCCGCCTGCTTGACGGTGTTCTCCAGCGCCTCGACCGGCTTGTCGACGAAGGCCCAGTTCTTCTGCTGCTCGAAGAGCAGGTCGACGACGGCGTTGCGCTTGTCCGGCCCGGCGCAGCGCGCCAGCATGAAGCCCGCGGTGGCGAGCGGATCGAGCGGGAACTCGCGCAGCACGAAGCGCACCTTGCCGGGGTCGATGTACTTCGACTTCAGCGTCGGCCAAGTCTCGGCGTGGAAGGCCGCGCAATGCGTGCAGGTCATCGACGCATATTCGATGATCGTGACGGGCGCGTCCTTGGCGCCCATCCAGGTGTCGGGGAGCGGCGGCTCGGCCATGAGTTCGCTCGTCGGGAACGTCTGGTCGGCCGCGCGGGCCGGGGCGGCGGCGGAGGCGCCCAGCATTACGAAGCCCAGGGCGGGGGCGAGGACGGCACGGACGACGGCACGACGGCGGGTGGGATCGAAACCGCGCATGGAAACCTCTCGACTGCCGGCGACCGGGAGGGGGCGGCCGGACGACGGCCTCTGCATAATGCAGATCGGCGCGCGAGGGAATCGCCTCGTGCCGCCGATCGACTCAGGGCCGCAGCGCCCGCCCGCCGAGCCGGACCAGGGCGGCGCGCAACGCCGCGTCGTCGATCCCGGCCGTGAGGTCGCGCGCGGCCGCGAGCGCGGCGGGCTTCGGCGGGGCGGTCGGCGCCTTCGGGGGCGCACGCCCCGCCAGCGGCGCCTGGCGCAGCGACAGCCTGCCGATGCAGCGCCAGCCCACATGGGCGTTGACCCGCTCGACGATCGACGGCGCGAGATGCTGCAGTTCGAGCGCGAAGGCGCCCTCCACCCGCACCACCAGCGTGGCGGGCTGACGCCCGCCGCCGGGCTCGGCTGTGCCGTTTGTGCCCGTGCCGGTCTTGCCGGTGCCGCCTCGGCGCGGCCACTTGATCTCGACCGGTTCGGCGCAGGCCGCGACCCGCGGCCCGACGATGTCGGCCCAGTCGCTCACGATATCGGCCTCGCCGAAGCCGAACCGGGCGAGCGCCGGGGCGATGCAGCCGTCGACCCAGTCTGCCAACGGCCGCCCGCCGTATCGTCCCCGTCCCGTGCCGCCCATCGCCCCAGCGCTTCCCCGGGCCTTCGAGCCCTGCTAACGGTCCGGCCCGGAGGGCGGCGTCATCGGTCCGGGTCGGCCGGTCCACCGGATCGAAGCTGCTCCGTCGCCGGACCCTACCACCGCCCCATGCCCGCGTCCCCCGCCGTCACGGCCGCCCTCCTCGCCTGGTACGACCGCCATCGGCGGGCGCTGCCCTGGCGCGCCGTCGGCGGGGCCGAGCCCGACCCCTATGCGGTGTGGCTCTCCGAGGTGATGCTGCAGCAGACGACGGTCGCGGCCGTGAAGGGGTTCTATGCCCGCTTCCTGCATCTTTGGCCGGACGTCGCCTCGCTGGCGGCGGCGCCGCGCGAGGCGGTGTTGAAGGAATGGGCCGGCCTCGGCTACTACGCCCGCGCCCGCAACCTGCACGATTGCGCCGCCGCGGTCGTGGCGCGGCACGGCGGGCGATTCCCGGCGTCGGAGGCGGCCCTGCGCGCCCTGCCGGGCATCGGCGACTACACGGCGGCGGCGGTGGCCGCCATCGCGTTCGGCGAGGCCGCCACCGTGGTCGACGGCAACGTCGAGCGGGTCATGACGCGCCTCGAAGCCGTCGAGACGCCGATCCCGGCGGCGCGGCCCGAGATCCGCCGCCTGACGTCGGCGCTCGTTCCCGAGGCCCGACCCGGCGACTTCGCCCAGGCCATGATGGACCTCGGCGCCACGATCTGCACGCCGCGGTCGCCGGCCTGCGCGATCTGCCCGCTGTCCGACCCCTGCGCGGCGCGCGGGGCCGGCACCCAGATGCGCTATCCGCGCAGGCTGCCCAAGAAGGCCACGCCGCGCCGGTTCGGCGCCGTGGCGGTCGTCGAGCGGGACGACGGCGCCGTCCTGGTGCGAACGCGCCCGTCGAAGGGGCTGCTGGGCGGCATGACGGAATTCTTCGGCTCGGACTGGGGCGCCGAGGCGCCCGCCCCGGCCGCGCTCGCGCAGGCTAGCGGTGCGACGCTGCGATCCGTCGGTCGGGTCGAGCACGTCTTCACGCATTTCGCCCTGACGCTCGACGTCTACCGCGGCCGCTCCGCGGCGGGCACGACCCCGGAGGGCTGCCGGTGGGTCGGGCGAGAGGCGCTGGCGCGGGAGCCCATCCCCAACCTCTTCGTCAAGGTGTGGGACGCGGCGTCAGCCGTCGTCCCGGTCGTGCCGGACGGCCTGCGTCTCGTAGGCCTCGAATGAGCCGATGAGCAGGGTTGCCGAGAGGGCGAAGACCGCCAGGCAGATGCCCGACAGCGTGCCGCTCATCGGCGTCACATGGCCGAAACCCAGGGCGGCGGAGGCGACGCACAACGCGGCCAGGGACAGGATCCAGCGCAGCATGGGGAGGAACTCCGCGGGCGACGCCCGACGCGGTTTACCTAGCTGAAACTCGGTGAGCCCACCAGAGTTCCGGCCGCGACACTGGTCAAGATAGTTAATAATTTCTTAAAGCCGGCTGTTCAAACGTCCGTCATGTGAAGCCTGTAATAAAGGCAGGGTGCCGTACTCCGCGTCGACGCCGATGATGAGATTTTCATCAGCGCGCCCCGTCGGCCTCAGGCGTGGCGGAAGAACAGCATCTGCGCCAGCGTCAGCAGGATTTCGGTGACGATCAGCGCCACGACGGCGATCTCGAGCCCGGTGGTGCGGTCCGCCTCGATCACGTCGGTGAGGGCGCGCGCCGTCTCGACGATCACGTCGAGCTTGCGCTTCAGGGCGGTGGTGCGCTCCTTCAGCTCGTATTCGTCCTCGACGCGGGCGTAGAGGCGTTCGAGGTCGGGGCGGTCCCACAGGACGTCCGGCTTCTCCTCGACGGCGACGCGGCCCGACAGCCGATGCTGGACGAGGAGCGCCTGCCCGATGAGCCGCAGCATGGCGCGCCGGGTGCCCGGCGGCCGGCCGGTGCGGCTGAGCCCCAGCGCGAAGGGCTCGATGACGTCGAGCACGGCATTGACCTCGCGCTCGTCGCGCGCCAGCGACACGGTCTTGGCCAGGGCGTCGGCGAGCACCAGCAGGCGCGCGGTCGACAGGTCGCGCACCTGGATGGGGCCGCCGGGCGACACCTGGTCGGCGCCGTCGGGCGACACTTCGAGCACCGCCGTCTCGTCGTCGACCCGGTCGCGCTCACCCGAGACGCGCGGCCGGATCTGGCGGATGAAGTCGTCCTCCTCGACGGGCGACAGGCCGACCAGGACGGCGACGCCGAACCGGTAGAGCGCCACGAAGCCGACGTGGCCGACGCTGAAGGCCAGAGGGTTGACCGAGATCGTGTCGGGCCGTTCGAGCCCCGCGGCATCGAGCCGGGCGCCCAGCGCGAGCGCCCGGACGGTGACGCGGTGGAGGGCGGGCTTGGCGGTCGGGAGCGCGAGGTCGGACATCGCCGGGTTCTAGCTCATCGCGCCGCAGGGGGCACGCCCGAAGGGGGTTGCGCTCCGCGCGCATCCCGGACGCGGCGGAGGTGCCGGTCGATCGCACTCGCGTGTCGCCGATTCGGCTGCATTCCTTCCCCTGAAGAGGAGGGAAGCGCTACCCCGCCAGGATCGCCCGCGCCTCGGCGGCGTCGACGTTCATCCGGACCACCAGGGCGTCGGCGGAATCGAACTTCTCCTCGCCGCGGATCCAGGCGACGAAGTCGACCTCGATGTCCTGTCCGTAGAGGTCGCCGGAGAAGTCGAAGAGGAAGCTCTCGAGCAGCGGTGCCCCGTTGTCGAACGTCGGGCGGCGGCCGTAGGAGGCGACGCCGCCATAGGTCCCGGCCGCCGTGCGGACCCGCACCGCGTAGATGCCGTGCGCGAGCCTGGCGGCGGGGTCGAGCCTCAGGTTCGCGGTCGGGAAGCCCAGCGTGCGGCCGAGCTTCTCGCCGTGCACCACCGTGCCGAGCACAAAGTGGTGGCGGCCGAGCAGCGTCGCGGCCCGCGTCACGTCGCCCGCCTCGAGCGCCCGTCGGATGGCGGTCGACGACACCGCGGCGAGGTCGCCCTGCGCGTCCGCCACGATCTTGTGGATCACCGCGACCGCGAAGCCGTGGCGCCGGCCGGCCTCGGTGAGGAAGGCGGGCGTGCCGGCCCGACCCCGGCCGAAGTGGAAGTCGTAGCCCACCACGGCGGCCGCGATGCCGAGGCGCCGCACCAGCACGTCGGCCACGAAGTCCTCGGCGTCGAGCGACGCGAACGCGGCGTCGAAGCTCCGCACCACCATGCCGTCGACCGTGCCGAGCCGGCTCAGCGCCAGCGCCTTGGCGGCCGGCGGCGTGATGCGGAAGATCCTCGGGCCGCCGGCGAAGTGATCGGCGGGATGGGGCTCGAAGGTCAGCACCGCATTCGGCCGGCCGAGTTCGTCGGCGAGCGCCCGCGCCCGGCCGATCACGGCCTGGTGGCCCCGGTGCACGCCGTCGAAATTGCCGATCGCCACCACGGCGCCGGCGAGGCCCGGCGGGGGGATCTCGGGATCTTCGGCGACGATGAAGCGGGGTGGGAGCGGCGCGATCAAGCCATGGCCCGTGAACGAGGAGGTGCCGGCTTCTACCCCACTTCGGGGGCCGAGCACCATCGGCTTGCGGCGGCGGGGGCTCGACCCCCTTTGTCGGAGCGCGACGCCGGCCGTCTCCCCTCTCCCTCGTGGAGAGGGGTGCGGGGTGAGGGACTGCCGGGCGGATCACGATGCGTCGCGGCACGGCACCCGCCTCCTTCGCCGTACCGGCGACCCTCACCCCCAGCCCCTCCCCACGACGGAGCGCGGAGCCGCGCGCCACCCCCGGCGTAACCGCCTTCCTGCCCACGGCGATTTCGCCTATGGTGCCAGCGCCAGCGCCCCCGGAACACCCGCCATGAACGCACCCTTCCGCCTGACGTCGCTCGCCCACGGCGGCGGGTGCGGCTGCAAGCTGGCGCCCTCGGTGCTGCAGGGCATCCTGGCGAGGATGCCCGAGGCCAGGCCCTACGCCAACATGATGGTCGGCATCGAGACGGGCGACGACGCCGCCGTCTACCGCCTGAACGACACCCAGGCCGTCATCGCCACGACCGACTTCTTCACCCCGATCGTCGACGACCCGCGCGACTTCGGCCGCATCGCCGCCGCCAACGCGCTGTCGGACGTCTACGCCATGGGCGGCACGCCGATCTTCGCCCTGGCGCTGGTCGGCATGCCCATCGACAAGCTTCCCGTCGAGACCATCCAGGAGATCCTCGCCGGCGGCGCCTCGGTCTGCGCCGAGGCGGGCATCCCGGTCGCGGGCGGCCATTCGATCGACACGCCGGAGCCGATCTACGGCCTCGTGGCGCTCGGCCTCGTCCACCCGGACCGCGTGCTGCGCAACGTCGGCGCCAAGGCCGGCGACCGGCTCGTGCTCACCAAGGGGCTCGGCGTCGGCATCCAGGGCGCGGCGCTGAAGCGCGGCGAGCTCTCGGCCGAGGGCTATTCCGCCATGGTGGGCTCCTGCACCCAGGTCAACGCCCTCGGCGGCGACATGCCGGGCATCTCCGGCGTCCACGCCATGACGGATCTGACGGGCTTCGGCCTGCTCGGGCACGCGCTCGAGATGGTGCGGGGGTCGGGCCTCGGCCTCGCGGTCGATTTCGCCGCCCTGCCGATCCTGCCGGGCGTCGCGGCCCTGGCCGCCGACGGCATCAAGACCGGCGCCTCGGGGCGGAACTGGTCGAGCTTCCGCGAGGAGGTGCGGCTCGGGGACGGCCTGCCCGCCTGGGCGCGCGACCTCCTCTGCGACCCGCAGACCAGCGGCGGCCTGCTCATCGCCGTCGCCCCCGACGACCTCGACGCCGTGATGGCCCGGGCGGCGCGGCAGGGCTTCGCCCGCGCCGCCGTCATCGGGACGTTCGGCGACGGGGACGGCACCGTCTCGGTCGCCTGAAACCGGCCTCGGATCCCGACAGGAACCCTCCCGATGAAGCTCGCCGCCACCCTCGCCCTGACGCTCGCCGCCACCCTGGCGCCCGCCGCCCGCGCGCCCGCCGCCCGCGCTGCCGACAAGCCCACGTTCGTCTTCACCGCCATCCCCGACCAGGACGAGACGCGCCTGACGGAACGGTTCGGCAAGGTCGCCGCCTACCTCGAGCAGAAGCTCGGCGTGCCGGTCAAATACGTGCCGGTGAAGAGCTACCCGGCGGCGGTGACGAGCTTCGTCAACGGCGACGTGCAGCTCGCCTGGTTCGGCGGCGTCACCGGCGTGCAGGCGCGGGCGAAGGTCCCGGGCAGCCAGTCCATCGCCCAGGGCGCCGAGGACACGGCCTTCAAGAGCTACATGATCGCCAACGTCGGCACCGGCCTGAAAGCGGCGCCGGACCTCCAGAGCGCCATCGCGGGCAAGACCTTCAGCTTCGGCGCCCGCACCTCGACCTCCGGCCGCGTCATGCCCGAATACTACCTGCGCAAGGCCTTCGGCGACAAAGCCCCGGAGCAGGTCTTCTCGCGCGTCGGCTTCTCGGGCGACCATTCGCGCACCATCCAGCTCGTGCAGTCCGGCGCCTACGACCTCGGCGTCGTCGACTATTCGGTGTGGGACCTCGACAGGAAGGCGGGCAAGGTCGACGAGTCCAAGGTGTCGGTCATCTGGCAGTCGCCGCCCTTCCCCGACTACCAGTGGACGATCCGCGGCGACGTCGATGCCACCTTCGGCGCGGGCTTCACCCAGAAGGTCAAGGACACGCTCGTGGGCATCGCCGACCCGGCGATCCTCGAACCCTTCGGCCGCTCGAAGTTCATCCCGGCCGACAACGCCGAATACGCGCCGGTCGAGGCGGTCGCCAAGGCCGCCGGCCTGCTCGACTGATCGACGGCCCGTGGCCGGGGCCGCGATCCACCTCCGGGAGGCGGCGATCGGCTACGCGGGCCGCACCGTTCTCCGCGACGTCGACCTCACCATCGCGCCGGGCGAACGCGTCGCCCTGCTGGGCCGGTCGGGCGCCGGCAAGTCCACACTGCTGAACCTCGTCTATGCCCGCGCCGGCGGCCGGGCCGCGCTGGTGCCGCAGAGCGCCGCGCTGGTGCGCACCCTCAGCGTCTTCCACAACGTCTACATGGGCCGGCTCGACCGGCACTCGGCGCTGTTCAATCTGCGCACCCTGGTGTGGCCGGGGCGCCGCGAGTCGGGCGAGGTCCGGGCCGTGCTGCGCGAGGTGGGTCTCGAGCCCGAGATGTTCCGCCGCGCCGGCGAACTCTCGGGCGGACAGCAGCAGCGGGTGTCGGTGGCACGGGCGCTCTACAACGGCCGGCCCATCGTGGTCGGCGACGAGCCCGTGTCGGCCCTCGACCCGACGCAGGGCGCGGCCGTGCTGAAGCGCCTCGCCGCGCGGCACGAGACGCTGGTTCTGGCGCTGCACGACGTCCACCTCGCCCTGGCGCACGCCACCCGCGTCCTGGCGCTCGACCGCGGCCGGGTGGTGCTCGACGCGCCCGCCGCGGGGCTGCGGGCCGCCGACCTCGCCCCCTTCTACGAGGGCTGAGCGCCTGGCCGCCGCCCTCGCCGCCCTGCGCCGCCGGCTCGGCTTCGGCAACACGAGCCTCGCCTTCCTGGCCTTCGGCGTCGCAGCGCTGGCCTCGGGCGACCTCGCCGTCACGGCCTCCCACCCCTGGGCCGAGATGCTGCGCCTGCTGCGCGGCCTCGCCACCCCCGACGTGCTGGCGGTCGACGGCCGCGCGCTGCTCGACACGGTCGCATTCGCGGTGCTGGGCGTCGGCGCCGGCAGCGCGTCGGGCTTCCTCCTGGCGCTGGCCTTCCCGCACCTCCTCGCCGTGCGGGTGCTGTGCGCCTTCCTCCGGTCGATCCACGAATTGTTCTGGGCGCTGCTGCTGATGCAGGTGCTGGGGCTCGGCCCGCTGACCGGCGTGCTGGCCATCGCCCTGCCCTATGCGGGGATCTTCGCCAAGGTGTTCTCCGACATGATCGAGGAGGCGGACCTCTCCGCCCTGCGGGTGCTGCCGGAGGGCACCGGCGCGGTGTCGGCCTTCCTCTTCGCCCGCCTGCCCGACCTGCTGGAACAGTTCGGCCATTACACGATGTACCGGCTCGAATGCGGGCTGCGCTCGACGCTGGTGCTCGGCTTCATCGGCCTGCCGACGATCGGTTTCGAGCTCGACGCCTATTTCAAGGAGGGCGACTTCAGCCAGGCGGCGGCGCTGCTCTTCTGCTTCTACGGCTTCGTGGCGACGCGCCGCCTCTGGGCCAGGGTGTGGACCGTGCCGATCCTGCTGGTCGCGGCCGTCCTGGTGCTGCCGGCCGGCCTGCCCGCCGAACACGTCTGGCGCAACCTCGCGCGCTTCGCCACCCACGACGTCGTGCCGGCCCCGCTGCGCGGCGCCGACCTCCTGACGGGAGCGCCCTGGGCGGGTCTCGCGCGCTGGCTCGGCGACATCGTCGTCCACCAGGTGCTGCCGGGCGCGCTCGACACGCTGATCCTGTCGCAGATCGCGCTCTGCGCCATGGCGCTCCTGTCGCTCGCGCTGTTCCCGCTGATCTGCCGCCGCTTCGCCGGGCCGCTGGGGCGGCCGATCGGCCGCGCCCTCCTGGTGGTGGTGCGGTCGACGCCCGACTACATGCTGGCCTATGTGCTGCTGCAGACGCTCGGACCCTCGATGCTGCCCGCCGTGATCGCGCTGACGTTGCACAACGGCGCCGTGGTGGGCTACCTCATGGGGCAGCAGGCCGACGCCCTGCCCTACCGGCCGGACGCGCCGCGGGGCGCCGACCTCTACTTCTACGAGACGCTGCCGCGACT
Source organism: Lichenihabitans sp. (assembly GCA_965214345.1). Taxonomy (GTDB): domain Bacteria; phylum Pseudomonadota; class Alphaproteobacteria; order Rhizobiales; family Beijerinckiaceae; genus Lichenihabitans. The sequence continues at coordinate 180,591 of CBDCBJ010000007.1, read as the reverse complement.
CTACGGGCAGTTCCTCGCCTACGTGCTCTACCGCTGGGAGATCATCCTGCGGGAGAGCGCCATCTTCGGCATCCTCGGCGTGACGACGCTCGGCTTCTACGTCGACGGCGCCATCTCGGAACTCAGGCTCGACGTGGCTGTGGTGCTGATCCTCGCCACGGCCGCGCTGTCCATGGCGGTCGACGCCCTGTCGCGGGCGCTGCGGCGCGCCCTGCGCATCGAGACCCTGCCGGTGCGGCTGTCGGCCCCCTCAGCGTCGGGGCGGGCCGTGCAGGCCTGCGGGCCATGAGGGCCGGATGATACCGGTGGTCGAAACTCTCGACCGCTGGCGAGCGCGGATGCGCGCCGCCGCTCATGCGGCGTGACCCGACATCGACGAGTCATCGTCGATGTCGGCGGGTATGAGGGATCGCGTGACCGACAGCTACATCGTGGGCCTGGCCCTCGGGGTCTTCTTCATCGCCTTCGGGGCGGGCCACGCCAACGGGGCACGGGGGCGCACCCTGTTCGCGGCCGCCTGGATCGACGGCCTCGTCCTCGCCTTCATCGGGCTCAACGTGCTGATCTTCAGCTATTTCGGCTTCGCGCCGTGACGGGGACGGTCATCCGGCCAGCATGTCGCGGACCAGCGGGATGACCCGGGTGCCGTAGAGCGCGATCGACCGCATCATGCGGCCGTGGGCGAGCGCCCCCGCGCTGTACTTCACGTGAAAGCGCGACAGGCCGAGGCCGCGGATCGTGGCGGCCACCCGCCGCGCCACGGTCTCGGGCGATCCCACGTAGAGCGAACCGTGGTCGGCCTCGGCGTCGAACTCGTCCCGCCGCATCGCCGGCCAGCCGCGCTCCCGCCGATGCGGTCGCGCATGCGCCTGTAGTCGGGCCAGAGTTCGTCGCGGGCCTGCGCGTCCGTCTCGGCCACGTAGCCGTGCGAGTGGACGCCGACCGGCTGCACGGGCCGCTCCAGCTGCGCGAAGGCGCGGCGATAGAGGTCGACGTGGGGGGCGAAGCGCAGGGGGTCGCCGCCGATGATGGCCAGCATCATGGGGAGGCCGTACCGCGCGGCGCGCACCACCGACGTCGGGCTGCCGCCGACGCCGACCCAGGTCCGCAGGGGCCCCTCGGGCGTCGGGAAGACGCTCTGGCCGGCGAGCGGCTTCCGCGTGGTGCCGCGCCATGTCACGGGGCCGCCCTCCAGCAGGGCCGCGAACAGGTCGAGCTTCTCCTCGAACAGCGTCTCGTAGCCGTCGAGGTCGTGGCCGAAGAGCGGGAAGGACTCGGTGAACGACCCGCGCCCGAGCACCACCTCGGCGCGGCCGCCCGACACGGCGTCGAGGGTCGAGAAGCGCTGGAAGACGCGGATCGGGTCGTCCGAACTCAGCACCGTGACGGCGGAGCCGAGGCGGATGCGCCGCGTGCGCCCGGCCGCGGCGGCGAGCACGATCTCGGGCGACGAGACGGCGAAATCGGCGCGGTGATGCTCGCCGACGCCGAAGCAGTCGACCCCCACCTCGTCGGCCAGGACGGCCTCCTCGACGACGTCGCGGATCACCTCCCCGTGCGGCAGCGGCGTGCCGTCGGGGCCGGCGGTGGTGTCGCCGAAGGTGTCGAGGCCGAGTTCGAGGGCGTAGGGCATGGAGGGGTCCGTCCGGCGGGTCGACGCAGGATAGCGGAGCCCTGCCGGAATCGCGAGAAGCCGCCCCGCGGCGGCGTTCACAGGCCACCGGTGCCGTGCGATAAGGGACGGGCTCCCGAGAGAAGCGGCTCGATGACGCTGCAGCGCGAACTCCGATCCAGGCGCGCCGAGGCCGATCCCGCCTACCTGGCGAGGATCGTCGACGCCGCAGAACACCTCGCCCGGTCGGGCATGCCGCACCGCGTCAAGCGGGCCGGCGGCGCGGCGCCCGACTTCGCGCTCGCGGCGGCCGATGGGCGATCGATCGTCCTGTCGGACCTGCTGCGGCGCGGCCCGGTGGTGATGAGCGTCTTCCGCGGCGAGTGGTGCCCCTTCTGCCGGGCCGAGATCGACGCGCTCCTGGCCGCCCAGCCCGCGATCGCGCGGCTCGGCGCGAGCCTCGTCCTGCTGTCGCCCGAGGCGCCGAGCGCGCCGCTCGCCGCGGCCGTGACACGCCTCGGCGACGCCGCCGCAGTGGTGCAGGACCCGGGTCTCGGCGTCGCGCTGCTCTACGGCCTCGTCTACCGCGTCCCCGAGGTGCTGCGGACCTTCTACCTCGCCGAGGATCCCGGGCTGGCGCGTAGCCTCGACGGCGCGGGATGGCTGCTGCCGCTGCCGGCCGACTTCATCGTCGGGACCGACGGGCGGATCGTGGTCTCCTTCGCGGATCCGGACTTCACCCGACGCCTCGACCCCGCGCTGATCCTGGAGACGCTGGGGACGCTCGACCGCGCGCAGGAGGCCGCTCCGCGACGGCCGAATTGAGGGCGCGGCGTCCCCGGTGCGCCGCGATCAGGGGCGGCGTGGACCCGTGATCCGGCCGGCGAGGCTCGCCAGGGCGGGCGAGTGCCGCCGTCCCGCGACGGTCGCCAGCACCGTCCGGAAGCGCAGCGGGACGCCGTCGAGCGTCCGGTGCGCCAGCGCGTGGGACCGGGCCAGCGTGGCGGCCACGACCGCGCAGCCCTGCCCGCCCCGCACGAAATCCGCGAGCCAGAGCGGATCCTCGACGCGATGGCGGACGAGGCGCTCGAGGCCCCGCGCCTCCATCAGCCGCGCCAGCATCTGCTCGTGCCGACACCCGAGGCGCACGACGAGCGGTTCGCCCGCGAGGGCTGCGATGGGCACGCTGGCGAGCCCCGCGAAGCGGTGCCCGTCAGCGAACGCCACCACGAGTTCCTCGTCGTGGATCTCGCGGAGGTCGAAGCGGTCGTGGCAGGCCCCGGCGGGCGCCAGGATGGCGGCGTCGAAGTCGCCCGCCATCAGGCGGCGCTCGACGATCTCGGTCGACGCGACCTCGACCAAGACCTGCAGGTCCGGGAACCGCCCCACCGTGTCGAGGACGAGCCTGGCCGGCAGGGTCGGCTCGATGCCCGTGCAGACCCCGAGGCAGAGCCCGCCGGCCCCGCCCCTGCCGAGGCGCCTCGCCTGGGCCTTCGCGGTCTCGGCGGCGACGTGGAGGGCCTCGAGATGCGGCAGGACCGTACGGCCGAGGTCCGTGAGGTGCGTTCGGGACCGCTCCCGCCGGAACAGCGGCCCTTCGAGTTCGGCCTCGAGCCTCTGGATCGCCCGCGTCAGCGAGGGCTGCGCGATGCGCAGGTCTTCCGCCGCCCGCGTGAGGTTGAGGTGCTTCGCGACGGCGAGGAAGTACCGGACCTGGTGCAACTCCATGGCGACGCCTCGATGTGGCAGGGGCGCCGGTGCGCGCCCTCCCTGCCATCTACGCGCCTCACCGCGGCGCGGTTACCGAGACGGGGCTGCCGCGGGTCGCGGTCGCGGCCTCGCCTTCCATAGCGGTTCGGCATGGAAACCATAGCCACGCGACCGGGGCCGGCCGGCTATCCTCGAGGCGTCTTTCAGAAAGGGACGGCCATGATGAGACTTCAAACCGCGCTCCTGTTCTCCTTGGTGGTCGCCGCGACCGTCGCGGCGCCGCTCGCGTCGGCTTCGGCGAGCAGCCCGCTGGCGCGCCGCGGCGGCTACGCCTACTCGGTGTCTCCCGCCATGATGCACGCCATCGACGTGATCGTGGCCGAGAAGATGAAGATGGCGCACCGCGGACGGTGACCTGACGGTCCGAGGCGGGCCGCGACATCTCGGGCCCGTTTCGGGCACGCCGGGGCCGGTGGCCAATCGATGCCGGGCGCGGTAGGAGGTCGAACCTCCCGCCGTGACCGGAAGCTCCTGCCGCATGCGCTATTCCTCGCTCGTGGACCGCCTCGACGCCCCGGGCGGCGCCGCCTGGGGCATCCACCACGAGGCACGCCTCGCCGCGGCGCGGGGCGAGGACGTGATCCTGCTCAGCGTCGGCGACCCCGACTTCGACACCCCGACCCCGGTCGTCGACCGCGCCGTGGAGGCGCTGCGGGCCGGCGACACACACTACACCCCGATCGCCGGCCGCCCCGCACTCCGGCAGGCCATCGCCGACCTGCAGCGCCGGCGCACCGGCATCGCCACCGCGCCCGACGAGGTCATGACGGTCGCGGGCGCCCAGAACGGCCTCTTCGCCACCGCGCTGGCGCTGTTCGACGCCGACGACGAGGTGCTGGTCCTCGAGCCCATCTACGCCACCTACGAGGCGACGCTGGCGGCCGCCGGCGCCCGCATCCGGCGGATCGCGGCCTCGCCCGACGACGGCTTCCGCCCCGCCGTCGGGGCGCTCGACGGTGCCGTGACGGCCCGCACGCGCGCGATCCTCCTCGCCAACCCCAACAACCCGACCGGCGTCGTCATGACGGAGGCGGAGCTCGCCGTCGTGGCCGAGGTGGCGATCCGCCACGACCTGTGGGTGATGGCCGACGAGGTCTACGAGAGCCTCGTCTTCGAGGGCGAGCACCGCGCCATCCGCGCCCTGCCGGGCCTCGCCGAGCGCACCGCCACGATCGGCAGCCTGTCGAAGTCCCACGCCATGACGGGCTGGCGGACCGGATGGGTGGTGGGGCCGCAGGCCCTGATCCGCCATCTCGACCGCCTGGGGCTGAACATGCTCTACGGCCAGCCGGGCTTCATCCAGGAGGCCGCCGTGACGGCGCTCGACGCCTATGACGCCACGACCGAGGTCATGCGCGAGGCCTACAGGGCGCGCGTCGACGCCGTGGCGGGTGGTCTGTCCGGGGTCGAGCGCCTGGCGATGCTGCGACCGGCCGCGGGCATGTTCGCCCTCCTCGACGTGCGCGGCACGGGGCTGTCGTCGACCGACTTCGCCTGGGGGCTGTTCCGCGCCACCGGCGTGTCGCTGGTCGACGCGGCGGCCTTCGGCCCCGCCACGGCGGGCTTCGTGCGGCTCGCCCTCGCGGCCCCCGACCGGCGCCTCGCCGAGGCCTGCCGGCGCATCGCCGGCTACGTGCGCTCGCTCCCACCGCCATAGCCGGGACGGCGCGAGACCCAGGCCTTCGGCCCCCCGCGCCCGCCCGACATCAGGACAGACCGGACCGATGAGCCGCCTCGAATCCTTCATCCGCCGCATGACGGCGCAGCGCGACATCCTCGACGACCTCGTGACGCGGCTCGCCGACGTCCCGGGGCCGATCCTGGAGTTCGGCTTCGGCAACGGCCGCACTTACGACCACCTGCGCCGGCGCTTCCCCGGGCGGCGGGTGATCGTCTTCGAATCGGTGGTGGTGCCCGACCTGCCGCTCCTCCCCCCGGCGGAGGACTTCGTCGTGGGCGACATCCGCGAGACCGCGACGGGCGTGCCGGACGGCGCCGCGGCGCTGATCCACGCCGACCTCGAGAGCGGCCGCGCCGAAGGCGACGCGCGGCTCGAATCCTGGCTCCCCGCCCTCGTGGCCCGCCTGCTCGCGCCGGGCGGCTTCGCCGCCAGCGGCTCCCCCCTCGAGGACCGGCGCCTCGCGCCCCTCCCCCTGCCGCCCGGCATCGCGCCCGGCCGGTACCACGTGGTCCGGCGCCGGGCGGTATCAGACGCCGCCGCGGGGGGCGCGGCGGCCCGCGGTGAAGCGCTCTAGCCAGCCTCGGCGCGCCCCGCTATCGTGCCGCGGCGGGAGGCCGCATCGCTCGGAGTCGGTGATGTCGCGAGTGCGGGCTTGAGGTTTGTCGCGGATGCATCAATCGGTCGACCGGCTTCGGCACGCCCGCATCCTCATGTACAGCCACGACACCTTCGGGCTCGGGCACCTGCGTCGCTGCAGGGCCATCGCCCATGCCCTGGTCGAGCGATTCAAGGGCCTGCAGGTCCTCATCGTGTCGGGCTCGTCCATCGCGGGCGCCTTCGAGTTCCGCACGCGCGTCGACTTCCTCAAGATCCCCAGTGTCATCAAGCTCTATAACGGCGAGTACACGCCGCTCGCCCAGCACACCGACCTCGACGACACGCTGGCCCTGCGCCGCTCCGTCATCCAGAGCACGGCAGAGGGGTTCGAGCCCGACATCCTCATCGTCGACAAGGAGCCGCTGGGGCTGCGCGGCGAACTCGAGCCCACGCTGCACTGGCTGAAGGCGCGCGGGACCACGCTGGTGCTCGGCCTGCGGGACGTCATGGATTCCCCCGAACTCCTCGCCGCCGAATGGGCGCGGGCCGACGTGCTGGGCAAGATGGACACGCTCTACGACGCCGTCTGGGTCTACGGCCCGCGCGACTTCTACGATCCCCTGGCCGGCCTCGACGCCCCGGCGGCACTGCGCGAACGCATCGACTGGACGGGGTTCCTGCGCCGCGAAGTGCCGAGCGGCCCGACCCCGACCCTCGCCAACATGCCGCTCGACGCCCTGCTGGTCACGGTCGGGGGCGGGGGCGACGGCGCCGAGCTGATGCATCAGGTCATCGCCGCCCACGACCACGACCCGACGCTCGACTGGCCCGTGGTGATGGTGCTCGGGCCCTTCATGAAGGCCGAGGAGCGCGACGACCTCCGCCGCCGCGCCTCGACGCATCGCGCGCTCCACCTCATCGACTTCGACAACCGCCCCGAGATCCTGATGGAGAACGCCGCCGGGGTCGTCGCCATGGGGGGCTACAACACGTTCTGCGAGATCCTGTCGCTCGACAAACGCGCCCTGATCGTCCCGCGGGTCCGGCCCCGCGAGGAGCAGCTGATCCGTGCCCGGCGCGCCGCGGCGCTCGGCCTCGTCGACATGGTGCGCCCCGAGGAGGCGGCCGACCCCGCGCGCCTCGCCGCGGCGCTGCGGGCGCTGCCGCGCCGCGCGGTGCCGTCCCGCGCCGCGCCCGACCTCGACCTCGGCGGGCTCGACCGCGTGGCCGACCTCGTCGGCGCCATCATGGCCGGCAGGGGCGGTCCGCCCCGGCGCGGCGGCGTGCGGCGTTGGACGCAGGCGTGACGGCTCCCGTCGTCTTCGTGCTGAAGGGCTATCCGCGGCTGTCCGAAACCTTCATCGCCGAGGAGATCCTCGGCCTCGAGCGGCGCGGCTTCGACATCCGCATCGTCGCCCTGCGGCGCCCGACGGACGACCGGACTCATCCGGTCCACGCCGACATCCGGGCGCCCGTCGCCTACCTGCCGGAGTACCTCCACGACGCGCCGCTGCGCGTGCTCGGCGCCTGGTGGCGGGTGAGGCGGGCGCCGGGCTACCGGGCGGCACGGCGATCGTTCCTGGCGGATCTGCGCCGAGACCCGACGCGCAACCGCGTCCGGCGCTTCGGGCAGGCCCTCGTGCTCGCCGACGAGCTGCCGGCGGGCGTGGCGCATCTCCACAGCCACTTCATCCACACGCCCGCGAGCGTCACCGCCTATGCGGCCCTCCTGTCCGGCCTGCCCTGGACCTGCTCGGCCCACGCCAAGGACATCTGGACCTCGCCCGATTGGGACCTCGCCGGCAAGCTCGCGGCGGCGCGCTGGACCGTCACCTGCACGCGCGCCGGCCGCGACCGGCTCGGGGCGCTCGGCCCGCCGGGGCGGCCGGTGCGGCTGAACTATCACGGGCTGGCGCTCGACCGGTTCAAGCCGCTGCCGCTGATGCGCCCGCGCCGCGACGGCGCCGACCCCGCGGATCCGGTGCGGCTCCTGGCCGTCGGCCGCGCCGTCGAGAAAAAGGGCTTCGACGTCCTGCTCGACGCCCTGGCCCGCCTGCCGGACGCGCTTCACTGGCGGCTCGCCCACGTCGGCGGCGGCCCCGCCCTGAAGGCCCTGAAGGCGCGCGCCGCCGCCCACGGCCTCGCCGGCCGCATCGACTGGCTCGGCCCGCTCGACCAGGCCGCCGTCCTGGCGCGATATCGCGAGGCCGACCTCTTCGCCCTGCCCTGCCGGGTCGCGGGCGACGGCGACCGCGACGGCCTGCCCAACGTGCTGGTCGAGGCCCAGAGTCAGGGCCTCGCCTGCCTGTCCACCGCGGTGGGGGGCGTCCCGGAGCTGATCGAGGACGGCGTCAACGGCCGGCTGGTGCCGCCCGACGACGCGGAGGCCCTGGCGGCGGCGCTGGTCCACCTCGCCGCCGACCCTGACGCCCGCCGCGCCATGGGGCGGGCCGGGCAGGCACGGGTGGCGCGGCACTTCGATTCCGCGGTGAGCCTCGACGCCCTGGCGAGCCTGTTCCGCGACGGCGCCGGCGACGGGGAAGTGGACACCCGGGTCGACCGGGACGCCGCCGAGTAGCGCGATGCAGACCCGTCTCCTCTTCTACGTCCAGCACCTGCTCGGCATCGGCCATCTCGTGCGGGCCGGCCGGGTCGCGGCCGCGCTGGCGGAAGGCTTCGAGGTGCTGCTTGTCGTCGGGGGCGAGGTGCCGCCCGGCCTCCTGCCCGACGGGGTGAACCTGTTCGTCCTGCCCCCCGTCAAGGCCGGCTCCGGCGGCTTTTCGGCCCTCGTCCACCCCGACGGGCGCCCCTTCACGGCGGACGACAAGGCCGGACGCCGCGACCTGCTGCTGCGCTGTTTCGAGGATCTCGCGCCCGCGGTCGTGCTGATCGAGGCCTTCCCGTTCGGGCGCCGGGCCATGCGCTTCGAGCTGGTCCCGCTGCTCGAACGGGCCGTCGCGGCGGTGCACCGCCCGCTGATCGCCTGCTCGGTCCGCGACATCCTCCAGGAGGCCCGGCCCGAGCGCCGCGCCGAGACGCTGGCGCTGATCCGTCGCTACTTCGGCCTCGTGCTGGTGCACGGCGACCCGCGCCTCGCACCTCTCTCGGAGACGTTCGCGGAGGCCGACGCCTTCGCCGACATCACGAGCTACACCGGCATCGTCGGCCCGCGCGCGGGCACGCCCCTGCACGGGCCGGAACCGCAGCTGCCCGCGCCGCACGAGAGCTTCGACGCGGTGGTGTCGGTGGGCGGGGGGGCCGTCGGGACGCGCCTGCTCGAGACCGCGCTGGCGGCCCGTCCGCTCACCCGCCTCGCCGCGTCCCGCTGGCTCGTCCTCACCGGTCCCAACGCCCCGGGGGCGGCCCTCCGGACCGGCGCCGGCATGACGGTCCGCCCCTTCGTGCCCGACCTCGCGGCGCACCTCGGGCGCGCGCGGGTCTCGGTCTCGCAGGCCGGCTACAACACCGTCGCCGACCTCCTCTCGGCGCGCTGCCGCGCCGTCCTCGTGCCCTATGCCGAGGGCGGCGAGACCGAGCAGCGGCGCCGGGCCGCCTGGATGGCCGAGCGGGGGCTCGCCGTGGTGCTCGACGAGGCCGCGCTCGACCCCGCCGCCCTGGCGGCCGCCATCGACGAGGCCTCGGCCCTCCCGGCCGTCGATGCCGGCCTGTCGCTCGACGGCGCCTCCGCCACGCGCCGCATCGTCGAGCGCCGCCTCGGCCTCGCGTGAACCCCGACGCCCGCCGGTCCGCGCCGGCCGTTCACCGCCGCCTCGGCGGCACCTCTTGCCCTGCGGGCCGGTTGCGCCGATGATACAGGGCTAGCCGGTCCCCGGCCCTCACCTGTCGCCCGGCGTGGATCCGCCGGGCCGGAGCGATGCACGGCATGGAGGCCAGTCTCTTCCGCTATATCTGGAACGAGACGAGGCGTGAGCAGATCTGGATCCTGTTCATCATTCTCGTCTCGATGCCGTTCAGCTTCCTCATGCTGGACCTGCCGAAATACATCGTCAACGGCCCGATCCAGGCCAAGGGGTTCGAGCATCCCGGCGCCACCCAGCACTATTTCCAGATCCGCATCCCGGTGCCGGGCGCGGTCAAAACGGACGGCTTCATCGAGATCCTGCACGGCTTCGACTTCGACCGCATCTGGTCGCTGGTGATGCTGTCGGCCGCCTTCCTGGTCCTGGTGATCATCAACGGCCTGTTCAAATACTACATCAACTTCTACAAGGGACGGCTCGGCGAGCGCATGCTGGGGCAGTTCCGCTACGAACTGATGGACCGGGTGCTGCGCTTCCCGATGAGCGAGTTCCGCCGGGTGAAGGGTGCCGAGGTCGCCACGATGATCCGCGACGAGGTGGAGCCGCTCGGCGGCTTCATCGGCGACGCCATCGTGCAGCCCGTGTTCCTCCTGGGCCAGATCGCCACCGCCATCGTGTTCATTTTAGTCCAGAACCCCTATCTGGGGTTCATCGCCATCACGCTTCTGGTCGCCCAGGGGGTGGTGATCCCGCGGCTGCGGCGCCGGCAGCTCGTCCTCGGCCGCCAGAGGCAGCTGCAGTCGCGCGCCCTCGCCGGCGTGGTGGGCGAGATCGTCGACGGCATCACGGCCGTCCACACCAACGACGCGTCGGACTACCAGCGCGCCGACCTCGCCAGCCGGCTCGTCAAGATCTTCGGCATCCGCTTCGAACTCTACCAGCGCAAGTTCTTCGTCAAGTTCCTGAACAACCTCTTGGCCCAGATCACGCCGTTCCTGTTCTACATGGTGGGCGGGTTCCTCGCCATCATGGGCACGCTGGACATCGGCCAGCTCGTGGCGGTGATCTCCGCCTACAAGGACCTGCCCTCGCCCGTGAAGGACCTGATCGACTGGGACCAGCAGCGGCTCGACGTCGAGGTCAAATACGAGCAGATCATCGAGCAGTTCTCGGTCGATCCCTCGGTCGAGCTCCTGCCGGCGCCCGAGATCGACGATCCGGCCCCGCATCTCGGCGGCGAGGTGGCGCTCTCCAACGTCACCGTCGTCGACGCCAACGGCACCCGCGTCCTCGACAACGTGTCGTTCCGCATGGGTGTCGGCGACGTCGTGGGGCTCGACGGCGGCTCGTCGAGCGGGTCCGAGACGATCGTCGAGGTGCTGGCGCGGCTGCAGCCGATCGACGGCGGACGGGTGGTGCTCGGCGACGCCGACCTGAAGGACCTGACCCTCGCGACGACCGGCCGGCGCACCTCCTTCGCGAGCGTCGACACCTTCTTCCCGCAGGGCACGATCGAGGAGGCGCTGCTGTTCGGCCTCCGCCACACGCTGCGCCCGCCGGGCCCCCCGGGCCGCTACGACATCATCAAGTCGCGCGGCAACAACCTCGACGTCGAGGCCGAGTGGATCGACTACGAGGCGGCGGGCGCCAGCGGGGCCGATGATCTCGTGCTGCGGATCAAGGAGACCCTGGCGATGGTCGACCTGGAACACGACGTCTTGAGCTTCGGCCTCAACCGCCGCGTCACCGACGTCGGCGAGGACGCGGCGGGCCACTTCGTGGCGGCCCGCGCGATCCTGCGCGAGAAGCTCGACGCCGGCGGCATGACCCACCTCGTCGAACCCTTCGACCCGGAGCGCTTCAACTCACAATCGACCATCGCCGAGAACCTCATTTTCGGCACGCCGCTCGACGACACGTTCAGCCTGCGCCAGCTCGGCTCGAACGCCGTGATGCGCGAGGTCCTGGCCGAGCACGGGCTCGATGCGGCGCTGTTCGACATGGGCAAGGACATCGCCTCGACGATCCTCGAGGTCTTCGACGGCCTCGAGGCCGACAGCCCGTTGTTCGACGAGCTGAGCCTCATGGCGTCCGACCAGTTCGCCGACTACCAGGCGGCGCTGAAGCGCGTCGGCTCGCGCGGCTACGCCAAGGCCGCGTCGGGCGACCAGGCCGTGTTCCTCGACCTCGCCTTCGGCTACGTCGAGCCGCGCGACCGGCTCGGCCTCGTCACCGAAGAGCTCGAAACCAACCTCCTCGCCGCCCGGCACGATTTCCACGAGGCGCTCGGCGAGGACCAGCATGCGATCGCCTTCTACCACCCCGACCTCTACAACGACGCCGCGAGCGTCAAGGACAACGTGCTCATGGGCCGCGTGGCCTTCGGGATCGCCGAAGCGGAGACGCGCGTCATCGCGGCGGTGCGGGCCACCATCGACGATCTCGGCCTGCGCCCCATCGTGTTCCAGACGGGCCTGTCCTTCAACATCGGCTCGGGCGGCAAGCGGCTCGGCGCCGCGCAGCGCCAGAAGCTCGGCATGGCGCGGGCGCTGCTGCGGCGGCCGGATCTCCTGCTGGTCCACCGCGGGCTGATGCAGCTCGATCCCGCCAGCCAGGACGCCATCGTCGGCCGCATCCTCGAGCAGAGCCGCGGCGGCGAGGGGCACCCCGGCTTCGGGGTGCTGTGGAACCTCGAGAACGAGGGCCTCGGGCACCTTTTCGACCGCGTCGTCAGGATGGAGAACGGCCGGGTCGCCGCCGACACCGGACGCCACGGGGACGAGCACCAGGACAGCCAGGACGAGCGTGAGCCGATGCGCGCGTCGGCGTGACGGGCTCGGGTCGGGCCACGGACGAGGACGGGAGGGGACGGAACGTGAGCCTTTTGAAGGAAGACGTCGAGGTGCTGCGCGAGGTGCCGATCTTCGCATCCGTCGATCCGTCGAAACTGAAGCTCCTGGCCTTCGCGTCGCAGCGTCTCAAGTTCGACGACGGGCAGGTGCTCTGCACCGAGGGCGAGCTCGGCGACCGCGCCTTCGTGATCGTCAAGGGCGCGGCCGACGTCTTCGTCCGGGCAGGCGACACCGACGTCAAGGTCGCCACCGTCGGGCGCAACGACTTCATCGGCGACATGGCGATCCTGTGCGACCGTCCTCGCTCGGCCACCGTCAGGGCCTCGAGCGCCTGCGAGACGCTGGTCATCGGCAAGACGCAGCTCATGGGATTGCTGAAGAGCTTCCCCGACATGGGCATCGCCATGATGCGGGTGCTGGCGTTCCGCCTGGAGCGCACCAACAAGGCCCTGGCCCAGGCCGAACTCGACCGCGTCCACGCCCACTGACGAGCAGGCCCGGCGGGGACTTCAGGGGCCGGCGCGGTGCCGCGGGCCGAAGATGCTCCGTCAGGGCCCGGCGGGGTCGCGCGGCTTGAACCCGATCGCGCCGGCCTCGGCGTCGTATAGGACCGCATAGGAGAAGTAGGGCAGCGTGCCCAACGAGATCTGGGCGCCGCCCTCCGGCCCGCGCGGCGGATGCAGGAGCACGCGGCTCGACCAGTCCTGCCCCGACGTGAAGGGCACCGACACCGGGCCCTCGGCGCCGCCGATCTCGATTCGGGCGCTGCGCCCCTTGCCCCAGGGCTGCGGCCCCTCGACGGTGTCGCTGGCGACCGACAGGCCGGGCGCGCCCGAATCGAGCAGCGTCCGGCCGCAGAAGCGCTGGCCGCCGCCGTCCTCGACGAGGCAGCCCGGCAGCCCCGTGTCGGCCCAGCCCGACGCGCCGCCCTGGGGGTCGAGCCTCAGGAGCGCGAACCCGGCCCGGTCGGCCGCGTCGGGGTCGATGATCAGATGGCCGGGTTCGGCGCTGCCCGGCCGCGGCAGGAGCAGGATCCAGCTCCGCGGCCCGTCCGCCGTGAGCGGGTTCTGCGCCCCGTCCCCGTCGGCGGAGCGGCGCATCGACAGGCCCAGGATGGCGGAGAACCCCTGCCCCGGGTAGCCGTCGCCGGCGATGCGGTAGTCCCTGGCACTCACCCGGCTGGCCGGGCAGGAGGGCCGGCCCTCGGCGCAGCCGACATGCTCGACGAGGTGGAACAGGACGGCCGCGCCGGTCCGCACCGTCCCGACGCCTACCGCCGCGCGGGCCATCACGCCGTCGAACTTGGCGCCGCCTCCAAAAGCATAGGTGCGCCGCACGCCGGTCGCCTCGAACTGGCTGGGCTTCAGGGCGGATTGCAGCACGCGCAGCCCGAACGACCCCGTGTCGAGCTCGGCCTCGATCGGCGGCCCGTCCCCGACCGTCACGGGGACCGAGTAGCGCGGGTCTCCGTCCGGCAGCACGGTCTGGTGGACCGGGACGTCGACGCGGCCGGCGGCCGACGCGATCGTCGTCTGGCCGAGGATCGCGGCCCCGAGGGCGAGGGCACGCAGCAGAAGGGTCGTCGGCATGGCATCCTTCGAGGGTGGGTTCGGAGCGGAGGGCGGTCGCCCCGTCGGCGCTCCGACGATCCTGGAGCCGGGACGTGCCGGCTTCAAGGCACGACGTCGACGGCGACGAGGTCGTGGTCCGAGATCGCGAGCCCGTCCGGGCCGAGGGCCGGGACCGTCGCGGGCGCGCGGGCCGGGAGGCCGCGCACGAGCAGCCAGTCGATGCGGGTGAAGGGCGGCCGGGGCTCGCCGTCCGGCCGCGTGCGGCTCGTGACGTCGGCGGTGTTGCTGTCCGCCCAGGCGAAGCCGGCCGCAGCGGCCGCGGCGAAGAGCGGCTCGGCGCCGGACGGATCGCGCAGCGCCGCCCCCGGCAGCGCGTCGCCGTGAGGCAGCGCCAGCGTGTTGAAGTCGCCGCCGATCACGCAGGGCGCGTCGCCGATCCGCTCCGCAAGGGCGGCGAGGAGGCGGCGCATCTGGGCATCGCGCAGGTCGGGCGTGCTGCGGCTCTCGAGATGGGCCTCCACCACCCAGAGCGGCTTCGGCGCATCGGCCAGCCGGGCCGCCAGTGCCATGCGGCCGCCGATGCGGCGCTGGTCCGCCGCGGCCTCGGCGCCGAACCACGCCCCGCCGTCGTCGAGCCGCATCATGAAAGCGTCGGCGAGCCGGAAGCGCGACAGGATGGTGTTGCCGTGGAAGCCGACGCCGTTGCGCTGGCCCGCGTGCCAGCGGGTCTCGCGCGCGTCGCCGAGCCCGAGTTCGACGAACTCGACCCCGTAGACGAAGCCCATGCCCAGCGCCTGCGCGAGATCCGCCGCCGTGTGGCGATTCCCCGACCGGGCCATGCCGAGGTCGACCTCGCTCAGCAGCACCACGTCGGCGGCCGAGCGGGCGACGAGGGCCGCCGAGGCCGCGGCATGTTTCAGGCGCTCCGCGTTCCAGGCGGCGATCCGCACGACGGCGGGGACGGGGGACGGCGCGGGCGGTGGGGACACCTCGAGCGCCTCGAGCGCCGGGATGCGGGCCGCGAGCGCGTCGTGCCGGGCGCGGCTCGGCTCGGCCGCCAGCGCCTCGGCGAGGACGGCAGGATCGGGCGGGGCGAGGCGCGGCAGCGCGAGGTCGACGACGGCGGGCATCCGGCTCGCGGGTTCCGATCGGCGGAGCGTCCCGCCGGGTCCGTCTTCGCGGAGCCGTCGACGCTTGTCCAGGCCGCGGACGCCGTTCGCGAAGGTCGCGTGTCCAGCCCCGCTGATCCGCCGACCAGGTCGTCACGGCAGACCCGGTGATTCACGGAACCGTCACATCAGGTTCGGCGGACCGTCATGCAGAGCCGCTAACCGCAGGGCCAGTCCCGTCCGACACCTCAGGATCCCGACCATGCGCCATGCGCTCCTCGCCTCCGCCCCCGTCCTGGCGATCGGCCTCTCCGCCGCCGTCCTGGCGGGCGCCACTTCGAGCGCCGCGGCCGAGGCCCGCCAGAAGTTCGAATTCTGGTATGGGCTGACGGGGCAGCTCGCCGACGTGGTCCAGAACCAGTGCAAGCTGTTCAACGGCTCACAGGACAAGTACGAGGCCGTCTGCGTCGGCCAGGGTGGCTACGACAAGGCCGAGCAGAACACCATCGCGGCCTATCGCGCCCACCAGCAGCCCACGGTCGTCCAGATCTACGACGCCGGCACCGTCAACTTCCTGCTGTCGGGCGCCATCTATCAGGCGGACAAGTTCGATCAGGATTACCACCTGAACATCGACTGGAACAGCTACTACCCGGCCATCCGTAATTTCTACGGAACGTCGCAGGGCACGATGTGGTCGTTCCCCTACAATTCATCGACGGCCGTTCTCTACTGGAACAAGGACGCCTGGGCCAAGATCGGCAAGACCGAGGCGCCGAAGACCTGGGAAGACTTCGGCGCCGACCTCGAGGCCCTGCACAAGGCCGGCGTCGATTGCGCCTTCGCCCACGACTTCGACACCTGGCCCATCCTGGAGCAGTTCTCCGCCATCAACGACGTGCCGGTGGCGACCGAGGACAACGGCTTCAAGGGCCTCGACGCCAAGCTCGTCTTCAATCACACGATCTTCGTCGACCTCCTGAAGCAGATCAAGGGCTGGGTCGACGACGGCTCCGCCAAGATCGTCACCCTGCAGACCGGCCGCAGCAAGGACCAGGCTTTCGCCGACGGCTCCTGCGCGTCGACGCTGAACTCGGTCGCCGACTACTCGCAGATTCGGGCGCTGGAGAAGCCCGGCACCATCCATTGGGGCGTGGCCGAGCTCCCGGTGTTCAAGGGCCACGAGCGCCACAATTCCACGATCGGCGGCGCCTCGCTGTGGGTGATGGCGGGCAAGTCCAAGGAAGAATACGAGGCGGCGGCGGCGTTCATCAAATACGTCACCGCGCCCAAGACCGGCGAGGAATACATCGTCGACAACACCGGCTACATCCCGGTGACGACGGCCGGCGAGAAGATCCTCGACGAGAACGGCTTCTACAAGGATCCCAAGCACGCCGGCCGCGAGGTCGCGATCGATTCGCTGACGGCCTCGCCGGTGGGCCCGCTGACCCGCGGCATCCGCCTCGGCAACTTCACGGCCATCCGCACCATCGTGCGCCAGGAGCTCGAGGCCGCCTTCACCGGCAAGGCGGACGTGCAGACCGCCATGGACGACGCCGTCGCGCAGGGCAACGAGGTGCTGAGCCGCTACGCCCAGACGATGCGCGGCAAGACCCTCCCCTGATCGGGACCGAACTGTCCCGCATTGCGCGGGCGGAGGGCGGCGGTGGCGCCGCGCTCGGTGCCGCGAGGGCGGGATCGAGCGGCGTGGGGAAGCCCTTGAGGGCGACGTGTCCGGGACGGTGACGGCATGCAGAAGCGAGCGACTTTCCGGAACCTGTGGCTCGCCTCGGCCTTCATCGCGCCGCAGCTCCTTCTCGTCTTCGTCTTCTTCTACTGGCCGACCGGCCAGGCGCTCTACTGGTCGGTGACGCTGGAGCCGGCCTTCGGCGGCGGCAACCAGTTCGTCGGGTTCGAGAACTTCCTCGCGGTCTTCGGCGACGTCAACTACTGGGGGTCGGTCGAGTCCTCCCTCGTCTTCGCCTTCGCCTGCACCGCCATCGCGGTCGGGGTGGCGCTGGTGCTGGCGCTGTTCGCCGACCGCGGGCTGCGCGGGCACCGCCTGTACCGCTTCACCTTCTTCCTGCCCTATGCGGTGCCGGCCGCCGCGGTGGGCCTCACCTTCCGCTTCATCTTCTCCCCCGACGCCGGGCTCGTGGCGGGGATCAACCACGTCTTCCCGGGCCTGTGGAACCCGGCGCTCGACGGCAACGACGCCTTCATCCTCGTCATGCTCGGGCAGAGCTGGAAGATGGTGGGCTACAATTTCGTGTTCCTGCTGGCCGCCCTGCAGAACATCCCGCGCTCCACCATCGAGGCCGCCGCCATGGACGGCGCCGGCGTGCTGCGCCGCATGCGCGACCTCCAGGTGCCGCTGCTGACGCCGACGCTGTTCTTCCTGCTGATGATCAACGTGACCGACAGCTTCGTCGACAGCTTCGCGCTGGTCGACGTCACCACCCACGGCGGCCCGGCCCGCGCCACGATGCTGATGGTCTACAAGATCTTCCTCGACGGCTTCGAGTCCAAGGACTATTCGCTCGCCGCCGCGCAGTCGATGGTCCTGATGGCGCTCATCATCGGCCTGACCGTGCTGCAGTTCCGCTTCGTCGAGCGGCGGGTGCACTACCGGTGACGCCCGTCATCTGCGCCGCGACGAGGGCCATCCGCGCATGATCGAACGCACCCCCGTCGTCAACCTCCTCACCCATGCCGTGCTGATCGGCGGGTTCGTGATCCTGCTGCTCCCGGTCTACGTCGTGATCGTGGCGGCGAGCCACGATTTCCAGACCGTCAACCAGGTCCCCATGCCGCTGCTGCCCGGCAGCCACCTCTGGGAGAACCTCTCGATCGCCTGGGCGCAGGGCAGTTTCCGATCCGTGATGGTGACGTCGGTGATCGTCGCCGGGCTGGTGGCGATCGGCAAGGTGACGATCTCCGCCATCTCGGCCTATTCGATCGTCTACTTCGACTATCGGCTCCGGATGGTGTTCTTCTGGCTCATCTTCGTCACCTTGATGCTGCCGCTCGAAGTCCGGATCGTGCCGACCTACGCGGTCGCCGCCAACGCGCTGGAGCCGTTCCAGACGCTGCTGAACTTCACCGGCCTCAGCGTCACGCTGCCGCGCTGGAACCTGCTCAACTCCTACTCGGGCCTGGTGCTGCCGCTCATCGCCACTGCGACCGGCACGTTCCTCTACCGCCAGTTCTTCATGACCATCCCGGACGAACTCGCCGAGGCCGCCAAGATGGACGGCGCCGGCGGGTTCCGCTTCTTCAAGGACGTGATCCTGCCCCTGTCGGTCACCAACATGGCGGCGCTCGGCACCATCATGTTCGTCTACGCCTGGAACCAGTATCTCTGGCCGTTGCTGGTGGTGACCGACCAGGACCACGCGACCGCCTCCATGCAGCTCGGCCGCATGGTGCCGGGGCCGATCTACGGCCAGCCCCCCGTCTGGAACACCGCCATGGCGGGCACCCTCATCGTCATGGTGCCGCCCGTGCTGGTGGTGATCCTGCTGCAGCGCTGGTTCGTCCGCGGCCTCGTGGCGTCCGAGAAATAGGAGAGACCCAGTGAGCGCGATCGCCATCCGCGGTGTGCGGAAGTCCTACGGCAAGGTCGAGACCGTGCACGGCATCGACCTCGCCTTCGCGTCGGGCGAGTTCGTGGTGATCCTCGGTCCGTCGGGCTGCGGCAAGTCCACCCTCCTGCGCATGATCGCCGGGCTGGAGAGCATCACGGCGGGCGAGATCGCCATCGCGGGCCAAGTTGTCAACGCGCTCGAGCCCCGCGAGCGCGGCTGCGCCATGGTGTTCCAGAACTACGCGCTCTACCCGCACATGACGGTGTCGGAGAACATCGGCTATGCGCTGAAGGTGGCGGGCGTGCCGAAGGCGGAGCGGCTGCGGCGGATCGCCGAAGTCAGCCGATCGACCGGCCTCGACGGACTGCTCGACCGCCGCCCCGCGCAGCTCTCGGGCGGCCAGCGCCAGCGCGTCGCCATGGGGCGCGCCATCATCCGCGAGCCCAAGGTCTTCCTGTTCGACGAGCCCCTGTCGAACCTCGACGCCACGCTGCGCGTGCAGATGCGCATCGAGATCCGGCGCCTGCACGACAAGCAGGGCGTGACGTCGGTCTTCGTCACCCACGACCAGACCGAGGCCATGACGCTGGCCGACCGGCTCGTGGTGCTGAACGCCGGCCGCGTCGAACAGGTGGGCACGCCCGAGGAGGTGTATCGCCACCCGGCGTCGCGCTTCGTCGCCGGCTTCGTGGGCTCTCCGCCGATGAACCTCATCGACGCCGAGGCCGCCGGCCCCGACACCGCCACCACCGGCGGCGTCACGGTCGCGGTGCCGCCGCACGGCCTGCCGCGCGGCGCCCGGCTCACGGTCGGCTTCCGGCCCGAGGACGCCTCGCCGGTGCCGGCCGGGACGGCGGACGCCCTCCCCGCCGAAGTCGACCTCGTCGAGGACCTCGGCTCCCTGCGCCTGTTGCGCGGCCGGCTCGGCGCCGGCGACGTCGTCGTCCAGGTGCCGGCCGGGGAGCGGCAGGGCCGCGGCCCGCTGTCGCTGCGCATCCCGCGCGACGCCGTCCACCTCTTCGACGCCGACACCGGCCTCCGGCACGCCCCGCAGCAGGCGCGGGCCGCGGCCTGATGCGACCTCGGTGTCGTCGGCTCGCGACCCTGTCGCGGGCCCGTCACCGATCCACCATCTGATGCCAGTGGTCGAACCTCTCGACCGCTGGCGAGCGCGAATGCGCGCCGCCGCTCCTGCGGCGTGACCCGACGTCGACGAGTCATCGTCGATGTCGGCCGGTGTGAGCTTTCGCCCAGCCGCCCGTCGCGCGGGCGTCACGACACGGCGCCGCCGCGCTCGACCAGGCCGTCCGCCGCGAGCGGCCGGGGGCGCCACACGAGCGTGGTGCCGAACTCGGGCGCCTGGAAGGCGCGCTCGTCGAGCCCCGCTTCGGACCGCGCCCGCGCCAGCCCGTCGAGCGGCGCATCGATGCCCTCGTCGGTCAGCTGGAACGTGCCCCAGTGGATGGCGAGGCTGAGGCTCGCGCCGAGGTCGCGGTGGGCCGCGACGGCCTCGGCCGGATCCATGTGCTGCGCCTTCATGAACCAGCGTGGCTCGTAGGCGCCGATGGGCAACAGGGCCACGTCGGGCCGGAGCGCGCGACCTATGGCGGCGAAATGCGGGCCGTAGCCGCTGTCGCCCGCGAAATACACGCAGGCACCTCCGGCCTGCACGGCATGGCCGCCCCAGAGCGCCCGGCGCCGGTCCCGCATCGTGCGGGCCGACCAGTGCTGGGCGGGCAGGTAGGTGACGTCGACCCCGCGCGCCGGCGTGCAGCACTGCCACCAATCGAGCTCCACGACCTCCCTCAGCCCGTGTCGCGCGAGCGACCGGCCGTTGCCGAGGCCCGTGACGATGCGCGGGCTCGAATGCGCGTCGAGGCGCTTCAACGTCGCCACGTCGAGATGGTCGTAGTGGTTGTGGCTGAGCAGGACGAGGTCGATCCGCGGCAGGTCGCCGAACCCGATCCCCGGCGCCCGGACCCGCCGCGGCCCCGCGAAGGATAGGGGGCTGGCCCGCTCCGACCAGATCGGGTCGGTGAGGATGTTGCAGCCCTCGACCTGGATCAGCGCCGTGCTCTGGCCCACGGGGGTCAGGAGCACTTCGCCCGGCCCGGCCGACGCGGGCGGCGGCGGCGCGGGCGCGACCGGGACGCTCTCGGGCCAGGGCACGCGACGCCCGGTCCGCCGCCAGCGCCACAGGTCGGCGAGGCCCCGGTCCGTGTCTACACCGGGGTTGAAGAAGACCCGGCCGTCGCAATGATCGGAGGGCGGGAAGGGCGGCCTGTCTCGGTCTGTCATCCCCGCCAGATGATCCCCGCTTTGCGGCGAAAGCGGGGACCTGGCCGGCCGCGCGGCGCGTTGGCCGGGCGGAGGTTTCCATGCGCGGCCTGTCCCGATCCCTGCTCGTCGCCGCCGTCACGGCCCAGTCCTTCGGGACGGCACGCGCCGCAGGCGATCCTCTGGCCGCCTATCGTGGGGCGCACCGCGTGATCGTGGCGCTGGCACCCTCGCCGGCCGACCCCGCCCTGGCGGAGCAGCGCCGGATCTTCGACCACCTCGGCGCGGAGGGCCGCGCGCGCGACCTCGTCCTCGTCGTCGCCACGGACGGCACGCCCGACGGCGTGACGCTGCGCCGGCGGTTCGGCGGGGGCGGCGGGTTCCGCGCCGTCCTGGTCGGCAAGGACGGCGGGGCCAAGCTGGCCTCCGGCGTGCCGCTCGGGCGCGACACGCTGTTCCCGCTGATCGACGCCATGCCGATGCGGCGGGAGGAGATGTCGCGCGAGCCCTGAGGCGGGTCAGGCGGCGGATGCGTGCGACGTGCCCTCGGGGCCGAGCGCGAACCTCATGCGGTCGGCCGGCTGCGGCTGGCCGAAGTGGTAGCCCTGGACCTGATCGCAGCCGGCGGCCTGGAGCTGCGCGAATTGTTCGGCCGTCTCGACGCCCTCGGCGGTCGTGGTCATGCCGAGGCTCCGGCCGAGCGACGCGATGGACCGCACGATGGTGATGCAATCCGGCCGGTTCGTCATCTCGCGCACGAAGGACTGGTCGATCTTGATCTTGTCGAAGGGGAAGCGGCGCAGGTAGCTCAGCGACGAATAGCCGGTGCCGAAATCGTCCATGGCGATGCGGATGCCGCGGGCCCGCAGGGCGTGCAGGATGTCGAGCGCCCCGTCGTCGTCGCCCAGGAGGACGGTCTCGGTGATCTCGAGCTCCAGCCGCGCCGCCTCGAGGCCAGAGCGTGCCAGCGCGTCGTCGACGCAGGCGACGAGGTCCATCAGGCCGAATTGCGCGGGCGACAGGTTGACGGCGACGGTCTGGAGGCCGGGCCATCGCGCCGCGCACGCGCAGGCTTCGCCGATCACCCAGGCCCCGATGTCGGCGATGAGGCCGATCTCCTCCGCGGCGGCGATGAACACCGACGGGGACACGAGGCCGCGGGTGGGATGCCGCCAGCGCAGGAGCGCCTCGAACCCCGTGACGGCGACGCGGCGGGCGTCGACGAGCGGCTGGAAGAAGAGCTCGAATTCGCCGTTGGGGAGCGCCCGGCGAAGGTCGCCTTCGAGGGTCCGGCGGGCGCGCCGGGCCGCGTCCATGTCGGACACGAACCCGCGCGCCGTGCCGCCGCCCGCGAGCTTGGCCGAGGCGAGCGCGAGATCGGCGTTCTTGATCAAGGCATCCGCCGAGCCCCCGTCGGCCGGGAAGACGGCATGGCCGAGGCTGGCCGAGACGACGAGGTCGGCGCCCTCGACCACGAAGGGCGCCGACACCGCGTGCCCGAGACGCGCCGCCAGGAGGTCGACCTCCTCGAGGCCGCCGATGCCGGTCTGGACCAGGGCGAACTCATCGCCGCCCAACCGGGCCACCACGGCATCGCCGGCGCAGGCCAGGATGCGCCGGCCCATCTCCTGCAGCAGGGAGTCCCCCACGCGATGCCCGAAGCCGTCGTTGATCTCCTGGAAGCCGTCGACGTCGAGACAGTGGACGGCGACCCGGCCGCCGCGCCTCGCCGGATCGGCCAGGAGAGCGTCGAGCTGTTCGGCGAAGAAGGCGCGGTTGACGAGGCCGGTCAGCCCGTCGTGGTGGGCCAGGTAGGCGATGCGGCTCTCCGCCTGACGGCGCTCGCTGATGTCGTCGTAGGTGGCGACCCAGCCGCCGTCCCGCATGGGGCGGTGGGACACCGCGACCGTCCGCCGGCCCTCGGGATCCGCGATCGACCCATCCGACGCCGGCGGCCCCTCGGGGGCGATCTCCTCGATGAAGGCCGCGGTCTCCCGCCCGCCCTTGGTGAGGGCGCGCTGGCGGGCCTCGACCTGCTTCAGCTGCGGACCGGTCGCCAGCGCCACGAGGTCGGCGAAGAGGATGCCCGGGACGGGGGCGACGTCGAGGCCGAAGAGGTCGGCGAAGGGACGGTTGAAGACGACGAGCCGCTCGCTGGCGTCGACCATGCAGAGCGCCATCGACATGTTGTTCAGCGCGGCGTCGAAACGCTTGTTCTGCAGCCCCATCTCACGGTCGCGGCGGTCCAGGATGGCGTTGCGGTGCTGGAGCTGGATGTTGATCGCCGAGACTTCGGCATGGGCGTCGGCGAGGCGGGCCGAGGCCGCCCTGAGGTCGTCCGTCGTCCGATGCAGGCCGTCGCGCGCGATGCCGAGCTGGCGGTTGTGCCAGGCGAGCAGCGTCATCAGGGTTCCCCCGAAGGCGAAGAGGCCCACCAGCACGGCGGTGAAGACGCGATAGAGCCGCGCCAGCTCCGCCTCGCCGGCGTCGGCGCGGGCCTCGCCGAAGCGGTCGGCGGCGGCGGCGAGCCGCGACAGCTCGAAATCGAGCGGCGCCATCACGGCCAGGGCCCCCTCGCCGACGGCCGGCTGGTCGACGCGGTCGACCATCGGGCCGAGCTGGCCCATGGCGGCGGCGAGGCGGCGCACCGTCTCGGCCGCGACGGGATCCTGCGCCGTGAAGGCGCGGACGCCCGGGGCGTCGAGCGCCGCGACATGCTCGGCCAGCAGGTCGAGGCGGAGTTGCACGTCCTCGATCCCGACGGCGGAAGCCGGCACGATGGCGGCGGCGATCCGCTGCTCCAGTCGAGCGAATTCGAGTTCGACACGGGTCGCGGCCGTGCAGGCCTCGCAATGGGACGCGGCCTTGAGCTCGTCCTGCCGGGCGACGATCAGGGACGAGACGTTCACGGCGGCGGCGAGGAGGCCGCACGTCGTTCCCGCGACGAGGACGAACTTGCTCGCCTTCAGCGACACCACGGCACCCGTCCCCGTCCGGCGGCCGGAACGGCGGCCTCAGTCGGCGGTGCGCGGCGGGCGTCAGGCCACGGAATAGAGGGCGGAGTTGCCGCCGTGTTCCGAGACCTCGACGCTTTCCAACCAGACGCGACCGTCGCTCTGGTTATCCACGATTTGATTTACATGAAGGTAAACGAAACGCGCCGTCGCCTCGCAGCCCACCGCCGGGAGGATGCGGATGTCGGCGAGGCCGGCGGAGCCCAGTTCCGCCAGCCGCTCGCGCTCGGGATCGTCCTCGGCCAGGACGAGCGTGTGGTCGAACATCTCGTGCAGCCAGCGGCGCACGGGACCCAGGCTGCCGAAATCGAGGCACCAATGGTGGCGGTCGAGGTCGCGTGTGGCGAAGACGAAGCGGAAGGCGAGCGCATAGCCGTGCAGCAGGTGGCAGTGGGAATGCTCCGCCCGCCACTGCCGGAAGCAGCAGGACAGGCCTTCGCTGTGGTCGTAGGACTTGGTGGACCGGTAGAGGCCGCTGGGCTCGGGCGGCATGGTCCTCAATCCATCTGGCGTTCGAGGATGGCGCATTCCCCCAGGAACTCGGCCTTGAGCGCCGCGTCCTCGGCCAACGCGCCGTGGTAGGCCGTGTTGACCATGCGGCTCGCATGGGAGGCCCGCACCCCGCGATGGGTCTTGCACATGTGGACGGCGCTGATCCGCACCGCGAGGCCGCGGGGCTTCGTGTTCTGGACGATGAAGCGCTCGATCTGCTTGGCCAATTCCTCCTGGATCTGCAGGCGCGACGAGAAGTGGTCGACGATGCGATCGTACTTCGACAGGCCGATGATCCTGCCGTCCGGCGCCGGCAGGATGCCGATCACGGCGTGGCCGTAGATCGGCATGAGGTGGTGGGCGCAGGTGGAGCGCACCGCGAGCGGCCCCGTGACGATCAGCTGGTCGCACCGTTCGACGTTGTCGAAGTCGGTGATGCGCGGGGGCGGGGTGAAGCGGCCCCGCATCGTCTCCTCCACCATCATGCGCGCCACGCGCGAGGGCGTGTCGCGCGTGTTGTGGTCGTTGCGGTGATCGACCTTCAGGACGTCGAACAATTCCTCGATCTTCCGCGCGGCCGCTTCGGTCATAGCGGCGCGGGCCGCATCGCTCAGGATCCCGACGGTGGGCTGATTGCCGAAGCTCGCCTCGGCCCATGGGACGACGACATTGTCCAAGTGCTCCTCCCTCGAGGCTTCGCCCGGGCGGGACAGCGCACCCGACCGGACGGCCCGCGTGATGTCTAAGGCATCGATCCGAGAGCTGCATCCCCTACGGTTGAACAACGCCGACCTGTGGCAGGAGGATCACCACGGATCGGACGATCCGCGACCGGGCCGGCGACACGCGAGCCGGGCGAAATCACGCCTGGCCGACGATCCGGCGCACGCCGGAGCTTTTCAGCGCAGGACCGCGCCCTTATATCAGCGTCGCGCCCGATGGACGCGGACGCGCCGGCGCGTCCGCCGATGGTCGGATGCGCGGCCGCACTCGCACATGGACGACCAGTGGGTAGATTCAACAGCGCCAATTTCGCCGATCGCATCAGCTCCACCACGGCCGCCAAGAAGGCCCTGGTCGAGAAGCTGAAGGCCAAGCCGGCGGACGACGACCCTGACGTGCTGCGCAAGCAGGCCGAGCGCCAGGCGATCGCGGAAGCGCGCGCCAAGCGCGTGGCCGAGAAGGAGGAGGCGCGGCGCCTCCAGGCCCTGCGCGAAGCCGAGGAGAAGGCGGCCCGCGAAGCCGCCGCTGCCGCGGCCGAGGCCGAGCGTCTGGTCCTGCTGGAGCAGGAGAAGGCCACCGCCGAGGCGGCGCGGCTGGAGCGGGCCGCCCGGATCCTGGCCGACGAGGCCGACCGCAAGGTGGCGCGCGACGCGCGCTACGCCGCCCGCAAGGCCCGCGTGAAGGGTTGAGCGGCACCGCGCTTTTGAACCGACGTGGTGCTGCCCAGTACGGGTAGCGTCGAGCGCGGCCCCGGCCGCGACGATCGGTGGAAGCCGTGACGGTGGGTCGCCGAGGAGTCCCGCGCCAGCCGAAATCGTTAAGCTCGCCGCCGTAACGTCCAGGCCATCGCTCGGCGAGGTTCGCGGTGGCCCATCCTGTACTCTCGACGCTCCGGCCAGCCATTCAGGCCGCCTCCCCGGGCCGGGTCGCCCGGACTCCAGCCTGGGCGGCGCGTCCCGACACAGGCCCGGCGGTCGCGGTGCTGATCACCGCCTGCCGGGACATCGCCGCGACCGCGCGCTGCTACCGCACCCTCCTGCCCACCGCCGCCGTCCTGCTCTACGGAGACGACCTCCCGCCCGAGACGATCGCCGCGGGCGAGGCGGCCGGCGCGACGGTGCGGGTCGTGCCGGGGTCGTGCCGCAACGCGCTCGTCCGGCGCATGCTGGCCGAGGTCGACGCCGACATCTACATCCTGGCCCACGGCGCCGGTCCCGACGACGCCTGCCTGGCGCCGCTCCTCGTGGCGGAGATCGGCGACCGTAACCGGGACCTGGTCGACGTGTCCCGCATCGGCGAGGGAGACCTCGCGGGCGACGCGGGCGACCGCCTGCTGGCCCGCACGGTCGATTTCCTCTTCGGGTGCGGCGGGGACATGCTGGCCTCCGACGTCAAGGCCTGCTCGCGGCGCTTCGCCATCTCGTACCGGGCGGCGGGACCGGGAGATCCCGGCCTGGCGTCGGCGCCCGACCTCGCGCTCCACGCGCTTCGGCTGCGGCTGCCGGTCTGCGGCGTCGCGGCTCTCGGATCGGGCCCGCGCTCCGCCCGGCCCGGCCCGGCCCGGACGATCTCCGGCTGGATGACGCTGCTCGGGCTCGTCGGTCGCCTGCTCGTCGAGGAGCGGCCGCGCCGCGTGCTCGGGCTCGCCGGCCTCGCCGTCGTGACGGCCGGCATCGCGACCGCCCTGCCGGCGCTGTCGATCGATCACTGGCGGGCGACGCTGCCGGTCTGCCCCGCGACGCTGGTGGCGCTCGCCCTCATGGGCAGCGGCGCCGCCGTCGGTGCTTTGGGTGCGGCGCTCGATTCGCTGGCGGCGGCCCGCCAGGAGGTGAAGCGCGTCGGCGTCGCCGCCATCCCCCGCCGGGCCGAGCCGCGCCGGCCCTGAGGCGCCTGAGCGATGGCGATCCCGGGGGGCGATCAGGATCGGGATTCGGAGCCGAGCGAACTCGTGGGCGTGATGCCCTAATCCTCGGTATCGTAGACGTCGTCGTCCGAAAAGGCTCCCTCGTGCGGCTCGGAGGGCGGCATCTCGGGCAGGGGCACCGGGCGGCCCGGCGCGGCTAGCGGGGTGTCGCTGTCCGCGCGGCCGGCGCCGTTGAACGAGAGATCGACGACGGGCTCGATGCGGCACTCGTAGGCCGAGAACAATCCCGCGAGATGCTGGAGGTCCTCGGCCTCGGCGGTCTCCACCACGGCGTAGCCGCCGCCCCCACCGATGCGCGACAGCAGTTCGTGGACCTTGAGCCCGTCCGGCATGGCGCGCTCGGTCAGCAGCCGCGCGGCGCGGCGCTGCGCGGCGGCCGGGTCGAAGTCGGCGCGGCGCTCCCGATAGGTCACCAGAAACTTCATCGCCCGTCTCCCGCCGCGGTCTGCCCGGCCATAGCGCACGTTCGGGCGCCCCGATCAACGCGACCCGGACCATCGGGCCCGGGACGCCGCCGTCCGTGCCGGCGGCTACGTCGACGTGCAGAGGACGGCGCGGGCCTGCCGAGCCCTGGACGGGCGCGCCGCCGGGCGAAGGCCGCGCCGGAGCGACCTGGCCGGGACGCGGACACCCGGGAAGATTTCGAGTTCGCCGAGCCCGTCATCGACGAAGCCGAGGCGCCGGTAGAAGGCGAGCGCCCCGGGGTTCGACGTCGACAGTTCGACCCGCTCGGCCGACGCGAAGGACGCGAGGGCGCGCCGCACCAGCGCCGATCCGACGCCGGTGCGCTGGTGCGCCGGGTGGACGTACAGGCCCCAGACCCGCGCCACCGACGCCCGCTCGGCGAAGCAGATGGTTCCCCGGGCTTCCGCACCCACGAAGGCGCCGAGGGCTCGGCCGTCTTCCGGCAGCATCATCGCCATGCCGGCTTCGCCGACGGCCTCTTCGACGAGGTGGCGCCGCTCCGGCCCCAGGACGTCGCCATAAGTGTCGGCCCACGTCTCGCGCCACAGCGTGCGCAGGGCGGGTCGGTCGGCATCGACGATAGAGCGGATCAGCATGGCGCTACGGGGCTGGCAATCATCGGCGGAGGCATAGGGTGTCGGCGGCGGCTCGGCAATGGACGGAGGCCGGAGTGTCGCCTTCATCCGACGTTCACATTCATGTTCCCCGCCATCGTCAGCGTTGCGGCGAGCCTCGCCGTCGGCCTAGTCTCGCCAGTCATGACGTCCGTGACCAGGCTCGTGTTCCTGAGCAGGACCCCGACGTCGGCAACATGACATCATCTGGGGAGACCTGCATGACAAAGGCAGTCTGGAAGGATCGGGTCGACACGGCGCTGACGCGCCTCGAGCAGGACCGGTGGACGGTGCCGGCCGTCCGCTACCTGGAGATCATCGACGAGATGGCCGAAGGCCGGAGTTCAGCCGCCGACATCGCCCGGCGCGCCGGCTCGCACGACCTGGTGACGACGGCGTTGAACCGCGTGACGCTGGCGCTGCACGGCGACGACGCGGCCCCGGCCCTCGACCAAGGCGGATGGTACGAGATCGACGGGGAGCGATACCGCGTGGCGCCCGATTTCGCCCAGGAGTGGATCGCGGCCCGCAACGCGCAGCGCCACTTCCAGGCACTGCAGTCCTTCTGAGGCGGTGAGCCCGACGCGCGGCGGATTTGCATCCACCGCCCGCTCCGTGCAGGACACGGCCCTCCCGGCGACGATGCGGGGCGGCGGACGGATCCATGCGCAGGCTGTCCAACATCCAGGTGCTGCGCGGCCTCGCCGCCCTGGCCGTCGTGGTGTTCCACGCCCGCGACGAGGTGGACGGCGTCGGCATCGCGACCCGGTTGCCCGGGCTGGTGGGGGGCGCCTTCGGGGTCGACGTGTTCTTCGTCATCTCAGGGCTGGTGATGGTCCATGCGTCGGTGCCGCTCTTCGGCGCCGCGCGGTCCGCCCTGCCCTTCATGGCGAGACGCCTCGCCCGCATCGTGCCGCTCTACTGGGCCGTGACGGCGCTGTTCGTGCTGCTCGACCCCGGTGACGCCCGGGGCGAGCTTTCCCGGCGCGCCTTCGCGGGCTTCGTCGCGCTGTCGCTCGCCTTCGTGCCCTATGCGGCCCGGGTGAACGACGACGCCTTCCCGGTCTATCCGCTCGGCTGGACGCTCGACTACGAGATGGCCTTCTATGTCGGCTTCGCCCTGGTGCTCGCCCTGCCGCGACGCCCCGCCGTGGCAACGCTGACGGCGGGCCTGGTGGCGTTCGTGGCCTTGAACGGGGCCGTAACGCTGCCGGGCTGGCTCGCCTACCTCGGCGCGACGCAGATCCTGGAATTCGCCGCCGGCCTCCTCATCGCCGAGGCGGCCCTCTCCGGTCGGCGGCTGCCGCGCCGCGCAGCCGTCGCGCTGGTCGTCGGCGGCCTCGCCGCGATGCTCGCCACCATCCCCTGGTTCGACTCGTGGTGGGGGGCTTGGCGGGGGATCGTCTGGGGTGTGCCCGCCGCCGCAATCGTGGCCGGGATGGCACTCCACCCGCCGACGGGCAGCGGCGGCCCGGTGCGGCGCGGCCTCGAGCGGCTCGGCGATGCCTCCTACGCGCTCTACCTCGTGCATTACGGCCTCTTCGTCGCCGTCGAGGCCGGGCTGCGCCGCGTCGTCGACCTCGGCCGCCTGCCGGCGGTGCCCTTCATGGCACTGCTCGTGGCGCTCGCCCTGGTGGCGAGCGTCGCGGTGCACCGCGGGTTCGAGGTGCCGGTGACGCGGTGGATCCAGCGCCGGGTGACGCCCCGGCAGGCCCCGTCCCTCGCCGTGTCTCAGGGCGGGTGAGGGCCGTCCGGACCCGTCCTACCGCGCGTGCTGCTTCTGCCAGCCGTGCATCTGCGCGATCTCGATGTCCTGCGCCTTGACGATCGCGGCGGCGAGCTTCCGCAGCACCGGGTCCTTGCCGTACTGGAGTTCCACCTTCGCCATGTCGACCGCGCCCTGGTGGTGCGGCAGCATCATGGCGACGAAGTCGCGGTCGGCGTCGCCCGACGGCCTCAGGTCCATGTCCTTCATCATGGTGGCGTTCGACGCCGCGAAGGCCTTGTCGGCGGGCGTCCCGGTGCCGGAGGCGGCCGGCACCATCGTGCCGTGGTCCATGGCCATCGGCTCCGTCGCCCGCGCCGCGCCGAGGCCGGCGAGGCTGAGGACGACGACGCCGGCGAGGGCGAAAGAGGGTTTCGTCATGGTGGATCCTTCTCCGGGGAAGACCGGGCGCGACCGCCCGGCCGGTCGCGGCTCAGCCGAGGTCGGCCGAGCGCAATCTGAGGGCGTTGGCGATGACGCTGACGGACGACAGCGCCATGGCGGCGGCGGCCAGCATCGGCGACAGCAGCAGGCCGAAGGCGGGATAGAGCACGCCCGCCGCCACCGGCACGCCGATGCCGTTGTAGAGGAAGGCGAACAGGAGGTTCTGGCGGATGTTGCCCATCGTGGCGCGCGACAGGCGCCGCGCCCGCAGCAGCCCCGCGAGGTCGCCGCCGAGCAGCGTGACACCGGCGCTCTGCATGGCGATGTCTGTGCCGGTGCCCATGGCGATCCCGACGTCGGCCAGGGCCAGGGCGGGCGCATCGTTGACGCCGTCGCCCGCCATGGCGACGATCCGCCCCTCGCGGTTCAGCCGCGCGATCGTGGCCGCCTTGGCGTCGGGGAGGACGTCGGCCTCGACCTCGTCGATGCCGAGCGGGCCCGCGATGGCGCGCGCCGTGGCGGCATTGTCCCCCGTCAGCATGATCACGCGCAGGCCCGCGGCCTTCAGCGCCCGCACCACGGCGGCGCTCTCCGGCCGGACCGCGTCGGCGATGCCGACCAGGCCGGCGAGCCGCCCCTCGACCGCCACCAGCACCGCGGTGGCGCCCCCGGCCCGAACGGCTTCGGCCTCCGCCGACAGGGCGCCCGGGTCGACGCCTCGCGCCTCCAGAAACCGCACGGAACCGACCAGGACGGCCCGGCCCTCGACGGTGGCGGAGACGCCGCGGCCCGCCGGGGCGTCGAAATCCAGCACATCAGGCCGCGCGAGCCCGCGGGACGCCGCGGCGTCGACGATCGCCCGCGCCAGCGGATGTTCGCTCGCCCGCTCGGCGGCGGCCGCCAGCGTCAGCACCTCGTCGGCGGCGAAGCCCGCGGCTGGCACGACGCCGGAGACGGTCGCGGCTGCGCGGGTCAGCGTGCCGGTCTTGTCGAGCACCAGCGTATCGACGGCTTCGAGCCGCTCCAGCGCCTCGGCGTCGCGGATCAGCACCCCGGCACGGGCGCCGCGGCCCACCCCGACGGTGATCGACATGGGGGTGGCGAGCCCGAGCGCGCAGGGGCAGGCGATGATCAGCACCGACACGGCGGCGATCAAGGCATGGGCGAAGCGCGGCTCGGGGCCGACCGCCATCCAGGCCGCGAAGGCCGCCGCGGCGGCGAGGAGCACCGCCGGCACGAACCAGCCCGACACGCGGTCGACCGTGCGCTGGATCGGGGCGCGGGAGCGCTGGGCCTGGGCGACGAGCTGCACGATGCGGCTGAGCAGCGTGTCGCGGCCGACCTTGTCGGCGCGGATGACGAGGCCGCCCGAGCGGCTCACCGTGCCGCCGATGACGCCGTCGCCGGCGCGCCGCGACACGGGCAGCGACTCGCCCGTGACGCTCGACTGGTCGAGCGACGCCTCTCCGCTCTCCACCGTGCCGTCCACCGGCACGGTCTCGCCGGGGCGCACGCGCAACCGGTCGCCGACCAGGATCGCGTCGAGGGCGACGTCGGATTCGGTGCCGTCGGGGGCGATGCGGCGGGCGGTCTTGGGCGCGAGGTCGAGGAGGCCGCGGATCGCCGTCGAGGTGCTGTCCCGGGCCTTGAGCTCGAGCACCTGCCCGACCAGCACCAGCACGGTGATGACGGCCGCGGCCTCGAAATAGACCCCGACGGCGCCGTCCCGTCCGTGGAAGGCCGGTGGGAACAGCGCGGGCGCGACGGTCGCGACCGCGCTGTAGGCCCAGGCGACGCCGGTGCCGATCATCACCAGGGTGAACATGTTGAAGTTGCGGCTGCGCAGCGAGGCCCAGCCGCGCTGGACGAAGGGCCAGCCGGCCCCCAACACGACGAGGCTCGCCAGCGCCAACTGGACGCCGTTCGACGCTTGGCCGCGTACGGGGAAGCGGTCGCCCCAGAGATCCTCGCCCATGGCGAGCGCCACGACCGGCACGGCGCCGGCGGCGGCCAGCCAGGCGCGGCGGCGCATGTTGGCGAGTTCATGGTTCGGGCCGGCGTCGGCGGTGACGACCTCGGGCTCGAGCGCCATGCCGCAGATCGGGCAGGCGCCGGGTCCGGACTGGCGCACCTCGGGGTCCATCGGGCAGATGTAGATCGTGCCGGGCGCCACCGGGGCCTCGGCCCGCGGGGCGGGCGAGAGATACTTCCCCGGGTCCGCCTCGAACTTGGTCCGGCAGCCGTTGCAGCAGAAGTGGTAGGCCGTGCCGCCGTGCTCGGCGTGGTGCTGCGTCTTCGCGGGATCCACCGTCATGCCGCAGACGGGGTCTTTCGCGACGGCCGGCGCCGCGATGGCTGGCGCCGTCTCGACGGCGGAGCCGCAGCGGCAACCTGCCGAGGTCGCATCGTCGTGGTGCTCATGGGTCATGGCGTTCATCCTTGCCGCGGACCCTGGACCTTCCCATCATGGGAGGGTCAAGGCCTGTTCGGGGGATGAGCACATGCAGATCGGGCAGGCAGCAGCGGCGTCGGGCGCCTCGGCGAAGATGATCCGCCATTACGAGGCGATCGGCCTGATCGCCCCGGCCGAGCGGCGCGACAGCAACTATCGGCTCTACACGGCCGACGACGTGGCGCGGCTGAGATTCGTGCGCCGCGCCCGCGACCTCGGCTTCCCGATCGAGCGCATCCGCGATCTCCTGTCGCTGTGGGGCGACCGCGGCCGGTCGAGCGCCGAGGTGAAGCGCATCGCGCTCGACCACATCGCGGAGCTCGAGAGGCGCATCGTCGGCCTGCGCGACATGGTGGCGACGCTGCACGGCCTCGCCGACGGCTGCGCCGGCGACGGCCGGCCGAACTGCCCCATCATCGACGGGCTGGCGGGGCGGGAGGCCGGGACGGCGCGCCCGGCTCAGTCGCCCCAGAACTGAACGAGGTCTGGCGGCGTCAGACCGGCGAAATCGCAGACGCTTTCGACTTCCATCACGGTGATCGTGTCACCGTTCGGCTTGTGGACGGTGATCACCTCGTCTCCAGCCTCGTAGAGATAGTGGCTATCGATCTGTCCCACACGGACGAACCCCTGCCGCAGCAGAAACGCCTCGAAGGCCGCAAAGGAGCAGCAGTAGATCACGGCTCATGCCGCCTCGAACTCCACCGCCGCGAGTTTGCCGCGCGAGCCCGAAGCTCTGTGACTCTGGATCAAGGCCACCATGGCCAAGGCCTCCCGCTCGGCCTCCTCATAGGTCTTGCCTGTGATGTGGAAGCCGCGGATGTCGGGAGACGTGATGCGATGCATGCCGATTTCGGGGATGAACCCGTGTTCGAACCGGATCTTCGTCAGCGATCTGTCAGAGCCGGACATGGCAAGTGCTCCGCGGCGATGCGTGGACCATAATCCACAAGACACACTGCGCGAAGGCCTTTCACGGCAGCGCCCGGAACACCCCCGATGGCTCCGGGTAATCCTCCTCCGGCTGGCCGCCCACCGCCCTGATCCGCCGCTCGGCCGCGGCGATCGCCGCGGGCCCGTCGAGGACCCGCAACGCGAGGTCGTAGCGCCGCTCCTCCCCGTGCTGCAGCACGATCAGCTCGCCCCGCTCCCGCGCGAAGGCGCGGCCCGGGGTGTGGTTGGTGCCGGGCTCGATCCCCAGCGCGTAGGCGCCGGGCTGGAAGTGCTGCCATTCCGTGAAGGTCGGCAGTTGCGCCTTCACGGCCTCGACGGCGAGCCCGAAGCCCAGGGCGTCGTTGACCACGGCATAGGGCACGAGCCCCGTGGGGTCGGCCGCGAGTTCGTGCTGCCAGACCTGCTCCGAGAAGCCGTCGCGCGGCGCCGGCATCACGCGGTAGCCGACGCCCTGACGCCGATAGGCGTCGCCCGCATGCGCCGCCCGGACGACGTCGGCGATCGGCGCGAGGAGGCGCGACCCCTCGTCGAGCACGGGATAGCCGACGTCGAGGTGGTAGAGCAGCATGTGCGGCGTCTCGCAGAAGCCGTCGTTCACCACCCGGTCGTGGATGCGGATCTCGTCGCCGCCGACGTCGGCCTCGATGCGGCGGTGGAGGTGCAGGTCCTCGCCGAAGACCGCCGCCTGCTGCACGATGCCCTCGCACCACAGCGTGCAGCGGTCGCCGTCCCAGCGCTCGCCATAGCCGGTGAGTCGCGCCGGCACCGTGCCGATGCGGCCGTGGAGCGGGTATCTCACGGTGCCGCGCGGACCGTAATGGTACTGCGGCGCCGGCTCCTCGGCGGTGAACCCGACGTGGTCGAGGCCGCAGGTCACGAGGAGGCCCGAGAAGCCGCGCAGGAAGCCGAGGCCGCCCTCCCCCTCGGTCTCGTGCAGGCCGGGGTGGCGGAAGCCGCTGGCGGACTGCCAGCCGATCGCCCGGCCGTCGTGTTCGCAGTCGCCGATGTCGAGGGCGCGGTCGACCAGGGCGGTGAAGCGCAGGCCGGAGCCGGTGCGGAACTCCAGCGCCCGCATCCCGCGCTCGACGCCGTCGCCGAGCGTCACGAGCCGCACGCCGGCGAATTGCGCGAGGCTCCCGGTGCGGCGCGCGAGGTCGAGGCGGGACATCTGGCGCCCATAGAGTTCCACCATGGCCTAGCCCCGCGGCGTGGGGCGCCAATGCGGCGGCGCCAGTTCGAACCCCTCGAAGCGGAAGCCCGGCGCCACCGTGCAGCCCACCAGCGTCCAGGCGCCGAGGCTCGCCGCCGTCTGCCAGCAGCCGGCCGGCACGACGACCTGCGGGCTCTGGCCGGCCCGGATGTCCGGCCCGAGGTGGTGAGCGGCGGCGTCGTGGCCGTTGGGCGACAGCGTAATCACCAGCGGCGCCCCGGCATGATGATGCCAGACTTCGGCGGCGTCGACGCGGTGCCATTCCGACACTTCGTCGCCCGCCAGCAGGAACAGGATGGCGGTCGAGCGCGGGCGGCCGTCGGCGTCGACGGCCGTGTCGCGGAAGGTTTCGCGGTAGTGGCCGCCCTCGGGATGGGGCGCGAGATCGAGGATGCGCAGGACCTCGCGCGCCGGCAGCCCGGCGAGGTCGCTCACGCCTTGTTCTTCCGCTCGCGCAGGACGGAGAAGACCGCGGCGGGGTCGCCGCCCGGCAGCCCGGCCGCCGCCTGGACCGTCGGCTCGGCACAGCGCAGGAACGGGTTGGCGGCGAGTTCGAGCGACAGGGTGGTCGGCAGCGTCGGCCGACCGTCGGCACGGAGCCGCTCGACCTCGCGGGCGCGGTCGCGCAGCACGACGTTGTCGGGCTCGACCGTGAGGGCGAACTTGGCATTGCTGGCGGTGTATTCGTGGCCGGCGTAGACCTGGGTGTCGCCGGGGAGCTGGGACAGCTTCAGGAGCGAGTCCCACATGACCGGCAGCGGCGTCTCCATGACCCGCCCGCAGCCGAGCGAGAACAGCGTGTCCCCGGCGAACAGGGCGCCGGCCTCCTCGAACCAATAGACGATATGGCCGGCCGTGTGGCCCGGCGTCGCGATGACCTTGGCGCCGAGGTGGCCCACCATCACGTCATCGCCCTCGCTCACCGCCAGGTCGACGCCGCCGATGGCCTTCGCCTCCGCGGCGGGACCGACGATGCGGATCTTCGGGAACCTGGCCTTGAGGGCCGGGATGCCCTCGACGTGGTCGGCGTGGTGGTGGGTCACCAGGATGTCGGTGAGGGCCCAACCCGTCTCGTCGAGGGCCTTCTGCACGGCATCGGCGTCCGGCGCGTCGATCGCCGCGGTGGCGCCGGTGGCCGAGTCGTGGACCAGCACCCCATAATTGTCGGTGCGGCAGGGGAATTGGTGGAAATGCGCCGTCATGTCGCGTCCTCGCCTCGAAGGGGGGTCGAAGCCGACGCTCTATCGCGTCTCCCGCTCCACCGCACGTACAATGCCCGACGGCGTGGCCGGGATCGTCCGCCGACCGACAGAATCGGAGGACGGCGGGAGGGAGCCCGCGCCGTCCCTCAGTAGCGCTTCAGCAGCCGCTCCAGGTAGTCCTGCTCCACCTGCGGGCGGGACGGATCGCCGAGGCGGCGGCGGAGCTCCTCCAGCACCTGCCGGGCGCGGGCCGCGAGGCTGTCGCCGCCCAATCCCTTGCCGGTCGGGTCGTTGAAGGCGCCGGTCAGGGGGTCGTTCCGGCCGCCCCGCGGGCGGCCGAGCGGATCCGTCCGCTGGCCGTTCGGGCCGCCGTTGCCGTCGTCGTCCCCCTGGCCGTCCTCGCCGTCCTGCGCATCCTGCTGGCCCTCGCCCTGGCCCTGCCCCCCCTGCGCCATCTGCTTCTGGAGACCCTGCGCGCCCTGCTGGAGCCCGCGCAGCGCCCGGCCCTGCGCCTCGACGGCGCGGTCGTTGGCGCCCGGGCCCTGGCCCAACGCCGTCTCGGCGTCCCGCATGGCATGGCCGGCGGCGTCGAACCCCTTCTCGCCCTCGAGGCCCATGTCGCGCATCTGCTTCTGCAACTGGCCGAGCTTGCGCCGCAGCCCGTTCTGTCGCGCCTGGAGGTCGCCGCCCGCGCCCTTCTGTCCGGCACCGGGTTGCCCCGCGCCCGGCTGGCCGGAGCCGTCCTGCCCCGGCGCCGGCTGACCCCCCTGGTCGCCCTGCGCCCCATCCCCGTCCTGCGGCGGCTGGCCGTCGCCCATCGGCGCGTCCCCGTCGTCCTCATCCTGGTTGCCGTCGGCCTTGCGGCCGTCCCGGCCCTGCGTGAAGGTCTGGTCGCGCAGCTGCTGCTGGTCGCGCGTCATCTTGTCGAGGTCGCTCATCGCCTGGTTCATCTGGCGCTGGGCCTGCTGCTGGGCGCCCGATCGCCGCTTGGCGGTCTTCAAGTTGTCGAGGACGCCGCGGAGCTGGTCGAGCATGCGCTGCGCCTCGGCCATGTCGCCGTTCTTGGCCGCCTGCTCCATCCGGTCGATCATGGCCTGGAGCTGCTGGGGCGTGACGCTGCGGGACTTGTCGTCGGGGTTCTGCCGGTCGGCCCGCTCGGCGGGGTCGGCCCGCCGCGCCATCTCGGCCAGGAACTTGTCGAGCTGCTGGCGCAGCGCCTCGGTGAGGCGCTTGATCTCCTCGGGCGGGGCATGGCGGGCCAGCGCGTCCTTCAGCTCCTGCTGGAGCGCCTTCAGGTCCTGCTCGGTCTTGGACAGGTCGCCGTCCTCGATCTGGAGCGCCATGGCCCAGAGGAGGTCGGCGACGCCCACGAGGTCGGCGTCGGACGTGGCGGCGTCGAGCCGCGTCTTGGCGGTGCGCAGGCCGAGGAAGACGGCGGGCGGCGAATCGAAGACGTCGGGCGCCAGCGTCAGGGCGTCGAGCGCCGTGCCGACGTCGTCGTGGTGGTCCGGGTCGAGGACGAGGTCGCGCCGCTGCTCGACCAGCGCGCGCGCGAGCGGCTGGGAGAAGCTCCGGGCCGGCAGCACCACGGTCGTCGGGGCGCTGCGGCCCGTGTTGCCGCCGTCGTCCCGGGCGGTGAGCACCATGGTGAGGGTGGCGCCCGCCCAGGGGCTGTCGGCGAAGTCCGCCGTGGTCTCCCCGTGTCCGAGCCCGCGCGCCGCGGCCGGCAGGGCCAGGGGCACCTTGGGGGGGTCGACCAGGGTGCGGCCGCCGACCGGCTTCCCGTTCACGACCGGGTCGGACAGCAGCGCTTCGGCACCCGCGGCGCCGTAATCGTCGCCGATCGTGTATTTGAGCGTCATCGAGCCCCGCGCGTTGCGCACGGGGCGGCCGTCGAGCACGATCGTCGGCGGCTGGTCGGGGATGGCGGCGAGGTCGTAGGCGGCGACCGGCGCCCCGTCGCGCGTCACCGACACCCGGCCGTCGCCGCCGAGCACGAAGCGCCGTTCGGTGTCGGCCGGGGCGGCGGCGGGCGGCGGCACGGGCCGTGCGGCGGGCTGGCCGTCGCCGGCCGGGGCGGGCTTGAGCTTGCCGTCCGCCACCACGTCGACGCGGCCCTCGCCGGCGGCCCGCACCACCACGACGGAACCGACCGGCGCCGCGATGGCGCGGGACGAGGCGCCGGCGGCGCGGTCCGCCGGCGTGCCGGCGCCCGACAGGACGACCGGCGGCCGGCCCGTGTAGGCCGGGGGATCGATCCAGGCGTCGAGGCGGAACCCCGCGGCCGGCGCCGCGGCGCCGAACCAGTCGAAGGCCGCCACGACCCGGCCCTCGCGGTCCGGCCCCGCCACGAAGGCGCCCGCCGCGACGAGCAGCAGAGCGCCCGCCCGAAGGGCGTAGCGGTCGCGCTCGACCATGCGGGGGGAAGGTGCCCGCACCCTGAGGCCGGCCAGCGCGGCGTCGAGCCTGCGGCGGTGCAGCTCCCAGAGCGCGCGCGTTGTGGCGTCGGCGTCGGGGTCGGCGAGCGCATCCTGGCTCGACGAGATGGGACGGTGGGGCGCGCCGGAGTCGCGGTCGAGCCGCGCCAGGGCGTCGCGCCGGGCCGGCAGGCGCCGGCGCACCGCGTGCCGGAGGACGGCGGCGAGCCCCGCCGCGAAGACCAGGACGCCGACGGCGCGCAGGGGGCGGGGCAGCGCCACCCAGAGCCCGAACCAGGACGCGGCGAGGAACAGCGCGGCCAGCGCCAGCACGGCGACCGCCGCGGGCCACAGGCGCTCGAACAACAGGACGGCGCGCGCCCGGACGAGCAGCCGTTCCAGCGATCCACGTCCCGCATCCGCGTCCGGCACGGCCATCCTCCGGCAGGTTTCAGCGCCCGAGGCCTCACACTAGGGACAAACGGCGCGGAACGCGAATGGGGCCGCCGCGGCCTCGCGGCGACACAGCCGCGCGGCGCCGGCGGATCTCAGCCGCCCCTGGCCCGGCCTCGCGAG
The DNA here is from genome assembly GCA_965214345.1 of Lichenihabitans sp. Classification (GTDB taxonomy): domain Bacteria; phylum Pseudomonadota; class Alphaproteobacteria; order Rhizobiales; family Beijerinckiaceae; genus Lichenihabitans. The sequence continues at coordinate 141,579 of CBDCBJ010000007.1, read as the reverse complement.
ACCTGTTAAGGCGCGCCGTCCAACCGCGACAGGCCCCGCCATGATCCTCCGCTCCTCGCCCGCATCGCCCTTCGGCCGCAAGACCAAGATCGTCGCCGCCCTGCTGGGCGTCGCCGTCACGGTGGTGGAAACCGACACGATGAGCCCGACGGATTCCATCCGCCGCGAGAACCCGCTCGGCAAGATCCCGACGCTGGTGCTTGACGACGGCACGGCGCTCTTCGATTCGGGCGTGATCGTGGCCTATCTCGACGCGGTCGCGGGCGGCCACCGCATGATCCCGGCCGAGACCGGTCCCCGCTTCGCGGCGCTGCGGCTCGAGGCCCTGGCGGACGGGATGGCCGAAGCGGCCCTGCTCCAGGTCTACGAGACCCGGTGGCGCGACCCCGCCAGGCAGGACGCCGCTTGGCTCGAGCATCAGGCCGGCAAGGTGGCGCGCGGCCTCGCCGTCCTGGAGGCGGCCCCGCCGGAGGGCGACGTCACGGTCGGCCATGTGGCGCTCGCCTGCGCGCTCGGCTACCTCGACCTGCGCTTCGGCGGTGCGTGGCGCGCCGGCCATCCGCGCCTCGTCGCCTGGCTCGACGCCTTCGCAACTGCCGTGCCGGCCTTCGGGGACACGCGCGTCGAGCCCGCCTGACCGGGCCGCCATGCCGACGCCCGCCGGGCTCTCCCGGCGGGCGATCCGAGGCTGGAGCAGGTCGCGATCCGGTGGAGTCGCCTGATCGCGTGGAGATGCTCGTCGAGACGAGGAGCCAGAGCTGAGGCCGCGAGCCAAGGCGAGCGGCAACGGCTCTAGAAGTGGTAGTTCACGCCCACCTTGACGGCGGAAGCGCCGAGGCCGATGCGGGTCACGTCCGCCGTGTGGGTGTAATTATAGGCCTGACCGAGGTCCGTGTAGAGGTACTCGGCCTTGGCCGACAGGTTGGGCGCGAAGGCATATTCGACGCCGGCACCCACCGCGTAGCCGTTCAGGAAGTTGCTGTTGGCCAGGAACACGTTGCGCGGCGTGTCGTAGACCGTCGAGTGCAGGTTGCCGCCGGCATAGCCGCCCGTCACGAAGATCAGGAAGCGGTTGACCGCGTAACCGGCGCGGGCGCGCACTGTGGTGGCGAAGTTAAGGTTGCTCTTGGTGGTGATCGGGCCGGCGCCGGTCTGGCTGTTGCCGATGCCGGCGAAGTCCGCGTCGGCCTCGAGGCCGACGACGAGCTGCTGGTACTGGTAATTGTAGCCGATGGTGCCGCCCGCGAGCGGTCCGCCGAGGCTGCCGGCGAGGCCGTTGCCGGTGCCCTTCGAGTCGCCGCCGCCGTAGCCGGCGTTGAACCCGGCGTAGAAGCCGGTCCAGGTGAAGAGCGGCGCGTAAGCTGCCGGCACATAGGCCGGGGCGCGCCGCGGGAGATCGGCGGCGGACGCGCCGGACAGGGCCGAACCGCACAGGACGGCCGACATCGCCACGGCCGCCAACGACAGATGCTTCATCACTGAACTCCCGAACCCACGCGGAACGCTGCCGACCTTGGATCGAAGAGGCTGTCTCTTCAGGCCGACGACGAACTTTTACTCCGTTCGGGAGATCAGAGCAAATATGGCTACAAATCGACTAAGCTTAATAGATCAACATTCACCATAATCGATCGATTCAGCTTTCGTTTACCTTGCCTATTCACGACGCATGCGACGCAGATCGGCGGCATTCATTTTTGGCACGGCAATAGTTCAGGGTGAAGGCGGGATTAAAATGCAGGTCTCGTCCTGGATAGACTGACCGGTGCGCGCGGCGTGCCGGCCCCGCCAGGACCCCGCCGAGCCCACGCCCGGCCGACGTCGAGCCTCGCCGGCTCGCCCTTACGCGACGCCGAGCCTCGCCGGCTCGCTCCTCACGCGACGCCGAGCTTCTTCTGCAGGCTGGTCGACGAGGTCGTGTACTGGAAGGTCAGGCGCTTGTCGGGGAACACGTAGCGGTGGACCTTCTGGGCGGCCAGCGCGGCCTCGTGGAACCCCGACAGGATCAGCTTCAGCTTGCCCGGATAGGTGTTGATGTCGCCGATGGCGAAGATGCCCGGCACGTTGGTCTCGAACCTCTCGGTGTCGACGGGGATCAGGTTCTCGTTGAGGTTCAGGCCCCAATCCGCCACCGGGCCGAGCTTCATGGTCAGGCCGAAGAAGGGCAGCATCACGTCGCAGCCGATGTCCGTCGCCGAGCCGTCCTCGTGCTTGACCGTGACGCCCGACAGCACCCCGTCGCTCCCCTGGAGCCCCGTCACCTGCCCGATGGCGAGGTCCATGCCGCCGGCGGCGACATGCGCCCGCATGGCGTTGACGGAATGGGGTGCCGCCCGGAACGCGTCGCGGCGATGCAGCACCGTCACCCGGCTCGCCACGGGTTGGAGGTTCAATGCCCAGTCGAGCGCGGAATCGCCGCCCCCGACGATCAGCACGCGCCGGCCGGCGAACTGCTCCATCCGGCGCACCGCGTAGAACACGGACCGGTTCTCGTAGGCGTCGATGCCCGGGATGGGCGGCTTCTTCGGCTGGAACGATCCGCCGCCGGCGGCGATCACCACGGTCTTGGCCTCGAAGACCGTGCCGGCGTCGGTGGCGACGCGGAACAGCGGAGCCTCGGCGGTGCCGACAGGCTCGAGCGACGCCACCATCTCGCCGTGGTGGAACTGGGGCGAGAAGGGCTTCGCCTGCGCGAGGAGGTTGTCGACCAGCGCCTGCCCGGTGACGATCGGGAAGCCCGGGATGTCGTAGATCGGCTTCTCAGGGTAGAGTTCGGCGCATTGCCCGCCCGGCATGGAGAGGATGTCGACGAGATGGGCGCGGACGTCGAGCAGCCCGAGTTCGAAGACGGCGAAGAGCCCCACCGGCCCGGCCCCGACGATCAGCGCGTCGGTCTTGATGTTGTCGCTCATCCCCTGACCCCAAACTCACGCCGATGACCCGGGCCGGGGCGGGATCGTCCGCCGCGTCGCCCGATGGCGTGCCGTCGACCACCGTAAAGCGGCCTTGTCGGCGCGACAATCGACGCGCGTCGGCGCGGATGCGGCGAAGGGCCCCTCGCGCCCGGCCCGGCGGCGCGGCCCTCAACCCTGCCGCGACGGCGTGCGGACGACCAGGCCGTCGAGCTGCGGCTTGACCTTGATCTGGCAGGACAGCCGGGAGGTGGGCTGAACCTCGAAGGCGAAGTCCAGCATGTCCTCCTCCATGGGCTCGGGCTTGCCGGTCCTGACGGCCCAGTCGGGATCCACGTAGATGTGGCAGGTGGCGCAGGCGCAGGCGCCGCCGCATTCGGCCTCGATCTCGGGCACACCGTTGCGCACCGCCGTCTCCATCACGGTGGCGCCGTCCTCGGCCTCGATCACGCGCGACTGGCCGGCGGAGTCTATGAAGGTGATCTTGACCATGCCTCGACTGATCCGCTCCGCACCATGATGTCGGCCCGCGGCGGTTCGGCTCGACCGGGACGGGTCACGGCCGACGCCCCGGGGCACGCCTCCGCTGGTGCGTTTCTAGGGCAGTTCGCCGCTGTTGGCGAGGCCGGAAAGGCGGTCTCGGAGACGCGGGCCACCGCCCGCTCCGGCGGCGGCGGCGGTCAGGCGGCGTCGAGCAGGCCGCCGATATAGCCGCAGGCCTCCTCGACGGCGGCGCGCATGTCGGCGCGGTCGAGCTCGCTCAAGGATGCGTGGCCCCGCCCCCGCAACGAGGCCTCGTAGGTCTCGGCGAGGCTCGCGACGCGGTGCGCCCCGACGACGCGGGCCGAGCCGACCAGCGTGTGGAGGAGATCGCCGGCAGGCAGGCTCGAGACGGAATCGTCGCCGACCTCGGAATCGAGCCCGCCCTGGATCTGCCGCGCCTGCCGCATGAACAGGCGCAGGAGCTCGGTCTCGAGCCGCTTGTCGCCGAAGCACTGCCGGGTGAGGTGGACGAGGTCGACGGGGCGCTCCCCATCGTGGCGCTCGGCCGCCGCGGCAGCGTCGGATGGACGGGCGGATGATCTCATACGCGGACTCCTGGAGTGGTCTCGCACCCTGCCGCGGACGACCGGCAGGGCGGCGCCGTCGAGGGCGCGGGGCATGGGGTCTTCGAGGTGAACAAGCCGTTAACGACGTTGGCTGATCCTGTTTCGGGGTGGTTTCCATCCCCCGGCGCTCCGAGTAGACTGCGGTTTGGTTAACGTTTCACATCCGATCGATCGCCGTTTGCAGGTCGGGGCTGGGTCCAGCCGGATGTGTCGCTTCGACCGCGTAAGTCCCCACCGGGTGAGGCGAGTATGGCCGTACAGAACGAAGCCAAGGACCCGGCCGCCGCGGCCCTCCTGGCGATCGAGGAAGCCCTCAACCTCGTCAAGCTCGACCCGGCCTCCGCGGCGCCCACCGAGATCCCGCCCTCGGCGCCTCAGCAGATCCCGGGTGCCGGCGCGACCCTGGGCGGCGCGGATCGCTCCGCCGCCCGCGAACCGGGCGGCCCCATGCCGCGCGTGGTGGCGGACCGCGGCGGTGTTCAGCCCGCCGAGGCACCGGCCCCCTCCATCGGGCCGGCCGAAGGCGCCGGCCGCCCGGTCCCCCGCGCCGCCGCCAGCGGCCTGTCGTCCGCGAACCTGCACGCCAACGACGACCGCCGGTCCGTGGGGCAGCTGCTGGCCGCCCTCCAGACCCGCCCGAGCGGCGCGCCCTTCGCCCTCGCGGCGCTCGGGTCCGCCGTCTGGGCTCTGGTCTGCGGCTACGGCCTCTACGTCCAGGGCGTGTTCGCCGGCGGCCTATCGGCCGCCAGCGTGACGCGGCCGGACGCGCTGGGCGGCCTCGGCGTCCTCCTCGGCCCGATCGTCTTCTTCTTCATCATCGCGGCCCTCATGCGCCGCACGCAGGAACTCCGCCTCACCACGCGTTCGATGGCGGCGATCGCGGTGCGCCTCGCCGAGCCCGAGACGATCGCCACCGAACAGGTCGTGAGCCTGTCGCAGGCCATCCGCCGCGAGGTCGCCTCGATGGGCGACGGCATCGAGCGGGCGCTGGCCCGCGCCGGCGAACTCGAGACGATCGTGCGCAACGAGGTCGCCAACCTCGAACGGTCCTACACCGACAACGAGCGCCGCATCCGCTCGATGATCGACGAGCTCACCAACGAGCGCGAGGCCATCATGGCCAACGCCGACCGGGTGCGCGGCGCCATCGCGGGCGCCCACGAGAGCCTGGCGCGCGACCTCGACACCGTGTCCGATCAGCTCACCGCCAGCGTCGCCGAGGCGGGGGGCCGCGTCACCGAGGCGCTGGACGGCAAGGGGCGCGAGATCGCCCAATCGATGACCCTGATGGGCGACGCCACCGCCGCCACCATCGGGGAGCACGTCGCCTCGATCGCGGAGCGCCTCAACACGGCCGCTGACGACGTGGCGCATCGCCTCGACGGCGCCACCGACAGCGTCGCCCGCGACATCGCCGATCAGGTGGCGGCGGTCGACGAGCGGCTGCGCCAGACCGGCGACGACCTCGCCGCCCATCTCGCGACCCGCGGCGACGCCGTGGCGGAGCGCGTCGACCTGCTGGCGATGCGGATCGGCGACGACGTTTCGGCCCGCGGCGAGGCCCTGGCGGCCCGCCTGACACGCATCCAGGACGAGCTGCGCGACGTCGTCGTCACCTACGGCTCCGCACTCGACGGGACGCTGACCCAGACCGGCGAGCGCATCGCGGCCCGCATCGGCGAGCGCGCCGAGGGCGTCGCGGCGGACTTCGAGACCGCGAGCGAGAACATCGCCAGCCTCTTCGACATCCGCCGCGCTGAACTCACCGCCGCGGCCGAGCAGCTCTCGGCCCTGTTCGACGACCGCACGGCCGCCGCCCGGACGGCGTTCGACGCCGTGCAGGGCGACCTCGCCGCCATCTTCGAAACGCGGCTCGACGACCTGTCGGGCTTCGGCAAGGGCCTGGTCCGCACCATCGACGAGCGCGCGGCCGCGTCGCGCGCCGCCGCCGCGTCGGCCTCGGCCGACCTGCAGATCATGATCGAGGACCGTGAGGCGCAGCTCGCCGAGACCGCCTCCCGCGCCGCCGCCGCCATCGCGGCCCGCACCGCGGAAGCCCGGGACGGCATCGAGGCCGCCGCCGTGGAACTCGACGCCATGCTGGCCGCGCATCAGGCCGACCTCGACGCCGCGCGCGATCGCCTCGCCGGCCGCCTCGGCGACCATGCCGAAGGCATGCGCGCCGCGCTCGACGCCTCGAACGACAACATGACCCGGGCCTTCGCCGAGCGCGAAGCGCAGCTCGCCCAGGCGGGCGAGCGCTTCGCCGCCCTGGTCGAGGGTGCCGACCTCCGAGACGACCTCGACCGCTCGACCGCCACGCTGACCCAGGCCATGGGCGACCACCGCGCCGTCCTGGCCGCCACGGGCGACCGCCTGTCCGGCCTGCTCGACCAGCACATCACCGGCACCCGCTCCGCGACCGAGGCCGCCAACGCCGACCTCGACCGGCTGTTCTCGGACGGCCAGACCCGCACGGTCGCGCTGGCCGACGGCCTCGCCGAGACCCTGGGCGAGCGCCTGGGCTCCGTCCAGGACGCCCTGGCGCAGCTCCACGGTGCGCTCGACGCCCATCGCGCCGACCTCGGAACGGCGTCGGAATCCGTCGCGGGCCTGCTCGACCACCACGTCGCCGCGACCCGCGAGGCCCTCGACGGCTCGGCCGGCGCCCTCGACGGCGCCTTGGAGGCCCGCCGCGCGGAGCTGCAACTGGCTGCCGACCGGATGGGCGAACTCGTCGAGCATCATCTCGGCACCGCGCGTGGCCTCGTCGAAGACGCCGGAACCACGCTCGACCTGCTCCTGGCGGACCGCCAGCGCGAGCTCGCCGAGGCCGGCGACCGCTTCATCGCCGCCGTCGACGACCGCGCCGCGGGGCTGCACGCCGACCTCGGCAGCACAGGCGACCGGCTCGCCGCCCTGCTCGACGCGCGCGGCGGCGACATCGGCGGCTCGACCGATCGCCTCGAAGGGCTGCTCGACGGGCATGCCGCGCAGATCCGCGCCGTCGTGGACGCCGCGGCGGAGTCGCTCGACGGCCTCCTGGCCGAGCGTCAGGCCGCCCTGGCGGCCGCGATCGACGGCGCGACCGCGGCCATCGAGGGCATGGGGGCGGCCGGAGACGGCCTCGCGGCCGGCCTCGACGGCCGCCTCGCCGCCACCCGCGACGCGCTGGACGAGGCCCGCCGGGCCATGGACCAGGAGCGCCTCGCGGCGGCGGGCCTCACCGAGGACCTGGAACGGGCGCTCGACGCGCATCATTCCCGCTTCGTCGCCGCGGGCGAAACCCTGGCGGCGGTGATCGCCGAGCGGGCCGCCCTGGCCCACGAGGCGCTGGCGGGCTCGGGCGATCTCGTCGGCCAGGCGTTCGACGCCCACCACGGCCGTTTCCAGGACGCCGGCGAGGAGTTCGCCACGCTGGTGTCGGAGCGCACCGCGGCGGCCCGCGAGGGCCTGGCCGATCTGTCCGCCTCCGTCGAGACCCTGATGGCCGAGCAGGCGGCCCGGATCGGCGCCGTCGGCGACCGCCTCCTCGAAGACATCGAGATCCGCACGGCCGCGGCGCGCGCGGCGCTTGAGGCCTCGGCCGACGCGGTGCGCGACACGGTGGCGTCCCGCCACGACGAGATCGTCGGGGCCGGCGACCACCTGCTCGCCGCCATCGACGAGCGCACCGCCGCGGCGCGCGACGCCCTGGCCAGTGCGGGCGACGTCCTGGCCGAGATCGTCGCCGGGCGCAGCGCCGACCTCGGCGGCCTCGACGACCTCCTCGCCCGCCGCCTCGACGACCACGTGACGGCCACCCGCTCGGTCATCGGCGAGGCCGGCGGCACGTTCGAGCGGCTCTTCGCCGACCGCGGCGCCGACATCGCCGCCGCCGCCGCGGAGGCCGCCATCCTGGTCGAGGAGCGCACCGCCGCGGCCCGGGACGCGCTCGCGGCCTCCGGCGAGGACCTGCGCCGCCTCTTCGGCGAGCGTGAGGAGCGCATCGCGGCCGACGGGGAGCGCCTCGCCGTCCTCATCGCCGAACGCACCGACGAGGCCAGCCGCCTGCTCGAAGCCTCCGGGGGCGCGTTCGACCGGACGATGCAGGGCCACCGCGAAGCCCTGGTGGCGGCGGGCGACGGCGTCGCCTCCAGCATCGCCGACCGCACCGCGGCCGCCCGCGCCGTGCTCGACGCCTCGCTCGGCGACCTGCGCGGCGTCTTCGCCGGCCGCGAGGATGCGGTGCGCGGGGTGCTGGCCGAGCATGTCGACGCGCTGCGCGACAGTTTCGTCGAGGCCACCGACGCGGCCCTGTCGGGGCTCGGCCGCACCACCGGGACGCTGCACCGGCGCTTCGCCGAGACGGCCGGCGAGGCCATCGCGGCCATCGGCACCCATGGCGACCGGTTGAACGCCAGCGTCGCCGATCGGATCGCGGCGTTCGGACAGGCCGTTCTCGAGCCCGCCGCGACCCTGGCCGAGAGCATCGGCCACCAATCGGACCGCCTCGCGGCCGAGCTGCAGGACGGCGGCGGCCGTATCGAGGCCGCCTTCGCCGACCACGCGACGGCCTACAACGAGGGCGTGGCCCGCCACGTCGACGACCTCACCACCACCATCGACCGCCATCTCGATGCGCTCGACGGCCTGCTGGGCGACAAGGGCGTCGCCCTCGTCGACCGCCTCGGCGACCGCGCCCGCGAGGCCGGCGACGGCTTCGAACGGCAGGTGGCGGCCTTCGAGGAACGGGTGGACGGCCGCGCGGACCGGCTCGGCGCCGCCATCGAGGCGGCCTTCGCCCAGATCGAGGCCGGCCTCGCCGCCCGGGGCCGGACGTTGACCGACGCCCTGGCGCTGCGCGCCCTCGAACTCACGCAGGCGCTCGACGACGGCGGCCGCGGCATCGACCGCGCCTTCATCGCCCGCAGCCGCGACCTCGCCGAGTCCCTCTCGGACTCGACCGCGGCGCTCGGGACCGTCCTGGCGCTGCGCCGCGACGAGATCACGTCCTCGACCGACCGGCTGGCGGCGCTCGCCTTCGAACTCGAGGCCGGGTCCGGCCACATCGACGAGCGGCTCGCGGCGCGCGTCGACGAGATCAACCGCCTGATCACGGTGGGGGTCGACGGCCTCGACCAGGCGCTCAACGGCGAAGGGACCCGCGTGACGGAGATGCTCGACCGTCAGGTCGACGGCATCCGCCGCGCCCTCGCCGAGGCCGCCGACGGTGCCACCGCCGCCCTCGAGGACCGGACGGCCTGGATGCGCGACGCGCTCGGGACGCGGCTCGACGAGGTGGACGCCTCCCTGGGCTCGGCGTCGGCCCGCCTCCAGGCGACGCTCGACGAGCGGGCCGAAGGCTTCGACCGGGCCGTCGCCGGCCACGTCGCGACCATCCGCGTCGCCCTCGACGACGGCGCGGCGGGACTGCGCGACGCGGTAGGCCACCAGGTGTCGGATCTCGGGACCCAGTTCCGCGCCGCCCAGGCGGACCTCGGCGACCAGGTCGGCGCCGCCACGACGAGCCTCACCGACCACATCGGCGCCCTGCGGGTCACGCTCGACCGGTCGGTCACGAGACTCGACGGCACGCTCGGCACCCACGCGGCCGAGATCGCCCGACGGGTGGAAGACCTCAACGCCGCGTTCGACCTCCGCTCGGGCGAGATCGGCGAGAGCCTCGCCGGCCACTCGGCGGCGATCGATGCCGCGCTGGGCGAGATCGACGGCACGCTCGACCGTCGCCGACACGACATCGAGAGCACCCTGGGCACCAGCCTCGAAGCGCTGCGGGCGACCCTCGACGCCGCGGTCGCCGAACTCGGGAGCTCCGTCGGCACGCGCGGCGCCGAGGTCGAGACGGCCCTGCGCGAGCGGGTCGAGGGCCTCATGGCGTCGGTCGGCGATCGCCTGGAGGAGATGACCGCGACCCTCGACGGCCGCAGCCGCAGGCTGACCGACACGCTGAACCAGCGGTCCGGCGAGCTGCGCCAGCTCTTCGACCGGGAGGGCGGCCTCCTGGTCGACCTGCTGTCGGCGCGCGGCGGCGAGGTCGCCCAGGCGCTGGCCGGCGCCGGCGAGACCGCGGCGCAGACCATCGACGAACGGGCCGGCCACCTCCTGTCGGGCCTCGACGGGCGGCTGTCCGACCTCGACGCCCGCGTATCGGGGTTCGATGACAAGCAGGGCGAACTCGCGGCCGCGATGGAGCGGGCCGGCGACAGCCTGCGCGTCGCGCTCGACCGGGCGGCCAGCCGCTCGCTCTCGACGGTCGCCTCGACCCACGACGAGCTGCGCCAGGGGCTCGCGGCCCTCATCGCGCAACTCGAGGAGCGCAGCGGAGCCCTGTCGGGCCTCATCGCACGCGCCGGGGCCGACATCGGCGCCGTCGAGGGTGCGCTCGGCGGGCGCGTCGATGCCTTCGGTCGCCTGCTCGACGGCGTCGGCCGCCAGGTCGCCGCCATGCGGGACTCGGCCGGCGCGGCCATCAGCGACGCCGATTCCGTCGCCGGCGCGCTCGAGCGTCATCACCTGGCCCTGGCCGCCTCGGCCCGGGACCTGCGCGCCACCCACGACGACGTGGAGGGCGAGATCGAGCGCCGCCGGCTGGCGCTCGACGCCCTGGCGGCGAGCATCGGCGACAAGACGGGCGACCTCGACTCGGCGATGGGCCATTTCACCACGCTGATCGAGGATGCACTCCAGGCGGCCGAGGGCCGCGCCCGCGACCTCGGCGCCTACCTGGCCGAGACCGCCCAAACGGCGGCGGCGGCGGTGGGCGACCATTTCGAGGAGGTCCGGTCCGCCACCGGCCGCGAGGGCGAGAAGGCCGCGGCGGCCTTCGAACAGGCCTACGGCCAGGCCATCCGCGACATGGAACGCCTGTTCGCCGACGCCCTGCAGCGGTTCCGCGGCTCGGCCGACGAGGTCCAGGCGATGGCCGGCGACATCGCCCGGCGCTTCGAGGAAGCCCGCGACGACCTGCAGCGCGCGACCCTCGACCTGCCCCGCGAGACCGCCGATCAGGCGATCGAGGTGCGCCGCGTCATCGGCCAGCAGGTCGAGGCGCTCGAGGCCCTGACGGCGCTGATCGCCCACGTGGGCGACGACGCCACGGAGCCGTCGGCCGGTCGGCCGGCACCCGTCGCGGTGGCTGCGGCGCCCGCCGCGCGGCTCGCCGCGCCGGTCCGCACGCCGCCTGCCCCGGCCGTGACGCCGTCCGTCCCGGCCGCGGCGGTCCCGCCGGCCGCGGCGGCCGAGGCCCGCGCCAAGCGGGGCAGCGGATGGCTGTCCGACCTCCTCGCCAAGGTGGACCGCGACGACGCCGCCGAAGCGCCGTCGGCCGCCCCGCCCGCCCCGGTGGCGCCTCCCGCCGTGCCGGCCGCCCCGCCCGTCCTCGCCGGGCAGGCCGGCGGCACCGCGGGCGCCATGGCGGCGCTCGACGGCGTGGCGTCGAACATCTCGCGCCTCGTCTACGACATCGCGCTGATCGACGCCTGGGACCGCCACGCGCGCGGCGAGCGGAACGCCTTCACGATGCGGCTCTACACGCCCGCCGGGCAGCAGAGCTTCGCCGAGATCCGTCGCCGCTACGACGCGGACGGCGACTTCCGCGACACGGTGGACCGCTACATCCGCGAGTTCGAGCGCCTGCTCGGCGGCATGGGTCGGGACGACGCGGACGGGTCGCGCGTGCGCGGCATCATCGCGGCGGCCACCGGCAAGGTCTACGTCCTCCTGGCTCAGGCGGCCGGGCGGTTGGGCTGAGCGCGGCGTTTCCTCCACCGCCTCCCGCGGTCGTGATCGATGGCCTGCTGCTCCCCGCCCCCTTTCTGCGGGTCACGGTGAGACGCCGGAGGCGGACTTGTGAGGCCATCACTCAAGGGCCGGACAGCGTCCGATGATCATCGGCCTCAGGAGCGGTCCTTGCGGCTAAACCCCGGCGGGTGTAATTCTGAAGCCGCAGGGATCCGTCCACTGCAGACGACTCACCCGGCCGCGTGTTTGGCGAGCGTCGTGGTCACCCGGAGCCTTCAAGTTCCGGTTGCCGGCCACCTGGATCCCCTGCATCGTTTCGGCATTGATCCATGAAGAGCCGCCCCGACGGGGCGGCTTCTTCATATCAGGGCAACTGAATGCCGAACCGCTCGTGCAACCCGCGGGCGTTGATGTCGGCGTTCACGATCCACTTTCTCGAGTAGGCGACCAGATCGGCGATCTGCAGAAGCCGTGACGCCGCGGAGTCGAGCCGCACGACCCGGTTCACGCCTCTGAAGCGACCGTCGTGCTCACGCGCGAAATCCATCGCGGCGTCGAAAGACGGGTGGTCGTTGTGCTGGTTGACATCGGTGATGACGTCGGTGTTGCTGATCGTGCTTTTGCTCAGCACGTCATGGGCGAAGCGGCGCAGGCCGATCTTCACCGTTTCGATGATGGCGTTCGCGTAGAGCACCGGCGGTTCGCCGCCCCTCGTCGTGATCCTGTTGTTGATCATCGTCACCCGGCTCGACGACGCCTCGGCCCGGAAGCGCTGCATTAGGCCCTGGATGTAGCGGTCTTTCAGCGCGACAGCGTGCACTTCGTTCGCCGTCGGCCTCAGGAGGTCGCTGAAACACTTGTCGACGCGCCCCGCGTCACGCGCCATGACGAGGACAGCGCCGAGGTAAAATCGATCCTGTCCAGCCGTCCCGTACTCGTCGACAAAGCACAGCACCTTCTTGTTCAGACCTGCACTCACCGCCAGCACTGTTCCATATAGTTGATCGCCGATCGACTCGCCCGGCCTCGCGGCCGCTTCAGTCCATCACCGCCGCCTTCAGGATGCACACCATCGTGGCATGGGCCGGCGTGACCCCGGTGTTGCGGATGACATGGGCGCGGTCGCAGCGGTAGCGCAGGGTGTCGCCCGCCCTGGCGCGCTCGACGCGGCCGCCGACCGACACTTCGAGTTCACCGTCGAGCACCGACAGGCACTCGATCGAGCCGCGCTGGTGCGCGTCCGACTCGAGCACGCCCCCCGCTTCGGCGTGGAAGTCGTACCATTGCAGCCATTCCACCGTCTTGATCCAGCCGATGATGGCCAGCCGGCAGCGCCCGTCGTCGGAGACCAGCATGGGCATGTCGGGCCGGGCGGTCTTCTCGACGAAGGGCTCGTCCTCGGTGCCCTGCAGCACCTTGTCGATCGACACATCGAGCGCCTGGGCGAGGCGCCAGATGGTGGCGAGCGTCGGGTTGGTCTCGTTGCGCTCGATCTGGCTGATGATCGACTTGGCGACGCCCGATTGCTCGGACAGCTCCGACAGCGACAGGCTGTAAGCCTTGCGCAGCCGCTGCACGGTGCGGCCGAGCTGGCCCGACAGGGCGGTCGCCCCCGCCTCCAGCGCCTTTGCCTTGTCCCGACCTTCGACGCCCACGGTCCGCGCTCCTGGCTAGCGTATGTCACCTTGCTGCCGGTGGACCCCGGCTTTCGACACCGGCTCCATCTCAGGCCCGTTCCCGGCGTCCGCGACGATAGACGATTTCGTTCGCAATATCGAACGGCATCGCGGATCCGGCGGGTGATTCGGGCGACGGCGCGGCCTGTTGCGTTGCAGCAAAGCACCTGTCCCCAACTTTGGGGCGCGCGGCATTGCGGCAGGGCGGTCGCACGGGCCATTGTCCAGGAATCGTCATACGGGCGCCACGCAAACGGGGCTAGGCAGGTTGCCATCATCGCGAGCCGCTTCGGCGCACGCCTCTCGCGTCCCGAGCCGTCATCCGTCGCACGCGGTCGACATGGTCCCGTCGGCAGCGTCGACGCAGGAGCGTCGAGAACCTTGATGTCACAAAAGACCGCCCATCATCGGACGCTGTTCATCTCGGACCTGCATCTCGGGACGCGCGGCTGTCAGCACCACCTCGTCATCGACTTCCTCAAGCACAACGACGCCGATACGATCTACCTCGTCGGCGACATCATCGACGGCTGGAAGCTGAAATCCGGCTGGTACTGGCCGCAGGGCCACAACGACGTCGTCCAGAAGCTCCTGCGCAAGGTCCGCAAGGGCGCCAGGATGGTCTACATCCCCGGCAACCACGATGAGTTCGCCCGGGAATACGTCGGGATGACCTTCGGCGGGGTCGAGGTGATGCGCACCGCCGTGCACATCACGGCGGACGGACGGCGCTTCCTCGTCACTCACGGCGACGACTACGACATCGTGGTGCGCAACGTCCGCTGGCTCGCCCACCTCGGCGACTGGGCCTACACGACCGCCATCGGCCTCAACACGGTCTTCAACATCGTGCGCCGGCGTCTCGGCTTCCCTTACTGGTCGTTCTCGGCCTGGGCGAAGCTGAAGGTGAAGAACGCCGTCAACTTCATCGGCGATTTCGAGACCATCGTGTCGCAGGATGCGCTGAAGCACAGCGTCGACGGGGTGATCTGCGGCCACATCCACCATGCGGCCCTGCGCGACATCAACGGCGTGACCTACGTCAACACCGGCGATTTCGTCGAATCCTGCTCCTTCGTGGTCGAACACCGGGATGGCCGGCTCGAGGTGAAGCACTGGCTGACGCTGGGCGGCGAGGCCGCGGTCGCCGAGCCCGAGGGGGATGTCGACCTCGACGAGGAGGCCGCCAAGGCCGCCGCCTGATGCGGGTCCTGGTCGCCACCGACGCCTGGCATCCGCAGGTCAACGGGGTGGTGAGGTCGATCGAGGCCCTGCGCCGCGAGGCCGAGCTCCTCGGGGCCGAAGTCCTGACCACGACGCCGGACGGCTGGCCGTCGATGCGGATGCCGACCTATCCGGACATCCGGCTGGCGCTCGTCACCGCGTCGCGGCTGGGGCCACGGATCGAGGCGGAGCGCCCCGACCACGTCCATATCGCCACCGAGGGCCCGATCGGCCTCGCGGCGCGGCGCCACTGCCTGCGGGCCGGGCGGATCTTCACGACCAGCTACCACACCCATTTCCCCGACTACCTCGCGGCCCGCCTACCGGTGCCGCGCGCCTGGTCCTATGCCTGGCTCAGGCGGTTCCACAACGCCGGCCGCGGCGTGATGGTGTCGACCCCCACGGTCGCCGACGAGCTGAGCCGCCGCGGCTTCGCCCGGGTGATGCGCTGGTCCCGGGGGGTCGACCACACGCTGTTCCGCCCGCGCGACACGTCGGTCCTCGACCTGCCCCGTCCGATCTTCCTGTCCGTCGGCCGGGTCGCGGTGGAGAAGAACGTCGAGGCGTTCCTGTCGCTCGACCTCCCCGGCACCAAGGTGGTGGTGGGCGACGGCCCGGCGCGGGGCGAGCTCGAGGCCCGCTACCCGGCGGTGCGCTTCCTCGGCACGCGCACCGGCGAGGCCCTCGCCGCCACCTACAGCAGCGCCGACGTGTTCGTCTTCCCGAGCCGCACCGACACGTTCGGGATCGTGATGCTGGAGGCGCTGGCGAGCGGGTTGCCGGTCGCGGCCTATCCGGTGCCCGGCCCGCGCGACGTCGTCGGCGGCAGCGATGCCGGGGTCCTCGACGAGGACCTCGGGGCGGCGTGCCGCGCCGCGCTGGCGATCCCGCGCGAGCGGGCGCGGGCCTTCTCGCTCGACTACACCTGGTCGGCCAGCGCCCGCCAGTTCCTGGCCAACGTCGTCCGCGTCAGGAGCGGGGGCGCCGCGGCGGCCTGATGGCCCGGCGGGCGAACATGGCGGCCTTGCGGCGGCATCGTCGCCGACACCATATGGGCCGTGGTGGAGATTGTGCTCCGCCTCGCAGGCCCGCCATGTCGACCGCCACCTCCATCCTCCGCCGCTCCGTCCACGCCGTCGCGCTCCTTCTGGCTCTGACCGTGATGCTGCCGCTCGGCAGCACGGGCGCCGACGCCAAGGCCGGGGCGGGCTTCTCGTTCGGCTCGCGGGGGACCCGGACCTTCTCGGCCCCCGGCTTCACCCGGACGGCGCCGGGCGGCGCGGCGCCCATCCAGCGCAGCGAGACACCCCAGCCCGGCGGCACGATGACGGGCGGCGCGCCGTCGCGCGGCTTCGGTTTCGGCTCGGGCCTGGCGGCGGGGCTCCTCGGTGCGGGCCTCTTCGGCCTCCTGGGCGGCCATGGCGTCGGGCTGCTGCCGCTGCTGCTCATCGGCGGGCTCGTCTGGTTCGCGCTGCGGGCGCTGCGCGGCCGCACGCCGGGACTCGCCGGAGGGCCGATGTTCCGCACCGGTCCGGCCCCCGGCGGCCCGGTGCCGGGCTACGGATCGGGGCTCAGCCAGCGGGCCGGCACCCCGCCGGTCGCCATCACGCCGCAGGACTTCGACGCCTTCGAGGCCGCGCTCGTCGACGTGCAGACCGCCTACGGCCGCGAGGACATGGCGGCGCTCGGCCGGATGGTCACCCCCGAGATGCTGCGGACGTTCGACCGCGACATCGGGGCGAACCGCGCCCGCGGCGTCCGCAACGACGTGACCGAACCGCGCCTGCTCCAGGGCGACCTGGCGGAGTCCTGGCGTGAGGGCCCGACCGATTATGCCACGGTGGCGATGCGCTTCGGGCTGCGCGACGTCACGGTCGACCGGGCCACCGGCCGGGTCGTCGCCGGCGACCCGACGCGGCCGGTCGAGAGCAACGAGCTCTGGACGTTCCGGCGCGACCGGGGCGGGCCCTGGCTGCTCTCCGCCATCCAGCAGGCCCGCTGAGCCGGCGACCGGCCCTCCAGGCTGTCCAAGCCGGCGTCGGTCAGCGACGGCCCGACACGCGCCAAGCACCACCGGGCCGAGCCCGGACCCAGACGGACACGAGACCGATGCCGAGACACGATCCCCAGGACTGGATGTGGGCCGAGGCGGTGGCCATCCTGGCGCGCGCCGAGCGCGCGCAGGGCCGCGCCGAACCGTCCCAGCGCCCGCCCGAGCGGGGGCCGGCTCAGGCCTCCCCCCGCCGGCCCTCCCGGGCCGCGGCCTGGACGCCCGCCGTCGACGTGATCGAGACCGAGACGGCCGTGCTGATCCTCGTGTCGCTCCCCGGGGTCGCGCCCGAGGCGGTCGAGGCCTCGCTGGAAGGCGAGAGCGTCCTCGTGTCGGGCCGGCGCACCCTGCCGCCTGAACTCCAGACCGCCGTGATCCATCGGCTGGAGCTGCCGATGGGGCGCTTCGAACGCCGCATCCCGATCCCGCCCGGCCGCTACGACGGCGTGCGCCGCGACGCGCGTGACGGCTGCCTGCTGATCAGCCTGCACAAGGCCTGACACCATGAACGACAGAGATCGAGCCGCCCTGCCCGCCGCAGAGGAGCGGTCGGCCGAAGCCCCTCCGGCCGCCGTCTTCGAGGTCGCGGCGGCGTCGCCCGGCGTCGAGGCGTCGCGCCCCGCGGCCGAGCCGTCGAGCGACACGCTGATCATCCTCCCGGTGCGCGACATGGTGCTGTTCCCCGGCACGGTGTTCCCCATCGCGCTCGGCCGCAGCCTCTCGATCGCGGCCGCCCAGCAGGCGGTGCGCGAGGAGAAGCAGATCGGCGTGCTCATGCAGCGGGACCCGACCAAGCAGGAGCCCTCGGCGGGCGACTTCCACTCCTTCGGCACCGTCGCCAACGTGCTGCGCTACATCTCGACGCCGGACGGCCAGCACCACGTCGTGGTGCAGGGCGAGTCCCGCTTCCAGGTCGAGGACTTCCTGCACGAGCAGCCCTTCTTCCGGGCGCGCGTGAGGCTCGTGGTCGAGCCCGAGCAGCGCTCGCCCGACATCGAGGCGCGCTTCATCAACCTGAAGCGGATGGCGCTCGAGGCCCTCGAGCTCCTGCCGCAGGCGCCCTCCGACCTCGTCGGCGCCGTCCAGGGCGCGGTCAGCCCCTCGCAGCTGACCGACCTCGTCGCCGCCTACCTCGACTTCGAGGCCGACCGGAAGCAGGAGCTGATCGAGACCATCGACCCTGTGGCGCGCATCGACAAGGTGACGGCGATCCTGGCCCACCGCCTCGAAGTGCTGCGCCTGACGGCCGAGATCGGCCGCCAGACCAAGGCCACCTTCGACGACCGCCAGAAAGAGGCCGTGCTGCGCGAGCAGATGGCGGCCATCCAGCGGCAGCTCGGCGAAGGCGATGCCGGCCGCGCCCAGGAGGTGGCCGACCTCGCGGCCGCCATCGCGAAGGCGAAGATGCCGCCCGAGGCCGATGCGACGGCGCGCAAGGAGCTGCGCCGCTACGAGCGCAGCTCGGATGCCTCGCCCGAGTCGGGGATGATCCGCAACCACCTCGACTGGATGGTGGAGCTGCCGTGGGCTCTCTCGGAGGAGCCGCCGATCGACATCGCGGCGGCGCGCCGCGTGCTCGACGAGGACCATTTCGGCTTGGCCAAGATCAAGAGCCGCGTCGTCGAGTATCTCGCGGTCAGGAAGCTCGCCCCCAACGGCAAGGCGCCGATCCTGTGCTTCGCCGGGCCGCCCGGCGTCGGCAAGACCTCGCTCGGCCAGTCGATCGCCCGCGCCATGGGCCGGCCCTTCGTCCGGGTCAGCCTCGGCGGCGTGCACGACGAGGCCGAGATCCGCGGCCACCGCTCGACCTACATCGGCGCCCTGCCGGGCAATATCATCCAGGGCCTGCGCAAGGCCGGCGCCCGCAACTGCGTGATGATGCTCGACGAGATCGACAAGATGGGCCGTGGCGTCCAGGGCGACCCGTCGGCCGCCATGCTCGAAGTGCTCGACCCCGAGCAGAACGGCACCTTCCGGGACAATTACATCGCCACGCCCTTCGACCTGTCGCGCGTGGTCTTCATCGCCACCGCCAACATGCTCGACACCATCCCGGGCCCGCTGCGCGACCGCATGGAGATCATCCAGCTCGCCGGCTACACCCGGGCCGAGAAGCTGGAGATCGCCAGGCGCTATCTCGCCCGCCGGCAGATGGACGCCAACGGCCTGCAGCCGGGCCAGGTCGAGGTCGGCGACGACACGCTCGAGGCGATCATCGGCGGCTACACGCGGGAAGCGGGCGTGCGCAACCTCGAGCGCGAGATCGGCGCCGTGCTGCGCCACGCGGCGGTGCGGATCGCCGAGGAGTCGGCGAGCGCCGTGACGGTGCGGCCCGAGGATCTCGCGACGATCCTCGGAGGGACGCGGTTCGAGAGCGAGGTCGGCATGCGCAGCGGCCTGCCGGGCGTCGCCACGGGCCTCGCCTGGACGCCGGTCGGCGGCGAGATCCTGTTCATCGAGGCGACGCGCTCGCAGGGGCGCGGCGGGCTGATGCTGACGGGCCAGCTCGGCGACGTGATGAAGGAATCGGCCCAGATCGCGCTCAGCCTCGTGCGCGACCGCTCGGCCCGGCTCGGCATCGACCCGAAGGCGCTGGAGGGCGCCGACATCCACGTCCACGTCCCGGCGGGCGCCACCCCGAAGGACGGGCCCAGCGCCGGCGTCGCCATGACGATGGCGCTGGTGTCGCTCCTGACGGGGCGGCCCGTGCGCCACGACACCGCGATGACGGGAGAGGTGTCGCTGCGGGGCCTCGTCCTGCCGGTCGGCGGCATCAAGGAGAAGGTGCTGGCGGCGGCGGCGGCCGGCATCACCCGGATCATGCTGCCGGCCCGCAACCGGCGCGACTACGACGAGATCCCCGAGGACGTGCGCGACGCCCTGTCGTTCACCTGGCTCGAGCGGATCGACGACGCGGTGGCGGCGGGCCTGGAAGCGATCGGCACGGAGGCGGACCGGGCGGCGTGAGACGGCCGCGTGAGCCGGTCCTTCGACGGCACCCGGACGCGGCTCCCAGGCTCGACCGCCTGATCGACGCGCAGCGGATCGAGGTGTCGGGCGGCCAGGGCCTCTGAGCGGAGCGTCGACCCCTTCCGGGTGACCGGCGCTAAGGCAGGCGGCTCCGCTCGGCCTGCCGCCGCGCCTCCTCGGCGGCCTTGATCTGCGCCTTCGTGTACATCAGGGCGTGGGCGGCCAGGTCTTGGCCGTCCTCCCACAGGTTGCGCCAGATGCCCAGGATGCCCTCCAGCGGCTGGCCGACGACCCGCGACGAGAACGACTCGAACGTGATGGGGCCGCGGTAGTCCGCCTTCACCAGCGCCCGGAACACCCCCGCGAGGTCGATCGAGCCGGAGCCCATGTAGCCGCGGTGTGAATCGCCCGTGTGGAAATAGCCGAGGTGCTCGCCCGTCGCCAGGATGGCCTGGGCGATGTCGGATTCCTCGATGTTCATGTGGTAGACGTCGAGGTGGACCTTGACGTTGGGCGCGCCGACCCGCCGGCACATCTCGACCCCCTGGGATGCCGTGTTGAGCACGTTGGTCTCGTAGCGGTTGACGACCTCGAGCCCGAGCACGATGCCGCTCTTCGCCGCCGTGGCGGCGACCCGCTGCAGCACCTCGACGGAGCGCTTGACGCCCTCGGCCGTCGTCGGCACCGCGTATTTCTGGAAGGCCGAATAGAGGATACCGGCGATGTGCGTGGCGCCGATGTCGCGCGCCATGGCGACCGCGTCCTCGAGCTTGGCCTGGCCGCGCCGCTCCTTCTCCCGGTCGTCGGCCGAGATGTCGCTCTCGGCGTCGAGCCCGAGCGAGTACGTGGCGCCGAGGCCGGCCTTCTCGAGCTCGCGCCGGGTGAAGTCGACGTCGACGGATCGCGGCTCCAGCGTCGAGACCTCGATGAGGTCGTAGCCGACCGCCGCAGTGCGGGCGATGGCGCGCGCGGCCTCGTCCCGGCTCCAGCCCCGCTCCCAGACGAAGGCGTGCACTCCCAGCTTGTTCATCGTCGATCTCCAGTCTCGGGCCACGTTGCGGCGCACCCATACTGCTGCAATGCAACATGCGGCAGTACAGCTGCGGCACAGGGATGATTGACAGGGTTTTCGGAAAAATCTAGCTTTCGATAAAACGTTTTATGACATGAGAGGGACGAGATGCGGGGCTGGCCGGCGCTCGGGCACGTGGTGTCGATCAGGATGGTGGCCGAGGCGGCCGGCGTCTCGACCGCGACCGTGTCGAACGCGCTGAACGGCAAGCCGAGCGTCTCGCCCGGCATCGCCCGCCGGGTGCGCGAGGCCGCCGAGGCGCTCGGCTACGCGGCCGACAACCACGCGTCCCGCCTGCGCTCCGGCAAACGGGCGCTCGCCGGCGTCGTGGTGCCGGACCTGTCGAACCCGATGTTCGGCGCCTTCGTGTCGACGCTGGAGCGCGCGGCCCGGCGCGACGGGCTCGACCTCCTGGTCGTGAGTTCGGCCAACGACCCCGCCGAGGAGGCGGAGCGGCTGCGCGCCATCCGCTCCTGGCGCCCGTCGGGCCTCATCGTCATCCCCTGCGACGGCGGCCTCGCCGCACGCCTGCCGCCCGGCGCGATGCCGCCGGTCGTCGTCGCCGACCGGATCCCCGACGATCCGGGCTTCGACCTCGTCGCGGTCGACAACGCCGAGGCGGCGGGGGCGATCGCGGCCCATCTCGTCGCCGCGGGGTGCCGCGACGGGCTCGTCGTGGGGTCGAGCCTCGCCATCAGCAACGTCCGCGAGCGGTGGGACGGCGCCCGCCGCGCCGGCGCCGGCATGGCGCTCGCCATGCTCGAGGGCGGACTCGACCCGGACGGGATCCGCGACAGGGTCCGCGCCCGGCTGACGCGCCGGCCGCGGCCGGATGCGCTCTTCACGCTCGACCACCTGAGTTCGCTCGTGGCCTTCCGCACCCTCGTCGACCTCGGCCTCAAGATCGGCCGCGACATCGCCTTCGCGAGCTTCGACGAGACCGAATGGATGCGGCTCGTGTCGCCGCCCGTCACCGCCGTGAGACAGCCCGTGGAGGCGCTCGCCGAGGCGGCGTGGCGGCAGCTCGTCCGGCGGATGGACGGGGACGACGGCCCGCCGACGACAACGCGCCTCGCCTGCGCGATCGCCATCCGCGGCTCGACGCTGCGGACACCGGGACGGCCCGAGACAGCGGCCGCCTGACCACAGAGGGAGGAAACCATGATCCTGACGCGACGCAATCTCATCGGCACGATCGGCGGCGGCCTCGCGGCCGGCGCCTTCGGCCTGCCCGCCTTCGCCGACACCAAGGAGCCGCAGGCCGGCATCGTGGTGAAGATCGGCGGCATCCCCTGGTTCAACGCCATGGACGCCGGCATCAAGAAGGAGGCCAAGGCCGACGCCACGAACGCCTGGATGGTGGGGCCGACGCAGGCCGACGCGGCCCAGCAGGTCCGCGCCATCGAGGACCTGATCGCCCGCAAGGTCGACGTCATCGGCGTGGTGCCGAACGATTCGGCGGCGCTCGCCCCGGTGCTGGGCCGCGCCAAGGCGGCGGGCATCAAGGTGATCTCCCACGAGGGGCCCGACCAGCAGAACAACGACTGGGACTTCGAACTCACCACCGTGCAGGCCTACGGCGAGAAGCACATGGACCTGCTCGCCGAGAACATGGGCCAGGAGGGCAAGTACATCGTCTTCGTGGGCTCGTTGACGGTGCCGCTCCACAACGCCTGGGCCGACGCCGCCATCGCGTACCAGAAGCAGAAGTACCCCAAGATGGAGATGCTGGGCGACCGCTTCGGCTGCGCCGAGAGCCTCGACGAGAGCATCAAGGTCACGCAGGACCAGCTCCGCGCCCATCCGGACCTCAAGGGCATCCTGACCTTCGGGTCGCAGGGTCCGATCGGCGCCGCCAAGGTCCTCGACGACCGCGGCAAGGCCAAGACGGTCGCGCTCGTCGGCGGCTTCTCGCCCGGCCAGGGCCAGAAATACGTGATGAACGACACGATCCGCGGCGGCTTCATCTGGAACCCGATGACGGCCGGGCAGATCTTCGTCCAGCTCGCCAAGATGCTCGCCTCCGGCGAGGAGCCGAAGGACGGGATGGAGCTCGTCGAGGTCGGCGCCGTGAGGGTGTTCCCCGACAAGCGCCTCATCCAGGCGCAGAAGCTCGAGTCGCTCGACAAGGCCAACATCGGCCGCCTCGTGGCGCTCGGCCTCTGACGTTGCGTCCTTCTCCCGCGCCGCGGGAGAAGGGCATCCTCCCAGGTCTCCATCGCGTCGGCGTCCCATGACCGATCCCGTCCCCTTTCTCCGGCTCACCGGCGTCTCGAAGCGCTTCGGCGGCGTGCTGGCGCTCGACGGGGTCGATTGGGACGTCCGTCCGGGCGAGGTGCATTGCCTCGTGGGCGAGAACGGCTGCGGGAAGTCCACCCTGATCAAGACGGTCGCGGGGGTCCACGCCCCCTCGGCCGGCACCGTCGAGATCGCGGGGCGGCCGGTGCTGCCGCTGACGCCCGCGCGGGCCCACGCGCTCGGGATCCAGGTGATCTTCCAGGACCTGTCGCTGTTCCCGAACCTGTCGGTCGCCGAGAACATCGCGGTCGAGCACCACCTCGCCGGGCTCCTGCGGCCGGTCCGGACCGGGCCGATGCGGGCGCTGGCCGAGCGGATGCTGGACCGCCTCGGCTTCCGCCTCGACCCCGACGCGCTCCTGGGCGACCTGTCCGTCGCCGAACGGCAGATCGTCGCCATCTGCCGCGGCCTCGCCGCCGCGGCGAAGCTCATCTTCATGGACGAGCCGACCGCCTCGCTCACCCGCGCCGAGGTGCGGAGCCTGCTCGCCATCGTGGCGCGGCTGAAGGCCGACGGCATCGCGGTCGTCTTCGTCTCGCACCGCCTCGACGAGGTGGTGGAGACCGCCGAACGCGTGACGGTCATGCGGGACGGCCGCGTGGTCGGCACCTACCCGGTGGCCGCCGTCGACCAGCGCCGCATCGCCAACCTGATGACGGGGCTCGACATCGGCCACACAATCGTGGCGCGGGACATGAGCGCGGCGCCGCCCCTGCTCGAGGTCGCCGGCCTGACGCGGGAGGGCGAATACGCCGACGTCGGCTTCACGCTGCGGCGCGGCGAGGTGCTGGGCATCACGGGCCTGCTCGGCGCCGGCCGCACCGAACTCGCCCTGACGCTCTTCGGCATGACGCGGCCCGAGCGCGGCACGATCGCGCTCGAGGGCACGCGCCTCCACCTCGCCTCGAACCGCGACGCCGTGAAGGCCGGCATCGCCTATGTGTCTGAGGACCGGCTCGGCCTCGGCGTGATCCTGAAACAGTCGATCGCCGACAACGTGGTGCTGGCGGTGCTGCGGGACCTGCGCGGCCGGCTCGGCCTGATTCCCCACGGCCGGCGCCGCCAGATCGCGGCGGATTGGGTGAAGCGGCTCGCCATCAAGGTGGCGGGCCCGGACCGGCCGGTCGGCACGCTGTCGGGCGGCAACCAGCAGCGGGTCGTCCTCGCCAAATGGCTCGCCGCCCACCCGAAGGTGCTGATCCTCGACAGTCCCACGGTCGGGGTCGACATCAAGAACAAGGCCGGGATCTACGCCGTGGTGGCCGAGCTCGCGCGCGACGGGGTCGGCGTCATCGTCATCTCCGACGAGGTGCTCGAGATCTTCGCCACCTGCGACCGCGTGCTCCACATGCGCGCCGGCCGCATCGTCGAGGAGGCGGTCCCGGGCCGCATCACCGAACACGCCCTCGAGGAGCGCATCTATGCGTGAGCGGCCAAGCGGGTCTGCGGCGGTCGACCGACGCAGACCTGCTCACCCCCAGAGACAAGGCAAGCGGGATCGCCTGGATCGGTCCAGGCCATCCCGCTTCGCGCGCCTGCAGCGCCGGCCCGAGGCCTGGCTCCTCGCCGTGATCCTGGTGATCGGCGCGGGCTTCGGGGCGGCGGCGCCGGGCTTCCTCAGCCTCGCCAACCTCGTCGACCTGCTCGAGACCTATTCGGTCCAGGCCATCATGGCGATGGGCCTCTTCGTCGTGCTGGTCTCGGGCGGCATCGACATCTCCTTCGCCGCGACGGCGTCGGTGGCGCAATACGTGGCGGTGCTCTGCGCCACCCGCGCCGGGTGGCCCGCGCCGGTCTCGCTCGGGGTCGGCCTCGCGGTCGGCACGGCGCTGGGCTGCGTCAACGCGGCCCTCATCCACTTCGTCCGCATCACCTCGATCATCGCCACGATCGCCACGATGAGCGTGACCTTCTCGCTCCTCATGTACCTCTCCGGCGGCGTGTCGATCTACGACCTGCCCGACTGGTGGAGCGGGCGGATCGTCTTCTGGCAGACCGAGGACGCGGCGGGGAACCTCACCCGCGTGACGCTGCCGATCGTGCTGATGTTCGCCGCGGCGCTGCTGACCTGGCTGATGATGGCGCGCACCAGCGTCGGGCGGCAGCTCTACGCCATGGGGGGCAACCCCGAGGCGGCGCGGCGCATCGGCGCCGACATCGGGCGCCTGCACTTCATCGCCTACGGGTTCCTCGGCTTCATGGCGGCGGCGGGCGGGCTGCTCCAGGCCCACCGCGTCGGCGAGAGCGTGCCGAACGCGCTCTACGGCTCGGAGCTGTCGGTGCTCTCCGCGGCGGTGCTCGGGGGCGCCAGCCTGTCGGGCGGCGTCGGCACCGTGCCGGGCGTGCTGCTCGGCGTCGTGCTCCTCGCGGTGCTGCAGAACGGCCTCAACCTGCTCGGCATCTCGTCCTACTTCTTCCAGATCGTCATCGGCCTGACGATCCTGCTCTCGACCGCCGTCACGGTGCTGAGCGCCCGCAAGCGCCGCCGCCACCGCAACCCGAGCCAGGAGGGCGCGCGTGGCTGACGTCCAGCCGTCGATCGGCCCCGACGCGAGCCTCGCGGGCCTGGTGGCCCGGCTGCGCGGCGGCGCCCCGGGCGGCACTTCGGGGCTGTTCGCCCTCCTGGTCATCCTGGTGGCGGGCTTCTCGGCGCTGATCCCCGGCTTCGCGAGCCTCGGCACGCTGCAGTCCTTCATGCTCCAGCTCCCGCTGCTGGGGCTGCTCTCGCTCGCCATGATGGTGCCGCTCGTCACGGGCGGGCTGAACCTCGCCATCATCGCCACCGCCAACCAGGCGGCGCTGCTGATGGCCTTCGTCATGCGCGGGATGCTGACCCCGGCCTCGCCCCCCGCGGCCGTGGCGGGCGTGGTGCTCCTGGCGCTGCTGGCCGGCCTCCTGCTCTGCCTCGTCATCGGCCTCGTCACCGGCGCGCTCGTCGCCTACACGGGGGTGCACCCCATCCTGGTGACGCTCGGCACGAAGTCGCTGATCGACGGCGTCAGCGTCTACCTCACCCGCGGCGAGGCGATCTCGGGCCTGCCGCAGGCCTTTGCGAGCGCCGGCAACGCGTCCGTCCTCGGCGTGCCGGTCGCCTTCCTGGTGCTCGTCGCCGCCGCGGCCGTCACGGGCACGATCCTCCGGCGGACGCCGTTCGGCATCTCCTGCATGATGATCGGCTCGAACATCGAGGCGGCCCGCTACTCCGCCATCGACACGCGTTGCGTGCTCGTGGGCGTCTACACGATGTCGAGCCTCACCTGCTTCGCCGCCGCCCTGGTGTCGCTGGCGATCTTCAACTCGGCCAGCGCCGACTACGCGCAATCCTACCTGCTCGTCACGATCCTCGCGGCCGTGCTCGGGGGCGTCGACCCCTTCGGCGGCTTCGGCACGGTCGGCGGGCTCATGCTGGCGCTGGCGGTGCTGCAGGTGATCTCGTCGGGCTTCAACCAATACGGGCTGAGCCCCTATCTCACCGCCGCGATCTGGGGGCTCGTGCTGATCGGCGTGATGACCGTGCAGACGCTGCGGCTTTCCCTGCGGGCCGCGCGCCGGTGAGCGCGGTCGCGGTCTTCGACGTCGGCAAGACCAACGTCAAGCTGACGATGGCGGCGCCCGACGGCCGGCTCGGCGAGAGCCTGTCGCGGCCCAACCCCGTCCTGCCCGGGCCGCCGTACCGCCACCACGACCTCGCCGCCATCGAGGACTGGCTGCTCGACGGCCTGGCGGCGCTCGGCCGACGCCACGACATCGGCGCCGTCGTGGCGTCGGGCCACGGGTCGGGCGGAGTGCTGGTCGACGGCGACGGGCCCGTGGTGCCGATGATGGACTACGAGCAGCCCGCGCCGCCGGAGGTGACCGCCGCCTATGCGGCCGCGGCGGGCTCGTTCCGCGAGCGCGGCAGCGCCGTCATGCTTGGCAGCGCGCATCTGGCGCGGCAGATGATGTGGGTCGAGCGGGCCTGGCCGGCGCTCTTCGCCCGCGCCCGGGCCTGCCTGGCGGTCCCGCAATATTGGGCGTGGCGGCTGTCCGGCGTCCTGGCCTCGGAGGTCACGAGCCTCGCCGCGCAGTCGGGCCTGTGGTGCGCCGCCGATGCCCGGCCGGCCGGGCTCGTCGCCCGACAGAATTGGGAGCGGCTCCTGCCGCCGCTCCGGCCCGCCTGGGCGACGCTCGGGCCGATCACGCCGGGGGTGGCGGCGCGGACGGGCCTCCCGGCCGCCGTGCGGATCGTCAACGGCATCCACGACTCCTCGGCCAACCTCTACCACTACCAGGCGGCGGGCCTCGACGGGATGACCCTGGTGTCGACCGGCACCTGGATCGTCGCCCTCAGCGACCGGCCCGGCCCCGACCTCGACGTCGAACGGCCGGGGCTCTGCTGCTGCGCCGACACGAGGGGACGCCCGTTGCCGGGCGTCCTCACCATGGGGGGCCGGGAGTTCGGCGCCGTGGCGGGCGGCGCCACGGGACCGGCCTCGGCCGAGGTCCTGGCGCGCCTCGTCGAGACCGGCACGATGGCGCTGCCATCCTTCGGCGACGACGACGGCCTGTTCCCGGGCACGGCCGGGCGGGGCGCGCTGTGCGGGCCGCTCGCCGACGCCGCCGACGCGCGCTTCACCCTGGCGGTGCTGACCGCCGCGCTGCTGACCGACCGCTGCCTCGACGGGCTCAGCCCCGCCACGATCGTGCTCGACGGGCCTTTCGTGCGCGAACCGCTGTTCGGCGCCCTCGTGGCGGCCCTCCGTCCGGAGCGGCGCGTGCTCGTCAACCTCGATTCGCACGGCGTCGCCAAGGGGGCGGCGCTGCTGGCGGGCCACGAGACCCGGACCGAGCCCGCGCGGCTCGCGCTGTCGCCGCCGCCCGCGCTCCGTCTCGACACCCTCGACGCCTATCGCGACCGCTGGCGGTCCGCGGCCCTCTCCCGGAGACGACCATGAGCCTCGACGACCTCGCGCAACGCCGCGCCATGGTGGACACCTGCCGCCGCATGAACGCGAGCGGCATCAACCAGGGCACGGCCGGCAACATCTCGCTGCGGGACGGCGACGGCTTCCTCGTCACCCCGACCTCCCTGCCCTACGACGCGATGGAGCCCGAGGACCTCGTGCGGATGAGCTTCGACGGCAGCTACGAGGGGCGGCGCCGGCCGTCGTCCGAGTGGCGCTTCCACCGCGACATCCTCGCCTCGCGGCGGGACATCGACGTCGTGCTGCACTGCCACTCGGTCTATGCGACGACGCTGGCCTGCCACCACAAGACCATCCCGAGCTTCCACTACATGACCGGGGTGGCGGGCGGCACGACGATCCGCTGCGCCCCCTACGCCACCTTCGGCACGCAGGCGCTGTCCGACAACGCGCTCGAGGCGCTGCAGGACCGCCTCGCCTGCCTGCTCGGCCAGCACGGGCAGATCTCGCTCGGCCGGACGCTCGATGCGGCGCTGGCGCTCGGCATCGAGGTCGAGACGATCTCGCGCCTCTACGTCCAGGCGCTCACCCTCGGCGAACCGCCGATCCTGCCCGACGCCGAGATGGACCGCGTGCTCCGGCAGATGAAGAACATGAGCTACGGCCAGGCGCCCGACCTCGACGGCGTCGACGACGTGGCGCGATCGTCGACGCCGCGGGACGGCGCCGACCGGCAGGGCGCCGGCGGCTCGGCGGCGGCCGGCCCCGCCTGAATGGGCGCCGCCGTGCCGCAGCCCGCGACGGGGGCACGAGGGCGCCCCGGGGCGAACCGGCGCGTCTCCGACACGCCGGTCTTCGAGCACGTCGTGACGGGCGAGGCCGAGACGTTCCTATGGCGCTGCGACGACTACCCCTGGGAGCGCAACGTCTGGAACGTGCACCCCGAGATCGAGATCCACCTCGTCCGCAACGCCTCGGGCGTGGCGCTCGTGGGCGACCACATCGGCGCCTTCGAGCCCGGGTACCTGGCGATCGTCGGCGGCGGCCTGCCGCACGACTGGGTGACGCCCACGGCGCGCGGCGAGATCATCCAGGGCCGCGACATCGTGGTGCAGTTCCACCCCGACCGGCTGCGCCAGGCCGCCGCCGTGCTGCCCGAGATGGCCGAGATCGATCGGCTGCTCGGCGAGGCGAGACGCGGGATCGCCTTCCACGGCGAGACGCGGCGCCGCGCCGCCGACCTCATGGAGGCCATGGGCCGCGCCGACGGGCTCGACCGGCTCACCCTGTTCCTCCGCCTGCTGCGGGTGCTGGCCTCGGGCCACGAACGCCAGGTCCTGTCGTCCGAGCATTTCGCCCCGGTCACCGACGACCGGAGCCTCGACGCCACCGCCCGGGCCCTGGCCTTCGTGGTCGAGAACTTCAGGCGCGACATCCACCTCAGCGACCTCGCCCAGCACATGAACTTGAGCGAATGGGCCTGCTCGCGCTTCTTCAAGAAGAACAGCGGCGACAGTTTCACGGGCTTCGTGGCGCGGCTGCGGATCGGCCGGGCCTGCAAGCTCCTGTCGGAGACCGCGTTGCCGATCACGGACGTGTGTTTCGAGGTGGGCTACGCCAACATGTCCAACTTCAACCGGGTCTTCCGCCTGCACCGCGGGCTGACGCCCTCGGTCTACCGTCGGCTCGCCCGCAACAGGCGCCTCTCGTCGATGTCGGACGACCAGCCCTGATACTCTTTTGCGACCGGCCGAGCAGAGAACACCTATTGTTGCGCTGC
Source organism: Lichenihabitans sp. (assembly GCA_965214345.1). Lineage (GTDB taxonomy): Bacteria > Pseudomonadota > Alphaproteobacteria > Rhizobiales > Beijerinckiaceae > Lichenihabitans. The sequence continues at coordinate 111,841 of CBDCBJ010000007.1, read as the reverse complement.
ACCATGCAAAACATCATGGGTTCGACGCTTGACGACCACTAGACCGCATCGCCGCGCCGCCTAGACTGAGTGTGAGATCGACGTGCAACAGATCGATCGTGGGAGGGTCCATCATGAAGCTTTTCCGAGACACCGTCAGCGCCCTGGCGCTCACCCTCGCGGCTGCCACGCTGGGGCCCGGAGCCGCCCGGGCCGAGGCCTGGGACATCGCCAAGGCGGCCGCGCCCTACAAGGGCACCGAGCTCCACGTCATCTTCCTCGACCGGCCCGGCTACCGCGCCATCATCAAGCTCCTGCCCGAATTCGAGAAGCAGACCGGCATCAAGATCAACTACGAGATCGTCCCCTACGAGAACACCCGCGAGAAGGAGGTGCTCAACTTCAACGGCCAGGGCGACCTCTCGATCGCGCTGGTCGACCTCGTGTGGATCGGCGAATACGCCGAGAACGGCTGGATCCAGCCGATCGACAAGTTCAAGGACGACGCCGCGATCACCGATCCGAACCTGAACCTCAAGGGGTTCTTCCCGCTGCTGCTCGACGCCTTCGGGAGCTGGGGCGGCAAGACCTACGGGCTGCCGTTCGACAATTACTCCGGCCTGCTGTTCTACAACAAGTGCATGCTCAAGGACGCCGGCTTCGACAAGCCGCCCGAGACCTGGGACGCGCTGATGAACGACTACGCGCCCAAGCTCACCGACCCGGCCAAGAAGCAATACGGCTACGCGCTGCAGTCGCTGCGCGGCGAGACGCAGTCGGCCGACAGCTTCATGCGCTTCCTGTGGCCCTTCGGCGGCTCGTTGCTCGACAAGAGCTTCCACTCGAACCTGCTCAGCGCCGACAGCCAGAAGGGCCTGAAGGACCGGCAGGCGCTGATGAAGGACATGCCGCCCGGCATCGTCAGCTGGGACCACGCCGAGGCCGTCAACGGCCTGGCCCAGGGACAGGTGGCGATGATCACGGAATGGTCGGCCTTCTACTCGACGCTGACGGACCCGAAGACGTCGAAGCTCGGCGACTGCCTCGCCGTGGCGCCCGAGCCGGCCGGCCCGGCCGGGCGGCTGCCGGCGCTCGGCGGCTTCTCGCTCGCGGTCGCCTCCCAGGCGCCCGAGAAGGAGCAGAAGGCGGCCTGGATCTTCATCCAATGGGCCACCTCCGAGGCCATCGCCAAGCCCTATGTCGAGGCCGGCGGCGTGTCGGGGCGCTCCGCCGTCTACGACGACCCGGCCATCAAGGCCTCCTACAAGTTCGTCGAGCCCATGGTGGCCTCCTGGCAGCACGGCGTGCCGGAGTTCCGCCCGCGCTTCCCGGCCTGGCCCGCCATCTCGGAGATCGTGGCCGAGTTCGGCTCCAAGATGATGCTCGGCGAGGTGTCGGTCGAAGAGGGTTCGAAGGACATCGGCACCCGCATGGAGGCCGTGCTGCAGAAGGAAGGCTATTACGACGGCAAGAAGAAGCTGCTGGAGTGACCTGACCCGGGCTCGCCCGACGGCCGGCGCCCTTCCGCCCCCTCCACCGCCCGGAGGGTGGTGGAGGGGGCGGACCGGGCGCGACGCCGACCGATCGCCTCTCCACCCCCGGCCACTGCCGAACCAGTCCCGGACCCAGCGTGACAGACAGCACCGCCCCGATCCCAGCCCGCCGCAACCTCGGCTACGGCCGATACACGCCCCTGTGGTTCCTGGCGCCCGCCGTGGTGGCGCTGTTCGCCATCGGCATCTACCCGACGCTGTTCGCCCTCGTCACCTCGCTGCGCCAGTACAACCTCACCCGCACGCGCGACGGCTTCCCCTTCGTGGGCCTCGCCAATTACGCGACGGTCCTCACCGACCCGACGTTCTGGGAGACGCTCGGCCGCACCGCCTCGTTCTTCTGCGTCGCGCTGCCATTCGAGATCGCCTTCGGGCTCGGCGTGGCGCTGCTGCTGCACCGGCCGGGCCTCGACGCCCTGCGCGCCCTGACCCGCGTCGCCCTCGTGGTGCCGCTCGCCACCACCTATGCGGTGGTGGGGCTGCTCGGGCGGCTGATCTTCAACCGCGACTTCGGCGTCGCCAACAGCCTCATCGGGCTCTTCGGCTTCCAGCCCTTCGACTGGCTCGGCGACGTGCACGGCGCCTTCGCGGCCATCTGCATCACCGACATCTGGCAGTGGACGCCGTTCTGCGCCCTGATCTTCCTGTCCGGCCTGTCGATGGTGCCGGTCGAGATCGAGGAGGCGGCCCGGCTCGAGACCACGAGCAAATGGGCGCTGCTGCGCGAGGTGCAGCTGCCCTACCTCCTGCCCGGCTTCACCGCCATGCTGATCCTGCGCTCGGCCGACGTGCTGAAGCTCTTCGACGTGGTCTTCACCATGACGCGCGGGGGGCCGGGCGCCGCCACCGACCTCATCTCGATCTACATCCAGCGCGTCGGCTTCCGGGTCTTCGACCTCGGCGTCGCCTCGGCCCAGGCGCTGCTGCTGCTCGTCATCACGGTCGTGCTGGCGCGGCTCTACATCCGCTTCTTCTACCGGGAGATCGAGTGATGCCGTCGCGCGCCCTCGGTCGCCTGCTGCACGGCGGCGGCCTGCTGCTCGTCTTCGCCGCCACGGTCTTCCCGTTCTACTGGATGGTGTCGTCGTCCTTCAAGACGCAGGCCGACCTCCTGGCGTCGCCGCCCGTCTGGCTGTTCAGCCCGACGCTCGCCAATTACGCCGACGTCTTCGCCGACCAGAAGGTCGTCGACGCCGTGGTGAACTCGCTCATCGTGGCGCTGGGCTCGACCGCGCTCTCGGTGGCGCTCGGCACGCCGGCCGCCTTCGCGCTCGCCCGCTACGACTTCCGCGGCAAGCAGGACCTGTGGTTCTGGTTCATCTCGAACCGCTTCATCAGCCCCATCGTCCTGGCCCTGCCGATCTACATCCTGGCCCGCAACCTCGGCCTGCTCGACACCTACCTCGTGCTGATCCTGGTCTACATCACCTTCATCCTGCCGCTCGTGGTGTGGATCGCCACGGACCAGTTCCGCTCGATCCCGAAGGAGCTCGAGGAGGCGGCGCGGCTCGAAGGCGCGACACAGTTCGACATCTTCTGGCGCATCTACCTGCCGCTCGGCCTGCCCGGCATCGCGGTGTCGGCCATCTTCGGCTTCATCTTCTCCTGGAACGAGCTGCTCTACGCCCTCGTGCTGACGCGCCGCGACGTGCAGACCGCGCCCGTCGTGGCGACGAGCTTCATGTCGGGCTACGAACTGCCCTGGGGCAAGATCATGGCGACCGGCACCGTCATCGTTCTGCCCGTCACGATCTTCGCGCTGCTCGTCTCGCGCCACATGGTGCGCGGCCTGACCATGGGGGCCACGAAGTGAGACGATCGACGCTATCCGCTCGTCCCCGCGAAGGCGGGGACCCAGCGCAGAAGTGTTCGGCCGGAGGCCGCCCTTGTCTTGGCACCGTTCTTGGCACCGTGCGGCGGGCGCCACGCGAGGGCATCGTGTCGGCCTTCGGCCGCCTCCCCGCGCTGGATCCCCGCCTGCGCGGGGATGAGCGGCGAAGGGCAGTGGCCCGTCCGACACGCCGCTTGAACCTCTTGACCTCCTCCCCTCTCCCCCGGACGGCACGATGAGTTACCTGCGGCTCCAGGGCATCGAGAAGCGGTTCGGCACCGTCAGCGTCATCCGGGGCGTCGACATCACGGCCGAGAAGGGCGAGTTCGTGGTCTTCGTCGGCCCTTCCGGATGCGGCAAGTCCACGCTGCTGCGCATGATCGCGGGGCTCGAGGAGGTGTCGGGCGGCGACGTCTTCATCGACGGGGCGCAGGTCACCCACACCGAGCCGGCGAAGCGCCAGGTGTCGATGGTGTTCCAGTCCTACGCGCTGTTCCCCCACATGAGCGTGCGCGACAACATCGCCTTCGGGCTCAAGATGTCGAAGGTCCCCAAGCCCGAGATCGCCCGCCAGGTGGCGGAGGCCGCCCGCATCCTGCAGATGGAGCCGCTGCTCGACCGCCGGCCCCGCCAGCTCTCCGGCGGCCAGCGCCAGCGCGTCGCGATCGGCCGCGCCATCGTGCGCCACCCGAAGCTGTTCCTCTTCGACGAGCCGCTGTCGAACCTCGATGCCGAGCTGCGCGCCCAGATGCGGGTCGAGATCGCCCGGCTGCACCGCGAGCTCGGCGTCACCATGGTCTACGTCACGCACGACCAGGTCGAGGCCATGACGCTCGCCGACCGGATCGTCGTGCTGCGCGGCGGCGTGGTCGAGCAGATCGGCTCGCCGCAGGACCTCTACGACCGCCCCGCCAACACCTTCGTGGCGGGGTTCATCGGCTCGCCCAAGATGAATTTCCTGCGGGGCCGCCTCGGCCGCCGGGACGCCGACGCGATCGAGATCACCCATCCGTCCCTGGCCGCCCCGCTGCGCATCGCCGGCCCCCGCCGGAACGGGGTGGACGTGGCCCCCGGCGCCGAGATCGTGCTCGGCCTCCGGCCGGAGCACCTCGTCCTCGACGGTGGTCCCGACCGGATCGACCTCACGGCCGACCTGTCGGAGAGCCTCGGCGGCAGCACCATCATCCACGGCCAGACGCGGGCGGGCGAGACGCTGAGCCTCCAGGCGCCGGGGCGCCGGATGCTGCGCAAGGGCGAGGGCTTCTCGGTGGGGTTCGATCCCGCCCAGGCCTATGTGTTCGACGCGGCCGGACAGGCGATCTGAGGGACGGAGACGGGACGATGATGAGCTTCGCGGGACGGTCGGTCCTGGTGACAGGGGCCGGCAAGGGGATCGGGCGGGCGACCGCGACGCTGCTCGCCCGCCGCGGCGCCGCCGTCGTGGCGCTGAGCCGCTCCGCCGCCGACCTCGAGAGCCTCGCGGCCGAGATCGGCTGCCGCACCCTCGCGGTCGACCTCGCCGACGCCGACGCCACCCGCGCCGCCGCGCGGGCCGCCCTGCCGGTCGACCTCCTGGTCAATTGCGCGGGCACGACCGAACTCGACGGCTTCCTCGACCTCTCGGTCGAGACCTTCGACACCATCATGGCGGTCAACTGCCGCGCCCCGATGATCGTGGCGCAGGACTATGCCCGCAGCGTCATCGAGCGCGGCGCCAGGGGCGCGGTCGTCAACGTGTCGAGCGTCGCGTCCTTCATCGGCTTCGCCAACCATGCCGCCTATTGCGCCTCGAAGGGCGCGCTCGACGGCCTGACGCGCGTCATGGCCAACGAACTCGGCCGGCGGGGCATCAGGGTCAACGGCGTCCATCCCGTCGTGACGCTGACCCCCATGGCCGAGAAGGCCTGGAGCGACCCGGCCAAATCCGGCCCCATGCTCGACCGCATCCCGATGGGCCGCTTCGTCCAGCCCGACGAGGTGGCCTCGGCCATCGCCTACCTGCTGTCCGACGAGGCCGCCATGGTGAACGGCATCGACCTGCCGGTCGACGGCGGCTTCCTCATCAACTGAAAAGGAGCGGACCCATGCGCGCCCTCGTCCTCGAACGCCAGCACGAGCTGGCCCTGCGCGACATCGACCTGCCGCTCGCCGTCGGCCCCGGCGACGTCAGGATCAAGATCCACACCGTGGGGGTCTGCGGCAGCGACGTCCATTACTACACGCACGGCCGCATCGGCTCCTTCGTGGTGGACGCCCCGATGGTGCTGGGCCACGAGGCCGCCGGCACCGTCGTCGAAGTCGGCGCGGCCGTGACGAACTTCCGTGTCGGCGACCGCGTCTGCATGGAGCCCGGCGTGCCCGACCTGTCGTCGCGCGCCTCCAAGCTCGGCCTCTACAACGTCGACCCGAGCGTCGTGTTCTGGGCGACGCCGCCCGTCCATGGCGTCCTCGTCCCCGAGGTCGTGCATCCCGCGGCCTTCACGTACCGGCTGCCGGACGCGGTGTCGTTCGCCGAGGCCGCCATGGTGGAGCCCTTCGCGGTGGGGCTGCAGGCGGCCGTGAAGGCGAAGATCCAGCCCGGCGACACGGCCGTTGTGACGGGCGCGGGCCCGATCGGCATCGTCACGGCCCTGGCGGCCCTGGCGGGCGGCTGCTCGCGGGTGCTGGTCTCCGACCTCATGGCCGAGAAACTCGCCATCGCGGCCCGCTACCCCGGCATCTCGACCGTCGACATCCGCGCGGCATCGCTCGAGGCCGCCGTCGCGGCCGCGACGGACGGCTGGGGCGCCGACGTGGTGTTCGAGGCGAGCGGCGCCCCCAAGGCCTATGACGGCATAGAGAAGCTGCTGCGCCCCGGCGGGTGCCTCGTGCTGATCGGCATGCCGGTCGAGCCCGTCCGGATGGACGTATCGTCGATCGCCGCGAAGGAGATCCGCATCGAGACCGTGTTCCGCTACGCCAACGTCTTCGACCGGGCGCTGGCCATGATCGCGTCGGGCAAGGTGGACCTGAAGCCGCTGATCACCCAGACCTTCCGCTTCGAGGACAGCGTCGCCGCCTTCGAGCGCGCCGCCGAAGGGCGGCCCGGCGACGTGAAGCTCCAAATCGAACTCTGAAGCATCGAGGGGTGCGGCAGCGGCCAGGCGGGATCGCCGCCCCGGCTCAATGATGCGTCTCGGCCGTGATGTCGAGCCGGCGCGCGATGGCCTCCGGATCGGCCTTGGGGTCGATGTCGCCCAGGACCAAACCGTTCGGCGCCCTCGCCGACAGGACCAGCGTTCCGGCGTCGTCGATGAAGCGGTCGATCGCCCGCGCCACCGCGGCCTCGGCGGGCGTCGTCCCGAGCAGGCCGGGGAGGCCGAGGTCGACCTTGGTCTTGAGCCCCGCCCGCAGCATGGCCGGGCTCGTGCCGGCCTCGCGCGCCAGCACCGGCATCGCCCGGCCCCAAAAGCCGCGGTCGACGACGGTCAGGGTGAGGTCGCGAAAGGTCGCCCGTGCGAGACGGGCCGCCACCTCGTCGGCGGTCAGGCCCGGCTGGAGCGGCGTGTCGGGGAGGTCGGCCAGCCCGGCCGACACGGCGACGCTGCCGATGTCCTTCCCGTCGAGCGCGAGATCGTCGAGCCGGAGTTCGCGCGCGATGGCGTCGTAGACGACGCGGTAGCCGAACGTGACGTCGAGATGGGACAGGCCCATGTCCCGAAACTTCTGGATGGAGGTGTCGGTGCCGCCCGGCGGGATGTCGTAGCGGACCTCGACACGGGCGTGGGTCTCGACGGCGGAGCCGCCGCGGCTCGCGCTCTCGCCCGACTGGATCATCGGCACGTCGACGACGTTCACGGTCCCGACCGGGAACGGGGAATCGGCGTCGGTGGTCGGAAAGGCGAGGTGGAGGTCGGAAACCTTGAACTCGGCGCCGCCCGCCGTATCGGGCTTCGGCCGGTCGCTCGGGATCGGGAACCGTCCCATGAGCCTGGCCATCGCGGTTCTCAACAAGGTGCTGCTGCCGACGTCGGACAGGCCCGCGCTCTTCATCGTCATGTGGATGTCGCCCGCGTCGATGGCGGCATCGTCGATCTCGAGCAGCCCGAGCCTGAGGGGTTCGAGCCCGCCGAGCAGCATCGTGCCGATCCTGAGGGCGGCCTTCGGAGCGCCATCGCCCATGAACGAGACGCCGGAGACCCGCAACCGATCGAGCTTGAAGCTCGAGGCGGCGTCGAGCAGCACGTCGTAGAACCGGTCCTTGTCGTCCGGCGGCATCTGGCCGGGCGATCCTTCGAGGGAGCGGAGGAGATTGGTGGGCGTGTCGAGCAGGGGACGGCCCTCGAAAGCTCCGCTCTCGATCCGGTCGACGGCCATGACCTGCGCGCCGGTCTTCACCCTCAGGTCGGCGGCGGAGATGTCGCCGTAGATGGGCGACACCGGCAATTGCCGGTCGGTCCGGCTGCCGGTCAGGATCGCCAGGGCGAGCTGGGGATCGACGGCGTGGGCCGATATGGCGCCCATCGAGATCGTATGGCTCTCGGCATCGCTCGAGCGCAGGGTGCCGTCGACGGACCGGATCGACACGGAGGCCGCCTTGCCGGCGCGGACGTCGGCGAGAGACACGTCGTGCAGCGTGACCGACTGCCCGGCGGCCTCGCCCGGCTTCGGATCGGTCCTGAACGTCACGTCCGGCGCCGCGATGGCGTCGGCGGAGAGCCGCGTGAGCCGCTGGACCACCGCCAGCGGCGAGGACGGATCGAGGATGTCGCGCAGCTCCGGTCCCGTCAGGGACGTGCCACGGGCCTCGACATGCGGGATCTCGATCGTGAGCCGCCCCCGATGGAACGACAGGTGGTCGAGCACGACCGGCGTCGGCGTCTCGTCGGCGCGGGCGGCCCACGTCGACGGACACACGGGGAGCACGAGGCCCATCGCGGCGAGGACGACGCTCGCCAGGGCCGCGCCGCCTCGCCGATTCACCGCCACGCGCATCACACCATCCATCTCGGCCTCTCCGGCACACCGCATCCCGACGATGTCAGTGTCCCGCGCCGAGATGACAATCGTTGGTCGGCGGTGGCAAGCCGGCGCCGCCCATCCGCCCCGCCTCACCCGTGCTTGAAGATCGTCGTCCGGAGCGCCGACATGTCGTGCAGGGCCGCGAAGCCCTTCTCGCGCCCGTGGCCCGACTTCTTCATGCCGCCGAAGGGGAGTTCGACGCCGCCGCCCGCCCCGAAGGCGTTGACGTAGACCTGGCCGGCGCGGATGCCGCGCGCGACCCGCAGCGCCCGGTTGCCGTCGAGCGACCAGACCGCCGCCATCAGCCCGTAGTCGGTGTCGTTGGCCAGCGCCACGGCATCGGCCTCGTCGGAGAAAGGCTGCACCGACAGGACGGGCCCGAAGACCTCCTGGGTGGCGAGGTCGTTGCCGCGCGGCACCGGCCCGTAGACGCGGGGCTCGACGAAGAAGGCGCCCTCGGGCACGCCCGACGCGATGGCGCCCCGGGCCAGCACCGGCACGCCGTCCTCCTCGGCGCGGTCGAAGAATCTCTGGATGCGCGTCTTCTGCGTGGCGTTGATCACGGGGCCGAGGTCGAGGTCCATCTCGGGCGTGCCGGCGCGCAACTCGCCGAAGCGCCGCGCCAGCCGCTCCATCGCGTCGTCGTAGACCCTGCGGTCGACGAGGAGGCGGGAGCCCGCCGAGCAGGTCTGGCCGGCGTTCTGCACCATCGTGGTGGCGATGACCGGGATGGCGGCATCGAGGTCGGCGTCGGCGAAGAGCAGGTGCGGCGACTTGCCGCCGAGCTCCAGCGTGCAGCCGATGTGGTTCTTCGCCGCCGCCGTCTGGATCAGCGTGCCGACCTCGGGCGAGCCCGTGAAGGAGATGAAGTCGAGCCCGCGATGGCCCGCGAGCGCCGCCCCCGCCGCCTCGCCGAGGCCCGGCACGACGTTGATGGCGCCCTCCGGAAAGCCCGCCTCGGCGGCGAGTTCGGCCAGCCGGAGCGGCGACAGGCAGGCGTCCTCGGCGGGCTTGACCACGCAGGCGTTGCCCATGGCGAGGGCCGGCGCGACCGTGCGGCCGAACATCTGCGCCGGGTAGTTCCACGGGATGATGTGGCCGACGACGCCGTGCGCCACGTGTTCGGTGGTGACGAAGTAACCCGGCAGGAACGGGATCGTGTCGCCGTGCACCTTGTCGGCGGCGCCGCCGTAATACTCGAAGTAGCGCGCACAGGCGACGATATCGGCGCGGGCCTGTTTCATCGGCTTGCCGGTGTCGCGGGCCTCGATCTGCGCCAGTTCCTCGGTCCGGTCGGCGATCGCGTGAGAGAGCCTGGTGAGGAGCCGGCCGCGCTCCAGCGCGCTCAATCGGCCCCAGCCGCCGTCGAGCGCCGCGCGCGCGGCCTTCACGGCACGGTCGATGTCGGCGGCGTCCCCCGCCGCGATCGTGGCGAAAGGAACCCCCTCGGCCGGGGCGACGACCTCCAGGGTGCGGCCGGAGGCGGCGGGCGACCACCTGTTGGCGATGAACGTGCCCTGGGCGGCGGCGATGGACGGTGCACCGATGGTCATGGAGGGTCCTCCCGGCGCCGCTGGCGGGCGCTCCCGGCCTAGATGGGCTTCGGCGTCGCCGCGGCCAAGTCATTTCGGCGACGCCGGCGCGCGTGTCCTGGCGATGGCTCGTCCAGAGTTCGCCCCGTGAAATGCTGATCCATCCCGCCCCGATCGCGCCCGCGCCCCGCGGTAAGGGCGGGCGCGGTCGACGTCCTCGACCTCAGGCCTCGCCGAACCCGCCGCCGCCCGGGGTGTGGAGCACGAGGATGTCGCCCGCGTCGAGCGCCGCCTCGTCCGATCCGGCGAGCGCCTCGACGGCTCCGCCATGGCGCTCCACCCACTGGCGCCCGGGCGCACCGTCGGCCCCGCCCCGCAAGCCGAAGGGCGCGACGGTGCGGCGCGAGCCGACCACCACCGCCGTCATAGCTTCGAGGAAGCGGATGCGCCGCACCGTGCCGTCGCCGCCCCGCCATCGCCCGGCGCCGCTCGAGCCCCGGCGCACCGAGAACTCCTCGAGCCGCACCGGGTAGCGCAGTTCGAGCACCTCCGGGTCGGTCATCCGGGTGTTGGTCATGTGGGTCTGCACGGCCGACTGGCCGTCGAAGCCCGGCCCCGCCCCGATGCCGCCCGCCACCGTCTCGTAATATTGCCGCGTCGCGTCGCCGAAGAGCAGGTTGTTCATCGTGCCCTGGCTGCACGCGAGAGCGCCGAGCGCGCCGAAGAGCGCGTTGCAGACGGCCTGGCTCACCTCCGTGTTGCCCGCCACCACGGCGGCGCCGGGCGCCAGCGCGAGGAAGCTGCCCGGCGGGATGACGAGGGTGACGGGCTTCAGGCAGCCGTCGTTCAACGGGATGTCGCTGCCGACGAGGCAGCGGAACACGTAGAGCACCACGGCACGGGTCACCGCCGCGGGGGCGTTGAAATTGCCCGGGCGCTGCGGGCCGGTGCCGGTGAAGTCGACGGCGGCCGAGCGCGCCGCGCGGTCGACCGTCACCGTCACGCGGAGCGGCGTGCCGTCGTCCATCGTATAGTCGAAGCGGCCGCCGTCGAGCCGCGACAGCAGGCGCCGCACGCTCTCCTCGGCGTTGTCCATGACGTGGCCCATGTAGGCCCGCACCACGTCCCAGCCGTAGCGCTCCACCACCCGCTCGAGTTCGGCGGCGCCGCCCCGATTGGCCGCCACCTGGGCCTTGATGTCGGCGACGTTGACGTCGGGCGAGCGCGCCGGGAATTCGGCGCCGGCGAGCAGCGCCCGGAACGCGGCCTCGCGGAACTGGCCGCCGTCGACGAGCAGCAGGTCGTCGATGACGACGCCCTCCTCGGCCAGGCGCCGCGAGAAGGGCGGCGTCGAGCCCGGCGTCGAGCCGCCGATGTCGGCGTGGTGCCCGCGGCTGCCGAGGAAGAAGCGGATCTCGCGTCCGTCGGGCGCGAAGACCGGCGTGATCACGGTGATGTCGGGCAGGTGGGTGCCGCCGTTGAAGGGGTCGTTCAGCGCCACGACGTCGCCCGGCTTCAGCGCCGCGCCGCGGCGAAGGATCACCGCCTTGACGCTCTCCCCCATGGCGCCGAGGTGGACCGGCACGTGGGGGGCGTTGGCGACGAGGTTGCCCGCGGCGTCGAAGATCGCGCAGGAGAAGTCGAGGCGCTCGCGGATGTTGACGGAGAGCGCCGTGTTCTGCAGCACCGCGCCGGTCTGTTCGGCGACGTGCATGAAGAGATTGTTGAAGAGTTCGAGCCGCATCGGGTCGGGCCGGTCGGCGCCGGCCGGCACGGCGTCGGGGCGCGGCGTCACGCGGCGCAGCACGATGAAGCCGGTCGGCGTCACCTCGGCGGCCCAGCCGGGCTCGACCACGATCGTGGCGATGGCCTCGCGGATCAGCGCCGGACCGGGCAGGCGGTCTCCGGCCATGAGGGCCTCGCGGTCGTAGACCGGCGCCGCATGGGCGCCGCCGCCGCTCCACAGCGAGACCGTGTCGATCGGTTCCGCGGTGCCGGCGCCCCGCATCGCCAGCCCGGGCTCGGCGATGGCCTCGCCGGGCGACGTCGCCTCGACTGCCACGGCCTCGGCGACGAGCCCGCGCTCGGGCGTGGCGAAGCCGAAGCGGGCGCGGTGGGCGGCCGTGAAGGCCTCCACCATGGCGCCGAGCCCCGCGAGCGGCACCGGCAGGGTCGAGGCCGTGCCGGCGTAGCGCAGGTGGGCCGTGCGGGCGACCGTGATGGCGCCCTCGGCGACGCCCTGGGCGGCCAGCGCCGTCGACGCCTCGGCGGCGAGGTCGCCCGCGACGGCCTCGAGCGCCGGCAGCGCCGCCGCGTCGAGCGGGCGTTCGACGGCGCGCTCGCGCAGCACTGTCTGGTCGGCGAGCCCCATGCCGTAGGCGGAGAGCACACCCGCGAAGGGGTGGAGCAGCACCGTGTCGATGCCGATCTCGTCCGCCACCAGGCAGGCGTGCTGGCCGCCGGCGCCGCCGAAACACTGCAGCGCGAAGGTCGAGGCGTCCTGGCCCTTGCGCACCGACACCTGCTTGATCGCCTGGGCCATGTTGGCGACGGCGATGCGCAGGAAATCCTCCGCGACGGCGCGCGGCTCCCGGTCCTCGCCGGTGGCGTCCCGGATGGCGGCGGCGAGCCGGTCGAAGCCCGCCCGCACGGCGTCGACGTCGAGCGGGGCGTCGCCCCCCGGGCCGAAGATCGACGGGAAGTGGCGCGGCTGGACCTTGCCGAGCAGGATGTTGGCGTCCGTCACGGTCAGCGGGCCGCCGCGCCGGTAGCCGGCCGGCCCGGGATCGGCGCCGGCGCTGTCGGGGCCGACGCGGAAGCGCTGGCCGTCGAAGTGGAGCAGCGAGCCGCCGCCGGCCGCCACCGTGTTGATCGCCATCATGGGGGCGCGCATCCGCACGCCCGCCACCTCCGTCTCGAAGCTCCGCTCGAAGGTGCCGGCGTAGAGCGCGACGTCCGTCGAGGTGCCGCCCATGTCGAAGCCGATCACCCGGTCGAAGCCCGCCAGCGCCGCCGTGCGGGCCGCCCCGACGATGCCGCCCGCCGGCCCCGACAGGATCGCGTCCTTGCCGGCGAAGGCCGCCGCCTCGGCGAGGCCGCCGTGCGACTGCATGAAATAGAGGCGCGTCCCGCCGAGTTCGGCCGCCACACGGCCGACGTAGCGCGCGAGCACGGGTGACAGATAGGCGTCCACCACCGCCGTGTCGGCGCGGGGGATCAGCCGCAGCAGCGGGCTCGCGACGTGGCTCGCCGACACCTGGGCGAAGCCGACGTCGCGCGCCAAGGCCGCCAGGCGCCGCTCGTGGTCGGGCCATTTCCAGCTGTGCATCAGCGCGATGGCGACGGCGCCGATGCCATCGGCGCGCGCCTCCGCGAGCGCCGCCCGCGCCTCGTCGAGGTCGAGCGGCTCGACCTCGGCGCCGTCGACCCCGACCCGACCCGCCACCTCGACGACGCGCTCGTGCAGCAGCGTCGGCAGGGTGATGTCGAGGTCGAAGAGGCGCGGGCGGGCCTGGTTGCCGATGCGCAGGGCGTCGGCGAAGCCGCGGTTGACGAGGAGCAGCGTCCGCTCGCCCTTGCGCTCCAGCAGCGCATTGGTGGCGACGGTGGTGCCCATCTTCACGGCGTCGACGAGGCCGGGCGGGATCGGCCGGTCGAGCGCGATCCCCAGCACGGACTTGATGCCGGCGACCGAGGCGTCGGCGTAGCGGCCGGGATTTTCGCTCAGCAGCTTGTGGGTGGTGAGGGCGCCGCCGGGCGCGCGGGCCACGATGTCGGTGAACGTGCCGCCGCGGTCGATCCAGAACTGCCAGCCGGGGGTCGCGGGCGGCGTCGGGTCGAGGTCCGTCATGTCGGTGGGGCTCTCAGCTCGCGGGATGCCGCAGGTCGGTGACCAGCATCTTACCGGGCGCATGGGCGATGAAGAAGGGCAGGCCCGCCCCCTCGACCGCCGCCTGGCTGGTGACGCCGCAGGCCCAGAACAGCGGCTCCTCGCCCGGCGCCACCGTGACGGCCTCGCCGTAGTCGGGCCGGCCGAGGTCGGCGATGCCGAGCGCCGCCGGATCGCCGCGGTGTACCGGGGCGCCGTGCATGTCGGGGAAGCGCGCCGCGACGGCGGCGGCGCGGTCCGCTTCGGCGGGCGCGAAGGGGCGCATCGAGACGACCAGCGGACCGCCGAAAGGGCCGACCGCCGCGGTCGCCCGGTCGGTGCGGTACATGGGCACGAGACGGTCCTCGTCGATGTGGCGGACCCGCAGGCCCTCGGCCACCAGCGCGGCCTCGAACGTGTAGGAGCAGCCGATCGCGAAGGTGACGAGATCGGCGCGCCACAGGTCGGCGACGTCCGTCACCTCGCCGGTCACGATCCCGTCGCGGAACACCCGGTAGCCCGGCAGGTCGCGGCGGATGTCGATGTCGCGGCCGAGCGCCGGAAGCCCGGCATCGCCCGGCTCCGACTGGGCGACGAGCGGGCAGGCGCGCGGATTGGCACGGCAGAAGGCGGCGAAGTCGCCCGCCCAGGCGGCCGGCAGGATCACGATGTTGGCCTGCACGTTGCCGGGCGCGAAGCCCGCCGTGCCGCCCGTGTGGGCGCCGGACCGGATGGCCAGCCGCGCCCCGAGGCCGGCCTCGGCCGGTCGGGGAGTGCCGCGCGCGGTGTCGTCCATGGGAGACCGTCCTCCGGGGCTTCGGCCCCGCCGACATGTACGGCGCGCCGCCGGGCCGCGCCAATCCCCAGGGCTGACCGCCGGCCATCGGCCGCACCTGCACCGGCGGACCTCGACACGGACCCGCCGTGGCGCTTGTCCTCCGGCCCGCCCGGTGCGAAGCACGCGCCGTTCCAGCCGCGGCGCGGCGCGGGAGGCAGGATGCCATGATCGATGTTCTCGCGTTCCGCGTCGAGCCTGCCGGCGGCGGCTCGGAGCCGCTGCCCTTCCGGCCCGGGCGTCTCGTCATCGCCGGCTGGGCGGGGCGGGACGCCGCGGCGCTGCGGCACCACATCGACGAACTCGCCGCCATCGGCATCGCGCCGCCGAGCCGCACGCCGCTGTTCTACGCCGCCTCGGCCGCCCTGCTGACCCAGGCGGGGACGCTGCAGGCGCTGGGACCCGACACCTCCGGCGAGGTCGAGCCGCTGCTGGTCGTCACGGCGGAGGGCCTGCTGGTCGGCGTCGGGTCCGACCACACGGACCGGAAGGCAGAGGCCTGGTCGGTGCCCCATTCGAAGCAGCTCTGCGGCAAGCCCGTGGCGAGCGCGCTCTGGCGCTTCGCCGACGTGGCGGGCCACTGGGACGCGCTGGTGCTGCGCGCCTGGGTGCCCGATCCCGCGGGCGGCTGGACGCTCTACCAGCAGGGTGCGGTCGCGGGGCTGCACCGGCCGGACGACCTGATGGCGCGCGCCGGCGGCCTCGCGCCCGGCACCGCGATGCTCTGCGGGACGGTGCCGGCGATCGGCGGCATCCGGCCGGCGGCGGGTTTCCGGATGGAGCTGCACGATCCGGTGCTCGGCCGCGCCATCCGGCACGCCTACGACGTCGTGGCCCTGCCCGTGGTGGCCTGATGCGGGTCGCCGTCGGGCCGCCCGGCCGAGGCCTTGACGAAGTCGACGAAGGCCCGCAGCGGCGCCGGCACGAGGCGGCGCCCGGAATAGTACAGGAACGGCCCGGCGAAGCTCGGCCACCAGGCTTCGAGCACCGGCTCGAGCGCGCCGGCGTCGAGGTAGGGCCGCAGCCAGTCCTCGAAGATCGACACGATGCCCGTCCCGGCGACGGCCGCCGCGATGGCGAGGTCGGTCCCGCCGCCGGCCCGCACGACGAGCGGGCCGCCGGGGTCGACCCGCAGGGCTACCCCGTCGCGCTCGAATTCCCAGGGCGTCTCCGGGCCGCTGGCGAAGCGGGCCCGCAGGCAGGCGTGGTCGAGGAGGTCGCGCGGGTGGTCGGGCCGGCCGCGGCGGTCGAGGTAGGCGGGCGAGGCGGCGGCTGCAAAGCGCTGGACGCGGGGGCCGATCGGCACCGCGATCATGTCCCGCTCCAGGCGCTCGTCGTAGCGGATGCCGGCGTCGCATCCCGCCGCCAGCACGTCGACGAAGCTCTCTTCCGTGACGATTTCGAGGCGGATCTCGGGATAGGCGGCGAGGAAGGGCGGCACGATGCGGGGCAGCACCAGCCGCGCCGCGCTGACCGGCACGTTGAGGCGCAGCGCGCCCGCCGGCCGGTCGCGGAATCCGTCGACGACGTCGAGCGCGTCCTCGACCTCGCCGAGCGCCGGGCCGAGGCGCTGCAGCAGCCGCTCGCCCGCCTCGGTGAGGGTGACGCTGCGCGTCGTGCGGTGCAGCAGGCGGACGCCGAGCCGCTCCTCCAGCCGCCGCACCGCCTCGCTGAGCCCGGAGGCGCTGGCCCCGCTCGCCCGCGCGCCGTCGCGGAAGCCTCCGGCGCGCGCCACCGCCACGAAGGCCTCGATATCCGCCAGCCCGACCCGCATCGTTCGCCATCCCGCACAGCCCGTGCGGATCGTCCCCGATTATCGCGCGTCGGGGCAAGCCCCACATGCCGTCGTGGCAACAGGAGATCGACCATGTCACCCATCGACCAGTCCGGCACCTTCGCGCTCGGTTCGCATCAGGTCCACCGCCTCGGCTACGGCGCCATGCAGCTCGCCGGGCCCGGCGTGTTCGGGCCGCCCAAGGACCCCGCGGCCGCCGTGGCGGTGCTGCGCGAGGCGGTCGCGAGCGGCGTCGACCACATCGACACCAGCGACTTCTACGGGCCGCACGTGACGAATCGCCTGATCCGCGACGCGCTTCACCCTTATGGCGACAACCTCGTCATCGTCACCAAGGTCGGCGCCCGCCGCGGCGGCGACAAGTCGTGGAACCCCGCCGTCTCGGCCGACGAGCTGACGTCGGCCGTCCACGACAACCTCGCCAACCTCGGCGTCGAGGTCCTCGACGTCGTCAACTTCCGCTGCATGATCGACCCGCACCACCCCGCCGAAGGCTCGGTCGAGGCGCCGGTGACGGCCCTGGCGGAGCTGCAGCGCCGGGGGCTGATCCGCCACGTCGGGCTGAGCCACGTCACCGCCGCCCAGGTCGCCGAGGCCCGCCGCATCTGCGAAATCGTCTGCGTGCAGAACCTCTACAACCTCGCCCATCGCGACGACGACGCCTTCATCGACGACCTCGCCCGCGACGGCATCGCCTACGTGCCGTATTTCCCGCTCGGCGGCTTCACCCCCCTCCAGTCCTCCGCCCTGTCCGCCGTCGCGGGCCGCCTCGGCTTCACGCCGCTGCAGGTCGCGCTGGCGTGGCTGCTGCAGCGGTCGCCGAACATCCTGCCCATCCCCGGCACCTCATCGGTGGCGCACCTGCGGGACAACCTCGCGGCCGCGACCTGCGCCATCCCGGCGGACGCGCTGGCGGAGCTGGACGGGCTGGCGCAGAACGCCGCCTGAGCTCGGAACCTCTTGGGCCCAGGGATCACGCGAGCCAGACCGAAGCCGACGATGCTCGCCGCGAGCGCCCTCGCGCTCACGCGAGATGCTGAAGGCCGTACTTCTGCACGAGAGAGAGCAGCTTGAGTGCGATGCCACTCGGCTTCTTGGCGCCCGTCTCCCATTTTTCGACCGTGCTTTCGCTCGTGTTGAGATAGCGGGCGAACACAGGCTGACTGACATTGTTCGTCTCGCGGAGTCGCTTGATCTGCGCGGGCTCGATCGGCAGCGGCACGGTCAGGCAGGACTCGTCGAACCGGCGCATCGTCGCCTTGTCGATCGTCCCCGCGCGGAACATGCCCGTGGCGCTGCCATGGATTGCCTCGAAGGCATCGCTCTTGTATTTAGGCGTTCTGCTCATGGCATATCTCCAACAACTCTTTGGCCGCGAGTTCCTTGGCGAGATCTTCCTCAGATTTGACCGAATAAACGTCGGCCAAATCACGGAAGGCGTCTAGCTCATCGTCGTCGATGTTTTCTCTGTCCTTTTTCGCAAACAGGTAGGAGTAGACCCAGCATCTCCGGCCCCGCGCCAGGATGATGCTGCGGTGCATGTTCCTGTTGAGGCGCTTCTTGAACACGCCTCCCCCCAGATCGTCAGCCTGGCCCTTCATGACCTCCGCGATGGCTTCGCAGAGTTCATCATCCTCGATGAGGGCCTTCCTCGCCGCCTTGGCGAACCAGCGGGTCTTGAACACCCGTGCGGTTTCCTCGGTTTCGGTCATGCGAAATATGTAGCACTCAGTGCTATTGAAAGGAAGATGCAGGCGAGGATGGTCGGCCGATCCCCGATCGAGGCAAGCGAGGCGAGGCGGCCGCCTGACGGCGGGGCGGCCGCCCGGTCGATGGCCGCGGCGCCGCGCCCTTGAGGGGCGAGGGGCCGCGTGCCATTCAGGGGGGCACAGACCCGCCCCGGAGACGCCGCCCTTGACCCCCTTCCGCACCCTCGACGACGCCGACCTGTCGGGCAAGCGCGTCCTCGTCCGCGTCGACCTCAACGTGCCGATGGAGAACGGCCGCGTCACCGACCGCACCCGCATCGCCCGCATCCTGCCGACGATCCGCGAGATCGCCGACAAGGGCGGCAGGGCCGTGCTGCTGGCCCATTTCGGCCGGCCAAAGGGCGGGCCCGACGAGACGAACTCGCTGAAGCCGGTCGCGGCGGCGCTCGCCGAAGAGCTCGGCCGCCCGGTGGCCTTCGTGCCGGCGACCGTGGGCGACATCGCCCATTCCGCCATCGGCGCCATGAAGGACGGCGACGTGGTGCTGCTCGAGAACACCCGGTTCCACGCCGGCGAGGAGACCAACGAGGCGGCGTTCATCGAGCAGCTCGCGGGCCTGGGCGACATCTTCGTCAACGACGCCTTCTCGGCCGCCCACCGCGCCCACGCGTCGACCGAGGGGCTGGCGCGCCGGCTTCCCGCCCATGCGGGCCGCACCATGCAGGCCGAGCTCGCCGCGCTGGCCCGCGCGCTGGAGCTGCCCGAGCGCCCCGTCGTGGCGGTGGTGGGCGGCGCCAAGGTGTCGTCCAAGCTCGAACTGCTGGGCAACCTCGTGACGAGGGTCGACGTGCTGGTGATCGGCGGCGGCATGGCCAATACGTTCCTGGCCGCGCAGGGGGTGGCGGTCGGGAAATCGCTCTGCGAGCACGACCTCCTCGGCGTCGCGCGCGACATCCTGGCCAAGGCCGGGGACTGCCGCATCCTCCTCCCGGTCGACGCCGTCGTGGCGTCGGCGTTCAAGGCGCATGCGCCGTCGAAGACCGTCTCGGTCGACGCGGTCGGTGCCGACGACATGATCCTCGACATCGGCCCGCGGTCGGTGGCGGCCGTGAAGGCGGTGCTGGAGGGCGCGAAAACGCTGGTATGGAACGGACCCTTCGGCGCCTTCGAGATGCAGCCCTTCGACGCCGGCACGGTCGCGGTGGCCCAGGAGGCGGCGGCCCTGACGCTCGCGGGCCGGCTCGTCAGCGTCGCGGGCGGCGGCGACACGGTGGCGGCGCTCAACGCCGCGGGCGCGGCGGACGGCTTCACCTACGTGTCGACGGCGGGCGGCGCCTTCCTCGAATGGATGGAGGGCAAGGTGCTGCCGGGCGTCGAGGCCCTGCGGATGTGAGGCGCGCGGTGAGCCCATGACCGACTCCAGCCTGCCCGACCCCGACCTGCCTGCCCTGCCCGCCACGCTGCGCAAGGCGCGGCCCGAACACGCGCGGCTCGCCGCCGCGGTCGCGGCCCACGACGTCGCCTACCACGGCGAGGACGCCCCCACGGTGTCGGACGGCGAGTACGACGCCCTGCGCCGCCGCCTCGCCGCGATCGAGGCGGCCTTCCCGGCGCTCGCCACGCCGACGGGGCCGGGCGCCACGGTCGGCGCCAAGCCGTCCGAGAGATTCAAGACGATCCGCCACGCCGTGCCGATGCTGTCGCTCGGCAACGTCTTCACCGACGAGGACGTCGCGGAATTCGACGCCCGCGTGCGCCGCTTCCTCGGCCTCGCGGCGGACGTCCCCCTCGCTATCACGGCCGAGCCCAAGATCGACGGCCTGTCCTGCTCGCTGCGCTACGAGGGCGGGCGGCTCGTCCAGGCGGCGACCCGCGGCGACGGCTTCGCCGGCGAGGACGTCACCGCCAACGTCCGCACCATCGCCACGATCCCGGACGAGCTGCGAGGGTCCGGCGTGCCGGCGGTGCTCGAGGTGCGCGGCGAGGTCTTCATGGAGAAGCCCGACTTCGCCGCCATGAACGCCCGCCAGGTCGAGGCGGGGCGCCCGGCCTTCGCCAACCCGCGCAACGCCGCCGCGGGATCGCTCCGCCAGCTCGACGCCGCCATAACGGCCGCCCGGCCGCTGCGGTTCTTCGCCTATGCGTGGGGCGAGCATGCCGCCCTGCCGGCCGAGACCCAGAGCGGCATGATCGCGGCCTTCGCCGCCATGGGGCTGCCCACCAATCCGCTGACCGCCCTGTGCCACTCGGCCGCCGAGCTCCTCGCCCATTACCGCGCCATCGAGGCCCAGCGCGCCGCCCTGCCCTACGACATCGACGGCGTCGTCTACAAAGTCGACGACCTGCGCCTGCAGGCGCGGCTCGGCTTCGTGTCGCGCGCGCCGCGCTGGGCCGTGGCGCACAAGTTCCCGGCCGAGCGGGCCACCACGGTTCTGCAGGGCATCGACATCCAGGTCGGCCGCACCGGCGCGCTGACGCCCGTGGCGAAGCTCGCCCCCGTCACGGTCGGCGGCGTCGTCGTCGTGAACGCCACGCTGCACAACGAGGACGAGATCGCCCGCAAGGACGTCCGGGTCGGCGACACGGTGCGGGTCCAGCGGGCCGGCGACGTCATCCCGCAGATCGTCGAGGTGGTGACGGCGCTGCGCCCCGAGGCGGCCGAGCCGTTCCGCTTCCCCGACACCTGCCCGGTCTGCCACGCGGCCGCGGTGCGCGAGGTCGACGAGAAGACCGGCACGGCGGATGTCGTGCGCCGCTGCACGGGCGGCATCCACTGCCCCGCCCAGGCGGTCGAGCGCCTGCGCCACTTCGTGTCGCGCAACGCATTCGACATCGAGGGCCTGGGCGAGAAGCAGATCGGCCTGTTCCACGCCGAGGGGATGATCAGGACGCCGTCGGACATCTTCGGGCTCGAGACGCGCGACAGGGCCGGCGTGAAGCGCCTCGCCGACCGGGAGGGCTTCGGCGACGTGTCGGCGCGCAACCTCTTCGCCGCCATCGCGGCGCGCCAGACCGTGCCGCTGAACCGCTTCCTCTTCGCGCTCGGCATCCGGCGCATCGGCGAGACCAATTCGAAGCGCCTCGCCCGCCATTTCGGCAGCGCGGAGGCGGTGGCGGCGGCCGGCACCGCGGCGGCCGATCCGGCGTCGGAGGCCCATGCGGAGCTGCGCGCCATCGACGGCTTCGGCGACGCCGCGGCCGAGACCCTGGCGGCCTTCTTCGCCGACCCCGACAATCGCCGTGAATGGGAGCGCCTGCTCGCCGACGTCACCGTCGAGCCCATGGAGGCCGCCGCCACCGCGAGCCCCATCGGGGGCAAGGTCATCGTCTTCACGGGCTCGCTCGAGCGCATGACGCGCGACGAGGCCAAGGCGCGCGCCGAAGCGCTCGGCGCCAAGGTGTCGGGGTCGGTGTCGAAGAACACCGACATCGTCGTGGCTGGCCCCGGTGCCGGCAGCAAGGAGAAGAAGGCCCGCGAACTCGGCCTCCAGGTCATCACCGAGGAGGAGTGGATGGCGCTCGCCGGCGGCGAGCCGTCGCCGGGTGGATCTGCGGAAGCAGAAGTCAAATCGCCGTAGACAAGCCTCAATCTACTGAGGATCTGCTCATCTTTAGTTCGAACGACGGCGTCGATAGCGATGAACACGGGATGAACGGCAGGCCTTGAATGGTCGATGCTTGTGTCGCAGGGCTGCGCCAGGAACTAAGTGAGCCGAGACCGCATTCATCTGCCGAGGGTGAGTTACAAGGACGAGACACATGATTTCGGTTTCATTCGGCTCTTATGCGGCGGCCAAGAAGGCGGCGGTCGCAGGCCTCGCGGCTCTGTCGCTCGGCGCCATGGTGGTGGCCACCACGGACAGCGCAGAGGCGCGCGGCTTCGGCGGCGGCGGCGTCTTCCGCGCCGGCGGCTTCGGCCGTGGCGGCTTCGGCCGTGGCGGCTTCGGCGGGTTCAGGGGCGGCTACGGCGGGTTCCGCGGCGGATACGGGCGGTTCGCCGGCTTCCGGGGCGGATATGGCGGCTTCGGTCGTCGTGGTTTCGGCTACGGATACCGCGGCTACGGCTATCGCGGCTTCGGCTACGGCTTCCCGGTGGCGCTCGGCTTCGGCCTCGGATACGGCGCCGCCTATGGCTATCCCTACGGCGGCTACGGCAACGGCGGGTATGCCGATGCCGCCTATGGCTACGACGGTGACGGCGGTGCTGGCTATGGCGGCAACGGATACGGCAACGCGGGCTACGGCGGCGACGGATATGGCAACGCGGGCTACGGCGGACGTCGCCGCGGGGTCTACAGCTGCCGCTATGGCGAGGAACACACCCGCCTCGAGCGCGAAGCCTGCCGCTGACGGCTGACGCTTTCGTGAAGGACGGGACGCCCCTACCACCCTGTGGCGGCGGGCGTCCCGCTCGTCGTCGAGGGTCTGTCTGTGACCGGCGTTGCCCCAGTCGCGGCTCGATCCGAGCGTGTCAGGGCACCTCAGCGGGTCGGGACCCCGACCTCACTCCCAGGCGCCGATCATCATCGGCTCGCGCGCCTCTTCGGCCCGCACCTCGGGGTCGGCGCCGTGTTCGGCCAGGAACTTCTCGGCCTCGAGCGCCGCCATGCAGCCCATGCCGGCCGCCGTCACGGCCTGGCGGTAGATCTTGTCCTTGACGTCGCCGGCGGCGAAGAGGCCGGGGATCTCGGTCGCAGTGGAATCGGGCCGTGTCAGGATGTAGCCCTCGCGGTCCATCGGCACCTTGCCCTGGAACACCGCCGTCGCGGGCGAGTGCCCGATCGCCACGAAGACGCCGTCCGTGCCGCGGGTCGAGACCGCGCCCGTCAGGGTGTCGCGCAGCCGAACCCCGGTGACGCGGGCGGGCGTGCCCTCGCCCAGGATCTCCTCGACGGCGTGGTTCCACAGCACGCCGATCTTAGGGTGCTTGAAGAGGCGCGTCTGCAGGATCTTCTCGGCCCGCAGGTGGTCGCGCCGATGCACCAGCGTGACGCGGCTCGCGTGGTGGGTGAGGTAGAGGGCGTCCTCCACCGCCGTGTTGCCGCCCCCCACGACGACGACGTCCCGGTTGCGGAAGAAGGCGCCGTCGCAGACCGCGCAGCCGCTCACCCCCGCCCCCATGAACTCGCGCTCGCTGTCGAGGCCGAGCCACTTCGCCTGGGCGCCGGTGGCGATGATGACGGTCTCGGCGAGGTACGTGTCGCCGCCGTCGGTGGCGACGCGGAAGGGGCGGCGCGACACGTCGATGTCGACGGCGAGGTCGAAGACGAGCTTCGCCCCGGCATGCTCGGCCTGACGCGCCATCCGCTCGACGAGGTCGGGACCCTGGATCGAGATCTCGCCCGGCCAGTTCTCGACGTCGGTCGTGATGGTCAACTGGCCGCCGGGCTGCAGGCCCTGGATCACGACGGGGTCGAGCCCGGCGCGCGCGGCGTAGACGGCCGCCGTGTAGCCGGCCGGACCGGCCCCGATGATCAGCGTCTTGACGGCCTGAATGGTGGGCATGGGGCACCGCGTGCGGGGGAGCGGGCGGCCGGCGGGCGGCCGCGGTGGGCCCTGGTATAGGAAGGGGTGGGGAGGGCCGCAAGGATCGAGGGATATCCGGGGCCGACGCCGCGGCCGAGGCTCACCAGAGCGACGCGCGGGCGCGCTCCGGCCAGGCCTCGTCGTAGCTCCGCCCGCCGACCCTGTCGTCCGACAGGGCGGCGAGGATCTCGCCCGGACTCGGCAGGTCGCGCGGCGACACGTGTCGCTCCGGGTTCCACAGGTCCGCCCGCACCACCGCCCGGGCGCATTGGAAGTAGGCGGCCTCCACGGTGAGCACAATGGCGGTGCGCGGCACGTGCCCGTCGACCGCGAAGGACGCGAGGAGTTCCGCATCGGCCGACACCACGGCGCGGCCGTTGACCCGGAAAGTGGTGCCCGAGCCGGGGATGAGGAACAGCAGCGCCACGCGCGGGTCGCGCAGGACGTTGCGGAGCGAGTCGATGCGGTTGTTGCCGCGCCGGTCCGGGATGACCAGCGTGCGCTCGTCGGCGACGCGCACGAAGCCCGGCCGGTCGCCGCGCGGGCTGCAGTCGATCCCCTCGGGCCCGACCGTCGCCAGCACCACGAAGGGCGACGCCTCGATCAGGCGCCGGTAGTGCGGCGTGATGCGGTCGACCTCCTTGACGGTGGAGGCCGCCACGGGCGCCGGCGTGTAGAGGGCTTCGAGTTCGGCCAGCGTGGCGATGGGCATGTCCGGCGTCTCCTGCCCCTCATCCTGCCGTGGCGGCGACCGGTCCGCAACCGCGCGCCGCCCTCCGACGCGACCCCTCAAGCCAGGCCGGCGGCCGGCGGCCGGGGCGCGGGCGCGACCTGCCTCGCCATGATGGCGGCGAGCGACTCGTCCGGCACGTTCAGCCGCCGCAGGGCCCGGCCCACCCGGCCGTTCCACGCCCGACCGGCCTGCGCCGGATGCAGGCCGAACCGGTCCTGACCCGTGAAGAAGCTGTGCGCCGCGTGGAACCCAAGGGCGCGATAAACCTCGAACTGCTCCTCGGTGAAGAACTGGTCGAGCGTGGTCTCGTGCGGAAAGGTCGGGTTGCGCCGGCGGTAGTCCCGGATGAGGTCGCTCTCGTCGCCGGTGATGCAGGACTTGACGTAGATGAGCACGCCGGGTTCGTCGTCGCCGTACTCGATCCGGCCGAGGGCGACGTGCGGGCCGACGCAGGCGGCGGGGTCATCCTCGGGGCCGTGCGGGGCGTCCACCGTGACGCCGAGGCTCCAGCGGCGCAGGTCCTCCCAGGGCAGGTCGATCCGCACGCCGAGGTCGATCCGGGCGCAGCGCTCGAGCCGGATCAGCGCCTCGAAATTCATCGCGGGGTCGGCTTCGGCGTCGACCGCGATGACGACCCTGCAACGGCGCTTCACCAGTTCGTAGAGGCCGAGGTTGTCGAAGTGGCCGCCGTCGGTGAGGTAGACGAGAGGCGTTTCCTCATCGAGCTTGCCCAAAGCCTCCATGGCGAAGGCGACCGGCCAGAGCCGCTGCCAGCGGTCGAACCGTACGCGGGTACCATCCAGGCGCCGGGGATTGGGGAGCCAGTAGCCGAGCCGCACGTTCAGCAGCGCGAGGCTGAACGTCAGCGGCTTGATCGTGCTGGCCCCCATGTTGGCCGACGCGGCCGCGCCCGAGATCGCCATGGCGGTGGCGAGGTCGAGGTGGGGATCGGCCGCCTCGAGATTCGGGGTCGCGACGTAGCCGGTCGCCTCGCTCCCGCTGTGGAGCGGGGCGAAGATGAAGGCATCCGCATTGCGGCCGCGGCGGTTGGCGTATTTGGAGCCTTCGAGGTTCACGGCGGCGTTGACCAGCAGGTAGGGAGTTCTGCCGGCGTCGGTTGCCCAGCGCGCAGGGTCACCGCCGTCCCGCGCTTTGAGGCCGCTCAGCTTCAGCCGGTCGGCCGCGTCCGAGGTGGGATCCATCGGCGCGAGGCCGAACAGCGCCTGACCGGCCGGGGGTGGGCTCGTCTCGCGCAGAGCGGCCTCCCGCTGCAGCGCCTTCTTCTCCCAGAGGAACGCCCGGCTCAGCCGATCGCGGTAGAAGCCGTGCAGCGAGTTGGCGTTGGGGGGCGTGAGCAGCGACAGCGCGCCGAGGAAGAGGCCGGAGAGCAGGTAGACGAGGGGCAGTTCGCCCGGCGTGAGGCCCAGCGTCGTCATCCAGAGCGGACCCGGCGGCGGCCCGGGATGCCAGCAGCAGGCCGCCGACCCGAGCCAAGGCTTCCAGCCGATCGCCGCGAAGCTCATCGACAGGTACGCGGCCCAGATCGCGACGGGGAGCGCCGTGGCGCCGACCGCGATGGCGATGCGGCTGCCCCACCGGGCGAGGAACCCGCTCCAGCTTCGGTCGCCGAAGGCCGCCTGCGCGATCTTGGCGAACTCGTTGCCGAAGGCCCAGAGACCCGCCGTGAGCGTCACCAGCGTCTTCCAGGGGGCACCCGACCCCAGGCCGATCGCGTGCAGGCGCCGTCCGAGCCAACCGGATTGAGGCGCGTAATCGGAACATACATTCAGGTGCACGGCGTCAAAGAGGCCCGCGAGGACGACGGGCTGCAGCGCCACCGCGGCGAGGACGACGCACACCAGGACCGCGATGGCGATGACCGTGTCGATCCGCTCGCGGTCGGAGAGGCGCAGCGCGCCGCGCGACGGCGTCCGGTCGAGCGTGATGGCGGTGAACGTCACCCCTCCGGCGAAGATGGCGAGGGCCGCGACGGCGAGTGCGGCGGGGCCATATCGTCCGGCGCCATCGAGCGCGCCGGCGAGGCCCGGTCCGTGGAGGCTGCCCTCGCCGGGGAAGAACCACGCCGTCGCGGCGGCGGCCAGCAGGATGAGCCCGAGGACCAGGAAGGCGTTGATCAGCAGTCCCCGCACCACCACGACGGCGCCCACCGCCCAGTCGAGCGCCCCGCTCGGCACGAGGTAGTTGGCATAGTCCCGCAGATGCTGCGTGCCGATCGTCTCCATCTGGTCGAGCTTGCTGGTGAAGGGGAAACGGCCCTCGTCCTGCCGCAGGCCCGCGGCGAGCGAGACGCCGATGTAGCCGCCGCCCGACACGGTCGAGAGGTAATCCACGGCGTCGAGGATCTGCGGCTGCGAGTCGTCCGGGACGACGGCGTCGAGCCCCTGGAGGACGCCGAGGCAGAAGGCCGCCGACCGGACCCCGCCGCCCGACAGGCACAGGCCGACGAGGTCTCGCCGGCTGGAGATCTTGGGGAAGGGATGGCCGCGCTCGTCCTTGACGGCCTCGCCGCCGTCCATCATCGGCGAGACCGTGACGGCCCAGTCAGCCGACGCATCGACCTCGCCGGTCGTGGTGGCAGGAGAAGGATCGGCTTCGGCGCCGCCGCCGCCGCCGCCGGACTGGCGAGCCGAAGCCGCTCGCGCGTTTCGCTTGGCGCGGTCCCCGAGCCATCTCCGCCGCTCGGTGACGGCGAGGGCCTCGTCACACAGGATCCCGTAGAACTTCGTCTTGTCGGCGGCGGCGCGCTCGATGTCGGTGGCCGTCATGTCGGCGGGGACCGTCGTGTCCGTCATGTCGCCCGATCCTCGATGGTTCGGTGTTGCGCGATGCGGGTGGGATGGCAGGCCGGAGCCGCCCTTGTTCAGCGAGCTGACAAGACAATAGATTGCAACAAAAACGCCCCGAGGCGCTGTCGATCAATATCGACAGTAGAGGACGAGCCGCATCGACTGTCAATGACTCGGCCCTGACGCGTCGCGTGCGCCGACGCTCCTCCGTCACCCCGCCTTCGCACCCCGCAACGGCAGCGGGCCGTCGCGCTTCACCTCGTCCATCACCGCGTAGGTCCGGGTCTCCTTCACACCGGGCAGGGTCAGCAGTACGTCGCCGAGCAGGCGCCGGTAGGCCGCCATGTCGGCCACGCGGGCCTTCACCAGGTAGTCGAAGCCGCCCGCCACCATGTGGCATTCGAGGATCTCGGGCGTCAGCCGCACCGCGCGGGCGAACTGGTCGAAGACGTCCGACGTCGTCTTGTCGAGCGACACTTCCACGAAGACCAGCAGACCCAGGCCGAGCCGCTGCGGGTCGAGCCGCGCGCCGTAGCCCGTGACGACGCCGTCCCGCGTCAGCCGCCGCAGCCGCTCGCCCGTCGCGGTCGGCGACAGGCCGAGCCGCTCGGCGAGATCGCTCGTGGTGATGCGGCCGTCGGCCTGGAGGATGTCGAGGATCTTGAGGTCGGATGCGTCCATGGTCGATTCCTCGCCGAAACACGCGATCCATAGCGGATCCATCCGCAATTTTGCCCATCGGGCCGATGGAGGCGCGGCCGATCGGGTGATACAACGCTTCATCGTCGGGGGAAAGCCGGTCCCCGCGCCCGCCTCGTCCCGCCGGCCCGCACGAGCGATCCCATGACGATCCACGTCCCGGCCGCCGAGGCCGCACCCTTCGCGGCCTTCGCGCCGTCGGTGAGGCGCCAGACGCCGTTGCGCGCCGCCGTCACGGCCGCCTATCGCCGGCCCGAGGCCGATTGCGTGGCGGCGCTGCTCGATGCCGCGACGCTGCCGCCCGAGATCGCCGCCAGGGCATCGGCCACGGCCCGTGCGCTCGTCGAGCGGCTGCGGGCGAAGCCGCGCGGCGGCGGCGTCGAGGGGCTGATCCATGAATATGCGCTGTCGAGCCAGGAGGGCGTGGCGCTCATGTGCCTCGCGGAGGCGCTGCTGCGCATCCCCGACGCGGCGACCCGCGACGCGCTGATCCGCGACAAGATCTCGACGGGCGACTGGCGCGCCCATGTCGGGCAGAGCCCGTCGCTCTTCGTCAACGCCGCCACCTGGGGGCTCGTCATCACCGGGCGGCTCACCACGACCACGAGCGAATCCTCGCTCGGCAGCGCGCTGACGCGGCTTATCTGCCGCGGCGGCGAGCCGCTGATCCGCCGCGGCACCGACCTCGCCATGCGGATGATGGGCGAGCAGTTCGTCACCGGCCAGACCATCGCGGAGGCGCTGGCGAACAGCCGCAAACTGGAGGCGCGCGGCTTCCGCTACTCCTATGACATGCTGGGCGAGGCGGCGACCACCGCCGAGGACGCGGCGCGCTACCTGAAGGACTACGAGGACGCCATCCACGCCATCGGGGCGGCCTCGGCGGGCCGCGGAATCGTCGAGGGGCCGGGCATTTCGATCAAGCTCTCGGCGCTGCACCCGCGCTATGCCCGGGCCAAGCTCGGGCGCGTGACCGGCGAGCTGCTGCCGCGCGTGAAGGCCCTCGCCGCCCTGGCCCGCCACTACGACATCGGCCTCAACATCGACGCCGAGGAGGCCGATCGGCTGGAGATCTCGCTCGACATCCTCGAAGCCCTGGCGATCGACCCCGACCTCGCGGGCTGGGACGGCATCGGCTTCGTGCTCCAGGCCTACGGCAAGCGCTGCGCGTTCGTCATCGACTGGATCGTCGACCTTGCGCGCCGCGCCGGCCGCCGCATCATGGTGCGGCTGGTGAAGGGCGCCTATTGGGACAGCGAGATCAAGCGCGCCCAGGTCGACGGGCTCGACGGCTTCCCGGTCTTCACCCGCAAGCTCCACACGGACGTGAGCTACCTCGCCTGCGCGGCCAGGCTGCTGGCGGCGCCCGACGCCGTCTTCCCGCAATTCGCCACCCACAACGCCCAGACCGTGGGGGCCATCATGGCCATGGCGGGGCCGGACTTCACCCCGGGCCAGTACGAGTTCCAGTGCCTGCACGGCATGGGCGAGCCGCTCTACGACGAGGTGGTGGGCCGATCGAAGCTCGACCGGCCCTGTCGCATCTACGCCCCCGTCGGCACCCACGAGACGCTGCTGGCCTACTTGGTGCGCCGCCTGCTCGAAAACGGCGCCAACTCGTCCTTCGTCAACCGCATCGCCGACGACAAAGTGCCGGTCGACGACCTCGTCGCCGATCCCGCCGCCGCCGTGCGCGCCATGAGCCCGGTCGGGGCGCCGCACGACCGCATCGCAGCGCCGCGCGACCTCTTCCCCGACCGCGCCAACTCGCGCGGCCTCGACCTGTCGGACGAGGACGCGCTCGCAGCGCTCGGCGCGGCGCTGACGGCCAGTGCGACGATGCGCTGGACCGCGCTCCCCGACGGCTCAGCCGACGAGGCCGGCGCCGCGCCGGTGCGCAACCCCGCCGACGGCCGCGACGTCGTCGGCGTGGCGCGGTCCGCGACGCCGGGCGAGGTCGCCGCGGCCCTGGCGCGGGCCGCCGACGCCGCCCCGCCCTGGGCCGCCGTGCCGGCCGACGCGCGCGCCGCCTGCCTGGCGCGGGCCGCCGACGCGCTCGAGGCGCGGATGCCGGTGCTGATCGGGCTCATCGTGCGCGAGGCGGGCAAGAGCTACGCCAACGCGGTCGCCGAGGTGCGCGAGGCCGTCGATTTCCTGCGCTACTACGGGGCCGAGCTGGTCCGCACCTTCGGGGCCGAGCGCCACGCCGCGCTCGGGCCGGTCGCCTGCATCAGCCCCTGGAACTTCCCGCTGGCGATCTTCACCGGGCAGGTCGCGGCGGCGCTGGCGGCCGGCAATCCGGTCCTCGCCAAGCCCGCCGAGGAGACCCCGCTGATCGCCGCCGAGGCGGTCCGTCTGCTCCACGCCGCGGGCGTGCCGGCCGATGCGCTGCAGCTCCTCCCCGGGGCCGGGGAGGTCGGGGCGGCTCTGGTGGGCGATCCCCGCGTTATGGGCGTGATGTTCACCGGCTCGACCGCGGTGGCGCGGCTGATCCAGCGCCAGCTGGCCGACCGCCTGACGCCGGACGGCCGGCCCGTGCCGCTGGTCGCCGAGACCGGCGGGCAGAACGCCCTGGTGGTGGATTCCTCGGCCCTGGCCGAGCAGGTGGTGGGCGACGTCATCGCCTCGGCGTTCGATTCCGCCGGCCAGCGCTGCTCGGCCCTGCGCATCCTCTGCCTCCAGGAGGAGGTGGCGGATCGCACCCTCGCCATGCTCAAGGGCGCGCTGCGCGAGCTGGAGGTCGGCGACCCGCGGGCGCTGTCGGTCGACGTCGGCCCCGTCATCACCGCGGAGGCGCGCGACGGCATCCTCCATTACCTCGAGGAGATGTGGTCGCGCGGCCACACGGTCGAGTCCCTGCCGCTGCCCGAGGGCGCGCGTCACGGCACCTTCGTGGCGCCCACCATCGTCGAGGTCTGGTGCATCGCCGACATCGAGCGCGAGGTCTTCGGCCCGGTGCTGCATGTCGTGCGCTACCGCCGCCAGGATCTCGACCGGCTCATCGGCGAGATCAACGCGACCGGCTACGGCCTGACCTTCGGGCTCCACACCCGCATCGACGAGACGATCGCCCGCGTGGTCGGGAAGGTCGAGGCCGGCAACGTCTACGTCAACCGCAACGTCATCGGCGCCGTGGTGGGCGTGCAGCCCTTCGGCGGCTCGGGCCTGTCCGGCACCGGGCCCAAGGCCGGCGGCCCGCTCTACCTCGGCCGCCTGCTCGACATCCCGCCCGCCACGGCGCTGCGGGGGCTCGAGGCCGCCGCCCCGGCGCTGTCGACCGCGCGGGCCTACGCGGATTGGCTGCGCGCCGCGGGCCACGCCCTGGAGGCCGAGCGCTGCATCGCCGACCTCGCCCGCTCGGCCCTGGGCGCCCGGGTGGAGCTGCCCGGCCCCGTGGGCGAGCGCAACGTCTACGCGCTGCGCCCGCGCGGCCGCATCGCGGCGCTGGCGGGGGACGCCAGAGGTGTCCGCATCCAGGTCGGCGCCATCCTGGCCACCGGCAACGTCGCCGTGGTGGAGCGGAGCCTGAGGCCGGCGCTCGACGGGGTGCCGGCCGAGGTGGCGGCGCAGGTCGTGACGGTCGACGACTGGCACGCCACCCCGGCGCTGCGGGGCGTGCTCTTCGCGGGCGACACCGGCGCGCTCCTGGCGCTGTCGCGCCGCATCGCCGGGCGCGACGGCCCCATCCTGTCGCTCCAGGCCGTCCGCTCGGCCGAGGCGGAGGACTACGAACTGGTGCGCCTCCTCGAGGAATGTTCGGTCTCGACCAACACGGCGGCGGCGGGCGGCAACGCCAGCCTGATGTCGATCGGGTGAACCGCCGCGCGCGCCTTGATCGGTCCGGCGCCGCGCTCTACGGGGAGGAGGGCGGCGGTCGAGGCGGGGCGGACGGGCATGGATTTCACCGTGGTGGCGGTCGCCGACGACCGGCTGGAGGCCACCAACGAGGCCGGCCAGCGCTTCACCTTCCCGCTCGACGAGCTGCAGGCGACCCGGAAACCGCCGCGCACCGACGTCAAGGTCGGGTCGCTGCCGGTCTCGACGCCGCTGCGCACGCTGGAGCTGGCCCGCAAGGCGGCGGAAGACTACGCCGTCGCCCACGGGCTGATCTGACTTCACGTTCCGTTAACCACGGCGGGCGAGACTCCGGGCGGCACCCAACGCGGAGACCGCCATGCAACTCGATGTTCACCAGCAGAAGCTCCTGCGCTGGGTCGAGGCCAAGGAGCCCGTCCTCGGCATCTTCTTCAACATGTCCGAGCTCGACCCGATGATCCACGGCGGCTTCATCGAGAAGCGCCCCGTGCCCCGCCAGAAGGGCCAGCTCGTGCTGACCGAGGCCGGGCGCGCGGCGCTGGGGGCGGCGCACTGACCGGAGGGGTCTGCGCCAGCGCCTCCTCCACCGTGCTCCGCACGGTCCCCCTCCTCCGCAGGCGGAGGAGGATCAGCGCACGACGCGCAGCGACAGCTCACTGAGCGCTCCGGATTGGATCCTCCTCCGCTCGCGGAGGAGGGGGACCACGCGTAGCGTGGTGGAGGAGGCCGACCGGGCGAGACTTCTCATGCGGGCACCCCGATACACCGTCCACCGCGCACGACGGCTCCGCCGCGAGATGACGCTCCCCGAGGTCCTGCTCTGGCGCGACATCCGCCGGCGGCAGCTCGACGGCCTGCTGTTCCGCCGCCAACACCCTATCGGCCCCTACATCCTGGATTTCTACTGTCCGGAGCACGACCTCGCCGTCGAGGTGGACGGCGCCGCCCACGAGGGGGCGCGGCAGGCGGCCCACGACGAGCGACGCGACCTGTGGCTGGCGCAGCAGGGCGTCCGCGTGCTCCGCATCCCCGCCGCCGACATCCTGTCCGACGAAGCGCGAGTGGATGTCCTGGCGACCGTAGCGGCCGCGGCGACTGCCTCCACCGCGCCGTGCTAGAGTCGTCGACATGATGACCCCTTACCAGACCCTCGAACGCCTCTTCGCCCGCCTCCGGGCGCTCGGCGACGCCGCCGGCATCCTCGGCTGGGACGCCCAGACGATGATGCCGGCCGGCTCGGCGGAGGGGCGTGCCGAGCAGCTCGCCACCCTGCGCGGCCTCGCCCACGAACTCCTCGTGGCGCCCGCCACCGCCGACCTCCTCGCCGCCGCCGAGGCCGACGCCGCGGCGCTCGACCCCTGGCGGGCCGCCAACCTCGGCGAGATGCGCCGCGCCCACGCCCACGCGTCGGCGGTGCCCGGCGACCTCGTCGAGGCCGAGTCGAAGGCGTCCTCGGCCGCCGAGATGGCCTGGCGCGAGGCCCGCGCGGCGAGCGACTTCGCCCTGCTGAAGCCGCATCTCGCCGAGGTGCTGCGCCTCGCCCGCGCGGTCGGCGACGCCAAGGGCGCGGCGCTGGGCCTCGCCCCCTACGACGCGCTTCTCGACCAATACGACCCCGGCCTGCGCCGCGCCCGCATCGACCCGATGTTCGCGACGTTGCGCGCCGAGATCCCCGGCCTCATCGGGGCCGCGCGCGAGCGCCAGGCGCGGGGCGGGGCGCTGCCGCCGGTCGCCGGCGCCTTCCCGGTCGCGGCGCAGCGGGGCGTCGGCGAAGCGCTGATGCGGACGCTCGGCTTCGATTTCGCGCGCGGCCGGCTCGACACCAGCCTCCACCCGTTCTGCGGCGGCGCCACGGGCGACGTGCGCATCACCACGCGCTACGCCGAGGGCGACTTCACCCGCTCGCTGATGGGCGTGCTGCACGAGACCGGCCACGCCCTCTACGAGCAGGGCCGCCCGAAGGACTGGCTCGGCCAGCCCGTCGGCGACGCGCGCGGCATGACGCTGCACGAGAGCCAGTCGCTCCTGATCGAGATGCAGGCCTGCCGCACGCCCGAGTTCATGCGCCACCTGGCGCCCGTGCTCAGCGGCGCTTTCGGGGCGGAGGGCGCGGCGCTCGACCCCGACACGCTCTACCGCGTCTACACCCACGTGGCGCCGGGCTTCATCCGGGTGGACGCCGACGAGTGCACCTACCCGGCCCACATCCTGCTCCGCTACGACCTCGAGCGCGCCATGGTGGACGGCGACCTCGCCGTCGCGGACCTGCCGGGCGCCTTCGACGCGGCAGTGAAGGACCTCCTCGGCCTCGACGTCCCAGACGACGCCCACGGCTGCCTGCAGGACATCCACTGGCCCGGGGGCGCCTTCGGCTACTTCCCAACCTACACGCTCGGCGCCGTCGCGGCGGCACAGCTCTTCGAGGCCGCCACCGCCGCCGAGCCGGCGATCCGGCCGGGCCTGGCGGCGGGCGACTTCGCGCCGCTGGTCGCCTGGCTCAGGACCAACGTCCACGCCAAGGGCAGCTCGCAGAGCACCGACGACATCCTGGCCGGGGCGACGGGCCGCCCGCTCGGCATCGACAGCTACCTCGCGCATCTCCGGCGCCGCTACCTCGGCGAGGGCGCGGCCGCGTGACGCCAGCGGTCAAGGCCTGTGGCGCGACCCTGACCGTCTATAGACCGCGATCATCCGATTGAGACCCCAAACTCCCGCAGCTACGACCAGAACCCGATAGGGGTGCCCGGTGCTTCTGGCGAGCACCACCAACGACCAACTCAGGGCGGCGAGCATCGCGACCAACATGACTGCGGACGCGATACGAACCGCTGGTGAATTGGACCTGTCGAAAAGCGGGCTCACGGCATTCCCATAACACTCGCCACTGTCTCTCACGCCGCGGAGCGGCGTGGTTTGGGACAGTGTCCAAGCCCGTACGTCAATCAAGACTGTCTACCGCTGGCAAGCGCGAATGCGCGCCGCCGCTCATGCGGCGTCACCCGTCGCCGGCGGTTCATCGTCGATGACGGCTGGTCTGACCAGTCGCGGTGCCTGTGATGCCCGTGACATGAAGATGCCCTATCGCCGACGCGTCGGGCGCGCATCCCATGCCCTCGCCGTCGCTCCACCGGAGGTCAGGTCCATGGATGGATGGTCCGCGGAGGGCATCGGGGACGCCGGCACGGTCGTCAGCCCCGTCGGGGACGTCTACCCCTTCGTCATCACCTCGGCGCGAGACCTGCGCCTGAAGCTGCACCAGCGGCCCGACTGGCAGGGCGGCCGCGAGCCCGCGGACGCCGACCTCAAGATCCACGCCGCCCACGGCGTCGCGGCGCGCTGGACGATGGACACGTTCGGGCCCACGCACCATCGGCCGTAGCGGCGCGAGGCCGGCGGGCTTTTGACGCCGGGGCGATGCGGTGCATCATCGGTCCATGACACCGCCAGACGACACCCACCCGAAGCTCGAACGCAAGGCCGTGGCGGCCGTGGTGCTCGGCAACGCGCTCGAGTTCTACGACTTCACCGTCTACGCCTTCTTCGCCGTGCCGATCGGCGAGGCCTTCTTCCCGGCGAAGGACCCGACCAGCAGTCTGCTCGCCTCGCTGGCGCTCTTCGGCGTCGGCTACGTGATGCGGCCGGTCGGCGGCGTGGTGATCGGCGCCCTGGCCGACCGCGCCGGCCGCAAACCCGCCATGGTGATCACCATCGCCCTGATGGCGCTCGGCATGCTGATGCTGGCGGCGACGCCCGGCACCGCGACGCTCGGCTGGGCGTCGCAGGCCCTCGTCATCGCGGGGCGGCTCATCCAGGGGCTGGCGCTCGGCGGCGAGATCGGCCCCTCCACCGCCTACCTGCTGGAGGCGGCGCCGCCCGAGCGCCGCGGCTTCATCGCCTCCTGGCAGATCGCCAGCCAGGGCTGCGCGGCGCTGTTCGCCGGCCTCGCGGCCTCGGGCCTGACGCTTCTCGTCGGCGAGGCCGCCATGGGCCAGTGGGGCTGGCGCGTCATGGTGCTGCTCGGCCTCGCCGTCGTGCCGGTCGGCCTCGTCATCCGGCGACAGCTCCCCGAGACGGCCGGGCGGGAGGCGGGCGCCGACGCGGCGCCCTCCACCCTCGCGGTCTTGGGCCGCCTGTTGCGCGAGCACGGCCGGCTGCTGGTGCTGACCTTTCTCGTCATCTCGGCCTCGACCGTGTCGAACGCCGTCGGCACGAACATGCCGGTCTACGCCAAGGCGACGCTCGGCCTCACCGAGACGGTGTCGACGGCGGTGCCGATCGCGCTGGGGCTCGCCTCGGTGGTGTTCCCGCTGCTCGGCGGCTGGCTCGCCGACCGCGCCGGGCGCCGCCCCGTGATGATCTGGCCGCGCGCCGCCATCGCGCTCCTCGCCCTGCCGGCCTTCTACGGCTTGGCACGCCACCCCACCGCCGTGTCGGTCTATGCCGTGACGTTCCTGATGTCGGCGCTGTCGTCGGTCAACGCGGCGGCCATCATCGTGGCCATCCCGGAATCGCTGCCGCGCTCCGTCCGCAGCGCCGGCCTGTCGATCGTCTACGCCCTGGCGGTGTCGATCTTCGGCGGCAGCACCAACTACCTCGTCAACAAGCTCGTGGCCCTCTCGGGCGACAGGCTGATGCCGGCCTACTACCTCGTCGCCTTCAGCGTCGTCGGCACGATCGCGGCGCTGGCGATGCCCGAGACGCGGGGGCGGGACCTCGACGCCGAGGCCTGACCGCGCCGCCGCGCGTCACAGCAGCGTCGGCAGCACCCGGTCGGGCGGGCGGTGGCCGTCGACGAAGGCCCGGATGTTGACCAGCACCTTGTCGCCCATCTCGGCGCGCCCCTCCTCGGTGGCGGAGCCCATGTGGGGCAGCAGCGTCACCTTGCCGGCCCGGGCGAGGCGGACGAGCTTGTTGGGGACGGCGGGCTCGTGTTCGAAGACGTCGAGCCCGGCGCCGGCGATCTCGCCCGCCTCGAGCATCCGGGTCAGCACGCCCTCGTCGATGATCTCGCCCCGGGCCGTGTTGACCACGATCGCCTGCGGCCGCAGCAGCTTCAGCCGCCGCGCCGAGAGCAGGTGGTAGGTGGCGGGCGTGTGGGGGCAGTTGACCGACACGATGTCCATGCGGGCCAGCATCTGGTCGAGCGAGTCCCAGTAGGTCGCCTCGAGGCTCTCCTCGACCTCGGCGGCGACGCGCCGGCGGTTGTGGTAGTGGATCGACAGGCCGAACGCCTTGGCGCGCCGCGCCACCGCCTGGCCGATGCGCCCCATGCCGACGATGCCGAGGCGCTTGCCGGTGATGCGGCTGCCGAGCATGAAGGTCGGCGTCCAGCCGTCCCACTCGCCCGCCGGGATGACGGCGGCGCCCGCCACCACCCGGCGCGCCACCGCGAGGATCAGCGCCATCGTCATGTCGGCCGTGTCCTCGGTGAGGACGCCCGGCGTGTTGGTGACCACGATGCCGCGCCGGTGGGCGGCGTCGACGTCGATGTTGTCGGTGCCGGTGCCGAAATTGGCGATGAGCCGCAGCTGCGGCCCGGCCGCCTCGATCAGTCGCGCGTCGATCCGGTCCGTCACGGTGGGCACCAGGATCTCGGCCTCGGCCAGCACGGCGGCGAGGTCGGCGGGCGCCATCGGGGCGTCGTCGAGGTTGAGGCGCGCGTCGAACAATTCGCGCATCCGGGTCTCGATGCGTTCGGGCAGCTTGCGGGTGACGACGACGAAGGGTTTCCTGGCCATGGCGCTGACGCTTCTCCCCTCCGCCCGGCGGGTCGGCGGCGCCGGTTCACGCCGCCTTAACCCTGCCGGCCTTTCATCCTAGCGCAGAACCGCCCTGCCGACACGACGGATCGGCCGCCCGGTCCCGTTCGAGGACGTCTCTCATGCAGCTCCCCCGGCCCCCCCGCGCCCCCGGCCGCAGCCGCCCCAGCCTCCGGCTTCGCAGCAGGGCCGTGGCGGCCGCGATGGTCCTGCTGCTGGGGGATGCGGGCGCGGCGGGCGCCGTCGCGATCGACCAGAAGGGCCCGATGACCGGCCTGCCGGTGCCCCGCTACGTCAGCCTGAAGTCGGACCGCGTCAACCTGCGTGAAGGCCCCTCGAAGGACCACCGCTCCTCCTGGGTGTTCGAGCGCGCGGGCCTCCCCGTGGAGGTGACGGCGGAGTTCGACACCTGGCGCAAGATCCGCGACTCGGAGGGTTCCGAGGGCTGGGTGCTGCACTCGCTCCTGTCGGGCCGCCGCACCGCGCTGGTGGCGCCCTGGAAGAAGGAGCAGACGATGCCGCTCTACAGCCAGCCCCGCCCCGACGCCCAGGTTGTGGCGAACCTCCAGTCGGGCGTGATCGGCAGCGTCAAGCGCTGCGACGGCCAGTGGTGCCGCATCTACGGCGACGGCTTCGACGGCTACGAGCAGCAGAGCAATCTCTGGGGCGTCTACCCGGGCGAGCAGGTGGAGTGACGCCGTCTCCTTCTCCCGGGAAACGGGAGAAGGTGGCCCGGCGCAGCCGGGTCGGATGAGGGAAAGCGCGGCGGTTCACCTCATCCGTCGCCGCTTTGCGTCGACACCTTCTCCCGCGAGGCGAGAGAAGGGGAACCATCACCGTCCCGCCGCGGCGCGTTCCTGGTTGAGGGCGAAGAGGCGATCGAGGACGGCGTCGTCGGGCAGGTCGGCGGGCCAGCCGTAGGCGGCCGCCACGGCGACGTCGAGGCGGCGGTGGGCCATGTCGAGCCAGGCGGGGCGGTCGTTATACAGGTTGGTCAGGGTGTGCGTCCTCAAGACCGCGGCGGCTTCGGGATCGCGCGGCAGGACGCGGTCCGGGTAGCCCGGCACCACCTCGGGCTCGACCCGCACGAAGTCGGGCGGATTGAGCCACGCCTCGCGAAGCCGGTTCAGCTCGCCTGCCGCTGCCGCGATGGCAACGGCGCGTGGGTCTTCGGCGTAAGAGGAAGCGAGAAGGTTAGGAGTCAGGCCCTCGGGGAAAGGGAAAGTTTCGAAGCAGGTCGAGGGCGTGTAGCGCGGATCGTTGCCGACGCCGAGCCACGTGCCCGTTCGCAGCGACCACAATTCGTGAGGGCGCGACTGTAGGATGCCGAACGTGGCCTCGTCGCCGCGGAGGACAGCTATAAGTTGATGATCCGGGCAGACTTTCGCATCTTGATAAGCGAACAACCTGTGTTTTGCGACCGTAGGGGTAACGAGGTATCTTTTTGATTTCTGCAAAGCGCGCCATAACCCCTGGCGAGGCTCGACGTGTCTCCACCAGTTTAAGCGGTATGCTTCTCGATTGTTTTGCACTCGTTCCGGCTGCACGTTGATAAGCACATGCCGAAATGGCCCCTCATACAGTGAGGCCTCTTCCTCGGTCATCAGCCAACCGAAGTCGATGATCCATTTGTCAGCCGAGCGCCGCGTGATGTCCATTGCGTTGCGCCACGGCTTCAGCACATCGCTGTTGGGACGCCCGTTCGGGTTGAGCGGCGCCTTGAGCCACTGGCGGGCGAGGTCGCCGGGGATGTCAAAGGCGCCACCCTTCGTATCGCCCATGAACGCCACCCCGGCGTTCTCCTTCAGCCGCTTCGCCTGCGTCAGGTCCGTCCCAGCCGCGGTCAGGTCCGAATTGATCCGCGGCACCTCGGCCCCGTCGAGCCGATAACCACCGAACCCCTCGCCGAAGCCCAGCATCGAGACGCGCACCGCGGCACCCTCCAGCACCCAAGGCTCGTCGGCCCAGGCTTCGTGCAAGGAACCGGCCGCCGCGATCGGCTCCAGCACGCGTCGGCTCGCGCCGCCGCGCACCGAATTGGTGGCGACGAGGCCGGCCCGCCGCCCGGTGTCGCCCACGGCGCGCCACGCCTTCTCGATCCAATAACAGACGAAGTCGGCCTCGGCAGGCACGCGGCCCCGATACGCCGCGAAGAGCCGCTGCACCGCCTCGTCGCCGAGCCCGGCGCGCATCTTCTTGCCGCCCAGGAACGGCGGGTTGCCGACGATGACGTCGGCCTTCGGCCACGCCGCCTCGCTCCCGTCCGGATTCAGCAGCGCGTCGCGGTTCTCGATGCCGTCGAGCGCTTCCAGCACCGGCTCGGCGTAGGCGGTGTAGCCGTTCCGGCGCTTCCATTGCAGGTCGCCGATCCACAGCGTCACGCGCGCCAGTTCGGCCGCATAAGGCTCGATGTCGATGCCCAAGAGCCCCTTCAGCGTGATGCGCGGCGGCACCTGGGGCACGCCGAGCCGTTCGGCGTCCATCAGGGCGCGCAGTTCGATGTCGCGCAGAGCGTGCAGCGCCACGTAGAGGAAGTTGCCCGAGCCGCAGGCGGGGTCGAGCACCCGGAACTCGGCGAGGCGGTCGAGGAAGGCGTCGCGCAGCTCGCGGGCCCGGTCGAGGGCGAGGGCGCGGCGCCGGGCGAGGGCGGCCAGTTCCGGCTGCGCCGTCTTCATCGCGCGACCCGCGGCGCCGGGAAGACGCATCGCACCGGCGTCGGCGAAGAGTTCGAGATTGTCGCCCGCCGCCGCCGCCCGCCGCTCACCGGCCAGGACGGCCTCGGCGCCGGCCGCGTCGAGCGAGGCCGCCATCCGATCCATCACGGCGTGCC
The DNA here is from genome assembly GCA_965214345.1 of Lichenihabitans sp. Taxonomy (GTDB): domain Bacteria; phylum Pseudomonadota; class Alphaproteobacteria; order Rhizobiales; family Beijerinckiaceae; genus Lichenihabitans. The sequence continues at coordinate 71,568 of CBDCBJ010000007.1, read as the reverse complement.
GCTCGGCCGAGGCCGAGCGCGCCTCCTCGACGGCGGCCTTGATCTGCGCGGCGACGCCCTCCCACTCGGCCTGGAGCGGGCGCACCACCACGGGCTCGACGATCTTCAGGATCTTGTCGCGGTCGGTGTAATGGGCGCCGAGCGCGGCGCGTTTGCGCTCGGCCTTCAGGGCCTCCTCGAACAGCGTGCCGAAGATGGCGGGGTCGATCTCGGCCCAGTCGTGCTCGGCGGCGCTGTCGCCGATGAGCTTCAGATCCTCGTAGTCGAGCGGCAGCGCGCCGGTGTCGTCGAAGAGGCCGCCGTTGAACCACAGCACGATGTCGGCGCCGAAGAAGCCGCCCGCTCCCATCTTGGCGAAGAGCTCCTCGAACTGCGCCCTGGCGAGCCGCGGCCGGACCTGCATGCCCTTGATCATGCGGGTGAACATTTTGCCCGGCAGTAGGCCGGCGTGTTCGGCGAAGAGGCAGAAGATCACACGATTGAGGAAATGCGCCACCGCGCGGGGATCATGGCCGCGGTCCTGCAGGCGGCGGCCGAGCCGGCCGAACCGCTCCGCGGCGTCCTGCGTCAGCTGCTGCGGGCTGAGGCCGGGGCGGAGGCGCTCGGACCCGCGGAACACGTCGCGGAGCTGGTCGAGCCTCGCGGGCTCGCGCAGGTCGTCCAGCCGAAACTCCAGGCGGCGCGACACCGTATTGGTCCAGTTGGTGTGGACGACGATCCGATCCATGTCGCTGACGACGAGGTAGGGCGGGTTCTGCAGGTCGAGCGCATAGGCCTGAAGCTGGCGCAGCGCGGCTCCGAGGTCCTTGTGCTTGCCCTTGTATTCCCAGCCGAAGCAGCCGCGCCGCCAAACGTCGGCCCAGCCATCGCCGCCTCCCACTTTCTCGGCGCCGCGCTCGAAGCAGTAGCGCTCGCCGAAGGGATCGTCCTCGGCCGGCGTGGGCTCGCCGAGCAGGCGGCACAGGTCCATGAAGTGTTCCTGCGCGCCCTGGCGCTCGCGCAGGGTGCTCTCGCCCCATTTCTGGATGAAGTCGGACGGGGTCATGCGATCTCGCGGTCTCGAAGAATCAGTCTGACCCCGCCGGCTCAGCGGCGTCGGCGTCCCGGATCTTTATGGGACGACGATCGGTTTTCCCACGGTCAAATCCGCTATTTCGCCGTATCCAACTCAGGGATGAACCGAACCATGACGCTCGCCAGAGTCCTCGGCACCGCCTGCGCGGCCAGCCTCCTCCTCGCCGGCACGGCCTTGGCGGCGCCGGTCGCCCCTATCGCCTCCCGCATCGACGCGCCGATGACGAGTGTCGCCATGATGATGAAGGGCACCCCCGCCGCCAAGATGAAGCAGCGAAGCCGGACCCGCACCACGCGCTGCAACAAGACGCCGTCGCGCTGCTGAGCGTCCTCCTCGGGTGAGGAGTGCCCCCTCACCCCATGCGGCGCCGCGAGGGCGAGACCGGGTCGCTGTCCAGGAGGGCGAACAGCACGTGGTCCTGCCAGCGGCCGTCGATGCGGAGGTAGGAGCGCGCGTACCCCTCCTTCTCGAAGCCGATGCTCTGCAGCAGCCGCATCGAGGGCTCGTTGTGGGGCAGGCAGGCGGCCTCCAGACGGTGCAGCCGCAGCGTCGCGAACACGAAACCCGCGGAGGCGCGGACCGCGCGGCTCATGTAGCCCCGGCCCGCATAGGCGTGGCCCATCCAATAGCCGAGCGTCGCCGTCTGGGCCACGCCGCGGCGAATCTGCCCGACGGTGAGGCCGCCGACGAGCGTGTCGTCGTCGCGGAAGACCAGGAACGGGAAGGCCTCGTCGCGGCTCATCTCCTCGCCGTGGAGGCGGATGCGGCGCCGGAAGGCGGCCCGCGTCAGGTCGTCGGCCGGCCAGATCGGCTCCCAGGCGGTGAGGAACTGGCGCGAGCGCTCCCGCAGGCTCGCCCATTCGTCGAAGTCCCGCATCTCGGCCGGCCGGAGGTAGACGCCCTCGCCCCGCACCAGCGTGGCGGCGTCGAAGGTCGGTCCCAGCCGGAACAGCGCCATCGCGTCAGTGCCTCGATCCGTCGTTCGAGCCCGAACGCGCCGCGCCGGGCTGCGGTTCGGCCGCGGTCCGGATGCCGAGGCCGAGACGGGCCGCGACGGCGTCGGGCCCCGGCACCTTGCCGATCGGCCCGATGGCCGAGACCGTCGGGGCCGAGCGGATCATCGCGGCGCCGGCCGCCCGCGCGCGCTCGACCGTGACGGCATCGACCTCGCGCAGGATCTCGGCGGCGTCGATCAGCCGGCCGTAGGCCATGTGCTGACGGGCGATCTGTTCGGCGCGGGCGGAGGAGGATTCCAGCGCCACCAGCAGCGACACCTTGAGCTGCGCCTTCGCGCGCTCGACCTCGTCGTGGGTCAGCGTCGCGGTGGCCTCGGCGATGCAGTCGAGCGCCACCGGCACGAGTTCGGCCACGTGGCCGGCGCCCGTCGCGGCATAGAAGCCGAAGAGGCCGGTGTCGGCATAGGTCCAGTCGAAGCTGTTGATCGTGTAGGCGAGGCCGCGCTCCTCGCGCACGTCCTGGAACAACCGGGACGACATGCCGCCGCCGACCGCGTGGGAGAAGACGTGGGCGGCGTAGCGGCGCGGGTCGTGGAACGACAGGCCCTCGAAGCCGATCACGATGTGGGCCTGCTCGAGGCGGCGCTTCAGGCGGATGTCGCCGCCCCGGTAGGAGGCGGCGGGCGTGGCGGGGCCGGGCAGGTTCTGCAGCCCGGCGAAGCGGCGCTCGACTTCGGCCACGATCGAGTCGTGGTCGACGGCGCCCGCCGCCGCCACGACGGTCTGGTCCGCCCGGTAGCGGCGTTCGAGAAAGCCCCGGACGGCGTCGCGGTCGAAGCGCCTGACGCCGGCGGGCGTGCCGAGGATCGGCCGGCCGATGGGCTGGCCCGGGTAGGCGTGCTCGGTGAAGAGCTCGAAGACGAGGTCGTCGGGCACGTCCTCGACGGCGCCGAGTTCCTGCAGCACCACCTCCTTCTCGCGCTCGATCTCGGCGGGGTCGAAGGCGCTGTCGGTGACGATGTCGGACAGGATGTCGAGCGCCAGCGGCGCGTCGCCGGGCAGCACGCGGGCGTAGTAGGCGGTCTGCTCGGTCGAGGTGGCGGCGTTGAGGTCGCCGCCGGCGCCCTCGATCTCCTCGGCGATGCGGCGCGCCGAGCGCGAGCGCGTCCCCTTGAAGGCCATGTGTTCGAGGAAGTGAGACAGGCCGTGCTCGGCCTCGGTCTCGTGGCGCGAGCCGATGCCGACCCAGAGGCCGAGCGAGGTCGTGTGCATGTGCGCGATGGCGTCGGTGATGACGCGCAGCCCCGACGGCAGGGTCGTGACGCGGGCCGTCAACGGGCGGCCCCGCCGGTCTGCTCGGCGATGAAGCGCTCGACGGCGGCGACCGCGTTGGGCAGAACGGTGAAGCGCTCCGGCCGGTCGAGGAGGTCGGCCAAATGCGGCGGCAGGGCCGGGCGCTGGCCGGTGGCGCGCACGACGGCGTCCGGGAACTTGGCCGGATGGGCCGTCCCCAGCACCAGCACCGGCGTCGCGGGATCGCGCGCCAGCGCCCGGCGCGCCGCCGCCACGCCCACCGCGGTGTGGGGGTCGAGCACCACGCCGGCTTCGCGCCAGGTGCGGCCCATCTCGGCGGCGGTCTCCGCCTCGTCGACCCGCACGGCGTCGAACTCGGAGCGGATCCGCTCCATGGGGGCCGGCGCCACCGTGAAGCTGCCCGATTGCGACAGGTTCGCCATCAGGCCGCGCAGGGCGGCGTCGTCTCGCCCGTAGGCCTCGAACAGCAGGCGCTCGAAGTTCGACGAGACCTGGATGTCCATCGACGGCGACTGGGTCGGCCGCACGACCTGCACCGCGTAGGTAGAGGTCGCGAGGCAGCGCGCCAGGATGTCGTTCTCGTTGGTGGCGACGATCAGCCGCTCGACCGGCAGGCCCATGCCCTTGGCGATCCACCCCGCCAGCACGTCGCCGAAATTGCCGGTCGGCACCGCGAAGGAGAGCCTGCGCTGCGGCGCGCCGAGCGCGACGGCGCCGGTGAAGAAGTAGACGATCTGCGCCAGCACGCGGCCCCAGTTGATGGAATTGACCCCCGACAGGTTCATCGCGTCGCGGAAGGCGTGATGGTTGAACATCGCCTTCACGATGGCCTGGCAATCGTCGAACGTGCCCTCGATCGCGATGGCGTGGATGTTGGGAGCGTCGACGCCGGTCATCTGGCGCCGCTGCACGTCCGACACGCGGCCGTGGGGATAGAGGACGAAGACGTCGGCGGCCGGCAGCCCGCGGAACGCCTCGATGGCGGCGGCCCCCGTGTCGCCCGATGTGGCGCCCACGATGGCGGTGCGCCGCCCGGCGCGGCTCAGCACCTCCTGCATCATGCGGCCGAGCAGCTGCATCGCCACGTCCTTGAAGGCGAGCGTCGGGCCGTGGAAGATCTCGAGCAGGAACAGGTTGGCGTCGAGCTGGCTGACCGGCACCACCGCCGGGTGACGGAACGTCGCGTAGGCGTCGGCCGTCATGGCCCGCAGGGCGCCGGGCGCGAAGCAGTCGCCGGTGAAGGGCGCGATCAGCCGCTCGGCGACCTCGGCGTAGGGCCGGCCGGCGAGGGACGCGATGGCGGCGGCGTCGAGCCGCGGCAGCGCCTCAGGCAGGTAGAGCCCGCCGTCGCGCGCGAGGCCGGCCAGCAGCACGCCGTCGAAGCCGAGGCGGGGGGCCGAACCGCGCGTCGAGAGATAGTTCACGTGTGGTGGTCCCGTCGGCCGCCGGGCGGCGATGGTGGTGGTGGAGTTCGGGGCAGTTCACCACATGTTTTGGACAGGGCGTCAAGACGGGCGACGGCGCCTGAAGCCGAGGTGATCGCCATGCGCCACTACATCGCCCTCATCCACAAGGACCCGGGGAGCGACTACGGGGTCTCCTTCCCCGACTTCCCCGGATGCATCACGATCGGCGCGGATCTCGACGAGGCGCGGGATCGGGCCGAGGAGGTGCTGGCCTTCCACATCGAGGGGATGGCGGAGGACGGATGCGTCATCCCCGAACCCGGGAGTCTCGAACAGGCGATGGCCGACCGGGAGAACCGCGACGGCGTCGCCATCCTGGTCCCGGTGAGGGCCTCGATCGTCGAGGCGGTCGGCGTCGACCTGACCATCCCCGAGGACGTGCTCGACCGCATCGATCGCGTCGCGGCGGAGCGCGGCATGAGCCGGTCCGGGTTCCTCCACCTGGCGGCGCGGCAGGCGCTGGAGGACGAGGCGCAGCACGCCGCCTGATCGCTTGGTCGTTGCGGGCGCGGCACGGCGGGCCTATAACCCGTCCATCCCACCATGACTGCAGGAACACGCCGGGCTCCGGCCGTCATCGGGCTTGACAGCCCGGCGAGGGCGCGCGCCTGTCGCGCGCCTCGCCGGCCCCCATCGCGCGCCTCGCGGGGCGCCAGGAGTATGGCGACATGAGCGACGCACCATTGATGCCCAAGGCCACCGCGGTGTGGCTGGTCGAGAACACCTCGCTGACGTTCGACCAGGTGGCCGAGTTCTGCAAGCTGCACCCGCTCGAGGTGAAGGGCATCGCGGACGGCGAAGTGGCGGCCGGCATCAAGGGTCACGACCCGATCACCTCGGGCCAGCTCCTGCGCGAGGAGATTGAGCGCGGCGAGAAGAACCAGGCCTACCACCTGCGCATCGCGCCCCCGAAGGTCCGGCTGCCTCCGCCGAAGAAGACGCGCGGCGCCCGCTACACGCCGCTGTCGCGCCGGCAGGACCGGCCCAACGCCATCCTGTGGCTGGTGCGCAACCATCCGGAGCTGAAGGACGCGCAGATCATGCGCCTCGTCGGCACCACCAAGACGACGCTGCAGGCCATCCGCGACCGCACGCACTGGAACTCCAGCACCCTGGTCCCGATGGACCCGGTGACGCTCTCGCTCTGCTCGCAGATCGACCTCGACTTCGAGGTGAACCGCGCCGCCAAGGACCGTCCCGCCACCGCCGAGGATCGCGGCCAGACGCTGGCCCCGGCCGAGACCACGACCTCGCGCCGCCGCCCCGCCACCGAGGAGGAAGTGTTCGGCTCCTCGCCCAAGACCGCGCCCGACGACGACGAGGAATCCGTCGACCTCACGTCGGTGTTCTCGGCCGCGGCCGGCGGCCGTCACCACGAGGACGACGAGTAGGACCGGGTCGGGACGGCGGGCGCCTCGCCCGCCCGGGTCCTTGCGATCTCGGTGGCCTCCCCAGTACTCTGGATGAATCGCTCTCCTCCGCTCGTCCCCGCGCAGGCGGGGACCCAGCGCAAGAAGGCGGCCGAAGGCCGACCCCATCGATCCGGGTGGCGCTCGCTGCACCGGTGGTCGGAGAGGACGGCCTTCGGCCGGACATCTCGCGCTGGATCTTCGCCGCCGCGGGAATGAGCGGATGACCGGCGTAGCGAGCCGATCAGCCGGACGTCGTCTCAGGCCCGGTAGGCCCGCAGGGCGTCGACCAACCCCGCCATGTCGGCGGGGAGCGGGCTCTCGAATCGCAGCTCCTCCCCGGTCGCCGGATGGGCGAAGCCCAGCACGGCGGCGTGGAGCGCCTGGCGGCCGAGCGCCGCGATGGCGGCCCGGCAGGCCTCGTCGAGCGCCGCGCCCTTGGTCTTGAATCCGGCGCCGTAGACCATGTCGCCGATGAGCGGATGGCCGATGTCGGCCATGTGGACGCGGATCTGATGCGTCCGCCCCGTCTCCAGCCGGCAGCGCATCAGCGTCGCGGCCGGCGGCAACTTCGCCTCGACCTGCCAGTGAGTCACGGCGTGCCGGCCCTTGGAGGCCGGCACCACCGCCATGCGCTCGCGATGGTGCGGATGGCGGCCGAGCGGCGCCTCGACGGTGCCGAAGCTGCGGTCCGGCAGCGTCCACACCCCGGCGAGGTATTCGCGCACGAGCGAGCCCGAGCGCCCGTGATCGGCGAAGATCTCGGCGAGACCGCGATGGGCACGCTCGGACTTCGCCGCCACCATCAGCCCCGTCGTGTCCTTGTCGAGCCGGTGCACGATGCCGGGCCGCCGGACGCCGCCGATGCCCGACAGGCCCTCGCCGCAATGGTGCAGCAGCGCGTTGACCAGCGTGCCGGTGGCGTGGCCCGGCGCCGGGTGGACCACGAGCCCCGCCGGCTTGTCGATGACGATGAGGTCCTCGTCCTCGTAGGCGATGGCGAGCGGGATGTCCTCGGGCAGCGGCGTGGCGTCGACGGGCGGCGGCACCTCGAACAGGATGCGCGTGCCCTCCCGCGGCTTGGCGCTGGGGTTCGACGCCGCGGCACCGTCCACCCGCACGAAGCCGTCCGCGATCAGCTCCTGGAGGCGCGTGCGCGACAGGCCGAGCTCCTCGCGCGCCGCATGCTGAGCCAGGAGCTTGTCGATCCGCTGCCCGGCCTCGTCCGGGCCGACCACGAAGGCGGTGATCTCCGGGCCGTCGGCATCTTCGGTCAAGCGACGAACTCCGCGCGGCGATAACCCTGGACGAAGAGCAGGGCCTCGAGGTCGCAATGGTCGATGCGGGCGTGGGCGGCGGCCGCGACCGCGGGCTTGGCGTGGAAGGCCACGCCCAGGCCGGCTTCGCCCAGCATGGCGAGGTCGTTGGCCCCGTCCCCCACGGCCATCACGGCGGACGGATCGAGCTTCAGCGCGTCGCGCAGCGCGACGAGGCGGTCGCGCTTGGCCGCGCGCCCGAGGATCGGCTCCGCCACGGTCCCGGCGAGCCGGTCGCCCTCGACGGCGAGCCGGTTGGCGCGGTGCTCGTCGAAGCCGATGGTCCCGGCCACGGCGTCGGTGAACAGCGTGAAGCCGCCCGACACCAGCGCGCAATAGGCGCCGTCAGCCCTCATGGTGCGGACCAGCGCGCCGCCGCCCGGGACCAGCGTGATGCGCTCGGCCAGCACCCGGTCGATGGTCGAGACCGGCAGGCCGCGCAGCAGCGCCACGCGCTCGCGCAGCGCGGGCTCGAAGGCCACTTCGCCCCGCATGGCGCGCTCCGTGATCTCCGCCACGCGGTCCTTCACGCCGGCGAAATCCGCCAGTTCGTCGATGCATTCCTGGTGGATCATCGTCGAGTCCATGTCGGCCAGCAGCAGCCGCTTGCGCCGCCCGGCGGCGGGCTGGAGCACGGCATCGAGCGACGCCTCGGCCAGGATGGGCTCCAGCGCGGCGCGCAGCCCCGGCAGACCGGCGGGCGCGGCGGCGAGGGGGACGTCGACCGCCTGCCCGGGATCGAGCCAGACGGGATCGCCGGCCTCGGGCAGGATGGCGCGGATCGCCGACAGCCGCGCCGCCCCGATCCCGCCCGACCCTTTACGGGCCACGACGGTCGCGACACAAGGCTCGGGGGACTGCGGCATCGACGGGGAGGTCACGTGGAGGGAGGCGGTGCGGTCCTCATCGCAGGCCCGACGGCGAGCGGCAAGTCCGGGCTGGCGATGCGGGTCGCCGAGCGCCGCGGCGGGGTGGTGATCAACGCCGATTCCATGGCGGTCTACCGCGACCTCGCCATCCTGACCGGCCGGCCCTCGGGCGTTGACCTCGGCCGCGTGCCGCATCGCCTCTACGGGCACCGCGAGGCGGACGAGCCCTACTCGGTCGGGCGCTGGCTCGGCGAGGCGGAGGCCGAACTCCGCCGCGCCTGGTCGTCGGGCGCGGTGCCGGTGGTGGTGGGCGGCACGGGGCTGTTCTTCAAGGCGCTGACGCAGGGCCTGTCCGAGATCCCCCCCGTGCCCGATGCGGTGAGGGCGCGGGTGCGGGCCGAGGCGGACGGCGTGGCGCCGGAGGCATTGCACGCACGGCTGATGCGGCTCGACCCGCTGACCGCTGCCGGCCTGCGGCCGAGCGACCCGCAGCGGGTGGTGCGGGCGCTGGAGGTGTTCGCCGCCACGGGTCGGCCGCTGGCGGCGTTCCAGGCCCGGCGCGCGCCGCCGGTCCTGCCGATGGCGCGGGCCTGGGCCGTGACGCTGACGCCGGACCGCGCCGCCCTGAAGCTCGCCATCGACGCGCGGTTCGACGCCATGATGGCGGCGGGGGCGTTGGACGAGGTCCGGCGGCTGCGGGCCCGGGGGCTCGATCCGGCCCTGCCGGCGATGCGGGGGCTGGGCGTGCCGCCGCTGTCAGCGCACCTCGACGGAGCGCTGCCGCTCGACGCCGCGGTCGTCAGGGCCAAGGCCGAGACGCGGGCCTATGCCAAGCGGCAGGAGACGTTCGCGCGCCACCAGTTGGCCGGCTTCGTCCCGGCGGCGCCGGAGGAGGCCGACGACATGTTGGCCGGGATGATGGGCGGCCCGTGACGCGAAGGCGCCGGGGCGCCTCGTGCTACTCCGCGGCGAGCTGGTTCTTGATCTGCTCGTAGACGCTGCGGCGGACGACGCGCTTCTTCACGAGGTCCTCGACCGAACTGTAGGGGCGGTGCTTGACGATCGACTGGCCGATGTGGCCGCCGCCGACGTTGTCGAGGGCGGCGACCGAGGCGCTGTTGAGGTTGATCCCGTGTCCGGTCGGGGTCGCCGGATCGGCCGCGGCCGGCTGGAGGTCGGCGTCCGCCGAAGCCACCACGACGGGCGAGGGCTTGGCGGGGGCCACGGCCGCCACCGGGGCGGGCTGCGGGGTCGCGGCCACCGCCGCGGCGGGTGCGCCGGCCCGGACCGGGGCCGGGTCGGCGAGTGGAGAGGAGGGCGCCGCATCGGTGATCTTGGCCGGCGGCATCGTGGAGGCGGCGAGCGGACCGGGGTAGACCACGCGCACCGGGGCGGCGTCGGCGGCCTGGTTGCCCGCCACGGGCTCGGTCGTCGCCGGAACCAGGACGGGAGCGGCAGGCGTCGGTGCCACGGCCGACGTGGCGGCTTGAGCCGGAGCCACGGCCGACGTGGCGGCTTGAGCCGGAGTCACGGCCAGAGCCGCCAGGGTGGAGGCCGGCGCCGGGCCGCCCTTGGCGACTGTCTTGGCGGACCCCTTCGAGATGATGATCGCCGCCTGGGCGATGACCCCCAGCGACACGAGCAGCACCGCGAGGATGAGGAACCGTCCGATGATCGATCTCGACACCATGCACCATTCTCCCGTCGTCGCCCGGTCAACAACCCGCCGGCTGAACCGTCTTTAGCAGACGGCGCTCGGCCGCTCGTGCCGTTCGGGCGACCCTGGTCAGGGAACTCGAACGTGACCGACGGGGATAATAGCGATGTGTGGCGAGACTGCGAAAGCGCGGTCCGGTTCGTTCCCTCTCGTTCCGTTAAATCATGGTTAAAGCGGCGCATTCGACGCGAGTTCACCGCGGCTGTGTCGCCAACGCAACAGCAGCGTCGGGAGGCCGGAGCGCGGATTGGTGCCCGCCGAAACGCGGGTGAAGCCGTGTCGGGCGTAGAAGCGCAGCGCCCGCGGATTGTCGGCGTTGACGTCGAGCGCCAGCCCGGCAGGGGCCAGCGCCTTGGCGCAGGCCATCAGCCCGTCGGCGACCCCACCTCCCTGATGGGCCGGGCCGACGGCCAGTTGATCGATCCGGCCCCGTGCGGCGTCGACGGTGACGAAGCCCGCGGGAGCGCCGTCGCGCTCGGCCACGACCACGCGCGCCCCCGCGGCCGCGAGGTCGTCGAGGTGTCCGGCGATCCAGGGGCGGCGTGCCTCGAAGTCGATCGCCGGCATGGCGGCGCGCCAGGCCGCGACCCAGAGGTCGAGCAGGGCGGGCCGGTCGTCCGCGACGGCGTCGCGCAGCCCATGTGGCAGGGGCGGCGTCAGAGCGGCCGACATCGACGCCGACTCATCGCTGACGGGTCGCGCCGCACGAGGGGCGGCGCGCCGTCGCGCCGGCCAGAGGCGAGGCGCCCGGCCGCCGGTGTCACCGTTCCGTCAGCTTGAGTTCGATGCGGCGGTTGCGGCTCAACGCGTCTTCGCTCGTGCCGGGGTCGATGGGCTGGAACTCGCCGAAGCCGGCCGCCACGAGGTGCTGGGGCGTGACGCCCTTGCTGACCAGATATTGCACCACCGCGATGGCGCGCTCGGCGGAGAGCTCCCAGTTCGACTTGAACTGCGGCGACACGATCGGGCGGCGGTCGGTGTGTCCGTCGACGCGCATCACCCAGGGGATGTTCGGCGGGATCTCGCGTTCGAGGTCGATGGCGGCGGCGGCGAGCTTGTCGAGCGCGGCATCGCCGGAGGTCTTGATCACGGCCTGCCCGCTGTCGAACAGGACGGAGGATTCGAAGACGAAGCGGTCGCCCACCACCCGGATGCCCGGCCGGTTGCCGATGATGTCGCGCAGGCGGCCGAAGAAGTCCGACCGGTAGTGGTTCAGCTCCTGCACCTTCTGGGCGAGGGCGACGTTGAGGCGCGATCCGAGGTCGGCGATCTTGGACTGGGCGTCCTGGTCCCGCGTCTCCGAGGCGTTCAGCGCCGTCTCGATGGCGGCGAGCTGGCGGCGCAGCGCCGCGATCTGCTGGTTCAGGACGTCGACGCGCGCCATCGCGCCGGCGATCACGTCGCTCTGGGCGTCGAGCTTGTGGGTGGCGTCGTCGGCCGACGATCCCGCCGCGCCCGCGGCCGCGACGCTGCCCTGCAATTGGCCGGCGAGCGCCGCCTTCTCCTTATCGGCGTCGTCGAGCGTCGCCTGCAGCGAGGCCAGGCTCGACTGGGTGTCGGCCTTGCCGGCGCGCTCCAGCGACAGCAGGGAGGTCAGCTGCTCGATCTGCCGGTTCAGCTGCGCCAGCGCATTGTCCTTCTGCGAGACGTCGCGCGACATGAAGAACTGCGACAGCATGAAGACGGAGAGCAGGAAGGTGATGACGAGCAGCATCGTCGACAGCGCGTCGACGAAGCCGGGCCAATAGTCGATGGTGCGCTGCGGGCGCCGGGTGCGGCCGAGGGCCACCTACCGCACTTCCGACTCGCGGGCGATGCGCTCGAGCAGGCGGCGCATCTCCTTGTTCTGGTCGGCCTGGCCCTCGACCCAGTCGCGGATCATCTGCTGCTCGCCGCGCATGTGCTGGACGAGGCTCTGGATGCCCTCGGCGAGGTTGGCCATCGCGGCCGTGGCGGCGCGGCCGCTCGACTGGTCGGTCCCGAGCGCGATCCGGTCCAGCGCGGCGCGCAGGTCGGTCGAGAGCGGCGCGGTGCCGGGGACGGCGGGCGTGTCGGCGACGGGGTCGGCCGCGAAGGCGGACAGCTTGTCCTCGAGCTGGTTGTAGAACCGGTTCTGGGCCTGGCCGGCCTGGAGGTCGAGGAAGCCCAGCACCAGCGAGCCCGCGAGGCCGAAGAGCGACGACGTGAACGAGACGCTCATGCCGGCGATGGGGGCCGCCAAGCCGTTCTTCAGGTCGTCGAACATCACGGCGGAATCGTTGCCGGCCGTCATGTTGCGGATGACGCCGGCGATCGACCCCACGGTCTCGAGCAGGCCCCAGAAGGTGCCGAGCAGGCCGAGGAAGATCAACAGCCCGGTGAGGTAGCGGGCGATCTCGCGCGACTCGTCGAGGCGCGTGCCGATGCTGTCGAGGATGGCGCGCAGCGTCACGGTCGAGATGGTGGGGGCGCCACCATCCCCGCCGCGGTCCGCCAGGAAGGCCGCCATCGGGGCGAGCAGCACGGGGGGCCGGGCGGCGGGGGCGGCCGGGTTGTTGACGCCGTTGGCCCAGCGGATCTCGGGGAAAAGCCGGAACACCTGCCGCAGGCCCAGCACGATCCCGACGAGCAGCACGCCGAGGATGAGCCCGTTGAGCGGCGGGTTGGCCATGAAGGCGCGGGCGATCTGCTGGTTCAGGATCAGGGCGATGAAGCCCACCAGGATCAGGAACACCGCCATCCGGACCAGGAAGATCCGGGGCGAGGACAGACGGAACGGGTCGGTTCGGGTCGCCATGGGACGGGCCGCGGGCATCGAGGTCGCGGGGCTGCGACGGGACAGGCGCCGCCATAGCAGGTTTCGCTCCACACGGCGAGTTGCCGGCCGGTGGCCGCTCCGGCCGCTCCGGCCGGACCGGACGGCGACGCGCCGCCCGTCACCTCACGCGGCGCAGCGCCTCGAGCATCGCGCGGTGCATGGCTTCGTTGCCGGCGAGGATCGAGCCCCCGCCGATGACGTCGTCGCCGCCGTCGGCCGTCGACACGAACCCGCCGGCCTCGCGCACCAGGAGGGCGCCGGCCGCCACGTCCCAGGATTTCACGCCCCGCTCCCACGTGGCGTCGTAGGCGCCGGCCGCCACGGCGGCGAGGTCGAGCGCCGCGGCGCCGAGCTGGCGGAGGCCGCCCGCGCGGGCCATGACCTCGGCCATCTCGGCCTTGAACCGGGGGTGGGAGGGCGCGCGCCCGAGCGCCGGGATGCCGCAGCCGACCAGGGCCTCGGCGATGTCCCGCCGCGCCGCCACCCGGAGCCGCCGGTTGTTGAGATAGGCGCCCTGGCCGCGCTCGGCGAAGTACATGTCGTCGGTGGCGGGATTGTACACGACCCCGCCGACGATCTGGCCGTCCCGCACGAGCCCGACCGAGATGGCGAAGATGGGGAGCCCGTGGAGGAAGTTGGTCGTGCCGTCGAGCGGGTCGATGTACCAGGTGTGGCTCTTGTCCGAGCCCTCGACCACGCCGTCCTCCTCCATCACGAAGCCGTAGCCCGGCCGCGCCCTGGACAGTTCCTCGAAGAGCGTCTTCTCCGAGCGCTTGTCGGCGGCGGTGACGAAGTCGCCCGGGCCCTTGACCGAGACCTGGAGGTTCTCGATCTCGCCGAGGTCGCGCTTCAGTCCGCGTCCCGCTTTCAGCACGGCGGCGGTCATGACGGTCATCAGGGCGGAGCGGATCATCGGAGGCCTGTCGGGACAAGGCGGTCGGCCTGCGAGGCGCCGCCGCGGCCCCGCAAGTGGACCGAAACCGCCCGAGGGGCAAGCTCGGGGCAGAGATCGGCCGTGGCTTCAGCGCCGGGGCGAGTCGCGATAATGGTAGCGCGACAGCTCGCGCGTGAAGCCGAGCCCACGATAGAGCGCCAGAGCGGGTTGATTGTCGGCCACCACCTGCAGGCAGGCCCCCACGGCGCCATGGCGCTCCGCCGCCCAGCCGAGCACCGCCGAGACGGCGCGACCGGCGAGCCCGCGCCCCCGGTGCGCCGGTGACGTGGCGACGGCGTTGAGGCAGACGAGGCCGCCGTGCACGGCGCCGAAAGCCTGGGCCACGATGGCGCCCTCGACCTCCCGGCGGCGAAGGCGGCCGGCACCACGAGAGCGTCGAGGATGCGGGCGCGGAGCGCCGCCGCGGCCGCGTCGAGCCCCGCCAGTGCGGCGGATGCGGCGAGCCAGCGGGCATCCGGCGGTCCTTCGGTGAGGGTCGCATCCCCGCGGTCCGTGCGAGGACCGGTGCTTTCGGCGAAGAGCACCAGCGATGCGTCGCGCGGCGGCCCGTAATCCGCCGCATCGAGGGCGGGCGTGAGATCGGGCTGGGGCATGGCGTCGGACAGGCGGAAGATCGTCGGCAGGCGTTGCGCCCCATAGAGGGCCTCGCAGGCCACGACCTTGTCGGCGGCAGCGCGCGACGACGGCCCGACGACATCGACCGAATTGGCGCGGCTCGTGTGCCCGCCGCCGAAGCGCAGCAGCCACCCGTCCATCAGCACTTGGCGCGGAGCGGGCCAGGCGGCGATGCAGGCGTCTTCGGCGCGCCGTACGAGTGACGACATGACGGACCCTCAGTTCTGCTTCGACCGACATAGGCGACCCACCGAGCCGTCAGCCCGGCAGTCGATCGCCTCAGTTCGGCAGCGTCTGGCGCATCTCGTCCTCGACCTTGGCCTTGTCGGCCGGGGCGAGGCTCGCCAGAACGCCGTCGAGCCAGGGATCGGCGACCCCGGCGGCGCGGGCCAGGAGGTGCCAGCGGGCCGCCTGGACGCCGTTCTTGGGCAGGCCGCGGCCCGCCGCGTAGAGCCGCGCCAGGCGGTTGGCGGCGACCGGGTTGCCCTCGTAGGCGGCCATGCGGAAATAGCGCGCCGCACCCGCCTCGTCCTTCGGGATGCCCTCGCCGTTGAACAGCATGATGGCGTAGTCGAGCTGGGCGGCCGGATCGCGGGCGTCGGCGGCGGCCTTGAACAGCGCCGCGGCGCGAGGGAGGTCGCGTGGCACGCCCTCCCCGGCCTTGTAGAGGTTGCCCAGCGCATACCGGGCGTCGACGTCGCCGAGGTCGCCCGCCCTGCGGAAGTCGTCCGCCGCCTTGGCATAGTCGCGCGTGTTCACGTCGGCCTCGAGCGCCACGATGCCGAGGTTGTAGAGCGCGCCGGCGTGGCCCTGCGCGGCCGCCTTCTCGAGGTACGGGACCGCGGACGGCACGTCCTTGGCCACCCCCGTGCCGCGCAGGAGCGCGAGACCGTAGGCGAAGCTGCCCTCGCGGTTGCCGTGGTCGCTGGCGAGCTTGAACCAGCGGTCCGCCTCGGCGGCGTCCTCCTTCACCGCCAGACCCTCGTTGTAGCTCTCGCCGATCAGCGCCATGGCGGCGCCGTCCTGCGGGTCCGTGGCGAGGCGGGCCGTCGCCTCGGCGAGGGCCGTCGCGAAATAGCCGCGCTGGAAGGCGCCGAAGGGCTTGTCGGCCTCGTCGACCCCGGCCCGCGGCGGCGCCGCGGCGGCGCCGAGGCTGGTGGGCGAGGGGAGAAACCCCTCCGGCGCCGTCGGGGGTGCGACGGCCAGCGGGTCCACCCCGGATGGCGGGCCGGCCGCCATGGCGACGGCGGACCCGAGCGCGAGGAGGGCGGCCGAGAGGGCGGCGAGGGTCAAGGTCCTCACGCCGGGGCGCCCTCGGCGGCGCGCGCGGTCTCGGCCCGCACCAGGGCGGCCGTGGCGTCGGCGACGGCGGCGCCCGGCCCACGCGGATCGTCCCACACGGCGGCGGCGAGCGCCACGAACTCGGCGCCGGCCAGCGCCAGGGCCTCGACGTCGCCGAGCGCCCGGGCGAAGCCCACGCAGGGCACGTTGAAGATCTCGGCCCACCAGCCGACCGTCTCGGCGACTTCGTCCGGCGCGGGACCCGCGGCGGCGAAGGCGGCGTCGCCGAACATCACGTAGTCGGCGCCCGCCTCGCCGGCCCGCATGGCGTCGTCGCGCGACGCGAGCGACCCCGCCCCGACGATGCGCTCGGGCTTCATGGCGTCGAGCGCCGCCGCGAAGGGCTCGTCGGCCCCCGAGGCGTGGACGCCGTCGGCCCCCGTGTGGCCGGCGAGGCGCGGGTCCTCGAGCAGCAGCGCCGTCCCGCGGTCCTGCACGGCGGCGGCGAGGTCCTTCACGACCGCTTTCCCGTCGCGATCCGAGGCGGGGGCGAGCCGCAGCAGCAGGCAGGCGACGTCGCCCGCGTCCAGCGCCGCCGCGATCCCCGGCAGGGCCTCGGCGGCCGAGGACACGGGCGCGGTGACGAGGAAGAGCCGGGTGCGGGGGGCGGACATCGGGCGATCTCGGGAGGAGCCTCAGCCACGCGCCGCACGGACGTCGAGGCGTGAACCGGCTCACGTGAACCTGCGTGCCGCTTATCGACACGGATTTCGGCGAAACCGCGACCCGCCGCCGCGGACCCGCGCCGAGCCCGCCGGACCTGTCGCGCCTCGACGCCATTGCCCGCCGCGGACGGTCGACTACATGAGCGTGACCGTCAGGCCGACACCGCTCGCGGCCGACCTCTCCCTCTCCGGACACCCGCGCCATGCCGGCCTCGATCGCCCGCCTGCGAGACCTGCCCGGGGTGGACGACGTCCTGCGCCACGATGAGGGCGCGGCCCTGGTGGAGCGCTTCGGCCGCGTCGAGGCCGCCGAGGCGATCCGCGCCGCCCTGGTCGAACTGCGTTCGGCGCTGCGCTCCGGCGCCGGCGTCGAGGGCGGCCGCGAGGCGGTCGCGGCGGCCGCCGCCGGCCGGCTCGAAGCCCGGGACCGCTCGACGCTGCGGCCCCTCTTCAACCTCACCGGCACGGTGCTCCACACGAACCTCGGCCGGGCCCTTCTGGCCGACACCGCCATCGCGGCCGCCACCGCCGCCATGGGCCACGCGGTGGCGCTGGAATATGACCTCGGCACCGGGCGCCGCGGCGAGCGCGACGACCACGTCCGCGACCTGCTGCGCGACGTGACGGGCGCGGAGGATGGCACGGTCGTCAACAACAACGCCGCCGCGGTCCTGCTCGTCATCAACACCTTCGCGGCCGGCCGGGAGGCAATCGTGTCGCGCGGCGAGCTCGTCGAGATCGGCGGCAGCTTCCGCATCCCCGAGCTGATGAGCCAGGCCGGCGCCACGCTGCGCGAGGTCGGCACCACCAACCGCACCCATGCGCGGGACTATGCGGGGGCCTTCGGGGCCGCGACCGGCCTCGTCATGAAGGTCCACACCTCGAACTACCGGATCGAGGGCTTCACCAAGGCGGTCGCGGCGCCGGAGCTGGCCGTCATGGCCCGCGCCGCCGGCGTCGCCTTCTGCAACGACCTCGGCTCGGGGACGCTGGTCGACCTCTCGGCCTGGGGCCTGAGGCACGAACCGACGGTGCGCGAGGCCGTGGCCGAGGGCGCCGACCTCGTCACCTTCTCGGGCGACAAGCTGCTCGGCGGCCCGCAGGTCGGCTTCGTGGTCGGCACGCGGGCCGCCGTCGCCCGCGTCAACGCCAACCCTATGAAGCGGGCGCTGCGGGTCGACAAGGTGCGGCTGGCCGCGCTGGAGGCGACCCTGAAGCTCTACCGCGACCCCCACCGCCTGGCCCGGAGCCTGCCGACGCTGCGGCTCCTGTCGCGGCCCGAGGCCGACATCGCCGCCCTGGCGGCGCGGCTCCGCGGCCCCGTGGCGGAGCGCCTCGCGCCGGCGCATGGCGTGGCGGTCGTGCCCTGCCGCAGCCAGATCGGCTCCGGCGCCCTCCCGATCGACACGATCCCCAGCGCCGGCCTGGCGATCCGGCCGGCGGACCGGCAGAGGTCGGGGGAGGACGCGCTCGGGCGCCTGGCCGCCCGGCTGCGCGCCCTGCCGCGACCGGTCATCGGCCGCATCACCGAGGGTGCCCTCGTGCTCGACCTCCGCTGCCTCGAGGACGAGGCCGGCTTCATGTCGAACCTGGCCGCCCTCGGGCCGGACGCCCATGCGGATCCTTGATCGCCTGCTCGGCCGCAGGTCCGAGGATCCCGCCGCCGCCATGGCGCGCGCGCAGGGGCTCGCCGCGACCGGCGACCACGCCGGCGCGCTGGCGATCTGGGAGCCGCTGGCCCGCCGGGGCCACCCCCGCGCCCAGAACAACGCCGGCGCCTGTTTCGCCGAGGGGCTCGGCACGGCGCGCGATCTCGCGCTGGCGCATCGCTGGATCGGCCTCGCGGCGGAGAGCCGCGACCCCGTCGCGCAGCGCAACCTCGCGGCGCTCCACTTCCGCGGCGAGGGCGTCGAGCAGGACGACGTCGAGGCGGCTTGGCGCTACCGGCTCGCGGCCGAGAACGGCGACGCCCCCGCGCAGGACATGCTGGGCTTCCTGATGCTGGAGGGCATCGGCGTGGAGCGGGACCCCGTCGGCGCGCGCCACTGGAGCGAGCGCGCCGCCGCCGCCGGCGTCGCCGGCGCTATGACGCGGCTCGGCGCTATCCACGACGCCGCGCTCGGCACGCCGCGCGATCCCGAGAAGGCCGTGTCCTGGTGGCGCCGGGCAGCGGGCCGCGGCGAGGCCGACGCGCAGGCCCGTCTCGGCGCGGCGCTGCTCGCCGGCACGGGCGTGCCGCGCGACCCCGTGGCGGCGCTGAGCTGGCTGCTGCGCGCCCAGGACGGCGGCAGCCTCGCCGCGCCCGCCGCCCTGCCGGCGGCGCGCGGCGCCAACACCGCCGAGGGCATCGCCGAGGCCGAGCGGCGCGCCGGGGCGCCGCTGCGCGGGGGAGACGCGGCTTGATCATCGGCACGGCCGGCCACGTCGACCACGGCAAGACGGCGCTCGTGCGGGCGCTCACCGGCACCGACACCGACCGGCTGCCCGAGGAGA
This sequence comes from Lichenihabitans sp., assembly GCA_965214345.1. Lineage (GTDB taxonomy): Bacteria > Pseudomonadota > Alphaproteobacteria > Rhizobiales > Beijerinckiaceae > Lichenihabitans. The sequence goes on along the minus strand of CBDCBJ010000007.1, from coordinate 52,580 downwards.
AGCGGCGCGGCATCACCATCGACCTCGGGTTCGCCTACCTGCCCACCGCCGGCGGCGAGACGCTCGGCTTCGTCGACGTGCCGGGCCACCAGCGCTTCGTCGGCACCATGGTGGCGGGCGCCGCGGGGATCGACCTCCTGATGCTCGTCGTGGCGGCCGACGACGGCGTGATGCCCCAGACCCGCGAGCACCTCGCCATCGCCGACCTCCTGGGCCTGCGGCGCGGCATCGTGGTCCTGTCGAAGGCGGACCTCGCGGGCGCCGCGCGCCGCGGCGAGGTGGAGGGCGAGATCCGCGCCGCCCTCGCCGGGACGGCGCTGGCCTGGGCCCGCGTCATCCCGGTGTCGACCGTCACGGGCGAGAACGTCGAAGACCTCAAGGCCGCGCTCGGCGCCGAACGCGATGCCGCAGCCGGGCGCGACCGGGCCGGGCGGTTCCGCCTCGCCGTCGACCGGGGCTTCGTCCTGCCCGGCGCCGGCACCGTCGTGACCGGCACGATCCTGTCCGGCAGGGTCGCGGTGGGCGACCGCGTCGTGCTGAGCCCGTCGGGCACGCCCGCCCGCGTCCGCTCGATCCATGCCCAGAGCCGGGCCGCCGAGCGCGGCGCCGCGGGCCAGCGCTGCGCCCTCAACCTGGCCGGCGTCGAGCGCGCCGCCGTGCATCGCGGCGACGTGGCGCTCGATCCGACCCTCCACGCCCCGACCGGCCGCCTCGACGTGCGTCTCCGCATCCTGCCGGGCGAGCCGAGGGCCGCCGCGACCTGGCTGCCGGTGCGGCTCCACCACGGCGCGAGCGACGTTCCGGCCCGGCTCGTGCCGCTCGACGGCGCCGGCATCGCGCCGGGCCGGGAGGGCTACGCCCAGCTCGTGCTGGAGCAGCCGATCGCGGCCGCGGCGGGCGACCGTTTCGTGCTGCGCGACACCTCGGCCCAGCGCACGATCGGCGGCGGCACGATCCTCGACCTCCGCCCGCCGGCCCGCCGGCGCCGTACACCCGAGCGCCTGGCGCAGCTCGCCGCCCAGGCCGAGGCGGAGCCGGACCGGGCGGTCGCCCGCCTGCTCGACCTCGCCCCCTTCACGCTCGACCTTTCCGCCTTCTGCCGCGACCGGGCCCTCGCCGCCGATGCCGCCGACGCCGCCGTGGCGCGCCTCGGCCTCGTGGCCCTGGCGGTGGGGGACGGCATCACGGCCCTCTCGGCCGCGCGCTGGCGGGCCTGGACGGCCGCGCTGACCGAGGCCCTCGGCGCCTTCCACGCCGAGAATCCGGACCTGCAGGGCCTCGGCTCGGAGCGCCTGCGCCTCGGGCTCGAGCCGCGACTGCCCCGCCCCGCCCATGCGGCGGCCCTGGCGCGACTCGTCGCGGCGGGCTCGATCGTCACCGAGGGCTCCTGGGTGCGCCTGGCCGATCACGTCGCCCGCCTCTCGCCGGCCGACGAGGCGCTGTGGGCCCGGGTGGCGCCGCACCTGTCGACGCCGGAGGAGCGGTTCCGGCCGCCACGCGTGCGCGACCTCGCCGTCCTGCTCGACGCGGCCGAGGCGGAGGTGCGGCGCGTCTGCCGGCTCGCCGGCCGCGCGGGGCAGATCGACCAGGTGGCGCACGACCACTTCTTCGCCCGCGCCGCCGTGGCCGAGATGGCCGGCATCGTGGCGAGCCTGTCGGGCACGGCCGCGACGGGCGAGTTCACGGCGGCCCAGTTCCGCGACCGCGTCGAGAACGGGCGCAAGGTGGCGATCCAGATCCTGGAGTTCTTCGATCGCCACGGGCTGACGATGCGGCGCGGCGACCTGCGCCGCCTCAACCCGCACCGCGCCGACCTGTTCGGCACCGTAGCCGACGAGCCGCGGTCCGGGGCGTGACGGGAGCGTCCTCCGACCGCCGTTCTGCGCCGGATCCTCGCCTCCGCGAGCGGGAGCGGAGAGGGATCGACCCGACGAGGAGGCCGGCCGGATGACCAACCTGCAGTTCGTCGTCGGGGTCGTTATCGCCCTGCTGATCGGGGCGGTCTGGGCCTATCGGCACCGGCCGCGGCGCTGAAGCCCCGTCGCCGCACGCTCGACACGGCGGTGCCTCCGGTCCCATGATGGCGGAGGCTCGGACCTCCGCGGGCCCTGGATCCAAGCTGGCCTATGTCAGCGGCAGCCTGACAGAGGCTGGGACGAGGTGACCGTGGCCGCATTTCCCTATTCCACCGCGCTGATCATCGGTGCCGGCGGCGGCATCAGCGCCTCCGTGGCGCGCGCCTTCGCGGGCGCCGGGCTCAGGGTCGCGCTCTCGGCGCGCGACACCGGCAAGCTCGCCGGGCTCGAGGAGGAGACGGGGGCGCAGAGCTTCGCCGCAGACGCGTCGGACCCCGCCGGCGTGGCGGGCCTCTTCGACGCCGTCGAGGCCGCCATGGGGGCGCCCGACGTCGTCGTCTACAACGCGAGCCTGCGGGCGCGGGGCTCGATCCTCGACCTCGACCCGGAGGACGTCCGCCGCGCCGTCGCGGTGTCGGCCTTCGGCGGCTTCCTCGCGGTGCAGCAGGCGGCGCGGCGCATGGTGCCGAAGGGCAAGGGCGCGGTGCTCTTCACCGGCGCCTCGGCCAGCGTCAAGGGCTACCCGCTCTCGGCCCCCTTCGCGATGGGCAAGTTCGCGCTCCGTGGCCTCGCCCAGAGCGCCGCGCGCGAACTCGGCCCCAAGGGCATCCACGTCGCCCACGTGGTCATCGACGGCGGCGTCCGCAGCGCGGCGCGGCCGGACCCGGCCGAAAGGCCCGATTCGACGCTCGACCCGGACGCCATCGCCGAGACCTACCTCGCGCTGCTGCGCCAGCCGCGCAACGCCTGGTCGCTGGAGGTCGAACTGCGGCCCTGGGTGGAGACGTTCTGACGCCCGCGGCCAGGCACCCGGCCGCCGCGCGGGGCTGAGGCCACGATCGATCCTCAGGAGGCCAGCGGGTTCGGCAGGCCCTGCGCGGCGGCGCTGTCGCGCAGCTGCCGCACCCGGATCGGCACCGGCGGGTGCGAGTAATGCGCCAGGGCGTAGAGCGGGTCGGGCGTCAGCGTCGAGGCGTTGTCGCGCGCGAGGCCGGTCAGCGCGCTGATCAGGGGCGCCGCCCCGACGATGCGGCGGGCGTAATCGTCGGCCTGGAACTCGTTGCGGCGGGAGATCCAGTTCGACAGCGGGGCGAGCAGCGGGCTCACCACCGAGGCCAGCAGCAGGCACAGGAACAGGCGCACGGCGTCGTCGCCGCGGTCGGCCAGCCCGAAGGCGGGCGCGAGCCCGGGCTGCTGGCACAGCCAGCCGAAAGCGGCGAGGCCGAGGAAGGTGATGACCGCGCTCTGGGCGAGGCCGAGCCAGATGTGCCGGTGGCGGAAATGGCCGAGCTCGTGGGCGATCACCGCCTCGATCTCGTCGGGCGCGCTCTTGGCGATGAGCGTGTCGAACAGCACGATGCGCTTCGACCGGCCGAAGCCGATGAAATAGGCGTTGCCGTGGGCGGTGCGGCGGGACGCGTCCATGGTGAAGAGGCCCGAGGAGCGGAAGCCCGCCCCCGCGAGCAGCCGCTCGATGCCGGCGCGCAGCGGCCCCTGCTCCAGCGGCGTGAAGGTGTTGAAGCGCGGCGCGATGAGCCGCACGTAGACGGCCGGCGCCGCCACCATCAGGGCCAGCAGCGCCATCCAGGTCCAGAGCCACCAGAGGCCGGAGAAGCTGCGCATCGCCCAGAGCGCCCCGGCGATCAGCGGCACCGCCACGGCGAGCGACAGGGCCCAGCGGCGGACGAGGTCGGCCACGTAGGTTCCGGGGCTCGTCCGGTCGAAGCCGAACCGGCGCTCGACGACGAACTTGCGGTAGAGGCCGACGGGCAGGTCGACGATCGTGCCGACCGCCGCCGCGGCGACCAGGAACACGACCCCGAACGTCAAGGTGCCGGGCGCCACGACGGCCGCCAGCGCGCCGTAGAGCAGCCCGATGCCGCCGAGCACCCAGGCCAGCGTCACAGCCGTGCCCACCAGGGCCTCGACGCGCGACAGCCGCTCCCGCGCCACCGTGTAATCGGCGGCCTTGCGGTGGTCGTCGAGCGACACGGCGGCGGCGAAATCGGCCGGGACGGCATCGCGGTGGCGGCGCACGAAGGCGGTCTGCCGTGCCGACAGGGCGAGGGAGAGTGCGGTCCAGGCCAGCGTCGCGGCGATGAAGGCGGTCAGCAGCAAGGGCGATCCTCCGGCGGGGTCCCACGGACGTGAGCGCGTCCAAGGTGGCCCCGGTGCGCCACACATGATCGCTCTGGTCGGACTTGCCAAGCGCGACCCTTCGCTCGCGCGGGCCGGCCGAGCGTCCCGTCGACGCCACGGGTTTCGGCGCGGCCCCCGGACCGGTACACGGAGGCGGGGCCCGTGACGCCCGAATGCGAGGCTCGCCATGCTGCCCTGGGAACTCATCGGCACGGCCCTCGTGCCGGGCGGCGGCGGGGAGATGCGGCTGATGCGCCGCGGGCACGAGTTCACCATCTGGCTCGGGCCGATCGCCCTCATGGGCAGCCGGGCCGGCCAGTCCGAGGAGGCCCTGGCGGAGCTCGGCTGCGCGGGCCTCGCCGGCGTGGCGCGGGCGCGGGTGCTCATCGGCGGGCTCGGCATGGGGTTCACGCTGCGCGCCGCGCTGAGGCTGCTCGGGCCCGATGCCGCCGTGACGGTGGCGGAACTCGTGCCGGCCGTGGTGGCCTGGGGGCGCGGGCCGCTCGCCGCCGTCCACGCCGGCAGCCTCGACGACCCGCGTGTCGGGATCCACGAGGGCGACGTCGGCCGGCTGATCGGGACGGCGGCGAGCGCCGGCGTGGCGGGCCGCTACGATGCCATCCTGCTCGACGTCGACAACGGGCCGGACGGGCTGACGCGCCAGGGCAACGACGCCCTCTACACCGCTCGCGGCCTCGAGGCCGCCCGGGCGGCGCTGCGCCCCGGCGGCGCGCTGGCGGTGTGGTCCTCGGAGCCCGACGAGCGCTTCACGGCCCGGCTCGGCCGCGCCGGTTTCGCCGTCACGGTCGCGACGCCGCGGGCGCACGGCAAGCGCGGCATCCGCCACGTCGTCTGGGTGGCGAAGCGCGCCGGCTGAAACAATGGCTCGACGGTGATGCGGCACGGCGCGTCTTGGCCTATACGGCACACAGCATGTCCTACGCCGTCAAAGAGATCTTCTACACGCTCCAGGGCGAGGGCCGGCAGGCCGGCCGCGCCGCGGTCTTCTGCCGCTTCGCCGGCTGCAACCTCTGGAGCGGCCGCGAGGCCGACCGGGCCTCGTCTGCCTGCACGTTCTGCGACACGGATCTCGTCGGCCTCGACGGACCGGGTGGCGGGCGCTTCGGTGATGCCGAAGCGTTGGCCGATGCCGTCGCAACCGCCTGGGCGGGGGCGCCCGACCGCCGCCTCACGGTGCTGACCGGCGGCGAACCCCTGCTGCAGGTCGATCCGGCGCTGGTCGAGGCGCTGCACGGCCGCGGTTTCGAAGTCGCGGTCGAGACCAACGGCACTGTCGCAGCCCCGCCCGGCCTCGACTGGATCTGCGTCAGTCCCAAGGGCGAGGTACCTCTGGCCTTGCTCGAAGGCGACGAGCTGAAACTCGTCTTCCCGCAGCCCGCCGCCATGCCGGAGCGATTCGAGCGCCTGGCCTTCTCTCATTTCATCCTGCAGCCCATGGACGGCCCCGACCAGGCGGCCAACACCGCCGCGGCCGTGCGCTACTGCATGGCCCATCCGCACTGGCGGCTCGGGCTGCAGACCCACAAGGTCTTGGGGATCGCCTGATGAGCGGGCAGGACGCCGGCCGGGCCATCGTGCTGTTCTCGGGCGGGCAGGATTCGACGACCTGCCTCGCCTGGGCGCTCGACCGCTTCGCCCATGTCGAGACCTTGGGGTTCGACTATCGCCAGCGCCACCGCGTGGAGCTCGACGTGCGGGCGCCGATCCTGGCGAAGCTCGTCGCCGAGAACACCCGCTGGACGGGCCGCCTCGGCGCCGACCACCTCCTCGACCTCGCCGTGCTGGGCCAGGTCAGCGACACGGCGCTGACGCGCGACGTGGCGATCGGCATGGGGGCGAACGGCCTGCCGACGAGCTTCGTGCCCGGCCGCAACCTCGTGTTCCTCACCTTCGCGGCGGCGCTGGCCTACCGGCGCGGCATCAAGCACATCGTCACGGGCGTCTGCGAGACGGACTACTCGGGCTATCCCGACTGCCGCGACGACACCGTCAAGGCCATGCAGCTCGCCTTGAACCTCGGCATGGAGGCGCGCTTCGTGCTGCACACGCCGCTGATGTGGATCGACAAGGCCGAGACGTGGCGCCTGGCGGAGCGCCTCGGCGGCGCGGCCCTCGTCGACCTCGTGCGCGACGGCACCCACACCTGCTACGCCGGGGACAGGACGCACCGGCACGATTGGGGCTTCGGCTGCGGCGCCTGCCCGGCCTGCGAGCTGCGGGCCCAGGGGTACCGGGCCTTCACGACGCGTCGATACGCTTCCGGGTGAACCGGTCGTCTCCGCTCATCCGCGCGCAGGCGGGGATCCAGCGCAGGGAGGCGGCCGAAGGCCGACCGCATCGATACGAGTGGCGCCCGCTGCACCGGTGGCCGGATGACGTCGGCCTTCGGACGGACACCTCGCGCCAGGTCGCCGCCCTCGCGGGAACGAGCGGATGATCGCCCGGACATTCAGCGATAGCCCGCCGCCTGCAGCTCGAACAGCGCCGCGTAGCGCCCGCCGCGCGCCACGAGGTCGGCGTGGGCGCCCTGCTCCTCGACCCGCCCGGCCTCCAGCACCACGATGCGGTCGGCCATCCTGACGGTCGAGAAGCGGTGCGAGATGATGAGGCAGGTGCGCCCCGCCGCGAGGTCGCGGAAGCGGCGGAACACCTCGTATTCGGCCCGGGCGTCGAGCGCCGCCGTCGGCTCGTCGAGCACCAGCACGGCGCCGTCGCGCATGTAGGCGCGCGCGATGGCGATCTTCTGCCACTCGCCGCCCGACAGCTCGACGCCGTCCTTGAAGCGGCGGCCGAGCGGCTGCTCGTAGCGCTGCGGCAGGCGGGCGATCACGCCGTCCGCCAGGGCGCGGCCGGCGGCCTCCTCGACGCGGCCGCGGTTCCCCGCCTCGGCGATGAGCCCCACCTCGATGTTCTCCGCCGCCGTGAAGGAGTAGCGCACGAAGTCCTGCAGGATGAGGGCGATGCGGCCGCGCAGCTCGTCGAGCGCGAAAGCGCGCAGATCGATGCCGTCGACCGTGATGCGCCCCTCGACCGGATCGTAGAGCCGCGACAGGAGCTTCACGATCGTGGTCTTGCCGGCGCCGTTCTCGCCCACCAGCGCCACCACCTCGCCGGCCCCGATGGCGAGGTCGAGGCCGCGAATCGCCCAGCGCTCGGCCTCGGGGTAGCGGAAGCCGACGCCCTCGAAGCGGATGCCGTCGCGGATGGGGGACGGGAACGGTACCGGGTCGGCGGGCGAGCGGACGGCCGGGACGATGTCGAAGAACGAGAACAGGTCGTCGAGGTAGGCGGCTTGGGAGGCGAGCTGCGAGAGCCCGAGCAGGAGGCCCTCGAGCAGCCCCCGCAGGCGCAGCAGCGAGCCGGCGAGGAAGCCGAGGTCGCCGATGGTGATGTCGCCGCGCAGCGTCCGCCACAGGATGGCGGCATAGCCGGCGTAGTAGGACAGCGCGCTCAGCGTGGCGAAGAGCCCGCCCCAGAGCGCACGGCGCGCCGCGAGCCGGCGCGTCTCGCCGTACATCAGCTCGGACAGGACGGCGAAGCGGCCGGCGAGGAAGCCCTCCAGCCCGAAGAGCTTGACCTCCTTGGCGGTCTCGACGCTGGCGCCGAGGTAGCGGAGATAGTCGACCTGGCGCCGCTCCGGCGTGCGCGTGAAGTTCAGGCGATAGCCCTCCCGGTTGAAGTGGAGCTCGCCATAGGCGGCCGGCACCAGGGCCAGGGCGAGCAGCGTCAGCAGCCAGGGCGCATAGGCGGCGAACCCCAGCGCCAGCGCCGCCACGGTGACGAGATCCTGCGCCTGGCCGAGGACGAGCTGCAGGATGGAAGATCGCCCCGACACTTGGCGGCGGGCGCGGTCGAGCCTGTCCTGCTGGTCGGCGGACTCGAACTGTTCGAGGTCGAGGGTCGCGGCGTGGCGCATGAGGGCGAGGCTCATGCCGTCGCCGTAACGCTGCCCCAGAAGGTCGCCCACGAGCGCGCTGGCGCGGCCGAGGAGGTCGGACAGGATGCCGAGCCCCGCCTCGGCCAGCACCAGCAGCGCCACGTGGGTGAGGCGGCCCGCCGCGATCCAGTCGCCCACGGCCGGACCGGGATGGGGCAGCCGCGCCTCCGCCACCACGGCGTCGACGATCAGCTTGCCGACGTAAAGCGCCGCAGTCGGCAGCAGCGCGCGGGCGAGGCGCAGCCCCACGGTGGCGAGCGCCAGCGCCGGGCTCGTGCGCCAGACGAGGCGGAACAGCCGCGGCAGGTTGCGCAGCGCGCCGAGGCGATCGCGGAGAATGGAGGAGACGTGGATCAACGTGGCGGCACCGTGCGGCAGTGCGACGGAGCGGTGCCGGCCGGGTCGCGTCGCCGGTCGCAGGCGTCGCACGGCGGCCGGCAAGCGGCCGCCGCATCGGCCGCGAGGCCGAAATGACGTTTTTCGTCAGACCTGCAGAAGACTTCCTTCACTCTGAAACGGCCAATCCTCGCTCTCCACTGACCGACTAACTGTTCCGAAACCTGATTCTCGCAGCGTCCATTGGGTTCTAAACCGATGGTTTCACGATGTCAGTCCGCCTGTTTCGCTCGCCGCACGGGGCCGAACCCAGAGCACGAACCGCGACGACTCCGATGTTGACCGTCCTCGCCAACCACTGGTCTCGGCTGGCGCGGGATCGCCGAGGAGCCGCGGCCGTCGAGATGGCCCTTGTCGCGACCCCCTTCTTCGCCCTCCTGATCGCCGCCCTGCAGCTTGGGATCTTCTTCCTGTCGCAGTCGGCCCTTGAAGTCGCCACCGAAAAATCGGCTCGGACGGTATTGACCGGAACGGCGCAGACGTCGGGCCTCACGCAACAACAGTTCCTGACGTCGGTCTGCTCCAAGCTTCCGTCTATCCTAAACTGTGCCAACCTCATGGTCGACGCACAAGTCTATGCCAGTTTCTCCAGCTCGAACACGTCGGCACCGACGATCACGTATAATGCAAAAGGGGCAATCACCAATCAGTGGCAGTACAACATCGGCGGGCCGAACGACATCGTCGTCCTGCGTGTGCTTTATCTCCTCCCGGTCGTGGCAGCCCCACTGAGCTTTAATATTGCCAATATATCCTCCGGGAGACGTCTGTTGATGGCGACGGCAGTCTTCAAGAACGAACCCTACCAATGAGGTTATGTCATGCCGCGCGCTTTTCGACTAAGTGTTGAACTTCTGGACGATCTGGAGGGCACGTCCGCGGTCGAGTTCGCACTCGTCCTTCCGGTGCTGCTTCTCGTCGTCTTCGGCGGTTACCAGATGTCGGAAGCCACCTCCGCCTATCGCAAGACGACCCTCACGGCCCGGACGGTGGCGGACCTGACCACGCAATACTCGACGATGGCGGCTAGCGACGTCAACACCGTGCTGAACGCGTCGGCGCAGGTGATGGCGCCGTTCAATACCACCGCGCTGTCGATCGTCCTGACGGAGTATCAGACCTCGGCCGCGGGAATCTCGACGGTGACCTGGAGCAAGGCTCTCAATGGGACCCCGCTTGTCCAAGGCTCGACTGCTGTCCTGGCCGCCAATATCTGCCTTCCGAACTCGTCGATCGTCCTGAGTCAGGTCACCTATAAATTCACTCCGGCAATCATGTATAAATTAACTGGACCCTTTACTCTATCGGCATCCATATTCATGAGCCCTCGAGCGATCCAATCTATATCGTATACTGGCACGTGAACTAGCCTAATTTACAATATGATTCCGACATTCAGCCTGGCTTCAAGTGCGAGTTATGACATGCGAACGATGTTGAGGCGGTTCGTCCGCGAGACGCAAGGAAACGTCGCGATCATCTTCGCGCTCGCCATGTTTCCCGTGATCGCCGTCGCCGGGATGAGTATCGATTACACGCTGGCCGGACGGCGCGAGGCCCAACTCAACGCGGCCGCCGACGCGGCGGCCTTGATGACGACATCGCCCTCCGGCATGGCTCTGGCAGCTCCGGCAGCATCACTCGCTGCGCTCGCCATGTTCAAGGCCCAGGCGGCCAGCGTAGGCGGCGCCTCCGTCCAGATGGCTCCCGCTACCACGCCTTGCCTGCAATACGTGTGCGACACCATCAACGCGAACGGCAGCGTCACACGCGTTACGATGATCCCCTACACGGCGACATCGCAGAATGCGTTTGCGGCGCTGTTGCAGATGAAATCTATGAATCTCGCCGGAGTCTCGAAGGTCTCGAGTTTCACCGCCCCCAACATCGATTTCTACATGCTGTTGGACACGTCGCCGTCGATGGGGATTCCGTCAAACCAGGCCGACATCGACACGATGGTGGCCCACACGCAGGCGCAGGGCGGCTGCGCGTTCGCCTGCCACGAGACGAAACCCACCTCCGGCGACGTAGCCGGTAATCCAGGTGGTATCGACAATTACGCGCTCGCCCGCAGCCTGAACCTGAAGCTGCGGATCGACCTCGTCCAGCAGGCGACCGCCAACCTGATCCAGACCGCATCTCAGACACAGGCCATCAACAAGGCCGTGTACAGGGTCGCGACTTACACGTTCGACCAAGCGCTCCAGACGATCACCAATCTCACGTCCAACCTCACTCAAGCACAGTCCGATGCGGCCTCGAAAATACAAATGCTACAAGTCTATAGCAACAGCATGGTGACCCAGAATAACAACAATAACGATATGGACACCCAATTCGATACAGCAATGTCTAAGATTTCCAGTTCGTCTTCTATACCCAACCCTGGAAATGGGACGAATGTGGCAGGCGATACGCCCCAAGAAGTGATGTTCCTCGTCACCGACGGCGTTCTGGACGAGGCCTATCCGAATGTCGGTCCGACAGACAACACCGTCAACGGCCGGACGATCACGACCGTCGGCCATCAGTACGATTATTGTAAGGCGTTGAGGGCTCGAGGCGTCCGCATTGCTGTCGTCTACACCACATACAACCCCCTGCCGACCAACGGCTTCTACAATTCCTATGTGTCACCGTTCCAACCGTCGATCCCGACAGCGCTTCAATCCTGTGCTTCACCGGGGTTGTTTTTCCAAGTCGACACGGGCGGCGACATCAACAGCGCCATGCTGGCCCTGTTCAGCAAGGCTGTTGGGACGGCGCACCTGACCCAATGATGGCCGCGCCGGCCTCAGTCTAGCCACGAGAGCGGCCGCTCACGCCCCGAAGCGCGCCGCCACGCCCCGCAACTCCGGCAGGCTCTGCCCGAAGCGCGCCGCCGTCGCGGCGTCGAGCGGGCGCCCGACATCGCCGACCCGCGCCGTGAAGCCGCGCCGCCACGCGGCGTGGGGGCCATGGAGGTCCGAGTGGTTCTCGCCCGTGTTGACGAGAGAGGCGCCCGAGACCGGCAGCCGTGCCAGCCCGACACCGTGCTCGGCCGCCACCTCCACCCAGCGGTGGTGCGAGCGCAGCACCGCGAAGGGGTCGCGGCGGATGGCGTCCCCGCTCCCCGGCCGGATCAGCACCACCCCGCAGGAGCCGCAGAAGCGATGGAACGGCAGGCCCCCCAGCGCCGGATGCGGCAGGGGTGCCGCCACGAGGTGGCGGACGTCGACGGCGAGACCCTCCTCGATCAGCGCCCCCACATGCCCGTCCCCGATCGTCGCCCGCGACGCCGCGACGAGGGCGCGGTCGACCCAGTCGTCGGCGTCGAGCACCGTCTCGCGCAGCGAACCCTTGGAAACCTGGTCAGAGGGTCTTGTCGACGACATTCACACTGCCGTGTCATGAGATGAGGTGACACCCGCTGGCGAGGGGTGATAGCTTAACCTATGCGAGTTCGCCGAACGGTCCACGTCGGTCTCACCGAACCTCTTGGCCGGCATGTTCACGGGCAGGTCGGGACAGAGCGCTGCAAACCCATCGCTGAGGTCGTTCGCGAGCCGCTACGGCACTCGGTCGGCCGCGTCGCCGAAGCTTTGCCGATCCATCTCAAGATCGACCAATAGGTCACCCTCCATGGCTGAGACCGAGATCGCGCACCTCCGCCGACAGCTGACGGAAGCTAGGGCCGAGATCGGCGGCCTGCGAATGACCAACCCGAAGGCCGGGGACGTGAGAGACGCCGCCCGCATCGTCGAGGAGATCGACGGGACCGACAACGGAACCGACCCTTTCGCGGCGGCCGTGCGGGCCACGCGCATGCCCATGGCGATCTCCAACCCCCGCCTGCCCGACAACCCCATCGTCTATGTGAACGACGCTTTCTGCCGCCTCACCGACTATCCGCGCGAGGAAATCGTCGGCCGCAACTGCCGCTTCCTCCAGGGTCTCGACACGAACCGCGAGACGGTGGCTTCTCTGCGGCTCGCCACAAAAAATATGGAACCGATCCAGACCGATATCCTCAACTATCGCAAGAACGGCGAGCAGTTCTGGAACCGGCTGCTCATGGCGCCGGTGTCGGATGCGCAAGGCGAACTCGCCTATTTCTTCGCCAGTCAGGTCGACGTGACACTCGAGCGTGAAAGACTGGAAGGGCTGGAGAACCACAATGCCGCCCTCATGGTGGAGGTCTCCAACCGGCTTCACGAGCAGCAAAGGGTCGAGGTCAAGCTCCGCGAGCTGAATGAGACCCTGGAGCAGCGCGTCGAGGAACGTACGGCCGAACTGCGGATGGCCGAAGGGTCGCTCCGCGATCTGAACGAGAAGCTTGAAGAGCGCGTCGAGGAACGCACGAAGGCGTTGATGGAGGCAGAGAGCGCGCTGCGCCAGTCACAGAAGATGGAGGCCGTGGGCCAGCTCACTGGCGGCCTCGCGCACGATTTCAACAATCTGCTGGCCGGCATTTCGGGCAGCCTGGAACTCCTGAGCAAGCGGGTCGCGCAGGGCCGGACGGGCGAACTCGATCGCTACATCGTGGCGGCCAAGGGAGCGTCCAAGCGCGCCGCTGCGCTGACGCACCGCCTGCTGGCCTTCTCGCGCCGCCAGACGCTCGATCCCAAGCCCACCGACGTGAACCGGCTCGTGGCCAGCATAGCCGACCTGATCCGCCGCACGGCAGGGCCGGCCATCACGGTCGATACGGTCGACGCGGTCGGATTATGGACGGCTCTAGTCGACTCGCACCAGCTCGAGAACGCCTTGCTGAACCTGTGCATCAACGCGCGCGACGCCATGCCGGACGGGGGTCGCCTGACCATCGAGACGGCGAACCGCTGGATGGACGACCGCGTCGCCCGCGAGCGCGACCTGCCGCCGGGCCAGTATCTTTCGCTCTGCGTCTCCGACACCGGCACCGGCATGTCGCCCGATGTGATCGCCCGCGCCTTCGACCCTTTCTTCACCACGAAACCCATCGGGCAGGGCACGGGCTTGGGCCTGTCGATGGTCTACGGCTTCGCGCGCCAATCGGGCGGTCAGACGCGCATCTACAGCGAAGTCGGACAGGGCTCGACGATGTGTATCTACTTGCCCCGGCATTCTGGATCCGAGGAGGTCCTGGACGCTTTGGTCGAGCGAGGCTTGGCGGCACGGGCCGAACAGGGTGAGACCGTGCTGGTGGTGGACGACGAGGCTACGATCCGCATGCTGGTGTGCGACGTGCTCGGCGACCTCGGCTACGGAGCACTGGAAGCCGAGGACGGCCCATCGGGGCTGAAAGTGCTGCGCTCGGACGTCCGCATCGACCTCCTCGTCACCGACGTGGGCTTGCCCAATGGCATGAACGGCCGGCAGGTGGCGGATGCCGCCCGCATGCTGCGGCCCGGCCTGAAAGTGCTGTTCATCACCGGCTACGCCGAAAACGCCGCGGTGGGCAACGGCCACCTCGACCCCGGCATGGCCGTGCTGACCAAGCCCTTCGCCATGGACGATCTGGCGAACCGGATCCGCACGCTCATCGAAACCTGACCTCTCTCGGAGACGTCCGCCTCTCACATCCTACGACATCGGCAGGATCAGCTCGGGGCGTAGTCCTTCGACCATCGAACGAGATTGTGCTCGGATCGAGTTCGATTCGAAGCTCGACGTATCGGCGTCACGCCCCGAAGCGCGTCGCCACGCCCCGCAACGCCGGCAGGCTCTGCCCGAAGCGCGCCGCCGTCGCGGCGTCGAGCGGGCGCCCGACATCGCCGACCCGCGCCGTGAAGCCGCGCCGCCACGCGGCGTGGGGGCCGTGGAGGTCCGAGTGGTTCTCGCCCGTGTTGACGAGATAGGCGCCCGAGACCGGCAGCCGTGCCAGCCCGACACCGTGCTCGGCCGCCACCTCCACCCAGCGGTGGTGCGAGCGCAGCACCGCGAAGGGGTCGCGGCGGATGGCGTCCCCGCTCCCCGGCCGGATCAGCACCACCCCGCAGGAGCCGCAGAAGCGATGGAACGGCAGGCCCTCCAGCGCCGGATGCGGCAGGGGTGCCGCCACGAGGTGGCGGACGTCGACGGCGAGACCCTCCTCGATCAGCGCCCCCACATGCCCGTCCCCGATCGTCGCCCGCGACGCCGCGACGAGGGCGCGGTCGACCCAGTCGTCGGCGTCGAGCACCATGAGGTAGCCGCCGCCGCGGTCCCGCACGATGTCGCCGAGATGGTGCTTCTTGCGGCCGGAATCGTCGTTGTGCGGCCCGGGCGGCTCCACGGGCCAGCCGACCTCCACGCATTCGACGCGGTCGTCCTTGACGGAGAGGCGAGGCCGGTCATGGACCGCGACGAGGGCCCGCCAACGAGAATCGGTCTGCGCCCGCACCGAAGCGAGCGTGAGGTCGAGCAGCGCCTCGATCCGCGCCCAGTCGTGGGCGTTGGCGCGCGGCGTCAGGGCGATGGCGAAGGTGAAGGGCGTGTCGTCCGACGTCACGCGCGCTCGGCCGCCGCGAGGGCCTCGACGTCGCGGACATAGCCGTCGGCATCGAACTTCTTCAGGCTCGCCTCGCCCATCGAGCGCACGGTGCCGAACACAGGCTGGGGGCCCCAGGGCCGGTCGTGCAGGCCGAACAGCCAGCCGACGTTGGTGAAGGAGTTGGCGTCGCGGCCGTCGATGAAATACTTGTTGTTGAGCCGCAGCGCTGTATCCCAGGCCTCTTCGGGCGAAGCCGACCATTGCACGATCTTCTTGCCCCAGTACATGCGCATGTGGTTGTGCATGTAACCGGTCTCGCGCATCTCCATCATGGCGGCGTTGAAGTATCGGTCGTGCGTCTCGCCAGCCTCGAACTGCTCGCGCGTGTAGATGTTGAGGTGCTTGTCGGTGCGATGGTCGTCCAGCGTCTTGCGGCACCAGTCCGGTATGGCTCTGAGCTCGTCGTAGTGGGGCTCGTAGAAGACGTGGTTGATGGCGAGCTCGCGCCGGACGATCAGCTCTTCGAGGTAGGCGGCGCGGTCCTCCGCGTCGCCGGTCTTGGCGGCCTCGACGGCCAGCGCCACCGCGACGGGCGAGATCTGGCCGAAATGGAGGTAGGGGCTCATGTGCGACGCCGCCCCGGCCTCGGGCTTTCCACGGTCGCTGGCGTAGGCGCCGAAAGGACCGGCGAGATAGCGGGCGAGCCGCCGTTCGGCCTCGGCCTGCCCGCCCTTGAAGCGCTTCACCGGGCCGACGCCCTGGTCGCACTTCAGGCTCGCGACGAGGCGCGGCACGTCGGCGAGGTCGAGCGTGCTCTCGAGCTCGAGGGCTTCGGCGCTATGGCGGACCTTTCGCGGCGCCAGCGGGTGGAGGTAGTCCTTCCACAGCCGATGGATCTTGGGCCGCAGCGTGCGGGCCGCGTAATCGTGCTTGGGCGAGGCCGTCTCGACCGGCACGACGACGTCGCCCTCGACCTGCACCACGCGGCAGGGTGCCCGGGCGACGAAGTCGTCGTAGAACCTGCGGATCGGCTTCAGGTAGTTGCGGTCCATCACCACCAGCGCGGCGTCGGCGGCGTATGTGAGCGCCGTTTCGACCGGGCCGCCCTCGCGCCGCGCCACGAAGCCGATCCCGCGCTTCGCCAGAGCCGGGCCGATCTCCGCCATGCCCTCCAGCAGAAAGGTCCAGTGGCGCGCGTTGACCTCCGGAAAGCCCTCGGCGATGCCGTAGCAGACAACGACCGGCAGCTTGCGGGCGTTGGCCTCGTCGACCGCGTGTTCGAGCGCCGGGTTGAAGGCGGCGCGCTGCGACAGGCCCATCCAGTAGAGCACGTAGGCGCCGCCCTCGTTCTCGGGGCCGTCCTTCAGGACTTTGATTCGGGAGGGCTGGATCATGGCGGCATCTTGCACGGGCGTCCGGGGCGGGCCAGGGACTCGGGCGAAACCGCCCCAATCTGTCGCAGCGAGCCCGCGATGGGCGGTGCGCCCTCATGTGGCATCAGAGGTTTTCGGGTGAACCGCTCTCCTCCGCTCATTCCCACAGCCTGCTTCGCGGGAACGAGCGGGTCAGGGGCGAGCCGGCCACTCAAAAATCGTTCAGAGCTTGAGGCCGCGCAGCGCCGCGAAGGGGCTCGACTGGGGGTCGGGGGGCGGCGGGTCGAGCAGGGGCGACACCTGCGCGACGGCGTCGGCCAGCGACGACACGGCGCCGCTCGTCAGCCGCCCGCCCGCCGCGTCCCGGTGGCCGCCGCCGCGGAACTTGCGGGCCGCGTCGAGGGCCGTCCCGTCGACCGACCGGAACGACATCGAGCCCGAGCGCCCGACGTTGACCACCAGCGACGCGTCGCCGCTCACCATGATGACGTCCGACACGCGTTGGAACGTGCCCGCGTCGAGCCCGAAGGACAGTTTGGCGCCGCCGGGCAGCCGCGCGAACAGATCCGGCGAGACGGCCAGCAGCGCCGCGATGCGGGTGCGGGTGGTGGCGTCCGGGTCGTCGCCGGGCCGCCCGGCCAGCGCCTCGTCGACGATCCGGGCCCGCAGCGTGCCGGCGTCGCGCTCGATGGCGGCCGGCGTCGCGCCGCCGCCGAGCCGGCCCGCCATGCCGAGCAGGAGGTCGCCGATGAAGCGGTCGTGCCAGGGGTGGCCGAGCGGGACGAAGCCCGACACGTTGTCCCAGAACACTTCATCGAGGACCTGGGCCTGGCGGAAGATCGCGCGGCCCTTGTCCCAGAGGTCGACGGCGTCGACCGCCTCGACCAGGACCGCCAGGCTCGCCGCGGCGGCGGGGTCGGATTCGTGCTGGGCGTAGAGGTCGGCGTGGTCGTGGGCGAGGCGCGTCGCGCAGCGCGTGTCGTCGATCATCACCGACACGGCCGGGTCGCCCGTCGCGATGCGCTTCAGGCCGGGCCAGGGCGAGGGCGCCCCGTCGGCCGCCGGCAGCAATCCCTGCGCGGCCAATTGGTCGAGCGACGAGGCGTGGTGGTCGAGCACCACGAGCCGGTGCCGGCCTTCGGCGGCGCGCCGGCCGTTCAGGGCCACGACATCCTTGATGAACGAGACCGCGACGGGCTCGAGGCCGAGATCGGTCATCAGCAGCATCTCGGGCTCGGCCGTGCCCGCGAGCCGCTTCAGCTCCGCCGCCACGACGGGGCCGACGTCGGAATAGCGCGCCACGTGGACGACGCGCGCGACGGCGGCGCGGGACGCCACGACCGTCGAGGCGCCGTAACCGTCGAGGTCGTGGTGGGTGAGTTGCGTGATCCTCACGGGGTCGGGTCTCTCGTGGTGGCGGCGGCCGAGGCCGGCGCTGCGACGCGTGTCATGCCGGTCGGCCCGCCGCCTGTCCATGCCCTCGCGGTCGGCGCACGGGGATCCGGCCCGCGCGGCCGGGCGTTGTCCCGGCACCAACAGGGAGATGCGCCATGGACTATCGTCGACTGGGGGCCTCGGGGTTCACCGTGCCGGCCCTGAGCTTCGGGACCGGGACGTTCGCCGGCAGGGGCGAGTTCTTCCAGGCCTGGGGGTCGACGGACGTCGCCGAGGCCAGCCGCCTCATCGACATCTGCCTCGACGCCGGCCTCAACATGTTCGACACCGCCGACATCTACTCGGCCGGCGGCGCCGAGGAGGTCCTGGGCGGCGCCATCAAGGGGCGGCCGCGGGACTCGATCATCATCTCGACCAAGGCGACGTTCCGCTTCGGCGACGCGCCGAACCAGGTCGGCTCGTCGCGCTACCACCTCGTCGACACGGTCGAGAAGCAGCTGCGTCGCCTCGGCACCGACTACATCGACCTGTTCCAGCTGCACGGTTTCGACGCCCTGACGCCCGTCGAGGAAGTGCTCTCGACGCTCGACCAGCTCGTGCGCGCCGGCAAGATCCGCTACACGGGCGTGTCGAACTTCTCCGGCTGGCACGTCATGAAGTCGCTCGCGGAGTCGGACCGCCACGGCTATCCGCGCTACGTGGCGAACCAGACATATTACTCGCTGGTCGGCCGCGACTACGAGTGGGAGTTGATGCCGCTCGGGCTCGACCAGGGCCTCGGCGCCGTGGTGTGGAGCCCCCTCGGCTGGGGCCGGCTCACAGGCAAGATCCGCCGCGGCCAGCCGCTGCCTGAGCGCAGCCGGCTCCACAAGACCGCCGACGCCGGGCCGCCGCTCGACGACGAGTACGTCTACAAGGTCGTGGACGCCCTCGACGCCGTGGCGGAGGAGACGGGCAAGACCGTGCCGCAGGTGGCGCTGGCCTGGGTGCTCGGCCGCCCGACCGTGTCGACCGTCATCATCGGCGCCCGCGACGAGGCGCAGCTTCGCCAGAACCTCGGCGCCGTGGGGTGGTCGCTGACTCCCGAGCAGGTGAAGCGGCTCGACGCGGCCTCTGCCAGGCCCGCCTCCTACCCCTATTGGCACCAGGCGGGGTTCGCCGAGCGCAACCCGCCGCCGGTGTGATCGACGGCACCGACTCGCCGGCCCGCCACGGGCGTCACCGTTCGCGGAACTGCACCACGTGGTTCAGTTCCACCCGCGGGACCTCGCCTTCGTCGTGGAGCCAGCTGGCGATCGCCTCGAACACCGCCCGGTGCCGCTGGAACCGGTCGACCAGGGGATCGTCCTCGACCTCGTCGACGCCGTCGATGGCGGCCTCGTCGACGTAGCAGTCGACCTCCGCCTCGCCTTCCCGCATCGTGAAGCGGACTTCGAACCGCTCCTCCTCGGCGGGCAATCGCGTCGGCTTCAACGGCATGGCGTCCCTCGCTCCGCCGTGTCGCGGCGCCACCGTCGTATCACGCGGTCGCCCCGCCGTCGCGGCCCGGCCCGATCCGGTGTAGGACGGGGACGCACCGCCTCGTCCCGCCCGGAGCCTGCCATGTCCCTGCGATCGCGCAACGCCGTCGTCACCGGTTCGACCAGCGGCATCGGCCTGGCGATCGCCCGGGCGTTGGCGCGCGACGGCGCAGGGGTCATGCTGAACGGCTTCGGCGATGCCGACACGATCGAGGCGACGCGCGCCGGCCTGGCGGCCGAGTTCGGCGTCACGGTCCTCCACTCGCCCGCCGACATGGCCAAGCCCGCCGAGATCGCCGCCATGATGGCGGAGGCCGAGGAGCGGCTCGGCAGCGTCGACGTGCTGGTCAACAACGCCGGCATCCAGCGCGTGTCGCCGATCGAGGACTTCCCGCTCGACGCCTGGGACGCCATCATCGCCATCAACCTGTCCTCCGCCTTCCACGCGATGCGCGCCGCCATCCCGGGCATGAAGGCACGCCGATGGGGGCGCATCGTCAACACCGCGTCGGCGCA
Source organism: Lichenihabitans sp. (assembly GCA_965214345.1). Classification (GTDB taxonomy): domain Bacteria; phylum Pseudomonadota; class Alphaproteobacteria; order Rhizobiales; family Beijerinckiaceae; genus Lichenihabitans. The sequence continues at coordinate 32,772 of CBDCBJ010000007.1, read as the reverse complement.
TTCGCTGGTGGCCTCGCCGTTCAAATCCGCCTATGTGGCGGCCAAGCACGGCATCGCGGGCCTGACCAAGACGGCGGCGCTGGAACTCGCCACCCACGGCGTGACGGCCAATTGCATCTCGCCCGGCTACGTGTGGACGCCGCTCGTCGAGCGGCAGATCCCCGACACGATGCGGTCCCGCGGCATGACCGAGGAGCAGGTCATCGACGAGGTCCTGCTGGCGGCGCAGCCCACCAAGCGGTTCGTCACGGTCGACCAGGTGGCGGCGCTGGCTCTGTTCCTCACGACGGACGCGGCGAGCCAGGTCACCGGCGCCAACCTGTCGATGGATGGCGGCTGGACGGCAGCCTGACGCCGGACCCGGTCGAACCATACTGCGTGCGCCGGCTTTCTCCCTCCCATTCGAGGGGAGGGTGTCGCCCGAAGGGCGACGGGTGGGGTTTCGGCGGCTCGAAGAGCCGCTTCGGCCGTGCGCGGCACCCTCCGCGCGCCGCAGGGGCGATTTTGCGCATCGCCAGGACCCCATCCGTCGCCGCTTCGCCAGGGTGGCCGAGATGTGTGCCGGCTCTAACCCAAGGGGAGAAGGAGGCACACGTCCGAAAGCCGAGAGGTGGACATCGTCGCGCGCGATGAACCAAAGCGGCACGGCGGCATTGTGGAATCGACCGTCCGATCGCCCAGGCCGACCGCCATGACCAACATCGCTCCCTCGCTCCCCGTCTGGGCCTTCGGCTCCACGCCGCGATCCGGCCGTTCCGCTCGTGCGAGGACATCGGCCTCACGCGGCGGGTCGGTCGAGCAGGAGTGCGCCCGTCAGGCCTTCGGATCCGGCGGTGACCTGCCGATCCCGCCCGTCCCCGGACGTTCGCTCGAAGACCTGGCCCGCATCGCATTGGGCTGATCAGACGCTGAGCCGCCAGACGGTGCTGGCCTTGAGGTCGGCATCCTCGAGAGAGCGCATCACGGGCACGTCGTACCGCGCCAGGGTCTCAAATCCCGTCTCGTCGAGATAGGCGCGGCCGGGGTCGCCGACGAGCACGTGGGCGCCGCGTGTCGATAGCGCCCGTAGCCAGGCAGTGACGGCACCGGCGGTGTCGCGCTCGTAGAAGATGTCCGCCGCCAGAACCACATCCCAGCCGTCGTCACGCCCGACGAGGTCGTCGCCGCACGCCGCGACATCCACGCCGTTGAGCGAGGCATTGAGCGCGATGGCGTCGAGCGCGAAGGGGTCGATGTCGGCGGCCTCGACCTCGCGGGCGCCGCCCCTCGCGGCCGCGATGGCGACGAGGCCGGATCCGCTCGCAAAATCCAGCACGCGGGCGCCGCGGACCGCTTCGGGCGTGTCGAGGACGTAGCGTGCCAGCGCCTGCCCGCCCGCCCAGGCGAAGGCCCAGAACGGCGGCGGCAGGTTCAGGAGGCCGAGGTCGGCCTCCGTCTTCTGCCACAGGTCGGTCGCGTCGTCGGCCATGTGGAGCGCGATCTCGGGCGCCAGCGGCACGGGCAGGCGGCGCGTGTTGCGGCGGATGAAGTCGCGGCGGTCGAGCACCGGCGTCATCTCAGATCCTCCGCCAGGCTCCGGTAGAGGCCGACGAAGTCCGCCGCCACCTGGGCGGTCGTGAAGCCGTCCAGCACGCGGGCCCGCGCCGCCCCGGCGAAGCGCTCCAGCAGCGCCGGGTCGTGCGCCAGGACCACGAGGGCGTCGGCGAGCGCCTCGGCGTCGTCGGGCGGGACGACGAACCCCTCGATCCCGTCGCGCGTGAAGGTGGCGCAGCCCGGCGTCGCGGTGGTGAGCACGGCGCGGGCGGCGGCGGCGCCCTCGAGAAGCGAGCGCGGCAGGCCCTCGCCGCCGCGCGACGGCACGAGGACCACGTGGTGGTCCCGCCACACGGCGGCGATGTCGCTGGCGTGGCCGTGCCAGGCGACGCCGGGCTCCTCGGACCAGCGGCGGAGCCGGTCGGCCGGGACGGCCCGCGGGTTCTCGGGGTCGGGGACGCCGAAGAGCGACAGTTCGACGGGCGCGCCGGCGGCCCGCGCGAGGCGGAGCGCCTCCACCGCCACGTCGACGCCCTTGGAATGGACCATGCGGGCCACGACGGCGACGCGCAGCGGCGGCATCGGCGGCAGGGGCTGCGCAATCTCGCGCTCGGGGTCGATGCCGGCGCCGCCCACGACGGCGACGCGCGGCCCGTCGGGGTCGAGTCCGAGCAGCACGGGGTCCTCCCGGTTCTCGAAGACGAAGCGGGCTCGCCGCCCACCGAGCGGGCCGCGCAGGAGCCAGCCGAGGGCGCGGCGCGCGAGCCGGGCCGCGGGGCCGTGGCTCGCCCCCATCAGGCCGAGTCCCGTCACGGCCTGGACGCGCCGCGGCACGCCCGCCAGCAGGGCGCCGAGGCCGGCGATCACGACGAGCCGCAGCGAGACGAGGTGGACGATGTCGGGTCGCTCGGCCCGGAACAGCCCCGCGAAGGCGCGCGCCTGGCCGAGCATCGCCAGCGGGCCGAAATGGCCGCGCTCGTGGCCGGACGGGATCACCCGCACGCCCGCGGCCTCGACGCGGCGGCGCAGCGCCTCGTCGCGGATCCGCACCGTCACGGCGACGTCGAAGCCCGCGGCCCGCGCCGCCGCCGCGACCGAGAGGAAGTGGGAGACGAAGAACCAGTCCTCCGTCACGACGAACAGGAGCCGGGGCGCCGTCATGGCCCGAGGATCTCCCCGCCGACGCGGGCCCGACGCGTGGATCCGCCCGCCGCGGGCCGAGGAACTTCGCCCGTCCGCTGCCGTTTCGATCCTGACGCGGCCGATTCGACGTTCACGGCGAACCCCGCCGGTCGACCGGCGTCGTGGCAGTCCGCACGGCAGCGCGACGGGGTCGAAGCGCGCCCCGCGCGGGACCGGTCTGGGTCGACATGCGCGCGGGCACCCTCCGTGTCTTCCGACCCGCGCCCGTCGCGGATCCGCCGGGAGCGCCGTCGTGGCTCTCGCGACCGGGCTCTACCACATCGCGCCGGACTTCACGCCCACCCAACATCGCGGAGCGAGCCCATGAGCATGACCGTCGGCGACTTCCTGGTCGAGCGCCTGTACGCCTGGGGCGTGCGCCGGATCTTCGGATATCCGGGGGACGGCATCAACGGCGTGTTCGGCGCGCTGAACCGCGCCGACGGCAAGATCGAGTTCATCCAGGCCCGCCACGAGGAGATGGCGGCCTTCATGGCCTCGGCCCATGCCAAGTTCACGGGCGAACTCGGCGTCTGCATCGCGACCTCGGGGCCGGGCGCCTCGCACCTGCTCACCGGCCTCTACGACGCCCGCATGGACCACATGCCGGTGCTGGCCATCGTGGGCCAGCAGGCCCGCACCGCCGTCGGCGCCCATTACCAGCAGGAGCTCGACCTGCAGAGCATGCTCAAGGACGTGGCGGGCGCCTTCGTGCAGACCGCCACCGCGCCCGCCCAGGTGCGCCACCTCGTCGACCGCGCGATCCGCACCGCCGTGGCGGAGCGGGCCGTGACGGCCATCATCCTGCCGAACGACCTGCAGGAGATGCCCTACGAGGAGCCGCAGCGCCGGCACGGCTTCACCTTCTCGGGGATCGGCTACGCCAGGCCCAGGATCGTGCCCTACGAGGAGGACCTGCGCGAGGCTGCCGCGATCCTCAACGCCGGCCAGAGGGTCGCCATGCTGGTCGGCGCCGGCTGCGTCGACGCGGTCGACGAGGTGATCGCGGTGGCCGAGGCGCTCGGGGCGGGCTGCGCCAAGGCCCTGCTCGGCAAGGCCGTGCTGCCCGACGACCTGCCCTGGTGCACCGGCACGATCGGCCTGCTCGGCACCGAGGCCTCGTCCGACATGATGGCCGCGTGCGACACGCTGCTGATGATCGGCTCGGGCTTCCCCTGGGCCGAGTTCCTGCCCGCGGAGGGCACGGCGCGGGGCGTGCAGGTCGACATCAAGGCCGACATGCTGTCCCTCCGCTACCCGATGGAGTGCAGCCTCCAGGGCGACGCGGCCGAGACCCTGCGCGCTCTGCTGCCGCTGTTGGAGCGGAAGGCCGACCGTGCCTGGCAGGAGAAGGTGTCGGGCTGGGCCGCGTCCTCGTGGGAGCGGCAGGGCGGGCGGGCGCTGCAGCCCGCGCGGCCCGTCAACCCGCAGCGGGTCGCCCACGAACTGTCGCCCCGCCTGCCCGACCGCGCCATCGTGACGTCGGATTCGGGCTCATGCGTCAACTGGTTCTCGCGCGACCTGAGGATGCGCCGCGGCATGATGGCGTCGCTGTCGGGCTCGCTCGCCTCGATGGGGGCGGCGGTGCCCTACGCCATCGCGGCCAAACTGGCCCACCCGGACCGGCCGGTAATCGCGCTGGTCGGCGACGGCGCCATGCAGATGAACAACATGGCCGAGTTGATCACCGTGTCGAAGTACTGGGACCTGTTCTCGGAGAAGACCTGGGTGGTCTGCGTCTTCAACAACGAGGACTTGAACCAGGTGACCTGGGAGCAGCGCGTGATGGAGGGCGATCCGAAGTTCGTGGCCTCCCAGCAGATCCCGAACGTGCCCTACCACAAGTTCGGCGAGCTGATCGGCTTCAAGGGGATCTACGTCGACGATCCCGAGACGCTCGGCGAGGCCTGGGACGAGGCGCTGCGCTGCGGCCGGCCGGTGGTGCTGGAGGTGAAGACCGACCCGGAGGTGCCGCCGCTACCGCCCCACATCACCCTCCAGCAGGCCGGGAACTTCATGTCGGCGCTGGCCAAGGGCGACCAGCACGGCGGCCGCGTCATCGCGGGCGCGGCGCGCCAGATCCTCGGGTCGGTCCTGCCGGGCTCGTCGACCTGAGAGAGCGGCGTCTCGCCTAAGCAGGATGGCGTGGGTTGGCCCACGCCATCTTGCTGCTTCCAGCTCGGAAACTGAGCAGGATTGCGTTGGTGAACCAACACAATCCTGCTGAGGCCTTCGACGACGATCGCCGACCGACGGAGCCCTTCGGTCCCCGCCACGCCAGGATCTCGGGAAGGTCAGTGAGCCGCGAGCGCCGCGGGCTCGCGCGCCGGGATGGCCTCGACCCGTGCCATGCCGGCCTTGACGGCGGTCTGGACCTTCTCAAAGGCGCGGACCTCGATCTGCCGCACACGCTCCCGCGAGATGTTGAACTCGTCGGACAGCTGTTCCAACGTGATCGGGTCCTCGGCCAGGCGCCGCGCCTCGAAGATGCGGCGCTCGCGCTGGTTCAGCACCTTCAGCCCGTCGACCAGCGCGTCGTGCCGGTTGTGCTTCTCCTCCTCGTCGGCCAGGATCGTCTCCTGGCTGGTGGAATCGTCGACGAGCCAGTCCTGCCACTCGCCCTCGCCATCCTCCCGCATCGGCGCGTTGAGCGACGTGTCGCCGGAGAGCCGGCGGTTCATGTCGATGACGTCCTGCTCGGACACGCCGAGCTTGGTGGCGATGGTGGTCACGTGTTCGGGGCGAAGCTCTCCCTCCTCGAGGGCCGAGATCTGGCTCTTCGCCTTGCGGAGATTGAAAAACAGCTTCTTCTGGCTCGCCGTCGTCCCCATCTTCACGAGGGACCAGGAGCGCAGGATGTATTCCTGGATCGACGCGCGGATCCACCAGATCGCGTAGGTGGCGAGGCGGAAGCCCTTGTCGGGCTCGAAGCGCTTCACGGCCTGCATCAGGCCGACGTTGCCCTCCGAGATCACCTCGCCGATCGGCAGGCCGTAGCCGCGATAGCCCATGGCGATCTTGGCCACGAGGCGGAGATGGGAGGTGACGAGTTCCTGGGCGGCGTCGCGATCCTCGTGCTCCCGCCAGCGCTTCGCCAGCATGTATTCCTGCTGGGGCTCCAGCATCGGAAACTTGCGGATCTCGTTGAGATAACGCGTGAGCCCGCTTTCACCCGAAATGATCGGAAGCGCGTAGGCCATAGTGTTCTCCTTCTGGAGCCCGCAACAGGGCGCACTCCGGCCAACGCCTCTTCAAGGCGACTCGCCAACCCCGACTTATAGAGGCTACGCTGCAGCGCACATAGGTCGGATCGCCGACATAACGAAGATTTAACGACACGCCATCCCGACACCCGCCAACGCCGTCGAATCGACGATCGATCCGCCGTGCGACGATGGGCCGGGTGCCCTCGTGCGAGCGGCGCAGCCTCGGTGAGAGGCTGCGCCGCTGCGGGCATGGCGGTCCGGGAGGGAGGCCGCCTCAGTGCCGAAGCTTGGCCATCTCGTCCTTGAGCAGGAGCTTCTTGCGCTTGAGTTCGCTCAGCTTGACCGGATCGGAGCCGGGATGGGTCTTCTCCGCCTCGATCTGCCTGTCGATCACCTGGTGGCGGCGGCTCAATTCAGCGATATGGCCCTGCAAGGACATCCTGAACTCCCTGTTCGATCGCGCTCATGACGGCACGACGACGGGAGCATGACACGGCGGCGACGGCACGCAAGCGCCGGGACCGCGGGGCGGCATCACATCCGTGCGATCTCGCCCGGCACGGTTGAGGCGACCTGAAAACCCGAGGCGGAATGCGGCGCGATGCCGTTCAACCTTGAGCAGGACGGGGAGGAGAAAGGGAGCCGCGTGGGAGAACCCATGCGACTCCCCTCAGCCGGAGATCCGCTCCACCACCGCACCGCACTGGCCGAGCTTGTGCTCGAGGTGCTCGAAGCCGCGGTCGAGATGATAGACCCGGTTCACCGTGGTCTCGCCCTCGGCCGCCAGGGCGGCGATGACGAGCGACACGGAGGCGCGCAGGTCCGTCGCCATCACGGGTGCGCCCTGCAGCCGGTCCACGCCGTCGACGATGGCGGCATCGCCGTCGAGCCGGATCTTGGCGCCGAAGCGGGTGAGTTCGCCGACATGCATGAAACGGTTCTCGAAGATGGTCTCGGTGATGCGCGACGATCCCGCCGCCCGCGTCATCAGCGCCATGAACTGCGCCTGGAGATCGGTCGGGAAGCCCGGGAAGGGCGCAGTCGAGATGTCGACGGGCTGGAGGCCGTTGCCGTTGCGGCGCACCCTCAGGCCCTCGGCCGAGGCGTCGAGCCCGACACCCGCCCGCTCCAGCGCCGAGAGGGCGCCGGCGAGGAGGTCCGGGCGCGCGCCTTCCAGCATCACGTCGCCGCCCGCCATGGCGACCGCCATCGCATAGGTGCCGGCCTCAATGCGATCGGGCAGCACGGCGTGTCGGGCACCGTGGAGCCGGGCCACGCCGTCGATGGCGATCGTCGACGTGCCGGCTCCGGCGATGCGGGCGCCCATCTTGTTGAGACAGTCGGCGAGGTCGACGACCTCGGGCTCGCGGGCGGCGTTGATCACCGTGGTGCGTCCGTCGGCGAGCGCGGCGGCCATCAGGGCCGTGTGGGTGCCGCCGACCGTCACCTTGGGGAAAGCCACCTCGGCGCCCCGGAGCCCGCGCGGGGCCCGCGCGATGGCGTAGCCGTTCTCGATCGCGATCGTGGCGCCGAGCCGCTCCAGCACCATGAGCAGCAGGTCGACGGGCCGGGTGCCGATGGCGCAGCCGCCGGGCAGCGACACCTTGCACGCGCCCATGCGGGCGAGGAGCGGCGCGATCACCCAGAACGAGGCCCGCATGCGGGAGACGAGGTCGTAGGGCGCGGTGGTGTCGACGATGCGCTCGGCGCGGAGATCGACCGTCTGGCCCGACTGCAGTTCCTCGCCGGGGCGCTTGCCCTTCAGCGTGTAGTCGACGCCGTGGTTGCCGAGGATGCGGACCAGAAGGTTGACGTCGGCCAGGCGCGGCACGTTCTCGAGCGTCAGCGTCTCGTCCGTCAGCAGGCTGGCGATCATCAGCGGCAGCGCCGCGTTCTTGGCGCCCGAGATGCGGATGATGCCGTTGAGCTCGCGCCCGCCGACCACGCGAATGCGGTCCATGTGTCCTCGCTTCCTGGGCGGCGCGCTCAGGCGCGGCCTCCTCGATGTGACAGTTCAGCCGTTGCGCCCGAGCGCCTCGGGCCGTGGGGCATCGCCCTGAACCTCGTCGCGCGCCCTGGTCTGGGCCTTGCGGCGTTTGAGGTTCGCCCGCAGCGCTTCGGCGCGCCGGTCGGGCCGGGGGCCGGCCGCGGGCGGGTGCGGACGCTGCCCTGCCCCGTCTCCGTCCCCTCCGGCCGATGCCATCGCGTACCCCGTCGTCGCGCCGCCGTCACCCGAGGAGGTGCGGCGGGTCGTCATAGGCGCTTCACCGGAGGGGAGCAAGCCGAGCACCGGCCACCGGATCGACCCAATGGCTACGGCCTGATCTCGCTCGCGATCGTGTAAAGATCCAGGATGGTCGACGCGACGTCGATGCCGGTGGCGAGGTTCGTCCCGTGGGCTATCGCGTTTCTCCAGCCATAATAACGGATCGCCCGGCGATAGGCGTCCGATGTGGCATTGGCGCGGTCGAGCACCAGCGCAGCACGGTCCTCGAATTTGGCTCTCATGTTGTCGGGATCGTGCGCGTCCCAGGCGCGGCGCTCCTCCCATCGGACGCTGGCCCGTCGCGTCCGGACGGCGGCTTCCGCCACACGGTTGATCTCGGCTTCGAGCTGACCCCACACGAGGATGAAATATGCCGAGTCGTTGATGCGCTGCTTACGTCGATGCGCGTCGCCCGGAGCCGATCGTTCACGATGAGCGCTTCCTCCTTGGCGCGATAGAGGTCACTCGCCAGTTCCGAATAGACGGCCTCGATCGCGGCCAATTCATTCATCGGATCGCCTGAAGGAGTGTCGACTTCGACAATGGCTCGGTCTTCAGGCGCTGGAGCGCCGGTGCGATCTCCCACTGCACCTGCGTGGGATAGTCGGAACGATCGACGATGACGAACTGCCCTCTCGCGGCGAACAGATTGAGCCGTCCGTTGGCGCCGATGATCCACAGTCCGATGGGGACGAACCGACCGACCTGTCCGTCGGAATCCGACAGGAGGAGGATGGGCAGGCGTGCTGGCGGCACGCCATACTCACGCATCAGCTCTTCGTCCATCTCGATCGTGTCGGACCGATCGCTCGCGAATTCGGGAAACCAGGATGTGATGTCGTCGAAGAGGCACGCGACGCGCATCTTCCAATCGGCGACGCGGTCACGAACGTGGTCGTGATCCAGCGAAATGTCGTCGCCCAGAAGCTCTTGAATGACGCTCGACATCAACCCCTCCGCAACATCCGCGATCGGTATGGGTGAGGCCGCAGACGTCTCCGATCTGCAGACCACCGTATGCGATCCTTCGCCCGCTACAACTTCCGCAGCGCCACCCGCTCGATCTCGTGGCTCGCCCCCTTGCGCAGGATGAGGCTGGCGCGCGCCCGCGTCGGGCGGACGTTCTCGACGAGGTTCTTGAGGTTGATCCGCGTCCAGATCCCGTGCGCGATCTCCTCGGCCTCGGCGGCTCCGACGTCGGCGTAACGGCGGAAATACGACAGCGGGTCGCGGAAGGCCGTCTCGCGCAGCGCCATGAAGCGCGACACGTACCATCGCTCCAGCAGGATCTCGTCGGCGTCGAGGTAGACCGAGAAGTCGAAGAAGTCCGACACGAAGGGGATGTCGCGCCCGTCCCGCGCGGGCCGGTTGGGGATCAGCACGTTCAGGCCCTCGACGATGAGGATGTCGGGGCGGTCCACCGCCACGCGCTCGTTCGGCAGGACGTCGTAGGTCAGGTGGGAATAGACCGGGGCCTCGACATGGCGCTTGCCGGCCTTGACGTCCGACAGGAACTGGATGAGGGCCGAACCATTGAAGCTCTCCGGGAAGCCTTTGCGCTCCATCAGGTTCTGCTCGACCAGCACCCGGTTGGGGTGGAGGAAGCCGTCGGTCGTGACGAGTTCCACCTTCGGGGTGTTGGGCCAGCGCGACATCAGCGCCTTGAGCACCCGCGCCGTGGTGGACTTCCCGACCGCGACCGAGCCCGCGACGCCGATGATGTAGGGCACCTTGCCGTCGCCGGCGCCGAGGAAGCGCTGCGTCGCCTTGAAGAGGCCCTGCGTGGCGGCGACATAGAGCGCCAGCAGCCGCGACAGCGGCAGGTAGATGGCCACGACCTCGTCGATGGAGATGGGATCGTTGGTGGCGCGCAGCTTGCGGAGGTCGTCGACCGTCAGGGTGAGCGGCGTGTCGGCGCGCAGCGCCGCCCAGTCGCCCCGCGTGAAGTGGTGGTAGGGCGAACCGGCGAGACCGGCCTCCGGAAAGCCGTCGTCGAGGACAGGGGCGGCTCCGGACAGGTCGAGCATCGCTGCGCTCAGGTTGCGGGTCGCCGCGAGGCTTTCTCCTCGTGTCCCGATTGACGGGTGCGCCGGCCCAGCTCCGCCACGACCTGATCGAGGGAGAGGTTCGAGGCGTGGAGCAGCACGAGGAGATGGTAGATCACATCCGCGGCTTCGGAAAGCAGCGCCGGCCTGTCCTTCGTCACGGCCGCGATGATGGCCTCGACGGCCTCCTCGCCGAACTTCTTGGCGATGCGCGGGACCCCGCCGTCGAGCAGGGCGCGCGTGTAGGACCGGTCGGCCAGCGCCCCCGCGCGCTCGCCGATGAGGCGTTCGAGGTCGGCGAGGGAGAAGGGGCCCTCCCCCGCCGTCGGCACCGTCGTCATGCTCATCCGTCGAGCCTCATGTCGAGCCCCGCCCCGGCCATGTGGCGCTTGGCGTCCCCGATCGTGTGGTGGCCGAAATGGAAGATGGAGGCGGCCAGGACCGCGCTGGCGCGGCCGTCGCGGACGCCCTCGACGAGGTGGTCGAGCGTGCCGACCCCGCCCGAGGCGATGACGGGGACGCCCACGGCTTCCGAGACCGCGCGGGTCAGGGCGAGGTCGAAGCCGGCCTTCGTGCCGTCCCGGTCCATGGAGGTGAGGAGGATCTCCCCCGCGCCGCGCGCGGCGACGTCGCGGGCGTAGTCGACCGCGTCGAGCCCGGTCGGGCGCCGGCCGCCGTGGGTGAAGACCTCCCAGCGCGGCGCCTCGCCGTCCCGCGACACGCGCTTGGCGTCGACCGCCACCACGATGCACTGGCTGCCGAACTTGGCCGCGGCCTCCGACACGAACTCCCGGTTCTGCACCGCGGCCGACATGATCGAGGCCTTGTCGGCGCCGGCGAGCAGCAGGGTGCGGATGTCCCCGACGGTGCGCACGCCGCCCCCGACCGTCAGCGGCATGAAACAGGCCTCGGCGGTGCGGCGCACGACGTCGAGCAGGATGCCGCGGTCCTCGCTCGAGGCGGTGATGTCGAGGAAGCAGAGTTCGTCGGCGCCGGCGGCGTCATAGGCCAGCGCGCAGGCGACGGGATCGCCGGCATCGCGCAGGTCGACGAAGTTGACGCCCTTGACGACGCGGCCGTCCTTGACGTCGAGGCAGGGGATGACGCGGGATTTCAGCATCAGGCGGCTTCGACCTGGACGGGCCCCGGTGCGTTCAGGAAGCGATAGACGGACGCGGGAATCCGTCCTCCCTTGTGCTCCGGTTCGACCTCGGTGACGATGTAGGGAAGACCGGGTAGCGCGCCATTGAGGCGGGACGCGAGAGTCTTGGCGTCGAGTTCCGATGCGAGACACATCGTGTTGCCGAAGAAGGCGTGCCAGTTCGCAATGTCCGGCATGCGATCGACCACGTCCCTGACGTCCTGTCGACGCATGTCGGTTGCCTCGAAGACCAGAAGATAGGCTTTCATTTCCGCTCCTCAGTTGACGTGCGAGGCCCGTGCGAATCGTCGATCATGAGTGAGTCTTCCTTCGCCGGAGGAAGGCGCTTCCGCTCCGTGATCCTGATCTCCATCTGCCGCAACATGAACTCTTCCGATTGCAGCCGATCCGGGTGGTGAAGCATCAAATAGAGGTAAGCCACGAGGCCGGCAACGATCGGCGAAGCTCCGAGGCCGACGAGACCATACCGCAGGACGGGATCGCCGCTGAACGCATAGGCAAACCCGAAGCACAGCGGCGACGCGACGGCACAGAGCCAAAGCAGGGGATTGAGCGCGTTCCGGACCCGCACGACGCCGGCGCGGGACGTCGCGCTCCTGATCAGCTCGTCGAGGCTCACGCCACCGCCGCCCGCGCCGCCCGGATCATCGCCAGCGCGGCGGCGGGGTCGAGGCGGCCGTCGTAGAGGGCGCGGCCCGTGACGGCGCCGGCCAGGACGGCGCAGTCGGGTTCGAGCAGGCGCGACACGTCCTCCAGCGAGGCGAGGCCGCCCGACGCGATGACCGGGAGATGCACGGCCTGGGCGAGCGCCACCGTGCCGGCGAGGTTCAGCCCCTTCATGGCGCCGTCCCGCCCGATGTCGGTCATGATGATGGCGGCCACGCCGGCGTCCTCGAACCTCCGCCCGAGTTCGACGGCGGACAGGTTCACGGTCTTGGCCCAGCCCTCCACCGCCACGAGGCCGTCGCGCGCGTCGATGCCCACCGCCACCTGGCCGGGGAACAGCCGCGCCGCCTCGCGCACGAAGCCGGGGTCCTTGACGGCGGCGGTGCCCAGGATGACGCGGGCCACGCCCCGCTTCAGCCACATGTCGACGGTGCGGATGTCGCGGATGCCGCCGCCGAGTTGCACCGGCAGGGTGACGCGGTCGAGGATGCCCTCCACGGCCTCGGCGTTGCGGGGCCGGCCCGCGAAGGCGCCGTCGAGGTCGACGAGGTGGAGGTAGTCGAAGCCCTGGCGCTCGAAGCTCTCGGCCTGAGAGGCCGGGTCCGGGTTGAAGACGGTGGCCGACCCCATCTCGCCGTGGACCAGGCGGACGCATTCGCCGTCCTTGAGGTCGATCGCGGGGAACAGGATCAAGGCTGCCACCGGAGGAAGTTGCCGATGAAGGCCAGGCCGAGCGTCTGGCTCTTCTCGGGATGGAACTGGGTGCCCGCCATGTTGTCGCGGGCCACGATGGCGGTCACGGGGCCGCCGTAGTCGGTGGTGGCCAGCACGTCGCTGTCGGCGACGGGCTTCAGGGCGTAGCCGTGGACGAAATAGGCGTGCAGCCCGCCATCGCCCGTCGGGATGCCCTCGAGCAGCGGGTGTATGGAGCGGGCCCGCAGCGTGTTCCACCCCATGTGGGGGATCTTCAGGCCGGGGTCGGACGGGGCGAGCGCCGCGACGTCGCCGGGGATCCAGTCGAGGCCATAGGCGGTCTCGTGTTCGAGCCCGCGCGTCGCCATCAGCTGCATGCCGACGCAGATGCCCAGGAACGGCCGCCCGGCGTGGACCACGGCGTCCGTCAGGGCGCCGACGAGGCCCGGCACGGCGTCGAGACCGCGGCGGCAATCCGCGAAGGCCCCGACGCCGGGCAGGACGACCCGGTCGGCCTCGCGCACCCGCCCGGGGTCGCTCGTCACCTCGACCCGGACGTCGAGGTCGGCCTCGCGGGCGGCACGCTCGACGGCCTTGGCGGCCGAGGCGAGGTTGCCGGAGCCGTAGTCGATGATGGCGACACGGCTCACGGGGGCCCACCCCCGGCCCGATCGCCCGGCATCGGGAAGAGGCCGATCACGCCCAGGCGCCGCGGGACGGCATCCCGGGGCGACGAACCGGGTCGCGGCGGCAGCGGCCGCAGCAGCGGGGCGGTCTCCGCGAAGAACCGCCGCTCGGCCCCGTCGCGCGATCCGTCGGAGACCAGGGCGGCCGGGAGGAACCCGGCGCGCCCCAGGGCCCGACGCCGCGCCTCGGCGGCCTCGAGCCCCGTCAGGACGGCCAGCACCAGGTAGATCAGCAGGCGGGGCGGGCCGGAGAGGTCGAAGGCGGCCGCCACGGCGAACAGCGCGATCGCCGCGGCCGCCCAGGCGAAGGCGGCACGCCAGAGGCGGCGGTAGAGGAGGGACAACGGCCCGAACAGGAAGGCCGCCCAGTCGAACCCTTCGCGCACGAAGACCGTGCGCTCCGCCCGCGCGGCGTCATCCGCGAGGTCGGCCGGCACGTGAACCGTGAAGGTGGACATGGGCTCCTCGACTCCGACGCGGGTCATGCCCTTGTCGTGCAAGCCGCGGGCCGCCGCAAGCCCGCGCCGCATGCGCGGCGGTGGGCAGATCCAGCTTCCGGGTCACGCCCGATCCCGGTTCGACCACGAAACCGGGCGAGAAATCGTCCTCAGACCAGCCGACATCGACGATGACTCGTCGATGTCGGGTCACGCCGCATGAGCGGCGGCGCGCATCCGCGCCTGCCGGCGGTCGAGCGTTTCGACCACTGGTGTCACTCCTCGCCGGGCGGCGGCTCTGCGCCGACCGGGAGCGGCCCGTCGGCGCCCGGCTGGCCATCGGGATCCTGCGCCGCGTCCTGCCGCGGGCTCTCCGGCACGGACGGCCGCGGCGTGGCGCGCGCCATCGCCGCCATGTCGCGGCGGCTCAGCTTCTCGTAGAAGGCGTTGCCGCCCGCCACCAGCACGTAGTGCATGTTGTCGTAGGGGAAGGTCAGCCCCGCCGTGTGGAAGAACATGGCGTCCGCGGGCATCTGCGGGTGGCGGTCGCCGCCCAGCACCTTGTCGGCCATGCGGGACGGCAGGGCCGCCTCGCGCGGGTTCATCGGCTTGTCGAGCACGCCGGGGGCGAACTGGTTGCGCTGCCCCACCACCTCGCAGACGCTCTTCGGGTATTTCGGGTTGTCGAGCCGGTTCATCACCGTGGTGCCGACCGCCAGCATGCCCTCGGAACTCGAACGGTTCGATTCGAAATACATGACGCGGGTCATGCACTCGTGGTCGGTCAGGGCCGAGCCCGCGCAGCCCGCCAGCACGGGCGCCAGCGCGGCGAGGAGCATCGGCGGCCGGAACGACGGGGGGAGCGGCATGGCGAGAGCCTCGGGCGGGACGCGACCCCGCCAGGACTCCACAACGACGTTAAGATCTCACGCATCGGCGGGCGCCGGGCCGCATCGGCACCGGCCGCCCGGGGTCGTCGCTCAGATGCCGTCCGGCCGGCCCACCACGGTCGTCAGCAGCGGGCCGGCGCCCAGCATGCGGGTGCCGACGCGCTTCGCGTCGTCGAGCGACACGGCCTCGATCAGGCCGTTGCGCTCGTCGAGGTAGGAGACGTCGAACCCCTCGGTCTGCAGGTTGACGAGCTGGCTCGCGATCTTCAGCGACGTGTCGAAGCGCAGTGCGTAGGAGCCGGTGAGGAACTTCTTCGCCTTGTCGAGTTCCTCGGCGGTGGGGCCCTGGGTGGCGAGCGCGTCGATCTCCTGCCCGATGACGTCGAGCGATTCCTTCGCCCGCTCGTTCTTGGTCGAGGTGCCGCCGCCGAAGATCGCCGTGCGGTCGAAGGTCGAGAGGTGCGAATAGACCGAGTAGGCGAGGCCGCGCTTCTCGCGGACCTCGCGGAACAGGCGCGCCGAGAACACCCCGCCGCCCAGGATGTGGTTCACCACCACGGCCGCCATGTGGTCCGGATCGCGCCGCGCGATGCCGGGGAGGCCGAACCGGATGGTCGACTGCGGGATGTCGAGGTCGATCACCTGCGGCCGTCCGCCCGCCGCCACCGCGACGGGCGGGATCTCGACGAGCGAGCCGGACGCCGGGAGGTCGCCGAAGGCGCGGTCGAGCATGTCGCCGAGCGTCGCGGCGTCGATGGCCCCGACGGCGGCGATCTTCAGGTCGCGGCGCACGAGCGTGCGGCGGTAGATCTCGACGAGGTCGGCCCGGCCGACGGTCGCCAGCGTCTCCGCGGTGCCGCGCACCGGCAGGCCGTAGGGGTGGCCGGGGAAGGCGGAGTCCCGCCAGCCGCGCCCCGCCAGCGCATCCGGATCCTTGGCCTCGCGGCGGAAGCCCGCCGTGATCTGGGCCCGGACGCGTTCGACCGCGTCGTCGTCGAAGCGCGGCGCGTTGAGCGCCAGCCGCAGGAGGTCGACCGCCTCACCGATCGCCCGGCTGAGCGTCTTCAGGCGCCCCGACACCGCGTCGCGGTCCGCCCCGAACGAGATCTCGATGGCGCGGTCGTCGAGCGCGCGGTGGAAGGCCTCGGAATCGAGCTCGCCCGAGCCCTCGTCGAGCAGGCTCGCCATCATGGCGGCGGCGCCGGTCTTCCCGGCGGGGTCCTGTGCGGCGCCGCCCTTGAACGAGAAGTCGATGGCGACCAGCGGCACGGCGTAGTCCTCGACCAGCCAGGCATCGATGCCGCCGGGCGAGCGGACCTTCTGGACGGTCGCGGCGCGGGAGACGGTCGTGGCGGCGGCGAAGGCGGTCATGGATCATCCGGTGCGCGAAAGAGCTGTCGAGACGGCGCGCCGGCCCCGCGGGGCCGTGCGGGCGTGGCCGGGCGGGGCGTCAGGCCGGGGCGGCGCCGGGCGCGACCTCGGGCATCAGGAAACCCGTCACGGCGCGCTTCTTCGACAGGTGGGTGGCGGTGACGTCGCGCAGGTCCTCGGCCGTGACGGCGTCGATGCCGTCGGGCCAGCGCGCCACGTCGTCGGCCGTGAGGCCCGTGGTGAGGGCCGCGCCGTACCAGCGCGCCAGGGTCGCCTGGCTGTCCTGGGCGTAGACGGCGTCGGCCACGAGCCGCGTCTTGGCGCGGGCGAGGTCGCCCGGGTCGGCCAGCGTCGTGGCGACCTCGGCCACGACCTTGTCGACCGCCGCGTCGAGCGTCTCCAGCGTCACGCCCTCGACCGGCATGGCCCAGACGTAGAAGCGGGTGTCGTCGAGCGAGGTGCCCATGTAATAGGCACCCGCCGCGACCGCGATCTTCTGGTCGAGCACCAGGGCGCGGTAGAGCATGGAGGTCTGGCCGCCGCCGAGGTGGTGGGCCATGACCTCGAGCGCCATCGCGTCCTGGCCGCCGGTGCGATAGGAGGGCACGAGGTAGACGCGCTGGGCGGTCGGCTGCTCGACCTTGGGATCGGCCAGCGTCACGAGCCGGTGGGCGTGCGGCGGCGGCTCCTGCGGGCGGCTGCGCACCGGGGCTTCGCCGCGCGCCGGGATCCTGCCGTAGCTCTCCTCCGCCAGGCGCTTCACCTCGTCGAAGCCGACGTCGCCGGCGACGATCAGGATGGCGTTCTCCGGCGTGTAGAAGCGGTTGTAATACGCGAAGGCGTCGCGGCGATCGAGCGTCTCGATCTCGTGCTTCCAGCCGATGATCGGCTTGCCGTAGGGGTGACTCGAGAACAGCGTCGCCTGCACGCATTCGGAGAGCTGCTGGGACGGGTCGGTGTCGGTGCGCATGCGGCGCTCCTCGAGCACCACGTCGCGCTCGGGGTCGACGACCTCGTCGGAGAGGACGAGGCCCGTCATTCGGTCCGCCTCGAAGCCCATCAGAGTGCCGAGGTGCTCCTTGGCGATGCGCTGGAAATAGGCCGTGTAGTCGTTCGACGTGAAGGCGTTCTCCTGCCCGCCGAGCTCGGCCACGGTCTCGGAGAACCGGCCCTGCGGGTGGGCGGCGGTGCCCTTGAACATGAGGTGTTCGAGGAAGTGGGCGATGCCCGACTTGCCGACCGGATCGTCGGCGGAGCCGTTGCGGTACCACACCATGTGGGTGACGACGGGGGCCCGGTGATCGGGGATCACCACGATCTCGAGGCCGTTGTCGAGCCGGCCGGTGGCGATCGCCGGGCCGGTCCCGGCCTTGCCGTCGGTGGGGGCGAGGGTGAGACCCAGGGCGGACGGGGACGGCGAAGCGGCAGGAGACATGGGTCGGGTCTACGCGCTGGAGGGACGGGGCGGTCGTCCGCCGAGCCAATCCTCCCCGCGGACCCGAGGCCCGCTTCGAGCGCGGATCCTCGCGCCCAATGTGACCACTCCCGACGGAATGTCCAGGCCCGCGCCTCGGCCGGAGCGCCGCCCCCGCGAGGCGCATCGGGGCATCCCCACCCTTCAGATCTGCAGGCCGCTCGCCGGGGTGGGGCGAAGAAGCGGCGGGCCAAGGCCGTCGCGACGCCCTATAGCGATGCCATGACACGTCCCGATCCCACCCGGCCGGCGCGGCCCGCCCCATGACGGCCGCCCGCGCCATCACCCCCGACGGCGACGACGGGCTGCCGACCCCGCGCCGCACCGTCGCGGCCGCCGCCATCCTGGCCGCCATCGTCCTCGCGATGCTCGACGGCGCCATCGCCAACGTGGCGCTGCCGACCCTGGCGAGCGCGCTGCACGTCTCGGCCGCGGCGTCCATCTGGGTCGTCACCGGCTACCAGATGGCCCTGGTGGTGTCGCTGCTGCCCTGCGCGGCGCTCGGCGAGAGCCTCGGCTACCGGCGCGTCTTCACGGGCGGCGTGGTGGTGTTCACGGCGGCCTCGGCGCTGTGCGCCCTGGCGCCCTCGCTGCCGTGGCTCGTGGCGGCCCGCTTCCTCCAGGGGCTCGGCGCCGCGGCGATCATGTCGCTGCTCGCCGCCATGCTGCGCTTCACCTACCCGACGCGGCTGCTCGGCACCGCGATCGGCCTCAACGCCACCGTGGTGGCGCTGTCGGCCGCGACGGGGCCGACGCTCGGCGCCTTCATCCTGTCGGTGGCGCCGTGGCCCTGGCTCTTCGCCGTCAACGTGCCGATCGGCTGCGTGGTGCTCGTCGCATCCCGCGCGCTGCCGGACCCGGCCGGCGACGGCCGGCGGCTCGACCGGCTGAGCGTCGCCCTCAATGCCGGGTTCTTCGCCCCCCTGGTGGTGGGGGTCGACCTCCTCACGACCCGCCCGGCCGCGGCGGCGCTGCTGCTCGGCGGGGCGGCCCTGTCGCTCTTCGCCCTCGTGCGGCGCGAGCTGCCGCGGGCGGCACCGCTCATCCCGCTCGACCTGCTGCGCGGCGGCACGTTCCGCTATTCGGTCGTGGCGTCCGTGTGCTGCTTCGCCGCCCAGATGGTGAGCTACGTGGCGCTGCCCTTCTACCTCCAGCACGGCCTCGGCCGGGACGCCCTGACCACCGGCCTCTTCATGACGCCCTGGCCCCTGACGGTGGCGGTGGCGGCGCCGCTCTCGGGGCGCCTGGCCGACCGCGTGGCGACGGCCTGGCTCTGCGCCGCCGGCGGCCTCTGCCTCGCCGTGGGGCTGTCGCTCGCGGCGCTGTGGCCGCTGCAGGGGCAGCTGGCGCCGCTCGTCGTCTTCACGGTGCTGAGCGGCCTCGGCTTCGGCTTCTTCCAGACGCCCAACAACCGCAACATGCTGCTGTCGGCCCCGAAGGCCCGCAGCGGGGCCGCGGGCGGCATGCAGGCGACGGCGCGCCAGTGCGGCCAGACCGCGGGGGCCGTCATCATGGCCCTCCTCTTCACGGTGGCGCCCGCCGCCGTGGCGCCGCGCCTGGGCCTCGGCGTCGGCGCCGCCCTGGCGCTGGCGGGCGGGCTCGTGAGCCTCATGCGGGTCGGTCGCTGAGGGCGCGGGGACCGGCCGTGCGAGGCCGCGAGGGACGGCTTGCCGCGTCCCGGCGCCCATGGTACGCCGCTGCGACCATCGGATCTGCGCCTCGCTGCGGCACGGATCGGCCTGGAGAGGTGGCAGAGTGGTCGAATGCACCGCACTCGAAATGCGGCATGGGTGCAAGCTCATCGGGGGTTCGAATCCCTCCCTCTCCGCCACCTACAACCTAAGTGCCTCCAGTGCCTAGGTTCTCTGCAGAAACAGGCGTTTACGCCACCCCAGTGGTACACTTGGGTGGTACACATGACCCTGGCCATGACGCATCCGAAGACAGGCATGTACTGGCTCCGCAAGAGAGTCCCCGGGACCTGCTGCCACTGGTAGGCAAGCGCGAGGAGAAGTTCAGCCTCGCCACGAAGGATGCGGCTGAAGCCAAGCGCCGGTTCGTCAAGGCGCTGGCCGACGTAGAGGCTCGATGGACGGCGCTTCGGTCCCTTCCGTCCGAGACTGCAAGCCCTGCAAAGGCGAGGGCGACAACTCTGAGCGAGCGGGAAGCGCACCAGCGTGCCACATGGATGTATAGTTATTGGCTCGACAAATATCGCGATGACCCGTCCGCCCAGACGTTCTAGCCGGTCGACGCTCATGAGCGCCTTTGGAACAGCTCTCCTATGTGGAGCCCACAACCATGGTCGGTCGAGCCGCCCGCGACGGACGCCGTCTCTGTCGTGCCGACCATCGACGCGGAGGCTTTAGTCCTGAAGCAGTGGTGTTTCGAGCAGGCAGATTTGGTGCTCGTGGCCCACGACATGCAGGTAGACCAGGACAGTCGCGCCAAGCTCGCCAAGACCCTGTCCGCATCCGTGCAGCGCGCGAGCCTCGAACTCATCCGTTGGGCAGACGGCGACTTCGAGCCTGACTTTGTCGTCTCGGCGCCCGTTCTCCATCGCGAGACGCCTGAGATCAGGACGCAGTTGATGCCTGCTCTGCCCTTCGAGGAGCTGGTTCGCGGTTGGGCTGCGGAGAAGCGACCTATCGAGCGGACACTCTACGAATGGACGCGCGTTTTCCAGGACCTGGCGGCCTTCGTAAGGCACGACGATGCGCTTCGCATCGCGGCGGCCGATCTCTATGCCTGGAAGGCGAAGCTGATCGACCTGGGCCGCAAGCCCAAGACGATCCGCGACGGGCACTTAGCACCGGTGCGCGCGATCCTGCAATGGGCTGTCGACAACGGCCGCCTTGGCTCCAATGTGGCCGAGCGCGTCGGCATCGACGTTCGATCCAAGCCGGGAGAGAAGAAGCGCAGCTTCACCGACGATGAAGCCTCCACGATCTTGAGAGCCGCCGATCGAGAGGATGACGTGGTCAGGCGCTGGGTACCCTGGCTTTGCGCATACTCGGGCGCGCGCATCTCAGAAATATGATGTGCTGGTGGTGCTGTCCCGAATCGGGGAGAGGACGTGAGGGCTGGCCGACGCTCACCTGCGAGGCTTTCTCACGCGCGCCTGGCTGGAGGCGAAGCCGGCGACGGCGTTCGACGGACGATCCGTCGTGGTGACCCACCATGCCCCGAGCCCGCGCCGCCTCAGCCGGCTGCACCAGCCGTCGATGCTGGACTCCTGCTACGCCAGCGACCTCGAGGCTTTGGTGGCGTCGGGCGACGCGGCCCTCTGGATCCATGGCGACACCCACCACTGCTGTGACGACCGGCTCGGCGACACCCGCGTGCTCAACAACGGACATGGCTATGGCGGGGAGAATGCCGGCATATTCGACCCGGCTCTGGTGGTTGAGGTCGAGCGGTGAGCGGTCCGGTACCAGGAAGGGGCATGATCGGTCGTGGCCGCCGAAGGCGAACAGCTGCATTCACTGTGCGACAGCGTTCCTGACAGGCTGGAGCGTTCTCAGCCAAGCCACGATAGCCCTTAAATCCTCGGATTTCATTGTCTGGAAGTAGGGCCACGGCATAATCGGCGACAGCAAATTCCCGTTCTTGTCGACGCCGTGCGATAGGGCGGCGATGACCTGCTGGTCCGTCCAGTCACCGATGCCGGTCTCCGGATCCGAGGTGATGTTGTCCGCAATGCGGCTTCCCCAGGCGAGGTCAATCGACATGCCTCCGGCCCCGAACCGGTTGGCGGTGTCCCGCTTTCCGCCCGCACCGATCGGGGTGTGGCACTCCATGCAATGGCCAAGCTTGGCAAGATAAGCGCCATAGACGATTGGATTCCCCCGAGGCGGATCGGGCACCGATCCGACTGATGGTCCGTAACTGGTCGGCATAGGTGCCTTGTAGGTCGGCACCGGCGTCTCGTGCTCGGTCGGCGGGATCGTCTTCAAGTAGGTCGCGATGGCGTAGGCGTCGTCATCCGACATGAAGCGGTAGAGCGGTACGGGCATCGGTGGACGGATCAAGTGCCCATCCGGCGTCCGACCCTCACGCAAGGCCACCACAATCTGATCCTCGCTCCAGCTGCCGATACCCGTTTTGAGGGCGGACGTGATGTTGGGGGCATAGGCCTCGAAAGCGGGCGACAGGAGGGCGGGACCGCCTGAAAGCGCAGGGCCGTTCCGGTTACCGTTCGCGTCGACCGGGCTGTGGCAATTGCCGCAGGCACCGACCACGTTGACGAGATAATCGCCTCGCTCCAGCCTGGTTTCTGCAACGCCCGGCGACATGGCGGCACCGAGCAATCCGCAGACCAGCGTCGTCCGCATCCAAGGCGTGTGTCGACCAAGAAGCATGGTTGTTCCTGCGATTCGATCGAGTTGCATGTCAACGCCGGTCTGATTCCAGGCCAGCGGGGCGGAGTAAACGCAGGCCAGTGAGTGTAAGCCAGCGACATGGAAAGGGCTCCGATCGGGGCCCTTTCCATGTCGCTGTACGGTTTGGATCAGCTGATGATGATGTCGCCGGTGTCGCTGTCGACGATCTCGGGGGTGGCCTGGTTTTGCTCCGCCCTGGCCGATGTCCGGCGGCGGCCGACGGATTGCTTGAGGCGGTAGCTGTCGCCGTTCATGGTCAAGATGCTGACGTGATGGGTGAGCCTGTCGAGCAGGGCGCCGGTGAGCCGCTCCGATCCGAGGACCGATGTCCAGTCCTCGAAAGGAAGGTTCGATGTGATGATGGTCGAACCCCGCTCGTAACGCTGCGAGAATGCCTCGAAGAGCAGTTCGGCTCCGCTCGCCGAGAGCGGCACGTAGCCAAGCTCGTCGACGATCAGCAGCTTCACGGCCTGCAGGTCGCGCTGGAGCTTGAGAAGACGCCGTTCGTCACGAGCCTCCATCAACTGGTTGACCAGGGACGCCGCAGTGGTGAACGCAACGGTGAAGCCCTTCTGGCAGGCGGCCAGCCCCAGGGCCAGGGCGACGTGGGTCTTGCCGGTGCCGCTGTTGCCGAGTGCGATGATGTTCTCCCGGCGCAGGATGAACTCGCAGCGCCCCAGCTCCAGCACCAGCATCTTGTTGAGGCTCGGGATGGCGGTGAAATCGAAGGTGTCGAAGCTCTTCACTGCCGGGAACCGGGCGGCACGGATGCGGCGCTCGACGACGCGGCGCTCGCGGTCGAGGAGTTCCAACTCCAACAGGCGGAGCAGGTAGCCGGGATGATCGATGCCGCCCAGAGCGCACTCGCGAGCCACCTTGTCGTATTCGCGCAGGATCGTCGGCAGCTTCAGCTGCTTGAGGTAGTGGCCCAGAAGCACCTGGGGAGTACCGGCCCTGGTGCCGCTCGGCATGGTGCCGTCGACGGGGGCCGTCACGCCGCCATCTCCGGCACGAGCACGGCATAGTCAGCGGGGGCCGTCGTCTTGACGGCAAGTTGTGGCAGGTGGGGATAGGCGGCGAGGTTGAGGCGGACAGGACGCCGTTCGATCCGTGCCAGCGTGATCTGTTTGATGGCGTCGAAGCCGATGGCCCCGAGCCGGATGGCCTCTGTGACGGCACAGGCCACCACGTCCTGGGGCGCCGCCTCCATCAACCGTAGCACCTGGATGAACTCGCGTTTGCCGCGGTTGCCCATGCGGGCCTCCAGGAGATGGCGCAGGTGCTGGAACACCTCGGGCAGGTTCCAGCCCTGCAGCGCCGCGGCCTGATCGAGCGCGTTCGGCTTCATCTCGATCAGCGCCAGATAGTGCAACGGATCCGAGACGAACACGCCCTCGCCGTAGTGGCGCGGATGCCGGGCGATCTCCCGGCCGCCACACAGGATCGCGACCTCGTCGACGAACCCCTTCACCAGCACGTCCTGGAAGCCGAAGGCCGTGGGTACCGAATAGTCGTTGCAGCGGTAGCGGACGAGTGCGGTCGAGGAGACACGAGCCGCGCGCTTCTCGCAGGGTTCGAGCGGCACGGCGGGCAGCGCCCTCAAGGCTTCGAGATCGGCGACGAGCCGCTCGCCGATGGTGGCGGCATGCTGACCCGCGTGTTCGTCCTGCCGTGCATGGCAACGGTCTGCCAGCATGGCGTTCAGGGCGTCGAAACTCGCCGCCGTGGGGACCGGCGTCATGAAGTTGGCGCGGGCGTATTTGACCAACCCTTCGACCTTGCCCTTGTCGTTGCCCTTGCCCGGGCGGCCGAAGCGGTCCTGGAAGAGGCAGTGGCTCACCAGCTCCGTGAAGGCGCGCGTGCGATCGCGCTTGCCGTCGCCACAGATCTTGGCCACGGCGATCTTGGTGTTGTCGTAGAGGACCGACAGCGGCACGCCGCCGAAGAAGGCAAATCCCGAGACATGGCCGTCCAGGAAGGCCTCGGTGGTTTCCCGAGGATAGGCCTTTACGAAGCAGGCGTCCGACTGCGGCAGATCCAGGCAGAAGAAGTGGATCTTCTGCCGAACGCCGCCGATCACCGCGAGCGCTTCCCCGAAATCCACCTGGCCGTGACCCGGCGGGTGAGACAAAGGCACGAAGGTTTCGCGCCCTCGTGCCCGGCAGACCCGCACGTGATCCTTCACCACGGTGTAGCCGCCGAGAAACCCATGCTCGTCCCGAAGCCTCTCGAAAATCCTCTTGGCCGAGTGCCGCTGCTTGGGCGGCGCATCACGATCCGCCTCCAGGATCGCGTCGATCACCGGCAGCAGAGGCCCCAGCTTCGGCTTCTCGGGTGGCTTCGTGCGTGTGTACCCGGGCGGCAACGAGAACCGGCACATCTTCAGGACCGTCTCGCGGTTCAGCCCGAACACCCGGGCCGCTTCGCGGCGGCTGTGACCCTCAATGAACACGAAATGTCGAACGGCGGCGTAGATTTCCACGACGAACATCCCCGGCCTCCCAAAACGGGAAGCCTATCCACTGGCCGGAGATTCCTCCGCCCGCGTCAGCAAATCGCTGGCGCTCCAGTGGCCTGCTTTGTCACCGCCCTACACACTCACGGCTTCTCCGTCGGGGCGACGCGCCACAGCGTCCCGTTCTGGTCCTCGCCGATCAGCAGACTGCCGTCGCGCAGGGCGGCGACGCCGACCGGCCGGCCCCAGACACGGCCGTCGGCGTCGACGAAGCCGGTGGCGAAATCCTGGTAGGTGCCCGTCGGGACGCCGTTCTCGATCACCACGCGGACCACCTTGTAGCCCGTGCGCCGGGCGCGGTTCCAGGAGCCGTGCATCGCCACGAAGGCCTGGCCGGCGTAGGACGGGGGCAGCGCCGCCGGGGCGCCGGCGGGCGGATCGTAGAACGTCATCGTCAGCGGGGCCGAATGGGCCTGGAGCAGGACGTCCGGCACGAGGGTCCTGGCGCCGAGGTCCGGGCGCTCGCCGCGGTGGCGCGGGTCCTCGTGGGCGCCGATGTAGAACCAGGGCCAGCCGTAGAAGCCGCCCTCCCGCACCTCTGTGACGTAGTCCGAAGGCAGGTCGTTGCCGAGGCCGTCGCGCTCGTTGGTGGAACAGAACAGATGTCCGGTCTGCGGCGCCACGGCGAGCCCGACGCAGTTGCGCAGGCCGGTGGCGTATACCCGCGCGTCCCGGCCGTCCGGGTTGAAGCTGAGGACGTCGGCGCGGCGCGCCTCGTCGCCCCACGCGGCCCCGAGCGGCAGCGTGGCGATCTCGGCCGCCGGCGCGGCCGGCAGGTCCTCGGCGTCGTTGCTCTGCGAGCCGACCGACACGTACATCCGCGTCCCGTCCGGGCTGAAGGCGATGTCGCGGGTCGAGTGGCCGCCGTCGCTGATGCCGAGATCCACGACAGGGGCGGGCTTCGCCCCGGCCGCGTCTTCGCCGCCGTAGGGGAAGCGCCAGACCGCGTCGGTCGTCGCCACGTAGAGCCAGCGCGGGTGGTCGCCCGGCGGGTAGAACGCCATGCCGAAGGGGCCGTCGAGCCCGCTCGCGTAGACCTTCGCCGGGCCGGCGGCGCCGGTCGCGGCATCCGGCCGGAACACCTTGATGTCGCCCGCCGCCGTCTCGGCCACGAACACGTCGCCGTTCGGCGCGACCCTGATCGTCCGCGGTGCGACCAGCCCCTTGGCCCAGAGCGTGGCCGAGAGGCCCGCGGGGACCCGCACGTGGGGGTCCCGGGGCAGGGCCGCGTCCTGGGGGCCGTTGCTGGCCGAGGGTGTCGCGTAGGGCGTCGGCAGGTCGCCCGGCCGGATGAGCCGGACGACGCCCGGCGCGTCCGAATGCCAGTCACCGAAGGCCGCGGCGCCCGTCAGGGGCGCCGGATCGGCCGCGTGGGCGGCCGCCGTCAGGGCCACCACGGCGAGGAGGGAGAGGGGCGAGGCTTTCATGGAGCCTTTATGGGGCGGCGACATCGTCCCGACAGGCCCGTCCGCCGGGTCGCGGACCGCGAGGGCGTTCGATCCGCCGCTCCGGACGGCCGGGCGCGCGGGAAGCCGGCCGCCCTTGCGTCACAGAGCGCGCCGGCGGACTTTCGCGTGCTCACGGCTGCCGTTCATGCGTCCACACGAGATGCGCGGTTGCCGGTTCCGGCGTCATAGTGCTCGATCGACAGGTGACGGCGCCCGTCGATAGGGCGCTTTGCTCCCTGCCGCGCCGCATTGCTTGGAATAGGCGCATCCATGCTGGGTTCTTCGGCAGAACAGTGGGGCTTGAAACCCCGCGGCTTCGGTGCTGGTGTGAGGGCGGAGCGGGCACGGCCATCGGCCCCACGGAGCCACCATGACGGATCTCACGCGACGCAGATTCCTGAGCTCGACGAGTGCCGCGACGGCCGGGCTGGTCCTCTCGCCGGCGGTGCTGCGCCACGGGGCGCTCGGCGCCGAGCCGCCGATCCTGGTGGGCAGCCTGCACGACCAGTCCGGCCCGCTCGGCACCAGCGGCCAGCCGATGGTGCTGAGCGTCGAGCTCGCCGTCGACGAGATCAACGCCGCCGGGGGATTGCTCGGCCGCCAGTTGAAGATCGTCAGCTACGATCCGCAGTCCAACATCCAGCTCTACTCGCAATACGCCCAGCAACTGGCGCTGAAGGACAAGGTCGCGGTGGTGCACGGCGGCATCACGTCGGCGTCGCGCGAGGCGATCCGCCCCGTCTTCGACCGGTTCAAGACGCTCTACTTCTACAACACGCTCTACGAGGGCGGCGTCTGCGACCGCAACGAGTTCTGCCTCGGCACCACCCCGGCCCAGACGGTCCAGAAGCTGGTGCCCAACGCCATGGGCAAGAGCGGCAAGAAGGCCTACATCATCGCGGCCGACTACAATTACGGCCAGATCACCGCCAAGTGGATGACGAAATACTGCGGGGACAACGGCGGCACCATCCTGGCCACCGAGTTCTTCCCGCTCGACGTCACCAACTTCGGCCCCACCATCTCGAAGATCCAGGCCGCCAAGCCCGACCTCATCCTGTCGGCCCTCGTCGGCGGCAACCACACGGCCTTCTACCGGCAGTGGACCGCGGCCGGCATGAAGAGCCAGATCCCCATCGCGTCGACGACCTTCGGCCTCGTCAACGAGCCCTCCACCCTCGACGCCAAGGAGAGCGAGGGGATCATGGGCGCCTACGGCTATTTCCAGGAGCTGACGACGCCGGCCAGCAAGGCCTACGTCGACAAGCTCCACGCGAAATACGGCCAGGGCATCCCCTACATCAGCGAGCTCGCCTGCGCGACCTACGAGGGCGTCCACATCTGGGCCGAGGGCGTGACGAAGGCGGGCTCGATCGACCGCATGAAGGTGATCGAGGCGCTGGAGACCGGCCTCTCCTTCGACGGCCCCAGCGGCACCGTGACGATCGACAGGCCGACCCACCACGCCGTCCGCTCCGCCTACCTCGCCACCGTCCACGACAAGCTCTGGGCCGTGACCGAGAGCGACCCGGACCAGAAGCCGCTCGACACGGCCGCGGTCTGCGACCTCGTCAAGAACCCCAACGACAACCAGCAATATGTCGTGAAGATCTGAGGAGGTCAGCGCGATGGATCTCGCCGCCATCGTCGGGCTCAACGTGCTGAGCGGCATCGCCTCCCTGGTGCTGATCAGCCTGGGCCTCGCCATCATCTTCGGCATGATGAAGATCATCAACCTCGCCCACGGCGAGTTCCTGATGCTCGGCGCCTATGCGACGGTTCTGTCGACCAACCACGGCGTGAACATCTGGCTCGCCATGCTGGTCGTGGCACCTGTGTTCGTCGGGCTCGTCGGGCTGCTGGTCGAGCGGCTGCTGATCCGCTTCCTCTACGGGCGGCTCGTCGACACCATGCTGGCCACCTGGGGCCTCAGCCTGTTCATCGTCGGGCTGGTGACGACGATCTTCGGCAACACCATCAACGGCGTGCCGACGCCGCTCGGCGGGTTCCAGGTCGGCGTCTACCGCTCGGACCTCTACACGCCGTTCCTGGCGCTGGTGGCGCTGCTGCTGCTCTGCGGCGTCGTCGGCGTCCTGCGCTTCACCCGGTTCGGCCTCATCGCCCGGGCCACGATGCAGAAGCCCGAGATGGCCGCGGCCCTGGGGGTCGACCCCAACCGCGTCTACATGGCGACCTTCGGCATCGGGGCGGCCGTCACGGGCCTCGCCGGCGGGCTGCTCGCGCCGGTGTCGGGCGTGGCCCCCACGATGGGGGCGGCCTTCGTCGCCAAGGCCTTCATCACGGTCGTGGGCGGGGGCGCCGCGATCCTGGCCGGCACCGCCTCGGCCTCGGTTCTGTTCGGCGCCATCAACCAGATGGGCTCCTACCTCACCACGCCGGTCTTCGGCGAGGTGATCCTGCTGATCGCCGCCACGGTGCTCATCCGCGTGCTGCCGGAGGGCATCACGGGGCGCTACTTCAGGGGGAGCCTGTGATCCGCACGCTCCTGTCCCTCCGCCTCACCCTCGCGGGGGCGCTCGTGGCCGCCGTGCTGGCCGCGGTCGCGCCGTCCTTCGTCGACACGTTCTCGCTCCTGCAGGCGACCGTCTTCGTCGCCATGGCGGTGCTGGCGCTGAGCCTCGGCTTCATCTGGGGCTTCGGCGGCATCCTGTCCTTCGGCCAGGCGGCGTTCTTCGGCCTCGGCGGCTATGCCTATGCGGTGGCGGCCTTCAACTTCGCCGACAGCACGGTGCCGCTGCTCCTGTCGATGCTGGTGCCGATGCTGTTCGCCGCCCTGCTCGGCTACTTCATGTTCTACGGCCGCATCTCCAACGTCTACGTCGGGGTCATCACCCTCACGGTGACGCTGATCCTGTTCAACGTCGTCAATTCCACCGCCGGCGACGCCTACCGGATCGGTGCCGCGGCGCTCGGCGGCTTCAACGGCATCCCGTCGGTGCCGGGCATCACCCTGCCCTTGACCGGCTATGCCTTCGCGCCGGAGGACGATTGGTACCTTGCGGCCGGCTGCCTCGTCGCGGTCTTCGTCGGGCTGAAGCTCCTGCTGGCCGGTCATTTCGGCCGCGTCGTGGTGGCGATCCGCGAGAACGAGACCCGGGCGGCCCTGCTCGGCTACGACCCGCGCCTCTACAAGCTTCTCGCCTTCGTGATCGGGGGCGGCATCGCGGGCCTCGCGGGCTGCCTCTACACGCTCTGGGGCGCCTTCATCAGCCCGACGATCTTCGGCCTCGCCACCTCGGCCCAGATCATCATCTGGGTGATGATCGGCGGGCTCGGCACGCTCATCGGCCCCGTGCTGGGCGCGGTCGCGATCCAGTATCTCGTGACGCAGATCGGCGGCCAGCAGGTGCTCGACGCCAACCTCGTCCTCGGCACCATCCTGCTCGTCTTCGTGCTGCTGCTCCCCGCCGGCGTCGTGCCGATGGCCGAGCGGGGCGTCGCGGCCCTGTGGCGCCGCCGGCGCGTCCGCGGCGGGCCTGCCCCCGCCGAACGCGCCGCCGCCGCCCCGCTGCCCGGCAAGGCGCTCTCGTGACCGGCCCCCTGCTCGAGACCCGCGGCCTCACGATGCGCTTCGGCGGGGTCGTGGCGGTCGACGCGGTGGATTTCACCCTGGCCGAGGGCGAGCTGCGCTGCCTCATCGGCCCCAACGGGGCCGGCAAGAGCACCTTCTTCAAGATGCTGACCGGCCAGTTGCCGCCGAGCGCCGGCACGGTGCGCTACCGCGGCCGCGACATCGCCGGGGCGGCGCCGCACGCCATCGCGCGTGCCGGCATCGGCATCAAGCTCCAGACCCCGTCCGTGTTCAACGGGCTGTCGATCCGCGAGAACCTGTGGCTCGCGGCGCGGCGCAAGAACGGCGCGAAGCGGGCCGATGCGGTGGTCGACGAGGTCCTGTCGCTCATCGCGCTCGCGGGCTCGACGGACCGCATCGTCGGCACGCTGGCGCACGGCCAGCGGCAATGGGTCGAGATCGGCACGGTGCTCAGCGGCGAGCCGGACCTCATCCTGCTCGACGAGCCCGCCGCCGGCATGAACCACGACGAGGTCGGCCGCACCGCCGAGATCGTCCGGGCCATCAACAGGACGAAATCGCTCATCGTGGTCGAGCACGACATGGCGTTCATCCGCATGATCTCGGACCTCATCACGGTGTTCAACCAGGGCTCCGTGCTGCTGGAGGACCGGGCCGACGCCGTCATGCGGGACCAGCGGGTGCGCGACGTCTACCTCGGCAAGAAGGCGGCCTGACCGATGCTGGAGGTCGCAGCACTCCAGGCCGCCTACGGCCGCGTTCCGGTCCTGATGGGGATCGACTTCCAGCTCAAGGCCGGAGAGTTCCTCGGCATCCTGGGCCACAACGGCATGGGCAAGACCACGCTCATGCGGACCCTCATGGGCTTCGTCCCGGCGTCCGCCGGCGGGGTCACGTTCCTCGACCGCGACATCACCGACCTGAAGCCGCACGAGCGCGCGCGGCTCGGCCTCGCCTACGTGCCGCAGGGACGCGAGATCTTCCCGGCGCTCAGCGTGCGCGACAACCTGCGCATGGGCTGCGTGGCGGGCGGTCGGGAGGACCGCGGCGTCATTGACGACACGCTGGAGCTGTTCCCCCGGCTGAAGCGCCTGCTCGACCGGCAGGGCGGCGCGCTCTCGGGCGGCGAGCAGCAGTTGCTGGCGCTGGCGCGGTGCCTCTGCACGAGGCCGAAGCTGATCCTGCTCGACGAGCCGACCGAGGGCATCCAGCCCTCGATCATCGAGGAGATCGCCGAGACGCTGAAGGGCCTCGGCGCCACGACCGGCGTCAGCGTGATCCTCGTCGAGCAGAACCTCGAATTCATCGCGTCCCTGTCGAGCCGCGTGCTCGTCATCCAGAAGGGCCGGATCACGGGCGAACTCAGGCCCGACCAGCTCGAAGACCCCGAGGTCGTGGCCGAACTCGTCGGCATGGCGGCCTGAACGTCGCACCAGGAGGATCATGCCATGCCGGTCGCCCGCCCCACGCTCGAACAGATGACCGATATCGTCGACAGCCTCGGCATGAGCCTCGAACCCGAGCGCGTCGCCGAGTTCATGTCCCACATGGCCGGCAGCTTCGCCGCCTACGACCTCGTGGAATCCCTGCCCGACTTCGTCCCAGAGGTGAAATACCCGCGCACCCCCGGGCGTTTCCCCAGCCCGGCCGAGAACCCGCTCCACGCCTGGTACGTCAAGACCGAGGTGAAGGGCGCGCCGGACGGGGTGCTCAAGGGCAAGACGGTCGCATTGAAGGACAACGTGTGCCTCGCCGGCGTGCCGATGATGAACGGCTCGGCGACGCTCGAGGGCTACGTGCCGAACCTCGACGCCACGATCGTCACGCGCCTGCTCGACGCCGGCGCCACGATCCTGGGCAAGGCGCATTGCGAGCATTTCTGCTTCTCGGGCGGCAGCCACACGAACTCGTCCGGGCCGGTCGTGAACCCGCGCAAGCCCGGCTATTCGGCGGGCGGCTCGTCGTCGGGCAGCGGCGCGCTCGTGGCGTCGGGCGAGGTCGACATGGCGATCGGCGGCGACCAGGGCGGCTCGATCCGCATCCCGGCCGCCTATTGCGGCATCTACGGCATGAAGGCGACCCACGGCCTCGTCCCCTACACGGGCGTGATGCCGATCGAATCCACCATCGACCACACCGGGCCGATGACGCAGAACGTCGCCGACAACGCCCTGATGCTGGAGGTGCTGGCCGGCGAGGACGGGCTCGACCCGCGCCAATACGCCCCGAAGGTCGCCCCCTACACGCAGGCGTTGGGGGCGCGGCGTGAAGGGTATGAAGATCGGGCATCGTCAAGGAGGGTTTCGGCTTCGCCAACAGCGAGGAGGACGTCGACGCCAAGGTGCGGGCCGCCGCGGAGGAGCTCCGCCGGCTCGGCGCCGAGGTCGACGAGATCTCGATCCCCATGCACCTCCTCGGCCCCGCCATCTGGACCCCGGTGGCGAGCGAGGGCGCCCAGGCGCAGATGATGCTCGGCAACGGCATGGGCTTCAACTGGAAGGGGCTCTACACGGTCTCGCTGCTCGACGCCCATGCGGCCTGGCGCGAGCGCGCCGACGCGCTGTCCGACACGCTGAAGATCACCATGATGGTGGGCCAGTATTTCACCAGCCAGTACCGCGGCCGCTTCTACGCCAAGGCGCAGAACCTCGTGCGCCAGCTGAAGGGCGCCTACGACGCAGCGCTCGAGACCCACGACCTGCTGCTGATGCCGACGCTGCCGCTGAAGGCGACGCCGATCCCGCCCGCCGACGCGCCGCTGGGCCTCGTCCTGCAGCGCGCCTTCGAGATGCTGCCCAACACGGCGCCCTTCGACGTCACCGGCCACCCCGCCATGGCGATCCCCTGCGGCATGACGGACGGCCTGCCGGTCAGCCTGCAGCTCGTGGGCCGGCACTACGGCGAGATGTCGATCTACGCGGCGGCCTCCGCCTATGAGGCGGCGACCGACTGGAAAGCCTCGTGAGCGCGCTGCCCGACGGTCTGGCCTTCGCGGGCCTCGTCGAGACCGGCGGGCGGCTCCGCGCGCGGGAGCTGTCCTCGGTCGAGCTCACCCGCGGCATGCTGGACCGCATCGCGGCGCACGACGGCGCGCTCCACGCCTACGAGCGGGTGCTGGGCGAGAGTGCGCTCGCCGAGGCCGCGAGGGCCGATCGGGAGATCGCGGCCGGGACCGTCCGGGGGCCGCTCCACGGCGTGCCGCTGGCCGTGAAGGACCTGTGCTGGACCGCGGACGCCCCGACGGCGGCCGGCATGGCGATCCA
>CBDCBJ010000006.1:0-13884 GCA_965214345.1 Lichenihabitans sp. | reverse complement strand
GGCTCCCCACGTCGCCGAGGAACAGCCGCGCCACCGGCCTGTTGAGGGGCGCGAAGCCCAAAATGGCGCCGAGCAGCGCCAGCGCCACCAGCCCCGCCGGCGCCGACAGGGCGCCGAAGAACCAGAACAGCGCCAGAGCGGCCGTCACCGGCGCGGTCCCGGCGACGGTCAGCCAGTCCATGCCGTCCATGAAGTTGGTGAGGTTGACGAACCACGCCCCGCCCACCACGAGCAGCAGGCGTTCGGCCGCGAGCGGAAGCCAGGGCAGCACCCGCGCCCCGTCCGGCAGGGCCGAGACGGCGAGCCCCATGGCGATGATCTGCAGCGCGAGGCGCGGGGGCGGCGGCAGAGGCCTGAGGTCGTCGACGACGCCGACGAGCCCCACCAGCACCGCGGCGGCGAGCACCGTCCAGAGCCGGATCGTGTCTGAGGGATCGACCGCGAAGCCCGAGCCCGGCCCGAAGCCCAGCGCCGTCGGGCCCTCGACGCCCAGCGCCGCCGCGCCGAGCCAGGCCGCGAGGATCAGGGTGCCGAGCACCGCGAGGCCGCCGCCCTGCGGCGTGGGCACCGTGTGGGCCGAGCGGGCGTTGGGGCGGGCGAGCGCGTAGCGCACCAGCAGCGGGTGGAGCAGGCCGGCCAGCATGAGGGTTCCGAAGGCCGTGACTGCGACGAAGAGCAGGCCGAAGCCGAGCAGGATGGCGCCCGGACCCGAGAGCACCGAAGCCGTCGTCACGGCGCCCATGCGTGCGGCGCCTTGTTGGATTTCATCGATCACCCCACTATCAGCGCGACATTTTGTGCCTGACCCAGAGCCCCCGATGCCCGGACCGCTGTCCCGACACCTCAGACGCCTCGAATCCGAGGCCATCCATATCATGCGAGAGGTGGTGGCCGAGTTCCGTCGTCCCGTGATGCTCTACTCGATCGGCAAGGATTCGACCGCCATGCTGCACGTGGCGCTGAAGGCGTTCTACCCCGCCAAGCCGCCGTTTCCGCTGCTTCACGTCGACACGACGTGGAAGTTCCGCGAGATGATCGCCTTCCGCGACGAGGCGGCCCGGCGCGCCGGCATGGAGCTGATCGTCCACATCAACCAGGACGGCGTGCGCCGCGGCATCTCGCCGGTCGCCTCGGGCTCGTCCGTCCACACGCAGGTGATGAAGACGGAAGGCCTGCGCCAGGCGCTCGACGCCGGCGGGTTCGACGCGGCCTTCGGCGGCGCGCGGCGCGACGAGGAGAAGAGCCGCGCCAAGGAGCGCATCTTCTCGCATCGCTCGGAGGCCCATGCGTGGGACCCGCGCAACCAGCGCCCCGAACTCTGGCACCTCTACAATACGCGGATCCGCCAGGGCGAGAGCATGCGGGTGTTCCCGCTGTCGAACTGGACCGAACTCGACGTCTGGCACTACATCCGGGCCGAGGACATCCCGGTCGTGCCGCTCTACTTCGCCAAGGCGCGGCCCGTCGTGCGGCGCGACGGTGCCCTCATCATGGTCGACGACGAGCGGCTGCCGCTGAAGCCCGGCGAGCGGCCGGAGATGCGCCGCGTGCGCTTCCGCACGCTCGGCTGCTACCCGCTGACCGGCGCCGTCGAGTCCGAGGCCGAGACGCTCGACGCCGTGCTGGCCGAGATGCGCGATTCCACCACCTCCGAACGGCAGGGCCGGCTGATCGACAGCGACGAGGCGGGCTCGATGGAGAAGAAGAAGCGCGAGGGATATTTCTGATGGCCGCCCCCGTCCACGCGCTCCCCACCCTGCGCTTCCTCACCTGCGGCTCGGTCGACGACGGCAAGTCGACGCTGATCGGCCGGCTGCTCTACGAGCAGAAGTCGATCTTCGACGACCAGCTCTCGGCGCTGGAGCGCGATTCCAAGAAGCACGGCACGGTCGGCGACGACATCGACTTCGCCCTGCTGGTCGACGGGCTCGAGGCCGAGCGCGAGCAGGGCATCACGATCGACGTCGCCTATCGCTATTTCGCGACGGCGCGGCGCTCCTTCGTGGTGGCCGACACGCCGGGCCACGAGCAGTTCACCCGCAACATGGCGACGGGCGCCTCGAACGCCGACCTCGCCATCCTCTTGGTCGACGCCCGCAAGGGCCTGCTGCCGCAGACGCGCCGCCACGCCTTCATCGTGTCGCTGCTCGGCATCCGCGACGTGGTGCTGGCGGTCAACAAGATCGACCTCGTGGGCCACGACCCGCACGTGTTCTCGGCCATCGTCGGGGACTTCGAGGCCTTCGCGGCCCGGCTGAACTTCCGCTCGATCACCCCGATCCCGGTGTCGGCGCGCTACGGCGACAACCTGTCGGCGCCCTCCGCCGCCATGCCCTGGTATCGTGGGCCGACGCTCGTCGGCTTCCTCGAGACCGTCGAGGTGCGCGACGAGCGGGCCGCCGGCCCGTTCCGGCTGCCGGTCCAGTGGGTGAACCGCCCCGACCTCGACTTCCGCGGCTATGCCGGCACGGTGGAGGGCGGCCGCGTCAGGCCGGGCGACGAGGTGGCGGTGTCGGCCTCGGGCCGCACCACCCGGGTCGCCCGCGTCATCGTCGGGGGCGCCGACGCGTCGGGAGCCGAAGCCGGCGACGCCGTCACCCTGACGCTCGCCGACGAGGTCGACGTCGCGCGCGGCGACGTCCTGGCCGACCCGAAGGCGCGGCCGCCCGTGGCGGACCAGTTCGCCGCCCACGTCATCTGGATGAGCGAGGAGCGGCTGCTGCCCGGCCGCTCCTACCTGATGAAGATCGCCGAGAAGCTCGTCCCCGTGACGGTCACGGACCTGAAGCACCGGATCGACATCAATTCGCTGGAGCACAACGCCGCCAAGACGCTCGGCCTGAACGAGATCGGCTTCTGCAACTTCGCCACGGCGGCACCGATCGCCTTCGACCCCTACCGCGAGAATCGCGGCACCGGCGCCTTCATCCTGATCGACCGCGCCACCAACGCCACGGCCGGGGCCGGCCTCGTCGACTTCCCGCTGCGCCGCGCCACCAACATCCACTACCAGGACCTGGCGGTGACCAAGGAGGCCCGCGCCGCCCTGAAGCACCAGAAGCCCGCGATCCTGTGGTTCACCGGGCTGTCGGGCGCCGGCAAGTCGACGGTCGCCAACATCGTCGAGACGAAGCTCCACGCGCGCGGCGCCCATACCGTGATGCTCGACGGCGACAACGTTCGCCACGGCCTCAACAAGGACCTCGGCTTCACCGACGCCGACCGCGTGGAGAACATCCGGCGCGTCGGCGAGGTGGCGAAGCTGATGGTGCAATCGGGCCTCGTCGCGCTCTGCTCCTTCATCTCGCCCTTCGCGGCGGAGCGTCGGATGGTGCGCGAACTCGTCGAGCCCGACGAGTTCGTCGAGGTCTTCGTCGACGCCCCGATCGAGAGCTGCATCGCGCGCGACCCGAAGGGGCTCTACAAGCGCGCGCTCGCCGGCGAGATCCGGAACTTCACCGGCATCGACCAGCCCTACGAGCGGCCGGAGGCGGCCGAGATCGTGCTGGCGGCCGGCGAGGCGACGCCGGAGGCGCTCGCCGACGAGGTGATCGCCGCGCTGGAGCGGCGCGGCATCGTTCAGCGCTTCTGACGGGCGGGCGCCCGGTTCGACGCCGGGCGGAGCGGGTCGATACAATTTTGCCGCCCGCGCCCGTTTACGCTGTGCCGGACGAGGGGGGCGCCGGGGGCAAACAGAGTTTGACAGACCCTCGCACCATCGTCCTAATGCGCCCGACCGAACGGTGAACACGCCGTCGGGAACGATGGATTCGGCCCCACCGACGCCCGACTGACGGGATCGGCCGGGGCTTTCTCAAAGGGAGTGGAACGTGATCAACAGACGGACGTTTGCCGGCTTGGCGCTCGGCGCGATGGCCCTGTCCTCGACCGCACTGACGCCGGCCTACGCCGCCAAGGGCGACCTCATCGGGGTGGCCATGCCGACCAAGTCGTCGGCCCGGTGGATCGACGACGGCAACAACATGGTCAAGCAGCTCGAAGCCAGGGGCTACAAGGTCGATCTGCAATACGCCGACGACGACATCCCGAACCAGCTCGCCCAGATCGAGAACATGGTCACCAAGGGCGCCAAGGTCCTGGTGATCGCCTCCATCGACGGCACCACCCTCACGGACGTCCTGCAGAAGGCCCATGACGCCGGCGTCAAGACGATCGCCTACGACCGGCTGATCCGCAATTCTCCCAACGTCGACTATTACGCCACCTTCGACAACTTCAAGGTCGGCGTGCTCCAGGGCAACAGCCTCATCGACTCCCTGGGCCTCAAGGACGGCAAGGGCCCGTTCAATATCGAACTGTTCGGCGGGTCGCCCGACGACAACAACGCCTACTTTTTCTACGACGGCGCGATGTCGGTGCTGAGCCCCTACATGACGTCGAAGAAGCTGGTGATCCAGTCGGGCCAGCAGGGCATGAAGCAGGTCTCGACGCTGCGCTGGGATCCGGCGGTGGCGCAGGCCCGGATGGATAACCTGCTCTCCGCCTACTACACCAACAAGAAGGTCGACGCCGTGCTGTCGCCCTACGACGGCTTGTCGATCGGCATCTTGTCGTCGCTGAAGGGCGTCGGCTACGGCTCGGGCGACATGAAGTATCCGGCCGTCTCCGGCCAGGATTGCGAGGTCCAGTCGGTCAAGTCGATCATCGCGGGCGAGCAGTATTCTTCGATCTACAAGGACACGCGCGAGCTCGCCAAGGTCGTGGTCACCATGGTGGACGCGCTGGAGAACGGCACGCAGCCCGAGATCAACGATTCCAAGACCTACGACAACGGCAAGAAGGTGGTCCCCTCCTACCTGCTGAACCCGGTCCTCGTCACCAAGGCGAACTGGAAGCCGACGCTGGTCGACGGCGGCTATTACACGATGAAGCAGCTGGGCCAGTAGGCCGCACCTCCGCCCGGCGCCTCGCAGAGGTCGACCGGGCGACAGAGCGGGCGGGGCGGAACGTCGCCCCGCCCGGACCGGCGAGGCCTCAGCGCGGCGTTGCGCGGCGCAGGCCCGCCACGGTAGGGTCCCGGCAACGGTGCCGGCGCCAACGGACAAGAGTCACAGCATGAGCCCGATCCTGGAGATGCGTGGGATCACCAAGACCTTCCCGGGCGTGAAGGCCCTCGACGACGTCAACCTCGTGGTCAACCCGGGCGAGATCCACGCCATCTGCGGCGAGAACGGCGCCGGCAAGTCGACGCTGATGAAGGTCCTCTCGGGCGTCTACCCGCACGGCTCCTACTCGGGCGACATCCTCTACGAGGGGAAGACGGTGTCGTTCCGCGACATCTCGGAATCCGAGCACCTCGGCATCATCATCATCCACCAGGAGCTGGCGCTGGTGCCGCTGCTGTCGATCGCCGAGAACATGTTCCTCGGCAACGAGACGGCCCGCTTCGGCGTGATCGACTGGGACCGCGCCTTCGCCCGCACCCGCGAACTCCTAGCCCTCGTCGGGCTCGACGAGAACCCCGAGACGCTCATCACCAATCTCGGCGTCGGCAAGCAGCAGCTGGTCGAGATCGCCAAGGCGCTCGCCAAGAAGGTCAAGCTGCTGATCCTCGACGAGCCGACCGCGTCGCTGAACGAGAGCGACAGCGAGAAGCTCCTGACCCTGCTGCTCGACTTCAAGAAGCAGGGCATGTCGTCGATCATCATCTCGCACAAGCTGAACGAGATCTCCCGGGTCGCCGACCAGATCACGATCATCCGCGACGGCACCTCGGTCGAGACGCTCGACTGCCGCAGGGACGCCATCACCGAGGACCGGATCATCAAGGGGATGGTGGGCCGCGACATGGCGAGCCGCTTCCCGCCCCGCACCCCCGACATCGGCGCGCCGCTGCTCGAGATCCGCAACTGGAACGCCTACCACCACGTCCACGCCGAGCGCGCGGTGTGCAGGAACATCAACCTGACGGTCCGCCGCGGCGAGATCGTCGGCATCGCGGGCCTGATGGGCGCCGGCCGGACGGAGCTCGCCATGAGCGTCTTCGGCCGCTCCTACGGGCAGAACATCTCGGGCGAGGTCGTACTCGACGGCAAGGCCGTCGACGTCTCGACCATCTCCAAGGCGATCCACGCCGGGATCGCCTACGTGACCGAGGACCGCAAGCAGCTCGGCCTCGTGCTCGACGAGAACATCACCAAGAACACCACGCTCGCCAACCTTCCCGGCGTGTCCAGGGCCACGGTGATCGATTCCGACCGGGAGTTCGCCGTCGCCACCGACTTTCGCTCGAAGCTGAACATCCGCTCCTTCGGGGTGGAGCAGCAGGCCGTGAACCTCAGCGGCGGCAACCAGCAGAAGGTCGTGCTCAGCAAGTGGCTGTTCACCAGGCCCGATGTGCTGATCCTCGACGAGCCGACGCGCGGCATCGACGTCGGCGCCAAATACGAGATCTATTCCATCATCAACGCGCTGGCCGAAGAGGGCAAGGGCGTGCTGATGATCTCCTCTGAGATGGCCGAACTGCTCGGCATGTGCGACCGGATCTACGTCATGAACGAGGGCCGCTTCGTGGGCGAGTTTCCGGGGAGCGAGGCGACCCAGGAGATCATCATGCGCGCCATCATGCGATCGAAGGACCTCCACTGATGAGCTCTGTCAACGTCCCGGGCGGCATCGACCCCACGACCGTCGCCCATCCGCAGCCCGGCGCCCTGCCGGCGGCCAAGACCGGCACCGGCTCGGGCCTGCGGCGCATGCTCGCGAAGGGCAACTTCCGCGACTACGGCCTGTTGATCGCGCTCGTCACCATCATGCTGTTCTTCGAATATGCGACGGGCGGCGTGCTGTTCCAGCCGCTGAACCTCACCAACCTGATCCTGCAGAACAGCTACGTCGTCGTGATGGCGCTCGGCATGCTGCTGATCATCGTGGCGGGCCACATCGACCTGTCGGTCGGCTCCATCGTGGGCTTCGTGGGCGCGCTCGCCGCGGTGCTGATGGTCAACTACAACGTCGAATACATAACGGCGACGATCCTGTGCCTCATCGTGGGGGGCGTCGTCGGCGCCAGCCAGGGCTATTTCGTCGCCTATTTCGGCATCCCGAGCTTCATCGTCACGCTGGCCGGCATGCTGGTGTTCCGCGGGCTGACCCTGTCGGTCCTGAACGGCGCCTCCGTGGGCCCGTTCCCCGACGTGTTCCAGCTCCTCGCCAAGGGCTTCTTCCCCAACCTCGCGGGACCCTACACGTCGGTGATCATCGCCCTCGCGATCTGCGCGATCTTCGTCGGCACCAGCCTGCGGCGCCGCATGGTGCAGCAGTCGCACGGCGCCTCGACGGAGAGCTTCGCCGCCTTCGCGATGCGCAACGGCTTCCTGGCGCTCATCCTGCTCGTCTTCGCCTACGAGATGGGGCGCTACCGCGGCCTGCCGAACGTCCTGATCATCATGACGGTGCTGATCCTGCTCTACCGCTTCGTCACCAACAAGACGACGATCGGCCGGCGCATCTACGCGCTCGGCGGTAACGTCAAGGCGGCCCGCCTGTCGGGCATCAAGACCGAGCGGCTGACCTTCCTGACCTTCGTCAATATGGGCGCCCTGGCGGGGCTCGCCGGCATGATCTTCGCCGCGCGCCTCAACACCGCCACCCCGAAGGGGGGCCTGGGCTTCGAACTCGACGTCATCGCGGCCTGCTTCATCGGCGGCGCCTCCGCGTCGGGCGGCGTCGGCAAGGTGACGGGCGTGGTGATCGGCGCCTTCATCATCGGCGTGATGAACAACGGCATGTCGATCCTCGGCATCGGCATCGACTACCAGCAGGTCATCAAGGGTCTGGTGCTGCTCGGCGCCGTCTGCCTCGACGTCTACAACAAGAGGGCCGCGGCCTGACCGACCGGCCCGGTCGATCATCCGCCGGGCTTCAGCCTCTCTCGCGTCAGGCTCCCTGTACGGGATGCCGCTCGGGCGGCTGCGTCATGCCCGCCGCAGGAGCCTGGCCGCGTAGAAGCCGTCGAGCCCCACGAAGGGCGGGTCGAGCCGCGCCGGATGGAACGGCAGGGTCCGCAACTCGCCGAGCGCCGTCAGGCTGTCGGAGAGGCCGCCGACCTCCTCGGGCGCGATCGGCGAGCGCACGAGATCCGGGTTGCGGCGCATCACCGCGGCGATCTGCGCCTCGCCCTCCTCCGGCTCGAGCGAGCAGGTGCAGTAGACGAGCCGGCCGCCCGGCCGCAGCAGGGCAGCCGCCCGGTCGAGCATGCGGCTCTGCAGGGCCGAGAGCGTCGTGATGTCGGAGGCGCGCTTCGTCCAGCCGACGTCGGGGTGACGGCGCATCGTGCCGGTGGCGGTGCAGGGCGCGTCGAGCAGGATGGCGTCGAAGGGCGCCGCCGCATAGGCGGTGACGTCGGCGACCTCGGCCTCGGCGCTGAAGCCCAGGCGCTCCAGGTTGGCGGCGAAGCGCTTCAGGCGCTCGGCCGAGCGGTCGACGGCCGTCACGGTGGCACCGGTCAGACAGAGCTGGGCGGTCTTGCCGCCGGGCGCGGCGCAGAGATCGGCGACGCGCTCGCCCGCCTCCGCCTTGAGGAGGCGCGCCGGCAGGGCCGCGGCGGCGTCCTGAACCCACCACTCGCCTTCCGCGTAGCCAGGGAGGTCCGGCACCGGGGTGCCACCGCTCTGCAGCCGTATCGATCCCGTCGCCAGCATGTCGCCGCCGAGGCGCTCGGCCCAGCCTGCGGGATCCGACTTGACCGTCACGTCGAGGGTCACTTCGGCACGGTTGGCGGCCGCGATGGCGGCGGCGGCCGCATCGCCGTAGGTCTTGCGCCACCGCGTCGCCAGCCACGTCGGCGTATCGGCGAAGGGATCGTCGCTCTCGTGCTCGTCGCGCTGGCGGGCGACGTTGCGGGCGACCGCATTGGCGAGGGCGGCGAAGCCCTGGCTGGCCGGGTCGAGCCTGACCGCCTGCACACAGGCATTGACGGCCGCGTGGTCGGGCACGTCGAGGAAGAGGATCTGCGCCGCCGTCACGATGAGGATCCACTCGAGCTGCCCGCTCTTCTTCGGCAGGCCCTTCTCGAGAAGCCGGCCGAGGAACCGGCGCAGCGTCCCCAGGCGTCGGAGCGACACGACGACGATGGAGCGGGCCAGCGCCCGGTCGCGGTCTTCGAGCCCGGTCGGGAACCGCGGATGCTGTGCGGCGGCCGCGAAGGCCTCGTCGAGGCCGCGGCCGTTCATCACGACGTCGCTGAGCGCCGCCGCGGCAGCGAGCCGTGGGGCCAGGCCGGGTGGGAGTTCGACGGGCGGCGGAGGCGCCTTCATGCCCGGTTTGGAACGGTGGGGGCGACCGGGCGGCGCGTTCATCGCCATGGATCAGGCAGCCGTCAGCGGTAGAGGCATCGTCACGGCCCGAACGGGCGCGGTCTTCAGGAGCATCGAGGGCCTTCCAACCAGCTCTCTTCGGTCGCATATCCGAAGGGCGTCAGGCGATTTAGATAGGTGACCGAGGCCGTTTGCCCAGGCCTCCCTCGATGGCCGAAAAAGGTGGTGGAAGCGTGATGGACCAGGATGATCCGAGACCTTCAGGCGGACCGGTGGGGAGTTCCCCCGAGCCTGGGGGAGGCGCGGCCGAGCGCGCTCTGGCCGAGGCCGACGCCCGACGCGCTGAGCGGCGGCGTGCCGAGCAGGCCCGCCCGCGGGAGATCAACGGGCGCCAGGGACCCGAGCCGGTGCGCTATGGCGATTGGGAGAACAAGGGCATCGCGTCGGATTTCTGAGCCGGCCGCACCCGCTCGCCACGGAGACGAGCGGGGCGAGGCCGACATGATACCAGCCGACATCGACGATGACTCGTCGATGTCGGGACACGCCGCATGAGCGGCGGCGCGCATTCGCGCTTGCCAGCGGTCAAAAGTTTCGACCACTGGTATCAGACGTCGCGAGCGCCCGGGGCGAGACTGTCGCCCGCCTTGCCGACGACGGTCTTGGCGTTGTCGCCGACGTCCTTGACGAAGTCGTTGAGGTTTTCCGTCGCGGAGTGCCGGACATTGTCGACCGCCTGGCCGGCGGCGGCCCGGAGACCGTCGATCTCGTGGCGCGCGGCATCGGTCGCCGTGTCGCGCAGGCGATGGGCCGTGCTGCCCATCAGGTTGTCTTCCGTCTCGGTCGTCGGCAGAGCCGCGCCGATCGCGGCACCGACGGCGAGGCCGATGACACCGAGCAGCAAAGGCTGCTCGTCGAGGAGGTTCGACAGCTTCGACTTCACCTCACGGCGGTCGTGGGGAACGTATCGGGACAGGCTCTGCATGGCATCACCGGCTTGCGCACTCGTGGTCTTGTAGATGTCGGTCGCCTGGCGACG
Source organism: Lichenihabitans sp. (assembly GCA_965214345.1). Classification (GTDB taxonomy): domain Bacteria; phylum Pseudomonadota; class Alphaproteobacteria; order Rhizobiales; family Beijerinckiaceae; genus Lichenihabitans. The sequence goes on along the minus strand of CBDCBJ010000006.1, from coordinate 3,567 downwards.
CAGGGTCGACGCCCGGGTCTCGCCTTCGGGGGCGAAAGCGAACGTCGACGGGTCACGCGGCATCGTCGAACGAGGCACTCCCATCGCCGATCCGGTCCGCGTCGTGCGGATGCCGGCACCGGCATCGCGCCCCGTGAAGACCCGCATGATCAGCGCCGAGCCGGCCGCGATCAGCATCGACGGGATCGGATATTGCTTGGCGACGTCGGCGATGTTGTCGGCGACCGTCGAGGCGCCGATCCGCGCGTTGGAGACCACCTCCTCCATGACGTTCTCGGGCCGTAGATTGGTGCGCAGCTGCTCGAGCGTCGAGGCGAGGTTCGCCCGCGTGCCCTCCGCCTCGTTGGCGACTTCGCTGGACGATTGCCGACCGGTATCGCCGCTCATTTCACCTGCTCCTTCACGACACCGGCATCCTTGCCGAGTTGGTCGATGGCCTTCTTCGGCATCAGATTGTCGGTCGAGAGGCGTTTCAGCGCGACATACAACGCGATCCCTCCGACGACGGCGATCGCGCCACCAACGATGAAATAGGCCAGCCACGCGGTCACGCCGAAAAAGATGACCAGCTGCACGAGCCCGAACAGGATGATGAACAGACCCGCCAGCAGGAGCACGGCGGCGACGAGCAGCACGATGACGGCGTGGATGGCGACCGAGATCTTCTCGGAGATCTCGGTCCGGACGAGACGGATCTCGGTCTCGAACAGCGTCGTCATCTGCGACAGCGCATCGGCGAAGAGGGACGGCGTCGACGGACGGCCCGATGTCTCTGTGGTCATGAGATCACTCCCGCCGATCAGACCCGACGGTCGCCATACAGGGACGCGTCGTCGATCATCGGGGCATCGCTCTTCAGGAACCGCGACAGGACGAAGCCCGCCAGCACGGCCCCGCCGAAGAACGCCACCGGCTGCCTGCGACCGAAATCCGCCAGCGAGGAGAAGACCTGGCCGATGTCTCTGGACCGGACGTCCTCGGCGATCTTATCGACGTTCTCCGCAGCCGTCCGGACGAGGCGGGCCATCTGGGGGTTGGTCTTGTCGAGGTCGCCGGCGGCCGAATGGGCCGCCTGGGCGACCCCGGCGATCCGGTCCGCGCCCGCGGCCTTCTGTTGGCCGAGCATGTCGTTCAGGCGCGCGCGGGCCTGTTCGGCGATGGAGGACGCGACGCCCTTGGCGTCGTCGGCCGCCCGGCCGGCCTGGTCACGGAGGCCGGCCGCGGCTGCGCCCGCGTCATCGCCTCCGATCGGACGGTAGCGATCCGACACGCTGTCGGCGGCCGAGCGGGCGCTCGCCGCCGCGTCGCGCCGGAGATCCTGGAAGCGTGCGTTGAGGTCGTCCTTCGCCCGGGCCGCATCGGCGCCGAAAGTCCCGTGTGGATCGGTGTCAAAGGGCTCAGCCATCGCGTCCTCCAGCCAGCGGGGGCCGGGGGCGCGTCGTGCGCCGCCTCCACCCCCCATGTCGGCGAACCAACGTAGCGGGAGACGGGGCGGTTCCGGGGCGATCCCGGCGGGTCGGCTTTAAATGCGCGGCCGGCGTTCAGGGCATCATGACGACGGGCGTGCCGACCGAGACGCGCTCGAAGAGGTCGACGATGTCGCGATTGTACATGCGGATGCAGCCGTAGGAGGCGGCAGTGCCGATGCTGGTCGGCCGGTTGGTGCCGTGGATGGCGTACTCGCCGCCCGTGAGCGTCAGCGCGCGCATGCCCATCGGGTTGCGCGACGAACCGCCGGGGATGTAGTCGGGCAGCCAGGGCTCGGCGCGCTTCACCTCGGCCGGAGGCGCCCAGGCGGGACTGCGGTACTTGCCGTCGATCTCGACCGTGCCGCGCCACTGCTTGCCGGACTTGCCGACCGCCACCGAATAGGAGATCGGCGACCCGTCCTCGGTGACGAGGTAGAGCCGCCGCTGCGACTGGCTGATCACCACGGTGCCGGGCGCGTAGCCGGCCGAAGCCTCCGCCATCGCCGCCCGCGCCGGCGACATCGCCGTGCAGAGGACCGCGATGGCGGCGGCCGCGATGCACAAGGCCAGCATGAGGTGCGTGGCGATCGGCCCGCCGTGGGAGAGCGGCCGGTTGCTGAATCCCGCGCGATGGGTGGATGGCATGTGAGACGCTCCCTCGCCGGTCTCGGCCGGCCACTGGAAAGGACGGTGCTCCCCCGCGGCTGAACGGTGGGTTACGGCCTCGATCGCGCCCGGCCCGAGTTCCCGGGAGGGTGAACGGTTAAGCCCGATGCCGCCCGCGGGCCGGACGGCGGACCTCGCTCAGCGGCGGTTGGCGACGAGGTCGTCGACCACCGACGGGTCGGCCAGGGTCGACGTGTCGCCGAGCGAGCCGAGTTCGTTCTCGGCGATCTTGCGCAGGATGCGGCGCATGATCTTGCCCGACCGGGTCTTCGGCAGGCCCGGGGCGAACTGGATGACGTCCGGCGACGCGATGGGGCCGATCTCCCGGCGCACGTGGGCCACCAAGTCCTTGCGCAGCCCGTCGTCGGCCTCGATGCCCTCCATCAGGGTCACGTAGGCGTAGATGCCCTGCCCTTTGACGTCATGCGGGAAGCCCACGACGGCCGCCTCCGACACGCTGTCGTGGGCCACCAGCGCGCTCTCCACCTCGGCGGTCCCCATCCGGTGGCCCGACACGTTGATCACGTCGTCGACGCGGCCGGTGATCCAGTGATAGCCGTCCTCGTCGCGGCGGCAGCCGTCGCCGGTGAAGTACTTGCCCGGATAGGTCGAGAAATAGGTGTCCTCGAAGCGCTTGTGGTCGCCGTAGACGGTGCGCATCTGGCCGGGCCAGCTGTCGGCGATGACGAGGTTGCCCTCGCAGCGTCCCTCCAGCACCCGACCCTCGGCGTCGACCACCTCGGGCCTGATGCCGAAGAAGGGCCGCGTCGCGGAACCGGCCTTCAGCTTCGTGGCGCCCGGCAGCGGCGTGATGAGGATGCCGCCCGTCTCGGTCTGCCACCAGGTGTCGACGATGGGGCAACGGCCGTCGCCGACGACCCGGTGATACCATTCCCAGGCCTCGGGGTTGATGGGCTCGCCGACCGAGCCGAGGAGCCGCAGGCTGGCACGGCTGGTCCGCCTCACCGGCCCGTCGCCCGACCCCATCAGGGCGCGGATGGCGGTGGGCGCCGTGTAGAGGATCGACACCTCGTGCTTGTCGACCACCTCCCAGAGGCGCGACACGCTGGGATAGGTCGGCACGCCCTCGAACATCAGCGTCGTGGCGCCGTTCGCCAGCGGTCCATAGAGGGTGTAGCTGTGGCCCGTCACCCAGCCCACGTCCGCCGTGCACCAGAAGACGTCGTCGTCGTGCAGGTCGAAGACGTATTGATGCGTCATCGCCGCATAGACGAGATAGCCGGCCGTCGTGTGCAGCACGCCCTTGGGCTGGCCCGTCGAGCCGGACGTGTAGAGGATGAAGAGCGGGGCCTCGGCCTCCATCTCCTCGGGTGGGCAATCGGTCGAGACGCCCGCGGCGGCCTCGTCGTAGTCGACGTCGCGGCCCGCCACCATGTCGACGGGGACGCCGGTGCGCCTGACCACGATGACG
>CBDCBJ010000005.1:0-162957 GCA_965214345.1 Lichenihabitans sp. | reverse complement strand
TCGCAGCACGACGAGCGGCATTCCGGCGCGCGCTCGTTCGCCGTACATCGCCAGCGATGCGTCATAGTGGAAGGGATCGGTAACGACACCGGCATCGGGGCCGAGACGGAGCGCCGACGCGATAAGGTTCTCGCCTTCCAGCGTGCTTGGCACAACGGCGATGTCCTCGGGGTGCGCGTTGACGAGCTTTGCAAACAGCGCGACCGCTTCGTCTCGGGGATTGTCGACCGGCCAGTTCCGGCCCGCGTCACGCATCCGTGATTGGACGTAGCGGTTGGTTGCCTCTGTTGTCCGCTTGCCGATCGGGTGGGTGTAGGCGGCATTGAGGTTGATGCCTTCGAAGGTGAAGTTGCCGCGATCCGGCAGCGCGATTGCGCCTGTCGGTGCGCTGCTCCCGTCGACGGTAGGACCTGCGACGGCAGTCGCGGATGCCGGCGAGGTCGCGGCAGTGAGCGACGCCATCCCCAGCCCCTGAAGAACATGTCTGCGGCTCACCGGCATGACACGGGGCTCCGCCCGCAGGTGCACGTTGCGACCTCCGCACGCGCTCGTCGGGATGATTGGACGTTTCAGGTCTTTCGACACGGTGTCAAGCCAGCAGCGGCGTGCTATACAGCCTCGAAGAAACGGCGCCCGAGCGTATATCGAGCGTGCTTACGGTTCTCCGCTGAAGCGACGAACGCCGGCAGCGGCGGCCGGAATGGGATATGGCGAGGATGGCGTTGTCGAAGCGGATCACCAAGCCCCAGCCGGAGCTTGATCCCTTCAAGCCGTTCTTCGCTGTCGGTGAGGCGATCGCGACCCTTCTCCACCCGCTGGCGGAGGTTGTGCTCCACGACCTCCGCACTGGCCGCATTATCCGAATCTGGAACAGCTTTACGGAACGACAGGCCGGAGACCTGTCGAAGCTCCATGGCGCCGAAGACAGTTTTCCGATCGACCGGATGATCTTGGGTCCATACGAAAAGGCGTTGTCGTCGCAAGGACGGACCAAATCCATCACTTCGGGGATCAAGGACTTTGACGACGTTCTGATCGGCTTCCTCTGCATCAACGTAAACGTCACGATGATGGACGCGGCCGCTGCTTTTCTCGGCAATTTTGCCTCTTCGGCAAGAGAGCTGCCTGAGCCATTTTATCGCAATGACCTCCAGCAGCACATCAATTACCTAGTCAGGGACTTCTCGCTCAAGATCAACAAGCCGATCGAGAAGATCACCCGTGCCGAACGTGCGGCGCTCGTCGCGGAGGTCAGCGAAGCTGGCCTGTTCCAAGGCCGGAACGCGGTCGCGCTTCTGTCAAAGGCAATGCACATCAGTCGAGCAAGCGTTTACAACATCCTCGCTGAACTCAAGGAAGGCTCGTTAGGCGAAGCCAGTGATGGAGACGCGGCGGCAATGCCATCGCGGCCGGGGCCTGACACTCGACTCTCCCGAGCGGGAATGAAGACGGTGGAAGTCGGTTGACTGCCGGCGCGGGCGAGTGAGTGGTTTGACCCAAGTCGGTCATCCAGGAGGCTCTTTTTGCCCCCTGTGGCTGGACGCTTGTTCAGGTCGATCCGGGATCGCCAGAACAACTGGCCAGGGCAGCCGAAATCACCGAATCATGCGCGACCTCGCAGCTGAGAAAAAGGCAAGTGTGCGATTGACAGCGAATAACTGTACACTCACCGTAAGTCATGACTAACGCGACCCGAGCTGTCGATCCCTTCACTGCATTGGGCGACCCCACGCGACGGGCCGTGTTCGAGCGCGTAGCGCGGGCGCCAGCTGCCGTGGTGGAGATCGCTGCGTGCCTACAAGTCAGCCGGCCGGCCGTGTCGCAACATCTCAAGGTGCTGCAAGACGCGGGTCTGGTAAGCGAAATAGCGGTCGGACCGCGGCGTATTTACCGCGTCGATCCCCGCGGGATCGGCGAGATCCGTGACCGGCTCGACGGCTATTGGCGCCAGGCGCTTGTCGCCTTCGCAGCGTTCGTCGACCGAAACGGTGATTCAACAAAGGAGTGAGAACGATGTCGATTGCCCCAGTGCATCACTCTGTCGAGGTCAACGGACCGCCAGCGCGGGCATTCAAGCTCTTTACCGCAAACATGGGTCGCTGGTGGCCCGGCGGCCGAACGCCGGCGGCCAAACCCGCCGTGGATGTCGTGGTCGAACCACGCGCCGGCGGCCGCTGGTACGAGGTCGATCAGGACGGCAACCAAACTTAGTGGGGCAAGATCGTAGCCTGGGATCCGCCGCACCGGCTGGTCCTCGGTTGGCAGCTCGGGCGTGACTGGCGGTACGAGCCCGGCCTTCTGACCGAAGTCGAGATCGGCTTCGCCGAGGCCGGCGACGGAAAGACGCTCGTCAGCCTCGAGCACCGCAATCTCGAACGGTTCGGCGATTACGCCGAGGAGCGTCGCACGCAAGTCGATGGTGGCTGGCCGTCGCGGCTCGCCGACTTCCGCATGTACGCCGCTAACTCTGAGGAGACGACAGCATGAGCGCGTTCACCGTCTGGACGATCCCCGGCAGCCCGTTCGCCCGCGCTGTCATCGCCGTGCTGTACGAAAAGGGTGCCGACTTCCGGGTAGCCCGCCTGCAGCCGGGCACGCTCAAGTCTGGCGAGCATCTCGGCCGACACCCCTTCGGCAAGATACCGGTGCTCGATCACGGCGACTTCCGGCTGTACGAAACACAGGCGATCCTTCGTTACCTCGATCGCGTCCTTCCCAAGCCGCCCCTGACGCCGGCCGAGCCTGAAGCCGCGGCGCGGATGGACCAGTTGATGAGCGTCAACGATCATTATCTGTTCAATGGGGTCGGCAATGTCATCGACTTTCAGCGCGTGGTCGGGCCCATGCTGCTCGGACTCACCCCCGACGAGGGCGCGATTGCCGCCGCGATGCCCGCTGCGCAGACCGTGTTTGCCGAGCTGTCCCGGCTGTTGGGCGGACAGGACTATTTTGCAGGAGGAGAAATCAGCCTTGCCGACTTCGTGCTATTTGGCCAGATCGATTTCTTCGACGGCATACCGGAATGGCAGCCGCTGACCGACAATCGCAACAATATTGCGCGGTGGCATGAACGGGTGAACCGACGCAACAGCATCCGGAAGTCGACGTTGCAGGCCGTGAGCGCGCTTGCAGTCGCATGACCGAGTGCAGCGCGGCGATGGGCAGTGTCCCGCAGTCGCCTTCGTGACGGGCGCACTAAAGGACGCAGCCAATCGCTGGTTTAAACAGGCGATGCTAGCAGCCTGCCAACCCGCCTCCGCTCACCCCGCCTTGCGAGCCAGACTCAGATGCGGTCGTACAAGGCACTCCGCCCGCTCTCCGAGAGCCGCCATCGTTCACATTGGCCGACCGGCTCCGGTGCGGGCGAGAGTTAGGTGTAGACATCGATCAATCAAGCACGACGTCCGACGGCAGTCGTGCATCGGAGCAGTCTGATCTGGGACGACGCGGCAAACACTGTCAGTTAGACCAAGTCGGCCAATGACTCATGCGCGCTCTTACGACGAGGAATTGACCGCAGCCGCCGGCTTGGGCCGGGCGGGGCGGTTCGACGACGCCACCGTCGTGCTGAGAAGGGCAATCACGCTGCAGCCGGCGCGATACGAGGCGTGGGCGGGGCTGGCTGAATGCGAAGCGGCGGCGCGGCGCCCGGAAGCGGCGTTGGCGGCATTGGATGCGGCGATCGCGCGGGCCCCGAAGCTCGCCGCGCTGTGCTGTGCCAAGGCGTCGATCCTTCGCGGTAACGGTCACGGCGAAGCTGCCGCGGCGCTTTATTCGGCCGCGCTCAAAATTGACCCAGCGTGCGTCGAAGCTGTTCTGGGAAGGGCGGCGCTATTCAGCGATGGCGGCCGCCTGGCCGAGGCCGCGTCGTTACTGGCGACGCTGCCGGCCGTCCTTCGCACACGTCTTGACGTCCGCTGGGCCACCGCTCGGCTGGCGCTGGCGCGGGGCGATTGGAATACGGCGCGGATCGAAGTCGAGGCGATATTGTCCGTGCCAGAACTGTCCACACAACAGCGGGCGGAGGCGCAATTGCTGCGCGGTGAAGCGGCCGGTGAACAGGGCGACCGGAAGACGGCATTTGCTGCCGCAGTCGCCGGCAAGGCGCTGCTGCACGATCTGTACGCCGGCCTCGCTGCGTCGCGCGAAAGCGAGGCGGCAAAGTCATTGCGGCTCGGCCGGTGGTGGGGGGCCGTACCGGCGGCTGCATGGGAGGCCGCGCCATCGGCCGCGCCCGTTGCCCCGGCGGCGCACGCCTTCATCCTCGGCTTTCCGCGATCGGGGACGACGCTCCTCGAACAGGTGCTCGCCGGGCACGAGGACGTCGTTGTCCTCGAGGAAGCGCCGACGCTGGCCGATCATTACGCCGCCTTCCTGTCGGACGACGACGGCTGCGCCCGCCTCGCGACGTTGACCGCAGCCGAGGCTGACGATTGGCGCGCGCGCTATTGGGCAAGCGTGGCGGCGCATGGCGTCGCGCCGGAGGGCAGACTGTTCGTCGACAAGGCCCCCGCCGGGACGCTGACCCTGCCGCTGATCGCGCGACTGTTCCCGGAAGCGCGCATCATGTTCGCCGTGCGCGACCCGCGCGATGTCGTTCTCAGCTGTTTTCGCACGGCTTTCCAGATGAACGCCACGACCTATGCCTTTACCACGCTCGATGGTACCGCCCGGCTCTATGACGCCGTGATGGCAATGGCGACGGCGTACCGGCGACGCACGTCACTGGCAGTGGAGGAATTCCGCCACGAGGCGCTGGTCGCCGATCCGGCGGGCGAGATCGCTCGCCTCGCCGCCTTCCTCGGCTTGTCGCACGTCCCGGCGATGGCCGATGTCGCCGCGACCGCCGCCCGCCGAGATGTCCGCACGCCAAGCGCGCGGCAGGTCCGCGCCGGAATCAACCGGCGCGGGGTCGGGCGCTGGCGTGACTATACTGCCGACCTCGCCCCTGTCCTGCCGACGCTCGCGCCGTGGGTCGCGAGCTTCGGCTATCGGGACTAGAACTTCGCCCGGACGCCGAAGAACACCTGCGTGCCGTTGGCATAGACGGCGCGCGGCTGATCGGTATTCGCGGCGTAATACTTCAGCTTGGCGTTGGTCATGTTGAGGGCGTCGACCGTCAGCGTTATGTTCGGCGTGACGGCGAAGTTGGCCGATCCGTCGAGGGTTCCGTAATTGCTCTGGTTCTCGAACGACGCGCGGTCGAGCCCGACAAAATAATGCGACCGGTACGTATAGGCGAGGCGGACGTTCAACGGCCCTTTGTCGTAATAGCCGACGACGTTGTAGGTGAACTTCGACGTGCCGACCAGCGGGCCGCCCGAGCCGTCGTGCGCATCGACGTAGGTGCCGTTCGCCTGGAAGCCGAAGCCGTACGCGATCGGCTGCTGCACCTGCAGCTCGACGCCCGACAGCTGCCCGGTCGTGTTGACCGGCGACGAGATCGTATATTGATGGAAGCTGTTGTCGAGCTGCGTGAAGTAGGTGCCGGTGCTCGTGCCGTACGCAACGTACGACTGCAGATCGTCGTGGAAGACGCTGACCGCAGCAAGCGCCGCGGGCGCGTAATACCATTCGAGGCTGCCGTCGAATACCGTCGCCTTGACCGGCTTGAGGTTCGGGTTGCCGCCGCTACCGGTGAAGTTGGTGTCGGTCAGCGAGACCGTGCCGCCGAGCGCACTGAAGTCTGGGCGCGACATGGTTTCGGCCGCGGCGAGGCGGAGCAGGACCTTCGGGTTTAGGTCGAAGGTCAGGTTGATGCTCGGCAGGAAGTCGACGTAGGTGTGCTTGACCTCGTTGATGTAGAACGGCCCGTAGGCGGAAGTGGTGATCACGTTGGGCGCGCAGTTGGTGCCGGCGGTGCACGATACCGGAACGTTGACGAACGCGTCCTCCGCGGTGCTGGCGACGCGTAGGCCGACGTTGCCGCGCCAGCCCTCGCCGCCGATGTGGGCCATGATGTAGCCTTCGACGTCGGTCTCCTTGACCTTGAATTCGCCCGGCCAATATTCGTTCGCCGGCTGGACGATGTGCGAGATCGGCCCGCGGAACGGGTTCGCGATGTTGTTGATGACGGTCTGGATCGTCGACGGGGTGCCCGCGAGCGGGATCAGCAGGCCGGGAACGCCAATCGCGCCAGCGTTGAAGCCCGACGGGTAGAGGACCGGATTGACCGCCGAGTAATTGAGCAGCCCCGGGCTATAGCACTGGCCGTCGGCCCCCAGCGTGCACCCGCGGTCCCACCCGATCGTTTGACGCTGATGCTTGGCGAGGCGGATGCCGGCATCGACCGAGCGGAACGCGCCGCTGTCGACGTCGTAGTGCGCGTCGATCTTGCCGTAACCTTCCTGGTCGGTCGAGGTGAAGGTCTCGTTGATCGCGAAGTCGTTCGATACGCCGACGGGGCTCGCCGGGTTGATGTTCGCGGTCGTGACCGCAAAGCCATTACCCGACGGCGCGTAGCTGACGCCGGTGGGGGCATCGACCTCGAAGAACGGCGACGACGGGGTACGACCGGTGCCGTGGGTATAGCCGACCTGCCCGGTGATCGTCAGCCGGTCGGTTGCCTTGTACGTCGCGTCGAGGTTGGCGAAATAGCTCTCAGCATTGGCGTTCGGCCGGTAGATGTTGTCGGTGACGATGCCTTCGATCGGCTGGCCGGCGAAGCCGCCGGACGGCGCGACCAGCGGGAAAGTGGCGGCGACCAGCGTACCGTTCTTCACCGTGTAGCTCGTCGGCACGTTACGGTCGATTTCGCGCGACCCCCAGTAGAGATAGTTGTCGTTGACGTTGGTCGCGTTGAGATACGAATAGAAGCCGCTCGCGTTCAGCTCGAGCTTGTCGCTGGGCTTCCAGTCGATCGTCGCCACGCCGCCCTTGCGTGTCCGCTCCTGCTCGAAGAGCGTCGAACCGATCAGAGTCGGTGCCTGAACGCCGACGAGCGACGCGATGGCCGCACCGGTCGCGTTCGACGCGGCAATCGCCGAATAGCCCAGCGCTTCCTGCCCGTAACGGCGCAGGCTGCGTTGTTCGTAGAAACCCTGGACGATGACGCCGAGCGTGTTGTCGTCGTTGTGCCACCCGATCAGCCCGTTGATCTGGGGCTTCGTCTGATGGCTCTGCGTATTGTACGCGCCTTGCGCCGAACCCTCGAAGGTCCACGTATCCTTGAGGCTGAGGCCGCTGCGCAGGCGCAGGTCGACCGAGCCGGCGACGCCGCCTTCAAGCAGCGACGCGTCCTGCGTCTTGTTGACGACTACGGACGAAACGATCTCGGACGGCAGCAGGTCGAAGGCGGTCGAGCGACCGACGGTCTGGAACTGGTCGAGGACGAACCAGTCGCCGGTCGAGACGGCGTGGCCGTCGATCGTCACCTGTGTCAGGCTGGGCGAAGTGCCGCGGATCGAGACGCGGTCGTTCTCGTCGAAGCCGCCTTCGCCGCTCGCCGCCGACGAGGTATTGACGCCGGGCAGGCGCTGCAGCGCGTCGGCGACGTTCTTGTCGGGCAACTTGCCGATGTCCTCGGCCGAGATGGCATCGACGTGGTTGTCGCTCAGGCGTTTGATCTCGATCGCGCGCTCGAGCGAGGCGCGAACGCCGGTGATGACGATCTCGTCGGAGCTGGCGGGATCAGCGGCATAGGCGGGGGCGGCGAGCGCCAGCGCGAGGCTGCTGACGGTGCCAATCAGAAGGTGCCGGTGGTAGGTCATTGCTATCCCCTTGTGCTGCCCGAGCTTGACGTAACTAAGACCAATCACGATCCGGAACGGCCTGTTCTCCGCAGACCAGCCCCCTGTCGACCGGTTCGATCATCAAGGTGACACGTTATTCGATAAGTAGGCAAGCCCAAAAAAGTATCTTTCTAATACCAATATTTGGGTGGTATGCACCGCGACATCGGATCGGCATAACCGCCACGATACAGGCTGGAGCAGGGGGACACGTGGCGCTCGTTGACGTCATCGGTGAGATCGATCGCCAAGCACCGGGGCCGCTCTACCAGCGGCTGCACCGGGCGCTGCGCGAAGCGATCGGCACCCGCCGGCTGCGGACCGACGAAGCGCTGCCGGCCGAGCGCGACATCGCGCTGGGACTCGGCATCTCGCGCATCACGGTGCGGAAGGCGATCGACGCGCTGGTCGAGGAGGGTCTCGTCACGCGCCGCCACGGGGCGGGAACCTTCGTCGCCGCGCGAATCGAGAAGAGCTTCTCCAAGTTGAGTTCGTTTTCCGAAGACATGATTTCGCGCGGCCGCGTTCCGCGGAGCGACTGGCTGGCGCGCAGTGCAGGGACGGTGACGCCCGAGGAGTCGATGTCGCTCGGACTGGGCCCGGGAACGCCGGTCTATCGCTTCAACCGTATCCGGTTCGCCGACGACGCGCCGATGGCGCTCGAGGTGTCGACCGTTCCGGCGTTCTGCCTGCCGTCGGCCGACGTCGTCGACACCTCGCTGTACGAGGCGCTCGAGGCGACGGGCAACCGGCCGGTACGCGCGCTCCAGCGGCTGCGAGCGGTCCTGTTCACCGCCGAGCAGGCCGCGCTGCTGACGCTCGAGGCGGGCGCTCCGGGGCTGCTGATCGAGCGCCGCGGTTTCCGCGCCGATCGCACCTCGGTCGAGATCACCCAGTCCTATTACCGCGGCGACAGCTACGACTTCGTCGCCGAGCTGAACGTCGGCACGTGACCCTGCTCGCTACCCAGCCGACGGCGATGTTCGCCGAAGCGGCCGAAGCCCCGGGCCGCGTCGCCGGTGGGCGGCTGCGGCGCGCGCCAATTATCGCCGAACTAGCCCGCCGCCTGCGGGCCGCGCCACCGCGCGCGGTGATTACGGTCGCACGCGGCAGTTCGGACAATGCCGCGACGTACGCGCGCCACCTGATCGAGACGCGCCTCGAGGTGCTGACCGCGTCGACGCCGCCGTCGGTCGCATCGATCTACGCGGCACGGCCCGACCTTGCCGGCAGCCTGTGCCTCGTCATATCGCAATCCGGGCGCAGCCCCGACCTGCTCGCCGCCGCCGCATCGGCCGCGGCCGCGGGAGCACTCGTCGTGGCGATCGTCAACGACGAAGAGTCGCCGCTTGCCGCCGCCGCCGATCTCGTCCTTCCAATCGCGGCGGGGGTGGAGATCAGCGTCGCGGCGACCAAGTCGTTCCTCGGCACCCTCGCGGCGATCGCCGAGCTGGTGGCCGCGTGGGCCGAGGACGCGCCGCTTGCCGCCGGCCTTGCCGACCTGCCGGACCTGCTCGCCGCGGCGTGGGATACAGACTGGTCTTCGGCGCTCCCGGTGCTAGTCGCGACCAATCACCTGTACGTCATCGGCCGCGGCCCGGTGCTCGGCGTGGCGCAGGAGGCGGCGCTCAAGTTTAAGGAGACGTGCGGCCTCCACGCCGAGGCGTTCAGCGCGGCCGAAGTCCGCCACGGTCCGATGACGCTCGCCGGGCCGTCCTTCCCGGTTCTCGCCTTGATTCCCGACGATGCCGGGCGCGACGCGGTCGAGGCCGCCGTTCGCGCCTTCGCCGCGCAGGGTGCGCCGGTGATCACCGCCGGTGCGACGGCCATTCCCGGCGTCGTCGCCCTCGCGACGGGGGCGGCCCACCCGCTGCTGCGACCGCTACTTCAGGCGCAGAGCGTGTATCGCCTCATCGAATTGCTAGCGCGGCAGCGCGGCTTCCATCCCGACCGGCCGGACTTCCTCAGCAAGGTCACGCAAACGCTGTGATGGACCAGCTGCTCGCCAACGGCCGCGTCATGACGCGAGGACGGCTCGTGGAGGCCGATGTCGTTGTCGAGCGCAGCCGAATCGCCGCGATCGTGCCGCGCGGCTCCGTCGTCACGAAGGGGAAGCGGGTCGACCTTGGCGGGCAGCGGCTGCTGCCAGGCTTCATTGATACCCAGGTCAACGGCGGCGGCGACGCACTGTTCAACGCCGATCCCAGCGTCGCGACGATCGCGCGCATCGGCGCGGCGCACCGGCGCCACGGCACGACCGGCTTCCTGCCGACGCTAATCAGCGACGACCTCGACACGGTGGCGGCGGCACTGGCGGCAATGCGCGCCAGCATCGCCGCCGGCATCCCCGGCGTCCTGGGCGCGCATATCGAGGGGCCGTTCCTCAGTACCGAGCGCCGCGGCATCCATGCCGCCGAGCGGGTCCGCCGCCTCGACGCCCGCGGCCTCGCCGTCTTGACCGCGCCGGGGATGGGCCGGGTGCTCGTGACGCTCGCGCCCGAGATGGTCGCCGCCGACGACATAGTCGCGCTGAAGGCAGCCGGGCTGACGCTCGCCGCGGGCCATACCGATGCGAGCTTCGACCAGATGCAGGCCGCGTTCGCGCAAGGGGTCACCGGCATCACCCATCTGTTCAACGCCATGTCGCCGCTCGCCAGCCGCGCGCCGGGGGTGGTTGGTGCGGCGCTGATCGGCGCGGCGTGGTGCGGACTGATCGTCGACGGCCGCCACGTTCACCCGGCGGTGCTACGGCTGGCGCTGCGCAGCCTCCAGCCCGAGCAGCTCTTTCTGGTGACCGACGCGATGCCGTGCGTCGGCGGCAACCGCACCTCGTTCGAGCTGCAAGGCCAGACGATTCATGTGCGCGGTGGAGCGTGCTACGATGCCGCCGGTCAGCTCGCGGGGTCGGATCTGACGATGGCGGCGGCGGTCCGTAATACGGTCGAACTGCTCGGCGTCGACCTCGGCATCGCGTCGCAGATGGCGAGCGGCAGTCCGGCGGCCTTTCTCGGGCTAGGCGAGACCGGCCGGATCGCCGAGGGGCTGCGCGCCGACCTCGTCCTGCTCGACGATTCGCTCGAGGTGGTCGAAACGTGGATCGGCGGTGTGCCGAGTGATGCCGCCGGTGCTTAGGCTCGGGCTCGCGCTGCTGTCGTTCGCGACGGCCGCCGGCGCGGCCGAAGTCGACGTCGTGCCGCGGCCGGCGTCGGTCGCTGCCGGCTCCGGCACGGGGATGCGCCTCGATCACGGGACGACCATTGCCGGGCCGGCCGGCGACGCGGGGGCGGCGCAGGTGGCGGCGCAGCTCGCGACGATGCTCCGCTTCCGCACGGCCGGCACGCGCGGGGGCCCCGGCGACGCAATCGTTCTGGCGCGAGGTGCCGTTGCCGGCGGCGACGAAGCTTATCGGCTGACCATCGCCGACCATCGGGCGACGATCACCGCCGCGACCGACGCGGGCCTGCGCTATGGCGCGGTGACGCTGTGGCAGCTGGCGACGGCGGGCGCGCTACCGTCAGCCGGTGCGGCGGACTTGCCTGCGGTGACGATCGCCGACGCGCCCCGCTTCGCTTGGCGCGGGTTGCTCCTCGACAGTGCGCGGCACATGCAGTCGCCGGCCTTCATCCGGCGGACCGTCAACTGGATGATGTGGCACAAGCTGAACGTGCTCCAGTGGCACCTGACCGACGATCAGGGCTGGCGGCTCGACATCAAGGCGTTTCCGCGCCTCGCGACGATAGGCGGCTTTCGCACCGGGCGCGACGGAGGGCGCTACGGCGGGTTCTACACGCAGGCACAGGTGCGGGCGCTCGTCGGCTATGCTGCCGCGCGCGGCGTGACCATCGTCCCCGAAATCGAGATGCCGGGCCATGCGCTGGCGGCAATCCGGGCGTATCCACGGTTCGGCTTTGCAGGCGTCGACGCCACAGCCGCCGGTGACTGGGGCGTGTTCCCGTCGATCTATGGCACCGACGACGCGACGTTCGCCTTCCTGACGACGGTCCTCGGGGAAGTCGTAGACTTGTTCCCCGGCCGCTTCATCGCGATCGGCGGCGACGAGGCCATAAAGACGGCGTGGCGGAACGATCGCGCGACGCAGGCGCGGATGCGCGCCGTGGGCATCGCGGACGAAACGGCGCTGCAGGCGGCCGTCGTCCGGCGGATCGGCGATTATCTCAACGCACGCGGTCGCCGGCTGATCGGCTGGGACGAGATTCTCGATGGCGATCTGCCGGCGGCCGACGCCGTACTGTCGTGGCATGCCGCCGACGGCGCGATGCGGGCGGCCGGTGCCGGGCACGACGTCGTCATGGCGACGGCGCCGACCCTGTATTTCGACCACCGCCAGAGTTCGCTGCCGGGGGAGCCGCCCGGGCGGGGGACTGTCGTGTCGCTCGCCGATGTCTATGCCTACGATCCGGGCGATCCGCCCCCGCCGCCGGGAAATGCGAAGCTCGCGCTGACTGCCGCCGCGCGGGGTCACATCCTTGGTGTGCAGGCGAACCTGTGGACCGAGCACCTGCCGAACGAGGCGGACGTCGAGCGCATGGCGCTGCCGCGCGCCGCGGCGCTGGCCGAATCGGCGTGGACCGCGGCGTCGCGCCGCGACTGGGCCGATTTCCTCACGCGCCTGCCGGCGCAGCTCGCCCGCTACCGCCGGGTCGGTCTCGTCGCCGACGACGGTGCGGTCGCCATCGACCTCCACGCGCGGCGTGACGGCGACGCCGTCGCCGTGCGCCTGACCAATCAGGGGGGCTTCCCCGTCCGCTACACGACCGACGGGAGCGCACCGACCATTGCCTCGCCGCTGGCGGCGGGGCCGTTCACCGTACCCTTCGGCACCAGAGTCCGCGCGGCGAGTTTCGCGGATGGCCGTGCGGTGTCGCCGGTGGCGGTGCGCACCCTCGACGCGGCGGTGCTGCGCCTGCGTGTCAGCCAGCAGCTGCAGCCCTGCAGCGACCGAGTCGTCCTCAACCTCGCCGGACCGGGCGGCCCGTTCCTGACCGACATCATGGACGCGTGCTGGCACTGGCCGGCGGCCGACCTCGACGGCATCGGCGCGATCAGCGCCGGCGTCGGAGTACTGCCGTTCAACTTTCAGCTGGGCGACCAGACGAGTGCGGTGGCGCTGCGCGCGCCCGCGACCGCGGCGGGCGAACTCGTCGTCCGTCTCGATTCGTGCACCGGGCCGATCGTTGCGACACTACCGCTGGCGGGCGTCCGCCCGGGAGCGGTGACGCCGCTGACAGCGCCGCTGGTAGTGAGTGGGAGGCATGATCTCTGCATGGCGATGACGGCGACGATGCCCGATCCGCTCCGCGTCCTCGGTTGGGTGCGGCTGGAGCTCGCGCGGTGACGGTCGCGCTTGCGGCCCCGCTTGCGGCCCCGCTTGCGGGCTGGCTCGGGCCGCTCGGCGAGGTCCCCGACGCGGCCTTCGCCGACGGCATGGTTGGTGACGGCGTTGCGATCGACCCGACCGGCTCGACCGTGCACGCACCATGCGCGGCGACGGTGATCGCGGTTGCCGCGACCCGGCACGCGGTGACGCTACGGACCGACCCCGGTGCCGAGCTGCTGCTCCACGTCGGCATCGACACCGTTGCGCTCGCGGGCAGCGGCTTCACCGCGCACGTCGCGACGGGTGACCGCGTTGCGGCAGGCGATCGGCTGCTCAGTTTCGATCTTGACGTCCTCGCGGCCCGCGCGACAAGTCTACTGACGCCGGTTGTCGTCACCAACGGCGACGCCTTTGCCTTCGTGCGCCGCCGCGATGCGGGGCCGGTCGTGGTCGGCGATGTCGTCGGTGAGGTGCTGCCGCTCGCCCCGGCGCAGGTTGT
This sequence comes from Lichenihabitans sp., assembly GCA_965214345.1. Lineage (GTDB taxonomy): Bacteria > Pseudomonadota > Alphaproteobacteria > Rhizobiales > Beijerinckiaceae > Lichenihabitans. Next base: position 149,390 of record CBDCBJ010000005.1, on the reverse strand, counting down.
CTCGACCGCCGGGCCCACTGTATCCGCGAACGCCGTCGTCGCCGCCGAACACGGCATCCACGCACGCCCTGCCGCCGCCATCGCTGCGGCGGCGCGCAAGTTCGACGCCGCCGTCGAGCTTTCCGACCGTGACCGCCGTGCCGACGCCCGCAGCAGCGTCGCGGTGCTGACGCTCGGTTTGCCGCGCGGTGCCCGGGTCGGAATTACTGCGACCGGAGGCGACGCGGCGGCGGCCGTCGCCGCGCTGGTCGCGTTGATCGAACGCTCCGAAACCGCCGCCGCTCCGCCGCCACCGGCGACGCCGACCGGCGCGTGGCAAGGGGCGCGGCGTGTGGAGCCGGGAGGTGTCCCGGCAGCCCCGGGTATCGCGGTCGGCAGCGCGGTGATGCTGGCGACGGACGCCGCCGTCGTCGCGAGCGAGGGGGCCGGCGTCGATGTGGAAACCGCCCGGCTGGCTTCGGCAGTCGCCGACGTCAGCCGTCGTTTGACAGCGACCGCCGCGGGCAGCGGGGCGGCGGCCGCCATTGCCGCCGCCCACCTCGACCTGCTCGATGACACCGCTTTTGCCAAGGCCGCCGCCGCTGCGCTCGATCGCGGCTTGTCCGCGGCGGCGGCGTGGCAGAGCGCGCTCGACCCCGCGATCGCGGCGCTGGCGGAACTTGCCGATCCGCGCCTCGCCGCGCGCGCCGACGACTTGCGCGATCTCAGCGCGCAGGTCGTGGCGGTGGCCTCGGGCCGGACGGCGGCGGTGCTCGATCTGCCCGAGAACGCGATCGTCGTCGCCGCGAACCTGCTGCCGTCGCAACTGCTCGCGCTCGACCGCGACCGGCTCGCCGGCATCGTGCTGGCTGGCGGCGGTCCGACCGCGCACGTCGCGATCATGGCCGCGGCGCAGAACGTGCCGATGATCGTCGCCTGCGGCCCAGAGGTCCTCGCTATCGCCGCGGGGACGCGCCTCATCGTCGATGCCGACGCCGGCAGTGTCACCGTCGATCCCGACCAGGCGGCGATCGCCGCCGTCCGCGTCCGGCTCGCCGAGCGGACTGCGGCGCGGGCAGCCGCCGGCGCCGCAGCCGCCATCGACTGCCACACCGCCGACGGCCGGCGGATCGAGATTTTCGCCAATCTCGGCAGCGTCGCCGATGCCGAAAGGGCCGTTGCGGCGGGCGCCGAGGGCTGCGGCCTGCTCCGCACGGAATTGCTGTTCCTTGACCGCGCGACCGCGCCCGGCATCGCCGAGCAGACCCGACACTATCAGGCGGTCGCCAGCACCCTAGCTGGCCGTCCGCTGATCCTGCGCACCCTCGACATCGGTGGCGACAAACCGGCCCCTTATCTGGAGCTGCCGGCGGAGGAGAACCCGGCGCTCGGGCTGCGTGGGGTGCGGGTCAGCCTCGCCCGGCCCGAGATGTTGCGCGATCAGCTGCGGGCGGCGTTGTCGGTCACGCCGCAGCCCCGGCTGCTGCTGCCGATGATCGCCTCCGTCGCCGAACTGGTCGCGGTGCGTGAGCAACTCGACGCCGTGACGGCGGATCTCGGGTGCCAGCGCCCGGCGCTGGGAGTTATGGTTGAGACCCCGGCCGCGGCGATGACCGCCGATCTGCTCGCCGTCCACGCCGACTTCTTCGCGATCGGCACCAACGACCTGAGCCAGTATGTCCTGGCTATGGACCGCGGCAACCCAGCCGTTGCCGGCGGCATCGACGCGTTGCACCCGGCCGTGCTGCGGCTGATCGCCCAGACCTGCGCCGGCGCGGCAAAGCATGCACGGCCGGTCGGCGTGTGCGGCAGCCTCGCTTCCGACTTCGCCGCGACAGCGATCCTGATCGGGCTCGGTGTCGGTGAGCTTTCGGCGGTTCCGGCGTTGGTACCCGAACTCAAGGCGCTCGTCCGCCGCCTCGACGGCGGGGCTTGTGGCGAACTTGCGCGGGCGGCGCTCGGCGTCGAGTCGGCGGCGGCCGTCCGGGCGCTGGTCGCGGCATGGCGATGAGCCGTTCGCGCTTCTCCACCGCCGGACTGCAGGCGCTTGGCCGCGCGCTGATGCTGCCGATTGCGGTGCTGCCGGTGGCGGGCATCCTGCTCCGCCTCGGCCAGCCCGACCTGCTCGACATTGCCTTTGTCGCGTCTGCCGGCGACGCGATCTTCAAGAACCTCGGCCTGTTGTTTGCCATCGGCGTTGCAGTGGGTTTTGCCCGCGACGGCAACGGCGCGGCGGGATTGGCCGGGGTCGTAGGGTTCCTCGTCGCGACCCACGGTGCCGAAGCGCTGATCACGGTGCCCGCCACGGCCCTCATTGGCATGAGCGACGCCGCGCGACCGCTCGCCGTGTCCGCGTTCCGGGCCGCGGCGCTGGCCAAGCTCAGCGTACCGTTGGGCATTTTGTCGGGGGTTATCGCCGGCCATGCGTATAACCATTTCGGCACAATCCGGCTTCCCGAGTATCTCGCCTTTTTCGGGGGCCGCCGCTTCGTCCCGATCGTCAGCGGCCTCGCCGGCGTCGGCCTTGCGGTCGTCTTCGGCCTCGGCTTCACCACGCTCGACCGGGGCATCGACGATCTGAGCCGGGGCGTCGCCGCCGCCGGCCCGGCGGGGCTGTTCGCTTATGGTCTGCTCAACCGGCTGCTGCTGGTGACCGGGCTGCACCACATCCTCAACAACATCGTCTGGTTCATTCTCGGCAACTTCCACGGCGCGACCGGCGACCTCAATCGCTTCTTCGCCGGCGATCCGGCTGCGGGTAAGTTCATGGCGGGCTTCTTCCCGGTGATGATCTTCGGGCTGCCAGCGGCGTGTCTCGCGATGTACCACGCCGTCGCCCCCGCGCGCCGGGCTCAGGTCGGCGGCCTGTTCCTGTCGCTGGCACTGACAGCGATGCTGACCGGGGTCACCGAGCCGATCGAGTTCACCTTCATGTTCCTCGCGCCGGTGCTGTTCGTGCTGCACGCGGTCCTCACCGGCGCCGCGATGGTCATCATGGACCTGCTCGGCGTGAAGCTCGGCTTCGGCTTCTCCGCCGGGCTGCTCGACTATGGGCTCAACTACGGGCGGGCGACGCGGCCGCTACTGCTCGTGCCGGTCGGCCTTGTCTATGCGGCGGTCTATTACACGGTGTTCCGCTGGGTCATCGTCCGCTTCGACCTGCGGACGCCGGGGCGCGATATCGTCGCCGCCGACGTCACACAGGCCGTAGCCGCCGGGGGCCATGCGGCGGCGATGATCGCGGCCCTCGGCGGGGCTGCGAACCTGGTGACGATCGACGCGTGCACGACCCGCCTGCGCCTGATTGTGCGCGACCAGAGGGCGATCGACGAGGCGGTGTTGAAACGGTTGGGTGCCCGCGGCGTCCTGCGCCCGTCGGCCGATGGCCTGCAGGTCATCGTCGGGCCGACCGCGGACTCGCTGGCGCGCTCGCTGCGGGAGGCGGCTGCTGCCGGCACTGGCGATGCTGCGTTGTTGCTCGCTGCGCTCGGCGGCGCGGCCAACGTCGCGGCCATGCGCGCCATCTCCAGCCGTATTATCGTGTCGATTCGTGACGAAGCGCAGGTCGATGCCGCTGCTGTCGCAGCCGCGGGTCGCGGTGCGGTGCGAACTGAGTTTAGGACATGGCACGTCATCATCGGCCCGAACGCACCGGCAATCGTGCGCGCAGCCGGGTTCAGCATCTCCTAAGTAGCCGGCCTGACCCATAGGCAGTCATTCACGCCGTCTTCTCAGCGTCTCGAAAGCGGCCGCTGGTTCATGTGTCGGCCTCGGGCATTAGCGAGGGCTGACCAGCGTCAGGCCATCGTGGATCAGGCCTTCGGCGTTGCACCGTGCGTCGAGGCCGAGGCGGGCGAGCAGGTCGGTCATCGTCGTCTCGAGGATTCGGGCGCGGATGCGCGCCTCGACGCGCGCCTGCGTCGTCCGTTCGACGACGACGCCGATCCCTGCCTGCCGCAGCGCGTGGCCGAGTAGCAGCCCGGCCGGCCGGCCCCGACGATCGCGACCTAGGTTTTCACGCCAGCTGTTTTTCGAGCGCGTCGAGCACCCGGTAGCACGGGAGGGCCTGGCGCACGCTGCTTTCGGGCTCGCGGCCGTCGCGGATCGCGGCGACGAATTCGCGGTCCTGCAGCTCGATCCCGTTGGTCGATACCGCGACGCGGCTGACGTCGACCGGCTCCTCGCGCCCGGTGACGAGGTCGTCGTAGCGCGCGATCCACGTGCCGGTGTCGCCGATGTAGCGGAAGAAGGTCCCGAGCGGCCCGTCGTTGTTGAAGCTTAGCGACAGGGTGCAGAGCGCGCCGCTGACCGACTTCAGCTGGATCGACAAGTCCATGGCGATGCCGAGCTCGGGGTGAAGCGGCCCGGCGAGCGCGTTCGCCGCGACGATCGGGCCCGCCTGGCAGGCGAACAGGTCGACGGTATGACGATCGTCAGGTCGAACTCGTCGAGGATGCACGACTGGGCGATGTGCCACGCGAGGTCAGCATGGCCTTCGACGATCGGCACCGGGCGCGGCCCCCACCCCTCGTCGGCCGGCGCGAACGAGTCGGCGCAGCCGATCGCGAAGGTCGGGATCATCTCAAGGCTGAACGCGCTGGCGTGGTCGTTGTAGACGAGGATGACGACGTCGGGCTTAGCGGCGGCGATCCACGCCTTTGTCCAGTCGAACCCGGCGAACACCGGGGCCCAGTACGGCTCGGCGGTCTTGCAGTTGTCGAGCGCCGCCCCGATCGCCGGGATATGGCTCGACGCGACGCCGGCGGTTAGGCGGGCCATCAGTTCCGGCTCGCGGGCAGGATGTCGCCTGCCTCCGCCGCGACTTCGGCGAGCGCCGCCTCGCGCTTCGAACGCAGTCCCTCGACCGAACGTCCGCCGGCGATCATCATCGCAGTATGCTCGGCGACGCTGGCGCCGGTCATCGTGCTGACCGCCTGCACGAAACTCTGCCCGTCGGTCGAGAACAGCTTGGCGAGGAAATAGATGTTGCCGCCCTCGTCGATCGCCGCATTGTAATCGCGCGCCAGCACCGCCGCCTTCTGCGCCGGCGTCATCGCCCATGCGTCGAGATACGCCGCCTCGCCGGCCTTGAACCGGGCGCGGTTGGCGGCGGTCATCAGGCTCATGCAGAACTGGTTGAGGTGGTACCCCTTGCGGCTGCGCGCGGCGGTGAACACGCGGGTGCCGGGAATATCCTCGATCGCGGCGAGCAGGGCGGCGACGTCGGTCACTTGCCCCTCGCCGTCAGCTGCGCGTCGAGGCGGGGAAACACCCGCCGCGCGTTGCCCTCGAACACCGCGTGGCGGGTGGCGTCATCGAGGCCGAGCGCTTCGACATACCGCTTGGTGTCGTCGAAATAGAACCCCGTCGTCGGATCGATGCCGCGCACCGCGCCGACCATCTCGCTGCCGAACAGGATGTTCGCCGGATCAATCACCTCGAACAGCAGGTCGATGCCCGGCTGGTGGTAGACGCACGTGTCGAAGAACACGTTCTTCATGAGATGATCGGCGAGGCGCGGCTTCTTGAGCATGTCGGCGAGCCCGCGATATCGGCCCCAGTGATACGGCACAGCGCCGCCGCCATGCGGGATGATGAAGCGCAACGTCGGGAAATCGGCGAACAGGTCGCCCTCGAGGAACTGCATGAAGGCGATCGTGTCGGCGGCGAGGTAATAGGCCCCGGTCGCATGGAGTCCCGGGTTGCACGACCCCGAGACGTGGACCATCGCCGGTACGTCGAGCTCGACCATCTTCTCGTAGAACGGATACCAGCTGCGATCGGTCAGCGGCGGCGACGCGAAGTGCCCGCCGCCGGGGTCGGGGTTGAGGTTGCACCCAACGAAGCCCATGCCGACACAGCGTTCGAGCTCGGCAATGCTCGCGGTCAGGTCGGCATGCGGCGACTGAGGCAGCTGGCAGACGGCGATGAAGACGTTGGGATAGAGCCCGACGACGCGGGCGATCAGGTCGTTGCACGCGACGGACCACGCGAGACTGACCCCGGCATCGCCGATATGCGGCGCCATCGTCGACGCGCGGGGCGAGAAGATCGTCATGTCGGCGCCGCGCTCGCGGAGCAGGCGGAGCTGGTTCGCCTCGACCGACGCGCGCAGCTCGTCGTCGCTGATCGCCGGATAGGGCGGGGCGGGGATGCCCGCCTTGAACGCGGCGACCTGCGCCTGCCGCCACGCGTCGTGCGCGGGCGGGGCGGTGGTGAAATGGCCGTGGCAGTCGATGATCAGGGTCATGCGGTCTCCGCCTCGCGATCGGGAGTGATCAGCGCCAGCTTCGCCGCCAGCCCGTCGGGCGCCGTGCCGGCCCCAAGCTGCCGGTGCCAGCCCGCCGCCGCGCGCGTCATCGCTGGATCGACGCCGAGGTCGGCGAGCGTCGCGGCGACTTCGCCGAGCTCGTCCGCCCGGCGGCCGCCGTGGACCAGCATCCGCTCAAGATTGTAATTGGCCTTGCCCGCCCAGTCGGCTCCTAGCGAGCCGAGCACCTCGTCGAGCACCCCGGCGCGGTCGGCAGCGATGCAGCATTCGGCGGTCAGCGCCTCGATCCCCTTGACCATCACCGAGCGGATCATCTTGATCGCCGCCGCCGTGCCGACCGGCCCGGCGACGATCCGCAGGGTGCCGAACCCCGCCGCCGCGAGGGCCGCATGGCCGGCGTCGGCATATGGCCCGGCGAGCAGGATCGGCACCTCGCGCCGCCGCGGGTGGACCGGTGCCATGATCGCCGCGTCGACATAACGCCCGCCCGCCGCCGAGATCACCGCCGCCGCAGCGCGCTTTGTCGCCGGCGCGACCGAGGTCAGATCAAGCCACAGGGCACCGGCGGCAAGATGCGCGGCCGCCGCCTTCGCCGCGTCGAGCGACGCGCCCGGCGTGACGAGATTGAGCACCGCGGCCGCGCGGTGCACGGCACCGCGGGGGGTCCGCGCAGCGTCGATGCCGTGATGCTCAAGCTCAGCGGTGCGATCTGCGATGTCGTAGCCAGCGCCAATCCAGTCGGCCCCGGCGGCGAACGCCTGCGCCGCCTCGCCGAAGCCGATCAGGGAAAGCGCGAAAGCCATTTCTCTGCCTGCCGCGAAGTCGCCGATCACACTAATCGCAATCGGTGCCGTCTATAAGAATATGCTAAGGCCGGTAGAGGTCGGCGGCGATCGTCCGCGCGAGGTCTATGAATGCGCGCTGGTCGCCGGTCGGCGTCCAGTCGCGGCGGACCGTCAGTCCGATCGTCCGGACCTGGTCAGACGGCAGAGCGCCGACCTGCGTCAGCAACCCGGCGCCGAGCTCGATCGCGACTTGGTCGGGCGACAGCAGCGTCAGGAAATCGCTGTCGAGGAGCAGCCCGCGAATGGTGATGACCGAGCCGCATTCGATCGGCACTGGTGGCGCGGCGACCCCGGCGGCGGCGAACGACGCCGCCCACATCGCCCGCAGCGGCGTCCCACGCGCCGGCACGATCCAGCCGAAGGCGGCAAGGGCGGCGGCGTCGGACGTCGATCCGGCGAGCGGATGCCCAGCACGGGCGATGACCACCGGCCGGTCGGCGAACAATGGCAGCTGCACGACGTCGGGGCCCGGCAACGGATCGCGCAGCGCGCCGATCAGCACGTCGAGGTCGCCATCGCGCAGCGGCTCGATCAGTTCGGCGTGCGACCCCTCGGCGATCACGATCTCGGTCGCGGGATGGAGCTTGTGAAAGGTGGCGACCGTCGAGGGGAGCAGCCGCGCGCGGACGAGCGGCATCGCGCCGATCGCGATCCGCCCACCGGGACGCCCGGTCAGCGCGGCGACCTCGGCGAGGCCGGCGGTCAGTTCGGCGAGCGCGAGACGGAAGCCCCGCGCGATGCGCCCCCCGGCGTCGGTCAGGACCAGCCCGCGCCCGCTGCGCGCGACGAGCGTCCGGCCGAGGGCGAGCGACAGGTCGCGGACGGCGCGATGGAGCGACGGTGCGGCGAGGCCGGTCGTCACCCCGGCGACGGCATAGCTGCCGTCCCGCGCGACGGCGACGAGGGCCCCGAGCTGCGCCATCGTCACGCGCGATGAGGCGATCAGCGCGAGCGCCGCCTCGACACGCGGCGCGAATGTCGCCGCGAGGGGGGTCGCGACCATGCCGCGCGGCCCGCGTTCGAACAGCGCCGCGCCGAGCTGGCGCTCGAGCTTGGCGAGCCCCTGCGTCACCGCCGGCTGCGTCAGGCTCGCCTCCGCCGCCGCCGCGCCGACGCTGCCCAGTCGGACGATTGCGGTAAAGGCGCCGAGATGACGGAGGTTGAGATCGGTCGCCTGCACGGTACGATCTTAGCACGAAGTTATGCCGCCGGACGAGTTGTGACTTCCCCGCTCGCGGCGTCGCGCGCATCGGCGGGGCAAAGGGGAGACACCATGGCAACGGCGGTCCGCCACATCGAACGCGCCGCCGCCGCGACGATCGCCGGCCTTGCCGCCGCCGGCGTCGCCACGGTCCACGAGGCGCAGGGCCGCACCGGCCTGCTGGAGAGCGCGTTGCGGCCGATCTACCGCGGCGCACGCATCGCCGGATCGGCGGTGACGATTAGCGCGCCGCCGGGCGACAACTGGATGCTCCACGTCGCGATCGAGCTGCTGCAACCCGGCGACATCCTCATCCTCGCTCCGACAAGTCCCTGTGAAGACGGTTATTTCGGCGACCTGCTGGCGACGTCGGCGATGGCGCGCGGCTGCCGGGGACTGGTGATCGACGCCGGCGTCCGCGACGTCCGCGACCTGACCGCGATGGGCTTCCCGGTCTGGTCGAAGTCGATCTTCGCGCAGGGCACGGTCAAGGCGACGCTCGGCTCGGTCAACGTGCCGATCGTCTGTGCCGGCGCGGCGATCCAGCCCGGCGACGTCATCGTCGCCGACGAGGACGGGGTTTGCGTCGTCCCGCGCCTCCGCGCCGACGCCGTGGCGGCGGCGGCCAAGGCCCGGGAGGACAATGAGGAATCGAAGCGCGTCCGCCTCGCCGCCGGCGAGCTCGGCCTCGACATCTACGGCATGCGCGACAAGCTCGCGGCGCTCGGCCTGACCTATGTCTGACGGCGTCCGGTGCATGGTGATGCGCGGTGGGACGTCGAAGGGGGCCTATTTCCTCGCCGACGACCTGCCCGCCGACGCCGCCGCGCGCGACGCCTTCCTGCTGCGGATGATGGGGTCGCCCGATCCGCGCCAGATCGACGGGATCGGCGGGGCCGACCCGCTGACCAGCAAGGTCGCCGTCGTGGCGCGCTCGGCGCGCCCGGGGGTCGACGTCGATTACCTGTTCCTCCAGGTGTTCGTCGACCAGCCGATCGTCACCGACGCGCAGAACTGCGGCAACCTGCTCGCCGGGGTCGGGCCGTTCGCGATCGAGCGCGGTCTCGTCGCGGCGGCGAGCGAGGCGACGCGGGTCGCGATCTACATGGTCAACACGGGGCAGGTCGCGGTCGCGACCGTCGCGACCCCGGGCGGCGTCGTCACCTATGACGGCGACGCGCGGATCGACGGCGTGCCGGGGACGGCGGCGGCGATCCCGCTCGAGTTCACCGAGACCGCCGGATCGACGTGCGGCACGTTGCTGCCGACGGGCAACGCGGTCGACACGATCGACGGCGTCGAGTGCACACTGATCAACAACGGCATGCCGTGTGTCGTTCTCGCCGCCGCCGACGTCGGCGCGACCGGCTATGAGAGCCGCAAGGAACTCGACGTAGCGATGGCCGTCAAGGCGCGGATCGAGGCGATCCGGTTGCTGGCCGGGCCGCTGATGAACCTCGGCGACGTCGCCAAGGCGTCGGTGCCGAAGATGATGCTCGTCGCCGCCCCGCGGCACGGCGGCGCGATCACCGTCCGCAGCTTCATCCCGATCCGCGCGCACGCCTCGATCGGCGTCCTCGGCGCGGTCAGCGTCGCGACCGCGTGCCTGCTCGCCGACACCCCGGCGGGTCGGCTCGCGGTGATCCCGCCCGGCGCGCGCAAGACACTGTCGGTCGAGCATCCGAGCGGCGAGACGAGTTGCGTCGTCGAGGTCGATGCGGCGGGTGCGGTCGTCGCCGCCGCCGTGCTCCGCACCGCGCGGAAGCTGATGGACGGGAAGGTGTTCGCATGAGGGTCAAGTCGTGGAGCGACGCGCCGTCGCGTCCCACTTGGACGCCGCCGCCGGACGCGGTCGACCCGCACGTCCATCTCTTAGGCCCCGAAGCCGAATTTCCCTCCAGCGCCAAGGCGAAATACCTGCCGCAGGACGCGACGCCCGAGATGCTGTTCGCGCTGAGCGACCGGCTCGGCTTCGCGCGCAACGTCATCGTCCAGGCGAGTTGCCACGGCACCGACAACGCCTCGACGCTCGCCGGCATCGCCAAGTCGAACGGCACCGCGCGCGGCGTCGCGCTCGTCGACCCGGTGATCGACGACGCCGAACTCGCGCGGCCCCACGCCGGCGGCATACGCGGCGTGCGGTTCAACTTCCTCAAGCGGCTTGTCGACCACGCGCCGAAAGACGCGTTCCTCGCGCTCGCCCAGCGGATCGCGCCGCTCGGCTGGCATACCGTGGCCTATTTCGAAGCCGACCTGCTCGCCGAGCTGACGCCGTTCCTCGCCGCGATTCCGACGATCGTCGTCGTCGACCCTATGGGGCGGCCCGACATCGCGCAGGGACCGGGCGGGGCCGAGATCAGCGCCTTCGTCGCGCTGCTCGACGCTTATCCGCACCTGTGGGCGAAGGTGTCGGAAGCGGCCGGCTGTCGGCGGGACCGCCGTACGACGATTTCGTCGCCGTGGTCCGCCCGGTCGTCGAACGCTTTCCGACCGGGTGTTGTGGGGTACCGACTGGCCGCACCCGAACATGGAGGCGAACATTCCCGACGATGGCGCGCTGGTCGGCGCTGTACCACGGCTGATGCCGACCGAAGAACTTCAGCTTAAAGTACTTGTCGCCAATCCCACCCGAATGTATTGGCCAGCAAGTCTATAGCTTCACGCGACGCGCTCGGGTTTGATCTAGACTATCTGAAGAAGAAACATTTATTGGGAGTGTCTTGTTATCACAGTCAGTGTCTTGGTTCAGGATTAAAGACGCCTAGTTCTGCATCAATAGCCGAGCAGCAATCTAGACACTGCCATCGCTATCGGCGATGAGGACACGAAGATTAGCACCACCCTGCTCCGTCGAATGTTTCCGGTCGATTAGGGGATACGCCTGCTCGGCTTGACGCTGGCGGGGTTCGAACCAGCCCGCTCTGGTCGCGTATGGCATCTATAAAACATCAAAGCGTGGATGGATTTGCTCATTTGAAGGATCCACGGCTCGTTCTCCTAATGGAAATGAACTTTTAGGATATGCCAGCACGTGGACACCGCAACTATTGCAAAACGCAACTGACGCTGCCGCCTCTGCACTGGCGGAATTCGCGTCCGGCGCTATAGATGAAGCTAGACCTAATATCTTAAAGGAAGCACTGAAGGGTGGCGCTGTTAGGACTGTGCTACTGAATATGCTCTCGGCTCTACTATATACCATTGCGCTTGTCTGTGTCGTGTTGGCCCTCAAGGCGGGTGGAGTAGATATTCTGGCGATATCCTCCTCGGTTGGAAAAGCGCCGCCGATCAGATTAGAACCCGCTCAACTTCATCCAGGCTGACGTCATCGCTACGCCGATCGTAGAGCTGGGTCGTTCGGGTTGACGCGTGATTTGCCATCGTGGCAGCCCGTTCGAGGGTGCCGCCGTTCTTAAGATAGGCAGTGATGCCCGTCGCCCGGAACGAGTGATTGCCGATCGCCGTCTCGATGTCGGCCGCCGCAGCGCGCCGGCGGACCATCTGAAACGCGCTCGCTTGGGGCAGGGGGGTCGTGCTCAGCCGGTGGGTGCCGCGGCTGATCGTGCGGAACAGCGGCCCCTTGCGGTCGTCACGCAGCTCGCAGCCGTCGAGATAGGCGGTCAGATACTCTTCAAGGTTGTGGTGGCAGGGCATCTCATGCCGCTTGCCGCCTTTCTCGTGAAGCCGGACCCACAGGCGCCGGTTTTGGATGAAGACGTCCTCGACCTTCATCGCCAGCGAGGCGCCGACCCGCGCGAACGAATAAGCCATCAAACCGATCAGCGCCCGGTCGCGCAGGCCGATCGGTGTCGTGACGTAAATTGCGTCGAGCAGCCGCCGCGCCTCGTGCGGATCCAGCACCGGCGTCTTGCCGCGCCGGACGCTATGCGACGGGCCGCGGACCGACGCCGCTGGGTTGGTCGGCACGATCTGACCGATCACCAGCCAGTCTAACAGGTGACGAATGCCGGCAAGGCGCTGCTTGGCCGTCGGCGCGCTGCGTTCGCGGGTCAGCTCCTCGATGTAGCTGGCGACGTGGAGCGGCTGTACCGCCGCGATCGACGTCACGCCGTGCGCCTCGCACCAGCCCAAAAACTCACCCGTCGCGCGGGCATAGGCGCGGCGAGTGTGAGGATTCCGGATATTGGCGGCGAAGAACTCGAGAAAACGGAGCTGCGCCTGGAGGCCAGCTGTGGCGATAATCGAAGGGAAGGCGGAGACCGAAGGAAGGTAGGCGGGCTGAATCATCCCGTTGGCCCGCCAACCTTGCTCACGTGAACCTGATTCAGTTCTGCCGCCGCTTCACGTGCAGCATCAACAACATGCTGGATGGTGAAGGTCGTGTCGCCATCATAAAGCACGATAACGTCACGCAATTTTTCGTGCGCGCGAACATACATGTTGGCGGTAGTCCGCCACGGCAACAAGCCTGACAGGCCTGCCAATATAGCAGTGGCCGTCGTCGCTGCAGCTCTGCTGCCTGCGGTATCCCGGGCGATACCTCCGCCGCGGCGAGACGTTGCCTGCGATCATGCTTGACCACATCGCCGAGCAGATCGGCGTTGATGCCGATATCCTCGCCGCGTTCGCCCGGCGTGGACCGACGCGGTACGAGCAGCTCGCGCTGATCAAGCGGCGGCACGGCTTTCGCGAGCTGACACATCCGCTTCGGAAAGAGGTCGCCAGCGGTCTCGTCGACGCCGCCATCGGTCTGGTCGACGATCGCATCCTGATCGAACGCCTGATCGACGGGCTACGGGCTGGGCGCATCGTCATACCCGGCGTCACGGTCGTCGAGCGCATGGCCGCGGAGGCGATGCACGCGGCCGACCGGCAAGTGATCGCCGACGTCGATCGACTGCTCTCCGCCCACCAGCGGGTGCGCTTCGACGCGCTGCTCTCGGAAAAGGAGCATTCACGCAAAAGCCGCCTTTCGTGGCTCCGCGAGCCGGCAGCCGCTCGCTGGCCGACATCCTCGACAAGCTCGAACTTACGCGCGCGACCGGTGCCGTCGCGCTGACGGTGCCGGCGGCCTATCATCCCCGGCTTGCCCAGATGGCGCGGGAAGGGATCCGCTATACCGCCCAGGCTTTCCAGCAGATGGCCGCACCCCGGCGCTACGCGACCCTGATCGCCACTGTGCGGGAACTCGAAGCGACATCGACCGATGCCGCCATTGCCATGTTTCGGTCCCTCGTCGCGCGCGCCAATCTGCGGGCACGCAAGCGGATCGAGGCGACGATCGCCGCGTCGGCCGAGGGCGGCCGCGAACGCCTGCTGCGGATCGCCGATGTGCTCGAGACGCTCGCCAAGGCCGCCCAGCGGCGGCGACGTCGTTGCCGCCGTGACATCGACCTTTAGGGGCAACAACATCTGAGCTCAAGGCAAACCAGCCGCAGGATGAACCAGAAATCAGTTCAATCGGGAATCCCAAAAAGTTCAGACGACTCAGAAGTCGACTTTAGGAGCGCTTGTCGCAAGCGGCTTCTAGCTGAGCCAGCATGGCCTTGGAAGCAGCGGGCGATTGGTCCGTCAGCGAGGCCCTTGGTCTGATCGGAGCCGTAATCCTGCCTTGCGCCCAGGCACTAAGGATCTTGGCGATGCCTTCTACCGTTGGCTCAAAGGTGATGGCGACTTGCCCCGCGGCCTCTCTGAGGGACGAAATGTCGGAGATCGCAACCGGAGTGCCGCACCGCTGCGCCTCAAGCACCGGCATGCCAAACCCCTCGTAAGTCGAGGCCATTACAAACAGGTCTGCGAGCTCGTATAGGTAGGGAAGGTCTGCCTGGTCAAGGTACCCGAAGGAGCGCACAACCTTGAGCCGCTCGCCTTCCTTGACTGCCTCACGGATGGCCGAGTCTCGCCAGCCAACGCCTCCCGCCAAAACAAGAAGCGGTATTGTCGGATTGTTGGCGGCGACCTTCAAATATGCTCTAATTAATGCAACAAGGTTCTTGCGTGGCTCTTGTGTGCCAATAGAAAAAACGAAATGATCCGGTAAACTATATTTCTCCTTAATCTTTGACAAACCCAATGCGTCATTCTGCCTATAGATTGGCATCACGAGTGGATTGATGACCGCATCCACTTGCCTACCGTTTAGACGAAGAACATCGATTGCAGTCGCTTCGGAAACAGCTATCAGTCGAGATGTGGTCCGCACCGCATGAGGCTGCATAATTCCTCGCCATGTGCGAGCTACCGGCCGCATGGTGCTCGAGGCAAGTCTGTAGGCAAGATCGTGGACTGTCAGGACGGTTGGGATGTTCTTGGGCATCAGGAACGGCATGAAGCCGTTCGTGAACCACATCACATCAAGACTGTCGCGCGAGAGCGCCGGGCGCAGTCTCGCATCCATCCAAATCGGTCCTGGCAGGCGTCGTCCCGGGCTAATCCGAACTTGACCGATAGCGGCAGCTTCGTCGATAATCGCAGCATTGCTGTACAGGATGAACTCGAGATCGGCGCGCGCTCGCATCATGGCCTGAAGTAGCGCCAGAATGTAGTTTCCGACCCCGGTGACGGGTGATCTAAGTGGCGATGCGTCAACGCCAACGCGCATGGACAACTCCCCCGGCTCGACGTGTTCGACTATGCCGATCGCCGATCAAGCTGTTACGGCGGACTTCTTTGCGAAACAAGGTGAGTCGGCGCTTGTGCAAGCTGCGTTGCGGTGCCTTCGTCAACGGGATATGCCAAGCTATGCATCAGACCGACCGCGATTGGGAACAGTGGGGCGCGACCGACCCGTTCTATGGCGTCTTGACCGATAACCGCTTCCGCCGAGCCTCTCTCGACGATCACCGCGAAGACTTTTTCAAGAGTGGTGACGTGCTCGTCGACTCGATTCTTGATCGCTTGGAGCACTCTTTCGGTCCGATCCCACGCCAGAGGGCCCTTGACTTCGGGTGCGGCGTCGGCCGCCTGACCCAGGCGTTGGGGCGTCACTTCAACGAAGTGGTCGGCTTGGACATATCGAAGTCGATGCTTTCGCATGCTGCCGCAAAGCCAAACATCAGGTACTATCTATCCGACGATGATCTTACCGCTGCAACGGGCAAGTTTAGCTTCGTTCTGACCTATATTGTTCTTCAGCACGTCGATCCGTCGCGCGGGCTTCTACTCATAGACAAGTTGCTCGACCGGGTCGAGGCCGGCGGTGGAGCGATGATCCATATCTCGACAGGCATCAAGGCAACCTTGCGCGGCCGTCTCGCCGGCTATGTCAGTTCGCACTTACCTGGCGCGCGAGGCTTGATGAACAGGCTGCGCGGTCGGCCACTCGGCGATCCTGAGATGAGGATGGGCGATTATCCCTTGGATCTGGTCCTACGGTCGTTCCGCAAGCGCGACTTCGGCGACGTGGTCGCGTTCACTGAAGATCACGGCGGCATCTTGACCGTTGGGTTCATCGGGCGCCGAGGCGAGAAGATCGACCCGTAGAGTCCATCCGACTTAACCCGGATTATTCACTGGGCGGGCTGTTTCGGGTTGGCGAACGTAACTTAACTTGCTGATTTGGCGTAGAGAACGGGTGCTTAGGCTACTCCCAAACACCGGACGGAAAGTGCCACGCCTGCCATGGCTGAGGATAGCGCCGGCTTGGGATTCCCAGCGATTTGCCGCAAGAAAGTGACGGCGACGTTCGATGGCAGGCGGCTGACGTCGGATGGCGGCGTGCTGCTGCTGCAGATGGGGCAGGCCGAGCGCGCGATGGGCATTACCGGGCGCTTGGCCGGATGCATTGTCGATCCCGTGATCAAAGCCGTGTCGTCCACGACCTAGGCTTCAAGCTGGCGGCGGGCAAGTTGCCCGGCGGTGCCATCGGCCTGGCCAGCCAACCGACGATGAGCCGCTGGGAGAACGCGCCGACGACCCGCGAGCTGGTGCGGATGATGAGCGTCTGCCTCGCCCGCCAAGGCGAGAAGCCTTGTTGCATAAGCGAGGTACCTTACCGTGCCAGTGCATATTCTTGCACCAGCACGCGTTCCGGCACGCGCCAAGCGCTGGCGATCTTGCGGATCATCGAGAGGCTGAGCGCGCGCTTGCGAGCAAGTACCTCGGCCGCGCGCGGCTGCCCGATCAGCGCCGCCAGCTCGGCACGACTATAGCCGTTCATCGCCATTGCGGCCTCTATGGCCTGCACCGGGTCGAGCGGCGCGATCGGCCAGCGGCGGCTCTCATAGGCTTCGGCCAGTGTCACCAGCACGTCGAGCCGGTCGCTCGCCTCGGTGCCATCCTCCGCGCCCCATAGCGCCTCAATCTCGCGAAGCGCCGCCTCATGGTCGGCGTCGGTGCGGATAGGTTTGATCTGCATTCCTGCCTCCTTGGCCTCAAGTCAAAACACACTGACGGTCAGCGCGTCGATCCGGTCATAGGCGGCGTGCGTGCCGATGAACTTGATGAACGCGATGCTGCGCCGCCAATCGAACGCCACCACCATGCGGTAGTCGCCCCCCGCCACCTCGAACCGCACCCGCTCGCCGTTGAGCGATTTCGCCTTGGAAAAGTCGCCCACAACATCGAGCGGGCTCTGCCAATCCGCAGCCGCCGCAGCTTCGTGCCAGTGTCGTAGCGACGCCTCCGTCTCCGGATGCTCCGCCCAGAACGCCACCATCGTGTTTCGGGCGATGATCCGCATCAACCAAGACTAGCGTTTCCCATATTGGGAAGCAAACGAAATTTCCCAATATGGGAAGGGCTACACACTGTGGGCCTCACAGCCCCGCCCTCTGCCCTGCTCCTGCCGCTGTTGCCGGACGCGCTCGCGCTCGGGCCCATAGCCCGGATGATCGTGAACCGACACAATCGTTCAACCTTGGCGTCACCTGTGGATCGGCGTGGAAGAAGGGCTCTAACTCAATCTTGATGCGATTTTCGGGTCTTGGTAGTCATTTCCACGATGGGATGATCACGATGGAGCGAGCACTTCAGGTGGCCGAACATAGTTTACCGCGAGCCCGATGGAACGTTGCTGATCGGGTAGATCGGGAAGTTGCCCGCGCGTCTCGCAATCCGCGCTGTGTCTTCCGATCCTTGAGATCGCCACAGGCTGTCAGTCGATTCCATATGGTGCCGGGTACCACGTTCTTTCGCCGCCCCATCGCCGTCGACACACCGACGCCTTACAGCCCAAAATCCGGTTGCCGGTCAGGTGTGCGCGCGACGGCGACATCCACCGCGTGGCTGATATCGCGACCGATCGCCTGGCCGTCGCGTGCACGGTAGCGTTCCGGCACATTGCTTTCCTGCTTCTCTGCCGATGCCTGAGACGTTCGCTCGAACGATGGCAGTATCGTCCGTGTCCCTGCCATCCCGTCGGCGACCTCCATCGCCGAGGTCTTGTCGCCCGCATTGCGCGACACCCCATGCTCGACCCTGCGTCCGTCGTCGACAATCAGGGCGACCCTGTCCGCGACCCGCGTCAGCGCCACGAGAAACGAGCGCTCGCTGAGCAGCTTCCGCTCGGTCGAACGCAGTGCGAGGATGCCGTGGTCGGTCGTCACGCCCTGCGCGACGTGGACGTTGATCGCATAGGCGAGGTCCAGCCGCTCGAGCATGCGGTCACCTGCCTTAAGCTGGTGGACCGTACCATCGGCGAGCGAGGAAATCGTCAGCCCGCCTTTCCCCACCGCCTCGATCCGCGCGAGGTCAGCATTGTTGAGCTCGCGCTGGCGATCCGTGTCGGTCCAGCGGACCCGGTCGCCGGCATGCAGCTCGACCGGCCTGACCTGGTAAATCGACACCGCGTCGTGCCTGAGATTCTTGGGAAGGGCGTCGGGCCGGAACAGGCGCTCGCCGCCGCCGCGCAGCGCCAGACGGCCCCGGTCGCCGTCGACGCCCGTCACCACGCCGCGGTCACCCCGCGTGAGTCCCTGACTGGGCAGGTCGGTGCGGATCTCGACGACACGCCCGGGCTGATATCCTTTCAGCCGCCGCGCGCCTTCGCGCGTTACGTTGACCCGGTCGAGGACATCGACGCGTACCCCCGACGGCCCGATCTCTCCGGTCGCTTTGAGCTGCGCCTGCACCGCGAGGTTGGCCTCGGCGCGCATCGCCCTCCCGGCGGTCAGCAGCAGTGTCGTGTCGCGCTCGGCCTTGGGCAGCGCCGCCCATCGCGCGGCCGCTGTGCCAGCGACCTGCTCGCCTGGCACTTCGGTGGTGTTTGGCTTCAGCAGGTCGAACACGGTGGCCAGATCGTTGCCGTCGAGGGCTGTGACCACCGCTTTCATCGTGTCGGACCGTGACCGCAGGTTCTCGGTGATATGGGCGGTGGCATGCCCTGCGCGCTGGCTGAGCTCGAACGGCTTGCCGGCATCGATCGCTCCTAGCTGGCGCACGTCGCCGGTCTGGATCAGACGCGCGGCACCGGCGAGGCCGGCGAGCCGGACGAGGCGCGCCATGTCGCGCGTTCCAACCTGACTCGCCTCTTCGACGATGATGACGGCACCGCCGAGTTCGGCGGTCACCCGCGCGACCTGCGCGGCGCGCGCGGTACCGTCGATCACGCGCTCATGGCGAGCAAGGAACCGCGCGATCGTGCTCGGTTCGGCGCCGGTCTCGCGGCCGAGCTCGTTCGCCTTCTTGTTGGCGATGGCCAGTCCGATGACCTGCCTGCCCTCGGCCTTCGCGATCGCGGTGACCGGGGCGAGCGCAGTCGATTTGCCGCGGCCGGGACCGCCCTGGATGTTGATCACCCGGTCACGTGACGACAGCATCAGCACCGCGGCTGTCTGCTGGCCGGGGTTGAGGCGGCGCAGTCCGAGCTCACGCGCCGCTTCCTGAGCGCGCGCGGCAGCTTCGGTTGCAGGCACGATCGGCGCCGACTGACCCCGCCCCGCCTCGATCGCAGCAAGATATCCCTGCTCGAGCCGGACCGCGCTGTCGGTGGTCAGCATGCGGTCGCCGTCGCCGAGCAGCAGCCCCCTCGCCTCGAGCAGCGCGAGCCGCGCCTCGACGTCGGCCACGGTCACGGGACCGCCGCGCTCGAGCGCGGCGCGGATCAGGTCGAGCCGGTCGAACGCCGCTTCGTTCTCGCCAAGGTCGCGGACCGCCGACGCGACCGCCTGCGCCGCGGCGAAGGCACGGGGGTCGAGGCGGCCGAGCCGCTCGGGCACCAGCGGGTCGCCGTCGCGCGGCGTCAGCCCCATGCGGCCGGCGATCGGCAGCCCTCGCTCCCCTGCCCCCCGCACACCGCGCACGACCTGCGTCCACACGGTCTGCGCACGATCCGACCGGGCACGCGCGGCCGCGACCAGTCTGCCCGCATCGAACCCCTGGCCGGCAGCCACCGCCTGCCACCGGCTGTCGCGCACTTCCGGCGCGAGCTCGGGTGTCTTGGCGCTGCGCGTGGCGAGCGCCGCGAGCTCGCGCTCGCGCGCCGTGCCTTCCCTCCCGCGCGCCTCGAGATGCGTGCCGATTTCGGCGGAGCGGGTCGAGAACGCCTCGATCACCGCGCGCGGCACGCCGGCGATGTCGAACGCGCCGTCGCGGGGGTTTTGCGCGGGAACGGTCGCGTAGCCGAGCGCCTCGACCCGGGCGCGCAGGGTCGAGGCGAACACCGCGCCCATGACATGCTGGCGGTCGTACAGCGCATCGGAACGCAGCGCCCGCCACTTGCCGTCGGCCGTCTGCGTCGCGTTGGCGATGACGCTATGGACGTGCAGCTGCGGCTCGCCGTTGCGGTTGACGTCGTGGAGGAAGGTCGCGGCGACAAACTTGCCCGTTCGCTCCGGCACTTGGCTTTGCCCGTTCCACACCCGCGCCTCAGCGAGATTACGCTCGGCCCAGCCAAGGGTCGCCGCCGCCGCCTCGCGCACCGCTGTCACCAGTCGCGCATCGCCGCCGACCAGCGCCAGGATCGACAGCGATTTAGGGGCGGACATCGTCAGATCCCACCCGGGGCGATGCTCGCCGCGCTTCGCATCCAGTTGGCTTCCGTCGGGCAGGTCGCCGGCAAGGATCTGCGCGAACTGGTCGGCGTCGATTGCGCCCTCGAGGCCCAGCTCGGCGGCGCCGGCGCCGGCCCATCCGCTCGCATTCTCGGCCTGGTCGGCGGTGTAATAGTTGTCGCGGGCATAATAGCCGGCCGCGTCGCCGGCCGATCCGACAGCGCTGACCGAGATCACTGGTGGCGGGCCAGCGCGGCAGGCTTTGCCCTGACGACGACACCGGGCCGCTCGCCATCGAGTTCCGTCCGGCAGCGATCGGTCGCCATGCGGTAGTTGACCAGCGCACAGACTGCCTGGTCGCCACCACCGAGCAGCGTATTTGCTGAGCGTACTGCAAGCCACGAGCTCGGCAGGATCATCGCCAGCACAAAGAAGATAGCAATACTGGCGACCCACCCGGCCAGGAGGAGTCCTCCCATAGTCCGGCCCGACCAATGTTCATTCCAGATGGAGTAGGTGACATGGGTTCTCGGCTGCTTGACCCAGCTGGCGATGGCCGCGGTGTGGGCTTTCAGGAGCCCGCCCTGCTCGAGCTGGCGCTGGCCGATCGCGTCGACCCGCGGGTCCCGTTCGATCCGCTGCAGGATGGGGAAAAGCGCTCCGAACGCCGGCGATGCGGTCAATGCCGCGATCAGCGCCGTCGCGACGGTGTCAAATCCCACCTGACCAGCATTGTAAGCCTGACGGAACTCGGTCGTGAGCTGGGTGACGATCGCGGTCCGCGCCTCGCTGATACCGACCGCGTCGGCCTTGGCGCTACGGGCCAGCTCGGCTTCACGTTTTCCGTGCTGCCGCAAAACCCGGTCAAGCTCGGTCACCATGGTGTCGACCTTGGCGGTCAGATGCTGCAGGTCGGCCGGCGTTGGCAACTCGGGCCGACTGAACGTGGCCCTGCCTTCGCGTCGGGCGTCGACCGCTTCGGCGAGAATCTGACGGATTAGCTCGGGACGCGACTGCTTGTCGTCCACCGCCCACTGGGTGAGCGCCGCATCAAGCTCCGCTGATACTCGCGGGTTTACCTGTACCACGAAAACGTCCTCCCCCTCCGGGACGGGCCGACGTCGCCGGATTGTGCCGCCGATCTTGGTCAGCTAGACCAACAGGAAGCATGTACAGTGCATAATCATGCACCAATGGTGTGTCCAGTTGTCCTCCGCGCATTCCATCGGTGAACGTATCCGGGCTGTTCGGCAGAAAGCCGGATTGTCGCTAGATCGCTTCGCCGAAGTGCTGGGCTACTCGCGGCGCGCGCTCATCAACTGGGAGCAAAATGCGGCTGAGCCGCCGATCGGCGTGCTCGCGAAGCTGCGGCAATTCTATGATGTAGACCCCGAATGGGTGGTGTTGGGTGAGGATCTATCCCCCCGAGCCCGCTACGGGCAGACCGACTGGGACCGGTTCGACCGTATCAGCCGGGACGTCGACCTCGCCTGCGCTCAGGTCGGTTGCGATTTCCAGCCTCACGTCAGAGCCGAGCTGATCCGCGGACTGTTCGATGACGATCCGGCCGACGAGGAAGCAAACCGGAAACAACTGCGCCAGACGCTTCGCGCGATCAGCAAGGGGAAGCCGGCATGAAGCGCAAGGACAAGGACTGGAACACCCGGCTTGCTCAGCACGCGTCACAGGGCGATGTACGGTTTCGCAACCGACGCGTCGTCGTCCCGCTCGTGGTGCTGACCTTGGCGCTACTCGCCGTTGGGTTGTTTGCCGCGATTGGGCCTGGACGACACCATCTGAGCATGGCAGCATTCGCCGCTGCTGCGGTTGCCGGTGCGGCGCTGCTCCTCTACTTCCTCGATCGACGCCTGCGGGTGACACCACCGCCGCAGAGTTAGGTACCCGCGAGGCGGGCGTCGGCAGCGGTCTCGTGGCGTTGCTAGCCAGTCAACTATCCTCGCTCGCAGTCAGCTGGTTGCTCCGCGGCGATGCAGTCTGTAACGCCCGTAGCGGCAGGATTACACGCCAGAAGGCAGCTTTGACGACCGGCGTAGCATTATTGCTACGCTGCTACAGCGTTGTAAAAACACATGCTTTTGATTGGAACAAGACCGCTATTCATAGCGTGGTGTGTGTCCCTTACTTCAAATCGCAACGCCGCTTTGTGCATCGGGTTCGAGACCCCGCAGTCGTGACGAGGTTCCTGTAGGGTCCGCCGACGGCGACCCTGGGCTCAGTAAAACAGCTTCACGATCACGGCGACGGTCCCGATCATGGCAGCCATCGTGAGCGCACCGTGGAACAGCAGCTGCGGCCTGGCGAGGGTAGTGTTCTGAAGGACCTTCAGCGTCTCGGCGTTGAGCTTCTGCAGCTCGGCCCGCATCCGGTCGATATGGGCCAGCCGATCGCGGAGGTCGATCGGCTCGAGCGCCGATTTCGCGGCCATCATGCGCTGATTGAGCCCCCCTGCCCTGCTGTCAGCCAAATGCCCGCGCCTGCTCCGCGACGACGATCTCCACCGCTGTCTGGCCGCGCGCGGCGTCGACCGCCTCGTCGAGCCACACGTAGATCATGTCGCAGTTCGGCCGCCGAGCGTCAGGTTGCGATCTTGCAGTTCGTTGGCTCAGAGCCATGATACCCGAAAAGCAGTGTCTTCAGGGGTTGGCCAGCCTAGGCTTATTAGCGGAAATCTAACGCGGGTCGAGCAGGTCGGCGACGGATTGTGACGCTATCGGTTCGCAACCAATTCGACGCCACGGCGTCGAGCAGCCCACCCAACTGCGCCGAAGCCGACTAGCAACATCGTCCAAGTCGCCGGCTCGGGGACGGTAGCGCCAGGCGAGGCGAGCGCCAGCGCACCGAAGCCGTCGATCCCAACGTTGGCGAAGGTGCCGGTGACGTTGCCGGCGGTGTCGTATCGGGTGATGCCGTCGGGCAGGCTGGCGAAGACGCTGGTGCCGTCGCTGGCGAGCCCGGCAACATGCCCCGTCGATAGGAACGACCCGACGTTGTTCAGCAATCCATCGAACATGACGACGCCGCTGAGTGCCCCGTTGGTCAGGTTGTCGGCGGCGTAGAGGATGCCGCCCGCGAACGACGGCGCGCCGAAGTCGTCGATGCCGACGTTGCCAAAGCTGCGGATCAGGGTGCCATCGAGCCCGTATTCCGAGATGCCGTCGGGCAGGCTGGTGAAGATGTCGGTGCCGTCTGTGGCGAGACCGACGACGTGGCCCGACGTCAGGAACGACGACGTCTCGGTCAGCGACGTGGCATCGATCGTGACCACACCGCTGAGCACGCCATTGGTCCGGTTGTCGGCGGCGTAGAGCGTGTGGACGAACAGCGCGAGGTCGCTGAATCGATCGATGCCGATGTTGGCATACTGGCCCTGCCGGGTGCCCGCACTATCATAGCGCGAGATGCCGTCGGGCTGACTGACGTAAACGCTGGTGCCGTCGCTCGCAACGCCGGTCACCGGTGTCTCGGTGATGACCGAGCCGGTGTTGGCGAGGGTCGTCTTGTCGAGAAAGACGACGCCGCTCAGGACGTCATTAGTCAGGTTGTCCGCCGCGTATAGTGTCGGCCCGGCCGTGGCAGACGAAAATGCGGCGAGCGCCGTCAGAATCACCGCTGCGCGAACTACCTTCATCACCCGACCCCATACCGACTGCCTGCGATGAAACACGCCGTCGCCAACGACATCCGGACATCCTACACGCGGAAAATATTCCATGCCGGCATCGCCCCGTTGCGCAACGAACGCCTTCTCGTTCAAGCGCCTATGTGCGATCAAGCGTATCGATGGCTTCCGTGGATGCTCCTCAGCCCACGCTCGGCGAGTGGCGCTTCGATGCGCTCTATCCCGAGCTTCGCCGGCTCGCCCGGCGCGAACGGTATCGCTTCGGACGGCCGCTCGACCACCAGACCACGTCGCTGGTCCACGAAGCGTGGCTCAAGCTCAACGCGCACGACGGCTGGGCCGACCGCGCGCACTTCCTGTGCGCCGCGGCGCAGGCCATGCGCCATATTCTCATCAGTGCGGCGCGGGCGCGCCTGCGGATGAAGCGCAATCCGGTCGGCGGTTTGACCCTGTTCACCGAGCAGGCACTGGTCGCCGGCGAAATGCCCGACGAGACCCTGGTGGAGCTGAACAAGGCGGTCGACCGGCTCGCCGGGATCGACCCTCGCCTCGCGTCGGTCGTCGAGTGTCGCTACTTCGCCGGCTACACTGACGGCGAGACCGCCGAGGCGCTCAAGGTCAACGAGCGGACGGTGCGCCGCGACTGGGTCAAGGCCAAGGCCTGGCTGTTCCGCGAGCTTACCGACTGAGCGCCCGCGTCCGCACGTGGTTGTAGACCGGCCGGGCGAGCAACCCGGGCCGGCCGCTCCCCTCCATTACAGCGTCGGCGAGGCGTAGATCGGTCGAGGCCTCGGTCGGCTTCCCTGCCGTCGCGCGCAATTCCGCTTCGCTGGCCAGCGCCAGCGCTCGCGACGGATCGGATTTGCCGGCAGACGAGGACATCGCGGCGGCGACGAGCGACGCCGCGGCCGAATCCCGGCTCTCGACTGCCGCCGCCGCCAGCAGGATGCGTCCGCCCACCGTCAGGACGCTTTTCGGACCGGTGTAGCGCAACGCGAGGTCGGTCGCGTCGCGCGCCACCGCTGCCGCGTCCGACGCATGGCCATCGAGCAAAAGCGCACGCGCGAGATTGAGTTCGGCGGCAGCGAGCGCTCCCGACGGCCCCATCACCGCCCTGCGCGTGTCGATCGACTGGCGCAGCAGGTAGACCGCGCGCGGCAGGTCGCCCCGCGCCAAAGCGATCGCGCCCTGATTTTGGATCGCTGTCAGGAGATTGTCGTCGGTTCGGCCCTGCCGCTCGCGGTAGGCGCGGACCTCGGCCATCAATCCGTCGGCCGCATCATACTCGCCGTTGGCCATAAGCGCGAGGGCGAGGCTGTTCTTCAGGTTTGAGACGTCTTCGGGCGGCACTCCGGCGGCGGGCGCGGCTGCCTCCGTCAGGCCGAGGCGAAGGACCGCGATCGCGCCGGGAATGTCGTGCCGGGCCTTGACGATCTGGCCTTCGACGATGCGGCTGCGGGCGAGTTCGCCGCCATAGCGAGGCCCCTGTTGCGCCCACCACGACTGCGCCACCGCGAGGTCGCGCGCGGCCGCGTCGATGTCGCCCGAGCGCAGGCGCGACTGGGCGAGCATCAGCCGGACGCGCTGGGCGGTCGCCGGATCGGCGCGCGCCGCCGCCGAGGCCAGATAGCGCGCCTCGAGCGCGACGCCGGCCGACTCGTCGGTCATCTCGGAGTAGAGGTTGGCGAGTAATTCGACGACGCGGCCGTATTTCGCCGGATCGCCGGCAAAGCTGCGGTCGAGGTTGGCGACGCTCTTCTGCAGGACCTGTTCCGCCGTTACCGGCGCATCGCCGCCCGCAGCGGCGGCGGTGTGGAACATCAGGGCGAAGTAATCCATCGCCGCGTCGGTCCGCGCGACCTCGGCCTCGAAGTGATCGCGCTCAGCGATCGCGCGGCGCGCCTCGATGCCGGTGGCGACGATCCCGACGGCGAGCGCGACGACGACCAGCGCGCCGGCGATCGCGACCCAGCGGAAGCGGTACAGCAGCCGGCCCGCGACGTAGAGCCGCTGGTCGCGCCGGACCGCGATAGGCTCTCCGCGCAGATGGCTGCGGAGATCGGTCGCCAGCGCATCGGCGTTGGCATAGCGGGCGGCCGGATCGCACTGGAGCGCCGTCGCCACGATGGCGGCAAGGTCGCCGCGCAGTTCGCGGCGATGGCCGGCATCGGTGGCGGGCCGCGGCGGCGGGCCGCCCGCATCGAGTGCCACCGACGCGGCGGTGGCGGTCGGCAGCATTCCCGTGACCAGCTGGTGGAGGAGGACGCCGAGGGCATAGACGTCGGTCGCGGTCGTCACCGGTTCGTGGGCGAACTGCTCGGGGGCGGCATAGACCGGGGTCAGCATCGGTGTCGCCGCCCCCGCCGGCAGCCCCGCGGTCAGCGCCCGCGCCGCACCGAAGTCGAGCAGACGGACCTCCCCGCGGTCGGTGACGAGAACGTTGCTCGGCTTGATGTCGAGGTGGACGACGAGGTTGCGGTGGGCGTGGGCGACTGCGTCGCACACTTCGAGGAACAGCTGCAGCCGCCGCGCCAGCGGTAGGCCGCGGGCGAAGTCGACGATGGGCACGCCGTCGACGAATTCCATCGCCATGAACGGATGGCCGTCGTCGTCGAGGCCGCCGTCGTACAGCCGCGCGATGCCGGGGTGTTCGAGCCGGGCTACGATCGCGCGCTCGTCCTCGAAGGGGTCGAGATAGGCCGAGGCGTCGATCGCGATGATCTTGAGCGCGGCGCGCTGGGCAAAGCCGCCCTCGGCGCGCGCCGCCTCGTAGACCGTGCTCATCCCGCCCTGACCGATCGGCCGAACGACCTGCCACGAGCCGACGCGGGTGCCGGCAGGAAGCTCGGGCGAAAGCGTTTGGGCCGCGAGGCGAGGACGCCGGTCGAAGAAGCTTTGCGTCGCGGCCGCGGCGGCGAGCAGGCTTTCGACCTCGGCGACGACCGCCGGGTCGCGGGTGCCGGCAGCGATGCGTCCGGCGCGATCGGCAATCGGCCAGTCGAGTGCGGCGTCGAACAGCGACTTGGCCTCGTCCCACTGCGCCGCCGACAACTCCACGTCGTGCTCCCTGGCCCCGGCCAGCGAAATATTTCACGGATCGTGTCCGGAAGCGAGGCCGGACAGCGTGTTGCTGATCGAGAGAAGCTCGGCAGAGGATGGGGAGGACCGGCATGATCAGTGTTATCACCGCCGCCGCGGTCGCCATCGCGACTGCTTGGCTTCTTGAGAGCGCCGCGCGGGGTGGGAGCCCCGGGCTAGCGCTGACGCGAGAGCTTTGATCCCGATCGCCAACTGAACAGGAGCTGATTATGTCCCGTCTCACCACGCAATTTCCGCTTGCCGCCGTCGTCACCGCCGGCCTGTTCGCCGGTCAGCCGGCCCTTGCCGCGAGGTACGTGATCGACGATTTCAGCACCCCGATTCCGGCCAACACTTACGCCCATGTCGGGTCCGGCGTGGTCGTCGATACCACCGAAGCCGTGCCCAACCCCCGGCGGCTCTATGCCGTCACCAACGATGCCGACGAGAGCACGGTCAACACCATCACCAGCGGCGGCGGCGCGCTGACCTTCGCGGCGACCGGCGGGGCGACCCCGGGGATCCAGTTTTCGGTTGCCCCGGTCGGCGGCATCGTCGACGTGTCACCGTACCGTTTCGTCGACCTCCACTTCCTTCGCCTCGCCGAAGGGCTGAACCTCAACGCCGAGTTCTTCACCGCCTTTTCGCCAGGCGGCTACTACATCGACAGCGCGGTAAATTCCGGCGCGCCGGTCGGCGGCGGCCCGTTCGACGTCTATATCCCGATCAACTTTCAGCCGTATTTCGACGCGACCAGGGTCCGCGCCTTCTATCTAGGCATCGTCGGAACCAATTCCGCCCCGGGCGAGCAGTTCGCGCTGGGCAGCTATTCGCTGACGACGGGAACGCCGGAGCCGGCGAGCTGGGCCCTCCTGGTCACCGGCTTTGCGGTCGTCGGCGTGGCGGCGCGGCGGCGACGCTCGATAACGGTCGCTGCCTAGAGTTGCTGCGACCGTATTAGGGAACTCGTACAATGCTGTCGGGCGTCGTTCCTCTGAGGACGCACGAACATAGCCTCTGACCTTCGAGAAGCCCGGGAGGACATTAATCACGCTTAGTTCCGCCTATTGAGCGCGCTGCCGAAGCCGGACCTTCATCCCGTCCTGCGTAGCGGCTACACACTGCAAGTAGACGACAGGTTTTGTTAGTTTTTTCGGTGCATACAAAATTGATTGCGCGGTGCGGAGACGGGGCTGTGGGCCACTCGTCACTTAATCCGGCGTTCCACGAACTGCGTCCGTGGAACGAAGGTCGGCTACTGGGAGCAAAACGCGCGCTCAAGCCGCAACAGGTATGGGCGATACGTTTTTGGCTCGACCATCATCGACGCTTGCGTGACCGGGCCCTGTTCGATCTCGCGATCGACAGCAAACTTCGAGGCTGCGACGTCGTCAAGATCCGTATCGGCGACATCGTCGCCGGTGGTCACATCCGCGATCGCGCGGTCGTGATACAGCAGAAGACGAAGCGACCGGTGCAGTTTGAAATCGTCGAACCAGCTCGGAAAACATTGCTCGCCTGGCTTGAGCGGCGAGGCGGCACTCTCAACGATTATCTCTTCCCCAGCCGAAACAACTACATGGATCATATGAGCACCCGCCAATATGCGCGGCTCCTACGTGAATGGGTGACGGGAATCGGCCTGCAGGCAGAGGAGTACGGCACACACTCGCTACGCCGCACCAAGGCCTCCATCATCTACAAGGCCACAGGCAATCTGCGCGCCGTCCAGATCCTCCTCGCTCATGCCAAAATTAAAAGCACAGTTCGCTACCTCGGCGTAGATGTTGAGGACGCCCTCGCGCTGTCAGAGAAGACCGAGATTTAATTGGCCGCAGAGACCCACGAGCAGCCATTCCCGCCCGCGTTTTGCGCTACTGAAACCTGCCATATGTTCACGTAGGCCATGCACGACGGAACGGGGCCGGTTGCTGCCGGTTTACCGCTTCGGTCGCGTCGATAAGAGCATCGCTTCGCGCCGCTTATCCCGTCGACGAGGCGCTAGCACCAGCTATCCAGGCTGCGCTGGCCGCGCTCACGGACCGCAGCCCAGATGATCGTACATAGAGTAGTCTAAACGCCTGCCAAATTCGGCTAGTCTGAAATGGCATTTGTTAAGCAGCTATAATGGTCCCGACGCTCGCGACATCCGTCCGCTAGGCCAAAGCACCGGCAATGCCGGACTCCGCGCCTGACTTCTTCGTTCAAGTAGGGGCTGAATCGTGAAGACCCAGTTCCGGACGTTCAACGCCCCCGGCCCGCTGCCAAACTCGGACGTTGGTTCAGCGTGTTGACGCCTCTTGCTGCGACATCCGCTGACGCGTAGCGGGCCACGGATGCAAACCTACGTCGCCTTCCTTCGCGCGGTGAATGTCGGCGGTACAGGCAAGCTGCCGATGGAGAGCCTTCGCGCAATGTGCACAGACGCGGGCTTCGTCACTCCCCGCACGTATATCGCGAGCGGCAACGTCGTCTTCGGGAGCGCTCGAACCGAGCGGGACATCAAAGCCGAGCTTGAAGCTCGGCTTGAACAATATGCCGGCAAGCCTGTCGGCGTCATCATACGCTCGGCGGTAGAAATCGGGGCCATGGTTCAAGGCAACCCCTTCTCAGACCATCCGGGTAGCCGCCTTACGGTGCTGTTCTCGGATTTGTTGTTGCCAAGCGATCCATTGGAGGGTGCGAGCGGCGTGACTCGCGAGCAGGTCCGCCTCGGACGTCGCGGGTTCTTCATCTACTACCCCGACGGCCAGGCGGACACTCGCTTAAGGCTCCCGGCGATGACATCTGGCACAGCGCGAAACATGAACACAGTATCAAAGATCCATGCCATGCTGAACGGTGACAGCTGAGCGACGCATGATATTTCGGCAGACAACGTCAGCTTGCGGGCAAGTTCTTTCGATTACCGTCGACCATGACAGCCTTTTGCCACCGGCTCGGTCCTTTGTCGGTTCGGTGGATGCAGCCCGCCCAGCAACACGGTCGCTTCTTTCCTTCCAGCAATTCGTCGCGGGCTCGCTCGATGCGCCGCCGACGGGTTGCGGCCTGCTTGGCATCGTCGACCCAGCAGATGAACTCGTTCCGCCCGAGAGGCGTCAGGTTTTCCCATAGCGCCAACACGTTTAGATCCGCTCGCAACGCGGCTTGCAGGTCTTCTTGGGCCTCGTGAACTGTGCCATGAAGAAATTCGTTTGCCATAAGACCTTCAAGCGCCTTCAGCCGAAACGACCCGCAATTCCGTTCACTAACAGCCGGAAATATGGTCGCCGGATCATCGAATGTCCACGGTCGGGGAGGCTTCGACGGTTGCAATGAGGACCCATTATCGGTCACTGAGCTTCACATTAGCTCCGCCCAAAATCAGACGTTGGTTAATGCGGCTTGCTCACGGCGCGGTCAGAACGTCGATTAGCATGGGCATGCGATGTCGGGGCGATGACCTCGACGCTAGTCGCTCCGCCGCCGTTGAGGAGCGTTCAAGGAACGGCGATCTGAATTCGCCGTTGTAGGGCGACGCTCAACAGCCGATGCGAGCGCACGCTGGAGCAAGGACGCTAGGATGAACGCCAACGTGCACTGGTTCGAGGCGCACGGACGGATCACCACGGCCAACAGCTCGGGTGTCTACTACAGCTATTTTTCCGATACGGCGGGAACCAACCGCTTGGCGCTTCATGCGCCAGGTTACCGCGCGGGGCTGGCCGTGATGACCACCATGAGCCGACGCGTTTTGGTGACCCTGAAGTTTGCCGCAAGGCCTGCTCCGCGGTGTCCTCTGGCGAAATCCAGAAAGCTAAGGACACGCTGGTCGATCGCGTCAACGCTCTATGGAATCAGCACCGGTTAGCCATCAAGGCCCTGCCCTTCGATGCCACTGGTCGCCGCCCGTTAGGAGAAGAACGGCTGTTGCGGGTGGGCTTCCAGATCCTGTGGACCCCAACCGGGGCCGACTATGTGATGTATGTCTACCCGACGCCGAACGACCTGCCGATCATTCCGGGACGAACCGACCGGCCCCCGTTTGTCCGCGCCGGGGTTGGCGCGAATCCGATCGAGATGCATATCGCCGCCACCACGCCCGATTGGACGTATAGCCACGAGTTCGGCCACTGCATCGGCTTACCCGACGAGTATAGTCATGCCGGCGTGATGTACTTCCGACCAGAGGGCGTCCAAGGCGTGTTCCTGCAAAGACCGGGCGCCTTTATCCCTGCCGATAAGCAGGGCAATATCCGTGGCGGCGTCCGCGACACCGACCTGCGAACAACCATGAGCACGAATCCGAACAACGACCTTCTGCCGCGACATCTCTGGCCGACCGCGCTAGAGGTACGCAAACTGCTCAACCGCAGCGGACGGTCGCAGAAGTTCGGGGTCGACGTGGTCTTCTCGGGATGATGGGCGGCTTTATGAAAACGCTGGCTTCGTGCATGGTGCCGCTTACCGCCATGGCGTTAAGTGAGCCCCGTTCTGCAATTGCGGGCGTCATACGTGCTTCCGAGGCAGGGACGACCGAGCCGCGGTCGAACGGCAGCAGTGCAGGCAAGCCGGCCCAGACCGGCACTGCTCTGCCGGCGAACTATGTCAAGGCGTTCATGTGCGTGTTCGACAATGACCCCGTCGCGTCGGCCAACCGGTATCACAGCACGCCCGACGGCCGCGCGGCGCGGGCGCAGGATCTGAAGGTGCTGAGATCGCTCGGCTTTACGCGAGAGGGGCGCGACGGCGACCTCGAAAGCGCCGGGGGCAAGATTTCTGCGCCATCGGGCACAAAGATCTTCAGCCTGCCCGTCCGATCCTTGGAACTGAACGGGATTATCGGCGATGCCAACGCGATGTATGTCACGACGTTCGACCAGGGCATCACCGCGGCCCAGGTCATCAAGGCCGCCGACCTCAAGATGGATCGTTTGCTTTTCACAAAATATAAGATGCGCCACTATAGCAGGCGGGTCGGCACGAGCCCCTACATCACTGCGTTCCTGGATGACCGTGGCGGAGGCATCGTCTCTTTCACATGCCAGGTCCAGTCCACTCCTGACTAACTGACGAGCACCTGCTTGTGCGGAACTATCGCTCCTAGATCTTCACGGATTTGATGTTGCTGCTCGAACCAAGAGCACAATGACGATTACCACGCGCTAACGAAGAAGACCCAGAAGCGGTCGTTCAGCCCTGCCGCAGCCGCTCCCCGGTCCGGACGTTCATTCACGTTCGATGGGGCAGGCTCCGGACGAGCCGGCTCGCCTGTCGCTATGCGAAGTACGCTGCCGCTCCTTACCCGCTGATCAGCCACACATCGCCGAAGCCAGGGCAAAGGTGGTGAGGATTAGATCGACTGTTCTCCCATCTTCAGCGGTGCTCAGTCGGTCAGCGATGCGCCGAGCGCATCGAGCAGATAGGCGGTGCCATGCTTGCGCGAGCCGGCATCGTCGTAGCCGTCGAGAAACGCACCCTGTTCGGTGACCATCAGCCTCGTCCCCCCGTCTTCGCTGCTGAGCTGCATTGTCGCCAGCGAGACGGATATCTTCTTGTCGTCGAGGTGCATGACGTAACTGTAGACCAGCCGTTTGTGACGGACGACATCGTGGTAGGTGGCGTCGAACGTCGAGACCATGCCGCTCTTGAAGCGCCCCTTCGACAGTTCGCGGCCGCCGTCGCGAACATCCATGTGGCGTTCCAGCAGCTCGATCTGACTAGGCGGGCCGCCGAACCACTTCGCTTTGGCCGCTTCGTTGGTCAGCGCCCGCCAGACGCGTTCGACCGGCGCATCGTAGCGGCGTTCGAGATAAAACACGGCATGTACCACCGATCGCACGTCCGTGCCGACGGCACCCGAGAGGCGAAGCACCTCCTGCTCGAGCTTGTCGAGGGTCGTCCGCCAGCCCTCGGCCGCGCCGGCGACCATCGGCGCGGCCATCGCCGGATCGATGAAAGTGTACGTCTGCACGACATCCATCGTCGTGCCGCCGGGCAGGGCGTCGGTGAAGGTCACTTCCGTATAGGCGCGGAAGAGCGGCCGCCCTTGCAGATCGGTGGCGCGCATATCGATCACGAGACGGCTGTGGGGCGTCACTTCGACAAAAGTGCCGCGAGTCCAGTGCTTCTCCCCCGACGGCGAGAGCATGCAAACCTCGAAAGGGCCGCCGACCCGCATCTCCACCTTGGCGTCGGCGACGCTGTAGGTCTGCGGGCTGAACCAGTTCCTGACATGGTCGGCGGTGCTCCACGCCTTGAAAACCGTCTCACGGCGAGCATAGAAGGTACGCGTTATCCTAAGCGGTTGCGGTTGCTGCGACGTGGCCGCGTTGTCCGCGTCAATCGATCGGGCCATTTTGATCTCCTTAACTTCCTATGGATTTCAGATGTTCGCCAAGGCGGTCGAGGCGATGTTCCCATTCCCGCCGCCGGGCGTCGATCCAGTGCTCCACAAGGCTGAGCGTCGCGGTCTCGATCGAGCAGGTCCGCACTCGCCCGGTCTTTTCCGAGCGCACCAGCCCCGCCGCCTCCAAGACGCCGAGATGCTGCATCGCGGACGGCAGCGACATGGGGAGCGGCCGGGCCAGTTCACTCACGGGTGCCGGGCCACGGCTCAGCCGCTCGACCATGGCTCGCCTGGCAGGGTCCGCCAGTGCATGGAACAAGCGGTCGAGGTCAGGCGCTTGGTGAGGCATATGGCTAACTATCAGGTGGTCGATAGTTAGGCAATGCCCTTAGCAATAATTCGATAGGCTGGCTGCAGGCCGCGCGTGCGTTTGACGTGCGCTGTCTGAGTTGCGCTCTATCGCGGTCGAATGGCTGGGAAAGGGTCGCTTACCGAAGCGATCGCAGTTGCAAGGACCCATAAGGGGGCAGTCGGCGCTCGTTTTGCTCGCTCAAACTCCGACATCTGTTCATCTCGTTCCGCACAATTGATCATAACCATCCGGGCGGAGGAGCGTCACGACCCGGCAGATTCGCTTGACCCTCTACCCGATATTAGCGAGGGTCAGGGGCGACGAACCGAGCCGTCGAGCGGCGTTCCTATAGGGTGAGAGCGACGGATGGGCGGGTTCTGGTACCCTTATGCTGATTTTGAGGAAGCCCGACGTCGTCTGACTGCATTCGCGGATGCCAGTGTCGGTTTGGCCTGTGGAATCAGCTTCTCGGACGGTCGGAGCATCAGCGTTGTCCGCAAGCCAGCGCCTGGAAGCGACTGGCTTTGGCTGAACGTTTTGACCCGGCACGTCGCAGCGCCGCCGCCGCCGCCAGTCCGCCCAAGTGGTACGTGGGGTAAACTCAAGGCCGCCTTCTGGCACGCGATGGAGCTCAGTGGCGAAGCACAAATTCAGGAGTCGCAGGCGAACCTCGCGATGGGTCAGGCTGTCGACAGCGCGATTGAACGCCACATCTGGCTACCAGTTCACCAGTTTCTGATCCGTCATAAGTTGTTGGCCGATGGCATCGGAGTTGCGCTCGACGTTGTTGGGGTCGTGGCGGGTGCGATCTTTATCGTTGCGGCGCTTCCTGAACTTGCCGGCGGTGCCGTCATCATCGGCACTTTGGGCGTCATCACGGGCGGCGCTGCCTTGACCGGATCGCTGGTCCTTGCAGGTATTGACGGGACTGTCTTCGGCTTCGAAGTGTCCGGCAACGAGGCGCGGGCAGAGCGCATTGAAAACAACTCGACGGTGCAATGGCTGCGGATCGGTGCAACGGTCATGCTGCTGCCCGACGTGGCGGTCGGTGGGGTGCGCGCGCTGGGGGAAATCGGCAAGCTCGGCAACGAAGCGCGTGAGGCGACGACTGCCTCAGCCGAGGCAGCACGTAACGCCGAAGCAGCGCGAGCACGAGTCGGCAAGATCGCGCATCCCGAGCGCCATCCCGGGCCTGTTCAACGACGAACCCGAAGGGTGGCGGCGTTTGAGCGTGCGGTCGAAGCGCAGGCGCGGGCAGCTGCGGAGGCGCACGCGCGCATTCGGCTCACCGTTGCCAAGGACCTAGCCGTGGTGCCCGGGGCGAGCCTCGGAAGCACCGGCTTGCTTATGGCTGCTCCGCCCGCGCTGGCACTGCCCGCTGGGCAGCGCGAGCGCGACGAACGATACCGGAGGTCGCTTGCCCCCGAAGGCGGAATGCCCAAAGACATTCGCCTCGAAATGCGCGTCAGCGGCCACTCGCGGGTCGCGCCTGAATGACGGGAGAGGCATTGCCTGCGCGCGGCCCGCGGCAGCGTCCGCCCGGCTTCGCCCCAAGCGGCACGTCGCTCGGCGTCGTTGGCTGGCTTGGCCTGACTGCGGGTGTGCCGATGGCGGCGGTCCTGACGGCGCAACCTTTGCTGCCTGACGGCGTGACGGTCCTGATCGCGGCGATACCTTGGATCCTTGGATCGACATTCGTGCTGATGGTTGCGCTTGTTGCTGGCTTTCGAGCGCGGCGGTTTTGGACCATCTGCCTGTTCTACTATGTCGGCATGACCCTCCTCGCAGCATACGCGGCCATCCTGGCGTTCGCTTTGGCGGTCGTCGTGCGGCTCGTTCCCTTTCAAGACGCCGGGGCCTACCCGGTCGCCGTATGGGGCTTGATTCTCGCATCGCTGCAAATGCCGTTCGCCTGGTGGCTAAGACACGCGCTTCGGTTGCGTTATTGGCAGCCGGGTAGCCTGCCGGACCAGTGGGAGCTTGGCGATGAAGCGCCGCCCGCCTGGGCGATGTCGCCGACGCGGTTGAATAAACCGGAACGTCACTAGACCCTGATGTCGACGACTTGACCCCAATCCCGGCCATTCAAGCTGGGTTGCCGACACGCCACAACCCGACGTTCGTTCATTTGGATGTCCGCGATCTGTTTTGACTGCGAGCTGCATGGCCGGTTGGCAAAGGCAGCCACATAGCGGAGGCTACAATCTTCGGTCGCGCTTTCTCGGGAACGCTACGACTGCGACTGGATTGCCCTAGACACGACAGGCGGCATGTCGCGCTCGGCAACCTGCGCGAGCGCGGGCAACGTCATGCCTTGCTGAAGCAACTGCCCGACCACGATCCACCCCGCGATATACGCCTCGCGCTCGCGTCCGGTCGCGCCGTTGCCCATCGTGTATTTGAACAGCGTTGCGCCGTCGGTCTGGTTAAGGTCGGGCAACAGTCCGGCGAGGACCGCCCGCCGGTTGGCTATTCCTGCATCGAACCAGGATTGGTCGCCCACGTAGGCATGATCGGGCAACCCTGGCTTGAGGCGCTGTACCGTCCGCATCGCGAGCCCTTCCTCGAAGATGACGCGGCCTAGCGAGCGTTCGTAGCCCGGGGACAGGTGGCCGACGATCATGTGGACGGCATGAGTCATCTCGTGGGGGGCGGTTAGTTCGCGGACTGACGGCTCCATTTCGATCGGCAGTGCGACCACCGGGCCATCAGGACTGCCCGCGGTGAAAGCGTTGACCTCGAAGCCGCCGACATAGGCGACAACAACGATCCTGATCGGTCGTGGTGCCTCGAGCAGCGTCGCCACCTGCACCGCGACATCGAGCGGGCGCGGCTGCATCGCGCTTGCACCAGCCCGGATCGTTGAAATAACGGCCTCGTACTTAGGCCACGCCGCGTCCAATAGCCGGCGAGCCACGGCATCGCCCTGCGGCGTCGGCGGCACCGCGGCAAAGCCGTATCGGTCCTGCCAGACGGCAAACCGCACATCGGGGGCCAGTCCCTGCGCGGCGGCATAGAAGTCGAGAAAGCGTGGCGACAAGTCTTTAAGGCTGACCGTCACCTCGTCGCGGCTTTCAACAAGAGGCGTGACCGTCAGCTTTCCTGCCGCCGCCGGCGTGGCAACCAGTGCCGCACCGCCAACCAGCAACAGTCGGCGCGAGCAGCGCCAGGCCTCTGTGTCCATCGGCAAAGAGAGTGTCATCGCGCGAGCGTAGCGACCTTGTAAATCGGACGATCGCAAGCGGCGACACTTAGGGAACGCTCTGCAATATCCCACTCGCCATGCGCTTGCGCAGCCGGTAATACAGCTGGTCAGCCCCCAGCCCCTCCTGTTCGAACCGTTGCGCTGCATTCGCCCGCCAGACAAGATCGCCCGATTGCCCGAAGCTTCGGCGCAGCTCGCGCAGCGTGACGAGCGCTTTGCTCGCCCATGCGCGAAACTCCGCGAGTGTCCACAACGCGACCTCGTGAAGGTGAGGCACAGCACCGGACCTAGCCTTGGTGACCGGCGTTACGAGCACCGGCAGAATGATCGCACCCTCCGGCAGAGCGACGTGATCTCGTACCCAGTTCGGGTGCGAGAAGACCTGACGAGCCTTGGACGCGTCGAGGACGTCGTTCGTCGCGTCGGCGTGGTCCTCGAACACGAAACAGAGGTCGTCAGCCACCCACCACGGGTCGGGCGATGCGTCGGACTCACGCTTCCCAGCGTGGAACCCGAGCATCTCTCCTAGCTTGACATGCGCCTGCTCGAAGGCGTCGACCGACGCCAGTCCTTCGAGGATGTCGCGCTCACGCTTGCTGTACTCGCGATCAGTGACCGTCCCAAGCCGCTCCAAAACGCCTTCGACACGCTCGATCTGTCGAAGCAAGCGCGGGCTCTGATCGGGCGAACTGTCGCCGACCTCGCGTCGTAGCTGCGGTATCCGGTCCGGGTTGGGCACCCGGGCATCCTGCAGCAGCACGAAGCCCGGCCCTGAGAGAAGCCATTCGGGCCGACGTTGAATGCGGAGTGCACCGCAGCCAGCACCCGGATCGGGGGCGCGTTCGCGCCCTCACACAGCAATGCTCGTGCCAAGCAAAATTTCGAAATCGATCTGTTGGCCAGTCGGTTTTGGGAAGTGACGCTACCGCCGGCTGTTTTTCAAAGGGAATGAACGAACGTCCGAGAGGATTCGCGCTCTGCTCGAAAGCGGACAGGCCGTTTTCCCCCCTTACCGTGAAAGCAGCCGATTTGCCCGCGCTCAGACTTGGTTCGTAACAGCGCTACAGCGGTCCCCGCCGAGCGGCATAGCTGATGCAAAATGCTTGAAAGGACTTCAGCAGCCGCGAGCCCACGACGGCTCCGAGTGATGGACCGACCTGAAGTCGGTAGGCGTCGGCGATCTTGTCGATGTCGTACCCTCCCCCATGTTCACGAGCAAGCAGTCGAAATGGCTTTTCGGCATCGCCAAACGAAAGCGACCCTCTCGGAAAGCGTTCAGCTGCAACCCCGACGTTTCGGGCCTCGGCTGGAGCCGGAAGCTGATCTGGCTCATCGATGTGTGTCTTTGCCGAGCGTGAGGGCACGGCGGGTTGCTCGACAGGACGTACTAGGTGGAGGTGGGGGCCGATCAGCCGCTTTTCAACCGGCGGCGGTGACTCCCACATTTTAATTACAGGTCCGGTGAGATCGACTCGCGCGTTAGGATAAACTGCCGAGACGAGGTCCCAGCTTTGCCTGATCGACTGGCGAAATTTGCGCGGTGACTCGGCCGAGCTGCCAAGGTGTGTCGACAATTGCGCCCACGACAGCATGCTCGGACGCGCGCCATTGATGCGCTGGAGGCGGTAGGCAAAATAGGTATACAGGTCGAGAGCGGTCGGATTGTTCTTGAGCTCACGAATGGCGGCCTCGTTCAGAGGAACGGCGTGTTCGCGAAGATGCGTGAAGAACCCGTCGGCGAGGCCTATCTCCTTGATAAAGCTTCCATCCTTGCCGCGAAGGCCGGCATATTTGTTTGCCAACTTGACTTCCTTAACAGCGAACGCGGCATCGTCGCTGGCGCTATCATCCCAGCGGATCATCCATTCACAGGCGAGAAGTCGGTCGAGCTGTCCGCGCAACAGACTCGCGGTTCCACGGCTGCCGTGGCTGGCGTTGGTGTAGCCGAGCCGCCGCAACCATTCGGCAAACGAGCCGCCGAGATAAACGTTTCGCGAGCCGGTGCGGACCGCCTCCGACATGATGTAGATGAGAATAACGCGGGGATACGAGCCGAACGGGACGCCGAGACTCGTCATCTTCATTTCGCCAGCTTCGCGGCGCAGGACGGGCTTGGGCGTGATCGCCAGTGTGTAACGACCGTCCTCACGGATGATCGGGGCCATTTCATCCTTCGGTCGCCGTGCCGGCAATGACATGGCACATAGCGCCGAATGCAGGTACGCGGGCACGAGGTCGGCATCGTTGACGGCCTGCATTGCCTCAAGGATCGGAAGATGGCCATCCCGGATGGCCTCGAGGCGAAGGTCGTCGGGGCGGGTGACAATCGCTTGTCGGGCGTAGCGCTGGCCAATTGGAAGTTCGAACTGCATAGCCCCCTGCCCCGTGCCCTTTGCCAGATACGGAACCCAAACGTACAACCGAGAGAAATGCAAGCTAATTGGTGCTTGCGAGCGTAGAAGCGCGTTTTGAGTGCCAAATCCGTGGCTGAAGTTGGTACGCTCGACTTGCATCGATTGCGACTCGACCCCTCTGCTGCCCTATCGGTCTTTCTATCGGAAGTGACTCTATAGGTGTGTGTACCTTCGTCAGCTACGCGACTCGACGAAGCCGAACCTATTTCAGCGTAGAATGCCTGTGAATTGTACTGTGATCAGCCCCCACCGTACCCAGATCAGCTGCCATATCCTCGCAAGGGTTGATCTCAATCAGCGATCTGCCCCGCCCTCTTTTGACGAGACGGCGTACTATGATCAGCCTATCGTTTGGAGGTCGGCTCGCCTATTCGGTGGACTTGGCGCTTTTATGTCGATACGGGCTTTAGAAGTGCCAAAAGGGGCCGGAACATGCCAAAGCAGTCGTCCGCCTTTAGCGGACACGACGAGATCGCCGAGCTCTACGATAAAGCGCAGCATGTCCTCGAGCAACTGCGAGAGCAGGGGGTTGATAAGGAAACAGGCGAGAAGCAGGCGCCGCGGTTCGCGATTTCGAAGGCGGCCGAGCTTGTTGGCCGTACGGCGTCGGCGATCCGCGAGGCCGAGAAGGAGCTTCGCCTGCCGACGCGCGAGCGGTCCGCCAACAACCGCCGGGTCAACTACACGCTTGGCGATCTGAACCATATGCGGCAGGTCTTCGGGACCCAGCCATGGCGCGGTCCGAACGATCCGCTTGCCATTCTTGCAGTGCAAAACTTCAAGGGCGGGGTCGGCAAGTCGACGATTGCTGTCCACCTCGCCCAGTATCTCGCGATCCGCGGTTACCGCGTCTTGCTGATGGACTGCGACAGCCAGGCGTCGACGACGATGATGTTTGGCCTCGTCCCGGATCGCGACGTCGACGAGAACGCGACACTTTACGGCTATCTCCACGATGAGGGGATGATTGGCCTCAAGCCGCTGCTGCGCAAGACACACTTTGATAATCTGTGGCTGCTGCCGGCCAATCTCAAGCTGTACAATGCAGAATACGAGATCGCGGCATTCATCGCCCAGCACGGTCGCGACGGCTACGCATTCATCGATAAGATCGGCCAAGCGATCGAGACTGTTGCCGACGATTTCGACGTCGTTATTCTCGATCCGCCGCCAGCGCTCGGCATGATCTCGCTTTCGGTTCTGACAGCAGCCAATGCCATGGTCATCCCAATGCCGCCGAGTATGATCGACTTCTCGTCGACCGCATCCTTCCTCAGCATGCTTGCTTCGACGATGCAGCAGCTCGCCTCGCTACGTGGCCGCAGCCCGGTCTATAACTTCGTCCGCCTTGTGGCGAGCAAGGCCGACGACAATAAGTCGATGCACCGCGAGATCATCCGCATGGCGCAGCGACTATTTGGCTCGGCAATGCTGCGGTCGAGCCTAAAGGACTCGGCCGAGATCGACAATGCAAGCTCACGGCTTAGCACTGTCTACGAGCTCGAGCGGCCGATCACCAGTCACGAGGTCCACAGCCGATGCGTCGGTCATCTCAATGCCGTCAACCTCGAGATTGAGACTGAGATTCGCCGCACTTGGCCGAGCCATCATGCCGCGCTGATGAAGGATGGCCTGCTATGACGATTGTCGATCGTCAATTCCCGCGTAAGTCACAGAAAGTAGGCTGGAAACACGCGTCCTACAGCGTCTTTTCGACATCGCGGAAAGGGGGGCGCCCCTGCCCCGTCGGGTCGCGTATCGGCGCCGACTGGGAGAAACATCGCAGCCGGTTGTCGATCGACAATCGCCGACCAAGTGACGGTGCTCGCATAGTTTTTGGAGGCTGAGATGGCGGAAAAGGGCAGGGGGGGCAACCGCGGCTTCGGCGATGCGCTGGTCGACGGGTATGACAATGGGGTCGCCATCAAGCCGACGCGGCCAACGCTGCCGACCGACAGCGTATTGACTAGTCGCTCGACGACGCTGGGCGATCTCGCGACCGGGAAGCTCGTTACTGATCGCACGATGTGGGTCAATGCGGCCCGGTGCCGGCCGTGGGTTCATCATAACCGCGATGCCGCACTGCTCGACGAAGCGAGTTGCGACGACCTGATCACCAGCTTCAAGGCCGAAGGCGCGCAACGCCTGCCGGCAATAGTCCGGCGCCTCAAGGACGATCCCGACCACGATTTTGAGATCATCGCGGGCGTTCGGCGGCACTGGACGGTCAGCTTTCTCAACAGCCATAATTATCCCGATTTCGAGTTCCTGGTCACAGTCAGGGCCCTGACTGACGAGGAAGCATTTCGCCTCGCCGACATCGAAAACCGCGCGCGCCTCGACCTCACTGATCTCGAACGTGCGCGCGACTATCGCAAGGCGCTCGACCTGTTCTACGGTGGTCGACAGAACGACATGGCGGCTCGGCTCAACATTCCAACGGCGTGGCTGAGCCGGTTGCTTGAACTCGCGCGACTGCCCGAGGCGATCCTCGACTGCTTCGCCGACCGGCGCGAGATCAGGGTTGAGCATGCCAAGCAACTCGCCCCGATGCTCAAGATCGCGCCGAAGGCCAAGCTGATACTCGCGGCCGCGGCCGGTCTCGCGCGCCAACAGCGTGGCGGCGGTGAGACAACCCTTCGTGCGGCGGACGTCGTTCGCTACCTGCTCCATGCCGGCGAGGAGCAGCCGAAGCGCGCTAAGACAGCGGCGCAAGTGATCAAGAGTGCGGCGAACAAACCGATGATCCGCGCCGCGAAGCGCGGCCGCGGGCTCCAACTCGAGATGGTTGGTGGGAGCGGAGCATCACGTGCCGACCTGCTCGCGGCGATCGCGACGATTCTCGCCGAGTTCCCGGAGGCAAAGCCGTTCGGATAGGGCTGATGTTGGTACGCCCGGTTCTTTCGAGCCGGTCAAATACCGTCCGTATCGAACTCAATGCCAAGCAGATCAAACGCCGCCATCGATGCATCAAACTCGGTGAGTGCCGCGCTCATAACCGGCATCCGAACCTGCGGGCCTTGGCGTGCTGCGAGCTTGAACTCGCCAAGGCTCTCTCGAGCCACAAAATACCCCACCCCGCCGAACACCACGCGTTCAACAATCCCCCGCGCAATCAGCACTTCAAGCACCTTCCCCGCACCCGCCTGGGTAGTCCCCAGCGCCGCCGCGAGCTGCGCCCGGGTCAACGCCGGCCACACCAGGAACACGCCTGCCGCCTGTCCCGCCCGGCTGCGCCCCGTCAGCCCGACGAGGCGACCGCGCCAGGCCTGGGTACACGCTTCGAGCCGACGCAGTAGGGCCAGACCCTCGCGAGCCTGCTCGCCAAGGCGCGGGGCCAGCAGCACCTCGATCTCGGCCGAGCCCGCCGTTGAGTATCGCATCGCGCGCACAAGTCCGGTCAGGCAGGGCAGGGGGGTTGCAGTGATGCCGAGGCGCGCGAGCACCATCGGCAGCC
The DNA here is from genome assembly GCA_965214345.1 of Lichenihabitans sp. Lineage (GTDB taxonomy): Bacteria > Pseudomonadota > Alphaproteobacteria > Rhizobiales > Beijerinckiaceae > Lichenihabitans. The sequence goes on along the minus strand of CBDCBJ010000005.1, from coordinate 106,729 downwards.
TGGCGGCGACCAGCCAACCGTGCCAGTCGCGCTCGCCTTGGGCGTGCAGGACGGCCAGCGCCTCGGTGACGATACCGGCGAGGCGGGGTAGCCCCGTACCAACATCAGCCACAGCCGAAGACCCAAGGGTCTGTGGTGCGGCTGCGAGCACGTCGGCAGCCGCGCTTCGGGTTGATGTCATCGGGCGGCGCTCCGCAGACCATTCGTCGCCGACCAGCAGTCTGGATGTCTTCAGCAGGCGAGCAAGCAGCTGCGCCGTCAGCGATCTTGGGGCAAGGTCGGGCAGGCATTCGGCGACGACCGCGCTGACCAGCGAACGGTCGAGTTCGGCAAAAAACACCGGTTCGACCAGCCCGACTGCGCCTCTGAAAAACTCGGCAGGGGTCAGTGAGACACCCGCTAGCGCGAAGCAATTCGCGAGTCCGACGATGGCGGCGCGCTCGCGCCAGAACCGCGCGACCGGCGAGGCGGCAAGAGCGCCGTCGAGCGCGCCGATCGCGTGGGCCGCGCCCACCAGCGCCGCGAGGCGGTCGTGGCGCGGGGGAGGGGAGGGGGCATCGGTCACGCCTTCGGCCTACCATTGGCGATACCTTAACGCCACTTTGCTTTCATACCCTCTGCGTCCCCGAGTCGAGGATACGCGATAATTACAGTTATCACGAAAGCCGCTTGTGCCGCTTTTACGGGAGGAATAGCGTCAGACATTAGGTTCACGCGGAAGAGCAGAGGATCCAGGCAGTGGCGACCGTCCTCATCCGCAACCTCTCGGACGAAACCAGGCGGGTCCTGGAGGCGCGCGCCGAGCGCTATCCCCGGAGCCTTGAGGCCGAGCTGCGCGCAATCCTCGATGCAGCAGCGCGGCCCGAAGCCGGGGGTCTCGAAGGTCCTGCGCTCGGCGCGTGGTTGGTCTGGGCGACCCGGCCAAATCCGGGTGGGCCGGCGGAGGTCGGGGCCCTTGGGTCGACATCGGAGCGACCGCTGCTCTCTTCTGATCCATGAGGCCAGGTCCCTATCCTGGCGACGCTCATCCGGGCGCAACTCGGGTGATGGCCGCGGCGACTCCCGCTGCTCGCAGCCTGGCCGTCGACGGGGAGAGCACTGTGCAGCCCCCAGGAGGTCAGGTCGACAATAGACGCGAAGACGCTGCGCCTGGTCAACGCCACGACGTCGCCGCGTCTGCCCAACCGTTGGGACTGCTCGTCGAATGGCAACCGGCGATTGATGGCGATCTGCTTGTCGCCTTTGCCGCAGCGGCGGCACCGAACTCGCTGCGGGCCCTGACAAGCGACTTCGTCGCGTTCGAGGCGTGGTGCCGACGCCGCGGCGTCCCCGCCCTGCCGGCGGCGGCGGCGGCGGTCGCCGACTATCTTCGGGCGCGCGATGCGGCGGGGGCGGCACCGGCGTCGCTGGCACGCTACAAGGCGTCGATTTCGCGTGTTCATGTTCTCTCGCGCCTGGCCGACCCGACACGGGATCCGCTGGTCACGCTGACACTGCGGGCGGTTCGACGGGCGCGGGGAACCGCCCAGAAGCAGGCGCGACCGCTGAGGTTCAAGGGCGCGGTCAAGGATGTTCGCGTCGATACCCCGCGAGGGGTCTCGCTCGCGGCGATGCTCGACGGCTGCGGCGCCTCGGCGGTCGGGCTCCGCGACGCTGCGTTGCTGTCGGTCGCCTACGACACCGGCCTCCGTGCTGCTGAGCTGGTTGCACTCGCGGTCGAGGACCTCGTCGCCGCGATCGACGCCGATGCCGGGCTGATCATGGTACGCCGGACTAAGAGCGACCAGGAAGGGGAGGGGGCGACAGCGTATCTGTCCCCACGCTCGATGCGGACGTTGCGGCTTTGGCTTGAAGAGGCCGGGATTACGGCGGGACCGTTGTTCCGACGGGTGTTCGTCCGGCGCATGCCGGCTCGGGCTGCGGTCGCCGGTGCCCGCTGGGCGCGGGTCGACGGCGGCGAACTGCGGATGGGCAAGCATCCCGACGCTCCGGAGGTCGCGGCGCATACCCGCTACACTGTCGGCGACGAGGCGCTGACGGCGGCGTCGGTCACCGGGGTGTACCGGCGGGCGATGGCGAGGGCGTTCGCCGCCGGGTCGCTGCCCGATCTTGATGCGCGGGAGTTTGCCGCCTGGGTTGCCGGGGTGTCGGCCCATTCGACGCGGGTCGGGCTGACCCAAGACCTGTTCAGCGCCGGCGAGGACCTCGCGGGAATTATGGACGCGCTGCGGTGGAAGACACCGCGTATGCCGTTGCTGTACAACCGCAACCTCGCTGCGGAGAGCGGTGCGGCCGGCCGGGTTGTCAGTCGGTTGTAGCAACCTCGAAGGTCGCTCATCCCGGCGTCTTGTCTCCCGCCGCGAGAGTCTATATATCGCCTATATAGGTCGATGCGAGGAGGTGGATCGTGGCATCCGCAGCAGCAACCAGCTCGGCACGCACGTCGGGATTCCTGATTACGATCGATATTGCTGAGAAGGCGCATTGGAAGCGGTCTGCCGCGGCTGCAGGCTTAACGATGGCAGAATACGTCCGCCGGGCCGTCCGCCAGGTCGACGAGGCGCCAACGGCCGAGGAGATCGCCGCGGCGCGTCGCTTAGCTACTGAGGTCAATGCCGCTGCCGAGCGCATGGCGATCAAGCTCGACCGCACGATTGGGCGGATCGAGCAGCTTCTCGATCCGGTGCGGGAGGACGAGCGGCGTAAGGAAATTCTTGCGCAGCTGGAGGCCAATGGAGTCCGGCTCGACCTCGACGCTTTGGCGAACGCCGACCGATGACCTGGATGGGAGACCTGCTCGATGCGGTTGGCAAGGTCATCAAGCTCGAGGATCGTGTCACGCGTCTCGACGAGTCGGTAGGCGCACTCACCGATAAACTGTCTGACACCCGTGATCGGGTAATCCGTCTCGAAGGGCTGATCGAGGGGGCGCTGCGAAGTCGAGCTACTCCTCAGGAAACGCGGAAGCTGCCTCGACGCTGAAGCGTCGACCTAGTCTGCCAGTCTACTACGGACTATGACACCGCGATTACAGCAAGCGGAGAAACAAAATGGCGCTGAAGGATTATCTCGGCATCATCGACAATGGGCTGAAGCACCTGTTCGACCGCAAGGCCACCGACCCGGCCAAGGCGCGCCGCCCACTCATCCGCGGAATCGACCGGACGCTGGCGCAGTTCAATACCGGATCGACCGGTACGCCAACCGGTTGGTACCGACTAAAGAACGGCGTCGTCGCGCTGACGGTCAAGGTCGGTGGCAACACGTTCGACATCAACGACGTTGCGACCAACCATATGCCTGTCGACCGGTTCGAGGAGTTCCTGACCGCGATGCGCACTGCCGTCGACGCCGGCGATTTCGACGCTGAGCTGGCCCACAAGGGCGACGGCGACGCCGAGGTGCACATCCCAAAGTCGAAGTCGGTGTCTATTTCGCCAGCGGCCGCAAAGGCGCGTGGGATTAAAGCCGCTGCGACGAGGAAGGCCAGTCGCGCGAAGGCGGCGACGGTGCCCTGAATGGGGGAACCAGCCTGACCGTTTTGGGCGGCAACCGTCGTAAGTACCCGTTCGTTCATGTCGCGACGCACGCGGCTCGAACGCCTGTTGGTGGTGGAAATCGGCGTGGCTACTTAATTACTGTTCCGGGCATTTGAGCCTCGTATATGCGTATGCTTGACGAGCTAGAGCGTCTTCCAAGCTGACAGACTCGCCGGGCATTCCCAAAGCGTCGACCATGTGATTCAAGCTGCATGCTGGCGAGGGAGGCTGGCATGCATGACCAAGGCTTTGTCGATCGATCTTCCTGAGCGGGTTGTGGCGGTGATCGACGGCGGGTTGTCGCGACGCCAGGCGGCGGCGCGGTTCGGGGTCAGCGTGTCGAGCGCGATCCGGTGGCACGCGCTGGTCCGGCGGACCCGCACGGCGAAGCCCCGGCGGCAAGGCGGCGACCGGCGATCAGACCGGATAGACGCGCACGCCGACGTGATCCTGGGCGGGGTGGCGAAGCACCCAGACATCACGCTTGCCGAGTTGCGCGAGCTGTTGGCCGGGCTGTGGATCGGCGTGCAAAAGGGATCCCCTTAGCGGGGTGGTCGGCGGCGAACGGGGACCCCTCATTTCGGTGGTCTAGCGAGCTTCCTGGATTTCCGGGAGGCGAGATCGGGATGTTGGTCATGGAGACGGTGGTACGGATTCGGCGTGAGCATGCCGGTGGCAAGCCGATCAAGGAGATCGCGCGGGACCTGCGGTTGTCGCGCAAGGTGATCCACAAGGTGATCCATCGTCGAGACCGGCAGCGACAGCTGGCGCTTCAAGAACCGCACCTGACGCCAGATAGAGATCCGTTCGCGCTGCTTGCGCCTCCGGTCGGCTACGCCCTCCCTACGCCGCAAGCAGCGCGAACAATGTGCCCAGCGACGACGCCCGCCAGCGCCACAAAGGGGTCCCTTTTGCACGCCGATCGAGGGTCCCGGGCCGACGCCTATTTACAGTGAAGGTGATCTCGGCGGCGACGCACGAAGCGCCTTACGTCCTTGACGGCCTGCTCCAAGACGGACAGGCCTCGTGATCGACACGCATTACACCGACACTGGCGGCGTGACCGATCACGTTTTCGCGCTCTGCCGGCTGCTCGGCTATCGGTTCTGACCGCACCTGCGCGACTTCCCGATCGGCGTCTCGCGAGCTTCGAACCGGTGTCTCACTACCCGTCGCTCAAATCGATCATGGATAAGCGGGTGAAGGTCGACGTGACCCGCGATCATTAGGACGAGGTCGTCCGGCTCGTCGCCTCGCTCAAGGCCGGCACCGTCCTGTCCTCGGCCATGCTGCGCAAGCTCGCCGCCTACGAACGGCAGAATCAGCTCGACCTCGCACTCCAGTAAATCGGCCGCGTCGAGCGGACCCTGTTCATGCTCGACTGGCTCGAAAGTCCGGCTCTTCGTCAGCGCTGCCAGGCGGGGCTGAGCAAGAGTGAGCAGAGGCACGCGCTCACCGGCGCGATCTGTACGTTCAAGCAGGACCGCACCCATGAGGCGCAGCAGTTCCGCGCGTCGGGACTCAACCTCGTCATCGCCGCGATCGTTTACTGGAACTCGACATACATCGCCGACGCGCCGGCCCATCTTCGCTCTATCGGCGAACCGGTGCCCGATAACTTGCTGGCCCATATCTCACCCGTAGGATGAGGTTACATCGCGTTCTCGGGCGATTTCCTGTGGGATCGCGCTGCTCGGTCCGATGGCGGACGTCGACCGCTCCACCTTCCTCGCCAGCAACTTGCGGAGTGACCTCGACTGCGTTCGTGGAGTGTTCTCGGCTAGCGTCGTTTACGGGCATTAAATGCGATGGCCTCATCCGGGCAAGATCCGGTACCTGCCCGCGCCGATGGGCGGGATCGAGCTGGAGGTCGCACCGGCGGGCAGGCCGCTCCTTGACGCGGCCATTTGCGCTTGCGTTCTCCGAAAAGATCGGGAAACGGGAAAGACTGTTTCGGCAAGCTGGATGACACCTCATAGAGCGCTACCGATGTGCTGGTGACGAGAATCGTTCAGCTCGCACCGCCTAAAATGAAATTGCGACTAGCAGCATGCAGGCAATCACGTTGGCGACAAAGAAGTAGGGCGCGTTAAGCAGCCCGTAGCGTAGCGGCCGCGGGAACAGCGGATTGATGGCGATGTTGAAAACCATCGGCACGAGGAAGCCGAGCCCGACGATCAGCCCGAGAACCGCCGCGTCGCCGACGGTATCGATCTTCAGCGCAGCCACGAGACACCCATCGGCGATCACAGTTGTGAGCGAGCAGACGAGCGGGCCGACGACGAAGATGGCGCCGCTGGCGGCCTGCCCGTCCTTGGGCAGGTTCTCGCGGCCAATGGCGTAGAGATATTGTTTCGCGAACAACACGCCGAAATAGACACCACCGAGCACAGCGAAGGCGACGGTGCCGGCGAGGACAGCGACCCAGTGAATGGCGGCAAAGGCTGCGAACATGGTCGGTCTCCTTGGTGTTTGGCGAGGATTGGTATAATTCAGCCCAACTGACAATTTCCGGCAGTAAAGTATTGGCGCGACCCGACCGACTTTTCCGACTTCTCCAGGCTATCCGGGCTATGCCCGCGCCGATCACCGCGGCGCGTCTGGCGGCCAATACCGAGGTGTCGATACGCTCGCTCTACCGCGACATCGACTCCCTGCGTGCGGCCGGCGCACGGATCGAGGGCGAGCGCGGCTACGGCTACCGTCTGATCGAGGACTATTCACTGCCGCCGCAGACCTTCAATCGTGTCGAGATTGAGGCGATCGCGCTGGGACTGGCCGAGGTGAAGCTCATGGGTGATCCGAAACTCGCCGAGGCTGCGATCTCAGTGCTGGCCAAGGTCGCGGCAACACTGCCCGACGACCGCGAGCAGTATCTTTTCCATGCGATCAGCCAAGTCTACCGCCCCGAGCCACGCTATGCCGTGACCTGCGACATGAGTGTCGTTCGCGAAGCCTGCTGGCGCGAGGAGGCGTTGCACATCCGCTACGCCGATAGGGGGCACTGCGTCAGCGATCGTACGATTCTGCCGCTATGCCTAATGCACACCGACCGGACATTGACTGTTCTCGCCTGGTGCAAACTGCGCAAAGGCTTCCGCATGTTCCGCGCCGATCGCATCGTCGAGTTGGCAGCGACGGGCATAAGTTTTCGCCCGCAACGCGTGACGTTGTTGCGCGAGCACCTTGCCCTATTGCAAACCAACAACGACCATTTGGCGGCTTAGAGTCGAGACTCATTCAATAACCAGAACGCGATCGCGGACAGGTAGTTGCGGGCGAGCTTGTCGTATCGCGTGGCGATACGGCGGAAGTCCTTGAGACGACAGAACATCGCCTCGACGCGCCAGCGGTCCTTGTAGCGGCGTTCGTCGTATTGGATGGGCCGGTTGCGGTTGCGCCGGCCGGGGATGACGGGGATCGTGCCCAGGTCGCGCAGGGTGGCCCGGAGCCGGTTGGCGTCGTAGCCGCGATCGGCGATCAGTACCGAGCAGGTGCTGGTGCCGACGTTAAAGCCCGGCGACGTCGTCATCATGGATAATCTGCCGGCCCATAAGGGTGCAGCCGTTCGCTATGCAATCGAAGCGGCCGGTGCGCGGCTGCTGTTCCTCCCGCCATACTCGCCCGACTTCAATCCGATCGAGAACGCCTTCTCGAAGCTCAAGGCGCTGCTCCGCAAAGCCGCTGCCCGCTCGGTCGACCAACTCTGGACCGTCATCGGCCAAAGCCTCGACGCGTTCACGCCAGACGAATGCGCCAACTACTTCCGTCATGCCGGCTATGATGCATACTGATCGGAAAATGCTCTATTCACCCATAAGCTACACAAGGCGGTCCTTCTCGCTGCCCTTGGATGTAGCTGCGGAGCGAGCCGCTTGTTCGTAAACGCCCGAGAGGGCGCGAATGAATTTGGTCTGCTGCTCAAGATCGTAATCTTCACGTGTAATATAATGTAGAGCTGGTTCCAGATAGGTTCCCCGATCTCGAATAAATTCACGGTAATGAAGGACGCCGTCTGGCGTCGCTCCGTAAAAGACATCTTTGCCCTTTTTTCTGATCGCGACGGTGCCTAGCCGTACCAGCTTTTTCAGTGAGTATAGTACGAGATGCATGTCATCGATCGACAGGGCGAACGCGAGATCATTGGCCCGCAACTCACGATTTCGGTAGACCAGAAAATGCAGCAAGAAAGAATCGAGCTCAGACAATCCGTTTACGATGCTCGTTTTGCTACGCTGGTTCATCCAGCGTCGCACCGAGTTCCACAGGACGGTAAGGGCCAGTTCGAGCTCAGACAGCTTTTCGCTGTCCGTTTTGTCCAGAGGCCCCAATTCCCTTTCGCTCATTGTTTTTGCCTTATGCTTCGATCATCCGATCGGCCACGTCCGTCACGCGAGGGAACGGCAATCGTCGCCCCGCTGTACGAGACAGCAGACACCCCGTCGAGCGAAGCGGTCTCACGAATATAGATTATACACTTTTCGTCGACAATTCGCTTGCATGTTGGTGGCGTTTCGTTGTCACATGATGCGTGCCGCTGCTCAGTGGAATAGTCCAGGCCATCTGACGATCTGGCGCTGAGAACATGAATCCAGAGTTCAAACGGGGGAAAACATGGGTGATGTACAGGCCAAGGTCAGCGCAACGAGTGCGCTCGCACGATTGACATTGCTAGGGGTAGGGGGCGTTTGTGCCGGCCCTGCGCTATCGCAGACGGCTCCCCCGGCAGCCTCGGAGTCGGTTAACGTCGCATCTACCACGTCCGCGGACCAGGCCGCGACAGCCGACGGCCAGCTCACCGACATCGTCATCACCGCGCAGCGACGGAGCGAGAACCTCCAACGGGTGCCGATCTCGGTTCAGGTCATCAACAGCCTGACGCTGGCGCAGCAGAACCTCCAGTCGCCAGTGGCAATCTCGGATGTCGAGCCGTCGATTCATGTCGGCGGCAGCGGGCGATCCAGCAACTATTATATTCGCGGCACCGGGTCGGGGGAAAGTCAGTCGTTCGACCAGTCGGTCGGGACTTTCATCGACGACATTTATCACGGGCGCTCCCGCAACTCCGGAGCGACCTTCCTCGATCTCGATCACGTCGAAATCCTTAAGGGGCCGCAGAGCACCTTCTTCGGCAACAATGCCATTGCCGGCGCCCTGAACATCGTCACGGCCAAGCCGACCGACACCTTTGGCGGCTGGGCGCGAGGGTTGATCTCGCCCGTCAGCGGTGAAACCGACCGGCAATACGCGCTGGAAGGCGCGCTCAATGTGCCGCTGACCGACAATCTCGCAGTTCGGGTCGCCGGCACCGTCAACGGCGAGCGCGGCTATTTGACCAACGTCAACACGGGCAGCCATGCCCCTGATCGCGACAACTATGCCTTTCGCGCGACCGCGACCTATCGCCCGACCGACGTGTTCGACGTCACCCTCAAGGGCGAGGTTGGCGGCGACATTAACAAGGGCGGGCTGGTGCTTCGGCAGACCGCGTGTCCGCCCGATCCAAGCTTCGGCGGTCCGCGTGGCTTCTGTGCCGTCAATCTCGCAGCGGGCGCGCCGACTGGGCTCGACAACAGCCTTTATACCGCCAATCCCGGCAATGAAACGCGGTTACATACCTACGAGGCAGTGCTGACCGCGAACTATCACGTCGGGAACAACACGATCACGTCCGTCACCGGCTATACCGGTTATCACTTCAACCTCAATCTCGACGATGATGGTACGGCCTTGCAACTCATCAACGTGCAGGCGCCGGAAGAATACCACCAGTTCAGTCAAGAGCTCCGGTTCGCATCGCCCACCGGCAACAAGATTGAGTTCCTTGCCGGTGCTTATTACCAGCAGGATCAGTTGCGTATCCAACAGTCGGTCAGCTATTTCTTCCTGACGCCGACGATCGCCTCGATCCCGCCTTTCGCCGCCTTGGTCCCATTCCTGCCGCTCGGGCAGCAGATCAACGCGGTACAGCGCACCAAAACGTATTCCGGGTTCGGATCGCTGTCATGGAACATCAACGACAAGCTCAAGGTTACCGGCGGGCTTCGGGGCACGATCGTCACCAAGGGTTTCGACTGGAACTTGTTCTACGGCACCGCGTCGCAGGCCTATGGCGGCATCGTGACGTTCCCGGCCGCACTGCAGCCGCTACCCGGCGCGCTCGGGCTCGGCACAGCGGGGAGCGTCGGGCTCAACCGTACCGACAAGGCGTTGCTGCCATCGGCGAAGGTCCAGTACCAGATCGAGCCGCATGTCATGACCTATTTCTCTTATTCGCGCGGCTTCAAGGCCGGTGGGTTCAGCGTCGCCGAACTGTCTGCCGATCCCGCCAACTATCCATTCGGGCCCGAGCATGTGGATGCCTATGAGGTCGGGCTCAAAAGCGAGCTTTTCGACCGTCGCGTGAGCCTCGACGTCGCGATCTTCCGCGAGGACTTCTCCGACCTGCAGGTCGTGATCGACGGCAACAACGCGGCCGGCGCGCTGGTCAACTACGTGCGAAATGCGGCGGCGTCACGCGCACAGGGCGTTGAAGTTGAGGCCCGCTGGGTTGTCAACCCGGCCTTCCGCCTGTCGGCTGAGGGAACATACCTCGACTCGAAGTACAGCAACTACAAGAATGCGGGCCCGACCTATGCTCAGCAGTTGGCCGGTCAAGCGACGCAGGATCTGAGCGGGCGTCCGACGCTCTACGCTCCGCAGTGGAGCGGCAATGTGACGGGCACGTTGACCTTGCCTGTCGCGCGCGATTATCGGCTGACGGCGGAGGCGATCGGTATTTTCTCGTCGAGCTATTACACAATCTTTACCGTCGATCCGGTGTCGCGCCAGCCCAGCTATGCTCGACTCGACGCCCGCATTTCGATGGACTCAGCCAACGGGCGATGGGGTCTGGACGTCATAGGCAAGAACCTTACCAACACGCTGGTGCGAACCTTTACCGGTTATCAGCCGGGATCATTCGGCAGCTTGTTTCAGGACCGCGAACAGTTCCGCAATGTCGCATTCCAGCTTCGCTATAAATTCTGACGATGCCGGGCAGTCGCGTTTTGGACGCCGGGGCATCGACGCGGATCACGGGCACTGCGTTATTATTATCCGCCTGCTTCGTTCTTGCACAGGCGGACAAGCAGGTGACCGGCCTGCTCGCAGTTCCGATCCAGCAATCGCTCGGGCTTAGCGATGGCGAACTTGGATGGCTGCAGGGTGGCGCGTTCGCCATCGCTTTCGCGATCGGTGGATTGCCGATCGCGCGGTTGCTGGACAGCGGCAACCGCGTCCGTATCGCCGCGACGTGCGTGGCCCTGTGGAGCCTTGCAACGTTATTGTGCGGCGTTGCGGGCTCCTTGTTCGTTCTGCTGCTGTGTCGAGGCGGCACTGCGATTGCCGAAGCCGGGCTGCCGCCGGCCGCGTTTTCGATCTTCAGCCAAAGCGGCGATCGCCGTTCGCTAGCGCGATTGACGAGCGGCTTCATGTTGGCTCCGTTTATCGGCGGAGGGTTAGTTCTCGTTCTGGGCGGGTTTCTGCTCGAAAGGTTGCCGCGCCACGTTAACGTGCTTTTGTGGTCGGGCGAGTCCTGGCGGGTCATCTTCTTCGCAGTTGGATTTTCAGGCGCCCTCGTCGCTGCCGCCCTGTTGATCTTTGGACGCGAGCCGGTCCGTGCCGAGCCGTCGACGATTAAGGTCGACGTGCCAGCTATGCGAACCGTGCTGACGCGAATTTTTCGGGAGAACCGCTTTCTCCGGTCTTACTTTCCCGGCCTGACGGCCTTCTACTTCTTCATGGCGGCGCTGATCGCCTGGTATCCGACATACCTTGTCCGCCGGTTCGGCCTCGGTGCCGGGACGGCGGGCCAATTTGCCGGGTTGACCTATCTCGGTGCCGGGGTGCTGGGTACGGTCGCTGTCAACCTGCTGGCGGCCGTACGCGCCGAGGTCACGGTCACGTCGATGAGCCGTGATCATCTTGTCGCGGCGCTGCTGCTGGTGCCGGTGTGTATCGCTTTGCCGCTGGTGCCCGGCCTTGGCATGTCACTCCTGCTGTATGGCATCTACGCATTCTTTTCTGCTGCGATCCTGTCGACGATGGCAGTGCCGGTTCAAGTGAGCCTCCCCGATACGATGCGGGCGCGAGGCACGGCAGTGCTGTCGTTCCTGATGTCTGCGATCGCCGGGAGCGCCGGGCCGGTGACGGTCGGCTTGCTCAGCCAACGCGCACATCTCGCGCTCGGCGATTCATTGGCCGCGATCGCCTGCGCTACAATGCTAACTGCGACCGGCCTGCTGTTTCTGGCGTGGCAAGGGGCGACTCGGGATGCTTACCGTGCCGTCGGCGCGCCGTATGGCCAGCTAGGACGGCGCAAAACTGTCCTGGAGAAGGTCGTTTGACGAGCTCAAAACCCAATATGACGATGTTAAGCGGCATTATCCCTGCCGGGCTTTGGGTGATGGACGAAGCGCGTTCGACCAAGCTCGTTCCAGCGGCGCTGACCCTATGGGTGGTTCGGGACGATGGGGAGCAACTCGTCTGGGTTTCGGTCGAAACGAATAGGGATGGCGGCGTGTCGGTCAACGCTTTTGACGGACGCTATGGCGGGCCACCGGTAACGGTTCAGGGCAACGGCTTCATCGTGCTGCTGGAAGCACTAGGCGAACGACAAATCCGTGTCAGCGGCACGGTTCCTGGCATGGGCCTGTTCGAAGAAGTTAGCATGATAAGCGCCGATGGTTGCAAGATGATCGTCCACGGCAAGATTCTTACCGGCGAGAATGCCCCTACTTGGTACGAAGAATTCGACTGGCGTGGTCCCAGCCCGCACGTGGCCTGACCGCGTTGAAGTTAGTTTGACTGAACCGTTGCACAGGCCGGAACAGGATTGGTCGATGGCGAGGAGCAAGACTATGGCAACCGAAGTACTGCCCGATACGAGCACTTGGCCGTCTCTGGGCCCTTTGGGCCGCAATACTTATCGGGTGAGCGATACCGTGATCGACATGCGTCGGCCCGAACGCGAGCGGCATACGGTGCGGCTCGCTGCGCAGCCGCAGGACATTTTGGTCGACCTGTCACGCGCGGCGTTGATCGTGGTCGACATGCAGAATGACTTTTGTGGGACCGAAGGATGGATGTCGTCGATGGGCGTCGACTTCGCTGCCGGGCGTGCGTTGGTCGATCCGATCAATCGCGTGACGGCGGCCCTCCGCCACAGGGACGTGCCTGTGATCTGGCTCAACTGGGGGGTACGCGCCGACCGCGCCAATCTGTCGCCGGCGACGCAACATCCGTTCAATCCCAATGGGCGGGCTCCGGGACTCGCCGGCTCGATCACGGTCGCCGACCGCACCTACCACGTCTTGCAACAGGACGGGTGGGGTGCGCAGCTGATCGCGGGGCTGGAAACAGGTCCCGCCGACGTCCGCATCGACAAGCACCGCATCAGCGGGTTCTGGGACACTCCGCTCGACGCTATCCTGCGGAACCACGGCGTTTCGACGCTTATCTTCGCCGGCGTGAACGCGGATCATTGCGTTTTGGGCACGTTGATGGACGCGAACTTCCATGGCTACGACACCATCATGCTTGAGGATTGCGTCGCGACCACGTCGCCCGATTTCTGCCTGCAGGCCACCCTCCACAACGTCCGCTTCTGCTTCGGGTTTACGACGACATCGAGTGTCCTGGTCGAAGCAGCGGGCGCATGAGCTACATCGTTCGGCTGCACACGAACTCACGCATGAGCATGGCCGTCGTGCATGGCGGCGTCGTCTACCTCTCGGGTCAGATCGCACTTAATTCCATCGGTGCCGACGCGCGGACCCAGGTGCTCGAGATTCTGGAACGGATCGACCTGCTGCTCGCCGAAGCCGGGAGCAACCGGCACAATATCCTGTCGGCGACGATCTGGCTGACGGACATCGCGCATTACGAGGTGATGAACAGCGAGTGGGAAGCGTGGCTTCCGGCGGCCTGCGCTCCGGCGCGGGCGACGGTCGTTTCGCAGCTGGCACTGGAGGGTCTTTTCGTCGAAATCGCTGTCATCGCGGCGATTGCCTGAGCCATGCGGCTGCTCAGCGTCTCGGCCGGAAAGGTGCAGACGGTGCAGATCGGCAGCGAGGTGGTGCGGACCGGGCATCTCAAGACCCAGCTGGCAGAACCGTGGCGGATCACCGCCGACGGCGTCGAAGGCGACGAACGCGCGGTGCATCCCGACAAACTATATGTTTTCGCGCGTACCGCCTACGACTATTGGGGTGCGCGACTTGGGATTGCGCCGCACCGCTGGCCGGACGGCTTCTTCGGCGAAAACCTGACCGTCGCGTCGCTCGACGAGCATGACCTGCGGATCGGCGACGTTTTCACCCTGGGTGACGAGGTGCGGTTGTTCGTGGCAGGCGCGCGCAGTCCCTGCAACAAGCTGAGCTGGCGGCTCGCGCAGCCGCCGACCTTTCAGAAGCTGTTTGCCAAATCCGGCAACGCCGGCGTCTATTTCGGTGTCGAGCAGGGCGGCTGCATCCACCCCGGCGATGTCTTGTGCCGCGTCGCGCACGACCCCGCGATGCCCAGCGTGGCAGAGGTCAGTGGTTATATCATCGATGCCGAACCGCCGCCCATCACAGGACTTTCGCGGGTCCTCGCATTCAATCGACTGAGTCCCACCAATCGGCTGCTGCTGAGCGCGAAGATTGAAGCCGCGGAGCGGGCGACGGATGCTGTCGAAGGTCGATGGCTGGGCTGGCGCTCGTTCGACGTGCAGGCGGTGAAGACCGAGGCGGTCGACATCAAGTCCGTGGTCCTGACGCCGGCCGACGGCGGTCGGCTGCCCCGGCCGAAGCCCGGACAGTTCGTCACGGTCAAGCTCGACGACGGTGACGGGGTCGTCACGCGGAGCTGGAGCCTGTCGAGCTTCGTCCTCGATCCCTTGCACTACTGCTTAACTGTGCGGTCCCAGGAAGGGCGAGGGTCGCGCCGGTTCCATGCCCTCGTCGAAGGCGACCGGGTCGAATTGCGCGCACCGGCCGGCGACTTCTGCCTCGATACCGGCAGTTTTCGCCCTGTCGTGCTGATTGCGGCCGGGATCGGTATCACGCCGCTCAAGGCAATGCTCGATGCGCATGTTGCGCGGCGCGATGGGCCTGTCGTTCATATCGTCTACGGCGGCCGCGATGCGCCCTCGCTGGCGTTTCGCGACGAGCTCGAAGCCCTGGCGGCGGCACGCGACGATGTTAACCTCACGCTGGTTTATAGCCGCGACACCACCGCCGCGAAACGCGGGCGACTTAGCGCGGATCTGGTGATTGCGGAACTGACCGACCTCAGCGTCGTCGTCGGCGGACACCGGCATCAGCTGCCCTGGTTCGAGGCCAGCATGTATATCTGCGGTCCCGCCGAGCTATGTAAAACCATGAAGGCGGAGCTCGTCGCCAAGGGAGCGAACGCCGACCGCATCCTGTTCGAGCTGTTTGAAACGGTGGCAGTCGAGCCGGGCGGCATCGACATCGCACAGGTGTCCTTTGCCCGGTCGGGAACGACGGCATCGTGGCGTATCGAAGACGACCTCAGCCTGCTGGATCTCGCCGAGCGGGTGGGCATCGTCATCCCGAGCAGCTGTCGCTCGGGAACATGCCTGACGTGTCGGTCGCGCCTGCTGGTGGGCGATGCCACCGGCGCGCTCGGCGACGGCACAATCCTGCCCTGCATCGCCCGACCGAAATCGTCCGAACTGATTCTCGACATCTGAGACTATAAGAGGAACAACGATGACTGACGATGCGCTCGCGGCCGAATTTAAAGAGTTATACACCGCATGGGGTGACGCTATCGCCGAACAGCGGCATGACTGGCTCGAAGACTTCTTTGCTGAGGACTTTCTCGGGACCGCCCAGCCGTGGCCGACGCTGCGCGTCGACAAGCGGCAGATGATCGATCTCGACAAATCGATCGAAGCGATGGAAACGGAATGGGTCAGTGTTGAAGCGCGCCGGATCGGCGACGAGGTTCTAACCATCGGCCAGGTGCGCTATCTTCGAGAAGATTTCAGGGCTGGCGCGGTGATCGGCGATGGCATGCCGAGCGGTAGCGAGATTGCCGAACTGACAAAGGGCAAACTGGCCGTCTACATGAACGCGTGGCGCCACAATGGCGAGCGGTGGCAATGTTACGATCATCACCTCGTCGCGGTTATACCCGATACGATCGCCGAGTGACGAGGGGTCCTTGATGCCGTTGATCCATCCCGAGCCCCCGTCCGACCTGACTGTCGCCGCTGGTGATGCAGCCTCGCTGTCCCGAGTTGTCGCGGCCGTTCAGGCGGCGGGGAACGCCGTCAGCAGCCGGTTTTCTGCTAAATTCCGCCCGGAAAGCAGGGCCGCCATCGGTGCGGAGATCGGCACCAACGACCTTGTTGCCATGGCCGTCTTGCGTCCCGCGCTGGCGGCGGTGTGTCCCGGTGCCGGGTGGGCCGAGGAGAGCGGCAGCGGTGCCCTGCCGCCCGGCGAGTGGTGGGTCGTCGACCCGGTCGAAGGTGCCATCAACCACATACACGGCATGAGCGATTGGGGTGTGACGGCGACGCTGGTTCGCGACAACGTTGCGATGCTGACCGCAGTCTACCTGCCGCTCACCGGTGATACGTACACCGCCCTGCGAGGCAACGGCGCGCATCTTAACGGCATGCGCCTGCGTCCTTCGGACAAAACAGAACTTAATGCAGCTCTCGTCGGCACCGGCCAGGCTTTGCCTGGCGAGGGTAGCGTCATCTATCGTCGCATCGGCGAGTCCGTCACCGCGATGCTGGAGGCTGCCCTGGTCGTCCACGTGGCGGTGCCGGCAACCCTGCAACTCATTCAGGTCGCGGCCGGCCAGCGGGACGCTTTTTGGCAATTCAGCGGCGTCAGGTCCGGTTTGATGGCCGGTGTTCTGCTGGTCGAGGAAGCCGGAGGACAGGTGACCGACATGCACGGACGCCCCTGGAGCGTGGTAAGTACCGACATCTTAGCAGGGGCGCCCGGCGTTCACGCCGCCGCCGCGAACATTCTGTCCAAAATTGCTGACTGCAGCCTTTGTTGAACCGCGTCGAACAAGTTTATCGCTTGCCGGTTGGGGCCTCCAGAGAACACGATCAAAACTCCACCTGAAAAAGTCTATGAGAAGGTGTTTCGACGCGTCGCCAAGCGATCCACCGCCGCCCGCGAATTCCGCGGCGATGCGGGAGCCGGTAGGTCCAACCGGAGTCGACGTGACAGATGCGGTCGCGGCGTATCCGGCGTGGGTCGCGAAAAATGGGGCGGTCCACAATGATGCCTTGCTACATCGCCTCGCAAATAATAAGCCGACCGGACAGTCGAGAAGTGGATTATGCATGCTGGCACATCGCGAAAAGCAGCCGGAGATCGAGAACGGCCCGGATCAGAGCCGGGACTGGCGCCGATCCGCGTATCTCCTGCAGCTCTCCCGTGCGCTCGACACGATGGAGGAGGAGCGGCTCGTGCCCGAGAAGAAGGTTCTCTACCAATTCTCGGCGCGTGGGCACGACATGGCGCAGATCCTACTCGGCGAACGGCTCGATGACTTCCGAGATGCGACGTGCGGGTACTATCGATCCCGCCCGCTGCTCCTGTCGCTCGGCGTCGACGTCGCGGACGCTCTGGGCTCGTCCATGGGCCGCGCGGGAGGGTATTCCGACGGGCGCGACATCGGCGTCGTGTTCAACCATCCGAACGCAGCCGGAGCTTCGGCGTTGCCGATGTGCGGCGGCGTGGGCGCGCAGTACACCCCCACGGCGGGATGGGCGCAGGCGATCGAGTACTACCGAGACGTCCTCGGGTCCGACGCGCACGGTAGGGCGATCGCCGTGGTTCTCGGCGGCGAGGCTTCGGTCGCGACCAACGGCTTTTGGGCGGCACTTACAATCGCAACCACGCAGAAGCTGCCGATGCTGTTCTACATTGAGGACAACGGCTACGGCATCTCGGTCCCTTCGAGCTTTCAGACGCCCGGCGGGGACATCGCCGCCAACCTCGCGAGTTTTGCCGGGCTGGAGGTTCTCTCCGGTGACGGGACGGAGCCGGCCGAGGCGGCGATGCTCGTCGACCAGGCCGTTGACCATGTCCGGGAACGCCGCGGGCCATGCCTTCTCCGGCTCACCGTGCCGCGTCTGCAGGGACACAGCTTTCAGGACACCCAGACGTACAAGTCTCGCGAGTTCGTCGCCTCCGAGTGGGCTCGGGATCCGCTTCCGAGACTTAGATCGTACCTCGAGCCGATCCTCGAGCACGGCGAGTGGGAGGAGATCGGGGAACGCGCCCGCGCCGACGCCGAGGCCGCGCTCGGGCGGGCGGAGGCGCGCCTCGTGGCGGACCCCGAGACGCTCATGCGCAACGTGTTCTCCGAGACCGGAGCGCTGCAGACGATGGGCGGGCAGTGGACGCACGGGTACGCGCCGCCCGCCATGGTCGCGGAGCCGAGCACCGGTGGACAGCGCATCAACATGGTGACCGCAATCCGGCGCACGCTTGAGCACGAACTCGCGGTGAACGACCGCGTCGTCGTCTTCGGCGAGGACGTCGGGCCGAAGGGGGGCGTCCACGCGGTCACTCTCGGGCTTCAGGAGAAGTTCGGCGAAAAGCGCGTCTTCGACACCAGCCTTTCGGAGGAGGGCATCATCGGTCGCGCCGTCGGCCTGGCGCTCGCCGGTCTCATGCCGGTGCCGGAGATCCAGTTCAGGAAGTACGCCGAGCCCGCGACCGAGCAGATCAACGACTGCGGCACCATGCGGTGGCGCACGAACAACCGTTTTGCCGCGCCGATGGTCATTCGGGTGCCCGGCGGCTTCTTCAAGTGCGGCGACCCCTGGCACAGTCAGACCAACGAGGTGGCCTTCGTGCACTCGCCGGGCTGGAAGGTCGCCGTGCCGTCAAACGCCGAGGACGCCGTCGGACTGCTGCGGTCGGCGCTCCGGGGAAATGATCCGGTGATCTTCTTCGAGCATCGAGCCATGCTCGATGACAGCTGGGCTCGTCGTCCGTATCCCGGCGACGACTACGCCCTGCCGTTCGGGGTGGCCAGGACGACCCGCGCCGGCGACGACCTAACCGTGGTCACGTGGGGCGCGATGGTGCCCCGCTGCGAAGCGGCGGCCGAGGGAAGGTCGGTCGACGTCATCGACCTCCGGACGTTGATGCCCTGGGATAGCGGTGCCGTACTCGCGTCGGTGCGACGAACCCGCCGCTGCCTCATCGTGCACGAGGACCTCAAGACGGCGGGCTTCGGCGCGGAGATCGCCGCCGTCGTCGCCGACGAGGCGTTCATGGACCTCGACGCCTCGGTCGTCCGGCTAACGATGCCGGACATCCCGAGTCCCCACAATCCCGTGCTGCTCGACTGGGCCGTGCCGTCGGTCGAGCGGATCCGCGCGAAGATCGACGAGCTGGTGGGATTCTGAGGATGACGGACATCCTCGTCCCGTTCGAACAGGAAGGCACGAAGGCCGTCGTCCGCGCGTGGCTGAAGGAGGTGGGCGACGTCGTCGAGGAGAATGATCCCCTCGTCGAGCTCGAGACCGACAAGGTCACCCAGGAGGTCCACGCGACCTCGTCGGGTGTGCTGCTCGAGATCGTGCTGCAACCGGACGCGGAAGCGATACCGGGAGCCGTGCTCGGTCGGCTGGGGGACCGTCCGGCGTCGCCCGTGGCGCCCGGCGAAGGCGACGCGGTGGTCGTGCCCGACAGCTCGGCTCCCGGTGACGACGTTCGTTCCGACAGTACGCTTGCGCTGTCCCCGAGCGTGCGACGGGCCTTGCGCGAGCACGGCCTCGATCCGGCCGGCATCGTGGGGACCGGCAGGAACGGCAGGATCAGTCGAGCGGACGTCGACGGCGCGCTGCAGGTCCGTTTGTCCGCTCCGGCCCCCGCACCCGACGTCGTGCCGCTGCAGACGAGCTCCGCTCCCCTTCCGCCATCGCCATGGTCCAGCCCCGCGCCGACGATCGGCGCGGTGCGGAACATTCCGCACGACCGGATGCGTCTCGCCATCGCGCAGAACATGCACGCATCGGTCACGACCGCGCCGCACGTGACCGCCGTATTCGAGTGCGACCTGACGGCGATCACGGCGCACAGGCGCCGGAACAAGGCCGAGTTCGAGGCACAGGGCACAAAGCTGACGTTCACCTGCTACTTCGTCGCTGCCGCCGTCGAGGCGATGCGGGTGAGCCCGCGCATCAACAGCCGCTGGTTCGACGATCGTCTCGAGGTCTACGACTCCGTGGGGATCGGCATCGGAACGGCCCTCGGTGACGAGGGGCTCGTGGTCCCGGTCGTGCAGAACGCCCAGACGCTTTCGTTGCGCGGGATCTCGGCCGCGCTGACCGACCTCACGGAACGGGCGCGTGCCAAGAAGCTCGCGCCCGCGGACATGCGCGGCGGCACGTTCACCATCTCGAACCACGGGGTGTCGGGATCGTTGCTGGCCACCCCGGTGATCATCGCTCAACCCCAGTCCGCGATACTCGGAGTAGGCAAGCTGGAGAAGCGCGTCGTCGTCCGTGAGGTCGACGGCATCGAGACGATCCAGATCCGTCAGATGTGCTACGTCTCCCTCACCATCGACCACCGCGTCGTCGACGGACATCAGACGAACGGCTGGCTGACACGCTTCGTCGAGGTCCTCGAGAAGTGGCCGCTCGATGGCTGAGCCGTTCGACTACGACGTGCTGGTGATCGGCGCGGGACCTGGCGGCTACGTCGCGGCGATCCGGGCGGCGCAGCTCGGCCTGAGGACTGCGTGCGTCGAGTCCCGCGGGACTCTGGGCGGCACGTGCCTCAACGTCGGCTGCATACCGTCGAAGGCGTTGCTGCACGCGTCCGAGATGTTCGCCGAGGTGGCGGGCGGTCATCTCGAGAAGTTCGGCGTGACGGTTCAGGGCGCCTCGCTCGATCTCGCCCGCATGCACGGCGAGAAGGACCAGACCGTCGCCGACCTCACCGGCGGCATCGAATCTCTGTTCAGGAAGAACAAGGTGAGCTGGTTGAAGGGGCGTGCACGCTTCCTCGAGGGTCACACCGTCGAGATCGACGGGCGGCGGACGACGGCGGCGAACATCGTCATCGCCACGGGATCGTCCCCGGCCGCACTGGCGGGAGTGGACGTGGACGGGCGGGTGGTCGTCGACTCGACAGGGGCGCTGGCCCTTCCGGAGGTCCCGAAGCGCCTGGTCGTGATCGGTGGGGGCGTGATCGGGCTCGAGCTCGGCTCGGTGTGGCGGCGCTGCGGGTCCGAGGTCACCGTCGTGGAGGCGCTCGATCAAATCCTCGCCGGATTCGACGGGGAGGTGCGCAAGGAGGCGGCGACCATATTCGGTCGGCAGGGCCTACGCATTCTGACCGCGACGCAGGTGGAGGGCGTCGTCGTGCAGGACGGGATCGCCCAAGTGACGATCAGGTCGGCAGCGAGCGGCGAGGTGGAGACGCTCGAGGCCGACGTCGTCCTCGTCGCGACCGGCCGCAGGCCGAACGTCGAAGGCCTCGACGTCGAGGCGATCGGACTTGAACTGGACGAGCGCGGGCGGATCGCGACGGATTCCGACTTCCGCACGCTTGTCCCCGGAGTCTGGGCGATCGGCGACGTGATCAAGGGTCCGATGCTCGCGCACAGGGCGTCCGACGAGGGGGTTGCGGTCGCCGAGGCCATCGCCGGGATCTCGGGAGCCTTGAACCATGATCTGATCCCCTCGGTCGTCTACACGACACCCGAGATCGCCGGCGTCGGTCTGACGGAGGAGGTCGCGCGGGAACGGGGGCAGGTCGAGGTCGGCAGGTTCCCCTTCGTCGCGAACAGCCGCGCCAAGGCGAATCGCAGTACCGACGGTTTCGTCAAGGTCATCGCCGACGCGGGTTCCGACCGCGTCCTCGGTGTCTGGATCGTCTCGACGCTGGCGGGCACGATGATCGCCCAGGCCGCCCAGGCGATTGAATTCGGCGCGACGTCCGAGGACATCGCGTATACCTGCCACGCCCATCCGACGCATTCGGAGGCGCTGAAGGAAGCCGCCATGGCGGTGCTGGGCAAGCCGATACACGTTTGAGCCGTCCACGTCGGAAGAGGAGAAGCACATGTCCGTGAGCCTACTCGCATTGTACCGTCGGCCCCAGGACGAGAAAGCATTTCTCGAACACTACAGGCAGGTGCACACCCCTTTGGTGCAGAAGACCCCCCATCTCGAGTCGATGCAGGTCAGTCTCGTGACCGGATCGCCGATGGGCGAGCCGGAGTACTTCATGGTGGCGGAGATGCGCTTTCCCGACCAGGCGCGTTTCGACGAGGCGATGGCGTCATCCGAGAACCGCGCCGCCGGCAAGGACCTGATGAGCTTCGCGCGCGGGATCGTGACGCTGCTGGTGACGAAGAGCCAGTGAGTCCGCTGCCGCCCGACCGGCATGCGTCGGTTCGGGTGATCGCGATGCCCGCCGACACGAACCCCGACGGCGACATCTTCGGCGGGTGGCTCATGTCGCAGATGGATCTGGCGGCCGGGAACGTGGCGACGCTCCGCGCGGGCGGACGCGCCGTGACCGTCGCGGTTCAGGGCATGAGCTTTATGCGTCCGGTTCTGGTCGGCGACGAGGTCTCGGTGTACGCCGAGGTCGTGTCCGCCGGCCGGACCTCGCTCCGCATCGCCGTCGAGACGTGGCGGCGTGCGCGGGCCGGTGCGGAGCACGAGAAGGTCACCGAAGCCGAGTTCACCTTCGTGGCCGTGGACGGTGAGCGGCGTCCGCGACCATTGCCCGCCGGCGAGGGTGCACTGTTGCCGGCGACCGGGATCGTGGTAGGCGGGATGAAATCCGACTGAGGACGACGGTGGCGAGAACGCAAGCCCTGGACTATGAGCGGCGCCGGGAGGCGATCGTCGACGTCGCCGCCCGGCTTTTCGCGCGCTCCGGGTTCGCAGAGACCTCGGTCTCCGATCTCGCGCACGCCTGCGACATGTCCAAGTCGCTGATGTACCACTACTATTCGTCCAAGGAGGAGATCCTCTACGCCGTTATGGCGTCGCATGTTGACCACCTCGAGGCGGCGCTCGCCGACGCGAGCGTTGAGGTTGCGGGCACGGCTTCATTCGAGACGGTAATCCGCACCTTTATGCGCAGCTACGGCGGAGCCGCGGACCGGCAGAAGGTCCTCCTGAACGAGCTCGACAACCTGCCGGCCGACAAGCGCAAAGTCGTGGTGGGTAAGCAGCGTCACATCATCGAGGTCATGCAGCGTGTCGTCGTGGGCGTGTTCCCCGAGCTGAAGGGGGACGCCGTCCGCGCCCGGGCCCAGACCATGTTGATCTTCGGCATGATCAACTGGACTCATACGTGGATGAATCCCGGCGGGCCACTATCCGTCTCAGATATCGCCGATATGGTGCTCCAGATCGTGCTACCCGGCCGCTCCCTGTCCCGCGTTCGTTCGGAGCGCTGAGCGGACATGGGGCCGTGCCGCGTCGCCGGATGGTGGCGAGGCGGATCACATCAACCGCCTTGTCGCGCAAGGTGAGGAAGATCGACGCCGACATCAGCAGCAGGACGTCGCTGCCGACGATCGCCGGCGCGTACCCGCCGGTTCGGTTCTCCCCAAGGCGTAGGCGACGCAACTCGCCGCGACCCCCAGATAGAAGAAGACGGAGAGGAGGCCGTAAACCGTCGGATAGTGCCGGAGGTCGAACAGTCTCGAACAAAAAAAGGACATCAGGTCGAGCTCGGCGCGCCGATGCGCACGCCGAACAGCAGGACACCGACGACCAGCGTCGGCGGGCTATGCCCTGCGCCGAGCGCCGCCGCCGTGAGCGGCAGCGCGATCAGCGCCCCCGCCGTCGCCGAGCTGGTCCAGCCGAACTCCGCACGGAGCGGTTGGAAGAACAGGCTCGATACGGCCGTGTAGCTCGAAACGCCGAACCCCATGCCGACGGTCGCGGCGGTGAGGTTGCGCCAGCCGGCCCGGAATTCGGACGCGGCCGTCATCGCATGAAGCGGCAGGTCGCTCGAGGACGCTCCGCAGGACCGACCGCGCAGGCCGCGGCCCCTGGCGGCGTGCTGGACCGGAATGGTGCAGCGGGCGCTTGGAGGAGCGTACTTTGGCACCGCCGGCCAGCCGAGGTCGATACGGCGATCATCCTCCGTGACCCCGACCTGGCGCCGGGCGGCATGATCCGTCAGGCGTCATAGTCGAGCGCGACGTCGTCGGTGAGAGGGACGGCCTGGCAGGTTAGGACGTACCCCTGCGCGACCTCGGTGGCGCTGAGCCCGTAATTTACCTTCATCTCGACTCGTCCGGACACGACCTTGGCGCGGCAGGTGCTGCAGACCCCGGACTTGCAGGCGAAGGGGGCGGGCATGCCCGCCGCTCGCGTGTTGTCGAGGATGCTGCCCTTGGCCGCGTCGAACGCGATCGACCTGCGTCGTCCGTCCAACGTGACGCTGACCCGACGGCCCTGCGCCGCCTGCGTGATCGCCGCGGCACGAGCCCGCTGGGCTTCGCTCCTCTCGCCCACCGAGAAGCGTTCCACGAGGATGTGCTCGGGGGCGACGCCTGCGTCCGCCAATCCGGCTTGCGCGGCGTCCATCATCCGCCCTGGACCGCAGACGAACGCTGCGTCGATCTTTGCGGGATCGACCAGCGTTCTAAGTACGTCGGCGACCTTGTCGGCGTCGAGCCGTCCGTTGAACAGTTCCACCTCCTCGGCCTCGGCCGACAGGAAGTGATAGATTTGCAGCCGACCCATGAACAGGTTCTTCAAGGCGGATAGTTCTTCGAGGAACATGATCGAGCCGGATTCGCGGTTGCCGTACAGGAGGGTGAACTCGCTTGACGTCTCCATCGCGAGAGCCGCCTTCAGGATCGACAGGATCGGAGTGATGCCGGAACCCGCGGCGAAGCCGACGTACCGGCGCCGGACCGCCGGATCGAACGACCAGGTGAAGCTCCCGTGGGGAGGCATCGCGTCGACGATGTCGCCGATCCGGAGCGAGCCGTTCGCCCAGGTGGAGAACGCGCCCCCACTGACCCGCTTTATCGCCACCCGCAGCTCGTCTTCGTGAGGGGCCGCGCAGACCGAGTAGTTGCGCCGGACGTCTTCCCCGGCGATCTCGGTCCGGAGCGTCAGGTGCTGGCCGGGGGAGAAGCTGAAGGCGCTCCGGAGCTCGGGTGGCACATCGAGCCGGAGCGAGACCGCGTCGTCGATCTCGCGCCGGACGTCCGCGACCCTCAGCGAGTGAAAATTGACGGACATCGGGATTCCTCAATGGCACTTGAAGCTGTCGAACGGCTCCAGGCAGTCCAGGCATCGCCAGAGCGCCTTGCACGGGGTCGAGCCGAAGCGGCTGACCTCCTGCGTCTCGATGGAGCCGCAGCGGGGACATTCGACCGAACTCGTGGCCTTCAGTGTGAACGCGGCCGCACCCTCGGGCGGCGGCGCGATGCCGTAATCCTTCAGCTGTCGCCGTCCCCTGTCCGTGATCCAGTCGGTCGTCCACGGCGGTGCCAGGACCGTCTCGATGCGCAGTCCGTCGAAGCCGGCGGCGTCGAGCGCCACGCGGACCGCCTGCTCGATCGCGACTGTCGCGGGACAGCCGGTGTAGGTGGGAGTCAGCAGGACGGCGGCCGGTTTCAGGTCGTCGGCAGGGCGCAGGCCCCGCACGATGCCGAGGTCGACGACCGAGACGACCGGAATTTCGGGATCCAGCACCGTCTCGAGCACGGCCATCACGGCCGACAGCGACGGCGGAGCGACGGGATCCGCGCTCACCAGACCGCGTCGGGATAGGTCCGTGGCAGGTGCTGCATCACGGCGAGGAGATGGCCCAGATGCTCCGTGTGGTGACCGACGCGGCCGCCGACGACGGCCCGCGGATAGACCGGCAGCGGAATCGTCGCCGAGCCGAGTACGCGTTCTACGGTCGCGTCGAAGGCCGGGCGCAGCGCCGACCGGTCGGCCGCGACCCCGTCGGCCGCGAGCGACAGCTCGACGTCGTCCATCCGGAACATCTCGTCGACGAAGCGCCAGCACCAGTCGAGCCCCTCGATCATCCTGGCGCGGCTCTCGTCGGTTCCATCGCCGAGCCGGATGACCCAGTCCGCGGACAGCTCCGCGTGATACGTGACCTCCTTCACCGCCTTCGCGGCGACGTCGGCGATGCGCGGCTCCCTGCTACGGGTCAGCGCTTCGAGCAGCGGAAGCTGATGGCTCGAGAAGAGGAACTGGCGTGCCATCGTGCGGGCGAAGTCGCCGTTGGGCTGCTCGACAAGTAGGCAGTTCCGGAAGCCCAGGATGTCGCGCCGGAACGCGAGGTGATCGGCGTCGCGCCCTCTCCCCTCGATCTCTCCCGCCGCGTCGAGGAACAGGTTGGCCTGTCCGATCAGATCGAGCCCGATGTTCGCGAGGCTGAGGTCGATCTCCAGCGCCGGAGCGTGGCCGCACCACTCGGTGAGGCGCTGCCCGAGGATCAGCGGATCGTCGCCGAGGCGGAGCAGGTATTCCACCAGCGCATCGGTCCGCGACACCCCCGCGACGCTGTCGAATTCGCCCGCGTGGGACGATCCGGCGGCGCGGACCTCGTCTTCGCGACCGATCGTCGGAAGGGACGGCATCAGATGTGGCTCACGACGTCGGGGATGTCGTAGAACGTCGGATGACGGTAGACCTTGCTCTCCGCGGGCTCGAACAGCTCGCCCGCCTGCGCCGGGTCGGACGCCACGATGTCGATCGACCGGACGGCCCAGATGCTCACGCCCTCCATGCGGCGCGTGTATACGTCGCGGGCGTGGCGCACCGCCAATTCAGGGTCGGGCGCGTGAACCGAACCGACGTGCTTGTGCGCAAGACCGCCTCTGGCACGGATGAACACCTCCCACAGGGGCCAATCAGCGCTCATGGCTTCAGGCCGCAATCCGCAGGCGGCGCTTGGCGTCGTACGCCGCCGCCGCGTCCCGTACCCAGGCACCGTCCTCCCACGCGTCGCGACGGGCCTTCAGGCGTTCCTTCGCGACCGGGCCCTCGCCCCGGACCACCGCGTAGAACTCCTCCCAGTCGATCGCGCCGTACTCGTAGCGCGAGTTCTCCTCGTCCCACTTCAGGTCCGCGTCGGGGATCGTCAGTCCGAGGAACTCGGCCTGCGGCACGGTCACGTCGACGAACTTCCGACGCAGGTCGTCGTTCGTGTCGCGCTTGATCCGCCAACGCATTGACTGGGCCGTGTTTGGCGAATTGTCGTCCGGGGGGCCGAACATCATGAGCGACGGCCACCACCAGCGGTTGAGGGCGTCCTGCGCCATGGCCCGCTGCTCCGGCGAGCCGTTGGCCAGGACCATCATGATCTCGTAGCCCTGCCGCTGGTGGAAGCTCTCCTCCTTGCAGACGCGGACCATCGCGCGAGCGTAGGGTCCATAGCTCGTCCGCTGGAGGGGGACCTGGTTCATGATCGCCGCGCCGTCGACCAGCCAGCCGATCGCGCCCATGTCCGCCCATGTCAGCGTCGGGTAGTTGAAGATCGTCGAGTACTTGGCCTTGCCGGCCAGTAGCGCCTCGGTCATCTCGTCGCGGCTCGTACCGAGCGTCTCCGCCGCACAATAAAGGTAGAGGCCGTGTCCCGCCTCGTCCTGCACCTTGGCGAGGAGGACGGCCTTGCGCCGCAGCGAGGGTGCCCGGCTCAGCCAGTTACCCTCCGGTAGCATGCCGACGATCTCACTGTGCGCATGCTGCGAGATCTGACGCACGAGCGTCTTGCGGTACGCCTCCGGCATCCAATCCTTCGGCTCGATGAACTCGTCGGCCGCGACCCGGGCTTCGAAGGCGGCGACCAGTGCGGGGTCCTCGCGCCGGATCGGCACCGGCGAGGTCGCGTCGTTCCTGAGTTCGGTCGTGTACATCGCCTGCTCCGCTTCATCCCCAGCCTGCCGGCTGGACGTCATCTATACATTAGTCGAACGACCGGTCAACTAATCAGCTCAGATCCGCTCAATGACCGCGGCGATCCCCTGACCGACGCCGATGCACATCGTGCACAGGGCGTAGCGTGCCTGGCGCCTCCGGAGTTCCTCGGTCGCAGTCAGCGCGAGCCTCGCGCCGGACATCCCTAGCGGATGGCCGAGCGCGATGGCGCCGCCGTTCGGGTTGACGTGCTCCGCCCCGTCCGGAAGGCCGAGCCGGCGCAGCACCGCGAGACCCTGGCTCGCGAACGCCTCGTTCAATTCCACGACGTCCATGTCGCCGATCCCCAGGCCGAGCCGCGAGAGGAGCCGCTCCGTGGCGGGTGCGGGGCCGATGCCCATCACGCGCGGAGCGACGCCCGCCACCGCCCCGCCGACTATGCGGGCCCGCGGGGTGAGTCCGTGCCGTCTGACGGCGGCCTCGCTCGCCACGATCATCGCGGCGGCTCCGTCGTTCACGCCCGAGGCGTTTCCAGCCGTGACGCTGCCGTCGGGCCGCACGATTGGCTTCAAACTGCCCAGCGCCTCGATGGAAGTCTCGCGGGGGTGCTCGTCGCGCTCGACGACCTCGTCGGCCTTGTTCCTCACGATCGCGACCGGGACGATCTCCGTGGCGAACCGGTCCGAGTTCACGGCGGCGGCGGCGCGCCGCTGGCTTTCGACGGCGAAACGGTCCTGATCCGCCCGCGAGATGCCGAACTCGTCGGCGATGTTCTGCGCCGTCTCGGGCATCGAGTCGGTGCCGAACTCCCGCTTGAACTTCGGATTGACGAACCGCCATCCGATCGTCGTGTCGTAGACGGCCGCCGCCCGTGAGAACGCCGAGTCGGCCTTGGGCACTACGAACGGCGCCCGGCTCATGCTCTCGACCCCTCCGGCAATCATGAACTCGCCTTCGCCCGCCTTGATCGCCCGCGCGGCCATGAGGACGGCGTCGAGACCCGAGCCGCACAGACGGTTGACCGTCGTGCCCGGAGCCGTGTCTCCCAGGCCTGCGAGCAGCGCCGCCATCCGGGCGACGTTGCGGTTGTCCTCGCCCGCCTGGTTGGCGCAGCCGTAGTAGATGTCGTCGAGCTCCTCCCAGGCGACGCCGGGGTTCCTCTCCCTCAGCGCGCGGAGCGGGACCGCTCCCAGTTCGTCTGCGCGTACGGTCGCCAGGCTTCCGCCATACCGCCCGATGGGCGTCCGGACGGCGTCGCAGATGAATGCATCGGGCATGTGCTCTCCCACGGCCAGACGAGCCGTTCGGCACGTCGGTCGACGCCCATATCCGACATATTGGCGCTTGCCAATAAATGTCCGACCGGGCAGTCTATCAATGGGGAGACGCCGATGATGTACCAGTTTATCCGCCTCGAGACGGAGCGCGGTTGCGCGACCTTGACGCTCGACCGGCCCGACCGGCTCAACAGCTTCACCGCCGCCATGCACGACGAGTTGGCCCACGCGCTGGACGGCATCGCCGCCGACGACGCGATCCGTGCGGTCCTGCTTACCGGTGCCGGACGCGGGTTCTGCGCAGGGCAGGATCTCGCCGACCGCGCGGTGTCGCCCGACGGTGCCCCGGTCGACCTGGGGGACACGGTCGACCGGTACTGGGCGCCACTGATCAGGCGGCTCACGTCGCTCGCGAAGCCGGTGGTCTGCGCCGTCAACGGCGTCGCGGCCGGTGCCGGTGCGAGCGTCGCCCTCGCGTGCGACATTGTACTCGCGGCGCGGTCAGCCAAGTTCATCCAGTCGTTCGCCAACATCGGTCTCGTACCCGACTCGGGCGGGACTTGGGCGCTTCCGCGCCTCGTCGGGCAGTCGCGCGCCCTCGGCCTGGCGCTGACCGGCGAGCCCCTCCCTGCGGAACGGGCGGCTGACTGGGGCCTGATTTGGAAGTGCGTCGACGACGATCTTCTGATGTCGGAGGCGCAGGCGCTTGCGATGCGGTTCGCCGCGGGCGCAACCCGTGGTCTCGCCGCCACGAAGCGCCTGATCCGCGGCTCGTTCGATCACGGTCTGGACCAGGCGCTCGCCCTCGAACGCGACGCCATGCGCGAACTCGGCTTCTCCGACGACTACCGCGAGGGCGTCGCCGCCTTCGCGGCGAAACGCCCCACCGCCTTCACCGGCCGCTAATCCCCGAGGACATCATGACCGTCACGCTTCTGAACTACGCCGGCGACCGGTGGGTGGCCGCCACCGGCGGCATGACGCAGCTGCACTCCGCGACGACGGGCGAAGTCGTCGCGCAGACCGGCAGTCAGGGCCTGGACTTCGGTGCCATGCTCGCACACGCCCGCGACGTGGGAGGACCCGCGCTCCGCGCGATGACGTTCCACGAGCGGGCGCGCATGGTGAAATCGCTCGGCGAGGCGATCATGGCGCGGAAGGAGGAGCTCTACGAGCTGTCGTGGGCGACCGGCGGAACCCGTTCGGACAACTGGATCGACATCGAGGGCGGTGCGGGAACGCTCCTCGCGATCAGCTCGAAGGCAAGGCGCGAGCTACCCGACGACGTGATTCTGCTCGACGGGGACATGGAGCCCATAGGCAAGCGCGGCACCTTCGTGGGCCAGCACGTCTACACCTCGCTGAACGGCGTGACGGTGCAGATCAACGCCTTCAACTTCCCCGTCTGGGGAATGCTCGAGAAGCTGGGCACGAGCCTGATCGCCGGCGTCCCGGCGATCGTCAAGCCCGCAACTCAAGGCGCCTATGTCGCCGAGGCGGCCTTTCGCATGATGATCGAGGCGGGCGTCCTGCCGGCCGGTGCGGTGCAGCTCATCGTCGGCCATGTGGGCGACCTGCTGGATCACCTCACCGGCCAGGACATGGTCTCGTTCACCGGCTCGGCCGCCACCGCCGCCAAGCTGCAGTCGCACCCGGTCATGGCGCGCGAGGCGGTCCGCTTCACGGCGGAACGGGACTCGTTGAACGCCACTGTCCTCGGTCCCGACGCCGGCCCCGACTCGCCCGAGTTCGGCCTCTTCGTGAAGGAGGTGGTCCGTGAGATGACGACGAAGGCCGGCCAGAAGTGCACAGCGATCCGCCGGGCCTTCGTTCCGATCGCCCACATCGAAGCCGCGGAGGCCGCTCTCGCGGCCGCGCTCGGCAAGGTGGTCGTCGGCGATCCGCGGACGGAGGGCGTGACGATGGGCGCGCTCGCCAGCCTCCAACAGCTCGAGGACGTTCGCGCCAAGGCGAGGGAGCTCCTCAAGGAGGCCAAGCTCTCGTTCGGCGACATCGATCACGTCGAGGCGGTCGGCGCCGGCGCGGCAGGCGCGTTCATCTCACCGCTGCTGTTCCGGACGGACGAACCGTGGTCCGCCCGCTCGGTTCATGACGTCGAGCCGTTCGGGCCGGTCGCGACGCTGATGCCGTACCGCGATCTCGACGACGCCATCGGGCTCGTCAACCGGGGGCGGGGAAGCCTGGCGGTTTCGCTATTCACCTACGATCCTCAGGTGGCGCGATCATTCGTTCTGGGTGCGGGCGCCTTCCACGGCCGGGTCGTCATCATCGACCGCGACAGCGCACGCGAGTCGACGGGTCACGGCTCGCCTCTGCCCAATCTCGTTCATGGCGGACCCGGGCGCGCGGGCGGGGGAGAGGAGCTGGGCGGCATCCGGGGCGTGAAGCATCACATGCAGCGCTCCGCCCTCCAGGGCAGCCCGCGGCAGCTTTCCGCGGTCACCGGACGCTGGCTTCCCGGCGCCCCCCGAACGGAAGGGGAGGTCCACCCGTTCCGTCTGCGGTTCGACGAGTTGGACCTCGGCTACACGATCAACACCGCTCCGAGGATCGTCACGCTCGCCGACATCGAGCACTTCGCCGAGTTCACGGGAGACAACTTCTACGCGCACATGGACGAGGACGCGGCGAAGGCAAACCCGTTCTTCCCGGGCCGGGTGGCGCACGGGTACCTGATCCTGTCGTTCGCCGCCGGCCTGTTCGTCGATCCCGCTCCGGGTCCCGTGCTGGCGAACACCGGCCTCGACGCGCTGCGCTTCGTCAAGCCGCTCTCGCCCGGCGAGTCGATCCAGGTCGCGCTGACGGCGAAGGCGAAAACCCGGCGCAACGACGAGTACGGTGAGGTCCGCTGGGCTGCCACTGTCACGGACGGCTCGGGTGCCACCGTCGCGACCTACGAGTTGCTCACGATGGTCGCGATCTAACGGGCGCGGGAGGGTGAGCTTCGACTATGGTCCGGCCACGCGTGAAGCGCTTTCTGCTCTTCAACTCGAGCGGCTGCGTACGACGCTGCGCGACGCCTACGACCACACCCCGCACTATGCGGCGGCGTTCGCCGCGCTGGGCGTCCATCCGGACGATCTGCGGTCGCTCGACGACCTGGCGCGG
Organism: Lichenihabitans sp.; assembly: GCA_965214345.1. Classification (GTDB taxonomy): domain Bacteria; phylum Pseudomonadota; class Alphaproteobacteria; order Rhizobiales; family Beijerinckiaceae; genus Lichenihabitans. Next base: position 74,879 of record CBDCBJ010000005.1, on the reverse strand, counting down.
TTCCCGTTCACGACGAAGGCCGATCTCCGCGACACCTATCCGTTCGGGATGTTCGCCGTCCCGATGGAGCGGGTCTCGCGGATCCACGGGTCGTCCGGCACGACGGGCGCTCCGACGGTGGTCGGCTACACCCGGCGTGACATAGCGACCTGGGCCTCGCTGGTCGCCCGCAGTCTTCACGCGGCCGGTGTCAGGCCTGGCATGAAGGTGCACGTGGCCTACGGTTACGGCCTCTTCACGGGCGGGCTTGGAGCGCACTACGGGGCCGAGGCGCTGGGGTGCGCGGTGATCCCGATGTCGGGCGGGCAGACCGAGAAACAGGTGCGGCTGATCAGGGACTTCGCCCCTGAGGTCATCATGGTCACGCCGAGCTACATGCTGTCCATTCTGGACGAGTTCCGGCGCCAAGGCTCGATCCCCGGGCTTCGTCGCTGCGGCACGGCGTCTTCGGCGCGGAGCCTTGGACGGAGGCCATGCGCCGCGAGATCGAGGACGCCTTCGACCTCGAGGCGACCGACATCTACGGACTTTCGGAGGTGATGGGGCCCGGGGTTGCGCAGGAGTTCGCGGGAGATGGCGCGCCGACGATCTGGGAGGACCACTTCCTCCCCGAGATCGTCGATCCGACGACGGGCAAGGTGCTGCCCGACGGCTCGTTCGGCGAGCTGGTCCTCACCTCGCTGACCAAGGAGGCGCTGCCGGTCATCCGCTACCGGACGCGGGATCTCACGAGGCTGCTGCCGGGCACGAAGACGCCGATGCGCCGGATGGCGAGGATCACCGGCCGCTCGGACGACATGCTGATCGTCCGCGGGGTCAACATGTTCCCGTCGCAGATCGAGGAACACATCCTCCGGTGCCCCGGACTCGCGCCGCACTTCCTCATCGAGCTGACGAGGCCCGGCCGCATGGACGAGGTGCTCGTCGTCGTGGAGGCGAGGACTACGCTGGGCACGGGCGCCGCGGCCGGTCAGGAGAAGCTGCTGACCGGCCTTGTGAAGGAGTCGATTGGGGTCTCCATCCGGGTCGACGTCGTGCAACCCGGTTCCCTCGACCGATCGCAGGGCAAGGCCTGTCGGGTCAGAGACCTCCGTACAACGGGCGACTAGGTGCATTGACCATTGCGGCTGCCGCGCTGCGCTCGAGCATCGTGGTCCTCTCGACATTGTTCACTCGCCAGAAGCTGCACAGTTAAGCGCCCTGAGCGCGCGTTGGCGAGATACGCCGGGGCAAGCTGCTCGCACCCGCAGGGATCGTTATCGGAAAGTTCGGCGATAAGGTGATGCGCTTCGGTGGCTCCGAGCATGTCCTGTGGAAGCGCCGACGCGCGCCGGCAAGCGCGTGGGCGTCATCATCCCGAACCTGCTCGATTGGCCGGACTCGCTGGTGGTGCTCGACATCAAGCAGGAGAACTACGATAACAACGGGGATACCGGCTGAAGGTGCTCGGCCAGGGCGTCGTGCTATTCGGTCCGCTTGACCCTAAGGGCAACACGGCGCGCTACAATCCGCTGAGCTACATCAATCGACAGGATCCGGTCGAGGTGATCAACGAGCTCCAGAAGATCGGGATGATGCTGTTTCCCGACCCCGTCTCAGGCGACAACTTCTGGGCCGAAAGCGCGAGGACCGCACTTCATGGCGTGGCGGCTTATGTCGCCGCGACGGCCGACGACGCCGGAGACGGGCTGCCGTTCACGATGGGCGAGGTATACCGGCAGTTCGCAGCGGGCGATGCCGCCAAGCGGTTTCCCAAGATCATTTCGAGACGCCAGCAGGCTGGCAAGCCTCTGTCAGGCGTGGAAGGGCCAGGTCCAGACGATCCGGGGTCGCTTCTTCAAGCCGCGGCTTCGGTTCGCCAGCCTGGAAGAGTTGAACGGCTGGCTGGAAGCCGAGTGCCTGCGCTGGGCGGCGACGCACCCGGACCCGGATCACAAGGAGATGACGGTCGCGCAGGTGCTGGAGTTGGAGCGGCCCGCCCTCCAGCCGATGTGGGATCTTCCGCCTGCGCTCGCTCGGCTCCGACGCAAGCTGGGCAATAGCGATGATGCCGATCGGCGCTTCGTCCGCGTTCTTGCGGCCGTCCTCAGCGATGGCCTGGATGCCGTCGAGGGCGCCGTTCGCGAAGCGCTCGACGCCGGTGCGGTCAGCGACGAGGTGGTGCTCAACATTCTGTCGCGACGCAGAGAGCCGCCCGGTGCCGCATCGATCGTCACGCCTGGGGATCTGGCGCTAATGCACCCGCCGATCGCCAACTGCGCCCGCTACGACAGCCTGCGAGGCCTCCATGCAGCGGCATGAGATGATCGACGCAATGCGCGGACTCGGGCTCAAGGGCATGGCGGGTGCTTCGACGAGGCAGTCACCACCGGCGTTCAGCGCAAGCGCACCGCGATGGAGGTCCTGAGCGATTTGTTGCGCGCCGAAGGCGCGCATCGCCACGCCGCTTCGATCCGCTACCGCATGACGGCTGCCAGGCTTCCGGTTGTGAAGGACCTGGACGCGTTCATGTTCGAGAACACCCCAATCAACGAAGGACTGGTGCGCTCGCTTCACGCAGGCTCGTTCCTGCCAGGCCGCCGCAACGTCGTGCTGGTCGGAGGCACCGGCACCGGCAAGACCTACCTCGCCAGCGCGATCGCCGCCAGCGTCATCCGCGCCGGTGCCCGCGGTCGCTACTTCAACACCGTCGATCTGGTAACGCAGCTCGAGGAGGGGACGCGGATCGGCAAGGCCGGCGCGCTCGCGGCCCAGCTGCGCCGCCACGAGCTGGTGGTGCTCGACGAGCTTGGTTATCTGCCGTTCGCCCGGTCGGGCGGCCAGCTGCTGTTCCACCTGATCAGCAAGCTCTACGAGCAGACCTCGGTGATCATCACCACCGACCTGACGTTCGGCGAATTGCTCAGCGTGTTCGGCCATCCAAAGATGACGACCGCGCTGCTCGATCGCATCACCCACCACTGCGACATCGTCGAAACCGGCAACGACAGCTGGCGCTTCAAAAACCGCAGCTGACGCTAGAAAAGGGATCGGTTCGCGCTGCTCGCGCCTCCGGTCGGGCTACGCCCTCCCTACGCCGCAAGCAGCGCGAACGGTGCGCCCAGCGTCGACGCCCGCCAGCGCCATAGCGGGGTCCCTTTGGGACGCCGATCGGGGGTCCCGGTTCGACGCCTATTTACATCCAAGGATTACGGACCGCAAAAGACGATCTACAACCGGTTCATCCGCTGGAGCCGGCTCGGCGTTTTCAACCGCATCTTCGCAGCGCTGGCGGCCAAGGGCGGCAAGCCCGACCGGCTGATGATCGGTGCGACCCACCTGAAGGCACATCGGACCGCCGCCAGCCTGCTCAAAAAGGGGCTCTTCCCCGATGTATCGGACGCACCAAAGGCGGCTTGAGCTCGAAGCTGCACGCGGTCTGCGACGGCCAGGGCCGGCCGCTGTCATGCTGCTCACCGAAGGGCAGACCAGCGACTACAAAGGCGCAGCGCTGATGATCGACGCGCTGCCGAAGGCCAAGGCGATGCTCGACGACCGGGGTTACGACGCCGACTGGTTCCGCACCGCCCTGATCGCCAAGGGCATCGCGCCGTGCATCCCGTCGAAGGCCCGTCGCAAAACCCCGATCCCGCATGACCGGACCCTTTACCGCCAGCGTCACCGCATTGAGAGCATGTTCGGCAAACTCAAAGACTGGCGGCGTATCCACACCCGCTACGACCGCTGCGCCCACACCTTCTTCTCAGCCATCGCCATCGCCGCTACCGTAATCTTCGGCTCTGATCAATGAGTCCTGAGCCTAAGCATCGCTTCTGTGGTTCACGTTCTGCCGTCGCGCATCATCAGATCGATCCCACGGTCGGCGACTGCCATCACTGTCGCGTTCGTATTGCCGCTTATAATCGTTGGCATCATCGAGGCGTCTAGGACGCGAAGCCGCTCGATGCCCTTCACTCTGAGATCAGGGGTGAGGACCGCGTCTGGGTCGTCTGGTCGTCCCATACGGGCGGTGCCACACGGATGGTAACTACTTCCTGTAGTCCGGCGAACATAGTCAAGGATGTCGCTGTCTTTGCCGATTGCGGGACCCGGAGCCAGTTCTGAAGCGATGATCGACGCCATAGGGTCCGTACCGATCACTCTACGAAGAAAATGTATGCCTTGAACATAGCGTCGCTCATCGTCCGGGTGACTGAGCCAATTCATGTCGACAACCGGCGGGGCGTAGGGATCTGGTGAGCGGAGACGCACGCTGCCTCTCGATTTCGGTCTCAACACATTTGCCAGAAATGTAATCCCATGGTCGAGTTTTGCATCAGCAATCCCCGGCCACATCGTCTGAATGGCGCCGAATTGAAAATCTGGATCTTCGGGCGGCTCATTCAGGTTTGCGAAGGCCATAGATTCCGACCCGGTCGCTGAGACCGGACCCGATTTGAACAATAGGTATTGAATCGCATTTAAGATCATGCGCCAGCCGCTCGACTGACCATGATAGCCATAGGCCCCTTTGGTGCTCGCGATTAAAAAAGCGCTATGGTGATCCTGCAGGTTCCGACCCACTCCCGGTTGATCGCTAATGACTGGAATGCCGTGCTCCATGAGATGCTTCCCCGGCCCGATACCGGAAAGCATCAGGATTTTCGGCGTGACCAGTGCCCCGGCTGTTAGTAGCACTTCTCTACTCGCGGAGACTTTGTGTAAGCCTCGTTTGTCGCGAAACTCAACGCCAACAGCGCGATTACCATTAAGTAGGATGCGCGTTACCGTGGCGTTGATCATGATGCGCAGATTGGGGTGGGAGCGTATCGGCCCCAGAAATGCTTGGGCAGCGCTACATCGCTCACCGCGATAAAGTGTCGCTTGATGATAACCCACGCCAAGTGGTGCACCAGTGTTGAAATCGGGCGTGAACGGGAGGCCGAGCCGCTGCATGGTTCGGACGAACATGTGGGCGCCCTCAACGATATATGGTTGCTCGGATACCTTGAGCGGTCCGTCGCCACTGTGGAACTCGTTCTCGAACCTCTGGTTTCCCTCTTGCCTCCGGAAGTGCGGAAGGAGATCGTCCCACCCCCAGCCCGTGTTACCGGAAGCTTCATTCCACCGCTGATAGTCACACCTCGAGCCTCGAACGTAAGCCATAACGTTCACGGAGCTGCCGCCGCCGAGAACGTTTCCTTGAGGTAACGAAACGGCGCGACCACCCAAGCTCGCCTGTTCAGTCGTCTGATGGAACTTCACAAAATTGCCACCGCCAAAAATCATCTTGAATGATCCCGCAGGCATTTTGACCAGATGGCTATTGTCATTGTGGCCAGCTTCCAGGAGCAGGACACGCGCGTTGAAATCCTGGATCAGCCGGCTCGCAGCGACACAGCCAGCGCTGCCTCCACCCACCACAATATAATCGTACGGTTCCAAAAGGACGCTCCAATAGTCGCGATGATTCACACAGGCCTTGTCTAGAAGATAGTCATCGGGTTCGCCCTCCGATCGACCGGCTAGGGACCTAGCGCAGTTTCCAATTCAATGCTTTCGTCTATACCGCGTGTGCCCAGTCCATCGGCCTGATGGTAGCCGATCGGAGCGATTTGGATTATATCGATGGAGCGGATAGCAATGCGCTGGAAAACGAATAAATCAGACATCGAACCGAGGATGTCACATGCCCGCCGGGTGGATCGTCTCTTTATCCTTGGAGACGATCTTTTCGCTTTATGGCGATGGTCGAACAATTAGGTGACGACGTCGCCGCCGTTGCAATGTCGGCAAAGGTAGCGCAGCCTCAATTAGAAGCCTTGATCCGCAGTTTCATGAGGCATTACGCGGGCGCTGCGGACCGGCGAAAGGTACTCTCCCACGCGCTTAATAGCTTGCCGCCGGACAAACGCCGCGCGATCGTACAGGAGCAACGACGCATCATCGATGCCGTCCAAAGGATGATAGTGGCGCTCCCACCCGGCTCTGGGGAGCGACCCTGCGCGCGCCCGTGTACAGACAGTGCTGGTGCTCGGTATGATCAACTGGACACACACCTGGTTTGACTCGAAGGGCGCTCCGAGCCTCGAGGCGGTAGCCGAAATGGTTCTCGATTTGGCGCGACGCAGCGCCAGTCGCGGCTCGGGTCCCGCGCGTTCCGCGTTGCGCGCGCTTCGTCTATCGCCATCGACATGCCACCTTTAACAAAGACCGTATGATCGATCTATTATTTGAGGAATGATTTGCAATGCGGCTCTGGTCCTGCCGGCGGCAGTTGCCGCGTCATTTGAGCACTGTGGGAAGGACGTCTGCACCAACCAGTCGCTTATGCCGATATAGGGATAAGTCCTATCCGCCCCGATCACTGTAAGCGTGATGGACAACATGCTGACAGGGAGCGATGTTACACCCTGATGAACATCCTCGCAAGGTAGCAAGAGCGAAATCATAAGCGCAGTTAAGTTAAGTTGTCAGCCGTCAAGAAATTATCATCTTCTCGTGATAACGTTCGCTTATCTGTCTTAAACGCGCCGAAGCCAAGCGGGGAGTAATCAAGAAGAGAAGAGGGAGGGGACAGTGATCTTTTCGATTTGGTCAAAGGGGACTGAGCCCATGGCGCTAGGATGTCGCCGCGCCCTTATGTGCGGGGCTGCGATGTTGCTCTTGCCCGCGAGCGCCTTCGGGCAAACGACTCAGTCCGGTACTTCCGATCCGGTCCCGCCCGCCTCCGGTCAGCAGAGTGGCTCGACGGCCGCGGTGCCGACTGACGAGCCGGCCGCGCAGATTTCCACCTCGTCCGATAACGGCGCGTCCAGTGGAGACGCCACCTCGCGAACCGACATCTCAGGCCAGATCAGCGACATCGTCGTGACGGCGCAGCGACGGTCCGAGAACCTCCAGCGGGTGCCAATCTCGGCCGAAGTGGTGGGCGCGCCCGCCCTGGCGCAGAAGAACCTCACATCGCTCAACGACATCGGATCGGTGAACCCGTCGATCCGGGTGTCGAACGGCCTGCGGTCCAACGCCATCTATGTCCGGGGCACGGGATCAGGCGACAGCCAATCCTTCGACCAGTCGGTCGGCACGTTCATCGACGATATCTATCATGGCCGATCGCGGGGTAGCGCCGCAACATTCCTCGATCTTGACCACGTGGAAATCCTGAAGGGTCCCCAGACGACTTACTTTGGCAACAACGCCATCGCGGGCGCCTTCAACATTGTCACCGAAAAGCCGGGCAAGGACCTCGACGGCTGGGCACGCGCGCTGATCTCGCCCGACACGGGCACGAATGGTGGCCAGTACGCGCTCGAAGGCGGGGTCACGATCCCGCTCAGCGACACCTTCGGGGTGCGAGTCGCGGGAACCTACAACGGCCAAGAGGGCTGGCTTTACGATACCAATTTCCGCGACAACCGGCCTAAGGTATCAGCTCTCGCTGGCCGCGCGACGGCGCGGTGGACGCCAACGGACAGGCTCGACATAATCTTGAAGGGCGAAATCGGGCGCACACGAAACGAAGGCGGCCTGTACCTGCAAACCACGAGCTGCCCACCACCACCACCTTTCGTAGCGAGCGGTTTTTGTGCGTTGGATCTGGCGGCGGGGAACCCCACAGGGCTAAAGAACAATAGTTTCTCGTCTAATGGAAGCTATACGAGCCTTAGTACGCAGGAGGCCGTTCTCACCGCCAGCTATGACTTTGGCGGGAGTACGCTCACCTCGGTGACCGGGGTCAATAGCTATCATACCGCCTTCGACCTTGATCCGGACGGCACACCGCTTGATCTGGTCACCACCCGGGCTCCAGAGCGCTACCGTCAGTTCAGCCAAGAGCTTCGGCTCGCGTCTCAATCCGGCCGGCGCTTTGAATACATAGCTGGGCTATATTTCCAGAGCGACACGCTACGTGCGTTGCAACAGATCAACTACTTCGTCCTGACGCCCCTCTTGGCCGGGTCTCCATTCGCCTCGTACGCCCCGTTATCACAACAGATCAACGCACGCATTGGGGAGAAGGTCTACTCGGCCTTTGGCGCTTTCACGTGGAACGCCACAGACAAACTCAAGTTGACCGGAACACTTCGGGGAAGCATCGTCGACAAGGATTTCAATTGGGCGCTCTTTTACGGCACTGCGACACAGGAGTACGGCGGGACGTCGCCTCTTCCTACGGCGCTGCAAGGCCCGGCCGGTCTACTCGGCCTCGGAAATGCCGGGACGGTGGCGCTGAACCGCAGTGACCGCGCACTTATGCCGGGGGCGCGCGTCCAGTACCAGATCGCGCCCGACACTATGGCCTATGCGAGCTTCACACGCGGCTTCAAGGCGGGCGGTTTCAGCGTCGGCGCTGTCTCTGCGGTGCCGAGTGATTACGGCTTCAACCCGGAACATGTGAACGCGTACGAGGCCGGCCTGAAAAGCGAGCTTTTCAATCGCACACTGCTGGTCGATCTCGCCGTATTTCGTAATAACTTTTCCGATCTCCAGGTATCGGTGCAGGGTCAGAACGCTTCCGGAGGTTTCGTCAACTTCGTCCGCAACGCCGCGCAGTCCCGGTCCCAAGGTGTCGAGATCGAGGGACAATGGATAATTAGTCCAGCTTTTAAGCTGGTGGGTTCCGGATCCTATCTCGACTCAAAGTATCTAAGCTACGACAACGCCGGGCCGACGGCAGCGCAACGCCTCGCCGGCCAGTCTGTTCAGTCGCTCGCCGGCAAACGCACTCCCTTCGCGCCCGAGTGGAGCGGCACCGTCTCCGCGATTGCGACCGCACACACCGCAGGGGGTTACCGTCTGTCGGGCGAGGCGACTGGCATTTTTTCGTCATCTTACCAAACGTTTTCAACGCTTGACCCGCTTACGCTACAGCCAGGCTATGCTCGCCTAGACGCGCGCATCTCGTTCGACAGCCCGGATGGAAGGTGGGGTTTGGACATCATCGGCAAGAACCTGACCAGCGCGGTGATCCGAACATTCTCTGCCGAGCAGCCCTTCTCCCTAGGCAGTCTGCTTCAGCAGAAGGAGCAGCCGATCAACGTCGCCTTTCAGGCCAGGATCAAGTTCTGACCTCGGCGCGACAGGACTATGGATATCGCCGCCACGCGCGGGACTAGAGCTACCCTAGGGAGGAAAGGGGTCCGCCGGTGTGCTGGTCGCATCGGCGACAACCTCCGCACCGACCTCCACTCGAACGAAGCGGCATGCAGGGGTGAGCAGATGATTGAGTTCTATTACTACCCTTCCACGAACCCCGCGAAGGTGGCCCTCCTCCTGGAGGAGACCGGTCTGGAGTATTCGTTCGTGCCGATCGACAGCCGCAAGGGCGAGCAGATGACCCCGGCGTTCCTGGCGGTTAACCCAAACGGCAAGATGCCCGCGATAGTCGACGACGGCGTGCGCGTGTTCGACTCAACCGCCATCCTCATCCACCTGGCGCGGAAAACTGGCCGGTTCCTCGCGCCGGACGGATCGCCGGAGCACGCGGAGACGCTTTCCTGGCTGATGCTGATCGCCACAGGCCTCGGCCCCTTCTGCGGCCAGCTGATGCACTTCATGCGGTACGCGCCGGAGCCCCGCGAGTATGGCATCAGGCGCTACGGCTACGAGGCGAGGCGGCACTGGAGCCTTCTCGATGCGCAGCTTGCCAAGCACCCGTATCTGGCGGGAGACGAGTATTCCATAGCCGACATGTCCCTCTGGGGCTGGAAACGATCAATCCCCATCCTCTTCGGGGAGAAGGCATGGGACGAATTCCCGAACGCCCAGCGCCTGATCGAGGGAATCGACGCGAGACCGGCGGCGGCCCGCGCCGAAGCCTTGGTCACACGACATCAGTTCAAGTCTGAATTCGACGAGGAAGCCCACCGCCACCTCTTCGCGCATGGGGGCACCTCCCCTTCTTAGTCGGGGCAGCCCCTCACGCCCGCCGCGGACGCGGGCGCGGACTCAGGAAACCCCCGGGATCGTGCCGATGTTTTCGGCCAAGAAGTCCTTCAGCAGGCGCACCCTCGTGACGTTCGCGCGCTCCGGGACGAGCAGCATGTTGAGCGGAGTGGCCGGAAGCAAGTAGTCCGGTAGGAGGACCTCCAGCCGCCCGTCCATGAGCAGGTCGTCGACCAGCCAGCGCGGCACGGGGGCGATGCCGCGGCCGGCGATCAGCGCCTCGCGAGAGGCCAGGCCGTGATCGACGCGGAACCGCGCCTCGAAGGTCGCGACATGAACCTGTCCGACCGAGTCCGTGAACGACAGTTGGTTGCTCCTGGCGACGTTAGTCTTGCGGATCACCTCGTGCGTGGAGAGGTCCTCCGGGCGGAGCGGGCGGCCGTGACGTGCGATATACTCGGGAGACGCGACCATCATCGGACGAGCATCGCCCAGCGGCTTGAGCTTCATCTCGCTGTCGACCAGATGACCGATCTGGATCGCAATGTCCACGCCATCGCGAACGAGGTCGAGGCGCTCGTCTGTCAGCACCAGATCGACATTGATCTCCGGATACCTGTCCTGGAAGGCGAATATTAGGCGGCAAAGGTGCATCATCCCGAAGAAGGCGGAACACGAGACGCGGATGATACCGGACGACGCCTCGCGATCGCCGCGGATCTCGTCGTTCGCCTCGTCGAGGAGCCGGAGGATCTCTATCACGTTGGCATGATAGCGCCGCCCCTCGTCCGTTAGGGAGACGCTCCTGGTCGTCCGGCTGAGCAGGGCCACCCCGAGCGAGTCCTCCAGCTCGCGAAGGTGCCGCGTTATCGTGGATTGGCCCACGCCGAACTCGCGCGCCACAGCCGACAGGCTGCCGCGCTCCGCGACGCGCACGAAGCTGCGCAGTCGCTCGAGCGTGACATCCGATTTATCCATAAGTCAGCACAATCCTATCCACCGCCACGATCTAACCGAAACCAGGGGACCCGACTAGGTTGCCTTGGCCGGGCGACCGCAATCAGTGGGGACCGTCGGTCGAGGATTGGGATTGAACACTGTGCTGACGACGTGGCCGCGTGACCGGAAGATAGCCGTGATGCTCACGGTGGCAGTGGAGCTGTGGTCGGACGGGAAATGGCCCGTCTACGCGCCCATGGCCGGGTCATGGCCTCTGCCAGGCGCGGACTGCGTCCACAGCGTGTCCTGGTCCGAGTACGGCGCCACGACGGGGGTATACAGGCTGCTCGACATACTTGAGTCCCGCTGCATGCCGGCGACCTTCGGGATCAGCGGGCTGGTTGCCGACCGATTCCCGGACGCGCTTCGCGCGGCGCACGCCGGAGGCCACGAGATCGCCGCCCACTCCTGGGCGCAGGACGTCATCCCGGCGTTCCTCGACGAGCAAGCGGAGCGCGAGAACATCCTTCGTTGCGCGGACCGCTTCGAAGGGCTCACGGGCCGGCGCCCGACCGGCTGGATGAGTCCACGGGCGACGGGTACTGCGAAAACGCCCGACCTCCTGGCCTCCGCGGGCTTCACCTGGACGGGCGACTACAACGATCGCGAGTTGCCATACGTACGCCAGACCAGGTCGGGGCCGCTTGTCTGCCTGATGCACAGCGACTTCACCGACGTGCGCGGCGCGCTGGCGGGTCCCCGCGCTTATCGCGATGTCCACGTCGACCTGCTCGACTACCTGCGGCGCTGCTCTGCGCCCGGCATTTTGAACGTGACGGTCCACGCCCATGTGGGCGGCCGTCCATTCCTTGCGGACATGTTCGACCAGATCCTGGCCCAAGTACAGATCGCCAGCGACGATGTCTGGATCGCTACCAGGCAGCAAATCGCGGAGCACGTGCTGGCGCACGCGCAGACGGACGGCGCGCGCACCCTCCTCCCGGCAGGACAACGTTGCTGATGTTCGGACTGCAGGAAGAGCTTTCCGGGGAGCTTGAGACGATCGCTCGTGCCGGAGCATACAAGCGCGAGGCGGTCGTCGCTTCGGCGCAGGGCGGCCGCGTGGAGGTGGGCTGCGAGCCGATCCTGAACTTCTGCTCGAACAACTACCTTGGGCTGTCCAACCATCCCACCATCGTCGCCGCCGCCAAGAAGGCACTGGATCGCTGGGGGTTCGGCATGGCTAGCGTTCGCTCCATCTGCGGTACGCAGTCGCAGCACATTGAGTTGGAAGCGGCCCTAGCCGGATTCCTTGGTACCGAAGCCGCGATCCTTTACTCGTCCTGCTTCGACGCGAACGGCGGCGTATTCGAGGTGCTCCTCGATGAGCGGGACGCGGTGATCAGCGACGAGCTCAACCACGCCTCCATCATCGACGGGATTCGGCTCTGCAAGGCCGCGCGGCATCGCTACCGCAACCGCGACATGGAGGAACTCGAGGCACGGCTCGAGGCGGCCGCCGGCGCACGTCGGCGCCTGATTGTCACGGACGGCGTCTTCTCCATGGACGGCAGCGTGGCACCCCTCTCCGCGATCTGCGCCTTGGCCGAACGCTTCGGCGCGATGGTCATGGTCGACGATTCCCACGCCGCCGGATTTATCGGCTCCACGGGCGCCGGAACTCCAGAGGCGGCGGGGGTCCGGGACCGGGTCGACATCGTGTCCGGCACCCTGGGCAAGGCGCTCGGCGGGGCCTCGGGCGGCTACATCGGCGGCCGGTCGGAGATCGTGGCGCTGCTACGGCAGCGCTCGCGGCCGTACGTCTTTTCCAACAGCCTTCCCCCGCCCATCGTCGCAGCGTCGCTCGCGGCGCTCGGTCTCGTGGCATCGAGCTCCGAGGAGCGACGCCGCCTCCACGCCAACGCCGCCAGGTTCCGCGAGCGCATGGCCGCGGAGGGGTTTGATCTGCTGCCGGGCGAACACCCCATCGTGCCGGTCATGTTCGGGGAGGCGACAATCGCCAATCGGATCGCGGCGGGCGTGCTCGATCGCGGCGTGCTCGTGACCTCCTTCAGCTACCCGATCGTTCCCAAGGGGCAAGCTCGCGTCCGGGTGCAGCTGTCCGCCGTACACACGACCGCGGACGTTGAGAGCTGCGTGGCCGCCTTCGTGGACGCGCGGCGTGCAGTCCTCGCAGACGGGGAGGCCTAGCGTGCCGCACGTCGCCATCGTCGGCGCCGGCGTCACAGGGGTGACCAGTGCGTACGCGCTGCTCCAAAGGGGCCACTCGGTGACCGTAGTGGACCGGCACCGATATCCGGCGATGGAGACCTCGTTCGCCAACGGGGGACAGTTGTCGGCGAGCAACGCGGAAGTCTGGAACAACTGGGGCACGATCTCCCGGGGCATGCGCTGGCTCTTCCGGTCGAGCGCGCCGCTGCTGTTCAACCCGAAGCCGAGCTGGCACAAGTACTCGTGGATGGGCGAGTTCGTCGCCCAGATGCGCCGTTACCGCGGCAACACGGTCGAGACAACGCGACTTGCGATCGAGGCACGACGCCATCTGTTCGCTATTGCGGAGACGGAAAGCATCGACTTCGACCTGGAGCGGCGGGGGATCCTCCACATCTATCACGACCGCGGCTCCTTCCGTCAGGCGCACGTCGCCAACGCCCTGCTGGTGGAGGGAGGGCTCGAGCGCTTCGCCGTGTCGCCGGAACAGATCAGGTCGATCGAACCCGCGCTGCGCGGCAACTTCACCGGGGGCTTCTTTACCCCGTCGGACGCCAGCGGGGACATCCGCAAGTTCACGCAGGGCCTAGCAGCCTCTTGCGTCCGCCGGGGCGCCAGGTTGCTGCTGGGGTCCGACGTGTCTTCGATCAACCTGGGCCGCAACGGCGTCGCGGTCGCACTCGGACGCGGCGACGCCACGGAGGAGGTGATCGAAGCTGACGCAGTACTCCTGTGCGCCGGTGTGGCGAGCCGCCGCTTCGCCGCGACGCTCGGCGACCGCATCAACATCTATCCGGTCAAGGGATACTCAATCACGGTAGACCTGCCGGAGGTCGTCGACCGGGAGGCGGCTCCGCAAGTGAGCCTGCTCGACGAGCGCGCTAAAATCGTCACGAGCCGGCTTGGCCCCGATCGGTTCCGTGTCGCGGGAACGGCCGAGTTCAACGGTCACAGCCGGGACATCAGAGCGGATCGCATAAGGCCGCTGGTCGAGTGGTGCGAGCGCCTCTTCCCCGCGATGTCGACAGCCTCCGTCGTGCCATGGGCCGGACTGCGGCCGATGACGCCCTCGATGCTGCCGCGGGTCGGGCGCGGCCGCCGCGACCGCGTCTTCTATAACACCGGCCACGGCCACCTAGGATGGACGCTGTCCGCCGCGACCGCGGAACTCGCCGCCGAGTTCATCACCGCGGCGGTGGGCAAGGATGCGCAATGACCACCCTCACGCTTGATGCCGCCAACGCTATAATCAATGCAGCCTTCGAGAAGGGGAGGCAGCTTTCTCTTCAACCTCTCTGCGTCGCTGTAATCGACGCCGGTTCGCACGTGATCGCGGTGCAGCGCCAGGACGGCGCATCGACGCTCCGACCTCAGATCGCGCATGCAAAGGCGGCCGGTGCCCTATCCATGGGGATGTCGAGCAGACGCATCGGCGACTTGGCTGCCGAGCGGCCGGCGTTTGTGAACGCACTGGCCCCGTTGACGACGTTCGGCATCGTTCCCGCAGCAGGCGGCGTGATCATCGTGGATGTGCATGGCGTCACGCTCGGGGCCGTGGGGGTCACCGGTGACATCTCCGACAATGACGAGGCATGCGCCCTTGCGGGGATCGCCGCAGCTCACTTCGCAGCGCGGGGTGAGTAGGTGAGGGTAGCGACAACGACTGAGGACCGGCCGGCCTGTCGAAGCCGCGAACATCCGCTACGAGAACGGGCCGGTTACGATGTGGCCGGGACCACTGAGCATGCACAACCGGTACCCGATGTTGTTCAGTCCGACCACGGGGCTCCTCAACGTGCCACCATCCAGATGGGGGCCAAATACGGCAGCATGGACGCTCTCGTCGAACATCCGATGTCGCGCAGTCCCAGGATGCCGTCCGCGGGCGCGACGGCGATCAGATTGATGAAGCCGGACGCTGAGGACTGGACCGGCGGGGTGGTCGCGTGGGACCCCCTCAAGCGCAAGGCGGCCTGGCGCGTGAAGTACTCCCACCTATGGAACGGGGGAACTCTCGCCACTGCGGGCAATCTGGTGTTCGCGGGAGACGGCGAGGGCATCCTGCATGCCTACGATGCCAGGAGCGGGACGGAGCTTTGGAAGTTTGACGCGAAGCTCGGAATCATCGGGGCGCCGATTACCTACGCCATGAATGATCGGCAATATGTCTCGATCCTTGTTGGTTGGGGCGGAGCCGTGGGGCTTGGGACCGACCTGGTTAGTCACGGCTCGAAGTATGGCGCGCAGCCCCGGTGCCTGCTGACGTTCGCGCTCGGCGGGAAGGCGGCACTACCCGCGACGGCGCCCAGAGATCTGAGCGTCGCCGCGCTCGACAAGCCCGATCTGACGATTGACTACGCCCAGATCCCTGCGGGCGCGATGAACTTCGGGGTGACCTGCGCGGTGTGCCACGGTCTCGGAATTAGATCGTCCGGCTTGGCACCTGACCTTCGGGAGGCAGGCATCGCGTCCGAATATTCCTCATTCGCCAAGCTGCTCGCCGATGGAGGGCTGGAACCGAACAGAATGCCCGGTTTCCAGGATCTGATCCCCGAGGAGGTGCGCCTGCTGTACGGATACATCCGGGCGGAAGCCCGCGAAGCAAAGGGGACGGGAGAACCTGTTTCCGACGTCCTTGGCTTCGGCGGTCGATGACTGCCTGTCCGCCATTCGCGAAGGAAATGACATGAAGAAGATTCTGGTGATCGGGGGGACCGGTGCGATGGGCAGCCGTGTGGCCCTACGCCTGGCGGATTCGGGGAGCTATCAGGTGAGAGTCCTCACCCGCGACCCCACTTCCAGCCAGGCCCGCGACCTCGTCGCGCAGGGGGGAGGCCGGATTGATCTCGTCAAAGGCGATGTCGGCGACATCGCCACGGTCGAGGCGGCGCTGGCAGGCGCCGACGGCGTCTTCTGTAACACTGACTTCGCGACCACCGACAGCGCGATCGGGGAATACCGGCACGGCGTGGCGATCCTGGAGTCCGCCAGGGCCGCGGGCGTCGACAAGTTCATCTGGTCGTCGCTCGACAGCGCGATTACGCTCACCGACGGGAGGGTGCCGGTCCCGCACTACGACAGCAAGGCCGCCGTCGCCGCCTACATCAACCTGCATCGCTCCGAGGAGATGATGCGCAAAACGGCGGACGGCTGGTTCACCGAGCACGTCTCCACCCTGGTGACCGCGCCGTACATGGAGAACCTGCAGCTGCGGCTGGCTCCCAAGCGCGGCGATCTGGGTGACGGGCGCGACGGATTTACCTTCTACCTGCCGCTCGGCGAAGGGCGATACCCGCTGATCAGCCTTGAGGACATCGCCTGGTACGCCGCGCACATGTTCGCGAACTGGCAAGGCTGGGGCGCGCGCGACCTGTCCGTGGTGGCCGACAATCCGACCGGTGGGGAGATCGCGAGGCAGTTCGAGGAGGCGACTGGCACAGCCAGCCGGTACGTCTCGGTGCCGCTGGACATGGTGCGGGCCTCGATCCCCGACATCGGCCACGACCTCGCCGCCATGATGGAGTTCTTCCAGGAGCGCGACCTGCTCGCCGCCGATCGCGACATGGCTCTGCTGAAGCGGCTCCACCCCGGGCTGATGACGTTCAAAGATTGGCTCGGCTTCACCGCCTGGGACGGGTCAGAACGCGACATTCAGAAGTATCCGGTCCGCCTTTCCGTCGCCTGATCGACGGCGCCCGGCAACCACAACGCCACACGAGGAGAGTTTCCCTTGACTTCCAAGCAGAAGATGTCCGTCGCCGTCCCGACACTCACCCGCGAAGCGGCCTCCTCATTGGTGCGCGCGGCGGTCGAAGCCGCGGCGGCGAACGCCGTCGAGATCGCGGTGGCCGTAACCGACGGCGCTGGCCAGCTGGTCGCGTTCGAGCGCACCGACGGCGCGCGCTTCCTCGCCGTGGACGTAGCCATCGACAAGGCATGGACGGCGGTCTCCTCAGGCATGGCGACGCACGTGTGGAACGCCGTTCTCAGCGGCGAGCCGGCAGTGGCGCCGCTATCGACCCACCCCCGGCTGCTCGGCGTCGCCGGAGGCTTCCCGATCATCGAGGACGGACGCGTCATCGGCGGGCTCGGCGTCTCGGGTGGCAGCCACACCCAGGACGTGACGGTCGCCGAGCAGGCTTTGGCCGCGATCGGCCTGCCGGCTTGACCTTCCCCGCCGCAACCGCCCGCGCCACAGACCACACCCGCATCGGAGACCACTCGTGACCAGAACACCTTCCTTTCGCCACCCCCGCTCTCTCTTCATCGCAGGCGAGTGGGTGGCGCCCTCGAGCCGCTCGACAATCGACGTCCTCGACTGCACCACGGAGGAGGTGTTCGCCACCGTCGCCGAGGCGCAGAAGGCCGACATCGAGCGCGCGGTGGAGGCCGCGCGCCAGGCGTTCGACAAGGGGCCTTGGCCAAGGATGAGCCACGCCGAGCGGGCGGGCTACCTGAACCGGTTGACCGCCGAGCTCCAGGAACGCGCGCCGCACCTCGCAGAGACTTGGACGATCGAGTCGGGCGTCACCTACGCCGCCGCATTGCCGACGACGCAGAACGTCAACTACCTCTTCAGCTACTATGCGGGCCTCGCGGACAAGTTCCCCTTCGTCGAGCGCCACGCGCTTTCGAGCGGCAAGCCGGGCCTCCTCGTCCACGAGCCTGTGGGCGTCGTCGCCGCCATCGTGCCGTGGAACGGGCCGCACATGCTGGCGGTCTTCAAGCTGGCCCCAGGGCTCCTTGCCGGTTGCACCTTCATTCTCAAGGCCTCGCCGGAGGCGCCGGGCTCGGCATACATCCTGGCGGAGGCTTGCGAGGCCATCGGCCTGCCGCCGGGCGTCGTCAACGTCGTCACTGCGGACCGGGAGGTGTCGGAGCACCTCGTCCGCCATGCGGGGGTCGACAAGGTCGCCTTCACCGGGTCGACCTCGGCCGGGCGCCGCATCGCGTCCATCTGCGGCGAGCGGATGGCCCGCACCACCCTGGAGCTTGGCGGGAAGTCGGCAGCGGTCGTCCTTGACGACTACGACATCGACAAGGTGGCGGACACGATCGCCTACGGGACCGCGTTCCTCACGGGACAGGTCTGCTTCGCCCTAACCCGTGTCATCGTGCCCCGCGCGCGCCATGACGCCTTCGCCGAGGCGCTGAGCGCACGCTTCAACAGCTTCGCCATCGGCGATCCGTTCGACCAGGACACGCACATGGGGCCGCTGGCGACCGAGCACCACCGCGCGAGGGTCGAGGGCTATGTGGAGAAGGGGCGGGCCGGCGGAGCCAAGCTCGTGTCCGGTGGCGGACGGCCGGCGCACCTCAACCGCGGTTTCTTCGTGGAGCCGACCGTGTTCGCACACGTCGACAACTCGTCCACGATCGCCCAGGAGGAGATCTTCGGTCCCGTCATCTCGGTCATCTCCGCAGACGACGAGCGGCAGGCCGTCGAGATCGCGAACGACTCGATCTACGGCCTGAACGCCGCCGTGTTCACCGACGACCCCGAGCGCGCCTACCGCGTGGCGCGCGGCTTCAAGAGCGGGGTCGTGATGCACAACGGCTTGGCGATGGAGGCGATGGAGATGGGCGTGGGTGGCTATAAGCAGTCGGGGATCGGCCGCGAGGGTGGCATCGAGGGCCTGCGCCCATATCTGGAGGGTAAGTCGATTGTGCTCGATCAGGTGCCAGCGTCGATCGGGTGAGCGTGCGCTCGGGGCGGGCCGGGTTGAGGGACAGCCCTTCGGGTGGGGACGGCTCCGCACGTTCGCCCACCCTCGTCGTCGGGCTCTGCCTAGCGGTCGCGGCCCTCGACGGTCTGGACGTCCCGATCCTAGGCTTGGCGGTGCCTGCTATCAGCCGTGAATGGGGCCTCCCGTCTAGCGCGTTCGTGGTGCCCACCGCGCTCGGCCTCGTCGGCATGGGCATCGGGACGAGCGTGCTGGGCGCGATGGGGGACCGTCACGGCGCCCGGCGGATGCTAGTCGCGAGCACGCTGCTGTTCGGCATGGCGACGGCGCTGCTCTGCGTCGCCGACGGCATGTCGGCGCTGTCGTCGCTTCGGTTTCTCGCAGGGATCGGTCTGGGCGGAGCTCTGCCAAACGCGCTTAGCTTACTCGCGGTCCACGCGCCGCCGGGCCGCCGGGTTTTCTGGCTGGCGAGCGTCGGAACCGCCATGCAGGTGGGCGGCGTCGCCGCGGGTCTCCTCGCAGGCGCCGTCCTCGCAACGCGGGGCTGGCGCGCACTGATGCTGGTCGGCGGTCTCCTGCCCATCCTCCTCGCAGCCCTGGTGATGCTGCTCGTCCGGGTGGACCGGACCGCCATGCCGCCGACGTCCCGGCGCCGCGCAGCGGTGTCGGAAGCCCTTTCTGCACTCTTCGCCGGAGGTCGGGGCCGCACGACGCTGATGTTCTGGACCTGCTTCGCGCTGCTGTACCTGGGCCTATACCTCGTCCCGACATGGCTGCCCGCCGCCCTCGCCGGCACGGGTCTGCCGATGCGGATCGCAGGCATGACGCTCGCCGCCTTCAATCTCGCGGGCATCGCGGGTGGGCTGACCATGGGCGTGGTGATCGGCCGGTTCGGAGTCCGTAGGCCATTGATCGCGGTGGGGCTGCTCGGCGCCGCATGGGCCGTCGTGCCGAGCCTCCTCCTACGCTCCCCGGGGACCGTCCAGCCGCTCCTCGTCGCCTCGATGGGGCTGCAGGGACTGTTCGCAGTCGCCACCATGTCGGCCCTCGTGGCGTACGTCTCGGAGACCTATGCGGCGGAGGTGCGCGGTACCGGCGTCGGCGCGGCACTCGCGGCTGCGCGCGTTGGCGCAATCGCCTCCTCGTTCCTCGGCGCCGCGATAGTGGCGGCCGGCCATCCGGCGGTACTCTTTGCGGCGATCGGCGGCAGCCTGGCGATCTGCGCCCTGCTGTGCGCGCTCATCCGGTCACCCCGCCCCTCGGGAGCCAGGTAGCGTTCGCCGACAATCGGGCACACGAAACGTCGGGCCTAGAGCTCCTCGGAACCGGGGGTGGCGGCCGGGACAGGTCCAGCCGCGGTGAAGAAGCCGTTGGTCTCCGCCAGGAGCGATCGTAGGAAGCGCCGGGTCAGCCGCACGACCGGCGTTTCGGCCATGTCCCGATCCGCCACCATCCAATAGCTGCGGGCGAGCGAGACCTCCTCGGGAAGGACCCCGACCAGGCAGAGGCTCCAGCGTGATCGCCGGTGACCCGTTCTTGTCGATCAGCAGTCGCAGTCTGCCTGTCCCTGCCGTCGCGGCCGCCGTGCGAACCGCGGACTCGACAGCGTGCAAGTCGAAGCGATAGCCAAGAAACCGAGCCGTGGCGGCCGCGCGGGCGAGATGCCGGGCCAGTTCACGGACGATAAAGCTGTCGATCCGCATCGTCTCGATGATCATGACGGCATATCGCGATGAAGAAAGGCGGCTTTCGCGAGGCACGCGAGCCACTCGTCGGCGGCAATGCTGTCGGCGACGATGCCGGCACCGAGGCCGATCGAAGCCTGGGTCGGGCACGTGATGACGAGGGTTCGGATCGCCACGTTGAAGACGGCGTCGCCAGCGGCGTCGATGGCGCCGATGCTGCCGGTATAGACGCCGCGTCCGACGCCTTCGACCTCGGCGATCGCGTGCATGGCGGCTATCTTTGGCGCCCCCGTGACCGACCCGCAGGGGAACAGCGCGCCGAGCACCTCGACCGCATCGCACCGCGTAACGGCGGTGACGGTCGACGTAATCTGGAGCAAAGTCGGGTAGCGTTCGATCGCGAATAAAGCGGGAACGCGGACCAACCCCGGCTCGGCAATACGTGCGAGGTCGTTGCGGAGCAGATCGACGATCATCAAGTTTCTCGGCGAGATTCTTCGGATCGGTCGCAAGCGCCAGCGCCGCCGCATCGTCGCTTGCTGCGGTGTGCCCGCGCCGGGCGGTCCCTTTATCGGCCGGGTCGTGACCTCGTCGTGTCGAAGGCGAAAGAAGAGTTCGGGGGAGAGACTGAGCAGCCACGCGCTGCCGGTATTGACCAGAGCCCCAAACGGCGCGGCAGCCGCAATGCGGAGGCGTCGATACAGGGCCAGTGGTGTGCCGGTAAGCGCAACGCTAGCTTGGAAGGTGATGTTTGCCTGGTACAGGTCACCGGCGGCAATCTGTTCGAGGATGCTGGCGACGCAGGCGGCATAGTCGCGTTCGCGGACCGTACACGTCAGCGGACCGACGTCGCAGGCCTCGGCGGCGAGCAATTCATTCGGGTCGGCAGCGACGGCGCGCGCGAAGACGCCGAACCACAGCAAGGGGAGGCCGTCACCGGCGGTCGACAGGCGCGAGGCGAGCGTCGCTTCGAGGGCATAGCCAGCGTCAAACCCGATGAATCCGGCGCGGTGGCCAGTCGTGGTCCGCAACCGGTCGAGGGCAGGCCGAACCTCGTCGCCTGTCGTCGCGGCGATGACATCACCCAGACGAGTGAACAGCTGGGCACCGTCACCGGCGGTCCCCGAGTCGAGCAGGACAAACGGCTGATCGGGATCGAAGCGAAGCATCGTGTGCCATTAAGCCGACGGAGACAGGACGCGACGGGAGCGGGCCAATCAGCCACACGACGGAGCGGCTGGTCCTTGCATGGTACCCGCCGCCGTTCCCCTCGCAGCCTCGATGCCTCGCGCCGACCGATCAGTCGTCCTTGGTGTGGACGTCCCAATGCTCGACGGCCTTGCCATCCCTGAAGCGCCACATGTCGAAACTCGTCGTGGTATAGGTCCTGGTCGGATCCTTCGCATCCTTGACCGGAATGACGTAGGCGACGATGACCTTGTCGCCCTCGGCGACGACCGACACCAGCTGCGTGGTGAGATGCGCGGGAATGGGCGTCGGCTTCAGGCCGAGAGCCTTCGTAAAATAGTCGATGACCGGCTGCAGACCCGACTTCACCTGCGGATTGTGCTGGATGTAATCCTGCGCGATATACTTGTCCGCCAGTTCCCAGTGATTGGCCTCCAGCAGGTCCTTGACGATGTGATAGGCTGCCGTCTTGTTGACCTTGAGCGCTGGATCGGACGTGTAGAATAGGGCGTCGGGGTCGGCCACCGGGACGACCGCAGACTGGGCGGAGACGACCGACGCGGCGGTGAGCAGGCCGGCGGCAACGGTCATACTTATGATCTTATTCATGTCGTACCTTTCGATGGATTGAGGGACTCGTGCGCCCGGGCGAACCCGCGGGCGATGATATCGATGTCGTTGGCCGCAACCGTCGCCGCGAAGCCCTGCTCGCGGCGCGACCGCGCTGCGGCGGCATCGAGCGTGAAGATGCCGCACGGCACACCGGCGTCGCGGCAGGCCGATCGAACCGCATGACACGCCTGCTCGTGCCGCTCGTCGCGCGCCGGAAAACAGCCGAGCGAAAGGGCAAGGTCGCCCGTACCGATGAAGACGAAGTCGACACCCGGCACCGCGGCGATCGCCGCGGCGTTGTCGACGCCCGCGACGGTTTCGATCATCAATCCGATCAAGGGTCGTGAATGCGTCGCGACATAGCTCGGAAAACCCTGCGCCAGTGGCCGCACCCCGCCGCCGGAGCGGTTGCCGTGGGGCGGGAAGGTCGCGGCGGCGACCGCCGCCTCTGCTTGCTCCGCGGTCTCGACGAGGGGGACGAGGATGCCGACGGCGCCGCTGTCGAGCGCTTCGCCGATCGCCGCGGTTGAGATTGCCGCGACCCGCACGACGACCGGCACGTCGGGCAGCGCACTGACGGCGAGATGGGTCGTCATCCGGTCCCACAGGCCGTGCTGCAGGTCGATCACCGCGGCATCGCAGCCGTGGCGCGCACCGATCTCGAGGACCGGCACCGAGCCGATCGAGAACCACGCGAACGACAGGCCCGGTCCGGCGAGCCGCGCGCGCAGTTCGGCGGCCGAAGAGACGTCCGGTGCCGTCACCTTAGTAAGCGACGCTGATCCGCTGGCGCGGATGGGCGTGGCTCTCGAGCTCGTCGACCAGCGCGATGGCATAGTCCTCGAAGGTGATCCGGCTATTGCCGTCGGCGTCGGTCAGCAGCTGATCGCCGCCGATACGGAACGTGGCCGTACGCTCGCCATGCTCGATCAGCGCGGCGGGGGAGACGAAGGTCCAGTCGAGGTTGGGCTCCTGCTTCAGGAGCTTGAGGAAGGCGATGGCCTTGGTTGCCTCCGCCCGATACTCAGGCGGAAAATGCGGGCTGTCGATCAGCTTGACGCCAGGCGCGGTTTCGAGGCCCGCGGCACCGCCCATGACGATGAACCGCGGCACGCCCGAGTCGCGTACGGCGGCGATCAGCGTTTCCGAGCCCGTAGGGACGAACTGCACCGCGCTGATGACGGCATCATGCCCGGCGATCAGCGTCCTGAGCGCGTCGCCGTCGCAGGCATCGCCTTGCTGCGCGGCGACGCCGGGCAGCGCAGGGACCTTCTCCGCGTGCCGCACGATCGCGGTGACCCGGTGACCGCGGTCGACGAGTTCGGTCAGAATGCACGAGCCGCCGCGACCGGTGGCGCCGATGAGAGCGACGTTCATGGACTGGTCCTTGTCGAGTGGCTAACGGTTACCTGATGTCGTAAGGACAGCTGGATGACAAGAACGCACCGTTGCGTCATCTGCTAACCTTCGGGATACCTGCCTGATGCTAGCTTCCGAACGCGGCAATACGCCTAATCCATCATGTCCCGCGCGGCTCGTGCTCGACCGAATCGGCGACAAATGGGCGATGCTGATCGTTAACCAGCTCGCCGAGGGGCCGCTGCGCTTCAACGCGTTGCGCGCGCGGGTTGGCGGTGTTTCGCAAAAGATGCTGTCGCAGACGCTCAAGAATCTTGAGCGCGATGGATTGATAACGCGGACGGCGATCGCCACCGTCCCGGTCACGGTCGAATATGCCGTGACGCCGCTTGGCGAGGGTCTGGCCCGGATTGTCGGTCAGCTGACCAGCTGGGCGGAGGACAATCTCACGCCGATCCTGACTGCCCGAGCGCGCTTCGCGGCGGAGAAACGATAGAGCCGCGGCTCATGATTTCGCGGTTACCGCGGTACCACATTCGTGGCTCGGTCCAGGATCAAGACGAGCAGTGTCCTTTCTTGCAAGGAAAGTATCATTCTTCCCGGTTGACAGATCGGCTTCAGCGGACTAGCCGGATCAAGATCGGGAGGCAAGGTAGCTGGCATGTGCGGGATCGTTGGATTGTTCCTGAAAGATCCTGCGGTCGAGCCGCGTCTCGGCGCGATGCTGGCGGGCATGCTCGAAGTGATGACCGATCGCGGGCCCGACAGCGCCGGCTTCGCCATCTACAGTGACGCCGCGCGGGGCCAGACGAAGCTCACCGTGCGCGGCGGCGGTGACACGATGGCGACTGCGCTCGGCGCGGCGCTGGGCATCGCCGTTGCCGCTGTCCCCCACGATACGCATACCGTCCTGACGCTGCCTGCGGCGCAGGAGGACGCGGCGCGCGGCTGGCTCGCCGCGCATTGCCCCGAAGTGGCGATCATCGGCGCGGGACGGCGGATCGAACTGTTCAAGGAGGTCGGCCTGCCTGCCGACGTTTCGCGCCGCTTCGGCCTGCCCGGCATGACCGGCAGCCACGGCATCGGTCATACCCGCATGGCAACCGAGTCGGCCGTCACGACGGCGGGCGCGCATCCGTTCTCCACCGGCGCGGACCAGTGCCTCGTCCACAACGGCTCGCTCTCCAACCACGCCAGCCTGCGTCGCTTGCTGGCGAAGGAGGGCATCCGCTTCGCGACCGAGAACGACAGCGAGGTTGCCGCCGGCTACCTGACGTGGAAGATGCGCGAGGGCGCGACGCTGGCCGAGGCGCTGGAGGCGGGGCTCGAAGACCTCGACGGCTTCTTCACCTTCGTCGTCGGGACCGAGAACGGCTTTGCCGTCGTGCGCGACCCGATTTCGTGCAAGCCGGCGGTGATGGCCGAGACGGATGGCTACGTCGCCTTCGCTTCCGAATACCGCGCGCTGGCTGGCCTGCCGGGAATCGCTAATGCCCGCGTGTTCGAGCCGGAGCCGGCCCGTGTCTACGCGTGGGAGCGAAACTGATGCAGGACGTCGACCTCGCCGAAACCGGACGCAGCGCGATCAACGCTATGCTCCAGGCGCTTCCGCGCGAGACTAACGAAACGGCGTGGCGCGTGCTCAATCCCGCCGGCCAGCATGCGCTCGCCGTCGGGCTCGACGCGCCGGTGACAGTCACCATCGCCGGGCACGCGGGCTATTATTGCGCGGGCATGAACCAGCACGCGACGGTGGTGATCGAAGGCAACGCCGGGGTCGGCGTCGCCGAGAACATGATGTCTGGCCGGGTTCATGTCCAGGGCGACGCGAGCCAGTCGGCGGGGGCGACGGCGCATGGCGGGCTGCTGGTGATCGACGGCAATGCGTCGGCACGCTGTGGTATTTCGATGAAGGGCGTCGACATCGTCGTGAAGGGCTCAATCGGGCCGATGAGCGCGTTCATGGCGCAATCGGGATCGCTGGTCGTGCTCGGCGACGCGGGCGATGCGCTGGGCGATTCGATCTACGAGGCGAGGCTGTACGTCCGCGGCGAGGTCAGCAGCCTCGGCGCGGACTGCATCGAGAAGGATCTACTTGACGAGCATCGTGCCGATCTGCGGCGGCTGCTCGCGGCGGCCGGCGTCGGCGACGACGTCGGCGTCGACGAGTTCCGCCGCTATGGCTCCGCCCGTCAACTGTACAATTTCCACGTCGACAATGCCGCGGCGTATTGAAAGGTCGAGCGCATGGACCTGACCAACATTCCGCGCACGCTGCCCCGCCAGTCGGCGACGTTCGATCCGCATACGATGGCGGAAATTCGCCGTGCGGCGGCGACCGGCATCTACGACATCCGCGGGGCGGGGACCAAGCGAGCGCTGCCGCACTTTGACGACCTGCTGTTCCTCGGCGCGTCGATCTCGCGTTATCCGCTCGAGGGCTACCGCGAGAAATGCGCGACCGACGTGTGGCTCGGCACGCGCTTCGCGAAGAAGCCGATCCATCTGAAGACTCCGGTGACGATCGCGGGCATGAGCTTCGGCTCGCTCTCGGCGCAGGCCAAGGAGGCGCTCGGGCGCGGCGCGACGCTCGCCGGGACCTCGACGACCACCGGCGACGGCGGCATGACGCCTGAGGAGCGCGGCCAGTCGCAGACGCTTGTCTACCAGTATCTGCCCTCGCGCTACGGGATGAACCCCGACGATCTGCGGAAGGCCGATGCGATCGAGATCGTCATCGGGCAGGGGGCCAAGCCCGGCGGCGGCGGGATGCTGCTCGGCCAGAAGATTTCCGACCGCGTCGCCGAGATGCGGACGCTGCCCAAGGGCATCGACCAGCGTTCGGCCTGCCGCCATCCCGACTGGACTGGACCCGACGACCTCGAGATCAAGATCGAGGAGCTGCGCGAGATCACCGGCCACGACAAGCCGATCTACGTCAAGGTCGGCGCGACCCGGCCGCAGTACGACATCGCGTTGGCGGTAAAATCAGGGGCCGACGTCGTGGTGCTCGACGGCATGCAGGGCGGCACCGCGGCGACGCAGGACGTCTTTATCGAACACGTCGGCCTGCCAATTCTCGCCGCGATCCGCCCAGCCGTTCAGGCGCTGCAGGATCTCGGCATGCACCGCAAGGTCCAGCTGATCGTCTCGGGTGGCATCCGCAACGGTGCCGACGTCGCCAAGGCGCTCGCGCTCGGCGCCGACGCGGTCGCGATCGGCACCGCGGCGCTGGTCGCGCTCGGCGACAACGATCCAATCTACGAAGCGGAATATGCCGCGCTCGGCACGACCGCCGGGGCGTACGACGACTGGCAGGATGGACGCGATCCAGCCGGCATCACGACGCAGGACCCGGTGCTCGCCGCGCGGCTCGATCCGGTCGCGGCGGGGCGGCGGCTGGCCAATTACCTCGCGGTGCTGACGCTGGAGGCGCAGACGATCGCGCGCGCCTGCGGCAAGAGCCACCTCCACAATCTGGAACCGGAGGATCTCGTCGCGCTGACGATCGAGGCGGCGGCGATGGCGCGGGTGCCGCTGGCCGGCACCGACTGGATTCCCGGCAGCGGACGGTTCTGACGGCGGACGAGGGGGCAGACATGGCGCTTGATCTGGTGGCGGCCGCGAAGGAGCGGTCGATCAAATACTTTCTGATCTCCTATACTGACCTGTTCGGGGCGCAGCGTGCCAAGCTCGTCCCAGCGGCGGCGATCGGGCCGATGGCGAGGAACGGCGCCGGGTTCGCCGGGTTCGCGACGTGGCTCGATCTCAGCCCGGCCGACCCCGACATGTTCGCGGTGCCCGATTCCGACAGCCTGATCCAGCTGCCGTGGAAACCCGAGGTCGGCTGGCTGGCGGCCGATCTCCACATGGCCGGTCAGCCCATCGCTCATGGTCCGCGCAACCTTCTCAAGCGCCTGTTGGCGCGCGCCGGCGAACAGGGTTTCGAGATGAAGACCGGCGTCGAATGCGAGTTCTTCCTCGTCACCTCCGACGGCAAGGCTGTCGGCGACGCGGCCGATACGCAGGACAAGTCGTGCTACGACCAGCTCGCGCTGATGCGCCGCTACGACATCGTCACCGAAATCTGCGACGCCATGCTCGGGCTCGGCTGGGAACCGTACCAGAGCGACCACGAGGACGCGAACGGCCAGTTCGAGATGAACTGGACCTATGGTAACGCGCTCGTCACCGCCGATCGTCACGCCTTCTTCAAGTATATGGCGAAGTCGGTCGCCGAGAAACACGGCTTGCGCGCGACCTTCATGCCCAAACCGTTCGTCGGCCTGACCGGCAACGGCTGCCACGCGCACATCTCGCTGTGGCGGAACGGCACGAACGTTTTCGTCGACCCGGCGGGCGAGCTCGGCCTGTCGGCGCTCGGCTACCAGTTCATCGGCGGGCTGATGCATTCGGCCCCGGCGCTCGCGGCGCTCCTCAATCCGACGGTCAATTCGTACAAGCGGCTCAATGCTCCGCGCACGATCTCGGGTGCAACGTGGTCGCCCAACTCGATCAGCTATACCGGCAACAACCGGACGCACATGATCCGCATTCCGGAAGGCGACCGGCTCGAGCTGCGCCTCGCCGATGGCGCGGTCAACCCGTACCTGCTGCAGGCGGCGGCGCTGGCGGCCGGGCTCGACGGGATGGACAATGCGCGTGATCCCGGCAAGCGGCTCGATATCAACATGTATACGCAGGGCCATCTCGCGCCCGACGTCGAGCGGCTGCCGCTCAACCTGCTCGACGCGCTTCGCGCGCTCGATGCGTCGGACGTCCTGAAGGCGGCGATGCCGGGCTTCGTTCCCTCGTACCTCAAGCTCAAGATGCAGGAGTGGAACAGCTTCACCAGCCATCTGAGCGACTGGGAACGCGCGGCGACGCTCGACTGCTGATCGCGTGGAGCCCGCCACCCCCTGCCGGCGCGCGCCGCTGTTAGCCGACCGCCGTGCGGAGGCAGACCAGCGCGGCGTCCTCGTCGCCGTTCGCTTCCAGCCGGACGAACGCGATCGGGGCGCGTTTGTGGGCGACGAGCAAAGCGAGAGCCGGCGCGTCGCCGGGCCGGGCGGCAGCGTACAGGGCGGCAAAGCGGACGACATAGGGGTCGAGGCGCGAACCGAACTTGGCGATCAGCGCGTCCCACGACGCCACCGCCCGTGCCCGCGCGCGCTCCTGCAGACCCGCGAGATCGGCCGGAGCCATGCCCAACCGCGCGACGATGGGCGCGAGTGCCGCGCTGACGCGTGCCTCGAGTCGGCGCAGGAGATCGAGCTTCGTCGCGCGACGCTCGTCGACGCCGAGGATCGTCATCAGCATCGCGGCCGTACCTTCGCCGCTCAGTTCACCCTCGTACGCGGCAATTATCTCGGCGGCATAGGTCGCGTCATCCATGATGTCCTATCGCGCCGATCGCTTCGCTGCGGAAGCCTTCCAATCGGCCAACTCGCGTTCCGGTCGACCAACCTCAAGCAGGAGAAACACGATGTTCAAGCAAATCGGCGGCCCCCTCGTCAGCACGTCCGGTGCGGTTATGCCGCTGTCGTCGGCGGTCGAGGTCGACGGCATTCTCTACCTGTCGGGGGCGCTGCCGCTGCGTGAGGGCAAGCTTGCCGGCGGCGACATCACCACCCAGACCAGCGCCGTGTTCGACAACATTGCCGCGCTGCTCGCAAAGGAAGGCCTGACGCTCGGCCATGTCTTCAAGGTCACGGCATGGCTGACGCGCAAGGAGGATTTCGCCGGATACAACGCGGTCTATGCACAGCGTCTGGCCGATCCTTTTCCGGCCCGGTCGACGGTCATCTGTGATCTCGCCATGCCCGGCGCGCTGATCGAGGTCGAGGTTACCGCCAGCCGGAGCTAGACCCTGCGAGCGCAACGATCTTTGGCTGAGCGCCAGCCGGCATCTGTTGCGCTTATGGTCGTTCCTACAATTGGGATTGATCCATAGTGTGCGACTCGCCACTGGCGACCGCGGCTCTTTCTCATTGATGGCTCATCGCGTGCTCGCCGGTCCGGCACTGCCCGTTTGAAACACTTCGCGGGCGTAAGTTCGCGTGAACTTCGCAACAAAGTTACCGGCCGGCGAAGATTCGCAATTCCCCCCTTGTTACCTTCGTTACCTTAATGCGGGGATAAACAGGCGGCGGGTCGCGGTTGCCGATTGGCCGTTCGTGCGGCAACCAGCGCGATCAGCCGACTGCCGCACCCTCTGGTGCCGCGGCCTGAACGCCGCCCGCCATCGTCCATGCCGCACGCGCCGTGTTGGCCAGTAGACAGGCGATGGTCATCGGGCCGACCCCGCCGGGAACCGGCGTCAGCGCACCGGCGTGTCCCGCCTCGTCGAAGGCGACGTCACCGACCAGCCGCGTCGTGCCGCCGGGGTCGGTGACGCGCGTTATCCCGACGTCGATCACGACCGCGCCGGGCTTGATCCAGTCGCCGCGAACTAGGCCGGGACTGCCGGCGGCGGCGACGACGATGTCGGCTCCGCGGACGATCGCCGCGAGGCCGCGCGTCGCGATGTGGGTCACCGTCACCGTGCACTCGCGTTCGAGCAGGAGCATCGCGACCGGCTTGCCGACGATGTTCGACTTGCCGATGACGACAGCTGCGAGTCCGCGATAGTCGTTGATCACGGTATCAAGCAATTTCATGCAGCCGAGCGGGGTGCACGGGACCAGTCCGCCCGTGCCGGTCGACAGCCGGCCGACGTTGACCGGATGGAAGCCGTCGACGTCCTTCGCCGGATCGATCGCGTCGAGGATACGCGCGGCATCGATCTGCCGCGGTAGGGGCAGCTGGACCAGGATGCCGTGGACAGCCTCGTCGGCGTTCAGCGCGGCGATCAGCGACAGCAGGATCGCCTGATTGGTGCCGGCGTCGAATCGGTACTCGAGCGAGCGCATGCCGACGCGCGCCGTCT
Organism: Lichenihabitans sp.; assembly: GCA_965214345.1. Lineage (GTDB taxonomy): Bacteria > Pseudomonadota > Alphaproteobacteria > Rhizobiales > Beijerinckiaceae > Lichenihabitans. Next base: position 44,385 of record CBDCBJ010000005.1, on the reverse strand, counting down.
CCTTGACCTTGCGCGCGACGTAGACGCCGCTGGCGGCATCGTCGCCAACCAGCACCACGGCGAGCCCCGGCACCACGCCATGCACCGCACGCAGCCGGGCGACGGCGTCGGCGGTATCCGCCGACAGCGCCCGTGCCAACGCCAGCCCGTCGATCAGCCGCGCCATTCGGCGTCAGCTGCGGAAGACGACGGTGCGCGAGCCGTTGAGCAGCACGCGGTCTTCGAGGTGATGCGCCACCGCCGCAGCCAGGACCCGCCGTTCAATGTCGCGGCCCTTGCGCACGAGATCGTCGGGCGTGTCGGCGTGGCTGATCGCCTCGACGTCCTGAACGATGATCGGCCCCTCGTCGAGGTCGGCGGTGACGTAGTGCGCGGTCGCGCCGATCATCTTGACGCCGCGGGCGTGGGCCTGGTGATAGGGTTTGGCGCCCTTGAAGCCGGGCAGGAAGCTGTGGTGGATGTTGATGCATCGGCCCGACAGAAAGCCGGCAAGATCGTCCGACAGGATCTGCATGTAGCGAGCGAGTACGACGAGGTCGGCACCGCTCGTCGCCACGATCCGCTTGATCTCTGCCTCCTGGAGCGGCTTGGTGTCGCGTGAGACCGGCAGATAATGATAGGGGATGTCGCCGATCATTGTCGTCTGCAGCGCCGCCATCGGGTGATTCGACACGATGCCGACGACGTCCATCGCCAGCTCACCAATTCGGCGACGATACAGCAAGTCGCCGAGGCAATGGTCGAACTTCGAGACGAGCAGCAGGACGCGCTGACGCTCGTTCGCGCCGCGCATCGTCCAGTTCATGCCGAGTTCGGAGCCGAGTGTGGCGAACTCTCCGCGGATGCGGTCGATCCCGACTGCATTGTCCGCCGTCTCGAACACGACGCGCATGAAGAAGCGGTTGGTCGCGCGATCGTCGAACTGCTGTGCCGCGAGGATGTTACCACCGCGCGCGGCGAGAAAGCCGGCGACCTTCGCCACCAGCCCAGGGCGATCCTCGCACGACAGCGCGAGAGTACAAACTTCGGTCACGCCAGCTATTCCTTCGATTCGATCAGGCTGCCGTACCGTCACCGGTCCGCGCGCCATACTCGTTGATCCATTCAACCGTTCGCGACAGGCCGCCGAAGGGGTAAAAATGTAGGCGTACGGCGCCGTGTTGGGGGCCTAGCCCCCGAGCCAGCGCGGCAACGAGCCGATCGGGTCCGGCACCACCGATCAGCTTCGTCAGCGAAACGCCATATTTCGCCATGACACTCGCCGAGGCACCGACGCCGCAATGGGTGGCGAAGCGCAGCAGGGTCTTGATGCCCGCCGGACCGGGTATGCCGATCCGGACCGGTGCATCGATGCCGCGGCCGCGTAGTGCCACCAGCCACGCGAGGAACGGTGCGGCGTCGAAGCCGAACTGCGTGACGATCAATGGGACCATGCCGCGATCGCCGATCTCGCGGCACTTCTCGTCGAGCGACTGCCAAAGACCGTCCGCGTCCATCGCCGGATGGCCCTCGGGATGACCCGCGATGCCGACAGCGGTCACCCCACTCCGTTCGAGCAGTCCCGTCCTCAAAACCGACATCGTGTCGGCGAACGGGCCGGCCGGGACGGGCGGATCACCGGCGACGATGAACACGCGCTTGACCCCGGCTTCCGCGGTGCACCGCGTGACCATGGCCGCCAGTTCGGCCAGTGACCCGATCCGGCGCGCTGAAAGATGCGGCATGGGTTCGAGCCCCAATTCTCGAATGCGCACCGCGGCGGCAATCCGCGCGTCCATCGTCTCGCCGGGCAGAAAGGTGACCGAAATCGGGGTATCGACCGGTAGCATGGGCGCGGCGGCAGTCAGGGCGTCGATATCTCGCGCCGTCATCTCCAGCGAAAAGCCGTCGACTACTCCGGCCGGCGCGTTGGCCCACGCGGGATGCAGTGCGGTGGCGGCTTCCATTCCTGCTCCCCTATCTTAACGGTCTTTCCGTTCTCCCCTCTAGCAACATGCCATGGTTTCGTATAGGCGAAATCTTCAAGGATACGAAAGAGCCGCTCATGCGCGTCGGCTTAGCCGCACCGCTTCTTTGTCTGCCCGGATTGATGTGCGACGGCCGGATCTTCGCTCACCTCGATGGTGGTGCTGTCGGTGTGCACAGCGTCGACGGATTCGGGCCCCGCTGCAACCTGGTCGAAATGGCCCGGTACGCGCTCAGCGTGGCACCGCCGCGCATGTCGCTGCTCGGCCATTCGATGGGTGCACGAGTGGCGCTCGAAATGGTTCGGCTCGCGCCGGACCGGATCGAGCGGCTGGCGCTGTTGAGCACGGGCGTGCACCCGCCGCGGCCCGGCGAGGCAGAGAAACGTTTTGCTCTGCGCGACCTCGGACGACGGGAGGGCGCAGCAGCGCTGGTCGATGCCTGGCTGCCGCCGATGATCGCCCCAGCCAGCCGACGGCCGGAGATCATGGTGCCACTGCGTCGCATGTGCCTCGACGTCGGGGTCGAGACATTCGCAGCGCAAAGCGAGGCCTTGCTTGGACGACCCCCGGTCGACGCGCTGCTGCCGACGATCACCTGCCCGACCCTGATCGCAGTCGGCAGCGAGGATGCGTGGAGTCCGCCGGCACAACATCGCGCGATCGCCGCCAGTATCCCCGGCGCGCAGCTGGCGGTGATCGACGGCGCGGGTCATATGCTACCCGTCGAAGCTCCCGATGACCTGAACCTGGCGATTGCTTCATGGCTCGCCGAAACGCCAATCAACCAGCCCAGCGGAGAAGCCTGATGACCGAACACAGCCTGCAGTCGCTGCTCGATACGAGCGGAAATATCGTTGACCTGCTGCGCAATCAGCAGACCGGGCCCAACGCCTACCCCGGTGTGCCGGCCGAGTATTCCAACTGGCGCGACGAGCAGCGCGCGTGGTCGCAGACCTGTGTACTGTTCAACCAGTCGTATCACATGGTCGACCTTGCCGTCGAAGGACCCGACGCCTTCGCAATGCTCAACTATCTCGGCATCAACAGCTTCAAGGGGTTCGTGCCCGACCGCGCGAAACAGTTCGTGCCCGTCACGCCCGATGGCAATGTCATCGGCGACGTCATCCTGTTCTACCTCGACGAGAACAAGTTCAACCTCGTCGGTCGCGCGCCGACAATCGAGTGGATCGAATATCACGCGCAGACCGGGAAGTGGCAGGTGACGGTCGAGCGCGACGAGCGCACGGCGGCACGGCCCGATTCCGAGAACCGCAAGTCGTACCGGTTCCAGCTGCAGGGTCCGAACGCAATGAAGACGCTCGAAGTGGCGATGGGAACGACGCCGCCCGACCTCAAGTTCTTCCACATGGCGCGGATCACGATCGCCGGAAAGGAAGTCCGCGCGTTGCGCCACGGCATGGCCGGGCAGCCGGGCTATGAGTTGTTCGGCCCGTGGGCGGAGGGCGAGACCGTGCGCCAGGCGCTGATCGCGGCCGGCGCCGACTTCGGTCTACGGCTGGTCGGTGGCCGAACCTACGCGTCGAACACGCTCGAATCCGGTTGGATCCCGTCGCCGCTCCCGGCGGTCTACACCGGTGAGGCGCTGCGGCTCTATCGCGAATGGCTCGGCACCACGTCGTACGAGGCGAAGGCGTCGATCGGCGGCAGCTTCGTCCCCGACAGCGTCGAGGGTTACTATCTCACGCCATGGGACCTCGGCTATGGCCTGTTCGTCAAGTTCGACCACGACTTCATCGGCCGTGAAGCGCTGGAGAAGCTGGCCGGCCAGCCGCACCGAAAGAAGGTGACGCTGGCCCTAGATACCGAGGACGCGCTGCGCGTCATCAGTTCGCAGCTGCAGAAGGGCGATCGCGCCAAATACATGGAATTTCCGTCGGCGGTCTATTCGATGCACCCATTCGATGCGGTGCTTGCCGACGGCAAGCTTGTCGGCCTGTCAACGTGGATCGGCTACAGCGCCAACGAGGGGAAGATGCTGACGCTGGCGATGGTCGACGAGGATTTCGCCGCTCCCGGAACGCAGGTGACCTTGCTGTGGGGCGAGCCGGGCGGCGGGACGCGCAAGCCAACCGTCGAGCGTCACGTCCAGACGGAAATCCGCGCGATCGTTAGCCCTGCGCCGTATTCGGAGGTGGCGCGCGACAGCTACGCCGACAGCTGGCGGACACGACAGACGGCTTGACCGGCGCATCGCGGGCCGTCGCTCAGGCGGCGGCCAGCAGTTCCGTGGTCCGCGTAAGCAGGGCCGCGGCGCGCCGTTCGACCCGCTCGTCGAACCGCACCCGCGGGATAGCGACGCTGAACGCCCCGACGATCGCGCCCTCGATCGACGCGGCGCGACCCAATCCGACAATGCCTGGCGTGTGCTCCTCGCACGTGCAGGCGATACCGGTGGTGCGGATGGACGCGATCTCGCGGCGGAGCTCGGCTTCGCCGATGATGGTCGCCGGCGTGAACATCTCGCGCCGGGTCTCAGCGAAGTAGCGGCCGAGATCGTCGTCCGTCATCGCCGCAAGCAGCGCCTTGCCCGACGAGAAGGCATGCATGGGCGCGGTCGTCCCAGTCAGCACGGCATAACGTAACGCGTGGTCGCTGGTCTCTGTTGCCAGCGCTGCGACGGTCCATGCCTGCCGAACGAAGAAGGACGCCGTTTCATTCAGCTGGACGCGCAGCGCCCGGACCAGCGGGCCGACGCGATCGGCGAGCGTGAAGGCGGAGACGGGTGCCTGGAGCCGCACGAGGCCCGGCCCGGGCGCGTAGCGCCGCCCGGTCCGGGCGAGATAGCCACGTTCGACGAGGGTGCCGAGCAGGTAGGACAGGCTGCTCGCCGGGATGAGCAGGGCCTCGGCGATATCCTGCGCGACGAGCGGCTGTCCTCGCGACACGACATATTCGATGATGTCGAGCGTTCGGGTCGCCGACTTGACGGCGGCGATGGGTTGTTCGGCCATCGGCCCAGTTCTCATCGGGACGATGCCGGGCGCGCGGTCACGGAACAAAGCACAATGTTCCGCGCCGTTCGGCGAAACGCCAGCCGGCAGCGGTCAGCACGAAGCGGTCGGCGAAGCCGCCTACGAGCGGGGCTGGTCCACCGGTGAAGAGCAGCATCGCGCTGGTGCCGCGCGCCACGTCGCGGCTTTCAACATCGATGACAATATTCGAGCAGAAGTGGCGCGTCGCACGTGGCGGCCGTGCGGTGAAGGCCGCGAGGATCGCCGCCCGGCCGACGATCGGCATCTCGGGAGCGCTCGGCCGGGTCATCAGTCCGTCTTCCACGTAGAGGTCGGCGACCTCGTCCCACCGTGACTCGTCGTTGAGATTGGCATAGCGGCTGATCAGCCGGGTGCACTCCCACTCAATCGAGTGGCGCTCCGCCGCCGGCATCGACGTCACGCGACCTCCAGCACGACATGGCCGACCGCGGTGTTCGACGCTGGTACGTGATAGAAGCGGTGGCGCTCGGTCACATCGGTCCCGAGCGCACCGCGCATGATCAGCCACATGATCAACTCGATCCCCTCCGATCCCGCCTCGCGCAGGTAGTGGAGATTGGTGATCCCGCGCAGCGCCTGCGGATCGGCGGTGAGCTTCTCGAGGAAGTCACGATCGAACGCGCTGTTGATGAGCCCGGCGCGCGGCCCCTGCAACTGGTGACTCATTCCGCCGGTACCCCAGACCTGGACGTTCAGGTCCTCTGGGAAGGTCGCCACCGCGCGGGCGAGCGCTTCGCCCAGCCGCCAGCAGCGGTCGCCCGACGGCGGCGGATATTGCGTGACGTTGACCATCAACGGCACGACGCGCACCGGCCACGCGTCGACCTCGCCGAACAGCAGCGACAGCGGCACTGTCATGCCGTGGTCGACGTCCATATCGTTGAGCACGGTCATATCGAACTCGTCGATGATCAGGCGCTCGGCGATATGCGCGGCAAGCTCGGGATGGCCCTCGACCACCGGTACCGGCCGCGCGCCCCAGCCCTCGTCGGCTGGCTTGTACCGGTCGGCGCAGCCGATCGCGAAGGTCGGCACAACCTCCAGCATCAGGCTGGTGGCATGGTCGTTGAACACGAGGATGACGACATCGGGTCGCGCCGCGCGCTCCCAGTCGCGACTGGCGGCATAGCCGGCGAATACCGGTGCCCAATAAGGTTCGGCGGTCTTGCCGAGGTCGATCGCTGCGCCGATCGCCGGGACATGACTGGTGGCGACCCCGGCGGTGATGCGCGCCATTTCAATCTACTCCCGTGTGGTCGTCGCCGGCTGCACTGACGCCGTTCGCCTTGATCGAGCGGTTGCCGTCGGGCGTGCGGCCGCCGGCGACCATCATGGCGCTATAATCATCGGCGGTCATGCCCGACATGCTGCCGACCGCCTTCTGTACGCTCCAGCCATCCGTATTTGAAATCTTGACGAGGAAATAGATGTTGCCGCCCTGCGCGATCAACGCGTTGAAGTCACGGTCGAGCACGCCTTGCCGCTGGGCGGACGTCATGGGAAAACCGTCGAGATAGGCGGCCTCGTCGGTCTTGAAGGCAGCCCGGTTGTCGGCCTTCATCAGCGACATGCAGAACCGGTGCAGCTGGTAAGCCTGGCGTGACCGGGCGATGGTGAAGATCGTTGTTCCGGGAATGTCATCCAGCGCATCGACGTCGTCAGCCGTTAGGCCGCGAGCTGTTTCGGACATTCCGCAATCCTCTGCACAAATCATCTGGGCCACCAGCCGGGACGACGCTTAGCGCAAACCTTCCGCTATGCGAACTGTTCGAGCATGAGAAAGCGCAGCGAGGCAGTCAGCGGTCACGGCCCGGAGCCTTCCCGTGGTGGGCAGTATAGGTGCGCGAAAAATGACTGCTGCTTTTGAATCCGCAAGCGATGCCGACGTCGGTGACCGACATGCGCGTCGTACGGAGCAGCTGCCTTGCGCTGGCGAGCCGGATGCGCAAATAATGCTTGCCCGCCGTTTCTCCGACGAGATCGGCGAACAGACGATCGAGCTGCCGCAGCGAAACGCCCGCGAGCCGGGCCAACATCGGCCGCGCGACCGGATCCTCGATCGACGCTTCCATTACTGCCAATATTCGTAGAATGCGGTCGTCGCTGATCGAGTAGCGTGCTCGCAGCATCAGCCGCTGCGGTTTGCCCGCGTCTCGCGGTTCGCTCTGAATGAACCAGTCGCTGATCCGCGCGGCCAGGGCATGACCCTGTTCGCGCTCGATGAGTTCGACCGCGAGGTCCATGCCGGCCATGCCCCCGGCACAGGTGACGCGCGCCCGGTCGATGACGTAGACGCCGACCTCCGCCGTGACGCGCGGAAAAACCGCGACGAACGCGGGCCGATGTTCCCAGTGGATGGTCGCGCGGTAGCCGTCGAGCAACCCTGCCCGGGCGAGTAGCCAAGGCCCCGCCGACACACCGGCGATGGTCGCGCCGCCGAGAGCGACCTGCCGCAGCCAAGCCATCGTCGCCGGGTCACCGGCCATTAGCGGGTTGCCCGCGGCAAAGACGAACAGCGTATCGCAACCGGTCGCCTCGCCGACGCGGCGGTCCGCGGCGATCGTCGCCCCGTTTGACGCGCGCGCGGGCCGGCCATCGATTGAGATGTGCAGCCAGCGATAGAGCGTGCGCCCTGCCAGCACGTTCGCCGCGCGATAGGGCTCGATGACCGCCGCGTACGACAGCAGCGCAAAGCCATCGAGCAGGAGCAGACCGATCGTGCGGACGATATGATACCCGGCAGTGTCATCCATGGGCAGTAGATTGTCCTTTCCAAGCAAGCGCGATCCCACATAAGGCGTAATCGTCGTACGGCAATTTGGAAGGCTGTCCGGCACCAGTCGATGAAGCGGTTCTCGATTCTCAGTCTCGCGAAGAACGCGCTGTCGGGCCACCGCAACTGGCGTCCGACCTGGCGCGACGCGACGCCGCGCGACGGCTACGACATCGTCATCATCGGCGGCGGCGGGCATGGCCTCGCGACCGCCTTCTACCTCGCCAAGGTGCACGGCATCACCAACGTCGCGGTGATCGAGAAGGGCTGGATCGGCGGCGGCAATGTCGGCCGCAACACGACGATCATCCGCTCTAATTACGGCCTGCCCGGCAACGAGCCGTTCTACGAATGGGCAATGAAGCTGTGGGAGGGGCTGGAGCAGGAGCTGAACTACAACGCGATGGTCAGCCAGCGCGGGGTGCTCAACCTCTATCATTCCGACGGCCAGCGCGACGCCTTCGCGCGGCGCGGCAATGCGATGCGGCTCCACGGCGTCGATGCCGCGCTGCTCGATCGCGACGCGGTGCGCAAGATGGCGCCGTTCCTCAATTTCGACCAGGCGCGCTTTCCGATCCAGGGCGGGCTGTATCAAGCGCGCGGCGGCACCGCGCGGCACGATGCGGTCGCGTGGGGCTATGCGCGCGGCGCGTCGGACCGGGGCGTCGACATCATCCAGAATTGCGAGGTGACGGGATTCGTGCGCGATGCCTCGGGCGCGGTGACGGGGGTGGAGACGAGCCGGGGCACGATCCGCGCGGGCAAGGTCGGCATGGCGGTGGCAGGCATGTCGTCGCGCGTCGCGGCGCTTGCGGGCCTGCGGCTGCCGATCGAGAGCCACGTCTTGCAGGCCTTCGTGAGCGAGGGGCTGAAGCCCGTCATCCCCGGCGTCATCACCTATGGCGCGGGTCATTTCTACATCAGTCAGTCGGACAAGGGCGGGCTGGTGTTCGGCGGCGATATCGACGGTTACAACAGCTATGCCAGCCGCGGGAACCTGCCGACGCTCGAGGACGTATGCGAGGGCGGCATGGCGCTGATGCCGATGATCGGGCGCGTACGGCTGCTGCGCGGCTGGGGCGGGATCATGGACATGTCGATGGACGGATCGCCGTTCATCGACCGCACGCCCGTCGATGGCCTCTATCTGAACGCCGGCTGGTGCTATGGCGGGTTCAAGGCGACGCCGGCGTCGGGCTGGTGCTTCGCGCATCTGCTCGCCACCGACACCCCGCATGAGACCGCGACCGCCTACCGGCTCGATCGTTTCCGCACCGGGCATCTGATCGACGAAAAGGGCCAAGGCGCCCAAGCGAACCTGCACTGATGCGCATTCCCTGCCCCTATTGCGGCGAGCGCGACGCGCAGGAATTCATCTATCGCGGCGACGCGTCGGTGGTGCGGCCGGATGGCGAGGACGGATTCTACGACTACGTCTACGAACGCGACAATCCCGCCGGGCCGATCGCCGAGCATTGGTATCACGCGCAGGGCTGTCGCACCTGGATCGTGGTCACACGGGATACGCGCACCCATGCTATCTCGGGGTCCGAACTGGCTAGGGACACGGCGTGATGAGCCGGCTGGGGCAGGGCGGACTGATCGATAGGTCGAAGCCCATGTCGTTCAGCTTCGACGGCAAGGCGCTGTCCGGATTCACTGGCGACACGCTCGCCTCGGCGTTGGTGGCGAACGACGTGCGGCTGGTCGCGCGGTCGTTCAAGTATCACCGGCCGCGCGGCATATTGACGGCGGGCAGCGAGGAGCCCAACGCGCTCGTCACGCTACGCACCGGCGCGCACGCCGAGCCGAATTGCCGCGCGACGACGGTCGAGCTGTTCGACGGGCTGTCGGCGGAGAGCCAGAATCGCTGGCCGAGCCTTGCCGTCGACCTGCTCTCGGTCAATCAGCTTGCCGCGCCGCTGTTCGTCGCGGGCTTCTACTACAAGACCTTCATGTGGCCGGCGGCGTTCTGGGAAAAGGTCTACGAGCCGCTGATCCGCCGCGCGGCGGGCCTCGGCAAGCTCTCGATGCTGTCCGATCCCGACCATTATGACCGCGAGCACGGGTTTTGCGATCTGCTGGTGATAGGCGGCGGCGCGGCGGGGCTGGCGGCGGCGCTGACCGCGGGGCGGGCGGGGCTGCGCGTCATCATCGCCGACGAGGACGCGACGCCGGGCGGGCGGCTGCTGGCCGAGCGGCTGAGCGTGAACGATGCGACCGCCGCCGACTGGGCGCGCGCTGCCGCCGCCGAGCTGGCGGCGCTGCCCAACGTCCGGCTGCTGACGCGCACCACGGTGTTCGGCGTCTATGACGGCCGCGAATATGGCGCGGTCGAGCGTGTCACCGACCATCTCGCGCACGCCGCCGCCGGCCAGCCCCGCCAGCGGCTGTGGAAGATTGTCGCGAAGCGCGCGGTGCTGGCGACCGGTGCGATCGAGCGGCCGCTGGTGTTCGGCGGCAACGACCGGCCCGGCGTGATGATGGCGTCGGCGGTCTCGACCTATCTAAACCGCTTCGCCGCCGCGGCCGGGCGCCGCGCGGTCGTGTTCGCGACCTGCGACAGCGGCTGGGCGACCGCTGAGGACTTGCTCGCCGCCGGGGTCGAGGTGGCGGCGGTGGTCGATTCGCGCGCCGACGTGGCCGTCGCCGGGCGGCTGCGCGGGCGCGGCGTCGAGATCATGCTCGGCGCGGTGGTCGACGATGTGCATGGCAGCCCGGTCAGGGCGGTGGACGTCCGCACCGCCGACGGCCGCATCCGGCGCATCGCCGCCGATCTGCTGGCGGTGTCGGGCGGCTGGAACCCGGCGATTGGCATCGGTAGCAACATGGGCGCGCGGCCGGTGTGGTCGGAGGCGATCCACAGCTTCGTGCTCGACGGCGGGCCGGCCGGCCTGGTGGTGGCGGGCGCGGCGGCGGGGCGCTTCTCGCTGGGCGAGGCACTGGCCGACGGCGTGCGAGCAGCGGGAGCGGCGGCCGGCGATCTGGGCTTTACCATGCCCGCTACCGAACCGATCGCCACCAGCGACGATCCCGCCGGCGTTGCTCCGCTCTGGCATGTCGGCACGCACAAGACCAAGGCGTTCGTCGATTTCCAGCACGACGTGACCGATGCCGATGTCGCGCTCGCGGCGCGCGAGGGCTTCGTCTCGATCGAGCATCTTAAGCGCTACACCACGCTCGGCATGGCGACCGACCAGGGCAAGACCAGCCAGCTCAACGGCCATGCGCTGCTGGCGGCGGCGACCGGCAAGTCGATCGCCGAGGCCGGCACGATCCTGTCGCGCCCGCCCTATCTGCCGGTTGCGATCGGCGTGTTCGCCGGCCACCACCGCGAGGCGCATTTTCGCCCCGAGCGGCGCACCGCCGGACACGATTGGGCGGTCGAGCAAGGCGCGAGCTTCGTCGATGCCGGCCAGTGGAAGCGCGCGCAATGGTTCCCGCGTGCCGGCGAGGACTGGCAGGCGAGCGTCAACCGCGAAGTCACCGCGACGCGCAGCGGCGTCGGCATCTGCGACGTCTCGACGCTGGGTAAGATCGACCTGCAGGGGCCGGACGCTGGCGTCCTGCTCGACCGTCTCTACATCAACATGTTCTCGACGCTCAGCGTCGGCAAGGCGCGCTACGGCGTGATGCTGCGGGAGGACGGCATCGTGATGGACGACGGAACGACGACGCGCTTCGCCGAGGACCGCTTCTTCGTCACCACCACCACCGTCAACGCGGCGAAGGTGATGCAGCATATCGATTATGCGCGGCAGGTGCTGTGGCCCGAGCTCGACGTGCAGGCGACCTCGGTGACCGAGCATTGGGCGACCTATGCCGTCGCCGGCCCGCGCTCGCGCGCGCTGGTGCACGCACTGTTCGGGCGTGTCGACCTGTCGAACGAAGCGTTCCCGTTCATGGCGGCGGCGGAAAGCGAGTGGAACGGCGTCACCGCGCGGATCTACCGCCTCTCCTTCTCAGGCGAGCTGGCCTATGAGGTAAGCGTCCCTGCAAGCGTCGGCGACGCGCTGGTGCGCGCGCTGTTCGAGGCGGGCCGCGCGTTCGACGCGGTCGCTTACGGCACCGAGGCGCTGGGCGTGATGCGGATCGAGAAGGGCCATCCCGCCGGCAACGAACTCAACGGCCAGACCACCGCGGGCGACCTCGGCATGAGCAAGATGCTGTCGAAGAAGAAGGATTTCATCGGCCGGATCATGGCCGCGCGGCCAGGGCTGGTCGCGCCCGAGCGGCCCACGCTGGTCGGATTAAAGCTGGTCGACCCGGCGGCGCGGTTGCGCGCGGGCGCGCATTTGCTGGCGCGGGGCGCGGCGGCGGCGGCGGCCAACGATCAGGGCTTCGTTACTTCGGCGGCGTTTTCGCCGACGCTCGGCCATTCGATCGCGCTGGCGCTGCTGTCGCACGGGCCGGAGCGACACGGCGAGCGAATCGTGGTGCACGATCCGGTACGCGGCGGCGATCTGGAGGCGGAGGTGTGTGCGCCCGTATTCGTCGATCCCGAAGGGGTGCGCGTGCGTGGCTGATCCGGTTGTCATCGAACAGCGCAGCGGGTTTGCTCTGGCGACAGTAATGGCGCGCAAGGGTGCCGATCCGTCCGCGATCGGGGCGGTGCTTGGCGTCAAGCTGCGCGACAAACCGACTTGCTCGACCGGCGCGGGCCTTGTGCTGCTCGGCACAGGGCATGGGAGCTGGCTGGCTTATTCCGAAATTGCTCCGGCGGATTGGGCGGCGGGGCTGCGCGAGCGGCTCGGCGCGCTCGCCTCGGTGTCCGATCAGTCGGGCGGCTATGCGATCTTCCGGCTCTCCGGGCCGGGCGCGCGGACGCTGCTGCAACGCGGTGCTTCGATCGACTTCCACCCGGCGGCGTTCGCGGCGGACGCCGTCGCGACGACGGTGATCGCGCATATCGGCGTGGTCATCCGGCACGTCGACGATGCGCCGACGTACGACATCCTGCTGTTCCGCAGCTTCGCCGGGAGTTTCCGGCACTGGCTCGACACGACGATCAAAGGGTTATGATCATGCGACCTCCCTCCGCCCGCGCTCCCGTCACCGCGGCGATCGCCGGTTCGGCCGAGACCGTCGCGGTGCGCCGCATCTATTGCGTCGGCCGCAACTACGCCGCCCATTCGCGCGAAATGGGTAATGATGAGCGAGCGCCGCCATTCTTCTTCACCAAGTTCGCCGATACGCTGGTCCCATCGGGCACGACGCTGGCCTATCCACCCGAGACCGCCGACTATCAGTACGAGGGCGAGCTGGTGATCGCGATCGGGGCGGACACCTTTAGAGTAACCGTCGAGCAGGCGCTCGACCATGTGTTCGGCTATGCCTGCGGGCTGGATATGACGCGGCGCGACATTCAGCTGGGGTTCCGCGATCGCAGCGAGCCGTGGGACCTTGGCAAGAACTTCAGCCAGGGAGCAGTTCTCGCCCCGATCCACCCAGCCTCCAAGGTTGGGCATCCGACGGCGGGGGGGCTGGTGCTCAACGTCAATGGTGTTGTCCGGCAGGACGCCGACCTCGCCGACCTGGTGTGGTCGTGCGCCGATATCGTAGCCTATCTCAGTCGCTTCGACCGGTTGGCGGCGGGCGACCTGATCTACACCGGCACCCCGGCCGGGGTCGGGCCGGTGATGCCCGGTGATTCGATTACGCTAACGATCGCCCATCTGACGCCGCTCACCGTGACGATCGGGAAGGTCCACTTCTGACCGTCGATCGACGAACCCGCCTCGTATGCTGACAGGAAAAGACGATGTTGAACGAAACGCAGATTGCCCATCTGACCGCCGTGAGCGAGGGCCTAATTGGTTTGTCGGGTGACTTCTTCACCACCGACGCCATTTTTGCAGATGAGCGCGCGACGCTGTTTCATGGCGGCTGGATGTGCATCGGCATGCGCGACGATGCCGCTCGACCGGGCAGCATCTATCCGGTGAAGATGGCGGGGGTCGACCTCGTCATGGTGCGCGACCGCGTCGGCGTGCTCCGCGTATTCCACAATCATTGCAGCCACCGCGGCGCCATTCTCGCTGACCAGCCGCGGCAGAATTGCGCGACCCTCGTCTGTCCCTATCATGCGTGGAGCTACAATCTGTCCGGGACGCTGCGCAAGACGCCGCACGTCGGCGGGATCGGGATCGACGTCGCCCCGGGCATCGAGCCTTCCGAACTGGGGCTGCGCGAAGTGCCGATCGGCGAATTCTGTGGCATGATCTTTGCGAACGTCAGCGGTACGGCCGAACCATTCGACTCCTTTATCGCGCCAATGGCGGAACGTCTCTCCGGCTACGATTTTTCCCTGCTCCACAGCGCCGGCGAAGCGGCGACGACGGTCGAGGCGAACTGGAAGATCGTCGTCGAGAATTTCGTCGAGAGCTATCATCTCCCGTGGGTCCATCCGTCGATGAACCGGTATAATCCGATGGAGGACCATTATCAGATCCTCGGCGGCAGCACCTACATTGGTCAGGGCCTGCTCGGGCTGAAGTTCGAGGACGAGGCGGCGAATGTCCTGCCGCGCTTTCCCAACCTGAAGCCCGAGCAACTGACCACGGGCGAGTCGCACTTTCTTTTCCCGAACGTGCTGTTCGGCGTGATGATAGAACTCATGTACGCCGTGATCTTGTGCCCCGATGGACCGGGACGGACACGGGAGCGCGTCGTTGTCATGGTCAACGGGGCCGATGCGGCGACCGATGCGGCGCTCGCCGACGCGCGCGCCACGATGCTCGAGCGCATCGTTAGCGTGAACGCCGAGGACATCGGGATCGTCGAGAGCGTGCATCGGGGTCGCTCGTCACCAGCCTTCGCCGGCGGACGTTTCTCGCCGATCCATGAGCAGACATCAAGGCAGCTGCAACAGGCGTACGCGCTGCGCATGCTCAACGGCGGCATTCCGGCTCCTGCCGATGTCCTGAAATTTGGCGAAGTGCATCTTCGCCATGCGCCGACGCTCGTAGAGGCGCTTGAGTGAGGGTCGGACGCCACCAGCCTAACCTCCCCCAGCCATGTCGCGCAGTGCAAAAATGGAGTGTCTCGGGAATGCAAGCGATCTGAGCAGGAAGCTGTGACGATATGACTTAAGATCGGCCTCAAGGACTTTTCCGCGAGGGCCGGCAGCGACTTAGAAGCTTAGAGGGGGCATCATGTCACGTTACGCGTACGGCTTATCCTCAATCACGCTCGCCTGTGCGATCCTCTCGTCCGCATCGGTCAATGCCCAGCAGGCCGCTGCTCCAGTGGTACCGGTGGGCAACACGGCGTCCGGTGCCGTGGCGGCGTCACCCGACACGGTGACCGATACCGCGGGTGATCGGACCCAGGATATCGTCGTCACTGCGCAGTTTAGATCACAGCGACTGCAGGACACGCCGCTAGCCATCACCGCGGTTAATGCCGCCATGCTGGAGGCGCGGGGGCAGACGAGCATCTATGAGATCGCGGCGCAGGCACCGAACGTGACTCTCGCCCCGGCCGGACAGTCCTATGGCTCGGGCGTCGTCGCGTTTATCCGCGGCATCGGTCAGAACGACAACTCTTACGCGCTGGAGCCGGGCGTCGGAATTTACGTCGACGACGTTTATTATTCGACGCTGACCGGATCACTGCTCGACCTGCTCGATCTTGATCGGGTCGAGGTTTTGCGCGGTCCGCAAGGAACGCTGGCGGGTAAGAACTCGATCGGCGGCGCGATCAAGCTTTATTCCAAGCTGCCCGACGGCAGCGACACGGGATATGTGCAGGCCACCTACGGTTCTTACAACCGGACCGAGGTGCGCGGTTCGGCCGATCTCACCCTCGTGCCCGACCATCTCTTCGTTCGCTTCTCTGGCGTGGCGAAGGGCCAGGACGGTTATGTGACGCGGCTCGACTACGGTAGCACCCATCCGGGTTCAGGCGTGCCGATCTTCAACACCGGCCCCGATCCCAAGATCGGGACGCTCGGCGGGATTTCCTATGTCGCCGGCCGGGTCGCCTTGCGGTGGGTCGCGACGCCCGACATCGAGGTTAACGTCTCTGGCGACTATACGAGCGACAAGTCCGAGGCGGGGGCCGCCGTCACGCTGTACGCCAACGCATCGGGGACGAACGCGGATGGGCAGGCCTGGGTCAAGAACACCAATACCGGCGCGGCCATTCCGTATGATTGTCGGTTCGTCCCGTATGGGGCGAACTCGTGTGATACCCTTAAGGGCCACGACCGGCGGTATATCAGCTACTCAAATTTCCTTGATGCAACGCCGGCGACGTCACAGTCGCCTTTCAAGCCAATCGCATTCGACCCGATTAATCATCTTCAAGCCTATGGTTTCCAGGGAACGATTGACTGGAATCTCGGCAGTGGGCTCAAGCTCAAGTCGATTACCGGCTATCGTCATTATGAGAATGATTATGCTCATGACGAAGATGGTTCGCCCTTGCCGGTCGAGCAGCTGAATTATCAGCTCGCGCATTCCCAGGTCAGCGAAGAAGTTCGGCTCAATGCGGCCCTCTTTGATCACAAGCTGGACACCACCGTCGGTGCATATTATTTCGAGTCTCACAGCTCAAGCGCCGCCCGGGTCGATTTGAACTATGATGGTCTCGATTTTCTCAACGGCCCCGACAAGATCCACGTCGTTTCGAAGGCCGTGTTCGGTCAGGCGATCTTCCACGCGACGGATGCGCTGAACTTCACGGGCGGCATCCGCTACACCGACGACAGCAAGAGCTATCTCTACCAGCGGCACAATCCCGACGGAACCGTCCCGACCACCTGCGAATTCTTCCTCGGCGCGCCGACGGCCGGTCCGACCGGCATCGGCAACAACCCGAACTGTCTGATAACCGGCCTGAACGGCGTCACTGATCAGGCAAAGAGCACGCGTGTCGATTACCGCGCTGTTGCCGACTATCGCCTCAACGAACAGGTTCTCGCCTATGCGCAGGTGTCGACCGGCTTTAAGGGCGGGGGTGTCAATCCTTATCCCTATTACGGCCCAGGCACGCCGAGTAACCAGATCAAGGCGTTCGGACCAGAGTCGCTGACGACTTACGAGGTTGGCGTGAAGACGGACTTTTTCGACCGTCGCGTACGGGTCAACGGTGCCGCTTTCTACAACAAGTACAATGACATTATCCTGCGGCTCTCGGCCTGCCCCGATACGCCCTGCGACCAGCCGAACAACATTGGTAGCGCCGATGTGAAGGGCTTCGAACTTGAGACGCAAGTGTATCCGGTTGACGGACTGTCGTTCGACGGCGCGTTCAGCTATCTTGACTTCAAGTACACCAAGCTGAACGGGTTGGCTCAGGTGAACATCAACGACGTCACACCGTATACGCCCAAGTACAAATGGAGCATCGGCGCTCAGTACGATTACGACACCCATCATGGTATCGTTAGCGGGCGGATCGACGGCAACTATCAGTCGAGCGTTTTTGCCGATCCGGTCAATGCGGAATCGAACCGGATCAACGGCTACTTTCTGGCAAACGGTCGGCTGTCCTACAAAACCGCAGACAAAGACTGGCAGGTGTCGGTTGAGGTGCGTAATATATTTAACAAGTATTATTATCTGACACTTGTCCAGGAAACCGCATACATTAGCGCCGAGCCTGGCCTACCGAGGACGTGGGCAGTAACGCTGAAGCGGAACTTCTAGGTAAGACAGCCGTCGCGTGCCTATGGCATGCGGCGGACCTGGTGAGGCACCTGGCGCGGTACGCATTCTTGTGACCCTGCCGCGTTTCTTTGATGATCGGACTTAAGAATGTCGGATGCAGTGGCTTGCGAAGTGATCGATCGGATAGCATGGGTGCGATTCAACCGGCCCGATAAGCGCAACTGCATGAACCCGGCGCTTAACCGCGAAATGCTGGCGGTAATCGAGGCGCTCGAATTTCGTGACGATGTCGGCGTCCTCGTCCTGTCGGGCGAAGGCAGCGCGTGGTCCGCAGGCATGGACCTCAAGGAATATTTTCGTGAGAACGAGGGCAAGGGACTGGGCGCCACCCGGGCGGCGCAGCGCGAGGCCTACACGTGGTGGGAGCGGCTGCGCTGGTATCAGAAGCCGACGATCGCGATGGTCAACGGCTGGTGCTTCGGCGGTGGTTACGGCCCCCTATTCGCGTGCGATCTCGCTTTTGCGGCCGAAGAGGCGCAGTTCGGGCTGTCGGAGATAAATTGGGGCATCTTGCCGGGCGGCGGCGCGTCGAAGGTCGCCACCGAACTCATGCCGTTCCGCACGGCGATGTACCATGCGATGATGGGTGAGAACCTCGACGGCAAGGCCGCCGCGGCGGCGGGGTTGGTCAATGAAGCGGTACCGCTCGACCAATTGCGTGAGCGAGTGACCGAGGTGTGCAACGTGCTTCTCGCCAAAAATCCGTGGGCGCTCAAAGCGACGAAGGACGCGCTGCGCCGCGTGCGCGAGATGACCTACGACAATGCCGAGGATTATCTGATTCGCGCGCAGGAGTCGGCGAACAGCTTCGACGCGCATGGACGCAAGGAGGGCACGCGTCAGTTCCTCGACGAGAAGAGCTACAAACCCGGTCTCGGCGCTTACGACCTTAGCCGCCAGAAGGGCTGATCGCGATATGGCGGCGCGCGTTCCGCTTCCGGCCGCTGCGGTCGGCCGGCTGCTGCGGCCGCGGTCGATCGCGATTGTCGGGGCCTCGGCCACTCCCGGCGCGCTTGGTCATTCGCTGCTGATCAACCTAGAGCGCGCCGCATTCCCAGGCACGGTCCACCTGATCAACCCGCGCCGCTCCGAAATCGAGGGACGTCCGTGCCTAGCGTCGATCGATGCGTTGCCGGAGGACGTCGACGTCGCGGTTCTAGCGATCCCGCGCTCAGCGGTCCTCGGCGCCGTCCTGGCGCTGGGGGCGCGGCGCGTCGGTGCGGCGATCATCTTCTCGGCCGGCTTCGCAGAGGGCGGCGCGGACGGTATCGCGGAACAGCGCGAGATCGGCGCGCTAGCTGCTGCGGCCGGGATGGTGATTGAAGGCCCGAACTGCCTCGGCATGATCAACTTCGTCGACAACGTGCCCCTGACGTTTGTCGACATGCCGGTGCCGCATACGGACGCCGGCAAACGTGTTGGCATAGTGTCGCAATCGGGCGCAATGGCGGCGGTGATCGCGACAACTCTGATCGCTAAGGACATCCCTCTTTCCTACTTCGTCTCGACCGGCAACGAGGCGGCGAGCGGCGTCGAGGATTACGTCGAATGGCTGATCACCGACGACGACACGCAGGCGATTGCTCTGGTGGTCGAGCAGTTTCGCGATCCATCGCGCTTTCTCGGACTAGCGAAGAGGGCGCGGGCCGCCGGCAAAGCGATCGTGCTCTTGCATCCAGGTCGAAGCGCCGCGGCACGTGAGTCGGCGGCGACCCATACCGGTGCCATGGCGGGCGATCACGCGGTGATGCGTGTGCTCGTAACGCAAGCCGGCGTCGTCGTCTGTCACGATCTCGAAGAGGTCGCTGACGTCCTGGAACTTGCGGTTCGGTGTGGCCCAATGCGTCCGGGAACGGCGATCCTCGGTGAGTCCGGTGCATTCAAGGCGCTCGCGCTCGACGTCGCCGAAGCAATCGGGCTCGACCTGCCGCCTTTCGACGACGCCAACAGCCCCAAGCTGCGCGCCGCGCTGCCGGACTTCGTCGGGGTGTCGAACCCGGTCGATTTGACGGCGCAGGCGCTGGTCGACCCCGATCTCTACCGCCGCACGTTCGAAGCGCTGCTGGGCGACGACCGGCTTGGGTCGATCGTCCTCAGCATCATCCAGACCGATGGGCGGACGGCGGACCGCAAGTTCCCGGCGATCATCGACGCGATCCGCCAGTTGAAGGGCACGAAGCCGGTCATCTTCACCGGCGTGGACGATGGTGCCGAGGTTCCCGGTCACTATATTGCGTCGTTGCATAGTCTCGGCGTGCCTTACTTTCCGACACCCGACCGGACTTTTCGGGCGGTCGCCCGCTGGACCACGAGGCCGTTCGATACGCGTGCGGTCGCCGATCCGATGCCGATCGGGCTGGCCGGCGAGGGCGTGGTGCCGGAGTACCGCGCCAAGACCCTGCTGGCACCGCTCGGCTTCCCGTTCCCTCCCGGCACGTTCGTCACCAGCCTCGCCGAGGCGGTCGCGGCGGCGACGGCGATCGGCTGGCCGGTGGCGATCAAGGCCCAGTCGCCGGACCTCTCGCACAAGAGCGACGTCGGCGGCGTGGTGCTCGGCCTCGGCGACGCAACGGGCTTGGCCGTCGGCTGGACGAAGCTCCACGCAGCGCTCGAGGCGAACGCGCCGGGCATCGCGCTCGACGGCGTCCTCGTCGAGGCGATGGGCGCGCGGGGTGTCGAGTTCATCGTCGGCGGCCGCAACGATCCGGAGTGGGGACCGGTCGTCCTCGTCGGGGCCGGCGGCGTCATGGCGGAGCTGTTCCACGACGTGCGGCTGCTGCCGGCCGACCTGTCGACCGACGCCATTGTCGACGAGCTTCTCCAGCTGAAGAGCGGCGCGTTGCTGACGGGTTTCCGCGGTTCGCCGGCGCTCGACATCGCGGCGCTGGCCGGACTGATCGCTCGCGTCGGCCGGCTGCTGCGCAGCGCACCGAACCTGCGCGAGATCGACCTCAATCCGGTCATGGTCTACCCGGAAGGGCAGGGGGTTATCGCGCTCGATGCCCTGATGCTGATGGCTGGCATGGCCGATCGGTGACGGCGGAAGGACGGGAGCCCATGGAACACCTCAATCGGACGCTGGCCGGCATCCGCGCGCGCGGCGACGCCGGGCTGTTCATCGACGGCGAGTGGCGTGAGGGCCGCGGCAGCGTCCGGCTCGATGTGATCGCACCGCACAACGAGGACCTGCTGCTGACCTACCGCGAGGCGACGCCCGCCGACATCGACGTGGCGGTCGCGGCCGCGCGCGCCGCGTTCGACCGGGGCCCATGGCCGAGGATGACGCCGGCCGAGCGCGGGGCCGCGTTGCGCACCGTGGCGGTCGGCCTGCGCGCCCGTCTCCCTGAACTGGCCGAGGCGTGGACCGGTCAGGTCGGGGCGGCGCTCGGCTTCACCAAGATCGCGTCGGGCCAGTCGCCCGACCTGTTCGATTTCTATGCCGATCTGTGCGACACCTATCCGTTCGTCGACGAGCGCCGCCGGTCGTCGGGCGGTTTGGCGCGCGTCGTGCAGGAACCCGCCGGCGTCGTCGCGGCGATCACGCCGTGGAACGCACCGCTCGTGCTGCTCTGCTACAAGGTCGCCGCCGGGCTGGCGGCCGGGTGCACGATCGTCGCCAAGCCGTCGCCGGAAACGCCGATCGACGCTTATATCCTCGCGGAATGCATCGCCGCGGCCGGCCTGCCGCCCGGCGTGTTCAACATGCTGCCGGCGGGCCGCGACACCGGAGATTACCTCGTCCGCCATGCCGGCATCGACAAGGTCAGCTTCACCGGATCGACCGTTGCCGGCAAGGCGATCGCGCACGCTTGCGCCGATCGCCTGGCGCGCGTCAGTCTCGAACTCGGCGGCAAGTCGGCGGCGATGATCCTCGACGACGCGACGGTCGAGCAGGTGCTGCCGAGCCTCGTGCCCTATTCGATGCCGATCACCGGCCAAGTCTGCTTTTCGCTGACCCGGGTCCTGACCCCGCGCGCCCGGCGCGAAGAATTCGTCGAGGCCTATATCGCTGCGGTGCAGCGGATCAAGGTCGGCGATCCGTTCGCCGCGGGCACCGGCATGGGGCCGCTGACGCTCGAACGCCAGCGCGACCGCGTCGAAGGCTATATCGAGAAGGGCCGGGCCGAAGGCGCGCGGCTCGTCCACGGTGGCGGTCGGCCGGTCGGCTTCAACCGCGGATTCTTCATCGAGCCGACGGTCTTCGTCGATGTCGAACCGAACATGACGATTGCGCGCGAGGAGATCTTCGGACCCGTCGTATCGTTCATTGACTATGACGGCGAGGACGACCTCATCGCCAGGGCGAATGCCACCGACTATGGCCTGCACGGCGCGGTCTACACCGCCGACCCCGAACACGGCTATCGCGTGGCGCGCGAGGTGCGCAGCGGCAGCGTGACGATCAACGGCATGATCGTCGACATCGGGATGCCGTTCGGCGGCTTCAAGCAGTCGGGGATCGGTCGCGAGGGTGGGATCGAGGGCCTGAAGACCTATCAGGAAACCAAGACGATCTACTTCGCCTGAACGGGCAGGAACGGACCGATGACCCATATCGAAACGACCCACGTCGGCAGTCTGCCGCGCAGTCCGGCTTTGGCCGAGATGCTGATCGCCCGCGACCATGGCCGCGACATTGACACCGCCGCATTTGAGGCGCTGGTCTCGGGCGAGATTGCCGAGGCGGTCGCGCAGCAGGTGGTGAACGGCATCACCATCGTCAGCGACGGCGAGCTCGGCAAGGTCGGCTATGCGACCTATGTCACCGATCGGCTCGAGGGGTTCGGCGGGCATGTCGACCGCACGCCGGCCAAGGATCTCGCTGACCTGCCCGAACTGCGCAAGAAGTTGACCGCGATCACGGGGTCGCAGGAGTTCGTCCGCGCGGCGTGTATCGGCCCGGTGAGGCTGCGCGAGGCGGGGCACGAGCAAGTCGATATCCGCCGCTTCCGCGCCGCGCTCGACGCGCAGGGGAAGGGCGTCCGCGGCTTCATGAACGCCGCCTCGCCGGGGCTCATCACTGCCTTCCAGCCGAACCAACATTACCCGACGCACGACGCCTATCTCGCCGACCTGGTCGACGCGATGCGTCCCGAATACGAAGCAATCACGGCGGCCGGCTTCGACCTCCAGCTCGACGCCCCCGACCTGGCGATGGCGGCGCATACCGGCTTCCAGGGGCTTGAGGAGGCCGAGTTCCTCCGCCGCGCGGCGCAGAACGTCGAGGCGCTCAACGCCGCCACGGCCAATATTCCGGCCGAGCGGATGCGGATGCACATCTGCTGGGGCAATTACGAAGGCCCGCACGACTGCGATATCGCGCTGGAGAAGATCATCGATATCGTGCTGTCGGCGCGCCCCGCGCAATTGCTGTTCGAGGCGGCGAACCCGCGCCACGACCATGAATGGACGGTGTGGCGCGAGGCCGGGGTGCCCGACGACAAGGTGCTGGTGCCGGGGCTGATCGACAGCTGCTCCAACTATGTCGAGCATCCCGAGCTGATTGCGCAGCGGATCGAGCGCTTCGCCGCGTTCGTGGGCGCGGAGCGTGTCATCGCCGGGTCGGACTGCGGCTTCGGCACGTTCGCCGGCTATGGCAAGATCGACCCCGCCGTGACGTGGAAGAAATTCCGCGCCCTGCGCGAGGGCGCGGACCGCGCGGCGGCTCGGCTCTAAAGCAGTGGGATCGGAACCGCGTCGACGTGCCGGTCGGCATGGGCTCGGCGCACTGCGCGGCTAAGCGCCGGCAGGCACAGCGGCGCCAGGAACGAGCAGGTCGCCACGGCGAGCAGCCCGATCCAGAGGAACGACCCGAAGTCGACGAACAATCCCCCGATTGGTGCCCCGAACGCAAAAGCGAGGCGTTCGCAGCCGGTACCGAGTGTCGCCAGGCGGCCGCTCGGGTCAATCGCGGCAGCGGTGCCAAGCATCAACACGTAGAAGAAGATGCTGAATATCCAGTACAGTGCGGCAGCGATGGCATAGATCCACAGGCCGTTCGCCAGCGCCAGCATCAAGCACGCCGCGCCGCCGCCGACGAGTCCGATGCCGATCGCTGTCGCGCGACCGATCCGGTCGCTGGCAAAGGCTGCCACACCGCTGCCGATCAGGCTCATGAAGACGCTGGTCGACAGCACGAAGCCGATAGTGGTCGCGGACAGATGCAGGGCGTGACCGATCCGCTCCGCGAAGGACCACATCGCGCCCGAGCCAAGCGAGAACAGGACCCAGATGATCAGCAACGGCAGGCCTCCCTTCAGCCGGCCGCGTGGCGGAACCACGACCTTTGCCCCCGCCGTCATGTAGCGAAAACCCCACAGAAGGGGGATCGAGCAGATGAGCAGGATGGCGATGCCGAGAAAGATGCCGCGCACGCCAAAGTAGCTATTGGTCACCGGCAGGAGCGAGAGTAGCCCGACCAGCAAGAGCAAACCTCCGGAACTGGAAGCGGCGTAGACCTTGTCGGGCTGGAGAGACGCCGCCGGCGCGCCAACCGTCGCCGACAGCATGAGGCAATAGCCGAAGCCGCTAAGCAGGCCGAGCAGGCACAGCAAGGGCAGGCTTGCTGCCGCGAAATAGATCGCCATGTTGGTCGCAGCCGCGATGAAGAGGCCGATGATGCAGACGCTGAACGGTCGATATCGGTGCGATAAGGGCGCGAAGAAGATCATGCCGAGTGCCAGAGCGCCAACCTGAAAAAACCCGAACAGCCCGGCGGCCGTCGCGGATAGCGCGAAGCCATCCATCAGCGCGCCGATCTGCAGCGGCATCGCACTGGTACAGAGATGTGCCACCGCGTTGCCGACGGCGACGGCGAAGACGAAGGCAACAAACCGCCATGAAATGCCGGGCTTGATCATCAGCGCTCCGCACGCTCCACGCTCGTCCGCCGCTCTGTCGGATCCACCCGCTTGTATTGGATAACGATCATATTGCCCGTCACTGCCCTAGGCTGCAAGGCTGGCGAAGGCATCGAGCCTGGCCGATCCCTCGGTCATCGCGACGATCGCCCCTGGGAGCTGCTGCGCCATCAGGGACAAGGCGTGTCGTCCGCAGGCCGCCAGCCGGGCGTCACCGGCCGCCGCCAGCCGAGCGGCTGCCCAGCCGTGCGCGACCAGCGTCGCAGCCGTCAGTCCGGCGCGCGCCGCAGCATCGATCTCGATCGGCGTGCGCTCGGCAGCGCGCAGCCAGCTCGTCGCCCCGGCGAGCTGCTCGACCGCCAGGCGTAGCGGGCGGCTGCAATCGGTCGGGAGCGTTGCCACGTCGTGCTCGATCGCGGCGATGAAGGTTTCGTAGCCGCTGCCCGGCACCAGCCAGCGTCGGCGCACGAGGTCGAGCGCCTGCATCCCCGTGGTTCCCTCGTAGATGGCGAGTATCCGCGCATCGCGAAGATGACGCTCGATCGGCCAGTCCGTGGTGTAACCCGCGCCGCCGAACAGCAGCACGGATTCGCTCGCGATGTCGTACGCAGTTTCGGCAGCGCTGTTCTTGACGATCGGCAAGAGCCAGCCAAGCAGCAGCGCTGCAATCGGCCGCGCGGTCTCGTCTGCCACATCGGCAAGGTCAGCGGCAACCGCCGCAGCATAGACAACGCCGCGCAGCGTGGCAATCCGGGAGGCCATCCCAACCAGCATCAGCTGGACATCGGCATGTGTACTGATAGCCACGGGGGGGCGATCGCGCTCGCCCCCCTGCCGCCGCTCGTCAGCGTAATTTGCCGCCGCGACAAGGCAGGCTGTAGCGAGGCCCAGCCCCTGCGTACCAACTTGAAGGCGCATGGCGACGATCATCCGGAACAGCTGCGGCACACCCCGGCCTTCGCTGCCGATCAGCACCGCGACGGCCGACTCGAAGCCGAGCGCGCAGGTCGGCGAGCCGTGCAGTCCAAGCTTTTCTTCCAGTCGGCGGACGACCACCGTGTTGCGGCGGCGGACATCGCCATCTTGCAGCACGCTCGGCACCAGGAATACGCTGAGCCCGCGGGTACCCGCCGCCGCGGCATCGGTCCGCGCGAGGACGAGGTGAATGATCTCGTCTGTCAGCGGATGATCGCCGAAGGAAATCCACATTTTCTCGCCGTCGAGTCGCCAACTTCCGTCCGCGTCTCGGCGTGCCGCCGTGCGGACGCGGCCGACATCGGATCCGGCATCGGGTTCGGAGATGCAGATGGTCGCGCTCGCGACGCCGGACGCCAGCTTAGGAATCCACGCATGGGCTAGTTCCGGTGTCGCATGGGCCTGCAGCAAACGCGCGGCCGACCGGGCCGCCCCCGGTGCCATGCCAAAGCTCACAGACCCGCGATCGAACATCTCTTGGATCGGAATGGCGATCGCCGTCGGCAGCCCCTGGCCACCGAAGCGCTGGTCGATGTCGATTCCACTCCACCCGGCCTGGCGATATTCCGTCCACGCCGCCGCGTGCTCGGGCGACAGCCGGACCCGGCCGTTCTCGAGCGTGCAACCCGCCCGATCGGCCTGCCGGTCAAAAGGGGCCAGCTTCGCTGCCGACAAGCGCCCCGCCTCGGTCAGAACCGCGCGCATGAGATCGACCTGCAGGGCATCGCTGGCGATCTCGCGCAACCGTTCGATGCCCGGCGTGATCTCGATCTGATTCAGGACTGCCTCGATCGTCGCGACATAGGCTGCGCTCATGTTAATCCGGCATCTTGGCAGGGCCTAGGCATCATGCGGAGTGATCTTTAGGCATCGCAGGCCGTTCGTGCTTGCTTATGGGCGACGCCCGCGCTTGCCTCGTCGCGCGTCAGGCGGCGAGCTGTCGCCGAACATCGCGCGGCGACTGGTCATAAACATTGCGGAAGGCCCGGCTGAAATGCGCTGCATCATTGAAGCCCCAGCGGAAGGCGATCTGAGTGATCGAAAGGTCGTCATTGGCGGAGTCGAGAAGGTCCTCGCGGCATTTGGCCAGCCGGCGCTGGCGGATCAGTTCGCAGACTGACCATTCCGTGTCGGCGAATGATCGGTGCAGCCGCCGGACAGAAATGCCACAGCCGGCGGCAATCTGTGCCGGAGCCAGTTCCGGGTCGGCCAGATGCGCGTCAATGAAGGCCCTGATGCGCCGGCTCGGCAACGGCTGATTCGCGGCTGCCCGAGGTGCTTTCTCGCGCTCCACCATGTGTGCCACGAGCCCGACCAGCATCTGACGGGCGTGAACGGCATCGTTCTCGTCGTATCGATCGGCTGATCGCGCCATAGCCATCAAGGTCGATCGGACGAGGCCGCCGATGCCAGCGCGCCCTGTCCAACGGAGGGGTCGCACGAAGCGATTGCCGGGACATTTGACCGTAAGCTCGGCGGCAGGAATATAAGCTGCCAGCTGGCGATTGGCACCACTGAAGCGACAGACGAAAGGGCGATATGTATCGATTATGGCGAGATCGTGCGCCGCAATCTCGGTCTCAGCGTCACCCTGCGAGATCATCGCCCGCCCGCTGAGCTGAACCACCAGCATCATGTGCCGGCATCGGTCGTCTGTGAGCGTGGCCTTGTCCTGGCCGATCTCGCGTGCATTATGCGACAGGTGGCCGATGCCAATGCCGCCGACGTCGCGCAGCTTGATCTCGGCTGCGAAACCCTCTTTTGAGAAGAGTAGATTTGCCGCTCGGCCGCACAAGCTAGTCAACTGCTCGCTCCACGCATCGCGGGACTCGCTTTGCGGCATGGATCCAGTGGAGAAATTGATCATCGCCTACTCCCCTTATGCCCCCATCTGTCGTGTGTGCGATTCTCTGACCGCTACGCACCGGGAGCTGTCGACCGTCTCGCGCCAACAAACACGCTTGTCGCATCCGGACAAGATAACTTCCACGCTACGCCTCATGTTGCGCAGCTGCAATAGCTGAGGCAACTAATTTTCTTCAAGAGAATAATCAAACGGGGGGCGGCGGAGTGCTGTCGACGAGTCGGTACCGCGAGTTCAGCGGGGTAGGCGACAGGTCAGTATAACGAGCAGCGGGATGGGGCTGATCCGGGCACCTCACACGATACAAAGACAGAGGATGCGATTTCGTGCAAAAACCTGAGACACTCGCGACCAAGATGACTGGAGCCGAGAGCCTGCTCCACACCGTAGCGCAAGCCGGTATCCGGGTGTGCTTCGCTAATCCGGGAACTTCGGAGATGCATCTCGTGGCAGCTCTCGACAAGGTTCCCGAGATCAGGCCGGTGCTAGGCCTGTTCGAGGGAGCCGTCACCGGCATGGCTGATGGCTACGCCCGGGTTAGCGGCGTACCGGCGATCACGCTGCTCCACCTTGGAACGGGTTTCACCAATGGTATCGCCAACCTGCACAATGCACGCCGCGCCAAGAGTCCGGTCGTCAACATCGTCGGCGACCATGCGAGCTACCACGTGCAGTGGGATAGCGCGCTCAAGACGGACGTCGCCGGATTTGCCCGTCCGGCGTCCGACTGGCTCACGATATCGTCGAGCGCGCAGACGGTTGCCGCCGATGGTGCTCGTGCGGTTGCCGCAGCGTTAGAGAAACCCGGCCGGATCGCTACCCTGATCCTGCCGGCCGACGCCGCATGGGGTCTCAGCGACGGCCCCTGTCGACCGCTGCCGCCGCAGCGCCCGGCGGCCGTCGACGACGATGCGGTGGCCCGCGTCGCCCGCATTCTCGAGGAGCGCGGCAGCTCCAGCTTCATCCTCGTCCGTGCCGCCGCCGGTGATGCGGCCGGTCTTGCCGCACTTGACCGCATCTGCGCTCGTACCGGCGCGCGCGCGTTGATGGATCTCGCGACGGGCAAAGTCCTGCGCGGCCGCGGCCGCTGTCCGGTCATGCGCATCCCCTACCGCGCGGAGGACGTGGTCCACGTGCTTACCGGTGCGACCGACCTTATCCTGGTCGGCACGCAGCCGCCGATCGCGCCGTTCGCCTATCCCGATTACCCGAGTTGGTGCGTGCCGAGGGACACCGCAGGCACATATCTGTCCCACGAGCATCAGGACGAGGTCCAGGCGCTCGAAGCCTTGGCCGATGCCGTGGGAGCTGACGCCGCCGTGTCGCAGCTCAAGGCGGAGGCCGATCTGTCGTGCCCGTCCGGGCCGCTGACCGCAGCGACCATCGGCCGATCGCTCGCCCGACACCTGCCGGAGGGCACCATCGTCTCCGAAGAGGCGATCAGCAACGCCTTGCCGATCGTCACCGCGCTGTCGGTGGCAAACCCCTATATGCACCTTGCCTTGACCGGCGGCGCGATCGGCCAGGGTATCCCGCTCGCTACCGGTGCGGCAATCGCGGCGGCGGACCGGAAGATCGTCAACATCCAGGCCGACGGGAGCGCGATGTATACGTTTCAGGCACTCTGGACGCAGGCGCGGGAGAAACTCGACGTCGTCACCATAATCCTAGCCAATCGCTCGTACAGTGTGCTGCGGGCCGAAGTCGCGCGGGTGAAAGCCCAGATTGACGACACCCTCGCGCGCAGCCTGCTCGACATCGACAATCCGGCGCTGGACTGGGTCGCCCTGGCGGCGGGCATGGGTATCGACGGCCGCCGCGCGACATCGGCCGAGCAGTTCGATGCCATGCTGGCGGACGCTATTCGTTCGCCCGGCCCCAAACTGATCGAGGCGTCGATCGGCCGCTGATTTGAGGAATGCGCCGCAGTCCGGTATCGGAAGGCAGTCACGACAGAGAGTTGCGGGACGGGTGAAGGACGAAAACGACAACGCGGTCGACGAGTATCGCACCGGCTCGAGCGCACCGTTGCTCGAGAGCCGTACGCTGGAGCGGGCGCTCGGTCTCCAGATCCGCCGGTTACGGCGGCGGCTAGACCTATCGGTTTCCGATCTTGCGGGGGCGGCCGGCATCTCGCTCGGCATGATGTCGAAAATCGAAAACGGCCAGATATCATCCTCGCTCAAGACGATTCAATTGCTTGCGGGAGCGCTTTCGGTGCCGATCTCGTCGCTTTTCGCCTCGGTCGAGGAGCGGCAGGATTGCTCCTTCGTCCCGTCGGGGCAGGGTGTCAGTATCGAGCGCCGCGGGACCAAGGCGGGCCACATCTATCATTTGCTGGGTCATCTGCTGCGCGGCGACGTGGTTGTCGAACCCTATCTCATCACGTTGCGGGAAGACGCGCAGCCGCACACCAGCTTCAGCCATCAGGGGGTCGAACTTCTTTATATGCTCGAAGGGCAAGTCGACTACCGCCACGGCAGTGAGATTTACGTCATGCGTCCTGGCGATACGATGATGTTTGATTCTCATGCCCAGCACGGGCCGGAGCGCCTTATCGAGCACCCGATCCGCTATCTGTCGATCATTGTCTACCCGCGCAGTTCGAGCTGAGGCCACAGCGCAGACAGGCCGCTTGCGCTCCCGCGACGAAGTAACTTGTCTTCACGCGACACATCTTCGCGCCGCAGGCCTAGGATCTTGCGCTTTGCTCCCAGGGCCGCTTACCTGCCGGTCCGAACATCCGAACAGGCTTAGACCAACGCGGAACAGATCGGGCGCGGCCGACGGTCTTCCTCGCAGCATCAGAGATCAACGATGAAGCAGTTCCAGGACTATCTGCGTCTCAGCCGCGACCGCCTGCCTCACTTCCTGTTCGAATACATCAACGGCGGAACCTTCGACGAAGTCACGCTGCGGGCCAATCGCTCACGTCTCAACGACGTCACGCTGCGCCAGCGCGTCATGCGGGACATGTCGGAAATCACGACGCGGACCACCCTGTTCGGCGAGAGTTGCGCCATGCCCGTCGTCCTCAGCCCCGTGGGCCTGGCGGGCATGACCTCGCGCCGGGGGGAGGTCAAGGCGGCGCAAGCCGCGCGCCGCGCCGGCATTCCCTATTGCATGTCGACCTATTCGCTCTGCCCGATCGCCGAAGTCGGCGATGTGCTCAAGACGCCGTTCTGGTTCCAGCTCAACATGTTCAAGGACCGCGGCTTCATCCGTGAGACACTCGACGAGGCTCGACGCTACTGCTCGACGCTTGTGTTCAATGCCGATCTGTCGGTGCTCGGCACGCGATATCGCGACTATCGCACCGGACTGTTCGGACCGCCGGGGCTGCGCGGCCAGCTGATGCGTTTTTTCCAGGCGGCGGCGCGTCCGGCGTGGAGTTGGGACGTCGGTCTGCGCGGGCGCCCGCATGGACTCGGCAACATCCAGCGCTACCTCGACGCGCATAAGCTTGCCGAGGACACCCATCATTGGACATCCGCCAACATCGATCCGTCGACGACGTGGCGCGAGATCGGCTGGATCCGCGAACAATGGACGGGGCCGCTGGTCATCAAGGGCATCCTCGACCCCGACGACGCGGAGGAAGCAGTGGCCGTCGGCACCGACGGCATTGTCGTTTCCAATCATGGAGGGCGGCAGCTCGACAGCGCGGCGGCGACGGTCGATGCCCTGCCGCCCATCGCCGGCCGGGTTGCCGGACGCTGCACGGTGTTCGTCGATGGTGGAATAAGGTCGGGGCTCGACGTGCTGAAGATGCTCACTCTTGGGGCGGACGCCGTCTTCCTTGGCCGTGCGTGGGTCGCGGCTCTCGCGGCCGAAGGCGAACAGGGCGTGGTCGACTTCCTCGGCATCTTGCAGGGGGAACTCACCGCCGGCCTCGGCATGACGGGCAGCCGGAGCATCAGCGAGGTAGAGCGGCGACAATAGGAGTGACGTGTCTCTGGTCGGCAGCGATCTGGCACGATGGGGCAAGACATGCCGCGGCTACCGTCGCTAGTGCCTGCTGCAAGCGAAGGAGTTCGGTCGTGAAGCAACATGCCCGCGTGGTCGTGATCGGTGGCGGCGTCATCGGTTGCAGCGTCCTGTATCATCTGACGAAGTTGGGCTGGACCGACGTCGTCCTGCTCGAGCGGAAGGAGCTGACGGCGGGATCGACGTGGCACGCCGCCGGCGGCTTCCACACGGTCAACGGCAACGCCAACATCTCGCGGCTGCAGGCCTATACCTGCGGCATCTACAAGGAGCTCGAGGCGCTGACGGGTCAGGACACGGGCGCGCATTATGTCGGCGGGCTTCTCGTCGCGGCCACCGAGGCGCGTTGGAATTCGCTGCTGGCGGAATATACGCGCCACCGGGTGCTGGGTCTCGAGTCGGAGCTGGTCGGCCCCGCGGAGATCAAGAAACGCGTACCGATTATGGACGTGTCGAAGGTGATCGGGGCGATCTGGGACCCGATCGAAGGCTACATCGACCCGTCGAGCGCGACCAACGCCTACGCTATCGCCGCGCGCAACGCCGGCGCGACGATCCACAAGCACACCAAGGTCGAGGCGCTGTCGCTGCTGCCGAGCGGCGAATGGGAAGTGAGGACCGATCGGGGCACGATAGTCGCCGAGCACGTCGTCAACGCCGCCGGCCTGTGGGCGCGTGAAGTCGGCCAGATGGTCGGGGTACAGCTGCCGCTGGTCCCGATGGAACACCATTACTTAATTACCGAGGACCTGCCTGAACTCGTCGGCCTGCCCGAACTGCCGGCGGTCGCCGACCTCGACGGCGGTCTGTACATGCGCCAAGAACGTGGCGGGATGCTCCTCGGCGTATATGAAGCGAAGGCGACGCCGTGGGCGGTGGCGGGAACACCGTGGGACTATGCGGAGGACGAACTCCTCATCCCTGATCTCGACCGCATCGGCGACGAGCTGACCCGGGGTTTCGAACGCTTTCCGGCGATCGCCCGAGCCGGTATCAAGCGCATCATCAATGGTCCATTCACCTTCTCGCCCGACGGCAATCCGCTCGTCGGCCCGCTCGTCGGCTTGCCCAATTACTGGGTCGCCTGCGGGGTCATGGCGGGGTTCGTCCAGGGCGGCGGGGTCGGGCGGTCGCTCGCCGAGTGGATGATCCAGGGTCAACCCACGATCGACGTTTTCGGCATGGATATCGCGCGCTTCGATCCGCAGCTGCCGGAGCCGGTCGTCATTGCGCGCGCTCGCGAATTCTACGGTCGCCGGTTCGACGTGCCGTATCCCAATGAGGTCTGGCCCGTCGGGAGGCCGCTCAAGACGTCGCCACTGTATCCGGTGCACGAGGCCAAAGGGGCCCAGTTTATCAGCAGCTACGGCTACGAGGGGCCGGCTTACTTTCCGCCAGCCGGAGCCGGGTTCCGCGAGGTGCCGACGTTCGGCCGGTCGAATGCCTTCGGCATCATCGGCGACGAGTGCCGCGCGGTGCGGCAGGGCGTTGGCGTCGTCGATATCTCGTCGGGATCGAAGTATCTCGTCCACGGCTCCGACGCCGAGGTCTTCCTCCGGAAGGTGATCGCTTCGCGTCTCCCGGTGCGTGGCCGCTCGCACTCGGCCCTGATCCTCGCGGCGACAGGCCGGATGATCGGCGACGTTACGGTCACCCACCTGCCCGACGGCCGCTGGCTGCTGGTCGGGCCCGTCTACATGCAGGCGATCTACCTGCGTTGGTTTGGCCAGCACGCGGTGGGTCTTGCGGTCGCGATCGAGAACGTGTCCGAGCAGCTTGTCGGTCTGTACGTCGTCGGCCCGCACGCGCCTGCCCTGCTCGACCTGCTGACGAGCCGCTACCACATCGGCACGACGCTGGCGTGCGGCCAGGCCGTCGAAGTGGCCGTCGGTTATGCACCTTGTCAGGTCGTGAGGTCGAACAGCACGGGTGAACCGGCATTCGAGCTCTACACTCCCGCCGCCTACCTCTACGGCCTGTACGGGCAGGTCGTTGCCGCCGGCGCAGAGTTCGGCATTCGTGACATCGGCATTAGGGCGCTAGGTAGCCTCGTCATAGAACATGCGCCCGGCTCGACCCTGCGCGAGATCTCACAGGATCATTCCGTCGCCGAGTGCGGCTATGGTCACCTGCTTGATCCCGATCGCGCCGATTACATCGGCTGTTCCGCCGCCCGCTTCGCGCTCGACGCTGTTCCCCGATACCGGCTAGTCTGCTTGCGGGTCGATACCGGTAACATCGACCCGGTGGGCGACGAACCGGTGTGGTCGGGCGATGACTACGTCGGTTACACCAGTTCCGGCGGCTTTGGCCACACCGTCGGCTTTGCTATAGCGATGGCCTTTTTAGATTTGACGCAGCTCGACAGGACGACGCAGCTCGAGATTACCTTGCTGGGGAAACGTCGTCCCGCTTGGATTGTCCCTACGCCTGTCCCAACTTCGGACTCAGACGTCACACGCCCGGGCGATTGAGAAGGCTTTGATCTCTCCGGGAAATGTGCGGGTTTGGCTGGGCCGTCAGTTCTTGGCCCAGGCACCTTCGATGCACGCTGCCTCCGTTATCACCGCGTCGCCGAGGAAGGTGAGGGCGGCCACGGTCCGCTCCGCCGCCTCGGCGCTGCCATGGCCACAGGCGTCCCGCGGCACGATCGGTATGAGGCCCAGGTCAGCTGCTTGACGTGCAGTTGGCTCGATACCGATCTCGAGCGCGATCCCCGCGAGCACGACCGATCGGATGCTACAATCGCGGAGCGCGATGGCCAGTGGAGTGCCTTCGAACGCAGACATGGTGATCTTGTCGAACACCGCTTCGCTCGGTCGCGGCTCAAGCTCTGGAACGATCGCGAAGCCCGGGGTGTCGCGCAGGAACCAGGGTGTCACCTTCGCGGGATCGTCCGTATGCTGCCAGGCCATGGCAGTGCGGTATTGCATCGCACCCATGAGCTCGCGCGGCAGGGAGAGGTGGCGTGTGAAGAACGTGCGGACGCCTGCCATCCGCGCCGCGGCAAGGATCCGCCCAACTTGGGCAACGATCTGATCTCCATCTTTTATCTGACTGCGGATCCCTACTTGCATGTCGTACACGATCAGGGCCGTCGTGGCGGGATCCACCAATTCATTGAAGGACCATGGGATGTCCAGTCCGTGAATTCTGTGCATTGCTTCAGCCCTTCTAAAAGTTTCCGGCTTGTGCCGCGAACACGGCCAGACCGACGAACGCAGCGGCGGTCGCGACACCCTCCACGAGCTGCCAAACCGCGGAGGCAATTGTGACAAGAAGGAGCAGCAGGCTCAACCAGACCAGCGAAACGATGAGAGCCACGCTCCATCGTCGCCAAAAGCATCAGGCGGACTGCACTCTGCTCGAGATCGAGCCAGTTCGTCACCCACGCTGTGTAGATCCACACCCACCATACCCCTAGGGACAGTAAGCCCACGCGCAACATGCCTGCGATGGAGAGATCAGCCACTGAGAGGTGGCTCAGTTGCGTCACCGCGTAGACAAAGGCAAGATCGAACAGAAGTTCAGCGTAACCTGATGAGCCGTGACCTGCCGCGCGGTCGCGCAGTAGAGTCAAGACGACTCGATGCTCGTGCGAAAGCGAGCGCCGTCCTCGGTGCCGGCCGCTTCGCCCCAATCGTATAGAGCCGACAGCACCGGGGCGAGCGAGCGCCCTAGGGCCGTGAGCGTATAGAGGGTCAGTGCTTCGTTCCCGGAGGAGCGCATGACGAACCCCACGTCCTCCAATTCGCGCAGCCGCTGGGTGAGGACCTTGTCCGACAGCCCTGGGATGAGCCGACGCAACTGTCCATAGCGCAGCGGAGCGTCCTTCAGCCGCGCTAGGATTACCGTCTTCCACTTGCCCCCGATCCGGTCGAGGGAGAGCTCGACCGGACATCCGTACAATCGGCCGATCGCCGCCATCGAACCTCCACAAAGTTTTCAAGAGCAGGCCGAGGAACTTAGCATCGCACGATACCAGAATCCACTTACCAACTGGTTCGTTGAGGGCGCGGCGCAGCTATCATAGAGACCTCGGCGCAGTGCAATCCTGACGTGAGGTCACTCGTGAAGATCATCGCCTATGACCGTTTCAACCCCGGCGTGACGATGGAGACGGTCCAGCCATATTTGCGTGATGAAGTGTCGAACGTTTGGCGCCTCTGGAAGGCGGGCGTCGTTCGCGAGAACTACGCCCGAGTCGACGAGCCAGGCGTCGTCATTATCTTCGAATGTGACAGTGTCTCCGTGGCACGACAATACGTAGACGACTTCCCGCTCTCTAGGGCGGGACTGCTTGAGTGGGAGCTGATTGCGGTGGAGGCGCCACTGCCGCTCCAGTTCATGTTCGACAGCAGCGTAGACGTGGTCGGGCCATTCGACCGCACACGCGGCTGACCGAACACTGATAACGGACCACCTGCTCGTTGCGTCCGAGCTCCGTGTAAATCGGCGTGGAATATTGACCCCTGTTGAGGGTTGATCGGCATGCAAAATTGACCCCCGGAACGGCTTTGATTAAGGCTCTCGTGCTTTTGCAAGGGCGAAGCTGGGATGCTGGTCGTGGAGACGGTAGCGCGGATCCGGCGCGAGGCGCTGGTCAAGGGCAAGTTGATCAAGGAGATCGCGCGTGCCCTTGGGATCTCGCGCAACACGGTCCGCAAGGTGCTTCGGTCGGGCGGGCGGCGTTCGTCTACAATCGGTCGGAGCAGCCGCTGCCGAACTTGGGGCCGTGGTCGAGCAATCTCGACGGGCTGCTCGCGGCGAACGAGCGCAAGGCGCTGCTCGACCGGCTGACGCACCACTGCGACATCGTCGAGACCGGCAATGAAAGCTGGCGGTTCAAGAGCCGCGAAGCCGCCGGACCTCAACGCCCCGCGGGTTGCCCCGGTGGCTCAATGTTCGACGCCGATCCGGGGTCAACTTTGCACGCCGATTGACATACACCCTAGCCAGTTGACATGGTACAACTAGACGGAAAAATCCGCAACGGCCGTTGGTGGCAGAGGAGTGAGCATGCCACAGCGTTGGGGCGTATCCACACGAATGGCCATATTGGCGATAGGACTGTTCTCGGCGCAGTCCGCAACTTCTACCCCTAAGCCTGACGAATATGCTTGGCTTAACAAGGCCGATGATCCCGAGGCAGCGTCTTGGGCGGCCGCGCATACCGCGACCGCAATGAACCGCCTGACTTCAAGTCCAGAATTCTCGGCGATTCGACAGGAAATGCGGGCAGCCGAACAGGCCAGTCAGCCCAAGCCGACCTACTTCTTGCTCGGTGCCCACATCGTTCGTTTTGTCCGCGGTCCAGACCATCCTCGCGGCGTTTTTGCGGTTGCCGTAACGCGAGGCGCGAGCCGAGGAAGCTGGCGGGATGTCCTCGACGTGGCGGCGATGGACGAGAAGGAAGGACTGGACCTCGAGGTAACGTTCCTCGACCTCAACAAGACGTGCCTAGCGCCGCGATACGAGCGGTGCCTCCTCCCATTTGGCTCTGGCGGCTCGTCGCTAATTCAATATCGAGAGTTCGATTTCTCCACCGCCCGCTTCGTACCTGGCGGCTTCGTAACGACGCCGAGCCGGGGCGGTGTCGCGTGGCTCGACGGAGACACTCTTCTGATCGCGCATGCCGAAACGCCGGCCGACCTGTTGCCGAGCGGATTCCCGAAATCGGTCTATCGCTGGCGACGGGGAACGCCGTTAAACAGTTCCGTGCCGGTGATCACGGCCGCACCTTCGGATGCGCTGATCGACGTGCGCTCGCTCGGGGCACGTCAGGCGGGACAAGGGATCATCATCCTTGCGAAGGACTATGCGACTTTCGAACTGTATCAGGTGAACGGTGACGGCCTGTCGTCGCGCCTCGATCTTCCGACGAAGCTCCAAGGCTTCGGCGAGCCTTTTGCCGTCGGCTCGACGATCGTGGTGCAACTGGCGTCCGAAGCCGAAGTCGACGGCAGACGCTACGCCAGCGACACCCTCGTAAGCTACGATCCCGCGGCTCCGGTCGGGACCCGCGCCAGCGCGGTTTATGCTCCGACAGACGGCCGTTACGTCAATGACCCATTCTCGGGAATCGCCGCCACGCGCGACGCCTTGGCGTTCGTCGTAACCGAGCACTTGGGAAAGACCCTCATGGTCGCGACCCGAGGTGCCGACGGCTGGTCGACGCGCGCAATCCGATCCGCAGCTCCAGGCGTGGCCATGAAGATCTCGAGCAGTGATCAAGAAGGCGAATGTGTAGTCGTCGAGGAGGCGGGATTTCTCAAACCGACTGAAGTCGCCGTTGTGACGCAGCAGGGAGCAGCGGAGACCCTGTTTCGCGCGAGGCCGATCGTCGACGCCGCGCGCTTCGTCAGCGAGGTCAGATCGGCCAGCTCCGATGATGGCACGGCAATCGATTATTATCTTGTCAGGCCGCGAGTGCAGGCCTCCGGGCCGACGCCGGTGATCCTGTACGGCTACGGCGGCTATGGGGTGAATGCCGACCCGAGCTATTTCGAGGGCGGCCTCGGACCGACGCTGGCGTCGTGGCTGTCACGGGGCGGGGCCTACGCCGTAGCGGCAATCCGCGGCGGCAGCGAACGCGGCTCGGCCTGGGCGCTCGCAGCGAAGGGAACCAACCGCCAGCGCTCGTTCGACGACTTCGCGGCGGTCGCTCGGTCGATGATCGCGTCGGGCTTCACGACACCTGACCATCTTGGCAGCATGGGTCGCTCGTTTGGCGGCCTGCTGTCGGCGAACATGGTCACGCAGCATCCCGACCTGTTCGGCGCGGCGCTGGTCGGGGTGCCGATCACCGACCTCTTCCGACTCGGCACCGACAAGGGCGACATCTCGGCAGGCCAGAAGATCGAGGTCGGCGACTGGACCGACCCCGCCCAGATCCCGCTGATAATGCGCTATTCGCCATACCAGAACATCAGTGCCGGTGTGCGTTATCCGCGAGTGCTGGCCGTCGCCTCGGCGCGTGATGGCCAGGTCGGTCCCGGACATGCCCGGCGCTTCGTCGCCAAGCTGCAGGCGGCGGGAGCTGACGCCCTGTTGATCGAAGGGCCGACGGGCGGCCACGCCTTTCCCAGCGAGTTCAACAATCCGACCGAATACGCCGCCCAGGTCACCTTCTTCATCGACGCGCTGATGCGGGGAGCGCCGGCTGCCGCGTCGCAGCCGTCGTCCGCTCGATGAACGCCGCGATATCGCGAAGAAACCCCGGACGCGCCTTCTCGTCGCGATAAATGATGTGGCCGCTGTCGTAGCACCGGGTTTCGATGCGCGAACGTAGCGCCTCCGGTAGCGAAGCGACCTCGGCCGCATCGCCTTCGCACATGTTGAGCGGATCATAGCGACCGGTGGCGACGAAGACGCGCATCGCCGGATCCTGGCGCAGCGCGTCGAGGATCCAGGTCGGATTGTGCCGCGCGAGCGGCGTAACCTCGCCGCTGAGCAGGCCCTCGCGCAGGTCGGCAACGGTGACTCCCGGCTGATTGTAGAACCACTGGTCGCGCATTGTGCGTTTGCGCGGCCCCGGGATCGGCGTGTAGCCCGGCTCGAGCCCTTCATAGACAAGGCTGGTGTGGTAACCGAGCGCATCGCGGATGTAGCTGTCGACCAGCACCGGTGAGCCGAGGTCGTCGCCAGGCTGCCCCTCGAGAAGGCGAGTGTCCTCCTCCGTCATGCGCAGACGGCCGTCGAGGCCGAGATACTCGCTGAGATAGCGGGCAGCGGGCACGACCAGCGTGCTGCGGTCGATCTGCTCGAGCCGCAACCCGGTGTAGCGGGCGAGTTGCGCGGCTATGACGTCACGCGTTGCGGCGTCGAGTTGGTCGATCTGCTCGAGCGCCGGCCGGTAGGTCCCGTCCGCCCATTGCCGCACCTCCTGCATCGTGCGGGCCGGATCGCTCATGAGGTCCGCATCGAGACGGCGGTAATGAATCGCCGTCGCCGTGCGGCCCGGAACATGCCAGGCATCGTAGAAGGCGGTGGATTCGGGAATGTTGGGGATGCCCCCCGAGATCAGGATGGTGCCCCGCAATGGCTCGTGCAGCGCCGTAAGCCGTTCGGCAACTGCCGCGGCGCGGAACACGCCGTAGCTTTCGCCGGCGATGAACAACGGCTGCTGCCGCGTGCGCAGCTGCGTCCGGTACGCCCGGATGAACTCGACTGTCGCCGCGACATCGCCTTGCAGGTTCATGAAGTCGGTGGCGAACTCGGGCTTGGCCGGGCGGCTGAAGCCCGTCTCGACCGCGTCCATGAACACGAGGTCGCTCGTCTGCAGCAGCGTCTCGGCATTATCGACCATTCCTTGTGCCGTGCGCCGGCGTGGACCGAAGCCCTCCATATGGACGATCGTCGAGGCGATGAGGGGGCCACCGTTCCAAGCGAAAATGATCGGACGTGGCGGGCCGGCCCGATCGACCCGGTATGCGACGAAGAAGATATAACCGCGAACCTCCCCTGTTTCCTCGCTGCGGATCGCGAGCCGTCCCGCCTGCGCCGTGTAGTCGAGGGGTCCGGCACTGGTCTGGACGCGGTGCTGCGTGACGACGATCGGCTCGTCTCCCGTCGTCGGTGTTGCAAGAAGGCTCATCTGTCCAGACAGTGATCGCAACGGCGCATGACCATTGCTGGCCAGCGACGGAGCGTCGAAGGCCCAGATCGCGAGGCACGACGCGAACGCTGCGCGCCCCGCCAGTCGTATCGTCGGATGCATCTACCAGATCCTCGTTCAGGCCCGCTTTCCGCGGAATTCGATGCAGCCTTTCCATTCTCTCCCAAGTCGTCAAGGCAATTTGGACTTATTGTCAGGGCTGTCCCGGACGGGTTGCGAGGTCGACGCATCCGGCACCGACCGGTGGTCATGCCAAACTGAGGACGGACGTCGAAAATTGCATTTCGGATAGGGCTTGACAAGCTAT
Organism: Lichenihabitans sp.; assembly: GCA_965214345.1. GTDB lineage: Bacteria > Pseudomonadota > Alphaproteobacteria > Rhizobiales > Beijerinckiaceae > Lichenihabitans. The sequence goes on along the minus strand of CBDCBJ010000005.1, from coordinate 4,347 downwards.
TCGGCTTTGACAGAGTGTCTAGACTAGCGAGAGTGTCACCAACGTCTGGATCGGGGCTGGCCCTGAGTTCGATAGATGCCGGAACTTCACAACGAAGGGGATTCACATGTCCGGCTCTCTGCGTCGCCGTCTACGATCGCCACTTCTCGTCGGTTGCCACCTGCCAGCAATCTTCGGTCTGACATCAGGTACGGCGGTCAACGCGCAGCAGGTCGCCGCCAGGGACACGGCGGCACAGTTGACGGCGGACGATAGCCAGGGTGTCGCGGACATCGTAGTCACCGCCAACAAGCGCAACGTGAAACTGTCGGAAGTCGGGGGTGCCATATCAGCCATCTCGGGCGACGAACTGCGTAAGATGGATGCCAACAAGATCGCCGACTACTTCGGTTTTGTTCCCGGCGTGTCGCTGACGTCTTATGGCCGGCCCGGGCAGGTACAGGTCGCGATCCGCGGTATCTCATCCCAGTCCGTTGGCTCGGCTACTGCTACCTATGTCGATGAAATCCCGTTGGGGCAGTCGAGCAACGAGTCGCAGGGGGCAGCCTATCTTCCGGATATCGATCCAAGTGATCTCGAGCGCGTTGAAGTTCTGAAAGGGCCTCAAGGGACGCTTTATGGGGCGTCGTCGCTCGGCGGCCTCGTCAAATACGTCACGCGAGCGCCGAGCCTCGACAAAACGAAACTGGAGTTCGGCGAAGAAGCGGATGCCGTCGATCATGGCGCCTTGGGCGCAAAGGTTCGCGCTGCGGGAACGACGCCCATCATCGACGGGGTGCTCGGCATCCGCGTAAGCGGCTATTACCGGCGGGATCCCGGCTTCGACGATAACGTCTACCTCCATCAGCGCGATGTCGATGGTGGCAACTCCTACGGTGGGCGAGTATCGCTGCTCTACCAGCCGACCGACAAGCTGCAGGTGAAGCTCGGCGCGGTGCTGCAGAACACCTACGGATACTCGTTGAACGAGGTCGACTATGCATCGCCGCCGCCCTTCATCCCAACTTATGGTGACCTGCTGAACAGCCGATATATTGCGCAGCCGAGCTATGTGAACAACCGGGTCTACTCAGGCGAGATCCATTACGACATAGGTTATATCAATTTAGTCTCGGCGACCGGCGTTACGCGACAGAACATCGACCGCGTGCTCGACGTCACCGCGAGCTACGGCACCCGCTATAACCGATATTTGCACACAATCCCCGGCGACGGCAACACGATCGGGCTCAATGCGGGCTACAACGTCGACAAGGTGACCCAAGAAATCCGGCTTCAGTCGCGTCAGAATGGGCATTTCGAGTGGGTGATTGGTGGCTTCTATCAGGACGAAAGTTCGAACGATCTGTCGGTGGCGACGTTGAGAAACGCTCAGGGCGTCGTCGCTTCCGACCCGATCGGTCACCCAATCGGCACCGCCTCCAACAATGATCTGAAGGAGTATGCCGGTTTTGCCAATGCAACGTATTATCTGACTTCTAATCTCGATGTGAGCGGCGGTTACCGCCATAGCAATATCGACCAGGACAACTTCAAGCTCTCAACCGGGATCATCTACAACGGTCCGGCCAATCCGGCGTTCGACATCACGCGGACCGATGTCTCGCACGACCATGTCAACACCTACTCCGCAGGTATCCGGTGGCGACCGACGACAAAATTGCTGTTCTACGGACGCGCAGCAAGCGGCTTTAGGCCCGGCGGCGGACGTACTCTGCCGCCGGCCGCGCAGGCGGTCGGCCTGTCGCCGGTCTACAAGCCCGACAGCGTGTGGAGCTATGAGGCGGGCGTCAAGGCGACGACCCTCGGCAGGCGGCTGTCCATCAATATCGACGGCTTCTGGATCGACTGGAAGAATATTCAGAACCTCCAGTTGATTGAAACCTTTTTCGTCGCCGGCAACGCGGGCCGGGCTCGTAGCCGAGGCGTCGAAGCCGACGCCCAGTTGCAGCCGCTCCCTGGCCTGAATTTCACCACGAGCTTCGCCTATACCGACGCCGTCTACACCGAAGGCAACGTCGCCGCTGGGGTCGCGGCCGGCGACGAGCTGACCGCCGTGGCCAAGTACACCTCGTCGTTGCGGGGCGAATATGAACATGCCGTCGGAGGCGAGTGGCACGGCTTCGTCGGCGGCGATGTCCAGTATCGCAGCAGCGAGCTCGACGTCGTCGGGGTCCGACTGCCGAGCTACACCCAATTCGGGGTTCATGCCGGCGCCGAAGGCGATCGCCTGCGGATCCAGCTCTTCGCCTCCAACCTGACCGACAAGCGCGGACTGCTAGGGACGACGACCGGCGCGACCTCCTACGCCGTCGTCCAGCCGCGGACGATCGGCATTTCCTTTACCCAGAAACTGCAATAGCCGCCGAGCAACGCTCGTCCATCGTTGACCGGATGGGGTCAGCCCGCGGTGTCGACGCACCGCAGCGAGGGCGATTTTACCCGTGAGCATCCGTGAGGGATAAGGCAGCCATGGCTTCGGCCGAGGTATCCGACCTGCCGGCCGGCGCATTCGCCGGCGATCACGGGCCAGCGCTGCGGATGATCGATGCCGCTACGCTTTGTCGGCTCGTCCGTCCGCGAGAAGCGATCGAGCTGGTCGATGCCGCCATGCGACGCCTGTCGAGCGAGGCGATGGTCGCGCCCGAGCGCTGGGCGGTGTCGGTCGCCGCCGGTGGCTCGATCGGGCTCATGCCGGGCAGCGATCCTGCCGTCGGCTGCTTCGGGATTAAAGTACTGAGCCTGTTCGAGCAGGACGCCAGAGGGTGCCTGCCCGGTCATCAAGGCCTGATGCTACTATTTGACCGCGACACCGGCCGCCCGCTTGCCATAATCGATGCGGCTGCGCTGACCGGGCTGCGGACAGCGGCGGCCAGCGCGGTGGCGACACGCGCTCTCGCGCGCGACGATGCCCGGACGCTGGCGCTTATCGGCACGGGCGCGCAGGCCCGCTGGCACGCGGCCGTCATCCCTCTTGTGCGCCCGATCGACGAAATCAGGCTGTGGAACAGGTCACCGGAAACGGCCCGCCGATTCGCTCGCCATTGTCCCGACGGGATTCGCGTCGTGGTCCTCGAAAGTCTCGAGGGGGCGATCGCGGGGGCGGACATCGTGTGCACGCTCACCCACTCGAGCACGCCGATCGTCCGCGGTGAATGGCTGAATGAAGGCCAGCACCTCAACCTGGTCGGTGCCAGTACCGCAGACGCCCGCGAAATCGATGATGCAGCTGTTGCCCGCAGCCGCTTCGTCGCCGACTCACGGGCCAACGCCTTGTCGCAAGCCGGCGAACTTCTTAGTGCAATCCGAGCCGGCGTCGTCGACCGGGGGCATATCGCGGCTGAGATCGGCGACATTCTGGCTGGCCGGGCAGACGCGCGTCGCGATCCGCGCGAGATCACCGCCTACAAATCGCTCGGGCATGTCGTCCAGGACCTCGCCGTTGCAAGCGCAGCTCTCAGCAGCGCCGAGCAGACGGGCGCGGGGATCGCAGTCCCGTGGCGACAGCTCTGACCGCGACTTTGGATCGCGTGCCCGGCGAGTGGTTCCGGCCTCAGCCCCGCCCGTCCTGCTACAGTGCCTAAGTGACCGCCGATCGTCGCAGCGTGTCGAGGAGAGCGTCGATGTGGCCCATGTCGTTGTGTATCGACGGTGCCACGCGGATCTTGTTCTTCGCGACGGTCGTGAAGATGCGCGCCTGCTCAAGGGGCATACGAAAACGCTCGCGAGCGTTGCGATAGGCGAACACGACCGATGGGCCCTCGGCGTCGCGCGGCGTCAATGCCTCGAAGCCAAGACGTGGCATCTCGTCTTGGAGCCGGTCGATCATCGGTCGGCGGTAGGCGGCGATCCGGTCGACGCCGAGTTCGTAAAGATAGTCGAGCGACCCGGCGATCGTGGCGAGGCTCGACCAGCACGGGGTGCTGACCTCGAAGACGCTGGCTGTGTTTGTGCCAAGAATCCAGTCGCCGCCGATGAGCCCGGGTGGATCGAACGGCAGGAAATGCCGGTTAAGGGTCTTAATGCCGGCCCAACCGAGCTGAACGCGGTGCAGTAGCGGAAGCCGGTCAGGGCGCACGTAGAGGAATGCCGCTCCGAACTCCGCCATCAGCCACTTATAGAGGCCGGTGCAGCAGAAATCGACGCCGCTCGCCTTCACGTCGAACGGGATAGCTCCCACCGCCTGTATGATATCGGCGTAGACCAGTACGCCGCGCCGATGCGCGATCTCGCAGACGCGCTCAAGGTCATGTCGAAAGCCGGTGTCGCTCGAAACCAGCGAGATCGCGACCAGACGCGTACTCGGCGAGATCGCGCGCTCCAGATCCTCGTAATCGATGCGATTGC
>CBDCBJ010000004.1:0-2302 GCA_965214345.1 Lichenihabitans sp. | reverse complement strand
TGTCTTCGGTGAGGCATCAGATAGGCTCCTCGCCCTAACAGGTCAACGCCCAAACATGACCGTTCCACATCGCGAACCTACCACGTCCGCTCGAAGCCTGCTCGTAATGCCCCTGCAGCGACCATCTGACGCGAAGCTCATCCGCTCCGCTGCTCGCGCCCAAGCGGCCGCGCCGCGCCGTTACTCGCCTAGATCGGCACGCCGACCCATCCCAGCGCATTCGAGACAGGCTCTAAGGCCCGCTCAAAAAGCCCAGGACCCGGCCCGGCCCCACCGCATCGCGAAGGATGCGCATCTGCCCGCCACCAGGGAATTGCACGATCTCCACCCCGCCGGGCCCGTCGACGACCGGAAGCGGCGCTCCGGACCACACCGCAGCGACCAGGCGCGCATACGGCATGCCCAACGCCGGCGTTAGAGAGTGGTAGGCCGCCGTTGCAGCCGGCCAACCGCCTAGACGATTGAACAAGGAAACCAGGAAGCTCGCCGCATAACCAGCGTTCGAGGCCGGGTCGAAGGCCTGCCCGAGATCGCTGAACGCCCCAGGATGCTGCAACAGGTTCACCTGCATGCAGCCGACGTCGATCGATGCGACACCTCGGCCTTGCAAGGCCTGCACCGCGCGGATCGCCTCCAGCTTGGATGGGTAGAAGGTCCCGATTCCCTCGGCTGTCACGGTCCACGGCCACGGTGCGCGCATATGCGTGCCCGCATCCCGCCGCCCGCTCTCCACCAGCCCGATGGCCGCCAGCAAGCCCGGCGCCGTGCGATGCGCCCGCTCCGCCGCATCGATGGCCGGGCCGCAGGCCGACGATGATGGGATCGGCGTGCCCGCCCAGGCGGGGACAACGAACAGAAGCACAGCCAGCAGCCATCGCATGGGCACGGTATGAAAGAGCAACGCGCCGGGCGCAACTTGCCCGCGTCCCGGCATCGCGCGACATTGCCCGATGACCTTCTCCATCCTCGCCCACACGCTACACGACGGTGCGTTCGGCGCCGCCGTCGCCTCGCGCTTCTTCGCCGTGGGTGCCCTGTGTACCCACGTCGAGGGCGGGGTCGGCGCACTCTCGACCCAGGCGCTGGTAAACCCGATGTATGGGCCGCACGGCCTTGCGCTGCTGCGCGCTGGCGCCTCGGCCGAAACGGTCGTCGAGACGTTGGTCCCGCCCGATCCGGGGCGGGCGCAGCGCCAGCTCCATGTCTTGGACGCTGAAGGCCGGGTCGCGCAGCACACCGGCGAGCATTGCGTGACTTGGGCCGGGCAGCGGGCGGGCGCGATGGTTTCGGTCGCGGGCAACATGCTCGCCGGCCCGGATGTGCTGGACGCGATGCTGCGCGCGTTCGAAGCCGGCGACGGACCGATGGCGACACGTCTGATCGGCGCACTCCAGGCCGGGGAGGACGCAGGTGGCGACAAGCGCGGGCGGCAGAGCGCGGCGGTCCGGGTCCATACGCGTGACCCTTACCCCGACCTCGACCTCCGTGCCGACGACCACCCGGACCCCCTGGCAGAGCTTCGACGCCTGCACCGCGTCAGTCTCGAGCGCTTCGCGCCGTTCCGCCGCCTGATGGCCGGCCGGGACGACCCGTGGGGCGTCCTGGACCGCGCCACGATCGACGAGGCCGTGGCCCGTGACGGCCAGCCCCGTTGACCATGGCCGCCCTCGCCCGCGCCCTCGCCGCCCCCGTGCTCGCCGGCCACGTGCTCGCCGGCCTCGTGCTCGCCGCCGGAACCGCGGCCGCGCAGGGCACGCTCACGATCGCCCTGCGCCAAGATCCGGACGTGCTCGATCCCACGCTCGGTTCCGCCTACGTCAGCCGCATCGTCTATGCCTCGATGTGCGACAAACTCATCGACATCGACGCGCAGCTTGGCTTCGTCCCGCAACTGGCCACGGCCTGGGTCTACGAGGACCCGACGCACCTGGTGCTGACATTACGGGGCGGCGTCAGATTCCAAGACGGAGAGCCGTTCGACGCCGCCGCCGTGCAGTATAAGATCACCCGCGACCAAACGATGAAGGCATCGATGCGGGTGGGCGAGGTCAACGCCATCGCCTCGACCGAGATCATCGACCCGCTGCGTATCCGCCTCGTGCTCAAGGCGCCCAATACGCCTTTGCTCAGCATGCTCGCCGACCGGGCGGGCATCATGGTCTCGCCCAAGGCCGCCGAGGCAGCCGGAACCACCTTCGGCGCACATCCGGTGTGCGCCGGCCCCTACGCGTTCGAAAGCCGTGTGGCGCAGGACAGCATCGTCCTGCGTCGCGACCCTAACTACTGGAACGCCGCCGCTTAC
>CBDCBJ010000003.1:0-38407 GCA_965214345.1 Lichenihabitans sp. | reverse complement strand
CACAACCTCGGGCGGCAAGCCTCGTGGAGCGTCGTGCGCTGGGTCGGCACCGCCGCGCCCGCCCTCTGGGAAGTCGCGGGCACGGCCACCGCCAACAGCGTCACGTTCGGCTCGTCGGTCGCGGGGTCGGCAGACATCGAGTTTTTCTGATGCCCCTCCAGCGACAGGTTCTAGAATTCCCCTTCGCCTCGGGCTTCGACGAGAAGATCTCGAAGCAGGTCCTCGACCCGTCGCAGGCGCTGACGACGCTGTCGAACCTCGTTTCGAACCAGCGCGGAGCACTCGCCAAGCGGCACGGGTCGACGGCGCTCACGAACGCGGTTGTCGGCGGCGGCACCATCGCGACCGGTCGGCGCGCGTTCGCCTACCGAGACGAGGTCGCGGTCACGGACGGCACGTCGCTCTACAGCTACTCGCCGCAAGCCGCAGGGTGGCGCAACGCTGGCCCCGTGCCGGAGTGCGCCGTGTCGCGCTACTCGCTCGGAGGCGCCGGCGTCGGGAACGCGCAGACCGGGCTCTACGACGTGGCATTCGTCAGCGGCTACGTATGTGTCCTGCGTCAGGACCCGAGCACGGGCACCTACCCGTGGCTCCTCAACCTGTACGTGTACGACGCGACGACGCTCAGCGCCGTCACGGTCGTCAACGTGACCGCGGGAACTACCCCCTTTGGGGTGACGCGCATCGTGACGAACGGGACGACGGCGCTCATCCTCACCAACGACGGGACGGACATCACCGCGCGCCTCTTCACCCCCTCGACGCTCACGGTCACGACCGCAGACTACCGCCCCGGAGTGTCTGCGTCCTTCGCCGACGTCGCGGTCTTCGGCACGGGGTACGTGCTGGTGTACGCGACGGGTACGAGCCCGGTGACGTTCCACTTCGAGGTGCTGGGGCCGACGGGCGCCGGAGTGAACACGTTCACCACCACCAGCACGAGCTACAACGCGGCCGACACCACCATCACGGCGCTCGCCGTCGCGGGAAACAACGCGAACAATTTTTTCTTCGCGTACACCACGCCTGGCCTCGTTGCCGAGCTGGTGTGGCTCTCCTCGGCCGGCGGTGCCGTGACGTCACCCCAGCGGATCACGGGCTTCAGCGCGACCGCGATCAACCAGCTCGCGCTCGTCGTCGTCACGGCCGGAGCGTTCCCGATCGGCACGCTCGTCGGCGGGAGCTACGTCGCAAACAACACCGCTGCGGCCTCAGCAACTCAGGTCACGGGCCTCTATTACCGACGCTTCTCGGGCAGCCTGTCGAACATCTCGCTCGGGGCGGCGAACGCCATCTACAACGTCACGCTCGCTGGCCGCCCCGCCGCGGTCAACGGACGCGTCTACGTGCAGATCAAGAGCTATGACCCGACCCAGCAGCAGGCCGCGCTCGTCGAGATCACGAGCGACGTGGGCAACGGCCCGCTCCGCCCTGTCGCGTTCTACGCCGCGCGACTCTCGGAACCCGCCGTCTATTGCCTGCCCTCGACGTCGGCCAGCGGTGCGATGCTCTACGGCGTCACGCGCACGCTCACGAGCAAGATTGGCTCCGGCATCGTGGCCAGCATCGAGCTGGTGAAATTCGACTTTTCCGGAGTCTCGAGCGCCCAGGGCGCCGCGTACGCGCAGGAGCTCGCCCTCACGGGCGGAGCGACGCAGCTCTACGACGGGCGAGGCGTCTTCGAGTCGAATTTCTGGACGCGCCCCATCGCGATCAGCGGCGGTGTCATCGGGTCGGGCGGCGGAACAAGCGCGGGCACTTACCAGTTCTGCGCCGTATTCGCCTACGTGGATGCCGCGGGCAACGTCGAGCGCTCGGCTCCATCGGTGGTGCAGTCGGTGGTCGTCACAACCGCAGGGCAGACGATTTTCTTCACCATCGATTCCCTCCCGGTGACGGCCAAGAACGTGTCGGCCGCATCCTCACAGAACGCGACCATCGAGATCTACCGGACGATCGTGAACGGGACGATCTTCTACTACGACCTCTCGACACCCATGGCGCCGCTCCTCGCGACGGGCCGCACGGCAACCTACGGCATCACGAGCAGCACGTCCGACGCCGTCTTGCAGGCCAACCCGCAGCTCTACTCGCAACCGGGCAACCCCGGCGAGGAGCTCGTGCACCAGTCACCGCCGGGGCTAACGGGGCTCATCGTCCACGCCGATCGCCTGGTGGGGATCGGGGATGACGGCGTGACGCTCTGGTACTCGAGCCAGTACATCTCGGGGGCGCTCCCGTGGTGGCAGTCGCAGACCGTGCTCACCGTTGACGCGGGCGGACGCGTGCGCGCGCTCGGCTCGATGCTCGGGTTTCTCTTCCTCTTCCAGCGGGATGCGATCTGGGTCATTCAGGGGTCCGGACCGCCGCCGAACGGTGGGACGGGGCAGGAATTCACGCCGCCGGCGCTGCTCGCGTCCGACGTCGGGTGCATCGACCCGCGCAGCGTAGTCCTGACGCCGGCCGGCATCTTTTTCCAGAGCGCGCGCGGGATCTACCTCGTCGACACGTCGAACAACGTCTCGTTCATCGGCGAGACCGTGCAGGTCACGACCGCGGCAAACCCCGTGATCTCGTCGGTGGTGCTCGATGATGCGATCGGCCGCGTCTACTGGTCGCTCCTCCCGAGCGAGGGGAGCGCGACCGGCAAGCGCCTCGTCTTCGACTACGTCCGCGGGATCTGGTCGACCGACGTGCTCGACGACGCGACGCACGGCCCCGCGAACGTCGGGATCGTCGGCGCAGCACTCACCGGTGGCTACGCGACGACGCCGCCGGCCTACACGTGGATCACCGCCGCAGGGCGCGTGTACCAGGAAGCCACCGCCGCGTGGCTCGACGGCTCGACGTGGGTTGAGGCGCAGATCGAGACGCCGCCGATCCACTTCGCCGGCATCCTTGGCTTCCAACGCGTGTGGGAAGTCGACATCTTGTTCGAACGCCTCACGCCGCACGACATCCTCGTTGAGTTTGCCTACGACATGGCGCCCTACAACGAGGCCCACACCTTCACGGCTGCGCAGATCGCCGCGATGCCGTCGCCGAACATCGAGCTGTCGGTGTTCCCGCTCCAGCAGCGATGCCGCACGATCCAGGTGCGCGTCTCGGACGGGTCACCTACGGGGCTCCCGGTCGGAAACGGCCAGGGGAGCAACTGGATCGGCATGCGCCTGCAGATCGGAAACAAGGGGACGAACCGCAACAGCCGCTCGGAGGAGGGATGATCGAGCGCTTCGACCCCGCCAAGCACCTGCCCCTGATCTCCAGCTGGCACCGCGCGCTCGGCTTCGGCGACGGTCCGGATCTGCGCGTGCTCCCTGCAACCGGATTTGTCGCCGACGGGTGCGTGGTCGGCTTCCTCTACGCCACCGACTCGGCGCTCGCGTGGATCGAGGGGCTCCTGTCCGACCCCGCCGCGCCGCTCACAAGGCGACGTGCGGCCGGAGACGTTCTTCTCGAGGCGTTGTGTGCCGAGGCGAAGCATCTGGGGTATCTTCGAGTTGTAGGCGCCCCCAGTCGTCGGAGCCTGGCCAACAGCATGCGCAGGCATGGCTTCAAGGTCTTCGACGGGCGATTCGTCGCCGTAAGGGAGGTTTGACATGGGTGACGTTGTCGACAAGATCACGGGCGCAGTCGGCGGTCTACTCGGTGCAAGCGGCAGCGCCGCGGAGGCTGCGTCCGGAGTCAGCGCCGACGGCTACCGCGCGCACAATTTCGAGGCGAGCGGCGAGTACAACCCGGGAGCATCGAACCTCGACAGCACGAGGAACGGAACCTCGACGCAGGAGGCGCACCAGGGATACATCGACCAGACCCGCAAAGCGATTCAGGCCAACTATGGCCAGGCGCAGCAGGCGGGGCAGCTCGGCATGAACGGCTACCACCAGCAGGCGCAGGCGACGGGGCTTCTCCAGTCGGCAGCGATGGGTAACCAGCCGAGCGCGGCGGCCATCCAGCAGCAGCAGGGGCTTCAGCAGGCGATCTTGGCGCAGCGGTCGATGGCGGCCGGCGCGCAGGGGCAAGCCTCGCTCGCGAACGCCAACTACGGCGCCGCGCAGAACACGGCGAACCTGCAGCAGCAGGCGATCAACTCCGCCGCGATGCAGCGCGCGCAGGAGATGGCGACGGCTCAGGGGGCCTACGCGCAGTCTGCGGCGGGGCTTGCGAACACCGGGCTCGGGATGCAGCAGAACCAGATGACCATGGCGCAGAGCCAGGCGCAGAACGCGCTTGCGTCGCAGGGGCAGAACGACCAAGCCGGCGTCGCCTACAGTGGTCTCGCGAACCAGGCACAGATCGCGCAGCTCAACGCGCAGCAGGCGCAGCAGGGAATGCTCGCCAACTCCTGGCAGGGAACGCAGGCCCTCAACGCAAGCATCAACGAGGGGAACACGAATCGTCAGCTCGGCATCGTGAACCAGGGCGTCCAGGATCTCTACGGCGGCCTCGCCGGCGCATCGCAGGGCAACAGCCTCGGCGGCGGTGGCGGTGGCGGCGGAGGGGCAGCGGCTGGCGGTGGGGGCGGAGGGGCGCCTGAGAACGACGACATCATCGGATCGTTCACGGGTTGATCATGGCCGACTCCGAATTGAAAGACGCCGACGCCTTCGCCCGGCTACTCGGCAAGGCTGGCCTCCAGGCTCCGACTCCGAGTGGCGGAGGCGCCCCCGTCATCGCGCCCGCGCCGGCCACCGCACCGCGCCAGGGAGACATCGCGGGCCAAGTCGCGGCGATGACCGCACCGACCGTGTCAAGCCCGTTCTCGCTGCCCCGCGGCCCAGCCCCGCCCGTCCCGCCGGTGGCCGCGCCGACGAATCTTGGCGGGTCGAACGTGGATCTCTCGGGCATGTCTGCGCCCGGTGCCCTCCAACTGAAGGGACCACCCGTCAACGTCAACAACATCGACACCTCCGGGATGAACCAGCCCGGCGCGGCTCCCGGTGGCGTCCCTGCGCAGGCAGCCGGCGGCGCAGCGCCGTCCGTGGGCATCCCCCAGCCGGCGGCGTACACGATCCCCGCGCACTTCGACAACCGCAACATCCCCATCCGGAGCGAGACGCTTCGTCAGGAGAAAAACCTCCAGGTCGACGTACTCTCCGATGAGCAGCGCCTCGTGAAAGCGCAGAGCGACGCGGCGGCGATTCAAGCGAACGAGCTCGGTCACCAGGCCGAGACGGCGCAAACGCAGCTGGCCGAGCGCCAGGGCCGCGAGCTGGATCGCCGCGCGTCGCTGCAGGACATGCGCGCCAAGGCGCAGGGCCTCGTAGACAACGTGGCCAAGCAGCGCATCGACCCGAACGCCGCGTTCAACAACGGCGATCTTGGTTCGAGACTGAACCTCATCGTGGGCGGTGCGCTCGGGGGTGTGTTTCAGTCGCGAGCCCACCTCGGGTCGAACCCGTTCATCGACCAGGTGAACAAAACCATCGACCGGAACATCGCGGCTCAGCGCGACAACCTCTCCAACGCGAAGGACTCGGCGGGCCTGCAGATGAACATGCTCGGGCACCTTCAGTCCGAGCTTGGTGACGAGCGGCTGGCCGACAACGTTTTCGCGCAGCAGCAGATGCAGGTGGTGCAGAACATCATCGAGGCGCAGACGGCCAAGAGGAACCTCCCAAGCGTTCAGGCGCAAGGCTCGCTCGCGCTCGATGCCGTCAAGCAGAAGCAGCTCGATCTGCAAAAGCAATACGACTCGATGGCCTACGTGAAGGCGCAGACCGTCCAGCCGAAGACCGCGACCGGCGTTGACGCAGAGAAGCCGGACGACCTCTTCGTACCGACAGGGGGGGCCGACAGGAGCGGTAACCCGGTCGGCTTCCGCGCGCGGACGACGGACGAGGCAAAGGAAGCTCGCATCATTCACGACGCACGGCAACAGGCGGCACCAATCATCGAGCGCCTCAAGTCATTGCGGGCCAAGACGAGCATGGCGGAGCGAGGCGCCGGGAAGCTGGGCATTCAGACCGGGGACCTTGCCGAGATCGACGCACTTCAGAACCAGCTCACCACCATCGTGAAGCCGCTTGAACAGGTGAAGAGCCTGAACGATAACCTGCAGCAGTCGTCGAAGGAACTCGCGGGCGACTGGGCTCGCGTCGGCGGGGCTCCCGAGCGAGCCGGAGATTCCTTCCTTCGCGGACTCGACAACCGATTCGACGCCATCGAGAAGGGCCAGGCGGGGCAGGGCGCAACGTCGGCCCTCGGTGTGGATGGGAAGGGAAACATCGTCCAGCACTCGCTTGGAGGTGCGACGCAAGCCGTGAGCACGCCGCAGATGCGCCAGAAGGATGGCCGCGCCTACGTGGCGCGAGACACTGTGCAGAAGGGCGTCAAGAATCTCGAAGACTTCCGGAAGAAGCTAGGGGCGAAGTAGCTCATGGCGAAGATCGTCAACGCCGACGGATCGGTCAGCGACATCGACGACTCCGACCTGCCCGACGCGCAGGAGGCCGGCGCTCAGATCGCGACTCCCGAGGACATCCGGATCGCGGACCGTCACGACCGTCTCGGCGGCGCGGGCGGCGCTGCGCTCGCGACCGGCGCGGGCGTGGCGCGCGGGCTTACGTTCGGCCTCTCGGACGCGGCGGGGCGAGCCGTCGGTCTCGGCGACAACCTGCGCGATCTGCAGGAGGAGCACTCCGGCCTGTCCACCGCGGGCGAGATCACCGGCGCGATCGCTCCGACCCTGCTCTCAGGTGGGCTTGGAGCGGCGGCGGAGGGCGGCTCGCTGGCGGCGCGCGGTGCTGGCCTTGCCGGCATCCTCCCGCGGGCCGTCTCCGGGCTCGGTAGCGCGGTCGAACACGGCATCGGCGGGCTGCTTGCGCGCGAGGGCGCGGGCCTGGCCGAGCGCGCGGCGGTCAAGGGTCTCGGCCTCGGCGCTGCGGGTGCGACCGAGGGGGCGTTCTACGGCGCGGGGCACGAGATTTCGGACGCGGCGCTCGATGACCACGAGCTGACCGCGGCGAAAATGATCGCCGGCATCGGGGACGGCGCCATGTGGGGGGCGATCGCGGGCGGCGGCGCGGGTGCGGGTCTCGAAGTGCTCGGGAGCGCGGGCCGCGCCATCGCGAGCAGGCTCCCCGAGTCGCTGTCGGAGGCGCTCGAAGCCAAGTCCGGCGAGATGGCGTGGCGATCCGCGGGAGGGACGCAGAAGATGCTCGAGAAGGCCGAGAAATCGGGCATCGGGTACCGCGAAATGGGCCAGCAGTGGGTGAAAGAGGCCCCCGAGTTCGCCGGAAAGTCATCGTTCGCCGAGATGAAGCGTCCGGACCTCGTCGAAGCGTCCGAAAACGGAATGAAACACTACGGCGACAAGCTCGGCTCGCAACTCGACGAGCTCTCGGCGAAAGCGGCCGAAAACGACGCGAAAATCCAGGCTCTTGCCGCCGAACGGCGCGCTTCTGAGGCTGCCGCGGACGATGCAGCGACCGGGGTGCGCGATCCGAGCGCGTCGCCGTCGTCTCGGGCGCAGGACGCCGTCGACAAGGTCCAGAACGCCGGACTCCCGCGCGCAGCCGACGCCTACCAGGCGATCATGAACGTGGCGGACGACGTGGGGGCGAAGATCGGCAACACCTCGATCGCAAACAAGGTCCGAGGCTGGGCGCAGCAGCTTGCCGAGCAGACGGGCATGCTCGATGCGAAGACGGGCGAGCTCGTGGCCAACGCCGGCGACGCACCGATGTCTCTGCGCCAGCTGCGCGATCTGCGCATCGACATCGACCACCAGATCTATACGAACCTCGAGCTGTCCCCCGCGAAAAAGCAGCTCGTGCCCGTGCGCCAGGCGCTTGAGAAGATGCTTGAGGACAAGGTCTCTGCCATCTCCGAAGCGAAGGGGCTCGAGGCCTACAAATCGAACAAGCGCGGGTTTCAGGTGTTCTCGTCGCTGAACCAGGCCGCGACCAAGGGGGTTGCGAAACAGGGGAACAACCTCGCCCTATCGCTCACGGACCGGATCGCAGGTGGCGCGGGTCTCGTCGCGGGCGGTGTGCTCGGAGGCCACGTCGGCGCGGCGGTCGGCTCGGGGCTGGCCTCGCTGGGCAACAAATTCGTGCGCGAGCGCGGCGACTTCATCGGCGCGCAGCTGCTCCACAACGTGGGCCAGCTGGGGGCGCTTGAGAACATCGGGGCCACCGTCGACAAGCGGATCGCGGGCGGCGTGAAGGCGTTCCTCGAGGGGGGCGAGGCAAGCCGTGGCCCCGCCAAGGCCACGCAGCGCGAGCTCGATGCCTACAAGTCCGCCGCGATGAACGTCGCCCAGCACCGGACGAACCCGGAAGGCCTACTCGGCCGGGTTCAAGGCGCCGTCGGCGACAGCATGGGCCAGGTCGCTCCCGAGACGCACCGGAGCGCGATGGCCAAGGTCTCGACCATCGTGACGAACCTCGCCAACCGCGCGCCGCTGGGGCGAACGAACACGCTCGGGCTGACACCGCACCTGGAGGAGACCCGGTTCAGCGAGGCGGAACTTCTCAAATTCGGCCGGTACGCCGATGGGGCCGTCGACCCGATCAGCGTGCTCGACGACATGAAGGGGGGCCACCTCTCCGCCGATAAGGTCGACGCGCTCCGGGAGGGGCATCCGGAGATCTACGCCGAGATCCAGGACGCCCTGATCGACGGAGTCACCAAGCATGGCGATCGACTCAGCTACGATCGCAAGGTACAACTGAGCACACTCTTCGGGGTTCCCCTCGACGAGACGATGGATCCGGGATTCATCTCCCGCATCCAGGCCGGCAAGTCTGCCCCGCCAGCGAACGACAACGCCCCCCAGTCACCGGGCCAAACCTCCAAGAGGCCGGTGAAGATGGACACGAGCGTGTTCGCGACATCGGCGCAGAAGGTCGAGCAGGGGAATGTACGTTGAACTCGCGTCGCTGAACTTCACCCCGCAGTCGGGGCAGAAGTCGTCGGGGAGCATCGCCCAGCCGCTACTCGCCGCATCGCCTACCACCGCCGGTCACCAGAAGCTCTGGATCCGCGCCGCTGTTGCGAACACGGCACCGGTGTTCGTCGGGGGGCCAGGGGTCACCACCGCCAACGGATATGTGCTCGAACCCGGCGGACAATTCGACGTTCCTGTAGCCGATCCGTCGAAGGTCTACGTCGTCTCCGCCGCCGCTCAGACCGTGTCGTTTCTCTGGGTCTGACGATGCGCCGGATCCTCTTCGCTGGTCTCCTCGCCGCGTTCGTCTTCGCCGGGCCGCCGTCGGAGGCGTCCGTCGCGACATCGAACGACATCACCCAGGACCGAGGCGCGGACTGGTCGCTCTCGTACATCTGGACCACGGGTGACGTGCCGAACGGAGTCACTCCGACGCCGGTCGACCTGACCAGCGCCACCGCGACCTTCAACGTTCGGACGAGCACCGACCCCTCGTCAACGCCGCTCTTCTCGACGCCGTGCACGCTCGGTGGTGCAGCCGGCTCGCTCGCCTTCGGCATGACCGCGGCTCAGACGCTCTCCGTTCCCGCCGGGGACTACCCGTACGATGTTTTCGTCTCGTTCCCGAGCGGGACGATCTTCAAGTTTTTGACCGGGGTCGCTCACCTCCGATGACCAAGCGCCCCCTCGCCGTCATCCTCGCTTCGCTCCTCGCGTGGCAGCCTGCGTACGCCGGGGCTCCGGCTGCGACGACGACCATTATCACCAAGGGTGTGCAGGGCCCGCCCGGACCGCCCGCGCTGTCGACGACGCTGAGCGGCACGTTCATCGTCCCGACCGTCGCGAGCGCGGCGTCGACCACGCTCACGTCGGCGAGCGGCGCCGCGGTCAGCTCGTACGTCACGGTCTCCGGGTGCGGGACGTTTTTCATCACCGCCCTCAGCGGGACGAGCGTCACGCTCCAGAACAACGGCGCGACCGGCAACGCCTCGGCGGGCACGCTCTGCAACCCGCCCGCGGCCGTCGTCACGTCCGGACCTCAGGGGCCCGGTGGCGCGGCGGGGAGTGCCGGTACGAACGGTACGAACGGTACGAACGGGACCAACGGCGCCGACGCGTTCAGCTCGACGTCCGCCGGGTTCACGCAACCCAGCGCGGGCAACACCGTCACCGTCACCGTCGGGCACACGAGCGGTTTCGCGGCGGGGCAGGTCGTCTACGTCACGGCCGGCGGCTACTACACGCTCACCAGCATCACCGACGCGACGCACCTCGTTCTGACGAACCTCGGCTACGCGGGCAACGCGGGGTCGGGCGCACTCGTCGCGAGCGGCTCGACGGTGACCGCCGGTGGCCTCATCGGGCCCGCCGGCTCGAGCGGGTTCACCGCGGGAGGCGACCTCTCGGGGACGAGCACGAGCCAGCAGGTAGTTTCCTGGACGGGGCCGGCTTCGGTCGCGACGACTCCTGGCACTTCCGCCAACGTCAAGGGCGGCCCGTCCACGAACGCGAGCGGCATCGGCGGTGCGCTCCGCCTAGCCGGCGGCGCCGGGCCGCTCATGAGCGGCGATGTGTTCGTCGACCTCACGACGAGCGCCAACACGAACGAGCCCTACCTGCGCGTCACCCGGAACCTTGCGGGCGGAGGCGCCACGAACATCGCGGCAATCGGACACTGGCCAAGCGGTCTCGCGAACGGGTTCGGGCTCTGGCTCGGCTCGGGTGCAGCGGCGCCCAACAATGGCAACTACGCGGTGCTCGACTATTTTGGCACCACCGAGGTCAACGGCGCGAGCGGCGTCGTTTTTCAGAACGCCGGCACCGTCAACTTCTCCGTGAACGCAGGCAACCTCGCCAGCGTCGTCCCGATTATCGGCGACGCGGTCAACGGACCGAGCCCCTACGGCGTGCACGGCGAATTTGCCACGGGTATCACGGCGGGCGGCATCACACTGACGGCGGCGCAGTACGCCAAGCAGCTCCTCGTGGTGACGCCGACGGGCTCCGGGACCATCGGCGGCTTCCCTCTCGCGAGCGCGGGAGCCGGCTACTCCAAGGACATCGAGGTCACCGTGGGCGGGTACACCGTCACGCTCAGCGATGGGACGCACACGACTGCCATCACAGCGGCGTCGGGGCTGTACCGCGCCTGGTTCACGTCGAGCGGGATCTACGTGCGATGATCGACCCGGGCATCCTCATCGGCATCGCCGGCGCAGTCTGCGCCGTCGGGACGTGGCTGTACAGCCGAGGGCAGAAGGAGGGGAAAGATGAGATGCGCCTCGCCAACGCGACCGCGGACCTCGAAGCCTCCTCGATCCGCATCTCCAACATCCCCGCCATCGAGGGCGCGGTGCTCGCCCTCACAAGCGTCGTGAAACGGAACCACGAAGACAACCGCGAGCGCTTCGATCGCCAGGACACCCAGATCGCAAAACTCGTCTCGCAGCACTCGCAGCTGCGATCGGACATCGCGAGCCTCGAGGGCCGGAAGGTCAGCGTGCGCGAACTGCGCGTGCCGACCGGCCATGACTGGAACCTCGAAGCGGCGGACGCGGAGAAAAAGCGATGACCCTGAATTGGCAGCGCCTCGGGATCGCAGGCGTCCTCGCATGCACGGCCGGCTACCTCGCGCATCACGGCGGCTACGAGGACCTCGTGAAGAGCATCGTCGTAGGGCTCATCGCGTTCGCCGCGAGCGCCCAAGATTCGTTCGTGACGCACCAACGCAGCACCGACAAGGACCCGCCGCATGACCCTACTCCGTAAACTCTGGCACCGGCTCATGTGGGCCATCGTCCTCGGCCCGGGGGCATGCACGCCCGCCAAGGAAGCCGCCGCCGACGCGTCGTACAGCGCCGATCTCGCCACGTGCCTCAGCGCCGACGCCGCGGCCTACGCCGACTGCAGGCGCGGCGTGCAGACGAAATGGGGACGCGCCGACGCGGGCAACGCGGACCACGACGCGTACATCCGGGACGCGTACGAAGTCACCGAGACCGTTCACGACGCGGGAGGCAAGTGATGGGGTACGTCGTTCTCGCCTCGATCAGGGACTCGCTCGAGGACTTCCTCATGAACAGCCCCGCCGGCGATCTCGCCCGGGACATCGCCACCGCCGTCGACGATGTCGGCCTTGCCGCCGTCGTGCTCCAGGAGCTTGAGACGCGGCTGCTCGCGAAATTCAACCTGACCGATTCTGCGGCGCTCAAGGCGTACCTCTCGAGCGATGCGGCGAAATCAGCCGAGACGCTGGCGGACGCGCTCGAGGCTGCGAAGCTGGCCACGAAGCCATGAACGGGGCACAAGACCAGCAGTATGCGATGCTTCAGCAGGCGCAGATGCCCGAGCACGAGACCGCGCTCCGTGAGCGCCTGCGTAAGGCTCGCACTCGCATCGCCGTGCTGGAGGAGCTTCTCGTCATGGCCCTGTCGCGCAAGCCATGAACGCCTGGCTCCCCACGAATCCGGGCGACCGGTCGATCTTCGGCCTGGACCGCACCGTTCGCCCGGCCTTCCTCGACCGCGAGTACGAGGACACCCCCCTGGACGAGAGGCTACGTCTCGCTCTGCGCGCCTTCCGTGAAGCTTGGGACGAGAACGCTCGCCGGCCGAAGACGCCATGATCATCCACGTGCTGGGCAGCCCAACGCACCCTCTGTTCGAGGATGAGCGCTAACCATGTCCCGCGTTGTCACCCACGACCACCGCATGCACGTCCTCGGTCCGCCCACGCGGCCCATGTTCGACGATGAGGCCGCGTGCAGCGACACGCACCCGGGCAAGGAGCCGAGGGTGACGTACCACGAAGACATCGTCCGCGTGGAGGAGGGCGACCGCTACTGGGATCACTGCCTGAACTGCGGCTTCACGACCCGGAAGAAGCGGCTGGTGGCGACGTGAAAATCCAGGTGGGGCATCCCCCTTCGGTCAAGCGCATGTCTGCACATGCCGTTGTCGGGGCGGCCTGGCCAGCCCGGAGCGAATGGAGAGAGTCGAACTCTCGTAGGCTGCTTGGAAGGCAGCTGAACCCCACGGCGCACTCGCGGAAAGGGTCAGGTGGGGAGCATACCCTCTCGGCGCTGACCACACCGCGTAGTGAAACCCAATGGACGAGTCGATCATGACACCGATTCACGACCCGGACCAGGACGACACGCCGGAATCGCAGCGCGTCACGCCGCCCGAGCCCATGCCCGCGTACGTGCCCACCGTCCCGCCGTCGACCAGCGCCATGCTCTTCGTGCTCCGCTTCTGGCAAGGGCTGAAGCGATGAAACACCGGGCAGGCTTCTTCCCGAGTACCTGCGGGCACTCACCCCCTGCTTCGCCTGACTCACGGCCAGGAGGTCGCCGGCGCGGCCCGATCGGCAACGTACCATGACCGTCGCCTCCGACAGCGGCGACTGGACACGTGCCCTTTTCGAAGGCGTGCCCTTTTCCGAGGTGCTCCGAGCCGCAGCCCATCGCGCCCAGGCCCGAGCCGCAGCCGAGGACGCAGCCGACCGCGGCGAGAAGGCCTCTGACACCGCACCGACCTGGAGAGCGAGACCGAAGCCATGAGCGACAACCTGATCGACGACGCCTTCTGGCCTCTCCTCGCCGCGAGCGAGCCGGTCATGCACTGGAAGGCCGAAGACATCATGGCCGTGATGGCGAGCGAATCCGGCCTCAATCCCTCGGCCTTCAACAAGAGCGGCGGCGCCTCGGGCCTGAACCAGATGATGCCGGCGACGCTCAAGGGTCTGCACTACAGCGACCCGCGACCGTTCCACGAACTTGCCGCCAGCGAGCAGTTGCCCTGGATCCTCGACTTCTTCCGACCCTACGTCGGCAAGCTCACGAGCTCGGCGCGCATCTACGCGTTCGACTTCCTGCCCGCGACGGCCATCGGAAACGACTGGTCGCTGCAGAAGGTGATCTGCGGCCAGCGGGGCCCCTTCACCTGGGCGTACAACGATAACCGATCGTTCGACGCACAGAAGCTCGGGCGGATCACCGGCCTTGACATGGCCATGGCCGCGACGCGAGGCCAGAACCGACTTGGACACCGATGGGAAAACTGCATGGACCTGCTCAACGCGGCACGTCAGGCGACGCCGACGGATGCGCCCCCGGGGCCGCGAGATTCTTCGCCGCCAGAAGCCGCGTGATGAGCGCCGTCTGTCAGTAATCCGGCCAGCGCTTGCGCGTCTTTGTGTAGTGGCGCACGGCCTCTTCGCGCAGGTCGGTCAGCGCCTTGATGACTTCGGCGAGATCGCACACGTGCCAGTAGAAATCGCCATCCCCGTTCTCGTGCGTGCTTTTCACGTCGAAGTGGACGCACCCATCCCACTTCACCCACGCGGACCACCGGTTGCCGTCAAAGTTGCGTACCAGGCTTATTTCGTACGGTTCGCCGCTCGGTTCCCACTCGTCGTCGGGTTCCCAGCCGCCTTCCTCGTCGAAGCCACGCTCGTTTTTCACGGCAGCACCCCGGCCTTCGGCCTAGTCCACACCGCCCAGGGAGACGGCCACACGTGACCGCACCCTGCCGACTCCCCAGGGGCCAGTTCGTACTCTCGGTACATCTCGCGACCGCACAAGGCGCAACGCGGCGGCGCGTCTGGTGCCGCTCCCCATGTCGCCCAGGCCCCGCATGCGCAGCTGAACCAATCGGCTTCGATCACTCAATCACCCCCGCCTTGCGCAGGAGGGCGACGAGAGGGCAGTCTGGATCGTGCCCGGTGCCCAGGAAGCCGCCGCACCCCAGGCAATACGTGTCGCGCCCGGTCGCCTTGACCAGCTCGGCATGGTGCTCAAGCAGCATCCGCGCCATCTCGGGGGCGCAGGCGGCGAGCTGGCACCGTTCGGCGCTGGCGCTGTCGCTGTCCCACGTCTCCGGCTCAAAGGCGGAGATGCACCGCTCGTGAGCCGCCGCGTACTTCGTCGATGGAGCATCGGGCAGGTAGATTTCGCTCACCGGCCGCTGGGCGTCGTTCGCGTGGTGGTACCAAAGCCGCGCCTCCCACGTCTCCTCCAACACCTTGCTCACGTCCCGCCTCCGCTCGCCGGCTTGCGCACGAGGCGGACGAGCCAGAGTCGACTTCGGCTCCTCGAGTCCCGCCACATAGCCAACCGTTTGCGCGCAGCCTTTTTTGTCGAGAACCAGAGACACGTCGAGTCGGGGTCGTCGTTGCAGGCCAGCCACCCCGTCACGATCTTCTCCCGCCCCGTGCCGTCAGCCATGTACGCACGGAACCGCTTGCCCATCGCCTCCGCCTTCAGCTTCGCGATCTCGGCGTCGCGCTCTTCGAGCAGGTGCTGCTTTCGTTCCTTCTCCATCATCAGGCGCGCGATCTCGGCGGTCAGGTCCGGCGGGGCGAAATCATGGTCGAACTTCACGACGGCGTTTTTCGCGATCCAGTTGCCGTCTCGGAACAGTACGCCTCTATGGTCCCTCGTGACGCGGACGATCCACGTGCCAGGTAGCCCAGCATTGTCGATGGCATCGACCGCCTTGCTCGCGGCAGCCCGGAGCGCCGGATAGTCCTTCTCGGTGTACGGCTCCTCGGCCCTCGCGGACGGCGACGGGGCGGCGACGTACTGCGTCGCGTCCTGCACGGGTTCGGTCTGCGGGTACGGGAACACTCCGCAGTCGCATGCCCACGCGGGCCAGCCACACTTCGGGCCGTGCTTCGCGGACGGCGACGGGGCGGGGACGGGCGCGACCGGGGCGGGACACAAAGGCGAGCAGTAGCCGTAGTGGTTGCGAGGCATTGCGCACAGGCTGGATGACGACACGCACGGCCTGTTGCAAGCCACCGGCTCCGCGTCGGCCTCGGTGCTCTGGCGCAGGGCGGCGAGTTCGGACTCGGCCTTGTCTGCGCGTGCGTTGCAGACGTGCAGCCGCGTGAAGTCGACGAAAGCTTTTGCTTCCGCCAGCTCCGCCCGCATCGCGTCGAGCTGCTGGTTCGCGGCGGCGAGGGAGGACGTGAGGCGCACAGCAACCGGGTCGCACTGGTGGCCGTGGTTACGAAACGCTCCGCAAACGATGCAGTCTGACAAGATGCTCATGACCCTTTTCCTTTCTCGGCCTCGCGGGGCGTGACGTGAAACAGGCCGCTCTCGATGACGCCCGCCATGTCGTGCAGAGTCTTTTCTTCGCGTTCGCGGAACGGCAGCGTGACCTTCCTCATGTGCGCCACCACGGCCGCACGCTCAGCCTTCACGCCCTCGGCTCGCACCGTGGCGAGCAGGTCGGCGAGAGCGCGCACTGTCACGTCACGATACTGACCGACCAGCGATAGCCCCAGGTACATTTCAAGGAACGCGTGTGCTTTGTCTCGCTCGCTGGTCACGTCTTCACCAGCGCCTTCTCCGCTTCGTCGACGGCTTCAAGCACCACCGCCGCAACCGTCTTGCCTGTCACCGTCCCGTTGTCGATCGCTGCCCCCCGTCCCCGCACCGCCGCCAGCGCAGCCTTCACGCCGTCGGCGTAGCCACGCTGGTGGGCACACGTAAGGCAGACCTCTCGTCCATGCTTGCAATCGTCAGCCATCGCCGTCCTCCTTCGTGTCGTGTTCGGCGGCGAGGGCGGTGCGCATCTCCACGCTGTCGACCCATCCCCAGCCGCGATGGCACGCGCCGCACCAGTCGGCTTTCTTGGCGAGAACCTTGGCGGCGTCGGGCATGTTCGGGTTGTCGCCCTGGTGCCCAAGCCGCCGCAGTGCCGCCTCCGCCTTCTCCGCCCGCGCCGTGGCTTCGTCCAGCGCGTCGAGCAGGGCGAGCAAGTCCCGATCGTCGACAGACACGAAGCGGATGCATCCCACTCCCATCCCGCCTCCGTACAGCTTGGTTGCGCTGATGCGACCCTCCGCCAGACGCCGCAACTCCGCTCGCTTCACGGGGCTCTGGCTCACGGCTTCCTCCGAACGCGACTGAGTAGTGCATCATCAGCCTTGCACCAGTCGCACAAGCATTTCGAGTCGAGCGTGGGCCGGCTACCACCATGCCCGTTCGGCTCGCGAGACATAAGCCGTTTCAGGGCTGTTTCGATGCCGAGGAGACGTATCGAATCTGTCTCCCGCCCCGCCGGCTTGGGCTTGGCTTCGGCGCGGAGCTTCGCAGCTTGGTCCCACCCGTTCTTAGCGTGTGCGTGCACCTGTTCGACTTCGGCGCGGAGGCGGGCGATCTCCTCGCCCTGCCGCCACAGTTCGCCCACGATGACCGCCACAGCATGGTCGCCGGGAGACAGCACATCGAACGATGCCATGAGCACGGCAACCGCCGCCTCAAGGTCCGTCGTGGCACCCGGGGGCGACGCGTTCACGTCCTCGCTCGGATCGCACTGGCAGTCCTGACCATGCATCATCCGCCGACAGAACGGCTTGCCCGCACGGCATCGCTTTGGCTCGACGTCCTCGAGGAAACACGCGACGAGGTCGCGAAGGACGGCTCGGTTCGGATAATCGCTGGCACTCGCCTCGAGGCGGGCGTGGAGCTGCTGGAGCTTGGGCTGGTTGGTCATGTCGTCTTCTTCGGCGCGTACTTGCCGCGCATCGGTAGCCAGTCGCAGAGGTCTCGGAAGCACGCATCGCAGAACCAGTGCTCGATGTCCGCCGCGTCCAGGTGCTTCCGGGCGTTCGCGGCGCCGCAGTCCTCGCAGGTCATCGTCCCGCCTCCCTCCGCTCGGGCTTGGCGAGCGGTCTTCTTCTGGGCTGACTGCGCGGCTCCTCCACGGGCCCGATCACGACTTCACCTCGTGCGCGCCGTTCTCGATCTCCTTGGTGAGCACGTGCATGATGCCGCGCGAGTACGGCTGGCCCACGTAGAGGGACCGCAGCCACGCGACGATGGCCTCTCGCTCTCGCCGGGCACCACGCGCGGCGTCGGCTTCGACCGCGTCTAGGTAGGTCCAGAAGTGCTCGCACGGCTCATCGCCGCACGTGTCGCATGCATGTCGCTCGCTCACGGCGTCTCTCCTTCTCGTTGCGGGGCGGGGTGGGACAGTGCGGCGGCGACCTTCGCGACCACGTCGCCGCGCACGCCCTGCTGCCCTGCGATCTTGTCCAGCGTCGATGCGGACACGCCGAGCGCCCGGCACGCGGCGCGATCGCCTCGCTCCGATCGCAGCGATTCGAACGCACGCTGCAGCTCCGGGGCGAGCGTGTGGCCCTGACGACGGTAGGCCGTCACGCGGCACCGAGCCGGTCGAGCGCGTACGATTCGCACGTCTTCCGCGCGGGGCAGTACATCGCATCGCAGGCAGCGGACGGAGCGGCCCATGCGTCGGCGATCTTCGCCACGTCCCGGCGCAGACCGTCCAGGATCTCTGGCCACGGGCGCACCGTCACGGGCTGCACGCGCCAGTCGTCCAGGTACGCCACCTCCGCACGGCGCGCGCCGCACATCACAGCCAGCATCTCGAGCTGATCGGCCGTCGCCGGACTCGGCCTGCCCGATTTCCAGTCCCGCACCACGCGCTCGCCGTCCTCGTCCACGTACACGACGTCCGCCGTGCCGTGGAGGTGCCCATCGTCCGGGTAGCCGCGCATCGTCACGCCGCTCGGCTCGGACGCGCCCGTCTCCAGGTCGAGCCGGTAGGCGATCTCGGTACCGACCAGCCGAGGGCGCACCGCGTCGAGCCAGCGGCTTGCCTCCACGAAGCCGGAACGGAGGCGCTTGGCGATCTTCGGCTCGTTCACGATGCCCTTCGCGTAGGCGTCGAGCGCAGCGTGGACCCGCGAGCCCTCCAGCGCGGCGCGGCCGGAGGTCTCGTCCAGGACCATGTCGCCGCGCGCCCAGGCCTGGCAGTGTCTCAGGAGCGCACGACGAGACGGGGTCACCAGGCGAACGGACGTCACGCCGCATCCTCAAGCTGGCGCCGCCGCTCCGAGCACGACATCGTCAGCGACGCCTTGGTCCCCTTCGACAGCTGGCTCTTGTTCAGAGCCGCATGCACCTGGCGCAACTCGCCCAAGCTTGCGGCTTTGGCGATCTGGCTCAGGTACGCCTCTCGGACGGACTCGAGAAGCTCGTCGGTGAGGGGCGCTTCGGGAATCTGCTCCGCCTCGAGCACCTCGCCGTCGTCGGTCACCTGGACCGGCTTGGCGCGGCCGCGCGATGCCTGATCCATCTCCTCGGCCGAGTAGACGCCGGAGAGGGTCTCCGGAAACGCCTTGCGCAGAGCAAGCGCTTCAGCGCACTTCGCGATCATAATTTCCGGCATTTTCCGCCAGAGGTTGTCGCCGGCGTAGCTATCGAAGCGAGCCACACCCCACACCGGCTCACGGAAGCCACGACGGTAGACGCCGACCTTCGCAGCCTTCGGCGGCTCTTTCGTGAGCCATGCATCGCGCCACACGCCGTCCTCGCCGCACCAGAAGGGCCCGGCCTGGCCTTCGTACTCGCCGGAGCGCGACGCCACGGCTCGGAACCCATCGATTCCCGTCTGAATCGTCATGCGCCCACCGCGCTTGATTGCATAGATGTGTCGGCGGAATGGATCGAGCTGCAAGCGGTTACAGACCTCTGCGAAGAGGGCAAACTCGTTGTCCGTCAGGTCCGTCGCCAGCGTGCGCTTGAGAAGCGCGAGCTGGTCGGTGTTCATCTCGTGACCCTGCGTCGTCGTCATCGCGCTCATGCTGTCCCCCACTTCCGGCGGTTTTCGGTCTGCTCGACAGGGGTGGCCCACCGGCAGTTCTCCTTGCTGTAACCAGACGACCCATCCTTCCGGTCGATGCTGTGCGAAGGACTGGGCTTGCGACCCATGTCCTCGAGGAACGCCCCGAACGAGCGCCAGCGCTCGCACACCGCTATGCCGCGTGCCCCGTAGTACTTCCAGTCCTGGCTCTTCGGGTTTGAGCATCGGGCACGCATGGCGCACCAGGTCCTGAACTCGGCGGTCGTTCTGCGACCGACCGTGTCGCCGTGGACAGTGAGGAGAGCCGACCTGGACTCTCGCTGAAGGCATCCACACGACCTCGTGCGCGCCAGGTTGCTCGTACGCACCTTCACCAACGCTGAGCAGGAGCAGGCGCACACCCATGCCGCAGCGTTACCCACGTGAGCCGAGCCGATTACGACGAGCCGACCGAACGACTGACCGATTCTGTCCACTCGCGGTCGACCGATGGCGAGGTTGCTCACGACGCCCTCGCCCGGCGCTGGTCGTAGCGCCGCTTCGCCAGCCGGTACGCGGCGATGGCCAAGAAATCTTCGAGCAAGGTCTCGTCCGGGACGTTTGGGGTCTCAGCGATCAACTTCAGAAACAGTCGGATGGTCACGTGTCTCGCTCCTTTGCGTACGCCCAGCTGTTGAAATCCCTCGATCCGATGCGCGCTTCGAGATCGGCGATCCTCATCCGCGCCTGGTAGAGGCGCTCGCCGACGGCCCCGATCTCCTCGTTCGCCTCTCTCAGCAGCGAATCGAGCCGCTTCAAGTCGGCGTCGCGGCTCTCGATGATCGCGTGCAGGTAGTCCGACTCGCTCAGCGTGCGGGCGCTCACGGCGCGCTCCAGATCGAATCGAACTGCGCCACGTCGCACGCCGTCACCTCGTGCGCGTCGTCCGAACCGGGGCGCATGACGCAGTCCGGATCGCTGGTGTGCTGGAGCCCGAGGACGTGCCCGACCTCGTGCGTGACCAGGACGCGAAACTGGTCCGGCGTGATGCCGTTGTCGCCGATGAACCGAACGTAGCTGTTGGCCTCCTCGCCGTGGAACCGCGTCACGCCGCCCGCCGCCTGCACCGCATCGTCTGCCGGGTAGCCACGGTGGATGCACGCATCCGCGCAGGTCGAGACGTCCTGGTCGTACGCAACGTCGAACGTGGCCGACGTCTTCGCTTCCCAGTCGAGCAGAGCGCTGGCGATCTGCTCCTGCTCGGCTGGCGTGAACGCAGAGTCGACGGACAGGTGGTAGCTCGGCGTCGAGCGCGTCGAGACGCACCCGGCGAGGAGCACCGCGGCCAGGATCGCAACGATCCTCACTTGCTCACCGCCTTCAGCGTCTTGGCGGCGAGCATCATCTGCACGCGGGCGAGGCGGACAGAGGCGAGGTTCATGGCGGCTGCGATGGCGACGACGTCGGCTGCGTTCATGAGTAACAAGATACCCTGAGTAACAAGTTAGTCAACGAACTCGGGCAAAAAAAGTTGGCGACCTCCCGCAAGAGGCCGCCAGCGTGAGGCTTTCAGTCGTCGGAAACGGGTGCGAGCGGCGTCGGAGTGAAGGCGCCGGTGCCGTTGTCGAAGCAGCCGATGGTAAGCGCTGCGTTCGCTCCGGTGCTCGTATCCACCTGGAACTCGATGG
Source organism: Lichenihabitans sp. (assembly GCA_965214345.1). Lineage (GTDB taxonomy): Bacteria > Pseudomonadota > Alphaproteobacteria > Rhizobiales > Beijerinckiaceae > Lichenihabitans. The sequence continues at coordinate 17,225 of CBDCBJ010000003.1, read as the reverse complement.
CGCCCGTCGAGTACTGCACGGTGAGCACCGTAGCAGTCAGGCCGAACTGGGCGGTGAGAGGCGCGTCCGGCCCGGTGCACGAACTCTCCTCCGGGGTGAAGGTGATCGTGCTGCCCGAGACGCTGTAGGTCCCCTCGTCCTCTTGGACGTTGGCCGTCGTCGACGACGTGAGGACGATCTCCTCCGCGATGTACTTCCCGTCCGCCGTGAGGGTCAGCCCCGTGCCGGTGGCGCCATTCGCCGAGGTGTAGACCCAGGTGTGAACGAGCGAGTCGCCCGTGCCCGACGCCCCCGAGTCGTCGTCGTCCCCGTTGCCGCAAGCCACCACCGCCAACGCCCCGAGCGCCAGCACCATCGTTTTCTTCATGATCCCTCCTTGGGTCTAGGCTGTTTCTTTGCGCCGCGACGGCGGCTTCGTGGACGGCTTCTTCTGCGCCTCGATCCGAGCGTGCTCCTCGATCTTGGCCTGTTCTGCGGCGCGCCTCTCGTTCTTGCGCTGGACCGCCTGCTTCACGTCATGGTGCTCGTCGGCCCGGCGTTTGGTCTCGTCCACCATCTCGCCGACCCACCACTTGAGGTCCTTGTGGGACAGGCTGGGCCGCTGGTACTCGGGCGCGGTGCACACGTACTCGATGGCCACGTAGCTGGCGTCGAAGTTGGTCGCCACGCCCGCGGCTTTTGCGCGGGTGGGAAAGACGTCCACGCGCTCGACGGCGGGAACGTCTTCCCCTAGTAGCCAACCGGTCGACACCTTCGCGGCGCGGGCGAGCCTCGACACGGTACGCAGTTCGATGGCCTCGGGCTCCGTCTTGAGCCGCTTGAGAATCTTGCTGACGTGAACGGACGTCAGACCCGCCGCGTCACTCCACGCGCGAGCGCTGGAAAACGTCCCGTTTTCAAGGACTTCGTGCATGCGTTCCAGGACGGTAGCTACGGCACCCACCCCGGAAGCATGCCGGTCGTGAGTATCGTGGTCTATCGGGGCGCAGGCGTTCAGGTTGACTCCTTTGTTACTCAGAGTAACATGATGCTCATGGCAAAACGAGCAACGTTCTCCACGCGTCTTCGTGAGGCTCGGGAGGCGAGGGGAATGTCTACGAGGGAGCTTGATGCCGCCGCCGAGGTGGCCATCGGACGCACGTGGCAGATTGAGTCCGGCCGCAAGGCAAACGTCGAGGTGAAGACGATCGCGAGGATCGCAACCGCCCTCGGCTGCTCCATCGACTGGCTGGTGTCCGGCGTCGGTGAAGGGCCTCAAGCCCCGGCAACCTGAGTCGCCTCAAGCGCACGTCAAGGGAAGGGACAATTGTACATGAACGGGCGAGAGTACGCAGAGCACCTCGGTGTCCCGCACGGCACGATCAAGCGCTGGCTGAGCGAGGGCTTGCCCGCTGTCCGCGGATTCAGTGGCGACCGCGCTCATCACGTCACCATCGACCCGGCCGCCGCGGATGTGTGGGTGGCCGAGCACCGCCCGAACGCCAGAGCGCTTCGCGAACAGGCCTTCGTCTACGTGGCCTCTCGCTCGAGAGACGGCGCCATCAAGATCGGCTGGACGAGCGATCTGGTGCGCCGCATGCGCGAACTGCCGAAGGGCATCAAGGACGCCGTGTGTCTCCTCGCTGCTTTTCCAGGCGGCAAGCCGGACGAGCTGCGCCTCCACGCGCGCTTCGCCGCCTACCGCATCGACGGGGAATGGTTCCGTGCGAGCAAGGAAATCACGGCGTGGGTGGAGAGTATGGTGGAGCGCGTGTCGTGAACCGCGCCCGAGTCCACGCGCTGCTCGACGAGCTGCTCGACGCCATCACCGACGACGACGCGCCGCCCGCCAAGGTGAAGCCGCGCCCGAAGCCCAAGGCAAGGCGTCTCCCTCCGGAGCCGTCCGCGCCGGTCACCGAAGAGGACCGCGCGCGAGCTCGCGCCGCGATGGCGGCGCAGGGCTTCACGAGGCGGGCGTCGTGAAGACCGGCGAGCGCGCGATCGACCAGCGCCCGAACGGCAAGTTCCGCGTGCGGCTCATGAACGCCGGGAAGCGCGTCGTGAAGGAGTTCCTGACGCTGCCCGAGGCGGTCACCTTCCGGGACTCCATCTCACTCGAGATCCGCGAGGGGACGATGGTCGCGGTGGAGGGGCAGTCGCTGCTCGACATGCGCGCGCCGTTCCTTGCGGCTCGGGGGCGGGCGAGGGACGACGACGAGGACCGCTTCGACTTCCACGTGGCGAAGGCGCCCTTCGCGGCGCAGCCCGTGTCGACGGTGACTCGCGTGCAGGTGAAGCGCTGGCTCGACTCGCTGAGGAACAAGCTCACGAGCGGGCGTGGGGAGAAGCGGAAGCTGTCCTGGCAGACGCGCAAGCACCTGCTCAACCTGGTGCGCGCGGCGTTCACGTTCGCGCAGGATGAGGGGCTCATCGACGTGAACCCGGCGCGCGACATCCGGATGGAGAAGAAGCCCACGGCCATCGACGACGGGGAGCTGTTTCTGACGCCCGACGAGCAAGCGCGCCTGCTCGCCGTCGATCATCCCGAGGTGACCATCGCCGCCTTCGCCATCGGCACCGGCCTGCGCCAGGGTGAGCAGTGGGCACTCCACCTCCGCGACGTCCACGTCGACGGTGACCAGCCGCGCGTCGTCGTCCGCTACGGCGGGTTCAACCGCAAGCACGGCGGGTGGCAGCCGCCGAAGAGCGGCAAGGTCCGCGTCGTGCCCCTCTTTGGCCTCGGCCTCGTCGCGGCGAAGCGGTGGCTTGAGATCCGGACTGCCTACCTGCACGGCCCGAAGCTTCAGCACGCGAGCCCGCTCATGTTCCCGACGGAGCGCGGGAGTCACCGCGACCAGAAACCGCCCCGCCACGGCTGGCCGCTCATGGTCGCCGCCGTCGGCCGACACGTTCACTGGCACCTACTGCGACACACCTGCGCCTCGTCACTGGTGGCGGGCTGGTGGGGTCGACGGTGGCGCCTCGAGGAGGTAAAAGAGATGCTCGGCCATAGCTCGATAACCGTCACGCAGCGTTACGCACACCTGGCTTCCTCGCGTCTTTTCGAGGTTGCGGAGGATGCGTCTGTGCTCTGGTCCCGGTTAGTCCCGACCGATGACAAACCGGCTGCGGATGCGCATGGGGCACGGCCTTCTAAGCCGTTGGTCGCAGGTTCGAGTCCTGCCGAGCGCGCCGCGGTAAAACAAGGCGTTTCCGATGGAGTCGGAGACCCCTCTCGGGACAACGCCGGGACAACTGGACTAGCTGGCTTCGGAGTGTGGACCGAGGAGGGGCAGTGAACCGCACCCGCTCCTCGCTGGGCCGGGGCGTGTGCCTCGACTGCCGGTGCGCCATCGATTCTCGCTCGCGCCGCTGCCAGGAGTGTGAGCAGGCGCGCCGGATCAAGTCCAAGGCGGTCGTCTCGGTCCTCACCCGCGGCGGCTTCTGCTGGTCGGTCTGGGAGGCTCGATGAGCACGTTCCGCTACCGCAAGGTCGACGCGGGCACGTGGGGCGACGAGCGCTTCAAGGCTCTCTCGCCGGACGGCAAGCTGCTCTGGTTCTACCTGCTGACCGGACCGGACGTGACCAGCGTCCCCGGTCTCATCGTCGCGGGGCGAGCCCACCTCTGCGAGGTTTTCGAGTGGGATGCGAAGCGGTTCGACTCCGCCTTCAAGGAACTCGGCCAGGTCGACGACGAGGGGACGCCGATGGCCAAGGCGGACTGGTCCGCTCGCGTCATCTGGTTGCCGAAGGCGTGGAAGCACAACCGTCCGTCGAACGTGGCGACCGCTCGTAGCTGGCTCGGTCACCTGTCCGTGGTTCCTGGCTGCGCGCTGAAAAGAGAGGCGGTTCTCGTCCTTGCAGCCTCTCTCGAATCGTTCGGAGAACCTTACGAAGTCATCTCCCGAACCATTCGCGAACGATTCGCTAATCGTTCTCCTGTTCCTGTTCCTGTTCCTGTCTCTCCGGAGAGGGTGCAGGGGGAACCAACTGATGAGCCAGAGGCCTACCCGGCCCGGAGCTCGGACGCCCACCTCGAGCAGGACCTGAACGCGTCGGTGGCGAAAGCGACCCGCGAGCAGGACTACCAGCGGTCGTACGAGACCGGCATCGCCAAGGGCAAGGGCGGGCCGTACGCGATGCCCAACGCCCAGCGCGGGGAGTTGCACCAGGCCCTCCTGACGTTCGCGAAATGGGGGCCGACGAACGAGTGCGGGCGGCCACCCGGTTCCGCCATCCGCGGCGATGACCTGGTTGAATGGATCGCGGTCTACGCCGAGGACTTCGCGGCCTGGGTCGTGAAGCAACCGGACGAGAAAACCGTGTCGTTCTACTCGGCGTTCGGCCCTCGCGGCTTCGCCAAGTGGCTGAACGAGACCAGCCTGAAGCGTGAAGCCAAGAGGGTCGGATGAGCGCCGTCGTCCCCAACAACGTCGGTGACCCGTTGCTCCCCGAGTCTGGGCCACCGGAGAAGCACGAAAGCGCGAACGCAGGGCTTTGGAAGGCCGCCATCGAAGCCATGCGTGTGGCCGCCGAAGCCGACGAGCGGGTACTGAGATCCGACAAGCCGGCGGCGTTCGCCGAGTACGTCGGGCGGATCACGCGCTGCGGGGGAGCGCTGATTCACTCCGGCATCAGGCAGGGCGGAAGTGCTTACCGGCGCGCGGTGCCGATGCGATTCGGCAAGGACGGTCACGGCAAAGGACCCGGCTGCCCGAACACCGCGGAACCGAAGTACGGGATTTGCGAGTCGTGTCAGATCGAAGAGCGCGAGGACCGACTGCGGATCCAGAGCATGGGGGAGCGACCCATCGACGACGAACCTAGGAAGGCCAGGAAGTTCACGTGACGGACTCCGTTCGGGGACGCTTCTGATGACCACATTCACCATCCCCATCCGGACCATCTCGGAGGCGAACAGTCACCAGCACTGGCGGCTCCGGGCGAAGCGGGCCAAGGCGCAACGGGGCGTGGCCCGCCTCCTGACCAACCACGCCCTGGTCGCATCGGGCAGCTACGCCTACGCGTTCTCCCTGGGCCGCAAGACGCCGTTCCCCCTCGTCGTGACCCTGACGCGGATCGGGCCGAGACGGCTCGACTCGGACAACCTCGCCGGGAGCATGAAGCACGTCCGAGACGGGATCGCAGATGCCCTGCTCGTCGATGACGGGGACGAGGCGCGCGTCACGTGGCGCTACGAGCAGACCAAGGGCAAGGCGAAGACGTTCGGGATTACCGTGACCATCGAGGAGCGAACATGAGCAAGCCCAACGACGTGATTCTGATTCCGGACTTTTTGGTGGACATTATGTGCACGGTGCCCCCGTTGACGGACGAGAGTCTCGCAGACATTCACCGCGAGATCGTCACGCTCAAGACGAGCATCGAGCGCCTTGGCAAAGACATGCCGATGATCGAAGAAGAGAGAACCTTCCCGGGCGGCCGGGGTCAGCTTGCGGAGGTCACCCGCGCCTACGTGCGCGGCGAGATACGGGTACAAAAAAAGTACCTGCAAGCGCTCGAGCAAGTCCTTGAGGACTGGGGGCCGCGACCATGAGCGTCGTGCCCGCGACCGACCACGAGCTGAGCGCGGAGCAGCTGCTGGGCCCAGGACGCGCCGACGTGGTACCGGACGACTCGCAGCCCGTCCCGACCGAGATACCCCCCGCCACGGGCGGCCTGGCCGCCGCGTTCGGCATCGACGAGCGAGCCCCGGCAGACCTGACCGACGCCGAGTGGAACGACATGCTGCGCGCTCGTGGCGTCAGGCTGCCCCCTGGCGCTCCTTCCGAGCCCGCGGACGACGCGGAGGGCGGGGCGGAGGCGAAGACGTCGGGAAGGGGCCCTCTGGACGCCGCGTTCGGCCTCTGGCGCGACATGCCGGACGAGCCGTTCGCGGTCTACGAGCAGCCAGAGGTCATCTACGTGGCCGACCATGGCTGCTGGTTCCCGAAGACCTACGAGCACGTCGACGCCGTGCCCTACTACCCGCGCGCCGATCACGACGTGCTGCACCAGCGGTGCGTGGAGGCGGAGGCGCTGGCGTTCAACGCGACCAACGCGCTGGCCGTGGCGTACCAGCACGGGGACGACTTGACCGCCGCGCTCCGGGCCATCGTCGAGGCGGACAATCGACGAGACTACACCGCGCGACGAAACGCCATCGAGGCGGCACGGGCGTTGCTCTGCTCTCCTCCGTGACCCGGAGACCCCCCGTTCTCGGACTCCGGTGTGGCGCTCGTGGCCCGAGCCGAGCCGGTGTGCCACACTGGGCCGGTGCGTGACTCTGCTCGTCCCCCGCATGACGCACTGACCGAGTTTCGTCTCGAACGCATCTCAGAACGGATGCGGTCGAACCGGTGGCGCAACGGGAAGACCGCACGCAAGCTGGCGTCCGAGTGGAGCCTGTCCGAGTCGCACATCCACCGGCTGGCGCAGGAGGCCTCGAAGCGGGTCCTGGCCGAGGTGACCGACCCCGAGGGGGTGACGCGGGACGTCGGGTCGGCGATGCGCAAGGTCATGACCGACTCGCTACGGGACGCGGACCGGGCGAGGACGGCAGGCGACCTCGAGGCGGCGGCGAAGATCCGAAAGGTGGCGGTCGACGCGGGCCGCGCGTGGGTGACGCTGGCGGGGCTTATCGGGCGCAAAGGTCCGGCCCATGGCGGGACGATGCAGTTCGCGACCACGGCAGACGCGGTGGCGTTTCTCGACGCGGTGAAGGCGGACCTAGTGGGGCACGCGCTCCCGGAGACCATCGATGCGCACCCTGACGACGTACGCTGACGTTCGCGACGCGCTGCAGCGGGGAACGAGCGCCTACGGGTCGCTCGAGGCCGTGCTCGGGCGGACGATGGTGAGCGTCGACGGGGACGAGCACGCACGGCTCCGCGGGGGCGTGTTCGCGGCGATCCGCGGGCCGGGCATGAAGGGGACCGTTGATCGCGTGGTCTGCGCCTACGCCTGGGGCGATGACCTGGAGGGCGTACCCGCCCGCGTCATGACGGAGCTGCTGGGCTACCCATCGCATCGGTGGCGCGAGCTGCGCGAGATTGGCACCACGTTGCTCGCGGCCGTGACGCGCGACGAGGGCGACAACGACGCGCTGGTCAAGGCTTTCTACGCCAGGAAGGAGCTCCTGCGGCTGACGGACGGCGACGTCGAGGAGTGCGACCGCGCCGGCCTGCTGCTGCTGTCGGGCGGCGACATCCTCGTGCGGTCGCTCCTGGCGCTGCGCGCGAACCAGCGCGCCTACCCTGGCTTCACGTTCACTCAGGCCTGGCCCGAGACGCTCCGCCTCGCCGCACCGTTCCCCGTGGTGGTCCGGATGCTCGACGGCGAGCCCGTGGTCCTGCGCATCGATGCAGCGAACCGAGACCCCGGTGTCTACGCCAGCCCCAACGAGTACCTCCCGGGTCGCCATGGACCGCCGCACCTCGCGTTCGCCCCGGGTGCGCATGTGTGCGTGGGCCAGCATCTGGCGCGCGTCATCGCCGAAGCGGTGTTCAATCGCGGTTGACCTGACTGGCTCAGCAAGGCACACTTCGCCATCCAGTTGCATCTGCCCGGCGTCATCCTCAGGCCCGCGACTCCCCAGGACATCCCGTACGTGACCAGTACGTGGGTCCGCTCGCACGTGAGCAACGTCCGCAACCGCACCAAGCGCGACCGATGGCGCGGCGATGACGGCATCGGCCGGACGTGCGGCGCTCGCCACCAGGAGCGGTACATGCAGCCGGTGCTGGATCACCCGGCCCGGGTGCTCATCGTGGCCTGCTCGGAGCGAGACGAGAGCGCGCTGCACGGCTTCGCCTGCACGGCGAACGGTGTGCTCTGTTTTCTCTACGTGACGGATGACCTGCGCGGACGCGGCCTCGGACGCGCGCTCGTCGCCACCGCCCTCGGCGAGTACCCGCAGAGCATCCCGCACCACTACGACGTGAAGCTCTCGAAGGTCACGCCAAGGTACGTCCACCAGCCGCTCTCACTTTTCCTGGCAAAGGCCGCATGACCGATCCCGCATCGAAGCCTGACCTCGCCGTTGTGAAGGACCCCGTCGTCTCGGTGAGTTTCCGGGACTACGTCAGGGCGCCGGGCATGAGCGACACCACGCGTCTGCTCCGCGTCACGGCCGACAGGGGCGTCGACCGTCACATTCGCGTGGACAGGCTCGAGGCCGACGCCATCGGGATCCGAGCCTACAAGGACGACACCGTGAAACGGTACCCGTGGGGGGTCGTGCTCGAGACGAACAACGTGCCTGAGTACGACCTCGGGGACGCGTTTGAAAGGCTCAGCGAGGCGCTGCTGAAGGGACGGAAGTGATGCGCGTCATCATCGGAGACACCCCGCAGATCTTCATGCGTACCGCCGACGGTGACGCGTACGAGGCGGTCTTGACCACGAAGAGCGGCCGCACCGCGACCATCCGCCTGCTGGGGGCCGACCTGGCCGCGGGCGGGCAGCAGACGCTCGAGGCGTTCGGGCGCGCGTTAGAGTCGGCGCTGGAGCAGCTCGAGCCGTGAGCGCCCGCACGCTGCGCCGCTACCGCGCGTTCGTGTACCGCAAGGTCGACGAAACGCTCGCCGGCACGCTCCCGCCCGCGCCGTGCACGTGCCCGGGGTTTTGCGGGTTCTGTCTGAGCCGGCTCGAGACGGATTGGATGCAGCAGAACGGCACTGAGCCCTTCCGCGCCGCTGACCTGGACCTTCTGAACGTGCCGCAGATGTACCGGCGGATGCTGCTGGGGGCCATGTGAGCCTTCGCCACCAGAAGAAGAAGCTCCTGCACCACATCGTCAGTCCGGTAGTGCAGCCGAACGTCATCTTCCCGCTTTGCCAGACATGCGGCCGCTACTGCGACTCGATGGATCTGGTCGATGGCTACCCAGGCGAGGAAGACGAAGAGGGCTGCATCACGGTCATGGCCGGCTCCGACTCGTTCACCGTGCTCGTGAAGCATCACGGGGCCGAAGAGCGCGTCACGTTCAACCAGGATGGCCGGCTCTGGGGCCCTTCAGATATTCGCAAATTCGTGATGCGCCACGAGTGGTTTTCACCGTTCAGCGGACACCTCGGCACATGATCGCTCTCGCCATCGCCGTCCTCATCGCCCTGCCCGTCGGCTTCGCGCTCGGGTACAACTGGGTCCCCTGGCGCATCCGGTTCGCCTCGCGGCTGCCTCGCCCGTCCGCGATTCCGCGTGACCCGCGCCACGTGCCGAGCATCCCGGTCCCGGCAGACACCGTGGTCGATTCGCTCGGGGACGAGTATTTCTCCAACGACGACGAGACCGTTCCGCCCGGGTTCCGCTGCAAGGCGTGGGGGCTCTGCGCAGGCGACGTGTGGTTCGCCGATGGCGGCTGGGCGTCAGAGGACCGCGCGCAGCAGTTCCCGACGCAGGCGGCCGCGATCGCCAAACTCGCAGAGCTGCGCCGCCTTGGGCACAACGTCTACGGCCACCGCACGACGGCGGCGATGATGCTCGAACCGGTGTGACCGCCTCCGTCTCGCTCCCGTCGCTGTCCGGTCTCGTCGGCCGGCTCGGGCTCGAGGCGCTCCTCTGCTCGTCCTGGGGGTTCGGCCTCACGACGGCTACGCCACTGCAGCGCGCGCTCTGCCGGGTTGCTGAAGGACGGCCGCTTGGCGAACTGGCGGAGCGGCCCGAGGTGGTCGCGGCCTTCGGGGGTACGCTCCCGACCGTCCGGCCGACCGAGCTCGCGATCCTGTCCGGCATCCGCGTCGGCAAGTCGCTGCTCGCGGCGGCGGTTGCGGTCTTCGCTTCGCAGACGTGCGACGTGAGCCGGCTCGGGCCAGGCGAGGTGCCGCGCGTCTCGGTCGTGAGCCTGACGATGGATCTCGCGGCCGTGATCTTCGACCACATCATCGGCCGAATGCAGGCCTCGCCGGTGCTCTCCCCCCTGCTGCTCGCGGAGCCGGTGAAGGGGAGCGTCTTGGTGCGGCACCCGTCGGGCCGACCGGTGCAGATCAAGGTCGCCGCGGGCGCGCGCGCAGGCTCCTCGCTCGTCGCCCGGTGGAGTGCGGGCCTCGTTTTCGACGAGTTCCCGCGCATGGTCGGCGGCGACGATGCCGTGGTGAACTGGGACGATTCGCGCCAGGCTGCGCTCCTCCGTCTGCTCCCCGGCGCGCAGATGCTGCACATCGGGAGCCCGTGGGCGCCGTTCGGCCCGGCCTACGACCTGGTCACGGAGCACTTCGGGACGCCGACGAAGCTGCTCGCCGTCTGCAAGGCGCCGGCGTGGTCGATGAACCCTGCGCTCTGGACGCCGGAGCGCTGCGAAGAGGCGAAGCTCGCGGACCCGGATGCGTACCGCACCGACGTCGCCGCCGAGTTCGCGACGCCGGAGGAGGCGCTCTTCTCGTCCGATCTGCTCGCGGCAGCGGAGCGTCCGGAGAGCGAGCCCGAGCCCGGTCAGACCTACTCGGCGGCGATGGATCCGGCGACTCGCGGCAATGCCTGGACGTTCGGCCTGTTCACCCGGACCGGCAATCGGAAGCGGATGGTGCTCGCCCGCCAGTGGATCGGCACCCGCGAGGAGCCGTTGTCGCCCCGAAGCGTGCTCCGTGAGATTGCACTCGAGTGCCGCCGGTACGGGGTGAGGACCGTCGAGTCGGACCAGTACTCCGTCGATGCTATCGCCGATCTCGCACGCGAGAAGGATGTCGGTCTGAACGTGGTCTCGATGCCGCTGACCGAGCGGGAGAAGGTGGAGCGCTACCTCGGCATTCGCGCGAAGCTTGCCGAGGGAGAGATCGAGCTCGTGCCCGAGGTGAGGGCAGATCTCTTGCGGCTGAAGCGACGCCCAACGCAGGCCGGGATCACGATCGTGTTGCCTCTGACCTCAGATGGGCGACACTGCGACTACGCCCCCACCGTGATGCTCGGTCTCGGGCGCTACCTTCGAGACGTTGAACCCTCCCAGCCGACGCGGGACCCCGAAGCGGAGCGCATGTTGCGCGCCGCGACGAAACGGTACGCGCCCCCGCGCCCGCGGAGCTGGTGAGACATGGCCCGAAAGAAAAAGCAGGACGAGGACGAGCCGAAGTCGACAAGCATCGACCCAGCTTCCCAGTACCAGGACGCCGCGTGGTGGAACGCCCATGCTCGCGATATGGCGCCGCACGACCTGCTCGTCACGCGCGTGACGAACCTGCGCAGCGCGCAGTCGGTCCGCTACGACAACATGCGGCGGCTGAACGCGATCTACGAGTGGGGGTTCCGCGACGAGCTCGCGATGAACGAGACCAGCGAGCGGCCGCTGCGCGAGGACCTGAACACCTACAACGCCGCGCAGAACATGCTCGACACGGTGCACGCCAAGGTATGCAAGAACCAAGTGCTGCCCATGCCAATCACCGATGGCGGAAGCTACTCGGAGCAGAGGCGTGCGCGCGACCTCGGTAAGGCGATCGAGGGCGTGTTCGACGAGAACAAGATCGACCAGCTGAAGGAAGACATCGTCTACGACGGCCTGGTCTGCGGCGCCGGCTTTGCGAAGGTCTACGCGAAGAGCGGCAAGGTCCAGATCGACTGGGTCCAGGCCGAAGACATCACGGTCGACGACAACGAGGGGCGCTACCGGCTGCCGCGCACGATTCACGAGCGCCAGCGGATGGATCGCTTCGTCGCGCTCGAGGCGTTCGGCGGGACGGGCGACGCCGCGAAGGACATGGGCCTCTACGGCGACCGGGCGGTGCGGCGCGAGAAGATCCTCAGCTGCAAGAGTTGGACAGATCTCGCTGCCGGCTCAGGCATGGTGCACCACGATCAGATCGAGGTGCACGAGGCGTGGCATCTGCCGAGCGGCCCCGGCGCGGGTGACGGTCGCCACGTCATCGCCATCGACGGCTGCACGCTGGTGGACGAGGAGTACACGTGCGATCACTTCCACTTCGCGATCTACCGCCCGCGCCGGCGTCGCCGTTCGTTCTGGGGCTTGTCAGGCATGTACGCGCTCGCGGCGTCGCAGAAGGAGTACGAAAACCTCACGCAGAAGCTCCAGCGTGCGGTGCACCGACAGGGCGGCTCGCACATCCTCGCCGCGAAAGATTCCGTCGACATCCGGGAGCTGGACAACGATGAGGGCACGCTCGTCGAGTTCACGGGCAACATCCCGCCGCAGACGTTCAACACCGAGCCGGCAAGCCCCGTACTGTTCCAGTACCGCGGCGGCATCCCCGCGGACATGGCGCAGCACTTCGGCATTTCGCAGATGTCGACCTCCTCACAAGTACCGGCCGGGCTGTCGCAGGCGAGCGGCAAGGCCCTGCAAGTTTTCGAGGACCAGGAGGACGGTCGCTTGCGCCCCTACTACGCCGAGGGCGACCGCTGGCACGTCGAGCTTGCGCAGCTGACCGTCTGCACGGCGCGAGGCATCGTGGACGGCGGCGAGGACTACAAGGTGAACGCCGCCTCGCGCAAGGGCCTGGACACCGTCGACTGGAAAGAGGTCCTGATCGACGAGGGCAAGTACGTCCTTCGGATCTACGCTACGAACGGTCTCGCCAAGCAGCCAACCGCGCGCTTCGAGCAGCTTCAGGAGATGTTCAACAGCCAGTCGATCACCGCGCAGGAGTGGAAGAAACTCTCAGGCATCCCGGACCTTGAGGCGTCCAACGACATGGACACGGCCGATCAGGACATCATCGACATGGCGCTCGATAAAATGATCATGACCGGCGTGTACACCTCGCCCGAGCCGTTCGACAACCTGGCGCTCGCCGCCAGCCGCGCGGGGAAGTTCGTCAACCTGATGCGCCAGCGCACCGACGTCCCGCGCGAGCGCATCGTGCTGGTGCACCAGTACTCGGTCGACGCTGACCGCATGGCGCAGGCGGCGGCCGCCCAGAACGCGCCGCCGCCTGGCGCTGCCCCGCCGCCCGGCGCTCCACCAATGGGCGGACCACCGCCGCAGATGGCGGCCTGAACCTGAGACACTCGCCCTTCCGTGACTGGGCCTCCACCGAGAGAGCCCATGCCCGACGAGTCAACGAGCACCACCAGCACCAGCACCACCGAGACCAGCGCCGCAAGCGAAGGCGCCAGCGAATCGACCAGCACCGAGAACGGTAGCTCGGGGGGCAGCGACGCGGCCTCCGAGCGCCAGTCGCTCATCGATGCGGCGAACGAAGCGGCCGCTCCCGCCGCCGAGACGAAGGCGGAGAAGAAATCGGGCGCCACCGCCGTAGCTGACGCGCTTGGCACCGACCCGGGGGACGACGCGCCCGAGGTGCTCAGCATCGACGACATCCTGAAGGGCCGCGAGGCGAAGCAGGCCACGCGGAGCAAGCTCGAGGAGCAGAAGGCCGACGCCGCGAGGAAGGTTGAGGAGGCGCAGCGCAAGCTCGAGGCCGCCGACCGTCGCGAGGCGGAGATCGCAAAGCGCGAGTCCGAGTACGAGGCGAAGATGAAGCGGCTGAAGGAATCGCCGCGCGAGACCTTCAAAGACCTCGGCTGGGATGATCAGAAGGTCGTCGACTCGATGCTCACCGAGGGGTCGCCCGAGGGCCGCGAGATCGCTCGACAGCGCAAGGAAAACGAAGAACTGAAGGCGAGGGTCGCCAAGTTCGACGCGTTCCTCGAAGCGCAGGAGAAGACGCAGCAGGAGTCGCAGCGGGCCGCGAAGGAGCGCGCCGACCACGAGGCCGGCCTCGCCATCCGGAAAAGCTTTCTCGACATGGTCCCGGAGGAGAGCGCCCTCCGCACGCTGTACAGCGACGACGACATCGCCACACAGGCGAACCGCATCGCGTACGAGATTCGTCAGAAAAACCGGGGCGAATTGGTTGCGTCGTTCGAACAAATCAGGGACTATCTCGAGAACAAGGCCAACGAGCGACTGGCCAAGATTCGAAGCGGCACCGAGCAGAAGTCGGAGCCCACGAAACAAGCCGCCCTCCAGAAGTCGGGCACGGGATCGCGCACTCTGAGCACTTCCGGTGCCAGCGAGCGGCGTGCATCACCCCGGCCGATCCGCGACATGAGCGCGGCGGAGGAACGTGAGGCGCTGATCGCGGCGGCAAGGGACGCTGTCCAAACGGACAAATAAAGCTCGGGTGCGCTTGGCCATGACTCCTCGCCAGGTGCTCCAAAAATGTCCGCTACTCTCTCTCAGTCCGCTGCGATTCTCAAGAGGCGCTACCCCGACGGTAAGCTCCCCAAGTCCAACTACCAGCTCTTCCCCTACGCGGCGACGGTCGCCAAGCAGGAGGATTGGGAGGGCGACGACAAGGCCGTCGCGCTCCAGACCGAGAACCCTCAGGGATCCTCGGCCGACTTCCCGACCGCGCTCGGCTCCCTCCAGCAGGGCGCCTACTCGCGCTTCCTCGTCACGCGCGTCCAGCACTTCGGCATCGCCCGCATCCAGGGGCAGGCGCTCAAGGCTGCTGCGGGCAAGGCCGGCGCGCTCGTCGATCTCTGGCAGAACGAGACCGACGGCATCTCGCAGACCGAGCTGAAATGCATCGAGGTCTACTCGTGGGGCGTCGGCGATGGCGTGCTCGGCACCGTCGCGAGCGGCGCGGGCACGGCGACCGTGACCCTTACCCGCGTCGAGGACATCACCAAGTTCGACCTCGGGATGCGTCTCCAGGCGCTGTCGGCCGCTGGCTTCACCGCGGTCACGCTGCGCAGCGGCTACGCCCGCGTGACCGGCATCGACCGGCGCAACGGCACGCTGACGATCCTCGCCGGCAACTGGAGCGATCCGGGCAACATCCCCGGCTTCCAGGCCGGTGACGTCCTGGTGCGCGCCGGTGACGGCGGCGGCGCCACGGGCAGCCCGGTCGTCCTCATGGGCGTTCCCGGCTACATCGCGGGCTCCGGCATCAACGGCGCGACGCCTCCCGGCACCCTCTTCGGTCTGCCGCGCAACGCCGATCCGGTTCGTCTCGCGGGCCAGGTCTACAACGCGACTGGCGTTCCCTACGAGGACGCGATGATCGAGGCGGAGAGCATCCGCAACCTCCAGTTCCTCGGGGGCGAGCTCGAGTTCTGGTCCAACCCGCGCGACATCGCGCAGATGAAGAAGCAGGCCGGCGGCAAGTCCACCTACCCGCGCACCGAGATGAAGAGCACCGTTGCCGGTGTCTCGTTCTCCGGCATCGAGTTCAACGGCGACATGGCGCCGGTGAAGATCATGTGCTCGCCGTTCATCACGCGAAACCAGGCGTTCATGCTCTACAAGCCGAGCTTCGCGCTCGCGAGCATCGGCCCGGCTCCGCAGATGCTCGACTTCGACGGATCGAACTTCCTCCGCGTCGCCAACGACGACGCGTACGACGTCCGCTTCGGTGGGTACTGGAACCAGACCTGCAACAACCCGGTCGCGTCGATCCAGGTTGCCGGGTTCGGTCTCTGATCATGACCATCGCCAAGGAAAAGTGGACGGCGAGGATCGTTCAGAGCGGCCACATCATGTACTCGGGGCGGTTCCTCGGCCCCGGCGGCACCGGCAACCTCGCCGCGGTCTCTGGGGGCCGCGGTTTCGTTGGCGGTCAGATCGTCTATGGCGGGTCGACCGGCGTGTACAACGTCGTCTTCGACGAGGTGGCGATCAACCTTCTCGGGTGGAACTTCGACGTTCTCAACTCGACGATGGGTGTCGCCAATCACAAGACGGTGAACGTACTTTCGTACACGCCGTCGACGAAGACCATGGTGATCGAGGTGGCCAATTCCACGGGCTCCGCGCTCGTGAACCTCGCCGCTGGTGATCAGCTCGTCGCGCGCATCGACTGGGCAGACACCGACCGCCCCTGACCTGAGACGGGGCGCGCTGGACGCGCCCTTTCTCGCCCCCTCATCTTCCGGAGAAGCACCATGACCCTCGACAGTACCCAGAAACTTGCCGACGAGTTTGCCGCCCTCATGGGCCCGAACCTGGACGCCCCGTCGCTCGCCGTGTGCGCGGGATTCTTCAAGCGCGCTTTCCAGTACGTCGTGCAGGCGGTTGCCGACGCGGCCGCGGCCACGACCAGCGCCTACACGCTCGATTTCACGGACATCCAGTGCCGCGTCATCGCCATCGACACCATCGCCAGCGGCGCCGTCGCCTTCAACGCCGCGAACTACGCGATCTATACCCTGTCCTACGACAACGGCGCGGGCGGCGCCTCCACCACGGTGGCCACGTGGAACACGTCGGCGGTCGGCCTCACGGCCAACCAGGTCAGCGTGCAGAACAGCGCCGCCGTCATCACCAGCCCGGTGGTTCCGGCGGGCTCACGTCTCGTGCTGACCATCACCAAGGCGGGCACCGGCGTGGTGATCCCTCAGGCGAGCTACATCGTCAAAAGCGCCCCGAGCGCCTGACCGGTGGCGGCGAACGTCAACCTCCTGACTCTCCGCACGCGCGCTCGGAAGCGTGCGGACGAGCGAGGCTCGCCTCGCCTCAGCGACAGCGAGGTGAACGACATCATCAACGAGCAGCTCTCGGAGCTGTACGACCTGCTCGTGATGGCGGCGCCGCCGCACTACTACTACGCAGAGGCCTCCGTCCCGGTGACGGGGGCCGTCAACTACCCGCTCCCGTCCGACTTCCGCACGCTCATCGACGTGTGGTCGGACCAGGGAAGCGGGCGACGCAAGCCGCTCCGCATGGTCGAGGGGCTCGAGCGCGCGCAGTTCGTCCCGGCGTCGCAGTCGGCGACGGCGATCCTCGCCTACGTCCCTGCGCCGCCTACGCTGCTGAGCGACTCGGACACCTTCGACGGCATCTCCGGGTGGGACGCGCTCATCGTGCGGCTCACGGCCAAGCAGATGATCGCGGAGCAGGAAGACGACACCAGCACCATCGACGGCGAGATCGGAGCTCTCGAGAGCCGCATCCGCGCGTCGAGCAAGCGCGTCACCGGCCCTCGCCGGCTACCCGATGTCTGCGACTACGGCCCGCGCTACTACAACGGTTACTCCTCGCTCGGTGGCTACGCGCTCCGCCAGGGCGTCATCGAACTGTACGAGCCGGCGATCCCGTACTTCTGACCCATGGCGACGCGCCTGCCCACATCGGTCACCGCCGCAGGCCAGCGCATCGTCGCGCCGGTGGGGATCGCCTCGTCTGCCGTCTCGCAAGCGACCGTGACTGACACGGCGAAACTGGCGCGCACGCTGACGCAGATGCAAGCGAGCATCGCCGCGGCCTCGCTTCCGTCGCGCATGTCGCCTCGCTCGACGGGGGTGACGATCAAGAACATCTCCGTGCCGGCTACCGGCACGCTGGCGGTTC
>CBDCBJ010000002.1:387500-1313896 GCA_965214345.1 Lichenihabitans sp. | reverse complement strand
GCGTAAGGCGTGCCCGCCATCGCGGCTGCGAGGCCGATGGTTCCCCGGTCGACGACCGCGAGAAAGGCGGCTTTCGCCTCTTCGGCGCTCCGTCTCCGCCGAAGCACCCGGTGGGCCTGGACCAGCGCCACGGTCCACATCGCGAGGATGAGACCGGCCGCCAGATCAGCGTCGGGATCGTCGGGTCCCCGCCCCACGGACTCGGACAGCGCGATCCTGACGAATGCCGCGAGCTCGTCGCGGATCTCCCGGGCACGAGCCTTGAGGGTCTGGCTGCCCTCGACGGCCTCGATGAAGCGCTGGCTGCCGGCGAAGAACCTGGCGTAGGGACGCTGTTCCGTCACCGACCGATGGGCGAGCAGGCGCAACCCCTCGATCGGGGAGACGCCGGGGTCGCGCTGCTGCAACGCGTCGCGCACGGCTTCGCGGCCCTCCGCGTCGCGATCGAAGAACATGTCCTC
Source organism: Lichenihabitans sp. (assembly GCA_965214345.1). Lineage (GTDB taxonomy): Bacteria > Pseudomonadota > Alphaproteobacteria > Rhizobiales > Beijerinckiaceae > Lichenihabitans. Next base: position 1,313,435 of record CBDCBJ010000002.1, on the reverse strand, counting down.
CTTTCGGGGGAAGTGGTTGAACACCGTCATCCGCCCGACGTCGGCGGCGTCCGCGATCTCCTCCACCGTCACGGCGTCGAAGCCGCGCTCCAGGAACAGCCGCGTGGCGGCGTCGGAGATGGCCTGCCGCGTGGCGAGCCGCTTCCGGGATCGGCGATCGAGGGGCATTGACATGCGGCTCGTCATAGCACATCCCGATATGGACTGAATCCATATTGGGAGCTGGTATATGATAAGGCCGGTCGACGTGGTGGTGGTGGGAGCCGGCCCGGTCGGTCTCCTGACCGCCATCGAGCTGATGCTGGGCGGCGTGCGCGTCCTGGTGCTGGAGCGCCTGGCTGAACCGAGCACCGGCCCCAAGGCCCTGGGGGTCGGGCCGCTCGGGAGCGAAGCGTTGCAGCGCCGCGGGATGGGCGAGGCCATCGCGGCGGCGGAGACGCGCAGTCTCGCCGCTATGGCGCCGTTCACGGAGCGGAGCGGCCCCGAGGCGCGAGGTTGGGGATCCAAGTTCAGCGGCCATTTCGGCGGGCTGGCCCTGATCCGCAAGGACGTGCAGAGGGAGCCCGGGAGGCGCGTCCGCGCCGTGCACCAGCAGGACCTCGAAGCCATGCTGGGCGACCGCGCACGCGCGCTCGGGATCGAGGTGCGCCGCAGCTGCGAGGTGACCGGCTTCGTGCAGGCGGTGGACGGTGTCGACGTGGAATGGTCTTCGCCGACGGGCGGCGACCGAGTCCGCTGCTCCTACCTCGTGGGGTGCGACGGAGGGCGAAGCCCCATCCGCAGACGGGCCGGCTTCGCCTTCCCCGGCACGCCGCCGACCTCGACGATGTACCAGGCCATGGTCGAGATCGACCATCCGGACCGACTGTTGCCCAGCGGCTGGCAGCGCACGTCGGGTGGCGTCTTCGCGTACGGGCCCTTCCCCGGCCGCGTGTTCATGCTGGACTTCAGCGGTCCGCCCGAAGACCGGCAGGCGCCGGTCACGCGCGAGGAGGTCGACGACGCCCTGCGCCGCATCAGCGGCAGGGACGTCCGCGTCACGGCGCTTCAGGCCGCGAGCCGGTGGACCGACAACACGCGGCTCGTCGACACCTATCGCCTGGGCCGGGTGCTGCTGGCCGGCGATGCCGCGCATGTCCACTCGCCGTTCGGCGGTCAGGGCCTCAGCCTCGGGCTGGTGGACGCGGCGAACCTCGGCCCGAAGCTCGCCGCGGTCGTCCGCCGCGAGCGGCCCGACGGCCTGCTCGACACCTACACGGCCGAGCGGCGGCCCGTCGCCGAGGCCGTTCTGGCCAACACCCTCGCCCAGGTCGCCATCATGCGCCCCGATCCCCAATCGGGTGCGATGCGGGATCTCGTGGCGAGCCTGCTGCAGCTCGACGACGTCAATCGGCTCGTCGGCGACATGACGAGGGGCCTCGCCACCCGCTACGACCTCGGGTCGGACCTCGACGGGGTCGGCCGTCTGATCGGCGACCGACCGGTCCGCCACGGCGACACCGACGTGTCGCTCTACGGTCTGATGCAGGATGGCGCAGGTGTCCTCCTCGACGCATCGGACGGGAGGCGAGCGTCCAGGCTCGTCGCGGCCGTCGCGCAGGGGATCCGCCGTGTCGCCGTCGACACCGGACCCTCGATGCTGATCCGTCCCGACGCCTGCATCGCCTGGATCGCCGAAGACGACGGCCTGGACGGTCTCGAAGAGGCTCTCCGCCGCTGGTTCAGTCCGACATCGGTCGGCGTTTAGAGTCCCACCCAGGAGGATCTCATTGTCGTCCTGGTTGGGTGATCCAGAGGGGCTTGTCGCAATCTCCCGAGTAGGTTGCAGATCGGGCTTGAACGCTCCCGGTTTTACGCTTCGTTAACCTCTGAAAGTCCGAAGCAGAACCCGAGCATCCGGTTTTGCTCGACGACGGTCCAGCCACCGGCGAAGCCGAAGCCCTTGCGCAGCCATAGCATGGCCTCGAACCCCTGGATGGAGCGCCGCGCGGTGTTGAAGCTTCGGAACCCGCCGACCTTCGGCATGGGCTTCTTCACCCGGAAGTGGTCGCTCTCGATCCCCTGCTGGAGGTGCTTGGTCACGTGGTGGACGGGGTCGCGGGACAGGAGGCTCTCCTTCCTCGCCGCCGCGATCGCGCCCGGGTAGGTGGCCGCTCCGTCCGTGCCGATCCGGTCGGGCGACAGCAGCGGGCCGTCCTTCAGCGCCTTGCGGAAGAACCGCTTGGCGGCATCGAGGTCGCGCCTGGCGGTGAGGAGGAAGTCGACCGCCTCGCCGTGCTTGTCGATGGCGCGATACAGGTAGCGCCACTCGCCCCGGATCCGGACGTAGGTCTCGTCGACGCGAATGGACCCGCAGTGGGGCTTGCGGAACGGCCGAAGGCGGCGCTCGATCAGCGGCGCATAGGCCAGCACCCAGCGGTTCACGGTGCTATGGTCGACCTCGAGGCCACGCTCGAGCAGCAGCTCCTCGATGTCGCGATAGCTCAGCGGATAACGCAGGTACCACGAGACGGCCTGGACGATCAGCCCCGCCTCGAAGTGGCGGCCCTTGAAGTCGTCCTTCGACCGGCGCTTCAGCTTGGCGGCGATAGCAGACAGGATCATGGCAGCCTCCAGATGGGAGGCGGCAAAGTCGGCCGGCGTGGCTAACGAAACGTCAACGCCGGAAATTTGCGACAGGCCCGGTTCAGATCCCCGAGCACCCTTCGGATTACAGATTCTTCTCTAAGGAAAAACGTCCCACGAACCAAACCAAAGAGTGATGACGGAAGATATGGGGGCGGGAAGTGGTAGAGACGATCGGGAGGGCCCCGTCCCGCCCGTGCGGGCTCCGCTGCGCCATTTCTAGCCTGTCAGGGTAGAGGAGCGACGGCCGAGGTGCGAAATCGCCGCTCATGGGGCTCCTACGCGATAGCGGTGCTTCCGGCTCCTCCTTCGCTCCGGCAACATCATCCGTTCACCGGAACGGTATGATTTACATAACCCGCTCACCGGAGTAGGTTGAGCCATCGCGCGGGACAGACATGGTCAAGCTGCACTTCATCGGCAACATCGCCTTCAGGGTCTACGGCAATGACCACCGGCCCGCGCACTTCCACGTCGTCGCCCCGGACTTCAAGGCCATGGTCGAGATCGAAACCCTGACCCTGATCCGCGGCACCATCCCGGCTCGCGACCGCCGCGCCGTCATGGAATGGGCGGCCGAGCACCAGACCGAGATCGCCGCGGCGTGGAACCTCCTCAACCCCGACCTCGCCATCTGAGGGAGCGCATTATGCAGGACGTCGCGCACATCCAGGCCGTGAACACCACCGGTCCCACGACCCTCGCCGTCACCTGGGGGGACGATTCCGTATCCCACGTCGACCTCGCCGGATGGATCGCCCGGGGTGGCCGGCGCTTCGCGGCGCTGGGCAACGCCCTCGTCTTCGCCGGCGCCGCGGTCGGTCTCTACGGCGGCAACGTGACGTGGGACGACGACGAGGGCGATCTCGCCATCGACAGCGAGCACCTGCGGATGATCGCCGAGCACCAGGCGCCGTTCGATGCCGCCGCGGCGGCGTGCTGGCAGGAGGACATGCGGGTGTCCAACGTCGAGGCGGCCGACCTCCTCGGGGTCGCTCCGAGCACCTGGGCCGCCTACAAGGCCGGAGCCACGATCCCCGCCACGGTGGCGCGGTTGTGCCGGGCGATGCGGGACGAGCCCACGATGCTCTCCGCCCATCTCCAGCCGAGAACCGCCGGCAATCCGGGCAAGGGGCCCATCTACCTCGACCTCCGCCAGGAGGCGGATCTCCGCTGGCCCGAGCCACGCCGCATCACCAAGCCGTATCGGACCCTCCAGGAAGCCGTCCGAGAGTTCTACCGGCTCCCGGAGGAACAGCAGGTCCGCGCCTCCGTGGTGCTGCGCGGCTCCGGCCTTCCCGTGGTCTACAAGGCTGCGGAGATCCGGCGCTTCCGTGCCATGGCGCCCGACGATGTGCAGGGCGGCGTACGGTCCGTCCTGACGGCCTGAGAGCCGGCGGCTGCGGTCATGGGTACGGCCCCGTGAACAGGTCCCCGAGCGCCCGCCGCGTCATGGGGGGTCCGGTAGCAACGGAACCGAAACTGCATTTCAGCTCTCAACCAGCCGCTGTTGTCGACCCGAAGCAAATTCGGGATCAGCTGCGCCTGACGGCGAAGCCTTCGCTGCTTGTTCGCCTCAGTCCCTCCCGCGGTAAGAGGTCTCCCGGCTCTCGCAAGCCCTGCACCAACCCCATCCACCGTAGCGCCAGCAGCACCCACCAGCCCGGATCAGCCTGCCCTTTCTCCACCCCCAGCTTTGCTGATGCCGGCCAGGGGTCACGACATAGAACGGGCAGGAAAGCACGGTAGCTTCGCGTGATCATCTAAAGGCTTATATCTTTGCAATCAGGAGTGAGAACGCGGTCTGCATAGCGCTTCCCCATGCCCATAGTTGTTTTCCTGTGTGGCGATCTGATATTTCTCATCAAGAGATGATCAGCCAAGTCATGTTCAAGGGTTTTTCAATGAGAAAATCGATTGTTCGTCAGCTTTTGACCCCTCTATTATTGATCGCTTATGCCATAACGATGCCGCTGATATGGTCGAGGTATCTCAAGCACTTTGATCCTGTTCCTCTTACGCTTTACCTGGATCCTCATGCCGATCTAACGCTTAGGGTCTGAACCCCATCAGGCTATTGCGTTCGCGGTCTGAAGCGGATTCCATGGTTGTCCATGGAGGTTCAGATGGCTGATCTTTTCTGGCTTTCGGACGAGCACTGGGCCGTGGTGGGTCGGTTCATGCCCATGAACCAGCCAGGGGCACGGCGGGTGGACGACCGCCGCGTGGTGTCCGGCATCCTGCACATGCTGCGCACGGGCGGGCGCTGGCGTGACGTGCCGACGGCGTACGGTCCGGCCACCACGGTCTATAACCGGTTCAACAGGTGGTCCCGGCGCGGCTTCTGGCTTGCCATGCTGGCAGCCCTGGCCGAGGCGGGTTGGATCGCCCAGACGGCTGCCATCGACAGCACCTATACGAAGGCGCACCGCTGTGCCCATGGCGGCAAGGGGGGGCGAAAAACCAGGCGGTCGGCCCCTCGCGGGGCGGGCCGACCACCAAGATCCACATCCTGTCCGACACCCTCGGCCGCCCTGCCGTCGTCCACCTGACGCCAGGCAATGCCAGTGACGTGAGGACCGCTCCTGCGGTGTTGGCGGCCGCCCCAGGCCGCATCCGGCGTCTCATGGCCGACAAGGGTTACGACGCCGACTGGCTCCGGGCCGATCTGCGCAACGCCGGCATCGTGCCTGTGATCCCGGGCACGCGCTCCCGACGGCACACGATCCGCTACGACAAGCGGCGCTACAAGGATCGCTGGCGCGCCGAAGCCGTATTCTGCCGGCTGAAAGACTTCCGCCGCGTCGCCACGCGCTACGACAAACTGGCCCGCAACTACGCGTCAGCCGTCGCTCTCGCGGCCGTCGTGGCGTTCTGGTGCTGATTGAGTCCTGACCCTAGCACTACTTTGGCAGATTTGGATCGACGGCACCGGCGAGGAGCCTTTTACAATGCGAACAGTGCGGGCAGTGTAGGGGCGGCGGTCGTGCGAAGAGATCGAGAATGGCTTGCCTGATGGCTGGCATGCTCGGTTGTGGCGGTGGGCCCCCAATTCTTTTTTTTCCGCCCCGCCTTTTTAAGGCGGCAGGATTGGAGGAAGGCGAAGGCCATCATTGTCATCAAGGCGTGTCGGTGTAACCCGGTCCAAGACCTGCCTTCGAAGTGGTCGAGGCCAAGTTCCTCCTTGAGTTGCTGATGTGCCTGTTCGCAAACCCACCGTGCTTTGATTGCGGTGGCGAGCATCTTGAGCGTGGCATCGGCCGGTAGGTTCGACACATAGTACTTCTGCTCGCCGGTCGAGCGCCGCTCGCCGACAAGCCAGACCTCTTCTCCCGGCATGGCCTGAACGCGGCTGTCGCTCATGCGATGCCGATGTCCGTCGGCCAGTCGAACACGGCGGGCTGCGAAAAGACATGTCAGCCGACCTTTGGTGCCGCGGCGCCAGGTGACCTTTTGCCATTTCTCCTCGGCGAGCATCGCTTCCGCAGAGACCGGAAGTCGATCAGGAATGTGATATTTGCGTCGCTTCCCGGTTTTTGCGACGGGGAAAATCAGGGCGACATCGGCCGGGTAGACGGTCTGGCGCCGCGAAAGCCCGACGGCCCACAGGAGGCCGCGTTCGCTCAAAGCCTGGCGGAACGCACCACTGGATCCGTAACCGGAGTCGGCAAGGACGCAGCCGAAACGTGCTCCGGACGCGATGACACGGTCGATCTCTTCGATGGCGATCTCCGGTTTCGTCAAAGCAACCTGCCGATCCCTCGGGATGTGCGCTCGAGTCATCCGCTCGGGGTTGTTTGTCCAGGTCTCGGGCAGGAAAAGTCGTAGGCCCACCATCACCGGCACTTCGCGCGAAGCCAAAGTCACCGAGACCAGCGACTGGCAGTTGGACGTCTTGCCGAGCGCCGAGGCGTACTGCGGCGCGACCCCGACCGAGTGCTGCCCCTTCTTCGGCAACGCCGTGTCGTCGATGACGAGAAAACCTCGCTCATCGCCAACCAACCGGTTCGCCTCCTTCAGCAGAGCTGCCTCCAGCGGCGCACTGTCCCAGACCCCCGTGGCGATGAAATGGTGAAGCTGATCATAGCCGACCTCGCCACTACGGGTCGCCATGGGTTGGACGCTCTTCCGGTCCCCTGGACCGATCAACCCCGCGATGTAGAGTGGGCACATCCGGCGGCGCGCCGGATGCGAAAGCCCGGCCAGAAACGGCTCAAGCCAACGCCTCAGATCGTCTCGCCAAGTTTCTCCTGAAGACATCGCCGCCGCCCGCGCCAGCCAACCATGGCACACGAATCCGCGACGATTCCACCCTGTTCCACCCTGTCTGCCAAAGTAGTGCTAGCGGGCCCTTCCAAGTCAAGGAGTCAGGAATTTACGGATTGGAAGTTGAGGTCAACAACATTGGTCAGCGTAATCAGATCGAATGTCTCCTTGGAGTAGCAGACTTGTCTAAGCTGACAAACGGAGGGCAGAGCAAGTGCTCCAGTAATTACCATTATCAGCCTTTGACTGTGTCTCTAATTCATGGTAGAGAGCGTAATACCTGTCCTCCTCCGCCTCTCGCTGAGGGCTACACCGCAGACTATATTGCGCGGCCGATTTGTGCGTTCCATTTGAGCACCGATGAGGAATATGCGGTGGAGGTCAATGCTCCTGCTTCAAGTGACGAATGGCGTTCAGCAAATCCTAGGATCAGGGTGTCGGTTGGTGATCGAAAATTCTATAAGGACCATTTTTAGGATCTATGCTGATTTCTATTTCGTCATTACTGGCGTTTATCGTTGGAGCTGGCTGGGCCATTTTCGTTGTGATCAGAAGCGTAACCGTTGACAAGAGGGCGTCGTAGTCTCTCATGGTACGACATCTTCGTCGGGGTGTGACATTGAACTTCTATAGCGGCGATGCCGTTTCACAACTTCGGCGACTGTATTCTTACTGAGACCGACCTCGCGTCCGATCAGCCTGTAGCTCCGGCCCTGTGCCACAAGGGCAAGCACCTTGGGGGCGAGACGGTCCGATTTTGGACGGTCTCCCGTTTGGCGGCCTAGCCGGGCACCCCGGGCCTTCGCAGCGGCGATCCCCGATCGGATGCGCTCCACCGTCAACTCGCGCTCGAACTCGGCGATGCCGGACAGCAGGGTCGCCATCATGCGCCCGTGCGGCGTGGCGAGGTCGAACGTCATCCCGTTCAGCGCCACCAGCGACACGCGCCGGGCCTCGAGTTCCTTGAGGCTCGCCAGCAGATCCGTCGTGCTGCGCCCCCAGCGCGACAGTTCCGTCACCAGCACCGCGTCGATCTCGCGCCGCTGCGCCAGGGCCAGCACCTTGCGCCGTTCCGCGCGGTCGAGCTTCACCCCCGAGGCGGTCTCCTTGTAGGTGCCGACGACCTCGTAGCCCGCCCGCTCCGCGAAAAGCGCGAGATCCCGTTCCTGGCGGCTGCAGGACTGGTCGGCTGTGGAGACCCGGCAGTAGAGGACGGCGCGCTGTCCCACTTGAACTCCTCGCGCCGGAGCCCCGGCAAGCCCTTGTTTCCGCACGGGCCCACGCCGTAGCAGACAGACAGTACCTCAACTGGGACAGTCTGCCATGCCCAGGCGCCGCGTGCTCACCGATGCGCAGCTGGAAAGTCTCATCGCCCTGCCGCGGACGGAACCCGTCCTCGTCCGTCACTGGACCCTGGACGAGGCGGACCTGGCCGCCATCGCGCGACGGCGTGGGGGTGGCAACCGGCTCGGCTATGCCCTGCAGCTCTGCGCCTTCCGATATCCCGGCCGCCTGCTCCGGCCGGGCGAGGTCCTCCCGCAGTCGGCGCTAGATTTCGTCGCCGAGCAGATCCACGTCACGCCCGGCGAACTCGCCACCTATGCCGCACGGCGTCAGACACGGCAGGAGCAGCTCGACGAACTGCGCGAAACGTTCGGCTTCGGCATGTGCGGGGCCGATCAGGCCCGCGAGTTTACGACCTGGCTGCTGCCCGTCGCCCTGGCCACCACGGATGTCTCGAGCATAGCCGCAACCTTGATGGACGAGTTCCGTCGCCGTCGGATCGTCGCGCCGGGGCCGACCGTCATCGAACGGCTCGTCGCCACCGTGCTGGTCTCCGCCGAGCGTCACGTCACCGAGCAACTGACCCAGGGGTTGTCGCCTCGGCAAACGGAAGCCCTGGACAGCCTTCTGATATCGGATGAGGGCACGGTCATGAGCGTCCTGGCCTGGGCACGCCAGCCGCCGGGGGCACCGAACCACAAGGCTCTCAAGCGCACCGTCGATCAGCTGATCCGTCTTCGCGCGGTCGGCCTCGATCCTGCCTGCGCCGAGGGCGTCCATCCCGAGCGCCTGCGCAAGCTCGCCCGCGAGGGCGGCCGCTTCACCGCCCAGCACCTTCGATCCCTATCGTTGCCGCGCCGCAGGGCGACGCTGGTGGCGACCGTCCTGGATACCGTGGCACGCCTGACAGATGACGCTGTCGGCCTGTTCGATCGCGCGGTCGGCCGCATGGTCCGGCGTGCCGAGGCGCGCGAGGAGGGTGCCGTCCTGCGCGATGCCAAGGCCGTCGGCGACAAGGTGCGCCTGCTGGTCCGGTTGGGCGCCGCCCTGATCGCGGCGAAGAAGGAGAAGGCCGACCTCGACGAAGCCGTGACGTCGGCCGTGGGCTGGGACAGGCTGGCTGCCAGCATCGTCGAGGCCGAGCGGCTGGCACGCCCGGAGAAGGCGGATCTGAACGCGTTGGCAGGCCGCTCCTGGCCGGTGCTGCACCGGCTCGGCCCAGTCTTCCTCGCCGCCTTCCGGCTCCGTGCCATACCGGCCGGCACACCCACGTTGAGGGCAGCCGAGGCGCTGAGGGACAGCTATGCCAGCGGCGGTCGGACATGGCCGAAGAGCCTGCCTACCGGCTTCCTCCGACCGGCTTGGCGCGACGCGGTCCTGGGCAGCGAAGGGCAGGGCCCGATCCAACATCGCCGCACCTGGGAGGCTGCCACCCTCCTCGCGCTGCGTGACCGGCTGCGGGCCGGCGATATCTGGGTCGAAGGCAGCCGGCAATGGCGTGCGATCGAAGACCAGCTGCTGTCGCCGGCCTTGTTCACCGCCATGCGCGAGGCGGGCCCCTTGCCGGTGGCCGTGCCGATCTCTGCCGGGGACTACCTCGCCCATCGCCGCGATCTCCTCAGGAGGCGGTTGGGGGAGGTCGAGGCGAAAGCCGCCCTGAACGCCTTGGAGGACATCAGGATCAAGGGCGGCGAGCTGAAGATCACGCCCCTGAAAGCGATCACGCCCGAGGCCGCCGAGATAGCGGCGGAGCGGCTCTACGCCCTGGTGCCGAACGCCCGCATCACGACCGTTCTGGCCGACGTGCACCGCTGGACCGGGTTCGCCGACACGTTCACGCATCTGCAGACCGGGTTGCCGGCCGCCGACTCCCGCGTGGTGCTGACCGCGATCCTGGCCGATGCGACCAATCTCGGCCTGACCCGCATGGCCGACGCGTGCTCGATCGCTGGGCACCGCCAACTCGCCTGGACGGCGGGATGGCATCTGCGCGAGGACACCTATCGCCGAGCTTTGGCCACTCTGGTGGATGCCCAGCAGCGCCAGCCTCTCGCCGCCCTGTTCGGGGCCGGCGACGTTTCGAGCTCCGATGGCCAAGCCTTTCTGACGGCGGGGCGAGGGGAAGCGCTGGGCGCCCACAATGCCCGACACGGCCATGGTCGAGAACCCTCCGCACTCTTCTATACGCATGTCTCGTCCCGGCATGCGCCGTATCACACGGCCTCGATCCCACCCTCGGGCGAAGCGGCCTACGTCATCGACGGCCTGCTCTACCACGAGGCGGATCTCAGCATCGCGGTCCACCACACGGACGGGGGCGGCGTGAGCGACCACACCTTCGCGCTGGCGCAGCTGTTGGGTTTTCGTTTCGTACCGCGTATCCCCAACGTCGCCGACCGCAAGCTCTACGCCTTCTCTTCATCCGCGACCTGGCCGACGCTCGCCCCCTTCATCGGCGGTCGGATCGACGAGGCCTTGATCGTCGCCCAGTGGGATGACGTCCTCCGTCTGGCGACCTCCGTCAGGACCGGCGCCGTCAGCGCCTCGCTGATGCTCAGACGGCTGGGCGCCTACCCCCGCCAGAACGGCCTCGCCCTCGCGTTGCGCGAGATCGGCCGCATCGAACGGACCCTGCACGCTCTTGACTGGTTGGAGCAGCCCGCGCTCCGACGCCAGGCCACGGCCGAACTCAACAAGGGCGAAAGCCACAATGCCCTGGCTCGCGCCGTCTGCTTCCATCGCCTCGGGCGGCTCCATGATCGCACCGCTCAGGCTCAGGCTCACCGCGCGAGTGGCCTCGCCCTGGTGACGGCGGCCATCGTGCTGTGGAACACGGTCTATCTCGGCCGCGCACTCGATGCCGTCCGTCTCCGCGGCGACGTCATGCCGGATGCGCTGCTCGCCCATCTCGCCCCACTCGGATGGCAGCACATCAACCTGACCGGCGACTATCTCTGGGATGCCGACGCCGGCGTGGGTTCGGACGGGTTCAGGCCCCTCCGTGGATCGAACGCAAAATCACCCCTGGTTGCCGTCAGATGAGCCGTGGGACAATCCCGCGAAGCTACCGTGCTATCCTGCCCGTTCTATGTCGTGACCCCAATACGCCACGGCCCGGGGTCGATGGCAGCATTCGGCGGAGATCAAGGAGCGTCACGGCTACCGCGAGTTCACTGATCCTGCCGTCCGCTTTCGCCTGGCGCGTTGGCTTTACGCGTTGTGCTGGACCGGCACGGACCGGCCAAGCGTGCTGTTCGATCGCGCGACCGTCTGGCTCGTGACGGAGAAGGTGCTGCTGCCGGGAGCGTCCGCTCTTGAGCGCCTGGTCGCCCGCATTCGCGCCCGAGCCGCCCGTCGCCTCTGGCGCACCCTCGCCCGCGATGTGACGCACGAACAGCGCACGAAGCTCGATGCCCTGCTGATCGCAGGTGAGGGCGGCCGCCCCAGTCCGCTCGACCGCCTTCGGGACGGGCCATACCTTCGCAGCGGCGCCGAGCTGTCCCGCGCCGTCGGCCGCTTGAACGAGGTCCGGGTGCTGACACTGGGCCTGCCTGCCATTGATCATGTGCCGCCAGGCCGGGTCACGGCGCTTGCCCGGTTTGCGACCGTGGCTAAGGCGCAGGCCGTGGCGCGCATGCCGCTGGAGTGTGAAATCGCTCGCAATAGTGCCCCCCTGAGGGGCGGTTTTCGCGTCCGATCGTGACCCCCTCGACCGCTGGGTATCAGCGTCCCTTCCATGGCCCTTTTGGCCGGGAAGGGTTTCAGGGGGATGATTTCCGTGGACATGATCGGCCGGATCCGGCGTGCGTATTTCGAGCAGCACCGGCCCATCAAGGAGATCGTCCGGACGCTCTCGGTGTCGCGTGCGACGGTGCGCAAGGTGGTTCGCGGTCAGGCGACCGAGTTCAAGTACGAGCGTGGTGTGCAGCCGGCCCCGAAGCTCGGCGAGTGGGTCGAGGCTCTGACGGCGATCCTGGAGCGGGACGCCAAGTTACCGCGTCGGGAACGCCGCTCGACGCAGCGCCTGTTCGAGGAGCTGCGCGGTCAAGGATATGACGGTGCCCATGACAGCGTGCACCGCTTCGCCAAACTCTGGCGCGAGGAACGGGCCCGCGTTCCGGTTCGGGCGTTCGTGCCGATGAGCTTTGCCCCGGGCGAAGCCTATCAGTTCGACTGGAGCCATGAGACGATCACGCTCCAGGGGCTGCCGCTGACGATCAAGGCGGCGCATATGAAGCTGTCGCACAGCCGCATGCCGTTCGTGCGTGCCTACTTTCGCGAGACCCAGGAACTGGTCTTCGACGCTCACGACAAGGCATTCGCGTTCTACGGCGGGGTCTGCCGGCGCGGCATCTACGACAACATGAAGACGGCAGTGGAAGCCATCTTCGTCGGCAAGGCGCGGCAGTACAACCGTCGCTTCCTTCAGATGTGCTCGCACCACCTGATCGAGCCGGTCGCGTGCACGCCGGCGGCCGGGTGGGAGAAGGGGCAGATCGAGAACCAGGTCGGCACGCTGCGCGATCTGCTGTTCCGCCCCAAGCCGAGGGTCAAGAGCCTCGCCGAGTTGAACGGGTGGCTCGAAGATCAGTGCATCGCCTACGCCAGGCGGACCCGGCACCCGGAGTTCAAGGAGCGCACCGTCTGGGACGTGTTCCAAGACGAACGCGCCAGCCTGATGGAGCTCCGCGGACCGTTCGACGGCTTCGTCGAGAAGGCGGTCCGGGCCGCCACGACGTGCCTGATCATGGCCGATCACAATCGCTACAGCGTCGACGCGCGCGCCGCGGGGCGGATGGTGCTGGTGCGCTCCCATGCCGAGCGCATCAAGGTGCTGCTCGACGATGAGGTCGTCGCCGACCATCCCCGCATCTTCCGGCGCGACCAGGTCGTCTACGATCCCTGGCATTACCTGCCTGTCCTGCTCAAGAAGCCCGGCGCCCTGCGCAACGGGGCGCCCTTCAAGGATTGGGATCTGCCGCCGGCCTTGGCCCAGGTGCGCGCCAAGCTGAAGAGCCATGCCGACGGCGATCGTCAGTTCGTCACCGTGCTGGGCGCCGTGCTCGACCACGGCCTGGAGGCGGTCGAGACCGCCTGCGCCGAAGCCCTGACGGCCGGCCTCGCGAGCGCCGCCGTCATCCTGACGGTGCTGGCGCGACAGCGCCAGCCGGCCGAACCGCCCAGCATCACGACGCCGGACGCGCTTCGCTTGACGATCGAACCGTCGGCCGATTGCGGCCGCTACGACAGCCTGAGGAGGGTCGCCTGATGGAACGTCACGATATTCTGGAGGCGATGAGCGATCTCAAGCTCTACGGCATGCGCGCCAGCTTCGACGAGATCGCCGGCAAGGGGCTCGCCCGACGGGACGAGATCTATCCGCTGGTCGCCAGCCTGATCCGGGCCGAGCGAACCCATCGTCAGGCCCGCTCGATCAGCTATCGCATGGGGGGCGCCAAGTTCCCGGTGCTCAAGGACCTTGACACGTTCGTGTTCGCGGAGACGCCTGTCGATGAAGGCCAGGTCCGCGAGCTTGCGACCGGCGCCTTCCTGGATGCCAAGCGTAACACGATCTTCATCGGTGGAACCGGCACCGGCAAGACGCACCTTTGCATCGGCGTCGCCTCGGCGGTGATCCGCACCAGGGCACGGGGGCGCTTCTTCAATCTCGTCGATCTGGTCAACCTGCTCGAGCAGGAGAAGTCCGCCGGCCGCAGCGGGCGCCTCGCCGAGAACCTGTTGCGCTACGATCTCATCGTCATCGACGAACTCGGCTACCTGCCTTTCAGTCAACCCGGCGGCCAGTTGCTGTTCCACCTCATCAGCAAGCTTTACGAAAACACCTCGCTGCTGATCACGACCAATCTCGCCTTCGCCGATTGGCCTCAGATCTTTGGCGACGCCAAAATGACCACAGCAATGCTTGATCGCCTCACCCACCATTGCGACATCATTGAGACCGGCAATACCAGCTGGCGCTTCAAAACACGAAGCTGAGGTCGGCCTCCGAGCTTACCCACGTGGGCGCACAGGCACCTCCCACGCCCTCCGCTTCGCGCAACGCAAAAGCGCTGCGCTCCGGGCGCGGGTCCCTCCTATGCCCCCACGTGGATAAGCTCGGCCCGGTCTTCCAAGGGGTCGGTATTCGACGCGAAACAGGGGTCACGGTTCCAAGCGATTTGACAGCCCAGGGCTCCTCGAGAGACTGTAATCCCGCCCCTTTCTCCCTGATGGCTTCGGCGACACGCAGCAGTTCCGACGTCGAGCGGGCCAGGCGGTCGAGGCGGGTGACGACCAGGAGATCGTCAGGCCGCAGTTCCCGCAGCAACTGCTCGAGCGCGGGCCTTTGGCGTGCGGCGCCGGAGATTTTCTCCTCGAACAGCCTGCCGCATCCGGCTTCGGTCAGCCGCGCGCGCTGTAGGTCCAGGCGCTGGTCCTCGGTCGAGACGCGGGCGTTGTGTAGGGCGGTGACGGCGGCGTTGAGTTCGGCCAGGCTGAAGAACCGCCTGTTGCGCATCCGTGCCAACACCCAGCGCTCGACCAGCAGCACCGATTGCTCCACCTTGGCCTTATCGCGCGGCTTCCTGGGCCGGGCCGGACACACCGTTGTCCCGTAGTGGCCGGCCATCTCCTGGTAGGTATAGCGGCGCGCAATCGAAATGTGGCGGACGCGCAATCAAGGGTCACTTTCGACGCACATTAGCTGAAGACTGGAGGCGGGCTCCGACGCACGCTCCGTGAGACTGGGCGCATAATTTGTGAGACGGACGCGAGATCATCCGGGCCGACGCAGAATGGGTGAGACGGATCAGGTCGGCAGCCCGGCGGCGCGCATCTGGTCCAGGAGTTCGACGGCCCGAGCGGCATCGAGCTCCCCTCGAAGCAAGCGCCGAACCTCGCCGGGCTTGGCGTCGAACTGGTCGACCAGGCTACGCAGGTCGTACCCGTTCCGGGTGAGCCGGGGTTCGAGATCGTCGAGCTGGCGCGACAGCACGGCCTCGATCATGTCGACGTCGACCGGCTTGGCATCCAGCTCGTAGGCAGCCTCGAAGGCGCGCACGAGGTGGCGCCCGATCTGGAGCGGGGTCTTCAGCTTGGCGGCGAGCAGGGTCGCAGCGGCGTCGGTCAGTACGTCGGCCTGCTCCACGCCGTCCTGCAGCGAGGCCTTCATCACCCAATCGATGTAGTCGCGCTGCCGGTCGCGCAGCCCGCCGAACTCGAAGACCGTGGTGCGGTCGCCGACTTCCTCCATCTTGGGTCGCCGGAGGTCGTTCCTCAGCTTGGGATGGCCGACCAGCACGATCGACAGCTGTCCGCCGCCCTCCGCCACGAGCTCGATCAGCCGCTTGAGCGCCGTCAGCGTCTTGGGATGGAGGTCGTGGGCGTCGTCGATGAACAGCGCCACGGGCTTCTTGGCGGTACGCATCCGGCCAGCACCGCAGTTTAGGGTTGCGCGTGAGGTCAGTCCTGCGGAGCGCGTGTGCGCCGCGTCAGGCCGCTTGAGCCAGGGCTGCGGTAGTTCGGTTGGCCTTCCAATTCCAGGGCAGCAGTTCGTCGAGGTGCTTGGCAGGGTGATCGGGCAGCCGAGCGAGCACGTCGGCCAGCCAAGCCTGGGGATCGACATCGTTGAGTTTGGCAGTCTCAATTAGTGTATAGATGGCGGCGGCGCGATGGCCGCCCGCGTCCGAGCCGCAGAAGGTCCAGTTCCGTCTGCCGATGGCGATCCCCCGCAACGAGCGCTCGGCCGCGTTGTTGCTCATGCAGATCCTGCCGTCGTCGAGAAAGCGGGTGAAGGCTACCCAACGGGTCAGGATGTAATTGATGGCCTTGGCAGTATCGCTCTTGGCCGAGAGCAGCCTCTGTTGCTCTTTCAGGTAGATCTCCAGCTCGAGGATGAGCGGCTTCGACTGCTGTTGGCGTTCGGCACCTCGCTCTGCTGAACTCAGGCCGTTGATGATGCGCTCGACGGCGAAGATCTCGTCGATGCGCCGCACCGCTTCGATGGCGATCGGTGCCTTCGTCAGCTTGGCGATATCGAAGAACTTGCGTCGTCCATGGCTCCAGCACGCCGCCTCGATCACGGGAGCCGGTTTGCGTCGGCCCTCGTAGAGTTCGCTGTAGCCCGCGTAGGCGTCGGCCTGCAGAATGCCGCCGTAGCTCGCCAGGTGCCCCCGTGGGTATTCCCCGGACCGGCTGCGCGAGTAGTGGAAGGCCGCGGCAGGCGGGGCGGCGCCGCCGAAGGGCCGGTCGTCACGCACGTAGGTCCACAGGCGCCCCGTGTCGGTCTTGCCCTTGGCCAGCACCGGCACCGTCGTGTCGTCGCCATGGACCCGATCCGCCGCCAGCACGTGACGCCTGATCGCCTCGACGATCGGGGCGAGCGCCACCGCGCAGGCGCCCACGCGGTCCGCCAGCGTCGAGGTGTCGATGGCGATCCCCTCGCGGGCGAAGGTGTCGCTCTGCCGGTTCAGCGGCTGGTGCAGCATGAACTTCGACACCAGCACGCTCGCCAGCAGGTTCGGGCCCGCGAAGCCACGCGGGATCGGGTGGGACGGCGCCGGCGTCTCGGTGACGCCCTCGCAGTCGCGGCACGTCATCTTCTCGCGCACGTGCTCGACGATCTTCCACCGCCGCGGCTCGCATTCGAGCGAACGCGACACGATCTCGTCGAGCTTGCGCAGGCGGGCTCCGCCGCATCTGGCGCAGGCGCAGGGCGCCGGGTACACGATCCGCTCCACCGGCAGGTGATCGGGCAAGCTCGGTCGTCGCGAGCGGGCGGGGCGCTTCTGCCTTTCCACGGCCGCCGCGGCCGGCGCCGCGATGTCGGCCTCCGCCTCGGCCGCGCCCTGGCTCTCCTCCACGTCGGCGATGGCCAGCTCGAGCTGCTCGGCCAGCAGCCTGCCGCGCTCGGAGGACGGCCCGAACTGCTCGCGGCGCAGCTTGGCGATCAGGAATTTCAGCTTCTCGGTTTCCAGCCGACGGATCAGGGCTTCGCTGCGCAGCGCCACGATCATGGCGCGAGCTTCGGCGAGGTCGGACGGGAGCTGATCGGAGGACGTCGTCACCCCCCGATCAGATCACAACCTCCTGCCGCTGCAAGCCTTTTCGCTATCCCGCCTGGCTCGGACGCCACGTCTGCTGTGGGTTCCTCCAGTCGATGCCCTCCGTCAGGTAGGCGAGCTGCGCCGGCGTGATCGGAACCGCCCCATCGCTCGCCGACGGCCAGGTGAACCGGCCCCGATCCAGCCTTTTCATGAACAGGCACCCCCCTCCGCTTGCCACCCTAACCTGCTTCGCAGGCCAGGGAACCCTGGCGCGCTCCGCCCTGGCCGTCGTGCCAGACGATCTTGATCAGGTCCGAGCGGCGGCCCCGGAACACGAACAGGTGGCCGCAGAACGGGTCGCGCCCGAGCACCTCCTGCACCAGCAGCGACAGGCCGCCGATCCCCTTGCGCATGTCGGTGTGGCCGGTGGCCAGCCACACCTTGGCGCCGCTCGGCAGGGGGATCATCGCCGATCCAGGGCGTCGAGGACGCGCCGCAGCGCGTCGCCGTCGACGTCGCGGCCCACCCGCAGGCGCCGCCCTTGCGACAGCTCGATCTCGATGAGCCCGGCCAACCGCTTTGGACGCGGTGCCACCGAGGGCGCGGGTGCCGGCAGTGTGGAAGCTGGGGCTACGATCTCGACCGGCATCAGAGCCGGCACACCGCGTCCCAGCAAACCGTCGCGCGCCAGGCGACGCCACCCGAACACCAGGCTGGCACTCACCGCGTTGCGACGGGCCACCTCGGCCACCCGCACACCCAAGACCAGCGTCTCCTCGACGATCCGGGCCTTCTCAGCGTCCGACCACTGACGCCGGCGCTCCACCCCGCTCAGAACCTCGACCCGCATCGACCTGATGACCTTTAGGCTAGCCGTAAGCCCATAAGGTCGGCCGTCAGCCCGTCATCCCGCAAGGCGGCCCTCGTCGGACGCGTACTCTTGGCGCGCCGGAACAGCTCCTGCAGGTCGCGCTCGCGGCGTTCGGACTGGCTGGAGATCCGGACCGTCTTCTCCGGGGTCAGGTCGTAGAACAGGGCTGCCAATAGGAGCGGCACGGTGATCTTGGCCTTGTCGACCGACAGCGAGCGCGACACGATCACCCGCCCTTCCCGTTCGAGATCGGCGCGCAGGCGGCGTGACAGAACGGTCTTGCCCGAGCCGATGATCGCCGTCACGGCGATCAGGCGGCCACCCATGATGGCGGCGCGGATGTCGCGCGCGACCTGGGCATGGTGCTCGGTCTCGAAGAAGCCGGCGTCGGTGGGCGGCCGCGCCAAGCCGTAGAAGCGCATCACCTCGGTGAGCATCAGCCGACCCCTCCCCTGCGCCCGGGCGGAAAGCGTTCGCGCACGGCCGCCAGGATCTCGGGGCGGGCCAGCGTCCGCGTCAGCAGGGCATCGATGAAGGCGCGGTCCTCGTCCGACAGCCTGGCGAGCGGCAGCCGGATCTCGTCGGCGATGGCCCGCCGGGCGGCGAGCGGGGTTGCGAAGGCCAGCTCTCCGAAAGGGTCCGGGCCGCGGAACGGGCGCACCGGGACGGCAGGCTGTGGTCCGACGGCCGTCATGACGACGTCGGCCTCGCCGGTCAGCGCCGTCCGCGGCAGCACGAGCCGCTTCGCCAAGTCGTCGACCCGGTCGGCATTGGCTTCGCGCCGGCTCTTGCGGTGCTTGCGGTAGCGGTGCAGCGGGATCGGGCCGCCGACCGGCAGGAAGGGGCCGGAACGCTGCTCCCCGAACTCGACCCAGAGCTCCTGGTCGAAGAGCCCCCACCACACCACGACCGTCTCGCCGGCGAACTCCGGGTCGACCTCGTAGGTGACGCCGGCGATCGTCATGCGGCAGTCCAGGGCGACGGCCCGTCGCTCGGGCTCGCGGGCGAAAGCACAGAACCGCTCCCAGGCGCACATCTCGCGCACGCCGTCGGCGGGCAGGTGCGCCAGCCAGTCGTCCATGCGGCTGTGCGGCTCGGCACGGTGGTCGCCACGGTTGTAGCTGTCGATGAAGCGCGCCAGCCAGCGGTTGGCCTCTGCCTCAGTCTCGGGCTGGTGGAAGTGGTACAGGGTCTCGTGGGCATCCTTCACGGTGCGGAAGGGTCGCTCCACCTTGCCCTTGGAGCGGGCCGTGGTGCGCCGCCCGTCCGACCCGGCCGGCATGTGCGCCATCACCTCGATGCCGAGGCTATCCATCACGCGCTTGAACACCGCCGACTTCGCGACCGGGCCGTTGTCGAGGTAGAGGCCGGACGGGATGCCTTGGAACGGGCTGGCATCGGGCCCATCGGGAGCGCCCTTGCGCGACATGGCGTTGAACAGAAAACGGAGCGCGCTTTCCACGTCCTCGCCGTAGACGCATCGGTACTCCTGGTAGGCGACGCCGGATCGGTCGTCGACGACGCTGAACAGCATCAGCGTGGGGGCCCCCGACCGGTCGGGGTCGACCCAGGATGGCGTCTTGAGCTGCTTGAGGTCCGACGGGCTCATGTCGAAATGCCAGAGCGCGTTCGCGTGCTCGGCCTGGAAGCGGACGGCGGGCGGCTCGCGCACCATGCGGACGTGATCGTAACCGAGGCGCCGGAGATGCCGGTTGAGGGTGGAGGCGGTCAGCCGGTCCGGCTGCAGTTTCTCGAGGCCGTCGGGTGTTTCGACGCCGTGCCGGGTGAGCAGATCCAGGATGCGCACCGTCGACAGGTGGCGGCCCTTGCGGTTGGTGGTGCGCAGCTTCATGGCCGCGACGATCTCGCACCAACGCTCGATTTCGGAGGCGGGCATCAGCCGCGGCCGGCCCCGGTCGGCGCGACGCGCATCCCGCGGGCGTCGCTCGCCGCGCAACAGCCGGTACAGGGTCGCCCGGCTGACGGCGTAGATCTCGGCGGTGGACCGGATCAGGGCCGTCCGCTCGGAGTGACGAGTCGGGAGCGCCGCGAGACGCCGGCGAAGGGTCGCCAGCGCCTCGGCCGGGACGGCACCCCCGGCCGGCATCACACGGCGCCGGACTGGTGAGGCGGGGAAGGTGCAGCTCCCCTCCTGTCCCTGCCCAGTGCAGCCCTGCCGTCCAGCACCGCCTGGCCCGGAGCTTTGGGTGTGCCGTCCCCGTTCACGTAGGCGTAGAGCGTGGTGGTGGTGACGCCGAGCCGCTTGGCGACGTCGACGGCGATCGCCTTGGGATCGGCCATGGCGGCCATGGCCATGGTCAGGGTCGCACGATCCATCTTGCGGGGACGCCCGCCCATGCGACCCCGAGCCCGTGCTGCAGCCAGGCCGGCCGTGGTGCGTTCGGCTATCAGCTCGCGCTCGAACTCGGCAAAAGCGGCGAAGATGCCAAAGGCGAGCCGGCCGTTGGCCGTCGTGGTGTCGATCTGGGCGCCAGCGCCGGCCAGCACCTTGAGGCCGACGCCGCGCAGGCGCAGGTCCTCGGCCGTGGTGATCAGATGCCGAAGGTCGCGGCCGAGGCGATCGAGCTTCCAGAGCACCAGGGCGTTGCCGGGCTGGAGGGCCTTCAGGCATGCCAGCAAGCCGGGCCGGGCGTCGTGTCGGCCGGATGCGAGATCCTGGTAGATGCGCTCCTCTGCAACGCCGGCGGCGAGCATTGCGTCGC
This sequence comes from Lichenihabitans sp., assembly GCA_965214345.1. Taxonomy (GTDB): domain Bacteria; phylum Pseudomonadota; class Alphaproteobacteria; order Rhizobiales; family Beijerinckiaceae; genus Lichenihabitans. Next base: position 1,292,622 of record CBDCBJ010000002.1, on the reverse strand, counting down.
GCTGAGGGGCGAGCGTCTGGCTGCCGTCGCTCTTTGAAACCCGGACGTAGCCGATCAGCATGGGCGCTCTGATGCCGTCAGGACAGATTCGGCCAAGCCTGCAACCTCGTACTCATTTCCGCAACGGGTTTTCTCGCGTTCGGCGAGCTCCGTTCAGCTCCTCACGACCAGCGTCAGGAAACCGACCGTTTTCCTGGCGGTAGGTCTAACTTTGATCGATCGGCCCTTGCTTGGAGACCCGCTCAGCCGGCAACAAGAGAAAGCCAGCCATCCTCCGTTAGGTCAGGCTGCGTATCTCTGAACGCACTATCAAAACCGGACTGCCATGGAAAAAGCCCTGCGCGATCTGGCCATATTATTTGTGAGCATGGAAAATCTCCAGCCATATAAAACCACCGACTCCATCCAAGGTAACTGGGGAAATGACGTTTAGCGACTGGAAATACGTACGCATTCGCACTTCCAAAAACTGCGTCAGTAGGCATTCCAATTGAGAGATGTTGTCCTGATTGGAGATCTCGAAAAATAGTCCAAAGTACCTGGTGTGCAATCTCGTTGGTCAATCCAAAGACGATAGCTTCTGGCTGGCCGGTCTTGTTCCAAAAGCCAGTTGAATATGAAAATCCAGGCTTTCTGGGCTCTTCAAGGACTCCCGTACAGAACCATCCGTGTTGCCGGACTTTATCGACAAACGAGCGTTCGCTCTCGTCCAAGGCAGCTGGGGGCAAGTCGAGAGTTGTTTTCATGTCCATCAGGATGTCATAGCAGATCGATCTCCGCTACGGCCCGACAGACGCCGGGCTGCGGACCTGATCCGTCTCACGCATTCTGCGTCGGCCCGGATGATCTCGCGTCCGTCTCACCGATGATGCGCCCAGTCTCACGGAGCGTGCGTCAGGAAGCGCCTCCAGTCTCAGCTAACGTGCGTCGGAAATGACCCTTGATTGCGCGTCCGCCACATTTCGATTGCGCGCCGCTATAGCTAGCTCCGGGTCGGCCGCGTCCACGACGTAGAAGTCGGTCTTCTCCATCCCACCCAAGCCGACGTCTGGCATGCGGCCTTCGTTGATGCGGTGGGCGTTGACGATCACGCGGCTGGTCGCGGCCTGCCGGAACACCTCCGTCAGGCGCACGACCGGCACCGTGCCTGACCCAATCACGTCGGCGAGGACCTGGCCGGGGCCGACCGACGGGAGCTGGTCGACGTCGCCGACGAGCAGCAGCGCGGCACGCGGCGGAAGGGCCCGGACGAGCGCCTTCATCAGCAGCACGTCGACCATCGAGGTCTCGTCGACGACGAGGAGGTCACAGCCGAGCGGGTTCGTCTCGTCGCGCTTGAAGCCGCCATTCTTCGGGTCGGTCTCCAGCAGTCGGTGGATCGTCTTCGCCTCGACGCCGGTGGTCTCGGTCAGCCGCTTCGCCGCGCGGCCCGTCGGGGCGCAGAGGGCGACGTTCACGCTCTTCGCCACCAGCACCTTCAGGATGGAGCTCACCAGCGTAGTCTTGCCGACGCCCGGGCCTCCGGTGATCACCAGTATTCTGCTCGCCACGGCGAGGCGCAGGGCTTCCCGCTGGCTCGGCGCGAGGGTCAGGCCGCTGCGGCTTTCCAGCCAGGGGATGGCCTTGTCGACGTCGAAGACGGGCCAGGGCGGCTCGCCGCGCACGAGCGACTGCAGCCGCTCGGCGATGTCGCGCTCGGCCCGATACAGGCCCGCCAGGAAGATGCAGCGACGCTCGCCGACCGTGTCGGCCACCACGGCGCCTTCCTGCAGTTCGAGGGACAGCGCGGCCGTGAGGCGGTCGGTCGTCACCTCGAGCAGCTCGGCACCGGTCCGCAGCAGGTCGTTCTCGGGCAGCCCGCAATGGCCCTCGTCCATCGCCTCCGCCAGGGCGTAGCTGACGCCGGCGCGGACCCGCACCATGGCATCCTTGGCGATGCCGAGCTTGGCCGCGATCTGGTCGGCGGTCTTGAAGCCGATGCCGCGGATGTCGCGCGCGAGCCGGTACGGGCTCTCGCTGATGACCGCCACGGCCTCGGCGCCGTAGGTCTTGTAGATCCGCACCGACCGCGACGTGCCGACGCCGTGGGCATGCAGGAACAGCATGATCTCGCGCACGACCTTCTGCTCGGCCCAGCCGGCGGCGATGCGCGCGGCGCGCACGGGCCCGATGCCGTCCACCTCGCGAAGACGGCCGGGGTCGGTCTCGATGATGTCGAACACGGCCTCGCCGAAGTCCTTCACCAGCCGCTTGGCGTAAGTCGGGCCGATGCCGCGGATCATGCCCGAGCCGAGGTAGCGCTCGATGCCCTCGACCGTCGTGGGCGGTGTCGCCTTGAGGAAGTTGGCCCGGAACTGCAGGCCGTGCGTGCGGTCGTTCGTCCAGGTGCCGACGGCCTGGATCCACTCGCCGGCCGAGATCATCGCGGCGTGGCCGATGACGGTGACGAGATCGCGCTGCCCGCGCGCCTTCAGGCGCAGCACGCAGAAGCCGTTCTCCTCGTTGTGGAAGGTCACGCGCTCGACCAGCCCGGCGAGGTTCTCCGTCGGCGCACTGGGCGACGATGCCTGTGCCGGCGCGGTGTTCACAGGCTTCGTCGCCTCAGGTCACGGATGGCGCGGGGACATGGGTCCGACGTCCGCTTCGAGGAAGGTCACGCCAGAGCGTGGAACCCAGCAGGAATCCCAGACCCTGGATGAAATCCGAGGCGGTCGTGAGCGCGTCGGTGAACGATGCGCCCACAACGAGGTCCCACGCGTCCCAGGCGAGAAAGGCCACAATCAGCAGGATCAGGGTGAGATAATCATCCCTGCGCAGGGCGCTCGCGGTGACGGCCCCTGAGCGCGGTGCACGATGCGACGCCAGCGCCGTCGCGTTCGACCAGACCACGCAGACCCAGCAGAAGACGCCGGCCATGGCGATGTCGAGAACGCTTCCGAACTGGAGGTGTCCCGAGATGGTCTTAACCGTCATCGAGGCGGCCTGCAGGACGGCGGCGACCCGCAGCACGCCCGTCGCCACTCCGAAAGGCCCGACGCCGAGATGTGCGACCATGAGATCGGTCGCACCCTGCGCAACGCGGTCCCGGATGAACAGGGATGCCGCGATCATTCGGGAACCAGGATCCTTCAATCAACCACCTCCGGCTACGCCGACATCATGTAAGGGATCCCCCATGTCGCGCCAGTCCGACGCCGCCAGCGGCACGATGGTATAACCCATCGAGCAGGCCATAACCGGAGCCGATGAGGCCGAATTTCAGGCGGACGCCGAACGCTATAAGCGACTGGCGTTCGCCGCTCTCGGGTCGCTTGCGACACCGACCGAAGCCATGATCGACGCAGCTCACGAGGCTGCCTCGTTCGACGCCCATTGGGCAATCAACAGCCGGCGCGACTTGAGAGGCCGCTCAGCCTCACGGCGAGCGGACCGAGTCTGGGAAGGCCTAAGAGGAAGATACAGCTTGATTTTCGCGCCAGCTTATGCCCAATATGGGCACAGCAAGTCCTGGACGCCGCAAGGCTATGACGATGCTGGCGGTCCCTGGCAACCATCCCATCGACCAGCGTAGGAGTTGCAGGTGGCGCACGATACCAGCGAAATAATCACTACCGTGGCCAGCCTCGTCGGCGCGGCCGCGGCTCTCATCGCCGCTGCAGCGAGGGCCGTCTCCCTCTGGAAAAACTGAGGATCGAAGCACCATCGACGTGTTGAGCCACACGCCCGACAAACCTCGTTCGAGGCCTTTTCCGGTTACCCTACCTTTCCGGCATGGTTTATCGCGCAGAAAGTGCCCATGCGGGTCGAGGTCTGCATAGAGTTGTTCATCTATGTCCGAAAACAATTGTTTTCCGTCATGCTAGTAGGGCGTGTTCTCGGTCAATGAGCGGCGGATGTGGGTGGTTTCCTGCTCGCCTGCTTTAGAATTAGAGGGCCTACAAAGCGGCCAAACCGACTGTTCTCAGACGTTTCGTTGGACGCCCGAACGGGCCAGCATGCCGGGCTTCAGGCGCTCGTTCGGCCCGTAGTCGTTGGCAGGATGAAAGAACAGGCGGGGCGTCGTCTCGATCTCGCCGAGCCGCTTGGCGTAGGCGTCCAGTTGGGCCTTGCGTCCGTCGTCGCCCATCCGGCCCGGCATGTAGGCGACGAACGGCGGCAGGACGTCGAAACCACTGTAGCGTAGGAGCCCGTTGTGGATGGGCCAGAGCACAGACAGGATATCTCCGTCGATGCCGTCGGGCGCGTAGGTGTCGGCCGAGGTACCCGTGGTCGCCGAGACCAAGGCAAGTTTTCCCTTGAACATGCCCGTGTCGTACTTGCGGCCTGGCAGGTAGGCGAAGCCGCGGGCGAACACGCGGTCCGCCCAGCCCTTCATGATTGCAGGCATGGCGAACCACCAGACGGGGAACTGGAGGATCAGTAAGTCGGCGGCTGCCAGCTTCTTTTGTTCGTCCGCGATGTCGGGCGCGAGCGTCCCCGTCTCGACGGCACGGGTCTGTTCCCGGGGGATCGATATGAAGTCGGGATCGGCGCGCTCGCCCTCGAAGTCGCCCGGTCCTGTCACTGGGTCGAACCTCATGAGGTAGAGGTCACTGACGGTCACCGCGTGGCCGGCGGCGGACAAGACCTCGACGGCCCTATCCTTCAGGGCACCGTTGAACGACTGGGGCTCGGGGTGGGCGTAGACGATCAGGACGTTCATGGGGCTGGCATCAGCTTACGGCGCGGGAGGGGCGCATGGGTGCAGATTGTCGATGGAGCGGCACTGTCTTCAGGCAGCCATGGCCCTGTCAGCTACTCAAGATCGTCTTGCAGGCTCAAGGGTTCGCACGGCGCCGCGCGGAATGCCACCCGTCAAGCTTCCTGGTAGTCTGGGTCTTCGTAGCAGGTCTTGGCCGCCTCTGTGGAACTCGACGACGATCACCTGAGTGTTGATAGGCGCCCAACGCGGACCCCCTCAGAAGTGAGACTACGGCGGTGAAACCGCAGAGCAAACCAGGACCCCGGCTGCTTCCTGGTTTCGGCTTAGATTTCAGATGGTTGAACTCGTCCAAAAGAGGGATCCACCTTGAGCGCCTATCAACATTGAGGACGTCACAAGACCGCGGCCAAGGCCACAGGCGTCTACTTGGCTACTCCGTCGTGCCGCTCCACGGTGGCGCGCTGCCGCCGTAAGGTGATGGACTCGCGCTTCACCTCCCGCACGACGACGTGGCGGATGTGGAGTTCCTCCTTGAGAAAGAGCTGCTTCACGACAACGAAACGCTCTTCGATCACTGGCACGATGGTCGTGTCGCCCTCGGCTCGAGCGAGCGGCGCCTCGGCGACGACGCGCCCTATCGGCACGCGAGTGACATCGACGCGATATCGATCCAGCTCGACAACGACAGTCTCCTCAACGACTTCGACATGGGTCGAGATCCTGACGCTGCCGGTCTGCCTACGTAGTTTTGAGACCGTCAGAGTTTCTTCGAGCAAAGGGATGATTTCGCTGCTCTCGCGCACCGCGATCGGAGATGCGGAGATTCCTCCGCTATCGATGAGAGCCAAGCCGACCTCTCTATCGCGGACTGTGCGTGGCTCCTCAACGGAGACTGCTGGCATGTCGACCATGGTCGGGGTTCGATGCTCGCGAGAGACGTTGTGCTGCCAGAGGTTCGAACCCGGCCGCATCGTCCCCAATCCCCGGAATTGCTCCGGGGACCGGGGCTGGATCAGGCCGCCTTCCAGCGCTTCATGGCCTCGGTAGCCGCGATGCTGAGCATCGCCTTTCCCTCGACTGACTTCACCAAGTCAGTTGGCAGAAGGTGATGCTGGCCGCCCGAAGCAGGGTCCATGCGCTTCAGCTTCATCATGTCCCCGTCGAGGCGATCGATGATCCCGACGTGCGTCCCGTCGGAACCCACGACCTCCATGCCCGCGACGAGCTTGGAGACGAGGCCGCCAACGCCGCCGGTGGTCGAGATGCCGCGGCCGTCCTCGATGTCGACCTTGGTGCTGCGCACCGTGTCACGGATCGTCTCGGTACGCTCTGTCGACTCCTTGCGGATGCCGATCTCCTCGACGACGCGGGCCGTCTTGCCGACGACAGCCTCCTCGTCGATCTCTTCCATCTCGATCGTGCGCTCCTGGAACGCGTCGGCCCCGAGCGCCGTGACAGGACGGTCCACCACACGACGGTCAACCGTGACCGTCTCGTCACGCAGCGTGACGTCCTCCGAAATCTGGTTTTCGACGACGTAGCTGTGTAGCCGAACCTTGCCCCGATTGACCGCGCGCTTGCCGACGTTGAGGCGCTCCTCGACGACCTGCAGGACATCGTCCTTGCCGGCGGTGGCCGCCGTCCGCGCTAGGGTCGGCGCCGCCTTCGAGACCGGCGCCGTCGTGAGCGTCTCGGTCGTCACGACCGTCGCGGCGGGCGCGGTGCCAGTCATCGCCAGGCCCGCGGCGCCCGCGCCGGCGACGCCTGTTGCCACCATCGCGTCACCAGCCGAGCCGCCCGTCCAGCCCTCGCTGCGCCAGGTCTCCTCGCGCTCCTCCAAGTCGACGGCGCCATGCTGCTCCAGCAGCGATATGGCCTGATCGATATGGCCCTCATCGACGTGGGCGGTCAGCAGGGTGCCGCCGCGACGCACGCCCTCGGCGTAGGTATCCCGGTCCTCGTAGCCGCCGAACAGGTTCTCGAGCGAGGCCATGAAGCCTGTCGCCTTCGGCTCGGCATAGTCGGCCCGACCTGATCCGCCGCTCATCTCGTCGCGGGCGTTCTCGGGCGACAAGACGACGTCAGCGGCCGGGATGCCGACCTGCCGCAGCGACACGGAGGCGCTCTCGGCATGGTCTCGGGTGTCGAAAACAGCGGTGATGGTCTGCTTGGTCATGATGTTCTCCTGAAGGGGCATCGGCTTGGTTTGTATGCTCGGACTGAAACTGTGAGGCGCTATCGTGGTTCGCTCGTCGGACGAGACCAGTGGCCGGAGCCGCTGGTCGAGACGACGCGGATCGTCCGTCGTGTCACGTCGCGGGGGTGCCTCGAACGCGGACGTTGCGGATGAACTGCGCTGTGACGGTGGGATCCACAGTGCCGGCCTTGCCACCGAACCAGGCGGCGATGGCACCGAGGATCAGAGCGAGGCTGCCCAGCAGCGCGCCGCGCGAAACGGTCTTGGCGGCGACGTCCGCAGCCTGCTCGGCCTGCTGCTTCGCCTGAGCTGCTTTGTCCCGGAACTGGGTCTCGTAGGCGGAGACGCGGGCCCGGGCCTGGTCGATCGAGATGTTCTGCTGCTTGGACATCGCCTGGGCGACCTTCTCGCGGGCATCGGCAACCTGGGCGTCATCGCCCGTCACCAAAGCCTTGGCCAGGGACGTCGTGGCGTCCTTCATGTTGCCCGGGTCGTTGGCAGCCGGGGCGGACAGTGCCTGCTGCATGGCGGCGACCGGGTCGGTACCCTGCGACAGCACCGGGACGGCCGTTTGGGCGGCGGAGCCAACAGCATGGCCCACCCCGCCGATGGCGCCGCTGACCGTATTGAACGCCCCGCCGATGAGGCCGCCGACCGCCGTGGTGAGCAGGTAGAAGATGACCAGTGTGGTAAGCGCCCAAGACGTCAGGCCGTGCCAAGCGCCTGTAGAAGCCTTGGGGCGGCCGGACAAGCGGCTGGCGATATAGCCGCCGACGAAGGCTGCGATGATGCCCGACAGGGCCCACCAAATGCCGGCACCGATGGAGAAACCACTGGCCGACGGGTTGTCGTTGGTCATCGGATTGAGCGTCGAAGCGCCGATGCCGATGCCGATCAGGTTGAGGATGAGCTGAGTCACCAGTCCGGCGACGACACCCGCGAGCACGCCGCCCCAAGACACGTTGTTCACGAGGATCGTGCGGGCGTCATCGGCCGGCGACACCGGGCTGAAGTTCGGAGCGTCACCGCCACCGAGCGAGCGCGGTCCGTGCGGCGTGACGGGAGAGATATCTGACATGCTGGGAGTCCACGTGGCCGATTCAGCGAGGAGCCGCCGAAACGTCGACCACGAGGGCGGTTCGGTGGTCCTACAGCACCGCCCACGTTCCCGAAGGAACCGGACTGCTTCCTCCAAGCTCGAACCGCATGGATCCGATAATGGCAGGTCCTCCACGACGAGGTGCATGTGCTATCGGAACACAGCAGGGCTATCCAGGGTTCCGCCACAAAACGTTCATAATTGGTCGCTGGACACTTTTGATAATCTTCAGGATTGCCGGCTCGATCGCAAAGGACGCCCCACAAGGGTGCTCGCCCTTGGCTGCATCATTGTGGTAGGAGCCTCGGTGTACGTCACGCCAGGGACTATGGCGTGGCTACTGCCGAGCTCAGCGCAGCCGCTTCGGTGGGTCAGAAGCCGCGTGGTGAAGGCCCTCGACCTGCTGACATGAACCGCACCTGGCTCTTGCTTACTTTGCATGGATGGCGGCCGATTGACCCGGGTCGGTGACGGCTGAGGCTGAGCTTCCCATCGTGGGAGGTATGCCCATCCCGTTTGCCATCGCCCCAGTGCCGCATCGGTAGCTGCGTCGAGCAGCGCTCGAACCACCTCACGATCGATGTCCATCCGGACGGGGAAGTCGGCCGGTGTCCCGAGTGCGGCCAAGCGAGCCGATCCGTCCACAGCCGCTACCACCGCCGCCCGGCCGATCTGCCGATCTCCATCTCGCAGACGACGCTGAGCATTGAGGTTCGACGCTTTTATTGCTCCAACCCGTGCTGCTCCCGCCGCACCTTCGCCGAGCCGATGTCGGATCTCCTCGGGTCTCGTGCCCGGCGCACGCGGCGACTGGCCGAAACGCAGGGGCGGGTCGGCATCCTCTGCGGTGGCGCTCCCGGGGCGCGGCTCTTGAAGCACCTGCGCATGCCAGCGAGCCGCGCCACCGTGCTGCGGCTGGTCAGAGCCATGCCGATGCCGGAGGCGCCGACCCCCGTCCACGTCGGCGTCGACGACTGGGCCATGAGGAAGGGCTGCAGCTACGGCACGATCGTGGTTGACCTGGACCGGCACCGCGTCGTCGACCTTCTCCCGGACCGCACCGCGGCGACGTTGGCCGCCTGGCTCGAGAAACGGCCCGGCATCAGGGTCGTGGCCAGGGACCGCTCGACCGAATACGCCCGCGGCGCCAGCCTCGGCGCTCCCCAGGCCCTGCAGGTGGCCGACCGCTGGCACCTGCTCGCCAACATGCGTCAGGCCGTCGAGCGCTGGCTTCACGGCGCTCATGCGCGGCTCCGACGCCTGTCAACCGTCACCCCATCGGCACCTCCTGCGCCCCGGCGAGAGCGTGCTTTCTCGCGCAGCGGGTCGGAACGCGAGGCGGGTGCCGAAAGCCGGGCGCGGTGGAAGGCGGTCTACGATGAGGTGCGGCACCGGCGCACCGATGGAGAGACGCTGCTCGGCATCGCCCGCACCATGGGCCTGGCGCGCGCCACCGTGCGCAAGTACGCGGTCGCCGACACCTTCCCGGCGCGGCTGCCTCATGGTCCGGGTTCGAGCTTGCTCGATCCGCACGTCGACTATCTCCTGGGTCGGATCGGCGAAGGTTGCGAGAACGCCATGGCGCTCTGGCGCGAGATCCGGGAACGCGGCTATCCCGGCACGAGCCGGCAGGTGCACCGCTTCGTCGCCGAGCGGCGGACAAAGCCGACCCGGTCGGGGCGCAAGCCCCGAGGCGAAATCATGCTGACCCCGGAGCCGCCAGCGGCGGAGCCGTCCTTACCGAGCGCGCGGCAACTCGCGTGGCTGCTGGTCCAGCCGATCTCGGCCCTGGATGCTGCCGCGGCGGCCGTGGTGGCTCGCGTGGAGCGGGACCCGCCGGCCAGCGCCGTCGCCGATCTGGTGCGCCGCTTCACGGCGCTCGTGCGCGCTTCGGGCGTGGGCAGGACGGCGACCGCGGGCCGCGATGCCGTCGCTGAACTCGGAGCCTGGATCGCGAGCGCGAAGGCCTGCAGCGCGCCCGCCATCGCGACTTTCGCCTCGGGACTGGACGGCGACGGGACCGCGATCAGGGCCGCCCTGACTGAACCCTGGAGCAGCGGCCAAGCCGAAGGCCAGATCAACCGCCTCAAGCTCATCAAGCGCCAAAGCTACGGACGAGCAGGACTCGATCTGCTCCAGCGCCGCATGGTTCTCGCCGCATGATCCACGCAAAGTGAGCAAGAGCCACGGAACCGGACAATTCCACAGTCTCATGCTGAGGGAACTCCAGGCCAATGGCGATATGCGCTTATAGCTACGCTCGTTCTGGTTGCTGAGACCCGACAGGGATGGCATGACGAACGCAGCCGACTATCAGGCGCTGTGCGCAAAACATCATGTGGGCGCCGCGCGACCGGAGATGCAAGTGCGGCGCTGTTCGGAGAGGAACTCAATGACGTCTGATCCCCCCCGTCGGAACAAACCCGGTCGACATCTAGCTCATCTGATGGAGCAGGCGGAGCCCGAGCAGCGTCACACAATTCTCGATTATCTGGAGAAAAAGTATCTGGCCGAAGGCGATCTATCGCTGCTACGCGAGGTGAGGGCCTACCGCCGTCTAAATGCCGATTTGCTGATTCGCCCGAGCTAAAAGCCTATCCTGGTAGGCACCGTCTCCAATCGATGATGGTACAAGCGAAGTGGGTCAGCGTGTTATATTTCTCCAGTCTTCTTGCTCCAATGACTGCGCCAGTCGCGAAAGTGGTCGGTCCAAGAATGGGTGTGTATCGGCGTGGGGTCCCGATGCCGATCGGCGCCGAAAACAATTGCTTCCACAAGATAGAAAGGACAAAAGAAATGGATCTTATCCATATGCGAATACGTTTGATATTAATTAGCTAAAATTTCCAATAATTATATTTAAAATATTTATAATTTAAACCACCATAATTGTGAATATATTTTTGGGTTGGAACCAAAAATGACCAATTATATTCCTTACAGGAATTGTCCGATAACTGCAACATCATCTCACTTTCAGTTAAGCTTAGTGATCTGTTAACCGTTCAAAATCATTATCGAGCAGGATTAGGGAATAGGATAGGGCAATGCTTGCGATAAAGAACATTTCGGTCGTCGGCAAATTCGCCCTGATCCTGGGCCTTTTTGGTGCCCTCTCCATCGGGTCGGTCGTGTATTCGACGGGGAAAATGCACGTCATCGACGACGCTTATAGTGCTGCCGTTGAACACCAGGGTACTGCCGCCCTGGAGATCAGGCAGGCCGCTCGTGCCGCGAATCAAGCGGCTTTGGCAATCGCCGATCTCGTCTTATCCACGACGGATGATGGGAACCGGGTCGCGACCGACGACCTCAAGACGGCGCGTGAGGCTTTCGTCAGCGGTTTGAGCAAGGTGAAGGAGCTTGTGCCCGAGCAGGCTCAATCCATCACTGCGGCAATCGATCGAGGCACCGCTGCAATCGACCACACATGCGCTAAGACGATCGAGACCGCCCAGGGTACATCTGCAGAAGCGATGGCCCAAGCGTCCAAGGAATACCTCGCCGTCTGCCGACCGGTTTTCAAGCCGCTGACAGAAGAGATGAAGAGGCTCGGCGATGATGCCCTGGCCGAACTCAACAAAATCGACACCGGCCTCACCGAGGTCACCAATGGCACGATCATGACAACCTACGTCGCCGTGCTCGGCGGCCTCGCGATCGTCATGGCCCTTGCCTATTTCGCCATAACGGCATGGGTCTCGCGCCCACTGCGCGCCTTGGCCAGTACCATGAACCAGCTCGCCAGCGGAGACATGTCCATCGACATCGCCGGGACCGAGCGCAAGGACGAATTGGGGCCAATGGCCCAGGCGGTCCAGGTGTTCAAGCAGAACGCGCTGAACCTCGCCGCCAGCGAAGCTGAGCAGAAACGGCTCACGGGTCTCACCGAGGAAGAGCGTCGGCAAGTTGAAGCGAAACGCACACAGTCGGCCAGGGAACAGGTGCAAGTCGTGCAATCGCTCGCTCAAGGATTGGAACACCTATCGAACGGGGAGCTCGTTTTCCGCTTGAACGAAACTTTCGCTACCGAATATGATCAGCTCCGCAAAGACTTCAACAGTGCAATGCAAAAGCTTCAAGACACCATGAAGACTGTGGCGAGCAGCACGTCGGCGATCCGCTCTGGCACTGGCGAGATCTCATCCGCTTCTGACGACCTTTCGCGCCGCACCGAACAGCAGGCCGCCAGCTTAGAGGAGACAGCGGCTGCGCTCGATGAGATCACCGCCACGGTGCGCAAAACGGCGGAAGGCTCGAAACACGCGCGCGACGTAGTCGGTCAGACCAGACAGGCGGCCGAACATTCGGGGCAGGTTGTCCGCCAAGCGGTCGAGGCCATGAGTGGCATCGAAGCTTCCTCCGACAAGATCGGCAACATCATCGGCGTCATCGATGAGATCGCCTTCCAGACAAACCTTCTGGCGCTGAATGCCGGCGTCGAGGCAGCCAGGGCCGGCGAGGCGGGACGTGGCTTCGCGGTCGTGGCGTCCGAAGTCCGGGCACTGGCACAACGTTCGGCCGAGGCCGCCAAGGAGATCAAGACGCTGATCTCGGCATCGAGCCAGCAGGTCGACCTCGGCGTGGATCTCGTCGCCCAGACCGGCAAGGCACTGGAGCGGATTATAGCGCAGGTGAAAGAGGTCAACGACATCGTGGCCGACATCGCGGCGTCGGCGCAAGAGCAGGCCAGCGGCCTCGACCAAGTGAACACAGCCGTTAACCAGATGGACCAGGTGACGCAGCAGAACGCCGCGATGGTCGAGGAATCCACCGCCGCCAGCCATGCTCTCTCGCGAGAGACGGAGGAGCTGTCGAGCCTCGTTGGTCGTTTCCAGCTCGGCGACGGCTATGGCGCCCCAGCGCCTACGGCCCTGCGGCGGGCCCCGGCACCGGTGAAAATAGCAAAGCGACCCGTCGGCATGCTGAAGAGCGTGGGCCGCGGCGGCGCAGCCCGCGCCCCCGCACCGGCGGCTGACGCCGATTGGGCCGAGTTCTGATGGCGGCTGCGACGCGCCCGAACCGCCGAAACGTGCGGCCTCCCGTGGGCGCGCCCGCACCCACGTCTGAACCGGGGACACCCATGCCGATCCTCAGGCCCGAAGCGGGGCAGCCTCAGTTCACGCTTCCGACGGAGGGCTCCACGCTCGTCCGCGCCAAGCCTTCCACCGTTCTGCAGTTCCTTGCCGCGCTCGGCACGCGCGAGCGAGATCAATCCACGGGCGCCAGACGGTTCGCCAATGGTTTGTTGGATGAGATCGACCTTGTGCGCCGATTGACGTAGACGATCGGTGCCCAGCGCTTGTGACGCGCCGATGCCCCTCTCCCGATTTCCGAACGGCTGCTTCAGGGCAAGCCGTTTCCGCCCTTCTATGCCCGGGATGGGTCGACAGCAGCCGGCCTCCACGCCCTCGAACCCGAACGTTCCATACGCGCCTTGTCGCAAAACTTCTAAGTTTTGCGACAACGCCCCAATGCGGGTTGGCGTCGAGGTGAGAGGTGGTCGCAAAAGATTGTCGCAAAACGTTTTAGTTTTGCGGTAGGTTCTGCGACATGCGTCGGCCTCCCGGCGCCCTCGCCCGGGGTGGATCCATGTTGACCGGCTACGCTCGTGTCTCGACCGACGACCAGGACCTCACTCTGCAGCGCACGGCGTTGACGGAGGCTGGGTGCAAGCGGATTTTTCAGGAGAAGGCGTCGGGGGCGAAGCGCGACCGGCCGGAACTCGCCCGCATGCTGGAGCAACTCCGGGACGGCGACGTCGTCGTGGTGACCCGCCTCGACCGCCTGGCGCGCTCGACCCGCGACCTCCTCGATATCGCCGAGCGGCTTCGGGAGGCCAGCGCCGGCCTCAGGTCCATCGCCGAGCCTTGGGCCGACACCACCTCGCCCGCCGGGCGCATGGTTCTGACCGTTTTTGCCGGCATCGCTGAATTTGAACGCTCGCTGATCGGTGAGCGAACCAGCACGGGAAGGAGGGCCGCCCAGGAGCGTGGGGTACGCTTCGGGCGCCCCACGGCGCTGACGGCCGATCAGGTCGCGCTCGGCCGACGACTGATCGAAGAGGGAAAGAGCGTACGCGAGGTGGCACGCGTCTTCCTGATGTGCCATCCGGCGACCCTGTATCGGGAACTCGCTAAGTGTCCGTCCGATAATAGCATGAGGGGCTGAGTGGTCGGGATCGAGATGATTCCAGGAGGGTGCTGAAACCTGATCTGGAACCGTCATGTGGACCCCGACCACTCGCCTGCAGCATAGCCGCGACGAACTTCGTTACTCAACCGATCTGACCGACGCCGAGTGGGGCGTCATCGAGACACTTCTACCTCCGGCCTGTCGGCTAGGCCGACCCCGGCTCTGGTCGATGCGAGAGATCGTGAACGGCATCTTCTACGTCCTGCGCGGCGGGATCGCGTGGCGCCTTCTGCCGAAGGACCTGCCTCCGAAGAGCACGGTTTACGGCTACTTCAGCGCATGGCGCGACAGCGGTCTGTTCGCCGGGATCAACCACTACCTCGTCATGCTGGATTGCGAGCAGGCCGGGCGGGGAGCCTCGCCGAGCGCCGCGGTGCTGGACAGCCAAAGCGTCAAGACGACGGGAAGCGGCGGCCCGCGAGGCTACGACGCGGGCAAGAAGGTGAAGGGGCGCAAGCGCCAGGCCCTGGTAGACACGGACGGCCGCGCCCTGGTGCTCGACCCGCAACCGGCCGACATCGAAGATCGCGACGGAGCCGTGCCGGTGCTCAAGCAGTCGCGCCGCTCCTATCCGTTCATCGTCAAGCCGACGCGGGATATGCAGGCGACAGGCCGGCGGGTGCCACCCTCATCGCCGTCGAGATCGTCCGCAAGCCGCCCGGACAGGTCGGCTTCGTGGTCCACCCACGTCGATGGGTCGTGGAGCGCTTCTTCGCCTGGATCAGCCGGAACAGGAGACTTTGGAAAGATCCGGAAACCACAATCGCTCCGCCAAGGCCTTCCTCTACGCCGCCTCCGTCATGATGCTGCTACGCCGAATAGGTTGTGCAGCATGACTTCCCGGACGGACCCAAAGGGTGGATGTGTCGGACCCACTTATCGTTAACTATAATCGAGGTTGAAATCGTGTTCTTCGTCGCCTTTGGATCGAAATCTCGTTCGACTTCGATTTTTCCAAAATCTGGATTGACTTCGTTTCTGGAAAGGACCATACAGACATGGTCGGTGTCGGAGCAGACCTCGCGGAATGTCTCTGACAACATCGACTTCGCACACGAGTGCGAGTGAACCGAAAACAGGCGTTGATCAAATCAGCTTGATGGGATTGCGGTCTATGTTCGTCTCGCGCGCACGCGCGATATGATTTCGCGCACACGCGCGAGTGAAAGGATCAAAGTCCGTGTAATTCGACTCGTTCGGGTCACATTTGGAGCCTCGCGCGCACGCGCGAATTGATCAACAGTCACCCGGCCTGCCCTTAGGGGTGGGCCGGGCTTTTTGTGTTCCAACCACTGTTCAGCATGTGAGGCTATGAAGAGATTGCGGCCTTTTCCTGCGGAACGATCATACTGCTCATGAGGATTTATTCGTCTCAGTAGCGATCCACGTAGGGCTGGACGGTTTCGACACCGCAGGCCGCGATCGCGAGCGAGGGCGAGGCAGGCGCGGTCGCCGAGCGACAAGCCGACTGCGCGTGTCGCGGGGCGCAGTGCGGCGACAGCTGCGCCTGCTCGACCGACAGCGGCACGGGCTCCATGCCGAGCATGTCGACGGCCCGCGCCGCATCTTCGGCCGGCACCCCCTTGTCGACCAGCTTGGCCAGCACCTCGGCGAGGTTGACGGTACTGATGAGGCCGCCGCGCATGCGGGGGCGGACGACGTCGGCGCCGGGCTCGCTGAAGAGGAGCGCCAGCACGGCTGAGGCGTCGAGGACGGCTGTGGTCACCCTTCTTCTCGCTCGGCTTCGGCGCGGCGCTCGGCGGACAGCTCGTCCACCACGCCGGTGGCATCGGGCGCGAAGCGGCGCACGATGTCCTGGGCGCGGGTGATGACCTCGTCGGCGCTTTCGAGCACGAGGCGACCCTCCTCCTCGCGGATCACCAGTGTGCCGCCGCGCACGACGTTGAGGCGGCGACGGAGGGCGACGGGCAGCACGACCCTGCCGTTGTCGGCGACGCTGAGTGCGATATCTGCCATGTCACGTCACCTCCGGATGACACTCTATCTTTTTATGTCATCCCCGCCCTTTGTGGAAGGCGTTCATCCCTTTCCGCCCTGCTCACAAACGAACGTTTGTGTGACGATGCACTGAAGTCCCCTCAGCCGAGATCGGATGCGTCACTCAGCCGGTATCTCAATCATCGTTCCACATCACCCCTTTGATGGAAATATGTGACCGCGAGGGTCGCTCTGCTCCAGCTTCGATCCGGATCACGGCACCAAAGCATTCGGCCACGAGTGGCGCAAAAACCCCGCTCTCTTTTTCTTCCGTTTCCTATTTGCGATCATCAGATCGATTTCGATAGAGACATCAAGCCTCAGCATCATGGGAAGGACGAGGGATGCCAAGAGCCCTACATCTTTCCGCACACTCTCGTGAAATTCCTCTCTGCCTTCATAATCATTGTCCCTTTCGAGCACGGAGAAGGCTTCGATCGGCGACATACACGCCCCTCTCCATTCTGTGCTGTGAGCGATATACGGAAAGAAAAGAGAAACAAATTTTTGCCATAGATCTTCTCTCTTTTCCGCGATGTATAATCCTGCCAACCAACTTCGGACTGTCCCATATCGGCGCGATAGACGATGGTCTCTCTGGATTGCCCAACGCTCTATACGGTCCGCAAGCTTTGCCACCTTCCTTGCCCTCTGGATCTGTTTTTGGTTCCATACTTTTCGGTAAACCCTGGCCTCGGACCCTTTCACTCCGACGATGACAGGCTCGGCCTGCGGTTTGTGTAGGCCACAATAGGCATGCGTCACATCAGGTGATCGCTCAGGGTATCCTCTTCGGTCGCTGAAATGCGGTCCGATACGCCAGCAATATCGGCATAGAGAGTATCCGGTGCTGGTTGTTCGATCTTGCTTGCGTCTTCCTGACAGGATCATGTCAATGGCTGAAATGAGACACACACTGAGATCAGTTCTCCTTTCGATATCACCTCCACAGATAGCCGTCGAAGAGAGTAGCCGGAGAGAGTAAACCGCGCTTTTGGCTCTTTCCCAACTTCTAGCTTTTAGCGGGAGGTCGATGACGTCTTCAGGGTAGAGAATACGCACGATCTGCAGGAAACCGCTTGGCGTTCTGGATGAGGGATCGAGTGCTCCAAACGTTTGGAGGACTTCATCTTCGATGAGCATATCGTCACCTTGCTCCATCATACGCCCTCACATCCAGAGAATCGTCCCGACCTCAAAATCGCGCGAAAAGCACGGTTCGCAGCCACGACTGCGCCCGGCATACACCTCTGCAGGCCAAACCGGCCGTGCATGGAGGCGCACATGGTGGCGACGTAGGCGGTCAGCCTCATAGAGGTATGACCCATTCGCGATGTGCGGCCTCGCTGAAAAGGAGGCGCAATGAAAGTCGGCATAGCCGTTCTCGAGGGAAAAGGCGGAGTCGCCAAATCGACGATTGCGGCGACGAGTGTTCTCGCCCTCCGCAGCGATGGCAGACGATCCGTCAAGATCTTTGACGGCGATACCACAAATAGTTGCATGGTATCCATGTTCGGCGAGGAAGCGACGCTGCTCGACTTCGCCGAACCAGACACAGCCGCTCGGCTGTCGGTGGCGCTCCGCAGCGCGTACGACGCCTATGTACTGGACACGGGCGCGCGTGACGAGGCGAAAATTCTCGAGATGTTTTCCGATGTGGCCGCTAAGGCGGCCAAATTGAAAATTCCTCTCGTGCAGTTTCGCCCGCTAACGCTCTCCTCATTCGTTCAAAATAATGCGGCGAGCGCCGTACGTCGTCTGGCGCCGCTTGGCGTGAAGACGGTGCTTGTCAAAGTCCTGGCTCAGGGCAGGACCGAGGCACACTACCGGGATTGGGACAGTTCAAAGACCAAGGCGGAACTCCTCAAACTCGGTGCGGTGGACATGTCGATGACGGATCTCGGGGTGCGGTGGGCTGATGAGGCTGCCGCATTCGGCTTCAGTTATCACGAGATCGCCTTTGGTCAATTTGACCGTGTCCCAGAGCATCTGCGTGAGTACGCAATCAAGCTCTTCGATGAGAACGCACAGGAGCACTTTGCGAACTGGCTTGCAAAGAACTGCCAACGCGTTCTGGAGTCGCTACACACTCTTGGGATCAAACTTTGATCTAAGGTGCCATGATCTATAAGGAACTCGCAGCGAAGCTCAATAGGAGGAGGGGGGGAATCCCCCTTCTCATCGGCGATCCCGCCGCGTCGTCCATGACGATTAACAACTACACGCATCCCGTCTGGACCACAGTCACATTCGCTGGCCTCAATGTAATCCTCGGGGTGGCTGTCTGCATCGCGGGAGGCCTGCTCGCGGGGTATGGACACCGCTTCACTCCGTCGGAGGTCCGCTTGGTCGAAGGGGCGAGGCAACGGAACGTCGATGTCGACGGGTTGTCCGAGGTTGAAATTGCGGCCCGGCTCGTTCTCCCGACAGACGCCGTCGCAAGCACGATCAGCGTGTTGCGCCTGCCCGAAGAACTTCCTCCCGACATGCGATGGGCTGGTCGCCTCGACGGTAAGGTCGACGGGATCCCTCTGCCGAGCCGCATCGAGGCGCTCAGGGCCGCCACCGCCTACATCGCATCCGCTCCGCCCAACGAACAAAGCCGGATTCTCGATGGGCTCAGGGTCGATGCGGCCCTGACAGAGCGGGCAAAATCCATCGTCGATGCGCTGCAGTCAGCACGCCCGACCGACGATGCGGTGGTCGTTCATCTCGTGCCCAAGCTGCTCGCCCTGCCGCCTGATCAGCTTTTGACACTGGAACAGGCAGGTTTTCCAGCCATCCCGCGCGATGCGGATCGACAAGCGATCTATCGACAGTTGCCGACTATCGGGACTCGTGCCGCCACTTTCCTGTGGGGGTTCGTCTCAGGGTCCGCTGCATATCAGCAGGCCGTCATGGCCATCTCCAACGCCCTGCGATGGTCGACGGTGGATCGGGCTCTGGGCGCCCTACGGGATGGCGACCCGGCCACCGTTGCCGCCATCAACGCCTTGCCGTCGACCTGCACGGCGAGCGTCCCCTCATCCTGCATCCAGCCTCCGCCATGACCGACCTGAGTCCCGACAAGCTTTTGAGTCCCGACAAGCTTTTGCCTCTGATCCATGTCCATGCCGCTGCGTTCATGGCGAGCGACCCCGGTCTCTCATCCGAGGCCGCCGTGGCGCGTTCATGCGCCCTGGCCGTGATCGTCTACGATTTGGTCTCGATCGAAGCGGCACTGCGCGCGGCCGCGCAACGCAATAGTGTGCCGGATACGCTCGCTCGGATTGTGGGAGGCGAAGGGGGAGGGGCGACCGCTGCTCTCACATCTTCACCCTGATCCGGTGGTCCGCGTCTAGATCACCTTGTGGGCCACCACCGGCTTGCCTCCTGCCGTGGCCTGCGTCGCCTCAGGCGCCAGAACAATCGTTGATTGTTCGAGCGAATGATCGGCCTTCTGCGCTTTGCGCTTGGTCCGTTCCCGCTCCGCGGTCCTGCCGGGCTTCGACAATCCCCCCTTGTATACATAGTCTTTGAAAGTCTCGATCGTGATGTCGTGTCCGATTTCCACGAAGGTGGCGTGCACCGCACGCCAGCCGTGTGACTTGACCTTCTCCAGGATCTTGCGCCGGGCCGCGATAATGATCTGCCTGCTCGAGGGCGGATCCGGCACCGGAAGGCTGTCCAATGCCGCTTCGGCCTCCCTCACCCGTCTCTCGAATGTCGTCTCGTCACCGTCCACGGTAGTCTCCTCGCGCAGGTTGGATGCAGGTCGCTTGCGGGCATCCTGTGGGGTCGATCTACAAGCAGCATTAGCGGTAGACCTGCCAACCATCCTGCCGGCAGGTCAGCAGATATCTGAAGTCGACGCAACGTCGTCTCTGAGCAAAACAGCCGATAGGGAGAAGCAAGCCATGGGCGGTAAACCGCCCTCATGCTTGCCAGGGGGCTCCGCCCCCGTGGACCCCGGGATCGTGACATGCGGCGGGGGCCGGCATGTCACGATCTGAGAAGCGCAGAGCGCTCGAGGCCATCGCGTTTCGCCTCGACCCGGAGGTCGCCGCCGTCGTGGCCGACAAGGCTGCCAGGCACGGCCTGAGCGTCGGCCAATACGCGCGGGCCCTAGTGATCAGGGACGCTGGCCAAGCCCTTCCGGTCCTGCGCCGCGGGCCGCCCCGCGACGCAATCGAGCTTCGCCGTTTGGCGAGCCAGCTCGGGCATATCGGCTCAAATCTCAATCAGCTCGCCAGGGCGGCCAACACCCCCGGCCTCGCGATCGACCGGGATGCTCTCGGACAGGCCCTCTGCGACCTCGCCGGCATCCGAAACGCGCTGCGCGTCGTACTACGGGTGCGCGACCCATGATGACCAAGTCCAAAGCGCGGTCGCCCGGCGGTCTACTTCGCCACCTCGCGCGCGCCGACACCAATGAGGTCGTCCGGGTCGGTGCGTCACGAGGCGTCACTCCGACCATCTCGGAAGCTATGGAGGAACTCGCAATCCGTAGCGCCACTGTCAGTGCCAAGAAAACCTGGTTCCACACCGTCGGCAATTTCGAGCCTGGGCAGGCCGTCACGGAGGAGGCCTGGGAGGCTTACTGGGCCGTCGTCGAAGCGGAATTTGGTCTCGCAACTCAACCTTTCATCGAGGTTCAGCATCGCAAAAAGGTTCGTGACCATCGGCACCGCGTGTACTGCCTCGTGCGCGACGATGGGCGCCTCGTGTCGGTCAGCCACAATTACCGGCGGAACGAACTCGTCAGCCGCCTCGGCGAGGTCGCCGCCGGCCATCCGTTGCGACCCGGTAAGCATCATCGCTGGGTCGTCGAGGAACTCGCGCAGCGTGGGGTGGCGCTGCCGGGTCCGGCTGTTCAGGCGGTGACCCACTCGTCCCTCTTCAGCCAAGCCGAACACCAGCAGGCCGAGCGCAAGCTCGGCACTGACCCGCGGGCGTTCAAGGCACGGGTCTACGACCTCTACGTGCAAAGCTGCGGCGATTGGCGCGTCTTCGCGAGTCGTCTCGACCAGGATCATATCACCATAGCCAAGGGTCACAGCGCCGTCCTCGTGGTCGACGAAAGATCGCGTCTTCATCTACCGCTCGCCCGCCTCCTGCGTGAGGAAGCCAAACGCGCCGGTAAGCCGATCAAGATCCGGTCGATCAACCTCGAAGCCGTTTTCGGACGAGCAAATCCGCTCGAAGCAGAACAGGTCGCGATCGACCGCCGTCAGCGGGGTGTCGGCCCAGTCTCGCAGCCAAGCGGGCCTGCCGAGGCCGCGCCAGCACAGGCCGCGGCCGATGTCTTCGCCGCGCATATGCAAGCCGCGGTCGTCCAGTTGCTCCAGCAGGAGAAGCGCCGCGCCGAGCGGCTTCGCCTTAATCGTGCGCGGAAAGCGGCACGGCGTCGCGGTGACCTCGACGCAAAGATTGCAGCACTCGCCGACGACATGACCGTGGCCGTCGCGGCCGGCATCATTCGACACCTGCGCTCGCGTCATGGGGCGCGCACGGTGGTACTCATCATCACAGCCCTGGCCACCGGGAGCGGCATCGCGCCGGTCCTACTCGCCGCTGCGGCAGCAGTGTTTCTGCGTCGAGGCCTGCTCGACGCCGAGCGCGCGCTCTTTCGGGCCGATGTCAACGAGGCCAAAGCAGCGAAGACAGGATGGGTTTTCGCCGATGTACCCAAGTCCGACCGGGCGCGCTACGCGCAATTGGCCCGCTCGAACCTGATCAATCCCACGGGCCCTGACGCCGGGCCGCTCATCGCGGCAGTCGGGCAGCCGGACGCGGCGCGCTTTGTCGCGTGGTGGGCCTATGCGACCCCGAAGCAGCGCGCCGTGGTCGAGGGTTGGGGGAGGCAACGCCCTCCAAAGAGGCGCCCCACCGGTCGACGAGGACCAGGGATAGGAGAGTGACACGGTCTGCGGCGACAGCGGCCGCGAGGGGGTCGACACGGTCGCTTCCGCTGCGCCGCAGCCCGTACCGCACGGGCCTGGGAGGGCACCCGCTGTCGAGCTGGACCCGAAGAGGTATCCGCCGAGCGGCGGAGGCCGAGCCGTCCACGATCGCCGATCGTCGGCGCCGTCGTGCAGATGTTTGTCGGGAAAGCGGGTGAGCTGTTCTCGGTGAGCCCCAGAGGAGAGCTCGACGTCGGATGCCTGGTTTTCGGCGATCACGCGCGGGCTCGGGAGCACGGACATGTCGAACCATTCTGAAATAACCAAACTGGACGCCGTCGATCGTGAGGCCCTGGGCGAGCAGACCTGGGACGAGGTACAGCGCCTGTTCGTCGAATGGGCCAACGCCGTAGGGATCGGCGCCGCCCTGGACGCCGAGCGGGCAGAGGACGAGTTCCGGCTCGTCGCCCTCGCCTATGCGTCGCTCGCGGCGGACGGCGAGATCGTGACCACCGGACGCAAGGCCATCGTCCGGAGCATCGTCTCGCGGCTCGGCGGCCCCCGCTGCGCCGACGTCTCGGCGATGCTCGACGCCGTGATCGCCGGCGAGGAGGCCGCCGCGATGCGGGACACGCCGCGCGTACGCATCGGCTGAGCGACGCGTGTCAGGCCGCCATTCCGGACGCGACAGGCCCACGAACAGTCGACAGCCCCCGCTCGCGACGCGGACCCGCGCCCGTCGCGAGCGGGGCGACACCGGGCGGTGCCGTACCGGTCGGGGACGAGAGAGAGGCGGCGCGATCCGGGAGCGGGCCGATCGGAGTGGCCCCAGGAGAGCGGGCGATGGCGGCCAAGAAAGCGAACAGGGTGGACGGCGAGCAGGGCACCGCGCCCGTCGGGTTGGATGCGGTGGCACCCGCGATGCCCGACGGAGCGCCGGGCGAGGGCACGGGGGAGGATGCCTCGCCGGAGCATGGCGGCGGAGAGGGCGAAGGAGGACCCACGCTGCGTCAGGGTGACGTCGGTGGCGGGGCGACATCGGACGCCGGCAGGGTCGAGGCCCCGGAGCCCTGGGACGGGCCTATGGTCGCAACGCCTGTCCGGGGCATCACTCTGATCGACCCCGACACCCTGGCCCGGCAGGTCGGGCCGGACCCCTTTCCGGCCGACCCGGGCGACGGACCCGAGCCGACCAGCCGCGAGGACGAGGACCGCCTTGCCTTTCTGCGCCGATACGCGGGGCCGCGCAGGCTTTTCCGACCCTGCCTCGTCGCCGACGACGGCACCATCGCGCGGCTGAAAGCGCTCAGGGCAGAGGCGCCCAACGCCGGCCGGATGATCGAGGTCGTCGAGCGCGCGGCCCTGACGTCCCGTCACGCCGGATCGACCCTCTCGGTGCCGCCCGTCCTGGCGGTAGGGCCGCCCGGCACGGGAAAGACCACCATCGCACGGAAGATCGCCGACGCCCTCGGCCAGGCGCTGACGGTCATCGACGGCGGCGCCACCAAGGACCAGGGGCCGTTCGTCGGACACGATGTCGGCTACCGCGGCTCGGGACCCGGCCACATCGCCCGCGCCCTGCTGGACGGCCGCACGGCGAGCCCCGTCATGCTGCTGGACGAGGTCGACAAGGTGTCGGGATACAACCATGGGGTTCAGCCGCTCGATGCCCTCCTGGCGCTGCTCGAGCCCGGCACGGCCCGCGCCTTCGTCGACAACTACATCGGGCTGCCCCTCCGCGCCGATCACGTCATCTGGCTGTTGACGGCGAACGCGATCGAACGGCTGCCCGCGCCGCTGCTCGATCGCGTGGTCGTCGTCGACGTGCAGCCGCTCGGGCGGGCGGGGACGCGGGCCGTCGTCCGGCGCATCTCCGCCGAGCTGCTCGCCAGCCACGGGCTGCCCGCGGCCGAGATCGGGGACGGCGCCCTCGACCTCCTCGAGAAGACCGGCCTGCGCGCAGCCAGGCGCATCCTGTCGCTGGCGATCGGCCCCGCCCTGGCGGCGGGACGCGCCGCGCCGGATGCGGCCGACATCGCGGGTGCGGCCGCCCTCCTCGACCGCCCCGTGCCGCGGCGACCCCGCCCGGACAAGGCGCCGGCCGCGGACAGGCGCGCCCCGGTCGGGTTCGTCCATTTCGCCCGATCGTCCGCGCCCGAAGGGGGCGGTTCGCGGGAGGTGGCCCGGCCACGCCACCGCGGGTGAGGCACGCGGCACCCCGCAGGACCACCCCGGCCGGTGGCCGAAGCGGGACTGGTCCAAGTTTGGGACCGTGCCCGATGCCTCGGAACACACCGGGCGACCGCGACAGTGGCCGGCGCGGGCGGGCGTCGATGGATCGGACACCTCTCCCCCGCTCCGCAATCGGGCGGTGGTGATGGCCGACCCACCGACACGATCGAGGCCGGCCGCGACTGGCCCGAGGTCGATGACATTCGAGCCGCCGCGGCGCCGCTCGAGGCGGGGTGCTCCGCCGAGCCCACGGACCGTGCATTCACCCCGACCCGTCGAAGTGCCGAGCGCGCGAACGACGCCGTCCACCCTGCACGGCGAACGGCGCGACAGGCTCCCGCGATGCGGCGGGCGGCGACGGTCGGGCGTCCTGGCGAGCCGGATGGCGACGGAGATGACCACCGGGCGGGGGAGGAAAGGTCCTGACCCCAGGAGAGGAGTGGAGAGGATGCGCAGACAGGACACGGAGGGGGCGGCGCTGAAGATCGTCGAGCCCGTCGAGACCGCCCGCGGCGGCGAGCGCAAACGGCGCCGTCTCGCCGCGACGATCGCCAGGCCCGAGCCGAACCGCCCGCGCCTTCCTGCGCAGGGGGACACCGCCGCAATGTTCGATACGGAATCGTGGCGCCGGCGCTGGGCCGCCATCCGGCCCATGGCCGAGACGACCAACGTCTACGTGGCGGGCTGCCCCGGCACGATGGCGCTCGGGGGCATCCTCGGCGTGCCGATCTTCAAGCCGGGGACGGCGCAGGACGTCGGGGCGAGGATGCGCAAGCTCAACGCCCAGCGCTACGGCAGCGTCGTCATCTCGGATTTCGCCGTCCACGACGAACAGGGCTGGAGCGCCTGGGAGGCCGCGAAGCTGAGCGCCCCATCCACTCACCCGGCCTCGCCCGTGCGCGTGCTGCCGCGCTCGCTGGCGGTCGAGTTGCCCTTCTGGATCACGCCGCAGGACTTCGAGGCCCTGATCCAGGCGGCCCTCGATCCCATCACCCTGGCGAGTGTGGCGGCGAGCCCGCTCGGGCGAGCCCTGTGCCGGCAGCGCGGCTGCGACCCGCACACCCTGCTGCGCTACAGCCGCGGCCCACGCGGGCCCAAGATGGCGACCGAGATCTGCGCGATGGCGCCGTCCGGCGACGCCGGCCGGCTCGTCGCCCTCGCCGAGTGGATCGTGATCCACCTCGTGGTCGCCGACGACGGCTGGGAGGGGTGAGATGGGCACCGCCATGAGCCCGTCCGGGCTCGCGCCACCCGCCCCGCGACCGATCGCGGCCGGCTCCACCCCCATCACGCTCGCCGCCTACCTCGCCGCCGTCGCCGGCGCGGTGTCGGCCGGGATGCCGCAGCGCAGCTGGGTCGAGGCGACCGTCGCGGCCGCCAAGCCCGGCCCCTACGGGCACAGCCTGCAGCTCGTCGACCCGGCCGGCGGCCCGTCGGCGCCGACCATGCGGGCGTTCCTGCGCACGGCCGACCGCGACGCCATCGCGCGCCGGCTCGGGGCGCCGCTCGATCCCGCCCACCTCGTGGGGCTGACGGCGGTCCTCGAGGTCGAGCCCGAGTTCCACCCGAGGTGGGGCATGGGCGGTCGCGTGGTCGGCCTCTCGGCGGCGCTCCGCGAGAGCCTCATGCGCCGTGCCCTCGACGAGGTCAGGGCGCGGCTGAAGGCCGAGCGGCTCTACGACCGGCAGCGGCGCCTGCCGACACCGGCCGACGTGCTGCGGATCGCCGTGGTCCATCCCGCCGGCGCGGCGGGCCACGCCGACATCGCCGGCGACCTCGCCCGGTGGGAGCGCGCCGGCATCCTGGCCGTGACCTCGATCATCGCCGCCTTCGAGGGCCCGCGCGCCGCGGCGGACCTCGTCGCCGCCCTGCGCCGGGCCGTGTCGGGGGACGACGCCCTGCCCGATGTCCTGGTGCTGGTGCGCGGCGGTGGCGACCGGACAGGCCTCCTGTCCCTCGACACCGAGGCCGTGGCTCGGGCGGTCTGCCTGTGCCCGGTGCCGATCATCGCCGGCCTCGGTCATCAGATCGACTCGACGCTGGTCGACGAGGTCGCCGCCGTGTCCTGCCACACCCCGAGCAAGGCCCTGGCCCACCTCGCCGGCCTCATCGCCGGGCCGGCCCGGCGCGCCCGGGCCGACATGGCGGCGGTGATGGCCGGGGCGGAGCGGCGCGTCGTCGACGCCGCGCACCGTCTCGACGCAGCCCGGCTCGGGGTCGTGGCGGGCGCCGAACGCCGGCTGGCGGCGGGCGCGGCACACCTCGGGGCAGCGCGGGCGAGCTTCGAGGCCGGTGTCGCCGGCGCGGGGGAGCGCTGCCGGTCCCGCGACGTCGAGGCGGCCCCGCCTGCTCGGGGACGTCCTGGAGCGGGCGCCGCTCCGCCTCGGCGAGGCCGGCCGCCAGGCGGAGCGCCTGGCCGGCGTCGCCATGGCGGGAAGCCGACGACGGTTGGAGGCGGCCGACGACGGGCGGTCGTCTCTCGCCGCGGCGCTCACCCGGGCCGGGGCGCGGCTCGACGCCGCCGCGCTCGACGTCGCGCGCCGGCGCGAGGCCCTGCCGCTCGACGGGGCCCGCCATCTGACCGACGCCGGCCTCGACCTCGGCCGCCTCGCGGCACTGGTCGAGTCGCTCGGCCTCGATGCAACGCTGCAGCGCGGCTTCGCCCTGGCGACGCGCATCGACGGCACGCTGGTGCCCACCCGCGCCGCGGCACTCGCCGCGGCGCGCATCACCCTCACCTTCGCCGACGGGGCCGTGGCGGCCCACGTCGGCGTCCCCCTCACCGCCACGCCCATCACAGGAGAAGCAGCATGACCATCAAGACCACCGCCGCCGTCAGGCCCACCCTCACCTATGCGGCCGCCTACGCCCAGCTCGCCGCGATCGCGGAGCGCCTCAAGGGGGCGGGCACGGCGGCCTCGATCGACACCCTGGCCCAGGACGTCGCCGACGCCCGAAGCCTCCACGCGAGCTGCAAGGCGAGGCTGGACGCGATCAGGGCCGAGATCGAAGCCGAGATGGCGATCGACGCCCGGGGCGCGACCGGCTGACCGGCGTGGACGACCCGATCGGCGACCGCACGGCGCCGGTCGGGTGCGAACACGGGCCGACGGGCAAGCCCGACAGCACGGGGAGGATGCGATGGATCGGGTCTGATCGCGCGCCAGGCATGTCGGGCGGATCGGCTGAACCACGCCGGCGCCCCGTGGCGGCCGCGGTGGCGCGGTCTGGGAGAAGTCTCGAAAGCGAACTGTGAGGAGGAAGCTCATCGATCCGAGTATGGATCAACCCCCAATCGAAAAAGAGAGAGAAACGACATGACGGGATCGAACGACACGAAGACGAAGACCCCTCCGACATCGAACGATCTGGTCGATGACCTGGTCCGGCAGATGTGCGGCGTCGAACCCGACGTGATGGCGTCGCTGGCGCACGGCGACGCCGAGGTGCAGCTCCGGCGCTGGCCCGGCAGCGGATCCTCGACCGACCCGCTGGACGGGCTCGACGTATTTGTCCGGCGGACCGTCGGCGCGTGCCTCGCAATGCGCGATCACGACGGTGCCGTGGCGCTCGTCACCGAGCGCCAGGCCCGGGACGCCGGCTGGCCGACCGCGCGGCTGGCCAACATGTCGCTGGTCCTCGCGCGCGGGCTGGCCATCACCGAACCCGCCGGGGTGCTCCCACTCCTCGTCGAGGCCGACGAGGACGCGGACGGGTCCGACTGCGTACTGGTCCGCGCGGACGACCACCTGCCCACACTCGACGAGCTGCTCGCCGCTCTGCGCCGTGGTCAACAGACCGGCCCTCTCAAAGACCGCGCACGCGTCATCGCGAGCGGCCCGGCCGTCCCGAGGGCGCTCGTGTCGCTGGCCGCCCAGCTCGGGGACTGGCTCGGCGTCGATGCCGCCGCGGTGGAACTGCCGTCCGACCGCCTGGGCATGGTGCTCACCAGCGGCGACGCGCGCGCGACCGGCGTCGTCGCCTGGATCGTCACTGCCGCCCTCGCGACGGCATCCGCGATGGCGGAAGAGCGCGTGACCGCCGTGCGGGTCAAGACCGATCTCGATGCCCACCTGGCGGGCCAGCCCGGGGCGACCGCCGCCAACCTGGCGCTCCTCCTCGCCGCCGCCATCCACCACGGTACCGGCGTCACGGTGCACTTTCTGGCCGCCCGCGACGACTATGGCGCCGCGCTCGTCGAGGCCGGTCGGCGGATCGGGCAGACACGTGGCCAGTCGGCCGACGAGGGCGAGGCGGAGACGGTCGATCTTCTCGAGCTCAGGGACGCAGCGTCGCGCGGGTATGTCCATGTCGGCCGGCGCGCAGCCAGGGACGTGGCCCAAAGGCTCTTCGACGCGACCACGGGGACGTCCGTCTAGTTGGCGGCGTCATCCCACGTGATGTCGAGCGAGGTCCCGAAGGCGTTCTGGTGGGTGATTTTGCCTTGGCGCCCGTGAGGGTGACGCCGACCCGGTCGACGACCCTGACGTCCGGGCCGTCGCGCGATGGGACCTGGTCGAACCAGCGACAGGTGAGGGTCTTGCCGGCCACCTTGTGTCTGATGCCGCGCTCCTGCGGCGTGGCACCCGCATGAAGTCGTCGAGCGCCTCGTGGGGCGCCATGGTGGCGGTGAGCAGGAAACACCTGCCCATCGCCATCATGGCGTCGACGACCGGTCGACAGGCAAACAGGTCGTCGCCGAGGTAGACCGGCCGCAGGCCAACCACGCGATCCGCATGGATCGACACTTCTGGGTGCGGATCGTCCATCGGAATATACGCAGGATTTCCGCGCCTATGCGCGATTGACCCAGTTACGTTCTCGATGGAAAGGCCTTCCCCCGCAATGATCGCGGAAAATGCGCGTGAATGTGGCCGAAACGGTACCAATACATTGGCTTTGCTCGATATGAGATTGATATTGTCTTGCAATGTCGGAACGAGCACGTAGAATCATAGACGTTCTCAGCCTGGTTTGACACTGTGCTATGCCGATCCGCCCCCAACATCGCGCCCTCTACCCCGACGACTGGCCGCAGCTGTCGGCCTCGATCCGCTTCGGCCGCGCCAAGGGCCGATGTGAAGGTTGCGGCCGGCCGCATGGCAAGACCGTCCTGTGCGTCGGCGACGGGCGCTGGTTCGACCGGCAGGAAAACGCTTGGCGCGACGGGCGGGGCGTCCACGGATCTCGGCCCAGCAAACCATACCGGCTGCGGTGGACGCTCGTGCGCCTCGCCGCGTGCCACCGTGACCACGACCCCGCCAATAACGATCCCGACAACCTCGCCGCCTGGTGTCAGCGTTGTCACCTGCTCCACGACAGGTCCGAGCACCAGCGACGTGCCGCCATCACGGTGCTGCTGCGTCGGGCGATGGGCGACCTGTTCCTCGGGGATTACCGGTGATGAGCCCCAGGAGCCGACCCTCCATAGAGGAGCGAGCCGCTCCCTCGATCGATCGAGCCAGGACCCGGGCATGTGGGTTCCATATGCAGACGTTACGCGAAGACCGCCGCGGGGCGACCGCCAGGCAGGAGGTAGGCCCGTTGGGAGGAGAAAGGTGTACCTTCTTTCCCGGCTTGCCGGCCCCTGCAAAATCAGGGCACTATGTGGGAAGAAAGGTCATTAAAGAAATGCGCTACGGCTACGCCCGGGTTTCGAGCGACGACCAGAACCTCGACCGGCAGCGGATCGCCCTGGCCCGCGAGAACTGCGCCGAGGTCATTGAGGAGAAGAAAAGCGGGGTCACGGCCCGGCACAGCCTCGACGCGCTCCTGGCCCGGCTGGTGGCCGGGGACGAGCTGGTCATGACCGAACTCGACCGTTTCGGCCGCTCGACCGGCGAAATCATCATGATGATGGACGACCTGACCGCGCGCGGGGTGGCGTTGCGCTTCCTGGCCATGCCGAGCATCGATATTCGTAACGACGACAGTCGCCTCATGGCGGACGTGTTCGCGGCCTTGGCGGCGCACGAGCGACGCCGCACCAGGCGACGCCAGGAGCAGGGCATCGCCGCCGCCAAGGCGGCCGGG
This sequence comes from Lichenihabitans sp., assembly GCA_965214345.1. GTDB lineage: Bacteria > Pseudomonadota > Alphaproteobacteria > Rhizobiales > Beijerinckiaceae > Lichenihabitans. Next base: position 1,262,284 of record CBDCBJ010000002.1, on the reverse strand, counting down.
CGTCACCTCGGCCGGCGGCCGAAGATGAACGGCCAGCAGATCGAGGAGGCGCGGGCCAGGCTCCGGGCCGATGAACCCATCCCCGTGGTCGCCCGCGCCTACGGGGTATGCGCCAAGACGCTTAGGGACACGATGAAACGGGTGGGATTGGACAGTCAGCGCGAGAGCCGCGCGGAAATAGGACGCTAGACAGAAAACGGTCATGGCCAAAGGGGAGAACATTAATCCCAAGGTGCTGGTCTGGGCGAGGGAATCCGCCGGCCTATCCCTTGAGGAAGCCGCGCAGCGCCTTGGTTTCAAACCAACGGTGGCCCTGACGGCTGCCGAAAAGCTCACGGCCCTGGAGCAAGGGCATAAGCAGCCGACCGGCCCGCAGCTCATCAAGTTCGCCGCCGCCTATCGTCGCCCGTTGCTTACCTTCTACCTTGACGAACCGCCGCAAGTCGCGCCGCGCGGCGAGGATTTCAGGACGTTGCCTTTCGCCGTCGCGCCGCGCGAGAGCGCGAAACTGGACGCCTTGTTGCGGGATATTCGCGCCCGGCAGGACATGGTCAAAAGCATCCTGGAGGACGAGGGCGACGCCTCGCGCCTCGATTTCGTGGCATCGGTCGCCATGCCCCGGGGCGTACAGTTCATCGCCGAGAACATCGCAGCTAGGCTTGGCTATCAGCGCAGCCGCGAGCCGCGCCACAGCGGCACGGCGGAAGACCTGTTCAAGGAGCTGCGGGCGCGGGCCGAACGCATCGGCGTCTTCATCTTGCTGGTCGGCGATCTCGGCTCGCATCATTCCAGCATCAGCGAACGCGTCTTCCGGGGCTTCGCCATCGCCGACCCGATCGCGCCCTTCGTCATTATCAACGACCAGGACGCCAAAACCGCGCATGCATTTACCTTGATCCACGAACTTGCCCATATCTGGCTTGGTCAGACGGGCATCAGCGGCACGGCCGCCGAGGTCCAGGCCTCAACGCCGCAAGGCCGCATCGAGCAGTTCTGCAACGATGTGGCGAGCGAGTTCCTGTTGCCGGGCCAGGCCCTCGCCGGCCGGCCGGACTTCGAGCCGGGCGACGCTGCCCAGGCCAGCCGGCTGGTCACGCACATCGCCCAAGCGTGGCGGGTCAGCGAACCGATGGTCGCCTATCGTCTGAGCCGCCTGGGATGGATCAACGCCGCCGTCTATGGGCAATTGGCAAGCAATTATGCCGCCCGATGGCAGGCGATCAAGTTGCGTCAGAAGGAAAAAGCCAAAGAGAAGGAAGGAGGGCCTAATTATTTTGTGGTAAAGCAATTCAAGCTCGGCCAAGCCCTCCTAGGGTTTGTCGACAACGCCATGCGGAACAGGCAAATCACGCACACCAAGGCCGCCAAGGTCCTCGGGACGAGCACGACGAACGTGGAGCCACTGCTAAGGACCTATCAGAGCAGCCGGGGCGCCCTGATGCCAGAAATCAGGAGCCAGTAAGTGCTGTATCTCCTTGATGCGAATACCCTGATCGAAGCCGAAGCGAGCTATTATGGCTTCGAGCAGGTCCCCCAATTCTGGGACTGGCTGCTGGCTGAATGCGCGGCGGGGCGGATCAAGATGCCCCTGGAGATATGGAACGAGGTGAAAGGGTCCACGAGCGCGCTCGGACCCTGGATCAACGACGAGGCGACCAAGGCGGCCCTGATCCTGGACGAGCGTCCCAACCGGCAATTGCTCAACGGCGTCATCAACCAGGCTTATGCGCCCGACCTCACGGACGCCGAGGTCGAGCAGATGGGCAAGGACCCCTTCATCGTCGCCTATGCCCTCGCCGCGCCGCATAGGGCCGTCGTCACCAAGGAAACATCGAGGACGACCCAGCTACGCGGCAAACGGAAACTGCCCGATGCCTGCAACATCATGTCGGTGCCATGGATGAACGATTTTTCTCTATACAAAATAATGCAATTTAATGCCAAGAAATATTGATTGCTGGACGCAGCATTGTGCACCTGATTTTCGTACCAGGAAAAGGTAGCGTTATCAGCGACCGAAGCGTGGTACGAAATTCTTGACATATGCCCCAAGGTAACCGGCTTCCCTTTAAGTCGCCGGCGAGAGCTGCTAGGGTTTCGACATCGGAGACGTGGGCGTGTGGTTTAAGCCGTCGGCCTGAATGCCGCCCGTAGCCAGATTAATCCGATGAGGCCTAACGGCTTCCGTGGGTTCGAATCCCACCGTCTCCGCCAATTGGCGAATACGGCTACGGGCTAGAAGGGCTGCTCATCCAGAGCAGCCCTTTTCTTTTGTCCCTCCATTTCGCGCGATCCAGCCCTCTTCGCATTAAGGGCTTGGAGGAGGGGCTGCGACCGTTCAAAAAGGGAGGTTTTCGCGCGGTTTCGGCGGCTCATTTTCGAGAGAGTTGCGCAGCAGCGCCTCCGGTTCGCCCGGATTGCAGCACCCCGACGCCGATCAGGATCAGCACCATGGCGAGCACGTCGGTTCCCTTGACCGGCTCGCCCACGAGGACCGCACCGATCGCCAACGCAACAACCGGCGGAATGTAGGTGGCGCCCGAGGCCGCGACGGCACCGAGACGGCCGACGATCAGGTAATAGCAGATATAGGCGAGGCCGGTCCCGCACAGGCCCATGCCGACGACGAGCCCAACGGCTGCCCGCGTGTCACCGAACACTGCGCCGAGGCCGTGCAGGTCGGTCGTCGCGAGCAGCAGCAGGAGGGCCAGCCCGATCTGGTAGGTCGTTAGCACCAGGGGAGAAAGACCGAGCGGGCTAACGAACTTGCGGGCGTAGACGAAGGAGCAGCCCACGCTGCATGAGCCGGCGATCATCCAGAACACGCCCGCGAGGTTCACGCTGCCAGCTACGTTCCAAGGCCGGGCTATGAGCAGGATGCCGAGGAACCCGAAGAGGGTGCCGCCGATCGAGCGCCGATTGATTGGCTCCTCACGCAGGAACACCAGGGCGGCCAGGAAAGTGAACAGCGGGATAGCACCGCTCAGCATCCCGGCCACGCTCGACAGGAGCAGCGCCGTCCCCTTGGCAAAGGCGATGTAATAGAACGCCGTGGCGAGCACGGCCATCACGACGAAGTGATGGACGTGCAGCCAGTCGCGCCAATGCAGCGCCCGCGTCGCCAGGGCGTAGGCAAGCAGCGGCAAGAAGCCGAATAGGACGCGCAGCAGGACAATCTGCGGCGGGCTGATATAAGGAATGGCCCACTTCACAAAAATGAAGTTCGAGCCCCAGACCAGCCCGAGCACCGCGAAGGCCGCATAGGCGAGGCCGAGGCCGGTGCTTCGGTGTGGGAGCGAAGGGGCGGCCGTGGTCGAGGTTGCCATGTCGCTCAAACCGCCCGCGTCACGCCGTCACCCACGCAGATGCCCGACGACGACTGGACCGAAACCTTGAAGCCGTCCTGAACCAAGCGGCGCACGGCGGCAGCGCCTATGCCGCTGCCGCCGGCCGTAACGATGGCAACCCGCTCGCCCATGGCACTTCTCCAGCTTGTGAAGGCACAGGATATCGCCGTCGCGAGCGGCTTCCTAGTCGAGCAGGATCTTCGGGCGAGTCGGCTCGCGCGGGCGTTCACGGCGACCATGCAGAAGCCTAAGCGCCTATGTGGTCACGCCTCGCAAGCCGCGTCAGGCACGTTGACCGAAGCTGTCCGCCAATGGCTGCTGCAACAACCCGAAAATCGCGCATAAAGGGTTCCTTCTACGCGGCGGAGCACCATCTGTGGCGATCTCCACTAGATCCGATGCGGGCTACAATCATTGCGAGTGCGATCGACGTCTTCCGGAAAACACTTGTTTTCCGGACAATGGTCGTCGAGCCCTCTTCGCCCCCGACCCGCATGAGCGTTCTTTGTACGGCAACCCCTGCCGGAATGGAAAGATGTCTAAAAACGTCGGAGTTGGGGTTTGTCGGGCACGCTGGACTTGTTGGTGTTCACGACGCAGAGGCGTACGCCTACGATGAGCTACCCCCGTGGCCCTGGGCCGGTCGGCTCACGGCGTCGCCACCTTGGCGAGTTCTTGATACAGGGCTGCCAAGGAGGTGCAACGGCGGCTCGCCTGCAGCTCACGCCACGGCGGTCAGCCCGCCCCGCTCGACCAGCGAGAGCAGCTTGAGCGAGGGGCCTTGCGGGTGCTTCTCCCCCCTCTCCCACTGGCTGACCAGCCCCGTGGTGACGTTGAGGTAGCGAGCAAAGACCGCCTGGCTGGCGCCCTCACGCTCGCGCAGCGCCCTGATCTCGGCCGCCGTGAGGGAGCGCACAGGCGTCAGGCAGGCCTCATCGAACTGACGCAGGGTGCGCTTGTCCATGGTGCCGGCCGCGTGCAGGTTCTCGGCCGTCTCGTGGATGGAGGCCATCACGTCGCTGCGGTACTGCCTAGCCATCGCTCGTGATCTCCATCAAGGCGCCGGCTTCGACGGCTGTGGCGAGCGCCACGTCATCGTAGGCCAGCAGGTGAGACGCCAGCAGCCGGAAGGCCGCCAGCTCGTCCGCACGGATGTTGCCGAGATCGCTCTTGGCGAAGCCGTGGACGAAGAAGGCACGTTCCCCGAGGCGAAACAGGACGATCGTCCGGAAGCCCCCCGACTTGCCGCCACCCTGTCGCGCGACACGCTGCTTGATGACGCCGCCGCCGAGATCGGCATCGACCAAGCCACGCTTGGCCGCATCGATCGCCTGCCGCAGCACCTCGTCATCCAGCCCCGCCTTGCGCGCGAAGCGTGCGAATGGCTTGTTCTTGAATACCCGCACGCGTCCTCATCGTTCATTTGATTGTAGCACAGAGTGCTATAGTTGCAAGCGGTTCCCGCCGGGGGCAGGCTCCAGCCTGTCCCTTGGCCATCGCCGAGCTGGTCCTTGCCGCCGCACCGGAGTCTACCGCCTCACCCCCACGCGGCCAGCGACGCTCTGAGCATCTACCGGTACGACGCCACCCGAGATCCCACCTCACCCGGGTTAGGACGAGCCCTGCGTATGCGGTCCCTCCCTGGTTCCATACCTGCTGCTATGCGAAAACTTGCGGCGTTCGCCGGCCTGAGCAGGAAAGATGAAGCTGTGCGTCACGGCCCGTGCTGATCCGTCCTCCACGCAGGTCGTTCACGCCGCGGGCTCGTCGGCGTGGTCACGATGCACCTGCTCTCGCGCAAGGACCTCTGCGAGCTTGACGAGGCTGGGGTCAGACGGCTTCCCCTGCTGGCCAATCCCTGGCCGTTTGGTCGGAACATCTCATCCGTAGGTCAGGCCTGCAAGGCGACCGCTCCACAGCCGGTCCCTTCTCAATCCGAAACTTCGCATGCGAAAATCTGGAATTCTGCATAGACAGAAATTTGGAAATTTGAATGTCCAGAAATTTGAATATGCGACTTTGCATAAAGGCAAACAGCTGATAATGCGGCTGTACGAATTTGCGCTTGAGCGCATCATCACATAGGCGCACAGGCATGATCATCACGGTGACGAGTTACAAGGGCGGAGTTGGCAAAACGACCACTGCAATCCATCTCGCGACCTACCTTCAGACGCTCGCGCCAACCCTTTTGGTGGATGGGGACGCGATCCGGAGCGCCACGAAATGGAGCCAGCGTGGCGGCGGAAACGGATTGCCGTTTAAGGTCGTTAGCCACGCTCAGATGGTCAATCACATCCGCGGCTATCAGCACGTCGTCATCGACACGGAGGGCAACCCGACCGATGACGATTTCAAAGATCTCGCCGAGAACTGCGACATGTTGGTGATCCCGGCCGTGCCCGAGAGTGTCGCGACGGACGGCCTGACGCACACGCTCGCGAAGCTTCACACCTTGGCCCATACCCGCCACCGCGTGCTGCTGACGATGGTGCCGCCGAAGCCCAGGACCGACGGGCAGCAGCTCCGTGACGCGCTCGTAGCCCAAGGGGTGCCGATGTTCGTCGCCGAGGTGCCGCGCCTAGCGGTGTTCGAAAAAGCCGCAGCTGAAGGCGTTCCTGTTCACGCAGTGAGGGGGGACCGCAACGGCACGCGTGCATGGGAAGCCTACGAGGCGGCCGGCCGGGAGATGGTCGATGGCTAAGGGAGGGAAGTTCGCGGCCCTGGCGCAGTTCCGTCAGGAGCAGCATGTCGACGACGAGGCACCTCCCGCAGCCGAGCAGCCCACAGATCCGGTCGAGGCCCCTCCGGCAGAGGCCGCTATGGTGCAGGTCGAGGCTCCGGAGCCTGCCACGACTGAGCCTGTCAGCATTGCCGATCCCGTTCCGTTGGCGACCGACGACGATGAACCTGTGGACGTGCGCCCGCCCGCACGGCAACCTCGTGAGGCGGTTGTCAAGGTTGCTCGCCCACGCGGACGACCGCCCGGCAAGCGGAGTGATCCCGATTGGAAGCTGTTCTCCCACTTCCTCAAGCGGTCGACACAGCGCCAAGCGACCGCGATCCTGTTCGAGCAGGACGATGGCCGCGACCTGTCTGACGTGCTCCAGAGCTTACTGGAAAAGTGGGTAGCCCGCGAACGTTCAAAAATATGACATGGTGAAATCTAGATTTTCGCATAGACAAAAATTTGAATGCTGGAATATGCGATCGGAGGGCTGGTGTGCCCTACTCTAGTAGCTCCATCATCCGCACGGCCGCGATCATGTGTCGGGCCTCGCCGGCGTACGTGGTCCAGGCCGGAACCGTGATGGTGCGGCGATAGTCGATGCCGCTGTTGTCCGGCTCGGTGTCGTCGGTTCCGACCGTAATCTCGGTCTCAGGGTCATTCCCGTCCGCCACACACAGAGCGTGTGCCACGCGGGCAATGCCGTCCTCGTCGGACATGGTCAGCCTTCCTCATTGCGAGGCGCCGCTTGCGGCTCCGCCGTCGCTGAACCCCTTCGCGGGTTGGTCTGCGACGTGGCATTTGTGATGGACGAGCCGAGCGTTTTTCTCCGTGTAGCCCTCGCTCGCTCTGAAGCGGTCCAGCTCCGATCCCTTCTGCTCCATCGGCTTGTCACATATCGCGCAACGACCCTCCTGCGCCTTCCACTTCAGCCGCTTGAGCTTCGTGCGGTGCATCGGCGTTCCGCGCTCAAGGTGCATGAGGCGGGTGTAGAGCCGTCGCCGGAGGGCGAAGAGGAGTGCCGCATCGTCGCCGGCCAGGAATTGAAGCGCAGCGACGGTCACGTCCTGTAGCTCGTTCAAGCTGGCGATCTCGGGCGGGGTCAGGCGACGGTTCGGCATGCGCCATCATAGGCGCGGCTCACGATCCCGTGCCAGTTTGACACCGCGACCCCTTCCAGGCTCGATGAGAAGTCGCGCGACTCATGGGCTGCGCGGTCGAAGCGGAGACGGAATGGCCGGATAGGACCGTAGAACGAGAAAGGCGCCACCCCCTGGCAGGGGCAGCGCCTTTGAAATCATCAGAGGGCATTCGCCTCCGCAACAGTGGCAACGCTCTCACAGCTCCCTAAGGGGAGTCAACACGGAAACGCTCGTTTCTGTGGATGTTCTCGCTTTACCTCCAGGACGGCCCCAGCTTGGGGCAGGGGACATGTTCGCGGACGACATCAGGCGAGCCCTACCGGGCACGCCACGGGGACGGCTGGCCGAGTTGGCGGCGGCCGTGTGGAAGGGCTTCGCCTGCGGGGCGCTGCAGGAGGGCGAGGCGCAGCAGCTCGCCGAGGAGATCGCGGCACGGAAGACCATCCCGCCGAAGCCGGCCGAGCCGCGTCGGCACGTGGGCTCGAGGCCGAGGTCGCCGGCCGAGATGGAGCGGCGCCGGCGCTGGACGTCGTCGGGCTGGCTCCCGCCGCAGCTCGCCGCGCGCTTCACCATGGCCGAGGCCGCGGTGCTGTCGACGATCGCCGCCGAGGTGGCGCGCCGGGGCCTGTGCCGGCTCACCATCGGCCACATCGCGGCGCTGGCGGGCGTTTCCCGCACGACGGTGCAGAACGCCGTCCGGCAGGCCGCGGCGCTCGGCATCCTCACGTCCGAGGAGTGGCGGCTTACGGCGTGGCGCAGCGCCCCCAACACGGTCCGCATCGTGTCGCCGGAGTGGCGCGCTTGGCTGCGGATGCGCGACCGGAAGCGGGCAGGGGATCACCCACGGCAGGCGGAACAGGGAGGGGCAGATGGTCGACAAGGCACCGATCGGCAGCAACCCGGTAGCAGTGGTGGTCGTGGCCCTGGTGGGTTGGATCGCGATCCGCCTCGCTCTCGGCTTGCTGCGGCAGGCCGGGGTCAACGTCGATGGGCTTGTCGCAATCTCCCGAGTAGGTTGCAGATCGGGCTTGAACGCTCCCGGTTTTACGCTTCGTTAACCTCTGAAAGTCCGAAGCAGAACCCGAGCATCCGGTTTTGCTCGACGACGGTCCAGCCACCGGCGAAGCCGAAGCCCTTGCGCAGCCATAGCATGGCCTCGAACCCCTGGATGGAGCGCCGCGCGGTGTTGAAGCTTCGGAACCCGCCGACCTTCGGCATGGGCTTCTTCACCCGGAAGTGGTCGCTCTCGATCCCCTGCTGGAGGTGCTTGGTCACGTGGTGGACGGGGTCGCGGGACAGGAGGCTCTCCTTCCTCGCCGCCGCGATCGCGCCCGGGTAGGTGGCCGCTCCGTCCGTGCCGATCCGGTCGGGCGACAGCAGCGGGCCGTCCTTCAGCGCCTTGCGGAAGAACCGCTTGGCGGCATCGAGGTCGCGCCTGGCGGTGAGGAGGAAGTCGACCGCCTCGCCGTGCTTGTCGATGGCGCGATACAGGTAGCGCCACTCGCCCCGGATCCGGACGTAGGTCTCGTCGACGCGAATGGACCCGCAGTGGGGCTTGCGGAACGGCCGAAGGCGGCGCTCGATCAGCGGCGCATAGGCCAGCACCCAGCGGTTCACGGTGCTATGGTCGACCTCGAGGCCACGCTCGAGCAGCAGCTCCTCGATGTCGCGATAGCTCAGCGGATAACGCAGGTACCACGAGACGGCCTGGACGATCAGCCCCGCCTCGAAGTGGCGGCCCTTGAAGTCGTCCTTCGACCGGCGCTTCAGCTTGGCGGCGATAGCAGACAGGATCATGGCAGCCTCCAGATGGGAGGCGGCAAAGTCGGCCGGCGTGGCTAACGAAACGTCAACGCCGGAAATTTGCGACAGGCCCATCGAACATCGATACCGTCCCGCGCCGACTTTCCGCGGTGCCGTCGACGTCCGACACAGCCGCGGGCAACAGCCTATCAGCCTGCTGCCGGATCTGGTGCGAGGTGCGGTAGTTCACACGCAGCGTCGCCGAGCGGCCGCGCACGTCGAGCCCGACGCTCTTCCAGGAGAAGGCCTGTTGAAAGATGCGCTGCCCGATGTCGCCGGCGAAAAACAGCCCGTCCGGCCTGTCGCCGGCCAGGGCGGCGAGGAACCGCGCCTCCGGTATGCCGAGGTCCTGCGCCTCGTCGACCACCACGGCGTCGAAGGGGCGCGGCGCGCCGGCCGCGAGCTCGTCGGTGAGCCGGCCGAACATGTCCGCCGCCGTCACGAGCCCGCGCTCGGCCAAGCCGGCCCGCACGCGCGCGAAGACATCCCATAGCACCTCGCGCTGCTTGCCGCCGATCCGCGTCTTGCGGCCGAGCCGCGACACGTCGCGGTAGGCCTCCCAGGACCCGAGCTGCCAGGCGTCGACGACGTCCGTCCACTCGCCAAACAGGAAGGCCGGAGCGAAGGTCTGTCCGCTAGCGGAGGCGGCTTCCGCGAGCAGTTCGCGCAGCACGGCTTCCGGCGCGAGCTGAGGGGAGCCGTGCCGCTCGGCGAAGAGGTCCGCGGCGACCGCGGGCAGCGCCTTGACGGTGATGCGGGACAGGATCGCCGGCTCGGTGCCGGCGAGCGTCAGGACGCGGGCACGGAGCGCCTGGGCCAGGCCCGGCGTGAAGGTCGTCAGCAGGATGCGCGCCTGCGGGTCGGCTCGGGCCAGGTGGACGGCGCGGTGCAGCGCCACCACGGTCTTGCCCGTGCCGGCCGAGCCCGAGACGCGGGCCGGCCCGCCGGTGGTCCGCTCCACCAGCGCTTTCTGCCCGGGGTGGAGGAAGACGGCCCACTTGTCCCAGGGTGCGTCGAGCGCCCGCCCCAGCTCCTCGATGTCGTGCATCACGCGGAAACGGCGCTGCGCGTCGGGATGGGCGAAGGGGTCGGCTCCGGCCGGCACGGGCGTCGGCGGCTCCGGCCGCTCCCCGACGGCGAGCTTGAGCAGCGCCTCCTGCGCTTCCTGGGGCAGATGCTTGATGACGTCGAAGATCGTGTCCTCGTCGGCGCGGCGGACGTCCTCGACCCAGTCCTCCGGCACGCCGAACCCCATCAGCTCCAGCTTGCGCAGGTTGTCGAACAGCTTCGGCTTTGGGGCGGTCGCTCGCGCGGCAGGAGGCGGAGCGGCGGGGGCGACCTCCTCGATCCGCTCGCGAATCACAACGGTCTGCATGGCGCCCGTCGTCGGGTGCCGCTCGATGCGCCGCCGCTCGGCCCAGCCATAGGCCTTATCGTGATGGTCGACGTAGGCGAGCAGCAGGCTCTGCGGCGTGCGGTGGACGATGAGCCGGATGTCCGCGTTCACACGCACGGACCAGAAGCCCTTGTCCTGCGCGCGGTCGAGCTTGTGGAAGGACAGGCCGGGCGAGCCGGGATACATCTGCAGATCGAAGGCGGTCGTCTTCACCGCCTTCTGCTCCTGCCCGGTCAGGCGGCCGAGGCTGTCGGTGAACGTGTCGGCGATGCGGAAGTCCATATCAGCTCTTCTTCGATCGATCACGACCTGGTCGGATCAGCATCCAGGGATAGACGATCTCGCGCGGCATGCGTCCGGCGAAGCGATGTCCATCGCAGATGATGTGCCAAGCCCGGCTCGGTCGCGCTCCGACACCCGGCACAGAATACATTTTGCGATCATTATAAGCAGGGTTGAGCGCCCAGATCAAAAGGTGCTCCAGCTCCTCGATGACCGGCTTGCTCTTCTGAATAGCGGTTCGATAGCCATGGAAATTTAGATTGCCGATGCTGAGGGACGTCGTGCCTCGCATGCTACGAAGTTGCTCCGCCTTGGGATGATTCGCAAAGCGGTGGCTAAGATCATTGGTCAAGCCAATGTAGACGATGTTTTCGCGCGTCTTAGCACGGTGATGGTCGCGCACCAGGGCATACAGATGGCCTGGCGCGTCCTCCGCGAGGTAGGTCGGGGCAGCCTCCTCTCGGAGCCAAATCTGGGGCGCTGTCCACGAAATCGTGACTGACTTGAACAGCGGCCTTCCCAGCCTGTTCGAGATCGCCTCGACCTCGCCGCCAAAGTCGGCGATCTTGAACCCGTAGGGCGTTGTCATCTCACACCGCGAACACCTTCATCACCTCGTCCCCGAGATGGTTGATGACCTTGACCGCGATGCGGCCCGAGCGGGGCCGCGGGAACGGGCGGGACACGTCGGAGTAGAGACTCGCCCAGGCTTCCTCATCAACCTCAGCCTTCAGGGTCGTCTTGAGGGCCTTGTAGGGGTCGTTGGCACCGAGGAAGTAGGCGTGGCGGACGAAGAAGCTTTCCTCGTTGTAGTCGGTGTCGAGCGTCCAGAGCGCGATGCCGTCCGTGCCCTCGGACACCACCTCGCCCGTCTTCGGCTTGAAGACGTCGACGCCGAACACCTTGACGCGGATCAGACCGTCGCCGGCGTCCTCGATCTTCACGTCGGGCTCGCCGAAGACAACGAAGAGATTGCCGGCGCCGGTGGGCTTGAGTTCGCCGCCCATGTGGAGGTCCGGGTTCATGCGGGCCTTGAGGACGGGGACGCGGCCGAGCCGCTCGAACTCCGAGGAATGGGCATCGTAGTTGAACGCGCAGGCGATCAGCACGTCGAAGCCGGTGTCGCCCGCCTCGCGCGCCGCCGCGACGAGGTCGGGGCGCGACACGGTGCCGAATTCGGGCCCTATGAAGATGCCGGCCCGCCGCTGAACGTCGCCCTCCATGTAGCTGCCTTCAGCACAGATCAGGCGCCCGGGCCAGCCGATAAGGGCCGTGAAGGTGATGCGGCCCTCCTGGGCTTGTCGCAATCTCCCGAGTAGGTTGCAGATCGGGCTTGAACGCTCCCGGTTTTACGCTTCGTTAACCTCTGAAAGTCCGAAGCAGAACCCGAGCATCCGGTTTTGCTCGACGACGGTCCAGCCACCGGCGAAGCCGAAGCCCTTGCGCAGCCATAGCATGGCCTCGAACCCCTGGATGGAGCGCCGCGCGGTGTTGAAGCTTCGGAACCCGCCGACCTTCGGCATGGGCTTCTTCACCCGGAAGTGGTCGCTCTCGATCCCCTGCTGGAGGTGCTTGGTCACGTGGTGGACGGGGTCGCGGGACAGGAGGCTCTCCTTCCTCGCCGCCGCGATCGCGCCCGGGTAGGTGGCCGCTCCGTCCGTGCCGATCCGGTCGGGCGACAGCAGCGGGCCGTCCTTCAGCGCCTTGCGGAAGAACCGCTTGGCGGCATCGAGGTCGCGCCTGGCGGTGAGGAGGAAGTCGACCGCCTCGCCGTGCTTGTCGATGGCGCGATACAGGTAGCGCCACTCGCCCCGGATCCGGACGTAGGTCTCGTCGACGCGAATGGACCCGCAGTGGGGCTTGCGGAACGGCCGAAGGCGGCGCTCGATCAGCGGCGCATAGGCCAGCACCCAGCGGTTCACGGTGCTATGGTCGACCTCGAGGCCACGCTCGAGCAGCAGCTCCTCGATGTCGCGATAGCTCAGCGGATAACGCAGGTACCACGAGACGGCCTGGACGATCAGCCCCGCCTCGAAGTGGCGGCCCTTGAAGTCGTCCTTCGACCGGCGCTTCAGCTTGGCGGCGATAGCAGACAGGATCATGGCAGCCTCCAGATGGGAGGCGGCAAAGTCGGCCGGCGTGGCTAACGAAACGTCAACGCCGGAAATTTGCGACAGGCCCCTCCAAGGCGGTGGTGGAGGCCTTCCTCGGCGATCACCGCCCCGACTTCTGGACCTCGGACCGCCTCGGCGCTCAGGCGGGATGGGCCAGGAAGGAGCATCAGGTCTGCCTGGCGCACCTGATCCGCGACGTCCAGTACGCCGTCGAGGCCGGCGACGCGGTGCTGGGCCCCAGCCTGAAAGACCTGCTCGAACGGGCCTGCGCGATCGGGCGGCGGCGGGCAGACCTCAAGACCGCAACCCTGAAAACCTACGAGGCCGACCTGGAGCGTCGCCTCGACCGCATCATGGCGCTCGATCCTACCCATCCCGCCGGGATCAAGCTCAAACGCATGATCCTCAAGGTCCGAGCCCAGCTCTTCGTCTTCGTCCAGAACCGGGATCTGGAGGCCACGAACAACGGGTCGGAGCGCGCGCTGCGACCCTGCGCGGTCTACCGCAAGATCACCAACGGCTTTCGCCAGGAGTGGGGCGCTCATCTCTACGCCGACACCAGGTCCGTCATCGAGACCGCACGACGACGCGCCGTCCGCGCCATCGACGCCATCCGCCTCACGCTGAAAGGCGAGACGATCAGCCTGCCAGCTTGAACGGCATGTCGACCCCGTGAGCAATTACGCTTGAGTGCTCGCGCCTCCGAATTTAACATCGGCTGACGGCTCGTCCGATGGACCACTCAACCGCTCGCGGCGGCTGCGACGCACCGGGACAGGCTGTCAACGGCACAGCCTCCTCCCTAGGCGCTCGTGTCGCTGTGTTCCGCCTCCTGCCCGCCCCGGCCATTGAAGGCTGGGCGTCCATCGTCGGCCCGGCCTTGGGCGAGCATTGTTTCCTCGTTCGCTTCGCGGGCGATCCGATCGTCCACAAGCGCTTCATCCACCCCGACTGGCAAACCGATCCTGAGCGGGCGTTGAGGCTGCTGCAGCAGTTCTGGCGTGCTGAGATGAGACCTGCCGTCGCAGATTTCTATCCCGAGGATTTTGTCACATAGCGGAGCACGGTCATGGACATGCTCGAAGCGCTTCCGGTGCCGAAGACTGGCCCGTTCACCCGCCTCTTGCTCAAGGTCGCTGCGGTCGATGAGACGACGCTCCGCATGTGCCCCCCGCAGGACTGGGACAATGCCCGGGCTGTCGGCGAGATCATGCTGTTCAGCTGGACATACCAGACGGCATTGTTCGCCATCATTGGCCATCGCCTGTTCGCGGCGCCGGGCCAGATCCGGCCCGAACTGGTGCTGATCGCGATGTTCATCGCGTCCTTTATCCTGCAAATTGACTCATACGTTGTGCTTAGATCAGGTTGGCATCTGAGCGGTATAATTGAGCTCAAGCGTGGCGGCATCGACATCAGTGGCGGCCCTGCGTCCCGGATCAAAGCCGGCCTGTTTCTCACCATCCGAATTCTGCTGTCGGTCTGCCTTGCCCAGCTCACGGCAGTATTCCTGTCGCTTCTGATCTTCGGCGCCGACATCAACGCCCGTCTGGACGCGGCCGACACTCAGACCAATGCGAGCCTCGTCCAGACCGCGACGGCTCAGGTCGATGCTGCGATCCAGCGTGCGACGGTTTCTGTCATGGCAGAGACGAGCAAGGAATCAGCCCTGTCCGCGGAGGTGGCGTCCCTGCGGCAGAGCGACATCGATCCGTCTGCCGGTGACGCGCAGGTGCAGCAGGCTCAGCGTGAGCTCACCGACGCGCTGACTGCCAAGGTGAAAGCGGATGAGGCGCTACAGCTGGCGCAGACCTTTGCCTCCGGCGAGCTCGGTGGCGTCCCGGGCCCCGGTCATTCAGGAACGCCCGGTGACGGCGTCCGTCACAAGGCCGCACTTGAACAGGTCAGCGATGCCCGCAGCCGCGCGGACGCGGCGGCGCGTGATGCCGAAGCGGCCCGGAGCCGGCTCGACGCCTTTCGGCGCGGGGCGGCGAGCAAAGGAAAGGAGCTGCGCCAGCGCGCGCACGATCAGTTGCCAGCCTACGGGAAGGCGCTGGCCGCCGAAGACGCGCGTTTGTCCGATCTGAAGCAACAGCTCGCCAGCCTCGTCGAGGGTCGAAGTGCCGCGATCCGCGACGCGGTTGCAAGCGCGCCGGATCACGTTGCGCGTGACACTGGCCTGCTGGCCCAGGTCGCGGCGCTGGAGCAGATCGTGAGCTCCGATCGGAAGGTCGAGGCCGTCGTCATCCTGATCGACGTGATTTCGTTCGCCTTTGAACTGGCGGCCGTTCTGGCCAAGGTGACAGCGTTCGTTCCGACGACCTACGCCGCGCTGCTCGCCCGAGATGCCTATCTGCAGGTGGTACGGATCGTCGACGGTATGATGGCGACGCTTGGCGAAGAGACCAGCGAGGATGAAGTTTCGATCATTGACGGCAATGGCGACAGCACGAACGCCAATCCATTCGCCCCGGCCTTCGCCGGCATGCCGGCCGATCCGTTCGGCGGCCCACCGCCGGCACCGCCTAAGCGTCCCCGCGGCCGGCCACGCAAATCCGTGCTCAATTGAGCGCGTCATTGCCCGGCTTAAGCCACGAGCACCAGCACGACGGTCAGAGCCAGGGCTGCAAGGACGAGATAGACGATCTGCCGGGGGATGCTGCGATTATCGAGGGCCATGGGATCCTCTTTTTGAATAGGGCAGCCAAGCACCGGCTGCAGGCTGGTGATCCGGGTCATTGCGGCATCGGCATTTGCAGGCGGCGCTGCATCTTGGCCGCACAGCGTGCCGCCACTTTTCGCTCCTGTATGGCTTTCAGGGCCGCCTGCCGCCACGCCCGCGCCGCGCGCCCGCCGTGCAGCCGGTCATCCCGCGACAGGTGCGCCAGCCCGTCGAGCTTGCGACGAAACTGCCACTCGATATCGAGTTCCGCTTCGTCACTCTCCTCCGGCCAATACACCTCAAGCGCCGGCACTCGTCGCACCGCAATCTGGGCCGCGACCGGGAAGAGCTGTCGCGGAACGGCCTTGTCGTTCCGATCTGCCGAATATCGACCAATTCGCTTTGCCGAGAAGTCAGGGGACCCGAACGTGGCTGGCCCGGTCCCCCGCTCATTCCTGTGAAATCGCTCGCAATAGTGCCCCCCTGAGGGGCGGTTTTCGCGTCCGATCGTGACCCCCTCGACCGCTGGGTATCAGCGTCCCTTCCATGGCCCTTTTGGCCGGGAAGGGTTTCAGGGGGATGATTTCCGTGGACATGATCGGCCGGATCCGGCGTGCGTATTTCGAGCAGCACCGGCCCATCAAGGAGATCGTCCGGACGCTCTCGGTGTCGCGTGCGACGGTGCGCAAGGTGGTTCGCGGTCAGGCGACCGAGTTCAAGTACGAGCGTGGTGTGCAGCCGGCCCCGAAGCTCGGCGAGTGGGTCGAGGCTCTGACGGCGATCCTGGAGCGGGAGGCCAAGTTACCGCGTCGGGAACGCCGCTCGACGCAGCGCCTGTTCGAGGAGCTGCGCGGTCAAGGATATGACGGTGCCCATGACAGCGTGCACCGCTTCGCCAAACTCTGGCGCGAGGAACGGGCCCGCGTTCCGGTTCGGGCGTTCGTGCCGATGAGCTTTGCCCCGGGCGAAGCCTATCAGTTCGACTGGAGCCATGAGACGATCACGCTCCAGGGGCTGCCGCTGACGATCAAGGCGGCGCATATGAAGCTGTCGCACAGCCGCATGCCGTTCGTGCGTGCCTACTTTCGCGAGACCCAGGAACTGGTCTTCGACGCTCACGACAAGGCATTCGCGTTCTACGGCGGGGTCTGCCGGCGCGGCATCTACGACAACATGAAGACGGCAGTGGAAGCCATCTTCGTCGGCAAGGCGCGGCAGTACAACCGTCGCTTCCTTCAGATGTGCTCGCACCACCTGATCGAGCCGGTCGCGTGCACGCCGGCGGCCGGGTGGGAGAAGGGGCAGATCGAGAACCAGGTCGGCACGCTGCGCGATCTGCTGTTCCGCCCCAAGCCGAGGGTCAAGAGCCTCGCCGAGTTGAACGGGTGGCTCGAAGATCAGTGCATCGCCTACGCCAGGCGGACCCGGCACCCGGAGTTCAAGGAGCGCACCGTCTGGGACGTGTTCCAAGACGAACGCGCCAGCCTGATGGAGCTCCGCGGACCGTTCGACGGCTTCGTCGAGAAGGCGGTCCGGGCCGCCACGACGTGCCTGATCATGGCCGATCACAATCGCTACAGCGTCGACGCGCGCGCCGCGGGGCGGATGGTGCTGGTGCGCTCCCATGCCGAGCGCATCAAGGTGCTGCTCGACGATGAGGTCGTCGCCGACCATCCCCGCATCTTCCGGCGCGACCAGGTCGTCTACGATCCCTGGCATTACCTGCCTGTCCTGCTCAAGAAGCCCGGCGCCCTGCGCAACGGGGCGCCCTTCAAGGATTGGGATCTGCCGCCGGCCTTGGCCCAGGTGCGCGCCAAGCTGAAGAGCCATGCCGACGGCGATCGTCAGTTCGTCACCGTGCTGGGCGCCGTGCTCGACCACGGCCTGGAGGCGGTCGAGACCGCCTGCGCCGAAGCCCTGACGGCCGGCCTCGCGAGCGCCGCCGTCATCCTGACGGTGCTGGCGCGACAGCGCCAGCCGGCCGAACCGCCCAGCATCACGACGCCGGACGCGCTTCGCTTGACGATCGAACCGTCGGCCGATTGCGGCCGCTACGACAGCCTGAGGAGGGTCGCCTGATGGAACGTCACGATATTCTGGAGGCGATGAGCGATCTCAAGCTCTACGGCATGCGCGCCAGCTTCGACGAGATCGCCGGCAAGGGGCTCGCCCGACGGGACGAGATCTATCCGCTGGTCGCCAGCCTGATCCGGGCCGAGCGAACCCATCGTCAGGCCCGCTCGATCAGCTATCGCATGGGGGGCGCCAAGTTCCCGGTGCTCAAGGACCTTGACACGTTCGTGTTCGCGGAGACGCCTGTCGATGAAGGCCAGGTCCGCGAGCTTGCGACCGGCGCCTTCCTGGATGCCAAGCGTAACACGATCTTCATCGGTGGAACCGGCACCGGCAAGACGCACCTTTGCATCGGCGTCGCCTCGGCGGTGATCCGCACCAGGGCACGGGGGCGCTTCTTCAATCTCGTCGATCTGGTCAACCTGCTCGAGCAGGAGAAGTCCGCCGGCCGCAGCGGGCGCCTCGCCGAGAACCTGTTGCGCTACGATCTCATCGTCATCGACGAACTCGGCTACCTGCCTTTCAGTCAACCCGGCGGCCAGTTGCTGTTCCACCTCATCAGCAAGCTTTACGAAAACACCTCGCTGCTGATCACGACCAATCTCGCCTTCGCCGATTGGCCTCAGATCTTTGGCGACGCCAAAATGACCACAGCAATGCTTGATCGCCTCACCCACCATTGCGACATCATTGAGACCGGCAATACCAGCTGGCGCTTCAAAACACGAAGCTGAGGTCGGCCTCCGAGCTTACCCACGTGGGCGCACAGGCACCTCCCACGCCCTCCGCTTCGCGCAACGCAAAAGCGCTGCGCTCCGGGCGCGGGTCCCTCCTATGCCCCCACGTGGATAAGCTCGGCCCGGTCTTCCAAGGGGTCGGTATTCGACGCGAAACAGGGGTCACGGTTCCAAGCGATTTGACACTCCTCACCGCCAGGCGCGACCTCGATGCCGCCAAGCGGTTCTTCCGCAAGGCGCTGAAGGACGGCCCGCTGCTGTCGCCCGACCGGATCGGCACGGACGGAGCGGCCACCTACCCGGGCGCGATCGCGGCGGCGAGGAAGGAGAGCCTCCTGTCCCGCGACCCCGTCCACCACGTGACCAAGCACCTCCAGCAGGGGATCGAGAGCGACCACTTCCGGGTGAAGAAGCCCATGCCGAAGGTCGGCGGGTTCCGAAGCTTCAACACCGCGCGGCGCTCCATCCAGGGGTTCGAGGCCATGCTATGGCTGCGCAAGGGCTTCGGCTTCGCCGGTGGCTGGACCGTCGTCGAGCAAAACCGGATGCTCGGGTTCTGCTTCGGACTTTCAGAGGTTAACGAAGCGTAAAACCGGGAGCGTTCAAGCCCGATCTGCAACCTACTCGGGAGATTGCGACAAGCCCGCTGAACGTGGCAAGGACGACCGCTTCGGCCTTTGCCCGGTCAGTCTGAGGAAGATGTGAAAACTGGCTGTCAAAGACGCTCGAAACTGTCGCTTTCCAGTCTGGGGACGTCTCTGTGTGGGCATCCTTCCCGTCGGAGATCCCGTTTAAGAGGCTGATTTTTGTGCCTTCAATCGATGAAACAAGTCTTATCTCATCGAGAATGCGCGCGCGAGCAACGCCCTTCACGCCTTCTCGTTCGAGAAGTGCGGTAAGAGCTAAATAGAATTCTTCAGAGACTTTGCCCAACAAGGGGAGCCGTCGCCTTCGCTCCGCCCTGCCATCTAAAGATCGCTGCAAGATGCGATGAACATTCGGAGCGTAATCAAGGATTACATAAAAATCGTCCTCTCCTTCTAGCATAAAAACGTCGGATGTCAAAACGTCGTGAAAAGATGAGTGTATATCAGAGAATTTTACCAATGAACGGGACGCGTTGTTTTCGTTAAAGTCTTCATACTGGATGTAAAATGATTTGAGGATCCATCGCTCCAAGTGCCGGCGGGTCTCGAGCGAGACTGCCAACTCGTCCGTCCTTAGCTGCTTTGGCTGATTGTCGTTGCCAGACGTGTTAGTTGATCGGCGCGTCCACTTACCAATGGCAGTCAGGTCGCTGAGGCTGGCGGTCAGCGCAAGATCGATCGGCGCCGCTCGGTTATGATTTCCGGCCCTGATATCATCATGGGAAGCTTCAAATCGCAGAGATTGAACTTCAGCGAATGTTTCTCCGCCGCCTTCGATCTGCGCACTGAAGTGTCCCTGGATTCGGCCGAAAGGAACGTGAAACGGCACTGCGGTCACGTAAGAGTGAGTCTGTCCTGGAGCAATTCGCGGGAGCACCCGCCCGCCTACACTTACCGCCTCCACTTTTATCATCTCACCGGCGTCATCGAACTCCCAATAACGGCGCGTGATCGTTAGCCAGTCAGCGCTGTTATTCGTCAGCTCAACCCGATACTGGAAAGTGAACAAGCTATCGCGAGGCGCAGAGTGATACGGTAACAGGCGCGCTTGTGATATCTCGGCCCTGAGCATCGGGATTTGAGACTGCGGCTCAGGGAAGGTCGGCTTCTTTCCCACGATTTGGCGCGGCATAGAACCACTCTTCCCGAGCGAGTAGCGCATCAGACATATGCGGCGACGCCTTGTAAGGCGCTCCCATTCAAATGCCTCTAACC
This sequence comes from Lichenihabitans sp., assembly GCA_965214345.1. Taxonomy (GTDB): domain Bacteria; phylum Pseudomonadota; class Alphaproteobacteria; order Rhizobiales; family Beijerinckiaceae; genus Lichenihabitans. The sequence goes on along the minus strand of CBDCBJ010000002.1, from coordinate 1,242,138 downwards.
GATCTTCCTCGATCTGCCTATCGGGGCCTCACGGTCGGCACCTGCTGCTCCTGCCCCTCGATCCACCGGAGGAGCACCGAGCGCCGAGCGCAGAGGACCGCTCCAAGCCGGAAAACCGGCAGACGGGTGCATTCGGCGAGGTAGTAGACCTTACGGCGGCTGCCGCGGTCGCCGAAGATAAAGTGCGCGATCTCGTCCGCACCGCGGAGCAGGTCGCCGGCGAGTTCGTGTGACGTGTCGTCGTTTGGTACCGTATGCGGGTCCATGTTGTCCTCCCAAGCTGCTGTGAGTGCCCGGCGCTGATGCGCAGGGCATTCCGGCGGTGACAGATGGGAGTGCGTGCCTTGAACCCGGGTTGAGTCTGGCTCAGCGGAGCCGCGCTCAATTAATGAGTAGCGTTGCAGTCCATAGCGATGTCCTTGCGGAGTTCCGCCAGATATGTTCTTATTTTGTTCTTTTTCGGGGTCGTGAGTCAATTGGAGATCGAACGAGTGCCGGACGTTCCCGGTCGTTCCGATGCGCCTATACCTGTGTGCGCGCTCTGCCGGTTTGCCGGGTTTCCTGTTCGGTCACCCACTTCAGGAGCACGGACCTGCGCGCGCAGATCATCGAGCCGAGTTTGAAGACCGGCAGGGTTGAGGTGGCGGCGAGATGGTAGACCTTGCGGCGCTGGTCGCTGGCGCCGAACAGGAACTGTGCGATGTCATCGGCACCGCGCAGCATGTCTTTCGCGAACTCCAGCCCGTCGTCATCCATCGCGGCCCTCCTCACGCAGACGTGCGGCAATCCTGTAGATGGTTCGCTCCGTGATCCGCCGCGACTGTTCCAGATCGCCAAGGTCAGCGGCAGGCGCATCAAACCCTTTTGTCAGCGGCTCATATTCCAGGCTCGCTGTTTTCCTCTCCGGGAGGCCGGACAGCCGAATCCGGCCGCGGCTGGCCCGCGTAAAGGCGTAGATCTCGATCCGGGGCGGCGCAGTGTCGGGCAACGAGCGCAGCAGGCTGTGCAGTGAGCCTGAGGCGGCCGAGGCAAGCAGCGCGGCAAGCCCCTCGACAAAACTGTGCCCCGCGATCAGCGTCGCGAGGTCGTCCAGTTGGATCTCCCGAAAGAGTGCGTTGCTCGATCGCATCGCATCCACTCGGGTTGCCTCGTAGCGTCTGACTGCATCGGCGGCTTTGTTGCTTTGCGGGCTTGCCAGAATGGCCGAGAGCAGGCGGGCTGCATCCAAAGTAGTCGTCATCGCCACATGGCGTCCGCGTCCCGCTCTGCTTCGCAGATCGGCCTTCACCAGCCTGCGATCGATGTCGGTCACCGTCGGCAGCGAAACGCCGGTCACGTCACTGATCGCTTCGACGAGTTCCGCTGGACTGACCATCAGCGCCCGATCCCTGCTTACGGAAACATTCCGATAGGAGTTAAGGGCCTTTCGGATTAAATCCAATAGAAGCGGATAGGAATGTTTGAGAACGGCGCGGAAGGGGCACCAGAGGCAATCTGGCTGATAGGTTGCGCGGAGTATTGGCGGCGCCGGCGTCCTTGGGCAGACGAGGAAAGTTTGTAATACCTGATCGGCCAGGAGATCGGTCAATTCACCCGGAAGAGACTGGATGAGCGGTTCAGTATCAGCGGCTTGCGCTTTTCACGAATCGGCCAAAGTGCTCATTTTAGAAGCTTCGTCGCGGATCGAACCTGCGTGTCTCGAAGAGGCCAGCGCTGATAAGCGATGCTGGGCCGCGCGCCTCATCCGCGGCCAACGCCGCGAGATCCTGATGCAGCCCGGACAGTGGCGGTCCGCGTATCACCGGGCTGCGGGAGCGCACCGCGCGTCGCGTGCTCAACGATGTGCTCGACGCGAAGCTTCTGGGGTCTGACACGCCCAAAGGCGCTGTTTCGCTGCGCTTCCCTGCCGACGCCGTCGACACTCTGTTCCCGCGCCTGTCTCCCGAGGCCTGATGGCCAACGCCGGTGACGATGAGCGGCGGCCTGCGGTGAGGGTCGTCCTGCCGACCCTTTAAGCTGGATTCAGAGACCCATGTATGCTAATGTCATACACATGAGTAATGCTGCGTCCACCTCGTCCATCGTCAGCGTCCGCGTCAATGCGGATGAGAGGGCTATACTGGAGGCCGCCGCCGCGCAGGCCCATACCAGCCTAAGCGATTTCATGCGCCGCAAAGCCATGGAAGCTGCGGAGGTCGAGGTTCTGAACCGTTCCAGAGTGACCATTCCCGCGCAGAATTGGGAGGCTTTCGAGGCTTGGCTGGACGGTCCCGCCGATCCAAATCCCGCGTTGGCCGAGCTGATGCAACTGAAGCCGGTTTGGGAAGGGTAAGGGTGGCAGGCTTCACGCCGCCACGTCCGCTGCTTGAGACGGACGACCGCGCATCGTTCGACTGCGGCCGGGAGGCGATGAACGGCTGGTTCCGCCGGCATGCCTGGGCCAATCAGCGGGACGGCATCTCCAGAATCAACATCATCACCGATGCGATCACTGGCCAGATCGCCGGCTACGTCACCCTGAGCGCCACCCAGATCGAACGCGCTTTTCTCCCCAAGGCCCAGCAGCGTAACCGGCCGGAAGCCATTCCCGCCTTTCTCCTCGGCCAGCTTGCGGTCGATAGCGCCTATCAGGGGCAGCGCGTGGCGGCGTCACTCCTACACTTCGCGCTCACGACAGCCTGGCGCGCGTCGGCCAGCCTGGGCAGTATGGGCGTGCTCACGCATCCGATCGATGACGGCGTGCGCGGCTTTTACGCCCGTTGGGGCTTCAAGTCGCTGCCCTTCGATCCGAAACAGGCAATGTTCGTGCGCATGGCCGATCTCGGGCAGCTGCTGGGTCCGCCGCAGGCGTAGCTGCCAGCTACCCGATAGCTACCGAAAGGCCGGACCGTCGCCGATTCGGTACGATCACGTCCGGCGGGTCACCGCCGTCCCCGGCTGACTGCGCATCGAGGCTAGGAGTTCTCATGCTGAAACGTCCCGCCCTCCGGCTCTGGCTGCTGGTGCTTCCGCTCCTGCTGTTCACCGCCGGCGCTGCAGCGGCTGACACACTCATCGTCGCACTCGGGGCGAGCAGCACGGCAGGGAAGGGTGTCGCGCCTGCGGAGACCTATCCCGCGCAGCTGGAGAGCATGCTCAATGCCAAAGGGATGCACGTCAGAGGTACGCGTCCGACGAGGGCCGCCTTGCGGGATGACGGGCTGACGGCCGACCTTATGGGCTTACGGCTAGCCTAAAGGTCATCAGGTCGATGCGGGTCGAGGTTCTGAGCGGGGTGGAGCGCCGGCGTCAGTGGTCGGACGCTGAGAAGGCCCGGATCGTCGAGGAGACGCTGGTCTTGGGTGTGCGGGTGGCCGAGGTGGCCCGTCGCAACGCGGTGAGTGCCAGCCTGGTGTTCGGGTGGCGTCGCCTGGCGCGCGACGGTTTGCTGGGACGCGGTGTGCCGGCTCTGATGCCGGTCGAGATCGTAGCCCCAGCTTCCACACTGCCGGCACCCGCGCCCTCGGTGGCACCGCGTCCAAAGCGGTTGGCCGGGCTCATCGAGATCGAGCTGTCGCAAGGGCGGCGCCTGCGGGTGGGCCGCGACGTCGACGGCGACGCGCTGCGGCGCGTCCTCGACGCCCTGGATCGGCGATGATCCCCCTGCCGAGCGGCGCCAAGGTGTGGCTGGCCACCGGCCACACCGACATGCGCAAGGGGATCGGCGGCCTGTCGCTGCTGGTGCAGGAGGTGCTCGGGCGCGACCCGTTCTGCGGCCACCTGTTCGTGTTCCGGGGCCGCCGCTCGGACCTGATCAAGATCGTCTGGCACGACGGCCAGGGCGGAGCGCGCCAGGGTTCCCTGGCCTGCGAAGCAGGTTAGGGTGGCAAGCGGAGGGGGGTGCCTGTTCATGAAAAGGCTGGATCGGGGCCGGTTCACCTGGCCGTCGGCGAGCGATGGGGCGGTTCCGATCACGCCGGCGCAGCTCGCCTACCTGACGGAGGGCATCGACTGGAGGAACCCACAGCAGACGTGGCGTCCGAGCCAGGCGGGATAGCGAAAAGGCTTGCAGCGGCAGGAGGTTGTGATCTGATCGGGGGGTGACGACGTCCTCCGATCAGCTCCCGTCCGACCTCGCCGAAGCTCGCGCCATGATCGTGGCGCTGCGCAGCGAAGCCCTGATCCGTCGGCTGGAAACCGAGAAGCTGAAATTCCTGATCGCCAAGCTGCGCCGCGAGCAGTTCGGGCCGTCCTCCGAGCGCGGCAGGCTGCTGGCCGAGCAGCTCGAGCTGGCCATCGCCGACGTGGAGGAGAGCCAGGGCGCGGCCGAGGCGGAGGCCGACATCGCGGCGCCGGCCGCGGCGGCCGTGGAAAGGCAGAAGCGCCCCGCCCGCTCGCGACGACCGAGCTTGCCCGATCACCTGCCGGTGGAGCGGATCGTGTACCCGGCGCCCTGCGCCTGCGCCAGATGCGGCGGAGCCCGCCTGCGCAAGCTCGACGAGATCGTGTCGCGTTCGCTCGAATGCGAGCCGCGGCGGTGGAAGATCGTCGAGCACGTGCGCGAGAAGATGACGTGCCGCGACTGCGAGGGCGTCACCGAGACGCCGGCGCCGTCCCACCCGATCCCGCGTGGCTTCGCGGGCCCGAACCTGCTGGCGAGCGTGCTGGTGTCGAAGTTCATGCTGCACCAGCCGCTGAACCGGCAGAGCGACACCTTCGCCCGCGAGGGGATCGCCATCGACACCTCGACGCTGGCGGACCGCGTGGGCGCCTGCGCGGTGGCGCTCGCCCCGATCGTCGAGGCGATCAGGCGTCACGTGCTGGCGGCGGATCGGGTCCATGGCGACGACACGACGGTGCCGGTGCTGGCCAAGGGCAAGACCGACACGGGGCGCCTGTGGACCTACGTGCGTGACGACCGGCCCTTCGGCGGCGCCGCCCCGCCTGCCGCGGCCTTCCACTACTCGCGCAGCCGGTCCGGGGAATACCCACGGGGGCACCTGGCGAGCTACGGCGGCATTCTGCAGGCCGACGCCTACGCGGGCTACAGCGAACTCTACGAGGGCCGACGCAAACCGGCTCCCGTGATCGAGGCGGCGTGCTGGAGCCATGGACGACGCAAGTTCTTCGATATCGCCAAGCTGACGAAGGCACCGATCGCCATCGAAGCGGTGCGGCGCATCGACGAGATCTTCGCCGTCGAGCGCATCATCAACGGCCTGAGTTCAGCAGAGCGAGGTGCCGAACGCCAACAGCAGTCGAAGCCGCTCATCCTCGAGCTGGAGATCTACCTGAAAGAGCAACAGAGGCTGCTCTCGGCCAAGAGCGATACTGCCAAGGCCATCAATTACATCCTGACCCGTTGGGTAGCCTTCACCCGCTTTCTCGACGACGGCAGGATCTGCATGAGCAACAACGCGGCCGAGCGCTCGTTGCGGGGGATCGCCATCGGCAGACGGAACTGGACCTTCTGCGGCTCGGACGCGGGCGGCCATCGCGCCGCCGCCATCTATACACTGATTGAGACTGCCAAACTCAACGATGTCGATCCCCAGGCTTGGCTGGCCGACGTGCTCGCTCGGCTGCCCGATCACCCTGCCAAGCACCTCGACGAACTGCTGCCCTGGAATTGGAAGGCCAACCGAACTACCGCAGCCCTGGCTCAAGCGGCCTGACGCGGCGCACACGCGCTCCGCAGGACTGACCTCACGCGCAACCCTAAACTGCGGTGCTGGCCGGATGCGTACCGTCAGAGTCACTAATGCCGGCATCAACGGAGATACCAGCGCAGGCATGCTGGCGCGGCGCGACAGTGATGTCCCTTCCGGCACCCGTGTGGTCATTCTCCAGGCTGGCACTAACGACGCCGGCGACGATGGCCATGGCGGGAATGTTGCTGCGATCGTTGACCATCTGCGCGAGCGCTCGACCAAGGTCGTGCTCTTCCGCACCGCGTTGATGCGTGATCTCCGAGGCCGATACGCACAGGCCGACGGACATCATCTGACGCCAGAAGGCTATCGGATCCTAGCTGCACGGCTGACGCCGCTGGTCGAGCACGCGTTGCGCCGAAAGCCATGATCCGATTCACATCTGGGCGGAACGGCTGGTGCAGGCTTGTTGGTTCGGGGATAGGTCTGCTGATCTGAGCACGGCGTGGAAAGGTTCAGGAAGCGGGCACGATTGTCAGACTTTCGGGCGGCGGGCTGGGCGGCGATGCGGCCTAATGGTGGGGCATCTCAGCCCCGCATGTCCGATGACCGAAACCGCCGCAGCTCTCTCCCTGATCCAGCGTATCGAACGCGCACTGGTGCTGCTCGCTTGGTTCATCGAGCTCGATGGCGAGGTTCATGTGCCGATGTATGAGAAGTTCGAGGCCGAATTGGCCGAGTTGAAGGCGACCGAGGACGCCAAGGCCCGCGCCGGCGAGCGGTTGGAGGCTTACAGACGGTCCGGCGGTCTGAATGCGATCTGCTCCAAAAATTTGAGCTTGAGCTCCAGCGACGGGCCCTTGCCGTATTTGGGCCGGTAGGTCCGGTGCCCCATCAAATTGTCGATCAGGCTGTCCGGCGCTTCGGCCGCGACCAGCCGGTCGCGGAAGCTATGCCGAAGAGAATACACTGAGTGATCTCGGGTTGGGCGCAGGCCGTTTTCACCCATGAAGGCGTTCACCGTCGCCGAGACGGTCGTGCTCCGGTCCCGGTATTTCGGGAAGCCCTTAGGTCGCTGGCGCAGCGCCTGCAGCGCCACGCCGACTAGTGGAATCTCCCGTGCCGAGTCCTCGGTCTTCAAACGCCGCTCGTCAGCCATGATCTTCACATGCGGAATCGGCGCCGCCAGGATGATCGTCTTTTCGCGCAGGTTCAGTATCTCCGACGGGCGCAGCCCGGTCTCTATCATCACATAGAGCATGAACCGCGCATCCTCGTTCAGCGTCGCCAGGGCGCCGCCGAGGAACCAGGTCTGGATGAAGCTGCACTCGTAGGGCTGCCGCGACTTCTCGACCTCGTTCCGCAGATGCAGGCCCTTGAAGATGTCCGGTACGTTGAGGCGCCGCCGGATGCTCATCTCTTTCAGCATGCGGCTGAGATGGCCCATATCCTTGTTCGCCGTCTTGGCGGTGCAATCGCCCTCGGTGACCCGGTCGCGCCACCAGTCGGCATAGTCGATCCCGTCCGTCTGCGTCAGCTCGCCAACCTGCTTGTCGCCGACGAGGTCGCAGAGCTGCGTTACCGCTCGCATGCGTGAGTTGCGCCAGATCCGCATCTGATCGGACGACATGTCGCGGGTCTCGTCCCGCACGGCGCGTTCATATTCCTCGAACAGCAGCGACAATTTCAGGCTCGGCTTCGGCGCCGTGCCGAGCACCGCTTCCCGCGCCGGTGCATCACCGGTCAGCCCCTTGGTGAGCAGCACTTCGATTCGTTCGAGGCGCTTCTCCTGAGACAGCATGATCAGCTCGCTATTCGGCACATAGTCGAAGCCGAGCGAACGGGCGCGCCGCCGCAAATCGTCGTAGCGTGAGACGTCACCGCCCGGCTGTCCCTTGGCCAGACCGCGCCAGAAACATTCCAGCTCTTCGTTGAGTGTTTCGGCAACGCGCGCGGCCTTTCGACCGACCCGATCTTCGGCGATTTTGATGCGCGTGGAGTGGCGGACGATGCCGCGCTTGTCGATCTCCGCGAACTCGACGGGCACACGCCGGACGAAATGCCAGAGGTTACCCCGGCGGGTGAGGAAATCGGACATAGCGATACGACCTGTTGGACGAAACGTTAGACGTTTTTCGCCTCAGGCACTTCGCTAAACCCTTGGAAAGTCTCGTACCCGTTGATCATAAACGGGAATTTTCCGAGAAACTGGAGCGGGCGAAGGGATTCGAACCCTCGACCCCAACCTTGGCAAGGTTGTGCTCTACCACTGAGCTACACCCGCATCCGTGCCGCCTGTCCGCGACGACCTCCACATGCCGCAGATCGACGTGGAATGCAAGCGGCTGGCCTCTGTTTCGGATCGGCCCGCGGCGGCCGGCCGCCCAGCGGGCAACGGAACGGGCCGACACGGCGTTTCAGGGTCCACGGCGGGCGACCGAGGAGAGCGACATGGGACGCAAGACATCGACGATGACCGCCGCGGCCCTTCTGGCCGCGATGGCGGCGGGCGCCGCGGCGCAGACGCCGGGCGGCCAAACCGGGGGCACGAGCGGCGGCACCGGCTCGGCGAGTTCGAACGGGGGCCAGGGCGATGCCGGCGGCACGGGCCAGACCGGCGTCAGGACGCTCGGCGCCGGCCGACCCGCCGCCGGAACTCCGGCTGCGGCAGCCCCGGCGGCCGGCTCCACGGCCGGCGGCGTGAGCAAGAGCCCCATGGTGGGGACGGGCGGCAACGGCAACGGCGGGGTGGTCAGCGGCACCACCGGGGCCGTGCCGGCGGCCGGGACGGCTCCGGCGGCGGCGGGCGGCAAGCTCGACGGGATCGCCTCGGGGAAGGCCCCGTGACGTCCCTCGCGATGGACCGGGCGATGGCATCGCGCGGGCCGCGCCCGTGACGTGCGGCACGGCGGCGCTGCGATGCATCGGCGCGGCCGTGCTGGCCCTCTGCGCCGGGGCGCCCTTGCCCAAGATGCGACCGGCGGCGGCCGGAGCGTGAAGCAGCCATCGACGGCGGTGGGGGCCGACACGGCGGGGGCGGCGTCGAGGCTCCCGGGCGGCGGCACGACGCGAGACCTCACGAAGCCCGGCAACGGCGGCGTCGCCGGGACGGGTCTCGGCGGCTCCACCGCGGGAGCGGCCCAGCCCGGCCGGGGGCTGAGCGTCAAAGGTCCGCCCGGGCAGGGCATCGACGGACAGGCCGCGGAGGTCGGCCGGGGTTCCGGCGCCGGCAGACCGTCCGACGGCGGGGCGGCCAGGGGGAGCGCGGAGCCGAGCGGAGACGGCAGCGGCAAACCCTGAGGTCTGGGTGTGCCGGCGGCGGGCCGGCGGCGCTCGCGCGTCGGTCCGGGCCGTCTCAGAAATGCTCGTCCTGTGGCGAAGTCGCCGCCTTCAGCTCATGGCGCATGATGAGCGGCACCTGCGAGAGCGCGAAGACGACGGTCAGGGGCATCGTGCCGAAGACCTTGAAGCCGGACCAGAACACGTCGCTCTGTGTGCGCCAGACGAGTTCATTGAGGGCCGCCAGGACGAAGAAGAAGACACCCCAGCGAAACGTCAGCTTGCGCCATCCGGCCTCGTCGAGGTGCAGCGCCGAGTCGAGCACGATGGGGAGCAACGGCTTGTTGAACGAGAGGCCGCCCAACAGGGCCGTGCCGAAGATGCAGTTGATCACCGTCGGCTTGATCTTGATGAAGACCGGGTTGTCGAAGTAGAACGTCAAGGCGCCGAACACCAGCACCGCGATGGCGGTGACGACCGGCATGATCGGCAGCCGCCGCGTCAGCGCGTAGGAGGCCGCCAGCGTCACCACGACCCCGACCATCAGCACGCCCGTGGCGACGTGCAGCCCATAGCGCCAGGACGCGAGGAAGAAGCAGCCGAGCGGCCCGAGCTCCAGGAGCAGCTTCAGCATGGGGTCGATCGTCCGGCCGGGCTGTCTCCGGGCCGCCGCCGCGCCAGGGGCTTCGGTCGTCGCACCGTCCTCGATGGTCGTCATGGATCGCCTGTCACCTGGCTGTCATCTGGGCACCATGCCCCGTCCGGGGCTTCGCAGCCCGGGCGCGCGGCACCACGCGTCCGCATACCCTCGTATCCCGGTCCCTTAAAGCGCCTATCCCGGTCTTTTCATGACGGGAGCTTGCGACTCGTGCACGCCCGCGAGTGCCATGCGCCAGGGTCCGTCAGGCTTACGCTGAAACGGCGTTTCGACGTAAGCCGTTGGACATCTTCTGAGATCTGAGCTGGCGTATGTCGGCAGCAACTGGCATACGCTACGGCGCCGACGACCGGTCGAGCCCCGCGATGGCGCGGGCGAAGTCCCGGGCCGCGAAGGGTTCGAGGTCGTCGATGCCCTCGCCGACGCCGATGAAATGCACCGGCAACGCGAACCGCTCCGCCACCGCCACCAGGATGCCGCCGCGCGCCGTGCCGTCGAGCTTGGTCATCACGAGACCCGTCACGCCCGCCACCTTGGAGAAGATCTCGACCTGGTTCAGCGCGTTCTGCCCGACCGTGGCGTCGAGCACGAGCAGCACCGCGTGGGGGGCCCCGGGTTCGGCCTTCTTGACGACGCGCACCACCTTGGCGAGCTCGTCCATCAGCTCGGCGCGGTTCTGCAGCCGGCCCGCCGTGTCGATCAGCACCACGTCGGAGCCGTTCTCGCGCGCCGCCGCGATGGCGTCGAAGGCGAGGCCGGCGGCGTCCGAGCCCTGGGGACGCGACACGACCGGAGAGGCCGTGCGCTCGCCCCAGACGCGCAATTGCTCGATGGCGGCGGCCCGGAACGTGTCGCCGGCGCCGAGCGTCAGCCGCTTGCCCTCGGCGGTCAGCTTCGCGGCGAGCTTGCCGATGGTGGTGGTCTTGCCCGAGCCGTTGACGCCGACCACCAGCACCACGAAGGGCTTCTGCGCGGATGCCACCACGAAGGGCACCGCCACGGGCGCCAGCACGGCCTCGACCTCCCGCGCCAGGATGGCCTGGACCTCCTCCGGGTCGATGCCCTTGTCGTAGCGTCCGCCGCTCACCGCCCCGGTGATGCGGGTCGCCATGGCGATGCCGAGGTCCGCCCTGATGAGCACGTCCTCGAGGTCGTCGAGGGTGGCGGCGTCGAGCCTGCGCTTGGCGAAGACGCCGACGATGCCCTCCTTGATGGAGGACGAGGAGCGCGAGAGGCCGCCCCTGAGGCGCGACCACCATCCGCCCCGCGTCGGATCGGGGTCGGGCGGATCGGGCTCGGGCGAGCCCGGCGCCGCCACGGCGGGCGCGGGCCGCGATGCGTCCGGATCCGGTGCGACCTGCGATATGGCCGGAATCGGATCGAGCCCCGGGACGGCATCGGCGTCCGCCGCGGCGGGCGGGGCGTCCGGGGCGGGGGCATCGGGCTCGGAGGCCGCGCCGCCGCCGAACAGGCGCTTGAGGAAGCCCGGCTTCGTCGTGCCGCCTCCGTCGTCGTCCCCCGCCATCCGCTGTCCCCGATGTCACGCGTCGCCCGGCCCGACGAGCCGGCCCGCGCCGACCGGTCGACCGTGCGCACGGCACCGGCGGCCCGGCTCGCCACGCCGTCCCGGTTCCGATAAGCCTTATCCCGTGCAGCCGATAGATCTCATCCCCCGCCTTCTCTATCGCGATGCCCTGATGCTGGTGCTGGACAAGCCCATCGGTCTCGCCGTCCACCCGGGTCCCAAGGGGGGCGACAGCCTGGAGGCGCATTTCGACCAGTTGCGCTTCGGCCTGCCGCGCGTGCCGGCCCTGGCCCACAGGCTCGACCGGGACACGTCGGGCTGCCTGGTCCTCGGCCGGCACCGCAAGGCGCTGCAGAAGCTCGGCAGCCTGTTCAAGGCGGGCCGGATCGACAAGACCTATTGGGCCGTGGTCGAGGGATCGCCCGACGCCGATGCGGGGCTGATCGACCTCGCCCTCGGCCGGCGGGACGCGTCCCGGGGCTGGTGGATGCAGGTCGACCCCGCCGGCCAGGAGGCCGTGACGGAGTGGCGCGTGCTCGGCCGCGGGGGGCGCCGCAGCTGGCTCGAGCTGAAGCCGCGCACCGGGCGCACCCACCAGATCCGCGTCCACTGCGCCGCGCGGGGCTGGCCCCTGGTCGGCGACGCCATCTACGGCTCCGGCGACGGGGCCGAGACGCTGCATCTCCTGGCCCGCGCCGTGTCGGTGCCGCTCTACCCGAACCGGCCGGCCATCGCGGTCTCGGCCCCGGTGCCGCCCCACATGGCGCCGGCCCTCTCGGCGCTGGGCCTCGCCCCCGAGCCGGCCGTCGCGCCGGCCGACGCGCCGACGTGACGGGCGTCAGCTGCCGCGGTTCGGTCCGAAGAAACAATAGACCGTGCTCTGCGAGCCGTCGTCGTAGTCACGGTAGAACACCCACCAGCTTCCATCCGGCGACGGCAACAGCTTGTCTTCGCGGATGATCCGCGCATAACCGTCGAGCTTGTAGCCGTCCGGCGTCACATGGACTTGCTCTGCACTCAAGTGATGGGCATCGGAAGGCCCGCAGCATTGGGCCTTGACCCAGCCCGGCACGGGCTGTCCATCACTCCACTCGTCATGCGCCCAGACCTGTTGGGCTGAGGATACAACAAAAGATAAGCCGGCCACTGCCGCCACAGCGAGTTTCATGGGCCTCAAACTCCGCTTCACATGATCATGTCGTCCCGTCTGCGTCTCATCGTGCCTCCCAATACTGAGCGCGGACGACCTGCATCTTGACGCGATTGAGCTCACGCAAGAGTCGAGCCAGCTCGACCGAAGCCGCGCGGAAAGGTGGTGCGCCGGAGTCCGTCAGGCTCACGTCGAAGCGGCGTCTGGGCGTAAACCGTTGAACGATTTCACAGATCTAAGCTGGCGCATGTCGGTGACAGCCTGCCATGCGCCGGCGGCGGCGAGGGTGGTGGGACGGCCGCGACGCGCGCGCTTGTCGCCGCGTCGTCGCCCGATCACCGCGACGGGGACCTCGGGCCTCCATCTGAGGCAGGCGACGTCGGCCGCCGCGGCCGCGAACCGAGGCCGGCGGAAGAGGCACGGATCGTCCCGGGCCTGTGCGGGTGGCCTCAGATCCGCTTCAACGACAGCGCCTTGCCCTTCTTCGGATCGTTGATCCAGGAGCCGTCGTCCTGGGTCTGGAGTTCGGTCGTGTGACCCTTCCGGGCGGTCAGCACGAGTTTGCCCGCCACCATCGCCCAGCCCACGGGATCGAAGATCACGATGCCCTGGTCGCGGCAGGCCGGGGCCAACCGCGCCTTCAGCGTGGCGCCGGGGCCGTGCGCCTTGTCGTCCAGCGTCACCATGCAGCCGGTGTCGTGCGTCTTGTCGCGCAGCACCGCGTAGCGGCCGGCCACCTCGGCGGGTTTCTCCGACGCCGCGGCAGCCGGTCTGCCGGCCGGCGTCGCCCTGGCGCTCGCCTGCGCGACCTCGGCCCTGGCGGGGGACGCGGCACCCGCCCGGTCCAGGGCCGCGAGGCCCTCCCCGTCGACGGAGGTCAGCAGGAGGCGTTCGCCCTGGGGGCTCGTGGTGCGGAAGCCCGCGCCGGCGGGGTCGAAGGCCAGCAGGGGTTCGCCGTGCGCGTCGTCGAGGTGGAGCGCGTCCCCGACCTTCGACCAGAAAACGACGCCGTTGAGCGCCGGGAAGGCCCGGCGGCAGCCCGGCGGCATGGCCACCGGCGCCCCCTGGCCGGTCCCGTCCGGGCGGAGGGTCAGCCGGCACGCCCGGTCGGCACCCTCGAGCGACAGCGTCCAGGCGCTGGACGGCGCGGCGGGCGCCGCCGCGACCGACGGCGCGGCGCAGAGGGATGCCGCGAGGACCAGGATCGCCGAGGCGAGCGACTTCGGCAGAGCGTCGGCGCCTCTGCGGCCCGCACCGAGCCCGGCGGTCGCGGAGCGGATCGAATCCATGCTGTCGTGCCTCGTGCGGGTCGTCACATGCCGGGGACGGCCCTGTACCCGCCGCGCCACGGCGTCTCGGCCACGGGCGTCAGCGGCGGCCGGCCCGCCATCCAGCTCAGGATGTTGTCTACCACGAGCTGGCCCATGGCGTCCCGCGTGTGTCGCGAGGCCGAGCCCACATGCGGCAGCAGCACCACATGCTCGAGGTCGAGCAGCGCCTGGGGCACCTTCGGCTCCTGGTCGAAGACGTCGAGCCCGGCGCCGAGGATGGCCTTCGACTGGAGTGCTGCGATCAGGGCCGCTTCGTCCACCACGGAACCGCGCGCCACGTTGATCAGGATCCCGTCGGGGCCGAGCGCCTCCAGCACCGCGGCGTCGACGAGGTGGCGCGTCTCCGGGCCGCCGGGCGTGATGACCACCAGGATGTCGGACGCCGCGGCGAGGCCGAGCAGCGTCGGATGGTACGGATAGGCGACGTCCGGCTGGGGGTTGCGGCCGTGGTAGCGGACGACGAGGCCGAAGGCCTCGGCCCGCGTCGCCACCGCCTTGCCGATGCGCCCGAGGCCCACGATGCCGAGGGTGCGGCCGCGCAGCGTGTGGCTGAGCGGGAAGGCCCCGTCGATCCATTTGCCGGCCCTGAGATGGCGCTCGGCGGCCGGAAGCTGACGGACGGTGGCGAGCACGAGGCCCATGGCGGTGTCGGCCACCTCCTCGTCCAGCACGCCCGGGGTGTTGGTCACCAGGAGGCCGTGCCCGCCCGCCCAGGCGACATCGATGGAATCGTAGCCGACCCCGAAGTTCGACACGATCTGGAGCTTGGGGAAGCGCTCGAGATAGGGGCCGTCGACCCGGATGTGACCGCCGACCGCGACCGCGCCGACCGCCGGCGCCACGCGCGCCAGGACGGCGTCGGGATCGTCGGATTCCCACAATCTGACGAGGTCGGCCTCACGGGCCAGCCCTTCGATCACGAGCGGTGCCATCCGGTTCGGCATGAGGACGAGGGGACGGGCCAAGACGGTGCTCCGGGCGGCTGGACGATGCCGCATGATGCGGCAAGGCGGCTCCACCGGCAACCGCCGCGCCGCCTCCGGGCGCCGCCGCAGCCTCCGGGCGCGGCGCCGGTCGCCCATCCCGACGCCCCCCATCGGGGCCTTGCGACGTCGCCAATTTAGATATATCTGTTTTTTCGTTATATCGAAATGACGAGAACCGATCATGCATCCCTTTCACGCCTTCCACCGCCGCTTCCACCGCCAGGACGGCCCGCCGGACGACGACCGCGGCCGCCGCGGCCGGGGTCCGGCCGACGGGCATCGCGACCATCGCGGCGGCCGAGGCTTCCAACAGCGCGACGGCGGCGACGGTGGCGACGCACAGCGCGGCGGCCGCTCGGAACTCGGCCGCTTCTTCGCCCACGGCGACCTGCGCCTCGTCATCCTGCACCTCGTGGCCGAGAAGCCGCGCCACGGCTACGAGATCATCAAGGCGATCGAGGACAGCGTGCGGGGCGCCTACAGCCCGAGCCCCGGGGTCGTCTACCCGACGCTGACGCTGCTCGAGGAGCTCGGCCACGCCTTCGTCACGCCGGGCGAGGGCACGAAGAAGCTCTACGCCATCACGCCGGAAGGCCAGGCCATGCTGGACGCGAGCCGCCCGACCGTGGACGCGCTGCTGAGGCGCATGGCCGAGGCCGCGCGGGCCTTCGGCGACGGCCCGCCCCCGTCGGTGAAGCGGGCCGCGGAGGGGCTGAAGATGGCCCTGCGGCTGCGCCTCGCCCGAGGCCCCTTCGACGACGACGCGAGCGCCGCCATCGCCGCCGCGCTCGACGCCGCGGCGGCGGCCGTGGCGCGGGCCTGAACGACGCGAGCTGTCGCGGCTCGCCTCGGCTCGCGGCCTCAGCTCTCTATGTCGTCACGTGTATCTTCGCGCGATCAGGCGACCCCACCTGATCGCGATCTGTTCTCAGCAGGATTGTGTTGGTTCACCGACGCAATCCTGCTCAGTTTCCGAGCTGAAAGCGGCAGGATGGCGTGGGTCAAACCACGCCATCCTGCTCAGCCGCCGGTGGCGAAGCCCGGGTAGAGCGTCATGCCGCCGTCGACGAAGAGCGTCACCCCGGTGACGTAGTCGGCGGCGTCGGAGGCGAGCCAAACGGCCGCCTGGGCGATGTCGTCGGGCTCGCCGATGCGCTTGTAGGGGACGAGCGTCATGAGGTCGGCATAGGCCTCGGGCGTGCTCCAGGCCGCCGTGTTGATCGGCGTCCGGATGGCGCCGGGGCCGATCGAGTTGACGCGGACGAAATGCGGCGCCAGCTCCTGCGCCATGCTCTGCATCATCATCAGGATGCCGCCTTTGGACGACGCGTAGTTGACGTGGCCCGCCCAGGGGATCTGCTGGTGGACGGAGCTCATGCAGATCATCTTGCCGGCCGCGAGCGACACCTCGGCGACGACGCCGCGCCGCAGGAACTCGCGCGCCGCCGCCCGTTGGCACAGGAACTGGCCGGTGAGGTTCACCCCGATGACGGTGTTCCACTGCTGCAGCGTCATGGTGGTGAGGGGCGAGTCCTGCTGCAGGCCCGCGTTCGACACCGAGATGTGCAGCGTGCCGAACTCCTTGATGGCCGCCGCATACATGGCGTCGACCTCGTCCTCCTTCGACACGTCGGCCTTGAGCACGATGGCGCGGCGGCCGAAGCCCTCGATCTTGTGGGCGACCTCCTCGGCGGTCTCGGGATGGGTGACGTAGTTGACGGCGACGTCGGCGCCGGCCCGAGCGAGGCCGATCGCCACCGCCTCGCCGATGCCGGAATTGGCACCCGTCACGAGGGCGGGCTGGCCGGCGAGCACCTGGTTGTAGGCGATCTTGGGCACGCGGCCCGGATCGAACTGGGCCGGCTGGGTGGGCTTGTCCTGGGCCGTCTTGGCGTCGGTCATGGCGGTCGTCCTCATGCGGCGGCCGGAGGGCCGCGCCTTGGCGGCCTCTCAACGAACGATGCGGCGAGGCGTTCCGTCGCGGGATGGGCACTTGATGGGCCGGATGCCCGATGGAACGCGTCGGTCCGTCCTCGGCTTGCCCCATGGACCCTGCGTGCTACACCCGTTGCTCATCAGGGCGCGTCGTCCTCAGGCGATGCGTCGGACGACGAGGACGATCATGAGCATCGGCTCCAGCGCCACCCACGCCCGCCTCGGCGAGATCACCGAGCGCATCGTCACGCGCAGCCGCGACACGCGGGGCCGCTATCTCGAGCGCATCGCCAGGGCCGCCGAGGCCGGCCCGCGCCGGGCGCGGCTCGGCTGCGCCAACCAGGCCCACGGCTTCGCGGCCTGCGGCACGGGCGACAAGGCGATGCTGCGCTCGGGCGCCGGCGCCAACCTCGCCATCGTGACGGCCTACAACGACATGCTGTCGGCCCATCAGCCCTACGAGGGCTATCCGGAGATGATCCGCCGCACGGCCCGCGAGGCCGGCGGCGTGGCGCAGGTCGCCGGCGGCGTGCCCGCCATGTGCGACGGCGTCACCCAGGGAGAGGCCGGCATGGAGCTGTCGCTGTTCTCGCGCGAGGTCATCGCGCTGTCGACCGCGGTCGCGCTGTCGCACCAGACCTTCGACGCCGCCGTCTACCTCGGCATCTGCGACAAGATCGTGCCCGGCCTCGTCATCGGGGCGCTCAGCTTCGGCCACCTGCCGGCGGTGTTCATCCCCGCCGGGCCGATGACGTCGGGCCTGCCCAACGACCAGAAGGCCAAGATCCGCCAGCTCTTCGCCGAGGGCAAGGTGGACCGCGCGGCGCTGCTCGAGGCCGAGGCCGAATCCTACCACGGACCCGGCACCTGCACGTTCTACGGCACCGCCAACACCAACCAGATGATGATGGAGATCATGGGGATGCACCTCCCCGGCGCCTCCTTCGTCAACCCCAACACGCCGATGCGCGACGCGCTCACGGCCGAGGCGGCGCGGCGCGCCATGCAGATCACGGCGCTCGGCAACGACTACACGCCGATGGGCCGGATGCTCGACGAGCGGGCCTTCGTCAACGGCGTCGTGGGGCTGCATGCGACGGGCGGCTCGACCAACCACACGCTCCACATCGTCGCCATGGCGGCGGCGGCCGGCATCAAGCTGACCTGGGGCGACTTCTCCGACCTCGCCGACATCGTGCCGCTGCTCTGCCGCGTCTATCCGAACGGCAAGGCGGACGTGAACCACTTCCACGCCGCCGGCGGCATGGCCCTGGTGATCCGGGAGCTGCTCGGCAACGGGCTGCTGCACCGCGACGTCGAGACGGTCATCGGCCATGGCCTCGACGCCTACACGGCCGAGCCGGCGCTCGACGCCGAGGGACAGGTCGTGTGGCGGAGCGGCCCCGAGCACTCGGGCGACGAGACGGTGCTGCGCGGGGTGGCGGCGCCGTTCCACGCCACCGGTGGCCTGAAGCTGCTCAACGGCGTGCTCGGGCGCGCCGTGCTGAAGACCTCCGCCATCGTGCCCGAACGCCACGTCATCGAAGCGCCGGCCCGCGTGTTCCATTCTCAGGACGAGCTGCAGCGCGCCTTCAGGGCGGGCGAACTCACCGGCGACATGGTGGCGGTGGTGCGGTTCCAGGGCCCCAAGGCCAACGGCATGCCGGAACTCCACAAGCTGATGCCGCCGCTCGGCGTCCTGCAGGACCGCGGCCACCGAGTGGCGCTGGTGACCGACGGGCGCCTGTCCGGCGCCTCCGGCAAGGTGCCGGCCGCCATCCACGTCACGCCCGAGGCGGCCGAGGGCGGCGAGATCGCCAAGGTGCGCGACGGCGACATGGTGCGGATCGACGGCATCGCGGGCCGCCTCGACGTGCTGGTGGGGCCGGAGGAGTGGGACGCGCGCGAGCCCGCCACCTGCGACCTCGACGAGTCGCACTGGGGCTGCGGGCGGGAGCTGTTCGCGCCGTTCCGCGCCGCCGTCGGGGCGGCGGACGCGGGCGCCACGATCTTCGGGTGATGTCTCGCCCTTCGCCCGCCCGAAGACGATGGACCGCGGCGTAGAGGCGCCGGCGCGGAGCCCCGTGCGGGCCACCCTGGTCGGCGTCGGCGCCATCCTGCTCTGGGCCGCGCTGGCGCTGTTCACCGTCGCGGCGCGCGGCCTGCCGGCCTTCGAACTCCTGGCGCTCAGCTTCGGCGTCGCCGGCCTGTCCGGGCTCGCTCTGCTGGCGGCGCGCGGGTCCGCCGCGCTGGCCGAACTGCGCCAGCCGCCCGCGCCCTGGCTCGTCGCCTTCGGGGGGCTGTTCCTCTACCACGCGCTCTACTTCTACGCCCTGTCGGCGGCGCCGCCCGCGCAGGCGAGCCTCGTCGCCTACCTGTGGCCGCTGCTCATCGTGCTGCTCTCCGCCGCCCTGCCGGGCGAGCGCCTGCGCCTGCGCCACGTGGTCGGCGCGGCGCTCGGCCTCGGCGGCACCGGCCTCATCGTGCTCGAACACGGCGACGCCGCCGGCCGCGGGTCGGCGACGCTGGGCTTCGCGGCGGCCCTGGGCTGCGCCCTCGTCTGGTCGGGCTATTCGGTGCTGAACCGGCGCTTCGCCGCCGTGCCGAGCGCCATGCTGGTCGGCGTCTGCGGCGGCGTCGCGGCGGCGGGGCTCCTCTGCCACCTCGCGCTCGAAACGACGGTCGTGCCGAGCCCGGGCCAGTGGCTCGCCGTGGCGCTGCTCGGCCTCGGGCCGACGGGCCTCGCGTTCCTGGCCTGGGACCACGCCACCAAGCACGGCAGCCTGCCGGTGCTCGGCGCGCTCTCCTACCTGGCGCCGCTGGTCTCGACGCTGCTGCTGGTCCTGACCGGCCAGGCGGAGGCGGGCGCCGCGCTGGTCGCCGCCGCGGCGCTGATCATCGGCGGTGCCGTGCTGGCGACCGGGCTGCCGGGGCCGATCGCTACACGCTCTCGGCGCTGAACTCGCCCGTGCCCTCATCGAGGTCGATGAGGCGCATGGTGAGGTCGGGCCTGGCCTCGTAGACGGAGCCCTCGGTCATGGCGTCGCCGGCCTCGTTGGCGCGGCCCATCACGACCTTGAACAGGCCGTCGCGACGGTCGCGCGCCAGGGCGAGGTCGCGGATGCGCTCGCGGTTGCCGCGCTTCGTCCGCCAGTCCTCGAGATCGGACGCGTCGAAAAGGTCGTAGCGGAATCCGCCGCCCGGCACCGCGCGGAGCTTGTCGGCCCAGAGCGTGACCACGACGGTCGCCTCGTCGGCGCTGTGGCCCGACCAGGCCCAGCGCTCGTTCTTCAGCACGGCGCCCAGCGCCGCATAGGCCTCGAGTTTTCCGACCATGATGGGCTTCGGTTTCCGGACAAGGGCTCGGACCGTCGGCCGCGGGACGGGCGTCGCGCCGCCTGACGAGGGATCGCGAGTGACGGTCGATGGCGTCGCAGGCCAGGCCTGCCTGTATGGGTCTGCCTCTGGCTCGCGGCCGGGGGAGGTCGAATCGTCTCCCGAACCGTCGCCGATCATAACGTCTGCAGGCCCTTCGACAAGGCACCGGGACGCGCCTCAGATCAATCTCAATCGCAGGCCGTTCAGGACCGCATCGAATGTCAGGAAGTTCATGCGGTAGCTTCCGAAAGAAACGTTTCCTGTTCTCCAGCGAACCCTGCCCAGATCGTCTGGTGTCAGATCGTCATCGCGCCCGGCGATCAACAAGAAATGGATGACTGGATGGTCTTGCTCGAAGATGCGACGGAAGGCGGGGCCCGATTTGGCCTCGCAATCGAGCCTCCACGCCCAGTCCAGAAGCTGCGAAGCACCATGCTCAAAGCGGGACGACCAAGGCTTCACTCTTCCTGGTGCCGCCGGGCTCAGCACACTGTGCGGGTTCACATCTTCGAACTCGATCAAGAGAAAAGCATTCGTAACTGAATCGCCAGCCGCCGCATCGCAAGCATAATCTCCCATGATGCTGAGCTCTGTCGAGACTCGATCTGGCCTGGAAATGTTGCTGTGAAAGAGTCCGAGGGCAGCGACCAGTTGTCGGTGGGATTTGAAAAAAGGAGCTATGTCTTTTCGCTCCCGCAGATGGGGCGCGGATCGGAGAAGAACCTCGAATTCACCAAGCTCCTCGGTCAGCTGCATTCTGTCCAGAGCAATAGTATCGAAACCCCTCAAACTACAGCTCCCGGGAGCGATTTCAGACTGTCGATCTGGCTCTTCCTGATGATGTCCACGACGTTGATGGTCTGTCGGTCGACGAAAAGGAACACTCTGACATCGCGAGAGACCCTGTACGATGATAGAGGATGTCCGTCCTTGTCGCTTGCTGCAGCTAACCGGTTCACGTGAGTTTGCGACAGGGCTTCGTAGTTGAAGGAAAGACGCTCCAATGCTCTCTCGATCCGTTGAGCTTCGGTTCGGGACACTTGGTTGAGGAAGGAGATCGCATTGAGGCTCAAGGCGATCGGCATCGCGGCCGGGTCTGGCGACGATCTGAATTCATGTTTGAGCATGACGGGTCCCTGCAACATCGGCTCCGCGGTTTTGGCACATTATCCCATCACGGCCTCGATCAGGAACGGTCCCTGGCGGCCGAGCGCGTAGTCGAGCACGGCATGGAACCCCTCGGCGGTCTCGACCGCGGCGCCCTCGACACCGAGGCCGTTGGCGAGCGCCACCCAGTCGAGGGCCGGATCGTCGAGCTGCATCATGCGGCGGGCGTTGTCGCCGAACTCCTCGACGCCGACGTTGCGCATCTCCCGCTGCAGGATCGCATAGGCCCGGTTGGAGAACACGATCGTCACGACGTCGAGCTTCTCGCGCGCCTGCGTCCAGAGCCCCTGCACGGTGTACATCCCCGAGCCGTCGGCCTGCATCGCCACCACCTTGCGCCCCGGCGACGCCAGCGCCGCCCCGGCCGCCGCGCCCGGCCCCATGCCGATCGCCCCACCGGTGAGCATCAGGTAATCGTGCGGCGGCGCGCGCTTGAAGAGATCGAAGGCCGAGCGCGCCGTCGTCAGGCCCTCGTCGACCACGATCGCGCCCTCCGGCAGCAGCATGGCGATCGAATGCGACAGGGCGGCATCGGTGAGGTCGCCCGCGGGGACGCCCTCCAGCGCGGCGGGCGTCGGCAGCGCCAGGGGCGTTCGCGCGCCGAGCCGGTCCGCCAGGGCACCGATCGCCTCGCCGATCGCATCGCCGGGCTCGGCCAGCATGAGGGCGGGAGCGCCCTCGGGCAGCAGCCGGCTCGGCTTGCCCGGATAGGCGAAGAAGGCGACGGGCTCGGGCGCGCCGATCAACACCAGCACGTCGATCCCGGCCAGGCACTTCAGCGCTGAGTCGATCGCATAGGGGATCTTGGTGACCGGCACGCGGCCGCGCCCGGCCTCGATGCGGGCGATCTGCACCGGGGAGAAGAGCGTCGCCCCCGTGGCGGCGGCGATGCGGCTGGCCGTCTCGAGCGCGCCCGCCCGCAGCGCCAGATTGCCGAGCAGGAGCCCGGCGCGCGGGCCGGCCGCCCGGATCGCCGCGGCGGCGGCGGCGATCCGGGCGTCGTCGACCGGGCGGGGCAGCGGCAGCGCGGCGGCCACGACCGCGCCGGCGCCCTCGACCTCGCCCCAGGCGCTGTCGGCGGGGAGGATCAGGGTGGCGACGCCGGGGTGGGTCCGCGCCGCCACGACCGCGGCCTCGGCGGCGGGGCCGACGTCGGACGGGCCGGTGCAGCGGCGCAGCCAGTGGGACATGGGTCGGGCAAGGCTGTCGATGTCGCTGGTCAGCGGGGCGTCGTAGGCGAGGTGATAGCCGGCGTGGTCGCCGACGACGTTGACCATCGGGGTGCGGGCGCGCCGCGCGTTGTGGAGGTTGGCGAGGCCGTTGGCGAGGCCCGGCCCGGTGTGGAGCAGCGTCGCGGCGGGCTTTCCGGCCATGCGGGCGTAGCCGTCGGCGGCGGCCGTCACCACACCCTCGAAGAGGCCCAGCACGCAGCGCATCTGCGGACGCCGGTCGAGCGCCGCCACGAAATGCATCTCCGACGTGCCCGGATTGGCGAAGCACACGTCGACCCCGTTGCCGAGCAGCGTGTCGCACAGGCGGTCCGCTCCGTTCATGACCGTCTCCTCGGATCCCGCGGTGCCAACGCGATGGCGCGATGCGGCTCGCGCGTTGCCTCGCCCCCTTTTAGCGCCGATGGTCGCCGCGGATGCAAGCGGGAGCGATGACGCGTGGTGATCCTGGGGCTCACGGGCTCGATCGGCATGGGCAAGTCGACCACGGCGGCGATGTTCCGCCACGAGGGCGTGCCGGTGTTCGACGCCGACGCGGCCGTCCACGCGCTCTATCGCGGCGCCGCGGTGGCGCCGGTCGAAGCGGCCTTCCCGGGCGTGACGGCGGACGGCGTCGTCGACCGCGAATTGCTGCGCCAGCGCGTGCTCGATGACGCCGCCGTGCTGCGGCGGCTCGAGGCCATCGTGCATCCGCTGGTGCAGCGGGAGCGCGCGGCCTTCCTCGCCGCCGCGGAGGCGGCCGGGTCGAGGCTCGCCGTGCTCGACATCCCCCTGCTCTACGAGACGGGCGGCGAGGCTCATGTGGACGCGGTGGCGGTCGTCACGGCGCCCGAGCCTGTGCAGAAGGCCCGCGTGCTGGCCCGCCCCGGCATGACCGAGGCGCGGCTTTCCGCTATCCTGGCGCAGCAGGTTCCCGATGCCGAGAAGCGGGCGCGGGCGCGCTTCGTGATCGAGACCGGCGCCGGCCCCGAGGCCGCGCGGGCCCGGGTGAGGGCCATCGTGGCGGCCCTGATGGAGGATGAGACAGGCTGATGCGCGAGATCGTGCTCGATACCGAAACCACCGGGCTCGACCCCAAGACGGGCGACCGGCTCTGCGAGATCGCCGGCCTCGAACTCATCAACTACATCCCGACGGGCAGGACCTATCACGTCTACGTCAACCCCGAGCGCGACATGCCGGAGGGCGCCTTCAACGTCCACGGGCTCACGGCAGATTTCCTCGCGGACCACCCGGTGTTCGCCCTCCAGGCGGAAGGCTTCCTCGACTTCGTCAGCGGCGCGAAACTCGTGATCCACAACGCCGAATTCGACATGCGCTTCATCAACCACGAGCTCGGGCTCCTTGGGCGGCCGCATTTCCCGCTCGACGACGTGATCGACACGCTCGCCATGGCGCGCCGCCGCCACCCCGGCGCACCGAACTCGCTCGACGCGCTCTGCTCGCGCTACCGGATCGACACGGCGAAGCGCGTGAAGCACGGCGCCATGATCGACGTCGAACTCCTGGCCGAGGTCTATGCGGAGCTGCTCGGCGGCCGGCAGACGAGCTTCGGGCTCGGGCCGAGGATCGCGGTGCAGCCGGGCGGGGGCCGGGTCGTGACGCCGCTGCGCCGCCCGGTCCCCCTGCTGCCCGCCCTCACGGCGGAGGAGGACACGGCGCATGCCGCCTTCGTCGAGGGGATGGGGCCGAAGGCGATCTGGCTGCGATACGGGATGGCGGCGGAGGCCCAGGCGGCGGGGTGAGGGGACGAGCAGAGGTGGCTCATGGTCTAGGCGCGCGCCCCGTGAATGACGTGGATGATATCCACGACGTCACCCGTCACGATGAAATATATGAGATGGCCAACGTAGGGCCGTCTGCGAATCTCAAGCTCATTCTCTCGGCGCACAACCGGAAAGCCACGAGGCATGCGGCCGATCTGAGTCGCCTTCGACCGTGGTCAGAGCCTCCGCTCCGAGACACTGAAACACCTCTCCATCAAAATTGATGGATACTGAGCCTAGTCTTAGCCAGCCCCACATCGCGGTCGGCCGCTAGCCCATCGTAAGACGCGCATGGACATTCCAATGACGATCGTGACCCCGGACGAGGCCGAGACGGCCGACGCCGTGGTGTGCCTGCTGGCGTCGGACGACCCGGGCGTGTTCGGGGATAACTTGACCGGCACCTGCAACGACTGCGGCCAGCCCGTCGTGTTCCGCCCGACGGCGCCCAAGGCACCGATCCGAATCTGCCTGCGCTGCGTCGTCGAGCGCGGCGCCGGCGGCACGGCGTGACAGCGCCACTTCGGATCCAGGTGGTGAGCGGGGCAGACATTGCCGTCATTGAGACAGCGAGGACGCCATGTCGGACCAGCCCTTCAACTCGCCGCAGATCGTAGCCCATGCGCTGCCGCTTTCCGGCCTCGGCCGCGATGCCTTCCGCTTGCTGCCCGGCCTCGCGCTCTGCATCGGCGCCACCGCGGCGGCCTACGGGCTGGAGGCCGGCGAGGCGCGCCTGTTCGGCCGCGCCTGGCTCGAGGCTCTCGTGCTGGCCATCCTGATCGGCACCGCGGTCCGCACCGCCTGGATGCCGGGAACGCGGTTCCGCGCCGGCATCAACTTCGGCGCCAAACAGATGCTGGAACTCGCGGTCGCCCTGCTCGGCGTCTCGATCTCGTTCCTGCGCGGAGAGGGCCATCTCTTACGCGAGAAGGGTGTCTTGACCAAGTTCAGGACCGTGCGGGCGAAGGGAAGCCACGGTGCCGGACCTCGCCGAGGCCGCTAGTCCAAAGGGCGCCACGGTGACGACCAAATCGTCTTCGCCGAAACAGGTCTGGGAAGGTCGAACCGCGGTCTTCCTCATCCATTGTCGATGCGACCGCAGGGAGTTCACGTGCTCAACCCGTTCCGCAAGCATCCCGAGATGCTCGTCCACGGCGCCCATCCGCTCAACGCCGAGCCGCCGCTGCCGAAGCTGCGCGCAAGCTATCTGACCCCGCAGGACCTGCTCTACGTGCGGTCGCACGGCGAGCTCCCGAAGCTCGACGGCGCGGCCCACCGCGTGGCGGTCGGGGGCCGCGTGTTGCGGACGCTGTCGCTGTCGCTCGCCGATATCGAGGCCATACCGTCCCGCACCGTGCGGGCCGTGATGCAGTGCGCCGGCAATCGCCGCGCAGACATGCGCGCCGTGCGCCCCGTCAAGGGAGACCCCTGGGCGGCGGGCGCCATCGGCTGCGCCGACTGGACCGGTGCGCCGCTCGCGGCCGTGCTGGAAGCGGCCGGTGCCGAGACGAGCGCCGGGCTGCATGTCGCTTTCACCTCTGCCGACATTTGCCAGGCGAGCGACGGCGGTGCGCCCTACGGCGTGTCGCTGCCGATCGCCAAGGCGCTCAACCCGGACACGCTCGTGGCCTACGCCATGAACGGCGAGCCGCTTGCCGCCGAGCACGGTTTTCCGCTGCGCATCGTCGCGCCCGGCTGGGCGGGGGTGCGCAGCCCGAAGTGGCTCAGCGCCATCGCGGTGCAGGACGGCCCGTCGAACGCCCACCAGCAGGCCAGCGACTACAAGCTCTACCCGCCTGACATGCGGCCCGAAACGGAAGACCTATCGCGGGGCATCACCATCGAGGCCATGCCGCTCAACGGCGCCATCACGGAGCCGGCGCCCGGGACGGGGCTGAAAGCGGGACGCGCGACGGTGAAGGGTTACGCGGTCGCGACTGACCGACCGGTCCTTCGCATCGACCTGTCGGGCGACGGCGGCCGCACCTGGACGCAAGCGACGCTGGAGGAGCACGGCGACGCGCGTTGGGCCTGGACATTCTGGCACGGCAGCCTCGATCTGCCGCCCGGCGAACACGAGATCTGTGCCCGCGCCTGGGACGCAGCCGGGCAGACTCAGCCGGCGCTGCCCGACGACACCTGGAACTTCAAGGGATACCTCAGCGCGGCCTGGCACCGCGTGCGCGTGACGGCGGCGTGAGCACACCCCAGCCGCGCTCATCTGCCCTTCGGAGAGCATCATCACGACGGGACGTCCCTGATGTCGACGATTCCGCTGACGACCCGTCGGTCGTCGACGCGAGGGACGCCGTGCGACAACGGGAAATGAGGTGAGATCCGGCCCATCTGGCCATCGCTCAAAGCGAAAGTGACATCGCCAGAGCCTCCGCTCAGAGACACTGAAACACCTCTCGATCAAAATCGATGGTCCTGAGCCTAGGGTGAAGCGGACCCTCACGACCGCGTGGCGACAGCTTCCGGCGAGGCATACCGCGCTTCGAGTTCATCGAAGACCTCGTCGAGGTCGTAGACACCACCCGCTTCGACGTCCGCGATCCCCTTGTCGAGCGCGAGGTCGAGGGCCTGCCGGCGGCGGTCTCTGTCATGGAGACGATCGACGGCCTGCTTCAGCAGGACTGCGGCGGACGCGTAGCGTCCGCTGGCCACGGCGGCTTCGGTCTGCGGATCGAGCGTGTGGACGTCCGACTTGCGGCCGTCCACGACCTGAAGCCTAAGCCGCCGCAGCGCGGTCCTCAAGACGCCGTCGGCGACGCGCCGGACCGGCGACGGGACGCAGCGCTCTCGCCGTCACCCGACGAGCGCCGCGGAGGACGGGAGCGGCATCCGCGCCTCCGCCGAGAGCCTCGCCCGCACCGGCCCCGGCAGCCCGCCGAAGGACGGGGCCGTCTCGCGGGCGTAGTCGCCGCGCTCGCTCCGCTCGGTCAGCCGCTCCGCCACCGCCTCGGCGCCCGCGTCGAGGAGGGCCGACCAGAGGGCGAAACCGTCGCGGCGATGCGGATCGTCCCGCGAGAACCGGTCGAGGTGGCGGCGCCCGGCCTCCAGCACGGACGGGTCGGCGGCGATGCGGCGGGCGTTCTCGCGCGCGACGAGGTAGGAATAGCGGTGGTTGCGGTCACGGAAGCCATCGCGATCCATCTCAACATCCTCGGCGCAGCGCCGCATCGGGGGTCGAGCATAGGGCCGGCCGCGGCCCCGCGCCAACGCTTGCCGCACCCCGTTCGAGCCTCTACGACTCGCCCCGCGCAACGAGGGGTGCCGCACCATGACCGACGACGTCTTCGCCCGGGCCTGCCGCTACGGCATCCTGCCGGTCATCGCCATCGAGGACGCCGCCCACGCGATCCCGCTCGCCGACGCCCTGGCGGAGGGCGGCCTCCCGGTCGCCGAGGTGACGTTCCGCACGAAGGCGGCCGCCGACGTCATGGCGCGGATGACGGCGGAGCGGCCGGACTTCACCGTCGGGGCCGGCACGGTGCTGGACCTCGATTCGCTCGCCGCGGCGCGCCAGAGCGGCGCGAGGTTCGGCCTGGCGCCGGGCTTCGATCCCGTCGTCGTCACGGAGGCCCTGGCGGCCGGCTGGGCCTTCGCGCCCGGCATCATGACGCCCTCCGAACTGTCGGGCGCCCTGCGGCTCGGCTGCAGGCTCTGCAAGTTCTTCCCCGCCGGGACGGCCGGCGGCCCGAAGGCGCTCGCCGGCATCTCGGCGCCCTTCGCCCATCTCGGCCTGCGCTTCATCCCGACCGGCGGCGTCACGGTCGACAACCTCGGCGACTGGCTGGCGATGGACGTCATCGCCGCCGTCGGCGGCACCTGGATCGCCAGGACCGAGGATATCCGGGAGGGCCGCTGGGCCGACATCACCCGCAACGCCAAGGCTGCCGTCGCGGCCGTGAAGCGGGTCCGGCCCTGACCCCCTCCCCCCACGGGCCGTCCACGTTCTTCGGCGCCGATCCCGAACGCTTCCGCTTCCGCGCCGTCGACGCCACCCGCGCCGGCGTCGACCGGGTCCTGGCGCTCGGCCTCGCCGAGACATCGAAGATCTTCACGCAGTTCGACGCCGACCGCGCCTTCGCGGTGGCCCGGGCCGTCGACGGGCGCCGCCGTGCGGGCGAGACGCTGCCGCTCTTCGGCCTTCGGATCTCGATCAAGGACCTCTTCGACGAGGCCGGCGTCACGACGACGGCCGGCTCGGCCCTGTTCCGCGGCGCGGCCCCGGCCGGCGCCGACGCCCCGGTCGTGGCGCGGCTCCTCGCCGCCGGTGCGGTGCCGTTCGGGCGCACCACCATGAGCGAGTTCGCCTACTCGGGCGTGGGGCTGAACCCGCACCACGGCACCCCGGGCAACAGCCGCGACCCGTCGCGCATCCCCGGCGGCTCGACCTCGGGGGGCGGCGTCTCGGTGGGGCTCGGGCTCTGCGACGCGGCGCTCGGCTCCGACACCGGCGGATCGATCCGCATCCCGGCGGCGCTGAACGGCCTCGCGGGCTTCAAGCCGAGCCAGGGCTCCGTGCCGCGCGCCGGCGGCTTCCCCCTGTCCGGCACCTACGACAGCTTCGGCCCCATCGCGCCGACGATCCCGCTCTGCGCCGCCATCCACGCGGTCCTGTCGGGTGAGGCGCGGCCCGCGGCCCGACGCGGGACGGCCGCGGGGCTGCGGGTCGGCGTCGTGTCGACGGTGCTGGCCGACGGGCTCGACGAGACGGTCGGCGTCCACTACGGCCGGGCGCTGGCGGCGCTGTCGCGCGCCGGGGCGGAGCTGCGCGACGTGGCGGTGCCCTGCTTCGCGTCGGGCAGCGACATCAACGCCGTCATCGTGGCGGCCGAGGCCCATGCGATTCACGCCGCCCATCTCGCCCGCCTCGAGACGGTCGGGGATCCGAACGTCCTGCGCCGCATCCGCGCCGGAGCGGGCGTGACCGCGGAAGCGCTGGCCGAGGCGCGGCTGAGGCGCGCCGCGGCGCGGGCCGCGTTCGATGTCGTCGCGGCCGGCTTCGACGTGCTGGTGGCGCCCACGGTGCCGGTGGTGGCGCCGACGATCGCCGCCGTCGAGCGCGACTTCGACCGGCTGAACGCGCTGGTGCTGCGCAACCCGTCGCGCGTCAACCTCGTCGACGGCTGCGCCGCCACCGTGCCGATGGGCGGCCCCGAGGGGCTCGCCACCGGGCTGATGGTCATGGGGCGGAACGGCGACGACTGGGCGGTGCTCGCCATCGCCGAGGCCGTCGAGGCGCTGCTGGCCCGCGCAGTCACCTGATCGCCGGATCCACCTCTTCGGACGAGGAAGACCCTTGAACGACGAAAGCCCCGGATCGCTCCGGGGCTCTCTGCAGCTGATCGACTTTCAGATCAGTTGTTGCGGCTGCCAGTCAGCTGGATCAGCGCCGTGAAGATGTTGATGAAGTCGAGGTAGAGCATCAGGGCGCCGTTGACGGCCTTCTTGGTGGCGACCTCGTAGCCGTCGTGCTCCCAATACATCTCCTTGATGCGCTGGGTATCCCAGGCGGTCAGGCCGGCGAAGATGCCGACGGCGAGGATCGAGATGCCGAACTGCAGCGCCGAGCTGTGGACGAAGAGGTTCACCAGGCTGACGATGATCAGGCCGAAGAGGCCCATCACCAGGAACGACCCGATGGGGGTCAGGTCCCGCTTCGTCGTGTAGCCGTAGAGGCTCAGCGCGCCGAAGGCGGCTGACGTCTCGAAGAAGGCCAGGAACACCGACTGGCCGGTGTAGACCAGCAGGATCGAAGAGAGCGACAGGCCCATCACCGCCGAGAAGGCGAGGAACATGTTGCGCGCCGAGGCGGCCGACATCCGGTCGATCCGGAACTGGAAGAAGAAGATGAAGGCCAGCGGCGCCAGCATCACCACGTAGCGCAGCGGGCTGCCGTAGAGGGCATAGCCGAAGCTCGTGAGGTAGAAGCTGTGAAAGCGCACCGCGGCGTCGGCCGGATCGGACGTCACGGCGAGCATGTTGGTGCCCATCGCCACAAG
This sequence comes from Lichenihabitans sp., assembly GCA_965214345.1. Classification (GTDB taxonomy): domain Bacteria; phylum Pseudomonadota; class Alphaproteobacteria; order Rhizobiales; family Beijerinckiaceae; genus Lichenihabitans. The sequence goes on along the minus strand of CBDCBJ010000002.1, from coordinate 1,212,093 downwards.
GCCCGTGATGGCGAGGCCCAGCACCATGTTGTTGTAGACGCCCAGCATGTAGGCGCGCAGGCCCTGATCGACGTCTGCGCCGGCCCGGGCCGCGGTGCCGCCCAGGCGGTACGACGGATTGCGGTAGTCGGACATGAGATCCCCTCTGATGACGGCGCACCGGTCCCGGTTCACCGAAGTCTGACGGGAATATGGCCCGACGCCGAGGGGGGGACAAGGCCAGGGGAGCCGCCGCGACGCTCCAGGAAGGCCCTCGGGCCATTAAATCGCGGTAAGCTTGACGGCGGGTCCCGCGGCGGCGAGGCCGCCGAGGCACAGGCGCACCAGAGTGGCGACCAAGCCGTCGAGCCCGGCGGCATCGAGCGCGATGGAGAAGGGCGGCCGCGTCCAGTAATCGGCGTCGCGCACGAAGGTCACCGCCTGCCCCATCATCCAGGCGGTGGCGACCGCGACGGCGGCATCGTCGTCCAGCGGGCGGAGGCGCCGCACGATCAACCCGGCGAGGACCACGGGCGCGAAGGGCCTGTCGTCCTGGAGGCTGCGGCCGACCGCCGTGGGCCTGAGCTGCTCCCAGGCGAAGACCCTCATGTGGCGGCGGTCGCCGGGTCCGTCGGCCAGCGGATCCAGCATCTGGCGCAGGAACCGCCGCACCGTCTCCTCCGGCGGATGGCGGTCGATCTCGGACGCGTCGAGCAGCGGCGTCGCCCCGACCCTGTCGCGCACGGCCTCGAGGACGGCCCGATAGAGCCCGTCCTTGCCGCCGAAATGATACGTGATGGCGCCCTGGTTGACGTCGGCCTTGGCGGTGATGTCGCGCACCGAGGCGGCCTCGAAGCCGTGCTCGGCGAAGGCTTCGATGCCGCCGGCGATGAGGGCGCGCCGCGTCGCCTCCGCCTGGCGCGAGGCGGGCCGGGCGTGGCCGTCGTCGAGGCCCGGCGCGCCGTCCGTCACGGGGCCTGCGCCATCACGCGCGAGACGATCGACCCGCCGGCCGACGCCGCATGGGCCCAGGCGTCGCGGGCGCCGGACGCGATGGTGGGCAGGAGCCCGGGCAGCAGCCCGGGGAGTGCTCGCGGCCAGACGTCGTCCCCTCCCTCCGCTGCACCGCCGCGGTCGGCGACGGAGGCGGCGGGCACCGCCGCGGCGACGCGGGGCTGGGCCGCGGCGGCGCGCCGGGGCTCCGGCCGCGGGGCCGCGCGGGCGGACCTGCTCGTCCGGGCGACGCGCTCCGGCCCCGGGACGGACGGCACCGGTGCGTCCCAAGCGGCGCGGTGGAGCGATGCGGGACCGCCGGCCGTCTCGGCCACTGAGGTGTCGGCCGGGATCGCGACAGGCGTCACGCGGGGCAGCGGCATCGTGTCGAGCCCGTCATACGCGACGGGTCCCATGGCGCGCGCCGCGAACTTGCCGCCGCTGGTCAGTTCGGGCGGCGCCCCGGCGTCCGTCGCGACCGGGCTCGGCAAGGCGGCGTAGATCAGCGACGCGGCGATCGTCGCCCCGAGCGAAGCGGCCACCTGCGACGCCCACGTCGCCAGCGACCGCGGCAGGCCGGGTCTCATGCGCAGCATCGTCGACGCCCCCTCTTCCTACGATCGTATGAACATCATACGATCGTTTGAGGCGAATGCGAGGCTGTTCTCTTTCGGGATGGATTTCGCTCCGTCGCGATGTTTCGCCCCGCGCTCAGGCCCGATCCGGCCCGGGTCGCCGCGACGGTCGCGTGACGGCGGCGGCGCGCTCGGACAGCCGGTCGACGTCGCTCGCCGGCGACCGCGCGCGTCGCACCTCGGCGAGCGACACGACGTCGGCGCCGCGTCGCGCCTCGGCGGGGGCCGGGCCGAAGGCGACGCCGACCCCGGTCTCGCCGCGCCAGACCACCCGGGCATGGCGGATGCCGCCTTCGGGGAAGACCGTCACGTCGAAGTCGCACGGCGCCCGCGCCGGCTCGTCGACGAGGAGCAGCGCCCCGTCGCTCGACAGGTTGCGGACGACGCAATGCAGCGGGGAGGCATGCCCGCGCCAGGCGATGGTGCCGGCCCGGAAGGCGCGGGCTCGATCGTGACGTCGTCGGTCCTGCATGGTCGATCTCCGAGGGGGCGGCGCATTCGAGATGAACGAAAGGTGAGCAAGGGGCGGACCAGGGCGAGGCGTGTCGAAATGAGGCGAAATCCCGGCACGAACGTGTCGCGTCGTCTGACGCCGGCGGCGCGCGTGGTCTTTGCGTCCGTGCCGCGCCCCCGGTACAAGGCGGGACGCACCGCTCCCGACGCCGCCATGACCGACATGCCCCCAGCGACAGATGCCGACGGCCGGGACGAGACCCTGGGCGACCTCCGCGTGGAGATCGACCGCATCGACGCCGCCATGCACGAGAGCCTGATGGCGCGGGGCGCCATCATCGACCGGCTCATCGCCGTCAAGGCGCGGGCGGGCGGGGGCTCGGCCTTTCGCCCGGACCGCGAGGCCTCGATGATGCGCCACATCGCCGAGCGCCACCGCGGCCGCCTGCCGCTCGACACGGTGGAGGGCATCTGGCGCATCATCATCTCGACCTTCACCCACGTGCAGGCCGCCTATGCGGTCCACGCCGACGCCTCGGGCGGCGACGCGGCGATGCGCGACGCGGCGCGGTTCCACTTCGGCTTCACGGTGCCGCTCCACGTCCACGCCGGCGCCGCCGCCGTGATCGCGGCCGTGCGGGCGACCGGCACCGACCTCGGCCTCGTGCGGCTCCACGGCGGCGTGGCGGCGGGAGCCTGGTGGCGCCTCCTCGCGGGGGCGGAGGCCCCGAAGATCATCGCCCGCCTGCCCTTCGTCGAGCGGCCCGACCACCCCGCCGGCATGCCGGTCGTGGTCGTGGCCATGCCCTCCGCCGCCACGCCCGCCACCGACGTCTTGCTCCACAGCGTCTGGGTCGACCGATGGCGCGACGGCCTCCCGGCCGCCGTGGCGGAGCGCGGCGGCGAGATCCTGGAACAGACCGCCGCGGCCGACGGCCTGGCACTGCTCGTGGCGCTGCCCGGGGCGGCGACGGGGGACGGCGCCGACGCCGCCGAGACGTCGGCGCTGCACCTGCGCCGCGCCGTGGCGACCGTGGCGGGCGATGTCCGCGTCTCGCCCGTCGGCAGCCACGCGGCCCGCTACGACTTCAACCCGCCATGAGCATCGCCCCGGCCGTGCCGTCCTGAAACAACCGTCCCGAGACCGTCCAGCCATGTCGACCGACACCGTCATCCGTCCCGTGCCCCGCGCGGGCGTCCTCGCCATCGAGGCCTATGTGCCCGGCAAGAGCGCGGTCGCGCCCGGCGTGAAGCTCCACAAGCTGTCGTCGAACGAGAACCCGCTCGGCCCCTCGCCGCGGGCCATGGCGGCCTTCGTGGCCGCGGCGCAGACGCTCGAACTCTACCCGGACGGCGCCGCCACGCGGCTCCGCGAGGCCATCGGCCGGCGCTACGGCATCGACCCCGCCCGGGTCGTGTGCGGCTGCGGCTCGGACGACCTGCTGTCGCTGCTGGCCACCAGCTACATCGGGCCGGGCGACGAGGGCATCTTCACCACCCACGGGTTCCTCATCTACCGCATCGTCATCCAGGCGGCCGGCGGCGTGCCGGTCGTGGCGCCCGAGCGCGACCTGACGGCCGACGTCGACGCCATCCTCGACTGCGTCACGGCGAGGACCCGGATGGTCTTCCTCGCCAACCCCAACAACCCGACCGGCACCTACCTGCCCTTCTCGGAGGTGAAGCGCCTCCACGCCGGCCTGCCGCCGCACGTGCTCCTGGTGCTCGACGCCGCCTATGCCGAATACGTGCGCAACAACGATTATTCGTCGGGCCTCGAACTCGCCGCGACGGCCGACAACGTGGTGATGACGCGGACCTTCTCGAAGATCCACGGGCTCGCGGCCCTGCGGGTCGGCTGGGCCTATGCGCCCGCGGAGGTCTGCAGCGCGATGAACCGCATCCGCGGCGCCTTCAACGTCAACCTGCCCGCCATCGAGGCCGGCATCGCCGCCATGGAGGACCGCGCCCACGAGGACGCCGCCGTGGCGCACAATTCCCATTGGGCGCCGTGGCTGACCGAGCGATTGCGCGGCCTCGGGCTCGACGTCGTGCCGAGCGTCGGCAATTTCGTCCTGGTCGGCTTCCCGCAGCACGGGCCGCACACGGCCGCCGAGGCCGACCGCGCCCTCGCGGCCCGCGGCGTCGTGGTCCGGGCCGTCACGTCCTACGGCCTGCCGAACCACCTCCGCGTGACGGTGGGGACCGAGGAGGCGAACCGCCTCGTGGTCGACGCGCTGACGCGTTTCATGGCGGATTCCGTCCGTGGGTGACGCCGCGAACGGAGGCGGCCCGGTCTTCGACCGCCTCTGCGTGATCGGGCTCGGCTTGATCGGCGCCTCGGTGGCGCTGGCGGCGCGGCGGGGCGGCCGGGTCGGCAGCGTCGTGGCCTACGACGCGTCCGCGGCCGTGCGGCGGCGCGTCGCCGAACTCGGCCTCGCCGACGTCGTGGCGGCGACGGGCGCGGAGGCGGTGCGGGACGCCGACCACGTGATCCTCTGCGTGCCGGTCGGCGCCATCGGGGCGGTGGCGGCCGAGATCGCCCCGCACCTGCGGCCCGGCGCGGTGCTGTCCGACGTCGGCTCGGTGAAGGGATCGGTGATCGAGGCGGTGACGCCGCACCTGCCCGACGGCGTCGCCTTCGTGCCGGCCCATCCCGTGGCGGGCACCGAGTTCTCCGGGCCGGACGCCGGCTTCGCGGCGCTGTTCGAGAACCGCTGGTGCATCCTGACGCCCTGCGCGGCCTCGACGGAGGAGGCCGTCGCGCGGGTGCGGGCGCTGTGGGACAGTTTCGGCGCCAAGGTCGACACGATGACGCCGGCGCACCACGACCTCGTCCTCGCCATCACGAGCCACGTGCCGCACCTCATCGCCTACAACATCGTGGGCACGGCGGCCGACCTCGAGACGGTGACGGATTCCGAGGTCATCAAGTTCTCGGCCGGCGGCTTCCGCGACTTCACCCGCATCGCCGCCTCCGACCCGACCATGTGGCGCGACGTGTTCCTCAACAACCGCGAGGCCGTGCTGGAGATGCTGGGGCGGTTCAACGAGGACCTGTCGGCGCTGCAGCGGATGGTCCGCTTCGGCGACGGCGACGGGCTCTTCGCGCTGTTCACCAAGACCCGCGCCATCCGCGGCTCCATCGTGGCCCTGGGCCAGGAGACGGAGGCGGCGGATTTCGGGCGCCGGGACGGGACGCCGTCGACCCCGTCAGACGGGGCGTGATCCGAGGCTCTGCGACATGCGGAGCAGGTAGCCGTCGGGGTCCGCCACGACGAACTGGCGCTGTCCCAGTTCCAGATCGCCCGCCCGGTACCATCGCTCCTCCGCGGGCATGAACAGCGGCCAGCGGGCCGCCGCGAGCCGGGCGAGGATCGGGGCTGCGTCCTCCACGGTGATCTGGAGGTTGATGCCGTTGCCGAGCGGCGGCTCGAAGGGGCGGGTGAGCCAGTGGCGCCCCGCGGCGCTGTGCTGGTCGAGCATCACCTCGGCGCCGTCGAGGTCGAGGTAGGCGAAGCCCTCCTCCGGCCGGTCGTAGAGGATGCGGAAGCCGGCGAGGTCGCGCCAGAAGGCGAGGCTGCGCGCGAGATCGGAGACGGTGAGTTCGGGGACGAGTCGGGCGAGCTTCACGGGTGACCTCTCGGGGTGGTGGCGAGGGCGTCCGCGACCACGACACCCGGACGGCCGCTCGCCTCCGATCACCCACAGATCGTGATCAGCCGCCGCGCGGCAGGTCGAGCAAGGCCGACAGGACGCCTGAGGAACTCGTGGCGACGGCCGGATCGCCGCTCGGCGCCTCGCGGCGCTCCCCGACCTCGAACCGGGCGCTCGCGTTCCGACGCGAGCCGCCCCGGTCCTTCCCGGCCTTCATCTGGCCGGGCGAGCGCCTGAGCGGGGAGACGCCCGGGACGGCGGAGACCGGGAACGCGACGACGGGCACCAGCATGGTCGGATCCTCTCCGAAGCGAGGGGCCAGCCTATGGCGGCGGCGGTGAGGAGTGGTTGACGGCTGCGGCAACGCGGGCCGTCCCGACCCCTTGCGGGCGGTTTCTTCGCCGTGATGGTTTCCGGAAGGTTGACGCGCCGGAGCCCCCCTCTCGCGGTCTGTTTGCGACCGGATCATCCTCCATCCAGGCGCTGCTGCGCCGCGGCCGTCACGGGGGCGAAGAGGTTGACGAGCGTGCCGTCGGGGTCGCGCAGCAGCAGCGAGCGGTTGCCCCACGGCATCGTCGTCGGCGGCTGCACCACTGCAGGGCCGAGGCCGGGCGCGATCCTCACATGGTCCGCGTCGACGTCGCCGACCTGGAACTCGATGATGGCGCTGCGGTTGGCGGCCGCCTCGGCGACGGCGTCCCCACCGAACAAGGCCAGGGTGCGGGTGCTCCCGATCGCAAGCGTCGCACGCGACGTCCGCAGCTCGGCGAAATCGGCGGTGTGGCGCGTGGCGGTGAGGCCCGTCACGGTCTCGTAGAAGGTGACGAGCCGGTCGACGTCGGCGGTGATGATACGGATCGAGGCGAGGTCCATGCTGGTCTCCGGGTTCGTCGCGGCTGTGCCGCCGAGGAAAACAGCGTATCCAGGTCCTGCTGACAGCGTCCTGTCAGCAGGGATCGCCGATGCGACGCGCCGACCGCCTCTTCCAGATCATCCAGATCCTGCGACGCGCGGCGCGACCCGTCACGGCCGCCACGCTCGCGGCCGAACTCGAAGTGACGGTCCGCACGGTCTACCGCGACGTGGCGGACCTCGTCGCGCAACGCGTCCCGATCCGGGGGGAAGCCGGGATCGGCTACGTCCTCGACCGCGATTACGACATGCCGCCGCTGATGCTCGGCGCCGACGAGCTGGAGGCGATGGTGCTCGGCGCTCAGTGGGTCGCGGACCGGGCCGATCCGGCGCTGGCGAGCGCGGCGCGCGATCTGCTGGCCAAGGTCATCGCCGTCGTGCCCGACCATCTGCGCCCGTTCATCGCCAGGCCCAGCGTCGGCGCTGCACCGGCCCGGGCCGCGACTGTCGATGGCCTCGACATGGCGCGCCTGCGATCCGCCATCCGCGCGGAGTGCAAGCTGCGCATCCGCTATCGCGACGAGGCCGGCCAGGCGAGCGAGCGCGTCATCTGGCCGGTGATCGTCGGCTACGCCGACACCGTCCGGCTGCTCGCCGCGTGGTGCGAATCGCGACAGGCCTTCCGCCACTTCCGCACCGACCGCATCGAGGCCGCAGAGTTCCTCGACGAGCGCTTCGCGCGACGCCGCGGTGACCTGCAGCGCGACTGGAGGCGCCAGTTCGAGGGCCGGCACGGCATCCGCCTGCCCTGAGGTGGCGGACGCGGAATGGGCCGCCGCCGTCGAGAGAGAAACTCTCACGATCCGACATCCGCGACTGGGCTTGATCGCGCACTGCCACCGCGGCGGTGGCGGGCACCTAAGACTCCGAGGCGTCGATCGATAAGATTGTCGATCCCGCAGCGTGTGCAGCAACGGCAAGCCTGGACATGACGCTTCCCGCAACACGCGATGCCTCCTCGCCAAGTGCCTCGGTCAAACGAACCCGGGCTCGCTCCCAAGCAGCCATGGACTCGTCCATCAGCCGGCGCCCCCCGTCAGTGAGCATCAAACGTTTGCCGGCTCGGCCCCGCCCCCCACGAGCACGCACCAGATTTCTCACTTCGAGGCTTTTGACATTTCGGCTGAGAGTGGTGGCATCAACCCCAGCACGCATGGCCAGCTCAACGAGCGTCGGCTCGTGGCTACCGCCAATCCCTACCAGAAGGCTGAACTGCTCTGCAGTGATCCCCAAGGGCCGAAAGCAGGCATTGTAGTAGCGCGTGAGCGCCCTCGCAGTGACCCGGGCCTGGAAGGCCAGGCACTCGGTTTCAACGCGGCGGAGGAAATCAGAAGCCTCGATCAACTGCAGTTCTCGACAAGCTCTAACCCATAAAATAATGCATATGCAGGATTACGGGGGAACTGCACCATGACGGCCTACGTCCACGTCAATCTGCGTATCAAAAACCCGGTCAGGCAAGCCGCACTGGTGCCGCGCTTTCAGGCGGCGCTGCAGGCAGCGGGAGGCCGCATCGTCCACTTCGGGCCCGTGGCCCAGATGCTGGAAGGGGACATAACGCCATTGCCCCTGGCCGGCATCTTCGAATTTCCGACCCTGGCTGAAGCGCTGTCGTTTTACCAATCACCGGAGTACGCGCCAATCAAAGTTGAGCGTGATGCAGCACAGGAGGCACGCATGTTCATTGTCGATGCGGGTTGAGTGTACTGAAACGACCCCCATCTGGCGACCTGCTCCAAAGAGCGTGCCGCAGTGCCTGTTCATGGTCTATTTTAAGTCTACATGTGACGCACTTGCTCGGTTCGATCTCCTTCTGATCTAGTGATACCGCATCGGGAGGACCTGCAAGGTTCCGGCGTCGGCGCCTTACGGCGTCGCGAGGCGCAGCAGGTGGGCCATGTCCTTGATGAAAACCCGGAGGTGGGCCATCGGGTCCGAGCGCTTGAGGCGCTTGTTCATGTAGCTGTCCCAGGTCAGGCGCTGCACGTCCGGGTCGCGGCACAGGGAGACGAAGCGCTCCCGCATGGCGTCGCTGCGGTACCAGACGGCCTGCAGGATGCCGAGGATCCAGAACACCCGGCCGTGCTCCTTCATGAACCGCCTGCGGGCGCCGGCCAGCGCCCGGGCGTCGCCGGTCTCCAGGAACTGCGCCACGGCGTCGGCGGCGAGGCGGCCGCCGAGCATCGCGTAGTAGATGCCCTCGCCCGAGGCCGGCGCCACGACGCCCGCGGCGTCGCCGGCGAGCACGAGGTCGCGGCCGTTGTCCCAGCGCTTCAACGGTTTCATCGGGATCGGCGCGCCCTCGCGGCGGACCGTCTCGGCCTCGCCGAGGCCCACGTCGCGGCGCAGCGCCTCGACGGCGGGGCGAAGCGCGAAGCCCTTGCGGGCGCTGCCGGTGCCGACGCTCGTCGTGTCGCCGTGGGGGAAGATCCAGCCGTAGAAGTCGGGCGACACCGCGCCGCGGTAGTGCACGTCGCAGCGCGCGGGGTCGACATCGTCGCGCGACGCGCCGGCGGGGGAGCGCACGATCTCGTGGTAGGCGAAGACGCATCTCACGTCCGCGCCGCCCTTCACCTCGCGCTTGGCGATGGCGGAGCGCGCCCCGTCGGCACCGATGACGCTGCGGGTGCGGATCTCCGCCACGGCGCCCGGCGCGCCGCCCTTGGGGGCGTAGCGCACCAGGGCGGTGCCGTCGGGGTCGCGCCCGATCTCCTCGAAGACGCCGGTGACGCGGCGGGCACCGTCGGCGACGGCGCGTTCGCGGAGCCACTCGTCGAAATGCTCGCGGTCCACCATGCCGACGAAGCCGCCATCGATCGGCATGTCGACGTTCCGGCGCTTGGGCGACACCATGCGGGCGGAGCGGATGCGGGCCACGAGCAGATGGGGCGGGATGGCGAAATCGGCGATGCAGCGCGGCGGGATGGCGCCGCCGCAGGGCTTGATCCGCCCGGCCCGGTCGAGCAGCACGACCGAGAGGCCGCGCCGCGCGAGGTCGTCCGCCGCCGTGGCGCCGGACGGGCCTCCGCCCACCACCACCGCATCGTAGGTTTCGCGAGCTGCCGTCATGCCGACACCGTGACGAGGGGCAGGCCCGCCGCCGCCACGGTGCCGGAGGGCGCCGCCGCGGCGACGAGGCGCGCCGAGAGGAGGAACAGGGCGGCCTCGGCGGCGAACACCGCCGCATAGGCCGGGGCCGGCGAGCCGAGGATCGCCGTCGCGGCCTCGACGAGGGCGGGCGCCGCCACGGCGCCGAGCCCGAAGGCGAGCGCCTGGGCCCCGCCGAAGAGCCCCATGCGCAGGCCGGCGCGCCCGGCGCCGTCGGCGCCGGCCAGCGCCATCATGGCGCCGATGGCCGACACCGCGAAGGCGCCGTCGCCGAAGCCGAGCAGCGCCACGGCGGGGCGCAGCGGGAAGGCGGGGCCGAGCGCGCCCGCGGCGGCGAGGCCGCAGAGCACGGAGGCCGAGAGCGCGCAGCCGGCCTGGGCGCTCGTCTTGAGGAACCGAGGGCGGCGGCGGGCGCCGAGCGCGCCGACGAGCACCACCGCCAGCATTCCGGCGAGGGCGCCCCCGTGCTGGAGGCCGGTGAGGCGCGTCGTGTCGGCGGGCGAGAGGCCGAGGACCCGGCCCGCGAAGGGGTCGAGGACGAGGTCCTGGCTCCCGTAGGCCAGCGTCGAGGCGAAGACGAAGAGGGCGAAGCGCCGCGCCGCCGGCTCGGCCCACACGCCCCGCAGCGCGCGGCCGAAGGCGGGACGGGCTGCCGCCGGCGGCGCGGCGGCCGACGACCCGTGGCCCTCGAGGCGGAACAGCGCCGCGGCGCTCACCAGGAGCGAGACAGCGCAGACGCTCCCCACCACGGCGACGAGCCGGCCGGTCGAGAACGGGTCGAGCGCGCCGCCGGCGGCGCCGGCCGTGACGGCGAAGCCGGCGATCATGGTGATCCAGATCAGCGCGGCGGCGGCCGGGCGGCGCTCGGGGGCGACGCGGGTGGCGGCGAGCGTCAGCGTCGACGTGCCGGCGGCGCCGACCCCGAGGCCGACGAGGACGTAGGACAGCGCCGCGAGCGCGAGGCCGGGGATCGGCGCGACGGCCATCAGCGCCACCGCGCAGGCCGCGCCGATGCCGCCGAGCGCCAGCGCCGCCATTCCGCCGAGGATCCAGGGCGTGCGGCGGCCCGTGCCGTCCGACCCGTGGCCCCAGCGCGGGCGGAGCATCTGCACGGCGTAGTGGAGGGCGACCAGCGCGCCGGGCACGATGGCGGGCCAGGCCAGTTCGACCACCATGACGCGGTTCAGCGTCGTCGTGGTCATCACCACGACGGCGCCGAGCGACGCCTGGACGAGGCCGAGCCTGGCGATGCCGGACCAGCCGAGCGGGCGCGCCGCGGGAGGCGCGCTCACCCGGTCACCAGCGAGCGCAGCGCGAAGGCGCTGACCAGCATGCCGAGGACGTAGAGGCTCGTCCCCGAGGCGTTGTAGCGGGGCGCCTCCCGGCGCGGGTCGCCCAGCAGGCGCGGCATCAGCGCCACCTGGGCCAGCGCGAAGGCCGCGACCGCGAGGGCGTAGACGCCACGGTCCCATCCGGCCAGCAGCGCAACGACGGCGACCTGCGGCAGCAGCATCGCCGCGCAGGCGACCCGCGCCGCCCCGGCGACGCCGAGCTGGACCGGCAGCGAGCGCACGCCCATGCGCCGGTCGCCCTCGACGGCCTTGAAGTCGTTCAGCGTCATGATGCCGTGGGCGCCGAGGCTGTAGAGCAGCGCCAGGGCGAGGATGCGCCCGTCGGGACGCGTGCCCGCCACGACGGCGGCGCCGGCGAGCCAGGCCAGCCCCTCATAGGAGAGCGCCACGGCGGCGTTGCCGAACCAGCCGTTGGCCTTGAGGCGCAGCGGCGGCGCGCTGTAGGCCCAGGCCAGGGCGGAGCCGAGGGCCGCGGGCACCAGCACCCAGAGGCCGAAGGCGGCCGAGGCGAGCAGCGACAGCGCCGTCATCCCGACCGCGATGGCGAGCCCCCAGCGCCCGGGGATGCGCCCCGACGGGATGGGGCGACCCGGCTCGTTGATGGCGTCGACGTGCCGGTCGAACCAGTCGTTGACGGCCTGGCTGGCGCCGCAGAGCAGCGGCCCCGCCAGCACCACGCCGCCGAGCGCCAGGCCGGCCTCGCGCGGCAGCGACAGGCCGCCCGACACGAGCCCGCAGCCGAAGGCCCACATGGGCGCGAACCAGGTGATCGGCTTCAGCAGCTCCAGCACCGCCGACGGGGCGGGGCGATGGAGGGGGAGCGACACCGAGGCAGACGGCTTGAGCATGGGGGCATGCTGGTGCAGCCTCCCCGAGTTGTCAACTTAACTTGACACTTTCGGCGACGATCGGAAGGACAACCGATGACACGCGAGCGCAGTCATACGCCTCGCCCCGGCGCTATCACGATGCCGTGTTGATGCGATGCGGGATGCCCGGCGGAGGACAGGCTCGACCGTCGGTGGCTACGATGGAGCCCATCCCGCGTCGCGCTCCATCGCGGCGGCCCGCGGGCGAGCGGCCCGTGCCGTCAGCCGTTCGAGGGGTCGGACGGCAGGTCGCCGATGCCGTAGCGGCGGAGCTTGGAATAGAGGCTCTGGCGGCTCAGGCCCAGCATCTCGGCCGCGGAGGCCCGGTTGTCCTGCGTCACCGCCAGGGCCGCCTCGATGCAGAGTTCCTCGATGATGTCGGTCGCCTCGCGCACGATGTCGCGCAGCGGCACCCGGCCCACGAGGTCGGTCATCTCGCTCACGGGGCGCAGCGGACGGCGCACGTCGCCGAGCACGGACCGTTCGGCCACCACGGGCCGGAACAGGAAGGCGTAGACGCGCCGCTCGTCGCGGTCCGCCACGGCGGCCGTCAGCTCGACGTCGCGCACGGCGCCGTACTGGCCGCGCAGCACGGTGGCGTAGCGCCGGATCGAGCCGTTGTCCTGCAGCCGCGACGTCAGCACGTTCATGTCGACGCCGTGGCGCCCGACGAAGCGCGCCAGCGATTCGGAGCGGATCTGGTTGGCGGTCGCGACATCGACGAGGTCGAGGAAGGCCTCGTTGGCCTCGATGATGTCGAGTTCGCCCGTCGCCGTCACCATGGCTTCGGGGAGGTGGCTCAGCGCCCCCCAGGCCTCGCCGAACGAGGAGGCCGACACGCGCCCCTGGCCGGCCGGGAACAGGCGGACGAGCAGTTGCGACGTGCCGCCGCCCCGCAGCAGCCACATCGACAGCGACACGTCGGCGGAGGTCAGCCGCAGCTTGACGGAGGGGCAGGTGGACTGGCCCATCGCGCGCGCCGCCGCCGCGCCGTCCGCCACGGCGTCGACGTTGCCCTCGGCGAAGAGGTCGTCGAGCGAGGACCCGACGAGGCGGCGCGCCACGCGGTGGAGCAGGTCTTCGCCGGCCGGGTTCACCTCCGTCACCTTGCGGGTCGAGGCGTCGGCGATCACCATGGCCTCGGAGGAGGTCTGGAACAGCATGCGGAACTGGGTCTCGGCGCTGCGGTAGAGCGCGTAGTCCCGCTCGACGGTGAGGTTGATGTCGACGAGCTGCTGCTGGAGCCGCGCCAGGCCGCGCAGGTCGCGGCCGAGGATCACGAGACGGTCGTCCTTCGGCAGCCGCACTGCGACGTAGCGGACCGGCAGGTCCTCGCCTTCGACCAGGTGGTTGATCTCCTGCCAGATCAGCCCGTCGCCGACCGTCGTGGCCAGCATGGCCCGCACCTTGCCGCGGCTCTCGGCCGTGACGGTGTCGAGCAGCGGCCGGTCGATCCAGGACGGGCCCACGCGGTTCGCGAGGTCGCCGTCACCGATCGAGACGTCGCGCACCACCCCGCCCGCGTCCACCACCAGGGCGATGTCGCTGCTGGCCGCGACGAGCTGGGAGAACTGGGCCGACCCGAGGTCGTCCATGAGGGCGTCGGGCGACCGGAAACCGCCTTTGGGGGGCTGGAGGACGGGAGTTCCGATCAAGGTCTTCGCCTCTGCGAGGGTGTCGTGACACCCGGGATGGACGAGTGCGGTGCGGATTAACTCACGATAGGGTCGTATCTCGCAAGTGCGAAGCGTCGGTTGGGTGAAACGTCATCGCCGGGCGCGGGCCTGCATCACCTGGCCCGACAGGGCCTCGGCCATCTGCACCGCTTCGGTGGCGTCGCAGGCGACGGCGTCGACGCCGATCCGCTTGCCGAGATCGGGATCGATCAGGAACGCGGGCCCGCCGGCCAACAGCGTGACGTTCTCGTTGAGGGACGCCCGGCGCAGCGCCTCGACCTGACCCGGCAGCACGTCGATGAACTTGTCGTTGGCGACCGAGACGCCGATGGCGGTGAACCGTTCGGCCCGCACGAGGATCAGGAGGTCCTCGAAGGCGATGCGCGGCTCGAACGTCACGTCCCAGCCGGCGCGGCGGAAGAAGGCCGCCACGACGGAGAGGCCGAAGATGTGCTGTTCGCCCGAGACGGGGGCCAGCAGGATCTTCTTGCCGTGGATGAGGCCCGGCGTGTCGCCGTCGAAGTCGGGACCCAGCGCCCGCATCACCCCCTGGAGGCGGCCGAGCCCGGCCGTCACGTCGAGGAAGCTCAGCCGGTCCTCGAGCCAGAGATCTCCGAGGTGGCGGGCCGCCGGCGCCATCAGCTGCAGCATCACGGCCTCGATGGAGAGGCCCTCGGCCCGCAGGGCGTCGATGTATTTGATGAGGCCCGGCACGGCCGCGGCCAGCACCAGCTCGGCGAAGTGGAGGACCTGCGCCTCGGTGAGCACGGCGGCCGGGGCGGCCTCCGCGGCGGCGGCATCGACCGCCTTGCCGTAATCGGAGAGACGCGGCACCACGCGGCTCAGGATGGTCTTGCGCAGCTCGCGCCGCCAGTCCGAGTGGCCCACGATGGGGAGGTCGTGCTCCTTGCCCCGGAACGACTGATAGGGGGGGCCGGGAGGCCTCTTATAGCCTTGCTGTTCCATCTCCGGACCTCGATCCCGTACACGGCGACTGCAACGTCACGTTAGAAGGCCTTTCGCCCCGTGGATAGGCGGGCGCCGGTCCTGATTGCCGCAGCGGCACTGCGAGATGGAACCTTTCGGCTCCGGCGATGTCGATCAGAGCCGATCTCCCCGCTCCCTGTCAAGCGCGTCAAACAGGCCGCGTCCGGAAAGTGTCAAGCTAGCTTGACATATCCTGAGGTGCCCCTCACTCTCGGCCCATCAAGTCGGCGGGGGCGGGAGACGGGGATGGGTCACAGCGGCGAGACGCCCCTCTACACGGCCGAAGAACGCCGGCGCCGCGACGCCTCGCCCTGGACGCTGGTGCAGGGCGTGCTGGCGCCGCTGCAGTTCCTCGTCTGCCTCGCCAGCCTCGCCCTGGTGATCCGCTATCTCGCCACCGGCGAGGGCCTGGCCGTCGCGACCCTGTCGGTGCTGGTCAAGACCGCGGCCCTCTACGCCATCATGGTGACGGGCTCGATCTGGGAGAAGGCGGTCTTCGGCCGCTACCTCTTCGCCCCCGCGTTCTACTGGGAAGACATGGTCAGCATGCTGGTTCTGGCGCTGCACACCGCCTCCGTGGCCCTGCTGCTGACCCATCGGGGCAGCCCCGCCGCCCAGTTCACGATCGCGCTCGCCGGCTATGCCGCCTATGCGGTCAACGCCACGCAGTTCGTGCTGAAGCTCCGCGCGGCGCGGCGCGGCGTCGCCGCCCGGCCGGTGTCGGCCGAGAGCTTCGCCTGATGAACGCGCTGAGCCCCCTCCCCGCATCGCTCGGCTGCGCCGACGCACCCGTGCTGCGCGAGCGGGGCCAGCGCGAGGTGTTCTGCGGCCTCACCGGCATCGTGTGGCTGCACCGCAAGATCCAGGACGCCTTCTTCCTCGTGGTGGGGTCGCGCACCTGCGCGCATCTCATGCAATCGGCCGCCGGCGTGATGATCTTCGCCGAGCCGCGCTTCGCCACTGCCATCCTGGAGGAGCGCGACCTCGCCGGCCTCGCCGACGCCAACGACGAGCTCGACCGCGTCGTCGCCCGCCTGCTCGAGCGCCGGCCCGACATCAAGCTGCTGTTCCTCGTGGGCTCGTGCCCCTCCGAGGTGATCAAGCTCGACCTGTCGCGGGCGGCGCTCCGCCTCAACCGCGCTTTCGGGCCCGAGCTGCGGGTGCTGAACTATTCCGGTTCGGGCATCGAGACGACCTTCACCGAGGGCGAGGACGCCTGCCTGGCGTCTCTCGTGCCCGAGATGCCGGCCACGGCGCCGGACGCCGCGGCGAGCCTGCTCGTCGTCGGCACGCTGGCCGACGTGGTCGAGGACCAGTTCCGCCGGCTGTTCGCCGCGATGGGGATCACCGAGGTCGACTTCCTGCCGCCGCGCCGCTCGGGCGAGCTGCCGGCCGTCGGGCCCGGCACCGCGATGCTGCTGGCCCAGCCGTTCCTCGCCGCCACGGCGCGGGCCCTCGAGGAGCGGGGCGCCACCCGCATCGGCGCCCCCTTCCCGCTCGGCGCCGAGGGCACGATGCTGTGGCTGTCCGCCGCGGCGGCCGCCTTCGGGATCCCGCAGGACGTGGTCGACGCCGTCACGGCCGCGCCGCGGGAGCGTGCCGCCCGGGCGCTGGCGCCCTATCGCGAGCAGCTCGCGGGCCGCTCGATCTTCTTCTTCCCCGATTCACAGCTCGAGATCCCGCTGGCCCGGGCGCTGGCGCGGGAACTCGGCATGCGCCCGATCGAGGTCGGCACGCCCTTCCTGCATCGCCAGCACCTCGCCGACGAGCTGGCGCTGCTGCCGGCCGGCACCCTGCTCAGCGAGGGCCAGGACGTCGACCGCCAGCTCGACCGCTGCCGGGACGCGCGGCCCGACCTCGTGGTCTGCGGCCTCGGCCTCGCCAACCCGCTCGAGGCGGAGGGCTTCGCGACCAAGTGGTCGATCGAGCTGCTGTTCACCCCGATCCAGGGCTTCGAACAGGCCGGCGACCTCGCCGCCCTCTTCGCCCGGCCGCTCGCGCGGCGCCTGGCCTTGAAAGTCTAGCGCCATGCAGCTCTCGGTCTGGACCTACGAAGGACCGCCCCACGTGGGCGCCATGCGGGTCGCCACCGCCATGACGGGCGTGCACCTCGTGCTGCATGCCCCGCAGGGCGACACCTATGCCGACCTGCTCTTCACCATGATCGAGCGCCGCGACGCGCGGCCCCCCGTCACCTACACGACCTTCCAGGCGCGCGACCTCGGCGGCGACACGGCCGACCTGTTCCAGACCACCCTCAAGGACGCCTACGCGCGCTTCGCGCCGGAGGCCATGCTGGTCGCCTCCTCCTGCACGGCCGAGCTGATCCAGGACGACCCCGGCGGCCTCGCCCGCGCGCAGGGCCTGCCCGTGCCGGTCATCCCGCTGGAGCTCCACTCCTACCAGCGCAAGGAGAACTGGGGCGCGGCCGAGACCTTCTACGCCCTGGTGCGCACCCTCGCCGGCCGGAGCGACGCGCCGCGCGCCGACGCGCGGCCCCGCTGCAACATCCTGGGCCCCACCGCGCTCGGCTTCCGCCACCGCGACGACGTCGCCGAGGTGGCGCGGCTCGTCGAGAGCCTCGGCGTCGCCGTGAACGTCACGGCACCGCTCGGCGCCTCGCCGGCCGACCTCGCGCGGCTCGGCGACGCCGACTTCAACGTCGTGCTCTACCCCGAGGTCGCCGGCACGGCGGCGCGCTGGCTGAAGAAGACCTTCGGGCAGCCTCTGGTCGAGACCGTGCCGATCGGCGTCGGCGCGACGCGGCGGTTCATCGCCGAAGTGGCGGCCCTGGCGGGCGTCGACCCGGCGCCGGTCCTGGCCGCGGCCTCCTCCCGGCTGCCGTGGTTCTCGCGCTCGGTCGATTCCAACTACCTCACCGGCAAGCGGGTCTTCGTGTTCGGCGACGCCACCCACGCGATCGCGGCGGCCCGGGTGGCGCGCGACGAGTTCGGCTTCGCGGTCGTGGGCCTCGGCTCCTACTCGCGCGAGCAGGCCCGCGACGTCCGCGCCGCCGCGGCCGAGTTCGGCCTCGAGGCCTTGATCTCGGACGATTCGCTGGAGGTCGAGGCCGCGATCGTGGCGGCGCAGCCCGAACTGCTGCTCGGCACCCAGATGGAGCGCCACGTCGCCAAGCGCCTGCGCATCGCCTGCGCGGTGATCTCGGCGCCGGTCCACGTGCAGGACTTCCCGGCCCGCCACTCGCCGCAGATGGGCTTCGAGGGCGCCAACGTGCTCTGGGACACGTGGGTGCATCCGCTGATGATGGGCCTCGAGGAGCACCTCCTCGGCATGTTCCGCGAGGACCGCGAGTTCCACGACGGTGCCCACGCGTCGCACCTGGGGGCTGCTGCCCTTCTCCCCCTCGGGGAGAAGGTGCCCGGCAGGGCGGATGAGGGGGAGATCCCCACCGCTTCCGGCCTCCCCCCTCATCCGGCCCTTCGGGCCACCTTCTCCCCTCGAGGGGAGAAGGGCGACGCCGTCATTCTCTGGACCACGGACGCCGAGCGGGAGCTGCGCAAGATTCCGTTCTTCGTGCGGGGCAAGGCGCGCCGCAACACCGAAGCCTTCGCCGAACTCGGCGGCCTCGCCGAGATCACGCTGGAGACGCTCTATGACGCCAAAGCGCATTTCGGAGGCCGCTGAGATGGTCCCGGTCCGCCTCGTCATCGTCACGTTGAACAGCCACGTGGCCTGCGCGGTGGCGGCCGCCGAGCGCCGCCTGCAGGCCGAGATCCCGGGCCTGTCGATCGCGCTCCACGCCGCCACCGACTGGGACCGCGACCCCGCCTCGCTCGACCGCTGCGTGGCCGACATCGGGCAGGCCGACATCGTCCTGGCCAACATGCTGTTCCTGGAGCCCCACATCCAGGCCGTCATGCCGGCGCTCGTGGCGCGCCGGCCGAACTGCGACGCCATGCTGTGCTTCATGTCGGCGGGCGAGGTCGTGCGCCTCACCCGCGTCGGCAAGTTCGCCATGGACGGATCGAACGGCGGCGGCTTGACGTCGTTCCTGAAGCGCCTGCGCGGCAAGGCCGGCAAGCCCGGCGCGAAGCCCTCCGCCGACTCGGGCGACAGGCAGATGGCTATGCTGCGCCGCCTGCCGAAGATCCTGCGCTTCATCCCCGGCACCGCCCAGGACGTCCGCTCCTACTTCCTGTCGATGCAGTTCTGGCTGTCGGGCTCGGAGGAGAACTTCGCCGGCATGGCGCGGCTGCTGGTCAACCGCTACGCCTCCGGCCCGCGCGCCCACCTCGTCGGCCGCGTCGTCGCCTCGGCGCCGGTCGACTATCCCGAGATCGGGCTCTATCACCCGCGCCTTCCGGGCCGCATCGCCACCGACGTTGCCGCCCTGCCGGGCGCAGGGACGGCCGGCACGGTCGGCCTGCTGGTGCTGCGCGCCTACATCCTGTCGGGCGACACCGGCCATTACGACGGCGTCATCGCGGCGCTGGAGGCCCGCGGGCTGCGCGTCGTCCCGGCATTCGCCAGCGGCCTCGACAACCGCGGCGCCGTGCGGCGCTTCTTCACCGACGGCGAGAGGCCCACGATCGACGCGCTCGTCTGCCTGACGGGCTTCTCGCTCGTCGGCGGCCCCGCCTACAACGACGCCGCCGCCGCCGAGGCCATGCTGGCCGACCTCGACGTGCCCTGCGTGCAGGCCCAGGCGGTCGAGTTCCAGACCGTCGAGGACTGGCGGTCCTCCGACACCGGCCTGTCGCCCGTCGAGGCCACCATGATGGTGGCGATCCCCGAGATTGACGGCTCGACGGCGCCGATCGTCTTCGGCGGCCGCTCCCGCACCGCGTCCGAGGGCGGCCATCGCCCGATGCGCGCCGACGTCGAGCGCTGCGACATGCTGGCCCGCCGCGTCGCCCGCCACGTCGCGCTGCGCCGCTCGACTCTGGCCGAGCGCCGCATCGCCGTGGTGCTGTTCAACTTCCCGCCCAACGCGGGTGCCGCCGGCACCGCCGCCTTCCTGTCGGTGTTCCGCTCGCTGCTGAACACGCTCCGCGCCATGAAGGCCGAGGGCTACACGGTCGACGTGCCCGACAACGTCGATGCGCTGCGCGCCCGCGTGCTCGAGGGCAACGCCGCCCGCTACGGCATGCCGGGCAACGTCGAGGTCCGCGTCGGCGCCGAGGACCACGTGGCCCGCGAGACGCATCTCGCCGAGATCGAGGCCCAGTGGGGGCCGGCGCCGGGCCGCGCCCAGGCGGACGGCCGCCACATCTTCGTGCTCGGCGCCACCTTCGGCAACGTCTTCGTCGGCCTGCAGCCCGCATTCGGCTACGAGGGCGACCCGATGCGGCTGCTGTTCGAGCGCGGCTTCGCCCCGACCCACGCCTTCTCGGCCTTCTACCGTTTCATCCGCGACGATTTCGCCGCCCATGCGGTGCTGCATTTCGGCACCCACGGGGCGCTCGAATTCATGCCCGGCAAGCAGGTGGGCCTGTCGGGCGCCTGCTGGCCCGACCGGCTCATCGGCGACCTGCCGAACCTCTACCTCTACGCCTCGAACAACCCGTCGGAGGGCGCCATCGCCAAGCGGCGCTCGGCCGCGACCCTCGTCAGCTACATGACGCCGCCGGTCGCCACGGCCGGGCTCTATCGCGGCCTCGTCGACCTGAAGAGCATGATCGAGCGCTGGCGCGGCCTGCCGGGCGATGCCTCGGGCGAGCGCGCCGAGCTGGCGCCCGCCATCCAGGCGGCGGCCGCCGCCCTCGACCTCGCCCCCGAGGCGCCCGCCTGGGACGACGCTGCGGTGCCCGAGGTCGAGGCGCTGCGCCAGGCCGTCGAGGAACTGGAGCAGACGCTGATCCCGCACGGGCTCCACGCCGTCGGCGAGCCGCCCTCGGCCGCGGCCCGCGCCGACCTCCTCTCCACGATGGCGGAGATGTCGGGCGCCGAGGCGCCGAGCCGCGCCGCCATCGAGGCGATCGTCGCCGCCGGTGCGCCGCCCGCCGCCGACGCGCCCGAGACGATCCGCGACCTCGCCCGCATCGACGCCCTGCTGCGCGTCGACCACGAATTGCCGGCCCTGATGCGGGCGCTCGACGGGCGCTTCATCCGCCCGGCGCCCGGCGGCGACCTCATCCGCACCCCGGCGGTGCTGCCGACCGGCCGCAACCTCCACGGCTTCGACCCGTTCCGCATCCCCAGCGCCTTCGCGGTCAGCGAGGGCACGCGGCAGGCCGAACTGGTGCTGGCCCGCTACGTGGCGGAGAGCGACCGCGTCCCCGAGACGGTGGCGCTGGTGCTCTGGGGCACCGACAACCTGAAGAGCGAGGGCGGGCCGATCGCCCAGGCGCTCGCGCTGCTCGGCGCCAAACCCCGCTTCGACAGCTACGGCCGGCTCTGCGGCGCGGAACTCATCCCGCTCGACGCCATGGCGCGCCCGCGCATCGACGTCCTGCTGACGCTCTCGGGCATCTTCCGGGACCTGCTGCCGCTGCAGACGACGCTCCTGGCCGAGGCCGCCTGGCTGGCCGCCACCGCCGAGGAGCCCGAGGAGGCCAACTTCGTCCGCAAGCATGCGCTCCGCTACCAGCGCGACTGCGGCTGCGACATGGAGACGGCGGCGCTGCGCGTGTTCTCCAACGCCGACGGCACCTACGGCTCCAACGTCAACCTCCTGGTCGACTCGGGCGCGTGGCAGGGCGAGGGTGAACTCGGCGCCGCCTTCGCCAACCGCAAGAGCTTCGCCTACGACCGTCGCGGCCGCTCGGCCCAGCAGGCGAAGCTGATGCAGGCGGCGCTGGCCGACGTCGACCTCGCCTACCAGAACCTGGAATCGGTCGAACTCGGCGTCACCACCATCGACCATTACTTCGACTCGCTCGGCGGCGTGTCGCGCGCCGCGGCCTCGGCCCGGGGCGGTGCGCCCGTGCCGGTCTACATCGCCGACGCCACGCGCGGCTCGGCCAAGGTCCGCTCGCTGACCGAACAGGTGGCGCTCGAGACCCGCAGCCGCTCGCTGAACCCGAAATGGTACGAAGCCATGCTGGAGCACGGCTCGGAGGGCGTCCGCCAGATCGAGAGCCAGGTCACCAACACCATGGGCTGGTCGGCCACGACCGGGCAGGTCGACCCGTGGGTCTACCGCCGCCTGGCCGAGACCTTCGTGCTCGACGACGCCATGCGCGAGCGTCTGGCCAGCCTCAACCCCGTCGCCTCGGCCCGCGTCGCCAACCGGCTGATCGAGGCGCAGGAGCGCAACTACTGGACGCCGACCGATGCCGAGCTCGAGGCGCTGCGCGCCGCGGGCGACGAGCTCGAAGACCGGCTCGAAGGCATCGCGCCGCAGCAATCCGCGTCCTTGGGCGCCATCAGCATGGGAGTCGCGGCATGACCGCTCACGACATGGCGGCCCTGGCGAGCGCCGCGGCGGCGCGGCTTGAGGCGGATCCCGCCCGCCACGACATCACCGCCAGGGCGGGCGTCAAGGCGCCCGCGGTGCGGCGCGCCCCGGTCCCCCGCCGGCCCGACGGGGACGGCAGCGTCCAGGTCCGCATGGACGCGAAGATCGAGGGCGCCAAGGTCTTCGCCGTCTACGGCAAGGGCGGCATCGGCAAGTCGACGACCTCGTCGAACCTGTCGGTGGCGTTCTCGAAATTGGGGAAGCGCGTGCTGCAGATCGGCTGCGACCCCAAGCACGACAGCACGTTCACGCTGACGAAAAGCCTCATCCCCACCGTCATCGACGTGCTCGAATCGGTCGAGTTCCACGCCGAGGAGCTGCGGCCCGAGGACTTCGTGGTCGAGGGCTACAACGGGGTGATGTGCGTCGAGGCGGGCGGGCCGCCGGCCGGCACGGGCTGCGGCGGCTACGTGGTGGGCCAGACCGTGAAGCTCCTGAAGGAGCACCACCTCCTCGAGGACACCGACGTCGTCATCTTCGACGTGCTGGGCGACGTCGTGTGCGGCGGCTTCGCGGCCCCGCTTCAGCATGCGGAACGCGCCGTCGTGGTCACCGCCAACGACTTCGATTCCATCTTCGCCATGAACCGCATCGTGGCGGCCATCCAGGCGAAGTCGAAGAACTACGACGTGCGGCTCGCCGGCGTCATCGCCAACCGCTCGGCCGGCACCGACGAGATCGACCGCTTCAACGAGGCGACCGGCCTGCGCCGCCTCGCCCACTTCCCCGACCTCGACGTCATTCGCCGCTCGCGCCTGAAGAAGTCGACGCTGTTCGAGATGCCGGCCTCGCCCGAGCTCGACGCCGTCAAGGACGAGTACCTCCGCCTCGCCGCCACGCTCTGGGCCGGCACCGTGCCCTGCGAGGGCCGCGCCATGCGGGACCGCGACATCTTCGACTTCCTGGGGTTCGATTGATGGCCGCCGCTATCGCCGAGGACCGGACCTACGAGGCCCGCCGGTCGCAGATCGAGACCTATTTCGACCGCACCGCGGCCGAGACCTGGCGGCGTCTGACCTCCGACGCGCCGGTTTCGGGCATCCGCGCCACCGTGCGGGCCGGGCGCGACCGCATGCGGGCGGCGCTGCTCGCCCGGCTGCCCGCCGACCTCCGGGGCTGCCGGCTCTACGACGCCGGCTGCGGCACCGGGGCGCTCGCCATCGAGGCGGCGCGGCGCGGCGCCGATGTCGTGGCTGTCGACATCTCGCCGACCCTGGTGGGCTACGCCCGCGAGCGCCTGCCGGCGGGCCTCAGCGGCTCCGTCCGCTTCGAGGCCGGCGACATGCTGGCACGCCACGGCCGGTTCGACCACGTCGTCGCCATGGATTCGCTGATCCACTACGACCTCGCCGACATGGTCCGCATGGCCGAACGGCTCGCCGCCGGCGCGGAGACCTCGCTGCTCTTCACCTTCGCGCCGCGCACGCCGCTGCTCGCCGCCATGCACGCCGTGGGCCGGCTGTTCCCGCGCGGCGAGCGCTCGCCCGCTTTGGTGCCGGTGCGCGAGGCCGCGCTGCGCCGCCGCCTCGGCGAGACCCCGGCCCTGGCGGGCTGGCGCGCCGGATGGAGCGAGCGGGTCGCGAGCGGCTTCTACACCAGCCAGGCCCTGGAGCTCGTGCGGGCATGAGCGTCTCGCCTCCCTCCGGTGTGCTCGGCGCCTGGATCCCCTTCGCCGACATCGGCACCGCCCAGCTGCCGCTCGGCCGGCTCCTGCGCCTGTCGCTGTTCCAGGTCTCGGTCGGCATGGCGATCGTGCTGATCCACGGCACGGTCAACCGCGTCATGGTGGTGGAATACGGCCTGCCGACCTCGCTCGTGGCGCTGCTCATCGCGCTGCCCCTCGCTTTCGCGCCGCTCCGCGCCTTCATCGGTTTCCGGTCCGACCACCACCGCTCCGCCATCGGCTGGCGGCGGGTCCCCTACATCTGGATCGGCACGCTGCTCCAGTTCGGCGGCTTCGCCCTGATGCCCTTCGGCCTCCTCATCCTCGGGGAGGGCGGTCCCGCGACCGCCACGGCGGGCAAGGTCGGCCTCGGCCTCGCGTTCCTGATGGTGGGGGCCGGGCTCCACACCGTGCAGACCGCGGGGCTGGCGCTCGCTACCGACCTCGCCCCCGCGGCCTCCCGCCCCCGCGTGGTGGCCATGCTCTACGCCATGCTGCTCGTCGGCACGGTGGCGAGCGCGCTGCTGTTCGGCTGGCTGCTGCGCGACTTCTCGGCCTCGCGGCTGATCCGCTGCATCCACGGCGCCGCCGTGGCGACCTTCCTGCTGAACACGATCGGCATCTGGAACCAGGAGCGCCGCACCGCGCTGCCGCCCGGCGCCGTCGCCCCCAGGCCGCGCCTTCGAGACGCCTGGCGGGCCCTCGACGGCCGCCGGCGGCCGGCGCGGCTGCTCACCGCCCTGGCGCTCGGCACCGCCGCGTTCGGCATGCAGGACATCCTGCTCGAGCCCTATGGCGGGCAGGTGTTCGGCCTGTCGGTCAGCGTCACGACGCTGCTGACGGCCCTGATGGCGGCCGGGATGCTGGGCGGCTTCCTGCTCGCCGCCCACATCCTGCGGCGCGGCGCCGACCCCCACGCCCTCGCGGCGCTGGGCCTGCTCTGCGGCATCCCGGCGGCGTCGGCCATCGTGTTCGCCGGTGCGCTCGGCTCGCCGCTGCTCTTCGACGCCGGCACCGCCACGATCGGCTTCGGCGGCGGGCTCTTCGCGGTTGGGACGCTGTCGGCCGCGATCGCGCTCGGCGGCGACCTGCGCAACGGCCTCGCCCTCGGCCTCTGGGGTGCCGTGCAGGCCACGGCGGGCGGCACCGCCATCGCGATCGGCGGCGCGCTGCGCGACCTCTTCGGCCATCTCGCCACGACGGGCGCGCTCGGCCCCGCCCTGACCGATGCCGCGGCGGGCTACGGGGTGGTCTACCACATCGAGATCGTGCTGCTTTTCGCCGGCTTGGCCGTCATCGGCCCGCTGGTGCGCTTCCCCTCCACGACCGCCCGCCCGGCGGCCGACGCCCTCGTCCAAAAGCCCGTCTGAACCCGCGGAGGTCGTACACCCATGCCGCATCACGTCTCGTTCACCCAGCAGATCGACGTCCCCGAGGTGATGTTCATCCTGTTCCTGCTGTTCTTCCTCGGCCTCGTCTACCACCTGCGCCAGGAGGACAAGCGCGAGGGCTATCCGCTCGAGACCGACCCGATGGACAACCGTCGCCCGCGGGTCTCCGTGGTGGGCTTCCCGCCCATGCCCAAGCCCAAGGTCTTCCTGCGCAAGTTCGGCGAGCCCGTCATGGCCCCGGGGCCGCGGCGCGAGCGCGACCTCACCGGGCTCGTGGTGCCGCTCCACGCCTTCCCGGGGTCGCCGATCGTGCCGACCGGCGATCCGCTGGTGGACGGCATCGGCCCGGCCTCCTACGCCCTGAAGGAGGAGGTGCCGGACATGACCTGGCACGGCGAGCCCAACATCGTGCCGCTCCGGAAGCTTCCCGAACACGCCATCGAGGGCACCGAGACGAGCCCGATCGGCATGGAGGTGATCACGCGCGACGGGATCCGGGTCGGCACCGTCGCCGACGTCTGGATCAACGTGTCGGAGCTCTTCGGCCGCTACCTCGAGGTCCAGGCCCTGCCGGCCTTCGGCGGAGACCGGGTCATCCTGCCGGTGGCCTTCGCCGACCTGCGGCCGCGCGACAAGCGCGCGATGGTCAACATGCTGACCGCACGGCAGTTCTCGCGGGTGCCGCGGCTGGCCGTGCCCGACGTCATCAACTTCCGCGAGGAAGACCGCATCAACGCCTATTACGCGGGCGGGCATCTCTACAGCAAACCCATGGAGAGGGGGGAATTGGCATGAGCGAGTTCAGCGACATCCCGCGCGAGATCACCGCGGCCGACCTGCCCCCCGGCGAGACCGTGCTCTGGCGCGGCAAGCCCGACTGGCGCCACCTCGCCCTCGACGCCTTCTACGCTCCCTGGGTGGCGCTGTACTTCGTCGGCATCGGCACCTGGCACCTCGCCACGACGCTGCACGACGGCGGGAGCCGCGCCGATGCGCTCGCCGCGGCCTCGACGGTGATCGTCCCGCTCGCCGTCTCGCTGGCCCTGGTGTCGCTGCTGGCCTGGCTGTCGGCGCGCTCGACGGTGTTCACCCTCACCGATCGCCGCATCGTGATGTGCTACGGCGTGGCGCTCCCGGCGCTGATCAACGTCCCGCTCCACACGATCGACGCCCTGAAGGTCCGCCGCGGCCTCGCCGGGCGTGGCGACGTGGCGTTCACTTTGCCGCGCCTGGGCCGCTTGTCGTTCCACCAGCTCTGGCCCTACGCTCGGCCCTGGCACCTGTTCCCGGCCTCGCCGATGCTGCGCGCGGTGCCGGGTGTGGCCGAGGTCGCGGCCCTCTTCGCCGACGCCGTGCGGGCCGCGGCCGAGCGCCAGGCGCTGACGGGCGGAGCCCGGCCGGAAGCCCCGGCGGCGCTGCCGAAGCCGGTCCCGGCCGGCGATCCGGGTTACGGCGAAGCCGCCTCGGCGGCGGCCTGAGGAGGCGGAGATGAACGCGCTGAAGGCCCTGGCGGCGAGCCCCTACCCCGACCCCAGCCACCCCTTGCCGAAGCCCATCATCATGGGCGGCGGCGCCATGATGGTGGCGGCGGTGGTGCTCTGTGCGGTCGCCCACGCCACGGGCGTCGGCACCACCGTCAGCCCCGCCCCGGTAACGGTGGCGAGCCGCGACCTCGTCTTCACCGAGCAGGACGACGGCCTCCTGGTGGTGCGGGACGCCGACCATGGCGGCCGCGAGGTCCGGCACTTCGACGCCGGCGAGGGCGGCTTCATCCGCGCCATGGTGCGGGGCCTCACCCGCAACCGAACCCGCTACGGCGAGCCCGCCATCGGCGCCTTCCGGGTGTCGGAGAGCGGCGACGGCGGCATCTGGCTGCAGGACCTCGGCACGAAACAGAACATCGACCTGCGCGCCTTCGGCCCCACGCAGGTCCAGGCGATCGCGCAGTTCCTCGGTCCCGAAGAGGCGGCGCGATGAGGATGGGATCGCTGTTCGGCGCCAAGCGCGTCGAGGTCACCTGCACGCTCGAGGTGGAGAACACCTTCGAGTCGCTGCACGCCCACGTCCGCCTCGACGGCGGCGTGGTGGTGCATCCGGGCGACGAGGTGCTGGTGCACGGCGATCCCGTGGAGGTGCCGTTCGGCGAATCCCGCACCCTCCGCCGCCGCGCCACCATCCGGCGCGCCGGCCCGGTCGAGCGGCTGTGGACGCGGCTGACCGGCGATTTCGAGTTCATGGAGCTGTGCGAGTTCAGCTTCTCAGGGGAGAATCTGCGATGAGCGCCGTCGTCTCCGAACGGGCCGCCGTCCGCCCCGCCGCGGCCTCCGCCGCGGCGCCAGCCGCCGACACCGACAAGCTGGCCCAGGAGGACACGCTCCTGGCGCCCCGCTTCTACACGACCGATTTTGCCAAGCTCGACCGCACCGACGTGTCGAGCGTGCGGGGCGAATGGGACGCGCTGATCGCCGAACTGAAGTCGGACCCGAACCGACACCACTTCAAGCGCACCGAGGCCTGGGACCGGATCGACCTCGCCTCCCTGCCCGAGGGGCTGCGCAAGGAATTCGTCGACTTCCTCGTCAGTTCGCTGACGGCCGAGTTCTCGGGCTGCATCCTCTACAAGGAGATGAAGCGCCGCGGCAAGAACGCCGACATCAAGGAACTCTTCACCTACATGAGCCGCGACGAGGCCCGCCACGCCGGCTTCATCAACGACGCGCTGAAGGAGTTCGGCATCGGCGTGAACCTCAGCTTCCTCACCAAGGCGAAGAAGTACACGTTCTTCCAGCCGAAGTTCATCTTCTACGCCACCTACCTGTCCGAGAAGATCGGCTACGCCCGATATATCACGATCTTCCGTCATCTCGAGCAGAACCCGGAGCGGCGCTTCCACCCGATCTTCAAATGGTTCGAGAAGTGGTGCAACGACGAGTTCCGCCACGGCGAGGCCTTTGCGATCCTGATGCGGTCCGACCCGAAGCTGCTGTCCGGGGTGAACCGGCTGTGGATCCGCTTCTTTCTGCTCGCCGTCTACGCCACGATGTACGTGCGCGACCACCAGCGCCCGGCGTTCCACGCGGCGCTCGGCATCGACCCGACCGACTACGACTACCGGGTCTTCGACATCACGTCGGCGATCACCCGCCAGGTGTTCCCCCTGGTGCTCGACACCGACGACCCGCGGTTCCGCGCCGGGCTGGAGCGCATCCGCCTGTCGTCGATCGGGATCGCGGCGGCGCGGCGGCAGGGCGGCGTGATGGGGACGCTCAAGCGCTACGCCGGCATCGCCGCCAACGCCGCGACGTTCCTGCGGCTCTACACCCTGCCCGCCAAGCCCAATGCGAGACCCGCGTCGAGCCACCTCGAGCCAGTCTGGTGACATCCCACTCCCGCTCATCCCCGCGAAGGCGGGGATCCGGCGCGGGATGTCCGACCGAAGGTCGGTCCGTTCTGTCCGGCGTGCCGCGGGGGGAATGGGCGGAACGGAGTGGCGGCCTTGGGCCGGCTCTTCCGCGCTGGATCCCCGCCTGCGCGGGGATGAGCGGCAGAACGATCAGTATCGAAACCTCGGGGTGCCCACGATGATCGCCTACGTCGGACCCGCGCTCTTCGCCCTCTTCGTCTGGTGGGCCTCGACGGTCGCCATCATCTACCTCGACAACCTGCCGCGCTCGACCTTCAAATGGAGCATGCTGGGGGCGACGGTCGTCTTCGCCGTGTCGCTCTACGGCGTGCAGGCCTCGTCGCACGACACCACCACGGCCGGGGCCTACTGGGCCTTCACCTGGGGGCTCTTGGCCTGGGGCTGGCAGGAGATGAGCTTCTACATGGGCTTCGTGACGGGCTCGCGGAAGCAGCCCTGCCGCGAGGATTGCGGCGGCTTCAGGCATTTCGTCCACGCCGTGCAGACGAGCCTCTACCATGAGCTCGCCATCATCGCGGCCGCCGCCGCCGTGGTCTGGCTGACCTGGGGCGGCCCCAACCAGGTCGGCACCTGGACCTTCATGGTCCTGTGGTGGATGCACCAGAGCGCCAAGCTCAACGTGTTCTTCGGCGTGCGCAACCTCAACGAGGAGTTCCTGCCCGAGCATCTGGAGTTCCTGAAGAGCTTCCTGCGCAAGCGCTCCATGAACCTGCTGTTCCCGGTGTCGGTGACGGTCTCGACCGTCATCACCGTGCTGGTCGCCAAGGCGGCGCTGGCGGGCGGCGCCACGGTGGCGGAGCGGGCCGGCTACACCTTCCTGACCGTTCTGATGGCGCTCGCCATCCTGGAGCATTGGCTGCTCGTGCTGCCGATGCCGGCGGGCGCGATCTGGTCGCCGGGGCTGAAGTCGCGCGGCGCGCGGAAGCCCTTCGAGGTCGAGATCGTGGTGGGCTTCCTCGGCGCCGGCAAGACCACCTTCCTCCAGCGCAAGCTGAAGGAGGCCGATCCGGCGCTCCGCACGGTCGTGCTGGTCAACGACTTCGGCGCCCTCGGCCTCGACGGTGCGCTGCTGGAGGGCCGCGGCGCCGACGTGGTCGAACTCTCCAACGGCTGCATCTGCTGCTCGCTGCGCTCCGATCTGGCCGCACAGCTCAAGCAGGTCGTGGCGGAGATGAAGCCCGACCGCGTGCTGATCGAGCCCTCGGGCGTCGCCGACGTGGCGTCGCTGCTCCGCGCGCTGCACACGCCCGACATCGCCCCGCTGATCAAGGCGCGCCGCCTCTACACGGTGATCGACGCCGGCGCGTTCCTGCGCGACTACGTGCGGATGCCGGATTACTTCGACGTGCAGACGCGCCTCGCCCCGGTGTTCGTGCTGAACAAGATCGACCTCGTCTCGGCGGGCGAGCTCGCCATGGTGACGGAGACGCTGCGGTCCCAGAACCCCGCCGCCCTGATCGTGCCGGCGCGCTACGGCATCCCGGTGGAACAGACCGACCTCGACGGCTCCGCCCCCGTCGCGGCACCCGCGCCGGAGCACGAGGATGCGATGGACCGGCCCAAGGCCCGGGAGGAGGTGGCGCTGGGGCTCGAATCGTGGAGCGCGCCGCTGCTCGGCGACGTCGACCTCGACCGGCTCCGCGATGCGCTGGCCGTCTTGGCGAGCGGCGCGCACGGACAGGTGATGCGCGTCAAGGGCATCGCGACGTCGGGCCAGGGATGGGTGAAGTTCGACGTGGCGGGCGGCCGCCCGAGCGTGTCGGCCCACGTGCCGCAGGGCGACGAGTCCCCGCGGGCCCTGGCGATCGGGCTCCGGCTCGACCGCGACGCCATCGCCGAGGCGCTGCTCGGCTGCACCCCCGATGCCGACCGCGACGCCGCCCGGGCCGCCACCGACGCGGCGCTCGACCGCGCCTTCGGCGCCGCCAAGGCCGGGCTCCACCCGCCGGGCTGCGGCTGCGCCGACCACGCGCCCGGCATGAGCTGCGACGCCATCGCCCCGGCCGTCGCGGCGGAGTGACCACTCCGCCGGGGTCAGATCGCGAAGTCGAGCCCCGCATCTTCGGAGACGCCCAGCGCCGCCGCCCGGGCACAGAGGTCGGCGACGGTGGTGCGGTCGAGTTCGGTCAGGAACGCGTCGCTGGCCGGCCGCAGGGCCGGCGTCACCACGGCGTCGACGAAGGACGGGCGCGGCCGCGGCTTGGCGTCGGACTCGCCCACCTTGGCGGCGGCCCGCAGGATCTCGCCGACCGTGATCCGCCGCCGCTCGCGGGCCAGCGCGTAGCCGCCGCGGGGGCCGCGCGTGCCCTTCAGGATCTCCGCCCGCACGAGCTCCTGAAGCAGCGTCTCGAGGTGGCGCGGCATCAGCCCGTGGCGCGCCGACAGGGCCTTGGCGGGCACCGGCGCGAGGCGCGCGTTCATGGCGATGTCCACCACCGTCGCCACCGCCAGGAGGCTCCGCTCCGGCAGGAGGTTCACGGGCGCTCCGCCCGGCCGGTCGAGCCGAAGCCGCCGCCCCCGCGCGCGGTCTCGTCGAGCGCCCCCTCGGCCCAGGCGAGCCGTTCCACCCGCGCCAGCACGAGCTGGGCGATGCGGGCGCCGCGCTCGACCCGGAAGGGCTCGGCGCCGTGGTTGACCAGGATCACCCCGACCTCGCCCCGGTAGTCGGCGTCGATCGTGCCAGGGGCGTTCAGCACCGTCACGCCGTGGCGCAGCGCCAAGCCGGAGCGCGGCCGCACCTGGGCCTCGTGACCGGCCGGCAGCGCCAGCACGAGGCCGGTCGGCACGAGGCTTCGGGCGCCCGGTTCCAGCACCAGGGCGTGGCCGGGCTCCAGCGCCGCCACGAGGTCGAGCCCCGCCGCCCCCGCCGTCTGGTAGGCCGGCAGGTCGAGCCCCGCCGCATGAGGCAGCCGCGTCACCCGCACCGTGACGGGGCCGGGGCTCACGGTCTCGTCCCGTCGAGCAGGGCGGCGAAGCGGGCCACGAGGCGGCGCGCCACCTCCTCCTTGCCGAGCCGCGGCCAGGGCTCGACGCCGTCGCGCGTGACGAGGTGGACCTGGTTCTCCATCCCGCCCATGGTGTCGGAACCCGCCCCCACGTCGTTGGCCACGATGAGGTCGCAGCCCTTGCGGGCGAGCTTCTCGGCGGCATGGTCGAGCAGCCGGTCCGTCTCGGCGGCGAAGCCGATGACGAGCCGCGGACGGCCGGCGTGCCGCCCCGCCACCGACGCCAGGATGTCGGGGTTGCGGGCGAGGCCGAGGACGGGATCGGGGGCGCCGTCCCGCTTCTTGATCTTGCGGTTGGCGGCGACGTCCGGCCGCCAGTCCGCCACCGCGGCGGCCGCCACGAAGAGGTCGGCCGGCAGCGACGCCTCGACGGCCGCCAGCATCTCGCGCGCGGTCTCGACGCGCCGGACCGTGACGCCGCGCGGGTCGGGGATCGACACCGGCCCGGAGACCAGGACCACCTCGGCCCCCGCCGCCGCCGCGGCCGCCGCGATGGCGTGCCCCTGCCGTCCGGACGAGCGGTTGGCGACGTAGCGCACGGGATCGATCGGCTCGTGCGTGGGGCCGGAGGTCACCACCACGCGCCGGCCCGCCAGGAGCGGCGCGGCCGCGCCCGGCAGCGGGATCGCGGTCTCGCCCGCGAGCGCCAGGGCCGCGGCCGCCACGATGGCGAGCGGCTCGGCCATGCGGCCGGGGCCGAACTCGCCGCAGGCCATCGCGCCGTCGCCGGGCCCGACGGTGAGCACGCCGTCGCCTTCGAGCCGCGCGAGGTTGCGGACCGTGGCGGGATGGAGCCACATCCGCACGTTCATGGACGGAGCCAGCAGCACCCGCGTGTCGGTGGCGAGCAGCAGCGTCGAGGCGAGGTCGTCGGCGTGGCCGCCCGCCATCTTGGCCATGAGGTCGGCGGTCGCCGGCGCCACCACGATGAGGTCGGCGCTGCGCGACAGCTCGATATGGCCCATCTCGGCCTCGTCGGTCAGCGAGAACAGGTCGTCGTAGACGCGCTCCCCCGTCAGGCTGGCGACGGCGAGCGGCGTGACGAAGTGCCGGGCCGCGGCCGTCATGACGGCTCGGACGGCGGCGCCGCGCTCGCGCAGGCGCCGGATGAGGTCGAGCGACTTATAGGCCGCGATACCGCCTCCGACGATGAGAAGCACGCGCCGGCCGGACAGAGCGGTGTGGACGACATCGGACTCGGGGACGTCGATCCCCACGGCGCCGACCGTCGCGTCCTCGTCTGCCGCCATGGTTCTCTCACGCGCTACGCCGCCGCACCATCGCACCCTGACGAAAGCGAGGTCATGACGCAACACTGGCCCATCAACGACGTTCGGCCGTCTGCCAGCTCGAGAAAGAGCTTGCGACGGCCGACGAAGGATGTCATAGATTCTGGGCAACGTTCGCGTTGTATGCCCTTCTTGGGCGTTTCCTCCCTAGACTTGGGCCGTCCTTCGGGGCGGTCTTTTTTTGGGCTTTTGTCTCCGGATGTCCGCGCGATAGGGGACGTCCGGTCGCCGATGCGTCGATGGCGCTGTTTCACGGTTTCACCATATTGCCTCCGGCTTGGCAAGCAGGCTGTCGCGGGTTTCACGAATTTCTAGGCACAAAAGCGGTGTCGCGACGCTTCGACTGCTCCATGTTTGAGCATCTGAAGTTTTGCTCCTCACGTGAAGTTTTGCTCGTCTGATATCGCGCGGAAGCCGGACCCGAGATGTTGCACAACGAGTGATCAGCCGCGCGCTGGGGAGCTCGGAGAGAAGGGCTCGATCGGGACCAGATCCGGCCAGGGACGGGGGCGACCTGCACGTTGCCGACTGATGCGAGATCCGGTTGAACCGCTCCTCTCCGCCCGTCCACGCCGAGGCGCGGATCCGGCGCAGGAAGGCGGCCGAAGGCCGGACATCTCGCGGGGGGTCACCACCTTCGAAAACGAGCGGACGACCGGCATAGCGAGCCGATCACCCGGACGCCGTAGGACGGCGTCGCCGATCCGTCGAGGCCGGCCGTCCGCCTCGCGCGAGTCCGCCGGCGATGATAAAGCCCGCCGTACCTCCGGGAGCGAACACGATGCCCCACCTCACCGACATCGCCCTCTTCGCCATCGCGGCTCTGGCCCTGGCCTGCACGCCCGGGCCCGACATGGTGCTCATCCTGTCGCGCAGCGTCACCCAGGGGCGGGGTGCCGGCTTCGCCTCGATGTTCGGGGCCCAGGCGGGGGTCTACGTCCATGCCGTCGCGGTGGCGCTCGGCCTGGCCGAATTGTTCCGGGCCGTCCCGCTCGCCTATGACGCGGTGCGCTACGCCGGTGCCGCCTACCTGCTCGTCCTCGCCTGGACGTCGTTCCGGTCGGGGCTGGCGGCCGGGGCCGCATCGGCTTCACCGCCGAGCCCCACGGCACCGCTCTCCCTGGCCGCGGTGTTCCGCCAGGGCCTTTTCACCAACGTGTTGAACCCCAAGGTGGCGCTCTTCGCGCTGGCGCTGTTCCCGCAATTCGTGACGCCGGGAGCCGGGCCGGTCGCGGTCCAGATCCTGGTGCTGGCGACCGTGCTCAACGCCGTCGCCCTGCTGGTCAACGGATCGCTGATCCTCGGGGCGAGCCGCCTCAGCCGCGCCGTGGCGGCCCGCACGCGGTGGCGGCGCGCCCCGCAGATGGCGCTCGGCACCGTCTTCACCGGCCTTGCGCTGCGGCTGGCCGTCGACGGCGGGCGCTGACGCAACCCCCGCCGACGCCCCCGGTCAGCGGGAGGCGGCCCGCGGCGCGCCGGCGAGCTGCCTGCGCCGGACTTCACCCTGCCGCGCATGCATCCAGCCCGGATATTCGGGCGGCAGCGCGCTCACCCTGTCGATCGCCGCGAGGTCGGCCTCGCCAAGCTCCACAGTGGTCGCCGCGATGTTGTCGGCGAGCTGGTCGACCCGCTTCGCCCCCACGATGACGCTGGTGACCACCTTCTGGTGCAGCAGCCAGGCCAGGGCGATCTGCGCCACCGACACGCCGCGCTCGGCGGCGATGGGCCGGAGCGCGTCGATCACGTCCCAGGCTCGCGCCTTATCGACCGGCGGGAAATCGAAGGCGGTGCGGCGGCTGCCCTGCTCGCCCTGGCTGTCGCGCGTGTACTTGCCGGAGAGCAGGCCGCCGGCCAGCGGGCTCCACACCAGGAGGCCGACCCCTTCGGACAGCATCATGGGCACGAGCTCCCGTTCGAGGTCGCGCCCCGCCACCGTGTAGTAGGCCTGCAGGGTCTCGAACCGGGCGAGGTTCAGGCGCTCCGAGACGCCGAGCGCCTTGGTGATCTGCCAAGCCGACCAGTTCGACACGCCGACGTAGCGGACATGGCCGTGCTGGACGAGCGTGTCCAGCGCCTGCAGGGTCTCCTCGATCGGCGTCGCGGGGTCGAAGCTGTGGAGCTGGTAGAGATCGATGTGATCGGTCTTCAGCCGCTTCAGGCTCGCCTTGCAGGCCTCGATGAGGTGGACCCGCGACGAGCCCCGGGCGTTCGGCCCCGGCCCCATCTCGCCGAACGCCTTGGTGGCGATCACGACATCGCGCCGCGCGATGCCGAGGTTGTGCAGGGCCTGGCCGGTGATCTCCTCGGACTTGCCCTGGGAGTACACGTCCGCGGTGTCGATGAAGTTGATGCCGTCGTCGATCGCGGTCTTGACGAGATCGTCGGCCTCGCCCTGCTGGAGGTTGCCGATCTTGCTCCAGACTTCGCCGGTGCCGCCGAACGTCATGGTGCCGAGGCAGAGTTCCGACACGAAGAGGCCGGTCCGGCCGAGTCTGTTGATGCGCATGGGGGCTGTCCTGATGGGCCGCAGGCTGGGGAGGCCGCGGGCGCTCCGCCGGGTCGGGCCCGGGCTGCAGTCGCTCAACGGCGCAGGCCCCGCGCCGGGTCCGGCGCGATGGCAGAAAGGGCGCCCCGCGCCGGGACGCCCTCCCTCGATCTCACGGTCACGATCCCGGTCGGGGATCGCCGTCCCGACGCCGCCGGCCCGCCGGAGCGGGCCGGCGATCACGCCGGTCAGGCTGCCTTCGACTCGACGACCTTCGGGGCGCGGGCGTTGGTGCCGATGGCGATCTGCCGGGGCTTCTGCGCCTCGGGGATCTCGCGCACGAGGTCGACGTGGAGAAGCCCATGCTCCAGGGCGGCACCGGTCACCTGGACGTGGTCGGCGAGCTGGAAGCGGCGCTCGAAGGCGCGGGCCGCGATCCCCTGGTAGAGCACTTCGG
This sequence comes from Lichenihabitans sp., assembly GCA_965214345.1. Taxonomy (GTDB): domain Bacteria; phylum Pseudomonadota; class Alphaproteobacteria; order Rhizobiales; family Beijerinckiaceae; genus Lichenihabitans. The sequence goes on along the minus strand of CBDCBJ010000002.1, from coordinate 1,176,338 downwards.
TCTTGGCCACCTCGGCGGCGTCGGCCTTCCGCGAGCCGCGGATCAGCAGCATGGTCTCGCGCGTCTCGATCGCGAGATCGTCTTCGGAGAAGCCCGCCACCGCCACCGAGATGCGATAGGCGTTCTCGCCGGTGCGCTCGATGTTATAGGGCGGGTAAGTCTGGGCCGACGCGTCCACGCCCGACATCTGGTCGAGGATGGTAAAGAGACGGTCGAACCCGACGGTGGACCTGTAGAGGGGGGAGAGATCGTACTGGCGCATCTGACATATCCTCGCTGGAGCGACATGGGACCCCGGCGTTGCTGTCCGGGATCGCTGGGGAAGCACGCGTCCTTTGTGGCCCGCGTGATCGAGATGTAAGGATGGCCGGGAGCGCCGCAAGAGGGCTGCCGGTGAAATCCGCCCCGAAGCGGCGTCCGTTGAGGCGTCGGTCCGTCCGGGGCGCGCGCCAGGTCGGCCCCGCCGCGACCTGTCAACCCGACGCAACGGGCCGGCCGCATCGACCGCCGCGCGAAAGCCGGAAGGACGCCTGCCTTGGTGATGACACCTCGATGGCGTCAGAGCGGCCGGCCTGGGCAGGCCTGCCGCGGCGGACGGGACCGATCTCCGGCGCCGCGCGGGCCGCCCGCGACTCTCGCGTGAGGACCATCATGACCCCCATCAAGACGCTCGCCGCCATCGCGGCCGTCGCCACCCTGGCGCTCGCCGCCACCGACCTGTCGGCCTCGGCCCAGAGCTCCCTGAGCGATGGCCCGAGCGGCCGCCCGATGCACCGTCCGTCGCGCCTCGGCGGCGCGGCCCCGAGCCGGGGCACCGTCCGCCGCAGGCCGATGAACGCGGCGGACCGCACCCGGCCCGCCAGCTATGCCGACCACCGTCCCCTGACGGTGCGCCGCACCGTCGCGGCGGGTCCTGTAGCCGTCGCCCCGGCCCCGCGCTTCGGCTCGGGCCCCGGCGCGATCGTCACCGGGCCGCTCGGCTTCGGCAGCGCCGTGGTGGGCCTGCCGTTCCAGGCCGTCGGGGGCATCTTCCCCGCCACCGGCGACATCGCCACGAACCCGCTGGTCCTGGTCGGCGCGCCGCTGCACGCCGTCGGCGAGATCGTCCAGCTGCCGTTCCGCATCGTCGGCGCGCCCTTCGGCGGGCCCGGCCTCGGCACCTACTGACCGTCCCGGCGGGACGTCAGGCCGGGACGTAGAGCGCCACCGCGCCGGGGAGCACGCGAAACGTGGCCGGCGTGCGGGTCACGATCTCCCCGTCGGCATTGACGGAGCGCTCGCGCCGCGTCGTCACGCGGATCTCCTGCCCCACCAGGGTGCGGATCTCGGCCCAGTCCCGCGTGCGGCCGCTGCGCAGGGCGGGCAGCAGGAGCAGCAGCCGCCAGACGCTGGCGACCTCGAGGCTGGTGACGTCGAGCCGCCCGTCGTCGATCGCGGTCGCCTCGCTGACCGTCATGCCGCCTCCGTAGTGGCGGCCGTTGCCGACGGCGAGGTGGACGGTGCGGGACCAGATGCGGACCCCGCCGATCTCGATGCCGACGTGGAACGGCCGAAGCCTGCGAAGCACGCGCAGGCCCGCCACCGCGTAGCCGAGCCATCCCCATCGCGCCTTGGCGTCCCGCGTCAACGCGCGGGTGAGGTCGACCCCGAAGCCGAGGCTGGCCACGTTGAAGTAATGATGGCCGTTGACCTCGCCGAGGTCGATCCGGCGGGTGTGGCCGGCGGCGATCACGGCGACCGCGGCCACGAGGTCGAGCGGCAGGCCGAGCGTTCGGGCGAGGTCGTTGGCGGTGCCGAGCGGCAGGATCCCGAGGGGCAGGCCGGTGTCGACGAGGCCGGGCGCCGCGGCGTTGACGGTCCCGTCGCCCCCGCCCATCACCACGAGATCGACCTCGCCCCGCCGCTCGCGGATGTGGCGCGACACGTCCTGCGGGGCGTCGGCCCGGACTCGCAGCACCGCGAGGCCGGCGGCCTCGAGCAGGGCCTCGGCCCGGTCGCCCGACGCGCCCCCCGAGCGGCTCTGCGCGTTGACGATCAGCAGGGCGCGCCGGGCGGGACTCATGCGGCCGCCGCGCGTCAACCGCCGCGCACGGCCCGGATGACGGCGGAATAGTCGAGCGCCGCGCCCCCGCTCTCGGCGAAGCCCGCGAAGATGTCTCGCGCGTGGCGGCCGAGCGCCGTGTCGGCACCGACGGCCTCGGCGGCGTCGCGCGCCAGCGTGAGGTCCTTCAGCATCAGGGCGGTGGCGAAGCCCGGCCTGTAGTCCCGGTTGGCGGCGCTGGCCGGCACGGGCCCGGGCACGGGACAATGGTGGGTGAGCGCCCAGCACTGGCCCGACGAGGTCGACGCCACGTCGAACAGGGCCTGGTGGTCGAGGCCGAGCTTCTCGGCCAGCACGAAGGCCTCGCTGATGCCCACCATGGCGATGCCGAGGATCATGTTGTTGCACAGCTTGGCGGCCTGGCCGGCGCCGGGCCCGCCGCAGCGCACGACCCGCTGGCCCATGGCGGCGAGGATGGGGCCGGCCCGCTCCAGCGCCGCCGGCTCGCCGCCCGCCATGAAGGTGAGGGTGCCGGCCTCGGCGCCGCCCACGCCGCCCGACACGGGCGCGTCGACCGACGACATGCCGGCCGCGGCGGCGAGCGCATGGGCGCGGCGCGACGACGCGACGTCGACGGTGGACGAATCGACGAAGAGTGCGCCCCGCGGGGCCGCCGCCACGAGGCCGCCCTCGTAGGCTTCGACGAGGTGGCGGCCCGCCGGCAGCATGGTGATGACGACGTCGGCGCCGGCGGCGGCGGCGGCGGCCGATCCCGCGACCGCGACACCCGACGCCCGCGCCGCCGCACGGGCCGCATCGGCCAGGTCGTAGCCCGCGACCCTGTGGCCGGCCTCGACGAGGTTCGCCGCCATGGGGCCGCCCATGTTGCCGAGCCCGATGAACGCGATCGACGCCATGGCGTGCCTCCCGACGGGCTTCGGGTCGTCGCCCTGCCCCGCGAACTCGTGCTCCCGACCCGAGTGCACGATCCGAGTTGACCGGAGCCGTCGGCGACCGTCAACCGCAGCGGCCGCTGTTTCGCGGCGCCACCTCGCCTTCAGGCAAGGAGGCCCGTCACCGCGTTCGTCGACGCGGCCGGATGCGTGCCGACCTGATCCCATCGGGAAGAAGGGCGCGGATCTCGAGCAGATCGCGATCAGGTGGGGTCACCTGACCGCGTGAAGATGCTCGTCGCGACAAAGAGCTAGAGCTGAGTCTGCGAGCCAAGGCGAGCGGCAACAGCTCCAGGAAGCAGAGCGCCACCCAGGCCGAGGTCGTCGCCGTCGGTCGGCCTGAAATGGCGGAGCACGTCCTGCCGGCCGACGTCCGCCAGGCGCGCCGGGCGCCAGTGCGGGTCGCGGTCCTTGTCGACCACGGCGGCACGGACGCCCTCGACGAAATCCGGCCGGCGCGTGATCGAGACCGAGACGCGGAACTCGCGGTCGAGGCAGTCCTCGAGGGGGAGGTCTCTCGCGTCGCGCAGGGCCTGGAGCGTCACCTTGAGCGAGGTCGGGGCGTTGCCGGCGATGTCGGCGGCCGCCGCGCGGGCCTCGGCCTCCGGCGCGCGCTCGAGCGCGTCGACGATCTCCTCGACGGAGTCGGCCGCGTAACAGCGGTCGATCCACGCGCGCGCCTCGGCCAGCCGTCCCGGCGCGGGCGCGGTGGCGAGCCGTTCGAGGCAGGCCCCGACGTCGCCGCCGTCCCGGCATCGCGCCAGGGCGACGCGGAGATCGTGGAGGCTGGCGGTCGCCACATGGACGTCGGCGAGGCCGCAGAGCAGCGCGTCGGCGGCGTCGAGCCGCCCTCCGGTCAGCGCCAGATGCGTGCCGAACTCCCCCGGCGCCCGGCCGAGCAGGTAGGTGCCCCCGACGTCGGGGGCGAAGCCGATCCTCACCTCCGGCATGGCCAGGACCGAACGCTCGGTCACGATCCGATGCGCGGCGTGGGCGCCGAGCCCGATGCCGCCCCCCATGGTCATCCCGTCCATCACGGCGACGATGGGCTTGCCGAAGCGGGCGAGCCGGGCGTTCAGCCGGTATTCCCTCCGGAAGAAGTCGGACAGCACCTCGTAGCGCCCGGCGCGGGCCGCCTCGTAGAGGGCGCGGATGTCGCCGCCGGCGCAGAAGGCGCGGTCGCCGGCGCCGTCGATCAGCACGACCGTCACCTGCGGGTCGCGCTCCCAGGCGTCGAGCGCCGCATCGATGTCCCGCACCATGCCGAGCGTCAGGGCGTTGTAGGCGGCGGGCCGGTTCAGCGTGATGTGGCCGAGCGCGCCCTCGCGCCGCGCCACGACGTCGGGCCGGGGGCGGGCCTCGGCGGCGCCGGCAGGGTCGCTCATCGGGCCGCTCCGGTCATCGCACTCGCCCCTGTGGCCACCATCGGGGACCATGCCATCCCGCCCGGCGCCTGTCATGCCTGGGCTGGAGCGCCCAGCGGCGCCGATCAGCGCCTGGCGTCAGCCGGGATCGCCCCGGCGGTCGACAGCGTGGCGGCGGTGACGGGCGCCGCGATGGCCACCTGCCGCCCCCCGACCCGCCAGAACCCGACCGTGACGGCGAAGGCCTCCATGCCGCCGTCCCGGGCCGCGACGAGCAGCGGGGCGCCGCTGTCGCCGTGCGCGATGACGCAGTCGTGCGCCAGCACCGGGCCGCCCGCCGAGGGCCCGAGCAGACGGCAATGGGTGTCGGCCGTCATCAGGTAGGCCCGGTCCTGCGCGAAGCCACCGATCGCGATGGCGGTGCCGCCCGGCGGCACGCTGCCGGCCAGCGCGACCGGCCGGACGGCGGGGGGCAGCGGCTCCGCCAGCGTCAGCACGGCCCAGTCGGCGGCGGCCGTCCGGGTCTCGTCCGCGGGATCGTAGCCGGGCCCGATGGCATAGGACGAGACGCGGGCGTGGATGCGGTAGTCGCCCCGGGCGTAGCCGAGCAGGAAATGGATCGAATCCGGCTGGAGGAAGCGGCGCGTCCTGAACGCATAGAGGCAGTGGGCCGCGGTCAGCACCTTGTCGGGCGCGACGGCGGCCGCCGTGCAGGCGCCGCCGATGGAATTGTAGAGCTTGCCGACCGCCGACCAGGGATAGGCAGCGGCGTCGACCAGCTCGTGATGGTCAGCCACCGGCGGCGGCACCGGGAGCGGGCCGGCCGCGGCGGCGGGCGCCAGCAGGCAGACCGACACGGCCGCCACCCGTGCGGCCCTAAGCAGGATGGCGTGGGTCAGCCCACGCCATCCTGCCGCTTTCAGCTCGGAAACTGAGCAGGATTGCTTTGGTGAACCAACACAATCCTGCTCAGACGGGTCCCGACCGATCAGCCCCGTCGGTCCGACGCCGCCGGTTCGCCGGCGCCGCACGGCGGGCCCGTCCGCCGGGATCGGACCTCTCGCGATGACCGATGTTGCCAAGACCCGATCCATCCCCGCCGCGTGTCCCCGTGCGTATCACGTCTTCGGCACGGTCAGGCGGGACGGCCGATGCCGCGGTGGACGAAGCCGTGCCGCTGCGCCTCCTCGGGCGGATAGATGTTGCGCAGGTCGACGAGGACGGGGGCGCGCAGCAGGCCCTTGATGCGGCCGAGGTCGAGCGCCCGGAAGGCGTCCCACTCCGTCACGATCACGAGGGCGTCGGCGCCGGCGGCGCAATCGTACGGGTCCGCCGCGAAGGCGACGCCCTCCACCATCCGGCGGGCCACGTCCATCCCCTCGGGATCGTAGGCCCGCACGAGGGCGCCCGCGTCCTGCAGGGCGGAGATGAGGCTCAGCGAGGGCGCGTCGCGCATGTCGTCGGTGTTGGGCTTGAAGGTGAGGCCCAGCACCGCGATCGTCTTGCCGCGCAGGCCGCCCCCGCAGGCCGCCGCCACCTTCTTGGCCATCGACCGTTTGCGCTGCTCGTTGACCGCCGCCACCGTCTCGACGATGCGCAGCGCGGCCCCGTGGTCCTGGCCGGTCTTGATGAGCGCCAGCGTGTCCTTGGGGAAGCAGGAGCCGCCGTAGCCGGGGCCGGCGTGGAGGAACTTGGGTCCGATGCGCTTGTCGAGGCCGATGCCGCGGGCCACCTCCTGCACGTCGGCGCCGACCTGTTCGCAGAGGTCGGCGATCTCGTTGATGAAGGTGATCTTGGTCGCCAGGAAGGCGTTGGCGGCGTATTTCGTCAGCTCGGCGGTGCGGCGGGTGGTCCACACGATCGGGGCCTGGTTCAGGTAGAGCGGGCGATACAGTTCCTGCATCACGGCGCGGCCCCGGGCATCCTCGACGCCGAGCACGATGCGGTCGGGGCGCTTGAAATCCGCGATGGCGGCGCCCTCGCGCAGGAACTCGGGGTTGGACGCCACCGAGATCTCGGCGTCGGGCCGCGCCTCGCGGATGATGCGCTCGACCTCGTCGCCCGTGCCGACCGGCACGGTGGATTTCGTCACCACCACGGTGTGGCCGTCGAGGGCGCCGGCGATCTCGCGGGCTGCGCCGTAGACGTAGGACAGGTCGGCATGGCCGTCGCCGCGGCGCGACGGGGTGCCGACCGCGATCAGCACCACGGCGGCGGCCGAGACCGCGGCGGCGAGGTCGGTGGTGAAGGACAGGCGCCCGGCGCGCGCGTTGGAGGCCACGAGTTCGGCCAGGCCGGGCTCGAAGATCGGCATCTCGCCCCGCCGCAGCATGGCGACCTTGCCGGGGTCGTTGTCGACCGCCACCACGGCATGGCCGAAATCCGCGAAACACGCGCCCGACACGAGGCCCACATAGCCGGAGCCGATGATGGCGATGCGCATGCCGATCTCATCCCGTCCTGGCCGGCGCGCGACCGTGACGCCACGGAGGGCAGAGACCGGCGAGTCGGGTGATTAACCGCTCGGCGGCGGAGCGGCAAGCGAGGGGCGGATCGGCGCCGCCTCCGGGGCCTGGGGATGCTGACGGCGGCTCGCGTCCGGCTCGCCGCGGCAGACCTCCAGGATCAGGCCGCGCAGCCAGCGGTGGGCGGGATCGCCGTCGAGGCGGGGATGCCACATCTGGGACACCGTGATGGGCGCGGTGGACACCGGCAGTGCGAAGCTCCGCATGGCGCGACCGGCTCCCGGGCCCAGGCTCGTCTCGGCCTCGAAGAAGGACAGCGTGACCAGCGCGACCAGATCGGAGGCACGCGCGATCGCCACCGCGGCCGGGAAGCCCGGGACGACGGCCACCACCCTGCGGGCGAGGCCGAGCGCCGCCAGGGCGTCGTCGACCGGGCCGGCCGTCAGCCCGCGGCGGGACGCCACCACGTGGCCGCAGCCGGCGTAGCGCTCGGGCGTCACTTCGGGGGCCGCGGCGAGCGGGTGGCCGGCCCGGACGACGCCGACGAACCTGTCGCGGAACAGCGCCTGCACCCGGACCTCGGGCCCGGTCTCACCCAGGACTCCGACATCGAGGTCGACGAGCCCCTCGCGCAGCACGCGCACATCCTTGTCGGGCTTGGGCGCGAAGCGGAGGCGCACGCCGGGCGCCCGGCTGAGGGCCGCCGCGACGAGCCGTGCACCGAAGGACTCGACGAACCCCTCGTTGGCGCGGACCGTGAAGGTCCGCTCCAGCGTGAGGATGTCCATCGCGGCCTCCGCCGGCCGCAACACGGCCCGCACCTCCTGCGCCAGGCCGGTCACGCGCTCGCGCAGCGCCTCGGCGTGGGGCGTCGGCACGAGACCCCGGCCGGCACGGACCAGCAGAGGATCCCCGGTGGCGCTCCTCAGGCGGGACAGGGTGCGGCTCATCGCCGACGCGCTCAGGCGGAGCCGTCGCGCGGCACCGGCCACGCTGCCCTCAGAGAGGAGGGCGTCGAGGGCGGTCAACAGGTTGAGATCCTCGTCGGGCATGCCGGAGGATAGCAGGGACGCGCGGCCGGCCAAGGGATCGACGCGTCGCGTGCAGCGATACACTGCATCCCTCGCGCCTACCGCCGTGGCGGGCTGTCGATATCCTGGCTCGACCGACCCTCCGAGAGATCCGCCATGCCCCTGCCCCACCGCCGTCCAGACGTCGCCGGACCCGTCCGCGGGCCGGCTCCGCCGCCCGTCGAGCCGGACGACGACGGGCTGCCGGTGCCACGGCGCTACGCCGCCATGGTGGCGGTGCTCGCCGCGGTCACGCTGGTGGTCATCGACGGCGCCATCGCCAATGTCGCGCTCCCGACCATCGCGTCGAGCTTCGGGGCGTCGCCCGCGGCCTCCGTCTGGATCGTCACGGGCTTCCAGATGGCGGTGGTGGTGGCCCTCCTGCCCTGCGCGGCCCTCGGCGAAAGCCTCGGCTACCGGCGCGTCTTCACCGCGGGCGTCGCCCTGTTCACGGCGGCCTCGGCCCTCTGCGCGTGGTCGCCCGCCCTGCCGTGGCTGGTGGCGGCCCGCTTCGGCCAGGGGCTCGGGGGCGCCGCCATCATGTCGCTCGGCGTGGCGATGCTGCGCTTCATCTATCCGCGCCGCCTGCTCGGCACCGCGATCGGCTGGAACGCCCTCGTGATCGCGCTGTCCTCGGCGGCCGGCCCGACGATCGGGGCCGCGATCCTGGCGGTCACCGGCTGGCCCTGGCTCTTCGCCGTCAACATCCCGATCGGCGCCGTCGTGCTCCTCGCCTCGCGGGCGCTCCCCGCACCGGTGCCGACCGGGAGACGCATCGACCTCGTCAGCGTCGGGCTCAACGCCGCCGGCTTCGGGTCGGTCGTCGTCGGCGTCGATCTCCTGGCCGACGAGCCGGGCCTCGGCGCCGCGCTCGCCGCCGCCGGTGCGGTGTGCTTCACGGCCCTTGTCCGACGCGAGTGGCGGCGCGAAGCGCCGCTCGTCCCGCTGGACCTGCTGCGCGACAGGTCGTTCCGCCTCTCGGTCATCGCATCGGTCTGCTGCTTCGCGGGACAGATGGCGAGCGCTCTGGCCCTCCCGTTCTACCTCCAGCACGGGCTCGGCCAGAGCCCGGCGATGACGGGACTGTTCATGACCCCGTGGCCCCTCACGGTCGCGCTCGCCGCCCCGCTGTCGGGACGCCTGTCGAGCCGCGTGCCGACCGCCCGGCTCTGCACGCTGGGAGGGCTCGGGCTCGCCATGGGCCTCGCCCTCGCGGCGCTCTGGCCCCTCCACGGACGGCCCGGCCCGCTCGTGGCCTGCACGGTGCTGGCGGGGCTCGGTTTCGGCTTCTTCCAGACGCCCAACAACCGCAACATGCTGCTCTCCGCGCCCCGGACCCGCAGCGGTGCGGCCGGGGGCCTGCAGGCGACCTCCCGGCTCGTCGGCCAGACCGCGGGATCCGTCGCCATGACGCTTCTCTTCACGCTCGCCCCCGCCGACGCCGCGCCGCGCTGGGGCCTCGGGATCGCCGCGGCCCTCGCCCTCGCGGCGGGGCTCGTCAGCCTCCTCCGCACGCCGCCGGGCGGCGCCGCGTGACGGCGTCGGCGGTGGTCTCCGCCCTATCGCCCGCCGAGCCGGCGCGCCGGACCGCCGCGCAGCACGAAGCGCGCGTATTCGGCGCCCGCGTGGCGGACGGCGCGGTCCCGGTGGAAGTCCTTGTGGCTCGGCAGGACGGGGTAGTCGTCAAGCCGGAGGAGCTCGTCGAGCTTGCCGGCGAGGTCGCGCATCGTGAGCGTCCGGCCCCGCGCCGCCTGTCCCTCGACGTAGAGCAGGAACTGCTCGCAGAGCACGTGCAGCGCGTAGAGTTCGTCGCCGTCGAGGTAGTTGGCGGCGATGCGCGCCTCGTCGACGCTGGGCTGCTCCCCCGCCACGCGCTGGAGACCCATGTTGGGGGCATCGTGGTCGGCCCGCGCCAGGATCACGTCCGAGGGCGTCCGCCCCGTGACGGCGAAAACGAACTTGTCCTGCAGGGCCGTGTTGAACTGCCGGGCCGCGGGCGCGCCGTCGTCGTGGTCCACCGCCGCCTGGCGGAAGAAGGCCCGCACGGTGTCGTAGATGTTCGTCTCGCTGGCGCGGATGGCGCGGAGCCGGGAGGCGAGCTTGTCGGCCGCGGCGGGATCGTCGCGCAGCCGCGCCTCGTTCAGCGCGTAGCCGTCGACCGCCGAGGCGCGCAGCGTCTGGCTGGCCCACCGCCGGAACGTCGCCGCCTTGGCCGAACTGACCCGGTAGCCGACACACAGGATGGTGTCGAGGTCGTGGAGGTCGCCCGTGCCGGGGCCGGACGGCCTTACGGCCCCGAGCCCGCCCTCCGCCTTCAGCGCCGCGAGCTCCTTCGACACCCGCGCCGCCCCGACGCCGAAGAGGTCCGCCATCTCGGCCTCGCTGGCCCAGATCGTGTCGGCCCCGAGGTCGACGCGCAGGTCGATGGCGCGCTCGCGGGGACCGAAGCGGACGAGTTCGAGCTCGAGCTGCTCCGAGCCGGCCGCGGGGCCGGCGGCGGCGGCGTCATCGGAGGCGGATCGCTGTTTCGGCGTGGGTTTCGGCATGGGTCCCGGCCTCGTCGCGGACGCTGTCGATGTTCAACGCGTGAAGCGCCCCGGGTTCCCCACGGGCGGCCGTCTCGATGGTCCCGCGCGGGGCCGTGGCGGCCCGTCGCCGGCCCGTCCTCCGCGTCGCCAGTCCGTGTTCGGTCTTGTTCCAGCCCTGGGGGTCCCACCAGAGTTCGAACAGCGCCCGCCAGGCGGCGGCCGACACCAGCGTCAGGTAGACCGGCAGGGTGATCACCCAGGCGGCGAGGTCGGACCGCCCCATGCGCCGCAGCCCGGCGAGGGCGGGCCACAGCGCCGCCGCCGCGCCCCCGGCCAGCAGCACCGCCGCGGCCGCGACCGACAGCCACCAGAGCGGAGTCTGCGGGCGGAACAGCACGCCGCACCAGGCTTCGAGCGCCACGAGGACGAGGAGCGGCGGCCCGACGAGGCAGCCCAGCACCGTGCCGGCCAGCGACACCGCGACCGCCAGGCCCGACCGCCAGCCGAGGTCGCGCAAGAGCCGGCGGGGGTGGCGCCCGTGGACGATCGCGGTGACCATCCACCCCTTCAGCCATCGGCTGCGCTGGGGCATCCAGCGGTCCAGCGTCAGGGGTGCCTCCTCGAACGTGTCCGAGTCGAGGGAGCCGACGCGGTATCCGAACCGCGCCAGCCGGTAGCCGAGGTCGATGTCCTCGGTGACGTTCCAGGCGTCCCATCCGCCGACCCGGTGCAGCGCCGCGGTGCGGAAGTGGTTGGACGTCCCGCCGAGCGGGATCGGCAGGCCGAGGGCGGCGAGGCCCGGCTTCACGACGTGGAACAGCGCCGCATAGTCGAGGGCGAACATGCGGGTGAACCAGGTCTCGTCCGCGTGGTCCACCGTGAGGCGGGCCTGCAGGCAGGCGAGATCGTCCGGACCCTCGGCGAAGCGCGCCACGGCGGCCCGCAACTGGCCGGGATGGGGCCGGTCCTCGGCGTCGTAGACCACGGTGAACGCGCCCTGCGCGGCCTCGAGCGCCGCATTGAGGGCGCGGGGCTTGGTCCGGGGATGGCCGGCGGGCAGCACGATGACGTCGAAGCGGGCCAACAGCCCCAGCCGCGCCGCCGCGGCCTGCGTGTCGGCGTCGCCGGCCTCCAGCATGATCTTGATGTCGAGCTTGGCGGCCGGGTAGTCGCGGCTTTATGTAGGAAACGCAACATTTGCCATCGTTAACGGTGGCATGTGGGGTGAGCCTGCTAGGGCCTCGGGTATTCGAGGAACAGGACGATGAAGGACGGCGACATCACAGTGCGTGACGACGAGCCCGATTGGGTTTCGTCCGAAAAAGCACGTTTTGCTATGGCCGAAGAATTAGCCGGCTGCCTCTATGAGGCTAGCGAACGTGTCGATCCGGGGGGGTGCGAAGGGGATGGGACGTGGGCCGGATTGGCCGATTATCACAGATCATTTTACCTGGAGATCGCCATTCTCGTCTTGTCGAAAACCGAAGTCCTGCAAAGAGCCGCGGCGTTTTCCAACGACTACCGTATAGCTGGGAGCGCTGAATCCGCAAAATAGCCGTATACGCACGATCACATACTCATATTCTTCACCGGCAAGTCCGGCCCTCGTGCTATGGACACCCTTGTTGTCTCCATTTGGTAAAAGGTAAGATCCTATGAAGTGCTCAATTATGTTTGATTTACCTAGTATAAGATCCGAAAGGCATGGTTCAAATATGTCTCCATAGGTAGCGTACGCCACGCCATGCGCAATTTTAGCTATTAGTCTAAAAATCATTATTGGATTAAAATTTATCAAACCAAAAAGAGCTTCTCCGGGAACTATCATCCTATTCAGTTTTTCTTCGTGATAGGAGATCCATAGCTCTCCACCAACTTCGTCCGTTGGCTCTCTTCCTGCTAATACGCCCGGAGTTCGTCTCCCCGTTACCATGCCGACTAAGATTGGCGGTATCTCACCGCGGCCGACTCTGATTTCTCTCCGATTACCGTTCTCATTCATGATGGATAGTTCGACTCCGTCCTTTTTTATAGTTCCCCTTCTAGGTCGAATTCCTAGGCTTAATCTCAACGGTCCGAACGTACCTGAATTAAGGTCATTAATTGGTTGTTCTATCTGTTGATTAATAATCTTCTGACAATCATCGCAACTTGCAAGAGGCAGAACTACATCACCACCCAAGGCAGCAGGAACAACGTGTTCATCTGTCAGGTCCACATCGGTGCGTCCGCAATAGATACAAAACCCTGCTGGCGGGAACACGGCCCATCGGCCTAAGCGTATAGGTCGCCGAGGTACTTCGAGATCTTGATTGTGATCTCTGCGCTTCGTCATCGACGGCGACTTGCTGGATGACAGCCCAAGTCAGCTAAGACGAATTTCTTGCGCCCCGATTGCTGCCATCACCTGCACCATGAACACGGCAGTGAACCGGCCCCTCGCCAGCTTGTTGCGGATGTTCGGCTCGTTCTCCGTGACGCCGATCGCGCCCAGCCGATCAGCCAATTCCTTGTAACCGATCCCTCGGCGCTTCAGTTCGGCCTTGAGGACATTTTTGACCTTGGCTTCCCATTGCTCGTCTTGAGCGGCGTCGGATTGCGGGGCTGGGGTGACATTGTCGAGCATGGTGGCGTCTCCGTAGCGATTGCCATCATACACGATGCTTTTGCCCTTGACTACGATGCGGATCTGCCATCATATGCGATGCATAAGCAGCGCGGACGATGGCAATGGCTCAGCACTTCCTTCTTTCGGCAGAGGCCCGCACCCTCTCCCTGGCGTCCATCTACAAGGGCGGCGAGGACGCGGCTTACGGCATCTTCTGCCGGATGCGTTGGTCCGACACGGAAGGCGCCCCGGTGTGCCCCCGCTGCGGTGGCCTTCGCCACTACGACGTGAAGGGCCGTCGCAAGTTCAAGTGCGCCGCTTGCGCCCATCAGTTTTCCGTCACCAGCGGCACCATCTTCGCTTCCCGCAAGATGGCCTTCACGGACCTCTGCGCCGCGATCGTCCTGTGCGTGAACGCGGTCAAAGGCCTCTCCGCCCTCCAGCTCGGCCGGGACATCGATTGCCAGTACAAAACAGCCTTCGTCCTGGCGCACAAGATCCGGGAGGCCTTGGCCTCCGAGGTGGCGGGGATGCAGCTCGCTGGTGAGGTCGAGGTGGACGGGGCCTATTTCGGCGGCAAGATCCGTCCCGCCAATCACAAGGAGGATCGGCGCGACCGTCGCAAGGCCGAGAACCAGAACGGCGAGCGTCGCGTGGTGATCGCCCTCCGTGAGCGTGACGGGTCCACCAAGACCTTCGTCACAAACACCGAGGCCGAGGGCGTCGCCCTGGCGGTCGAGAACGTCTCGGCCGAGGCGACCGTGTTCGCTGACGAGGCAAAGCACTGGGACGCCCTCCACGGCAAGTTCCCCGTCGTGGGCCGCATCAATCACTCCGAGAGCTACGTCACCGAGGAAGCGAACACCAATCAGGCGGAGTCCTACTTCTCCCGCCTCCGCCGCATGGTGGACGGCCAGCACCACCACGTCTCGGCTCGCTACCTCTATCAGTATGCCGCCGAGGCCGCGTGGAAGGAGAACAACCGCCGGCTCGCCAATGGCGACGCCTTCCGCCGCACCCTGTCCCTGGCGATGGGCTCGCCCGTGTCGCGGCAGTGGAAAGGCTATTGGGAGCGGAACGAGGGGTGATCAACCTATGACAAACTTTGACAATCCCTTGATGGTGGCCGACTTCCGCTTTATGAGGGGATGTCTCATTGCTGCCGTTCAAGGGTGATCCGTTGGAACACTATGTCGTATTTCACGCGCCGGTGAACGGCGTCTCGACGCAAAATCTTATGGCCGTGTGTTCTCAGCTTATAACCCAACAGGGGGCGTCAGTTATCAATTTGCTTTTGTCTACCCCAGGCGGGGAGGTTGCCTCTGGGATGACTTTGTACAATTTCTTGCGGGCATTGCCCGTAACGGTGAATACGCACAACATTGGAAATGTCGACTCGATTGGAAACGCTATATTTCTGGCTGGGAAGACCCGTAAAGCGTCTCCCCATTCCACGTTTATGTTCCACGGCGTCGGACTGAATGCCAATAACATGAGGCTGGAAGAAAAGAACCTCAGAGAGGCTTTGGATTCAATCTTAGCTGATCAAAAGCGCATCGCAGACGTTATCACCGACTGTACAAGTATCGACGCGGGCAAGGTCGGGGAGCTGTTCAGAGAAGCCAGCACCAAAGACGCCAGCTTTGCTGTGGCTAATGGGATTGTTCATGCCATCGAGGAGCTGAACATTCCGGTTGGGAGTCCTATCGTCAGCCTTGTCATCACCTAGGGATGAAAGGACATAGGGATAGCCGCGATAAGAGATCGCCATGGGATCGCTCCGGTTTATCAACAGCAATTTCGCCACCTAGCACGCAAATAAGATAGCGGGGAATTGATATCCCCGCAGTTCGTTCCTAGCGGACTTCAAAATTTCTTACAACTCGGGAGGTTGACAAATCGTTAATCAAATCGGTTAAGATCGCGCGATGTGAATCAGATTCACATTACGTTCACGTTATCGTCACTGTCTGTGCCGCCGTGACGGCAGGCTCAAGGCCGTAGTCCGACTTCAACAGCGCCCACACCCGCACGCCCTTCCTGATCCCCTCGCTCCCGAGCTTCCCCCGCTTCCACTGGAGCGTGAGGGCTTGAACGATCCGGTAGGCCAGCGCCTTGCACAGGACCGGGTCGGCGGCCTCCATGGCCTTCGCTTCGGCGACGCGCCTGGACAGCTCGCGGGTGTCCTGGGGGCCATGCTCCCTCAACGATGCGAGGCAAAGCGTCCACAACTCGCCACGGCGGAACAGGCGGCTTGTGTCGGTATAGGCCCGCATGTCGGCCGGGTCGGTGCTGGCGAAAATGGCGAGGGTAGCGTTGACGTGGGCCAAGTCGCGGCGGGCCTGGTCCAGCTTGCCCTCATAGAGCTTGATGCTGGCCTCAATGTCGTGGCGCTTGTCCTTCAGGGTGTGGATGATCTGGGGCTGTGTGTGGGGCATCGGGCTATCTTCCGGCCTCAAGACGCCAAAGCGTCACGCCATCCCGTAGGCCGTCCTTTTCTACGATCCCGCGCCGCTCGAAACGGGACATCATGGTCCCGACCTTGTGAGCCATGGTCAGCCTCAGGGGACGATCGTCGGCGTCCCATCCCTGAGACGTGATGACGTGAAGGGCAAGCTCGCGGGTGTCGAGGGGTTCGGCCGATGCGTTCAGAGCGGCACGGCAAAGCGCGAACAGGTCCGACCGCTTTAGCGTGCGGGTGACGCTGTGATAGGATTTGGCGGGACCCACGATGGCCGTGGGATCAAAAAGCCGCACCGCGCCGACGACGTGGCCAAGGTCCATCTTGGCTTCGGCAAGGCGCCCGTTGAGACTGTCGATGTGGGCTTCAACCTCGGCCTTTTTGGCGAGGAGAGATGAGACAACGTGCGAGGACATAACTCATCATAGGTGATGGCGAATGCATCGTATAGGGTGATGTTTGTTGCGTTTCCTACATAAGGCCGGGTAGTCGAGCGCATCGAGCGCGACGACGAGGTCGGCGAGCACGCGCGCCTCGCGGAACAGCGGCACGACCAGCGTGTAGACGGGCAGATCGCGGTCGGCGATGCGCGGCCCCGGGGCGGCGGGGACGCGTTCCGGTGACGCCGCGGCGACGAGGAGCCGGAGCGACACCGCGCCGGCGAAGACGAGGAACAGCGTCAGCGCCACGGCGATCCGGGCGACCTGGGGAGCGCAGGCCAGCAGCGCGGCCAGGAGCGCGACGGCGGCCAGCGCCGCCCACCGCTGCCGGCGTGTGGCACCGCCGCGCGCCGAGAGGGACGCGTCCCAATCGGCGAGCGCCGACTCGGCCCGGGTACGGTGGCCGACCTCGTCGTGGCGGCGCAACATGGCCTCGAAACGTCGCCGGGTGGTGATGGCGAAATCGTAAAGGCCAGCCTCCTCGCGATGGAGATCGAGGAGGTTGCGGAGCGCCTCGCCCCGGGCCGCCAGGACTTTGGCGATGTTGCCGGGGTTGGGCGCCAGCGGGGCCAGGCCGGCGGCCGCGCTTCCGGCGGTGTCGACGCCCACCCGCGCCAGCGGCAGTGGACGGTCGAGATAGGGGACGCCGAGGTGGCGAGCCAGCAGCCGGTGGTAGCGCTCGTCCGAGAAGCCGAGGCCGAACAGCGCCGACTCGCCGGTCACGCCGACCGTCGCGGCGATGCGGGACGCGACATGGAGGAGGTGAGGCGCCACGCCCTGATCGACCAAGAAAGCGAGTTCCGACGGCAGGTCGGCGGCGGCATCCGGATCGGCGAGGCCGAACACCCGCCGAAGGTCTGCCGGCAGAGGCCCGGCGAAGCCGAGCGACGGGGATCGCCGGAGGTCGGGCGAGGCCGCATCGGTCTGACGGTCGTCGAGCAGCATCGGCCTGCCACCAGGGATGGAACTCGCCAAGCTTAACGCGTTCCATCGCCCGTCGGAAGTAGAAAGATCGTGACATCCCCCGACGGTCGCCGCCGCCGTCCGTGACGCTACTCGCTCGCCACCAACCCCGCGGCCGGGCTGCGCGGGAAGCCGCGTAGGCGCGCCAGCACGGCCGCCAGCGGGTCGCCCCCGAGCGCGGCCGTGACGAAATCGCCGTGCGCCACCGCGTTGCCGGCGTCGACGAACACCACGGCGCCGGGGCCGATCGCCTCGGTCAGGCTGTCGTCGGTGATCGGCACGCCGCGGGCCACGAGCCTGCGCCGCAGCGCCTCGTTGCCGGCGCGCGACGACTTTCCGTAGAGGCTGACGAAGAAGCCCGGCCCGCGATGCGACACGTAGCCCTCGAACGTCTCGTCCTCGCCGTAGAGCGCGTCGAGCAGCACCACGCCGCGCACCCGACGCCCGGCGCCGCCGTAGCGCAGCGCCGCCGCGGCCGGCAAGTAGCCGCCCGAGTAGCCCACGAGGATGACGGGCGCGTCGTCGAACACGAAGGCGGCCTCGGGCGTGTCGTTCAAGGCGGCGAGGCGGCGGCCCGCCTCGGCGAGGAACTGCGCGAAGACGCCGGGCTCCCAGAAGCGGCCGGCGCTCGAATCTTTGGCGTCGACGGCGAACTGCGGCGCCACCAGCACGGCGTTGACGTTCGCGGCGGCGAGCTGGCGCACCACGCCCTGCCGGTCGCGCACATCGCGGTCGAGCCGCGCCTCGTTGCCGTGCAGGAACACCACGAGCGCGGCGGGCCGGCGCGGGTCGAAGCCCTTGGGGATCGAGAGCAGGACGCGCTTGTCGCTGTAGGTCTGGTCCTCCCAGAGCACGCCGTTGCGCAGCGACGCGTGGCCGAGCCGCCCGTCCTGGTCGACGTCCATGAAGGGCGTGGCGCGGCCCGGCACCGTGCCGTGGAACGGGAAGGGCGTGGTGTCGAAGGCGACGAGCGCCGTGGCGCCCGGCGACGTCGCGAGCCCCGCGGTGCGCCGCGCCAGGTTGGCGGCGAGGGACGGGGGGCTCGGCGTGCAGGCCCCGGCCAGGACCGGGAGACCGGCGGCGAGGAGCAGGATCGAGCGGCGGGAGAGGCGCACCAACAGGTCCAGACCGTTTCGTTTCCGTGAACGGACCTCGACCATGGGATGCCCTGGTGACTAAACCTTTAACGATCCGGCGGGGGCGAGGTCGCCCGCCGTGGACCGTCCGCGCCCGAGCACCGGCAGCACCACGGCGAAGAAGGCCGGGATGGCCACCAGATAGGCGACGCCGCCCACCGCCAGAACGGTCGACAGGCCGAACGCCGTGGCGATCAGCGGCACCGCGGCGGCGCCCACCACCGAGAAACAGCCGTTGATGCCCCAGGCCCAGAGGAACATGTGCTCCTTGCCGAGCCGCGCCAGCCAGGTCATGGCGGTCGGCATGGGGAAGCCCATCAGGTAGGCCGGCGGCGCCACCGTGAGGAAGCAGATGAGCAGGCGCAGCCCGTAGGGCAGCGTGCCGATCACCACGAGGGCGCGGTCGAGGAAGAGGCCGTAGCCGATCAGGATGGCCCCGATGGCCAGCAGGATCACCGGCAGCACGGTCCGGGCACGGTCGAGCGTGCGTTCGGCGGTGAGGCTGCCGAGGCCCGAGAAGACCAGCATGGCGGTGATGAGGATCGAGGCCGACACGGTGGCGTTGTTCAATGCCAGCGTGTAATCGGCGATGAGCCCCACCTCGACCGTGATGTAGCCGAGGCCCAGGCAGGCGAAATAGAGGATCGTGCGGCCCTTGCCGGGCGCCGCGCTGAACGCCGTGCGCCAGCCGAACACCACCGGCAGGATCACGAGCGAGGCCGCCGCCACGGTGGCGATGCCGAGCGTCGCCCAGAGCAGGAGGTAGCCCCACTCGTCCTGCACGATCTCGAGCCGGTCGAGCAGGTTCGGCAGGTCGCGCGGCTTCACGTAGGCGGCGAAATACGGCCGGTCGTTGGTGAGGGCGCGGGTGTCGAAGACGTAGCGGTTGGCGACATCGTCCCAGCCGCCGTAGACCAGGGCGTGCCAGGCGAGCCGCCCCATCTGGGTCGAGGGCAGCACCTTCGGGCCCGGCCCGGCGCCGCCGTCGTCCTCCGCGTCGTCGGCGGCGGGCGCCGCCCCGTCGGCGGTGGCGGCCGCCCCGGCCGCCGGAGACGGCGCGTCCGAGAAAATGGCGTTGCGATAGTCGGAGAGGATCTTGTCGGTGGCGCCGGCGTCGAAGGGGATGCCGGGCCAGTATACGTCCTCGAACGACATCGCGTGGGTGTGGTCGCGGAGCTTCTGGACCTCGGCCGGGGTGAAGCCGCCCTTCTTGTAGAGCACCGTCGCGGTCGACAGGTAGGACGAGGCGGCGAAGAAGCTGTTCTCGACCGCGGCGGGTGTGGCGCGCGCCGCGGGATCGGGCTCGACGGCGCGGGCGGCCTCGACCAGCGTGTCGTAGAGCTTGAGGACCGACTTCGGCGGCTCCTCCTTGTTCCACAGCGTCACGGAGAGGATTCCGCCGGGCCGGAGCGCCCGCATGTAGGTCTCCATCGCCTGGCGGGTGTAGCCGTATTTCTCCACGATGGCGAAGCCGCCCGGCGCCGACAGCCCGGCCGAGTCGGCGAGGCTGAGGTCGACGACGTCGTAGGACTCGGGATGCGCCGCGAGGTAGAGCCGCCCGTCGTAGTCGACGACGTGGACGCGCGGGTCGTTCAGCACGTCGCCGGTGAAGTCGCGCAGCGCCGGTTCGGTGCGGAAGGCCTTCAGGATGGCGGGGTTCGACTCCGCCACCGTCACGCTCTTCGAGCCGTCGCGCAGCGCGACGTCGGTCGAGATGCCGCCGCCGAACTGGATCACGAACGTGTCGGGCTGCTGGGCGATCAGGTAGGGGTAGACCATCGGGAGGAAGCGGAAATAGGCCGTCTCCTCGGGCTTCAGGTCGCGGATGATGCCGCTCGGTCCCTCGCCGTCGATGTAGAGGCCGAGGTAGGCGTTCTCCGGCACCTGCGGCAGGTTGAAGGCGGCGTTGTCGCTCAGCCCCGGCGCGAAATGCAGGTAGGACGAGCCGTAGACGGCGATGTCGCCGAAGGGCGAGTAGTCGCGGTAGACCAGGTGGGCGTCCGGGAACTTGCGGGCGTATGAGATGCCCTTGTAGTCCGACACCGCCAGCGTGTTGAGGCCGAGCGCGGGCGGCAGGACGAAGTGGGCGGCGAGCGCCAGGGCGCCGACGGCCACGAGGGCGAGGTCGGCGCGGAGCGCTGTCGTGGGCGAGACGGCCTGGAACCAGCAGAGGCCGCCGGCGAGCGCCAGGACGATCGGCGTGACGACGAGGTTCTCGGGCGGCAGCAGGAACAGCGTGCCGAGGAACAGCAGGCCGCCGAGGCCGGCGCCGACGAGGTCGGCGAAGTAGACGCGGGCGAAGAAGCGGTCGGCCTTGAGGAACACGGTGCCGAGGAACAGCGCGCCGGCCAGGAACGGCACGAGATAGAGGCCGAAGTTGGCGGCGAGCCGCCACTTCTGCATCGGGTCCGACAGCAGGAAGATGGCGTTGAAGGGCACCTGCTGGGCGAGGAGATTGGCGGCGACGAGCAGCGGCGCGAAGAGCACCAGCGACAGGCCGGCGACGACCCTCCAGCGGCGGGCGAAGAAGCCCTTGCCGATGCACATGACGGCCGAGACGAGCCCGAAGGCCAGCATGGCGAGGCTGACGACGAGCGAGCCGAAGTGGGCCCAGGACCCGACGGAGAAGATCCGCATGATGCAGATCTGCAGCGCGATCACGGCACCCGCCACGAGGCCGACGCCGAGGTAGAGCGGCAGGCTCGGGCTCAGCGGCGGGTCGGAGGTCCTGTCCCTCATGCCGGAGGGCTTCGGCCCGGCCGACGGGCGGGATGCGCCGCCCGGCACCGCAGACCACGGAAGCCCGGGACGCGTCCGGTCACTTGTTGTGGTTGCCCTGGATCGCGTCGCCTTCGAGCTTGGTGAAGGGCACGAAGGGCACGACCTTGTTGAAGATGTCGGAGCGCGCCACCGTGATGGTGCCGTCGGCCGCGACGGTCTTGTCGACCTTGAGCACGCGCTGCGCACCGGGCGGCCCGACCGGGATCACCATGATGCCGCCGGGCTTCAGCTGTTGGAGGAGCGGCGGCGGGATGTGGTCGATGCCGCAGGTCACGACGATCTTGTCGAACGGCCCGTTCTCGGCCCAGCCGTAATAGCCATCGGCGTTCTTGGACGAGATCGCCTTGAACTCGTTGTAGCCCTTGCCGATCAGCTCGTCATAGGTGCCGCGGGTGCGCTCGGCCAGAGGCTTGATGATCTCGATCGACCAGACCTTGTCGGTGAGGTGGCTGAGATAGGCGGACTGGTAGCCGGAGCCCGTGCCGATCTCGAGCACCTTCTCGCCGGGCTTGATGTCGAGCGAACTCGTCATGCGGGCCACCGCATGCGGCCCCGAGATGGTGACGCCGAAGCCGATGTCGAGGAAGGCGTGGTCGTAGGCGCGCGGCAGGTTGGGGGTGCGGACGAAATGCTCGCGCGGCGTGAGCAGGAAGGCGCGGCCGTCCTTGTCGTCCCAGACGTCCTTGTTGCGCAGCAGGGCCTGGTAGCGATCCCAGTGCTCGCCGAGGTATTTTGGGTCCTCGCCGCGGTTCGACACCATCCACTTGACGTAGTCGTCGCGCCCGGTCGTCGGCGGCGAGAGGGCGGCATCGTAGGGCTTCGGCACGTCGGCCAGCGCCAGCCCGGGCCGCCACAGCAGCGCCGTGGCGGCGAGGCTGCCGGCTCCGATCAGGAATGTGCGACGATCCAAATCCGCCTCCGAGCGATGGCCGCGCATGGGGGATGCGTCGGCAGAATGAGACCTGCACCGCAATCGGGGCGCACGCTACGGGTCGTTTCGATCCTTGGCAAGGCGCGCGTGAACGGCGTTTGAACGCGGTCGGCGACAGAATCGACGCGACACACAGGGGGAGGTGTCGCGCGGCTGCCGGGCCCGCCGCCTCCGAGCGGGGCCATCGTGGAGCGATGCACTGCCGACCGCCTGCCACGAGATCTTGATGCGGCCGCCCGCGGCCCTGTCTCGTTCCTTGATGCGAGACGGGTCAGATTGGACGGGCGACCCTGCGGTCGCGCAGCGTCGAAACCCATGTTGGATCCCATGCCCATCGCGACACAGACCTCTCCCTCCGGCGACGCCGACCGGATCGCCTTCACGGTGGGTCAGGACGAGGAGGGACACTGGCTCGCCGTCGAGGCGCACGGCCTCGGCGGCGGCATCTTCAAGAGCCGCGACAGAGCGTTCCGCTATGCCCTCGACGAGAGCCACCGCGAGCCGGGATCGGTGCGGTTCGCGGACCGGCCGATCCGGCTCTTCGCCTCGTGACGGGACGGGAGCGGGCGACGATGTTCCTGCGGGGATCCCTGACGGCACTGGCGACGCCGTTCACCTCGGATGGCGTCGACGAGGGTTGTTTCGCCGACGTCGTCCAGTGGCAAATCGGCGAGGGGACGAACGGGCTCGTCCCCTGCGGCACGACCGGCGAGGCGCCGACCCTGACAGGCGCCGAACGCGACCGGCTGATCCGCATCTGCGTCGAGTGCGCGGCCGGGACGGTGCCGGTCATCGCCGGCACCGGGACGAACTGCACCGCGACCACCATCGAACAGACCCGCGCCGCCGAGGCGGCCGGTGCCGACGCCGCCCTGATCGTGACGCCCTATTACAACAGGCCGACGCAGGAGGGGCTCTACCGGCACTTCGAGGCGGTGGCGAGCGCCGTGGACCTGCCGATCATCCTCTACGACGTGCCGAGGCGGACCGGGGTCGACCTGCATGTCGGCACGATCGAGCAGCTCGCCCGCATCCCCTCGATCGTCGGCCTCAAGGACGCGAGCGGCGATCCCGAGCGTCCCCGCCTGATCGAGCGCGCCGTCGGTCCCCGGTTCACGCCGCTGTGCGGCGACGACGCGGCCGCCGTGGCGTTCAACCTCGCGGGCGGACGGGGCTGCATCTCGGTCGTCGCCAACGTCGCCCCCGCGCTCTGCCGGGACCTGCACCGCGCCTGCCGGGCCAAGGATTGGAGCGCGGCGCGGGCCATCCAACGCCGCCTGGAGCCGCTGATCGAGGCGCTGGCTCGGGAAACGAACCCGGGCCCCGTCAAGCAGGCCCTGTCATGGATCCACCCCGGTTTCGCGCGGGAACCGCGGCTCCCCCTCGTCTGCGTGGCCCCCGCCACCGCGGTGGCGATCAGGGACGCCCTCGTGGAGCTCGGGCTCCTGCCCGAGGAGGCCGCCTCGACGGCCTCGATCGGGGTTGGGCGCCGGGCCTGGGCGGCGCCGGCCGCGACGGTCTGGCGAGGCGAATAGGGCCGGCGCGAGGGCGGCTTCGCCCCAGGCCCATCGCGCCGACTCAGACAAGCGGTCGAAAGTCTCGACCGCGGGCAAGCGCGAAGGCGCCCCGCCGCTCGCGGCGTGACCCGCCGTCGACGTGTCATCGTCGACGGCCGCTGGACTCAGACGGGTACTTCGCCGGTGCCCGCCGTCAGGGCCGCGTAGAGCCCGCCGGCGGCGTGAGCCTTGCGCAGCGCGGCCGTCACCGGCTCCGCCCTCAGCCGTCGTGCCACGCAGGCGAGCGCGTTGAGGTGGTCGCCCTCCGCCTGGGCGGGGAGCAGCAGGAGGAACACGAGGTCGACCCGCTGACCGTCGATCGCGTCGAAGTCCACCGGAGGCCGGAGCCGGGCGAAGAAGCCCACCGGGCGCCGCAGGGCCGCCAACCGGGCGTGCGGGATGGCGATCCCGGCCCCCATGCCGGTGGAGCCGAGCCGCTCGCGCTGAGTCAGGGCCTCGGCGATCGCCGCCGGTTCGACCCCGGCCGCGGCCGCGGCGCGCTGCGCGAACGCGTCGATCAGCCGCCGCTTGTCGGCGGCGCGCAGATCGACGATCACGCGGTCGGGCGTGAGGAGATCGCCGATGTTCATGGGTGGCTCCAGCCCTTCGGACGTCCGGTCCCGCCGGCCCGCGTCGCCGTCATCGCCTCGGCTCCGTCTCGTCCGGGGCCCTGAGGCGGTAGCCGACGCCCGTCTCGGTGAGGATGTAGCGGGGCCTCTCCGGCTCCGGTTCGAGCTTCTGCCTCAGTTGGCGGACGTAGACGCGCAGGTACTGCGAATCGGTCGACCCGCCCCAGACCTCCCGCAGGATGAAGGCGTGGGTGAGCACCTTGCCGGCGTGCAGCACCATCAGGCGCAGCACCTCGTATTCCTTGGGCGACAGCTTGACGTCCTGGTCGGCCATCCTGACGATCCGCCGCACGAGGTCGACCGAGAGGTCCTCGGCGCGGAAGATCGGGCGCTCGCCCTGGACGGCCAACTGGTGACGCAGCGCGGCCCGGAGGCGCGCCAGGAGTTCGTTCATGCCGAAGGGCTTCGTCACGTAGTCGTCGGCGCCGAGGTCGAAGGCCTCGACCACCCCGGCCTCGTCGCCGCGGCTCGACAGGACCACGACCGGAAGCGTGTCGTCGCGCTCCCGGATGAGGCGCAGCAGGGCGTGGCCCTTCATGTCGGGGAGCCCGAGGTCCAGGATCACGAGGTCCACCTTCTCGCGCCCGATCGCCTCGAGCGCCGACCGCCCGTCGGCGGCCTCGACCACGTGGTAGCCCTGGGACGACAGGCCCATGCGCAGCAGCTTGCGGATGGGAGGCTCGTCGTCGATGACCAGGATGCGGATGGCGGGCATGGTCGGCGGTTCCGAAGAGGGTGGAGGCTGCGGCGCGGCGCCGATCGCGCGGGGTGTGGGGTCCACGGCCGAACCGGCCCGCGGCAGCCCGCGGCCGTCGCTCACGCGGCCTCGCGCGGTCGGCGCGCCCGCGTCGGGAGGTCGAAGGTCAGCGTGAAGGCCGCCCCGCGCCGGTCGGTGCGGTTCGAGGCCGCGAGGGTGCCGCCCATCGCCTCGACGAAACCGCGCGAGATCGCGAGGCCGAGCCCGGTGCCGGCCCGCACGTGGTCGCCCTTCCGGGCGCGGTAGAACTTGTCGAAGATGCGCTCGACGTCCTCGGCCGGGATGCCGTCGCCCTCGTCGAGCACCTGGAGGTGGAGGGCCCGGCCGTCCTGCCAGGTCTGGACCCGGATGGCCGTGCCCTCCGGCGCGTATTTGGCGGCGTTGTCGAGGAGGTTGAACAGGGCCTGCTCGAACAGCACGGCGTCGAGCGCCAGCGGTTGGAGGTCGGGCGCTGTCTCCACCTCGACGCGGTGGCCGGTGAGGATCTTGCCGGCCCGCGACAGGGCGGTGCCGACGATCTCGCCGATGTCGTGCTCGCCGAGGTTCGGCGCCACCGCGCCGGCCTCGAGCCGCGTCATGTCGAGCAGGTTGGCGATGAAGCGGTTCAGGCGCTCCGCCTCGTCGATCACGGTCGCCAGGAGATCCACCTTGGCGGCCGCGTCGAGCGCGCCGTCGAGATCGCGCAGCGTGGTGGCGGCGCCCAGCACGGAGGCGAGCGGCGTCCTGAGATCGTGCGAGATGGAGGTGAGGAGGGCCTGCCGGAGCCGGTCCGTCTCGGTGAGGAGCTTCGCCCGGTCGAGGTCCTCGACGAGCTTCACGCGCTCGATGGCGAGGCCCCCCTGGTCGCTGAGCGCGTCGAGCAGGCGCCGCCGCTCCGGCGTCAGGATGGGGCCGGGCGCGTCCGTGTCGATGCCGACGACGCCGATCGTCCCACGGCCCGTGTGCATGGGCAGGAACAGCCGCTTGGCGCCCGGCAGCGTGTCGGCGCTGCGCCCGGCGGCGCGGTCGTTGTCGAAGCACCATTTGGCGGCCCCGAGGTCGGCCTCGTCGAGCTGGTCCTCGGGGGGGTAACCGGCCCTGACGGCGATCCGGCCGGCGTCCGGCAACAGCACCACGACGCGGACGTCGAGCATGGAGGCGATCTGGAACACCGTCGCCCAGAGCACGTCGTCGAGGTTGCCGCAGCTGGCGAGCTTGCGGCTGAAGCCGTAGAGGGCCTCGGTGGCGCGGGCGCGCCCCTGGGCGACGATGGCCTCCGAGCGCGTCCGCGCGGCGAGGTTCGACACCAGGACCGCCACCACGGTGAAGAAGAACAGCGCCGCGATGTTGCTCGGATCGGCGATGGTGAACGTGTAGAGCGGCGCCAGGAAGAAGAAGTTGTAGCAGAGCGAGCCGCCCACCACCGCCGCCAGCGAGGGGAGGAGGCCGAAGCGGACCGCCACGACGACGACCGCGGTGAGGAAGACGACTTCCACGCTCTGCACGGCGAAGAACCGCTGCACGACCTCCGAAAGGCCGAGCGCGACCGCGACCGCCACGACGGCCGCCAGATAGGGCTTGGCGTCGAGGGACGACCGGTCCTCGGCCGCCCGGACGGTCTTCTTCGGGACCGGCTCGGCGTCCGCCAGGGCGTCGCCGGCGATGACGTGGACGCTGATGTTGCCGGATCGACGCACGAGATCCTGCACCACGGACCCGTGCAGCAGCTCGAACAGCTTCGAGCGCTCGGACTTGCCCGTCACGATGTGGGTGGCGTTGTTGTCGCGGGCGTAGGCGATGACGTCGTCGGCCACCCGCCGGCCGGCGCCCGGCACCGTGACGGCCTCGCCGCCGAGGCGGTCGGCAAGGCGCAGGGTGTCGGCGATGCGGTCGCGCTCGACGTCGGAGAGCTGCAGGCTGCGGCGGCCCTCGACCGACAGCGCCACCCAGGGCGCCCGGAGGCGGTCGGCGAGGCGCTTGGCGTAGCGCACGAGGCCGGCGCAGCGCGGGTCCTCGCTGATGCACACGATCACGCGCTCGCCCGCCGCCCAGGGCCCCGCGATGGCGTGGGCCTGCATGTGGTTGAGCAGCTGGTCGTCGACGCGCTGGGCCGTGCGGCGCAGCGCGAGTTCCCGCAGCGCCGTGAGGTTGCCGGCCGAGAAGAAGTTCTGGAGCGCGCGCTCGGCGTGGCGGGGCAGGTAGATCTTGCCTTCCCGCAGCCGCTGCAGCAGGTCGTCGGGGGCGATGTCGATGACTTCGATGTCGTCGGCGAGGTCGAGGATGGAATCCGGCACCGTCTCGCGGACGCGGACGCGGGTGATCTGCGCCACGACGTCGTTGAGGCTCTCGACGTGCTGGATGTTGAGGGTGGTGTAGACGTCGATGCCGGCGGCCAGGAGCTCCTCGACGTCCTGGTAGCGCTTGGGGTGGCGGCCGCCCGGGGCGTTGGTGTGGGCCAGCTCGTCCACCAGCGCGATCCGCGGGTGGCGTGCGATGAGGGCGTCGAGGTCCATCTCGTCGAGCGTGCCGCCCTTGTAGTCCATCCGGCGGCGCGCCACGATCTCGAGCCCCTCGACCAGGGCCTCGGTCTCGGCGCGGCCGTGGGCCTCGACGATCCCGGCCACCACGTCGAGCCCCTCGCGGACCCTGGCCCGGGCGGTGGTCAGCATCTCGTAGGTCTTGCCCACGCCCGGGGCCGCGCCGAGGAAGATCTTCAGCCGGCCGCGGCGGCCGCCCTCCCGGCGCGCCTCGGCCAGCAGGGCTTCGGGCGAGGGGCGCTTGTCGCGGTCGTGTCGGTCCGCCATCGTCGTCCTCCGCCGGCGGTGCCGGGGCGCGCCTGCTCAGGGAGCCATCACTTCCGGGCGATCGTATCCAGCGCCATGTTGAGCGCCAGCACATTGACGCGGGGCTCGCCGAACAGTCCGAGAGTGCGGCCCTCCACGGTCTGGTCGACGATCCCCTTGATCTGGTCGGCCGGCACCGCCCTGGCCTTGGCGATCCGCGGCACCTGGAAGGCGGCGGCCTCGGGCGAGATGTCCGGATCGAGGCCGGACGCCGAGGTGGTGACGAGGTCGGCCGGGACCGTCCCGTCCGGGTTCTCGGCCTTCAGCTTCGCCATGTCGGCCCCGACGCGGTCGATCAGGGCCTTGTTGGTCGGCCCGAGGTTCGACGCGCCGGAACTGTCGGCCGCGTAGGGGGTCGGCACGGTCTTGGAGGGGTCCTTCGGGTCCGGCTCGGTCGTGGCCGAGGGTCGGCCGTGGAAGTAGCGGGCGTCCGCGAAGGCTTGGCCGATGAGCGCCGAGCCGATCACCTTGCCGTCCTTGTCGACGATCAGGCTCCCCCCGGCCTGGTGCGGGAAGACGATCCCGGCGAGGCCCGTGATGGCGAGCGGGTAGGCGAGGCCGGTGATCAGCGTCAGGGCGACGAGGAGCACGAGGGCGGGACGGATGTCCTTGAGCATGGGCGTGAACCGATCAGAGTTGGTCGCTGTCTCGAACTTGTGCCTGAATGCCCCTGAAATCGTTCAGGGATCTCTGGCTTCGCGCCAGATGGGCATCCCTTCACAGACTCTCAGGCGAGGTGGAGGGTGGAGACGAGGAGGTCGATGGCCTTGATGCCGATGAAGGGCACCACGATGCCGCCGAGCCCGTAGACGAGGAGGTTGCGCGACAGCAGCGCGCCGGCGCCGATCGCCCGGAACTTCACGCCCTTCAAGGCGAGCGGGATGAGGGCGATGATCACCAGGGCGTTGAAGATGATGGCGGACAGGATCGCACTCTCCGGCGAGGCGAGGCCCATCACGTTCAGAGCCCCGAGCTGCGGGTAGAAGGCCAGGAACATCGCCGGGATGATGGCGAAATACTTGGCGACGTCGTTGGCGATGGAGAAGGTCGTCAGGGCGCCGCGCGTCATGAGGAGCTGCTTGCCGATCTCGACGATCTCGATGAGCTTCGTGGGGTCCGAGTCGAGGTCGACCATGTTGCCGGCCTCGCGGGCCGCGACCGTGCCGGTGTTCATGGCGACGCCGACGTCGGCCTGGGCGAGGGCCGGGGCGTCGTTGGTGCCGTCGCCGCACATGGCAACGAGCTTGCCCTTGGCCTGCTCGCTGCGGATGAGCGCCAGCTTGTCCTCCGGCGTCGCCTGGGCGAGGAAGTCGTCGACCCCCGCCTCGGCCGCGATGGCGGCCGCCGTCATGGGGTTGTCGCCCGTGATCATCACGGTGCGGATGCCCATGCGGCGCAGCTCGCCGAAGCGTTCGCGGATGCCGCCCTTGACGATGTCCTTCAGGTAGATGACGCCCATCAGCTGGCCGTCGCGGGCCACGGCCAGCGGCGTCCCGCCCGCCTTGGCGATGTCGTCCGAGATGCTCTGGATCTCCCGCACGGTGTCGAGGGCGACACTGGGCTTGAGCGCCAGCGCGGCGCCCCCCCGGGCGGCCGAGGCCGGGGCGGCCCCCACGTAGCCCAGGATCGACTCGACGGCGCCTTTCCGGATCGAGGACCCGTCGACGTCGACGCCGCTCATGCGCGACTGCGCCGTGAACGGCACGAAGCTCGCCGCCATCCCGGCCATGTCGCGGGCGCGGATGCCGTACCGCTCCTTCGCCAGCACGACGATCGAGCGGCCCTCCGGCGTCTCGTCGGCGAGGGACGCCATCTGGGCCGCGTCGGCGAGGTCGCCCTCGGTCACGCCGCGCACCGGCCGGAACTCGGTGGCCTGCCGGTTGCCGAGCGTGATGGTGCCGGTCTTGTCGAGCAGCAGGGTGTCGACGTCGCCCGCCGCCTCGACGGCCCGGCCCGACATGGCCAGCACGTTGAAGCGAACGAGCCGGTCCATGCCGGCGATGCCGATGGCCGACAGCAGCGCGCCGATGGTGGTGGGGATCAGCGTCACGAACAGCGCGACGAGCACGATCATGGAGATCGAGCCCCCCGCATAGGCGGCGAAGGACGGGATCGACGCGACCGCGAAGACGAAGATGATGGTGAGGCCGGCCAGCAGGATGTTCAGCGCGATCTCGTTCGGGGTCTTCTGGCGTTCCGCGCCCTCGACGAGCGAGATCATGCGGTCGATGAAGGTCGAGCCGGCCGCGGCCGTGATCCGCACCCGGATCCAGTCGGACAAGACTTGCGTGCCGCCCGTCACGGCCGAGCGGTCGCCGCCCGACTCGCGGATCACGGGCGCGCTCTCGCCCGTGATGGCGGCCTCGTTGACGGAGGCCACGCCTTCGACCACTTCGCCGTCGGAGGGGGTGATGTCGCCGGCCTCGACCAGCACGACGTCGCCCACCTTGAGGCCGGCCCCCGGCCTGACCTCGTAGGCCCCGCGGGGGCCGCCGATCGCGGCACCGGCGCCCGTCAGCACCTTGGCCTGCGTCTCAGTGCGGGTCTTGCGCAGGCTCTCGGCCTGGGCCTTGCCGCGGCCCTCGGCGGTGGCCTCGGCGAAATTGGCGAACAGCAGCGTGAACCACAGCCACAGGACGATCTGAAAGGAGAAGCCGAGGTTGGCGCCCCCTGTGACGGCGTCCCGCACCAGGAGCACCGTCGTCAGCGCCGCGACGACCTCCAGCACGAACATGACGGGGTTCTTGATCTGCAGCCTCGGGTCGAGCTTGCGGAAGGCGCCGCCGACCGCCGGCCCGAGGATGCGGGCATCGAGGATGCTGGACTGGGTCTTGGCCATGGGACTGGATCCGGGGGGAAGGTGGTGAGGGGCAGGCGGGATGGGGGGACGGATGGCGCGGCACGCCTCGGCGAGCGCCCCTCGGGCGTCCGCCGCGGCGTCTCCCGCGCCCTCAGGGCGACGACGCGAAGGTCTGCCCGGCCTCGCCGGCGAGGTGCTCGACGATCGGCCCGAGCGCCAGCGACGGGAAGAAGGTGAGGCCGCCGATGATGAGGATCACGCCGATGGTGAGCCCGACGAACAGGCCGCCGTCGGTCGGGAAGGTGCCGGCCGAGGCGGGGACCCGCTTCTTGGCCGCCAGCGAACCCGCGATCACGAGCGCCGGGATGGCGACGTAGAACCGCCCGAACAGCATGCCGATCGCCAGCGTGACGTTGTAGAACAGCGTGTTGCCGTTGAGGCCCGCGAAGGCGGAACCATTGTTGCCCGCCGCCGACGTGTAGGCGTAGAGGATCTCCGAGAAGCCGTGCGGGCCGGGGTTGTTGGTCGACGCCACGGCCGCCGGCACGATGGCGGCGACAGCGGTGCCGCCGAGCATCAGCAGCGGCAGGATCAGGATGCCCAGCATGGCCATCTTGACCTCGCGCGCCTCGATCTTCTTGCCGAGGTATTCCGGCGTGCGCCCGACCATGAGGCCGGCCACGAAGATGGCCACGATCACGAAGATCAGCATGCCGTAGAGCCCGGAGCCGACGCCGCCGAAGATGATCTCGCCGAGCTGGATGTTGAGCAGGGGGATCATGCCGCCGAGCGCGGTCAGCGAATCGTGCATGGCGTTCACGGCGCCGCAGGACGCGTCCGTCGTGATCACGGCGAAGAGCGAGGACGCCAGCACGCCGAAGCGGACCTCCTTGCCCTCCATGTTGCCGCCCGGGAGCCCGATCGCGTGCAGGAGCGGGTTGCCGGCGGCCTCGGCCGGGTAGACCACCGCCACGCCGGCGAGGAAGAGCAGGCCCATCACGGCGAAGATGGCCCAGCCCTGCCGTTGGTCGCCCACCATGCGCCCGAACACGTTGGTGAGGGCGGCGCCGAGCGAGAAGATCGACAGCATCTGCACGAAGTTGCAGACCGCGGTGGGGTTTTCGAACGGGTGCGCGGCGTTGGCGTTGAAGAAGCCGCCGCCGTTGGTGCCGAGCATCTTGATGGCGACCTGGCTCGCCACGGGCCCGACCGCGATGGTCTGCTTGGCGCCCTCCAGCGTCGTGGCGTCGACGTAGGGCCCGAGCGTCTGGGGCACGCCCGTCCACACGAGGTAGAGCGCGTAGACGACGCAGAGCGGCAGCAGGACGTAGAGCGTGCAGCGGGTGACGTCGACCCAGAACGACCCGATGGTCCTGGACGACGTCCGCGAGAAGCCGCGGATCATCGCCACCGCGATGGCGATGCCCGTGGCGGCGGACAGGAAGTTCTGGTGCGTCAGGCCGAGCATCTGGGTCAGGTACGACAGCGTGCTCTCACCGCCGTAGTTCTGCCAGTTGGTGTTGGTGATGAAGCTCGCCGACGTGTTGAAGGCGAGGTCCGGTGCGACCGCGCCCTGACCGGCCGGGTTGAACGGGAGCGCGCCCTGGAGCCGGAGCAGGGCGTAGAGGATGAAGAAGCCGCCGCCGTGGAACAGAAGCATGGCGATGAGATACGCGACCCAGCTCTGTTCCTGCGCCTCGTCGATGCCCGACACCCTGTAGAGGACCCGCTCGACGGGGCGCAGCAAGGGGGACAGAAACGTCCGCTCGCCCGTGAAGACACGGGTCATGTAGCCGCCGAGCGGCTTCGTGATGGCGATGATGATGGCGCTGTAGAGCGCGATCTGGATCCAGCCGATGGCGGTCATGGCAGCACCTTTCAGAACCGCTCGGGGCGGACGAGGGCATAGGTGAGGTAGATGAGCAGGCCGATCATCACGATCCCGCCGAGGATGTAGTCCAGTAGCACGCTGGCCTCCTAAAGAGTTTCACATACGAACGTATAGAAGATCGAGATCGCGAAGAAGGCGATCCCCCCTAGAACGAAGACGACGTCGAGCATCTCTCATACATCCCATGAACAACGCGACCGGTCCGGCGTATCCGGTGCCGCCAGGCGATCCCGATCGATCAGCCTCCGCCGGTGTTCCTCGCTGTGAGGAGCGATCCACGCCGATGGATGACCTGCACTCGCGAAAATCGCAGGGTCGCCATAGCTTTTCGAGAGGGGTTCGGGGCGGCGCCTATAAAGATCTCATAAAGAACCGGCCGCGAGCCCGTGGCGGCGGTCCGTCGTCGACCCGACCTCGATCCGTCGGTTCGCCTGTCGGTTGCGGATCCGCGAGGCGCGCAGGGGCGGCGGCCCGCCAGGGTAGCGGAACCGTCCGGCGGCCGCAGGCATTAGGCAGGCGCGTCGGACGGGCCGATCGCGCCATTCACCGTGGGACCACATCATGAGACACGTGAAACTGGGTCTCGCCGCCGCGATCCTGGGCGGCGTCCTCCTCTCCGCCCCCGAAGCCTCCGCCATGCCGACCGCCCCGATCGCCGCGACCGCGGCCGTCGACAGCGGCGTGCAGGACGCAGCCCTGGTCTGCGGACCCTTTCGTTGCTTCCGCACCTACGGCTACTATCGGCGTCCGGTCTTTCACCGATACTATTATCGGCGCCCGGTGATCCGCCGCTTCTTCCGCGTGTTCTAATCATCCACCAGTAGAGTGTGAAGGCCTGCCGTGCCGACGACGCTCGGCAGGCCTTCGCTGCATGTCGAGAGCAGCCGGCCGGGCAGCCCGATACAGCGGGCCGATAAAACGACAACAGCGGCTTCTATGCTTCGAACGATCGAAAACGACAACAGCCGTCTAAGCTTCTATGCGGATCCAGAGCCGCGGCACGGCCAACCCGCTTGCTCGGATGGCTCGAATGCAGCTAGAGCATTTTCCTTTCAAGTTGCATCGTAGCCTGCGGCGGCGAACATGTTGGCGCATTCGGCTGGCGTGATCAGGTCGACGAGGCGGCCGATGGCGGCCCACAAGCCCGCAACGGTCCTCTCGGCTGCCTTGCGCAGCAGGGCTTTCAGCTTGGCGAAGGCATTCTCGATGGGGTTGAAGTCGGGGCTGTAGGGCGGCAGGTGGAGCAGCCTCGCGCCGGCCGCCTCGATCAAGGCCGCCACGCGCGGTCCCTTGTGGGCCGGCAGGTTGTCCATGATCACGACATCGCCGGACTGCAACTCAGGAACGAGCACGCGGGCCACGTAGGTCTCGAAAGCGAGACGGTCGACCGCGCCGTCGAGCACAAAGGGCGCAACGATGCCGCGCAGGCTCAGGCCCGCGGTCAGCGTGGTGGTCTTCCAGTGTCCATGCGGCACGCCCATGCGCAGCCGCTGTCCGCGCAGGGCACGGCCGTGCGTGCGCGCCATCTTGGTCGAGGTGCCGGTTTCGTCGATGAAGATCAGCCGATCGGGGTCGAGGTCGAGTTGGCCGTCAAACCACGCCTGGCGCGCCCGCTCGACGTCGGGACGGTCCTGCTCGGCCGCGTGGGCCGACTTTTTTTGCGCGTGAGGGCGTGCCGGCGGCAGAAGCGCCACAGCGCCGTGACGCTGACCGCGGCGCCCTCGGCCGCCAGGCGCGCCTTCAGCTCCTCCAGGGTCAGATCCGGGGCCTCGTCCAACGCCGCCCTGATCCGGTCGGCGTGCGCCTCCGTGCGGCGCGACAGCCGATCCCCGCCTTGCGACTTGGCCCGTCCATCTCCACCGGCGCGTCGCAAGGCCGCCCAACGGATCGCGCTCGATGCGCTCACGCCGAAGTGGGCCGCCGCCTGACGGCACGAGAGGCCGCCATCGACTGCTGATAGAACGCGGGATCGAAGGTCGAAGTGCAACGATCGCGGCATGGATGCGGGCCTCCGGTGTGGCCCAAATCCGAATCACAAACCGTTCCTCGACGCCATGGCGGCGAGTCAATCAGGGCGGAAATCGCTCTAGGCGCCGTCGCGCAGCCAGCGCCCGATGCGGTCGTAGACCGTCGGCCGTGGCACCGGATGACCCGCCGAGGCTGCAAGCAATCCCGGCGGCGGAGCGCGATCGGGATCGCGTCCACAGACTGGGACCGGCCATCGTCGTGAGGTCCGGACGCCGCGTGACACACGGCGTCACCAGGGCCGTCACCGCTTGCGTGGCCCGCCGAGTCCGGCCCCGCGGCGCCACCGCCCCAGCGACCATCTCTTCGACGTCAGGGCGGGTCTATTCGGTGCCGGCCTTCGACCGCGCAATCCCGTTCGAGCATCTCTCCCGAAGAGGGCTTGCCGTTTTTATGCCTGATCGACCTCTCGTGCCGTACGGATCGCGTCGATTCGTGCGGTGATCGGTGTTCCGGACGTGCTCGATCCAGGATCGGGATGGTCCGACCTCTTCGGACGATCTCATGACTCTTGTTGAGAATCGCGGGGAAACGCTTTAATCGAATTCAACGGCGCTGTGTCGTTAAGCCGCTCCATCATCGCGTCGCCGAGGGCCAGAGATGAGGACGATGAGCCAGGACATCCTCGTCCGACAGTGCCTGTCCTCGATCTACGACGCCGCCGTGGATCAGAGCGGGTGGGATGTCGCGCTGCAACGGGTCGCGAACATCTTCCACGCCGGTTTCGTCGACCTCTGCACCTGGACGCACGACCGCCGCTACGTCAACGGCCTGGTGCACGGGCTCGACAGCCGCGACTACCACGACAATCTGCTCGGCCACTGGTTCAACCGCAACGTCTGGAGCCGCAAGGCGCCGGCTCGACTCCCCGGCGAGGTCCTGTCGACCCGGAACATGATGGCGCGCGAGGAGCTCTGCTCCAGCGAGATGTACCACGACTACCTCCACGAGCGCGGGCTGCACGAGGGGCTGCGCCTGACGCTGTGGTCGGACGGCATCGGCCTCGGCGACGTGTCGCTGCTGCGTCCGTGGTCGGGGGGAGCCTTCGGGCCCGCCGAGGTCGCCCTCGGCCGCCTCATCCTGCCCCACCTCCAGCGGGCCGCCGCCGTCACGCGGCGGCTCCGGGCGGCGGACTTCCAGCTGAAGGCGGCGGAGGTCGGGGCGAACCGAGGCGACATGGCCTCGATCGCCTTCGGGCCGGACGGTCGGCCGTTCTGGTTCAACGCCGTCGCGCTGCGCATGATCGAGGCCAGGACGCCGCTGCGGCTCGTGTCGGGCGCCCTCCAGGCCGCGACCGCGACGGCGACGCGTGACGTCTCGCGCGTCGTCGCGCGCTGCATCGGCCAGCATCAGGGCGGCGCCGCCATGCTGCCGCGGGCGGGCGGCCTCGGCAGCGTGAAGCTCGTCGTCGTGCCGCTCTCCCACCGGGACGATTGGAGCCTGCCTCGTCCCCCGGCCGCCATGGCGTTCCTCCGCGCCCCGGAGGCCCGATCCGGGGAGGGCACGGCGCTGAACGCCCTCTTCGGGTTCACGGCGGCCGAGGGTGAACTCGCACGGGATCTGCTGTCAGGCGCGACCGTGGGCGAGATCGCGGCCCGCACCGGCCGGAGCGCCAACACGGTGAGGACGCATCTGGCCCGCCTGATGAACAAGACCGCGACCCGGCGTCAGGTCGACCTCGTGAGGCTCCTCGACCAGGCGACCGACCTCCGCCCGACCCCGATGCCGCGGCCCGGCGACCCCTTCGCGTGGCCGCCGAGCCCGGCTCCGACGGTGCCGTCGTGACCCCGAGGCACCGACCTCAGTCGGGCTCGCTCGTGTCGAGCGTCTGGAGGCTGCAGCCCGTCGGGAGCGCGACGGCGGCGCCGTCGATCATCAGGTCGGAGCTGTCGACGTAGAACCAGAGCGTCCGGCCGATGCGGCTCTGGCCGCTGAGGCAGAACCGCAGACCCGGCCCGACGGGCCGGCCGGCCTTGACGAGGGCCGGCCGCACGGCCCCGAACCGGTAGGGCTGCGTCGCCCGGGTGACCTCGCCGATGCAGGCCGGGAGGACGCCGGGCGAGCAGCCCGCCGCCCGGGCCCCGCCCGTCGACGAGGCGAGACACAGGACGGCCGCCGCCGCCAGGATCGCGTCGCGCATCTTGATCTCTCCCGTCATGGCGCGGTCTCGGGTCCGCGACCCGCCAGGATGGCGAGCAGCACGCGGGCCTCGAAGGCCGAGAGCTTCGGATAGGCGGCGGCCAGCCGTGCGACGATCCCCGACACATGGGGGCAGGCGAAGCTCGTGCCGGTGAAGAGCTGCGTGCCGCCGCCGAGCGCCGGCGCCTCGACGTAGACGCCGCGCGCGCCGACCTCGATCGGCTCGCCCCAGCTGTAGCGGATGGCCTCGGCCTCCGGGAAGGACTCGAGGCCGACCCCGATGACGCTCGACAGGTTGGCCGGGTAGGCGACGTGGCCGAAGTTGTTCGCCGCCGCCACGATGATGCGGCCCTCGTAGAAGGCCCGGTCGGCGAGGGCGCTCAGCCGCGCCTGGCCCGCCGCGCTGGTCGTGCCGAGGCTCATGTTGATCACGTCGAAGCCGCCGTCGAGGGCGAACGACAGGGCCTTGGCGAGGGTCTCGGTCGTGGTCCGCGCTTCGGCGCCGAACACCCGGATGCTGGTGATCTCCACCTCGGGCGCGAGGGCGGCGATGATGCCGGCGCAGGCCGTGCCGTGGCCGATGAGGTCGACGGGCGCCGCCGCCTCGCAGCGGACGCCGCCCCGGCCCTCCGTCACGTCGAACTGGCCGGCGATCCGGCCCGCGAGGGCGGGGTGCCCGCCGTCGACGCCGCTGTCGAGGACCGCGACCCGGATGCCGGCGCCGCGGCTCTCCGTCAGGGCGCCCCGCAGGGCGTCGGAGGCGACGAGAGCGTCGATGGCGGGCTTGCGGTCAGGCGACGTCATCGTCCGGTCCCCCTTCTGCGGCGAGCGTGGCGAGGAGGGCCCGCAGCACGCGGCGGTCGCGCGAACCGAGGGCCGCGATGCCCTGGACGAGGTCGGTCTCGGCCTCGGCGCCCCGGTCCGGTTCGGCCCCCAGTCCCTGCAGCAGGCCCACGGCGGCGGCGAGGTCGCGGGCGGTCCGTTCGCCTTCGGCGAGGTCGGCGGGCGTGAAGGGCTCCCCGGCGCGGGGCGACGGCGCCGGCCGGCGATTGGCGAGCGTCAACACGCCGACGGCGGCGCCGCGCCGGTCGAGCAGCGGAATGGCGGCGAACTCCCGGGTCGGCCGGTCCACCAGGGCGTCCACCGCCTTGAAATGCCCGGGCTGCCCGGCGGCATCGGCGAGCGCGATCGCCTGGCCGGTGACGAAGGCGAGTCCCGTGAAGCTCGACTGAATCGGGACGGGCGGCGCGCCGCTGCCGGCGAGCCGAGGGCTGGTGGACGCGAAGAAGGCCAGCAGGCCGGGCGCCCCCGGCACCAGGAGCGAGGATTCGTCCGCCTCGACGGCGTCGCAGAGACGGGCCAGCAGGCCGGCGACCTCGCGCCGCCCGAGCCCCAGGAGATGCGCCGAGAACGTGTCCGCCATGATCATGTCCCCCAGGACGCGGGTCGGGCGGCCCACCGGGCCAGTTGCTTCGCCCGGTGCATGTCGCCGAGCCGGGCGTGCCACACCGCCCGCCCCTCGGTCGGGGCCTCGCCGCCGACGTCGCCGTCGCCGACATCGAGGGGGAGCGCCTGGCTGCAGGCCGCGCCCCGCTCGTCTCCCGTGCCGGAGGCGGCAGGATGGCGCGGGCCGGTCCAGCCCGTCCCCAGGGTGTCGCGCGCCCTCGCGGCGGCGTCGAGGATGTCGCCGAGCGGGAAGAGGTGGCGCTGACGCCGGATCACCACCGTCCGCGCCCCCGTCGCCGACAGGATCGCGTCGAGCGCCGGCCAGGCTGCCGCGGCGGCCGTCGAGAGCGCGACGCGGCGGACCCGGCCGGGCGGCAGCGCCTCGAGGGTCCGGAGGACAGGGTCGAGACCCGTCAGGGACGGCCCGACATCGAGCGCGATCCCGCATTCCGTCGCGTCGCAGACCGCTCGCAGGATCGCCTCCGCGGCGACGGGAGCGGCCGCGCAGAGCCGGTCGAGCGGGAACTCGAGCAGCAGCGTGCAGGGCAGGAGCGCACGGAGCGCCTCGGCGCGGCGCCCCGCCGCTTCGGCCTCGCCGACCCCCGCGGCGTCGAGGCTCAGCCCGGCCCCGCGCGGGATCCCGGCGCCCGCGATCCTCACCGCTTCGGACAGCGTCGTCGCGCCGAGGACGGCGCCGAAACGGGCGAGCGCGGCCGTGATCGCCGCGGCGTCGGGCGGAGCGGTGCAGCCGAGGCCGAGCGCCCGACCCCGCCAGGTGACCGGCCGTCCCGACGCCACCGCGCCCAGGCGGGCGAGGTCGGGATCGAGCAACCCGCGCCGGGCTTCGTCGAGGTAGGCGTCGAGCGCCACCTCGATGCCGTCGAACGCGTCGGGGCGGGCGAGGATCGTCTCGTGCAGGAACGGATGGTAGGCGATCTCCACCCGCGGCTCTCGGTGTGAACGGCCCTGCGCCATGCGCGCCTCTCAGGTCGGGGCCGGGGTCGGCCCGTGCAGATGCTCCGGCCGGCGCCGGCCCGGGTCGGATCCCGGCCGGCGTCGAACGGCCCGGTCGTCCGTTCGGTCGGTCACCAATTGAGCCAGCGGTTGCCCCAATAGGGCCCGTAGGTCCAATTGTACCAACGCCAGAAATAAGGGTCGACATCGCCCTCGGCGGCTCCGGCGGGCTCTCCCTCGCCGGCCGACGGCGGCGGGCCGCTCGAGGCGGGACCGTGGATGCCGTTCGGCAGGACCTGGATGATGACCGGGCTGCCGCCGCCCTGGCCAGGTCCCGGCCCCGACGGGCGCCGTCCGCCGGGCCCGCCCTGCCCGCCCGGCCCGCCCTGGGGCGACGGAGGCCCGGCCTTCGCCAGCAGCTCCTTGACCTTCTCGCGCGGGATCTCGAAAGCGGTGGCCTTGTCGTCCGGCACGTCGTAGTATTTGCCTTCCATCGATTGCAGTATCGTCATGAGGATCTCCGTAACGACCAAGAAAAAGATAAAACAGGTGATGAACACGTCCCGACCCGCCGTCGTGCCTCCATCCGGCATGAACTGACGATCCGGCGGACGGGCATGCGAGCGGGCTCGGCCCGGCCGGCTCGTCGGGTGCCCTCAGGCCCGGGCCCCGCCCACGCCGCAGATGCGAAGACGGCGACGCCGCGCTTCGCCGGGATCACCAGTAGTTCGCCCAATTGTTCCAGTTGGTCCACCATGTGTACCAGTACGGATCGACCTCGCCTTCCGGCTGCCCGCCGGGGCCCTGCGACTGGCCGGGGCCCTGGCCGGAACCTTGGGCGGGGCCGTGGATGCCGTTCGGCAGCACCTGGATGATGACGGGGCTGCCTCCGCCTGGGGCGCCCCGTGCGCCGCGCGGCGCGGAGCCGGGACCCGGGGTGCCGCGCTCCATCGCCGGCATGGGTGAATGCGCCAGCACGTCCCGCACTTTCTCGCGCGGGACTTCGAAGGCCGCGGCCTGATCGTCCGGCACGTCGTAGTATTTGCCTTCCATGGACAACAGCACTGCCATGATGATCTCCCTGATTGGATGCTCGGTGCTGGTCGATGACGGGTCGAGGGGCGAGCCGATCTTCGGCGTGACCGGGAGGTCGCCCCGGATGCTCGACCGGTTCGGCGTCGGGACCGCGCCAGCCCGGGTCCACCTCTGCGGTCTATTCGGTCGCCGGCCCGTCCAAACCTCGCCGCTCGGGGAGGGGGACGGCTTTTTCGGGCCCGTCAGGCCTTGACCCAGAGGCCGCCGCAGGCTCGTCGCAGCGCGAGGCCGCTCCAATAGGGTTCGACCGCGGCGTCCTGCGCGTCGTCGGGGCCGGGCGCCTCCGCCGGCGGCGCGGCGGCGGCCGGGGAGGACGCGTCGCCGCGCGCCAGCGGGATGACGACGGCCGAGCCCGCCATGGCGAGCGGGGCCGCGCTCCCGCCGTCGGGGTCGGCCGGAGCCGCGGCCGGGGCGGGAGACGCCCGGAACAGCCCGGCTAGGTGCGCGCGGGAGCGCGCCCCGAGCTTGTGGCAGGCGTTGGCGAGGTGGAACTTGACGGTCGCGGCCGTGATGCCGAGCCGCAGCGCGATGGCGGGATTGCTCAGTCCCTCGCAGACCAGCGTCGCGCACTCACGCTCGCGCTGGCTCAGCAGCCCCGCCGGGCGCGTGGCCTCGGCGGCCGGCGCCAGGGCCTCCATGCGATGCAGCGTCCCCGGCGAGATCGCCTGCAGGAAGATCTGCTCGCCCGCCGTCAGCGGCCGCCTGTCGCCGAAGAAGGTGAAGAGGCCGAGATGGCCGGCGGCGCTGCGCACGGGCGTGCCGAAGCCCTCGCGGAAGCCGAAGTTGCGCGCCGCGAGCCGGATGGCGTGGGCCGGGTCGTTGGCGGGCAGGTGCTTCATCAGCGCGGCCCAGCCGACCGCGGCGCCCGAACTGATCGCCCATCGGGCGAAGGGATCCTTCTCGAAATATCCGTTGCGCCGGTAGAGGTCGAGCCAGGGCTGCGGCCAGTTGTTGGCGTAGAACGGGTTGCGGCTCGCCGCCTTCGGGCCGGTCAGCATCCAGCACGCGACGGCGCTGAGCCCGATGCGGGTGGCCTCTTCGGCCAGCACGTCGGCGACCTGGCCCGCGCGGCTGCACCGCCCGATCCGGTCGAGATATCCGAAGATCTGCGAATCGAGGATCAACGCCACGCCCCCCGGGGTGTCGCAGACGCCCACGTCGGGCGGGACGCACGCGGAATCGGTGCGGCTTCGCCTGCCCCGCTGCGCCGGGACGCATGCTTCGACCTTTAGAGACCTCGACCGGGCGCGTCGTCATGCAAATGGATGAGCCAGCGCCTGGTCTTGGGAATATTTTTGATCGGGCCGGTTTCCACTCGGCCGATGGTTGCCGGGTCGCTGATTCGGTGGTCTGTTGCTTCACGAAGCGTGATCAGCGCGACGCCGGCGGTCGAGCGTCATGGACCTCCTTCCGCCGGATGTCCGACGCGATCGGCGACCCTCCCAACCCGATCGGGTGACGCCCATGCCCCATACGACCGCTTCGGCGCGGCAGATCGACCGGCCGAGGGTCAACCTCGTCGTCGTGCAGCCGACGCCCTTCTGCAACATCGACTGCCGGTACTGCTACCTGACGAACCGCAGCCGCCGCGACGTGATCGACGACGCGACGCTGATGAACCTGTTCGACAAGCTGTGGCGCTCGGGCTGGGTCGGGCGGGAGGTCCACGTCGTCTGGCACGCGGGCGAGCCGACCGTCCTGCCGCCGCGCTTCTACCGCCGCGCCTTCGCGCTCGTCGACAGCACCCGGCCCGACGGCGTCACGGTCTCGCATTCCTTCCAGACCAACGCGACGCTGCTCGACGAGGACTGGTGCGACCTCATCCTGCGCCACCGCATCCGCATCGGCGTCAGCATCGACGGGCCCGCGTCGCTCAACGACCGCAACCGCGTGACCCGCGCCGGCCGGTCGAGCTTCGACAAGGCCGTCGCGGGGATCAGGCTCCTGAAGGCCCGCGGCATCCCGTTCCAGGTCATCACGGTCCTCTCCGCCGCCAGCCTCGGGGCGGCGCGCGAGCTGCACGACTTCTACGTCGGCGAGGGCATCACGCGGGTGGGCTTCAACGTCGAGGAGAGCGAGGGCGACCACATGTCCGAACTCGCCGAGCCGGACATCTACGACCGCTATGCCGCGTTCCTGGCGGAGTTCTGGGCGCTCGCCGCGCGGGACGGCCGCGTCACGGCGATCCGCGAGATCGACAACATGATGGAAGCCGTCTACGGCCGTCCCCACCAGCGTCTGCGCAACGAGCTCGTCAGCCCCTTCGCGATGCTCAACGTCGACTGCTTCGGCAACGTGTCGACCTTCTCGCCGGAACTGCTGGGCCAGACGAACCCGGACTACGACGACTTCGTGCTCGGCAACGTCAACCACGATGAATTCGCCGACATCCTCGCGGGGCCGCGCTTCAAGAGGCTCGCCGCCGAGATCGATGCCGGCACGGCGCTGTGCCGCGAGCAATGCGCCTATTTCGACCTCTGCGGCGGCGGCGAGCCGGTGAACAAGCTGGCCGAGAACGGCACCTTCGCCAGCACCGCCACGACCTTCTGCCGCCTCACCCGGATGACGCTCGCCGATCTCGTCAGCGTCGGGCCCCATGCGGCCTAGCGCCGACGTCGCGATCGGGGCGCGCGACGACGGTCCCCGGCAGGCCGC
Source organism: Lichenihabitans sp. (assembly GCA_965214345.1). Classification (GTDB taxonomy): domain Bacteria; phylum Pseudomonadota; class Alphaproteobacteria; order Rhizobiales; family Beijerinckiaceae; genus Lichenihabitans. The sequence continues at coordinate 1,133,828 of CBDCBJ010000002.1, read as the reverse complement.
GCGGGCGGCCGGGGACGGCGCGCGGGGGCCGGAGCGCCTCGTCGACTGGCTCGGCGTCTTCGCGCGGCCCTACAGGCCCTCCCTCGCCGCCATGGTGGGCCTGAACCTCCTGTCCGCCGTCGCCACCTTCGTCGAACTCGAACTCTTGCGCGCCCTGACGGTGGTGCTCAGCCGCGCGCCGGCCACCGCGCAGGGCGCCTGTACGGTCGCCGCCTGGGCCCGCTCGGGCTTCTCCATCGCGCCCGCGCCCTGCGGGGCGCAGCTCCCCTTCCTGCTCCTCGCCACCTACGTCCTCGTGGTGGTGGCCCAGGGCGGCCTCGACTATGCCGGCCTCGCCGCCAACGCCCGGCTCACCCAGGCGGCGCGGCGCGACGTCGAGCGCGAGCTGCTGCGCAACCTGCTCCGCCAGGACGACGCCTTCTTCCTCCGGCGCGCGCCCTCCGAGATCATCAGCCGGCTCGGCGGCGACCTGCAGCGGGTCGGCGGCCGGCGCCAGATGGTCACCCAGGCCATCGCGACCGCCTTCTCGGTCGTGGCCGTGGTCTGGGTGCTGGCGATGCAGAGCCCGGTCGCGGCCCTCGTCGGCGTGCTGGTCTCATTCGTCGGCGTGCTGGCGTCCCAACCCCTGCTCGGGCGCCTGCGCGGGCTCGACGCCGCCGCCATCGAGGCGGACGACCGGGTCAAGGCCGGCCTCGAGGACACGCTCGGCGGGGTCGCCGAGATCCAGGTCTCCGGGCTGGCGCCCAAGATGCTGGCGGCCTTCGCGGCGCGCCAGGCCGTCCGCGACACGCTGGCTCTGCGCAACGCCGACCTGACGAACCTCAACGGCGCGACGCAGAAGCTCACCTTCTCGTTCGGCTTCATCGCCGTGCTGCTGCTGTTCGTCGCGACGGAGCTCTTCGGCCCGTTCGACGCCGCGGCCGGCAGCCTCGACCGTGCCGCCCTGATCGTCCTCCTCGTCAGCAGCCTGCCCCAGCTCTACTTCAAGCTCGGCGAGCTCACCCAGATCCTGTCGCACTTCCAGGTGTCGGGGATGGCCTTCGAACGGCTGTCGCAATACCAGGCCCCCGGGCGGGCGGGCCCGTCCGTCCCTCCGGCGCGGGCACCCCGGGGCGTCGCGCTCCGCGGCGTGCGCTACCGGTTCGGCGCCGGCGCACCGCTGGCGGGCGGCCCGCAGGGGATCACATGCGATATCCCCGAGAGGGGCCTCACCGGGATCGTCGGGCCGTCGGGTGCCGGCAAGTCGACCTTGCTGCGTCTGGTGCTCGGCCGCCAGGAGCCCGTCGAGGGGACGATCACCGGCGGTGTCGCGGGCGCGGGCGGCGACCGGCGCTTCGTCTACCTGCCGCAACGCCCCGTGGTGTTCGACGGCACGCTGCGCGAGAACCTGCTCCTGGCCGTGCCCGACGGGGCCGCCCCGATGCCGAGCCGGTCGCCGCGCCTCGCGGCCCTCGGCCTCACCGATCTCGTCCGGCGCAAGGGGCTCGACGCCTTCCCGTCGCCCGACGCCGCCGGCCCGGAGGGCCTCGCGGCGGCCCGGACGGCGCTGCGGTCGCGGCTCGGGGCGGCGCTCGGCGAGGAGATCCGTCCCTTCGGTCGCGGTGCCGCACCGCGCCAGCTCGTCGTCGAAGCCCAGCTCGGCCTGGCCGTGGACCAGGCCGCGCTGGCGCGGCGGCTCGTCTCGCCGCTGGCGCGCGAGCCCGTGCGGCGGCTCGCCGGGAGCCCCTATGGAGCCGCCATGGCGGCGCTCGGCCTGTCGGTCGTCCGCCGCACCGCGCCGCTGCTCGCCCAGGCCGCCACGCCCGACGATTACGACCGCGTCGCGACGGTCCGCATCGAGCCCGAGGTGTGGCAGCTGCGGTCGCGCGCCGTCGAACTCGCGACGGCGCCGCCGGACGGGTCGAAGACCCATCCGCTGCTGGTCGCCATCGGCCTGTCGACGCGCATCGAGGAGGCCGAGGACGCCTGGCCGCGCGAGGCGCCGCGCGAGGCCGTGGCGGACCTGTCGCGGCTCGTCGACGGGCTGGCGTCGCCGCTCGACCCCGACCGCCTGAACCCGCGGCTCACCTGGCGGGAGAACCTCGTCTTCGGCGCGGCGGCGGGCGGCAACGCCAACCGCGTCGCCGCGGCCGACCGCGTCATCCTCGACTGGCTCGACGGATCGCCGTTCGACGATGTCGTGCTCGCGTCCGGCGACGCGTTCCGCGTGGGCCGCGCCGGCGGGCGCCTGTCGGGCGGCCAGCAGCAGCTCGTCGCCCTCGGCCGCGCGCTGCTCAGCGACGCGCCCGTGATAGTTCTCGACGAGCCGAGTTCGGCCCTGCACCCGGGGCTCAGGACGGACCTGATCGGGGTGCTCCAGGCGGAGGCGCAGACGCGCGCCGTCCTGGTCGTCACCCACGACATGGACCTCGCGCGCGCCTGCGACCGCCTGATCTTCGTGCGGGACGGCACGGTGGCCGCCGAGGGGTCCTGGTCGGAGCTGGTCGACCGCGACCCCGCGTTCCGCGCCTGGGTGGGGTCGCCGGAGGCCGCGCCATGACGCTCGAGGAGCGGATCGGCGTCATCGGCGCCGTGCAGGAGATCGCGAGCCTGTCCCGCCCGGCCCTGGCCGCGATGGCGGCGGCGATGAGCGAGGAGCGCTTCCGGCCCGGCGAGGCGATCGTCACCGCGGGCGACCCGGCCGACCGGGTCTTCGTCCTCGCCGCGGGCGCCGCCGAGGTGACGCGCGGCGGCCGGAGCGTGCGGCAACTCGCGCGCGGCGCGCTGATCGGCGAGATCGCCTTCCTGGTCGAGGGCCTGCGAACCGCGACGGTGTCGGCGGTGGGCGAGTGCCGCGTCCTGTCCCTGCCGTTCACCAACTACCGCGAGCTGCTGCTCGCCCATCCGCGCAGCGCCCTCGCGGTGGCGGCCCGCCTGGCGCATGAGCTCGTCGAGGCCGAGGCGCTGCTGGCGAGGCTCCACACCGGCGAGGACGGCGCCCCGCCCGCGGCCGCCGCGGACCCATGACCCGGGCGCCGCCGCCGCGGGGTCGGGACGCCGCATCCGGGCCCGAACCCGCATGAGCGCGCCCGAGGCGGCCTGGCGGGATCGCGTCGCGGCGGCGCGGCGGCGCGGCGACCATCTCGCCGCCTTCGACTGCGCCTGCGAGGGCCTGGTAGCCCTGCCCGGGTCGCTCCCCCTACACTATGCGGCGATCCTCGCCCTCGCCCGATCGGGCGCGACGCGGGGCGCGCGGGCGCGGCTCGAGGCGCTCCAGGCCTCGGGCGCGCTCGACCGGATCGACGATCCCGGCCTGGCGCTCGATTTCGCGGCCCTCGACGGGCGCCTCCACAAGGACGCCTGGGCCCGGAGCGAGGGGGAGGCGGCCCGCCACCACGCCCGGCGATCCGGCGACGCCTATGCGGCGGCCTTCGCGCGGTTCGACCGGTCCTACCCCGCCGTCAACGCCGCCACCCTGTTCCTCGCGGCCGGCGACGGGGACCGGGCGCACCGCTACGCCCGCGCCGCCCTCGCATGCGCGATGCGGGAGCCGGCCGGCTACTGGACCGACGCCACCCTGGCCGAGGCCGCGCTGGTCCTCGGCGACACGGACGCGGCGGCGGCGGCGCTCGACTGCGCCGCCGCGCGGCGGCCCGGCCTCGACGACGCGGCGGCGACGCGCCGCCAGATCCGGTCCCTCGCCCGGGCGACCGGCGCCGACCCCGGGATCGTCGACCGGCTGCCCGTGCCGGCGGTCGGCTACTGGCTCGACGACGGCGCCGCCGCGCCGTCCCCCGCCGGGGCGGACGGGACCGCCTCCGCCGCCGGGATCGTGTTCGGCACCCTGGCGGAGCCGGCCGACGTGGTCCGGGCGGCGTGGTTCATCGCGCGCGGCGCCGAGGTCACGCTCGTGCTCCCCTGCGAGCCGGCGGCTTGGCTCGCCGCGCTCGACGCCGCCGCGGCCTCGTCCGTCGGCGCCCGTTTCGCCCGGGTCGTCGAGGAGGCCGCCGCGACCGTCGTGGTGACGCGCGAGGGCCGGCCCGACGACCCCGCGGCGCTCCACCTCTGCCGACGCCAGGTCCGCGGCCTCGCGCGGCTGCGCGCGGCGGGGCTGGCCGCCGCGGCGCACCGCATCGCGTGGCCGGGGGACCCCGCCGCCGATCCGGTGCTGCGGCCCGACCCCGCGGCGGACGGCGCCGTCTTCCCGGCGCTCGACCCGGACGGACGCGAGCCCCGCGCCATCGTGTTCGGCGACGTCCGCGGCTTCAGCCGGCTCGGCGAGGCCGACCAGCTGCTGTTCCTGGAGCAGGTCATCGGCGGCTTCGCGGCCGCGCTGGCGGCGGAGGCGCCCGTCCACTACGCCGAGACGGCGGGGGACGGGATCTACATCGTCCTGCCCGACGTCGAGACGGCGGCCCGGTGCTGCCTCGGCCTGCGAGACGTGCTCGACCCCGTCCGGATCGCCGCCGCCGGGCTCCCGCCCCACCTCGGCCTGCGCCTCAGCGCCCATGTCGGGCCGGTCTACCGGCGGTTCGACCGCGTCGCCGGCCGGCTCAAATATTGCGGCACGGAGGTCATCCGCACGGCCCGCATCGAGCCCGTGACGCCGGTGGGCGAGATCTACGTGACCGAGCAGTTCGCGGCCGTGCTCGCCGACGCGGCCGGCGATCGCTATTCCTGCGACTACGCCGGGCTGCAGCCGATGGCCAAGGGCTACGGCTCCTGCCGCATGTACGCGCTGCGCCCGGCGCGGGGATGAGCGGATAGGGGAATGGCGCGTCGATCGCCCGAAGCGCGTCAGGTGCCGACGCCCGCGGCGCCGATGTCGAAGTCTCGCGCCAGCAGAATCCTGACAGGCTCCGGCACTCCGGGCGCCTCGGCGCCGAGCGCCCTCACGCGGTGCGGCGGCCGGGGGTCGATGACCAGGACCGGCAGGCCGGCGCGGCGTGCTTCCCGCACGGTCTGGCCCGTGCCGCCGACCCCACGTTCCGGTTTTCCGTCCCACACCGTGACGACGAGGGCGCTCCGTGCCAGGAGGCGGCGGGCGGCGGCGAGGTAGGCGTCGGGGCCGGCGCGCGTGCCGGGCGCGGGCTCCTCGATGCTCGCGGCGGCGAAGAGGAGGCGGCGATGGGCGGCGCGGGCCGCCTCGCCCGAGAAATCGTCCTCGTAGACGGCGCGGGGGACGGGGAGCAGGCAGACGAGGTCGAGCCCCGCCGCGAGGGCGGCCTCGCCCAGCAGCGTATCGGCGCCCTCGGCGGCGTTCGAGACGCAGCGCAGCCGCGACGCGACGCCCCCAGCCGCGTCAGCACGGCGCCGGAGGGCGGCGAACAGCGCCTCGGCGCTCGCCCGCAGCGCGGCGATGTCGGCCCCGGCGAGGTCGCGGTGGCCGATCGCCCCGACCCCGATCACCGCAGGCTCGTCCTGCGTCAACGCCCAGCCGGCTCGGGCTCGGGTGCGAGCGCCTGAGCGAGGATGGCGGCCGTGGCGGCGGCATCGGCCGGGCCGAGGCGGATCGCGAGATAGTCGAGGTCGGGCGCCTTGGGGTCGCCGCCGATGCGGGCGAAGCCGTCGACGGCGCCCGCCGGCGCCAGGGTCAGGGTCCCGAGCCCTTCGGCGCCGGCCGGCGTGGCGAAGACGACGGTGTCGCGCGCCGGGCGCGTCATCCGGTCGCCCGGGTAGGGCGAGAAGACGATCGGGTCCTCGCCTCCCTCGGCCGCCACGCCCCGCGCGAAGCCGCGATAAGCCGGGAAGGCGCGCGCCGCCACGGCGGCGACGCGGAACCGCCCGGAGGTGCCGCCCCCGATGAGGCTGCGGATGACGGCCGGCCCCGTCTGCGGGGCCTCGCCGGCGAGGTCGGTCCCGGGCGGCGCCACGGTCAGGGTGTGGCCCGTCGAACCGCTCGTGGCCGCGCAGGTCCAGCCGGCCGGGGCCAGGATCCCCCTCCGCCAGGCCGCGCGATAATAGGCGAGCCCGGCGGCGGTCCCGGCCGGCACCGCCACCGTCACCCTGGCGGGCAGGTGCGGGGGCGGGAGGTCGTCCGTCTGGCCGCTGGTGGGGCAGCCCCGCGTCGGCACCTCGGCCCGGACCGTCGCGCCGGCGGCGTGGGCCGGCGCGGCGACCGAGGCGGTCGAGGCCAGAGCCGCGACGAGGCAGCGTCCGGATGACACACCGATGCCCTCGACCATCCTCGCCCCTCCGTGCGGACCATGCCCCGCGATCACGCCACCATCGCGCGCCCGCGGAGGCCTCGGACCTGTCCGAACGGCGAGGGGCGCATCGGACCCGGCCATGCCACGGTCCGCCTGTCTTCCGGAGGACCCTCGATGCGCCGCAGCTTGACCATCATCGCCGCCCTGGCCGTCGGGCTGGCGTCGGCCGCGGCCGCCGAGGCCGGGTCCTGGAGCGAGGACCAGTTCCACGACGCCCATCTGGGGGAGCGATATTCGGCGAATGTCGTCGACCGACGGCCGATCTATTCCTTCCCGGTGAACACGTCCCCGGACGGCTGGGCGGCGCTGAAGGCCGAGCCCTGGACGGGATCGGCCCGCATGACCAAGGTCCACGACGGCACGCTGTTCCTCGTCATCGGCGCGGTGCCGGGCTGGAAGCTCGTGCGGTTCAAGTCGGGAGAGCAGGGCTGGATCGCCGAGCGGCTCGTCGGCTGCTGCCGGCCGCCGTCGCGCTGATAGGCCCGGGTCCGCCACGGCGCCTCAGTCCGGCAACGCCGCGATCTGTTCGGCGAACCAGGCGACGTCCTGGCGGAACTGCGCCGTCTCCGGGTGGAGCGCCGCCATCCGGGTCGCGATGGCCTGGCCGGCGATCATCGCCCGGCGCGCCTCGTCCCGCCGGTCCAGGGCCCCGTCGGCCGCCCCGAGCTTGGCATAGGCGACCGACAGGTCCCGCTGCCGATCGGGGTTCGCGGCATCGGCGCCGGCCAGACGCTCCGCGACCGCGAAGGCGCCCTGGTATGACGCCAGCGCCCCGTCGGCATCGTGCAGGGACAGGAGGGCGTCGCCGATGTCCTCGCGCAGCGTCGACACCTGCCGCTGCAGATCGCCGTCGTCGGGCGCGGCCCGGGCCAGCGGCTCGCGCAGCGCGAGGCTCGCCCGGTAGAGCGTCAGCGCGTCGTCGGGATGCCCCTGCGCGGCCTTCCACTCCCCGGCCTTGTTCTCGGCGATCGCCAGATAGCCGCGCCATTTCGGATCGGAGGGCTCCGCCCTCGTCATCGCCGTCATGGCGTCGAGGGCGACCTCTTCGGATGCCAGCGCCCCCGCCTGATCGTCCTCGCCGCCGAGCAGGTCGCTCAGCGCGTCGGCGGCCAGGGCGAGGTCGAACTGGGACGGGCCGTCGCCCGGCGCGGCATCCGCCCGCCCTCGCAGAGCCGCGACCTGCGCCCGGTAGAGCGTCAGCGCTTCGGCGACCGCTCCCTGACGGCGCAGCGCGTCGCCGAGGTTCCGGTCCGCGTCGGCGAGGTCGTGCACGGCGCCGGGATCGTCCGGGGCCGACGCGGCGATCTGCTCCCGGGCCGCGAGTTCGGCCCGGTAGGCCCCGGTCGCGCCGTCGGCATCGTCCTGGCGCGACAGGATCTGGGCGATGTCGTCGTCGAGGTTGGCGACGTCGCGCCGCCGGGCCCTGTCGCCAGGGGCGGCCTCGGACAGCCGTTCGCGGATCGCCAGACCCGCGCGGAGATCCTCCAGCGCGTCCGGCAGTCGCCCGAGCGAGACCTCGATCTTGCCGACGAGCCGGTGGTAGGAGGCCAGCCGGGCCTGCCGGGCGAGGTCGGCCGGCGTCGACGCGCTCAGCCGCGCCTCGATGGCGATGCCGTCCTTGTAGAGCGGCAGCGCGCCGGCGAAGTCCTCCTGGTCGACCAGCACGTCGGCGACGGCATCCTCCGCCGCCGCGAGATCGGCCTGGCGCGACGCGATCGTCGGATCCGCGGCCGCCAGCGCCTGCCGGATGGCGAGGCTCGCGCGATGGGCCGCGAGCGCCTCGGGCGCGTGGCCCGCGGCCGACTCGACGAGGCCGATCTTGCGCTGCGACAGGGCTTCGCCGCCCCGCCATTCGGCGTTGCCTGGGTCGGCCGCGGCGAGCCGCTGCTTGATGGCGACGGCCGCCCGGTAGCTCGCCGCCGCCTCTGACCAGCGCGTCTGGCCGTTGAAGACGTCGCCGATCCGGTCGGCCACGATGGCGAGGTCGCTCTGCCACCCCTTGTTGCTCGGATCCGACCGCGTCAGTTGCTCGGCGATCCGCTGCGCCGCCCCGTAGGAGGCGAGCGCCGAGGCGAGGTCGGCTAGGTCGTCCTGACGGTCGCCGACCTTGATCCGGGACACCTCGACGTTCCGCTGCCATTGGCCGTTGCCGGGATCCGTGGCGGCGAGCCTCTCGTCGATGGCGAGCGCCGCCTGGTCGGCGGCGAGGGCTTCGGCGAGCCGTCCCTGGGCGGCGTAGACGCTCGCGATGGCCTGCCGCGAGGTCGCGAGGTCGCTCTGCCCCAGCGTGTCGGCGGGGTCGGACGCGGCCAGGCGCTCGGTGATGGCGAGCGCGGCCTCGTAGGCGGCGAGGGCGCCGGGATAGTCGGCCTGATCGAAGCGGATGTCGCCGACCTTGTTGCCCGACACCGCCTCGGCGCGCTGCCAGGCCGTCTTGGCGGGCTCGGCCTCGGCGATCCGCCGGTCGATGTCGAGAGCCCGCGTGAAGGCCGCGAGGGCCTCGGCCGGGTGGCCGCGGACGGCCTCGATGTCGCCGATGATCGTCAGGGCATTGGCATGGGCGTTCTGCAGGTCGGCGCGCTCGGGCCGCCGGTCGGCGTAGCCGGCGAGGATGTCGCGGCCCTGCCGCGCCGCCGCCAGCGCCCGCTCGCTCTCGCCGAGGGTGCGCAACGTCACGGCGGTCTCGAGCAGCGCGCTGGCCTGGCTCAGCCGCAGGTCCATGCTGGTCTCGCCCGATCCCAGCAGCTGCTCCTGGAGCTGCCGCGCCCGGTCGAGGATGTCCTCGATCGTCGCGGCCGGCACCCCGACCACGTCGCGGAACTTCTGCGCGAGGCTGAAGACGAGGCCGTTGGCGGTCCTGGTGGCGAGCGCCAGGGTGCGCTCGGCCCGGTCGCGCTGGGCCTGCGCCTCGGCCCGCTCGCGCTCGGCGCTCCGCCATTGCCAGCCCGCCAGCGCGGCGAGCAGCAGCGCCACGACGAGGCCGGCGCCCGTGCGGCGCGCGATGCGCCTGTTCGCCGCCGCCAGCGCCTCGGCGTCGCGGATGCGGCGCTCCTGCGCGTCGCGCTCCTCGCGCCGCCGGGCCTCCGCGACGGCGCCCGCCGCCGCGACGAAGTCGCGCGTCGCGGCCGGCACGTCGGCGTCGAACCGGCCGACGAGCTCCTGCGCGCCGCCGAGGAGGGCCGGCGAGATCGCGAGGTGGCGGTCGCGCTCGCCCTCCGGGGCTTCGGCCCAGGCGCGCACGATCGGCTCGAGCGTGTGCCGGATCCGGACGAGGTGGCCGACCTCGGCCACGATGGCGACCGCGCGCGGCCAGACGCGCAGCAGCGCCTCGTGGACGGGGCGCACGCGTTCGAGCGCCCCGTCGCCCTCGGCGGTGAGCAGCCGCCGCTCGACGAAGGCGCCGACGAGCGCCGCGCGGGCTGGCCGGCGCGCCTCGGAAGCTGCGCGGTCGAGGCCCACGACGGCCGGCACGGCGGCGCCGGTCAGCGGATCGGTCCCGACGTCCGCCACGAGGCCGGCGACCAGCGCCGGCAGCTCCGCCCGCGCCTCCTCGCCGAGGGCGGCGAGCGCCTCGTCGGCCGTCGCCGTCACGGCCGCGTCGATCCCGCCGTAGTCGGCGAAGCGCAGCAGCCCGTCGCCGCGCCCGGCCTCGGCGGCGTAGAGCCGCGACAGCGTCATCTGCAGCAGCGGCAGCGCGTCGCCACCCTTGGCATCGGCCACGAGGCGGGCCGCGAGCGAGCGGCCGTCGCGCGTCTCGAAGGCGAGCGGCGGGCGGCAGGCCGCGACGGGCCGCGACACCATCTCCTCGAGCTCGGCGGCACTCGGGGCGAGCAGGTCGAAGGCCGCGCCCGCGGTGCGGAGTCCCACCAGCGCCTCGTCGGCCTGGAGCCGCGCGTAGGCGTCGCTGCGCAGCGCCATAACCACGGTCGCGAGGCCGCCGCGCACCAGGGCGGCGATCAGCGTCGAGAAGGCCGCCGCCCGCGCGGGCTCGGCCTCGGTGAACAGGCGCTCGGCCTGGTCGATCGCGAGCAGCAGCCGGGCCGGGCGGCAGGCGGCGAACCCCGCGGCGGCCCGGCGCGTCTCGGCCGCGCGGGCGAGCGCGTCCCGCAGCGGCGGCAGCGCGAGGTCGGGGTCGCCCGCGAGCTGTTTCGCCAGGAGCTCGCGGCTGCGGAACGTGCCCTCCCGCAGCTCGGGGCCGAGGGCGTCCTCGGTGAACAGCGCCTCGGCGAGCGACAGGAACGGGTCGGGGCCCGGCGCCACGACGGCGGTGCGCCACAGGTCGATGGCGGGGACCGTGCCGGGCAGCGTCAGGCGCGGCAGCAGGCCCGCGCGCAGCAGCGACGACTTGCCCGACCCGCTGGCGCCGAGGATGAGCAGGAACGGCAGGCGGGCCTCGCCGAAGGCCTCGATCTCCCCCAGGCGCTCGATCGTGCGCGCGACCGCGAGCTCCCGCCCGAAGAACACGCCGCCGCGCTCGGCCCCGAAGGCCGCGAGGCCGGGGAACGGCGAGCCGTGCAGGACCCGGTCCCAGAGCGGCCCCTGCGCCAGGATGCCGTGCCGCGCCAGCCACTGGCGCAGGCACTCCTCGACCCGCCGGGCGAAGTCGTCCGTCGAGGCATAATCTTGAAAGGCCGCCAGGAACTCGCCGCCGGCCGTCCGGAACCAGCGGTCGAAGAAGCCCCTGAGACGGTCCCACTGGGCTTCGACCTCGGCGCGGTCGGGCGCGTCGAGCGCCACCGACGGGGCGTGCGGGTAGCGAAACACGTAGACGTCCGGCAGCCGCTGCCCGGCCCTGCGGACCTCGATGGCGGAGAGGACCTCGTAGGCGGTGCCGCTGGGATAGGGCTCGCCGGACGGCAGCGTCGGGAAGCTCGCCGGCAGCGGCGTGCCGAGCCGCGCCCGGAACAGGGCCAGCACGAGATCGCAGTTCGCCGCCTCGGGGATCTGCTTCTGGAACGTGTCGTGGGCCGAGTAGTAGCTCGTCTCCCACCGCACGGTCTCGAGCCTGGCGCGGCCGCGGAACTCGGTGTTGAGCCGCTCGACGACGAGGTCGACGCGCCGCCGCTCTTCGGCCACGTCGCCCGGCGACGACACGAAGATCCGGAACACCTGTTCGGCCATCACCCCCGGCTCCGCCCGGCGCCGCGCGCCGCCGACCCCGGTCCTACCCCGCGTTCCACGGTGGCGGACCTATCCGAAGAACTAGTGGCCCGATCGGCCCTGGTTTGTGTGTGGTCCCGTCGCGCGCTAGATTCCGTGTCGGCCGCCTCCTGGTCACCGGCGCCCTGTCTGTCTCGACCCGGAGCCCGATCGGATGGTCCGATGACGTCCTCCCCGCCCAAGCTCTCCATCGCGGTGCTGTTCGGCGGCCGGTCGGCCGAGCACGACGTCTCGGTCCTGTCGGCCACCAACGTCATGCGGGCCCTGGACCCGGCGCGCTACGACGCGGTCCCGATCTTCGTCACCCGCGACGGGCGCTGGCTGCTGAGCCGCACCGAGGACGACCGGTTGGCGACGCCGTCGGACGGCACGGCTCTGTGCCTCGTGCCGGGCGGACGGGGGCGGATGCTGGCCGTCCCGGCCGAGGGGGCGCCCTATGCGCTGCCGGACATCGACATCCTGTTCCCCGTGCTGCACGGGCTCCACGGCGAGGACGGCGCCGTCCAGGGCCTCGCCGAGGTGGCGCGGGTGCCGCTGGCGGGCTGCGGCATCCTCGGTTCCGCGACCGCGCTCGACAAGGACATCGCCAAGCGGCTGCTGACCGAGGCGGGACTGCCCGTCGCGCGGTCCGTCACGATGCACCAGGGCACCGCGCCCGCCTATGCCGAGATGCACGGCGCGCTCGGGCTGCCGCTGTTCATCAAGCCCGCCCGGCAGGGCTCCTCCGTGGGGGTCAGCAAGGTTTCGACCGAGGACGGCTTCGCGGCGGCGCTGGCCGAGGGCTTCCGCCACGACACCAAGCTGCTCGCCGAGGAGTTCATCGCCGGCCGCGAGGTCGAATGCGGCGTCCTCGAGCACCCGAGCGGCGAGCTGTTCGTCTCCCGGACCGGCGAGATCGTGCCGGCGCAGAGCCACGGCTTCTACAGCTACGATGCCAAATACGTCGACGCGGACGGTGCCGCCCTGCTGATCCCGGCTGAACTGCCGCAGGATGTCGAAGACCGCATCCGCGACATGGCCGCCAAGGCGTTCCGCGCACTCGGTTGCGACGGGATGGCGCGGGTCGACGTCTTCGTGACGTCCGGGATGCGCGTCCTGATCAACGAGGTCAACACCATCCCAGGCTTCACCGACATCAGCATGTATTCCAAGGTGATGGCGTCGAGCGGCGTCGGCTACGCGGAGGTGATCGACCGGTTGGTGGCCCACGGGATGGCGCGGGCCGAGCGGAGTGGCGACGGCATGCCTTGAACCTGCTTCGAGTGCGGAAGGGCGGAGCCTCTGGCCGTTGTGGCGTGCTGGCCTGGCCGACCGTAGGCTCAGCCGGTTGGCGATGACACCATAATGGTGTAGACATCGGCGATGGCCGAGAAGCGGAAGCCGACGTATCCTCTCGCCGCGCTGATCGCGTGGGCTCGGGGCGGGTCGTTCTCCGTCACCGGCACGGCGCTGCGCACCGCGGCTGCGCTCGGCTTCACCCGGGCCGATATGGTCGACATCATCGCCACGATGATGCCGGCCCACTTCGATAAATCCATGACGTCCTACGCGGACCACAGAGTTTGGCAGGATGTCTATCACGTCCCGTCCGATGAAGGCCTGCTCTACGTCAAGTTCCAGGCCGACATCGTCACGGATTTCGTCTTGCTGTCATTCAAGGAACAGTCCGATGGCTGAAGTCCGGATCGGCCCCGAGAGCGGGCTTCCCCTGGCGCGCGGCAACCGCCCGCTGGTGGTCGAGTACGGGGGACGCCGTGTCACCGTCGACATGCCGGGCTGGTATCGCGACGGGTCCGATGAGGCCATGCATGACCGCGACGACATGCGCGTGTCCGATCGGGCGCTCGTCACCCTCAAGGCCGAGGTCCTCAACTTAGCGGGGCCGGATCAGGTCCGCGAGATCCGGATGCAGCTCGGTCTGTCCCAGGCCGAGGCGGGCCGCATCCTCGGCGGCGGCCCCCGTGCGTTCCAGAAATACGAGAGCGGCGAAGTCGCCACGTCCCGCAGCATGACGAACCTGCTCCGCACGGTGCAGCGCCACCCGGGCGAGCTGGATCGCATGCGCGCCGAAGCCGAGGCCGGCGCCGGCGAGGCCCTGCCGGCGCGCGCCTACGCCTGACGCCGGTCCTTCGGCTCACGGGAGCGCGAGCTGTCCCGGCCTTTCATCGCGGGGCCGTCCCGCCCGCCCGGGGGGCCCGACGGCCAGACAGGATGTCGTCACGCCGGGTGCCCCGCTCGGGAATTCGGCCAAGCGATGGCAGGCTGCCTCGATGCGATCGATGTAGCCGCCCGCACGGGCACGCCCTGACCGCTCGGCGATGTAGCGATAGAGAGTAAAAAGGTCGGTTCGCGCTGCTTCGCGGAACCGGATCCTACCCGTCATGCCGATCGGCTGTTTCCCCGTCGGCATGGTGCGCCCGGAGGCTGGCAAAGACCTCCTCGGCCGGAACACTCGGCCGGGGATCGTCGAAAGCCGCGTTCACCGACCGGCGCAGTTCCGCGCGGCGCTCGGCGAGAGACGTTTCTTGATCCTCCAGCAGCCGCAGGCCCGACCGCAGGACCTCGCTCGCGTCGCGAAAACGGCCGCGCTCCAGCTGGTCCTTCACGAAGCTGTCGAAGTGCTGCCCAAGGCTGATATCTAGGCTCAGGACTCATTGTCAGAGCCAGAAGATAACGGTTGCTGCGATGCAGATGGCGGAGAAGAAGGTGTGGGCGCATCGATCGTAGCGAGTGGCGATGCGTCTCCAGTCCTTCAGCCTGCCGAACATGCGCTCGATGCGGTTGCGCTGTCTGTAGAGGACGGCATCGTAGGGGAGAGGGCTGTTTCGGCTGCGGCTCGACGGAATGCAGGGTGTGATGCCCGCGGTCGACCAGAGCCTGGCGGAAACCGTTGCTGTCATAACCCTTGAAAGCCCAGCAAGGCTTTGGCGTCCGGAAAAGCGTCCAGCATGAGGGCTGCCCCCTTGTGGTCGCTCATCTGCCCTTCGGAGAGCATCATCACGACGGGACGTCCCTCCTGGTCGCAGACCGCATGGAGTTTGGAGTTCAGCCCACCCTTGGTTCGGCCGATACGGCGGGGAACAGCCCCTTTTTGAGCAGGCTCGCCGCGGTGCGGTGCGCCTTCAGATGCGTGGCGTCGATCATGATGCGTTCGGGTGGTGGACCCCCGCCGGCCAGAGCGGCGAAGATGCGGTCGAACACCCCGAGCCGGCTCCAACGGATGAAGCGATTGTACAGCGTCTTGTGGGGGCCGTAGCCTGCAGGCGCGTCCTTCCACTGCAGGCCGTTGCGGATGACGTAGACGATCCCGCTGACGACCCGTCGGTCGTCGACGCGAGGGACGCCGTGCGACAACGGGAAATGAGGTGAGATCCGGGCCATCTGGCCATCGCTCAAAAGGGAAAGTGACATCGCCAGAGCCTCCAGTCGAAGACACTGAATCACCTCTCAATCAGAATTAATATCGAGCCTAGCATGATATGCCATCTCCCATCGTGGACATCGATATCGACACCCGGAACCGTCGCGACCGGCCTGCACCGGCATCGACATCGTCGCACGTATGAAAACTGAGGCCAGAGCCGCGGCTTCGACGGTCTCACTCGGCAGCCTCTTTCTGCTTCGCGTCGAGTTCATCCAGCACGGTTTCAGGTGCGACGTCCTTTTGGATCTCCTGGATGTCCGAGGCATCGCCGACCCGGACGTCCAGGTGGGTCGCGATCGCCAGCACGACGGCGGACAGCTTCGTCAACTCGTGTTCCGTGAGCAGGTTGATGTGGAGGTCGAGATCGGCCCTCTTGTCCGCTGCCGCCGCCGTCCGGTTCTGGCTGATGAGCACGAAGGTCGAAAGGAAGATGGCCTCGACCGATGCTTCCATGGCCAGCACCACGAACGATGGGTCGAACTTCGGCACGGCCGGGATCACACCGAGGTTGAGTACGATCCAGGCCGTGTAGGCGACGAGGTGGATGTAGACGAAGAGCATGCTGCCGGCGAACGCCGTGATCGCCCCGGCCAGGCGCTCCTCGAATGTCGCCTGGGATGACCGCTGCCGGCGCCGCTCTTGCAGCGTGTCGATGTTGCGTTGGAGCGAACCGGCCAGGTCCTCGGGTGCCGGCGGAGGCACGGTCGGTGCAGCATTCGTCATGGATCTCCGTCCCGATGCGAGTCGACGCCCCGAAAACTATCAGGTCGCACCGAAGTTGGAACCGCTGGGCCGGCACGAAGGTCAGGCGCCTCGGTCCAGTGACGCGGCGACCAGAGGAACCCGGTCTAGAACGCGGTCCGCGACCGGATGGCCGCCGCCAGCGTGCCCTCGTCGAGGTAGTCGAGTTCCCCGCCCACCGGCACGCCGTGGGCCAGGCGGGTCACGCGCACGTCGAGGTGGGTCAGGAGGTCGGTGACGTAGTGGGCGGTGGTCTGGCCGTCGACCGTGGCGTTGACGGCGACGATGACCTCCCGCACGCCGCCCTCGGCCACGCGGGACGCGAGGCCTCCGAGGTTGAGGTCCCCCGGGCCGACGCCGTCGAGCGGCGACAGCGTGCCGCCGAGGACGTGGTAGCGGCCCTTGACGACGCCCGCCCGCTCCAGCGCCCAGAGGTCCCCGACGGTCTCGACCACGACGAGCTGCGCCGCGTCCCGCCGGCCGTCGGCGCAGATCGAGCAGGGCGAGCGCGTGTCGATCGATCCGCAGCTCGCGCAGGTGACGATGCGCTCCTCGGCGACCCGCATCGCCTCGGCGAGGGGCGAGAGCAGTTCCTCGCGCTTGCGCATGAGGTGGAGCGCCGCGCGGCGGGCCGAGCGCGGGCCATAGCCCGGCAGGCGCGCCAGGAGCTGGATCAGGCGCTCGATCTCGGGGCCGACGACGCGGTCGGGCATGCGGAATCCTCGGGGCGCTGGCGGAGGCCGGGCCTCAGAACGGCAGCTTGAAGCCGGGCGGCAGCGGCAGGCCGGCGGTGGCGTCCTTCATCTTCTCCTCCGTGGCGCGGTCCGCCTTGACGCGCGCCTCCGAATGGGCGGCGACCAGGAGGTCCTCCAGAATCTCCTTCTCGTCGACCTTGAGCAGGGAGTCGTCGATCGACACGGCCTTGAGGGTGCCCTTGCCGGTGAGGGTCACGCGCACGAGGCCGCCGCCGGCCGCGCCCTCGACCTCCATCGTCTCCAGCTCCTTCTGGATGTCGGCCACGCGGCCCTGGAGTTCCTGCGCCTTCTTCATCAGGCCCATGATGTCGGCCATGTCGTCCTCCTCGTGTCAGGGTCTGTGAGTGTATCGAACTTGTGCCTGAGCGCCCTCTGGGATCGTTCAGGAGTCCTCGAGTCTCGAGCCGGCGCGGCATCATGGACGCTCAGAGATCGTCGTCGCTGAACCCGTCGTCGCCGTAGCCGACGTCGTCGTCGGGACCGGTGTCCAGGACGGCCGCCGCCACCGGCGGAGGGGCCGGCGGCTCGATCAGCGAGCGCACCGCCACGATCTCGGAGCCCGGAAAGGTGTCGAGCAGCATCCGCACCGTCGGGTCGGCGGCGACGTCGTGCTTCTCCCCGTGCGCCTTGGCATCGGCGCGCTCGCGGATCGTCGGCGCGCCGCCGCCCGACACGACCGACACCATCCAGCGGAGGCCGGTCCACTCGTTCAGGCGGCGCGACAGGTTGGCGGCGGTCTGCGGCGAACCCTCGGGCGCGAGTTCGAACTCGATCCGGCCCTCCTCGAAGCGCAGGAGGCGGACGTCGCGCTCGAGCGCGAGCTTCAGCTGGATGTCGCGCCGCGCCTGGGCCAGCGCCACGACGTCCTCGAAGGCGGCGAGCGGCACGGCCGACCGGGGTGCGACGGCCGCCTGCGGGCGCGGCGCGGCCGCCTGCGGGGGCGCCGCCTGGGGCAGCGATACGGGCAGCGGCGCGGACCGGAGCGGCGAGCCGAGGCCGAGCGCCACGGCCGACGCGCCGACACCCGATCCCGCCGCCACCGCGCCGATCCGGGCGCCCCCGCCGGCGGGTGGCGGCAGGACCGGGGTGCCCTCCGCGGCCGGCATCGCCATCAGCCGCTTCAGCGCCTCGTCGGGCGTCGGCAGGTCGGCCGCGCAGGCGAGGCGCACCAGCACCATGTCGGCGGCCTGCAGCGGGCGCGGCGCATCCTTCACGTCCGCCAGGCCCTTGACGAGGATCTGCCACGTCCGCGTCAGGACCGGCAGGGACAGCGTCGCGGCGAAAAGCCCGCCGCGGCGGCGCTCCTCCTCGGTCAGGGCCGGGTCCCTGGCGGCGTCCGGCACGAGCTTCAGCCGCGTCACGAGGTGGACGAAGTCGGCGAGGTCGGAGACGAGGTGGCCGGGGTCGGCACCGCTGTCGTGCAGCAGCTTCAGCTCGGTCATCGCCTCGGGCAGGCGGCCGCCCATCAAGGCCTCGAAGAGGTCGATGATGCGCGCCCGGTCGGCGAGGCCCAGCATGGCGCGCACGCCCTCGGCCCCGACATGCGGGGAGCCGCCTCCGGCCGCGCCGTGGGCGATGGCCTGGTCGAGCAGCGACAGCGCGTCGCGCACCGAGCCCTCGGCGGCGCGGGCGATGACGGCGAGCGCCTCGTCGTCGACCGCGACGCCCTCGCGGGCGCAGATCGACGCGAGATGCGCCACCATGACGTCGGCCTCGACGCGGCGGAGGTCGAAGCGCTGGCAGCGCGACCGCACCGTGACGGGGACCTTGTCGACCTCCGTTGTGGCGAAGAGGAACTTGACGTGGTCCGGCGGCTCCTCGAGCGTCTTCAGCAGCCCGTTGAAGGCCGCCTTCGACAGCATGTGGACCTCGTCGATGATGTAGACCTTGGTGCGCGCCATCACGGGGCGGTAGCGCGAGCCCTCGATCAGCTCGCGGACGTCGTCGATGCCGGTGTGGGACGCGGCATCCATCTCGACGACGTCGACGTGGCGCGATTCGATGATGGCCTGGCAATGGGTGCCCGGCCCCGGCATGCGGATCGTGGGGACGTCGATCGTGGCCGCGCCGTCCTCCGCCGGGCGGTGGTAGTTGAGCGCGCGCGCCATGATCCGCGCCGTCGTGGTCTTGCCGACGCCGCGCACGCCCGAGAGCAGGTAGGCCTGGTGGATGCGGCCGAGGTCGAAGGCGTTCGACAGGGTGCGGACCAGCGCCTCCTGCCCGATGAGGTCGTCGAAATGGGTCGGCCGGTATTTGCGGGCGAGGACGCGGTAGGTGTTGTCGAGCGACAAGCTTTTCCCCTCCGCGGGAGCGATCGACGGGGCTGCGGGCTTCCGTGGGGATCCGGCCCAGCCGAAGCGAAGCCTCGAGGCCGGCGGGTAGGAGATTGGACGAAGACCCGCTCGGTCCCGTTAGGGCTGCTTCCTTCCGGATCTGACCCGGTTGGCGGGTGAAACGCCCCTCGCCAACCTCCCGCGGTGTATGTGGCAAAGATCCCGCGCAGGCGCAAGCGTACGACGACGCCCGCTCGCCCGCGGGCCGAGGCGGTCTCCACAACGGCCTGAGCAGGATTGTGTCGGTTCACCGACGCAATCCTGCTCAGTTTCCGAGCTGAAAGCGGCAGGATGGCGTGGGTCAACCCACGCCATCCTGCCTAGAACACGGCGCGGGGCCACCACGCGTGACCGGACCGGATCGACGCGTGATCTCTGTACCGATCGGGACGGCGCCGGCTCCGCCCGGTTTGACAAGCCTCCCGCCGCCTCCTAACCCGATCCCCCACAACGGGCTCGGGAGGCCGTCATGGCGGGGCGTTTGGCGGGCAAGGCGGCGCTGGTGACGGCCGCCGGCCAGGGGATCGGGCGGGCCACGGCCGAGGCCTTCCTGGCCGAGGGCGCCCGCGTGGTGGCGACCGACCTCGACATCGCCAAGCTCGAAGGCCTGCACGGTGCCGAACTGCGCGCCCTCGACGTCCGCTCGACCCCGGCGGTGGAGGCCCTGGCCGGCGCGATCGGCCCGGTCGACGTGCTGTTCAACGCCGCGGGCTTCGTCCACCACGGCAGCGTGCTGGACTGCTCGGAGGCCGACTGGGACTTCTCCTTCGACCTCAACGTGAAATCCATGCACCGCACCGTCCGGGCGTTCCTGCCCGGCATGCTGGAGCGCGGCGCGGGCTCGATCGTCAACGTGGCGTCGGGCGCGTCCTCGGTGCGCGGCATCCCGAACCGCTACGCCTACGGCGCCACCAAGGCGGCGGTGGTCGGCCTGTCCAAGGCGGTGGCGGCCGATTTCATCAAGCGCGGCATCCGCTGCAACGCCATCTGCCCCGGCACGATCGAGAGCCCCTCGCTCGACGAGCGCATCGACGCGCTGGCGGCCTCGACGGGCCAGACGCGCGCGGCCGTGCAACAGGCCTTCGTCGACCGCCAGCCGATGGGCCGCCTCGGCACCGCGCACGAGGTCGCCATGCTGGCGGTCTATCTCGCGTCCGACGAGTCGCGCTACACGACGGGGACCATCCACCTCGTCGACGGCGGCTTCTCGCTCTGAACGCGCCCTCCGGACCGGAACCCATGCCGCCCGCCCCCACCGACAGCCTGTCCGCCAACGTCGCCCCGATCGCCGCCGGCGCCCACGTCACCGCCGCCTGCTTCCTCGGCGACGTGCCGGCCCTGGCGCTCGGCGACGGCACCGTCCTGCTGGGCACCGACGGCGGGCGACGCGCCGCCGCCCATCCCGACGGCGCCGTGCTCTGCGCCGCCGCCGACGGCACCCGGATCGTCACGGGCGGCGACGACGGCCGCGTGGCGGCGACCCGGGCCGACGGCACGACCGAGGAGCTCGCCGCCGAGGCCGGCTGGATCGACGCCCTCGCGGTCCACGGCTCCGGCGCCGTCGCCTGGGCGACCGGCCGCACCGTCCGGGCGCGCTCCGCCGCCGGCGAGGTGAAGAGCGTCGCGTGCGCCGCCTCGATCCGCGGCGTCGCCTTCGCGCCGAAGGGCTACCGGCTCGCCTTCAGCCACTACAACGGCGCCTCCCTGTGGTTCCCCAACGCCGTCGAGGCCCCGCAGGCGCTGGAGTGGAAGGGCTCGCACCTCGACGTGGTCTGGTCGCCCGACGGGCGCTTCGTCGTCACCACCATGCAGGAGAACGCCATGCATGGCTGGCGCGTCTCGGATTCGAAGCACATGCGGATGTCGGGCTATCCGGCGAAGCCCCGCTCGCTCTCCTGGTCGCCCGACGGGGCCTGGCTCGCCACCTCGGGGGCGGAAGCCTGCGTGGTCTGGCCCTTCGACGGCAAGGACGGGCCCATGGGCAAGGCGCCGCGCGAGTGCGGGGTGCGCCCGGTGCGCGTGTCGCAGGTGGCCTTCCATCCGCGCGCCGGCGTCCTGGCGCTCGGCTACGACGACGGCTTCGTGCTGATGGTGCGGTTGAAGGACAATTCCGAGATCCTGATCCGCCGCGAGGACGCGGCCGGCGGCGCCGTCTCGGCGCTGGCCTGGAACGCCGCCGGCACGCAGCTTCTGTACGGGACCCGCGAGGGCTCGGCCGGCCTGCTGACGCTGCCCGGCTGAGCGGGACCGCGGTTTCCGCCGCCGCGGCTTGCCGCGGCGGTCCGGTTGCCGCAACCATGCCGCAGACGCCGACCGTCAGCCGGGACTCGCCATGCGCATCAAGGTCATCAACCCCAACAGCACCGCCGCCATGACGGCGCTGATCGCCGCCGCGGCGCGGGCGGCGGCGTCGCCCGGCACCGAGATCGTGGCGGCGACCTCGTCGTCGGGCCCGGTGTCGATCGAGGGCCATTACGACGAGGCCGTGAGCGTCGTCGGCCTGCTCGAGGCGGTCCGCGACGGCGAGCGGGACGGCTGCGACGGCTACGTGGTGGCCTGCTTCGGCGATCCGGGCCTGCTGGCGGCGCGCGAGGCGGCGCGCGGCCCCGTGCTCGGCATCGCCGAGGCGGCCATGCATGCGGCGAGTTTCCTCGCCACCGGCTTCAGCGTGGTGACGACGCTGGGCCGCACCCGCATCATCGCCGAACATCTCCTGCGCGCCTACGGCATGGAGCACCATTGCCGCCGCGTCCGGGCGACCGAACTCGCCGTGCTGGAACTCGACGACCCGGCGTCGGACGCCCGGGCCAGGATCCTCGGCGAATGCCGCCGGGCCCTCGACGAGGACGGCTCGGGCGCCATCGTGCTCGGCTGCGCCGGCATGGCCGACCTCGCCGCCGACCTCCAGCGGGAGCTCGGCGTGCCGGTCATCGACGGGGTCGGCATCGCGGTGCGCTTCGTCGAGGCCCTGTGCGGGCTGGGGCTGTCGACGAGCAAGCGCGGCGACCTCGCGGCGCCGATCCCCAAGCGCTTCACCGGCACGACGGCCGGCCTGGCGTGGACGGGCTGACACACATTTGGGATCACTGGTTCGGATGACATCCGAGCGGGGCGCCCCGACCCGTCACGCCGGCAGGCGCGCGGCCTCCGGCTCGGCCGACGTGAAGGCGACCTCGACCAGCGTGCCCTCCTGCGGGCGGCTGCGGATCGCCATGCTGGCGCCGTTGGCGCCCACGAGGGCGCGGGTCAGGGGCAGGCCGAGGCCGTTGCCGTTGGCGGGATGGGGCGAGGGCAGGCCGCCGAAGGGTTCCAGCGCCGACGCGATCTCGTCGTCCGTCATGCCGACGCCCGTGTCGCGCACGCGGAGCAGCACGGTGCCGGTGTCGCTGACCGCCGTCGACACGATCACCTGCCCGCCCGGCTCGTTGAACTTCACGGCGTTGGACAGGAGGTTGCGCACGATCTGCCGCGCCGAGCGCTCGTCGGCGAGCACCGAGGGGATGCGGCCGCCGAGCGACGTCCGCATGATCACGCGCTCGCGATGCGCCTCCGGCTGCATCTGCGCCACCGTCTCGGCCACGATTCGGTTGACGTCGAGCGCCGCGACCGCGAGGTCGATCTGCCCCGCCTCGATGCGCGACAGGTCGAGCAGGTCCTCGACCAGCGTCATCACCTGCAAGCCGGACGCGTGGATGTCTTTGAGGTAGTCGCGGTAGCGCGGGTTGCCGAGCGGGCCGAACCGCTCGTCCATCATCACCTCGGCGAAGCCGAGGATGGCGTTCAGCGGGGCGCGGATCTCGTGGCTCACCTTGCCGAGCAGGCCGGGGAGGCGGCCGGCGTCCCGCACCTGCTCGCGCTCGGTGCTGGCCCGTTCGGTCTCGGCGCGCTTCAGCGCCGTCACGTCGCGCAGGGTGAGGTAGAAGCCGGCGTCGCCCAGGCGCCCCAGCGTCAGCGCCATGGGGACCGGGGCACCCTCTCCCGTCCGGGCCAGGACGTCGCGGCGCGAGGGTGGCGCCCCCAACCCGTCCCGCTGGCCCCGGACCTCGCCGAGCAGCGCCGTCGCGGCGGCGCGGCTCTCGGGCGCCAGCAGGCGGGTGAAGCTCTGCCCGAGCGCGCCCTCCTGCCCGAACCAGCCCTCGCCGCGGCGGTTGAGGCGGCGGACGAGGCCGGTGCCGTCGAGCAGCGCCACCGCGTCGTCGACCCGGTCGAGCAGCTCGCCGGACCGGTCCTCGGCCGCGCCGCCGGGCTCGGGAACGGCCGCGGTCGCGCCGGGCTCGGCCAGGGTCCAGAGGCTGGCGGCGGCACCGCCCCAGTCGACGGCCGTCCGCCGGACCGCGACCGGAACGTCTTGGCCGCCCGCGCCGCGCAACACGGCGTCCCCGGCGTCCGACGGAGCCGACACGACGAGGTCTCGGCCGACCCGCGCGAGGTCGGCCGGCGCGGGATGGCCGAGCCGGGCCGCCGCCGCCGCGTTGGCGAAGACCGGCGCGCCCTGCAGCATCACGATCAGGGCTGTCGGCAGATGGTCGAGCAGCCGTGCGACCGCGTCGGGGCCGGCCGGCGCCGGCGGTCCGGCGGAAGGCTCCTGCATCCGCGGCCCCTCGGGCGAGGCGGGGGTCGCCCCGTCGACGGGGCGGAGCGGGGGGGCGCCGATGCGCGCCCGCAGGGCCTCGCCGAGCGCCAGAAAGGCGAGGTCGTCGCCGACCGGCGCCTCGGGGGCGGCGTCGTCGGCGGCCGGCGGCTCCGCGGGGCTCCGGTCGGTCGAGGCGACCTCCTCCGGCGCGGGCGCGGGTTCCGGGGGCGCGGACGACGAGGTCTCGAGGGCAGCGTCCTGGACGGGCGCCGCCGCCCTGCCCTGTGCCAAGGCCTGGAACGCCCGCAGCTGGACGACGTTGGCCGGAGCCGGCGCGGCGGGTGCGGAACCGATCGGCATCCGCGGCTCGGCCGAAGGCTGGGCGGGCGACCCTTCGTGGTCCGCCGCGGGCGCGGTAGGCTCCTCCGGTGGCGGCCCCTCCGCGTGCGGCACCGCGCCGTCGGACGTCATGGTCTCGGCATCCGGCACCGGCTCGGGATCCGGTTCGGCCTGGGCCGCCGCGCCTTGGGGGCGGGGCGCCGGCAAATCGAGCCGGCCGAGGTCGACCGTGCCGAAGCCGCGGAACCCGGCGAAGAGGCGTTCCGGCCCGAAGACCGGCGAGCCGCTGAGCGCCATCGGCACCCGCCCCGCCCCGGCCGCGACCGGCAGGTCGAGCGTGATGCCGGACCAGGTGGCGCGGCTCGCCAGGGCGCGGCGCAGGCGGTCGGCTCCGGCGGGATCGAAACCCTGCACGACGTCCGGGAACGTCCGCCGGTCGAAGCGCACCGGAGCCCCCAGGCGCGAGAAGGCGTCGGCGTCGATCCGGGCCACGGACCCCGCGGCGTCGGTCCGCCAGAGCAGGCGGACGGAGGCTGCGCCGTCGAGCGCATGGTTCAGCCGGTCCCTCAGCACCGCCACCTGGCTCCGGCGGGCGATGCCGCCTCCGGCATCGTCTTTATCCGGCGTCGGCGCGCCGTCCGGTGCGGCGTCGGACGATACGGCCTGTGCCGCCGAGGCGTCGGGGGACGCCGTCGGCCAGGCGGGGCAGCGCCAGTCCTCGGCCGCGGCATCGTCCGACGACATGGCGTCCGGCACCGCGAACCCCACCAGGAGGGCAGCGCCGGGCGTCGCGAAGGCCCGGACCATCGCGGTGCGGGCCCGCATGCGGAACCCGCGCGCAAGGCCGCCCCGGGCGAGGCGAGGCGCGCGGCCGGGCAGGAGGCCCTGGAGCAGGCCGTCGAGCCATCCCCCGCCGTCCGTCGCCTCGGCGCCGAACAGCGCACGGGACAACGCGCCGAGGTCCGCCGCGTCCCAGTGGCGTGCCGCGGCGGCATTGGCCCAGACGACCGAGCGTTCGGCGGGGTCGACGACCGCGAAAGCCGCGCAGCGCGCCTTCAGCGCCGCGAAGGCCGGATCGGAGAAGACCTCGTCCAGATGGAGGTCCGCCCCGTCTCGGTCCGGAGAATGCTGCATCACCACCGTCCACGTATCACGCGACCGGCAGCTCCGGCCGCTCACGATTTAACATCGCCCCGACGCCACCTTCGCCACGGCTATCACGTTTTAAGATAAACTTAAGCATGACGCGATGTGGCGGATGCCCGACCGACCTCGGACGGCTCATCGGCAGAGCGGCCCGACATGTTGCGGTGCACAACGATGTTGCGACGCAGCACACCTTGGGGTAGGACACCGCGCGGTCGGTGCCTGGATTTCAGCCTCTTCCGCCCGGCGACCCGTCACGGGTGCCGCCGACCACCCGCCAGCAGGAGAGTAAGCGATGCCCACGCCGTCCTATGAGATCCCGTCCGACATGCGCGACATGGCCGAGAAGAGCGTCGACCAGGCCAGCCGTGCCTTCGACGGGTTCATGACCGCCGCCCAGAAGGCCGCCGGCCAGGCGGACTCGACCGCCGCCAACGTCCAGTCCAATGCCAAGTCGATCGGCTCGAAGGCGATGGGCTTCGCCGAAGTCAACGTCCGCAGTGCGTTCGACCTCGCCCGCAAGCTGGTCCGCGCCAAGGACCTTCAGGAGGTCCTGGCCCTCCAGTCGGACTATGCCAAGTCCCAGATGACGACGATCCAGGAGCAGGCCAAGGAACTCGGCTCCATCGTGCAGACCACCGCCCAGGGCGTGGTCCAGTCGGCGTCGTCGTCGATGAAGGCCGCCGCCGACGAGGCGACGAGCCACCAGGGCTGATCGCCGCTCCGGCCGGGGCGGGCGTCCTCCGGGACGCCGTCCCCGGCCGAGCCGGTCGTCTCGACTCATCCGTGCCGCCGATGGCGCAACCGTCATGAAGAGCCACAACAAGCTGAAGAAGCGCGAGAAGACGCTGCGCCGAGCCCGCGCGGCGGCCGATCGCAGCCTCGAAGCGATCGTGACAAGCGCGCCAGGAGCCGATCGGGCGCTCGAGCGGACCGCCAGCGCGGTGAACCCGCCAGCCCCCGAGGCTGCCGTGGGACAGTCTGCGCCCGATGCGGCCGAGGCCTTCGGGCGGTACAATGCGATCCTGGCCGAGATCGCCCGGTCCAACGTGGCCGCCATGGGCGACCTGTTCACGGCGCTCATCGACGCCCGGTCGGTGCCCGAGGCCGTCGCCGTCCAGGCGGATCACCTGCGCCGGCAGATCGAGGCCGCGATGGCCCAGGGACGCGACCTCGTCGACCTCACCCAGGCGCTGGCCCTCGATGCCCTGGCGCCGCCCGCGGGACCCATCGAGGGCGACCGCTGACCGCGGCAGCACGGCATCCGTCGGCCGGGAGGCCGGTCTGGGCTGTCGATCCCGCGCAGGGCCCGGGACTTGATTTCCGCGCCGTTTGCTCTTACCCGTCGAGTCCTCAAACGAGACCTGCCGCCATAGCTCAGCTGGTTAGAGCGCTAGATTGTGGATCTAGAGGTCCCCCGTTCGAACCGGGGTGGTGGTACCAATCTCGTTCGGCACCTTCGACGATCTCCCCGATGTTTGACCCAGGCCTGAGGCCGGTCCACGGCATCGGTCCGATCCCGCCGGGGATGCGGTGACCCGCCCGATCGGCTAAAGGGTAGCGGTGGCGATAGAGCCCGCCGAGGTCTCGTCGTCCCGGTCACCACGAAGGACGAATCTGGCGCGATGAGCCGTTCCCTGCCCCGATCCGGGGCCGAGCCCGAAGCGCCCGGGACCATGGCGGCCGCCATCGACGCCTTCCCCTGGGAGGGATCGGCCCTCGGGGCGAGGCGGGATTGGGGCGAGCGCCTGCGCGGCGCCGTCGACCTGCTCATGCTGGCCCCCGCCCCGATGGCTCTGTTCTGGGGTGCTGAACGGATCGCGATCTTCAACGACGCTTTCGCGGCCCTCGTCCCCGCGGGCGGGTCGGGGCGGCTCGGCCGCGGACTCCTCGACGCCTGGCCCGAGATCGCCGGCCTGGTGGGCGCGGTCCGGACCGGCAGTGCACCGTCGCCCGATGAGCGCCGGACGGTCACTCTGGGGCCGGACGCCTGGCCCGCCCTCCACGCCCAGGCACTCCGCCGCGATGGCGGCGCGATCGACGGCGTGGTCGTCACGGCCGCGCCGCGCGGAGACGCGCCTCCCGGACCCGCCGGCACCGGCCCCGGGGCGGGCTGGACGGCCGACCGCGAGGGCCGGCCCACGGGCTTCAGCCCGCGCTGGTTCGCCCTCACCGGATCATCCGAACCGGACGCGCTCGTCCGTGGCTGGCTCGGGGTGACCCACCCCGAGGACCACGACCGGGCCGTCGCGACCTGGGCGGCCGCGGTCGCGTCCGGCCGGCCCTACGCCATCGAGCATCGGGTCAGGACGGGCGACGGCTCCTACCGCTGGATGCGCACCCGCGCCGAGCCGCGGCGCGACCGCGCCGGCGATGTCGCCCTGTGGCAGGGCCTCACCGAGGCGCTGGACTGGCGCAGGGTGGTGGAGAACCGCCAGGCGCTGCTGCTCGGCATCGCCGACCGGTTCCGGGCCGCCACCGAGCGCCGCGACATCGTCGCCATCGCCACGGCGGCGCTGGGCCGCGAGTTCGGCGCCGCGCGCGTGATCTACGCCGAGCTCGACCTCGCCCACCACGAGGCGACGGTCGAGGCCGAGTGGTCGCGCGGCGAGGCGGCACCGACGCCCCGCACGGAGCCGCTCGACGGGCTGGCGCTGGGGCGCCGTGCCGAGTTCGAGGCCGGCATGACCGTGATGGCGTCCGACGCGCGGTCCGGCGCCGCTCTGGCGGTGCCGCTGATCCGCGACGGCCGCCTGCGCGCCCTCCTCCACGTGGCCGCGGAGGGCGCGCGCGCCTGGCTGCCCGAGGAGGTGGCGCTCGTCGAGGATGTGGCGACCCGCAGCTGGGACGCGCTGGAGCGGATCGGCGCCGCCGCCATCCTGCGCCGCAACCAGGCGCGGCAGAGCTTCCTCCTCGTGCTCGGCGACCGCCTGCGCGAGGCGGTCGACGTGGCCGAGATCACTGAGATCACCGCCGAGGCCCTGGGGCGCCAGCTCCATGCCGCGCGCGCCGGCTATGGCGAGGTCGCGGCCGACGGCGACGCCCTCGTGTTCGAGACGGGGTGGTCCGACGACGGCGCCCCGCCGCTCGCCGGCGCCCTGCCCTTCGCGGCGCTGGGCGAGACCCCCGTCGAGGGGCTGAAACGCGGCCTCACGGCCGTGTTCGACGCCGGCTCGGCTCACGAGCCCGTGCTCCTGCTCGGCGGGCTCGCGACCGTCGTGGCGGTGCCGCTGATCCGCGACGGCCGGCTGCGCGCCGTGCTCACGGCGGGCCGGCGCGACCGCCATCGCTGGCATGCCGAGGAGATCGCCCTGGTCGGCGAAGTAGCGGCGCGCATGTGGGAGGCGCTGGAGCGGGCCCGCGCCGAGGCCGCGCTGCGCGACCTCAACGCCACGCTCGAGACGCGCGTCGTGCAGCGCACGGCTGAACTGGTCTCGAGCGAGGCGCGCTTCCGGACCCTGTTCGAGAACGCGCCCGCCGCGATCGTGCTGATCCGGGTCGGCCGCGATGGCCGGGCGGTGTTCGAGGCCGTCAACGCCGCCGCGGAGGCCTTCATGGGGCTCCAGGCCGCCGCCATCCTCGGCCGCGACGTCGCCGACGTGTCGAGCCCCGGCGATCCGCTGCCCGAACGCTCGCTCGCCTGCGCCGCCACGGGCGCGCCCGTCCACTACGAGACGAGCGTCGAGGTGGCGGGCGAGGTCCGCACCGCCGAGGGCGTGCTGGCGCCGCTCGCCATCGACGGCGGCGGAGGGCAGATGCTGATCGGCATCTCGCGCGACATCACGGCCCAGCGCAGCGTCGAGGAACAGCTGCGCCAGGCCCAGAAGATGGAGGCCATCGGCCAGCTCACCGGGGGCATCGCCCACGACTTCAACAACCTGCTGACCGGCATCATCGGCTCCCTGGCCCTGATGCAGAAGCGGCTCAGCCAGGGCCGCACCGACACGCTGGAGCGCTACGCCGGCCTGGCGCTGGCCTCCGCCAACCGGGCCGCGGCCCTCACGCACCGGCTCCTCGCCTTCTCGCGGCGCCAGCCCCTCGACGCGAAAGCGGTGGACGCCACCGCCCTCGTGGCCTCGATGGAGGAGCTGCTGCGCCGCACCATCGGCGAGAGCATCGTGTTCCGGAGCGTCGAGACCCCGGGCCTCTGGCCGACCCTGTGCGACCCGCACCAGCTCGAGAACGCCCTCCTCAACCTCGCCATCAACGCCCGCGACGCCATGCCGGACGGGGGACAGCTGACGGTCGAGACCGCCAACGCGGTGCTCGACCAGGCCTATGTGGCACGTGAGCCCGGGGTCTCGGCCGGGCCCTATGTGATGCTGTCGGTCAGCGACACGGGGACCGGCATGCCGGCCGACGTCATGGCGCGGGCCTTCGACCCGTTCTTCACCACCAAGCCCATCGGGCAAGGCACGGGCCTCGGCCTGTCGATGATCTACGGCTTCGTCAAGCAGTCGGACGGGCACATCAAGATCTATTCCGAGCCCGGCCGGGGCACGACCATCAAGATCTTCCTGCCGCGCTCGGACGGGGAGGGCGAGGCCGCGGCGCCCGAGCCCGGCGAGGCGGTCCCGCGTGCCGACGAGGGCGACACCGTGCTGGTGGTGGAGGACGACGCGACGGTCTCGGACCTCATCCTCGAGGTGCTCCAGGACCTCGGCTACACGGCGCTCCAGGCACGCGACGGGCCGGCCGGACTCGCCCTCCTGGCATCGGGGCGGCGCGTCGACCTGCTCGTGACCGACGTCGGACTGCCGGGCCTGAACGGCCGGCAGCTGGCCGACCAGGCCCGCGTGGCGCGGCCCGACCTCAAGGTGCTGTTCATCACGGGCTACGCCGAGAACGCGGCCTTCGGCAACGGCCACCTCGACCCCGACATGCAGATGATGACCAAGCCCTTCGCGGTGGACGCGCTCGCCAAGCGCATCCGGGCCATGATCCAGGGACCCTGAGCGGCGGCGTCCCGCGCGGGGACGCGGCGGGGCCCGGCGCCTCCAATCCATCCTTAAGGCTTCGTCGCCACGATGCGGAGCATTCGGTCCTTCTCGGGGGGTCCGCGATGCTTGGCATGGGCGACGACGGCATGATGGCGCGCGAGTTCGGCAACATCCGCTTCCTGATCGAACAGCAGCTTCGGCTCATTGACGAGCTCGACCGGCGCGGCCTCGACGGGCGCGACGCCCACGACCTCCTGCGGCGGCTGATGCGGCGCGACGAGGACCTCCGCCGTCGCCTGCCGCAGGCGGAGCCGCTGCAGGTGGCCTGAGAGTCTGTCAATGGATTCCCGTTTGGCTCACAGCCGGAAGACAATCCTGAACGATCTCAGAGGACTTTCGGGCACAAGTCCGATACCTTCATAGACTCCCAGGCTCCGGCCGGCCGTCTGTGGGAAAGGCGAGGGCGCCCGCCTATATCAGGCGGCGTCGCCAACCCGCCGGGACCGCCCCATGACCAAGCCGCTCGTCGTCTCCATCCCGCACCAGCTCGGTGCCGCGGAAGCGCAGCGCCGGCTCGAGACCGGGATCGAGCAGCTGAAGGAGCAGTACGCGGGCAAGTTCGCCGTGCTGGAGAACCGCTGGACCGGCCCCCACCTCGACTTCCGGGTCAGCGCCATCGGCCAGACCGTGTCGGGGACGCTCGACGTGGCCGAGGACCACGTCACCCTGGCGCTGCAGCTCCCCTGGGTCCTCGCCATGCTGGCCCAGAAGGCGCAGGGCCTGATCAAATCGAAGGGCCAGCTGCTGCTCGAGAAGAAGTAGGCCGGACACGTCGGGCCGCGGACGGCATCGCCGCCGCCCCCGCGACCCCGGCCACCCATCCCACCCTGGCATCGGCTTTGCGGCGACGGGCGCGAACCCCCTCGCCAGGAGCCGACTCCGATGGATTGGCAGATCGAATGGACCAGAACGCAACAGGAATTGTCCGCCGCGTCCCGCAATGAACATTGGTGGAAGAGCCTGCCGGAGGAGCGGCGAACCATCCTCGGGCGCAGCGAATACCGCAAACAATGCCGGCTGGCCCGCCAGCGCCTGAAAGTGGCGGACGACCGCTGCCGGACGCTGATCCGAACCAAGCGCGAAGGCGTGAACTGATCGGAACCGGCGGGACGGGTCGGGGCCTCTGCGAACCGCGGCCGTCAGGGCGTCCGGATCACGGCTCCGAGGCGGCCCTGACGCCCGCCGACAGGTCGTGGCCCATCTTGAGGCGCTTCGTCTCGAGATAGGTGGCGTTGTGCGGGTTGGGTCCGATGCGCAGCGACCGCCGCTCCGACACCACCACGCCGTAGCGCTCGAGCGCGGCACGTTTGCGCGGGTTGTTGGACAGGAGCCGCAGCCGGTGGACCCCGAGCGCCTGCAGGATCTGGACGGCCGCGCCGTAGTCCCGCATGTCGGCCGGGAAGCCGAGTTCGACGTTGGCCTCGACGGTATCGAGGCCCCGCTCCTGGAGCGCATAGGCGCGGATCTTGTTGGCGAGGCCGATCCCGCGTCCCTCCTGGCCGCGCAGGTAGATCACCGCGCCGCCCTGGGGATCCTCGCCGATCTGCTTCAGGGCACCGCGGAGCTGGTCGCCGCAGTCGCAGCGGAGCGAGCCCAAGGCATCGCCGGTGAGGCATTCCGAGTGGAGCCGGACGAGGGGCTCCGGACCGAGGGGGCCCAGGCCGCCCGGCCGGCGCACCAGGGCCAGGTGCTCGAAGCCGTCGAGGAGCCCGCGGAAGGCATGGACCTCGAGCGGCTGGTCGGCGTAGCGGGAGGGCATCTGCGCGGACGCGACCTCCTCGACGATCGTCTCGGTGGCGAGCCGGTGCGCCACGACGTCCTGGATGCTGAGGACCGGGAGGCCGAGCCGCGCGGCGAACCGCCCGATCTCGCCGCCGCGCGCCAGCACGCCGCCGGGCAGCGCGGCCGCCCGGACGAGCGCCGGGCGGTCCCGTCCGGCCGCCGCCGCGAGGTCCTGCGCCGCCTCGACGGCCTCGGGGACCAGCAGCACCCCCCCGGGGCGGGGCTCCGCCCGGACCACCTCCAGGCGCCGCGGCAGCGCGTCCCACGCGGTCTCGGTCCCGCCCACGAGCGTCAAGGGACCGCGGCCGTCGCGCGCCAGGACGTCGAGCGCCTCGGGATCCGCCGACACCAGATGGGCGGCGCCGTCCCGGGCTTCGTCGGTCAGCACCACGGTGCCGCCCGACCGCAGGCGACCCACGGCCTCGTCCCAACCCGACATGCGCTCTCCCGTCATCCGGCGAGGGCCAGGATCTCGACCCCGCCGTCCCGCCCGCGGATCTCGACCCGGTCCGCCCGCGCGCCCTCGCCCTTGCGGATCACGATCCACTCGTCCCACAGCGCCGCCTCGGCGAGGCTCGCCAGCACGGCCGGGCCGGCCTCGACCAGCACCTCGAGGGCGCCGGCGCCGCCCAGCCTGTCCAGGGCCGTGCCGAGGTCGTCGCCGACGAAGGGCGCGAAGCTGCGCCGCTCCGCCTCGGCGATATAGCGCGCCGGCACGCGCCGACGACGATCGAGGATGGCGAGCTGCCGGGTGCGGTTCGGGTGGTCGGCCACGCGCCGCACGTCGAAGCCGGGATCGTCGGCCAGCACGGTGCCGGAGCCCGTCAGGATGGCGTCGGCCCGCCGGCGCAGGGCATGGGCGAACCGCAGCGCCGCCTCCGAGGTGAACGTTCTGGCGCCGGCAGGCGGGATCATCGATCCCGTGGGGTCGAGCGCCTGCTTGACCGTCACCCAGGGGCGTCCCGTCGTGGCGCGCTTGGCGAAGGGGGCGATGAGGCCGAGGCAGGCGGCCGCGAGGTCACCGCAGCCGGGCACGTCCGCCGCCATGTCGACGTCGAGGCCGGCGCGGGCGAGCCGCCCGGCGCCGCCGCCCGGGACCCGCGGGTTCGGGTCTGAAGCGCCGACGACGACCCGGCGGGCCGGCGTCGACAGGATGGCTTCGGTGCAGGGCGGCGTGCGGCCGTGGTGGTCGCAGGGCTCGAGCGTCACCACGACGGTGTCGATCCGGGCCAGGGTGCCGGCGGCCCGAGCCGCCGCGATGGCGCCGGCCTCGGCATGGGCTGTCCCCGCCCTGCGGTGGGCCGCGACGGCGAGGACATGACCCTCGGCGTCGAGCAGGCAGCACCCGACGGGCGGGTTCGGCGCGGTGGCGCCACGAAAGCGGGAGGCGGCATCGATCGCCAGCCGAAGCGCGGACGCGACATCCTGAGGCGTGTCGGGGGACCTCGGGAGGACTGGATCCGGGAAGAGCACGTCCGAGGGACCCGCGAAGGCGACGATGGATCGATCCCGCGCCGGGTCTCGGCCCGCGATGCCCCCCTCAAATAATGCGGGTCCGCACCGCCCGCAAGCCGGCGAGGGCGCCGCGGCGGCCGCCGGAACTTCTGCCCGCGCCGGCCGTACAATGTGACGTTCCGTGACCGCGTTCGATGTCCGGGACGAGACGATACGGGAGCGAAAGGGCGACGTCATGGTGCTGCGCGTGTCGGGCAAGAACCTGGACATCGGCGAGTCCCTCCAGGCGCATGCGCGGGAGCGCGTCGGGGCCGCCCTGGCCAAGTATTTCGACCGCGAGGCCACGGGCCACGTCACGCTCCAGCCCGACGGCTCCGCCTTCCGCGCCGACATGGTGCTGCACCTCCCGGCCGGCATCACGCTTCAGTCCGAGGGCCATGCCCACGACCCCTATGCCACGGTGAACCAGGCGGTCGAGCATCTGGAGAAGCGCCTGCGCCGCCACAAGCGCCGCCTCAAGGACCGGCATGCGCACCGCGGCAGGAGCGACGACACCGCCTTCGACACGGCCGGGCCGGACGAGGCGGGAGACGGGACCGTCGTGGCCTACCGCACCCTCGCAGCTCCGGCCGGTGAGGAGGTGGAGGCGGACTTCAGCGCCGTGGTGGTGGCGGAATCGGGCGTCGCGGTGCGCCGCATGTCGGTCTCGGCCGCGGTGCTCGAACTCGACATGTCGGGCGCCCAGGTCCTGATGTTCCGGGCGAGTGCCGGGGGCGAGCTCAACGTGGTGTATCGGCGGAGCGACGGCCATATCGGATGGATCGACCCGTCGAAACCCGCCGCGGGATTGGCCGAGCGGGCCTGACCCGTGCTATGCGATCCGCGCTCCGGCGACGGACCGCCTTCGGAGGCCGTCGGGCACCTCTGGCACGGAAGTTGCCGCGTTGCGGCACACGAGCCCATGGACCCAGGACGAGATGCCGTTAGACGATCTGATCACCGCCGACGCCATCCTCCCGGCGCTGCGCGTGAACACCAAAAAGTCGGCGCTCCACGAGATGAGCGAGCGCGCCGGCGCCGTCTCGGGCCTCAATGCTCGCGAGATCTATGACGCCGTCCTGCAGCGCGAGCGGCTGGGGTCCACCGGGGTGGGCAACGGCATCGCGATCCCGCACGGCAAACTGCCGAGCTGCACCAGGATCGTCGGCGTGTTCGCCCGGCTGGAGCGGCCGATCGAGTTCGAGTCGCTCGACGGCACGCCGGTCGACCTCGCCTTCCTGCTCGTCGCGCCCGAGGCCTCCGGCGCCGACCATCTGAAAGCCCTGGCGCGGATCGCGCGCGTGCTGCGTGAGCCCCGCATCGTGGCGAAGCTCCGCGCGACGCGCGACGCCGCCGGCCTCTACGGCGTGCTCACCCAGAAGCAGGAATCCAACGCCGCCTGACCGCCGCCTCACAGATCTGAGCTGGCGTATGTCGGCGACAGCCTGAAACGCGCTAGGCCCTCACTGCCGCGCCTTGAGCAGCGCCGCCTCTATCGACATTCTGGCCGAGCCCGGCTTCAGCGGCGTCTGCTGGCTCTCGTGCGGAGACCAGCCCGACAGCCAGACGATGTCGAAGGTGGCCCGGAGGCGCCCGTCCGGGTCGGCGAAGCGCGCCGCGTAGATCTCGGCGGCCCGCGCCAGCACGGCGCGCCGCAGCGGCCCGCGGTGGCGCAGCGTCAGGGCGTTGGTGGCCCCCATGGCGCGCAGGTCCGCGAACAGCGTGCCGAGGTGGCGGTAGCGGACCACCAGGGGCTCGACGTCGGTGACCGGGAGGGCGAAGCCGGCCCGCTGGAGCAGCCCGCCGAGGTCGCGCAGGTCCGCGAAGGGCGCCACCCGGGGACTCGCCCCGCCCGTGAGGTCGCTCTCCGCCGCCGCCAGCGCCATGCGCAGCTCCGCCAGCGTGCCGCCACCGAGGAGGCCGCAGAGCAGCAGGCCATCGGGCTTCAGCGCGCGGCGCGCCTGCACCAGGGCGCCGGGCAGGTCGTTGACGGTGTGGAGCGACAGGCAGGACACGACGAGGTCGAAGCTCGACGGCGCGAAGGGCAGGCGCTCCTCGTCGCCCACCGAGCCTGTCCAGCGGCCGGCGCCGGCGGGTTCGGGGAGGGGCGACAGCCGGGTGATCGTCGCCTCGGGGAGCGCGCGCGCCAGGGCCTCCGCCACGTCGGGCCGGGGCGTGCCGAGGTCGAGCACGCGGCGGAAGTCGCGCTTGACGACCGACAGCCGATCGGCGAGGTCGGCGGCGGCGCGGGCGACGAGGAAGTCCTCGGCCCCGGCCGCGGCGGCGCGGGCCAGGCGCCGGCGGATCAAGGCGCGGTCGAAGACCAGCGGCGCACGCGCTTGGGGGCCGCCGGGCCGGGGGGCTGGTGTGTCGTTCATCACGGCCCGATATGGCGTCGCGCCGGGGGGCGTCAAAGGGCTGCTGCGGCCGGACCGGACCGTCGCGCGTTCGAGCGCCATGGACATCGACACCGACACAGACCCCGCCGGCCAGGCTCCCGCGCCCCACCTGTTCTCGGGCGCGGCCGCGCCGGACCTCCATCCCGAGGCCCTGCCCCCGCTCCGGCACCACCGCGCCTGGCGGCCGAAGCGCGTGCTGGTGACGCGAAGCGCGCGGGACTGGCCCCGCGGGCGCGACATGGCGGCGCGGGCCGCGGCCTTCGGCGCCGAGATCGTGGAACTGCCCAACGACCGACTGACCGGCCTCGCCGGCACGGGCAGCCCGGCCGGGGACTACCGCCTCGCCAAGTCCACCCTGGCGGTGGTGGTGGCGTCGGCGGCGAAGCGGCGGCTGCAGCCGATCCCGCCCTCGGCCGACTGGCGGTTCGACCTCGCGGAAGGCTGCCCGGCCCACTGCCAATATTGCTACCTCGCGGGCTCGCTGGCCGGCCCGCCGATCACGCGGGCCTACGCCAACGTCGAGGAGATCCTGTCCGGCCTGGCCGATTACGTGGGTAAGGGCACGATCACCAGCGCCTCGGCGGAGCGGTCGGGCGAGGGCACGACCTTCGAGGCCTCCTGCTACGCCGACCCGCTCGGCGTCGAGCACCTGACGGGCTCGCTGTCGGAGGCGGTGAGCTTCTTCGGCCGCTGGGACGCGCCGGTGCAGCTGCGCTTCACCACCAAGTTCGCCGACGTGTCGCCGCTGCTCGAACTGGAGCACCGCGGGCGGACGCGGGTCCGGATGTCGGTCAATGCGCCGAGCCTGATCCGCTTCGAGGGCGGCACGAGCCCGTTGCCGGAGCGCCTGCACGCCCTGGGGCAGCTCGCCCGCGCCGGCTACAGGGTCGGCCTGACGGTGGCACCCATCCAACCCGTGGAAGGGTGGCGCGACGGATATGCGGCGCTCTTCGCCGACGCGGCACGGGAGTTCGTCGGCGCGCCGGACCTCGACCTCACCGCGGAACTCATCACTCATCGCTTCACGCCGAAGTCGAAGGGCGTGCTGCAGGGCTGGTATCCGGCGTCGAAGCTCGAGATGGACGAGGCACAGCGGACGCGCAAGCTGACGAAGTTCGGCTCGGTCAAGCACGTCTACCCGGCCGCCACCATGAAGGAGATGCGGGCCGAGCTGACGCGGCTGCTGGCGCATCACCTGCCGCAGGCCAAGGTGCTCTACTGGACGTGAGCCTGCCTTGCCGGCCTGCGGCCGCCGGTGCAGCACCGTCTCCTCCCCTTGTGGGGGGAGGGGGACCATTCGAAGCATGGTGGAGGGGCCACCCGACGCCGGACAAGGGGAACGACGTGGATGCACCGCGTGACACCGTGGCCCGTGCCCGCAGACTCCGCCGCGCCATGACGCCGCCCGAGCTGCGGCTGTGGTCGGCTCTACGGCGGCGGCCGGACGGGTTGAAGTTCCGTCGGCAGCACCCGTTCGGACCGTTCGTGTTGGACTTCTACTGCGATATGGCGAAGCTCGGCGTCGAGGTGGACGGCTCGGCACACGACCTCGGCGAAAACCCGGTACGGGACCGCGTGCGGGACGTGTGGCTACGGGAGCACGGGATCGGAATCATGAGGTTCGCCGCCGAGGAGGTCCGAGTGAACCTGGACGGGGTGGTGACGGGGATCGTCGCGGCGGCGATGGGACGCTCTCGCCAAGCCCTCGGCCCCCTCCACCATGCTTCGCATGGTCCCCCTCCCCCAGAAGGGGAGGAGACGCGAAACATTGGCGATGACATCGATACGACTCAGCGCGAGCGAGATTGAAACGGCGCAGCCGGGGCTTGCCGATCAGCGGCCTTCGATGCAGCACCGTTTCCTCCCCCTCTGGGGGAGGGGGACCATGCGAAGCATGGTGGAGGGGGCCGCCCGACGCCGGACGAGGGGGACGACGTAGACGCAAGACGTGGAACCGTGGCCCGTCGGCTTCATTGCGTTTCTCTTGGTCCACTCCAACAACGGAGAGGAGACGCGAGCCATCGACGGCCCTGCGACCCTGGATCGAGAGACATCGCCCGCCCCGCCTTGCCACCCGGCCCTCTCCGCCGTAACGCTCGGCCGAGACCTGACGGAGAACCTGATCCTTGGCGCGCCCGGACCCCGCGATCACCCCCGACATCGTCGCGGCCCACGGCATCAAGCCGGACGAATACGCGCGCTTCGTCGCCCTGATCGGCGGCCGGACCCCGACCTGGACCGAAATCGGCATCGTGTCGGCCATGTGGAACGAGCACTGCTCGTACAAGTCGTCCCGCCTCCACCTGCGCGGGCTGCCGACGAGCGCGCCGCACGTCATCCAGGGGCCGGGCGAGAACGCGGGCGTGATCGACATCGGCGACGGCCTCGCCTGCGTGTTCAAGATGGAGAGCCACAACCACCCCTCCTTCATCGAGCCCCACCAGGGCGCCGCGACCGGCGTCGGCGGCATCCTGCGCGACGTCTTCACCATGGGGGCCCGGCCGATCGCGTGCCTCGACGTGCTGCGTTTCGGCTCCCCCGACCATCCCAAGACGCGCCACCTCGTCGCCGGCGTCGTGGCAGGCATCGGCGGCTACGGCAACAGCTTCGGCGTGCCGACCGTCGGGGGCGGCATCGCCTTCGACCCGAGCTACGACGGCAACATCCTCGTCAACGCCATGGCGGTGGGCCTCGCCCGCACCGACGGCATCTTTTATTCCAAGGCCACGGGCGTCGGGAAACCGATCGTCTACCTCGGCTCGAAGACGGGCCGCGACGGGATCGGCGGCGCCGCCATGGCGTCGGCGGCCTTCGACGACGAGTCCCTGTCGAAGCGGCCGACCGTGCAGGTCGGCGACCCCTTCGCCGAGAAGCTGCTGCTCGAAGCCTGCCTCGAACTGATGCGAACCGGCGCCGTCATCGCCATCCAGGACATGGGCGCGGCCGGCCTCACCTCGTCGGCGGTCGAGATGGGCGCCAAGGGCGACCTCGGCATCGAGCTCGACCTCGACGCCGTGCCGTGCCGCGAGCCCGGCATGACGGCCTACGAGATGATGCTGTCGGAGAGCCAGGAGCGCATGCTCATGGTGCTCGACCCCGCCAAGCAGGCCGAGGCCGAGGCCGTGTTCCGCAGGTGGGAGCTCGACTTCGCCGTGATCGGCCGGACCACCGACACGCTGCGCTTCGTCGTCCGGCACGGGGGCGACGTCAAGGCCGACCTGCCCATCAAGGAGCTGGGCGACCAGGCTCCGCTCTACGACCGGCCCCACGTGGCGGCGCCGAAGCGGCCCGTGATCGCCGCCTCGGACGTGGCGGCGCCGATGGACGACCGGGCCGCGCTGCTGCATCTCCTCGGCACCCCCGACCTCGCCTCCAAGCGCTGGGCCTGGGAGCAATACGACCACCTCATCGGCGGGAACACGATCGTCGGTCCCGGCGGGGCCGATGCGGCCGTGGTGCGGGTGGCGGACGGGCCGAAGGGCCTGGCGCTGACCGCCGACGTGACGCCGCGCTACTGCGCGGCCGATCCGGTGGAGGGCGGGCGGCAGGCCGTGGCGGAGGCGTGGCGCAACCTGTCGGCCGTCGGGGCCATGCCCCTGGCGCTGACCGACAACCTCAATTTCGGCAACCCCGAGAAGCCCGAGGCGATGGGCGAACTCGTGGGCTGCATCCGCGGCATCGGCGAGGCCGCCCGCGCGCTCGACTTTCCCATCGTGTCGGGCAACGTGTCGCTCTACAACGAGACCGGCGGGCGCGGCATCCTGCCGACCCCGACGATCGGCGGCGTCGGCCTCGTCGACGACGTGGCGCGGGTCGCGCGTTCCGGCTTCGTGCGGGAAGGCGAGGCCGTGCTGCTCGTGGGCGAGACGACGGGCTGGCTCGGCCAGTCGCTCTACCTGCGCGACGTGTGCGGCCGGGCGGAGGGCGCTCCTCCGCCCGTGGATCTACAGGCCGAGCGGCGCCACGGCGACGCCGTCCGTGCCCTCGTGCGCGGAGGCCGCGTCACGGCCGTGCACGACCTGTCGGACGGCGGGCTCGCGGTCGGCCTGGCCGAGATGACGCTGGCGCACGGCATCGGCGTCCGGCTCGACGTCGGCGCGCTCGGCCGACTGCCCTCCCACGCGGCCCTGTTCGGCGAGGATCAGGGACGCTATCTCCTGGTCTGCGGCGAGGCGGAGGCCGACGCCATCCTGGAGGGCGCCGGCGACATGCCCATCGACCGGATCGGCACGACCGGCGGGACGGCGTTGCTTCTGCCCGGCGAGGCCGCCATAGAGGTGGCGGAGATCCGGCGGGTCCGCGACGCGTGGATGCCGCGCTTCATGGCCGGCGCGCGCGCCGAGGGCCCGTAGACAGGCTCTCGCTCGAGATTTGGCGGAAGGTGACACGATGGCGATGGAAGCGGCCGAGATCGAGCGCCTCATCCGCGAGGCCCTGCCCGACGCCCGCGTCGAGATCCGCGACCTCGCCGGCGACGGCGACCATTACGCCGCGACCGTCGTGTCGCCCTCCTTCAAGGGCATGAGCCGCGTCAAGCAGCACCAGGTCGTCTATACGGCGCTCAAGGGGAACATGGGCGGCGTGCTGCACGCCCTGGCGTTGCAGACCTCGGCGGAGTGAGGGGCGAAGCGTCGAAAGCGATGGTGGCCGCGATACCGACGCCGCGGCCGCGTCGGTTGGGTCTGCATCGACCTATCGTTCTAAGACTCGACGTCGAGAAGGCCGGCCTCGGATCCTGGGAGAAGCCTCATTCAGCCGCCGAGGCGATCGCAGCCTTCGATGGAGCGGTGAGGGTTCGAAACACCTCGACCAGCCTGCCGACGTCGACGTCGTCCTCGGCCAAAGCGGCATCGAAGAGGTCCTTCCGACTGATGCCGGCCTGTCGCGCGATCTCCGTCATGCCTCTCGATCGGGCCACGACGTCGAGAGCGAGGAAGAGATATCCTGCATCGCCGCTCGCCGCAGCCTCGGCGAGGATCTCCATTTCTCCCTCCTCATCGATGTAGCGTGCCGCATCGAAGGGGTAGGTTTTGAGGGGCATGGACGACCTCAGACGGTGCGGGAGAGAGCTTTGGCTTTCAGGATATCACGTCTCTGGCTGCCCTTGTCGCCCCCGCAGAGCAGGACGATGATCGTCATGCCGCGCCGGGCGAAATACAATCGGTAGCCAGGCCCTTCGTCGATCCTGATCTCGCTGACGCCGTCGCCGACGGACTTGTGATCTCCGATCAGGCCGAGCCGAAGGGACAGCAGCCGTTTCGCGATCCGGTTGCGGGCGCGCTGGTCCGTCAGATCCATGAGCCAGTTGTCGAAGTCGCGCGTCGTCCGAACCTCGATCATCTGCAACGGATAGGCGCATGCCCTCGGGAGGACAAGCAGCTCCCATCCCTCGCTTCCCGATCCCTGGTGCCCGATTTCGCTCGATCCTATATGATGCACCAGAGCGGAGGCGGCCGGGCCGCGCCGCGACGCGAGAGGACGAGACGATGCCGAGCGCACACGAGACGATCGACGCCGAGGTGAAGAGCAACGACGTGGTGCTGTTCATGAAGGGCACGCCGCAGTTCCCCATGTGCGGGTTCTCGGGCCAGTGCGTCCAGATCCTCGACTACCTCGGCGTCCCCTACAAGGGCGTGAACGTGCTCGAGGACGCCGAACTGCGCCAGGGCATCAAGGAATACACGAATTGGCCCACCATCCCGCAGCTCTACGTCAAGGGCGAGTTCGTGGGCGGCTGCGATATCGTGCGCGAGATGTTTCAGTCGGGCGAACTCGCCACTCACATGGCCGACGCCGGCCTGCCGGTGAAGGCCGCCGCGGCCGGCTGAGGCCGACGCGGCATTTGGCGTGACGGGCGGCCTCGACATCGCGCGGCCCGCACAACACATCTGAGGTCCGTCTCCCTTTGGCAGCGCACCTCATGACCGACCACGAACAGAACCGCTTCTCCGCCCGTGCGGCGCGCTACGCGCGCGTCGGCGCCAACGTCGGTGGCGTGGCGGCCAGGATGGCGGGGACGCGGCTCTTCGGCGGCGACGGCGACAGCGCCAACGCGGTCGCGCTGACGAAGGCGCTCGGTGGCCTCAAGGGCCCGCTGATGAAGGTCGCGCAGCTCCTGTCGACCATCCCCGACGCGATCCCGGCCGAATACGCCGAGGAACTCGCCAAGCTGCAGAGCGAGGCGCCCCCGATGGGCGCGGCTTTCGTCCGCCGCCGCATGGCGGCCGAACTCGGCCTCGACTGGCAGAACCGCTTCGGCAGCTTCGACTTCAAGCCCGCCGCCGCCGCCTCGCTCGGCCAGGTACACCGGGCGGTGTCGCGCGAGGGGCTGCCGCTCGCCTGCAAGCTCCAGTATCCCGACATGTCGTCGGCGGTCGAGGCCGACCTCAGCCAGCTCGACGTTCTCCTCGCCATCCAGCGCCGCATGAGCCCGGCCATCGACGCGCGCGAGATCATCAAGGAGATCGGCGCGCGCCTGCGCGAGGAACTCGACTATCGCCGCGAGGCGAAGCACGCTGCCCTCTACGCCCTGATGCTCGACGGCGTCGATCAGGTGCGAGTGCCGAAGGTCGATCCGGACCTCTCGACCGACCGACTGCTCACCATGGAATGGGTCGACGGCCGCAAGCTGCTCAGCTTCAAGGAGGAGCCGCTCGAGGTCCGCAACCGGATCGCGGTCGCGATGTTCAAGGCGTGGTGGGTGCCCTTCAGCCATTACGGCGTCATCCACGGCGACCCGCACCTCGGCAATTACACGGTGCGGACGTCGGAGAGCGGGGACGACGTCGAGGGTATCAACCTGCTCGACTACGGCTGCGTCCGCATCTTCCCGCCGAAGTTCGTCGCCGGCGTCGTCGACCTCTACGAGGGGCTTCGCCACGGCGACAAGGACCGCATCGTCCACGCCTACGAGACCTGGGGCTTCAAGAGCCTGAGCCAGCCGCTGATCGACACGCTGAACATCTGGGCCGGCTTCATCTACGGGCCGATCCTCGACGACCGCGTCCGCACGGTCGCCGACGGGATCGAGCCCGGCCAGTACGGCCGCAAGGAGGCCTTCCAGGTCCACCAGGCCCTGAAGAAGCACGGCGGCATCACGGTGCCGCGCGAGTTCGTCTTCATGGACCGGGCCGCCGTCGGGCTCGGCGCCGTCTTCCTGCACCTCCGGGCCGAGCTGAACTTCCACGCCCAGTTCAACGAGGCCATCGGGGGCTTCGACGAGTCGGTCCTGGCCGCCAAGCAGGCGGCGGCGCTGACGGAGGTGGGCCTCGCCCGCT
This sequence comes from Lichenihabitans sp., assembly GCA_965214345.1. Taxonomy (GTDB): domain Bacteria; phylum Pseudomonadota; class Alphaproteobacteria; order Rhizobiales; family Beijerinckiaceae; genus Lichenihabitans. Next base: position 1,091,217 of record CBDCBJ010000002.1, on the reverse strand, counting down.
GAGGGCGGACGCCGGCGGGGCGGTCAGCCTTAATGAAAGGTTCAGCGGCGCGGCCCAATGTGACGGCGTCGGGCCGTCACCTGCCGCGGGATCCATGCCGAGCCTCTTCCGATTCCTGAGCGTGGTGGCGGTGCTGGCGGCCCTGGCCTATGCCGCCATGCTGGCGCTGGTGACCTTCGTCGAGCCCGTCCCGCGCCTCATGGAGCAGACGATCCCCTCCGCCAAGCTCAACCCGCCGAGGTCCCGGCCGTGACGGCGCCGCCCCTCACCGAGACCGCCTCGCCCGGGGCGCTGCGCGACCTGTTCCTCGACATGATCGCGGCCGAGCGCGGGGCCGCGAAGAACACGCTCGACGCCTACGGCGTCGACCTCGCCGACTACCTCGGCTTCCTGGCGGCGCGGGCCGACCATCCTGCCCGGGTCGAGACCGCGCGCCTGCGCGACTACCTGGCGGCGCTCGAACGCGACGGGTTGAAGCCGTCGTCGGCGGCGCGGCGGCTCTCGGCCGTGCGGCAGTTCCATCGATTCCTGTTCGCCGAGGGGCATCGGCCGACCGACCCCGCCACGGTGCTCGAGGGCCCGCGCCGCGGCCGGCCCCTCCCGAAGGTGCTGAGCCCGGACGAGGTCGAGCGCCTGCTCGCCGCGGCCCGCGCCGGCCTCGACGATCCCGAGGCTTCGCCCGTCGCGCGGTGGCGCTCGGCCCGCATGAACTGCCTGCTCGAGATGCTCTACGCCACGGGCCTGCGCGTCTCCGAACTCGTCGCCCTGCCGCGCAGCGCGGCCCGCGCGGCGGTCGGCCCGGTCGAGACCCTGACGATCCGCGGCAAGGGCGGGCGCGAGCGCCTCGTGCCGCTCTCCGATCCGGCCCGCCGCGCCGTGGCGCTCTACCGCGACGCCGCGAGGACGGCGGGCTTCGGCCCCGCGCTCGACGCCGGGCCATGGCTCTTCCCGTCCGACAGCGAGCAGGGCTTCGTGACGCGCCAGGCCTTCGCCCGCGACCTCAAGGCCGTGGCGGCGGCGGCGGGCATCGCCGAGGCGCGGGTCAGCCCGCACGTGCTGCGCCACGCCTTCGCCAGCCACCTCCTGCAGAACGGCGCCGACCTCCGCGTCGTGCAGGAGCTGCTGGGCCACGCCGACATCTCGACCACCCAGATCTACACCCACGTGCTCGACGAGCGCATGAAGGCGATGGTGCGCGACCTGCACCCCCTCAACGGGGGCTGAAGGGACAGAGCCCGCCGGGTCCGCTCCGCGCGAGCGGATTGACCGCCCCCGGGTTGCGCTGGTCTAAGCACCCGGATGTCGCCAGCCCTCGTCTTCGCCGCCCAGATCGCCCCGCAACGCAGCACGCAATATGCCGACCTCGCCGGCGATCTCGCCGCCGCCGAACTGGCGGCCTCGCCGCTCGGGCGCCGGGCGCGGGACATCGCCCTGCGCCGGATCGCCGGCCAGGGCTACGTGACGTTCGCGCTCGACGCCGACCTGTCGGAGGCGGATCGCGAACTCCTCGCCAGCCTCGCCACGCTCGGCAACGTCTTCGAGCTCTTCGACCACCTCGGCGACGTCGAAGGGCCGCTGCTGCGCCCGGTCGCGGTCGCGTATCCCCACGTGCTCACGCCCGACGTCGCGGCGGTGCGCCGCTACAAGGGCAAGACCAGCGAACTCTTCACGCTCTTCCTGTGCAACATGGCAAAGTTCGCGAGCGCCTTCGCCGACCTCCCCTGGCGCGACCTGCGCGTCTTCGACCCGCTCAGCGGCGGCGGCACGACGCTCCTCACCGCCCTGTCGCTCGGCGCCCACGCGGCCGGCGTCGAGCGCGAGCGCGGCGACGTCGAGTCCACCGCGACCTTCATCACCCAGTTCTGCCGCGAGGGCCGCATCGCGGTGTCGACCCGGGAGGAGCGCCTGCGCGCGCTCGACGCGCATCGCTGGCAGATCCGCATCGGCCGCGAGAAGGAGGATCCGCGCCGCTGCCTCCTCGCGAGCGGCGACAGCGCCCTGTCGCGCGACCTCCTGGCGGGCTTCGGCCGGCCTCACCTCGTCGTGACCGACCTCCCCTACGGCATCCAGCATCGCGCGCCGCTGGCGGAGCTGCTGAGCGCCTGCCTGCCGGCTTGGGCGGCCGTCATGGAGCCCGGCGGCGCCCTGGCGTTTTCCTGGGACAGCACGCGGGCCGGCCGCGACGAGATGGCGGCGCTGGTCGAGGACCTGTCGCCGCTGCGCGTCGCCGCCGAGGCGCCCTACGGCGACCTGGCCCACCGCGTCGACCGGGTCATCAAGCGCCGCGACCTCATCGTGGCGCGGAACCTCAGAACGGCAGGTTGAACACCCGGTAGGGCTGGAGCGCGCCCTGTTCGACCGGGCCAAAGGCGACGACGACGCCGCCGCAGGCCGCATAGGCCATGCCGCCGCTCGGGGCGTCGCGTCCGCGCAGCATCAGGGGCTGGCCGCGGCGGAGCCGCGCCGCGTCCTGCCGCACGATGTCGACGCCGGGCACCTCGCCGAGGCCGGCCTCGACCCGGCGCAGCGAGGCCAGCAGGCCCGACGGGTCCTCGCCCTCGCCCGGAAGCGTCACGCTGTCGGCTTCCACGAAGGGGCCGACGCGGGTGCGCCGCAGCGCGTTGACGTGGCCGAGGCAGCCGAGCAGGTCTCCGAGGTCGCGCGCGATGGCCCGCACATAGGTTCCCTTGCCGCAATGTGCCTCGAGCACGGCCTCGTCGACCGAGGCCTCGATCAGCCGCAGGGAATGGATGGTGATGGGACGGGGCGCGAGTTCGAAGACCTCGCCCTCGCGCGCCCGGTCGTAGGCGCGCTCGCCGCCGACCTTGATGGCCGAATAGGCCGGCGGCCGCTGCATGACGGTGCCCTCGAAGGAGGGCAGCAGCGCCTCGATGTCGGCGCGCGAGGGCCGGAGGTCCGACGTGCCGATCACCTCGCCCTCGGTGTCGTCGCTGTCGGTCTTGATGCCCCAGCGGACGCGGAAGCGGTAGCTCTTGGCACCGTCCTGGACGAACGGCACCGTCTTGGTGGCCTCGCCGAAGGCGATCGGCAGCAGGCCCGAGGCCAGCGGGTCGAGCGTGCCGGCATGGCCCGCCTTCTTGGCGTTGAACAGGTGCTTCAGGCGGCTGACGGCCTGGGTCGATGTGAGGCCGACCGGCTTGTCGAGCACCACCCAGCCGTTCACCTCGGCCTTGACCCTGCGGGGCGGTCTCGCGGGTCGCCCGTCCTGCGCGTCGGTCGTGGTCATCGGGGTTCAGTCCTGCTTCGCGTCGTCGTCCGCGAGCCCGTGCTCACCCTCGGCCCTGAGGTCGCGCTGCACGACCGGGGAGGCCAGGAGCGCGTCGATCCGGGCGGTTTTCTCGAAGCTCTCGTCCACCCTGAACTTCAGGTCGGGGGCGAACTTGAGGTTCACCTTGTGGGCCAGTTCGGTGCGGAGGATCTTCTTCTGCTTGTCGAGCGCCTCGATCACCGGGCCGACGTCACCGCCGCCGAGCGGCATGACATAGACGTTGGCGATCTTGAGGTCGGGCGACATGCGGACCTCGGGCACGGTGATGACGTGCTTCTCCAGCACGGGGTCGGGCAGGCCGCCGCGCGACAGCAACTCGGCCATGACGTGGCGGATCAATTCGCCGACGCGCAGCATGCGCTGGGACGGCTGCGCCCCGGAATGGTGAGCTCTGGACATTGAAGTCTCGGTCCTGGACCTGGAGCCTGTCTCGCGGTCGCCGACAGGCCCTCTCTGAAAACGCACGAGCCCGCCGTGAGGCTCTTCTGTATCCGTCGATCGAAATGGACAATTGGCCGGTGTGTTGGGGGGACCACGAGAGGTCTGTCGCGGAGACGAAGCTCGCTGCCGTCTCCGGGGTTCGGCGTGGTGTCGGCCTGAAACGAGAGACGGGAAGACGGCCCCCTCCGGCCGCCTTCCCGTCGCGTGTCCCGCCTGGGAGCCGTCGACGCCCGTCAGAGCGTGCGCTTCTCCTCGTGGACGCGGTAGCACTCGATGACGTCGCCGGCGCGCATGTCCTGGTAGGTCTCGAAGGCCATGCCGCATTCCTGGCCGGCCACCACGTCCTTGACCTCGTCCTTGAAGCGCTTGAGGGTCGACAGCTTGCCCTCGTGCACCACGACGTTGTCGCGGATGAGCCGCACGTTGGCGCCGCGCTGGACGTTGCCGTCCGTGACCCGGCAGCCCGCCACCTTGCCGACCTTGGAGATGTTGAACACCTCCAGGATCAGGGCGTTGCCGAGCATCTCCTCGCGCAGGGTCGGCGACAGCAGGCCCGACATCGCCGCCTTCACGTCGTCCACGAGGTCGTAGATGATGTTGTAGTAGCGGATCTCCTGCTTCGACTGCTCGGCCAGCGTGCGCGCTTCCTTGTGGGCGCGGACGTTGAAGCCGATGATCGCGGCACTCGAGGCTTCGGCCAGCGTGATGTCGGACTCGGTGATGCCGCCGACGCCGGCGTGGATGATCCGGGCGCCGACCTCGTCGTTGCCGAGCTTCTCCAGCGTGGCCAGGATGGCCTCGACCGAGCCCTGGACGTCGCCCTTGATGAGCAGCGGGAACTCCTTCTTCCCGACCGAGCGCAGCTGGCTCATCATGTCGACGAGCGAGCCGCGGATGGAGGCGCCGTGCGCCGACAGCTTCTCGCGCCTCTGACGCTCACGATATTCCGTGATCTCGCGGGCGCGGGCCTCGTTCTCCACCACGGCCACGCGGTCGCCGGCGTCGGGCGCACCCTGGAAGCCGAGCACCTCGACCGGGAAGGACGGGGCCGCCTCGCTGACAGCCTCGCCCTTGTCGTCGAGGAGCGCGCGCACGCGACCCCACTGGGATCCCGCCACGACGATGTTGCCGACCTTGAGCGAGCCGCGCTGGACCAGGACGGTGGCGACGGGGCCGCGGCCGCGGTCGAGCCGAGCCTCGATCACCGTCCCCTCGGCGGCCCGGTTCGGATCCGCCTTGAGGTCGAGGACCTCGCTCTGCAGCGCGATGGCCTCGAGCAGCTTGTCGAGGTTGGTCTTCTTCAGGGCCGACACCTCGATCTCGAGCGTGTCGCCGCCCATGCTCTCGACCTGCACGTCGTAGTGCAGGAGTTCGGAGCGGACGCGTTCGGGCTTGGCGCCGGGCTTGTCGATCTTGTTGATCGCCACGATCATCGGCACGCCGGCCGCCTTGGCGTGGTTGATCGCCTCGATGGTCTGCGGCATGACGCCGTCGTCCGCCGCCACGACGAGCACCACCACGTCCGTCACCTTGGCGCCGCGGGCCCGCATCGCCGTGAAGGCGGAGTGGCCGGGCGTGTCGATGAACGTCACGGCGCCGCCGTTCGGCGCCGCCACCTGGTAGGCGCCGATGTGCTGCGTAATGCCGCCGGCCTCGCCCGACACGACGGTGGTCTGACGGATGGCGTCGAGCAGCGACGTCTTGCCGTGGTCGACGTGGCCCATGATGGTCACGACGGGGGGACGCGGCAGCAGGTCGTCGTCGTCGCCCGGCTGGTCGAACAGCCCGTCCTCGACGTCGGATTCGGCGACGCGGCGCACCGTGTGGCCCAGGTCCTCGGCGATGATCTGCGCCATGTCGGCGTCGATCACGTCGGTGATCTTGGCCATGTGGCCCTGCTTCATCAGTAGCTTGATGACGTCGACGGCCCGCTCCGACATGCGGCTGGCGAGCTCCTGGATGGTGATCGTCTCGGGCAGCACGACCTCGCGGGTGAGCTTCTCCTTCGCCTCCTGCGCGCCGAAACCCTTCATGCGCTGCGTGCGGCGGCGGAAGGCCGCCACCGACCGGGTGCGATCCTCTTGCTCGTTCGTCGCCGTCGCCACGGTGAGGCGTCCGCGATCCTTCAGCGGACCGGAGCGCGACGGCCGCGGCACGGCGAGGCGCGCCGGAGCGTTCATCGGCGGCCGGCGGGTGATGGGCGTGAGCACGTTGTCGGCGGGCCGCGCCGCGCTGGCGGTCGGCGGTCCCCCGGCGCCGGGCGACAGGCGACGGGTCGCCTCGTCCTCGGCCTTGCGCTTGGCTTCGAGCTCGGCGGACCGGCGCGCGTCCTCCTGGCGCTGACGTTCTTCGGCCGCGGCGCGCTCGGCGACGGCGGCGATCTCGCGCTCGGTCCGGCGCTTGGCGTCGTCCTCGGCGCGGCGCCGGTCGTCCTCCTCGCGGGACTTGGCGCCCACCAGGGCGCGGGCGCGGGCCTCGCGCTCCTCCTCGGTGAGGGTCCGCAGCACCACGCCGGTCTGCGGGCGGGCGCCGATCGGTCGCGCCGGAGCGGCGGCGGCGGGGCGACCGCCGGCCGGTGGCGCCGCACGGTTGCCAGGGGCCGGGGCAGCGGAGCCCGAGCGGTTGACGGCGCCGACGGGCGCGGAACTCCGGAAGCCGGGACGCACCGGGGCCGGCCCGCCGCGGGGCGGAACCGACGACGGCGAAGGAGCCGGACGCGGCGCGGCGGGCGCCACCGGTCGCGGCGCGGAAGCGGCCAGCGGGGCCGGCGCGGCCTGGACGGGCGGCGTCTCGACCGCCGCGGCCTGTGCCGGAGCGGCAGCGGGCGCCGGAGCGGCGACCGGGGCCGAGACTTCGGCGGGCTTGGGGGCGGGCGCGACGGCGGCGGGTTCAGCCTTCACCGGCGCCGGTGCGGCCGGCGCTTCGGCGATCACCGGCTTCGGAGCCGGCGCGGCGGGAACGGGCGCCGGCTGCGGGGGCGTCGGCCGCGCCTGGACCGGCGCGGACGGGGCGGCGGCGGGGATCGTCGGCCGTTGCGGGGCGGCGGAGGCGGCCGGGACCGTCGGGAGCACCGCAGGGCGCGGCGGTGCGACAGGCGCGGCGGCGGCTGGCGCAGCCGGCTTCGCGGGCGCCATGACGCGGCTCTTGACCTTCTCGACCACCACTTGCTTCGTACGACCGTGGGAGAAGCTCTGCCGAACGGTGCCCTGCTCGACCGGTCGCTTCAACGACAGAGTGGTCTTGGGGGTCACGCTCAGAGTCTTCTCGCCAACGTTGTTCGGTTCACTCATCAGTCATTCGTCCTGAGGGCCGTGTCCGTGCCCCAATCCTGCGAGCGCCGAAGCCGATCTTCGGCAAGTGTCTCGCTCAATCCTCGGCAGATCCTGCCGCGATGGGTGTCGTGTCGATCGGTGATGCGGGCCCCGCGGCTTTCGCCGGCGTTTCCCCGCGGTAACGTGCCAGTCGTCGCGCGCGTGCCACGAACGCCGCGCCGGCCGTCCCCCTGGCCACAGCCGCGTGTATCACATTTGTGCGCCCCAGTGCCAAATCCAATTGGTCGGAGCGAAAATCTCGGATGCAGGGCACGGCCGCCGCGTCGTCGCCCAAAAGGCGCCGGACCGCGGCCTCCAGTTTGCGCAGCCCGTCGGCGCTGCCGTCGCTCGCATGGACGAGCGCGGCGGGCACCTTCGGCCCGATGGACCCTTCGACCTTCGTGGCACCCGCCACCACGAGGCCCGCCTTGTTGGCCAGGGCGAACGCCTGCAATGCATCTTTCTCCATCAGGCCGTCAATGAGGTCGGCCAGCGCGGGCAGAACCTCGACCTCGGCTTTGAACGCGCGCTTGAAGCTCTTCCGCTTGACCGCTTCCGACACCACGGCGCGCTCGGCCGTCACCCAGGCCCCCCGGCCCGGCAGCTTCTGACGGAGGTCCGGAACCACGGCGCGGTCGGGACCGACCACGAAGCGGATGAAGTCGTCCGGAGACCCCTTTCGCCGGGTGACGATGCAGGTGCGCTCCGGCCCTTTGTCGGGGAACGCAGCCGCATCGGACAAGTCGTCCGGGTCGGCCTCGGTTCCCTCGGAGGTCGCCGCCTCGCCCGTCATCGCCGAGCGTCCCGGGCTCAGGCCACCTCCTCGTCGGCCGGTGCTTCCTCGACCTCGCCCTCGACCTCGGCCTCGATCCAGCCGGCCTTCACGCGGGCCTGCATGATCATCGCCTCGGCGTCCTCGCGCGACAGTTCGAAGCCGTCGAGGTAGCCGGGGACGCGCGTCGCCTCCCCGTCCTTCCGCTCCGTGTAGCCGACGAGGTCGTCGGGCACGCAGCCGGCGAAATCCTCGACCGTCTTCACGTCGTTCTCGCCGAGCTTCACCAGCATGGCGGTGGTGATGCCGTCGACCTCCTTCAGCTCGTCGGCGACGCCGAGCGCCAGGCGCTTGTCGTCGTGCTCCTTCTCGATGGCGTCGAGGTGGGCGCGGGCACGCGACTGGATCTCGGCCGCGGTATCGTCGTCGAAGCCCTCGATGTTGCTGAGTTCGGCGGGCTCGACATAGGCCAGTTCCTCGAGCGAGCGGAAGCCCTCCGACGCCAGGAGCTGGGCCACGACCTCGTCGACGTCGAGCGCCTCCATGAAGAGGTTGGTGCGCTCGGCGAACTCCTTCTGGCGGCGCTCGGACTCCTCCGCCTCGGTCAGGATGTCGATGTCCCAGCCGGTGAGCTGGGAGGCGAGCCTGACGTTCTGGCCGCGGCGCCCGATCGCGAGCGAGAGCTGGTCGTCCGGGACCACGACCTCGATGCGCGACGAATCCTCGTCGAGCACGACCTTCACGACCTCGGCGGGCTGGAGCGCGTTGACGATGAAGGTCGCGGCGTCGGGCGACCACGGGATGATGTCGACCTTCTCGCCCTGCAGCTCGTTCACCACGGCCTGGACGCGCGAGCCGCGCATGCCGACGCAGGCGCCGACGGGATCGATGGAGCTATCGCGCGACGTGACGCCGATCTTGGCGCGCGAGCCGGGGTCGCGGGAGACGGCCTTCACCTCGATGATGCCGTCGTAGATCTCGGGCACCTCCTGGGCGAAGAGCTTCGCCATGAACTGCGGGTGGGTGCGCGACAGGAAGATCTGCGGTCCGCGCTGTTCGCGCCGGACGTCGTACACGTAGGCGCGGATGCGGTCCGCGGGGCGGAAGGTCTCGCGCGGGATCAGCTCGTCGCGGCGCACGATCGCCTCGCCCCGGCCCGACAGGTCGACGACGACGTTGCCGTATTCCACCCGCTTGACCACGCCGTTGATGATCTCGCCGATGCGGTCCTTGAACTCGTCGTACTGCTTGTCGCGCTCCGCCTCGCGCAGCTTCTGCACGATGACCTGCTTGGCCGATTGACCGGCGATGCGGCCGAACTCGAACGGCGGCAGCGTCTCGGAGATCCAGTCGCCGACCTGGGCGGCGGGGTTGCGGCGGCGCGCCTCCGGCAGGGTGATGTGGATGGCGTCGTTCTCGATCTCGTCGACGACGAGCAGCAGGCGCGAGAACCGGGTCTCGCCGGTGCGCGGGTTGATCTCCGCCCGAACCTCGGTCTCCTGGCCGTAGCGGGAGCGCGCGGCCTTCTGCAGCGCTTCCTCCATGGACGAGATGACGATCGAGCGGTCGATATTCTTCTCGCGCGCCACCGCCTCGGCGATCTGCAGAAGTTCGAGCCTGTTGGCGCTGACGGCCATGGTGGATGTCTCCTCGGAAGGCGTGGGGCGGCGACTCAGCGGCCGCGCGGGGTCGGCGCGGGTCGCGCCCGGGTCTGGTCGCCCGCCGGACGGGCTCGCTTGGCTTTGTTGCGGTCGGCGAACCGCCCCGGGCCGCGTCCTGCGTCGGGCGCGGCCTCCCCGGCCGGCGCGTCTCCGGTCCCGGCCGCCGCGTCCTGGGTCTTCAGGGCGTCGCGGATCAGGGCGTCGGTGAGCACGAGCCTGGCCTCGCCGATGTCGCGGACCGGGATCTCCACGGTGCCGGGATCGCTCGCCTTGGCGTCGATCAGCGCCAGGACGACCCGGCCGTCGTCGTGGACCTCGGCGATCGAACCGCGGAAGCGGCGGCGCCCGTCCATCGGGACCGCCAGCTCGACCTTGACCTCGTGGCCCGCGGCACGGCGCAGGTCCGACAGGCGCACCAGCGGGCGGTCGATCCCGGGCGACGACACCTCCAGCCGGTACTCGCCGGCGATCGGGTCCTCGAGGTCGAGCACGGGCGACAGCGCGCGGCTCACCGCCTCGCAATCCCCGATCGTGAAGGTGCCGTCCCGCCGCTCGGCCATGATGCGCAGCAGGCCGGGCGGACCCGCCGACAGCTTCACCCACACGAGCCTGTGGCCGAGATCCGCCAGCACCGGCACGGCGGCATGAGCGATCCGCGCCGCCAGGCCGTGTTCGACCGTGAAGCGCGGCTCGTCGAGCGGCGCGTCCTGGCTCGCGGGACCGGCGATCGGGAGATCGACGACGGGATCGGGGATGTGGTCGGTACGCGTGAGGGTCAAGAAGACGCTGTCCATGGGGCCGGCAGATGGCTCAAAAGCAAAAGAGCGGGTCCGGCAGGAGCCCACTCTTCATCGATCTACCGGACCGCACCGGAGTTCACCGGCACTAGTATCGACATAGACCGTCAGCCCCGCCGGCGCAAGGCGGCGCAGTCGATTCGATCCGCCGCCCGGCTGCGGCGCGTTCCTATGGCGTCCGGCTGATGGGCTCGGTGGCGCCCATCCGCTCACATGTCGCCCGAACCACTCGTCTCAACCCTAACCAGCCGTCCAGAAAGCGTATCAGACCGCCGCGGCCGCCCGGACCGCGGCGTCGTCGAGCCCGAAATCGCGGCAGCCCGCCAGGATCGTGGCGAGATAGCCGGGTTCGGGCCGGGCCATGTGGGTGGCGTCGATGCGGTAGACGAGGGCCTCGACCGGCTCGCTCGCGCCCTCGGGCCAGACCGGGAGCATGACACGGCGATAGAGGCCGACCCCGACGTCCTCGTAATCGTCGAGCGCCGCCTCGCAGGCCGGCGTGACGCGCCACAGACCGCCCGCCACCCTGGCACCGGGCCGGGGCGCGACGTCGGCCCAGAGCCGGAACACGATCTCGTGGTCGGCCAGCACGGCGCGTCCGAGCGGCGCGGCCGCCGGGCAGCGCGACAGCATGCCGGCGCGCTGGAGGTTCGAGCCATAGGCGAAGTAGAGCATCGGCTCGGCCCTCACTGTACCCGAACCGACCCGTCCTCGGCGTCCATCGTGAGGTTCGGCGAGCCGTAGGGGTCGTCGAGCAGGCGATCACCCCAGGCCTGCCGCAGCGCCGCGACCTCGCGGTTGAAGCGGTCGGCGGTGCGGGGGCTGAGGTCGCGGCCGCGGCTGACGCTCTCGTGGTGGACGAGTTCGGCGAACGGGGTCCACAGGTTGCGGTAGCCCGCGGTCGCCACCTTGAGGCAGAAGTCCACGTCGTTGTAGCCCACGGCGAACCGCGCCTCGTCGAGGCCTCCGACCTCGTCGTAGACCGCCTTCTTGACGACGAGGCAGGCGGCCGTCACCGCCGACACCTCGTTGACGGTGACGAGGTCGTCGCGCCCGCCCCTGTGGCCCCGGGCGGCGCGCTTGTGGCGGTGGCCGGCGGCGCCCGCCACGCCCACGACGACGCCGCCGTGCTGGAGCCGCCCGTCCGGGTACGAGAGCTTGGCGCCGACGCAGCCGACGCCGTGCTGCACGGCCCAGCCCACCATCTCCTCGAGCCAATGGGCGTCGGTGACCTCGACGTCGTTGTTGACGAGGCCGATCAGCGTACCCTTGGCGGACGCGGCCGCGGCGTTGTTCAGGCGGGCATAGTTGAACGCACCGGCGTCGCGCATCACCCGGATGCGGGCGTCGCCCACCCAGGATTCGAAGAGCTTGAACGTGTCGTCCTCGACCGAGCCGTTGTCCACCACGACGATCTCGAAGCGCCGGTAGACGGTCTTGCCGAGGATCGAGCCGACGGCGGTGCGCAAGAGGTCGGCGCGGTCGCGCGTCGGGATGATCAGCGTGACGAGGGGCTTCTCGTCGGGCGTGAAGGCGACCCGCGGGTCGGGCGAGCGGGGGTCGGACATGACCCGCGCCGCGGCACCCCTGCGCTCCAGCGCCCGGCGGATCGCGCCCTTGCGCTCCTCGGCGGCCGGCGGGGCGGCCGGCCCCGCGCCGTGGCTGAGCACCTGGGCCACGTGCAGCACGTCGCGCGGTTCGAACCATTCGCCGAGCCGCAGCATGAGGTCGTGGCGCCAGGCCGCGACGCCGAAGTCGGCGGCGCCGTCCTCGGCCGAGAGGCCAACGCCGACGAGGGAGGCGCGGGCGATGCAGCAGAGGTCGCCGATGTAATTGGAGGTGAGGAGCCGCGCCGGCGACCACGCCGGTTTGAAGACCGGGCCCGAGCGGGCGGCGCCCTCCTGGCGGTCCTCGTCGGCGTAGACGAGCTTGGCATCGGGCATGCGGTCGAGCGCCAGGGCCAGAACCGTGAGGGCATGCGGGCGCAGCCGCGTTCCGGGGCGGGGCAGGAGGACGTGCGAACCCCGCGCGGAGGCGAGCGCGGCGTCGGGGTCGGCCGGGTCGTAGCGCCGCAGCCGGGCCGCGCCCGACGGCAGCGCGTCGGCCGGCACCAGGAGGTCCCAATCGGGGTAGTGCTGGGCGTCGAGGCTCTCGCGCAACCCCGCCAGCGCGGCGGCGTCGATGTCGGGTCCCGCCAGGACCGTGAACCAGGGCCGCCGCGCCAGCCGCGCGAGCCGACCCTGCTGGAACGTCATCTCGTCCTCCGGTCGCTCGTCGAACCGCTCGCGCCACAGCGCATAGGCGGCCGCCGGGCTGCGCGCCTCGGTGGCGAGCGGGATGGCGGTGCGGCCCTGTCGGCTCATCTGGACGGCGAAGCGGGCCAGCCGCCACGGAAAGGAGCGCGGGTCGCCGCGCAGCACCGCCACGGCGCGGCGCAGCAGCGCGCGGCGCTGCTCCCACACCGGCACGGGGCGGAACACGAGGGCGTGCGGGGCGCCGATGTCGGCGGAGCCCGACACCGCCACGGCGACGCCCCGCAGCGGCCGCGTCGGCCGCACCATGCCGAAGAACGCGTTGCGCCCCGTCTTGGCGAGGAGTTGGGGCAGCACCGTGCCGTCGTCGAAGGTGAAGACCAGGCGGGCATCGGCCACCCCGGGCCCGTGGTAGGCCAGCGTCAGCGCGTACCAGCCGACCGGCCAGGGGGGATCGAAGTCCCGCACGAGCCGCAGCGACGGCTCGGGATGGCGCAGGGTCGGCGGCTCGACGAAGGACGCGGCCGGCGCTACGGGCTCGGCGCGCCAGCCCTCCGGCAGGGCGACGGCACCGTCCGAGGCTCCCGTCATCGGCGCTTCGGTTCTCACGACGTCCGCCCCACCACCGTCCCGATCCCGGACTGTGCCATGCCGCCGCCGGCGCGCGCCAGCGTCGAATGCGGAGCCGACGGCGGCGTCAGGCGCTCGGGCCTTCGGTCGGGCCGCGCTCGGCCAGCACCCGGAAGAGGTACTGCCCGTAGGTGCTCTTGCGCAGCTTCTCGGCCTGCTGGACGAAGAGCGCCTCGTCGATCCAGCCCTGGGTGAGGGCGATCTCCTCCGGACAGGCGATGCGGAAGCCCTGCCGTTTCTCGAAGACGCGGACGAACTCGCCGGCCTCGAGCAGGCTGTCGGGCGTGCCGGTGTCGAGCCAGGCGAAGCCGCGCCCCATCCGCTCGACGCGGAGCGCGCCCCGTTCGAGGTAGATGCGGTTGAGGTCGGTGATCTCGAGCTCGCCGCGGGGCGAGGGCTTCAGGTGGCGGGCGATGTCGACCACCTGGGCGTCGTAGAAGTAGAGGCCCGTCACGGCCCAGCTGGTCTTGGGCTGCGCGGGCTTCTCCTCGATCGACACCGCGATGCCGTGGCTGTCGAAATCCACCACGCCGTAACGCTCGGGGTCGGTGACGTGGTAGGCGAAGACGGTGGCGCCCTCCCGGCGCGCCGCCGCGGGCCGCATCATCTCGGGGAGGCCGTGGCCGTAGAAGACGTTGTCGCCGAGGATCAGGCTGCAGGGCTGGTCGCCGACGAAGTCGGCCCCGATGATGAAGGCCTGGGCGAGGCCGTCGGGCGAGGGCTGCTCGGCGTAGGACAGGGACAGGCCCCACTGGGAGCCGTCCCCGAGGAGGTCGCGGAACAGCGGCAGGTCGCGGGGCGTCGAGATGAGCAGGATCTCCCGGATGCCGGCCAGCATCAGGGTCGACAGCGGGTAGAAGATCATCGGCTTGTCGTAGATCGGCAGGAGCTGCTTCGACAGCACATGCGTCATGGGATGGAGCCGCGTGCCGCTTCCGCCCGCCAGAATGATGCCCCGCATGTCGCCCCACCGCTCCCCGGCCCGCGTCGCCGCATGCCCGCCAAAGGCGCCGCCTTAGCCCTGCCGCGACCCGAGGGCAACCGCGATCGGACCCGCGCGGGGCCAAAGGACGGGCCCGCGGCCGGCGGAGACGGTCCGCGGGCCGCCCTTTAGCCTCACGCCTTGACGATGTGGTCGGCCACGACCCCGGCCCGCGCCAGCGCGTTGCGGGTGTCGATCACCAGCCGTGCCGCCCGCGCCAGCGCGGGGTAGTCGATGCCGTCGTGGTCGGTGGCGATCAGCACGGCGTCGTAGGACGCCACGGCGGCGGGATCGAGCGGCCGGCTCGGGCGGCCCGCCAGGGCCGCGTGCTCGCGCGTCGGCGGGATCGCCGGCACGTGCGGGTCGTGGAAGTCGCAGGCGGCCCCCCGCGCCTCGATGAGCTCCATCAGCCGCAGCGACGGGCTCTCGCGCGTGTCCTCGATGTTCTTCTTGTAGGCCACGCCGATCAGCAGGATTCGCGCGCCGTTGAGGCCGCGGCCGCGCTGGCGGTCGAGCGCCAGGGCCAGCCGGTCGACGACGTGGGCCGGCATGGCGGTGTTGATCTCGCCGGCGAGTTCCACGAACCGCGTCGGGCGGTCGAACTCGCGCGCCTTCCAGGTGAGGTAGAACGGGTCGATCGGCACGCAATGGCCGCCGAGGCCCGGGCCGGGGTAGAAGGGCATGAAGCCGAAGGGCTTGGTCTTCGCCGCCTCGATCACCTCCCAGACGTCGATGCCCATGGCGTCGTAGATCAGCTTCAGCTCGTTCACGAGCGCGATGTTGACCGACCGGAAGATGTTCTCGGTGAGCTTCACCGCCTCCGCGGTGCGCGCCGACGAGACCGGCACGGTGCGGACCACCAGCCGGCCGTAGAGCGCCTCGGCGATCCGCAGCGCGTCGGCGCCGTCGCCGCCCACCACTTTCGGGATGGTGGAGGTCTCGAAATTCGCGTTCCCGGGGTCCTCGCGTTCCGGCGAATAGGCGAGGAAGAAGTCGGTGCCGCTCCGGAGGCCCCCCGCCTCGAGGATCGGCTTCATCACCTCGTCGGTGGTGCCGGGCCATGTCGTGGATTCGAGCACCACGACCTGCCCGACCCGCAGGCGGGGCGCGATGGCCTGCGCGGTGCGCTCGATGTAGGTCATGTCGGGCTCGCGCTGGCGGGTCAGCGGCGTCGGCACGCAGATCAGGATGGCGTCGGGTTCGCCGAGGCGGCCGGCGTCGGCCGTGGCCTCGAAGCGGCCGGCGCGGGCGGCGGCGTGGAGCGCCTCCGTCGGGATGTGGCTGATGAAGCTCGTGCCGGCGTTGAACTGCGCGACCCGCGCGGCATCGACGTCAAAGCCCAGCACCGGCAGGCCCGCCCGCGCCGCCGCCAGCGCCAGCGGCAGCCCGACATAGCCGAGGCCGACGATGCCGATCAGCGCCGAACCGCCGGCGATGCGGTCGAGGAGGGCCGTGGCGGCGGGTGAGGGCTGATCGGGCAAGGCGTCCTCGTCGCGCGGGGCGGTCGAGCTATAGCGGGGCGTCGGACGGCCGGATAGGGACGGCGCCGGCGGGCGGCGGGACGGTCACGATTCTCCGTCTTTCTGCCGGAAGACGGCAACGATGTCCCGAGCGAGGGAACCCATCTCGCCTGCATCGTCGTGCGGCGTTCCACGATGGCCGGGGTTCGCTCAGACCGCCGCGCCGAGGGTTTCCTCGACCACATGCGGGTTGCGGTCCAGCATGGCGAGCGACACCCGTGCCGGGCCTTCGGGCGCCCGCCGTCCCTGCTCCCGATTTCGCCGGGTCGGGAGCGCCACCCCGATCCGGGCCGAGAAGGCCGCCTGGGAAAGCGCCGTGCGGCGGCGGATCGCGGCCACATCGATGGCTTCGGGGACATGGAGCCGGAGGCCGGGGACATCCTCGCCGCGAGAATGGGCGACGGCCGCGGATATGGTACCCGTCGTCCGTAGCCTTCGCGACAGCATCGTGACAAGGTCGCCCGCGACCGCGACGACGCGCCGGAGCCGCCCATGTCCCACGATGCCGACGGGGGCCGCCCGAGCCGCAAGGAGATCCGCGCCCTCGTGGAGCGGTGCCGGGTCGCCTCGGGCGAAGGCTTCGCGCTCGATCGCTTCACCACCGGCAACCCGGAGACCGACCCCCTCGACAAGGCCGTCGGCCAGGGGCTGCTCAAGCGCGGCGTCGCCGAACTCTCGACCCTGCAGGAGGCGCTCTACGCGGACGCCACCTGGTCGCTGCTGCTGGTGTTCCAGGCCATGGACGCTGCGGGCAAGGATTCCACGATCAAGCACGTGATGACGGGGGTCAACCCGCAGGGCGTGAGCGTCACGTCCTTCAAGCAGCCGGGCCCGGAGGACCTCGCCCATGACTTCCTGTGGCGGATCCACCGGCACGTCCCGGCGCGCGGCATGATCGGCATCTTCAACCGCTCCCACTACGAGGAGGTGCTGGTGGCCCGCGTCCACCCCGAGATCCTCGCCGCGCAGCGCCTGCCGCCCGCCCTGACGGGGGGCCGTCACTTCTGGGACCACCGGCTCGACGACATCGCGGGCTTCGAGCGCCACATCGGGCGCCAGGGCACGCGGGTGCTGAAGTTCTTCCTCCACGTCGGCCGCGACGAGCAGAGGAGCCGCTTCCTCGACCGGCTCGACGAACCCGACAAGCACTGGAAGTTCAGCCCCGACGACCTCAGGGAACGCGACCGCTGGGACGACTACCAGGCGGCCTACGAGGCCGCCATCGCGGCCACCGCCACGGACGAGGCGCCCTGGTACGTGGTGCCGGCGGACCACAAATGGCTGATGCGGCTCATCGTGGTCGAGGCGGTGGTCGAGGCGCTGCGCGACCTCCACCTCGCGCCGCCCGCCGTCTCGCCCGAGATGGAGGCGCGCTTCGCGGCGGCGCGCGCGGCGCTGGTGGCGCAGGGGTGAGACAGGCCGCCCGCGCGGGGCGGCGATCCGAGCCTGAGATCCAGGAGGCTGGAATGCCCATCCCAGACACCATGACGGCGATCGCAATCCGCGAGCCCGGCGGCCCGGAGGTGTTGCGGCCGGAGACGCGGCCCGTGCCGCGTCCCCGACCCGGCGAGGTGCTGATCCGTGTCGCCGCCGCGGGCGTCAACCGCCCCGACGTGCTGCAGCGCTCCGGCCATTACGCGCCGCCGCCCGGCGCCTCCGACCTGCCCGGGCTCGAGGTCGCCGGCGAGGTCGCGGCGATCGGGGAGGGCACGACGCGCTTCCGCGCCGGCGACCGCGTCTGCGCGCTGGTGCCGGGCGGCGGTTACGCCCCCTACGTGGCGACCCCCGAGGCCCAGGCCCTGCCCATCCCGGGCACGCTGTCGATGACCGAGGCGGCGGCCCTGCCCGAGACCTACTTCACGGTGTGGGTCAACGTCTTCGGGCACGGGGCCTTGCGGGCGGGCGAGGCCCTGCTGGTACACGGCGGCACGTCGGGCATCGGCACGACGGCGATCCAGTTGGGCAAGGCCTTCGGCGCCACCGTCCTCGCGACGGCCGGCAGCGCCGCGAAGTGCGACGCCATGCTGAAGCTCGGCGCCGACCGCGCCATCGACTACCGGCGGGAGGATTTCGTGGCGGCCGCCGAGGAGGCGACGGGCGGCCGCGGCGTCGACGTCATCCTCGACATGGTGGGCGGCCCCTATGTCGAGCGCAACTACCGGGCCGCGGCCGAGCGTGGACGCATCGTGCAGATCGCCGTCCTCGGCGGCGCCAGGGCGGAGGTGAACCTGGCCCTGCTGATGACGAAGCGGCTGGTCCATACGGGCTCGACCCTGCGGCCCCGCAGCGTGGCCGAGAAGGCCGCCATCGCGGGCGCGCTCGAGGAGAAGGTGTGGCCCCTCCTGGCCGCCGGCACCGTGAGGCCGCTGATCGACCGGGTGTTCCCCCTCCTCGCGGCCGCCGACGCCCACCGCTGGATGGAGAAGGGCGACCATGTCGGCAAGATCATGCTCGCCGTGGAGGGCTGACGATGGCACGCGAGGAGGATGAACGGCCCCAGCCGACGCCGAAGCATCAGCTGGGCGAGCCGCTCGACGCCGTCTCGGTCGACGAACTGCGGCAGCGGATCCTGACTCTTCAGGCCGAGGTCGCGCGGCTCGAGGCCGAGATCGTCAGGAAGCAGGCGTCGCGCAGCGCCGCCGACGCGTTCTTCCGGCGATGAGGCGCGCCGTCCTCGCGCTTCTGGCGGGTCTGGGCCTCGTGACGGGCCTGGCGACGAGCCTGGTGGCGTATATCGCGCGGGCCGCGCCTCTCACGCCCCCGCCTGCCTGGCATCCAGCGGTGCTGGACCTGCCGCTGCCGGGCGGCGGCGGCGTGCGCGCCCTGCTGCTGCGGCCCGCTTCGCCGCGCGGCACGCTGGTCATGCTGCCCGGCGGCACCGGCGAGATCGGCATCGCGCCGGACGGCACGATGGCCCACGCCGACAATGTCGTGATCCGCACCGCGCCGCTGTGGCTGGCCCGCGGCTACGCGGTGCTGATCCCGGACGCGGGCGGAAACCTGCGCGGGCGGCGGTCCTCGCCGGCTTCTGCGGCCGCGGTCGCGGCGCTGGTCGAGGCGGCGCATCGTGCGGCGCCCGCCCCCGTGGTGCTGGTCGGCACGAGCCAGGGCGCCATCGCGGCCGTGAACGGGGCGGCCCACGCGCCGGGCGTCGCCGCCCTGGTCCTGCTCGAGGTCGTGTCGCGGCGGGGCGGCAGCGGCGAGACCGTCTTCGACGCCGACCCCGGCGCCGTCTCCGCCCCCGTGCTGGTCGTCGCCAACGCCGCCGACCGCTGCCCCGTCACGCCGCCCGGGGACGCGCCGCAGGTCGCCGCGGCCTTCACGGCGTCGCATGGCGTGACGGTCGCGACGGTCGACGGCGGCACGGCGGGCTCCCGCGATTGCGGGTCGCTGTCACCGCACGGATATCGCGGGATCGAGGCCGAGGTGGTGGACCGCGTGGCGGCGTGGCTGCCGCGCTGACGGCACCGCTCCGAGGGGCACGGCCTCCGGGTCAGCGCTCGGCCGGCCGGCGGGGCGGCGCCGTGCGCAGCGCGGCCTCGTAAGCCAGCCGGACCCAGCGCGCCATGAGGTCGGGATCGTCGTAGGCGTCGTCCGGGATGGACCAGTAGGGCATCCTCACCGGCTTGCCGGCCTTCCCCGGATAGGTCCACTGCGTCGCGCCCGCGGCCTCGAAGGCCGGCGCCGAGGCGGCATCGGCCTTGAGCAGCATCCCGTCGCGCAGTTCGACCGCCACGATCAGCCCGCGATGGTAGACGCCCTGGCCGCCGAACATGCGCCGGACCGTCACCGGCCCGAGCGCGGCGAAGAGGTCGGCAATCTCGTCGTGGTCCATGAAGGCGCTCCGGAGGCGGAAACGACGGCCCCGCCGGTCGGAACCACGGCGCGCCAAGCCTGTTGATCCGGCATGCCGGACGAGGACGACATCGACCTCCCATCGGAGACCGGATCGGAACCGACGGCGGATCCTGCGCCGCCGCCGGATGCCGAGCAACATTCATCATCCGTGTCCCTGATGATCACGCGGCGGCAGAAGCAGGACCTGCGGGACCTCGGCTTCACCGAGGGCGAGATCCGCGAGATGACGCCGGCCGAGGCCCACGCGCATCTCGGCCTGTGACGCCGGCCCGTGCTCGTTCACGGCGTCGGAACGGTCTGCGGGGCGTCGTCGGCGGGCGGCTCGGGCAGGTGGTCGAGAATGCTACCAATGGTCGAAACTCTTGACCGCTGGCAAGCGCGAATGCGCGCCGCCGCTCAGGCGGCGTAAACCCGACACCGACGAGTCATCGTCGATGTCGGCTGGTATGACTCGGCCGTGCCGCCCCATTCGGCATGGGAAGCGTCCTCGCGGATGCTACGCCATCGAGAGGCTGTGGAAGCGGCACCCCGATCGGGATCCTGTCAGGTGCGAGAAAGGGAGCGCAGCCCTGTCTTAGCTCTCGCGTCCATCACCCGCTCCATGATCTCCTCGACCCCGAACCTGACCTTCGCCGGGATCTGGGCGCGAGGATAGAAGCTCTCCACGACCGCGAGGGCGTGAGCGAGGTCGTTTATCTCGGCTTCCTCGACCATGGCCTCGATGTCCCCCACATCATGGCCACCTTCCTCCAATCCGCCTGTCCGCATCGCCATGGCCTTCATGGCGAACATGTAGGCAGGGGACGGGACGTACACCCTGAGGCCGCCGACCGGTGAACCTTTGTACGCTGGCATGGTCCGAAGGTCTTCCTGACCCGACAGGAAGCCCTTCACACCGTCGTTCAGCCAGTCCTCCGGCCAATTACGCTCCTGCGCGATCTCGACCACCGCCTTGCGCAGGAAGTCGGGTTCTCCTCTGATGACGGCGTCGACGTCCTTGGTGGCCTGCCGGGCATTGAAGGCTATCACCATGGCGGCTCCTCCGTAGACGGCGAGGTCGACATGCACGCCAGCCTCCAACGCCCTGGTGTCGAGCTGACGGAGCGCTCCCTCGATCTCCTCTCTCGTCAGCATGGTCCCATCTCAAGACGTCGCGGCGAAGCTGGCAGGTGGCTCGGCGCGCCTGGGCCTGTAGAGGGGATCCGCCTCGACGAACACCATCCTTCGACGGAACGAGACCGGGCTTTCGGCGAGGTAGATCGCCTTCAGGGACTCCAGACCGCATGGGAAGTAGGCTCGGTCCAGGAACCTGGTCGGGGAGGAGGTCCATTCCGGAACCGGGAGGCTGTTCGAGAGCGCGAGATGCTCGGCAACGGCGGCGAGATAGGCGTCTGCCTTCGCCGACACCCGATCCGGTTCTGTTTCGAGCATGGCTCCGCGGACTTCGTCGTCCGTCTCGAGATAGAACTCGTCGAGGAACTCCCTGAGGTTAGCGTCGCGGCTCCCCTCGGTCCCCCGGGCAGCGGCTTCGGCCAGGGACCGAGGCCGAGGCGTGCGCCGCTCATCCGCCGTCGACCGGACCATGCCAACACCCATTCTGCTTGAGGAAACACCACTGATGACATTAGGATGCGCTGTCCAGTGAAGAGAGAGGCCGAGGTCAGCGCTGACGCCCCCGCCCTGACCGCGGATCGGGGCGTTACACGCTTCCGACGCAACTCGCACGCGCATCAGAAAAGCTGCAAATGTGAGTCAGGCTTCCGGCCGTTTGAGCCAGACTTTTCTACAATCCGTCAGCGATCGCATCACACGTCGAGGTTCGCCACCGACAGGGCGTTCTCCTGGATGAACTCGCGGCGGGGCTCCACCACGTCGCCCATCAGCTTGACGAACATGTCGTCGGCCTCGTCGACCTCCTTGATCTTCACCTGCAGGAGCGAGCGGGCGTTGCGGTCGAGCGTCGTCTCCCAGAGCTGGTCGGGGTTCATCTCGCCAAGACCCTTGTAGCGCTGCATCTGCGTGATGCCCTTGCCGCCCGCCGCCATCACGGCCTCGACGAGGCCCGTCGGCCCCGCCACCGTGATGGCGTCCGAGCCTCGGACGAAGACCGCCGGCCGGTCGTAGATCTCGATCAGCGACGGCCCGATCTCGTCGAGCCGCCGCGCGTCGGCCGACGCGAGGAAACCGCCGTCGAGCACCGCGGCCTCGGTCACGCCACGCACCATGCGGGTGAACACGAAGCCGTCGTGGCCGATGCTGCCCTCCCAGCCGCGCTCGGTCTCCTCGGCCAGGGCGTTCAGCCGCCGCGCCACGTCCTCGGCCAGCGTCAGGGCCTGCTCGTCGCCGAGCACCGACAAGGGCTTCAATGCCCCCGCCACGGCGGCCTGCTCGACCACGACGCGGTCGTAGCGGCTGTGGATCATCCTCAAGACGGCGCGCACGAGCCGCGCCTGGTCGATCGCCGTCCTGAGGTCGCCGCGCGCCCGCTCCTCGCCCGAGCCGAGCCGCAGGACCGCGCCATCGATGCCCTGATCGGTGAGATAGTCCTCCTTGGCGCGCTCGTCCTTGAGGTACTGCTCGGACTTGCCGCGCTTCACCTTGTAGAGCGGCGGCTGGGCGATGAAGATGTGGCCGCGGTCGATCAGCTCGGGCATCTGCCGGTAGAAGAAGGTCAGCAACAGCGTCCGGATGTGAGAGCCGTCGACGTCGGCGTCCGTCATGATGATGATCTTGTGATAGCGCAGCTTGTCGGCGTTGAAGCCGCCGGACGGGTCCTTGCCGATGCCGGTGCCGAGCGCCGTGATCAGCGTGCCGATCTCCTGCGAGGACAGCATCTTCTCCATGCGGGCGCGCTCGACGTTCAGGATCTTGCCGCGCAGCGGGAGCACGGCCTGGAACTCGCGGTTGCGGCCCTGCTTGGCGGAGCCGCCGGCGGAATCGCCCTCGACGAGGAAGATCTCGGCCAGGGCCGGGTCGCGCTCCTGGCAGTCGGCGAGCTTGCCGGGCAGGTTGGCGATGTCGAGCACGCCCTTGCGGCGCGTGAGTTCGCGCGCCTTGCGGGCCGCCTCGCGGGCCGCCGCCGCCTCCGCCACCTTGGCGGCGATGGTCTTGGCGTCGGCGGGATGCTCCTCGAGCCAGCGGCCCAGCGTCTCGTTGACGATGCTCTCCACCACGGGGCGGACCTCGGAGGAGACGAGCTTGTCCTTGGTCTGCGAGGAGAACTTCGGATCCGGCACCTTGACGGAGAGCACGCAGGTCAGGCCCTCGCGGCAGTCGTCGCCGGTGACGTCGACCTTCTCTTTCTTCGAGATGCCGGAGCGCTCGGCATAGCCCGTCACCTGGCGGGTGAGGGCGCCGCGGAACCCCGCGAGATGGGTGCCGCCGTCGCGCTGCGGGATGTTGTTGGTGAAGGGCAGCACCGTCTCGTGATAGGTGTCGTTCCACCAGAGCGCGACCTCGACGGTCATGCCGTCCTTCTCGCCGCGCATCAGGATCGGCTTCGTGATCAGCGACGCCTTGGCGCGGTCGAGGTAGCGCACGAAGGCCTCGAGCCCGCCCTCGTAATAGAGTTCCTCGCGCTTCACCTCGGCACGGCGCGCGTCGGTCAGCACGATGCGGACGCCGGAGTTGAGGAACGCGAGTTCGCGCAGGCGGTGCTCCACCGTGCCGTAGTCGAACTCGACCATCGTGAAGGTCTCGTGCGACGGCCAGAACGTCACGGCGGTGCCGCGCTTCGGGTGGCCGTCCTCGTCCATTCCGGCAGGGCCGACGACGTGCAGCGGCGAGACCGCGTCGCCGTGGGCGAACTCGATCTCGTGCTCCTGGCCGTCGCGCCAGATGCGCAGGAGGAGCTTCGTCGAGAGCGCGTTGACGACCGAGACGCCGACGCCGTGCAGCCCGCCCGACACCTTGTAGGAGTTCTGGTCGAACTTACCGCCGGCGTGGAGTTGGGTCATGATGACCTCGGCAGCCGAGATCCCCTCCTCGGTGTGGATGCCGGTCGGGATGCCGCGGCCGTTGTCGGTCACGCCGACCGAGCCGTCGGCGTTGAGCGAGACGGTGACGAGCGTGGCGTGGCCCGCCAGCGCCTCGTCGATGGCGTTGTCCACCACCTCGTAGATCATGTGGTGCAGGCCGGAGCCGTCGTCCGTGTCGCCGATGTACATGCCGGGGCGCTTGCGCACCGCGTCGAGGCCGCGCAGCACCTTGATCGAGTCGGCGCCATAGGCATTCGGGTCCGGCTCGGGCGACGGCGGAGGCGTTTGGGACATCGAGACTGACTTTCTCCGGCCATGTGCGGCCGGGCCGGAGACGCCGGCCGGGCCGCGTGCGAGACGCCGCGGCGCGGCGTCAGACACCTGTCATGATATAGTGGCGCTCAGGCCTCGATGAAAGCCAAACCGGGGTGCCGGGCCTTCGATCCCGGCCGAGATCGAGGACGGACTCGAGCGAGGGCCGATCGTCGAGGTGAGGCATGGCGAAGACGGCAAGAGCTGACCCGACCGACCGATTCAAAGGCGGACTCGTCGAGATGACGCGGGATCTCCAAGCGATCGGACAGATGTCCGACGCGGAATGCGAGACGATCACACGTCGTCACTTCGGCGGCGTCGCGCACCCGGTAGTCGATCAGCTCACCGGCCTGGAGAGCCGAGCCTCCGCGAGCAGGCGAACATGAGCCAAGCAGTCTTGGCTCGGTCGGTCGGATCGACGCCGGGCTATGTCTCGCGGCTCGAACGCGGAGGGAAGCGACCGTCCGGCTCCGCGCCGGTCCTGTTCGACACGATCGAGCGGCGCCGCATCGGTCCCCGGTTGCCCCGAGGCCGGCGTCGGGGAGCGCCGGATGAAGCCCGCGGCTCGGCCTCGGCAGGATCGTGTTGGTTCACCACCGCAATCCTGCTGAGTTTCCGAGCTGAAAGCGGCAGGATGGCGTGGGCCAGCCCACGCCATCCTGCTCAGCGCGCCGCCGCCTCGAGGAGCGGCAACACCTCCGAGCCACCCGCGATCTGAGGGTTCGACGGGTCGAAGCCCTGCTTCGCTTCGCGGGCCGCCACGATCGTGCGGGCGTCGGCGAAGGCCGCCTCCAGGGACGTGTCGCGACGCAGCGCCTGGTTGAAGAGCGCGTCGCCGAAATAGGTCCAATGGGCCTCGGGCTGGCAGCCGAAGGAGGGGTGGGTGCTGTCGGCCGCCGTCATCACCAGCGTGTCCGGGTCGGCCAGGGCCGTGTAGGTGCCGGCGAAGCAGGCCGACACGATCAGCACCCTGTGCTTGAACGGACTCGCGTCGAGGAGGGGCTTCAGCACGTCCGGCGGCACGAGGCCGATGCGGCCGCCGCCCTTGTCGGCGATGCCCTCGGGGGCGCCGTGCGAGGTCAGGAGCAGGATCAGCACGTCGCGGGCGGGATCGGCGCCACGCGCCGCCGCCTTCAGCGCCGCCGCGATGCCCTCCGGTCCGTTCACCATGACGTTTCGCGTGTTGTAGCGCACCACCACGGGCCCTCCGTGGCCGTAGCGGCCGGCCAGCACCTTGGCGGCACCCTCCGCCTCGGAGCGGAACACCGGGTCGCTCCACAGCGCCAGCGCCACGATGGCGGCCTTGGCGGGCGCGGCCGCCACGGGCGTCGCCGAGACCGGCAGGGCCGCGGCGAGCGACAGGAGGGGGAGGACCGCGCGGGCGCGGCGGGGGGCAGCGAAAGCCATGGGCGGTCTGTGCTCCCTTCGTGTGCCGGGCCGGCGGTGTCCACCCTACCACGCCTCCGGCCCGCGCCGACCCCGGCGAGGTCGCACCCGCGCCGCCCCGGAAAAGCCTCGCAGACAGGCAGGAGCCGTTCTTGACACCATCCCGGTGCTGGTTTCTATGAACCCGCCCAGCGGAATGGGGCACGTCCGTGCCTTTTTCGCGATCAAACACGTCCCGACGCCGTCCGGCCGAGGGCGGAACGACAGGGCGGCGGCGGGGAGCGACACCGGGATGGCGACCTCTCCGGACGACGACGACGCGGCCATGAAGAGCCGCCTGAAGGACCTCTCGGGCGCGCTCGACAGCCACCGCAAGGCGGCCGGCACGCGTGCCCCGAGCGGAGGCTTCTCGTCGCCCGACGGCATGGGCCAGGCGATGAGCCTCGGCTTCCGGGTGATGTCGGAGTTCGTCGCCGCCGTGGTGGTGGGCGGGTTCATCGGCTGGGCGATCGACCGCTGGCTGGGCATCTCGCCCGCCGCCTTGATCGTGTTCCTGGGGCTCGGCACCGCCGCCGGCTTCTGGAACGTGTACCGCATCGCCATGCAGCCCGGCGGGCCGGGCGGGCCGAGGCGGTGAGGATCGGCGGCCATCCGGCCGCGGTTTCGGGATGCGGGCGGCCCCTCGGCCGGCGTGCAGGTGGAGAGGTTGGGACGTGGCCGAGAAAGCAATCGATCCGATCGAGCAGTTCAACGTCTCGCCGCTGTTCTCGCCGGCGCATGCCCACATCCACGCCCTGTCGTTCACCAACGCCTCGCTGCTGATGTTCATCGTCCTCGGCGCCGTGTCGCTGCTGATGATCCACGGCACGTCCAAGCGCTCGCTGGTGCCGGGGCGGCTCCAGGCCGCGGCCGAGATGTCCTATGAATTCGTGGCCGACACGGTCCGCACCACGGCCGGCGACGACGGGATGCGCTTCTTCCCCTTCGTGTTCAGCCTCTTCATGTTCGTGCTCTTCGCGAACCTGCTGGGCCTCCTGCCCTTCTCCTACACGGTGACGAGCCAGATCATCGTCACCTTCGCGCTGGCCGCGTTGGTGATGGGCATCGTCATCGTCTACGGGCTCATCCGCCACGGCACCCATTTCCTCGGCCTCTTCGCGCCGTCGGGGGTCGCCAAGCCCATCCTGCCGTTCATCGTGCTGATCGAGATCATCTCGTTCCTGTCGCGGCCGATCTCGCTTTCCGTCCGCCTGTTCGCCAACATGCTGGCCGGCCACATCACGCTGAAGGTGTTCGGCGGCTTCATCGTGCTGCTGCTCGGCTCGGGCACCGCGGCCGCGCTGATCGCGCCGCTCCCCTTCGTCGGCATCATCCTGCTGACCGCCTTCGAGCTGCTCGTAGCCGCCCTCCAGGCCTACGTGTTCGCCATCCTGACTTGCGTCTACCTGAACGACGCAATCCATCCGGGCCACTGATAATGAACCAACAACAAACGTCGCCCGACATCTGAGAGAACCGGAGAACATCATGGATCCCACCTCGGCCCAGCACCTCGCCGTCGCCTACGTCAGCGCGGCCAAATATATCGGTGCCGGCCTCGCCGCCATCGGAATGGGCGCCGCCGCCATCGGCGTCGGCACCATCTTCGGCAACTTCCTGTCGGGCGCGCTGCGCAACCCGTCGGCCGCCGACGGCCAGTTCGGCCGGGCCTTCATCGGCGCGGCGCTCGCCGAAGGCCTGGGCATCTTCGCGTTCCTGGTGGCGATCCTGCTGCTCTTCGTCGTCAGCTGACGACGCGCCGCCGCGGGGCTCGCCCCGCGGCGGCAGAGGCGGCCTCCGGGCCGAGACGCCCCGCCGGCGGCCGGATCGCCGGTCCTGCCGAAGCCCCATCCTGGAACCGATATGGCCGTCGCCGAACAGACCCTCGCCAACGCCTCCGACCTGGCCCCGGCGTCGTCCGCCTTCCCGCCGTTCGAGAGCTCGACCTACCTGTCGCAGGTCTTCTGGCTGATCATCGTCTTCGGCCTGCTCTACTGGCTGATGTCGACGGTCGCCCTGCCCCGCGTCGGCGCCATCCTGGAGAACCGCCGCGGCCGCATCGAGGGCGACCTCGCCGACGCCGCCCGGATGCAGGAACAGGCCACCGCCGCCAGCGCCGCCTATGATTCGAAGCTCGCCGAGGCCAAGGCGCGCGCCCAGGCCCTGGCCCAGCAGACCCACACCGAGCTGGTCGCCGCCGACGAGGCCAAGCGCCACGCCCTCGAGGACGAGCTCAACGGCAAGATGGCCGACGCCGAGCGCCAGATCGCCGAGACCAAGACCCGCGCCATGGGCAACGTCGCCGGCATCGCGCGCGGCGCCGCCTCGGCCATCGTCGAGCACCTGACCGGCAAGGCCGCCGACCCGCAGGCGGTCGACGCCGCCATCTCCGCCGCCGAAGCCGCCTGAAGGACACGACATGGACGCGGAATTCTGGGTCGCCCTCGGCTTCGTGGTCTTCGTGGTCTTCCTCCTGTACCTCGGGGTGCACGGGAAGATCGCCCACACGCTCGACGACCGCGCCCGCAAGGTCGCCGACGAGCTGGCGCAGGCCAAGCGCCTGCACGAGGAGGCCGCGGCCGTGCTCGACAGCTTCAAGCGCAAAGCCACCGCCGCAGAGGCCGAAGCCGCCGCGATCGTGGCCCAGGCCCGCAAGGAGGCCGAGCTGATGAGCCAGGAGGCCCAGGCGCGCCTCACCGACTATGTGGCGCGCCGCACCAGGCAGGCCGAGCAGAAGATCGCCATGGCGGAGGTCCAGGCCACCGCCGACGTGCGGGCCGCCGCGGCCGACGCCGCCGTCAAGGCCGCCGAACTGGTTCTGCGCCGCGATCCGCAGGGGACGGGGGTCAGCGCCCTGGCGGCGCGGGAGATCGACCGGCTGAAGACGCAGTTCCACTGAAGACGAGACCGGGGCCCGCGGCCGAAGCCGTGAGTCCGGACCTCAGTCGCAGGACAGCGATCGTATCCTCGTACCGTCTTCGGGTGACCGGCTCGCCAATCCCCGACCGGCTCGTTGCCGCGGAGCGGGAGACCAGCGCGAGATGTCCGGCCGCAGGCCGACCATCGTCCGTCCACCGGTGCGACGGGCCGCGCCCGTATCGATCCCCTCGGCCTCCGGCCGTCCTTCTGCGCTGGATTGCCGCCTCCGCGGGAAAGGGCGGAGGCGGGCGACTGACCAGGCAGTCGTATCACATCTCGCCTTGGCCGCCGCCGCCCTGCCCGCCGCCGCCCTCGCCGCCCTGGCGGCCGCGCCCGCCCGGTGAGGCCTCGCGGTTCCAGGTCAGGGTGGCGATCGTCCAGGCCGTGCCGACCTTCTGCCAGAGCACCGAGTAGCGGGACATCCTGCGCTCGCCGCTCTCCTTCAGCCGCAGGCTGAGGCTGCCGACGTCGCGCACGAAGCCCTCCGCCAACGGTTCCATGTCGGTCGACATCATCGCGATGCCCTCGTTGGCCATGGCGAGGTTGCGCAGGGCGTCGACGGCGCGCTGCCCCTTCGACGTCCGTCGCGCGGGTGGCAGCAGCATGGTGGTCTCCGTCACGAGGTCCGTGATGGAGGAGATGTCGCCCCGGTTCAGCCCGCGCACTAGCAGGTCGGTCGCGGCCTCGATCGCCCGCACGTCGTCACGATTCGTGTCCATCCCGGTCTCTCCCGTCTCGGTTCAGGCCGCCATCTGGCGCACGCCCTTCATCCAGTCCTTGTGGACCGCGAAGGAGGCGTCGCCCCGCTGGGGCTCGATCTGATAGCCGAACGAGATCGCGCTCCGAAACCCCGGACCCTCGACCGGCGTCGTGGCGTGGATCACCTGCGAGGCCAGGTTCAGCCAGGCGTCGCCGACCGAGACCGCGATGGGCATGTTCTCCATCAGCGGGATGCAGCCGCCGGGCTGGCTGACCAGCACGTTGATGCGCACGTGGCGCTTGCCGGGCAGGTCGGCGTCGGTGTGGGGGTGGATCGAGCCGCCTTCTGTGATGTAGCCCACGAAATCCTTGAGGTTCGGCGGCACCACGTAGTCGCCGAGCTCGAAGTGCTGCGCCAGCTTCTGCTTCATGGCGTAGAGGACCTGGTCGCCGTCCGGCGAGACGTAGTCCATCTTCATGAACTTGCGGGCGGCACCGGCCTGGTTGCCGCGGAACTCGGCGATGTTCGTCTGGATCAGCGCGTTGACGTAGTCGCAAAAGCTCGCCGGGACGGCCTCTTTCAACGTGAAGGGATAGGGCTGGGGTGCGATCATGGCCTGCTTTCGCGGTCGGTCTCGGATGCGGAACCGGCGCGGCCGAACGCGCGCCGGTGCTCGTGGGAGACGCCCAGCGCCGGTGGCGCGACAGGCGACCCCGACGAGGCCGGGACTCGACATATCAGAAGATGCCCCCTGCGGAAATTTGTCCCACGCGACACTCATGGGCGCGCGCGGTGGGCTGGCGGGGACCGGAGACGGGAGCGCCGGGAAGCGGCGTCTCGGATCGGCGGCGTCACGCCCGAGCGTCACGCCGTATCAGCCAGGCCTGCAGCCTCGGCCGGACCCGCAGGAAGCCGCGATAGAGCCGCTCCAGGCCGGCCAGAACGAGCGGGTGGCGCGCCGCGAGGCCGAGCGGGCGCAGCCGCGGGATGGCCCGCCACATGGCGGCGAAGGCGGCGGCGCCCGAGAGCATGCGGCCGTCCTCCATCGCGTGGAAGCGCGCCAGGAGGTCCGCCCGGTCGATCGGGCAATCGGATTCATCCGAGGCGAGGTCGATGAAGCGGATCGCGCCTCCGCGGTCGAGCGATCGCATCAGGGCGATCTCGCGCCGGCACAGCGGGCAACCGCCGTCGAACCACACCAGGAGTCGCTCCATGGGACCGAGATGGCGCGCCTCGGCGCGATCGCAAGCTCACGCGCGATCGGTCTCATGGGATGGGGTGCTCCACCTGTGCGATGACGGGCGGTGGACGAGCGGAGAGGTGGCATGAGGATCGCGATCGTCGGGGCCGGTCTGTCGGGGCTAGCCTGCGCGAATCGGCTGGCTGAGGCGGGCCACGCGGTCTCGCTGTTCGACAAGGGCCGCCGCCCCGGCGGCCGGCTGTCGACGCGCCGCGTCGATACCCCGCTCGGGGAGGCCCGCTTCGACCACGGGGCGCAGTATTTCACCGCCCGCGATCCCGATTTCAGCCAGGTGGTCGCGGTCTGGGCGAAGGAGGGCCTCGCGGCGCCGTGGCGGGCCGCCGGCGACGACGCCTGGGTGGGGGTGCCGGGCATGAGCGCGCCCGCCGCCGCCCTCGCGGCGGGGCTCGACGTGACCACGACGTCGCGGGTGGAGGCGCTCCTGCGCGAGCCGGCGGGCTGGCGGCTCGCGGGGGAGAACCTCGACGCCGGGCCGTTCGACGTCGCCGTCGTGGCGGTGCCGGCCGAGCAGGCGGGCGCGCTGGTGCGCCGATGGGACGGAGGCTTCGCCGAAGCGGCCGACGCGACGCCGGCCGAGCCCTGCTGGACCCTGATGGCGGCCTTCCCCGAACGCCTGCCGATCGCCGACGACGTCGTGAAGCGGCGCGGGCCGATCGGCTGGGCGGCCCGCGATTCGGGAAAGCCCGGCCGCGGCGGGCCGGAGTCCTGGGTGGTGCAGGCCGGACCGGCCTGGTCGCGGGAGCACCTCGAGGACGCCCCCGACGCGGTCCTGACCCGGCTGATGGCCGCCCTGGCCGAGGTGGCGGGAGCGCCGCTGCCGACGCCGGCCGCGGCGGCGGTCCACCGCTGGCGCTACGCCCGCTCGGGCCATCTCGGGCGCGGCGACCTGTGGAACGTTCCGCTCGGCCTCGGCGTCTGCGGGGACTGGCTGCTCGGGCCGCGCGTGGAATGCGCCTGGGTCTCGGGCCACCGCCTGGCGGGGCTCATCCTGGCGACGGGGACGGACCGAACGCCGGCCGTCACTTCTTCTTGGTGATCGGCTCGGTCTGACCCTTGGACATGAGGCTGGCGGCCGGCACCGCAGCGGCCTTGGCCTTGGCGTCCTTCTTGGGCTTCTTCTTTTCCTTGTTGCTGCGCTGTTCACCGCTGGCCATGGCGATCCCTCCGTCGACGTTCACGTGCCGTCGGCGGACACGCCGACCCCGCACCATAGGCCCATGCCGCCCGAAGCCGCCAGGGGGTCGGTGCGGTCCCGACCCTTCCCTCCGAGCCGGCGGTGGCGCAAGGATCGGACCAGAGGGACGGCGCGCAACGCCGCCCTCGCGGGAGGATGGACATGGCCAAGGAACGGATCGGCTTCATCGGCGTCGGCCTCATGGGCCATGGCATGGCGAAGAACATCGTCGACAAGGGTTGGCCCCTCACGGTGCTGGGCCACAGGCGGCGCGAGGCGGTGGACGACCTCGTCCGGCGCGGCGCCGCCGAGGCCGCCAGCCCCGGCGAACTGGCGCAGCGGAGCGACATCGTGGTGCTCTGCGTGACCGGCTCGCCGCAGGTGGAGGCGCTGCTGACCGGGCCGGACGGGCTCGCGGCGGCAGGGAGGCCGGCCGGCGAGCCCCTGCTGGTCGTCGATTGCTCGACCTCGGAGCCGGCCGTGACGACGCGGCTCGCCGCCGCGTTGGCGCCGCGCGGCATCACGCTGATCGACGCTCCCCTGAGCCGCACCCCGAAGGATGCCTGGGAGGGCACGCTCGACGTCATGGTGGGCGGCGACGGTGCGGCGGTGGCCCGCGCCCGGCCGATCCTCGATTGTTTCGCCGGCCGTGTCGTGGAGACCGGCCCCGTCGGCACCGGCCACACGATGAAGCTCCTCAACAACTTCCTGTCGATGGGCTATGCGGCGCTCTACGCCGAAGCCCTGATGATCGGCGCCAAGTCCGGGCTGAAGCCCGCAGTGTTCGATTCGGTCGTGTCCGGCGGCCGGATGGACTGCGGCTTCTACCAGACGTTCCGGCGCTACGTCATCGAGCGAGATCCCGAGGCCCACCGCTTCACGCTCGACAACGCGCTAAAGGACGTCACCTACCTGGCGGGCCTGGCGCAGGCGCTCGGCGCCGCCAATCCGGTCGGCGCCGCCGTGCGGAACGCCTTCGCGCTGGCCGTCGCCGGCGGCCATGGCCAGGACTACGTGCCGACCCTGTCGGACCGCGTGGCCGAAGCCAACGGGACTTCCCTCATCGACGCGTGAACGGCCTCAGGCGCCGCGCAGGGCCTCGACCACGGCGGCGAGGCGGGTCTTGCCGGCCTCGGTGAAGGCGGCGCGCTCGCCGTCCGTCTCGACGAGGTCGGCGCCCTTCAGTTCCTCGATGGCGGCCGGGTCGGCGGAATGGCCCGCGCCGTCCTTCAGCACGACGTCGATCACCGCCTCACCCGACGACAGCTGATGGTAGGCGGCGAAGGCGAAGACCGCGATGGCCTTGTCGCTGAGCGTGCTGGACGGCATGGCGGTTCCCCATTCGACGGCGTGACGTTGCGGGAATGCGGCGCCGCGCCGCTTGGTTCGGCGCGGACGCCCGACGCGTTGCCGCACTTGCCCGGACCGCGACGGCCCGCCAGATCCCCGCCATGACCGCCCGATCTCTCGCGTCGACCCACGGGCGGGCCCATCCCCCGGGGCTCGCGGTGATGCAGAACCTCCGGGCCGAGGACCGGCCGGCGCGAGACCGCGTGCCGTGAGGCGTGACCGCGAGGGGCGGGGGCCGCCGCCGCCGATGCCGGCGCCCGTCTGCCCGCTCTGCGACAGGCCTATCCCGGCCGGCGCCAAGTCGAGCCGCCATCACCTCGTCCCCAAGCTGAAGGGCGGCGCGAAGCTCGGCACGGTCCAGCTCCATCAGGTGTGCCACAGCGCGATCCACGCGCGCTTCTCGGAAGCCGAGATCGCCCGCCGGCTCTGCGACGTCGACAGCCTCAGATCCGACCCGGCCCTGGCCGAGTTCCTGGCCTGGGTGAGGACCAAGCCGGACGATTTCCACGCCCCGACCCGGCTCACGCGGGGCCGCCGCGACACCCGCGATGGAGGACGCCGCCGCTGAAGCCCGTCACCGGCCGCCCTCCCTGTCCCGGTGCACGCGGCGGGGCTGGCCGCAGTACAGCGGCCGTCTGCGGCCCAATAGAGGCGGTTCGACACACCCTGATCGTGGTCGATCTCGCTTCCTCGGCGTCTTCATCATGGCGGGACCGCCACGCTTCCGCCCGGCTCGAATCAGTCCTGGCGTTTGTCGTCGCTCACGGGAGACCCGCCTGTCGCGGTCCGTGCAAACCCGCCATCGGGAGGCCGACATGGCAGGCGGCCGGACCGGCCCGGCGATCGAAGCCGGCGAGACTGTCGCGATCCATAGTCGTGACCGTTTCCAATATTCGTGGGATGGCAAGGCTCGATGTCTTGCCACATCACGTCTGTTCTCCTAGCTTGAATTGGCCGGGGCCTCACAACGTCGAAGAGGCCGCCTGACCGTGCCTGAGCCACTGGCGGGGCGTTCGGATCCTTCAAAGTGTGATGCCGATGAAATTCCAACCGAAAAGATTCGTGGTCGAAGTCAAACGAGGCACGAATCGATCGACATTTTCGTCGGTGGATGCCGGGCTCGACAAGTTCAGCAGCGCTGAAGCCATGCTGTTCGGCGGCTCGCAAGCTCCGTCCACCGCGACTGTTCAATCCAAATCGAGATCGGCGGCGGACGCGCCCCGCCGCATCCTCGAATCCCTCATCGAACCGCCGCCTCCGCCGCCCGTCGTGGAGGATCCGATCGAACGACCGCGTCGAGGCCGGAAGCCGGGTTCGAAGAACAGACCGAAGCTCGTGGCCGACGCGACCGCCCCGTCGATGGCCTCCGCCTCTCCGGCGTTGAGCGCCGAGGCTATCGCGTTCATGAAGGGGCCGGCGGCGGCCAGCGACGGCTCAGGGGAGTGGGATCACGATGCCGAACCCGAGGAGGCGGTGGCCCAACCGGTGGCGACCGCTGCGGCGCGGGACGGTTCGGTCCCCCGATCCGGGCAGGGGCGCCACGATCGGCTGCGCGACCGATCCAGCATCTTGAAACGCTACGTCCTCGGGACGGAGCCGAAACCGGGCGGTGGATCGATGCGGTCGCACCGGCGGACCCGCGCCGGCCTCTGAGGCACGTCGCCGACGCGACGACGACGGCGGTCCGATGTCCGTGTCGTCTATCGCCCTGACGGTCGCGAGTCGCAGGACAGTCCAGAGGGTCCCGACGGCCACGGGGCCGGACCTCGGGACCGCAGGACGGATCGGTGGCGCCCCCGGTGCACCCGTCAGGGCGCGACGGCGTCGGAACGTCCTCTCCCGCCGATCGGCGATGCTTCGGGCTCGACGGGCCCGCGCGCGATCCGTGATCGTCCCTCGAGCCCTGCCACCAGCGTGTAGGACACGAGCATCAGCAGGATCCAGGAGCCGAGTTTCGCGGGCGGCACGATCTGCCAGCCGCGCATCTGCGCCGGATAGAGCCACGCGCCTCCGGCGGTGGCGATGTTCTCGCCGAACCAGATGAACAGCGCCACCAGCACGAAGCCGAGCAGGAGCGGCATGCGACGGTGCACCCGCCACACCTTGAAGAAGATGGTGGTGCGTCGGAACAGCAGTGCCGTGGCGGCGATCAGGACCCAGCGCAGGTCGAAGCCCCAGTGATCGGCGAAGAAGTTCACGTAGATGGCAGCTGACAGCATCGCCAGGGACGGCAGCCCGGGATGTCGCGTGAAGCGGAAGTCGAAGAGCCGCCACGCCCGGGCGATGTAGCTGCCCACCGCCGCATACATGAAGCCCGTGAACAGCGGCACCGCGCCGATCCTGAGCAGGCTCTCCTCCGGATACGTCCAGGACCCCACCGACGTCTTGAACAGTTCCATCGCGGTGCCGACGACGTGGAACACCAGGATGACGACGGCTTCCGCCAACGTCTCGAGCCCCGATCCCAGGAGCAGCGCCTGGAGGGCGAGGCAGGCCAGCACGAGGGCGTCGTAGCGCGAGAGCGCCGCACCCCGCGGATACCAGAGCCTCGAGGCCGCGATGAGGGCCAGGAGAGCCCCGCCGAAGAGGCAGGCCCAGCCCTGTTTCACCCCGAAGCGCAGGAACTCGTAGAGCCCCGCCGCCAGCGCACCGCGCCGCTCGACCCATCGGCCGAGCCGCTCCTCGCGCGCCGCGAAGGCGGCGATGAGCGGCCACGCGTCGCCGGCCGGACGGCGCGGGCCGCCGCCGTCCCCCACCGGCGGCTCAATCGCCATCGTAGCCGTAGACTTCCGGCAGGATAAAGATCGCGCCCAGCAACCCGCAGAGCGGGAAGATGCAGACGAACAGGGTGGCGGCCGCCTGACCGACGGCGGTGAACAGCGGCGGGAACAGGAAGATCGACAGGAACGACGGCAGCTTCACGAACATGTAGGCGAAGCCGCTCGCCGTGCCGCGGTACTCGGGCCGCGCCACGAGGGTCGGGATCGTCATGCAGTTGGACGCGTCCCAATAGTGGCCCCACAGCATGGCGGCCGCCGCGAAGGGCAGCACCAGGGGATGGCCGGCGTAGATCGCCCATGCGGCGACCATGAGCGAGACGAGCACGATGGAGAAGCCCGCGATGGAGATGCCGCGATGGCCGATCTTCGGCGTCAGCAGCGGCCCCACCCAACCCGACACGGCGGCGAGGCTGTAGAGGCCTATGAGGACGAAGTTGTTGCCGAGCGTCGACGACACCCCCACGGTGGCGAAAAGCACCGGCAGGTAGAACCCGAACGTGGCGAACTCTGACCCCTGGGCGAAGCAGGCGATCCAGCCGAAGATCGTCGCCCGCCAGCGGATCGGGTCCTTGATTAGGTCGGCCAGGAAGGCGGCAGGGCGCGGCTTCGTCACCTCGATGTCGCGGTCGGGCAGCATGGCGAGTTCGTCGCCGTACATCGCCATCGCGGTGCGCTTGGCCTCCCGGAAGCGGCCGTGGCGCACGAGCCAGACCGCCGTCTCGGGCAGGTCGTGGCGCATCAGCAGGATCACCAGGGCCGGCACGGCGCCGAGCCCCAGCGTGATGCGCCAGATGAGTTCGTGATCGAGGTCGGCGATGAGGAAGACCGCGATCACCGCCAGGGTCATCACCTCGCCGACCGCGAACATGAACTGCCAGCGGTTGCCCATCACCTCGCGCACGCCCTTGGGCATGGATTCCATGATGTAGGTGTAGCCGTTGGAGATGTCGGAGCCGAGCGGGATGCCGAGCAGCAGCCGGACCACGACGAGCCAGCCGACGCTGGTGACGAAGGCCTGGGCCACCGCCAGCACGATGAACAGGGTCATCGTCGTCAGGAACATGATGCGGCGGCCGACCTTGTCGGAGAGCCAGCCGCCCAGGATCGCGCCGATCAGCGCCCCGCCCTGCGTGCCGGCGGCGGCGAGGCCGAGCAGCAGCGCATCGGGATGGTACTGGTCCTTGATGAAGATCAGCACGAAGGCGATGGAGTAGAGGTCCCAGGCCTCGACCAGGATCGACGACAGCATCAGCCAGCCGACGCGGTTGCCCTTGGGATTGTAGTGGGTGACGAGGTGCCGGACGGCCCCGTCCATGACCGCCTGCTGCGGCATCGCCATCGTCACGTCGACATCCCCCCCCTTGCTGCTGCCTCGACGGCCCGACCGATCCGGACGGATGAGCGGGCCCCGCGGAGAACGGCGTCGTCCCCGCTCGTCTCCTCCGAGGCCGAGAAGGCCCGGGCAGGGTCGGCGCTGTCAAGGTGGGTGGCGCGCCGGCCTCCGCCGATCTCGGGGGGAGTGACGTCCGGGAGACATGGGCGGTCAGGCGGGGCGGATGACGATCGTCAGGACGGAGGCGGCGCCCCCGCGCGGGGCGACCTCCAGCGCTTCGCCGCCGGCGAGCACGACGGCATCGTGGCGGCCCAAGGTGAGTGGCGTGGGTTCTCCCACGCAACTCACCTTCTCCTTCCCGTGGGGATGAGCAGGATGATGTGGGAGCACCCCCATCATCCTGCTCGGGATCACACCCGCCATGGCGGCACCGGCGAGCGCGACTTCGCCATCGCGGCAGAACACGACCGCCGTGCCGACGTGGCTCGCGAGTCGCGTCGGCCCGGCGAGGACGAGGCTGTCGACGTGGTGGGCGAAGCGGCCCCGCCGCGTCATGACGTTGAGGTCCGTCACCGGGCCGGCGAGGAGGCGCCCGGTGCAGGCCGCATCGGCCGGGAACGCGAAGGGGGCCGAGGCGGGTGTCAGCCGCATCGGCGCGCCGGCGCCGACCGAGAGCTCCAGCCCCTCCCCGTCGAGGATCGTCAGCGTGCGGTCGACGCCTGGAAAGGCCGAGAACGGCCCGTCCGCCGCCACGCGCGCCAGGCTGATCCGCCAGTCGAAGGCGTCCATGTCGGCGCCGGCCGGATGGACCAGCAATTCGATCGTCTCGCCGCCGCCGTTCTTCCAGGGCATGCGGCGGCCCTCGACCGCCCGGGCGATGTGCGGGGGCGTCATGGGCCGCGCGCCTCGCGGCGGTGCGTGGGCGGCCGGAGGGGCGGCCGATCGGATGATGTCACGCCTGCCCTCCGGGATGGCGGCGGGCCGGGACGACGAGGCCGCCTTCGGGATCCGGATCGCCCGGCGCCGCCCCGGCGTCAAGCCCGGACCGATCCGGCGCGTCGACGGACGCGGCGCCGGGTGTCGCGCGCCGCCGGCGTGGGATAGGACGGTCCGCGGACATCCGCCGCGAGGGAGAGCCGGTGCGCGCCTTCTACCATCCCGATCAGGCGCTCCACGCGCCTCGGCAGTCCATGCGCTTCGGCCGGATCGTCCCGGTGAGGGACCTGCCGGTCCGCACCGCCAAGCTGCTCGGCGCCCTCGCCCGCCACGGCATCACGCCCGAGCGGCCCGCCGAACACGGCATCGCCCCGGCGCTCGCGGTCCACACGGCCGCCTACCTGCGGTTCCTGGAGACCGCCTGGGACCGGTGGTCGGCGCTGCCGGATCCCGGCCCGGAGGTGTGGCCCAACACGTTCCCCTACTGGAGCGGGCGGGTCGAGGACGCAACGCGGCCGGACTGCCCGGCGCGGGGGCTCGTCGGGCAGGCGGGCTGGTACCTCGGCGACCTGTCGGTGCCGATGGGACCGCGGAGCTGGACCTCGATCCTGCGCTCCTGCGAGACCGCCGTCTCGGCCGCCGATGCGGTGCTGGCCGGGGAGGCGGCCGTCTACGCGCTCTGCCGGCCCTCCGGCCACCACGCCCGCACCGACCGCGCCACGGGATTCTGCTACGTCAACAACACCGCCGTGGCGGCCGAGCGGCTGCGCGGGCGCTTCGCCCGGGTCGCGATCCTCGACGTCGACGCCCACCACGGCGACGGCACGCAGCAGATCTTCTACGGCAGCCCGGACGTGCTGACCGTCTCGATCCACGCCGACCCGGCCGACTATTACCCGTTCTTCACGGGCTACCCCGCCGAGGCCGGCCACGGCGCCGGGCTCGGCTTCAACATCAACCTGCCGCTGCCGCACGGCGCCGGCGGCGACGCGATGCTGGCCGCGCTCGACGCGGCGGCGGCGCGGGTGCGGTCCTTCGGGGCCGAGGCGCTGGTGGTGGCGCTCGGCTACGACGCCCACCGCGACGACCCGATCGGCGTCCTCGCCCTGTCGGCGGACGATTTCGACGCCGTCGGCCGGCGAATCCGGGCGCTCGGCCTGCCCACGCTCCTCGTGCAGGAGGGCGGCTACGCCATCGACGCCATCGGCCTCTGCCTCGACCGGTTCCTCCAAGGGTTCGGCGCGGCGGGGCCGGATTGAACGCGCCACTCTCCCCCTCCGCTCGTTCCCGCGAAGGCGGTAATCCAGCGCAAGACCGCCGGCCGAAGGGCGGCCAGAACGGTACGGGCGCGGCTTGCTGCACCGGTCAGAAAGACGGGGTCGGCCTTCGGCCGGCACCTTGCGCTGGGTTCCCGCCTCCGCGGGAATGAGCGGAGGAGAGCGGTTCACCCGGAAGTCGCATCATCACGCGGAAGCCCATCGCTATCCGTCTCGCTCGACCCTCCGATCCGGACCCCTTCGTCCTCGGGCGGATGACGCAGCACCCTCACGCCGCCGCCATCGCCGCCGCCTCCCACTCCTCGCCCCACACCTGGACCACGTGGCCGGGCGAGACCTCGCGGTACCGGCGTTCGGGCGGACGGTAGTCGAGCGCCCGGATCGGGTTGCGGATCTCGTCGGACGACACGGCGTGGCGGGCGCCGCGCCGGGCCGGGTCGGGCACCGGGACGGCCGCGAGCAGCCGCCGCGTGTAGGGGTGTTGCGGGTCGCCGAAGATCGCCGCGCGCGGCCCCATCTCGACGATCTCGCCGAGATACATGACGGCCACGCGGTGGCTCACCCGTTCCACCACCGCCATGTCGTGGCTGATGAACAGGAACGCCAGGCCGAGGCTCGCCTGCAGCTCCAGCATCAGATTGACCACCTGGGCCTTGACCGACACGTCGAGGGCCGAGACGCTCTCGTCCGCCACGATGAGCTGCGGCCGCACCGCCAGCGCCCGGGCGATGCAGATGCGCTGGCGCTGGCCGCCCGAGAACTCGTGCGGGAAGCGGCCCGCCATGTCGGGCGTGAGGCCGACGCGGGCGAGGAGGTCGGCGGTGCGCTCCCGCGCTTCGCCGCGGCTGCCGAGCCCGTTCAGCAGGATGGGCTCGGCGATGGCGGCCCCCACGGTCATGCGCGGATCGAGCGACGCGAAAGGGTCCTGGAAGATCATCTGCATGCGCTTGCGGCGCTCGCGCAGGGCCGCGGGGCCGAGCTTGAGCACGTCGGCGCCGTCGAGCAGCACCGACCCCGAGACGGGCTCGATCAACCGCAGCACCGAACGCCCGGTCGTCGACTTGCCGCAGCCTGATTCGCCCACCAGCGCCAGCGTCTCGCCCGCCGCGAGGGTGAACGACACGCCCTCGACGGCGTGGACGCGCCCGCGCGTGCGGCCCAGCAGCCCGCCGCGGATGTCGAACCGCGTGGTGAGGCCGCTCACTTCGAGGAGCGGTCTCTCGCTCGCCACGACCGTGTCGGGCAGCTCCGCCGGCACGTCGACGGCGCCGGTGGTGGTCGACACGATGGGGAAGGCCCGCGGCCGCGCCTCGCCCGCCATGGAGCCGAGCCGCGGCACCGAGGAGAGCAGCGCCCGCGTGTAGGGGTGGCGGGCGCCGCGGAAGATCTCCGCCGTGTCGCCGGCCTCGACGGCGCGGCCGTGGCGCATCACCACCATACGGTCGGCGATCTCCGCCACCACGCCCATGTCGTGGGTGATGAAGAGCACCGCCATGCCCTCCTGGTCCTGCAGCTCCTTCAGAAGGTCGAGGATCTGGGCCTGGACGGTGACGTCGAGCGCGGTCGTGGGCTCGTCGGCGATGAGCAGCTTCGGCCGGCAGGCCAGCGCCATGGCGATGACGACGCGCTGGCGCATGCCGCCCGAGAACCGGTGCGGATAATCGTGGAGGCGGGAGCGCGCCGCGGGGATCCGGACGCGGTCGAGCAGCCGCACCGCCTCGGCCTCGGCGGCTTCGCGGCCGAGGCCCCGGTGGAGCATCAGCCCCTCGGCGATCTGGAAGCCGATGGTGAGCACCGGGTTGAGGCTCGTCATGGGCTCTTGGAACACCATGGCGACGGCGTCGCCGCGGATCCGGCGCATCCCGGCCTCGGGCAGCGCCAGCAGGTCGCGCCCCTCGAACAGCACGCGGCCGCCGATGCGGGACGCGTCGCGCGGGGTGAGGCGCATGACCGACAGCGCGCTGACGCTCTTGCCGGAGCCTGATTCGCCCACGAGCGCCACCGTCTCGCGCGGGTTCACGGTGAACGACACGCCGTGGACCACCTCGCGCCACGCGCCGTCGCGGCGGAACGCGGTGGTGAGGTCCTGGACGTCGAGGAGGGGTGTGGTCATGGGTGCGGTCCTCGCAAGTGTCAGGGACTTCGCTCTGGCATGGATGCGGGGATGAGCGGATGGGGGAATGCCATCATGGCGCCCTCACACGACCCGCCGCGCGTCGAGGGCGTCGCGCAGGCCGTCGCCGATGAAGTTGATGGACAGCACGGTCAGGAAGATGGCGGCGCCCGGGAACAGCGCCCAGTGGGTGGCGTCGTCGAGGTGGTCCTTGGCGTCGAAGAGGATGCGGCCCCAGGTCGGGATGTCGGGCGGGAAGCCGAGCCCGAGGAAGGACAGCGTCGATTCGGCGATGATGGCCGAGGACACCTCGATGGTGCCGGCCACGATCACCGGGCCGAGCGCGTTCGGCAGGATGTGGCGCAGCACGAGGTGGAGCGTCGTGGCGCCCTGCGAGCGCGCCGCCTCGACGAACTCCTTCTCGCGCAGCGACAGGAACTGGGCCCGCACGAGGCGCGCCACCGGCATCCAGCCCAAGCCCCCGATGACCAGCACGATCATCACGAACACCCCGCCCTCGATGCCGAAGATGCGCTTCAGCGTGTCGCGGAAGAGATAGATGAGCAGGAGCAGCAGCGGCAACTGCGGCAGGGCGAGGAACAGGTCGGTGACCCACATCAGCACCGGGCCGAGCGCGCCGCGCGACATGCCGGCGAGGCTGCCGACCGTGAGGCCGATGACGATCGCCACGCTCATGGCGGCGAGGCCGACGGCGAGCGAGATCCGCCCGCCGGAGATCATCCGGGCGAGGAGGTCCTGCCCCAGGTCGTCGGTGCCGAAGGGATGCGCCGCGCTCGGGCCCTGCAGCATGGCCGAGAAGTCGATGTCGTCGATCGCGGTCCGCCACAGGAGGGGCCCGAGCACGACGGCGAGCACCAGGAGCGCCAGCACGATCGTGCTCAGGACCGCCAAGCGGTGGCGGCTGAACCGGTGCCAGATCTCCCCGGCACTCGACCGCCGCCGCGGTGGGGAAGCCTCGATGGGCGATCCGCCCGCCAGGGCCGGGGAGGCGGCGGCCAGCGCCGCCGTGCCCTCCGCGACGAGCATCGAACCGGTCGCGGCGGGGGCGGGGTCGAGCCCGAGCACGGCGGGGTCGAGCGTCGACACGCCGTCAGCCGAAGGAGATGCGGGGGTCGAGCCAGCCATAGAGCAGGTCCGCGATGAGGTTGAACAGGACGACCAGGCAAGCGAAGACGAAGGTCACCGCCATGACGACCGGCGTGTCGTTGGCCAGCATCGCGTTAATGAGCAGCGCCCCGATGCCGGGGACGCGGAAGATCTGCTCGGTCACGATGGCGCCCCCGAACACCGCCGGCATCTGCAGCGCCACCAGGGTCACCACCGGGATCAGGCCGTTGCGGGCGATGTGGCGTCGCGTCACGACCCCGTCGGCGAGGCCCTTGGCGCGCGCCGTCGTCACGTAGTCGAGCCGCGCCACGTCGAGCACCGCCGAGCGGACGTAGCGGGTGTAGGAGGCGGCCTGGAAGAAGCCCAGCACGGCGACCGGCATGATGGCCTGCCGCACGTGCTCCCAATACCATCGCAGGCCCGTCGCCTGGATGTCGGCGTCGTAGACGAAGGGGAGCCAGTGCAGCCGGATGGAGAAGAGCAGGATGAACAGGATCCCGGTGAAGAAGGTCGGCAGCGAGAATCCCGCGAACGCCAGCGTGTTGGCGACCTTGTCGAAGAGCGAATAGGGCCGGAGGGCGGCCGCGATGCCGATCGGCACCGCCACCAGCAGCGCCAGCACCTGCGAGGAGCCGACCACAAAGAGCGTCGTCGGCACGCGGTCTAGGATGAGGCCGGCGACGTCGGTCCGGCTCTGGAAGGAGAAGCCCCAGTCGCCCTGCGCCATGGCGGCGAGCCAGTGGAGGTAGCGGACCATCACGGGGTCGTCGAGGCCGAACTTGGCCCGGAGCGCCAGCCGCACGGCGGGCGGCACGTTGGGGTTGGACGCCATCTCGCCGAACGGGTCGCCCGGCGCCAGCGCCAGCACGGTGAACAGGATGAGGCTGATCCCGAGCAGGCTCGGGACGGCGACGAGCAGGCGGCGCAGGAGATAGGCGCCCATGGGCTAGGCTCGCCCGGTCATGACGCGGCCGGTCGTGGCAGGACACCGGCCGTGTCCCCCTCTCCCTCGTGGAGACGGGCTAGGGGTGAGGGTCCGCTGGAAGGACCGCGACGCGTGTGCCGCGGCACTCCTTCCCGGTCGCGCCAGGGACCCTCACCCCCGACCCCTCTCCACAAGGCAGAGGGGAGGCGCGCGACAGCCCCGCCGACCCGGATGCGTGGTCCCGACCTCCGCGATGAGCGGGACGGTGTCACGCCTCCTTCCACCAGTCGGGCAAGGCCCACATGTCGTTGTCCCAGCCGCTGCGGGGCGCGTGCATCGCCGCCCCGAGCCCGGCGACCGATCCGCGATAGACGAGCGGCAGGATGTTGCCCGAGACGACGAGGTCGTTCATCCGGATGAACATGGCGGCGCGTTTGACGGGGTCGAGTTCGACCGCCGCGCCGTCGTTGAGCTTGTCGAACTCGGCATTCTGCCAGCGCGCGATGTTGCGGCCCTGCCACTTGTTCGACTTCTGCGCCGCCTGGGGCCCATAATATTGCAGCATCCACACGCCGGGGTCGGGCGACGTGGCATTGAACGAGTACATCTCCATGTCGGCGTAGAAGTGCGGGTAGGTGTCGGGGTTGGCGACGTCGGACGAGAAGAACACGGAGGCCGGCGTCGCCTTCAGCTCGATCTCGATGCCGGCCTTGGCGGCGGCCTGCTTGATGATGGCCTGCGTCTTCTGGCGCGGCGCGTTGATGGAGGTCTGGAACAGGAAGTGGAGCCGCTTGCCGTCCTTGGCGCGGATGCCGTCGGAGCCCTTGGCCCAGCCGGCCTCGTCGAGCAGCGCATTGGCCTTCGCGACATCGAAGCCGGGGGTCACCGTCTTCGACACGAATTGGGCCGGGCCGTTGATGGTGATCCCCGACGCCT
The DNA here is from genome assembly GCA_965214345.1 of Lichenihabitans sp. Lineage (GTDB taxonomy): Bacteria > Pseudomonadota > Alphaproteobacteria > Rhizobiales > Beijerinckiaceae > Lichenihabitans. The sequence continues at coordinate 1,047,155 of CBDCBJ010000002.1, read as the reverse complement.
TGCCGGTGCGGCCGTAGATGAAGCCGGCGACCGACTTGCGGTCGAGCAGCGCGTCCATGGCGCGGCAGACGGCCGGGTCGGAGAAGGCGAAATGCTTCGTCGTCAGGGAGGATTTCTCGCCGTCGACCTCCACGGTCGGGTCGGTGGCGTTCAGCAGGACGAATTCGAGGTAGTTGCCGAAGACCGTCGTGATCCGCCCCTTGCCGCCCTCCTCGAGCCGCTTCAGGATCTCGTCCTCGACCTGCAGATTGTAGGCGTAGTCGTATTCACCAGTCTGCAGCACGGCGCGGGCCGCCGAGACGGCGTCGCCGCCGCCCTTGAGCTCGATCGTGTCGAAATGCGGCCTGTTCGGCAGGTGGTAGGCGGTGTTGCGCTCGCCGCGCAGCATGTCGCCGGGCCGGAACTCGACGAACGAATAGGGGCCGGTGCCGACCGGATGGAGGTTGGCGGGCGCGTCGCGCGACTTCGCGCCGATGTAGTCGGCGAAGAGGTGCCGGGGGATAACCATGCCGTAGGTGCCCACGAAGGCATCGGCCCAGAAGGGCGTCGGCTTGGAGAAGGTCATCTTGATGGTCAGGTCGTCGACCTTGTCCACCGTGACGTCCTGGTAGGAGCCGATCGTCGTGCAGGCGCTCGCGGGGTCCTTGGCGAACTGCCAGGTGAAGACCAGGTCGTCGGCGGTGAGCGGCTGGCCGTCCTGCCATTTGATGCCGGGCTTCAGCTTCCAAACGACCGACTTGCCGTCCGCCGCCACGGCGCCGTTCGCCACGCTCGGGACCTCGGCGGCCAGCACCGCCACGAGGTCGCCGTCGTCGTCCCAGGCCGCCATCGGCTCGTAGAAGATGCGGCAGGCTTCCTGGTCCTTGGTGCCGATCGCGAAATGCGGGTTGAGCAGCGTGGGGGCCTGCCAGAACAGCAGCTTGAGCGGCCCCCCGCCGCCGGCCTTCGTGGGCTTGTAGCCGTCGCGGACGTCGGCGGCACGGGCGACGCCACCCTGGGACAGCATCATGCCGGCCATCGGCGCCGTCAGCCCCAGCGCGATCATCCGCCGGACGAAGCTCCGGCGCGACAGGCGCCCGTTCTCCACCTCGGCGACGAGTCCACGCAGATCCTGCTCGTTCATTGGGCACCTCTGGCCGGCGACGCTCGGCGCGCAGCATGACACGGAGGGCCGGTCAGGCAAGTCCCGCGCCAGCCCCGGCGCGGTGGCATGCGCGCCGGGAGGCCGGCCCCCGTCCTGCATGCGGCGCGCTGGACATCGTCGGGCGCCGCGGATCCAATGGACTCCCGGCTCGGAGTGAAGGCGCCATGGACAATCGCAACGACCTCTGGCGCCGCGTCGATCTCAACAGCGAGCGGCTGATCGCCCTGTCGGACCGCGTCTGGGGCATGCCGGAGGTGTGCTACACGGAGACGCGCTCGGCGGCCGAACACCGGGCCGAACTCGAGCACCAGGGGTTTCGCGTCACCCGGGCGCTGGGCGGCATCCCCACGGCCCTGATGGGCGAGGCGGGCGAGGGCGGCCCCGTCATCGCGGTCCTGGGGGAATACGACGCCCTCCCGGGCCTCTCGCAGGAGGCCGGCCTCGCCGAGCACCGGCCCGTGGCGGCCGGCGGCCACGGCCACGGGTGCGGGCACAACCTCCTCGGCGCGGCGGCGCTCCTCGCCGCCACCGCGTTGAAGGACTGGCTCGCCGCCACGGGGACGCCGGGGCGGGTGCGCTACTACGGCTGCCCGGCCGAGGAGGGCGGCGCCGCCAAGGCCTTCCTGGTGCGGGCCGGCGCCTTCGCCGACGTCGACGCCGCCATCACGTGGCATCCTTCGAGCTTCTGGGAGGTGGCGCCGCCGCTGGCGCTCGCCAACACCCGCGCCGACTTCGTCTTCAAGGGCCGCTCCGCCCACGCCGCCGCGGCGCCCCACCTCGGCCGCTCGGCGCTCGACGCCGTCGAGCTGATGAACGTCGGGGTCAACTACATGCGCGAGCACATGCCGAGCGACGCGCGCGTCCACTACGCCTATCTCGAGACGGGCGGCATCGCCCCCAACGTCGTCCAGGCCGACGCCCGCGTGCGCTACTCGATCCGGGCCCGCGACCTGCCGGGCATGCTCGACCTCGTCGAGCGGGTGAAGAAGATCGCCCGGGGCGCCGCCCTGATGACCGAGACCGAGGTGGAGGTGCGGATCGTCAGCGCGGTGTCGAACCTCGTCGGCAACACGCCGCTCGAGCGGACGCTGCACGGCGTGATGGAGGAGCTCGGGCCGCCCCGTTTCGACGCGGCGGACCGCGACTACGCGCAAGCCATCCGCGGCACCTTCGGCGAGGGCGCCATCGCGGCGATGTGGAAGACCATCGGCGTCGCGCCGACCAAGGCGCCGCTCGCCGACTTCCTCGTGCCGCTCGACGCGGAGCGCGACCCCGCGATCGGCTCGACCGACGTCGGCGATGTGAGCTGGGTGGTGCCGACCGTCCAGGCTCACGCCCCCTCGGTGGCGATGGGCACCCCCTTCCACACCTGGCAGGTGGTGGCCCAGGGCAAAGCGCCGGCGGCCCACAAGGCCATGGTGCAGGTCGCCAAAGCCATGGCGGCGACCGCCGCGGCCCTGCTCGTCGACCCGGAGCTCCTCGCCGCCGCCAAGGCCGATCTCCGGGCACGCGTCGGCGCGCAGGGCTATGCGTCGCCGCTGCCGCCCGAGGTCGAACCGCCGCTCGCCATGTCGATCGCCTGAGCGTTCGTGAATGGATGCCCATTTGGCTCGAGGCCAGCCAAGATCCCTCAGCGATTCCAGAGGGCATTCAGGCACCGGCTCGATACACTCACAGACTCCCAGCGCGGCGTCGCGCGACGCCGCCGTCGCGGGGGCGGTGGCGGCCTTCGACGACGGCACGTTCCTGGCGCTGCTGCGCCGCCGCGTGGCGATGCGCTCGGTCAGCCAGGGCGAGGCGGACCTCGCGGCGCTCGACGCCTACCTCAGGCACGGGATCGCGCCGGACCTCGCCGCGATGGGCTTCACCTCGACGATCCATCCGAACGGCCGCGCCGGGTACGGGCCGTTCCTCGTGGCGGAGCGCCACGAGGGCGACGGCCTGCCGACGGTGCTGATCTACGGCCACGGCGACACCGTCGCGGGCCAGGACGCCCTGTGGCAGCCGGGGCTCGACCCCTTCGACGTGACGGTCGAGGGCGACCGCTGGTACGGCCGCGGCACCGCCGACAACAAGGGCCAGCACGGCATCGGCCTCCTGGCCCTCGAGCGGGTGATGGCGTCCCGGGGCGGCCGGCTCGGCTTCAACGTCAAGATCCTCATGGAGATGGGCGAGGAGACGGGCTCGCCGGGGCTCAAGGCCTTCTGCGAGGGCCAACGGGAGGAGCTCGCGGCCGACCTGCTGGTCGCGTCGGACGGCCCCCGTCTCATCGCCGACCGTCCGACCTTGTTCCTGGGATCGCGCGGCGCCTTCAACGTCGACCTCACTGTCGCGCTGCGCGACCGCGCCCACCATTCGGGGAACTGGGGCGGTCTGCTGCGCAACCCCGGCACGGTGCTGGCCTCGGCGCTCGCGGCGCTGGTCGACACGCGGGGGCGGATCCTCGTCGAGGCGCTGCGGCCGCCGCCGATCCCACCGAGCGTCCGTGCCGCGCTCCGGGGCCTCGCGGTCGGCGGCGGCCCGGACGATCCGGCCATCGACCCGGGCTGGGGCGAGCCCGGACTGACCGATGCCGAGCGGGTCTTCGGTTGGAACAGCCTGGAAGTGTTGGCCTTCCTCACCGGCACGCCCGAGGCGCCGCAGAACGCCATCCCGCCCTGGGCCAGGGCGACGCTGCAGCTGCGCTTCGTCGTCGGCTCGGACTGGCAGGCTCTGGTGCCGGCCCTGCGCCGCCACTTCGACGCGCTCGGGCTGACCGACGTCGAGGTGCGGCCGTCGCGGGGCGAGGTGCTCGGCGCCACGCGGCTCGACCCGGAGGACCCCTGGGTCGGCTGGGCGCTCGCCTCGATGGCGCGGACCACCGGGACCGCGCCGGCGCTGCTGCCGAACCTCGGCGGCTCGCTGCCCAACGACGTCTTCGCCGACACGCTCGGCCTGCCCACGCTGTGGGTGCCGCATTCCTACCCGGCCTGCGGCCAGCACGCCCCGGACGAGCACCTGCTGGGCTCGGTCGCCCGCGAGGGGCTGGCCCTGATGGCGGGGCTGTTCTGGGACCTGGGCGAGGAGGGCATCGCGGTACGGGCGCGGCGAGAGTCGAGATGATCCCGCCGACTGGTCGTCGACCAGGACTGAGGTGCAACGATCATTTCACCTGAGGCGGAGATAGTGGCATCATACTTTCATGGCCCTCCCCGACGCCGTCCCTCGTGAGCCTCAGCAGGTCGTCGACGCCTTGGGCGAGATCGGCCGCTCCGTCAGGGCTGCCCGCCTCCGTCGCCGGATGACGGCGGGCGATCTCGCGGGCCGCGTCGGGATCTCGCTCCCGACCCTGCGCAAGCTCGAGACCGGCGACCCCGGCGTGTCCTGGGGCATCGTGGCGACGACCCTCTGGGTGCTCGGGTCGCTCGACCCCGTGCGGGAGGCCCTGCGGCCGGAGAACGACGGCATCGCGGCCGCTCTCGAGGTGGGTCGCCTGCCGCGGCGGGTGAGGCGGCGCAAGGAGGAGGTCGACCTTGACGACCTCTGACCGGGCCGGCGCCGGCGTCTACGTCCATGCGAGGCTGCCCGACGGCACGTCGCGGCTCGTCGGGCGCTACCGCCTGTCCGGCGCCCCCGGGGCGGCGCGGGTCGGCGAGTTCGCCTATGCGGGCTCGTGGCTGCGCGATCGGGGGGTCGACCGCGACACGATCAGACGGCTCGAACCCGCCTTCGCCCGCGTCGACTGACCGTCACGCTCCCCGCCGCGGCAGCAGCTGCTCGGCCAGCGTGGCCCAGTAGCTCGCGCCCGTCGTCAGCGCGGCGTCGTTGAAATCGTAGGCCGGGTGGTGGACCTGCGGGTCGTGGTCGCCCTTGGCGGCGCCCAGCATGAGGTAGGCGTCGAGCATGAAGGAGAAGTCCTCGCCCCCCATGGTCCGGCCCCACCACCGCCTCGGCGGCCCGGCAGGCCAACGCGGTCGACGGCCGGCTTGAACCACCGCGCCGCGCCCCGCATCGTCACCTCCGAGGGGATCACGTTGAGGGCGTTGCCGTCCTTGATCTCGGCGATGGTGAGGACGGCGCGTATCGCTTTGTCGTGGGACGACAAGCCGAGGGTGTAATGCCGATCACACGCTTCATCGATCGCGTGAGATGCGACTGATCGGTGAAACCACACTCGGCGGACACTGCTGCTATAGAGCGATTGACTGACAGAAACATCCTGGCTCGAGCTAGTCGCCTCTCCATCACGTAGCGATGCGGGGTCATGCCGACACTTTGCCGAAACGCCTTGACGAAGAAACCAACGGAGAGATCCAACTCCGCTGACAATCTTGCAAGGTCCAACGGTTCATGCATGTGTAGGTCGATGCATTCGTCGATCCTCTTGAGACGAGAGGCGGTCAGCCAACTCGGTGCGATCTCGGCACCACTCGAACGATGAAGCAGGACGGCAGTAAGGATATGCAGTTCATGAGCAGCATCGACCATTCTGGACATCAGAACTCGCCGTAGAGAAAATGCTGCATTCACTGCTTCGGCATCGATGATGTCATTGAGTGGACGCTGTCCTGCTCCCGAATGCCCGATCATCATGGATGGCATGCCATGGATCGTAAGATACTCGCCGCCATCGTCCGAACAGGAGAAGACCGGGCAGTCGGGTGGCAACCAGGACAGCGTGTTCGCCTTCCGACAAAACCTGCCCGCATTTCGATCCCCGATCGCATCCACCCCGGTCTGCTCCTCGAAGGCGAACCCGATGACCGCCTGGGCGCTCGGACCTTGCACCTCATAGGCGGCCTTGGGCCACAGCTCCGCTACGAACCCGTCGATCTCCAAACGTCTGACCGGCTGCGTCATGTGCAATCCGTCCAATATCTCATCTGACGACCGTCCTATCGTCGAAGGGGTTGGATCGAAGCTGGATCAACCGACGCGGAGAAGGCGGCATATGTTTTCGTTACAGGAACTGGAGAATGCGCAGGACAAGGTTCACGGCGTCTTCGCTGGAACACCGCAATACGCGTGGCCGCTACTGACCGAGAGGATCGGCACCGAAACATGGGTCAAGCATGAGAATCATACGCCGACCGGCGCGTTCAAGATCCGTGGTGGGCTGATTCATGTCGAGCGTCTCGCCCGCGATGGAACTGCGTCGAACGGCCTGATCTCCGCCACGCGCGGCAACCATGGCCAATCGCTCGCCTTCGCAGGACGAAAATTCGGATTACCCGTCACTATCGTGGTTCCACATGGCAACAGCCCCGAGAAGAACGCCGCGATACGCGCACTCGGTGCTCACCTGATTGAGCATGGTGCGGATTTCGATACTGCACGCGAGGAGGCGGAGCGACTGGCTGAAGACGGCGGACTGTGGTTCGCGCCGTCCTTTCACCGCGATCTGGTGTTGGGCGTCGCCACGTGGGCTCTGGAGTTCTTCCGCAATGCCCCTCCGCTCGACGTGCTGTACGTGCCGATCGGTATGGGTTCGGGTATCTGCGGCGCGATCCTCGCCCGCGATCTCCTCGGGATCGAGACTGAAATCGTCGGTGTGCAGAGCGCACATGCTCCGGCCTACGCGCGTTCGTTTGACGAGGGCCGGCTCGTGCGCCTCGATACGGCCGACACCATGGCGGACGGCCTCGCAGTGCGCATTCCCCATCCGGACGCGCTCGCCATCATAAGGCAAGGCGCATCGCGGATCGTGACCGTGACCGTGACCGACGATGAGGTCGGTATGGCGGTACGGGCCTATTGGACCGATACGCACAATCTCGCCGAAGGCGCCGGCGCGGCACCGCTCGCTGCGCTGATGGCGGAAAGCGATGCTCAGGCTGGGCGCCGGGTTGGCGTCGTGCTTTGCGGTGGTAACATCGACTTGGCGGTTTTTCGGCGTTGGATCGGATGAGGTGGTCGAAAAGCCCGATCGTTCCATGACCCCGGTCGTTGCGCGCCCCACTGCCATCACAGGCGCTTCCCGGACGGAACGGCCGGGCAGCGACTCAAAGGGAACGTCAGCTTGTTCCCAAGCGGGCGCGACAGCACCAGTTCTGCTTCCCACCCGAAACGCCTATCACTCGAGGGCCGGCCGGTGCCCGATCCTACGTCTCCCGCCGCGGCAGCAGCTGCTCGGCCAGCGTGGCCCAGTAGCTCGCGCCCGTCGTCAGCACGGCGTCGTTGAAATCGTAGGCCGGGTGGTGGACCTGCGGGTCGTGGTCGCCCTTGGCGGCGCCCAGCATGAGGTAGGCGCCGCTCTTGGCGTCGAGCATGAAGGAGAAGTCCTCGCCCCCCATGGTGGGATGCTCCATCTCCCGCACCTTGTCCGGCCCCACCACCGCCTCGGCGGCCCGGCAGGCCAACGCGGTCGATCCGGCGTCGTTGACGAGGGCCGGGTAGGTGCGGGCGAAATGCGCCTCGGCCTCGGCGCCGTAGGCCTCGGCGGTGGCCCGCACGATGCGGCCGAAGGCCTCTTCGAGGAGGTCGCCGACGGCCGGCTTGAACCACCGCGCCGTGCCCCGCATCGTCACCTCCGAGGGGATCACGTTGAAGGCGTTGCCGCCCTTGATCTCGGCGATGGTGAGGACGGCGCTCTCGGTCGGCCGCACGTTGCGGGCCACGACCGACTGCAGCGCCGACACGATGGCGCCCGACACCACGATCGGGTCGACGCCGTTGTGCGGCTGGGCCCCGTGGGCGCCCTTGCCCCGGACCGTGATCGACAGGTTCGCCACCGCCGCCATGGTGGGGCCGACGCGCCAGTTGAACGTGCCGGCGGGCTCGCTCGGCCAATTGTGCATCCCGAAGACGCGGTCCATCGGGCAGCGCTCGAAGAGCCCGTCCCTGACCATGACCTCGCCGCCGCCGCCCTGCTCTTCCGCGGGCTGGAAGATCGCGTAGACGGTGCCGGCGAAGTTGCGCGTCTCGGCGAGGTAGCGCGCGGCGCCGAGCAGCATGGCGGTGTGCCCGTCGTGGCCGCAGGCGTGCATGACGCCGGGGGTCGCCGACGCGTAGGGGAGGCCCGTCGCCTCGACGATCGGCAGGGCGTCGATGTCGGCGCGGAGCCCGATCGCCTCCGGCCCCTTCTCGCGGCCGTGGATCACCCCCACGACGCCCGTGCCGGCGAAGCCCGTCAGCACCGCGTCGACGCCGAAACTCCCGAGCTTCTCCTGGATCATCGCGCTGGTGCGGTGCTCGGCGAAGGCGAGTTCCGGGTGGCGGTGGAGGTCGCGTCGCCACGCCGTCATGTCGGATTCGAAAGCGGCGATGCGGTTCAGGATGGCCATGGGTCGTCGTTCCGGGTGCTGCGGGCGCGCGCGGAGCCGAGCAAGTTCGGTGCCGGGCGAGGCGGGCTGGCCGTCTCCCTCGGGAGGAGGACCGGCGCCGCTTCAGGCGGCCGAGCGCTGCCCGACCTCCGGAGCCGAGCGGTCGACGGGGTCGGCATCGTCCTCGGCTGCTGCGCCGTCCTCGGCCATCACGCGGTCGCGGCCGCCGCGCTTCGCGGCATAGAGGCGGAGGTCGGCCCGGGCGAGAAGGTCGACGATGTCGCCCTCCGGCGCGGGTTCCGGCGCCAGATGGGCGACGCCGATGCTCACCGTGGTCTGCACGGGGCCTTCCGGACCGTCGAGCACGAGATGGGCGAAGAGGGCGCGGATCTCCTCAGCGACGGCCCGGGCCCGCCCGGCGTCGGCACCGGGCAGGACGGCGGCGAACTCCTCGCCACCCAAGCGGCACACGAGGCTCGTCGGCGGGAGATAGTCGTGCGCCAGCCGGGCGAAGGCGACCAGCACCTGGTCGCCGACCGGGTGGCCGTGGCGATCGTTGACGAGCTTGAAATGGTCGAGGTCCATCAGGAGCAGCGCCGCCGGCCGACCCGAGCGGCGGCAGGCCGCCAGGAGCGGCGCGCCCGACCGGGCCAGCGCACGGCGATTGCCGATGCCGGTCAGCACGTCTTCGAGCGCCTCGCGGCGGTGAAGTTCGTCGGTGCGCTCGCGGCTCATCACGGTCGACACCACGCCGACGAGCACCGCGACCAGCACCGTCTCGAGGCCGAGCACGCCGCCCCAGAGCTGCGTGACCCGGGGATCCCGGTCCGCCAGGCCCAGCGTCGCACCCAGGACGGCTCGGAGGACGAAGAACCCGCCGTGGGCGGCGAAGATCCGGGAGGCCCAGCGCTGCGACGAGAGGTCTCCACGGTCGGCCGCGCCGTCGCCCCGCCGGTGCTCCCAGGCGGTCGCGGCGCTGTAGGCCGCCACGATGGCCGACGTGAGGCCGACCCGCCAGGACAGGGACAGGTCGAAGACCGACGCGGCGACGAGCCAGGCCAGCGCACCCGCCACGACGGCCTCGAACGGGGCCGGGCGCCGATCGAAGCGACGGGCCGCGCCCCACAGCAGGCCGTAGGGCAGCGTCAGGGCGGCACCGCCGATCACCCGCACGGGGGCGTGGATGTCGGTCGGGGCGGAGAGCACCAGGATGAACCCCAGGCCGAGGCACAGGAAGGCCGCGCCGGACCAGCGCAGCAGGTTCGAGACCTGATCGCCGCGCGACGCCTGCAGCATCATGGCGCCCAGGGCGAACAGGACCATCACGGAGATCGTGAGCAACGTGACGGGATCGAATGCCATCGCCGACGAGATCCGCTTCAATCGATCATCTTGAACGAGAGTAGAGGTCCGGCGGTTAACAACCTGTGCTCGCAGGGCGGCGCGAAAGGATCACTGCGCGACGAGATCGGCCTGGAGAGCCCCGGCCGACTTTATGGCCTGCAGGATGGCGATGATGCCCGAGGGCTTCAGCCCGATCTGGTTCAGGCCGTTGACCAGCGTCTTCAGCGTCGTGCCGTGCAGGATCTCCAGCGTGCCCTTGGCCTCGTTCGACGCGATGGCGGTCGAGGGCACGACCTGGGTCTTGCCGCCCGACAGCGGGGCCGGCTGGGACACCTGGGGCGTCTCGGTGATACGCACCGTGAGGCTGCCGTGCGTCACCGCCACGGTGGAGATCTGCACGTCCTCGCCGATCACCACCGTCCCGGTGCGCTCGTCGATGACGACCCGCGCCGGCACGTCGGGGTCGACCGTGAGGTCGCCGATCTCCGACATGAAGCGCGTGGCGCCGATGCCCGGCGGGCAGAACAGCGTCACGCGGCGCAGGTCCTCCTCGTGGGCGGCGCGCGTGTGGAAGTGCTGGCGGGCGTAGGTGTTGACGGCGTCGGCGACCCGCACGGCCGTCTTGAAATCGGGGTTCTTCAGTTCCAGCACCAGCGCGCCGCCCGGCCCGAAGGAGCCCGGCGCCTCGCGCTCCACGACGGCGCCGTTGGCGATGCGGCCGGCCGTGGGGACGCCCTGGCTGTAGCTCTCGGCGGCGCCCTGCGCCGAGGAGCCCGACACCGAGACGGCGCCCTGCGCCACCGCGTGGGTCTGGCCGTCGCCGCCCATCAGCGGCGTCATGACGAGCGTGCCGCCCAGCAGCGACGTCGCGTCGCCGAGCGACGAGACCGTCACGTCGAGCGGCTGGCCCCGGCCCGACAGCGGCGGCAGCTGCGCCGTGACGATCACGGCGGCGACGTTGCGGTTGCGCAGCGGGATGTTGCGGACGTTGACGCCCATGCGGTCGAGCATCGACTGCACGGCCTGTTCGGTGAAGGGGGCGTTGCGCATCGTGTCGCCGGTGCCGAGCAGCCCCACCACGAGGCCGTAGCCGACGAGCTGGTTGTCGCGCATGCCGCCGAGCGTCGTGATGTCCTTGATGCGGACGGAGGCGCCGGCCGGGGCGGCGACGCCCGCGAGCGCCGCGGCGGCGCAGAGCGCGAGGGCGAAGCCGCGGAGCAGAGCCATCAGCCCTGCCCCGCGCTGGCCACGTGGACGGCGCCGTCGCCCCCGACCGTGCCCGACACGGTGACGCCGCTCTCGAGGTTGCGCACCGGGATCACGTCGCCGACCGCCCCCGACTGGAGCGCCGAGCCGTAGGTCGAGATGGTGAGACCGGCCTCGGCGTAGACGATCCGCACCATGGCGTTCAACGACACAACCTTGGGCTCGCCGATGGCATTCTTCGGGATCGGCAGGTTCGGCAGCAGCGTGCGCCGCGACGTCTTGTTGACCAGGGCGTTGCGGTCGAGCACCGCGGCGGCGCGGCCGGCGAAATCGTCCGGCATCTCCACCTCGGCCAGCATGCCGTCGCGGATCACGTCGCCGGGATAGATCACGACGGCCGGCACGGGCACGAACTGGCTGGCCGCCGCCGGAGCCGCGAGCGCCAGGACGGCCGCGACCGTCGACAACGCCGCGCCGCCGCGTGCCCTCGGTGTGCGGGATCGGAGCGTCATGCGCGGGTGCCGGTGGTGAGGGTGGAGCCCATCTGGTCGCAGGCCTGGATCACCTTGGAGTTCATCTCGTAGGCGCGCTGCGCGGAGATCAGGTCCGAGATCTCCTTGACGGGATCGACGTTGGAGGCCTCGAGGTAGCCCTGGCTGATGGTGCCGACGCTCGGGTCCCCGGGGACGCCCACCACGGCCGTGCCGGAGGCGGCCGTCTCCTGGAACATGTTGGAGCCGAGGTGTTCGAGGCCGGTCTCGTTGGCGAAATTCGCCACCGTCAACTGCCCGAGCTGGGTCGGCGTCGTGGCGCCGTTGACGCTCGCGGTGACGACGCCCGTGGTGGAGATCGTCACGTTGGTGCTGTTCGGCGGCACGATGATGGCCGGGCTCACCGCGTAGCCGTCGAGGCTGACGAGCTGGCCCGTCGCGTTGGTGTTGAAGGCGCCGGCGCGGGTGTAGACCGTGTCGCCGTTGGGCCCGGTGAGCTGGAACCAGCCCCGCCCCTGCATGGCGAGATCGAAGGTGTTGCCCGTGTTGGTCAGCGACCCCTGCGTCTGCAGGTTGCGGATCGCCGCCATGCGGACGCCGAGGCCGAGCTGCGCGCCTTCGGGGATGGTGTTGCCGGTGCCGCGGTTCGACACGCCCTGCAGGCGCTCGGCCTCGTACATCAGGTCGGAGAATTCCGCCTTGCCGCGCTTGAAGCCCGTCGTGTTGATGTTGGCCAGGTTGTTGGCGATGACTTCGACGTTGGTCTGCTGGGCAGCCATGCCGGTGGCGGCGATCGCAAGGGCGCGCATTCAGGGGTCCCCGGAGCCGGCGCGCCCCGAGGGGCCGCTTGAGGCTCGTTGTCGAAACTCGTTACGGATGCCGGGCCGCCCGTCCGTCGGGCCCGGCGCGAAATGTCCCCGCGCGTCGTCAGATCGACATGCGGGTGATCTCCTGGAAGGCCGACACCGCCTTGTCGCGGACCGCCAGTGCGGTCTGGAGCGATTCCTGGGCCGACATCACCGACTGGACGACGTCCTGGGCGTTGGTCTTGCCCTCGATGCCCGAGATCGAGGCGGCCTCGGCGGCCTTCATCTTCTTCACGGCGTCGCCCGAGACCTGGGACAGGACGGAGCTGAAATCGCCGCCGGCCGAGGCGGCCGAGGTCGCCGCCGCCGAGGCGGCCGTGCCGAGCGAGGGGGCCAGGGACGACAGGGCGGAGCCGACGAGGGGGAGGGCCGCGACGATCATGGGGTGCCTTTCAGGAGGTCGATGGTCATGGTGATCAGGTCGCGCGATTGCTTGATGACCTGCAGGTCGGCTTCGTAGGAGCGATTAGCCTCCCGCATGTCGCTCATCTCGGAGATCATGTTGACGTTGGGCGTCTTGACGGCGCCCTTGCTGTCGGCGGCGGGATTGCCGGGATCCTGGGTGATCTGGAACTCCGACGGGTCCTCGCCGATGGACTTCACCGCCACCACGTCCTGGCCGGCGACCTGGTCGAAGGTGTTCTCGAACGTGATGGTCTTGCGGCGGTAGGGGTCGGCGCCGGGCGTCGCGCCGGTCGATTGGGCGTTGGCGAGGTTCTCGGACACGACGCGCAGGCGCGCCGACTGCGCCGACAGGCCGGATCCCGCGACGCGCAACGCCGCCTGAAGGGCATCGATCATCACCGCCGCCTCAGCTCTTCACCGCCGACATCAGCATGGCGTGGAAGCTCCTCACGATGCCGGTGTTCAGCGAATAGGCGCGGTTCACGTCGCCGGCCTTGATCAGTTCCTGCTCGAGGCTGACCGAGTTGCCGGATTCGGTCACCTCCCACGGGCTCTCCTCCTTGATGGCGGCCGCCTGGGCCTGCATCGGGTCGAGCGAGAGGTGGCCCGGGTCCGTCGAGACGAGCTGCAGCCCGGTCTTGTCGAGGACGTCGGTGAAGGGTTGCACGGATTTGGCCCGGTAGCCCGGCGTCGACGCATTGGCGACGTTGGAGGCGATGACGGACTGGTCCGTCGACAGCCAGCGGGCCTGCCGGCCGGCGAGATCGAACAGGTGGATGGGTTCCACGGCGACACTCCCCGGCTCGTGGTTCAGAACGTGTCCGACCTTGCCGGCCCAACCTTGCACGGGGCTGTTCGGCTCCCTCATGCCGCCGATCTGATCCATTTCAGATCAACACAGAGCGCCCAGGGACCAAGTCTCGATCTGAGTAGTCGGGGGTCGTCACTCGTCTCTTGGTTTAGTCGATCCCGTATCGACCGACGGCACTCGGCGAATCATCTCGCCGGGAGAAATGATGAACGATTCCTTACCTCCGATATCGGGAAAGATTGCTTGGGAGGCGACGCGATCCAGAGGTCGTTACAGGACGGAAAGCCGCCGCGGCGAAACACTTTATTAAGCATCCCGGGCATAAAAATTGACGAAGTTGGTGAACGAATGGTGAGCGACGCCGGACGACGGGTCCGCTCCCCCCCGAGATGAAGGAAGCCTTCGATGCTGATTCTGATCGACGACCGGGAAATCGTGGCGGTCGGTTACGCCGGCGGGTTCAAGTCCGAGGGCGTGTGCTCGACCGGGTTCTGCCCGACCGACTTCCGGGGCTGGATCGAGACCGTGGCGGATCACGACCTGCAGGCCGTCGAGGCCTTCCTCATCGGCAATTGCCGCGACCGGTCGAGCTATCCCGGGTGGATCCGCGAGCGCTCGGGCGCCCCGATCATCGCCATCAACGAGACGCAGTCGCTCGAACAGACGCTGGACCTCTTCGCGGCCGGCTTCGACGACGTGGTCCGCAAGCCCATCCACGTGCGCGAACTCCTCGCCCGCATCGACGCCATCCGCCGCCGCGTCGCGGCCGGCGCCGCCATGAAGGACGACGTCGCGGTGGGCGAGATCCGCGTCTTCTTCGACGGCCGCGACCCCGAGATCCGCGGCGAGGCCTTCCTGCTGCCGCGCCGCGAGCGTCGCATCCTCGAATACCTGGTCAAGAACCGCGGCCGCCGCGTGTCGAAGACCCAGATCTTCAACGCCATCTACGGCATCTTCGACGAGAATATCGAGGAGAACGTGGTGGAGAGCCACGTGTCGAAGCTCCGGAAGAAGCTGCAAAACTTCGCGCCAAGCTCGGCTACGACCCGATCGAATCCAAGCGCTACCTCGGCTATTGCCTCGAAGACCCCTGCGGCGCGGTGCCGGCCACCCTGTGGGATGGGGAAGGCTCACTGCATGGCGCCAAAGCCCTGGTGGCCCACGCCGCCTGATCCGCATGTGGCACGACGCGACCCGGGCGGCGATCGGCCGAGGGTCGCGCGAAGCCGCCGGCCCCGACCCTGCGGACGGCATGCCGTCTTGACCCCCGCCCTCCCGTCCTCCATCTCAGTCCTCGTTCCACGGAGATCCCCGGCAAGGGGCTGAGACACCGCTGGGCCTGGTCCTCCAGGCGGCGCGGGTATCCATAGAACCTGATCCGGTTCGCACCGGCGTAGGGAATGGAACCGGCCAGCCTCGTCGCGATCGCCGGTCTCCCCGCCCCGCCCGGCGCCTGAGGGAGAGTCCGCCATGACGGGTGCGCCCGTCCTGTTCCACAGCCTCGCGGCCCCGCCCCATCCCGCCCCGATGGCGTCGCCCGCCGTGCCGGAGCGCGTCGACGTCGCCGTGGTGGGCGGCGGCGTGATCGGCCTGTCGGTCGGCTGGCGGCTCGCCCGCCGCGGCCTCGCCGTCGCGGTCTTCGACGCGGGACCGGCGGGCGGCGGCACGAGTTCGGCCGCCACCGGCATGCTGGCGGCCGGGGCCGAGCACGAGCCCGGCGGCGACGCGCTCCTGGCGCTCTGCCGCGAGAGCCTCGCACTCTGGCCGACCTTCCGCGACGACCTCGAAGCCGACGCCGGCATCGCCATCGACTATCGGGAGACCGGCACGCTCGTGGTGGCGGTCGGCCGCGACGAGGTGGAACGCCTGCGTGCCCGCCACGCGCTCCAGCTCCGGGCCGGGCTCGACGCCCGCTGGCTGAGCGCCTCCGCCGTGCTCGACCTCGAACCCGGCCTGCGGCCCAACGTGTCGGGCGGCATCTTCTGCCCCGGCGACCATCAGGTCGACCCGCGTCTCACCCTGGCGGCGCTGCGCGCGGCCTTCCTGGCGCGCGGCGGGATCCTGGTCGAGGGCGCGACGGCCGAACGCCTCGACGGGTCGGGCGGGGCCATCACCGGCGTCGTCGCCGGCGGCCGGACCTGCCGCGCCGGCACGGTCGTGATGGCGAGCGGCGCCGCCGCGGCCGTGGGCGGCCTGCTGCCCGAAGCGCTGCACCTGCCGCTGCGACCCTTGAAGGGGCAGTCCATCGCGCTGCGGGCGCGCCCGCGGTTCGGCCGCAACCAGCCGCTGCCGGTCGATCACGTGGTCTGGACCGCCGAGGTCCACATCGCGCCGAAGTCGGACGGGCGCATGATCGTCGGCGCCACCGTGGAAGAGGCGGGCTTCGACGCCCATGTCACGGCGGGGGGGCTCTACGCCCTGCTCGAGGGGGTGCGGCGCGTGCTGCCGGGCGTGGAGGAGATGGCGGTCGAGGGCGTGTGGGCGGGGTTCCGCCCCACCACCGAGGACGACGCGCCGGCGCTCGGCGCGAGCGCCGTGCCGGGCCTCGCCTTCGCGGCGGGCCACCACCGCAACGGCTATCTGCTGGCGCCCGTGACGGCGCGGGCCCTGGAATCGCTGATCGTGGAGGGCGCGGTCGCGGGCGCCGCGGCCGGGTTCGGCATCGGCCGCTTCGGACGCTCGGAGGTCGGCCGATGAAACTGACGGTCAATGGCGAGGACCGCGACACGGAGGCCCGCACTCTGGCGGCGCTGTGGGCGGCCGAGACCGAGCATCTCGAACCGCCGTCGCGGCGCGGCTTCGCCATCGCGCTGAACGGCGAAGTGGTGCGGGCGACGCGCTGGGACGACACATTGGTCGAGGACGGCGACCGGGTGGAGATCATCCGCGCCGTGGCGGGAGGGTGAGCGATGGCCGACCACGACGACGCGCTGGTGATCGCGGGGCAGAGCTTCGGCTCGCGGCTGATCCTGGGCACGGCCGGCTATCCGACGCAGCGCATCATGGCGGACGCGGTCGCGGCCTCGGGCTGCGACATGGTCACGGTGTCGGTGCGCCGGATCTCGCTCGCCGGCCACGGCTCCGACACCGTGGGGCTGCTGAAGGGCCTGCGCTTCCTGCCCAACACCGCGGGCTGCGAGACGGCGCGGGACGCCGTCCTCACCGCCGAGCTCGGCCGCGAGGCGCTCGGCACCGATTGGGTCAAGCTCGAGGTCATCGGCGACCGCGAGACCCTCTACCCCGACGCCGCCGAGCTCCTCAAGGCGACGGAGCAGCTCGTCGCGCTCGGCTTCACCGTCCTGCCCTACTGCTTCTCCGATCCCGTCCTGTGCCAGCGCTTGGCCGACCGCGGCGCCGCCGCCGTCATGCCGCTGGGCTCGCTGATCGGCTCGGGCCTCGGCGTGTCCGATGCGGCGCTGCTG
The DNA here is from genome assembly GCA_965214345.1 of Lichenihabitans sp. Lineage (GTDB taxonomy): Bacteria > Pseudomonadota > Alphaproteobacteria > Rhizobiales > Beijerinckiaceae > Lichenihabitans. Next base: position 1,030,225 of record CBDCBJ010000002.1, on the reverse strand, counting down.
GAGCATCTGTGCCGGCGCTCGCCCGTCCCGGTGATCGTCGATGCCGGGCTCGGCACCGCGTCGGACGCCGCCGTCGCCATGGAACTCGGCGCCGCGGCGGTGCTGCTGAACACGGCCGTGTCGAAGGCCGACGACCCCGTGCTGATGGCCCGCGCCTTCCGCCACGGCGTCGCCGCCGGGCGCCTCGCCCACCGCGCCGGCCGTATCCCGGCCCGCCGCCGCGCCGAGCCGTCGAGCCCGCAGATGGGCCTCGTCGGGTCGTGACGCCGCGGACCCCGCCGCTGCCGGGGCGCGTCCTGATCGTGACCGACCGGCACCAGGCGGCGCGGCCGTTGCCGGAGCTGATCGACGAGGTGCTCGACGCCGGTGTCCGTTGGGTCTGGCTCCGCGACAGGGACCTGCCGGCGGGCCAGCGGCGCGTGCTCGCGATCGATCTCGCGGCGCGCATCGCGCGCCACGGCGGGCGGCTGACGGTCGGGGCCGACACGGCGCTGGCGGCGGCGTGCGGGGCGGGCGTGCAGCTCGGCGCCGGGGACGACGTCGGCGCGGCGCGGCGCAGGCTCGGTGCCGCGGCCCTGATCGGCGTGTCGGCCCATTCGCCCGCCGAGGTCCGCGCGGCCCGGGACGCCGGTGCCGATTACGCGACGCTGAGCCCCGTCTTCGCCTCGGCGAGCAAGCCGGGCTACGGGCCGGCGCTCGGGCTCGAGACCCTGCGGGCGGCGGCGTCGCTCGGCCTGCCGGTGCTGGCGCTCGGCGGCGTGACGGCCGCCGGGGCGCCGTCGTGCCTGGCGGCCGGGGCGGCCGGGGTCGCCGTCATGGGCGAGGTCATGCGGGGCGGTGGACGGGCCGCCGCGGCGGTCGACGGCGCGTCGAGGCCGTGACGTCTCGGGCGAGAGCGCAGGGATTCGTCGGCGACAGGCCGATGCGGTATCTTATTTCGGGCTGTCGCCGACACAGGCCAGCTTCGGTCTGTGGGTCCGTCAGGCTTCCCCGATCACGCTCTGGAACACCTTGACGAGGCCGACGTCGAGCTTGGAGCCCATGTCGACCAGGACCGCGAAGGCGACGTCGGGTGGACGGGCCGGCTTGTAGGAGCGCCGCTCGATCATGGCCGCGTAGATGTCGCAGATCGTCACGAGCCGCACCAGGGCGGAGATTTCGTCGCCGCGCAGACCGTCGGGATAGCCCGAGCCGTCCACGTATTCGTGATGGTGGCGCACGATGTCGAGCAGCTGGGGGTCGAAGCCGCCCTGCCGGGTCAGCATGTCGTGGCCGGCGGCCGGGTGCAGCCGCATGAGAGCCATCTCGCTCGCCGACAGAGGCCCCGCCTTGTTGAGGATGGCGAGCGGGACGTGGGCCTTGCCGATGTCGTGGACGAGGGCGGCCTGGGCGATGAGACGCTGCCCTTTCATCGTCATCCCGAGCCTCACCGAGAAGGCCGCGGCGAGCCCGGCCACGAGAAGGCAATGCTGGTAGGTGATGTCGTCGTAGGCGCGGACCACGTCGAGCCAGACGCCGATCCGCCCCGCCGCGACGGCTGCCATCACGGCGTTGGCGCCCTGCTCGAGATCGGCCGCCGTCAAGGGCCTGCCCCGCCGCGAGGCGTCGAACAGGTCGGCGAAGGCCGCACCGGCCTCTTGGACATGCGCCGCGACCGCCGGAGCCGCGGCCGGAGCGGCCCGTCGCCTGGTGACGCGCCACGATTCGGCGAGGCGCCGGACGGTGAACAGGATCTGGGCGTCGGAGGCATCGTGCGGCAGGACCGCGGTCGCCCCGATCGCCTGTCCCTGGGTCATGGCGGCCTCGCCCGCCTGGCGGGAGAGGTGCAGCACGGGCACGGGAGGGCCGGGCCTGTGATGGGCCAACACGGCCTGGGCCGCCGCCAGGGCGGCCGGCGCCTCCAACGCGAGGTCGACGAGGATGACCGAATGGTCCCCGGACGGGCCCGACCCCTGTCCAGGCGACAGGACGACGCAGTGCTCGACGTCCCCGAGGACTTGCTTTAAGCGAGACGCAGTGCTCAATCGATCCGTCAGCAGGAGCAAATCCGGACCCTCCCGACCCGCTGCGGGGCGGATCGGCCCGCATACTCCGGGCGCGGCATGCATTTGTCAGATTACGCCCTTCCCCGGCGTCCCGCAATGCGATCAGTCCGACGATCGGCGGCGTCCTTGCCGTAGGGTCAACGACTCGACGGCGTGCACTGGCCGGAACGCCTCCCGAAATGCGACAAGATCGCTGCCTTCGTGCCGTCCGCGAGCCCGCTCTTGAACCCCGTCTTCGCCGACCTGCCCACCACGGTCTTCGAGACCATGTCGCGCCTCGCCCGCCGGCACGGCGCCGTCAACCTCGGGCAGGGCTTCCCGGAGGACCCCGGACCCCTCGACGTCAGGCAGGCCGCCGCCGCGGCCGTGCTGGACGGCTGGAACCAATATCCGCCCCTGATGGGCTTGCCGGACCTGCGCCAGGCCGTGGCGGACCATTACGCGCTGTTCCAGAACATGCGCATCTCGGCCGAGGACGTGATGGTGACGTCGGGCGCCACCGAGGCGCTGGCCGGGGCCCTCCTGGCGCTGATCCGGCCCGGCGACGAGGTGGTCCTGTTCCAGCCGATGTACGACGCCTACCTGCCGCTCGTCCGCCGGGCCGGCGGGGTCCCGCGCTTCGTCACGCTGAAACCGCCGCACTGGAGCTTCAGCGACGAGGACCTCGCCCGCGCCTTCTCGCCCAGGACCCGCGTCGTGCTGCTCAACTCGCCCCTCAACCCCTCGGGCACGGTCGTCCCGCGCGACGCGCTCGCCCGGCTGGCGCGGTTCTGCGTCCGGCACGACGCCGTGGCGCTCTGCGACGAGGTCTGGGAGCACATCACCTTCGAGGGCGCCGAACACGTGCCGATGGCGAGCCTGCCCGGCATGGCGGAGCGCACGGTGAAGATCGGCTCGGCCGGGAAGATCTTCGGGCTGACGGGCTGGAAGGTGGGCTTCGTGGTGGCGCCGCCGGGGCTCATGGGCGTGTTGAGCAAGGCCCACCAGTTCCTCACCTTCACGACGCCGCCGAACCTGCAGAGCGCCGTCGCCTACGGGCTCGGCAAGCCGGCCGCCCATTTCGACGGGATGCGGGCCGCCCTGCAGCGCTCGCGCGACCGGCTCGCCGCGGGGCTGTCCGAGCGCGGCTTCGCGGTGCTGCCGACGGGCGGCACTTATTTCCTCAACGTCGACCTCGCGCCGCTCGGCGTGGATGACGACGTGGCCTTCTGCGAGCGGCTGGTCGCGGAGCACGGGGTGGCGGCCGTTCCGGTCTCCGCCTTCTATGCCGAAGACGCCGTGCGCAGCGTCGTGCGCTTCTGCTTCGCCAAGTCGGACGCCACGCTCGACGCCGCGCTGATACGGCTGGAGGGCGTGACGAAGGTCGTCGAGGGCGTCGGACGCGAGCGGGATTAGCAACGCCCGATCTCCGTGCTAGATGTCATCGTATGAGGGCGACGGCGCAGTTCGGGGATCACGACCGGGCGGGACACGGCAGGGGAGGCCATGGGGGCGGATCCCGCGTCGAACCGTCGGCGCGCCTCGACGGTGCCGCCCGCGCGGGGGCCATCGTGCGGTGCCTCGGCGCCCGGCCCATCGTGCTCACCGGCATGATGGGGGCCGGCAAGACCGTGATGGGGCGCCGCCTCGCCGCCCATCTCGGGCTCGATTTCGTCGACAGCGACATCGAGATCGAGACCGCCGCCGGGATGGCGATCCCCGACATCTTCGCCCGCCACGGCGAACCCTTCTTCCGGGACCGGGAGAACCGCGTCGTCGGCCGGCTCATCGGCGGCGGCCCGCGCGTCGTCGCGACCGGCGGGGGCGCCTTCATCCACCCGGCCACCCGCGCCGCCATCAAGGCCGACAGCTTCTCGGTTTGGATCAAGGCCGATTTCGACGTATTGATGCGCCGCGTGCGCAAGCGGTCGAACCGTCCGCTCCTGCGCACGGCCGACCCCGAAGGGACCCTGAAGCGCCTCATGGCCGAACGCTACCCCGTCTACGCGGAAGCCGACCTCACGGTCGAGTCGCGCGACTGTTCGCACGACGTCATGGTGGACCTCCTGGCAGGCGCCATCGCGGGGCGCCTCGTCCCGTGAGCCACCCGGACCCGGCCCCCGACGGCACCGCGCCGACCCGCATCACGGTCGGGCTCGGCGAGCGCTCCTACGACATCCTCATCGGGGCGGGGCTCATCGCCGCCGCGGGCGCCCGCATCGCCGCCCTGGCGCCCGGCGCCGCCTGCGCGGTCGTGACGGACGCCAACCTCGCCCGCCACCACCTGCCCGCGCTCCGGGCGTCGCTCGACGGCGCCGGGATCCGCCACGCCACGGCGGTCGTGGCGCCCGGGGAGGGGTCCAAGAGCTTCGCCACCTATGCCGAGGTCTGCGGCGCGTTGCTCGACACCCGGGCGGAGCGCGGCGACCTCGTCGTGGCGCTCGGCGGCGGCGTGGTCGGCGACCTCGCCGGTTTCGTCGCCGCGACGCTGAAGCGGGGGCTTCGCTTCGTGCAGATCCCGACGAGCCTGCTGGCGCAGGTCGATTCCTCCGTGGGCGGCAAGACCGGGATCAACGCCCCCCAGGGCAAGAACCTCGTCGGCGCCTTCCACCAGCCGGCGCTCGTGCTGGCCGACACCGCCTGCCTCGACACGCTCGGCCCCCGTGAATTCCGGGCCGGCTACGCCGAAATGGTGAAATACGGCCTCATCGACGATGCCCCCTTCTTCGACTGGCTCGACGAGAACCGGGCCGCCGTCTTCGCGGCGGACGGCGCAGCCCGCCTCCACGCGGTCGCGCAATCGTGCCGGTCGAAGGCCGCCGTCGTGGCGCGCGACGAGCACGAGCACGGCGACCGCGCGCTGCTGAACCTCGGCCACACCTTCGCCCATGCCCTGGAGCGGCTGACGCATTACGACGGCGACCGCCTGGTGCACGGCGAAGCCGTGGCGATCGGCATCGCCCTGGCGTTCCGCTTCTCGGCCGCGCAGGGCCTCTGCCCCGCCGCGGATGCGGCGCGCGTCGCCGCCCATCTCTCGGCCGCCGGCCTGCCGACCCGCATCGGGGACGTGCCGGGCTGGGCCGATGGCGCCGACGCCGTCCTCGACGCCATGATGCAGGACAAGAAGGTGACGCGAGGCCGCCTCGCCCTGATCCTCGCGCGGGGCATCGGCCGGAGCTTCGTGGCACCGGATGTGCAGGTCGGGGCGGTGAGGGACTTCCTCGACGGCGAGATGGCGAAGGGCTGAGCCGATGCAGGGCGCTCCGGCCGAGGCGACCGCCCAGGGGGCGGGCCTTTGGCTCGACATCGCGGTGGTGGTGTGCTGCATCACGCTGTCGGCCTTCTTCGCCGCCGCCGAGACGGCCCTGACGGCGGCCTCCCGCGCCCGCATGCACGCCATCGAGAAGGCCGGCGACAAGCGGGCCGGCATCGTGACGCGCCTGCTCGAGGATCGCGACCGCTTCATCGGCGCGATGCTGCTCGGCAACAACGTCACCAACATCGGCGCGTCCGCGCTCATCACCAGCGTGCTCCTGGCGCTGGCGGGGGAACGCGGGGTGCTCTACGCGACCGCCATCATGACGGTGGTGATCCTCGTCTTCGCCGAGGTCCTGCCGAAGACGATCGCCATCAACTACCCCGACCAGGCCTCGCTCGTCCTGGCCCGCATGGTGGCATTGATGGTGGCCTTGTTCGGCCCGGTGCTGGCCGCCGTCGAGGTGCTGGTCCGGGCCATCCTCCGGCTGTTCGGCGTCGACCTCGACGAGAACCGCTCGATCCTCACCGGCGTCGAGGAGCTGAAGAGCGCCGTCGACCTGCTCCACCAGGAGGGCGGCGTCGAGCGCTCCGACCGCGACATGGTGGGCGGGCTGCTGGACCTCCACGAGCTCGCCGTCCAGGACGTGATGGTCCACCGCACCAAGATGCAGAGCATCAACGCCGCCCTGCCGCCGTCCGAGGTGCTCCGCGAGGTCCTGGCCTCGCCCCACACTCGCCTGCCGCTGTGGCGCGGCGAGCCCGACGAGATCATCGGGGTGCTCCACGCCAAGGAGGTCTTGCGCGCCTTGAGCGAGTCCGGCGGCGACGGATCGGGGCTCGACATCGCGTCGATCGCCTTCGAGGCCTGGTTCGTGCCCGCCACCACCAGCCTGCAGGACCAGCTCCAGGAGTTCCTGCGCCGCAAGCAGCATTTCGCCCTCGTGGTCGACGAATACGGCGAGGTCGAGGGCCTCGTGACGCTCGAGGACATCCTGGAGGAGATCGTCGGCGACATCCGCGACGAGCACGACCTCGCCGTGCAGGGGCTGAGGCTGAACGCCGACGGCAGCGTGACGGTGGACGGCTCCGTGCCGATCCGCGACCTCAACCGCGTGATGAACTGGGAGCTGCCGGACGAGGAGGCCAACACGATCGCGGGCCTCGTCATCCACGAGGCCCAGACGATCCCCGACGTGGGCCAGATGTTCAGCTTCCACGGCTTCCGCTTCGAGGTCCTGCGCAAGGTGCGCAACCTCCTGACGCTGATGCGGGTGACGCCGGACGACGGCCATGACGGGGCCGGCTCCTCCCCCGCGAGGCCCGGGGCGACGCGGCCGGTGCCGGCGGTGAACCGGCGCCGTCCGTCCCCGCCGGCCCAGATCTAAGCCCAGCGTATGTCAGCGACAGCCTGACATACGCTGAGCAGGATTGTGTCGGTTCACCGACGCAGTCCTGCTCAGTTTCCGAGCTGAAAGCAGCAGGATGGCGTGGGTTGACCCACGCCATCCTGCTGAGGCGGCCGCAGTTCGACCCGAAACGACCCCCGGCCTGCGGTGAGCGCTGCCGATCGCGCGGCCGCAGCCGGCCCCGGCGCGTGAAACGTCGATGCCCATGGGCCCGAGGCGGAGCCGAAGCACCCCGTCGTGCATTCCATCGTGAGGAGCGCCCGCGCCCGCGGCGCCCACAGAGACAGGAAGACCGATGTCCGAGCATACCTACCGGCTGATCGAGGTCGTGGGCTCGTCCCCGACCGGCATCGACGACGCCATCAAGGAGGCCGTCGCCGACGCGTCGAAGACGATCCGCAACATCCGCTGGTTTCAGGTGATCGAGACGCGCGGCCACGTGGAAGACGGCAAGGTGGCGCATTTCCAGGTCACGCTGAAGATCGGCTTCACGCTCGACGACCGCTGACCCTTCGGCGCGGCGGGCGGGGCGTGCCCTCGCCCGCGTGCCGGCGGCAGCCGTGATGGGCCGGCCCGGCCGGCGAGGGAGGAACGCATGACGGACGCATCATCGGCGGCGGCCAACCATCGGCGGATCGCCGTCATCCCGGGCGACGGCATCGGCCAGGAGACCGTGCCCGAGGGCTTGAAGGTCCTGGAGGCCGTCGCGCGGCGACACAAGCTCGGCCTCGCCTTCGATGCCTTCGAGTTCTCCTCCTACGATTATTATGCGAAGCACGGCCGCATGCTGCCTGAGGACTGGCAGGCCCAGATCGGCGGGCACGACGCCATCTTCTTCGGCGCCGTCGGCCTGCCCGAGAAGATCCCCGACCACGTGTCGCTGTGGGGTTCGCTGCTGCAGTTCCGCCGCGTCTTCGACCAATACGTCAATCTGAGGCCCGTGCGGCTCATGCCCGGCGTCAGGTCGCCCCTCGCCGGCCGCGAGCCCGGCGACATCGACTTCTACGTCGTGCGCGAGAACACCGAGGGCGAATACTCGTCGATCGGCGGCCGGATCTTCGAGGGCACCGACCGGGAGACCGTGGTGCAGGAGACCGTGATGACCCGGCACGGGGTCGATCGGGTGCTGCGCTACGCCTTCGACCTCGCGCAGCGCCGGCCGAAGCGCCACCTGACCTCGGCGACGAAGTCCAACGGCATCTCGATCACCATGCCGTACTGGGACGAGCGCGTGGCGGCCATGGCGGCGGCCTACCCGGACGTGCGCTGGGACAAGTACCACATCGACATCCTCACGGCGCATTTCGTCCTGAACCCGGACCGGTTCGACGTCGTGGTGGCGTCGAACCTCTTCGGCGATATCCTGTCGGACCTCGGCCCCGCCTGCACGGGCACGATCGGCATCGCGCCCTCCGGCAACATCAACCCGGAGGGCAGCTTCCCGTCCCTCTTCGAGCCCGTCCACGGCTCGGCGCCCGACATCGCCGGCCAGGGCATCGCCAACCCCATCGGCCAGATCTGGTCGGCCGCCATGATGCTGGAGCACCTCGGCGAGGCCGCCGCCGCCGCCGACATCATGACCGCGATCGAGCGCAGCCTCGTCGACCCCCGCACCCGCACGCGCGACCTCGGCGGCACGGCCGGCACGCGCGCCTGCGGGGACGCCATAGCGGCGATGCTGGGCTGACCCCGGCCGGCACCCTCGCCCGCGGCGGGAGTGCCGACGGCACGCGATTCGGACCTCGGAGGCGGAAAGCCCATGCACGACATCGAGCCGGCCGTCGCGGCAGTCCGGAGCCACGGGCAGGGCCAGGCTGACGCGCCGGGCCGAGCCGGCCCGGGATCCGGGGTCGCGCACCGGCCGGACGACGCGGTGCCGAGGCGCCTGCGCGGCTTTCTCGCCCTCGACGACTTCGAGCCCGCGGCGCGCCGCCGGCTGCCGCGCCAGATCTACGGCTATTACGCGGGCGGCGCCGAGACCGACCAGTCGCGCGGCGACAACCGCCGCGCCTTCCGCGACGTCGCCTTCGTGCCCGACGTCCTGGTCGACGCGTCGCGCCGCTCCACGGCCGCGACGCTCTTCGGCGACGCCTACCGGTTCCCGTTCGGCATCGCCCCGATGGGTCTGTCGGGCCTGGCGACCTTCGAAGGCGACCTCGTGCTGGCGCGGGCCGCGCGGGCGGAGGGCGTGCCCATGGTGGTGAGCGCCACGTCGATCATGCGGCTCGAGCGCCTGGCCGCGGAGGGCGGGGCGCGCTGGTTCCAGGCCTACCTGCCGGGCGACCCCGACCGCATCGCCGCCACCGTGGCGCGGGTGGCGGCTGCCGGCTTCGACACTCTCGTGCTGACGGTCGACGTCCCGGTGCCGGGCAACCGCGAGAACAACATTCGCACCGGCTTCTCCATCCCGTTGCGGCCGAGCCTCGCGCTCGCCCTCGATGGGATCACCCATCCGGCCTGGTCGCTCGGCACCTTCGGGCGGACGCTCCGGGCCGGCATGCCCCACATGGAGAACATGGACGCCCGGCGCGGGCCGCCGATCCTGTCGCGCGACCTCGTCCGTGCGGTCGGCCGGCGCGACGGCCTGTCCTGGGAGCATGTCGACCTCATCCGGCGCCTGTGGACGGGGCGGTTCGTGCTGAAGGGCATCCTGTCGGCCGCCGATGCCCGGCAGGCCCGCGCCCGCGGCGTCGACGCCGTCTGGGTGTCGAACCACGGCGGGCGGCAACTCGACGGTGCCGTCGCGCCGCTCCACGCCCTGCCGGCCGTCAAGGCGGCGGCGGGCGGGATGGCAGTGCTGTTCGACGGCGGGGTGAGGCGCGGCACCGACGTGCTGAAGGCGCTGGCGCTCGGGGCCGACTTCGTCTTCCTCGGCCGCCCTTTCCTGTTCGCCGCCGCGGCGGCCGGCCTCTCCGGCGTGCGCCATGCGATCGGCCTGCTCGGCGCCGAGGTCGACCGCGACATGGCGATGCTCGGCGTCGACGGCGTGGGGGCGCTCGGGCCGGGGCACGTCTGCGACGCCCATCCGCGGCTGCGGCCGTCCACCTGATCCGGTATCAGCGCCGCACGAAGGTGAAATAGGCCGGCGGGCGGCCTTCCCGGATGGCCTTCTGCTCGTAGCGGGTCGAGGGCCAGCCGTCCCACGGATGCCGCCAGTCCGCGGCGGTCCGCGGCTCCCAGCGGAACTCCGCCGACCGCAGGACGCGGGCCAGCACCCAGCCGGCGTAATCGTCGATGTCGGTGGCGAACCGCAGCGCGGCGCCGGGCTTCAGCGCGCGGGCGAGCCGGGCGAGGTTCGCGTCCGACAGGAACCGGCGCTTGCGCTGCCGGCGCTTCGGCCAAGGGTCGGGGTAGAACACGTCGGCGCCGTCGAGGCAGGCCTCGGGCAGCGCGTCGAGCAACTCGCCCGCGTCGCCCGGGTGGAGCCGCACGTTCGCGAGGCCGAGCGCCTCGACCCGCTCCACCATCCGGGCGACGCCGTTGAGGAAGGGCTCGCAGCCGATGAACCCCGCCTCGGGACGGCGCGCGGCCTCGTGGGCCAGGTGTTCCCCGCCGCCGAACCCCACCTCGAGGCGCAGCCCGGCGACCGGGGTGGCGAACAGCGCCCGGGGGTCCGCCAGGGCGACGAGGTCGATAGCGAGCGTCGGGAGGTCGCGCGCCATCCGGGCGCGCTGGTCCTGGCGCAGCGGGCGCCCCGCCCGCCGCCCGTGCAGCACGCCAGCCCGATGCCGCCCGGGCGGGGGTCGACCGTCCGTGCCGGCCGGCTCCGTCCCGGATGCCGTGTCAGGCGAAGCGGCCACGCAGGGTCTCGGCGAGGTCCGTGGCTTCCCAGGAGAAGCCGCCGTCCGCCTCCGGCACGCGTCCGAAGTGGCCGTAGGACGACGTGCGGGCGTAGATCGGGCGGTTGAGCTTCAGGTGCTCGCGGATGCCGCGCGGCGACAGGCGCATGACCTGCATCAGCGTGTCCTCGAGTTTCGACTCGTCCACGTGTCCGGTGCCGTGCAGGTCGGCATAGATCGAGAGCGGCTCGGCCACGCCGATCGCGTAGGAGAGCTGCAGCGTGCAGCGGTCCGCCAGGCCCGCCGCCACGACGTTCTTGGCGAGGTAGCGCGCCGCATAGGCGGCCGAACGGTCGACCTTCGTGGGGTCCTTGCCCGAGAACGCGCCGCCGCCGTGCGGGGCCGCGCCGCCGTAGGTATCGACGATGATCTTGCGCCCTGTGAGGCCGCAGTCGCCGTCCGGCCCGCCGATGAAGAACTTGCCCGTCGGATTGACGTGCCAAGTCGTGTCGGCGGTCACGAAACCGTCCGGCAGCGCCTTCCGGATGTAGGGCTCGGCCAGCGCCCGGATGTCGTTCGAAGTGAGGTGCTCGTCCGTGTGCTGGTGCGACAGGACGATCTGCGTCACGCCGACCGGCACGCCGCCCTCGTAGCGGACGGTGACCTGGCTCTTGGCGTCGGGGCCCAGGCCCTTCTCCTCGCCGGAGCGGCGGGCGTTCGAGAGTCCGTGCAGGATGCGGTGGGCGTAGTAGATCGGCGCCGGCATCAGTTCCGGCGTCTCCCGGCAGGCGTAGCCGAACATGATGCCCTGGTCGCCCGCCCCCTCCTCCTTGTTGCCCGCCTCGTCGACGCCGACCGCGATGTCGGCCGACTGGGCGTGCAGGAGGATCTCCACCTTCGCGGTCTCGTGGTGGAAGCCGTCCTGCTCGTAGCCGATGTCCTTGACGGCGGCGCGGGCGGCGGCCTCGATGGCCGACGGGTCGATGGCGGGGCCCCGGACCTCGCCGGCGATCACGATGCGGTTGGTGGTGGCCAGCGTCTCGCAGGCGACGCGGATCTGGTAGGGGTCGAGCCCGGCCGCCGCGCCCTCGCGGAAGAACAGGTCGACCACCTCGTCGGAGATGCGGTCGCAGACCTTGTCGGGGTGCCCCTCGGACACGGATTCACTGGTGAACAGGTAGTTCGGACGGGCCACGCCGCGCCTCCTCGGTCGATCGAACGGCGCACGGGGCGGCGTCAGCCGCGGCCCTCACAGGCGCTCGAAGAGCTTCGATGGGGCGTGATAGGCGAGGGCCGTTCGTTTGGTCAAGCGATCGGCGTCGTTTCGTTCGATAAACCGAACGACAGTGGCGTGACCGCCACGTGACTGGTCGCCGTGGCTCCGTCCGGACCCCCGGCGATCAGCGGGCGTCCTGGCTCGCGGGTTCGACGCCCTCAGAGGCGGCCTCCGGAGCATCGGCCCGGGGAGCCGGGGTGCCGACGTCATCGGCCAGGGCCGTCACGAGATCGATGATCTTCTTGCGCACGCGAGCCTCCTTGATGCGCACGAAGGCCTTGTTGAGCAACAGCCCTTCTGCGGTCGACAGGAAATCGACCACGAAGCCGGCTCCTTCCTCGGCGAAGCTCGGCTCGGCCGGCGTCCCGTCGGAGGCCGGCATGTCTTCGAAGAAGAAGGCCGGGGGCACGCTCAGGACGCCGGCGATCTGCTGCAGCCGGCTGGCGCCGATGCGATTCGTTCCCTTCTCGTATTTCTGGACCTGCTGGAAGGTCAGCCCCAAGGCGCCGCCGAGCCGTTCCTGGCTCATCCCGATCAGGACCCGGCGCATGCGGACCCGGCTACCGACATGCTTGTCGATGGGGTTGGGCAGCTTCTTCACGGCTTGCTCTCCAGACAAGTAGACCACCATTCGCCGTCAGAGTGTCGCCGAGGTCGGCGTCGGTCGCCCGAAGATGCAGATCGTCACCGCGAGTCACGAGCCGCGCGCGCGGCGTCGCCCGACCCCGTATCGCATGATGAAAATCCCGGTCAACAACAGAGCGATGGTGATGGCGGGAATGAACTGATTGGTCTCAGAGAAGGGGGTCCCCGCGAGAGGTTTTGGCAGAAACCCGTCAAGGACACCCGCTTCACCCAGCGGCAAGTCTTCGAGGATGCGGCCATAGGGGTCGATGATGGCGGAGATTCCCGTGTTGGCGGCGCGGATCAGCGGCAGTCCCTGCTCGATGGCACGGAGCCGCGCCTGGGCGAGGTGCTGATAGGGGCCGGCCGTGCGGCCGAACCAGCCGTCGTCCGAGACGTTCAGGATCGCCCCCGCGGCGAGCCCCGCGCCGCGGGGCACCACGCCGCCGGAGAAGATGGCCTCGTAGCAGACGGCGGGCACGATCGGCGGCAGTCCGGGGACGGCGAGCAGCCTGTGGCGCGGGCCGGGCGTGAAGCCGCCGGGGATCGGAACGAATTGCGAGATGCCGATCCGCTCCATCAGCGCCAGGAAGGGCGTGTATTCGCCGAAGGGGACGAGATGGACCTTGTCGTAGGTGTCGCCGACGGCGCCGCCGCCGGCCGCGTCCCGCTCGACCACCTGGATGGCGTTGAAATAGCGCGGCGGGTTGGCGGATGAACCCGGCGTGCCCTCGACCCGCGCCGCGCCCGTCACCAGCACGCCGTCCTTCGGGAGCGCGCGCGCGATGGCGTCGAGCGCATCCGGGTCGCGCGACAGGATGAAGGGGAAGGGCGATTCGGGCCAGATCAGGTGCGTGACGTCGGCGAGGCCTCCGGTCTCCGCCGAGGTCGCGCGGTCCGAGAGGGCGATGTATTTCTTGAGCAGCGCGTCCCGGTTCTCGTAGGTGAAATCCCCGTCGCCGAAGACGTTCGGCTGCATGATGCGCAGCTTCACGCCGGGCACGGTGCCGACGTGTCCTGCGGCGAGCCGGACGACGCCGAAGACCGCCAGGCCCGCCAGGGCCGCGGCCGCCAGCGCGGCGGGGGCAAGGCTCCGCCGCCCGGGGGTGCCGCCGTCGGCGGGCGGGCGGCGGTCCGCCAGCGTGGCGGGCGCGGCGAAGATCAGCACCGACAGGGCGGTCAGACCATGCAGGCCCACGACCGACGCCGCCTGGCCGAGCACGAGGCCGGTGCCGAGCGCCATGCCGAGCTCGTTCCACGGGAAGCCGGTGAAGAGGACTCCGCGCAGCAGCTCCGTGGCGGTGAGCGCCAGCGCCAGGACGAGGACCCGGCCCGCCCCCGGCATCCACAGGGCACGGGCGAGCGCGAAGGCGAGGCCCGTGTAGATCCCCAGCACGGCCGGCAGGGCGACGACGCCGAGCGGCATCAGCCACGCGGTCTTGTCGGGATCGACCAGGAAGGCGGCGCCGAGCCAGTAGAGCCCCGCCGCGAAATAGCCGAAGCCCCACCACCACCCGGCGCCGAAGGCGGCGCGCAGCGTCGGCCGGACGTGGCGCGGCGCGCCGGAGCGGGACAGGGTCGCGCGCTCGGACCCGTCGACGAGCCAGACCGCGACGGTGAGCGACACCGCCATAGCGGGGAAGAACCCCAGCGGCGCCATGGCGAGGGACCCGCAGGCTCCGGACAGGAACGCCACGGCGCAGCGCGTCCAGCCGGAGGACAGCACGATCCTGTGGCTCAGCGGAGCGGCGGCGGCCCGGGTCTCGGATCGGGGGAGGGCGGCGCGTTCGGTCGACATGGGGAGCTTATAGCAGGGGAGCCGGGAGGCATGGGCGGCGGTCGCGGCGATCGCGCCGCGGCGACGTCAGGCCGGGTCGGGAGGGTTCGGCACCGCCGCGGCGGCGGCGTCCGCCGTCGCCGCCTCGGGCGCCGGCGGGGCGAGGGCGCGGATGCGGAGCCGCTTCACGCGGCGCGGATCGGCGTCGAGGATCTCGAAATCGACGTCGGGATGGCCCGTCACGATCTCGCCACGGATCGGGAGGTGTCCGCAGAGCGTCGTGACGAGGCCGCCGATCGTGTCGATCTCCTCGGCGTCGTCGCCCACCGTGAAGTCGACGCCGACCGCTGCCGACACGTCGTCGAGGGCCGCCCGCCCGTCCGCCAGGAAGGTGCCGCCCTCCTCCGAAACGATCAGCGGGGCCTCGTCCTCGTCGTGCTCGTCCTCGATGTCGCCGACGATCATCTCGACGATGTCCTCGATCGTCACGAGCCCGTCGGTCCCGCCATACTCGTCGATCACCAGCGCCATGTGGGTGCGCGAGGCCTGCATCTTCACCAGCAGGTCGAGGGCCTGCATGGAGGGCGGCACGAAGAGCACGGACCGGACGACGTCGGCGGTCTCGACCGGCCCCTCCAGCGCACCCGATCCGCCGCCGGCCAGGATCTCGACGAAATCGCGGATGTGGATCATGCCGCGCGGATCGTCGAGCGTGTCGCCGTGGACGGGCAGGCGCGAATGGCCGACCTCGCGGAACACGGCCAGGACTTCGCTCAGCGTCATGTGCAGGCCGACCGCGATGACGTCGGCGCGCGGCACCATGATGTCGACGACGCGCACCTCGTGCAGGCCCAGCACGTTGCGCATCATCGCGCGTTCCTGGACCGAGAAGACCGAATCGGCGCCCGTGTCCTCCAGCGCATCCTCGAGGTCGTCGCGGATCGACGGTGCGCCGATCCCGAACACCGCCCGCACCCGGTCGAACATGCTCGGGCCGGGCGGCGGTGGCGTCTTGGCGCGCCGGGCGGCGGCCTCGCGGTCGCTCATGGCGCGGACACCACCGGCTCCGGCCGTGCGACCGAAGGTGAGGCCGCGTAGGGGTCCGGCCGGCCGAGCCGCGCCATGGCGCGCGTCTCCATCGCCTCCATGACGTCGGCGGCCGCCTCAGCCTCGTGGTCCTCGCCCAGCAGGTGGAGCGTCCCGTGGATGACGAGATGGGCGACGTGGTCCTCGACCCGCCTGCCCTCCGCGTCGGCCTCCCGCACCACGGTGCCGTAGGCGAGGGCGATGTCGCCGAGCAGGACGTCGGCGCCCGGCCCCTCGGTCGGGAAGGAGAGCACGTTGGTGGGCCTGTCCTTGCCGCGCCACCGCGCGTTCAGATCCTGGATGGCGGCGTCGTCGCACAGCAGGCAGGACAGTTCGGTGTCCCGGTCGGGCGCGACACCGGCTTCGGCGAGGGCCGCCGCGGCGGCGGCCTCGACGAGGGTCTGCAGGTCGCCGACCGCCGCCCAGGACGGATCGTCGACCGCGATGTCGACCGTGAGGCTCATCGGTTCGACTTCTGGGCCTCCTGCGCCTCGCGCCCGGCCCTCTCGTAGGCCTGCACGATGCGGCGCACGAGGTCGTGGCGCACCACGTCGCCGTCGCGGAACTTGACGTGGCCGATGCCTTCGACGCCCGACAGGAGGTTCACGGCTTCGCTGAGGCCGGACTTCTGGCCCGGCGGCAGGTCGGTCTGGCTCGGGTCGCCGTTGATGATCATGCGCGAACCCTCGCCCAGGCGCGTCAGCATCATCTTCATCTGCATGGATGTGGTGTTCTGGGCCTCGTCGAGCAGCACGACGGCGTTCGACAGGGTGCGGCCGCGCATGAAGGCGAGGGGCGCCACCTCGATGATGCCGGTCTGCATCCCGCGCTCGACCGTGCGGGCGTCCATGAACTCGTTCAGCGCGTCGTAGATGGGGCGGAGGTAGGGGTCGATCTTCTCGCGCATGTCGCCGGGCAGGAAGCCGAGCCGCTCGCCCGCCTCGACGGCGGGGCGGGACAGGATGAGCCGCTCGACGGCGCCGCGCTCGAGCAGCGACACGGCGTGGCCGACGGCGAGCCAGGTCTTGCCGGTGCCGGCAGGGCCCTCGGCGAAGACGAGCTCGTATTTCTTCAGCGCCCGGAGGTAGAGGTCCTGGGCCACCGTGCGGGCCTTCACGGCGCCGCGCTTGCGGGTGCGGATCTCGTCGAAGACGAGCCGCTCGTTGACGGTCTCCTTGGGGAAGAGCGACGCCTGCAGGGCGCCCTCCTCGATCGCGCCGTCGACGTCGCCCGGCGCGATGGACTGGCCGGCCTGGACGCGCTCGTAGAGGGTCTCGAGCACCCGGCGCGCGTGTTCGCAGGCCTCGGGCGCGCCCTTCACCACGATGACGTTGCCGTTGGGGTTGGCGACGACGTTGAGCCTGCGTTCCAGCTTGGCGATGTTCTGGTCGTACTGGCCGAGCACCAGCGAGGTCAGGCCGTTGTCGCCGAACGCGAGGGTGACCTCCGCGTTCTGGGCGACACGGTCGGCCGCGCCGCCGAGGCCGTCGGCCGGCAGCCCGTCGGGGCCGAGCGACGGGAGGCCGGCGTCGCGGATGGAGCGGCGCAGCGGTGTGCGATCGGGCGACTTCATGAGGCCAGCCGCTCCGCGACGAGGTTTAAAGGCAGTCCGGCCGACGGCGGGACTGCATCGGCCAGGCGCCCGGCCAGGGAGTTCGGGCCGACCGACACGATATCGACCGGCAGCACGCTGCCGATCAGGTCCGTGCCACCCTCGACGTGGACGGCCTGGAGATAGGGCGTCCGCCCCCCGACCTGGCCGGGGTGGCGGCCGGGCTTCTCGAAGAGCACGTCGAGCCTGCGCCCCACGGCGGCGCGGTTGAAGGCCTGCCGCTGGTCCTCGAGGAGCGATTGGAGGCGCCCCAGGCGGTCGCGCATGACCTCGTCGGGGACCTGGCCGGGCAGGTCGGCCCCCGGCGTGCCGGGCCGCGGCGAGTATTTGAACGCGAAGGTCGAGGCGAAGCCGATCCGCCGCACCAGCGCCAGCGTGTCGTCGAAGTCGGCCTCCGTCTCGCCCGGGAAGCCGACGATGAAGTCCGACGAGAGCGCGATGTCGGGCCGCGCCGACCGGACCGCGCCGACCAGCGCCACATAGGCGGCGGCGTCGTGCCGGCGGTTCATGGCGTGGAGGATGCGGTCGGACCCCGACTGCACCGGCAGGTGGAGGAAGGGCATCAGCGCCGGCAGGTCGCGGTGGGCCGCGACGAGGTCCGGATCCATGTCGCGCGGGTGGCTGGTGGTGTAGCGGATCCGGGCGAGGCCGGGGAGTTCGGCCAGGCGGCGCGCGAGCCGCGCCAGCGTCCAGCCGGCTCCCGCGGCGTCGACGCCGTGGTAGGCGTTGACGTTCTGGCCGAGCAGCGTGACCTCGCGCACGCCGGCGTCGAGCAGGGTCTCGACCTCGGCCACCACGGCCTCGGGCGGGCGCGAACTCTCGGCCCCGCGGGTGTAGGGCACCACGCAGAACGAGCAGAACTTGTCGCACCCCTCCTGCACGGTGACGAAGGCCGAGACGCCGCGAGCGCGGGTGCGGGCCCGGGCGGGCGCCGCGAGGTGGTCGAACTTGCTCTCGACCGGGAAGTCGGTGTCGACGACGCCCGGCTCGGCCCGCGCGCGGCGGACGAGGTCGGGCAGGCGGTGGTAGCTCTGCGGGCCGACCACGAGGTCGACGGCGCGCTGGCGGCGGATGATCTCGGCGCCCTCCGCCTGGGCCACGCAGCCCGCCACCGCCAGGGTGACGCGGCGGCCCGCCGCCTCCTTCATCTCGCGGATCTTTCCCAGTTCGGAATAGATCTTCTCGGCCGCGCGCTCGCGGATGTGGCAGGTGTTCAGCACGACGAGGTCCGCCTCCTCCATCGTGGCGGTCTCGGCATAGCCCTCGGGCGCCAGGACGTCCGCCATGCGCGACGCGTCGTAGGCGTTCATCTGGCAGCCGAAGGACTTGATGAAGAGCTTCAGCGGGCGGGCCTCGCCGGCGCCGGCGTCCGGAGAGGCGGCGTCACGGTGGATGGTCCGCCGAAGAAGATTGTCCGTCATGGTCTCGCGGTGGGGCCGGGCGGGCGTGCCGTGCCCATCTTAGGGATTTCCGGCGCGGTTACGACCGAAATCCCGACGACAGGCCGAGAAATCGCGGCCCGCGACGCCGCAGCCAGAGGACCGGGCGGCGGCCGCGCAGGCGTCAGGAGATGACGCGCGGCATCATTGTGGCGAGCATCGTCATTCGTCGGAGGAGCCGATCAGATCGTCGACGGTGACGCCGAGGGCCCGAGCCAGATGGCGATAAACCACCACGCTCCCCGGCGCCGGCGGCGACCTGCTGAAGCTCAGCGACCAGATCTTTGCAGGCCTTCGCCGGAGCCCTACCGAGTCCCTTGGTGGCGGCGGGTGAGAGGATGGGTCTCATGAGAGCAGGTCGCTGGGCCCGATGACACTGTCAAGCTCGGCACGCTGCCCCATGACGCCGCCGTGCCGCGGTCGCTTCATCCACCCTGCTCGAGCTTCGTCTACCCGATCTCCCGCCGCAGGATCAGCGCGGTGGCGGGCGTCCCGCCCTCGACGCGGTAATAGCCCTGCCGGCGCCCGACCTCGGCGAAGCCGAGGCCGGCGTAGAGCTTGCGGGCGCCCGCATTGGTCTCGCCCACCTCCAGGAACCACGACTTCACCCCGTGGCGCACCAGCGCCTCCATGTTGGCGCGCATCAGCCGGGCCGCGATGCCCTGCTTCCGGTTCGCCGGGTCGACCACGATCGTCAGGACCTCGGCCTCGTCGGCGGCGCGGCGCGACAGGATGAAGCCGAGGACGCGGCGGGGGTCTCGCGTCGCCACCACGGCATGACCGAAGGACGTCTCGGCGCCGATCAGGCGCTCGAAATCGAGTGCGTCCCAGGGGTGCGGAAAGCCGGTGGCGTGGAGGCGGGCACAATCGTCGGCCCGATCGCCGTCGAGCACCACGACATGGCTGGGGCGGCTCCATCCGAACATGCACGCTCCTCAGGGCGCCGGATCGACGGCGGCCAGCAGGCCGCTCGGGCGGGGTGGTGACGCGTCCGGGGCCTTGAGGTAGAGCGGCTTGGCGATCGCCGTCTCGGGGTCGGCCAGCAGGCCCAGGCGCGCCACGAAACCGATCTCGGGCAGGGCGTGGAACCCCTCGGTCTCGGCCGTGATGCCGAGTGCCGCGGCGGCGCGGGCCACCGCCGGGCCGCCCGAGCCGATGAGGCGCAGAGGCCCCGGGCCCAGGCCGCGGGCGGCGTCGCCCGCCGACATCAGCGCGGGACCCAGCAGCGTCACCCCCCGGGCGCCGAAGCTCTGGACGAAGACGTTGCCGTGCCGGGCGTCGACCGCGGCGACGATCGGCGGGCGGACGCCGGCCGCGATGGCGGGGGCCGCCAGCGCCGCGAGCGTCGAGACGCCGACGACGGGGACCCGGCAGGCGAGGCCGAAGGCGCGGGCCGCCGCGACGCCGATGCGGATGCCCGTGAAGGAGCCCGGCCCGATGGTGACGGCGACGCGGGTGACGGCGGCGAACCCGCCCGGCACCTGCGCCACGACGCGGTCGACGAGCGGCAGGAGGGCTTCGGCATGCCCCGCCGCCATGAACAGGGTCTCGGCCGCGACGGGCTTGGTCTCACCCGGGTTCAGCAGGCACGCCGAAGTCGCCGCCAATGCCGTGTCGATGGCCAGGATCACCGCCGCCAGCCCCCTGCCGGCCGCGGCGACGGCCACGGGATGTGACGGCGATGCGGCCGAGTGATGACGGCCGGATGACCGGCTGCCCTCGCTCCGCCGTATCAGATCTGCTCGACGGCGTGAACTTCGGGGACGAAGTGCTTGAGCAGATTCTGGATGCCGCTCTTCAGAGTGGCGGTCGACGAGGGGCAGCCCGCGCAGGCGCCCTTCATCTTCAGGTACACGATGCCGTCCTTGAAGCCCTTGAAGGTGATGTCGCCGCCGTCGCCGGCGACCGCCGGGCGGACGCGCGTCTCGATCAGGTCCTTGATGGTGTCGACCGTGTCGGTGTCGGCATCGTCGAAGAACTCGTCACCCTCGGCGCCGTAGGCGGCGGGCGCGGCGTGGCCGGCCTCGAGCAGGGGGGCGCCGGAGGTGAAGTGCTCCATGATGGCGCCGAGGATGGCGGGCTTCATCTGGGCCCACTCGCCGCCCTCCTTGGTGACGGACACGAAGTCGGAGCCGAAGAACACGCCCGACACGCCGTCGACGGAGAACAGCGCCTGGGCGAGCGGCGAGTGCTCGGCGCCGGCGACGTCGCGGATGTCGAGCGTCCCCTCGGCCAGCACAGGGCGGCCGGGCAGGAACTTCAGGGTGGCGGGGTTGGGTGTGGGCTCGGTCTCGATGAACATGATGATCCTCCAGCCGGTTCAAAGCCGGCCTCAGGCGCCTGAGATGGGGACGGCCCCCGCCCGCTTATAGGGCCGGCGCGGCCTCGTCGTAACCCATCGCCGTCAGGCGAGGGCGATGGTCGCCCTTCAACGGAAGGCGGTGTAGCGGGTCCCGGGCGGCACAGGCGCCGGGCGGGCCGGGTCGCGACGGGGCCGGCGCACGGCGGGCGGGGCGGGTTTCGGGGGGCTGGGGCGATCCTCCAGCGCGATCGTCATGAGGCCGCCGACGAGGCCGAAGTTCTTCAGGAACTCCCACAGGTGCTCGCGACCCTCGCTCGCCCCGTCCTTGGCCGTGAGGTCGTCGTAGGTCCAGAACTGGTGGTAGAGCAGCGCGGTGGCGGCGCAGAACCCGGCCAGGACCACGGCGGCTTCGCGGTCGCGCACCTCCGCCACGATCAGCAGCGGTGCGACGGTCTCGACCGCGATGCCGAGGTCGAGCAGCAGCGCCGGGTCCGGCAGGGGCCCCGAGGCGGCCTGCTGCATCGCCTGCTTGCGGTTCACCACCTTGTCGAGGGCGCTCGGCGGGAACAGGCACACGAGGCTGACGCGGGTCAGCGTCCTCAAGAACGGGTTGCGGATCATGGGTCGACTCCAGACGTCGCCGGGCCTGCGCCACCGGCGGGTTCGGAACTGACCGCGACGCGGTTCGGATCCGAAGGACGCCGGCGCCACGGATCGGGCGATGCGCCGTTCTGACGGACGCCGGGATCGCCCGGATAACGGCTCGATAAACCTTGTGCTGTAGGCAGGGTGACTCGAGGCGCGGTGATCGCCGGTCGGCGGGCCGCCGTCGGGGCAGGGCCGACGTCGCGGGCGCTCACGGGACAACGTCATGCCGATCACCAAGCTCCATCGACGGCGCGACCTGGCCGGCTCGGACGGGGTGTCGGCGCTTCGCCCCATCCTCGGCCTCCTCAAGGACGTGTCTCAGGCCTGCGCCACGACGATGACGCCGGAGGCCGCGACGTCGGCCTGCCTCGAGATCGTCGCGCGCTTCACGGGATGGCAGATCGCGCATGCCTTCCGCCGACGCACGGACGACGGCGCCATGGCGACGATGCGGACGTGGTTCATCGCGCCGTCGATGGACCTGCCATCGGCGCGGGCCTTCATGACCGCCACGGAGAGTTTCGTGCTCGCCCCCGGCGCGGGTCTGGTCGGGAGGGTCGCCGCCGAAGGACGGCCGATGGCCTGCCCCGACGTGACCGAGAACCCGCAATTCCTCCGGATCGCGGCCGCGCGGGCCAGCGGCGTCAAAGGCTGCTTCGCGTTCCCGGTGGTGGTCGAGGGACGGGTGGAGGTCGTGCTGGAGTTCTTCTCGTGCGAGAGGGCCGAGCTCGACGACGCCGTGTCGGAGGCGATGATCTTCGTGGTGGCCTGCCTGGCCGGCACGATGACGCGGGCCGAGCACGTGCGCGTCCTCGATGCCGCTCTCGCCCACATGGCGCAGGGCCTGCTGATGCTCGACACCGACTCGCGCATGATCGTGTGCAACGACGCCTACCGCGACCTGTTCGGGTTCACGGCCGACTTCGCCCGGCCGGGCGTCTCCCTGTCCGAACTCATCGCCCGGAGCGGCGCGCATGACACACGCACCCTCCTCAGCGCCGACGAGACCGCAGCCGGGCGCCGCGCCCTCTTCGCGCGGGGCACGCCGTTCTCGCTCCAGTTCGCCGTGCGCGACGGACGGGTGATCGAGGCCATCTACAACCCGATGCGGGGCGGCGGCTGGGTCGCGACCTACATCGACGTGACGGCCCGGCAGGAGGCCGAGGCACGCCTCGCCCATATGGCACGGCACGACGCGCTCACCGGCCTGCCGAACCGCACGCTGTTCAACGAGCGCATGGTCGAGACGCTCGCGGAGGCGAGCGCCCGCCCGCCGCAACCC
Organism: Lichenihabitans sp.; assembly: GCA_965214345.1. GTDB lineage: Bacteria > Pseudomonadota > Alphaproteobacteria > Rhizobiales > Beijerinckiaceae > Lichenihabitans. Next base: position 1,007,712 of record CBDCBJ010000002.1, on the reverse strand, counting down.
GACGACCCTGGCACGGCGGTGCTCTGCCTCGACCTCGACCGCTTCAAGGCCGTCAACGACGCGCTCGGGCACGACACGGGCGACGCCCTCCTGCGCGAGGTGACCCGGCGCGCCGGGAGCGTCATCGCGGGAAGCGCCGCCACGCTCAGCCGGCTCGGCGGCGATGAATTCGCCCTGCTGATCCCGCGGGTGCGGCCGGAACAGGCCGGCACCCTCGCCAAGCGGCTGATCGACGCCGTCGGACAGGGCTATGAGATCGATGGGCAGCGGGTCGACGTGGGCCTGAGCGTCGGCATCTCCCTGTCGCCGGGCGACGGGCACGATTCCGCACAACTCCTGCGCGCGGCCGATATGGCGCTCTATCGCGCCAAGGCCGAGGGCCGTGGCACCTTCCGGTTCTTCGAGCCCGAGATGGACGCACGGATGAAGGCGCGCCGCCGCCTCGAGCTCGACCTCCGCCAGGCGCTCGCCACCGGCCAGTTCGAGCTGCACTACCAGCCCCTCGTGTCGCTCGACACCGACCGCATCTCCGCCTTCGAGGCGCTCGTGCGCTGGCGCCACCCGACCCGCGGCCTCGTGCCGCCGGCCGACTTCATCCCGTTGGCCGAGGAGATCGCCCTGATCGTGCCGCTCGGCGAATGGGTGCTGCGCGAGGCGTGCCGCGAGGCGGCGACCTGGTCGGGGGACGTCAGGGTCGCCATCAACCTCTCGCCCGTGCAGTTCCAGAGCGCGGACCTCGTGGCGACGGTCGCGTCGGCGCTGGCCGAGGCCGAACTCGACCCCCGGCGCCTGGAACTCGAGATCACCGAAGGCGTCCTGCTCCAGAACAGCGAGGCGACCCTGGCCATCCTGCACCGGATCAAGGCTCTGGGCGTCCGCATCGCCATGGACGATTTCGGCACCGGCTACTCGTCCCTGGGCTACCTGCGGACCTTCCCCTTCGACAAGATCAAGATCGACCGCTCCTTCATCGCCGACATCGCGACCCGCGCCGACGCGGTCGCGATCGTGCGGGCGGTGACGAGCCTCGGGGCCAGCCTCGGCATCGCCACGGTGGCGGAGGGCATCGAGACGGCGGAGCAGTTGGAGCGGCTGCGCGCGGAGGGCTGCACGGAGGTGCAGGGCTATCTCTTCAGTCGGCCGACCCCCGCCCACACCATCATGGCCATGCTGGCCTACGACCGGGACGAGGCCCGCGCCAGCGCGGCGAGCCGCACGGCGGTCGACCCCGGAGCGCGCGGCGGTCCCGCCGAGGCTCTCCGCGTCGCCTGACGCAGGCCTGCTCGACGACGGTCGCTCGCCACGCCGTCCCGCGACGCCCTGAACATCGCTCCTACCCTGCCGTGCCGTACCGGTGCAGCGCCGGCCCATGTCGCTTCAGCCAGGCCTCGGCGGTGTCGGTCTCGGGCGCGAGGCCGCGCGTCACGCGCCAGAACTGCTCGGAATGGTCCATGTGGACGAGATGCGCCACCTCGTGGGCGGCGAGATAGTCGAGCACCAGCGGCGGCGCGAGGATCAGGCGCCAGGAGAAGTTCAGCGCGCCACGCGACGAGCACGATCCCCAGCGCGACCGCGTATCGCGCAGGGTGATGCGGGCGACCGGCCGGCCGACCGCCGCCGCATGGCGGGCCACCGCGGCCACGAGGTCGCGGCGCGCCTCCGCCATCAGGAAGCGCAGCACGAGGTCGGCCGGGTCGGCGGCACGGAGGGAGAGCCGCAGAAGTGGCTGGCCCTCGGGGTCCACCCCGGCCTGGCACCGCCGCAGCGCCGTCGGGTCGAGCGTGATCCGATGGTCGACGCCGCGCAGCGGCACCAGGGTCCCGGGCAGGAACGGGATGCGGTCCGGCAGCGCGGCGAGGCGGGTGCCGATCCACGCCGCGTGGCGCTCGGCGAAGGCCTGTGCGCTCTTCAGCGAGGCGCGCGGCGGCATGGTCAGCACCGCCTGCCCGTCGGCGGACCGGACCCGCAGCGTGAAGCGCCGGGCTGCCGCGACCCGTTTGACGGCGACGCGGTGCGTCACGCCGGCGTGGACCACGGCGAGGACCCGCCGGGCGGGGGCCGCCGGGCGCGGCGGCGCGGGCGAGGCGGCGCGCACGGGAGGGCGGGTCCAGAACATCGGGCGAGATTAGGCGAGGCGGGATCGAGCGTCCATGCCGGCGGTCCGGGACGCACCCGCCGAAGGCCCGGTCCGGTCCCTTCGGCCGATGCTCACGCCGCCGCGACGTGGTCGGCCGCCTCGATGCGGCGGGTGAACTCGACCATGCGGGGGACGATCTCGGTCCGGTAGCGGGAGCCGTTGAAGACGCCGTAGTGGCCGACGCCGGGCTGGAGATAGTGCAGCTTCATCACGTCGGGCAGGTTGCGGCAGAGGTCCTGGGCGGCGTTGGTCTGGCCGACGCCCGAGATGTCGTCGCGCTCGCCCTCGACCGTCATGAGCGCGGTCCGACGGATGTCGCCGAGGTCGATCGTCTGGCCGTCGTAGACGAACTCGCCCTTGGGCAGCGCGTGACGCACGAACACCTGGTCGATCGTCTGCATGTAATACTCGGCCGTGAGGTCGAGGACCGCGAGGTACTCGTCGTAGAAGTCGCGGTGCTTCTCGGCCGAATCGCCGTCGCCGTTGACGAGGTGGCGGAACATGTCGGTGTGGGCGTCGACATGGCGGTCCATGTTCATCGCCATGAAGCCCGAGAGCTGCAGGTAGCCCGGGTAGACCCGGCGGCCCATGCCCGGATAGGGGAACGGCACCGTCTCGAGGCAGTTCTCGCGGAACCATTCGGTGCCGCGCTCCTCCGCGAGCTTGTTCACCGCGGTGGGGCTGCAGCGCGTGTCGATGGGGCCGCCCATCAGCGTCATGGAGGCGGGATGCAGGGGATCCCCGGCCTTCTCCATGTGGGCGACCGCGATGATCAGCGGGACGGCCGGCTGGCAGACGCCGAGCGTATGGACCGGGAGCCCGTCCTGCCCGAGGAGGCGCAGCATGGCGATGAGGTAGCCGATGTAGTCGTCGAGGTCGAACGGGCCCAACGCCAGCGGCACCATGCGGGCGTCGGCCCAATCGGTGACGTAGACGTCGAAATGCGGCAGCAGGGCCTCCACGGTGCCGCGCAACAGCGTGGCGTAATGGCCCGACAGCGGCGCCACGACGAGCATGCGCGAGCGCGGCGCGGGTCCGCCGTCGTCGTATTTCCTGAAGTGGAGGAGCTTGCAGAACGGCCGGTCCCACACCGCCGTCTCGGTGACGGCGACGGTTCGCCCGTCGACCGTCGTGTGGTCGAGGCCGAACACCGGCTTGCCGTAGCGGCGCGTCATGCGTTCGAAGAGCTCGGCCCCGGCCGCGACGTTGCGCCCGAAGGGCGTGTAGGTCCACGGGTTGAGCGGGTTCTTGAAGATCAGCCGCGTGGCGTCCGACATGGCGCGGGCCGGGGCGAGTGCGAGATGGGTCATCTCGACCATGGGGTAGGTGATCTTCATCTGACTCGGCACACCGGGCTTTGCACAGTCGACGAAGGGCATGAGCCGCGCGGCCGTCCCCGTCCCTTCGAGAGATAGCCCGCGGCGCCGGAGGCCACAACGGCCGGTGCCGTCATCCGCGCCGGATCGCGAACGGCATGCCTTCTCATACACCCGACATCGACGATGAATCGTCGATGTCGGGTCACGCCGCATGAGCGGCGGCGCGCATCCGCGCTCGCCAGCGGTCGAGAGTTTCGACCACTGGCGTCATTCACCCATCTGCAGCAGCGTGCCGGCCTCGCGCGAGCGCTGCACGAACCAGAGGAAGGCCGCGGTGGCGAAGGCGAACAGGGCGGCGTTGATGGCGAAGGCCTTCGCCATCAGGTCGGCGCGCAGCACGTGGTCGTTCAGCGCCGCCCGGAGGCCCTCGAACACGTAGGTGGGCGGAAGCGCCCAGGAGACCGCCTGCAGCCAATCCGGCAGCACCGCCACGGGATAGTAGACGCAACAGAGCGGCAGAAGCAGGAACATGAAGCTCCAGGCGAGTTCCTCGGCCCCGAGCCCGTTGCGGAGCAGGAAGCCCGACACCAGGAGCCCGACGCTCCAGCTCGTCAGCATCAGATTGGCGAAGAAGAGGCCGAGCGCCACGCCGAGCGTCCAGAGGTTGAACCCGAAGAACAGCACCGCGAGGCCGGTGACGGGCACGATGCCGAGGACGAGGCGGATGAGGCTCATCACCATCAGCGACGCCACGAACTCGAGCGGGCGCAGCGGGCTCATGAACAGGTTGCCGACGTTGCGCGAATGCATCTCTTCGAGGAAGGAGAGTGAGAACCCGAGCTGGCCGCGGAACAGCACGTCCCACAGCATCACGGCGCCGATCAGCGTGCCGGCCCCGACGGCGAGCCGCCCCGAGCTTCCGCCCGCCGCGGCCGTCTGGCCGACGAAGCGCTGGATGAAGCCCCAGGTCACGAGCTGCACGGTCGGCCAGTACATGAGGTCGGCGAGCCGCGGCCAGGACCCGCGCAGCAGGTAGGAATAGCGCGTCACCATGGCGGCGACCCGCGCCGGCGAGAAGGTGAGGTGCTCGGCGAGGCGGGCCGGGACGATCACGCGCCGACCCCGGCGAGGCGGGCCCCGTCGTGGTGTTCTCCCGTCCCGCGCGCGACGTCGAGGAACACCTCCTCCAGCGTGTCGCGGCCGAAGCGGGCCCTGAGCCCGGGCGCCGTGCCGTCGGCGACGATGCGCCCGGCCTTCATCACCACGACGCGGTCGCAGAGGCGCTCGACCTCGGCCATGTTGTGGGAGGCGAGCGGGATCGTGGTGCCCCGGTCGCGGCGGTCGTCCTCGATGAGGCCGCGCACCCAATCGGCGGTGTCGGGGTCGAGCGAGGCCGTGGGCTCGTCGAGGAGCAGCACGTCGGGGCGGTTCAGAAGCGCCTTGGCGAGGGCCACGCGGGTCTTCTGCCCGGCCGACAGCGCCCCCGCGGCCCGGTCCATGAAATCGTCGAGGGCGAGCTGCTGGCCGAGCTCCGCGATCCGGGCGCGCCGGTCCCTGAGGCCGTAGAGCCGGGCGAAGACGTCGAGGTTCTGCCGCACCGTCAGGCGATGCGGCATGTCCACGTAGGGGCTCTCGAAGTTCATCCGGCCGAGCACGCGGTGGCGGTCGGTCGCCATGTCGACGCCGAGCACCCGCGCCTCACCCGAGGTCGGCAGGATCAGGCCCATGATCATGCCGATCGTGGTGGTCTTGCCGGCGCCGTTGCCGCCGAGGAGGCCGCAGACCGATCCCCGGGCGATATCGAGCGTCAGCCCGTCCACGGCCGCGCGGCCCGCGAAGCGCTTGGTGAGGGCACGGAGCGCGATGGCGGGGGCCGGCGGGATCTCTTGCATGCGATCCCTATAGACCTTTCGCCGCGCCGCATCGAACCGTGATCGGCCCGGGCAAAACCGCGCGGGGCCGCCCGCGGGCGGCGAAGCCCTCTATAGGTGAGGCTCCCCCGAGCAGGCTTGCGTTGGACGGCGAACGCCACCCGCTCGGCTTTTTTCGCTTTGTCGCAGGTTTCGGCAGGGCGTGCGACGCTCTCCCGAAACCCGCCGATCCCCGAGACACCCTCGACCCATGCCCAGACTGATCGAGATCGACATCGGACGGCCCGCGCGGCAGCCGCGCGTCAACACGCTCTCGCGCCTGCGCTGGCTGGCCCTGACCGGCCAGGCCGCCGCGGTCCTGTTCACCCACCTGGTGCTGGGCTTCCCGCTGCCGCTGACGCTCTGCCTCCTGGTGATCGCCGCCTCGGTGGCCTGCAACATCTGGCTCCGGTTCCACTACGCGCTGACACACCGCCTCGACGATCGGGCCGCCACGGCGCTGCTCGGCTACGACCTCGTGCAGCTGTCCGCCCTGCTGTTCCTCACGGGCGGGCTCGAGAACCCGTTCTCGATGCTGTTCCTGGCCCCCGTGATGATCTCGGCCGCGTCGCTGCCGCCGGCCCGCACGGCCCTGCTCGGGGGCGTGGCGGTCGTGGCGGCGACCCTGCTGGTCCGCTGGCACATGCCCCTGCCCTGGCACCCGGGCGAGGAGATGCACCTGCCGGTGCTGTTCTCGGCCGGCATCTGGTGCGCCGTGGTGCTGGGCGTCGGCTTCATCGGCGTCTACGCGTCGCGCGTCGCCGAGGAGGCGCGGCAGCTGTCCGACGCGCTCGCCGCCACCGAGCTCGTCCTGGCCCGCGAACAGCACCTGACGCAGCTCGACGGTTTGGCGGCCGCCGCCGCCCACGAACTCGGCACGCCGCTCGCCACCATCACGCTCGTGGTGCGGGAGATGCTGGGCCTCGTCGGCCGCGCCGGCGCCACGATCGAGGTCGCCCAGGTCGCCGACGACATCCGCCTGCTCGACCAGGAGGCGCAGCGCTGCCGCGCCATCCTGGGCAAGCTGACGTCGCTCGGCACGGAGGCGGCGGGCCCGCTCGGCGAGATGACGCTGAGCCACCTCGTCGAGGAGGTCGTCGGGCCGCAGCGGAACTTCGACGTCGCCGTGACGGTGACGCCCATCGGCTTCGACGAGGAACCCGTCTGCGCCCGCAATCCGGCGATCCTCTACGGCCTCGGCAACCTCGTCGAGAACGCCGTCGACTTCGCCCGCCACGGCGTGCAGATCGACGCCCATTGGACGCCCGACATCGTCAGCGTGACGGTGCGGGACGACGGCCCGGGCTTCGCCTCCGAGATCCTGTCGCGGCTCGGCGAGCCCTATGTGACGACGCGCGGCTCGGGCGGCCGCGCCAAGTCGGAAGCGAACGGCGGCCTGGGCCTCGGGCTCTTCATCGCCAAGACGCTGCTCGAGCGCTCCGGCGCCACCTTGACCACGTCGAACGCGTCGGCGCCCGAGACCGGCGCTGTCGTGGCGGTCATTTGGCCGCGCGCCGCCTTCGAGCGCGGTTCGAACCGGGTCGGCTCCGCGAAACCGCGCCGCCCCCCTGTTCTGTTCTGATCCGATCCTTATCTACGCCTTCGACCGGCTATAGAGCCGACGACAGCGCCACTCAGGACGACGACGCGGCGAACTCTGCGGCAGAGTGCGACGTCTTGTCTCGGCAGGGGCCGCGATATCACGGGATCCACCATGAGCCTGCAATCCACCCCCGCCGATGCCGGCGCCCCCCAGGTCCTGCATGGGGACGGCTCGCTCCTCATCGTCGACGACGACAAGCCCTTCCTGACCCGCCTCAGCCGCGCCATGGCGAGCCGCGGCTTCCAGGTCGAGGCCGCTGAATCGGTGGCCGAGGGCCTCAGCGCCATCGAGAAGAGCCCGCCCGCCTACGCGGTCATCGACATGCGGCTCGCCGACGGCAACGGCCTCGACGTGATCTCGGAGCTGAAGGCCCGGCGGCCCGACGCCCGCGCCATCATCCTCACCGGCTACGGCAACATCGTCACCGCCGTGACGGCCGTGAAGCTCGGCGCCTTCGACTATCTCGCCAAGCCGGCGGACGCCGACGAGATCTACGGGGCCCTGATGGCGTTGCGCCACGACAAGGCCGAGATGCCCGAGAACCCGATGTCGGCCGACCGGGTGCGATGGGAACACATCCAGCGCATCTACGAACTCTGCGGACGCAACGTTTCCGAGACCGCGCGCCGCCTCAACATGCATCGCCGGACGCTGCAGCGCATCCTGGCGAAGCGCGCGCCGCGCTGACGCGGGGGACGTCACGGGTCGTCGGCACGGAACCGACCGCGCCGCAGGAACAGGGCCGTCGCCCGCGTGGCCTGCGGATGGGAGATCAGCCGCGTGTGGGACGTGGCGACGACGAGGTGGTCGGCCATGCCGGCCAGCCGCGTGCTCTCCACCGTGACGGTGCCGTCGTTCGCCCCCGGCATGACGAGCCCGGCGATGAACGGAGCCACTGGCCGGTCGCCGGCCAGCACGCCGAGATCGTAGTCCACGACGCCGAAGGCCGCCCTCAGGTCCGGATGCTGCGTCGTGACGAGTTGCTGGCCCGCCGGGCCGAAAGCCAGCCTGTAGGGCGGCCACCCCCGAAGCAGGTCCGCCATCTCGCTGCCGCCGTTGGGCGTCCCGAGCATCACGACCCGTCCGAACCGGGGCGGCCGCCGCCGTGCGAGATAGACCCTGGCCAGCAGCCCGCCCATCGAATGCGCCACCACGTGGGTGTCGCCGGCGAGCCCTCCGGCGAACCGCGCCACCACGGGATGGATGGCGTCCGCGAGCGCGTCGAGCGGCAGGTGGCGGCTGCGGTAGTCGAGGTTCAGCACCGCATAGCCGGCCGCCTCGAGCACGCGCTGCATCGGGCGCATCGAGGCCGATGTGCGGGCGATGCCGTGCAGCAGGACGACGCCATCGCGCGTCACGACTGGCGCTCCGGCACTCTCATGGGGGCGGGTCGGTCTCGATGACGCCGCCCTCACATTCATCGACGAAATCTCACATGCTCTGCCGAGACCGCCGGCGAGCCGACTCGGCTTCGTCTGCCCCGATTTCGTAGGCCATCGCGGACTCGAAGGCCTCTCGGGACACGTCGGGGTACTCGAGGACGAGATCGTCGATCCTGTCCCCACCGGACACGCGGCCCTGGACGGCCGCCACTGTGAGGCGCGTGCCGCGGATGACGGCGCGTCCGCCCATACGCCTTCGATCCGCACGATGGGATCGGGTGATGCCGATGTCGCGGCCCGATCGGACGTGATGAGAGATGAGACCATCACGGCTCCTGATGCGAAGCGTCCTGTCGCGTCGTCCGACGGGCGATGAACCGAATGTGGTAGGCGGAGACCCCCGTCTCGTGACCTCCGCAATATCGCATGCGCACCGATCCGATCCAAGGCTCGACATCAAGCACATCGGGCGATGTGCCGGGTCGGCGACCGCTCCTCCGATCGATCCTCGCCGTCATGGCGGCTTCCGCGATGGCCGCACCGTCCCGCGCCGCCGAACCCGCGCCGCCGCCGCCCACCCCGGCGGCGCTCGCGTCCTTCGTGGCGTCGCTGAGGCCCCTGGCGGACGCGCGCGGCATCTCGCCCGTCACCTTCGCGGCCGCCTTCACGGGGGTGACGCCCGACGCCGCCGTGGCGGCCCTGACGCGGCGGCAGGCCGAACTCAACAAGCCGACCGGCGCGTACCTCGCCGGCGCCGTGACGCCGGCCCGGGTCGCGGAGGGGAGCGCCCTCCTGGCGAAGTGGCACGACGACCTCGCCGGCATCGAGCGCCGCTTCGGCGTGCCGGCCCCAATCCTCGTGGCGATCTGGGGGCTCGAGACCGACTACGGCGCGGCGCCCGGATCGAAGGACGTGATCCGCTCCATGGCGACGCTCGGCGCCATGGGCTATCGCCCGGACCTCTACCGGGACGAGTTGCTCGCCGCGCTCGACATCCTGCAGCGCGGGGACGCGCCGCGCGACGCGCTGCGGGGCTCCTGGGCGGGCGCCATGGGCCAGCCGCAGTTCATGCCGTCGAGCTTCGAGCGATATGCGGTCGACTGGCACGGCGACGGCCGCCGCGACATCTGGGGTGACGTCCCCGATGCGCTGGCCTCGATCGCGGATTTCCTGAAGGAGCAGGGCTGGGCGCCGGACCGGCCCTGGGGCTTCGAGGTGCGGCTGCCGCCGGGCTTCGACCTCGGCGCCGCCGGCCGCGCACCCTTCCCGGCCTGGGCGGAGCGCGGCGTGGTGCGCCCCGACGGGGCCGCCCTGCCGGAGGCGGGCGAGGGCATCCTCTACTTCCCGGCGGGCGCCGCCGGCCCGGCCTTCCTGGCGACGACCAACTTTTCCGTCGTCAAGACCTACAATTCGTCGGACAGCTACGTGCTCGCCGTCGGCACGCTGGCCGACCGCATGGCGGGCGGCGCGCCCGTCGCGGCACCCTGGCCGAGTGCCTTGCCGATCGGGCGCGAGGACCGGATCGCCCTCCAGGGCCGCCTCGCCGCCCTGGGCTACCCGGTCGACGACCGCACCGGCCGCATCAGCCTGACCCTGCGGGACGCGATCCGCGCCGCCGAGGTCAACAACGGCCTCGTGCCCGACGGCAACCCGACGGCGGGGCTGCTCCACGCGCTGGAGAAGGCCGGGGCGCGGTGAGCGGCTTCGGCGACACGGCCGACCGCCGCCCGGTCAGGCCGTGGCCTCACCGCCCTGCAGCACCGAGACGAGACGGCACTCGCCGTCGGGGTCGAAGCGGAGCAGTTCGCGCCGGCCGCCCGGATACTCGCGGATGACCATGCCGGCGGGCGTGTCGGCCTCGCGATACGAGATGGACCGCCCCGCCGCGAGGTGCTGATCCGCCGCATCGGAATTGTCCTCGGCGAGGTCCCTCTCGAACTCGGCCATGAAGTCGTCGTCCAGACCGTCGCTCATGCGGCTTCCCCCAGACGGCATCCGACCTCGGCCAGGATAAGCGCGCGCCGCTCGCCCGTCCAACGCCCTTCCCCGCCCCCGCGTTGAACCCGCTCGGCTTATCGCCGATAGGTCGCGTCCCATCCGCACCGCGAGACCTCCATGACCCCGACCCATCCCGCCGGTGCGCCGGACCTCGCCTGGGGGCTGCCCTTCGCGGGGCTGCTCCTGTCGATCGCGCTGATGCCGCTCGTCGCCCCGCATCGCTGGGAGCGGCATTTCGGCCTCGTCACGGCTGGCTGGGCCCTACTCTTCGCCCTGCCCTATGCCGCCGCCCGCGGGGCCCGGGCGGCGGGCGAGGCTTTGCTCGACACGCTGGCGCACGAGTATCTGCCGTTCATCCTGCTGCTGCTGGCGCTCTTCGTGGTGGCGGGCGGGATCCGGGTCGCGGGCAACCTCATCGGCACGCCCGGCACCAATCTCGCGCTCCTCGGCATCGGCACGGTCGCGGCGAGCCTGCTGGGCACCACCGGCGCCGCCATGCTGCTGATCCGCCCGCTGATCCGGGCCAACGGAGACCGGCGCCACAAGACGCATGTCTTCGTCTTCTTCATCTTCCTCGTGTGCAACATCGGCGGTTCGCTGACGCCGCTGGGCGATCCGCCGCTGTTCCTCGGACTCCTGCGCGGGGTCGGCTTCGGCTGGACGCTCGGCGCCATGGCGGGTCCCATGGCGCTGTCCTCGCTCCTCCTGCTGGCCGTCTTCTTCGGGCTCGACAGCTGGCATTGGCGGCGCGAGCCCGTGGTGCCGCCGAGCCACCTGCGCCGCGGCATCCGGATCGAGGGGCGGCACAACGCCGTCTTCCTTGCCCTGGTGGTGGGGGCCGTGCTGATGAGCGGGTTCTGGCGCTCGGGGCGCACGCTGCCGCTCGGCCTCGGCATCACGGTCCGCTACGAGGACGCGGCGCGCGACGGCGCGCTTCTGGCGATCGCCGTGCTGTCCTACCTCGTCACGGCGCCGCGCATCCGCATCGAGAACGCCTTCACCTGGGTGCCGATCCGCGAGGTGGCAATCCTCTTCGCCGGCATCTTCGTCACGATCGTGCCGGTGCTGGAGGCGCTCAAGGCCGGCCCCGCCGGCCCCTTCGCGGGCCTGCTCCATCTCGTGAACCGGCCCGACGGCACGCCGATCGTGGCGAGCTACTTCTGGCTCACGGGTGCGCTGTCCTCGGTGCTCGACAACGCCCCCACCTACCTCGTGTTCTTCGACACGGCGGGCGGCGATGCCGGACACCTCATGGCCGAGGGCTCAGCGACGCTCCTCGCCATCTCGTGCGGCGCCGTGTTCATGGGGGCCAACACCTACCTCGGCAACGCGCCGAACTTCATGGTCAAGGCCATCTGCGAGGAGCAGGACATCCGCATGCCCGGCTTCTTCGGCTATCTCGCTTGGTCGGGGCTGATCCTCCTGCCGCTGTTCGGGCTGCTGACGGCGGTGTTCTTCCGGTGATGTCGGTCTATTCGGCCGCCTGTGGCCGTCGGCGGCCTGGAAGACGCCCGAGGGACCGCGCGTCATCTCGACCCGTCGATTGTGGAAGGCGTCGAGCGAGTCGCGGTGGGTGATGGACACGATGCCGGCCCCGGGCAGCCGCTCGATCAGCGTCTCGTAGAGCGCCACCTCGGATGGACCGTCGAGCGCCGAGGTGGCCTCGTCGAGAAACAGCCAGTCGGGCTTCGACAGGATGGCGCGGGCCACGCCGAGCCGCTGCTGCTCGCCGCCGGACAGGCGCTGCGGCCAGTTGTCGGCCCGGTCGAGTTCGTCGCCGAGGTGGCCGAGGCCCACGGCCCCGAGCACGTCGCGGACGGCCGGGTCCGGATAAGTGTCGAGGTTGTGCGGGTAACTGATCGCCTGGCGCAGCGTGCCGAGGGGCAGGTAGGAGCGCTGCGGCAACACCAGCGTGCGCGTGCCGTCCGGCACTTCGACCTTGCCTTCGCCGTAGGGCCAGACGCCCGAGAATGCGCGCAGCAGCGTCGTCTTGCCCGAGCCCGAGCGGCCCGACAGCAGCACCCGGTCGCCCGAGCGCAGGCTGAAGGCCGGCGCCGCGGTCAGCGGCGTGCGGTCGGGCAGGCTCACCACGACGCCCTCGGCCGCGAAAGCCTCGCCGGAGGTCGGCAGGGTGACGATGTTGGGCTTGGCCGCGGCCGCGGCGTCGCTCTGCGCCATCACGGTCTCGAAGCTGGTCAAGCGCTGCACGATGGCCCGGTAGTTGGCCAGCAGCGTGAAGCTGTCGGCGAACCAGGTCAGCCCGTCCTGCACGCGGCCGAAGGTCGACACGCTCCGCATCAAGGTGCCGTAGGTGGCGGTGCCGAAGAAGAAGGCCGGGCCCAGCAGCAGGTAGGGGAAGATGTTGGAGAACTGGCTGAAGAAGAAGGAAAAGAAGTTGAGCCGCAGCGACAGCCGCACCACGCCGTAGACGTTGCCGAGGATCGACCCGTAACGCTCGGCCAGGACCGTTCGCTCGGCCGCCTCGCCGCCGAGCAGCGCGATCTGTTCGGAGTTTTCGCGGATGCGCGCCATGCCGAAGCGGAAGTTTGCTTCGAAGCGCTCCTGATTGTACTTCAGGTTCACCAACTGGCGGCCGATCAGGTAGGTGATGGCCGTGCCGAGGCCGGCATAGATCACGGCGAGCCAGACGAGGTAACCCGGGATGTTGAACGACAGGCCGAAGCTCGTCATGGGAAAGGTGGTGGACAACACCCACAGCACCTGCAGGAAGATGGCGAGGCGCAGGAAGTTGCCGAAGAAGCCGATGCCCAGCACCATCGTGTTGCCGACGAACTCGTGGATGTCCTCCGAGATCCGTTGGTCGGGGTTGTCGGCCGGGCCGGCGATGAGGCGCATGCGGAAATGGCGGGCGGGCGACAGCCAGCGCTCGACGAAGTCGTCCGTCATGGCCTTACGCCAGCGGACCTGCAGGACTTGGTTCAGGTAGTTGTTGTAGGCATAGATCAGGAGATATGGGGTGGCGATCAGCGTGAACTCGCCCAGCGACGCCAGGAAGGCCCCCCAGTCCTTGGCCTGGATGGCGTCCCCGAAGCCCTGCGACCAGTTGTTGAGCAGCTTCGACATGTAGGAAGCGCCGACCTCCAGCGCCACGACGCAGCCGAGCAACCCGAGGCCGATCCAGTTCTCCGGCATCCGCACCGGGCCGATGAACCACAGGTGGATCTCGCCCGGCGTCCTGCGCCTAAAATACGGGTAGGCGAGGCGCCAGATGTCCTTCACGTCCTGGACGAAATGCGTCATCGATCGACCTCTGTGGCCGGGGGCGCAGCCGGCCTTGGGATGAAGGAGGGCCTCGTGCGCGGCCCGCGGACGGCGCGCAGCCACGGGAGGTCTAGTCGGAGCGGATCAAAGCGGAAAGATGACCGCATTGCACGTGAAGCTTCGGACAGATCAGCTCTTCGGCGCGGTGGCGTGCTGCCGCAGCCAGCCCTCGGCTCCGCCGAGGTCGAGGCCGATCCGCTGGCTCAACGGCGCGAGATCGGCAGGCTCAATGCGGCCGTCCAGCACCTCGCCGATGGCCCACAGGTTGGCGGAGCGCGTGCCGCTGCGGCAATGCACGAAGACCGGGCCGTCGGCGCCCGCCACGACCGACTGGAAATGCCGCACGTCGCTCTCGCTCAACGGCGCCGGCCCCATCGGGATGTGGACGTAGGCGAGCCCGGCCGCCTCGGCGGCTTCTTCCTCGGCCTCGGAGCCCGGCTGGGTCGGGTCCTCGCCGTCCGGACGATTGTTGACGAGGGCGACGTAACCCTCGGCGGCGAGGTCGCGAAACTGAGCGAGGTCGGGCTGGCTCGCGACGGTGACGGCCGGTGAAAGCTTGACGGTCTTCATGTCTTCCTCTGTGCGGTTCACCGCCGAACCTAGAGCAATTGTCGCGCCGCTCCCAAGCGCCGCTCCCAAGCACCGCTCCGAAGTGCCGCTGCCGGGGGCAGCCTCCGCGGCCTGGGTTCGGCGAGGCGGGTGCCCATATAAGCCTTGAAGGGCAGATGCCCGGGGCGCCGAACGGTCAGGAGTGCCACCCATGTTGATCCGCCGCCGCCAGTCCTGGGAGATCCCGGAGCGTGACGCCACTCCCGAGCACCTGTTCTTGGACCGCCGCAGCTTCATGGCGGGGGCGACCGCGCTGGGGGCTGGTGCGCTCGCGGCCGGCCCGGCCCTGGCCTGGCCCTTCGGCAACAGCGACGCGCCCGCCGCGCCCCAGCCGCCCGATCCCTCGGCCTCGCTCTATCCCGCCAAGCGCAATGCTGCCTTCGCGGTGTCCGGCGCTGTGACGCCGGAGAGCACGAACACGAACTACAACAACTTCTACGAGTACGGCACCTCGAAGCACGTGTCCGACGCCGCCCAGATGCTCAAAATCCGGCCCTGGACGGTGAAGATCTCCGGCATGGTCGAGAAGCCCCGCGACGTGGCGATCGACGACCTGCTGAAGGTTATGCCGCTCGAGGAGCGCCTCTACCGCCACCGCTGCGTCGAGGCCTGGTCGATGCAGGTTCCGTGGTCCGGCTTCCCGCTCAAGGCGCTGGTCGACTTCGCCAAGCCGCTCGGCTCGGCCAAGTACATGGTCATGAAGACTTTCAAGGACCCCAAGATGGCGCCTGGCCAGCGGAGCTTCATCCTCAACTGGCCCTATGTGGAAGGGCTGACGATGGCCGAGGCCACCAACGACCTCGCCTTCATGGTGACCGGCGCCTACGGCAAGCCGCTGCCCCGCGTCATGGGGGCGCCGCTGCGCCTCGCTGTGCCGTGGAAGTACGGGTTCAAGTCGGTCAAGTCGATCGTCGAGATCGCCTTCACCGACAAGCAGCCCGAGACCACCTGGGAGGCGCTCGCCCCGGACGAATACGGCTTCTGGGCCAACGTGAACCCGGAGGTGCCGCATCCGCGCTGGAGCCAGGCTTCGGAGGAGGTCATCGGCACCGACGCGCGCCGGCCGACGGTGCTCTTCAACGGCTATGCCGAGCAGGTCGCGTCGCTCTACAGCGGCATGAAGGCCGACAACCTCTACAGGTGAGGTCGCGCCGCGGCATCAAGCCCGGCGCCTGAGGCCGCGGCCTTCCACCACCCAGGCCGACACCGTCGCGCCCAGCAGGGCGAGGAGGCCGATGAGCCCCACGGCGAGCGGCAGGAGGCCGATGCCCGCGACCGTGCTGCTGTCGGTGCGGCGGATCCCGATATAGTCGGCGCCGCTGTAGCTCGGCGCGTCGTGCATGGCGATGATCCGGGGCATGGCGATGTCGTCCCCGCTCCCGGTGCCGATGCGGCGCACGCTGCCCCCCGTCGCCTCGGCCAGCGGCCGGAGTTTTTCGGTCGTCGACACGACTTCCTGGAACTCGCGCGGGTTCTCCGGACCGACGTTGAGCAGGACCGAACTGGTGCCGTCCGTCAGCCGGTAGAGGCCGAGTTCGTCGGCCTTGACGCTCCCGCGGGACAGGCCCGGCTCGCCGGCCGCCAGCGCGACGGTCTCGCGCGCGCCGGACGGCGCCGTGACGGTGACGGGCGCCGTCACGCCCTTGACGCTCTGGCGCTCGATGGCGATGTCGCGGCCGCGGGCCGTGGCGCGCAACGCCTCCTCCTCGAGGTCGGGCTCCTTCATCAGCCAATGAGCCAGGCGGCGCGTGAGGTCGAGGTAGGGGCCGCCGTCCTGGTAGCCCCGCGCCCAGAGCCAGATCTGATCCGACAGCATCTGGGCCACCCGGCCCTTGCCCTCGCGCGACAGGACGACGAGGGGACGGCCCTCGGCCCCCGACATCACCGGCATCCCCTTGGTGGCGTCGCCGTCGACCTGGCGGAACCACAGGCTCCAGGCCGGCGGGTCCTGGTCGGCACCGGCGAGGCCGCGGGTGACGGGGTGCTTCTCGCCGTCGGGCGTCACCTTGGCCCGGAACGGCGTCTCGATCACGCGCCCGTCGGGCCGCACCGGCGAGATGGCGCCGAGCGGGGAGTAATAGAGCCCGTCCGGCCCCGAATAGTCCGGCCCCACAGCCATCAGCAGCGCACCGCCGTTGCGCACGTAGCGGGCGATGTTCTCGAAATACGCGTAGGGCAGGATCGACTGGTTCGAGTAGCGGTCGAAGATGATCAGGTCGAAATCGCCGATCTTCGAGCCGAAGAGTTCGCCGGTCGGGAAGGCGATGAGGGCCAGCTCGTTGATGGGCGTGAGGTCCTGCTTCTCGGGCGGGCGCAGGATGGTGAAGTGGACGAGGTCGACGTTGGCGTCCGACTTCAGAATGTTGCGCCACATGCGTTCGCCCGCATGGGGCTCGCCCGAGACGAGCAGCACCTTCAGCTTGTCGCGCACGCCATCGATGGTGACGACGGCCTTGTTGTTGAGGCCGGTCAATTCGCCGGGCAGCGTGGGCACGTCGACCTCGACGACGTTCGGTCCGGCGTGGTCGACCCGGACCGGGATGTCGATGCGGACGCCGACGCTCGCCTGGTGGCTGGCCACGGGGACGCCGTCGCGGCGGACCGTCACCGTCACCGGCTCGCCGTGGTCGTCCGTGTCGAGGACGCGAAGGCTGACCGTCTGGTCCTTGCCGACGATGCCGAACCGTGGCGCTTCGATCAGTTCGACGCGTCGGTCGCGCTCGCCGGCGTGTCCGGTGACGAGCACCTCGAGCGGTGCCTTGATGCCGAGCGCCCGGGCGTCCGCCGGGATGTCGTGCACCACGCCGTCCGTGACCATCAGGACGCCGGCGACGCGATCGGGCGGCACGTCGGCGAGGCCGTCCGTGAGCGCCGCGAAGAGCCGGGTGCCGTCGTTCTCGGCGTCCGAGCGTCCGCTCTCGATGAAGCGCGGCTCGACGTCGCCGAGCGCCGCGAGGCCCTTGGCGATCGCCGCGCGGGCCTTGCCGGTCTGGGCGGCGCGCTCGCCGATCGTCTGGCTGCCGCTCTGGTCGATCACGACCGCGACGACGTCCTTCTCGCCCTTGCGGTCCTCCCGCACGAGGTTGGGATCGGCGAGGGCCAGGATCAGGAGCGCCAGGCCGAGGGCGCGCAGGGCCGTGCCGCGGCGGCGGCCGACGACGCCCAGCGCCACGACGACGACGGCCGCGATGCCGAGGGCCAGCAGGAGCGCCAGCGGTACCAGCGGCGTGAAGGACAGGGCGAAGCGCGTCATGGATGATCCAGAGGCCGTCGTGCGCCGACGCTTCCCCGTGGACGGGGGAGGGTCGGCGCGTCCTGCCCTGTGCGGGACGCCATCAATGCGCCAGCCGTTCGAGCAGGTCCTTCACGTGCACCTGGTCGGCCTTGTAATTGCCGGTGAGCGTGTAGATCACGAGGTTGATGCCGCCGCGGAGCGCCATCTCGCGCTGGCGCGTCCCGCCCGGCACCAGCGGGTAGAGCGGGTCCCCGTCGGCGTCTGACGCCCAGGCGGCGGCGAGGTCGTTGCCGGTGATCACGATGGGCGACACGCTGTCGCCGGACCGCGCCGGCCGGTTCACGGCCTCGGGCGGCGCCGGCGGCAGGGCCTCGACCCAGGTCGGCGACGTGGCGTAGCGGCCCACGAAGCTGTCGAGGAGGTAGAACGTCTTGGTGATCACGTGGTCGCGCGGGACGGGCTCCAGTTCCGGCACGTCGACGCCGGTCAGCAGCGTCGTCAGCCACCGCGCCTCCGGCGTCGCCGGCCCGTCGGTCCGCGCCGTCAGGGCGTCGCGCGTGTCGAAGAGCACGGTGCCGCCGTTCTTCATGTAGGCCGACACCCGGGCGACCGCGGCGGCGGCCGGCTGGGGGGCGCTCGCCACGATCGGCCAGTAGACCATCGGGTAAAAGGCCAGTTCGTCGCGCGCCGGATCCACCGCCACGGGCTCGCCGGGGTCGAGGGAGGTGCGGCCGGCGAGGGCGCGGGACAGGCCCTTCAGGCCCTCGCGGCTCTCGTCGTCGACCGCGGCGTCGCCCGACGCCACATAGGCGAGGCGCGTCCGCAGCGCCGCGTCCATGTCGCGTCGCGAGACGCCGTCCTTCGCCGGCGCGGCCCGGGCCAAGGGCGCGTCGGCCCAGGCGGAGCCCGGATCGCCCGTCGCCAGGGCCGCGAACGCCAGCAGGCCCGCGCCGGCCAGCGCCGCCACGGTGGCGCCGGTGCGGCGCCCGGGCGGGCGAAGCCCCGCGAAGCCGCCGCCGAAGGCCGCGGTCGCGAGGGCGTCGGCGAGGAACCCGATGACGGCCAGGCACAGCAGCGCGGCCCGCAGGTCGATCGGGGCGACGGCCACGAGGGGCTGGACGCCGAGCGCCAGACCCGACAGGTCCGCGGCCCGCAGCGCCGCGCCCGGGGCGAGCGCATTGAGGGCGAAGAGCGCGTCGGCCGGCCCATAGAAGCCGGGCGGGTGGTCGGCCGTGGCGGCGCCGGCGAAGCTCGGCGCGACGGGCTTGGCCGCCGCGGGCGGCGCCCCGAGCGCGCCGAAGCCGTCGAGGATGCGGGAGGGCGCCAGGGCCGCCGCGACCGCGGCCGGCGTGGCGGGCGCGTCGCCCGATACCGCCGCGTGCGCGTCGCCCGATGCCGCTTCGGCTTCGGCGCCGAGCGCCACGACACGGCGCAGCATGTCGACGAAGAGGCCCGACAGCGGCAGGTTGGACCAGGTGGTGTCGCCGGTGACGTGGAACAGCACGACCGCGCCCTTGCCGCGCCGGTCGGCGGTGACGAGCGGCGTGCCGTCGTCGAGCTGGGCCCAGGTGTGGGCGGGGAGGCCGACGTCGGGCTCGGCCAGGACCTGGCGCGACACCGACACGTCGCGCCCGTCGCCGAGGCCGTAGAAAGGGCTGGCGCGGTCGAAGGGCGCCAGCGCCTTCGGCTTGTCCCAGGAGAGCGCGCCGCCGAACGTGCGGCCGCCGCGGCGCAGGTTCACGGGTTCGAGGTCGTCGGCGGGCGCGCCCGCGAGCCGCGAGCCGGCGAAGCGCAGCAGGATGCCGCCCTCGGCCACGAAACGGGCGAGCCTGTCGTGGTTCTGCCCCGGGACCTGACCGATGTCGGCGAGCACCAGGACGGAGGGACGGTCGTCGAGCGCCGCCGCGATCGGATCGGAGGTGTTCGACGGGATCTCGCGCAGGTCGGCGAAGGGCGCCAGCGCCCGGGTGATGAAATAGGCCGGGCTGAGCAACGGCTGCTCGACGTCCGAACTCGCGCCCGTGACGACGTCGACGCGCCGCCGCTTCCAGCGGCCGTCGAGCAGCGTGACGGCGCCCGCCGAGGCCTCGCCGAGCACGTCCACCCGCGCGATGTCGTTGCGGAGTTCGACCGGGATGGTGAAGGCCGCGGTCGCGACCGTGGCATCGCCGGCGAACGAGAACGGCGCATCGCCGATCGCCAGCCCCTTGAGATCGGAGGCGCGCAGCGTGCCCGCCGCGGGCGAGCGGGCGTCGGCGCGCAGCACCGTCACGGCGAGGGCGTCCGGCCGGTTCTCGGCGCCCGCGAGGGCCAGCGGGGTC
Source organism: Lichenihabitans sp. (assembly GCA_965214345.1). Taxonomy (GTDB): domain Bacteria; phylum Pseudomonadota; class Alphaproteobacteria; order Rhizobiales; family Beijerinckiaceae; genus Lichenihabitans. The sequence continues at coordinate 987,916 of CBDCBJ010000002.1, read as the reverse complement.
GCCGAGGGCGCCAGCACCGTCACGGGGTGGGACAGGCCCGCCTGGCCGAGCCCCTCGGCGAAGGCGCGGGCGCCGCCGTTCTCGAGCCCGTCGGCGATCCACACCACGTCGGCGTCGGCATGGGCGGCGGCGAAATCCTTCACGGCGGGGAGCGCCGCGGCGCGGTCCACGAGGATCGGGGCGGGCTTCAGCGCCCGCAAGCGGTCGAGTGCCGCCGCGGCGGTGCCGGGCGCGGGGGCGCGGGGGCCGTCGGACAGCGGCACGAGCGCCACCGGGCGGCCGGCGCGGCCGGCCTCGGTCAGGCGTTCGGCCGCGGCGGCGACGCGCATGTCCCAATCGGGCGCCGCCGCGAAGCCGTCGTCGATCAGCAGGGCGAGCGGCCCGCTGCCGCCGAGGCTCGGCGGCGGCGGGTTCCAGATCGGCCCCGCCATGGCGAGGATGATCAGCGCCGCGACGGCGAGGCGCAGCACGAGGAGCCACGGCGGGGTCCGGGCCGGGGTCTCGTCCTTCGGGCGTTCGTCGACGATGAGGCGCAGCGGCGGAAAGGTCTGCCGGCGGGGCCGCGGTGGCATGACGCGAAGCAGGATCCACAGCGCCGGGAGGAGCACCAGGGCGCCCAGGATGGCGGGGACCGTGAAGGCGAGGGGGAGACCCAGCATGGCGCCGCCTATGCAGTCGTGGCGGCGCCGCCCGCGTCGGCGAGCAGCGTGGCGAGGCGCAGCAGCGCCTCGGTGGCGGGCCTGTCGGTGCGGTGGACCGCGAAGGTCCAGCCCTGGCGCCGGCAGGCCTCGGCGATGCGGTCGCGGTGGGCGGCGAGCCTGCGGAGGTAGGTGGCCCGCAGCGCCGCCGCCTGGCCGAGGCGCAGCTTCGCCGGCCCGTCCGTGTCGGCGAACTCGACATGCCCCGCGAAGGGGAAGGTCTCCTCGGCGGGATCCGAGACCGCGATGACGTGGCCGAGCGCCCCGGCGGAGCCGAGCGCCGCGATGCGGGACGCGACCGCCTCGGCGTCGGACAGGAGATCGCCGACGACCAGCGCCCGGGAGCGCGCCGGCAGCGGATCGGGCGGCGGCAGTTCGTCGGCGCCGGCCCGCAGGCCCGCCGGGCCCGACAGCGCCTCGGCGAAGCGGTCGACGACGTTGCGGGCCGCCAGCGGCCGCGTCAGCCCCATCAGGGCGACGCGCTCGCCGCCGCGCACCAGGAGATCCGCGGTGGCGAGGCCCAGCACCAGGGCGCGGTCCCGCTTCGTGTCGCGGGCGAGATCGGAGGCGAAATCCATCGAGGGCGAGCGATCGATCCAGAGCCAGACGGTCTGGGCCGCCTCCCATTCCCGCTCGCGGATGTAGGTGCGGTCGTCGCGCGCCGAGCGGCGCCAGTCGATGCGCGAGGCCGACTCGCCCGTCGTGAAGGGGCGGAACTGCCAGAAGGCCTCGCCGATGCCGGACCGCCGCCGGCCGTGTACCCCGTGCATGACGCTGGCGGCGGCCTCCCGGGCCGAGACGGCGAGTTCGGGCAGCCGGCGGGCGAGGTCGAGCGCCGCGCGGGCGGGGAGAGGAGGGGAAGCGCCCGCGCTCTGGGTCGTGCCGGCCTCCGCCATTCCGCTTATCCGAGCCGCTCGACGAGCCGCTCGACGATGGCCGGCACCGTCTCGCCCTCGGCGCGGGCCGCGAAGTTCAGCGCCATGCGGTGTTTGAGCACCGGCAGCGCCAGGGCGGCGACGTCGTCGAGCGAGGGCGAGAGCCGCCCCTGGATGAGGGCGCGCGCCCGGCAGGCGAGCATGAGGGCCTGGGCGGCGCGGGGGCCGGGTCCCCAGGAGATCAGCTTGGTCAGCGCCGCATCCGCGCCGGGCCGCGCCGAGCGGACGAGGTCGAGGATCGCCTCGACGATGCTGTCGCCGACGGGCAGGCGCCGCACGAGGCGCTGGACGCCCATGAGGTTCTCCGCCGTCATGGCGGCTTTCGGGGTCGCCTCGTGGTCGCTCGTCGTCTCGATCAGCACGCGCTTCTCGGAGGCGCGGTCCGGGTAGAGGACGTCGATCTGCATCAGGAAGCGGTCGAGCTGAGCCTCCGGCAGAGGATAGGTGCCTTCCTGCTCGATGGGGTTCTGGGTGGCGAGGACGTGGAAGGGGCGCGGCAGGTCGTGGCGTTCGCCCGCCACCGTGACGTGCAGCTCCTGCATGGCCTGGAGCAGCGCCGACTGCGTGCGGGGACTGGCGCGGTTGATCTCGTCGGCCATGAGCAGCTGGGCGAAGATGGGGCCGCGCACGAACCGGAAGGCGCGGCGGCCGCCCTCCGTCTCCTCCAGCACCTCCGAGCCGAGGATGTCGGCGGGCATGAGGTCGGGGGTGAACTGCACGCGGCGGGCATCGAGGCCCAGCACCGTGCCGAGCGCGTCGACGAGCTTCGTCTTGGCGAGGCCGGGCAGGCCGACCAGCAGACCGTGACCGCCCGACAGGACCGAGACGAGGACCTCCTCGACCACCTTGTCCTGCCCGAAGATCACCGTGCCGATGGCGGACCGGGCGGCCGCGATGGAGCCGAGGGCGGCCTCCGCGGCGCGGGCCACGCCTTCCTCGACCGAGACGATGCCGTGGTCCTGAGCCAGCATGATCGCGCTTCCCGGCGACCCGGACGGGTCGCGTCTCCTGAGATTACGCCGGAACCGCCCCTTGTCGATATGCGGCCCGATCGCATAATCGGAGGGGTGCGGGACCCGGCGGTCTCCGCCGCAATGGCGTGCGATGATGGCGAAAGCAAGTGACGGGCCGATCGGCGAGTCCGCGCCGTTGAACGCTCTGATCGCCGATGCCGCGACCCGGACGGGGCCGCCCCCCGTGCACCAGTGGAACCCGCCGTTCTGCGGCGACATCGACATGCGCATCGCCCGCGACGGCACCTGGCACTACGGGGGTTCGCCGATCGCCCGGCCCGCGCTGGTGAGGCTCTTCGCCTCGGTGCTGCGCCGCGACGAGGACCGCTTCGTGCTGGTGACCCCCGTCGAGAAGGTGGGCATCACGGTCGAGGACGCGCCGTTCCTCGCCGTCGAGATGGTCCAGGCGGACGGGGCCATCCGGCTGCGCACGAACCTCGACGCCTGGTTCACGCTCGGCCCCGACCATCCGCTGCGCTTCGAGGCCGGTCCGGCGGCGGCGCTGAAGCCCTACGGGCTGGTGCGCGGCGACCTCTGGGCGCTGGTGACGCGCCCGGTCTTCTACGAGCTCGTCGCCAAGGGCGAGGTGCGCGACGTCGCCGGGCGATCCCTGTTCGGGATCGGCTCGGGGGAGAGCTTCTTTCCCATGATGGAGGCCGAAGCGCTCGACGAGTTCGGCACGGATCTGGCCCTTGGCTGACCCGCGGGACCGTGAGGCCATGCCCGGCGACATCGCCGTCACGGCGGCGGATTTCGAGGCCCGCGCCCGGGCGCGGCTCCGCTTCGAGCTGCCGGAGCGCTGGTCCGAGGTCGACCTCGCGGGGGGCGGAGACCACGCCCTCGACGGCCGCGCCTTCTTCACCGGCGTGCCGCGCCGGGCCGCCGTGCTGGTGGGCGTGGTGACGCATCCGGTGCCGACAGTGCTGCTGACGACGCGGCTGGCCAGCCTCCGCCAACATTCCGGGCAAGTCGCCTTTCCGGGCGGCAAGATCGACCCCGACGACGCCAACCCGCTCGCCGCGGCCCTGCGCGAGGCCGAGGAGGAGGTGGGGCTCGCGCCCGCGGACCTGACGCCGCTCGGCTATCTCGACCCCTACCTCACCGGCACGGGGTTCATGGTGGTGCCGGCGGTCTGCCTCCTCGCGCCGCCGCTGCGCCTCGCCGTCAACCCGCTCGAAGTGGCCGACGCCTTCGAGGTCCCCCTCGCCTTCCTGATGGACCCCGGCAACCACCGCAGGGAGGCGCGCCAGATGGCGGGGCGGCCGCGCCACTTCTACGCCATGACGCACGGCGAGCGCGTCGTCTGGGGTGCCACGGCCGGCATGCTGCGCAACCTCTACGAGAGGCTCTACGGCTGATGGGGCGCGCGCTCCTCGACGTGCTGATCCCGTTCGTGCTGCCCTTCGCGGGCTATGCGCTCTTCCTCGCGCTGCGCCGCCGCTATCCCTTCGTGGCCTCGGCCTGGAGCCGCGGGCCCGTGGCGGCGCTGGTGGTCGGCGGGCTGGCGCTGGCCGTGCTGTCGCTGCTGGCCGCCGGCCTGTTCTGGCCGCGCGGGCGGGGCGATTACGTGCCGGCCCATGTGCAGAACGGGGTGCTGGTGCCGGGGCGGATGCAGTGACGTCGGCGGGAGGCGTCTCGGCGATAGGAAGGAGGCGTCGTCCTCCGCTCCCGTCGGCGGGAGTGGACGCCGCACTTGCGCCATGAAACAGAGGCTGTGTCGGCTCGGTCTTGGCAGCTGGGCCGACCACGGGGAGCGGAGCTTTTGCGGGCCATAGCCAGCGCCGATCATCGACACGGCGGCATCATCGACCTCGGCGTCGAGCCGCCGATCCAGGTGATCGGCCGCCCGCTCCTGGCGCACGACCGGCGCAATGTGTCCTTCCGCTGGCTCTCCGCTGTGGTGCTGACCGGCATCGCGGGGTCGGGCCTCATCGGAACCATGGTGTTCGTCGCCCTGAACGGGCGCGCCACCACGGCGCAGGTGCCGGAACTCGTGACGCCGACCCGGACCGCGAGGTCGACCGACGCCGGGATGGTCAAGGGCGACCGCCTGATCCGCTCGGCCGACATCGTCGCCGAGAAGCAGAGCTTCAAGACGCCCGTCACCGTCAAGGTCGGCGACAAGCAGATCATCCGCATGCGCGGCTTCACCCACGTCGCCACCACCCTGGCGCTGGCCTCGGCCGGCAACGAGGACGACGTGCCGGAGTTCAACCCGCTGAAGCTGATGGCGCAGGACGCCAACCCCGCCGAGGCGCCGCCGCCCGACCCCGGCCCGGCGCTCAGCGACGCCGACATGTCGTTCACCACCAAGGACCTCGGCAGCGTCGATCCCCAGCATCTCGGCGGGTTCCTGTCCACGGAGGAGATCCAGGCCCAGGTGGCCGAATCGGCCCGGAGCCTCGCCCAGCCCAACCGCACGCCGCTGCTGCCGCAGGTGCTGCTCATGCGCACGAGCCGCGCCGGCGTGCTGCCGGCCAGCGGCCTCGGCTTCGCCGACCCTGGCTTCCCGGCCGCGCCGTTCTCGTCGATCGAAGTCCACATGGTGGCGGAGAACGTCACCAGCGTGCCGCGCTCGGACGCGCCGCGCGACCGTGACGCGTCCGAGCGCCTCGTCGTCTTCCGCCACGGTGACAATCTCGACGACGTGCTGAAGGCCAACGGCGCGACGCGCGACCAGATCCGGTCCATCGACACGGCCTTCGCGCCCAAGCACGGCGAGGCGCCGGTGGCCGAGGGGCGGCGCATCCGCCTGCTGTTCTCACGGCTCGACGAGAGCCGCCCCCGCCAGATCGCCCGCATCTCGGTCTATGCCGACGAGACCCTCGAGACCACGATCGCGCTCGCCGACACCGGCGAATACATGAAGGTGGCCGACGCCGAAGCGCCGAAGCGCCCCGCCGCCGCGCCGTCCGCGGACGAGAGCGGCTTCCGGCTCTACGACAGCCTCTACGAGACGGCGCTGAAGCAGGACATCCCCAAGCCGCTCATCGACACGCTGATCAGGGTCTTCGCCAACGACGTCGACTTCCAGCGCTCGGTCGCGGGCGGCGACAGTTTCGACGCCTTCTACAGCGACGGGGACGACGACGGCGGCCGCAACGACCTGCTCTATGCCGCCGTGACGGTGCACAACGAGACGTTCCACTACTACCGCTACGTCACGCCGGACGACAATGCCGTCGACTTCTACGACGAGAACGGGCGCTCGGTGCGCAAGTTCCTGATGCGGTCGCCCGTCCCCAACGCCCAGATGACCTCGGGCTTCGGGCTGCGGTTCCACCCGATCCTGGGCTATTCGCGGCCCCACACCGGCGTCGACTGGGGGGCGCCGATCGGCACGCCGATCCTCGCCGCCGGCTCCGGCACCGTGCTCAAGGCCGAGCGGTCGTCGAGCTACGGCAACCGCGTCGAGATCCAGCACGCCAACGGCTACATCACGACCTATTCGCACATGACGGGCTTCGCCCGCGGCATCGCCGACGGCGTGCGGGTGCGCCAGGGGCAGGTGGTGGGCTACCTCGGCCAGACGGGGCTCGCCACCGGCCCGCACCTCCACTACGAGGTCATCGTCAACGGCCACTTCGTCGATCCGATGCGGGTGAAGCTCGCCCGCACCCGCGAGATGGACGGCAAGGTCCTGGCCGACTTCAAGCACGAGCGCGACCGGATCGACACGCTGATGGCGGGCGCCCCCGACGCCGTCGCGACGCCGACCGAGAAACACGCCGAGAACTGACTCTCATTCTCGTCGAGCGCCGGCTCGTCACTCACGATCCCGGTCGACTGATCCCTCATCCGATACCCGCTGATTCCCGCGGGGATGAGCGGATGGCCCGCGTAGCGGGTCGATCACACCGACATCGTCTCACGCGACGCGGACGGGCGCCTCGGGGAAGCTCAGCTGCTCGCGGGCGCGCCAGTCATGCGTGACGTAGTTCAGGATCACCGAGCGGCGCACGCCCTGGATCGGCCGCTTCTCGAAGCCGTGCCACGTGTCGGAACCGGGGACGAACACCATCGCGGCGTTGCGGAGGAAGGGAGGAGCCCCGACGTGCTCCTCCCTCGAGGCGTAGATGTCGGTGCCGAGCGCATCGTGCCCGGGGCCGTCCGACAGGTAGATCAGGCAGGTGAACTTCTTCACGCCGAGGTCGGTGTGCGGCTCGAGCCAGAAGCCGTCGACGTCCTGCGCGTATTCGAGGCGCAGGAACGTGTCGTCGATCGGCGCGTCGAATGCCTGGGCGATCTCGGCCACGATGTCGTCCGCCTGGAGCGCGGCGGCGACGCGCCCCATCACGGGATGCTCCGCATTGGTGGCGGCGTCGAAGTAGCGGCGGGTGTCGTTGTGGAGTTCGCGCTTGCCCGAGACGCCGTCGAGGCCCGGCGCCCTGAACGGCAGGTCGGCGAGTTCGGCCGCGACCGCGTCGGGAAAGAGGCGGTCGACCAGGAAGTGGCGATAGGGCGCGTCGAACGCCCGCCGCGCCGCGATGCTGGCCCGCACGGCGGCCTTGATGTCGTCGACGCTGGCGGCGACGGGCGGGGTCGCGTTCGGGGCCGCGGTGCTGGAAGCCATGGTTCGTCTCACGATCGGGCCGCCCGTCGTGGGGAGGCCGGAAGAAGGGCGGTGCGGGTGTCACGGACGATCCGGACCGGCGGCGCGCAACCTAGAACCCGGGCCGGGACGCCGCAAGCCGCCACCCCGCATGCCGGCCATGAGGGGTGATGTCGACCCCGAAGGGCTCAGGTCACCGGCTGAGCTGTCGGCACAGGCTCTCCAGCTCGTCGTGGGTCTCGTAGCGGATCCGGACCTCTCCCCCCGCCCCGCTCGTGTCGATCGACACCGCGAGGCCGAGCGCGGCGGCGATCCGCTTCGCGAGGTCGCGGTTGCTCTCATGGCCCCTGCCGTCCTGGCCCCGCCGCACGCCCGGGGTCGTCGCCTCCGCGTCGGCGGGGCGGTGCCGGGCGTGATCCTGGGACTGGGCGAGCTTCTCGACCGCGCGCACGTTCAAGCCGCGCGCCACGATCCGGCGCGCCACCGGCTCGGGATCGTCGAAGCCGAGCAGCGCGCGGGCGTGGCCGGCCGAGATGGAGCCGTCCACCACCATCGCCTCGATGCTGGCCGGCAGCTTCAGGAGGCGGAGCATGTTGGCGACGTGGCTGCGGCTCTTGCCGATGATGCGGGCGAGGTCGGCCTGGGCGTAGCCGAACTCGCGCGCCAGCTGCTCGTAGCCCCGCGCCTCCTCGATGGCGTTGAGGTCGGCGCGCTGGACGTTCTCGATGATGGCGAGTTCGAGCGCGCCCTTGTCGTCGACCTCGACGATAATGACCGGCACCTCGTCGAGGCCCGCGGCACCGGCGGCACGCCAGCGGCGCTCGCCCGCGATGATCTCGAAGCCCCCGGGACGGCCCGGGGCCGGTCGCACCACGATGGGTTGAATGATACCCTTCTCGCGGATCGAGTTCGACAGGTCCGCCAGGTCCTCGTCGCCGAAGCTGCGGCGCGGGTTGTTGGGGCTGGGCCTCACGTCCGCGGTGCGGACGCGGCGCCGGTCGCGCGCGTCGGGGGCCGGTGCCGTCGGCATCTGCGCCGACGAGTCCGCGATCAGCGCCGCGAGCCCGCGGCCCAGGCGCGAGCGGCCCCCCTCCTCGGCCATCGCCGCTGTCCCTTTCACGCCGCCAGCCTCCTTTCGCGCTGGATCACCTCGGAGGCGAGCCTGAGATAGGCTTGGCTGCCGGCGCATTTCAGATCGTAGAGCAGCACCGGCTTGCCGTGCGACGGCGCCTCGGACACCCTGACGTTGCGCGGGATGACGGTCTCGTAGACCTTGTCGCCCATGATGCCGCGGACGTCGGCCACCACCTGGGTCGCGAGGTTGTTGCGCGGATCGAACATCGTCAGCAGGATGCCGTGGATCGACAGCGTCGGGTTGAGGTTGGCCCGCACCTGCTCGACGGTCGCCAACAGCTGCGACAACCCTTCGAGGGCGAAGAACTCGCATTGCAGCGGCACCAGCACGCTCGACGCCGCCGCCATGGCGTTGACGGTGAGGAGGTTGAGCGACGGGGGGCAATCCACGAGCACGTAGGAATAGCGTCGGCCCTCGGGGGTGGCGGAGAGGCGGCGCAGGGCGTCGCGCAGCTTGAACGCGCGGTCCTTGTGGGATGCGATCTCGAGGTCGAGGCCGAGGAGGTCCATGGTGGAGGGCGCGACCCAGAGGTTCGGCACCGACGTGGCCCGGCAGGCCTCGGCCATCGAATGGTCGCCGGTGAGGACGCCGTAGGTCGAGACCGTACGGTCCTTGCGCTCGACGCCGAGGCCCGTCGAGGCATTGCCCTGCGGGTCGAGGTCGACCAGCAGGACGCGCTCGCCGACGGCCGCCAGGGCGGTGCCGAGATTGATGGCCGTCGTGGTCTTGCCGACGCCGCCCTTCTGGTTGGCCAGCACCAGCACGCGTGGGGGAAGATCACTCATGGTCCGGCCCTCTCGTGAGATCGGCCCGCCGCAGCACGAGGATCCGGCCGTCGGGCGAGGTGACGCTGGGGAGCACGCGGCTGGAATAGGCCTGCCCGACATCGACGCCGTCCGCGATCTCGCCCTGGCTCTTCAGGAAGATCGCGGTGGTGCCGGCGTCGACGAGGATTCTGCCCATTTCAAGCAGGTCCGGCAAGGGCGCGAGGGCCCGCGCGGTGAGGACATCGACGGATTTCAGCGTCGGTAGCACGTCGGCGATGCGCCCGTCGTGGATCGTGGCTGGCGCGCCACAGGCGCGGGCGACCTCGCGCAGGAAAGCGCATTTGCGGGAATTGGCTTCGATGAGGTCGACGTGGGCGCCCGCCCGGTCCGCCAGCAGGATGGCGACGACGAGCCCCGGGAAGCCGGCGCCCGAGCCGATGTCGACCCAGCGCAGCGACTCGGGCATCAACGGCACGATCTGGGCCGAGTCGGCGATGTGCCGGGTCCAGACCTCGGCGAGCGTCGCCGGCGATACGAGGTTCTTGATCCGCTGCCAGCGGGCGAGCAGGTCGGCGTAGATGACGAAGCGCGCCTCCGTTTCACGTGAAACAGGGACGAGCGACAGGGCGCGGCGGCGGTCGTCGGACGAGGGCGTCAGCACCACGACCGAAGTCGCTCGCTCGGCTGTTCTCCGCTCATGCCCTGGCGGACACCTGCGCCCTGCCCCGGGCGACGAGGAGGGTCAGCGCCGCCGGCGTCATGCCCTCGATGCGCTGGGCCTGGCCCAGCGTCTCGGGCCTGATCGCCCCGAGCTTGTCGGCCAGCTCGCGCGACAGGCCCGGCAGGGCGCGATAGTCGAGGTCGGCCGCGAGCCGCACGCCCTCCTCGTCCCGCGTCCGGGCGATGTCGGCGTCCTGCCGATCGAGGTAGACGGCATATCTGGCGTCGGCCTCGACCTGGGCCATCACGGCCGGGGCGACCGCGCCGAGCTCCGGCCAGATCCCGCGCAGCACCTCGGCGTCGATGGTCGGATAGGACAGCAGCGCGAAGGCCGACCGGCGCACGCCGTCCTGCGACACCGGGATGCCGCGCGACGCCAGGCGCTGCGGCGTCTCGTTCAGGCGGTCGACGAGGTCTCGCGCCGCCTGCAAGGCGTCGAGCTTGGCGGTGAAGGCTTTCGCGCGCTCGGACCCGACGCAGCCCCAGGCGATGCCCTGCCGGGTGAGGCGCTGGTCGGCGTTGTCGGCGCGCAGCGTCAGGCGGTACTCGGCCCGCGAGGTGAACATGCGATAGGGCTCGGTCACGCCGCGCGTGACGAGGTCGTCGACCATCACGCCGATGTAGCTGTCCGACCGCGAGAAGGTGACGGGATCGGCTCCACCCGCCCGGCGCGCGGCGTTGAGCCCTGCGACGAGGCCCTGGGCGGCCGCCTCCTCGTAGCCGGTCGTGCCGTTGATCTGCCCGGCCAGGTAGAGGCCGGCCAGGCGCTTGGTCTCCAGGGCGGGGGTCAGCTCGCGCGGGTCGACGAAGTCGTACTCGATCGCGTAGCCGTGCTGGCTGATGACGGCGTCCTCGCAGCCCGGGATCGATCGCACCAGCCGCTCCTGCGTGTCCCGCGGCAGCGACGTCGAGATGCCGTTCGGGTAGAAGGTCGGATCGTCGAGCCCCTCCGGCTCGAGGAAGATCTGGTGGCTGTCGCGATCGGCGAAGCGGGTGACCTTGTCCTCGATCGACGGGCAGTAGCGCGGCCCCCGGCCCGTGATGGCGCCGGAGAACAGCGGCGCGCGATGCAGGTCGGCCCGGATGATGGCGTGGGTCTCCGCCGTCGTCCGGGTGATGAAGCAGGGGCGCTGCTCCGTCTCGATCCGCGCCGTGAGGCTGGAGAAGGGTTCGGGGACGTCGTCGCCGGCCTGGCGCTCGAGCCGGTCGAGGTGGAGCGTGCGGCCGTCGAGCCGCGGCGGCGTGCCGGTCTTCAAGCGCCCGAGCGCCATGCCCCGCGATTCGAGGGCGGCGGACAGGCCGTGGCTCGGCGCCTCGCCGATGCGGCCGGCCGGGACGCGCTCGTCGCCGATGTGGATCAGCCCGCGCAGGAACGTCCCGGTGGTGAGGACCGCGGCCGCGCAGGCGAGCCGGCGACCGTCGGCCAGGACGACGGCGGCGACCCGGTCCCGGACGATGTCGAGCCCAAAGGCTTCGCCCTCGACGAGGGTGAGCCCGGGCTGTGCCGCGAGGGCGGTCTGCATGGCGGCGCGGTAGAGCCGGCGGTCGGCCTGGGCGCGCGGGCCGCGGACCGCCGGCCCCTTGCGGCGGTTCAGCATGCGGAACTGGATGCCGGCCCGGTCGGCGACGCGGGCCATGACGCCGTCGAGCGCGTCGACCTCGCGGACGAGATGGCCCTTGCCGAGGCCGCCGATGGCGGGGTTGCACGACAGGGTGCCGACCGTGGCCAGCGACTGGGTGACGAGCGCCGTGCGGGCACCGGTGCGGGCCGCGGCCGCCGCGGCCTCGCAACCGGCATGGCCGCCGCCGATCACGACGACGTCGAAGAGCAGAGACATGGGCGGGCCGGGCATGGAGGGCTGCTGGACCTATAGGCGGATCGGCACGGGAGGGGAAGTCTCGTCCGAGCCGGTGGAGTCTCACGCACGGTCCCCTCCTCCGCAGGGTCAGCTCCGCAGTCGGAGGGGGATCCGCGCAAATGGGGGGACCGGCCGAAGGGCGGTGGAGGGGGCCGGCCGGGTGCCTAGCCCTCCGTTTCACGTGAAACTATTTGCCGATGCAGAACCGGGCGAAGATGGCTCCCAGCACCTCCTCGGTGCCGATGCGGCCGACGAGGCCGGCGAGCGCGTCGACGGCGCCGCGGAGGTCCTCGGCCACGAGTTCGAGGTCGCGCCCCTGCCCCGCCGCGAACCGCGCGAGGCAGGCCTGTGCCGTGTCGAGCGCGATGCGATGCCGGAGCCGCGTCACGACGGCTTCCCCGCCGACCAGGGCCTCGGCGGCGAAGCGGCCGAGAGACGCGATCAGCTCCCCCAGGCCCTCTCCCGTCAGGGCCGACACGGCGCGACCGGCGCCGGGCGCCACCCCGAGGTCGGCCTTGGTGGCGACGCTCCAGACCGCGCCGGCCGTCACGACGTCGGGCTGCATCGGCTGGCTCGCATCGTGGAGCCAGAGCACGAGGTCGGCCGAGGCGGCCCGGGCGCGGGCGCGCGCGATGCCTTCATGCTCGACCGGGTCGTCCGTATCGCGCAATCCGGCGGTGTCGATGAGCTGGACCGGATGACCGCCGAGTTCGAGATCCACGGTGAGGACGTCCCGCGTCGTGCCGGCCTGGGCCGACACGATGGCGACGTCGCGCCCGGCGAGCGCGTTGAGCAGGGCGGACTTGCCGGCGTTGGGGGGGCCCGCGATGGCGACCGCGAGGCCGTCGCGCAGCTTCGTCCCGTGAGCCTCGCGCGCCAGTTCGGCCGCGATCCGGCCCGAGACGCCGGCGACGAGGCGACCGATCTCGGTCGCGGCCGGGCCGACGACGTCGTCCTCATCGGCGAAATCGATGGCGCCTTCGGCCAGCGCCAGGGCCGAGAGCAGGTCGTCGCGCAGGGCCGCGACCCAGCGGCCGAGCGCGCCGTCGAGCTGACGCAGCGCCTGTCGGCGTTGGGCCTCGGTCTGGGCGTCGATGAGGTCGGCCAAGCCTTCGACGGCGCCGAGGTCCATCTTGCCGCTGAGGAACGCACGCCGCGTGAACTCGCCGGGCTCGGCCGGGCGGCAGCCGGGCACGGCGGCCAGGGCCTGGAGCACCGACGCCACCACCGCCCTGCCCCCATGGAGCTGGAACTCGGCGGCGTCCTCGCCGGTGAAGGAGGCGGGTGCCGGGAACCACAGGACGAGGGCGCGGTCGAGCAGGTCGGCGCCGCTGCGGAGCGACGCCAGGGTGGCGAGCCGGGGCGGGGGAAGCCGGCCCGCGAGAGCCAGCACCGCGTCCGACGCCGCGGGGCCCGAGACCCGCACCACCGCGACGGCGGCACGCCCTGCCCCGCTCGCCGGCGCGAAGATGGTCTGTGAGGACAAACGGCCTCCATCTCACGCGCACCCCTCCTCCCGATCCAGGGAAAAGGGGGTGGATCACATCACGTGTTCATCGAATCGAAGAACGCCTGGTTGCCCTTCGGCGTCTCGCGCAGCTTGCCCATGAGGAACTCGATGCCGTCGACCGTGCCCATCGGGTTCAGGATGCGGCGCAGCACATACATCTTCTTGAGTGTGTCGTTGGCGACCAGCAGCTCCTCCTTGCGGGTGCCGGAGCGGGTGATGTCGAGCGCCGGATAGACACGCTTGTCCGCCACCTTGCGGTCGAGGATGATCTCGGAATTGCCGGTGCCCTTGAACTCCTCGAAGATCACCTCGTCCATGCGCGAGCCGGTGTCGATCAGCGCGGTCGCGATGATGGTGAGCGATCCGCCGCCCTCGATGTTACGGGCCGCGCCGAAGAAACGCTTCGGCCGCTGCAGCGCGTTGGCGTCGACGCCGCCCGTCAGCACCTTGCCGGAGGACGGCACGGTGGTGTTGTAGGCGCGGCCGAGGCGCGTGATCGAGTCGAGCAGGATGACGACGTCGCGGCGATGCTCGACGAGGCGCTTCGCCTTCTCGATCACCATCTCGGCCACTTGCACGTGGCGCGTCGCCGGCTCGTCGAAGGTCGAGGAGACGACCTCGCCCTTCACGGAGCGCTTCATGTCGGTGACTTCCTCGGGCCTTTCGTCGATGAGCAGCACGATCAAGTAACACTCGGGGTGATTGGCGGTCACCGATTGGGCGATGTTCTGCAGCAGCACCGTCTTGCCGGTCCGCGGCGGCGCCACGATCAGGGCACGCTGGCCCTTGCCGATCGGCGCCACGACGTCGATGACGCGGCTCGACATGTCCTTCTTGCCGCTGTCCTCGATCTCGAGCTTCAACCGCTCATCGGGGTAGAGCGGCGTTAGATTGTCGAAATTGACCTTGTGCCGGACTGCCTCGGGATCCTCGAAATTGATCGTCGAGACTTTGATCAGCCCGAAGTAACGCTCACCGTCCTTGGGGCCACGGATGTGGCCCTCGACGGTGTCGCCCGTCCGCAGGCCGAACCGTCGGATCTGGGACGGCGAGATGTAGATGTCGTCCGGCCCGGCGAGGTAATTGGCGTCGGGGGAGCGCAGGTAGCCGAAGCCGTCCTGCAGCACCTCCACGACGCCCTGGCCGATGATCTCGATCTCCTTGGCGGCGAGTTCCTTCAGGATCGCGAAGAGCAATTCCTGCTTGCGGAGCAGCGAGGCGTTCTCGACCTCGTGCTCCTCGGCGAAGGCGAGGAGGTCGGTGGGCGACTTGGACTTGAGATCCTGGAGTTTGATCTCCGGCATGGGGAGCGCGTCCTCGGGGGCGTGCCGCGCGGTCGGCCCGTCGGGGCGCGGGACCACTGTGTTCGGCTGTGATGATGGGGGAGGGGAGAAGGAGCCGGCGGCTCGCCGGCACCGCGGAGCGGGCCGGCCGTATGGTGGCAGAGGTCGAGCCGCCCGGCGGTCCGGCGGCTCAGGGATCAATCACCCGTGGTGACGGATCGTTCGGACGGTTCGCCCGCGGGTTCCGAACCCTCCGTCGCACGGGTGGTTCGCCGCCGACGGCGCGGGAATTTGGGAGCCTCCTCGCCGCCGTCGCCGGGGAAGGCCGTCGTCGTGGTGAGGCTCGGCTCCGGCGCCGCCACCGCGTCCACCGGAGCCACGCGCGTCGGCGTGGTGATGAACGAGGGCAGGCCGGGCGCGTCGTCCACCGCCGTGACGGCGGCGCGCTCCTGGCGCGGCTCGCGCCGCGGCGCCGGTTCGGCACGCGCGGCCGCCTGGGGCGGCGCCTCGGGCTGGGGGGACGGCTCAGCCCCGGCGAAGCGCTCGTTCGGCGGAGGCGCCATCACGTCTGGCTGACGTTCGGCGACCGCCTCGATCCGCGGCTGTTCGCCGAGATAGGGGTCGCGCGGCTGGTCGGCCGAGTGTGGCTCGCGGTAGCGCTCGCCCTGCTGGCGGTCCGGGCGATCGAAGCCCCGGTCCTGTCCGTTGCGGTCCTGGCCGTTGCGGTCCTGGCCGTTGCGATCCTGGCCGTTGCGATCCTGACCCTGACGGTCCTGCCCGTAGCGCTCGCGGCGGCTCTGCCGGTCGCCGCGGTCCTGATAGGCCGGACGGTCTTGGTAAGTCCGATCCTGGCCCGGCCGATCTTGGCTCTGGCGATCTTGGCTTGGCCGCTCCTGGCCCTGTCGATCCTGGACCTGTCGATCCTGGGCTGGCCGATCCTGGCGGTCGGCTCCGTTCCGATCGTCGGTCCTGCCGTCGCCACCGCCGACATTGTCGCGATAAGGGCGGCGGTTCAGACCGTTGCGATCCTGGCGTTGCTGGTAGGTGTTGCGGTCGCCGTAGGGAGGGCGCTCGCCGTTCGCCGACCGGTCGCCGTAGGGCTGGCGGTCGCCGTTGCTGCCGGCGGGCCGGTCCGCATACGACTGGCGCTCCCCGCCGTTGTAGGGCTGGCGCTCGGCCGCATAGGGCTGGGCGGGCGCCTGGGGGACGAAGGGGGTGACGGGCTGGGGCGAAGCGAAACGATCCGGGATGCCGCTGTCCTCGTCGTCCTCGCCTTCGGTGTCCACCGCGTCGGGCTGCCGGGTGAACCCGGCCTGCGCCGCTTGAGCACTCGCGATCAGGCGGAAGTAATGTTCGGCGTGTTGAAGATAGCTTTCGGCCGCGACCGGGTCACCGGAAGACTGTGCATCCCGCGCCAATTGAAGGTATTTCTCGGCGACGTGGTGAGCGTTGCCCCGGATCTTCACGTCGGGACCGTTGGATTCGTAGGATCGGGTCAGAGGATTGGGACCCTTGCGATTGCCGCCGCCGCCGGTGTTGTTCGGGCGGCCACGCATACGCTTGTTCTGACCTGGTCTCATCGATCGTCCTTGGGTGACATCAGACACCTGACCGCGCACAGAATCTCTTCTGCGGGGCTTTCACCGGCGGTGGAGTGGCTCTGGTGCTTTACAGCCCGGTTCATTCCGTCTTCGGCTCCGCGCCCGGGCGGGTCGGAAAAGGCCGATGTGGAAACATTCGAGATACCGTTGCGGATCTGCCGAAGGTGGCCCCTACCACCGGTGCGTCTTCCTGTATTCCGCCGATCACGAGGGGATCAAAGCCGAAACGAAGAGCGAAAGAGGCCGGGATGTGGGCTGAGCAGCATCCACGCGGGGGTTCAATCCCGATTTCTGATCATCGTCTAGCCGATTTCGCCGGCCCCGCCAAGCCCTTTCGGCGCGGCATCCGCCGAAAAGCGACGACGACCTGCGCTCTCGCCGACATCTTCGGTGCGTCGGCCCTCAGGCATCCGCGCCGGCGGTCTCGGCATCGAGCATCAGGCGAGCCCGCGCGCGGAGTTTCTCGGTCTCGCTCTTCAGCTGGCCGCAGGCCGCCAGGATATCGCGCCCGCGGGGCGTGCGCACCGGGCTGGCATAGCCGGCCTTGAAGACGATGTCGGAGAAACCCTCGATCGTCTCCCAGTCCGAACAGGAGTAACGGGTGCCGGGCCAGGGGTTGAACGGGATCAGGTTGATCTTGGCGGGGATCCCCTTCAGCAGGCGCACGAGTTCGCGGGCGTCGCGGGGTGAATCGTTGACGCCCTTCAGCATCACGTATTCGAAGGTGATGCGCCGTGCGTTGGACGCGCCGGGATAGCTCCGGCAGGCCTCCAGCAGCTGGGCGATCGGGTATTTCCGGTTCAGCGGCACGAGGTCGTCGCGCAGGTCGTCGCGCACCGCGTGGAGCGAGATCGCCAGCATGGTGCCGACATCCCGTCCCAGCGTCTCGATCTGCGGGACCACACCCGAGGTCGAGACCGTGATGCGGCGGCGCGACAGCGACAGGCCGTCGCCGTCCGACAAGATTCCGATCGCGTCGCGCACGTGGTCGAGATTGTAGAGCGGCTCCCCCATGCCCATGAAGACGATGTTGGAGACGGCCCGCACGCCCTCGCCCGCGGGGATGAGCCCGTCGGTCGGCGGCACGAGGCCGGGGAAATCACCCAGCTGGTCGCGCGCCACCAGGAGCTGCTGGACGATCTCGCGTGAGGTGAGGTTGCGGACGAGCTTCTGCGTCCCGGTGTGGCAGAACGTGCAGGTCAGCGTGCAGCCGACCTGGCTCGACACGCAGAGCGTCCCGCGGTCGGCCTCGGGAATGTAGACGCATTCGATCTCGGCCCCACGGTCGTGCGGGCCCGTGGACGGCATGCGGATCAGCCATTTGCGGGTGCCGTCGACCGACACCTGCTCGGCCACCACCACTGGCCGGTCGAGGGTGTGGCGCTCCGCCAGCGCGGCGCGCAGCGCCTTGCCGATGTTGAGCATGGCGTCGAAGCGGGTCGCGCCCTGGACGTAGATCCAGTGCCAGAGCTGGGCCACGCGCATCTTGACCTCGCGCTCCGGCAGCCCGAGGCCGCGCAACACGTCGGCGAGTTCGACCCGGGTCATGCCGGCGAGCGACGACCGCGCCGGCACAGGCGCCCGAGGCGCCTCCGGCAGGGCGGACGGCGACGGGGCGATGTCGGGCAGGGGGGCGGAAACGTCCAAGTCGTGAAGCTCTTCTTCTCGGATCTGCGCTGGGAGCTCGGCCGGTCGACGACAGGCGAAGCCTCTTCGGCGCAGAGCTGAGATCTGCAGCTGCCGTGTCCTATAGGGTCGTGCCGGGGCCGGCACAACACAAGAGGCCGGCGCGGGGCGGAGCTGCCTCGTGAAACACATCGCCCGCTGGGGCGCTTCGCCCTTCTCCCCTCGGGGAGAAGGTGGCGCGCAGCGCCGGATGAGGGGAGACACGGCAGGTGCCGGGACGTTTCTTCCCTCATCCGCCCTGTCGGGCACCTTCTCCCCGAGGGGAGAAGGGCGTAATCCCGGACTCTCCGTGCGCCAAGCTCGCACCAACGTGATTCGTCCTTCACCCCCTCCGGTCGAGCGCCGCCAGCAGCGCCTCGGCGCCCGAGACGCCGACCTCGCGCGCCACTCGCTCCACCTCCACGGCCGTCACGACGCCGTCCTCGACCACCATCGCGTAACGCTGCGAGCGCGTCCCGAAGCCACGCGCCGACCCGTCCATCTCGAGGCCGAGCGCGCGGGCGAACGCCGCATTGCCGTCGGCGAGGAAGGTGAGGCGCCCCTCGGGGTCGGCCGAGGCCGCCCAGGCCTTCAGCACGAAGGCGTCGTTGACCGCCGTCACCGCGATGGCGTCGACGCCCCTGGCGAAGATCGCATCGGCGTGCCGCACGAACCCGGGCAGGTGGTCCCGGTCGCAGGTGGGCGTGAAAGCGCCGGGCACGCCCACCAGCACTACGCGGCGTCCGCGGAAGACGTCGTCGGTCGACCGCGTGTCGAGGCCGTCGGGCGTGATGACGAAGAAGTCGACCGCCGGAAGGCGGTCGCCGGGCTGGATCGCCATGCAGGGCTCCGAGGCGGACGGGGAGGGGCGGTCGACCCTATGGCGTCGCCGCCGGCCCGTCGAGCGCGACCGGCACCTCGATAGCGCCCGCAGCCGTCCCGAGCGTCAGGACGAGCGGGCCGGGCGGGCGGGCGGCGTCCTTCGGATGGTCGAGCCGTTTCACGGGAAACACCGTCACGTCCCCCTCGGCCCTGGACGGGCCGGCCTCGTAGGCCCAGCCCTCGGGCGCTTCGACGAAGAGCGTCGCCCCGCTCCCGGCCGCGGCGGCGGTGACGGCGAGGTCGCCGGCCGTGCCGTCCGGCGCCACCGTCAGGATGCCGGGACTGCCGGGGGCACCGACCGTGGCGGGCCGCGGCACGGCCGCGAGCGCCTCGTCCACCCGGCCCGCCTCGGCGGACGGCCGGCCGTCGAGCACGAGGTGAAGGTCCGCGTGGGCCGGCAGGCAGATCTCGTGGCACGCCGCATAGTCGAGCGCGACCGAGAGCCCCACGGGCCTCGACGGGTCCACCGGGACGACCAGGATCGGAAACGTGACATCACCCTCGTAGCCGAACGCCACCGCACCCGCCTCGTCGAGCTTGCGCGGCAGGGGATAGCGCACGGTCGCGGCCTTGAGGTTGGTCGAGCCCGCGAAGGAGAAGCTCGGTGGCACGCCGGCGTCGCCGGGGTCGCGCCAGTAGGTGATGAACCGCGGCTGCAGCCGGATCTCGAGGCCCGCCACGGCGTCGCGCCCGGAGCCTCCGCCCTCGATCAGGCGCGCCTCGGATTGCGCCGCCTTGGCCCAGGGCGACGCCTCGGACGCCTGAGCGCCCGACAGCAACGCGGCCGCCAGCCACCCCGCGATCGAGAGCGGGAGGAGGGGGGAGTGCGAAGCCCGCGGGCGGGCGGGGGCGGGGGCGATCGGATCCGGCATGCCGGCGGTTCTAGGCGGTCGCCGCATCCGGCGCCACGGGTCGGCGGCCTGCGGCGGCGCGGCCTCCCGGAACAGGCGACGCCCGGCTTGCGGCCGCCGCGACGCCGGACATAGGATCGCGCATGACGATCGAGACCCCGCCCGGACCTGATCTGCCCGCCTTCTTCGACGGGCAGCTGCTCGTCGCCATGCCGGGCTTCGGCGAGAAGAACTTCAACCGCGCCGTGATCTACCTCTGCGCCCACTCCGAGCAGGGCGCCATGGGGATCATCATCAATCACCCGGCCCGCAGGGTCAGCTTCACCGACCTCCTGGTGCAGCTCGACGTGATCGAGCCCGAGGACGCCATCCGCCTGCCGCCGCGCGCCGGCGGCGTGCCGGTGGTGAAGGGCGGCCCGGTCGACACGGGCCGCGGCTTCGTGCTGCACTCGTCGGACTACCACGTCGACAGTTCCACCATGCCGATCGCCGGCGGCATCTCCCTCACCGCCACGGTCGACGTGCTGCGGGCGATCGCCCGCGGCACGGGTCCCGACCGGGCCGTGCTGGCGCTCGGCTATGCGGGCTGGATCGCGGGCCAGCTCGAACGGGAGATCGGCCACATGGGGTGGCTCCGCTGCCCCGCCGACGAAGCGCTGATCTTCGATCCCACGCTCGACACCAAATACGACCGTGCGCTGCGCAAGATCGGCATCGACCCCGGCAGCCTGTCGGCCGAGGCGGGCCACGCCTGACGGGTGGCCGGACCACGTGACGGATCGCCCTGTCGACTCGAGGCCGCGCCGCCCGACTACCTGCGCCAGTCGCCCAGCACCGCGCCGACCAGCGCCAGCGCGGCGACCGCCGCCGTGTCGGCGCGCAGGATCCGCGGCCCGAGCGACAGGCGGAGGTGGCGGGGCAGGGCGAGCAGGGCCGCGCGCTCGCCCTCGTCGAACCCGCCCTCGGGGCCGATGATCACGGCGGCGGGGCCCGCCGGGGCCCGCGCGAGCGCCGCCAGCGGGTCCGCCACGTCGGCATCCTCGTCGCAGAACACCATCAGCCGCGCCGCATCCCACCCCGCCAGGAGGGCGTCGAGGCGCAAAGGGGCGCGCACCTCGGGGACGGTGAGGATGCCGCATTGCTCGGCCGCCTCGACGGCATTGGCCCGCATGCGCTCCTCGTTGACCCGCGCCGCCTGTGTCCGCCGCGTCAGCACGGGCTGGAGGACGCCCGCCCCCATCTCGACGGCCTTCTGCACCAGGTAGTCGAGCCGGGCGTGTTTCAGCGGCGCGAAGCACAGGTGGAGCGGGCTGGCGGACGGCTGGTCGCGCACCAGCTCTACCGGCCGCAGCGCCGCTGTGCTCTTCCGGCCCTCGAGACCGCAGCGCCACTCGCCGTCTCGCCCGTTGAAGGCCAGCACGGATCCGCCGTTGCCCAGACGCAACACGTTGGTCAAATAATGCGCTTGGTCCTTCGTCAACGGAACCACCTCGCCGCGGACGAGATCGGCCGAGACGAACAGGCGGGGGGCGGAAAAGTCGTAGCGCGCCAAGGCGTTCTGCTCCGTGCGGTCTCTCGCGGACGTCGCCGCCGTTCGCCCGCGACGGCGCCTCTGTCAAGCCACGGACGTCATGAAGCTGCCGTGATTGGAAGGCCTCCGTTCCTCTCGTCGGCGGCCGGCTCGGCACCTGCCGGATGGAACACCGCGCCCAGTGTGAGACTCCGCATGATCGCTCGCCATCTCCCGTCGCATCGCCTCCGGACCGTCCTGGCCGGCGTTGTGGCTGGGTCGCTGCTCGCGCCCCTGGCGGCGCGGGCCGACTGCAACAGCGAGATGGGTGCGCTCGCCGCGAAGCGGGCCGCCATCAACGCCGTGCTGGACCGGAACAAGAAGGCCCATGCCGGCAAGATCGACCCGGTGGCGGCCTGCCCGCAGCTGAAGGCGCTGGCCGCCGCGCAGGGCGCGATGGTCTCCTACATGCAGAAGAACAAGGATTGGTGCAGCCTGCCCGACGAACTCGTGGCGCAGAGCACCCAGGCCCAGGGGCAGATCAGCGGCTTCGCCGTGAAGGCCTGCGGCATGATCGTCAAGATCAAGCAGATGCAGGCCCAGCAGGCCGCCATGGCGGCCCAGCAGCAACAGCAGGCCACGCAGGTTCCCCAGCTGAAGCTGCCCGCCGGACCGCTGTGACCGACGCCGACCTCGTCGGCCATCCCGAGCCGCCGCGCGATCTCCCCGACGCGGCCCTGCGGCGCTGGCCCTCGGCGGTCCGGCCCTACGCCCAGCTGGCGCGGGTCGACCGCCCGATCGGCTGGCAATTGCTTCTCGCCCCCTGCTGGTGGGGAACCGCGCTGGTGGCCGACGCCGGCCATACCGGGCCGGACATCCTCCACCTCGCCCTCTTCGCCATCGGCGCCGTCGCGATGCGGGGCGCCGGCTCGACCGGCAACGACATCGTCGACCGGGACCTCGACCGCTCCGTCGCGCGAACCCGCGGCCGTCCGCTGGCGAGCCGCCGCGTCTCGACCCGGCAGGCCGTGGCCTTCCTGTTGGCGCAGGCGCTCGTAAGCCTCGCGGTGCTGCTGTGCTTCAACGGCGTCACAATCGGGCTCGGCCTCGCGGCATTGCTGCCGGTCGCCATCTACCCCTTCATGAAGCGCATCACCAACTGGCCGCAATTCGTGCTCGGCCTCGCTTTCGCCTGGGGGGCGCTGGTGGGCTGGTCGGCGACGGCGGGGTCGCTCGCCTGGCCGGCGGTCGCGCTCTATGCCGGCGCCATCCTGTGGACCATGGGATACGACACGATCTACGCCCTGCAGGACGTCGCCGACGATGCCGCCGCGGGGATCGGCTCGACGGCCCTCCAGTTCGGCCGCCACGTGCGGGGCGGCGTGGCGACGCTCTACGCCCTGGCGCTCGCCGCCGTCGGCGCCGCCCTGGCGGGCGTCGGGGTCGGTGCATGGGCATGGCTCGGTCTCGTCGCCTTCGCGGTGCATCTCGGCTGGCAGGTCGTGAGCCTCCGGCCGGACGATACGGCGAACGCCCTCACGCTGTTCCGCTCGAACCGCGATGCGGGGCTGCTGCTCTTCGCCGGCCTGGCGCTCCAGGCCTGGGTGTCGGCCGGTTGAGCTGGTGCCGGCGGCGAGACCGTAGAAGAGGGAATCTCGGCCATGATCTTCGTCGAGAGCGGTGATGCCGTCATCCATGCCGAACTGATCGGCGACCCCGAGGAGCAGCCCGTCCTCGTCTTCTCGAACGCCCTCGGCACCGATTTCCGCATCTGGGACCGGGTGGCGGCGCGTTTCGCCGAGGATTATGCCCTGCTGCTCTACGACGAGCGCGGGCACGGCCTCTCTGGTCTCGGCACGCGGCCCGTCACCATCGACCGCCACGTCGACGACCTCCTCGCCCTCGTCGACGATCTCGGCATCGAGCGCTTCGGGCTCGTCGGCCTGTCGCTCGGCGGCATGATCGCCCAGCGCCTCGCCGTCCGGGCGCCGGAGCGCCTCGCCGCCCTGGTGCTCTGCGCCACGGCGCCGAGGATCGGCGACGCCGCGGGCTGGGACGGCCGAATCACCGCCGTCGAGCGCGACGGCCTGGACCCGATCGGCGATGCCGCGATGGAGCGTTGGTTCACCGCGGCCTATCGCGCCGAGGAGCCGCTCGCCCTGCAGATCTGGCGCGCCATGCTGACGCGGCAGTCGGCGAAGGGCTATGCGGCTTCCTGCGCGGCCATCCGCGATGCCGACCTCACCGCCGACGCCGCCAGGATCGACGTGCCGACCCTGGTCGTGGCGGGGAGCGCCGACCTGTCCACCCCGCCCGCGCTGGTCCGCGCCCTGGCGGGGCGGATTCCCGGCGCGCGGTTCGAGGTGATCGACGGGGCCGCGCACCTGCCCTGCATCGAACGGCCGGAGGCCCTCGCGGACCTCATCGCCGACCACCTCGACCAGGTGACCGACGATGATTGACGCCCGGGACTTCTGCGTGCCGTCGGGTCCGGCCTGAACGGAGGCCTCCGTGCCGAGGCCGCCATCATGTCCGTGGCTATCACGCGATCGGTGCCCCGCAGGGCGGACGACCCGGCCCTTCGGTCAGGAGCTCGGCTGGAGGAACACGACGGCACCTCCGCAGGGCGCCTTCTAGGCTATGACCGGATGAAAGGTGATCCGGCCACCTTCGCCTGCCTTGCCATGAGGTTTGACGGTGATTTCGATGTCCTGGTCGAAGGCGGTCAGCATCCTCATCAGCCGCTCGACCGAGTAGCCGCGAAGGCCACCACGCAGCAGCTTAGAGAGATCGGCTTGCTTGATCCCGACCAGACCTGCGGCCACCACCTGCGTGAGATGCCTCGTCTCGATCAGACGCCGAAGTTCCATGACCTGATTGGCCTTGAGATGCAGATCCTCAGCGTCTGGCAACTCGATATCGGCAAAGATGTTGCCACGACTTATATACACCTCGGTTTCCAGCTCACTCATGGCCGCTATCCTCGTTTCCACATCGCAAAATCAGCTTCTACCATTTTGAGACGTGTTTTGATGAGTTCGATATCTTTTTGCGGAGTCGCGATACCCTTGATCGACTTCTTCTGGAAGCAGTGTAAAACATAGACGATTTCGGCGAACCGCACCGTATAAACGACCCTGTAGGTGCTTCCATCGTGGTTCTCGATCGACTCGAGGATACCACGTCCTCCAAAACCTTTCAGTGCCTTTGCCGCGTGCGGCTCACGACCTCTTTGGACTTCGTGAAGCGAGTAGCCGATTTGAGCCGTCACCTCGGCGGCAAATGCGATGAGGTCACGGTCACCATCGCGGCAGAGCCCGAGCCATCCTGCCTCCGCCGGCGTGAGGGCTCCAGCGTGACACCGTCGATGGCCACGCGTGATTCGCTCCGCGCCCATCGCGGACGCGGAGAACATCGATGAATCCACAGGAATCCGCTTTCCGGTGAGAACGGACAATCGGCAATTGCCGTCATGGGCTTTCCGGGACTACGCTCAAGGTTTAGGCCTGTTCCGGTCGGCGGTATGGGTCCGAGAATCACCGGAACAGCAGGAGAGTCGAGATGGCGACGAAGAAGGCGACCACCGAAGCGGCCGAGAAGCCGGCTCCGAAGGCCAAGACCGCCAAGGTCACCGAGGAGGAGCGCGTGCCGAAGGCCACCGCCAAGAAGAGCACCGGCAAGGCGCCCAAGGAGGAGAAAGTCGCGGCCGCCGACGCCAAGACGTCGACCAAGGGCCCGAGCAAGGCGCTGGGCAAGCCCGTGACGCCCTCGAAGGACCTCGCCGCGATCGTCGGCGCCGAGCCCCTGCCCCGCACCGCCGTGGTGAGCAAGATGTGGGACTACATCCGCAAGCACGACCTGCAGAACCCGAAGGACAAGCGCGAGATCCTCGCCGACGACAAGCTGAAGGTCATCTTCGGCAAGGAGAAGGCGACCATGTTCGAGCTGAACAAGCTGCTGTCGTCGCATCTGGCCTGACCGACCGGAGCCGGTGGACGGACCCGCATCGGATCTGGCGTGGACCGGCGATAGCCTGACACACGCCGGACCGGTGGGGACCGCGTCGAGTCCAATGATGCCTCCCCTGCACGGCCTGCGCGTCCTCGAACTGGCCCGGATCCTGGCCGGTCCCTGGTGCGGTCAATTGCTGGCCGACCTCGGCGCCGACGTCGTGAAGGTCGAACGGGCCGGGGCAGGGGACGACACGCGCCAATGGGGGCCGCCCTTCGTCGAAGCGGCCGCCGGCGGCGACCTCGGCGCCGCCTATTTCCACAGCTGCAACCGCGGCAAGCGCTGCATCACGGCCGATTTCGAGACGCCGGAGGGCCAGGCGC
Source organism: Lichenihabitans sp. (assembly GCA_965214345.1). GTDB lineage: Bacteria > Pseudomonadota > Alphaproteobacteria > Rhizobiales > Beijerinckiaceae > Lichenihabitans. Next base: position 962,601 of record CBDCBJ010000002.1, on the reverse strand, counting down.
TCGTCCGACGCCTCGCCGCCCACGCCGACGTCGTCATCGAGAACTTCAAGGTCGGCGGCCTCCGGCGCTACGGCCTCGACGCCGAGACGCTGCGCGCCCTCAACCCGCGCCTCGTGGTCTGCTCCATCTCGGGCTTCGGCCAGAACGGCCCCTATGCGGCCCGCGCCGGCTACGACTTCCTGATCCAGGGCATGGGCGGCGCCATGTCGATCACCGGCGACCCGGACGGGCCACCGACGAAATCCGGCATGCCCATCGCCGACCTGTTCACCGGAGTCTACGCCGCCAACGCCATCCAGGCCGCCCTGATCCGCCGCGCCGCCACGGGGGAGGGGGCCTGGATCGACTGCGCGCTGCTCGACACCCAGGTGGCGATGCTGGCCTCGATGGCGCTCATCCATCTCGTCTCGGGCCGCGACCTGCAGCGCCTGGGCAACAGCCACCCGAGCCTCATCCCCTACGACGTGTTCCCGGTGGAGGACGGCCACATCATCATCGCCACCGGCAACGACGGCCAGTTCCGGAAGCTCTGCGATATCCTCGGCGACCCCGCGCTGGCGCTCCACCCCGACTACCTCGCCAATCGCGGCCGCGTCGCCCACCGCGAGGCGCTGACGGCGGCGCTCCACGCCTTGACGTCGCGCTGGCCCCGCGACGCGCTGCTGGCCCGGCTCGATGCCGCCCATGTGCCGGCGGGGCCGATCAACACCGTCGCCCAGGTCTTCGCCGACCCGCAGGTGCGGGCGCGCGGCATGGCGCTCGACCTCTCACAGCCGGCGGCGGCGGGCGGCACCACGCCGGGCGTGCGCTCCCCCATCGTGATCGACGGCGTGCCCCAGGCGAGCCCGCGGCCCGCGCCGGGCCTGGGCGAGCACGCGGACGAGATCCTGGCCGACCCCGCCTGGGGCGGCGGCGGAGAGGCGTCGCCATGACCCGCGACGCACTACGCACCGGCGGGCAGATCCTGGTCGACGGGCTCGCCGCCCAGGGCGTCGGGCACGTCTTCTGCGTGCCGGGCGAGAGCTACCTCGCGGTGCTCGACGCGATGCACGATTCCGCGATCGCCCTCACGGTCTGCCGCCACGAGGCCGGGGCCGCCATGATGGCGGATGCGGTCGCGCGCCTGACCGACCGTCCCGGCATCTGCATGGTGACCCGCGGCCCCGGCGCCAGCAACGCCATGGCGGGAATCCACGTGGCCGAGCACGATTCGGTGCCGCTGATCCTCTTCGTCGGCCAGGTCGAGCGCGGCATGCGGGGCCGCGGCGCCTTCCAGGAGATGGACTATTCCGCGGTGTTCGGGTCGATCGCCAAATGGGTGGTGGAGGTCGACGACCCGGCCCGCATCCCCGAGATCCTGTCGCGCGCCTTCCACGTGGCCCTGCAGGGCCGCCCGGGGCCGGTGGTGGTGGCGCTGCCCGAGGACGTGCTGACCGCGACGGCGGCGGTCGCCGACGCGCCCCGCGTCGAGCCGGCCCTGCCCTGGCCGGGCCTCACCCACATGGCGGAGCTGCAGAAGCTGCTCTGGACGGCGGAGCAGCCCGTGATGGTGCTCGGCGGCGGCGGCTGGACGGCGCCGGCCCGCGCCGCCGTGACGCGGTTCGCCGAGCGCTTCGCCCTGCCGGTCGCGACCTCGTTCCGCCGCGCCGGGCTGTTCGACGCCACCCATCCCAACTACGCCGGCGAGATCGGCATCGGGCCGAACCCGGGGCTCAAGGCCCGGATCGCCGACGCCGACCTCGTCATGCTGGTCGGCGGGCGCATGAGCGAGATGCCGTCCCAGGCCTACACGCTGCTCGACGTGCCGGTGCCGCGCCAGCGGCTCGTCCACGTCCATGCCGACGCCGGCGAGATCGGCCGCGTCTACCACCCGGCGCTCGGCATCCAGGCGGCGCCGCGCACCTTCGCGGCCTCGCTCGAAGCCGTGCAGCCGCCCCAGGCGCTCCCCTGGCAGGGCTCGGCCGAGGAGGCCCGCGCCGAGTACCTCGCCTGGACGGAGCAACCGCCGGCGCGGCAGGACTCCGAGGACCGCCGCGGCGTCGATCTCGGGCAGGTCGTGTGCTGGCTGCGCGAGCGCCTGCCGGCCGACGCGATCGTGGCCAACGGCGCCGGCAATTACGCCATCTGGCCGGGGCGGTTCTACCGCTTCCGCGGCTTCGGCACCCAGCTCGCCCCGACCTCGGGCTCGATGGGCTACGGCGTGCCGGCGGCGATCGGCGCCAAGCGCCTCGACCCGACGCGCATCGTCGTGGCCTTCGCGGGCGACGGCTGCTTCCTGATGACGGGACAGGACTTCGCCACGGCCGTGCAATACGGCCTCGCCGTCATCGTGATCGTCGTCGACAACGGCATGTACGGCACGATCCGGATGCACCAGGAGCGGGCCTATCCCGGGCGGGTCAGCGGCACCGCGCTGCGGAACCCGGACTTCGCCGCCTACGCACGCGCCTTCGGGGGCCACGGCGAGACGGTCGGCCGGACCGAGGACTTCGCGCCGGCCTTCGACCGGGCGGCAGCCTCGGGCCTCGCCTCGATCCTCCACCTGGCGGTGAACCCGGAGGCGATCACGCCCTCGACGACGCTGACGGCGCTGCGGGCCGACGCCCTCTCCCGGTGACGAAATGTCCGGAGAGGGCTGGACCGACGGGCGGGGGTCAGTAGCCCTGCATCAGGGCGCCGAAGGGGTTCTCCAGCCAATTGCCGTAGCTCGGGGCGGCCTTCGGCACGGGGGCGTAGCCGAGGGCGGCCTCGCCGTAACCCTGCCGGTGGGCGACGTCGGTGCCGCGATCGCGGCGGTGATGGTGGCGGGTGACGACCGGCTGGTCGTCGCCACCGTCGGCGACGAGTTCCGGCGCAGCGCTGCGCCGGCGGGCGACCTCGACGTCGCCGCGGCCCGGGCGGCTGCCGACGATGCTGATGCTGGCGCCCTCGGCCCGCACCATGTCATAGAGTTCGGCGGCGTGCTGGGGCGACAGGCGCACGCAGCCGTGCGACGCCGCGGCGCCGAGCGATCCCGTGGCGTAGGTGCCGTGGATCGCGTAGCCGCCGTGGAAGAAGATCGAATGCGGCATCGGCGAGTTGTGGTACTTGTGCGAGTAATGCATCGCCTGCAGGCTCTGCACCCCGTAATGGCCGTTCGGCGTCACGAAGCCGGCCCGCGCCGTCGACACCGGCCAGTCATAGCTGGCGCCGCTGCCGGACGTGACGTGCATCGTCTGTGTCGACAGGTCCACCTGGATGTCGACGGCGGCCGCCGCCGGGGCGGCCCAGAGGCCCAGTCCGACCAGCACGGTCGCCAGCAAGCTCGTCATACGCATGGAGTCGATCCTCGCCCGAAGGGCAGTGCCTCATTGCCGCCATAGTCGAGCTTCGGCGCTGCCTTGTAAAGGATCCCGCCCAAACAGAGTTTACGATCCAAGATGGGCGTGTCGAATCGGCACCATCGTGTCGTAAAGCGTTCGTACTGATCGTGAGAATCGTCGGGTAGACCCCCACACGCCGCCGGTCTGGGGTATGTCTGTTGTCGTCGAAGTGTCATCTGTCGACCAGGGTGGAGGCGCTTGGCTCCATCTCGACCTCCCGTCGCGCCCGCGACGGCTCCCCCGCGATGTCGAGTTCCGAGACCGGCGTCCCGCAGGGCAGCCGCGCCGACCGGTCGCGGTCGGGCAGGCCGTGTCGCATCCCCCCGCTCACACCAGCGCCCTCGCGCCCGAGCGCGAGGACCAGCGGTGGAGCGGCTCCGCGGAGCCCTTCAGCCGCACCGCGAGCCGGGTGAAGCCGTTGAGGTTGACGTAGAGCCCGAAGAAGCGGTCGAGCACCTGCCCGAACAGATAGGCCTGCCCGGGGTCGACGACGCGCGGGTCCATCTCCACCTCGACATCCAGCCCGCGCGCCAGCCCGCCCCCCGCCACCCGGGCGGTGGAGCGGCGGTGGCTCACCCCCGTGATGCCGTCGATCAGCGCGTGGGTCTCGGGCGTGTCGCGATAGTCGTAGAGCCGCATCATCTCGCGCAGCGTCTCGGGCCCGCCCGCCGCGTCGGCCAGTGACAGGTGGCCGAGTTTCAGGTGCGACAGCAACCGCCAGTGCAGCCCCGCGCCGGGGCGCAGCCGCAGCGTCGGCGTGAAGGGCGTCAGCGCCGTGAAGCCGCCGAGGTCGATGCCGCCCCGCGCCACCTCGAGCACCGGATGCCCGCCCCCGTAGGGCAACCGGGCCGGCATGTCGCGGTTGAGGCAGGTCGTGTCCACCGCCAGCACGGCATCGACCGTCGATGTGGGCCCCGCCTCGGCGTCGACGATGGCCAGCCGCGCGTCGGTGCTGAGGTCGCCGTCGATGAGCCGACGGCGGTTGAGCTGCCAGTGCAGCGACGCGACGTCGGTTTCCGCCATCCGGCCGAACAGCGCCGTCGCGATCTGATCGGCCCCCACTGGGTGGTCCGGTGTGAATGTTAGTGCGCCGTGGGCCGTTGCGCCACGGGTAGCTTGGCCGGCGAAGCAGGTCGGGTCAGCGCAGCCGGCCAAGCGGCGTAGGTTGGCACCACCACCTCCGGGGCTGGCGGGCGATACCCGAGCGAGGCATGGGGCCTGATCGCGTTGTAGTGGCGGCGCCAGCTCTCGATGATGATCTCAGCTTCGCGGAGCGAATAGAAGATCTCGCCGTTGAGCAGCTCGTCGCGGAAACGGGCGTTGAAGCTTTCGACATAGCCGTTTTCCCAAGGTGAACCGGGTGCGATATAAGCCGTGTTGGATCCGACGGCGGAGATCCACTTCTGCACGGCCCTGGCGATGAACTCCGGGCCGTTGTCGGAGCGAATGTGAGCCGGCACGCCGCGCAGGATGAACAGGTCGGACAGGACGTCGATGACGTCCGTTGACTTCAGCTTGCGGGCGACCCGGATGGCCAGGCACTCGTGGGTGTACTCGTCCACGACGTTGAGGGTGCGGAACTTGCGGCCGTCGTGAGTCCGTGCCTCGACGAAGTCGTAGGCCCAGACGTGATCCCGGCGCTCGGGCCGCAGCCGGATGCAGGATCCGTCGCCAAGCCACAGCCGCCCGCGTTTCGGCTGCCGGGCTGGCACCTTCAGTCCTTCCTGGCGCCAGATCCGTTCCACGCGCTTGTCGTTGACCACCCAGCCGGCATCCCGCAGCAGGGCCGTGATCTTGCGGTAGCCGTAGCGGCCGTACTGGCGTGCAAGCTCAATCAGGTCGGCCGTCAGGTTCTCTTCGTCGTCGCGGCCCCGCGGCGCCTTGCGTTGAGTCGACCGGTGCTGACCGAGCGTCCGACAGGCGCGGCGCTCGGAGATGTTCAGCACATCACGGACATGGTCGATGCAGACGCGCCGGCGAGCGGGGCTCAGAAGTTTCCCCGGGATGCCTCCTGTAGGATCAGCTTGTCGAGCGTGAGGTCCGCGATCGCCTTGCGCAGTCGGCTGTTCTCGGTTTCCAGATCCTTCATCCGCTTGACCTGGTCCGATTTCAGCCCGCCGTACTCCTGCCGCCAACGATAGTAGGTGACCTCCGTCACGCCGATGCTGCGGATCGCGTCCGCCACGCTCGATCCCTGTGACACCAGCACGTCAACCTGACGCAGCTTGGTGATGATCTCCTCGGGCCTATGCCGCTTCGCCATGTCGTCCGTCCTCCGGGGCTCGAAAGCCATACTTCAGGGCGGACCACTTCAATGGGGGAGGATCAGGTTATCAAAGGCGTCGTAGCCCGCCGGTGTGAGGGGGTATCGGCACTGGTCGGGTTGGAAGCGGGGGAAGCTTGCGGATGGCCGTCTATAAATCCGAAATGAACCGGGCTGCCGCCGTGCGCAGCAAGGCTTTCAGTTTGGCACCGACGGGCTCGCGCTCGCCTTCGCGGCGAGGACGCGGGCTATCGCCAGCGACCTGATCCGCGGATGACGGCCGCGGACGGACAGGAGTTCGCCACGCTTCTCGTCGGGCGCTGCCGGTGCGATGCCGGCCATATCGATCCGCATGGGATGCGGCGGAGAGGCGCTGGTGACGTCACATGGTCTGGCAGTCCATCCCGAGACGTCGATAGCGACTTTCATCAGGTGAAAGTCTGATCCTGCTAGTATGATCGAGGGAAGGCTCGATCGAGCGATCGATGTCGAACGATGACGATGAAGCAACACCTGGCGGATTAACCGAAAATTTGCCGATGATTTTCGGCGAATGTTAAATGATGGTTCAGTCGTCGCACCGAGTGACCCGCCGGACGTCGTCGTGAGCGGCATCGCGGTCGGGTTCGGCGCCGAGTGATCCGACCGTGGCCGCAACGTCCCCCAGCCCGACTGACGCCGTCGTCTACATCACGTCCCTCGTCTCCTCCTCGGCGAGCGGCGACATCTACGAGCAGGGCTCCGGAGTCCTGGTCGCGCCCGACGAGGTCCTGACCGCCGCGCATGTCGTCACCGACGCCGCGGGGCACACGTTCACCGACACCGAAGTGAGCCCGGGCTACGCCGGGGAGGTGGTCTACGGCGTGGCGGCGGCGCAGACCATCCACGCCATGCCGGTGACGGACTGGACGCAGCTCTCCGGCACGGCGGCCGATTTCGCCCTGATCCACCTGGCGGCGCCGATCACCGACGTGCCCGTGATGGCGCTGGGATCGGATTTCGCCGGCGGGCCCGCGACCGTGACGGGCTACCCGCTCGGCGCGTCGGGGATGCAGATCAGCCTCGCCGAGACGCTGACCCTGGTCCCCGGCGCCGGCGTCCTCCAGGGCACCCCGCTCGGCCTGCCCGGCGACCCGCACGGCGCCAGCGGCGGCCCGGTCTGGGAGACGGTGGCGGGCGTGCCGACCGTGGTCGGCCTGACGTCCTCGGCCCAGGGCACCACGGGCGACTTCGTCGACCTCACCGCCACCGACGTGGTCCAGATCCGCGCCTGGGAGGCCGCCGACCATCCGGACGCCATGGGATCGACGGCCGCGCCGCCGCCTTCCACGTCGCATCCGGCATCGTCCGCCATCGCCGACCTCGCGACCGCCGCGCAGGGTATCGCCGCGATCAGCTCCCACGCGCGGCTCGACGGCGCGATGACGCGCCTCGTGTCGCTGCTCACGCAGGAGGCCGCGGCCTCCACGGCGGGGTTCGACGCGGTCGCCGGCGACGTCCTGTCCCGCATCGGCGGCGACGGCGCGGGCCGGAACCTCGCGGCGGCGCTGCTCGAGGGCGTCGTCTGGGGCCATGACGGGGGCGCCCCGGGTGGCGCCGTGGCGGCGGTCTCGGCCTCCGACCCCGGCATCCTGTCCTACCGCGTCGCCGAGAGTGCCGCCCATGCCGGAGCGCTCGCCGGCCAGGCGCTCCACGCCGCAGGAGCCTGATCGGGGACCGGCCCGCTCCCGCGGCGGCGTGACGCCCACCCGCGCCGGCCCGGACCTTTGCGAAGCCGCGCCCGAGCCGCTATCTCCCACACGAGGCCGGTGATGCGACCCGCAGGGATGGATCGCCCGTCCGGGTCGGGTCACTCCGGTCCCAGGGGAGGCGGCGGTGGACGCGCAGGTGACGACACGCGATCGAAGCCCGCCGCGCTCCGGCTCGGATGCGACGGTCGGCGCCCTGCGTGAGGCGCTCGGCCGCGAAGGCTTCACGGGCGACGTCGAGGACGGGATCGGCCCGAGGCTCGTCGCCGCGACCGACAACAGCATCTACCAGGTCATGCCGTTGGCCGTGCTGCATCCCCGCACGGGCGCCGACATCAACGCCGCCGTGCGGGCGGCCGGGGCCGTGCCGGATCTCGCCCTGTCGCCGCGCGGCGGCGGCACCGGGACGAACGGCCAGTCGCTGACCCGGGGCGCCGTGCTCGACCTGTCGCGCCACATGAACCGGATCGTGTCGTTCGACCCGGAGCGCCTGCGCGTCGTCGTCGAGCCCGGCGTGGTGCTGGACCAGCTCAACGCCTTCCTCAGGCCCCACGGCCTGTTCTTCCCGCCGGCGGTGTCGACGGCGTCGCGCGCCACGATCGGCGGCATGATCGCCACCGACGCCTCGGGCAAGGGTTCGCGCGTCTACGGCCGGACCTCCGACCACGTCGAGGCGCTCGACGTGGTCCTCTCCGACGGATCCGACTTCACCGTCCGGCCGCTGACCCCGGCCGAATGCGCCGCCGTGGTGGCGGCCGGCGGCATCGCGGGCGACGCCCATGCGGAGGTGGCGCGCGTCGTCGCCCAGCATGCGGCCCTCATCGCCGAGGTCTTCCCGGCCATGAACCGCGGCCTCACCGGCTACAACCTCCAGGGCGTCACCCGGCCCGACGGCCGCTTCGACCTCGTGCGCCTGCTGGCGGGGTCCGAGGGAACGCTGGCCTTCACCAAGGCGGCCACGCTTCGCCTGACGCCGCTGCCGCGGCACCGCCTGCTGATGGTGGCGCGCTACGATGCGTTCGACACCGCCCTGCGCGACGTCCGGCACCTCGTCGCCGCCGAGCCGCTGGCGATCGAGATCATCGACGACAGGGTGCTGGAGCTGGCGAGCCGCGACGTCATCTGGTCCGGCCTCGAATCCGTGCTGGGCGGCGCCGCGGCGGCGCCGGTGCGCGGCCTCAACGTCATCGAATTCGCCGGCGACGACCGGGCGGCGCTCGACCGGGCGGCGGAGCGCTGCGCCGCGCTGCTGGCCGCCTCGCCCCACCCCGCCCTCGACTGGACGCGGGTCGACGACCCCGCCGCGATGGCGCAGCTCTGGACGCTGCGGGAGAAGGCCGTCGGGTTGATGGGGCGTCTCGGCGCCGCGGAGGGCGGGGCGGCCTCGCGGCGGCAGGGCACGGCCTTCGTCGAGGACACGGCCGTGCCGCCGGAGCGGCTGGCCGACTACGTGGCGGAGTTCCGCGCCATCCTCGACCGGCACGGGCTCGGCTACGGCATGTACGGCCATGCCGACGTCGGCTGCCTCCACGTGCGCCCCTCGCTCGACATGGCCGAGCCCGCCGACGCGGCGATGATCCGCCCCATCTCGGACGAGGTCGCCGCCCTGGTGAAGCGCCACGGCGGCCTCATCTGGGGCGAGCACGGGCGGGGTTACCGGGGCGAGTTCTCGCCGCTGTTCTTCGGGCCGGTGCTCTACGACGAGCTCTGCCGGATCAAGCGCGCCTTCGACCCCGACGACCTGTTCAACCCCGGCAAGCTCGCCTCCCCGGGCCCGGGCGGCCCCATCGACCGGATCGACGCCGTGCCGATCCGCGGCGCCTTCGACCGGCTGATCGGCGAGGCCGAACGCCGCGGCGTCGACCGTGCGGTGAGCTGCAACGGCAACGGCGCCTGCCACAGCTGGGACGCGTTCGACGCCATGTGCCCCTCCTTCCATGCGACGCGCGACCGCGTGCAGTCGCCGAAGGGCCGCGCCACCCTGCTGCGCGCCTGGGCGAGGCTCAACTCCGAGGCCGACCGCGGCCTCGACGTCGCCGCCGAACTCGCCGCCGTCGAGGCGGAGACCAAGGCGTCGCTCGACACCTGCCTGTCCTGCAAGGCCTGCGCGAGCCTCTGCCCCGTGAGGGTCGATGTCCCGACTATGCGGTCGCGCTTCCTCCAGCGGTACTACGCCGCCCGCCCGCGGCCGCTGCGCGATCGCCTGCTGCGGCACCTGGAAGCGGGGCTGGCCCTGGTGCGCCGCGCCCCCGACCTCGCGGACGCGCTGATGCGCTGGCCCGTGACGGCGCGGCTGCTCCGCGACCGGTTCGGCCTCGTCGACCTGCCGCGTCCGGCGTCGTCCCGCTGGGTGCCGCGCCCGGACGGCGAGGGGCCGACGGTCGTGCTGCTGCGCGACAGCTTCCTCGGCACGTTCGACGGCGCCGTGATCGACGCCGCGGGCCGGCTGCTGGAGCGGCTCGGCTACCGCGTCATCGCCTCGCCGATCCGTCCGAACGGCAAGGCGCTCCACGTGCTCGGCCTGGCGAAACCCTTCGCGGGCGTCGCCCGGCGCGCCCAGGCCGAGCGGGCCGCGTTCGCTGCCGAGGGCACACCCGTCGTCAGCCTGGACGCCGCGACGGGGCTGCTCTATGCGGATGAATATGAGGAATATGCGAAATATTCCGCAGGTAACGCGGCAGTGCCGGTTCGGTCCATCGACGGTTTCCTCGCCGACGAGATCGCGGCGGGCCGCGCCGCCCCCCCGGCCGGCGCGGCACGGCCCCCCTTCGACATCCTGCTCCACTGCACGGAGAAGAGTGCGCAGCCCGAGACGGCGACGCGGTGGGGCGCCGTGATGGCGCATTTCGGCCTCGAGGCCCGCTTCCCCAAGGTGGGCTGCTGCGGCATGGCGGGCCTGTTCGGGCACCAGGCCGAGCAGGCGGCGCTGTCGCGCCGGATCTTCGACATCGGCTGGCGCCCGCGGCTCGGCCAGGCGCCGTCCCGCGTCCTGGCGACCGGGTTCTCCTGCCGATGCCAGACGGAGCGCTTCGCCGGGTTCCGACCGCGCCACCCCGTCGAGGCCATCCTGGCTCACCTCGACGGCGCGGCATGACCCTCACCCCAGGGAGCTCGGCCCCGGCGACCGGAACGGCGTGAAGATCCGCCCCCATCCGCCGCGCCGGTTCTCCGCCGCAGCCCGCACATGCGCGTCGGCCAGGACCTGGGCGAGGTCGGCGACCTCGTCCATCACCGCCAGGAGGCCGTGCTCGACCGCGTCGAGGCTGGCGTAGACGTCCCCGGTCACCCTGGCCTCGGCGATGGTCCGGGCGATGTCCTCGAGCCGCCGCCGCACGCGCAGGGCGCTGAACATCTCGCTGTCCACCATCGATGTCCTACTCCCACCGGCCCGCCTGCCGACGCGACCCATTCGTCCGCTTAGCCTATGACAAGGGCGGGGTGACGGCAGGGATCGACATGTCGGCCGGCGATCCGGCGAGGCTCGTTCGACACCTTCGATCGGGCTCAGCCCAGCCAGGCCGCCACGGCGGTCCGGATGAACGCCCGCGCGTCCGCCTCGCCGACCGGGTTGCCGGCGCGATGGCCCCAGATCGACGGGATGGGCCGCAGTTCCGCGTGGCGCAGGTGCGCCATCTCGTCGGCATTGTCGGCCACCGGGAAGTAGAGGTCGGTGCGCGACGGCATCAGCAGCATCCGCGCCCGGATGGCCCCGAGCGCCGCCACGAGGTCGCCGCCGTAGAGCGGGTCGTCCGCGATATCGGCGTGGAGCCAGGTGACCGCCTGGGCGTAGAGGTCCGCGGCGCGGCGGCGCGTGAAGCCCGGTGCCCAATGCGCGTCGAGGAAGTCGTCGAGCGTGGCGGCGCCGGTCGAGGACAGGTGCAGCCCCGCGCGGTACCAGTCCTGGCTCATCGCCCAGGCGGCGTAGATCCGCGCGAAAGCCCGAAGACCCGCGACGGGCTCGGCCGAGAAACGGCCGCCGCCGCGATGTTCGGGCGCCGCCTCCAGCGTCGCCAGGAGAGAGAGCAGGAACACCTTGTTGTGCTCCGCCGTGCGGGCACTGCCGCAGACCACGACGGCCCGCTCGACGGCGTCGGGGAACAGCGCGGCCCAGTGGTAGCTCTGCTGTGCCCCCATGGAGAATCCGTACGCGCAGGCGAGCCGGTCGATGCCGAAGACCTCGGCCAGGAGCCGGCGCTGCGCCCGCACGTTGTCGGCGACCGTGACCAGCGCCGGATAGGCCGAAGTGTTCGACGGGCTCGACGAGAGCCCGTTACCGAACATGTCCGGCACGACGACGAACCATCGGGTCGGATCGAGGATGCCGTCCGGCGCGATCAGCCATTCCTGGTCGGCGGCCTGAGCCGAGTAGCTGGTCGGGAACAGGACGACGTTCGAGCGGTCGGGCGCGAGCCGGCCGTAGGTCTTCCAGGTGAGGACGGCCCCGGGCAGCACCTCGCCCGACTGCAGCGTGAGGTCGCCGAGATCGTGACGCCCCGCATCCGTGTCCCACGCCATCGCGAGCCCTCCCTGTCGCGCCCCAGCGGCGCCCGCTTCACGCCTCGGCGGCGGCTCGGCTCACATCATCGCCTCGGCGGCCGCTCACTTGGCGTTGGCGTCGAAGATCGCACGGCACCTCGGGCTCAGCTGCCCGTGATGCACCTTCATGCAGGCCGCGATCTTGGTCTCGTCCGGGATGGCGTCGCCGCAGAGCTTGTTGGCGTCGTCGTAGCAGGCCTGCTCGGCCTTCTGCCGCACGGTGTCGGTGGTGATGTCGGCCGAGGCCACGGTGGGGGCCAGCAGGCACAGGGCCGACAGGACCGACGCAAGAATGATCCGCATCAATTCATACCCGCTTCGATGGTGATGGGCGCATCGCATAGACCGCTTCCGGTCCGGGTGCAAAGATCGGACCTCCCCGGCGCGCCATCGTCATGACAGCAGATAGAACAACCCCGCCGACAGCGCGACCGTGGCGGGGAGCGTCAGCACCCAGGCGGCGGCGATCTGTTTCAGCGTGGCGGGCTGGATGCCGGCGCCAGAGCCCACCATCGTGCCGGCGATCCCGCCCGTCACGACGTGGGTGGTGGAGACCGGAAAACCGCTGAACCCGGCGCCGCCGATCAGCCCCGCCGCCACGACCTCGGCCGCGGCCCCCTGCGCCGGCGCCAGGTGCTGATTGCCCAGGCGCTCGCCGAGCGTCGTCACAATACGCTTGTAGCCGATCATCGTGCCGGCCCCGAGGCAGAGCGCGCTGAGGATCCGCACCCACCACGGCACGAACTGGGCCGTCCCCATCAGGGTCTCGTGGATGGTGGAGGCCTGCTTCTTGTCGGCGGCCGCGATGCCGGAGGCCTCGCCGGCGGTCTTCAGCTCCGCCAGGACGAGGTTCATGTCGTTGCGCCGCGCCGGGCGTTCCGCCTGCGGGATGGCGGAGCCCGACGTCACCTTGCCAAAGCCTTCCCCGATGGCGGTGGCGGCCGCGACGCCGAGGGCCCTGCGGTCGTCTCCGTAGCGGTCGATCAGGTCGGCGGCCTTGGGCATGTCGTCGGCGATCCTGTGCAGCTGATCGGCCGTCATGTCGGTGTTCAGCGCGTAGGTGGCGGGGAACAGCCCGATGATCGTCAGCATGATGAGCCCGATGCTCTTCTGCCCGTCGTTGGTGCCGTGGGCGAAGGACACACCCGTGCAGGTGAGGATGAGGATGCCGCGCATCCACCAGACCGGCGGCTTCTCCTCCTTCGGCGGCTCGTAGAGGTGCTGGTCGTGGACCGTCTTCTTCAGGAGCCAGAAGGCCGCCATGGCGAGGCCGAAACCCAGGATCGGCGACACCAGGAGCGACAGGAGCACGCTCCACACCTGGTGCCAGTCTACGCCCTGGCCGAGCGCCCGCCCGTGGCGCAGCGTGTCCTCGACCGCGATGCCGACCAGCGCGCCGATCAGGGCATGCGACGAGGAATTGGGGATGCCGAGGAGCCAGGTGGCGACGTTCCAGCCCAGCGCCGAGAGGAAGATGGCCGCCAGCATGCCCGCCGCGATGCCGCCGTCGGGCGGCGACAGGGCATCGGGCGGGATCAGCTCGACCAGGGCATAGGCGACCGCGATGCCGCCCAGCATGACACCGAGGAAGTTGAACAGGCCGGACCACACGACCGCCACGGTCGCCTTCAACGAATGCGTGTAAATGACGGTGGCGACCGCGTTGGCGGTGTCGTGGAAGCCGTTGGAGAATTCGAAGGCCAGCACCAGGGCGAGGCAGATGGCCAGGAAGACGATGGCGAGCGTCGATCCCGGTTCGATCACGGCGAGCATGGGTTGTCCTGACCTTTGAATGATCCCCGATAGAGGCGATGTTGCGTGACGGCCGCGTGACGCCGCCGGGAGCGGCGTCGGTGCACGATCGGTGCGTCGATCCGTGGTTGACAGCGCCGGCACCGGCGACTACCCAGCCATCTTCATCCGCGCGGGCCCCGGTCCGCGGGGTGATGCTGTCTGGGGCCGCAAGGGCTCCGGCGACGCACCCGCGGCCGTTCCCACCCATCGGTGAGCTGCCTGTCGGCCGGATCTCACGATCCGGCAGAGGAGGGCGCGTTCCTCAACTTGTGAACAGAGGACGCGATGACCAAGCGCTTACAATCCAAGTACAAGATCGACCGCCGTCTCGGCCAGAACATCTGGGGCCGCCCGAAAAGCCCGGTCAACCGCCGCGAATACGGTCCCGGCCAGCACGGCCAGCGCCGCAAGGGCAAGCCGACCGATTTCGGCACCCAGCTCAAGGCCAAGCAGAAGCTCAAGGGCTATTACGGCAACATTTCCGAAAAGCAGTTCCGGAAGTATTATGCCGAGGCGATCCGCCTGAAGGGCGACTCGTCGCAGAACCTCGTGGGCCTGCTCGAGCGTCGGCTCGACATGGTGGTGTATCGCTGCAAGTTCGTCGCGACCATCTTCGCGGCCCGCCAGTTCGTGAATCACGGCCACATCCGCATCAACGGCAAGCGGGTCAACATCGCCTCCTACCTCGTCAAGGTCGGCGACAAGATCGAGGTCAAGGAGGCCTCGCGCGAGCTCGCCATCGTGATCGAGGCCGGGCAGCTCGGCGAGCGCGACGTGCCGGATTATTTCGAGCACGACGCCGCCAAGAAGTCGGCCGTCATGACCCGCGTGCCGGGCCTGACCGAGGTCCCCTACCCGGTCCAGATGGAACCCAACCTCGTCATCGAGTTCTACTCGCGCTGACCGGCCCGCCAGCACGACATCGAAGGCCGCCTCCGGGCGGCCTTTTTCGTCGGAGCACCCGTGTCTTTGGTCTCGACAGGTCTGCATCGCCGGAGACGAGGCGGCGCGGATGGGTGAATTCCGCCTCAGGACCGTAGCTTCGCTGACCGTCCTGGCTTATTCTGACGTCATGAACGGGCAAGGCTCTCTCTCTTTCCGGGTTGAACTGCCGGGTGGCCAAGCTCGGTTGCGGGAGATGGTCCTCCATATCTGTATGCGCTGCGGCGATACCGAAAGGTTCGGCAAGGTCAAGCTCAACAAAATCCTCTGGCGGGCCGACTTCAAGTCCTTTGCCGAACGTAGGCTCCCCGTCACCGGCCGTACCTATCAGAAACTCGCCGCCGGGCCTGCACCCCTGGAAATGCCGCTCGTGCTGGCTGAGCTCGAAGCAGAAGGCCTTCTGACCTTCTCGCGACGCGAACTGGCTGACGGCTACGTGGAACTCCGTCCCGTCGCGAAAGCTCCTGCGAGCTTGAAGGCTTTCAGCCAGGACGATCTCGATTATGTCGATGAAGCCATCCATTTCTATCGGTCGATGTCGGCGACGCAGGCGAGCGATCTGTCCCATGGCGTGATCTGGAAAAGCCGCAAGTTCCTCGACCCGATCCCTTACGAGGCCGCTTTTCTGTCAGACGCAAAGCCGACGTCAGACGATCGCCAGCGCTTCGGCGCCCTGGCCGCCGCGAAAGGCTGGACATCGCTCTGACGATGGACCGGACTATCATTTACAGCCCGGACTTCGACGCCTGTGTCGCGCAACTCGGCGGTTACAGGATCGTCGATATGGTTCTGGAGGCCGTGATCGACGGCTTGCGCCGGAACCCGTTTGGGTTCGAAAGATTCGAAAGCGAGCTTTTCAGCTTCCGCTATGCGCGGACGTCAGCCATCGGGACGATCCCGCCGCTCTACGTGATCTTCACAATCGATCCCGCCCGCACTGTGACCCTGGTCCATATCGAGGAGATCGCCGGAGGCTGAGGATGGAGCCGCGTCCTGAGGCGAGCTTACGGGATCGGTGAAATTGTCACCGGAGCGCCACGGCGCGGCCCTTGCGGGTGAGAACAAAACGAGTACATTGACGTCTGTTGCGGGGCCGTCCCGCCCGTGTCAAAAGGACGTCGCGCCGTGAGCCAGAGCCATCTCCGCCTCGTTGAAGGATCTTCCGTGGACAAGACCAAGGCGCTCGATGCAGCGCTGTCGCAGATCGAGAGGGCTTTCGGCAAGGGCTCGATCATGCGGCTCGGCAAGAACCAGAAGGCCGTCGAGATCGAGACGGTCTCGACGGGATCGCTCGGGCTCGACATCGCGCTCGGCGTCGGAGGCCTGCCGCGCGGACGCGTGGTCGAGATCTACGGCCCGGAATCGTCGGGCAAGACCACGCTGACGCTGCACGTCATCGCCGAGGCGCAGCGCAACGGCGGCGTCTGCGCCTTCGTGGATGCCGAGCATGCGCTCGACCCCGTCTACGCCCGCAAGCTCGGCGTGCACCTCGACGACCTGCTGATCTCGCAGCCCGACACGGGCGAGCAGGCGCTGGAGATCACCGACACGTTGGTGCGCTCGGGCGCCATCGACGTGCTGGTGGTCGATTCGGTGGCGGCGCTGACGCCGCGTGCCGAGATCGAGGGCGAGATGGGCGACGTGCAGCCCGGCCTGCAGGCCCGCCTGATGAGCCAGGCGCTGCGCAAGCTCACGGCGTCGATCTCGAAGTCGAACACCATGGTGATCTTCATCAACCAGATCCGCATGAAGATCGGCGTGATGTACGGCTCCCCCGAGACGACCACGGGCGGCAATGCGCTGAAGTTCTACGCCTCCGTCCGGCTCGACATCCGGCGCACCGGCTCGATCAAGGACCGCGACGAGGTGACGGGCAACTCGACGCGCGTGAAGGTGGTGAAGAACAAGGTCGCCCCGCCATTCAAGCAGGTCGAGTTCGACATCATGTACGGCGAGGGCATCTCCAAGGTCGGCGAACTGGTCGACCTCGGCGTCAAGGCCGGGATCGTCGAGAAGTCGGGCGCCTGGTTCTCCTACGACAGCCAGCGCCTGGGCCAGGGCCGCGAGAACGCCAAGGCGTTCTTCAAGGCCAACCCCGACGTGGCGCGCAAGGTCGAGGCCGCGATTCGCGAGAATTCAGGCCTCATCGCCGACCGCATCCTCGAGACCGGCGGTCCCGAGGGCGACGACGACGACATGCCGCCGGAGGCCTGACGCGCCGGCCCGATCGTCCGGCGCGCGCGGCGGGACGACGCGGGACCGACGCGACGCCGTGAGGCTCGGCCCTCGGCTCGACAGTGCGGGAGGGCGCGGCTAAATGGGGCCTGCGCCCCTTTTCGTGTGTCGTCGGCGACCATCTGCCCGCGCCATCCCCGAGTCCCAGTGCCATGACCAGCGTCAACGAGACCCGCTCGGCCTTTCTCGACTTCTTCCGCCAGGCGGGCCACGAGGTCGTGCCGTCGGGGCCCCTCGTCCCCCGCAACGACCCGACGCTGATGTTCACCAGCGCCGGCATGGTGCAGTTCAAGAACCTCTTCACCGGCGTCGAGAAGCGCCCCTACCAGCGCGCCACCACGGCGCAGAAGTGCCTGCGCGCCGGCGGCAAGCACAACGACCTCGATAACGTCGGCTACACGGCGCGCCACCACACGTTCTTCGAGATGCTGGGCAACTTCTCGTTCGGGGATTACTTCAAGGCGACCGCGATCGAGAACGCCTGGAAGCTGGTCACGGGCGACTTCGGGCTCAGCAAGGAACGGTTGCTCATCACCGTCTACCACGACGACGACGAGGCCTTCGACCTGTGGAAGAAGATCGCCGGCCTGCCGGACAGCCGCATCATCCGGATCGCGACCTCGGACAATTTCTGGGCCGCCGGCGACACGGGGCCCTGCGGACCCTGCTCCGAGATCTTCTACGACCAGGGCGAGGCGGTCTGGGGCGGCCCGCCCGGCAGCGCGGATGAGGACGGCGACCGTTTCCTGGAGTTCTGGAACCTCGTCTTCATGCAATACGACCAGATCGGCCCCGGCCAGCGCGTCGCGCTCCCGCGGCCGTCGATCGACACCGGCATGGGGCTCGAGCGCATCTCGGCCATCCTGCAGGGTGTCACGTCGAACTACGACACCGACCTCATGCGGACCATCATCGGGGCTGTCGCCAACCTCACGGGCGTCGACCCGGACGGACCGCAGGCGGCGAGCCACCGCATCATCGCCGACCACCTGCGCGCGTCGGCCTTCCTGGTCGCCGACGGCGTCGACCCCTCGAACGAGGGCCGCGGCTACGTGCTGCGCCGCATCATGCGCCGCGCCATGCGCCACACCCAGATGCTGGGCGCCCCCGAGCCGCTGATGTGGCGGCTGGTACCGACGCTGGTCCAGCTCATGGGCCAGGCCTATCCGGAGCTCGTCGAGGCGCAGAGCCGCATCGCCGACATCCTGCGCTCGGAGGAGACTCGATTTCGCACGACGCTGGCGCGCGGGCTGTCGATCCTCGAGGACGAGACGCGCGACCTTCAAGCCGGCGGCCGGCTGGCGGGCGATGTCGCCTTCAAGCTCTATGACACCTACGGCTTCCCGCTCGACCTGACGCAGGAGGCGCTACGCGCCCGCGACATCGCGGTCGACGAGGCGGGTTTCGCCTCCGCCATGGCGCAACAGAGAGCGGAAGCCCGCCGCGCCTGGGCGGGTTCGGGCGAGGCCGCGACGGACGCGGTCTGGTTCGGGATCCGGGACCGTGTCGGCCCGACCGAGTTCCTCGGCTACGCGGCCGAGCGGGCCGAGGGCCGTGTCACGGCGCTTCTCTCGGGCGGCCGCGAGGTCGAACGCCTCGGCGCGGGCGACCGGGGGCAGGTGCTGCTGAACCAGACGCCGTTCTACGGCGAGTCCGGCGGCCAGGTCGGCGACACGGGCACGCTGACGGCGCCGGGCGTCACCTTGCGCGTCCTCGACACGGGCAAGAGGCTCGGCGATGTCCTCGTGCACGAGGTCGAGGTCGTCGAGGGCACCGTGACGGTCGGCGCCGCGCTGGCGACCGCGGTCGACGGCGCCCGCCGCCGCGCCATCCGGGCCAACCATTCGGCGACGCATCTGCTGCACGAAGCCCTGCGCCAGGTGCTGGGACCGCACATCGCCCAGAAGGGGTCGCTCGTCGACGGTGAGCGCCTCCGCTTCGACGTCTCGCACCAGAAGCCCATCACGGCGGAGGAACTCGCCGAAGTCGAAGAGATCGCCAACCGCATCGTGCTGCAGAACGAGCCCGTGACGACGCGCATCATGGCGATCGACGAGGCGCGCGCCAGCGGCGCCCGGGCGCTGTTCGGGGAGAAATACGGCGACGAGGTCCGCGTCGTCTCGATGGGCCGCACGGAGGACGGCAGGGGCGCCACCGAAGCGACCTACTCGATCGAGCTCTGCGGCGGGACGCATGCGGCGCGCACCGGCGACATCGGCCTCGTGTCGATCCTGGGCGACAGCGCCGTCGGCTCGGGGGTGCGGCGCATCGAGGCGCGCACCGGCCATGCGGCGCGGCGCGGGCTCAACGCCGACTCGGCCAGGCTGCACGACCTCGCACAGCTTTTGAAAGCCTCGCCCGAACTCGCCGCCGAACGGCTGACCGGGCTCGTCGAGGATCGCCGGCGCCTCGAACGCGAGCTGACCGACGCGCGCAAGAAGATCGCGCTCGGCGGCGGTGGGGGAAGCGGCGCCAAGGCGGAGGCGGCGCGCCAGGTCGCGGGCGTCAGCCTGATGGCGCGGGTCGTCACCGGCATCGACATGCGCGACCTGAAGGGGCTCGCCGACGAGGCCAGGATCGCCCTGGGCTCGGGCGTCGTAGCCCTCGTGGGGGTCGGCGAGGACGGCAAGGCCGGGCTCGTCGTCGCGGTGACGCCGGACCTCGCCGGCCGCTTCAACGCCGTCGACCTCGTGCGCGCCGGCGCAGCCTCGCTCGGCGGCAAGGGCGGCGGCGGCCGTCCCGACATGGCCCAGGCCGGTGGCCCGGACGGCGCGCAGGCGCACGCGGCCCTCGCCGCCGTCGAGGACGCCCTGAGGGCCGGCACGGCCGCGGCGGCGGAGTAGCGGGGCGAAGGCTGGATGTCCGAGAACTCACCCGAACACCGCCTCGCGGCAGGGCAGGTCCCGGTCATCCATTCAGCCCGGATCGTGCTGAGGCCTTGCGCGAGAGTGACGCCGAACGGATCCGGACGTTGGTCGATGACATCGCGGTGGCACGCTGGATGAGTCGGATCCCCAATCCCTACACGCTCGAAGACGCCGTGCATTTCCTCCGCGAGATCGCACCGCATGAACTCGACTGGGCGATCGATGTCCCTGGAGAGGGCCTCGTCGGGGTCGGTGGGCTCACCATCCGACCCGAAAATCTCGAGGTCAAACTGGGTTACTGGCTAGAGCAGATCGCGATCAGGTGGAGTCACCTGATCGCGTGAAGATGCTCGTCAAAACACACCGCTGGAGTTGAGGCCGCGAGCCAAGGCGAGCGGCAACAGCTCTAGGTCAGGCGTTCTGGGGACGCGGCTATGCCACGGAGGCCGCGGCTGCGATCCTCGGCCACGCCTGGGCGTCGGGCGCGCAGCGTGTCCTGTCCGGCACGTTCGAGGGCAACGAGCGCTCGCGGTGCGTGCTGGAGAAGCTCGGGTTCCGCGTCTCGGGCCGGTCGACGCGTCACAACCTCGCCCGCGGCCTCGACGTCCCTCATGTCGACATGGCGATGGAGCGTCCGCTCGGCCTGGATCCGATCGCGGACCACGACACCGGCCGATGATCGCGAGCGTCCAAGACCGGTTTCCGTTCCGCTGCCGGGACGAGTTCCACCGGCAAGCGACAGAGGTCGTCGACATGGGGGCGGGGACGATCGACCTCCTTCTGAGGTTTCTTCAGCAGAACGAAGGCCGCTTGAGCAAGCGGGCGCGCGAGCGGGAGTTCGCGCGCTGACGGAGGTCGAAGCATCGGCCTTCGAGCGGATCTTCTCGGACCTGTCGGCGTAGCCCTAAAGGATGATGTCGGGGCTGCAGAGCTTGGGGTCGAGCGGCTTCTTGAACAGGAACACCATCCCGAGGGCGATGCGCCGCCCGGGCACGACGGGGCGGGTGCCCACGGTCGCGATGTCCCGAGGGCCGTGCTCGGAGAGTTCCGCCTCCAATGCAACGCCGACCTGCGAGATGTTGATGATGCGGGCCGCGATGCGCTTGCCCGAGACGGTGGTGAGGATCGTGCCGGTCTTGTGCGGTACGAAGCGCTCCGCCGCCCGCGTCTCGCTCGGCGCGGCATCGGCGGCGTCCCAGGCCGGCAGGACCGGCACGGCTTTGGTCGCCGTCACGTCGCGCGCGATGCTCGAGACCGGCGCCGCGGCGCGCGCATCCCGATCCCCGCCCGTGACGGCCTTCAATACTTTTCCGAGGCCGATCATGGTCCGACGCCGCCTTCAATCCCGATCGAGGGGCCGAGAGACCGTGATCGCCTCCCGACACTGAGGGGATGTTAAGTCCCCTTTCCTTTACGGACTGTCAGCGCATTCGTCGGATTCAGCCTCGACCGAACGTCTTGCGCGGGTCGAAGGCGTCGCGCACCGCCTCGCCGATGAAGATCAGCAGCGACAGCATGATGGCGATCGTCAGAAAGGCCGTGAGCCCCAGCCAGGGCGCCTGCAGGTTGGAGGTGCCCTGCAACAGCATCTCGCCCAGCGACGGCGACCCCGGCGGGAGGCCGAGGCCCAGGAAATCGAGGGACGTCAGCGTCGTGATCGAGCCCGACAGGATGAAGGGCAGGAACGTCAGCGTCGCCACCATGGCGTTGGGCAGCACGTGCTTCCACATGATGCGGAGGTTCGACAGGCCGAGCGCCCGCGCCGCGTTGACGTATTCGAAGTTCCGGGCGCGCAGGAACTCCGCCCGCACGAGATGGACGAGGTTCACCCAGGAGAACAGCAGGAGGATGCCGAGCAGCACGCCGAACGAGGGCGTGATCACCGCCGCCACGATGATCAGGATGTAGAGGTGCGGCAGCGACGACCAGACCTCGATGAACCGCTGCAGGACGAGGTCGGTCCAGCCGCCGAAATAGCCCTGCACGGCGCCGGCCGCGATGCCCACCGCCGAGGAGATCCCGGCGAGGAGCAGCGCGAACACGACCGAGAGGCGGAAGCCGTAGAGCAGGCGGGCCAGCACGTCGCGGCCGTGATCGTCGGTGCCGAGCCAGTTCGTCTCGAGGGCCGAGCAGGGGCGTGACGCCGGCGGGGTGCCGCCCTGGTCGCGGATCGCGTGGACGCATTGCTCGTCCGACAGCATCCAGGTCGGCGGCGAGGGAAGCGTGGTGGGGGGCGACAGGTTGCGGGTGGCATTCGAGTAGCGGTTCGGCGCCCACACCATCCAGCCGTGGTCGGTGATCTCCTTGGCGGTCTCGGGGTTGCGGTAGTCGGTGTGGGCGAGGAAGCCGCCGAACCGCTCCTCGGGATAGTCGTTGACGATCGGGAAGAGGATCTCGCCCTTGTAGGAGATGACGAGGGGGCGCTCGTTCGACACGAGCTCGGCGCCGAGCGCCACGACGAACAGCGCCATGAAGATCAGGAACGAGCCGTAGCCGCGCCGGTTGCGCTTGAAATTGTCGAGGCGGCGCCGGTTGAGCGGCGTGAGGCGGAGCCATCCGCCACGGACCGCCGGAGGGGCGAGGAGCTTCGGGTCGACGAGCGCGTCCATGCCTCACACCCCCCGCGTCTCGAAATCGATGCGCGGATCGATCCAGGTGTAGGTCAGGTCCGAGACGAGGTTCACCACCAGGCCCAGCAGCGCGAAGATGTAGAGATTGGCGAAGACCACGGGATAGTCCCGGTTCATGATGGAGTCATAGGACAGGAGCCCCAGGCCCGGCAGGTTGAAGATCTCCTCGATGAGGATCGCGCCGGTGAAGAAGGCCGAGATGAAGGCGCCGGGGAAGCCCGCCACCACGATCATCATGGCGTTGCGGAACACGTGTCCGTAGAGGATGCGGCGCTCGGACAGGCCCTTCATGCGGGCCGTCTGCACATATTGCTTCTTGATCTCGTCGAGGAAGGAATTCTTGGTGAGGAAGGTCGAGGTCGCGAAGGCTCCGACCGACATGGCGACGACCGGCAGCGTGATGTGCCACAGGTAGTCGGTGACCTTGTGGACCGGATCGAGCTCGGCCCAGTTCTCGGAGACGAGGCCGCGCAGCGGGAAGATCTGGTAGAAGGAGCCGCCCGCGAACAGGATGATGAGCAGGATGGCGAAGAGGAACGACGGCACCGCATAGCCGATCGTCACCACGCTCGACGTCCAGATGTCGAAGCGCGAGCCGTCCCGCACCGCCTTGGAGATGCCGAGCGGGATCGAGATCGCGTAGGAGAGCAGCGTCATCCACAGGCCGAGCGAGATCGACACGGGGAGCCGCTGGCCGATGAGGGTCAACACGGGCGTGTCGCGGTAGTAGCTCTGGCCGAAGTCGAACGTGGCGTAGTTCTTGACCATCAGCAGGAAGCGCTCCCAGGCCGGCTTGTCGAAGCCGAACTGCGTCTCGAGTTCCTTGATGAACTTGGGGTCGAGGCCCTGGGCGCCGCGGTATCTCGAGCCCTCGCCGCCGAGGCTCGCCTGGGCGCCCGCCGCCGAGCCGATGTCGGCGCCCCCGCCACCCCCGAGGCTCGCGCCGCCGCTCGTCGTGCCCTGCAACTGGGCAATCACCCGCTCGACGGGGCCGCCCGGAGCGAACTGCACGATGACGAAGGAGATGAACAGGATCCCCAGCACGGTCGGCACCATGAGGAGGAGGCGGCGGAGGATGTAGGCCGCCATCTCAGCCCTTGGCCTTGATCTGCCGCGCCTTGGCGTCGTCGTGCCACCAGGTCGCCACGACGCCGGGGTCGAGCTTCGGGCGCCGCGCCGGCCAGCCGAACTCATCCCAATAGGCGAGCCAGTGGGCCGGGTTGTTCCACATCGGCACCCAGAGGAAATGGGCGCGCAGCACGCGGTCGAGGCAGTGGCAGACGGTGGTGAGACCGGCCCGGCTCCCGGCGTGGAGGGCCAGTTCGATCAGGTCGTCGACCGCCGGGTCGGCGAGGCCGGTGAGGTTCTGGGAACCCGGTGTCGTGGCGGCCTCCGACCCATAGATGACCCGCAGGCCTTCGCCCGGTGTGTTGTCGGCGCCGTAGCGCTGGGTCACGATGTCGTAGTCGAACGCCTGAACGCGCTGCTGGTACTGGGCGGCATCGACGATGCGGAACGAGGCCTCGATGCCGAGGAGCTGCAGGTTCCTGATGAACGGCTGCGTGTGGCGCTCGAGGCCCGCGCTGAAGTCGAGGAACTCGATCCGGAACGGCTCGCCCGAGGGCAGCTTGAGCACGGTGCCGTCGCGCTTGCAGCCGGCCGCCTGCAGCAGCTTGAACGCCTGCGAGAGCAGCGCGCGGTCCTGGCCCGAGCCGTCCGAGACGGGGGGCACGATCGCGTCGCCGAACGCCGCGTCCGGCACCCTGCCGCGGAACGGCGCGAGCAGCTTCGCCTCCTCCGGTCCCGGCAGGCCCGAAGCCGCCAGTGGCCCGTTCTGAAAGTACGACACCGTCCTCTTGTACAGCCCATACATGATATTCTTGTCGGTCCACTCGAAATCGAAGCAGAAGCCGAGCGCCTGACGGATGCGCGGGTCCTTGAACTTGTCGCGCCGGGTATTGAACCACCAGCCCTGGGTGCCGGAGGGCGACTCGTCGGGGACGGTGTCGCGCTTGACGCGTCCGTCGACCGCGGCGGGGAAGTCGTAGCCCTTGGCCCAGATGTAGGAGGTCGCGTCTTCGTGAAAGGTGGTCGCGCCGGACTTGAAGGCCTCGAAGCCGACCTGGCGCTCGCGGTAATATTCGTAGCGGATCTCGTCGAAATTGCCCTGGCCGCGGTTCAGTGGCAGGTCCTGGGCCCAGTAGTCCGGGACGCGCTGGAAGCTGATGGTCCGTCCCTGGTCGACACGCCCGACCCTGTAGGCCGAGGAGCCGAGCGGCGGGTCCAGCGTCGTCTGGTCGAAGGGATGGGCGGTGTAGTAGCTCTTTGACAGGATCGGCATCGCCGCCACCGTGAGGTGGGTGTCGCGCGTGCGGGCCGGATCGAAGGTCACCTCCAGCAGGTCGTCGGCCAGGGCCTTCGCCCCGGCGAAGTGGCGCAGCCCGGTGCGCAGGTTCGGGTGGCCCTTGGTCTTGAGCAGGTCGAGCGTGAAGGCGACGTCGGCGGCGGTGAGCTTCGAGCCGTCGTGGAACCGGGCCTCGGGCCGGAGCAGGAAGTGGTAGGTCAGGCGGTCGGGCGACCAGCGGACCGATCGTGCCACGAGGCCGTAGAGCGCATCGGGCTCGTCGAGCGTGCCGCCCATCAGCGTGTCGAAGATGAGCGACATGCCGGCGGCGCCGTCGCCGCGCAGGATGAAGATGTTCAGCGTGTCGAAGGTGGTGAAGTTCTGGTTGAACGCGATGCTGGTGAGCTCCAGCACGATGCCGCCGCCCTTCGGCGCCGCCGGGTCGACGTAGGGCAGCGCGGCGAAGTCGGCCGGCAGGGCGAGTTCGCCGAAGGCGGAGAGGCCGTGGCTCTCGACCCAGCCGTCGGGCAGTGCGTCGGGCCAAGGGGCAGGGCTGGCGGGGGCGGCGAGCGCCGGCCAGGAGCGCGTCGCCGCCGCCGCGGCGATTGCGGAACCCAGGGTGAGGGCCGAGCGGCGGGTGAGGGTCGGCATGGGTTTAAGGCTCCTGCGGCACGCCGGAGCCCGGCCTGCCATCAACACCGGTTCATTATGTCGGTTTTCGGGGGGAGCGTCGACCGCACCTCCCGGTCGCGGTCGCGGGGCTCAGCCAGTCTCGGCTTCGCCATGCCGAGGCGTTAGGTCTCCCACGATCCGCCGAATCGGCGGCCATCGCAGGAACCCGATGCCATGATCACCTTCTACTACAACGCCGCACCGAACCCCATGAAGGTCGCGCTGTTCCTCGAGGAGGCGGGGCTCGACTATGCGCCCGTGCCGGTGGATTCCCGCAAGGGGGAGCAGCACGCCGAGGCGTTCAAGGCGCTCAACCCCAACGCCAAGGTGCCCGTCATCGTCGACGGCGACGCCACCGTGTTCGACTCCAACGCCATCCTGCTCTACCTGGCCGAGAAGACCGGGACGTTCCTCCCCGGCGCCGGCGACAAGGCCCGGGGCGAGCTCTATTCGTGGCTGATGTTCGTCGCCACCGGCATCGGTCCCTACTCGGGCCAGGCGGTGCACTTCAAGCATTTCGCCCCGAAGCCGCAGGATTACGGGATCGAGCGCTATGAGTTCGAGGCGCTGCGCCACTGGTCGATCGTCGACGCGCGCCTGAAGCAGCACACCTACATGCTCGGCGACACCTACACGATCGTCGACATGGCGGTCTGGGGCTGGGCGCGCATGCTGCCCTTCGTCATGGGCGACGACGCCTGGACGAAGCTGCCCAACGTCAAGCGCCTGCTCGACACTGTCAGCGCCCGACCCGCGGCGGGGCGCGCCGAGGCCCTGAGGACCCGGCACAGCTTCAAGGCCGAGATGGACGACGAGGCCCGCCGCCACATGTTCCCCGCCACGGCGCGATCGGCGGCCTGAGCCCGCCTCGCGCGTGTTCCGCCGCGTCGTCCATTGCGACTGGAGCCTGCGCGCGGCGGGGCGCTGGATGGCCGAGGCGCGGCGGGGCGAGGAGGGCGGCTGGCTGGCCTCGGGTCCGCGGCGCGTGCCCGAGACGGCGGCCTTCGTCGACGACCTCGTCGGGCGCGCCGTCGGGGGTGCGACCCTGGCGGCGTTCGATTTCCCCATCGGTCTGCCGGCCGGGTTCGGGGCGCGGAGCGGCCATCCCGGTTTCCTCGCGGCGCTCGACGCGATCGGCCGGGGCGCTTGGCCGGAGATCTTCGACGTCGCCGCCGACCCGGCCGAGGTCGGGCCGCTGAGGCCGTTCTATCCCCGCCGCCCCGGCGCGGCGCGCCTGCGGCACCTCCTCGACGGCCACGGCGTCGGATCCGTCGGCGACCTCATGCGCGTCTGCGAGCGCGCCGGGCCCGACAGCGGCTCGGCGGGATGCCTGTTCTGGACGATGGGGGCGAAGCAGGTCGGCAAGGCCGCGCTCTCGGGCTGGCGCGACGTGATCGGCCCGTCCCGGCGCCGCGGCGCCCGGATCTGGCCGTTCGACGGAGACCTTGAGGCCCTGGCGGCCGCCGGCGGCCTCGTCCTCGCCGAGTCCTACCCCGGCGACGCCTACGGACAGCTCGGCCTGTCGTTCAAGCGCAAGAGCAAGCGGCGGCTGTCGGACAGGGCCGGTGTCTCGGACGCGCTCGAAGCCTGGGCGGCGGCACGCGGCATCGGGCTCGCCCCGGCCCTGCGCGACGCCCTGCGGGCCGGCTTTCCGCCGGGTGCGGGCGCCGACGACGGGTTCGACGCAGTCGTGGGACTGCTGGCCGCCGTCGCGGTGGCGATGGGCGAACGAACGTCCGGAGCACCCGACGGGCCGGCGATCAGGCGATGGGAGGGTTGGATCCTGGGGAAGCGCAGCTTCGCCGTGCTGCCCGGCCCGGACGGTTGATGCCGCCCTACGCCGTCGCCACCGCACGCACCTTGCGCTTCGGAGCGGCCTTGACGGGCGGCGGCGCGGCAGCGGCAGCGGCGCGGTCCTCGGCCTCCTTGGCGAGGCGCAGCGCCTTCAGCCGCGCGGTCTTCTGGCTCTCGGCGTTCTTGGCGGCGCGGGCCTCCGTCACGGCCTGATCGGCCTCGGTCTTACGGCGTTCAGCCAGATGGAACTTCGATTCCGCCTTGGCGCGGGCGTCGGCGGGTGCCTTCGAACTGAAACTCATGGCGCATCCTCCTGAAGCCGAGCAACGCGCTGTCGCGGTGCCCGCCGTGCGACGGCGGTCTCTGCCGATCCTCCGGGACACACGTGCCCGGATCCGTCCAGGTCCCGACGCCTCCGAGACGACGGACGACAGGTCCGCCGAGTGGGAGCGGCGCGTCGAAGACCGTCGACCGCCGATGATCGGCCTCGTCGCACGGCTTGAGACTCAAGAGGGTGCCAGTTCAGTCGATCGATCGTGAATTGGAACCTTTTCGTCATCGCTGTCAAGGCTTCGGTGTTGTGGAGTGACGGATGGCGAAAGACTCGCCAGCCGGCAGGTCCGGAGCCATCTATTGTTCCGCGGTTGCTTCTTCGAGGTGCCGATGCTGTATCGGCAGAGCAGAGGCCGTCGAGCACGGTGCCTGGAGCCAGACGAGGATCCCCGGGCCGTGGCGCGCGTTGTGCCACCGGCCATCGCGGCGGATCAGGGGCCGGACCGACAGGCTCTCCATCGGAAGGGAACGACATGCGCATCACCTCCAGGCCGGGCCTGTCGACCCTCGGCGTCGCGGCGGCCATGGCGGCCATGGTCGCCGCGGGATCGGGCGCCGACGCCCAGAGCGTCGCTCAGGCGGCGCCCGCCGCCGCCGCGGTCGGTGCCGCCGGCGACGCCGCCCAGATCAGGCAGATCGCGCTGACCCCCGCGCTGGTCGATCAGTTCATGGCCGCCAAGAAGGACATCGACGCCGTGCTCGACAAGCTTCCGGACGGCGTCGACCAGCCCGATCCCGCCACGCTGGGCAAGCTCGACACCGTGGCGAAGACCCACAAGTTCGATGATTACAATCAGTATGACGCCACCGAGACCAACATCGGCATCGTCATGGCCGGCATCGATCCGAGCACGAAGCAGTATATCGGCCCCGAGGCGGTCATCAAGAAGCAGATCGCCGAGGTCCAGGCCGACAAGCAGATCGCCGCCAAGGACAAGACCGATACGGTCGATCAGCTCAAGGCCGCCATTGCGACGCTGCCCAAGCTGCAGTTCGCCGGCAACGTCGACGTCGTGGTGAAGAACTTCGATCGCTTGGTCGAGACCATGCCGCAGGATTGAGCCGGACCCGGATGGGGCGATCCGCGGGGGTCACGCCGTCAGCGTCGCCCGGAGATAGGCCGCGGCCGACACCTGCACGGCCGGGCCGACGTCCTCAGCCGAGCGGACGACGTGCATGCGGGCGAGTTCCGGTTCGGGATCGCGGGCCAGGAAGGCGTCGATGCGGGCCACGAGCGCCGCCGCGGTCTCGGGCGAGCGGACGCGTTTCATGAATCCGACGCGGCTCTCGTCCATCACCAGCGTCAGGCCGGCATCGAAGGTCAGGGCGGCGGGGTCGAGGCCCGTCTCCTCGCCGAGTTCACGGCGGATGCTGCCTTCGATGTCGACCCGCCCGTCGCGGACGTCGCTCGGGTCCGGGGTGCCGGAGGCGAAGTAGACTGCGCCCGCATTGGCGGTGTGGGCGCCCATCTCGCCGAGCACGAAGGCGCCGTCCGACGTGGACAGGCAGGCCATTCCGAAGCCGTTGCGCACCCCGGCCGGCGGCAGGCCCAGGTCGCGCCAGTAGAGGAAAGCGCTGAAGGCCGTCTCCAGATAGGCACCGCGGAACACGCGGCGGCCGTCCGGGTCGGTCTCGACAGCGCCGCGGTGCATCAGCAACACGCGGCCGTCGAACATCCGCGGCTTGCGGCGCAGCGCCTCGGCCCAGTGGGCCGCGACGGCGTCGGCGCGGGCGATGGCGAACGTCCAGGGGCGAGGCTCGTAGAGGCAGTCGACTGCATCGACGGCGACGACGAGCTGCGGGCCGCTCGCGGCGCCGACCGTCACAGGTCGATGGTCCCCTCGGCCACGGTCACGGCACCGCCGCCGATCGACGCCGAGACGAGAACGCCGCCCTCGATCTCCAGGCCCAGGACGATCAGGCTCGGGCGGCCCATGGCGACGCCCTGGCGGATCTCGATCGTGTGATCGCCGTCGGGCGGGTTCTCGAAGCGCATCACGGCGCCCGCGAAGGCGGCGGCGGCCGAACCGGTGGCGGGGTCCTCGTACACACCGCCGAGGCCGCCGGCGAACATGCGGGCGTAGATTCCGTCGCCGTCCGGCGCGTAGATGTAGGCGCGCAGATCCGCCGGCCAGCGCCCCGCGTTCGGCTGCGCGCGGTCGACGGCCTCGCGCGAGGCCAGCGGGACGGTGGTGAAGGGCACGCCGGCCGACAGAATCATCGGCCGATGACCATCGAACCCGATCTCGGAGGCGTCCACCGACAGGGCGGCGGCGAGGGCGGCATCGGGCAGGGCGAGCCCCGCCTCTTCCGGCAGGCGCGGCAGGGTGAAGCTGGCGCGGGATCGGCCCTGGGCGCGGCGCGCCGTGCAGTGGACGATCCCGACCTCCTCCTCGAGCACGATCGAGAGGTCCTGGCGCGCCACGATCTCGGGCGCCCGGAGATCCGCCAGCAGCACCGCGGTGCCGACGGTCGGGTGACCCGCGAAGGGCAGTTCACGCGACGGCGTGAAGATGCGGATCCGGGCCGAGTTGACGGGATCGCGCGGCGCGAAGACGAAGACCGTCTCGGACAGATTGAACTCGCGCGCGACCGCCTGCATGCGCTCTGCATCCAGGCCCTCGGCGTCGTGCACCACGGCGAGCGGGTTGCCGCTGAGCGGCCTGTCGGTGAAGACGTCGAGCGTGTGGAAGCGGCGGCGCATGCGGTAACGTCTAGCACGGCTCACCGCGCGATGGAAAAGGCGGCCGCGGGGACCGCCTCTCCACGACGCTGAACGGATGGGTCAGTGGCCGGTGCCGTCGGCGCCCTGCATGGCCTCGAACAGGAACCACGTGCGGCGCTCGGTCTCGTCGATGTAGTTCTCGAGCAGGCTCGCGGTGGCGACGTCCTCGTGGTCGTCGCAGACCTTGTGGGTCTCGCGCATCGCGGCGGCCATCTTCTTGTTGTCCGACATCAGCTCGCGCAGCATGTCGAGCGGCGCGATGAAGTCGGCCTCGTTCTCCTTCAGGTGGGCCATCTTGACCATCTCGGCCATGGAATGGACCGTGCGCTTGCCGAGCTTGCGGACGCGTTCGGCGAGCGGGTCGGTGCTGGCGAAGATCTGGTCCGACTGGTCGTCGAGCATCAGGTGGTAGTCGCGAAAGTGCGGCCCCGTCATGTGCCAGTGGAAGTTCTTGGTCTTGGTATAGAGCACGAAGGCGTCGGCGACGAGCTTGTTAACCGAATCGGCGATCGCCTGGCGGCCGTTGTCGCCGAGGTCGTTGGGTGTGTTGAGGGATGCGGGATCGGTGTCGGTCACCTGGGTGGCCATGGGGTTCTCCTCGTGGACTCGGGAAGTCGCCCTGACAATCGCGGCGGCGGGCCGGTGTTCCCCCGCGTGGCCAAAAGCCCGGCCGGACGGGCCTGCGGCGACGGACGCCCGCCCGCGTCAGACCGGCTCGGGCGCGAAGACCCGGGTGGGCCGCACGAACTCGTCCTGGGCCGCCACGAGCGCCAGTTCACGCGTGCCGGCCTCCTGGGTCGCCCGCAGCAGGCCGAAGACCGCCGAGGCGGCATGCGACAGCGCACCCGGCACGGAGCCGCCGGCGAGGTATGTGACGAAGAACAGCGCCGCGACCGCGTCCCCCGCCCCGTTGACGGAGAGCGCCAGCCTCGGCGTGCGGACGCGCCAGGTGCCGGCATCGCCCGACGCGACGAGGTCGAGCGCATCGGCGGGCGTGTCCTCCCCGACATAGGACGTGACCAGGATGGCGCGCGGCCCGCGGGCATGGAGGGCGGCGAGCCCGCCGCGCAGGCCGTCGGCGGTCCCGGTCGGCACACCGCAGACGAGGTCGAGCTCGAACTGGTTAGGGGTGGCGACATCGGCCTCGGGCAGCGCGCGGTCGCGCATGAACTCGGCGATGCCGGGCCGCACGAAGACCCCGCGGCCGACGTCGCCGATCACGGGGTCGCAGCAGTAGAGGGCGGATGGGTTCGCGGCGCGCACCCGGGCCACGGCGTCGAGGATCGCCACGCCGGTGTCGGCCGAGCCCATGTAGCCCGACAGCACGCCGTCGCAGCTCCCGAGCACGCCGCGCTCGGCGATGCCGGCCACGCAATCGTCGATCAGCCCGGCGTCGAAGACCTGGCCGCGCCAGGCGCCGTAGCCGGTGTGGTTGGAGAACTGGACGGTGTGGATGGGCCACACGTCATGGCCCATGCGCTGCATCGGGAAGGTGGCGGCGGCATTGCCGACGTGGCCGAAGGCGACGTGCGACTGGATCGACAGGATGTTCATGGCGGGCCCGGCGAAGCGGTCCCTTCGCCCGCTCGAGCGGGAGAAGGTGTCGGTGCGAAGCGTCGACGGATGACGAGCCCTCGGCGCGTCGCGGTTGCCCTCATCCGACCCGACTTCGTCGAGCCAGCTTCTCCCGTTTCACGGGAGAAGGACGGTGGAACGGTCAGTTCCGGGCCTTGTCGACCATCTTGTTCTTGGAGATCCAGGGCATCATGGCGCGCAGCTTCTCGCCGACCTCCTCGATCTGGTGGGCGTTGTTGCGGGCGCGGGTGGCCTTGAACGAGGTCTGTGCGACCTTGTTCTCGAGCATCCAGTCGCGGGTGAACTTGCCCGACTGGATGTCGAGGAGCACGCGTTTCATCTCGGCCTTGGTATCGGGCGTGATGATGCGAGGCCCGGTGACGTACTCGCCGTATTCGGCGGTGTTCGAGATCGAGTAGTTCATGTTGGCGATGCCGCCCTCGTAGATGAGGTCGACGATCAGCTTCACCTCGTGCAGGCACTCGAAATAGGCCATCTCGGGCGCGTAGCCGGCCTCGACCAGCGTCTCGAAGCCGGCGCGGATCAGCTCGACCAGGCCGCCGCACAGCACCGCCTGCTCGCCGAAGAGGTCGGTCTCGCATTCCTCCTTGAAGGTCGTCTCGATGACGCCGGCGCGGCCGCCACCGATCGCCGCCGCATAGGACAGGCCGAGGTCGTGGGCGTTGCCCGAGGCGTCCTGCGCGATGGCGATGAGGCAGGGCACGCCGCCGCCCTTCTGGTACTCGGAGCGCACCGTGTGGCCGGGGCCCTTCGGCGCCACCATCAGCACGTCGATGTCGGCGCGCGGCGCGATGAGGTTGAAGTGGACGTTGAGGCCGTGGGCGAAGAGCAGCGCCGCACCGTCCTTCATGTTGGGGGCGAGGTCGGTCGTGTAGATGTCGGCCTGGAGCTCGTCCGGCGTCAGCATCATGACGACGTCCGCCCATCGGGCGGCGTCCGCCACGCTCATGACCTTCAGGCCCTCGCCTTCCGCCTTCTTGGCCGAGGGCGACCCCGCCCGCAGCGCCGACACGATGTCCTTCACCCCGGAGTCGCGCATGTTGAGCACATGGGCGTGACCCTGCGACCCATAGCCCACCACCGCGACCTTCTTGCCCTTGATCAGATTGAGATCGGCATCCCGATCGTAGTAGACGCGCATGGCCCTCTTCATCCCTGTCCGGTTCTTACCTGATCGGCCCTTCTATGCGGCGGGGGGACGCGGGGCAACCCGCCCAAGCGGGAGGATCAGGTCGCGTCGAGCGCGAGGCGGCGGCGGCCATGGAGCACGCGCAGGACGAAGACCGTATCGCGCGCGCGGTCGTGACAGTGAATGACGACGTAGGGCTTGATCGTCACGATACGGATCCCACGGCCCAGGCCGGGCCGAAGTGCACCGATCTGGGGATGGGCGGCGAGGCGCCGGAACGACGCCGTGAGATCCCGACGATAGGCGTCCGCGACGGCTCGCCCCGCATGATGCTGGAGATAGGACAGGATCTCGTCGACGTCGAAGACGGCGGGCGACGTGACGACGACATCGGCCATCAGTCGGCCAGCACTCCGAATGTCGTATCGAGGTGGGCCTCGAACTCGTCGAGAGTCATCGTCTCGCAACGCCCGATGGCGGCAAGGGCCTCGTCGACCAGCGGCTTGGCCCAGGCTAAATCATCGTCCTCGGTCTCCCCGCGCCCCGCGATCGCGTCGGCGAGGAGACTGCGGACTGCCCCGCCCACGTCGGGGAACTCGCCCTGGGCGACACGCACCTCGATCCAGGCGAGCTGGTCGGGGGACAGGGTGATCGTCATGGCGGATCTCCGGCGATCACCCAGCATAGCGCGACGCGCATCAGCCAGCACGCGCCTTTCAGCTCTCCGTCAACACCGGCACGCGATAGGCCTGCGCCGCGGCCTCGGTGAGGGCACGGCCGGGCGTGCCACCCCTGGCCACGAGCCGGTCCATGGCGCGTCGCCCGAGGTCCGACGAGACCGGCACCTCGCGCAGCGCCAGTGCACCGGCGAATTCCGCCACCGCCTCGCGCGCCAGGCCGAGCGTCGCCGCGGTGACGCGAGCGTCCCCCGCCTTGGCGAGGGCCAGGCCCGCGGTCGCATCGAGGAGCGCCACGGGCGTCGTGAGAAACGGGCCGCCGGCGGCGTCGAGCCGGGCCAGGAGCGCCGCGGACCCCGGCCGCCGCGCCAGGATCGCCACGATGGCGGAGGCGTCGATCATCACGGCCGGGGGACGCCCGCCGTGCCGATGGCATCGGCCAGCGCCAAGGCCCGGGCGAGACGAACGCTCGGCGGCTGGCTGTCGCGCAGACGGTCGCGCTCGTGCTCGAGCGCCGACCGCACGGCCTCCGTCACGGTCCGCGCGCCCGACGCGACCTGAACCTCGCGGGCGAGCGTCGCGACCTCGTCATCGCGGACATAGAGCGGCATGGGATATCCTCTGAAGGATATGCAGATATCTTCTCCTCGATATCCCGTGAGGGTGGATCATGCAAGTCTCCCGGCTGCGAGCCCATCGGCGCAGAGGTCTTCCGGCGATGTTCGAGCGATGTCGCGTCGCGTCCACCCGTTCCATCCGCGACGGCGGGCATCCGACGCGGAAGGTCCCGCCGAAGCCGCGTCTGTTCCGACCCACGGTGTGACGAGCGGCACAGACATCCAACGGGTCGGCCCTTGGCCGTCTCGATACGCTGGACTCGCCTCCGCGCAGATGAGCGGATCAGCTGAGATATCCACTGGCGGATATGCGAATATCTTTCTGAAGATATTCTGCGGCCTGCCCGAAGCGGTCAGCCGGCGTGGTCGTCGAGGACCTCTTCGACCCAGACCTTCTTGACGAGTTCGACGCCCGCCGCCGTCAGCGGCGTGGCGAGGATGAGCCCGAGCGGCCCGAAGAGCGTGCCCAGCACCGTCTGCGACATGATGGTGAGCACCGGCGCCAGCTCGACGGTGCGCTTCTGGATCAGCGGCGCGATGAGATTGCCCTCGAGCGTCTGCACCACCAGGAACAGGATGGCGGTGTAGACGGCCGTCTGCGGCCCCTGGCCGAAGGCGATGAGGATGGCCGGCACGGCCCCCGCCAAGGCCCCGACATAGGGCACGAAGTTGAACAGGGCGGCGATGAGGGCCAGCGTGAAGGCGAGCTTCACGCCGAGCGCATAGAGCCCGATGGCGGTCATGATGCCGACCGCGCACATGTCGATGAACTGGCCGATGAACCACCAGCGGAGCACGCGGGCGATCTCGCCCATGGTCTCGACCGCGTGGGGGCGCCAGTCCTTCGGCATCAGCCGCGTGGTGCCGCCGACGTAGAGGCGTGGGTCGATGGCGAAGAAGATGGCCGTCACCAGCATCACCAGCAGGCTGCCGAGACCGCCGAGCGTCGAGGTGCCGACGCCGGCCGCGACGCCCGCGATCTTCTGCGTGCCCTCGTCGAAATAGCCCTTCGCCCGGCCGAGCACGGGCTGCAGCCAGTCGGCGGTGCCGTAGCGCTCCCAGAAGCCCGTGGCCTCGCCGCGGACCTGGCCCCAGATGTCGCGGAGTTCGCCGGCGATGATCGGGCCGCGCACGCCGATCTCGAAGCCGAGGAAGGCCATGAGCAGCAGCACGATGACGGCGAGCCACAGGCCCGGCGGCCCGCCGATCCGGCTCGCCAGGGTCTCGGCGCCGCCCCGCAGCAGGCAGGCCACCAGCGCCGCCGCGAAGACCAGCAGCACGATGTCGCCCATCGCCCAGCAGACCGCCACCGCCACGGCGGCCCCGAACGCCCAGGCGAGGGTGCGGGCGATGCGCTCCGTCGCCAGGGCCCGGCGGCGCTGCCAGTCGAGATCGGTCGGCACGGGCGGCGGGACCGGGACCGTCATGGCGACACGCCCGGGCGGCCGCGGCGGGGCGCCGTCAATCCAGCACCGGCGGGCTCAGGATCCGGCCCCGCTCGAACACCACGACGGCGACGATGCCGAGCAGCAGCGGGATGACGAGGTAGAGCAGGCGGAAGACGAGCAGAGCCGCGATGACGTCCTGCCGGGGCGTGTCGGGCAGTGCCGTGACGAAGACGAGTTCGAGGACGCCGAGGCCGCCCGGCGCGTGGCTGAGGAGCGCCGCCGAGAAGGAGGCCAGGAACACGCCGAGCACGATGAAGAAGCCGGGGTTGTGACCGACCGGCAGGGCGCACCAGATGATCCCGGCGGCGCCCATCAGCTCGAGCGGGCCGGCCAGCAGCTGACGCGCCGCGATGTTGAGGCGCGGGTAGACGAGCGTCAGCCGGCCGATGACGAGCGGCTTCAGGTGCAGCGCGGCGCCGCCGACGTAGAGCGCCACGAAAAGCAGCATCGCGACGCCGACGAGCCGCGCCACCAGGGGTTCGATCTGGAACAGGCGCTGGACGATCCCGGGCTCGAAGACCAGGACGAGGCCGCCGAGCAGGATGGTGCCGAGCGCGAACGTGAAGGAGCAGAAGGCCACCAGCACGCCGACGTCGGTGATCGTCAGGCCCTTGGTCGAATAGGCCCGGTAGCGGACCATCGCGCCCGAGAACATCGACATGCCGATGTTGTGGCTCAGCGCATAGGTGGTGAAGGACACGGCGGAGATGAACCGCCACGACAGCGTGAAGCCGAGGTGGAACAGCGCGATCCGGTCGTACCAGGCGAGCGCCAGGTAGGCGACCAGCGTGAACACGACCGCGAGGCCCCACCGGCTGGCCGGGATCGCCGCGAAGGCGGTCTCGACGTCGGCGAGAGACAGGCCCTGCAGTTCCCGGAACAGCAGCCACAGCGACAGGACGACGGCGCCGATCCCGATCACCGGCCACAGGTAGTGCAGGTAGCGTTTCAAGACCGTCTCTCTGCCCGAGCGCCGCCGGGAGGACCGGGGCGGACGCCGCCTTCTATCCGAAAACGCGCGCAGAAACGCGAGAAACGCGCCCGTCGGAGCGAAACGGCCGGTCCAGGGGGACCCGGCGCAACCTGACGCCTCTCGGTGAGGTGGAAATGAGGGCCGTTCAGAAAGGCTTCACCACCACCAGGATGACGATGCCGATCAGGAGGACGGTCGGGACCTCGTTGATCACCCGGAAATAGGTCGGCGACTTGGTGTTGGCATCGCCCGCGAAGCGGCGGACGTTGGCGGCCAGGATGCCGTGGACGCCCGACATCAGGACCACGAGGAGCAGCTTGCCGTGGAGCCAGTGCTCCCGGAACGCGCCTTCCTCGTAGGCGAGCCACGGCCCGGTGATCCAGACCGCCACCAGCGCCGGCGTAACGATGCCGCGCAGCAGGCGCCGTTCCATCACCTTGAAGGTCTCGGACTGTGGCGTGCCGGCCCCGACGCCGGCGTGATAGACCATGAGGCGCGGCAGATAGAGCATCCCCACCATCCAGGCGATGATCGACAGGAGGTGGGCCGCCTTGAGCCAGAGGAGGGTGTCCTGCATGGGGGTGTCCTGCTGAGGTGACCGTGGCACCCACCGCCGGGTCGGGGGTTCGAGCCTCGGGCCAGGGGCGGTGGTCTCAGGCGCGCAGCCGCGCCACGAGCCGCTCGACGTGGGGGATCGGCGTGTCGGGGGTGATGCCGTGGCCGAGGTTGAAGACGTGCGGCCGCTCCGGGAAGGCGGAGCGGATGTCGTCGACCGCGGCGTCGAGCGCCCGTCCGCCGGCGACGAGCGCCTTGGGGTCGAGGTTGCCCTGCACGGGGAATCCCTTCGGCAGGACCGCATCGGCCCAGTGGGGATCGACGGCGATGTCGAGCCCGAGCGCGGACACGCCCGACGCGGCGGCGCGCAGCAGCTGCCCGCCCGAGACGCGCGGAAAGCCGACGATCCGCGCCGCCGGGTGGCGCGCCCGGACCCCCGCGACGAGGCGCGACACGGGGTCCTGCGACCAGCGCTCGTATTCCAGGCGGGGCAGCACGCCGGCCCAGCTGTCGAAGATCATGACGGCATCGGCGCCGGCGTCGATCTGGGCCGACAGATAGGTGACCGACGCCGCCGTCACCCGGTCGATCAGGCGCGCGAAGAGGTCGGGGTCGCGGTAGGCGAGGTCGCGGGCGGGGCCCTGGTCGGGCGTGCCCGAACCCGCCACCATGTAGCTCGCGACCGTGAAGGGCGCCCCGCAGAAGCCGATCAGCGCCGTGCCGCGGTCGAGCGCGCCGCGCACGCGCTGGACGGTCTCGAGCACCGGCGCGAGCCGGCCCATGTCGATCGCGTCGTGGAGGTCCGCCAGACCCTCGGCGGTGGTGACGGGCTTCAGCTTCGGGCCGTGGCCGCTCTCGAAGGCCGTGGGCAGGCCCAGCGCGTCCGGCACCACGAGGATGTCGGAGAACAGGATGGCGGCGTCGAAGCCGAACCGCCGGATCGGCTGCAGCGTCACCTCGGCGGCGAGCGTCGGATTGTAGCAGAGGTCAAGAAAGGTGGGCGCCGTGGCGCGGAGCTCGCGATATTCCGGCAGGTAGCGCCCTGCCTGCCGCATCAGCCAGACGGGCGGCTTGGCGGCGACCTCGCCGTCGAGCACGCGCAGGAACAGCGAGGGCTGGTCCGCGGCGGTGTCGGCCGGCCGGTGGATCGGGTCTTCCAAAAAAGAATCCTTCGGAATCTTCGGTCTTCTGAGTCTGCTTGAGGGTCGGATTAGCCTCATCCAAGGGTGGACACAACATGTCCCAAGGCGACGTGCCGCGACCCGCGAGTCAAGCGCCGCGGCGTCGGCCCCGGGATGGATCGGGAATATCGCGTTGCCACAAGGCATTGGGACGCCGCGCGGCCGAGCTGCCGCGCCTTTCGTCCCCGCAATCCCCCCTGTCGACAGGGGGCCGGTCCCGCTCGCTCCACCGGCCCTGCCCTGTGGGGCGAATCCGGCTCCGTCCACAGGGGCCGCCGGCACGGCGTCGGCCCAGGCCGATCATCCACAGAGCCCCGCCCGCACCCGGGATGACGGTGGAGCGGCGGCGGATTCACGAGACTCCCGATGCGCTTGGGACGTCCTCCGAGGACGCGCCGGGCGGGGACGTTCCGGCCCGCAAACCGTGCTAAAGCCTCCTGGGGAGGAGCCGGATCGATGGGACGCCACTATTTTCACCTGCACCTCATCTCCGACTCGACCGGCGAGACGCTGATCGCGGCGAGCCGTGCCGTCGCGGCCCAGTACCAGGACGTGTCGTCGATCGAGCACGTCTACCCGCTGGTCCGGTCGCGGGCGCAGCTCGACCGCGCCATCGCCGAGATCGAGGCGGCGCCCGGCATCGTCCTCTTCACGCTGGTCGACCAGGAGCTCAGCCACCGGCTCGAGGAGGCCTGCCGGGAGTCGGGCTCGCCCTGCCTGTCGGTGCTGCAGCCGATCGTGTCGCTGTTCGGCTCCTACCTCGGCACGACGTCGACGCCCCGGCCCGGCGCCCAGCACGTGCTCAACGCGGACTATTTCAAGCGCATCGACGCGCTCAACTACACGATGATGCACGACGACGGCCAGACCGTCGAAGGCTACGAGGACGCCGACGTATTGCTGCTGGGCGTCAGCCGCACCTCGAAGACGCCGACCAGCATCTACCTCGCCAACCGCGGCGTCCGCACCGCCAACATCCCGCTCGTGCCCGGCGTGCCGCTGCAGCCCGGCATCTCGCAGCTCAGGAACCCGCTGGTGGTCGGGCTGCTGGCCTCCCCCGAGCGGCTCGTGCAGATCCGCCAGAACCGCCTGCTGTCGCTCAACGCCGCCGACCGCACGAACTCCTACGTCGACCGGATCGCGGTCGCCGAGGAGATCGCCGACGCCCGCCGGCTCTTCGCCGAACACGGCTGGCCGACCATCGACGTCACGCGGCGCTCGATCGAGGAGACGGCGGCCGCCATCCTGGACCTCCACAAGGCGCACAGGATGAAGTTCATCACGCAGGCCTGAGTACTAGGGAGGGCCGGCGGACGCCCCCGTCCCGGTCGGCCGCGACGGCCTCCGCGATGTTGCGCCGCAGCGCCGGACCTGTCATGGTATCATAGCTCGCCAAGCGCTGCGGGAGAGACCTCGGACCGGTGACGGATTCGGGGCGCCGACGGAGCAACCGCCCCGGAAACTCTCAGGCAGAAGGACCACGGCGCGAGAGCACTCTGGAGAGAGGCGCGGGGCCTGTGCCGCCGCGCCCGCCGAAGGGGAAGCCGTCCGGCGAAGTCGGGTGGGCAATCTCTCAGGTACCCGTGACAGAGAGGGGTCAGGAGCGCTGGACCGCGATGCGGCCACGGCTCCTGCACCGTCACGCTGTCCAGAGGTGCATCCCCATGAACCACATCGCCGTCATCGGCGCCGGCGTCACCGGCATCACCACCGCCTATTCGCTGCTCGACCGCGGCTTCGCCGTGACGATCTTCGATCGCCAGCGCTATGCCGCGATGGAGACCTCCTTCGCCAACGGGGGACAGCTCTCCGCCAGCAACGCCGAGGTCTGGAACTCCTGGCCGACCGTGTTCAAGGGACTGAAGTGGCTGGCCAGGCGCGATGCGCCGCTGAGCCTCAACCTGCGCCCGTCCTGGCACAAGTATTCCTGGCTGGCCGAGTTCGTCGCCAACATCCCGCGCTACGAGGCCAACACGGTCGCGACGACCAGGCTCGCCATCGCGGCGCGGGAGCGGCTCTACGAGATCGCGGGTCGCGAGGCCATCGACTTCGACCTCGAGCGCCGCGGCATCCTGCATGTCTACCGCCACAAGGCCGGCTACGACCACGCCGCCCGCGTCAACGCGCTGCTCCGCCAAGGCGGCCTCGACCGCCGGGGCGTCACGCCGGCCGAGATGAAGGCCATCGAGCCCGCCCTGCACGGCGACTACCACGGCGGGTTCTTCACGGAATCAGACGCGACCGGCGACATCCATCGCTTCACCCGCGGCCTCGCGCAGGCCTGCCTGAGGCGCGGCGCCAGTTTCGTCTACGACGCCGACGTCTCGGCGGTGGAGCCCGCCGAGGCGGGCTACGCGGTGCGTTGGGCGCCCGCCCACCGGCACGGCACCGCCGCCGGCGCGCCCGAGTCGATGCCCGTCGACGGCGTGGTGATCTGCGCCGGCCTCGCCAGCCGCCGGCTCGCCGCCGGCCTCGGCGACCGGGTCAACATCTATCCCGTGAAGGGCTATTCCATCACGGTCGACCTGCAGGGCGAGAGCCGGCGCAGCGCGCCCTGGGTGAGCCTGCTCGACGACGAGACCAAGATCGTGTCGAGCCGCCTCGGGCAGGATCGCTTCCGCGTCGCCGGCACCGCCGAGTTCAACGGCGAGAACCGCGACATCCGGGCCGACCGGGTCAAGCCGCTGATCGACTGGACGCGCCAGCTGTTCCCGGCCGTCGACACCAGCAAGGTCACCCCCTGGGCGGGCCTCAGGCCCATGATGCCCGACATGCTGCCCCGCGTCGGCCGCGGCCGGCGTCCGGGCGTGTTCTACAACACCGGCCACGGCCATCTCGGCTGGACGCTGTCGGCCGCCACGGCGGAACTCGTCGCCGAGGAGGTCGGGCGCCCCGGCGATGCCGGCGTGCGGCACGCGGCTTGACCCTCGGCGCCGCGCGGTGACGCGGCGCACCCTCCGCCGGGGCGGCGCTCAGCGCCGCGCGGGATGCGGCACGTCGGCGGAGGCGCCGAGCGCGTCGATCCATCCCGGCAGGTCGGACAGGCCGGCGAGCCGCCGATAGCG
Organism: Lichenihabitans sp.; assembly: GCA_965214345.1. Lineage (GTDB taxonomy): Bacteria > Pseudomonadota > Alphaproteobacteria > Rhizobiales > Beijerinckiaceae > Lichenihabitans. The sequence goes on along the minus strand of CBDCBJ010000002.1, from coordinate 921,115 downwards.
GGGATGGTCCGCGGGCTCCTCCGCCCGTTCGTGCGACCACGCGGTGCCGTGTGGCACGTGGGCCGCCCAGGCGCCCGCCTCCAGCGCCGGCAGGACGTCGGAGCGGAGCGAGTCACCGGCCATCAGGGCGCGCTCGGGCGGGACGCCGTGGGCAGAGAAGATGCGGCCGAACGTGGCCGGCGTCTTGTCGCTGACGATCTCGACGGCGGTGAAGCGGCCGCCGAGGCCCGATGCGGCGAGCTTGGTCTCCTGGTGGAGGAGGTCGCCCTTGGTGACGAGCACGAGCGGCGCCTGCCGCGCCAGCCCGTCGAGCGCCGCCTCGACGCCGGGCAGCAGGTCGACCGGGTGGCCGAGGAGGTCGCGCCCGACGCGCAGGATCTCGGCCACGGTGCCGACGGGCAGGTCGGGGCCGCCGAGCTCGATCGCCGCCTCGATCATCGACAGGGTGAAGCCCTTCGCGCCGTAGCCGTAGAGGCGGAGGTTTCGCGCCTCGACGGCGTCGAGCCGCGCCCGCGAGATCCCCGCCGCGGCGAAGGGCGCCAGAAGGTCGAAGAGGGCGCGCTCGGCGACGTCGAAGTGGCGCATGTTGTGCCACAGCGTGTCGTCGGCATCGAGGCAGATGAGGTCGATGGGCATCGGTCCGGGCTCGTGGGGCAGGGCAGTGGAGAATCGCGACTGCGGGCGTGGAACGGAATGGCCTTTCGCGGGCTTTTGAGTGGCAGCGCCCACCGCAACCGATCGGGAGAAGGACATGGCCCGCACCCTCTGGACCGCCGCCCTCATCCTCGGCTTCGTGCTGGCGATGTCGCTGACGCGCCGCCGCCCGCAGTGACGCCGGCGGCGGAGGTGTTCAGCCCTCCGCCACGGTCCAGATCCGCTGTGGCGCCTCGATGCCGCGCAGCGGGAACAGGCCGAGGTCGATCAGGTCGCCGCCGCAGCGGCGGGCGAAGCTGTCCGACATCAGGATGTGGCGCCGCGTGGTGTCGCAAAGGGCCTCGATGCGGCTCGCCTCGTTGACGGCGCGGCCGATGGCGGTGAAGTCGAGCCGGTTCGCGGTGCCGATGTTGCCGTACACCACCTCGCCGTAGTGGAGGGCGAGGTCGGCGGCGAGCGCGGGTTCGCCGGCCGCCCTGCGGCGCGCTTCGAGGGTGCGGTTGTGGTCGAGCCCGGCACGCGCGGTCTCCAGCGCCCCGGCGCAGACCGCACAGGGCGACGCCGCCCGATCGGCGACCGGGAATACCGCGATGAACCCGTCGCCCGTGAACTTCATGATCTCGCCACCGTGGCGCTCCACCTCGAGACCTAGGGCGTCTAGGTGCTCGTCGAGCCAGCCCACGAGGCGGAGCGGCTCCGCTCGGTCGGTCATGGCGGTGAAGCCCTTGAGGTCGACGAGGAGGATCGCCGCCGCCATCAGTTCGCCCGCGCCCCGGCGCACCTGCCCGGCCATCACGCGCCCGGCGGCGCGAGGGCCCACATAGGCGCCGAGCAGGCCCTGCAGGGACCGCGACAGGCTGATCCGGAGGACCGCCAGCCCGAGCGCGTCGCGGTGCTCGGCGACTCGGGCGACATCCGCCTCGGAGAAGCCGCCCGGCCTGTCCGACGCGTAGGAGAGGCCGACGCCGCGGATCGCCGTGCCCGGGGGGAACCCGACGATGTCGAGGAGGACGTCGGTGCAGCCCTGGCTGCGCAGCTCCTCGAGGAGCGGGAACCGGTCGCAGCCCTCGCCGGCCTCGACGTGCCAACGCCCGAAGGTGCGGTCGGCGGCCAGCAGCGCCCCGATGGGGCTGCGTTCGAAGGCGGCCTCGCCCTCGGCGCCGTGGGCGGTGCGCGCCACGCTGACGCCTCTGCCCCGCCACCACGTGATGCCGATGCCGCGGTGGGAGGTGCTGAGCGCCGCGGCGCCGATGCTGATGCGCAGCACCGGGACGCCCGCGGCGTCGAGCCTGCGGCCGAGGCCGTCGAGCATCGCGCCGCCGTCCTCGATCATCGTGGCCTGCCGGAGGATCCAGCCGGAGATGGCGGCCGGGTCGGCGGGCAGGTCGGCGGGCAGGTCGAGGCTGGGCGGCATGGCGCTGATCCGGTGGCTGATCGGATCCTAGCAGGCTGTCGACCGGTCCGCGCGGCGGGACCCGTTGTGCCGTCTCGGCCGTTGGCGCTGCGGCGAAGCCAGAGCTGGCTTCGGATCGCATCTCGGAGGGACAGATGAGCCGCGACACCGCCATCGACAGGATCCGCGGCGCCAAGCCCGGCAAGGCCGGCGCGAAGGCGATGGGGCGCCTCGGCCGGCAGGTCGGCAGCGCCTACGACCAGGCCGCCGCCGCCGCCGAACAGGCCTACAGCGAGGCACAGGACGGCTACCACGACGCGATCCACGCCGCCGAGCAGGCCTATGCGGAGGCCCGCGCGACCGCCGAGGACGCCTACGCGGAGGCGCAGTCGCAGGCCGAAGCGCTGGCGGAGCGGAGCCGGCACCTCTACGAGGACGCGCTCGATCGCGGGCGCCGCTACAGCTCGCGCGCGGCGCGCTTCGCCGGCGACAACAAGGCCCTGGCACTGCTCCTGGCGGGCGGGGTGGGCTACCTGCTGGCCAAGGCATTGCGGCACCGCTGAGCCGTTACGCTTCCCGCGTGAGCTACGCCAGAAAGCTGATCCTGCACGCTTCAGCCTGGGACTCCCCGGCGCTTGTGAGTTTTGTGGAGGCCTGTATCGCCGACGGCGTCTCTCTTCTGTGTGTCGTCGGTGAAGACTGCGCGACAGTCGAGGATGTGATCGATGAGTTGGTGATCGGAGACGGATCTGATCCCGGAAAATTCATCCAGACCTCGTCTCACCCGGGCAAGGGCCTGGAAGACGTAAGACGGTTCCCTCAGGCATGGAACCGGGATGTCGACCCGTCAGCGACGGTTCAGGAGATGAGACTCTCACCTCTTCAGGTCGGAGCGATATCGCGCCGGAGCTGACTTCACGTCTAGTGCGACGTCTCATTCCGTCGGACCGACGGATCCGTCCAGAAACCGTATCGCAGACGTGGCCATACGGAGGCGCAACGCCGGTGTCCGCCCGCCTTGCCAGCCCTTCCGGCGTGCTATAGGCCCGCGGGAGTCGACAGACCTCCGGAGACGGCTTTGGCGCAGGCGCGAACGATCAACTGGGGCAATTGCACCACCATCGTGTCGGTGGGCATCCTGGTGGGCACCGAACTCGTCGGCATGTCCTGGGCGGCGGGCTGGGCGCTCGGCGGCCTGTTCGGCCTGGCGCCCGCCATCGCCCGCACGGTCGAGATCCTCTTCGGCCTCTCGGGCTTCGTGGCGCTCTACTATTTCATGCGCGCCGCCATCAAGGTCGAGCCGCTGACCCACTGATCCCGCGGGGTGAGCGCCGGCGCCGCCCTGTCCCCTCGCCTCCATCAGAGCCATCGCCATGACCGAGTTCGACCGCCGCTCGCTGCTGACCGCCATGGCGGCCGCGTCGGCCTTCGGGCTCATGCCCGCCGCCGTGACGGCGGCCGATGCCCAGCAGGCGGCCGGGACCGGCGCGCTGAAACTCGCCGATCCGAAGCCATTCTCGTTCGAGGCGCTGAAGCAGATGGCCGCCGACATGGCCGCCCAGCCCTATCACGCCCCGATGCTGCCCGCGCACGACCTCGTCCAGCGCCTGAACTACGAGGAATGGGGCAGGATCACCTTCAACACCGACGAATCGCTGTTCGCCACGGGTCCCGGCGAGTTCCCCGTCACGTTCTTTCACCTCGGCATGTTCTTCGCCAAATCCGTCGACATGCTGGTGGTCAAGGACGGCACGTCGCGCGAGATCGTCTACGACCAGTCGATGTTCAACATCCCGGCCGACAGCGCCGCGCGGCAGCTGCCCAAGGGCATCGGCTTCGCGGGCTTCCGGGTGCAGGAGCCCCGCAGCGGCAAGCTCGACTGGCGCAAGAACGACTGGGCGGCCTTCCTCGGCGCCTCCTATTTCCGCGCCATCGGCGAACTCTACCAGTACGGCCAGTCGGCGCGCGGCATCGCCATCGACACGGCCGTGGCGGACCGCTCCGAGGAGTTCCCGGACTTCACCAGGTTCTACATCGAGACGCCGGCGGACGGGGGCGACACGCTCACGGTCTACGCCCTGCTCGACGGGCCCTCGGTGACGGGGGCCTACAGGTTCGTGATGGCGCGCGGCAAGGGCGTCACCATCGAGATCGATCACACGCTGCACCTGCGCAAGGACGTCGTGCGGCTCGGCGTGGCACCGCTCACCACGATGTACTGGTTCTCCGAGACCGAGAAGCCGACCGCCGTCGACTGGCGGCCGGAGGTGCACGATTCCGACGGCCTGTCGCTGTGGACCGGCGCGGGCGAGCGCCTCTGGCGGGCGCTGAACAACCCCCCGCGCACCACGGCCTCGGCCTTCTCGGACGAGTCGCCCAAGGGCTACGGGACGATGCAGCGCGACCGCGTCTTCGACCATTACGACGACGGCGTCGACTACAACAAGCGCCCGAGCGTCTGGGTCGAGCCGCAGGGCGCCTGGGGCAAGGGGTCGGTGCAGCTCATCGAGATCCCGACCGACGACGAGATCCACGACAACGTCGTCGCCATGTGGGTGCCGGCCGAGCCCGCCAAGGCCGGCAGTTCCTACGCGTTCAAGTACCGGCAACACTGGCTCGCCGCCGAGCCCTTCCCGCCGCCGCTCGCCAAGGTCGCGGCGACGCGCCTCGGCCTCGGCGGCCAGCCCGGGCAGCCGCGCCCGCCCGGTGTGCGCAAGTTCATGGTCGAGTTCCTCGGCGGCCCTCTCGAGGACCTCCCCTTCGGCGTGAAGCCCGAACACGTCGTCTCGGCCTCGCGCGGCACCATCGAGCCCTACAACATCACGGAGGCGGTGGCGGACGGCGTGTCGGGCCACTGGATGACGTCCTTCGACCTCAAGGTGGACGGGACGGATCCCGTGGAACTGCGACTGTACCTGAAGAGCGGCGACAGGATGCTGAGCGAGACCTGGCTCTTTCAGTATTACCCGCTCTGACGGACCGGACGGCCTATCGCTTGCAGCAGGGCGGGTTCGGCCCGTCGGCGTCGGGGGGGACGCCCGGACCGACCGGCACGGGGCCGGAGGGGCGGGACGAGGCGTTCAGCCCGGGTCGATGCCGGTGTGGCGGCCGATGCCGGTCGGCGCGGTGGGACGCTCCCGGGGTGGGGTGGCCCAAGCCGGCCATCGCGGGCGTCGCCGCCGAGATCATCGAGACGACGGCGATCGCCGCCGAGAGACCGCCATCGAAATCCTTCATCGCACGATCCTCTCTGTCGATGGCAGGTTGACGCAACCTGAAGCTGTGTTTCCCGTCGCCATTGAGGAAGCATACAACGGGTCTCTTGCCCGCGATGGGCATTTAGCCTAGTTTTTAGACGTCGCGATGTCGCGTCCGGACAGCTCTCGACTCTCGTCGATCGACCAGGCGGCTGGACGACCCAGCGGCAGAGCCGATGAGCCCGGTTCAGGTCTGACGGTTTTCGAGCTTTGTCGCCGTGTTCCGGCTGGACCGGTCATTTGGAATGGGGGTTCCGATGGTGGTGGATTCGAAGATCGTCGTCACCGGGTTGTCCATCCTCGCCGCAGGCCTGGCGAGCCATCCGGCCTCGGCCCAATCCACGACCCTCGTGCCCTTCGATCAATTCTACCGGCAGGTCGCTTCGGCGCCGCTCGCGGCCGCGGTCCCCGGCAGTTCGGCTGCCGATCCGGCGGTCCTCGCGCCGATGCGGGACCACATCATGAACCTCTACGCCGGCGTCCGCGTGAGGCACAGCTTCCTCTTGGAGGCCCATCCCTTCGACTGCGTGCCGACCGCGCAGCAGCCCTCGGTCCGGCAGATGGGGCTGACGTCGATCGCGTCCCCGCCCGATGCACCGGCCGCGCCCGGGACGGCCCGGACCGCCGACGCCTTCGCCCAGCTCGCGCCGAACGAGGCGTCCGACCCGCTCGGCAATTCGACGGTCTGCGAGGCCGGCACCATCCCGATGCGGCGGGTCACGATGGAAGACATCGGCCGGTTCGGCTCGCTCCGGGACTTCTTCCAGAAGGGTCCCGGCGGGGCCGGCCGGGCGCCTCTGGGCGGTGCGGCCCCGGCGGTGGCCACGTCGCACAAATATGCCCATTCCTATCAATACGTCCCCAACTTCGGCGGCTCGTCCTACAACAATCTCTGGAGCCCCACCGTCAACACGTCCCTGAACGAGGTGTTCTCGCTCTCCCAGTTCTGGTACAGCAACGACAACGGCCCCGTGCAGACCGTCGAGATGGGCCTGCAGAACTATCCCCAGAAATACAACACCAGCGACTCGGTCCTGTTCATCTATTGGACTTCGGACGGCTATAAAAATGCTGGCTGTTATAACCTGGATTGCTCGGGTTTCGTACAGACGAATTCGAGCGTCTACCTCGGCAGGCACTTTCGGAACTACAGCACCAACGGCGGCACTCAGTACACGCCGCAGTTGACCGCCTACCTGACGGGCGGAAACTGGTGGCTGTACCTGAATGGGACGGCCTCGTCCAACGCCATCGGCTACTACCCGGGGTCGCTGTTCGCCAACACCGCGATGGCGACGGCCGCCAACGAAATCGATTACGGCGGAGAGGTCGTGGGGACGACCGTGTGGCCACCGATGGGCAGCGGCCAGTTCGCCAGCAGCGGCTTCGGCCATGCCGCCTTCGACCGGAACATCCTCTACTATCCGACCGGCGGCGGGGCCACCAGCGCGACGCTGCACGCCGCACAGCCCAGCCCGTCGTGCTTCACCGACGTGACGACCAACGCCGCGAGCAATAGCGGGTCGGGCACGCATTTCTACTTCGGTGGCCCCGGCGGAAAGGGCTGTTGACCGGCCGGACGCGTCACACCGGGTCCAGGCCGGTCGACCAAGGCCGACACCAGCGACGTGACCATCACCACGCCGACGACCGTGGACGGGACGGCGCCGAAGAAGTGACGTCCAGCGGTCCTCAGCGGGACGCGGCGGCCGAGGTCGGCAGCGTGCGGGCCGGTCGGGCGCGCCGCACGAGGTCGGCGAAGCTCGTGCAGCGGAACTCGGCCAGGCGGGCGCGGGGCAGGATGACGCCCGCCACGGGCGCCAGGGACGGAAACCAGCGGGCGAGCACGCCCGTCGGCTGCTCGCGCAGCAGCAGGGCCCCGCCGGTCCGGAGCGAGGTTTCGAGCGCCTGGGCGGCCTCCTCGCCGAACAGGCGGGACGGGACCGTGCCGGCCTTCACCACGAAGATCCAGGGCGAGCGGGCGCCCGCCACGCCGCGCGCCAGCGCGGCCGGGAAGTCCGGCTCCTCGATGATCTGGCACCCCGCCTCGTCGGCGATGCCGGCGACGGAGCCGGCATCGCCGACCTGAAGCAGCGTCACGTCGCGGACGACGCCCTCGACCGCGGCGGGCACCAGGGCCGCGAGCGTGCGCAGGAGGGCGCTGGCCCGGCGAGGCGCATCGGCGACGGGCGGGGCGAGGACGAGCGTCGATAACATGGGACAGGATTATCACGCGGCCGCCACGTCGCGAAAGCCTCGTGCACGTGCCCTCGCCCCTGTCGTGGCGGGCTGGAAGCGACCGGGCGAGCGGCGCGGCGTCACAGCGACAAAGCCCTGAGCCCCCCACGAATCAGCGCCGCCGTCTGGGCTTCGGCCCCGAGCGACGACACCGCGGACGCCACGGCGCTGGCCGCCTGGGGCCGTCCGTAGCCGAGGTTGACCAGCGCCGACACGGCGTCCTCGATGTTGCGCGGCAGGGGCGCGCCGGGCTCCTGGCCCGGCATCGCCAGCGCGTCGGTGGCGCCGCCCGGCCCCTTGTCCTTCAGCTCCGCCACGATGCGGGCGGCGAGCTTCGGGCCGACGCCCGGGGCGCGGGACACCGCCGTCCGGTCGCCCTCGGCGACCGCCCGGCCCAGAGCGGCGGTCGACAGGACGCCGAGGATCGCCAGCGCGAGCCTGGCGCCGACCCCCTGGACCCCCTGCATCAGGCGGAACCATTCGCGCTCCGCCTCCGTGGCGAAGCCGTAGAGGCGGATCATGTCCTCGCGCACGTGGGTGTCGATCAGCAGCGACACGGGCTCGCCCGGCGGCGGCAGCGCCGAGAGCGTGCGCGGCGAGCAATGGACGAGGTAGCCGACGCCGCCGACGTCCAGCACCATCGATTCCACGCCGGCGCCGTCGACCGTGCCGCGGAGCTTGCCGATCATCGCGACCCGTCCCGGCGGGCGACCGCCCGGACGATCGCCGCCTGCACGTTGGCGGGCCGGCGGTGGTTGGCGTGCGTGATGGCGACCGCCAGCGCGTCGGCGGCGTCGGGTGACGACGCGTGGCTCTTCGGCAGCAGCACCTTCAGCATGGCCGCCACCTGCGCCTTCTCGGCGTGGCCGGTGCCCGTCACGGCTTTCTTGACGATGTTGTTGGGGTATTCGGCCACCGGCAGCCCGGCCAGCGCCGGCACCACCATGGCGATGCCGCGCGCCTGGCCGAGTTTCAGAGCGCCGCGGGGGTCGCTGTTGACGAAGGTCTCCTCCACGGCCGCCTCGTCGGGCCATTCCGCCTCGATCACCTGGCTGAGGCCGACGTGGAGCACGCGCAACCGCTCGCTCAGCGGCGTGTCGGACGCGGTGTGGATCGCGCCCGACGCCACGTAGGACAGGCGCGACCCGTCGGCCGTGATGACGCCCCAGCCGGTGTGGCGCAGGCCCGGATCGATGCCGAGGATGCGGACGACGGCCAAGCGGTCAGGCGTTCAACTTGGCGATGAGGGCGTCGGAGATCTCGAAATTGGCGTAGACGTTCTGGACGTCGTCGTTGTCCTCCAGCGCCCCCACGAGCTTCAGGATCTTCTCGCCCGCCTCGTCGTCGACCGGGATCGACGTCTGCGGCCGCCAGACCAGCGCCGAGCGGCGCGGCGCCCCGAGCCTCGCCTCCAGCGCCTTCTCGACATCGCGCAGGGCCTCGAGCGAGGTCAGCACCTCGTGGGCCTCCTCGCCCGTCACGACGTCGTCGGCGCCGGCCTCGATGGCCGCCTCCATCACGACGTCCTCCGAACCCGCATCGCGGCCGTATTCGATGCGGCCGATGTGGTCGAACATGAACGCGACGGCGCCGGTCTCCGCCATGGCGCCGCCCGACTTGGTGAAGTAGGAGCGGACTTCGCCGGCCGTCCGGTTGCGGTTGTCGGTCAGCGCCTCGATGATGATGGCGACGCCGCCGGGCGCGTAGCCCTCGTAGCGCACCTCGTCGTAGTTCTCGGAATCGGCGCCGCTCGCCTTCTTGATGGCGCGGTCGATGTTGTCCTTGGGCATGTTCTCCTGCCGGGCGGCGAGGACGGCGGCGCGCAGGCGGGCGTTCATGGCGGGGTCGGGCAGGCCGAGCTTGGCGGCGACCGTGATCTCGCGGGCGAGCTTGGAGAAGAGCTTGGAGCGGACCGCGTCCTGCTTGCCCTTCTTGTGCATGATGTTCTTGAACTGGCTGTGGCCGGCCATTCTCGGGATCTCGCGGTGGTCCGGGGGCGGGCGGGCGCGCCGGCCCCATCGGGGAATGAGAGACCCCGTCCTTACATCCGAAGACGCCGGGACGGAACCGGGAACGCCCGCTCGGGCGCGTCCCGCGGGCGAAGGCCGGCGGTCGTCAGTGGCGGCCGCGCGGCCGCGTGCGGAGCTTGGCGGGCGCGGCGGTCAGGGCGTCGGCGCCGCGACGCTTCGGCTTCAGGCCGTCCATCACCCGCTCGGCCTGGAGCTTGAACTCGTCGCGCGCCTTGCGGGCCTTCAGTCCGATGCCGCGCTTCAGCCGGTCGCCCATCTCGTCGCCGCACGGCACGGCGCGGCGCTGCAGGTCGAGGCGCACCTTCGAGCCGCGGCGCGCCCGGATCAGCGCCGATGCCGCGGCGGCGCGGTAGATCCAGACCCGGGCCGGCGGCAGGTTGAGCCAGACTGGCGACGAGACCTCGGCCTCGAAGCAGGGACGGTGGCCGGGGCGCAACGGCATGGGAGAGGCGATCCCGTAGGTGAACTGGACGAAGCTGCCGCCCGGCTGCAGCACCTCGAAGGCCTGCTCCAACAGCGACAGGCGATGGTGCTCGGGCTGGTTGCGCAGCGGCAGGCTCGACACGACCGTCGCGGCCGGCTCGTCGAGGACGCCGTCGAGCGTCGCCGTGAGGTCGTAGGCGTCGCCCTGGATCACGGTGGCGCCGGGATAGCGGTGCTGGAGGAGCCTGCAGAAATCCGGGTCGAACTCCACCAGGACGAGCCGCTCGGGCGCGATGCCGCGGGCGATCAGGGCGTCGGTGACGGGACCGGTGCCGGGCCCGAGCTCGACGATGGGGCCGGGCCGGTCCGGGTCGACGGCGCGCGCCATGGCGCGCGCCAGGAACCGGCCGGAGGGCGACACCGCGCCGGTGCCCACGGGGTTCTCGAGCCAGGTCCGGATGAAGCGGGCCTCGTCGGCGAGCCGCTCGTCGAAGGGCTTCTTGGGGACGGGAGACTTCGGCAGGGTCGAGACGTCGCCCCGGTGTTCAAAGCGCAATGTGACCCTCGGCCATGGTTCCCACCCTGCGGTCCGCGACGCGCCACACCGGTGCACGTTCTTTCGACCGACGTTGTGGGTCATCGAACGGTCATAATCAAGGCAACGCGCGGGATCGGAGCAGCATCGCCTTCGCAACGCTCCTGAGTCGGCGGTCCGACCGCCATGGTTCTCATCCGTCGGTGTGGTCCCCTCACCCGCCTCATCGCGGCCTGATGCGGCTGGCACCAGGGGAAGGAGGGCCGCCGCCGCCTTGACCAGGGCGGCCGAGATGGGTGCCGACACTAGCCCCGAGGGAGAGAAGGGCGCGATCCACCGGAGGGCGGGATAACTGAGCATATCGCGTGCGACGGGAGGGCATCGAGCCTGGTCGGTACGACGCCGTCCCGCCATGGGGAGTCGGTTCTGCGGCTTGAGGCACCGATGGTCAGGGCAGGCTCAGCCGGTCCGCCCTCACGTGCTCAGATTGTCGAAGAAGTCGCGCATCTTGCCGAAGAAGCCCTCGGCTTCGGGATGGGTCTTCTGGGAGGAGATCGACTCGAACTCCTGCAGCAGCTCGCGCTGGCGCTTGGTGAGGTTCTGCGGCGTCTCCACCACGGACTGGATGTAGAGGTCGCCGATGTCGCGCGAGCGGAGCACCGGCATGCCCTTGTGCTTGATGCGGAACTGCTTGCCGGACTGGGTCCCCTCCGGGATCTTCACCTTGGCGTCGATCCCGTCGAGCGCCGGGACGTTGAGCTCGCCGCCGAGCGAGGCCTGGATGAACGAGATCGGCACGCGGCAGTAGAGATCCGCCCCGTCGCGCTGGAAGAACGGGTGCGGCTTCACCGACAGGAAGATGTAGAGGTCGCCGGCGGGGCCGCCGCGCAGGCCGGCCTCTCCCTCACCGGCGAGGCGGATGCGGGTGCCGTCCTCGACGCCCGCGGGGACGTTGACCGAGAGCGCCCGCTCGCGCGTGACGCGGCCCGTGCCGGCGCAGGCCGGGCAGGGATTGTCGATCACCTCGCCGCGGCCGCCGCAGGCCGGGCAGGTGCGTTCGATGGCGAAGAACCCCTGCTGGGCGCGCACGCGGCCGTGGCCCGCGCAGGTCGTGCAGGTGCGGGGCTTCGATCCCGGCTTGGCGCCCGTGCCGGTGCAATGGTCGCAGGACACCGAGATCGGCATCTTCACCGTCGCGGTCTTGCCCTTGTAGGCGTCTTCGAGGCTGATCTCGAGGTTGTAGCGCAGGTCCGAGCCGCGCTCGCGCCCACCGCCGCCAGCGCCGGCGCGGCCGCGCGAGCGGCCCATCATGTCGCCGAAGAGGTCGTCGAAGATGTCGGCCATCGAGGACGGGAACCCGTCGCCGCCCGCCGCCCCTCCCGCGCCCCCGCCGTGCTCGAAGGCGGCATGGCCGAAGCGGTCGTAGGCGGCGCGCTTCTGCCCGTCCGACAGGACCTGGTAGGCCTCGTTGACCTCCTTGAACTTGGCCTCCGCGTCCTTGTCGCCGGGGTGGCGGTCCGGGTGGCACTGCATGGCGGTCTTGCGGAACGCCGACTTGAGCTCGGCGTCGGTCGCCGTCTTGGCGACGCCCAGGAGGTCGTAGAAATCGCGTTTGGCCATCGAAGGCGGATCCAGGTCGGAGGTCGCGAGGACTGAAACATCCGGCGACGAGATCGGGAGACGAGTCCAGCGGGGGAGGTGAAGCCGCGCTCGGCCTCAGGTGGCATGCGCGGGCATGTGGGGCAAGGCTGCGCCTGGAGGCGGAAGCCGAGCGTCGTACCCAGGATACGGTTCCGGCCCGGACGATGCCGGGCCGGGTCACGGAATTCAAAAGGCCGGCACGCTCCAGCGAGTCGTGGGGCCCAGCCTGGATCGAGACGCCGCCGGAAGACCGGGGGGAAGCCCCGGACTGCCGGCGAGACGTCTCCACCGCGCGTCAGGCGCGGCGCTTCTTGTCGTCCTCGCCGACTTCCTTGAAGTCCGCGTCGATGACGTCGTCGTTGCCGCCGGCCGCATGCGGCTCGGCGCCGCCCTCGGCTCCCGCCGACGCCCCGGCCTTGTACATCGCCTCGCCGAGCTTCATCGACACCTGCATCAGGTCGTTGGTGCGGCCCTTGATGGCCTCCACGTCCTCGCCCTCCAGCGTCGGGCGCAGCGCCGCGATGGCGCCCTCGACGGCCGAGCGATCCGCCGACGAGACCTTGTCGCCGTAGTCGGCGATCGACTTCTCGGTCGAGTGGATCATCGCCTCGGCCTGGTTCTTGGCGTCGATCAGCTCGCGGCGCTTCTTGTCCTCGGCGGCGTGGAGCTCGGCATCCTTGACCATCTTGTCGATGTCGCTGTCGCTGAGGCCGCCCGACGCCTGGATGCGGATCTGCTGCTCCTTGTTGGTCGCCTTGTCCTTCGCCGTGACATTGACAATGCCGTTGGCGTCGATGTCGAAGGTCACCTCGATCTGCGGCACGCCGCGCGGCGCCGATGGCAGGCCGACGAGGTCGAACTGGCCGAGGATCTTGTTGTCCGCCGCCATCTCGCGCTCGCCCTGGAACACCCGGATCGTGACGGCGGTCTGGTTGTCCTCGGCGGTGGAGAAGACCTGGCTCTTCTTCGTCGGGATCGTGGTGTTGCGCTCGATGAGGCGGGTGAACACGCCGCCGAGCGTCTCGATGCCGAGCGACAGGGGGGTCACGTCGAGCAGCAGCACGTCCTTGACGTCGCCCTGCAGCACGCCGGCCTGCACGGCGGCGCCGATGGCCACGACCTCGTCCGGGTTCACGCCCTTGTGGGGCTCCTTGCCGAAGAACTGCTTCACCACCTCCTGGACCTTGGGCATGCGGGTCATGCCGCCAACCAGGACCACCTCGTCGATCTCGCCCGCCGAGAGGCCGGCATCCTTCAGCGCCTTGCGGCAGGGCTCGACCGTGCGCTGTACCAGGTCCTCGACAAGCGCCTCGAGCTTGGCGCGGGTCAGCTTCAGGGTGAGGTGCTTCGGGCCGCTCGCATCCGCCGTGATGTAGGGCAGGTTGATCTCGGTCTGGGTGGCGGAGGAGAGCTCGATCTTGGCCTTCTCGGCCGCCTCCTTCAGGCGCTGGAGGGCCAGCTTGTCCTTGCGGAGGTCGACGGTGTTCTCCTTGCGGAACTCGTCCGCCAGGTACTCGACGATGCGGTTGTCGAAGTCCTCGCCGCCGAGGAACGTGTCGCCGTTCGTCGACTTCACCTCGAACACGCCGTCGCCGATCTCCAGCACCGACACGTCGAACGTGCCGCCGCCGAGGTCGTAGACCGCGATCGTGCCCGAACCGCGCTTGTCGAGCCCGTAGGCGAGCGCGGCCGCGGTCGGCTCGTTGATGATGCGCAGCACCTCGAGGCCCGCGATCTTGCCGGCGTCTTTGGTGGCCTGACGCTGGGCGTCGTTGAAGTAGGCCGGGACGGTGATGACCGCCTGGGTGACGACCGAGCCGAGGAACGCTTCAGCGGTCTCCTTCATCTTCTGGAGGATGAAGGCCGAGATCTGGGACGGCGAATAGGACTTGTCGCCCGACTGCACCCAGGCGTCGCCGTTGGGCGCGCGGGTGATCTTGTAGGGGACGAGGCCCATGTCCTTCTTGGTCATCGGGTCCTCGAAGGGACGGCCGATGAGGCGCTTGATGGCGAAGAAGGTGCGCTCCGGATTGGTGACGCCCTGGCGCTTGGCGGGCTGGCCGACCAGTCGCTCCGCGTCCTCGCTGAACGCCACGATGGACGGCGTGGTGCGGGCGCCCTCCGCGTTCTCGATCACCTTGGGCGTCGACCCTTCCATGACGGCGACGCAGGAATTGGTGGTGCCGAGGTCGATGCCGATCACTTTAGCCATTGGGATGATGTCCTTTTCTTCGCGAGACCGCCGGGCCCCGTAGCGACCCGGCTCGTGGGCGGTGGGGCCGAAGGGTCGTCTGCCACCTCGGCCGGCGAGGCCCTGAAGCCGCGTCGGCGCCGTGGAGCACCCTCGGACAGCCCGCCTCCGCCCGATCCCCGATTGCCTTCCCGAGATTGTGTCGGGGTCCGCGCCGCGCAAGTTCGCGGCCGATGGAGGGGCGTGAAATTTAGCGCTCGCGCCGGGGCCGGGGCTGCGGGGACCGGGCTTGCGGTCGCGGGCGGCCCCGTCCAAGGTCGGGCGGAGCAGTGCAGTGCGGGAAGGCGTCATGGCGGCAGCGGTCATCGGCATCATCGGGGGGTCCGGGGTCTACGACCTCCCCGGGCTCGAGGACGTCCGCGAGGAGCGGGTCTCGACCGTCTGGGGCGAGCCGTCGGACACGCTCCGCTTCGGCCGCATCGGCGGGCGCGACGCCGTGTTCCTGCCGCGGCACGGGCGCGGCCATCGCCTGTCGCCCTCGGGCATCGACTACCGCGCCAACATCGCGGCGCTGAAGGCGGCTGGCGTGACCGACCTCGTCTCGGTCTCGGCCTGCGGCTCGTTCCGGGCCGAGTTCTATCCCGGGCTCTTCGTGCTGGTGGACCAGTTCGTCGACCGCACAGTCGGCCGGGCCTCGTCGTTCTTCGGCGACGGCTGCGTGGCCCACGTGTCGATGGCGCATCCCGTGGCGCCGCTGCTCGTCGCCCGCATCGCCGCGGCGGCGCGCGAGGAGGACATCGCCTTCGTCAAGGGCGGCACCTACGTCTGCATGGAGGGGCCGCAGTTCTCGTCGCGGGCCGAGTCGCTCACCTACAAGGCCGCCGGCTACGACGTGATCGGCATGACGGCGATGCCCGAGGCGAAGCTCGCCCGCGAGGCCGAGATCGCCTATGCGACGATCGCCATGGTGACGGACTTCGACTGCTGGCATCCCGAGCACGGCGAGGTCGACGTGGCCTCCGTCATCAAGGTGGTGCGCGACAACGCCGGCAAGGCGGCGGCGCTGCTCGCGCGGCTGATCGGCGACTTCCCCGCCGACCACGAGCCCTGCCCGGCGCGCTCCGACCGCGCCCTCGACAGTGCCATCATGACGGCGCCGGAGGTGCGCGACCCGGCGCTGGTGGAGAAGCTGAAGGTGATCGCGGGGCGGGTGCTGGGCTGAGGGGGCGGTGGGCTGAGGCGGCGACAGGCCGATCCAGGCGCTCGCATCGGCCCCGTCGCATTCTGGCGCTCGCCGCGACGGGGCCCGGCAGATGGCGGTCCGCTGACCATCCGCCGTGAGGGAATCACGGCGGCGGGGTGATCCGCTATTGCAGATCGGCCACAGGCCAGCGCCGATCGTGGGGTGATCCACACCGAAACCATCGGCGGACGCCCCCGAGGTCCGAGGCTCGCCGGGTGGGCAGGCCTCAGGGGCCCGCGCATGGACGCCGCACCGCCGGCGCGATAGACCTGTCGCCGTCCTCCGGCCCGAGACCCTCGATGTCCAGCGATCTGCGCGAGTCCATCCGCTCCATCCCGGACTACCCGAAGCCCGGCATCATGTTCCGGGACATCACCACCCTGCTCGGGGACGCCAGGGCCTTCCGCCGCGCCATCGACGAACTGGTCCAGCCCTGGGCCGGCACGAAGGTCGACAAGGTGGCGGGGATCGAGGCGCGCGGCTTCATCCTGGGGGGCGCCGTGGCGCACCAGCTCTCGGCGGGGTTCGTGCCGATCCGCAAGAAGGGCAAGCTGCCTCACGCCACGGTGCGGGTGGCCTACTCACTCGAATACGGCATCGACGAGATGGAGATGCACGAGGACGCCGTGGCGCCGGGAGAGCGCGTGATCCTCGTCGACGACCTCATCGCCACCGGCGGGACCGCCACCGCCGCCGTGAGCCTGCTGAAGCGCATCGGCGCCGAGGTGGAGGCCGCCTGTTTCGTCATCGACCTGCCGGACCTCGGCGGCGCCGGCAAGATCCGCGACCTCGGCGTCCCGGTCCGCACCCTGATGGAGTTCGCGGGCCACTGACAGCCTTCAGCTGGCGGGCGTTCGACGCACTGACGGCCCGCGAGCTCCACGACGTCCTGAAGCTGCGCGCCGACGTCTTCGTGGTGGAGCAGGCCTGCGCATTCCCGGAGATCGACGGCCGCGATCCCGACGCCGCTCACCTCCTGGCCTGGACGAGCCCGGGCGGCGGCCTCGCCGGCACGCTGCGGCTCTTCGGGCCGGCGCGCGCGGGGGAGGCCGCATCCATCGGCCGGGTCGCCACGGCAGCGGCGGCGCGGGGCACCGGCCTCGGCCGGGCGCTGATGGGCGAGGCCATCGCCGAAGCGGGCCGGCGGTTTGGCCCGGCGCCGATCCGCATCGGCGCGCAGGCGCGCCTCGAACGGTTCTACGCCGGCCTCGGCTTCGTCCGCCGCGGCGACGATTACATCGAGGACGGCATCCTGCATTGCGCGATGGTGCGGGGCGAGGCTTGAGAGATCGTGAATGAACGGTCCCTGCGGCTCAACGGCAGAGAACGATCCTGGACGATCCCGCGGGCATCCGGGCACGAGTTCGATCCGTCACCGACTCTGAGCGTCGGCGCTCACGCGACCGCCGGAGCGGCACCCCGGCATTCCCAGAACACCGACCCGTCGAACTCGCAGACCGTGTGGCCGTCCTGGTTGGTGCCGATGTTGTGGTGGAACACCAGGCCCCAGCCGGATCTCGACGAGGCATGCTTGCCGGTCAGCGTCGACGCGTAGCTGATCGTGTCGCCGGCGTGGACGGGCCGGCGCCACTTCAGGCTGCGGAAGCCCGGCGACGGCCCGGGGCGGGACGGCGTCTCGCCCCGGGCCTGGAGGTCCGCCATCGTGGCCTGACGGGCCGTGACGTAGAGCTTCATCCACACCGCCACCGTGTGCCAGCCCGAGGCCGCCAGCCGGCCGAAGTGGCTCTGCGCCGCCGCCGCCTCGTCGAGGTGGAAGGGCTGCGGGTCGTAGCGGCGCGCGAAGCCGACGATCTCGTCGGCCGTGAACACGTGGCTGCCGAGATCGAGCCGCGTCCCCACCACGAGGTCCTCGAAGAAGTCGCTCACGTCCGCGTCCCCGTGCTGCTCCGCGCCTCGCCGTCGCGCCGCGCCACCATGACGGCGTTGTCCTGGGTCATCACGCAGGCGCCGTCCTGATTGAAGAGCGCGATTGCGACCGTCACGAGGCCCATTTCGGGCCGCGACGCCGAAACACGCGCCGCCACGACCCGAGCGGTGAACCGCAGGCGATCCCCGGGCCAGACCGGGCAGGGCCAGGTCACGCCCTCGATGCCCGGGGCGCCCAGCCCGGCGGTGCGGCGGAGGACGGCGTCGAACAGCAGCCGCATGCCGAGCGCCGCGACGTGCCAGCCCGGCAGCGGCGGCGCCCCGGAGGCACCCGGCTCCGCCGCCCCCGGGCCGAAGGCCTCGGCGAAGAAGGCCGCATCCTCGTCCGCGACCGTCAGGGTCGCCTCCGGCAGGACGGCCCCGACGGTGAAATCCTCGAAGAGCAGGTTCGGCATGGTCGGTCGGGTCGCTCCGGCAGGGAAAGAGCGACGCGGCGGCCCGAGTTCCGACGGGTCGGCCCCGACGCCTGTCCGTCCGGATCCGTCGATGCACGAGGACGACGCCCTCGGCCGAGCTCTACACTGGATGAAGGCTCATCGCGCCATATGTCGGTCCTGGGTCGTGGACGTGGAGAGGGGGAGGTCTGCGTGAGGGCGATCGTGACGGCGACAGCGATGATGGCGGCCCTTTCCGTGGCCCAGGCGGGCTCACGGACGGGAGGCCTGCAGCAGCTGCAGCTGCTGTCGGCCGAACCACCCATCGGCGGGATGCGCATGAACGAGGTCGTCTACGTCGACGACCACTCCTGCCCGGCCGGACAGGTCAAGTTGGTGGCGGCACCGCTGGTGTATAACGGCCCGAGACGGAGGAGCTGCGTCCCGCGCTGACGCGGCATGGCGTCGTCGGCCGCACGACGGGGCGACGGTCAGCCGTCGTCTGGACCGTAACGCAGCTCAGATCTTAGAGGCTGTCCAACGGCTTACGTCCAAACGCCGTATCGACGTAAGCCTGACAGACTCTAGGGGCCGTCGCTCGCCGCTTCCCGATGGTGGACGGCTCGGCGGCGCCATCGGCGATCCGTCGCCGGATGCGACGATACGTTTCCATCGCCGCGACCCGGAGGCGTCGACGCACTCTCCCTCCCCCCTTGTGCCTCCGCGCGGCTGGTTTAGAGTCGCTATAAATTACACGCGGGGGAGGACGTCATGTGCAGCCTGTTCGCCCATCAGCCGGAGGCCGACTACGAGTGCCAGACGCGCTCGCTCCGCATCGGCGGGCACGGCACGTCGATCCGGCTCGAAGCCGCCTTCTGGGCCGTGCTGGAGGAATTGGCGGAGAGCGAGGGCTCGAGCCTCGCCAAGTTCCTGACCGTGCTCTACGGCGAGGTCCTGGCCCACCACGGCGACGTCCGGAACTTCTCGTCGCTGCTGCGCTGCGCCTGCCTGGTCCACCTGTCGCGCGCGGCGGGACGGGACGTCGGCGCCGGGTTCGTCCGGCCGCCGCTGCTGGTGGCGGCCGAATAGCCGATCCGGCCGGCAGGGGCGCGGCGAAGCGGGCCGGAGCCCGCCGCCTCAGCCCTTCTTGGCGGGCTCCGTCGAGGCCGGCAGGCTGTCGGCCGGTGCCGCCTCCGTCACGGCCGGCAGCGGCTTCGGATCGTCGGACAGGGTGTGGAGGTAGTCGAGGATGTCGGCGCGCTTCTGCGGGTCTTCCTCGCCCGCATAGGTCATCTTGGTGCCGGGCGCGTAGCCCTTGGGCGAGGTGATGAAGGCGTTGATCTTGTCGAGCGACCACTCGCCGCCCTTGCCCTTGATGGCTTCGGAATAGCTGAACCCCGGGATGGTGCCCACGGCCCGGTCGACGACGCCCCAGAGCGGCGGCCCGATCTTGGCGCCGGCGCCCTTCTCGAAGTTGTGGCAGGCCCCGCAGGCCTTGGCCAGCGAGGCGCCCTTGTCGACGCTGGCCGAGGCGAGCAGGACGGGCAGCGGCTTCGCTGGCGCGGCGGTCTTGCTGTCGCCCGTGCCGGAGGTTTCGGCGGCCGCCATGGGGAGGTCGTAGCCGGGCTTGGCGGGCGCCGACGGCTCGTAGAACCAGTCCGCCGCCAGCCCCAGCGCCATGGTGGCCAAGAGGGTGCCGAGCACGCCGCCGGCGATCTTGTTGACCTCGAACGAGTCCATGGCGTCGGCGACCCTGTGCGTTGTGGCGACGGCGCATCGGTTGGTCGACGTCCGACCGCCTGTCTTTAAACCCCATTAGTCACTTTGCCCTGAGCTTGGCAACACGTATAAGCGCCGGCTCGCGCGCCTTTTCGACCCCCTCCGGCGGCGGGTCCGCCGGCCGTACCCGGAGGCTTTCCGGCCCATGAACCCCATCGTGCTGATCCCCGCCCGGATGGCGGCGACACGTCTGCCCGGAAAGCCGCTGCTGGCCATCGGCGGCGTGCCCATGATCGTGCAGGTGTGGCGCCGGGCCCGCGAGGCCGACATCGGCCCCGTCGTGGTGGCCACCGATGAGCCCCGCATCGCCGCGGCGGTCGAGGCCGTGGGCGGCCGGGCCGTGCTCACCCGGGCCGACCACCCCTCCGGAACGGACCGGATCCACGAGGCGCTCGAGGCGCTCGATCCCGACGGCCGCCACGACGTGGCGGTCAACCTCCAGGGCGACCTGCCGAGCGTCGACCCGCGGATCGTCGCCGCCGCCCTGGAGCCGCTCGGCGATCCCGAGGTCGCCCTGTCCACCCTGGCGGCCGTGATCCGCCGCGACGAGGAACGGGCCGACCCCAGCGTGGTCAAGCTCGTCGGCACCGAAGTCGCGCCCGGGCGGCTCCGCGCGCTCTACTTCACCCGCGCCACGGCCCCGTGGGGCGACGGCCCGCTCCACCACCACATCGGGCTCTACGCCTTCCGCCGCGCGGCGCTCCGGCGCTTCGTCGCACTCCCGCCCTCGCCGCTCGAGCGGCGCGAGAAGCTCGAGCAGCTCCGTGCCCTCGAAGCCGGCCTGCGGATCGACGCCGCCGTGGTGGACACGGTGCCGCTCGGGGTCGACAACCCCGCCGAACTCGCCCGCGCCGGGGCCCTGCTGGACCGTCCATGAACCACGTCATCGCCTACCAGGGGGAGCCCGGCGCCTTCTCCCATCAGTCCTGCCAGGCCGTCTATCCGACCTGGGAGCCTCTGCCCTGCCCGACGTTCGAAGATGCCTTCGCGGCCGTGTCGGAGGGGCGCGCGGCCCTCGCCATGATCCCGATCGAGAATTCCATCGCCGGCCGCGTCGCCGACATCCACGCGCTGATGCCGAGCTCCTGCCTCCACATCGTGGGCGAGTTCTTCCTGCCCGTGCATTTTCAGCTGATGGCGGTGCCGGGGACGCGGATCGACGAACTCCGCAGCGTGCACAGCCACGTCCACGCGCTGGGCCAGTGCCGCAAGCTCATCCGGCGGCTCGGCCTGAAGGCGCAGGTCGTGGGCGACACGGCGGGCTCGGCCCGCGAGGTCGCCGCCTGGGCGGACCGCACCCGCGGCTCGCTGGCGCCGCGGCTCGCCGCCGGCATCTACGGGCTCGACATCCTGGCCGAGGACGTCGAGGACGAGGACCACAACACCACGCGCTTCGTGGTCCTGTCGAAGACCCCGGGCGACGCCCCGGCCGGCGACGGCCCCGTGGTGACGACCTTCGTGTTCCGGGTGAAGAACCTGCCGGCGGCCCTCTACAAGGCGCTCGGCGGCTTCGCCACCAACGGCGTCAACATGACCAAGCTCGAATCCTACATGGTCGAGGGCGAGTTCACCGCGACGCAGTTCCTGGCCGACGTCGAGGGCCATCCGGACGATGCCCCGGTGAAGCGCGCGCTCGACGAGCTCACCTTCTTCTCCCGCGAGTTCCGGGTGCTGGGCACCTATCCGTCCCACCCGTTCCGGATCGACAGCGCCAAGGCCATGCGGGACTGAGGGCGACGCCGCCGGACGCGGCGATCCCCTCAGGCCGCGCGGGCGCGCTTGCGATCGGGCTTGGCGGCGACGTCACCCGCCTTCCGCTCCGCGATGTCGTGGGCGATCCGCCGCTCCAGCAGCGTCAGCACCGCCACCTCCTCGGGCTTCAGCGTCGGCAGGTCCTCGCGCAGCTCGGCGTCGACCTCCTCCTTGATCTCGAGGAGGAGCTGGCCCGACATGTAGGAGTTCACCACCGTGGGGTGGATGTAGCATTTGCGGCAGATGGTCGGGGTGTTGCCGAGCCGCGCCGACACACGCTCGATGGCGGTGCGGACGTTCTTCTTGGCCTTGGCTTCGGTGTCGATGGTGCCGAACTCGTGAAGCGCCAGCGCGGCCAGCACCGTCCCGGCCCAGGTGCGGAAATCCTTGGCCGAGATCTCGCGGCCGGTGATCTCGCGGAGGTAGTCGTTGACGTCGTGCGACGAGACGCCGTGCTGATGGCCGTCGTGGTCGAGATACTGGAACAGGTGCTGGCCGGGGAGATCGTGGCAGGCCTTGACGATCCTGGCGACACGCCGGTCGTGGACCTTGAGCTTCCAGAGCTTGTTGCTCTTGCCCTTGAACTCGAACCTGAGGTCTGCGCCGTGGGCGTCGACGTGTCGGGTCTCGAGCGTGGTCAGCCCGTAGGATTGGTTCTGCTTCGCATAGCCCTCGTTGCCGACCCGGATCAGCGTCGTCTCGAGCAGGTGGACGACGGTGGCCACCACCTTCTGCCGCGGCAGGCCGTGCAGCGCCATGTGCTGCTTCACCGTGGCGCGGATGAGCGGCAGGACCTCGGCGAAGGCCGTGACGTGCTCGTATTTGGCGCTGTCCCGGACCTCCCGGAACGCTGCGTGATAGCGGTATTGCTTGCGGCCCTTGTCGTCGCGTCCCGTCGCCTGGATGTGTCCCTTCGGATCCGGGCAGATCCAGACGTCCTGGTAGGCCGGCGGCACGGCGAGCTTGTTGATCCGCGCGATCGTGGCGGCATCCTTGATCAGCGCGCCGCCGGGCGCCCGGAACGACCAGCCCTTGCCGCTCTTGCGGCGGGTGATGCCGGGTTCGCGATCGTCGTGGACGTAGACCAGCCCGGCGCTCTCGGCCGCATCCTCCGGATCGACGACCTCGTGGACGTCCTGGTCCTCGACGATCTCGGCGCTCTTCGACATGACGATGTGGTCCTTTGGAGGCGTCAATGCCCGGTCGGGGCGCAGCGTTCCCGACGCCGGTGACGCAGGCGCCGACAGGGTGAATCGTCGCCGCTCAGCGGTGCCGCCGCCAAGCCGCGCCGTCGCCGTCGGGCACAGCGCCGTCGGACCGGAACGATCCCTGGAGCCGCGGCTCGAGGCGCGGGATGGCGTGGCGCACCGGCGCCATCCGCCGCAGCATGATCGGACGGTAGAGCTGCTTCGTGGCCTCGACGAGCAGCACGCCGGCGCCGGGCAGCGCCATGCGCTTGCCGGTGCGCTCGAAGAAGGGCGCGAGCTTGAGGAGGGAGCGGCGCTCGAAGGGCGGCACGTAGAGCGCCTCGCCAAACCGCTCGGGCGAGAAGAGGGTCTCGCGCAGCAGCGCCGCCAGTTGCCGTTTCGAGAAGGGCTGGCCGGACCCGAAGGGCGTCGTGTCGACCCGCGCCCACATGCCCCGCCGGTTGCACGTCACCGCGATCATGCGGCCGCCCGGCGTCAGCACCCGCCACACTTCGGACAGGACTTCGCGCGGGTGCTCGGTCGGCTCGAGCATGTGCACCAGCAGCACGCGGTCGATGGAGCCGTCGGGCAGCGGCAGCTGGCCGCCCTCGACCATCGCGGTGGCGGACGTGCCTCCGGCGGGCCAGTGCACGATGCCCTGTTCGGCCGGCATCAGGCCGATGACCCGGACGGCCTCGTCGCGGAACGGGTCGAGGAACGGGACGGCATAGCCGAGCCCAGCCACCGCGAGGCCGTTGGTGTCGTGCCACCAATCGCGGACGATGCGGGCGATGGCCCGCTGCGCCACCCGGCCGAGGGGTGCGGCGTAGAAGGAGCGGAGGTCGACGACATCGAGCGACATGGCACCCTTGTGCCACGGCGGGCTCCCGCGGGAAACGCTCGCCGGACGGTCCGGCGGCTCCGGCGTCCTGGCGAGGGACGGGTCGGGACGTCCAGGCGGGTCGATGCCGCCTCAGGCGGCTCACGTCCAGCGCCGAGATGAGGCGGCGACCGCGGGCGGGATCGGTCCAAGGTCCCTGCCGAACCGCCGAGGTCGGCAGAGGCCGTCGCCGTGTCAGCGCTGAGGGAGCCCCAAGCGGCCTCGCATCCTCTTTCGCCGAGATGCGTCTCGCAAGGCAGGCGCGTTCGCGAAGCTGACCGAGCCCGCCGGGTGCGAGCGACTGTGCTGAACTTTTCGGTAGCGACGATCCGATTTCCTCTCATGGTGATACTGACTCGTAACCCTCTACACTGCAGTCATAAGGTCAGGCCGGTCGGATCGCGGACGCGAGGTCGCCGCCTCTGGTGACGAGTGTCTAAGTCGAGATTGTCGTTCGCTCATGCCGACACAGCACCATTCGTCTGGAATCGACGGCATTGCCACTCCTCCGAGATCGATGACGAGCCTGAAGTTGGTTCGATCCGTCATCAAGGAGGAATTACGGACTTTTTGGATCAGGTACAGGTTGAACCTGATGGTGCCGTGCTCGGTCATCATTGTCGCATGTGTCGTTCATGGGCTGGCCATCAATCCAGGCCAGCCGGTGACTGAATTCGTCTACACATACCCGTTCGGGCCGAGTGCCGGTCTCAGAGCGTGGCACCTGGACAGTCTTGGACGATGGCACGAACGCGATCCGGATGGACATGAGGCGAGACTGTTTGACGTAACGACGAGAACGGCGGTCGAAGGGTGTCAGGGGGCAGCGACAAACGAGATCGCCCAGCCCGAGTTCGTGTTCTTCATACCGAATCTGGGCTGTCGGACCATGGCCTTGCGGCTCAAACGAGGCGGCCGTGCATGGTCGACACTGGGACCGATGTCGGTGATCTCGAGCCGACCCGTGCGAGACGATTGAGCACCGGCGCGGACGGGACATCGGCGAGGTTGGTAGGCTTCGTCGCTCACGGATGCATCTCGAGCGGGGCGTCGGCTGAACAGATGATGTCGGCGCGCCGACGAGACCGCGTCGAGGGGCCTTGAGCGACTTTCACCGTGTCCGCCAGAGGCACCCGATCGTCTGACGTGAACCGGCGTACGCTCCGACGACACTTTGCACCTTTCCCAGCCGCCACGACCGAAGAGCTGCAGATTCTTTGCGCAAGACGCACTCTGAATCCGGCTTGACCGTCGAGACAGTGGACGAATACCATCATCGGATGAGGGGCGGGGATGAGCGACTGCGTTCTTCTTCGTCGTCCGACCCTGGACTCGCTCCGTCGCCCGTTCGAGCCGGTGCCGCTCCGGACGACTCGGTCGCCGTGCCGAACGTCACGTCATCCGCCCCGCGTCGGGAGTGTTCATTTGCGAGGTTCGATCGGCGATGGAGGCGAACGCGCAGAGGCCGGCGGCCGTGAACCGTGGCCTCAGGGCGCCGAAGACCGCCGACTACCTCAACATCGACTTCGACATCTTCGGGACGCTGCTGAGCTTCCACGTCCGCACCGTCAACATCCTGGTCAGCCAGGACCTCGACGCCCAGATGGAGGAGCTCGGCCTGGCGGGCGGGACGGGCAAGATCGCCACGATCCTCCTCGTCGGCGCCAATCCCGGGATCAGGCCTTCGGTCCTGGCCCACTTCATCCGGCGCGACCGCTCCGCCATGGGCAAGACGCTCGACGCCATGGCGGCGGCGGGGCTCATCGAGCAGCGCGTCTCGCCCGCCGAGCGCCGGGCCCGGGAACTCTACCTCCTGCCCGACGGGGAGGCCTTGCGGGTCCGGGTGCGCGAGGTGGCGCTGCGGCAGGACCGGGACTTCTTCGCCATGCTCGACGGCGGCGAGCAGGCACAGCTCCTGGGTCTCCTGCGCAAGGTCTACGGCCATTACCTCGACATGGTGCCGGACGCGGACCCTCCCCCGGAGGTCGCCCCTTGAGCCGTGTCGCGCTCGTCTCCGGCGCCAACCGCGGCATCGGCCGGGCGATCGCCGAGGCGCTGGCCCGCGAGGGCTGGCGGCTCAGCCTCGGCGTGCGGGATCCGGAGGGCGCCGCGCCGCTCTCGACCGACGATGCGATGCTCCATCGCTACGACGCGCGCGACCCCGCCGCCGCCGTCGGCTGGGTCGGCGCCACGCTCGGCCGTTTCGGCCGCATCGACGCCGTCGTGGCCAATGCCGGCATCATGATCCCGGCCTCGGTGATCGACGCGGAGGATGCCGACCTCGACGACCTGTTCGAGGTCAACGTCAAGGCGCCGCGCCGGCTGGTGAAGGCCGCCTGGACGGCGCTCAAGGCCGGCGGCCGCGGGCGCGTCGCCGTCGTGGCGTCGCTGTCCGGCCTGCGCGTCGGCTCTGCCGGATCGGGCCTCTACGCGACGAGCAAGTTCGCGGCACTCGGCCTGACCCACGCGATCCGGCATGCCGGCTGGGAGCACGGCATCCGCGCCACCGCGATCTGCCCCGGCTTCGTCGCCACCGACATGGCGGCGCCGCTCACCCAGGGCCGCGATCCCGCCACGCTGACGCAGCCCGGGGAGGTCGGCCGGATCGTGGCCCTCGTGCTCGACCTGCCGAACAATGCCTCGATCGCCGAGGTGCCGATCAACTGGACCTTGGAGCCGCGGCTGTGATCCTCGCCGGCTCCACCGAAGCGCGAGCGTGAGCATGGGACCGCCGGTCGACCCCGTCCGCGCCGACACCGCATTGCCCGGGTCCGTCGAGGTCGTGGTGATCGGCGGCGGCATCGTCGGCACCAGCACCGCGCTGGCGCTGGCGAAGCGCGGCATCTCGGTGGCGCTCTGCGAGAAGGGCCACATCGCCGGCGAACAGTCGAGCCGCAACTGGGGCTGGGTGCGCAAGGGGCGGCGCGACCCGCGCGAGATGCCGCTCATCGTCGAGAGCCTGCGGCTCTGGGAGGGCATGAACGAGGCCGTCGAGGGCGAGACCGGCTTCCGCACGACCGGGATCGTGTGGAGCTGCGAGGACGACGCCGACGTGGCGCGGTACGAGGCCTGGCTCGAACACGCGCGGCCCTACCAGATCGACGCCCGCATGATCTCGGGCGCCGAGCTCGACCGCCACGTGCCGGGCGGCGCCAAGCGCTGGAAGGCGGCGATGTATTGCGCCACCGACGGCCGGGCCGAGCCGCAGAAGGCCGCACCCGCCATCGCGACCGCGGCCCAGCGCGCCGGCGCCGTCATCGCGACCGGCTGCGCCGTGCGGGGGCTCGATCGTGCCGGCGGCCGCGTCTCGGCCGTGGTGACGGAGCGCGGGCGCATCCGCTGCAACGCCGTCGTGCTGGCCGGGGGCGCCTGGTCGCGCCGCTTCCTCGCCGACGTCGACATCACGCTGAAGCAGCTCAAGGTGCGCTCGAGCGCCCTGCGGACGGCGCCGCTCGAGGGCGGTCCCGAGGACGCCTTCTGGTGCGCCAAGGGCGCCTACCGCAAACGGCTCGACGGCGGCTATTCCATCGCGCAAGGCAGCGTCAACATCGTGCCGCTGGTGCCCGACAGCTTCCGCTACTTCGGCGATTTCCTGCCCGCCTTCAAGGAGGACTGGCGCGGGCTGAAGCTGCGCGTCGACGGGCGGTTCAGGCAGGAATGGATCGAGGCGCGGCCCGTGCCGCTCGACCAGGTGTCGCCCTACGAGCGCTGCCGCGTCCTCCCGCCGCTCTGGTTGCGCGAGATCGCCGGAGCGTTGAAGGCGCACCTGGGCGAGAAGGCCGCGAAGGTGTCGACCCGCGAAGCGCCCGACTGGCTGCTCCGGGCCGTGGGGCTCTTCAACCACGACGCGCGCTTCATGGCGGCCGACATCGGGAAGCGCCGCACCTACGTGTCGGCGGAGGCCGAGGCGCTCCTCGGCCGCCCGCTCCGCTCGCTGGGAGAGGCGGTGGTGGCCGCGGGCGAGAGCCTGATCGCCTACGGCCTGGCGTGAGGGCCGCTCACTTCGCCCCGGTCACCACCTCTTCGAGGTCGTGCTCGATGCTGAGCAGGAGTTCCGGCCGGCGGCCCTTCAGCACGACGAACCAGACGGCGCCGAGCAGCATGTAGACCGCGAAGCCGTAGGGCAGGTAATTGTAGGGCGCCGCGGGGATCGGGTAGACGCTGCCGACCAGCGAGAGCGCCATGAGGATCGTGCCGATGGCGCCCATCGCGTAGACCAGGGGGGTCGCCTCGCCGGTCTTGGCGAGCAGGACCGGGGAAGCGATCGAGCACATCAGGTAGACGATGATGAAGCCGAAGCTCGCGATCGTGCCGAACCAGCCCAGGAGGTCCGTGTAGGCGCTCTGATAGAACAGCGCGCAGACCACGAAGTTGATCACCACCCCGACCGTCGCGGCGATGTGCGGGGTCTGATGCTTCTGGTGGATGTCGCCCATGGTGGAGTGAAGCATCTGGTAGCGGCCGAGCGAGAACAGGATGCGAGAGAAGGAGTTGATCGACGCCAGCGCGCAGGCGAAGCAGCTCACCAGGGCGCCGATATAGACCAGGATGGTCAGCGAGGCGCTCTTGCCCACGACGATGTCGGAGAGCGGGCCCGCGCTCGCGCCGAGCTTGGCCGTGTCGTCGTCGCCGTCGCGCCGGCCACGACCTCCTGCGCGACGTGACCGTGGTGAGCCCCACCGAGATCACCTGGCGCATGGAGCGCGCCTACGCGCCCTATCCCGCCATCCTGTCCTGGACGTGGTTCGGGCCGAAGCACATCCTGGAGACGGAGGCCGACATCAACAAGCCGGCCTTCGCCCAGCACCCGATCGGCACGGGGCCGTTCAAGTGGGTCGAGCGCGTGCCGGGCGACCACATCACGCTCTCCGCCTACGAGGGCTACCACGGCCCCGGGCCCTACCTGGCGACGCTGGTGATCAAATACGTGCCCGACCTGACGGTGCTCTACACCCAGTTCCAGACCGGCGACATCGACTACATCGGGCTCCAGGGCATCACGCCGGACCATTACGACGACGCCAAGACCCTGAAGGGCCGCACCGTGACGCCGGTGCCCAAGGCCACGATCGAGAACCTGGCGCTGAACACCGGCCTTCCGGCGCTGAAGGACCGCGCGGTGCGCGAGGCCCTCTACATGGCGGTCGACAAGAAGAGCATCATCGAACAGCTCTACTATGGCCTGCCGACCCCGACCGAGTCCTACCTGCCGATGCAGTCCTGGGCCTACAACCCCGACCTGCCGAAGCAGAGCTACGACCCGGAGAAGGCGAAGGCCATGCTCGACGCCGCCGGCTGGAAGCCGGGGCCGGACGGCGTGCGGGTGAAGGACGGGGTGCGGCTGGAGTTCACCAATTCCACCACGGCCGGCAATCACCTGCGCGAGCAGGCCCAGCAGCTGCTGCAGCAGAACTGGCAGGACATCGGCGCCAAGATGCGCATCTCCAACCTGCCGCCGGCCGTGATGTGGGGCGATTACTGGATGCTGTCGAAGTTCGAGAGCGCCATGGTGGGCATCGACTTCATGGTCGGCCCCGACCCCGACGCGACCGACTATTTCTCGAGCCATTCCATCGCGGCGAAGGGCGGCGGCGGCCAGAACACGACGCAGTTCGAGAGCCCCGAGGTCGACGCGCTCCTCAAGGAGGGCGCTTCCACGGTCGACCGGGCGGAGCGCAAGGCCGCCTACTTCAAGATGCAGGCGCTGACGCGCGAGAACCTGCCCTACCTGCCGCTGTTCCAATACGCCATGGTGCAGGGCGTGAAGGTCGGCCTCGAAGGCTACGTGCCCAACATCAACACCCAGGAGAACTGCTGGAACGCCAACCAATGGTACTGGGCGTGACACGGCATCGGCGCGAGGGCGAGCCTTAGGAGGGGTCCGGCGTGGCGTCCTACCTGACCGGCCGATTGGCCCAGAGCCTCGTCCTGCTGGTGCTGGTGTCGATGATCGGCTTCGCGGTGCTTCACCTCGCGCCCGGCGGGCCGCTCGCGCAGTTCGCCCTGGTGCCGGGCATGAGCCAGGCCCAGCTCGCCGAGATCGCCCACGCCATGGGTCTCGACCAGTCTCTGCCGCTGCAATACTGGCAGTGGTTCAGCCGCCTGATCGAGGGCGACTGGGGCCATTCCTACCGCGATTCCGAGCCGGTGTTGTCCGTCATCGCGGCGCGGCTGCCAGCCACGCTCGAATTGATGACGGCCGCCATCGCGCTGGCGGTGCTCACCGGCGTGACGGTGGGGGTGCTCGGCGCGGTGCGGCGCCACTCGGTCTTCGACACGTTGTCGACGGCGGGCGCCATGGTGGCGCTGTCGATCCCGACCTTCTGGTTCGGCCTCGTCACCATCTACCTCTTCTCGGTGAAGCTCGGCTGGCTGCCGGCGGGCAGCCGCTCCACGGTCGGCGACGATTCGGTCTGGGGCTACGTCCACCACCTGATCGCGCCGGCCTGCGTCCTGGCCCTCGTCGAGGTGGCGGTGTGGAGCCGCTACATGCGCTCCGCCATGCTCGACGTCATCGACCAGGACTTCGTGCGCACCGCCCGCGCCAAGGGTCTGCCGGAGCGGCGCGTCATCCTGCACCACGTGTTCCGCAACGCGCTGCTGCCGATGATCACGCTGGCGGGGCTGGAACTGCCGACGCTGCTCGGCGGCGCGCTCGTCACCGAGACGGTCTTCACCTGGCCCGGCATGGGGCGGCTGTTCCTGGATTCGCTCGGCTACCGCGACTATCCGGTGGTGATGGGCATCCTGATGGTCTCGGCCCTCCTCGTGCTGGTCGGCAGCCTCCTGGCCGACCTCCTCGGCGCCGTCGCCGACCCCCGTATCCGGCTCGACTGAGAGTTTGTGAATGAATGCCCATTTGGCTCAACGGCAGAAAGAAATCCTGAACGATGACAGCGGGCATTCGGGCACAAGTTCGATACACTTGCAAACTCCGCGGGTCGCCCGATGACCGATGCGCCCCTCGCCCCCACGCGCCGCCTCGCGGCGCTGCTGCCCGGCCGGCGCCGCGCCGCGGAGACCCGCCCGCGCAGCCGGGCCCTGGCGCGCTTCCTCCGCCACCGCCTCGCCGCCGCGGCCCTCGCCACGATCGTGCTCATGGTGGCGGCCTGCTGGCTCGGGCCGCTGGTCATCCCCTACGACCAGCTCCACATTTGCCGTCATCGAGCGCGACGAGGATCCAATCTGGCTCGAGTCGCTGGCCGTGATGCTCGGCTGGCAAGGGCGCGGGATCGGAGGAGCGCTGGCCGTTCGTGCAATCCTGGGCGCTGGAACGAGCGATCAGCGTCAGGTGGGGCTCAGCGTATCGTCACTGAATACGACGGCCCGGAGGCTCTACGCGCGGCTCGGCTTCGAGGAGGTCTCGGCGAAGTTGCGGTATGGCGTGATGTGCCACGACCTCCGGGCGAGGTTGGCCGGCTGAACAGCCACGGGAAAGGGGTGCGCCATGCTGAAGGCCTTCGTGGCGGTGCGCGAGGACCAGCCCGGAGAGGCTTGGCTCGCCGACTTCGCCGCCGGTCGCGCCGAGGCGGAGCGCTGGTATCGGGGCCGAGGCCGCGGATCGCCGGCCCCGGCGGCCGACTGCCGGGACGCCCTTCGCCGGCACATGCCGGAACTGCTGCCGCACTACGACCGGGCCTGCCAGATGCTGGGCGACGACGAATTCGCCCATCGCGTCATCAGCCACTGGCGGCCGCCCGCGACCGCGCACGGCTGCACCCACGCGATCTGGCTGGGCGCGGGCGGCCCCGCGATGGTGCGCAACTACGATTACCTGCTCGACCTGGTGTCCCCGGGCATCGTGTCGAGTCGCTGGTCGGATCACGACATCATCGCCAAGGCGCAGAGGCCCTGGGGCGGATGCCTCGACGGCATGAACAGGCACGGGCTCGTGGCGAGCCTCGCGGCCGGGGGAAGCCTCGCCCAAGGCGAGGGCTTCTCCGTGATCCTCATGGTTCGCTACGTGCTGGAAACCTGCCGCTGCGTCGAGGATGCCATCGCGGCCCTGCGGCGCATCCCGATCGCCGCGTCGCAGAACGTGGTGCTGCTCGACGGTTCGGGCGACCACGCCACCCTGTATCTCGGGCCGGACCGCGAACCCGCCGTCGTGCGACGGCAGACCTGCGCGAACCAGCAGGAACGGTCTGGCTCCACCGGCTCCGCCCGACGCCTCGCGGCGGCCGAGGCGTCCCTCGACGCACCCGGCATGACCCTGCCCGGTCTCGTGTCCTCCTTCCTGGAATCGCCGCTCCATTCGCGGCGAGTCGCCTCCCCGACAGTCTACACTGCGGTGTATCGGCCGGCCGAGCGGAGCGTCGACTACGTCTGGCCGGGTAAGGTGTGGAGACAGGCGCTCGGTTCCTTCGTGCCGGGGGAGTACGTCCACGACTACGGAGATCTCATCCCGTGACACAAGTCGTCGCGCGGGACATCAGACGTCGTGGTGCCCGACCTCCCACACCTCGCGCCACGGCACACCGACGGCCTCGATCGGCGAGAGCCCAGTCCGTGCGAGATAGCGGCCCACAACATGGTGCCCCATCGCGTAAGCTGCCTTAAAGACGGAGGCGGGAAGTCCGCTCGGTTCGTAGATCCACATCCAGTTCGACGTCGCGTCTCCGATCTCGGGAGCGATCCTCTCCAGTAAGGGGGCGACCTGCTCGCCCGTTATCCCTCGAATGATCGACTGCTCCGGATAGCCCAGAAACGCCTGGCAGTGCGTCGCCAGCCCTTCCAGCACGAGAATGTCTCCCGCGCAGATGTCGGAGAAGCGGCGAGGGAACCCGTGCCGCATCCGCAATACATGGTGCAGCTCGTGCGCCGTGATCGAGGCTGCGTTGGTCCGCGTCCCGATGCCGAGGGCCGGACTCGTCTCGTCGACCCAAATCTCGCAGGCGTCGGGCCCGTAGGCGCGACCGCCCATGCCCGTCTCCCAATCGACTCCCTCAGTGACGAAAACGGCGATCCCGAGATCATCGACGACGGTGTATCGGCGAAGAGCCGCGATACCGTCGTCGATACCGGCGCGAATCTCAGCCTCCAGCGCGCGCGGCAACAGCTTGGCGGCATTGAAGAACGAAACCTCCAACGTCATCCTTCACCCGCCGGTTCGGTCCCGAAGAGATCCTTTACTTTGACGACCAACCCCGGCGGATCGAGGGCGAGCGCGCCGCCGCGGAGGATCCGCGTGGCGATCTCGTCCCCGTTGCGCGCGTGGTGGATCAGGACGCGGCGCTCGGCGTCGACGATCAGGTAGTGGTGGAGACTCGGCATCGCGAAATAGCCGACGATTTCACCGCATCGATCGTGCCCCGTGCTGGGCGACACCACTTCGACGACGATCACCGGGCTCGGGACCTCGACCGCCCGGCGGGGCAGACGAGGACCACAATACACCATCGCGTGGGGCTCATAGGCCGTCCCGGCGTCGACCCGGACCGTCGCGCCGTCCGGCAGGGCGTGGCAAGGCACGCCCGCGTCGACGATGGCTGCCCTCAGCGCCTCATAGGCCGAAGCTTTCGCCGTGAAATGCCTGACGTCCTCCGGTGACATCGCCATCACCGTCCCGCCGTCGCGTTCAAACCGTCCCGGCCGGCCCTCGGACCAGACCAGGACCTCGTCGACCGTCATGGGGGCGGGGAGCGTCTCTGCCTTGGCGGGAGGGTAGCAGGCCTGGGATGGGCGGCAACCTGACTGCCAACATCAACGCCCCGGCATCGCCCCCCGCTTGATCCGGTTGATCGCCCGGTCGAGGGCGCCCAGGAACTCCGAGCGGTCGCGCGGCGAGAACGGGCGCGGGCCGCCCGTCACCTCGCCGGAGCCGCGGAGCTGGTCCATCAGGTTGCGGGTCGCCAGCGCCATGCCGATCGAACTCGCCGTGAAACTCTTGCCGTTCGGCGCCAGCACGGCGGAGCCGGCCTTGACGCAGCGGTCGGCCAGCGGGATGTCGGCCGTCACCACGACATCGCGTGCCGTGGCGCGCTCGGCGATCCAGTCGTCCGCCACGTCGGGGCCGGAGGGCACCACCACGCGCTCGATGAAGGCGTCGCGCGGCACGGTCATGGGGCTGTTCGACACCACGAAGACGCGGGCGCCGTGCCGCTCGGCCACCCGGTACACCTCCGCCTTGACCGGGCACGCGTCGGCGTCGATGTAGACCGCGATGGGCGATCCCCCGCTCACGCGGTGAACCGTCCGAGCGGGACCACCTCCCCGTGGGTCGCCACGGCGGCCTCGCCCTCCGGCGTCACCCAGCCGCGGAACATGCCGCCGGTGTTGAATGGCGCCGCGACCCGCCCCGCGGCGTCGAGCGCGATCAGCCCCGCGCCGGTGCCGGGCGGCGTCAGGTCGCGGAGCACGCCGGCCGTGGCGACCGCGAGCGTGTCGCCGCGGTAGCTCATGCGCGCCGCGACGTCGTGGGCGAGCGCGTGGCGGATGAAGGCCTCGCCCTGGCCCGTGCCCGAGACCGCGCAGACGCCGTCCCACGCATAGGTCCCGGCGCCGGGGATGGGGCTGTCGCCGACGCGGCCGGCCGGCTTGTTGGTGTAGCCGCCCGTCGAGGTCGCGGCCGCGAGGTGGCCGGCCCGGTCGAGCGCCACCGCCCCGACGGTGCCGTGCTTCTCGGCCTCGGAGGCGGCCGCCACCGTGCCGGCCTCGCCGCGCTCGCGCATGGTGCGCAGGCTGTCGCGTCGGCGCTCGGTCGTGAAATACGACGGGTCGACGAGGTCGAGCCCCCGGAGTCCCGCGTCGGTGTCGGCGGCCGGCCCGGCCAGGACCACGGCGGTCCCGCCCTCGAGCACGGCGCGGGCGGCCCGCACGGGGTTGCGCACGCGCCGGACGCCGATCACCGCGCCGGCGCGGCGTCCCGCCCCGTCCATGATGGAGGCATCGAGCTCGTGCTCGCCCTCCGCGTTCAGCGCGGCGCCGTGGCCGGCGTTGAAATGCGGGCTGTCCTCCAGCACCACGACGGCGGCCTCCACCGCGTCGAGCGCCCCGCCGCCGGCCGACAGCACCGTCCAGCCGGCGCGCAGGGCCGCGGCGAGCGCCGCGCGGGCCTCCGCCCACTCGGCCTCGGGCAGCCCCTCCGGGCTCATGACGCCGCAGCCGCCGTGGATCGCGAGGGCGATCGGGTTCATCTCGGCCACCTCAGCGATGCGTGAAGTTCGGGGAGCGCTTCTCGACGAAGGCCGCCATGCCCTCGCGCCGGTCGGCGGTGGCGAAGAGCGCCTGGATGGCGCGGCGCTCGAAGAGCAGGCCTTCGGCCAGGCTCGTCTCGTCGGCGCGGCCGAGGCATTCCTTCACGGCCAGCAGGGCGGGGAGCGACATGCCCGCGATGGCGTCGGCGAGCTTCATCGTCTCGGCCATGAACTCGGCGGCCGGCACCACACGGGCCACGAGTCCGGACCGTTCCGCCTCGGCGGCGTCCATCATGCGCCCCGTGAGGCAGAGGTCCGTGGCCTTGGCCTTGCCGACGGCTCGGATCAGGCGCTGCGAGCCCCCTATGCCCGGGATGATGCCGAGCTTGATCTCGGGCTGGCCGAACTTGGCGGTGTCGGAGGCGACGATCATGTCGCACATCATGGCGAGTTCGCAGCCCCCGCCGAGCGCGAAGCCCGACACGGCGGCGACGATCGGCTTGCGCACCCGGGTCAGCGCCGTCCAGCCGCCGAACCCGTCATCGAGATACATCGAGATGGCGTCGATCTCGGCCATCTCCTTGATGTCGGCGCCGGCCGCGAAGGCCCGCTCGGACCCGGTGACGACGAGGCAACCGACGGCCGGATCGGCGTCGAAGGCGGCAGCGGCTTCCGTCACCTCGCGCATGACGCGGCGGTTCAGCGCGTTCAGCGCCTTCGGGCGGTTCAGCGTGATCAGCCCGACGCGCCCGCGCCGTTCGACCAGGATCGTGTCGTAGGGGGCGGCATCGTCCGTCATGGCTGTCCTCGCTAGAGCAGATCGCGATCAGGTGGAGTCACCTGATCGCGTGAAGATGCTCGTCGAACCGAATAGCTGGAGCTGAGGCCGCGAGCGGAGGCGACCGGCAACAGCTCTAGCGTATGTCATGCTGTCGCCGACAGACGCCAGCTCGAACGTGCGAGTCAGGGAAAGACGTCCCGCCCTTTGTGCCGGATTTTCACGGGCTTGTCCCTCGCCCTGCGTCCGCCGCGCCGGCCCGTTAAGGGATCGGCAAGGGACGCCGCCGATAAAGGGCGTGGCAGCGTTCCGTTAACCAACACGACGAAACGTGACGGTGTGGCGAAACCGGGCCGAGACGGGAGCGGAGGCATGGTTCGCACGCGCATGGCGGTGCGCCGCAAGGCGCCGTCGCGGTCCCGCATCCGCTGGGCGGCGTCGACCGTCGTCCCCTGGTGCCTCGCGGGCGGCCTGCTGGTGTCCATGGCGGCCGAGGCCGGCCAGGAGATGGCGATCACCGACACCCGCGTCGCCCTCGGCGCCTCCGCCGCCGCGATGCCGGAGGACCTCATCCCCGCGGCCTCCGCCGAGGCGGGCCTCGGCTCCCTCCTGCGGGCGGGGGAGGTCCTGGCCCGCGAGGCTCATCGCACGGCCGACGCCAGCCCGCCGGCGGAGCCCGACGAGATCGAGCCGCGCGCTGTCGCCAAGGGCGACGGACGCGGGGCGCCGGTGGTCGACGGAGCGGAGCGCGGGGCGCCCGGCGTCGCGGTCCGGCCGACCTTCGAGACGGGTCTGCGGGCGCCGGGCTCGCTGACCCTCTATCGGGCGGCCGCGATGGCGTTCGGCGACGCGGACGAGGCGGCCGACGGGGCGGGCTTCGCGCCGGTCCCGGTCGACGCGCCCTGGGCGGACCCGACCCAACTCCGGCCCCTGCCGCGCGACATCAGCGTGACGACGCGGCGCAGCCACGCCCCACAGTCGCCCCAGGCGGCCGCGGGCTCGACGACGCCCCACGTCCAGGACGGGTCGACCCCCGGGGTGGCCCGTGCCGTGTCGCTGGCCTCGACGACGCCGGCGCCCGCCGACGGCGCGCCGATCGAAATCGCGGCGCTGCCGCGGTTCTCGCGCGGGCCGCACGGGCTCGTCACCCAGGCCGGCACCGTGGTGGGCATCGCCCAGTACCACCCCGACTATGCCGCCATGATCGAGACCGCCCGGTCCGAGCCCGAGCAGCGCTGCCTCGCCCAGGCGGTCTATTTCGAGGCGCGCAGCGAGCCCGAGGAGGGCCAGGCCGCGGTGGCCCAGGTGGTGCTGAACCGCGCCATGAGCGGGCTCTACCCGGGCTCGGTCTGCGGCGTGGTGTTCCAGAACCAGGAGCGCCGCAACGCCTGCCAGTTCTCCTTCGCCTGCGAGGGCCACGGCCTGCGGGTCAGCGAGAGCGATCCATGGGACCGCGCGGTCCGGATCGCCCGCGAGGTGACGGACGGATCGACCTACGTGGCCGACGTCGGCGACGCCACGCACTATCATGCGAACTACGTCCGCCCGGGCTGGGCCCGCGCGCTGAAGAAGACCGACGTCATCGGCCATCATGTGTTCTACACGCTGCGGCCGGGGCAGACGTGAGCCCTCGCCGCGCGACAGGCCGATCGACCAGTAGGACGTCGTCAAGGCGATCCGGGATCTGACGCTGTCCTGCTCGCAGGCTCTCGCGAGCAACCGCCTCCAAAGCTCCCAAATGGGTGTCCATAGTTTCGAGGCTTCGACAGAGCGCCTCCTCGTAGAGCGTCGGCAGGTCCCGAAAGACCTGGAACACCTCCCTTGTTCTTCGATGAGTCCGGCGTGGACCCGGCGTCTCGACCCGTACCGATCCCGCCGATGCGGGCGGGAACAAAGCACTCCGCGGAGTTGCCCGGTCGATCGCTCCGCGCAAATCGCCGTCGCGTGAAAGGCGGACCCCGGATCGGCGCTGTGAGTTGTCGGCTGTGACGCCCGCGGCAGACGCAATGCCAGCGGCGCATCCGTTCAGAAGACAGGGATCCAGCCATGTTCACTTGCGTGGGCTACGCCACTTCCGCGGCCGATCAGCCGTTGCAGCCGTTCTCGTTCGAGCGGCGTGACCCCGGCCCGAAGGACGTCCGCATCGACATCCAATATTGCGGTGTGTGCCACTCCGACCTGCATCAGGCTCGCAACGAGTGGAGGAACACGCTCTACCCCTGCCTGCCCGGCCACGAGATCGTGGGCCGCGTCAGCGCGGTCGGCAGTGGGGTCACCAAGCTCAAGGTCGGCGACCTCGCCGGCGTGGGCTGTCTCGTCGACAGCTGCGGGGACTGCCCGTCCTGCGCCGAGGGGCTCGAGAACTATTGCGAGAAGGGCCAGACCTTCACCTACAACAGCGAGGACAAGGTGTCGGGCGGCCTCACCTTCGGGGGTTACAGTCAGGCCATCGTGGTCGACGAGGACTTCACCCTGAGGATCCCGCCGAACCTAGACCTCAAGGCCGTCGCGCCGCTGCTCTGCGCCGGCATCACCACCTACTCGCCGCTCAAGCACTGGAAGGTCGGGCCAGGACAGCGCGTCGGCATCGTCGGGCTCGGCGGCCTCGGCCACATGGGCGTGAAGATCGCCCATGCCATGGGCGCCAAGGTGGTGCTGTTCACGACCACGTCCGGCAAGGCCGAGGACGCGAAGCGCCTCGGTGCCGACGAGGTGGTCCTGTCGCGCGATCCGGACGCCATGGCGGCCCAGGCCGGCACCTTCGACTTCATCCTCGACACGGTGGCGGCGCACCACGACATCAACGCGTTGCTGAACTGCCTGAAGCGCGACGCTACGTTATGCCAGGTCGGCGCGCCAGAGAAGCCGCTCGACACCAACGTGTTCGGCCTGATCTTCAAGCGCCGCAACTTCGCGGGCTCGCTGATCGGCGGCATCGCCGAGACGCAGGAGATGCTGGATTTCTGCGGGCAGCACGGCATCACGGCCGACATCGAGATGATCAGCATGGACAAGATCGAGGGCGCCTACGCCCGCATGCTGAAGAGCGACGTCAAGTACCGCTTCGTCATCGACATGAAAACCATGCCCGCCGCGGCATGATGTGCCGACCCGCGGTGCCGACAGTGCACCGCGGGTCTGGAACGATCGACGCTGCTCCGGGCGGAGCAGCAGAACCGTGTGACCCTCGACCGAAGTACCGCGTGATCCACCGTCGCGACGGGCGCGAGACGAGATGGCGTTCCCGGTCGACCCGTTCACGCGGTCGTGAGGAGACAGAGGCCGAAAACGAGCAGCTACTGTGCCGTGGGAAGCCGCATTATAACGCGGCCCGCATCGGAGGGAACGGCCATGCTCTCGGTCGCCACGACGCCGTTCAGCGCATTGCTGGGGCTCTTCTTCGTCGTACCTTTGGGGATCGTCTGCAGCATCTGCGCGGCGGACTGCGTCTCGAGCCTGCGACACCGCCGCGAGCGCCAGCGCGGGATTGCGGCGCATCGGGTCAACGCGCGCCGCTGAAACGGGCTCGCCGTCGGTCACGTCCGACGGTTCGCTACGTGTCATCGAACCGGTCCCGATCAGGTGGGAGGGGTCATCCCTCATGCCGCATGTCGGCGATCGCCTCCAAGTCGACGGGGCCCCACGCACATTGTGAGGCCCCGGCTCGCCGTCAGAACTCCGTCCACTCGTCGGAGGTCGGCTCGGGCGCGCGGGCCGCGCCGCCGCGGCCCGTCGGGCGCATCGCGCGGACCGGTGCCGCGGCGGGGCGACGTTCCATCCGCGCCACGGGGGCGGAGGGCCGGCGCGACGCTTCGGCCTCGTCGCCGAGGCGGAACTCGCCGATGAGCCGCGTCAGTTCGCCGGTCTCGTTCGCCAGCGCGTGGCTGGCGGCCGTGGCCTCCTCCACCATGGCGGCGTTCTGCTGGGTGACCTGGTCCATCTGGTTGACGGCCGTGTTGACTTGGTCGAGCGCCGTCGCCTGCTCCTGCGCCGAGGCGGCGATCTCGCCCACGATGCCGTCGATCTCGGCCACCTGCGTCACGATGCGGCCGAGCGCCTCGCCGGTCTGGCCCACGAAGGCCACGCCCTGTTCGACCTGGGCGCCCGACGTCGAGATCAGCGCCTTGATCTCCTTCGCGGCATCGGCCGAACGCTGCGCCAGCGCCCGCACCTCGGAGGCCACGACCGCGAAGCCGCGGCCCGCGTCCCCGGCCCGCGCCGCTTCCACGCCGGCGTTGAGCGCCAGGAGGTTCGTCTGGAAGGCGATCTCGTCGATCACCCCGATGATCTGGCCGATCTCGCGCGACGAGCGCTCGATGCCGCTCATCGCCTCGACGGCCTGGCGCACCACCTGCCCGGACTGCTCGGCGCTGCCCCGCGCGCTGCCCACCACGCTGCGGGCGTGTTTCGATCCCTCGGCGGTCTTGCGCACCGTGGCGGTGATCTCGTCGAGCGCCGCCGCGGTCTCCTCCAGCGAGGCCGCCTGCTGCTCGGTGCGGCGGGACAGGTCGTCCGACGCCGTCGAGATCTCGCCCGTGCCCGACCGGATCGTCGAGGCGCTGGCGGCCACGTGGCGCATCGTGTCCTGCAGCTTCGCCATGGCGCCGTTGAAGTCGGCGCGGAGCTTCTCGTAATCGGCCGGGAAGCGCTCGTCGATGCGATGGACGAGGTCGCCGCCCGACAGGCGCGACAGGCCCGACGCCACCATCTCGACGACGTGGCTCTGCTGCGCGGCGGACTCGGCCAGGACGGCGGCGTTGTGGGCGCGCTCCTGCTCGGTGAGACGTCCCGCCGCCAGCGCGTCGGCCTCGAGCCGGACCTTCTCGATCGCCGCCGCCTTGAAGACCTGCACGGCTCCCGCCATCTCGCCGATCTCGTCGCGCTGGCCCACGGCCGGTACCGACACGGCATTGTCGCCGCGCGCCAGCGCCTGCATGGCGCCCGTCATGGCGCCGATGGGGGTCGCGATGGCGCGGGCGATGATCCAGGCCATCAGGGCGGCGATCAGGGTCGAGAGAACACCGCTCAGGCCGACCACCAGCAGCATTCGCTCCATCCCGGCATTGCCGGCATCGGTGAAGGATTGCGACCAGGTGTTCGTGGCGGTGCGAAACTGGGTGAAGGTCTCGTCGATGGCCGCGGCGGCGGTCTCACCCGCGGGCGAGCCGACCAGCTCGACCGCCTGGGGACGGGTCGCGGGATTGGTGGCGAGGCGGACCTCTTCGCTGACGCGGGTCCCGTAATAGTCGGTGATGGCCTTCTCATAGGTGTCGAGCCGCGGCAGGAGCTCCGGCGCTTCCTTGGTCAGGATGGCGCGGACATCGGCCCGGTCGGCGCGGTCGTCCGCCATGGCCTTGTCGACGGCGGCCCGCTGGGCCTCGGCCCCCGTCAGCACGAGCTTGCGCGCGGCCGCCTGCACGCGGGCGAAGTCGGCCCTGACCTTGTCGGCGATGTCGACGGCGTCGTCCGACACCGAATTGAGCCGCTCCGTCTCATAGAGGGTCTTGGTCTGAACGTAGAGATACGACGAGCTGACCACGACGACCGTGACGACGGCGCCGAACCCGAGCAACAGCTTCGGCGCGACGCGCAGATTCTTGAAATCCATGACGAGCTACCCCCATAGCGGTGCTGAAAAGCCTTCTCACGACATGGTTAAGGGTACGCGTCAGCCGTTGACGAAGTGTCAACGATATCGATTAAGCGATCAAATCGGCCCGAAACGTCGCACAACGCCGCTCATGTCGCGCAAGATATGAGGCTGCCGCCCTCGTCAGGCCCGCCTCCGTAGATCCGCATCACGATCGCCTCGATGGCGGCCGTGTCGTCGCCCGCCATGCCGTCCATGGCGGCCATCCGGCCCACCACGACGGCCGCGATCCGGTCCTCGACCGTGTCTTCGGCGTAGAGATAGTGGATCACGGCCTTCTCGCCGTCGCGGTGGCAGCGGCCTTCGATCTGCTGGAGCTGGATGGCGCTGTGGCGCATGTCGTGGATCAGCAGCGCCCGGGTCCGCTCGCCGCCGGGCATCTCGCCCCGGTGAAGTGAGATCGATTCCGTCACGGTGAACACCACGACGTCGAGCAGGCCGGTCTGGAAAGCCTCGCGCGTCGCCTCGTTGCGCTCGCCCGAATGGCGCCCGTCGATGGCGTCGACCCGCCAGCCGCGGCTTCGCAGCGTCTCCGTCAGCAGCGATGCCGTCTCGAGGTACGCGACCGAGACCGCCACCGCGTCGCCGCGGTCGAGCAGGTCCTCGGCGACGTCGGCGGTGCCGGCGACGCGGAGCAGGCTCGCCTTCTGGCGGAAGCGGAGGTCCGCCGCCCAGCCGACGGGGCGCCGCGTGCTGCCGCCGCCGAGGCCGAACTCGCGCCGGAAGTCGCGCCAGGTCGCGTCGTAGAGGCGGCGCTCCGCCGGCGACAGGGCCGTGGGGGCGAGGTCTCGCTGGACCTCCGGCCAGCCCGCGATGTCCTCCGGGCGGCGGCGCAGGCCGATGGCGGAGGGCCCGCGATAGAGGAGGTCCGCCATGGCGGCGCGGTCGCGCGGGTTCGGCGCCCAGCGCCAGTTGGTCCAGCGGCCCTTGGCGCCGCCGATCCCGAGGCGCCGCAAGGTCTCGCGGAAGCTCGCCAGCGTGGCGGAGGGCGCCCCGGGTCCGTCGGCGAGGAG
Organism: Lichenihabitans sp.; assembly: GCA_965214345.1. Classification (GTDB taxonomy): domain Bacteria; phylum Pseudomonadota; class Alphaproteobacteria; order Rhizobiales; family Beijerinckiaceae; genus Lichenihabitans. Next base: position 879,015 of record CBDCBJ010000002.1, on the reverse strand, counting down.
GCGGCCGAGGTAGGAGAGTTCGTGCGGCGACTGGCCGGCCGTGGCGCTGAGGAAGACGACGAACGTCGCCGCGTCCCCGACCTGCCGGCAGGCCATGCTCTGCTGGCTGTACGGATTGCGCAGGCGGTGGCTCTCGTCGAACACCACGAGCGGCCATGTCCGTTTGAGGACGCCGGCACGGGCGAGTTCGTTATTCTTGGCGCGGGTCGACCGGCGTGCGCTCTTCTCGGGCAGGGCCAGAAGCGATTTCGTGCGTTCGTAGTTGATCAGGGTGACGGCCTTCTGCCGCAGGCCGGCGCGGGCGATGGTGCGGCGCCACTGCGGCAGCGCGCCCTTGGGGGCGACGACCAGCACGTCGCCCTCCGGCATCGCCGCGATGGCCGACCAGGCCGAGAGCGTCTTGCCGAGGCCCGTGAGATCGCCGAGCAGGAAGCCGGGCCGGCCGGCGGCGCGGGCCGCCAGGATGGCTCGGCTGGCCTCGGCCTGATGCGGGCGCGGCACGAGGCGGTCGGCCGCGCCGGCGTCCAGGCCCGGATGTCGCCCGGGAGGGCCGCCCGAAGGGTCGCGGCGCGTCACAGCGTCGGGATGGGCTTCACCGGGCCGGAGCCGACGTAGCGCCGCACCATGTCGCCGCAGAAGGCCGCGAAGCGCGCCGGGTCCTTCGGGGCCGACGTGTGGTGGGGCTCGATCCCCTCCGATTCCGGGGTGAAGCAGAAGGTCACGGTCGTGTCGAAGGGCTCGAGCGCCCTCACCATGCGGTCGAACCAGCGCTCCGCGTCCGGGCGGAGCCAGTCGGCCCAGCTGAGCCCCGTGCGCAGGTATGTGACGCCGAGCCGCTTCATCCACTCCACGGCGTCGTCGAGCCGGTGGTCCTCGAAGTGGAACCACTGGCACAGGCCCACATCGGGCGTGACGCTCGCGAAATGTTCCGCCGCCAGCTTGGGGGTGCCGTCCTGGCGCAGGATGCCCATGGCGAAATGGCGATAATAGGAGGAGCCCTCAGCCTCCTTGTGGCGGGTCGTGGCCTCCCACTCCTTCGGCAGGTCGTAGAGCGAGTACCAGTGGATGCGCGGCGCCCGGCCGACGAGGAGTTCGGCGGTGCGCTTCAGCCCCCAGTCCTGGACCTCGTCGGCGCCGAAGGTCGAGACCCCGACCTCCGACACCCAGACCGGCTTGTCCGTGACGGCGCGGATCTCGGCGATCTTGGCCGGCCAGTCGTTCAGCGCCCACAGGTTCCAGTCGAGCGGAAAGCCGTGGACCGCGACGGCGTCGAGATGGTCGAGCACGCCGCGCGAGGCCAGCATCCGCACCCAGGTGGCGTCGATTGGCGACATGCCGCCGAGCACGCGCGGCAGCGTGGCGTTCTCCGCCCGGATCGCCTGGGCGGCCAGGGTCACCATCTCGGAGAAGCGGACCCAGCCGGGATCGACCACCGGGTCCCAATGGGACTTGTTGTTGGGCTCGTTCCAGATCATCGCGGCTTCGATCATCGGGCGGGTCCTTCAGGCAGATCGCGAGGAGGTGAGGTCACCCGATCGCGTGAGACGGCTCGTCGAGCGAGACAACTAGAGCTCTGGCCGCGAGCCCGGGCGGGCCGCGACAGCGCGGGCCGGATAGGCGGCCTCGACGAAGGGACCGCGCGGAGCCCGGCGGCACAGGAACACCTCCGGATCCGGGTTGGCCAGGACGTCGAAGCCGGACGAGCGCAGCATCGCCGCCGAACAGGCGCGGTTGGGCGCCCACCAGTTGGTCGGGTCGGCCGCGTAGTCGCGCTCGATGAAGTGCATCTTCGGGTAGCCGGGCGCGTCGAAATGGGCCTGCTCGGTGAAGGAATAGTCGGCGGCGACCTCGGCCACCGCCTCCGAACCCCGCTGCATCGACTGGAACAGCAGCAGGTCGGAGGCGACGTTCTCCCAGATCAGGTCGAGCGCCAGCAGCGGGTGGCGCAGGTGGTAGAGCACGCCCATGAACACCACGAGGTCGAACCGTTCGCCGAGCGCCCCGACGTCGTAGACGGACAGCTCCCGGAACTCGATGCCCTCGACGCCGAGCGCCTCGGCGGCGAAGCGCGCCTGGGCGAGGTAGTCGGGGTCGAAGTCGATGCCGAGCACGCGGTCCGCGCCGCGGCGGCGCATCTCGATCGCGTAGAAGCCGCCGTTGCAGCCGATGTCGAGCACGCTCTTGCCGGTCAGGTCCTCGGGCAGGACATGGGCGAAGCCGCGGAACTTGACCCCCGGATAGTCGCCGAGGAAGTGGCCGGGGGCGGTCCAGACGCCACCCCCGAGGTCCATGTTGTGGAACCAGGGACCGAGCGCGTCGGCGCGGGCGCGCAGCGCCACGGGATCTTGGGTCATCGTGCCGTCTCGTCCTGTTGCGCCGGCATGCCCTGGCCGAGCAGGCTCATCGCGGCGCGGTAGCCGTTGAAGGTGCCGGTGTCGACGTAGCTCTCGCCGGCCCTGACGCCGACGGCGCGCCCGCCGCCCGCGATGAAGGCGTTGACCAGCGTGCCGAAGAACTCGTCCCGCCGCTCGCGCTCCAGCCACAGCGCGTGGAGGGCGTGGAACACCGTGCCCGGCATCTTGAACGCCCCCCAGATCCAGCGGGAGGTGGCGTCGGCGCGCTTGACCTGGATCTCGCGCACGCTCCCGTCCGGCCCCGTCACCACCGCGTCGAAGAGCTCGGGCCGCTCGACGGGGAACAGCAGGAACGCGAGCGCGTCGTCCGGCAGGGCCGCGAATCCGCCTTGCGGGAACCAGACGGTGTCGGGCAGGCCGACGATCACGGAGTCGTCTGGCCGCACCAGGGGCGTGGCGCGGAACACGGCGTCGCACAGGCCGCTCGGCTGGGGCTGCACCACGTAGACGATCGGCACGCCAGCGTAGCCCGCGCCGTAATAGGCCAGGATGTCGTGCTTGCCGGGCGAGATCACCATGCAGATCTGGCCGGAGCCGCCCGCCACCATGCGGTCGAGGAGGTACTCGCTGACCGCGCAGGGCCGCTCGACGCCGCCGTCGAGCCGGCTGCCGACGGGGAGCAGTTCCTTCGAGAAGGCGAGCGGCTGGATGCGGCTGCCGCGGCCCGCCGCCGGCACGATGCCCCACACCGTCATGCCGACCTCCGCGCCGCCGTCACGGCCGCCTCGAAGTCGCGCGCCCGGTGCTCCGACGTGTGCTCGGCCAGCACCCGCGCCCGGCCGGCCTCGGCGATGCGCCGCAGTTCGGCGTCCGACAGGTCGACGGCCGCGAGCGCGTCCGCCGTGTCCCGCGCCACGAGCAGGTCCTCGCCCGGCGCGAAGAAGCGGTCGAGCCCGTCCCAGGGGTCGGTCAGGATGGCGGCCCCGCAGGCCGCGGCCTCGAAGAGCCGTCCGGACGGGCACCAGCCCATCGCCGCCATGGCGTGGCGGGTGACGTTGAGGGTCAGTCGCCCGGAGCTGAAGAAGGCGGGATGGTCGGGCGGCGGCAGGTGGCGCACGAAGAAGATGTTGGCCGTCCAGGGGAAATCGGCCGGGTATTGCGCGCCGCCGATCAGGAATCTTCCGCCCGGCCGCGCCCGGGCCGGCTGGATGAAGAGCGCGTCGAGCGCCGCCTGGCGGTCCGCCGCATAGGTGCCGAGGTAGGACAGGTCGGCGGCGAAGCGGGCGTCGCGCGGCACGGGCCGATGCAGCTCCGGGTCGACGTGGCCGTAGAGCGGCGCCACGCGGCGCGCGCCGAGCCGCGTCGCCAGGGCGTCGAGCGCCGGCCCGCCCGTGTAGCTCAAGACGAGGTCGTAACCGGCGAACCCGTCCGGCCCGACGTAGGCGGGGCGCGCCGCGCCGTCCAGCGCCGCCAGCGTCACCGGCGTGTCGAGGTCGTAGAAGACGCGGAGCGCGCGCGGGCCGTCGAGCACGGCGCGCCCGGCCGCGAGCGCGTCGGGGCAATAGGAGGTGACGAGCGCCACGTCGGCCTCGGCGATCTCGCGGGCCGCCCGCGCCGCCACGGCGGCCCAGTCCGGGTAGAAGACCAGCGCGCCGCCGTCGAGCGCGTGCAGGTCGCGGTTGTCGCGGTAATAGTCCGTGTCGCGCTCGAAGAAGACGACCTCGTGGCCGCGACGGATCAGCGCCTTGAGCAATCCGCGCCACAGCGTCGCGTGGCCGTTGCCCCACGAGGACGAGACCGTCAGGCCGAAGACCACGACCTTCACGCCGCGACCTCGTTCAGCCGCACCACCCGCATATGGTCCCCGAAGACGTGCAGCGTCGAGACCGAGGCGGGGTCCACGACGAGGTGGTCGTGCCGGTCGAGCGACAGCCCCAGCGCCGCCATCACCACCGCCTTGACGACGTCCGAATGGGTGACGAGCGCGACCGTGCCGTCCCCCGGTGCGGCGGCGAGGCGGGCGATCAGACCCATGGCGCGGGCCTGCACGGCCGCCATGCCCTCCCCGCCGGGCATGGAGCAGGTCGAGCGCTCGTGGTTCCAGCTGTGCCAGAGCGGGTGCTCGGGCAGCTTGGCGAAGTCGGCGCCGGTCCAGTCCCCGCAGTCGATCTCGTTGATCTCCTCGGCGGTCTCGACGTCGTGGCCCGTCCGCGCCGCCAGCGCGGTCGCGGTCTCGCGCGTGCGCTCGAGCGGGCTCGACAGCACGCGGGTGATGCCGCGCCCGGCCAGCAGAGCGGCCAGGCGCTCCGCCTCGCCGCGTCCCGCCTCGCTCAGCAGCACGCCGGGCATGCGGCCCGCCAGGACGCGCCCGAGCAGCCCGTGGCTGGCGTGGCGAACGAGGAGGAGGGTCAGCACGAGGGCGGCGTCACTCTGTCCCCGCCATGAAGCGCTCGGTGCGCAGGCGGGCCTGTTCGTCGGTGAACTGCCGCGGCGGGGACTTCATGAAATAGCTCGACGGGCCGATCAGCGCGCCGCCGATGCCGCGGTCGAGCCCGAGCTTGGCGCAGCGCACGGCATCGATGACGACGCCGGCGGAATTGGGCGAGTCCCACACTTCGAGCTTGAGCTCGATGCTCATCGGCACGTCGCCGAAGCCGGTGCCTTCGAGCCGGATATGCGCCCATTTGCGGTCCGTCAGCCAGGGCACGTAGTCGCTCGGGCCGACATGGACGTCGTCCGCGTCGAGCGGCACCTCGATCTGGCTCGTCACCGCCTGGGTCTTCGAGATCTTCTTCGACAGGAGCCGGTCGCGCTCCAGCATGTTCTGAAAGTCGGAATTGCCGCCGAAGTTGAGCTGGTAGGTGCGGTCGAGGCGGATGCCGCGGTCGCGCAGGAGGTTGACCAGGGTGCGGTGCACGATGGTGGCGCCGACCTGGCTCTTGATGTCGTCGCCGACGATCGGCAGGCCGGCCTCGGCAAAACGCGCCTCCCATCGCGGGTTCGAGGCGATGAAGACCGGCATGCAGTTCACGAACGCGCAGCCGGCTTCGAGCGCCCGCTCGGCGTAGAACTCCGCCGCCGCCTGCGAGCCCACGGGCAGGTAGCAGACGAGGACGTCGACGCGCCCGTCCCGCAGCACCGCCGCCACGTCGGCCGGGGCTTCGTCGGACTCCGTCACGGCGTCGCGGTTGTACCGGCCGAGGCCGTCGAGCGTCGGGCCGCGCTCGACGCGGACGCCCGTCGGTTTCACGGCGGCGAAGCGCGCGGTGTTGTTCGGCGCGGCCAGCAGCGCGTCGGCGAGGTCGCGCCCCACTTTGGCGGACGAGACGTCGAAGGCCGCCACCGGGACGACGTCGCCGACGTGATAGCCGCCGACCTCGACGTTCATCAGCCCCGGCACCGGCACGTTGGACGCGGCATCCTTGTAGAATTCGAGGCCCTGGACGAGGGACGAGGCGCAGTTGCCGACCCCGACGATGCCGATGCGAAGCTGCTTCTGTCCCAATGTCCAATTCCTTTGATGCTTCGCTGCTTAAGACGGAACGGCCGCGTTTGCAAAGCGACGGGAGCGTCTGCGGCCCGGCCGGCGAGCCCGTTTCCCGCGCGCGCCGACGCAGCCGTTAACCGCGTTGGGGTTCGAGCCGCCGCCGCGGCCCGCGCGGGCCGGGCTTTCCGCGATGGTTCAAACCTTCTTAAGCCCGCTGATGTCATCTGCGCTGGTGGTCCGGCGTGTATCGGCAGGACGGGGCGAGGCTGATGGTGTCGAGTGGTGGCGTTTCGGCGGTCGTCTGCGGGGTGGCGGGTCTGCTCTGCATCGGCAGCGTGTTCCAGGGCCACGACCGAAGCGACGCCGCGGCCGTCAGGGTGGCGATCCCTGCCGCGCCTGCCCCTGTGGCGGTCGTCATGGCCCCGTCACCGGCCGCTCTGACCCCCGACGTCGACACGTCGCTGCCGACGGGCGCGATCGCGCCGGCCTCGGCGCTGCACAAGCCCAATCCCGCCGCCTATGCGGAGGCCGCCGAGGCGGGCTCGTCGCCGGTCGTCACCGGGGCCGAAGCCATCAACTACCTCGCCGGCAACACCCTGCGCCGCGAGGGCCCGGGGGATGCGCTGCACTCCACTTATTTCGCCGCGCGGGGCGTCATGGGCGATGGAGACGAGCGGGGCTTCACGGCCCGCCGCTGGGACCGCGAGCGCCCGGAACTCTGCGCCCCCGGCCCCGACGGCGCCCCGCAGTGCCGCAGCGTGTCGATCCTGCTCGACGGCAGATACGAGTTCCCCGGCGCGCGGCTCGGAACCGTGACGCTCGGCCCGGCGGGCGGGGCCGGCCCCGTCACGGCCGCGCTCATCAAGGGCAACGCCATCCACGTGCCGGAGCACATCCCCTTCATCGACAGCGACGTCGACGTCGCCGGCACCGCCGAACCGAGGCCGGCGCGGGGCGGCGAGCCCTTCGACGGCTTCGTCGACCATGCCGCGGCGTCCGTCGGCGACGGCGACGCCAGCGGCCGGCGGATCGTCTATTACGCCAGGGACAATCGGCGGCTCGAACTGCGGCAGATCCAATCCGATGGCGGCAAGGCCGTCGAAGTGACGGTCGGCCACTGGCGCACCAGCAAATCGACCCTCTGTCAAACGCGCGTCGTCGGCGCGGGGGCGCAGGACTGCTTCAAGGTCGAGCCCGTCACCGGCGGTGCGGTCCGCCTGGTGCCCGTCGGCAAGGCCGGGACGGGCCAGACCGTCACGGCCCTGCCCGAGACCGGCAGCCGCCTCGTCGCGCAGGATTGAGGTCGGCGTCCGACGCGTCAGCGGCCGGGGCCGCCGCCGCGGGCGCCCCCGCGCCCGGCACCGCCGGGGCCACCCACCGTGCCGCCGCGCCCGCCCGCCGGCGCCGCGGCGCCGGGTCGGCCGGGCGAGCCGATGCCGCCGGACCGACCGGGCGCCGTCACGTCGCCGCCCTTGCCGGGGCGGCCCGGCGCCTGCGCGCCCCGCCGGGCACCGCCGGGATCGTGTTCGACCCGCACGGACCGGGCCTCGAGACGACCCGCCGGACCGGGTCGAACCACGACGACGGCGCGCACGGCGGCATCCGGCTCGAGGGCCGACAGGGTGGCGAAGCCGGCCGCCACGTCGAGCCCGGACCCGAGGCGGAGCCCCTCCGGGCTGCGTGCCACGTAAGCCTCGACCGAGAGCTGGTCGGCGGCCGCGAAGGGCACGGGCGGCTCCACGGCGACCGACGCCGCCCGGAACCCGGCGGCGGACCGGACGCCGACGACGGTCACGCGGCGGCCCACGAGGGCTGAGGCGAGGCCGTCGACGCGGATGCCGCCGATGGCGGGAGCACCGTCCGGACCCACCGCGACCGGACCGCTCAGCCGCGCCGCCGCCCCCGGCCGGCGCTCGACGAGGCTCGCCACGACCGTGCCGTCGAGCCGGCGCAACCCGCTGACCGCCAGCGTGTCGCCCGGGCGGTGGGGCGGCAGCGCCACGCCCTCGCCGAGTTCGACCCGCTGGCCCAGCACGACGAGGCCGTCCGCCTCGCGCGAGTCGAGCGGGCCGACCACCTCGCTGCGCGCCACGATCGCCCGGGTCGCCAGTCGGCCGCCGCGGCGGCGTGCCAGCACCCGCACGACATGCCCGATCCTGAGGTCGCGCAGCGTCGCAGGCCGGCCGTCGATCGACACCCTGACGTCGGCCGGAAAGGTCACGCGGAGGTCGTTGACCACGATGCTGCCGAACCGGCGGATGGTGCCGATCACGCCGGTCCCGCCGATGCCGCGATCCTGCCCCAGCGTCTCGTTCGGATCGACGGACAGGACGCCGCCGCCGAGCCAGCGGTCGGCGGACTTCGCCTCCTTTGCCCGGGCGTCATCGCCCGACAGGGCCGCGCAGTGCAGCAGCAGCGCCCCGAAGGCGCGGCGGGACAACATGCGAGACGCGCTCACGCGGCGCCCCTCGCGGCTCGCGGCCGCCCGCCGATGCCCCACGAGGCCGTCATGGCGCTGTCCCGGTCGCCGGCGCGTCCGCCGTGGCCGGCCCGGCGGCGGGCGGCACGTCCTCGGCGAAGATGTAGACGCCGAAGTTCCAGCGCCACCGGCCCCCCGCATCGGTCTCGCAGGCGTGGTGCGCCTGGCGGTTGGCGGCCGTCAGGGCCTCGATGGCGAGTGCCCGGGAGCGCGTCTCGAGATCCGCCGCCACCGCCTCCGACAGGCCGTCGTAGTGGACGGCGCGTTCGAGGAAACGCGGGGCCTCGGCCGAGATGTTGGCGACCGCCGACGCGAGGTGGTCGTGGAGGTTGCGGGCGAAATAGTAGAGTTGCTGCTCGTCGCCGCCCTGGGGCACGAAAGCCCGGTCGAGGAGGGTGATCCGGTCATCGTCGCCCAGCACCGCCAGGCGCTTGTCGAGCCATTCGTCGAGCACGGCGCGGGGCCTCACGTCACGGGTCACCGACGCGACCAGGGTCTCGAAGGACGGACCGTCGTCCTGCGCCATGCGCGGCAGCGGCAGCGGCAGCCCGCGCTCGTCCGTCGTGTCCACCCTGGCGAGCCAAAGCGCCAGGATCCGGCTCGTCCGCGACAGGGACGCCGGCACGGTGTTCACCGGGGCACCGGCGCCACGAAGCCGGCGGATCTCCTTGCGATGGATCCCCGTCAGGAGGCTGACGCGGCTGTCCGTCTGCTCCTTGCCGGCCAACGGGAAATCGTGCTCCGCCACGTTGACGTAGAGTTCGCGCAGCATCTCGCACAGCGCCGGAAACGTGATGCCGCGGCGGACGAGCAGCCGCACCATCGGCCTGAGGACGCGCACCAGCGCGGCCTGAAGCTTGGTGGTGTCGAGCGGGGCATCTTTCGGCGACGGTGGCACACCTCCACCATAGGGCGTCCCCGGAGACGTTCAATGCCGCGCGAGGACGAGTGGGACAATTGCCCACGAGACTCCCGGCGATCGAGCGGCGGCGTCGAGCGCCTCTGCCGACCCGCCTCGCGGACGCAGGCAACCCGCGCATCTCCAACCCGAAGATGGCCAGATCGCCGAAGCGGAACAGGACCCACGCCGTCCTGCCGCCCTCGGCTGGGGAAGCGAGCAGGATTGCGTTGGTGAACCAGCGTAATCCTGCTCTAGGGAGACCACCATCGGCGGAGGCGGTCCTCGGCCGCGCAGGAGATCGACATGACGGGCAAGACTGTGCTGATCACCGGTGCCAACAAGAGCATCGGTTTCGAGACGGCCCGGCAATTCGGCCGGTTGGGCTACCGGGTCTGGCTCGGCAGCCGCGACGACGCCCGCGGCGGTGCGGCGGCAGACCGGCTGAGCGGCGAAGGATACGACGTCAGGTGCCTCTCGATCGACGTCGCCAGCGACGACAGCGTGAAGGCCGCGGCGACGCTGGTCGGGGAGCGAGACGGGAAGCTCGATGTCCTCATCAACAATGCCGGCATCCCCAACAATGCCGGGACGGGCGGCGACCCGCGGGTACCGCCCAGCCTGCAGCCGGTCGCCAACATCCGCACCATCTACGAGACCAACGTGTTCGGTCCGATCCGGGTGACCCAGGCCTTCCTGCCCCTGCTGAAAGCCGCCGGCAAGGCCGACATCGTCATGGTCAGCAGCGGCCTCGGATCCCTCGGCTGGCTGTCCGACCCGGCGCACCCGTTCTACGGCGTCAATCTCCTCGGCTACAACAGCTCGAAATCCGCCCTCAATGCCGTGACCGTGTCGTTCGCGAAGGAGCTCGCCCCCTTCGGCATCAGGGTCAACGCGGCCGATCCCGGGTACACGGCGACCGATCTCAACGGGCACTCCGGCTACAGGACAGTGGAGCAGGCAGCGGCCGGGATCGTCTGGCTGGCGGAGTCGACCGAAGCCGGTCAGACCGGCGGTTTCTACTTCGAGCACGACGTGGTGCCTTGGTGACGGACGGCCTCGTCCCGGCGGCGGCCGGGCGAAAAGCTGTCCGGCCGCAGAGCCGCGCAAACCTTCCGCCCCCGAGTCGCGTTGTCGCATCGCCGAGGACGGGGCTCACGGGAGCAGGTTCGGGCCTCGCGCGGAGTCCGGCCTCATGTCCATCATCTACTATATCATCATCGGCTTCCTCGCCGGCGTCGTCGCCAAGTTCCTGATGCCGGGTCCCAACGAGCCCAGCGGCTTCATCCTGACGACGGTCCTCGGGATCATCGGCGCGGTGGTGGCCACCTACCTCGGCCAGGCGATCGGCTGGTACGGCCCCAACGAGGGCGCGGGCTTCATCGGTGCCATCGTGGGCGCCATCGTCCTGCTATTCGTCTACGGGTTCTTCGCCCGCCGCTCCGCGACGACGCTTTGAGGCGTCCGGTCGGCAGGCGGGCCCCACCCGGCCTGCCGACTGGTTTCACTGCCGCTGATCGGCGATCGCGGCCTTGACCGAGCAATAGCCGGTGGTGCCGCGGTAGGCCAAAGCGGCGCCCCCGAGCAGGGCGAGGACGCTCAGGGCCTTGTTGGGCCGAGGCTTCGCGGCCGCGGCGGCGAGGAAGAGCCCGATGCCCGTCGAGAGGACCCGTTCCGTCATCGACAATTCGCCTGCGGGATGCTGGGTCATGATTGAGCCTCCGATGCGCCTCGAGGACGACGGCGCGTGTCGCCCTCGTAACGGCCGGGACAGAGGCGGGTTCCGCCGGTCCGTCGCAGCGCGCCCCTCGCCGACGCGCCCGATTCGCGTCGCTCCGGTCCCCGCCCCTCCGTCCCGGGACGCGGCTTGAACCTGACCTGGATCACCTCCCGATTGGCGATCGGCGGCCGCCTGTCCGACGCCGAGGTGGCTCGGCTCGCCAGCGACGAAGGCATGGGCGCCGTGGTGGACCTCCGCAGCGAGGCCGTCGACGAGCGCGCGATCCTCGAGGCACAGGGGATCGCCTTCCTCCACCTGCCGACGGACGACCACGCCGCCGTCACGCTCCCCATGCTGGAGCGGGGGGTCGCGTTCCTGGCGGCCGAGCGCGATGCCGGTCGCCGCGCCCTCGTCCACTGCGAGCACGGCATCGGCCGGTCCGCCACCCTGGCCCTTGCGGCGCTGGTGGACGAAGGCTTCGCCCCGCTGGAGGCTCTGACGCTCGCCAAGGACCGCCGGGACCGCGTCTCCCCGAGCCCCGCCCAATACGGCTGCTGGCGCGACTGGCTCCTCCTGCACCGGCGCCGCACCGGCGCGGCCTGGGCCATCCCGGACTTCGACCGGTTCGCCGCCATCGCCTATCGCCACCTCGCCGCGCCGCCTTGATCGTCTACGGCAAGGCGGCGCGCCGGGTCGCGGTGGCGGCGATCCTCGACGAGGTCCGCGGCTGGCTGGCGGAGGCGGCATCGGCGAGCCTGCCGATCGAGCGCCACGCGGCCTGGACGTCGGCGCTGCTCGCGGCCGGCGAGCTGGCCCAGGGGCTGGCCGACGCCGGGTGGCGGGACGGCGAAGCCGCGGCGCTGTTCCTCGCCACCGAGCTCGCGGCCGTGATGGGGCGATCCTGGGAGACGGGATTCACCGTCCTCCCGGCCGCCGTCACCCCGGCGGTCGCCGAAGCCGTCGCGGCTCTCGCGGCGGCGGCGCTCCCCGAAGCCGTCGACGTCCGCCGCACCGAGGGCTTCGCCCATTACGCCGTCTACCCCGAGGCGTTCTGGGCGGCGGCGGCGGCCCTGGGCCCGCCCCGCCCCACGCGGGTCCTCGGGATCCGCTCCATCGGGACGACGCTCGGCGCCTGCGCGGCGGCGGCGCTCGGTCTCGGCGCGCCCCACACCGTGCGGCCGCAGGGGCATCCCTTCGCCCGCGCGATCGTCCCGGCCCGCGACGTCGCGGCCGCGATGCGCGACGGGGCGGACGAGGTCTGGGCGGTGGTCGACGAAGGTCCGGGCCTGTCCGGCAGCTCGATGGGGGCCGCGGCCGACGCCCTCGTCGGCGCCGGCGTGGCCCCTGGGCGCCTGGTGCTCCTGCCGAGCCACGGGGGCGCCCCGGGCGCGATGGCGAGCGCGGCGCATCGCCGGCTCTGGTCGACGGCGCGCTCCGCCGTCCTCGCCTTCGAGGACCTCTGGGGCGGTGCGGGGCCGCCCGGCCGCGGCCTCGGCGCCTGGGTGGCCGACGTCACGGGGCCGCTCCTCGCCCCGCCCGAGGACGTCGCCGGCGGCGGCTGGCGGCGGCACCACTATGGCGACAAGGCCGAGTGGCCCGCCGTCGATCGCCAGAACGAGCGGCGGAAACACCTGCTGCACGGGCGGCATGGCGGCTTCCTGCTCCGCTTCACCGGGCTCGGCAGCTTCGGCCGGGCCAAATACGAGCGCGCCCGCCGCCTGGCGGAGGCCGGGTTCGGCGTGGAGCCGCTCGCCTGGCGACACGGGTTCCTGATCGAGCGCTGGCGCGGCGACCTCCGCCCGCTCACCCTCGCCGGCACCGACCGACCCACCCTGCTCGGCCGCCTCGCCGACTATCTCGCTTTTCGCGCCCGGACCTTTCCGGCCCGCGGCGGCGAGGGCGCTTCGCCGGCGGTTCTGCTCGCCATGGCGCGCGTCAACACCGCCGAAGCCCTGGGCGACGCCGCAGCCGACGGCCTCGACCGCTGGGCCCCGCAGGTCGAGGCGCTCGAATCCCTGTCGCGGCCCGTCGCGATCGACGGGCGGCTCGGCCCGCAGGAATGGCTGGGCGACGGTTCCGGCCTGCCGCTGAAGGTCGACGCGCTCGACCATTGCTGCGCCCACGACCTCGTGGGCTGCCAGGACGTCGCCTGGGACGTGGCGGGCGCCGCCATCGAATGGGACCTCGACGACGGCGAGACCGAGGCGCTGCGCCTCGCCGTCGCACGGCGTAGCGGCCACCCCTGCGATGCCGGCCTCGTCGCGTTCATGCGGGTCGCCTACGCGGCGTTCCGGGTCGGAGCCTCGACGATGGCGCGGGACCGCGCGGTCGGCGACGAGGTCGGGCGATGCTCGGCGTCCCTGTCCCGCCAGCTCGCCGCCCTGCGCGGCAGCCTCGACCGACCGTTCCGGGCGGTGCGGACGACGCCATAGAACTTTCACATCCTGTGGCGTTTGCCCGCTTTTTGCATGATCGTCTGTGCCCGGCTCACGCGCCGCCAGAGACGAGCCCGTCATCGCCCATGGGAGGTTCCGCCATGAAGATCCGCTGTGGATACGAGCTCTCCTATTATTGTCCGCAGGCCGTGCCGATGCAGTTCCTGCTCAGCGTCCACCCGACGCGCGAGCGCGACATCGTCACTGACCAGGTGATGCGCACGGACCCGCACCTCCCGACCCGCGTCGTGCTCGACCATTTCGGCAACAGGCTCACCCGCCTCATGGTGCCGCCGGGCGACATCCGGCTCTCGGCCGACTTCGTCGTCGAGGACAGCGGGCTGCCCGACGAGGTCGACCGGGACGCCCAGGAGGTGCCGATCGACCGGCTGCCGGACGACGTGCTGATCTACCTGATGGCCAGCCGTTATGCCGACACCGACCTCCTCGGCGACATCGCCTGGCAGCTCTTCGGCGGCACGCCGCGCGGCTGGGCGCGCGTCCAGGCGATCGTCGACTACGTCCACGACCGGATCCGCTTCGACTACCAGCTCGCCCGCAACACCCGCACGGCCAGCGAAGGCCATCAGGAGCAGGTCGGCGTGTGCCGCGACTTCGCCCACCTGGCCGTCAGCCTCTGCCGCTGCATGAACATCCCGGCGCGCTATTGCGCGGGCTATCTCGGCGACATCGGCGTGCCGAAGGTCCCCGATCCGATGGACTGGAGCGCCTGGTTCGAGGTCTACCTGTCCGGCCGCTGGTACACGTTCGACGCCCGTCACAACAAGCCGCGCATCGGACGGATCGTCATGGCGCGGGGCCGCGACGCCACGGACGTCGCGATCTCGACGGCTTTCGGCTCGGCCATCCTCGGCCGCTTCGACGTGATCACCGAGGAGGTGACGGAGCCGGCGAGTTTCACCCACAGCTCCACGGGGCGATTCTCGTCGGATCGGATGGACGGGGGCCAACCCATGCCGGTCCTCTCGCGCGGTTGACCGCCGCGGCGGCCTCCACCCGCATCGCCTCCGCGTCTCTTTCCGCGCTGGGCGAATTGCGGTAGGGCCTTCGAACCCCGGCCTCGGCGCGCCTCAGCGAGGCACGCGAGCCGGGGATCCCGCGCGGGGCGCGGGGATGCACCGGACACGTGTCCGTGTCATCCTGCGGGCGGGCGTTTGCACGGACATCGGATGACGGTTCTCTCGGTTCGGCACATCACGCGATACGAGTACAAGGCGCCGGTCCGCTTCGGCGAGCACCGGCTGATGTTCCGCCCCCGTGACAGCTACGACCAGCGCCTCATCTCCTCCGAGATGAAGATCTCGCCCGAACCCAAGCGCGTGCGCTGGTTCCATGACGTGTTCGGCAATTGCGTCGCGGTGGCGAGTTTCGCCAGCGAGGCGAAGGAACTCGTGTTCGACACCAACATCGTGCTCGACCACACGCCGTCCAACGCGCCCGACTTCATCATCGAGGACTACGCCAAGACCTATCCCTTCACCTACGGGGCGGAGGAACGGCCGGACATCTCGCGGCTGATCGAGCGGCAGTACCTCGACCCCGACCACCAGCTCGACCGATGGGTCCGCCGCTTCGTGCGCTATGGCCAGCGCACCGACACGGGTGAACTCCTGATGACTCTCACCTACGCCATCAAGGAGAGCTTCACCTATTCGAAGCGGTTCGAGCGGGGCACGCAGGATCCCCTCTTGACGCTGACCAGCGGCAAGGGGACGTGCCGCGACTTTGCCGTGCTGATGATGGAGGCGGTGCGCGCACTCGGCTTCGCGGCGCGATTCGTGTCGGGCTACCTCTACGTCCCGCGCGACAGCACCGAGGAACACCTCGGCGGCGGCAACACCCATGCGTGGTGCCAGGTCTACCTGCCGGGCGCCGGTTGGGTGGAGTTCGACCCCACGAACGGCATCGTGGGCAACCGCGACCTCATCCGCGTGGCGGTGGCCCGCGACCCGCGGCAGGCGATCCCGTTGCAGGGCAGCTATTTCGGCAACGCCGCCGACTATGTCGGCATGACGGTGTCGGTCGACGTGCACGAGGTCGAGGCGCCGGTCGCCGTCACAGGCCCCGACAGCCGGCCCGCCGAGCGAAGCCGTGGCGAGAGCCGCGGGATGAGCGAACCCGTCGGCAACGGGGCGACGACGGAACTCGAACAGGCGTGAAGAGCGCTGTTTGGGTCAGGCCCGTCCCATGCGCGACAGGCCGTCGCTGGCGATGCGGTTGTCGGGGTCGATGCTCTTGGCGCGGGCGAAGGATTCCTGCGCCTTCGACCGATTGCCCATCTTCTCGTAGTCGACGCCGAGACCCGCCCAGGCGTCGGCGTTCTTGGAATCGACGTTGAGGGCGGCGTTGTAGTCCTCGATCGACTGCTCGAACTTGCCCTCCGCCGTCAGGCTCTGGGCGCGGGCCTGGTAGGGAGCCGCGGCGAAGGGGTCGCGATCGATGGCGTTGTCGAAATCGGTGACCGCCGCCGTCTGCTCGCCGCGCTTCTGGTGGATCAGCCCGCGGGCGTGAAAGGCCTGGGCACCCTGCTGGCCTTCGGAGTTCAGCTTGATCGCCTGGTCGAGGTCCGACATGGCGCCGTCGAGGTTGCCCTGGACGCGCAGCAGGTTGCCTCGGCCGAGATAGGCGGGCGCGTGGTTCGGATTGGCCTGGAGCGCGTGGTTGAAGTCGGCGAGGGCGAGGTCGTTGCGGCCCGATTGGCGGTAGGCCAGGGCGCGGTTGGTGAAGACGGCGGCGTTGTTGGGGTCGATCGCCACCGCCTTGGTGAAATCGCCGACGGCCTTGTCGAAGTCGCCCTGCCGGGCGTAGGCGGCGCCGCGCGTGTTGTAGGCTTCGGCGTCCTGCGGGTTGCGCGCCACGACATCCGACAGCGAGGCGATGTTGACCGACGTGTCCTTGGACCGCGGCGTCACCTCGGCGAGGCCGAGCCCCACGGTGCCCACCGATCCGGCCGTCTCGCAGCCGGCGAGGCCCAGGCCCACCAGCACGACGAGCGGCAGCGCGGCCCGGCGCGCGGAGACGGCGCGGGGGCGCGAAGCCTGGCCGACGACGTCGGAGCCGCGAAATCTCATCACCTTCGTCATCGCGCGCATGTCACCTGAAGCAGAGCCGGTCGGCCGTCGAGGGTCTCGAACCACGAATGCGGGTTCAATGCGGCTCAACTGCGGACGCCGACAAAGAAAACCCACACTGTTGCCGAACCGCCTCACCGACGGCGAGGCCATCGGCGACACGCCATCGACGCTCCCCGATTGAACCTCACCGGGGTTGACGATCTGTTAAGGTGAATGGCGCGGCGTCGAAGCGTCAACCTTTGGTGCAGTTGCAGCTCGGCGCTCCACTGCCGTCGGCGTCGATGCAATCGGCGGTCTCGCCCGCCCGGCAACTCGCCGTGCATTGCTGATCGTGCAGCGCGTTGGTGGCGGTACAGACGAAGCCGGGACCGCCGTCGAGCTTGCGCTGGAACTGTGTGCCGGGCAGGTAACCGGCGCCCCCTTCGTCGCTCTGGGCGGGCGGATCGGCCGGCACCGCCGGCGTCGTCTGAGGGACGGCAGGCCGCGGGAGCTTCGACTGAGCGAGGGACGGCGGCGCGGCGGCCAGGCCGCAGAGCAGGATGGCGAGCGTCGCGACCCCGACGGAAGGCCGGAGTGCCGCGTCGGAGGCCGTACGACGGCGGGTCGGCGCGATGGTCGGCATCGGTGTCTCCGTGGTGCTTCGACCGGTCAACGAACGCCGGGTCCGGCGGTTGCGGCGACGGTCACCGCCGGCGCGTCCGCGGCGGCACCCTCCGCCAGGATGTCGCCGAGGACCGCCACGACGCGGCCGATGCGGGCGAGCGTGCCGGCGACCGGCGCGGGCGGCGGCGGCGCGGCCGGCGCGCGGTCCGACGACGACATCTGCTCCAGCGCGTCGGGCACCCAGCGGCTCCAGGCGGCCCAGCCATCCTCCGCGAGACCGTCGCCGGCATGGGTGTCGTGCTGGAGCGCGATGAGGGCGCCGCCGAGGCGGCGCAGGCCGGCATCGGCCGCCAGGATGGTCTCGAGCCTCCGGCGATGGGCGCGCCCCGGCTCCTGCAGGGCGCGCGACAGCGAGGCTTCGAGGTTGTTGCTGGCGACGCCGGCGGCGCGGCGCATCCTCTCGACCTCGCCGGGGTCGCCTCCCCCGGCCCGCAGCGCGCAGACCGCCGCGGCGAAGCGGGCATGCGCCCGCAGCGCGTCGCGCAGCCCCTGGGCGGTGCGGTCCGGCTCCCAGGACGGCCAGAGCAGGGTGCAGGCCGCCACCGCCACCACGCCGCCGCCGACGGTGTAGAGCGTCCGCATCGTGGCGATCAGCCACTCGGCATGGCCGGGCTCGGCGACGTCGAACAGGATCACGACGAGCGGCGTCAGGCAGGCCACGTAGGCGCCGTAGCTCACCTGCCGCACCGAGAAACCGATGATCGACAGCGGCACCATCAGGAGCGAGTCGACGAGCGCCGTCTGGGGGAAGAACGCCAGCGCGCCGCCGATGAGGGCGCCCAGCACCGTGCCGCCGATGCGCTCCAGCGCCCGCTGCCAGGTGGCGGCGAAATAGGGCTGCATGGTCAGCGCCACCGTGATGGTGAGCCAATGCGAATAGACGCTCCACCAAGTGAGCGAGATGGCCACGGCCGCCACCGTCAGCACGGCGGCCCGGACCGCGTGCCGCAGGATGGCGGACGACCAGGTGAAATTGGCCCTGAGCGGCGCCACCCAGGCGTCGAGCCCCGCGCCGCGCGCCGGTGCGGGATCGGGCGCCACGGCGCCGATGTCCTCGTCCCGCAGGCGATAGGCGACGCGCAGGCGGTCCGACAGCACGGCGGCGATGTCGGCGAGCGCCGGATGGCCCGCCGCCGCGGCCGAGAGGCGGCCGAGCGCGGGTTCGATGCCCCTGAGACGGGCCACATCGGTCCGGCCGGCGAGGTCGAGCATCGGGCGCAGCCGGCGCAGCATGCGGGCCGCAGCCAGCGCGACGGCCTCGCCCTCGGCGTATTCCAGCATGTCCGACAGCGCGATCAGCGCGCCGAAGATCCTGTCCTGGTCCTCGACGGCGAGGATGTTGCGCGCCACGACCGAGCCTGCGAGCCCCGCGGGCCGCGCCATGGCGGCGAGCGCCGTCCGGGTCTCTTCGAGCGCGTCGCGGAGCGCGCGGCGGTGGCGTCGGGCATGGGCCTCGAAGTCCGCGAGGGTCCGGCCGGTCTCGGCGACGCCCGCCGCGCCGCGCAGCACGTCGCCGAGGTCGCGGGCGAACACCGCGAGGGCACGCCAATTGGCCGCCACCATGCGGCTGCCCGCCCGCTCGGGATGGATGCGCCAGATGCCGACCGTCATCAGCACCGCCCAGGCGCCGCCGACCAGGAAGGCGGCGAAGAGGACCAGGGCCTCGGCGGGCGGGATGGCGCGGTCGACCGCGAGCGCCAGCACGACGGTGAGGACGTTGCCGATCGCCATCGCCCGCACGCCCCAGACGCGCGCCATCGCGTTGCAGAACACCACGAGGCCGGTGACGGGCAGGAGCAGCGGCAGGCCGAAGCCGTGGAGCAGGCCGAGGCCGCTCCACAGCACGGCGGCCGCCAGGGTGAAGAACGTGAGCGCCGGCACGCGGTCGCGCAGGGCGCCGCCGACGTCGCAGAAGCAGGCGAGGTTCGCCGCGAAGGCGACGAAGAGCAGGGCCGGCGACTGGACCCAGATGTTGAGGATCAGGACGGCACCCGACGCCACGGCGGCGCGGAGCCCCTCGGCGACGTTGATGCCGGACGGATCGAGGCCGATGGGAAGCTTGCGGAGGTCCGAACCCGGGGCACGGATCGTGCCGCGTCGGACGGGCGACGACGCGGGCCGTCGGATGGGGGAGCGGGACACGCGGCCTCTCGCGGGTTCGGTCAGGGCGCCGCTGTCGCGGCGGCCGGGCCGGGCAGCTTCGACAGGAGGGCCGCCGACCCGGCCCCGCAGACGGCGCCGAGATAGAGCCCCGCCACCATGTCACCGACGAAGTGGTAATCGGCCCCGAAGAGGCCCACCATCACCAGGGCGACGGGGATCGCCAGCACGGGGCGCCATCGCGGCAGACGGCCCCAGAGCGCCGCCACGGGCGCGGTGATCAGCGTGGTGTGGCCGGACGGGAACGAGAACCAGCCCTGCCGCCCATGGAACGGGAAGAACCCGTAGGCGCCGTCGTGGATCCAGGACGGGTTGTTGTCGACCCAGGTCTCGGGCCAGAGCCGCCCGAAGGCGTATTTGAGCTCATCCTTGATGGCGATGGCGACGAGAACGGCGAGGCAGCAGGCGATCAGGGCACGCCCCACGGGACCGGGCCGCCAGCCGAGCAGGACGGCGATCCCCGCCCCGGCGAAGCCCAGGACGGCCAGCGGCGGGATCGGGTCCACGATGTGGGTGAGGGAGATGAAGACGCCGTTGCGTCCCGCGAAATCGGCATGGGACAGCGTGGCGGCGTCGCGGTCGACGAAGGCGATGCAGAGGAGCACCAGCACCGGGCAGGACAGGACGAGGAGGAGCGGGCGGATCGAGGCCGAAGTCGTCGTCATGCTGCCCACCATCGCCGAACGAGCCCGTCCGGATCGCGTCCTCGCGACCCTGCACACCACCTCGCGCCGTCACATTCAATCGAGCAGCATCGACACTTCGACGCGGCCGGTGTTGCTCAGCACCCTCAGCGCCGCATGCTCGCCGACCTGGCGCAGCGTCACGTCGACCTTGGCGCCGTCGAAACCGAGGTTCCGCAGGGTGATCTCGTCCGCGAAGGAGGGAAGGCGCGGGTTGCGGAAGCAGATGGCCTTCGTGGTCGGGTCGAACTCGAGGCCGAGGCAGGCCTGCAACAGCAGGAAGGGCGTGCCCGCCGCCCAGGCCTGGGGCGCGCAGGCCACCGGGTAGAGGGTCGGCGCGGCACCCCGCTGCCGGCGGAACCCGCAGAAGAGTTCGGGCAGCCGGCGGGAGTCGAAGTAGTTCGACGCCGCGAAGAGCGCTTCGAACACCCTCTCGGCCGCCTCCCTCAACCGGTAGCGCGCGAGGCCCCAGACGATGAGGGAATTGTCGTGCGGCCAGACCGAGCCGTTGTGGTAGCTCATCGGGTTATAGCGCGGCTCGCCGACCGCCAGCGTGCGCACCCCCCACCCCGACAGGAACTTCGGCGTCACGACCTCGGCGGCGATGCGGGCGGCACGCTCCGGCTTGGCGATGCCGGTCCAGAGCACATGGGCGGCGTTCGACGTCCGGACGCGGCATGGCCGCTTCCGGCCGTCGAGCGCGATCGCGTAGAGATCGATCTCGTCGCACCAGAAGGCCGCGTCGAACCTGTCCCGCATCGCCTCGGCCTGGGCCGTCAGTGCCGCGGCGCGGTCGCCATGGCCGAGCGCCGCCGCCAGTCGGGCGCCGTGGTCGCGCGCCGCATAGGCATAGCCCTGGACTTCGACGAGCGCGATGGGACCTTCGGCGAGAGTCCCGTCGGCGTGGAAGACGGCGTCGTGCGAATCCTTCCACCCCTGATTCTGCAGGCCCTTGTCGTCGGCACGGGCATATTCGAGGAACCCGTCACCGTCGCGGTCGCCCGGGCCGTCCATCCAGGCGAAGCCGCTCTCGATCGCCGGCCACAACGCCCGGATGGTGTCGAGGTCGCCGGTCCGCTCGTGATAGAGGCCCGCCAGCACGATGAAGAGCGGCGTGGAATCGATCGAGCCGTAGTAGAGGCCGAAGGGGATCTCCTTCAGCGAGGCCATCTCGCCGCCCCGCATCTCGTGCAGGATCTTGCCGGGCTCGGCATCGGCCGCGGCGTCGTAGTCTTTCGCCTGGTAATGGGCCAGGCGCGCCAGCACGCCCTTCGCCACCTTGGGGTCGATCCACAGCATCTGGATCGCCGTGATGATGCCGTCGCGCCCGAAGGTGGTCGAGTACCAGGGGATGCCGGCGTAGGGGTAGAGGCCCTGCGGCGTGTCGGTGACCAGCATGTAGAGGTCGGCGGTCGAGCGACACATGACCTCGTTGAAGATCTCGTTCGACGATTCCACCGTCACGACGCCACGGGTCAGCGTCTTTTCCTGGCGGTTGGCCGCCATCAGGCCCTGGCGGAAGTCGACCGTCTTGGCGCTCTCCACCCCCGAGCATTCGGCCGAAAACGTGATCGTCTCCGAAGCGCCCGGTGCCAGCGACAGCTCGAAGGTCGCAGCCCCGTGGACGAGGCGGCGCGGGGCCGGTTGGAACCGCAGCACCGCCCGCCGCTCGAGCCGGTCGAGGCCCGTGTAGACGAAGACGACGGAGTCGCTCGCCACCGCCTCGGTCACGGTGCCCCGCCTCTCGCGGCGCATGCCGCGAGCCTCGAACAGGTCCGAGAAGTCGCAACCGAAGACGAACGTCATGGTGAAGTCGAGCGGGCCGGCACCGTAGTTGGACACGTGGATCCGCTGGTGTGCCGCACCGCCCCACAGGTACGTGGTACGCACGACATGAACCGTGTCCTTGGGCATCACGATGTGCCCGTCGCGATAGACGTCCGGATTGGTGAGATCGACGCTGAGGGTCAGGTTGTCGTCGCGCACCCCGGATCCCAGCAGCAGGGGCTGGGTGCCGGCGAGCAGCATCTCGAACCGCGACAGGTAGCGGGTGTCGTGATCGAAGAGGCCGTCGGGACCGCCTGCCGAGGCGCCGATGTCGCCGAAACTGTCGAACACCGCGAAGGTGTCGGCGTGTTTCAGCGTGTGGCGCGGGCGCGCCGCCGATTCGGTCGCCGGGATGTAGAACGGAGTTTTCTCGGTGGGATCTGCGGGCGCATCCCCCGTGTCGCGGGGCGATGCGGCTTCCTTGGCGTCGGTCATGTCGGATAGAGCGTCCCGGTCAGGAGGGCTGACGGCGCGGAGGTCCGCCGGCGGCACGTCGCGGCCCGGTAACCTCTCGCCGAACGCGGTTCAGGAGGTCGACGCGCAGGTGACCCGACGCGAGCCTCACTGCGCCGTGTTGTTGCGGACGCGCAGGACGCCGCCGAGGTCGAGGACGGGTCGGCCCGGCAGCATCGAGACCGTCGCGTTCCCGAGAGCGATCTGCTTCGCGTAGAGGCCGACGTAGTCACGCGCCATGCGCTCGACGGTGAACCTGTCCTCGAACCGCTGACGCACCTTGCGGCGATCCAGAGCCAGCACCTGGGGCACGGCCGCGATGGCCTCGTCCATCGATCCGACGATCCGGCCCGTCACGCCGTCGTCGATCACCTCCGGGACGGAGCCGTGTCGGAAGGCCAGGACGGGCGTCCCGCACGCCATGGCTTCGATCATCACGAGCCCGAAAGGCTCGGGCCAGTCGATCGGGAACAGCAACGCCCGGGCCTCGCCGAGGAACTTGGTCTTGGCGCGCTCGTCCACCTCGCCGATGAACTCGACGTCGCCGCCCTCTTCGAGCAGAGGCTTGATCACCGTCTCGAAGTATTTGCGGTCGGCGTTGTCGACCTTGGCGGCGATCTTCAACGGGATGCCGAGGGCGCGGGCGATCTTGATGGCCCGGTCCGGACGCTTCTCCGACGAGATCCGGCCGAGGAACGCCAGATAGCCGCCGCGCGGATCGTAGGAGGGGCGGTGGAGATCGACCGGCAGGCCGTGCAGGACGGTGCCGGCGAAATTGGCATCGCTGATCGGAGCACGCTGGCTGTCCGAAATCGACACGAGCGGCATCTCGGGAAACGCACGGTAGAACGGCCACAGGTCCGGGAGATCCTGCCGCCCGTGCAGCGTCGTCACCGTCTTGTGGGGCATGCCGCGGAACAGCGGGAAGTGGAACATGTCGACGTGGAAATGCAGCACATCGAACGCGCTGGCGAGCCGGTGGGCCCGCTCGGCCATCATCAGGGTATGAGGGAGGTAGTCCTTCATGGTCTCCGACAGGCGGATGGCTTCGCTCGTGCACGGAACGAGGTTGGCGGCCGTGATCGAGTCGCCGCTCGCGAACAGCGTCACGTCGTGACCCTGGCGGACCAGTTCCTCGGTCAACCAGGACACGATCCGCTCGGTGCCCCCGTAGAGCCGCGGCGGGACACTCTCCATCAGGGGGGCGATTTGCGCGATACGCATGGACGCTTCCGGGCTCGAGATCGACTGGCGGGCACCTGATCGAACGTCATCGCGGAGGCGATGGTTCCCGCACCGCACCATCCCGGAACGACGCCACCCTCCGACGCGGCACGGCTGAAAGCCCTGATCGAGGAGGCCGAACGCCTCTTCGGCACCGGGCGGCGCGGCCCGGCCGAGGCTCGAGCTTGACAACGGAACTTCCCTCATTGGCCCACGTTTTGCGAGAGCCGGCAGGGCGTCGGCGGGCGTCCCCGCGTCGACGATTTGGAACACGCGAGCCTGATGGATGATGCCCGAGCCACCGCCGACCGACGCCTGCCTGTTTCTGGACGTCGACGGGACGCTGATCGACATCGCGCCGACGCCGACCTCCGTGCGAGTGCCGCCGAGCCTCATCGATGCCCTGCGCGGCGCCGAGTCGGTCTTCGGTGGCGCCCTCGCGCTCATCAGCGGCCGCTCCATCGCGGAGCTCGACCGGTTGTTCGAGCCGCTGCACCTCAAGGCGAGCGGCGTCCACGGCGCTGAGTTCCGCTTCGGCCAGGGCGAAGGCACGCGCTGGACCAAGGCCCAGCCGATCCCCGTCCAGGTGTGGGACGACCTGCTCGACCTCCTCCTGGCCTTCCCCGAGTCGCTGGTCGAGAACAAGGGCTTCTCCTTCGCGGTCCATTACCGGGCCGCCCCGGACACGGGGTCACGGCTGCGTGAGGCTCTCGAACTCTTCGTCGCCGCCCGGGTTGACCAGCGGCTCGTGATCATGCCGGGCCATTTCGTCTACGAGTTGAAGCGCCCCGACATCGACAAGGGTGCCGCCATCGCGGAGTTCATGCGCCGGCCTCCGTTCGCCGGGCGTCGCCCGGTGTTCATCGGCGACGACGTGACGGACGCCCCGGGGTTCGTCGCCGTCAGCGACCGCGGGGGCCTCGCCTATTCGGTGAGCCACGCCCTCCCGGGCGTCCTCGCCACCTTCAGCGACCCGGCCGCCGTGCGACGCTGGCTGGCCGACATCGACCGATCGGAGAGAGTGACGGTATGACGAACGCCCGCAACATGGACTACGCCTTGATCGGCAACAGCCACGTCGCCGCGATGATCGACACCAATGCCCGCATCGTGTGGTGGTGCGCGCCGCGCTTCGACTCCGATCCGGTGTTCTCCGGGCTTCTCGCGGGGGACGAGGAGAAGGGCTTCACCGACGTGGTGCTGGCCGACCAGGTCTCGTCGAGCGCCGCCTACCTGCGCAACACCGCCATCGTCGAGACGGTGCTCACCGACCGGGACGGCGGTGTCGTCCGGGTCACGGATTTCGCGCCGCGGTTCAAGCAATACGGCCGGATCTTCCGCCCCGCCCAGATCGTGCGCCGCATCGAGCCGCTGGCCGGCCTGCCGCGCGTCACGATCCGGGTGCGGCCGACCTACGATTACGGCCGCCCCGTCGTCGAGAAGGCCCTGGGATCGAACCACATCCGCTACTCGGGCGGCGACCACGTCGTTCGGCTGAACACCGACGCGCCGCTCTCCTATATCGAGCAGGAGACGAGCTTCGCCCTCACCAAGCCCGTGACCATGATCTTCGGTCCCGACGAGCCTTTCCGCTCGTCGCTGGAGAACACCGGGCGCGAGTTCCAGGAGCAGACGCGCGATTATTGGCTCGACTGGACCCGCTACCTCGCCCTGCCGTTCGAATGGCAGGCGGCGGTGGCGCGCTCGGCCATCACGCTGAAGCTCTGCTCCTACGAGGAGACCGGCGCCATCATCGCGGCCCACACGACGTCGCTGCCCGAATCGGAGGGGTCGATCCGCAACTGGGACTATCGCTACTGCTGGGTGCGGGACGCCTTCTTCGTCGTCCACGCGCTGAACCGCCTCGGCGCGACCCAGACGATGGAATCCTACATCAACTACACGACCAACATCGCCTTCGACCAGGCGGCTCACCTGAAGCCGGTCCACAGCATCATCCCGGGGACGCCCCTCCCCGAGTGGATCGCCCCGAACCTCAGGGGATTCAAGAATCACGCGCCGGTACGCGTCGGCAACGATGCCGTCAACCAGATCCAGCACGACGGCTACGGCTCGGTGGTGATGGCGGCGACGCAGATGTTCGTCGACGAGCGCCTCCCGAAGATGGGCGACGAGGCGCTGTTCCGGCGCCTCGAGATGCTGGGGCGGCAGGCGGCGAAATACGCCTTCGAACCCGACGCGGGCCTGTGGGAGTTCCGTGGCCGCCAGCACACCCATACATATTCGGCGGTGCTGTGCTGGGCCGCCTGCGACCGGCTCGGCCGCATCGCGGGGCGGCTCGGCCTCCAGCCCGAGAAGGCCGACTGGACCGCCGAGGCGGCGCGCATCAAGGAGCGCATCCTGGCCGAATCCTGGAGCGAGGAGCGTCAGGCGATCGTCGGCGCTTGGGGGTTGCCGCAGCTCGACGCCAGCGTGCTGCTGCTCCCCGAGATCGGCTTCATCGATGCCCAAGACCCGCGCTTCCTGAAGACCCTCGACCTCATCGGCCGGGAGCTGATGCAGGACGGGCGCATCATGCGCTATACGGTCGCCGACGACTTCGGACTGCCCGACACGGCCTTCCTGGTGTGCAACTTCTGGTACATTGACGCATTGGCGATGGTCGGTCGGCTGGAGGAGGCGCGTGAGCGTTTCGAGGACGTGCTGAAGCACCGCAACGCCTTCGGCATCCTGTCCGAGGACCTCCACGCCGCGACCGGCGAATTGTGGGGCAACTTCCCGCAGACCTACTCGATGGCGGGCATCATCAACTCGGCGATGCGGCTGTCGCAGAGCTGGGAGGACCGTTGGTGAGCCGACTGGTCATCGTATCGAACCGGGTCACAGTTCCGGAGCCCGGCCACCCGCCCCCGCCGGGCGGCCTGGCGGTGGCGGTGCACGCGGCGCTGAAGTCGCGGCCGGGACTCTGGTTCGGGTGGAGCGGCAAGGTCGACGACGGCCCGGCGGTCGAGCCGGAGACCGCCGAGCGCGACAACGTCACCTACGTGGTGACCGACCTGTCGACCGCCGATTTCCAGGAATATTACAACGGTTTCGCCAACCGGGTCCTGTGGCCGATCCTGCATTACCGGGTGGATCTCGCGGAGTTCAACCGGTCCGACCTGACCGGCTACCTGCGGGTCAACGGCCTCTTCGCCGACCACTTGGCGAAGCTCCTCAAGCCCGACGACGTCATCTGGGTCCACGACTACCACCTGATCCCGCTGGCGCGGGAACTGCGGTCGCGCGGTTTCGACAACCCGATCGGCTTCTACCTCCACATCCCCTGCCCGCCCGCCGACCTGCTCTTCACGATCCCCAAACAGGAGCAGAGCATCGGGGCGCTCTCCCACTACGACCTCGTCGGCTTTCAGACCGAGAACGACCGCAACAATTACGGGCGCTACCTCGCCATGACGGGAGCCCACCAGGGACGCGACGGCACGTCCTACGCGCTCGACGGCCGGGTGGTCAGGATCGGCGCCTTCCCGGTCGGCATCGAGACGAAAGACTATGCCGCCACCGCGGTCGAGGCGGTGGACTCGCATTTCACCCGGGAGTTCAAGGACAGCCTGCTCGGCCGCAAGCTCGTGGTGGGGGTCGACCGGCTCGACTATTCGAAGGGCATCGTCCACCGGATCGAGGGCTATCGCCACTTCCTCGAGACAGCGCCGGACTGGCGCAACCGCGTCACCTACCTTCAGGTCACGCCGAAGAGCCGGTCGGACATCCCCGAATACGGCGACATGTCGGACGACGTGAACCGGCTCGTCGGCGCGGTGAACGGCGAGTTCGGCGAGGCGGCCTGGACGCCGATCCGCTACGTCAACCGCTCGTACCCGCGCACCGCGCTGGCGGGCATCTTCCGCGTCGCCGCCGCCGCCCTGGTGACGCCGTTGCGCGACGGCATGAACCTCGTCGCCAAGGAGTATGTCGCGTCGCAGGATGCCGAGGACCCGGGCGTCCTGGTCCTGTCGCAATTCGCCGGCGCCGCCGCGGAACTCGATTCCGCGCTGATCGTCAACCCGCACGAGACGGAGGGCATGGCGCAGGCGATGCGCGCCGCGCTGGAGATGCCGCTCGACGAGCGGCGGGCGCGCTTCGACGTCATGTTCGAGCGGATCTCGCGCAACGACATCGACCGCTGGGCCGAGACCTTCCTCGCCAAACTGTCGGAGACGCGGCGCTCCTTCCTCATCGGCCAGCTGCGGTCGCTGTTCACCTGAGCTTCCGGGGCGGGCGCCGTCCCGGTCCGGCGCATGAGGATGTCGAGGGTCGGCGCGACCCTCGCGCAAGCATGGCACCCTAGTGTCAGGGAGAGGGGCGGCTCGCCACACGCCGCCCGATCCCCCGACCACTCAGCCAGGTGTCCGCCCGATGTCGTTCGACGAAGCCATCTCGCCCCTCGAACCGACCCCCAACCTCGGCGCCATCCTCGACATCCCCTTGTCGGTCCAGGTCGTCCTCGGCGGCACCACCATGCCGATGGCCAACCTGATGAAGCTCGGCCGCGGCGCCGTGATCCCGCTCGACCATCGCGTCGGCCAGGCCGTCGACATCGTGGTCAACGGCCGCATCATCGCGCGGGGCGACATGACGGTGATCGAGGGCGACAGCGATCGTCTCGGCGTGTCGCTGACCGAGATCGTCGGCCAAGCCGCCAAGAACTGACGGCGGGGCGCGCCATGTCGACCGCGATCGCGGCCTTCAACGACCATCGGACCCTCAACGGCTCCGAAAAGGTCGCGGCCCTCCTGCTCGCCATGGGCAAGCCCCTGGCGAGCCGCCTGCTCAAGCACTTCGACCCGGGCGAGCTGAAGATCATCACGCGCTCGGCCGCGGCCCTGGGCGCCGTGCCAATCGTGGCGCTGGAGGGCCTCGTCGAGGAGCTGGCCCAGCAGTTCTCCCGCGGCGTCGACCTCAGGGGCACGGCGGCCGAGGTCGAGAGCCTGCTCGGCGGCGTGCTGCCGCCCGAGCAGGTGGCCGAGATCATGTCGGACGTGCTGGGCTCGTCCAACTCCTCGACGTGGGTGCGCCTGTCCGGACTGCCGGAGGCGGACCTCGCCACCTACGTGGGCAAGGAGCATCCGCAGACCGCCGCCCTGATCCTCGCCCGCCTGACCCCGGAGGCCGCCGCCAAGACGCTGGCCATCCTGTCGCGCGAGCAGCGCAGCGCGCTCACCCGCCGCATGCTGGGGCTGCGGCCGGTCAGCGACGCCACGGTGAAGATCCTGGAGAACAAGCTGCGCGACGACCTCCTGAACGGCCCCCCGCGGGACGCGGGCTCGAACACGCAGGGGCGCGTCGCCGACATCCTGAACCGCATGGAGCCCGACCAGGCCGAGGACGTCCTGTCGTCCATCCAAGAGACCAAGCCCGTGGACGTCGCGGCGGTCCGCTCCAAGATGTTCAGCTTCAACGACGTCGTGAACCTCCCGCAGAAGTCGAAGAGCGTGCTCTTCGACCGCGTGTCGACCGAGCAGATCACCATGGCGCTGCGCGGCACCGACGCCACTTTCCGCGACGGCGTCCTGTCGGCGCTCGGCGCCCGCGCCCGCCGCCTGATCGAAAACGAGCTGACCTCCGAGGGCGGCTCCGCCAAGGAGATCGCCGCCGCTCGCCGCGCCATCTCGACCACGGTGCTGCAGCTGGCCTCGGCCGGCGAACTCGAACTCGCCGCCGAGGCCGCCTGAGATGGGCGGTCCCGCCCCACATAGGCGGCGCCGATGAGCGAGGCCGCGGACGACGACGGCAAGACCTTCGAGCCCACCGA
Organism: Lichenihabitans sp.; assembly: GCA_965214345.1. Lineage (GTDB taxonomy): Bacteria > Pseudomonadota > Alphaproteobacteria > Rhizobiales > Beijerinckiaceae > Lichenihabitans. The sequence goes on along the minus strand of CBDCBJ010000002.1, from coordinate 849,764 downwards.
GAAGAAGCTCCGGGACGCGGCCGAGCGGGGCGACCTGCCGGTCTCGCGCGATGCGGCGCTGCTCGGCGCCCTCGTCGCCACGCTGGCGATCTGCTCGCTGACGCTGCGGGACGGCGCCGCGCGCCTCGCCGACACGCTGGCGCACCTCTTCGAGGATCCGGCCCGATGGCGGCTCAACAACGGCGCCGACGCCGGCGAGCTCCTGGGGGTGCTGATGGGCGCGGCGGCGAGCTTCGTGGTGCCGGTCTTCACGATCTTCGTCGTGGCGGGGCTCGCGGTGTCGTTCGCCCAGAATGCCCCGTCGGTGGTGCTCGACCGCATCGCGCCGAAGCTGTCCAAGATCTCGCCCATGGCCGGCCTCAACCGGCTGATCGGCAAGACCGGCGCCATCGAATTCGCCAAGAGCCTGTTCAAGCTCGTCGCCATGGGGCTCGTGGCGGCCCTGGTGTTCCAATCGGAGCGCGACACGGTGGCGGACACGCTGTTCGTCTCGCCCTCCGTCATCCCCGACCGCATCCTGGCGCTCCTGGTGAAGCTCCTGTCGGGCACGACGGCCGCCTTCCTGCTCGTGGCCGTGGCGGATTACGCCTGGACGCGCGTGAAATGGCGCAAGCGCATGATGATGACGCGCCAGGAGATCAAGGACGAGCACAAGCAGAGCGAGGGCGACCCGCTCGTCAAGGCCAAGCGCCGCTCCCTGGCGCTCGACCGCCGCCGCCGCCGCATGATGGCCGACATCCCGCGCGCCACGCTGGTCATCGCGAACCCGACCCATTTCGCCATCGCGCTCCGCTACAAGCGCGAGGAGGGCGGCGCCCCGGTCGTGATCGCCAAGGGGCAGGACATCCTGGCGCTCCGGATCCGCGACATCGCGGCGCAGAACGGCATCATGGTGATCGAGAACAAGCCCCTGGCAAGGTCGATGTACGACCTTGTCGAGGTGGGTGAGCTGATCCCTCCCGAATTCTATAAGGCTGTTGCGGAAGTGATCCACTACGTCCAGTCGCGCGACACGCGCCGCCCGCCATCCTATGCTTCGACGGTGATGCATTGACCTACGTTGCCCAACCCGACGACGGCGCCTACGCGGCCGTGTTGACCGACAGCCTGCGCGAGGTCACGGCGGACCTGCGCACCATCGACCCGGTCGACCTGGTGAGCTTCATCCGCTTCGGATCCCACGGCGCCATCGAAGACCTGATCCAGTCGTCGGCGGAGCTGTTCTTCAAACATGGAACCCTGACCTCCGCCTGGTCGGCCGGCGTCGACATGGCGTGGGACAGCCTGCCGCTGGTGACGCTGGGGCTGGAGTTCCGGCACCCCGTCGTGTCGGTCTTCTTCGACCTGTTGCTCGGCGCGCGCGACAGCGACGTCGCGGTGCGGGCCGTGATCTTCGAGGAGCCCGTGCTCGACAGAGCCGGTGGGTTGAACCTCCTGGCCCGCGCCGTGGCGGAAGCCCGGCTGCCGCGCCGCGCGGCGGGACGCGCCGCCCGGGTCCCCGCGGCAGCGCCGAGGCTGCTCAGGCGATGACGCCGCCCACCGTCTCGGCGCGCAAGGTGGCGGCCGGCGGCGCCGCCCACGACGAGTTCACCTATGCGGTCTTGCGGGAGCCGGTGATCTCGGGCGGCGAGCGCCGCGCGACCGTGCGCCGACGCACCCGGCTGCGCTCCGGCAAGGTGATCGGCGCCGACGGCGGGTTCGTCACCGAATGCCTCATCGCCAACCGCTCGAGCCAGGGCGGGCTCATGCGCCTTCCCACCGCGATGGCGCTGCCCGACCGCATCCTCGTCTACGACGACCAGAGCGGCGGCCTCGTCGCCGCCACCGTCATCTGGCGCCGCGACCGCGACTGCGGCCTCCGCTTCGGCATGGCCGGACCGGCGGCCCGCCTGGCGTCGATCGCCGACAGCATGCGTCGCAAGTTCTACGCGGTGCGGGGGTGAGGGCGACGATCAGGGCGCGTATTCGAGCGCCATCGCCCCGACGCCGGCGGCGACGTTGAGCCCCGACTGGGCCTCCACCGACAGCGGCTGGAGCGTCACGCCGCCGTTGGCGCCGCCGATCAGCGCGTTGGCGCCGACCCCCACCCCGACCGTGGCGGACGCGGTCGCGCCCGTGTAGTCGCCCGCCAGCGCGCCGGGCCCGACCGCGCCGCCGAGCGACACCACATCCCAGGTCAGCTTGCCCGGCCCCTGCGGGCCGATGTCGAGGCCGTAGCGGCTGATCGTGCCCACGTAGTGCTGTCGCGGTGCGCCGTTGGCGGGCGTGTAGTCGCAGTTCAGCGCGCGGCGCGACGTGATGATGAGCCCGACACCGCCCGACACGTTGCAGTAGAGCTGACCGACCGGGCCGGCGACGGCGGCCGTCGAGGCGATCGACAGGCCGACCACGAGCGCTCCGGCGGCGAGGGCGGAAGCCGAGAGCGCCTTCAGGGGATGAGCCATGCAACCTTCTCCGTCCTGCCGGCCCCGGGCGGGGTCGGCTCAGACCTCGTCAATGGCGAGCCGGGCCGTCGGGTCCGTGGCGGGCTCATTTCCGTCTCGCCAGGACGCCGGAGCCGCAGGCTCGAAGCCGCGAGGCCGCTTCGTCGGGGCGGCCTCAGCGCAGCGACGCGGTGAAGCTCTGGATCTTGGCGCAGGCCTGCTCCAGCAGCGCGTTCGAGGTCGCGTAGGAGATGCGGAAGTTGGGGCCCGTGCCGAAGGCCGATCCCTGCACCGCCGCCACGCCCTCGGCGTCCAGCAGTTCGGTGACGAAGTCCTCGTCGGTCTCGATCACCTTGCCCGAGGGGGCCGTCCGGCCGATGAGCTCCGCGCAGGACGGGTAGACGTAGAAGGCGCCCTCGGGCACCGGGCATTTCAGGCCCTTGGCCTGGTTCAGCATCGACACGACGAGATCGCGCCGCCCCTCGAACACCTTCCGGCTCTTCGGGATGAAGTCCTGGGGTCCCTCCAGCGCCTCAACCGAGGCCCACTGGGCGATGGAGCAGGCGCCGGAGGTCTGCTGACCCTGCAGCATGTCCATCGCCTTGATGAGGCGGTCGGGGCCGGCCGCGTAGCCGATGCGCCAGCCCGTCATGGCGTAGCTCTTCGACACGCCGTTCATGGTCAGCGTGCGGTCCATCAGGCCGGGCTCGACCTGGGCCGGGGTGCAGAACTCGAAGTCGCCGTAGACGAGATGCTCGTAGATGTCGTCGGTCAGCACCCAGACGTCGGGGTGGCGCAGGACGACGTCGGTCAGGCGCTTCATCTCGGCGCGCGAGTAGCCGGCGCCCGACGGGTTCGACGGCGAGTTCAACAGCACCCACTTGGTCTTGGGTGTGATGGCGCGCTCCAGATCCCCGGGTTGCAATTTGAAGCTGTGGGCGAGCGTGGTCGGGACGATCACCGGCGTGCCGCCGGCGATCAGCACCATGTCGGGGTAGCTGACCCAGAAGGGCGCCGGGATCACGACCTCGTCGCCCGGATTGCAGGTGGCCAGGAAGGCGTTGAACAGGATCTGCTTGCCGCCGGTGCCGACGATGGTCTGGGTCGGACGGTAGTCGAGATCGTTCTCGCGCTTGAACTTCTTGGCGATGGCCTCGCGCAGCGGCATGATGCCGGCCACGGGCGTGTACTTCGTTTCGCCCCGACGGATCGCCGCGATGGCGGCCTCCTTGACGTTGTCGGGCGTGTCGAAGTCGGGCTCGCCGACCGACAGGCTGATGACATCGCGACCCTGGGCCTTGAGGTCGCGCGCCTTCTGCGTGACCGCGATGGTGGCGGAGGGTTTGACGCGGGCCAGCGTGTCGGAGATGAAAGCCATGGGATCGATCCGTTCCTTTGAGGCGGCGCACCATAGGTGCGGCCACTTCGGGCGGCAACCGCCGCAGGCGGATCTTGGCATGGGCGGAGGCCTCGATGACGAAGAGCGCGGCGCCTCGGGGAGGACGGTCGACGGTGAGGAGCCTCGCGCTGGTGGCGGCGGGTGCGCTTCTGACGGCGGCGCTCGGCGGGGCCGCGGTGCTGGGCGACGTGCGGTTCGGCGGCGGCCGGCTGCTCCACGCCGCGATGGGGAGTGACGCCCTGGCGGCGGCCTGCCAGGCGCCGCTCGAACGACGCCTGGCCGAGAAAGGGTTCCAACCCGACGACGTCGAGTTCGGTCCGGCGCCGACGCTGGGCTCGCCCTGGGCGCCGGAGCGGACCTTCGGCGACAGCTTCACGTTTCGCGACGGCGCCGCCGAAGTCCGGGTCGATGGGGTGGTGGCTTGCGTCGTCTCGGGCGCGAGCGTGACGGTGGACTTCAGGGTGGGTTCATCACCCCACAGGGACGCATGATGGAAGGTGGCTCCAAAAACCTGAAAGGCGCATCACGGGGGTGATGCGCCTTTCAGGTCGCTGGCTCGGCCTCGATCGTCGGCCCGTCGGTCGCCTTCGCGACCCCTGCCATGGTCATGCCTGCCTCACATCATCGCCGCCGCGCCGATCATCAGCCACGCCGTGAGAGCACCGGCTGCGATCCACATCGACTTATCCATGTCCCATCTCCATCCATTGATGAGCCGTTAACGTCACAGACTGCGGAAAAGTTCGTGGGTTTGAGAAAAGACGTTGACGTCCAGGGTCGACTGTGAGTCGCCCCCTCTCGGGTCGACGGGGTCTCCGACATGCATCGGTGTCAGGACGTCTCGGTCACGCCGAGGCGACCCTGCGCCGCCGCACGGTAGCGCAGTCCATCAACCAGCAGCGCCACCAGCCGTCGCGCCTGCGCGGGGTCACCGTCGCCCGACGGCCTGCACAGGCTCGCGGTGGCGCGGAGCAGATCGCGAGGCTCGGCGTCGGCTCGCACCTCGCCCGAAGCCGCAGCGGCGTCGAGCAGCCTCTGCAGCGCCGGTTCGAGGCGCGTGTCGAAGTAGGCCGGCAGGCTCTCGAAGGCGGCAGCACCCGAATAGAGGGCGGCCGCAAGCCCCCGCTTCGCCACGATGAAATCCACGTAACGCTGCATCCAGCGATCCAGCGCCTCGCCGGGCTCATGACCCCGGGCGAAGGTCGCGGCGGCATCGGCGCAAGCGTCGACCTCCTGGCGGAAGACGGCCGCGATCAGATCGGCGCGCTGCGGGAAGTGGCGGTAGATGGTGCCGACGCCGACCCCGGCCTTCTCGGCGATCTCGCGCATGGGTGCGTCGACACCCGACGTCGCGAACACCGCCTTGGCGGTCTCAATCAGCACATCGATGTTCCGCTGCGCATCCGCCCGCAGGCGCCGATCGGTCGGGCCGCGAGACCCCGGCGGATCACCGTCGTCGTCCGCCTTGGCGCGCACCTGACTCGCTCCTTGCTAAACGGAACGTTGTTCCGTATCAAGGCGGACCGCTGTTCCGCTTATCCGTTTAAGGCAGCCGGACCGCGTTGGCCATCTCGCCGAGGAGGAAGACCGCCATGGACGACAGACGTGTCGCGCTCGTCACCGGCGCCAATAAGGGGATCGGGCTCCAGATCGCCAAGGATCTCGTCGCGCGGGGCCTGACGGTGCTGGTCGGGTCGCGTGACCCGGCGAAGGGCGAAACGGCCGCCCGGGAGATCGGCGAGGGGGCCCATGCGATCCAGCTCGACGTCACCGATCAGGCGTCGATCGCGGCTGCGGCGGCGCGGATCCGAAGCGAGTTCGGCCGCCTCGACGTGCTGATGAACAATGCGGGCATCTCGCATGCCGGCAGGCCGGGCCGCAGCTTCGAAAATCTGGGCGACGTCAACTCGCTCGTCACCGCCCCGATCGAGGACGTGCGCACCGTGTTCGAGACCAACGTGATCGGCGTGATCGCCGTCACGCAGGCGATGCTGCCGCTCCTGCGGGAGGCGCCGGCCGGGCGCATCGTCATCACGGCGAGTTCGGGCGGCTCGCTCATGCTGAACTCGAATCCCACCAACCCGCACCGCACGATGTTCGGCAATTACTCCGTGTCGAAGGCGGCCTCGCATGCCGTCATGCTGGCCTTCGCGCTCTCCCTGGAGTCGACCAACATCAAGGTCAACGCCGCCTGCCCGGGCTTCACCTCCACGGCGCTGAACAACTTCCGGGGCACGCGCAGCCTGGAGCAGGGCGCCCGCGAGCCGGTGCGTCTGGCGCTCATCGGCGACGACGGCCCGACCGGCACCTTCTCGGACGAGGACGGCATCGTTCCCTGGTGAGCGAGCGCCCGGCGACCCGATGGCTCCGAGGGTCCCGCGACGCCGATCCCCGGCTCCCGATCTCCACCAGGCATCACGGCACCGGAGCGGCGGGCGGGGCCGCGGCCTTGGACGTGGCACCCCGCTTCCGGCTGACCAGGATCTCGGCCAGCGTCACGGGGCGGAAACCCTGGGCGTCGACGCCGACATCGTATTGCTTGGGCATCGGCGCCAGCTTGGCGTGAGAGTGGCCGTGGAGGTTCAAGGCGCCGCGGCCCATGCCGTTCCAGGTGCGGAAGGCGTAGTGGCACAGGACGAGCCTGCGCTCCTCGACGACACATTCGGCATAGTGCACCACCGAGGCCCAGCCCGGCAGCGCCAGCGTGGCGGCGTCGTCATTGTTGCCGACGACCAGGTGCTTCTCGCCCCGCAGCGCGTCGAGGATCGCGGCCGCTCGGGCCGGCGTCGGCCCGAGCGCGAAATCGCCGAGGTGCCACACGGTGTCGCCCGACGACACGAGGGCGTTCCAGCGTTCGACGAGGCCGGCGTCATGGGCGTCCAGGGTCGGGAACGGCCGGTGGTCGAAGCGCAGGACGCGCATGTCGCCGAAATGCGTGTCGGCGGTGAAGAAGGTCGTCATCCAGCGACAACCCCGAAGGCGGGCCGGCGATCCGCACCGCTTCCGCCGGCGGTGCCCTCGGACCCGGATCGCTGCCGATCGCGCTGCGCCCTGGATCGCGGCGTCCTTCCATGCAATCGAGGACAGAGGGGCCGAGCAGGGCGGGGAGATGCGGTGATGGCGATCAGGTTCGTGGACGTGGAGCCCGAGGCGAAGGTCAAGGCGCCCGGAGCCAAGGCCAAGGCCGGAGGTCGGCCGGCCGAACCCGCCCCGTCGTCTCCGCCCGGCCCCGTGGCGGCACCGGCCGCGACGAAGGACGAGCCCGGGTCGGCGGCGGGCGGCGATGCCGCGCCCGGCCTGACCCTTCCGAAGCCAGAGCCCAAACCGCGCGGCCGCAAGAAGCCGATGGCGGCGGCTGCAGGGGCCGAGCCCGCCCCGAGACCCGCCGCGGCGAGCGACCGGCCTGCGCCCGATGCCGACGGCCTGCTCCCCGGACTCCAGCTCCACGCCAAACCGACCCCGAAGCCGCGCGGCCGGAAGAAAGCCTTCGGGTGATTGTTCGTGGATGAATGTCCGTTTGCCATCAAATACTAAAGAGGTCCGTGTTGACGCCGGATGGGGTTCGCGCGATGCTCCCATCATGGCACGCCTCACGCTCGACGAAGTCACGGACATCGGCACCGCCGCCGTCCGGCGTGTGACCGGCGATCCATCGTTGAGGATCGACTTCAAGCTCGATTTCGATCGTGAAGACAGGCCGGAGTACAGCTTCCGCCTCTACCTTCCGACGCCGGAAGCGTGGCGTGACGCCTCCGACCGCATCTCCCAGATAACCAACGCCGTCATGGCGGATCTCGCGATGCGGGGAGACGACAGCTTCCCCTTCGTCTGGCTCCTTTCGGACGGCAGCTGGACCTTCGGCCGCGATGCTGCTGCCGAGTGAGCTTCTCGACACGGCGAAGCTGCTCGTCACCGCGCGGGATGGACCTCCGACCGATGCCGACCTCCGCCGATGCATCTCCACCGCTTATTACGCTGTCTTCCACTCGGTGCTGACGGCCGGAGCCGATCGATTCTTCGGCGCCCACAACAGAGGCGAGGTCGGCTATCGCCTGCTCTACCGGGCCTACGATCATGGTCGAATGAAGAGCAGGTGCGAGCAGGTCGCGAAGGAGAAGTTGGACCGATCCGAGCAGGAGCGCTTCGGCCGCGCAGCCTTCCATGCAGACCTGCTCGATTTTGCGCAGGCCTTCAAACGGCTGCAAGCGTCGCGCGAGCGCGCCGACTACGACCCTGGTGCGGATCCGACCGTTGCCGAGGCGCAGGCCGCGATCCGAGATGCAGAGCGGGCCATCGCGTCCCTCGCCTCGGCGCCCGAGGACGAGCGCTCCGACCTCCTCGCCCTGATGCTCGGCAGCGGCTGGGGCTGACGCCCCTCACGCGGCCTGGATGAAGCTCTCCAGCACCATCTTGCGTCCGGCCCGGTCGAAATCGACCGTGAGCTTGTTGCCGTCGACCGCCGCGACCGCGCCGGGCCCGAATTTCTGGTGCATCACCCGGGCGCCGACCGTGAAGTGCGCCGCCTCGGTGCTCTTGGCGATCAGCTCGCCCTCGATCACCCCCGGCAGCCGCGTCACGCCCGACGTCGCCGCCGAGCCGTTGCGCTGCGCCCGCTGCCAGCCCGGCGTCGCGTAGGACGAGGTGCCGAAGGTCTGGACGGTGTCGAAGCGCGACGGGCCGTAGCCGGCGCGCTTCTCGCGGGCGTTCTCGGCGACCTCCACGTGCTCGTCGGGCAGTTCGTCGAGGAAGCGCGACGGGATCGTCGTCTGCCACATCCCGTGGATGCGGCGGTTGGTGGCGAAGTAGATGAACGCCCGGCGCCTGGCGCGGGTGAGCCCCACATAGGCGAGCCGCCGCTCCTCCTCGAGCCCCGCCTTGCCGTTGTCGTCGAGCGAGCGCTGGTGCGGGAACAGCCCTTCCTCCCAGCCCGGCAGGAACACCGCGTCGAACTCCAGTCCCTTGGCGCCGTGCAGCGTCATGATGGAGACGCGCTCGCCGGTGTTGGCGCCCTCCGTGTCCATCACGAGCGAGATGTGCTCCAGGAAGGAGACGAGGTCGGGGAAGTCTTCCATGGAGCGGACGAGCTCCTTCAGGTTCTCGAGCCGTCCGGCGGCCTCGGCCGAGCGGTCCTTCTGCCAGAAGTCGGTGTAGCCCGATTCCTCAAGGATGCGCTCGGCGAGTTCCGAATGCGGGATGGTGCCGACCAGCGTCCGCCAGCGGACGAAATCGGACAGCAGCGCCCTCAGCGTCTGGCGCTGCTTCGGCTTCAGCTCGTCCGTCTCCACCATCATGGCGGCCGAGGCGATCAGCGGCAGGTCGCGGGCACGGCCGAAGGCCCGCAGGATGCCGATCGTCGAATCCCCGAGGCCGCGCTTCGGCGTGTTGATGATCCGCTCGAAGGCGAGGTCGTCGTCGGGCTGGGCGACGCAGCGGAGGTAGGCCAGCGCGTCGCGGATCTCCAGCCGCTCGTAGAAGCGCGGGCCGCCGATGACGCGGTAGGGCAGGCCCAGGGTGATGAAGCGCTCCTCGAACTCCCGCATCTGGAACGAGGCGCGGACCAGGATGGCGATCCCGTCGAGCGAATGCTTCTGGCGGTGGAGCTGCTCGATCTCCTCGCCGACCTGGCGCGCCTCCTCCTCCGAATCCCAGACGCCCGAGACGCGGGGGCGCTCGCCCGCCTCGCCTTCGGTGTAGAGCGTCTTGCCGAGCCGGTCCTCGTTCCGGGCGATCAGCCCCGAGGCGGCCCCGAGGATGTGGCCGGTCGAGCGGTAGTTGTTCTCGAGCTTGACGATGACGGCGCCCGGGAAGTCGTGCTCGAAACGCAGGATGTTGTCGACCTCGGCGCCGCGCCAGCCGTAGATCGACTGGTCGTCGTCGCCCACGCAGCAGAGGTTGTGACGCCCCTGGGCGAGGAGCCGCAGCCAGAGGTACTGGACCACGTTGGTGTCCTGGTACTCGTCGACCAGCATGTAGCGGAAGCGGTCCTGGTACTGGGCCAGCACGTCGCCGTTCTCGCGGAACAGCCTCAGGCACTCGAGCAGCAGGTCGCCGAAGTCGGTGGCGTTCAGCACCTTCAGCCGCGCCTGGTAGGCGGCGTAGAGGATCTGCCCCTTGCCGTTGGCGAAGGCGCCGGCCTCGCCGGCCGGCACGCGGGCGGGGTCGAGGCCGCGGTTCTTCCAGGAGTCGATCAGATGGGCGAGGCCCCGCGCCGGCCAGCGCTTCTCGTCGACGTCGGCCGCCTGGAGCACCTGCTTCAAGAGGCGGATCTGGTCGTCGGTGTCGAGGATCGTGAAGCCGGACTTCAGCCCGACGAGTTCTGCATGGCGGCGCAGGATCTTGGTCGAGATGGCGTGGAACGTGCCGAGCCAGGGCATGCCCTCGCCGGCCGGGCCGATGAGCGCGCCGACGCGCTCCTTCATCTCGCGCGCCGCCTTGTTGGTGAAGGTCACCGCCAGGATCTCGTGCGGCCGGGCGCGGCCCGTCGCCACGAGGTGGGCGATGCGGGTGGTGAGCACGCGGGTCTTGCCGGTTCCCGCGCCCGCCAGCACCAGGACGGGTCCGTCGAGCGCTTCGACGGCGCGGCGCTGCTCGTCGTTCAGCCCATCGAGATAGGGGGTCTGGATCTGGGCCCTGGCGCGGTCCGCGATGCCGCCGGGGCGCGGGGTCGGCGCCGGGGGAGCGGAGGGGGCGGGGTGGGCCAAGGGCGGCTCCTCCGGGACGGCCCGGACGGGCCGAACCGCGCTGGGACGGGAACAGAAGCCGAACCTTTAGGCCGATCCGGCGCGGGACGGAAGTGCCGGAGGACGCCACCCAGACGGCGAAAAGGCCGGAACGAGTCCGGCCTTCCTGGGGTGTGATCGTGGCTTGCCGCCTCGGTCCCGGTACATCCGCGGTGACCGAGGCGACGAAGCCGATCAGTCGGACTTGAGGTTGTCGGCCGACATCTTCCCCGAGCGACGGTCAGCGACCAGCTCGTAGGAGATCTTCTGACCTTCGTTCAGGTTCTGCAAGCCGGCGCGCTCGACAGCGGAGATGTGTACGAACACATCTTTGCTGCCGTCCTCCGGCTGGATGAATCCGAAGCCCTTCTGGGCATTGAACCACTTCACGGTTCCGGTCGTCATGGTATTTTCCTTTCCTGAAATCAGGATTTGCCGTTCGGTCGTGCGGAACACGACCGTGGGCGGGTGGTACCGATTTGAGGAGAGAAGTCGTCAGCTGGCGCAAGGCGATGCGATGCGCGGGGCCAAGTGGTCCGGCCAAAATATCGATGATGTGACACTAGGCGCGATCGGCGCCCTTATCAAGGCCCCAACCCCGAAACTCTCGCCGGCGCCGTCCCGGCGCGAGACGGACCGGCGGGACCGCTCACCCTGCGTCGACACCGAACGCCGTCACCGCGGCGGCGCGATCGTCCTGAACAGGGCGGGCGAGTCCACCAGGATCGCATCGGCGCCGAGTGCCTTCGCCTCCTCGTAGTCGGCGCGCGAGTTGACGCCGATCAGCATCAGCTTGCCGATGCCGCCGCGGCGGAAACACGCCACCGCGCCGGCATCCCACTCCATCACGGCCTTGGAGGTGGCGGCCCCGAGCGTCACGTCTTCGGTCACGGTGACGTCGCGGCGCAGCTCGTAGCCGGCCCAGCCGTCGGGCTGCATGGCGGGGCAGCGGCGGTCGAGCAGCACGCCGGCGAGGTCCGTGCGCGTCGTCTCGCGCGCCTGGAACACGGCGAGCCCGGCGGCCCGCGCGGCGTCGGTGTAGCGCTTGTCGGTCGAGTAGACGGTCGTGCGCGGCACCATCGCGGCGGCGTCGAGCGCCTGGCGCATGGCGGCGGCGATCGCGGCGGGATCGGCGTCGGGCGACTTGATGTCGAGGAAGAGCGGCATGGCGGGCGGCAGCAGCGCCAGCGCGGACGCCAGCGTCGGCACGGTCGCGGCGGTCGAGCGGAACGGCGTGGTGCCGTCCTTGGCCTTGAACGAATAGCCGACGTTGACGGCGGCGAGGTCGGCCGCCGTCAGGGCCGACACCGGTCCGGACCTGTCCGACAGCGCCGACAGGTCCTTCGGCCGATAGAGCACCGGCACGCCGTCGCGGCTCAGCTGCACGGTGAGCCAGACCGCGCCGGCGCCGTTCTCGACCGCGTGGGTGATGGCCACGGCGGTGTTCTCGGGGAAGTCGCCCGTGCCGCCGCGATGCGCGACGATCAGCGGCCCGTCCGCCGCCAGGGCCGGTCCCGCGGCGCCGAGCAGGGAAGCGGCCGTCAGCGCCGCCGCGAGGCATCGTCCGACATGCATGTTTCGGATCCTCTGATTGGTGCCGGATGGGCGCCGAGGGGAGATCACACGAAGCCCCCGACCGTCTCGCCGGACAGCCGCTCCAGCTCGGCCCGGTCGGACGGCATCTGGACGAAGGTGACGGCGAAGCCCGACGGGCCGAGGCGGCAGAGGCCGAAGGAGGCGCCCCGCACCGAGCGAAGCCCCTCGGCATGGAGGGCGTCGGTGGTGGCGTATTGGCCCGAGACGGTCACCACCGGCACGCCCTCCCACAGGGCCACCCGGTCCTGGTGGATGTGCCCGCTGAGGATCGCCGCGACGGGGCGGCCGCGCACCAGCGCCGCGAGGCGCGCCGAGCCGGCGGCGTCGAGCGTCTTCCACCCCCGCTCGCCGTCCAGGGCCGGGGGGTGGTGCATGACCAGGACCTTGGTCAGGTCGCGCCGGCTGCCGAGCACCTCGGCCAGCCAGTCGAACTGATGGGCGTCGATGGCGCCCCCGATCCGCCCCGCGACGCCCGTGTCGAGCACGACGACGTGGAGGCCGTCGATGACGCGCTCGCCGAAGGCTGGGCCGTCATGCAACGGCTTCGAGTCCCGCCCCGGCAGGCCTCGGGCGTAGCCGCGCCGGTCGTCGTGGTTGCCGAGCCCGTAGACCACCGGGCAGGGCAGCGCCGACAGGGCCTCGCCGACGGCGCGGTAGCTCGCGGGATCGCCGCGCTGGGTGAGGTCGCCGCTCACCGCCACGAAGCTCGGCGGCGGCGTGATCCGCTCGATCTCCGCGACGACACCGGACAGGGTCGCGGCCGTGTCGGACAGCAGCGCCGCATCGGGCGCGGCGTCGACGTGGAGGTCGGACAGGTGGACGAAGGTGGTGGCTTCCATCGGATCCTCCGCCGGGCTCGGCGCCGCTCAGCAGGATGGCGTGGGTCGGCCCACGCCATCCTGCTATTTTCAGCTCGGAAACTGAGCAGGATCGCGTCGGTGAACCGACACAATCCTGCTCAGGGCTAAAGACGCCCCTTGAAGCTTTCGTGACGGGGATGGCGGCCGGCGGGAGCGGCGCGCCCGACCGTCATCCCATCATCACATCCCGTCGATATCCCGCTGCGATGGCCGCCTCCGATCTGCGGGTGCCGCGGCCGATGGGGTGCCGATGCCGGGCGTGCGGGTCGAGGGTCTGCGGAGGAGCTGGGGCGGGACGGACGTCCTGCACGGGATCGACCTCGCCGTCGCGCCCGGCACGCTGGCGGTGCTGCTCGGGCCGTCCGGCTGCGGCAAGTCGACGGTGCTGCGCCTCCTCGCCGGCCTCGATGCGCCGAGCGCCGGCCGCGTGCTGATCGGCGACCGCGACGTCACCGCCCTGCCGCCCTCCGGCCGCGCGCTGTCGATGGTGTTCCAGAACTACGCGCTGTTCCCGCACCTCGACGTGCGGGAGAACATCCTGTTCGGCCTGAAGATGCGCCGCATGCCCGCCGCCGAGTGCCGGCGCCGCCTCGATCGCGCCGCCGAGACGCTGGGCCTCGGCCCGCTGCTCGACCGCAAGCCGTCGCAGCTCTCCGGCGGGCAGCAGCAGCGGGTGGCGCTCGGCCGGGCGCTGGTGTCGGGCGCGCCGCTCTGCCTGATGGACGAGCCGCTGTCGAACCTCGACGCCCAGTTGCGCCACGACATGCGCGGCGAGATCCGCGACCTGCAGCGGCGGCTCGGCCTCACCCTGGTCTACGTGACCCACGACCAGACCGAGGCGATGAGCATGGCCGACCAGGTCATCCTCATGCGGGCCGGCGCCGTCGAGCAGGCCGGCCCGCCCGAGGCGCTCTACGCCCGGCCCGAGACGGTCTTCGCGGCGCGGTTCATCGGCGTGCCGCCCATGAATCTCCTGGCGCTCGAACATCGCGACGGGGGCGCCGCCATCGCGGGCGCGGCGGGCCCGGCGCTGCTGCCGGGCGGCGGCGCCGGCCTGATGCTGGGACTCCGGCCCGAGGAGATCGCGGTCGCGCCGGACGGTGCGGCCGACGGCGGCGGCGCGATCACGGTCGCCGCCACGGCGGTCTCGGCCGAGTATCACGGCGCCGACAGCCTCGTCACCTGCCGGGTCGGCACGGAGCTCGTCACGGCCCGCCAGCCCGGCCTCCTGCGCCAGGCGCCGGGCACCGCCCTGCGCCTCTCCTGGCCGGCCTCCGCCATGCACCTCTTCGACGCCGCCAGCGGCCGCCGATGCCCACAAACCAGCCAGCCCGACCGCCGGGCGGCGTGAGCCCAGAGACCCCGCCCATGATCTCCCGTGTGACCCCGTCCCGGACCCTCCGCGTCTCCGCCGTCCTGGCGGCCCTCCTCGCCGCCGCCCTGCCGGCGCGGGCGGCCGACAAGGTGCAGCTCTCGCTCTTCTACCCCGTCGCCATCGGCGGCCCGGTGACCAAGATCGTCGACGACCTCGTGGCGGCCTTCGTGAAGGAGAACCCCGACGTCGACGTCAAGGCCGTCTATGCCGGCACCTACCAGGAGACGATCGGCAAGGCGCTGACGGCGCGCAAGGGCGGCCAGTCGCCCGATGTCGCGGTGCTGCTCTCCGCCGACATGTACACGATGATCGACCAGGAGGCCGTGTTGCCCATCGACGGCTTCGCCAAGAGCGACGCCGACAAGGCCTGGCTCGACGGTTTCTTCCCGGCCTTCATGCGCAACAGCCGCACGGTCGACCACGTCTGGGGCATCCCGTTCCAGCGCTCGACGACCGTCCTCTACTGGAACAAGGACGCCTTCAAGGAGGCGGGCCTCGACCCCGACAAGGGACCGCAGAGCTGGGACGAGCTCGTGGCCGACGGCAAGAAGCTCACGAAGGCGGACGCCTCCGGCCAGACCACGCAATGGGGCGTGCAGATCCCGTCGAACCTCACCGCCTACTGGCTGCTGCAGGGCCTCGCCGCCGAGGACGGGGCGCTGATCACCGGCAAGGGCGACGGCACCAGCGTGTCGTTCAACGACCCCGGCGTCGTCACCGCCATGCGGTTCTGGCTCGACCTCGCCGGCAAGGACCACGTGATGAAGCCGGGCTCGATCGACTGGGCCACGACGCCGAAGGACTTCTTCGAGCGCAAGACCGCCATCATGTTCACCACCACCGGCAACCTCACCAACGTGCGCAAGAACGCGCCCTTCCCGTTCGGCGTCGCCATGCTGCCGGCCGAGAAGCAGCGCGGCACGCCGACCGGCGGCGGCAACCTCTACGTCTTCAAGACCGGCGACGCCGCCCGGGAGGCCGCCGCCTTCAAGCTCGTGCGCTTCCTCGCCTCGCCAGAGCGCGCCGCCGAATGGGGCATCAAGACCGGCTACGTGGCGACCCGGCCGGACGCCTGGGAGACGCCCG
Organism: Lichenihabitans sp.; assembly: GCA_965214345.1. Lineage (GTDB taxonomy): Bacteria > Pseudomonadota > Alphaproteobacteria > Rhizobiales > Beijerinckiaceae > Lichenihabitans. The sequence goes on along the minus strand of CBDCBJ010000002.1, from coordinate 834,306 downwards.
CGATGAAGAGCTACGTGGCGGATTTCCCGCCCGCCGCGGTGGCGCGCGACCAGCTGCAATATGCGGTGGCGGAACTCTCCACCTACGACAACCAGCGCGTCGCCCGCACGATGGACGACGCCATCCAGGCCGTGCTGACCGGGCAGAAGACCCCCGAGGCCGCGCTCGACGGCGCCCAGGCCGAGGCCGACAGGCTGCTGAAGCCCTACCGGTGACGGACGCGGCCTCCGGCGCCGCGCCGCGCGGCGCCTCCCAGGCGCTCACGGCGTGGCTGCTGCTGCTGCCCGCCGCGGTGCTGCTCGCCGCCTTCACCTACGTGCCGGCGGTGCAGAGCCTCGTCGGCAGCCTGTCGTCCACCCCGCACGGGGCGCGGCCGTCGCGCTTCGTCGGCCTCGACAATTACGCCGCCATGGCGGCCGACCCCGTGTTCTGGCGGGCGCTCGAGAACTCCGCCGTCTACGCGGCCGGGACCGTGCCGCTGGCGGTCGTGCTGGCGCTCGTGATGGCGCTGCTGGTCGACGGCTCGGCCCCGGGCCGCGGCCTGCTGCGCACGGCCTTCTTCCTGCCGACCGTGCTGCCGATGATCGCGGTGGCGGACATCTGGCTGTTCTTCTTCACGCAGGACTACGGCCTCGTCGACCAGGTGCTCGGGCTCGCCGGCATCCCGCCGCACAACTGGCTCGGCGACACCCACACGGTGCTGGGCTGCATGATGGTGGTGGCGGTCTGGAAGGAGGCGGGGTTCTTCATGATCTTCTACCTCGCCGCCCTCCAGGCCATCCCCCCGACGCTGCGCGACGCCGCCGCGATCGACGGGGAGCGGCGCTGGTACGTCTTCCGCCGCGTGACGCTGCCGCTGCTCATGCCGACGACGGTCTTCGTCGTGATCAATGCCCTGATCAACGCCTTCCGGCTCGTCGACCACGTCATCGTCATGACCAACGGCGGCCCCGACAACGCCAGCAACCTCCTGCTCTATTACGTCTACGAGGTGGCGTTCAAATTCTGGGACACGTCCTACGCGGCGGCGCTGACCTTCGTGCTGCTGCTGATGCTGGCGGCGCTGGCCTTCACGCAATTCGCCGTGCTCGACCGCAGGACCCACTACCGGTGAGCGCCGCGCCCCTCGCCCTCGTGGCGCCGGCGCGGCGGGGATGGGCCGTGGGCGCGGGCGTCGAGACCGCCGGGGCCTGGCTGCTCGGCTTCGTCTGGGCGCTGCCGCTGCTCTACAGCCTGTGGACCGCCTTCCACCCCGCGGCCTTCGAGACGCATTTCACACCGTCGGCGCCACTGACCCTCGCCAATTTCGCCGCCGCCTGGGGGGCCGCGCCCTTCGCCCGCTACTTCCTCAACACGTTCCTGCTGATCAGCCTGATCCTCGCCGGGCAGCTCGTCGTGTCGACGCTCGCCGCCTTCGCGTTCGCGCGCTTCGATTTCCCGGGCAGGACGCCCGCCTTCTACGCCGTGCTGCTGCAGCTGATGGTCCTGCCCGAAGCCCTGATGGTCGAGAACTACCGCACCGTGGCGGCGCTCGGCCTCGTCGACACGATCCCGGCCATCGGCCTGCCCTACATGGCGTCGGGCTTCGGCATCTTCCTCCTGCGCCAGGCCTTCCTGCAGGTGCCCCGCGAGCTCGACGACGCCGCCCGGGTCGAGGGCGCAGGAACGCTCGGGATCCTCTGGCACGTCTACGTGCCGCTGGCGCGCCCGACCTTCGTCGCCTACGGGCTCGTGTCGGTCAGCTATCACTGGAACAACCTGCTCTGGCCGCTGATCGTCACGAACTCGGTGGCGACCCGGCCCATCACGGTGGGGCTGCTCATCTTCGCCTCGCCCGACCAGGGCGTGAGCTGGTCCCTCGTCGCCGCCTCGAGCCTGATGAGTTCGGCGCCCCTGCTGCTCGGCTTCCTGCTGTTCCAGCGCGCCTTCGTGCAGAGCTTCATGCGGGCCGGGATCAAGTAGCCCGCGCCGGGACGGTCACGCGATCCGGCCGCCATAGGCTCCCACCGGCGCGTTGAGCGCGGTCGCGGGCGTGCGGCCGGACAGCGCCTCGACGACGATCGCGGCGGAGGCGACGGCCATGCGTTTCAGCGCCTCGCGCGTCGCCCCGCCGAGGTGGGGCGTGAAGATCACGCGGTCGGTGGCGCCGAGCGGCCCCCGCGGCGCGTCGTGCGAATAGGTGTCGAGGGCGGCCGCCGCGATGCGGCCGTCGGCGAGCGCCTCGGCCAGGGCCGCCTCGTCGACGAGGCCGGCGCGGGCGGTGTTGACCAGGATGGCGCCGGGCTTGACCAGCGCCAGCGCGGCCCGGCCGATCAGCCCGCGCGTCTCCTCGCGCATCGGCGTGTGGAGCGAGACGAGGTCGGCCTGCCTCAACCCTTCGGCCAGCGTCTCCGCCCGGGCGAAGCCGCCCGTGTCGACGGCGCGGGGCGAGTACACCAGCACCCGCATGTCGAGCGCCGAGGACAGCATGCGTCCGAGGCCGGCGCCGGTGGCTCCCCATCCCACCACCAGCGCGGTCTTACCGGAGAGTTCCGCGAAGGCGTGCCGCTCGCGGAAGCCCGGCCGCCCGGCGCGCTCGTCGCGGTCGGCGGCGGGGACGAGCCGCGCCGCCGCGAGCGCCAGGCCCAGCGCCAGCTCCGACACCGACCGGGCGTTGTGGCCCGGCGCGTTGCACACCAGCACGCCGGCGCGGGTGGCGGCCGCCTTGTCGACCGCGTCGTGGCCGGCGCCGTGGACCACCAGCACCTTCAGTCCCTCGGCCGCCACGAAACAGGCGGCCGGGAAGCCGAAGTCGCGCGTGATGGCGGCGGCGCATCCGGGCAGCAGCCGCGCCACGCTGGCGACCGAGGCGTCGGGGCAGATCAAAGGCGCGATGCCGGCCTCCCGCAGGAGGGCGAGGCCGTCGGCGTGCACGGGCTGGACGATCAGGCACTTCACGCGGCGGGCCTCGTCCGGCTCATATGCCGAGATAGGCGCGGCGGACGCCGGCGTCGGCGGCGACGTCGGCGGCCGCGCCGGACATCACGACGCGGCCGGTCTGCAGCACGTAGGCCCGGTCGGCGATGGCGAGCGCCTCGGCGAGGCGCTGCTCGACGATCAGCACCGTCACGCCGAGCGACCGGATGCGGGTCACCGCCGCCAGGATGTCGTCGACGAGCTTCGGCATGATGCCCTGGCTCGGCTCGTCGAGCATGAGGAGCCGCGGCTTCGTCATCAGGGCGCGGCCGATGGCGAGCATCTGCTGCTCGCCGCCCGACAGCGTCTCGGCCCGCTGGAGCAGCCGCTCCTTCAGGCGCGGGAAGAGGTCGAAGACGAGGTCGAGCGGCTTGAACCGGTCGGGGTCGCCCCGCCGCGCATAGGCGCCGAGGCGGAGATTGTCCTCGACCGAGAGGCGCGGGAACAGCCGCCGCCCCTCGGGCACGAGGTTGACGCCGAGCCGGGCGATGCGGTGGGGCGCCATGCGCCGCAGGCTCTGCCCCTCGAACGTGATGGCGCCCTCGGTGGCGACCTGACCCGCGATGGTCTTGAGCAGCGTGCTCTTGCCCGCCCCGTTGGCCCCCACCACCGCCACCACCTCGCCGGCGCCGACCGCGATGTCGACCCCCTGCAGGGCCTTCAGGCCGCGATAGCTCGCCGAGACGCCCTCAAGCCGCAGCATATCTGTCCCCCAGGTAGGCGCGGATCACCTCGGGGTCCCGCACGACCTCGCCCGGCAGGCCCGTGGTCAGCACGCGGCCGAGGTTCAGCACCACGGCGCGGTCGATCAGCGGCAGCAGCACCTCCATGACGTGTTCCACCATCACGATCGTCACCCCCGTGTCGCGGACGTCGCGGATGAGCTTGACGCCCGACTGGGCCTCCGCCGGGGTGAGGCCGGTCAGCATCTCGTCGAGCAGCAGGATGCGGGGCTCAGTAGCGAGCGCGCGGGCCACCTCGAGGCGGCGCTTCTCGGGCGGGTTCAGCGCGATGGCGGGCGTGTCGACGCGGGCGTCGAGCCCGGCCAGGCCGATCACCGCCTCGGCGCGGCGCATGGCGTCGCGGGGCGAGGCGGCGCGGGTGAAGGCCCCCACCATGACGTTCTCGAGCACCGTCATCGAATCGAAGGAGCGGACCACCTGGAAGGTGCGGGCGATGCCGGCCCGGGCGGCCGCCACGGGGCCGAGGCCGGAGATGCGGCGCCCGTCGAGCCGGATCTCGCCCCGATCGGGCGCGACCTCGCCCGAGATGGCGTTGAACAGCGAGGTCTTGCCGGCGCCGTTGGGGCCGATGAGGCCCAGGATCTCGCCGCGCCGCACATCGAAGGAGATGTCGGCGTTGGCCTGGACGCCGCCGAAGCGCTTCCACACGTCCCGGATCTCGAGCAGCTCAGGCACGGCGGCCTCCCGCCGGCGACGCCGCCCCGAACAGGCTGACGAGGCCCGCCGGCCGCGCCAGCGAGATCGCCACGATGAGGCCGCCGTAGATCATGAGGTCGACGCCGCTGCCGGACGAGCCGAGGTAGGAGCGCGACAGCTCGCTCGTCGGGACCAGCACGGCTGCGCCGACGAGCGGCCCCCACAGCGTGCCGACGCCGCCGAGCACCGCCGGCAGCGCGATGAGGATCGAGAAGCTGCCCGCCAGGATGCTGTCGGGGTCGATGTAGCCGACGTATTGCGCGTAGATGGCGCCGCCCACGCCGGTGAGGCAGCCGCTGATGGCGGCGGCCGCCATCTTGGAGGGGAAGACCCTCACGGCGAGCGAGCGCGCGGCCGTCACGTCGTCCTTCACGGCGCGCCAGCTGTAGCCCCAGCGCGAGCCCTCGATCGCCCAGGCGACGACCCAGGCCAGCGCCGCGAAGGCCAGCGTGACGTAGATCCACGGGAGCTTCGCGACGCCGAACTGGAGGTCGAGCCAGCTGCGGCCGCCGATCGGCACCGTGAGGCCGCTGGCGCCGCCGACCCAGTCCCAGTTGATGAACAGCAGGTAGCCGATCTCGCCCACCACCACGGTGGCGACCGCGTAATAATGGCCGGAGAGCCGGAAGCAGGGCCAGCCGACCAGCAGCGCGCCGAGCCCGCCCACGAGCCCGCCGGCCAGCATGCCGAAGACCGGCGGCAGGCCGAGCCCGAGCAGCAGCATGGTGGAGGTGTAGCCGCCGAGGCCGAAGTAGAGCGCGTGGCCGAGCGAGATCTGCCCGCAATACCCGCCCAGGATGTTCCAGGCCTGCGCCAGGCCTGCGTAGAGCAGGATCAGGATGAGGAGGTTCTCGGTGTAGACGTCCGAGAGCAGGAGCGGCGCCGTCGCCGCCACGGCGAGCAGGCCGGCGCCGACGAGGAGCTCGCGCCGGCGCCGGCGCAGGATGGCGTTGGGCCGCGGGGCCGCCGGGGCGAGGGCAGCGGCGGTCATCAGATCGTCCCGAAGAGGCCGCGCGGGCGGAACACCAGCACGGCGAGGTAGACGGCGAACATGCCGACCTGCTTCAGCGAGGGCTCCAGCACCAGCGCGGTCAGGCTCTCGACGAGCCCGATGAGCAGGCCGGCGGCGAGCGCGCCCCCCATCGAGCCGAAGCCGCCGAGCGCCACCGTCACATAGGCGATGACGGCGAAGTTCAGCCCGACGCCCGGCGACACGTAGTAGAAGGTCGACAGCATCACCCCCGCCACTCCGACGGTGGCGGCGCCGATGCCCCAGCCCAGCGCGAAGATGCGGTCGCGGTCGATGCCGATCAGCGCGACGGCGTCGCGGTCCTCGCGCGTGGCTTCGAGCGCCCGGCCGAACTCGGTGCGCGACAGGAGCAGGAGCCCCGCGAAGGCGGCGAGGCAGACGAGGCCGGCCGCCACCTGCGGCAGCGGCAGGAAGACGGGGCCGAGCGCGACGGTGCGGTTCGACAGCCATCCGTCGTTGATCGAGCGGAACTCGCCCCCGAAGGCGAACTGCGCGGCGCCCCGCAGGAAGATGGCGAGGCCAAAGGTGACGAAGATCTGCACCATGCCGCGGTTGAACGTCACCGACAGGGCGCGGGCGATGAGCAGCCGATAGACCGCGACGCCGCCGCCGAACATGATGATGGCCACGACGGGGAGCAGGACGAGGGCGTCGACGTGGAGCGCCTGGTGCAGCACCAGCACGGCGAACATCGACAGCATCAGCATCTCGCCGTGGGCGAAGTTCACCACGTCCATCAGGCCGAAGATGAGGCTGAGCCCGGCTGCCACCAGGGCGTAGATCAGCCCCATCAGCAGGCCGCTGACGATCGCCTGGAGCACGAGCGCCGTCACGCCGCGATGCCCCCGCCGGTCGCCCCGGCGCGATGCCGGCCGTCTCCCCTCTCCCTCGTGGAGAGGGGTCGGGGGTGAGGGGCCGTGGAGAGGACCGTGGCGTGCCCGGCGCGGGCTGCCGATCGACCGGCGAGGCGTCCCACCCTCACCCCCAGCCCCTCTCCAGGAGGGAGAGGGGAGACCCGCGCGCGACGGATGGCCGTCACGTGCCGACGTTCCACACCGGGTCGGCCACGGCGACCTCGGCGGGCCAGACGGTGCGGTAGGCGCCCGCGTGGATCTGCTGGATCACCGGCGTGCCCTCGGTGTTCTGGCCCGTGGCGTCGAACCTGATGCCGCGCCAGGGCATGATGGTGTCGATGCCCTTCACGTCCGTCACCGCAAGCGCCGCGCGGAGGTCGGCGGGTTTCGCCGAGCCGGCGCGGTCGAGGGCGTCGGCCAGGACCTGCAGGGCCGTCACCTGGCGGGCCGTGTTGTCGTTGAGGTTCTTGTTCTGCTTCGCGCGATAGAGGGCGTTGACGGGCTCGATGGCGGGGCGGGCCTTCACGGCGTCACCCGCGTAGGAGGAGCGCGACAGCACGCCCTCGGCGAGGTCGCCGACGCCCGTGATGAAGCTCTGCTCCTGGAAGCCCGCCGCCTGGGCCAGCAGGGCGGGCGGGTGGTAGCCCACCTCGTTCATCGCCCGCATGATCAGGATGGCGTCCGACACGTAGGAGGACGGCATCAGCACGTCGGCGTTGGCGGCGCGCAGGCGCTGTGCCTCGGCGCTGAGCGAGGGCGAGTTGGCGCGATAGCGGATGTCGGCCGCCACCGTGATGCCGTTCTGCTCGGCCAGCTTGCGCTGGACGTTGCTCGAATCGGTGCCGAAGATCGAATCCTCGTAGAACAGCGACACGCTCTTCACCGGATGCCCAGTCTTGGTCCCCACGTCCTTGTAGAAGGCGAACATGGCGTCCGAGAACATCAGGTCGTTGGGCGTGGTGCGGAAAAACCACTTCAGCCCGCGCTGGTTCAGGCTCGGCGACGAATTGTCGGCCGACAGGTAGGGGATCTCGTAGCGCTCGCAGACCTGCGAGATCGTGGCGGCCGTGGCGGACGAGAAGCTGCCGACGATCGCCACCACCTTGTCCTGGGTGATCAGCCGCTCGGCCTCGGCCCGGCCCTTCTGCGGGTCGTTGGCGTGGTCGGCGTAGATCAGCCTCAGCCTGGCGCCGCCGAGCTTCGCCAGCCCGCCGCCCCTGCCCATCAGCATCGGCAGCGGATCGTGCTGGCCGTTGATGATCTCGGCCGTGACGTCGTAGGCGGCGCGGGCGTCGGCGCCGATCTGGGCGCTGTTGCCGCTCAGCGGATAGATGACGCCGATCGGCACCTCGTCGGCGGCGCGGGCGCCGCGGCCGAGGGCGAGGACCGCGGGGGCCGCCAGGGCGGCGCCGATCAGCGAGCGTCGGTTCAACATGCAGGACTCCGTGGCGGGCGCCGGTCATGCCGGTGGACCAGATCGGTGCGCGAACAGCAAGGGACGTGCCGTAGCCGGGCCGGCGGAAGCAGGACCCGCCGGCCCGCCGGCATCGGCCGAGGCCGCCCGGACGCAGCTCGAGCCCCGGCGCGAAAGTTGCTAAGTTTCGGCACGACACGATCGGGCGATGGAGAGAGGGCGATGACGAAACGAATGTTCCTGAAGGCCGCGCTGGGGCTGTCCCTCGCTCTGGCCACCGTCGGCGCCGCGCGGGCCGAGGACGCGCTCGCCAAGGTGAAGGCCGCGGGCACGCTCAAGGTCGGCACCGAGACCGCCTTCGCGCCCTTCGACTTCATCGACGCCGGCCAGCACGTCGGCCTCAACGTCGACCTCTTCGACGAGATCGGCAAGGAGATGGGCGTCAAGATCGAATGGGTGGCGCTGCCGTGGGAGGGCGTGCTGCCAGGTCTCGACGCCGGCAAGTTCGACATGGTGGCGGGGCCCGCCACCATCACCAAGGCCCGCATGGAGCGGTACCGCTTCCTGCCGCCGGTCGGCGACGCCACCAACGCCATCCTGAAACGGAAGGGCGACACGTCCGTGATGACGCCCGCCGACATCGCCGGCAAGGCGGCCGGGGCCGGCAAGGCGACGTCGCAACTGGCGCAGCTCCAGGTCTATGCCAAGACGCTGCCGTCTGCCGTGACGATCCGCGAATACGTCGGCTACAACGAGGCCTACGCGGACCTCGCGGCCGGGCGCATCGCCGCCGTCGCCAATTCGCTGACCAACATCGCCTTCGTGGCGAAGACCCGCCCCGACACGTTCGAGGTCGTGGAGCCGTCCTTCGGCCAGAAGTCCTACTTCGGCTTCATCATCGGCAAGGACCCGGACCACGCGGCCCTGGCCGACGCCGTCTCGGGCGCCATGCTGAAGATCAAGGCGGATGGGCGGCTCGCCACGATCGAGAAGAAGTGGTTCGGCGCCGCCTTCGACCTGCCCGACACGGTGCCGACGCCCAACTTCTGAGCGATTCGGCGTGTCCTGGACCTTCCTGACGCTGCTGGTCCGGGCGGCCGGCCTGACGATCGCCATCAGCGCGGTGTCGATCGTGCTCGGCCTGGCGCTCGGCATCGTGATGTCGGCGGCGTCGCTGTCGCGGCGGCTCAGCCTGTCGGTGCCGGCGCGCCTCTACGTGTCGTTCTTCCGCGGCGTGCCGCTGCTCGTCCAGCTGCTGCTGATCTACAACCTCCTCCCCTCGATCGGGCTCGACGTCCCGGGCGCCGTGGCGGCCGTGGTGGGGCTGACGCTCTGCACCTCCGCCTACCAGGCCGAGAACCTGCGCGGCGGCTTCCTCAGCGTGCCGCGCGGCCTGATCGAGGCCGCCGACATGGCGGGCCTCGACGCCGTGCAGCAGTTCCGGCGCATCCGCGCGCCGATCGCCCTGGCCCTCACCCTGCCGGCCCTCGTCAGCGAGGCCATCATGATCCTCAAGGCCTCGTCGCTCGTCTCCGTGGTCGGCGTGATCGAGGTCACCCGCATGGCGCAGGACCTCGCGTCGAGCACCTATCGCCCGCTGCCGATGTTCGCCACGGCCGGCGCGCTCTACCTCGCCATCGACTGGACGGTGGCGGGCCTCGGCCATGTCTTCGAGCGCCGGGCCCGCTGGGGGCGCGCGTGAGCATCGATTGGGCCTTCATGGCGGAGCGGCTGCCCGACGTCGCCGCGGCGGCGGGCGTGACGGTGGCGGTCTGGGCCGCGAGCGCGGCGCTGGGCATCGTCCTCGGCTTCGCCGTGGCGGTCGCCCGGCGCTTCGGCGCGCGGCCGCTCGATCTCGCGCTGAAACTCTACGTCGAGGTCATGCGGGGCTCGCCCTTCCTGGTGCAGCTCTTCCTCCTGTATTTCGGCGGCCCCTTCGTGGGCCTGTCGCTCGACCCCGTCCCGGCCGGCATCCTGGCGCTGACCCTCTACGGGGGCGCCTATTACAGCGAGATCGTCAGGGCGGGCTTCGCCGCCGTGCCGGCCGGCCACGCCGAGGCGGCGGCCTGCCTCGGCTTCACCCGCGTTCAGACGGTGGTGCGCGTCCAGATCCCGGAGATGACCGTGCTGGTGCTGCCGGCGCTGGTCAACATGACCATCCTTCTGCTGAAGGAGACGGCGGTGCTCTCCGTCATCACGGTCCCCGAACTCACCCTGGAGATCAGCGCCATCGGCTCCGAGACCTATCGCTTCGTCGAGGCGCTGTCGCTCCTGGCGCTGTTCTACTGGGCACTGGTCGAGGCCTGCGGAGGACTCGGCCGGATCGCCGAGGCGCGGCTGGCGCGGTTCAGGTTCGCCGAGGCATGACGGCCGACCGGAGCCCCGCCGCGCCCGCCGCGGCAGTGTCGGTCCGCGGCCTCGTCAAGCGTTTCGGCGACCACGAGGTGCTCTCGGGCGTCGACCTCGACGTGCCGGCGGGCCGCGTCACCTGCCTCATCGGCCCCTCGGGCTCGGGCAAGAGCACGCTGCTGCGCTGCATGGCGTTCCTCGAGGAGGCGAGCGCCGGCACCATCCTGGTCGGCGGCGAGCCGCTGGGCTTCGCCGAGACCCCCGCGGGCCGGCAGCGCCTGCCCGCGGCCCGCATCCGCGCGGTCCGCTCCGGCATCGGCATGGTGTTCCAGCAGTTCAACCTGTGGCCCCATCGGACGGCGCTCGGCAACGTCACCGAGGCGCTGCGCGTCGTCCGCCGGCTCGGCCGCGCCGAGGCCGAGGCCCGGGGCATGGCACAGCTCCGCAAGGTGGGCCTCGAGGCGCGGGCCGGCCATTACCCGTCCCAGCTGTCGGGCGGCCAGCAGCAGCGCGTCGCCATCGCCCGCGCGCTGGCGCTGGAGCCGCGCCTCATGCTGTTCGACGAACCGACCTCGTCGCTCGACCCGGAGCTGACCGGCGAGGTCCTCGACGTGATGCGGGGCCTCGCCGCCGACGGCATGACGATGGTGGTGGTCAGCCACGAGATCGGCTTCGCGGCCTCGGTGGGCGAGCAGATCGCCTTCCTCGACGGCGGCCGCATCCTGCTCGCCGGGAGCCCCCGCGCCGTCTTCGGCAAGCCGCGCCACCCGCGGCTCGAACGCTTCCTCGACACCTACCTCGACCGCGGCGCCGCCATGCTGGCGTGAGCGCTCATGCCAGCCGACCACCGGTATCAGGCCGCCTTGCGGGGCGCGTCGCTGTCCTTGCTGATCACGCGGTCAGAGATGCCGCCGGCCGACGCGATGGCGCCCCACGCCTCTTCCGAGATGTCGAACAGGCCCGCATAGGTCATCACCTTGCCGATCTTCTGCGGCGCGCCGATCATGTCGGCGGGGCATTGCGCCGCCCGGAAGATGCGGACCATGCGGGCGTCGAACACCGACACGACGAAGCTGAGGCCGACGGCGAGCCCGACCTCGACAATGGCGCAGAGCAGCTCCGTCGTCACCCTGTTCAGCTTGCGCGACGTGACCTCCATCGGCCGGTCGGGGTCGAGCGAGAAGCGCGAACTCTCCCAGATGGTGGCGCTCTCCACCGTCTCCTCCGGGCCGAGCAGGCTCGGGAAGACGTCGCGCAGCATGTTCGGCCCGATGGTGGGCAGCAGGCGCAGCGACCCCTCTACCCGCCCCCTGTCGTCCACCGACAGGATGTAGAGCGGGTTCTCGCCGTCGAAGCGGTCGACCTCCCGGCCGTCCTCGACCTGCACATCCCATCCCAATCGATCGCGGAAGACTTTCGCGCGGATCAGGTGCATCTCGTCGATCCAACGCGAATACCGGCCGGCATCGGCCCCATTCACCAGATAAATCATCTCGACCTCCGTGAACTGATCACGGGGCGAAGCTATTCTTGGGTCGTCAGTTCGATAACACGGCAAATGTGCCGGATTTACATCCCGCCGGAAATGAGGTTGAGGCTCACCGCCTTGGCGATCGCATGCGTGACGTTGACGGCATCGAGCTTATGGCGCGCCAATTCCAAGTAGAACCGAGCCGTCCGTCGACCGACTCCCAAGATCTGTGCCACTTCCTGCACGGTCTTGCCCATCGCGGTCCATTTCAGGCACTCGATCTCACGCGGTGCGAGGTGGACCTGTTGTTCCGAGACTTCCTCGACACGGAGCACCATGCGGTGGATGTGATAGGCGATGACCTGGAAGTCCCGCATGAAAAGTTTCTTCTTCTTCGACCATTCGTGGTCGATGTCGTCGCTGGTGATCGTCAGCAACGCCTGCTCGCCGAACCGTCCGCGGACCGGAAGGGTGATGCCCTGTCGGCCGACGCCGAACTCGCGCGCCTCGCCGAAGAGGTTGCGCACGGGTCTGCGCGACAGATCGAGATCGTCCCAGTCGACCGGAAGGATGGACCCGAACCCCTGCAGCAGGACCGGGTCGGTTCTGACGAAGTTCCGCTTCTTGTAATGATCCACCCAGTCGGACGAGTAGGTGACGAAGATGTGCGGCTCACGATGGCTGCGGTGCGGCAGGTTGACCACCATATAGGCGGCATTCTTCAAGCCATAGGCCGAGACCATCCTGTGCAGCAGTGTGTAGACTTCATCCCGGGAATTGACCTGGACGGTCTGCTCGACCGTGTCGAGAAACATCGCATCCATCGGCCGTTCTTTGTGGAACATCAGCGTCGCCCCCGCCTCAGGCCGGGAGTGTAGCACGCCCGTCATCGTCGGCCTACGACCGGCGCGTCCCACGCGTCGCGCGGGGGGTGCCGGGCCGCCCCGGCGGGCGCCGCCGACGCATCGGCCGGGCCGGACAGGTCGCCCGGCCCTCCGGCCATCGGGGCTTCCACGGTACGCGCCGGAGGCATCGGCTCGGGGGTCGATCATGGGTCTCGCACGCCTGACGAGGGGGCCACCACGATAGCCGAGCCGGGCCCGGCACCAACCCGGCACATGTGCCGGGTTTCACCTCATTCCAGATCCGACCGATACGGCGACACCGGCCGAAGCAGCACCGCGGCGCCTACCAGGCGAGGTCGGCCATGGCGGCGGTCGGGCGATGCGGCGCGGCGGCGAGAAACCGGTCCAGCGCCGCGGGGTCGAGCCGGCCGTCGCCCGGGCCGGTGTCGTCGCGGTGGATTCCGTTGGTGATGAAAAGGCAGTCGAGGTTTCGGCGCACCGCGCCGGCGACGTCCGTGCGCAGGCCGTCGCCGATCGCCAGCACCCGGGCGGCCTCGACGGCGCCTCCGTCGGCGTGGCCCCGGCGCGCCTCGGCGGCCAGCGACAGCGCGAGGTCGTAGATCGGCGCGTGAGGCTTGCCGGCGTACAGCACGGTGCCGCCGAGCGCCTCGTAGCGCTCGGCCAGGGCGCCGGCGCAGAAGATCAGCTCGTCGCCGACGTGCACCACGACGTCGGGGTTGGCACAGATCATGGCGACGCCGCGCGCCCGCATAGCCGCATAGGTGGGCTCGTAATGGTCGGGCGTCTCGGTGCGGTCGTCGAAGAGGCCCGAGCAGATCACGTGGGCGGATTCGTGCAATGCGCCGAGCGCCGGTCGGCGGCCCGTCTTGGCGTGGACCTCGTCCATCAGCGCCCGGTCCCGATCGGGGCCGATGTGGTAGAACGGCCCCTCGCCGTGGGCCGCGATCAGCGCCACGGTGCTGTCGCCCGAGGTGACGAGGTCGTCATAGGCGGAGCGCGGCACGCCGAGCGCGTCGAGCTGCGCCCGGATCGGCGCGTTCGGCCGCGGCGCGTTGGTGATCAGCACCACGGTGCCGCCGCCCGCGCGGAACCGCGTCAGGGCGTCCGCCGGCCCCGGAAAGGCCCGCGTGCCGTCGTGCAGCACGCCCCACACGTCGGACAGGATCACGTCGTAGCGATCCGCCACCTCGGACAGGCCGGACAGGATGGGGGTGTGGGACAGGGTCATGGGATCGGTTGGCCCCGCCGCGCCGGCCCTGTCAAGACGCGACGGCGGATCGCTGGCGTCTTCACCCGATCACCCTGGCCAGGCCGCGTTCGACGCTGGCCGCCCGGCTCCCGCGGCCCTATAAGCCCGTCGATCACCCCCAATCTCCCGGCCCGCGAGGCCAGAAAGTTTCCCCATGACCATCTCGCCCATCAAGCCGCTCTTCACGACCAAGTCCGTGTCGACCGGCGGCCGCAACGGCACCAGCAAGGCGGAGGACGGCACCGTCTCGGTGACGCTGTCGGTCCCCAAGGAGATGGGCGGCCCCGGCAAGCCCGGCACCACCACGCCCGAGCACCTCTTCGCCACCGGTTACGCGGCCTGCTTCGGCGGTGCGCTCGACTTCGCCGCCAAGCAGCACAAGAAGGACGCCACGGGCGCCGAGATCACCTGCGCGGTGTCGGTCGGCCCGCGCGACGCCGGCGGCTTCGGCGTCGCCGTCAAGATGACCGTCGTCGACAAGACCATGCCGACCGCTGAGCTGAAGGAGCTGGTCCACGAGGCCCACGAGAAGATCTGCCCCTATTCGCACGCGACGCGCGACAACATCGACGTCGAGTTCACCGTCCAGGGCGCCTGAAGCGGCTCGTCGTCGAGGACGCGCGTGAAGAGAAGTTTCCTTCCGCCGCCGTCCTGATCTAAGGTCTCGGGACAGCGCGCCTTCCCCGCGGAGGCCGCGCGTCCCGCACCGCGAGCGAGCCCGTCATGCCGTCATCCGCCGCCGTCGTCGCCCTGTACCCGCAGGCCGAGATCCCCAACGATCTCGAAGCCTTCTGGATGCCGTTCACGCCGAACCGCTCGTTCAAGAAGAACCCGCGCATGATCACGCGGGCCAAGGACATGTTCTACTACACGCCCGAGGGGCGCGCCGTGATGGACGGCACGGCCGGCCTCTGGTGCACCAACGCCGGCCACAACCGCGAGCCCATCGTGGCCGCCATCCAGGCCCAGGCGGCGGAGCTCGACTACGCCCCTGCGTTCCAGTTCGGCCATCCCAAGGCCTTCTCGGTCGCCTCCCGCATCGCCGCGCTGGCGCCGGGCGACCTCGACCACGTGTTCTTCGCCAACTCGGGGTCGGAGGCGGTCGACACGGCGCTGAAGATCGCCATCGCGTACAACAACGTGCGCGGCCAGGGCAGCCGCACGCGCCTCATCGGCCGCGAGCGCGGCTACCACGGGGTCGGCTTCGGCGGCATCTCGGTCGGCGGCATCGTGTCGAACCGCAAGCAGTTCGGCACGCTGCTCAACGGCGTCGACCACCTCCCTCACACCTACAACCGGGAGCACCAGGCCTTCACCCGGGGCGAGCCCGAGTGGGGCGCGCATCTCGCCGACGAACTCGAGCGCATCGTCACGCTGCACGACGCCTCGACGGTCGCGGCCGTCATCGTCGAGCCGATGGCGGGCTCGACGGGCGTACTGCCGCCGCCGAAGGGCTACCTCCAGCGGCTGCGCGCCATCTGCGACAAGCACGGCATCCTCTTGATCTTCGACGAGGTGATCTCGGGCTTCGGCCGGCTCGGCTTCGGCTTCGCGGCCGAGCGCTACGGCGTCATCCCCGACATGATCTGCTTCGCCAAGGGCGTGACGTCGGGCGCGGTGCCGATGGGCGGCGTCGTGGTGCGCAAGCCGATCTACGACGCCTTCATGCGCGGGCCCGAGCACGTCATCGAGCTGTTCCACGGCTACACCTATTCGGCGCATCCTCTGGCCTGCGCGGCCTCGCTGGCGGCGCTCGACGTCTATCGCGACGAGGACCTCTTCGGCCACGTGCAGCGCCTGGAGCCCGTCTGGGCCGAGGCGATCCACGGGCTGCGCGACCTGCCCAACGTGCTCGACATCCGCACGATCGGCCTCGTGGCGGCCATCGACCTCGCGTCGCGGCCCGATGCGGTCGGCGCCCGGGCGTACGAGGCGTTGGACCGTGCGTTCCGCGAGCACGACCTCATGATCCGCATCACCGGCGACACGATCGCGCTGACGCCGCCGCTGATCATCTCGGAGACGCAGATCGGCGACATCGCCGACAAGCTGCGGAAGCTGCTCTCCATACTGCACTGACGCGGCAGGGTTCCCTCATCCGACGCGACGCCGTCGGGCCGCCATCTCCAGCACGTGGGGACCCGCGCCAGCCCTCCTCCCGCTTGCGGGAGGAGGTGCCCGAACGCAGCGAGGGCGGATGAGGGATCCCGACCTCCTCTCCGACCCGAGTCCCATGACCGACCTCACCAAGCCCCGCCTGCCCCGCGGCCTCGCCGACCGCGGGCCCGCCGACCTCGCCGCCACGGCCCGCATCACGGCGGCGATCCGCGACACCTACGAACTCTACGGCTTCGAGGCGGTGGAGACGCCGCTCATCGAATACACGGACGCGCTCGGCAAATTCCTGCCCGACCTCGACCGCCCCAACGCCGGCGTCTTCTCGTTCAAGGACGACGACGACCAGTGGCTGTCGCTGCGCTACGACCTCACCGCGCCGCTCGCGCGCTCGGTCGCCGAGCACTACGACACCCTGCCCAAGCCCTACCGCTCGTACCGGTCCGGCCCCGTCTTCCGCAACGAGAAGCCCGGCCCCGGCCGCTTCCGCCAGTTCCTGCAGTTCGACGCCGACACGGTGGGCTCGGCCTCGGTGGCGGCGGACGCCGAGATGTGCGTCATGGCGGCCGACACGCTGGAGCGGCTCGGCATAGCCCGCACCGACTTCGCCGTGAGGGTGAACGACAGGAAAGTCCTCGACGGCGTCATGGAGGCGATCGACCTCGGGGCGCCCGAACAGGCCGGCCAGCGCCTCGTCGTGCTGCGCGCCATCGACAAGCTCGACCGGCTCGGCCCCGCGGGCGTCGAGGCGCTGCTGGGCGCGGGCCGCCGCGACGAGAGCGGCGACTTCACCAAGGGTGCCGGCCTGCCGCCCGCCTCGGTCGCCCGCGTGCTCGGCTTCACGGCGGCGCGGGGCGCCACGGCGGCCGACACCCTCGCCAACCTGCGCGATGCGGTGGCGGGTTCGGCCCGGGGCGAGGAAGGGGTGGCGGAACTGGCCGAGATCGCCCGCCTGGTGGCGGCCGCCGGCCGGTCCGACTGCGTGGTGATCGACCCCGCCGTGGTGCGGGGCCTCGAATATTACACCGGCCCGGTGTTCGAGGCCGACCTGCTCTTCGCCGTGACGGGCGAGGACGGCCAGCCGATCCGCTTCGGCTCGGTCGGCGGCGGCGGCCGCTACGACGGCCTCGTGGCGCGCTTCCGCGGCGAGCCCGTCCCCGCGACCGGGTTCTCGATCGGCGTGTCGCGCCTCGTGGCGGCCCTCAAGGCCGTGCGGAGCCCGCTGCTCGGCGCCGCGGTGCCGCGGGGCCCCGTGGTGGTCGCCGTGTTGGACAGGGGGGAGATGGCCCGTTACCAGGCCCTGGTGACGACGCTGCGGGCCGCCGGCATCCGGGCAGAACTCTACCTCGGCGCCTCGGGCATGAATGCCCAGCTGAAATACGCCGACAAGCGCAACAGCGCCTGCGCGGTGCTGCAGGGCTCGAACGAGCGCGACGCCGAGGGCGGGCCGGTGGTGATGATCCGAGACCTCGTGCTCGGCGCGGAGCTCGCCAAGGGATCGAAGGACCGCTCCGACTACCTCGAACTCCGCCAGAAGGCGCAGTTCCCGGTGGCCGAGGCCGCCATGGTCGAAGCCGTCCGCGAGGTGCTAAGACGGCACTGAAGGCGGTCCAGCCTAGAGTCTGTCAGGCTTGCGTTGAAACAGCGTTTCAACGCAAGCCGTTGGACAGCCTCAAAGATCTAAGCTGGCGGATGTCAGCGATAGGCTGACATACGCTAGGCGATCTCACCCGCCCCGGCCCGACGCGTCGGTTCAGCTCAGCTGGAACACGACCTTGGTGCAGCCGTCCTTCTTGTCCTTGAAGGTCTGGTAAAGGTCGGGCCCGTCCTCAAGGCGACCGCTGCGGTGGCTGATCAGCGACGCCGTGTCGATCTTCTTCTCCTGGATCAGCTTGGTCAGCGGCTCGAGGTAGCGCTTCACGTGGGTCTGGCCCGAGCGCATCGTCAGGCCCTTCTGCACGACCTGCCCCATGTTGATCGACACCGGCCCGCCATAGACGCCCGGGACCGAGACGACGCCGCAGCCGCGCACCGCCTTGATGGCCTGGTCGAGCGCGGTGGTGCGCTCGGCGGGGAGCAGCTTCTCCTTCACGGCGTCGACCATCCCGGCGAGGCCGTGGCCGCCCGAGGCCTCCATGCCGACGCAGTCGATCACGCTGTCGGCGCCGGCGCCCTTGGAGATCTCCTTGATGCGCTCGTAGACGTCCTCCCGGGTGTAATCGATGATGTCGGTCGCGCCGGCCTTCCTGGCGAGGGCGATCCGCTCGGGGACGTTCTCGATGGCGATGATGCGCTCGGCGCCCATCACCACCGCGGATTGGATCGCGAAATAGCCGACCGGGCCGACGCCCCAGATGGCGGTGATGTCGCCCGGGCCGATCTCGGCGTGTTCGGCGCCCTGGTACCCCGTCGGGAAGACGTCGGTGAGGAACAGCACCTCATCGTCAGTCATGCCCTCCGGCACCTTCATCGGGGCCACGTCGGCCATGGGCACGCGGACGTATTCCGCCTGGCCACCGGCATAGCCGCCGGTGATATGCGAATAGCCGAAGAGACCCGCGGTCGTGTAGCCGAACTGTTCGGCCGCCATAGCGGCGTTGCGGTTCGACCGCTCGCAGACCGACCAATTGCCGCGTCGGCACTGCCGACACTCGCCGCAGTTGATGTTGAACGGCACCACGATGCGGTCGCCCTTCTTGAACTTGGTGAAGCCCTGGCCGACCTCGACGACCTCGCCCATGAACTCGTGGCCGAGCACGTCGCCCTTCTCCATCGTGGGCATCAGGCCGTCCATCAGGTGGAGGTCGGAGCCGCAGATGGCGCAGCTCGTCACCTTGATGATGACGTCGCGGGGATCCTCGATCTTCGGGTCGGGGACAGTGTCGCAGCGGATGTCGTTCTTGCCGTGCCAGCAGAGCGCCTTCATGGTGTGCCTCTCGCGATGTGATCGTCGCGCTCAACGTCACCCCGACAGAGACCGTTCCAGTTCAGATCGACGCGACGGAAAGGTCGGTGAAATAGAGGATCGAAGATCGCCGATACGATAGAGACGTTATAACATCGTACTGTTAGGTCGAACCCGCCATCGCCGGCCGTCGAGACGGTGATCGCCGAACGCGGCTGGTGTTCAGCGCGCGGCCGGCGGCAGGTCGAGCGAGAACAGGTCGTGGCCGATCGCCAGCGCCCGCGTGCCGCCGTCGGGCGCCGGCAGGAACCGGATCTTGTTGGTCGAGAGCCCCATGTGGGCCGGGCTCCACGTCTCGCCGCCGTCGGTCGTCCCGTAGCCGCCCGTCGCACCGCCGACCCAGCCGCGGCGCTCGTCGAGGAACGCGATGCCGTAGGGGATCCAGCCGTGGTCCGTCGTGACGACCAGCTTGCGCCAATGCTCGCCGCCGTCCTCGGTCTTGACCACGTAGCCCCGCGCCTCGCCGGCCGGCGCCGCATAGCTCATGATCGTGGCATAGCCGACGCGGGCTGTGGGGAAGGCGAGCTTCCAGTCGTTGTCGCCGGCCCGCGGGCTGTCGAAGACCGCGCGCCACGTGTCGCCGCCGTCGGTCGTCTTCAGGATGCGGGCGTGGGCCTTGCCCTCGTCGGAGGCGGAGGCGCCGGCGATGAAGCCCGTGCGGGCGTCGACGAAATGGATGTCGAGGATCATGCCGGTGACGGCGCCCATGTCCTTCGCCGTCCAGGTGGCACCGCCGTCGCGCGACACGATCATGCCGGCCGGCCCGCCGACGCGCCCGCCGGCGCGGATCGACTCCACCTTGCCGTCGACCCTGAGGACGTCGATGGCGCAGATGCCCGTGACGGGCGGTCCGCCCGCCGGCACCACCGGCGTCCAGCGGCTGCCGCCGTCGTGCGTGACGAAGAGCGGCCGCGTGTCGGTGACGTCGTCGAAGTAGCCCGGCCCCACGTTCCCCATGTAGGCGGTCTCGGCGTCCACCGACTCGAGCGCCCGCACGTAGGTCCCGGCATGGTGCCAGACGAGGCGCCAATGGCGGCCGGCGTCCTCGGTGCGGAAGATGCGGCCGGTGCCGTTGCCGTAGAGGCCGACGGTCGGGGTGCCGAACGCGAGGGCGTCCTGTTTGTTGTTGAGCGTGTAGGGCTCGGTGGGGACGCGCTGCCACGCGGGGTCCGCCCTCGCGACGGTGCCGAGCATCGCGAGCGTCGAGGCGGCGACGCACATCGCCCATCGGATCGGCATGGCACCCGGCTCCTTCCGACGGCGGATGGAGCGGCCGCCGTCCGGACCGGGAACGCCGCGGGCGCGGCCGCGGTTCAGACCTGCATGCCGAGCGCCTGGAGGTAGAGCTCCAGGATCTCCTCCTCCTCGCGGCGCTTGTCCTGGTCCTGCTTGCGGATCGACACGATCTTGCGGATGATCTTGATGTCGTAGCCCGTGCCCTTGGCTTCGGAATAGACGTCCTTGATCTCGTCCGAGACGGTCTTCTTGTCCTCCTCCAGGCGCTCGATGCGCTCGATGAAGGCCATCAGGTGGCCGGCCTCGATGGCGTTGGTGCTCATCCGTTCATCCGTCGGTCTTCGATCCCGGCGCCGCGGATGCGGCGCGTCGCGCCCCTGATCGGGCGCCGGGACCGCAATAGCCTCAACGGCCGAAGAAGGCGACCGTCGGCGGCGAGCCTCACGCCGATCGGCCGATCCAGGTCGCGCCGTCGATGATGCGGAACGAGACCCCGCCCGTCTCGAGCGCGCGCCGGACAGCCTCAGCCTTGCTGGGGCGCGTGCTGCCCTCGCTGCCGTCCTCCATGCGCTTGATGGTCGAGACCGATACCCCCGAGGCCGAGGCGAGCTGCGCCAGCGACCAATCGAGCAGCCCCCGGGCACCGCGGATCTGCTCGCCCGTGAGAGGCATCGCCCCGTCGATGCCGGGCACCTCGTCGACGGGGCGATGATCGCCGTCGATCGGCAGGAGGATGCCCTGCCATTCGCGGATCATGCCCGAGGGGTCGCGGACCGGCGCACTACGGGCGTTGTACCAGCGGTATTGCCCCGCCTTGATCAGGACGCGGTAGTCGATGTTGTAGAGGGTGCCCTGCGTGACCGCGGTGCGGTAGGCGCCGCGCACCCGGTCGCGGTCGTTGGGATGGACGGCGTCGAGCCAGCCCTCGCCGTCGCAATTCTCCGGCGCCATGCCGGTCAGCCTGCACCAGGCGCCGTGGTCGACCGAACGGCCGGACAGGTCGGAGATCCAGGTGAGGCCGCACATGGCTTCGAGCAAGGCCGCACGCCGCCCTTGGTTGAACTCCACGGCACGCTGGGCCTCCCGCCGGTCGTTGATGTCCGCCACAACGCCGATGAACCGCACCGGCCGGCCATCGTCGCCCAGCACCACGTCGATGCGCGACGAGACCCAGCGGATCGTGCCGTCCGGGCGGACGATGCGGAACTCGCGCCGCAGCGGTTGCCCCCTGTCGATGAGGTCCAGTTGATCGGCCTGATAGGGCTGATCCTGGGGATGGATCTGCCTCAAGAGGCTGTCGCGCGCGCGCGTGGCGTTGACCGGAAGCCCGGTGATGCGGGACAGGCCGGGCGACACGCTGATCCGATCGGTCGCCAGATCGTGCCACCAGAAGCCGATCTGCCCCTGCTCTTCCAACAGCCGAAGGATGCAGTCCAACGAGATGCCCGGACCTTCCATCCCGTCGGACGAGGCCGCCGCGGCGGATGGGGTCGCGACGGCCGGCGAATCGGCCTGCTCTTCCGTCGTCGAATCCGAACTGGCCATGTCTGCCGTGTTTCGTTTCATCATGGTGGTTCGCGCCACGCGTTCCACAGACCTTGGCGCCGATCGACCGGAGACGGGTCGGCAAATTAAGCGATGATCGTAATCCGCACGTGACACTCCGCAAGATGCATTTGCGGGATCGACGTCCGATCGGGGCAGCTCGATGTTTCAGGTCCCTCGACGACCGAAAACGCTCGATTTGAGCTTAACGCGTTAGAGAACTATACCGAAGGTTGCTGGCGGCGCAATGCGAGGCGGCTTCACCATGAATCGCCGGCGCTGCGCCGGCGCGAACTTCGCCCCGCTTCGGCTGCAGGACGGCCGTCGGCGGGCAGCCTCGATCCTGCGGCGACCGTCGATCGAAGGTTTCAGCCGTTCGACTCGACGCCTGCAGCAGCCCGCTCCCATGGCCGCCTTCCCCGTCCCCCTGTCACCCGCCCGCAGGTCGCGACCGGGTCCCGCATGGCCGCCGGCCGTCCGATGCCCTACACTGCGATGCCGTCAGCCGGGACGGCGGCGAGAGGTGAGGTGAGGGCGATGACGATCGTGACGGCCTCGATCTTTCCCCGAGCGCGACGCGCCGTGCGCTCGGCGGCCGGGACCCGCGAAGGCGCAGGGTGGCGACGGGC
This sequence comes from Lichenihabitans sp., assembly GCA_965214345.1. Lineage (GTDB taxonomy): Bacteria > Pseudomonadota > Alphaproteobacteria > Rhizobiales > Beijerinckiaceae > Lichenihabitans. Next base: position 812,189 of record CBDCBJ010000002.1, on the reverse strand, counting down.
CGCCCTCGCCGCTGCGGTCCTGACCGGCGCCGTCTGGGATTGTGGGACACGAGCGCGGCCGACACCGCGCTGGCCGTGAGCCGCGCCGGCGCCGACCTCACCCGGCTGCTCCGTTTCATGGCTGTGGTCAAAGCCGCGATGGCGACGGGTGCGCTGGCGGCGCTCTGGTGGCGGCTCGGCGTCGTGGCCTCGCCGGTCAGGCTCTCGGTCTACCTCGCGACCGCGGCCGCGATGGGCGCCGGACCGGGTCTGATCTGGGCCATGGCGCATGTCGCCTGGGGTGCGCTGCTGCTGCACGGCGGCCTTTTCGCGTCGCTGGTCCTCCTGTGGCGGGACCCGGCGGTCGGGATGCGCCTGGCCGAGATGGCGGCGGCGGTCCCGGCCCGTTCACCGGAGACGACCGATCGGCGACACGGCGTCACGGCGGTGGCTTCGACAGGGCGAGAAGTGCGCTCGTATAGGTCTCCACCAGGGCGCTGAAGATCGTGCCGTCCGGGAGCACCAGGAGGGCGCGGTGGCGCAGGATCTCGGCCGGGACGGACAGCGGACCGGTCGCCGCGGCCGGCAGGGTGCCGGTCGTCTGCGACTCCGGGTCCTCCAGCGGGCGCCAGAGCACATCGACCGACAGCGTGCGCCTCTGGAACCTGAGGTCGGCGACGACGCGCCCGAAGGCGATGTCGCTCGTGTCGAGCACGCGGTTCATCTCGGGCGTGAGTCGACCCGGGAGATAATGATTGTCGGCCTCCGAGAGGACGTGGCCGCCGCAGGCCAGCCGCACGTGACGATGGCGGATCGGTTCGACGCCGTCGACCCCGAGGAGGTGCCGCACGGCCGCGTCCGCCGGCGTCTCCGCCTCGCGGACGCGCGTTGCCGTGACGCGGGCCGGCGACGCGAGGTGGCGGGTCTCGCACCAGCGGTCCAGCGTCAGGGTGGCGCTGTCGTTGTTGAGCAGGTCGGCGTTCAGCGTCTCGATCAGCGCCGAGGCTTCGAGGCGCGACGCCGCATCGTCGGGCCAGGAGACGGTCGAAGCCTCAGCCGAGGCCGCGCCCCGTGGGAGCGGCACGATGGGTCGTCGCGCCATCGTCCGGTCTCCCCGACCCGACGCCGGGAGACGCCGCTTCATCACCGCGCCCGCTTCGCCGACGCCTCGTGGCGCACCGGCCGCCGACCGCGTCGTCGGAGGAGGTCTTACCGCACCTCTCCACGCTTGAACAATCGAGCAGCGCCGATGTCGTTCGAGCAGCGGGACCCGGCGCATCGGCGTTGACGGCATCGGACCCCGCGACCATCTTCGACCCCATGAGGCGTCGGCCCACCATCGCCGGACCGCCGGAGCCGAGGAAGGAAACCCCATGTCGCTCGCGTCGCTCAGCCCGTCCGAAGACGCCGGCCCGCAGGACAACGAGCGGAAGCCCAGGCAGGGCCGCGGACGCGTCTACGATTCCATCACCGACACGATCGGCCAGACGCCGCTGGTCCGGCTGAGCCGCCTCGCCGCCGAGAAGGGCTGCAGGGCCGAGATCCTCGCCAAGCTCGAATTCTTCAATCCGATGTCGAGCGTCAAGGACCGCATCGGGGTCAACATGATCGACACGCTCGAGAAGGCAGGCCGCATCACGCCGGGCCGCACCACGCTGGTCGAGCCCACCTCCGGCAATACGGGGATCGGCCTCGCCTTCGTGGCGGCGGCCCGCGGCTACAAGCTGATGCTGGTGATGCCGGAATCGATGTCGGTCGAGCGGCGCAAGATGCTGATGCTGCTCGGCGCCGAGCTCGTCCTCACGCCGGCCGCCCAGGGCATGAAGGGCGCCATCGCCAAGGCGGTCGAGATCGTCGAGACGACGCCGGGAGCCCTGATGCCTCAGCAGTTCGACAATCCCGCCAATCCCGAGATCCACCGCCAGACGACCGCGGAGGAGATCTGGACCGACACCGAGGGGCGGATCGACGTCTTCGTGGCCGGCGTCGGCACGGGCGGCACCATCACGGGCGTGAGCCAGGTGCTGAAGCCGCGCCGGCCGTCGCTCCACGTCGTCGCGGTCGAGCCCGAGGATTCGCCGGTGCTCTCCGGCGGCCAGCCCGGTCCGCACAAGCTCCAGGGCATCGGCGCCGGCTTCGTGCCGGGCGTACTGGCGCGGGACCTGATCGACGAGGTGGTTACGGTCGGCAACCAGCAGTCCTTCGACATGGCCCGGCTCGTGGCACGGCTCGAAGGCATCCCGATCGGCATCTCGTCGGGCAGCGCCGTCGCGGCGGCGATCGAGGTCGGCTTGCGCCCCGAGATGGCGGGCAAGAGGATCGTGGTGATCATCCCGTCCTTCGCCGAGCGCTATCTCTCGACGGCGCTCTTCGACGGGCTGTGATGTCCCGCGCGATCCGCTCGCCTGCGCTGCATTCCCGCGCATGCGGAAATCCAGCGCAGGAAGGCGGCTGAAAGCCGAGCGAACCGGTGCGGGTGCCGCTCGCTGCACCGGTAATCGGACAGGGGCGGCCTTCGACCGACACCTTGCCCTGGATCACCGCCTTCGCGGGAGTGAGCGGATGACCGGCATGGCGCGGCGTCATCCCGCGTCGGCCATCATCCCGGCCGCCGCCTCGCCCCGCGACGCCGAGCCCCAGCGCGCCATGAGGGCTTTCGCGGTCGACAGCGCCTGCCCCACCACCTGATCCATGTTGTAGTAGCGATAGGTGGCGAGCCGGCCGACGAAGCTCACGTCCTGGCGCGCCCGGGCCAAGGCCTCGTATTGCTTGAACAGCGCCTGGTTCTCGGGGCGGGGGATCGGGTAATAGGGCTCGCCCGCGGCGCGCGGATATTCGTACGTCAGCGACGTGCGCGGATGCACCTGCCCGGTCAGGTGTTTGTATTCGGTGATGCGGGTATAGGGGACAGCCTCGTCGGGGTAGTTGACGGTGCCGACCGGCTGAAACCGCTCCTGATCCAGGGTGACGTGCTTGAACTCGAGGCTCCGATAGGGGAGCCGGCCGAAGCGGTGGTCGAAGTACTCGTCGATCGCGCCTGTGAAGACGACGTGGTCGAACACGCCCTCCCGCACCACGTCGCGATACTCGACCCCGGTCTCGACCTCGATCCCCGGGTGGTCGAGCATGCGCTCGAACATCGCCGTGTAGCCGTCGCGCGGCATGGCCTGGAACGCGTCGGTGAAGTAGCGGTCGTCCGTGTCGGTGCGGGCCGGGACCCTCGCCGCCACCGACCGGTCGAGTTCCGAGGGGTCCATCCCCCATTGCTTGCGGGTGTAGCCGCGGAAGAACGTCTCGTAGAGGTCGCGCCCGACGCTCCCCACCACCACGTCCTCCGAGGTGCGGACCTGGGCGACCGGCTCGGCCACGGCGGCGAGGTAGGCCGCCGCCTCGGCGTCGGTGGAGAGCGCGAGGCCGTAGAGCGCATTCAGCGTCGTGCGGTTGATCGGCATCGGCACGTCGAGCGCTCGCCCGCCGGGGCGGGCCGACACCCTCGCCAGGACGCGATGCTTGTAGGGCCGCCACGCGGTGAAGCGCGACAGGTACTCGAACACCGCCGCCGAATTGGTGTGGAAGATGTGCGGCCCGTAGCGGTGGATCAGCAGGCCGGCGGCGTCGCGCAGGTCGCAGGCATTGCCGGCGACATGCGGGCGGCGGTCGATCACCAGCACGCGCTTGCCGCTCTGCGCGGCCAGCCGCTCGGCCATCACGGATCCGGCGAAGCCGGCGCCGACCACCAGCACGTCCGCCGCGGACACCCCCCGGTTCGACGCCGGCATCGCGATGCCGGCCGGCACCGTGACGGGGCGCCGCCGCGCCACCGCGGCATCGAGGATCCGCGCCATGCCGTCGAACGTGGACTGCCACGACACCGACGCCAGGCGGGCCTGCACCTCGGCGGCGTGGCGCCCGGGCTCGGCCGCCAGCGCCGCCTCGCAGGCGGCGGCGAAACGCTCGGCCGTGTCGCCGATCCGCACGGCGCCGAGGTCGGCGTAGTGCCGCACGACGTCCACGACCGGCGTCGACACCACGGGTCGTCCGGCCGCCAGATATTCCAGCGTCTTGGTGGGCGAGATGAAGCGGGTGGCCTCGTTGATGGCGAAGGGCATCAGGGCCACGTCCCACCGGCCGAGGTAGCGCGGCAGCTCGTCGTAGCTCTTCGGCCCGAGCCAGTGGAGGTTGGGCCGCCGCGGCAGGGTCGCCGGATCGATCTTCGCCACCGGGCCGACCATCACGATCTGCCAATCCGGCCGGGCCTCCGCCAGGGTCTCGAGCAGGGCGAGGTCCAGGCGCTCGTCGATCACGCCGTAGAAGCCGAGGCGCGGGTGGGGGATGTCGATCTGGTCGGCGGGCTCGTCGCCGCGGCGGCCGGCGGCGAAATGCCCGGCGTCGACGCTCGACGGGAAGGGATGGATGTTGGCGTGGAGGTGTCGCTTCGCCTCGTAGAGGGAGTGGCCGCCGGTGAAGACGGCGTCCGCCCGCGCGATCAGCGCCGCTTCGAGCCCCGGCAGTTCCGGCGGGGCGAAGCGGAAGCCGGAGAGTTCGTCCATGCAATCGTAGACGACCGTGGCGCCGGCGACGTGGGACGCGAAGCCGAGCATCATCGGCGTGTAGAACCACAGGGTGGGGTGACGGGCGCCCCTCTCCGCCAGCAGGCCGTCGAGCAGGGTCCGCAGCGCCGCCTCGCGCTCGGCATCCGACAGGTGCCACGACAGGTGAGGGGTCGCCACCACCACGCCGCCGGCCTCCGTCCGCTGGGCGAGGCTCGGCATGCCGCTGTCGGCCCAGATCGGTTCCTCGAAGACCACCACGGGGCCACGGCGCGCGAAGCGGGTCATCAGATGCTGCGGACGCTGGAAGACGAAGTCCCAGCGCAGGTGGCTGAAACAGACGATGAGATCCTGGTTCGAAAATGGGAGGGCGGGGCCGGGCGTCATGCGGGGATCGGAGACGGAATCCAACGGGTCTGCTTTCGTGGCGAGATGGACGGGCGGCGACCTGCCGACCGGCAGGTTTTCGGCTGAGAACAAGCAGGAAGGATGCCGCGTTTCACGCGCCATATGGGACGAGGCACCACGGGACCGCAACGCGGATGACTCCCGGAGACGGGAGGATGACGAGCCGCCACTCCCGTGCGCAGTCCGCCGGATGTCGCGCGCTCGGATGTCGCGGCGCGGAGCCGCACCACGCGGGGCGGTCAGGACCGGGCGCCGTCAGGGCGCCATCGCGGACGCGTCCGGTCCGACGCCACCGGCGAGATCGAGCAGGATCGGCTCGACCCCGAGATCGGCCAGGACGGCACGGAACTCGGCCTGGGTCAGCGACACGGTCGCGGTGTTGCGCAGCGGGTGGGAGGTGACCCGCTCGGCCTCCCAGAGCGCCCGGTCGAGCGCGAAGCGGACGACCCGCGCCCGGTCCTCGACGAGGCTGAGGAAGCCGATGGCGCCGGGCGCGGTGCCGAGGTGCTCCATCAGCCGCTCGGGGCTCGCGAAGGACAGGCGCTTGGCGCCGAGCATGGGCGCCAGAGCCTTCATGTCGAGGCGAGCCTCGGCCCGGAGCGTCACGAGGAAGAGCCGCGGCCCGTCCTTCAGGAACAGGTTCTTGGTGTGCACCCCGGGCAGGTCGCCCCAGTGGGGCAGTGCCTCCTCGACCGTATGGACGGGCGGATGCTCGACGCGGCGCGGCGTGAACCCCAGCCGCGCGAAGAGTTCGGTGACCGCCCTGCCATCCTCCGCCATCCACTCCTCCCCCGCCGCCGCTCCTGGGATGGCGGGTTAACCGGGCCGGGCCGCGCCGTCCAGGCGCACCCTCTCCCACACGGCGACACCGCGAGGCTGAACGGATCGGCGATCCGGGCATTGACGACGGCCGGCGGTGACGCCGCGCGGCCTTCGGCGCGGGCGGCCGCAGCCGCCTGCGCAGGGGCCGGTATGTCGCGTCGCGTGTGGTCCGCCGGGAGCGGCCGAACGCGACGCCACCGGAGACGGCCGGAGTCAGCAGTGTCGGATCAAGTCAATGCAGCGATGTTTCTGTCGGGCGGGGGCGCCATGGGCGACCGCATGCGGGTGCGGGACTGGGGCGTGACGCCCTGGGGCGCCGCCGCGACCTGGCCGCAGCCCCTCAAGACCCTCGTCGGCGTGATGCTGGCGGCCAAGCAGCCCATGTTCCTGTGCTGGGGTCCGGCGCAGTCGATGCTGTTCAACGACGCCTATCTGCCGGTGCTGGGCGCGAAGGACGTCGACGACGCGATGGGCCGGCCCTTCCTCGACGTCTGGCCGGACCTGCGCGCCGACCTTCAGCCGCTGGTCGACCAGGTCTACGGCGGCGAACCCGTCCACATGGACGACATCACGCTCCACCTCGACCGCGGCGCGGGGCCGGAGGAGACGCATTTCGCCTTCTCGTACACGCCCGTCCGGGACGAGGCGGGCCACGTGGCGGGTTTCTTCTGCCCCTGCAGCGAGACCACCCACCAGGTGCTGGCCGACCGCCGGCAGGCCTTCCGCTTCGACCTCGACGGCCGCCTGCGCGACGTCGCCGACCCGGCCGCCATCATGCGCGAGAGCGTGTCGGCGCTGGGGCGACATCTCGGCGCCCACCGGGTCGTCTACGGCCAGGTTCTGGCCGATGACGAGAGCATCGCGCTCGAGACCAGCTACGCCGACGGCGTGTCGCCGGTCACGGGTCTGTTCCGCCTCGACGATTTCGGCCCCGCCATCGTGGCGGCGCAGCGGCGCGGCCACACCGTCGTGCGCGAGGACGTGATGGCCGACACGTCCTACGACCCCGCCACCTGGGCGGCGGTGGAGACGCGCGCCCTGATCCTGGTGCCGCTGATCCGGGATGGGCGCTTCGCGGCGGGGCTCTTCGTCAACGGGCGAGAGCCCCGCCGGTGGACGCCCGACGAGGTGGCGCTCGTCGAAGAGGTGGCGGCGCGGGTGTGGCAGGCGGTGGATCGCGCCCGGGCGGAGGCCGCCCTGCGCGACAGCGAGGCGCATCTCGCCGGCATCTTCAAGCAGACCGGTGCGGGCTTCGCCGAGACCGACCGCGACGGCCGCTTCCTGTCGGTGAACGACCATTTCTGCCAGCTGGTGGGCCGCAGCCGCGAGACGTTGCTCGCGCTCCGCATGGCCGACGTCACACATCCGGAGGACGGGCTGGCGCTGCCCCTCGAGCGCATGGCCGAGACCGGCGAGGCCGTGGCGGTCGAGAAGCGCTACATCCGGCCGGACGGGGACGAGGTCTGGGTCGCCGACACGTCGAGCCTGATCTCGTCGGCGACGGGCGATCCGACCCTCCTGGCGGTCGCGATCGACATCACCGAACGCAAGCGGGTGGAGCGGGACCTCGCGGCCGCGCGCGACGCCGCCGAAGAGGCGAACGTCGCGAAATCGACCTTCATCGCCAACATGAGTCACGAGCTGCGCACCCCGCTCTCCGCCATCATCGGCTACAGCGAGATGCTGCAGGAGGAGTTCGCCGACGCCGGGGGCGATGCGGCCCTCGCCGAGGACATCCGCAAGATCGAGAACAACGCCCGCCACCTCCTCGGCCTCATCAACGATGTCCTCGATCTGTCGAAGATCGAGAGCGGCCGCATGGAGCTCTATGCCGAGACCTTCGAGGTCGCCGCGATGGTCAACGACATCACCTCGACCGTGCAGGGCCTCATCGACCGGAAGGGCAACCGGCTCGACGTGCATCTCGAGCCGTCGCTGGGCACGATGCGATCCGACGTGACCAAGATCCGGCAGGTGCTGCTCAACCTCCTCTCCAACGCGGCGAAGTTCACCGAGAACGGCACCGTGACGCTTTCGGCGTCGCGCATCACCGGTGGCCATGGCGAGGGCGACTGGCTGGTGTTCCGCGTCGCCGACACCGGCATCGGCATGAACGAGGAGCAGCTGGGCCGGCTGTTTCAGCGCTTCGCCCAGGCCGATGCCTCGACGACGCGCAAGTTCGGCGGCACCGGCCTCGGCCTGTCCATCTCAAAGGCCTTCGGCACGATGCTGGGCGGCGACCTGTCGGTCGAGAGTGCCTCCGGCGAGGGCTCGACCTTCACGGTGTTCCTGCCCGCCGCGCTGCCGGAGGGGGGCACCGTGGCGGTCGAGGGCGGGGCTCCGGCGCGCATCGGAGTCGAGCCCCATCCGGCGCCGGACGTGCGGCGCGACGTCGTGCTGGTGATCGACGACGACCCAGCGCAGCGCGAGCTGATGACCCGTTTCCTCGGCCGTGAAGGCTTCGGATCCCTGACGGCCTCGGACGGCTATTCGGGCCTTCAGCTCGCCCGCGCGCTGCGCCCCCGCGCCATCCTGCTCGACGTCACCATGCCGGGGCTCGACGGATGGTCGGTGCTGTCCGCCCTCAAGGCCGATCCCCAACTGGCCGAGATCCCGGTCGTGATGGTGACGTTCATCGACGAGCGGGGGCTCGCCTCGTCGCTCGGCGCCGCCGACTACGTCATGAAGCCCGTCCGGTGGGAGCGGTTCCGCCAGGTCATGGACCGGTTCCGCGACCGCGAGGGCGACGTTCTGGTGGTGGACGACGACGCCGATTCCCGCCACCACGTCCGCACCGTGCTGGAGCGCGACGACTGGGGCGTCGTCGAGGCCGAGCACGGCCGTGCGGCCCTCGAGCGCGTCGCCGAGGCGCTGCCGCGCGTGGTGCTGCTCGACCTCGAGATGCCGGTGCTCGACGGCTTCGCCTTCCTCGAGGCCTTCCGCCTGGTCCCGGGCTGCGCCGACATCCCGGTCGTGGTGCTGACGGCGCGCGATCTCACCCGCGACGACCGGCGGCGGCTCTCGGGTGCGAGCCAGATCCTCAACAAGGGCGAGACCAGCCTGCGGGCGCTCGCCTCGAAGCTCCGGGCCATCGCCGAGACGGGTCGCTGACGGCGCCGGCACCGGCCGACGGCACCCGTCAGGGGCTCGCACCGCCGTCGCGGATGTGCCACTGTCACGACGCCGCGCTCTGGCCGGACCGGCCGGCCCGCGCCCCGCTTCCGGGCTTCCGCCATGACACCCGCGCCCAGCGCCGCCCCGTGGGTCAAATTCTGGGGTGTCCGCGGGGGCATCCCCTGCCCCGGCCCCGACTTCGCCGCCTATGGCGGCAACACGGCCTGCGTCGAGCTGCGCTGCGGCCCCCGCACCCTCGTCTTCGACGCCGGCAGCGGCATCCGCGCGCTCGGCCACCAGCTCGTGCGGGAGGGCCGCAGCGCCGACCTCGACCTGATGATCAGCCACTGCCACATCGACCACCTCATCGGCCTGCCGTTCTTCGCGCCGGCGTTCCGCCCCGAGACGACGATCCGGCTGTGGACCGGGCATCGCGACAGCGACGAGCACCTGCATGACGCGGTCGCCCAGCTGATGACCCGTCCGCTGTTCCCCATCACGCCGGAAACCTTCGCGGCGACGCTCGTCTACCGCGACTTCGCGGCCGGCGAGGCCTTCGACATGGGCGATGGGCTGGCGCTCCGGACGGCGTCGCTGAACCATCCCGGCGGCGCCACCGCCTATCGCGTCGACGTCGCGGGCCGCTCCTTCGGCTATTTTACCGACCATGAGGCCACCGAAGGCGCGCCCGACCCGGCCCTCGTGACGCTGGCGCAGGGCCTGGACCTCCTGGTGGTCGACGCGAGCTACAGGCCCTCGGAGATCGGCGGCCGGCGCGGCTGGGGCCACTCGACCTGGGTCGAAGCCGTGGCGCTGGCGGATGCGGCCGGCGTCGGCCGCCTCGCGCTGTTCCACCACGACCCATCCCACGACGACGCCGCGATGGCGGAGATCGAGGCCGCCGTCCGCGCGGTGCGGCCGGCCGCCTTCGCGGCGCGGGACGGGCAGAGCTTCGCGCTGTGAGGGGGTGGGCGCCGCGGGCGTCGTCCGACACCCGTTTCACCCGGTGTTCAGCACGACCGGTGAAATCCGGGGGTACCGCACGAGCGCAAGGGATGCCGCAAGGTCGGAGCCGCTAGTGTGGCGCGGCGGGGAGACGGTCCCGACGCGTCGCGGAGCTGGGAGCCATATGATCGACGTCGACCTCATCGGTGCGCCGGCTTTCGTCGTCAGCGTCCTGGGGGATGGTTTCGTCTACAGCGACGTCAACCGGCGGATGGGGGACCTGATCGGGCTCCGCCCCGAAGACATCGTCGGCCGCAGCCCGGAGGCGTGCTGGCCGCGTGAGATCGCGGCGGCGGTGAGCGCGCGCTACCGGGACTGCGTGGCGGCCCGGCAGGCCATCGATTCCGAGTCCCCCCACGACCTGCCGGGCGGCGAACGCTGGTGGAACGTCATCGTCACGCCGGTGTTCGGCCCCGACGGCGCCGTCTCGTCGCTGGTGGGGGTGGCGACCGACGTCAGCGGCCGCAAGGGGGCCGAACGGGCTCGGCGCGAGGCGGAGGCCCGCATGGCGCTCGCCATGGACGTGCTCGACGGCGGCTTCTGGCATCTCGACATCGCCTCGGGCGCCGTCGAGGTCAGCCCCAAGCTCGGCCTCCTGGTGGCGGGCCGGATCGACGGGCGGATGAGCTGGGACGCGTTCACGGCCGCGGTCCATCCGGAGGACCGCGCCGGCGTCGACATCGGCCCCATGATCCGCGGCGAACGCGAGGCCGCCACGATCGAGTATCGCGTCGTCGTCGGGGCGACGGGCGAGACCCGCTGGTTCCACGGCCGGCGGCGCCTGGTGCGCTCGGAGGCGGGCACCCCCGAGGGGGTGATCGGCGTCGTGCTCGACATCACGGACCAGAAGCAGATCCGCGACCTCTACGAGCGGCAGGCCCGCACCGATTCGCTGACCGGCCTCGCCAACCGGCGCGGCTTCGAGAGCAGCGCGGTGCGCTTCCTGCCCGTGGGCGACGGCGGCGAGCGCGTGGCCTTCGGCCTGATCCTGCTCGACCTCGACGAGTTCAAGCCCATCAACGACTGCCACGGCCACGCCACCGGCGACATCGTCCTGCGGGAGATCGCGGCCCGGCTGCGCGGCCTCGTGCGCCCCGACGACGTCGTCGCCCGGCTCGGGGGCGACGAGTTCGCCATTCTGGTGGCGGACGTCGCCGACGGCGCCCTGCCCCGGCTGGCGCAGCGCCTCGTCGTGGCGGCCCAACGCCCGATCCCGACCCCGGCGGGCGACCTGTCGATCGGCATCAGCGTCGGGGTGGCGACCTCGGTCGACGGCGACGCCTCGATCGGCGACCTCGCGGCCCGCGCCGACCGGGCCCTCTACGACGTCAAGCACTCGGGCCGCGGCACCTGGAAGATCGCCGCCTGAGGGACGCTTCGGCCGGCCTCATGCCAGCCGACATCGACGATGAGCCGTCGATGTCGGTCAGGCCGCATTCGCGCTCGCCGGCGGTCGAGAGTTTGACCACTGGTGTCAGAACCGCGTCGTCGCCGCCGTGAGCCAGGCCGGCGAGGCGTCGACCATCGCGGCCTCCAAGCCGCGGTCGAGCCCCGTCACGACGAGGGCGCCGCCGGCGATGAGCATCACGCCCAGGGCCGCCTTCAGCCCCTGGCCGACCGACACCATGCGGCCGCGCCAGCGCAGGAGGACGTCCCGCGACAGGCTGCCCAGCACGAGCAGCGGCAGGGCGGCGCCGAGGCCGAACACCGCCATGGTGAGGGCGACCTCGCCGAGGTTTCGCCCCTCCGCCGCCAGCGCCGACGCGGCCCCGAGCGTCGGGCCGGCGCAGGGGCTCCAGACGGCCCCGAGCAGCAGGCCGAGGCCGAACTGGCCGCCGATCCCCCGGCGGCCCCCGTCCCGGCGCGAGAAGCCGCCGAGGCGTTCGTCGGCCCACTGCCCCACCGGCCCGGCCGCCGTCGCGAGGCGGGCCTGCAGCGGCGGCAGCACCAGAACCGCCCCGATGGCGACCAGGACGACGGCCGCGGGCCGGCGCAGCGCGGCGGGGTCGAGGTCGAGCGCGAAGCCGGCCGTGGCGAAGAACAGCCCGATCGCCACGAACGACACGGCGAGCCCGCCGGCCAGCGCCGCGGGGCCCAGCCGGTGCCGCGCCGCGGCGGCGCCGAGCACGATGGGCAGGATCGGCAGCACGCAGGGCGACATGACCGACAGGACGCCCGCCAGGCCGGCGAGGCCGAGGCTCGCGATCACCCGGGACGGCTCAAAGCGTGGCGTCGAGCAGCTTGGCGATGGCGCCCGGCGCCGTGGCGCCGGTGGACCGCCCGGTCTCGCGTGGGCCCTTGAAGGCGATCAGGGTGCTCTGCATCCGCACGCCGAACTGGCGCAGCACCTCCTTCTGCGAATCGAAGTCGACGTCGAGGACGACGAGGTCCTTGAACTTCCCATCCGCCTCGAGGCTCGACAGGATCGGTCTCTGGGCCTTGCAGGTCGGGCACCAGGGGGCCGTGACGTCGATGAGGATCGGCTTGCCGGCCGCCTTGGCGGCGTCGAAGGCGGCGGGGGTGAACGGCTCGATGTCGGCCGCCGACGCGGCGTCGGGCAGGACCGCCGCGGCGAGCGACAGGGCGAGGGCGGATCCGAGCAGGACGAGACGGGGAGCGGTCATGCGGCACCTTCCGGATGGGACAGCGCTGCCTGGCGCGACGCCGCCGTGGAGGCGACACCGGCGCTGCCCGAGGTCTGACAGGCGACGGGGTCCTGCGGACCCGGTCGGCGTCCGTTGTGGACACCTTCGGTGTTCGTCCGCGGCGGCAGAAGGTTACAGAGCCGGGCGGGGACAGGGTCCGGAGCCGCCACGGTGGCCAGCCGTCGCGACTTCTCCCGCTGCCCCCCGACCGCGACGCCTCCGGGCAGAGCCTGATCGCCCCGAAGAGCCGCATCGGAGCCGTGCCCGGGCCGGCCCGTGAACCGCCGCGCATCGAGGATCGAGGCTGGCCTCTGTCAGCAGCAGCCTGACATACGCTGGAGCCTGTCGAGGCCGTGACCTCCGCAGACGACGACGCGAGACGGCGCCGGCGACTGCCGGCGCGAGACGGTCTGTCGATGACGGTCTACCCCGGTGTCGCGGGTTCGTGGATGGATTGGTCGGCGTCGCGCTCAGCCGGGGTCTGGCGCAGCCAGGCGTTCCAGCCGAGGCGGGACGCGTCAGGGCCGAGGCGGCTCTGGGGCACGTCCTCCTTGCGCAGCAGGACCTGGACGTCGAAGTCGAGCCCCGGATCCATGTAGAGGCGCACCAGTTCGACCAGCTCCGCCATGCGCCGGCTGCGGGGCGCGAGCCCGAGGAAATCGGCGTAGTCGACGGGTCCCACCACCACCCGGAAGGTGCTGGTGACGTCCAGCGTGCGGGCACCCGTCACGGCATCGACACCGAGGCGCGAGAAACCGTCCGCCGAAGCACCGAGCCGGGTCTGCTCGACGGGCGCGATCGGCAGCCAGCGCCGGCGGAAGGGTTGAACGCGCACCGGCAGGCCGAGGTGGTCGGCCAGCACCACCTCCAGCCCCGCCGCCGAACGGACCTCGCGCGCCAGCAGCCCCGCGTAGGGCAGGACATGGGCGTCGCGGATAAGCATCCGGTTGCGTTGCGACGGCAGCGCGAGCCCGATCAGCCCGAACAGCCCCGCCGCCACGGCGTCGCCGCCCTCGGCCCCGTGGCGGGCCATGGCGGCGGCGAGACGGTACTTCTCATCGGCGTGGACGAACAGCGACACCACCCGGCCAACGAAGAGGTCGAGGAAGCCCCGCAGGGCGAAGCTGCGGCGCTTCTCCTCCCGCAGCACCGTCTCGGTGTAGAAGGGCGGCAACGGCCCCAGCAGCCCCACCAGCCCGACGAAGGCGGCATCGACGGCGCGGATGCCGCGACCGGCGCGCGACAGCGGCGTGGCGCTGTGGCGGTTGGTGACGCGCCCGCGCACCTCCGGCGCACCGTCTTCGGCCGTCCCGGCGCCCAGCAGGCGCAGGGCCGTGAAGGGCTCGAAGCGGTCGATCTGCCGCTCCAGCGCTTCGGCGAGCGTGGCGGGCGGTGCGGGGGCGACGGCGCGACGGGTGTCGCGGGAGGGGCGCGCCGGCGGCGAGGCGACCGGGGGGAGCGCGATGGGCTCGCCGTCGCCCGGTCCGCCGGCCTCCTCGGCGATCGCCATCAGATCGTGACCCCGACGAGGCGCTGCAGGAGACCCGGATGCTCGATCCGCTCCACGCAGGCCGCGGCGTCGGGGCGCCGGGCGGGGTCGTGGTCGAGCAGCGCCGCCACCAGCCCGCGCAGGTTCTTCGGCAGCGGCGACAGGTCGAAGGGCTCGGCCCGTGCCGCGATCGCGCTCGCCCGATCGATGCCGAGCGCCGGAGGCGTCTCGGACGCCGTCAGCAGCAGCAGCCCCAGCGCGTAGAGGTCGGACGCGGCCGACAGCGGCGCGCCGTCGAGGTGCTCGGGCGCGGCGATCGACCACTTGCCCGAAAACGCGATCTCGCCCGCCCCGAGCGCTCCGGCGTGCAGCAGCCCGAGGTCGACCAGGACGGCGCCTTCGACGCTGCCCGCCACCACGACGTTCTCGGCGGAGAGGTCGCCATGGATGAAGCCCGCGTCGTGCAGGCAGGCCAGCGCGGAGGCGAGCCGCGCCGCCAGCGCCAGGAGTTCATCGTGGCCGAGCGCGGCCTCCGCGATCCGCTGCGCCAGCGTGGGGCCGCGCACGAGGTCGAGCAGCAGGAAGGCGCGGCCGTCCCCGTGCCGCAGGAAGGCGTGGGCCCGCACGATGGCGTCGTGGTCGAGCTCGAGCAGCGCGCGGGCTTCCGCGGCGAAGCAGTCCACGACCAGGCCGTCGAGCGCCCGGTCGGGCTTGAGGACCTTCACCGCGTAGTCGGTGCGGAGATCCCGGTGGCGCACCCGATACACCTCCGCCATGCCGCCGGTGCCGAGGAGTTCGCGCACCACGAAGCTGTGGGCCAGGATCTCCCCGGGCTTCAAGGAGCCCATCGTCGGACCGGCCTCGGCCTCGCGGTCGCCGCTGGCGAGACGGTCGAGGGCGGCCCGCACGCCGTCGACGAGGCCGTGAGTCACGATGGGGTCGCGCCGCCGCCCGGCCGCGTCGAACATCAGGGCGCCCACCAGGGCGTCGAGCCTGGCCTGCACGTGAGCGGACGACGCGTCGCCATCGTCGGTCGTGTTCGGGTCGCTCACATCGTCCCCACGTCGATCACCAGGGCCGTCACATTGTCGGAGGCGCCGGCGATCAGCGCGTCGTCGATCAGCGCCGCCGCGGCCTCGGCCGGAGTGCCGCGGCGCAGCGCAGCGTCGAGCACCGCCGCACCCGTGGCCTTGACGAGCCCATCGCTGCAGAGGACGAAACGGTCGCCCGGCATCACGGTGCCCCGCGCCACGTCGACCATCAGCGTGTTGGCGGCGCCGATCGCCCTGGTGACGTAGCGAGAATCTTCGCTCACGTGATCGCGCGTGAGGCGGACCATGTCGCCACCCCGCAGCAGATAGGCCCGGCTGTCCCCGGCCCAGACCACGGCGTAGAGCCCGTGATGGACGAACAGCGCCACCACGACGGCCGCCACGATCCGCTCCGGCCCGAGCTGCCGGCCCCGCGCCCGAAGCGCGTCGTTGGCTTCGCCGAGCAGTTCCTCGATCTCCGTCAGGGCGCTGGTGAAACTCAGCGCGGGTTCGAAGGCGCCGAGCCGGGAGATCACGGCGGCGCTGGCGTGGGCGCCGTCGTCGTGGCCGCCCGCCCCGTCGGCCACGGCCCACAGCCCGAGGTCGGCCCGCTCCAGCGCGGCGTCCTGGTTGGAGCTGCGGTGGGTGCCGCGGTGGCTGCGGGCCGCCGAGCGCAGCGCGGCGTGCGGCGGACCTGCCGCGGGGGCGGCCGGTCGGCTGGGCGTGGGCGTCGCATCCTGCCAGCCCCAGCGCGCCCATTGCCCATCGAGCAGCGCCGGAAAGCGCTCCGGAGCGGGCAGCCCCGCGTGGACCAGCAGCGAGGCCGCCGATGCGCCACCCTCCCGCGTCCACCACAGGGTCGGCGGCCGTCCCTGCGGCCCCGCGGCGCCGGCCAGCGCGCCCTCCAAGGCTGACGTGCAGGCGGCGGCCTGCGCGGCGTCTCCGTCGAAGCCGTAGCGGCGCGCCGCCGTCGACTCGACCGGGACGGCCGGCGGCGGTCCCAAGGCGGCCACGCGGGCGTCGAAGGCTTCGAGGTCGAGGCCCTTGGTCAGGGTCGCGGCGGCGGAGGCCTCGGCGGCGTCGAACCAGCTGCCCGCGTCGCGGCACAGGGTGTAGGGCGAGCACCCGGCCGGCAACCGCGCCAGCACCACGAGGGGGAACTGGCGGCCAGAGCCGTCCTGGCTCGCCAGCAGCACGCCCGTCACCGCCTCCGGACCGATGACGCCCGCCGTGAGGGCGAAGCGCCACACCGGCGCCGTCAGGTAGTTCTGCAGCCAGGCCTGGCCCAGCGCACGTCGGCTCGCCACGATGGCGGCACTGAGCCAATCGTCGAGCGCCGACCGCGTGGCGCCGTCGACGCGGCGGGACACGAAGTCGCCCCGCGAGGCGATCTTGCCGAAGAACCCCGGCGGCGGGAGGTCGCCCCCGGCTTCCGGGCGTGCGCCGCGCCGGCCACCCATCAGGCGCCCCCCCTCACAGCGTCCTCGGACAGTTGAAGCCGTGCAGGGTCGCGAGGTCGAAAGGGTTCGCGGCCGTGTCGGCGTGGAAGTCGAAGGTGGCCTGACGGCCGCCTGCGCCGAGCGACACACGCGCGGCGCCGGTCCCCGACGTCTGCACATGGCCGGCGTCGAGGAGCTGGAACGGGGCCCACAGCCCGTGGTGCTCCACCGTGGCGTCCGGCCCGCCGGGCCGGAACGTCACCTCGGCGCTCGGGCTGTCGGTGGCGTTCGGCCAGGACAGCGTCACGGGCCGCGGCGTGCCGCGATCCTCACGGGAATAGTCGACCTGCTGGCCGTCGAGCGTCATCGTCACCGTGTCGGCGCCCGTGACCGTCAGCGGCGTCACGTCGAAGGTGACGGCCAAGCCCCCACCCGAGCCGCCGAAGAAGGCATTGCGGATCGTGGCGGCACGCTCGAAGGCGTCCAGGCCGTCGCGCGACGAGGCGCCCTGGCGCGAGCCCTTCCAGCGCCATGGGTGGACGTCGGTGTCGACCAGCGGGGCCAGGGTTTCGCGGAAGAAGCTGTCGAAGCGGCCATTGGGCCCGAACAACGCGGTGAAGTCCGCCGCCGTGATGCCGGCGGCGGCGGCCTCGCGGGCCGGGTAATGGCCCTCGAAGGCGCTTCGGCACAGCTTGCCGCCGGCCTCGTCCCACTTGACCATGCGGTCGCGCACCTGCTCGGCCGCCACGGCCTGCGCGATCGTGTCGGGGTCGAGCGCGATCGGCGTCAACGGCGCCGCCAGCAGCGCCGCGATGTGGCGGTCGGCGTCGGCGCGCTGGGGCGCCTTCACGTCGCCCGGCAGCGCACGGTCGACGTCGCCGGCGAGGCTCGTCGTCGCGAAGGGGACGTCCACTTTGGTCTGGGCGCCGAGCATCGGATAGAGCCGCAGTTTCTCGGCGGCCGCGGTGGCGTCGGCGGCGCCGCGCTTCATGTCGCCCTCGACGGCGACGAGCAGGCGCGGCAGCAGCAGATCGTTCAACGCCCGGCCGTAGAGGTCACGCTGGCCCGCGCGGACCTTCGGCTCCTGGTCGGGCAGCGACAGCATCGGCCAGCGGCGCCCGGCGTCCGGCGGGGGCACCAGGGCTTCGGCCTGGTCGAGCGCCGGCAGCACGCGGCCGCTGTCGGCGTCGCGCACGTCCCGGACGGGGATGTCGGCGGTGGCCGTCGAATAGAGGGCGAGCCGCGCCTCCACGTCGGCGAGCCGCCGTTCCTTGTCGAAACAGTCGATGAGCCACGAGCCGCAGAGCAGGAGCACGATGGCGGCGAAACTCCCCGCCCCGGCCCATCGCGCGATGCGGCGACGCCGGTCGCGCACGGGGTCGGTCGAGATCAGGCTCGCCTCGTTGAACACCACGTCGCGCAGCAGCCGGGCCAGGAAGAAGCTCTTGGTGCCGCCGTCCTCCGCCTCGGTGAGGTCCGGCACGGTCACGCCGAACTGGCTGGCCGTGGTCTCGCTGACGAAGTCGAGCGAGGCGCGGTCCTGGTGGGCGGAGGCGAAGTAGACGCCCCGCACGCGCGGCGCCGGGTCGAAGCGGGACGCCGAGCCGATCTCGCCCATGATCTCGTGCAGCGGCTCGGCCAGCAGCGCCACCTGGCCCGGGAAGGCGAAGATCTCGGCGCGTCGCTGCGCGTCCGTCTCGGCCTGCAGGCGATCGAGCAACAGGCCGTTCAGCCGCTCCACCAGCGCCTCGAGGCCCCGGGCGAAGAGGGTGGCGAGCTCTCCCCTGCCGGCCTTGTCGGCCTTGGCCTGCCCGCCCTCGGGCAGCGGAAAGGTCACGCCCCACACCTGTTCGCGCGCCGGCCGGTCGAGGTGGTCGAAGAAGGCCGAGAATCCCGCCAGCCGGTCCGCCTTGGTGAGCACGAGGTAAGCCGGCACGCGCAGACGGAAGGCGTCGTCGAGCTCGCGCAGCCGCTTGCGGATGGTGCGCGCCTGACGGAGCCGTTCGGCGGGCTCGGCCTTGAGGATGTCGTCGAGGCCGATCATCACCAGGGCGCCGTTGAGGGGCTGGCGCGGTCGGTGCTTCTTCAGAAGCGTCAGGAAGCCGCGCCAGCTCGCCTTCTCGACCTCCTGCTCGTTGTCCTGCGTGGTGTAGCGGCCGGCCGTGTCGATGAGGATGCTCTCCTCGGTGAACCACCAATCACAGTGACGTGTGCCGCCGACCCCCTGCAGCGGCGCCTCCCCCATGATGTCGGCGAGGGGAAAGTTCAGGCCCGAGTTGGTGAGGGCCGTCGTCTTGCCGGCGCCCGGCGGCCCGATGAGGGCATACCAGGGCAGGGAATAGACGGAGCCGCGGCCGAGCGTGCCGCGGAGCTGCTTCAACGCCTGCCGGAGCCGCGTCCGCAGTTCCGCCACGTCTTCCGCCGCGGCGCGGGCCGGGTCGGCTTTGCCCTCGGCCGTGACGGCCTCGACCAGACCGGCCTCGGCCCGGCGCGCCTTGACGAGGCGCCACACCAGGACGACGAGCCAGACCGCGAAGACGATCCCGATCGCGATCAGCCGCGCCCTCTGGGTCTCCAGCGGCCGCCACGTCCCGAGCGACAGCGTGTCGCCGTAGAACCAGATCATGGCGGAGATCGCCAGGACCCAGATCAGCGACAGCAGCCACCGCGCCTTGATGTGCTGGCCGTAGGCGCTGATGTAGCTGCGGATCTCGTAGAACCAGTTCAGCACCATCATGGCTGGGGCGCTCCCCTGCGGTCGACGACGGTGATCTCGGTCCGGCGGTTCTGTTCGCGGCCGTCGGCCGTGCCGTTGGGCGCCAGCGGCTCGGTCGCGCCGCGGCCTTCCGAGCGGATGATGGCCGGATCGATCTGCTGTCCGAGGAGCTTGCCCACGGCGTCGGCGCGCGCCACCGAGAGCTCGTAGTTCGACGGGAACCGCGCCGTGCGGATCGGCACGTCGTCGGTGTAGCCCACCACGGCGAGCTGGGACACCTGGCCCTTCAGGGTCCGGCCGATGCGATCGATGAGGCCGGCGAACTCGGCCGAGACGGCGGCGCTGCCGGTGGCGAAGAGCCCCTTGTTGCGCAGGCGGATCAACGTGCCGAGGTCGGTCTTGGTCAGGCCGAGCAGGCCCTCGCCGATCTCCGGCGCGAACGCGGCCTGCAGCGGGCCGAGCGACGGTTCGACGGCCGTGGCGGCCGCCGCGGCTGCGGCCGCCGCAGGCGTCGCGGGGGGTTGCGGGGCGCCGCGCTGCAGCGAGGGCGTGCCGCGCGGCGGGGCGGCCAGCAACGCCGTAAAGGTGACGTCGGAGCGGCGGTCGAGCGCGCCACCGAGCCCGAACCATGTCCCCATCAGGGCCAGCGCCGCCAGGGCGGCTGCCGTCCACAGGACGAGCGGCGTCGACAGCGGGCGATGGCGCGCATCGACGCCGCGCCAGGCCGGCGACAGCTCGCGCTCGACGTCCCCGCGCAGGGTCCGGTAGAGGCCTTCGCGGATGCGGCCGATCTCCAGGTGGCCCTGCGGATGCACCCGCATCCGGCCCTCGAAGCCGATCGACAGGCACATGTACATGAGCAGGAGCACGTCCCGGTTGGTGCCCGGGTCCTTGTGGAGATGGGACAGGAGGTCGAAGAAGCGTTCGCCACCCGTCACGTCCTGGTGAAAGGTCGACACCATGCTCTGGCGCGCCCAGACGCTGTAATTGCCCCAGGGCGAGTTCAGGACCACGTCGTCGACGGTGGCGCAGAGCGCGTAATGCGCGGCGCGGCCGCGTTCGGTCGGCACGCCGGAGCCGAGCGAGCGCTGCTCGAACAGCTTGACGGCACCGATCATGCGCGAGCGCAGCCCTTCGAGGTCGGGCGCCTCGGTGGAGTCGCGCAGTCGCGCCGTGACGTTGAGCAAGGGGAGCGCCGCCGACACGAGAGGCGGCACGCCCCTCACGCCGAGGACGGCGGCCGGCGCGAGCTGCAGCCCCTCGACCTCGGGTCGCTTGCCGCGGCCGCCCTTGATGCTGAGCACGGGCGCGCGGCGGGGCGCGCCCTGCGGCTTGATGATGGTCGAGTCGGACGCGCCGGGCGGCCGCGCTGTGGGAAGCGACATCGGCTAGCCCCTGATGGCCCAGAGTTCGAGCTCGATCTCGGGGAACGAGCCGGCCACATGCAGCGCCACGGCCCCCGATCCCTCGAGCTCGCGCCACAGAGGCACGGTGGTGTCGAGCTCGAAGTAGACCGTGCCGTTGCGGTAGGGCAGTTGACGCGGCGCCACCGACAGCGGCCTCACCGGCACGCCGGGCAGCGCCACGTTGACGAGCTGCGCGATCTGCTCGACCGGCCCGACCTTGATCTGGTGGGGGAGCTGACGGCGCAGCTGCTCGACCGGCATGTTGGCCCGGACCGCCAGCACGAAGCCGGCCTGCAACAGCAGCGAACGGTCGGCGATCGTGCCGACGCGCACGCCGTGACGGCGCTCCTGCAATTCGATCACGATGGCGGTCTGCTCCAGCACGGCGCTCAGCGAGGCGCGGAGGTCGGCGTAGACGGCCGCGAACGTGGCCTTGAGGTCATCGTGACGGTAGGCCGGGAAACGCGACGCGCGCTTCGACGACGCCGTGAACGTGGCGAGTTCGCCCGCCATGGCGAGGCAGAGCTGATAGAAGCTCTCGGGGTGGATGCGGGCCGTCTGGGACGACAGGTGGCGCAGCAGCGGGTCGTAGCGGTTCAACGATTGCAGCAGCAGGAAGTCGGCGATCTCGGCCGTGCCCCGCACGGTGGGATCGGCGATCCGGGCCGCGATGGCCTCCGCACGATGGGACGCCAGCCCCTCCAGCTCGCTCACCAGCGCGGACAGCGGCGCCTGGGCGCCGCAGTTGAGCGAGGGCGCGATGAACTTCTCGTCGAGCACCACCGACAGATCGGAGCGGACCTCGATGATGCGGGCGACCGGCAGCTTCTCCAGGCCGGCGAGCGGGCCCGTCGAGGGCGCGAAGTTCAGCCGAAGGCGTCCCACTTCGACATCGGTGTCGAGAAAGCTGTCCGCATTGGCGTCAGCGGCCGCGTATTCGGAGCGGCGATAGCGCGTCCCGACATCCTCGGGCCGGGCGGTGCCCATCTCGGCCAGGCCGGGCTGGCGTGACGGCAGGGCCAGGTGGACCAGCACATCGCGAGCGCCCTCGACCAGTTCGAGGGGCGATGGCAGGTCGGTGTCGCCTGGCGCCTCGAAGCTCGTGCCGTCGGCGAAGATGCCGCGCGCATAGGAGAGCGCGAAGCGGCCGATGCCCAGGGCCTCGCGATCGATGCCGCATTCGGCGAAGCCCCAGGGGTAGGGCTGAAGCTCGCGCATGGCCGAGCGCACGACACGCTCGGTCCAGCGGTCGGCCTGTTGGAAGTGGTGGACGCGCAGGAACATGCCCTCGGTCCAAACGACGCGGTTTTCGCCCAGCATGTCCCCGTTCCGTCCGTCGCCTGTGTTCAGGCCTCCGACAGGCGGCGCGCGAAGGCGCGCCGCACGAGCCCCGTCAGAGGATGGCCGTCGTCTCCGCCGGGCTCCGCCGTCTCGCGGCCGAGCGCCGCGTGGGCGTCGGCATAGCGGCCCCACAGGGTCGCGCGGCCGAGCGGGCCGGCGGCGAACCACGGCACCGCGACGTCGGCGATGGCCGCGGGAGCGAGGCGTCTGTCCCACGTCGCGGCCGCCTCTGCCAGGGCGGCCCCCAGCGCGCGCTGCCGGTCCGCCAGGGCGCCGAAGCGGCGAGACAGCTCGCCCAGCGCCTCGTCGTCGTCGGCCAAGAGCTTGACGCAGGGGTCGCGCGCCGCCGACAGGAAATCGGTCCAGAGCGCGGCCTCGCCGCCGACCACGAGGCCGCAATCGTGCTCGGCGGCGGCCTGGGCGGCTTCGAGCGCTTCGAGCCCGTCGGTGAGCGCCCGCACTAAGGCACCAGCCCGAGCGAAGAGAGCCGGGTCGCCGACCCCGGACACCGCCGCCTCGTCGATCCGGGCGCCCTGCGCCAGGGCGCGGCGGGATGGGCCCCCGTCCCCCGGCGGCGCCGCAGCCGGGGGATGCCGCGCCGTGGCCGAGCTAAAGGCGGCGGTGTCGCCGCCTCCGTTCTCGTCGAACCAGTCGGTCGGCAGGAACTGGGTCGTCTTGGGGACGAACAGCGCGCTCGCGGTGGCGGGCACGTGCTCGAGGGCGTCGGCGAGATGGCTGCGCGGCTGGTCGACGTCGTCGGGCAGGATCGATCCGTCCGTGGCGGGCGGATCGCTCCAGCCGAGCGGCTGGGCCAGGCCCTCGGCCGCGGAGTGCAGCGGCAGCGCGCCGAGCCAGCCCTGGGACTCGCCGGTCAGGGCCGCGGAGGCGCGGGCTTCCTCCCCGTCGCCATGGCCGCCCATGATGTCGCCGACCCCGTCCTGCGCCGTCTCCGCGGACGACGCCACGGCATGAGTCGGCGCTTCGACGCTCTCCACCACGGCAAAACGGTGCGGCCCCACCGCGAAGACGTCGCCCGCGGCCAGGCGATGGCGATTGCCGCGCCCGAGCAAGCGGCCCTCGCGCTCGAGATGCACGCCGTTGATCGACATGTCGGTGAGCAGGTGAGCCTGGCCGTCATCGTCGATGCGGCAGTGCACCTTGGAGATCTCCCGCGCGGGGTCGTCGAGCACCCAATCGTTGTCCGGCCCGCGGCCCATGAAGAAGGGTCGGCCGCCCGGGATCGCGCGCTCGCCGTCGTCTGCGTCGAGCGCTCTCAACACGAGTCCCACGGGGCCACCTTCAGCGCCGGAAGACGACGTCGGCCGGCACCGCCACGGGGTCGAGGAAGATCACCCCGATCCCCATGCCGGCCGGGCCCGTCATGGTGGCGGGCGTGTTGAAGTTGCGGGCCGCCGCGGCGGTGAGCGCCTGCCCGACGGGCTGCAGGCCGGTCAGGACCACCTGGTACGGATCGACGTTCTGGCTCGCCGACACCGTGCCGGTGGCGGGATCGGTCGTGACCTGCTGATTGTTCTGCAGGAGCGTCTGGCCAGCCTGGCCGGCGCCCTGGATCACGCTGGCGAGCAGGAGCGACCCGTAGCGCTGCAGCGCGTGGGTGTCGACGTCCTTGGCGACGCCGGTGCGGGCGTCGTCCTCGGAGATGGCCAGCGCGTGGAGCGGCAGCGTGCGGCCGTCCTGGAGGTAGGCCTGGTTGAACTGCAGCGCGGCCTGCGAGGAGGAATACGTGATGGCTCCGAGAAGCCTCACGCCGTCGAGCGGCCCGGCGATCCCCTTGGCGTCGATGTCGTGCACCGTGGCGAAGATCGGCCCCTGGGGGTCGTCCGAGTCGAAGGCGCGGTCGAGCGTCGCGTAGGTGGCGTCGCCGGGCTTGGCGATGACGTAGAGCTTGGGCTTCGAGCGCGCCGCCCGCTCGGCCGCGAGCTGCGACTGCTGCGGGCTCGGCTGCTGCGGCTGGCCGGCCGCGCCCGGGGGAGCCGGCGGCGCGGGCCGGGGATAATAGTTCATGGAGAAACCGCCCGAGGGCGGCGCCAGCAGGGCGTCGATCTGCGCCTCGATGCGGGCCTGAGCCAACGCCTCCGGGGACAATTGGGGGTTCTCGCGTCCGGCCGCCGACGGCACGGCCTCTGGAGGGGCGCCGCGCGGGGCCGACTGGGCCGCTGCTGCGCCCGCGCCGGCCGCCAGCGCGGCAGCGACACCCAGGCCGAGAGCGATGCGCTTCAAAGTCGCCTCCTCAGAACTGCATCGTCAGGGCGCGCTCGGCGCCGGTCTGATCGATGACGTAGACGCGCGGTACGGGTCGGTCGAAGCGCCACACCTTCATGCCGCCGACGCTCTCTCCCTCGGCGTCGTGCGCCGGGTTGATCACCGTCACGGGACCCCGGAGGTAGAGGTGCCCGCCGAGGGTCCAGGCGCTGACCGAGGGATCGTCGACCGGCACACGCTCGGCGTCCTTCGGTGCCACGCCGGCGCCGAAAGCGTCGAGCAGCCGGTCCGGCACCATGCCGCGACCGTCATAGCCCTCGGCCGCCCCGCCGCCCCGCCGCCCGCTCGTCCGACGCGGGGGCGCCACGGTGCGAACGGGGGACGGCACGTAGGCCGCCATCGCGTCGTAGGGGGACACGGGAGTGTTGGGCGAGCGGCCCTGCACGCGGATGGTGACGGGCAGGTCGACGGCGGTCGTCCCCGCATTGCTGCGGGCCATGAGCACCACCGGCAGGGGATAATCCTGCAGCTTCACCGAGATGTTGCCCCAGGTGGTGAGCCGGCAGGGCATGATGTTGATGGTGGAGGGCCGCTCCCCGACGCCCATCACGGCGATGCCCCCGCCGCCCGCCCCGCACCCCGTGCCGTCCTGGGCGAACATGCGGGGATCGAACGCGACCGACTCGACCGGCCAGGCGCGGCCCCGGTCGTCGAGGAACGTGATGGGCGTGACCACGCCGAGGGCCAGCTGCAGGCCCTGCGGGGCCGACAGCAGCACCTGAGGGTCGATGGTCATCATGCGGGGCCGGGGCTGGGGCGCCGCGGTCGAGTATCCGGACTGGAGCGCGTTGCGCTGGGCGTCGAGCACCCGGTCGCGGATGGCGGCGGCATTGCTCGGCGTCAGCACGGCGCCGCGCGCCCGGTCCGTCATGATGCTCTGCAGCGCCGTGATCTCGGCGGGCGTCAGCTCGCGCGGCGGCGGAGGGCTGCCGCCCGCGGCGCGGCCCTCCACGGGCTGAGCGGCGGGGACCGGCCCGGTCGGCGACGGGCCGGGCGCCGCGGCAGCCGGGGGCATGGGAGCCGCCTGGGCCTGGCGCTGCGGCTTCGGCCGAGGCGGGATGGCCGGTGCGAGCGCGGGGGAGGAGGACGAGGGCGCAGGCGCGATGCCAGGGGCCGCGGGCAGGATGGCGGTCGCGCCCGGGATGAGCGATGCCAGGGTGACGGGACCGCTCGTCCCCGCCGCCCCCGCCGATACCCCGCCCACGGCGATCAGCCCCGCCGCGGCAGCGAGCCTCGTCGAGGCGCGCGACGCGAACGGACGACGGCCTGTCATGGATCGCTGCGCCTGCATCGGTCGCCCTTCGATCTAGGGGAGTATCTGCAGGCCCAGAGCTACCCGACATGCAATCGCCCGTCTACGATCGGACCGGTCGATTCGACGCCATCGGGAGAGAGGTGGGGCAAAAGCCGCAGGCTTGTGGCAGCGGCGCCACGCCCGGAGCGGATCTTCACGAGCCCACCCGATCGGAGCCTGGACTCGACGGCGGCGTGAGCTACCCTGGCATCCTTGGTTGCACAGATCGTCAGCGAAAAGATGCCACCTCGTCTCGACGCGGCTATCACAAAAGGTTGTCAAACGGCCGTCGCGTCGAACGTCGAACCTTGCAACCCGCGTCCCGCCCACCGCGGCCCGTCCGAGTCGTTGGAGCGTCCTCTATGCGTTCGATGCGTGCCCTTCTCCTTCTGTGGTGCCTCTTGGGCCTGGCGGCCTGCGCCAGCTCGGACAAGGCGACGGGTTCGCTGGCGAGCACGGACAGTTTCGTGCACAACCAACTCGATCGGCGCGGGCTGTGAGCCGGCCGGTCCCGAGGGTGGCGCTGCTCTGCGCCATCGCCCTGAGCGCCGCACCGGGCCGCGCGCAGACGGTGACCACCACCCAACCGACCTTCGGCACCAGCATCAACCTGGGTGTCCCGCTGAACGGGGGCTACGGCTACAACCCTTACGGCGGCGTGTACCCACCGTCGCCCTACGGCAACAACAATCAGTCCCTTCAGACGATCGCCAACCCGCCGGCCGGTTCACAGCCGACCAACCCCGGGCAGAGCCAGCTCCCCAGCATGACGGGAGGCGGCTCCCCGGGAGGCGGCTCCCAGGGCGGGGGTGGCGGAGGTGGGGGCGGCGGAGGCGGAGGGGGTGGAGGCGGCGGCAACAGCGGTTCCGTGCCCCAGGCCGGCGGCAGCGCGCCGTCGGACGCCAGCTACGAGCTGATGCGCGATCCGAAGTCGTCGGTCTATCGCCGCTATGAGGGGGTGGACCCGGCGAAGTCGGAGCTGCGCCCGCAGGTGCTGGCCCAGTCGGCGCGGGGCGAGGGCATTCGCCAAGGTTTCATCGACGAGGGCGCGCGCCTCACCGACGTCCTGGAGGGCCAGGCGCCACGGCTCGACTCCCGCTACGACTTCCGCCGCCTCATGATCGGGCAGAAACTCGTGCCGCCGGTGATCGGCGAACTGCGGGACGTGAAGCAGCTCGGCAGCAGTCGGCTGTTGTATCTGACGCTCGGCGCCTACCAGATCGTCGAGCAGGCGCGCCTGGTCCTGTCGCCGCCGAACTGGCGGGACTACCTCGAACTGGCGCCATCGGATCATCGCGCGGTCCAGCCTGCCCTGAAGCCGCAGAATTCCGACGAGCAGACGATCTACGACACGAACTATGCGGCCGGCGCCGAGGTGGGGATCGCCGAGGCCCGCGCCTCCTTCGACGAGGACCTGAACCGACTGGAACGGGACTACCTCGGCATCGAACTCTACCACCGCCTCGCCGCTCAGGGAGCGCTGAGCGTGCCGACGCTCGCCAAGTCGCGCCGGGCCGTGCGGGTCGCCGGGAACGGGCAGCGCGTGTTCGTGGGAGAGCAGATCGTCACCTTGCAGGTGTCGCCGAAGTTCCGCGCCGCCCTGCCGGCGGCCTTCCGGTGACGGCGTTGTCGCGGCGCGAGAGTTGCGGCGGCCTCGCGGCCGCGCTGGCCCTCATCCTGGCCGAGCCCGGGGCCGACCGCGCCTACGCGGCCGAGGCGGCGCGCGCCGCGGACCGCCCGGCGGGGACGGTGGAGCGTGACCGGCTCTGGCTGAAGCGCACGAACGGCACCGAGGTCGAGGCGCGGTTCCGAAACGACGGCGGGTTCGACCGGGCGCAGGTGCTGCTGCTGTCCTGGTTCATGCGGGACGTCGTGGACGGCGACCGGGCCGTGTGGATCGAACCCCGGCTGTTCGACCTCCTGGCGGCCGTGCAGACCAGCATGTCGCGCATCCACGGCGCTCCGCTGCCCCTCATGCTGACGAGCGGATACCGCACGCCCCAGCACAATGCCGCGCTGGAAGGCGCGGCGCGGAACTCGATGCATCTCTACGGCTATGCGGCCGACCTTCAGGCGCCCGGCTACACCCCGAAGGCCATCGCGCTCGCGGCCTCGTTCTTCGCGCAAGGCGGCATCGGGCTCTATGACGGCTTCACGCATCTCGATGTCTGGAAGCTGCGTGTCTGGACGGGTCGGACGGTGTGACGACCACTCGAGTGACATCCCCCGACCTCGTCCGAGCCGTCTCGATCCCGTGCGACCTCGAGCATCTCCATGGTCGCGCACGCCTCGCGCGACGCCAAACCGACGCCACCCTGGCGAAAGGCGGGTCGAGGCCGTCAGGGTTTGCCTTTGAATCGGCTGTACCGAAACGATGCCAGCATCGGGTGGGGCTCGCCGCTCAGGATCTCCGAAGCTAGGAGTTCGCCGGCGATCAATCCCAGGGTGGCGCCGCTGTGGCTGAAGGCGACATGGTAGCCTTCGATCTCGTCGATCCGACCGAACACCGGCTCACCGTCCTTCGGGATCGGCTTCGGGCCGACGCCGGTCCGGTCGCATTCGAGGCGCGGCCGGCCTTCGAGGACCGCCGAGGCCTCGGCGAGCAGCCCCTGCACGGTCGAACCCTCGACGTGGTAAGTCCCGTCCGGCCGCGTCACCACCTCCTCCTCCGACCAGGCGGAGTCGAGGACGAGCGCGCCGTCCGGCGTCGGGCGGACGGCGACGCGCGGCGTGTTGAGGACCGCACGCAGTGCGACGGCGACGGGCTTGGTCTTGACCAGGAGAGAGATCGGCGTCGCATCGGGGATGTGGACGCCGGCGTCCGCCAAGAGCGCCGGGGTGGCCGGGCCGGCAGCGACCAGCGCCGCATCCGCCTCGCAATAGGCGCCGCCCGCCGTGGCCACCCCGACGACGCGGCCGTGACGAATGTCCACCGACGCACGCCCCGCGTCGGCGACGAGCCGGCCGCCGAGCGCCGCATAGGTCTGGAGCAGCAGGCCGATGAGCGAGGGGAGGTCGACCCAGCCCTCGCCGGGGTTGAAGATCGCACCCTGTCGCGTGATCGCGGCGGCCGCCACGCCGGGCGTCACGGCTGCAACCTCCTCGGGCGCGAGCAGGCGGACATCGTAGCCGAGGCGGCACTGATGCGCGTGGGTGTCGGCGATGCCGTTCGACGCGTCGTCGGCGTCCCAGGCGAGGCCGCCGTCGAAGCGCAACCAGGACGTACCGGGATTGTGCCAAGCGAGGGTGCGGTACCGGTCGATCCCGGCCATCCGCAGGCGGTGATAGTCGGCCGAGCGCGTGCGCGACGAGTTCAGCCACGAGAGCGACCGGCCGGATGCGCCGGTCGCCGGCACGCCGTCGCTGACGAGGGTCACATCGGCACCGCGGGAGGCGAGATGCAGGGCGGTGGAGACGCCGAAGACGCCGCCGCCGATCACGGCGACGCGGCGGGCGGACGAGGATTGGCTCATGGGTTTGGACCTCGGATGGGTGGTTGGGCCGTCATGGCGCGCCCGCCATCACAGAACTTCCGACAGGAAGCGCCGCAGCCGCGGGCTCTGCGGTGTGTCGAAGATCGCCTCGGGGGTGCCGGCCTCGACGACGCGGCCCTCGTCCATGAACACCACCTGATCGGCGACACGCCGGGCGAAGCCCATCTCGTGCGTCACCACCACCATGGTCATGCCGCTGCGGCCGAGCCCGGCCATGAGGGTCAGGACGCCCTTGACGAGTTCGGGATCGAGGGCGCTCGTGACCTCGTCGAAGAGCATCAGGTCGGGTTCGAGGGCCAACGCCCGGGCGATCGCGACGCGCTGCTGCTGGCCGCCGGAGAGATCGATCGGCCGATGATCCATGCGGGCCCCGAGCCCCACCTCGTGCAGCCGCTCGGCCGCGATCGCGCGGGCCCGCGCGGGCGGAACGCCCTGCACCTCGCGCAGCGCCAGGGCGACGTTGGCGAGCGCCGTGTGGTCAGGGAACAGGTTGAAGTTCTGGAACACCATGCCGATGGGGCGACGCAGCACGTCGGGCTGGATGGCGAGCACGCTCGCCCCGTCGAGCCGGATGTCGCCCGCACGCGGTTCGGCCAGCCGGTTCAGGCAGCGCAGCAGCGTCGACTTGCCGGAGCCCGACGGCCCGATGATGCAGGTGATGGTGCCGGCCGGAGCCGTGAGATCGACCCCGTGCAGGACCTGGAAGGCGCCATAGGCCATGTCGAGGCCCGACACGTCGAGGCGTGTGCCGCGGCCGGGCGAGGCGCCCGGGCGGCGGGCGGGCGGATCGGCAGCTGTGGCCAGCGCGGCGTCGGCGACCTCGCCGACCTCGTTCAGCCCGCTCCCGCCGGCGATGCGACGCCCGGTCCGCAGGCGACGGTCGATCGCGTTGACGGCATGGGTGAGCGGGACCGTGATCACCAGATAGAAGACCCCCGCCAGCATCAGCGGCGACAGATTGCCGGAGACGACTGCCTCGTCCTGTCCGACGCGGAACAGTTCGCGCTCGGACGCGAGCAGCCCCAGGAAGTACACCAAGCTCGAATCCTTGATGTTGCCGATGAGCTGGTTGACGAGGGCCGGCAGCACGCGGCGGACGCCCTGCGGCACGACGATGAGCCGCATGCCTTTGGGATAGGTCATCCCCAGCGCCCGGCAGGCCTCGAGCTGGCCGCGTTCGACGCTCTGGATCCCGGAGCGGAAGATCTCGCCCATGTAGGCGCCGGCGATCAGGCTCAGCGCCAGGATGCCGAGCGGATAGGGCGACGGACCGAAGATCTGCCGACCGATGCGGGCGAACCCCTGGCCGACGAGAAGGATCGTGACGATGGCGGGCAGGCCGCGGAAGATGTCGGTGTAGATCCGGGCCGGCATCCGGATCCAGGCCGCCCGCGAGATGCCCATCACGGCCAGCACCATGCCGATGGCGATGCCGAGCAGCGTCGACGCGAGGGCGAGGACGAGCGTGTTCTTGAGCCCGACGAACAGCATGTTCGGCAGGACCGCCGCCATGGACGGCCAGTCGAAGAAGCTGCGGCTGATGATCTCGAACCAGCTCACCGGACGACCCCGCCCCTCGGCGTCAGTTCTTCGGCAGGTACTGGTCCGGCATCGGCGACCCTGGGAACCATTTCACGTAGAGGGTCTTCCAGGTGCCGTCCTGCATGGCCTCGTGCAGGGCCTTGTCGAGCGCCATGCGGAATCCCTCGTTGCCCTTCTTGACGACGAAACCGGCCGGCGCATCGAAGGACGGGATGTTGATCGCGAGGTTCAAGCCCTTGTAGCGAGCCCCGTAATCCTTGGCAGCTTCGTAGTCGAGGAAATGTGCGTCGATCGAACCGTTGTTCAGCGCCGACACTGCGGAGTTGTTGTCGGGGAACGCGACGAGGTCGGCCTTGGTGAAGTGCGCCTTGGCATAGGCCTCCTGCAGGGTGCCCTGGATGACGCCGAGCCGCTTGCCATCGAGGTCCGCGGCCTGCTTGACGGTGGGCTCGGCGCTCAGCACGGTCAGGTACCCGGCGAGATAGCCGTCCGAGAAGTCGACGGTCTTCTTGCGGGCGTCTGTCGTGCCAATGGCGGCGACCGCGACGTCGAACCGGCCGTTGGCGACCGACGGCAGCAGCGCCGAGAAGTCCTGGCCCGTGAAGGTCACGTGATCCTTGTCGAACCCCATCCGCCGGGCGACATCGCGGAAGAGTTCGATATCGAAACCGTCGAACCGGCCGTTCGCGTCGACGAAGGCGTAGGGCTTCGAATCGCCCGTGGTCCCGACGCTGATCGTCGCCGGGTCGATCAGGTTGTCGGGGTTTCCGGCCGGTGCGGCCGAGCCCCGGGTCGCGGTGGCGAGGCCCAACCCTCCGAGCAGGGCCAAACGCAGGAGGGACCGTCGATTGAAAGCCATGGGCATCGTGCTTCTCCTCGCAACCGGGTTCGGGGGCGCCGCCTGTCGTCGGGCGGCGTCGCGACGGGATCGGATCGTCGTGTTCTGCAGACGGGTGGAGTCAATCACGATTGAGACCGGTGTCAACGGCTTTTGACATCGGTCTCACGGCGCTGTCTGATGACGGTCTGTAGGGGTCGAATCTGAGTTCGAGCATCATGTCAGCCCGCAAAGCGTCGGCGAGATCCGCGACGATCTCGGACGTCGCGCGGGCCGCGGCGGTCTCGCGGGCGGTGGCGGCGCGCGCGCTCGGCGGCTACGGCTCGGTGAGCGCCGAGGCGAGGGGCCGGATCGAGGAGGCGGCCCGCCGGCTCGACTACCGGCCGAACCAACTGGCGCGCACCATGGCGACGGGCCGTTCGGGCGCGATCGGCGTCGTGGTCGGCGACATCGAGAACCCGTTCTTCGGGCTGGCGGTCAGAGGCATCAGCGACCGTGCGCGCGAGAGCGGCTTCGATGTCATCCTGTCGAACTCCGGCGAGGACGTCGACGCCGAACGGGGCGCGGTGCGGACTCTCCTCGCCAGGCGCGTCGACGGCCTCATCGTCGCCCCGGCCGCCATGCGCGAGCCGGCGCATCTCGACGACGTGCTCGGGCGGAGCTGCCCCCTCGTGCTCCTCGACCGGGAGGTGCCGGGCGTCCTGGCCGACGCCGCCCTCGTCGACAACAGGTCCGCCGCCGTCCTGGCGACGCGGCTGCTGATCGCGGCGGGGCACCGCCGGATCGGCTACGTCACGGCCGCGAAGGCGACGGACTCCCGCTACACGGGTGCCGAGCAGATCGCCTTGAGCACCGTCCTCCACCGGATCGAAGGGATCCTGGAGGCCTGCCGGGAGGCCGGGATCGGAGACGCCGAACGGTTCATCCGGCTCAACGCCGTCGGGGCCGCAGCCTCGCAGGCCATCATCGCGGCCCTGCTCGGCGACGTCGAGGGGCCGACGGCGATCATCGCATCCGACAGCCGGATCGCGCTCGACGTGTTCAACACCACGAAGGCGCTCGGCCTGACGATCCCGCGTCAGGTCTCCCTCGTGACCTTCGACGACGCCGACTGGACGGGCGCGATCTCGCCGGCCGTCACCGTGGTCGCCCAACCCTCCTATCGTCTCGGGCGGGAGGCCGCCTGCATGCTGATCGACCGCATCGGTGGAGAGACCGTGGAGCCGCGGCGCCGGATCCTCGACGCGACCCTCGTCCAGCGGGAATCGGTGGCGCCGCCGTGAGAGCCCCGCGGCGGGCCGTCCGAAGGCGTGGCGTGGAGCTAAGCAGGATGGCGTGGGTTGGCCCACGCCATCCTGCCGCTTTCAGCTCGGAAACTGAGCAGGATTGCGTTGGTGAACCAACACAATCCTGCTCAGGCGGTCGCGACCTCGCGTGGGATCGGCGACGCCAGGGCGAGGTCGTCGCGGATGCAGGCCGCGAGATGGCCGGGGCCGACGCTCCGCAGCGGGGGCACGGCCTCGGCGCAGGCCGGCAGGGCGTAGCGGCAGCGGCCGCGGAAGGCGCAGCCGGAGGGCGGCGCGATGGGGCTCGGCAGGTCGCCGTCGAGCCTGACGCGCGGGCGGCGCAGCGTCGGGTCGGGGATCGGCACGGCGGCGAAGAGCGCCTCCGTGTAGGGGTGGCGGGGTCCCTCGAACAGCGCGCGCGTCTCCGCGACCTCGACGATGCGGCCGAGATACATGACGGCGACCCGGTCGCAGACGTGGCCCACCACGGCGAGGTCGTGGCTGATGAACAGCATGGTCAGGGACAGGCGGCGGCGCACCTCCATCAGGAGGTTGACCACCTGGGCCTGGATCGACACGTCGAGCGCCGAGACGGGCTCGTCGGCGACGA
Source organism: Lichenihabitans sp. (assembly GCA_965214345.1). Classification (GTDB taxonomy): domain Bacteria; phylum Pseudomonadota; class Alphaproteobacteria; order Rhizobiales; family Beijerinckiaceae; genus Lichenihabitans. Next base: position 778,897 of record CBDCBJ010000002.1, on the reverse strand, counting down.
GGAAATCGGGTTCCATCACGAAGGCCCGGGCGATGCCGATGCGCTGGCGCTGGCCGCCCGAGAACTCGTGCGGATAGCGCTCGGCGGCCCGCTCGGGCAGCCCCACGGTCGCGAGCGCCTCGACCACGCGGGCGCGGCGCTCCGCCGGGCCGAGCCCCTTCCTCTGGATGATGAAAGGCGCCGCCACGATGTCGCCGACCGTCATGCGCGGGTTCAGCGACGAGAACGGGTCCTGGAAGATCATCTGCATGCGGGGCCGCAGCGGGCGCATCCGGCCGGCACTCCAGCCGGTGATGTCCTGCCCGTCGAAGGCGATCCGCCCGGCCGTCGGCACGGTGGCGCGCAGCACGGCGCGGCCGAGGGTGGACTTGCCGGAGCCCGATCCGCCGACGAGGCCCAGCGTCTCGCCGCGCGCGATGTCGAGCGAGACGTCCTCGACGGCCCGCACCACCTCGCCCCGGCCGAAGAGGCCGCGGCTGCCGAAATGCTGTCTCAGGTGCTCGACCCGGACGAGCGGGGACGGATCGGACGCCGTCACGGCACCGTCTCCGGAACGCCCGCCCGCGCGGCCTCGCCCCGGGCGACCGCCTCCCAACGGCTGCAGCGCACGAGATGGCCGGCCGCGACGGCGTCGAGCGCCGGCATCGCGGCGTCGCACGGGTCCGGCCGCGCATGCGGGCAGCGGGGCACGAAGGCGCAGCCGGGCGGCGGGGCGCGCGGGTCCGGCACCGTGCCGGGGATCGACACCATCTCGCCGCCCTCGAGGTCGAGCCGCGGCACGGAGGCGATGAGGCCCCGCGTGTAGGGCATCAGCGGGCCGGCCATGACCGGCACGACGCCGCCCTGCTCGACGATGCGGCCGGCGTACATTACCATCACCCGGTCGGCGATCTCCGCCACGACGCCGAGGTTGTGGGTGATGAAGACGAGGCCCATGCCGGTCTCGCGCTGCAGGTCCTTGAGCAGGTCGAGGATCTGCGCCTGCACGGTGACGTCGAGGGCCGTGGTGGGCTCGTCGGCGATCAGCGCGGCCGGGTCGCAGCCGAGCGCCATGGCGATCATGACGCGCTGGCGCATGCCACCCGAGAGTTCGTGCGGGTAGGCCCGCAGGCGCCGCGCCGCATCCGGGATGCCGACACGCTCGACCAGCGCCTCGGCCCGCTTGAGCGCCGAGCGCCGGTCGAGGCCGCGGTGGAACCGGATGCCCTCCGCGATCTGGTCGCCGATGCGGTGCACCGGGTTGAGCGAGGTCATCGGTTCCTGGAAGATCATGGCGATCTCGTCGCCGCGCAATCGCCGCATGGCGGCATCCGGCAGGGCGAGGAGGTCGCGCACCGTCCCGTCGCGGCAGCGGAGCAGCGCCGAACCCGTCACGCGGGTGCGGGGCGGCGGCGGCGGCAGCCGCATGACGGCGAGGCTCGTGACGCTCTTGCCCGAGCCGGATTCGCCGACGAGCGCCAGCGTCTCGCCCGGATGAAGCGTGAAACCCACGTCGTGCACGGCCGGGACCAGGCCGGCGCCGTCGGCGAAGCCGACCGACAGGCCGCGGACCGTGAGGACGGGCTCGGTCTCGGCCATCGTCAGAGCTCCACCCGGGCATCGAGGGCGTCGCGCAGTCCGTCGCCGACGAAGTTGAAGCTCGCCACCGCGAGCGTGATCATCAGGCCGGGGAAGATGGCGAGCCAGGGCGCCGAGCCGAGGTATTGCTGGGCGTTGTTGAGCATGTTGCCCCAGCTCGCCACCGGCGCCTGGATGCCGTAGCCGAGGAAGCTCACGTAGGCCTCGGCCAGGATGGCGCGCGCCACCGTGAGGGTCGCCGCCACGATGATCGGGCCGATGGCGTTGCGCAGCAGCTCGTTGATCATCACGTAGCGGCCCGAGGCGCCCATCAGCTCGGCCGCGAGGGTGAAGTCGCGCGTCCGCAGCGTCCGGATCTGCCCCTGGACCACGCGCGCCACCTCCATCCAGCCCGTCACCGCGATGATGAGCGTGATGGTGACGACGTTGGGGCTGATGAAGGCCGCGAGCGCCAGCAGCAGGAACACCGACGGGAAGCACAGGATGGCGTCGACGAAGCGCATCAGCGCGGCGCCGACGAACCCGCCGTAATAGCCGGCGACGAGGCCCACCGCCGTGCCGATGAGGATCGAGATAGCGACGACGGTGTGCGACAAGCTCGCGGTCCAGACCTCTGAGCCTTGGAGAGAGCTCCGCATATCCTCGGCCGTCATGGCGACAAAGCCAGCGATCTCGCGATAGGCCGCGTTGTGGATCTCGGCGGCCCGGGACGCGACGGCGGAGATGTCGGCACGGGTGACGTAAACCCCCTCGGGTTCGTGAGGCACGGACCGAAGCGTTGAGCAGCGCATGAAGATCTCGGTTTCGGTGACGGCGACGCTGAATCGCGTCAGGAAGCCCAGGCTGGCCGCCCATTCCTGTCGAACGATGGTCTCGATCAGCACGGGCTCGGCCGCTGGCCCCTGGGCCAGAACGGCACGGAGAAGGGCCTGACCCAGACCGCGACGGCGTCGGGAGGGTCGAACCATGATCTTGACCAAGCGCGCGAGGCGGGGACCGCGATCACGCAGCGACGATTCGGCAGAACCGATCAGTTCGGATCCATCCATAGCGACCAGGAAATCACGTCCGTAGTTGAAACGAGCCTGCCGCATGGCGGCAGTCCACTGCTCTGCCGTGATGGGTCCGATGCCGGGCTCGGTCGCCATGCAGGCCGCGTACAGCGCCACGATGCCATCGGCATCGTCGGGGCGCAGGGCTCTGATCTCGATCGATGCGCCCGACGCTTCGCTCACCCCCGCCACCGCCGCGCCGCATAGTCCAGCACGAAGCGGTCCGGATGCGCCGCCACGGCCGCCATCCCGCCGAGCACCGAATCGGCATGCGTGATGAGCCGCGTGCCGGAGCGCTGCGTCAGCGCCGCCACGGGCGCCTTGCTCTCGAAGGCCGCCCGGAACGCGGCCGCGTCGATGAGGTCGGCGATGCGGGGCAGGATGCCGCCCGCGAGCGTCACCCCGCCCGTCGCCATGAACGTGATGGCGATGTCGCCGGCGAAGCGCGCCAGCAGGCCGAGGTAGCAGTGCACCGTCGCGGCCTCCTCGCCGCCCCGCGCCGCGAGGGCCGTGGCGGTGATGTCGGCCGCCGTGGCATGGGGCGCACCCGGGGCACCCTTGACGGCGAGGCGGGCGCGGTGGACCCGCTCGAGCCCGACCCCGGACAGCACGCTCTCGGCCGTGACCCGGCCGTGGACGCGCTCGAGATGCGGCCAGAAGGCCTCCTCCTCGGCGGTGGCGGGGCCGAAGCCGGCGTGGCAGGCCTCGCTCGATACCGGGACGAACCGCCCCTCCGTCTCGACGAGGGCCGCGATGCCGAGCCCCGTGCCGGGCCCGAGGATCACGCGCGTTCCCGTGCCGGCGGGCAGGTCGGGTCCGATCAGGCGGACCCAGCCGGGCTCGATGGAGGGCAGCGACAGCGCCTGCGCCTCGAAATCGTTGAGCAGCAGCCCCTCGGACAGTGCCAGCATGGCGGCGATGGCGGGGCCGTCCATGACCCAGGGGGCGTTCGTGAGCTTCAGGCGCCGGCCGTCGACGGGGCCGGCCCCGCAGGCGATCACGGCGCGGGGCTTCACGGCATCCCCCGCCGTGGCCGACGCGATGGCCTCGCCGAGGCCGGCGTGATCGCCCGTCAGTTGATGCGGCAGGTGCCGCAGGGGGGCGCCGGGTTCGTCCTGGATGGAGATCCGGCAATTGGTGCCGCCGACGTCGCACACCGCCACGGGATAGGGGAACTGCAAAGCTCTTGACCTCTGGGCTCGAAACCGATCGTCACGTACCCCGGTGCGGGGCGCCGCACGCTCGGATGGTTCCGCCCCGGAGGCAAGCCCCGGGCTTCGGCCAGAACCGTCCCACTGGCCGCAATGGAGCCATTCGCGGCGGCGTTGCGCGCTTGCAACGCCGGGCGATTCGGGGGAAAGAGGCCCCGACCCTGAGTTCAACTCAATCCGGACGGCGCGGGAACGGGTTGCCGGCGCCCGGCATGGACGTTTCGCATGGCACGCAAGAAGATCGCTCTGGTCGGGGCCGGCCAGATCGGCGGCACGCTCGCGCTGCTGGCCGGACTGAAGGAACTCGGCGACATCGTCCTCTTCGACATCGTGGACGGCGTGCCGCAGGGCAAGTCGCTCGACATCGCCGAAGCCTCGCCGGTCGAAGGCTTCGATGCCCGTGTCGTGGGCGCCAACGACTTCACCGGCATCGCCGGTGCCGACGTCGTGATCGTGACGGCCGGCGTGCCGCGCAAGCCCGGCATGAGCCGCGACGACCTGATCGGGATCAACCTGAAGGTCATGGAGACGGTGGGCGCCGGCATCCGCGACAATTGCCCCGACGCGTTCGTGATCTGCATCACCAACCCGCTCGACGCCATGGTGTGGGCGCTGCAGAAGGCCTCCGGCCTCCCCCACAACAAGGTCGTGGGCATGGCGGGCGTGCTCGACTCGGCCCGCTTCCGCCACTTCCTCGCCGCGGAGTTCGACGTGTCGGTCGAGGACGTCACGGCTTTCGTGCTCGGCGGCCATGGCGACGACATGGTGCCGCTGATCCGCTACTCGACGGTGGCCGGGATCCCGCTGCCCGACCTCATCAAGATGGGCTGGACCACCCACGAGAAGCTCGACGCGATCGTGGAGCGCACCCGCAAGGGCGGCGGCGAGATCGTCAACCTGTTGAAGACCGGCTCGGCCTTCTATGCGCCGGCCTCGTCCGCCATCGCCATGGCGGAGAGCTACCTGCGCGACAAGAAGCGCGTGCTCCCCTGTGCGGCCTATCTCGACGGCGAGTACGACGTCAAGGACATGTATGTCGGCGTGCCGGTGGTGATCGGCGAGAAGGGCGTCGAGCGCGTGCTCGAGATCGAGATGTCCAAGGACGAGCGCGAGATGTTCGCCAAGTCGGTCGCCTCGGTGAAGACCCTGATCGAGGCCTGCAAGACGGTGAACCCGGGCTTCGCCGGGTAGGAAGCGAGCCCGCACGTCGCGGCGCCCCTCTCGGCGCTGCGGTGACCCCGGAGGGGGTCGCGAGCGCGGTGGAGGGGGTCGGAGCGCCGCCTTCTCAGACTGATCCGATCGACCTGTCAGGACATCCCGATGAACGTGCACGAATACCAGGCCAAGGCGCTCCTGAAGGATTTCGGGGTCCCGGTGTCGCGCGGCGTCCCGATCATGGCGGCCTCCGAGGCCCGCAAGGCGGCCGAGGAGCTCGGTGGCCCGCTCTGGGTCGTGAAGAGCCAGATCCATGCGGGCGGCCGCGGCAAGGGCAGGTTCAAGGAGGCCGCCGCCGGCGAGAAGGGCGGCGTGCGCCTCGCCAAGTCGGTCGACGAGGTCGAGCGATACGCGCGCGAGATGCTCGGCAACACGCTCGTGACGGTCCAGACCGGGCCGGCCGGCCGCGCCGTCGGCCGCCTCTACATCGAGGACGGTTCGGACATCGACCGCGAACTCTACCTGTCGGCCCTGGTCGACCGCTCCACCTCGCGGGTGTCCTTCGTCGTGTCGACCGAGGGCGGCATGGACATCGAGACGGTCGCGCACGACACGCCCGAGCGGATCCACACGATCTCGATCGACCCCGCCACCGGCGTCATGCCCCACCATGGCCGCGCCGCCGCCGAGGCGCTGGAGCTGAAGGGCGACCTCGCCAAGGGCGTGACCCAGCTGCTCGGCCAGCTCTACGCGGCCTTCGTGGGCAAGGACATGGATCTCCTGGAGATCAACCCGCTCATCGTCACGAAGGACGGTCAGCTGAAGGCGCTCGACGCCAAGATGAGCTTCGACGGCAACGCCCTCTACCGCCACCCCGACGTGCTGGCGCTGCGCGACGAGGCCGAGGAGGACGCCAAGGAGATCGAGGCCTCCAAGTACGACCTCAGCTACATCACGCTCGACGGCACGATCGGCTGCATGGTGAACGGCGCCGGGCTCGCCATGGCGACGATGGACATCATCAAGCTCTACGGCGAGGCCCCGGCCAACTTCCTCGACGTCGGCGGCGGCGCCACGAAGGAGAAGGTGACGGCGGCCTTCAAGATCATCACCGCCGACGAGAACGTGAAAGGCATCCTGGTCAACATCTTCGGCGGCATCATGCGCTGCGACGTCATCGCCGAGGGCGTGATCGCGGCCGTGAAGGACGTGGGCCTGCAGGTGCCCCTCGTGGTGCGGCTCGAGGGCACCAACGTCCAGCTCGGCAAGGACATCATCGCCAAGTCGGGGCTCAACGTCATCGCGGCCGACGACCTCGACGACGCCGCCCAGAAGATCGTCACGGCCGTGCGGGACGTCAGATCGAGCACGCATTCCTTGACGCCCTGATGTACAAGCGAGCTGGCGAGTACGTCCAATGGTGACCCTGACGATTGACCTTGAAGACGATGTGGTGGCAGGGCTCGAGCGCGTTGCCGCCGATCGGCACATCGGCTTGAAGGAGCACGTCGAGGCCGAGTCGAGCGCTTCCATCGTTCGCGAAGCAAATCGTCAACGCTTCGTCCGTCTCGTCAAGACGGCCCCCCTGCAGCTCGAACCCGGATGGACATGGAACCGGGAGGATTGCTATGACCGTCCTCAACTTCGTGGATACAAACGTCCTCCTGTACTCAGCGACGGCCCGCTTGGATGAGCCTGAAAAGCATCAGATCGCCTTTGATCTGGTTTCTTCAATCGAATTTGGTACATCAGCGCAAGTTTGCAAGAATTCTACTCTAACGCGGTACGGAAGGCGAAGCCGAGACCTACTGCCGAACAGGTTCAGGAATGGGTGAATTGGCTGTCGTCACGGCCCTTCGTCCCGACTGATATCAGCCTTATACGAAGCGCTATCGCGACATCGGAACGATATCAGATTTCCTACTGGGACGCCGCGATCCTGGCTGCGGCCGAGCGAATCGGCGCCGGTATCCTCTACACCGAAGATCTGAACCACGGGCAGCGCTACGGTTCGGTGCTGGTCCAGAACCCTTTCCGCGATCCCTGATCGCCACCCGGAACTCGCCGCATGTCCGTCCTGATCGATCGCACCACCAAGGTCCTGTGCCAGGGCTTCACCGGCAAGAACGGCACGTTCCATTCGGAGCAGGCCATGGCCTACGGCACCGTGATGGTCGGCGGGACGTCGCCCGGCAAGGGCGGCCAGACCCATCTCGGCCTGCCGGTTTTCGACACGGTCGCCGAGTGCAGGGCCGCCACCGGCGCCGATGCCTCCGTCATCTACGTGCCGCCGCCGGGGGCCGCCGACGCGATCCTCGAGGCCGTCGCGGCCGAGGTCCCGCTGATCGTCTGCATCACCGAGGGCATCCCGGTCAGCGACATGATCAAGGTCAAGCGGGCGCTGTCGGGCTCGAAGTCCCGCCTCATCGGGCCGAACTGTCCGGGCGTGATGACGGCCGGCGAGTGCAAGATCGGCATCATGCCGGGCTCCATCTTCAAGCCGGGCTCGGTCGGCGTCGTGTCGCGCTCCGGCACCCTGACCTATGAAGCGGTGTTCCAGACGACGGTCGAGGGCCTCGGCCAGACCACCGCGGTCGGCATCGGCGGCGACCCCGTCAAGGGCACCGAGTTTATCGACGTCCTGGAGCTGTTCCTCGCCGACCCCAAGACCACGTCGATCATCATGATCGGCGAGATCGGCGGCTCGGCCGAGGAGGAGGCTGCGCAGTTCCTCGCCGACGAGGCCAAGCGCGGCCGCAAGAAGCCGATGGTCGGTTTCATCGCGGGCCGCACCGCGCCCCCCGGCCGACGCATGGGCCATGCGGGCGCCATCATCTCGGGCGGCAAGGGCGACGCCGAGAGCAAGATCGCCGCCATGGAGGCAGCCGGCATCCGCGTATCGCCCTCGCCGGCGCGCCTCGGAAAAACCCTCGTGGACGTCTTGAAGGGTTGACCGGGGCGGGGCTCGGGCCGATTGCTTTGAACTTCGGCAGCCCGGGCCCATCTCAGACGCCACGGCGCGGAGGCTGACACGACGATCGGTGGCCGCCGGCCGGCACCCAAGGATTCCAACCCCATGTCTCAGCGGGACGACGACGCCCTCCTCGGATCGAGCTTCCTGTCTGGCGTCAACGCCAGCTATCTCGAGCAGCTCCAGGCGCGGTACGAGACGGATCCCGGCAGCGTCGACCCCGACTGGCGGAACTTCTTCGACGGCCTTGACGACGACCGCGCCGACGTGGTGAAGAGCGCCGAGGGCGCGTCCTGGAAGCGCCCGAACTGGCCCGTCCTCGCCAACGGCGAGATGACGGCGGCGCTCGACGGCAATTGGGGCGTCGCCGAGGGCGCCCTCGCGGGCAAGATCAAGGCGCGCGCGGACGCCAAGGCGCCCGAGCCCGCGAAGGCCCCGGCGACGCCCGCGGCGGCCGCCCCCGCGATCTCCGACGCCGACCTGCGCCGCGCCACGCGCGACAGCCTCCGCGCCCTGATGATGATCCGCGCCTTCCGCATGCGCGGCCACCTCCACGCCAACCTCGACCCGCTCGGCCTCGAGCCCGAGCGCGAGAAGCAGGAGATCACCCCCGAGGCCTACGGCTTCACGGCCGCCGACTACGACCGGCCGATCTTCCTCGACAACGTGCTCGGCCTCGAGACCGCGACGGTGCGCGAGATGCTCGACATCCTGCGCCGGACCTATTGCTCGACCATCGGCTTCGAGTTCATGCACGTCTCGGACCCGGACGAGAAGGCCTGGATGCAGCTCCGCGTCGAGGGGCCGGACAAGTCCATCTCCTTCACCCGCGAGGGCAAGCGCGCGATCCTGAACAAGCTCGTCGAGGCCGAGGGTTTCGAGAAGTTCCTCGACGTGCGCTACACCGGCACCAAGCGCTTCGGCCTCGACGGCGCCGAGTCCATGATCCCGGCGCTCGAACAGATCATCAAGCGCGGCGGCGCGCTCGGCGTCAGCGAGATCGTGCTCGGCATGGCGCATCGGGGCCGCCTCAACGTGCTCTCCCAGGTCATGGGCAAGCCGCACCGCGCCATCTTCAACGAGTTCAAGGGCGGCTCCGCCTCGCCCTCCGACGTCGAGGGTTCCGGCGACGTCAAGTATCACCTCGGCGCCTCCTCGGATCGCGAGTTCGACGGCAACAAGGTCCACCTGTCGCTGACCGCCAACCCGTCCCATCTCGAGATCGTCGACCCCGTCGTGCTGGGCAAGGTGCGGGCCAAGCAGGACCAGCTGAACGACCAGGTCGAGCGCGAGAAGGTGATGCCGCTGCTGCTGCACGGCGACGCCGCCTTCGCGGGCCAGGGCGTGATCGCCGAATGTTTCGGCCTCTCGGGGTTGAAGGGCCACCGCACCGGCGGCTCGGTCCACTTCATCATCAACAACCAGATCGGCTTCACCACCTACCCGCGCTATTCGCGCTCGTCGCCCTATCCGTCCGACGTGGCGAAGATGATCGAGGCGCCGATCTTCCACGTCAACGGCGACGACCCCGAGGCCGTAACCTTCGCCGCCAAGGTGGCGGTCGAGTTCAGGCAGCGGTTCCACAAGCCCGTCGTCATCGACATGTTCTGCTATCGCCGCTTCGGCCACAACGAGGGCGACGAGCCGAGCTTCACCCAGCCGCTGATGTACAAGACGATCCGCGGTCATCGCTCGACGCTCGAACTCTACGCCGAGAAGCTGGTCGCCGAGGGCGTCGTCACCGCCGAGGAGGTCGACGCGCAGAAGGCCGAGTTTCGCCAGAAGCTCGATGCGGAGTTCGAGGCCGGCACGAGCTACAAGCCCAACAAGGCGGACTGGTTCGACGGCCGCTGGGCGCACCTCAAGCCCGCCGGCACCCAGGACGACGAGTGGCGCGGGCGCACGGGCGTCGACGTGGCGAGGCTGAAGGAGATCGGCGAGCGCCTGACGACCGTCCCCGAGGGCTTCCAGGTCCACAAGACGATCGGCCGCTTCCTCGACAACCGCCGCAAGATGATCGAGACCGGCGAAGGGCTCGATTGGGCGACCGGCGAGGCCCTGGCCCTTGGCTCGCTCGTCGACGAGGGCAAGCCGGTGCGCCTGTCGGGCCAGGATTCGGAGCGCGGCACCTTCTCGCAGCGCCATTCCGTGCTGATCGACCAGGAGACCGAGGCCCGCTACATCCCGCTGAACAACATCCGTGACGGCCAGGCCAACTACGAGGTCATCAACTCGATGCTCTCCGAGGTGGCGGTGCTGGGCTTCGAATACGGCTACTCGCTCTCCGAACCCAACGCCCTGACGATGTGGGAGGCGCAGTTCGGCGACTTCGCCAACGGCGCCCAGGTGGTGTTCGACCAGTTCATCTCGGCGGGCGAGCGCAAGTGGCTGCGCCTGTCGGGCCTCGTCTGCCTGCTGCCGCACGGCTACGAGGGACAGGGCCCGGAGCATTCCTCGGCACGGCTCGAGCGCTTCCTGCAGATGTGCGCCGAGGACAACATGCAGGTCGCCAACGTCACGACGCCTGCCAATTACTTCCACATCCTGCGCCGGCAACTCAAGCGCGACATCAGGAAGCCGCTGATCCTGATGACGCCGAAGTCGCTGCTGCGCCACAAGCGCGCCGTCTCGACCCTCGACGACATGGCGGCGGATTCCACGTTCCACCGCGTGCTGCGCGACGACGCCGAGCGCCTCGCCGAGGGTCCGCGCCTGGCCGCGGACGACAGGATCCGCCGCGTCGTGCTGTCGACCGGCAAGGTCTACTACGACCTCTTCGAGGAGCGCGAGAAGCGGGAGATCGACGACGTCTACCTGCTCCGCGTCGAGCAGCTCTATCCCTTCCCGCTGAAGACGCTGGTCAACGAATTGTCGCGGTTCCGCAACGCCGACGTCGTGTGGTGCCAGGAGGAGCCCAAGAACATGGGGTCCTGGAACTTCGTCGACCCCTACATCGAGTGGGTGATGGATCAGGCCAAGATGGAGCGGAAGCGCCCGCGCTATGCCGGGCGTCCGGCGGCGGCCGCCACGGCGACGGGCCTGATGTCGAAGCACCTGGCTCAGTTGAAGGCCTTCATGGACGACGTCTTCGCGGAGTGACCCAGGCATCGTCCCGGGATCCCTGGACGTCACGGGTCGCCGCTGGTAGGGCCCCGTGCAAGGTCGAACGATGTGGTCCGCGCCCGCTCGGGCGCGCGGGCCGGATGGCACTGAGCAGGTTCGGAAGAGCGTCACACGCTCGATCGAAAACCTGAGACACAGCAGATAGGTGAGCAGGCGAAGCGTTGGTCCCCAACACGAGCCTGCCAAGCAGAGGCGCCACGGCGCCGCACAGCGGGGCAATCCTCCATGGCGACTGAGATTCGCGTTCCCACCCTCGGCGAATCGGTCAGCGAGGCCACGATCGGCCGCTGGTTCAAGAAGGCGGGCGACGCCGTCAAGGCCGACGAGCCGGTCTGCGAGCTCGAGACCGACAAGGTGACGCTCGAGGTCAACGCTCCCGCGGCCGGAGTGCTCAGCGAGATCGTCGTCAAGGACGGCGACACCGTCGTCCCCGGCGCCCTGTTGGGCCAGATCTCCGCCGGCGCGGCCGCCGCCACGCCCGCCGCCGCCGCGGCGGCGCCCGCCGCCAAGGCCGCCCCGGTTGCGGCTGCCCCCGCAGCCGCTTCCGCGGTCGAGGGCATCGAGACGGGTGCCGGCTACGGCAACCACGCCGATCCCGCCCCGCCGGCCGCGCCCGCGGCGGCGTCGGCCGGCGGTGGGACGGACATCAAGGTGCCGACCCTCGGCGAGTCCGTCAGCGAAGCCACCGTCGCCAAGTGGTTCAAGAAGCCCGGCGATGCCGTGAAGGCCGACGAGCCGCTCTGCGAACTCGAGACCGATAAGGTGACCCTCGAGGTCAATGCGCCGACGTCCGGTGTGCTCTCCGCGATCGGGGTCGAGGCCGGCGCCACCGTGACGCCCGGCGCCGTGCTGGGCCAGATCGCGGCGTCCGGCGCCGCGGGTGCCGTCGCGGCGCCCGCCAAGCCGTCGCCCGCGCCATCGAGCAACGGCGCCGCCCACGCGTCATCCGGCCCGACCGCCATGCCGCCCGCGCCGTCGGCCGCCAAGATGGCGGCGGAACGCGGCATCGACCTCGGCGCCGTCGCGGGCTCTGGCAAGCGCGGCCAGGTGCTGAAGGGCGACGTCATCGCGGCCTCGGCCTCGGCCCAGGCGCCGATGCAGGCGCAGGCCCCCTCCCGCCCCGCCCCGGCGCCCGCGCCGCGCCAGGCGCCGCCCCGCGCCGACGGCGAGCGCGAAGAGCGCGTCCGGATGACGAAGCTGCGGCAGACGATCGCCCGCCGGCTGAAGGACGCCCAGAACACCGCCGCCATGCTGACCACCTTCAACGAGGTGGACATGTCGGGCGTGATGGCGCTGCGCGCGAAGTACAAGGACGTGTTCGAGAAGAAGCACGGCGCCAAGCTCGGCTTCATGGGCCTCTTCGTGAAGGCCGTGGTGGGCGCGTTGAAGGAACTGCCGGCCGTCAACGCCGAGATCGACGGCACCGACCTCGTCTACAAGAACTTCTACCACATCGGCATCGCGGTCGGCACCGAGAAGGGCCTCGTGGTCCCCGTGGTGCGGGACGCCGACGGGCTGAGCCTGTCCGACATCGAGAAGACCATCGCGGGCTACGGCAAGAAGGCCCGGGACGGCCAGCTCAAGATCGAGGACATGCAGGGCGGCACCTTCACGATCACCAACGGCGGCATCTATGGCTCGCTGATGTCGACGCCGATCCTCAACGCCCCGCAGTCGGGCATCCTGGGCATGCACAAGATCCAGGACCGCCCCGTCGTGGTGGGGGGAGTGGTCGAGGTCCGGCCCATGATGTATCTGGCCCTCTCCTACGACCACCGCATCGTCGACGGGCGCGAGGCCGTCACCTTCCTGGTCCGGGTCAAGGAAGCGCTCGAGGATCCCACGCGGCTGATGCTCGACGTCTGACGGGCGGCGCGACGGGCCTCTCGCCCTTCCGGGCGCGAGGCCGCCGAGGCGGCGGGCTCGAGACCGCGCTTGGTGGCGCGCGACTTGCGTCCGGTCTCCGGCGAACAGCTGAGCACGGCGACCCATGGACGATCTGGACCCTCTCGCTCGCCGGCCTGCCGCGGTCCGTCTGTCGCGGCGGGATCTCCTCTCCCGCGGCCTGGCGCTCGGCGTCGCCGGTCCGGCGCTCCCGGGCCTCGTCGCCTCCAAGGCGTTCGCCGCCGACGACAGGCCGACGAGCGGCGGCACGTTGCGGCTCGGCCTCGGCGGCGGTTCCACCACCGACAGCCTCGATCCCCGGACCTGGACCGACTCGGTGATGATCGACGTCGGTTTCGGCCTCTTCAACGGGCTCGTCGAGAACGGCGCCGACAACCGGCTCATGCCCGAACTCGCCGTCGACTGGCAGTCGAGCGACGGCACCAGGACCTGGCTCTTCGCGCTGCGCAAGGGCGTCCACTTCCACAACGGCAAGGCGTTCGACGCCGACGACGCCGTCTATTCGCTGAACCTGCACCGGGGCGACACCGCCTCGGGCGCGGCCGGCCTCATGAAGCCCGTCACCGACGTCAGGAAGGTGGACGCCTCGACGCTCGAGGTGACGCTGGCGTCCGGCGATGCCGATTTCCCGACCGTGCTCAGCGACTACCACATCAAGATCGTGCCGAACGGCTTCACCGATTGGGCGAAGCCCGTCGGCACCGGCGCCTTCACCCTGGAGAGTTTCGATGCCGGCGTGCGCATCGCCCTGAAGAAGGCCGGCCCCTACTGGAAGCCCGACCGTGGCCACCTCGACGCCGTCGAGGTGGCGGTCATCAACGACACCAGCGCCCGCATGAACGCCCTGATCCTGGGACAGGTGGACGCCATCAACCGTGCCGACCCGAAGACCGTGTCGCGGGTCGAGAAGAGCCCGACGCTGGAGATCGTCCGAGCCTCGGGCGGCTGGTACCCCGTCATGGCCATGATGGACGACCGGGACCCCTACAGGAGCCTCGATCTGCGCCAGGCGATGAAATACGCCGTCGATCGCGAGCAGATGATCAAGACGCTGTTCTCGGGCTACGGCTCGCTCGGCAACGACAACCCGATCCCCCGCAGCGACCCGTACTTCAACACCGAACTCAAGCAGCTGACCTACGATCCCGACCAGGCCCGCTTCCACTTCAAGAAGGCCGGCATCGCCAACCCCAGACTGGTGTTGCAGACCTCGGACGCCGCCTTCAACGGCGCCGTCGACATGGCGACGCAGCTCCGGGCGACGGCCGGCCGGTGCGACATACCGGTCGAGGTCAAGACGGAGCCGGCGAACGGCTACTTCGCCGACGTGTGGCTCAAGGGCTCCTTCGTGGCGAGCTACTGGGGCGGACGGCCCTCCGCCATCCAGATGCTGGCGATCGCCTACCAGAGCGCCGCGCCCTGGAACGAGTCGCACTGGGCCAGTCCGGCCTTCGACAAGCTCCTCGCCGACGCCCAGGCCGAGACCGACGACGCCAGGCGCCGGACCTATCTCTGGGACATGCAGGCGATGCTGACGGAGCAGAGCGGCACGCTGATCCCGTGCTTCCGCGACTGGCTCGACGCCCACAACCGCAAGGTCGGCGGCCACACGCCCCATTCCGGCTTCGACATGGACAACGGCCGCATCGCCGAGAAGGCCTGGATCAGGGCCTGAGCGCGAGGGACGCGGTCGGCGGCGGCGAGGCCGCGCCTCGGGTGTCGGCCGCCTCGGGGCATTCTTCGAAATGTCCGACGATACCGATGGCGCTCTCCCGAACCTGTGCTAGCCTCCGGTGGCCGACGCAGATCGGTAGAGATCATCGGAGGAAACCATGAAAAGCGCGATCACCGCGGGCCTCGCCACGCTGCTGCTCTGTGGAGGTGCCCAGGCCGCCGACACGAAGCCGCTCTATTTCGTCGTCAACGGCGCGTCGGATTTCTGGAAGGCCGCCGAGGCGGGCCTGAAGAAGGCCCAGGCCGAGCTGCCGAACTACAAGCTCCAGATCAAGTATCCCGAGCAATCCTCGGCCGCCATCCAGAACCGGCTGATGGACGACCTCGTCGCCTCGGGCGCCGCCGGCATCATGGTCAGCGCCGTCGATCCCAAGACCCAGACGGAGGAACTCGACAAGATCGGCGGGCAGGTCGCGCTCTTCACCACAGACAGCGACGCGCCGAAGACGAAGCGCGTCGCCTACGTGGGCTCGAGCAACGTCGATGCCGGCCAGCAGGCGGGCTCGCTGATGGCGAAGGCGCTGCCGGGCGGCGGCAAGTGCATGGGCTTCGTCGGCCTGCCGGGCGCCGACAACGCCCGCGAGCGCGCCGACGGCATCCGCGCCGCCATCAAGGGTTCCAAGGTGGAACTCGTCGACATCAGGGCCGACGATATCGACCAGGCGCGCGCCAAGCGCAACGTCGAGGACACGCTGACGGCGCGGCCCGACATCAACTGCATGGTGGGGATCTATTCCTACAACACGCCGCAGATCTACCAGGCCGTGAAGGAAGCCGGCAAGCTCGGCCAGATCACCATCGTGGGGTTCGACGAGGACCCGGTGACGCTCGGCGGCGTGAGGGAGGGCACGATCGTCGGCACCGTGGTGCAGCAGCCCTACGAGTGGGCCTATCAGGGCATGAAGCTGATGGCCAAGGCGATCGAGGGCGACAAGTCCGGCCTGCCGGCGAACGGCCTGATGATCATCCCGACGAAGATCATCGAGAAGGGCAACGTCGACGCGTTCGCCGCGGAGCTGAAGCAGCGCCAGGGCAAGTGATCGGTCGGCCGAAGGGTTCGCCCTTCGGCGGGCTCGGTCGGAGCCCCGAGAGACGTCTCCCGGGGCTCTGCCCCGGGGGTTTCCGAACCCACCCGTGAAGCGTCATGGCCGAACCGCTGCTCGAACTCCGCCACATCGACAAGACCTACCCCGGCGTCCGCGCCCTGAAGGACGTGAGCCTCGCCGTCCACCCGGGCGAGGTCGTAGGGCTGATCGGCGAGAACGGTGCCGGAAAGTCGACGCTGATGAAGATCCTGGGCGGCGTCGTCGCGCCCTCCGCCGGCACGATCGCGATCCGGGGCACCGCGCACGAGGCGCTGACCGTCCCGCAGTCGCTCGGCGCCGGCATCGCCTTCGTCCACCAGGAACTCAACCTCTTCGACAACCTCGACGCGGCCGCCAACGTCTTCATCGGCCGCGAGCCGACCCGCGGCGGCCCGCTGCGCCTCGTCGACCGCGCGGCGCTGCGGTCGAGGGTCGAACCGCTGCTGGCGCGCCTCGGCTGCGACTTCGCCGCCGACACGCCCGTCTCGGCGTTGTCCATCGCCCAGTGCCAGATGCTCGAGATCGTCAAGGCCCTGTCGCTCGACGCCAGGCTCATCATCATGGACGAGCCGACCTCGAGCCTGACCCTCACCGAGACCAACCGGCTCCTCGCCGTCGTGGCGGATCTCAAGCGCGCCGGCGTCGCCATCGTGTTCATCTCCCACCGCCTGAGCGAGGTCGAGGCCTGCGCCGACCGCGTCGTGGTGCTGCGCGACGGCGCCCTGGTGGGCACGCTCGCGCGGGGCGCCATCGCCCACGACGCCATGATCCGCCTGATGATCGGGCGGGACCTGAAGTCGCTCTACACGCCGCCGGCGCGCCCGCCGGGCGACGCCGTGCTCGACCTCGTCGCCCTGTCGACCTCGGCCTATCCCGACCGGCCCGTGACGCTGCCGCTGCGCGGGGGCGAGATCCTCGGGCTCGGGGGCCTCATCGGCGCCGGGCGCACCGAACTCGCCCGGACCATCTTCGGCATCGACCGACCGGCCGCGGGCACGCTGCGCATGGCCGGCCGAGACCTGCGCTTCGCCTCGCCGCGCGACGCGATCTCGCGCGGCATCTACCTCGCCCCGGAGGACCGCAAGGCCTCCGGCCTGATCCTCGACGACCCGATCGTCTCCAACGTGTCCCTGGCGAGCCTCGCCCGCTTCGCCCGCGCCGGCCTCGTCGACACCGCGGCCGAGCGCGCCAACGCCGAGGCGCAGCGCCAGTCGCTCCGCATCAAGGCGCCGGACGTCGCGACCCGCACGGGCTCGCTGTCGGGCGGCAACCAGCAGAAGGTCGTGCTCGGCAAGTGGCTCTGCATGGACCCGAAGGTGATGATCTTCGACGAGCCGACGCGCGGCATCGACGTCGGGTCGAAGGCCGAGGTCTACGCGCTGATGCGGGCCCTCGCCGACCGCGGCGTCGCCATCCTGATGATCTCGAGCGACATGGAGGAGGTGATCGGCGTGTCGGACCGGGTCGCCGTGATGCACGAGGGCGCCGTCACGGGCGTGCTCGAACGACGGGACCTGAGCGAGGCGGCCGTGATGCGGCTCGCCGTCGGCGCCACCCCGCACTGAAGTTCGATGCGGCCGCAACTCTGAGGACGACACGCGATGCTGAAGAAAGACCTCGGGCTTTTCCTGCTGATCCTGGCGGTGGGCGCGGTCGTGGCGGTGCTCAACCCGCGCTTCATCTCGCCCGTCAACATCTCCAACACCGCCAATCTGATCGGGCTCTACGGCCTCTTCTCGATCGGCGAGGGTTTCGTGATCATCACGGGCGGCATCGACCTGTCGATCGGCTCGGTCTTCGCGCTGCTCGGCGTGGTCTTCATCTCGCTGGTGACGGGCTACGGCCTCAACTGGGTCGTGGCGGTGCTGATCGTCACGGTGGCGGGCGTCGCCATCGGGGTGCTGCACGGGTTCCTCATCACCCGCATGCGGCTCCAGCCCTTCGTGGTGACGCTGTGCGGGCTCCTCATCTACCGCGGGGTCGCCCGCTACTACACGGACGACGGCACCGCCGGCTTCGACTTCGGCCAGAGCTTCCCCACCCTCGACTGGCTGACGACGGGACGGGTCGGCGGCGTGCCGATGAGCTTCGTGGTCTTCGTGCTCGTGGCGCTCGTCATGGGCGTGCTGCTGCACCGATCCGTCTTCGGCCGCTATCTCTTCGCCGTCGGCAAGAACGAGGAGGCGGCGCGGTACTCGGGCATCGACACGAGGGCGGTGATCGTCGCCGCCTATGTGATCTGCTCGGGCCTGGCGGGGATCTCGTCGATCTACTTCGCCATGTATACGCGCTCGATCTCGCCCGCCTCGCACGGGACCTTCTACGAGCTCTACGGCATCGCGGCGGCGGTGCTGGGCGGCTGCTCGCTCCGCGGCGGCGAGGGCTCGATCCTCGGCATCGCGCTCGGGGCCGTGCTGCTCCAGATCCTGCAGAACCTGGTCAACCTCCTCGGCATCCCGTCGTCGCTGAACTTCGCCGTCATGGGCGGCGTGATCCTCGCCGGCGTCCTGATGGACGGCCAGCTCCAGCGCTTCCGCGCCCGCCGGGTGGGGCGCGGCGGGGGCGGGGGCGCGGCGGCCGCCGTCGTCGGGTCGCCGAAGGTGCAGTTGGGCCACGACGGGTAACACCGGCGTAGTAAGAGATCAGTCTCGGCGACCGCTGATACGAGGTATTCTACGGGTGACGTACGCAACCCATTGCAGATCGGTCTTGCTTATGTCGCTCTCGTTTCATGTTCGATAGACCTCGACGACGAGACGAGGTTCGAGGTGTTCCTCGGCGTCGAAACCGCCGGGTTCTCGATCAGCCCATTCCGACGTATCGTGCAGCAACCGATCGTATACCGGGATCGGCAAGTACCAAAACTCAGCAAAAAGACGCTTGCGAAATCCTTCCAAAGCTTCTCGTCGCGTGATGGAGTGATTCCATTTGAGACTTTCATCATCAAAAGTTTGAATCTTACAGCCGAGGTTCGCCATGTAGATGGGAAGCTCATTCGATGATGAGCTTGTCCCGAGAAAGCGGCTCCTGAACCCCAACGCATCGGCTCGACGCGAGAACTCACGCCTCACGGAATTGCCGAAAAACCCACGGTCTTTGATCTGGACGATACTGGATCCGGGCTTGGACACCCGGACGAGTTCACGACAAGCCATCTGCCAATGTTCGACGTGCATCAGAAGCTTAGAAAAGAGGACGCCGTCGAAGGTGCCGTCATCGAAACGGAGGCTTCGTACATCGCCGATCTCATATCGCGCCCGCCGACAGCCCTCGACCTTCGCTGCCGCGACTTCGATCATGGCATCGGACACGTCGATGCCTACGATGTCGATGCCACGTTTCGCCAATGGGCCGGACACCTGGCCGGTGCCGCAACCGGCGTCGAGGAGCAAGCCGCTGGACGGCAGGATCCCTTCGGCGATCAGCAGGTCATAGCATCGCGATAAGATGGCTTCCGGCATGTGACGGGTCGAGTCGTACTCATGTGCGACGGCTGTAAAATTGGAGGTTCGCCCCGTCATGTCCTGCATGTGCGGCCTCATCTCATCGGCTCGCTGCTCCTACCCCGTTTCGAAGGCCATCGACAGAGCCCGGTGAGGAGACGCCTGCTCGCTTCCGCCCGCCCTCGCCTTGCGCCGTCTCCGGCGCGCCTTTAGATCTCGACGGCGAACACGTCCCGGTGCGGAGCTGAGCCCCATGTCCATGTCCTCCGGCTCGGCCGCCGACTATCTCGTCGACCGCCGCCGCATGCGGCGCAAGCTCACCTTCTGGCGCGTCGTGGCGGGCCTCATCGTGGTGCTGGCCATCGTGGCGCTCGGCGCCAGGGGCCGCATGGGCTTCGCCGACCGCGTCACGCCCCACATCGCCCGCGTGAAGATCGGCGGCCTGATCACGGGCGACGACGAGACGCTGCGCCTCCTCCACGACGCCGAGACCTCCTCGGCCTCCGCCCTCATCCTGCAGATCGAGAGCCCCGGCGGCACGACCGTCGGCTCCGAGCGCGTCTACGACGCCATCCGCCGCGTGGCGGCGAAGAAGCCCGTCGTCGCCACGGTCGACACGCTCGCGGCCTCGGGCGCCTACATCGCGGCGCTCGGCGCCGACCACATCGTGGCCTACGGCAATTCGCTCGTCGGCTCGATCGGCGTGCTGTTCCAGTTCCCCAACGTGTCGGGCCTGCTCGACAAGGTCGGCGTCAAGGTGGAGGAGGTGAAATCCGCGCCCCTCAAGGCGGCGCCGAACGGGCTCGAGCCCACCAGCGACGCCGCCCGCGCCGCCCTGGCGTCGCTCGTCGCCGACAGCTTCGATTGGTTCAAGGGCCTGGTGAAGTCCCGCCGCAACCTGACCGATGCCGAACTCGCCGCTGTCGACGACGGGCGCGTCTTCACCGGGCGCCAGGGCCTGCCCCTGAAGCTGATCGACGAACTCGGCACCGAGGAGACCGCGGTGCACTGGCTCGAAGCCGACCGCCATGTCGGCCACGGCCTGCCGATCCGCGACTACAAGCCCAAGGACCGCACGGGCGTCCTCGGGCTCTTCGCCACGGCGGCCGGCGTCGCCGACGCGCTGGGCTTCACCGACGCCGGCCGCGTCGCCGCGACGCTCGGCGCGGCCGCCGAGCGTCGTCGTCTTGACGGTCTCATGGCGGTTTGGCAGGGTGCCACGGGCGAGTGAGGGGCTTCCGGGCTCACCGTCCGGCGCCCCGCAAGACGGCGCGGGCTGGGGGTGCAGGTGATCAAGTCCGAACTGGTCCAGCGGATCGCCGAGAAGAACCCGCACCTCTACCAGCGCGACATCGAGAAGGTCGTCAACGCGGTCCTCAACGGCATCACCGACGCCCTGGTGCGCGGCGACCGCGTCGAGTTGCGCGGCTTCGGCGCCTTCTCGGTCAAGCAGCGCGACGCCCGTCTCGGCCGCAACCCGCGCACCGGCGACCATGTCGCGGTCGTCGAGAAGGCCGTGCCGTTCTTCAAGACCGGCAAGGAGATGCGCGAGCGACTGAACCCGGCCGAAGCGGTTGCGGCGGACGCCGACGAGGTGCCGCTGAAACGCCGGCGGGCGTGACCGCGGCGGCGGATCGTGCCACACCCCGGGCGCGGTGACGACGGGCGCCGGTCCAGGCGCTGTCGGCGGAGGAGACGAACGTGAAGACCTTGCTCAAGGCCCTCGTGCTGGTGCCGATCGCCATCCTGGCGATCGCGTTCGCGGTCGCCAACCGGCAGGTCGTCGCGATCTCCTTCGATCCGTTCACGTCGGGCGATCCCGTCTTCGCCCTGGCGGCCCCCCTGTTCCTCCTGGTGTTCCTGCTGCTCGCCTCGGGCGTGGTGATCGGCGGCGTGGCGAGCTGGCTCGGTCAGGGCCGCCACCGTGCGTCCGCCCGCCGCGCCACGGCCGAGGCGCGCGAGGCCCGGGCCGAGAACACGCGGCTGCGGACCGAGCTCGACATCCAGTCCCGCCAGAACCGCGAGGAGGCCCGCCTCGCCGGCGCGATGCCCGGCCCGCTGCCGGCCCTCGAGCTCCATCACTGAACCCATCCAGGACGGCGCGCCGTGCGGATCGTTTCGGCCGACGACCTCGACCGCGTCCTGGCGTTCCCGGCCCTCGTGGCGGCGCTGCGGCGCGCGTTCCAGGGCGGTTTCCACGCGCCGACGCGCCACCACCACCCCATCGGGGCCCCTGGCGGTCCCGGCGCCACCCACCTCCTGATGCCGGCCTGGTCCGACGCGGCGCCGGGGCCCGGCGCCTATGTGGGCACCAAGATCGTCGACGTCTTCCCGGACAACGGGCGGCTCGGCCTGCCGGCCGTGATGGGCGTCTACGTGCTCCAATCGGGGGAGACCGGGGCGCCGCTGGCGGTGCTCGACGGCACCCGGCTCACGCACCGGCGCACCGCCGCGGTCTCGGCGCTCGGGGCCGACATCCTGGCCCGGCCGGACGCGTCGCGGCTCCTGCTCGTCGGCGCCGGCGCGCTGGCGCCCGTCCTGGCCGCGGCGCACGCGAACGTCCGCGCGCTCACCCGGGTCGCCGTCTGGAACCACCGGCCGGAGGGGGCCCGGCGCGTCGCCGCCGCGCTCCGTGACGGCGGCCTGCCGGCGGAACCGGTGGCGGACCTCGAGGCCGCGGCGCGGGAGGCCGACATCGTGTCCTGCGCGACGCTCTCGACGGCGCCGCTGGTGCGCGGCGCCTGGCTCGGGCCGGGGCAGCACCTCGACCTCGTCGGCGCCTTCACGATGGCGATGCGCGAGGCCGACGACGAGGCCCTGCGCCGCGCCCGCGTCGCCGTCGACACCGCGGCGGCGCTGCACGAGGGCGGCGACGTCGCCATCGCGGTCCGCGACGGGGTGATCCGCGCGGCCGACGTCCTCGACCTCGGCGCCCTCTGCCGGGGCGAGGCCGACGGGCGGCGGACGCCCGGGGACATCACGCTCTTCAAGCCGGTCGGCACCGCCGTCGCCGACCTGGCCGCGGCCGTGCTGGCCTGGGAGACCCTCGCGGCGGGCTGATCCCGTGCCGTCAAAGGTGTCGCACTGGCCGCCACGGCCACTTTGTTCTCTATTCGTTCTTGACCCTGGGCGGCCGATCGGATAGAGATCGCTCCACTGCAGAGTTGCGGTTCGGCCCGGGGCGTCTCACCCCCGGGCCTTTCCATGTCGGGAGGGCGCGATGGCGACGAGGCCGTCCCGGAGCCGCAAGCCTTCCCTCCCGCCCGACGACGCCACGGCCGCGGTCCGCGCCGCCATCCGGGCGCATGTGCCCGAGGCGATCCGCGAACTCGCGCGGCTCGCCCACGAGGCGGCGAGCGAGCAGGCGCGCGTGTCGGCCATCAACGCCCTCATCGACCGCGGCTACGGCGACCTGAAACACGCCGCCGAGGCCGACGAGGGCCCCCACGGCATCACGGTCCGCTTCGTGGGGCCGGCCGAAAAACCCTGACCCCGGCTCTGCCCTTCTCCCGCTCGGGGGAAGGTGGCGGGGCGCAGCCCGGTCGGACGAGGGAGAGCACCCGCCGTGTCCCCGCGTGGGCGCGGACCCGACAGAGATCCCGCCCCATCCCCCTGCCGAGAGGGACGACGGTCCGCATGGCGTCACGGTCCCGCCCGCCGCTCCCCTCGCTCGAGATCGCCCTGCCGGAGGCCTTCCGGCCCCTGTTCGTCCCCTCGCGCTACAAGGCCTTCTACGGCGGCCGCGGCTCCGGCAAGTCCCACTCGGTCGCCACCGCGCTGGTCCTGATGGCGGCCGAGCGGCCCTTGCGGGTCCTCGCGGCCCGCGAGATCCAGCGCTCCATCCGCGACTCGTCCAAACGCCTGCTCGACGATCGCATCGCCGCCTTGGGCCTGCGCTCGCGCTACCGCTCGACCGCCGAGGCCATCCACGGGCGCAACGGTTCGCTGTTCCTCTTCGCGGGGCTGCGGTCGAACCCGGACTCGATCAAGTCCATGGAGGGGATCGACATCGCCTGGGTCGAGGAGGCGGCCGGCGTGTCGCGGCGCTCGCTCGACATCCTGGTCCCGACGATCCGCAAGCCCGGCTCCGAACTCTGGTTCACGTGGAACCCCGGCCAGCCGACCGATCCCGTCGACGCGCTGTTCCGCGAGGGCCCGGCTCGCCCGGACGCCATCGTGGCCCGCGTCACCTACGCCGACAACCCGTGGTTCCCGCCCGTGCTCGACGCGGAGCGGCTGTGGGACCGCGCCCGCGACCCCGAGAAATACGCCCACGTCTGGGAGGGCGGCTACCGGCTCCACGCCGAGACCCGCGTGTTCCGCCGCTGGCGCATCGACAGCCTCGCGGTGCCGGAGCGGGCGCGTCCCTACCACGGCGCCGACTGGGGCTTCGCCGCCGATCCGACCGTGGTGGTGCGCTGCTTCCTCTTCGACGGGACGATCTACGTCGACCGCGAGGCCTATCGGGTCGGCTGCCCGATCGGCGAGACGGGGGCGCTGCTGCGCACGGTGGAGGGCACGCATGGCGCGGGTGCCTGGCCCATCACGGCCGACAGTTCCCGGCCCGAGCTGATCGACCACCTGCGCCGCGAGGGGTTCCGCATCCGCGCGGCCCGGAAGGGCAAAGGTTCGGTCGCCGAGGGCGTCGCCTTTCTGCAGGGCCACGACATCGTGGTCCACCCCGACTGCCGCCACGCCATCGACGAGCTCATTCACTATTCCTACCGCACCGACCCCCTCACCGGCGACATCCTGCCGCTGCTGGAGGACCGCCACAACCACGTCGTCGACGCCCTGCGCTACGCGCTCGAAGGCGTGCGGCGATCCGACTACCGGCTGCTCGGTCTCGTGTAGCGAGAGATGAACGAGAAGCGCCGCCGCGGACGGGCCGCGGCGGCGCTCGACAGGGTCGGTCAGAGATGGAACGTCAGAGCTGTTGCCGCTCGCCTTGGCTCGCGGCCTCTGCTCTACCCTTCTGTTTTCATGAGCATCTTCACGCGATCAGGTGACTCCATCTGATCGCGATCTGCTCTAGTGCGCCTGGCGCGCGGACTTGGCGGTGCCCCGCGCGGTGCGCGGGGCCGCCAGGGCGGCGGCCGCCACCACGGCCTCGGCGGGGGCCTTCGGCGCCGCCTTGGCGGGCGCGGCTTTCTTCACCGCGACAGGCTTCTTCGCGGTGGCGGCTTTCGCCGGGGCGGCCTTCTTGGCCGGAGCGGCCGCGGCGATCGTCGGCTCGGCCGCGCGCCTCTCGACGGCCTCGGCGGCGAACCAGTGATGCTCGTGGCGGCCGGAGGGGCAGCCTTCGCCTTCCCAGATGAAATAGGCGCGCATCGCGATGCCGTCGCGGGTTGGGGTGGTGGCGGTCATGGGTCGGGTCTCCTGGGTGCCCGTCGCGCGGGCCGGGGTGGGGCCGGGCCTGCCGCCCTGCGGGCTCGACGGGTCTCCGGGGTGAACACGCGGATACCGGGCGCCATCGCTTCGACGATGGTCTTCGAGGGCTCGCTCCGGCCCGCCGCACGTCATCAGTGCCGCCCGACGCTGGTGCGGGGCTGGCGTCGCCGATGTGGATTGCGTTCATGATTTGTTCTTGACCTTGGGCGGCCGATCGAGTAGAGATCGCTCCACTGCAGAACTGTGGTTCGGCCCGGGGCGTCTCGCCCGCGCCGCTGCCCTTCTCCCGCCTGGCGGGAGAAGGTGCCCGGAGGGCGGATGAGGGGAGAGACCCCGCCGCGCCGAAAGCCCTGATCTCATCAGCATCGCTTCGAGCTGCCGTCTCCCGCCTCGCGGGAGAAGGATCGCGCCCCGACGTCCTCTCATCCTGCGAGCGCCGCCATGCCGTCATCCTTCACGGCGGCGACGCGCGACGGGCTGTCGAACCTGGCGGCGTCGCTGGGGGCGGGGAAGGACAAGGCGGCGCACGACGCCTTCGTGGTGTTCGACCTCGACCGGTCGCAGGTCGAGGCGATGTACCGGGGCGACTGGCTGGCCCGCAAGGTCGTCGACATCGTGCCCTACGACAGCGTGCGGGCCTGGCGCGCCTGGTCGGGTCACCGGGTCGACGTCGAGCGGGTCGAGGCGGCGGAGCGTCGGCTCGGGCTGCGGGTGGCGGTGCAGCGGGCGATGGTGCTGGGCCGTCTCTACGGCGGGGGCGCCCTCGTCATCGGCACGGGCGAGACCGACCCCTCGGCCTTGGCCCGGCCGCTCGACGAGCGGCTGCCGCGGGGCGGGCTCAAATACCTGCACGTGGTGAGCCGCTGGCAGCTCGGTGCGTCCTCGCTCGACCGCGACCCGCTGAGCCCCTGGTGCGGCGAGCCCGCCGCCTACGAGCTGCTGGCGGCCGGGCGGGCGCCGCTGGCTCTGCACCCGTCGCGCGTCGTGCGCTTCCTCGGCCACCCGCTGCCCGACTCGGGGCTGGCGGGATCGCCCTGGTCCGACTCGGTGCTGCAGGTGCTCTACGACGCCGTGCACGCGGTGGCGCTGACGACGGCGGGTGCCACGAGCCTGATGCACGAGGCGAAGGTCGACGTCGTCACGGTGCCGAACCTGTCGGAGCACCTGACGTCGGCGGAGACGACGGCGCAGCTGTCGTCGCGTTTTGCTTATGCGGCGGCGATGAAGTCGATCAACAACCTGTTGCTGCTCGGCGACGGGGAGAGCTGGTCGCGGCAGCGGGTCGACTTCGCGGGCCTGCCCGAGATGGTGCGGACGTTTCTGCAGGTGGCGGCGGGCGCGGCCGACATCCCGGTGACGCGTCTGCTCGGGCAGTCGCCGTCGGGCCTGTCGGCGACGGGCGAGAGCGACACGCGCAACTACTACGACATGATCGCGGCGCGCCAGGTGCTGGACCTTCGTCCGCAGCTGGAGCGGCTCGACCGGTTGATCTGCCGGTCGGAGGGGCTCGACCCCGGCGCGCTGGGTTTCGCGTTCCGTCCGCTGTGGCAGCTCGACGGGCCGGCCCAGGCGGCGCTGGCCCTGTCGAAGGCGCAGGCGACGCAGATCTACGCGGGTCTGGGGCTGTGGCCGGCGGCGGTGACGGCGCGGCTCGTCGAGGCGCAGCTCATCGCGGACGGAACCTACCCCAACGCCGCGGCCGTGTTCGCGGAGGGCGATGCGACAAGCGTCCGTCCGACGCTGGACTACGACCCCGCCCAGCCGCGCGACCCCGATGGACGATGGACGGGCATTGCAGCGTCTTCGGCGATATCGGAGCTGGCCTCACCCGAGCCGTCTCGACCGATCCATCCGACCTCCGAGCAGCCTATCGCATCTTCGAGCGCCGCTATCTCTGGATCGAGCGAGGCCGTCTTGGGCGGCCTCGGATCGCTCGATCCCATCGGCACGGCATCGGCCCGTGAGATCGCTCATTTGGCAGAACGAGCTGGGGGGCTCGCCCCCCAGTCGACATCGGAAGAGGCCGCGGTGGCGAGTTGGGCTTCCATGCTCACCGCCCCGCTCGTCGTGTCATCGTACCTGCGGGAGGCGTCTCGCCAGGCGGTGGGACGCTTCGTCGAGCACTTGCCCGTTTGGCTGCCTGGCGGCTCTCCTCAAGGAGCGATCCCGCTCGCCGAGCCAGACCACCCACCGCCGGCGCCGCCATCCATCGCCGTCCCACAGTCGGGTCAGGTCACGTCATCGGGACAGACGGTGCCTTCCGCCAGTCCAGGATTGGGACAGCCGTCCTTCATTAAACCACCACAGGACGCCTATGATCCTGATGGACCGAAAGCGCCGGGGAAGCCTGGCCATGAGACAGGATTTCGTGACCCAAAAGGCGGTGAAAACTGGGTGCGGAATCCAAACGGACGAGGATAGGGTTGGGAGGATGACGAGGGTGACGTCTGGGTTCCCACCGGTCGTGGAGGGAGCGCACACGGCGGTCCCCACCGGGATGTGGAAGGACCTGGACGGAGGTACCGAAATGGAAAAACCCCCTAAGCGATAGTTTAAGCACTGGGGGGAACAATGAAAAACATTCAAATCGTTGATGGGGCAGAAAACTGTGTCTACGATATTTTCGCTGTTGACGATGCCGATTTCGCTGTCCTATTCCCAGATCAAACAGATATTGCATTCATCGACGAAATCTATGCCAGGCCATCGAACGATGCCGGCAGTCTTGACGCGATCTTCAAAAGAATTTGGTGCCGGCCCATAGATAAGCAAAAAGTTTGTGGCATAAATGGAACTCTGTTTTATGAGATGGAGCAAAAGAAAATATATTATCCCACTCGAAAGGACGCGGAGGCGATCAACCCGGGAGGCTCAAGATTGAGATAGTGATATTACGTCGAAACCTTCAATATCGAATAACCATGTATACGGATATTTCGCAAGCAGACACGGTCTGCATGCACGCCTCGCCCGCGGCGCGTCTGGGATTCAGGTTGACACGACAGCGAGGATGACGAGCCTCCTGCAGGATCTCCCGCTCGTCTGCATCGGAGACTTCCTGATCGAATCCGAGTGTTGTGATGTGGATATCGCGCCGACTCTGCATCCGTGCGCCGGTTCGGTGACGACGAGATCCAAGCCCCGAGCCTCCGTGACGTCGTCGCGTCCATCGTCACGGGCCGCTTCGATTTCCGTCGAACTGGTCCCGTCCTCCCGAAAGAGGCTCGACCATGCCCTGCGGCGTCCCGGCGCTTGCCGACCTCGCGGCGCGGTTCTCCGCCGTCGCGGCGGTGATGTGGGCACAGCCCCTCACCGCTCCGGCCATTTCCACCCCAGCGCCTGCTCGCCCTCCACGGCCGTCTCACCGAGCCGCTTGTCGAGCGTGAAGCTGCGTGCCGCCGGCAGCGCTTCGAGCGCCCCGACCAGCGCGGCCGCGTGGCTGACCACCACGATTTGGGAGCGCGCCGCCGCGTCGCCGATGAGCCGCGCCAGCGGCGGGATCAGGTCGGGGTGGAGGCTCGCCTCGGGTTCGTTCAGCACCATCAGGGGTGGTGGGCGCGGGCTGAGCAGCGCCGCGACGAGCAGCAGGTAGCGCAGCGTCCCCTCCGACAGTTCGGCCGGGCCGAGCGGGCGGAGCAGCCCGGGCTGGCGCATCTCGACGTCGAAGAACCCGTCGCGGTCGGCGATCGAGATCGCGGCGCCCGGGAAGGCGTCGTCCACCGCGGCGTCGAGGGCGCGCGTGTCGCCGATCTGGCGGATGGTCTGCAGCGCGGCCGCGAGGTCGGCGCCGTCGCCCGCCAGCATCGGGGTGAACGTGCCGACCTGCGCCCGCCGCGCCGGGGCGTCGCGGTCGACGCGCAGGTTGTCGTAGAAGCGCCAGGCGCGCATGCGCTCGCGCAGCACCAGGAGTTCCGGCGCGCCGAGCGGGTCGGCGCTGTGCGTCATCATGCTGTCGGTCGGCCCCAGTTGGTCGGCCGTGCGCCGCCACTGGCCGGTCTCCGACCGGACCCGCACCATCGGCCCTTCGCGATGCGCGAAGGCGTTGGACCGGCCGAGCCGCTGCCCGGCCCATTGGGCCTCGGCCTTGATCTCGGGGTCGCGGAAGAACATCGAGACGGGAGGCCGAGCCTGCACCGGCAGCCCGAGGTCGATGGCGTAGCCGTAATCGTCGCTCGCGAAGCCGAGCTTCAGGCTCACCGGCTTCTGGCGGGTGCCGCCCTGGACCGGGACGTCGCCGCGCCGCATCGCCGGCGACACGACCTCCGGTCCGGCCCACAGCGTCGAGGGCATCCCGCCCTCCGCCGCCAGCGACGCCACGACCCGCCCCTGCGCCACCTCGGCCAGGAGCCGCAGCGCCCGGTAGAGGCTCGACTTGCCCGACCCGTTGGCGCCCGTGACGACGTTGAGCGCCCCGAGCTCGATCCGGACGTCGCGCAGAGAGCGGTAACCCGAGATCGCCAGGGCCGTGATCACCGAGCACCTCGCCGGAGCCGTCGCTGCCCGACAGCATAGCGCGCCGGCGCCGGCGCGATCCACCCCTCCAGGAGAACACACCCATGCTGGTCCACGACCGGGCGACGCCGCTCGCGCGCCGCCGCACGCCCGAAGGGTTCCTCGAGATGCGCGCCCGCATCGGCCGCGCCGGGCTGCACGATTACCGCGCCGGCGAGGTCGGCGGCCCGCCCGGCGTGCCGCCCGACACGCCCGTGCGGGTCTACCGCCCGCCGGCCGAGGTCTTCGACCCCGCCAGCATGGCGTCCTTCGCCGGCAAGCCCGTGACGCTCGACCACCCGGCCGCCATGGTGGACAGCGCCACCTGGCGGGGCGTCGCGGTCGGCCATTCCGGCCAGGGCGTGGTGCGCGACGACGGCCACGTCGCCGCCGACCTCGTCATCACCGACGCCGCCGCGGTGGCGCGCGCGGAAGGCGGGTCTGAACTGTCGAACGGCTACTGGGCCGACTTCGACTTCACGCCCGGCGTGACGCCCGAGGGCGAGCCCTACGACGCGGTCCAGCGCAACATCCGCGGCAACCACATCGCCCTCGTGGCCGAAGGCCGCTGCGGGCCGGGCTGCGCGCTTCCGGCCGCCACGGCCGATGCCGCCCCGGGCGCGACCGCGGTGCTCGACTGTCCGCCCGGCGCCGCGGTCGGCGCGGCCGATGCCGCACTGGTCGCGCGGTTGCGCGCCGACATCGTGGCGCACCAGGCCAAGCTCGAGGCGCGGGACGGCGAGATCGCGGCGCTGCGGGCCCGCGCCGTCGCCGACGCCGCGAGCCTCGACCGGCGCGCCGCCGAGCGCGGCGCCGTCATCGACGCCGCGCGGCGCATCCTCGGGCCCGGCTTCGACGCCGCGAACCTCGATCTCGACGAGATCCGCCGCGCCGTGCTCGTGGCGACGCTCGGCGCCGACGCGGTGCGGGGCCGGGGCGACGGCTATGTGGCGGCCGCCTTCGACACGCTGGCGGCGCTGCCCGCCGGCCGCCGCGCCGACCCGATCGCCGGACACGTCCTCGCCGGCGCGCCGGCCCCCCTCACCGCCCTCCAGGCCCGCAACGCCGACCTCGCCGGCGCCTGGAAGCCCAACGCCGGAGACCGCTGATGCCCGCCGTCCAGACCAGCTATTCGAATTTCCACCCGCCCGGCACCCTCGGCATGGTGGCCAACGGGGAATGGGTGACGAACGTGATCTCGCGGGTCGTCGACCCCGCCGCGACGGTCGCGGTCGCGCCCGGCGACCCCGTGCTCCAGGGCGCGGCCGAGCAGCTCGTGGTGTCGGCCAACGGCGGCACCGGCGCCTTCCGCGGCGTCGCCATCCGCGACACGACCCTGCCGCCGACGGCGGGCGACGTCTTCGCCCCGACCGTCACGTTGGGGGTGATGACCAAGGGCGTCGTCTGGGTCGCCGCCGCCGCGGCGGTGTCGCCCGGCCAGCCGGCCTTCTTCACCGGCGCCGGAGCGCTGACCAATGTCGCGACCGGCAACACCGCGGTCCCGAACGCGATGTGGGAGAGCGCCGCCGCCACGCCGGGGCTCGCCAAGCTCAGGCTCGGCTGACCGGATCGGGCGAGGCCTCTCCGATCCTATCCTTCCAGTCAAACAGGACAGACCATGCTCAAAGCGACGTTCGACGCCCAGGCGGCGCTCGGCTTCCTCGTCTCGCAGGTGTCGAGCATCGAGAGCGAAGTCTACGCGATCCGCTATGCCGACATCCAGTATCCGCGCCTCGTGCCGGTCGACACCTCGGCCTATCCCTGGGCCAAGACCGTCACGTACTTCACCACCGACGGCGTCGGCCAGGCCGACTGGATGAACGGCGACGCCTCCGACATGCCCTTCGCCGAGCTCAGCCGCTCCAAATACGAGACGGCGGTCGAGAGCGCCAAGATCGGCTACCGCTTCTCGCTCGAGGAGGTGAACCAGGCCATGATGGTGCCGGGGATGAACCTCCCCGCCGACAAGGCCGCCGCGGCCCGGCGCGCCGCCGACGAACTCGTCGAGCGCGTCGTCGTCTCGGGCGACACCCGCAAGGGCTTCCTCGGCCTCGTCAACCAGGCCGTCGTGCCGCAGACGGCCGTCCCCAACGGCGCCGCGGGCTCCCCCGCCTGGGCGGTGAAGACGCCCGCCGAGATCCTGGCGGACGTCAACAACGCGCTCGTCGGTGCCTGGGCGTCGAGCGCCCAGGTGGAACTGCACGACACGGTGCTGCTGCCCGTGGCGCAATACGGCACGATCGCGTCGATGCCGCGCTCGTCGACGTCGGACACGACGGTGATCACCTACCTGCAGACCAACAACGTCTACACGTCGAGCACCGGCCAGCCCCTGACGATCCGAACGCTGCGCCAGCTGAAGGGCGCGGGCGCCGGCGGCACCGACCGCATGGTGACCTACCGGCGCGACCCGCAGGTGCTGAAGTTCCACGTGCCCATGCCGCACCAGTTCTTCCCGCCCCAGCAGCGGATGCTGGAGTTCGTCATCCCGGGCATGATGCGGCTCGGCGGCCTCGACGTGCGGCTGCCGCGCGGCATCTCCTACAACGACGGGATCTGACGCCATGCGGGCCCGCGTCACCAACCTCAGCCGCGGCGCGCGCGGCTTCCACGCGGCCGACG
The DNA here is from genome assembly GCA_965214345.1 of Lichenihabitans sp. Taxonomy (GTDB): domain Bacteria; phylum Pseudomonadota; class Alphaproteobacteria; order Rhizobiales; family Beijerinckiaceae; genus Lichenihabitans. The sequence goes on along the minus strand of CBDCBJ010000002.1, from coordinate 747,136 downwards.
GCGGGACGGTGCTGCTCGACCCCGGCGCCTCGACGGTGCTCGACCTCGCCCCCCACCCGGCCCACGACGCCTGGATCGCCTCGGGCGAGGTGGCGCTGACGCCCGAGGCGGATCCCGAGCCGGCCGCGTCCCGCGCTCGGCCCTCCACCCGTGCCGGCGCCCCCCGCGGCCGCGACGCCTGACGTCCCGCCTCTGCCCCTCTCCCGCCTGGCGGGGGAAGGTGCCCGGAGGGCGGATGAGGGATGGTGAAACGAGACGGATCGCAGTGTGGACGTCGTCGGCCTCCGCGGGACGCTGCAAATGGCGACCCGGACGCGTTGATGATTCGGCCACACTGCCCTATGGTGGTCACCTGTGATCCCGTTCGCCGGAGCCGTCCGTTGTCCACCGTCGACCTGAAGGACGCCAAGGCGGGTCTCTCGAGCTTGGTGGACGAGGCCGTCAGGGGCGAGTTCGTGACGATCACGCGCCACGGAAAGCCGGTCGCGGCGCTCGTCCCGATCGCCGCGGCCGAGATCGCCCGCAGGGCGCTCGTCGGGAGGAGGCCGAGCCTCGTCGATTATCTCAGGACCTATCCTGGCGGCGAGGCCGAGCGCGATCCCGGGCCGTCCCGCGACGTCGAGCTTTGAGCGGCTTCCTGCTCGACACGGACGTCGTCTCGATGCTGTCGCCCTCGCGAGAGCGGGCCCCGGACCGGTTCCTCGCCTGGTTGGACAGCGCCGACGGCGACGGTCTGGTGTTCCTATCGGTCGTGACGGTCCATGAGATCGAGAAGGGCGTCGCGTTGCTCGACCGCAAGGGTGCGACGGCGAAGGCCGATGGGCTCAGGCTCTGGCTCGCCGGGTTGCTCGCCGCTTATGGCGACAAGATCCTCGGCCTCGACGGCCGGGCCGCATCCCTATCGGGCCGGATGGAGGCGAGGGCGATCGCGGCAGGGCACGGCCCCGGCATCGCCGATGCGATGATCGCCGGGGTCGCTCAGGCCCATGGCCTCGTGGTCGTCACCCGCAACGCGAGACACTTCTGCCCCTCCGGCATCCCGATCGCGACGCCGGACGCCGCCGAAGGCGTGACGATGTCCTGACGCGTGCGTCCCTTCTCCCCCTAGGGGAGAAGGTGCCCGGAGGGCGGATGAGGGGCGAGACCCCGCCTCTCGTCCCGCGTGGGCACGGTTCGGCGCGGCTCGTCGAGGCGCACCCCATCGCGGACGGGACCTACCCCAACGCCGCGGCCGTGTTCGCCGAGAACGGGACTGTCGACCCGAACGGCACCACGCCGACGCTCGACTACCAACCCGCCCAGCCGCGAGACCTCGACGGGCGATGGACGGCCGGCGCGGGGTACGCCTCAGGGGGAGCTTCTCAAGGTTGTCGCTGATCAGGATCGACCGACCCGCAGTGGATCATCGATCGATCTCCCCGTCCGTTTCACGACCCAGCTTCCCGAGCCTCCGCGACTGCGTCGCCGCGGCGCGCTTCGACGTCCATAGGATGCGGGCGGCGGCAGCTCTGACCCGCTCCCGTCCCCCCCCCCCCCGGCGAGGCCCACCATGCCCTACACCGTCCCGGCGCCCGCCGACCTCGCGGCGCGCTTTCCCGCCTTCGCGGCCGTGCCGCCCGCGGCGCTGGCCGGCGCCATCGCCGAGGCCCAGACGCGCGTCGACACGGGGTGGCTGCCCGGCGACTACACGGTCGCCATCCTGCTGCTCGCCGCCCACACGTTGACGCTCGACGGGCTCGGCACCGGCGCCGAGGCCGCCGCCGCCGCGGCCGGGACGCTGGGCTACGCGTCGCTGCGCTCGGGCGGCCTCAGCCTCGACCGCGCCCGCCCGCCGCGGGGCGCCGCCGAGCCCTCGATGCTGGCCGAGACCACCTACGGCCGCCGCTTCCTGGCGCTGCTGAAGGTCAACCAGCCCGCCGTCCTGGCGCCATAGGCGCCTCGTGCCTCGAGGTTCCCCCCATGTCCCTCCTCGACGGCGATCTCGCGGCCCTGTTCGGCGCCGCCTTCGCGCCGCTCTACCGCGACGCCACCCTCGCCAAGCTCGCCCCCGCGGACGACGGCGCGGGCGGCTTCACCACGGCGCCGACCGTCCATGCCGCCAAGGCGATCGTGGAGTCCGTGTCGGACGCGGCCCGCGCCGCCAGCGGCATCCCGGCCTCGGCCGTGACGCTGTCGGTGCTGCGCGCCGGCCTCGGCGCGACGCTCGACCTCGACGACGAGGTGACGGTCGGGGGCGCGACCTACCGCGTCATCCGCGTCGGCACCGATCCCGCCGGCGCGGCCTACACCGCCGCCGCGGTGCCGGTGTGAGCGCCGTGCGGTTCCGCGCGGCGGGGCTCGACGCGTTGCGGCGGCGGCTCGCGGCGCTGCCGGCCACGGCTCGGTCGGCCGCCGCGCCGGCGATGCTCGATGTCGCCGAGGGCGTCGCCGACGCCGTGCGGGCGTCGCTCGGCGCCGGCCCCGGCCCGTCTGCACCGGGCGCCGCGCCGGACGATCCTTCGGGGCGGCTCGCCGCATCGGTCTCGGCCGCGCCGACGGATCGCGGCAGCGTCGTCATCGCGGCGGCGCCCGAGGCCGCCCTCCTCGAATACGGGACGCTCCGCATGGCGCCACGCCCCTTCCTGCGCGTCGCGGCTCTCCGGGCCGGCGCCGCCGCCCGCGCCGCGCTGGCCGCCGCGCTGCGGACGGGGCTGCGGCCGTGAGCGCGATCGATCGCCAGGCCGCGGTCGTGGCGGCGATCGGCGCGGCGCTCCGGGCCGACGCGGCGCTCGCCGCCGTGCTGGGCTTGCGGGTCTACGACGCCCCGCCGGCCCGGGCCGTGATGCCGTCCGTGACGATCCGGCTCGTGTCGGCGCGCGACGGGTCGACGGCCGACACCGAGGCGCAACTCCTCACCTTCGACCTCGACGTGTGGGACCGCTACGAGATCGGCGACACGCTCGGCCGGCCCCGCGCCGTGATGGGCCACATCCGGCGCATCCTGCACATGCGGTCGATGCCGGTGCCGGGCGTGGCCCTGCTGTCGCTGCTCTGCACCGACGCCCGCGGCCCCGCGCGCGACCCCGACGAGGTGGCGCTGCACGGCACCGTGACGGTGGCGGCGCTGGCCGGCCACGAACTCGCGACCGTCTGAATCGGTGTCCGAAGGCCGGGGCCTTCGGCGGGTCCAGGGCGGAGCCCTGGAGATCTTCCCTGTCGGCCGCCGTCGACGACGGGGCACGCCGCACGAGCGGCGGCGCGCATTCGCGCTTGCCAGCGATCAAGGGATCTTGACCGCCGGTCTTATTCTTCAATGGCGAGGTGTCCCATGTCGGCGTCCCCCGGCCGCGGCCTGCTGCTGCGCGTCAACACATCCGGTTCGAGCTTCGTGACGGCCGGCGGCCTGCGCACCAAGCAGGTGAAGCGCGCCACCACCAAGGTGGACGTCACGTCCGCCGATTCCGCCGGACGCTGGCAGGAACTGCTGCCCGGCGCGGCCGCGCAATCCCTGAGCTTCTCGGCCGCCGATTTCGTCTGGCTCAACGATGCCGCCTACGGGGCGGTGCGGAGCGCCTTCGAGGGCGGCACGCTGCTGCAGTGCCAGATCGTCTACCCCGGCACTGGCTTCTACCAGGGGGCCTTCGTGGTGACGCAGCTCGATGAATCGGCGCCGCACGACCGCGAGATCTCCTCGTCGCTGACCTTGGACTCGTCGGGCGCGCCCGTCTGGACCGCCGGAGCGCCGTCGTGACGAGCGCTCCGCACCAGGAGAGGAGCGCCGTCGTGACGAGCGCCCCGCACCAGGAGAGAAGCGCCGTCGTGACGAGCGCCCCGCATCAGGAGGTTAAGGCTCACGTGAGCCTCCCGAACGCGCTGCGCGGCGAGTTCGCCGCCGTGCTGGCGGGCGAGCGGGTCGCCTTCGACACGACGCTGCAGACGGTGGCGCTGATCGAGGAGCGCTGCGGCGGCGTGCCGATCGTCCAGGCGATCGAGCGGGCCGTCTTCGGCCGCCGCGCCGCCGACACGCTGGCGCTGATCGCCGGCGCCCTCGCGGCCGTCGGGCGCGAGGACCCGGAGCGCCTCGCGGCCCGCACCGCGATGGTCGAGGCCGAGGCCTTCGTGCTGGCGCTGATGGGGGCCATGGGCTTCGAACTGGCGCCCCGGCCGGCCGGGGAGGGCGGCGCCCCTTTTCCAGTCGCGCCGACGAGTGGCGCCGCCGGCGCGGCTTCGCCCTCGGCGCCCTGACCTGGACCGAGGCGGCCTTCTGGTCCTGCTCGTGGCGCGGGTTCTCCGACGCCTGGGCGGGCCACGCGCGCTTCGTGCTCGGGGTCGAACCCGACGAGGGCGGGCTCACGCACGACGAGGCATCGGCGCTGGAAGCCGAGTTCCAGGCCTGGCGGCAAGGGGGGTGAGACGATGGCCGAGCAGGCGGGATCGCTGTCCTTCGGCTTCGAGGCCGACTTCTCCGGCTTCACCCGGGCCGCCGAGTCGGCCGGCGCGACCCTCGACCGGCTCGCCGGCCGCGCCGACGCCTGGGCCGGGACCACTTCGGCCGGCGTCACCCGCACCTTCGACACGGCCGCGGCGCTGCAGGCGAAGCAGGCCGCCGCCATGCGGGCGGCGCCGCTCTCCGCCGCCGTGCCGGGCGGGCTGACGACGGCGCAGCTCCTCGCCGGCCAGACCCTGCCCGACACGTCCGGCGACCGCGACGACGATTCGGCCAAGGTCTTGACGCGGCTCTCGGAGCAACTGGCGCTGCTGCGCACCGTCGGCGACGCCCATGCCGCCATCGCGGAGCGCCAGAAGGTCGAGGCCGAACAGGCGAAGCTCGGCGCCGACGCCACCGCGTCCGAGAAGGAGCAGGTCGCGGGTCTCGTCCGCCAGATCGACGCCGCGACCGCCGCGCAGGCGAAGCTGAAGGCGAGCCAGGCCGCCACCGACCAGGCTTTCGGCTTCGCCTCGGCGCAGGCGGCGCGCGGCATCGAGGCCCTGGTGCTCGACGGCGCCAAGCTGAACGAGGTCGCCGCCGGCGTGCTGCGATCGACGGCGCGGCAGGGCCTGCAAGGGGCGCTGACCGGCGCCGGGCCCTTCGCAGGCCTCTTCGGCACGCAGGGGAAGGACGGCGCCACGGGCGGCCTCTTCGGCGCGCTCGGGACAGCCCTCGGCGGCGGATCGGGCTTCGCCGGCCTCTTCGCGGCCGGCGGCACGATCGGCCCCGGCCAGTGGGGCATCGTGGGCGAGAAGGGGGCCGAGGTGGTGGCCGGCCCGGCCGCCGTGACGCCCTTCGCCAAGGTGCCGTCGGCCGGCGCCCGCCCCCAGCAGGTCATCAACTTCAACGTGACGGCGCCCGACCCGCCCGCCTTCGCCCGCTCGGAGAGCCAGATGGCCTCCGTCCTGGCGCGGGCGGTGGGGCGCGGGGGGAGGAACGCGTGAGCGGCTTCAACGAGGTGAGGTTCCCGACCGACGTGGCGCTCGGCGCCCGGGGCGGCCCCGAGCGGCGCACCGACGTCGTGACGCTGCGCTCGGGCGCCGAGGAGCGCAACGCGATCTGGGCTGACGGGCGGCGCAAGTATCAGGCGGGCTACGGGGTGAAGAGCTTCGCCCAGCTCGAAGCCGTGCGCGACTTCTTCGAGGCGCAGCGCGGGCGGCTCTACGGGTTCCGCTGGAAGGACCGGTTCGACTACCGCTCCTGCGCGTCGCCGCTGCAGCCTACGCCCTTCGACGTGCCGATCGGCACGGGCGACGGCCGCGCGACGTCGTTCCAGCTCGTCAAGGTGTACGGCGCGGGCCTGCCGACGCCCTACACCCGCGCCATCGCCAAACCCGTGCCCGGCACCGTCCTGGTGGCGTTGAACGCCGCCATGCCGACGCATTGGAACTGCGACGCCACGACGGGCCTCGTCACCTTCGCGGCGCCGCCCGCCCCGGGCGTATCGGTGACGGCGGGGTTCCTCTTCGACGTGCCGGTGCGCTTCGACACCGACTATCTCGAGGCCGACCTCGCCTTCTTCGAGGCGGGGCAGATCCCCAACATCCCCATCGTGGAGATCCGCCCGTGAAGGCGCTGCCCCCCGCCCTCCAGGCGAGCCTGTCGTCCGGCGTCACCACGCTCTGCTACTGCTGGCGCGTCACCCGCGCCGACGGCACCGTGTCGGGCTTCACCGAACACGACCGCGACGTGGTGGCGGACGGCACGACGTTCCGCGCCGGCACCGGGTTCTCGGCGTCGCGGCTCGAGCAGTCGCTCGGCCTGTCGATCGACAACATGCAGGCCGCGGGCGCCTTCTCCTCCGCCGGCATCACCGAGGCCGACATCCTGGCCGGGCGCTACGACGACGCCGGCGTCGACCTTCTCTGGGTCGACTGGAGCGACCCCGCGACCTTCGTGCTGCTCACCTCGGGCAACCTCGGGGAGGTGAAGCGCGAGGGGCTGGCCTTCTCGGCCGAGCTGCGCTCGCTCGCGCACCGGCTGAACCAGAAGATCGGCTCGACCTATTCGCGCACCTGCCAGGCCCAGCTCGGCGACGCGCGCTGCAAGGTCGACCTGTCGCAGGCGGCGTGGCGGGCCGCCTTCACGGCGACGAACGGCACGGCGGGGCGGGTGATCGTGGTGTCCGGCCTGTCCGCCTACGCGTCCGACTGGTTCACGGCGGGGACGCTGACGTTCGGCACCGGCGCCGATGCCGCGATCCCGTTCGAGGTGAAGTCGCACCGCCGCACCAGCGGCATCGACCAGCTGGAACTGTGGCTGCCGCCGCCCTTCCCGATCGCCGCCGGCGACGCCGGAACCGTGGTGGCGGGATGCCGCAAGACGTTCGCGGTCTGCGGGTCGAAGTTCAGCAACGTGGTGAACTTCCGCGGCTTCCCGCACATCCCCGGCACCGACGCGGTGACGCGCTACGGCGTCCAGGGCGCGCTCGACGCCACGGGCGGCTCGCTGTTCGGGGGGCGCTGATGACGCCGGCGCGCGAGGCGGTCGTCGCGGCGGCGCGGCGCTACATCGGCACGCCCTACCACCACCAGGCGGCCCTGGCGGGGGCGGGCTGCGACTGCCTGGGGCTGATCCGCGGCGTGTGGCGCGACCTCTACGGCGCCGAGCCCGAGGCGCCCCCGCCCTACACGCCCGACTGGGGCGAGACCGGGGAGGCCGAGCCGATGCTGGAGGCGGCGCGGCGGCACCTGTTGGAGGTCGACGTGGGCGCGCTCGGGCCCGGTGACGTCGTGCTGTTCCGGCTGAAGCCGGAGGCGATCGTCAAACATGCCGCGATCCTGAGCGAGGGCGGCCGGATGATCCACGCCCAGTCGCGCGACCGCGTGCGCGAGGTGACGATGGGGGACTGGTGGCTGAGAAGGGTGGCGGCGGGGTTCGGATGGCCGGAAAGGTGAGGCTTGTCGCCGATATCCGAAGACGGCATGTAAGGCTCACTCTGGGAGGAGCACGATGTCCACCACAGCGACAGTTTCCGAGGTCAGGGCGGACGTCGACGTCTATCTCGACCGCGCCTTGAGCGAGCCCGTCTGCGTGACGAACGATGGACAGGATGCCCTCTACATCGTTTCGGCGCGCATGTTCCACGCCCTCCGGAACGGCCAGCGGGAAGCCTTCTCCGTCCTCGACCTCACTGATGCGGAGATGGACGCCATCGAAGCGGCCGAGATCCCCTCTGAGCACCGCTACGCCATCGGTTCGTGACGTCCGGTGTCGCTTCCGAAGCCGGCCCCAGGTCTCGTCCTGTCCTACAACTATCTCTGGCATGACCAGCGCCGCCGCGGCGCCGAGGAGGGACGAAAGGCGAGGCCCTGTGCAATCGTCCTGTCATCGGTGGATGATGACGGGCTGACCAGGGTCTATGTCGCCCCGATCACGCATTCTCGGCCATCCGATGGTGGCGCTGTCGAGATACCTGCTTCGATCAAGAGGCGACTCGGCCTCGATGGCGAGCCGTCTTGGATCGTCACCACCGAACTCAATCGGTTCGTCTGGCCCGGGTACGATCTTCGACCGGTGTCTCGGGATCGACCTGGTGTCTTCTTCTGGGGATATCTGCCAATTGAACTCTTTGCTGCGCTGAAGAAGGCTATAGCGATGAATCGGCGAGATCGAAAGCTGAAGCTGACGGCGCGCGATTGAGACGGCATCGATATCGTAGGATCAGTCTTGGAGATCGAATCTGACGTACACGCACGTTCGAACGATCAGTGCGATCAGTCGTCAAAAATTGAGGACCGGCTTGAGGCTGCTGCACTATTGACCCCAATGCCCCAGATACCCCATGGCGACGCTCGACTTCCGTTCGTCCGGCGCGGCGCTGGGCGGGCTTGTCGGCGGGGCGGTCGGGCCCCGTCGGGCGCGCGTCATTGACGATCTCCTCGCCGACGCCCCACCTCCCGCCGCAACCGCGCGCCGTAGCTCGCCGCGGTCGCCATCACCCATGTCGAGGAGGGCGCGCCGGTCCGTGAGCTCTGGGGGCGGATGCGGGTCGTCGGCAACGTCATCTGGTGCACGCGGTTCCAGGCCGTCACAACCGAGCAGAAGACCGCGAGCGCCTTGGGCAAGGACTTCGGTACCGCCACCAAGGTGACAAGCTTCGAACTGTTCTTCGTGCCGCCGCCCTGCAGGCCAGGGCAGCCATCCGTAACAGACCCCTATTCATGACACGCGACCAGCCCAGCTCCCTGCGAACTGCCCGTGCCGCATCGGCCGAAACCGATGCTCAACCATCGAGGCGGCCATCAAAGGCGTTCTGTGAATGGCCCTCAATCGCCTCGGGTCAACCTTGCTTCCGGGAGCGCGCGCGGTATCCTGACGGCATGAGCATCAAGATCATCGTCCATGACGCGGAGGAAGGCGGCTTCTGGGCCGAGGTCCCGGCGCTCCCCGGATGCGCCTCGCAAGGCGATACCATGGATGAGGTGATCGCCAACGTCCGGGAAGCGATCGCAGGATGGCTCACGGTCGACGTTCGACCCCTCCCCACCGACGCGCCTGAGCGGGTCCTCGACCTCGTTCTGTGAAGCCCCTGTCGGGCCCGTAATTTGCTCATGTCGCGGAGCGGCATGGCTGGACGCTCCTCCGAGTCAGCGGCAGTCACCGCATCTCACGGCAAGACCGGGGAAGTCGCGCGTCTATCGATCCCCTTTCACGGCACCCGATCCCTGAAGGCCGGTCTCCAGAGCCATCCGATGAAGGTCGCCGGCCTGACCGACGCCGATGTGGACTGAAGTCGATCCCGGCGGGCTCGTGACGATCATCGGCTGACGCCCGACGCGGCCCCCGCCTTCAGCCCGAAGATGCCCACATGACGCGCCAGACCCGCCGAGCAGCGCGTCCGCGGTGACGTTGTCGGAGCGCATCGGCCGCCCATCGGTTGCGCTACCCCGGCAAACAACCTTGTGTGCGGTCCCGCCAAGCGATCGGTGCGGCCGTTCTTCCCGCAAACATTCCCACTGCTCCCAACACCCCGGATACCGCCATGGCCACGCTCGTCCTCCGTTCGGCCGGCGCGGCGCTGGGCACGGCGCTCGGGGGACCCCTGGGCGGGTTCGTCGGCGGGGCGATCGGGGCCGTGGGCGGGGCCGTCGTCGACAACCTCCTCGCCAACGCCCTCACCTCCCGGCGCAGTCGCGCGCCGCAGCTCGACACGGTCGCCATCACCCACGCCGAGGAGGGCGCGCCGGTCCGCAAACTCTGGGGGCGGATGCGGGTCGGCGGCAACGTCATCTGGTGCACGCAGTTCCAGGCCGTCACCACCCGGCAGAAGACCGCCAGCGCCTCGGGCAAGGGTTTCGGCGCCTCCAGCACGAAGGTGACGAGCTTCGAACTATCCTTCGCGGTGGCATTCTGCGAGGGCGGCGACGACGTCACGCTCGGCCGCGTCTGGGCCGACGGCAACGAACTCGACCTCAGCCAGTACGGCTACCATTTCTACGACGGTTCCGAGGGCCAGAAGCCCGACGCCTGGATCGAGAGCGCGGAGGGCACGGGCGCCGTGCCGGCCTACCGCGGCCTCTGCTACCTCGTGTTCAACCTGATGCCGCTCGCCGACTTCGGCAACCGCATGCCGCAGATCACCGCCGAGATCGTCCGGCGGCCGCCCATCCCCGACCCCGACGACGTCACCGCAACGCTGCGCGCCGTGTGCCTGCTGCCCGGCGCCGGCGAGTTCGTGCTCGGCACGCAGGTCTACCAATCCTCGGACGGGTTCGGGAACTGGTTTCCCGAGAACGTCCACACGCCGAACGGCATCCCGGACGTCTTCTCGTCGCTCGACCAGCTCGACGCCACCCTGCCGAACCGTGCCGCCGTGTCGCTGGTGGTGACCTGGTTCGGCAGCGATCTCAGGGCCGGCGCGTGCCAGGTCGTGCCGAAGGTCGAGACGCCGTACAAGACCGTGCGGCCGGCCGATTGGGCGGTGGCGGGCTTCACCCGCGCCACCGCCGCCGTCGTGTCGCAGATCGACCCCGCGACCCTCGACCCGACGGGCCTCAGCGAAGCGGCGCCGCCGACGGGGCTCGTGCCGGCCTTCGGCGGCACGCCGTCCGACGACACCGTCACCCAGGCCATCCAGGCCATGAACGGGAGGGGGCTCAGGGTCCAGTTCTACCCGTTCATCATGGTGGACGTGCCGCCCGGCAACGGCCTGCCGGACCCCCACGGCGGGGCCGAACAGGCGCCCTATCCCTGGCGCGGCCGCATCACCTGCTATCCCGGGCCGGGCCAGGCCGGCTCCGCCGACACGACGCCGGCCGCCGCCGACCAGGTGAACGCCTTCTTCGCGCAGTACAGCGTCATGGTGCTGCACTACGCCGGGCTCTGCGCCGGTGCCGGCGGCGTCGATTGCTTCATCGTGGGCTCGGAACTCGTCGGCCTGACGCAGCTCCGCGCCGGCCCGGGCGACGCCGCCTACCCGGCCGTCGCGGCGCTGAGGAGCCTCGCCGCGCAGGTCAAGGGCATCCTCGGCGCCGGCACGAAGGTCGGCTACGCGGCGGACTGGACGGAGTACCATTCGCACCGGCCCGCCGACGGCACGGGCGACGTGCTCTTCAACATGGACCCGCTGTGGTCCGACCCGAACGTCGACTTCGTCGGGATCGACAATTACCTGCCGATCGCGGACTGGCGCGACGGCGCCCCCAACGTCGACGCCGACCCGGTGGCCGGCCCGACCACGATCTACGACAAGGCCTACCTGCAGGCCAACATCGAGGGCGGCGAGGACTACGCCTGGTATTACGCCAGCCCGGCCGACCGCGTGGCGCAGAACCGGACGCCGATCGTCGACACGGCGCAGGGCCAGCACTGGGTGTTCCGGCAGAAGGACATCCGCGGCTGGTGGCAGAACCCGCACACGAGCCGCCCCGGCGGCGTGCCGGCGGCGTCCCCGACCGCGTGGGCGCCCCAGTCGAAGCCCATCCGCTTCACCGAGTTCGGCTGCCCGGCGGTCGACAAGGGGCCGAACCAGCCGAACGTCTTCTACGATCCGAAGTCGTCGGAATCGTCGCTGCCCTATTTCTCGCTCGGCTCGAAGGACGATCCCGTCCAGCGCGCCTATCTCGAGGCGACGCTGTCCTACTGGCGCGACCATGCGTCGACGTCGACGGTCTACGGCGGCCCCATGCTGTCGACCGCCGACATGTACGCCTGGGCCTGGGACGCCAGGCCCTTCCCGGACTTCCCCGGCCGCACGGCCGTGTGGCACGACACGCCGAACTACGAGCTCGGCCACTGGCTCACCGGACGCCTCGGCGAGGTGCCGCTGAAGTGGATCATCGCCGAACTCTGCGGGGCGGCCGGCGTCTCGGTCTTCGACACGTCGGCGCTGATGAGCCCATCGACGCTGGTGCTGGGCTACGCCACGGACGCGCTCCTGTCGCCGCGCGACATCCTGGCGGGCCTGATGGACGCCCACCAGTTCGACGCGCGCGAGTCGGGCGGCGTCCTCCAGTTCTTCGCCAAGGGCGACGTGCGCGTCACGGCGCTCGACGTGCGGGACCTCGCCGTGGAGGGCGCCGGCGACCCCGGCTACAGCGTCACCCGGGCCGGCGACACCGACCTCCCGGGCGCGCTGCGGCTGACCTTCGCCGACCCCTACCGCGGCTACGCGAGCGCCGGCGTCGAGGCGCGGCGCGCCACCGGCAACAGCCAGAACGTGGCCGAACTCGCCACCGCCGCCGTGCTCGACCCGGCCTATGCGGCCGACATGGCGACGAGCCTGCTCCAGCAGGTCTGGGCGGGGCGCGAGACGGGGTCGATCAAGCTGCCGCCCTCGCTGCTGGCGCTCGACGCCGGCGATGCCGTCACGGTGAGCTTCGACGGGGTCACGCTGCCGTTCCGCATCAAGGCGGTCGACACCACCACCTATCGCACGGCGGAGCTGGTGGGCTTCGATCCGTCGCTGCTGCGCGTGTCCTCGCCGCCGCAGCCCCAGTCGGGCTCGCCGCGGCTCGGCAGCTACGGGCCGCCGATCATCGAGTTCGTGCCGCTGCCGCCCGTGACGGGGGCGGAGCCGGAACTCTGGGCGCCCCGCATCGCCGCCTATGCCAGCCCCTGGGCCGGCATCGACGTCTACCGCGGCAACGGCGGCGGCGGCTTCGACTACGTGGTCACCGTCGACGCGCCGGCGACGCTCGGCGTGCTGACGAGCCCGCTCTACGCCGGGCCGGTCGACCGGTGGGACATGGGCAACGTCGTGTCGCTGCGGCTCTTCGGGCCGGGACAGCTCCTGTCGCTCTCGGAGGCGCAGGTGCTCGGCGGCGCGGGCGCGCTCGCTGTCAAGGACGCCGCCACCGGCCAGTGGGAGGTGCTGCAGTACCAGCACGCCGACCTCGTCGGCGCCGGCTCCTACAACCTGTCCAAGCTGTTGCGCGGCCAGCTCGGCAGCGAGGGCGCCATGCTGGACCCGGCGCCGGCCGGCGCGCGCGTGGTGGTGCTCGACGCCCATGTGCTGGTGCCGCTCGACATGACGCTCGACCAGCGGGACCTCGTCCAGGTCCTGCGCTACGGGCCGAGCCTCTACGGCCCGGCCCACCCGACCTACACCCAAGTGGCGCTGGCCTTCCCGGCGACGGGGCTGCGGCCCTTCTCGGTGGCGCAGGTCCGGGGGGCGCGGCTGCCGGGCGGCGACGTCGCCTTCGGCTGGGCGCGGCGCACCCGCTTCGCCGGCGACGGCTGGGATCCCGACGCCGTGCCGCTGAACGAAGAGGCGGAGCTCTACGACCTCGAGATCGTCGGCGCGGGCGGCGGCGTGGTCAGGACGGCGGCGGGCCTGACGTCGCCCGCCTTCCTCTACCCGGCCGCGCTGCAGGCGGCCGATTTCGGCGCGCCCCGGTCCGCCTACACCCTCAACCTGTACCAGATCTCGGCCGTGGTCGGCCGGGGCCAGGTCGCGACCCGCACGGTGACCCTGTGAGCGCCTCGCCGAACCTCCAACTCCCCTACCTCGACGCCAACCAGAACCAGAAGACCGTCACCCACAACCAGGCCCTGCGGATGCTCGACGCGCTGGTGCAGCTCGGCGTGCAGTCGAGCGCGCTGGCGGCGCCCCCCGCCGCGCCGGCCGACGGGCAGTGCTGGATCGTCGCCCCGGGCGGCTCTGGCGCGTGGGCCGGGAAGGACCTGAACGTCGCCGCCTGGCAGGACGGCGCCTGGAGCTTCTACGCGCCCCTGAAGGGCACCCTGGCCTTCGACGCCGGGCAGAACACCCTCGTGGTCTGGACGGGCGCGGCCTGGACGCCGCTGCCCGCCCTCCTGCAGAAGCTCGGCGTCGCGGCGCTCGGCATCGGCACCGCGCCCGACAGCGCCAACCCGCTGTCGGCCACGCGGAACGACGCCCTGCTGAACGCCCGGCCGGCCGGGGCGGGCGGCACCGGCGACGTCCGGGTGAAGCTCAACAAGGCCGCGCCGGGCCGCACGGCATCGTTCCTGTTCCAGGACGGCTTCTCGGGCCGCGCCGAGATCGGCCTCGCCGGCGACGACGACTTCCACCTCAAGGTCTCGCCGGACGGGTCGAGCTTCTTCGACGCCGTCGTGGTGGCGGGCGCAGGCGGGGCGGTGTCGTTCCTCGTGGCGCCGACGGCGCCGACGCCGGCGACGGGCGATGCCAGCACCCGGCTCGCCACCACGGCCTTCGTGGCGGCGGCGGTCGGGGCGGGCGGCAGCCGCGGCGCCGCGGGCCCGACCGGCGCGACGGGTCCGCAGGGACCCCAGGGGCCGCAGGGTGCCGCCGGCGCCACGGGTGCGGCGGGGTTCGCCCGCACGGAGGTGGCCGACGCCGCCTACACGGTTCTGGCCGGCGACCGCACGGTGGCGGTGACGGCGCTGACCGCCGCCCGCACCCTCACGCTGCCGGCCGCCGGCGCCTATCCGGCCGGCGCCCTGCTGACCGTCGTCGACGAGAGCGGGGCCTGTTCCGCCACCCTCGCGCTGACGCTGGCGGCGGGCGGCGGCGACACGGTCAACGGCTCGGCCACGGCCGTCATTGCGGCGCCCTACGGCTACCTGGCGCTCGAGAGCAACACGGCGCACAAATGGACGATCGTCGACGCGCCCGCCCCGGTCGTCAGCGTGGCGGGCCGCGCCGGCGCCGTCACGCTCGCGGCGGCGGACGTGTCGGGCGCGGCGCCGCTCGCCTCGCCGGCCTTCACCGGCACCCCCACGGCGCCGAACGCGACCGCGGGCACCAACAGCGCCCAGGTGGCGACGACGTCCTTCGTGGCGGCGAGCTTCGTCACCTACGCCTATGCCGGGCAGACCTACGCGACGGCCAACAGCGCGACCCTGACCGGGACGCCGACCGCGCCGACGCCCGCGGCCGGCGACAATTCCGCCAGGCTCGCCACCACCGCCTATGCGGACCGGGCCGCGGCGGCGCTGGTGGCCCGCACCCAGGTGGCCGACGCCGCCTACGCGGTGCTGGCCGGCGACCGCATCGTGGCCGTCACGGCGCTGACCGCGGCCCGGACCCTGACGCTGCCGGCGGCCTCGGCCTACCCTCAAGGGGCGACGCTGACCGTCGTGGACGAGAGCGGCGCCTGCTCGGCGACCGCCGCCGTCACCCTGGCCCGCACCGGCGGCGACACGATCAACGGTGCGACGGCGGCCGTGATCGCATCGCCCTACGGCTACCTGGCGCTCGAGAGCAACGGGTCGAACAAGTGGACGATCATCGACCAGGCCGCCGCGCCCGCCGCGTTGGCGACGTCGGCCCAGGGTGCCGCGGGATCGCAGATCCAGTTCGGCGTGCTGGAGCAGCTCGTCACCCTGTCGGGCGCCTCGACGACGTCGACGATCCAGATCCCCAACCGGTCGGTCGTCTTCGCCGTCTCGTCGCGGACCGTGACGGCCGTGACGGGCGCGCCGTCCTACGGGGTCGGCATGTCGGGCAACGCCACCCAGTTCGGCGGCTCGCTCGGCACCGCGGCGGGCTCCACCAATTCCGGGATCATCGGGCCCTCCGGGTTCTACAGCCCGACGCCGGTCGTGATCACCGCGACGAGCGGCAGCTTCACCGGCGGCGCCGTCCGCATCGCCATCCAATACGCGCTGTTCAACGTCCCGACCTCCTGACGCCGGCACGCTGAAGGCCGTCCCGACCCCGCGCGCGCCGGCCGCGCGGGGGACGCCTCCGCACGCCGGCACAGGACTGACGCCATGAGCATCGATTTCCTCCGCGAGGCCGAGGCCGACCTCGCCGCCCTGGCCGGGCTCCCCGGCGAGATCCGCGCCAAGGTCAAGGCCGGCCTCGCCGAGCTGCAGCGCCTGCGCGACGACATCGACGCCGCCATCGCCGCCATGACGGGCAGGGCGACGGCGACGCTGTCGTCGCTGCGCGCCATGGCGTCCGCCGAGGCCCTCGCGCCCGGAGCCGCCGAGGCACCGGCGCCGGGCCCGACCGTCGAGGCGCCGCCCGCGCCGCCGCCCGGCGGCTTCGACGCCTGAACCCGAGCATGCCGGCCCCTGTCCGGACCGCCGTCGACGTCCCGCCGGGCGTCGATGTCGAGATCCTGCGCGAGCCCTGCGCCTGTCCCGACGGCCGCGCCTGTCCGGACGGGGACCCCTTCGCGCGGCTGTGCCCGCGGCGCCTCCCGACGCGAGACCCCATCATGACCAGGACCGTATCGCCCGCCGGCCGCGCCGCCCTGATGGCGCGCGAGGGCTGCCGCCTCGACGTCTACCGCGACAGCGTCGGCGTGCCGACGATCGGCGTCGGCCACACCGGCCGCGCGGCGCCGCCGCCCGTCGTCCTCGGGATGAGCATCACGCGCGAGGAGGCCGACGCGATCTTCGCCGCCGACCTCGCCCCGTTCGAGGAGGCCGTCGCCCGCGTGGTCCCGGCGACGCTGACGCAGAACCAGTTCGACGCCTGCGTCAGCCTCGCCTTCAACATCGGGGCCCGCGGCTTCGTGGGCTCGACCGTGGTCCACAGGCTCGGCGAGGGCGACCGGGTCGGCGCCGCCGACGCCTTCCTCATGTGGGTCCACCCGCCCGAACTCGGGAGCCGGCGCCGGGCCGAGCGTGCCCAGTTCCTGCGGCCCGACGACCGGCCGCCGGCCGCCGCGATCGTGCCGCCCGCGCCGCTCGCCGGCCCCCACCTCCTCCCGCCCGCCCGGCCGAGCCTCTGGGCCCGAATCCTGGCGGCCCTCACGCGAAAGGCCGCCTGACATGCCCGCCATCCTGCTCTCCCTCCTGCCGCTGCTCGGCCGTGTCGCGCCCGACATCCTGGGCCTCGCCTTCGGGGGCGGCGCCGCCGAGGTCGCCGCCAAGGTCGAGACCGCGGTCCGCGACATCTTCGGGACGACCGATCCGGACCAGGTCCAGGCGGCCGCGCAGGCGGCGCCCGACAAGGTCGCGGCGCTGAAGGCGCGCCTCTCGGCCGACACCGACCAGCTCAAGGCCGCGCTCGCCGACGTCGCCGGCGCCCGCGCCGCCACCGCCGACCTCGTGGCGGCGAAGTCGCCGATCGCCTGGGGCTCGCCCGTCATCTCGACCGTGGTGGTGGCGGCCTTCGCCGTCGTGGCCGTCATCGTGTTCCTGGACTACGGGATCGACTCGGCCGTGGGCCAGCTCATCGCCGGGGCGCTGATCGCCAAGTTCGGCACCGTCGTGGACTACTGGCTCGGCTCGTCGAAGGGCTCGGCCGACCGTTCCGACGCGGTCCTGTCCATGCTGCACGCGGCGATCGGCCCGGCTGTCCATCGGGGGCGGCCTTGAGTGCCGCGGCGCCGGCCACCGCCCGCGTCTACCGGACGGGCAAACATTCCGTGCCGGGCTGCCGCGACAACGAGTGGCTGTCCTCCGCCCTGATGTGCGCCTGGGCGCTGGTGCTCGCCGTGCCCGGCGACAGCCTGGCGGGGCCGTCCTTCTCGGCCTTCCATCGCTACGGCCTCACCGAGACGATCTGGGCCTGCGCGTTCGGCGCGATGGGCGGGATGCGGCTGGCGGCGCTCTACATCAACGGCCGCAGCCCGCGCACCCCCTATGCCCGCATGCTCTGCGCCTTCTTCGGCTTCCTGGCCTGGGGGCAGGTGGCGATCCTCGTCTACCAGGGCACCGTCGCGACGCTCGGCGTGATCTCGCCGGGGGTCGCCATCTACGGCATCCTCTCGATCGTCGAACTGCGGTCCCTCTATCGCGCGAGCTACGATGCCCGATATGTCGCCCGCTGACGTGGCCGCCATCGCCGGGACCTTTCTGGCGGCCGTCATCACCGGCCTGGGCCTGCGCCGCGGCGAGGCCGAGAAGCGCAGCCTGCCGGCCGCCGAGCCGGGTCTCTCGGCCGGCGTCTTCGTCGGCATGGATGCCGAGACGCAACGCTCCATCCTCGAGGAACTGCGCGAGATGCACGCCGACATGGCGGCCTGGCGCCGACAGGACGAGATCGAGCGGCGGGCCGACAAGGATCGGACGATGGTCGAGCGCTTCGAGCAGATCGAGGGCAACCAGACCAGGATCCTGAGCCTGCTCCACAGGATCGACGAGGGCCAGGAGGCGGCCGCGCCCCGCACGCGGTGACGCCCGGCCGCGCTCGAGCGGCCCCGCCGTCGCGGACTCTCGGCGTCCGACGTGGGTCTGCCATGCGACGGCGGCCGGGCAAACCTGTCCAATGTGACGGGTTGTGGCAGGGGTGACGCGCCAGCAAGCTCAAGGCTCTCGGTGCAGTGGCGGCGATGGACCGCGGAGAGCGACGTGTCGGAAGAGCGGGCTGACCAGTTGCGGGCGCTGGAGCATGTGATCGAGACCTGCCGGCGCAGGGCCGACGATTGCGGCATGCCCGGCCTGGCCCATCTCCTGCGGCGCGCCGTGCTGTCGCTGTCGGACCATGCGGCCCGCGACGTGCCCGCCCTCCCGCGCGGCCCCGCGCTTTCGATGCCGCGGCCGCGGATCGCGCGCCATTGAGGTGGGGCGCGCCGGTCCCGGGACGGGAAGGTCAGCCGGCGCGATAGCTCCAGACGACCTCGGCGTCGTCGAGGTCGCCCTCGGCGCCCGCCTCCCGCAGGGCCGAGACGGCGAGGCGGCGCAGCCGCCCGCGCTCCTCGGATTGCTTGTGGCGCGCCGGGATCGAGGTCGGGGCCTTGACCAGGTACTGGAGCGGCGAGCCGACCGCCGCCAGCGTGAGCACCGTCCCGTCGAAGGCGGCGTCGATCCAGGCGCCCTTGAGGGCCAGACGGGCCGTAGTGGTGCCGGATCGGTCTCCCATGATGTCGTGCCCCTCGGTGCAGCCGGGTCGTGCAGCGCTGGTCCGGTTGTCGCGGCCTGCGCGCGTTTTGCAAGCCCGCTCTGCCGGCGGTAGGGTCTCGTTCTGAGGTGGCACGGCACGCGCCGCCTTCCCAGCACGGGATGCCCCACGGGATCGGAGACGATCGAGTGTTCGAAGACGTGGTCGGGAAGTTGTCGTTCGCGCACACGCCTGGGGAACGGGACATCGCTTGGTGGCGGAGGAACATGCCGAAGGGCGCGACCCCAGAGGGGGTCGCGGCCGTCCTGCTGCGCGGGTTGCCGGGCCGGAGGACGGCGGAATGGGACATCGACGTCCCGCAGGACTCCGCCTACGTCACGCTCGAGGGCCGCGAGGGGAACGCGCGGTTGTGGATACAGACGACGAGGATCAGCGTGAATGCGGTCCACTTCTACGAGGACGGCCTCGCCATCGATCACAAACGGCGAGGCGTCGGCCTCGCACAGAGACTGATGGGGAACGTCGTCGACCTCGCCGGCTCGATGGGAGCGGGATCCGTCGAACTCGACACCAACGACGTCGGTGGCTACGTGTGGGCAAAGGCTGGCTTCGTCCCGAGGGACTGGACGAGCCTGAGGCTTCAGGTCGAGGCGAGGCTCAGCGCGTTGCAGCGCTCGTCCGGTCGGGTAGGCGAAGCCGAGGAGACGACGATCAACGCCATGCTGTCCGCGGGCGGCATGGACACGAAGGTCATCCGCTCGATCGCGGGACGTGAGACCGAGGTCCGCTCGACGAACATGCGCGAGCCCGGCGATCCCGAGAGGGTCGCGATCGGAAAGCAGCTGCTGATCGGGACGAACTGGAACGGGGAACTCGTCCTCGGCGACAAGGAGTCGATGGAGATCTTCAGATCTTGGAGAGAACGATGGGAGAGGGATCTGGGACGTCGCTCGAACGTGAGATCGACACCTACGCCGTCTCGGGAGCCCGGGCGCTGAGACGGGCCGGCTGGTCGGACGCGCGTATCGCGGATGCCTACGGCTTCATGCCCCCGATCCACCTGTCCCTCGACGAGATCCTGGACCACAACGCCCGCGTCGGGACGAAGACGCCGAAGCGGGCGATCCTCGACGATGAAAGCTTCCAGGGCGACCCCTGAGGGTCGCGTCGCGCCAGCCTGGCGAGCCGTCCCGGGTAACGTCGTCCGCGGTGATCACCGCCGATCAGTGGCCGCGACCCCACCCGACCGCGGGCGGCGCCTTCACCGAGCCCTGCCGCGCCCGCTTCGAACGCCCCTCGTCCCATCCCCCTCATGCGCGGGTCCATCCAGAGGCTGACGCGTTCCGCTTCGACGCGCGCCTGACGGAAGCCAGCTCTCCTCCGGCCCGGTGCCGCCCTCGGGCGGTGCCGGGCCTTTTTTTGTGCCCGCTCATGCGCGATAAGCCGCGTCGGCGGGCGCGTCCGGCGCCCGAAACTTGAGGATCGGCGTGGCCCCCCTGGTCAAGATCTGCGGCCTGTCGACCGAGGACACGCTGGCGGCGGCGCTCGATGCGGGGGCGGAACGCGTCGGCTTCGTGTTCTTCCCCCGCTCGCCCCGCGCCGTCACGCCCGCCCGTGCCGCGGCGCTCGCCGCCCTGGCGCGGAGCCGGGCCGCGGTCGTGGCGTTGACGGTCGACGCCGACGACGATGCCCTCGCCGCGCTCGTCGAGACGGTCGCCCCCGACATGCTGCAGCTGCACGGGAGCGAGACCCCGGAGCGCGTCGCGGCCGTGCGGAGGCTGTTCGGCCGGCCCGTCGTCAAGGTCCTCGGGATCTCGACCGCGGCCGACCTCGATCCCGTGCCGTCCCATGCCGCCGTGGCGGACGAGATCATGTTCGACGCCAAGCCGCCGAAGGGGGCCGTGCTGCCCGGCGGCAACGGCGTGGCCTTCGACTGGCGCCTCCTCGCCGCGCTTGACCTGCCGGTTCCCTTCATGCTGTCAGGGGGACTCGGGCCCCGCAACGTGGGCGAGGCGATCCGCGTCACGCGGGCCCCGGCGGTCGACGTGTCGTCGGGGGTCGAGACCGCCCCGGGCGTCAAGTCCCCCGACCTCATCGCGGCCTTCATCCGGGCCGCCCGGGGCGGACTGCAGAAGGACCTCCATCCGTGAACAAGCCGGACCTGCCGAACTCCTTCCGCCAGGGGCCCGACGCGTGGGGCCACTTCGGAAACTACGGCGGCCGCTTCGTGGCCGAGACCCTGATGCCGCTGATCCTCGATCTCGAGAAGGCCTACGAGGCGGCGCGCGCCGACCCCGCCTTCGCGGCCGAGATCGCCTCGCTCCACACCCATTACGTCGGCCGCCCGTCGCCGCTCTACTTCGCCGAGCGGATGACCGAGCATTGCGGGGGCGCCAAGATCTACTTCAAGCGCGACGAGCTGAACCACACCGGCGCCCACAAGATCAACAACGTCCTGGGCCAGATCCTGCTGGCCCGGCGCATGGGCAAGACCCGCATCATCGCCGAGACGGGGGCCGGCCAGCACGGCGTCGCCACCGCCACGGCCTGCGCGCGCTTCGGCCTGCCCTGCGTGGTCTACATGGGGGCGGTCGACGTCGAGCGGCAGAAGCCCAACGTGTTCCGCATGAAGATGCTGGGCGCCGAGGTCGTCCCGGTCCAGTCGGGCGCCCGCACCCTGAAGGACGCCATGAACGAGGCCCTGCGCGACTGGGTCACCAACGTCGACGACACGTTCTACTGCATCGGCACGGCCGCCGGCCCGCACCCCTATCCCGCCATGGTGCGCGATTTCCAGTCGATCATCGGCACGGAGGTCCGCGCCCAGATGCAGGGGGCCGAGGGCCGGCTGCCGGATTCGCTCGTGGCCTGCATCGGCGGCGGCTCCAACGCCATCGGCCTGTTCCACCCCTTCCTCGACGACCCGGGGATCGAGATCTTCGGCGTCGAGGCGGCGGGCCACGGGCTCGACACCAAGGCCCATGCGGCCTCGCTCGCCGGCGGCCGTCCCGGCGTGCTGCACGGCAACCGCACGTACCTCCTCATGGACGACGACGGCCAGATCGAGGAGGGCCATTCCATCTCGGCCGGCCTCGACTATCCCGGCATCGGCCCCGAACACGCCTGGCTGAAGGACATGGGCCGCGTCACCTACTTGTCGGCGACCGACAAGGCGGCGCTCGACGCCTTTGGGCTCTGCTGCAGGCTCGAGGGCATCATCCCGGCGCTGGAGCCCGCCCATGCGCTCGCGGCCGTGCTGGAGCTTGCGCCGAAGCGCCCGCGCGATCACCTGATGGTGATGAACATGTGCGGCCGCGGCGACAAGGACATCTTCACGGTCGCCGACCACCTCGGCGGGATGTGATCCCATGGCGGACGAGAGCGAAAACCTGGTCCTGGAACTGCTCCGCGGCCTGCGGGCCGACATGGGAAGGCTGAGAGACGATATCGGCAAGGTCAGGGACGAGACCGCCGCGATCCGTGATCGCCTCGAGGCGATCGAGACACAGCTCGAGGGATGGCGGTACGTCTTCGTCGCCACCACCGGCTCGCTCGTCACCGACATGAAGGACCACGAGACCCGGATCGCCGTCCTGGAAGGGACCTCCGCTTGACCGCCCGCATGACGGCCCGCTTCGCCGAGCTGAAGCGGCAGGACCGCGCCGGCCTCGTCACCTTCATCACGGCGGGCGACCCGGACGAGCGCACCTCGGCGGCGGTGCTGCGGGCGCTGCCCGCCGCCGGCGCCGACGTGATCGAGCTCGGCATGCCGTTCACCGACCCGATGGCGGACGGTCCGACCATCCAGGCGGCGGCGCTGCGGGCCCTGAAGGCCGGCCACCGCCTGTCGAAGACGCTCGCCATGGTGGGCGACTTCCGCCGCCACGACGACGCCACACCCATCGTGCTGATGGGTTATTACAACCCGATCTACGTCTACGGCGTGGACCGTTTCCTCGCCGACGCGCGCGAGGCCGGCGTCGACGGACTCATCGTCGTCGACCTCCCTCCGGAGGAGGACGCCGAGCTCTGCATCCCGGCGCTCGCGGCGGGGCTGAACTTCATCCGCCTCGCCACCCCGACCACCGACGACGCGCGGCTTCCGGCCGTGCTGAAGAACACGTCCGGCTTCGTCTACTATGTCTCGGTCAACGGCATCACGGGCTCGGCCATCCCCGACTACGGCCGCGTGGCCGCCTCCGTGCAGCGCATCAAGCGCCACACCGACCTGCCCGTCGCGGTGGGCTTCGGGGTGAAGACGCCCGAGGGCGCGGCGGAGGTCGCCGCCCACGCCGATGCGGTGGTGGTCGGCACCGCGCTCATCGACGTGCTGGCCCGCTCGCTCGACGGCGGCCGCGCCACGCCCACGACGGTCGACGCCGTGCGGGGCTTCGTCGAGGGCCTGGCGCGCGGCGTCCGCTCGGCCAGGCGCCGCGACGCGGGGATGCAGGAGGATCGGCCGTGAGCTGGATCAACAACGTCGTCCCGCCCAAGATCCGCTCCTTCCTGATCACCAAGAAGGACACGCCGGAGAACCTGTGGGTCAAGTGTCCGGATTCGGGCCAGCTCGTGTTCCACAAGGACCTCGAGAACAACCTCTTCGTGGTGCCGGGTTCGGAGTTCCACATGAAGATGGACGCCCGCACCCGCCTGGCCACGACCTTCGACGAGGGCCGATGGGACGAGATCCCGGTGGCCGAGGTCCTGCTCGACCCGCTGCGGTTCCGCGACGAGAAGCGCTACGTCGACAAGCTGAAGGAGGCCCGCACCAAGACCGGGCTCAACGACGCCGTGAAGCTCGGGTCCGGCAAGCTCGACGGCCGCGACGCCGTCATCGCGGTCCAGACCTTCGACTTCATCGGCGGCACGCTCGGCATGGCGGCCGGCGAGGCCATCGTGACGGGGGCCGAACAGGCGCTGAAGCTCCGCTCGCCCTTCATCCTCTTCGCGGCCTCGGGCGGCGCCCGCATGCAGGAAGGGATGTTCGGCCTGATGCAGATGCCGCGCACCACCGTGGCGGTGAACCGGCTGAAGCGGGCGAACCTGCCCTACATCGTGGTGCTGACCAATCCCACGACCGGCGGCGTGACGGCCTCCTATGCCATGCTGGGCGACATCCACATCGCCGAGCCGGGCGCCCTCATCTGCTTCGCGGGGCCGCGCGTCATCGAGCAGACGGTGCGCGAGAAGCTGCCCGAGGGCTTCCAACGCGCCGAATACCTCCAGGAACACGGCATGGTCGACATGGTGGTCCACCGCCGCGACATGCGCGCCACGCTGGCGCGGCTCTGCGGGCTGCTGATGCACCGGCACCCCGCCGCCGAGTCGGCGTTGCCGAAGCTGTCCGCCGCGGCGGAATGAGGACGGTCGTCCCATGAGCGCGATGGCGGGAGGCCCCGCCGGCAGGGCGGACGCGCTGATCGAACGGTTCCTGCCGCTCCACCCGAAGCGGATCGACCTGTCGCTCGGCCGGATCGAACGGCTCCTCGCCGACCTCGGCCACCCCGAGCGCCGCCTGCCGCCGGTGATCCACGTCGCCGGCACCAACGGCAAGGGCTCGACCGTGGCGTTCATGCGCGCCGTGCTCGAGGCGGCGGGGCGCGACGTGCACGTCTACACCTCGCCCCACCTCGTCCGCTTCCACGAGCGGATCAGGCTCGGCCACCCCGGCGGGGGACGGCTCGTCGACGACGAGGTGCTGGCCGACGCCTTCGCGCGGTGCGAGGCGGTCAATGCCGGGCAGGGGATCAGCGTCTTCGAGATCACGACCGCGGCGGCCTTTCTGCTCTTCGCCGAGCATCCCGCCGACGCGCTGCTGCTCGAAGTGGGCCTCGGCGGCCGCTACGACGCCACCAACGTGGTGCCGCGGCCGGCCGCGGCCGTGATCACCCCGGTGTCCATGGACCATCCGGAGTTCCTCGGCACGACGGTGGCGGCCATCGCGGGCGAGAAGGCCGGGATCCTGAAGCGCGGCGTGCCGGCCGTCATCGCGCTCCAGAACGGGGAGCCGCTCGCCGTTCTGGAGCGCGAGGCGGCGCGCGTCGGCGCCCCGGCGCTCGTCGGCGGCCAGGACTTCACTTTCGGGGAGGAGCGGGCCCGCCTGGTCTACCAGGACGAGCAGGGCCTCCTCGACCTGCCGCTGCCGCGCCTCGCCGGCCGCCACCAGCACGGCAATGCCGCGACCGCCATCGCGGCGCTGCGGGCGGCCTTCCCCGACCTGCCGGTGTCCGCCTACGAGGCCGGCATCCCCCGCGCCGACTGGCCGGCGCGGCTCCAGCCGCTGAAGCGCGGCCTGCTGCCCGCCTGGCTGCCGGGGGGCGCCGAACTCTGGCTCGACGGAGGCCACAATGCCGAGGGCGGCCGCATCCTCGCCGAGGCGCTGGCCGAGATGGAGGAGCGCCGGGCGCGGCCCCTGGCGCTCGTCTGCGGCATGCTGGCCACCAAGGACCCCGCCGCCTTCCTCAAGCCCTTCGCCGGGCTGGCGCAGGAGGTCATCGCGGTGCCGATCACCGGGGACGGGGGCGCCCACGACCCCGATGCCATCCTGGCCGGGGCGGTGTCGGCCGGCATCCCGGCGGCGCGCTGCCCCGACGTGGGGTCGGCACTGCACTTCCTCGCCGCGCGGGACTGGCCCGTGCCGCCGCGGGTGCTGGTCACGGGGTCGCTGCACCTGGCCGGCGAGGTGCTCAGCCTGAATGGGACCCCGCCGGAATAGGGAGTGGATGGGGAGTCCGCTCGGGCCGGGGGCCTCGAACTTTCCCGCCGTGTCGCCGGTTGACGCGACGCTCGCCATCGATCACGGACCCCCCCATGCAGTTCAACCCCGAGGTCGTCGCCCTGTTCGAGGCCTTGAAGGTCCTGGACCTGCCGCCCCTCCCGACCCTGACGCCCGACCAGGCCCGGCTGCTCTACCGCGCCGGGTCGGTGCGCAACGGGGGTCCCCGGGTGGAGATGGCGGCGGTGCGCGACCTCGCCGCCGAAGGCCCGGCCGGCCCGATCCCACTGCGGCTCTACCGCCCGAGGGGCGCCGCGGAGAGCGGCGCCCCGACGCTCGTCTTCTTCCACGGCGGCGGCTGGGTCATCGGCGACCTCGAATCGCACGACGGCGTCTGCCGCCGCATCGCCGACCGTGCCGGGTGCCTCGTGGTCGCGGTCGACTACAGGCTGGCGCCCGAACACCCCGCGCCGGCCCCCGCCGAGGATTGCATCGCGGCCCTTCGCTGGATCGGGGCCCACGCGGACGCCCTCGGCGCCGATCCGAAGCGGCTCGCGGTCGGCGGCGACAGCGCGGGCGGCAGCCTGGCGGCGGTCGCAGCGCTCGCCGTGCGCGAGACGGGACCGACGCTCCGCAGCCAGATCCTGATCTACCCGTCGGTCGACAACCGGGCCTCCGCGCCGGCCTACCCGTCGCGCGCCGAGAACCGGACGGTGCCGCCGTTGCTCCCGGACGTGCTGCATTGGTTCGCGTCGCAGTACATGCCTCATCCGGCGCTGGGCGACGACTGGCGGCAGTCGCCGATCGCGGCGGCCGACAAGGCGGGGCTCCCGCCCGCGCTGGTCATCGTGGCGGACCGCGACCCGCTCCATGCCGAGGGGCTGGCCTATGCCGACGCGCTCGAGGCGGCGGGCGTCGAGGTGGAGCGCCTGGACGTGCCCGGCATGATCCACGGCTTCATCACCATGGCGGGCGTGCTGTCGGCGGCCGACAGCGCCTTCGACGCGATCGCGGTCGAGCTCCGACGCCGCTTCGCGGCAGCCTGACGTCGCCGACCTCGCCGGAAGCGACGGCGCCCGCCGAACCTCACGATCTCGTGCGCCCCGTGAAACGCACCGGAGAGGGAACGGAATGGGGTCGTGCGAGATTACCGCCCATCACGGGGGCGCACCCATGTCCGGCAAAACCATCGTCGTGGTCGAGGATGACCCTCTGCTGCGCAGCGATGCGGTCGCCATGCTCGACGCGGCCGGGCTCTCCGTCGTCGATTTCGAGACCGCCGACGAGGCCGTCGCCTTCCTTGAGCAGCGGCAGGGCAGGGTGGCGGCGATCCTGACCGACGTCCGCATGCCGGGCCGGCTCGACGGCTTCGACCTCGCCGTGAAGGTCTCGATGAGCTGGCCGGACATCACCGTCCTGATGACGTCGGGTCAGGAGCGGCCGCAGAGCCTCCTCATCCCTTCGGTCGCCTTCCTGCCCAAGCCCTGGCGCGCCCTCGACGTCCTGACCGCCATGCAGAAGGCCGCCGAGCGAGCCTGAACGCTCGGCACCCGAGGCCACGTCTCGATCGCCGCGACCGACGTGCGGCACACTCGCGCGAGATCGTTCGGCGTTGCTTGGCGATCCGAGAAGAGGCGACGGACTTCGGCGTCGCGACGCCGCCCTCAGGGCCGGACCCGCATGTCCAAGCTGGCGCATGTCGGCGACAGCCTGACATACGCCAGGCATCGGGTGATGGTCGTATCGCGGATCGGGACGCATCGGACCCAGCCCGGCCGCGCTCGACGGCGATGTGACCGTCCTCCCCGACAGAGACATGTCGACGATGCTCGGATCGGTCGCCGTCGTCCGCCGGCACGGGGTCGATTGCGCCAGTGTCGCGGACCGAAGCCGATGGAGGTGAGGGATCTGCCTTGAACGGCGCAACCATCTATCGGCCATTCGGCGATCTGACGCCTCGACTGTTGAAAATCGTGATTTGACGTCAAATATGGGCGACATAGCCGTTGCTGTTCTGCAGCATCCGGACCATACCGTGATCAGGCCCGTCTTCGAATCGTGGCCGACGCGTTGTCGAAGAGAGAACATCATGACTGACGGTACCGATACCTTGAACCCGCATATCGAGATGACTGCCGAAATCGTAGCCGCCTATGTCTCCCGAAACTCGGTCCCCGCCACCGAGTTGCCGAACCTGATCCGCAGCATCCATCAGTCGGTCTCGATGCTCGGCGCCGCTCCGGCGGTCGAGGCCGCTGCCGAACCCCTGAAGCCCGCCGTGCCGGTGAAGAAGTCCATCACCGACGAATATCTGATCAGCCTCGAGGACGGCCGCAAGCTGAAGTCGATGAAGCGCTACCTGGCGGGCCTCGGCATGACCCCGCAGCAGTATCGCGAGAAGTGGAGCCTGCCGCACGACTATCCGATGGTGGCGCCGTCCTATGCGGCGCATCGCTCGGCTCTGGCCAAGACGCTCGGCCTGGGCCGCCGCGCCATGCCGGACGCCCCGGCTCCCGAGCCGGTCGCCGAGCCCGAGCCCGCTCCGGTGGCGGCGGAGGAGCCCGTGAAGAAGACCCGCCGCAAGAGCGCCAAGGCGGCCTGACGGTCGGCGCCCGAGAACGCCGCGCCTGACGCCCTGAAGCGCCGGGCCCGACACGCCCGTGCGTCGTGTCCGGGCCTCACGCGGGCGTCAGGCGAGGTGGTGGGTCTCGCCGAGGCCGTAGACCTGGCTCGGGATGCCCTCCATCCGGGCCTTGAGCTGCAGCGCCAGATAGAGCGAGTAGTGCCGGGATTGGTGCAGGTTGCCGCCGTGGAACCACAGCCCCTCCTGCCGGGTGGGCTTCCACATGTTGCGCAGCTCGCCCTCCCAGGGACCCGGGTCCTTGGTGGTGCCGGATCCGAGCCCCCAGCACTTGCCGACCTTGTCGGCCACCTCCTGGCTGATCAGCCTCGCGGCCCAGCCGTTCATCGACCCGTAGCCCGTGGCGTAGACGATCACGTCGGCCGGCAGGTCCGATCCGTCGGTCAGCCGGACGCTTGACGTCGTGATGCCCTCGACCTGCCCGGCCTTCAGCTTGATCGACCCGTCGGCGATCAGCCCGGAAGCGCCGACGTCGATGTAGTAGCCCGAGCCGCGGCGCAGATACTTCATGAACAGGCCCGACTCGTCGTCACCGAAGTCGAGCTGGAAGCCCGCAGCCCGCAGCCGGTCGTAGAAGACGGCGTCGCGCTCCTTCATGGCCGCATAGACGGGCTTGTGGAACTCCGGCATCACCCGATAGGGGACGGAGGCGAAGATCAGGTCGGCCTTGTCGGTGGTGATGCCCCTCGCCAGGGCCTCCTCGGAATAGAGCCCGCCGAGCGACAGCTCCATCAGCGAGTCCGAGCGCGCGATGTGGGTCGAGGAGCGCTGCACCATGGTGACGTCGGCGCCGTGTTCCCACAGGTCGGCGCAGATGTCGTGGGCCGAGTTGTTGGAGCCGATCACCACGGCCCGCTTGCCGCGGTAGCGCTCGCCGCCCTCGTGCCGGCTCGAATGGTGGCTCTCGCCCCGGAACCGGTCCATGCCGGGGTAGTCCGGCAGGTTGGGGATGGCCGACATGCCGGTCGCCAGCACGAGCTGCTTCGGCCGGAGCGTCACGGGCTCGCCGTCGCGCAGCAGGTCGACCGTCCACTCCCGGGCCGCCTCGTCGTAGCGGGCCGAGCGGCATTCGGTCCTGGGCCAGTAGTTCAGCTCCATGACCTTGACGTACATCTCGAGCCAGTCGCCGATCTTGTCCTTGGAGGCGAAGACCGGCCAGTGGTCGGGGAACGGCAGGTAGGGCAGGTGGTCGTACCAGACGGGATCGTGGAGGTGCAGCGACTTGTAGCGCTTGCGCCACTGGTCGCCGGGCCGCTCGTGCTTGTCGATGATCAGGGTCGGCACGCCGAGGCGCTTCAGCCGGGCGCCGAGCGCGATGCCGCCCTGGCCGCCGCCGATCACGAGCGTGTAGGGCTGGACGCCGCGCCCGAGGTCCGCGTCCTCGTCCCGCCGCCGGTCGAGCCAGGAGCGGCGGCCCCGCTCGATCCCGTGGGCGACGCCTTTCTCGCGCCGCGGGCCACCCGGTTCCTCGAAGCCCTTCAGTTCCCGCGCCGTGGTGAGCAGCGTCCAGGCCTCGTCGTCCCGCAGCCTCAGGTGGCCCCGCCCGCGCGCGTGTTGGGTGTCGAAGGAGATCCAGGCCTCGGTGACCCCGCCGGCCTCGGTCGCCGCCTCGTCGAGCTCCCAGTGGCGCGGGCGGACGGCGTCGAGCTGGGCATCCAGCATGTCCCGGATGGCGTCCCGGCCCTCCAGCGTCGCGATGTTCCAGGTGAAGGCGACGAGGTCGCGCCAGAACCCGTCGGCGGCGAAGAGCCCGGACGCGGCCGACGCGTCGCGCGCCGCCAGCGCCGTCTCGAAGCGGTCGAGCCAGGCGAGCACGCGCTCGTCGGCCGGTGACAGGTGGTCGTGCGACCCGGCCAGTGCCGTCATGGTGTTCCCTCCGATCGATGCTCTGCGGCGTCGATATCGTCGAAACGTCTGCCACTTTGGCGTGGCTGTCCAGTGTCAGGAGGTTGCACGCGCGGTGCGGATCGGGCTGGACGCGAACCCGCGCCAACCTATCTGTAGCTCCATGCGCCCCGCGGTCGCCCTCTCCCTCATCGGCATGGCCGTCTCGCTCGGCGGAGCGATGGCTGCGACGCACCTCTACAGCCGGGCCGAGCGCTACGCGGGCTGCATGTTCGGCGAGACGATCCCGCTGATGCGGCGCGGGACGGAGCGCGAGCGCGCGCTGGCGACCGCGTCGGACCGTTGCATCGCCTGGTCGGAAGGGCTGTCGGCCGCCGACATCCGGGAGGTCGACATCGAGCTGCATCGCGCCATCGAGAGGGCCGAACGCTCGGGGCTTTGACGCCGCGGGCGCCGCGGTCGCGCCATCCTCATCCCGGCATCATGCTCTTCACCTTGGCGGCCCAGATCACGTCGGCGTCGAGCACGGGGTCGCCGAACTGGCCGTGCAGGTCGAACCGGTTCTCGGTCTTGGCGCGGATGAGCTGCTTGACCAGCACGCGGCCGTCCGCCAGCCCGACGATGCAGAGGCGGCCGATCAGGTCGTCCGTCACGGGCTCGCGCCGGTCGTCGAAATAGACCCGCCAGTTGGCGAACAGCGGCCCGAGGCTCTCGCCCCGCACCTCCGCCGCCACGGTCAGCGCCGTGGCGTCCTCGGGCGCCGGCGCCTCGTCGAGCGGGCCCTGGCCCTCCGCGTAGAAATGCATCGCGGTGCCGGCCCCCACGTAGCCCGCCACCGGCACGGTGGCGACGCGGTCCGTGACCACGTCCCCGGGATCGACCCCATAGGCGTCGCTGGCGAGCTTGATCCATTTGTCGGAGAGGCGACGGCTGCCGCCTTCGAGCTTGGCATATTGGTTGCGCGTGGTGCCGAGCGCCGCCGCCGCCTCGTCCTGCGTCCAGCCGCGGCCGTCCCTCAGCATGCGCAGGTTGTTCGCCACGACGCGTCTCCTTGTGCCCATGATGGGCATGACAGTTGACTTCTATGCCCGATACGGGCACATTACAACTACGGCAGACGATCCGTCCAGGGCTCTGACCGTCCAAACCCCTCTCAGCATCGGATGCCCATGATCCCGTCGCCGCCGGTCCTCGCCGGGGGGAGCCCCCTCGCGCCCGCCTTCCCGTATCTCTCGCCGGCCGCCGCGGCGGTAGCGTCCCTCGCGCCGGCGGATTGCCGCTGGCCGTCGGGCGAGGCGGGGGCGGGTTTCGTCTTCTGCCGCAGCCCGCGCCTGCCGCGGGGCAGCTATTGCGCGCTCCACGCGGCCGCAGCCCGCTCTCGCGCTCCCCAACCGGCGCACCGCGCGTGACGGCCCTGCGCATCGAGCGGCTGGCGCGGCGGCGCGGCGCCTTCGGGCTCGACGAGCGGCGCCGGCCCGATCCGGCGCGCGTCGAGGAGGACCTGCGCCGCCTCCTGGCCCTCCACCTGCCGGAGGTCTGGCCCCTGCCGGCGCCGGGCGATCCCGCAGGCCTGGCCGCCGGCGACGAGGCCTCCGGGCGCACGCTGGCGCTGCTGCTGCCGCGCGGACACGTGGCGGTGCTGCGCATCGAGCGCGACCGCGACTGCCCGGGCGCGACGTCGCGCGCGCTCGCCGAGCGGTGCCGGGCCATGCACATCCCCCACGCGACCGTGTCGAGCGTCGCCGAAGGGCGGGCGGCGCTGCGGCGCCTGGGCGTCGACCCGCGGCCGCAGCGCGTCGTCGACGGCCCGACCCTCGACCCCGTCTTCGGGAGGGCCTGACGGTGCCGAGACGCAAGAGCGCAGCCGTGTCGCTGGCGGGCCGGGACGTGGCGCGCGGCCACGAGGACGCCACACCCGAGCGCCTCCGGCAGGCCCGGCGGATCGGGGCGGCCGGGGTCGACGCCGCCGGGGTGCGGCGAATCGCCGACCCCTTCGACGCCCTGCGCAGCCGCAACCTGCTCGATCGGCTGGACATCGCCGGCAACGAGACCCTGTGGTTCGCCGGCGACCGGCTGCGCACCCATTGGCATCGCGCCCGGATGGACGGCCTCGCGGCCATCGACCTCAGCCGCCCGAGCGTCGACGGGGGCGGAGGCGGCGACGCCGGCCCGGGCACGGCGGCGCTGCGCCACCGCGACGAACTCCGCCGGGCCGTCGCGGCGGTCGGGCCGCGGCTCATGCCCTACGTGTCGGGCGTCGTGATCGAGGGGCGTCCGGTGGCGGCGCTGCGCGGCCTCGTCGGCGACAGCGGCCATCCGCGCACCGCCGACGCGCTGGCGCTGGAGCGGCTGCGCGAGGGCCTGCATCGCCTGTGCGACCTCTGGCGCATGCGGCCCGACGCCCGCCCCCTGCCGATCGCGGGCTGGCGGGAGGCGGTCGGCGGGTCCGCGCCGGTTCCCGCGGCCGAGCCGAGCGGGTAGAAGGGCGCCGGTTCGGTCCAGAGGGGGCGGCGTGTCGCAGAAGATCCTGTTCGTGGCGCCGCGCATGATCGGCGACGCCGTGATGGCCTGCGGCGTGCTCGACCGTCTCGCCCAGACCCATCCCGGGGCGCGCATCACCGTGGCGGCGGCCCCGGAGGCGGCGGACCTCTTCGCCCACATGCCGGGGCGGGAGCGCACGATCGTGGTGCGCAAGCGCCAGACCCACACCCATTGGCTGGCGCTCTGGGCCGACGTCGTGCGCACCCGCTGGGACCTCGCCATCGACCTCAAGGGCTCGGGCCTGCCCTATGCGGTGCTGGCCCGGCGGCGGTTCATGCGCCGCCCGATGCCGGGGCTTCGGCTCTTCGAGCAGCATGCGGCGCTGCTCGACCTCGACCCCGCGCCCCTGCCGGTCGTCTGGACCGGCGCGGCCGAGCGGGCGCGGGCGCGCGAGCTGATCCCCGATGGCGCCCCCGTGGTAGCGCTCTGCCCGACCGCGAGTTGGACGCCGAAGATGTGGCCCGCCGCGCATTTCGCCGCGCTGTTCCGGCGACTGGCGGCGGGCGCGCTGCCCGGCGCCCGCGCGGCGGTGTTCGGCGGCCCGGGGCCTCGCGAGCGCGACGGCGCCGCGCCGCTCCTGGCCGCCCTGCCGGATGCCATCGACCTCGTCGGCGCCCTGACGCTCCCCGAGGTCACGGCCTGCCTCGAGCGCTGCGCCCTGGCGGTGAGCAACGATTCCGGCCTGATGCACCTCGCCGCCGCGACCGGCACCCCGACGCTGGGTCTGCGGGCGCATTTCATCGACGAGGCCGGCCGCGTCGCGCCCGCCGGCCGCGCCGCCGATTGGGTGCTGCGCGGCGGCGGCGACATGGCGGCGATCGGCGTCGCCGAGGCCGAGGAGGGGTGCCGGCGGGTGCTGGCGATGGGGTGAAGTCGACCCGACAGATACTGACAAGCCGCGACCGCTGGGTTATATGTCCATAGAACTTCAGTGGGTAACGGTCGATGCATATCACCCATCTCAGAAAAGTGGGCGGCTCGGTCATGCTGGCGGTTCCGCCCGCCATCCTCGAGCTCCTCGATCTCAGCGCGGGGACGCCCGTCAGCATCGCGGTCGAAGACGGACGCTTGATCGTAGCGAGCCGCCCGCGTCCTCGCTACACCCTGGCCGATCTCCTCGACCAATGTGAACCCGATGACGAGATGTCGGCCGAAGACCGCGATTGGGTATCGACGGGTCCGGCCGGCGAGGAATTGCTGTGACGGCGCGAGGCGATATTTACGCGGTCGCCCTCGACCCGACCCTCGGCCATGAGCAGCAAGGCCATCGGCCGGTGCTCGTGGTGTCGGCCTCGGCCTTCAACCGGGTCACGCGGGTGCCCATCGTCGTGCCGATTACGAATGGAGGAGGTTTCGCGCGGACGGCGGGGTTCACGGTGACTCTCATGGGATCGGGACTTCGGACGACTGGCGTGGTGCGATGCGATCAGCCGCGAGCGGTCGATCTGACCGCCCGCAGGGCCAAGCGTATCGAGAGCGTCCCGAATGATCTCATCGAAGAAGTATTGGCGAAACTCGTCGCGCTCTTCGAATGAGGCGCCGGCCCTCGCCGTGAGACCATGCTGTCGAGGTTCGCCACCATGTCCCGCGCGCAGCCACGGCATCGTGGCGGCCGTCACACGGACGTCGGCGGGATCGCGGGCGGCGGGCGTGATAGGGTGACTGGCGGAAGGACCTGCGGCGCGGCAGGCGAGGAGGCGGGGATGGTGTTCAGGTCGATCTACGCCCACGGCTTCCTGCGCGTCGCCGCCTGCACGGTCCGGACCGCCATCGCCGAGCCCGACCGCAATGCCGCGGCGATCCTGGCGGCGGCGCGGCGGTGCCACGACGAGGCCGTCGGCCTCGCGGTCTTCCCGGAACTATCGGTGTCGGGCTACGCGCTCGACGACCTGTTCCTGCAGCAGACCCTGCAGGAGGCCGTCCACGCGGCGCTCGACACCCTCGTCGAGGGGACGAGCGACCTCCTCCCCGTCCTCGTCGTCGGGGCGCCGCTCGTCTGGCGGCACCGGCTCTACAACACCGCCGTGGTGGTGCACCGCGGTGTGGTGCTGGGCGTCGTGCCGAAGAGCTTCCTGCCGAACTACCGCGAGTTCTACGAGAAACGGCACTTCGCGCCCGGCGACGGGATCGCCGGCGAGGCGATCCGCGTCGGCGCCGCCGAGGCGCCCTTCGGGACCGACCTGCTCTTCGCCGCCGCCGACGTGCCGGGCTTCACGCTCGGCGTCGAGGTCTGCGAGGACATGTGGGTGCCCGAGCCGCCCGCCGGCGCGCTGGCCCTGGCGGGCGCCACGGTGCTGTGCAACCTGTCGGGCAGCCCCATCACGATCGGCCGCGCCCGCGCCCGCAACCTGCTCTGCCAGACGAGTTCGGCGCGGCTCCTCGCCGCCTACGTCTACGCGGCGGCCGGGGCCGGCGAGTCCACCACCGACCTGTCGTGGGACGGGCAGACGGTCGTCTACGAGAACGCGGCTCTGCTGGCCGCGGGCGAGCGCTTCGCCGCCGACGGCCAGGTGACGTCGGCCGACATCGACCTCGACCTCCTGCGCCAGGAGCGCGTCTCGACGGGCTCCTTCGACGACGCCGCCGGGGCTGCGGCGGCGCGAACCTTCCGCACCGTGGCGTTCCGCCTCGATCCGCCGCTGCGCGACGTCGGCTTCCGGCGCCCGATCGAGCGGTTCCCCTTCGTGCCCTCCGACCGGGTGCGCCTCGCCGAGGATTGCTACGAGGCCTACAACATCCAGGTGGCGGGCCTGAAGCAGCGGCTCTCCGCCATCGGGGTGCGCCGCATCACGGTCGGGGTCTCGGGCGGGCTCGACTCCACCCACGCCCTCATCGTGGCCGCCAAAGCCTTCGACCTCCTCGGCCTGCCGCGCACCGACATCCTCGCCTACACGATGCCGGGCTTCGCCACGGGCGACGACACCAAGGCGAACGCCCACCGCCTCATGGCGTCGCTCGGCGTCACGGCCCACGAGCTCGACATCCGCCCGGCCGCCGACCAGATGCTGCGCGACCTCGGCCACCCCTACGCGGAGGGGCGGGCGCAGTACGACGTGACCTTCGAGAACGTCCAGGCCGGGCTGCGGACCGACTACCTGTTCCGCCTCGCCAACCACCGAGGCGCCATCGTGCTCGGCACCGGCGACCTGTCGGAACTGGCGCTCGGCTGGTGCACCTACGGCGTCGGCGACCAGATGAGCCACTACAACGTCAACGCCGGCGTGCCGAAGACGCTGATCCAGCACCTCATCCGCTGGGTGGTGTCGACGGATCAGTTCGACGCCGACGCCAACGCGACGCTGCTGTCGATCCTCGACACCGAGATCTCGCCCGAACTCGTGCCCGTGGAGGTGGGGTCGAAGCCGCAGAGCACGGAGGAGCGCGTCGGCCCCTACGAGCTGCAGGACTTCAACCTGTTCTACACGCTGCGCTACGGGTTCAAGCCGTCGAAGATCGCGTTCCTGAGCCTCATGGCCTGGGGCGACGCCGCGGCGGGCGCCTGGCCCGAGGGCTTCCCGGAGGAGCGGCGGCGCGCCTACGACCTCGCCCACATCCGCCGGTGGCTGCAGGTGTTCGTGCAGCGCTTCTTCGGCTTCAGCCAGTTCAAGCGCTCGGCCCTGCCCAACGGGCCGAAGGTGTCGGCCGGCGGCGCGCTCTCGCCGCGCGGCGACTGGCGCGCGCCCTCGGACGGCAACGCCCGCGCATGGCTGGAGGAGCTGGAGCGCAACGTGCCCGAGGCGTGACGCCGGCGGCGGCCCGTTCAGCCCGCCGCCCGCGTCGCCGCCGTGAGCGTGTTCTGCATCAGCATGGCGATGGTCATCGGCCCGACGCCGCCGGGCACGGGCGTCAGCGCCGCCGCCACGCCGGACGCACCCGCGGCGTCGACGTCGCCGACGAGCCGGGTCTTGCCCTCGCCCCGCTCGGGCGCCGGCACGCGGTTGATGCCCACGTCGATCACCACGGCGCCGGGCTTGATCCAATCGGCCTTGACCATGGCGGGCCGCCCGACGGCCGCGACCAGCACGTCCGCGGTGCGGCACAGGGCCGGCAGGTTCACCGATCGGGAATGCGCCATCGTCACGGTGCAGTCGGCCGCCAGCAGCAGGGCCGCGATGGGCTTGCCGACGAGGTTCGAGCGGCCGACCACGACGGCGTGCCGGCCCGCGAGGTCGGGCAGGGCGGAGCGGAGCATCACCATGGCGCCGGCCGGCGTGCAGGGCACGAAGGCGCGCCCGAAGTCGCCCAGCGCCACGCGTCCGGCGTTGACCTCGTTCAGCCCGTCGACGTCCTTCTCGGGCGCGATGGTGCGGATCACCGGCAGCGGGTCGAGCGGCTTCGGCAGGGGCAGTTGCAGCAGGATGCCGTGGATGGTCGGATCGGCGTTGAGATCGGCGATCAGCGCCAGGAGGTCGGCCTCGCCGGTGTCGGCGGGCAGGGCGTGTTTCACCGACTTGAAGCCGCAGCTCTCCGCCATGCGGCCCTTGGAGGCGACGTAGACCTGGCTCGCCGGGTCCTCGCCGACGATCACCACAGCCAGCCCGGGCGTCACGCCGCTCCGCTCCGCCAGCGCCGCGGCGCCGCGCTTCACGCCCGCGATCACGGCCTCGGCCGCCGCCTTGCCGTCGATGGTTGTGGTTGGGGTCATGGGGATCGGTCGACGCCTCGCCTCGGACCTGCCCGGCCCAGTCGGCGCCCTCTTAGCACGGGCGCGGGCATCGTCCAGGCGACGTGACCGGAGCCGCCTCGAGGCTTGGCGTGGGAAACGATGTCAGGGCCGGATCAGAACACCACGGTCTTGTGGCCGTTGAGCAGCACGCGCCGCTCGAGGTGCAGCTTCACCCCGCGCGCCAGGACCCGCGCCTCGACGTCGCGCCCCACGGCCACGAGGTCGTCGGCGGAGAGCGCGTGGGTGACGCGCTCGGTCTCCTGCTCGATGATCGGACCTTCGTCGAGGTCCGGCGTCACGTAATGGGCGGTGGCGCCGATGAGCTTCACGCCGCGCTCGTGCGCCTGGTGGTAGGGCTTGGCGCCCTTGAAGGACGGCAGGAAGGAGTGGTGGATGTTGATGGCGTGCCCGTTCAGCGCCGTCGACAGCTCGTTCGACAGCACCTGCATGTAGCGCGCCAGCACCACGAGATCGACGCCGCTCTCACGGTAGAGCGACAGGATCGCGGCCTCCTGCTCGGGCTTGGTGGCCTTCGTGACGGGGAGGTGGTGGAACGGCACGCCATGCTGCTCGGCGATGGACCGGGCGTCCTCGTGGTTCGACACGATCGCCGCCACCTCGGCCCGCAGCCAGCCGACCCTGATCTGGTAGAGCAGGTTCAGCAGGCAGTGGTCGAACCGCGACACCAGGATCAGGATGCGCGGCACCCGGTCACCGTCGGTCAGGGCGAAGGTCATGCCGAACCCGTCGATGGCGCTCTTCAGCGCCCCGTGGATCACGCCGTGGCCGACCTCGTTGGGCGAGGTGAACAGGATCCGCATGAAGAACCGGTCGGTCGACCGGTCCCAGTATTGGGCGCTCTCGGCGATGTTGCCGCCGACCGCGGCGATCGACGTCGTGACGCGGGCCACGATGCCGGGCCGGTCGGTGCAGGACAGGTTGACGATGTGGGTCCGGTCGGCCGTGGCGGCCCCGTCCGGAGCGGTCGGGAGGTCGGAGAGGGCCGCGGTCATGCGTTCGGTCGTCCCGTGAGAACCAGGACGCCTGTCCTGCTCGAATCTGCGCCGACGGGCAATCCGTGGCAGGCGGCGGACGCGAAAAAGCCCGGCGCGAGGCCAGGCTTCAACGTCTCGACGGTGGACCGTCGGGTTACTCGGCGGCCGTCATGCCGACGGTCGACTCGGACTCGAAGTGACCGCACCAGTCCTTCTCGGAGACCACCGGCCAGAGGCCATGGGCATCCGGACCCGGCTGCGATACGGGCGGGTTGAAGCGACACAGCCCGCCGTTCTGGGCCGGCTGGGCGACGTTGCCGTGATGATCGTCGAAGAAGGCGCAGCTGCCGCAGGCGCTCGAAGCCGAAACCATGTTGAACTCCTCGAAGTTGGTGGGCCGCTGGCCCTCGTGTCTGGAACGGTTACAGTCTGGAAAAGT
Organism: Lichenihabitans sp.; assembly: GCA_965214345.1. Lineage (GTDB taxonomy): Bacteria > Pseudomonadota > Alphaproteobacteria > Rhizobiales > Beijerinckiaceae > Lichenihabitans. The sequence continues at coordinate 708,641 of CBDCBJ010000002.1, read as the reverse complement.
TCCAGCCTGGGATTTGGTGCTCTCCCGCTCACTCGGCCGCCACGGAGGCTCCGGCCGGCTCGGGCGCGAAATGGGCGCACCAGTCCGCATCCGTCACCACCGGCCAGAGGCCATGGGCGTCGGGGCCCGGCTGGGAGGCAGGCGGATTGAACCGGCAGAGGCCGTCATGGGCTGCGGCGGCGTCGCGATGCTGGTCGAAGAACGCGCAGGCGCCGCAGGAACCGGAGTGGGTCGTCATGGGAAATCCTCGGCGTCAGCCCGTCGGGGTGGCTACACTGGAACTCTTATAACCTGTAACGGTTCCAAACTGCAAGGCGAAACGGTGGACAGCCCGCGGCGGGCAGCCGTGGCATGGTGCGGGCCCAGGACGCGAGGATCGACGATGGCGAAGCACGACGGCCGGCGGATCCGGCTCGGCATGGTGGGCGGCGGCGAGGGGGCGTTCATCGGCGCGGTGCACCGGATGGCCGCGCGGCTCGACGACCGCTTCGACCTCGTCGCCGGAGCCCTGTCGTCGACGCCCGACAGGGCGGCCCGCTCGGCGGCGGCGCTGGGCGTCGCCCGCTCCTACGACGACTTCGCCGCCATGGCGGCGGCCGAGGCCGCGCGGACGGACGGCATCGAGGCCGTCAGCATCGTGACCCCGAACCACCTGCATGCGCCGGCGATCCACGCCTTCCTCGATGCCGGCATCCACGTCGTCTGCGACAAGCCGCTGGCGACCACGCTCGACGAGGCCCGCGGCCTCGCCGATCACGCTCGCCGCTCCGGCGTGGTCTTCGCCCTCACCCACAATTATTCCGGCTATCCCCTGGTGCGGCAGGCCCGCGCCATGGTGCGCGACGGCCGGCTCGGCCGCATCCGCGTGGTCCAGGTCGAATACGCTCAGGACTGGATGGCCGGCGACGCCGAGAGCACCGGCGGCGACGGGCAGGCCGCCTGGCGCACCGACCCGGCCCGCGCGGGCGCCGGCGGGTGCATCGGCGACATCGGCACGCATGCCTTCCACCTCGCCCGCTTCGTCACCGGCCTCGTGGTGCGCGAGGTGTGCGCCGAACTCACCGCCTTCGGGCCGGGGCGGCGGCTCGACGACGATGCCGCGGTCATGCTGCGCTACGCCGACGGCGCCCGCGGCCGACTGTGGGCCAGCCAGGTGGCGGTCGGCGAGGAGAACGAGATCAGGCTCCGTGTCTACGGCACCGAGGGCGGCCTCGACTGGTGCCAGCGCGACGCCAACGCGCTCGCCTTCACGCCGCGGGGCGGCGTCCGGCAGGTCCTCACCCGGGCCGGCGCCGGCGCCGACGACGCCAACCGGCGCGCCTCGCGGGTGCCCGCCGGCCATCCCGAGGGCTATCTCGAAGGGTTCGCCAACCTCTATTCCGACGTCGCCGACGCCATCCTGGCGGCGCGGAGCGGGCGAGCCGCGGGCATCGACGCCCTGTTTCCGACAATCGAGGACGGCGTCGAGGGCTTGGCCTTCATCGACGCCGCCGTCCGCTCCTCGGCGGCCGGCGCGGTCTGGACCGCGATGCCGGCGTGACGAGCCGGGTACCGCGCGTCACGCGGCGGGCCGGGTCTCGTCGAGGCGCGGTTGCGGTTCGGCGACGGGGAACAGCAGCGTGAACCTCGTGCCGACCCCGAGCTCGCTCGACACCGTCACGTCGCCGCCGATGCGGCGCATGAAGCCGTAGACCTGGGCGAGGCCGAGGCCCGTCCCGGTCTCGGCCTTGGTGGTGAAGAAGGGCTCGAAGACGCGCTTGATGTCGCTGGCGGCGATCCCCGACCCCGTGTCGGCGACCTCGAGCGCGACGCCCCGCGGCCCGGCAATTCGGGCCGAGATGGTGACGCTGCCACCCGCGGGCATGGCCTGTCGGGCGTTCACGACGAGGTTCATCAGCGCGGCATCGAACTGCGTCTGATCGGCCTGACACAGCGGCAGGCCCTCGGCGATGTCGAACGAGAGTGCAACGCCCGGCCCGGCGGCGTGGCGCAGCACCTCCTCCAGGCCCTCGAGCAGGGCGTCGATGCGGGCGGCCCGGACGTCGAGTTCGTGGCTCTTCGAGAAGGCGAGGAGCTGGGTGATCAGCCTCGCGCCGCGCTCCACCGCCTCCTCGGCGGCGCGCAGCACCGCCTCGTCGGGCCCGCGCTTGCGCACGATCCGCAGCGTCGCGGTCATCACGGTGAGCAGGTTGCGGAAGTCGTGCGACACGCTGGCGGTCATCTGCCCCAGGGCTTCGAGCTTCTGCATCGCCATGGCGCGGTTGCGGCTGCGCCGACGCTCCCGCAGGCGGCGTGTCACCAGCGCGGCCAGCGCCACCCCCATCCCCGTGATGGCCGCCAGCGCCACGGCGGCGGGCGCGGCCGCGCGCCACCACCGCCGCCTGAGGTCGGCGAGGTCGATCCCGACCGCCACGACCAGCGGGTAGCTCCCGGCCCGGTGGAAGGCGATGAGGCGCTGGTCCGCCTCAGCACTCGGCGAGCGGACGTTGCCCAGCGTCGAGGCGAGGTCGAAGGTGGGCGACGCCGCCACGGTCGGCACGGCCTCGGCCGGCATGACCTCGCCGCTCGAGGCGAGGAGGATCGAGCCGTTGTCCTGATAGAGGTCGATCGAGCCGCGTCGTCCGAGGTCGAGGTTGCGGTAGAAGTCGCTGAAGAACTTGGGCTCGACGCTCGCCACCACCATGCCGTCGACCTCGCCCGAGGCCGTGGACAGGCGGCGCATCACCGGGATGGCGCTGAGCTGGCCCGGTTGCCCGAACAGCGGCTGGCCGATCAGGAATGTGAGAGCCGGATCGCGCGCGAAGGCCGCGAAATAGGGGCGGGCCGACACGTCCGACACGACGTCGCGCACCGTGCCGGACGTCTGCGTCACGCGGCCCGCGGGATCCAGCACGTAGAGGGCGTGGATGAAGTCGAGTTCGGAGACGCGCCGGGCCAGCAGCCTCTCGAACGGCGCGGAATGGTCGGGCGGGGGTGACGCCCCGAAGACCGGTTCGAGCCCCGCCAGCGTGAGGTCGACGGCCTGGAAGGTGCGTGTGGTCTGTTCGGCCAGGAGGAGGGCGAGGGTGGCGGAGCGCGTCTGCGCGTCCTTGTAGAGGCTCGACCAATAGCCCCACAGCACCCCCGCGACGAGCAGGAGGACGGCCAGGAGCAGGGCCGCGGTGGTGCGGTAGACGAGGTCGCGCGAGGCCACCCTCAGGGCCTCGGCCGCGCGCTTCGCTTTCCCGCTCGATCGACTCGCCATGGCGTCCGCGCGCCCCGGGGCCAAGACCGGCCACCCGTCGTACCTTACCGGGGCGGGGATCGCCGATCCACCCGTAATGCTGCCGCGCCAGCCCGGGCCGGCTCCGCCGTCACGCGGGCCGATCTCCCATCAGGGCCAGCAGCGCGTCGGCGGCGCGGCTGCGATGGCGCTCGGCGTGGCGGATGGCGGTGAAGTCGCGCTCGGGCAGGGGCAGGTCGACCTGGACCAGCAGGCCAGCCTCGAGGCTCGGGGCCGCCACCGAGGCCGAGATCGCGGTGGCGCCGAGCCCGGCCTCGACGGCGCCGCGCACGGCTTCGTTCGAGGGCAGTTCCAGGGCGACGCGCAGCGGCCCGGCCCCGGGCACGAGGGCGGCGAGCGCGCTCTCGAAGGCCGAGCGGGTGCCGGAGCCCGGCTCGCGCAGCACCCATTCGCCCGCGGCCATCTCGGCCGGGGCGAGGCCACGGCGCCCGGCCCAGGGGTGGCCCGGCGCCACCACCACGATGAGCTGGTCGCGCGCGACGCGGAGATCGACGAGCAGGGGGTCGGCGTGGGCGCCCTCGACGAACCCGAGGTCGGCCGTCCCCGACACGACCGCTGCCGCGACGTCGGCGGTGTTGCCGACGGCGAGGCGGATGTCGATCCCGGGGTGGCGCCGGCGGAAGGCCACGAGATGGCGCGGCAGCCAGTAGCTCGCGATGGTTTGGCTCGCCTGCACGGCGAGCGTGCCGCGGGTGAGCCCGCCGAGTTCGGAGAGCGCCAGTTCGGCCGAGGCGGCGCGGGCCAGCACGGCGCGCGCCTCGACGAGGAACACCGCGCCGGCCTCGGTCAGCGCGATGCCGCGCCCGACCCTGTGGAACAGCTTCGTCCCGTGCCGCCCCTCGAGGGACGCCACGGCGGCGCTGACGGCGGATTGGGCGAGATGGAGCGCTCCCGCCGCGCGGGTGACGTGCTGCCGCTCGGCCACCGCCACGAAGATGCGCAACTGGTCGAGGGTCATGGGGGAGGTATAGCGGCTTCGGCTGCGGAAGCGCGAGGGATGGGGATCGGCGTGGTCCGGGACGCCCGGCCGAGGACGGTCAAACCTGGCGCGGCGCGCGGGGCCGCTGCGCGATGGCGCGGTCGTGCAGCGAGGCCGTCGCCTGGCGCAGGCGATAGAGCTGGGCGGGCCGATGGCGGCCGCCCCGGCGGAAGCCGTCCGGGACGGGCTCGATCAGCGCCAGCTCGTCCACGCGGCGGCGGAAGACGCTCTGGTCGATGCGCCGGCCGAGCACCTGTTCGTAGACGTCCTGCAGTTCGGGCAGGGTGAAGGTCTCCGGCAGGAGGAAGCCCGGCAGGTTGGAATAGCCCGTCTTGGCGCGCAGCCGTTCCGCGGCGCTCGCCACGATGGCGGCATGGTCGAAGGCCAGCGCCGGCAGGGCGTCGACCGGGGCGAGCGCCACGCCCACGGCCGCCGCCAGCCGCGCCTCGGGGATCAGCGCGTAATAGACGGCGCTGGCCGACCAGCCGCGCGGGTCCCGCGCGGGGCCCGAGACCGTGGCGAGCTGTTCCAGGAACACGCCCTCGACATCGAGCGACAGTTTCGTGCCGAGCACACGCCGGGCGGCGGCGGCGAGATCGACGTCCTCGTCCGGGTGGACGTAGCCGCCCGGCAGCGCCGGCAGGCCCGCGAAGGGCGGCGACGCGCGGCGCAGCAGCGCCACCGCGAGGCCGCGCGGCCCGGGTGCGGCCTGCAGCGTGAGGAGCACGCAATCGACGGTGAGGATGACGGGCGGGACGGCCATGCCCGGCTTCTACGCCGGATCGGCCCTCCCACAAACTGCCGCTTCGCTTATTACTTGTTATTTGCAAATAACATTTTAATGTGCGATGACGCTGCGGGGCAGCGATGAGGATCGGACCATGGGACACGGACGGTGGAGCGACGGCGACTGGCGCCGCTGGGCGGGGCAGAACGCCCAAGGCCGCAGCGCGGCGGAGATCTTCACGAGCCGCGCGATGCCGCGGCGCTTCGATCCGGCGCGGATCGCGGTGCGCGAGTCGCGCGACGGGCCCGACAACGCCGCCGCCACGCCGATCGTGCTGGCCAGCGACGTGACCGGCAGCATGGGCGAGGTGGCCGCCATGCTGATGCGCGACAAGCTCGGCGTGCTGGTGGCCGAGATCCTGGCGCGCCGCCCCGTCAGCGACCCCCACATCATGGCGATGGCGGTGGGCGACGCCACCTGCGACCGGGCTCCCCTGCAGGCCACGGAGTTCGAGGCCGACATCCGCCTCGCCGACCAGATGCGCGAGCTGTTCATCGAGGGCGGCGGCGGCGGCAACCACGGCGAGAGCTACGCCCTGCCCTGGCTGTTCTGCGGCCTGAAGACCGCCGCGGACGCCTGGGAGAAGCGGGGCCGCAAGGGCTACCTGTTCTCCTTCGGGGACGAGCCGATCCTGCCCGTCGTGACGCGCGGCCAGGCGCTGACGTTTCTCGGCCTCGACCTCAGGCGCGACCTGTCGGCGGCCGAGTGCCTGGCCCTGGCGGGCCGCCGCTACGAGGTGTTCCACGTCCTGCTGCGCGAGGGCTACGCGGCCTCGCGCTCCGGCTTCGCGACGGCGCTGGCGAGCTGGAGCCCGCTGCTCGGCCGGCGCCTCCTGGTGCTCGACGACACGCGCAAACTCGCCGAACTCGTGGTCTCGGCGATCGAGGTGGCGGAGGGCGCCGACCCGCGCGACGCCGCCGCGTCCTGGGGCGGCGCCGCGGCGGGGTCGGTGCTGGCGGCGCTGCAGCCGCGCGGCCGCGGCCCCTGGGGGCTCTTCGGCGGCGGAGCGGGACGATGAGCCGGTCCGCGCCCGCCGTCGCCGTGGTGGGCGCCGGCTACGGCGACGAGGGCAAGGGCCTGCTGGTCGACGCGCTGTGCCACGTCCTCGGGTCCGGCGCCGTCGTGGTGCGCCACAACGGCGGCGCCCAGGCGGCCCACACGGTCGTGACGCCGGACGGGCGCCGCCACGTGTTCCACCACGTCGGCGCCGGCAGTTTCGCCAGCGCCGCCACGGCCCTGTCGCGGCACTTCGTGTCCAATCCTCTGGTGTTCGCCGAGGAGCGCGCCGCGTTGGCAGCGCTCGGCCTCCACCCGCGGGTCTCGGCCGACGAGCGGGGCCTCGTCACCACGCCCTGGGACATGATGGTCAACCAGATCATGGAGGAGGCCCGCGGCGGTGCCCGCCACGGCAGCTGCGGGCTCGGCTTCGGCGAGACGATCGAGCGCTGCGCCGACCCGCGCTACGCCACCGTCCTGCGCGACCTGCGCGGTGACCCGGCGGCGCTGCGGCGGCGCTTCGACCGCATCCGGCGCGACTGGATGCCGGCGCGCCTGACCCGCCTCGGGCGACCGGACCTGTGGCTGCGCCACCGCGACCTCGCGCTGTCGCCCGGCGGGCTCGACCGCGCGCTGCGGTCGGCCCTCGACATGCCGGCCCACCTCGATCTCGTGCCGCATCTGGCGGTCGCCCCCGATGCTCCCGTGGTCTTCGAGGGCGCCCAGGGGCTCATGCTCGACCAGCGGCGCGGCGCCTTCCCCCACGTGACGCGCTCGAACACGGGCCTCGCCGACGTCGTGGACGTGGCGCGCGACCTCGGGATCGGCACCGTCGAGGTGGTCTATGCCACGCGGGCCTATGTGACGCGCCACGGCGCCGGCCCGCTGGCCCACGAGCAGGACGCGCCGCCCGGCCCGGCCTTCCGCGACCCGACGAACCGGCCGAACGCGTGGCAGGGCCGCCTGCGCTTCGGCCTCCTCGACCTCGACGTGCTGGCTGCCGCGGTGCGGGCCGACCTCGCCGACGCGGCGCGCATCGTGGCGGAAGCCGGCGGTCCAGCCCTCGCGCCGCGCTTCGCCGTCACCTGCCTCGACCAGATGCCGGCGGAGGTCGCCTGGGTGGAGGGCGGCGCCGCGCGGCGGGGGACCAAGGACGCGCTGGTGCGGCGGGTCGGCGCCATCCTGCCCGACGCGCCGGCGCCGATGACCAGCCGCGGCCCGACCCGCGCGACGCTCGACGGCCTCATGGCCTGCGCGGTCGGCCGCTGACGCCTCAGGCCCCGCCGGCGTCGACGAAGATGTGCTCGCCCCAGGTGAGGGCGGCGGATTCGTCGAGGCTGCCGGCCGAGATCGAGACCTTGTCGGCGCCGAACCGGCGCCAGAACAGCTGCGATCCGCAGAGGGAGCAGAAGCCGCGCTCCGCCACCGGGGAGGAGCGGAACCAGCGCAGCTTGCGGCCCTCGATCGTGAGGGCGCCGGCCGCGCAGGCCGTGTAGGCGCCGACGCTGGTGACCGAGCGCCGGCACATGGCGCAGTGGCAGGTCGTGACGCTCTGCAGCGGCCCCTCGACCGAAAACCGCACGGCGCCGCACAGGCAGCTGCCGGTGGACGGTCCGCCTCCCATCAGATCCCCCATCGGATCGACCTCCCCACTTGACACCGGGATTATGTAACTACATTTTTAGTTATGTCGTCAAGCGACCGGGAGACGGGCCATGTGGGAGATCCTGACGTTCTGCCGCGAGGTCGCCGAGACCGCCTGGGCGCGGCATCGCGCCGTCGCGGTGCTGGACGCGTTGAGCGACCGCATGCTCGACGACATGGGCCTCGACCGTTCGGCGATCGACGCCTCCGTCCGGTCCGGCATGCCGTGGCCCGGGTCGCCCTTCGCGCCGCGCCCCCGCTACCGGCCTTCGCTGCGGGGCTGCGGCTGATGGAGCTCGGCTTCGCCGAAGCGGCGCGATGTCTCGCCGACCTCGGCCACCCGCAGCGGCTCGAAGCCTTCCGCCTGCTGGTGCGGGCGGGTGATGCCGGGCTGAGCGTGGGGGAGATCGCCGAGCGCCTCGCCATCCCGCGCTCCACCCTGGCCCATCACCTCGCGCAGCTCGCCGCCTCCGGATTGATGGTCCAGGCCCGTGAGGGGCGCGTCCAGCGCTGCCGGGTCGTCCCGGCGCGCGTCAAGGCGCTGCTCGCCGTCATCGGCGACTGCTGCGAGGGGTTGCCCGACCTGTCGGGCGAGGTCGCCGCGGCGGTCGACGGCCGCTGACCCGCCGTCTTTGCGCGGCCCCGCCTTCGGCCCATAACCTGCATGGCCCGCCGCGGCAGCGCCGAGCCGCGCGGGCCCGCCTCCTTTGACGCGGCGGACGCGCCGGAGGCGTCAGCGCCCGGGGACGGAGACATGACCGGACGCCAGAGGATCCTGCCCGTCAGGCGCGCCTACAACCGCTGGGTCGCCGACGAGACGCTCGAAGACTTCGCGCTGCGCTTCACCGCCAAGGGGGCGCGGCGCTGGTCGTCGTCGCGCGTGTCGCAGACGGCGCTCGGCGCCATCTCGTTCCTGGCGCTGGAGGCCATCGGGGGCAGCGTCACGCTGACCTACGGCTTCTCCAACGTGCTGGCCGCCACGATCGTGGTCGGCGCGGTGCTGTTCCTCACCGGCCTGCCCATCAGCGCCTACGCGGCGCGCTACGGGGTTGATGTCGACCTCCTCACGCGGGGCGCCGGCTTCGGCTACATCGGCTCGACCATCACGTCGCTGGTCTACGCCACCTTCACGTTCATGCTCTTCGCCATCGAGGGGTCGATCATGGCGACGGCGCTGAAGCTGTTCTTCGGCCTGCCGCTGCCGCTCGGCTACCTCGTCAGCGCCGTCGCGGTGATCCCGCTCGTGACGCATGGCATCGCCTGGATCAGCCGCTTCCAGCTGCTCACGCAGCCGCTGTGGATCGGGCTGAACCTGCTTCCTGTCGGCTTCATCGTCTGGCAGGACTGGCCCGCCGTCGTGGGCTGGACGCAGTTCGCGGGCCTCTCGGCCCCACCGGGGTCGGGCGACGGCCTCGACCTGCAGCGGTTCGGCGGCGCCGCCTCGGTGATCCTGGCGCTGATGCCGCAGATCGGCGAGCAGGTCGACGTGCTGCGCTTCCTGCCGGCGCGCCCGGCGCGGGGCCGCGCCGCGCGGGCCTGGTGGCTGTCGCTCCTCGCCGCCGGGCCGGGCTGGATCGTGCTCGGCGCGCCCAAGCTCCTGTTCGGCTCCCTCCTCGCCGTCATGGCGCTCCGCGCCGGCGTGTCGCCCGACCACGCGGCCGACCCGGCCGAGATGTACCGGCTCGCCTTCGGCCACGTCCTGCGCTGGCCGGAGGCTGTGGCGCTCCTCACCGCCGGCTTCGTGGTCGTGTCGCAGCTGAAGATCAACGTGATGAACGCCTATGCGGGGTCGCTCGCCTGGTCGAACTTCTTCTCCCGCCTCACCCACTCGCATCCCGGCCGCGTGGTCTGGCTGGTGTTCAACGTCGCCATCGCGCTCCTGCTGATGGAGCTCGGCATCTATGCGGCGCTGGAGCGCATCCTGTCGCTCTTCGCCGTCGTGGCGGTGGCGTGGCTCGGCGCGGTCGTGGCGGACCTCGCCATCAACAAGCCGCTCGGCCTCTCCCCGCCCGGCATCGAGTTCAAGCGCGCCCACCTCTACGACATCAACCCGGTCGGCTGCGGCGCCATGGCGCTCGCCACCCTCGTGGCGCTCCTCGCCGCGGCGGGGCTCTTCGGCGAGGCCGTCGCGGCGCTGGCGCCCTTCGTGGCGCTGGCGACCTCGCTCCTCGCCGCACCCGGCCTCGCGGCGCTGACGGGGGGGCGTTACTACCTCGCCCGCAAACCCCGCGCCGCTTGGGGCGGGCTGTCGTCCATCACCTGCTCGATCTGCGACCACGCCTTCGAGCCGGAGGACATGGCCCATTGCCCCGCCTATGCGGGGCCGATCTGCTCGCTCTGCTGCTCGCTCGACGCCCGCTGCGGCGACCTCTGCAAGCCGCGGGCGACCGCGCTGGTCCAGGGGACCGCGGCCGTGAAGGCGCTGCTGCCGCGGCGCTGGGCGGCGCGGCTCAGCCGCTCCGCCGTGCAGTTCGGCGCCACCTTCCTGTGCTTCGTGGCGGTGATCAGCCTCGTCCTGCTGCTGATCGACGTCGGCGCCGCCGCGACCGGCCCCGCCATCCGGCCCGTCGTCGACCGCACCCTGTGGGCCGCCTTCGCGATCCTGTCGATCGTGTCGGGCGTGCTCGCCTGGTTCTTCACGCTGGCGGGCGAGAGCCGCCGCGCCGCCCAGGACGAGTCCGCCCGCCAGACCGCCCTCCTGCTCGCCGAGATCGACGCCCACCGCCGCACCGACGCCGAGCTGCAGCGCGCGCGGGACCGCGCCGAGGCGGCCAATTCCGCCAAGAGCCGCTACGTCGTGGGGTTGAGCCACGAGCTGCGCACGCCGCTCAACGCGGTCCTGGGTTACGCCCAGCTCCTCGAGCGCGACGGCGATCTGCCGCCCGGGCGCCAGAACGGCGTCAGGGTGATCCGCCGCTCGGCCGAGCACCTCTCGGGCCTGATCGACGGGCTGCTCGACGTGTCCAAGATCGAGGCGGGGCGGCTGCAGATCCGCTCCGACCGCGTGCGCACGGCGGAGTTCTTCGCCGGCCTCGTCGACATGGTCCGCCTGCAGGCCTCGACGAAAGGCCTCGACTTCCGGGTCACCGGGCTCGACGCCCTGCCGGCCGCCGTGCGCACCGACGAGAAACGGCTGCGCCAGATCCTCATCAACCTGCTGTCGAACGCCATCAAGTTCACCGGCGCCGGCCACGTCGCGCTCTCGGTCGCCTACCGCAACCAAGTGGCGACCCTCGACGTGTCGGACAGCGGCCCCGGCATCGCCGCCGAGGACCGCACCCGGATCTTCGAGCCCTTCGACCGCGGGCCGCAGGCGCGCGCCGACGCCGTGCCGGGCCTCGGGCTCGGGCTCACCATCACCAAGCTGCTCGCCGAGCTGATGGGCGGCGAGATCGCGGTGCTCGACCCGCCGCCGGGCCGCGGCGGCTCGCTGTTCCGGCTGCGCCTCATGCTGGCGGCCGCGGCGGCGCCGGCCCTCGCGGCGGCACCCCGCGCCGTCGCGGGCTATCGCGGCCGGCGCCGGACCCTGATGGTGGTGGACGACGATCCCGAGCAGCCGGTGCTGCTGCGGGCCATCCTGGAGCCTCTCGGCTTCGCGGTGCTGAGCGCCCGCGACGGGCCGACCTGCCTGTCGCTGCTGGCCGACGTCCTGCCCGACCTCTTCGTGCTGGACGTCTCGATGCCGGGGATGGACGGCTGGACCCTGGCCCGGGCGCTCCGGCACCGCGGGCTCGCGGCGCCGATCCTCATGATGTCGGCCACCCTCGGGGAGGGATCGCCGCAGGGCGGCGCGGCCGCGGGCGGCGCCGACCACGACGCCGACCACGACGCCGTCCTACCGAAGCCGTTCGACCTCGCGTCGCTCATCGACGTCGTGGGATCGCTGCTGGGGCTCGACTGGATGGACGGCGCCCCGCAGACGGCCGGGGCCACCCCGGCCCCGGCCGACGCGCGCCACCCGGCCGCCGCCGACGTGGGGGAACTGAAGCGCCTCGCCTCGATCGGCTACGTCCGCGGCATCGAGGGCAAGCTCGCCGAGATAGTGGAGGCCGACCCCGCCCAGGCCCCGCTCGTGGCGGCGTTGCGCGAGCGCGTGGCCCGCTTCGACCTCGACGGCCTGTCGCACCTCCTCGACACGCTGCGCGAGACCGAGGGAACGCCGTCGTGACCGGCCCCGGCACGTCCCGCGACACGGTGCTGGTCGTCGACGACACGCCCGACACGCTCGGCTTCCTCACGGAGGCGCTGGAGCGGGCCGGCATCACGGCGCTGGTGGCGACGGGCGGCGCCCAGGCCCTGGCGCTCGTCGGCCGCCTCGTGCCGGACCTCGTGCTGCTCGACGCCATGATGCCCGGCATGGACGGGTTCGAGACCTGCCGGCGCCTGAAGGACGGGCCGGCCGCCCATGTCCCGGTGATCTTCATGACGGCGCTCTCCGAGAGCGAACACGTGGTGGCGGGGCTCGACGCCGGCGGGGTCGACTACGTCACGAAGCCCATCCGGCTCGACGAACTGCTGGCGCGCATCCGCGTCCACCTCGCGAATGCGCGCGCGGCCCGGAGCGCGCGGGCGGCGCTCGACACGTCCGGTGCGTCGCTCGTCGCGGTGGACGGCGCCGGCGCGCTGCTGTGGTCGACCCCGGGCGCCGCGGCGTTGCTCGACGCGGCCTGGCCGGGCGACGGTGGCGTCCCGGCCGACCTCGGCGGGCGGCTCCTGGCGAGCCGCACCGCCTCCGAGCCGCTGCACGCCGCCGCGGCCGACGAGCGGACCGCGCTGATCTTCGCGCGCCTCGGCGCCGCCGGGGCGGGCGAGGTGCTGTTCCGCGTCAGCCTGCACGACGGGCGCCCGGACGCCGAGGTGCTGCAGGATCGTTTTCCCCTGACGGCGCGCGAGGCCGAGGTGCTGCTGTGGATCGCGCGGGGCAAGAGCAACCGCGACATCGCCGCCATCCTCGACCTCGCGCCCCGGACGGTGAACAAGCACCTCGAGACGATCTTCGCCAAGCTCGGCGTCGAGAACAGGGCCTCGGCGGCCGTGCTGGCGACGCGGGCGCTCGGGGGGCGGTGACCCGGACCGCGGCGGCGCCGGCCCCCGTGCCGGAGGTTGCGACACCTTGGCGGGCGATTGCGTAAGGGTTTACCGATTAGGCTCGACCACGATGACACCGCCCGCACGACCAGCTCCGACCGTGTTCCGCCGGTCCTCCCCGCAGGGCATCGCGTGAACGCCGCGGCCGCGGACCGCGCCACGCAAGGCATCGCCCGTCGCGCCACCTTCGTCCTCCATCTCCACGGGCTCGAACGCGCCCCCGACGCCGCGGCCGGCACGCCCGACGCCTACCCACCCTACGATCTGCTGCGCGTCGCGAGCCCGGAGGGCGACGGGTTGCGGCTCGTCCTCGCGGTGGCGGGCTTCGCCCCCGAGCGGCTTGAAATCACGGTCGCGGGCGACCAGCTTTCGATCGCCGGAGAGGGGAGCGGCGACGTCGACCCTGCCCGGTTCACCCATCGGGGCATCGCGGCCCGCCGCTTTCGCCGGGTCTTCCGCCTGGCCTGCGGCCTCGACGTCGTCGGTGCCGATCTCGACCGCGGCCTCCTGTCGGTCACGATCGCGGTGCGGCCGACGGGTCGCGCCGTCCGAACGGTCGCCATCCGATCACCAAGCGTATGAGGGTCACCATGTCCGAGTCAGAGCTGCCCCTGTCGACCGACGAGTTCGCCCACCTCGGCCAGGGCGCCATCGCCTACGTGAAGGCGATCCGATCGGACGAGGTCCCGGCCCTGTTCCCGCAGGCGCCCTCGATCCAGCCGGGGCTCGACCTCTACATGCTGCTCGGCGCCGACGGCGTGCCGATCCTCTTGACCGACAGCCGCGAGACCGCGCTCGCCAACGCGTCGGAGAACCAGCTCCAGACCGTCAGCGTGCACTGACGGGGGCGGCCGCGGGGCGGGTCTGCGACACGCGGTCCGCCGGAGCGAGCCGCCCGAACCGGGGCTAATCGGACGCGTTGGGGACTCCGCCGGGCCGCGCTCGGCGAAAGCGTCGCCCGAGCGAGGGCCATCCCATCGGTGGCCCGCGCGTGTTCGAGAGTCCCGATGTCCAAGCTCCCCGTCGCCCTCGCAGCCGTGCGGCTGCTTCCCTTCGCGGCACGCGGGACGAGCCTGATCTACGTGGCCTCGGGCGATCACCGCGCCGAAGGCGTCGCCCACCTCCTGGCGGAGCTGGCGCCCGACGCCGCCGTGGCGTTCATCCCCGCCTGGGACTGCCTGCCCTACGACCGGGCCTCGCCCTCGCCCGACATCCTCGGGCGGACCATGGCGGCGCTGCGTCGCCTCGACGCCCATGCGGCCGCGAAGGCCCCGCGCGGCGGCGCCGTCCTGGTCACGACGCTGGAGGCGGCCCTGCAGCGCCTGCCGCCCGCCGAAGCCGCCGCGGCGTCGATCGACCTCGCGGTCGGCGATGTCGTCGTGCCCGACGACCTGCGGGCGGCGCTGGAGCGCTTCGGCTACCGCCACGACGACCGGGTCGACGATCACGGCGAGTTCGCCCTGCGCGGCGAGGTGGTCGACGTCTTTCCGCCCGGCCCCGCGCCCTATCGCCTGACGATCGCGGCCGGGCGGATCGACGCCATCCACCCGTTCGACCCCGCCACCCAGAGATCGGTCGACGGCGTGGACCGCCTCTCGCTCGGCCCGGTGTCGACCGTGCTGGCGGCGGAGGGCGGCGAACCCGTGATGCGCGTTTCGGGCCTCGAACACCGGCTGTCGGAGCATTACCCGAGCCTGCGCACCGTCTTCGACCTCCTGCCCGGCGCGAGCCTGATCCTCGAACCCACCGCGGCGGCGCGCTGCGACGACATCCTGGGCCAGGCCGGCGAGCATCACAGGGAGGCGGCCGAGAGCAGGGCTCGCAGCGGCGGCCCGAAGCCCCTCCCCGTCGAGGCCCTCTACCTCACCTCGGCGGAGTGGAAGGCGGCGTCGAAGCGCCGGCTGAAGCCCCTGCCGGGCGGCGAGCCCGCCGTCTCCGTCCCGCAGTTCCACGCCAAGTCCGGCGCCCGAAAGCTCTTCACCGGCTTCCTCCAGGCGAAGGCCGAGGCCGGCCACCGCATCGTCCTGGCGGGCGCGACGGCGCGCGACCGTGCGGCGCTCGCCAAAGGGGCGGGCGACGGGGCGGCGGCCGACGGGGCGGGCGCGGGACCGGTCGAGGCGGCGTGCTGGGCCGACGTCGACGCGGCGGAGCCTGGCCAGATCCTGACCCTGCCGCTCTCGGCCGAACACGGGTTCGTCGACGACGAGGCCGGGATCACGATGGTCTGCGCCGCCGACCTGCTGGGGCACAAGGCGCACCGCGCCGATCACCATCACCACCACGCCGCCCCGGTGCCCTGGCACACCGGCGACGGCGAATTCGCCATCGGCGACACCGTCATCCACATCGACCACGGCGTCGGCGTGCTGCGCGCCATCGAGACGCTCCAGTCCGACGCCGCCGGGGCGCGCGACACGGTGCGGCTCGACTACGCCAAGGAGGCCGACCTCCTGGCCCCGGTCGAGGGGCTGGACCTGCTGTGGCGCTACGGCGCGCCCGGCGACGCCATCCGCCTCGACCGGCTCGACGACGACGGCTGGTCGAAGCGGCGCCAGCGGATCTGGGGCGAGATCGCCGTCGCGGCCCGCGCCCTCGTGGCCCTGGCCCGCGCCCGCAACGAGACCGATGCCGCGGTGCTGAAGGCGCCCGCCGCCGCCTACCGCGCCTTCACGGCCCGCTTCCCCTTCCCGCCCACCCCCGACCAGGCGGAGGCGATCGCGGCCGTGCTCGCCGATCTCGCCTCGGGCCGGCCGATGGACCGCCTCGTCGTCGGCGACGTCGGCTTCGGCAAGACCGAGGTGGCGCTGCGCGCCGCCG
Source organism: Lichenihabitans sp. (assembly GCA_965214345.1). Classification (GTDB taxonomy): domain Bacteria; phylum Pseudomonadota; class Alphaproteobacteria; order Rhizobiales; family Beijerinckiaceae; genus Lichenihabitans. The sequence continues at coordinate 693,047 of CBDCBJ010000002.1, read as the reverse complement.
CCGTGGCGGTGTTGGCCGGCCGCCAGGTGGCGCTGGTGGCGCCCACCACGGTCCTGGTGCGCCAGCACGTCCAGACCTTCACGAAGCGCTTCGCCGAACTCGGCATCGGCGTCGGCCACCTGTCGCGCCTGACCTCGCCGGCGGAGGCCGCGGCCGTGAAGGCCGGGCTCGCCGACGGTTCGGTGCGCCTCGTCGTGGGGACCCACGCGGTCGCGGCGGAGGACGTGGCGTTCAAGGACCTCGGCCTCCTGATGATCGACGAGGAGCAGCGCTTCGGCGCGGCCGAGAAAGCCAAGCTGCGCGAGCGGGGCGCGGGCGTCCACGTCCTCACCCTCACGGCGACGCCGATCCCGCGGACGCTGCAATCGGCCCTGGTCGGCCTCCAGGATCTCAGCGTCATCGCCACGCCGCCGGCGCGCCGCCGCCCTATCCGCACATTGGTGGCCCCCTACGACCTCGCCACCGTGAAGGGGGCGCTGATGCGCGAGAAGGCGCGCGGCGGCCAGAGCTTCGTGGTGGTGCCGCGCATCGAGGGGCTGGACCGCCTGGCCGCCGCCCTGGCGGAGGCGTGCCCGGAGCTGGCGATCCTCTCGGCCCACGGCCGGCTCTCGCCGGAGGCGGTCGACGCCGCCATGGTGGATTTCGCCGACGGCGACGGCGACGTGCTGGTGGCCACCTCCATCGTCGAGAGCGGCCTCGACGTGCCCCGCTCCAACACCATGATCGTGGCGGGCGCCGAGCTGTTCGGTCTGTCCCAGCTCCACCAGCTGCGCGGCCGGGTCGGCCGCGGCCGCCGCCAGGGCCTCTGCTATCTGATGACGGAGGCAGAGGACGTGGGGGACGCCGCGATGCGGCGCCTGCAGAGCCTCGCCGCCTTCGACAAGCTCGGCGCCGGCCTGGCGCTGTCGGCGCGGGACCTCGACCTGCGCGGCGCCGGCGACCTCGTGGGCGAGGAACAGGCCGGCCACCTCAAGCTGATCGGCCTCGGCCTCTACCAGCACCTGATGAGCCTCGCCATCCGCGAGGCCAAGGGCGAAGTGGTGGAGGACTGGTCGCCGGAGATCCGCATCGACCGCGCGGGCTCACTGCCCGCCGACTACATCCCCGAGCCGGAGCTGAGGTTGAACCTCTACGCCAGGCTCTCGCGCGTGACCGAGCCCCAGGAGGCCGAGGCCATCGCCGAGGAACTCGCCGACCGCTTCGGCCCGCCGCCGCCCGACGTCCTCGACGTGCTCGAGCGCGTGCGGCTCCGCGCGCTGTGCCGGTCGCTCGGCATCGCCAAGGTCGAGGCCGGCCCGAAGGCCATCGCGCTCGACCTCAGGCCGAACGTGACTGCGGCGGATCTCGTCGGCCGGGCGTCGGCGACGTTTCGGGACCGGCTGACGCTGAAAGGGGAGCGTCTGATCTATGCCCAGCCATCGGACACGTCCCACGAGCGGCTGACCCTGGCGACGCGTCTCCTGGCGGGGTTCGGCTGAGGGGACCGGGCCCGGCAGGGATGCCCGGCGCAGTCGAGGCCGGTTCCAGCGGGGTGACGAGGCAGGAGCCGCCGGCGAAGACGGCGTCGCCCGCCGCCGCATCGGCGCCGAGGTGCACCGGCAACGTGACGAGGCCGCGCAGCCCCGTCGCCTGACGCCATCTCACCGACCCGCGCGGCACCGCCAGCGCGAGGTCGGGAAAGCGGCGCAGGAGGACGTTCAGCGCGATCCTGGTCTCGAGCCGGGCCAGCGACGACCCCAGGCAATAGTGCAGCCCGAAGCCGAGGGCGAGATGCCGGTTGTTGTCGCCGCGTTTGATGTCGAACCGGTCGGGCTCGGCGAAGACCGTCTCGTCCCGGTTGGCGGCGGCGAGCAGCAGGACCACCATGTCGCCCTTGGCGATCCGCGTGCCGGCGATCTCGAGGTCCTCGAGCGCGAACCGTGGCGTGCCGTGCTCGACGGGGTTGGTGTAGCGGAAGAACTCCTCGACGGCGCCGTCCATGAGCGACGGGTCGGCGCGCAGGGCCGCCATCTGGTCGGGGTGGTCGAGGAGCGCCATCAGGCCGTTGCCGATGAGGTTCACCGACGTCTCGTGGCCGGCGAAGAGCAGCAGGAAGATCATCCCGATCAGCTCGTCGCGGCTGAGGTGGTCCCCCTCCTCCTCGACGGCGATGAGCCGCGTGATGAGCTTGTCGTCGGGCTCGCGGCGCTTCAGCTCGATCAGGTCCTCGAAGAAGCGCAGGAGCTTCGGCATGGCGGGCAGCCAGCGCATCGCGCGGCGCACCGGCTTGTCGTTGACCTCGATGAGCCGGACGACCTGGTCGTGGAAGGCGAGCCGCAGGTCCTCCGGTATGCCGAGCATCTCGGAGATGACCCGCAGCGGCAGGGGCAGGGCGAAGCCCGCCATCAGGTCGACATCGCCCTGGGCGGCGGCGGCATCGAGCAGCGTGTCGACCATGCCGGCGATCCACGGGCCCATGTCGGCGACGGAGCGCGGCGTGAAGACCTTGGAGACGAGCCGGCGCAGCCGCGCATGGGCGGGATCGTCGACGCTGACCATCGAGGCGCCGACGAGCTTGATGAGCTTGGGCGCATAGGGCCCGCCGAAGCCGAAGAGCGGCGTCTTCCTGGCGTTGCGGGGGTCGGTCGAGAAGCGCGGATCCTTGTGGACCTTCAGCACGTCCTCGTAGCGCGTCACGACCCAACCCGTCCCGCGGGTGGGGATCTCGGCCCGGATCACCGGCGAATGGTGCCTCAACTCGGCGTAATAGGCGAAGATGTCGCCGCGACTGGCGGGATCCCAACGGGCAACTCTCAACGACCATCCCTCTCCGGCAGCGCCTCGACCGCGGACCGCCGCGCCATGGGCCCCGATCGGCGGTCACCTCGTGGTTCTTTGCGGCGGGAGCAAGACTTGAGCCCACCCGTGACGGCCGCCGGCGGCCCCGATGCGCCGTGCCCGGTCGGAGGACGGCCGCCGATCACATCCCGTGCAGGACGGTGGCGGTGTTGCCCTGCTTCAGGTTGCGGTAGCGGGCCATGGCCCAGAGCGGGAAGAACTTCGAATAGCCGAGGTAGCGCAGGTAGAACACCCGGGGGAACCCCGTGCCGGTGTAGTGCGGTTCCTCCCAGAAGCCGTTGTCGCCCTGGTTGGCCTCGAGGAACGCGATGCCGCGCTCGACGGCAGGATGGTCGACCTCGCCCGCCGCCATCAGCCCGATCGTGGCCCAGGCGGTCTGCGACGCCGTGGTCTCAGCGGGCTGGTAGGCGATGTAGTCGAGTCCGTAGCCGGCGTCCGCCTCGCCCCAGCCGCCGTCGTCGTTCTGGATCCGCAGCAGCCACGCGACGGCGCGGCGGACGGCGGGGTGGGACGGATCGACGCCGACCGCGTTGAAGGCGCAGAGCACCGACCACGTGCCGTAGACGTAGTTGATCCCCCACCGCCCGAACCAGCTCCCCTCGGGGTGCTGGTCCTCGAGGAGGTAGGCGACGCCGCGACGCACGGCCTCGTTCGTCCCCGCCGTCTCGCCGAGCTGGCCCAGCATGGACAGGCAGCGCGCCGTCACGTCGGCCGTCGGCGGATCGAGCAGCGCGCCGTGGTCGGCGAAGGGGATGTGGTTGAGGTAGTAGGACGTGTTGTCGACGTCGAAGGCGCCCCAGCCGCCGTTCGTGCTCTGCATGCCCACCACCCACTCGACCGCGCGCGCGATGGCGGTGTCGAAGCGGCGCGTGCCGGTCCTGTTGCGGACGCGGTCCATCGCCAGGACCACGACGGCCGTGTCGTCGAGGTCGACGTAATGGTCGTTCTTGTACTGAAAGGCCCAGCCGCCGGGCCGGAGGTCGGGACGGCGGTAGGCCCAGTCGCCCTTCACGTCGAGGACCTGGAGGGGCAGCAGCCAGTCGAGCGCCCGCTCGGCGCCGTCGCTCTCGTCGCAGGCGGATTCGAGCAGCGCATGCGCGGCCAGCACGGTGTCCCAGACGGGCGACAGGCAGGGCTGGCAGAAGGCCTCTTCGCCGTTGCGTGCGACAAGCTTCTCCAGCGCCGCCTTGGCGATGATCATGTCGGGATGCTCTTCGGGCACGCCGAGCACGTGGAACATCATCACCGTGTAGGCGATCGACGGATAGATGGCGCCGACGCCGTCGTCGCCGTTCAGCCGCTCGCGCAGGAACTCGACCGCCTTGGCGATGGCGGAGTCGCGGCTTTTCTTCGGGAAGAACGGCTCGGCGACGCGCAGCACCCGGTCGAGGCCGACGAAGAAGGCGCCCCAGAAGCCGACCTGGTTGGCGGTCTTGGGCCAGCGCTTTACGGCCCGCGGCGGCACGTGGAACAGTTCGTCGATGTCGATGCGGCGCGGATTGGCGGCGCGGGGCTTCTTGGCCATCAGGACCAGCAGCGGCACGACCGTGTCGCGCGCCCAGTAGCTGAAACGCCAGATGTTGATCGGGAACCAGCCCGGCGCGTGCATCATCTCGACCGGCATCACCGGGACCGCGCTCCACGGCACGATCTCGAAGAAGGCCAGCATCATGCGGGTGAAGATGTTCATCGTCACGGCGCCGCCGTGCGCCAGGATCGCCTCGCGCGCCCTGACCATGTGGGGCGCGTCGATCGGGTCCCCGGCGATCTTCAGGGCGAAATAGGCCTTCACGCTGGCCGACATGTTGAGCTGGCCCTTGGCCAGCATCGGCCAACCGCCGTGCGGCTCCTGGATCCGGCGCAGGTAATTGGCGGTGCGTCGCTCCATCTCGGGGTCGAGCTCGCCCAGGAAATGCTTGACGAGGACGTACTCGGCCGGGATCGCGGCGTCGGCTTCGAGGTCGAAGGCGTAATGGCCGTCCGCACGCTGCTCGTCGAGGAGGGCCGACGTCGCCCGCGCGACGGCGGCGTCGAGGCCGGTCACGTCGGACAGGGAAGACCTGCCGACGGGGGCGGCGACTTGGGCGGCGAGTGACATCAGGCGCGTTTTCTCGGATTCTTTCCGGCCGTGGGATGCAGCGCCGCGTTCGGCTTGCTGCGCTGCGGGACGATGCGACCTAGAATGGCCGAAACATGGCTTTGTTTCACATCTCAGGGCGGTCGTCGCCCCACGGCGACGGTTAAGGTGAACCTGTGGCCGCCGTGAAACACCTGCCCCGACCGGCCCGGCCAGGGCGGCAGAAACCTGTTGCCAAGCCCCCCGAGACGCCGTAGTGGACGCTCCTGCGGTGCCTCCGGGCGCCCCTCCGATGGGCTCGTGACGAGCCGTCGATCGCGCGGTCGTAGCTCAGCTGGATAGAGCACCAGACTACGAATCTGGGGGTCGGGAGTTCGAATCTCTCCGACCGCGCCAATCGTCTGAGGCACTTGGTTCTCTCTCGTCTCGGTCCCGCTTTCGGACATCCGGATCGAAAACCACGCGGGACGCCAGGCGAGTGGCCTTCGTGACCGTGACCGTCTTCCCCAGGCTTCGGAGCTGCTGCGTTGGAACAGGCCGAAACCCTCGCGCGGGAGATCTGCAAGGCCGACGGGCGTGACCCCGACGCGACCATCGCCCCGACCGCAATGCCGGACGGGGCGGCGGTCGAGCCGACCGCCGCCGTCCCTCAATGGCGTGCCTACGAGGCGCAAGCCCGTCTGATGATCGCGGCGCAGAGTTCCCTCTGACCGAGGCCGGCCTGCCTTGCCGGCCCCGCCCGCACCATCATCGCGACGGTCCTTCTTTCAGCCCTGATTGCCCGGCACTCGGCGCCGCGGCAGCTCCCGCAATCGACGACCGGCCCCCTCCCATGCGCCTCGCCCTCGCCGCTGTCATGATCGCGTCGATCGCCACGACCTCGCCTGCAGCAGCTCAAACCTCCTCGGCTGACGGCGACGGTTGTGCGGGTGTGATCGATCGCTGGCAGGGATTCGCGGCCCGCGAGAACCAGGGCGGCCACATGGACGCCCCGGTCTTCGACAAGATCCAAGACGAGATCGGCCGCGCCACCGAACTTTGTCAGTCGGGACACGAAGCACAGGCCGTCAAGCTGATCGAAGAGTCCAGACGGCGCCATGGCTACTGACGGAGCACCCTGTGTCGGCTCGACGCTTCACCTGTGAATGAAGACGTCGCGTCGGTGACGTCGTGGCAGCGGGATCGAGCACCAGATTACGAATCTGTGGGGGTCGCGAGTGCGCATCCTCCGACCGCGCCGATCGTCTCAGCCGTCTATCCCTCCCTTCCATTCGAAGCTTCCTCCGAGGATCTCTCGGGTGAAGGCGAATGGAAACGAGGCATCGTCCGCCGTCGAAGAGCCGCGAGGCTTTCCGCATCGATGCCAGCTCGCCCCACCCCGATCACCGTCAGCCGGCATTTCATCGGGCGTCAAGCGGGACCGTTGACGTTCGCCGAAGGTTGAACGATCTCTTGATTCTGACTGACCCGGGCAAGGAGGGCCACCGTGAAGAAACGAGGAGCCGTCCGGGTTCGTCCCGCATCCAGCCGTTCATGGCCGGTCGATCGGGACATCATCAGTCCCCCGAACTCACGCGTGCACCTGGTCGAGATGGTGGCCCGACTGACAGCGGAAGATCCGATGCGTGCGCGCCTGTTCCTTTGGGCTCTGAAACGAGCGCGGACCACGGAAGACCGTCACGCCGTGTTCGACGTCGTTCGGGCTTTCGGCGGGCTGGGCGACACGATCGCCGAGGCGGCAAGGCCGTCACCGTTGACCACCCGTCCAGCCCAGCTCGCCGACTCGTGGGCCACTGTAGGTCGGCTGATCGGGTCGAGCATGGTCAAGCTCAGCGAGCAGCCTGATCATCATGCCGGTTGAAGGCGACACCGAAGGGCGCCAGTTCAAGACCGCCGAGCCCGAAGTCGTCGCCGAGATCATGGACAACCTGGATGCCCTGCCAGAGGCACGCCGGCAGGAGATGACGGCGTTCCTGTACCGGCATGTCGGACCACTGCCAGACCCGGCCACCTTCGCCGCTTATGGGTCTACCTACACTGAAGCTCCACGCGAGATCCTGGCGATGGCCGTCAGGCAACAGGAACACGACATCGACATGGCGAGCCGAGCCCTGTCGTCGGAGATCGGTTATCGGCGCGAGACGCTGATCGCCGCGACCATCGGGCTCCTGGCGATCGTCGCATCGGCGACTGTTCTCGGTGTCACGGAGCATGATGTCGCGGCGGGTGTCATGGCAGGCACTGGTGGGATCGTGGTCGCAGTCGGCGCACTGCTCAAAGGGCGAGACCTATTCCCGAAATCCGACACTCCGGCTGCCCCGACGCCGCCCACGGTGGCTGATGCGCCACGGCCGTCGGCGTCGAGGCCACGTCCAGGCAAGCCATCCAAGCGCGGTCACCGGTAGGTCAGATCCAGCCACTGTCCGGCGATCTCCACGGTCCGAGGTGAAGCCTCGGCGGTGCGGATAGCCTGATTCCCTCCGTGCCCTCCGGGCACGCTTCGTCCTGTCGCGGCGTCGGCAGCGAATGCCGTGGGACGGGCGTGGCCGGCGGGCGGTAGAACGGCCCGAAGAGGCGCCCTCGCGGCGGCCTGCCCTGGCGTCCGCCGGACGCCGCCCCGCCACGCGCTACGGAGATGCCAGAGATGATCGCGCCGAGGGGAGCCCTCATCGGGATGTTGGGCCTGCTGGCGGCGGGCGCCGCCTCGGCGCAGGACGCACCGGCAAACGGAGACCCGAGCCTGGGCGAGAAGGTATTCAACAAGTGCAGGGCCTGCCACCAGATCGGCGAAGGCGCGCATGGCGCGGTCGGGCCCGAGCTCAACGGCCTCATCGGCCGGCATTCGGCCTCGCTGCCGGACTACAGCTATTCCGAGGCCATGAAGGGCTCCGGCCTCGTCTGGGACGAGGCGACCTTCAAGGACTACATCAAGGATCCCCGGGGCAAGGTCCCCGGCATCAAGATGACCTTCGCCGGCCTGACCAAGCAGAGCGACATCGACAACGTGACGGCCTATCTCAAGACCTTCGCGGCGGACGGCAAGAAGATCCCCTGACACGCCTTCGGGCTGCGACGGCCGACCCCGCGACGGATCCGGCGCCGCCGACCGCCTCAGACCCGCATGGGCATCAGCACGTAGAGGGCGGGGGCGCCCTCCCGGTCCTGGACCAGGGTCGGCGAGCCGGGGTCGGCCAGCTTCAGGAACGCCGTGTCGCTGTCGAGCTGGGCCGTGATGTCGAGCAGGTATCGCGCGTTGAAGCCGATGTCCAAGGGGGTCGAATCGTACTCGACGTCGAGTTCCTCGGTGGCGGATCCCGAATCGGGGTTGTTGACGCTGAGCACCAGCTTGCCGTCGCTCAGCGCCAGCTTCACGGCCCGGCCCCGCTCCGCCGAGATGGTGGAGACGCGGTCCACCGCGGCCGCGAAGGCGCTCTTGGGCACGACCAGCATCTTGTCGTTGCCGGCCGGGATCACGCGGCCGTAGTCCGGGAATGTGCCGTCGATGAGCTTGGTGGTGAGCACGACCGAGCCGAGGGTGAGGCGGATCTTGGTCGACGACATCTCGACCACCACGTCGGCCGCCGGGTCCTCGATCAGCTTCTGGATCTCCGCCACCGCCTTGCGCGGCACGATGACACCCGGGATGCCGGCCGATCCCTGCGGCGCCGGCATCTCGACGCGCGCCAGCCGGTGGCCGTCGGTCGAGACGACCCGCAGCATGGTGGCGCCGTCGTGGTCCAGCGTGTGGAGGTAGACGCCGTTGAGATAGTAGCGCGTCTCCTCGGTCGAGATCGCGAAGGAGGTCTTGTCGATCAGGTGCTTGAGCTGGCCGGCCGGCAGCGTGAAGCGGTGGGTCATCTCCCCCGCGGCGAGGTCGGGGAAGTCCCTCTCGGGCAGGCACTGGAGCTGGAAGCGCGAGCGGCCGGAGCGTAGGACGAGCTGGCCCGTGTCGCCCGACATGTCGAGCGTCACCTGCGATCCGTCGGGCAGCTTGCGGACGATGTCGTGCAGCGTGTGGGCCGGCAGCGTCGTGCCGCCCTCCTGGGCCACGTCGGCGGGGAGTTCCTCGGTGACTTCGAGATCGAGGTCGGTGGCCTTGAGGCGCAGTCCGCCGCCCGTCGCCCTCACCAGCACGTTGGACAGGATCGGGATGGTGGTGCGGCGCTCGACGACGCGCTGAACGTGCCCGAGCGCCTTGAGGAGGGCCGCGCGTTCGAGAGTGACTTTCATGGCGGGGCCCGATCCTCGGCGAACGATGCCGGGACCCGGAACGATAGGCGGGGCCCGGAGGTGAGACCTTCGGCCAAAGCCGTGAAGGGCCGTGACTTTTGCCCGGCGCGCCGAAATGCGCAAGCGGGAGATGGGCGTCGCGCCCAGGTGATCGGCGCGGCCCCGCGCCGGATCCGCGGCCCCGGTGGCCGCAGCGGTTTTCCGACGGTGCACGCGGCGGCGGGCCGTGCTAGCCACGCGCCATGGCGCGACGTTTCACCCTCCACACCGTCTGCGGGCTCGACGAGCTCGACGCCCATTCGGGCCGGGGCGTCACCCACGTCCTCTCGATCCTCGATCCCGACCGCGAGGACCATCCGGCCTTCTCCCGCTATGGCGACCACCGGCGCCTCGTGCTGCGCTTCCACGACGAGATCGAGCCCGCCGACGGGATCGTGCTGCCGGGGCGCGACGACGTCGCCGCCATCCTGGCCTGGGGGCGCGACGCCGCGGAGGGCGACGGGGACGGCCACATGCTGGTGCATTGCCACATGGGCATCTCGCGCTCCACCGCCGCGATGGCGATGCTGCTCGCCCAGGCCGATCCCGGGGCGGGCGATATGGAGATCGCCGAGCGGGTGCGCACCATGCGGCCGATCGCCTGGCCGAACCTGCGGATGACGGAATTCGCCGACGAGCTCCTCGGCCGCGGGGGCCGGCTCGTCGCCGCGGCGGCGACGCTCTATGCCGGCAACCTCGCCCGCAAGCCCGATCTCGCCGACGTGATGGGGGGCCTCAACCGGTCCCGCGAGGTCGCCCTGGGCCTGGCCGCGGCACCTCCCGCGGTGGCCGCGGCAGCCCCCGCGGTGGCCGCGGCAGCCCCCGCGGTGGCCGCCCCGACCTGACGCGCCGTGGCTGTCCTGGCCGCCGTCTGCGGCGTGATGATCGTGGTCTTCGGCGTGATCACCACGCGCCACTCGCCCACCGACGCGCAGTTCGGCGTCGAGGTGACGTGCCTCGTCGGCGGCCTCGTTCTGATCTTCCTCGGCGTGCTCCTGGGCCGCCTGGGCCAGCTCGCCGGCCGGATCGACGCCGCGGCGCCGGAGCGCGGTGGCGGCCGGGCCTCGACGGACGTCGAAGAGGGTTGACGGCCCCCGGGGCAGTCGGGCCGATGGAGGCGCGTCAGAGTGTCAGCGCGCCACGCGCCACGACGCCCGATTCGGTCAGGAAGGCCACGTCGTCGGTGCCTTCGGTCACGGCGAGGATCAGGCTCATGATGCGGCGGCGGACCTCCGGGTCGCCGATGTGGGAGAAGGCCTGGATCAACCGGATATTGTCCTTGCTGAGCAGGTCGGACCAGTCGCTGCCGTCGCTCGCCTGACGCTCGATCGAGTCGAAGAAGCTCTGCACCGGCAACGCCAGGGCGTCGGCGATCAGCATCAGGGTGCTGACCGCGATCCGGTTCTTGCCCTTCTCGTATTTCTGCAGCTGCTGGAAGGTGATGCCGAGTTCCGCGGCGAGCCTGGACTGGCTCAGCCCGGCCTTGACGCGGGCGGCCCGCACGCAGGCGCCGACGCGCTTGTCGGCCTCGGCGGTTCGCTTGGACAGCTGTTCGTTCATGGCTCGCTCGACCGCAGGTAGCGCCCCGGTTCGACCGCGACGGAGGTGGCGCGCAACCTGCATCGGATGCCCGTGCCTGTCCATCGAGAGGGCGCGTCCCCGCAGGCCTGCGGACGCAAAACAGGGCGGGTGAGTTGCATAAGGCTCACTTTTCGCCGCCCCGGCCGGCGGCGTCCGCGTCCTCAGCCCATGAAGACCTTCCAGAGCACGCCGAGTGCGATCACCCAGAGGGCGCCGCCCAGCCAGGCCATGCGGGTCGATTCGGTCGCCGCCACCGCCTCGATCGACGCCCGCGACAGCGGCCCGCCGTCCTCCAGCGCGCTCTCGAGGTTGAGGATGATCTTCTCGGCCCGCAGCAGCAGGTCGGGCAGGCCGAGGGCGCCCCGCGCCAGCGACGAGATCATGAACGTGGCGTCGCCCACCTTGCCGGCGGGGCCGAGGTTGCCCTCGATCCAGCCGCGCACCACCGGCTCGGCGGTGTCCCACATGTCGAGCCGGGGATCGAGCGTCCGGGCGACGCCTTCGACCACCACCATGGTCTTCTGCAGCATGACGAGTTCGACGCGCGTCTTCATGTCGAACAGCGCCGTGATCTCGAACAGCAGCGTGAGGAGCTTGGCCATCGAGATCTCGTCGGCCCGCCGCGCGTGGATCGGCTCGCCGATGGCGCGGATGGCCTGAGCGAAGTCCTCGACGCGGTGCTGGCCCGGCACGTAGCCGGCCTTGAAGTGCACTTCGGCCACCCGCAGGTAGTCGCGCGTGATGAAGCCGTAGAGGATCTCGGCCAGGAACCGGCGCTCCTGGCGGCCGAGCCGTCCCATGATGCCGAAGTCGACCGCGGTGAGGCGCCCCTCGATGTCGACGAAGAGGTTGCCCTGGTGCATGTCGGCGTGGAACAGCCCGTCGCGCATGGCGTGGCGCAGGAAGGACTGGATGACGGTGCGGCCCAGCGCCGGCAGGTCGTAGCCGCGCTCGCGCAGCGCCGGCACGTCGGTCAGCGAGGTGCCGTTGACCCATTCGAGGGTCAGCACGTCCTTGGCGGTCAGGGTCCAGTCGATGGCGGGGATGTGGAAATCAGGGTCGTCGCGGACGTTCTCGGCGAACTCGCTCGCCGCCGCCGCCTCGATGCGGAAGTCCATCTCCATCGTGACCGAGCGGGCCAGCGCGTCGATGACCTCGACGAGCTTCAGCCGCCGCGCCTCCGGCAGGAGGCGCTGGGCGGTGCGCGCCGCGAAGTAGAGGTCGCCGAGGTCGCGCCGGAAGCGGCGCTCGACGCCGGGCCGCATCACCTTGACGGCGACCTCGCCCCCGCCGCGGCCCTCCGTCAGGCGCGCGCGGTGCACCTGCGCCACCGAGGCGGCGGCGACGGGCTCGCCGAAGACCGAGAAGGTCTGGTCGAGCGGCCGGTCGAAGGCCGCCTCGATGATGGCCACCGCGGTGGCGCGCGGGAAGGGCGCGACGCGGTCCTGCAGCCCCTCGAGGTCGCGCACCGCCGCCCCGCCGACGAGGTCGGGCCGGGTCGCCAGGAACTGGCCGAGCTTGACGTAGGAGGGCCCGAGCCGGCCCATGGCGATGCCGAGCCGGCTGCCCTGCGCGCCGGCCCGCGGGCGCGCCACCATGCGGGCCATCGCCAGGGGGGCGCGGGCCGCCACCGGCACGTTCTGGGGGTCGATCCCGGAGAACACACCCTCGCGGGCCAGCACGAAGGCGGCCCGGGTCAGCCGGCCGATATGCCCGACGGTGGCCAGCATGGGGATCTCAGAGCTTCCAGCCCGAATGGATGGTGCACACGCCGCCCGTCAGCCGCGTGGCCGCGACGCGGCGGAAGCCCGCCTCCGCGATCATGTCCGAGAAGGTGTCGACACCCGGGAAGCGCCGGATCGATTCCACGAGGTACCGGTAGGGCTCGGCATCGCCCGCCACGAGCTTGCCCATGCGCGGGATGACGGCGAACGAGAAGGCCTCGTAGAGCCGGTCGAGCCCCGGCACGTCGACGGCCGAGAACTCGAGGCAGAGGAAATGGCCGCCCCGCTTGAGCACCCGATACGCCTCGGCGAGCGCCAGCGGGATGCGCGGCACGTTGCGGATGCCGAAGGCGATCGTGTATCCGTCGAAGCGGCCCGGCGGCAGGGGCAGGCTCTCGGCGTTGCCCGCCACGTAGCGGAAGTCCCGCGCGCCCTCGGCGAGCCGGTCGCGGCCGACGCGCAGCATGTCGGGGTTGATGTCCAGCACCGTCACCTCCGTGAGCGGGCCGCCCGCCCTGGCGACGCGCCGGGCGACGTCGCCGGTGCCGCCCGCGACGTCGAGGTGGCGAAAAGGGGCCGAGCGCGACGGCTTCACCATGCCGACCAGGACATCCTTCCAGACGCGGTGGAGGCCGCCCGACATCACGTCGTTCATGACGTCGTAGCGCTCCGCCACCTTGTGGAACACGTCGTCGACCAGCCCCTGCTTCCGGTCGAGCGCCACGTCGGCGAAGCCGAAATGGGTGGTGCCCGGGAGGCCGGGACGGGGGCCGCCGTCCGGCGTCGCGGCGGAGGGACCGGTGGCGGCGGGCCGGGGCTGCTTCGGGGCGGTCATCATGGCCTTCTGGACGAAGCGGCGCGAACTGGCGCCGTGCCGGTGCCGCACCCATCTCACGGACGAGAGAGGCCTCACTTAGCACCATGCCGGAACTTCCCGAAGTCGAAACCGTCCGCCGCGGATTGGCGCAGGCCATGACGGGCGCGACCTTCACGGGCGTCGACCAGCGCCGGGCGGCCCTGCGGTTCCCCTTCCCCGATCGCTTCGCCGAGCGCTTGAGCGGGAGGCGCGTCGAGGCCGTGGGGCGTCGCGCCAAGTACCTCGTGATCGACCTCGACGACGGCACGGTGCTGGCCGCCCACCTCGGGATGACGGGGTCGTTCCGGGTGCTGGCCGGCGGCGGCGGCGCGGTGGTCGAGAGCACCCCGGGGTCGTTCTACTACGGGCGGGGCGCCGCCGCGGCGGCGGGCGCCGAGAGCCCCCACGACCACGTCCGCTTCGCTTTCGACACCGGGATGACGATCACCTACAACGACCCTCGGCGCTTCGGCTTCATGGTCCTGGTCGAGCGGGGCGCCTTCGGCGCCCATCCGCTGTTTCGCGACATCGGGGTCGAACCGCTCGGGGAGGCGTTCGACGCGGGCGTGCTGGCGCGGCTGATGGCCGGGAAGGCGGCGCCGCTCAAGGCCGCGCTGCTCGACCAGAGGCTGATCGCGGGACTCGGCAACATCTACGTCTGCGAGGCGCTGCACCGCGCGGGCCTGTCGCCGCGCCGCGCCGCCGGCACCCTGGCGCGCGTCGACGGCCGGCCGACGGCGCGGGCGCGGCGCCTGGCGGCCGCCATCCGGGCCGTGCTCGACGAGGCCGTGGCGGCGGGCGGTTCGACGCTGAAGGACTACCGCCACACGGACGGCGAACTCGGCACGTTCCAGCACGGGTTCCGGGCCTACGACCGCGAGGACGAGGCCTGTCCCAATCCGGGCTGCCGGGGCGTCATCGGGCGGATCGTGCAATCGGGGCGGTCGACGTTCTTCTGCGCGCAATGCCAGAGGTGACGCGACCGGCGAAGCCCTGCCGGTGTCATATCAGTGGTCGAAACTCTCGACCGCTGGCAAGCGCGAATGCGCGCCGCCGCCCATGCGGCGTAACCCGACATCGACGAGTCATCGTCGATGTCGGCCGGTGTCAGTGGCCCCGTTCGATCCGGGCGTAGACCTGCTCGGTGAACAGGAACATCTGCGAGCCGATGAAGGAGGCCGTCAGCGTCAGGATCACCAGCATGGCGACGATCTTCGGCACGAAGGTGAGGGTCGATTCCTGGATCTGGGTCAGCGCCTGGAACAGGGCCACCACGATGCCCACCACCATGGCGGTGGCGATGGCCGGCCCCGACGCCAGCACGATGGTCCAGATGGTGCTCTGCACCAGTTCGAGGGCGTCGGCCTCGTTCACGAGGTCGCCGCGGCGAGGGCCGCACCGACCGTGACGGTGTTGTCGAGCGTCAGCGTCTTCCCCGTGTCGAGCGTCGCCGTGACGCTGCCGTCGCTGGCGAGCTTCACCGACTGCACCGTGCCGGTGGTGGAGCCGTCGGCCGACGACACGACCTTGCCGATGGCGCCCTCGGCCTGCGTCAGGGACGACTGGGTCAGCATCGAGTCGAGCTTGGTGTTGGTCAGGACGCTCTGCTGGACGCCCGACATCTGCGAGATCTGGGTCAGGTACTGGGTCGGATCCGTGGGGTTGGTGGGATCCTGGTTCTGCAGCTCGGCGACCATGAGCTGGAGGAACGAGTTGAAGTTCAGCGTGGCGGCCGCGGCCGTGGAGGCCGTGGTGGTGGCGGAGGTCGACGAGGCCGTGGAGGTCACGCCGGACGAGGTGGTGGGGGGTACGGTCGTCATGGGGAACACTCCCGATGGATCTCTCCGTGAGGTCTACCGCGCCTGACCTGCGCGGGGCTTGCGTCGTCCCGCGCGCGGGGGGCGCCTCAGCAGGCCTGCGCCAGCGGCACCGGCGGCACCGCGGAGGGCTTGATGCGCACCGTGGCCTCGTGGGGCCGGCCGGTGAGGGCGGCCTCGACCGGCAGCAGCGCCCGGATGGCCTTCAGGGCCTCGAAGTGGCGGCCGCGCCCCACCAGCGCCCTGACCTTGTCGATGCCTTCGAGGATCGGCGCGTCGTCGTAGACCTTCGCCATGGCGATGCAGTGGGCCGTGAACATCGTGCGGTTCTCGGACCGCTCGCGCGCCTCGATGAGCATCAGTTGCACGATGTAGTAGAGCTGGCGCAGGGGCGTCGTGGCGTCCCGCTCCATCATCACGTGGGCCTCGAGCAGGAAGACCGCGTCGTTCATGAGTTCTATGGACGTCTTGCGGTCGACTTTCAGGACCGCGCCGTTGATGAAGATCTTCTCGTTGGCCCGCAGGGTGATGTGCATGGCTCGGCCTCACTTCAGGCCGTCGCGGATGATCCCGCAGATCTCGGCGATGCCGGTCAGGTCGCGCGACTGGCCCCTCGCGATGCGCATGCATTCCGACATCACGCCGAGGCCGATCGACATCAGGTTGGCGCGCAGTTCGTCCGGCATGGCGTTGCCGGGATGGACGAGGTCCTTGATGAAGAAGGCCCAGAGCTCGATGGTGAACTCGACGGCCTTCACCTCGTGGGGGGAGCCCGGCGCGTATTCGGAGGCGTTGAGCAGCAGCGCCACGGCCTGGTCGAGCGCCTGCCGCTCGCGCGCGCGGGCGTCGTCGGCATCGTCGGCGAGGATGTCGGCGTAGGAAAACTGGTACATTCTTGATCCTTCGACGAGGCGAATCACATGTTCCCAGGGTCGTCGTCGGACGGACGCGCCCCTTCCCCCAAGACTCGGCCGGACGACCACGGTCGTCAGGCCCGGAAACGGATCACTTGAGGTAGTTGACCAGGCTCAGCTGCTGGAGCTGGGACGTGATTTCGTAGGAGGCCTGGATCTGCGTCTGCAGGCCCGAGATCTGGGTCGACAGCACGGACGGGTCGACGTTCACGAGGTCGCCCGATTGGGTCGACAGGTAGTCGATCTGGCTCGACATGCGGTCGTCGGCGTCCGACAGGGCCGATTGCGAGAGGCCGATGCCCGTCTGGGCGTTCGTCAGGCCCGTCGTGGCGGCGGAGACGAGGGCGGTGGCCGAGGCCAGGACCGCCTGTCCGGCGTCCGAGCTGAAGTTCGTGCCGCCGAACTCCTTCAGCATCGTGTAGGCCTGGGCGAGCTGACGGAGCGGCTCGGAATTGGCGCTCACGGACGTGTCGACCGACTCGGTGGTCGAGATCTGCGCGTTCGGCACGGTGTCGGACGCCGAAGACCAGGTCCCCTTGAAGCTCGATGAGCTGAAGAGGCCGGCGAAGCTGCCGTCGAGGTAGCTCTGCATCTGCGGGCCGGTGATCGACGAGGCCGAGGCCGAGTCCTGCGTCGTGCCGAAGGTCGACGAGAAGCTCGCGTCGACCGCCGCCTTGGCGGGCGAGCCGGCCGCGTAGGTCGTCAGGGGCTGCACGGCGCTGTTGATGCCGGCAAAGATGGCCTGGCCGTCCACCGTCGAGTTCAGCGTGGCGGTGAGGCTGGCGAGGTTGGTGCCCGCCGTGGTGATCAGCGTGCTCGGCACGGTGCCGGAGGTCGTGGCCTCGATCAGCGAAGCGGCGAAGCTCGTCGCCGCGGTGCGCAGCGCGTCGAGGCTCGAATAGGCGGTCGTGAGGGTCGCCGCGGTCTTGCCGTTCGTGTCCTTGATGGCCTGCAACCGGCCCTGCTGGGCATCGAGCGACACGTAATTGCCCGTGCCGCCGCCGAGCCCGAGCCCGATGTCGGCGAGCCGGCCGCTCGACACCTCCACCTGGGCCTTGGACAGGGCCGCCTGGGCCTGGGACACGGCGAGGCGCGGCGAGGCCGTGAGGGCGTAGGACGAGATGCTGGTCATGGGATCCGGGTTCCCGTCAGTTCACGGCTTGCAGCAGGGAATCGAGCATCGCCTTCACGGTGGTGAGCAGCTCGGCGGAGGCCTGGTACGAATGTTCGAGGTCGAGCATCTTGCTCAGCTGGTCGTCGAGGTTGACGCCGGTGGCGCTCGACAGGTTCGTCGTGGTCTGCGTCACGATCGCGGCCTTGTTGGTGGACGCCGTCGAGGCCGACTGCCGCGCCGCTTCGAGCCAGCTCACGGAGGAACTCGCATAGTCGGCGAGGGTGCCCGAGCCGCTGCCGCCGGAGGTCGGGTCGAAGCTCCGCGTCGCGTCGAGGCCGTCGAGCAAGGCGTCGAGATGCGTCGAGTAGCCCGCCGCCCCCGTCGTGTTCGCCGTGTAGGCGGTGCTGGCGCCGGCGTTGATGCCGCCGTCGCGCAGCAGCGTGACCGTGCCGCCCTGGCTCGGGTCGACCGTGGCCGACACCTTCAGCGACGCCGCGAGGCCCGTCGTCACGCTGGGGAGCGCGGTCGAGCCGCCGGCCGTGAACAGGCCCGCGATGGTCGGGTTGCTCCCGCCGGTCTGGTCGGATTCCGAGAAGGTGGTGATCAGCCCCTTGGCGATCTGGTCGAGCTGGTCGCCGTAGGCGACCGCCGTGGTGTCGCGCAGCTGCGCGAGGCCGGCGATCTTGCCGCCCTTCGACGCCATCGTGGCGCTGGGGCCCGTGACCGCCACGCCGTCCACCATGACGGCATCGCCGACCGAGCCCGGCGCGTAGGTGGTGGTGGGGGCGAAGGAGACGGTGCGGGCCGTGCCCTGGAACAGGGTGGCGCCGCCGTCCGTGTAGATGGCCAAGCCGCCGTAGCCGGCGTCGGCCGTCGTGATGCCGATCTCGGAGGACAGCGACTGGAGGATGGCGTTGCGGGCATCGACCGCGTCGGTGGCGTCGGTCCCCGCCGCCGTCGCGCTCGTCACCGCCTTGTTGGCGTCGCCGAACTGCTGAAGCAGCGAGTTGACCGTGTCGACGCTCGCCGCCATGGCCTTGTCGGCCTGCGTCCTCACGGCCTGCACCGTGGTGGAGGCCGAGTTCAGGCTCGTCGCCAGGGTCTTGGCGGCCGCCACGGCCGACGCCCCGAGGGTCGCGTCGGCGGGAGAGGCCGCATATTGCTGCAGCGCGTCGGTCAGGTCGCCGATCAGCGTCGCCGGCGACGTGTCGGTCGTCGTGCCGTCCGCCGCCGTGGTGGTGGCGAGGCCGAGCGTCTGCTCGATCTGCCCGAGCCCGTCCGACAGGGCCGAGGCTGCGGCGGCGTCGGATTTGGCGGACAGGAGGTTGGCGAAGAGCGCGTCGTCGGTGGCGTTGCGGACCGACCCGACCTTGACGCCGCCCTCGAACGTGGTCTCGAGCTGGGGGATCTTGGTCGAATAGTTCGGGTTGTTCACGCCCGCGATGTTGCGGGACACGATGGTGGACAGCGCAGCGTTGGTGCTGAGCGCCTGCTTGGCGATGGTGAGCGTGGACGAGAGGGTCATCGTTCACTCCTGGGCGAGACGCGGACGGGAGGGTCGATCAGCCGGAGAGCTGGTCGACGACCTTGAGGAGATCCGAGCTCGCCTGGATGACCTTCGAGTTGGCCTCGTAGGAGCGCTGGGCCGTGATCATGTTGGTGAGTTCGGTCGCGAGGTCGACGGTCGAATCCTCGAGTTCGTTCGACATGACGGCGCCGAGCGAGCCCGTCGTGGCGGTGCCGATCGTCATGTTGCCGGACGAGAGGCTCGCCTCGTAGACGTTGCCGGTCAGCGGCGTGAGGTTGTTCTCGCTCGGCACGTCGGCGAGCGGGATGCGGTAGGTCGCCTGCTGGATGCCGTTCGTGTAGACCGACGTCACGGTGCCGTCCTGGCCGATGGTGACGTGGTCGAGCTTGCTCGGCGCGCTGCCGTTGACGGTGGCGGTCGTCACGTTCGAGGCCGAGGCGAGCTGCGTGGAGGTGCTGATGTCGAGGCTGAGGGGCTGGCCGCCGGGGACCGGGATGGTCAGGGCGAGGGGACCATCGGTCGTGGACGTCGTGGAACCCTTCCCCCCGACCGTCGCGGCCGTGAGCTTCCCGTTCGTCGCGCTGTAGGTCAGGTTTTGCACGCTGATGGGGTTCGGGTCGGTCGTGCTGCTGTAAGGGAACGGAACCGACGTGCCGGTCGTCGCCGCATCCGCCTGGTTGAACACAGCGGCCTGCCAAACGCTGTTTCCGGTCGTGTCAGTCCCGGTCTTGGTGAAATAGATGTCGAAAGTCACGGCGTTGCCGAGATTGTCGTAAGCCGCGACCGACGTTTTGAAGCTGGACGAGCTCGTCGCCGTCGCCTCGCTGCCCGTCGCATTGGCGGACGGCAGGACCGCGGTCGTCGCGGCGTCCGGCGCCGTCGAGTTCAGGTTGTAGACCAGCGAGCCCGCCGTCGACGGGTTCGCCGTCAGCGACTGTTTCGACAGGTTGATGACCTGGAGGCCGCCCGTGCCGTTGACGGTCGCCGAGGAGCCGTCGGTGAGGTTGTAGCCCATCAGCGAATAGCCGGCGGAGTTGACGAGCTGGCCGGACGCGTCGGGCACGAAGGAGCCGGCGCGGGTCAGGGCCGTGCCGCCGTTGGCGCCCTGCACCACGAAGAACCCATTGCCCTGGACGGCGAGGTCGGTGACCGACGTGCTCGACGCCAGCTGGCCCTGTGAGCTGATGCCGTAGCGGATGGTGGAGGAGACGCCGCCCGCCGTGTAGCTGTTGGCCGACTGGTTGCCGAGGACGGTCTCGAAGTCCGTCGTGGCGCGCTTGTAGCCCGTGGTCGACGAGTTCGAGATGTTGTCGCCGATGGTGCTGAGCAGGTTGGCCTGGGCGGCCATGCCCGAGACGCCGGTGTTGAGTGTTCCGAACAGGCTCATGGATCGACCTTCACGACATCAGCGGGTGAGGAAGGGCCTGGGCCGAGAGGGTCGTCGCCGTCTGCGGGCCGCCTTAGCGTCTTCCGTGATGTCGAGAGGATGCCCGGGGAAGGATTATTTAAAGTTAACGGCGAAGATTTTTTGGCTGAAAATCTTGAAAGCCGTTCCAGTCAGGCGCCCGGCTCGCCGCAGAACACCCTGGAGTTGGCGGTCCAGGATCCGAAGCCGCTGGTGACCATCTTGCGGATGACGCCGCAGACGTATTGCTTCTGCGCACCGTCGTTGTTCGGTCCCGCATTGTATCGGGCGACCGCCAGCGTCCAAGTCTTCTCGCGCGTCTTCAGCTCGTGCAGGAACCGCGCAGCATAGTCGACATTGTGGGCCGGATCGAACATCTCTGTCACGGAGGCGAAGTTCTTGCCGTGCCAGCGATAGTTGATCTGCATGCAGCCGATGTCGATCAGCGAGGCGCCGCGCCGATGAGCCGCCTCGAACGTCGCGAGCGCGTCCGGCAACGTCGCGTTGGGGGCCGAGCGACCCTCGATGTTCATCGTGTAGGGCTGCAGGCCGTCGCGGCCGCCGGTCTCCAGCATCCCCACGCCGTAGAACACCGCCAGGGGGATGTCGTAGCGCTTGGCAGCCGCCGCCACCTGCGCCTCGCAGATGTGCTGGCCCGCCGACGGCGGCGTCGCCGGGGCCGGCCGGGCCGGGTCGGCCGGCGCGGGCGTCGCGGCCGCCAGGGCGCAGGCGCCGAACGTCGCCGTCATCGTGAGGGCGCGGGCGCCTGACGCCGCCGTGAGGGCGGCCGCGAACCGCCGCAGGCGCTCAGACATAGATGGCTCCGCCCCGCGCCGCGTCGGGCACGGCCGCGGCGCTCTCGGCCGGGTCGTCGCCGGCGGTCGCGGGCGGGGTCCGGTCGTCGCGACGCCGGCCGCCCGACGAACCGCCCGACGCCGAGGCTCCGCCGTCCGGCGCGCGGCCGGTCCCGGCATCCGTGCCGGTCCCGGGGGACGGCGTGGAGGCGCCGGGGGCGTCGGGGCTGCCTTGTGCGAGCGTCAGGCCGCCGGAGGTCTGACCAGCGGCCTCCACCGCGGCACTCAGCACGTGGCGGTCGCGGTCGAGGACGTCGAGCGTGTGAGCGTCCGACACCAGGATGGCGACATCGACCTTGCCGTCCGTCATCGTGAGCCGGATCGAGACGCTGCCGAGGTGTTCGGGGTCGAGCTTGACCACGACCTCGCGCCCGCCGTCCGCATTGGTGCGCAGCGCGCCGGGCGCCGCGACCAGCCGGGCCGCGGCGTCGGGGGCCGAGGCGGAGCCGACGGGGTTCGCCGACGCATCGGCGCTGCCGGACCCGACGAGCGACGCCAGGGCGGCGGCGACCTGCTGGCTCGCGGCGCCGGCCTGGCTCGCCGCCGCGAGATCGGCGGCGGCGGTCGCCGCCATCGATCCGGACGGGTCGGCGTCGGACGATGCGGCCGGCCCGTCGGGGTCCGTCGCGCCATCCTGTGCCGCGTCGGCTCCCTCGTCCACGGCGCCCGCTCCATCGATGGGCGATGTCGGCGGGGCGCCCGGGCGCGCCGGCGCGGCGGCCACGGCCGGCGACGCCTTGGCGGCCGGCGTCGCGGTTCCGGTCGGCCGCGCCGACGGGCTCGGGGTGGGGACGGACGCGGCGGCGACCGCGGCGGTCGGGATCGCGCCGGCGACCGGCGCCGCCGCGGCGGGGATCGACGCCTCCACGCCCGCCGCTGCGGCGGGAGGCGGTGACGCCGTCGGGGCGGCCGAGGGTGCCGGCAGGCGCGGGGTCGACGAGAGCGTCGAAGCGTCGGCCGCCCCGGTCCGCGGCGGTGCATCCGAGGTCGGGCCGGCCGTGGCGATCGTGGCGGCGACGGGCGGCGCGGCGACGACGGTCGGGGCGGCGGCGGTCGGAACCGTGGGCGCGGACGGCGTCACGACCGAAGCCGCGACCGTCGCGTCCACGGGTGCGGGCAGAGGCGCCGATGCGGATGCGGAGCTGGCGGGCGGGAGCCCCGGTGCGGCCGGTGCGGAGCCGGCTGTGCCGGTGGGTGGTGGCGGCGCGCCGCCGGTCGGCGCCGCCGTGGGCACCGGCGGGGCCGCGGCCGCGGCCGAGGGGACGGGTGGGGCGGCATCGGGCGTCGGAGCAGCGGCGGCGGGGCCGGACGCCGCCGCGGGGGCGCTCTCCGTCGCGCCCGCACCTGCGGCGAGGGATCCGGCCGCCGCCGTCACGGCGGCCGTGGCGGCGGGGTCGTGCGAAGGAGGCGATGGGGCCGGTGCGGGTGCCGCCGGCGTGGCGAGGAGGACCGCCCGGGCCAGAGCCGCGAGGTCGACGCCCGCCGCGGCGGGCGCCGGGGTCGCGGCGGCGTCACCGTCCGCGGCGTCCGTCTCCGAAGACCCGTCGTCCTCGTCGGACCCTGCGGTCGTGCTGCTGCCCGCCGCGGCCGTCAGGCGCGACAGCGCGCCCGCCGCTCTCGGCGCTGGCAGCATCGGCCCGGGAAGCGGAGGCACAGGGGCGTCGGGCTGAGCGGCAGCGCCGGCGCCCGACGACGGCGGGTGTGACGGCGAGGCCGGGCCGGCCGCGCGGGCCATCGTGTCGAGGAGGCCGCCGAAGGCCGAGGCGCTCGCCGAGCCGGCCGCCGCTCCCGCGCCGGACTGGCCCTGGGGCCGCTGGCCCGCGCCGCCGGAGCCGGTCAGCGAGAGCGTGAGATCGGCGTTCATGGCGTCTCCCCGGGTGCCCGGTGCGGCGCGTCCGCGACCGCCAGGAGCGCGTCGCTGGCCGCCATGGCGCGCCGGGCGCGCTCGATCAGGGGCATGGCCGAGCCGTCTGGCGCGGCCCCGTCGCGTCCGGCATCCTGGCCCTGGTCGCCGAGCCCGGCGTCGACCGAGGCCGCGACCGCCGCGGCGGCGTCGCGCAACTCGGCATCGCGGGCCGGCAGGCGCGCGCCGTCGAGCGACGCCAGGGTGGCGCGCACCGCGGGGGCGGCGTCCGAGGCCGCGTCGGCCGCCGCCGTGTAGAGCCGGGCGCGCTCGGCCTCGGCGGGGTCGGGCGCGAGCGTCGCGGCGGCCGCGGCGGCATAGCGGGCGGCCTCGGAACGGCCGGCCAGCAGGGCGTCGCGCGACAGGGTGAGGTAGAGCCCGCGCCGGTCCGTCTTCGGCAGTTCGGCGAAGACGGGCTCGAGCTTGGCGAGCTGGGCCACGTCGCCCGCCACCGCCAGGCGCACCGCGAAGGAGGTCAGCCGCCCCCTGAAGTTGGAGGCGAAGACCGAGCCGCGGAAACGGCGGAGGTACTGGCGCGACAGGGCGGTGAACTTGTCGAGCGTGACGGCGTCCGCCAGGAGGAAGATCTGCCGCCGCAGCGCCGCCTCCTCGACCAGCGTGCCGGGCACCAGCAGCCGGGCGGCGTCGAGCATGGCGGCGGACCTCGCGGGGTCCTTGTCGGCGAAGATCGTCGCCAGCACCAGCGCCAGGTGGCCGCCGAGGCTGGCCGGCATCGCCTTGGGGTCGAACCCGCCGAGCAGGGCGCGCGCGATGTCGTCCTGCCCCTCGGCATAGGCGAGCGCGCCCTTCACCATGTGGTCGCCGTCGGGCGTGAAGGCGGCGCCGCCGTTGATGAGGGCCCGCACCACCGTGGCCCGGCCGGCGCTGAAGAGATAGAGCGCGACCGCGTCGGCGTTGCGCGGCTCCTTCCAGAGCGCCGGGTCGGCGGCCGCGAAGACGGCGGCGACGTGGACCAGCATCTGCGGCTGCGCCGATTGCGCGGCCGTGTTGCCGTGCGCCACCTGGTCCTGCAGCCTCTGGAGGGCGCGCATCGCCAGGTAGGGGGCGAGGGGGGACGCGGCGGCCTTCGCCGCCTCGCCGGTCTTCGCGCCCGCCGCCGGCGCGGCGTCGACGGGTGTCTCGGCCCCGGCGGCGAACGCCGGCTGGAGCGTGGCCAGGCCCAGGGTCAGCCCGCAGGCGAGCAGCACGCGGCCTCGGATCCTCATGGCGCGTCCTTCAGCAGGATCTCGATGCGGCGGTTCTCCGGGCTCTCCGGCTCCTTGGCGTTGCGGGGGAGGCGGTCGGCATAGCCCTCGATGCGCTCGAACCGGGCGTCGTCGACCCCGCCGCGGACCAGCATGTAATGCGCCATGTCGGCCCGGGCCGATGACAGGCGCCAGTTGTCGTAGGTGTCGGACCTGTACTTGCGGCTGTCGGTGTAGCCGCGCAGCACGAGCCGCCCCTTCTGGTTCTTGAGCAGCTTGCCGATCTTCGCCATCAGCGTCACGGTGCGGGGCGCGGGCTCGGCCGAGGCGCTGGCGAACATGGAGAACTTCGCGTCGTCGGTGAGCCCGATCAGCACGCCCTCGGCGGTGGCCCTCACCTCGATCTTGGGCCCCGGTCCCGCCGACGTGGCGGCGACCGACTTCATCAGCGCGTCGATGCGGCCCTTGAGCTCGGCGGCCCGCGCCGAAGGCTCGGCCGGCAGCGGCGCGGACGACGGCTCCGCGGCCGCCGCCGCGGGCGGGTCGGCCGGCGACGACGTCATCGGCACGCCGGCGGCGAGATCCGGCTCCGTGCGGCCGGATTCGGCGGCGCCGTCGACGGCGCCCCGAGGCGACATCGCCTGCGGGTCGAACGGGTCGCGGTAGGCGTCGCCGCCCTTGCCTTCCGCCGCCGCGGCCGTGCCGGCCCCGCCCTTGTCGCCGTCGTTCGGCGCCTTGGTGCCGCCGCGCGACGGCTTGGCGTCCTTGGCGCCGATCTCGTTCAGCACCGAATAGGGGTCCTTGAACAGGGCGGCATCGTCCTTCTTGACCTCGTCCTTCTTCAGGTCCTTGGCCTCGCTCTGCTTGTCGGCCTCCTTCACCCTGGCGTCCACGCCGGCCTGCTTGGGGTCCTGGCTCTCGGTCTTGGTCGGCGCGCCGGTCTCCTTCGTCTCCTTGACGTCCTTCTCCGGCGCGATGGCGCTGCCGGTCTTCTTGGGGTCGGGGACCTTCTCTTTCGGGTCGCCCAGGCCCGGCGGCTGCGGGGTCGAGTCGACGAGCTGGATCGGGTTGAAATACTTGACGATGGCGGCCTTGGTCTTCTCGTTGGCCGAGAGCAGCCACATGACGAGGAAGAAGGCCATCATGGCGGTGACGAAATCCGCGTAGGCGATCTTCCATGCGCCGCCGTGGTGGCCCTCGTCGTGGCCGCCGGCGTGGCGCTTGATGATGATGATCTCGTGGGGGTGGGCCTCGTCGCTCATGATCGATCCTCGAGGCGGCGCTGCAGCATCCGGGCCCAGGCCCCGAGCCGCGTCTCGATCGCGCTGTTGTCGGCCGTGACCGAGACCTCGACGGCCTCCGACGGCGTGAAGTCGAGGCCCGAGGCGTCGACGCCGGCCTCGCCGAGCGCCGCCGCGACGGCGTCGAGCAGGTCCGCCGGCCCCGCCACGGCGAGGCGGCCGCCGGTGCCGGAGAGGACGAGGTCGCCGATGGCGGTCCGGAGGTCCGCCACGGCGGCGACGCGCAGCGCCGGGCCGATCAGCGGCTCGAGCACGGCACCGGCCGCCTCGGCGAGCCCGTCCTCGACGGCCTGCAGGGCGGTGCGGAACCCGTCGGCGAGCACGATGGCCTGCTCGGCCGTCCAGACGGCGCGAAGCTCGGCGATCTCGGCGGCATGGCGCTCGGCGAGGTCGGCCAAGGCGGCCGAGAGCGCCTCCCCGGCGCCCGGCGGCGCCTCTCCCACCGGTTCCGCCATCGGGTCGACGTCCGCCAGGAGCAGCAGCGGCGGCGCCAGCTCCATCCCCGGGTCGGTCCCCAGGCCCATCCCCAGGCCCGCGTCGAAACCCGCGTCGATGTCCGCGTCGAAGTCCGCCTCGACATCCGGATCGCCATCGACGCCGCCATCGGGTTCCACGACGGTGGGCAGGGCCTCGCGCCCGAGCAGCGGCCAGGCGCCGCGGGGCAGCTCGGGGCGGTCGAGGTCGAATTCCACCAGGAATCGATGGAGCGCGCTCATCAGGCGGCTTCCTTCCTATGGATCCACTGCTTCAGGACGGCGGCCGCCTGCTGCTCGTCGAACTCGATCATCTGCTCCAGCCGCTTCTGCGGCGAGCGCCGCGGCTGGCTGGTGATGTCGTCGATGAGGCTCACGTCCTCGTCCCAGGCGGCGACCTGCAGGGGCGACGGGCGACCGAGCCCGTCCATCCCCATGCCCATCCCCATCCCCATCCCCATGCCGTCCATGCCGCCGAGGTCGCCCGGATCGGCCAGCATCAGCGGCTCGTCCCCCGACATGGCGAGCGACGGGAGGCCGTCGTTCGCGGCCTCGACCGTCACGGGGGCGGTCAGCACCCGCAGCAGCGGGCGGACCACGAACACCACCACGACCCCGGTGAAGACCAGCACGAGCCCGGCGTTGATGAGCGTGCCCGACTGGCGCATCACCGCCTCGGTCAGGCCCGGGGCCGGGATGGGCTCGAGGTCGCGGGCATTGTCGACGAAGTCGACCGCCATGACCTTCACGGTGTCGCCCCGCGCCTTGTCGACGCCGGCCGCGGTGCCGACGAGCTGCTCGACGTCGGCGAGCTTCTTGTCGACATCGGCGGCGGGGGTCTTGTCGCCGAGCGCCGCCGTGAAGGCGGCGCGGTTGATCACGACGGCGATCGACAGCCTGTCGATGTTGTAGCCGGCGCTCGACGTGGTGACGGTCTTGGACGAGATCTCGAAGTTGTTCAGCTCCTCGCGCTTGTCGTTCTGCTCCGACGAATTCTTGCCGTCGCCGGCCGCGGGCTTGCTGCCGGGGATGTTCTGCGCGACCGTGGTGGGGGTCGAACTCGTGGCGTTCTGCTGGTTCTGCGTCTCCTTGACGGTGCGGGTCGAGCGCTCGACGCGGCCGTCCGGGTTGTAGGTGGTCTCGGCGGTCTGGCGCGTGTCGGTGTTCAGCCGCGCCGTGACGGAGACCTGGAGGTTCTTCGCGCCCAGCGACGGATCGAGGGTGCGGCGGATGTTCTCCGCCACGTCGTGGTCGATGACCTTCTCGAGGTCGAGCATCTTGGTGGGGGCGCCGTTCGACGCGTCGTCGCCCGAGGCCAGCACGGCGCCGTCGGTCGACAGCACCGTGACCTCGTCGATCGTCATGCCGGGGACCGCGGCGGCGATGAGGTGGCGGATGGCGCCCGCCACGTGGCTGTCGTCGAGGGTGGAAGCGCGGATCACCACCGAGGCCGAGGGCGGCTGGCGGGCCCGGCGGAAGGAGCCCTCGTCGGGCAGCACGACGTGGACGCGGGCGGCGCGGATGCCCGCCATCGACTGGATGGTGCGGGCGAGCTCGCCTTCGAGGGCGCGGACGCGGGTCACGTCCTGCATGAAGGAGGTGAGGCCGAGCGAGCCCATCTTGTCGTAGAGTTCGTAGCCGGCGTTGCCCGAGTGGGGCAGGCCGCGCTCGGCCAGCAGCATCCGGGCCTGCGCGGTCTGGCCGTAGTGGACCGCCACGGAGGTGCCGTCGGGCGCCACGTCGAAGGGGATGTCGGCGTCGTGCAGGGCCGCGCCGATGGAGGCCACGTCGCCGCGGTCGAGGCCGGAATAGAGCGTCTCGGTGGCGGGGCGGCTGAGGTAGTAGCCCCCGACCCCGACGAGGGCGAAGACCGCGACCCCGATGGCCGCGAGAGCGCCGAGCCTGCGGCCGCCGAGCTGGAGCAGATTCGCCCACAACCGCTGCACCTGATCCATCGCGTTCATCGAAACCCCTGACGGCATTCGGCGTCGGGGACACTGTCGCGGCCGGAGCTTGTGCGGGGGTTGACCCCCATGAAAGGCGCCGCGCGGCCGGGGACCGCCGGGTGCGGGGCGGCGGGCGTCAGCCGCCGAA
Organism: Lichenihabitans sp.; assembly: GCA_965214345.1. Taxonomy (GTDB): domain Bacteria; phylum Pseudomonadota; class Alphaproteobacteria; order Rhizobiales; family Beijerinckiaceae; genus Lichenihabitans. The sequence goes on along the minus strand of CBDCBJ010000002.1, from coordinate 665,094 downwards.
CAGCTGGGTGATGAGGCGGTTGCGGTGGTTGGAGATGGGGAGCGGCTGGCCGGCGAGCTGCGCCTGCGCGGCGCGCGCCTGGCCGAGCAGGGCGGCGAGGCCGCCCGCGGGAGCGTCGGGGAGGGGGGCCGGGGCGGGCAGGGCGGGGGCGGGACCGTCCGTGCCGGCCTGCGCTATGGCGGCCCACAGGGGGCTGCCCTCGACAGCGTTCATCCTCCGATCCCCTCGCGCGATATCACCGTGACCGACGACAATGGCGCAGAAGGGATTGCGGATGGATTAAGCGGGCGGCGGGGGCGACCAGTCGATCGGCCTCATGGCAGTCGATAGCGGAGGATGATCAGCTCGCCTCGACGTGAATCCGTTTCGGATCTCGCTCCTGCCGTTTCATCGGAAGATAGTGAGAGATCCTTTTGCGAGGCTGGATTCCGATCCTGTGCCCAGCCGCCACCTCGATGAAAAACGCCGGCCCGATGGGCCGGCGTTTTTCGATTGCGAGGTCGGTCTTTCGCCGGACGAGGCAGCGGCCGAGACGAACGATCAGCCGAACAGCTTGAGGATGAGCTGGCTGTTCTGGTTGGCGATCGACAGGGCCTGGATGCCGAGCTGCTGCTGCGTCTGCAGGGCCTGGAGCCGGGTCGAGGCGACGTTCATGTCGGCGTCCACCAGCGAACCCACGCCCGACGTGATGGCGTCGGAGATGGAGGACGTGAAGGAGAGCTGGTTGTTGACCGTGGTGGTATACTGGCCGAGCTGAGCGGCGCCGGCGGTCACCTTCGTGATGGCATCGTCGATGGCCTTGCCGAGGACGTCGAGGTCGGTCGCCCCCGGGGTGCCGCTGCCCGACGCGCCGGTCAGAACGAAGCCCAGGATGCTGGTCGCATCATAGGCGCCGACCGGTGTCGTCCCGTCACTCGCGAAGCCGGTGCTGCCGCTGGCCGCGGTGCCGCCGTTGTGAGCGAGGGTATTGGCTCCGCCCAGCAGGCCGCCACCGGCCGCGCCGCTCGCGCCGAGCGCGATGTTGGCCGTGTCGACCGTCAGCACGCCCGTGGTCGTCGCGCCGCCCGAACCGCGGGAGAACGAGTCGACGATGTTCGTCTTGCTTGTGCTGCCGTCGAGCAGGTTGACGCCGTTGAACGAGGCCGCCCCCATGATGCTGACCAGGCTCTGCTGCTGGGCCGTGATGTCGCTCTGCACCTGGGTGGCGTCGGTGCCCGAGGTCTTGGCCGTGACGATGTCGGCCTTCATCTGCTTCAGGATGGTCTCGACGCTGTTCATCGCCGAGCTGGCGGTGCCGAGCACCGAGGCGCCGAGGTTCAGGGCGTTGGTGACGGCGCCGAGCGCGCTGACGTCCGACTTCATGCTGGTGGCGATGGACCAGTAGGCGGAATTATCGGAGGCGTTGGCGACCGCGAGGCCGGACGAGATCTGGCCCTGGATCTTGCCCAAGTCCTTCTGCGTCATCGACAGGTTCTGCAGGGCAGTCATCGCGGAGGTGTTGGTGAGAAGGCTGCTCATTTTCGGATGTCCTGATTGTTCGACGTTGATGAGGACATACCGGACTCATACCGGCACGCTGAAGCGGCTTGATGCCTTTGATCTCTGCTCTAGACTTCAATCAATCTGCGTATGATCAAAATATCCGGCAGCTGTTGATGGAATCTTGCTGCTGAAAGTTCGAGCTCGTAGTCAGCCTGCCATCGCGGAAAGCTGGTTAAGACTTAACTGTCTCGCCCAGCCTTCGACCGTAGCCGAAAAGATGGCGTCGCCGTCCCGGTCAACCGCTCATTCCAGCGGATGCGGGGATCCAGCGCAAGATGTTCGGCCGAAGGCCGACCTCATCCGACCACCGGTGCAGCGAGCGGAGCCGGTCTTCAGTTGTCGGCCTTCGGCCGGCTTGCCGCGCTGGATCCCCGTCTTCACGAGGGTGAGCGGACGCGCAAACGAAAATGGCCGCCCGAAGGCGGCCATTCGAAACCTTGTCTGAGATGGAAGGCGGCGTCTTACTGGTTGAACAGCTTGAGGATGAGCTGGCTGTTTTGATTGGCCATGGAGAGGGCCTGGATGCCGAGCTGCTGCTGCGTCTGCAGGGCCTGGAGCCGGGTCGAGGCGACGTTCATGTCGGCGTCCACCAGCGAACCGACGCCCGACGTGATGGCGTCGGAGATGGAGGACGTGAAGGTGAGCTGGTTGTTGACCGTGGTGGTATACTGGCCGAGTTGAGCGGCACCGGCCGTCACCTTCGTGATGGCGTCGTCGATGGCTTTTCCGAGGGTGTCGAGGTCGGTCGCCCCCGCGGTGCCGCTGCCCGACGCGCCGGTCAGAACGAAGCCCAGGATGCTGGTCGCATCATAGGCGCCGACCGGTGTCGTCCCGTCACTCGCGAAGCCGGTGCTGCCGCTGGCCGCGGTGCCGCCGTTGTGAGCGAGGGTATTGGCTCCGCCCAGCAGGCCGCCACCGGCCGCGCCGCTCGCGCCGAGCGCGATGTTGGCCGTGTCGACTGTCAGCACGCCCGTGGTCGTCGTACCGCCCGAACCGCGGGAGAACGAGTCGACGATGTATGTCGTCGGCGTGCTGCCGTCGAGCAGGTTGACGCCGTTGAACGAGGCCGCCCCCATGATGCTGACCAGGCTCTGCTGCTGGGCCGTGATGTCGCTCTGCACCTGGGTGGCGTCGGTGCCCGAGGTCTTGGCCGTGACGATGTCGGCCTTCATCTGCTTCAGGATGGTCTCGACGCTGTTCATCGCCGAGGTGGCGGTGTTGAGCACCGAGGCGCCGAGGTTCAGGGCGTTGGTGACGGCGCCCAGCGCGCTGACGTCCGAGCGCATGCTGGTGGCGATGGACCAGTAGGCGGCGTTGTCGGAGGCGTTGGCGACGGCGAGGCCGGACGAGATCTCCGACTGCGTCTTGCCCAGCGTCTTCTGCGTCATCGACAGGTTCTGCAGGGCCGTCATCGCGGAGGTGTTGGTGAGAAGGCTCGACATAAGGAATGGTTCCGGAGGGTCAATGGATGGGTGGACATCCCGGATTCGACCGGACACGGGCGCGGCGTCATGCCTTCGAGAGTTCCAGTGCCCGGCACCGGCCTCGATCTCGTGTGACTCGAAGCTAACCGTTCACCATTGCCGCGAGGTTAACGGCGGCGCGCGCGTCAACCTTAATCGCTCGCCCTACAAACAGGCGTGGCTGACAGCCATGAGCCTGTGCCAGCCGTCGATCAGCATCGGCGCCGATAGCTCAGGCTCACCCGCCGCGATCGCCGAACCTTCGAGGCAACCGGACTTAAGAGAAAATCAGCATCTTTCTGGGACGTTCGTCACCGCGGGCCGCTGATGCAGCGGCGTCGCGTTCGCCTCTGCGGAGCACATGACGTGCTCCTCTCGGCTCCTCTGCCCGGATGTCGGGGCTGACGAGTGCGGGACGGGGCGACGGTGTCTGATCCCGGACAGTTCGATCGACTTCGCGCCACCTCCTGGCGGCGACTTCATCGCCATTCGATCCGCATCGTCGATCGACCGGTGATGTTTCGTCGAGGACCCATCGACTGCCGCGTCCAAGACCGTCCCAAGATACCGTCGCATTCTCCCCCGGTCCTCGCATTTCGGTGAACGCCATGACGTCTCTCATCTCTAGCCTCACGCCTACACAGATCGCTGGCCTGTCGACAGCGACGATCCACAGCCTCGGCACAGGCGATATTCAGGCTTTGAGCAGTGCACAGGCGGCCGCCTTGACGTCCGGACAGCTCAACGCGCTGACGACGACGGAGATCAGTGCACTCTCCTCCAGCCAGGTCGCATCCTTCTCGACGAAGGCGATCAGCGGCCTGACGCTGACGGCCATTCAGAACCTGGACACGGTCGCCTCCGCCGTCTCCTCCTTTTCAGCGAGCCAGGTCGGCGCTCTATCGGCGGTGGATCTGGGCGGGCTGTCCTCGACGACGGCGTCGGGCCTCTCCACCGCGCAGCTCGCCGGCATCACCGCCACGCAGCTCGGCGGGTTGTCGACCGCACAGCTCGACAATTTCGGCTCGGCCCAGCTCGCCAAGCTGTCGGCCACCCAGCTCAAGGGCCTGAGCTCGACCCAGCTCAACAGCCTGTCGGGCTCCACCGCCGACATCAACGCCGTCGCGGGCAAGCTCGCCGCCAACCAGATCGGCGGCCTCACCTCGGCCTCCGTCCAGGCGCTCTCCACCCTCACGGTCTCGGGCCTGTCCTCGGCCCAGATCGGCGGCCTCTCCGCGGCGGGCCTCGGCGCCCTGTCGTCGAGCGAACTCTCCGGCCTCAACACCACGCAGCTCGCCGGCATCACCGCCACGCAGCTCGGCGGGTTGTCGACCGCACAGCTCGACAATTTCGGCTCGGCCCAGCTCGCCAAGCTGTCGGCCACCCAGCTCAAGGGCCTGAGCTCGACCCAGCTCAACAGCCTGTCGGGCTCCACCGCCGACATCAACGCCGTCGCGGGCAAGCTCGCCGCCAACCAGATCGGCGGCCTCACCTCGGCCTCCGTCCAGGCGCTCTCCACCCTCACGGTCTCGGGCCTGTCCTCGGCCCAGATCGGCGGCCTCTCCGCGGCGGGCCTCGGCGCCCTGTCGTCGAGCGAACTCTCCGGCCTCAACACCACGCAGCTCGCCGGCATCACCGCCACGCAGCTCGGCGGGTTGTCGACCGCACAGCTCGACAATTTCGGCTCGGCCCAGCTCGCCAAGCTGTCGGCCACCCAGCTCAAGGGCCTGAGCTCGACCCAGCTCAACAGCCTGTCGGGCTCCACCGCCGACATCAACGCCGTCGCGGGCAAGCTCGCCGCCAACCAGATCGGCGGCCTCACCTCGGCCTCCGTCCAGGCGCTCTCCACCCTCACGGTCTCGGGCCTGTCCTCGGCCCAGATCGGCGGCCTCTCCGCGGCGGGCCTCGGCGCCCTGTCGTCGAGCGAACTCTCCGGCCTCAACACCACGCAGCTCGCCGGCATCACCGCCACGCAGCTCGGCGGGTTGTCGACCGCACAGCTCGACAATTTCGGCTCGGCCCAGCTCGCCAAGCTGTCGGCCACCCAGCTCAAGGGCCTGAGCTCGACCCAGCTCAACAGCCTGTCGGGCTCCACCGCCGACATCAACGCCGTCGCGGGCAAGCTCGCCGCCAACCAGATCGGCGGCCTCACCTCGGCCTCCGTCCAGGCGCTCTCCACCCTCACGGTCTCGGGCCTGTCCTCGGCCCAGATCGGCGGCCTCTCCGCGGCGGGCCTCGGCGCCCTGTCGTCGAGCGAACTCTCCGGCCTCAACACCACGCAGCTCGCCGGCATCACCGCCACGCAGCTCGGCGGGTTGTCGACCGCACAGCTCGACAATTTCGGCTCGGCCCAGCTCGCCAAGCTGTCGGCCACCCAGCTCAAGGGCCTGAGCTCGACCCAGCTCAACAGCCTGTCGGGCTCCACCGCCGACATCAACGCCGTCGCGGGCAAGCTCGCCGCCAACCAGATCGGCGGCCTCACCTCGGCCTCCGTCCAGGCGCTCTCCACCCTCACGGTCTCGGGCCTGTCCTCGGCCCAGATCGGCGGCCTCTCCGCGGCGGGCCTCGGCGCCCTGTCGTCGAGCGAACTCTCCGGCCTCAACACCACGCAGCTCGCCGGCATCACCGCCACGCAGCTCGGCGGGTTGTCGACCGCACAGCTCGACAATTTCGGCTCGGCCCAGCTCGCCAAGCTGTCGGCCACCCAGCTCAAGGGCCTGAGCTCGACCCAGCTCAACAGCCTGTCGGGCTCCACCGCCGACATCAACGCCGTCGCGGGCAAGCTCGCCGCCAACCAGATCGGCGGCCTCACCTCGGCCTCCGTCCAGGCGCTCTCCACCCTCACGGTCTCGGGCCTGTCCTCGGCCCAGATCGGCGGCCTCTCCGCGGCGGGCTTCGCCGGCCTGTCGTCGAGCGAGTTGGCGGGTCTTTCGACCGCGCAGGCCACGGCCCTGACGGCCGCCCAGATCGGTAGCCTGTCCAGCAGCGATTTCTCGGCCTTCGCCGGGGCGTCGGGCACCAACCTTCAATCATTATCGATTGCGCAATCAAGGGGGTCAGCACGGCCGAGATCGGCGCCTTGAGCACCGCCCAGGCGCACGCCTTCACGTCCCCGCAGCTACAGGCGATGACCCAGTCGCAGATCGGCGAACTCTTCACGCGCTACTGAAAGCCTCGGTGACGGCGCAAGCGCCGTCACCGAGGCTGAATCGATCGGCAGTCTGGCTGGACGGCCGATTCGAACCCGGGAAATACGGAGGCGGCGCGGCCGAAGCGAGCGCCTCCGAAAGCCTCGCACCATCGCGCTTCGCCACACTACCCGCTCGGATCGGGGTGAAAGGCGAGAACGATGGACCAGTCGATGATTGTCGATGCGGCGTGGGTCAAGTCAGAGGTCCAGCAACTCGCCATCCGTCGGCAGCCCCAAGATGGCCAGGGACTCGAACAGGACCCCGCGCTCCGACGACTCCTGGGCCTGATCGACGTCATCGACCTGATCGACATCGTCGATCGGATCAAGGGCGTCGAGGGAGAAGCCCGTTCGGTGGCGCTCTACCGGACGTGGATCGCCGTCTCGACCGGCAAGCCGCATCAGGTCTTTGCGGCTTGGTACAATCTGGGCGTCCAGTTGACACACTCAGGTGCGACGGCCGAAGCCGCGGTGGCTTTCAAGACGGCGCTGAGCCTGAAATCCGATCTGTCTGCGGCGGCCATCAATGCCGGGCTGTGCCACGAGGAACTCGGCGATTCGGCAGGTGCAATTCTGGTGTGGCAGGCCGCTCTGCAGAGTGACGACGACCGTGTCGCGCTGTTGAACCACCGCGGCAGGCTGCTCGAAACGCTAAAGCTCTACGACGAGGCCGAACGGAGCCTCCGCGCCAGCCTTCTGACGAACCCGTCTCAGCCGGATGCCATCCACCACTGGATCGCCGTCAAGACAAAGGCGTGTTCCTGGCCTCTCCTCGGCGACCTGCCGAACTTCGACGCGACAACCCTCGCCGATCACCTCGGCGGCCTGTCGTTGCTGGCCCTGTCTGACGATGCAGCGTTGCACGACAGAGCGAATGCGTCCTGGATCGCGCGCAAGTTCCCGCCCGCCAAACCCCGTCTCAGCCCCGTGGACGGCTACAGGCATCAGAAGCTCCGGATCGGCTACATGTCGTCCGACTACTGCATGCACCCGATGGCCTATCTCGTCGCCGATCTGTTCGAGCAGCACGACCGGGACAGCTTCACCATCTACGGTTACTGCTCGACAAAGGAGGACGGAAGCGACGTCCGCCGACGAGTCCTCGCCTCCTTCGATCACGTCAGATCCATCATCGAAATGGGCGACGAGCAGGTCGCCCAGGCCATCCGGGCCGATGAGATCGACATCCTCGTCGACCTCAACGGACTCACGCTCGGGACCCGCCTACCGGTGATCCGCTGGAGACCTGCGCCCGTTCAGATCACCTATTTGGGCTACAACGGGTCGATCCCGCTCGATGAACTCGACTATATTGTCGCCGACCGCCATGTGATCCCCCCTGAGATGGCCTCGATTCATCGACCGGCGCCGCTCTACTTGCCGCGCTGCTACCAGTCTAACGACCGTTGGCTTGAAGTCGGACCGTGCGGGACTAGGGCCGAGTCAGGGCTGCCCGATGACGCCTTCGTGTTCTGCTGCTTCTCCAACAACTACAAAATCACGCAGGACATGTTTGCCGCCTGGATGACGATCCTAGACCGGACAGAGGGAACGGTCTTGTGGCTCTACGCCGACAATGATATGGCACGCCGCAACATGACGGGGAATTTTATCGCTGCAGGGCTAACTCCCGACCGCCTGTGCTTCGCGGCCCGATCGAGCCCCGAGACGTATCGCGGCAGACTTGCCTTGGCCGATCTGTTCCTCGACACCTTTCCCTATAATGCGGGGACCACGGCGAGCGATGCCCTCCGGGTCGGCCTCCCGATCGTGACTCTGTCGGGCCGCTCCTTTGTATCCCGCATGGCTGGCAGTCTCCTCAATGCGGTCGGCCTCTCGGGAGGCATCGTGGAGACCCGCGACGCCTACATCGAGCTGGCGGTCGCCCTGGCGACGGATCGACGGCGTTATCAGGCGTTCAGCGCCGCTGCGAACCAGGAAGCCTGGAGGAGGACGCTCGGCGATACGCCCGCCTTCACACGCGACCTCGAGCAGGCTCTGAAACGGATCGCGGTCCGGGCAGACCGACATGAGATGCCATCGCTCTCCGGGGATAAAACGTCGGACCCAGACATATCCTGTCCTCGTAGGCCTCGCGAAGAGGTCCGATCCGCTGCTTGAGCGGCCTCCCGATGGTCCGGACAAACTGTCGTCTCACACCTCTCCTCGACGATCTGCGCCGTACCCCCCAACCGGCCAAGCGCCCCACATCAGAAGAACAGGGCTCCCATGCGCAAACTCCTGCACGTCGGCTGCGGCCACAGCACGCTTGAGAACACTCCCGAGGTGTTCCGTGACGGCTCGTGGACGGAGATCCGCCTCGATGTCGATCCCGCCGTCTCCCCAGACGTGATCGGCACGATGACCGACATGGCGACGGTCGAGACGGGCTCCGTACAGGCCGTCTTCTCGTCGCACAATATCGAGCACCTGTTCCCTCACGAGGTTCCGACGGCGCTGGCGGAGTTCCGACGCGTGCTCGACGGCGACGGTTTCGCGATCATCACCTGTCCAGACCTTCAAACAGTGGCACAACTGATCGCCGAGGATGGATTGCTGGATCCCGCATACCTGTCGCCGATGGGGCCGATCACGCCGCTCGACATCCTCTATGGACATCGCGGATCGATCGCGTGCGGCAATCAGTTCATGGCGCATCGCGGGGGGTTCACGATGAAGACGCTGACCCAAAGCCTCATCGAGGCGGGCTTCGCACAGGTCGTCACTAATCGTAGGCCGACCCACTTCGACCTCTGGACGCTGGGTCTCGTCACGCCCGTGACGGACGAGGAACGGATCCGCAGGGCGGCGGTACTGCTGCCTGTCTGACTGGGCCACCGACGAGGAGCATGGGGCCATGAGGGAACAGACGCTGAAGATCTATGTGGCCAATCACATCAACGCCGCCGCTCCCTCTGCTCCCTACCTCGACTTCGTTCAAACCGGCGCTGCCGCCCAGACACCGTGGACAGGTTTCGCCCAGGACGATCAAGGCGACCATATTTCATCGAGAAACAAGCACTACAGCGAGCTGACAGCCCTCTACTGGCTTTGGAAGAACACCTCGGAAGCCTATGTCGGGCTCTGCCATTACAGACGCTTCTTCTCCCCGATCCTCCTGCCGCCTGAATATCGCACCGGCGTAGCGGTCCCGCGCGATCTTGCGCAGCAGATACTCGACATCGACCAAAGAGGCGCAATTTTCGAGACCGAAGCTAAGCTCGCCGATATGATTGTCCCCGTCAGAGATCCGCGCCCTCGCTCCGCTACCGTGATGTATGCCGAGCATTGCAGAGCCACTGACTGGGAAGCCATGCTCGAGGGGATCTCTGCCTTTTACCCGGTCGAACGGGAGCCGGCGGAGCGCTTTTTCAGAGACATTCATCCCTTGCATTATTATAATATGTTCGTCGCACGGCGCGCCCTTGTCGATGAATACTGCTGCTGGCTCTTCCCTCTCTTATTCCATCTTGAAGGCACGATTGAGCCTTCGGATGACGCGTACCAATGCCGAGTCTTTGGATTCCTGGCTGAACGATTGTTCAATTGGTGGACGATGTCACGCGGCATCAGGCTTGTGGAAAGACCGATCCTTCAGATCGTCTGATCGGGTCGGCGGCACTCTACGAATACGACCGAATGAGGCTCCCCACGAGCATGTTCCACCCGTCGATGAGCACGAAGAACATCACCTTCAGCGGCAGCGAGATGACCGAGGGCGGCAGCATCATCATGCCCATCGACATGGTGATGGTGGAGACCACCATGTCGATCACCAGGAACGGCAGGGCGATGAGGAAGCCGATCTCGAAGCCGCGGCGGATCTCGGAGATCATGAAGGCCGGGACGAGGACGCGGAGGTCGATGGCGCTGCGGTCGGCTGCACCGGGGGCTGCCGGTGCGGCGGCCCCCGGTGCGGCAGCCCCCGGTGCAACCGCCGCCGCGGCGGCGGCCGCGTCGGCGGCGCGGATGCTCGGCGGCGCTAGGTCGTCGAAGAGCTTCAGGTCCTTGTCACGCACCTGGCCCAGCATGAAGTCGCGGAACGGCCCGGTGATCTTCGTGTAGGCCTCGCCCTCGGAGATCTTGCCGTCGAGCAGCGGCCGGAGCCCCGCGTCGTAGGCGCGGTCGAAGGTCGGGGCCATGACGTAGAAGGTCATGAACAGCGACAGGCTGACGAGGATCAGGTTCGCCGGGGTGGTCTGTAGGCCGAGCCCCGAGCGCAGGAACGAGAGCGCGATGGCGAAGCGCGTGAAGCTCGTCACCATCACGAGGAGGCCGGGCGCGATCGACAGCACCGTCAGGAGGCCGACGAGCTGAACGATGCGGCCGCTGGCGGCGGCGCCCGCCTGGGGCAGCACGTTGCCGAGGTCGATCGATTGCGCCTGGGCGGCGCCGGCGCAGCCGAGGAGCACAGCCCCGCCCGCGAGGCAGAGGGCCGCGGCGCGCGGCAGGGCGTGCCGCCGGCGCGTCATCGCCACCGTGCGGGATGCCCCGGGGCCGCCGTCATCGCACCACCAGCATCTCGATCAGAAGCTCCCGCACCTTGCCGTCGGACCTGAGCCGCGCCCGCTCGTTCAGGTCGTCCCGCAGCGCTTCGAGGCCGCTCGCGCCCTGGATCTGCTCCAGGGTCAGGGTGCGGATGTAGGCGAGGATGTCCTCGCCCACCTTCGTGGAGATGGCATCGACGGCGGGCGCGTCGTTCTTGTCGTAGACGATCGCGGTTTGCAAGCGGATCCAGGACCCCTCCGGGGCGGCGAGGTTGGTGACGACCGGCATGAGCTCCTTCATGAGCTCGTTCGGCGGTGCGGCTTCGGCGGCCTTCTTGGCGCCGCCCTCGGGGACCGCCGCGGTCTTCTCGTCGGCGGCGCGGGTGGCGGCCACGATCTGCTTGCCGATCAGCGCGCCGCCGCCCCCGGCCGCCAGGGTCAGCACCAGGATGGGCACCAGGGCCCCGAGCTTCGATGCCTTCTTGGGCGCGTCGTCCGCCATCGCGTGTCGCTCCCCGCCTCAGAACGGTTTCATGGCGTCGTAGATCTGGTGGCCCCAGCCGGGCTGCTGCACCTCGCTGATGCGGCCGCGGCCGCCGTAGGAGATGCGCGCCTCGGCGATCTTGTCGTACGCGATGGCGTTCTCCTTGGTGATGTCGCGCGGGCGCACCACGCCCGCCACGTTGACGATGCGCAATTCGTCGTTGATCCGCATCTCCTGCGAGCCCGAGATGAGCATGTTGCCGTCGGGCAGGACGCCCGTCACCACCACCGCCACGGCGAGCGTGATCTTCTCCGACCGGTCGACGTTGCCGACGCCGGTCGCCGCCGACGTCGAGTTGATGTCGAGCTGGGGGGCGATCTTGAACGACGAGGAGCCGAGGCCCGGCGTCACGTCGAAGCCGTTGCCGATCTTCGCCGTCGTGGTCCGGTCGGACGAGTTGCCGATCTTGGCCTTGTCGTCCATTGCGATGTTGACCGTGAGCACGTCGCCGACGCGGGTGGCGCGCAGGTCGCGGAACAGGTTGGCGCGGTCGTCGTCCCACAGCGACTGCGGGCTCGAGCGCGGCGCCGCCGGGAACCCGTAGGCGGCGAAGGGCGTGACGTCCGATTGCAGGCCGTGGCCCACGGCCGACATCTCGGGCGCGTGGCCGATGTCGGCCGGCGGCGTCGAGCAGCCGGCGAGGGCGGCGCAGAGCGGGACGACCGCCAGAGCGGCGGCGAGGCGGGGCCGCGTCACGAGTGCGTGTCCTGCGGGGGCGGCGGCGCGGCCGGCTTCTCCGGCGGCGGCACGAGCCCCGCGATGGCGTCGACGAGCTTCACGGCCCGGTCGGCCGGGATCTCGTTGAGGATGGCGGAGGACTGGCGGGCACTGAGGCCGCGCAGCACCGCGGCGGCGGTGGAATCGTCGAGCGCCGCGATCTGCCCGGCGGCGGCATCGGGGCGCATCTTGCCGTAGATGCCGACGAGCGAGGATTCGGCCCGCTTCTTGGCCTCCTCGTGCGCCGCCAGCACGGCCTTGACCTCGGCCTCCTTGGCCTCGAGGGCGGCGACGCGCTTGGCGATCCCCTCCTCGAGCTCGTTCAGCTTGCGGGTCTGGAGGGCGAAGCGGGCGTCGGCCGCCGCGGAAGCCACGTTCTGGCAGAAGCGCTGCGCGTCCGTGGTGGCCACGGGGGCGGCCGGAGCCGCCGGGGGAGGGGGTGCGGCCGGGGTGGAACCGGCCGCCCCGGCCGCCGCCGGGCACAGGCCGAGCAGCGCGGCGAGGAGGCCCGATCGGGCGAGACTGTGGCGCATGGCGATGGGGGATCGGCCTCGGGGACATCGTTCGATGATCCCACCCTGCCCCGGCGAACTTGCCTCGGGCTGTCGATCGGCGTGCCTCGGCGCTCAGGACGGGAACGGCGACACGCCGACGATGTGCGCGTGGCCGCCGAGCATCAGCGCGTAGGCCACCAAGGCGACGCCGAGCTGCCAGTTGGCGAGCTGCCGCCACTCGAGCGTGGTGCGCCCCTGCGCCAGCGCCGCGAAGGGCAGGATGGAGGTCTGCGCCGCGAAGGGCGCCCAGCGGGCGTCGCCGAGCAGCCGCCGGCGCTTCGCGTCGATCGACACGGTCCCGGCGAAGCACACGAGCGCGAAGGTGCCGAACAGCACGGCCGACGCCGCGTCCCCGTTGCCCACGAGATGCACCAGGGCCCAGAGCCCGACGCCGACCAGGAACGGATGGCGCGTCACGCGCACGATCCCGCGCGGCGCCTCGGCGAGCCTCGCCTCCTGGGCGACCGCGGTGGGGTTGGGCGTGGTGACGCCGACGACGGCCAGCAGGAAGGCCGGCACCATGAGGGCGATGGCGACGGGCTTCCACCATTCGAGCTGCCCCCAGGTTTCGACATAGGGGGCTGCCTTGTAGCTGTTCACCACCCACCAGATCCCGAAGAGCGACGCCGCCGAGAAGGCGAGGGAATAGCCGCCCGCGCCGAGCCGCCCCACGACGACGTCCCGCATCCGCGTCCCCGCGATCCCGAGGTGGATGGCGATGAAGAACAGCGCGCTCAGCATCAGCATGCCCATGATCGGCTCCTCGAGGACGTCCGGCCCCATCCCGGTGGCCCGGCCGGATCATCGCCCCATCCGGGCCGGATGGCCATCGGTTCCGGCGCCACCCCTCCTGGACCGCCGATCAGGCCGTCAGCGGATGGTGGCAGGCGACCGAATGGTCGGGCAGGAGGGTCCGGACTTCGGGGTCGACCGTCGTGCAGAGGTCGCCCGCGCGCGGGCAGCGCGTGTTGAAGCGGCAACCCCCGGGGATCGCGGCCGGGTCGGGCGTCTCGCCCCTGAGCGGGATCCGCACCCGCGTGCGCTCCTTCGCGGGGTCGGGGAGCGGGATCGCAGACATCAGGGCCGCCGTGTAGGGGTGGAGCGGCGAGCGGAACAGCGACTCGCGCGGCGCGCGCTCGACGATCCGGCCGAGATACATGACGGCGACGTCGCGGCACATGTGGGCCACCACGCTGAGGTCGTGGCTGATGAACAGCATCGTGAGGCCGCGGCGCCGCTGCAGGTCGCGCAGGAGGTTCATGATCTGCGCCCGCGTCGAGACGTCGAGCGCCGAGACGGGCTCGTCGGCGACGATGAAGGCCGGATCGGTGCTGATCGCCCGCGCGATCACGGCGCGCTGGCGCTGCCCGCCGGAGACCTCGTGCGGGTAGCGCGTGAGGAACCTGTCCGAGAGCCCGGCCTGGACCAGCACCTCGGCGGCGCGGCCCTTCGCCTGGGGGCGCGACCAGCCCTGCACGCGCAGGTGCTCGACCACCGTATCGCCGAGCGTCATGCGGGGGTTGAGCGCGCCCGACGGGTCCTGGAACACGATCTGCCGCTGGCGCCGCAGCAGCGTCAGCCGCTCGCGGCCGGCGCGCGCCACGTCCTCGCCCTCGAAGCGGACCTCGCCCCCCGACGGCGCCTGCAGGCCCACCAGCGTGCGGCCGAGCGTGCTCTTGCCGCTGCCGCTCTCGCCGACGAGCCCCAGGGTCGCCCCACGCCCCACGCCGAGGTCGACCCCGTCGAGCGCGCGCAGCACGCGCCCGCGCGGCAGCGGGTAGTGGCGGGACAGGCCCACGGCTTCGACGAGGCTGTCGGTCATGCGGCCTTCCAGCAGGCGACGAGGTGGCCGTCCGCCAGCGGCCTGAGCGGCGGCACGGTGCGGCAGACGTCCCCCGCCAGCGGGCAGCGGGGCGAGAAGCGGCAGCCCTCCGTGGCCTGCGCGTCGTAGACGTTGCCCGGGATCGTCGGCATGTCCTCGTCCCAGCCACCGTCGAGGCGGGGGATGCAGTGCAGCAGGCCGAGCGTGTAGGGGTGTTTGGGCGCGGCGAAGAGCCGGTCCGTCGCCGCCATCTCGACGATGCCGCCGGCATACATCACGGCCACGCGATCCGTCATGCCCGCCACGACGCCGAGGTCGTGGGTGATCAGCATCACGCCCATGCCGGCCTCGCGCGCGATGCCGCGCAGGAGGTCGAGGATCTGGGCCTGGACGGTGACGTCGAGCGCGGTCGTGGGCTCGTCGGCGAGCAGCAGGCGCGGCGAGCAGGCGATCGCCATGGCGATCATGACCCGCTGGCACATGCCGCCGGACATCTCGTGCGGATAGGCGCGCAGCCTGTCCTCCGGGGCCGCGATGCCGACCTTGCGGAACAGGTCGACGGTGCGGGCCTCGGCGGCGGCGCGCCCGAGGCCGAGATGGGCCCGCAGCGCCTCGATGATCTGGTCGCCCACCCGCATCATCGGATGGAGCGCGGTGCCGGGGTCCTGGAAGATCATCGCGACCGCCGCGGCCCGCATCCGGCGGATCCCCGCCTCGTCGAGGGCGAGGAGGTCGGTGCCGTCGAGCCGCGCCGTGCCGCCGACGGTGGCGCCCTGCAGCAGGCGCATCAGCGCCATGGCGGTCGTCGACTTGCCGCAGCCGCTCTCGCCGACGAGCCCCAGCGTCTCGCCCGCCGCCACCGTGAAGGACACGCCGTCGACCGCGCGGCTGCGCCCGAAGGCGACCGACAGGTCCTCGACGGCGAGCAGCGGCGGCGCTGCTGCGGGGGCGTTCATCGCTGCCGCATCTTCGGGTCGAGGACGTCGCGCAGGCCGTCGCCGATGAAGTTGAAGCTCGTCACCGCGAGCGTGATGGCCAGGCCCGGCATGACGGCGAGCCACGGGTCCACCTGGAAGTCGCTCTGGGCGTTGGTCAGCATGTTGCCCCAGCTCGCGTCGGGTGGCTGGATGCCGTAGCCGAGGAAGCTGATGTAGCTCTCGAGCAGGATGGCGTTGGCGGTGTTGAGCGTCGCGGCCACCAGGATGGGCGCCAGCACGTTCGGCAGGATCTGGCGCAGGATGATGCGCCACGCCGGCGCCCCCACCATGCGGGCCGCGGCCACGAAATCCGCCGACTTCAGCACGCGGATCTGGCCGTAGACGATGCGGGCGATCTCCATCCAGCAGGTCAGCCCGATCATCAGCGCGATGGAGGTGAGGGTCGGCGTCACGAAGGCGGCCACGAAGAGCAGCAGGAACACGCTGGGGAAGCACAGCATGACGTCGGTGAGCCGCATCAGCAGCGTGTCGGCCCAGCCGCCGCTGTAGGCCGCGAAGGCGCCGACCGCGAAGCCGACCACCACCGTCACCGCCATGGCGGCGATCCCCACCGACAGCGAGATCTGTCCCGCATACATCAGCCGGGTCAGCACGTCGCGGCCGAGGTCGTCGGCGCCGAGGATGTGGCCGGGCGTGAGGGGCCCCGCATAGCGCTGCGCGATGTCGATGTCGGACGGACCGGCGGGGGCGAGCCAGGGGGCGCCCGCGGCCGCCACCGCCAGGACGAGGATGACGAAGACGCCGCCGACCGCCAGCGGGTGGCCGAGGAAGCGGCGGACGGCGTGGCGGCGCCGCGGGGCCGGCGCGGCCGCGAGCGCCGTGAGGGCGACGTCAGACATGGGCGACGTCAGACATGGGCCAGGTGGGGTTGGGCCAGACCGGGTTGGGCCAGATCGGGTCGGGCCAGATCGGGTCGGGCGAGGCAGGATCGAGCGAGGTCACGCATGGGCGAGCTTGATCCGGGGGTCGACGAGCGCCACGACGATGTCGGCGACCAGGCTGCCGAGCACCACCACGAAGGCGCCGACCATCAGGATGCCCATCAGCACGGGATAGTCGCGGGTGCCGAGCGCGTTGACGAAGAGCAGGCCCATGCCGGGCCAGCTGAACACCGTCTCGGTCACCAGCGCCCCGCCGACGAGCAACGGCAGCTGCAGGCCCGCGAGCGTGACGAGCGGCACGAGCGCGGCCCGCAGGGCGTGGTTGATCAGCACGCGCGTCGACACGAGCCCCTTGGCGCGCGCCGTGCGGATGAAGTCCTGGCCCAGGATGTCGAGCATGGCGGAGCGCGTGTAGCGGCTCCATTGCGCCACGAGGACCAGGGCCAGGACGGCGACCGGGAGGACGAGATGGCGGACGACAGCGCCCGGGCCGTCGCCTGGGCCCGATATCCCGCCCGCCGGCAACCAGCCGAGCGTCTGCGCGAAGGTGAAGATGGCCAGCAGCCCGAACCAGAAGGTGGGCAGCGACAGCGCCACCATGGCGAGGACCGCCGCACCGTTGTCGACGATCGAGCCGCGCTTGACCGCCGCCACGACCCCCACCGCCACGCCGATCACCATCGACAGGCCGAGGGAGAGGCCCATCAGTTCGAAGGTGGCGGGCACCCGGTCGAAGACGATCTCCCGCACCTGCTGCCCGCCGAAGAAACTGTAGCCCCAATTGCCCGTGAAGATGCCGGCCGCCCATTTGAGATATTGGACGTAGACGGGCTGATCGAGGCCGAACTGGACCTTGACGCGCTCGATGTCCTGCGCCGTCACGGTCGGGTTGAGCGTGTACATCGCCAGGGGGCCGCCCGGCGCCAGGTGCATCAGCGCGAAGCCGATCACCGAGACGCCGAGGAGCAGAAGGACCGATTGGGCCAGCCGCCGAAGGAGGAAACGACCCATGCCGGTCCGTCCTTCAGGTCAGGTCGTCGACCATTCCGACGTGTTCCACTCGTTGGCCGTGGTGTAGGGGTTGGGCTCGTAGCCCTTCACGCGGTCCTTCACGCCCACGATCATCTGGTAGGAGAAGAAGGGCGCGAAGGGCATCTCGTCGAGCAGGATCGCCTGGATCTTGTCGTAGATGGCCTTGCGGTCTTCCTGGCTGGTCGCCGCGACGCCCTTTGAGCAGAGCTCGTCGATCTCCGGATTCTCGTATTGGACGTAGTTCGACCCGTTGCCGCCCTTGGCCGGGATGGCGGTCGAGCGGATGCGGTCGCCGTAGTCCGGATCGGGGTAGAGCAGCGCGTCCCAGGCCACCATCAGCGTGTCGAATTCGCTCTTGATGCAATAGTCGCCCCAGACGACCGAGGCCGGCATATTCTTGATCGTCATCTCGACGTTGATCTTCTTGAAGTTCTGCTGGACGAGCTGCTGCGCCTGTTCGCGCGCCTTGTTGCCGGCCGTGGTCGACATGGTGAAGGCCAGGCGGACGCCGTCCTTGGCGCGGACGCCGTCGCTGCCGACCGTCCAACCCGCCTCGTCGAGCAGGGCCGCAGCCTTCTTGGCGTCGTAGCCGGGGTCGACCAGGGCCGTGTTGTAGGCCCAGTGGCTCGGGGGCAGGAAGCTCAGCGTCGGGGTCGGCAACCCGTAGTAGACCGCGTCGATCCAGCCCTTCCGGTCCACCGCCATGTAGAGTGCCTTGCGGACGCGCTTGTCCTTGAACTGCGGCTTGCCGCAGTTGAAGTAGATGAATTCAACGAACGGGTTGGGGCTGAGCGCGATCTTGCTGCCCGGCAGGGCTTTGGCGCGCCCGTAGAGCAGCGGCGGGATGCCCTGGTTGTCGTAGATGTCGACCTCGCCCGTCTGGAACTGGGCGTAGAGCGTCTGCTGGTCCGGCACGTATTTCTGGACCAGCGAGGTGAGCTTCGGCGCGCCGCCGTGGTAATTGGCGTTCGGCTCGTATTCGATGTAGCTGCCGGCGACGCGGCTCTTGAACTTGAAGGGGCCGGTGCCGATCGGGCTGATGTTGAACGGCGCGGTGTTGATGTCGGCGACGCTGGCGAGGATGTGCTTGGGGATGACGCTGGTCTTCTGCCACGACACCAGGTAGGGCGAGAAGCTGTCCTTCAGCTTGATCTCGACGGTGTGGGCGTCCTTGGCGGCGTAATGGTCGACGTTCTCGTGGCCTTCGCGGCTGCGCACCGCGACCTTCGGGTTCATCAGCACATCGAGGGTGAAGACCACGTCGTCGGCCGTGAAGGGGGCGCCGTCATGCCAGGTCACGTCGGGCCGCAGCTTGACCGTCCAGGTGAGGCCGTCCTTGGAGATGCCGCCGTTCTCGGTCGTGGGGATCTCGGTCGCGAGGTTGGGGATGAACTTGCCGTCCGGGCCGATCTTCCAGAGCGAGTCGAAGACGATGAACTCGACCGAGGTCTCCACACCGGTGTTGACGTAGAGCAACGGGTTGAAGTTGACCGCCTCCTGGGTCACCCCGAACACGCATTGCCCGGCGGTGGCGGCGCGGGCTTCCCCGCCCGACAGGACCAGGGAGGTCAGTCCGGCGACGCCGCCCGCGGCCGGAAGTGCCAGGCCCGCCAGGCCTGCCGAGCGCATCACGTCGCGGCGACTCAACCCGCCATTGATCGGTGCCGTTTCGAGCGACCCGGCCTGTTTCACGTCTTTGGTCATGTCAGTCTCCTCGACAGAATTGCCTGCGTTTCAGAAATCCAGCGCCTGTCTCAAATCGTCGATCAGGTCGTCTGCATCTTCCAGGCCAACCGATAGGCGCATCAGGTCCATGGTGACGCCCGTCCCGACCTCGGTCTCGGGGAAGACCCGGCGGCGGGCCATCACCAGCCCACCCGGGTGCATGATGAGCGATTCGACGTCCCCCAAGCTCACCGCGCGGGCGATCAACTTCAGGCGGTCCATCATCCGCACGGCGCCGTCGTAGCCCGACGTCAGTTCGAACGACATCATCCCGCTGCCGTTCGCCATCTGCCGGCGGGCGATGGCATGGCCGGGATAGCTCGGCAGGAACGGGTAGCGGACGATGCGGACGGCGGGGTGCTCGTCGAGCATCCGGGCGACCGCCAGCGCGTTCTCGCCATGCTGGCGCATCCGCACCTGCAGGGTCTTCAGCCCGCGCAGCACGAGGAAACAGGCCATGGGCGACAGCGTGGCGCCGGTGAGGTAGCGCAGCCCGAGGCCGCGCACCTTCTGCATGGTGGCGGCGTCCCCCCACCACCACGCCGCCGAGCAGGTCGCCGTGGCCGTTGATGTATTTCGTGAGCGAGTGGATCACGATGTCGGCGCCGTGCTCCAGCGGACGCTGCAGGGCCGGCGACGCGAAGGTCGAATCCACCACGACCTTGACCCCCGCCTCGCGGGCGACGTCCGACAGCGCCCGGATGTCGAGCACCTCGCCGGTCGGGTTGATGGGGGTCTCGAAATAGACGAAGCGGGTCCTGGGCGTCAGCGCCCGGCGCAGGTTCGCAGGGTCCGACAGGTCGACCCTGACGGGCTTGAACCCGAACCGGGTCAGGCCCTCGTCGATCAGCGCCGTGGTGTTCGAGTAGAGCGTGTGGTGGACGACGATCTCGTCGCCATGGCCGAGCACCGACAGGAACAGGGAACTGATCGCCGCCATGCCCGAGCCCGTCACGACGCCGGCTTCGGCGCCTTCGAGGTCGGCGATGCGGCGTTCCAGCAGGTCCTGGGTGGGGTTGTGCTCGCGCCCGTAGAGGAAGTCGTCGCTCTCCTCCGCGATGACGGCCTCGGCGGCGGCGACGTTGGGGAAGGCGAAGGTCGACGTCATGTAGATCGGCGGCGCCACGGAGCCGCGCTCCCCGAGCGGATCGTAGCCGTGGTGGATGGCCCGGGTCTGGAAGCCGAGCGGGCGGTTGGACCGGTGCGACGTCATGGGGCGAGTCCTGAGAGGGCCGGCGCGGGCACGCCGGCGCGGGCCGGGATGGCGTCGTCCTCGGCCGGGAGGAGCCGGCCGCCGTGGACGGCCGAGGCTTCGAGCAGCTCTTCGATCAGCCATCGCCCGTAGGTCGACCCGACCAGCAGGTCGAACCCCGCCTCGGTCCCGGCCACGGCACGGACCACGCAGGGCACGTGGCCCACCAGCGTCGCGGCCGCCGACCCCGGGCCGAAGGCACGCGGGTGGAGGTCGAGGCGGCAGCAGGTCGCCAGCACGGCCCGCGACGCGGCGCCGGCGACCCGGATCACGCTGCGGCCGTAGCTCTGGTCGACGGCGGATGCCAGGTCTCCGACCGCTTGGGCGACGCGCGCCTGCCAGGCGCCGGGTGACCCGCGCGCGGCCTCGAGCAGCCAGCCGCCGGGCTGCAGCCAAGTGGCGCTCGCGGCGTCGTCGCCGGCCCATCGTCCCGGCGCCGGGAGGTCGAGGCCGAACGCCCGGCCGATCGCGGCCGCCAGCGCCTCCGTCCGGCCCCGGCGGGCCATGACCTGCACGAGGTCGCGCCGCCGGGGCGCGATGACGGGCGGCGCGCCGGCCGGGGTGGGATCGGGGCGGTCAGGCGCGGACACGGCTGTTCTCCGGGTCGACGGCATGCGGACTGGTCACGACGACCTCGACGCTCTCGCCATGCAGCGGCGACACCGCCCAGAGCCGCTGGTCGCGCCGCCCCACGGCGTCCTCCAGCAGGGCGAGGCCGATCCACTGGCGCGTCTCGACCGAGCGGGTGACGCTGGTGACGTGGCCGAGGCTTTGGCGGGAGGCGGGCTCGGCCACGAGATGGGCGCCGCCGCGCAGGCTTCGCTCGGGGTCGACGGGGCGGATGCCCGTGAGCGCCGGACGGCGCGGATCCGCCATGGCGGGCCGGCCGGCCAGCACGCGCCCGACGACGTCGCCGCCCGTCTTGACCATGCGGCCGAGGCCGAGGTCGGCCGCCGTGGTGTGGCCGCCGAGTTCCGGGCCGGCCGGGTGGCCCTTCTCGATGCGCATCACCCCCATGGCTTCGAGCCCGTAGGGCACGATGCCGAATGGCCGCCCCGCAGCCAGGATCGCCTCCCACACCGCCTCGGCGTGGCCCGACGGCACCGCGACCTCGTAGGCGAGTTCGCCCGAGAAGCTGATGCGGAACAGGCGCACCGGGACGGCGCCGACCCGCCCCTCGCCGACCGCCATGAACGGGAAGGCCGCGTTGGACAGGTCGAGGCCCTCGATGACCCCGGCCAGCGTGTCGCGGCTGCGCGGCCCCGCCACCGCCATCTGCGCCCATTGGTCGGTCACGGAGCAGAACTGCACGTCGAGCTCGGGCCAGACCGTCTGGGCATAGAACTCCATGTGGTCGAGCACCGGCCCGGCGTTGCCGGTCGTGGTGGTGACGAGGAAGTGGTCCGGGCCGAGCCGCGAGGTCGTGCCGTCGTCGAAGACGATGCCGTCCTCGCGCAGCATCAGGCCGTAGCGGGCGCGTCCCACCGCGAGGGTCGAGAAGGTGTTGGCGTAGAGCCGGTCGAGGAAGGTCGCGGCGTCGGGCCCCTGCAGGTCGATCTTGCCGAGGGTCGAGACGTCGCAGATCCCCACGCCGCCGCGCACCGCGCGGGCTTCGCGCAGGATGGGATCCCAGCCGGTCTCGCCCGGCTCGGCGTAGGTGAAGGGGCGCAGCCAGGCGCCGGTCGGCTGCAGGGCGGCGCCGTGGCGGACGTGCCAGTCGTGCAGCGCCGTGCGGCGGATCGGATGGAACCGCTCGCCCGTGGCGCGCGCCGCGAAGGCGCCGAGGGCCACCGGCGTCGTGTAGGGGCGGAAGCGCGGCAGCCCGACCGTGTCGGGCGTGACGCCGCGCGCCTCGGCCAGGATCGCGGCGCCCACGAGGCCGCCGAGCTTGCCCTGGTCGGTCGCCATGTTGTGGGTCGTGTAGCGCTTGGCGTGCTCGATGTGGCTGAAGCCCTCGCGATGCGCCTGGCGGATGTCGTCGGCCGTGACGTCGTGCTGGAGATCGACGAAGGACCTGCCCTTCGCCTTGACCTCCCAGAGCGGTTCGAGGGCGGCCGGTGCCGGCTCCTCCTCCGGCAGCGGGAACGTGGCGTCGGTCGCCCATCCCGCCGCCCGCGCGGCGTCGCGCCCGGCCGCGAGCCCGTCGCGGGCCGCGGCGCCGAGGCCCGCCACCCCGCGCGCCGCGCCGGCCGAGCGCTCGGCCTGGACGGGCGTGCCCGGCACGACGCTGGCCAGCGCCGCGTCCCAGACCGCTGCGGCGCCGGATTGGCTCGCCAGGTGGACGTTGCTGTTCCAGCCGCCCGACACGCACAGCAGGTCGGCCTCGACCACCTCGGCGCCACCGCCCCCGCGCCTGCGCAGGTGCACCCGGCCCCGGTCGAAGCGCGCCACCTCGGAACCGAGCCGCACGTCGAGCCCCGGCGCGTCGGCGCCCCTGAGGCGCGCGTCGACCACGACCACGCGGTCGAGCCCAGCGGCCTTCAGCGCGCGGGCGGTCTCGTAGGCGCTGTCGTTGTTGGTGAACACGACGGCGCGCCGGCCCGGCGCGACCCCGAAGCGGCGCAGGTAGGTCAGCGCCGCGCCGGCCATCATGACGCCCGGCCGGTCGTTGCCCGGGAAGGCGATCAGCCGCTCGCTCGCGCCGGTGGCGAGCACCACCTGGGCGGCCCGGATGACGCGATAGCGCTGCCGCACCTGGTGCGGCCCCGGCACGCCGTCGCCGAGCGTCTCGAGCGCGCCGAGGCCGTTGTGGTCGTAGTAGCCGAAGACGTTGGTGCGCCGCAGGACCGTGACCTCGGGCGCGGCGTCGAGCGCCGCCACCATGTCGGCCCGCCAGGCCTCGCGGGACGGGTCGAGCAGCAGCCCGCCGCCGAGCAGCGTGTCGCGCTCGCACAGGATCACCCGGGCGCCGGCCCCGGCGGCGACCCGCGCCGCCGCCAGTCCCGCGGCGCCGGCGCCGACGACGAGCACGTCGCAATGGTCGTGCACCGCCTCGTAGCGGTCCGGGTCCGGCGCGACCGCGGCGCGGCCGAGGCCCGCGGCGCGGCGGATGAGCGGCTCGTAGACCTTCTCCCAAAAGCCGGCCGGCCACATGAAGGTCTTGTAGTAGAAGCCGGCCGAGATCGCCTTGCCGGCGAGGCCGTTGACGGCCATGAGGTCGAACCGCAGCGACGGCCAGCGGTTCTGGCTCCGGGCGGTCAGCCCGTCGAAGAGCGCGACCTCCGTCGCCTTGGTGTTGGGCGCGGTACGGTCGCCCGCGCCGAGCTCGACGAGGCCGTTGGGCTCCTCCGGCCCCGCCGTCATGATGCCGCGCGGCCGGTGGTACTTGAAGCTGCGCCCGACGAGGCTCACGCCGTTGGCGATGAGCGCCGAGGCGAGCGTGTCGCCGGGGTGGCCGACGAAGGGCTCGCCGTCGAAGTGGAACGTCAGCCGCCGGCTGCGGTCGATGAAGCCGCCGGCGGCGAGCCGATGGCCGCTCATGCCGTCACCGCGGGGACCGGTTCGGCGGGCCCGACCGCGGCCCGGATCGCGTGGGTCACGGTGTGGCGCTCCACCTTCACCCACTGCCGGCAGCCCGCGTGATGGTGCCACCACTCGACGTGCCAGCCGCGCGGGTTGGCCCGGGTGTAGACGAAATCGTAGAACGCCTGCTCGCCGGCGCCGGCCGCGGGCCGCGTCACGGTGGCGTCGCCGCGGTAGTGGAACTCGTCCTCGGAACGGAGGCCGCAGCAGGGACAGGGGATGAGCTGCATCGCGGTCCTACTGTGCCCAGGGGTTCGGGCCGGAGCCGCGCTCGTCGATGAGGCGTCCGTCGCGGAACCGGTCGATCGTCAGGTCGGCGTTGATGGGATGGGGTTCGTCCTTGGCGATGGTGTGGGCGAAGCACCAGCCCGAGCCGGGCGTCGCCTTGAAGCCGCCGTAACACCATCCACCGTTGAAGTAGAGGCCCTCGACCGGCGTCTTGCAGATGAAGGGCGACCCGTCCATCGTCATGTCCATGATGCCCGCCCACTGCCGGAGCACGCGCAGGCGCGACAGGGACGGGATCATCGCCACGGCGGCGCCCGCCATGTGTTCGACGAGCGGCAGGTTGCCGCGCTGCGAGTAGGAATTGTAGCCGTCGAGGTCGCCCCCGAACACGAGGCCGCCCTTGTCGGACTGGCTGATGTAGAAGTGGCCGGCCCCGAAGGTCGCCACGCAGTCGAAGTACGGCTTGATCGCCTCCGACACGAAGGCCTGCAGGAGGTGCGTCTCGACCGGGAGCGTCATCCCCGCCATGGCGGCGAGGCGCGACGTGTTGCCGGCGACCGCCACGCCGACCTTGCCGGCCGCGATGAAGCCCCGGGTGGTCTCGACGCCGCTGACCCGGCCGCCGTCGCGGCGGATGCCCGTCACCTCGCATTGCTCGACGATGTCGACGCCGCGCCGGTCCGCCGCGCGGGCGAAGCCCCAGATGACGGCGTCGTGCCGGGCCGTGCCGCCGCGCGGCTGCAGCAGGCCGCCCACGACCGGGAACATCGGGTTGTCGAGCGCCACCATGGGCAGCATGGCGCGGACCTGCTCGCGGTCGAGCAGGACGGCGTCGACCCCCTGCAGCCGCATCGAGTTGCCGCGCCGGACGGCGGCGTCGCGCTCCCCGTCCGTGTGGAACAGGTTGATGACGCCGCGCTGGCTCATCATCACATTGTAGTTGAGGTCCTGCTCCAGGCCCTCCCAGAGCTGCAGCGACTTCTCGTAGAAGCGGGTGTTGCTCGGCAGCATGTAGTTGGACCGGATGATGGTCGTGTTGCGGCCGCCGTTGCCGAGGCCGATCGGCCCCTTCTCGATCACGGCGACGTCGGTGATGCCGTGCTGGCTCGCGAGGTAATGCGCGGTCGCGAGGCCGTGGCCGCCGCCGCCCACGATCACCACGTCGTAGCGCGCCTTCGGCTCGGCCTTGCGCCAGGCCGGCTTCCATCCCTTGTTGCCGCCGATCGCCTCGGTGAGGAGGCGCCAGCCCGAGTAGCGGTCCCGTCTGCTGTCAGGCTGCATCGGCGTCCGGGTCCCGGTTCGAGGGGGGCACCCAGCCCCGGTCCTCGCGCCAGTGCGGCGCCAGGTTCGAGAAGCGCGACAGCCGGAAGGTCGAGAGGTCGGCGAAGCTGCAGCGCCCCGCGGTGACGATCTCGGCGATGGCGCGGCCGCTGGCCGGCGACAGGCCGAACCCGACGCTCGACATCGTCGCCACCACGGCGTTCGTGGCCGTGGGCAGGCGGTCGATCACCGGGCGGCCGTCCGGCGTGTTCTCGACGATGCCGGCCCAGGTGCGGATGACGCGGACGTGGCCGGCCTTGGAGAACATCGCGACGACCCGCTTGGCGATGTTGCGCGCGACCGGGCTCGAGGGCTTCAGCGCCGCCGATCCCGTGCCGCCCGGCGCCAGCCACTCGTGCGGTCCGCCCCCGTAGGCGAGGTTGCCGCGCAGCGTCTGCCGCCCGTAGAGCCCGTTGCCGTCGACACCCCCGATCGGCATCAGCGGCAGCGGCTCGGTGACGATCATCTCGGCCCGGGCGGGGGCGACCGGGACCTCCGTGCCGAGGAGGGCCGACAGGACGCCCGTCTGCGGCCCGCCCGCCACCACGAGTTGGTCGCAGGCGAAGTCGCCGTCCGTCGTCCTGACCGCCGTGACCCGGCCGCCCGCGACCGCGAACCCCGTCACGGCGACGTTCTGCAGGATGCGGCCGCCGAGGTCGCGCAGCGCCCAGGCATAGGCCTGCGAGGTGCGCTGCGGGTTGGCGTGGCCGCCACAACGATAGAAGACCCCGCCGACGATGCCGTCGCCCGCGAGCGGCACGAGGTCCCGGACCTGCCGGGCGTCGAGCCATTCGGCCACGAACCCCTGGCGGTGCAGGTTGTCGACCGAGAGCCGGCAATCCTCCATCTGCGCGTCGTCGAGCGCGATACGGATGCGCCGGGGCTGGAACTCCGTCGGGTAGCCGAGCAGCGCGTCCATCTGCGGCCACAGCCGCTGCTCCTCGGCGAAGAGCGGCGACTGGTGATGGGTGCAGCCGCCGCCGTTGCGGCCGGACGCCTCCCAGCCCACGATCCCCTTGTCGATCACCATCACGTCGACGCCGGCCCGCGCGAGCCACCAGGCCGTGCTCAGCCCCGTCACGCCGCCGCCGACGACGATGACGGCGGCGCCCTTCGGGTGGGGCGCATCGCTCAAAGGGGGCTCCCCTCGACGGCATCGGGCAGCGGCTCCCAGAACGGCACCCACTGGCTCTCGATGCCGAACCACACCTCCCAATGGTCGGCGATCGCCGGCGTCTCGTCGGAGTCCGCAAAGGCCGACAGGGGCAGCGGCCGCACCGGCGCCCGGTAGCTCGGCAGCGCGATGGCGCCGAGCGGCACGCCGGTGGCGGCCGCCACGACGGCGCCGATCTGCTCCCGGCACCGACGGCCCTGGCAGACGCCCATGCCCGCCCGCGTCAGGCGCTTGATCTGGTCCTGGTTCAACCCGCCCTCCGCGGCCAGCGAGGCGATGTCGCGCGCGAGCTGCGCCGGCTGATCCCGCTCGAGGTAGCGCGGCGGCCGGACGCCGAGGAGGTCGGGGATGCTGACCTCTTCGCACTGGCAGATCGGCGTGTCGGCATCTGCCACCGCCAGCGCGGCCCTGGCCCAGGCGAGGCGGCCCGACGCGGCATCGGCGCCCGCCGGATGCGGTGCCGGCGCGACGTCGGGCGGCATCGGCCAGGCCCCGCCCGGCCCCGCCGCGAGGGCGTCGGCCGCGGCCGCGGCCGCGCGGACGCCGTCGCGGGCGGCGATCGCGGGGTCGCGGGTGCGCTCCGCCGTGACGCCCGTGCAGTCGCCGGCGGCGAACAGCAGCGGGACGCTCGTCTGCCCGTCCGGGCCGATCGCCGGCACGTGGCCGCCGCGCTCGGGCGCGAAGACGAGCCGCGCACCCGCGACGTCGAACAATTCGACGACCGGGACACCGCCGGTGGCGAGCACCACCGTGTCGCAGGCGACCGTCGTCTCGATGCCGGCGCCGCCGAGGCCCACGACCTCGACGCTCTCGACGCCGTCGCGTCCCGCGGCGCGCCGGATCATCGACCCGGTCAGGACCGGGACGCCGGCCGCCGCCAGCCGGTCGCATCCGCCCGCGTCGCGGGGCCGGTCCGCCGCCTCGACGACGGCCGCGACCGTGCGGCCCGCCGCCCGTGCGGCTTCGGCGAACGCGACCGCCTCGGCGTCCGATCCCAGGACGACGATCCGCCGGCCGTCGAGCGCCTCGTAGAACCGCAGCAGGTGGTCGGCCCCCGTCACGCCCATCACGCCGGGCAGCGTCCAGCCGGGGAACGCCACGCCGGAGTCGCGGTGCCCCGTCGCCAGGATGGCGGCGTCGAAGCCGCAGAACCAGCTCGACGCCCCGTCGGTCAGGCCGGCGGCCTGCGCGCCGATCCACGCGATGCCGGGCCGGGGCGTGAACAGGCCCCAGACGGCGACGCCGAGCCGGACGTCGACGCCGGCCTCGAAGGCCTCCCCGATCGCGGGATGCGCCGCGACGAGGCGTTCGATCATCTGCCCCGGGCGACCCGCGCCGGCGGTGCGGCCGCCGAAGTGGAAGGGGACGTCGAGGCCCATGGACCCCGGATCGACCGGGTGCTCGCCGACCAGGACCACAGACAGTCCGCGCCGCGCGCCCTCGATGGCGGCGGCGCATCCGGCCGTCCCGGCGCCGACGACGAGCAATTGCGCCCGCTCCCGCAGGGGCAGCCTCTTGCCCGCCGTCGAACCGGCATCGAAAGCCTGTGTCACGTCCTGCCCCCGGGCCGAACCATCGATCGTCGCACAGCGATCATGTGACGGCCGCACGACGGCGCGCCTCTCGAAACACGACGAAAACCGAGCATTTACGACATGCTCGACCGGCGCATGCGTCAGGCCCCGTCGCGGCGCATGTCGCTCGGCGATGTCCCGAAGGCCGTCTTGAAGCGGCTGGAGAACTGGGTCGGCGACCGGTACCCGCACCGGATGGCGATCTCGGTGATCGGCAGCGTGGTGGCGGCGATAAGTTTCTGCGCCCTCGTGAGGCGGATCAGGTCGTAGTGGCGCTTCGGCGACATGCCGAAGACCCGCGTGAACAGGCGTTCCAACTGCCGCGTCGACTGACCGGTGCGCGCCGCGACCTCCTCGATGGGCAGCACCGCCTCGATGTGCTCCTCCATGAGCGCCACCGCCCGCCGCGCCGCCCCGACGGTGGCGACGCCCATGTCCTCGGAGCGGCGCTGCTTGTCGGTCCCGGTGCGGCTCCGGGCGTGGATCATGAGGTCGGCGACCTCGTCGCCGATGGTCCGGCCATGCTGCAGGGCGATCAGGTGGAGCATCATGTCCACCACGGCGACGCCGCCCGAACAGGTCATGCGTCGGCCGTCCTGCGCGAAGATCTCCCGCTGGACGTCGACGAGGGGGAAGCGGTCCTGGAAGGTGGGGATGTCGTCCCAGTGGACCGCGCAGCGCCGCCCGTCGAGCAGCCCCGCATGGGCGAGGGACCACACGCCCGTGGACACCGCGCTGGTGATGGCGCCGCGGCGGTCGAGGTCGCGGAGCCATTTCGACACGCGCCGGTCGACGTGGCGGTGCCCGTCGAGCCCGCCGCACACGACGACGACGTCCGGCGCGAGGTCGGCCACCTCGGCGACCGTGCGGTCCGCCGAGATGTGGATGTCGCTCGAGGCCACGACCGTCCGTTCGAGGCCGACGAGCGTCCAGCGATAGACCGTGCGCCCCGCCGCGCGGTTGGCGAGGCGCAGGGCGTCGACCACGCAGCCGAGCACCATGACGGTGAAGCACGGCAGCATGACGATCGCCACCTGCCGCTCGATGTCGGCCCGGAGCGCGGGTGGGGATGTCGGCGAGAGCATGCGGCCGAGGATCGTCCGTCAGAGAACATCGATCGGTCAGCCTCACACGCCGGGCCCGCGCCGTCACCCCGATGCTCTTCGATGTCGCGCTGGAGATCCGGACCACGCTGCGATAGCCTGCGGCACGGGCGCGACAGGCCCGACAACGGCACGACGGGGCCGGCCCACACGCGGGGCTCCGGCCGGTCCGCCAGATCGGACATCACGGGAGGGGATCATGACCCACGCTTTGCAGTTCTACATCGACGGAGCCTGGGTCGACCCGGTCGTGCCGAGCCGGTTCCCCGTGATCGACCCCTCGAGCGAAGACGTCATCGCCGACATCTCGATGGGCTCGGAGGCCGACGTCGACCGGGCCGTCGCGGCGGCCAAGCGAGCGTTCCAGACCTTCGGCTTCACGGCGCCGGCCGAACGGCTCGCGCTGTTGCGGCGGATCATCGGCGTCTACAAGACGCGCATGCCCGACCTCGCCGTCGCGGTGTCGCGCGAGATGGGGGCGCCGCGGCCCTTCGCGCTGTCGAACCAGGTCGGCATCGGCCTCGCCCATCTGCAGAAGATCGCCGAAGTGCTGGAAGGCTTCGCCTTCGAGGAGCGCAAGGGCACGTCGCTGGTCGTCAAGGAGCCGGTCGGCGTGGTCGGGCTCATCACGCCCTGGAACTGGCCGCTGAACCAGATCACCTGCAAGGTCGGCCCGGCGCTGGCGGCCGGATGCACCATGGTGCTGAAGCCGAGCGAGATCGCGCCGCTCGACGCGGTCATCTTCGCCGAGATCCTCGACGAGGCCGGGGTGCCGGCCGGCGTGTTCAACCTCGTCAACGGCGACGGGCCGACCGTCGGCCAGGCGCTGGCCCGGCACCCCGACGTCGACATGATGTCCTTCACCGGCTCGACCCGCGCCGGCATCCTGGTCGCCAAGGCGGCGGCCGACACGGTGAAGCGCGTCCACCAGGAACTCGGCGGCAAGTCGGCCAACATCCTGTTCCCGGACGTCGACCTCGCGCAGGCGGTCACCAAGGGCGTGGCGGGCTGCTTCGGCAATTCCGGCCAGTCCTGCAATGCCCCGACGCGCATGTTCGTGCCGCGCGACCGGCACGACGAGGCCGCCGCCCACGCCAAGGCGGCGGCCGAGACCTTTGTGGTCGGCCCGGCCGACGCGCCCGGCACGGTCCTCGGGCCGGTCGTCAGCCAGGTGCAGTACGACAAGATCCAGGACCTGATCGAGAGCGGCATCCGCGAGGGTGCGACGCTGGTCACCGGCGGCAGCGGCCGGCCGTCGGGCGTCAACCGCGGCTACTACGTCCGCCCCACCGTCTTCGCCGACGTCACGCCCGCGATGCGCATCGCCCGCGAGGAGATCTTCGGGCCCGTCCTGTCCATCATGCCCTACGACACGGTGGAGGACGCGATCCGGCTGGCGAACGACACGCCCTACGGCCTCGCCTCCTACATCCAGGCCAAGGACATCGCCAAGGCGCGCGAGACGGCGGTCCGCATGCGGACCGGCAACGTCCACATCAACTATCCGGCCTGGGACGCCGGCGTGCCCTTCGGCGGCTACAAGCAGTCGGGCAACGGCCGGGAATATGCCGAATACGGGCTCGAGGACTTCCTCGAGATCAAGGGCATCCTGGGCTACGCGGCCGCCTGAGGGGAGACGGGAGATGCGCCTCGCAGACAAGACCGCGCTGATCACGGGAGCGGCCTCGGGCTTCGGCGCCGAGATCGCCCGCACCTTCGCCCGGGCGGGCGGGCGCGTCGTCATCATGGACCTCGACGGCCGCGGCGCCGACGCCGTCGCGGCCGACATCGGCCCCGCCGCGATCGCGGTCCAGGGCGACGTCACGCGGCGGGACGACGTCGAGCGCGCGCTCGGCGCCGGCGCGGCCTTCGGCGGCGGGCGCGTCGACATCGTGGTCAACAACGCCGGCTGGACGCATCGCAACAAGCCGCTGCTCGAGGTGACCGAGGAGGAGTTCGACCGCGTCTACGCCGTCAACGTGAAGTCGATCTTCCACATGGTCACGGCCGCGGTGCCGATGATGAGGGCGGCGGGCGGCGGCGTCATCCTCAACATCGGCTCGACGGCGGGGATCCGGCCGCGCCCGGGGCTGACCTGGTACAACGGCTCGAAAGGCGCCGTGAACCTGCTCACCCGCTCGCTCGCCGCCGAACTCGCACCCGATCGCATCCGGGTGAACTGCGTCGCCCCCGTCATGGGCGCGACGGGTCTGCTGGAGGCCTTCATGGGCGTCCCCGACACGCCGGAGAACCGGGCGCGGTTCATCGCCGGCATCCCGCTCGGCCGCCTGTCCGAGCCCGCCGACATCGCCAACGCCGCCCTCTATCTCGCCTCCGACGAGGCGAAATTCGTCACCGGCGTCGTGCTCGAAGTCGACGGCGGCCGGACCATCTGAGCGGCACGGGCGCCTCCGGGCGTCTCACATCGACGCGGATCGCTCCGGCGATGTTCACCTTTCGTCAGGCATGTCCCGAGATCCGGGCGACGTGGTGGGCGGGACGGCGGCGATCGATCGTCGCGTGGCGCCCTCCACGCCGCGGCGAGGCGCCCGGAGATCCGGCCTCGGCGGCGGGTTCTCGGCGGCATCGTCGGCCGATGGCGGCGGCACTCCGGCGCCGCCCCGAGCCTGGACTTCGGCCGACCCCGCCCCTATCATCCCGCCATGGCGTCGGGTCGATCGACCCGGGACATGAGACAGGGTCGAGGAGCGGTTTCGCGCTCGGCCGTTCCATCGTTTCGAGACCGATCGTCATGCCCCGTCTCCGGACCGCCCCGATGGCGGGACCGTCCGGATCGGCGCCCACGGGCTCGCGCTCGCGGGTGGACCCGGGCACCCCGGCGACGGCGGACAGCCCATATCTCGCACGCCCAGCCGGTGGAACACGATGGCCGACCTGATCCGTTACGACCTGCTCGTCCAGGACGCTCTGCGCGGGGTCGTACGGCAGGTGCTGACCGATGTGGCCCGCAACGGACTGCAGGGCGAGCACCACTTCTTCATCACCTTCAAGACCGCGGCGGCGGGACTGCGCCTGTCGAGCCGCATGCGCGAGCGCTATCCGGACGAGATGACGGTGATCCTCCAGCACCAGTTCTGGGGCCTGACCGTGACCGAGGCGGGTTTCGAGGTCGGCCTGTCGTTCAACAACAACCCCGAACGGCTGTTCGTGCCCTTCGCCGCCATCACGATGTTCCAGGATCCGTCCGTCACCTTCGGGCTGAAGTTCGACGTCAAGGACGGGGGCCTTCCGCTGGACGGCGCGTCGCGGCAGGCCGCCGCCGAGCCGAAACCCGCTCTGGCCGAAGCCCCGAAGGGCCTCCGCGCCCTGGCGACGGTGGACAGCAACCCGCCGGCCCGCATCGGCGAGGCGACCGGGAAGGGCGACGACAAGCCGAAGTCCGCCGACAAGCCGAAGCCCGTGCTCGCCAAGGTCGAGGATGCGGCCGAGGCCGACAAGGGCGGTGGGAGCGGCACGAAGGTCGTCTCGATCGACGCCTTCCGCAAGAAGCCCTGACCCGCGCGACCGGAGGCCCGTCATGGGGGACGTCGTCAACCTGCGCCGTTTCCGCAAGGCCCGGGACCGCGCCGACAAGGCCGTGGAGGCCGCCAGCAGGAGGGCGTCGTTCGGGCGCGCCGCCGCCGAGCGCGACACCACGGCCGCCGAGCGCCTCCGGGGCGAGGCCGCGCTCGACCGTCACCGCATCGATCTCCCGGACGATGCCCCGTCCCGCTGACGGGGAAGCGGCGGTCGCCAAGCGGTCGCTGAGCGTCGCGGGGCACCGCACGAGCGTGTCGCTGGAGGACGCCTTCTGGGACGCGCTGCGCGACATCGCGGCGGCCCGCGCCCTGACCGTGGCGGCGCTGGTGGCGGAGATCGACCGCGGCCGCGGCGGGGCCAACCTGTCGTCGGCGATCCGGGTCCACGCGCTGGCGTTCTATCGCGCCCGGCCCTGAACCCGGCGGCCGGCACGTGCCGGCTTTCCGGTTGGCACGCGGCGTGCCATGTTCCGCCCATGGGGGCGCCGGGGGCGCCGCAGCGAAAGGTGTCACCATGGCGACGGGCAGGATTGCGGCAATCGTGGCGGGCGCGAGCCTCTGGCTTTGCGGCGCCGCGCAGGCGGCCGACACCAAACCGGCCCTGATCTACGACATGGGCGGCAAGTTCGACAAAAGCTTCAACGAGGGGGCGTTCCACGGCGCCGAGACGTTCAAGGAGAAGACCGGGATCGCCTTCCGCGACTTCGAGATCCAGAACGACGCGCAACGCGAGCAGGCGATGCGCAAGTTCGCCAAGGACGGCCTGAACCCCATCGTGGCGATCGGCTTCAGCCAGGCCTCCGCGATGGAGAAGGTCGCGGCCGAGTTCCCCAACACCCAGTTCGCCATCGTCGACGCCGTGGTGGACAAGCCGAACGTCCAGTCGATCCTGTTCCGGGAGGGCGAGGGCTCGTTCCTGGTGGGCATGCTCGGCGCCATGGCGTCCAAGACCGGCAAGATCGGCTTCGTCGGCGGCATGGACATCCCGCTGATCCACAAGTTCTCCTGCGGCTATGCCCAGGGCGCGAAATACGCCAACCCGAAGGTCGAGGTGCTGCAGAACATGACCGGCACCACGGCCTCCGCCTGGACGGATCCCGTGAAGGGCGGCGAACTGGCGAAGTCGCAGATCGACCGCGGCGCGGACGTCATCTATCACGCGGCGGGCGCCACGGGCGTGGGCGTGCTGCGGGCGGCGGCGGACGCCGGCAAGCTCGGCATCGGGGTCGATTCCGACCAGGACGGCCTGTTCCCGGGCCACGTCCTGACCTCCATGCTGAAGCACGTGGACGTGGCGATCGAGAAGACCTTCACGGACTCCAAGGCCGGCACCTGGAAGCCCGGCATCACCGTCCTCGGCCTGAAGCAGGACGGCGTCGGCTACGCCGAGGACCAGTACAACAAGGCGCTGCTGACCCCCGACATGATCAAGGCCGTCAAGGCGGCGGCGTCCGACATCGAATCGGGCAAGCTCTCGGTGCACGACTACATGCAGGATAACGCATGCCCGAACTGAGCGCCTCCGCGGCGTGAGCGTCGCCGCCGTCCGCCCCTCGGCGCGCCACCTCGCGCTGGGGGACGCGTTCTACGATCCCGTCGTGCCCGCGGACTTCCCGCGGACCGACATCCGCTACCGCAACACCCGCTGGGCCGCCCGCGTCGGCCTCGGCGATCTCGACGACGGCGACTGGGCCCGCCACTTCGGCCGGTTCGTGCCCCTGTCCGGCAGCCTGCCGCAGCCGCTGGCCCTGCGCTACCACGGCCACCAGTTCGGCCATTACAATCCCGACCTCGGCGACGGTCGGGGCTTCCTCTTCGCGCAGGTGCACGAACTCGCGGACGGCCGCCTGCTCGACCTCGCCACCAAGGGGAGCGGCACGACGCCGTGGTCGCGCAGCGGCGACGGGCGGCTGACGCTGAACGGCGGCGTGCGCGAGGTGCTGGCGACGGCGCTGCTCGAGGCGCTCGGCGTCGACACGTCGAAGAGCTTCAGCCTGATCGAGACGGGCGAGGACCTCGAGCGCGGCGACGAGCCTTCGCCGACGCGCTCCGCCGTGCTGGTGCGGCTCAGCCATTCCCACATCCGCATCGGTTCGTTCCAGCGGCTGCGTTACCTGGACGAGGGCGCCAACGTCCTCCGCCTGCTCGACCATGCGGTCGACACCTACCGGCCGGAGGCGCGGCGCGACACGCCGGCCGCGACCGCGGTGGCGTTCCTCGAGGGCGTGTGCCGCGACGTGGCCCGCACCGGGGCGCAGTGGATGGCGGGCGGCTTCGTCCACGGCGTGCTCAACACCGACAACATCAACGTGACGGGCGAGAGCTTCGACTACGGCCCCTGGCGCTTCCTGCCGACCTACGATCCCGGCTTCACGGCGGCCTATTTCGACCATGCGGGCCGCTACGCCTACGGGCGGCAGCCGACCGTGCTGCTGTGGAACCTGACCCGCCTCGCCGAATGCCTGCTCGACGTCGCGCCCCAGGCGGAGCTCGAAGGCGCGCTGGGCAGTTTCGCCCCGGCGTTCCGCGCCGCCTTCGTGGCGGAGACGCTGCGGCGCCTGGGGCTCGAGCCGCGTCCCGACGGCGAGGCCGACCGGCAGCTCGTCGAGATGTTCTGGACCTGGCTCGAAGCGAGCGGCGCGCCCTTCGAGCAGGCGATCTTCGACCACCGGGGAGGGCGGCTCGGTGTGGAGCGGGCGAGGCGGAGCCCCGCCGCCGCGTTCTACGCCGGGGAGGCCTACGGGCTCCTGCGCCGGACGCTCGACGCCGCCGAGCCCGACGGCGACGCGGGGCTGGGGCATTCCTACTTCGCCGGGGCCATGCCCTGCACGCTGCTCCACCCGGAGGTCGAGGCGATCCTCGCGGCCGTGAACCGCGACGACGACTGGGCACCGTTCCACGCCAAGCTCGCCGCCATCGAGACGATGCGGGTGGCCCATGGTGGATGAGGCGCGGGTCTCCTTCTCCCATGACATGGGAGAAGGTGGCCGGGCGAAGCCCGGTCGGATGAGGGGACCTGCGGCGGTCGAGGTTCCCCTCATCCGTCGTCGCTGCGCGACGCCACCTTCTCCCGCCCGCGGGAGAAGGACAGCGTGACGCCCCCCGCGCTCGACCTCATCGGCATCGCCAAGAGCTTCGGCCCCGTGCAGGCCAACCGCGACGTGAATCTGTCGGTCGCGCCCGCCACGATCCACGGCATCGTGGGCGAGAACGGCGCCGGCAAGTCGACGCTGATGTCCATCGTGTACGGCTTCTACGAGGCCGATGCGGGCGAGATCCGCGTCAAGGGGCGGCCGGTGCGCATCGCCTCGTCCAAGGACTCGATCCGGCACGGCATCGGCATGGTCCACCAGCACTTCATGCTGGTCGACACGCTGAGCGTGCTCGACAACGTCATGTTGGGGGCGGAGGGCGGCGCGCTGCTGCGCCGTGGCGCCGCGGCGGTCCGCGCCCGCATGGCGGAGCTCGCCCGCGACTACGGCCTCGCCGTCGACCCCGACGCATTGGTCGGGGATCTCGGCGTCGGGCTGCAGCAGCGCGTCGAGATCGTGAAGGCCCTGCTGCGCGGCGCCGAGGTGCTGATCCTCGACGAGCCCACCGCCGTCCTCACGCCGGCCGAGGCCGACGGGCTCTTCGGCATGCTCCGCACGCTGAAGCGCCAGGGCGTGACGGTGGTGCTCATCACCCACAAGCTGCGCGAGATCATGGCGGTGACGGACCGCGTCTCGGTGATGCGCCGCGGCACGGTCGTGGAGACCGTCGACACGGCCGGGACCAGCCCGGCGATGCTCGCCGACGCCATGGTGGGGCGCCGCGTGTCGCTGGCCGTGGCGCGCTCGGCCGCGACGCCGGGGCCGCCGCGGCTCGAGGCGCGCAACCTCACGGCCATCGACGGCCTCGGCGTCAAGGTGCTCGACGACGTGTCGTTCACGCTGCGCGCCGGCGAGATCGCCGGCCTCGCCGGCGTGGCCGGCAACGGGCAATCCGAACTCCTCGAGGTCCTGGCCGGCCTGCGTCCGCTCACGTCCGGCGTCATCCTCATCGACGGGCGACCCGTGTCCCCCGCCGAGCGCGAACCGCGCGCGCTCGGCCGCCTCGGCCTCGTCCACGTCCCGGAGGACCGGCACCGCATGGGGCTCGTCACCTCCTTCGAGGCTGCCGAGAGCGCCATCCTGGGCATCCACCGCGAGCCCCGCTTCGGCCGGGGCCCTTTCCTCAGCCGCCGCGCCGTGCTCGACGACACGGCCCGCAAGATGGCGGATTACGACGTCCGGCCGGCGGCGCCGCGGCTGAAGAGCGCCAATTTCTCCGGCGGCAACCAGCAGAAGATCGTGCTGGCGCGCGAGATGGAGCGCGACCCCAAGGTCGTGCTCTGCGGCCAGCCGACCCGCGGCGTCGACATCGGCGCGATCGCGTTCATCCATCGCCGCCTCGTCGCCCTGCGCGACCGGGGCGTCGCCCTGCTGGTCGTGTCGGTCGAACTCGACGAGGTGCTGGCGCTGGGCGACCTGATCCTGGTCATGTGCGGCGGCCGCATCACCGGACGACGACGGCCGCCGCCGGGCGCCGCCGAGGACCCGGCCTTCGTGGGCGAGCTCGGCCTCATGATGGCCGGCGTGGAGGACGAGGGCGCCTGAGACGCGCCGCCCCTCAATGGAAGCGACACCATGATGCGGATCGCGCCTGCCCGGCCGATTGACAGGCCATCGCGTCGTCGCCACCATCACCCCACAACAAGTGATGGTACGCCATGCGATTTCTGTCTGGAATCACCCGCTCAACGCGCATGACGTCGATGGTGATCGCCGCTCTCTTCGTCGAGATCGGCGGAGCCCAGGCCTTCGACGACGCCGCCTGCAGCCGGATAGTCACGAGCCAGCAGCACCATTCCTTCGAACTCCGGCCGGGCGAGACCGCCGACGTCGTGCGGGCCCGGGCGCTCGACGAGGTCAGCAAGTTCGCGGTGTTCGAGGTCATCGGCGGCGATGTCGAGTCCACGCGCGCCGACGAGACCAACGTCGACAACAGCGCCGAGACGAGCCGCTCCCGCGACACCGGCACGGCGCCCGACGATGGCGAACGCGACAGGAACGCCGTCACGCGGCGCTTCAAGGACGTGGCGCGCTCATCCTACAAGGGCCTCGTCAGGATCAAGCTCATCAGCGACTCGCGCAGCGGCCCGCCCGGGCACGAGAGCCTCGACGTGGTCGCGGACGTGACGGTCTGCCAGCCGAAGGCCGACACCCTCATGGCGCTCGAGCGGGAGAAGGCCGCGCGCGACCATATCCCGCCGCAGGTGGTCGACCCCGACAAGGTCAGCTGGTTCGATCCGGCGACGGGCGAGCCGGAGCTCTGGTACTGGCTCGGACCCAGCGACACCTACACGTTCTTCGACAAGGGCGGCTACGATCCGATGACCGGAGACCCGCTGCGGCGCGTCGACCGGCAGTTCTCGAGGGACTGGAAGGCGCTGATGGCCAAGCGCCGCAAGGACGCGCAGGATTTCACGGCCCGGCAGCAGAGCGAGGCTGCGCTTCGGCAGCAGCAGGCGGACGCGGCACGCCAGCAGGCCGAGTCCCGCGCCGCGCAGGATGCGCGACGGATCCAGGGCTGCGACGCCGGAGCCGCCAACCCGAACGACCCCCGCAAGCCCGCGACGCTGCCCGGCGTCGCGTGGGACGCCCTCAAGTCCGGTGTGGCGGGGACCATCCAGGATTGCGAAGCGGCCGTCCGCCTGCAGCCGGGGGAAGCGCGCTTGCGATACCAGCTCGCCCGCGCCTACAGCGTCGACGACCCGAAGCGGGCCTTGCTGATGTTCAAGAGGCTCTGCGACGAGCATTATCCCGCAGCCTACGACAATTACGGCTGGGCCCTGCTCGACCGGCGCGTCGGCCGAAACGATCTGACGGGCGCCATGCGGGCCTTCGAGACCGGGATCGCCGCCGGCGATTCGGACGCCATGACGAGCCTCGCCGGCCTGATCGTGCGCGACAGCGTCGTGCCGAACTCGCCCGACGAGGCGCTCCAGCTCTATCGCCGCGCCGCCAAGCTCGGCAACGGCGACGCGGCGGCGGCCGTGGCGAGGTTGGAGGCCGACCAGGCTCAGGCGGACGCGGCGCGGGCGAGGCAGACCGAAGAGGCACGCCAGCAGGCGATCCAGCAACAGCAGGCCGCGCAGATGTTCATCGGCGTCATGGGCGGCGCATTGCGCAACGTCGGGCGTCGGTAGGCCCCCGTTCCGTCGGCGATCGACGGCCATCGTCTCGGCGATCACCGAGCCTGTTGACCC
The DNA here is from genome assembly GCA_965214345.1 of Lichenihabitans sp. Lineage (GTDB taxonomy): Bacteria > Pseudomonadota > Alphaproteobacteria > Rhizobiales > Beijerinckiaceae > Lichenihabitans. Next base: position 626,138 of record CBDCBJ010000002.1, on the reverse strand, counting down.
CCGCACCTTTGACCGACAGGCTGGTCGGCGTGTGCGGGCGATGGGCCCCGGATGAGAGGCTATCGGATTGGACCAGCGCCTGACCATCGTGACGCTGGGCGTCGCCTCGGTGCCCGCCGCGCGGCGTTTCTACGAGAAGCTCGGCTGGACGGCGTCGAGCGCCAGCCAGGGCGACGACGTGGCCTTCTTCCAGATGAACGGTGCCGCGCTGTCGCTCTTCGCCCGCGGTGCCCTGGCGGCGGATGCGACGATCGCGGATTCGCAGCCCGGCTTCTCGGGCATCACGCTGGCGCAGAACCTCGACAGCCCGACGGCGGTGGACGAGGCCTTCGCCAAGGCGCTGGCCGCGGGGGCGACGGCGCTGAAACCGCCGCAGACGGCCTTCTGGGGGGGCTACTCGGGTTACTTCTCCGACCCCGACGGCCACATCTGGGAGCTGGCCCACAACCCCTTCTTCCCGCTCGACGATGCCGGGAACCTGGTGCTGCCGGAGTAGCGCCGGCGGTCGCACCGTGCGACGGGCTCGTCTCATCAGACCCTGCTACGATCGGACCTTTCAAGTCCGAGGAGATGGCCGCCGTTCCCGACGAGGCCGGACGGGCGCGCCGACCGGGTCGTCCTCCCAGGGATTGAACAATGCCGCACCGGACGCCCGCACGTCGCGGACGTTTCGCGTCGCGAGATAAAGGTCGTGCTCGAGCGCGGTGGCGGCCAGGAGCGTGTCGATGACGGGCGGGGGATGGCCCGTCTGGCGGCGGACGTGCCCGCTGATGACTCCCCAGCGACGCACGACGGGGTCCGACACCGGCAGGAGACGTTCGCCGAAACGGTCGATCAGGCCGTCGCGCATCGTCGTGAAGGAAGCAAGGCGGGGGTCGTCATCGGCGAGATTGGCGATGCCCTTCTCGTACTCGCCGATCGTCAGGATGCTGAGGTGGAGGGTCGCCTCATCCCGGCCGTCCGCCCAAGCTTTGACACGGGCCGAGCCACCAGGCCTGATGATCTCGGCGATGACGTTCGTGTCGAGCAGCCAGCCGATCAAAGCGCGACGGTTCTCCCGACATCGTCGTCGCGCGTGAGATCGAGGCCCTCGACCGAGAGGGTCTCCAGGAAGGCCACGAAGGGCAGCGGGTCCGCCGCCCGCGGCTGCAACCTCTCGAACTCGTCGGCGGCTATCACCACGACGGCGTCGCGACCGCGGACCGAGACGCGCTGAGGCCCTTCGGAGCGGGCTCTTCGCACCACCTCGCTGAACCGCGCCTTGGCGTCCTCGAGCTTCCAGCCCCGACCGGATGTCGACCGGGAAGGCTCGGTGTGGGCACGATCCGCCTTGTCGATCTGAGCCATGATCTTTCCTGACGAGCTGATCAAGTATAACCGAGGGAGAAGGTGGCGGCCACTGCCGGGTGTGGCTCGGCCGCAGAGCGTGGCCGGACGCTTCGCTCCCGATCTCGGCCACGTCCGAGCGAGACCGGCTCACGTCGGGTCGATGTGCCCGATGATTCTGTCGCCGCGCCGAAGCACCCGCTTGACGTCCCCGTGAACCGCTCCGCTACTGCGGCCATGAGACGAGAAGTCCTCGACGTCCCTTGGTGCATTGCCGATGCCTCGCCGCGTGGCGACGAGTGTCCGGCCGCTCGTGTGTGGACCGCCATCGGCGCCGCCGACACCTCGTTTCGCATGGTCCCCCGCCTCCATCCCGCCAAGGAGGATCGGCTCGGGCTCGCGCGCCGATCCTCCTCCGCGGGCGGAGGAGGGGGACCGCGCGCAGCGCGGCCGAGGAGGCGTCCGGGTGCGGCTCGTCCGGGATCCGCATGAGCGCGCCCCGCCCCCTGCCGGCCTGGGCCGACATCGTCCTCGTCCCGCTGCTCAGCGTCGCGACCGCGTTCCTGGTCGGCGGCCTCGTCCTGGCCGCCATCGGCGTCGACCCGTGGAACGCCCTGCGCGAACTCGTCGGCGGCAGCCTCGGCTCGGGCGAGGGCATCGGCTTCACCCTCTACTATGCCACGGACTTCATCTTCACCGGCCTCGCCGTGGCGCTGGCCTTCCAGGGCGGCCTCTTCAACATCGGCGCCGAGGGGCAGGCCTATGTGGGCGGCCTCGGCTGCGCCCTCGTGTGCCTGCACGGCGGGGTCCTCCCGTCCTGGCTGCTGATCCCGGCCGGGATCGCCGCCGCGGCGGCGTTCGGCGCCGCCTGGGCGGCGGTGCCCGGCCTGCTGCAGGCGAAGCGCGGCAGCCACATCGTCATCACCACCATCATGTTCAACTTCCTGGCCTCGACCCTGATGGCCTACGTGCTGGTGAACCTGCTGCGGCCGACCGGCGACATGCAGGCCGAATCCGCCGCCTTCCCGGCCGCCGCCACCGTCCCGTCGATGCAGTCCCTGCTGGCGGCGGTGGGGATCGCCGCCCCGACGACGCCGTTGAACCTCACGTTCGCCCTGGCGCTCGCCTGTGCGCTCGCCGTGTGGGTGTTCGTCTGGCGGACCCGCACGGGCTACGAGGTCCGCACGGTCGGGCAGAACCCGCAGGCCGCCCGCTACGGCGGCATCTCGCCGGCCCGCATCACGGTGCTGTGCATGATGCTGTCGGGCGCGCTGGCGGGGGGTGTCGCCGTCAACGAGATCATGGGGGTGCAGAACCGCCTGCTGCTCGACTTCACCTCGGGCTACGGCTTCGTCGGCATCGCGGTGGCGCTGATGGGCCGCGGCCACCCGCTCGGCGTGGTCCTGGCGAGCGTCCTGTTCGGGATGCTCTACCAGGGCGGTGCCGAACTCGCCTTCGACGAGCCCAAGGTCACCCGCGACATGATCGTGGTGGTGCAGGGGTTGGTGGTGTTCTTCGCCGGTGCCCTCGAAGGCCTGTTCCGCCGCGGCCTGGCCCGGCTCTTCGCCGCGCGGCTGCGGCCCGGCGACAGCGGCGAGACCAGCGTCCCGGCGCGCGTCGCCGAGCCCGGCGGGGAGATGCCCTGATGCAGGACGCCGTCGCGGCCGCAGCACTCATCCTGGCGTCGAGTCTCCGGCTCTCGGTGCCGCTCATCTTCGCCTGCCTGGCGGGGCTCTGGTCGGAGCGCGCCGGCATCTTCGACATCGGCCTCGAGGGCAAGATGCTGGTCGCCGCCTTCGCGTCCGGCGCCGCCGCCGACCTCTCCGGCAACGCCTGGGTGGGGCTCGCGGCCGGCGTCGTGGCCTCGCTCGGCTTCGCGCTGGCGCACGGCTTCGCGTCGATCGAGGCGCGCGGCAACCAGATCGTGTCGGGCGCCGCCATCAACCTGCTCGCCGCGGGCCTGACGGCGACGATCGGCAACGCCTGGTACGGCCAGGGCGGCCGGACCCCGCAGCTGACGCTGCCGTCGTCGCGCTTCGAGGGTATCGCCTGGCCCGGGGCCGACGCCGCCGGCGCCGTGCCGATCGCCGGACCCGTCTACCGCGACCTCGTCTCGGGCCACAACGTCCTGGCCTACCTGGCGCTCCTCGCCGTCCCGCTGACGGCCTTCGTGCTCTATCGCACGCGGTTCGGCCTGCGCCTGCGCGCCACGGGCGAGAACCCCGCCGCCGTCGACACCGCCGGCGTCTCGGTGCGGGGCATCCGCTACGCGGCCGTCTTCATCGCCGGCGTGCTCTGCGGCTTCGCCGGCACCTATCTCTCGGTCGGCCAGGCGGCCGGCTTCCTCACCGGCATGACGGCCGGCAAGGGCTTCATCGCGCTGGCGGCGCTGGTCTTCGCCAAATGGCGGCCCTGGCCGGCCCTGGCGACGTGCCTCCTGTTCGGCTTCCTCGACGCCGCCGCGATCCGGCTGCAGGGCACGGTGGTGCCGGGCCTCGGCGCAGTCCCGGTCCAGGCCATCCAGGCCCTGCCATACCTCCTGACGGTGGTGCTGCTGGCGGGCTTCATCGGACGCGCCGTGCCGCCCCGCGCCGGGGGGATCCCGTACATCAAGGAGCGGTGATACCGGACCATGAGAATCGCACGAACCCGCGACGTCGAGCGGCACACGATCGTCGCGTTGCGGCATCAATCGGCTCGCAAAAACGCCTGTGCGCTATACGATGACGATCGTGAGGGAGCGTCGCCTCAGGGGCCAAGCGGGAGCATGCCATGACGAATTTGCAGACAGATCCGGCGGTGCTGAAGGCCCTTCGGGCTGCAGCGGAGCATGAGTTCACGGCCGAGGAGTTGAGACAACAACGTATCTCGTTTGTCCTCGGGTCGTTGAAGGAAGACAGTACGGTGACACGTCCTCAGATCGAAAGAGTGCTGGAAGGGCAGGCTGGTCGAAAGAGACAGCAGTGATCCTTTTCGAACTGCTTGGAAGCGAAGAGCATTCGGCCTATCAGGCGCTCGAGATCGCCAATGGCAATCGGCAGTACGATTTCATCAGGTCCGTGGTCGATGCCGCTCTGGCCGTCGACCGGCCTTTTCTGTCCCAGCACGTGATAAGGGCGCTGAATTTTCAAGCAATCACATGTTTGCACACCAACCCAGGCGAGTACAGGCCGTGCGAGGTCAGCGTCGGGCGATATCACCCGCCTAGTTACTATCGTGTACCGGCGCTTATGGATGATTTCGTCAACTTGGTGAACCGAAATTGGGACCAGAGCGACCCTGTCGTACTCGGCGCATTCGTACTCTGGAAATTGAATCATATACATCCATTCATCAATGGCAACGGACGTACAGCCCGTGCAGCTTGCTATTTCACGATCTGCCTCGCCCTCAGAGCCTGGCTTCCAGGAACAGTGATTCTGCCAGAGCTGATCAAGCGCGACAGGGTAGAGTACGTATCAGCCTTGAAACAAGCTGATGCGTCTCTGTCACATGGCGCAGTGGATCTGGCACCGCTCCATGCGTTGATGGTTCGACTGCTGGCAGAGCAGCTTGCCTCCGCGACGTCGCTCGATGGAGGACAGGGTCGCGACCCCGTGGCTTGACCGATCATCCACGGCAGGCTTCATCTCTCACCCACACCGCTGCCGCCCGCCGGCGCCGTCCCCGAGGAGCCGAGATGGCCGTCATCGATGACCTGTTCGCGGCGGCCGTCGCCGCCCAGGCCCGGGCCTACGTGCCCTATTCCGGCTTCCGCGTCGGCGCCGCCGTGCTGACCCCGTCGGGCCGGATCTTCCCGGGCTGCAACGTCGAGAACGCCGCCTATCCGCAGGGGTCCTGCGCCGAGGCCGGAGCCATCGCCGCCATGGCGCTGGCGGGTGAACGCGAGATCGCGGCCGTGATGGTGGTGGGCGACGGGGAGGCGCTCGTCACGCCCTGCGGCGGCTGCCGTCAGCGCATCCGCGAGTTCGCCGCCCCCGATGCGCCGATCCACGTCGCCGGGCCGGAGGGGCCTCGCCGGAGCTTCACGCTCGGCGAACTGCTGCCGGCCAGCTTCGGGCCGGACCACCTCGTCCGCCCGGGAGCCTGAGCCGATGACCGACACGGACCAGGCCCTGGCGGTCCTCGCCGCGCGGGGCGTGACCGGCGGGGTCGAGACCGCGGTCGTGCTCGGGACCGGGCTCGGCTCCATCGCCGACGCCCTGGAGAGCGCCGTGGCGGTGCCCTATGCCGACCTGCCGGGCTTCCCGGCCGCCGGCGTGTCGGGCCATGGAGGGCGTCTCGTCGTCGGCACCTGGGAGGGGGTCCGCATCGTCGTCTGCCAGGGCCGCGCCCATTATTACGAGACGGGCGACGCCGCCGCCATGCGGGTGCCGCTGGAGGTGATGGCCCGGCTCGGGATCCGCCAGGTCATCCTCACCAACGCGGCGGGCTCGCTCCACCCCGACTGGTATCCGGGCTCCATGGCGCTGATCGCCGACCACATCAACTTCTCGGGCGTCAACCCGCTGATCGGCACGGCCGGCGACGACCGCTTCGTGGCTCTGTCCGACGCCTACGACCGCCACCTGCGCGTGCGCCTCAAGCGCGCCGCCCTGCAGGCCGGCGTCACGGCGCTGCGCGAGGGCGTCTACATGTGGTTCGCCGGCCCCTCCTTCGAGACGCCCGCGGAGGTCAAGGTCGCGAGGCTGCTCGGCGCCGACCTCGTCGGCATGTCGACCGTGCCCGAGACCATCCTGGCTCGGCGGCTCGGCCTCCGGGTCGCCGGCCTCTCGGTCATCACAAACTTCGCCACCGGCGTCGGCGGCGGCAACCCGGCCCACGGCGAGACCAAGGACGTGGCGCTCGGCGGCTCGATCGGCCTCAAGCGCCTGCTCCGCGCCTTCTTCCGGGCCCGCGACGATGCCTGAAGCGTCGCGGCCGTCGGCGCTGCCGCAGGAGATCATCCGCCGCAAGCGCGACGGCAAGGCCCTCGCCCCCGCCGAGATCGAACGCTTCGTGGCCGGCATCGCCGAGGGCGCCATCGGCCCCGAGCAGATCGGCGCCTTCGCCATGGCGGTGTTCTTCCGCGGCATGGACCGGGACGAGACCGTGGCGCTGACCCAGAGCATGACCCTGTCGGGCGCCGTCCTCGACTGGCGCACCTGCCGCCTCGGCGGCCCGGTGCTCGACAAACACTCGACGGGCGGCATCGGCGACGACGTGAGCCTGCTGCTGGCGCCGGCGCTGGCGGCCTGCGGCGCCTTCGTGCCGATGATCTCCGGCCGCGGCCTCGCCCACACCGGCGGCACGCTCGACAAGCTCGAGTCGATCCCGGGCCTGCGCACCGCCATCACGGTGCCGGAGCTGCAGGAGATCGTCTGCGGCTGCGGCTGCGCCATCGTGGGCGCCACGGCCGACATCGCGCCCGCCGACGCGCGGCTCTACGCGGTGCGCGACGTGACCGCCACGGTGGAATCCGTGCCCCTCATCACCGCCTCCATCCTGTCGAAGAAGCGCGCCGCCGGGCTCGACGGGCTCGTGATGGACGTGAAGACGGGCTCGGGCGCCTTCATGGCGGGCCTCGACGACGCCCGTTTGCTGGCCCGCACCCTCGTCGCCGTGGCGGTCGGGGCGGGCCTGCCCACCACGGCTCTCCTGACCGACATGGACCAGCCGCTGGCCGACGCGGCCGGCAACGCCGTCGAAGTCCGCCACGCCATCGCGGTGCTGACGCAGGGGCGTTTCGACGCCCGGGTCGAGGCCGTGGTGACGGCGCTCGGCGGCGAGGCCCTGATGCTCGGCGGCCTTGCCGACGATGCCGCGGACGGCGCGCGGCGCATCGCCGAAGCGCTGCGCTCGGGGCGGGCCGCCGAGCGGTTCGCCGCCATGGTGCGGGCGCAGGGCGGCCCCTCCGACCTCCTGTCGCGCCCCGACCACCACCTGCCGCGCGCGCCCGTCTGCCGCGACGTCTTCGCCGAGGGGCATGGCGCGCTGATCGCCATCGACGCGCGGCTCGTCGGCGTCGCCGTGGTGGGGCTCGGCGGCGGCCGCACCCGCGCCGGCGAGGCGATCGACCCGTCGGTCGGCTTCGTCGGCCTGGCGCCGCTCGGCACGACCGTCGGCCCCGGGGCCCGGCCGCTCGGCACCGTGATGGCCCGGACGGAAGCCGCCGCCGAGGTCGCGGCGGCGCTGCTGCGGCGCGCCTGCCGGGTCGGCGACACCGCGGCGCCGGCGCGCGGCCCGGTGATCGAGCGCATCGACGCCGCCAGCCTGGAGGCCTGACGATGAGCCGCGATGTGATGCTGGTGTCGGTCGGCGCGGACCGGCGCGCCGCCGAGCCCTGGGTGGCGAGCTTCGCCCGCCGCCTGCCCCACCTCGCCGTGGCGGCGCTGGGCGACGCGGTCTCGGCCGCCGCCGTGCGCTACGTCGCGGCCTGGAAGCACCCGCACGGCGCGCTGGCCGACCTGCCGGCGCTCGGCGCCATCTTCTCGCTCGGCGCCGGCGTCGACCACCTCATGGCCGACGCGGCGCTGCCGCCCGGCGTGCCGGTGGCGCGCGTGGTCGACCCGGACCTCACGGGCCGGATGAGCGAGTGGGTGCTGCTGCACGTGCTCGGCCATCACCGCCAGGCGCGGCGCTACCGGCGCCAGCAGGCGGAATCGCGCTGGGACGACGACGCCCGCCAGCCGCCGGCCGGCGCCGTGCGGGTCGGCGTCATGGGGCTTGGGGTGCTCGGCATCGACGCCGCGACGAAGCTCAGGATGGTCGGTTTCGACGTGGCGGGCTGGAGCCGGTCGGCGCGGGACGTGCCGGGCCTCGCCTGCTTCGCGGGGGCGGCGGGCCTCGACGGCTTCCTCCGCCGAACCGACATCCTCGTCGTGCTGCTGCCGCTGACGCCCGACACCGAAGGGCTGCTCGACGGGGCGCTCTTCGCTAGGCTGGCCCGCGACGGGCGGCTCGGCGCGCCGATCCTGGTCAACGCGGGCCGTGGCGGGCTGCAGCGCGAGGCCGACATGCTGCGCTGCCTCGACGACGGCACGCTCGGGGCCGCGACGCTCGACGTCTTCGAACGCGAGCCGCTCGACCGTGCCTCGGCGCTGTGGCGACACCCGAACGTGACGGTCACGCCCCACAACGCCGCCCTGTCCGACCCGGACACCATCTCCGACCTCATCGCCGGGCAGATCATGGCGCTGGAGCGCGGCGAGCCGCTGCGCCACGTGGTCGACCGGGGCCGGGCCTATTGAGCGCGGCCGGGCGGCCCGCGTCGGAGATTCCCGTGACCGGCTTCGCCCTCCATCCCCGCCTCGCCGCCGACACGCTGCCGGTCGGCGACCTGCCGCTCTGCCGCGTGCTGCTGATGCAAGACGCCCGGTTCCCCTGGCTGGTCCTCGTGCCGCGCCGGCCGCAGCTGCGCGAACTGACCGACCTCCCGGCTCCCGACCGCGCCGGCCTGATGGAGGAGATCGCCGCGGCGTCGGAGGCCCTCGAGCGCGAGACCGGCGCCGAGAAGCTCAACGTCGGGGCGCTCGGCAACGTGGTCGAGCAGCTGCACGTCCACGTCGTGGCGCGCTTCGCCGCCGACGCCGCCTGGCCCGGCCCGGTCTGGGGGAGCGGTGCCGCCCTGGCCTACGCGCCGGGCGCCGCGCGGGCCCTCGCCGACCGCCTCGGGGCCACGCTCGGCTTCCGCTGACCGGGGCGAGCCGGTACAACGCCGGGGCCACCGAGGGATCCGCATGAATCCGTCCGACTTCGCGAAGAGTTCCGCCACCCTCGGCTTCGCCCACAACGCGCTCGACCGGCTCGCCAACCGGCGCGACGACGAGGCCTTCCAGGCCGAGATGGCGGCCTCCCCGGACGCCCGGACGCTGGCGGTGCTGGGCGACGACGTCGTGGCGAAGTGCCACGCCGGAGCCCCGCTCGACCTGTGGTTCCGCTTCGGCGAGGCCGCCGCGTTGGGCCGGCCGGGGCAGCGCGTCTTCTTGGGAGCGGATGCGCGCGGGCCGGCCTTTGCGGTGCAGGTCGACGCGTACGCGCCCGTCGAGGCGCGCGACGGCCTGGCGTCGTTCAACCTGCGCCGGGTGGCGGCCGAAGGCAGCGTGGCGCCCGCCGACCTCGGGGCCCTGGCGGAGGGCCGGTCGCTGCTCGCCTGGCACGCCAGCCACCGCTTCTGCGGCCGCTGCGGGACGGCGACGCGGCCCTCGGCCAGCGGCTGGCGGCGGGAATGCCCGGACTGCGGCCTCCACCATTTCCCCCGCACCGACCCGGTCGTCATCATGCTGGCGGTCGACGGCGAGCGATGCCTGATGGGCCGCCAGCCGCGGTTCCCGCCCGGCATGTATTCCTGCCTCGCCGGCTTCCTGGAGCCGGGCGAGACGATCGAGGACGCCGTCCGCCGCGAGATCGGCGAGGAGGCGGGGATCGCCTGCGGCGCCGTCACCTACCTCGGGTGCCAGCCCTGGCCCTTCCCGTCGTCGCTGATGATCGGCTGCCTCGTCGCGGCCGCGTCGACCGCCATCGCGATCGACCGGGAGGAACTCGAGGACGCCCGCTGGTTCGGCCGCGACGAGGTGCGGGCGATGCTGGCCGGCCGCCACCCCGACGGGCTGACCTGCCCGATGCCGATGGCCATCGCCCACCACATCGTGTTGGCCTGGGTGGGGTGAGGAGGATGGCGCCGGTTCGCCGACGCCATCCTCCTCAGTTCCCAATCTGAGCGGCAGGATGGCGTGGGCGCTCCCCGCCATCCTGCCGAGTCCGCGCCCTGACGGCGGAGTTCACCCGGGCGACGCCACCGCCGCCACGGCGGCGAGCAGCACGAGGCCGCGGGAGGCCGCGAGCCCGGCGTCGCCGTGGCGCACCTCGCTCGCCAGCACCGCCAGGGACGCCACCGTGACCACGGCGCCGCCGAGACGGCGCGTCTGGGCCGGCATCATGAAGACGCCGCCCACGAGTTCCGCCACCGCGGCGGCCCTCACCTGGCCGTCGGTCCAGCCGAGGTGGCCGAACATCCGCGCGTAGCCGCGCTGGCCCACGAGCTTGTCGAGCCCGGCCAGCGCCACCGCGGCGCCGAGGGCGGGATAGAGAGTGGACACGGGCGATCCTCCATCGTGGGCCATGCTCCGGTCTCAACGCCGCGGACGGGCAGGCGTTCGCCCGGCGCGACATCGCCGCCGCCGCTTGAGCGGCGCCCGGCGACGCTCTAGAGACAGGCTCGCATGTCTCGGCTGGCGTATGTCAGCGACAGCATGACGGACGCTGAGCAGGACCGATGCAGACCTTCACGCGGCTCGACGCAGGCGCGAGCGACTTCGAACAGCGGTTCCGCGCCCTCCTCGCCGCCAAGCGCGAGGTGTCGCGGGACGTCGATGCCGCGGCGGCCTCGATCATCGCCGACGTGATGGAGCGGGGCGACGCCGCCCTCGTCGACCTCTCGGCGAAGTTCGACCGGGTCGACCTCGCGGCCCTCGGCCTGCGGATCGCGCCGGCCGAGATCGCCGCCGCGGCCTTGGAGGTTCCGGCCGCGACCCTCGCCGCCTTGACGCTGGCGCGCGACCGCATCCTCGCCTTCCACGAGCGGCAGAGGCCCGAGGACCGGTTCTGGACCGATGCCCTCGGGGTGGAACTCGGCTGGCGGTGGACCGCGATCCGCGCCGTCGGGCTCTACGTGCCGGGCGGCACCGCCGCCTACCCGTCGTCGGTGCTGATGAACGCCATACCGGCGAAGGTCGCGGGCTGCGAGCGCGTCGTGATCGTGGTGCCGACGCCCGACGGCGTGCTGAACCCGCTGGTGCTGGCGGCGGCCCACCTCGCCGGCGTCGACGAGATCTACCGCGTCGGGGGCGCCCAGGCGGTGGCGGCCCTGGCCTACGGCACCGAGACGATCGCGGCCGTGTCCAAGATCGTCGGCCCCGGCAACGCCTATGTGGCGGCCGCCAAGCGCCGGGTGTTCGGGCAGGTCGGCATCGACATGATCGCCGGCCCCTCGGAGGTCGTCGTGCTGGCGGACGGGACCGCAGACCCGGACCACGTCGCCGCCGACCTGCTGGCCCAGGCCGAGCACGATGCCGTGGCGCAATCGATCCTCGTCACCGACGATCCCGCCCTCGCCGAGGCCGTGGCGGCGGCGGTCGCGCGCCAGCTCGAGACGCTGCCGCGCCGCGCCATCGCCGAGGCCTCCTGGCGCGACTTCGGCGCGGTCGTCACGGTCGCGAGCCTCGACGCCGCCGTCCCGCTCGTCGACCGGCTGGCCCCCGAACACCTCGAGATCATCGCGCGCGACGCCGACGCGCTGTCGCGCCGCATCCGCGAGGCGGGCGCCATCTTCATCGGCCCCCACACGCCCGAAGCCATCGGCGACTACGTGGGCGGCTCGAACCACGTGCTGCCCACCGCGCGCTCGGCGCGCTTCGCCTCGGGCCTCGGTGTGCTCGACTTCATGAAGCGCACGTCCGTGCTGCGGTGCGACGCCGCGGCGCTGGCGGCGCTCGGGCCGGCGGCCGTGGCGCTCGGCGAGGCCGAGGGGCTCGACGGCCACGCGCGCTCCGTCGCGATGCGCCTCGAAAGGTGACGGGATGGCCGAAGGCGGGGATCGCCGGCGCCTGACCGCCGTCACGCTCGACGAGGGCTCGATCGGCCGCGGCAACTCGGACCAGGAGCACGAGCGGCGCATCGCCATCTACGACCTCGTCGAGGAGAACAGCTTCGGCCTCTGCGGCCGCGATGACGGCCCCTACCGGCTCGACATCGGACTCCAGGAGGGCCGGCTGGTGCTCGCCGTCAGCGCCGAGGGGGGCGGCGCGCCGGTGATGTCCCACCTCTTGTCGCTCCAGCCCTTCCGTTCGGTGGTGAAGGACTATCTGATGCTCTGCGATACCTACTACCGCGCGATCCGCACGGCGTCGCCGAGCCAGATCGAGGCCATCGACATGGGCCGGCGCGGCCTCCACGACGAGGGCGCGGCGCTGCTCGGCGAGCGGCTCACGGGCAAGATCGAGGCCGACACCGGCACGCTGAGGCGCCTCTTCACCCTCATCACAGCGCTCCACTACAAGGGATGACCCCGCCGGACTCCGCGCGGCCGGGCGCGCCGGCCCCGAAGCCGCAGTCGATCCTCTTCGCCTGCTCGGAGAACGCCGTCCGCTCCGTGATGGCCGAGACCCTGGCGAAGCGGCTCGTCGGGCGCTCGGTCTACATCCAGTCGGCGGGGGTCCGCCCGGGGGTGCACGACCCCTTCGTCGACGCCGTGATGGACGAGTGCGGCCTCGACACGGCCCGCCACCGGCCGCGGCGCTTCGAGGACCTCGAGGACGACAATTTCGACCTGATCGTCACCCTGTCGCCCGAGGCCCACCACCGTGCGCTCGAATACACCCGCGCCATGGCGGTCGACGTCGTCTATTGGCCCACCGCCGACCCGACCGTGACGGAGGGCTCGCGCGACGCCATGCTGGCCGCCTACCGGGCGACCCGCGAGGGCCTGTCGCTGCGCCTGACGGCGCTGCTCGACCGGCGGCCCCTCGGCTCGCCGTGAGGGACGCCCGCCACTCGCCGTGGCGTCACGCGTCCGCCACCGTCCCGGCGAGGTCTCGGATGGCGCGCTCGACCGCGTGGGGCTGCACGGCGGCGCGGCGGATGAGGTCGTCGAAGCGGCGGGCGAACATGCGGATGTGGTCGGAGCCGTTGAGCACCAGGTAGGCCTGCCCCAGGAACAGGACGGCACGTTTCGGGCCGAATACCGTGAAGGGCGACGCATAGCCCTCGCGCAGGTCGTAGAGGTAGAGCCGCAGGCTCGGATAGGCCTCGCGGTAGATGTCCGCCATGCCGAGGAGCTGCGCCCGGCGCTCCTCGGCCGGCAGGCCGTGCCACAGGTCCTGCCCGCTGGCGAGCGCCCAGAGCGACTGCAGCGCCACCGACACCTCGACGTCGTTGTCGGGCTTGCGCATGAAGTCGAGCCGCGCCCGGACGGCGTCGAGCCGCGCCGGGGCCGCGGCCGCGAAGGCTCCGGCATATTCGAGCCGCAGCACCGCCTCGGTCTTCATGAAGTCCGGCAGCGCCATCGGCACCGTGCGGATGCGGTAGCCCTCGGCCTCGTTCAGCCAGCGCATGAAGTGATCGTCGGCCGGCAGGTGGTCGGGCGTCTCGATCTGCAGCATGGCCTCGATGATCTCGGCCCCGACCTCCTCGCGCTGGCTCAACCCGAGGAGCCAGTCGACCGAGACATGGGCGGCCTTGGCGATGGCGATCAGGGTTTCGGCCCGCGGCAGGCGCGGGGCGTCGTCGGTCATCAACTGGGACAGGGTCGACCGGTCGATGCCGGCGAGCCGCGCGAAAGCGGCCGGGCTCGGGGCGGCGCGCGCCAGCACGGCCTCGAGCCGGCGGCGGAACAGCCCCACGGTGTCGTCGCGTGACGAAGATGCGCCAGCGGTGACTTTGCTCTGCATGTGATGGGATCATCACCAAATCCCGCCGAAAATCAACGGATGGAATCGCCGTCGACGAGCATCGCGTTGCACTGCAACACGGCCGGCCTCAGATTCGGAGCTTCACCCGACACAGGAGCCGCGCTTGTCCCTCGAGACCCGCCCCGCCTTCGAGACGAGACGGCCGCCGGCGCGGCGCGGCGTGGAATGGCCGTCGGTGGCGCTCTGCCTCGGCGTCTACGGCGGCTTCCTGCTCCTGACCCTGTTCCACGCCCGCCTTCCCTGGCCGGTGACGACCGCCCTGGGGGCGCCGCTGCTGGCCCTGCAGGGCTCGATGCAGCACGAGTTCATCCACGGCCATCCGACGCGCTGGCGCCGGCTCAACCGGGCGCTGGCCGGCGTGCCGCTGTCGCTGTGGCTGCCGTTCGAATCCTACCGGATGACGCATCTCGTCCACCACCGCGACGAATCGCTGACCGACCCGTTCGACGATCCCGAGTCGCAATATTGGACGGCCGAGGCCTGGGCGCGGCTCGGGCCGGTCGGCCGCGCCGCGCTGCTCTTCCACACGACGCTCTTCGGCCGTCTGCTGTTCGGCCCGGCCATCGTGGTCGCCCGCTACCTCGCCGCCGAGGCCCGCGCCGTCTGGCGCGGCGGCGTCGCACGCCGGATCTGGGCCTGGCACGTCGTGACGACGGCGGCGGTCCTGGCCTGGGTGGTGGTGGTCTGCGGCATGGATCCCCTGTTCTACGTCCTCGGCCTCGTCTACCCGAGCACGTCCATCCTGCTGCTGCGCTCCTTCGCCGAGCACAGGGCCGCCGAGGGCGTGGCGGAGCGCACCGCGATCGTGGAGAACGCCCCGGTGCTGGGCTTCCTGTTCCTCTTCAACAACCTCCACGCCGCCCATCACGAGCGCCCGCTCGTCCCGTGGTACGCGCTGCCCCGGTGGTACCGGGCGAACCGCGCCCGCCTCATCGCCGAGAACGGCGCGCTGGTGTACGACGGCTACGGCGCCGTGGCGCGGCGCTTCCTGTTCGTGCCCCACGACGCGCCCGTCCATCCCGCCCACGCCGGCGCGTGCGCCCCCGTGCACCGGCCCAAAAAAGGCGAGCGCGACGCCCCGGTGCATGCCATAGTGCTGTCGTGATCGGCCCCGTCCTGGCCGATCCGGGCGCCCCTAGCTCAGCTGGATAGAGTATCGGGCTTCGAACCCGAGGGTCGCAGGTTCGAATCCTGCGGGGCGCGCCACCCCATTTTTTCGTCAACAATGGCAATCACTTAGTCCAGAGCTTGGGGAAGTGTCGGGCCGAGTTTGGGGAGGTCTGTTCCTGTGTTCGAGCGCGACACTGGTCTGCCCTGGGCCGCTCCCAAGCCGTGGCACTGGGGCTCCATCGGCAAAACTACTGCATCCTACTCCCGCCCAACGTGGCGGCCTCCGAACCCATCCGCCTCGAGCAGCTAGCCTACTATCCCGGCCTCCTCAGGCTATGACACACCACCGTTCACTTCCCGACCATCGTCCATCCGCCCGGCGCCGCGGTGCCATGAAGTCGTCGGTACCTCGCACCGAGTTTCGATCCCCTTCTACTCCTCGCGGCCCCGCCGACCCTCACGGGTCGGCGGGGCCTTTTTTCGTTTCAGACCACGACCGAGAAGGGCAATTACCGGAAGCGTGCCGATCCATCTCTGGACCACGCCGGCTGGGTGTGATTCACAACCAGAAGATCTGATGTTCTAACCTCCGAGTGCAAACGTGTCCACAAAGCCTGCCGTCACTTTCATCGACCAGACCGCTCCGGTTGAGGAGTATGGGCGGGCGCTCTATGCCGTTGCGCGGTCGATCGTGAGGGCTCTGCTCGACGCTTTAAGCGATCAGGATCTCGCCGATCTGAATACCCCGGTTGGGGATGTCACGATGAGGCAGCTTAGCAAGCTGGCGCGCATCGATCGGGACAAGGGCATGCGCGGAGACGGCTTCGAATGGGCCGTGCATGAGGCTCTGACGGGAAAAGAACCCCGGGTCATAGCTCCGGTGTCTGAGGCGCTCTATCGATGTTCTCAGTACAATAAGAAAGATATCGAGCCGACATCCATTCTATTTGGGCAGGAGAGGGCCCGTTACCTCGGCTTTCTCGACGCGGTCGTGGATGGAGCCGGCACCGATGCGGTGTTGATCCCTGGCGAGAGAGGGCGGCCTTTTGCATTCGCTAACAGCGTCGCCACCGCGGCGCGTGGGCAATCTGCCGAACTAATCCTCCCAGATCGAGTGAAAAAGATCTGGAAAACAGATCTTTTGTAATTGCTCAGGTCCCCTGGGCAGGTACGCGGGTTCGGGCGGGCGGGAGAGGTCGGATTTTTCGGTCGACTCCAGCCTTGGGACGTGAATCAAGGGTGGCGTGAACACGCCCGCCGCCCCCACCGACAAGGATGCCCTGATCGCCGCTCTGTTGGAGCGGATCGAGGTGCTGGTGGCGCAGAATGCCGCCTTGATGGCCGAGAACGCGCGTTTGGCGGCGCGTGTCGCGGAGTTGGAGGCCAAGCTCGGCCTGCCGACGAAGACGCCGGACAACTCGAGCCTGCCGCCGTCGAAGGGGCAGAAGCCGTCGCTGGCCTCGGTTCCGAAGCGCAAGGGCAAGCCGCACTCCGGCGCCCATCGCCTGCTGCATCCCAACCCCACCCGCCACCACGACGTGCTGGCACTGTCGTGCCAGGCCTGCGGGGCCGACGTGTCGGGGGCGGAGCAGAGCCCCTGCGAGACCTACGACCGGGTGGAGATCCCGACGATCGAGCCCGACGTGACGCGCGTGTCGCTGCATGGCGGCATATGCCCGTGCTGCGCCAGGCGCTTCAAGGCGCAGGCGCCCGCAGGTCTGGAACCGGGCTCGCCGTTCGGCGCCAACATCCGCGCCTTCGTGATCTATCTGCGCGCGGTGCAGGGCATCCCGCTGGGGCGGTTGCGCGACGCGCTCCTCGACCTGTTCGGCCTGACGATCAGCGAGGGCGCGCTCGTCAACATGCTGTCGGCGGGCGCCGCGCCGTTCAAGGCCGCGGTGTCGCTCATCAAGGCGCGCCTGCTCGCCGGCACCGCGATCGCGTCCGACGAGACCGGCGTGCGGGTCGGCCGCGCCAACTGGTGGCTGTGGGTGTTCCATCACGGCGACAGCGCCGTCTTCGTCGCCGACGCCCATCGCTCCAAGGCGGTGGTGGAGGCCTTCCTCGGCGATCACCGCCCCGACTTCTGGACCTCGGACCGCCTCGGCGCTCAGGCGGGATGGGCCAGGAAGGAGCATCAGGTCTGCCTGGCGCACCTGATCCGCGACGTCCAGTACGCCGTCGAGGCCGGCGACGCGGTGCTGGGCCCCAGCCTGAAAGACCTGCTCGAACGGGCCTGCGCGATCGGGCGGCGGCGGGCAGACCTCAAGACCGCAACCCTGAAAACCTACGAGGCCGACCTGGAGCGTCGCCTCGACCGCATCATGGCGCTCGATCCTACCCATCCCGCCGGGATCAAGCTCAAACGCATGATCCTCAAGGTCCGAGCCCAGCTCTTCGTCTTCGTCCAGAACCGGGATCTGGAGGCCACGAACAACGGGTCGGAGCGCGCGCTGCGACCCTGCGCGGTCTACCGCAAGATCACCAACGGCTTTCGCCAGGAGTGGGGCGCTCATCTCTACGCCGACACCAGGTCCGTCATCGAGACCGCACGACGACGCGCCGTCCGCGCCATCGACGCCATCCGCCTCACGCTGAAAGGCGAGACGATCAGCCTGCCAGCTTGAACGGCATGTCGACCCCGTGAGCAATTACGATCTTTTCATTTCGGGGGTCAACTCTCCTCGACACTTCGCGACGACGGTGAAGTCGAACGTCGCGCATCTTGAGGGCGGCAAAGGTTTGCGCTTGGCGATTGTTCCAGAGGCAGCTCGAAACAACCCGTCGGGAGTCCGATACGACACGAACCACAAACTCTGGATCGTCTCTCTTGCGGACCCAGACGGCTTTATGGGTCTCTTCGACGATGCGTATCGAGCTGTGGGCCGCGCGGTCTGCACGCTCGGCAAGCATGAGCTACCGCCCTATTACACGGCTCCAAGCGCTAAAGCGCAGCTGCTGCAGAGCCAATTGGAAAAGTACGGATCAGTGAAAGTGATAGAGGTTGAGGGGGCCCTCAATGAGGCCGCGCAGCAGGATCTTACCACCACAAGGGAGCGCCTCGTCGGGGTAAATCCACCTGGATGGCTACACATGAAGCAGCTTGCGCCGAAGCTAATTGCTCCCAAGCCGAGCTTTGTGAAGCTCGACTGATCGCTTCCGAGAAGGGGCTTATCGGTCACGACGCCCGCGTTGATCGGCCCCCACTGGGTGGTCCGGTGTGAATGTTAGTGCGCCGTGGGCCGTTGCGCCACGGGTAGCTTGGCCGGCGAAGCAGGTCGGGTCAGCGCAGCCGGCCAGGCGGCGTAGGTTGGCACCACCACCTCCGGGGCTGGCGGGCGATACCCGAGCGAGGCATGGGGCCTGATCGCGTTGTAGTGGCGGCGCCAGCTCTCGATGATGATCTCAGCTTCGCGGAGCGAATAGAAGATCTCGCCGTTGAGCAGCTCGTCGCGGAAACGGGCGTTGAAGCTTTCGACATAGCCGTTTTCCCAAGGTGAACCGGGTGCGATATAAGCCGTGTTGGATCCGACGGCGGAGATCCACTTCTGCACGGCCCTGGCGATGAACTCCGGGCCGTTGTCGGAGCGAATGTGAGCCGGCACGCCGCGCAGGATGAACAGGTCGGACAGGACGTCGATGACGTCCGTTGACTTCAGCTTGCGGGCGACCCGGATGGCCAGGCACTCGTGGGTGTACTCGTCCACGACGTTGAGGGTGCGGAACTTGCGGCCGTCGTGAGTCCGTGCCTCGACGAAGTCGTAGGCCCAGACGTGATCCCGGCGCTCGGGCCGCAGCCGGATGCAGGATCCGTCGCCAAGCCACAGCCGCCCGCGTTTCGGCTGCCGGGCTGGCACCTTCAGTCCTTCCTGGCGCCAGATCCGTTCCACGCGCTTGTCGTTGACCACCCAGCCGGCATCCCGCAGCAGGGCCGTGATCTTGCGGTAGCCGTAGCGGCCGTACTGGCGTGCAAGCTCAATCAGGTCGGCCGTCAGGTTCTCTTCGTCGTCGCGGCCCCGCGGCGCCTTGCGTTGAGTCGACCGGTGCTGACCGAGCGTCCGACAGGCGCGGCGCTCGGAGATGTTCAGCACATCACGGACATGGTCGATGCAGACGCGCCGGCGAGCGGGGCTCAGAAGTTTCCCCGGGATGCCTCCTGTAGGATCAGCTTGTCGAGCGTGAGGTCCGCGATCGCCTTGCGCAGTCGGCTGTTCTCGGTTTCCAGATCCTTCATCCGCTTGACCTGGTCCGATTTCAGCCCGCCGTACTCCTGCCGCCAACGATAGTAGGTGACCTCCGTCACGCCGATGCTGCGGATCGCGTCCGCCACGCTCGATCCCTGTGACACCAGCACGTCAACCTGACGCAGCTTGGTGATGATCTCCTCGGGCCTATGCCGCTTCGCCATGTCGTCCGTCCTCCGGGGCTCGAAAGCCATACTTCAGGGCGGACCACTTCAATGGGGGAGGATCAGACGACGGTAGGGTTTGGGGCAAACTAACTACATGAACTCATTAAGCTGTGATGGTCCTGCGGGGCGCGCCACCTGGCTTTGCCGCCTTCATGCTGGATAATCTAGGATCCGGACGGATCCAGCGTTCTCTCCCTCCGGACGACGCTCGAAGAGGGCCGGTCTGAAGCTGAGCGCCCGTGGACTCGGCCAAGACTCGGTCTCCTGCGAGGCCGTCGGCCCATCACGGTCCGATGAGGCCCGCTTCGCGCGCGATCCGTTGCGCGGCCGCACGGGCGAGGTAGACGCGGAACTCGGCATCGCCGGGCGTCTCGCCGGCACTCCAGCAGGGTGGGCAGGACAAGCGGAGAGCGGGTGGGTCGACGGTGGGGACGAGGGTGAACTCGAACTGATCGCCGCTCGCCTGGCGTAGCCGTATGGATCGGTCTTTGATGTCGTACACGACCATGCCGGCCTCCAGCCCATGATCGAGACGAAGGCTCTGCCGCTCCGCCTAAGACGACGTCCGGCATTTCGTTCGAATGCGACGCATCCCAGGCCCTGGGCCCGACGACGTCCGCCGTGTCGCGAAGCGTCAGACAAGCTCGCCCGGATCTGACCCACGGCCGTCGTCGCGTTCTGGTGCCGATCGAGGTCCGCCCGGCCGAGAGGTGCGGGGCTCCCGTCAGACCTGCGCCGCGCCGCCATCGACGAACAGCTCGCTGCCGTTGACGAAGCTGCTGTCGTCCGACGCGAGGAACAGCGCGGCGTTCGCGATCTCGTCGGGGCTCCCCAGGCGGCCGGCCGGTGCCGCCGCCTCCATCATGGCCACGACGGCACGGTTCACCTCTTCCGTGGGAAAGAGCCCGTGCAGGCCCGGGGTCGAGGTGGCGCCCGGGACGAGCACATTCACGCGGATGCGACGCGGGGCCAGTTCCTGGATCCAGCTCCGGGCGAAGTTGCGGATGGCGGCCTTGGTGGCGCTGTAGACGCTGAACGATGCTCCCCCTTTGCTGCCGTTGGTCGAGCCGGTCAGGATGACTGACGCGCCGTCACGCAGAAGCGGCAACGCTTTCTGGACCGTGAACAGCGTGCCCTTGACGTTGGTCGCGAAGGTGCGGTCATAGTGCTCTTCGGTGATGTCGGAGAGCGGCATGAGCTCGCCGCCGCCGGCGTTGGCGAGCAGAACGTCGATCCGTCCAGCCTCCTCGCGCACGACCCCATACAGCCGGTCGAGGTCGGCCAGGCTCGCGACGTCGCCCCGAACCCCGCGCGCATCGTGGCCGACCTCCGCCACCGCCTCGTCGAGTTCGGCCTGTCGACGACCGGTCATGAACACGCGAGCGCCTTCGCTCGCAAACCGTTTGGCGCTCGCCAAGCCGATGCCGCTGTTGGCGCCGGTGATGACCGCGACCTTGCCTTCGAGCTTGCCCATGTCTGTCTCCCGTCTGTCGACGGGAGAGATATGGACCGAAGCTGCCGACGAGGGTAGAACTGACCTTCAGGTAAGTGTCGGGCGGTCCCATGAGCACCCAAAAACCTCCCTGCGGCCTCGATGCCGCGCTTGCCGTGATGGGTGGCAAGTGGAAGCCCCTGATCCTCTATCACCTCGACTCGGGCCCCAAGCGTTTCGGGGAGCTCAAGCGGTCGGTCGTCGGCGTGAGCGAGAAGGTCCTGATCCAGCAGTTGCGCGAGCTCGCCGCGGCGGGCGTGCTCACCCGGCATGACTACCAGCGGGTCCCGCCGATGGTGGATTACACCATGACGGCTTTCGGCCTGACGTTGGCGCGAGCGTTGATGCCGCTTTGCGAGTGGGGGACGGAGCATCGGGACAAGATCACCGAGATCATGCGCTCGCGCTCGCCCGAGCGGGTCGAGCCTGCCGCCGACCCGGCCGGCTCGGGACGGTCGACGACATCGTGAGGTCCGTCGACAGGCCCGATCGGCTGCACGCCTGATCGAGTCTGGACCGCAGGCGAAGCACCGACCCTGTCATGAGCGCTCGCCTGACAATTCGGCTCAATCCGCATGTCGCTGTGCAGCGACGATGCGAGTTGTAATCGTGCCTCTGAGATGAAGAAGTGCAACGTTTTATAGGCTCGTCCGACGTGAGCTGATGCACCGAGTTCGTCGGTTCCTCAATAATCGATGTCGCTCGGAGCGTCGAGCGATGACTCATGGTTTAGAACTCTTTAACCAATTATCGGGATAGATCGTCAATTCTATGACTTGGTCGGATCATCGTCATCAGAGGCAAAACACGGTGGACTTCGATCCAGAGACGAATCCATGATCAAGGTTCATCGGCTCTGGGTTTCAGCGAGTATCGTCTTGACGATCGGCCTGACGTCGATCGTCGTGGTGGGCGCCACTCCGATCGACGCCGATACGGTGGTGGCCGTCTTCCCGCCGTGGTGGGACGCCGCCTCGGTCATGCAAGCCGCCGCGAGCGCGGGGTCGATCGTCGATCTGGGACGATGGCCCGCGACCTTGATCGTGCACGGTGATCGCACGTCTCTCGCGTCCCGTCTCCGTGCGGGGGGCGCACTCATCGTCTTGGACGCCGGCGGTGCCGGCGGATGTCGGACACGCCGATCGGATCTGAGCCAATGACCATGACGTTCGACAGTCTTCAAGCACAACGGCGGGTCGCCGGTCCCTTCGTGGTGTCGTTCGTCTGGCTCTTGGTGCCCATCGCGGCTGTCCTGCGCCTATCGCAGGGCGATGGCGTTCTGGGGATCGTCCTGGCGGCGACGACCTGCGCGACTTTCGCCCTGATCGTCTACTGGCTCCTGGGCGACACGGTCCCTGGGCGTGCCTTGCCGGGTGTCGCCCTGATGGCGCAGGTCTCCCTCCTCGTCGCGAGCGGCGGGAGGTGGCAGATCGATCTGCACATGGCTTATTTCGCCGGCTTGGCTCTGCTGGTCGTCTACTCGGATTGGGTCGTGATCCTGGCCGCTGCCGCGACGGTCGCGGTTCACCACGTGGTCATCGGCCTCCTGCTTCCCGCCGCGGTGTTCGGGGCGACGACCGGTCTCGATCAGGTGGTCCTTCACGCCCTCATCCTGACCGTCGAGGCCGGCACGCTCATCTGGGTGACGGCCAACCTCGGCCACATCTTCGCCCTCTCGGGGCGCTCGCTCGATGCGGCGCGCGATGCCACCGCGGAGGCCCGCACCGCCGGGACCGCGGCAGAGGTGGCGCGCGACGCGGCCCGGCTCGCTCAACGTGAGGCGGGCTTCGCTGCCGAACAGGCCCGCTCGGATGAGCGAACCATGGTGGTGACGTCGATCGGAGACGCCGTCGCGTCGCTCCAACGGGGCGACCTCGGACACAAGATCACGCGACGGCTCCCCGACGAATACGGCCGATTGTGCGCCGACTTCAACGGCGCCATGGCGAAGCTGCAGGACACGATGCGCCACGTGGCCACCAGCGCCTCGACGATCCGGTCGGGCACGGGCGAGATTTCGACGGCGTCGGACGACCTGTCCCGCCGCACCGAGCAGCAGGCGGCCTCGCTCGAGGAGACCGCGGCGGCGCTCGACGAGATCACCGCCACGGTGCGCAAGACCGCCGAGGGATCGAAACACGCCCGCAGCGTGGTGGGCAGCGCGCGGGGCAGCGCCGAACAGTCCGGGCAGGTGGTGCGCCAGGCCGTCGAGGCGATGAGCGGCATCGAGCGCTCGTCGCGCGAGATCGGCCAGATCATCGGGGTGATCGACGAGATCGCCTTCCAGACGAACCTCCTGGCGCTGAACGCCGGCGTGGAAGCGGCGCGGGCCGGGGACGCGGGCCGCGGCTTCGCGGTCGTGGCGTCGGAGGTGCGGGCCCTGGCGCAGCGTTCGGCCGATGCCGCCAAGGAGATCAAGGCGCTGATCTCGACGTCGAGCCAGCAGGTGGCGCAGGGCGTGACCTTCGTGGGCCAGACCGGCGAGGCGCTGGGCCGCATCGTGGCCCAGGTGGCCGAGATCGACGGCATCGTGGGCGAGATCGCCGCCTCGGCGCAGGAGCAGGCGACGGCGCTCGACGAGGTCAACACGGCCGTCAACCAGATGGACCAGGTGACCCAGCAGAACGCCGCCATGGTGGAGGAGGCCACGGCCGCCAGCCAGGCCCTCGCGCAGGAGGCCAGCGAGCTGACGCGGCTCATCGGCGAGTTCCAGCTCGGCGACGATGCGACGGAGATCCGCCCGCCGGCGACCCGATCCGTGCGGCGGCCGACGGCTTCGACCGTGGTGGCTCTGCGCCCGGTCGGTCGCGGTGGCGCGGCCCGTGTTCCGCAGGGTGCGGCTCCCGATGAGGCCTGGACCGAGTTCTGAAGCGACGCCGTGGCCCGGATGTCGCGTCAGAGCGCGATGCGGAACCGCTCGAAGCCGTTCTCGGCCGGGCCGACGGGCTCGATGGCGAGGCCCTTGACGGCGGCGGCGTGGGCGCGGGCACCCGGGCCCGAGTCGAAGACCACGCTGGTGCCGGGCACTGACGCGAGCCGCCAGTTGCCGTCGGCCTCGGGGTTCACCGTACCGCGTTCGTGGATGAAGCGCACGATGACGTCGCGGTTGGTGTCGGGCGCCGCCAGGATCACCGATCCGGCGTCGACGCCCGGGAAGTTGCCGCCCCCGCCCGCCCGGTAGTTGTTGACCACCACGACGAACGTGGCGGCGGCGTCGATGGGCTTGCCGCCGTACATCAGGTCGACGATGCGGTGCGCGTCGGGCGCCACGAGCCTGCCGTCGCCGTCATAGCGGGACGGCTGGGTCGGGTCGATCGCGTAGGTGACGCCGTCGATCACGTCGAAATTGTAGCTCGGGAAGGAGGGGTCGATCAGCGCCTGATCGGCCACGCCGGGCGCGATCCGCCGGAAGATCCCGGCGGAGCGCTCGAGCCATTCCCGCACGGTGGCGCCGCTCACCGCCACCAGCGTCACGGTGTTGGGATAGAGGTAGAGGTCGGCGACGTTGCGGATGGCGATCGGCCCCGCCGGCACGTCGGTGTAGTAATCGGGGCCGTTGCGCCCGCCGACCTTGAAGGGCGCCGCGGCCGAGAGCAGCGGCAGCCCTTCCCATCGCGTGCCCTTGAGCAACGGCGCCGCGTACCAGAGCTGCGCGTCCGACACGATCTGCACCGACGGGTCGTCGGCCACGAGGGCGAAGTAGGAGTAGAGCGGCGCCGAGGTGGTGCCGACCGGCCGGCGCACATAGGCGAGGGTCGCCTCGTGGGCGGGTCTGGCCGCCGCCACGACGGCGGCATCGTCGCCGACGAGCGGCACCGCCACTTTGCCGTCGCGGCGGAAGATCGGCCGGGCCTCGCAGGTGAAGTCCGCGACCCGCCAGCGGCCGCCCCCGTGGTCGAGCGCGAGGTCGATCAGCCCGACATGCGATCCCCAGAAACCCGCCATGACGGCGGGCACGCCCTGCAGCGTGCCCCGCGCCGTGTCGGCGCCGGCGATCCCCTGGAAGTCCTTGGGGCCGGGGAACACGAGGTGCTGGTGGCCGGTCAGGATCGCGTCGATGCCCGGCACGGCGGCGAGGTAGAGGGACGCGTTCTCCATCCGGTCCGCCGGACCGCCGCCGGCGATGCCGGAGTGGGAGAGCGCGATTACGAGGTCGGCACCCTCTTCCCGCATCCGCGGCACCCAGGCGCGCGCCGCGTCCACGATGCCGCGCGTCGTCACCCGGCCCTCGAGGTTGTGGGCGTCCCACGTCATGATCTGCGGCGGCACGAAGCCGATGAGGCCGATGCGGATCGGCAGGGACTGCCCGGCCCCGTCGGTGAGGGCGCGGTCGAGGATGACGTAGGGCTCGAGGTAGAGCCTGTCGTGCAGCGGATCCGCCGCGAGCGCTCCGCGCGCCAGGTTGGCGCAGACGAAGGGGAAGGCGGCGCCGGTGAGCGCCCGGTCGAGGAAGTCGAGCCCATAGTTGAACTCATGGTTGCCCAGCGTCGAACAGGCATAGCCCATACTGTTCATCGCCCGGATGATCGGATGGACCTCGCCCTCCGGCAGGCCTCCGGCGAAGGCCACGTAATCGCCCATCGGGCTGCCCTGGATGATGTCGCCGTTGTCGAGCAGCAGCATGTTGGCCGCCTCGGCCCTGATGCCGTCGACGATCGTGGCGGCGCGGCTCAGGCCGAGCGTGTCGTTCGGCTTGTCGGCGTAATAGTCGTAGGGGAACACGTTGACGTGGAGGTCCGTGGTCTCGACGATCCTGAGATGGACCTGGTCCGCCGCGGCCCGCGCCGCGAAGGGATGGACGGCCACGAGGCACGAGGCCGCGGCGCCGGTCAGGAAGCCGCGCCGTGGCACGGACAGGGATGGCGACATGTCGGGGCCTCCGGGCGCCGGCGGCGCAGGGCGCCACCATGCCGCGTCGCCGCGGTCCTGGAAAGGCCGCGCCTTGGGACGGCGCAGGCGGACCGACGCCACCACGACGCCGGGCCTCGCGCCCGATCTGGACAGATTTCGACCGCACCCCTAACCTCGCCCTCGCCGGAAGGTTCACGATTCTATTTCGATCTGAGTCGAACCGGGTTTTTCGAGTCGATCTCGTCACGTCGGCTATCGACGGTTTCAAACTTCGACGGTCGGCGTGCTGCCACGCGGCTCGCCTGTTCACCGAGATGCAGTCATTTCAAGTTTCATTTGCCGAGGATATCGCCCATGCGCTTTTCACCATCGCTCCTGGCCTGGAGCGTCGCCCTCTCGATGGGGCTGGCATCGCCGAGTCTCGGAAGCCCGCTCGCGGGCGCCGGCGCCCTGTCGAACGACACGTCCGAGTCCCTGGTCCAGGACGCGCGAGTCTTCTGCTACAACACCTACAGCGGGCGCTTCCTGCACTGGGGCGGCTGCGGCTATCGCGTGGTCTATCGACCGTATCGGCCGCGCGTCTATTGTCGCAGCAACTTCTCCGGACAGTTCCTGCACTGGGGGCGGTGTTGAGCGCAGCAGTGCCGGGGATCGGCCGCGCCGCCGTCGCCCTCGTCCTGACCCTCCCCGCCGCCGCCCCGGCGGGCGCGGCCGGCCCGCGGCCCGACCGGATCGGGGCCTGCGTGGCGACGCGGATCGCCACAATGGGCTTTCGCCTCGGGACGCCGGAGAGCGGCCCGGCGATCGTCCTCGCCGACGCATCCCGCAGGTCTCCTACGACGAGGTCCCCGCCATCGCGTCGTCCCGCGGGGGCGATCCGGTGGTGACATGCCTCGTCACCTTGCCGGAGGGCTGCCCGCCCGGCGACAGGCGCGG
Organism: Lichenihabitans sp.; assembly: GCA_965214345.1. Lineage (GTDB taxonomy): Bacteria > Pseudomonadota > Alphaproteobacteria > Rhizobiales > Beijerinckiaceae > Lichenihabitans. Next base: position 599,566 of record CBDCBJ010000002.1, on the reverse strand, counting down.
CAAGCGCTACCGGACGACGAACCGGCGGACGGGCGCGTCCTGGGTGCTGCCCGACGGCGAGCACGCCTGCGGCGGCGCTTGACCCCAACCATCCCCTGAACGGAGCAGGTTCCATGCGAATCCCATCACCCCTCGCCGCCGCCCTGATCCTGGCGGCGGCGTCAGCGGCGGCCACGCCGAGCCTGGCGCAGGGCCGCGCCTGCGCCGACCTCTGGTATCGGCGCAACGCCGAATACAAGGCGGCCGGCTATTGCTTCCACACGGCCCAGGGGATCCGGGCCTTCGGCAACGCCGGTTGCGGCTTCGACGACGTGAGGGACGTCCCGCTGTCGCCCGGGCAGCAGGCGATCGTCGCCGACATCGTGGCGCAGGAGCGCGAGCTGGGCTGCCGCTGAGGCGCCGTCCCGCGGACGCGGTGGCTCAGGCCGTGACTTCGAGCACCATCCCGCCGCTGTGGACCCGCCCGTACTCGTCCTTGGCGGTGACGGCGATGCGGTGGGTGCCGGGCGGGAGATCGGCCGGCAGCGTCGCCTGGAACAGGTGGGTGACGATGTCCGGCTTGACCCAGGGCTTCTTCACCGCGGCATGGCGGGCGTAGACCTCCTGCACGAAGGGATCCGCCCGCTCGACCTTGGCGAGCGGGATCGTCGGGCCGCCGCGGCCGAGCGTCATCGCGACCTCTGACCGCGGGCCGCCGTCGAAGAGGTTGACGACGACGCGCGTCGAGGCCGCCGCCGCCTGGGCGATCGGCCCCGAAAGCAGCGTGCCCGGCAGATTCTCGGCGTAGATCTCCGGATCGGCGCGGTGGACCTGGCTGTCGAGCGAGATCCGCATCTGCCCCCGCGCCGGGTCCCGGGCCGGGACGAGCGTGGTCTCGTAGTGCGGGCCGTCGATCGACAGCACGTGGAAGCCGTTCGGCGAGCCGTCGCTCTCGAGCGCCACCGGGATGCCGCGCTCGTCGAAGGGGCCGCTCCACCAGCTGCCCGACACGGCCGCCAGCACGTGATGGTGGTGCTGGCCGCCGCCCGGCAGGTCGAGATACCAATGCTCGTTGGTGTGGGTATGCCCGGAGAAGCTCACGCAGTTCGGATGGTCGGCGATGGCGGCCAGCACATCCGCGTTGTCGATGTTGGCGACCGCCGGGTCGGTGCCCGACATGGTCTTCAACGGGATGTGGTGGCAGACGACCACGAGACCGTCCTTCGGCACGTTGGCCAGGACGTTGCGCATGAAGGCGATCTGGTCGGGCCCGAAATGGCCGCGATACTTGCCGAAGCCGTTCGGCTTCGACGGGTCGGTGCCGAGATACTCGACGTTGTCGAGGGTGAAGAACGTCGCCCCGCCGTATTGGAAGGCGTTGGAGCGGGCGCCGAAGACGCGCTTGAACGTGTCGCGCGAATGCGTGTCGTCCGGCGCCTCGAGGTTCATGTCGTGGTTGCCCGGCAGATTGTACCAGGGCATCCCGACGGTGCCCACGATGGCGTTGTAGCGGGGATAGTGGGCGAGGTCGTCGAACATCAGGTCGCCGCAGGTGATGCCGAAGGCGGCCGGCGTGCCCGTGGTGGTGGCGACCACGTCGTCGCGGATGTAGCCGATCTCGGCCAGCGACTCGGGCTGCGGATCGGTGAAGAGCAGCACGTCGAAGCGCGACGGCTCGTCCTGCCGGCGCAGGGGAAAGTCGATGCTGGCGGGCAGCGGCCCCGTCGGGGCGATGCCGCCGAAGCGGAACCCCAGGCTCGCCGGCGTCCCCTCCGGCAGGTGGAGATGGGAGAAGCGCGGCATGAGGGTGACGGGGTCGACGGGCGTCATGTAGCCCGAGGGCTTGATGACGAAGAGGGCGTCGCCCGGCCGCGCGGGCAGGCTCCAGCGGCCGTCGGCATCGGTCTTCACCACGTCGCGGCCGTTCGACACCATGATGCCGCCGAGCCCCGTGGCGCCCGCGGCCAGCCGGCCGGTGCCGTCGATGTCCTCGAAGACGGTGCCGTTGGCGGTCACGGCCTCGCCGGCGGCCGGCGTCTCGGCGGCCTCGGCGCGCTCGCCCAACGCGAGGGCCAGGCCGGCCGCGACCGCGAAGCTCTGCCGGCGGGTGATGCCGGGCGATGGGTGATCGGTCATGAGAGCCCTCGGCTTCTGTGGACGGGCCGAGCCTACCAGGGGAGAGGCGACGCCCCTGTGACGGAGGGCGCGGCGGCTCGGGGCTGGCTGGCGCAGCCTGCCGGCGGCGAACCTCGCGACCGCGAGGGCGTTGCGCACCGTTACGACGTGCTAAGCTTCGCGCCTCACGGTCAGGTTGATTCGAGGAAGCGAACGTCGAGCGTCATGGCCAGATCACATGTGAAGCGTCCTGACGGGAGGGCCGGGCCGCCGGCCGGCGAGGCACAGCTCCCGTCACACGACATCATCGGCCATATCCTCGATCACGAGGGCGACCTGTCCCGGTCGCATGCCAAGATCGCGCGGGCGATCCTCCACCATCCCCGAACCTTCGTGGAGAAGCCGATCGAGGATCTCGTGCCGTGGCTGGGCGTGTCGGCGCCGACCATCACCCGCTTCACCAGGGCCGTGGGCTGTGACGGGCTGCGCGACCTCAAGCTGAAGGTCATGAGCAGCATGCGGGTCGGCGCGCGCTACCTCGAGCCCGACACACCGCCGGCCACGCTGGCGGAGGTCGGCGAACGGGTGGTGATGCGGGCTCAGCGCGCCATCCTCGAAGCGCAGCGCACCGTCGATGTCGCCATGCTCGACCGGGCGATCGACCTCCTGACGCAGAGCCGGATGATCTACGCCTTCGGCAGCGGCGGCGTGTCGAGCTGGATGGTGGAAGAGATCCACAACCGCCTCTTCCGCCTGGGCCTGAGGATCAGCACGAGCTCCGACCACCAGATGCAGTTGATGCTCGCCGCCACGGTGGAACGCGGCGACATCGTGATCTGCTCGTCGCTCGCCGGCCAGAATGCGGAGCTGATCAATGCGGCCCGCGTCGCCGCCAACTACGGCGCCGTCACGATCGGGCTCACCGTCGTCAAGGCGCCGCTGGCCGCCGCCGTCGAGGTGCCCCTGGCCCTGGCGGTCCTCGACGACGTCGATGTCCTGGGGCCCACCAGCCTGCGTTACGCCTTCCTGGCCGTCATCGACATGCTGGCCTATGGCACGGCGATGCGCCGTTCCACGCAGGCGCTGGACAAGTTGAGGCGCATCAAGCAGCAGGTCACGACCTTTCGCGACGGCGACGACACGCGGCCGTTGTCGGACTGACATGACCATCCCGCCGACGCTTCGGCCGGTCCGCGCTCCGGCCCCTGTCGCGTCGCCCAGACCCCATCTCTCAGAGAACCGCCATGTCCTTCGACCTCGTCCTCCGCAACGGCCGCGTCATCGATCCCTCCCAGGAGCTCGACCGCGTCACCGACGTGGCCTTCTCGGGCGGGACGGTGGCGGCCGTGGGCGACCGGCTCGATCCGGGCGGCGCCGCCGTCCGCGACGTCGGCGGGCTGATCGTCACGCCCGGGCTGATCGACCTGCACACCCACGTCTATTGGGGCGGGACCTCGCTCGGCATCGACGCGGAGGACTTCGCCCGCAAGAGCGCGGTCACGACCTGCGTCGACACGGGCAGCGCCGGGCCGGGGAATTTCGCGGGGTTCCGGAAGCACGTCATCGAGCCGAGCCGGATCCGCATCCTGCCCTACCTCCACGTGTCCTTCGCCGGGATCTACGGCTTCTCCAACAAGGTGATGGTGGGCGAGGGCCACGACATCCGCCTCCTCGCCGCCCACGACTGCCTGAAGGTCATCGAGAACAATCGAGACCTCATCGTCGGCATCAAGGTGCGGCTCGGGCGGGACGCGAGCGGCACGGCCGGCATCGTGCCGCTCGACGTCGCGTTGGACGTCGCGGACGAGACCAACCTGCCCATGATGGTGCACATCGACGAGCCGCCGCCGTCCTACGAGGCCGTCGTCGATCGTCTCCGGCCCGGCGACGTCCTCACCCACTGCTACCGCCCCTTCCCCAATTCGCCGGTCGACGGCCGGGGCAAGGTGAAACCCGCGCTCGTCGCCGCGCGCCGGCGAGGCGTGCTCTTCGACATCGGCCATGGGATGGGGTCGTTCTCCTGGAAGACCGCGCGGGCGATGCTCGCCGACGGGTTCCCGCCCGACACGATCTCGTCCGACATCCACGCGCTCTGCATCGACGGGCCCGCCCACGACCAGGTCACGACGCTGTCGAAGTTCCTGGCGCTCGGCATGCCGCTCGGCGACGTGATCGCCGCCTCGACGGTCGCGGCCGCCAAGGCGCTCAACCGGCCGGACCTCGGCTCGCTGAAGCCCGGCAGCGCCGGGGACGCCAGCATCCTGTCGCTCGACGCCGGGGCCTTCGGGCTCGAGGACGTCACCGGCGAGGTCGTGACGGCCGAGCGGCGCCTCTTCGCCCGGGGCGTCGTGGTGGGCGGCCGCTGGTGGCATCCGGCCTGAGCCCGCAGCCCGGAGGCTTGAGCTGCAGCCCGCCCGGAGGGCCTCCGCCGCAGCCGGCTCGGGCCTCAGCCGCGGCGTTCGAGCACCATCAGCCGCCCGCGCACGGCGGCGTGGCCCTCGAGCCGCAGGTCCTGCTCGACATCGTCGAGGACGTCGAAGGCCGACGCGGCGAGCGCCAGGACGTAGCTCCGGGCATGGGCGAAGCGTCCTGACGGGAGGAGCACGAAGGGCGCCCGGTCGGTCGTCTCGATGCTGAGGCAGAACAGGCCGCCGGGCCGGAGCGCTCCCGCCGCCGCGGCGAAGACGGGCGCCAGGGTTCCCAGATAGATCAGCAGGTCCGCCGCGAAGACGAGGTCGAAGGCGCCGGGCGCGCCGCCGAGGAAGGCGATCGCCTCCGCCTTGACGAGGTCGGCGTAGAGCGCCCGTCGGCCGGCCTCGGCCAGCATGCGGTCGGCGATGTCGACCCCCGTCAGGCGACCCGCAAAGACGCTGAGGGGTGCCGCGGCGAGGCCCGTTCCGCAGCCGAGGTCGACGATCTCGGCGAAGCGGTGCCGGTGTCGCGCCGCGAGGGCCGCCAGCTGCTGCGGGACCCTGTAGCGCAGCACCGTGACCAGCTTTTCGTCGAAGCTCGGCGCGAAGGCGTCGAAATGGCGCTCCACGTAGCCGATGGGGGCCGCATCGTGCGGCCGGCCGCAGAGCGCGTCGAGCAGGTAGGCCTGGACCGGGTCGTCGGGCTCGAGGGCCAGGCGGAACCGGCCGACCGCGATGGCGGCCGCGACATGCCCGCCGGCGCTGAACAGCGAGAAGGCCACGTGGAGCAGCGAGGCCGGCTCCTCGGCGCTCTCGCCCGCGGCGCGGCGATGCTCGTCGAGAGCCTCGGCGATGTGGCCCGACAGCATCGCCGTGAAGGCGCGGGCGCGCGCGAGGTTGCGCCGGGCCGGGGCCGGCAGGGGCATCGCGCCCTCGGCGAGCGCGAAGGCCTCGGCCGAGCCCGCGAAATCGCCGCCGTCGTAGAGCACCTGACCGAGGCAGAGCGCCGCCATCGGATGGGCCGGCACCAGGGCCAGCGTGGTCCTGAAGCAGAGGGCGGCCTCGTCGAGCCGCCGTCGGCCGAACAGCAGCAGCCCCAGGGCGAGATGGGCGTCCGACAGGCCGCCGTCGCACAGGATGGCGCGCCGGAAGGCCTGTTCGGCGCCGTCGAGCTCCTCCTGCTGGTGCAGGAGGTTGGCGAGCATCAGCCAGGACGCCCCGTCGGCGGGTTCGAGGTCGACCGAGCGCCGGGTGCAGGTCGAGGCTTCGCCGAGCCGGCCGAGGGCCTGGAACACGAAAGCTAGGTCGCGCCAGAGGCGGGCCTCGCCGGGCGTCAGCGACAGGGCGGCCGTGAAGGCCTCGGCGGCGACGGGCAGCCGGCCGGCCTCCCAGGCCACGAGGCCGAAGCGCCGCAACGCGAGGCCCGGCTCGGCGTAATGCCGCTCGAGGGCCGCGAAGTCGGGAGACGTCCGCCGAAGCTGGTCGCGGAGCCTGTCGACCCTGTCGAGGCCGGGGAGGTCGAGCGGCCTCGTGCCGGGCAGCCCGGGCTGGGCGGCCGGCTCCGGCTGGATCTCGATCATGCCGCGGCCGGCGGGAGGGGGCGCGGGCTCGGCGGGGGTGCGCGTCTGCTGTCTCGTGAAGGCGAGGCTCATGTCACACCGCGGTGCTGCGACACGACCCGGGATGGCGCGCTCGGAAGAGACGCCGGATCGGATACGGGTCGGCGTCGAGGGACACCCGGCGGAGGCCCGTCGACGACAGAGCCTGGGGCGGTGGGCTTACCCCGGCCTTGCGGGTCGCGCCCACCCGCCCGAGCCTGTATGGGTGGCCGACCTCCAGCGTACGTCAGGCTTTCGCTGACAGACGCCAGCTTCAATCTATGAGGCTGTTCGACGTAAGCCGTTGGCCAGCCTCTCGGGAGCCCTCCGGTGATCAGGATCACGGACCGCATCGCGCTCGACGACGACGAGCTGCATGAGGATTTCCTGCGCGCCTCGGGCGCCGGCGGCCAGAACGTCAACAAGGTCGAGACCGCGGTCCAGCTCCGCTTCGACGTCCGCCGCTCGCCGAACCTGCCCGAGGGCGTGCGCGAGCGGCTGGAGCGGCTGGCCGGCCGGCGCCTGACCAAGGACGGCGTGCTGGTGCTGACGGCGCAGCGCTTCCGCACTCAGGAGCGCAACCGGGCCGACGCGCTGGACCGCCTCGTCGCGATGATCCGGGAGGCGGCCGTCCCGCCGCCGCCGCCGCGCCGGCCGACGCGTCCCACGCTGGGCTCGAAGAAGAGGCGGTTGGAGGGCAAGCGCATCCGCGGCGACGTGAAGGCGATGCGGGGCCGGCCCGAGGGGGAGTGACAGGCTTTCCGGAGACTGGTTCGGGTGACATCTGAGCGAGCCCATCAGCCGGACGCCGCATGAGGCGATGTCCGACGCGCCCGGCCGGCGAGCGTCACCGCCCGATCCACACCACGAGCGCCGAAACGGTCGCCACCGACAGGACCGTCGACAGCAGGATGGCGCGTGACGTCGCGGCCGCGTCACGCCCGTAGTGCTTCGCCAGCATGAAGGGTCCCGTGCCGGTCGGCAGGGCGGCGAGCAGCAGCGCCGCATCGAACCAGGGCTTCGGCATGGGCACGAACCAGGCGAAGGCCAGCGTCAGCGCCGGCTGGACGAGGAGCTTCAGCCCGACCAGCCGGGCGACGTCGCGGCCGTCCGCCCGCTCGCCCCGCTGATGCAGGAACAGCCCGATGGTGACGAGCGCACAGGGCCCGGCGGCGGCGGCGAGCAGCCCCACGAACCTGTCGGCCGGCAGCGGCAGGGCGATGCCGGTTGCGGCCCAGAGCCCGCCCGCCAGGGGCGACGCCAGGAGCGGGTTGCGGACGAGAGAGAGAAGGGCGTGCAGCAGCGTCCGCCGCCGGTCCGGTGCCGCGCCGCCCTGCGCCGCCGCGGCGCCCGGCGCCGCCGCGAGGTCGAGTTCGATCATCACGATCGCCACCGCGAACAGCAGGCAGGCCGTCAGCAGCACTGCGATGACGAGGGCGGGCAGGATGGACGGGCCGAACAGCGCCAGGCCCAGCGGGATGCCGAGGAAGCCCACGTTGCCGTAAGCCGCGTCGAGCCCCTCGATGGCGCGGTCGGCGATGCGTCCGGTCCCCCGGCGACCGAGCAGGATCGAGAGGGCGAAGGTGGCGGCGGCCGCACCGCCGCTGGCGAGCGCGAAACCGGGATGGTCGATGTCCGCCCAGGTCATCTTGGCGGTGGCGCCGAACAGCAGCGCCGGCAGCGCCAGCCAGATGGTGAAGCGGTTGAGGGCGTCGGTGACGCCCGCGTCGAGGAGGCCGCGCCGCGCCGCGAGATAGCCGACGCCGATGAGGGCGAAGACAGGCAGCACGGCATCGACGACGGCATTCATGGGACGCGGCGGTCTCTCTGGTCGGGGCGTCAGCCGTAACCTGTCCGTCGCCGGCGAACCACCCGTCGCGGCGCGGGTTGACCCCGCGCCCGGCACATCCCGACGCCGGCGCGGACGAGGACCCATGACGCATCCGGAGAACGGCGCGGCCCCGGCCCGGCGCAGCGACGACCTCGTTGTCCGGCTGAAAGCCGGCACGATGCCGCTCGCCCAGGCGCTGGCGGACCGGGACCTGTCCGGCCTCAAGGCCGGCCGCGACACGATCGCGCCCGGCGACGGCGCGGCCCCGCCGTGGTGGGACGCCGACAGCCGCGGCCTCATGCTCGCCGGCGTGGACCTGTCCGGCGGCCGCCTCGCCGGCGCGCAGCTGCGGGGCGCGAACCTCCGGGGCGCCGACCTGTCCGACACCGTCGGCCGTTCGGCCGACCTCGGCGAGGCGATCCTGGAGCAGGCCCGCTTCGTCGGCGCCGACCTCGGCGGCGGCAGCTTCACGGGCGCCAGTGCCGGCGAGGCCGACTTCACCGGCGCCATGCTGGAGGATGCGCGTTTCGTCGGCGCCCACCTCCGCTACGCGACGCTGACGAAGGCGCTGCTCGAGAGCGCCGATTTCGCCGGCGCGGACCTTTGGGGGGTGCGGGCCACGGAGGTCGAGGCGGACGACGCCTGCTTCAAAAAGGCCCGCTGCGACGAGGCCGACTTCACCGATGCCGACATGACCGGCGTCGACCTGTCGGGTGCGAGCCTCAAGAAGGCGCGGTTCGCCGGCGCCAAGCTGCGCGGCGCCACGCTCGACGGCGCCGTGACGGACGGGGCGGATTTCGACGGCGCCGACCTCAGCAACGCCAGCCTGCCGCGGCTCAACCTGCAGACCTGCACGTTGAAACACGCGAGGCTGGCCGGCGCCTGGCTCGACAACACGCGGCTGCGCGTCGAGCAGCTCGGCGGCGCCGTGGGCGAGGAGGTCGCTGGGGAATACCACGCCGCCCGCGACGCCTATGTGGTGCTGGAGCAGAACTTCCGCTCGCTCGGCAACGGCGACGGGGCGTCCTGGGCGTTCCGCAAGGGGCGGCTGATGGGCAAGCTGCACGAGCGCGAGACGGCGATCCACGGGTGGAGGCGGCGACATTGGCGCGCGATGGTGCACCACGGGGCCAATTGGCTGTCCGAAGCCTTCGTCGAATGGCTCTGCGACTACGGCGAGAGCCTGTGGCGCGTCCTGCGCGCCTTCGGCACCCTGGTGCTCGTCTTCGCGGCCTTCTACGGCGCCACGGAATCGATCGTTCGGGTGAGCAAGGGTCCGGCGGGCGAGGCGAGGATCCTGACCGAGAGCCCCTTCGACCTCCTGGCCTATTCCTTCCTCAACATGCTCTCGACCTCGGCCCCCGACATCGGGTTGAGGCCGGTGAGCCCGGTGTTCTACCTCGTCACCAGCCTGCAGGGCGCGGTCGGGATCGTGCTGATCGGGCTCTTCGGCTACGTGTTGGGGAACCGGATGCACCGATGAGACCCCGCACCTCCGCCGCCGCGCGCTGATCGGTGGCGCTGGGCGAAGCCGACCGGATCAGCCGCACAGAGCCAGGGGCTCGAGCGGGCGATGCGGGTCGGCGAGGATGAAGCGGCCGCGGCCCTCCTGCTTGGCCCGGTAGAGAGCGGCATCGGCCAGGCCCAGCATCACGTCGAGCCCGGTCCCGGACGCCTCGGCCGCCGCGATGCCGATGCTGCAGCCGACCGACGCGCCGGAGGCGGCGTCGTCGTGGCGGAGGTCCATCAGGCGGATGAGACGCTGTGCCAGGGCGGCCGCCCGGGTCCGCACGGTCTCGGGCGGGCCCGGGAGGAGGATCGCGAACTCGTCCCCGCCGACCCGGGCCACGCTGGCGCCGGGCGGCAGGCAGGAACGGATCCGGTCCGCCACTTGTCTGAGCAGCAGATCGCCGCAGGCATGGCCCCGCTCGTCGTTGACCGCCTTGAATCCATCGAGGTCGAGGTAGAGCAGGGCCAGCCCGCGGCCGGGGCGGTCGGCGTCGCGGTGCAGTTCGGCGAGATGCCGGCGGTTGGGCAGGCCGGTCAGCGGGTCGTGCCGTGCCAGATAGGCGATCTCCCGGGTGCACCGCGCGAGCTCGATCTGGCGTGCCCTCGCCTCGAGGAGATCCACCGCGGTCGACGCGAGATCCGCCAGGATACCCCGATCCTGTTCGGTGAAGCCGGAGTTCGGCACGACGTCGAGGACGCAGAGCGAGCCGACCCGGACGCCCTGCGGCGTGACCAGCGGAGCCCCGGCGTAGAAACGGATGTACGGGGCACGATCGACCAGGGGGGTGTCGGCGAACCGGGGATCGCGGGCCGCGTCTTCCACCACGGTGACGCCGTCGTTCGCCACGGTGCACTCGCAGAACGCCATCCGGCGGGGTATCTCGTCGAGGTCGACGCCCTGCCGCGACTTGAACCAGAACCGGTCGCCGTCGGCGAGGGCCAGCGTGCAGATCGGGCGGCGCAGCGCGATCGACGCGATCCTGGTGATCCGATCGAAGTCGGGCTCCGGCGGCGTGTCGAGGATGTCGTATCGGCGCAGGGCGTCGGACCGGACAGTTTCGTCTGACATGCTCATCCGGGTGCACCGCCATAGGACGCCGCGGCCAGCCGATGGACTCGACCGCTCGTGACCGTCCCTCGACCGTGGGCGACGCGCCTTACGATGGCGTTCGAGCCTTCGCGGGCCTTTTAACGATCTCGGCTCTGCCGCACCTCACGGGCGATCGAGGGGACTGACCCCGTCACACCCACTCGCCGCCGCGGAACAGCGGCACGCGGCTGCCGTCGTGCCCCAGGCCGTCGATGTCGACCTGGTCGGAGCCGATCATCCAGTCGATGTGGATCGCGCTGGCGTTGCCGCCCTGCGCGGCGATCCGGTCCGGCGTGAGCGCGGCGCCGTCGCTGAAGCATTTCGCGTAGCACTGGCCGAGCGCGATGTGGCAGGCGGCGTTCTCGTCGAACAGGGTGTTGAAGAACAGGAGCCCGCTTCGGGAGATCGGGGAGGAATGCGGCACCAGCGCCACCTCGCCCAGGCGCCGGGCGCCCTCGTCGGTGTCGAGCACCTTGTCGAGCACGTCGAGCCCGCGCGACGCCGAAGCCTCGACGATGCGCCCTTCCGCGAACCTGACCGCGATGCCCTCGATCAGCGAGCCCTGGTAGGACAGCGGCTTGGTGCTCCTCACATGGCCGTCGACCCGCAGGGCGTGCGGGGTCGTGAAGACCTCCTCGGTGGGGATGTTGGGGTTGCAGGTGACGCCGTTCTTGGCCGTCGCGGCGCCCCCGTGCCATTCGTGGCCGTCCGCGAGGCCGATCGTGAGGTCCGTGCCGGGGCCGGCGTAATGCAGCGCGCTGAAGCGCCGGCCGTTCAGCAGCGCGGTGCGGGCGCGCAGGGCCGCATTGTGGTCGGCCCAGGCCGCCACCGGGTCGTCACGGTCGACCCGGGACGCCGCGAAGATGGCGTCCGCGAGCTTTCGGACGGCGACGTCGGGCGCCTCGCCGGGGAAGACCAGCCCGGCCCAGGCGGCGCCCGGATAGGCCACGATATTCCAGTTGATGTCGAACCCCGTGATCCGCTCCATGGCGGGCCGGTAGGCGACCGATTGAGCCCGGCTGGCGCGCGACACGCGGCCGACGTCCTGGCCCGCCAGCAGCATCGGGTCTTCGCCCACCACGGCGAGCCGGGCCGTGTCGGCGTCGAAGGCTTTCGCCATCCCGTCGTAGAGCCAGCCCGCCGCGCGGTCGAAGCTCGCGTCCGTGCCGGACCGGTAGCGCGCCAGCGCCACCTCGGGGTCGGCGAGCAGCGGCGTGACGAGGCCGGCGCCCGCCCGATAGGCATGGTCGGCGATCCGCCGCACGAGCGGCAGGGCCTCGACGGGCGCGGTCAGCAGCAGGTCCTGCCCGGGCCGGAGCCGCAGCCCGACCCGCACGGCGACTTCGGCCAGGGCGTCGAGCCGGGCCGGGTCGATCGCTGCGGCGCTCGTGTCGGGGGTCGTGGTCATGGGGTCTCCTTCATCTCGGGATCGCTCGCGGCGCAGGGCCGGCGACCGTCGGTCTCGCTCGCCTCGTCGGCACACCCGTGGCGGCATGGTGCTGATCCGTCATCGGCGTCACGCGGCGGATCGCTTGTCTGATGGCTCGAAGCGGGTCTCGCTCTCGATGAGACGGAACCGTGCCGTGTCGTCAGGGATCGATATCCTGTCAGGGCGTGAGTGTCGGATCGAATCTATCAAGCTTTCGACGATGAAGGCAAACAGGCTCGATCGCCCGCGAGCTGTGCTACGACCGAAGCACGACATCGTGGCTGCGACTCGTCGGCGATGGATTCGTGAAGACCCCGAAAGGCTGGATCACCTGGTTCCGCTCGGGAAACTCGCCCTCATGGCGGCGACGAATTGTTCAGCCTTCTCGACGGCCGATGCCGCATCGCCGAACGGCGGGGGATCCGCCGAGTAATCTGCGATGAGGCGGATTTCCTGGACTCGGTTGATCGACCGACCGAAAGCCGAATCGATCTTGCCGGTCTGCACCAATTGCAAACCGAACTCTGCGATCAGGCCATGATGCGTCTTGAATACACCCTGTGCCGGTCGGCATCCTGCGGCGAATAACGCCGCGTGAGCTGCATCGAACATCGCGTAATAGGCGCGATTGCAAGCACCCTCTGGCGAACTGATCCGCAACATCGTTCGTGCTTCTTCTAGTGCTCTCTCTGCTTTATCGATATATTTTATCGCCATGTCGAGCAAAGTCACAGACGCAACCCATCTCGCTTGATGTTCTCGATCAGCATAGGATTGCTGAACTGCTCCGGCTTTTCAACCTCGTCCTCCCAGAGTGGCACCGCCTGCACCAAGACTCCCGTTTCCAACATGACATCGAAAGCCGTCTCCGCCATGTCGCCGGTCACCTCATGCCGGTTGCCGCGCGCGCCTTTCAGCACCACGGCGATATCGGCATCACTGTCGGACCGATGGGTGCGCCGGGCTCGGCTCCCGAAAAGGAAAGCGTCCCGAACGGGATAACGGCTTTCGATCTTGTCCAGAAACGAACGGGCAGCGCGCCTGGTCACCGGGTCGATCGTCGGCGATATCGGGGTGGGCGAGGGAGCCGCCCTCTTGGCCAGTCGGGAGATCGTGCTCTGGCTGACATGGAAGCGGCGGGCCAGGTCGGACTGCGTTGCCGTGCCGTCTGCGAGCGCCGCCTGCGTCTCGCGCCATTGATGGGGAGTGAGTTTCGCCGGCCGGCCCATATGGACGCCGCGCGCCTTTGCACGGCTTCGGCCCTCGCCCGTGCGGATGCGGATCGACTCGCGCTCGAACTCGGCCAATCCGCCGAGGACGGTGAGCATCGGCCGCCCATGCTGTGTCGTGGTATCGGCCCATCGGTCGCCGAGGGAGCGGAACGCAGACCCACGCTTGGCCAAGGTCTCGAAGATGTCGAGCAGATCGCGCGTCGAGCGGGCCAACCGGTCGAGGCGACTGACGACCAGGACGTCCCCGTCGCCGATCTCGGACAGGAGTCGCGCGAGCTGGGTGCGGTCGGCGCGCGCCCCCCTGACCGTCTCTCTGTAGATCGCCTCGTCTCTGCAGCCGGCCGCCCTCAGCGCCTCCACCTGGAGGTCGAGGCTCTGGCCGTCAGGGAAGACACGGGCATAACCGAAAGAGGCCATACCCGAACGTACCGGGATCGCCTGACTTCTGCACGTATCTTTTGCATACCCGAGCTCACGGTCGAGATTGAGCCTCATACCGCTTTTCCAAAGGACGAGATCGGAGAGGCCAGGGATGCCCTCCCGATGGGCAGGACCGTCTCGCGTCCGGATCGGCGGGTGGTTGCCGGCCACCGCGCCTCAGCGCAGCGGCCAGAAGAACATGATCAGCGGCACGCCGGCCGCCACCACCATGAAGGAGAGCGGCAGGCCGAGCCGGGCGTAGTCGCCGAACCGGTAGCCGCCCGGCCCCAGGACCAGCGTGTTGCACTGGTGGCCGACGGGGGTGAGGAAGTCGCAGCCGGCGCCGAGCGCCACCGCCATCAGGAACGGGTCCGGGTTGAACCCGAGCTTCACCGCGAGGGTGCCCGCGATGGGGCCCATCACCAGCGTGGTGGGGGCGTTGTGGAAGAAGGGCGTCACCCCCATGGCGATCACCATCACGACCGCCAGGGTGGCGGTGGGGCCGAGCCCGTGGACGGCGTGTTCGAGACCCCGCGCCAGGAGGTCCGTGCCGCCCGTGTCCCGCACCGCGTGGCTGAGCGGGATGAGGGCGCCGAGCAGGAACAGGATGTGCCACTCCACCGTCCTGTAGGCCTCGTGCATCGTCATGGTGCGCAGCAGGAGCAGGACCACGGCGGCGCCGAAGAACGCCACCGCCACGCCCACCACCTTCAACGCCACCAGCAGCATCGCGACCGCCAGCACGACCAGCGGCGTCCAGCCGCGGTGGCTGATGCCGAGCGTGATCGAGCGCTCGGCGAGCGGCAGGACGTGCAGCTCGCCCAGCGTGTCGGGCAGGTTCGGCGAGGACGAGCGCAGCACCACGACGTCGCCGAGCCGGAATCGCACGGTCGAGAGCCGCTGCAGGATGGCGGTGCCCCGCCGCGACAGGGCCACGAGGCCGATGCCGTGGCGCGCCTGGAGGGCGAGCTGGCTCGGGGTGTGGCCGATCAGCGGCGAGTTCTCCGTGATGACGCCCTCGACCACCGAGGCCGGCCCCGTCTCGGCCTCGCCCGTGCCGGCGAGGTCGAGACGGGCCTGGGCCACCAGCTGCTCGAGCCCCTCGGGCTCGCCGCGCAGCAGCAGGACGTCGCCCTCGTGGAGGCGCGAGCCGGGCGTCGGCGCGTAGCGGCGGAAGCGCTCGCGCACGATGCCGGCGACCGAGACGTCGCCCTCCTGCATGGCTTCGAGCTCCGCTACCGTGCGCCCGGCGGCGGGCGAGTTCGGGCCGAGCACCGCCTCCGCGGTGTAGCTCTCGATCGTGAAGGCCGCGTCCATCGAGGAGGCGGCGCGACGCTCGGGCAGCAGCCGCCAGCCCACCGCCAGGAACGCGATGGTCAGGAGCGCGATCGACAGGCCCACCGGGGTGAAATCGAACATCGTGAAGGGATGGCCGAACATGTCGGCGCGCACCTTGGCGATGATGATGTTGGGCGATGTGCCGACCAGCGTCACGACGCCGCCCGTCAGAGACGCCGCCGCCATGGGCATCAGCAGCGCGGAGGGCGACGTCTTGTGTCGGCGTGCGAGCTGCAGCGCGATGGGCATGAAGATGGCGAGCGCGCCGACGTTCTTGGTCACCATCGAGAGCACCAGCACGCTGCCGGCGAGCGCCGGCACTTGAACGGCCGTGGTGCGCAGGCGCGGCAGGATCGGCCGCATGATGGCCTCGATGACGCCCGAGCGCGCGATGCAGGCGCTCACCACCAGCGCCGCCGCGATGATGACGATGATCTCGTCCGAGAAGCCCTCGAAGGCGTGCTTCTCGGGCACGATCCCGATGACGATGCCGATCAGCAGCGCGGACAGGGCCACGAGGTCGTAGGGCAGGCGCCCCCAGACGAACATGCCGATGGTGGCCGTGATGAGGCCGAAGGCCAGCGCTTGGTCGAGTGTCATGGATAGCTCCACCGGCGCCGGCCCGGTCCCGCCGCGGTATAGTCGGCCCTCGGCCTTCCATCCAGAGATCCGGCAGGCCATATGGCGACGAGACGCAGGCGAGGACGGAGATGGCCGACGTGAACGACAGGGCCTTCGAGGGCTCGGCCGAGCGTCCCCGCGAGCCGGGGTCGGCCGAACCCGGATCCGAGCCGACCACGGCCGACTTCCGCCATCTCGCCGACGCCATCCCGCAGCTCGCCTGGATGGCCGACGGCGAGGGCTCCATCTTCTGGTACAATCGCCGCTGGTACGACTACACCGGCACGTCGCTCGCCGATATGCGGGGGCGGGGCTGGTCCAAGGTCCACCATCCGGACCATGTGCTCCAGGTCGTCGAGCGCTACAACACGGCCTTCGCGGGCGGCGAGACGTGGGAGGACACGTTCCCCCTGCGCCGCCACGACGGTGAGTTCCACTGGTTCCTGTCGCGCGCCGAGCCGTTGCGGGACGCGGCGGGCGTGATCGTGCGCTGGTTCGGCACCAACACCGACGTCACGGAGGCGCGGGAGGCGGAGGCCACGCTCCGGCGCTCCGAGGAGCGATTCCGCACGCTGATCTCGGCCTCGGCGGACCTGATCTGGACGGCCTCGTCCGACGGTGGGCTGATCCCGCCGCTGCCGGCCTGGCGCGCCTACACGGGGCAGACCGATGCCGATTATGCGGGCTGGGGCTGGCTCGCCATCGTCCATCCTGACGACCGCGACCGGGTGACGGAGCTGTGGCGGGAGTGCCTCACCACCCGCGCGCTGTTCCATGCCGAGTTCCGCCTGCGCCGGCACGACGGCGAGTGGCGCTATTCCGAGGTGCGGGCGGCGCCCATCATGGGTCCCGACGGGACGGTGCGCGAATGGGTCGGCGTCAATTCCGACATCACCGGGCGCCGCCTGGCCGAGGACGCCAACCGCGCCAAGAGCCAGTTCCTCGCCAACATGAGCCACGAGCTGCGCACGCCCCTGTCGGCCGTCATCGGCTACAGCGAGATGCTGTCCGAGGAGATCGAGGACATCGGGCAGACGCACCTCCTCGCCGACGTCGGCAAGATCGAATCCTCCGCCCGCCACCTCCTCGGCCTCATCAACGACGTGCTCGATCTGTCCAAGATCGAGGCCGGCCGGATGACCGTGGAGGCGGTCGATTTCGACGTCGCCGCCATGTTGGACGAGGTGGTGAGCGCGACCGGTGCGCTCGTGGCCAAGAAGGCCAACCGCTTCGAACTCGACGCCGGCGAAGACCTCGGCCCCATGCATTCGGACGAGGTGAAGGTCCGCCAGTGCCTGATCAACCTCATCGGCAACGCCGCGAAGTTCACCGAGGCCGGGCTCATCACCCTGCGGGTCAAGCGGCAGGGCGAAGACCGCATCGCTTTCGAGGTCGAGGACACCGGTATCGGCATGACGGCCGAGCAGATCGGGCGCCTGTTCCAGCGCTTCTCCCAGGCCGACGATTCCACCACGCGGCAGTTCGGCGGGACGGGACTCGGCCTCGCCATCACGCGGGCCTTCGCCCAGCGCCTCGGCGGCGACGTGTCGGTCGAGAGCGAACCGGGGCGCGGGTCGGTGTTCCGGCTCGACCTGTCCGCCCACGTCCGGTCCGACGAGAGCGGCGGCGAACCGATCGACATCGAGCGCGACCCCGAGGCGGCGGAGGACGTCGGCCCGGACGCCCGGCGTCGCATCCTCGTGGTCGACGACGACCCCGCGGCGCGCGACCTGCTGGCGAGGTTTCTCAGGCGCGAAGGCTTCAGCGTCACGGGCGCCGCCGACGGGCAGGCGGGGCTGACGCTGGCCCGTGCGCTCAGGCCGCAAGCCATCCTGCTCGACGTCGAGATGCCGAAGATGGACGGATGGTCGGTCCTCCACGCGTTGCGCCAGGACCCGCTGCTCGCCGACACGCCGGTCGTCATGGTGTCGGTCAAGAACGAGCAGAGCCTCGCCTACGCGCTCGGCGCCACCGACTACCTCCTCAAGCCCGTCGACTGGGACCGGCTGAAGCGACTGCTCGACCGCATCCAGCCCCGCCGAGACGGCACGATCCTGGTGATCGACGACGACGGCGACGCCCGCGAGCGCATGCGGACCATCCTGTCACGCGACGGCTGGACCGTGGTGGAGGCCGGCGACGGCCAGCAGGCGCTCGAGCGCCTCGACGGGATCATGCCGAGCCTGATCCTGCTCGACCTGATGATGCCCGTGATGGACGGCTTCGATTTCCTCGACCGGCTGCGCCAGCGGCCCGACGGCGGGCTGGTTCCGGTGGTGGTTTTGACCGCCAAGGATGTTACACCCAAGGAGAAGGCCTGCCTCGACCGGCAGGCCGAACGGATCATCAGCAAGGGCAGCCTCAGCCTGCCCGACTTGGCCCAGGAACTGCGGGACCTCATCCCCGCGGCCGGGCAATAGCCAATCTGTCGGAGGCCGGTGCATGCGCATATTGCTCGTCGAGGACCACGAGGAGATCTGGGACTTCCTGTCGCGGCGGCTCCGCCGGCGCGGGTTCGAGGTGGTCCTCGCGGCCGACGGCCAGGAGGGCGTCGACAAGGCGGGATCCGAGGCGCCCGACATCATCCTGCTCGACATGAACCTCCCGATCATCGACGGGTGGACGGCGGCGTCGATGATCAAGGCCGAGGCCAAGACGGCCCATATCCCGATCATCGCCCTCACCGCCCACGCCATGTCGGGCGACCGCGAGAAGGCGATCGCGGCCGGCTGCAACGACTACCATCCGAAGCCGGTCGACTTCTCCCGCCTGCTGGCCCAGATCGAGGCGCTCGGCGGCCAGGCGGCGCCGGCCCGGGACTGACGCCCGTGGCGGGACCGGCCGCGCCGCAGGCGTCGTCCCGCGCGGGGTGGCTGGCCGGCCTGCAACGTCTGCTGGAACGCCGGATCGACCGCGACGGCCAGGCGGCGGCGCTGGAACCCGCACTGGCGGTGCCCCCCGCGGCCGAGGTCGACCTCGCCTTGGACCCGGGACGGCGCGACCGGCGGCTGAAGCTGCCGCAGGAGATCCTCGACCGGAGCCTGTCCGGCAAGGTGCTCGACGGTTGGCTGCAGAACCGGCACCAGGTGCTGGTACCCATGACGCTCCGGTTGGGCCGGCTCGACGCCGACGACGTGTCGCTGGTGATGCGGTTCACCGCCGTCGCGGTGCTGAATGCGACGGACGCCGGCCCGTCCGCCCGCCGTTTCGCCGAGCGCTGGCTGGCCGAGATCGGGGCCGTGTCCGAGGGGCTCGCACCGTTCCACGCGGCGCTCGACGATCCACCGCCGCTCAGCCGGGTGCTGGCGGCGCTGCGCGAGCGCGACCTCGCGCCCTTCGCCTATGCGGCCGCGGTGGCGTCGGTCGACACCCGCGAGCCGGTGGGCCGGCTCTTCGCCAGCTTCATCGCGGCCCGCCTCGCCCTCCCGGCCGACGCCGTGCGCTCCATCGACCGCCGCGCCCGCCGCTGACCTCTGCGGCCGCCTCGACGGCGTCCCATCACCGATCGGAGGACGCTCGGAGGCTCGCGAGCGACCGCCGTTGCCGTCCCTCGGCGTCGAAATTGTCGGGCGACAGCCAGAGGTCGAAGCCGCCGCGCAGGGCCGGCCACTCGTGATCCAGTATGGAATACCAGGCGGTGTCGCGGTTGCGGCCCTTGACGATCATGTGCTGGCGGAACACGCCCTCGAAGGTGAAGCCGAGCCGTTCGGCCGCGGCGCGCGACGGCGCATTGAGGGCGTTGCACTTCCACTCGTAACGGCGGCAGCCGAGCCCGTCGAAGGCGTAGCCGGCCATCAGCGCCATCGCCTCGGTGGCGCCCGGCCGCCGCTGCAGGGCGGGGGTGAAGAGGATGTTGCCCACCTCGATCGCCCGGTGCGCGAGATCGAAGCGCATCAGCGTGGCATAGCCGGCGGCCTCGCCCGAGGCCCGGTCGACGATCGCCCAGAAGAGCGGATCTCCCGAGGCCGCCTTGCTGGCGAGCGACGCCGTGAAGCCGGCTTCGTCGGGGTAGGGGCCGTCGAAGAGATAGTCCCAGACCGCGGGGGCGCCGACGACGTTGCGCCAGAGCGCCGGGCCGTGCGCGGCCGCGTCGAGCGGCTCGAGGCGCACGAAGCGGCCGTCGAGCACCTCGCGCTCGGGCCTGCGGGCCGGCGACGGGTCGACGGCGTTTCCGACGGGGCGGGGCGTGTCCATCGTGGCTCCTATTCGGCCGCGAAGCGTTGGGAGGCTTCGGCGAGACCGGGCGGCTCCGCCGGGTGTGCTGCGGCCGGCGCCGCCGCGGGCGCGTTGGGGTCGCCCGGCGCCGTCGTCCACCCGAGGTCCGCCACCACCGCCACGCGGTGTCCCGCCATGTCGGAGCGCGTGACCACGAGGTCTCCCTTGTCGAGATGGCGCAGGCGCGACCGGGCGCGCCCGGCCGAGTGCATGCCGCAGCGCCGCGCTAGTTCGAGGTCGGAGGGGCAGGGCGCGCCCTGGAGCGCCGCCCCCGCCATGATGAGGTAGACGGGCTGCATGTCGTCGGGGATCGCCCGGGCGACCGCGAGCGCCCGGCCCCATTCCGCGCCAGCCGCGAGATCGGGGTCGAGCCCGGCCCGCGCGGCGTCGATGTGGAGCTTCGATTCCGCCGCGGCGACCGCGCCGAGCTTGGCGATGCGGCAGCGCACCTGGAGATCGCCGAACAGCACCGGCTCCGGCCGGAAGAAGCTGTCCGGGTCGGCCATGATCTCGCCCGCGATGGCGCGGAGCGCCCGCTCGCGCGCCTCGGGCGGCATCGCCGGGACGGTCTCGGCCGCCGGCAGCGTCGGCCGGTCGCGGGCGATCTGCTCGAGGATCTGGTTCATCGACGGGGCGGGCAGGGTCGCGGCGCGGCGCTCGGCCGCGGTCGCGCGCGCCGGGCCGACCGGCACGGGGGCGAGGATCAGGTCGCGCGCCTCGTCGCGCCCCTGCCCGGGCAGGGGCGTCAGTTTCGGCGTGCCGCCGCAGGGCGCCGTCTCGACGCCCCCGACACGGATGGGCAGCGGCCGGCGCGACAGCGCGGGGCCCAGTGCCACGAAATGCCCGCGCTGGAGCTCGCGGAACACCTCCGCCTGCCGGCGTTCGAGCCCGAGCAGGTCGGCGGCGCGGGCCATGTCGATGTCGAGAAAGGTCCGGCCCATCAGAAAGTTGGTGGCCTCGGCCGCCACGTTCTTGGCGAGCTTCGCCAGGCGCTGCGTGGCGATGATGCCGGCGAGGCCGCGCTTGCGGCCGCGGCACATGAGGTTGGTCATGGCGCCGAGCGACAGTTTGCGGGCCTCCTCCGACACGTCGCCCGACACCGCGGGGGCGAAGAGCTGGGCCTCGTCGACCACCACAAGGGCCGGGAACCAATGGTCGCGCTCGGCCTCGAAGAGGCCGTTCAGGAAGGCCGCGGCGGCGCGCATCTGCATCTCGGCGTCGAGCGTGTCCAGGGTCAGCACCGTCGAGATGCGGTGCTGGCGCACCCGGGCCGCGACGGTCTCGAGTTCGGCTGCGCTGCGGCCAGCGCCCACCACCACGTGGCCGAACCGTTCGGCGAGCCCGACGAAATCGCCCTCGGGGTCGATCACCACCTGCTGGACGTGCGGGGCGCTCTGCTCCAGCAGGCGGCGCAGCAGGTGCGATTTGCCGGAGCCCGAATTGCCCTGGACGAGGAGCCGCGTCGCCAGGAGCTCCTCGAGGTCGAGCAGGGCCGGGGCGGGGACGGCGCCGGGCGCCGCCGTCACGCCCATGTCGATCACGATGCTCATCCCACTATTCTAGCGTGAAACGCGCCGGGCGGGCAGGGGAGGGGACGGGCGATCCCCAGCCGATGCGGGGCGCGGCATCGGCCCGTCCCGCCAAGACACCGCACCCTTAAGGGCTCTGAAACCTCACCGACGCGGAGCCGTGGCTGGCAAGGAACCGTTCAGATTTGAGTCGCAATCTCATCGTCAGGAGATCGGCACCATGACCCTGGCCACCCTGTTCACCCTCCACGTGTCGCCGTCGCTCCTCGCGATCGGCTTCTCCGTCGTCCTGGTCCTGTCGCTCGTGGCGGCCGAGGAGGTCGAGGTGCGGCGGGGCGTCCGGGCGGCGGAGCCCGGCGTCTGACCGCTGCCGTCACGAGGTCGGCCCGTCGGCTTTCATGCGCCGCAGCGCGGCCTCGCCCGATCGGCCGGCATCGACCGGGCTGCTGAAGCGATCCGGGCTTTGCGCCACCGGCTGCATCTGCCCGAAGCGGCGGATCTGCCAGCCGAACCCGGCCGGGACGTCGGCGGCCCTGACCACCACCATCACGAGATCGTGATCCTCCGGGTGCTGGGTTCGATGCTCGCGTTTACGCTGCCGCGCCAAAGCCGCGGCCTCGCGCGCCGCTTCGGTGAAATGGCGGCGCGTCCCGTTCGTCGACGGCATCCGGTCAACCCTCGCCTTCGGCCACGAGGATCGGACCGGCCGAGGAGGCTCGGATCCAGCGCGGCCGTGTCATCCACCGCCCCCGCGGCGATCGGGATCGCGCGGCGGCGGCCTCGCGGCTGGACTAAGATCAAGTCCAGTTCCCCGAGGCATTCACATGGGATAAGCTTCGGCGTATCACGGTGAAGAATATCGACGCACTCCGGCAATGGACCCGAGACTGATCGTCCTCGGGATGGCGATCTCTGAGTCAATGTGACACGACGGCGCTCGGCGATGTCGCCTCACCGAACGTCCGCGGCGGGCCGGATGTGTTCGGCGAAGAAGCGCAGCATCTCTCCCGAGGCGTCCGGGCCATGGACATCGGTGTAGGAGCCTGCCGGGCTTCCCCCCGCCCAGGCGTGACCCGCGCCGTGGATCGCCCATCGCTCGACGACGGCATGGCCGGCTCCGTCGAGGAAGCGGGTGCGGCGATAGCCGTGGCCGCCCGGCACTTGGCCGTCCTCCACCTCCGCGCGCAGCGTGGCGGCGTGCATCGCCTGCGCCGCCACCGCGTCGCCGTTGACTGGGTTGACCGTGGAGTCGCGGTCGCCGTGGAACACGATCGTGGGGACCTGCGCCGGCGAGCCGTCGCGCGCGGTGCCGCCCCCGCCCTGCCGCATGGCGGCGAAGGCGGTCGCGACATCGTGGGCGGCCCCGCAGGCGAGGCCGGAATGGACTCCGACGGCGGCGTAGAGATCCGGGTAGGTCTGTCCCATCGTGGCGGCCAGCGCCCCGCCGGCCGACAGGCCCGCGACGTAGACGCGGTCGATGTCGACGCGGTGTTGGGCCATCACCTCGCGGGTGATGCCGGCGACCAGCGCCGGCTCCCCGAGGTCGCGGCGCTGGTCGCCGTCGTTGAACCAGTTCCAGCACTTCTGGCCGTTCGCCGCCGACGTCTGCGCCGGATAGCAGACCAGGAAGCCGTCGCGCTCCGCCCATTCGTTCATCCGCGTGCCGGCGGCGAAATCGTCGGGCGACTGGGTGCAGCCGTGCAGCATGACCACGAGCGGCAGTGCGACCTCCGCCTCGGCCCCGGCCGGGACGTAGAGCTTGTAGGGACGGCTGCCGGCCCGGCCGGTGAACCGGGCCTCGGTGAAGCTGCCCCGGAGGGGCGAGACCGTCGCTCCCGCGGCCGGCGTTTCCGGCGCCGCCCCGAAGGGGTTGAAGGCCTGGAAGCTGTCGAAGGCGCCCTGGAGGTCGGACATCATGCCGTCGAGCAGGCTCGCCGATGCCGGGCGACGCGGCACATCGCCCGACGGCTCACCCCGCAGGGTCCGCTGGATGACCGTCGCGGCCTCGCCGAGCCGGCCCGCCCGCATGAGCTTCCGGGCTCCGATCATCCCGGCTCGAAACGGCTGCGTCATGCATGTTCCTCGTCGTGGCGCGAAGCGAAGAAGGGCGGGACCGGCGTCGCGGCGGTCCCGGGCGAGAGGCGGACATGCCTCGCCGGCGGCAGGCTCCGATGAAGGCGGCGGCGGCTTCGACGCCTGCCGCGTCGCGGTGCAATCCTTGCTGCATTGCACAATGGCGCTTGCCGTTCAGGAAGGCAATGGACGGCCGTCGACGTGGTTGCCGGCGTCGCCTGCGGCGGCCCGGTCCGCGCCCCCGCCGGACGCGTGCGGCGGCGGCGATCTTGACGCCGGGGAGCCGGGCCCGCAAATCGTCGACGGGGCTCGGCCGGTCCGCGCAGGTCCGACACGGAGGCGCGCCGATCGGGCGCCGTGCGTCGGGCGAGGAAGCGCTCCCCCGTGTCCCCCCGAGCGCCAGGAGTCACCGCCATGCAGCACCATCCCGCCATCGCGCCCGGCCGCACCGCCGTCATCACCGGCGGCGCCAGCGGCATCGGCCTCGCGGCCGGCCGTCGCTTCGCCGCCCTCGGCCTCAACGTCGTCCTGGCCGACCTCCCCGGCGACCGGCTCGACGCCGCCCGCGGCGCCGTGGCCGAGGCGGCGGGGATGGCCGGCGCTCCCGACGGCGGGCGGACGGTGCTGGCCGTGCCGACGGACGTCGGCCGGATCGAGGACCTCCACGCGCTGAAGGACGCCGCCTACGGCGCCTTCGGCGACGTCGCGGTGCTGATGAACAACGCAGCCATCAGCCCCGTCGGCAAGCCCTGGGAGGCCTACGCGGACTGGCAGCGCCTGCTCGCCGTCAATCTCTGGGGCGTCATCAACGGCGTCCAGGCCTTCGCGCCCGCCATGGTGGCGGCCGGCAAGCCCGCCGCCATCGTCAACACGGGCTCGAAGCAGGGCATCACGACGCCGCCCGGCAATGCCGCCTACAACACCAGCAAGGCGGGCGTGAAGGCCTTCACCGAGGCCACCGCCTACGAGTTGCGCCAGACGGCCGGATCGGCCGTGACGGCGCATCTCCTCATCCCGGGCTTCACCTACACGGGCCTCACGCAGGCGGCCGAGAAGCCCGCCGCCGCCTGGACGGCCGACCAGGTGGTGGAGTTCATGTTCGACGCCATGGCGAGCGGCGACTTCTACATCCTGTGCCCCGACAATTCCGTCGACCGGGCCACGGACGAGAAGCGCATGGCCTGGGCCATGGGCGACGTCATCGAGAACCGCCCGGCCCTGTCGCGCTGGCATCCGGACTTCGAGGACGCGTTCGCTCGCTTCATGGCGACGTGATCCCGGCGCCGCCGACGACCGGGACGGTCGGCCGCCGGATCGGCCCATCGGCCCGAACGGCATGGCCGTGGGCGGCCGCTGCGGCGACCCTGGCCTGCGTCGCGGCGATCGGCACCGTCGCGTTCACGCTCGCCACGGTCTACCGCCTCCACGTTCCGCTGCCCTACTGGGACGAGTGGTACACGATCATCGACTTCCGCCAGTTCGACGAAGGCCGATACGGCATCGCCGACCTCGCCGCTCAGCACAACGAGCATCGGCTGCTGTTCCCACGCCTGTTCTTCTTCGCCGACGAACTCGGCTTCGGCCTCTCCGGCCTGCTGAACGCGTCCGTGACGTTGCTGCTCCAGTCCGCCAATGCGGCCATCCTGCTCGCCCTGATGGCGCGCCTCGTGGCGCGGCCCGCCCACCGCGCTCTGCTGGCAGGCTTCGTCCTCCTGATGCTGTTCACGTTGCGCCAGGAGCAGAATTTCTCGAACGGCTTCCAGCTTCAGTTCGTCGGCGTCTTCACGGCGGCGTTGCTCGGGGGCATGGCCTACGTGGCGGGGCTGGCGCGTCTGGCGGCGGGATGGCGGCGCGGCTCCGTCCATTTCGCGCTGTCGGCGCTCTGCTGCTTCGTCGCCACCTACACGATGGCGAACGGCGTGATGGCGGGGTTCGTGCTGGCCGTCATGGCGGCGCTGCTGCGGGCGCCCTGGCGGGTGCCGGCCATCACGGCGCTGCTGGCACTGCTGCTGGCTGCGCTGTTCTTCCACGGTCACCGGCCCGGCGAGGACAGCCTGCCGCTGTCCCACGCGCTCGCCCACCCGCTGCCCTATCTCCACTACGTCACGGCTTATCTCGGCAACCCGCTGGCCATCGGCATCCGCTCCACGCAGACGCTCGGCACGGTCGGGCTCGGGCTCGCCGCCGCGGCGGCCTGGCGGGTGGCGACGGGCCGGACGCGCGACGCCGCGAGCCTCTCCCTCCTGGCTTTCGCGGGCTTCATCCTGGCGAGCGCCGGCGCGACCGGCTATGGCCGCATCGCGCTCGGCACCGTTCAGGCCCTGGACAGCCGCTACGCCACGCCATCTCTGCTGTTCTGGTGCGCGATCCTGCTGTTCTGGTTCCCGGTCGCGGTCGGTCCCTCCCGCCACCGAGCTCCCGCGGCGGCCCTCGGTGTCCTTATGGCGCTCCTCACCGGCGCGGCGCTCGACGCAGAGGCCCACGCCTGGCCGCAGTTGGCCGCGCGCTCCGCCGCGCTGCGGAACGTCTCCGACAGCCTCCTCGCCGGCCTCTACGACGCCGACAGGGCGGGCACCTACGAGAACACATCACCCGAGGAGGTCGCGCTCTATGCGCCCTTCCTCCGTTCCCATCGCCTCGCCGCCTTCGCCGACCCCGATGCCGCCGCTCTGGGCCGTCCTCTGGCGACCCTGGGACGGACCTCGCCGCCCGGCGCCTGCGACGGCACCGTCGAGGCTCATGCGGACTCGGCGCTCGGCGCCGGCGGCGTGCGGCTGTCGGGGACGGCGCGGGACGGCGGCACGCGTCGGGCGCCGCACCGCATCGTCGTGACGGACGCCGCCGGCACCGTGGTGGGGTTCGGCTCGGCGTCGCTGCCCGGCCGGAGCTCGCGGCTGTGGTGGGCCTACGCCCAAGCGGTGGCCGGCGACGTCCTGCACGCCGCGGCGCGGCTCGCCGACGGTACGGTCTGTGACCTCGGCGCCGCGTCCGTGACGCCCGCGCCCTGAATACTCGGAGGCCGGGGACGGACCTATCGCGCCATGACCGACGCCGGCGCGGCGGCCGCCTGCCCGGCCATCCGCTCGGCGACGGAGACGATTGCCGCCACCACGACCTCGGGGTCCGACCATTGCGGCGAGTGCCCGCGGCCCTGCAGAAGCGCGATCGTCGCGCCGGGCACCTCGCGGGCCATCCGCTCGGCGTGGAAGGACGCCGGCGCGATCGTGTCGGCGTCGCCCGCCACGAGGGCGATCGGGACCGCGATCCCGGGCAGGCGCGGCTCGAGATGAGTCACGAACTCGTGGAGGTGGAACACGTCGGTGGCGTTGTTCTCGAACTCGGTCGGGCGCAGGACCAGTTCGACGCCGGTGCGCCGGGCGAAATCGGGCGGCGGCGGCTGGGGTGCGAAGACCGAGGCGATGCCGGCCGGCATCAGCAATTGCCCGACCGGCAGCGTCAGGATGCGGGTGAAGGCCGGGCCGAGCCAGCGCGACGCCGCCGGCCCGTAATACCATTCGATGCCGGTCGGCCAGGGATAGACCACGGGCGACAGCAGGACGATGCCTCCCGTCAGGTCGCGGTGGTCGAGCGCGAAGACCACCGCCAGGGCGCCGCTCCAGCTGTGGCCCACCACGATCGCGCCGCGGACGCCGAGGCGCCCGAGACCGTCGCCGATCAGGTCGGCCTGGACGGAAGGCGAGGAGTCGCGCTCCTCGCCGCCGGGCCTGTCGCTCCAGCCGTGGCCGGGCCGATCGAAGGCGAGGACGCGGAAGCCCCGATCGGCGAGCCTGTCGCCCAGCGGCACCATGAGGTCGGCCTGGTTGCCGCTCGCCCCGTGCAGCAGCACGACGGTGCCGCGGGGGGGCCCGGCGGGGGTCCGTTCGGTGTAGTGGAGCCGTGCCCCGCCGCCGATCTCCACGAAGGCGCCGCTCGGCGGGAAGCGCCGGTCGATGACGCCGGTCTGCCAGAGCGTATAGAGCCAGCCGCCCGCCGCCAGAGCCAGCACCAGGAGCGCGAAGCCGAGCGGGATCCTCATCGCCGCCGCGCGCCGCGTCGCGCAGCCGTCAAAGATCCTGCCCTTCCACCGTGGGGGCGAGCTTGTCGACCGCCTTGCGGACGTCCTCGTCCTGCGGGTAGACGGCGAGCGCGCGCCGCAGCGCCTTGAGGGCGCCCGCCTCCTCGCCGTGCCGCTCGAGGATGAAGCCCATCCCGCTCAGAGCGCCGAAGTGCCGCGGCTCGAGAGCCAGGACGTGGCTGATGTCCTCCATCGAGCCCGCGTCGTCGTGTTCGAGGAAGCGCAGCGTGGCCCGCTTGTTCCAGGCCTCCGCCCAGCCGGGCTGGAGCGCGATGATCTGGTCGAGCAGCGCCGCAGCCACGTCGTGGCGCTCGCCGCTCATGGCGGAGACGGCACGGCCCATCAGCAGGTCGGCGGTGTCGGAGCCGGACTCCATCCACATCCGCTGGACGAGCCCGGCGATGCCCTGGGCCTCTCCGGCGTCGTCGGCCTTGCCCAGCCGGTCGAGGAGCTTGTCGAGCCTTTCGGCGCGGGTGGGCGGTTTCGGAGCCGGCGCGGCTTCCGCCTCGCCTGAACGAGACGACGAGGGCGGGCCGGGCGGGCCGTCCTGGCCGGCGACCGGTCCATCGTAGGGGATGCCCTCGTTCGCGCCCGGCAGACGGGGGAACGATTCGGGCAGTCCCTTCCGGAAGAACGGAGGAGGCGCGCCTGGGGCAACCGTGTCACCCGGTCGGCCGACATCCGGCGCCGCGGCGACGGGCGATGCGATAGGGATGAAAGCCGCCAGCGCGGCAGACAATGCGATGCGGTAGCCCATCGCGTGACGATAGGAGGCTACGGGCTGCCCGTCAAAGGCGGTGACGCCGGCAGAAACGCCACAGGCCCGTGGTCGAGGCCGCGGAGACGCCGCGCACCTCGGGACCGCTCAGCCCTGGCGGGCTTTGTAGCGCTTCTGGGTCTTGTTGATGATGTAGACCCGCCCCTTGCGCCGCACGAGCTGGTTGTCGCGGTGACGCCCGCGGAGCGACTTCAAGGAATTGCGGACCTTCATCACGGCACCCGATCAAACAAAAGGCGGCGGGATGGCCCGCCGCGACGACGCGTCCTATGCCCCATCGCGTGCCGGCGATCAAGCCCCGAGCCGCCCGCGGTCGGTCCCGGCATGGTCACGCCGCGTCGAGCGTCGGATAGTCGGTGTATCCCTCGGCGCCCGGACCGTAGAACAGTTCCGGCCTCGGGGCGTTCAGGGGCGCATCCTCGCGGAAGCGGCGCACGAGGTCCGGGTTGGCGATGAAGAGCTTGCCGAACGCGACCGCGTCGGCCTCGTTGTCGGCGATGACCCGCACGGCGTCGGCCTTCGAGAACATCTCGTTCTCGACGTAGAGGCCCCCGAACTCGCGCTTGATGTGGGCCGCGAGGCTGTCGTCGCCGATCTTCTCGCGCGAGCAGATGAAGCCGATCTTCCGGTCGCCCAGCGCGCGGGCCACGTAGCCGAACGTGCCCTCCGGATCGGAATCGCCCATGTCGTTGGTGTCGCGCCGGGGCGCGAGGTGCATGCCGACGCGCGACGCGCCCCAGACCGCGATGCAGGCGTCCGTCACCTCCAGCATCAGCCGGGCGCGGTTCTCGATCGGCCCGCCGTAGTCGTCGTCACGCCTGTTGGTCTTGTCCTGTAGGAACTGGTCGAGCAGGTATCCGTTCGCGCCGTGCACCTCGACGCCGTCGAAGCCGGCGCGCTGGGCGTTCTGAGCGCCGCGGCGGTAGGCCGCCACAACGCCGGGGATCTCGGCGATCTCGAGCGCGCGTGGCGTCTCGAAACCCTTGGTGGGCCGCACCAGGCTGACGTGGCCGGCGGGCCTGATGGCGCTCGGCGCGACCGGCAGGCGGCCACCGAGGTAGCTCGGGTCCGAGATGCGGCCGACGTGCCAGAGCTGCAGGACGATGCGCCCGCCCGCCGCGTGGACCGCATGGGTGACGAGCTTCCAGCCCTCGACCTGCTTATCCGACCAGATGCCGGGCGTGTCGGGATAGCCCACGCCTTCGTCGGTGACGCTGGTGGCCTCGCTCAGGATCAGGCCGGCGCCGGCGCGCTGACGGTAATACTCGGCCATCAGGGCATTGGGCACGCGCCCGCCGCCGACGGCGCGGCACCGCGTCAGCGGCGCCATGAAGATGCGGTTCGGCAGCGTGAGGTCGCCGAGCGTGAGCGGATCGAAGAGGTCGGCCAAGCGATGTGCTCCCGTGGGCGAGGGCTCGTGCGCCCATCGGGCGAGCCATAGCAGATCGGACCCCGGGCGCCGCCGCATGGCAGCCCTGCCGGATCGTCACGGCTTCAGAACCTCCTTGCTCTCGACCGTGGAATCGGCCTTGAGCCGGTAGACGATCGGCACGCCCGTCTCGAGCTCCACCCCGACGATGCCCTCGGGGCTGAGCCCGTCGAGCACCATGATGAGCGAGCGCAGGGAATTGCCGTGCGCCGCCACCAGGACCTTCTGGCCGGAGAGCACGCGCGGCAGGATGCGCTGGTTGTAGTAGGGCAGTGCGCGCGCCACGGTGTCGCGCAGGCTCTCCCCGCCCGGCGGGTTGATGTCATAGGAGCGCCGCCAGACGTGGACCTGGTCGGGGCCCCATTTCGCCCGCGCCTCGTCCTTGTCGAGGCCCGACAGGTCGCCGTAGTCGCGCTCGTTCAGCGCCTGGTCGCGGATCGTCTCGAGCCCGTCCTGGCCCACTTCGCCCAGCACCAGCCGGCAGGTGTGCTGGGCTCGCACGAGGGCGGAGGTGAACGCCACGTCGAAGGGGCCGATGCCCTTCAGGGCGCGCCCCGCCGCCCGGGCCTCCTCGACGCCCTTCGGCGACAGGTCCGGGTCCTTCCAGCCGGTGAACAGGTTCTTCAGGTTCCAGTCGGACTGGCCGTGGCGGATCAGGACGAGCAGGCGGTCCATCGGGTCATCCTCGATCTGCGTTCAGAAGTCGCCAAGGTCGAGCACGTCGGCCATGCTGTAAAGCCCGGGACGCCGTCCCCGTGCCCAGAGGGCCGCCTTGACGGCGCCGCGGGCGAAGAGGGAGCGGTCCTCGGCGCGGTGGTTGAGCTCGATGCGCTCGCCCTCGCCGGCGAAGACGACCGAATGCTCGCCGATGACGGTGCCGCCGCGCAGCGCCGCGAAACCGATCGTGCCGGGTTCCCGCGCGCCGGTGATGCCGTCGCGGCCCCGCACCGCGGCCTCGGACAGGCTCACACCGCGTCCCTCGGCGGCGGCTTCGCCGAGCAGGAGGGCGGTGCCGGAGGGCGCATCGACCTTCCTGCGGTGATGGGTGTCGACGATCTCGATGTCCCACTCGGCCCCGAGCGACCGGGCGGTGCGGCGCACCAGGGCGGCGAGGAGGTTGACGCCGAGGCTCATGTTGCCCGAGCGGACGAGGGGCGCGTGGCGGCCCGCGGCCTCGAGCCTGGCGAGGTCGGCCTCGCCGAGGCCCGTCGTGCCGATGACGTGGGCGATGCGCGCCTGGGCGGCCAGCATGGCGAAGTGGGCCGTGGCGTCCGGCGAGGTGAAGTCGAGCACGCCGTCGGCGTCCACGAAAGCCCGGAGCGCGTCCTCGGTGACCGGCACCCCGATCGGGCCGAGGCCGGCGAGCGTGCCGGCGTCCTGGCCGAGGGCCGCCGAGCCGGGGCGGCCCAGCGCGGCCGCGAGCGTCACGCCCGGTGTCGCCTGGACGGCGGCGACCAGCATGCGTCCCATGCGCCCGGCGGCTCCGGCGACGACGAGCTTCATGTCGGTCATCGATCGATCTTCCGCAGTCCTCGCCAAGCCGGCTACACCGGGCTGTGTAGCGCTGTTGGCGGAATTTGAGAACGGCGGGCGACCTACAATCCGACCGCCTTTCGCAGCGCCTGGGCCATGCGGTCCCGCCAGTCCGGGCCACCGGCGCGGTAGGCCTCCAGCACGTCGTCGGGGAGGTCCAATTCGACGTGCTGGCGAAGGCTCGTCAGCGAGGCTGCCGTGGCGGCCCGCCCCTCGGCCTCGCTGACGACGCGGTCACCGATCCGCCAAGTCGCACGAGCGAGGTCAGCTTCCGTCAATTCGGGCGCGTCATCGTCCGGTTCCGCACGCGCGGCATTAAGGCGTTCCAAATCGATCGGCATACAACTTTTGCTCTCGCTCATTTTTCTTTCTCATCGAAATGATACGTCGACCGCCAGCGTCCGCGGTCCAGACAACCATGACCATGTGACCGCAGATGCCCTATGGTCCGGAAACGGTCCTCGCCGTAGTCGAACCGACGATCCGGTATCTCGATCGATGGATGATCGAAGACCTCCTGCGCGGTGTCGAAGTCGCTTCCGTGCTTGGCGATGTTGCTGAGCCGCTTGCCTGCGTCGAAGCTGATCCGCATGCGACTCCATAGCCTGGGTGAAGCCAATCCTTCAACTCTCGATCACGGCCTCGTCACCGTCCCGCGTCCCCCGGGGCCCGCGCCTCGATGGCCAGCGCGTGGACGCCGTCCGGCCTGATCTCGTCGGCGAGCAGCGCGTTGATGGCGCGGTGGCGCTCGACGCGGCTCTGGCCCATGAAGGCCTGCGCGGTGACCCGCACGCGAAAATGCGTCTCCCCCCCGGCGCGCGAGCCCATGTGGCCGGCGTGCTGGTGGGATTCGTCGATCACCTCCAGCGTCTCGGGGTGGAGACCCTGCGTCAGGGCGGCGACGATCCTGTCTTTGACGGTCATGAAACGAGTTCCTCTGCAGGCGGGAGGGCCAGGGCGGGTCGGGGATGCGGGGCGGCCCGCCTTGCGAGGCCCGTGATCTCCCCCATAATAGGCCGGTGATGAACCTCAACTCGCACCATTTCGATCGCATCCGCTCCAAGCGGGCGGGCAAGAGCGGCAAGTCGGCCGCCGTGCCGTCGACGACGCCGTGCGATCACCCCGGTTGCACCCAGCCCGGCGACTATCGCGCGCCGCAGGGCCGCGACCGGGAAGGGCAGTACTTCTGCTTCTGCATCGACCATGTGCGGGAGTACAACGCCACCTATGACTACTTCAGCGGCATGACCGACGATGCGGTCGTGAAATACCAGCGCGAGGCCCTCGTGGGCCACCGGCCGACCTGGAGCATGGGCGTCAACCGCGCCGCCGGCGAGACCGCGTCGACCGAAGACCTCCATCCCGACTCGCTCGGTATCTTCCGGGCGCGGGCGCGTCAGGGCCGCGCCGAAGAGCCGCGCCGCCCCCGCTATTCCATCGCCACGACGCGGGCCCTGACCACGATGGGGCTCGACGATACGGTGGATGCCGCGGCCGTCAAGGCGCGGTACAAGCAGCTGGTCAAGCAATTGCATCCCGACGCCAACGGGGGCGACCGTTCCAACGAGGACAAATTGCGCGACATCATCCGCGCCTATAACTTCCTCAAGACCATCAAGCTTTCACCCCCGGCCGCCGGCGCGGCCCGTTGAAACCCTAGAAGCCCAGGAGCGGGCACCGTCTCCTCGCGAGGCGGGCTCGGAGGATCGATGCAGAACGCCACTTCAGACCAGAAATCCCTGCCCGACACGAGGGTCTCCGTGCGGGAGGTGTTCGGCATCGACTCCGACATGAGCGTACCGGCCTTCTCGCGGTCCGAGGAGCACGTGCCGGACACCGACAAGGATTACCTCTTCGACCGCGACACGACGCTGGCGATCCTCGCGGGCTTCTCGCGCAACCGGCGGGTGATGATCACCGGCTATCACGGCACCGGCAAATCGACCCACGTCGAGCAGGTGGCGGCGCGGCTCAACTGGCCGTGCGTCCGCATCAACCTCGACAGCCACGTGTCCCGCGTCGACCTCGTCGGCAAGGACGCGATCGTGCTCCAGGACGGCAAGCAGGTCACGGAATTCCGCGACGGGATGCTCCCCTGGGCGCTGCAGAACAACGTGGCCCTGTGCTTCGATGAATATGACGCGGGCCGTCCCGACGTGATGTTCGTCATCCAGCGCGTGCTGGAACTGTCGGGCCGGCTGACGCTGCTCGACCAGAAGCGCGTGATCAAGCCGCACCCCGCTTTCCGGCTCTTCGCCACCGCCAACACGGTTGGCCTCGGCGACACGTCGGGCCTCTATCACGGCACCCAGCAGATCAACCAGGGCCAGATGGACCGCTGGTCGATCGTCACGACCCTCAACTACCTCCCGCACGACCGCGAGGTCGACATCGTGCAGGCCAAGGCGCCCCACTACCAGGGGACCAAGGAGGGCCGCGACATCGTCAACAAGATGGTCCGGGTGGCGGACCTGACTCGCAACGCCTTCACGGCCGGCGACCTGTCGACCGTGATGAGCCCGCGCACCGTCATCACCTGGGCCGAGAACGCCGACATCTTCGGCGACATCGGCTTCGCGTTCCGGCTGACGTTCCTCAACAAATGCGACGAGCTCGAGCGTTCGCTGGTGGCCGAGTTCTATCAGAGGAGCTTCGGCAAGGAACTGCCGGAGAGCGCCGTCAACGTCGCGCTGAGTTGAAGTCGCCACGGCTCGCGAAGGGAGCAGGACGATGGACCAGACTGTTTCCGTCGCAGAGCATTCGATCCTCCCGGCCGAGACGCCGTCGCTCTACGACCGAGACCTCCACGCCTGGACGGTAGGGCAGGCGGCGGCGCTGCGGGAGCGTCGGCTGGCCGACCTCGATATTCCCAACCTCATCGACGAGATCGGCAGCCTCGCGCGCCGGGAAGCCGACAGGCTGGAGCATCGGCTCGAGCGCCTCTGCCA
This sequence comes from Lichenihabitans sp., assembly GCA_965214345.1. Taxonomy (GTDB): domain Bacteria; phylum Pseudomonadota; class Alphaproteobacteria; order Rhizobiales; family Beijerinckiaceae; genus Lichenihabitans. The sequence continues at coordinate 565,413 of CBDCBJ010000002.1, read as the reverse complement.
CCAGTTGATGCTGTGGGATCACGGGACGTGTCCGCGGTCTGAAAGCCGGGTCGCGGCGATCGCTCACCAGCGCAGGCGCGTCAGGCTGGTGCTCGACCGATGCCCGAGCCTGGAGACGTCGAAGGGCGAAGCATTGGAGCAGGGCTACGCCCTCGGCCGTTACAGCGCCCTGAGGGAGGACGACCGCCTGCCCGAGAGCGCGTTGCAGGCCGCAAACCCCTATACGTGGGACGACGCGATGATGCGCGACATCGCGTGGCCGCGGAGGACGTCGCGTTGACGGTCGTCCTCGTCCGCGCTCCCCGATCGGCTCCCCTGCACCGGGACGTCGATCCCCACGCCTGGGCGCTCCGGCAGGAGGAGGCGCTCCGCGACGGACGTTTCGCCGAACTCGATCTCCCCCGCCTCGCCGACGAGATCGACATCTTGGGAAACAGCCAGCACAGGGCGTTCGAGAGCGCCCTCACGAGGCTGCTTCAGCACCTTCTGAAATGGGACTTCCAACCTGAGCGCCGCAGCAGAAGCTGGGCACTGACCGTCCGCGCCCAACGCATCCACGTCGGGCGCGTGCTGAAGCGCAGTCCCAGCCTCGGCGGTCGTCGTCTCCAAACTTTGGGCGATGCCTACGCCCTGGCTCTCGTCGACGCGCTGCGCGAGACCGGCCTTCCGGACTCCGTCGTCCCCGAGACCAATCCCTATTCGTGGGACGAGGTCATGACCCGCCCGATCGTCTGGCCCGAGCCGTGAACATGGTCAGTGGTGCGTCCGTTTCCGTGTTCACGACGTTCACTGCCCAGATTGCAGATTTCGATCGACTGCTCGGCGATCTACGACTCACCCGGCTCGGCGGAGTCCCCGCTGGCTGCCACGACATAACCAAGGCCTCATGAGCAGCCCCCTCTCCAACCGCAAGCCCGGCACACCGACCGAGGCCCCGCAGGAGCCGTTCAAGCGGGCCGTCGCGTCCTGCATGAGGGCGATGTCGCGGACGCCCGAACTCGAAGTCTCCTACGCGCCCGACAAGCCCAGCGTCGTCGGCCACGGCGAAAGCGCCAAGGCGCGTCTGCCCGAGCCGGCCCGTAAGCTGTCGCCGCGCGAAGCCGCGATCGTGCGCGGCCACGCCGATTCCATGGCGTTGAGGCTCGCCTGCCACGACGCCGCCACCCACCGCCGCCTGCTGCCCGAGGCTCAGGCCGCCCGCTCGGTCTTCGAGGCCATCGAGCAGGTGCGGGTCGAGTCGATCGGCGCCCGCCGCATGGACGGGGTCGGCATCAACCTCGCCGCCATGCTGGAGGACCGCTACCATCGCGGCAATTATGCCGAGATCACCGACCGCGCCGACGCCCCGATCGAGGATGCCGTGGCGCTCATGGTCCGCGAGCGCCTGACGGGCCGCGCCCCGCCGCCGAACGCCCAGACGATCGTCGACCTGTGGCGGCCCTGGATCGAGGAGCGCGCCGGCGCCGACCTCGACCGGCTCGATCACCTGCTCGAGGACCAGCGCGCCTTCGGGCGCTCGATCCACAAGCTGCTCCAATCGCTCGACATGGCAGACCCCTCGTCGTTCGACCGCGAGGACGAGAACGACGAGGACGACGAGGATCAAGCCCAGGACGACGCCGACCAGTCGGAGGGCGAGGGCCAGGAGTCCGAGACGGGCCAGACGCTCGAGATGGACACGGCGGAATCCTCCGCCGAGGACATGGAAGAGGGCGCGATGGAGAGCCCCGACGCGCCCGCCGGCGAGACGACCGAGGAGCAGGACGACGGCGAGGCCGAAGAGGCGGCCGAGAGCCGGCGCCCCCAGGGCCCCGTCTCGGACGCCAAGGGACCGGACTACAAGGCCTTCTCGACCAGATTCGACGAGGTGGTGCCGGCCGAGCAGCTCTGCGACGCGGAAGAGCTGGAGCGGCTGCGCGCCTACCTCGACAAGCAGCTCTCCAACCTGTCGAGCGTCGTGGCCCGGCTCGCCAACCGGCTGCAGCGCCGCCTGATGGCGCAACAGAACCGCGCCTGGGAGTTCGATCTCGAGGAGGGGATGCTCGACCCGGCGCGGCTGTCGCGCGTCGTCATCGACCCACAGCAGCCGCTGTCGTTCAAGCGAGAGAAGGACACCGATTTCCGCGACACGGTCGTGACCTTGCTGCTCGACAATTCGGGCTCGATGCGCGGCCGGCCGATCACGGTCGCGGCGACCTGCGCCGACATCCTGGCGCGGACGCTGGAGCGCTGCGGCGTCAAGGTCGAGATCCTGGGGTTCACCACCAAGGCGTGGAAGGGTGGCCAGTCGCGCGAGGCCTGGCTCCAGACCGGCAAGCCCGTCACGCCCGGCCGGCTCAACGACCTGCGCCACGTCATCTACAAGGCGGCGGACGCCCCCTGGCGGCGCGCGCGGCGCAACCTCGGACTGATGATGCGCGAGGGCCTCCTCAAGGAGAACATCGACGGCGAGGCGCTGGACTGGGCCCATCAGCGCCTGCTCGGCCGCCCCGAGCAGCGCAAGATCCTGATGATGATCTCGGACGGCGCACCGGTCGACGATTCCACGCTGTCGGTCAATGCCGGCAACTATCTCGAAAAACACCTGCGGGCCATGATCGAGGAGATCGAGACGCGGTCCCCGGTCGAACTCATCGCCATCGGCATCGGCCACGACGTGACGCGCTACTACCGGCGCGCCGTCACCATCGTTGACGCCGAGGAACTCGGCGGCGCCATGACGGAGAAGCTCGCGGAACTATTCGCCGAGAACGGCCCCGCGCCGGCGCACCATCCTGCCGGGCGTCGACGCGCCCTCGCGCCGCTCTGACGGGACGCCGCATCAGATGCCGCGATGGACGGATCCGGACGGTGCGGCATCCGGGCGCCCGTGGGCTCCGAGGAGGCCGTCATGCCGAGCCTGACGCGGCCCTGCTCGGACGGCCACGCCCTGTTCTGGCGGGCCGATCCCGCCGGCCACTGGACGTGGTCGTGCACGGAGTGGACGGCCTTCACCGGTCTGTCGGAGGCCAGCAGCCGCGGCGACGGATGGCTCGAGGCCGTCCATCCGGCCGACCGGGTCGGTGCCGCGGCACCCTGGGTGGTGGGCGCGGGGGGCGGCGCCGACCGGTCTCCGCTCCGGCTGAGGCGCGTCGGCGGCGAGGGCTACAGCCCGGTTCTGCCCCGCGCCGCCTATGCGTTCGGCTCGGACGGGTGCCTGTGCGAGTGGGTGGGGACGCTGCTGGTCGGCACCGCGGAGCCGCCCGTCCGCCATGGTCGGATCGACGACGTTCAGCACCACATGCGTAACGCCCTGGCGCTCATCCGGTCCGTGGCGCGGCGGACGGCCCGGACCAGCGACACCGTCGAACATTACGCGACCCATTTCGAGGGCCGGCTCGACGCCTTCGCCCGCGTGCAGGATGCCCGCATCCGCAGCCCCGACGACGACGTCGATCTCGAGGGGCTGATCCGCGAGGAACTGGTGGCGCATCGCGTCGGCGACGTCAGCCTGGTCGTCGAGGGCCCGCTCCTCCGCCTCAAGGGACGCGCCGCCGAGGCTTTCGCCCTGGCGCTGCACGAACTCGCCGTCAATGCGGTGAAATTCGGCGCCCTCACGGCCGCCAAGGGCGCCGTCGCGGTGGTCTGGACGGTGGACCACGCGACGGCACCGCCGACCCTCCTGTTCCGATGGAGCGAGACCGGCGTGACGGTGGCGACGCCCGCGCCGCGCCGCCGCGGCTTCGGCACCGAACTGATCGAACGCAGCATGCCCTATGAGTTCAACGCGGTGACGCGGCTCGATTTCCTGCCCGGCGAGGTCCGGTGCACCGTGGCCATGCCGTTGACCGACGAGGTGGCGTTCCCCAGCCTCGATTGAGGTCGCCGGGCGGACCGAGCGACTTGCCGAGGCCGCCCCCGCGGGACCAGTATCGGGCCGCGGCACCGACCCGGGGCCGGATGCGAGGCCGGTGATGGGCGAGATGGTGGATGGCGCGTGGCGCCGCGACGAGGACCTCGCCCACGCCGAGGACGGCCACTTCGCCCGGCCGCCGACCCGCTTCCGCAGCACATTGGCGCCGGGCGGCGCCTACCCGCCGGCCGTCGGCCGCTACCATCTCTACGTGTCGCTCGCCTGTCCCTGGGCGCATCGCGCCCTCATCGTGCGACGGCTGAAGGGGCTCGAGGACATCGTCGGCCTCTCCGTCACGCATTGGCTGATGCGCGAGGACGGCTGGACCTTCGCGGCCGGGCCGGGCGTCGTGCCCGATCCCTTCGGAGCCGGACTGCTGCGCGAGGTCTACGGCCGGGCCGACCCGCGCTACACCGGCCGCGTGACCGTCCCGGTGCTGCTGGACAAGCTGACCGGCACGATCGTCAACAACGAGTCCTCCGAGGTCATCCGCATCTTCGGCTCCGCCTTCGACGGCCTCGGCGCGCGTCCGGGCGACCTCTACCCCGAGGCGCACAGGGCCGAGATCGACGCCGTCAACGCCCGCGTCTACGACATGCTGAACAACGGCGTGTACCGGGCGGGCTTCGCCACGACCCAGGCCGCCTACGAGGCCGCCGTCGTGCCGCTCTTCGCCACGCTCGACTGGCTGGAAGCGCTCCTGTCGCGCCGGGCCTACCTCTGCGGCGACGCGCCGACCGAGGCCGACTGGCGGCTCTTCACGACGCTGGTGCGCTTCGATGCGGTCTACCACGGCCACTTCAAGTGCAACCTTCGCCGGATCGTCGACTATCCGGCGCTGTGGGACTATGCGCGGCACCTCTACCAGTGGCCGGGCGTCCGTGAGACGGTCGACTTCGGCCACATCAAAGGCCATTATTACGGCAGCCACCGCCACATCAACCCGACCGGCATCGTGCCGCTCGGGCCCGTGATGGACTGGGAGGCGCCGAGCGGGCGCGGGTCTTGAGCCTCGCCCCTAGTGTCCGTTCGCGCTGGCGATCGCCCCGGCCGCCGCCTCGTCCTTGACACCCCGTCCTTCGATCCCGCACCACCGCCGCGGCACCCGCCGTCCCCCAAAGGTCGGCGTCCCGTGACGAGGCCCCATGACCCCCCCGACCCGCAAGCCGGCCAACCCCTGCTTCTCCTCCGGCCCTTGCGCCAAGCGTCCCGGCTGGTCGCTCGACGCGTTGCGGGACGCCACCCTGGGCCGTTCGCACAGGGCTCCCGCGGGCAGGGCCAAGCTCCAGGCCGCCATCGCGCTGACCCGCGAGGTGCTGCAGGTCCCGTCCGGGCACCGGATCGGCATCGTGCCGGCTTCCGACACCGGCGCGGTCGAGATGGCGATGTGGTCGCTGCTCGGCGCCCGGCCGGTCGACATGCTGGCCTGGGAGAGCTTCGGTGCGTCCTGGGTGACCGACGCCGCGAAGCAGCTCCGGCTCGCCGACGCCCGCATCCTCACGGCCCCCTACGGCGGGGTCGTCGACTTCGGCGCGGTCGACTTCGACCACGACGTCGTCTTCACCTGGAACGGCACGACATCGGGCGTCCGCGTGCCGGAGGGCGCCACGATCCCGTCGGACCGCGCCGGCCTGACGATCTGCGACGCCACCTCGGCGGCCTTCGCGCAGCGGCTGCCCTGGGACCGGCTCGACGTCGTCACCTTCTCCTGGCAGAAGGCGCTGGGCGGTGAGGCGGCACACGGCATGCTGGTGCTGTCCCCCCGCGCGGTCGAGCGCCTCCTCGCCTTCACGCCGCCGTGGCCGCTGCCGAAGATCTTCCGCCTGGTCGAGCGCGGCGAGCTGATCGAGGGCATCTTCGAGGGCGACACGATCAACACGCCGTCCCTGCTCTGCGTCGAGGACTACCTCGACGCGCTGCGCTGGGGGCAGTCGGTCGGAGGGCTCGCCGGATTGGTGGGCCGCGCCGACCGCAACGCCGCGGCCCTCGACGCGTGGGTGCGCCGCACGCCGTGGATCGCCAACCTCGCCGAGCGGCCGGACCTCCAGTCGAACACTTCCGTGTGCCTGCGCGTGGTCGATCCCGCCGTGACGGCGCGGCCCGCCTCCGGGCAGGCGGCTTTCGCCAAGCGCCTGACGGCGCTGCTCGAGCGCGAGGGCGTGGCCTACGACATCGCCTCCTATCGCGACGCCCCCGCGGGCCTACGCGTCTGGTGCGGCGCCACCGTCGAGACCTCCGACGTCAAGATCCTGACAGCCTGGCTCGACTGGGCCTACGCGGTCGCCCAGGCGGAGATGACGGGACAGAGTCCGTGAAGCCGCCGGCGCCGCACGACGCTCGTCAGAGGGGGGATGGCTCCTCCGGCCCGAGCAGGTCCGCGACCGTCAGGTCCAGGCCCGGTGGGTCGAGGCGCAGCGCGCCGGACGGCAGCAGGCGGGTACGGATCGTGTCGCCGTCGCGCTCGTGGTGGATCACCACGCGGCGGTCGATGTCGACGATCAGGTAGTGGCGGATGCTCGGCACCGCGAAATACCCGGCCAGCTTGTCGTGCCGGTCGTAGAAGCCCGTGCTGGGCGACAGGACCTCGACCACGATGAGCGGCGCCGTCACTACGACGGCGTTTCGAGACAGCCGCGGCCCACAATAGACGAGTGCGTCGGGCTCGTAGGCCGTCGTGGCGTCGATGCGGACTGTCACGCCGTCGGGCAGCATACGGCAGGGTACGCCCGCGCGGTCTATGGCCTGTTTAAGAGCGGTCTGGACGGTGAACTTCGTTTCGGCGTGCCCGACGCGCTCCGGCGCCATGGCGTGGACCTGCCCGTCGACCAGCTCGTGACGACCCTGCTCCGCCTCGGCCCAGGCGAGGAAGTCGTCGACCGACATGGCGGGTTTCGATCGATGCTGCACGGCGTCACGCCTCACTGAGAAGGTCCTCGACCGTCAGCTCCAGCCCCGGCGGATCGAGGCGCAACGGGCCGGCGCCGAGGATCTGCGTCGCGATGTCCGGGCCGTCCCGCCTGTAGTGGATCACGACGCGCCGGTCGGGATCGACCATGAGGTAGTGGCGGATGCTCGGCACCGCGAAATAGCCAGCCAGCTTGGCCCCGGTATCGAGGTGCCGAGTGCCCGGCGACAACACTTCGACGACGATCGACGGTTCCGCCACCTCGATAGCGTCGTCCGGAATCGCCTGACCGCAATAGACGAGGGCATCGGGCTCATAGGCCGTGCCCGCGTCGACCCTGACCGTCATGCCATCGGGCAATGCTTCGCACGGCAGCCCGGCCCGCGCGACGGCGTCGGCCAAAGTCCGATGCACCCTGGCCTTGGCCCGGGCATGGCCGGCGCGCTCCGGCGACATCGCATGGACACGGCCAGCGACGAGCTCGAAGCGTCCCGGCTGCTCCTCCGCCCAGACGAGGAAGTCGTCGACCGTCATCTCCATGTCAGTCTGTCGCTTCACGGAGTCACCTGTCGAGACATGCCCCCGAGCCTATCAGCCTTCCATCCCGCCGCAACGCGGAAGGGCCGCGCCGGTCTCCCGCGCGCCCCCTTCGCCCTGTCTAAGCGGGTCGACCGTCACGCCGCCTCTTGCAGCAGGTTGCGCAGGACGTAGTTGAGGATGCCGCCGTTGCGGAAATATTCGAGTTCGTCGGCCGTATCGATGCGGCAGATCACCGGCACGTGGCTGACCACGCCCTTGTCGGACGTGATGACCAGTTCCATCGTCTGGCGCGGCCGCAGCGTGTCGCCGAGCCCGACGATCGACACCGTCTCGTCCCCCTTGAGGTTGAGGGTCTGCCACGATGTGCCCTCCTCGAAGACGAGCGGCAGGATCCCCATGCCGACGAGGTTCGAGCGGTGGATGCGCTCGAAGCTCTGGGCGATCACGGCCCGCACGCCGAGCAGCTTCGTGCCCTTGGCGGCCCAGTCGCGCGACGAACCCGTGCCGTATTCGCGGCCGGCGAAGATCACCAGCGGCACTCCCTCCTGCTTGTACAGCATGGCGGCGTCGTAGATGGGCATCTCCTCGCCGCCGGGCTGGTGGCGCGTGACGCCGCCTTCCACGCCCGGCACCATCTGGTTCTTCAGCCGGATGTTGGCGAAGGTGCCGCGCATCATGACTTCGTGGTTGCCGCGGCGCGTGCCGTATTGGTTGAAGTCCTGCGGGCGCACCTGGTGCTCGAGGAGGTAGCGGCCGGCCGGGGAGGCCGCCTTGATCGAGCCCGCCGGCGAGATGTGGTCGGTGGTGATCGAATCGAGGAACAGGCCGAGCACGCGTGCCTCGGCGATGTCGGTGACGGGGATCGGGGCCCGGGTCATCCCCTCGAAGTAGGGCGGGTTCTGCACGTAGGTCGAGCCCATCGACCAATGGTAGGTCTGGCCCAGCGCCACGTCGATGTTCTGCCAGTGGACGTCGCCCTCGAACACGTTGCCGTAGCGCTCGGCGAAGATCTGCTTGGTGATGGCCTTCTTGTGCAGGCTCGCCACCTCCTCCTGGCTGGGCCAGATGTCGCGCAGGTACACCGGCCCGTCGGTGCCCTGGCCGAGCGGTTCGGTGGCGAGGTCGACGTCGAGCGAGCCCGCCAGCGCGTAGGCGACGACGAGGGGGGGCGAGGCGAGGTAGTTGGCCTTCACGTCCGGGTTGACGCGGCCCTCGAAGTTGCGGTTGCCCGAGATGACCGCCGACGCCACGATGTCGTTGTCGTTGATCGCCTTCGAGATCTCGATCGGTAGCGGCCCGGAATTGCCGATGCAGGTCATGCAGCCGTAGCCGGTGAGGTTGAACCCGAGCGTGTCGAGGTCGGCCTGGAGGCCGGTGGATTCGAGATATTCGCCGACGACCTGCGACCCCGGCGACAGCGAGGTCTTGACCCAGGGCTTGGTGGTCAGCCCCGCCTTCACGGCGTTGCGGGCGAGCAGCCCCGCGCCCAGCATGACGGCCGGGTTCGACGTGTTGGTGCAGGACGTGATGGCGGCGATCACCACGTCGCCGTGCCCGAGGTCGAAGTTCTTCTCGTCGACGACGAAGCGCTCGGTCGGCTTGTCGACCTTGTATTCCTTGACGAGCGACGACAGGAAGCTCGCCTTGGCGGATTCCAGCGTCACCCGGTCCTGCGGGCGCTTGGGGCCGGCGAGGGAGGGCACGACGTCGGCGAGGTCGAGCGCGATCAGCTCGGAGAAGACCGGCTCGGCCGTGCTCGACCGGAACATGCCCTGCGCGTTGGCATAGGCCTTGACGAGGGAGATGCGCTCGTCGCCGCGGTTCGACGCGTCGAGGTAGTTGATCGTCTCGTCGTCGATCGGGAAGAAGCCGCAGGTGGCGCCGTACTCGGGCGCCATGTTGGCGATCGTGGCGCGGTCGGCCAGCGACAGCGAATCGAGGCCGGGGCCGTAGAACTCGACGAACTTGTTGACCACCCCGAGCTTGCGCAGCATCTGCGTCACCGTCAGCACGAGGTCGGTGGCGGTGCGCCCCTCGCGGAGCTTGTTGGTGAGCTTGAAGCCGACCACGGGCGGCAGCAGCATGGACAGCGGCTGGCCCAGCATCACGGCCTCGGCCTCGATGCCGCCGACGCCCCAGCCCAGCACCGCCAGGGCGTTGACCATGGTGGTGTGGGAATCCGTGCCGACGAGCGTGTCGGGATAGGCGACCGTCACGGTCTGGCCGTCGTGGTCCTCCTCGCGGGTCCACACCGTCTGGCTGAGGTATTCCAGGTTGACCTGGTGGCAGATGCCGGTGCCGGGCGGCACGACGCGGAAGTTGGTGAAGGCACCCTGGCCCCAGCGCAGGAAGCGGTAGCGCTCGCCGTTGCGCTCGTATTCGAGTTCGACGTTGTCGCCGAAGGCCTTGGCGGTGCCGAACTCGTCGACGATGACGGAATGGTCGATGACGAGGTCGACCGGCACGAGCGGGTTGATCTTCTCGACCGGGCCGCCGAGCTTGCCCATGGCGTCGCGCATGGCGGCGAGGTCCACCACGGCCGGCACGCCGGTGAAGTCCTGCATCAGCACGCGGGCGGGGCGGAAGGCGATCTCCTTGCCGTCGGCGCCCTTGCTGGTCAGCCAGGCCACGACCTGGAGGATGTCGTCCTTCGTGACGCTGCGCCCGTCCTCGTGGCGCAGCAGGTTCTCGAGCAGCACCTTCATCGAGAAGGGGAGCTGAGACACGCCCTCGAGCCCGTTCTTCTCGGCCTCGGGGATGGAGAAATAATGGTAGGTCTTCGCGCCGGCTTCGAGCGTGCGGCGGCACTTGAAACTGTCGAGCGAGGCCATGGGGCATCCTTCGCGGCGCTGGAGGCGGATCTGGAATGGATCGAATATAGGGATTCCGCCCTCCCTGGCTACGGGATAAGTGCGACCCAGCATGGAGGAGAGATGACGCATGCCGAGGCCCGCTCGCCGGCCCCCATGACCCTCACCGTGGAGGGCCTCGCGGCCGAGCGCGGCGGCCGGCCGGTCTTCGCCGGCCTCGGTTTCGTGGCGCGGGCCGGGGAGGCGACGGCCGTCGTGGGCCGCAACGGCGCCGGCAAGTCGACGCTGCTGCGCGTGCTGGCGGGGCTGCTGCAGCCCGCCGCGGGCCGCGTGGCGCTCGATCCGCCGGACGATGCCGATCCCGACACGCCGGTGGCGGAGCGCGCCCACTATCTCGGCCATGCCGACGCCCTCAAACCCGCGCTGACGCCGCGCGATCACCTCGGCTTCGTGGCGGCGCTGCTCGGCCGCGGTTCCGCCCCGGCGTGGAGCGACGGGGCCGCGCCCGCGACGCTCGACGAGGCCCTGGCGCGCGTGGCGCTGTCGCATGCCGCAGACCTGCCCTGCGGCTATCTCTCGGCCGGGCAGCGGCGGCGGGTGGCGCTGGCGCGGCTCCTCGTGGCGAAGCGCCCGCTGTGGCTTCTCGACGAGCCCGCCACCGCGCTCGATGCGGCCTCCCAGGCGGTGCTCGTCGAGGTCATGACCGACCACCTCGCGGGCGGCGGGCTCATCGTGGCGGCGACGCACGGGCCGCTGGGGGTCGCCGGCCTGCGCGAGCTCCGGCTGGAGCGGCCCTGATGGGGGCGCTGTGGGCGCTGTTCCGGCGCGACCTCAGGCTCGCCCGCCGCATCGGCGGGGGCGGGACGACGGGCGTGGTGTTCTTCCTCTGCCTCGTGACCGTGGTGCCCTTCGCCGTCGGGCCGGACCTCAACCTCCTGTCGCGCATTGGGCCCGCCATCCTGTGGATCGCGGCGCTGCTGTCGACGCTGCTCGGGCTCGACCGGCTGTTCGGATCGGACCACGAGGACGGTTCGCTCGACCTGCTGCGCATGGCGGGCACGCCGCTCGAGCTCGTGGTGGCGGTGAAATGCCTGGCGCATTGGTGCAGCACGGGGCTGCCGCTGGTGATCGTGTCGCCGGTCTTCGGGCTGATGCTGGCGCTCGACGGGCCGGCGCTCGGCGGCGTCGCGGCGACGCTGCTGGTGGGCACGCCGGCCCTGACCTGCCTCGGCGCCATCGGGGCGGCGCTGACGGTGTCGCTCCGGCGCGGCGGCCTGCTGCTGTCCGTGCTGGTGATCCCGCTGGCGATCCCGGTGCTGATCTTCGGCGTCTCCGCCGCCGCGGCGGCGAGTGGCGGGACGGTGCCGTTCCTGACGCCCTTCCTGGTGCTCTGCGGCCTGACGCTGCTGGCCGTGGCGGGCACGCCCTTCGCGGCCGCTGCGGCCCTCAGGCTGACGGCGGATTAGGCCGTCCGACTTCGAAGGAGTGGATGTGACGGTCCGACCGTGATGTCGTGGCTGCGGTGACAGAATGCGTCGGAGTAGCCGGTCTCACGAAGCGCCGCGCAGCCCTTCGTCGGATCCGGAGAGCCGCAGCTCCGCCCGCAGATGGCCGCAGCCGTTTCGTCCCCTTATCGTGTCGCCGCATTTGCGATAGAAGGTGTCAAGCCGGCGAGACACCCCGTGCCGCCGAACCGAGGGAGGGTCCGTGTACGTCCTCGCCAATCCCGCGAACTTCATGCGGCTGTCGGGCCGCGTGCTGCCCTGGCTGGCCGGCCTCTCCGTCGTCATGCTCGCCGTCGGCCTGTTCCTGTCGTTCACCTCGCCGCCCGACTACCAGCAGGGCGAGACCGTCAAGATCATGTTCGTCCACGTGCCGGCTGCCTGGATCGCCAGCCTCGCCTACGTGGTGATGACGGCGTCGGCGCTCGGCACGCTGGTGTGGCGCCACCCGCTGGCCGAGGCGGCGCAGAAGGCCGTCGTGCCGCTCGGCGCCGCCTTCACCTTCGTCTGCCTCGTCACGGGCTCGCTCTGGGGCAAGCCGATGTGGGGCACCTACTGGGTGTGGGACGCGCGGCTCACGTCGATGCTGGTGCTGTTCATCACCTACCTCGGCCTGCTGGCGCTCTGGCACACCATCGAGGAGCCGGGGCGTGCCGCCCGCGCGGCTTCGGTCCTGACGCTGGTCGGCGCCATCGACCTGCCCATCGTCAAGTTCTCGGTCGACTGGTGGAATACCCTCCACCAGGGCTCGATCTTCAAGGCGACCGGCTCGACCGTCGACCGGTCGATCCTGGCCCCGCTGATGGCGATGGCCCTGGCCTTCACGCTGGGCTTCGTGACGCTCCACCTCGCGTCGATCCGCAACGAGGTCCTCCGCCGTCGCCTCCGCCGCCTGATGCTGGCCGCCGCCGCGGAGGGCGACCCCGTCGTCCGGCTCGCGCCCGCCGCGGCGCTGTCCGCCCAGGGTGTCCCGTCATGATGGCGATCCCCCACATCGGCTTCATCCTGGCCTCCTACGGCGTCACGGTCGTGGTCCTCGGGGGCACGATCGCCGCCGTCCTGCTCGACCGCCGCGCGCTCACGCGGTCGCTCGCCAGGCTCGAGGCCCGCGCCGGCCGCGGCCGGCGCCGCGACGAGGGGTCGCGATGAGCGCGACCGCCGCCCCGGAGGAGCCCGCGGCCGCCCCGAAGCCGCCGCGCAGGCTGCTCGCCTGGCTCCCGCTCGCGGTCTTCGCCGGGCTCGCGGCCCTGTTCCTCGTGCGGCTCGGCGCCGGCGACCCGTCCCGCATCCCGTCTCCGCTGATCGGCCTGCCGGTGCCCGACTTCACCCTCCCGCCGCTCACCGGCCGCCCGGCGCTGCCCGCCGCGGCGGCGGAGGCCGCGGAGAACCACGGCGTCGGGCTCGACGCCGCGGCGTTGAAGCGGGGGCACGTGACGCTCGTCAACGTCTTCGCCTCCTGGTGTGCCGAGTGCCACGACGAGCACGAGATCCTCATGATGCTGTCCAAGAGCCCGCGCATGAAGGAGATCGGCGCCGCGCTCGACGGCATCGTCTACAAGGACAAGGCCGAAGACGCGCGCCGGTACCTCGGCTCGAAGGGCGACCCCTATGCGGCGCTGGGCGACGACCGCACCGGCCGCACCGCCATCGATTTCGGCGTTTACGGCGTGCCCGAGACCTTCGTGGTGAGGGGCGACGGCACGCTGGCCTACAAGCTCATCGGCCCCGTGACGCCGGACAACATCGGGACGCTCGAGGCCGAGATCGACAAGGCGGCGCGGTGAGCCTGCAGCCCATGGGCAGGTCGGATCTCCGCGGCCTCGCCGACGTCCGATCCCGGAAGACGAGGTCCCCGCCGGGACCGCAGCACAGGAGATTCCCATGACGTCCGACAAACCCCACGGCATCGTCGTCTCGCCCCACGCCGGCCGCGTCGCCGTCGCGTTCGCGGGACAGACCGTCGTCGACACGACCCGCGCGCTCGACCTGGTCGAGGGCGGCATGCGCGCCGTGCTCTACGTGCCGCGCGAGGACGCCGACATGTCGTTCTTCGAGCCCACGAGCCGCCACACCCATTGCCCGTTCAAGGGCGAGGCGAGCTATTTCACGCTGAAGGCCCAGGGCCGCGAGGCCCAGAACGCCGTCTGGACCTACGAGACGCCGCTGCCGGGCGTCTCCGCCATCGCGGGCCACCTCGCCTTCTACCCCGACCAGGTCGAGGTCCGGCAGGGCTGACGACCCGTCGCGTCCGGGCGAGGGCCGACGCGGGATCGTCGCGTGTCGGGCAGAAAGGGATCGCGGCGCTCCGGATCGCCGACCCGCCCTCGCGCGTTCGCCCTCACCCTGCGGGACAGCCCCGCACAGAACAGCGAGTGATGAGCCATGCCCACCGATCTCGAAGGACTCCAGGTGGCGATCCTGGCGACGGACGGCGTCGAGCAGGTGGAGATCGTCGAACCCATGGCGGCGTTGAAGGCGGCCGGGGCGGACGTCAAGCTCGTGTCGCTGAGGACCGGCTCGATCCAGGCGATGAACCACGACGTCGAACCCGGCGAGCGGATCCCCGTCGACTTCGACCTCACCGTCGACCCCGAGATCTTCGACGCCCTCGTTCTGCCCGGCGGCACCACCAACCCCGACAAGCTGCGGATGAGCGAGGATGCCGTCGAGTTCGTCCAGCACTTCGTCGACAACGACAAGCCCATCGCCGCCATCTGCCACGGCCCCTGGATGCTCATCGAGGCCGACGCCGTGGACGGCGTCCAGCTCACCTCCTGGCCGTCGCTGCGGACCGACATCGAGAACGCCGGCGGCGAGTGGGTCGACGAGGTCTGCGTGCGCGACGGCCTCCTCGTCACATCGCGCAAGCCGGACGACCTGCCGGAGTTCTGCCGGCAGATGATCGAGCTGTTCGGCGAGGACGCCGCCGACGACGGGGAGGGCTGACCGGACGCCGCCGCCGGGGCGCTGGGATCCGCCGCTTCGACGCGCGGCTCAGCGCGGCGTCGGACGGCCGAAGCTCTGGGCCAGGAACTGCCCGCCCTGGGTCAGGCCGGACCCGTCGATGCCGTGCGCCACCCCGACGGAGAGGTGCCACTGCGTCGGGATCTCGGCCTTGCCGAGGCTCTCGGCGGCGTCGAACAGCGCGTCGACCGGGATGACGTTGTCGCGGTCGCCGTGGACGAGCATCACCGCCGGGGGCCGGCCCGCCGCGGTCCGCGCGCCCGCTTCCGACAGGTGTTCGGGGCCGACCAGCATCCCCGAATAGCCCAGGATGGCGGCCGGCGCCCGCTTTCGGCGCAGGCCGGCGTGCAGCGCCATCATGGTGCCCTGGCTGAAGCCCACGAGGGCGATCCTGCCGTCGTCGAGCCCGGTGCGGGCGAGTTCGGCGTCGAGGAAGGCGTCGAGCACCGGCCGGGCCTTGACGACGCCGGTCCACCGCTCCGCGGGGTCGCGCATCGTCAGCGGGAACCATTGCCGACCCGTCGGGGCCTGGGCGCAGCGCTCGGGCGCGTTGGGGGCCACGAACTCGGCGTCGGGCAGCCAGGGCTGCCACTGGCGGCCGATCTCGATCAGGTCGTTGCCGTCGGCGCCGTAGCCGTGGAGGAACACCACGAGCTGGCGGGTGTGGCGCGAGCGGGCCGGCAGGCGCGGGCCGTCGATGGGGGCCAAGGCGAGATCCTCGTTGCGATGCGACGGTCTCGACATCGCCGCTGGCCGGGCGGTGGTCAAGGCTTGGGGCAGGGGCCTCCCGCGTCCGGCAGGAGCGCGTGGACGGCGGCGTCGAGCTGCGGGTCCCGCCCGGCCGCCCAGGCGGTGGGGTCGGAGGGCACGAGGATGTCGGGCGGGACGGCGTGGTTCTCGCTCAGCGTTCCGTCGACCCGGCGGTAGGGCAGTTCGGGCAGGCCATAGACGAGCCCCGGCTCGATCTGGGACTGGACCCACCAGACGGCGGTGCCGGTGCCCGCCACGGGGTCACCGACCAGCGGCCCGAGGTGGAGGTCGCGGTACGCCAGCGGGAAGAGCGACGAATCCGAGTAGCTCGCGGCGTTCATCACGACGGCGGAGGGCCTGGTCCAGCGGTCGCGCGGCTCGTCCTGCGACGGGCCGCCGCGCGGCGGCGTCACGACCGCGTAGGTCCGCCCCGACAGCAGCGTCACGAGGTTGTTGTGCAGGTCGCCGCCTCCGTTGTCGCGGATGTCGATCACGAGGCCCTTCGCGCCGACGAAGCGGCCGAACACGTCCGAGAAGGCCCGGCGGTAGGAGGCCGCGTCCATGGCGGCGAGGCGGACGTAGCCGAGCCTGCCGCAGCTCGCCGCCGCCACGGCGGCGCGCCTGGCCTCGACCCAGCGCCGGTCCGCCAGCTCCCGCTCCCGCGCGAGGTCGATCGTCACGACCTTCTCGGTGAAGCGCGTTCCGTCGGGATGCCGGGCCGAGACCGCCACGATCTCGCGGCGGTGGTCCCGCAGCATGCGCCTGATGCCGCCCTCGAGCGGCACCGGCTGGCCGTCGACCGCGTCGATGAGGTCGCCGGGTCGCAACGCGCTGTCCCCGGTGTCGAAGGGGCCGCCGGCGATCACGGACGACACCCGCATCCCCGGCCCGGGGTAGCGCTCGTCGTAGTAGAGGCCGAGCGAGGCCTCGCGTTCGGCCGGCGGCACGAAGTCGCGCTGGTAGGCGCCCGTGTGGGACGCGCCGAGTTCGCCCGCCATCTCGCTCAGGAGTTCGGCGAGGTCGCGCCCGTCGGCCACCGACGGCAGGAAGCGCGCGTAACGCGCGCGCGCCGCGGGCCAGTCGACGCCGCTGAAGGCGGGATCGAAGAACTTCTTCGCCGTCAGCGTCCAGAACTGGTCGAAGGCGGCCCGGCGCGCCTCCGCCTCGTCGCGTGTCGTGTCGACCGCGATGTGGATGAGCCGCGTCGTGCCGCGCAGGAGGTCGACCTCCATCAGGCCGTCGCTGCCGGTCTCGTTGCCGCCGTTGCGCGCCAGGAAGTAGAGGCGGCGCCGGTCGCGGCTGAGGCGCACGGGGCCGTTGCCCTGGAACGGCAGGGCGGAGAACAGGGTCCGGCGACGCTCCTGGCGCAGGTCCCGCAGCGTGCCGCTGACCACGTATCCGTCGCCCCTGGCGTTCTCGGACCGCTCCACGACGAGGACGTTCACGCCGTCGGGCATGAGCGTGCCGAAGACGATCTGTCCGGGCGCGTCCGACAGGATACGGGTGCGGTCCGCCATGCCGTCGAGCTCGACCGGGGCCGGCCCGCGCGGCGGGGCCTCGCGCGCGGCGGCATCGCGCGCCTCCGGCGGCCGTGCGGCCGGCGGCTCGGCGTGCTCCTCGGGGACGGGCGGCTGATCGCCGGCCACCGGCACCATCAGCCGGCGCGTGAACGCGTCCTGGGCGCGCCGGGACGTGAAGGCCCCTTCGAGGTCCACGCTCCAGCGCCGCTCGTAGGCGCCCGACAGGCTGCCCGAGTCGGTGTGCCACAGGAGCATGGTGCCGTCGGGGCTCCATTCCGGCCCCCATTGCTCCTCGCCCGAGGGCACCGGCCGCACGGCGGGGCGCGAGCCGTCGGCCGGCACCAGCGCCAGATTGTCGATGTCGAGGCTCGGCTGCACCGGCAGGGCCAGCCAGCGCGAGTCGGGCGACCAGGACAGCTCCCAAGACCCGTCGTAGTAGCTGAACGTCTGCCCGGCGGGCAGCACCTCGACGTCGCCGCCGCCCGCGGGGTCGAGCACCCGCACCGAGGATCGGTCAACCACGTAGGCGATGTGCCGCCCGTCGGGCGCGTAGACCGGCGTCATGCTGTCGCGCGGGCCGGAGGTCAGCCGCCGCTCCTCGACGCGCGTCGCCTTCGAGAACGCGTGCTCGTCGGCGTCGACGATGGACGATTCGTAGAGGTCCCAGCGACCGTCGCGCTCGGACGCATAGGCGATGCGGCGGCCGTCCGCCGAGAAGGTGGGGTCGCGCTCCTCGCCGGCCGTGTGGGGCAGGCGCTTGACGTCGCGGCCGTCGATCGAAGCCACCGAGATGCCGCCCCGCGCCACGACGGCGAAGTCGCGGCCGTCGGGCGACAGGGCGAAGTCCGTGAACGCCGTGCTGCGGCCGGCGCGGTCGCCGGGGAAGTCGGTCCTGACGAGCCGGACGACGACCCGCTCGGGGTCGGCGGCGCCGGCGCGCAGCCGGTAGAGGCCGCCGCCCCGCGTGAAGGCGAGGTCGCCGGCGCGCGACGCCGACAGGGAGCGGACCGGCTCGCCGTCGAGCCGGGTCACCTGAACCGGATGCCCGAGGTCGGCGTCGCGGTGCCACACGTTCAGCGAGCCCGAGGCCTCGTCGAGGTAGTCGATGCCGCCGTCCGGCATCCATACGGCGCTGCGGCTCTCGCTCGGCCCGTCGGTCAGGCGCCGGTGCCGGCCGCTCGCCGCGTCGTAGACCCAGACCTGCCGCGCCGCGCTCGAGACCTGGCGGCGGCGGAACGGCTGCTCGACCGAGGCGCCGGTGTAGAGCATCCGCCGCCCGGCCGGGTCCCATTGCGCCTCCATGGCGGCGTTGGGTAGCACCATCGTGTCGCGTCCGCCCTCGACCGGCACCCGGTAGAGCTGTCCGCCGTCCTCGCCCCCACCCGGGATGGGGCCGGTCTCGACGGCGTCGCCCAGCCCCGGCGACCAGAACAGGATCGCGGCGCCGTCCGGCGTGAACCCCGTCGGGGCCTGGTCGTGTTCGCTGAAGGTGAGGCGCCGCGCGTCGCCGCCCTCGGCCGGCACGGCGAACACGTTCATGGGGCCGAACCGGTCCGACGCGAAGGCGACCGTGCGCCCGTCGGGCGACCAGACGGGCGTCGCGGCGTGGAAGCCGGCCGGGGTCAGCGCCACGGCGTCGCCGCCGCCCGCCGGCGCGATCCAGACTTGGCCGGCGCAGCGGAAGGCGATGCGGGTCCCGTCGGGCGAGAGGGCGGGATCGCGCAGCCAGGGCGACGCCGCTGCGGCGTCCGGGGCCGGCGCCAGAGCCGGCGCGGCCGCGGCCGGGGGCGTCCCGGGTTCGACGGCGCCGCGGGCCGGTGCCGCCGCGAGGGCCGCGCAGCAGGCGGCGAGCAGCGCGGAGCGGAAGGTCGAAGCGGTCACGGGCGGGCTCACCGGGCGAAATGTGGGCGTCGCGGCGTTCCATAGCTCATCGGCCGCCCGCACGCAGTCCGAAACGAGCCGCCGCTCACCCGTCGCCGAGCCCGATGCCCAGCCCGTCGCGCGCCTTGCGGGCGCGGTGATAGCCCCACAGCAGGCGGGCCGCGACGGCGCGGTAGGGCCGCCAGCGCTCGGCGATGCGGGCCAGCGCGGCGCGGTCCGGCCGGGCCTCGAGGGCGAGCGCCAGCCGCGCCGCCTCCTCGAGCGCGACGTCGCCGGGCGGCCAGGCGTCGGCGTGGCCGAGGCAGGACAGGAGGTAGAGCTGTGCCGTCCAGGGGCCGATGCCCCGCACCGCCGTGAGCCGCGCCGCGGCTTCGTCGGCGGGCAGCTCCGCCAGGCGGTCCAGCGAAAGCCGGCCCTCCGCCATCGCCGCCGCGACGGCGCGCAGCGTCAGGACCTTGCCGGTCGACAGGCCCGCCGCGCGCAGCACCGCGTCGGGGGCCGCCACGAGCGTCGTCGCGTCGAGGGGCACCAGCGCGGCCCTGAGCCGGGCGAAGATGGCGGCGGCGCTGGCGGTCGACACCTGCTGGGACACCACCATGGCGGCGAGACTCTCGAAGCCCGCGGCCCGGCGGCGCAGCGGCGGGCGTCCGCCGACGGCGATGAGGTGGGCCACGAGGGCGGGGTCGCGCTCCGCCAGGGCCGCGATGGCGCGGTCGAGGTCGCCCTCGCCGTCGATGCGCGGGGGCGCCGGCTCGGGCCGCGTCATTTCCACGGTGACCGACGGCTCCCCGGCGTGCGAACCTGCCGGGGGCGGGACGCGATGCGGGGCGGTTTCACGGGATGGGCGTGTCGGACCATCATGACGGGCGGCCGGTCTTCCGCTTCGCCCCCTCGCCCAACGGCCTCCTGCATCTCGGCCATGCCCTGTCGGCGCTGCTCGACCACGACCTCGCCCGGGCGGCCCGCGGCCGGCTGCTGCTGCGGCTGGAGGATATCGACCGCGAGCGTTGCCGGGAAGCCTATGCGGCCGCCATCGCCGACGACCTCCGCTGGCTCGGGATCGGCTGGGACGGGGCGCCGCGGCGCCAGTCGGAGCATTTCGCCCTCTACCGGACGGCGCTCGACGCGCTGGCGGCGCGGCATCTGGTCTATCCCTGCTTCTGCACCCGCGGCGCCGTGCTGGCGGACAGCGCCGCCCAGGCGGCGGCGAGGGGCGTGGCGCGGCCCGTCGACCCCGACGGCGCGCCGCTCTATCCGGGCACGTGCCGGCACCTCGCCCCAACCGAGCGGGCCCGGCGCCTCGCCGAGGGCCGGCCGGCCGCGCTGCGGCTCGACATGGCCCGCGCGCTCGCCGAGGTGCCGGCACCCCTGACGTGGCGCGAAGGCGGAGGCGGGGAGGGCGAGCGCGACGTCCTCGCCGATCCCGCCGCCTGGGGCGATGCCGTCCTGGCGCGGCGCGAGGTGCCGACGAGCTACCACCTGTCGGTCGTGGTCGACGACGCCGCCCAGGGCGTCACCCACGTTGTGCGGGGCCTCGACCTGTTCCACGCCACGGGCCTGCATCGCCTGCTCCAGCATCTCCTCGGCCTGCCGGCGCCGCACTATCACCACCACCGCCTCGTGCTCGACGACGCGGGCCACAAGCTCTCGAAGAGCCGCGGCGCCCCGTCGCTGCGCGACCTCAGGGGGGACGGGCGCTCGCCCGCCGACATCCGGCGGCTCGTCGGCTTGGGCCCGGCGCCCGGCGGATGATCGCCCACGCGCTCCACCCCCTGGCGCCCGGCGCGGGCGTGCCGGCCGACGTCCGGCTCGTGCGGGTCGACCTCGACGCCGCGGCGCCGCTCGCCGACCCGCTGTTCGACGTCCTCTCGGACGAGGAGCGGACGGAGGCGGCGCGGTTCCGGCAGCCCGGCGACGTCGTCCGGTCGGCCGCGACGCGCGCGGTGCTGCGCCGGACGCTCGGCGCCGAACTCGGCCGGCCGCCGCGGTCACTCGCCTTCGTCCGCTCGGAGCGGGGCCGGCCCGCACTGGCGGGGGCGGGCGAGGCCGCCGCCGTCGACTTCAACGTCTCCCACAGCGGCGACGTCGCGCTGATCGCCTGGTCCCGCCGGCGGCGCGTCGGCGTCGACGTCGAGGTCCTGCGCGGCGACCGGGCCTGGCGGCCGCTCGTCCGCATGGTGCTCGGGCCCGCCGACGCCCGCCGGATCGATACGGCGGACGGTGAGGACCGGCGCGCGGCGCTGTTCCATGCCGTCTGGGTCGCCAAGGAGGCCCTGCTCAAGGCCGAGGGGCGCGGCATCGCCGACGGCCTCGACGGGTTCTCGGTCCTGTCGGGCGACGACCGCCGTGCCGTCGTGGCGGGGGATGGGCCGCTCGCCGGGTTCCTCTCGGGCTTCGCGGCCGCCTGGATCGACGACATCCCCGGCGCCGCCGCCTGCCTGGCCTGGGGTCGGTCGTGGTGACGCCGCCCCATGGCGACGCCGCGGGCGCGCCCCTTTACCGGCGGCCGCTCCGGAACCTATACGGACGCCACGGCCGGTGCCGGCCGCTCCGCCTCGCCACCCGCTGCGCGGGACGCGGCGCCGGGGCAGGGGGCCGCGGCAGAGGCGTCGGAGTGGGGCGATGGTGGATACCGTGATGGGCCGGGTCGACGACCTGCTCCGCCAGGCCTTCGCGGGTGCGGGCCTGCCGGCCGAGGGCGTCCGGAGCGTGCCCGCCACCAAGCCCGAGTTCGGCGACTTCCAGTGCAACGCCGCCATGGCGCTCGGCAAGGCGGCGAAGCGCAACCCGCGCGACCTCGCCGCCGCCGTCGCCGAGACGCTGACGACGGCGCCCGAACTCGCCTCCGTCGCCGTCGCCGGCCCCGGCTTCCTCAACCTCCGCCTCGCCGACGCCTTCGTGGCCGAGCGGGCGCGCGCCCAGGCCGCCAGCCCGACGCTCGGCATCCCCCAGCGCGACGCGCCGCCGGTGCTGATCGACTTCGGCGGCCCCAACGTCGCCAAGCCGCTCCACGTCGGCCATCTCCGCTCGCTGGTGATCGGGGAAGCGCTGTCGCGCATCTTCGCCGCCGAGGGCGTCGCCGTCACCACCGACATCCACCTCGGCGACTGGGGCCTGCAGATGGGCATGCTCATCGCGGCCGTCCGCCGCGCCCACCCGGGGGAGGCGCCGGGGTCGGTCGGCGCGCTCGTCGGGGTCGGCGAGATGGAGCGGCTGTACCCCGAGGCCTCGGCGGCCTGCAAGGCGGATCCCGAGCGCATGGCGGAGGCGCGGGCGCTGACGGCGGCGCTGCAGTCCGGCGACCCTCTGGCCCACGCCGACTGGGCGGCGCTGCGCGCCACGTCGCTCGACGACCAGCGGCGCGACATCGACCGGCTGGGGACGCGGTTCGACCTGTTCCTCGGCGAGAGCGACGCCCAGGCCACGGTCGACACGCTGGTGCCCGACCTCGTCCGACGCGGCCTCGCCGTCGAGAGCGACGGGGCGCTGGTGATCGACGTGGCCGAACCCGGCGACGCGAAGCCGCTGCCGCCGCTGATCCTCGCCAAGTCGGACGGCGCCGCCACCTACGGCACCACCGACCTCGCCACGATCGCGGCGCGCGCCGCCGACCCGGTCCTCGGCCGCTGCGGACGCTACGTCTACGTGGTCGACGAGCGCCAGTCGCTCCACTTCAACCAGGTGTTCCGGGCGGCGCGGCGCTGCGGCCTCGCGCCGGGCGTCGAGATGGTCCACGTCGGCTTCGGCACCGTCAACGGCGTCGACGGCAAGCCCTACCGGACGCGCGAGGGCGGGGTGGCGCGGCTGCGCGACCTCCTCGCCGAGGCCGTCGACAAGGCGCGACAGCGGATCGAGACCGACGATCCCGCCATCGACCGCGACGCGCTCGCCGAGGAGGTCGGACTCGCGGCGGTGAAATGGGCGGACCTGTCGACGCTCCGCCTGTCGGGCTACAGCTTCAACCTCGACCGGATGATGTCGTTCGAGGGCAACACCGGACCCTACGTCCAATACGCCTGCGTGCGGATCGGCGCGATCGGCGCCAAGGCCGAGGCGGCGGGGCTGCGGCCGTCGTCGATCGCCCTCGGCCATCCGGCCGAGCGGGCCCTGGCGATGGCCTGCCTGCGGCTGCCGGTGGCGGTCGCGGCCGCCTCCGCCGGCGCCGCACCCGACGAGATCGCCGCGCTCGCCTTCGCGGTGGCGCAGGCCTTCAGCCGCTTCTATGCCGACTGCCCGGTGCTCAACGCCGAGGATGCGGCGACGCGGGCCTCGCGCCTGGCGCTGTGCGGCCTCGCCCACGCGGTCCTGTCGAAGGCCTTGTGGATGCTGGGCATCGCGGTGCCGCTGCGGATGTAGGCGGACGGGACGCGACCGCGCCCGGTCTGCCTCCTCCACCGCGCTGCGCGCGGTCCCCCTCCTCCGCTCCGCAGAGGAGGCTAGAGCCGGCACACATCTCGGCCTCCCTGGTGAAGACGGCGGCGGCCCTCCTTCCCCTGAAAGGGGAAGGTGGCGCCGCGAAGCGGCGACGGTGGGGTTCTGGCGATGCGCAGCATCGCCCTGCGACGCGCGGAAGGGGCTGCGCACGCCGAAGCGGCTCTTCGAGCCGCCGACACCCCACCCGTCGCCCTTCGGGCGACACCCTCCCCTGAAAGGGGAGGGAGAAGGGCGGCGCATCCTCCGTCCCGAATGCGGCTGGGATCAGACGTGGATGGCGCGCCGGTCGACCGCCATGGCGGCCTCCTTCACGGCCTCCGACATGGTCGGGTGGGCGTGGCAGGTGCGGGCGAGGTCCTCGGCCGAGCCGCCGAACTCCATCAGCACGGAGCATTCCTGGATCAGCTCGCCCGCCCCAGCGGCGATGATGTGGACGCCCAGGACCCGGTCGGTCTCGGCGTGGGCCAGCACCTTGACGAAGCCGTCCGTGTGGCGCGTGGCCCGCGCCCGGCCGTTGGCCGTGTAGGGGAACTTGCCGGCCGTGTAGGGCGTGCCGGCGGTCTTCAGCTCCTCCTCGGTCGCCCCCACCGAGGCGATCTCGGGCATCGTGTAGACCACGGCGGGGATGACGCCGTAGTTCACGTGGCCGGCCTGGCCGGCCAGGATCTCCGCCACCGCCACGCCCTCGTCCTCGGCCTTGTGGGCCAGCATGAGGCCGCGCACCACGTCGCCGATGGCGTAGATGCCGGGCACGTTGGTCTGGAAGTGGTCGTCGATGACGACGCGGCCGCGGTCGGTGGCCACGCCCGCCGCCTCGAGGCCGAGCCCCTCGGTGTTGGGCCGGCGGCCCGTCGCCACCAGCACCACGTCGGCGTCGAGCCGCCGGTCCTCCCCGCCCGCCACGGGCGCGAAGGTGACGGCGGCGCCGGCGTTGGTGGGCTCGACCTTCGACACCTTCTGGCCGAGGTGGAAGACGAAGCCCTGCTTCTCCAGCATGCGGTGGAAGGTCTTGGCGACCTCGCCGTCGAGGCCGGGCAGGATGCGGTCGAGGTATTCGACGACCTCCACCTCGGCGCCGAGGCGGCGGTAGACCGAGCCGAGCTCGAGCCCGATCACCCCGGCCCCGATGACGATCATGCGCTTCGGCACCTCGGGCAGCACGAGGGCGCCGGTGGACGACACGATCGTCTTCTCGTCGACCTCCATGCCGGGCAGGGTCGCGACCTCGGAGCCCGTGGCGATGACGATCGCCACCGTGTCGATCGTCTCGACCGAACCGTCGTCCTTCATGACATCGACGCGGCCCGCGCCCGTGATGGTGCCGACCCCGTGGAAGGCGTCGACCTTGTTCCGCTTCAGCAGGTAGGCCACGCCGTTGACGTTCGCCGCCACCGTGTCGTCGCGGTGCCGGCCCATGGCGGCCCAGTCGAGCTCGGGCGTCCCGACCTTCACGCCGAGCGCCGGCAGGTCGTGCGAGGCAGCGGCGAACATCTCGGAGGCGTGCAGCAGCGCCTTCGACGGGATGCACCCGACGTTGAGGCAGGTGCCGCCCTGGGTGGCGCGCTTCTCGACGACGGCGGTCTTGAGCCCGAGCTGCGCCGCCCGGATGGCGCAGACGTAGCCGCCGGGGCCGGTGCCGATCACGACGAGGTCATAGGACATGGGGAGTTCCACCGGGGAGGATCGGGCCGTCCGCGCGCCAGGCGACACGGCTGCCGGGTAGATCCGACGTTCCGCCCGATAAATCAATGCGAACGGGCGACGCGGCATGGCTGCGATGCCGGAGAGGCGCGTCGCGCCGGCGGCGCCCGACGGCGGGTGGCAGACGAGGCACCCCGCCCCCCGCCGCGGTTCGGGAAGGGCCGGAAGCCGCCGGCGCGGCTCTTTGCGTTGCACCCCGGAACCCTCTATCTCCGGGCATCATGTCGCCACCGTCCCCCAACGCCGATCCGGTCACGCGCCGGCGCACCTTCGCCATCATCTCGCATCCGGACGCGGGCAAGACCACGCTGACCGAGAAGCTCCTGCTGTTCGGCGGCGCCATCCAGCTCGCCGGCGAGGTGCGGGCCAAGGCCAACCGGCGCCAGACGCGGTCGGACTGGATGGGGATCGAGCGCGAGCGCGGCATCTCGGTCGTGACCTCGGTCATGACGTTCGAGCATGCCGGATGCGTGTTCAACCTCCTCGACACGCCAGGCCACGAGGACTTCTCGGAGGACACCTACCGCACGCTGTCGGCCGTCGATTCCGCCGTGATGGTGATCGATGCCGCGCGCGGCATCGAGAGCCGCACCCGCAAGCTCTTCGAGGTCTGCCGCCTGCGCGACATCCCCATCGTGACCTTCATCAACAAGATGGACCGCGAGACGCGCGACCCGTTCGACCTGCTCGACGAGATCGAGAAGGTGCTGGCGCTCGACACCGCCCCCGTCACCTGGCCGATCGGCCGCGGCCGCGCCTTCGCCGGCACCTACGACCTCGCCCACACGATGATCCGCCGGCTCGATGCCGACATCGAAGCCCCGATGCTCCCCGTCGAGGGTCCGCGCGATCCGGCGATCCGCGCGCTGCTGCCCGCCCACGAAGCCGACGCGGCGATCGACGAACTCGAACTCGCGCGCGGCGCCTGCAGGCCCTTCGACCGGGCCTCGTTCCTCGAAGGCCACCTCACGCCGGTGTTCTTCGGATCGGCGCTGCGCACCTTCGGGGTGGCCGACCTCATCAACGCGCTGGCCGACTTCGCCCCGCCGCCGCGCGGCCTGCAGGCCGAGAGCCGCTACGTCGACGCCCACGAGGCCAAGATGACGGGCTTTGTTTTCAAGATCCAGGCCAACATGGATCCGAACCACCGCGACCGCATCGCCTTCATGCGCGTCTCGTCCGGCCGCCTGACCCGCGGCATGAAGGCGAAGCTCGTGCGCACCGGCAAGCCGATGGCGCTGAACGCCCCCCAGTTCTTCTTCGCCCAGGAGCGCGCCCTGGCCGACCAAGCCTTCGCGGGCGACGTGGTGGGCATCCCCAACCACGGCACCCTGCGGATCGGCGACACGCTGACCGAGGGCGAGGACCTCGTGTTCCGCGGCGTGCCCTCCTTCGCGCCCGAGATCCTGCGCCGCGTTAAGCTCAACGACGCCATGAAGGCCAAGAAGCTGAAGGAGGCGCTCCAGCAGATGGCCGAGGAGGGCGTGGTGCAGAGCTTCGTGCCCTATGATGGCTCGGGCGCCATCGTGGGCGTGGTCGGCGCCCTGCAGCTCGACGTGCTGGTCGAGCGGCTCCAGGTCGAGTACGGGCTGCCGGTCTCCTTCGAGTCGAGCCGCTTCGAACTCGCCCGCTGGGTGACGGCCGAGCCGCTCGAGCTGCGCAAGTTCCTCGACGCCTACCCGTCCTCGACGGCGGTGGACCTCGACGGCGCGCCGGTGTTCCTGGCCTCCTCGGCTTTCACGCTGCGCTACGAGCAGGAGCGCTGGCCGCTGGTGACCTTCTCGGACATCAAGGACTACCAGCGCGCGGCCGCGTGAGCGCGTCGGGCCGGCTGGGGCGGAGTCAGCGATGATCATCCACAGCGACGAGACCGTCGACGTCCCCACCCCGAGCGGGGCCATGCGGATGCACCTGTTCCGTCCCGCCGGGCCGGGCCGCTTCCCCGGCGTGCTGTTCTTCTCGGAGATCTACCAGGTCACCGACCCGATCCGCCGCTTCGCCGCGCTCGTGGCGGGCCAGGGCTACCTCGTGGCGGTGCCGGAGGTCTACCACGAGCACGAGGCGCCCGGCACGGTGCTGCGCTACGATCAGGCCGGCACCGACCGGGGCAACGCGCTGAAGTTCGCCAAGCCCGTCTCGGCCTTCGACGCGGACGCGGCGGCGGCGCTCAGTGCCCTCGCGGCTCACCCCGCCTGTTCCGGCAGGCTCGCCACGCTCGGGGTCTGCCTCGGCGGGCACCTCGCCTACCGGGCGGCGCTCGACCCGCGCGTCTCCGCGGCGGCCTGCTTCTACCCCACCGACATCCATTCGGGGACGCTCGGCGCCGGCAAGGCGGACGACAGCCTGGCCCGGATGGGGGAGCTCGAGGCCGAGACGCTGTTCGTCTTCGGCCGCCGGGATCCGCACGTCCCCTTCGCGGGGCGGCAGGCGATCCGCGTCCGGCTGGAGGAGGTCGGGGCCGCCTACGAGTGGCACGAGGTCGACGCCGCCCACGCGTTCCTGCGCGACGAGGGCCCGCGCTACGACCCCGCCCTGCTGCTGCAGGTCGTCGGCTGGATGCTGGCCCTGTTCGGGAGGGTGCTGAAGACGTCGGTCTGAGGCCGCGTCCGGCTGAACCGCCCGCCTCCGCTCATCCCGGGGGCAGGCCGTCCAGCGACTCGGGAACGGGAGCGAGGTGGACCGGAGCCTCTTCACATCCGGACGGTCCGAGACCGGTCGACGGCGCTCGATCCTCGATGCGCCGGATACGGCGTCGCCCATCGGCCAGCGCCTGTCATGCCCTCGCCGCCAGACGCCGATGGACATGCGAGACTGTCCGCCGTGGGCCTGGCGGACCTCAGGGCTGGGTCCGCGCCCGGACCGGGAGCGGCGATGAAGGGATGACCGCCCGGCGAGGCGATCACCCGGAACCGCCTCACGCGTCGGGCAGGACCGCCGGGTTCACCGCGTCGTCGATCCGCACCGTGTAGAAGCCCGCCGACTGGCCGAGATCGCAGCGGAACAGTTCGCGCCCCTTGCAGACGAGGCGCACGTCGGCCGAGGCGTCGGGCGGCAGGGCCAGCATCTGCCCGACCTGCAGCCCCGCCAGCGTGCCGATGGTCATCCGCTCCAGTTCGACCACGGCCGACAGGGTCATGGGCGCGCGCGACACCTGGGTCTCGAGCCGTTCCGACCAGCGCGGGTCGGTGTTCTCGGGCTCGTCGGCCGGGAGCACGGCGAGCCTGTCGGCGAAGCCGTCGAGGGCCGCGCGGGACACGAGGAGGTCGATCTCGGCCGTCTGGCCGAGCGTCTTCAGCCTCACCGTCGCGATCATGACCGTCGCGTTGGGTCGGCCCAGGAAGGCCAGGTCCGGCTTCTGCTGGACGCGCTCGAACACGAAGGCGGACGGCAGCACGTCGGCGAAGCCGGCCTTCAGCGCGTCCGAGGCCTGCACGGCGACCACTTCGGCGATGCGGCGTTCGACCGCCGTCAAGGGGCCGGTCAGCGCCTCGTCGGGGTCGGCGTCGCCGCCCCCGAACAGCGCCTCGACCACGATGGACACGAAGGCGCGATCGAACTGCAGCCCGACGGTCGTGCCCCAGCCCGGCACGTCGAGCATGGCGAAGACGGGGTCGCGCCCCCGGCGCAGCGGCAGGCTCGCGACCCTGGCTTCCGCGAGGCCGCTCGACATGAACACCGCCGGCGTGGCGGTGAGGGCGCCGAACCCGTCCGTCCAGGCCGAGGCGACGTCCGCCATCGCCTCGCCGAAGAGCGGGATCCGGGCGGCGAGGCCGAGGGCGCCGCGGTCGAACCAGCGGCGCGGCGAGGCGGGGAGCGGATCGAGGGGGGTCGACA
Organism: Lichenihabitans sp.; assembly: GCA_965214345.1. Classification (GTDB taxonomy): domain Bacteria; phylum Pseudomonadota; class Alphaproteobacteria; order Rhizobiales; family Beijerinckiaceae; genus Lichenihabitans. Next base: position 536,680 of record CBDCBJ010000002.1, on the reverse strand, counting down.
GGGCTGTCACGTCACGCCGCCTTCTTGGCGGCGTCGGCGCCGCCGCCCATGGTCTCGTTCTCGACCTCGTCGATCGAGGGGCGATCGTAGGCCGAGATGGTCTTGCGCCCGTGTTCCAGCGCGATCAGCGGCACGGCACCGTTCATGAAGGCCAGCAGCGACTGCTTGATGATGACGTAGAGGCGGGCGCGCTTGTCGCGCGTGACCTTGACCTTGGTGGCCAGGGGACCGACGAGCCCGTAGGACAGGAAGATGCCCGCGAAGGTGCCGACGAGCGCCGCCCCGATCAGCTCGCCCAGCACTTCCGGGGGCTGGTCGAGCGAGCCCATGGCGTGGACGATGCCGAGCACGGCCGCCACGATGCCCAGGGCCGGCAGCCCGTCGGCGGTCATCTGCAGCGCCTGATAGGGCTTCAGCTTGTCGCGCATGATGGTGTTGATCTCCTCGTCCATCAGCGATTCGATCTCGTGGCTGCGGGCGTTGCCGATCATGATCAGGCGACAATAGTCGCAGATGAACGCCGTCATGTCCTTGTCCGCCAGCACCTTCGGATACTTGAGGAAGAAGGCGGACTCCTTCGGGTTGTCGATGTGGCCCTCGACTTCGTTGCGGGCGTTGCCGCGCAGTTCCTTCATGAGCGTGTACATGATGCCCAAGAGGTCGAGGTAGTCGCGGCCTTTCGGGGTCTTGCCCATGACGGCCTGGCCGATGGCCTTGCCGGTGTCCTTGATGGTGGAGAACGGGTTGGCGACGATGAACGTGCCGAGCGCCATGCCGCAGATGATGATCAGCTCGTAGGGCTGCCAGATGACCGACAGGTGCCCGCCGGCCGCCACATAGCCGCCGATCATGCATCCGAGGGCGATGACGAGGCCGATGATGAAACTCAAGGTCTTGCCTCCGGTGGGCGGCCCCCCGGCACGAGGCACCGGACGGGCGTCGGCCGAAACGTCCGGCCGCGCATCCCAATGCAACAGGGAGGCCTTGCGCGGGGCTGGCTCGGGCCGGCCCGAGCGGCGGGGCGCGGGGCTGGCTCGGGCCGGCCCGAGCGGCGGGCGCGGGATGAGCAGAGGCGGCCGTCCCGCGCCTCGCATCAGCCTCGGGCAAGTCGAGGCCGCGACAGTGATGGCGAGGCCGTCCTGCGGCGGCCGACCATCGCGAACCGAGGGCCGGGACCGTGATCTCCACCACCGCCGCCTATCTCGCGGTTTCGAACAACCTGTCGCGCCAACAGGCCGCCACGGCGGCACAGGGCGACGTCAAGACCACGACGAACTACTATCTCGCCAACATCGGCAAGGTGAAGTCGGTCTCCGACTTCGTCAACGACTACCAGCTGTTCTCCTACGCCATGAAGGCCTTCGGGCTGAGCGACATGACCTATGCCAAGGGCCTGATGACGAAGGTCCTCGAGGGCGGCGTCACCAGCAGCAAGGCCCTGGCCAACACGCTGAGCGACCCGCGCTACAGGGCCTTCGCCACGGCCTTCAACTTCGCCGCCGACGGCGAGGCGACCACCACGACCACGGCCGCCACCACGGGGACGACGTCGAAATACATCGAGCAGACGCTGGAGGACGATCAGGCCAAGACCAACCAGGGCGTCTCGAACGCGCTCTACTTCAGCCGCCATGCCTCGTCGATCACCTCGGTCTACGGCCTCCTCGCCGATTCGACGATGCTGAGCGTGGTCGAGACCGCCTACGGCATTTCGACGACCCTGGGGCAGAGCGACATCGACACCCAGGCGGCGCTGCTCACCAAGGTGGTGCCGGTCGCCGACCTGCAGGACAGCGCCAAGGTCGCCAAGATCATCACGCGCTACACCGCGCAATATGACGTGTCGGACGCCGCCGGTGCCTCGAACGTGCTGCTGGCCGACACGTCGGACTCCACCGGCTCGATCCTCGACGCCGCGAACGGCATCGGCTCCGCGATCCCGGCGGATTCGGTGCTGAACCTCTTCGACTCCAGCGCCTCGGCGGAGAGCGGCGTCAGCTCCGCACTGCTGCTCAGCCTCGCCAAGCTGCCGAAGGGGGGCTAGCCGCGCCATGCAGTCGAATTTCTACGTCGGCCTGTCGGGGCAGATGACGGTGGAGCGCCGCCTCAGCACGATCGCCCAGAACGTCGCCAACATGAACACCGCCGGCTACAAGGCCGAAGGCGTGACGTTCGACACGGTGCTGTCGCAGACGGGCGAGACGCCGGTGGCGTTCAGCGCCAACGGCGCCGACTACATCGAACGGTCGGGCGGCGACCGCACCAAGACCGACAACCCGCTCGACGTGGCCGTCCAGGGCGACGCGTGGCTCGGCGTCAAGACTTCGCAGGGCGTCGTCTACACCCACGACGGCCGCATGAAGATGTCGCCCACCGGCCAGCTCCTCAACCTCGACGACGACCCGGTGCTCGACGCCGGCGGCAGCGGGCTCATCCTCGACCCCGCGGGCGGCCCCCCCACCATCTCGGCCGATGGCATGATCACCCAGAACGGCGCCCAGATCGGCGCCATCGGGCTCTTCGCGATCGACCCTTCGGCCAAGCTGTCGCGCGGCCGTGGCTCGGGCGTCATCCCCGACAAGGCGGCGACGCCGGTGCTCGACTTCACGGCGACCGGCATGGTCCAGGGCTTCGTCGAGGGATCGAACGTCAATCCGATCCTCGAGATCACCAAGCTGATCAGCGTCCAGCACGCGCTCGACGGCGTCACCCAGGCGAACCAGACCGCCGACACCACGCTCCAGGACGCCATCAAGGCGCTGGGGACGAACTCGTGAACCGCCTCGCCCGCCTCGGCGCCGCGGTCCGCGGCACGATGGCGGCGGAGCCGCTCGTGCGCTGCTCGGGCACGATCGCCACCGTGTCGCCCACCGCCTACCGGGTCGCCGGCCTGTCGCCCTTCGTGCGGATCGGCGACGCCGTGGGTTTCCCCGGGGACGGCGGCGAGCAGCTCGGCGAGGTCGTCCGGGTGGAGCGCACGGGCGTCGCCGTGAAGCCGTTCGGCGTCGCCCTCGACGCCCGGCTCGGCCTCAGGGTGCGCCGCCTCGGCCCGCTCCGCTTCTCGCCCGACGGCACGTGGCGCGGCCGCGCCATCGATGCCCTGTGCCGCCCGATCGACGGCCTCGGCGACCTCGTGCCCGGCCCGACCCCCATGTCGGCCGACGCCGAGCCGCCGCCGGCGCTGAAGCGGGCCCGGGTCAAGGGCGCGCTGAAGACCGGCGTCAAGGCCATCGACATCTTCTGCCCGCTCTGCGCCGGGCAGCGCATCGGCATCTTCGCGGGATCGGGCGTCGGCAAGTCGACGCTGCTCGCCATGCTGGCCGAGGCCAAGGGCTTCGACACGGTGGTGATCGCGCTCGTCGGCGAGCGCGGCCGCGAGGTGCGCGAGTTCATCGAGGAATCGCTCGGCGCCAACAGGGCGCGCGCCGTCACCGTGGTGGCGACGGGCGACGAGAGCCCGATGATGCGCCGCCTCGCCCCCAAGACCGCGATGAGCATCGCCGAATGGTTCCGCGACCGGGGCGACGCCGTGCTGCTCATCGTCGACAGCGTGACGCGCTACGCCCATGCGGCGCGCGACGTGGCGCTGGCGGCGGGGGAACCCGCGGTGGCGCGCGGCTATGCGCCGTCTGTGTTCTCCGACCTGCCGAAGCTCCTCGAGCGGGCCGGCCCCGGGCTCGAGGGCTCGGGCTCGATCACGGGCGTCTTCTCCGTGCTGGTCGACGGCGACGACCACAACGATCCCGTGGCCGACACGATCCGCGGCACGCTCGACGGCCATATCGTGCTCGACCGCAGGATCGCCGCCCAGGGCCGCTACCCCGCCATCGACCTCGGCGTGTCGCTGTCGCGCCTCGCCCACCAGGTCTGGACGCCCGAGCAGCGCGTGCTGGTGGGCAAGCTCCGCGAGATGATCACCCGTTTCGAGGAGACGCGCGACCTGCGCGCCATGGGCGCCTACCGGGTCGGCAGCGACGGCGAACTCGACCAGGCCGTCGTGATGGTGCCGCGCATCTACGAGGCCCTGATGCAGTCGCCCGGCACCAGGCCGAGCGAGGACGCCTTCCGCGACCTCGCCGTCGCGTTGCAGAAGCAGAAATGAGGAAACCGATGTCGTCGCGCACTGTCCGATCGCGTCCCGCCGACCACCTGCGCCTGGTCGTGCCGCCGGCCGCAGCCGTGGCTGGGGCGTCGGGCCCCGCCAGGGCGACGGCCGCGACGAGGCCGAAGGCCGCGGTCGCGGTCGGGCGGTCGTTCGGCGACTGGGTGTGGCAGGGGCTGGGCGTCGGCGCCGCCACCGCCTCGGCGAGCTTCGCCGCCTACGCCCTGATCTTCTCGACGGGCGAGGTCGTGCCCTCCGGCAACTTCAACCTCTTCGCCCGCTACGACCGGCTCTACCAGGCGCCGTCGGCACGCCACGGCTCGTCGCCCGACGCGGCGACCGCGAGCGGGGCCGACGCCCCCCCTCCGGACCGGGCCGACACGGCCAGCGCCGACGCGGTCGACTTCACCCCGACGGGCTCGCTGGCGGCCGCGGCGGACCCATCCCAGGCGAACGCCCGGCCGAACCCCGCCGGGCGCAGTCGCTTCAACCCGGACGCGCGCTCCCTGCCGGATTTCAAGCTGCGCGACGTTTTCGACGGCAAGGCCCTGGTCGAATCGCGCTCCAGCCTCTCGGTGGTGAAGCCCGGATCGGTGCTCGACGGCGCCGGCGAGGTCCTGTCGATCGAGAAGCACGGCGAGCGCTGGGTGGTGCTGACGCAGAACGGAATCATCGCGGCGCAGCGCCGATAGCCCGGTGGCCGGCAGGGGCTTTCGCCCCTGCGGCGGACCATCCTGCGCGATGGGGAACGATGGGGCACCGCGGGCATTGTCGAGACGGGATCCGCGAACCATCGCGGGCTCCCGCCCGGGCGACGTCACGATGGTCACTCTCATCGATATCGAGCGCATCGCGCGATCCTTGGCGGAGGCGCGCGTCCCCGGCAGCACACGCCCGGGCGGGCACTATCACCTGAGCGAAGCGTGGCGGTCGCGGCTGCAATGGCAGGCCCGCGCCGAATTGGAGCGTCAGTCGCCCGTGCTCTCCGTGAACGGGACGACCGAGGCGGCCCTGGCGGCCTGATCGTCGCGTCATGGGTGCCATGGTCTGGCGCGGGCGGACTGCAAGCCTCGGCCCGTTCCCGCTGAGGCGGGCTCCATCGCGGGAAGCGGCCGAGGGCCGGCACGATGAACGAGGGTGCCGCGCGCTGCACCCGCGAGCCGTCCTGCATCTTGGGTCACCGTCGGTCCGCCTGAACCCGGCCGTCATGAGCCGTGTTGGCGGCCGCCCTCCCTCGGGTTAGCCTCCGCCGGCCGCGCGCGGCGGGAGCACCGGGACGACCCGGGCCCACGGGGGGACGACACGCATGACGACCTTCGCCGAAGCGCGCGACTTCCTGCTCCGTCACAGCCACGACTACGAGGCCGCGGTGGCGGGCTTTCGTTGGCCCGAGACCGACGGGTTCAACTGGGCGCTCGACTGGTTCGACGCCGAGCTCGCCACCGCCCCCGACAGCCGCGACCGGCCGGCCCTGCGCATCGTCGACCTCGCCACGGGGGAGGATCGCTCGACCAGCTTCGCCGAACTCTCGCGCCGATCGAACCGCGTCGCCAACCTCCTCGCCGACCTCGGGCTGCGCAAGGGCGACCGGATCGTCCTGCTCGTCGGCAGCGTCGGGCCGCTGTGGGAGACGACCCTGGCCGCCATGAAGCTCGGCGCCGTCGTGATCCCGGCCACCACCGCCCTGACGCCGCCCGAACTCGCCGATCGGCTGGAGCGCGGCCAGGCCCGCGCCGTCGTGGCGGCGCCCGACCAGATCGCCAAATGCGACGCCGTCCGGGGCGGCGGCACGCGCCTCATCGTCAGCGCCGGCCCCACCCCCGCCGGATGGTCGAGCCTCGACGAGGCCGAGGCGCGGTCCGACGCCTTCACGCCCGCGGACCGCGCCCAGGGGCAGGACCCGCTGCTGCTCTACTTCACCTCCGGCACGACGGCGAAACCGAAGCTCGTGCGCCACAGCCACGCGAGCTATCCCGTCGGGGCGCTGTCGACCCTCTACTGGCTCGGCCTGCGCCCCGGCGACCTCCACCTCAACGTGTCGTCGCCGGGCTGGGCCAAACACGCCTGGAGCTCCCTCTTCGCGCCCTGGGCAGCCGGCGCCACCGTGATGGTGATCAACCAGCCGCGCTTCGACGCGGCGGCGCTCCTCGCCGCCGTCGCGCGCTGCGGCGTCACGACGCTCTGCGCGCCGCCGACCGCCTGGCGCCTCATCGTGCAGGAGGACCTCGCCGCCCGCCCCGACGGGCTCCGTGAGGTCTGCGGCGCCGGCGAACCGCTCAACGCCGAGGTGATCGAGACGGTCCGCCGCGCCTGGGGCCTCACCATCCGCGACGGCTACGGGCAGACCGAGACCACCGCCCAGGTCGCCAACACCCCCGGCCAGCCGGTGAAGCCCGGCGCCATGGGGCGCCCGCTGCCCGGCTACGCGGTCGAACTGCTCGACCCCGACGGCCGGCCGGCGCTGGAGGGCGAAGTCTGCCTGAGACTCGGCGCCGAGAGGCCGCTCGGCCTGATGCAGGGCTACGAGGGCGAAGGCGGCGCCCTGAGCGGCGCGGACGGGGACGTCTACCGCACGGGCGACGTCGCCTTCCGGGACCGGGACGGCACCCTGACCTTCGTGGGCCGCGCCGACGACGTGTTCAAATCCTCCGACTACCGCATCAGCCCGTTCGAACTCGAGAGCGTCCTCGTCGAGCATCCGGCGGTGGTCGAGGCCGCGGTCGTGCCCAGGCCCGACGCCCTCCGGCTCGCCGTCCCCAAGGCCTACGTCATCCTGGCGGCCGGCGCGGCGCCCGACCGCGACACCGCCCGGTCGATCTTCCGCCTGCTCGGCGAGCGGCTGTCCGCCTTCAAGCGCGTTCGCCAGCTCGCCTTCGTGGAGGCGCTGCCCAAGACCATCTCGGGCAAGATCCGACGGGTCGAACTGCGGCGCCGCGAAGAGATCGCCAGCGGCGGACCCGGGGCCCCGGAGGGGATCGTCTTCGACCTCGCCGACTTCCCCGCCGATCTGGCCGCCGACCTGGCCGCCGACTTGGCCGACTGACCGCCCCACCTCGGGGACTCCGCGACGCCGCGGCGGTGCCGCCGGCGCGACGCGGCGCTTTGCAAATCGGGCGCGGGATGGGAGAGGTGGCGCGGCCTGCGTCCGGATCCCATGCGCCGCGCGGACGCCCTCACGGTTTGCGGAAGGGACACGACATGACGACACAGCCGGGCGCCCCCGACCACGGGGTCGAGACGTTCCCGATCGACGAGCTGCGCTCGGGCGGCAGCGTCGAGAACCTGCGCGGCGCGGTCCTCGCCAAGCTCGCCTATGCGGTCGGCAAGACGCGGCCCGATGCCAGCCAGCGCGACTGGTTCCTCGCCACCGCGCTGGCGGTCCGCGACCGCATCGTGCAGGGCTGGCAATCCTCCTACCACGCGACCAACAGCGGCGGGACGAAGCGCGTCTACTACATGTCGCTGGAGTTCCTGATCGGCCGCCTGATGTTCGACGCGCTGACGAACCTCGGCCTGACGGAGCCGATGCGCGAGGCGCTCGCCGGCCTCGGCGTCGACCTCGACGCGCTCCGCGAGGTCGAGCCCGACGCGGCGCTGGGCAACGGCGGCCTCGGCCGCCTCGCCGCCTGCTTCATGGAGAGCATGGCGACCCTCGCGGTGCCGGCCTACGGCTACGGCATCCGCTACGAGAACGGTCTGTTCCGTCAGGTCGTCAAGGACGGCTGGCAGCAGGAATATCCGGAGAACTGGCTGTCGTTCGGCAACCCCTGGGAGTTCGCCCGGCCCGAGATCGCCTACGACATCGGCTTCGGCGGCCACGTCGAGACGGTCCACGCCGAGGGCGGCGCGCCCCGCTACGAGTGGTTCCCCGCCGAGACCGTCGAGGCCGTGGCCTACGACACGCCGGTCGTGGGTTGGCGCGGCCGCCACGTCAACACGCTGCGGCTCTGGTCGGCCCGCGCCGGCGATCCGCTCCGGCTCGACGCCTTCAACGAGGGCGACCACCTCGGCGCCATGGCGGACCGGGTCAAGGCCGAGGCGATCTCGAAGGTGCTCTACCCGTCGGACGCCACCCCGGCCGGCCAGGAACTGCGCCTCCGGCAGGAATTCTTCTTCGCCGCCGCGTCGCTGCAGGACCTCGTCCGCCGCCACCTCAAGACCTACCCGGACCTGTCCAACCTGCCCGACCAGGCCGCGATCCAGCTCAACGACACCCACCCGGCCATCGCGGTCATCGAGCTGATGCGCATCCTCGTCGACCTCCATGGCATGGCCTGGCCGGCCGCCTGGGACATCACCCAGAGGACGTTCGGCTACACCAACCACACGCTGCTGCCCGAGGCGCTGGAGACCTGGCCTGTGCCGCTGATGGAGCGGCTGCTGCCGCGCCACATGCAGATCATCTACCTCATCAACGCCATCCACCTCGACGAGCTCCGCGCCGGCGGCCAGAGCGACACCGACGTGCTGCGCTCCGTCTCGGTCATCGCGGAGGGCTGGGGCCAGCAGCGGGTCAAGATGGGCACGCTGGCCTTCATCGGCTCGCACCGCATCAACGGCGTGTCGGCGCTCCACACCGACCTGATGCGCCAGACCGTGTTCCGCGACCTGAACACCCTCTACCCCGACCGCATCAACAACAAGACCAACGGCATCACGTTCCGCCGCTGGCTGCTCGAGGCGAATCCCGCCCTGACCGCCATCCTGGTGGACGTGCTGGGGCCGAAGGTGCTCGACGACCCGTCCCGCCTCGAGGCGCTCGCCGACTATGCCGACGACCGCGCCCTCCAGGCGCGCCTGAAGGCGGCCAAGCGCGACAACAAGCTGGCGCTGGGCCGCATCGTCATGGCGAGGACCGGCGTCCAGGTCGACCCGGACGCGCTGTTCGACGTGCAGATCAAGCGCATCCACGAATACAAGCGCCAGCACCTCAACCTGCTCGAGACGATCGCGCTCTACAACGCCATCCGGGCCGAGCCCTGGCGCGACTGGGCGCCGCGCGTCAAGGTCTTCGCCGGCAAGGCGGCGGCGAGCTATCACACGGCGAAACTGATCATCAAGCTCGCCAACGACGTGGCGCGCGTCGTCAACGGAGACCCGACCGTGCGGGGCAAGCTGAAGGTCGTGTTCCTGCCGAACTACAACGTGAGCCTCGCCGAGCGCATCATCCCGGCCGCCGACCTCTCCGAGCAGATCTCGACCGCCGGCATGGAGGCCTCGGGCACCGGCAACATGAAGCTGGCGCTCAACGGCGCCCTGACGATCGGCACGCTCGACGGCGCCAACGTCGAGATCAAGGAGCGGGTCGGCGACGACAACATCTTCATCTTCGGCCTCACCGCCGAGGAGGTGGCGGCGCGGCATCGCGCAGGCCTGTCGGCGCGCGACACGATCGCGGCCTCCCCGCGGCTCGCCGAGGTGCTGGATGCGGTTTCGTCCGGCGTGTTCTCGCCAGACGACACCGGACGCTACCGCGACCTCGTGAACACGCTGCGCGATCACGATCATTTCCTCGTCACCGCAGATTTCGACGCCTATTATGCGGCGCAAAGGCGGGTCGATGCGTTGTGGCGTGACGAAGCGGCGTGGTGGCGCTGCAGCATCATGAACACGGCTCGGGTGGGGTGGTTCTCATCCGACCGGACCATCGGCGAGTACGCCCGGGACATCTGGAACGTCCCGATCCGGGCGGCGCAGTAGGGGAGGGATCATGCTCGAGAGCGGCTGGCAGGCGAGCGACGGAGATGTCGCCGCCATCGTGGCCGCGCGCCATGGAGACCCCTTCGCCGTCCTCGGTCAGCATCAGACGCCAGCAGGCCCCGTGGTCCGGGCCTTCGTCCCCTACGCCGACACTCTGCACGCGGTGGCGCCCGACGGTGCGGTGATCGAACTCGGGGGCCGCCCCGGCGCCGAGGGGTTCTTCGAGGCCCCCGTGCCGGCCGGCCACAGGCGCTTCCGGCTGCGGGCCGGCAACGCCGGCGGCAGCTGGGATTTCGACGATCCCTACAGCTTCGGCCCCGTGCTGGGGTCGCTCGACGACCACCTCTTCGTCGAGGGCACCCACCAGGAACTCTACCGGCAGCTCGGCGCCCATGCCCGCAGCCACGAGGGCGTCGAGGGCGTGCATTTCGCCGTCTGGGCGCCCAACGCCCAGCGGGTCTCCGTCGTCGGCGACTTCAACGATTGGGACGGCCGCCGCCTCGCCATGCGCAAGCGCATCGAGAGCGGCATCTGGGAGATCTTCGCCCCCGGGGTGAAGCCCGGCACGCGCTATAAATACGAGGTCGTCGGCCGCGACGGCACCCTGCTGCCGCTCAAGGCCGACCCGGTCGGCGTGCAGGGCGAACTCCGTCCCTCGACGGCCTCCGAGGTGGGCGACCCGACGCCCCACCGTTGGACGGACGAGCGCTTCCTCGCCGAACGCGGGCTCGGCGACAAGCGCCGCAAGCCGATGTCGACCTACGAGGTCCACCTCGGGTCGTGGAAGCGCGGGGACGGCAACGGCTTCCTCACCTACGACCAGCTCGCCGACGACCTCATCCCCTACGCGGTCGCCATGGGGTTCACCCATCTCGAACTGATGCCCGTGTCGGAACATCCGCTGGACGCCTCGTGGGGCTACCAGCCCGTGGGCCTCTACGCGCCGACGCGCCGCTTCGGCGAGGCGGCCGACTTCGCCCGCTTCGTCGACCGCGCCCACGGGGCCGGGCTCGGCATCATCATCGACTGGGTGCCGGCGCATTTCCCAGTCGACGTCCACGGCCTCGCCAAGTTCGACGGCACCTCGCTCTACGACTACGCGGACCCGCGCCGCGGCTTCCACCCGGACTGGAACACCGCCATCTACGACTTCGCCCGGCGCGAGGTCGCGGGCTTCCTGGCCGCCAACGCCGTCTACTGGCTCGACCAGTTCCACATCGACGGCCTGCGCGTCGACGCGGTGGCGTCGATGCTCTACCTCGACTATTCGCGCAAGGCCGGCGAGTGGCTGCCGAACTGGGACGGCGGCAACGACAACCGCGAGGCCGTCGAGTTTTTGAAGCGCGTGAACCAGCTCGTCTACGCCACGCATCCGGGCGCCATGACGATCGCCGAGGAGTCGACGTCCTGGCCCGGCGTGTCGCGCCCCGTCTACGCGGGCGGGCTCGGCTTCGGCTTCAAGTGGAACATGGGCTGGATGCACGACACGCTGGAGTTCATGTCGCAGGATCCGGTGCACCGCCGCTGGCACTACGACCGCATGACCTTCGGGCTGCTCTACGCTTTCTCGGAAAATTTCGTCCTGCCGCTGAGCCACGACGAAGTGGTCCACGGCAAGAAGGCCATCGTGTCGAAGATGCCCGGCGACGAGTGGCAACGCTTCGCCAACGTCCGCGCCTATTACGGCTTCATGTGGGGCCACCCGGGCAAGAAGCTGCTGTTCATGGGCAGCGAGTTCGGCCAGACCGCGGAGTGGAACTTCGATCAGAGCCTCGACTGGCACCTGCTGCAATACGACATCCATAAGGGCGTGCAGGACCTGATCCGCGACCTCAACGGCGTCTACCGGTCCACCCCGGCCCTCTACGCGCGCGATTGCGAGCCCGAGGGCTTCCGCTGGGTCGTGGCCGACGACCACGCCAATTCGGTCCTGGCCTGGCTGCGCTTCGGCGAGCCGGAGGACGCGCCGGTGCTGGTCGTGTCGAACTTCACCCCCGTGCCGCGCAGCGGCTACCGCGTCGGCCTGCCCTTCGCCGGGCACTGGGACGAGATCATGAATACCGACGCCGGACGCTACGGGGGGTCGAACCTCGGCAACCTCGGCGGCGTTACGGCCAAGGCAGAGCCGTCGCACGGCCTGCCGGCCTCGGCCGAGGTGGTGCTGCCGCCCCTCGCCACGGTCTACTTCAGATTCGCGGGCGGCGGGGTCCACTGAAGCCTCGCGCTCGTCCGACACCGCACCAGTAGGCTCACCGGGGGGAAGAGGCAGATGTACGACAGACCAGCGGGCCAGGCGCCGCTCTCCCGAAACGCGATGGCTTACGTGCTGGCCGGCGGGCGCGGCTCGCGCCTGCTGGAGCTGACGGACCGGCGCGCCAAGCCCGCCGTCTACTTCGGCGGCAAGACCCGGATCATCGATTTCGCCCTGTCCAACGCGCTGAACTCCGGCATCCGCCGCATCGCGGTGGCGACGCAGTACAAGGCCCACAGCCTGATCCGCCACCTCGGCCGCGGCTGGAATTTCCTCCGCCCCGAGCGCAACGAGAGCTTCGACGTCCTGCCGGCCAGCCAGCGCGTCGACGAGAACATGTGGTATCTCGGCACCGCCGACGCGGTGTACCAGAACATCGATATCATCGAGTCCTACGGCTCGCAGTACATGGTCATCCTGGCGGGCGACCACGTGTACAAGATGGACTACGAGAAGATGCTCCAGCAGCACGTCGACTCGGGGGCCGACGTGACGGTGGGCTGCCTCGAAGTGCCGCGCATGGAGGCGGTGGCGTTCGGCGTCATGCACGTCGACGAGTCGAACAAGATCATCTCGTTCCTCGAGAAGCCCAAGGACCCGCCGCCGATGCCGGGCAAGCCCGACGTGGCGCTGGCCTCGATGGGCATCTACGTCTTCGAGACCAAGTTCCTGATCGACGCGCTGCGGCGCGACGCCGCCAAGCCGGGCTCCAACCGCGATTTCGGCAAGGACATCATCCCCGAGATCGTCGACCAGGGCAAAGCCGTCGCCCACCATTTCTCCCAATCCTGCGTGCGCTCGACCCACGAGAACGAGGCCTATTGGCGCGACGTCGGCACGGTCGATGCCTATTGGGAGGCCAACATCGACCTCACCGCCGTGGTGCCGAGCCTCGACCTCTTCGACCAGGACTGGCCGATCTGGACCTACAACGAGCTGACCGCACCGGCGAAGTTCGTCCACGACGCCGACAACCGGCGCGGCGTCGCGATCTCGTCGCTCGTCTCGGGCGGTTGCCTCGTGTCGGGCGCCGGAATCCACAACTCGCTGCTCTTCACCGGCGTCAGGGTGAACTCCTACACCCACGTCGACCGCGCCGTGGTGCTGCCCTATTCCAACATCGGCCGCGGCGCCCGCCTGCGCAATTGCGTCGTCGACAGCGGGGTTCAGATCCCGGACGGCCTCGTCATCGGCGACGACCCCGAGTTCGACGCCAAGCGCTTCCGCCGCACCGAGAAGGGCATCTGCCTCGTCACCCAGCCGATGATCGACCGGCTGAACAGCTGAGCCTCGCCATGTCCCTGTCGACCATCGCCTCGCCGCCGAAGACCGACCTCCGCGCCGAGGTGGACGACGGGGTCGCCGAGATGACGACCGCCCGGCCCATCGAGGTCCTGTCGGTCTCGTCCGAAGTCTACCCCCTGGTCAAGACCGGGGGGCTGGCCGACGTCGCCGGCGCCCTGCCCGGGGCGCTGAAGCCCGAAGGCGTGCTGGTCCGGACCCTGATGCCGGGCTACCCCAAGGTGCTCGAGGCGCTGAAGGACGCCGACACCGTCGCGACGATCCCCGACCTGTTCGGCGGCCCGGCCCGGCTCATCGCCGGCGAGGCGGCGGGGCTCGACCTCATCGCCATCGACGCGCCGCACCTCTACGCCCGCGCCGGCAACCCCTACCTCGCCGCGGACGGGACGGACTGGCAGGACAACGGCGCCCGCTTCGGCGCCCTCGGGCTGATGGCGGCGCGGATCGGACTCGGCCTGATCCCCGGCTACCGCCCCGACATCGTCCACGGCCACGACTGGCAGGCGGGCCTGGCGCCGGCCTACCTCCATTTCGCCGAGGGGCCGAAGCCGCGGTCCGTCATGACGATCCACAACCTGGCCTTTCCGGGCCAGTTTCCGCACTGGATGATGGGCGTGCTCGGCCTGCCGGGCGAGGCCTTCCGCACCGACGGCGTCGAGTATCACGGCACGCTGAGCTACCTGAAGGCCGGCCTGTTCTACGCCGACCGCATCACCACCGTGTCGCCGAGCTACGCCGCCGAGATCATGACGCACGAGAACGGCATGGGCTTCGACGGGCTGCTCCGCGGCCGCGCCGCGACCGTGACGGGGGTGCGCAACGGCATCGACGACGCCGTGTGGAACCCCGCCGAGGATGCCGACATCGCGGCCCGCTACGCGGTCGGCGACATGGCGGGGCGCGCCGCCAACAAGGAGGCGCTGCAGATCCGCCTCGGCCTCGAGCCCGCGCCGGACGCGCTGCTCTTCGGCGTGGTGAGCCGGCTCTCGGGCCAGAAGGGCCTCGACCTCGTGCTCGACGCCCTGCCGCTGCTCGTCGGGCTCGGCGGCCAGCTGGCGCTGATCGGCTCGGGCGACCGGTGGTTCGAAGACAGCTTCCGCGCCGCCGCCGCCCGCCACCCGGGAGTGGTCGGGGTCTACATCGGCTACGACGAGAAGCTCGCCCACCTGATGCAGGCCGGCGTCGACGCCCTGCTGGTGCCGTCGCGCTTCGAGCCCTGCGGCCTCACCCAGCTCTGCGCGTTGCGCTACGGCGCGGTGCCGGTGGTGTCGCGCGTCGGCGGCCTCACCGATACCATCGTCGACGCCAACGAGATGGCGCTGGCGTCCGGCTCGGCCACGGGGGTGATGTTCTCGCCCGTCACCCTGCCGGCGCTGGAGACGGCGCTGCGCCGCACGGCCGAGATCTACCGCGATCCCGAGGACTGGGCCGGCATGGTGATGGCCGGCATGGCGACCGACGTCTCCTGGCGCCGCCCGGCCCGTAAGATGGCGGCCCTCTACCGCGACCTCCTGAAGACCGCCGCCGGACCGCTGCCATGACGACCGTCCCGACCACGCCCTTCACCGACCAGAAGCCCGGCACCTCCGGCCTGCGCAAGAAGGTCCCCCACTTCCGGCAGCCGCACTACGTCGAGAACTTCGTCCAGTCGATCTTCGACTCGCTCGACGGCTTCGCGGGCCAGGAGCTCGTCATCGGCGGCGACGGCCGCTACTTCAACCGCGAAACGATCCAGACCGCCATGAAGATGGCGTCGGCCAACGGCTTCGGCCGGGTGATTGTCGGGCGCGGCGGCATCCTGTCGACGCCGGCGGCCTCGAATCTCATCCGGGTGCGGCAGGCCTTCGGCGGCATCATCCTCTCCGCCAGCCACAACCCCGGCGGACCGGACGGCGACTTCGGCATCAAGTACAACGCGTCGAACGGCGGCCCCGCGCCCGAGAAGATCACCGACGCGATCTTCGACAAGACGAAGTCGATCACAGAATACAAAATCTTCGACGCCCCCGACGTCGACCTCGACGCCATCGGCGAGGTGACGCTCGGCGCCATGGTGGTCGAGGTCGTCGACCCCGTCGCCGCCTACCAGGCGCTGATGGAGATGCTGTTCGACTTCCCCCGCATCCGGGCGATGTTCGAAGGCGGCTTCCGCATGACTTTCGACGCCATGTCGGCCGTCACCGGCCCCTACGCCCACGCGATCCTCGAGGGGGCGCTCGGGGCGGCGCCCGGCACGGTGATCAACGGCACGCCGCTGCCCGACTTCGGCGGCCACCACCCGGACCCGAACCTCGTCCACGCCAAGGGCATCTACGACCTCGCCATGGGGCCCGACGCGCCGGACCTCTGCGCCGCCTCGGACGGGGATGGCGACCGCAACCTCATCATCGGCCGCGGCCTCTTCGTGACGCCGTCGGACAGCCTCGCGGCGCTGAGCGCCAACGCCCACCTGGCGCCCGGCTACGCGGGCGGCCTCAAGGGCATCGCCCGCTCCATGCCGACCTCGGCGGCCGCCGACCGCGTGGCCGAGGCCAAGGGGCTCAAGGCCTACGAGACACCGACGGGATGGAAGTTCTTCGGCAACCTGCTCGACGCCGGCCTCGCCACGATCTGCGGCGAGGAGAGCGCCGGCACGGGCTCCGACCACGTCCGCGAGAAGGACGGGCTCTGGGCCGTGCTGCTGTGGCTCGACATCCTGTCGGCGCGGAAGCAGTCGGTGCTCGACATCATGCGGGACCATTGGCGCACCTACGGCCGCAACTACTACGCCCGCCACGACTACGAGGAGGTGGCGAGCGAGGGCGCCAACGCGCTGGTGGCGGGTCTGCGCGACCGGCTGGGGTCGCTGCCGGGGCAGAGCTTCGGGGCGTTGAAAGTGACGGCCGCCGACGACTTCAGCTACCACGACCCGGTGGACGGATCCGACTCGGCCCACCAGGGCATCCGGGTGATGTTCGAGGACGGCTCCCGGATCGTCTACCGCCTGTCCGGCACGGGGACCGCGGGGGCGACGCTGCGGGTGTACATCGAGCGGTACGAGGGGAAGGTGCTCGACCTGGAGACGGGCGAGGCGTTGCGCGACCTCATCGCGCTGTCGCGGTCGCTGGCGGAGATCGAGCGGCACACGGGGCGGACCGAGCCGTCGGTCGTGACGTGAGGATTGTCGCCTTCCAGCGTCCCCGTCGTCTCAATGCGCGTCGAGCGGCGGCAGGTCGAGGTGCTGCTCGACGCGGCGCAGGCGGGCCTCGAGTTCGCTGATGATGATGCCGTGCCCGATGACGGACGTGTGATATTCGACGACGGCGCGGCGCAGCCCGACGATCTGCTCGCCGAGATCCTTTCGGACCCCGGCGATCTCCCGGCGGACCTCGATGAAGTCCGATGCGACGTCGGCCCGCAATGAATTAATTTCTGACCTGAGGTCGGCCTTGGTCGCCATCTCGGCGCGCATGTCGCCCATCTCTGCACGCATGTCGCGAAGAAGCTGGAGGACGAGGTTGTCGGGCTCTGTGCTCATCGAGACACTTTACCTTCAGTTTCGCCGCCGCGCCACACGTGTCGGACGCCGCCCTTTCACCCCCGCCCCCACCTTCCGGCGCGCCCCGACCCTCTGCTAAGGGTCACGCTCCCGTGATCCCATCAGGCAGGGCGATGCAGAACGACGGACCCGCCACCCTCTCCGCCATCCGCCCGGGCCCCGGCCGGCCCGAGCCGCTCGGCGTCACGCCGGACGAGGACGGGATCAACGTCGCGGTGTTCTCGGCCCACGCCGACGCGGTCACCATCTGCCTCTACGACGCGGCGGGCGAGGCCGAACAGTCGCGCTTCGCCCTGCCCGAGCGGACGGGCGACGTATTCCACGGCTTCATCCCCGGCGTGAAGCCCGGCGCCCGCTACGGGCTGCGCGCCAGCGGCCCCTGGGAGCCGTGGAACGGCCACCGCTTCAACGATGCGAAGCTGCTGCTCGACCCCTACGCCACCGCCATCGATCGGCCCTTCGTCCTGCATGAGACGATGTTCGATGCCCCGCCGGGATCGGGCGAGCCCGACCGGCGCGACAGCGGCGCCGCCATGCCGAAGGCGATCGTCGGCCTGCCCGACCCGGCGCTCGCGTGGAGCGGCGCGCCCGCCTGGGAGCGGACCAGCATCCTCGAACTGCACGTCCGCGGCTTCTCGAAGCTGCACCCCGGGGTGCCGGAGCCTCTCCGCGGCACCTTCGCCGGGCTGGCCTCGCCGGCCGGGCTCGCGCATCTGCGCGCCCTCGGCATCACCACGGTCGAGCTGATGCCCGCCATGGCCTGGGCCGACGAGCGGCATCTGGGACCGCTCGGCCTCACCAACGCCTGGGGCTACAACCCCGTCGCCCTGCTGGCGCCCGATCCGCGGCTGGCGCCCGGCGGCTGGGCCGAGGTGCGCGACGCCACGGCCGCCCTCCACGAGGCCGGCATCGAGGTGCTGCTCGACGTCGTCTACAATCACTCGGGCGAGGGCGACGAACACGGCCCGACGCTGAGCTTCCGCGGCCTCGACAACGCCTCCTACTATCGGCTCGACGCCGCAGACCCCAGCCGTTACGTGAACGACGCCGGCTGCGGCAACATCCTCGATGCCGAGACTCCCGCTGTCGTGCGGCTGGTGCTCGATTCGCTGCGCGCCTGGGCGCGGCACGGGGGCATCGACGGCTTCCGCTTCGACCTCATGCCCGTGCTGGGCCGCCGCCGCGCGGGCTTCGACCCCCACGCCCCCATCATCGCCGCCATCGCGCAGGACCCCGTATTGCGGGGGCTGAAACTCGTCGCCGAAGCCTGGGACATCGGCCCCGGCGGCTACCAGGTGGGCCAGTTCGACGGGCTCTGGGGCGAGTGGAACGACCGATACCGCGACGACGTCCGCCGCTTCTGGACCGGCCGGGCCGGCCCGGCCGACCTCGCCGGGCGCGTCTCGGGCTCGGCCGACCTCTTCGCGGCCAAGCGCCATCCCTCGCGCTCGGTCAACTTCGTCACCGCGCACGACGGCTTCACCCTCGCCGACCTCGTCGCCTATGACGGGAAGCACAACGACGCCAACGGCGAGGGGAACCGCGACGGCCGCGACGAGAACCTGTCCTGGAACCACGGCGCCGAGGGGCCGACGGCGGACCCCGCCATCCTGGCCTCGCGTGCGCGGGACGAGCGCAACCTCCTCGCCACGCTGGTGCTGTCGCGCGGCACGCCGATGCTCGGGCCCGGCACCGAACTCGGCCACACGCAGGGCGGCAACAACAACGCCTACAGCCAGGACAACGCCGTCACCTGGCTCGACTGGTCGCGGCCCGACCATCCGATGCTCGGGTTCACGCGCCGCCTGCTCGACCTGCGCGCCGCCCACCCGGCCCTCACCCACGACCGCTTCCTCTCCGGTGCCCCCGTGGCCGGCACCGACCTGCCCGACATCGCCTGGCGCCGGCCCGACGGGCGCAGCCCCGAAGCCTCGGACTGGCAGCACCCGCAGACCGCGACCCTCGCCGGCGTGCTGGCGGCCCCGGGCCGCGAGCCCGGCGCACCGGCGGACCGCGTGATGCTGGCGTTCCACGCCGGCGAGGAGGCGCTGAGCCTCGCCCTGCCCGAGCCCCGGCCCGGCTGGCGCTGGATGCGCGCGCTCGACACCGCCGTCGAGGGCGCCCCGCCTCACCCCGACGAGCACGGCGAGGCGGCGCTGGAGCCGCGCTCGGTCGTGCTGCTGGTCGAGCGCGAGGGCGAGGCGCCCCGCCCCGTCAAGCGTCCCTCCTCGGACGAGGTCGTGGCGACGCTGGCGGAGGCCGCCGGCATCGCGCCCGAATGGTTCGCGGTCTCGGGCCGGCGCCAGCGGGTGTCGCCCGATTCCAAGCGCGCCCTGCTGCGCGCCATGGGGCTCGAGGCCGGCACCGACGGCGAGGCGCGCGACAGCCTCGAGCGCCTCTCCGACCGGCGCCTCCGCGCCCTGCCGCCCACCACGGTGGGGCACACCGGAGCCACCGTGACGCTCGACGTCGTGGCGGACGGGCTGGCGGGCCGGCACGAGTTCGCCGTGCTGCGCCAGGACGGCACGGAGGACCGGCAGACGCTCGACCTCGACTCCGGCGACCTCGGCGCCTTCAACGCCCCCGACGGCCGCCGCGGCCTGCGGACCCGGCTCGCCCTGCCGCCGCAGCCCGCCGGCCGCCACCGCATCGTGCTCGACGGCGACACGGCCGGTGCCAGCCTGCTGACGGTGGCGCCGCGCCGCTGCTTCATCCCGTCCGATTACCGCGAGGGCCGACGCGGCTTCGGCGTCTCGGCCCATCTCTACACGCTGCGCCGCCGGGACGACGGCGGCATCGGCGACTTCACCACGCTCGGCATGTTCGCCGAGGAGACCGCGCGCCACGGCGGCGACTTCGTCGGGCTGAACCCGATGCACGCGCAATTCGCCGCCGACCGCGGCCGCGCCAGCCCCTACAACCCCTCCGACCGCCGCTTCCTCGACCCCGCCTACATCGACGTCACCGCCCCGGCGATCCTCGGCGAGGCGCCCGACGTCGCCCGCATCCTCGCCGCGCAGGCCGGCGCCCTCGCCGACCTGCGCGCCGCGGCGGCGGTCGACTACGTCGGGGTCTGGGCCGCAAAATCCGCCGTGCTCGAAGCCGCCTTCGCGAGTTTCGACGCGCGGCGCGCGGCGGGCGGCCTCGATGTCGCGGCCTTCTCCGACTTCGTGGCGGCGGGGGGCGAGGCCCTGCACCGCTTCGCCGTCTTCGAGAGCATCGCCGAGACCGTGCCGCGCCTGCCCTGGCAGCTCTGGGAGCCGTCGCTGCGCGAGCCGACCGGCGCCGGCATCGCGCCCTTCGCCGAGGCCCATGCCGGACGGGTCCGCTACCACCTCTGGCTCCAGTGGATGGCGTCGGCGCAGTTCGAGGCCGCGGCCGTCCGGGCCGAGGCGGCCGGCCTCGGGCTCGGCTTCTACCGCGACATCGCGGTCGGCACCGCGCCCGACGGTGCGGAATCCTGGGCCGAGGCCGGCAATTTCGCCCGCGGCGTGTCGGTCGGCGCCCCGCCCGATCCCTTCTCGGCCACCGGCCAGGTTTGGAGCCTGCCCCCGCCGAACCCGGTCGCCGACCCGTCCCACATGTTCGCCACCCTGCTGTCGGCCAACATGAGACACGCCGGCGCGCTGCGCATCGACCACGCGATGGGTCTGCAGCGCCTGTTCTGGGTGCCCGACGGCGCCAGCGGGGCGCAGGGCGCCTATGTGGGCTACGACCTCGAGCGCAACCTCGCCGACGTGGCGCTGGAGAGCCATCGCTCCCGCTGCCTCGTCATCGGCGAGGACCTCGGCACCGTTCCGGACGGCTTCCGCGACCGGCTCGACGCCGCCGACGTGCTGAGCTACCGCGTCATGTTCTTCGAGCGCGACGGGCTGAACTTCACGCCGCGCGGCGCCTATCCGGCCAAGGCCGTGGCCTGCGTGGCGACCCACGACCTGCCGACGCTGGCGGGCTGGTGGGACGGCGCCGACTACGCCGAACGACGGGCGATCGGCCACATGACGGCCGAGGATGCCGCGCAGGCCGAGGTCGACCGCGCGCAGGAGAAGCACCGCTTCGCCGAGGCGGTCGGGGTCGAGTCGCCGGAAGGGATGACGACGCCGAAAGACGGCGCGGGCGTGTCGCGCGAGGTGATCGACGCCGCGCACCGTTTCGTGGCCGAGACGCCGTGCCTCCTCGCCGTGGCGCAGGCCGAGGACCTCGTCGGCGAGACGGTCGCGGTCAACCTGCCCGGCACCAGCCACGAGCGGCCCAACTGGCAGCGCAAGCTCGCGCCCGATGTCACGGAGATCTTCGCCGGGGCCGGCGGACGGCTCCCGGCGCGCGCGCGCGGCGGCGATCTGGAGATGTAGGAGGAGGACTGCCCTCCTCCCGCTCGCGGGAGAAGGTGTCGGCGCGCAGCGGCGATGGATGAGGGGAGATCCGCCCCGCCGGTCCCGCATCCTCCTGATCCGGCGCTATGCGCCACCGTTTCGACAGCGGGCCAAGGGCGCTCACCCCAGCGGGCAGATGTGGAGATCGGGCCTCACGCCACGCGGCGCAGCTTCGGTTCGCCCACCAGCGCGCGCTCCGTCGCGCCGATGTACCAGTCGACGAACTGCATCGTGCCGGATTCGTGCTCGGTCGAGTAGGGGCCGGGCTCGTAGGCGGGCGACAGGATCCCACGCTGGTTCTCTTCCACGACGCGCCGGTCCTGGTCGTTGGTGGCGATCCAGACGCGGGTCAGTTCCTCGACGTCGTAGTCGACGCCCGCCACCGCGTCCTTGTTGACGAGCCACTTGGTCGTCACCTCGGTGTGGGTGGCGTCGATCGGCAGTACGCGGAAGGTCGTGCAGCTGTCGGCCATCACGTGGTTCCACGTCGTGGGATAGTGGAACAGCAGCAGCGTGCCGATCATCGATTGCGGCACGCGAGGGGTCAGCGGCTTCGCGACCGCGCGCGCGCCCGACATCGTGTAGGCCTCGGCACCCTCGATCAGCGGCGCGCGGGTGATGCGATATTGCCCGTCGTCGGAGATCTGGAACGTCGACGGCAGGCCCATGCCCTCGCAATGCGCCCAATGCTCCAGCATGAACGGGTCGCTCATCACGGCGTCGACGCCGGTGGCGGTCGGCGCTTCCGGGAACGTGCGGCAGAGCTCCGGATGGTTCGCGGCGCAGTGGGAGCACTCGCGGTTGTTCTCCCACACGAGCTTCCAGTTGCCGTGCTCGACGATGGTCGACGAGAACGCCACCTTGGTGTCGGCGAGGTCGTGCGGCGCGAGATAGGGCGCCACGGTGGCGCGGAACGGCTCCCAGGCCGGCGCTTCCTGGCCCACGCAGACGAAGATGTAGCCGCCGGTGCTGCGGCAGTGGACGGGCTTCAGGCCGAACTGGGACCTGTCGACGCCGGCATCCATGTGGCGCGCGCGGGACAGGGTACCGTCGAGGTCGTACGACCATTGGTGGTAGGGGCACACGAGGCGCCGCGCTTTCCCGTGGTCGGTCGTGCAGACGCGCGAGCCCCGGTGGCGGCAGGAATTGTGGAAGGCGCGGATCTCGCCGTCGTTGCCCCGCACGACTACGACCGGATAATCGCCGATCTGCAGGGTGAAGAATTGCCCGGGCTCCTTGATCTCGCAGTCGTGGCCGGCGAACAGCCAGTCACGATAGTAGATGTTCTCGAGGTCCAGGCGATAGAAGTCCGGGTCGCAATAGAAGGAACGCGGCAGCGAGAAGCCGGGGCGGCGCGCCTTGAGCTGGGCCAGCATGGTCTGGTGAAGGCTCATGGGGAGATCCATGACGGCTCGCCTCGGTGGCGAGCGTGATGTGGGGACGGCGGGAACCGTATCGCCGCGATGGAGCGACGCAAGCCCCCAGCCGCGCCATTCTGGCCCCGAGGCGACACGCCACGGCGACACCGTCCGGGCCGGCGACCCCGACTCTCGCCGGCGCACGCGTGGGTTGGAGGGGCGCTCGGATCCCTGGCTCAGCCGATCGGGCCCCGCAGGCCCGCCAGGGCGTGCATCTGGTCGCGCAGGGCCGGATAGAGCGCCGCGTAGACGGCGAAGACGGCGTCGTAGCGCCGCTTGCGGGCCGGGTCGGGCGACGCCCGTTCGACGAGCGTGATCCAGTCGTCGCCGCCGTCGAGGGTCAGCAGCCCCACGCCGAGCGCCGCGAGCCGCGCTGCGCCGAGCGCCGCCTCGACGTCCTCCCGGATGGTCCAGACCGGGAAGCCCGTCACATCGGCGACGATCTGCATCCAAAGGTCGGAGCGGGCCGCGCCGCCGACGACGACCAACCGGTCGTCGAGCGCCGCGGAGCCCCGGGCGCCCGCCTCCATGTTGTGGCGCAGCGCCAGCGTCACGCCTTCGAGCACGGCCCGGTAGAGGTGGGCGCGGGTGTGGAAGAGGTTCAGCCCGACGAAGGCGCCCGAGGCCTGCCCGTCCCAGACCGGCGAGCGCTCGCCCATGAGGTAGGGCAGGAACACCACGCCCTCGGACCCGGGCGCGACGGCCGCGGCGCCCTCCTCGAGGATGGCATGCGGGTCGCGGCCGGTGGCCCGGCCCTCCGCCACCTCGGCCTGGCAGAACTGCTCGCGATACCAGGTGACGGAGGCGCCCGCGGTGGCGGCGCCGCCGAAGACGTATAGGTCGTCGTCGGCCCGCGTCACGTAGGGCATGGAGATGAGGCCGTGGGCGGCATCGGCCTTCGGCGCGATGTAGCCCCAGCACATGCTGGTGCCGATCATGGCGACGTGCTGGCCGGGCTTGACGACGCCCGCCGCGTAGGTGGCGACGGCGGCGTCGACGCCGCCCGCCACGACCGGCGTCCCGGGCGGGAGGCCGAGCCGTGCCGCGACCTCGGGCCGGAGCCCGCCGACGACGTCGGTGGGGGCCACGAGCCGCTCCGGCATCATGCGGTGCGGCACCCCCATGGCGTCGAGCATCTCGCGCGACCAGGCGCGGTTCGCCACGTCGTAGAAGCCGCCGATGTTGCCGGCCGAGCAATGGTCGACCGCGACCTCGCCGGTCAGCCGCTGGATCACGTAGGCGTTTGGCGGCAGGAAGGTCTGCGTCCGCTCCCACAGGTCGGGGCGGTTGTCGCGCAGCCACAGCACCTTCGTGTAGCCGTAGTAGCTGTCGACGCCGTTGCACGTGACCGCGCCGAGCCGGTCGAGGTCGACATGGTCCCTCACCCAGCGGACCTGGTCCTCGGCGCGGCGGTCCATCCAGATGAGGCAGGGATGGAGCGGCCGCATGTCGGCGTCGACCGGGATGCCGGAGCCGCCGTAGAGCGACGAGATGCAGATCGCCTTGACGCTGCCGGATCCGGCCGCCGTCGCGACCTCGGCCAGGCAGGCCTCGACGGCGTCGAGCCACACGTCCGGCCATTGCTCGGCCCAGTTGGGGCGCGGCGTGTCGGGCGCGTAGGGCCGCGACGCCTGGGCGACGATGCTGCCGTCCGCCCCCATCAGCAGGGCCTTGGTGCTCTGGGTGCCGATGTCGACGCCGATGACGAGATCCATGGGGAGGCCTCTACAGGTCCAGGCTCTGCGGCAGGATCACGAGATCCCGGATGGTGACGTTGCGCGGCCGCGTCAGCATGAACAGCACGGCCTCGGCGACCTCGACGGGCTGCATCAGGCTGCCCTTGGCGAGCGCGTCGTCGAGCTTCTCCTTCGGCCAATCGTCGAGCAGCGCCGTCACGACCGGGCCGGGCGCGACCTCGCCGACGCGGATGCCGTGCTTCATCACTTGGCGCCGGAGCGTGTGGACGAAGGCCTGCACGGCGTGTTTGGACGCCGTGTAGATCGGCTCCACCACGACCGGCACGAGGCCCGCCACCGAACTGGTGACGATGATGTCGCCGGTGCCGCGCTCCACCATGTGGGGCAGCACGGCGTGGATGCACCGGAAGACCGCGTTGATGTTGAGGTTCAGCATCCGGTCCCAGGCGTCGGGGTCGCCGCCGTGGACGTCGCCGCCCACGTAGGCGCCGGCGTTGGCGTGGAAGATGTCGAGCTGCCCCGCCCGGTCGAGGATGCCCGGCACCATGCCGGCGACGCTCGCCTTGTCGAGCAGGTCGACCACCAGCGGCATGGCGCGCGGCCCGAGTTCGGCGCAGAGCCGGTCGAGCTTGTCGCCGGCGCGGTCGACCAGGACCACGCGGGCGCCCGCGCCGAGCAGGGCCTTGGCGCATTCGAGCCCGATGCCCGAGGCGGCCCCCGTGATGGCCGCCACCTGGTCGGTAAGGTCCTGGCCCATGGCCGTCCTCCTGTTGCGTTGCGAAAGGGCCGGTTCAGGCGCGTCCGTGGGAGACGCGCGAGCGGCGGGCGAGCGAGTCGACGATGACCGCGATGGCGAGGACGCCGCCGGTGATCATGTAGCGGAGCGACGACGACAGATCGAGCAGGGTCAGGCCGCTGGCGATCGACTGGATGACGATGATGCCGAGCAGGGCCGAATAGGCGTTGCCGCGGCCGCCGAACAGGCTCGTGCCGCCGATCACCGCCGCCGCGATGGCGTCGAGGTTGACGTCGCCGGTGCCGGCCTGCTGGCTCGCCGAGGCGAGGCGGGCCGCCGACAGCACGCCGCCGAGCGCCGCCAGCGTCGAGCAGAGCACGAAGGCGCTCCTGTAGACGCCGCGGACGTCGATGCCGGCGCGGCGCGCCGCCTCCCGGTTGCCGCCGATGGCCGTCATCGACCGCCCCCACTGGGTGCGCTTCAGCGCGTAGTCGAGCAGGATGACCAGCACCACGAAGAGGCCGAACATCCACGGCACGCCGCGGTCCGTGTTGAGGTAGGCGGCGACGACCTCGAGGGCGACCGTCAGCACGAGGGCGCGCACCACGATGCCGGCGATCGAGGGCGGGGTCAGGCCGGCCGCGCGCCGGCGGTTCGCCGTGCGGATGCCGGCGAACAGCAGGCCGAGCCCCGCGAGGAGCACCAGCGCGTAGGCGACGAGATGGGGCATCACCAGGGTCTGGCCGAGGTTCACCACCCCGGACCCGTAGGGCAGGTTGATCGAACCGCTCGAACCCAGGATGAAGAGCTGCAGGCCGAGCACGGCGAGCAGGCCCGCCAGCGTCGACACGAAACTCGGCATGCCGAGACGGTTGAACAGCAGCGCATAGAGCGAGCCGATGACGGCGCCGGCCAGCAGCGCCAGCGCGATCGCGCCCACGACCGACCAACCCGCATTGACCCAGAGCACCCCCACCATGGCGGAGGCGAAGCCCGAGACCGAGCCGACCGACAGGTCGATCTCGCCCACCATCAGGATGCACACGATCCCGAGCGAGATGACCCCCACCGTGGAGCAATCGAAGAGGAGGTTGACGAGGTTGTTGGACGACAGGAAGACCGGGTTCAGCGTCTGGAACACCGACCAGATGACGGCGAGCCCGACCACCACCGGCAGGGAGCCGAGGTCCCCGGAGCGGACGCGGTCGAGGAAGGCGCGGATGGCGCCGGCCAGCCCCTCGTCGCGGCGGACGCGCGTGTCGGCGCGGTCGAGGGCCGTCGCGCCCGGCTTGGTGTCAACACTCACGCCCGTGCCTCCTCTGCGCCGCTGCCGGTCCCGCGGCGCACGGCGCGGCGCGAGACGGAATTGTCGGCCGCGCCCGTGATGGCGCTGACCAGTTCCTGGTTCGATGTGTCGGGGTAGAACACCCCGTTGTTGCGGCCGAGCCGCAGCACGACGATGCGGTCCGCGACGGCGCGCACGTCCTCCATGTTGTGGCTGATCATGATCACGCCGAGGCCGCGGTCGCGGACGCGTTCGATGAGGTTCAGCACCTCGGCGGTCTGGGCGACGCCCAAGGCCGCCGTGGGCTCGTCGAGCATGATGAGCTTGGGCTCGAGCAGGAGCGAGCGGGCGATCGCCACGGTCTGCCTCTGGCCGCCCGACAGCGACGCGATGGGCTCGCGCACGGAGGGGATGCGGGCCGCGAGTTCGTTCAGCAGCGTCCAGGCCCGGATCTCCATCGTGACCTCGTCGAGACCGTAGGGCCCGAGTTCGCGGCCGAGGAAGATGTTGGCGACGACGTCGAGGTTCTCGCAGAGAGCGAGATCCTGGAACACCGTGGCGATGCCGAGCGACAGGGCCTCGCCGGGACCCGTGAGGCTGACGGGCTTGCCGAGGAACGTCATCGTGCCGCTCGTCGGGGCGTGGACGCCGGCCAGCACCTTCACCAGCGTCGACTTGCCGGCGCCGTTGTCGCCGACCAGCGCCACGACCTCGCCGGCCTTGACGTCGAGGTCGATGCCGGTGAGCGCCGAGACGGCGCCGAACTGCTTGCAGATGCCGCGCAGGCTGAGCACCGTCTCGCCGGCGGAGGGCTCGGACGCAGGGGCGGAACCGAAAGGCGCGGCCTTGAGGGCCGCAGCCTCGGCCGGCGTGGGGGAGTCCGTCATCTGTTCGCCCTTCGAGAAAGCTGAGCCGAGCCTCGCCCGCTCTCGCCAGTGTACGTGAGACCCATCGTCAACATCCGGGCGCCCGCCTTGGCGCCACCGTCGTCGACCAATTTTCGGCGGCTGGGCGGTGTCGCCCTTCTCCCCTCGGAGATCGGGTCCCATCCCGGCGAGCCGGGATGGGACCCGGGGGGCGCGGCGCCGGATGAGGGGGGAAGCGGCACGCGCCGGGATGATCTCCCCTCATCCGCCTTCGCTGTGCTCAGGCACCCTCTCCCCGAGGGGAGAAGGGCGCGATCCCGGAGCGCCGGCGGGTGTGAGCCGCCGGGCGCTCTC
Organism: Lichenihabitans sp.; assembly: GCA_965214345.1. GTDB lineage: Bacteria > Pseudomonadota > Alphaproteobacteria > Rhizobiales > Beijerinckiaceae > Lichenihabitans. The sequence goes on along the minus strand of CBDCBJ010000002.1, from coordinate 509,058 downwards.
GCGGTGAGTCCTCCCGATGTCGGTGTCGACACCCTTACGGGGTGATGCCGAGCTTCTTGCAGCCCTCGGCGTAGCGGCCGGTGCAGAGCACCGAGGCGGACTCGATCGGCTTGCCGTTGATCATCTTGTCGACGATCTCGGCCTTGAGGTTGTCGGCGGTGACCAGCGCCGGCACGAAGAGCTGCGACGGCGTGCCGAACAGGGTCTCGTCCGCCTTCGGGGTCTCGCCCGACAGGAGCTTGTAGGCCACGTCGGCGGCGGCGGCGGCGACGATCTCGGAGGGCTTCGAGATCGTGTTGTACTGGTCGCCCGCGACGATGAGCTGGAGGCCGGCGGTGGTGGCGTCGTTGCCGGTGACCGGCGGAATCGGATCGACGCCCGCCGCCTTCAAGGCCGCGATGGCACCGCCGCCGGTGCCGTCATTGGCCGCCACGACGCCCACGATCTTCTTGCCGAAACGAGAGATCTGACCGCTCGCCCACTGCTGGGCCTTCGCGGGCAACCATTCGGGGGTATCGTACTCGGAAAGGGTCGCGTAGCCGCTGTCTGCGAGGCCTTGGTGGATGCCCTTCTTGATCAGCCCGGCTGCCGCGTCCGTGGGCGAGCCGTTGATCTCCAGGACGCCCGTGTCGGCCGTGGGCACCTTCATCGACTTCAGGTGCTCGACGAGCGAGGTCGCGATGGCCTTGCCGATCGCCTCGTTGTTGAACGACACGTAATAATCGGCCGGGGTCGAGGGGATCGGCCTGTCGTAGGCGATGACCTTGATGCCCTGGCTCTGCGCCTGCTTGACCAGCGAGGCCGCGGCCGTCGAGTCGACGGGGTCCATGACGATCGCCTTCGCACCCTGCGAGATGACGGAGTTGAACTGCTGCTGCTGGCGCGACGCGTCGGCATCGGCGTTCTGGTAGAGGACCTTGCAGCCGGGGCAGAGCTTCTTCATCTCGGCGACGAAGCCGGGATGATCGTGCTCCTCGTAGCGGGTCGATCCCTGGTCCGGCATCAGGAACGCCACGGTGGCGTCGGTCACCGGCGCCGCGGAGGCGGCCGTGCCGCCGAGCAGTGCCAGGACGAGGGCAGCGGCGCCGGCGGTGCCGATCTTCGGCGAGATCTCATTCAGCTTCATGGTCGTTTCCCCTTTGTTTGGACTCGATGGACCGGCCTCGAGGGCCGGATGGGTGACGGGCGTCGCGCGTCCCTGGGACGGGTCGGCGACGCGTGAACGCCGGGTCGCGGCGCCGAAAGGCATCCGTCAGGCCGCCGAGGCCATCCGCGAGCCGCTGCGGCGCAGGCTGCGGAACTTCGAGGGCGGCATGCCCTTCGCGGCGAGGAACTGACGGTTGAAGTTCGAGACGTTGTTGAAGCCCACCTCGTAGCAGATCTCCGCCACCGTCAGGTCGGCCTGGCAGAGGTGCTGGCAGGCGAGTTCGATGCGGAGCGAATTCACGTACTGGACGAAGGTCATCCCGGTGTGCCGGCGGAAGGCGCGCGAGAAGGCGCTGACGCTCTGCCGGCTCAGCTTCGCGACCTCGGGTTCGCAGAGGTCGCCGGTCAGGTTGCGGTCGATGTGCTGCAGCACGAGGTTCATGGCGCTCGACAGGTAGGCCGAGGGGTCGGGACGGAAACCGATGCTGGCGAGCGGCACCCGCTCCTCGGCGTGGCCGACGAGGTCCAGGATTTCGATGAAGAGCGCGATGCGCCGCGCCTCCGACGCGTCGAGCAACGCCCGCATCCTCGGGGCCACGCGCTCGGCGAGCGCCGCGCTGAACCGGACGCCGCGAAAGGCCTCGGTCAGGAGCAGCTCGATGAAGCGGAGTTCCGGAAACGTCGTCAGGCAGCCGCGGACGAAGGCGCCGGTGAACTGGAGGATGAGGCAGCGTTCGGGCACGGCTTCGCCCGGCGGAACCTCGCTGATCCAGTTGTGCGGCAGGTTCGGACCGGCCAGCACGAGGTCGCCCGCGGAGAACGGCCCGATGTGGTCGCCGACGTACCGGGTGCCCTGGGTGGCGGTGACGAGGTGCAGCTCGTATTCGGGATGGAAATGCCAGCGCACCGTCCGGTACGGATAGCCATGCGACCAGACCTTGAAGGACTGGTCGTCGCGCACCTGGACCAGCTCCAGATCGGGTTCCATCGCACGGCCCTCCCAGCCGATCGTTGCTTCGCGATCACGACGACCGAGGCCACAGATCCGCCAGATCAGACGCCCGCGATGGACGTTGTTCTCAACGGACGACCGATCATCGCCATCGCTCGACCTCGTTTCAGGTCTATTCGCGTTATGACGACGATAGGAGCTTCGAAACCGCGACGCTACGCGCTTTGCAGCGCATCATCGATACTTTTTTGACCGATGCGGCCGAGCACTATCGATCGACCGTCGTCATTGCACCGAACGGCACCACGCGATTATCGACGTCGTGGCCGATATCGGCCCGGCCGAGCCAGGGAATGCCGGAGCGCTCGCACCAGAATCGCGCCACGGCCTCCTCGTCCTGCCCGAAATCGGGGTCGTTCGGCGGGATGGCGCTGCACCGCCCGAGCCTGATGCCGGCCACCCGGCGGATCCTCGGGTTGCTGGTGATGTGGAACAGGGCCCGGTCGATCCGGTACAAGTGTTCGGACACTTCCTCCAGCATCAGCACGTGGCCGTCGAGGTCGGGCTGGAGCGGCGTGCCGAGGAGCTGGCTGAGGATGGTGATGTTGAAGGCCGCGGTGGGCCGGCCGTCGCCCACATGGGGCTCCAGCGCCGCAGGGTCGCGCGCCACGAGCCAGCCGAGCGCGCGCGTTGCGGCCCGCGCGCCCTCGGGCCGGAGCACGTCCTGGGCCACGGGGCCGTGGGCGACCGCCGTGAAGCCGGCGCCGTAGAGGCCCGCCAGCAACGTCCCGCAATCGCTGTAGCCGAGGAAGGGCTTGTCGCGGGCGGACGGCGCCAGCGACGCCAGCACGGTCTCGGCGATGCGGCAGGCGCCGTAGCCGCCGCGCCCGAACCACACCGCATCGACCTCGGGATCGTTGGCGACCGCGATCAGGGCGGCGGCGCGGGACGGGTCGTCGCCGGCGAAATGGCCGTGGCGCAGCGTGCATTGCGGGTGGACGGCGATGACGGGCGTGTCGTCGGGATAGAGGGAGGCTGCGAGGGCCTGGATGCGGCCCTCCACCTCCGGCGACATCGACGAGGCCGGCGCCACCACCGCGATCCGCATGCGTCGCCCTCTCCACCGCCGATGCCGCCCGTGATAGATCATCGCGGCGCCATCCCACAACGCGGGAAGCCGCACGGCCGCGGACGGCACGGACCCTCGCGTTGCGCTGCCGCGGACGCGCCTGTAGCGTCGCCGGCATGACAGCGACCCGTCCCTATTTCTTCTGCGGCATCGGCGGCAGCGGCATGAGTCCGCTGGCCACCATCGTGAAGGCGCGCGGCGCCACCGTGGCGGGCTCGGACCGGTCGCGCGACCAGGGGCGGACGCCGGAGAAGTTCGCCGCCCTCGAAGCCCGCGGCTTCACGCTGTTCCCGCAGGACGGCAGCGGCCTCACCTCGCGCGACCAGATCCTCGTCGTCTCGGCCGCCGTCGAGGAGAGCGTGCCCGACGTCCAGGCGGCGCGGCGCGCCGGCGCCACCGTGATGACGCGGCCGGAACTCCTGTCCGAGCTGTTCAACGCCGCCGGGCTCCGCGTGGGCGTGGCCGGCACGAGCGGCAAGTCCACCACCACCGGCATGATCGGCACCATCCTCGACCGCGCCGGGCTCGACCCGACGGTGATGAACGGCGCCGAGATGAAGGACTTCAGCGGGCCGGACGGCGCCCCCTCGTCCGCCGTCGTGGGGGCCGGTGGCGCCTTCGTGAGCGAGGTCGACGAGAGCGACGGCTCGATCCGCCTCTACGCGCCGAACGTCGCCGTCGTGAACAACATGTCGCTCGACCACAAGCCGCTCGACGAGCTCCGCCCCCTATTCCGCGGCTTCGTCAGCCGGGCCGAGCGGGCCGTGCTCAACCTCGACAACGACGAGACGGCGGCGCTGGCGCGCGACGCCGGGGACCGCGCCCTGACCTACAGCCTGGGCGACGCCGACGCCGACCTCGTGGCCGGCCCGCCGCGCCTCGGGCCCGCCGGCGTCGGCTTCGCCGTGACGCTCAAGGCCCGCCCGGGCCGGCCGGCCGCCCGGGCCGAGGTCGACCTCCAGGTGCCGGGGCGCCACAACGTGTCGAACGCCCTGGCGGCCCTGGCGGCCGCCCTCGCCTGCGGAGTGGCGCTCGGCGAGGCGGCGGCGGCGCTCGGCGCCTTCACGGGCATCCGGCGGCGCCTCGACGTGGTGGGGACGGCTGGCGGCGTGACGGTGATCGACGACTTCGCCCACAACCCCGACAAGATCGCCGCGACGCTGCAGACCCTGCACGCTTTCCCGGGCCGGCTGCTGGTCCTGTTCCAGCCCCACGGCTACGGGCCGTTGAGGCTGATGGGCGAGGCCCTGGCCGACGGCCTGGGGCAGGACCTCGCCCCCGAGGACGTGCTGGTGATGCCCGAGCCCGTCTACCACGGCGGCACGGTCGACCGCTCCGTCGGGAGCCGCGCCGTCGCGGAGGCGATCGCAGCCCGCGGGCGCCACGCCGAGGCGTTGCCCGACCGGGCGGCCTGCGGCGAGCGGCTCCTGGCGCTCGCGGCGCCCGGCGACCGCATCGTGGTGATGGGCGCGCGCGACGACACCTTGGCGCTGTTCGCGCGGGAGCTGCTCGGGCGCCTGGGCGGCCGCGCGTCGCCGGGCTGAGCCTCGCCCCCGCTCATCCTCGCGGAGGCGAGGACCCAGCGCAGGAAGGCGGCCGAAGGCCGACCCGATCGATACCGGTGCCGCTCGCTTCACCGTTGGGCAGGTGAGGTGTCGGCCTCCGGCCGGACGTCTTGCGCTGGGTCCCCGCCTTCGCGGGGATGACACCAGTGGTCGAAACTCTCGACCGCTGGCGAGCGCGAATGCGCGCCGCCGCTCATGCGGCGTAACCCGACATCGACGGGTCATCGTCGATGTCGGCTGGATGAGCGGTCGATCGGGGTCGCGGGCCGATCGCCCGGACAGCCCTTCAGAACACGATCGCCCGGCGGATCGGGTGGTCCCGGTCGAACGTGGTCTCGAAGAGCGCCGCGAGGTCGCGGGTGAAGCCGTAGCCGGCGTCCTTCAGGTCGCGGAACACGGGGTCGCCGCGCTCGCGGCGGGTGAGGCATTCGAGGTGGTGGCGCACGCCGGGCTCCGCGAGCCGCGCCAGGAAATGATCGTAGGCGTCGAGCACGGGCGCGACGGCGGCGGCCCCGCAGATCTCCGCCATGCGGTCGAGCGGGGTCAGGCCGAGCAGCGCCTCGAGCCGGTCGACCTTGGCGGCGGCCGGCCCGTCGCGCGTGGCGCCGAGCGCGAAGAGACCGCTGGCGTAGAGGAGCTTGCGCGAGAAGACGAGCTTCAGGTTGCGCAGGCCCCAGGGCTTGTCGGCCTCCCCGGTCTTGTACTCGTAGTCGACCGCGATGGTGCGGTAGTAGCGGATCAGGTCGTTCAGCAGGAACAGCGGCAGCATGCCGTCGCCGACCCGGGCCGCGATGTAGCGCTCGAGCAGGATGCGGCGTGCGGCGCGGAACCCCGCGGCGTCGCTCAAGGGCTCGCCTTCGAGCAGGAACAGCATGCGGCGCGTCAGGCGCTGGTTGGTGTCGTCCTGGCCGCCCATGTTGCGCACCATGTCGGGCAGGCGCTCGATGGCCGTGAAGGGGCCGCCGCGCGCGGCCTCGACCGGGACGGCGCCCTTCAGCGTCGCGTGGAGCCTCGCCGCCCAGCCGGGCTCGGCCGCGTCGCCGTCGTCGCGCCGGATGATGAAATAGTCGAGGTCCGAGGCCGTGCAGGCCTCGCGCCGGGCGAAGGAGCCACAGGCCACCACGACGGCCTCCGGCGGGACCGCCGGGCCGACGAGCGTCCGGAGCTCGCCGAGCCGGGCATCAGAGTAGGTCCGGGCCTTCGCGATCGCCGCGTGCGTCATTGAACAGGTCCTGTCGCAGCTCCTCGATCCGCTCGTCGCTGAGCTCGCTCACCTCGAGGATGCGCTCGGAGCGCTGCTGTCGGTAGCGGGCCGCGTCGTCGCGCGCGAAGAAATCGCTCGTCGGGTCGGTGAAGAAGCGCCGGGTGCGGGCGCGGAGCGGCCCGGTGAGGATGCGCCGCGCCTCGCGCTCGAACTGCGGCCCGGTCAGCAGCGCGCGCAGGTGGGGCAGCTTGGCGAAGAGCCGCCGCTCGGTGGCGAAGTAGTCATCGCGGGAGAAGCGCCCGAGCGCGCGGCGCATCGCGTCCTGGCACACGGCGTCGGCCAGCAGGCCCGCCTCGCAGTTGATGATGTGGCCGTAGACCATGTCCTTGCAGCGCCAGAACTCGTCGACCCTGTCGCGGTCCTCGGTGCCGGCGCGGCGGGTGGCCGCCAGCATCACGGTCTCGGGCGACAGCTTCGGGGCCGCCGGGTCGTAGGTGTGGGAGCGCAGGATGCCCTCGATCGTGTCGAAGTTGATCGGGCCGCCGAAGAAGCCGTCGTGCCCCGGCTCGCGGCCGTCGATCACGGCCACGAGCCGCATCACGTCGAGCCCGGCGCCCCGCAGCAGCGCATGGACGTCGTGGCCGAGCGGCACGCGCCCCAGCAGGATGTCGGCCGTGGCGCCGTGGTGGTCGATGCCGAACGCCTCCTTGAACACGGGTTCGAGCGAGTGGGACAGCGGCGCGTGCCCGATGTCGTGCAGCAGGGCCGCGGCGCCGATCAGCCGGCGCTCGTCGGGGGGCAGGCCGCGCAGGTCGGCGTAGAGCAGCGCCAGCCGCGCCACGCCGAGGCTGTGCTGGTAGCGCGTGTAGCGGCGGCTGCCGGGCCGGCCGTTGGGGGCGGGGATGCGGGCGTAGTCGATGCCGCCGAGGAATCGCACGTTGCGCAAGCGCCCGAACGCGCGGGTCGCGATGAGGCTGGACAGCAGGGGATCGGTGCGGGCCGCGGCGTCCGCGTCGAGCGGCGCCTTGTAATTGTAGTGGGGCCGGCCGTTCCACTCTGACGTCACGCTGGGCTTCCCTCCCGATGCGAGCAGATCGGGACCGGGCCCGCATGGCGAGGCCGGCGCTGACCGGCGATGGCGCCCGCCCCGCGGCCCGCATCGGTGTACCGGAACCCGCCCCGGCGCTCCAGCGAAAGCCGCGGAGGGCGGCCGACCCCACGGCCCGGCGCGGCCTTGCGCTTCAGGGGCGATGGCGGCAGAACACGATGGCGGATGGAAATCGAACCGCGTGGCCACCGCGGGTGTCCGGCGCCGCGCGTCCTGGAGAGTCCGATCAGCCCGTCGAAGCCCACCGGCGCCCGCATCCACGGCCAGATCGTCGGCACGCTCGCCCGCGAGGTCCTGGGCGGCGCCCTGGCGCCCGGCGAGGCCCTGCCCAACGAGGACCTTCTGGCGGCGCGCTTCGACGTCAGCCGCTCGTCGGTGCGCGAGGCGGTGAAGACGCTGGCCGCCAAGGGGCTGATCGAGAGCCGGCAGCGCGTCGGCGCCCGCATCCGACCGCGGGTCGACTGGCACATGCTCGACCCGGACCTCCTCGCCTGGCATCCCGACATCCTGCACGACAGGCCGCTGATGGCGGGCCTGCTCGAGGCCCGCCGCATCATCGAGCCGGCGGCGGCCGAACTCGCCGCCGCGCGTGCGACGGACGCGGACTTCGACGCCCTCGCGGCCTCGCTCGACGCCATGGCGGAGGCCGCTCCCCGCGACATCGAGGCCTGCTGCGAGGCCGACCTCGCCTTCCACGGCGGCATCATCGCGGCCTCCCGCAACGTGGTGCTCGACGGGCTCGTCGCCACCATCGCGGCGGCGCTCCGGGCCTCGCTGCGCGCCACCAACAGCGTGACGAGCGACCAGGCGCGCTCGGTCGCGGCCCACCGCGCCGTGCTCGACGCGCTGCGGCGGCGCGACCGCGGCGGGGCCCGCGCCGCCATGAACGCCGTGCTCGACAACACCGAGCACGACCTCGACGCCGTGTAGCGGCGAGACCGACATGCTCAGGCGGAACCCCCGCGCCGGGACATGCCTCGCCGTGCCGGCTCTCCTGGCCGCGGCACTCGCGGCCGGGTCGGTCCGGGCCGCGACGGTCGACTGGGCGGACGATCCTGTGGCCGCCAGGACCGCGTCCTATGCGGCATCGCGGGCGATCTGCCGCAAGCTCGAGGGCGAGGCGGTGCCGCCCGGCGATGCGCCCACGCCCGCCGAGGCATCGGCGCTCGTCGATTGCTCGTCCGAGGCGCTCTACTTCGGGATCGGGCGCCCGGCCGATCCCGCGATGGCGCGCCTCTGCGCCGCGGTCGAGACGCGGGCCGCCGACCCGCAGGTGACCGACTTCGGCTTCACGGGCGACCGCAGCCTCATGATGGTCTACGCCAACGGCCTCGGCGCGGCGCGCAACCTGTCGCTCGCGACGGCCCTCGCCTGCCGCGCCGGCGGGGCACCGGCGGAGGTCGACGCCCGCGTCCGCCACCTCGCCGGGTTCGCCGCCGCGGGTTGGACGGGCACGAGTTTCAGCCTCTGCGACGACGCCCGGAGCGCGTTGATGCGCGGCGTCTGCGCCGACCACGGCCAGCTCGTCGCGCGGTCGGACCGCGCGCGGGCCTTCGCGGCGCTGTCGTCCGGCTGGAGTCCGGCCGAGCGGGCGGCCTTCGCGCCTCTGAGGCGGGCCGCGGCGGCCTTCGTCGACGCGCGCGGGCAGGACGAGGTCGACCGGTCGGGCCCGGACCGCGAGGCCGCCGTGGTGGCGGTCGAGGAGCGGGCCGAACGGGCCTTCATGGACCTCCTCGCCGCCGCTGAGGCGGGGACGATCGCGCGGGCCTCGGCGGCCGACGCGACGGCCGCCGGATCGGCGCTCGCCGCGGCGGACGCGGGGCTGATGGCGCGCGCGCCGGCGCTGGCGCGGACCACGACGCTGACGGCGGCGGGACTCGCCGCGGCCGGGCGGGCCTGGGCGCGCTACCGCGACGCCTGGGTGGGCTTCGCCAAGGTCCGCTATCCCTCGCTCCCGCCCGACGCGCTGGCGACCCGCCTCGCGCGCGACCGCGCCGCGCAGCTCGCCGCCGTGCCGGCCTCGGCGGAGTGAGGCGCTCTTGACGAAGACTCAGACCGGCCGGAAGTTCGTCAGCACGAAGCTCTCGACGATGTTGCGCAGTCCGTCGCGGCTCGTGTCCCGCCCGCCCCCGCGGTCCTCAGGCACGGGAGGCCCCGAGAGGCCGACACTCCCCGACGCGGGTCGGTGGTCGTCGCAGGGTCAAGCCGTCGGATGGGAGACAGACGGCACCGCAGTCGGGCATGCAAGCCTCGTGCTGGGGAGACGGGAAAGATCGGCCCGCGGTCGACGCTCTGATGCGAAACCGGACGGTCGCCGCGACCGCGCGACGACTCGTCCCAAAACCATCATTTGATGATCATGGACGGGTGTGGTCTTGTCAACGCAAGCGAGCACCCCGACCGCTGTTCAACCCGTGGCGACCCGCAGCCGCTCGAGACCGCGGAAGTGGTAGCGGTCGGCGAAGCGGGGCGCCTCCGCCAGGCGGAGCCGTGGACGCCGCGCGAAGAGCATCGGCAGCGCCACCTGGAGCTCGAGCCGGGCCAGGGGCGCGCCGAGGCAGAAGTGGAGGCCGCCGCCGAAGGCGACGTGAGGCGCCGGGGCGCGGCCGGGGTCGAACCGGTCCGGATCCGGCCAGCGGGCGGGATCGCGGTCGGCGGCGCCGATCAGGAGCCCGATGCGGTCGCCCAAGGCGAGGTCGACGCCCGCGACGCTCACCGGCTCCAGCGCGTATCGGGTGAAGAGGTGCAGCGGCGGCTCGAAGCGGAGCGTCTCCTCCACGGTCGCGGCGATCCCGTCGGGGGTGGCGAAGAGCGCGGCGACGTCGCACCCGGCGCCGAGGATGGTCGCCACCGCGTTGCCGATCGCGTGGACCGTCGCCTCGTGGCCGGCATTGAGCAGGAGCACGGCGTTGGCGACCGCCTCCGCCTCGTCGATCTCGTCGCCCGCCTGGGCCAGGACGGAGAGGAGGTCGTCGCGGGGCCGCGCGCGCCGCACGGCGAGGTGGCCCCGCAGGTAGGCCGAGAAGGCGAGGGTGGCGGCGACGGCGGCGTCCTCGTCGGCGCGGCTCCGGGCGGGGCGATACATCGCCACCATGCGGTGCGACCAGCCCAGCAGCCTCGGCGCGTCCTCGGCCGGGACCCCCAGCAGATCGGCGATGACGGCCACGGGGATCGGCTCGGCGAAGGCCGGCAGGAGGTCGAAGGTGCCCGCCGCCGGCATCGCGTCGATGAGGGCTTCGGCCAGGGCCGCGATGCGTGGACGCAGGCGATCGATGGCGCGGGACACGAAGGCGCGGTTCACCAGCCGGCGCAGCCGCGTGTGGGCCGGCGGCTCGCGCTCCAGCATCGACAGGGCGTCGAGCGCGTGGAAGGCGCGGGTGTGCTCCGGCACCGGCGGCCAGCCGAGCGACTCGCGGCTCGCCAGATGGGTGACCTCGCGGCCGAAGCGGCGGTCGCGGAACAGGGCGTCGACGGTCGCGGCCTCGGCGCAGCACCAATGGCCGTAGTCCACCCACCAGAAGACCGGGCAGGCGTCGCGGATGGCCCGATAGGCCGGGTAGGGGTCCTGGACGAAGGCGGAATCGGTCGGCGACAGGCGCACGCGGCGCCGCACGGGGTCGATGTCGAGGCTCGCCGGCAGCGGGCCGGACGGATCGCGGGGCCGGTTCAAGCCGATTCGGTGCGGTCGTAGCCGTCGTTCAGCGCCGCCGCCGTCACCACCCGGGGGCGCCGGTGACCGCTGATCTCGGCGCCGGCCCCGGGCGCGAAGCGCAGGTTCCAGACCGTGGCCGAGAGCGAGATGGCGGTGACGACCAGGAAGGCGGCCGAGAAGTCGCCGAGCTGCGGATGGGCATGGCCGCGCAGCACCATCGAGGCTTCGAGGGCCAGCGCCGCCGTGCAGATGCCGACCGACAGCATGAGCTGCTGGAACGTCGTGTAGAAGCCCGTGGCGGCGCTCATGCGCGACGGCGGCACGGCGTCGTACGCCACCGTGTTGTAGGCGGTGAACTGGAACGACATGAAGAAGCCGCAGAGCATCAGGATGGCGAAGATCGCCGAGACGGGCCAGTCGGGGCGGAAGGCCGCGCAGCAGGCGTAGCCGCAGCTCGCGATGATCCCGTTGACGATGAGGCTCGTGCGGAAGCCGGCGCGGCGCAGGATGCCCGGCGCGAAGGCCTTCATCGACATGGAGCCGAGCGCGGTGGCGATGACGATGCCGCCGCTCTGCGCCGCCGTGAGCCCGAAATCGAGCTGCAGCATCAGCGGCAGCAGGAAGGGCTGGGCGCCCTGGGTGATGCGCGTCAGGGAGCCGGCGATCACCGACGTCCCGAAGGACGGCAGCCGCATCAGCGACAGGTCCATGATCGGGTCGGCGGTGCGCCGCGCATGGCGGACGTAGACGAAGCCGAAGACGAAGCCCCCGGCCAGCAACGCCATCACCACGGGCGCGAAATCCGGGTGGCTGGCGAGCTCGAAGCCGAAGAAGAGGCACCCGAGCGCCACGCCCGAGAGCGCCATGCCGGTCCAGTCGAAGGGGCCGGCGGCCTCGCCGTGCGTGTCGGCGATGAAGCGCAGCACGAGGCCCAGGCCGAGCAGCCCGATCGGGATGTTGATGTAGAAGATCCAGCGCCAGTCGAGGTAGGTGACGATGAAGCCGCCGACCGGCGGCCCGACGATCGGGCCGATCATGGCGGGCACGAGCAGCCAGGACATGGCGGAGACGAGGTCCTTGCGCTCGACCGAGCGCAGCAGGACCAGGCGGCCGACCGGCATCATCATGGCGCCGCCGAGCCCCTGGAAGGCCCGGGCCGCGACGAACAGCGTGAGGTTCGGTGCCTGGGCGCAGAGGATCGACCCCAGCATGAAGGCCGCGATGGCGCCGGCGAAGACCGTGCGGGCGCCGAACTTGTCCGCCACCTTGCCGCTCGCCGGGATGAAGATCGCCAGGCTGAGCAGGTAGGAGGTGAGGGCCACGCTCATGTTGGGTGCCGCCACGCCGAAATCGCGCGCCATGGTGGGCAGCGCGGTGGCGAGGATCGTGGCGTCGAGCTGCTCCATGAACATGGCGCTGGCCACGATCAGGGCGATCAGGCGGAAGTTCAGCGGCTGGGACGCCGGCAGTGTGGCAACGGTCATGGACTCGCGCGGTCGGCGACCGGGGGGCTCGTCCGCGGACCGTGGATCTCCCCGGCATACGTCCGCGTGGCGTCCGCCTCGGACGAGGCCGTCACGCCGGGATGTCTGGCCTCGGGATCCCCGTGTGCCGAGCGCGGGCGCAGTCTCTCGATCTGCGGTGGTGGAAGGGTCTTCGGCGGGCTCTCGTCAGACTTATAGGCCGCTCATGATGAATCAGACGTGTCGTCTCACGATGGCGGCCATGCGATCACGCGGGGGCTGTGTCGCCGGGACCTCCACCGTCTGACCCGCGCCGCGTGCGCAGGACGCGGATGCCGACGCTGCGGCAGTCGGGGTAGACGTCGACCTTGCGGACGTAGACCTCGACGGCGGCCACGTCGCGCGGCGCCAGGCAGAGCGCCGCCACGCGCTCGGCCAGCGTCTCCTGCAGGTCGACGTGGGGCGCATCGGCGAGCGCCGCGATGTTCCGGTGGATGGCGTCGTAGTCCACCACCTCGGAGAGGTCGTCGGCGCCGAGCGGGGCCGGCGGGACGACGAGCAGTTCGGCCGAGATCCGAACCCGCTGCGGCCCCTGCCGCTCGGCCGCGAAGGCGCCGATGCGGATCGCGAGTTCCACGTCCTCGAAGACGATGACGCGCGCCGCCTCGTCGTTCGACAGCAGTGCGGCCCTGAGGCTGGGGAAGGGAGACACGGGGACGGTCCAGGAGCCGCGGGAGGACACCATGGGCCATCCGACGGCGCCGCGCCATCCCGCGGCGATCGCGCCATCATGCCGGCCGACATCGACGATGACTCGTCGATGTCGGGTGACGCCGCATGAGCGGCGGCGGCGCCTTCGCGCTTGCCAGCAGTCGAGAGCTTCGACCACTGGTATCAATTCCAGTTTCGACGATCCGGACGGCCGCGTCTGCGCTATGCTGCGGCCGGCAGCCTCCCCGATCGACCGATCTTCACGGACGCCGCCGCCCGGGCCACGCCGGGGTGCCCTTGACACCAGGACACGCGATGCCCCCACCCGCGACGGACGAGCGGCTGATCGATTGCAGAATCCTCGTCGTGGAGGACACCTATTTCATCGCGGACGACATCGTGGCGGCCCTGCGCGACGCCGGCGCGTCGGTGGTGGGCCCCGCGCCGAACGGCCGAGTGGCGCTGGCGCTCCTCGCCTCCGAGCGGGTGGACGCCGCCGTGCTCGACATCAACCTGCACGGCGAGGCCGCCTATGCGGTGGCCGACATGCTGATGGCGCGCGGCAAGCCCTTCGTCTTCGCCAGCGGCTACGGGCGGACGTCGATCCCCGACGCCTATCGGGACATCGTCCTCTGGGAGAAGCCATTCGATTCGGGGACGCTGATCGGCACGCTCCCCGCCCTGCTCGCCAAGGGACGGCGCGGCGCCTGAACGGCACGCCGCCCGAACAATGCGTCGGCGAGGGGATCAGTCCATGAGGCCCTGCGCCCTGGCCAGGGCGGCGAGGTCCGCGACCGGGCGGGCGCCGACGTGGCCGATGATCTCGGCCGCCGCCAGGGCGCCGAGCCGGGCGCAATCCCCCGCGTCCCGCCCCCGCGCCAGTGCGGCGAGGAAGCCGGCGGCGAAGAGGTCGCCCGCGCCGGTCGAATCGACCACGGCCTCGACAGGAGCGGCCGGCACGGCCCGGACCCCCCGGGCCTCGACCACGACGGCGCCCTCGGCCCCGCGCGTCACGGCGGCGAGCCCGCAATCGGCGCGCAGCGCCGCGACGGCGTCGTCGAAGGAGCCCGTCTCGTAGAGCGCCAGGAGTTCGGCCTCGTTGGCGAACACGATGTCGACCTCCTTCGATCGGATGAGATCGAGGAACTCGTCGCGGTAGCGGCCGACGCAGAAGGAATCCGACAGCGACAGCGCCACCCGGCGTCCCGCGCCATGCGCCAGGGCCGAGGCCTTGCGGAAGGCGTCCTTGGCGTGGGGCGGATCCCAGAGGTAGCCTTCGAGGTAGGTGATGCCGGCGGCGGCCACGCGATCGGCGTCGACGTCGTCGACGGTGAGGTTCTGGCAGGCGCCGAGATAGGTGTTCATCGTGCGCTGGCCGTCGGGCGTCACCAGGATGTAGGAGCGCGCCGTCACCGGCCCGACGGTCGCGGCGGCGGTGTCGAAGGCGACGCCGGTCGACCGCAGGTCCGCCGTGAAATAGCCGCCGACCTCGTCGTCGCGCACCTTGCCGATGAAGCCCGCGGCGGCGCCGAGCCTCGACGCCCCGACGGCGGTGTTGGCGGCCGAACCGCCCGACACGATCAGGGTCTCGCCCATGGCGGCGTAGAGCGATTCCGCCCGCCCCTCGTCGATGAGGTTCATGCCGCCCTTGGCGATCTCGCGCGCGCCCAGGAAGGCGTCGTCGACGGTGGCGAGGACGTCCACGATGGCGTTCCCCAGGCAGAGGAGGTCGAGGGTCTGGGGCATGCCGATGGCTCGCGGTGGTGGGCGGGGGGCCGTGGCGTCTCGCACCATCGCGCCCGCGCCGTCAACTCGCGGGCGGCGTGGGGACGGTCGAACCGAGATGCCGCGCCCGCGTCGTCGCGCGGCACGCGGCGGCCTCACGCCGTTTCGCCGTCCCCGAGGGCCGTGGCGGAACATCGAGCCGCGCCGCAGACTTCGCTCGATGGTGGGTGCCGAGATCCTGCGGCGCGCCAGACCGTCACACGCTGAACGCAGTCGAGGCCTAGTCCGAACGCATGTTCAAGACCGCATTCGTGGCCGCGCGCGATCGCCGCCGACTCTTCGTCATCGCCGGCGTGCTCATCGGCTTCGGCTTCAACAAGGTCGTGGACAGGCTGGGGCTCCAGGCCATCGCCCGGATGGCGGCCCGCAACGCCTCCTTCCCCAACGTGGCGCGGCTGTCGCCTCCCCAGCGCGCGCGCCGCGCCATCGAGGCGCTGGGGCCGACCTTCATCAAGCTCGGACAGATCCTGGCGTCCCGCTCGGACCTCCTCACCCCGGAATGGACCGACGAGCTCGGCCGCCTGCACAGCCAGGTGTCGCCCGTGGCCTGGGAGAAGATCCGGCCGCAGCTCGAGGAGGACCTCGGCGGTCCGCCCGAGGCCATCTTCGGCGAGTTCGACCAGAACCCGATCGCCTCGGCCTCCATCGCCCAGGTCTACAAGGCGCGGCTCAAGACCGGCGAGGAGGTGGTGGTCAAAGTGCTGCGTCCGGGTCTGCGCAAGATCATCGAGGCCGACCTGCGCCTGATGAGCAACGGCGCCCGGATCGTCGAGCGCGAATGGCCCGAGATCGCCCGCTACAGGCCGCAGGAGCAGATGCGCCACCTCGCGGCGGGCATCAACGGCGAACTCGACCTCGTCAGCGAGGCCCGCAATTGCGAGATGCTGGCCGCACTCTTCGCTGACCGGGAGGACATCGTGTTCCCCCGCATCCACTGGGAGCACACGACCGAGCGCGTGCTGGTGCAGGAGTTCCTGCACGGCATCCCGCTGACCGACCATCCGCGCCTCGACGCCGGCCATTACGACAAGCCGCTGCTGGCGCAGAAGGGGACCGACGCGTTCCTGCAGATGGCCCTGATCGAGGGCATCTTCCACGCCGACCCGCATCCCGGCAACATCCTCGCCATGGAGGGGAACCGCATCGGCTTCCTCGACTTCGGCATGATCGGCCGGCTGTCGCAGAAGCGGCGCGACCAGCTCCTCATGATGATCGGCGCCATGCTGGGCCAGAACGCCGACGGGCTGATGGCCGTGCTGATCGACTGGAGCGGCTCGTCGGCCCCCGACCTCGCCAAGCTCGACGGCGCCGCCCACGGCTTCGTGCAGCGCCACTCGGGGGCGAACCTCAACCTCGCCATGGTGCTGACCGACTTCATGACGATGGCGCGCGAGAACGACCTCGCCATGCCGACCGACCTCGCGATCCTGTTCAAGAGCCTCGTCTCGGCCGACGGCGTGATGCGACAGCTCGACCCGGAGTTCGACCTGTTCACCGCCGCCGGGCCCACCGTCCAGCAGAACATGAAGGCGCGGTTCTCGTTCGAAGGCTTCAAGAAGAAGATGGCCGGCATGGGGGCCGGCCTGTTCTCCGCCGTCAACGACCTGCCCGCCCTGGTCCACCTCCTGCTGGTGCGGCTGAAGCAGGGCAAGATGACGGTCGAGATCGAGATCAAGGGGCTCGACCAGCTCATCCACGGCATCGAACTCGCCGCCACCCGCCTCGCCATCGCCATGGTGGTGGCGGCCTTCACCCTCACCATCGCGCCGCGGCTCCTGGCGCTGGGCCAGGGCGTCTTCATCAGCGCCACGGTGGTGGTGGCGCTGATCGGCATCGGCTGGATGCTCCTGCTGCGGCGCAAGCGCTCCACGTCGCGTTGAAGTCGAGGCAACCGATCCACGCGACGGGACGTTGAGGGACGCAGCCCAGGCGCCTTCGGCCTGGGATCCCGACGAGATCGCCCCGATGCCCGACATCCACCTTGCGCAGCGCTCGGCGCGGACCGGCACCTCGCGAGACCTGACGATGGCCCGGCGTGGCCTCGGCTGGATCGCCACGGCCGTCATGCTGGGCGCCACGATCGTCGTCGCCCTCGTGACGCCGGTCTGATCCGCGGACGCCACCGGCCGTCGCCTCGCGTCTTCTGAATATCAGACCCGGCCATCTCGTTTCTCGTCTTGCCGCAGCGGGGACGCATCGCGTCCCATGCGACGGCGACGCGGTCCATCCGGCTCGCGCGCTCGAGCCGGGGTCGGAACGGGATGGCGACGTTCGAACTCGCGCGGGTGCCGCGCATGACGCTCGGCGCGGGCGCCCGCCGGACGCTGGCCGACCGGGCGACGGGCTTGGTCCGGCCCGGATCGTCCGTGCTGCTGGTGGCCGATCCGGGCCTGAAGGCGATGGACCTCGTCGACGAGACCGCCGCGATCCTCCGCGACGGCGGCTTCACGGTGGCGGTCTTCACCGACATCAAGAGCGACCCGACGATCGCCCAGGCGGACGCGGCGGCGGATCTCGCCCGCGAGATGGGCGCGCGGCTCCTCGTGGCGCTCGGCGGCGGGTCGGCGCTCGACCTCGGCAAGGCGGCGGCCGCGGCGGCGGGCGACACCGCATCGGTGGCGCGCTATGCGCTGTGCGCCGCGCCGCTGCCGGCGGCCCGGCTCAAGACGATCGTGCTCCCCACGACTTCCGGCACCGGGTCCGAGAC
Source organism: Lichenihabitans sp. (assembly GCA_965214345.1). GTDB lineage: Bacteria > Pseudomonadota > Alphaproteobacteria > Rhizobiales > Beijerinckiaceae > Lichenihabitans. Next base: position 491,636 of record CBDCBJ010000002.1, on the reverse strand, counting down.
GACCCGCACCGCCATCCTGTCGGGCGCCGACGGCGCCAAACTGTGGTTCTGGGGCGAGGAGCTGAAGCCCGACGACGTCGTCCTCGACCCCGAACTGACCCTGTCGCTGCCGCCCGCCCTCACCGCCGCCACCGGGCTCGACGCCCTGGTCCATGCCGTCGAGGCCGCCACCAACCGCAACGCCCACGCGGCCAACGACCTCTACGCCCACGAGGCCATCGCGCTCGTGGCGCGCCACCTCGAGGCCGCGGTGCGCGACCCGCGGGACATCGCGGCCCGCGAGGGGCTGCAGCGCGCGGCGGCGCTGGCCGGCGTCGCCATCGACAATGGCGGCACCGCCATCGCGCATGCGATCGGCCACGCCCTCGCCTCGCTGCGCCCCATCCACCACGGACGCGCCGTCGGCGTCGCCCTGCTGGCGTCGCTGCCCTGGGTGGTCGCCGGCAACGAAGCGGCCTTCGGGCGCTGCGCCGCCGCCATGAGGGCGGAGGCCACGGCGGACGGCTTCATCGCGGCCTATCGCGACCTCATGAGGCGCGCCGGCCTCTCGCCCTCGCTCGGGCCGGATTTCGACGGCGTCACGCCCGAGGCCCTGGCCGCCCAGATCGGCCGCCCCGAGAACATCGCCATGGTCCGCTCCACCCGCCGCGACGCCGCCGAAGCCGACCTCCTCGGCCTCGCCCGCGCCACGCTCGCCGCCTGACCCGCGCCCCGAGGCCCATGATGTCCGATCGCCCCACGACCCGCTCCGGCTGGGAGGATCGCGCCGCGGCGCTCCGCATCGAGGGCCGCGCCTTCGTCGACGGGCGCTACGTGGCGGCCGCCTCCGGCCGCGCCTTCGCCCGCACCTCGCCGATCGACGGCCGGATCGTCGCCGAGGTGGCCGATGCGGCCTCGGCCGACGTCGATGCCGCCGTGGCGTCGGCGCGCCGCGCCTTCGAGGACGGCCGCTGGCGGGACCGGACGCCCATCGAGAAGAAGCGCGTCATGCTGCGCTTCGCCGAGCTGATCCGCGCCGACCTCGACGGACTGGCGTTGCTGGAGACGCTCGACGTCGGCAAGGTGATCGGCGATTCGCTGGCCGTCGACGTGCCCTTCGCGGCCGATTGCATCGGATATTACGGCGAACTCGCCGACAAGCGCCCCGACGAGGCCGCGCCGGTCGGCCCGAAGGACGTCGCCCTGGTGCGCCGCGAGGCGCTCGGGGTCGTGGCGGCGATCGTGCCCTGGAACTACCCGCTCATCATCTCGGCCTGGAAGATCGGCCCGGCGCTGGTGGCGGGCAATTCCGTCGTGCTGAAACCCGCCGAACAATCCTCCCTCTCCGCCATCCGCCTGGCGGCGCTGGCGGCCGAGGCCGGGATCCCGGACGGCGTGCTCAACGTCCTGCCCGGCTTCGGCGAGGCCGTCGGCCGGCCGCTGGCGCTGCATCCGGACGTCGACATGGTCAGCTTCACCGGCTCGACGGAGGTCGGCAAGCTGGTGATGCGCTACGCCGGCGAGAGCAACATGAAGCGCGTGGCGCTCGAATGCGGCGGCAAGAGCCCGCATGTCGTGCTGCCGGACGCCGACCTCGACGCCGCCGCGTCCGGCATCGCCTGGGGCATCTTCTACAATCAGGGCGAGACCTGCCACGCGGGCTCGCGCCTCATCGTGCATCGCTCCGTGCGCGGGGCCCTGGTCGAGAAGATCTCAGCCGTGCAGCGGGCCGGCATCCCGCTCGGCCACCCGCTCGACCCGGCCTCCGGCATGGGCGCGATGATCGACGGGCGCCACATGGAGCGCGTCCTCTCCTACGTCGACATCGGCCGGCGCGAGGGTGCCCGCGTCCATTGCGGCGGCGAGCGGGCGCTGGCCGATACCGGCGGTTATTACGTGGCGCCGACCATCCTCGACGACGCGGCGCCCGGGTCGCGCATCTTCCAGGAAGAGATCTTCGGGCCGGTCCTGACGGTGACGCCCTTCGACGACGAAGCCGAGGCGGTCCGCATGGCCAACGGCACCGTCTACGGCCTCGCCGCCGCGGTCTGGACCGAGGACATGCACGCGGCCCACCGGCTGAGTTCCGCGATCCGGGCCGGCACCGTCTGGGTCAATTGCTTCGACAAGTCGTCGCTCGCGACGCCCTTCGGCGGATTCAAGCAATCGGGCTTCGGACGCGACCGCTCGCCCCACGCCATCGACAAATACACCGACCTGAAGACCGTCTGGACGGCGTATCGTTGAACGTCCCGTCCGGGACGGAGCGATCCGGCGAGAGCCGCGGGGGAGACCGATGATGCCGGCCCAAGCCAAGATCACCGGGATCGCCATCTCGTATCACCGGCTGCCGCTCGATCCCCCGTTCAACGCCAGCTGGGACACACAGCCGCGCACCGCCTTCGACGCCACGATCGTGCGGGTGCACACGGACGTCGGCGTGACCGGCGTCGCGTCGGGCGACGCCATGCTGGGCTTCGCGGGCCACGAACACCTCTTCGTCGGCGAGGACGCGCTGGCGATCGAGCGCCACTGGCGCATCCTCGACAACATCCAGTTCCACTGGGGCCGACCCTGGCCGCTCGACCTGGCGCTGTGGGACCTCGCCGGCAAGCTCACCGGCCAGCCGGTGTGGCGGCTGCTCGGCGGCCGGAGCGGCGGCAGGGTGCGCGCCTACGCGTCGTCGGGCACGCTGCGGTCGCCCGCCGAACTGGCCGACGCCGCCGAGCGCTATCTCGCGCTGGGCTTTCCGGCGCTGAAGATCCGCTTCCACCGCGGCGACTGGCGCGCCGACATCGCGGCGCTGGAGGCCGTGCGGGCGCGGGTCGGGACGAAGCTCGACCTGATGGTCGACTGCAACCAGGGCTGGCGCATGTCCTGGGACGCCTATCCGTCCTGGACCCTCAAGGACGCGCTCCAGGTCGGGCGCGAGCTCGAGCGGATCGGCGTCTACTGGATGGAGGAGCCCCTGCATCGCGGCGACCGGGAGGGGATGCGGCGCCTGCGCGACGCCCTCGACGTGCGCATCGCCGGGGGCGAGATGACGCGCGAACTTTACGAGTTCCGCGACCTCATCGCGGAGGGCTGCCTCGACGTGCTCCAGCCCGATGCGGCGCTCGTCGGCGGCATCACGGGGCTGCGCCGGATCGCCGCCATGGCGGAGGCCCACAACCTGGCCTTCACGCCCCACACCTGGACCAACGGCATCGGCGTGCTCGCCAACGCCCATCTCGTGGCCGGCGTCGGCGACGCGCCCTTCCTCGAATACCCGTTCGACCCGCCCGAATGGAGCCTCGACCGGCGCGACTTCGTGCTCGCCGAGCCGCTGCGGGTGGATGCCGGGGGCGAGATCGTCCTCGGCGAGCGGCCGGGACTCGGCTTCGACCTCGCCGAGGACCTCCTCGCCCGCACCCGCATCGGCTGACCCTTGAAGGCCCGCCCCGGCAGCCTCAGCGCGATGGACCGGCAATGGCTGCCGCTCAACGCGCTGCGCGCCTTCGAGGCCGCCGGGCGGCTCGGCAGTTTCACCGGGGCGGCGGCCTCGCTCACGGTCGCCCAGAGCGCGGTGAGCCGGCACGTCATCGCGCTCGAGCGCTTCCTCGGCGTGCCGCTCTTCGAACGCCGCCCCGGGCAGCTCGTCCTGACCGAGGCGGGCCGGCACCTCCTCCCCGCCGTGACGCGGAGCTTCGACCGCATCGACGGGGCGCTCGGCGAGATCATCGCCGAACGCGGCACGCCGCGGCGCATGCTGCGGCTGGCGCTGCCGCCGACCTTCGCGCTGCAGCTGGCCGTGCCGATCCTGCGCGACTTCCGCGCCGAACACCCGGCGCTGGGCATCGAGATCGCGTCGCGCCCCCCGGGCGAGGCCCAGGGCGAGGCCGCGCTCGCGGTGGCGTATTCAGAGCCCAAGGTGTCGGACGCCATCAACGACCTCCTCTGGATGGAGCGGCTGGCGGTGGTCTGCGCGCCGGCGGCGCTGGCGGGCGGGGCGCCGGACCTGCCGGCCCTGATGGCGCGGCACGACCTGCTCCACGTCCGCCTCGGCGGGCGGCCGCACGGCCACATGTGGCGGCTGATGGCGCGGGCGGCGGGGCGCCCCGACCTCGTGGTCGACGGCGGCCTCGTCTTCGACACGGCGCAACTCGCCGTCCACTACGCGCTCTCGGGCGACGGGCTGGCGCTGGTCGACCCCGTGCTGTTCCGCGACGACCTCGCGGCGGGGCGGCTCGTGGCCCCCTTCGAGACGCGGCTCGCCTCGGGCTACGGCTATTACCTCGTCACGGCGCCCGAGGACCTCGACGAGGCCGTGGCCCTGTTCCGCTCCTGGCTGATCCGCCGCTTCGCCGAGGGCGCGCGCGTCGAGGCGGACGTCGAGGAGGCGCCGTGATGGCGAGGCGGAACACCGTCGACGAAAGGCGGCCATTGGTTTTGGCTTGTGCTACACGAACGATTTGCCGAGAATGACGGAATAGAGTGCGGAGAGCACGATGGCACTGAGGAATGGCAGACACGTCGTGCCGCGGGTCGACGGCGGCTGGAGCGTCAGACGCTCTGGAGCGGCGCGGGCGTCGCGTAACTTTGCATCTCAAAGTGAAGCCGTCGATTACGCGCGTGATCTGGCGCGACGGGAACATACCGATCTCTACATCCATCGTCCGGATGGCACTGTAAGACAACGATTGAGCTACTCGGATGCGGTAATTGCTCACGGGGTCGACATGCCGTTCAAGCTGGCAGGCTGATCGTCTCGCCTTTCAGCGTGAGGCGGATGGCGTCGATGGCGCGGACGGCGCGTCGTCGTGCGGTCTCGATGACGGACCTGGTGTCGGCGTAGAGATGAGCGCCCCACTCCTGGCGAAAGCCGTTGGTGATCTTGCGGTAGACCGCGCAGGGTCGCAGCGCGCGCTCCGACCCGTTGTTCGTGGCCTCCAGATCCCGGTTCTGGACGAAGACGAAGAGCTGGGCTCGGACCTTGAGGATCATGCGTTTGAGCTTGATCCCGGCGGGATGGGTAGGATCGAGCGCCATGATGCGGTCGAGGCGACGCTCCAGGTCGGCCTCGTAGGTTTTCAGGGTTGCGGTCTTGAGGTCTGCCCGCCGCCGCCCGATCGCGCAGGCCCGTTCGAGCAGGTCTTTCAGGCTGGGGCCCAGCACCGCGTCGCCGGCCTCGACGGCGTACTGGACGTCGCGGATCAGGTGCGCCAGGCAGACCTGATGCTCCTTCCTGGCCCATCCCGCCTGAGCGCCGAGGCGGTCCGAGGTCCAGAAGTCGGGGCGGTGATCGCCGAGGAAGGCCTCCACCACCGCCTTGGAGCGATGGGCGTCGGCGACGAAGACGGCGCTGTCGCCGTGATGGAACACCCACAGCCACCAGTTGGCGCGGCCGACCCGCACGCCGGTCTCGTCGGACGCGATCGCGGTGCCGGCGAGCAGGCGCGCCTTGATGAGCGACACCGCGGCCTTGAACGGCGCGGCGCCCGCCGACAGCATGTTGACGAGCGCGCCCTCGCTGATCGTCAGGCCGAACAGGTCGAGGAGCGCGTCGCGCAACCGCCCCAGCGGGATGCCCTGCACCGCGCGCAGATAGATCACGAAGGCGCGGATGTTGGCGCCGAACGGCGAGCCCGGTTCCAGACCTGCGGGCGCCTGCGCCTTGAAGCGCCTGGCGCAGCACGGGCATATGCCGCCATGCAGCGACACGCGCGTCACGTCGGGCTCGATCGTCGGGATCTCCACCCGGTCGTAGGTCTCGCAGGGGCTCTGCTCCGCCCCCGACACGTCGGCCCCGCAGGCCTGGCACGACAGTGCTAGCACGTCGTGGTGGCGGGTGGGGTTGGGATGCAGCAGGCGATGGGCGCCGGAGTGCGGCTTGCCCTTGCGCTTCGGAACCGAGGCCAGCGACGGCTTCTGCCCCTTCGACGGCGGCAGGCTCGAGTTGTCCGGCGTCTTCGTCGGCAGGCCGAGCTTGGCCTCCAACTCCGCGACACGCGCCGCCAAACGCGCGTTCTCGGCCATCAAGGCGGCATTCTGCGCCACCAGCACCTCGATCCGCTCCAACAGAGCGGCGATCAGGGCATCCTTGTCGGTGGGGGCGGCGGGCGTGTTCACGCCACCCTTGATTCACGTCCCAAGGCTGGAGTCGACCGAAAAATCCGACCTCTCCCGCCCGCCCGAACCCGCGTACCTGCCCAGGGGACCTGAGCAATTACCGGATGCGCGATGATGTCGTTCGACAAAAACGTCTTCATCAATTGTCCATTCGATAAAGAGGATGACTCCATCCTTCGGCCCATCGTATTTTGTATCATGTTCTTGGGTTTTCAGCCGAGGCTGGCTTTGGAGAGGCTGAATTCCGGTGAGCCTCGTGTCAGCAAAATCATCGAGCTGATCGAGTCCTGCAAGTTCGCCATCCATGACCTCTCTCGTCTTCAGGCGGCGAAGAAAGGTGAATTCTACCGTCTAAACATGCCGTTCGAGCTTGGCTTGGACGTCGGATGCCGACTGTTCAAAACAGGGCAATGGTCGGAAAAGAAATGTCTGGTTCTCGAAGCGGAAAAGTACCGTTATCAAGCTGCGATCTCCGATCTTTCGAATTCCGACATCGCTGTCCATCAGAACAAGCCAGAACTAGCGCTGGCGGCAGTGCGCAATTGGATGGCGGTCGAAGCTGGTATCAGGCCGTCGGGAGCCGGTGCCGTTTGGAGCCAGTTCGTGGATTTCATGGCCGGTAATTATGTGGAGCTTCAATCGAGGAGCTACTCAGACGCAGAGATCGAGGGACAGCCTATCGGCGAGCTGATCCAATCTATCGAAGATTGGCTGTCAAATCGCGGAGGCTCGCCGCTCCGGTGATGACGTCATCTCGAAATGAGGGGAGCCACGGCGAGGCGATCGTCCTATCTGTTCGACACGAGATGAGCCTGATCGAAGTTCCATCTTCGCTCCTGACGGAAGAACCCCATGAAGACCCAGGCCCAGGTCGTCATCATCGGCGGCGGTGTCGTCGGCGCCAGCGTGCTCTACCACCTCGCCAAGGCGGGCTGGAGCGACACGCTGCTGATCGAGCGCGCGGAACTCACGGCGGGCTCGACCTGGCACGCCGCTGGCGGCGTCCACACGGTGAACGGCGACGCCACGCTGAGCCGCCTCCAGCAATACACGATCCAGCTCTACCGCGAGATCGAGGAGGAATCGGGCCAGAGCTGCGGCATCCACCTCACCGGCGGCATCATGCTGGCCGGCACGCCCGAACGGCTCGACTGGCTGAAGATGGTCCGGGCCCGCGGCCGCACGCTCGGCATGGACCTCGAACTCGTCTCGGCGGCGGAGGCCAAGCGCCTGTTCCCCCTCATGGACGAGCGCCATTTCGTCGGCGCGTTGTATGACCCGATCGAGGGCCACGTCGACCCCTACGGCGTCACCCACGCCTACGCCAAGGCGGCCCAGCGGCGCGGCGCCGCGATCGAGCGCCACTGCCGCGTCACCGACCTCGCCCGCCGCCCCGACGGGGCCTGGGACGTCGTCACCGAGAAGGGGACCGTCCGGGCCGAACACGTGGTCAACGCCGGGGGTCTCTGGGCGCGCGAGGTCGGCCGGATAGTGGGGCTGGAGCTGCCGGTGCTCGCCATGGAGCACCATTACCTCATCACCGAGGACATGCCGGAGCTCGTCGGCCAGCCCGAGCAGCTCCACTGCATCGACTTCGAGGGCGAGATCTACATGCGCCAGGAGCGGGGTGGCATGCTGATGGGCACCTACGAGCGCGAGGGCAAGCCGTGGTCGGAGCGCGTCACGCCGTGGGACTTCGGCCAGAACCTGCTGCCCGACGACCTCGACCGCATCTCGTCGAGCCTCGACGTCGGCTTCGCACATTTCCCCGCCATCGCGACGGCCGGGTTGAAGAAGGTCGTCAACGGCCCCTTCACGTTCACGCCCGACGGCAACCCCCTGGTCGGCCCCATCGCGGGCCTGCCCAACATGTGGGTCGCCTGCGGCGTGATGGCGGGGTTCAGCCAGGGCGGCGGCGTCGGCCTGGCGCTCGCCAACTGGATGGTCGAGGGCGACCCCGGCCACGACGTCTGGGCCATGGACGTGGCGCGCTACGGCGACTGGACCACGATGGCCTACACGAACGCCAAGGTGCGGGAGAACTACTCCCGGCGCTTCCGCATCCGCTTCCCCAACGAGGAGCTGCCGGCCGCGCGGCCGCTGCGCACGACGCCGGTCTACGACCTCCTCGCCGCCGAAGGGGCCCGTTTCGGCGCCAATGTGGGCCTCGAGAGCCCGCTCTGGTTCGCGGCCCCCGGCGCGCCCGAGGAGAGCGTCACCTTCCTGCGCTCTGAGGCCCACGCGACGGTCGGCGCCGAGTGCCGCGCGGTGCGCGACGCCGTCGGGCTGATCGAGATCTCCTCCTACGGCAAGTTCGAGGTGACCGGCCTCGCCGCCGAGGCCTTCCTGAACAGGGTCATGGCCGGGCGCCTGCCGCCCGCCGGGCGCATGGCGCTCTCCCCCATGCTGAACCCGCGCGGCAAGCTCATCGGCGATTTCACGGTGGCGCGCCTCGCCGCCGACCGCTTCTTCGTCGTCGGCACGCTGGCGGCGGAGGCCCATTACCTGCGCTGGTTCGAGCCCTTCCTCACGGCAGGCGTCACGGTGCGCGCCTGCGCGTCGGAATGGGTCGGCTTCTCGGTCGCCGGGCCGCGGAGCCGCGACCTGCTGCAGACGCTCGTGGCGCAGGACCTCGCCAGCGCGGCCTTCCCGTTCATGAGCTTCGCGGCGCTCGCTGTCGGCATGGTGCGGGCGCTGGTCGGCCGCGTCAGCTTCACGGGCGACCTCGGCTACGAGATCTGGTGCCGGGCCGACGACCAGCGCGCCCTCTACGCGGCGCTGCGCCAGGCCGGCGCGCCGTTCGGGCTCAGGCTCGTCGGCGCCCGGGCGCTCGACAGCCTGCGGCTCGAGAAGGGCTTCGGCACCTGGGCGCGCGAGTTCCGGCCCGGCTACGGCCCGGACGAGGCGGGGCTCGGCCGCTTCGTCGACTGGCGCCGGGAGGGTTTCATCGGGCGCGAGGCCGCGATGGCGGCGCGCGACGGCGGCGGCGGACCGCTGATCCTCGTGGGCTTCGCGGTCGACGCCGACCACGCCGACGCGATCGGCGACGAGCCGATCTTCCACGACGGCACCGTCGTCGGCGCCGTGACGTCGGGCGGATACGGCCACGGTGTGGAGCGGTCGCTGGCGCTCGGCTACGTGCCGCGGGCGCTGGCCGAGGCGCAGGGCGGCTTCACGATCGAGATCATGGGCGACCGGCGCCCTGCCACCCGGCTCGACGGCCCGGCCTTCGACCCGCAGGGGACGCGCATGCGGGCGTGAATGAGGGCCGCCTCATCCGATTCTGATTCCGTTATGGTTTCCATGGCATTGACGGTTCGGGACGCCCTTGACCGAACCTGCCGAGGCCTCGATGAAGTTCTGTATCGCCCTGATCGCCCTGTCGCTCACCTGCGTGTCGCTCGGCGGTTGCGCCGGGCCGCGCCTGTGCCCGCCCGGTGCGCACCCCGGCCCCTACGGCCACCGCTGCTTCGTCAACGGCTGACCGCCGAACGTCGTGACAGGAGGGCGCCCGGCTCGGCCGGGCGCCCTCCATCGTCGTCGCACCATCAGCCGTGGCAGGTGCAGCCGGCGTGGTGACAGCCGGCGCCGTCCTTGTGGTGGTCGGCGCATTCGGGGCTGCAATAGAAACGCCCCTCCTTCTCCACGGCACCCTCGGTCTTCACCACGCACACGCAATCGGTGCAGGCGCACTTCACCATCGTCACTTCAGTCATCGTCGTTCTCCGTCTCTTGCCCGTGTTCGTCTGGCTCGGTCACGTGATCGATCAGGTTGGTGAGCATGTCCCGGACGTGGCAGTCCGGGAGCGAGTAGAAGACCTGGCGCCCCGACTTGCCAGCCTTCAGCAGCCGCGTGGCCCGCAGCAGCCGCAGGTGGTGCGACACGAGCGTCTGGCTCAGGCCGACCTTGTCGACGATGCCGCCGACGCTGGACGGCTCGTCGAGGCAGCTCAGGACGATCCGGAGCCTGTTCGGGTCGCCCAACATCCTGAAGGTTTCAGCCAAGGCCTCGACATCGTCGCTCGGCAACATCGATCACAATCCATGAACACGTCTTCATATATGCCTGACCGAAGACGGACGTCAAGGGCCTCCGACGCGCCATGCGCCGTCGCGACGTCCGCCGGCACTCGCCATCAGTGGAGACGTCGGCCGATCTCGTCGATCACCAGGAGCAGCCGGACGACGCCCGTCCCGGCGATCGCCGGCGAGCGGTGCAACGCCCCGGGCCGCTCCGCGGTCGCGCCCTTGGCGCCGCGCAGGATCGCGATCTCGCCGCGCGCGAGGTGGCGCACGGCGTCCGGCGGCGGCATGCGCCCCGACGCCAGCCGATCCGTCCAGCGTGGCTGGAGCCACTCCGTGCCGGGCCCGCGATAGGTGGTCAGAAGCCGCAGGTGCACGTCGTCGACGTGGAACTTGCGGCAATGGTCGTCACCGATGACGTCGAGCCTGACGCGGAGCGCCGGCGCGCCCGTGAACCGGGCCATCGTCTCCGCCTGATCGACGACATCCTTGACGAGCCAATCGGCGAGCCAGCGCGGCCCGTCGAGCCGTTCGGCGATCGCCCGTCTGAGGGGTGGCTGCAGGTCGTCGACGGCGCCCTCGAAGCGCAGGCGAGGCAGGGCCTCCGGCGAGAGGTCGTCGAGCGTCGCCGCCACGCCGCCGTAGATCCGCCGGGGGATGACGAGGACGGGAGTGCCGCGCAGCATCGCCCCCCGCAGTGTCGTCTCGGCCTCCCGGTCGGACGAGGGCGGGACCGGGTGGGTCGTGGAACCGAGCGGCATGAGGGCTTTCGAGGCGGGAAGAGGTCCGCCGGACGGCCCGCCCGTCCGCGAAGAGACATAAACGTTATAACGTATCAAATTGAGGGCTAAAGGTAATTGGTGTATCGGTCAAGCCCAGCGAGCGCGGCGTCATGACGGACAACAGGAAACGGCGGGATACGGGTCTCCTGATCGCGGGCGAACTCGCCCGCGCGGCGAGGCCGTTGAGCGCCTACGACCTCCTGGAGCGGCTGCGCCCCGCGGGCGTCTTCGCCCCCACCACGGTCTATCGCGCCCTCGACAAGCTCATCGCCGCCGGCAAGGTCCACCGCATCGCGTCGATGAACGCCTTCGTGGCCTGCCGGGCCGCCCGGGAGGGCGCGGAGGGGCACGACCACGACGATGGGGACCTCGGGACCGGCTTCACCATCTGCGACCGCTGCGCGGCGGTGTCGGAGTTCCAGGACGCGTCGCTGCAGGCGCGCATCGAGGGCGCCGCCGCGGCCGGCGCGTTCCGGCCGCGGTCCAGCATCGTGGAGATCCACGGGCTCTGCGCCGCCTGTGCCGGCGCGGCTGCGCCGGCAGCGTGATACAGAGCGTCCGCCGCGCTCCTCGACGGATGCCGCGCCGGAGAGCCCCGCCATGACCGCCGACGCCGATCGCCCGACCCTGTTCCTGCTCCCCTTCCTGGCGGCGACCGGCCACCAATGGGCCGGCGTCGTGTCGCGCCTCGACGGGATCCGCTGCGTGACGATCGACCTGCCCGGCTTCGGCGACGCCGCCGACCAGCCCGGCTACACGGTCTCCGAGATGGCCGACGCCGTCGCGGCCGTGGTGAGGGCGCATGCGCCGACGCGCTGGGCGCTGGCGGGGCACAGCATGGGGGCCAAGGTCGCCGCCGCGGTCGCGGCCCGCGCCGAGGGCGGGGCCGAGGGCCTCGCCGGGCTCGAGCACATCGTGCTCGTCGCCGGTTCGCCGCCCTGCCCGGAGCCGATGGACGAGGCCGGCCGCGCCGACATGCTGGGCTGGTTCTCGGGCGACGCCGCGTCGCGCCTGGCCGAGGCCCGGCGCTACGTGGCGGGCAACGCCGTCGTCCCGCTCGACCCGGCCGTGCTGGATCAGGCCGCCGCCGACGTGGCGCGGATGAACCGCGACGCCTGGGTGGCCTGGCTCGACCGCGGCAGTCGCGAGGACTGGGCGGAGCGGATCGGCATCCTGCGGACGCCGGCGCTCATCCTGGCGGGCGCCGCCGACCCGGCGCTCGGGCCCGAGGCGCAGCGCCGCCACATGGCGCCGCATTTCGCGCGACCTCGCCTGACGGTGATCGACGGCGCGGGCCACCTCCTGCCGCTGGAGCGGCCCGCCGAGGTGGCGCGCCTCGTGGCCGAGCACCTGCGGGGCTGAGCGGGGGAGCGGGCTTGATCTACATCGTCGCCAACCTCCAGGCGATCCTGCTCGCGACCGCCGGTGGCCTCGCGGTCGGCGCCGCCTACCGGGCGGCGCTCGGGCGGCGGGGCGTCCCGCCGGGGCTGGTCGCCGCCGCGATGCTGGGCGAGTTCTGGCTGACGTCGATCCTCGCCGGCGCCCTCATCCTGGCGCCATCCCGGGCCGACCCCTGGACGATGGCGCTCGGCAGCGCCGTCGTGATCTGGATCGGCTTCGTGGTGCCGGCGCTCGTCGTCACCCACCTGTCGCGCGACCTCGGCTGGCGCGCCGCCGCCGCCGACTGCGCCCACTGGCTCGTCGCCATGCTGGCCGAGGCGGCGGTGCTGCACCTCGTCGGGCTGACGGGACCGGGGTGAGGGGGGACCAAGCTCACGAGCGTCCTCCCACGCCCACCGGACAGAGCCAGCAGCGTGGCGGCGATGTCCTCGAGCGCGGGCTCGGACTCCTCCACCAGCATCGGCTGCATGGCACTCACATCCATGCCGCAGATCATGCCGGTTCCCGTGCCGGCTGTACGTGCCTGATAACGCGAGGAGAACGACCCCGCGAGCGCGGTCTCGTGCCGCTTCGTGTGCCGCCGACGGGATCGTGCCGATCTTGCCTCCGCCTCGCGGCAGCGTCACCCCGTCACGACGTGCTCGGCCGAGACGATGAATTCGCAGGCGTGCAGGTCTAGGAACGACGCCTCGTCCGGCCGCACCTTCTGTAGGTATTCCGCGTCGGAGAAGCACCGCGCGAGCGCGTCCACGTCGTCGAACCAGAGTTCGGTCACGCCGTCGAACCGGGACGGGGGCAGGCCGGGCAGGTCGGCGGGGATGGAGTGCTGCTGCACGTAGCGGCGCACGGTGTCGCGCACCACGGGGATCGACGTGAACAGGGCGGCGTGGACTCCCTTATGGTGCTGGACGAACTGCTCGTGCGTCAGGCCGGGCTTGCGGACCAGGAGGATGGTGAACTTGATCATGGCATCTCGTCCCGTCGGTTCGCGCCCGGCGCCCCATCGGCGGTGGGCGACTAAGTATGCGGTGTGTACATGAGCGACGCCTCGGGGGCAACCGCACAGGGCCGGTATCATCACGGCGACCTGCGCCGTGCGCTGCTGGAGGTGGCGCGCGGGCTGCTGCAGGAGGTCGGCCCGGACGCGGTGTCGCTGCGGGAGGTGGCGCGACGGGCGGGTGTGTCGAGCCGCGCGCCCTACCGGCACTTCGAGGGCCGGGACGCCCTGATGGCGGCCCTGGCGACGGAGGGATTCGACGAGCTGCGCGCCGTCCTCGTGGCGGCCGCCGAGGCCGGCGCACCCGATCGCCGCCTGCGGGACCAGGCCATCGCCTATGTGGGCTTCGCCCTCGGCCGGCCGGCCTTGTACCGGCTCATGTTCAGCACCCGCATCGAAGAGGCCGACCCCGCCCTGGCGCGGTCGAAGGCGGCCACCAAGGCCCTGCTGGCGGCCCGGGTCGAGGCCGATGCGGCCGCCGGCGCGGACGTCGCGGCGCGCGCCAGGGGGTGCTGGGCGCTGGTGCACGGTATGGCGGTCCTCCTCCAGGACGGCCTCTTCGCCGAGGGCGCCGGGGTCGGGACGGACCGGCTCGTCCGGGACGTCATCGACGCCATGCTCTGAGCCGACGCCCCCCGGCTCACCCCAGCGGCAGGATCTTCCCCGGGTTCATGATGTCCAGCGGGTCGATCGCCTGCTTCACGGCGCGCATCATCGCCAATGCGGCCGGCGGGTGCTCGCTCGCCATGTAGCCGGCCTTGCCCTGCCCCACGCCGTGCTCGCCCGTGCAGGTCCCCTCCATGGCGAGCGCCCGGTGCACGAGGCGGTCGAGGAAGACCGCCACCCGGCCCATCTCGTCGGCATCGGCGTCGTCGAAGAGCAGGCCGAGGTGGAAGTTGCCGTCCCCGACGTGGCCGACGATCGGCGCCACGAGCCCCGAGGCGGCGATGTCGGCCTGGGTGGCGGCGACGCATTCCGCCAGCCGGGAGATCGGCACGCAGAGGTCGGTCGAGATGATCTTGGCGCCCGGGCGCAGGGTGAAGCTCGCCCAGTAGACGTCGTGGCGCGCCTGCCACAGCTTCGTCCGGTCCTCGGGCTGCGTCGCCCAGTCGAAGGGGCCGCCGCCCAGTTCCTCGGCGATGGCGCCGAAGGCCTCCACCTGCTCGGCGACGCCCGTCGGCGTGCCGGTGAACTCGACGAAGAGCATCGGGGTCTCGGGCAGGCCGAGATGCGAGTAGAGGTTGCAGGCGCGCACCTGCAGGGCGTCGAGCAGCTCGATGCGCGCCACCGGGATGCCGGTCTGGATCGTCAGGATGGTGGCGTCGCAGGCGGCCTTCACGGTCGGGAACGGGCACACGCCCGCCGCCGTCGCCTCGGGCAGGCCGCTGAGCTTCAGCGTGATCCCGGTGATGACCCCGAGCGTGCCCTCCGAGCCCACCATCAGCCGCGTGAGGTCGTAGCCGGCCGAGGATTTCTTGGCGCGGCGGGCCGTCTGCATCACCTCGCCCTGTGGGGTGACGATCTCCAGCGCCAGCACGTTGTCCTTCATGGTGCCGTAGCGCACGGCGCTCGTGCCCGAGGCGCGCGTCGCCACCATGCCGCCGAGCGAGGCGTCGGCGCCGGGGTCGATCGGGAAGAACAGCCCGTGGTGGCGCAGGTGCTGGTTCAGCGCCTTGCGGGTCACGCCGGGCTCGACCACGCAGTCGAGGTCCTCGGCGTGAACCTGGAGAACGCGGTTCATGCCGGACGTATCGATCGAGATGCCGCCGTAAGGGGCGTTGACGTGGCCCTCGAGCGAGGTGCCGGTGCCGTAGGGGATCACCGGCACGCGATGCGCCGCGCAGAGCGTCACCACCTCGGCCACCTCGGCGGTGGTGTGGGGGAACACGACGCCGTCCGGCGCCTCGAGGCGGATCTGCGTGCGGGTGTGGGCGTGCTGGTCGAGGACGGACCGGTTGCGCGAGAACCTGTTCCCGAAGCGCTCGGCGAGAGCGCCGAGCACGGCGTCGAGCGCCGCGGCCGGGGGCCGGCGGGCCGCCGCAAGGGCGGCGCGGGCGTCGTCGTGGATCAGCATTCCCGTCCTCCCTGTCGTCGCGCCCCGTCGCCTCCCCCACAGGCCCTCGGCCGGTCCCCCTCCTCCGCAAAGGAGGAGGATCAGGGCGGCCCGCGGTGGATCCCCTCCCTGCATGAAGGAGGAGGGTGGTGGTGGAGGCCGACCCTCTCAGAACTCGCGCCGCAGCCGCACCAGGTTGAACAGGCCGAAGGGCCGGATGCGGCGCCGCTCGACCAGTTTGATCCCCGGCGTGGCGGCGATCCAGTCGCCCAGCACCGCGAAGGGGAACTGCGGGTGCCAGCCGAGCGAGGCCGAGCGCCGGCCCAGCCACGCCTCGGCGGCCGCGACCGGGCCGCGCTCGGCGCCGAAATGGTTGACCAGGACGATCTCACCGCCGGGCCGCACGACCCGCCGCACCTCGTCCAACACCCCGTGCGGATCGGGCACGACGGTGAGGACATAGGGGACGACGGCGGCGTCGAACGCGCCGTCCGGGAAGGCGAGGCGCGTCGCGTCCATCAGGAGGAGGCCGTCGACGTGGCCGAGCCGCTCGCGCGCCACGCGCCGCTGGGCGCCGCGCAGCATGGGCTCCGACAGGTCGATGCCGGTGACCCGGGTTCGCGGATCGAACATCGGGAGTTCGAGCCCGGTGCCGACCCCGATGTCGACGATGCGTCCGCCCGAGCCGGCGGCGCGGCTCGCCGCCTCGGCGGCGGCGCTGCGGCCGGCGCGCATCACGGCCGCGAAGGCGAGGTCGTAGACCGGCGCCCAGCGTCCGTAGGCCGCCACGACCTGCCCGGCCTCGGTGATGGCGGCCCGGTCGGCGTGGCGCTCGGCGAGGTCTGCGGCGCCGGGCCGCGTCACGCCACGGCCCTGGAGGCGACGTCCGCCGTCACGGCGGTCGTGGCCCGGACCACGCCGCCGCCGAGCACGCGGGCCTCGTCGGCATCGGACTCGTAGAACACGCAGGCCTGACCGGGCGACACGCCGGCCTCGGGGTCGAGCAGCTCGACCGCCGCGGCCTCGGCCGAGCCGCGCAGCACCGCCGGCACGGGCGAGCGGGTGGACCGCAGGCGGACGGCGACGCGACGGCCCGGCGCGAAGGCGCCGTCGCCGATCCAGTTGACGTCGCGGAGCGAGACCGCGGCGATGCCCAGCGCCGCGCGCGGCCCGACCACGACCCGCGCCTCGGCGGCCTCGAGCCGCACCACGAACAGCGGTTCGCCCTGGCCGGCCGCCGTGTCGGCGAGCCCGAGGCCCCTCCGCTGGCCGATCGTGTAGTTCATGATGCCGGCGTGCCGGCCGAGCACCCGACCCGCGAGGTCGACGATGTCGCCGCTCCGCCCGGCCTCGGGACGCAGGCGCGCGATGACGTCGGTGTAGCGTCCCGTCGGCACGAAGCAGATGTCCTGGCTGTCGCTCTTGTCCGCCACCGCGAGGCCGAAGCCTCGGGCGAGGTCGCGCGTCTCGGCCTTGGTCATGCCGCCGAGCGGGAAGCGCAGCAGGTCGAGCTGCGCCGGCGTGGTGGCGTAGAGGAAGTAGCTCTGGTCCCGCTCGCGGTCGCGCGCCCGGTGCAGGGCGCGCCGGCCCGTCTCGGACGGCCGGGACCCCACGTAATGGCCGGTCGCCAGCGCGTCGGCGCCGAGGTCGAGCGCCGTGTCGAGCAGGTCGGCGAACTTGACCTGGCTGTTGCAGCTCACGCAGGGGATCGGCGTCTCGCCCGCCAGGTAGCTGTCGGCGAAGGGCACGATCACCCGGTCGTGAAAGCGGCTCTCGTAGTCCAGCACGTAATGCGGGATGCCGAGCGACGCCGCGACGGCGCGCGCATCGCGGATGTCGCGGCCCGCGCAGCAGCTGCCCGAGCGGGCCGCGCCGGCATCGTCGTAGAGCTGCAGCGTGATGCCGACGACGTCGTATCCGTCGCGCTTCAGCAGCGCCGCCACCACGGACGAATCGACGCCGCCCGACATGGCCACAACGACGCGCGTCTGCGCGGCCGGCTTGGCGATATCGAGCGAGTTCAGGGCGTGAGTGTGATGCATCGGCAACAGCGGCGCGAAAGTCTTGGGCGATCGGTGGCTGATTTAGCGCCTCGGCTCCGCATTATCCAGCCCCGGACGAACCGATCGGGACCCGGCCGAATCGCCTTGGAGGCCCGGCGCCCACGAGGGTGACGGCGGGTGCGGAAGGCGCTCCGGGGTTTATTGGCACACCGGGTCCGACGCCCGATTCATCGGTTCGAAACCAAAAACCTATTGAAATGCAGTGAGTTGAAGTGACCAAACCTTAAGCCGCCGCGGCTAGCTTCGGATCGTTCGCAAGAGTCGAGTTCGCGAGTGACACAATGGTAGACATGCACCGCCCTCGGGCGAAATACGTGATCGGGCCCGATGGGAGCCCGCTCACCATCGCGGACCTCCCTCCGCCGTCGACCAAACGCTGGGTGATCCGGCGCAAGGCCGAGGTGGTGGCGGCGGTGCGGGGCGGCCTCCTGTCGCTGGAGGAAGCCTGCTCGCGCTACACGCTGACCGTGGACGAGTTCCTGTCCTGGCAGATGTCGATCGACCAGCACGGCTTGGCCGGCCTGCGCACGACCCGGATCCAGCACTACCGCCAGTGACGGCGGCCGGGCAGCCGGCGAGCGGAGAGGCCTGCGAACCCTCGACGCCGCCGAGCGGCCTCACAAAAAAGCCGCCCGGCGAGGGCGGCTTTTTCGTTTCGGCGACATCGGGGCGGCCTCGGCCGCCCCGATCGGGCCTCACTTCTTGGCGGACTTGCCGTGGGCTTCGGTGGACTTCTTGTGGGCGCCGGTCGAGCTCTCGTGCGCGTCGCTCGAGTGCTTGTGCGCCTTGGTGGCGTGCTCGGCATGCTCGGGCTTGTCCACGTGATCGGCGGCGCTCTTGTGCGCGTGAGCGGCCGCCTTGTGGGTCTCGGCCGCCTTCTCGTGATGCTCGGCGGCTTCGTGATGCGCAGCTTTGGCCATCATGGTCTCCTCGGATCGACGCGGATCGCGTATGGTGTCAATCGCGGCAGGGAGCCCTAAGTTTCACATCATTCGGGCCGTAACGCTCAAAAATTAGGATCGAGACGGGGAGCTTTGGTCAAAAAAGTGTCATGATCACGCTTGGCGCTGCACCAGTTGCACGCGCGAGGGCGCCATGGCGGCGGCCAGGCTGTCGGCGACCGGCGCCTCGGGGGCGCTCGGGACGGCGGCGAGGTCGGACCATTCCTTGCGGGTGGTGGCGACTTCCGTCTCCTTCTTCTTCACCACCTGGGAGCGCAGTGCGTTCCAATGCTGCTCGACCATGGCGGAGATCGCCTGGCTCAGCACCGCGTAGCCGGGGTGGTCGCTGCCCGCCGTCCACGCCACCGTGACGGTGCCGGGGTCGGTCACGTCGGCCGGGAACAGCTTCAGCGATTCGAGCTCGTCGAGGCTGTCCGCCAGGGCGCGAAGGAGCGAGGCTTCACTCATCGGGGTTCTCCGTCATCGTCGGGGCGCCGCACGCGGCGGCTCGCCCCTGTCCTGCCCGGAGCGGCGTCATGCCGCCCGGCGCGTCATCCCCGAAGGCTGTGCCGTCTCGGCGTTCCCCGGGGGCCACGGTGGCGGAGACTGACGGGCGCTGGTTGACGAAACGTTACGGAAGAGCCGCGGATCACGCCGTCGGATCCCGGCGGGAGCGTCGGCGTCCACGGCCTGCCCCGCCGGATGGCGAAGGGGGCCGTGACGGTCCAGCCCCTCAGGCGGCTTGGGATTTCAGGAAGTTGCGGGTGTCGAACGACGTGACGATCTTGTCGTAGAAACATTCGAGCCAGTCGCGCGCCTCCTTGGCGGCGCGTTCGGCCGCCTCGGCGCGGCGCTCGGCCGTCTCGGCCCGGTGGCGGAGCTCGTCGAGCTTGCCTTCGCTGTCCGCCGCCCGCGCCTCCGAGTCGCGCGCCTGGGCATAGGCGGCCGCGATGTCCTTCTCGGCCCGGTCGGCGACGCCCTTGGCGTAGTCCTCGACCTGCTGGTAGCGCGCCTGCATCAGGTCCATCGCCTTGGCGGCGCGGTTCAGCATGTCGAGCGCGGCGTCGAGGTCGGGCTGCGTGACGCGGCTCGGCTCGGCGGCCCGCAACCGCTCGGCCGCGGAGGGCTGCGCCGGGGCAGCCTGCTGCGCCGGTTGGGCCGCCGTCAGGCGGAAGATGTTGTCGAGGTCCTGGCCGACGCTGCGGTCGCCCCGGGCGGCGAAATCCGCTGGATCCTGGCTGCGGAGGAAAGGGTGGTTGGGCGACATGGGGCCTCGCAGACATCCGAACGGATCGTTAACCTGCAGCCACTGTCGCGCCGCATGGTTAACAGCGGTTTAACGGCCGGCGAGAGGGTCGCGCTTTCCGAGCAGGACGCGCCAGGTGCCGGCGATCACCAGCCAGGTGAGCAGCGCGGCCATCGACGTGTCCGACAGGAAATGGCCGCCGAAGGCCATCCGCAGCAGGCCGGCCGCGGCCGCATAGGCGAGGGCCGCGCCGAGCGCGGCGGCGCGCCAGGCCGGCGGCACCATCAGGGCCGGCGCCACGCTCCAGAACGCCGAGGCCCCCTCGCCGGACACGAAGGAGCAGTTGCGCCGGCAATCGCCGCCGGGCAGACCGAGTGGACGGAAGGCCTCGGAACCGCCGAACGCCGTCACCTGCACGGGCCGCGGGCGGTGCCAATGGTCCTTCAGCACGACGTTGACGAGGAGGCCGGGGCCGAGTGCCAGGCTCAGCGCCAGCGTGGCCAGCGCCCGCCGCGTCGGGGCCGGCCCGTGCCGCCGCCCGGACTGTTTCGCGACATGGAGCGCCGCCGCGGCGGCGAGCAGCGCGAACGGGACCGCGTCGAACAGGTGCCGCAGCCCGGCCCCGAGCGGCGTCATGCCGACGAAATGGCCGTCGCCGTCGTAGAAGGCCGCCGCGGCCGCGAGGTCGAGGCCGGGGGCGAGGGCGAAGAGCGCGGTCACCAGCCCCACCAGCCCCACCGCCAGCGCCGCGCCGCGGCCCGACACCATGAAGGGGGGCTTCGCGGCACCGTCCTCGATCCCCATCTCGGCTCCGACCCTGTCGCGTCCGTCCCGAGGTCGGGGCGGTCTCGCGGGACCTATAGCGCAAGGGGCGTCGGCGCATGAACCTCAGCGGCGAAGAAGTCGAGCGCTACGCCCGCCACATCGTGCTCCGCGAGATCGGCGGCCCCGGCCAGGTCCGGCTGAAGGCGGCCCGGGTGCTCGTGGTGGGAGCCGGGGGGCTCGGCGGCCCCGTGCTCCAGTCCCTCGCCGCCGCGGGCGTCGGGACGCTGGGGCTGATCGACGACGACACGGTGTCGCTGTCGAACCTGCAGCGCCAGGTGCTGTTCGCCACCGGCGACGTCGGCCGCGGCAAGGTGGAGGCCGCCGCCGAGGCGCTGACGAGGCTCAACCCGCATGTCGCCGTGGAGCGGCACCCGGAGCGGATCACGGCGGTGAACGCCGAGGCGCTCGCCTCCGCCTACGACCTCGTGGTCGACGGCTCCGACAATTGGACGACGCGCTACGCCGTCTCGGACGCCTGCTTCCGGGCGAAGCGGCGGCTGGTCACGGGCGCGGTCGGCATGTTCGACGGGTCCGTGACGGTGCTGGCGCCGCACGAGGCCGGCCCGGACGGGCGGCCGAACCCGACCTACCGCTGCCTGTTCCCGTCGCCGCCCCCCGACGGCTCCGTGCCGACCTGCGCCGAGGCCGGCGTGCTCGGCGCCCTGACGGGGCTCGTCGGGTCGCTGATGGCGCTCGAGGCGATCCGCGCCATCGTGCCCTTCGGCGAGGGACTGGTCGGGCGGCTGCTGCTGGTCGACGCCCGGTCGATGCGGTTCGAGACGCTGCGCTACGGCTGGGATCCGGATAATCCCTTGAACGGCGACGGCGCGCCGCGCGATCGCTGACCGGGCGAGCCGGGAGGGACCGGCGCCACTGGCCGGCCCCTCACCGATCGCGTCAGAACTCCTCCCATCCGGCCGGCTCGGCGGCGGGCTTCAGCGCGGCGCCGCCGCGGCCGGTGGTCTTCAGCGCCGCCACCCGGGTCGCCGGGGCCTGCGGCGGCGGGCGGGCCGCGGAACGTTTCCCCTCCGCGCCGAGCTTGAAGCCGCCGATCAGCCGCATGAGTTCGTCCGCCTCGCGCGCCAGCCCGTGGCTTGCGGCGGTCGATTCCTCCACCATCGCGGCGTTCTGCTGGGTCACCTGGTCCATCTGGTTGATGGCTGTGTTGACCTGGTCGAGGCCCGAAGCCTGCTCCTGCGCCGAGGCGGCGATCTCCGCCACCGCCAGGGCGATCTCGGCCACCTGGACCACGATGCCGTCGAGCGCCGTGCCGGTGCGGCCGACGAGGTCGACGCCCCGCTCGACCTGGCCCCGCGAGGCGGCGATCAGGCCCTTGATCTCCTTGGCGGCCTCGGCCGAGCGCTGCGCCAGGGCCCGCACCTCCGACGCCACGACCGCGAAGCCGCGGCCCGCGTCGCCGGCCCGCGCGGCCTCCACGCCGGCGTTCAGCGCCAGGAGGTTCGTCTGGAAGGCGATCTCGTCGATGACGCCGATGATCTGGGTGATCTGGGCCGAGGACCGCTCGATGCCGCCCATCGCCTCGACGGCCTCGCGCACGACGCGGCCGGACTCCTCGGCGCCGGCCTTGGCCTTGAGCACCGAAGCCTTGGCGTGGCTGGCGCCCTCGGCGGTCTTGCGCACCGTCGCGGTGATCTCGTCGAGCGCCGCCGCGGTCTCCTCGAGCGAGGCCGCCTGCTGCTCGGTGCGGCGGGAAAGGTCGTCGGCCGCGGTCGAGATCTCGCCCGTCCCCGACCGGATGGCACCGCCGTTCTCCGCCACCACGGCCAGCGTCTGCTGGAGCTTGGCCATGGCGCCGTTGAAGTCGGACCGCAGCTTCTCGTATTCGGGCGAGAAGGCCCGGTCGAGGCGGGACACGAGGTCGCCGCGCGACAGGCGATCGAGCCCTTCCGCGATGGCGCTCACCACCTCGGCCTGCTGGCGGGCGATCTCGACATGGGCCGCCTCGCCCTCGAGGCGCTGCGCTTCCGCGGCGTGGCGCACGTCGGCGGCTTCGCGCTCGAGCGCGCGGGCGCGGCCCGCCTCGTCCTTGAAGACCTGCACGGTCGCCGCCATGTGGCCGACCTCGTCGCGGCGGCCGAGACCCGGGACGGCGACGTCGAGCTGACCTTGGGACAGGCGTCCCATCGCGTCGCGCAGGGCGTCGAGCGGAGCCGTGATGGTCCGCCCGGCCATCCACATGGCGGCCGCCCCCACCAGGACGGCCGCGCCGATCATGATGGCCAGGGTCGTGTGGCCGATCGTGGCGGTGTCGGCGTGCAGCGCGGTCGACCGCTTCTGGACGAGGTCGCTGAGGCTGTCGATCGTCGCGGAATTGGCCTTGGACAGCGCCGCGATCTTGGCGTCCGTCTCCGCCATGACGAGCGTGGCGTCGCCGATGTCGTCCTTCAGCACGAGGTCGAGCGCGTTGTCGGTGTTCTTGCGGATCGCCCGGTAGGCGGCGTCCTTGGCGGTCCACGCCTCGGCCAGATCCGGCAGGCTCGCGCGGGCGGCCGCCAGCGCGGCATCGGCGTTCGCCTTCAGCCCCTCGTACTCGGCCTTCGCCCGCGCCTGGATCTTGGAATAGTCGTCGTTGTCGGTCGCCGTGACGGCGTTCTTCGACTCCATCAGCCTGTAGACGGCGTAGCCATGGGCCTCGACGGCACGGCTGAAGTGCGACAGCTGCAGGACCGCGACCTCCTCGTGGTCCACGAGCGCGCTGTAGGTGCCGTCGATGGAGGTCATCGCGGAATCGGCGTAGAGCGCGCCGAGGACGGCGACGCAGGCCATAAGCAGGACGGCCGCCAGGATCTTGAACTTGATGCCGAGGTTCGAGAGAAAAGCCATGGGTGACCGCTCGTCAGCGCTGGAGCTCCGCCCGCCGGCGAGGGACGCCGGACCGCACGCGGCGGAGCCGATCCGTTAACCCTGACAGCCAAATCTTTCCGGGGCGTCAAAATCCGGCCGGGGCCGGTCCGTGACCGCATCCGCGCCGGGACGGCGGCCGGCGAGAGCTCCGAGGTGCGACAAGCCCCCGGCAAGACCCGCCGGGCAGGGTGGACCGGTGAGGCGGCGCGGCCGCCGCCGAGGCCCGACCGCCGTGTCCATCGCCCCTCCGTCAGACATCATCCTCGACGTCGCCCAGGCGGCCGACCCGCAGCGGCTCCAGGCCGCCACCACCAAGCTGAACGCGATGGCGACGGCGTCAGGCGGGGCGGCGGTCGACTTCCAGTCCCTGCTGGCCAGCGCCGCCGCCAAGCCGTCCCCCGCCGCCGGCGCGGCGGCGTCCCCCACCGCCGCCGGATCGACGCTGCTCGCGTCCCATCCCGCGACCGTCACGCCACCGATGTCGCCCTACCGCAAGTTCGAAGCCGTGTTGCTGCAGACCTTCGTCCAGGAGATGCTGCCCAAGGACGAAAACCTGTTCGGCGATGCCGCGTCGGCCGACGCCTGCCGCTCCATGCTGGCCGAGCAGCTCGCCAACCAGCTGGCGAAATCCGGCCGCATCGGCATCGCCCAGATGATCGAGAAGGCACACGGCCCGCAGGTCGCGGCCGCCAAGCCCGAGACGGTCGCCCCGACGCCGTCCGAGCCGGGATGAGCCGCGGCCGGCGGCCGCCAGCCCCGAGCCAGCCAGGGCCGGCAAGCTCTCGCGAGTTCCGGGCCGCGCCCGCCATGACGATTGAGTGAGAACGCATCGATGAGCAAGGGGAAGGGTCAGGCGCTGGGCAGCATCTTCGGCACGGCGGGCCGCAGGAGCGCCGCCCCGGCGGCGCCCGTGCCGCCGCCCGAGCCCGCGACGCCCGCGACGGTTTCGGCCTTCCTCGCCGTGGTGGACCGGGTCGAATCCGTGCTCGACGACGAGATCGCGGCCCTCACCCGCGACATGGCGGCGGACATCACCGAACACGGCAACCGCAAACGCCAGGGGCTGCTCGAGATGAGCCGCGCCCTCAAGGCCGCCGCCGGCGCCGGCCCGCGCGGCGAGATCCGCGATCGGCTCGCGCGCTTCGCCGCCAAGCTCGAGCGCAACCGCTCCCTGCTCGGCACCCAGCTCCGCGCCGTGCGCGAGATCGCCGACATCATCGCCCAGACCCTGCAGGACGCCGAATCGGACGGCACCTATTCCCACACGGTGGGCCGTCCATGAAGCTCCTCATGACGGGGCTCTGGGTCGTGCTGGTCGCGCTCGGCTCCGCCTATGGCGTGGCACTCTACGGCTCCGCCGGCTCGGATCCCGCCAAGGCCGCCGCCGCGCCCCTGATGCTGCAGACCCAGAAGACCCGCGTCATCAACGTGCCCGTCGTCGCCGGCGGCGCCGTGCGGGGCTTCGTCGCTGCCCAATTCGTCTTCACGCAGGACGGCAACCTCGCCAAGACCCTGCAGATCCCGCCCGACGTCTACCTGCTCGACGAGGCCTTCCGCGCCCTCTACTCGGATACGGCGCTCGATCCGCAGCACATCGAGCGATACGACCTGAAACGGCTCACCGCCGAGCTGGTGAAGGCCGTCAATGCCCGGCTCGGCGTACCCCTGATCAAGGACGTGCTGATCGAGAACCTCTCCTACATCGACAAGGACGCCGGCAAGACCTGAGAGGCGCGGCGAGCCGCCCCGCCCCGGCGCGGCCGACGCCCGCCGTGCGGCTTTACAAGCGGGCCCCGGTCCCCCCAGAAGGTCGCCGATCGTCCGGTTCGGGGCGAGGCGCGGAGCAGATCGCACCATGTCGGGTTTCCCATCGCCGGACGCCGCCCGCCCGCGTCGCAACCGGTTCGTCACCTTCGGCCTGATCATGGTGGTCCTCGGCTGGCTCGTGCTGGTGACCGACCTCGTCGTCGGCGACGCCCAGCTCCAGGCCGGCGGCCTCGTCGCCACCCTGGCGCTCAAGGCCGACATCGCCACGCTGGCGCAGACGCTGGTGATCACCGGCCTCGGCCTCGCCGTGCTGGGCGGGCTGCGGGAAGGGTTCGGGGCGCTGAACCGGTTCTTCGACGCCGTCCTGCAGCGCTCCGTGTCGCCGCGCGCCACCCCCATGCCGGCGCCGGAGCCGATGGAGGAGGACGACGACGTCGTCGCCGCACCGCGGGGCGCCGACCGCATCGCGCCCGACCGCCATCCTCCGCCTGCCCAAGGCCGCAACTACCAGATCCTGCCGGACGGATCCGTCGAGGTCGAGACGCTGCTCGGCACGCGCATCTTCGCCAGCATGGACGAGGCGCGCGACTTCATCCGATGACGATCGCGGCCATGCGCCCTCAGGCGGTCCGCAGGCGCGGTGCCGTCCGCGGCCGCCACAGGGCGACGAGCGCCCCGAAGGCGAGCCCGGTCAGGGTCGTGCTCACGGCCAGGCCCAATGCCGCCCCGTGCCGGCTCGCCAGCCAGTCGCCCACGTTGGTGCCGGCCGTGCGGACCGCCACGACCGTGATCCAATAGGCGAGCTTGCTCTGGAAGCCTGACCGGCGGCCGAGGCCCAGCAGCGCCGCCAGGATGCCGAGGTTGATCACGGCCGCCAGCCCGGCCTCGAGGCCGAGGTCGTCGGCCGCGTAGTCGCCGAGCGCCGTGCCGAGCACGCCCGCCGCCAGCATGGTCGCCCAATAGCGCGCGTCGGTCACCGGGACGGTGCCGTCGTCGGCGCGGAGGCGCCTCAAGGCAGTGCGGTCGGAGAACACCAGCGCGGCCAGCAGGGCGGTCAGGACCGCGATGACGACGAGCGGCTCGATGTGGAGGTCGTGGTCGAACAGGTCGGCGAGGTTGGTGGCGGCGGTCCTCATCGTCACGATGGCGAACCAGTAGAACGCCTCCGACGACGCGCGGGCGCGGCTCTCGGCGAAGAGGATCGCGGCGAAGATCGCGGCGAGCGGCAGCAGACCCCAGGCGTGGCCGAGATGGAGGTCGTGGGCGGCGAAATCGCCGGTGTTGGCGCCGAAGGCGCTGGCCAGCACCAGGGCTACCCAGTAGCGCGTGCCGAGCGCGGGGACGTTGACGGCCTTCATGACGAGAATCTCCGGTCCGTGTCGATCGAAGTGTCGGTTAGACGACGCCGTGCGAGCGTTTGATGACACCCGGCGGCCCGGTCCCCGCCGTCGTCGGCGGCGCCTCACCCCAGGAGGCCGACGATCCCCCTGACGTCGCGGATCGTCGCCTCGGCGATGGCGCCGGCCCGCTCCGCACCGCTCTCGAGCACGCCGTCGATGTAGGCCGGATCGGCCTTGAGGCGGCGCATCTCGGCCGCGATCGGCGCCAGGCGCTCCACGGCGAGGTCGCTCAGCGCGCCCTTGAAGGCCGAGAACTGGCTGCCGCCGTGCTGGCGCAGCACCTCCGCCTTGGTGTGCCCGGCGAGTCCGGCGAAGATCGACACGAGATTGTCGGCCTCGGGGCGCCCGGCGAGCCCCTCGACCTCGGACGGCAGGGCGTCGGGATCGGTCTTGGCGCGGCGCACCTTGCCGGCGATCGTGTCGGCGTCGTCGGTGAGGTTGATGCGGGAATTGTCGGACGCGTCCGACTTCGACATCTTCTTCGCGCCGTCGCGCAGGCTCATCACCCGCGTCGCCGGCCCCTGGATCAGCGGTTCCGGCAGCTTGAAGTAGGTCTCGCGGCCCGTCCTCTCGGCGATCCGCGCCGCGAAGTCGTTGTTGAACTTGGTGGCGATGTCGCGGGTCAGTTCGAGGTGCTGCTTCTGGTCGTCGCCGACCGGCACGGCGTCGGCGTGGTAGATCAGGATGTCGGCCGCCATCAGCACGGGATAGTCGTAGAGGCCCACGGAGGCGTTCTCGCGATCCTTGCCGGCCTTCTCCTTGAACTGCGTCATGCGGTTCAGCCAGCCGAGCCGGGCGACGCAATTGAAGATCCAGGCGAGTTCGACGTGGCCGCGCACCCGGCTCTGGTTGAAGATGGCGTGGGCCACGGGGTCGATCCCGGCCGCGATGAAGGCGGCCGTGACCTCGCGGGTCGTGGCCTCGAGGGTCGCCGGGTCCTGCGCGACCGTCAGGGCGTGCAGGTCGACCACGCAATAGAGGCACTCGTGGTCCGCCTGCAGGGTCACGAAGCGCGTGAGGGCGCCGAGGTAGTTGCCGAGGTGGAGGTTGCCGGTCGGCTGGACGCCGGACAGGATGCGGGGGCGTGCGGTCATGGTGCTCGGCTCGGCGTCGGGTGGAGGGACGGCGGGTCGTCTCTACCGTGCCGGGCCGGCGGCCGGAAGCGTCACGACTTCGTCGCGAGGCGCTCCAGCCGCTTCTGCATCTCCTCCATGTCGCGTTTGATGGTCTCGAGGTCGTCGGCCGTCGCGGCCGGCTCCGGCGCCGCGACCGCGGCCGTCGGGAAGGCGCCCGTGAACGGATTGAACATGGTGAGCGCCTGCGAGAACATCTTCATGTTCTTGCGCGTCTGGTCCTCGAGCTGATCGAACATCTGGGTGCGGACGGTGCCGCCCGGCAGGAGCTTGGCGCCGAACGACGCCTCGATCTGCTCGCGGAAATGGTGCTGATCGTTGGTGAGCTTGTCGAGGGTGAACTCGAGGTAGCTCGGCACCAGCATCTGCATGCTGTCGCCGTAGAAGCGGATCAGCTGCCGCAGGAACGAGATGGGCAGCAGGCTCTGGCCGCCCTTGCCCTCCTGGTCGAAGATGATCTGGGCCAGGACCGAGCGGGTGATCTCCTCGCCGGTCTTGGCGTCGAAGACGACGAAGTCCTCGCCGCGCTTCACCATGATGGCGAGGTCCTCCAGCGTCACGTAGGTGCTGGTCTCGGTGTTGTAGAGTCGACGGTTTGCATATTTTTTAACCGTGACCGGCTGTTTGGCGTCCGCCGTCATCTCATCCACCCGTTCTGTTCTGCCGCGCTTCTCTGTCGGAGCACGATAGGGAGAAGAGGCGGGTGGGGGAATATGATTTTGGAGGTTGCGGGCGCCGGTGGTTTTTTCCACATAGAGCGAGAGGCGCGATGAGGCCGAATTGGCTGCCCGATCCGTGAGCGGGTCCGCCGAGCCTGCTCGGAGAAGAGGCAGACATCGCGCGGCCGCCCGCGCCAGCCGGGCGCGGTGGACCGATCCCCCGCAGGAAACCCGAGGAGCACCCATGTCCACCGACATCGTCATCGTATCCGCCGTCCGCACGCCCGTCGGCTCGTTCAACGGCGCCTTCGCCAACACGCCCGCGCACGAGCTTGGTGCCACGGTGGTGAAGGCCGCGATGGAGCGCGCCCACGTCGAGCCCGCGGACGTCGACGAGGTGATCCTGGGCCAGGTGCTGCAGGCCGGCCAGGGGCAGAACCCGGCGCGCATCGCCGCCATGGCGGCCGGCGTCCCGAAGGAGAAGACCGCCTGGAGCCTGAACCAGCTCTGCGGCTCGGGCCTGCGCGCCGTGGCGCTCGGCCTCCAGCAGATCGCCAACGGCGACGCCAAGATCATCGTGGCGGGCGGCCAGGAATCGATGAGCCTCGCGCCCCACGCCGCCTACCTGCGGGCGGGCCAGAAGATGGGCGACATGAAGTTCGTCGACACGATGCTGAAGGACGGACTGATGGACGCCTTCAACGGCTACCACATGGGCACCACGGCCGAGAACGTCGCCGGCAAGTGGCAATTGACCCGCGAGGAGCAGGACACGTTCGCCACCGCGTCGCAGAACAAGGCCGAGGCCGCCCAGAAGGAAGGGCGCTTCAAGGACGAGATCGTCCCCGTGACGGTGAAGACCCGCAAGGGCGACGTCGTGGTCGACCAGGACGAGTACATCCGCCACGGCGCGACGCTCGACGGCATGGCCAAGCTGAAGCCCGCCTTCTCGAAGGAAGGCTCGGTGACGGCCGGCAACGCGTCGGGGCTGAACGACGGCGCCGCCGCCGTCGTGCTGATGACGGCCGAGGAGGCGGATAAGCGCGGCCTGAAGCCCCTCGCCCGGATCGCGTCCTGGGCGACCGCGGGCGTCGACCCCGCCATCATGGGCTCGGGCCCCATCCCGGCGTCGCGCAAGGCGCTCGAAAAGGCCGGCTGGAGCGTCAAGGACGTCGAACTCGTCGAGGCCAACGAGGCCTTCGCCGCGCAGGCGCTCGCGGTCAACAAGGACATGGGCTGGGATCCAGGCATCGTGAACGTCAACGGCGGCGCGATCGCCATCGGCCACCCCATCGGTGCCTCGGGCGCCCGCGTGCTCACCACGCTGCTGCATGAGATGCAGCGCCGCGACGTGCACAAGGGACTGGCCACGCTGTGCATCGGCGGCGGCATGGGCATCGCCATGTGCCTCGAGCGGCCGAACTGACCACAGCCGCCACGCCGCGACGCGCGAGAGGGCGGGGCTTCGGCTCCGCCCTCTCGCGTTCGAGGTCCCGGCGGGCTCCGTCGCCGATCTCCGGTCCCGCCGCAGCCGGTCTCGTCCGCGCGCCATGGCCGCAGGTGGAAACCTCCGCCCGGCGGCCCTGTTGTCCTCCCACACGAGTGCAGGCGGGAGATCGAACCATGCCATCGGCCGGCAAATCCAAGGGAACGGGGCAGGACGAGAAGGTCCATGCCCCCGATAAGCACAACACCGCCTCGAAGGGCATGGCGGAGATGGCGCGCGGCGCCGGCGGCTCGGGCGACCCCGAGGCGCCGGACGACGTCGACTACGTCCGCCCGGCGGGCGAGGGCGACGTCGAGCGCGGCCGCTCCCATGAGGAACACAAGCGATTCGGCGACCGCGGCGACACCTGAGCGCCGCCCGACACACGGAGATCCGACATGAGCAAGCACATCGACGGCCACCGCGAGGGCGACGAGATCGCCATCGGCGAGATCACCGTCCAGGACGACCTGAAGCGCAACCCCGGCATCGGCCAATCGAAGGGCCTCGAGGGCGCTTCGGACGAGGACATGGACGCGGTCGCGGCCGACAGCACGGCCGAGGGCGACGTCGCCAACGAGGTCGACGCCCGCACCGGCGGGATCAACCCGAAGCACATGGGCCGCACCAACAAGTGAGCGGTCAGCGCATCGGCATCGCGCCGATGCGAACCATCAGTCAGTCGTTCGACGTCTTTGGCGGTCTGCCATAAGGGCCATCGAGCGGGATGAGATCGTCGAAGAAGGACGCATCTCCGCCGCTGCGAGTCCATAATCGCTTGAGGATGGCGCGGATCTCCGCGTCTTCCCGTGTCAACGCCACGAAAGGGTCGCTCGCCAACTCTCCCCAGTCATGGTGCGGCCAATGGGCTGCCGCAGGTCGCTCAGCGGTCATTTCGGCTCGTCTCCGCATAGGCTCGCGCGAGCGTGAGATCGTCGGAGTCGCGAACGTCGAACTCGCCTGACCAATCGCCCACCGTGTCGAGGAACAGCGCCTTCCCGAGCGGCACGATCATCGGCCTGCTCCGCTCTTTGAGGATACGGCTCGGGACAGGATCCGTCAGCGCGGCCAGGACACCCGCGGTGTCGGGCGGCCCCGTGACGATCTGCCGGACCAGCCCGGCGACCTTCTCGACTCCGATCTGATTTTCCACCCTGAAAAGCTCGCCCACCAAGGCGCCGCGCATGTCGCGCCACGATCCGGCGTCCGGCTTGAAGCCCATACGGAGCCAGGCGTACTGGCCGACCTTGCGGGCCTGGACCTTGATGCGATCGACGCCGAGCTTCGTGGACAGGTCGATGAGGTCGAGCATCAACCGCCGGCCATGTCCACTTTTACGGTCGGAAGATGGGACGAACATCTCATCCGCGTCGAACGCCCCGCCGCCCAGCGAAAGGGTCCGCTCGACGAACCAAAGCTCCCCACCATCGGCGAAGCTCCCTTCGACCCGCAGGCAGAATGCCTGCCCCACACCATCGATGAAGCGATAGCGGATGTGCTTGTCCCGCGGCAGGCTCCGCGTCATCGCGTCACCCATCCCCTCGGGCGTCAGCCCATGCGGATCGAAGAAGCGCGCGAGCCATCAGGCGCGTGCCGCTTCGTCCACGGGCCGGTCGAAGGCCAGGCGGCTGTTGGCGTCGAACATCGCGGCCCGCGAGCGCGCCTCGTCCCCGGTCATCTCTCGACCCTCCGGGCTACAATGTCGGGCGCTTTCCCGCCGTCCGCAAGTCGGGAAGGCCGGTTCGGCCGCTGAAGCCGCCTTGCGGTGCTCGCTCCTGCTCAGGCCGCCTTGCGGCCTTTGGCCTGGATCAGGCCGCGGTTGATCAGCACCTCGGCGATCTGCACGGCGTTGAGCGCCGCGCCCTTGCGCAGGTTGTCCGACACGCACCAGAACGACAGGCCGTTCTCCACCGTCGTGTCCTCGCGGACGCGCGAGATGTAGGTGGCGTCCTCGCCCGCGGCCTCGTGGGGCGTGATGTAGCCGCCCGGCTCGTGACGGTCGATCAGCAGGCAGCCCGGCGCCTCGCGCAGGATGTCCTTGGCCTCCTCGGCCGAGATCGGCTCCTCGAACTCGACGTTCACCGCCTCCGAATGGCCGATGAAGACCGGGACGCGTACGCAGGTGGCGGTGAGCTTGATCTTGGGGTCGAGGATCTTCTTCGTCTCGACCATCATCTTCCACTCCTCCTTCGTATAGCCGTCCTCCATGAAGACGTCGATCTGCGGGATGAGGTTGAAGGCGATGCGCTTGGGGAATTTCTTGGTCTCCATCGCGTCCGACACGAAGACGGCGCGGGTCTGGGTGAAGAGCTCGTCCATGCCTTCCTTGCCGGCGCCCGACACCGATTGGTAGGTCGCCACCACGACGCGCTTGATCGTCGCCCTGTCGTGGAGCGGCTTCAGCGCCACGACGAGTTGCGCGGTCGAGCAGTTCGGGTTGGCGATGATGTTGAGCTTGCGGAAGCCCGTGATCGCGTCCGCGTTGACCTCCGGCACGATCAGCGGCACGTCGGCGTGCATGCGATAGGCCGAGGAATTGTCGATCACCACGCAGCCCTGGGCGCCGATCTTCTGCGACCATTCCTTGGAGATGTCGCCGCCGGCCGACATCAGGCAGATGTCCGTCCCCGACCAGTCGTGCTGGTCGAGCACCTTGCACTTCAGGATCTTGTCGCCGAAGGAGATCTCGGTGCCGCGCGAGCGGTTGGACGCGAGCGCCACGACCTCGCTGGCCGGGAAACCGCGCTCGGCCAGGATGCCGAGCATCTCTCGGCCCACGTTGCCGGTGGCGCCGACGACGGCAACCTTGAACGCCATGTTATCTCTCCTCAGTCGAACCGCCGTCCATAAGCCCCGGGGGGCGGGGCGGCAATGGGCGATCAGCCGGCGAAGAAGAAGGCCATCGCCAGGAGTGCATAGACGCCGACCAGCAGGAGACCTTCAAACCACGTGGTCTCGCCGTCGCCCGCCACCGAATTGACGATCAGGGCGGTGGCGCCGATCGCGAACAGGTCGAGCGGGTTGTCGAAGACGAGCGTCATCGGCTTGCCGAGCAGGAAGGACGCGACGACCAGCAGCGGCGCCACCACCAGGGCGATCTGGATGGCCGAGCCGATGCAGATGTCCATGACGAGCCCCATCCGGTCGCGATGGGCGAAGAGGGCCGCGGCGAAGAGGTCGGCCGAGGTGCCGACGAGCGCCAGCACCACCACGCCGAGGAACAGCGGGGACAGGTGCAGTGCGGTCGCGGTCGCGGCGAGCGCGTCCGACACGAGTTCCGCCTCGAAGGCCAGCACGGCCGTGCCGCCGACCATGACGGCGAGCGGGAGCCACAGCCTTTGCCCGCCCGGCGTCTCCTCCGCCTGGCGGGAGAAGACGTCCCGGTGCGTGACCAGCGTATAGGCCAGGTTGCCCGCGTAGAGCGCCAGCAGCACGGCCGAGACGCCGAGGCTCAGCCGCTCGCCGCTGAGCGCGATGTCCCGCCCCTCGGCATGCTGACGCATCACGAGGTCGGAGACCGCCGGCAGCAGCAGGGCGATCAGCACGACGACGAGCAGGCTCGACAGCAGGCCGGCCCGCTCGCGCTTGAAGGTCTGCCGCTCGCGCCGGACGCCGCCGACCAGGATGGCGAGGCCGAGGCCGAGCAGGCCCGTGCCGATGATCGAGCCGGTGATCTGCGCCCGCACCACGTCGGCCCGACCGTCGGCCAGCACGAAGACCGCCAGCACCAGTTCGGCGACCGAGCCGAAGCTGACGTTCAGCAATCCGCCGATGGCGGGGCCGGCCGTCTCCGCCACTACCTCGGTGGCGGAGGACACGTGATAGGCCAGCACCATGACGCCGACCGACGCGCTGGCGAAGACCCACAGCGGCGAAGCGTCCCAGAAAAACCGGAGCGCGGCCGAGAGCGGGACGAACAGCAGGAGCGCGAGGGCGAGCATGGCGGCACCTTTCGGGTGTTGCCATGCCTCAATGCCGAGCCGGCTTGGGCGTTGCCTTGAGAGCTGTGCCCGGCTCGGTCTCGCCGACGACGCGGTGCCGGCCGTGACGCGCGGGTGCGCGCCGCCCCGTCTCAGGCCCGCGCCAGGCGGCCCATGCCCATGTCGCGGTCCGACCGCGCCGCCTCGATGGCGGGCATCTTCTCGCGGCCGTCGAGGCTCTCGGCCTTCTTGAGGTCGTCCTGCGCGTCGCCGAGCAGGCCCTTGGCCTCGTCGAGCTGGTCCTTCAGCTCGCCGGACGACCGCTTCAGGTTGTCGCGCCGCGCCACGGCGGCGCGGGCGAAGGTCGGGTAGGCGTAGTGGTTCGGGTCCGATATGCCCGAACGCTGCTCTTCCGCGGAGATCTCACGATCGAGATCGAGCACCATGCGCGCGAAATCCGCGATCATGGATTCGATCTGAGCGACGCGTCGGCGCCGCTCGTCGAGCTGAAACCGTTTGAGGCGGATGAGGTGATCCCGCGACTTCACCATGCAAAACTCCAAGACGCGATGGGCGGAAAACGAATTTCGACCCTTCAGGACCATGCCGACGCCGCGAGACACGTTCACATTCGCCGATGGAGGTTGCTTCTTCCTTACACCGAGTGGTCGAAAGTAAGGGTAACGTGGGCGCCGCCGCCGAGGGGATGTCGCTAACGCCTGGTTAACCTTTTCCGTTAAGATTGCGTGATGGAGCCCGTCCGATCGGCCCGCGTCCACCGTCGTGACGGTGGGTCGCCGAAGGGGCGGGGAGGCGGAGCGGACCGCCGACGGGGGCCGGACAGGATGAATCGGAGGGGGCCATGCGGCGAGATCGGAACACCGATCGAGTTGGACGATTTCGAGGCGGAGCCGCGATTTAACCAAAGCGACTCCATTAACCTTTCGACGGTATCAACGGATGATGGCTCGAGGCTCGCATCTGCCCTCGACCGAGGGGCCGGAACGTGCGCGGCGCGCAACATCGGCGAGGCCAACCTGGGCAAGGGTGAGGACCACACATGCGCGTTCTCCTGATAGAAGACGACAGCGCGACCGCGCAGAGTATCGAGCTGATGCTCAAGTCCGAGAACTTCAACGTCTACACGACCGACCTCGGCGAGGAGGGGATCGATCTCGGCAAACTCTATGATTACGACATCATCCTGCTGGACCTGAACCTGCCCGACATGTCGGGCTACGAGGTGCTCAAGACGCTGCGGGTCGCCAAGGTGAAGACCCCGATCCTCATCCTGTCGGGACTGGCCGGCATCGAGGACAAGGTGAAGGGCCTCGGCTTCGGCGCCGACGACTACCTGACGAAGCCGTTCCACAAGGACGAACTGGTCGCCCGCATCCACGCCATCGTGCGCCGCTCGAAGGGCCATGCCCAATCGGTGATCGCCACCGGCGACCTCGTCGTCAACCTCGACCAGAAGACCGTCGAGGTGGGGGGCGCCCGCGTGCACCTCACCGGCAAGGAATACCAAATGCTGGAGCTGCTCTCGCTCCGCAAGGGGACGACCCTGACGAAGGAGATGTTCCTGAACCACCTCTACGGCGGCATGGACGAGCCCGAGCTGAAAATCATCGACGTGTTCATCTGCAAGCTGCGCAAGAAGCTCGCCAATGCGAGCCACGGCCGCAACTTCATCGAGACGGTGTGGGGCCGCGGCTACGTGCTGCGCGAGCCCACCGAGGCCGACAACCGCATCACCGCCTGAATCGCGACGGCGGACGCGAGGAAAGCCCCGATTCCTGGTGAATCGGGGCTTTCCTCGCGTTGAGGCTGTCCAAACACTCCAGGGCCGCAGCCTCGGCTCACACCAGACCCACAGCCGCCATCTTGATGCGGAGCACGTCCTTGTCGAAGGGCTTCATCATCGTCTCGTCGGCGCCGGCGTGGCGGGCCCTGGCGATGTGGGCCGCGTCGTTCTCGGTCGTGCAGAACACCACCTTGGGCCTGTCGCCGCCCGGGAGCTGGCGCAGCGCCTTCAGCACGGCATAGCCGTCCATCTCGGGCATGTTCCAGTCGAGCAGCATGCCGTCCGGCATGTCGCCCGCGCAGGCGTCGAGGGCCGCCTGCCCGCTGTCGGCTTCGGCGATCTCGAGCGACAGTCCCTCGAGGATGCGGCGCGCCACCTTGCGGATGACGCTGGAATCATCGACCACCAGGACGCGAGCCATGGAGCTCCTCCGTTCGGAATGTCCGGCTCATCGCGAGCCCGGGGCGCTTCAAGCGGCGTTGAAGCGCGACAGCGGCGCCTGGGTGGCGGCGCGCATCTGATCGGCGAGGTCCAGCGCGGCATCGGCGGCGTCGGGCAGCGCCTCGTGGTCGACGCCCGGCAGGACCGCCTCGGCCACCACGGGCCGCGCCTCGATCACGATGCCCTCGGCTTCGCTGCGGATCGCCACCACCATGTTGACCTCGCGCGCCACGAGCCCGGTGAAGAAGGGCTGGATGGCGTGGGCGTCGACCCCGCCGTGCTCGGGCGCACCGGCGAGCAGCGCCGCGATGCCGGCCGGCACGCGGGCGTAGTTGCCCCGCGCCACGATGCGCACCGCGGCCTCGTCGTCGTGGCCTTCGACGTCCACCGTCATCGTGCCGCCGCGCGGGATGGTGCCGGCCGCGATCAGGCAGAGGTTCAAAATCAGCTTGACCTTGTTCTTCGGCATCAGGATGCGGGGCGCCCGCCAGTCGAGCTTGATCTTGTCGTCGCCGAAGAGCCCGCGCGTCACCGTCTCGGCGTCGCCCGTGTCGATCGAGGCGCCGGCCGATCCCGCCGCCCCGAAGGCGAGGCGGCAGAACTGCAGCTTGGCGGACGCCACCGTGGCGCTCTTCTTCACGAGGTCGAGCGCGAAGGTCCGCATCTCGGGGTCCTTCTCCTCGTCGAGCACTTCGAGCCCGTTCACGATGGCGCCGACCGGGCTGATGACGTCGTGGCAGACGCGCGAACAGAGCAGGGCGGCGAGGTCGAGGGCTTCGAGCGCGATGATCGTCATGGAGGGCTTCCGTTGCGTATGCCGCGGGATCGCGCCCGCCGCACCGGGGGCCGTCTCACGCCGCAGGAGGTGGGGA
The DNA here is from genome assembly GCA_965214345.1 of Lichenihabitans sp. Lineage (GTDB taxonomy): Bacteria > Pseudomonadota > Alphaproteobacteria > Rhizobiales > Beijerinckiaceae > Lichenihabitans. The sequence continues at coordinate 454,871 of CBDCBJ010000002.1, read as the reverse complement.
GCCATCGGCGGACCGAACGCGGCTCAGGGATTCCGGCTCAACCGACACCCCATAGCCTAGAGAATCTTCCGGAAAAGTTAACCATTCTTTGTGGCATCGGGAGAGGAACCGCCCGGCGACCGGGCGGCGTCGGGCCCGCGAAGCGGTTTCGCGCGGCGCCGCGATGGCGTAGGCCCTGGGGTCCGCCCGTCCATCGCCGAGCCGCCATGTCGACCAACGCGTCTTCCGCCCAGCCCCTCCCGTCGCCGACGGCACCCCTCGACGCCGAGGCGCGGGACAGGCTCGCCGAATGTTTCGCCGCGCTCTGCGTCGCGGCCGGCGCCGTCGTCATGGCGGTGTACAGGGCCGGCGGCGAGGCCCGGCTGAAGCACGACCGGAGCCCCGTGACCGAGGCGGACGAGCGGGCCGAGGCGCTGATCCTCGAGGGTCTAGGGCGGCATCTGCCGGGCTGGCCGGTGCTGGCCGAGGAAGCGGCGGCGCGCGGGGACGGGATCGCGGCCTGCGCGCGATTCATCCTAGTCGACCCTCTCGACGGCACGCGCGAATTCATCGGCCGAAACGGCGAGTTCACCGTCAACATCGGGCTCGTCGCCGAGGGCGTGCCGGTGGCGGGCGCCGTCTACGCGCCGGCGCTGGAGCGGCTGTGGTCGGGCGGCGCCACGGCGCGGGTCCGGCGCGTCGCGCCCGGCGCCGACCTCGCGGCGGCGGTCGAGGACCGGCCGCTCCGCACGCGGCCGGCGCCCGCCACGGGTTGGACCGCGCTGGCGAGCCGGTCGCACGGCGACCCCGAGACCGAGGCCCTGCTGGCCCGCCTGCCGATCGCGGAGCGGCGGGCCGCGGGATCGTCGCTGAAGTTCTGCGTCGTCGCGGAGGGCGAGGCCGACGTCTATCCCCGCTTCGGGCCCACGATGGAGTGGGACACGGCGGCCGGCGAGGCCGTCCTGCGCGCCGCCGGCGGCGTCGTGCTCCGGCCGGACGGTCAGCCCTTCCGCTACGGCAAGGCCGAGGCGCAATACCGCAACGGCGCCTTCGTGGCCTGGGGCGACGCCGCCGCGGCCGAGCGGGCCGCGGCTCCCGGATCCGGCGCGTCCGTCCCCGGACGGTCTCGATGCGTGACATGACGTTCGGGTGATCGGCTCACCGCGAAGCAGGCTGGGTGAAACTCAGCCCTGGTTCCCGTCACGCCCCCGTGGCGCGCTCGGGCTCGGTGATCCGGCTCAGCACGCCCTGGAGGTCGCGGCTCTCGACGAGGAGCTTGCGGGAGATGTCGGCCAGCGTCACCCATCCGCAGACGGCACCGCGGTCGTCCATCACGGGCAGGCGCCGGATGTGGTTCGCCGCCATGAGGTCCATGGCGACCCGCACCTCGTCGCCCTCGCGGCAGGAGATCACCGACCGGGAGGCGACGTCGCGCACCAGCGCGGTCCTGGGATCAAGCCCGGCCGCGACGACGCGGAACAGCAGGTCGCGATCCGTCACGATGCCTTCCAGCGCGCCGGCCGTGCCGATCGGGAGCGCGCCGACGTCGAGTTCGCCCATCAGTTCGGCCGCCTCCTTCACCGCGGCGTCGCCGCCGATGAACTCCACCGCCGTGCTCATCACCTCCGCCACCTTCACGACGCGTCCTCCGCGGATCGACCGGCCCCGGCCGCCCACGGCGTGACGCCCGCGACCCCGAACCTGCTTAGCACGGTGCGGGGCGTTCAGCTTCGCCCGTCGAGCTTCCACACGAAGACTTCGCGCCCGTTGTGGGCTTCGCTGATCTTGACGTGATGGGCCGGGCCGACGCCCGGAAACTCCCGCAACAGGCGCTTGGCAGCCTCCTTCACGGTGCTGAGATGGCCGAGCTCATGGTGCGTGGCGGCGAGCTGAGGCCCGCCGGCCGTCCGCCTCCAGATGGTGATCTCGTAGAGCATCGTCGCGACAGACGGCACGCTTCGCCCTGTGTCAACGGCCGAGACGCTCCGGCATCAGAACAACGGCGGATCGACCGTCCGTGTGATATCGCGATATCACATCTGGACTTATTCCATTTCCACATTCAACCGCTCTGTTCTTACCGCCAGACTCGGCCGCAGCGCGATCGCACCGACGAGCCGGCCGTAGTCGGGCTCGCCGCGGTGGGTGGCGCGGCGGTAGGAGAAGAAGCGGGCCTCGTCGGCGTAGGTGTCGAGCGCCAGGTCGACGACGCGGCCGATCCCGGTGCCGCGCAGCCGGTGGACGATGAAGCCCGGCAGGTCGAAGTGATGGTGCCCGTCCCTCGGAGAGGGCACGAAGAAGCCGGCGTAGAGGCCGTCCCGCTCGACGATGCGGTCGCGGAACTCGGGGCCGACCTCGTAGGATTCGCAGGCGATCGTCGGGCCGAGCACGGCCGCGATGCCGGCCCTCGTCGCGCCGAGCGACAGCATGGCCGCCACGGTCGCTTCGAGCACGCCGAAGACGGCGCCCTTCCATCCCGCGTGGCAGACCCCGACGACGCCAGCCGCGGCGTCGGCCATCAGCACGATGCCGCAATCCGCCCCCGTGACGGCCAGCGCGAGGCTGGGCGTGCGGGTGGCGAGCCCGTCGCAGTGCGGCCGGTCCTCGTCGGTAAAAGGGGCCTCGACCGTCACGGCCTCGGCCGAATGGACGAGGCGGGGCAGGATCAGGCGATCGGCCGCGATGCCGAGCGTCTCCGCCATGCGGCGGCGGTTCTCCAGCACGGCGGCGCGATCGTCGGACGAGCCGATGCCGCCGTTGAGCGACGCGTAGAGGCCGTGCGAGACGCCGCCCTGCCGCGTGAAGAACCCGTGGACGATCCCCGTGCCGTCGAGCGCCGGAGCCGTGATGGGGGAGAGCGTCATGGCGGGGCCTCCGCGAAGCCGGGCGGGACCGGCAGGGCCGGCGACGCGATGGCGAGCGCCTTGAAGATCTCGCCCATCCCGGGCCGCTCGGGCGTGCCCGGGCCGGTGAGGCGGTCGAGCGCGGCGTCGATGCCCGACGCCTGCCCGGGTGTCGCGCGGGCCTTCAGCGCCGCGGCGCGGCCCTCGATGCCGAGCGCGCGGAGGAAGGCGCCCTGCGGGACGGGGCCGTGCACGGCGGCGCCGGCGGCCTCGGCGGCGCGGCGCAGCCCACCGAAGTCGACGTGGGCCGACAGGTCCGCCGTGCCCGGATCGTCGAGCGGATCGACGAAACGATGGCGCCGCACGGCCTGGAGCGTCTCGGCGAAGGCCGGCACCGCGTAGCCGTAGTCGACGATGAGGGCCGCCCCGCCGTCGCGCACGACCCGCCGGGCCAGCGCCCGGGCGATGCCGCGGGCGGCGAAGCCGACCTCCAGCACGGCGCCGTCGGGCGCGTCGACCGTGATGGCGGGCTCCGGCTCGGGCGCGAGGCCGAAGGACAGGACATCGCCCGCCAGCCCGACGAGGCGCTCCCGCCAGCCTGCCGCGGTCTTCACGTAGTGGCGCACCGGCAGGGCATCGACGAACTCGTTGGCCAGCACGATCGTCGGGCCGTCCGGCACGGTTTCGACGCCGGCGTGCCACGCCACCGGCCGGCCGCATCCCGCCAGCGCGGCGCGCTGGGCCATCGCGAGGGAGGGGCTCGTCTCGACGAGGTGCAGGTCCAGGGCCGCGAGGAACGCGGGCAGGCGCCCCGCCACCCGCAGCGCATCCGCCATCAGGGTGCCGCGGCCGGGGCCGAGTTCGACGAGGCGCAGCACCGCGGGCTCGCCCATGGTGGCCCAGACGGCCGCCGCCCAGGCGCCGACGAGTTCGCCGAACATCTGGCTCGTCTCGGGCGCCGTGGTGAAGTCGCCGGCGGCGCCGAAGGGGTCGCGGGTGACGTAATAGCCGAGCGTCGGATGGCCGAGCGCCAGGGCCATGAAACGGTCGACGCCGATCGGGCCGCCGTCGAGGATCAGGGCGCGGATCTCGTCGGCGAGGCCCGGCATGCGGTCAGGCCAGGGCGGCGGGCCGCCGCCGCGGCCGCACCGCATGAGCGATGAGGGCGAGCCCGAGGGCCAGCAGCGGCAGCGACAGCAGCATGCCCATCGTGGCGCCGCCGAAGAGGAAGCCGAGCTGGGCGTCGGGCTGGCGGAAGAACTCCGACACGATGCGGGCGACCGCGTAGCCCGCCGTGAAGATCCCGGTCGACAGGCCCGGGCGTCGGAGCGCGCCCATGCGGATGGCGACCGCCAGGACGGCGAAGAGCACAAGGCCTTCGAGGCCGGCCTCGTAGAGCTGGCTCGGATGGCGCGGGTCCGGCCCGGCGCCGGGGAACACCATGGCCCAGGGGACGTCCGGCGCCTCGCGGCCCCAGAGTTCCGGCTTGATGAAATTGGCGATGCGCCCGAGGAACAGCCCGATCGGCACGACGGCGGCGACGCCGTCCGCCACCGACAGGAAGCCCACCTTGGCGCGCCGGGCGAAGATCCACATGCCGATGGCGGTGCCGGCGAGCCCGCCGTGGAACGCCATGCCGCCGTTCCAGGCCGCCACGATCTCCAGCGGATGGGCGGCGTAGTAGAGGAAGTTGTAAAACAGCACGTAGCCGAGCCGTCCGCCCAGCACGATGCCGAGCGCGACATACACCACGAGGTCGTCGACCGAGGCCGGGGTCGGGTGGGGCACGCCGCCCCAGAGCCGGTCCGCGGTGCACAGGCGCTTCATGTAGAACCATCCGAGCACGATGCCCGCCACATAGGCGAGGGCGTACCAGCGAATGGGGAACGGGCCCACGGCGACCAGGACGGGATCGATCACCGGGTAGGGGATGACGAACAGCATGGCGGCGACATGCCCCGCGGGGTGCGACGACGTCAAGACGCGGCTGCCGCGGGCGCCGATCGGCGGACCCGTCCCGTCCCGAGGGGGGGGCGGCGGCCGTCAGCCCCGCGGCGCGTCGGACTGGCGGGAGGGTTCCGCCCGGGCGAACGCCTCGTCCGCCCGGCAGCGCTCGACGATCGCGGTCAGCACCGGCGTCTCGGGCAGGTCGAGCTTGAAGACGCGGCCGATCAGGGCGAGGCCGGTGACGCAGATGTCCGCCACCGTGATCCGGTCGCCGTGGCAGAAGCGGCCCGTCTCGCGGCTGGCGGCGAGGTTCGCCTCGATCCCCTCGAGGCCCTGCCCGACCCAATGGGTCACCCAGGCCCGGAAGGCGTCGGCGTCGAACCCGCCCCTCTCCATCAGGTAGGCGCGGACGCGCGGCACGATCAGCGGATGGGTGTCGGACGCGACGGTGCCGGCGAGCGCCCGGACCCGCGCCCGCCCGCGGGCGTCGGCCGGCAGGATCGGCGGCTCGGGATAGCGCTCCTCCAGGTATTCGAGCAGCGCCAGCGACTGCGTCAGCGGCGGCAGGTCGCCGTCGATCAGCGCCGGCACCGCCGCCATGGGGTTCCGCGCCACGAAGTCCGGCGCGTGCTGTTCGCCCGCGTCGAGGTTCACCGGGATCTCGCGATAGGCCACGCCCTTGAGGTTGAGGGCGACGCGCAGGCGGTACATGGCGTTGGACCGCCAGTAGCCGTAGAACTCGAGGGGCGTCTGGGCGTCGTTCATGCTGTGGCTCCGTCGCGGGGTCGGTCCGGCGAGCGTAAGCCTATCGGCCTCGGGGCGGAACGGGCCGTCGCGCGGACGGCCGCGGGATGTCGAGGCGCCGTCGTTGAGCACGTCGCGGCTTCGGTCGGAGACGACCTATCGACAGGACGATTCGGGCTCACATCGCTCACGGGAGCGGCTCATGCCTGAAAGACCGCGACCCGGCGATGCTGCCAGGGCATGATTTGTACGGACACGGTCCGTATGGTATCGACAGCAGATTGGAGGGTGCCATGCCTCGTATCGCTTCGGCCAACGGTCGCCTGGAATTGCGCCTTCGTCCGGAGGACAAGGCGATGCTCGCCCGTGCCGCAGCACTCGAACGTCTCGATGTGACTGGATACATTCTCCGCAATGTTCTCCCGCAGGCAGAAGCGACGGTGGCGCGCGAGGAGCGTCTCGCGCTGTCCGAGCGTGATTCACTGCGGGTTCTCGAACTGCTCGAACATCCCCCATCGGCACCGCCGCGCCTCGTTCGGGCGGCGAAGGCCGGCCTCGATCCTCGGTGAGCGGCACAAGCTGGTCCGAGGTCCCGCTCGACAGATCCCACGACCGCTCCTCGTTCAGCTGTGGCGTGGTCGAACTCGACGAGTTTCTCAAGCGCTACGCGCGTCAAAATCACGAGACCGGCGGCGCCAAATGCTTCGTCGCGGCCTCTTCAATTCAGCCTTCTCGCATCCTCGGCTTCTACACGATCAGCCCCGCTTCGCTGGATTACAGTCGAACACCGGCGATCGCCAAACGCAGGCTCGGCCGATACGATGTCCCGGTTTTCAGGTTGGGCCGCTTGGCCGTGGACGGCACCGCGCAAGGCGAAGGACTCGGTGGAACCCTGCTGTTCAAGGCTGCGCAACGCTGCATGCGGGTAGCGCAAGAAGTCGGCGGCGTCGCTCTGCTGATCGACGCCAAGGACGCGCGGACTGCTTTATGGTACAAAGGCTACGGGGCGTTGCCTCTCCTGGATGCGCCGCTGTCCCTGATCCTGCCTTTCGCAGTCGTGGCCGATGCGATGGCCGGTCTCCCAGGTGCCACCCTGGATTCCCAGCCCGGCAGCGGCTAAGCCTCGGCCGGCGTCGCCGCGGCCGTAACCGGCCCGCCCGGGCGCGCGAACAGACGACGTCGCCCGAACCACGGCGCCGCGGATGAACCGCCGAGAGCCCGCCCCATGTCGAACCCGCTGCAAGACCTCGTCGCCTTCCTGACGGCGAACACCGGCGACTTCAACGCGCTCGGCGCCGCCAGATATGTGATCCTGCTCTACTTCTATGCCCTGATCGCCGCCAGCCTCGTGCTGTTCGCCGTCAACCTGCGGGAGGAGCCGGCGCAGCGCAGCGGCACGCTGCTGTGGTTCTGGCTGATCCGCGTGCTGATCGGCTGCATGTGGTTCCAGGGCATGCTCTGGAAGCTGCCGTTCGGCACCCAGAACGGCCTCTATTACTGGACGCAGCAGATGGCCGGCCGTGCCGCTTTCCCGCAGCTCGCGCAGTTCGTCAGCGACGTGATCCTGCCGAACTTCGGCCTGTTCAACCCGCTGGTGTTCCTGGCCGAGTTCGGCTTCGCCACCGCCTTCATCCTCGGTCTCTTCGTGCGGATCGCGGGGCTCGGCAGCATGGTCATGTGCCTGACGCTGTGGCTCGGCATCTACAACCAGCGCCCCGGCGACCCCGCCGAATGGTCCTGGAGCTACGTCTTCCTCGCCATGCTGGGCGGCACGTTCACCGTGCTGGCGGCGGGCCGGGCGCTCGGCGCCGATGCCTGGATCCGCCGCAACGTCGCCTCCGTGCGCGACCGCCGCGCCGCCGGGATGCTGCTGCGCGCCCTCACGTGAGGCTCGCCCGCCTGAGACTCGCGGCGAGCCGGACGTAGGTCCTCGCTAGCGCCCAGGTCGCCGGCAGCGTGGCGGCGAGGTTGCCCGACACCTTGGAGACGCCGCCGACGCGAGGGCGGCAGCCGGTCGGCACCTCGACGATGCGCAGTCGCGCCGCGGCGGCGCGCATCTGCATCTCGAGGTTCCACCCGTAGGTCGTCTCCCGCATGCCGAGCCGGTCCAGCGCCGGTCTCGCGATGGCGCGGAACGGCGCCATGTCGGTGTAGCGCACGCCGTATTGGGCCCGCATCAGGGTGCCGGCGAGATGCCCCGCCACCAGCTGCTGGGGCGTCAGGCTGCCGGGCTCGCGCGCGCCGGTGATCCGCGACGCAATGGCGAAATCCGCCTCCCCGCGCATCACCGGGCCGACCAGCGCGGGCGCGAAGCCCGGGATGTCGGACCCGTCGCCGTCGATGAAGCAGACAATGGCGGCGTCGGGCCGCAGAGCCGCGACGCCGGTGGCGCAGGCGAGGCCGTAGCCGCGCCGGCGCTCGACGATCACCCGGGCGCCGGCCTCGCGCGCCACATCGGCGGTGCGGTCCCGCGATCCGCCGTCGACCACGATCACCTCGTCGAAGCCGAGCGTCGAGAGCTCCCGCACCAGCGGGCCGATCGCCGCCTCTTCGTCGAGGCAGGGGATCACCATGGCGACGACCGCGGAGGCGTCCCCGATCCTCACCGCGTCAGAGGCTCCAGCGCAGCCCGCAATTGCTGCAGGCTGTGGGGGGCTGGTCGGATTGGAGGGCGGAGCGGAACTCCTGGTAGCGGGCGCCGTTCCAGATCTCCTTCAGGGTCTCCTGGGTGGCGTCGCCGAGCGTGTAGTTCTCGTAGCCGGCTTGCGCGAAGGGCGCGATGCAGCAGGGCAGGGCGCGGCCGTTGGCGGTGAAATACATCACCGTCCAGGGCCGGCCGCACAGCGACCAGGGATTGCTGTCCGCCTTGCGCTCGAGGCTCATGCCGGGTTCGGAGGCGGCGCCCGAGGCCGAGAAGGTCACGCCGAGGCTCGCCGCGAGGATCTCCGCCTCGCGCAGGTGCGCCGCTTCCCCGTCGTCGAGGCTCTCGAACAGCGCCTGGTCGGGGCGGGCCTTGCCGATCGCGCCCGTCTCGAAGAAGACGAGGCGCTGGAGGTAGACCTCGCGGACCCCGATCTCGGCGGCGAGCTTCACGAAGGCCGGCAGTTCCCCGATCGTCTCCTTCAAGCCCGTCAGCCAGGCCGAGACGCGGGGCTTTGCATGGCCCCCGCGCTCCTGCAGCTCGCGGAAGCGCCGCACGTTCCTGAGGATCCGCTCGAAATAGTCGACGCCGCGCACCGCGAGGTAGCTCTCCCGCGTCGACGCGTCGAGCGAGACGCGCAGCTCGTCGAGGCCGGCGTCGATCATGGCGCGGCCATTGCGGTCGTTCAGCACCGTGCCGTTGGTGTTGAACAGCACGTAGGTGCCGCGGTCCTTCAGGTAGCGCACCATCTGGGGCAGGTTCTTGACCAGCATCGGCTCGCCGACGCCGTGCAGCACCGCGCGCTGGAGGTCCGGGATCTGGTCGACGATCGAGCGGAACAGGTCCCAGGAGAGGTCGGCCGGCGGCTCGAGCTCGACATAGGTGCGCGGGCAGGTGGTGCAGAGCAGGTTGCAGCGGTTCGTGACCTCGAGATAGAGGCACACGGGCGGGCGCTGCGCCACCGCGGCGCGGCTCGGGTCGGCGGCCTCGTGGTACCGGCGGGGATTGATGGTCCGTCCGGGGAGCTCGGGGGCGAGCGTCGCCGTGGCGTCGACCGCCACGGATTCATCGAGCGTCATGGATGGCCTCCCCGCCGCGCCAGGACCACACGTCGCGCGCCGCCGCGGCCAGCACGAACGCCATGAGGAGGGACCACCGGGCGAGGAAGCCCGGCGCGTCCGCGTTGAAGCCGTAGAGCAGGAAACCCGCCGTCGAGAGGGCGAACGGGCTCCAGAGGCCGAGCATCGGCGCGAAGGGCAGGCCCGCGAGGAAGTACCACGGAAACACCGGCGTCAACAGCGCCAGCGCCACCATGATCAAGAGGGCGGTGCCGCCGAGCACGGCGGGGAGGGACGCGTCGCCGCGACGCCGCGTCCACAGCGCGAGGCCGAGGATCGCGGTGCCGGCGGCGGCCGCGTAGGCGCCCGCCATCCAGGGGCGGTCGAGCCCCGCCGCCCGGGCGACCGCCAGGGCGAAGACGCCGGCGCCCGTGTCGAGGCCCTGCTCGTGGGCGTAGCTCGGCAGGAAGCCGACGATGCCGGTGCCGGCCGACAGGAAGGGCGCGTAGCACAGCGCCGCGACGCCGAGGACCAGGAGCGGCAGCCGGACCTGCCAGGGGCGCCACAGCGCCGGCAGCGCCAGGGCCGCGGTCGGCTTGATCAGCGTGCCGAGCGCCGCCAAGACCGCCGGGCGGAAGGGATGCCCGGCCTCGCCCCAGGCGAAGGCGCCGAACAGGCACGCCATCATGGCGGCGTCGACGTGGCCGTTGCCGGCGATCTCCCAGACCGGCGCCGGATGGAGGAGGTAGAGGGCGAGCCATTCGGGCCGGCGGCCGAGGCGCCGCAGCAGCCGCGCCGTCGCCAGCGCCGCCACGCCTTCGAGCAGCACCATGGCGGCCTTCATGGCAAGGACGCTGGAGGAGAGGCGGGTCACGAGCGCGAAGAGCGCCTCCGCGACGGGCGGGTAGATGGTGACGGCGTAGTCGCGCTTGTCGATGAGGCCGTACTGGGCCGGGTCGCGCAGGGACGCCAGGGCGGGATCGGCGGGGACGTGGCTGTAGGGGTTGAAGCCCGCCGCCACGACGCGGCCGTCCCAGATGTAGCGGTAGATGTCGCCCGACAGGTTCGGCACGGTGGGGAGGAAGGCGAGCCGCAGCGCGACGGCGCCCGCCACGATCAGGGGCAGGGCGCCGCGCGTCTCAAGGGCGAGACGCGTCGCCGCGAGCGCGAGCCCGGCCTGGGCGAAGGCGCAGCCGTAGAACAGGAGGTCGCTCGATTGCCGCCCGACCCAGGTGCCCCAGGCGGCGAGGGCGATCAGGGCGAGCGTGGCGACGAGGGCGCCGAGCCGGCTCAGTCGCCCGCCCCCGCCAGGACGGCGCGCGTCGCCGGGGCCGGGGCGCCCGGCCCGGCGAGGCCGGCCGGCGGCGTGCCGGCGAGGTCCTCGAGCAGCCAGCCGAAGCTCTCGGCATCGTCAACGTCGTACCACGGCGCGGTCTCGACGACGGGGAGCGCGATGGCGGCGGCCCGGGCGCGCGACTGGTCCAGCACCGTGGGCGTGCTCCAGGCGATGTCGGCGAAGACGCGCGGCTCGCGCCGCTTCAGTCCCACGAGCGTGTAGCCGCCGTCGAGCGCCGGGCCGAACACGACGCGGTCGCCAGGGCGGCGCAACGCCGCCACGGCCTCGGCCAACACGGCTTCCGGGAGGGTGGGGCTGTCGCCGTTGACCAGGACGGCACCATCGTGGCCTCGGCCGAGCAAATCGCCCATCGCGGCGTCGAGCACCGTGCCCAGCACGGGGTCGGTGTGAACCGCATAGCCGAACGAGGCGGGCAGGAAAGTCGCGAGTTCGGCCGCCGCGCCGGCGGGGCTGCAGACCGCGTAGCCCCGCGCGCCGACGGCGGCGCCGACGCGCTCGATCGTGGCGGACAGGTCGGTGAGGAAGGCCCGCGACAGGTCGGCGGCGCGCTCGGCCCCGAGCCGCGGGATGAGACGCGTCTTGCTTCGGCCTGGAGTCGGCACCTTGCAGATGATCGCGATGGCGGCCGTCGTGGTCTTCAAGCGAGAGGTCCCTCCGGTCGTCATTCGGGCCGGGCCGGCTTCGGTTACGCGCCGGCCTCAGCGCGCGCGATGTCGCCTGCGCTCCAGCACCTCGAGGTCGGGGGTCATGAACACAGCGATCACCACCAGCGGGAAGAACATGACCGTGCCGGCGAGCCACCACAGCACGACGCTGTGTCCCCGGCGGTAGGCGATGAAGCCCAGCAGGGCACCCGGCAGCAGCGCCAGCGGTACGAAAATCCACTCCTCCGCGGTCATGTGGCATGCCCGAGCGACATGGGCGCGACCGTCGGCACGGTGAGGTGATCCCATCGGCCGGGGTTCTGGTCGGGCTGGCGATCCGTCGCTATGGTCACGTGCGTCGATCCGGGCAAAACGTCGAGCCGTCGCGGCCGGTGCCGGACGAAACCGACAGGCGGCCCGCATGACGATCCATACACCCGTGACGGCCGCCCCGGCAAAGTTCAGCCTCGGGCTCGGCCTCACCAACGAGTGCAACCTCGCCTGCTCGTTCTGCTATCGCGACCCCAGCCGCACCGACCGGCTGACCCTCGCCGACGTCGAGGCCGTGATGGAGCGGCTGCCGATCCGCTCCGTCAACCTCGGCACGGGCGAGAACGGCATGCACCCCGACTTCAAACGCATGCTGGCCTATTTCCGCACCCGCGACGTCAAGCTCACCATCACGTCGAACGGCCATTCGATCCGCGTCCTCGACGACGAGGACGTGACGAGCTTCGCCGAGGTCGAGTTCTCGCTCGATTACCCGAGCCGCGAGGAACAGGACGCCCAGCGCGGCGCCGGCAACTGGGACCTCGTGCAGGAGCAGGCGGCGCGCTGCCGGCGGCTCGGCGTCGGCGTGACGATCATCGCCGTGATGATGCGCACCAACTTCGACCGGCTGCACGCCATCGCGGAGGTCGCCCGGCCCTTCGATGCGGCGCTGCGCCTCAACGTCTACCAGGCGGTCCGCACCGACGTCTTCGCCCTGACCTACGAGGAATACTGGCGCGGCTTCGAGGCGCTGTTCGACCGGACCGACGTCGTGGCGATCGGCGAGCCGCTGGTGCGCGCGATGGCCGGCCTGCCGCCGCGGCTCGGGGGTTGCGGGGTCTCGACCGTGCGGGTGACGCCGCGCGGCACCGTGCAGCCCTGCGTCTACTGGCCGGGCGGCGGCTCGCCCTTGGCCGACCTGTTGGAGCAGGGCAGCGCGGTCGTCGACTCGGCGCCCTTCGTGGCGGCGCGGAGCGTGCCGTCCCCCTGCCTGCCCTGCCACCACCGCGACACCTGCGCGGGCGGCTGCGCGGGGCGCCGGCGCCTGCTCGACCAGCCGGCGGAGCCTGACCCCTATTGCCCGGTGATCCGCGGCGAGGACCGGCGCCTGGCGATCCGCATGGCGCCGTCGCGCGACCTCGCCAAGATGGAGAGCGCCTGCACCACGATCGTCGTGGCTCGCTAGAGCTGTTGCCGCTCGCCTTGGCTCGCGGCCTCAGCTCAAGCTCTTTGTCTCGACGAGCATCTTCACGCGATCAGGTGACCCCACCTGATCGCGATCTGCTCTGAGCAGGATGGCGTGGGTTGACCCATGCCATCCTGCTGCTTTCAGCTCAGCCCGGAGGCGGCGACAGTCTTCCCTCGTGCCGTGTCAGTTCGGGGCTTTGAGGAACTTGTCGACGTTGTCCTTGGTGACGACGTCGAGCCCGGCCTTGTTGATCACCGGGACCTTCTCGCCCTTCTTCAACGAGACCAGGATGTCCATCGCCTTCTCGCCCATCTCGTAGGGGCGCTGGCCGACCAGCACCGTGGCGTAGCCGTCCTTGAGGAGCTGCAGTTCGACCGGCAGCGTGTCGGGCATGACGAGCGGGAAGGTGCCGGCCTTCACCTTGTCCATGTTGGCGTCGACGTAGCCCTTGTAGGCCTTGGGGGCGAACAGGGCCCAGCCGCCGACGGGGATGATGGCGCCGATGTCCGGGTTGGCGGTGGCGAAGTCGGTCAATTGCTGGGCCGCCAGCGCCGCATCGTCGTTGCAGAAGGCCGGCGAACCCTTCACCTCCGTCCAGCCCGCGCCTTTCAGGACCTCGTAGAGGCCCGCCAGGCGCTCGTTCAGGTTCTGGGCCGCGGGTCCGCCCGACTGGGTCGCAAAGGTCGAGGGCTTCGGGTGGGCCTTGATGAGCTGCCGGCCGAGTTCCCGGCCCATCTCGGTGTTGTCCGTCCCCTCGTAGGCCGTCCGGACGGAGTTCGGCGCGTCGGCGTCGAAGGTGATGACGGGGATGTTGGCGTCGTGGGCCTGCTTGATGACGCCCGTGACCGAATCGGCGTCCGCGACCGAGATCGCGATGCCGTCGACGCCCTGGGTGACGAAGTCCTGCATGATCTGGACCTCCGTGGCGGGCTCGTGGGTCGCCGGCCCCTTGTAGATGCAGGTCACCCCGATCTTCTTGGCCTCGGCCATGCAGCCGTCGCGCGACAGGTCGAAGTAGGGGTTGTCCATGCCCTTGGGGATCAGGGCGAATCGGTAGGCGTCCGCCGCCTGGGCGGCCGCCGTCAGCGACAGGGCCGCGACGGCCCCCAGCAGAATGCTCTTCATCGGTTCTCTCCCTCGTGTATCCGCGCCGGGTCTTGCGCCCGGCGCCGGAATGATGTCGACGCCCGCTACTCGGGCTGGCGGGTCCGGATCCGGTCGACCAGCACCGCCAGGATGATGATCGAGCCGACGAAGACCTGCTCCCAGTAGGTGTCGGCCCCGAACAGGGCCAGGCCGTTGCGGATGACCTCGATCAGCGCGGCGCCGATGATGGCGCCGGCCGGGCCGCCGATGCCGCCCGCGAGGTCCGCCCCGCCGATGACCGAGGCGGCGATGATCTTGAGCTCGTAGCCGACCGCGAGGTTGGCGGGGGCGGAGCCGAGCCAGCCGACCACCAGGATCCCGGCGAGGCCGGCGCTCGCGGCGCAGAGCACGTAGACCGACACCTTCACCCGCGAGACGGCGACGCCGGTGAGCTTCGCGGCCCGCTCGTTGCCGCCGAGCACGAAGACGTGGCGGCCCCACCGCGTGTGCCGCAGCGCCACGCCCATGACGACGGCGAGGACCAGGAGGTAGACGAGCGGCACCGGCAGGCCGAACACGCGCCCGTCCGCCAAAGCGTAGAAAGTGTCCACGCCGGGGCCGTTGGGCGCCTGGCCGCGCCCCTGCGTGATCACGTAAGTGATGCCGCGGCAGATCGACAGCGTGCCGAGCGTCACCACGAAGGGGGACAGCCGCACCACCGCGATCATCAGCCCGTTGACGAGGCCGACCAGCGCCGCCGCCGCCATGCCGAGCAGCATCGCGGCGCCCATGACGCCGAAGGGCACGGCGGCGAGGAAGGTTCCCGACAGCGCCTTCATCATCATGGCGGTCAGCACGGCGGTGAGCGCCATGACGGAACCGACCGAGAGGTCGATGCCGCCCGTGATGATCACCAGCGTCGAGCCCAGCGCCACGATGGCGATGTAGGAGAAGTTCTTCGACGTGTTGAGCAGGTTGTTGGTCGAGAGGAAGTGGTTGGCGAACATCGCCACCAGCGCCGTCACGAGGACGAGCGCGATCCCCACATAGGCGGTCTGCGACGCCAGCGCGCCGGAGCGGTACCAGCGGTTCCGCCCGACGTTGGTGAAGACGATCCCCGGTGCCGCATCGGTCATCAGGCGAACTCCTTGGCGCCGGTGATCAGGGCCGTCACCTCCTCGGGGCTCGACGCCGCGATGGGCTTGTCGGCGCATTTGGTGCCGCGGCGCAGCACCACGACGCGGTCGCAGACGCTGAACACGTCGGGCATGCGGTGGGAGATGAGGATCACGGCGACGCCGCCGTCGCGCAGGCGGCGGATGAGGTCGAGCACCTCGGCCACCTGCCGGACCGAGATGGCGGCGGTCGGCTCGTCCATCAGGATCAGCCGCGCCTTGGCGAGCCGCGTGCGCGCGATGGCGACGGCCTGGCGCTGGCCGCCCGACATGGAACGCACGAGGTCGCGCGGCCGCGTCTCGCTCTTCAGCTCGGCGAAGAGGTCGAGCGCCTTGGCGTTCATGGCCCGGTGGTCGAGGAACCGGAACGGGCCGACGCGCCGGGTGAGTTCGCGCCCGAGGAAGACGTTGGCGGCGGCGGAGACGTTGTCGGCCAGCGCGAGGTCCTGGTAGACGACCTCGATGCCGGCGGCGCGCGCGTCGAGCGGCTTGTCGAACCGGTGCTCGGCGCCGTCGAGCCGCAGCGTGCCGTGGGTCGGGTGGAAGTTGCCGGCGATGATCTTGACGAGGGTCGACTTGCCCGCGCCGTTGTCGCCCATGAGCCCGACGACCTCGCCGGGCGCGATCAGCAGGTCGACGTCCGAGAGCGCCCGGATGGCACCGAACTCCTTGCCGATGCCCCGCAGTTCGAGGACCGGGACGGAGCCCGACCGCGGCGCAGTTTCCGCGCTCATCTCCGCGCCCCTCCCGATCTCGTCTTTGTTCGAACACGATAGGAGGGGGTTGGCGGGGCCGCAACAGGCAATCGCGCCCGTCTGACAATTCCCGCTCGGCGGCGCGGCGCGGGGCGAGCTCGCGGGCGATGCAGGAGGGACGGTCCGGGGAGGGCCGGGCTCAGCTTCGTGCCGGCGCGAGCCGGTCGAGGCGCAGCCGGTGGCGGTCGTCGGTGAGGCGCCACGCCGCCCCGTAGACCGCCGCGATCGTTCCGACCGTGCTCGCCGAGGCCAGGAGGAACAGCGTCAGGATCTGGGTGTCGGCGGCGCCCCGGGGGTCGGCGCCGGCGAGGATCTGCCCGGTCATCAGCCCCGGCAGGGTGACGAGGCCCGCCGCCGACATTTGGTTCAGGATGGGGATCAAACCGGCCCGGATGGCGGCCCGTATCGGGCCTTCCAACGCCGCGAGCCGCGTGGCGCCGAGCGCGAGCCGCGCCTCGATGGCGCCGCGCTCCCGCGCCACCGCGAGGCCGAGCCCGTTCAGCCCGACGCTGATGGCGCTCATCACCGAGCCCAGGACGATGCCGACCAGGGGGACGAGCACGCGCGGGTCGTACCAGACGGCGGGGCGCAGGTGGGTGCCGTAGGCGAAGCCGACCACCAGGACGGTGGCGGTCGCCATGGTGCCGCCGCCGAGCCCGTAGCGCCACAGGCCGAGGAGCGGACGCTCCTGCCGCGCCGCGATCTCGAAGGCGGCGGCGCCCGCCATCACGGCGATGGCGGCCAGGACGACGGCGGGCGAGGCCGCGGCGAAGACGCGGGCCAGCACGAAACCCACGAGCGTCAGCTGCAGCACCGTCCGGGCCCCTGCCACCAGGACGGTGCGGGCGAGGCCGAGCCCGAGCGCCAGCGTCAGGCCGGCGCTCGCCGCGACGAGGCCGGCGCCGAGGGCGAGGTCGAAGGCGTCGAGGCGCGCCTCGGTCATCCGGCGCGCCCGATGGTGATCGGATAGGTGCGGCCGGCGACGCGCGCCACCTGCTCGGCGCTGTGCGACACGAGCAGCGCGGCCGTGCCGCCCGCGAGCCGTCGCTGCAGGATCGCCTCGACGGCGGCCGTGGCGGCGAGGTCGAGCGCGGCCGTCGGTTCGTCGAGGAGCAGCACCCGGGGCGCTCCGGCGAGGCCACGCAGGAACGCCAGCCTCTGGCGCTCGCCCGTGGACAGGCGCGACACCGGCCAGTCGAGCACGTCCGCGGGCAGGCGGAGCGCCTCGCGGTCGCGGTCGAAATCCGCGCCGGGATCCGGGAGATGCGCGCCGACGCTCTCGTGCCACCAGCCCGACTCGGCCGCCAGATAGGTGACCGCGCCGGCGCCAGGCCGGCGCCGGGATGGTGTTCCGCGCCACGCCGTCGAGCGAGACCGTGCCGTCACAGGGGTCGAGGTCGGCCACCATGCGGAGGAACACGCTCTTGCCGGAGCCGGACGGACCCGTCACGGCACAGCAGGTCCCGGGCGGCAGCGTGAGGTCGAATGGGCCGAACCCGGGCCGGCGGAGCCCTTCGATCACCAGCACGCAGCGACCCCCATCGCGACGGGCGTTTGGCGGAAGAGAGTGGGGGTCGAACCCACCAAGGACCGGCTCGCAGCCCTTCCCGGATTTGAAGTCCGGACGTCCCACCGGGGAGCGTTTCTCCTCCGGGATGCGCCAGGCACGGCCTGGACGCTCGTCACCGGGTCCTCGCCGTGGCGATCACGCGGGATCACCACGGCCTGCGGGGCTACTCGGCGGCGTCCCGCTTGCCTGTCCCGAACCGGTTCAGGATGTAGTCGTCGACGAGCTGCTTGAATTCGCCCGCGATGTTGGCGCCGCGCAGCGTCAGGGCCTTCTGGCCGTCGATGAACACCGGCGCCGCCGGCGTCTCGCCCGTGCCGGGGAGAGAGATGCCGATGTCGGCGTGTTTCGACTCGCCCGGCCCGTTGACGATGCAGCCCATCACGGCGACGTTGAGGGTCTCGACGCCGGGGAACCGCGTCTTCCACTCGGGCATCGAGTCGACGATGTAGCTCTGGATGTCGCGGGCCAGTTCCTGGAAGGTCGTCGACGTCGTGCGGCCGCAGCCCGGGCAGGCGGCGACGAGCGGCACGAAGGTCCGGAACCCCATCGTCTGCAGGATCTCCTGCGCGACCTTCACCTCCACCGAGCGGTCGCCGCCCGGCTCCGGCGTGAGGGAGACCCGGATGGTGTCGCCGATCCCGTCCTGCAGCAGGATGCCGAGCGCCGCCGACGACGCCACGATGCCCTTCGACCCCATGCCGGCCTCGGTGAGGCCGAGGTGGATGGCATAGTCGGAGCGCGACGCCAGCGTTCGGTAGACGGCGATCAGGTCCTGCACCGCCGACACTTTGGCGGACAGGATGATGCGGTCCTTGGCGAGGCCGATCTCCTCGGCGCGCTCCGCCGAATAGAGCGCCGAGCGCACCATCGCCTCGCGGGTGACGGCGCGCGCCTCGACCGGGCGGGGGGAGCGGGCGTTCTCGTCCATCAGGCTGGTGAGGAGTTCGCCGTCGAGCGAACCCCAGTTGGCGCCGATTCGCACCGCCTTGCCGTACCGGATGGCGGTCTCGACGATGGCCGAGAACTGCCGGTCCTTCTTGTCCTTGAAGCCGACGTTGCCGGGGTTGATGCGGTATTTGGCGAGCGCCTCGGCGCAGGCCGGATGGTCGGCCAGGAGCTTGTGGCCGATGTAGTGGAAGTCGCCGACCAGCGGCACGTCGCAGCCCATCCGGGCGAGCCGGTCACGGATCCGCGGAACGGCGGCGGCGGCCTCGTCGCGGTCCACCGTGATGCGGACCAGCTCGGACCCGGCGCGGGCCAGGGCCGCCACCTGCCGCACCGTGCCGTCGATGTCGGCCGTGTCGGTGTTGGTCATCGACTGGACCACCACCGGGGCGCCGCCGCCGACCGTGACGTGGCCGACCTTGACGGCGACGGTCTGCCGCCGCGGTTCGGGACCGGCACGTCCGTCGGGAATGGTCGAGGAAACCTCGGACATGGGAGGCGCGTCTCCGCTGGTCGTCATGCGGCTTTCAATGCCGGCTCGGGGCGACGAGGTCAAGGCGGCGGAGGTCCTCCGCGGGGTCGCCCGAGGTGCGCCGGCCGGGCCTGAAAAGCAGCTGAAGCTTAAATACTGCGCTTCGGCAGATGAAGGCGGTCGCCCGACCGTCGCGGCCGAAGTCTAGCGCCGCGGCGCGGCGGCCGGCGTCACCCATTTGAGTGACGGCGCCGAGAATCGCGATGCGCGAAAGCCTCCGCCGTCGCGAGCCGCGCCGAGATGCCCATAGGAGCGGGGGCCGAGTCGGGGCATAAGGGGCGTCGCAGATCCGCACGACACCCAAGGTTCGCCGCGATGCACCCGACAGAGCAGAAGCCGCTGGGCGACTACTTCGACGAGGGTCTTCAGGCCCGGCGCGACGGCAAGACCCGGCACGACAACCCCTACAGCGCCGGGAGCTCGAAGCGTCGGGAGTGGAACGCCGGCTTCTGCGCCACCGTCGACGCCGAAGACGGGTACGACCTCAACCTCGACCCCAACGACGATGCCGAGCGCCGGACGTCGGACTGATCGATCCGCGGCGGCCCGTAGGCTCCGGCAGTCCCACTATACTTTGGCGGTCTTGGCCCGCTCGATCGCCTGGCGGATCAGGTCCTTGGCCTCGTCGGCACCGACCCACTTGACGATCTTGACCCACTTCCCGGGCTCGAGATCCTTATAATGGGCGAAGAAGTGCTCGATCTGCTCCAGCGTGATCTGCGGCAGGTCGGTGTAGTTCTCGATCTTCTCGTAGCGCTTGGTGAGCTTGGTCACCGGGACCGCGATGATCTTCTCGTCACCGCCGCTCTCGTCCTCCATCATCAGGGCGCCGACCGGGCGGCAGGCCATCATGGCGCCGGGCACGATGGCGCGGGTGTTGGCCACGATGACGTCGCAGGGGTCGCCGTCGTCCGACAGGGTATGGGGGATGAAGCCGTAATTGCCGGGATAGCGCATGGAGGTGTGCAGGAAGCGATCCACCTTGAGGATGCCCGCCTCTTTCTCGAGCTCGTACTTGATGGGCTCGCCGCCGATCGGCACTTCGATGATGACGTTGACCTCGTCGGGCGGGTTCTTGCCGATCGGGATGGCATCGAGGTTCACGGGGCGCGTCTCCGGTGGTTCTGGCGGGAGGCTCCGGCGCAGGCCGCACCGGATTGGCGCCGCTCATAGGCGAGGCGGCCCAGAAAGGGAACGGCTCAGTCGAAACCGAAGGCGATGCGGCCGCGCAGCTCCTGGCCGAACCGCTCCTCGGCCCGCCGCACGATGCGGCCCCCGAGGCGCAGGTAGAAGGACGTGGCCCGCTCGTTGTCGGCCAGCGCCCAGACGAGGCAGGTGTCGTAGCCGTGTTCCGCGAGGTCCTTGCGGGCGGCCTCGAACAGCCTCCGGCCGAACCCCATCCCCTGGTAGTGCGGGGCGAGGTAGAGTTCGAAGATCTCGCCCCGGTAGGGCAGGGCGGGCACGCGGTTGCGGCCGTAGCTCGTGTAGCCGCCGATGCAATCGTCGAAATCGAGGACGGAGAGCCGGCTGCCGTTGCGGATCGCCTTCAGCCACCAGGCGGGACCGCGCCGCGCCACCATCTTGTCGAGCTCACGGCCCGGGATGATGCCGCGATAGGCGTCGAGCCAGGCCGCGTCGTGGACCGCCGCGATGGCGTTCGCGTCGCCCGTCCGTGCCCCCCGGATCGTGATCAGAGTCTCGGCCATGAGCCGATCGTATGGCTGAGGCCGCCAGTCGCGCAAGGGCCGCCCTCGGCCGAAACACGCTTCTTTCACCGCGGCTGTTGGGCGCGCCGATCACCGCCGCCCTGGGGCCGCTGGGCGCCTCCGTCGCCCGGGCGCGCCGCGTCGCGGGGGCGCCGCTGCTGCACTCCGGCCGGCGCCGCGCCCGCGCTATCTCGCGGGCGGGCCGGGGCGGCACCGCCGCGGGACACGCCTTCGGCGCTGTGGCGCGGCGGCTGGCCCGGACGGCCGGAGCCGTTGCCACGGCCTTCGCCCTGCGGCTTGCCGCCCTGGCCCTGCCGGCCGCGCATTGCGCGGGGGTCGCGGTAGGGCGTCTCGGCCTGCGTCGGGGCCGCCACGGGACCGGGCTTTCCCTCGCGGACCGGCACCTTCTGGCGGATCAGCCGCTCGATGTCGCGCAGGAACGAGCGTTCGTCCTCGCCGCAGAGCGAGATGGCCGAGCCCTCGGCACCGGCGCGGGCGGTGCGGCCGATGCGGTGCACATAGGTCTCGGAGATGTTGGGGATGTCGAAGTTGATGACGTGGCTCACGCCGTCGACGTCGATGCCGCGCGCCGCGATGTCGGTGGCGACGAGCAGGCGCGACTGGCCGGCCTTGAAGGCGCCGAGCGCGCGCTCGCGCTGGTTCTGCGATTTATTGCCATGGATGGCGTCGGCCTTGAAGCCCGAGGCGTTCAGGTATTTGACGACCTTGTCGGCGCCGTGCTTCGTGCGGGTGAAGACCAGCGCGCGGCTGATCGCGGC
Source organism: Lichenihabitans sp. (assembly GCA_965214345.1). GTDB lineage: Bacteria > Pseudomonadota > Alphaproteobacteria > Rhizobiales > Beijerinckiaceae > Lichenihabitans. The sequence continues at coordinate 433,651 of CBDCBJ010000002.1, read as the reverse complement.
GTCGGCCAGCAACCCGTGCAGCATCGCCTGCTTGTCGCGGGTCGGGCAGAAGATGATGCTCTGGGCGATGCGGTCGGCCGTGGCCGACACCGGCGCCACCGCGACCTCCACCGGGTCGGTGAGCAGCGTCGAGGCCAGTTTGGCGATGGCGGGCGGCATGGTGGCCGAGAAGAACAGGCTCTGGCGCTTGCGCGGCAGCAGGCTGATGATCTTCTGGATGTCGCGCATGAAGCCGAGGTCGAGCATGCGGTCGGCTTCGTCGAGCACGAAGACGCCGACCTCGTCGAGCGTCAGCGCGCGCTGGTTGATGAGGTCGATGAGGCGGCCGGGGGTCGCCACCACGATGTCGACGCCGCGCGCACAGGCGCGAATCTGTCGGCCGACCGGCACGCCGCCGAACACCAGCGTGGTCGAGAAGCGCAGGAACTTGGCGTAGGCGATGATGTTCGCCTCGATCTGGCTCGCCAGTTCGCGGGTCGGGGAGAGGACGAGCACGCGGCAGCCGCGCGGCTTGGGCTGGGCGTCCGTCATCATCAGGCGGCCCAGGATGGGCAGCGCGAAGGCGGCGGTCTTGCCGGTGCCGGTCTGGGCGATGCCCAGGAGGTCGCGGCCGGACAGGACGTGCGGGATGGCGCCCGCCTGGATGGGGGTGGGGGTCTCGTAGCCTTCGGCGGCCAGCGCCTTCAGAATCGGCGCGGGGAGGCCGAGGTCGGAAAATGTCGTCAAAGTGTCCTGACTTTTCGTTCGAACTGCGCCGCGAGCCTCCAGGCGGACCTCGAGTCCGAGGGGCCGCCGTCGTCCGGAGCAGGGCGCGAAAGAGCCGATGACGGGAAGCTCCCACTCCGGTGGTGGGAGAAGCATGGGCGCGAAGCGCGCCGCATGTGTCCGGCTCCCCTCCCTATGCCCGTGTTGCGCTGCAAAATCAACGGAAAGGTCGCGTCGCGGGTCAGATGCGCGCCCCGTGCATCGAAAGGCGCGCGTCGCGCGTCGTGTGATGGGCGCGACGGGGAGGACGGACGGGATGGCGACGAACCGCGACGGAGCGAGGCGGGAACCGGTGGAGCGGGCCGCGGTGGCGGTGCCGCCGCCCGCCGGCCGGGCGTTCCGCTGGATCGTGACGACGTTGCTGGCGCTCTCCACCGCGGCGCTCGGCGCCATCGCGGTGCTGCTCGGCCTCGTCTATCTGCACCTCGGCACCGTCGACGTGGCGTCGTTGAAGAGCGACATCGCCGGCGTGAAGACCGAGACGGCGAGCTTTCACGCCGACGTGACGAAATCGATGACGGCGTTGCAGAAGGGGATGTCGGACACCGCCACCGAGGTGAACTCGGCGACGCTGCAGCTCAACGACATCGCCCTGAGCCTCCACAAGAAGCCCTGACCGGGCTCGTGTGCGGCGCCGGCGGGCCGATCGCACACGTGTCGGCGGTAGGCTAGCCTTCTCCCCATCGAGTAAGGGCGAGCCGCCGAGGGCTGCGAGACGGGACGCGTCAACCCGCCGACCGGGCCGTCCTCAGGGTTTCCGCGTCGCCACGAGGTCGAGGTCCACGGTCACGTCGAGCGCCACGTAGTCGGCGGTCGTCCAGGCCCCCTGGCCGACGCCGAAATCCGTCCGCACCAGCTTGGCGTGGCCGACCGCATGGGCCTGGTCGCCGGTGATCGTCAGCGTGAACGGGAGCACCACGTCCTTCGACACGCCGCGCAGGGTGAGCTTGCCGCTGGTCTCGTAGGCGTCGCCCCCCTTGGCGGCGAAGCCGGTGGCGTCGAACATCGCCTTGCCGAACTCGGAGGCGTCGAACCAGTCCGGCGTCGGCAGGGCCTCGTCCTTCTGGGGGTCGTCCGTGGCGGCGCTGGCGATGTCGATCGCGGCCGAGATGTGGCCGGCCTCGGGATGGGCGGGGTCGAAGTCGATCGCCGCCGTCCAGGTCTTGAAGCGGCCCGTGAACGGCGTGCCGGTCTGCTCCCCGGTGAAGCCGAGCTTGCTCTTGGCGGGATCCACCGTCCAGCTCGCCGCCTCGGCCGCGCCGGACAGCGCGACGAGGAGAGCGGCCGCGGCGGCGAACGTCGATGTCGTCATGGGAGCCTCTCGGGAAGGGGCCGGCCGAACCACGGCAGGCCGGGGACCATGCGGCGCAGGACGCCGTCGCGGATGACGAGGTGGTGGCGGAGCGCGGCGCCGGCATGGAGCAGGAAGAGCGCGATCAGGGCATAGCCGCCGTAGGCGTGGACGGAGGCCAGCACCGCGGAGGCCTGGGCCTTGTTCCAGCCGAACCAGGCCGTGAGCGGGATGTGGGGCCAGGGAACGATTCCGTAGAGCACGGTGGGGATGTTGAGCGGTGCGACCGACACCAGCGCCCAGCCGACGATCGGCATGCCGATCATCAGGGCGTAGAGCAGCACATGGGTGCCTTCGGCGGCCCCCTTCTCCCATCGCGGCATGTCGCCCGGCAGGGGCGGCGGCCGGTGGGTGAAACGCCACAGCAGGCGCAGCACGGCCGCCACCAGGATGGTGATGCCGACCGACTTGTGGAGCTGGTAGAGCTGGAACTTCTGCTGCGGCGCCAGCGGTCCATGCGTCATGGCGAGGCCCATGACGAGCATGGCCAGGATGCCGAGGCCGATCGTCCAGTGCAGGACGATCGCCACCCAGCCGTGGCGGGGGGCCGGAAGGGGACGGACGGCACTGGCGGTCATGCGGGACTCTCGGTTCATCCGGGCCGCAGGCGGCCGGGATCTCGGTCGACGCTCAGCCTATCGCGGCGCCGCTCACTTGGCCTTCTCGAAATTCGCGTCGATGTCGAGATCGACGGCGTCGCTGATCATCGGCGCATAGGTCTTCACGCCGAAGTCGGTGCGCATGATCATCCCGCGGGCCTCGAAGCCGCTGGTGTAGCGCTTGCTGACCGGGTTGACGCCGGCGGCGTTGAATTTCACCTTGAGGACGAGCGGCTTCGTCACGCCGTGCAGGGTGAAGTCGCCCGTCACGTCGGCCGTGTCGGCGCTCGTCTTGACCACCTTGGTCGACTTGAAGGTGATGTCCGGATATTTGGCGGCGTCGAACCACTGGGCGCCGACGAGCTCGTCCTTGAGCTTCGCGTTCGGCACCAGCACGCTGTCGGCGGCGATCTTGATGTCCACCGTCGCGGCGTCGGGCTTCGCCGGATCGAGCATCAGCATGCCCGACACCTTGCGGAACTCGCCGTCGTACTTCGTGAAGCCGAAATGCGTCACGTCGAATCGGACGCGCGTGTGCTCGGGCTCGATCGTGTAGGTGCCGGCGTCGAACTTGGCGGGATCGGTGACGGCCTGGGCGAAGGCGGGCATAGCGAGCGTGGCGAACAAAGCCGCGAGGGTGACGGTCTTCTTCATGGGGAGGAGGCTCCTGGACGGATGCGCCGGCCACAGCGCCGCGCTCGCCGTCTGTCTAGCGGCCGGCTGTCGATCGGAAAACCCGCAAAATGCCGGCATGACCTATCGATGAAATCGATAGGTCATGCCGTGTCGAGGCAGGCCTGGACGTCGCCGACCGGCGGGAGGCCGCGGATGTGGCGCCGATGCCAGAGGGCGAAGAACAGCAGCCGCCAGGCCAGCAGGCGATGCGCCTTGTCGTGACTGGCGAAGACCCGCCGCACGACGGCGGGCCGGCAGAGTGCGGCGACGCCGGGCTCGCGCGAGACCAGCTCCCCGAGCCGCGCCCCGTCGCGCGAGATCCATTCCCCGACGGGCACGGTGAAGCCGAGCTTCCTGGCGAAGGGCCGGGCGACCGGGTTGGCGCCCGCGAGCCAGCGGCGCAGGAGGTACTTGCCCTGGCCACCGCGGAGCTTCAGGCCGTTCGGCAGGCTGAACCCGACATCCGCCACCGCCCGGTCGAGCAGGGGCGTGCGCCCCTCGAGGCCGAAATGCATGAGGCAGCGGTCGAGCGCCACCAGCACCGAGTGAGGGAGCCAATCGGCGAAGTCGAGCGCCTGGGCGCGCTGCAGCCCGTTGAAGGCGTGGGTGGCGGCCTCGGCCTCGGCGGCCGCGATGCCGTCGCGCCAGCCCGTGAGCGGGGCGTTGAACAGGTCGAGCCCGTCGCAGGGACCCTTGCGGCGCCGCGGGCGGCCGCCGAGCCAGCGCGGCAGCGCCTGGCGGCGGTAGCGGCTGTAGCCGGCGAAGATCTCGTCGCCGCCGACGCCGCAGAGCACCACCTTCACGTCCCGCGCCGCCCGCTCGGCGAGGAGGAAGTTCGGCACCACGGCGTAGTCCGCCACGGGATCGTCGAGGCAGGCGGCGATCTCGGGCAGGCGGGCGAAGAAGGTCTCGGCCGTGATCGGCAGTTCGACGTGGCGGGCGCCCGCGGCCCGCGCCAGGGCGGCCGCGGCCTCGCGCTCGTCGTGGACGCCCGTCTCGGGGAAGGCCGCCGTGTAGGAGCGCACCGGCTCGGCGTCGCGCCGGGCCATGGCGGTGAGGACGGCCGCGGAATCGATGCCGCTCGACAGGAACAGCCCGTAGGGCACGTCCGACCGCTCGTGGATCGCCACCGCGTCGGTCAGGGTCCAGTCGACCTCGGCCAGCGCCGCCCTCTCGGGCCTGCGCCGCACCGCCTCTGGCAGCACCGGCGGACAGTGCCGCCGCTCGACGATCACCCCGCCCTCGACCACCAGGATCTCGCCGGGCAGCAGGCGCGCGATGCCGGGAAAGATCGTGTCGCGGCCGGTGGTGAACTGGAGCTGCAGGAGCTCGTGGGCGGCCTCGCGCCGGAAGCTCCGCGGGTCGGGGTCGCCCTCGCGCCGCGCCGCCACGATCGCCTGGGGCTCGGAGGCGAAGACGAGGCCGTCGGGTTCCACCGCGTAGTAGAGCGGCTTGATGCCGAACGGGTCGCGCGCCAGCACGACCCGGTCTCGCGCGGGGTCGTGCAGCGCCAGCGCGAACATGCCGCGAACGGAGGTGAGGAAGTCGAGCCCGTGCCGGTCGTAGAGGGCCAGCAGCGGCTCGCAATCGCCCGCCGTGCGCCAGGCGAATGCGGGGAGTGCGGCGCGCAGCTCGACGTAATTGTAGATCTCGCCGTTGGCCACCAGGGCACGGCCGGCGTCGTCGAACAGCGGCTGGTCGCCGGTCGCGAGGTCGATGATGGCGAGGCGTTCGTGCCGGAAGCCGACGCCGCCGTTCACGTAGTCCCGATGCCCGTCCGGTCCGCGGTGGGCGAGGGCGCGGCCGAGCGCGGCCAGGCGATCGGCCGGCACGGTCGCGCCGTCCCGCATCAACAGACCCGCGATGCCGCACATGAGACCCCCGGAGCCCGAAGAGGCTCACCTATCCGAGCGGATGGCGCGGTGCAAACCCGCAACTGTGCCGCGGCCGGACGGCGGGCGTCGCGCAACTCGGCGGCGACCCGGGGCGTTCGCTCAGTCGATCGTCGACCCGGAGGTCTGCCCTTCTCTTCCTCGGGGGGACAGGCAGGGTCGCCGAAGGCGGAAGTTCACGGATCGGATCATGCCGAGACAGGGGAGATCGTCATGACCGCCATCGACCGTCGGATCTGGTGGGTTGTGGGCCTCATCGTCATCGCGATCGTGCTGTGGCTGCTGTTCGATCACGTGCTCTTCCCGACCCTGCCGGTGCCGGCCGGGGCGCCGTCGATCACGCGCTGACGCCACGGGCGTGCCCGATCGGCGTTTCTCTCTCAGACATCCAGGAGCATCGACGTGGACAACACAGCCATGGTCTTCGGCATCTTCGGCGAGCATCGGGGGCGCTCCGCGACCCGCGACCGGTTGTCGATCCGCGACGGCGCCTTCATCGCCGACCTGAAGGCGCGCCTGGCCGGGCTCGCCGCCGCCGACAATATGGCCGGGGGCGGCGGCTGGTCCATCGCCTTCTCGCCGACCCGCGCCGACGGCCTCACCGGACGCTCGCTGTTCGAGGCCGTCCTGACGTCCGAACGGCACGGGGAGCGGCGCCTCGGCCTGGCTGTCGCCAGCGACTGGGTCGAGATCGCCGACGCGATGGAGAGTTCGGTGCGCGGCGATCCCCGCAACCTTCAGATGGCGCTCGGACGCGCCTTCCGCCGGGTGGTGCTGCGCTCGCCCGACGCCGTGGATCCCGCCGCCGTGACGGCCGTCACGCCCTGACGGGGATCGCCGGCACGGCCCGGCGGTAGAGGTGCCAGGTGGCGTGGCCCAGCACCGGCAGCACCACCGCCAGCCCGACGAAGACCGGCAGGCAGCCGACCAACAGCGCCGCCGCCACGATCAGGCCCCACAGCGCCATGGGCCCGGGGCTGGCCCTGACGGCGCGGATCGACGTCCGGACCGCGTCGGCAGCCGTGCCGCCGCGGTCGAGCAGCAGCGGCAGCGAGACGACGCTGAGCGCGAAGGCCAGGGCGGCGAAGAGGCAGCCGAGGCCGTTGCCGAGCACGAGCAGCGCCCAGCCGGCCGGCGTGGCGAAGACGAACCCGAGGAGGTCCCCCAGCGACCGGGGGTGGAAGTCGCCGGCCAGCCCGGCGAACAGGGCCTGCGCGGTCGCGATCCAGGCGACGAAGACGGCGAGCTGCAGCACGGCCAGGCCCGCGATGGCGGGCGTGCCGGGCGAGCGGAACGCGTCGAAGGCGTCGCGCCACGTGGGCGACAGGCCGCGCTCGCGGCGCCGGCTCAGCGCATACATGCCGAGCGCCGCGAAGGGTCCGATCAGGGCGAACCCCGCCGCCATCGGATAGGCGAGGGGCAGCAGGTCGCCGTCCATCGTCAGGCGGGCGATCAGGAGGCCGATCACGGGATAGATCACCACCAGGAAGACCACGTGGGTCGGCATGGCCATGAAGTCGGCGACGCCGGCGGCGAGCGCCGCGCGGATGTCGTCGACCGTGATGGCGCGCACGGGAGTGGTGGCGGGACGCGGCCCGGACAGGGACGGCGTGATGGACAGGGTCATGGATCGCACCTGGAATCCGGAGGATGAGGGGCGCGACGGTCGCTCGGGGGCGGGGTCGACGGCGGGCGACGATCGGCAGGCGGACCGCCGAAACGGCGGGCGGAGCTGACGAGATCCGTTCGTCCGGGGACGAGAGGTCAGCGAGGCTTCTGCATCGATCGACGACGATTGCACGTCTTGGACGCAGGCTAGTCCCGCCCGCGCCCGGGTGCAAGGCGGATCCGCGGCGCCGACCTCGCCGCCTCCGTCCTCGCGGCGACCCGGGGTGCGCCGGCGGCCGGGGCGGGGTGCGCCGCGCCGTGCGGGCCGGCGTGGCCGTAATGGAGCATGAACATCGCGACGATCTCGTCGACCCGCTCCTCGATCTCGGCGCGGATCATGGGCGGCAGGTCCTGCAGCACCAGGCGGGCCGTGTGGGCCTGGGACGTCACGGCGCCGAGGAAGATGCTGGCGGCGAGCCCCGGGCGGTCGCCGGTGAACTCGCCGCGGACCCGTGCCGCCTCGAGGAACTCCGTCAGGCGCTCCCGCGTCCGCTCCGGCCCCAGACTGTAGAAGATGCGGCCGATGGCGGGGTCGCGCGGCGCCTCCGCCACGACGATGCGCAGGAGCGACGTCACTTCGGGGCTCGTCATGGCATCGAGCAGGTTGACGCCGAGGTCGCGCAGCACGGCGGCGAGCGCGTTCGGGCGCTCGAAGTCGGCGTCGAGGCGCCCGCGCAGGCCGCGGGCGCGATTGCTGACCACCTCGGCGAAGAGCTCCTCCTTGCTGCCGAAATGCCGGTAGAGCGTCTCCTTCGAGGCTCCGGCGCGCGCCGCCACGTCCCGCATCGTCGTCTCGGTGAAGCCCTGGGCCAGGAACACCGCCTCGGCCACCGCCACGATCTCTTCCCGGCGCCGTGCCCCGCGGGGCACAGGGACTGGATCAATGTGGGACGAAACCGTCGCTGCTCTTGACTTGGCGGACATCCGCTCGCCTTATATCCGAACCGGTCGGTTCGGTTATGCGGGAACCACGGTACAAGAACAATCCCCTGCCGCCTAGACCTGCACCAGGGCGAGCCAGTTCCGGAAGACCACACGATGACACCGAGCGATGCCGACGAGGCACACGCGCAGGACGACGATCGCGCCCCGCCCCGCCGCCGCGCCCGGCGCGACGTGCTCGAGATTGGCAGGGGCAGCGAGCGCCGGGGCGGCGGTCGCGGCGCCGAACATGCGCGCGACCTCGACGACGAGGACGACGACCGGCGCGCCGACGGCCGCGGCGATGCGCGCGACGACCGGGACCGGCAGGACGACCGGCCCCGACGCGGCGACGACCGTCGCGGCCGGCCGATGGCCGACCGCCGCCCCTCGAGGGACGACGACGCCGACGCCGAGCACGACGATGCCAAAAACAAGGACAAGGCCGACGACAAGAAGGGCGAGGACAAGAAACCTGACGACAAGAAGCCCGGCGGCAAGGACAGCGAGGAATCGCAGGGCCGCCGCAGAAGCCGCCGTCCGCTGATCCTGACGATCGTCGCGATCGTGGTGCTGCTGGCGCTCGCCTATGCGGTCTATTACTACATATCGCACAAGGGGCTCATCGAGACCGACGACGCCTACACGGACGGATACATCGTGGCGGTGGCGCCGCGCGTCTCCGGCCAGGTGGTGTCGCTCGACGTCGTCGACAACCAATTCGTCCACAAGGGCGACCCGCTGATCCACATCGACCCCCGGCCCTTCGCCCTCGATCGGGACCAGGCCAAGGGCCGCGTCGACAGCGACGCGGCGCAAATCTCCAACCAGAGACTGGGCGTCGAGATCGCCAAGAAGAACTTCCCCGCCGCCCTCCAGCTCGCCCAGGCGAACCTGCTCTCCGCCAAGTCGAACCTGCAGCTGTCGGAATCCAACAACCGCCGCCAGCAGAACCTGCCGCGCCAGGCCACCACCCAGCAGGAGGTCGACACGACCTCGTCGAGCCAGCAGCAGGCCGAGGCCCAGGTGGCGCAGGCCCAGGCCCGCCTCACCCAGGCCGAGCCCGTCCAGCAGAACATCGGACAGTCCGAGTCGCAGATCAGCCAGCTGCAGGGGCAGGCCGAGCAGAACGCGGCCCAGCTCGGACAGGCCGAGTTGAACCTGGAGTTCACCGTGGTGCGCGCCCAGCAGGACGGCTGGGTGACGCGGCGCAACGTCGACACCGGCAATTACGTGATGGCCGGCACCCAGATCATGTCGCTCGTCACCCCAGACATCTGGGTGACGGCGAACTACAAGGAGACGGAGCTCGACGGCATGCGGCCGGGGCAGAAGGTGAAGCTGTCGGTCGACGCCTATCCGGACCTAGACCTCAACGGCCATGTCGAATCGATCCAGCGCGGCTCGGGCTCGCGGTTCTCCGCCTTCCCGGCCGAGAACGCCACGGGCAACTTCGTCAAGATCGTGCAGCGCGTGCCGGTCAAGATCGTCATCGATTCCGGCCTGAAGCCGGACGAGCCGCTGCCGCTCGGCGTCAGCGTCGAGCCGACGGTGTACCTGAAGTGAGCGCTCCCGCCGAGAGCTGGAAGCCGAAGTTCAACCCTTGGTTCATCGCCATCGCGGTGACCCTGGCGGCGTTCATGGAGATCCTCGACACCACCATCGTCAATGTGGCGCTGCCCTACATCGCCGGCACGCTGGCGGCCTCCTCGGACGAGGCCACCTACGCGCTGACGGCCTATCTCGTCGCCAACGGCATCGTGCTGACGGTCGCGGGCTGGCTGTCCGACACGATCGGGCGCAAGCGCTACTTCCTCATCTGCCTCAGCGCCTTCACGGTCTGCTCGTTCCTGTGCGGCATCTCGCAGAGTCTCGGCCAGCTCGTGATCTTCCGCCTGTTCCAGGGCTTCTTCGGCGGCGGGCTGCAGCCCAACCAGCAGGCCATCATCCTCGACACGTTCCCGCCCGCCAAGCGCGGCGCCGCCTTCGCGGTGACGGCCATCGCCACCATCGTGGCGCCCGTGCTGGGGCCGACGCTCGGCGGCTACCTCATCGAGCGGCTCGACTGGCGCTGGATCTTCTTCGTCAACATCCCGGTCGGCATCGTGGCGGTGATCATCAACTACATCCTCGTCGAGGACCCGCCCTGGGAGAAGGACAAGCAGAAGAAGGGCGCCAAGGGCATCGACTACATCGGCCTCGCCCTCATCACCCTCGGCCTCGGCTGCATGCAGTTCGTGATCGACCGCGGCGAGGACGACGACTGGTTCGGCTCGCGCTTCATCGTCATCATGTCGATCCTGGCCTTCATCGGCATCTTCGGGGCCATCTGCTGGCTGCTCACCGCCAAGAAGCCGATCATCGACCTCGACGTGTTCCGCGACAAGAACTTCGCCATGGGCTGCGTGCTGATCGCCGCCATGGGGATGATCCTCTACGCCTCGGCGGTGCTGATCCCCCAGTTCTCCCAGCAGGAACTCGGCTACACGGCGCTGCTGTCGGGGCTCATCCTGTCGCCGGGCGGCATCGTGGTGATCATCCTGATCCCCATCGTCGGCAGGCTGATGTCGGTGGTGCCGACCCGCTACATCGTCATGACGGGTTTCACCATCATGGGCATCGCGCTCATGTATTCGAGCCGGCTGGTGCCGGGGATCGACTATTGGACGCTGGTGAAGATGCGCTCGTTCCAGACGGCGGCGCTGGGCTTCCTCTTCGTGCCGATCTCCACCATCGCCTACCTCACGCTGCCGCAGACGATGCGCAGCGACGGGGCGGCGCTCTTCTCGATGTTCCGCAACGTCGGGGGCGCCATCGGCATCTCGGTCGCCACCGCGATGGTGACGGAGCGGCGGCAGTCGGACCAGGCGCACCTGTCGAAGTTCGTCACACCCCTGAACCAGGGCTATAACGAGCTGATCCAGAGGTCCGAGGCATCGCTGCGCACCCTCGGCTACGCGGCGGGCTCGGTGCACGATCAGGCGGTCGCCCACACCTACCAGACCTACCTGCGGCAGGCCTCGGTGCTGGCCTACAACAACGTCTTCCAATATTCGGCCGTGCTGGCCTTCATGGTGGTGCCGCTGTGTTTCCTCATCTCGAAAAAGACCGCGGCGGGCGGCGGCGGGGGCGGCCATTGACGACGATGCGCCCCTCCCGGTCCGTCGCGGCCCTCCTGCTCGGCGCGACGCTGGCGGGCTGCACCGTCGGCCCCGAATACGTCTCCCCTCTGCCGCCGGTCGTGGCGAGCAAGACCTACATCGACAACGGCGCCAAGGTGCGGGTGCCGCTGAAGATCCTGGCCGGGACGAAATCGGCCGAGCCCGACGCCGAATGGTGGCGCGTCTTCCGCGACCCCATCCTGTCGCGGCTCGAGGCCCGCGTGGCGGACCAGAACCTCGACGTGCAGACCGCCACGCTGCGCCTGACCGAGAGCCGCGCCCAGCTCGGCACCGCCGCCGCCGCGGCCCTGCCGACCGTCAACGGCCAGGACTCCGCCTACCGCCAGCAGTACAGCCAGAACGGCATCGTCAGCCTGGTCCCGGCCGGGGCGCTCGGCGGGGGCGGGGGGAGCGGCGGCACCAACGTCGGCCAGACGCTCGGCAACCCGTTCGAGAGCTACACGGCGGGCTTCGACGCGTCCTACGAGCTCGACCTCTGGGGCCGGGTCAGGCGCAACATCGAGGCCTCGCAGGCCATGGTCGACGCCTCCGCCGAGCAGCGGCGCTCGACGCTGGTCTCGGTGCTGGCCGAACTCGCGCGCGACTATGTCCAGCTGCGCGGCATCCAAGAGCAGATCCGCATCGATCAGGCCAACGCCAAGGTCAACCAGGACATCCTCGACATCGTGCAGACGCGGGCCAAGGGCGGGCTCGTCACCGGGCTCGACGTCGCCAGCGCCGCCCAGCAGGTCGAAGGCATCAGGGCCAACATCCCCCAGCTCCAGCAGCAGGAGATCCAGGCCGTCGACGCCATCGGCCTGCTGTTGGCCGAGCCGCCGCTGACGCTGTCGCAGGAGCTGACGGTGTCGAAGGCCATCCCGCCGATCCCGCCCAAGGTGCCGGTCGGCGTGCCCTCGGACCTGATCATCCGCCGCCCCGACATCCGCCAGGCGGATGCCAACCTCCACGCCGCCGTGGCGGAGATCGGCGTCGCGGAAGCCGAGTTCTTCCCCACCGTGACGATCACGGGCTCGCCCTCGTTCAACGCCCTCGATCCCAACAAGGTGTTCCGCGGCAACTCGCTGCAATACATGAACGTCGGGCCGTCGATCACCATCCCGCTCTTCGACGGCGGCAAGCTGAAGTCGAACCTCGTCCTCACGCAGGCGCGCCAGCAGGAGGCCGCCATCGCCTACCAGAAGGCGGTGCTGCAGGCCTGGCACGACGTCGTCAACGCCTTGGCGGCGCTGAAGGGCGACGAGGGGCGGCGGGCCTTCCTGCTGAAGCAGGTCTCCGACGCGCGACGCGGCCTGAGCCTCGCGCGCACCCGCTACAGCCAGGGCGTCGACACGTTCACCACCGTGCTGCAGAACAGCCAGAGCGTGCTCGGCGCCGAGGTGAACCTGTCTCAGGCGACGGCCAACATCTCGACCGACTTCGTGGCGCTCTACAAGGCGCTGGGCGGCGGCTGGGAGACGACCTTTCCGGACAAGCCGGTCGCCCCGCTCGACCTCGCCGACGTCGCGGTCCCGCCGGACGACCTGGTGCCGAAGCCCTCCGGGCCGTAGGCGACCGCGGCGCTCAGCCGACGGCGGAGCGGAGCGCCACCTTGTCGTTGAGGTTGGCGTGGCGCGGGGCCACGACCCGGAGCGAGAAGGCCCGCGCCCGGCCCAGCGCGGCGGGGTCGGCCAGGACCAGCGCGATGTCGTCCGCCACCGTGCGGGTGACCTCGGGCGTCACCCCGACGGCCAGCACCCGCAGCGCGATCAGGGCCTGGCCGAGCGCCGTGCCGGCGAGTTCGGCCGACGGGGCCCCGACGTTCCAGGCCACGGCCTCGAAGGCGACGCGGGCGAGGACGCGATCCTCGACGATGATGGTCATGGGTGCAGCTCCGGCGTGTCTCTCCCATCCATCAGACACCGAGATGGTTAACGAAAGATTGCCGCGCGGTGCCCGTCCGGCCGCGACGCGCGCCGGCCGAGGCAGCCTCACGGCGGGTTTGCCCGGGATGCGCCCTAAGCAGGATTGTGTTGGTTCACCAACGCAATCCTGCTTAGTTTCCGAGCTGAAAGCAGCAGGATGGCGTGGGCCAACCCACGTCATCCTGCTTAGCATAGGATGATGGGGCATGCCCGAGGGACCCATGATCGCAGCGCGCCGCCTCGCCGTCCTCCTCGGACTCGCCGTCCCGCTGGGCTTCTGGGCGCTGTCCGCCGCTCCGGCCCGGGCGAGCGGCGACGTCTGCGAACCGCATCTCAGGCTCGACACCGGCGCGCTGGGCGAGTGCGACACGATCGCGGCGCTGTCGCCCGGCAACGACACCCGCGCCAACCTGCTGATGCTGCTGTTCGACCGGCACGGCCTGCCGCCCTCGCCGCCCGCCGCCACCGCCGGCCCGATCCTGGGCTGGCGCGACTTCCGGGACGCCTTCGCGCCCGGCGGGGCGCCGAGCGGCAGCACCTACGCGGCGGGCGAGGGATCCCGCTGCCACACCAACGACGGCGGCACGTCCGCCTTCGACGCGGCGGTCGCCGCCGCCGCCCTGCCGGAGGAGGAGCGCACCGCCCTGGTCTCCGCCCGCGCGGCGCTGAAGCCGGACTGCGCCGCGGCCGCGCCGGCCCCCGCCGTTCCACAGCCGGGCACCGTCGCGGCGCCGGCCGCCCAGCCCTCGCCGCCGCCGCCGTCGGACCCGGTCGCGGGCGTCGGCTCCGGCCTCGGCCATGCCTTCGCGTCCTACCTCGCCGGGACCGCGGCGTTCTACGGCGCGCGCTTCGACGATGCGGCACACGCCTTCGAACCCCTCCGACACAGTCCCGACCCGTGGCTCGCCGACGCCGCCGCCTACATGGTGGCGCGCACGGGGGTGAACCGGCTGCAGGCGGACGCCTTCGACGGCTACGGCACGATGAAGGCCGGCTTCGTCGCCGATCCGGCAGAGGCCGCGCGCGTCGAGGCGAGCCTCGACGCCTACCTGAAGGCCCATCCGGACGGGCGCTATGTCGTGTCGGCGCGGGGCCTCCTGCGCCGGGTCGACTGGCTCGCGGGGTGGACCGAGAAGCTCGCCGGGCGCTACGCCGAGCTCATGGCGCAGCCGGCCGCCGCCCGGGGCGTGGACGACCTGTCGCTCGTCGAGGAGATCGACGACAAGCTGCTCCCGAAGCTCACGCCGGCGATGACGCGCGACCCGCTGCTGCTGGCCGTGATGGACCTGAAGGCGATGCGCCGGAGCGACGCCCCGCCCGGCCCGCCGCCCGCCCGGCCCGACCTCGACGGCCAGCGCGCCGCCTTCGCGGGCACGCCCGCGCTCTACGACCTGCTCAGCGCGGCCGCGGCGTTCTACGTCGACGGCGCCAGCGCCCCGGTGCTCAAAGGGCTGCCCGACGACACGCGGCGCCGCGACGGTGACTACCTCTGGTTCAGCCGCCAGTTTCTGCGCGGCCAGGCGCTGGAGGCGGCGAAGGACCGCAACGCCCGCGGCTTCTGGCGGGAGCTCGATCCCGGCCTCAGCCGTCCGTTGACCCGCTCGCTCGTCGAGCTGGCCCTGGCGCTCCACGATGAGGAGCACGGGCACCTCGACGACGTCTTCGCGCCGGACTCCCTCGTCGCCGACCCGACGATGCGCGAGACCCTGCTCGAGAACGGCGCGGGACCGGCGCTGCTCCGGGCGCGGGCGGGCGACGCATCTGCCACGGCGCACGAGCGCGGGGTCGCGCTCTACACGCTGCTCTACAAGGGCGTGACGCGCGGCCTCTACGCGGATTTCCTCGCCGACCTCGGGTCGGTGCCGGCCGACGCACCGGCCGCCCCGGGCTCGGCACCGGCCGCCGGCGGCAGCGGCAACGTCGTCCTCGGCGCGTTCGCCCGCGGCGAGACCGCGGGCGAGATCGGCTGCCCGTCGCTGCCCGCCACCGCGTCGAGGCTCGCCGCCGACCCGGCCTCGCCCCGCAGCCGGCTCTGCCTCGCGGAGTTCGTCCGCCTGAACGAGATGGACGACGACGCCGTCGACAAGCCGCCGTCGAAGGGCGACCTCGGCGGCGCGCCGACGGCCTTCCCCGGACGGCCCTACGCGCGGTCCGCCACCTACGCGTCGGTCATCGCGGACCGCGACGCCCCGGCCGACGACCGCGCCTATGCGCTCTACCGCGCGGTGAGGTGCTACCAGCCGTCCGGCGGCAACGCCTGCGGGGGGCCCGACGCCCCCAAGGCGACCCGCCACGGCTGGTACGACGCCCTGAAGCGCGACTATCCCGGCTCCCGCTGGGCCAAGCGCCTCACCCTCTGGTGGTAGGCCGAGCGGCTCGGCTGGCGGCCGGCCTGGCCCTCGCCGCGCTGGCGCTCGGCGCCGGCCCGGCCGCGCCCGAGGCCCTCGACCCGCGCCACTACCGCGTCTTCTGGCTCTGGGCCGGGGTGCGGCCGCAGCCGGCGATGGACATGGCCGAGACCCTCTACCTGCTGCAGGGCGAGGTCGAGGACGGGGCGACGGTCCGGCTCGCGTCGCGCCGGCCCGCCATCCCGCACGTCGCCCACGCCGACGTGTGGCTGGTGGTGCGGGCCGCGACCCTCGCCTGGCCGCCCGACGTCACCGCGCAGCTGCTCCGCGCGCTGGCGGACTGGCGCGCGGCCGGCAACCGCGTCGTCGGGGTCCAGGTCGACTTCGACGCGCGGACGCGCGGCCTCGCGGGCTACGCCGCCTTCCTGCGGGAGCTGCGAGGCCGGCTGCCGGCCGACTGCAGGCTCGGCATCACGGGGCTGCTCGACTGGAGCGCCAACGGGGACCCGGCCGGCCTCGCGGCCCTGGCCGGCACGGTCGACGAGATGGTGCTGCAGATCTACCAGGGCCGGCACGTCATCCCGGGCTACGCCGCCTATCTGGCGCGGCTCGGCCGGCTGAACGTGCCGTTCCGGATCGGGCTGCTGCAGGGCGGCGAGTGGCGGGCACCCGACGGGCTGGCCAGCCAGCCGATGTTCCGCGGCTACGTGGTGTTCCTGCGCAACGGTTGACCCGGCTCTCCCCGGGACCGCCTGGGCGCGCCTTCCCCAGCGAAGACCCGCTGCCCTCATACCAGTGGTCAAAACTCTCGACCGCTGGCAAGCGCGAATGCGCGCCGCCGCTCATGCGGCGTGACCCGACGTCGACGAGTCATCGTCGATGTCGGGTGGTATCAGTGGGCCGCCGCCATCTCGCGCACGTCGACGAAATGGCCCGCGATGGCGGCCGCCGCCGCCATGGCGGGCGACACGAGGTGGCTGCGCCCCTTGTGGCCCTGCCGGCCCTCGAAGTTGCGGTTCGAGGTCGTGGCGCAGCGCTCGTAGGGCGACAGCTTGTCGGGGTTCATGGCGAGGCACATGGAGCAGCCCGGCTCGCGCCAGTCGAAGCCGGCCTCGCGGAAGATCCGGTCGAGCCCCTCTCGCTCGGCCTGCAGCTTCACGAGGCCGGAGCCCGGCACGATCATGGCGCTGACCGAGGAGGCCACGCGCCGGCCCTCGACGATCTTCGCCACCGCCCGCAGGTCCTCGATGCGGCCGTTGGTGCAGGAGCCGATGAAGACGCGGTCGAGCGTCAGGTCCGTCATCCGCTCCCCCCCCTTCAGCCCCATGTAGTCGAGCGCCCGGCGGACCGTGGCGCGCCGGGCCTCGTCGGGGGCGTCCTCGGAACGCGGCACCGAGCCTGCGACCGACACCACGTCCTGCGGGCTCGTGCCCCAGGAGACGATCGGGGGCAGGGCGCCGGCGTCGAGCCGCACCACCTTGTCGAAATGCGCGCCGGCGTCGGACCCCAGCGTCCGCCAATACGCCAATGCGGCGTCCCAGGTGTCGCCTTGGGGGGACTTCGGGCGGCCCTTCAGGTAGGCGAAGGTCGTCTCGTCCGGCGCCACGAGGCCGGCCCGGGCGCCCCCCTCGATCGACATGTTGCAGATCGTCATGCGGCCCTCCATCGAGAGGGCGCGGATCGCCTCGCCGGCATATTCGATGACGTAGCCGGTGCCACCGGCGGTGCCGATCTCGCCGATGATGGCGAGGATGATGTCCTTGGCGGTGACGCCGGGCGGCAGGCGCCCCTCGACCTCGACCAGCATGTTGCGGGCCTTCGCCTGGATCAGCGTCTGCGTGGCGAGGACGTGTTCGACCTCCGAGGTGCCGATGCCGTGCGCCAGGGCCCCGAAGGCGCCGTGCGTCGAGGTGTGGCTGTCGCCGCACACGA
This sequence comes from Lichenihabitans sp., assembly GCA_965214345.1. Lineage (GTDB taxonomy): Bacteria > Pseudomonadota > Alphaproteobacteria > Rhizobiales > Beijerinckiaceae > Lichenihabitans. The sequence goes on along the minus strand of CBDCBJ010000002.1, from coordinate 416,417 downwards.
TGGTGGTGCCGGGCAGGGTGAAGCCCTGCTCGGGGCCGATGATGTGGACGATGCCCTGGCGGCTGTCGAACTGGTCGTAATATTCGATGCCGAACTCGCGCACGTTCTCGGCCAGCGTCTCGACCTGGAGGCGGGACTCCGGCTCCTCGATGCCGCCCCGGCGGTCGGTCGTCTGGATGTTGTGGTCGACGACCGCGAGGGTCCGCGACGGCGAGCGCACCCGGCGGCCCGCCATCCGCAGGCCCTCGAAGGCCTGCGGGCTCGTCACCTCGTGGACGAGGTGGCGGTCGATGTAGAGGAGACAGGTCCCGTCCGCCTGGCGGTCGACGACGTGGTCGTCCCAGATCTTGTCGTAGAGCGTGCGGGGCGCGCAGGCGGCATCGTCAACCATGGTCATCCCCCATGGCCGCCCGCCTCGCGGCGGACCGGCCGGTCGTCGGCGGCGTGAAGGTGCGTCCGCTCAGCCCCCGGCCGCCCCGGCGGCGGCGGGCTTGGCGTTCTTCTGCTTGGCCTTGGCCAGGTTCTTCGCCTTGGCGGCGGTGTCCACGCGCTCGGCGATGCGGGCCGACTTGCCGCGGCGGTCGCGGAGGTAATAGAGCTTGGCGCGGCGGACCTTGCCGCGGCGGACGACCTTGATCGAGTCGATGTTCGGCGAGTAGACCGGGAAGACGCGCTCGACGCCCTCGCCGTATGAGATCTTGCGGACCGTGAAGGCCTCCTGCAGGCCGCCGCCGGTGCGGGCGATCACCACGCCCTCGTAGGCCTGGACGCGGGTGCGCTCGCCTTCCTTGACCTTCACGTTGACCACGACGGTGTCGCCGGGCTGAAATTCGGGGATGGGCTTGCCGGCGGAGACGCGCTGCATCTCCTCCGCGTCGAGCATCGCGATGATGTCCATGGTCTCGGTCCTTCGCCGGTCGCAGCGTTGACGCTGCAGCGTTTCGGCTCGCTGTTGTGAGTTGAATGCGGCTCCTACACCGGGTGGCGTGGGTTGTCACGCCGTTTCGAGCGCGGCGGGGCCGCCGTCGGGGACGTCGACCGGGCGGCCTCCGGACCGCAGCCCGCCGACGAAGGCCAGCGCCAGGCCGCAGAGCGCCGCCATGGCCCAGAAGGCCCGAAGCCCGAAATCCGCGTAGAGGTAGCCCGACGCGTAGGTCAGGGCCGCCGAGGCGATGCCGAGTGCGAGGTTGCCGTAGATCGATTGCGCCGTGGCGGAGAGCCGATCCGGCACCGCCGTGCCGATGATCCGCATCGCGGCGAGGTGGAGCAGCGCGAAGGTGAAGCCGTGCAGGCCCTGCACGGCCACGAGGGCCGGCAGCGCGCTGGTCGACCCCATCACGCCCCAGCGCAGCACGCCGGCCCCGGCCGAGATCGCCGCCGCACCCGCGGGCCCGACGCGGCGCATGAGCCATGGACCCACGACGAAGAACACCAGCACCTCGGCCAGTACGGATTCAGACCAGAGCAGGCTCACGACGCTGCCGTCGTAGCCGGCGGCGCGCCAGGTGATGACCGCGAAGGCGTCGTTGAGCGCGTGGCTGCCGATGACGAGGCTCACCACGATGAGGAGAGTCCGGTAGGACGGGATCGCCAGCAGGGCCCGGAACGCCGAGGCCGGGCCGGCCGCGACCTCGCGCCCGTCGGCAGCGGCCGGAGCCTCGACGCGCGCCGCGCAGGGCGCCAGGGCGAGGAACAGCGCCGAACTCGCCGCGATGATGCAGCCGAGCCCGAACCGGTCGACGAGCTGTCCCGACAGCAGCGTCCCGCCCACGAAGGCCATCGAGCCCGCGCCCCGCACCCAGCCGTAGCGGAAGCCGCGCGGCCCGATCGAGGCCGGCACCGCGAGAGCGTCGCAGATGGGGGCCAGCGGGGCCGTGACGGCCGAATGCGCCATGCAGACGAGGAGCAGCGGCACGAGGCCGTAGGCGCCGAGATACGTCGAGCCGATGAGCCCGGCCAGCGCCGCCGAGAGCCCGAGGACGAGGCGCCGCGCCGCGAAGCGGTCGGCCAGCCGGCCCGCCGCGGGCCCGGCGGCGATCCGCACCAGGGTGCCCATCGCCAGCACGGCGCCGATGTCCTCGACCGGCAGGGCGTGGCTCTGCAGGAAGGCGGGCAAGTAGGCCGATTCCGTCCCATAGGCGCCGTAGAGGGCGGCGTAGAGCAGCAGGAAGGCCGGCAGCGCCGAGGCGGCGGGGAGCGCTCTCATGCTAGTGCCGGACCGGGTCGGGGGCACCGGCCGCCGGCTCGGGCGTGCGGGCCGTCGCCATGCGCCAGCCCGCCACCCACCCCGCGACGCCGAGCACCGCGACGCCGCCGAGCGTCGCGAAGGCGGCCGGGAAGCCGGCGTATTGCGCCACGAGACCGGCCAGCGCGGGGCTCAGCGCCGCGCCGGCGCCATAGGCCGTCATGACGCCGCCGAGCCCGGCATTGGCGTGGCCCGAGTCCGACATGATCTCGATCGCCAGGGCCGGGATGGCGACGCCCGCCAGCCCCATGGAGATCCCCTCCAGGACCTCGACGAGGCCGATCACCGGCAGGGCCTCGCTCCCCATCAGCAGGCCGGCGCGGGCCGCCACCAGGGCCAGCGCCGCCGCCAGCACGGCGACATGGCCGAAGCGCCGCGCCAGCCGCGGCACGAGCGCCGCCGATCCGACCATGACGACCTGCACCGTCACCGTCATGGCGCCGGTGACGAGGCTCGGGTCGTGCCCGGCCTTCACCAGGGCCTGCGCCAGGAAGGGCAGCATGGCGCCGCTCGAAGCCATGAACGCGAAGGCGGCGAAGCCCAGGACCAGCAGCGGGGGGCTGTCGAACAGCGCCCGCAGGGCGGAACGAGACCCCGGATCGCCGCCGCGGGCGGCCTCGTGGTCGATGGTGGCGGGATCGATGCGCGACACGACGCCCGCGGTCGCGGCCGCCATGGCGGCGATGGCGAGCGCCACCCATCGCAGGCCGAACGCATAGCCCAGCGCCGCCGACAGCGCCGCATTGGCGGCGTTGCCGCCGTGGTTGAAGGTCTCATTGCGGGCGACCTGGGCGGCGTAGCGGGCGCGCCCCACGATTCCCAGCGTCATCGCCGACACGAGCGGCGCGAGGCTGGTGTCGGCGATGCCGATCAGCACCTGGCCGATCGCCACGACCCACAGCGAACCGGTCAGCACCACGAGCGCGGCGCCGGCCGCGATCAGCGCCACGGCGAGCCCGACGGCGCCGCGCTTCGAGCGGATCCGGTCGACGACCGCGCTGAGCGGCGTCGTGGCGACCACGCCGGCGAGGCCGGCGAGGCTCATGGCGACGCCCGTGGCGGCGGGGTCGAAACCCTCCCCCTGGAGCAGCACGCCGAGGAACGGCCCGAACCCTTCCCGCGCGCCCGCCATGGCGAAATTCAGCGCCTCGAGCCCCATGCGTCACCGTCTCCGTCTTCGCCCCGCGAGGCGCGTCCGCCGTCTATATCGCGCCGCCGCGCCGTCGATTCAGGGGGCGGAGCTGCGGCGGATGGGCCGGCGGCTCCCGTCGGGGCCCATCGCGCCGCCGAAGGGCGCTGCCCGGCGGACGTCACGGAACCGTCGCTTCGCCCGCCTACCCTGGGTTCATCATCCGGGACGGTCGGCCATGCAATACTTCAAGGCGCTCGCCACCGACTACGACGGCACGGTGGCGCACGACGGCGTGGTCGACGACCCGACCCTCGCCGCGCTCGAGCGGCTGAAGCGCTCCGGCCGGCGCCTCGTCATGGTGACGGGCCGCGAACTGCCCGACCTCGAACGCGTCTGCCCCCGGCTCGACCTCTTCGACCGGGTCGTGGCCGAGAACGGGGCACTGCTCTACACGCCGGCCACCAAGGAGGCGCGCCCGCTCGGGCCGCCCCCGCCCGAGGCCTTCGTGGCGCGGCTGAAGGAGCAGCGGATCGAGCCCCTGTCGGTCGGCCGCGTCATCGTGGCGACCTGGGAGCCCAACGAGACAGCCGTGCTGAAGGCCATCCACGCGCTCGGCCTCGACCTGCAGATCATCTTCAACAAGGGCGCCGTGATGGTGCTGCCGAACGGCATCAACAAGGCCTCGGGCCTCGGTGCCGCCCTGGAGGACCTCGGCCTCTCGGCCCACAACGTCCTCGCCACCGGCGACGCCGAGAACGACCTCGCCTTCATGCGGACCTGCGGCTGCGCGGTGGCGGTCGGCAACGCGCTGCCCGCCGTGAAGGAGGCCGCCGACATCGTCACCGCGGCGCCGCGGGGCGCCGGCGTGGCCGAGGTCATCGCCACCTGGCTCGACGACGAGCCGCGCCTGCTCGCCGCCGCGGCGGCGCGTCACTCGGTCGTGGTCGGCCGCCGGCGCGACGACGACGCCGAAGTGCGCCTCAGGCCCGACCGGGGCAGCGTGCTCATCACGGGGACGTCGGGCGGCGGCAAGTCGACCCTCGCCACCGCGATCCTGGAGCGGCTCGCCGAGGCGGACTTCCAGCTCTGCCTGTTCGACCCGGAGGGCGACTACGGCGCCTTCGACGCCGTCACGTTCGGCGACGCCGACACGCCCGTGTCGCCGGACGCGGTGCTCGACGCCGTCCGCAAGCTCGGCACGAACGTCACCGTCAACCTGCTCGGGTCGGGCATCGAGGACCGGCCGGGCGTGCTGGCGAGCCTGCTCCCCGCCGTCCTCGACATCCGCGCCAAATACGGCCGGCCGCACTGGATCCTGATCGACGAGGCGCACCACATGCTGCCGCGCGGGCGGGACGCCGGCGACGGCCTCAACCTCGACGCCCAGGTGCCCACCATCTTCGTCACCGTGCATCCCGACACGCTGGCGACGGGGGCGCTGCGCAGCGTCGGGACAGTGCTGCTGATCGGCCGGGAGAGCCTCGGCCTGATCGCCGTGCTGGCCCGGGCCTTCGGCCGGCCCTGTCCGCCGCTGCCCGAGCGCGGCCCGGAGGTCGGCGAGGCCGTCTATTGGGACTGCCGTGGCGAGGCCCCGCCCGTCCTCGTGGCGGTCGGCAAGCCCAAGGGCGACGTCAAGCGTCACACCCGCAAATATGCCGAGGGCACGCTCGGCGAGGACCGCAGCTTCTTCTTCCGCGGGCCCGACGGGGCGCTGAAGATCCGCGCCCAGAACCTCAGCATGTTCCTCCAGGTGGGGGACGGCGTCGACCGCGACACCTACCTGTTCCACCTGCGCAACGGCGACTTCGAGACCTGGATGCGCACCTCGATCAAGGACGACGAGCTCGCCGACGAGGTCGCGGCCGTCGCCGCCAACGAGGGGATCGACGTCGACGAGGTCCGCGCGCTGGTGCGATCCGCCGTCGAGACCCGCTACACGGCCCCGGCGACGCCGCCCTGAGGCCGCATCGGGTCGCACCGCAGAGCGTCCCTTCAGCCGCGCGGCGCCGCGATCTCGCCGCTGCGGATCGCGGCCGTCAGCGCCTCGACGTCCTCGGTCGTGCTGCGGTCCTCGTCGAGTTTGGCGACGCGGCGCCTCACCGCCGCTCGGAGATCCGCGACGGCGGGCGCCTGCGGATCGAGCGGGCGCACGTCGAGGACCTGGCACGCCACGATCATCTCGCAGGCGAGCACCTGCTCGATCAGGGCGATCTGGGCCGCCGTCCGTCGGACCGCCAGGAGCGTGAAGGGCGCCTGGTCCTCGACGCCGAACGGGGTCGCGTCGTCGTTCGAGACCGGGTTCGCGCTCTCGCGGGCCTCGCGGTTCGCCGTGTGGGCGACGATGCCGAGGAGGCCGACGCTCGAACGCGTGGCGCTGCCGCCCGTGAGCCGTCCCGCGAGGCCGGACGCGTCGGGGTCGAGGAGCCGCGCCACGCGCTGGGCCGAGATCGTGCCGACCTGCGCCAGGGCGAGCCGGGCGGCGTCGAAGGCGACCGCCATCGCGCCCGTGTGGAAATTGCCCGTCGACAGGATCTCGTCGTCGTCGGCGAGGATGAGGGGGTTGTCGGCCGCGGCGTTCAGCTCGACCTCGACGGCGTCCCGCGCCCAGCCGAGCGCGGTCCGCGCGGCGCCGTGGACGTGGGTGGCGCAGCGAAAGCTGATCGGATCCTGCACGCGCCGCGGGATGCCGGGGCGGAACAGCGCCGACCCCGCCAGCAGCCCGCGCAGGCGCCGGGCCGCGTCCTCCTGGCCGGCGGCCGGATGCGCGGCGGCGATGCGGGCGTCGAACGGGCTGGGGTTGCCGACGAAGGCCTCGTAGCTCATCGCCAGGGCGGCATCGGCGAGGTCGGCGAGGCGGAGCGCGTCGGCCACCACCAGGGCGCCGTGGCCGATCGACACCGCGTTGGAGCTGCACAGCGCCAACCCCTCCTTCTCGGTGAGGTCGACCGTGGCGATCCCGGCCCGGCGCATGGCCTCGGCGCCCGGCAGCACCTCGCCGCCGAAGGTCGCCCGGCCGAGGCCGACCAGCGGCAGGGCCAGGTTGGCGCAGAGCAGGAGGTCCGACGTGCCGATGGAGCCGATCTGCGGCACGAGGGGCGACACGCCGCGCTCCAGCATGGCGAGTTGGGCCTCGACGATCGCGGGGCGGGCGCCGGCCCCGCCCCGCGCCAGCGTGGCGGCGCGCACGAAGAGCGCCGCCCGGGCGACCTCGTCGGCGAAAGGCGGGCCGGCGCCCGACGCCCTGGCCTTGAGCATGGCCTTGCTGAAGCCGCGCCGCTCGTCGGGCGGGATGGCGGTCGTGGCGCGGTTGCCGAGCCCGCGCGTCAGGCCGTAGACGGGGCGGTCGGCGCGCGACCAGTCCTGCAGCACCGCGACGGCCGCCCGCATGCGCGCCGCGGCTCCGGGATCGAGCGACGCCGCCGCGCCCCCGCGGGCGACGCGGCCGACGTCGTCCACGGTCAGCCTGTTCCGCCCCAGGGCGATCGTCATCGGACCTCCGCGCTCACTGCGCGGCTCCCCCGCTGGCCGCAGCGGCGGCGGCCGCGCCACGGGATGGCGTCAAGGCTCCCGGTCCGGCGACGTGTTGGGTTCCATCGCGTCCTCCGCCTCGGAATCCTCGGGCAGGACGTCGCCCTTGATCGTCAGCGCAGGCCCGACCCAGACGCCGTCGACGACATGGTCCCGCCGCGGGTTCGCGGTGTTGGGATGGACGAGGATGCTGAGGTCGCCGTGGTTCAGCATCAGCCACGGCACGATCTGGGGGAAGACGGCCACGCCGAACGCGACCTGGTACATGGAGGCGGCGTGGGGCCCGACCTCGGCGTCGTGCCAGCGGCCGAGCGTGACGCGGAACCGCTCGCCGATCCGGTCCCTCAGCCGGGCCGCCGCGTCCCGGGTGGCGCCCGCGTAATAGACGTGCGCGTGATAGCTCGCGATCTCGGACAGGGGGCGGACATCGGGGGTCATCGTCATCCTCCGCCCAGGGGCGTCGTGTGCGAGGGAGCGCGGCGGCGGTGCGGTTCGCCCGCGGGTCGGCCGACCGAACCGACGGCCCCGATCCATCTCATCGGCCCGTCGATCCTGATCGGAAAACCGCCGTCGGGCAAGGTCCTCGACGGTCGGCCGCGCCACGGGGCAGGGGGCACGCCTACGCCGCACCCCTCGGACCCTCCGCCGGCCCGGTTCAGCTCGCGCCGGCCGCCCGATGGTCTATGGTGGTGCGGTGATCGCGATTGGGATGAGGACGCCGATGTTCGTCGAAGGAGGGGGATGGAGACCGTCCTGGGAGCCGCCGCCGCGCCGGCCCCGGCTCACGCGGCGGCAGGAGCGGATCATCCTGTGGTTCATCGCGCTGAACGCGGCCCTGCTGCTCGTCGCGCCGATCGGCGGCGCGACGATCGTCCAGCCCGTGATCGCGCTGCTGGCCGGCCGCTGAGCCCGGAGCCAGCGCCGGCACCGTGGGGCCGTCAGCCCCGGCGGAGCTTCACGCTCAGGATGGAGGCGGCCAGCAGCATCGTGACGCCGTTGCCGAGCCAGACCGAAGGCGCCCCGCGCAGGACGCCGTAGACCGTCCAGAGGCCGACGCCCAGCACCAGCATCAGCAGGGTCGATAGGCTGAAGTCGCGGGCACTCCCCATCCGCCACGTTCTCACCGCCTGCGGCAGGAACGCGAAGGTGGTCAGCACACCGGCCACCAGTCCCAAAATCTCGATCCCGTCCATCTCGACCTCCTTCGGCTCACGGCCGGCCCGCACCGAGAACGCCCGACGTCAAAGGTCGTGCCGCGGCAGGCGCTCGCTCCACGTGCGGGTGCGGACCAGCGCGTCGTCCTCGTAGGCGCGGAGTTCGCCCTCGATCGTGAACGCTTCCGCGTCGCCCCGCATCGCCGTCTCGGTCTCGATCCGGATGCGCCAGCCGTCGCGGCCCATGGCGTAGCGCTGGACGATGCGGGTCTCGGCCGACAGCGGATCGCGCCCGACCGTCAGGGTGCGGGTGAGATCGTGCGACAGCGCGGTGCCGATCGCGTCGAACCGCGTCACGCCCTCGCCAAAGAGCCCGCCCTCGCCCTCGGTGACGAACGTCGCGGTCTCGCCGAGGAGGTCGAGCGTGACGCGCCGCGCCGCCCGGCCGTCGGCGAGGCGCGTCGTCGGCGCGGCCGGGCCGTGGCGCGGCGGCGCGAACGACACCGGGATGTCGGCATCGGCCGGTGTTCGCACCGGGATCATCAGGCGGCTCCCCGCCGTCATGAGCGTCAGCGTCGCGGCGTCGCGCGCCGGCCAGACGAGCGGCCAATAGCTGGTCGACAGGGCGAGCCGCAGGCGATGGCCGGCGGGCACGCGATGGCCGCACATCTTCAGCGTGACCCAGACCTGCTCGACCTCGCCCAGCACCATGGGGCGGGGCGCCTCCGAGCCCAGCCGGTGGGCGAGGTTCAGCACCGCATACGAGACCCGCAGCGAGGACCCGTCCGGCGCCACGTCGCAGAGCCGCACCGCCACCTGCGCCTGTGGCCTGTCTGACGCGAGGTCCAGCGCGACGAGGGGGTTGCCGAGGATCTCGAGCGGCGCCGCCAGCGGCTCCGAGTCGAAGCACAGCGACAGCCCGTCGTCGATGCGCTGGTCGGTCGGGCGTTCGCCCGGCACCCCCGTGCCCATCCACTCGCCGCCGCCGGTCCCCGTCCAGGGCGGCGAGCGGAACGGCAGCGACGCCGCCTCGCCGGGGCCGTCGACGAGCCGCCCCGGCGCGAGCCTGAACCTGTCCTCGCGGATCGCCGGGCTCGGCCAGCGCGCCTCGCCGACGAAGCGGCCTTCGCTCTCCGACCGCGTCGCCGAGGGCGGCGCGTGCTCCTCGACGAAGGCGCGCAGCATCGGCTCCGCCATCGCGCCGGTGTCGCGACCCTTCAGCCAATGGTCCCACCAGCGAGTGCACTCGCCCAGGAAGTCGATGGCCGGGCCGGGGCTGCCATCCTGCGGGTAGATGTGGGCCCACGGCCCGACGATGCCCCGGCGCGGCACGGTGAGATGCTCAATCAGGCGCGGCACGGCGTCGGTATAGGCGTCCGTCCAGCCGCCGACCGCCAGCACGGGGCAGCGGATAGCGTCCCAGTTCTCGCAGACGGAGCCGTGGCGCCAATAGTCGTCGCGGGTCGGGTGGGCGAGCCACAGCGCCGGCCAGAACGGCATGGCGTCGAGCCGCTCCAGCCAGCGCTCGCGCCAGTCCGGGCGGATCTCGGGGTCGGGCGGGCGGCCCTGGTAGGCCAGCATGATGGCGCCCCACCAGAGATTGTCGTTGAGCAGGCAGCCGCCCTTGAAGTGGATGTCGTCGCCGAAGCGGTCGTCGGTCGAGCAGACCGTGACGATGGCCTTCAAGGCGGGCGGGCGCCGGGCCGCGACCTGTAGGGCGTTGAAGCCGCCCCAGCTCTTGCCCATCATGCCGACGGCGCCCGAGCACCAGGGCTGGGCGGCGATCCAGGCGATCACCTCGCAGGCGTCGTCCTGCTCCAGGAGGAGGTACTCGTCGTCGAGCAGCCCGTCTGAATCGCCCGAGCCGCGCATGTCGACGCGCAGCGCCGCGTAGCCGGCGGCGGCGAAGAAGCCGTGCATGGGCTCGTCGCGGCCCCGCGTGCCGTCGCGCTTGCGGTAGGGGATGTATTCGAGCACCGCCGGGACGGGGCCGGCCCCGACCGGGAGCCACAGGCGCGCCGCGAGGCGGGTGCCGTCGGCGAGCGGGATCCACACGTTCTCGGTCGTGGCGACGTCGTATGTCGGGCTGTCGTCCACGTCGCTCGTCCCCGGTCTCTCGTCTGGCGCAGACTGCAAGATCGCGGCCTTTCGATCGCGCGTCGAGCGCTATCGCCGGACGGGCGAGAGCCGGCGCCGCGTCGGCCTCCTCCAAAGGCCTGCCGCATGCACGCATCTCGGCGGCCGGACACGTTCTGCCCTTCTCCCCCTCGGGGAGAAGGTGGCGCGCAGCGCCGGATGAGGGGTGATCCACCACCTGTGGAAGCCCCCCTCATCCGCCCTCATCGCGGCTCTGCCGCGACAGGGCACCTTCTCCCCAAGGGGAGAAGGGCGTCAACGTGTCCGACCGCCGAATGCGTGAATGCCGTAGGCGGAGCGGAGGAGGGGGGGACCACCCGGAAAGTGGTGGAGGAGGCGACCGGACCGACGCGCGAAAGCGTCCCCGCGTCGCATTCCGGGCGGGGAAGCGTCGCGGCCCGTCGAGCCGGAGGGCGTCCCGCGCCCGATCTTCACTCATCGTCACCCGGAGCACCGCGCGGCATGAACCCCCACGTCTTCATCACCTGCGCGGTCACGGGCTCGGGCGACACCGCGGGCCGCAGCCGGCACGTGCCGGTGACGCCCAGGCAGATCGCCGCCGCGGCCGTCGAGGCCGCCCGGGCCGGCGCCGCCGTCGCGCACATCCACGTGCGCGACCCCGAGACCGGCAAGCCGTCGCGCGCGCTCCCCCTCTACCGCGAGGTGGTGCAGCGGGTGCGCGATTCCGGCACGGACGTGATCCTCAACCTCACGGCCGGCATGGGCGGCGACGTGGTGTTCGGCTCGGGCGAGACCCCGCTGCCGCTCGACGAGGCCCAGACCGACATGGTGGGGCCGACCGAGCGCCTCGCCCACGTGGCCGAACTCAGGCCCGAGATCTGCACGCTCGACTGCGGCACGATGAACTTCGCGCTCGGCGACTACGTGATGACCAACACGCCGGCGACGCTGCGCGCCATGGCGCGCCAGGTCCAGGCGCTCGGCGTGCGGCCCGAGCTCGAGGTGTTCGACAGCGGCCACCTCGTCTTCGTCCAGGACCTCGTGAGGGAGGGGCTGATTGACGGCCCCGTCCTGGTGCAGCTCTGCCTCGGCATCCCCTACGGGGCGCCCGACGACCCGCTGACCCTGATGGCGCTGGTGCACCGCCTGCCCGCCGGCACCGTGTTCAGCGCCTTCTCGATCGGGCGGCGGCAGATGCCCTACGTCGCCATGGCGGCGCTCGCCGGCGGCAACGTCCGCGTCGGGCTCGAGGACAACCTGTGGCTCGACCGCGGCGTGCTGGCCACCAACGGCGCGCTGGTGGAGCGCGCCGCCACGATCCTCACCGCCATGGGCGCCTCCGTCATGGGGCCGGCCGCGACGCGCGAGCTGCTGAAGCTGCGGAGCCCGGCATGAGCGCGCGCGAGGCGATCGGCCTCGTCGGCGGCGGCGTCATCGGCGCCGGCTGGGCGGCGCGCTTCCTGCTCAACGGCCACGATTGCGCCGTCTACGACCCCGACCCGGACCTCTCCCGCAAGCTCGACGCCGTGCTGGGGAACGCCCGCCGCGCGAGAGGCCGGCTGATGCCCGGCGTCGCCGTGCCGGAGGGCCGGCTCCGCGTCGCGGCCTCGGTCGCCGACGCCGTCGCGGAGGCGGATTTCATCGTCGAGAGCCTGCCCGAGGTCGAGGTCCTCAAGGTCCGCGTCCTCGGCGAGATCGACCGGGCGGCGCGGCCCGGCACCGTCATCGCCTCCTCGACGTCGGGGCTGCTGCCGACCCGGCTCGCGGCCGGCATGGCGGACCCCTCGCGCCTCGTCGTCGGCCACCCGTTCAACCCCGTCTACCTCTTGCCGCTGGTCGAGGTCTGCGGCGGCGAGCGCACCCTCCCCGCCGCGCAGGACCGGGCCGCGGCGCTCTACGAGAGCGTGGGCATGCGGGTGCTGCGGGTCCGCAAGGAGGTCGACGGCTTCGTGGCCGACCGCCTGCTCGAAGCCCTGTGGCGCGAGGCCCTGTGGCTCGTCGAGGACGGGGTCGCCACCACGGAGGAGATCGACGACGCCATCCGCTACGGCGCGGGCCTGCGCTGGAGCTTCATGGGAACCTTCCTGATCTACCGGCTGGCGGGCGGCGAGGCGGGCATGCGCCACTTCCTGGCGCAGTTCGGCCCCGCCCTGAAGCTGCCCTGGACGAGGCTCGTCGCGCCCGAACTGACGGACGCGCTCGTCGACCGCGTGTCGGACCAATCCGATGCGCAGGCGGGCGGCATCTCGATCCGCGACCTCGAGCGCAAGCGCGACGACTGCCTCGTGGCGGTGCTGTCGGGTTTGAGGGACCAGGACTACGGCGCCGGCGCCGTGGTGGCGGCGCACGAGCGGGCGCTGGCGGGGCATGGCATGCCGCCGGAGCTCGCCCCGCCGGACGCCGCCGCGCCGCTCGCCACCTGGTCGGGCGCGGTGCCCCCCGAGTGGATCGACTACAACGGCCACATGACCGAGCACCGCTACCTGCAGTGCTTCGGCGAGGCCACCGACGCGCTGCTGAGGCGGATCGGCGTCGACGCCGCCTATCTGGCGGGACAGCGGAGCTTCTACACGGTGGAGACGCACCTGATGCACCGGGGCGAGACCCGCGAGGGCGAGGCGTTGGCGGTCGACACGCAGGTGCTCGGGGCCGACGGGAAGCGGCTGCACGTCTTCCACCGCCTGTTGCGCGTGGCGGACGGGGCCGTGCTGGCCAGCGCCGAGCAGATGCTGCTCCACGTCGACACGGCGGCCGGCCGCAGCGTCCCGGCGGAGGGGGCGGTGCTGGCCGCGATGGAGCGGATCGCGCGGGACCACGCCGGGCTGGAGCGGCCGGAGACGGCGGGGCGGAGCATCGGCCTATCCGCGCGATAGGTCGAAAACGGCAGGGTCGGTAGGGTCTGATCCCCGACAGCCGAGTGAGGTGTCGTCGTCGCTTTCATCGAGGACTTCACGACACAGAATTTCGGCGTCCGAGATCAATCAGGTGCCGCGCGCTCGACACCGAAGCGGAGCGCTCAGGGCACGACGTCCACGGTGTTGCGCGACGTTTCGCGGATCACGCGATCACCCATGATGGTTCCGCTCCCTCCGGCCCTCGCCCAGCATCTCCAGCGCCGCGAGACCCCCTCAAGTCGACACGCTGGTGCTCGGGGCGGACAATTCATCTTGGACTCCAGCGTCCGTCTGACATAATCTAGTCAGCATGACCAGAAGCGATGAGGCTCCGAGGTGACGGGCAGATCCGATCATTGGATGTTGCAGGACGCCAAGGCCCGCTTCAGCGAGCTGGTCCGTCGGGTCCACAGCGACGGGCCGCAGCATGTGACCGTCCACGGCCGCGGCGAGGTCGTGGTGATCTCCGCCGAAGACTTCCGATGGCTCAAGGAAGAACGGACCGGGCAAGCTTTGATCGATGCCATGCAGGCATCGCCCCATCGCGATGTCGATCTGACGCCGCCGCGTGGGCCGATGCCGGTGCGCGACGTGAAACTGTGACGACGGGTTTGATCCTCGACACCAATGTGCTGTCGGAACTGCGGAAGCCCAGGCCTGCCGGGAATGTGGTCGCCTTCGTCGCCGCGCAGCAGTTGGACCGGCTGCACGTCAGCGCGGTCACTCTCGCGGAACTCCGCTTCGGTATCGAGCTCGTCACGGAAGCTGGGAGACGGGCCGAGTTGAACGACTGGCTGGCGCATCGGGTCCGGCTGATGTTCGAGCAGCGCGTGTTGGCTGTCACCGAGGAGGTCATGTTCAAGTGGCGGTTGATGGTCGAAGAGGGCCGCAAGACCGGGCACACCTTCTCTCAGCCGGACCTCATCATCGCGGCGACGGCGCTGCATCACGGTATGACGGTGGTGACCCGCGACGTGAGCGACTTCGAGCGGGCGCGGGTGCCGGTCCTCGACCCTTGGAGGGTAGGTTCGAAGACCTGACCGCGGACGCGGCTCGGCGACCTCGACACGAACGTGCTTCCGCCGCCTCCTCAGATCTCCAGCATGCCCTTCTGGTTCCGCACCTCGTCCTGCAGCGCCCCGAGCCCCGCCTTGTCCCGCCCCTCGCCCAGCACCTCCAGGGCGGCGAGCCGCTCGGTCTCGGCGACCGGGGCGGGGTCGTCGGCGGCGACGCGCGCCGCGATGGCCGGGTCGGCGGGTCGGTCCGCCGCCGCGCCGGCGGCCACGAGGCCGGCCGCGCCGCCGCGCTTGGCCAGGATCTCGTCGAGCCAGGTCGTGTGCATCTCGGGCACCGAGAGGAGCAGCTTCTCGGTGTAGGGGTGGAAGGGCGGAGCGAAGATCTCGGCGGTCGGCCCCTGGGCGATGATCTCGCCCTTCAGCATCACGGCGGTGCGGTGGGCGATGCGGCGCACCGTGCCGAGGTCGTGGGTGATGAACACGTAGGCGAGGCCGAGGTCGTCCTGCAAGCCCTTCAGAAGCTTCAGCACCTCCTCGGCCACCAGCGGGTCGAGCGCCGAGGTGGGCTCGTCGCAGATGATGATCTCGGGCTCGGCCGCGAGCGCCCGGGCGATGCACACCCGCTGCTTCTGCCCGCCCGAGAGCTGGCCCGGCCGCCGGTCGGCGAACTCCTCGGGCAGGCCCACGAGCCGCAGCAGCTCGAGCACGCGCGCCCGGACCTCCGATCCCGACTTGCCGAAGAACAGCGCCACCGGCCGCCCGATGATCTGCGCCAGGGTCTGGCGCGGGTTCAGCGCCGTGTCGGGCATCTGGTGCACCATCTGCAGGCGGCGCAGGATGTCGTTCGGGCGCTGCGCCAGGGCGGCGGGCAGCACCTTGCCCTCGAGTTCGATGTCGCCGCTCCAGCGCGGCAGAAGCCCCGTGACGATCCGCGCCATCGTGCTCTTGCCCGAGCCCGATTCGCCCACGATCGCCAGCGTCTCGCCGCGGGCGAGGTCGAAGGACGCGCCCTTGACGACCGCTACCGCCCCCTTGGCGGTCGCCGTGGTGCCGTAGCCTGCCGTCACGTTCGTCACGCGCAGCACCGGCCGGGCCGCCTTGTCGGGCACCGACAGGGTCAGGTGCTCGGCCTCGCGCCGCTCGTTGACCAGCGCGCGGCAATAGTCCGTGTGCGGGTTCTCCAGGATCTGCCTGGCGTCGCCGCATTCCACCATCTTGCCGTGGCGCAGCACCATGATGCGGTGGGCGATCTGCGCCACGACGGCGAGGTCGTGGGTGATGTAGAGCCCGGCGGTGCCGAACTCGCGGATGAGGTCGCGCAGCAGCGCCAGCACCTCGATCTGCGTCGTCACATCGAGCGCGGTGGTGGGCTCGTCGAGCACGATGACGTCCGGCCGGCAGCTCATCGCCATGGCGGCCATCACGCGCTGGAGCTGCCCGCCCGACACCTGGTGCGGGTAGCGCTCGCCGATC
The DNA here is from genome assembly GCA_965214345.1 of Lichenihabitans sp. Taxonomy (GTDB): domain Bacteria; phylum Pseudomonadota; class Alphaproteobacteria; order Rhizobiales; family Beijerinckiaceae; genus Lichenihabitans. Next base: position 400,878 of record CBDCBJ010000002.1, on the reverse strand, counting down.
GTGTCGGGGTTGGGCAGCTGCAGGGTGCGGAACAGCTTGCGGGCGTAGACCTCGGCCTCCTCGCGCGACATCACGCCGTGGATCACCGGCGCCTCGCAGACCTGGTCCATCAGCGTCATGCTGGGGTTGAACGAGGCGGCGGCGCTCTGCGCGATGTAGGCGATGCTCTTGCCGCGGGTGTGGCGCCGGTAGAGGGCCGTCGAGGCCCGGAGCTCCGTGCCGGCGAGCGTGATGGTGCCGCCGGTGATCCGCATGCCCGCCCGGGCATAGGCCATGGAGGCGAGCCCGATGGTGGACTTGCCGGCCCCCGACTCGCCGATCAGCCCGAGGATCTCGCCGCGCTTCAGCGTCACGTCGACGTCGTCGACGAGCACCCGCCCCGTGATGGTCTCGACCCGGAGTTTCTCGAGGCAGAGGATCTGATCGTCAGCCATCGTCCGACTCCTCACATCTCGGCCTGGGCGCCCGACGGGCGGGCGTCGATCGACAGGAACCAGTCGACCACGAGGTTGATGCCGACCGTGAGGAGCGCGATGGCGCCGGCCGGATAGAGGGCGGCGGGCAGGCCGAACGAGATGCCGCCAACGTTGTCCTTCACCATGCCGCCCCAGTCGGCATAGGGCAGCGGCACGCCCAGGCCGAGGAAGCTCAGCGCCGCGATGAACAGGAAGTTGAAGCAGAAGCGCAGGCCGAACTCGCTCATCAGCGGCGCGGCGGCGTTGGGCAGGATCTCGCGGCTGATCACCCACCAGAGGCCTTCGCCGCGCATCCGCGCCACCTCGACGAAGTCGAGCGACACGAGGTTCAGCCCCAGCGCGCGCGCCAGGCGGAAAACCCGGGTCGAATCGAGGAAGCCGATGGTGAGGACGAGCGAGAACAGCGTCTGGCCCAGCACGTTGAGGATCATCAGCGCCCAGATCAGCAGCGGGATCGACAGGACGACGTCGACCATGCGCGAGATCAGCGTGTCGACCCAGCGCCCCGTGACGGCCGCCACCAGCCCGAGCGTGATGCCGATGGCGAAGGACAGGATGGTGGTCACGAAGGCGATGCCGATGGTCATGCGGGCGCCGTAGATGAGGCGCGTGAACATGTCCCGGCCGATCTGGTCGGTGCCGAACCAGGTGACGGCCGAGGCCGCGTCCCAGCCGCCACCCACCACCTGCGTCTCGCCGTAGGGGGCGAAGACCGGGCCGGCGAGCGCCACGACGAGGTTCAGCAGGATGATGGCGAGCCCGACGACGGCGGTGAGGGGCGCCTTGTGGCCGAAGAGGGTCATGCCGGGGTCCTCAGCGGGGGTGGCGCAGGCGGGGATTGAGGACGATCGCCATCACGTCCGCGAAGGTGTTGAGCGTGATGAAGACGCCCGCGAAGACGATGCCGCAGGCCTCGATGACCGGCACGTCGCGCTTGGAGACCGCATCGATCATGTACTGGCCGACGCCCGGGTAGGTGAAGACGTTCTCCACCACCACGACGCCCACCACCAGATAGGCGAGGTTGAGCGCGATGACCGAGATGACCGGCGAGGCGGCGTTGGGCAGGGCATGGCGCGTCACCACCCGGGCGCGGCTCAGCCCCTTGAGGAAGGCCATCTCGACGTAGGCGGTCGACATGGTGGAGAGGACGGAATTGCGCGTCATGCGCAGCATGTGGGCGGTGACCAGGAACGTCAGGGTCACGGCCGGCAGCGTCACGGCCCAGACGCGCTCGCCGAAGGGCGTGTCGCTCCCCACCGTGGCGAGGGAGGGGAACCACTCGTGGTTCACGGCGAGGTTCAGGATCAGCAGGTAGCCGACGAAGAACTCCGGCATCGAGATGGCCAGCAGCGCGATGATGTTGGCGAGCCGGTCGGTCAGCCGTCCCTCGCGGATGGCGGCGAGGATGCCGAACCCCACCGCGAGCGGCAGCGCCATCAGGGCCGCGTAGCTGGCGAGGAAGAGCGTGTTCTTGAAGCGCGGCGCCAGGACCTCGACGATGTTCTGCTTGTTGGTCAGCGCCAGGCCGAAGTCGCCGTGCAGAACGCCGCCGAGCCACGCGAGGTAGCGCAGCGCCGCCGGCTGATCGAGGCCGAGCTCGTGGCGGAAGGCCGCGACGGTCTCGGGCGTGGCGTTCTGGCCGAGGACCGAGGTGGCGGTGTCGCCCGGCAGGATCTGCGTGAGCACGAAGATCACGATCGAGACGACGAGCAACGTCAGCAGCCCGAGACCGATGCGCGACAGGATCATGCGTATCACGAAGGATCCTCTCGGAAGGCGGGGATGGGGATGATGGCAGCGGCCCCTCGGGCCGCTGCGTTCCGGGGCGTCACCGAATGTCTTCGGACCGTCATGATGGCGGGGCCTCGCCGGGGGTGTGCCCCGCGCGGCCCCGACTGGCGATCAGGCGAACCAGGCCTTTTCGGCGGCGCGCTGGTCGGCCATGTCGTAGCGCGGATGGGGCATCACGCCCTTCACCTTCTTGGAATAGCCGTCGAGGTAGTCGCCCACCGCGTAGCAGATCATGCCGCCGGTGTCGGCGATCATGTGCTGGGCCTCGGTGTACATCGCCTTGCGCTTGGCGGCGTCGAGCTCGACGCGGGCAGCGACCACCAGCTTGTCGAAGCTGGGCTCGCGCCAGTGCGAGTCGTTCCAGTTCGCCGTCGAGTAGAAGGTTTGCGACAGCTGCAGGTCGACGCTGGGCCGTCCGCCCCAATAGACGGCGCAGAACGGCGCCTTGAGCCACACGTTGTCCCAGTAGCCGTCGCCGGAGACGCGCTTGACGTCGAGCGCGATGCCGGCCTTCTTCAGCGATTCCTGGAACAGGACGGCGGAATCGGTGGCGCCCGAGAAGGCACCCTCCGACACCTGCAGCTGCAGGGGCGGGCTGCCCGCCTTCTTGTAGAGGGAGGCCGCCTTGTCGGGATCGTACATGTGCGGCGGGTCGTTCTGGGCGAAATAGGGGTTCGCGGGTCCGATCAGCGTGTCGTTGCCGATCGACGCATAGCCCTTGTAGACGGTGTCGACGATCTTCTGCCGGTCGATGCCGTATTTCAGCGCCATGCGGACGTCGTTCGACGACAGGCCGGGGGCGTCACATTGCGCCACGAAGGCGAAGCGGTTGCCCGAGCCCTTGCTCTGCACGACGTCGACCTTGGGCGACTTCAGCACGAAGGCGACCGTCTTGGGGTCAAGGCGGTTGATGGCGTCGACCTGGCCCGAGATCAGGGCCTGGGTGCGAGCGGCCACGTCCGGGATGTAGCGGATCTCGATGCTGTCGAACCAGCCGCGGTTCGGCTTCCAATAGTGGCCGGTGTTCTTGGTCACGACCTTCACGCCTGGCTGGAAGCTCTCCAGCGCGTAGGCGCCGGTGCCGTCGGGCTTGGAGAAGTCCGTGAAGCCGTTCGGCACCACCAGGATGTGATAGTCGGACAGGTTGTAGGGGAGGTCGGCGTTGCCGGACGACAGTGTGATGCCGACCTGGGTGGGGCTCAGCTTCTTGATGTCGGTGACGGCGGAGAGAAGGTCCTTGGCGGGCGACTTGGTCTCGCCCCGGTGCAGGTTCAACGAGTAGATGATGTCGTCGGCGTCGAGCGTCTTGCCCGAGTGGAAGGTGACGCCCTTGCGGACGTTGAACACCCAATCGGTGGCGCCGGGCTTGGTCTCCCAGGATTCCAGCAATTCGCCGGCGGCGGTGCCGTCCTGGGCGATCTCCACCATGCCGTTGAAGATCTGGTAGCCGTAGGAGATGTGGATCGAATCCGTGTAGGTGCGGAAATCGATGCTGTCCGAGGCGCTGCCGCCTTCCATGCCCAATCGCAGCGTACCGCCCTTCTTGGGCGCATCGTCGGCGAGGGCGGGGCCGCCCATGGCGCCGAAGACGAGGCCGAGCGCGCTGGCGCCGGCCAGCAGCTCGCGGCGGTCCAGGATCAGGCGCGACGGAAGGGTCGACGACGGTTCTGTGGTTTTCATGGGTTCACTTCTCACGATCGTGCTCGGGTGGGCGCCAAACCGGCGCAGTCTGTCGAAATCACGTGCAAATCATGTGCCGTTGCTGTCGACTTGATCAGCATCGATGCGCGCCCCGAGATTACTCCGAGCGGCTCACGCCTGACCCAGTCTAAACGTCACTCACGCCAGCGAAAGCTTGAGCCGAGACCCACGAGATTCGCCCACTGCTTCATACCGCATCCGAAGCGACCGGCTATCCGAGTGTCGACGCTTTTCGTTCCGTCCGTCAATGGTAATCTCATCGAATCCGGGCGCCGCGACCGGCCGCGTGTCGGCCCGGTCCGGCGACGGGGCACCCCGGAAACGGCTCCGTACCGGCATCCCGGAGCTGCCGCTCACGTGCCGCGCGGCTTCGCCCGCGCCGTCGGGGCGGCGCCCGCCGGGTCCTCCGGCCAGGGGTGGCGGGGGTAGCGCCCGCGCATCTCGGACCGGACCGCCTGCCAAGATCCGCGCCAGAAGCCCGGCAGGTCGCGGGTGATCTGGATCGGGCGGTGCGCCGGCGACAGGAGCTGCAGCGTCAGCGGCACCCGGCCCCCCGCGAGCGACGGGTGGCGCGACAGGCCGAACAGCTCCTGCACCCGCACGGCGATCGAAGGTCCGCCCTCGGCCGCGTAGTCGACCGGCACGCGCGACCCCGTCGGCGCCTCGAAATGGGTCGGCGCCTCGGCGTCGAGCCGGCGGTGCAGGGCGCGGTCGAGCCGGGCGTCCAGCGCGAGGGCGAGGTCGTCGGCGCCGATGTCGCGGAGCCCCGCCTTGCCGAGGAGGAAGGGTGCCAGCCAGTCGGCGACCGCGCCGCGCAGCGCGCCGTCCGACAGGTCGGGCCAGGGCTCGCCCTCGGCGGCGCGCAGGAAGGCGACGCGGTCGCGCCACTGCCCCTGCGCCGTCGACCAGGGCAGGCGATCGAGCCCGAGCCGCCCCAATCCCTCGGCCAGGACGCGGGCCGCCGCGTCGTCCCCCGGCACCGGCAGGTGGCTCTCGCCGAGGAGGATCGCGCCGAGCCGCGTGGTGCGCCGCGCCGACAGGGCCGCGCGGCCGGGGTCGAAGACGAGTTCGTCGGCGGTGCGGATCGCGTCGCCGGCCGCGGCTTCGAGGTCGCCGGCCTCGAGCGCGGCCGCCAGCAGGATGCGGGCGCTCGACGCCCGGCCGGCGATCTCGCCGACGGCCAGATAGGGCGCCCGCGCCAGCGCGTCACGCGGGTCGACCGCGGCGGCGCGGCCGTTGGCGAGGAGGAACGCGCCGGGCTGGCCGCGCGCCTTGGCGATGCGGTCCGGGAACGCCAGGGCCAGCACGGCGCCGGGCGACAGGCCGCCGTCGTCGGTGCCGCGCGCCGCCGCGGCGGCCCGTCCGGCGGCCGCGAAGGTGCGGGCGAGGCCGCGGGCGTCGTCGCTCTTCGGCGAGCGGTCGCGGCGCCAGCGCTCCAGCCGCTCGGCGGCGTCGGCCCCCGCGCCGCCGAGCCCCCGCTCGACCAGCAGCGCCGCCATCTCACCGCCGAGCTTGGAGGCCCCGCGGCGTGCGGCCTCGACCACCATGCGGGCGATCCGCGGCGGCGCGGCGATGCGGGCGATGGCCCGGCCCTCGGGCGTGACGGCGCCGGCGGCGTCGAGCGCACCGATGCCCTGAAGCAGCTTCCTCGCCTCGACGACGGCCGGGCCGGGCGGCGGATCGAGCCAGCGCAGGGTCGAGGGGTCGCCCACGCCCCAGGTGGCGAGGTCGAGCAGCAGGCCCGACAGGTCCGCGTCGAGCATCTCGGGCCGGGCGAAGGGCGGCAGGGCGCCGTCGGCGGCCTCGGCCCAGAGCCGGTAACACACGCCCGGTTCGGTGCGGCCGGCGCGGCCGCGGCGCTGGTCGGCCGAGGCGCGCGACGCGCGGGTCGTCTCGAGCCGCGTCAGGCCGAGGTCGGGTTCGTAGCGTGGCACCCGCGCCAGCCCGGAATCGACCACGACCCGGATGCCCTCGATGGTCAGCGACGATTCGGCGATCGAAGTCGCCAGCACGATCCGGCGCGTCCCCGGGGGCGAAGGCCGCACGGCCCGGTCCTGCGCCGCGCGGTCGAGCGCGCCGTAGAGCGGCGCCAGTTCCGCCTCGCCGGGTCGCAGCCGCGCCGCCAGGAGCGACGCCGTCCGGGTGATCTCGCCCTGGCCGGGCAGGAAGGCCAGGATGGATCCGGGCTCGGCCCGGAGCGCCCGGAGCACGGCCTCCGCGACCGCCTCCTCGATTCGCTGGTCCGGGTCGCGCGGGGTCCACCGCGTCTCGACCGGGAAGGCGCGGCCGCGCGATTCGACGATCCGGGCGCCGTCGAGCAGCGTCGCCACCCGGGCGCCGTCGAGCGTCGCCGACATGACGAGGATCCGGAGGTCGGGGCGGAGCGCCCCCTGCACGTCGAGCGCCAGCGCCAGGCCCGCGTCGGCGTCGAGCGATCGCTCGTGGAACTCGTCGAAGATCACGGCGGCGACGCCGGCGAGTTCGGGGTCGTCGATCACGGTGCGGGTGAAGACGCCCCCGGTGACGACCTCGACTCGGCTGCGGGCCGACACGATCGTGTCGAAGCGGGCCCTGAGGCCGACGCTGCCGCCGAGCGGCTCGCCCCGCGTCGACGCCATGCGTTCGGCCGCGGCGCGGGCGGCGAGGCGTCGCGGCTCGAGCAGGAGGATGCGGCCGCCCGCCACCCAGGGCTCGTCGAGCAGCGCGAGCGGCACCCGCGTGGTCTTGCCGGCGCCCGGCGGCGCCACGAGGACCGCGCACGAGCACTCACGCAGTGCGGTGCAGAGGTTCGGCAGGGCAACGTCGATGGGCAGGCGTGTCATGGCGCGGGCGGGACGGCACGGGCGATGCAAGGGCGGGACGGCGATGCCGCGGCCGGCTGCCCGGCGTCTCCCATGCGGGGTCGCCGGTGCCGGCATGGCAGCCATCGTGCGGCATCCTGGCGGGCCCCTTCTCGCGGCGGAGGAGAAGGTCTATCTGGGGGGCGCTTCGGCAGGCCTGCCGCAGCGTGTACCGGGTCGCCGTCGAAGGCACGATGATGTCGCAGGAAGCCGTCGGCGGAACCGTCCCGTCCGCCACCACGCCGACCGGCACCGGCGTGTCGCCCGATCCGCCGGTCTCGGCTGCCGGCTCTGCGGCGGCGCATTCCGCGGCCTCGAGCCACCCGCAGGGCCGGGACAGCTTCGCCAAACTGACGCTCGGGTCGATCGGCGTCGTCTACGGGGACATCGGCACGAGCCCGCTCTACGCGCTCAAGACGGCGCTCCAGCACGGCGGCACCAAGTCGGTGCCGCAGACGGAGGTGATCGGCATCATCTCGCTGCTGATCTGGGCGCTTCTCATCACCGTGACGGCGAAATACGTCCTTTTCCTGATGCGGGCGGACAACAAGGGGGAGGGCGGGACGCTGTCGCTGATGGCGCTGGCCCAGCATGGCCTGCGCCGCCGCGGCGGCGCCGTGTTCCTGCTCGGCGTCATGGGCGCGGCCCTGTTCTCCGGCGACGCCATCATCACGCCGGCCATCTCGGTGCTCTCGGCGGTCGAGGGCCTGGGCGTCGCCCAGGCGAGCCTGGTCCCCTACATCCTGCCCATCACGGTGGTGATCCTCATCGCCCTCTTCGCCGTGCAGCGTTCCGGCACCGCCAAGGTGGCGACGTTCTTCGGCCCCGTCATGGTGGTGTTCTTCGGGCTGATCGGCTCGCTCGGCGTGCTCCACATCGCCGACGCACCGGTCGTTCTCACTGCCTTCAATCCCTTGCACGGTCTGCGATTCCTCTTCGGCAACGGGGCCGCGGGGTTCGTCACGCTGGGCCTCGTCTTCCTGGCGGTGACGGGGGCGGAAGCCCTCTACGCCGACATGGGCCATTTCGGCCGCAAGCCGATCCAGGTCGCCTGGATCGGCTTCGTGCTGCCGGCGCTGCTGCTCAACTACCTCGGCCAGGGTGCTCTCGTGATCCACGATCCCTCGACCGTGAAGGACCCCTTCTACCTGATGGTGCCGGCCTGGGCGCTGATCCCCTTCGTGATCCTGTCGACGGTCGCCACCGTGATCGCCAGCCAGGCGGTGATCACCGGCGCTTTCTCGCTCATCCGCCAGGCGATCCAGATGGGGCTCCTGCCCCGCATGGAGATCCAGCACACGTCGGAGACCACGGAGGGCCAGATCTTCGTGCCCCGCGCCAACCGCATGATGCTGGTCGGCGTGCTGCTGCTGGTGTTCCTGTTCAAATCGTCGGACGCCCTGGCCAACGCCTACGGGATCGCCGTCACCGGTACGATGGTGGTGACGACGTCGCTGGCCTGGTTCGTGGTGACGAAGCTGTGGCGCTGGCCCATCGCGGCGGCCGTGCCGCTGATCGGCTTCTTCCTGTGCATCGACGTCGCCTTCCTCCTGGCGAACCTCGCCAAGGTGCTGGACGGCGGCTGGGTGCCGCTCCTGCTCGCCTCGCTGTCGATGCTGCTGATGTGGACCTGGGTGCGCGGCACGGCCCTCCTCGCCGCCAAGACCCACCGGGACTCGATCTCCACCCGTGGACTCATCGCCATGCTGGCGAAGAGCAAGCCCGTGCGGGTGCCGGGGACGGCGATCTTCCTCACCAGCGATCCCGAGATCGCCCCCTCGTCGCTGATGCACAATCTGAAGCACAACAAGGTGCTCCACGAACGCATCGTCATCCTGTCGGTCAAGACCACGGACGCGCCGCGCGTCTCGCCGGCCCACCGCTACCGCATCGAACCGATGTCGGACAATTTCACCGCCATCACGCTCAACTACGGTTACATGGAGATCCCGCGCATGCCGGCGGCGTTGGCGACGCTGCGCAAGGCCGGGCTGAAGTTCGACATCATGACGACGTCCTTCTTCCTCGGGCGGCGCAGCCTCAAGGTTTCGAGCCACTCCTTCATGCCGAAGTGGCAGGATCACCTGTTCATCGCATTGTCGAAACAGGCCGCCACCGCGACGGACTTCTTCTCGATCCCGTCGGACAGGGTGGTGGAACTCGGCGCCCAGGTCTCTGTATAGACCGCCGCCGCATCCCATCCGAACCGGTCCCGTCAGGGACGGACGGGCCACCCGATCCGAAGTCCCACACCGCCGGGGACGCTACGAGGATGCCTGCGACACCCGATAGATGACGTCGGCCACGAGGATGGCCTGGATCACGATCCACGCCACCGCGATGAGCCCGAGTCGAAAATGGCTGATCATCCGGCCTCCTTGGGGGTCCGACTTTCGGCGGCGATGGCCGGTGCCTCGAGCGCCGAGCGGTCGATGGCCCGCCGTCCGGATCCAGGAGCAGACCATACCGATCCAATGGGGTTCAAATCGGGCCGGCGGGTGACGCAACGGTCATGGAGGCCGGCCGATCCGACGAGCAAAGGCCCGGGGATCACCCCGGGCCTTTCGATCGCCGGTGCGCCCGAGGCGCGGAAGCGTCGACGGCTCAGTTGCGGCCGTGGATCAGCAGGGCGAGACCATAGCCGACCGCGCCCGCGATGAGCAGCGCCACGAGCGGGTTCTCCTCGACCTTGCTGGACACGGTGTCGGCGCTCTGACGCAGGTAGTCGCCGGGGTTGTTGTAGACGTCCTGGGCATAGGTCTGGGCGGTGCCCGCCGCGCTCTGGACCGCTTCGCGCGCCTGGCCGACGTAGCCGTCCGGGTTGTTGTAGGCATCCCGCGCCTTATCGGCGGCGGTGCTGGCGGCGTTCTTCAGGGCGTCCTGCGCCTTGCCGGCGGGAGATCCGGCGTTGTTGTAGGCGTCCTTGGCGGCGTCGGCGACACTGCTGGCCGCGTTGCTCACGGCGTCCTTGGCTTGGCCGTAGGCGTTCTGGGCGCTGCCGCCGACCTCGCGGGCCTTGCCTTCGGCCTCGGTCTGCTTGTCGCCTGTCGCGCTGCCGACGGCGCCCTGCACCTTGCCGCCGATCTCCTTGGCGGCGCCGGCGATGCGATCGGTGTCCATGTCGTCTCTCCTTGTTGGATCCTGCTTCCGAACCCTCGGGCGAGGCGGAGGTTCCCTGTCGGTGCGGGCGTGATGCCCCCGCCCGGAGGCCGACCGGCGCCCCATGCCGACACGCGCTTCGGCCGATGCGCGACGGGGCGGAGGTCTGACCCACGTCGGCGTGGAATTTGCTGGGATGCCTCCGTCATGCACGTGACACAGGGGCGACATACGGCACCGGGGCGCGACGGCTCGCTTCTTGCTGCAGTGCAACATGAGTGATAGACCGCGAGGCGACGAGGGGAAGAGGCGATGAGCGAAGTCTGGACCACCAAATACGGGCCGCGCCGCGTCCGGCACGACCCGCCGGTCATCGCCGAGGCCATCGCGGCCGCGCAGGGCTTGTCGGACGATCCCGCCGAGCAGGCCGAGATCGCCGCATCGCTGATGGGCGTGTCGGTCGAGGAAGCGGCGGCCGAGGTCAAGAAGGCATCGACCAGGCGCAAGCCGATCACACTGACCTCGACGGACCGCAAGGGTATGGCCCGCGCCGTCGTGGTCGAACGTCGGCCGAGCCGCACCCTGGTGATGAACCGAGGCGCGTCGCTGCGCTGACTCGGCCGCGAGTCCCCACGATCGTGCTGAGTCGCTGCGCGAGTCCGAAAGGGCTGGCGCGCCGCTGGCGGTCGTGTATAAGGCCCGTGCTTCCGTCACCCGCGTTTCAGCGGGCGATGCGGCTCGCTGGACGACATCCCGGCAGTGCGCAGGACGGCGGCTTTCGGCCAGGTTCGGCCGACACCCTCCCCGATCGAAAGGAGTCCACGATGTCGATCACGGCAGAGCGCAAGACCGCGCTGATGCAGGAACACGCCACCAAGACCGGCGACACGGGCTCGCCCGAGGTACAGGTCGCGATCCTCACGGAGCGCATCACCAACCTCACCGAGCATTTCAAGACGCACAAGAAGGACAACCACTCCCGTCGTGGTCTCCTGAAGCTCGTCTCGACGCGCCGCTCCCTCCTCGACTACGTCAAGGACAAGGATCCGGCCCGCTACAAGGGCATCATCGAGCGTCTCGGCATCCGCCGCTGAGCCACGACGCGGGTCGACGTTCGACCCGCCCGCTGGCCCCGCGGGGCCAGCGGACCATCTCCCTCTGAAGCGTGGCGACGGCATGGGGCCGTCGCCGTGCCTGAGCGGCGAGCGTGGTCATGGCAGGATCGCCGGGGGCCGCCTCGAAACCGGACCGACCGCTCCCGCATTCGGCGGGACCGTCGGGCGCACCGGGCTTCGCCGGACGATACGGGGCTCTCACGGCCCGAACCGTCCTTCGAGAGTCGAGGCCGACCTCTCGCCGTCTTGCTCATGGCCGACCCGCCGGCTCGCCATGAAAGACGAACATGTTCGAAGTGAATCGTGAAGAGATCGACTGGGCCGGGCGCAAGCTCGTGCTCGAGACGGGCAAGATCGCCCGCCAGGCCGACGGGGCGGTGTTCGCCTCCTACGGCGAGACCAGCGTGCTGGCCACCGTCGTGTCGGCCAAGGCCGCCAAGCCCGGGCAGGACTTCTTCCCCCTGACGGTGAACTACCAGGAGAAGGCCTTCGCGGCCGGCCGCATCCCGGGCGGTTACTTCAAGCGCGAGGGGCGCCCCTCCGAGAAGGAGACGCTGGTTTCGCGCCTGATCGACCGGCCCATCCGCCCCCTGTTCCCCGAGGGCTACCGGTTCGACACCCAGGTGGTGGTGACGGTGCTGTCGCACGACATGGAGAACGACCCCGACATCCTCGCCTTGGTGGCGGCGTCGGCGGCCCTGACGATCTCGGGCATCCCCTTCATGGGCCCGGTGGGCGCGGCCCGGGTCGGGCTGATCAAGGACGAGATCAAGCTCAACCCGACCATCGACGAACTCAAGACCTCGTCGCTCGACCTCGTCGTCGCCGGCACAGGCGACGCCGTGCTGATGGTCGAGTCGGAGGCGAAACAGCTCTCCGAGGACGTGATGCTCAAGGCCGTGATGGCGGGCCACGCCGGCTTCCAGCCGGTGATCGAGGCCATCATCCGCCTGGCCGAGAAGGCCGCGCGCGAGCCCCGCGCCTTCGAGCCGGCCGACACCGAGGCTGTCGAAGCCGCCGTGCTCGCCGAGGTCGAGGGCGACATCCGCGCCGCCTATGCGATCACCGGCAAGGCGGACCGCTACAAGGCGCTCGACGCCGCCAAGAAGAAGATGATGGCGGCCCTCGCGCCGCCGGACGGGGCGGCGAGCTTCCCGGCGACCGCGCTGGCCGAGGCGTTCAAGGCCGCCCAGGCCAAGGTGGTGCGCAATTCCATCCTCGACACCGGTCTCCGGATCGACGGCCGCGACCTGAAGACCGTCCGGGCGATCCGCTCGGAGGTCGGCATGCTGCCCCGGACGCACGGCTCGGCGCTGTTCACCCGCGGCGAGACGCAGGCCCTGGTGGTGGCGACGCTCGGCACCGGCGAGGACGAGCAGTACATCGACAGCCTGGAAGGGTCGTACAAGGAGCGGTTCCTGCTCCACTACAACTTCCCTCCCTATTCGGTGGGCGAGACGGGCCGCATGGGGTCGCCCGGCCGCCGCGAGATCGGCCACGGCAAGCTCGCGTGGCGCGCCATCCGGCCGATGCTGCCGACGGCGGCGGAGTTCCCCTACACGATCCGCATCGTGTCGGAGATCACCGAGTCGAACGGCTCGTCGTCGATGGCGACAGTCTGCGGTTCGTCGCTGGCGCTGATGGACGCCGGCGTGCCCCTGAAGGCGCCGACGGCCGGCATCGCCATGGGGCTGATCTTGGAGGGGACGCGTTTCGCGGTCCTCTCCGACATCCTGGGCGACGAGGACCACCTCGGCGACATGGACTTCAAGGTGGCGGGGACCGCCGAGGGCATCACCTCGCTGCAGATGGACATCAAGATCGCCGGCATCACCGAAGAGATCATGCGGGTCGCCCTCGACCAGGCCAAGGGCGGCCGCATCCACATCCTCGACGAGATGGCGACGGCGCTGACCGGCGCCCGCGCCGAGCTCGGCGAGTTCGCGCCCCGTATCGAGAGCTTCAAGATCCCGACCGACAAGATCCGCGAGGTCATCGGCACCGGCGGCAAGATCATCCGCGAGATCGTCGAGAAGACCGGCGCCAAGGTCAACATCGAGGACGACGGCACCGTCAAGGTGGCGTCGAGCGACGGCGAGAAGATCCGCGCCGCCGTGAACTGGATCAGGTCGATCGCGACGGACCCGGAAGTCGGCTCGATCTACGAGGGCACCGTCGTCAAGGTGGTCGATTTCGGTGCCTTCGTGAACTTCTTCGGCTCGAAGGACGGGCTCGTCCACGTGTCGCAGATGGCGCAGGGCCGGGTCAACAAGCCGTCGGACGTCGTCAAGGAAGGCGACAAAGTGAAGGTCAAGCTCGTCGGCTTCGACGACCGCGGCAAGACCAAGCTGTC
>CBDCBJ010000002.1:0-380000 GCA_965214345.1 Lichenihabitans sp. | reverse complement strand
ACGGTTCAGGGCCGCCGCGATCGACTTCGGCGAGATGCCGTTCGCATAATCGGTGTGGACCCGCACTACCATAGCCGCCTCGACCGGCTTCACGGCCCTGACGCCGCGGTCCTCGCCCTCCGGCACGGGCACGACGGCGTAGCCGTAGCTCAAGCCGCCGGCCGAAGCGCCAGCCGTGACGCGCCCGCGCAGCCCGCGCCGGGTCTTGTCGGCGAGTTCCTTCAGAAACAGCGCGCTCATCGTGCCCTTCAGGCCGACGTGCAACTCGTTGATCCATCCCTCGGCCAACGTGTAGATGCCAATGCCGGCGAACTGGCAGCGCTTGTACAGCGCGGCTAAATCTTCCTGGTCGCGGGACAGCCGTTCGAGCCCCTCGGCCATGATGACGTCAAAAGCGCGACGCCGCACGCCGTCAAGCAGATCCTGGTAGCCCGGGCGAAGTGTGATGCTGCCGCTCAGAGCACGGTCCGAGAAGACCGGCCCGGTGTGCCAGCCCTGACGCTTGATCTCCGTCGCGCAATTGCGGTTCTGGTCGGGGATGGACGCCTCGCGCTGGAGATCGGTCGAGAAGCGCGAGTAGGTGGCAACCACGAGGGCTATGGACGAGACAACTCGATGCAGAACCGATGACATGGTGCTCTCCCTGATGCGGCCTCGCGCGCATCGTCTGCGTCGAGCCCGCTTGCTGCCACGACCCGAATCGCGGACGTTCATCGGAGTGTAACGCCGCCGGTCAGGCGCGCACCCGGGAACAGGCACAGGGCGCGAAAGAGGACGGGACCATGGAACGCCGGGCAAGGGCTACGATGACGGGAGCGAACGGTGTCGCGGTCACCACCACGGGCGCACCGGCGATGCGGCTGGACCAACAGGGCGCGGAGGTGTCCCCCGCAGCTCTCGTCACGTTCGCCGAGAAGTTCGGCCGCATGATCGCACGCCAGTTGCTGGCCGATCCCAACCGTCGCCGAGGTTACAGCCTATCCGAGGGGTTAGTCGGTTTGGCCTTCAACGCCGTCATCCTGCTGCTTGCATACTGTCTGATGGCTTGGCTTCGACGCTGAGCTTGGTCGAAACAGGACGGCAGGTGGGTGGGATTGGCCCGCTTTCATGGACCGTTATGCGGCTTGTTGGGATTGCGGGATCAGGGCGGCAACTTGAGCATCATGGTAGCACCTCTCATAGGCGTTGGGAGACCGGTAGCCGAGACCGGAGTGAAGGCGTCGCGTGTTGTAGAAGCCTTCGATGTAGCTGAAACAGGCCATTTGGGCCTCGGCTCGTGAGGAGAACGAGCGTCGGCTCAACAACTCGCATTCCAGGGTCGAGAAGAAGCTCTCGGCCATGGCGTTATCGTAAGCATCACCAACGGATCCCATCGATGGTCGCACGCCTGCTTCTCGGCAGCGGCTGCCGAAGGCCAGAGACGTATATTGGCAGCCCTGATCCGAGTGATGTATGACATCTTGGGACCGGCGCTGGCCGACCGCCATCTCGAGGGCCTCGATGATCAACTCGGTCCGCAGGTGGTTCCGCATCGACCAGCCAATGATCTTGCGGCTGAACACATCGAGAACCACGGCGAGGTACAGAAAGCCACTCAGGGTCGGCACGTAGGTGATGTCGGCGACCTAGAGTTGATTTGGGGCGCTGGCCGTGAAGTTGCGGTCGACGAGGTCGGGAGCGGGACGAGCTTTCTCGTCCCGTCGCGTCGTGGTGGGACCGCCTTTGCGATGGCTGCATCCAGACAGGCCCGCCTGACGCATCAGCCTGGCAACGCGTTTGCGCCCGTGACGCTCGCCCTGTGCCCGCAAGGCGGCATGGACCCGCGGGGCTCCGTAGACGCCGCGAGAGGCGGCGTGCACGTCCTGCACCCGCGCGAGCAGCGCCCCGTCCGCCATATGGCGGGCGGACGGGGCTCGCCCGCTCCATGCATAGAACCCGGCCTTCGACACACCGAGCACGCGCGCCATCGTTCTGACCGGGAATAAGGCCTGGTTCGCCTTCATGAATTCGAAGAGCCGGACGGCACGGCGCCGGTCTCCCGTGCGAACCAGGCCGCAGCTCGAGAGAGGATGTCGCGCTCCAATTTCAGCTGCTTGTTCTCACGGCGCAAGCGCAACAGCTCCTCGCGCTCGTTGCAACCCAGGCCCGCGTTGACGGGCACGGTCTTCGGCTCGCCTCGGCCTTCCCGCCGGTCGGCCTCCACGACCCAGTTGCGAATGGCCTGAGCGGAGGGCTCGAACTCACGGGCGAGTTCGGCAGGGTCGCGGCCAGCGCGAACCAGATCGATCATCTGTTGCCGGAAGTCCGGCGCGTAGGGTGGACGGGTTTTCGGCATCGGGAACACCTCATGCGAAAGCATCATCAGTGTCTATGCGATCGGGGCAAGCCCAGACATGGGCGACGCCATCGTGCTCCGCACCTCGATCAGGTGGTGGCCCGCGCCCAGGCCCTCAGCCGCAGGCTGATCGGCGAAAAACCGGCGCTTCCGTCGACGACTTCCTCGCTGACCGGCCCCGTGAGGCCGAAGCCGAATGACCAGCTGCGTCCTCGACGCCTCGGCCCTGCTCGCGCTCCTGCTCGGCGAGCCAGGGGCCGACAAGGTGAAGGCCGCCCTCGACGGCTCGCTCATGAGCACGGTCAACGTAGCCGAAGTGGTTAGCCACTATGCCAAGCTCGGCGCGACACGTCAGGACATCGAGGCGATGCTCCGCTCGCTGCCGATCCGATGGTTTCCTCTCAACACAGCGTTGTCCTCCGAGGCCGGCATGCTGCGCCCCATCACGCTCGAAGGCGGCCTGTCGCTGGGTGACCGCTGCTGCCTTGCTCTAGCCAAGCGCGAGGGCTTACCAGCCCTCACCGCGGAGCGGCGCTGGCCTCTCATCGCTGAGACCGCCGGGGTCACGGTCGAGCTGATCCGTTGAGAGGCTCGCCGAGCGACGGAGTCGGGAGTCTGTCGCAGAATACGTCGCGAAACGATCCGCTCTGCGACAGACTTTTGCGACACCTTTTTCCTCGGCGCTGACGCGACTCGGGAAGGTGTCGCAAAACTTAGGAGAAAAGCGACGTAAAGGGCGGATGGCACGTGTGAACCGAGGCAGGGTCTAAACCGCGTCCGACCCGAGCAGGCCGTCAAGATCGGCTTACGGGCTTCCAAATGCGGACGCTGCTTCTAAGCGAGCACAGCCACTGCGCGCTTGGCTGGGCACCGTCGGTACCGGGCGGCTGAGCCTTTCCCGCCCTTAACGGCTGCCGATCAGCCTCGACCGTCGTCGCGTCCCAGTAACGACTGAAGACTGCTCATTCCGTCCCCATCACAAGTCCCTCGATGTCGTGCTTCTGGGTGATGGGCAGCAGTTCCGGGACCACCCGGCACACGAGGTGTTCGCGCAGAGAGGCCGACAACGTGTCGTAGAAGTCCTGGGTGACCATCATGTCGTGCAACGCAGCATGGCCGGCACCAGGCGCATCCACACCCAACACCAGCACGGGGCGGGCGATCGGCGAGGCATGAGCCGTCCCACGGTGCATGGTCAGCGCCGAGCGGCACGAGATATCACCCATTTTGGGGAACTTGCGAACGGCGCGCTCGGCGAACCGCGGCCAAAGCTCGGGAGCCGGGAACATCTCGTGTTTCCACTCGCGACCATCATCCCACTGCGTGCCAGGCGCGACCTCAAAGGGTCCCATGTCAGGCGTGACATCCACACCGGTGAGGTTGAAAGCCAGAGACGTGATTCGCTTCTCCCGCCAGCTGCTCTCGGGCGACGGGAAGTCGCGATGCCAGGGTTGGTTCCTGGCCCCTTGGAACGGGGTGTCGAAGCCGATCTCGACGATCTCGTAGTCGGGGCCCAACACCGTCTCGCACATCGACGTGACCCACGGATTGGTGGCGAGGTCGACAAAGCCGCGCAGGTATTGGGGATGAATTTCCACGTACCAGCGCCGTGGCCCGCGCCCCACCGCGCCTCCGGGGCGCTGGATCGCCTCCCAAAACGCAGTGGTGATGTCCTCGCGCATGTCCTCGGCCCATTGCCGGGAAAACGCGCCCTTGCGCCCGACGACTCCATCCCCGTAGAGGACGTCCACATCGCTGCGGACATCGACGACCGTGCCAGTCACTTCAGTATCCATGATATTTCCCCAATGGTTACTCATTTTCCGAGCTATGACGCTCGTAGAAAGCAAGGTGCGACGCATCTGGCTGAACTCTCTGCCTTCGACGGTTCGACGATGCGCTCGCGGGGGCTCGACACCGGCCGATCTGACCTTTAATCGACCTCGACCGGCCGGGAGCGGCCGAGCAGCTTGGCCTGACCCACCACCACGACCAGCAGGAAAAGACCGCGGATCACCGACTGCCAGTATGCCGACAGGCTGATCACGCCGAGGCCGTTCTCGAAGTTCAGCATGTTGAAGATGAGGCCCAAAAGGGCGACTCCGGCCAGCGCAGTGATCACCGAACCGTTGCCACCCGTCAGTGGCGTTCCTCCTACCACCACGGCCGAGATGGCGAACAGCTCCCACCCCTGGCCCTCGATGGGTTGGCCGGCGCCGAACTGAGCGGCCAGCACGACGCCAGCGAGCCCGGCCAACGCGCCGCTCCCAGCATAAACAGTCCACTTCACCGGATCGGTCCGCAGCCCCATCAACCGCGTCGCCTCCTCGTTGCCACCCACCGCAAGCGCGGTGCGGCCGAAGCCGGTGCGTTCGAGCAGCACCCAGCCGACCGCGAAAGCCGCGATCGCCAGGATCGCCGGGATGGGAAAGCCGAGGACGTCGCCCTGGCCCACTGCGGTGAATCCGCTGTCGTAGGAGGCCGACACGGATTGATCGCCGGCGAACAGGAGCGCGACGCCGCGCGCGCCCAGCATGGTGGCGAGTGTAGCGATAAAGGGCGCAAGGCCGAGGACTACGACAGCGAAACCGTTGACGAGCCCGACCGCGAGCCCGGCCGAAACCCCGGCCGCCACGCCCGCGCTGATGCCGTATGGCGAGGCCAGGGCCGCCGCGACGCTGCCGAGCGCCGCCACGGCTCCGACCGAAAGGTCGATCCCGCCAGTTACAATCACGAAGGCCATGCCGAGACTGACAAGACCAAACATGGAATTGTAGCTCAGGAACGACAGGATGTTGAACGTGCTTAGGAAGTGGTCGTAGCGCAGCGCTCCGAATAGGATGAGAGCGGTGAGGGCCACCACCACACCGTAGCTGCTGGCCGCGACGAGCGCCCGTTCGCGCCGCCCCAGTGTGGTGCCTGTCATGAGCGTCCTCCTTGACGCTGGACCCAGACCGCTAGGATGATGAGCCCGGCTTTGATCACCAGGGCAGCGGCATCCGGCACCCCGTTGGCGATCAACGTCGTGCGCACCAGTTGGATGATGGCGGCGCCCACCAGCGTTCCCACAACTGTGGCCCGTCCGCCCGCCAGCAACGTTCCTCCGACGGCAACCGCCGCGATGGCGTCGAGCTCCATTCCGGTGCCCACGAGGTTCGCGTCGGACGAGCCATTGATGGCGACCGTCACGAGGCCCGCGATCCCGGCCGCCGCCCCGCTCAGCGTGTAAACGGCCCGCTTGACGCTGGCGACAGGGATGCCGGATAGGCGCGCAGCCCGCTCATTGCCGCCGACGGCAAGGATGCGGCGACCCAGAAGCGTCCGGTGCAGGACGAAGGCTCCACTCGCCACGATCGCGCACATGAGCAGCGCCTGGAATGGCACGCCGAAGAGGCGACCCGTACCGATATAGGCGAAAAGCGGTGCGTCGAACGTTTGGAGATTGCCGTTGGTCATCACCTGGGCGATGCCGCGACCTGCGATGTAGAGCACTAGCGTCGCCACGATCGGCTGGATGCGGTAGCGCGTGATGACGAAGCCGTTGAGCCAGCCGAGCACCGCGACGGCGGCAATCGGCAGGGCGATCCCAAGCGCGAGGCCCGTCGCCGCAGAAGGGATCGGGAACAGCGTACCGGCGAGGACGAGGGGTGCGAGTTGACCCGCGATGGCCATCAGGGAGCCGACCGACAGATCGATACCACCCGTGGCGATCACCAGTGTCATGCCGACCGCCACGATGACGATGGGGGCGACTTGCGTCAGGTTGACGTTGAAGGTCTGCGCCGACAAAAAATGCGGAGTTACCACAGCGTTGAACACAACGAGCGCTGCAAAGGCCACGAGTGCGCCGCTGCGGCGTAGCATCGGCCAGACGGCAGAGCGACGCGGAGCGGGAAGGACGTGGTCAGTCATGGGGAGCGGTCCCGTGTTCGGCCGAGACACCGTGCGCCATGGCGCCCAGGAGCGCCTCCTCAGTCAGTCCAGCTCCATCGAGTTCCGCCACCATACGTCCGTCGCACAGCACGTAAGCGCGATCCGCGCCCTCCACGATCTCTTCAGGTTCCGAGGAGACCATCAACACCGCTAGCCCGCCCTCGGCCAGTTCCCGGACGAGGGCCTGGATCTCGGCCTTGGCTCCGACGTCGATGCCTCGCGTCGGCTCGTCGAGGATCACGAGGCGAGGATCCGTGCAGAGCCAGCGCGCCAGGAGCACCTTCTGCTGATTGCCGCCTGACAGCTCGCGGACGGGCTGCTCGGGCGAGGAGCACTTGATGCCGAGCCGCTCGATATAGCGCTTTACCACCGCCCGCTGCCGAGCCTCGTCCACGATGCCAGCTCGTGTCAGTCGTGGCATCAGCGCCAGGGTCAGATTTTCCCGCACTGACAGGTCCGGTACGATCCCTTCGTGCTTCCGATCCTCGGTACAGAACCCGAGGCCTGCTGCGATCGCGGCACGCGGGCTCTGCGGCCTGTGCAGCTGCCCCAAGAGCGTCATCTCGCCGCCGTCGGGGCGCTCGGCCCCGAAGAGCAGTCGGACGCTCTCGGTGCGGCCCGATCCCAGCAGTCCTGAAAGCCCCACGATTTCCCCGGAGCGAACCGAGAAACTCACATCCTCGACGAGAGGTCCGCGTTTGAGATGCCGGACCTCGACGGCAAGCGGGCCGGTGCGGGTCGATTTTTCGCCGAAGCCGGTCGTGCCGCGCTTGGCTACGACAGACCTGTCGCGCCCAAGCATTGAAGCGACAAGATCCAGCTTGGATACGTCAGCCATGGCGGCGGCTCGCACCGTTGCGCCATCGCGCATGATGGTGACGCGGTCGCAGACGGCATAGAGCTCGTCGAGCTTGTGGCTCACGAAAATAGTCGACACGCCCTCGGACTTGAGGCCTCGAATGACCCGGAACAGCCCCTCGACCTCGCGGTCATCGAGTGAGGACGTGGGCTCGTCCATGATGACGAGCCTGGCGTCGAAGCCGAGCGCCCGGGCGATCGCCACCATCTGTTGCGTGGCGATCGGATAGTCGTCGAGTGGGCGGCGCACGTCGACGTCAAGGTTGAACCGCCCGATCAGCGCCCGGGCCTCCGCCTCCATCTGGCGCCGGTCGAGGAGGCCTAGGCGGGAGAAGCGACGCCCGAGGCAGATGTTCTCGGTGATGGAGCGGAAGCCGACGAGGTTGACCTCCTGGTAGATGGTCGAGATGCCCTTCGCCTGGGCGTCCCCGGGAGACGTGGCCTCGAACGGGGCGCCATCGAACCGGATCTCACCCTGGTCGCGGCGATGGAAGCCGGTCAGGACCTTGATCAGGGTCGACTTGCCTGCTCCATTCTGGCCGACGAGCGCGTGAACCTCGCCATGGCCGATCTGGAGCGTGGCGCTGGAGAGGGCCGAGACGCTTCCGAAGCGCTTGGCGATCCCGCGCATGGCGAGCAATGGCGCGCGGGAGGTAACGTCCGTCATCGCGCGAGCTGGCTCCGGTCAGAACGCCGTTGCCAGGAGGTCCTTGGCGCTGTCCTTGTCGTAGAACTTATCGGTGTTCTGGATGAATGGCGGGATGGTATCGCCGTCCGCATAGGCTTTCATAGTGGCGAAGGCCTTAGGCCCAAAGCGAGGGTTGCATTCGCAGGTCGCGCCCAGGGTGCCGTCGATCACGGCCTGAACCGCCTCCTTCTCGCCGTCAATCGAGCAGACGATCACGTCCTTGCCGGGAGTCTTACCGGCGGCTTTCAGCGCCGCGATGGCACCGAGCGCCATCTCGTCGTTGTGAGCGTAGATGGTCGTCGCATCGGGATGGGCCTGGAGCAGCGTTTCGGCGACCTGCCGCCCTTTATCCCGGGTGAATTCGCCATTCTGGCTTGCGACGATCTTCATGCCGGGCTGCTTGGCGCTGATCTCGTCGAAGCCTTTCTTGCGATCCGTCGCCGCGGAAGCTCCGGTCGTGCCTTCGAGCTCGATGATCACCGCCTTGCCGTCGGTCTGCTTGACGAGCCAATCTGCGATGCGGTGACCCTCGTCGACGAAATCCGACCCGATGAAGGTGAGATAATCCCGGCCCGCCTTGGCGAGGGATTGATCGACGTTTCGATCGAGCAGGATGACGGTGATGCCGGCTTTCTTGGCGTTCATGATGGCGGGGATGAGCGGCTTTTCTTCACGCGGGGCGAGAAAGATGACGTCCACGCCCTGGGCGATCATGCTGTTGACGTCGGATACCTGCTTGGCGGCGGAGGACGCCGCGTCGGTATAGACGAGCTGGTAGCCGAGCTTTTTCGCCTCGTCCTGCATCGAGTTGGTTTCGGCGATGCGCCAGGGATTGTTGCTCTCGGTCTGGGAGAAGCCGACCTTGTACTTGTCCTTCTTAGCCAGCTTAGGCAGCCCGCCGTCGGCCGCAAAGGCAAAAGTCGGTACGATGAGACCCGTGGAAGAGGCTGCCGCCGAGCCGAGCAGAGTACGACGTGTCACGATCATGATGAGCCCTCCCTATGCTCGGGTCGCGGATGCTGGTCCGGCCCGTCGCTTGCGAGAAGTGTCAGAGCGCGGCTAATATTTGTCAACACTGAAAATATTAGCAAAGGTCAAAGTGCCGGGGCGGCCCGTGACAGGAGGACGCTGTGATGACAGGGACGGACGGGCGGCGACCCACGATGACCGACATAGCGGAGGCGGCCGGCGTGTCCCAGACCACCGTGTCGCTGGTGCTGAACGGGGCTGCCAATGCGCGCCTAGCGACAACCACCCGGGATCGGGTGATGCGGGCGGCCGAGCAGATCGGCTACGAATTCGTGCGCCGTGTTTCGCCTGTTGCCACAAGGCCCGGGGCGCTGATCGGCTTTGTGGCCGACCAGATGTCGCCCGATCCCTGGTGCGCCCTGGGCCTTGACGGCGTTCGGGCGAAGGCGACCGAACACGGGCTTGGCGTGATCGCGGCGGTGACGGGCGGGAACCGCGAATTGGAAGCCGAGACCCTTGCGCGCTTGGCCCCCCTGAGGCTTGAGGGCGTGGTCTACGCCCAAATCCATACCACGAAGGTCGAGGTTCCGGCCGCGCTGTCGCAAATGCGTACCGTACTGCTCAACTGCTACGCCGAAGACCGATCGCTTCCGTCCGTGCTGCCGGGCGAAGTTGGGGCGGGCCACACCGCCACGGATCGTCTCCTGCGCGAGGGGCACCGACGCATTGGGTTCATCACCGGCGAGGCCTGGATGGACGCGTCCCGCGACCGCCTGCATGGCTACAAGCGGGCACTTGCGACCGCGGACCTTCCATTCGATCCGCGCCTGGTGCGGGTCGGAAACTGGCAGCCGACCTCGGGCTACGTGGCGACGCTCGATCTCATGCGGGCCGAGTGGCCGACCGCGGTATTCTGCGCCAACGACCTGATGGCGCTTGGATGCCTCGATGCTCTGCGCGACCTCGGTCTCCGCGTTTCCGAGGACGTCTCGGTCATGGGCTTCGACGACCGGGAGATCGCGCAGCATCTCAGGCCCGCCCTGACCTCGGTCATCCTGCCGCACGTGGAAATGGGGGCGGCGGCCGTGGGCCTCCTTCTCGGCAAGCCGACGCGCCAGCGGGTGCCGCAGATCAAAATCGATTGCACTGTAGTCGAGCGACGGTCCGTAGGCCCCGTCCGCTTGCTGACCGAGCACCTCCCCCCGCGTCAAGTCGCTTCTGCCATCGCCTGAGCGTAAGCGGCGTGCCGAGCCCACGTTGCGGGTGGCTGGCTTATGGAGCAGGGCCTCGCCGAGGGTGGGCGGGGCGCGCCGGATGGCTCAGGCGGCGGCCCTGAGCCCTGGGATGGTCGGGTAGGCCCAGGGCAGCAACTCGTCGAGCTGGCTTTGGGGATGGCCGCCGACGATGCGGGTGATCACGTCGGCGAGGTAGGCTTGCGGGTCGACGCCGTTGAGCTTGCAGGTTTCCACGAGCGACGCGATCGTCGCCCAGGTTCGGCCACCCCGATCCGAGCCGGCGAAGAGGGCGTTCTTGCGCGTCAGGGCGAGAGGACGGATGGAACGTTCCACAATGTTGGAGTCCACCTCCACCCGGCCGTCGTCCACGTGGAGCGTCAGCCCCGCCCAGCGCGAGGTCGCGTAGCGGATCGCCACGGCGAGCGTGCTCTTCTGGCTGATGAGGGCCAGCTTGTCGCGCAGGAAGAGGTCGAGCTCAACCAGCAGCGGCCGGCTGCGCTCCTGCCGCGCCTGGCGGCGCGCCCCGGCCGGGAGCCCGGCGATCTCGCCCTCGATCCGGTACAGCGCCGCGATCCGCATGAGCACCTCGGCGGCGATCGGCGACGCCCCTTGGCGGCGAGGTCGATGAACCCTCTCCGGACGTGGGCCCAACGTATTCATGCGGTGAGGGCCGCCTTGTGGAAGGGGTGCTGCTCGGCTGAGATCTGCCCTTATTGACGTCAATAAGGTCAGCGCCTTGTCCCAGCAGCTCAACGTCGTCGAACTCGGCCGCCGCCGTCGCTGGTCGGAGGACGAGAAGCTCCGGATCGTGATGAAGAGTCTTGAAGCGCCGCGGCTGGTGTCGCCGACGGCTCGCCGGTACGGCATCTCGCGATCGCTGCTGATGGCTTGGCGCCGCGCGCTGAAGGTCGAGCGTGCCACTCTCGGACGGGGTCCGGCGGCTCCGGCCTTTGTGCCCGCCGTGCTGGTGCCCGAGCCGCCCGCCGAGGGTGGGTCGGCACCGCGCCGGAGAGCACCTCGGCAGGCCGCGCAGGGCCGCATGGTGATCGAGGTGGGCCGGGGTCGGCGCGTGGTGGTGGACGGCGCCGTTGACGCAGAAGCGCTCGCCCGCGTCCTCGACATCTTGGACCGGCGATGATCCCGGTCCCGACCGGCGTCCGGGTGTGGATCGCGGCCGGCCACACCGACATGCGCCGCGGCATGAACGGCCTGTCGCTGCTCGTGCAGGAAGGGCTCAAGCGCGACCCCTTCGCGGGCGATCTTTACGTTTTCCGTGGACGTCGGAGCGATCTTTTAAAATGTTTATGGCACGACGGGCTCGGACTGTCCTTGTATTCGAAGCGGTTGGACAGTGGCCGTTTCCTATGGCCGTCGACGGCAGGGTAATTGCTCAGGTCCCCTGGGCAGGTACGCGGGTTCGGGCGGGCGGGAGAGGTCGGATTTTTCGGTCGACTCCAGCCTTGGGACGTGAATCAAGGGTGGCGTGAACACGCCCGCCGCCCCCACCGACAAGGATGCCCTGATCGCCGCTCTGTTGGAGCGGATCGAGGTGCTGGTGGCGCAGAATGCCGCCTTGATGGCCGAGAACGCGCGTTTGGCGGCGCGTGTCGCGGAGTTGGAGGCCAAGCTCGGCCTGCCGACGAAGACGCCGGACAACTCGAGCCTGCCGCCGTCGAAGGGGCAGAAGCCGTCGCTGGCCTCGGTTCCGAAGCGCAAGGGCAAGCCGCACTCCGGCGCCCATCGCCTGCTGCATCCCAACCCCACCCGCCACCACGACGTGCTGGCACTGTCGTGCCAGGCCTGCGGGGCCGACGTGTCGGGGGCGGAGCAGAGCCCCTGCGAGACCTACGACCGGGTGGAGATCCCGACGATCGAGCCCGACGTGACGCGCGTGTCGCTGCATGGCGGCATATGCCCGTGCTGCGCCAGGCGCTTCAAGGCGCAGGCGCCCGCAGGTCTGGAACCGGGCTCGCCGTTCGGCGCCAACATCCGCGCCTTCGTGATCTATCTGCGCGCGGTGCAGGGCATCCCGCTGGGGCGGTTGCGCGACGCGCTCCTCGACCTGTTCGGCCTGACGATCAGCGAGGGCGCGCTCGTCAACATGCTGTCGGCGGGCGCCGCGCCGTTCAAGGCCGCGGTGTCGCTCATCAAGGCGCGCCTGCTCGCCGGCACCGCGATCGCGTCCGACGAGACCGGCGTGCGGGTCGGCCGCGCCAACTGGTGGCTGTGGGTGTTCCATCACGGCGACAGCGCCGTCTTCGTCGCCGACGCCCATCGCTCCAAGGCGGTGGTGGAGGCCTTCCTCGGCGATCACCGCCCCGACTTCTGGACCTCGGACCGCCTCGGCGCTCAGGCGGGATGGGCCAGGAAGGAGCATCAGGTCTGCCTGGCGCACCTGATCCGCGACGTCCAGTACGCCGTCGAGGCCGGCGACGCGGTGCTGGGCCCCAGCCTGAAAGACCTGCTCGAACGGGCCTGCGCGATCGGGCGGCGGCGGGCAGACCTCAAGACCGCAACCCTGAAAACCTACGAGGCCGACCTGGAGCGTCGCCTCGACCGCATCATGGCGCTCGATCCTACCCATCCCGCCGGGATCAAGCTCAAACGCATGATCCTCAAGGTCCGAGCCCAGCTCTTCGTCTTCGTCCAGAACCGGGATCTGGAGGCCACGAACAACGGGTCGGAGCGCGCGCTGCGACCCTGCGCGGTCTACCGCAAGATCACCAACGGCTTTCGCCAGGAGTGGGGCGCTCATCTCTACGCCGACACCAGGTCCGTCATCGAGACCGCACGACGACGCGCCGTCCGCGCCATCGACGCCATCCGCCTCACGCTGAAAGGCGAGACGATCAGCCTGCCAGCTTGAACGGCATGTCGACCCCGTGAGCAATTACACGGCAGGCGACAGCGTCAGCATCTCTCCGGCACAGCTTGGCTATTTGCTCGAAGGAATTGACTGGAGAAACCCACAACAGACTTGGCGGCCGAGCAAGACCGGGTGAAGTCCGAGCAGATATACACAGGCCCGACTTGAGACGTCATGGCATTTTTCTCCAACTCGTGATCCACTCTCCACATGGCGAAGCGCATCAAGCCCGAGATCGTCGACGTCGAAGCGCTGCGTGCGGCCGCCGAGGCCCGAGCCGATCAGGCCACTCAGCGTGCCGACGCAGCCGTCCTCCGGGCCGATGAGGCCCAGGCCGCTGTCGATCGCGTCGAAGCCGAAGCCGCCGCCGTGAAGGCCCGACTGTCGGGCGACGCCGCGCTGATCGCCCATCTCCGGCTCGAGATCGTAAGGCTCAACCGCACCCTCTACGGCCAGCGCTCCGAGCGCACGCAGCGCCTCCTCGACCAGTACGAACTCCAGCTCGAGGAACTCGAAGCCTCGGCGGCCGCCGAGGCGCTCGCGGCCGAGAAGGCCGCCGCCAAGGCCGCGGTGCCGGCCCCAATAGGCCGAGGGAAACCCTCGCGCCAGCCCTTCCCGGCCCACCTGCCGCGCGTGCGCGTGATGGTGCCGAGCCCGAGCGCCTGCCCGTGCTGCGGGGACATGCGCCTGTCGAAGCTGGGCGGGGACGTCACCGAAACGCTGGAGGTGGTGCCGCGCCAGTGGACCGTGATCCAGACCGTGCGCGAGCGGTTCGCCTGCCGCGCCTGCGAGAGCGTCACCCAGCCGCCCGCGCCCTTCCACGCCATCCCGCGTGGCTGGGCCGGCCCGAGCCTGCTCGCCATGGTGCTGTTCGAGAAGTTTGGGCAGCACGTCCCGCTGAACCGACAGGCCGAGCGCTACGCCCGCGAGGGCGTGCCGCTCAGCCTTTCCACGCTGGCCGACCAGGTGGGCACCTGTGTGGGCGTGCTGGAGCCGCTGTTCCGGCTCATCGAAGCGCACGTCATGGCGGCGGGACGGCTCCATGGCGATGACACGACGGTGCCGGTGTTGGCCAAGGGCAAGACCGCCACCGGCCGCGTGTGGGTCTACGTGCGCGACGACCGTCCCTTCGGCGGTGCCGATCCCCCGGCGGCCCTGTTCCACTTCTCGTCCGACCGACGTGGCGAGCACCCGCAGGCGCACCTCACGGGCTGGACCGGGGTGCTGCAGGCCGACGCCTACGGGGGCTACGGCAAGCTGTACCTCGGCGAGCGCAAGCCCGCACCGATCATCGAGGCCGCGTGCTGGGCCCACGGGCGGAGAAAGTTCTTCGAGCTGGCCGATATCGAGGCCGCGGCGCGGCAGAGGGCCAGGAAGAAGGTGGCGGTGATCGCGCCGCTGGCGCTCGAGGCGGTGAAGCGCATGGACGAACTGTTCGCCGTCGAGCGCGAGGTGAACGGCCGTCCCGCGGCCGAGCGGCTGGCCATGAGGCGCGAGCGCTCGGCGCCCATCGTGGCAGCCCTGGAAGCCTGGATGCGGGCCGAGCGGGCCCGCCTGCCGCGCGCCGCCCCGGTGGCCAGGGCGATGGACTACATGCTCGACCGCTGGGCGTCCTTTACCCGCTTCCTCGACGACGGGCGCGTGTGCATGTCGAACAACGGGGCGGAACGGGTGTTGCGCGGCCTGGCTCTCGGCAGAAAGGCGTGGCTCTTCGCCGGCTCGCACCGCGGCGGCCAGCGGGCGGCGTTCTTCAACAGCCTGATCGTGACGGCGAAGCTGAACGACGTCGATCCTCAGGCCTGGCTGGCCGACGTGCTCGGCCGCATCGCGTCCCTCCCGGCCCAGCGCCTTGCCGAGCTGCTGCCGTGGAACTGGACGCCGACCCCGGCGGCCGCGGACCTCGACGCCGCGGCTTGATCCGGGCACCCCTGACCCCGTCCTCGCCCCCTCCAGCCGCGATCACGCCGCGCCAGAAAAACCGCAAGCGACGTTTCCGCGGTTCTCGGCGTAGGCATACCATATGCTTAGGTATAGACATGGATCGAAGCCTCCTGCGGCTTCGATCATCGATCACTCGGTCAAACCCCGGGAGGTGGGTGCGGAGCGACGCTTACGACAGGCCTGGGCACAGGGCTCGCAAGCGTGATCGAGGCCCCCCGACCCGCTAGGCGCACAACCCGCGGCGACGACTCTCAGGCGATCAACGCGGACGGCGCTGAGAGGCCGCTGTTACGAGCGGCATCGCCTTCGCGTGGCACCTCGGGGCCGCTACGAGATGGTTCGGTTAGGGTATACCCATACCAGACCAGCGCGACGCCGCTCGGCTCGGCAGAACCGGCTTGGTATGGTGTTGCCCTCAAGAGAGAGGAATGTCGTAGGTCCGCCAGGGTGTCAGCTTCGCCACGCGGTCGTACACCGAGCGTGCGGGAGCATTGTTTTCGGCTGTGATCCAACGAATGACGCTCCAGCCGCGGCGGCGACCTTCTTCCGCAAGGGCTTCGATCAGCGCGTCGGCAGTGCGCTTTCCTCTCATGCGGGGGTCGACAAAGAGATCGTCTAGGTAGCCGCCCGTGGTGGCGGAGAGCGGACGGTCGAAGGCTCGATAGTGGGCGAGGCCAACGGCGTGTCCGTCCGCATCCTCTGCGATCAGGCCCTCAATCCCGTGCGCGGGGTCGTGAAGCCAGAACCAGACGCGGTCGCGCATCTCCCCCGTCTGCGTGACGCGATAGAACTCGGCATAGCCTGCATAGAGGCGATCCCAGTCAGCGCGATGCTGCTGACCGACGGGAACGATGCGAAACTCGCTCATGGGGCATTCTTCGGGTGGAAGTTGAAGCGACTGGTGGCGTTTAGCGCAGGCAGACAGGGCAGAGTGAGGTGGCTCCGATTGTCTGCACAGGATACGGCGCTTCGTTGAGTGGAGCCCTGCCGTGTTCAAGCCGCCGCGGTTTGCGGCAGCCTGTCGAAGTAAGCCTGGTCCGGCGTGTGTCGGTCAAGGCTCGAATGCGGTCTGCGTCCATTGTACAATTCCCCTCCACAACACTCATAGTATCGCTGGCCATGGCGATGTTCGGGTTTGCTATGAATGGCACCCGTGGTTCGGTCGGCCCATCCTCCTGCATGAGGTGATCGAAAGGAGCGCCGGCGCGGTGGCCCGATGCAGCCTGGCGGAAGCGCCTGCTGAGAGAGTTCAAGAAATCCCACGCTGGATGTTGGATGCCCCGGCTTGCGGTCCGATGCGCGTGGCAGTGGAGCCGGTCGCGGCATGGAGGGCGCTCAAGGAGCTACGAATCCTGGTTCGCGACGTGATGCATCACGCTGCCGACGAGATGCTGAAAGCGGGCGTAGCCTCTCCCGAGCCCCATGGAGAGCACCGTGCCCGAATCGATCCTTCGACGGCCGCGCAGGCCACACACGCGGTTGGATCTGCTGCTGGCGAGACCGTCGCCGACGGAAACAGCTCCCGGATGGAGCAGCTTGCCGGATCAGACACGCCAAGCGCTGAGCAGCCTTCTGACACGCCTGCTGGTCACCCACGTCGACGGCGCGCGACTGCCGCAGCAGGCGGCTCCGGAGGAGGACGCCGATGAGCGGTGACAAGATCGGCCCGCAGCACCGGGCACGCAAGGCGTTGCTCTATGTCCGACAGTCGTCCGCCCATCAGGTCCAGCATAATCGGGAAAGCCAGCTGCTCCAGTATGCCATGCGCGACCGCCTCCATCTCCTCGGCTGGTCGCAGATCGAGGTCGTGGACGAAGATCTCGGCTGCTCGGCGGCGGGCGGGACAACGCGCGTCGGCTTCGAACGCATGGTCGCCGAGGTTTGCCTCGGAAAGGTCGGCGCCGTGGCGGCCCGAGAAGTCTCTCGCTTCGCCCGTATCAGCCGCGACTGGCAGCAACTCGTCGAGATGTGCCGCGTCGTCGATACGCTGCTGATCGATCAGGAAGCGGTCTACGCCCCCCGACAGGGCAATGACCGCCTGCTGCTCGGGCTCAAAGGTAGCCTCAACGAATACGAACTCGATCTTTTGCGTCAGCGCTCGCTCGCAGCGCGCCACGAGAAGGCACGGCGGGGCGAACTCATCGTTGCGGCGCCGGTCGGCTTCATCAAGGTGGGCGACAGGCTGGAGATGGATCCCGACCGGCGCGTCCAGGCTGCGATCAAGCTCGCCATCGACAAGGTCTCCGAACTCGGCAGTATTCGTCAAGCGCTGTTCTGGTTCCTGGAGCATCGGCTCGATTTGCCGACCCGTCTCAACGGCGGCCCGGTAGAGTGGCGACGTCCCCGCTACTCCACGCTGCATGGGTTCATCGTCAATCCCGCCTATGGGGGTGCTTATGCCTACGGCAGATCCGGCGTGGTGGTCAGCTATGATGGAACCGGACCTCGGTCACGGGCCCGGAGCAAGCCCCGCGCGGAATGGCTGGCGTTCAAGCCCGACGCGCATCAAGGTTATGTCGACGGAGACCGCGCGGAGGCGATCCGGACGATGGTGAGCGAAAACGTGCCGGCGGGAAGCCGTGGCGCACCTAAGCATGGCTCGGCGCTGTTGTCGGGTCTGCTGCGGTGCCGTCGCTGCGGCCGCAAGCTTTTCGTGCAATACACCGGGGTCAAGGGGCAGATCCCGCGCTACGCTTGTGTGCGGGGACGGCTCGATCAGGGGGAACCCAACTGCATCGCCTTCGGCGGCCTGCGCGTCGACGATGTCGTCGAGAAGGCTGTGCTGATGGTCGTGCAACCGGCCGCAATTGAGGCTGCACGGGTCGCAGAGGCGCAGACTGCAACACGACGCGCGCGAGGCGATGACGCGCGATCTCGAAGCGGCTCGCTACGCGGCAGGGCGAGCGTTCCGGCAGTACGACGCGGCCGATCCCGAGAACCGTTTCGTCGCCAGGGAGCTGGAAGCGCGTTGGAACCATGCACTCACTCGCGTGGCTGAAGTCGAGGCGCGGATTGCCGAGCACGATGCCGTCCCTTCTCAAGGACCCGACCTTGCGCCAGTCTCGCTCACGGCCTTGCCGAGGATCTCGAGACCGTGTGGTCGGCGTCCACCACGGATGCCCGGCTCAAGAAGCGGATCGTGCGTACGTTGATCCACGAGGCCCTGGCCGATCTCGACGATCTCACGGCCGAGATCGTTCTGACGCTTCACTGGGTCGGCGGAGCCCACACCGAATATCGTCTGCCGCGCCGCCGCAGGGGACAGCGAAACGCCACGCCTGACGACCTCGTCGAAGCTGTCCGCAGTCTGGCGCTGATCGCCCGGGACGACCTCATCGCTGGTGTTCTCAATCGCAACGGCTTGAAAACGGGCAACGGCAACCGATGGACTCGGGAGCGCGTCACGGGCCTTCGGTCTAACTATCGCATCCCGGTCTATCGTGAGGCGGAGGATGGGGTCGAACCCTGGCTAAACCTCAGTCGGGCAGCCGCTTTCGCTGGTGTAGCGCCCCGTACGTTGCGGCTCGCGGCGGAGCGGGGGGATCTGAAGGCCGTACACCCGTTCGCCGAGGGACCTTGGATCTTCAGTCGTGCCGATCTCGACAATCCCGACCTCCGAAGCTTCGCGCAGCAAGCCTTAAAGCGTCGCAAAAACCCCGCGGTACTCGACTCCGCTCAGCAGACCCTATTCCCCTCAATGACATAGCGAGATGTGCGTTGTGACGATGGATTGTAGAGGGTCAGGTAGCGGCCGATCGAAGCGCGAGCCTCTCCGACCGAGTCGTAGCCTTGGAGGTAGACTTCCTCGTACTTGATCGAGCGCCAGAGCCGCTCGACGAAAACGTTGTCTCTCCAAGCTCCTTTTCCGTCCATGCTGACGGCTACGCCGGCCTTCAACAGAACGCCGGTGAACTCCTGGCTGGTGAACTGTGAACCCTGGATGCCCTTCTATGTGTCAAGCAGCGGCGGCAGTCTGGTTGATGGCCCGTTGTCGCCGAGTGATGAGGTTGAACACCTCTCGGGCGATGTAGCGTTTGATGCAGCGGATCGCTTCCAGCTTGGAATGGCCTTCGGCGACCCGCTTGGCGACGTAGGTCTTCGTTCGCGCATCGGTTCTCAGCCGTCCAATCGCGATGATGTGGAGCGCACTGTTGGCTGCCCGATCGCCGCCGCGGTTGAGCCGATGGCGCACTGTTTTTCCTGATGAGGCTGGGACGGGGCTCACGCCGCAGAGTGCCGCGAAGCCGGCCTCCGAGCGCAGGCGCTCGGGGTTGTCGCCAGCCGTCAGGAGCAGTTGTGCGGCCCCGTTTCGTCCGATCGAGTTCCGCGCCACGAGTTCGGGGGCGAGTTCGTCGACGATGGCGCCGATCATGGTGTCGAGATCAGCGATCTCGTCATGCAACTCCAGGTACCGCCGCGCCAGGGACTTCAGGCTGATCCGATAAGCCGCCTCGACATCACGGTAGCCCGTCAGGTCCGGGCGCCACGCCGCCAGGGTTCGGATGAGCTGCATGCGAGTCAACCGGCGCAGCAGCTCGCGCAAATTGTCAGGTGCGCACACAATGGTGTTCTGGATCATTTGCAAGGCCACGCGTCGAGCCGCGACCGCTGTTTTGCGGCAGGCGCTCAAGACACGGAGGGCCTCGATCATCCCGTCCCGGGTCCGGGGCGTGACGGTGCGCGTGCCGGCGAAGGCGGCGTGCGCCGCACTCTCAGCGTCCAAGTTGTCGTTCTTGCCACGACGGCGGCGATCATTCCTATCGGGAGCGGTAACCTCCAGGACCTCGATCCCGGCCTGCTGCATGAAGCGCAACAGACCGGCGCCATAGCTGCCCGTCGACTCGATGCCGACGCGCTTCAACGTGCCGAACGATCGCATCCACGCCAGCATCTGCCGGTAGCCATGTCGCGTGGTCGCGAAGCTGGCGGTCGCCAAAGGGCGATCCCGTTCGTCGACGATCGCCGCCACGTGCAGGTCTTTGTGAGTGTCCACGCCGCCAACGACATAGCGCCCCACCGCGCTTTCCTCGACGCTCATCTGCAAGCCCTCCTGATTCGACCGTGCTTCGAACGGTTTCACCACGACCGGATGCGCGGACAGGACAGTCACGTGACCAGATGGTCAGGCCCTTCTCGGGTCACAGGCATCGGCGAGGTCAAACCTCACCGCAGGGCGTTCCCGGGCGACCGACGGATCCAGGGAAAGACACGGCTGGTCGATCTGTGTTCGGGTCAGGTCGCACCGAGACGCCCTACGGCGCCAGCCTACCAGACAGTCGATCGATGTTCGGATCAGGCCACCCGGAAACTGGCTTCGATCTTCTGACTGTCGGTGTTGAAGATCCCCGGTTTGCCGTGGCGGGCGAGTGCTTCCTCCAGAACCTTGACGCAGAACGCGGCTTCCCTGGTGATCGACAGTCGCCAGGACAGGACTCTGCGCGAGTACCAGTCAACCACGCCAGCCAAGTAGACGAAGCCACGCGCCATCGGCACATAGGTGATATCCATCGCCCATGCCTGGTCGGAGCGGTTCACCGTCACGCCGCGCAGCAGGTAGGGATAGATCTTGTGGCCCGGCGCTGGTTTCGAGGTGTTCGGCTTCCGGTACAAGGCTTCAATCCGCATGCGCTTCATCAGCGTGGCGACATGTCGACGCCCGATCTCCACCCCTTCACGGTTCAGGAGATCGCGCAGCATCCTGCTTCCCGCAAATGGAAACTCCAGGTGTAGCTCATCGATCCGCCGCATGACGGTCAGATCTTCTGGAGAAACCGGACAAGGTCGATAGTAGACACCGCCACGACTGATCCCCAACGCCTTGGCCTGCTTCGTGATGGACAGGCCATGGTCGCCGTCGATCATCGCTTTGCGCTCGGAAGCCCGGCCTTGCCGAGCGCGCCGGACAAAAAATCGTTGGTCAACGTCAGTTCGCCGATCTTGGCGTGGAGCGTCTTCACATCGATGGCCGGCGCCGCCAGGCCTGCTTTCGGCTCCGATCCGAAGACCTCGGCGGCGCCATCTACGAACTGGCCTTCCACGCCGTGATCTGGTTCGGGTGCACGTCGAACTGCTGAGCCAATTCGGCCAGCGGCTTCTCTCCCTTCACGGCCGCAAGGGCCACCTCGGCCTTGAAGGCCGGAGCGTGGTTGCGGCGCGTTCGCTTGCTCATCGTCTCTCCCGATCTGCGGCCACCTTGGCCGCCGTCAGGCAGGAAATCCACTCAGCCACCCTGTCCAGATTCCCTGAGCCACCTCGCTCTCGGCCTGCCTGATCCAATTGCGCAGGGTTTCCCCCGAGCAGCCGATCTTGGCCGCGATCGACTGGATCGCCGCGTGAAGCGAGCTGTGCTCTCCTTTGTGGTCCTGGACCATCCGGACCGCGCGCTCGCGGACCTCTGGGGAAAATGGGGGTGTGCGCTTCGTCATCGGCTCCATCTCACAAGATCAGGAGCCTCCGCGAAACCCGGGGCGGTTCACCGACTTCCTCACGCCACCCATGAGTAATTGCGGCACGGTGCCTCATACAGGACTACCAATGCATCTCCGCATAGCGGAACAGCGTATTTCGGAGGCATCCTTGCGGAGTGACATACGTTTCGGCTGCGGCACCACGATGCATCGGCATCCATCGGGATGCGGATGCCACGTGGCGGTCAAGTATACCCTTCCCCTTCTTGCGAAGCTCGTTCGTCCGCCCTGCGGTCGGAATGCTCGCGCGCCCACAGGTAGATCGATGACGAACATCACTGGCGCGACAGGCCCGCGCGACCTCGACGACATGAACCTCTCGCCGGTCAGCCCGGCCGACGATGCCCGCACCATCCTGGTCAACAACGTGTCCTGGGGCGGGGTCCTGGCCGGCGTCGTGGCGGGTCTCGTGACGCAGCTCATCCTCAACCTGGTCGGCATCGGCATCGGCGCCTCGACGCTAAACCCGATGACCGGCGACAACCCGTCGGCCAGCGGCTTCTCCATCGGCGCCGGCATCTGGTGGGCCCTGTCAGGCATCATCGCGGCCTTCGTCGGCGGCTATATCGCCAGCCGTCTGTCGGGCCGCCCGAAGTCGTCGACCGGCGGTTGGCACGGGCTGACATCCTGGGCCCTGACGACGCTGGTGGTGTTCTACCTGCTCACCACGGCGGTGGGCGGCCTCATCGGCGGCGCCTTCAACACCGTCAGCGGCGCGATCGGCGGCGTCGGCCATGCCGTGTCCTCGGCCGCCCAGACGGCCGTCCCGGCCCTGACGCAGGGGACGGATCCGGTCGGTGCCATGCAGCAGGCATTGTCGTCCCCGGCCAACGATCCGGCCGACCTGAAGGCCGCCACGACGTCCCTCGCCAAGGCCCTGGTGACCGGCGACGACGCCCAGGTCGCCGACGCACGGGAGAAGGTCGCCCAGGCGATGTCGAAGCAGCAGAACATCCCGGTCGACCAGGCCCGCGCGCGGGTTTCCGCCTACGAGACACAGGTCCGCGACAAGGCGGCCCAGGCGAAGCAGCAGGCGGCCGAAGCGGCCGACACCGCCGCCAAGAGCGTGTCTCGCGGCGCATTGCTGGGCAGCCTCGCCCTGATCCTGGGGGCCATCGCCGCCTGGTTCGGCGGCAAGGCCGGCACCGTCGACCCGACCGTCACGGCACAGTTCATCCGCAACACCCGCGTCACCCGGGGCAACACCACGGCGTGACGTGATCGGCGCCTCGCGGCGTCCCGGCCGGCGGCTCCGGCCGCCGGTCTCCACGACCCATCGACCACCATGCGCCCCGGCGTCGAGCCGGATGCGCTCGATTGATCCCATCCTACCCAGGAGCACACCATGGCCAAGCAGACCATCACGGCCGTCTTCGACACCCGTGCTCACGCCGAAGGCGCCGTCCAGGCGCTGCGCCAGCTCGGAATTCCGACTGCCGACGTAACGATCTCGTCCGAGACCGCCAGCGACGAGTTGGGCGCCGGCTATACCACCACTGAACCGAAGAAGACGGGCTTCATGGCCTCGCTCGAGAACCTCTTCGGCGGCTACGAGGATCAGGCGACCTACGCGGAGGGCGTGCGTCGCGGCGGCACCCTGCTGACCGCCCACGTGGACGACGCCTTCGTCGACCGCGCCGTGTCGGTGCTGGAGCAGCACGGCGCCGTCGACCTCGAAGAGCGTGAGCAGACCTGGCGCAGCGAGGGCTGGACGGGCGGCGCCACGGGCGCCGGGATGGCGGCGACGGGGAGCGCCGGCGCGGGCGCCACGGGTCTGGCCATGACCGGCACCGCGCCCGCCGCGACGGTCGTCACCACCGAGACGCGGACGACGGCGCCCGCCCCGATGGCGGCGACCCGGACGCCCACCACGGCCGGCACCGACGATGTCCTGCAGGTCGTCGAGGAGCGCCTCAACGTCGGCAAGCGGGCGGTCAGCCGCGGCAAGGTCCGGCTGCACAGCTACATGGTCGAGACGGCGGTGTCCGAGGACGTCACCCTGCGCGACGAGACCGTCACGGTCGACCGCCGCACGGTCGACCGCCCGGTCGCGGCGCTCGGCGCCGATGCCTTCAAGGAGCGCACGATCGAGATGGAGGAAACCGACGAGGAGGCGGTGGTGGGCAAGACTGCGCGCGTCGTCGAGGAGATCGGCATCCGCAAGGATGTGGCCGACCGCACCGAGACCATCCGCGACACGGTGCGGAGCACCAAGGTCGATATCGAGGACGGCCGCACCGTCGGCACGGCGACCGGCGGGGCGTTCGCGACCCGGCTGGTGAAGGACCTGGAGGTCGTCGGCTCCGACGGCACCCATGTGGGCGTGATCGACCGGCTCGATGGCGCCATGATGAAGCTGAAGCGCCTCGACCCGGCGGCGGGTGATCAGCACCACATGCTGTCGACCGAGCTGGTGAAGTCCGTCGACAAGACGGTCGTCCTGAGCATCACGGCTGCCGACGCCATGAAGCGTTGGACGGCGGTCTGATCCAGCGGCGGCTCTGTGGTGGTGGGGCCGCGCGCGATACGGCCGGGCACAGGCGCCCGGCCGAACCCGCGTATATGAGCTGCGAACCGACGATGGTCGACGTGCCGACGACAGCAGACGATCCGACACGGGATGCCGACGACCGAGGTGGGCCTACCGTGGCGCCGGCGCTCGAATGGCGCTGTCGACCGTAGAGAGCCTCGGCGCAGGTCGGGCGGCCTGATCCGCCTATCTACGCCGATGCCACGCGCTGGAATGCGCCCGGATCATCGGTAGCCAACTCAACGGCCAACATCGCCTCAAACGCATAGGTCCGCCTCATCACTTTCTGACAATAGGGAAGCCGCAGCCTGAGGCGGAGCTACGCGGGAATTTGGGTGACGGCGGCCTGAGAAGGGCGGCGTATCGAGGCAGGTGTCCAAGCCTGCCAGAACCTCTCCGGAGAGAGCGATACGCCATGGATGAGAATAGCGATATCGTACGGCTCCGTCAGCCCGATGACGTCGACGATCCCCTGACGGAGGTGCTGCGGGCCGGCGCCCGCCAGCTTCTGGCCCAGGCGGTGGAACTGGAGGTCGAGGCTCTTCTGGCCGAGCGGGCGGATGTGAGGCTTTCCGATGGCCGAGTGCGCCTTGTCCGGCACGGGCATGGCCCCGAGCGCGAGGTGCAGACCGGGATCGGCGCTGTCGCGGTGTCTCGCCCCAAGGTCCGGGATCGTGGGGCTGCTGAGAGCGGGGAGCGTATCCGGTTCACCTCGGCGATCCTGCCGCGCTGGGCTCGGCGGACGCGCAGCCTCGACGCCCTGCTGCCGACGCTGTACCTGTGCGGCATCTCGACGGGGCGATTTCCAGGAGGCACTCTCGGCGCTGCTGGGGAAAGACGCGCCGAACCTGTCGCCCTCGGTCGTCGGGCGTCTCACGGCCGCGTGGCAGGCCGAGTATGATCGCTGGCAGGAGCGGGACCTGTCGGCCCGGCGCTGCTTCTACGTCTGGGCTGACGGGGTCTACCTGCAGGCCAGGATGCAGGACCAAGCCGAGTGCATGTTGGTCCTCGTCGGAGCCACGCCGGAAGGCCGAAAGGAACTGGTCGGGTTTCAGATCGGCGTGCGACAAGCGCCCAGAGTTGGCGGGAGCTGCTGGTCGACGTGAAGCGGCGCGGCCTCGCCATCGCGCCCGAGATCGCGGTCGGCGACGGCGCCCTCGGTTTCTGGAAGGCGCTCGACGAGGTTCTGCCCACCACCTGCCACCAGCGGTGCTGGCTGCACAAGGCTGCCAACCTGCTCAACAAGGTGCCGAAATCCGTTCAGGGCGCCATGAAGGCCGACATCCGCGAGATCTCCGCGGCGCCGACGCGAGCGGCGGCCGAAGCAGCCATCACGGTCTTCGTCGAGACGTATGGGGCGAAGTACCCCAAGGTGGCCGAGTGCCTGACCCGGGACCGTGACGCGTTGCTCGCCTTCTTCGACGTCCCGGCCGAGCACTGGGATCACCTGCGGACCACGAACCCGATCGAGTCCGTCTTCGCCACGGTCCGGCACCGGACCGTCTGCACCAAGGGCGCCCTGTCGCCCAAAACCGCCAAGCTGATGGTGTTCAAGCTCGTCATGGCGGCGGCCAAGACCTGGCGAAGGCTGAAGGGCGAAAACCTATTGCCCAAGGTCGTCGCCGGTGTCACGTTCAAGGACGGGACCGAAGTCGTCGACATTCCCGCAGACCGCGCCGCCTGATGGCCGCCGTCACCCAGTTTCGATCATAGCTCCAACGGGGTCAGCATCCGGCAACGTTTCTGGCGAGGCAATGCGCGCATCGCCGTCGACGTCGCGGCCCACCCGCAGGCGGCGTCCCTGCGACAGCTCGATCTCGATCAGCCCGGCCGACCGCTTCGGACGCGATGGCACCGATAGCGCGGGTGCTGGCAGTGCGGGAGCCGGGGCCACAATCTCAACCGGCATCAGAGCCGGCACACCCCGGCCCAGCAAGCCGTCGCGCGCCAGGCAACGCCACCCGAACACCAGGCTGGCAATCACCGCGTTGCGCCGGGCCACCTCGGCCACTCGCGCACCTGCGACCAACGTTTCCTCGACGATCCGGGCCTTCTCAGCGTCCGACCACTGACGCCGGCGCTCGATCCCGCTCAGAACCTCGACCCGCATCGACCTGATGACCTTTAGGCTAGCCGTAAGCCCATAACGTCGGCCACAGGCCCCTCATCCCGCAAGGCGGCCCTCGTCGGATGCGTACGGCTCACCCCCGCCTGTCGGGCGACCTCCTGCACGGGTAAGCGCTCGTCCGACAGCAGGACGTGCTTGACCGCATGACAGCGGTCCTCGACGTCTTTTACAGTTTGGCGGGCCTGCGGAGACAAAACCAGGGACATGGTCATGCACATGCATCCCAGCGTCGCACACCTCACGCCCGTTGTGAATTGATCTGTTGCGTCAGAGCACTAAAGCATGGTGACGCCGCTGCGGTCCTCCGTCCCACGACTTCCGCATAGTCTTCGATCGGCTGCGGCCGCCCGAGCAAGAAGCCCTGCATCTCGTCGCAGCCTTCGTCGGCGATGAAGCTCAACTGTGCCGCGGTCTCAATGCCCTCGGCCACGACCTCCAGGCCGAGGTTGCGGCCGAGCCCCAGGATGGCGCGGACGATGACCTCGGCCTGGCGGCTCTGGCCGAGGTTGCCCACGAAGGTGCGGTCCATCTTGATCTTGTCGAAGGGGAACGCCTGCAGCGTCGCCAGCGACGAGTAGCCGGTGCCGAAGTCGTCCATCGCGATCCGCACGCCGATCCCCTTCAGCCGGCGCAGGATGCCGAGCGCGCGCGACATGTCGTTGATGATGACGCTCTCGGTGACCTCGATCTCGAGGCGGCCAGGAGATAGCCCCGTCCGGGCCAGGGCCGCAAGGACCTGTTCGGGCAGCTCGTCCTGCCCGAACTGTCGCGCGGACACGTTGACCGCGACCCGGAGGGGCTTCGGCCAGAGCACCGCTTCCCGGCAGGCCGCGAGGAGCACCCAGGCGTCGAGGTCGCAGATGAGGCCGGTCTCTTCTGCCAGGGGAATGAACCGGGAGGGCGGCACGACGCCCTTGACAGGATGGCGCCAGCGCACGAGCGCCTCAAAGCCGACCACCTCGCCCGTCGCGACCGTCAGTTGCGGCTGGTAGTGCAGCACGAGTTCCTCGTGGTGGATGGCGCGCCGCAGGTCCTGCTGGAGCGCGCGCCGCTCGGCCGCCTCCTCGTCCATCTCGGGCTCGAAGCAGCGCGCCGCCCCGCGCCCCTCTGCCTTGGCGCGGTACATCGCAAGGTCGGCCCGCCGGAACAGACCCTCGCTGTCGCATCCGTGCTGGGGCGCCAGGGCAAACCCGACGCTGAGGCCGACCTCGACGGCCTTCTCGCCGATGAGGATGGGCCGGTTGACCACGGCCGACAGCCGTCGCGCGAGGTCCATCACATCCGAGCACGGGCCGGCCTCGTCGAGCACGATGGCGAACTCGTCACCGCCGAGCCGCGCCAACAGGTCCCTAGGGCCGAGAAGAGACGTCAGCCTCGCCGCCACCTCGCGCAACAGGGCGTCGCCCGCGAGGTGACCCAGCCTGTCGTTGACAGCCTTGAAGT
The DNA here is from genome assembly GCA_965214345.1 of Lichenihabitans sp. GTDB lineage: Bacteria > Pseudomonadota > Alphaproteobacteria > Rhizobiales > Beijerinckiaceae > Lichenihabitans. The sequence continues at coordinate 352,607 of CBDCBJ010000002.1, read as the reverse complement.
GGTCGAGGTCGAGGCACAGCACGGCGCAGGACCCGGCGTCGCCGGTGAGGCCGGCCAGCCGTTGTGCGAGGCGGTCGCGGAACATGGTCCTGTTCGGCAAGTCCGTCAGGGCGTCGTGGCGCGCCATATGGGCGATCTGCAGCTCGGCCGCTTTTCGGGCGCCGATGTCGATGTGCGTGCCGACGACGCGCAGGGGACGCCCGGTTGGGGTTCGGCCGACGACCTTGCCGCGAGATAAGATCCAGCCCCAGTCCCCGTCCTTGCGCCGGAGCCGGTGCTCGCATTCGTACACCGGCGAGCGCTCCGCGAAATGCTCCTCTGTCCGTTCGAGCGCTCCGTCGCGGTCCTCCGGGTGGACCAGGCGCTCCCAGGCGTCGATGTGGGGTTCGATCTCCCCCGGCTCGTAGCCGAGCATCGATTGCCAGCGGTCCGAGTACCAGACCACCCCGGTGTCGACCTCCCAGTCCCACAGGCCGTCGCTGCCGCTGTCGAGCGCGAGGGCGAGCCGCTCCTCGCTGACGCGCAGCGTCTGCTCCACGCGTTTGCGCTCCGTCACGTCGAGGTTGAGACCGACGATTCGCGACGCCCGGCCTTCGGTGTCCATAACCACGCGGCCGAGGCCCAGGATCCAGCGGTCTGACGCCTCCGGCCGGGGCACGCGAAACTCGACCCTGTAGTCCGTACGGGTCATCTTGGCCCGCTCGGCCTCGATCTCAATGCCGGCGAGGTCGTCGGGATGGATCGCGTCCAAAATCTCTTGGACGCCGACGCCGTCCGTCCTGTCCAAGGGCAGACCGAACAGGGCGAGGCTTTCGGCCGACAGCCGGGCGGACCCGCCCTCGATATCCCAGTCGAACAGGCCGGCACCGGCCGCCTGCTGGGCGAAATGGAGCAGGTCCGTCTTTTCGCGCAAAGCCTCCCGCACCAGGACGATGTCGTCGATGTCGAGCGCGGAGCCGAGCCACTCGGCGGCAGCCCCCCTTCGGACGAGTGGCGTCAGGATCAGCTTGTGCCATCGATAGGCCCCGTCGCGCCGACGCCAGCGCACCTCGACCTCGAAGGCGCGCCCGTCCCTCTCGGCCGCAGCCCAGGCGCTCGCCGCACGTTCGCGGTCGTCGGGGTGATGGGCCGCGATGCGGTCCCGGCGCGTCGAGCCAGCCTCGCCGAAATAGTCGCGGAAGCGCTGGTTGGCATAGGTGATCGCGCCATCGGTCGCGCGGGCGACCCAGATCATCTGCGGCAGCGCATCGGTGAGCGCCCGAAGCCGTGCCTCGCGCTCCGAGGAAGCGGCGGTCGGGCGCTTTGGATACACCTCCAAACCCGAGGCGCGAAGGACCGAGCACACCGCGCCGGCAAGCGACGCGGCCCATCCGGCGCGGCTCTGATTGAGATGAGCGAAGACGCGCTGCATGGAGCCACGAGCCTCTTGAGTCCTGTACCGTCAGCTTAGCCTGCAGTCCTTAATGGGCCGTGGCCCTTCGGTGTGGCAGTTACGAAGCTATGCGGGAAACTGGGTGACGGTAGCCTGAGAAGGGCGGCGTATCGAAGCGGGTGTCCAAGCCTGCCAGAACCTCTCCGGAGAGAGCGATACGCCATGGATGAGAATAGCGATATCGTACGGCTCCGTCAGCCCGATGACGTCGACGATCCCCTGACGGAGGTGCTGCGGGCTGGGGTCCGCCAACTCCTGGCCTGGGCGGTGGAACTGGAGGTCGATGTTTTCCTGGCCGAGCGAGCGGCCTTGAAGCTCCCGGACGGGCGGGCGCGTCTGGTCCGTCACGGTCACGCGCCTGAGCGTGAGGTGCAGACCGGGATCGGCGCTGTCGCGGTGTCGCGACCCAAGGTCCGGGATCGCGGGGCTGCTGAGAGCGGGGAGCGCATCCGCTTCACCTCGGCGATCCTGCCACGGTGGGCTCGGCGGACGCGCAGTCTCGATGCGGTGCTGCCTGTCCTGTATCTACGCGGCCTCTCGACAGGGGATTTCCAGGATGCCCTGTCGGCACTCCTCGGCCGGGACGCTCCGAACCTGTCGCCCTCGGTCGTCGGCCGCCTCACGGCCGAGTGGAAGGCCGGCTACGACCGCTGGCAGTCGCGGGACCTGTCGGCGCGCCGCTATGTCTATGTCTGGGCAGATGGTTTCTACCTCCAGGCCAGGATGGAGGAGCAGGCCGAGTGCATGTTGGTCCTGATCGGCGCCACGCCGGAGGGCAAAAAGGAACTGGTCGGCTTCCAGGTCGGCGTACGGGAAAGCGCCCAAAGCTGGCGAGAACTTCTGGTCGACGTTAAGCGCCGTGGCCTCGCCATTGCTCCCGAGATCGCGGTCGGCGACGGTGCCCTCGGGTTCTGGAAAGCCATCGACGAGGTTTTTCCCGGCACCCGCCACCAGCGGTGCTGGCTGCACAAAACCGCCAACCTGCTCAACAAGGTGCCGAAATCCGTCCAGGGCGCCATGAAGGCCGACATCCGCGAGATCTCGACGGCGCCGACGCGGGCGGCGGCCGAAGCAGCCTACGTCATCGACGGCCTGCTCTACCACGAGGCGGATCTCAGCATCGCGGTCCACCACACGGACGGGGGCGGAGTGAGCGATCACACTTTCGCGCTGGCGCACCTGCTGGGTTTCCGCTTCGTACCGCGCATCCCCAACGTCGCCGACCGCAAGCTCTACGCCTTCTCACCATCCGCGACCTGGCCGACGCTCGCCCCCTTCATCGGTGGCCGGATCGACGAGGCCTTGATCGTCGCCCAGTGGGATGACGTCCTTCGTCTGGCGACGTCCGTTCGGACCGGCGCGGTCAGCGCCTCGCTGATGCTCAAACGGTTGGGCGCCTACCCCCGCCAGAACGGCCTCGCCCTCGCGTTACGCGAGATCGGTCGCATCGAGCGGACCCTGCACGCCCTGGACTGGCTGGAGCAGCCCGCACTCCGGCGCCAGGCCACGGCCGAACTCAACAAGGGCGAAAGCCATAACGCCCTGGCTCGCGCCGTGTGCTTCCACCGCCTCGGGCGGCTTCACGATCGTACGGCCCAGGCCCAGGCTCACCGCACGAGCGGCCTCGCCCTGGTCACGGCGGCCATCGTGCTATGGAACACAGCCTATCTCGGCCGCGCACTCGCTGCCGTCCGTCTCCGCGGTGACTTCATGCCGGATGCGCTGCTCGCCCATCTCGCCCCGCTCGGATGGCAGCACATCAACCTGACCGGCGACTATCTCTGGGGTGCCGACGCCGGCGTCGATCCAGACGGGTTCAGGCCACTTCGTGCGAAATCATCCCTGGTTGCTGCGAGCTGAGCCGTGGGACAATCCCGCGAAGCTACCGTGCTATCCTGCCCGTTCTATGTCGTGACCCCGACGCGGTGGAGAGCGCCGCCGCCGTTGGGCCGGGGAGGCGCTTGCACTGAGACGAGAGAGCCGGCAGGCGACCTGTTTTGCGCCAAGGCGGCGAGGTTTAATGCTGGGGCCGCCCATCGCCGGCGACGCGCCTGTGGCCCGGCGCGCGGACCGGTCGCGATCAGCGATGCTCCATCATCGATCGGAACGCGCCCAACAGGTGACGGTCGAGCTTGCCGCTCATGTCCCGCAGAACATCCAGGGCGTCGTCGTGCGGCATCGGCTCCTTGTAGGGCCTCCGCTCCACGAGAGCGGCGTAGATGTCGCAGATCGTCATCAGACGCACCAACGGCGAGATGGCCTCGCCGCTAAGGCGGTCTGGGTAGCCGGTCCCGTCAAGGACTTCGTGGTGGTGCAGCACCACGTCGAGGATCCGGGCGTCGAATCCCCCCTGGCGAACCAGCATGGCATGTCCCTGACGGGGGTGCCTTCGCACGATCGCCATCTCGTCGGGCGTGAGGCGCCCGCGCTTGGTGACGATCTCGTGGGGGATCCTGACCTTCCCGACGTCGTGGAGCAGGGCTGCCTTGCAGACAAGGCGCTGCGCGCGGTACCGCAGGCCGAGCTTGATCGCCAGCGCAGCCGCGAAGGCCGCGACTATCAGCGTGTGCTGGTGTGTGACGTCGTCGTAAGAGTGCATGACGTCGAGCCACGCGTTCAAGCGACGGCTCGACACCGCGGCGATGATCGCATCGGAACCGCGCTCCAGACCCTCGGTCGGGATTTGCTCGCCTGCCCGAAGCGCCGAGGTCAGCTCGACCAGCGCGAGGCCGGCTCGGCCGATATCGTTGGTCATCGCGACGTCGTCGGAGACACCAGACCTGCGGGTCGCGTCCCGCCGGCGCTCGATCAGTCGCCGCACGGTGAAGAGGACCTGCGCCTCGGATGCCTCCTGCGGCAGGACCACGGTGGCACCTACGGCCCGAGCGTGGGCATGGCGCGTTCGCCGCCGTGACGAGCGAGATTCAAAAGCGGGACCGCCTGGCTCGGCCGCCGAAGCGCAAGGACTGACATCGTCTCCGCCATCGCGGCCGGCGCGTCGAGGTCGACGTCGCACACGACGATCTCGGTTTCAATCGAGGCCTGCGGGTCGCGCTCGGCCCCGCCCACAACGTGGGTCATGCCGCCTGCGAGCGGTCCTGTCGCCGCCCGGCCGTGGCCCGGGCGATCCGTGATGAGCAGCATCTCTGACCCTTTCCGGTTCGAGATGACCAGAATTGCACTAACCGTATTCTACCTCTCGAACACGGTGACGCGTCCCCACCGGCGTTATGCCGATGCCAAGCGACGCTCATCATGCGATGCGGGTGACACGGTCAGGGGAGGAAACGAGCCCGCCCCGCGGTTCCGCCCGTCGCGCTTGGCCCGGTAGAGCGCCTTTTCGGCGTCGGCCATCGACTCCTTACTCGACCCGCCGAGGGCCGGTCTCACCGAAGCTACGCCGACGCTCACGGTGACGCGCCCCCCGACACCCGACGGGTTTATGATCCCGAGGCTGCGGACCGCGCGACAGACGGTCTCTGCCCCGAGCAGCGCATCCGTCTCCTCGTGCCCTGGGAGCAGCACCGCGAACTCTTCGCCGCCCCACCGGCAAGTGATGCCGCCGAGTTCGCTCGCGATCGCGTCGAGGCACCCGGCGACGCGGCGGAGGACGTCGTCGCCGGCGTGATGACCGAAAAGGTCATTGTAGGACTTGAACGCGTCGGCATCGATCATCATCACGGCAACGGCCGCGCCCGTCTCGGCGGCGTCCGACCACACTTGCGACAGCGCGACATCGAAGCTTCGACGATTGGTGAGACCCGTCAGCGCGTCGGTGGCGGCCAGCCTTGCGAGTGTCTCCTCGGTGGCGGCCCGCTGCCGCAGCGCACGGTCCAAGGCAAAGCAGAGGGCCAGGACGGACAGGCAGAGGATCGCGAGCAACGCCCCGACGACCGCGGCTCGACGCCACCATGCGGCATAGGCGTCCTCGCCACCCGCCTCGACGACCTGGATCATCGGAAGGTCACCCACGCGATGGAAGGACATGATGCGGCGGCGGCCGTCGATGGGCGAAGCGCCTTCGAACGTCCCCACGCGGGACGACCGCATTGCCGTGAAGGCGTCCTCGCCGCCGACCCAGACATGCGCGGCCGCGTCGACGGTCGGCTCGCGCGCGATCACGGTCCCGTCGGTCCTGAAGAGCGTGACGGCTCGATCGGGGCCGACGTCGAGTCCTGCAGAGAGCTTCGAGAGATAGGCCAGATCCACTGAGGCCAGCACCACTCCGTCGAACGCTCTGTTCCCGTCTTCCAAGCGCCGGCTCAGCACCACGACCCAGTGCCCCGAAAGCCGACTGACGAACGGCTTGCTCACGAACAGGCCGATCCCGCTGGAGCCCTTGTGCACCTGAAAGTAGTCGCGGTCGGCAAGTGACGCTCGGCGGGGCGGAGTTCCGGGCGCCGCCGCCACGAGGCGACCCTCGCGATCGATCACCATGAGAGCGCCGAAGCCCGGCACCTGCCGGCCTGACGGCGAGCGGGGAGCGATACCTGTCGAAGGGCAAAGTCGAAGCAGCGACGGGCTTGGTGCTGAACGACAACGACTGGGACATCCTGGTCCTGCAGTGGCGCGCAGGCGAACGCGCGCTCGGTGAAGGCAAGGGGATCAGAGGAACGACATGGCCGTGGCAGAAGAAAGTCATCGGCGCCGTCCACCCCGACGACGTACCAGCGGTCGTCGGGGTCGTGCGATCTGGGCCCAGGACGGTACGATCGAGGCCGAGGGAGACCTCTCGGGACCGAGAAGAAAGGACAATCGGATCACGACGATCGGATAGGAAGACAGGACCGGGCTTTAGAAATACGATCCTTCAATCAGAAAGTTCTTTCATGAAAGAAAGAAGCGCCAATTCGATTCTCGGGGCCAACACGACAATAACGCGGCCGGCGGAAGAAATAAAAAGAATGTTATTGCCACAATCATTCTTTTAGAAAGTGCCATTATCATGTCAAAGGCGATGCCTAAGATGCGGTATTATGGAGCAGCCACATGTGACTCTTGAAGCGCCCGGATAAGACATCCCGTATCCTCGTCGCATGACGACGACAGCGCCTGAGGAAGGCTACGACAACACGATCTCCGGCCTGCTTCGCAAGCGGTCCGAGCTCTTCGGCGAGGCTAAGCGCCTCCGCGACCGCATCGCGAAGATCAGGAACGACGTCGAGGCCGTGGACAGGACGCTCGGCGCCCTGGGCTACAAGGGAGACCTCGATGCCGAGATGCCCCGTCAGAAGCGCGAGGTCATCTTCGGCCAGGGCGAACTCACCACCGCCCTGATGCGCGAGCTGCGGGACGCCGACGGCCCCATGACATCCCGTGAGCTCGCCAACGGCGTTCTTGCCCTCAGGGGCGACGACGTGCGCGACCGACGGCTCCTCACGGAAATCACCAAGAGGGTGTCCAAGGCTCTCCGGCATCAGCGCGAGGCTGGCGTGTGAGGTCCTCGACCGACCGGCTGGGCAACATGCTCTGGTCGAGGCGCGTCGGTCGCTCCGACGTTGTCGGCAATGTCGGTATCGGAGATGACTTTACCCGAATGAGACTGATCGAGGCTTCTTGCGTCTCAGTCTCCGATGCCCGTCCCCTGACGCTTGCCTCCGGCGCGACCACGATCGCGTTCGTCGGTTCGAGGGGATCCCTGGGGCCACCAGTCCCTCGACCCGAGCTGTTGAACAGTGAACGGCGGCTCGACGGGGAACTTGCGAATATCCATCTTCGTCTCGAACGCGGCGTCCGACCGAGCCTTGGCGTAGGCCCTAACGAACGCCTCCTCGCACTTCGGCTTGAGACCTGGATTTTCATCTAAGAAATCACTGACGTTGCCGCGCTCGCGGTTGATCGTGTTCTGCCAGCTTGCTGTGGCCTTACCGGGCTGCTTCAACTGTTTGAGCAGGTGCATCGCGATGAGGGCGTAAAAAGAGCGAAGCGCGAACAACTGCGACTCGCCCAATGCCTCGATCTCCTCGATTAGGTGAACCTTGTCGAGGAGATCGAGGTGGCAGGCTTGTACTTCGACCCATTTGGTGAAGTCACGATCGTACAGGTCGGCATCGTCCCGAGAGCGAGCTTCGTCCATTCGATCCTACTTCACTCAGTCATACGACGGTCACCGATCGCTACAGAACATGATCGATGGTCGGCAGGTGTGACGCACCATCCTACCTCGAATCCACGTGGTGGTTCCAGCCGCTCTTGCTGCGTAGCGATCATATTCCCTTCGGGCCTCATGGGCTGAGACACCTGAAGCGGCCGTGATCGAAGATCGTGACAGCGAAGGGCGAAGACACCGAGCGACGGCAACGTCACGCGTGCGACCACGCCGACCAGACCGAGATCAGGACCAGCCAACGAGATCCCGACGGTGGCGATTCCGCGTTCCAAGAAGGGGGTATCGGAGGGTCTGCCAATCCAGAACGTCTGGACACGAGGATCAATAAAGTGCATACTTATGTACCCGTTAAACTTTGGAGAGACTTCTTATGCCCATCAGGAGCGCGCTAGCGTCTCTGCCCGCAGCACGGACGCAGGACGTCCTTACTCGCGCGGGATCCAACCTGCGCTTGGCGCGCATCCGTCGACGGATGACGTTGTCCGAGGTCGCCGACCGCCTGGGCGTGGACCGCAGGACCGTCTCGGCCCTGGAGGCCGGAGCGCCGCAGATAGCGGCGTCGGTCCTTGCCGGCGCGCTCTGGGCATACGGGCTCGAGCGCGACTTCGAGGCGCTCGCCGATCCCGAGCGGGATTCGCTTGGGAAAGGATTAGAGGCGCGCGAGCGACGCCAGGTCGCGCGGAAGAAGGTCGTGGACGATGACTTCTGAGCGCGCCTTCGTCTGGATCACGTTGCCGGGACGGACGACGCCGACCGTCGCCGGCCGACTCGATGTCGACGTGAACGGGGGATCGTTCGTGTACGGGCGCTCATACCTCGGGAACGCCGACGCCGTCCCGCTCGACCCCGTCGAGTTGCGACTTGTTGAAGGTGTGCATCAGGTGGGGCCGGACCACAACTCGGGCCTCCCCGGAGCGATACGGGACGCATCCCCCGACCACTGGGGGAGATACCTCCTAGGCGCCTTCCGTAACGACGGTCTGTCGGAGGTCGCGCTGCTGCTGGGATCGCCCGACGACCGGGTCGGCGCCCTGTCGTTCTCGCCCGCGGCGGACGTGACCCCGGCCCGGGTTCGGCCGGCGCCGACCGCAGAGGCGCTGGAGGAGCTCGGGGCGGCGGTGCTGAGGCAGCAGGAGGAACTCGGCCCCAGGACTGCAGCAACCGCCGGTCCGGTGTCCCCGAGGACCCTCGCCATGGTGGACCGGGCGCGCACGTCGCTCGGGGGCGCCCGGCCGAAGATGACCGTCCTTGAGGACGGCGCCCTGTGGCTGGCCAAGGCCAGCAGGCCTGACGACACCTTCGACTACCCGAGGACCGAGGCCGCCATGCTCGACCTCGCGCGCCTCTGCGGCATCGAGACGCCCGAGGCGTCCGTCCGGCGCTTCGGCCGACGCGACGCCCTGCTTGTGCGCCGCTTTGACAGGGAGGTCCTCAATGACGGAAGCGTGTCGAGGACGAGGTTTTGCAGCGCGCTGACCTGTCTCCACGCTGACGAGCGCGACCGGGAAAAGAGTTCCTACCTGCGCCTGGCGGACGAAGTTGCGCGGCGGGTCGGACGTCCTGGGGACGGACCCGAGTTGTTCAGGCGCATGGTCCTCAACGCGCTCATCAACAACTGCGATGATCACCTCAGGAATCATGGCGTGATCGCGAACGACGCAGGCTGGCGGCTGTCGCCGGTCTACGACCTGGTGCCCCAACCCTCCGTCAGCCAGGAGGTGCGCCTGGCGCTTCGGGTGAGCGACGATGACGACCGGGGTGTCACCGCACCCAAGCTGGTGGCTTGCTCCGGCCGGTTCGGGCTGCGCGAGCCCGAGGCCGCGGCGACGGTGGCGACCATGGTCGCCATCGTGGAAGGGAACTGGGACGCGTGCCTGCGCGGCCGGGGGGTCAACGAGACGCAGATCGCCCGTCTTCGGCAAGCCTTCCTCAAGCCCGGTCTCGACATCGCGGAGGCTGGGTTGCCCGATCCGGGCAGCCTCGGTGCGAGTCGACGAACCGTCGTCACGGCCGCGCCCGATTATACCGCCCCCGCGGCCGCCCTCCCCGCGGCTGGCGCTGAGGCCGCCGCGCCCGAGGAATCCAGCGCACTCCTGGTCACCAAGGGGGAGCTCGGAACCGCCCTAGCGGAGATGCGTGGGGAACCGGGCGCGAAGCGAGACGGCAAGGTCGTAGACCGTCCGACACGCGACGTGGTGGTTCGCGCGTTGATTGCCAACCGCGAGAGGCTACGGTTCTCGCTCCACAACGACGAGCGGGATCGACGCGCCCCAGGAACGACCTACTCGGGCGTCGAGGCCGTCGAGATGCTGTTGAACAGCTTCGGCCGGCAGCGTCACCGCCGGCTACGACTTGGTCCGCCGACGACCGACGATCGTGCCGGCGCGCCAACGGTGGCCGCGGAGACGCTCGCGGCGGCAAGGGCCGCGACGGCGGCTCGCAGGATCAACGTGGCGAAGGCGGGATGCGAGCGGGCACCGACGGGCGCTCGTGGACGTCAGGACCCACCGGGCGGCAGCGATGGGCGTTGACAGTTCGCACTCGCGACCCACGACCACTGTCGTATGGCTTCTGAGGCTGGATCAAACCGGCCTACCCCACGGTCGTCTCGCCTATCGTCTCTGAACGACCGATCCGCCTCGACCAGAGCATGTTCCCGAGCCTGTCGGTCGAGGACCTGACCCGACCCTCCTGGCGCTGGTGCCGGAGAGCCTTGGACACCCTCTTGGTCACCTCGGTCAGGAGCCTCCGGTCGCGCACGTCGTCGCCCCTGAGGGCGAGCACGTTGTTGGCGAGCTCGCGCGAGGTCATAGGGCCGTCGGCGTCACGCAACTCGCGCATCAGAGCGTTCGTCAACTCGCCCTGGCCGAAGATCACCTCGCGCTTCTGACGGGGCATCTCGGCGTCGAAATCTCCCTTGTAGTCCAGGGCGCCGAGCGTCCTGTCCATGGCCTCGACGTCGTTTCTGATCTCCGCGATGCGATCACGAAGGCGCTCGGCTTCGCCGAAGAGCTCGGCCCGCTTGCGAAGCAGTCTCGAGATCGTGTTGTCGTAGCCTTCCTGAGGCGTCGTCATCGTCATGCGAAGAGCATATCGGGTCACTCACCCCGACGTGCGAACCCTCACATGCGGCTGCTCCATAATACCGCTAAGATGAGATCAAAAAGGAGGGTCTGCGCAATTGCGAGGAGCGGCCCCGTAATCACAATGTGTCAAATCGCTTGGAACCGTGACCCCTGTTTCGCGTCGAATACCGACCCCTTGGAAGACCGGGCCGAGCTTATCCACGTGGGGGCATAGGAGGGACCCGCGCCCGGAGCGCAGCGCTTTTGCGTTGCGCGAAGCGGAGGGCGTGGGAGGTGCCTGTGCGCCCACGTGGGTAAGCTCGGAGGCCGACCTCAGCTTCGTGTTTTGAAGCGCCAGCTGGTATTGCCGGTCTCAATGATGTCGCAATGGTGGGTGAGGCGATCAAGCATTGCTGTGGTCATTTTGGCGTCGCCAAAGATCTGAGGCCAATCGGCGAAGGCGAGATTGGTCGTGATCAGCAGCGAGGTGTTTTCGTAAAGCTTGCTGATGAGGTGGAACAGCAACTGGCCGCCGGGTTGACTGAAAGGCAGGTAGCCGAGTTCGTCGATGACGATGAGATCGTAGCGCAACAGGTTCTCGGCGAGGCGCCCGCTGCGGCCGGCGGACTTCTCCTGCTCGAGCAGGTTGACCAGATCGACGAGATTGAAGAAGCGCCCCCGTGCCCTGGTGCGGATCACCGCCGAGGCGACGCCGATGCAAAGGTGCGTCTTGCCGGTGCCGGTTCCACCGATGAAGATCGTGTTACGCTTGGCATCCAGGAAGGCGCCGGTCGCAAGCTCGCGGACCTGGCCTTCATCGACAGGCGTCTCCGCGAACACGAACGTGTCAAGGTCCTTGAGCACCGGGAACTTGGCGCCCCCCATGCGATAGCTGATCGAGCGGGCCTGACGATGGGTTCGCTCGGCCCGGATCAGGCTGGCGACCAGCGGATAGATCTCGTCCCGTCGGGCGAGCCCCTTGCCGGCGATCTCGTCGAAGCTGGCGCGCATGCCGTAGAGCTTGAGATCGCTCATCGCCTCCAGAATATCGTGACGTTCCATCAGGCGACCCTCCTCAGGCTGTCGTAGCGGCCGCAATCGGCCGACGGTTCGATCGTCAAGCGAAGCGCGTCCGGCGTCGTGATGCTGGGCGGTTCGGCCGGCTGGCGCTGTCGCGCCAGCACCGTCAGGATGACGGCGGCGCTCGCGAGGCCGGCCGTCAGGGCTTCGGCGCAGGCGGTCTCGACCGCCTCCAGGCCGTGGTCGAGCACGGCGCCCAGCACGGTGACGAACTGACGATCGCCGTCGGCATGGCTCTTCAGCTTGGCGCGCACCTGGGCCAAGGCCGGCGGCAGATCCCAATCCTTGAAGGGCGCCCCGTTGCGCAGGGCGCCGGGCTTCTTGAGCAGGACAGGCAGGTAATGCCAGGGATCGTAGACGACCTGGTCGCGCCGGAAGATGCGGGGATGGTCGGCGACGACCTCATCGTCGAGCAGCACCTTGATGCGCTCGGCATGGGAGCGCACCAGCACCATCCGCCCCGCGGCGCGCGCGTCGACGCTGTAGCGATTGTGATCGGCCATGATCAGGCACGTCGTGGCGGCCCGGACCGCCTTCTCGACGAAGCCGTCGAACGGTCCGCGGAGCTCCATCAGGCTGGCGCGTTCGTCTTGGAACACGTCCCAGACGGTGCGCTCCTTGAACTCCGGGTGCCGGGTCCGCCTGGCGTAGGCGATGCACTGATCTTCGAGCCACCCGTTCAACTCGGCGAGGCTCTTGACCCTCGGCTTGGGGCGGAACAGCAGATCGCGCAGCGTGCCGACCTGGTTCTCGATCTGCCCCTTCTCCCACCCGGCCGCCGGCGTGCACGCGACCGGCTCGATCAGGTGGTGCGAGCACATCTGAAGGAAGCGACGGTTGTACTGCCGCGCCTTGCCGACGAAGATGGCTTCCACTGCCGTCTTCATGTTGTCGTAGATGCCGCGCCGGCAGACCCCGCCGTAGAACGCGAATGCCTTGTCGTGAGCGTCGAAGACCAGTTCCTGGGTCTCGCGAAAGTAGGCACGCACGAACGGCATGCGGCTGTGCGACAGCTTCATATGCGCCGCCTTGATCGTCAGCGGCAGCCCCTGGAGCGTGATCGTCTCATGGCTCCAGTCGAACTGATAGGCTTCGCCCGGGGCAAAGCTCATCGGCACGAACGCCCGAACCGGAACGCGGGCCCGTTCCTCGCGCCAGAGTTTGGCGAAGCGGTGCACGCTGTCATGGGCACCGTCATATCCTTGACCGCGCAGCTCCTCGAACAGGCGCTGCGTCGAGCGGCGTTCCCGACGCGGTAACTTGGCCTCCCGCTCCAGGATCGCCGTCAGAGCCTCGACCCACTCGCCGAGCTTCGGGGCCGGCTGCACACCACGCTCGTACTTGAACTCGGTCGCCTGACCGCGAACCACCTTGCGCACCGTCGCACGCGACACCGAGAGCGTCCGGACGATCTCCTTGATGGGCCGGTGCTGCTCGAAATACGCACGCCGGATCCGGCCGATCATGTCCACGGAAATCATCCCCCTGAAACCCTTCCCGGCCAAAAGGGCCATGGAAGGGACGCTGATACCCAGCGGTCGAGGGGGTCACGATCGGACGCGAAAACCGCCCCTCAGGGGGGCACTATTGCGAGCGATTTCACATGCCGCTGCGCCTGACAGCGCTCGAATGGCGGGTATTATCCTGTTTGACCGTGCGCATAGGGCATGTAGTCGCCAGACCCGAGCTGTTCGAGCGCGTCTATGATGGCGACGCCGAAGTGGATTCCAACTCGGTCGAGGTGATCGTCGCCCGGCTGCGGCGCAAGATCGGTCATGACCTGATCGAGACCGTGCGCGGCCGGGGTTACCGTCTGGCCGCCGGAGCTCCCCCTTGATCGAGATGCCGGCATCGCTGAGCGGGCGGCTGCTCTTGAGCGCCTCGGTGCTGATCGTGCTCGCGCTCCTGACGACGGGCGCCGTCATGGACTTCGCGCTGCGCCGCTTCATCCAGGGCCAAGTCGACGGCCGCCTAGACGGGCAGATATTGAGCATAGCCGACGCGCTCCGCACGGGGCCGGATGGAGCGCTACGCCTGGAGCACATCGTCGACGGGCCGCCGTTCCAGCGGCCTTTGTCCGGCTGGTACTGGGAGGTGCTAGCGCCCGGTCCCGTGCTGCGCTCGCAGTCGCTCCTGGGCCGCGATTTTACCCTAGCTCACTACTTGTTGGAAAATCATCCCCGGCCCGTCGCGATCGACGGCACGGGTCCGCCGGACGAGCCCTTGCGGGTGCGCTTGAAGCGGGCGGTCGTCGGGAATACGGTGGTCGTCATCGCCGCAGCAGCACCCCTCAAGGCGCTGGCCGGCCCTTTGCACGAGGCCTTAACGCCCCTGATCGTCACGCTCGTCCTGCTCGCGGCCGGCCTGATCGGGGCCGTGCTGCTGCAGGTGCGGCTCGGATTGCGGCCCCTGGCCCTGTTGCAGGCCGAACTGACGGGGGTGATCGGAGGCAGGGCCGAGCGGATCACCGGCCCCCAGCCGAGGGAAATAGCCCCGCTTGTGCGGGAGCTGAACACGCTGCTCGATCAGAACGCCGCCAATCTGGAGCGCGCGCGGCGGCACGTCGCCAATCTGGCGCACGGCCTGAAAACGCCTCTCGCGACGCTGGCCTTGGCGCTTGAGGAGTCCGGGTGCGACCCGACCGGACAGCTCCTACCGCTTGTGACCACCATGGACAAGAGGATACGCCATCACCTCACGCGGGCGCGCACCGCAGCCCTGTGCGGGGGCGAACGCACGCGCGTCCTCCTGGCCCCCCGGGTCGCCGATCATGTCGCTGTTTTCGCCAAGCTCTATGCCGACAAAGGCCTGGACTGCGCCATCGATGTCGCGGAGAGCGCCGCCGCTGCCTGCGATACGCAGGATCTGTAATTGCTCACGGGGTCGACATGCCGTTCAAGCTGGCAGGCTGATCGTCTCGCCTTTCAGCGTGAGGCGGATGGCGTCGATGGCGCGGACGGCGCGTCGTCGTGCGGTCTCGATGACGGACCTGGTGTCGGCGTAGAGATGAGCGCCCCACTCCTGGCGAAAGCCGTTGGTGATCTTGCGGTAGACCGCGCAGGGTCGCAGCGCGCGCTCCGACCCGTTGTTCGTGGCCTCCAGATCCCGGTTCTGGACGAAGACGAAGAGCTGGGCTCGGACCTTGAGGATCATGCGTTTGAGCTTGATCCCGGCGGGATGGGTAGGATCGAGCGCCATGATGCGGTCGAGGCGACGCTCCAGGTCGGCCTCGTAGGTTTTCAGGGTTGCGGTCTTGAGGTCTGCCCGCCGCCGCCCGATCGCGCAGGCCCGTTCGAGCAGGTCTTTCAGGCTGGGGCCCAGCACCGCGTCGCCGGCCTCGACGGCGTACTGGACGTCGCGGATCAGGTGCGCCAGGCAGACCTGATGCTCCTTCCTGGCCCATCCCGCCTGAGCGCCGAGGCGGTCCGAGGTCCAGAAGTCGGGGCGGTGATCGCCGAGGAAGGCCTCCACCACCGCCTTGGAGCGATGGGCGTCGGCGACGAAGACGGCGCTGTCGCCGTGATGGAACACCCACAGCCACCAGTTGGCGCGGCCGACCCGCACGCCGGTCTCGTCGGACGCGATCGCGGTGCCGGCGAGCAGGCGCGCCTTGATGAGCGACACCGCGGCCTTGAACGGCGCGGCGCCCGCCGACAGCATGTTGACGAGCGCGCCCTCGCTGATCGTCAGGCCGAACAGGTCGAGGAGCGCGTCGCGCAACCGCCCCAGCGGGATGCCCTGCACCGCGCGCAGATAGATCACGAAGGCGCGGATGTTGGCGCCGAACGGCGAGCCCGGTTCCAGACCTGCGGGCGCCTGCGCCTTGAAGCGC
The DNA here is from genome assembly GCA_965214345.1 of Lichenihabitans sp. GTDB lineage: Bacteria > Pseudomonadota > Alphaproteobacteria > Rhizobiales > Beijerinckiaceae > Lichenihabitans. Next base: position 337,089 of record CBDCBJ010000002.1, on the reverse strand, counting down.
CTGGCGCAGCACGGGCATATGCCGCCATGCAGCGACACGCGCGTCACGTCGGGCTCGATCGTCGGGATCTCCACCCGGTCGTAGGTCTCGCAGGGGCTCTGCTCCGCCCCCGACACGTCGGCCCCGCAGGCCTGGCACGACAGTGCCAGCACGTCGTGGTGGCGGGTGGGGTTGGGATGCAGCAGGCGATGGGCGCCGGAGTGCGGCTTGCCCTTGCGCTTCGGAACCGAGGCCAGCGACGGCTTCTGCCCCTTCGACGGCGGCAGGCTCGAGTTGTCCGGCGTCTTCGTCGGCAGGCCGAGCTTGGCCTCCAACTCCGCGACACGCGCCGCCAAACGCGCGTTCTCGGCCATCAAGGCGGCATTCTGCGCCACCAGCACCTCGATCCGCTCCAACAGAGCGGCGATCAGGGCATCCTTGTCGGTGGGGGCGGCGGGCGTGTTCACGCCACCCTTGATTCACGTCCCAAGGCTGGAGTCGACCGAAAAATCCGACCTCTCCCGCCCGCCCGAACCCGCGTACCTGCCCAGGGGACCTGAGCAATTACCAGGATCTGGACGAGTTGCTCGGCAACCTGCTCGACAATGCCTGCAAATGGGCGCGGCACCGCGTGCTGGTCAAGGCGACGCCAGATGGACCGCGCGTCCTGCTCAGCATCGAGGATGACGGGCCGGGCCTGTCTTCCGAACAGACCATCGACGTCATGCGGCCGGGACGCCGTATCGATGAAAGCGCCCCTGGCTACGGGTTCGGCCTGCCGATCACAAGAGAGTTGGTCGAACTATACGGAGGGTCTTTCACCCTCGAAAGATCAGAGCTTGGAGGGCTGAGGGCGGTAATGGCCCTTCCTATCCCCCTCTGACCCAGCCGCCTAAAATTGTGCGACAACGGCCGTTTGCGGGAAGAGCTGTTGATAGGTGCCCAAGGCGGATCCCCTTTCGAAACAAACACAATCACATGAGTTATAAGCAAGATTTTCAAGGCGGCCGGGATCCTGATCGGCGCCGATCAGGACCACCGGCTGCTTTCTGGCTTCTTCTCAGGTTTCAACAAGGCGTTGCTGTTGCGGGCCGTCCTCCTGGCGCGCAGGCGCAAGACCCTGGCGGCGAGCACACGCCAGCAGTATCGCAGGCGCCTCGACCGCGATCTCGATGCCATCATGGCGCTCAGCCCCACGAACCGGCACGGCCAGCGCCTCCGAAAGCGCTACGGCAAGGTCCGAGGCGACCTCTTCACCTTCCTGATCCACCCCGACGCGCCGCCCAACAACAACAGCTCCGAGCGCGAAGTGGGCTTGCCCCGATCGCATAGACACTGATGATGCTTTCGCATGAGGTGTTCCCGATGCCGAAAACCCGTCCACCCTACGCGCCGGACTTCCGGCAACAGATGATCGATCTGGTTCGCGCTGGCCGCGACCCTGCCGAACTCGCCCGTGAGTTCGAGCCCTCCGCTCAGGCCATTCGCAACTGGGTCGTGGAGGCCGACCGGCGGGAAGGCCGAGGCGAGCCGAAGACCGTGCCCGTCAACGCGGGCCTGGGTTGCAACGAGCGCGAGGAGCTGTTGCGCTTGCGCCGTGAGAACAAGCAGCTGAAATTGGAGCGCGACATCCTCTCTCGAGCTGCGGCCTGGTTCGCACGGGAGACCGGCGCCGTGCCGTCCGGCTCTTCGAATTCATGAAGGCGAACCAGGCCTTATTCCCGGTCAGAACGATGGCGCGCGTGCTCGGTGTGTCGAAGGCCGGGTTCTATGCATGGAGCGGGCGAGCCCCGTCCGCCCGCCATATGGCGGACGGGGCGCTGCTCGCGCGGGTGCAGGACGTGCACGCCGCCTCTCGCGGCGTCTACGGAGCCCCGCGGGTCCATGCCGCCTTGCGGGCACAGGGCGAGCGTCACGGGCGCAAACGCGTTGCCAGGCTGATGCGTCAGGCGGGCCTGTCTGGATGCAGCCATCGCAAAGGCGGTCCCACCACGACGCGACGGGACGAGAAAGCTCGTCCCGCTCCCGACCTCGTCGACCGCAACTTCACGGCCAGCGCCCCAAATCAACTCTAGGTCGCCGACATCACCTACGTGCCGACCCTGAGTGGCTTTCTGTACCTCGCCGTGGTTCTCGATGTGTTCAGCCGCAAGATCATTGGCTGGTCGATGCGGAACCACCTGCGGACCGAGTTGATCATCGAGGCCCTCGAGATGGCGGTCGGCCAGCGCCGGTCCCAAGATGTCATACATCACTCGGATCAGGGCTGCCAATATACGTCTCTGGCCTTCGGCAGCCGCTGCCGAGAAGCAGGCGTGCGACCATCGATGGGATCCGTTGGTGATGCTTACGATAACGCCATGGCCGAGAGCTTCTTCTCGACCCTGGAATGCGAGTTGTTGAGCCGACGCTCGTTCTCCTCACGAGCCGAGGCCCAAATGGCCTGTTTCAGCTACATCGAAGGCTTCTACAACACGCGACGCCTTCACTCCGGTCTCGGCTACCGGTCTCCCAACGCCTATGAGAGGTGCTACCATGATGCTCAAGTTGCCGCCCTGATCCCGCAATCCCAACAAGCCGCATAACGGTCCATGAAAGCGTACGCATCCGGCCAGCACCGCAGTTTAGGGTTGCGCGTGAGGTCAGTCCTGCGGAGCGCGTGTGCGCCGCGTCAGGCCGCTTGAGCCAGGGCTGCGGTAGTTCGGTTGGCCTTCCAATTCCAGGGCAGCAGTTCGTCGAGGTGCTTGGCAGGGTGATCGGGCAGCCGAGCGAGCACGTCGGCCAGCCAAGCCTGGGGATCGACATCGTTGAGTTTGGCAGTCTCAATTAGTGTATAGATGGCGGCGGCGCGATGGCCGCCCGCGTCCGAGCCGCAGAAGGTCCAGTTCCGTCTGCCGATGGCGATCCCCCGCAACGAGCGCTCGGCCGCGTTGTTGCTCATGCAGATCCTGCCGTCGTCGAGAAAGCGGGTGAAGGCTACCCAACGGGTCAGGATGTAATTGATGGCCTTGGCAGTATCGCTCTTGGCCGAGAGCAGCCTCTGTTGCTCTTTCAGGTAGATCTCCAGCTCGAGGATGAGCGGCTTCGACTGCTGTTGGCGTTCGGCACCTCGCTCTGCTGAACTCAGGCCGTTGATGATGCGCTCGACGGCGAAGATCTCGTCGATGCGCCGCACCGCTTCGATGGCGATCGGTGCCTTCGTCAGCTTGGCGATATCGAAGAACTTGCGTCGTCCATGGCTCCAGCACGCCGCCTCGATCACGGGAGCCGGTTTGCGTCGGCCCTCGTAGAGTTCGCTGTAGCCCGCGTAGGCGTCGGCCTGCAGAATGCCGCCGTAGCTCGCCAGGTGCCCCCGTGGGTATTCCCCGGACCGGCTGCGCGAGTAGTGGAAGGCCGCGGCAGGCGGGGCGGCGCCGCCGAAGGGCCGGTCGTCACGCACGTAGGTCCACAGGCGCCCCGTGTCGGTCTTGCCCTTGGCCAGCACCGGCACCGTCGTGTCGTCGCCATGGACCCGATCCGCCGCCAGCACGTGACGCCTGATCGCCTCGACGATCGGGGCGAGCGCCACCGCGCAGGCGCCCACGCGGTCCGCCAGCGTCGAGGTGTCGATGGCGATCCCCTCGCGGGCGAAGGTGTCGCTCTGCCGGTTCAGCGGCTGGTGCAGCATGAACTTCGACACCAGCACGCTCGCCAGCAGGTTCGGGCCCGCGAAGCCACGCGGGATCGGGTGGGACGGCGCCGGCGTCTCGGTGACGCCCTCGCAGTCGCGGCACGTCATCTTCTCGCGCACGTGCTCGACGATCTTCCACCGCCGCGGCTCGCATTCGAGCGAACGCGACACGATCTCGTCGAGCTTGCGCAGGCGGGCTCCGCCGCATCTGGCGCAGGCGCAGGGCGCCGGGTACACGATCCGCTCCACCGGCAGGTGATCGGGCAAGCTCGGTCGTCGCGAGCGGGCGGGGCGCTTCTGCCTTTCCACGGCCGCCGCGGCCGGCGCCGCGATGTCGGCCTCCGCCTCGGCCGCGCCCTGGCTCTCCTCCACGTCGGCGATGGCCAGCTCGAGCTGCTCGGCCAGCAGCCTGCCGCGCTCGGAGGACGGCCCGAACTGCTCGCGGCGCAGCTTGGCGATCAGGAATTTCAGCTTCTCGGTTTCCAGCCGACGGATCAGGGCTTCGCTGCGCAGCGCCACGATCATGGCGCGAGCTTCGGCGAGGTCGGACGGGAGCTGATCGGAGGACGTCGTCACCCCCCGATCAGATCACAACCTCCTGCCGCTGCAAGCCTTTTCGCTATCCCGCCTGGCTCGGACGCCACGTCTGCTGTGGGTTCCTCCAGTCGATGCCCTCCGTCAGGTAGGCGAGCTGCGCCGGCGTGATCGGAACCGCCCCATCGCTCGCCGACGGCCAGGTGAACCGGCCCCGATCCAGCCTTTTCATGAACAGGCACCCCCCTCCGCTTGCCACCCTAACCTGCTTCGCAGGCCAGGGAACCCTGGCGCGCTCCGCCCTGGCCGTCGTGCCAGACGATCTTGATCAGGTCCGAGCGGCGGCCCCGGAACACGAACAGGTGGCCGCAGAACGGGTCGCGCCCGAGCACCTCCTGCACCAGCAGCGACAGGCCGCCGATCCCCTTGCGCATGTCGGTGTGGCCGGTGGCCAGCCACACCTTGGCGCCGCTCGGCAGGGGGATCATCGCCGATCCAGGGCGTCGAGGACGCGCCGCAGCGCGTCGCCGTCGACGTCGCGGCCCACCCGCAGGCGCCGCCCTTGCGACAGCTCGATCTCGATGAGCCCGGCCAACCGCTTTGGACGCGGTGCCACCGAGGGCGCGGGTGCCGGCAGTGTGGAAGCTGGGGCTACGATCTCGACCGGCATCAGAGCCGGCACACCGCGTCCCAGCAAACCGTCGCGCGCCAGGCGACGCCACCCGAACACCAGGCTGGCACTCACCGCGTTGCGACGGGCCACCTCGGCCACCCGCACACCCAAGACCAGCGTCTCCTCGACGATCCGGGCCTTCTCAGCGTCCGACCACTGACGCCGGCGCTCCACCCCGCTCAGAACCTCGACCCGCATCGACCTGATGACCTTTAGGCTAGCCGTAAGCCCATAAGGTCGGCCGTCAGCCCGTCATCCCGCAAGGCGGCCCTCGTCGGACGCGTACATGAAAGCGGGCCAATCCCAAAGTGCGGCCCACCGCCACCTACCGAAAAGTCACGGGTGGCTTCCGGTCCGACTGGGGCGCAGACCTCTTCGCCAGCGTCAGATCCGTCGTCGGCACCGCGGCCCGAAACGGCATCGACGCCTATGCGGCTATCCGAAACACGCTATCCGGGTCCATAAAACTCGCACCGAGTTGAGCAGTTACGAAACCCGCATAGCTTTTCGGTGAAAGGTGAGGATGAGTGGCTTCCTGCCCGTCTGCTTTAGAATCAGAGGGCCTACAAAGCGGCCGAACCGACTGTTCTCAGACGTTTCGTTGGACGCCCGAACGGGCCAGCATGCCGGGCTTCAGGCGCTCGTTCGGCCCGTAGTCATTGGCAGGATGAAAGAACAGGCGGGGCGTCGTCTCGATCTCGCCGAGCCGCTTGGCGTAGGCGTCCAGTTGGGCCTTGCGTCCGTCTTCGCCCATTCGGCCCGGCATGTAGGCGACGAACGGCGGCAGGACGTCGAAACCACTGTAGCGTAGGAGCCCGTTGTGGATGGGCCAGAGCACAGACAGGATATCCCCGTCGATGCCGTCGGGCGCGTAGGTGTCGGCCGAGGTACCCGTGGTCGCCGAGACCAAGGCGAGTTTTCCCTTGAAAATGCCCGTGTCGTACTTGCGGCCTGGCAGGTAGGCGAAGCCGCGGGCGAACACGCGGTCCGCCCAGCCCTTCATGATGGCAGGCATGGCGAACCACCAGACGGGAAACTGGAGGATCAGTAAGTCGGCGGCTGCCAGCTTCTTTTGTTCGTCCGCGATGTCGGGCGCGAGCGTCCCCGTCTCGACGGCACGGGTCTGTTCCCGCGGGATCGATATGAAGTCGGGATCGGCGCGCTCGCCCTCGAAGTCGCCCGGTCCTGTCACTGGGTCAAACCTCATGAGGTAGAGGTCACTGACGGTCACCGCGTGGCCGGCGGCGGATAAGACCTCGACGGCCCTATCCTTCAAGGCACCGTTGAACGACTGGGGCTCGGGGTGAGCGTAGATGATCAGGACGTTCATGGGGCTTGCATCAGCTTATGGCGCGGGAGGGGCGCATGGGTGCAGATTGTCGATGGAGCGGCACTGTCTTCAGGCAGCCATGGCCCTGTCAGCTACTCAAGATCGTCTTGCAGGCTCAAGGGTTCGCACGGCGCCGCGCGGAATGCCACCCGTCAAGCTTCCTGGTAGTCTGGGTCTTCGTAGCAGGTCTTGGCCGCCTCTGTGGAACTCGACGACGATCACCTGAGGGGCATCCGAGCTTCCAGCAGTACAGGGGAAACCATCAACGGATTCATGCCCACCTCGTACCGCTCGGCAGTTGGACACCACAGCCTGCTATATTTCACCTCAGCCTCCTGGTCTGACACTTCGACTTTAAGATAAGCCAGTAGCCCCTCATGGGAATGCATCGTGGTCGATAAGTTGCCCGGTGAGCTTGGGTGAGGGAGGATCAGGCCTGTTATAGCAACTATACCGAGAGGCGCGACCGCGCCATCCGTCCTACCAGAATGTCGCGCCCACTGACGAGGACGATGCCGAAGAGGATGAGGACGACACCTGTCAAAAACTCAAGGGTGAGGTCGTCACCGAGAACGGTGATGCCGAAGCCGATCCCGAAGACCGGCGTCATGAGCGAGAGCACTCCGAGACGCGAGGCGAGATAGACCCGCATAAGCGAGAACCAGGCGAGATAGCTCGCCGCCGAGAGGATCACCGTCTGGTACGCGAGGCTGGCGAGGAGGGGCGCGGTCGCGGTCGCCTGCGTCTCGCCGAGCGCCAGTGCCGAACCCAGCGCGATCACGCAGGCCCCCATGAGCTGGTACCAAAGGGTGACGGCGGCGGGCGTCCGCGCCAGACGAGACGTGCGCACGACGAGCGTAGTCGCGCCCCAGACTGCGCCGGCCGCAATCCCGAGAAGATCGCCGACCCAGGCAGCGTCTCCAGTTGATGGTCCGCCGCGTCCGGAGAACGTGAGGACGATCCCGCCGAAGGCGATGGCGATGCCGATCCATTGCACGAGGGCCAGCCGCTCCTCCGCGAGGCGGAAGTGCAGGCCGAGCGCGGCAAAGATTGGGGCGGTATAGAGGAAAATCGACATGTGGGAAGCGCTGGTGAACCGCAGGCCCTGCGCGAAAAGGACGAACTCCAGGCCGAACAGAGCGGCTGCGACGAGTCCCGGCTGCCAGGCGTCGCCCCAGAGCGCGCGCTGCTCCCGCCGGGCCAAGACGACGAGGAGCACGAGAAGCGATGCGATGCCCGAGCGCAACCCGACCTGAAGCACGGGCGCCATGTCAGGCGATGCCAGCTTGATCGCCACCTGCTGGGTACCCCAGAGGGCGCATAAGACGATCATCGAGGCTGCGGCGGTCGCGTCGATCGGCTTGCGGAGGTCCATGGCGCCATTTCCGGTGGGGTTCGTGCAAGTCTAGCTCTGGGATTGGGCTTGCCCCGATCGCATGGCTCTTGCTCACTTTGCGTGGATCATGCGGCGAGGATCAAGCGGCGCTGGAGCAGATCGAGGCCCGCTCGCCCGTAGCTCTGGCGCTTGATGAGTTTCAGCCGATTGATCTGGCCTTCCGCCTTTCCGCTGCTCCAGGGCTCGGTCAGGGCGGACCGGACCGCGGCGGCGTCGCCGTCCAACCCCGAGGCGAACGTCGCGATCGCGTTGAGCAGATACCAGATACCAATCTTTAATCATCGCCATGCAGATGTTGGAGGATCAAGCGTAGGGCCTGCGATGCGAATCCGCCTCATCACCTTGGCATTCTGTTCGGTGGCTGCCGTCACGGCGGCATCGGCTCTGGACGTCACTGTCGAGAGCCTGAAGCAGGGGTATCGCCGCCCGAACACCATTCCGTTCCCGGATCGGGCCGCGTATTCGCCCCAGATGGCGACGCTTGGCAAGATGCTGTTCTTCGAGCCTCGCCTGAGCGGCGCGCAGAACCTGAGCTGTGCGAGCTGCCACAATCCCTCCTTCGGCTTCGAGGTGCCGGTGCCGGGCGCCATCGGCTCCGCCAACACGCCGCTGGCGCGCAAGGCCAACACGATCCTAAACGCCGCCTGGTCGACCAGCCTGTTCTGGGACGGGCGCGCCAAGTCGCTCGAGGATCAGGCCGTCGGACCGATCACCACGCCGGCGGAGATGAACGGCAAGTTCCCCGCCATCGTCGAGCGACTGAAGGGCGTCCCGGAGTACCGGGCTTGGTTCGACCGGCTGTTCCCGCAGTCGGGTGTCACGAAGGACAATCTCCTGACGGCGATCGCCACCTACGAGCGCACCGTCATGGCGGGTGAATCGCCCTTCGATCGATGGGTCGATGGCGATCAGGCCGCGATGAGCCAGGCGGCGGTTCGGGGGTTCATGGTGTTCAACGGAAAGGCGGGCTGTTCGGGCTGCCACTCCGGATGGAACTTCACCGACAACAAATTCCACGATATCGGGCTGCCCGCCGACGACATCGGTCGCGGCAAGTTCGAACCCGACAACCTGCAGGCCCAATATGCCTTCAAGACACCGGGTCTGCGCAACCTGAGCTATCGCGCGCCGTTCGGCCATCAAGGACAATTCACGGATCTGGAATCGATCCTGGCGTTCTACGAGTCCGGCGGGATGGATCGACCGTCGAAGTCCAGCCTGATGAAGGCCTTCGACCTGAACTCCGGCGAGATGCAGGACCTCCTCGCGTTCCTCCGGTCCCTGACGGCCGAGAAGACCGAGACGGCCCTCCCCAACCTGCCCAATTGAATCGGCTGCCGCCATGTCGATCCGGACCAAGATCCTCATCCCGCTCCTCGCCTTCCTGCTGCTCGGGGCTGGCGTCTCCGGCCTCATCGGCGCGAAGAGCCTGTCGGGTTTCGCCCGGCTGGCCTCGATGTCCGGCGAGGCGATCACGGCGAGCGACGCGAGCCGAACCGCGCGGGACGGGTTCGACGAAGCCGAGCGTCTCCTCGAGCGCGTCCTCGCCATGACCGACATGGTCGAGACGTCATCCATCGAACCCCGTTTCCGGGCGACCACGACCACCACGGCGGCGGCCCTCGGCCAGCTGAAGACCGCGGCCTTGACCCCGGGGATGAGCGGCATCGCCCAGGATGCGATCGACCATTTCACCCACTGGCAAAAGGACGCCGAGGTGCTGCTCGGCCTGCAGCCGGCCAAGGAGATTGCAACGCTCGAGGTGATGCGGCGCAGTGGGGATAACGTCCGCGCGCTCCTCGACAAGGCCGTGGCGCTGGCCGGCCAGGACGCCCGGACCGGCATCGCCGACGAGACGACGGCGCTCGAGGCCGAGATGCGGCTCATCTTCCTCATCGCGCTCGCGGTGGCGCTCGGGGGTGCCGTCGGGGCGTTCCTGCTCGCCAGCAACCTGTCGCAACCCCTGCGGGAACTGGTGAGGAGCGCCGAAAGGCTGGCGGGCGGCGACGTCTCCGTGCGGATCGGCGCCCTCGACCGAAAGGACGAAGTGGGCGAGATCGCCCGCGCGGTCGACGTGTTCCGCGCCAACGTGACCGCCCAGGCCGAGGCCGAGACCGGAGCGACCGAACAGCGCCGCATCATCGCCGAGGAGCGACAGGCCAACGATGCGGTGCAGACCAGGGCGTCGCGGGAGCAGCAGACGGTCACGGACGCCATCGCGGTCGCGCTGCAACGTCTGGCGCGCGGCGACCTGACCGGCGAGCTGTCGGGCTTCCCGACGACCTACGGCGTGCTGGAGGCGGACTACAACGCCGCGATCGCGCAGTTGCGCGACACCATCGTCGACGTCACCCGAGACACGCGGACCATCTCCTCCGGGACGCGGGAGGTCTCGATCGCGGCGGACGACCTGTCGGGCAGGACGGAACAGCAGGCCGCGAGCCTCGAAGAGACCGCGGTCGCCCTCGATCGGATCACCAAGACCGTGCGCGAGACCGCCAATGGCGCGCAGCACGCCCACCAGGCGGTCTCCCACGCCAAGGCCGAGGCCGAGAAGACCGGATCGGTGGTGCGCGATGCGGTCGCCGCGATGGCCGAACTCGAACGCTCGTCGGGCCAGATCAGCCAGATCGTCGGCGTCATCGATTCCATCGCATTCCAGACCAACCTCCTCGCCCTCAACGCGGGCGTCGAGGCGGCCCGGGCCGGCGATGCCGGCCGCGGCTTCGCCGTCGTCGCGAGCGAAGTGAGGGCGCTGGCCCAGCGGTCGGCCGACTCCGCGCGGGAGATCAAGCAGCTGATCTCGCAATCGTCGCTGCAGATCGGCTCCGGCGTGTCTCTCGTCAGGCAGACCGGAAGCGCCCTGGATCGCATCCTCGCGCAGGTCGGCGAGATCAACGGCATCATCACGATGATCGCCAAGGCGGCGGGTGAGCAGGCGGCGGGGCTCGACCAGGTCAACACCGCCGTCGCCGACATGGGCAACGTCACCCAGCAGAACGCGCAACTCGTGGAGCAATCCGCGACCGCGGGCCGCGACCTCGCCGCGGAGGCCGAGAAGCTGGCGGCGCTCGTCGCGCGGTTCACCGTCTCCGGACCGAGCGCGAAGGGAGGGGCGGGCGTCCGCCACCCAGGCCGGCCGGCCGCCACGGGTCGGGGCCAGGCGAGGGCGGCGTAAACCGTCGCCGGGACATGGAGCGCCGCGACCGCGGTGATCGCGTCGGGACGGCGAGCCCCCTTCGATCCGAAGGTCGAGTGATACGGCTCCCGTCTGACCGACTCGGCTTGGATCGGATTCCGCTTTTGTTGCGATCGGCGTAGGCTGTCGGCCTGTCAGGAGGGCTCGGCATGGCGCGCGTCGCGGATCATCTGAGTGTGTCGGAGTTGGAGCGTCGTTTCGTGGACTGCGCGGATCCTGTCGAAGCGCGCCACGTGCAGGTGATCTGGCTGTTGGCGCAGGGTCACACGGTGGGAGCCACGTCGAAGGTCACCGCCTTCGGGTCGCGCTGGATCGAATAGATGCTGGAGCGCTACTACGCGTCCGGCCCTGACGCCCTGGCCGACGGACATCGGCGCAACGGCCCCAAGCCGCGCCTCCTAACGCCCGAGGTGCTGGAGGTGGTGCGGCTGCGGCTGGCTGAGCCGCCGCCCGACGGCGGAGTGTGGTCGAGCCGCAAGGTCGCCGACGTCATCGCGGTCCACCTCGGGCTGGAGCGCGTCCTGCCCCAGCGCGGCTGGGACGCGTTGCAGGCGCTCGGCTACTCGCTGCAGTGGCCGCGGCCGCGGCCGAAGAACCCCAAGTCCGCCAAGGCCGAGGAGGCGGAGGCTTTCAAAAAACGTATGGCCCGCCCCGTCGGCAAGTGGTTTCTCGGGTCCAGCTTGCTCTGTCTGCACAAACGTATCTGGCCTTCCGGCGAGCCGTTGGCCAAGATGGAGAGCCGCGCGTCCTGGTCCTCATAAAGCTGCCGGCATCGAGTGCCATTTTTTTGACAAGGGTTCCAAAACACCGGTTGACAGTCAGGCCATCTCCTCGTCGCCACCCACAGACATCGAGGGCCGACGCTCGTTTCGCGTCAGCCGATCCGGTTTCAGGCCGCCAGGGCGGCAGCCTTGGAAGTGTCCCCTTGCCGCAGCAGCGCCCACACGGTGCGGGTCATCTTGGCCGCCAGGGCCACGACGGCGGTGTTGAGATGCGCCCGGCCAAGGAGCCCGCGCAGCCAGGCGCCCACCGGCGTATCCGCCGCCTTCGGCGTCGGCAGGGCCGCCCGGGCGCCCTGGATCAACATCTTGCGCAGGTACTTACTCCCACGCTTGGTGATGCCGAGCAGCTTCGGCCGGCCGCCGGTCGTCACCTGTCGCGGCACGAGGCCGAGCCAGGCCGCGAGGTCCCGGCGGCGGCGAACTCCGCATCGAAGACCATGATACGCTCGTCCAGCGCCACCCATTGGCGCCGCATGTCGGCGATCAGCTCGTGGATGCGAGATGCCAGCACACGCTGCTCGCCGTCGAGCAACTTGGCGAGAGCCGCGGCGAGCTGGGCACGGCCCTGCGCCACCACGTGCCCGCGCTCCAGCAACAGGCTTCGGACCTGGTTCATCAGCGACGTCCGATCGCCGACCAGCCTGTCGCGCACGCGATGGAGCGTCTGCATGTCGAGCTGCTCCTCCGACTTCAACGTCACGAAGCGCATGGCAGGTGGGTGGGATTGGCCCGCTTTCATGGACCGTTATGCGGCTTGTTGGGATTGCGGGATCAGGGCGGCAACTTGAGCATCATGGTAGCACCTCTCATAGGCGTTGGGAGACCGGTAGCCGAGACCGGAGTGAAGGCGTCGCGTGTTGTAGAAGCCTTCGATGTAGCTGAAACAGGCCATTTGGGCCTCGGCTCGTGAGGAGAACGAGCGTCGGCTCAACAACTCGCATTCCAGGGTCGAGAAGAAGCTCTCGGCCATGGCGTTATCGTAAGCATCACCAACGGATCCCATCGATGGTCGCACGCCTGCTTCTCGGCAGCGGCTGCCGAAGGCCAGAGACGTATATTGGCAGCCCTGATCCGAGTGATGTATGACATCTTGGGACCGGCGCTGGCCGACCGCCATCTCGAGGGCCTCGATGATCAACTCGGTCCGCAGGTGGTTCCGCATCGACCAGCCAATGATCTTGCGGCTGAACACATCGAGAACCACGGCGAGGTACAGAAAGCCACTCAGGGTCGGCACGTAGGTGATGTCGGCGACCTAGAGTTGATTTGGGGCGCTGGCCGTGAAGTTGCGGTCGACGAGGTCGGGAGCGGGACGAGCTTTCTCGTCCCGTCGCGTCGTGGTGGGACCGCCTTTGCGATGGCTGCATCCAGACAGGCCCGCCTGACGCATCAGCCTGGCAACGCGTTTGCGCCCGTGACGCTCGCCCTGTGCCCGCAAGGCGGCATGGACCCGCGGGGCTCCGTAGACGCCGCGAGAGGCGGCGTGCACGTCCTGCACCCGCGCGAGCAGCGCCCCGTCCGCCATATGGCGGGCGGACGGGGCTCGCCCGCTCCATGCATAGAACCCGGCCTTCGACACACCGAGCACGCGCGCCATCGTTCTGACCGGGAATAAGGCCTGGTTCGCCTTCATGAATTCGAAGAGCCGGACGGCACGGCGCCGGTCTCCCGTGCGAACCAGGCCGCAGCTCGAGAGAGGATGTCGCGCTCCAATTTCAGCTGCTTGTTCTCACGGCGCAAGCGCAACAGCTCCTCGCGCTCGTTGCAACCCAGGCCCGCGTTGACGGGCACGGTCTTCGGCTCGCCTCGGCCTTCCCGCCGGTCGGCCTCCACGACCCAGTTGCGAATGGCCTGAGCGGAGGGCTCGAACTCACGGGCGAGTTCGGCAGGGTCGCGGCCAGCGCGAACCAGATCGATCATCTGTTGCCGGAAGTCCGGCGCGTAGGGTGGACGGGTTTTCGGCATCGGGAACACCTCATGCGAAAGCATCATCAGTGTCTATGCGATCGGGGCAAGCCCACTGCTGACACTCGGCACGATTGGGCTCGACGGGACCAAGATCCACGCCGACGCCAGCCGCCACAGCGCCCTATCGTGGGACTACGCCAACCGGATCGAGGCGCAGCTGAAAGCCGAGGTGGCCGAGCTGATGGCGCGGGCCGAGGCGACGGACCGGGCAGACGTGCCCGACGGGATGTCGATCCCCGACGAACTGGCGCTGCGTGGGGAGCGGCTGGCCCGGATCGCGGAGGCAAAGACCACGATCGCGGACCGGGCGAAGGAACGCCACGCCCGTGACAAGGCCGTTTACGACGCCAAGGTGGCCGAGCGCGACGCCAAGACGGGGAAGACCGGCCGGAAGCCACGCGGCCGGCCTCCGGCACCGCCAGTCGAGGGGCCGCTGCCGGGCGACCAGGTCAACCTCACCGACGCGGAAAGCCGGATCATGCCGGTGGCGGGCGGCGGTTTCGAGCAGTGCTACAACGCGCAGGCGGCCGTGGCGGCCGATAGCCTGCTGGTGGTGGCGGTCGACGTCTCGCAGGCGCCCAACGACAAGCAGCAACTGGCTCCGATCCTGGACAGGATCGCCGGTCTGCCGGACGACTTCGGCCGGCCCGACACCCTGCTGGCAGATGCCGGCTATTTCAGCGAGGCCAACGTGGAAGCCTGCGCCAAGGCAGGCATCGATCCCCTCATCGCCCCTGGCCGGGACGCCCATCACCCCGGCGTGGACGAGCGCTTCGCTCCGGCGCCGCCCGCGCCCGAGGACCCGACGCCGCTCGACACCATGCTCCATCGGCTGACGACGTCCGAGGGCCGTGCCCTCTATGCGCGGCGCAAGCACACGCCTGAGCCGGTCCTCGGCATCATCAAGTCGGTCCTGGGTTTCCGGCAGTTCTCGTTGCGCGGGCTCGCCGGCGCGCGAGGTGAATGGAGCCTCGTCACCATGGCCTGGAACGTCAAGCGGATGTTCAACCTGGCCCAGGTAGCGGCCTGAGCAGTCCACATCTGTCGCTGTTGGGAGCGTTACAGGCCAGATCTAGGGCTGGCGACGATGATCAGGCGACCGTTCCTGGCCAAAACCAAGCCCCATCAGCGAAAACAGAGCGCAGCACACCGACGGGCATCAGCGTCGACCCCACTCCGACAGGCTGCTAGGGCAAAGCTCGTGCCGATTTATGAACCCGTCGCGTCGTCATCGCGGCGATGCATCGGAACGACGTTACGACCCACGCTGGTCGGCGTCGTCGCGTCAGCGATCGCCTTGGCCAATTCGACCTGTGTGAACGGTTTTCGCAAGCGCGGTAGGCGTGTTGCGTCGTCTTCCGAGAGCTCCGCATAGCCGCTCGCGAGCAGCACCGGCAACGCGGGACGCAGGTGCCGCACCTTCTTTGCCAAGTCCAGTCCCGTCATGCCGGGCATGACGTGGTCCGTGACGACGAGATCGATCACCGTGCCGGCGTCCAACGACACGAGCGCGTCGCCTCCGGATGCAGCCTCGACGACGCGGTGTCCGAGATCCTCTAGCATCGCCGACGTTCCCGCCAGCACCAAGGGGTCGTCGTCGACGAGCAGAACCAGCAGCGCGCGCTCGGCTGCCGGAGCCACGGTCGGCGAAGTCGCGGCGATTGGCCTTGACGGCCCTGCGGCGACGGGTAGCCACAACGCGATGGTGGTGCCTCGGCCCGGAGTGCTCTCGATCTGCATGGTCCCGCCCGACTGCGCCACCAAACCATGCACCATGGCGAGGCCGAGCCCCGTGCCCTTGCCGACCGGCTTGGTCGTGAAGAAAGGCTCGGTCGCGCGCGCGACCGTCGCGGCGTCCATTCCCTCGCCGGTGTCTGTCACGGCGAGCACGACATATCGACCTGCGGCCAACCCCAGCGGATCGCTCGCACCGACGATTTCCTCGCGTCCCGCGATGACGACCGATCCACCATGGGGCATGGCGTCCCGCGCGTTGACGACGAGGTTCAGGAGAGAGGTCTCGAGTTGGTGGGCGTCGACGTGGGCGCGCGTCAGGACCATCGGGAAACGCGTCTCCACGGTGATCGTGGAGCCGATCAAGCGCGCGAGCAGGTCGGCCATCCCGCGGACCAGGGCTTG
Organism: Lichenihabitans sp.; assembly: GCA_965214345.1. Classification (GTDB taxonomy): domain Bacteria; phylum Pseudomonadota; class Alphaproteobacteria; order Rhizobiales; family Beijerinckiaceae; genus Lichenihabitans. The sequence goes on along the minus strand of CBDCBJ010000002.1, from coordinate 321,419 downwards.
GACGTCGACGTCCACGGGCTCGAGTTCCTGCCGACGCGAGAAGGCGAGCATGCGCTGGGTCAAGCCGGCGCCGCGGCGAGCTCCCTCCAGAGCTCCCGCGACGTAGCGCCGGAGGCGTGGGTCGTCGGGCAGGCGCTTGGCGAGGAGTTCGAGGTTGCCCAGCACGGCGGCGAGGAGGTTGTTGAAGTCGTGGGCGATGCCGCCCGTGAGTTGGCCGACGGCCTCCATCTTCTGCGCCTGACGAAGGGCCGCCTCCGCCGTCTCGCGGCGCGCCATCTCGCCGATGAGGCTGGCGCGCATTCGGCTCTCCTCCTGGGCACCTCGCAGCGCCAACAGCGTCACCCCCGACAACGTCAGCGCGGCGAGCACGGTGAGGGCCCCGTAGATAAGGAGGTGTCCGTGCCATGTCGCGAGCACGGCTGCGGTCCCCAGTCCGTAGCCGACGTAGATCGGGTAGTCGGCGAGCTTGCGGTAGGTCGCGATGCGCTCGACGTGGTCGAGCGGCGAGACGAACGTCGTCGCTCGTCCCGTGAGGCGCTTCAGGATGCCTCGGTTGCGCTCGGGGCCATCCACTTCGAGCAACTGTTCCACCGTCAGGGCGGGGCTGCGGGACAGCACCGCTCCGTCCGAACGCACGAGTGCCATGCTGTCGTCGGGCGAGGACGACAGCGTGCGATAGAAGGCCTCGAAGTAGTCCTGAGACACCGAAATGGCGATCACGCCTGCGAAGCGGCCATCCGGCCCGAGGAAGGCGCGCGCGATGTTGAGCTTTTGTGTGCCGCTGAACCGACCCGTGACGGGTGCTCCCACCGCGAGGCCGCCCTCGTCGAGGACCGGCGTCGGAGCGGCTTCGGACCTGGGCTCCTTGGACAACCCGTTGGCGGAGGCCAGCATTCGGAAGTAGTCCCTGTCCCCCGCGTTGCTGGCCGGGACGGGATAGAAGCGGCTGTGCGCGGAGATCCGACCCGTGGCGTCGACCAGGAAGAGCGACCCCACCTCCTTCAGACCGCGATCGATGCCGGCCAGGTAGGCGTGACGGGTCGCCTCGTCCTCGTCCGGTGCTGCGCGCAGGTGCTCGTCGACGCGGGCGAAGATCAGCTCGTAAGCCTGGAAGGCCGCCAAGGCCTGCTGTTCCAGCACTTCGGCCGTCCTGTCTGTGCGCTCTGCAGCCTCGTCGAGCAGGAGTCGCCTCTCCTGCCAAGCGGCGACGACGTAGAGCAGCCCCGGTACGACGATGGAAGCGGCGAGCAATCCACGGAGCCGCCGCACTGTGCCGCTAGGCGAGGGTGCGGGAAGACCGGCAGGGTAGGATGTACGGGTCGAGCTGCTCATTGAGGGATCCAGGTCGGAACCAAGCAGCTAGGGAGAGCGGGACCAAGAAGGCGAATGCCTGCGCAAGACCACCTCAGGCCAAATGCTCGCCCCCCGAACTCGAGCGTCGAAACGTGCGTGTTCTCCGTTCCATTCCGTCTATGGCGGGTCCGGCGCACTCGGGCCCACGACGGGCATAGACGGGGTTGATGATCAACAGTGCCGCGGGCTCGATCGCGGTCGACGGGACATGGTGCGCTGAAGCAAAGAGATCGACGACCCAAGGCGAAGCGGCGGGGCGTCGATCGCGCGGACGCGGTCGACTCAGTCGAACGTCCGATGGCGAATCCCGATCTCACGTTTCGCATTTCCTGATCCGCTCCGCCGGCCCGTCTCCCAACGGGGACGAGCGTACCCGTCCTTAGTGTCCGTCCGATAACTCAGTCCATACAACCTATGCGGCGTAACAGCATCATAATTGAAGCGGCGTAAAGGAAGGCTTTGGCGGAGGCGATGGTGGCTTCCGGGTCCTTCCAGAGCCGCCGATTGCGGCTGATCCAGGCGAAGAAGCGCTCGACCACCCATCGGCGCGGATGGACCACGAAGCCGACCTGCCCGGGCGGCTTGCGGACGATCTCGACGGCGATGAGGGTGGCGCTCGCAGGCCTGTGGCCGGCGTAGCCCGCGTCGGCAAAGGCCTTAGCGATGAACGGGTAGGAGCGACGCGATCGCTTGAGCACTGGTACGGCCCCATCGCGGTCCTGCACGTCAGCCGGTTGCGGGTCGAGCACCAGGGCGCGACCGTCCGTGTCGACCAGGGCCTGACGCTTGCGCCCTTTTACCTTTTTGCCCGCGTCGTAGCCCCGCGGACCGCCGCTTTCCGTGGTCTTCACGCTCTGGCTGTCAAGCACGGCCGCAGTGGGCGAGGCTTCGCGCCCGACCCGCTCGCGGTCTAGCATGACCAAATGATGGTTGATGCTGGCAAACAAACCGCTGTCGCGCCAGCGGCTGAAGTAGCCGTAAGCGGTTGAGCGCGGCGGAAGATCCTTCGGCATCAGCCGCCACGCGATGCCTCCACGCAGGACATAGAAGATCGCGTTCAGGACTTCCCGCATTGTCCAGATCGGCGGTCGGCCGCATGCCGCAGGCTGCGGCATCAACGGGCCGATCACCGTCCACTCGGCATCGGTGAGATCCGTTTGGTAGCGAAGGCCTGGGCGGCTATGCTGTCGGCGAGTGCTCGGTGTCCACATGGCATGTCCAGGTCAGGCTTCAGCATTTCTTGGGAACACTGCCCCGAGCATTCAACTTCGGAGTCGGAGTATGGGCATGCCTTCGCAAAGCCGCGAGCGATATGGCCTCATCGCCCTCGTCACCAGCGTCGCGATCTTCTGTCCGGGATTGCCCGTTTTGGCGGATGCCGTCCCCCGCTTCGAGCCGGCAGCCTGCGATCTGCCCGACGTTGCCGATGTCGCGCCTCGCCTGCGCTGCGGTGTCGTGCGCGTGCCCCGCGACCAGGCGCATCCGGATGGGCCGACCTACGCGTTAGCCGTCGTGGTGATCGCCAGCGCGACACAGCCGGTCCAGCCCGATCCCGTCGTCTACATCAGCGGCGGCCCGGGCAGCCCGCTGACCGTCCATGCCGGATACCAAGCTCGCCATCCCTATGCACCGGACCGCGACCTCATCCTCGTCGATCAGCGCGGCATGGGCCGCTCCGAGCCTCGGCTCTGCCCCGAGATGCAGGGCGCCCTCGTCGACGCCATGCTCGCGGTCGCGATCGAACCCACGCCCGAAGCGCTAATAGCCGACCGCGCTACCCACGCCGCCTGCCGCGACCGCATCCGGTCGCGCGGCGTCGACCTCGACGCCTTCGGCACGGCCGCGACGGTCGCGGACTACGAATGGGTGCGCCGCGCGCTCGGGGTCGACCGCTGGAACGTGGTTGGCGAAAGCTACGGGACGACGGTGGCGATGACGCTGCTGGCCCGCCACGCGGAGCACGTCCGGACGGCCGTGCTCGACAGCCTGAACCCGCCCGACGCGTATTTCGGCATGCCCTGGTCGGCCCGGGTGGCCTCGGCGCGCGACGCGTTCTTCGCGGCCGGTAGCGCCGACCGGGGCGGGACCGCGCCGCCGCCCGCCCTCGCCGCCGCCTACAGGGAGGCGGTCGAGCGGCTGCGAGGGCGGGACCTGTCCGTGCCCCTCCCGCCAAGCCTGCACGTCCCCGGCGACCGCGCGCGGCTGACGCCGTCCCTGTTCGAGGAGGTGGTCGGCCGGCTCGTCTATTATCCGCCCTTCTACGATGGCCTGCCGGGCCTCGTCGCGGCCGTCCGCGACGGCGACGCGGCCCCGGCCGCGGCGGCTCTGACCAGCCTGCTCATGGGCGCGAAGCGCGACGGCAACGACGGCGCGTTCACCGCCGTCGAATGCCGGGACCGCCCGCGATGGCGCGAACCGCCTGTCGCCGGGACCAGCGCGCTCGATCTCGCCCTGCTGCCGCCCGGCGTGTGTCCGGGCTGGGCGGCGCCGGGCCCCGAGCCCGAGGTGCCGCGCGACCTCGGCATCCCGACGCTGGTGCTGCAGGGCCAGTTCGACCCGAACATGAGGCCCGAGCAAGGTCGGCACGTCGCGGATGCCATTGGGTCGCGCGCGCGCTGGGTTGAGTTCGCGGGGGTCGGGCACAACGTCCGGCACTACAGCCGTTGCGCAAAGGACCTCGTGGCGGCTTTCATCGCCGCACCAGACCGCGAGCTTGACGCGACGTGCGCGACCCGACGTCCAGATCCTGACTTACAGCCGCCAGTTCAACCGTAAATCATTATCGGACGGACTCTTAGACAATAGCATCAGTCCCGTCCGCTTCGGTCGACGCGGGAGTCGGACCCCGAGAGGCGACACCCGACGATTCAAGGGCAAGCCGACCTCGTGCGTCTTCAAGTTCGGTCCTCAGGTGCGGCGACGAGCCGTGGTGGTCGGACCGGTCGCCGAGAATGCCTGCACTTTCGTCCGATCCGTCGGTAGAGCAGTGGTCGTTTTGAGCATTAATAAAGGATCGACGGGACGAACGCGATGCTGTTGAGGCCCGATCGAGGGTCAGGCGATGCGGACGGAGTTGGGGCATTCCACGTCCAGCATGCGGTTGAGGACATGTACGGCGACCTCCACCTCGGCCACCCGGCATTCTTCGGCTTGCGAGTGCAGTCCGTCGCCGATCACCCGCTTGAAGCGCAACATGGCCGTACCGACCCGGGCAAGCCTGGTATAGCCGGACGTCGCCTGCCAAACCATGCGGCCGTGCTCGGCTATGGCCCGGAGATGGCTGTCGCGCTGCGTGGGCGCGGTCTCGGCCGTGTCGCTCGGCACCGCGGAGGAGCGCGGCGGCACGATGACGGCGGCGTCGGGGTAGCGCAGCCGTGGAGAACCTTTCCCATAAAGTGTAGCTCCATGCAGCTTCGGTTTCATCACCATACAAAAGAATCGAACAATCTAGTCGGCCAGCTGGAGCACCGTATCGCCGTGTTTTCATCGGCATGAGAGCAGCGAACGCCTGAACACATTTTCCCGTGTCAGCCCATCGAACGGAAAGTGAGGCGCCGCTGGATAGCGGCCTAATCTGGAAGAGTTGGGTCTTCCCTGTGCGTGTCAGTGCCTCACAAAGCGATTTGAACGACGCGTATAGTTCATTATGGCGACGTCTGAAGGCCGACATCGCCGTTCGAACGCCGGCGCGATCTGGGTGGCGCTGCGTCGGCGGCCTCACGAAAGCCCCGAAGCGACGAAGTCCGCCGTCTTGGATGCGCGTTCGCCCCGCCGATCGACGCCTGACCCCGGTGATTCGCGGGCGGTGAAGCGGTTTGGTCTGTGGCCAACGCCCTGGAGGGTCGACGACGGCGGGCGCACATTGCGGGGCGACGCAATGCCGGGGACGATGACGTGACCCCGGTTTCTCATCCAGTTGTGGCTGGAGTCGGCGCGTGATCTGACCCTGTGCTCGAGGTGCTGGCAAGAGGCCGGAGCGCGGAGCCCTCCCATAGCGCAGCGCTCCGGCCGGCGTTTCCGGATAAGCCTCCTGCATAGTCGCTCGGCGTCACCCAGCGCTCGACCAGCAGCACCGATTGCTCCACCTTGGCCTTATCGCGCGGCTTCCTGGGCCGGACCGGACACACCGTCGTCCCGTAGTGGCCGGCCATCTCCTGGTAGGAGCGGTTGATCCCCGGATCGTAGCGGTCCGGATTGGTGACGGCTGCCTTCAGGTTGTCGCAGACGATCATCGTCGTCACGCCCCCGAGGAAGGCGAACAGGCCGACATGGCAGCCGATCCAGTCGGCCAACCCCTCGCTGGCCCGGGCCTCGGCGTAGATGAAGTTGGAGGCGCCGAGCGCGGCGACGAACAGCTTCATCGGCTGCACCACCCCGGTGGCCGGATCGATGACGTCGATCGTGTCCCCGGCGAAGTCGACGAACACCTTCTCGCGGGCGGCATGGGTCTGGCGCATCGTTGGCGACGCTCGCGCCTTCCAGGCCTCGAACTGCACGCAGAACCAGGTGTAGCCGTAGCCGTCCGGATGCTCGGTCCGGTATTCCTGCCACAGCAGCATCCGGGTCACGCCAGAGCGACGGAGTTCCCGGTCGACCGTGGGCCAATCCGGTTCCGGCCGGTCCTCCGCCATGACGTCGGGTGCTGCCGGGAACAGCAGCCGCTCCAGCCCCGTATCGGTCAGGGCCGCGTCGATGGGCCAGCCGATCCCTGCCGCCTGGGCGCGCCGCAGGTAATCGCCGACGGCGCCTTTGCTCAGCCCCAGCGAGGCCGCGATCACGCGGCTGCTCAACCCATTCTCATGCTTCAGACGCAGCAGATCGCGTATTCGGCGCATCGACAATCTCTCGGTCGGCATCAGGGCCCTCGTGTTCGAAACGAGGGGCTGAGTACCCGGTCAGACTGTCGGTCGGCCGCGTCACCGCCCTAAAACTGGTGCCCGCGATGCCGTGAAATCACTGCCCATGATCCCGTGAAATCCGTGCCCATGATGCTCTGAAATACGCAGCCGAGCGCCAGGGGAGAGTGGCAGGGTTTGTTGGAAAGCATCCTGGGTCAGGTGACCGGGCGATCCACGAACGCGTCCCCGTTCGCAGGTGGAAGCGCGGCCTCCGCTCTTCTTCCGGCCCTGATGGCGATCATAGCTGTGAAATCGCTCGCAATAGTGCCCCCCTGAGGGGCGGTTTTCGCGTCCGATCGTGACCCCCTCGACCGCTGGGTATCAGCGTCCCTTCCATGGCCCTTTTGGCCGGGAAGGGTTTCAGGGGGATGATTTCCGTGGACATGATCGGCCGGATCCGGCGTGCGTATTTCGAGCAGCACCGGCCCATCAAGGAGATCGTCCGGACGCTCTCGGTGTCGCGTGCGACGGTGCGCAAGGTGGTTCGCGGTCAGGCGACCGAGTTCAAGTACGAGCGTGGTGTGCAGCCGGCCCCGAAGCTCGGCGAGTGGGTCGAGGCTCTGACGGCGATCCTGGAGCGGGAGGCCAAGTTACCGCGTCGGGAACGCCGCTCGACGCAGCGCCTGTTCGAGGAGCTGCGCGGTCAAGGATATGACGGTGCCCATGACAGCGTGCACCGCTTCGCCAAACTCTGGCGCGAGGAACGGGCCCGCGTTCCGGTTCGGGCGTTCGTGCCGATGAGCTTTGCCCCGGGCGAAGCCTATCAGTTCGACTGGAGCCATGAGACGATCACGCTCCAGGGGCTGCCGCTGACGATCAAGGCGGCGCATATGAAGCTGTCGCACAGCCGCATGCCGTTCGTGCGTGCCTACTTTCGCGAGACCCAGGAACTGGTCTTCGACGCTCACGACAAGGCATTCGCGTTCTACGGCGGGGTCTGCCGGCGCGGCATCTACGACAACATGAAGACGGCAGTGGAAGCCATCTTCGTCGGCAAGGCGCGGCAGTACAACCGTCGCTTCCTTCAGATGTGCTCGCACCACCTGATCGAGCCGGTCGCGTGCACGCCGGCGGCCGGGTGGGAGAAGGGGCAGATCGAGAACCAGGTCGGCACGCTGCGCGATCTGCTGTTCCGCCCCAAGCCGAGGGTCAAGAGCCTCGCCGAGTTGAACGGGTGGCTCGAAGATCAGTGCATCGCCTACGCCAGGCGGACCCGGCACCCGGAGTTCAAGGAGCGCACCGTCTGGGACGTGTTCCAAGACGAACGCGCCAGCCTGATGGAGCTCCGCGGACCGTTCGACGGCTTCGTCGAGAAGGCGGTCCGGGCCGCCACGACGTGCCTGATCATGGCCGATCACAATCGCTACAGCGTCGACGCGCGCGCCGCGGGGCGGATGGTGCTGGTGCGCTCCCATGCCGAGCGCATCAAGGTGCTGCTCGACGATGAGGTCGTCGCCGACCATCCCCGCATCTTCCGGCGCGACCAGGTCGTCTACGATCCCTGGCATTACCTGCCTGTCCTGCTCAAGAAGCCCGGCGCCCTGCGCAACGGGGCGCCCTTCAAGGATTGGGATCTGCCGCCGGCCTTGGCCCAGGTGCGCGCCAAGCTGAAGAGCCATGCCGACGGCGATCGTCAGTTCGTCACCGTGCTGGGCGCCGTGCTCGACCACGGCCTGGAGGCGGTCGAGACCGCCTGCGCCGAAGCCCTGACGGCCGGCCTCGCGAGCGCCGCCGTCATCCTGACGGTGCTGGCGCGACAGCGCCAGCCGGCCGAACCGCCCAGCATCACGACGCCGGACGCGCTTCGCTTGACGATCGAACCGTCGGCCGATTGCGGCCGCTACGACAGCCTGAGGAGGGTCGCCTGATGGAACGTCACGATATTCTGGAGGCGATGAGCGATCTCAAGCTCTACGGCATGCGCGCCAGCTTCGACGAGATCGCCGGCAAGGGGCTCGCCCGACGGGACGAGATCTATCCGCTGGTCGCCAGCCTGATCCGGGCCGAGCGAACCCATCGTCAGGCCCGCTCGATCAGCTATCGCATGGGGGGCGCCAAGTTCCCGGTGCTCAAGGACCTTGACACGTTCGTGTTCGCGGAGACGCCTGTCGATGAAGGCCAGGTCCGCGAGCTTGCGACCGGCGCCTTCCTGGATGCCAAGCGTAACACGATCTTCATCGGTGGAACCGGCACCGGCAAGACGCACCTTTGCATCGGCGTCGCCTCGGCGGTGATCCGCACCAGGGCACGGGGGCGCTTCTTCAATCTCGTCGATCTGGTCAACCTGCTCGAGCAGGAGAAGTCCGCCGGCCGCAGCGGGCGCCTCGCCGAGAACCTGTTGCGCTACGATCTCATCGTCATCGACGAACTCGGCTACCTGCCTTTCAGTCAACCCGGCGGCCAGTTGCTGTTCCACCGTAATTGCTCAGGTCCCCTGGGCAGGTACGCGGGTTCGGGCGGGCGGGAGAGGTCGGATTTTTCGGTCGACTCCAGCCTTGGGACGTGAATCAAGGGTGGCGTGAACACGCCCGCCGCCCCCACCGACAAGGATGCCCTGATCGCCGCTCTGTTGGAGCGGATCGAGGTGCTGGTGGCGCAGAATGCCGCCTTGATGGCCGAGAACGCGCGTTTGGCGGCGCGTGTCGCGGAGTTGGAGGCCAAGCTCGGCCTGCCGACGAAGACGCCGGACAACTCGAGCCTGCCGCCGTCGAAGGGGCAGAAGCCGTCGCTGGCCTCGGTTCCGAAGCGCAAGGGCAAGCCGCACTCCGGCGCCCATCGCCTGCTGCATCCCAACCCCACCCGCCACCACGACGTGCTGGCACTGTCGTGCCAGGCCTGCGGGGCCGACGTGTCGGGGGCGGAGCAGAGCCCCTGCGAGACCTACGACCGGGTGGAGATCCCGACGATCGAGCCCGACGTGACGCGCGTGTCGCTGCATGGCGGCATATGCCCGTGCTGCGCCAGGCGCTTCAAGGCGCAGGCGCCCGCAGGTCTGGAACCGGGCTCGCCGTTCGGCGCCAACATCCGCGCCTTCGTGATCTATCTGCGCGCGGTGCAGGGCATCCCGCTGGGGCGGTTGCGCGACGCGCTCCTCGACCTGTTCGGCCTGACGATCAGCGAGGGCGCGCTCGTCAACATGCTGTCGGCGGGCGCCGCGCCGTTCAAGGCCGCGGTGTCGCTCATCAAGGCGCGCCTGCTCGCCGGCACCGCGATCGCGTCCGACGAGACCGGCGTGCGGGTCGGCCGCGCCAACTGGTGGCTGTGGGTGTTCCATCACGGCGACAGCGCCGTCTTCGTCGCCGACGCCCATCGCTCCAAGGCGGTGGTGGAGGCCTTCCTCGGCGATCACCGCCCCGACTTCTGGACCTCGGACCGCCTCGGCGCTCAGGCGGGATGGGCCAGGAAGGAGCATCAGGTCTGCCTGGCGCACCTGATCCGCGACGTCCAGTACGCCGTCGAGGCCGGCGACGCGGTGCTGGGCCCCAGCCTGAAAGACCTGCTCGAACGGGCCTGCGCGATCGGGCGGCGGCGGGCAGACCTCAAGACCGCAACCCTGAAAACCTACGAGGCCGACCTGGAGCGTCGCCTCGACCGCATCATGGCGCTCGATCCTACCCATCCCGCCGGGATCAAGCTCAAACGCATGATCCTCAAGGTCCGAGCCCAGCTCTTCGTCTTCGTCCAGAACCGGGATCTGGAGGCCACGAACAACGGGTCGGAGCGCGCGCTGCGACCCTGCGCGGTCTACCGCAAGATCACCAACGGCTTTCGCCAGGAGTGGGGCGCTCATCTCTACGCCGACACCAGGTCCGTCATCGAGACCGCACGACGACGCGCCGTCCGCGCCATCGACGCCATCCGCCTCACGCTGAAAGGCGAGACGATCAGCCTGCCAGCTTGAACGGCATGTCGACCCCGTGAGCAATTACGTTCCACCTCATCAGCAAGCTTTACGAAAACACCTCGCTGCTGATCACGACCAATCTCGCCTTCGCCGATTGGCCTCAGATCTTTGGCGACGCCAAAATGACCACAGCAATGCTTGATCGCCTCACCCACCATTGCGACATCATTGAGACCGGCAATACCAGCTGGCGCTTCAAAACACGAAGCTGAGGTCGGCCTCCGAGCTTACCCACGTGGGCGCACAGGCACCTCCCACGCCCTCCGCTTCGCGCAACGCAAAAGCGCTGCGCTCCGGGCGCGGGTCCCTCCTATGCCCCCACGTGGATAAGCTCGGCCCGGTCTTCCAAGGGGTCGGTATTCGACGCGAAACAGGGGTCACGGTTCCAAGCGATTTGACACTCAAGGCGGCACCCGCCGCGACGCCCGCCAGGATCGCGGCAGCCGCGAGGAGCGGCCCTGGCAAGGCCGGCGCCCAGAGCGTCGTCGCGGTTGCCGCGATGGCCCCGAGGTAGAGCTGGCCCTCGCCGCCGACGTTGAACACGCCGGCACGGAACGAGAACACAACGCCGAGCCCGACCAGGAGGAGCGGCATCGTCCGGTTGACGAAGAGGGAGAAGTTGGCGGACGAGTCGAAGTTGGCGAAGAGGAGATCCCGGTAGGCCAGGATGGGATCGTCGCTCACGGCGACGACCAGGAGAAAGCCCAACCCCATCGCGATCACGATCGCCAGCAACGGCGCGCCGATCGCGCGAACTAAGGGACGCAGCGTCGCGCCCATCAATCCGTCCCCGCCTCGGCACCGCTCATCAAGAGGCCGATCCGTTCCTCGGTCGCCGCTTGGCGGGCCAGTACCTGCATGATTCGCCCGCGATGGATGACGGCGATCCGGTCGGCGAGTGCCAGGATCTCGGTCAGTTCGGAGGAGATCAGCAGCACCGCGCAGCCTTCGCGCGTCGCGTTCAAGATCTGCCGATGCACGGCCTCCATGGCCCCGATGTCGACCCCGCGCGTGGGCTGCGCGACGACGAGCGCGGCGGGCCGCCCGGCCAACTCGCGCGCGATAACGACCTTCTGCATGTTGCCGCCTGACAATTGTCCGACCGGCAGGTCGGGCGAGGCGCCCCGGATGTCGAACCGGTCGATGGCATCCTGTGCGAAGGCGCGCCGCCGCGCGCCGCGGATCAGGCCGAGCGAGGTCAGAAGTCTCTGGTGCCGGTAATTGCCGGCCGCCACGTTTTCGGCGATCGACATGGTGGCGCTCAAGCCGCGGTCGAGCCGGTCCTCGGGGATGAAGCCGAGTCCCGCGCGCCGCCGCCGGCCGGGGCCGAGGCCGTCGAGGCGGACGCCTGAGAGCCAGATCCGTCCCGCTTGGCACGGCCGCAGGCCCGCGATCGTCTCGGCGAGTTCGGTCTGTCCGTTGCCGTCCACACCCGCGACCCCCACCACCTCGCCTCTGGCGATCTCCAGGCTGACCCGGTCGAGCAGCCGCCGTCCGCCAGGTGTCGTCATGGTCAGTTCCGACAGGCGCAGCACCGGCTCGGCATCCCCCGCTGACGCTGGAGGACTGCGCCGCGCCGTCTGGATGTCGCGCCCGATCATGTCATGGGCGATCTCGGCTTGCGATACGCCTCTGGCCGCCCGGGTCGACACCGTGAGACCTTGGCGGAGCACCGTGATGCGGTCGGCCACCGCCTGAGCCTCCTGCAACTTATGCGTGATGAAGAGGATCGTACGGCCACGCGCCTTGAGACCGGCGATCATGGCGAGCAATTCGGCCACTTCCACCGGCGTGAGCACGGCCGTCGGCTCGTCCAGGATGAGGAGCCGGGCGTCAAAGGCGAGCGCTTTGAGGATCTCGACCCTTTGCCGCTGTCCCACCGAAAGCCGCCCCACCGCCACGTCGAGGTCGAGGTCGAACCGGTAGCGTTCGACGAGCGTGGCCGCGCGAGCCCGCATGGCCCGGCGGTCCGTCATCAGCCCGAAGCATCTCGGCTGGTGCCCGAGGGACAGGTTCTCGGCGACCGTCATCGAGGGCACGAGCTTGAAGTGCTGATGGACCATGCCGATCCCCGCTCGGCCCGCGTCGAGCGGCGACGTCAAAGCGACAGGTCGACCGTCGAGCAGCACGGTGCCCGCATCGGGCCGCGTGATCCCGGCCAGGATGTTCATGAGCGTGCTCTTGCCCGCGCCGTTCTCGCCGCAGATCACATGGACCTCGCCGGCCGCGACGTCGAGATCGACATCGCGGAGCGCCTGCTTCTCGCCGAACCGCTTGGCGATGCCGCGCAGGGACAGCAGCGCCGGGACCGGCGTCTCGGCCGTGGAGGCGTCAGGGGCAGGCGAGATGGTCAAGGTCCGCTCACGGGCTCTTGAAGGCCGAGTCCACCTTGATCTGGCCAGCCAAGACCTGGGCCTTGGCGCCGTCCACCTTGGCCTTGACGGACGCCGGCACGAGCGCATCGTTGTAGATCAGCGCAACGCCATTGTTCTTCAACCCGTAGACCTCGAGTGTGCCGAACGGCGCGTTCCCGGCCCGTATCTGCCCGATGGTGTCGTAGATGGAATTGCCGATCTGCTTCAGCATCGAAGCGACGACATTCTTCGGGTAGAGGCCGTTCTGATCGGAATCGACTCCGATGGCATAGCGGTTGGCGTCGGCCGCCGCCTTCAGGATGCCCAGGCCGGCAGGTCCGGCCACGTTGTAGACGACATCCGCGCCACCGTTGAAGGCATTTTGGGTCAGGTCATAGGCCTTCTGGGCGTCGTTGAAGTTGCCGATGAAGGAGACCTCGACCTGCACCGACGGGTCGATGGTGGCGACGCCTTGCTTGAATCCGACGATGAAGTCTTCGATGATCGGCAGGTCCTGGCCCGCCACGATGCCCACCTTCTTAGAGCCCGTGTCGAGCGGGAAACCTGCCTTGTCGGTGGCCACCGAGGCGGCCAGTGCGCCGGCTAGGAATGACCCCTCGTTCTGTGCGTATTTGACCGACAGGACGTTGGGCAGTTTCAGCTCGTCATCGAAGAACACGTAGTTCTGCTTGGGATGCTGAGGGGCCGTGGCCGCGAGGTTGTCGTGCATGCCCGGACCCGTGAATATCACACTCCAAGCGCCGCTGTTGGAGGTCGTTTCCAGGTTCTGGCGCCACAATTGCGGGTCGCTCGGGGAAGCCTGGAGCAATTTGACGCGAACCTGATCTTTTTCGGCTCGGTGGAAGCCATCAGCCGCCGAGTCGTTGAAACCATTGTCGCCCAGATTATCGCTCATGACGTAGACGGCGCTGAATTTGTCGGCCGCCGCGGTCCCTGTGGCTGCCCCGATCGGGGCCGCGACAGCAAGGACGAGTAGTGCGGCACTCATCTTGATCGTCGTCATGGCTTACTCCCTCTCCCGTGATGGATGTGCGACTAGGGCTGACCTGCCGCAGTGCCTGTGGCCGACGCCGGCGTACGATTGCGTCGTGTTCGCTTTGGCGGCATCACGGAGCGTCGCTCGACCAGCGCGGTCGGAAGCCGCATCAAGCCGCTTCCGGCACCGCTTCGGATCTGACCCAGCAACGTGCGGACCCCCTGTCGCCCAAGCTCCTCGATCGGCTGATGTACCGTCGTGAGCGGAGGATCCAGCAGGTCCGAGAACGGCATGTCGTCGAAGCTCGAGAGCGACACGTCGGCCGGCACGGACAATCCCGCCTCGCGCAACCCCGCCAGAACGCCGATCGCGATGTAGTCGCTACCCGTGAACACGGCTGTCGGCGGTGGCGATTGGGCGAGGAAGCCGCGGATTGCGACGAGACCGTCGGATCGGTCGTAGGCTCCGAAGCGGACCAGCGCCGCATCGATGGTCAGGCCCGCTCCGCTCAAGGCCTTCGCGAAGCCGGCGAAGCGCTCCCGTGCACTCAACAGCTCCTTCGGGCCGCCGATATGGGCAATCCGACGATGCCCCGCGTCGATCAGGACGCGGGTAGCCGCCATGGCGCCCTGTTCGTTTTCGACGAATATGCGGGCGACATCGGCGCCGGGCACGTCCTCATCGAGTAAGACCACGTCGCTCCGCCCGTCGATCAGATCGCGCAGGCGACCGTCGTCGGGTCGGTTGGTGAGGATCAGCATGCCGTCGACTTGGCGCGATGCCAGCCTGTCGATGTTCGCGATCTCGCGGTCGAGATTGCCATTGGTACTGGTGATCAGCAGCGAATAGCCGGACTCCCGAGCCTCGTTCTCGGCCGCAGCCGCGAGCGTCGCGAAGAAAGGATTGCTGATCTCCGGCGTGACGAGCCCGATCGTCTCCGAAAACCCCAGGCTCAGTCGCTTGGCAAGCTGGTTGGGTCGATAGTCGAGATACGCGCACGCTCGATCGATGCGGGCAGCCGTTGAAGCGGACAACACCACCTGCTTGTTGAGATGGCGAGAGACTGCGGCCGACGAAACGCCGGCGGCGGCAGCGACATCTCGGATGGTAGCAGCCTGCCTCATGACCACAAACCTCGCACACGAAACCGGTTTAATAAACCGGTTTATCGCAACGGCGTCGTAGTGAGGACGACGCTTCCTCGTCGGAGGTCGGAGACATGGCGAGGAGCAACGCCTGCCCGTGCCCGAGGCCGTCGCACACGGTTGTCCCCGGGGGCACGGACGCGAGGTATGGATCGAGGTCGAGGATGCCGCGACCGCACGCGAGGTGCGGAACGCCTCGTTTTCGCCTCGGCGTCCGATGACCGTGGCTCAGCCGGAGGGCTCGATCGCCATCAGCGGCGTGCCGGCGGCGACAGGGGCGCGTTCGGCGACGAAGATGGCGGCGATCGTGCCCGCGACCGGACTCTCGACGGCGCATTCCGTCTTCATGGCCTCGATGATCGCCACGACGGCTCCCGCCTCCACCCGCTCGCCCACCGCGACGGTGAGCCGCCAGACGCTGCCCCCGAACGGCGCCTCGATCGGGTCACACCCCGCCGGCACGGCCGCGACGGCGACGGCGGCTCCGTCCGCACCTGTCTCCGCCAGCGCCTCCACCCGCGAGAACTCACCCCGGGCTTCCCAGTCCGCGCGCTCCGCCGCGAAGGCCGCCTGCCGCATCGTTGTGAAGGCGTCGATGCCTCCGCGGTGTTCGGCGAGGAAAGCCCGGTACTCGGCCAAGCGGAACGTCGTCGGCTCGATCTGGATGTCGCGCCGACCGAGCGGAAAGTCGCGCCGCCAGTCCTGAAGTTCGTCGGCCGACACGGGGAAGAAGCGGATCTGGTCGAAGAAGCGGAGCAGCCAGGGTTTGTCCTCGGTGAAGGAGGCGGTCTGCCGGTAGGTGCTCCACACCTGGATGGTGCGTCCGAACAGCTGGTAGCCGCCCGGCCCCTCCATGCCGTAGATGCAGAGGTAGGCACCGCCGATCCCCACCACGTTGGGCGGCGTCCAGGTCCGCGCCGGATTGTACTTGGTGGTGACGAGCCGGTGACGCGGGTCGATCGGGGTCGCGACCGGCGCGCCGAGGTACACGTCCCCGAGCCCCATCACGAGATAGGTGGCGTCGAAGACGGTGCGGCGGACGTCGTCGACGCTGCCGAGGCCGTTGATGCGTCGGATGAAGTCGATGTTGTCGGGGCACCAGGGCGCATCGTCGCGCACCGATTGGCTGTATCTCTCGATCGTCGCGGCGATCGAAGGGTCGCCCCAGCTCAGCGGCAGGTGCACGATGCGGGAGGGGATCTCGAAGCCGTCGAACGTGCCGAGCGTCTCTTCGGCCTCCCGGAGTGCCGCGATCAACCGGCCTTGCGACAACGTCGATGGGTCGTGGTGGATCTGCAGCGAGCGGATGCCGGGCGTGACGTCGATGATGCCCGGCAGGGCCAGACGCTCGATCGCCAGCATCAGGGCATGCACCCTGAGGCGAAGCTCGAGGTCGAGCACGATCGGGCCGTATTCGACCAGGAGACGGTGATCGCCCTGGCGCCGGTAGAGCGCGAGCGGCCGCTCGCCGCTGGGCTCGATCCTGGCCAGCACGGGGGAGGGGGGTGGCGCCGCCGCGGGCGGGTCGTCGATCGCGGCTGCGTTCCCGCCGTGCTCGACGGCCTCGTTCTGGGCGAGCTCCGCTCGATGTGCCGCCTCGTCGACCACGACGACGAAGCGCACGCGGTCGCCGGGGGCCAGCTGCCCCACCATCCAGAGGTCGGCCGCGATGATCACGAAGGGGCAGACGAAACCCCCGAGCGAAGGCCCGTCGGGCCCGAGGATGATGGGCATGTCGCCGGTGAAATCGACCGCGCCGATCGCGTAGGCGTTGTCGTGGATGTTGGAGGGGTGCAGGCCGGCTTCACCCCCGTCCCGGCGCGCCCAGGCGGGTTTGGGGCCGCTGAGGCGCACGCCCGTCCGGTTTGAGTTGTAGTGCACGGTCCAGTCGGCGGCGCAGATCATCGCGATATCGTCGGCCGTGAAGAAGTCCGGCGCGCCATGCGGTCCTGACAGGACGCGGATGGACCAGCTCTCCGCGATGGCGGGGCGCAGCGCGATCGACCGCGGTTCCGGCGCCTCACCGCTCGCGAGGTGGAGCGTGTCCCCCGTGACGACGCCGCGGCCGGCATGGCCTCCGAAGCCGCCCAGGGTGAAGGCGCTGCGGCTGCCGAGGTAGATGGGCGTGTCGAAGCCACTGGCGACGAGCAGGTAGGCTCGCAAGCCCGCACCCTGGACACGTCCGATCCTGAGCGTCTGACCCGCGGCGACGTCGACCACCCGCCAGAAGGGGACGGGACTCTCGTCGAGGCTCGCCGCGAAGGCGGCGCCGGTCAGGCAGATGCGCGCCGCCACGTTGAACAGCAGCGTCGGCCCCGCCGCCGTGATCTCCAGCCCCGCTGTTCCATCCGGATTGCCGAGCAGGCGGTTGCCGATGCGGAAGCTGAGCGCATCCATGGGGCCCGACGGCGGCACGCCGATGGACCAGTAGCCGATCCGTCCCGGGTAGTCCTGCACCGTCGTGGCCGCGCCGGCCGCCATGACCCGGACCGTCCTGGGCCTATGGACCACCGCCGCGAGGCTGCCCGTCGAGACTTCGCCCGCCACGAAAGCGGGGCTGCGGACGACCGTGCGCAGCCAATCGAGGTTCGTCTCGATCCCGGCGAGCCGGGTGGCTTCGAGCGCGCGGGCGAGGCTCCGGACCGCCTCGGCGCGGTCGGGCGCCGTGACGATCAGCTTGGCCAGCATGGGATCGTAGAAGGCGCTGACCTCCGTGCCCGCCGCCACCCAGCCGTCGACGCGGGCGTCCTCCGGGAAGACCACCTCCGTCAGGGTGCCGGAACTCGGCCGGTAGTCGAGCGCCGGGTCCTCGGCATAGAGGCGGACCTGGATGGCGGCGCCGCGGCTGCGGCCGTCCCAGCAGTCGAGCACGCCGGGTTCGCCGGCGGCCTCGCGCACCATCCACTCGACGAGGTCGACGCCGGTCACCTGCTCGGTCACGCCGTGTTCCACCTGCAGCCGCGTATTGACCTCGAGGAAGAAGAAGTCGTCGCGACCGGCGTCGTAGAGGTACTCGACCGTGCCGGCGGACCGGTACTGCGCGGCGGCCGTCAGCCGGACGGCCGCTTCCATCATCGCGGCGCGTGTCGCGCCCGGCAGGTGCGGGGCGGGCGTCTCCTCGACGACCTTCTGGTTGCGGCGCTGCAGCGAGCAGTCCCGCTCTCCGAGGGCGACCACGCGGCCGCGCCCGTCGCCGAAGACCTGGACCTCGATGTGCCGGGCCCGGGCGACGTAGCGCTCGAGGAAGACGCCGCCTTCGCCGAAATTGCCGGCACCGAGCCGCGCCACGCTGGCGAAGCCCGCCGCCACGGCGGCGGCGTCGCCGCAGACCCGCAGGCCGATGCCGCCCCCGCCGGCCGTGGCCTTCAGGATCACGGGAAAGCCGAGGGTCCGGGCCGCCTCCACGGCCTCGCCGGGATCGCGCAACAGGCCGGTCCCCGGCGCCAGCGGCACCCCCTGTTCCGCCGCGAGCCGCCGGGCGGCGTGTTTCAGACCGAACGCCCGCATGTTGGCCGGCGTGGGTCCGATGAAGGCGAGGCCGGCCGCGCCGCAGCGCTCGGCGAAGTCGGCGTTCTCCGACAGGAAGCCATAGCCCGGGTGGATGGCCTCTGCCCCGGTGCGCCGGGCCGCGGCCAGGATGGCATCGACGTCGAGGTAGCTCTCCGACGGCGAGGGTGGGCCGATGCGGACGGCCTCGTCCGCCATCGACACGTGGGCCGAGCCGATATCGGCGTCGCTGAAGACCGCCACGGACCTCACCCCCATGCGGCGCAGCGTTCGGCCGATGCGGCAAGCGATGGCGCCCCGGTTGGCGATGAGGACGGTCCCGAACATGCGCCTAGTCGCTGACGATCATGCGGACCGGGGTCGGGTCGAAGCCGTTGCAGGGGTTGTTGACCTGCGGACAGTTGGACACCACCACGGTGACGTCCATGGCGGCCCGGAGGTCGACGTGGAGGCCCGGTGCCGAGATGCCGTCCACGATGCCGAGCGCGCCATCGGGTTCGACGGGCACGTTCATGAACCAGTTGACGTTCGACACCATGTCGCGCTTGCTGCGCCCAGCCCTGGCGTTGGCGTCGAGGAAATTGTCGACGCAGGCGTGCTGGCCCTTGGTGTGGTGCCCGTAGCGCAGGGTGTTCGACTCGCAGGAGCAGGCGCCCCCGATCGTGTCGTGATAGGCGACGGAGGTCCCGGTGATCCGCATCATCGGCCGGCCCTCGTTGGAGAGCAGCGTCGCGCCCTCCCGCAGGAAGAGGTTGCGCTGCGCGGCGATGGTGTCCTGCGCGCTGTAGCGTTCGGCGTCGTCGGCGGTCGCGTACATGAGGAAGTCGACCGCCTGGTTGCCCTCGAGATCGACGATGCGCAGGGTCTGGCCAGCCCTGATGTCGAAGACCCAGGGCGCCCGCGCCGGGACGATCTCGTCGTGCACGACGGGGCCGGGCAGGCCCGCGGCGGCGTGGTCGTTCGTCATGGCCTACCCTTCTGGACGAGATCGCGATCAGGTGGAGTCACCTGATCGCGTGACGATGCTCGACGACGACGCCGTGGAGCTGCGGCGCGAGCCGGGGCGAGCGGCACGGCTCTACCGGCGATGATAGTCTTCGGTGTTGAGGAACGCGCGGGTCGCTTCCGGCGAGCCCCGGCGGATCGGGTCGTCCTCCGGCGTGACCCGGTCGCGCCAGGCCGTCGCCCGGACCGGGGTTACCGTGTAGGCGGCCCGCGGGTCGAGCACGTGCGGACAATTGGCCAGGACGAGTATCACGGCCATCTCGGCGCGCAACGTCACGGCGCGGCCCGGTGCGAACGGCCCACCCTCGAAGCGCGTCGTGCCAGCGGGCTCGACGACGACACCCTTGAACAGGTTGATGCAGGGGTGGACATCGCGCCGGCCCATCCCGTATTTCGCCACCGCGATCTTGAAGCGGTCGCGCGCGTTGGGGTGGGCGCCGTGGTTGGCACCGCTGCCGTAGCGACGCGCATTGCTGCCCTCGCTGGACGCGCCGCAGAAGGCGTCGTGGGTGCCCGCGTCGTCCTCGACGATGCTGAGCATGACACGGCCCATGTCGGACAGGAGCAGGCGACCCGGCCCGAGATAGGCGTTCCACTGCACCTTGACCGTGTCGGCCACGTTCAGCCGCTCGACGGTCCGCTCGGCGTTGAAGACGAGGAGCGACACGCAGGCGTCGCCCGCGAGGTCGACGAGGCGCAGCCGCGTCCCGCGCGCGAGCTGCCGAGCCGCATAGCCGCCCCCCGCGATCGTCTCCTCCCAGACGGCCGCCTCGGCCGACACGCCGGGCGGCAGCCCGACCGCCGCGGTGGCCGGCACGACGGGCATCGACGGCACCGCGGTGCCCGCCATGGCCCGCGCATGAGCCTGGGCGCCATAGGGATCGGCCGTGCCGGGGGACGGATCGTGCTCAGGCATCTCCGGGACCCTCAGAACATGGCGCTGTAGCGCGCGGTCTCCCACGCGCTGACGGTCTGGTGGTAGTCGCGCCATTCCTCCGACTTGTAGCGGATGAACTCGTCGCGCAGCGGCCGGCCGAGCGTCTCGGCGATGAAGGGGTCGTCGGCGAAGGCCTGCACGGCCTCCTGCAGGGTCTGCGGCAGGAAGGCGATGCCGCGCCGCAGGCGCTCCGCCTCCGAGATGGCGTAGAGGTTGTCCTCGTTGGGCTGGCCCGGGTCGATGCGCTCGCGGATGCCCTCGAGCCCGGCCGCCAGCACCAGGGCGGCGGCCAGGTAGGGGTTCACCGAGCCATCCGCGTTGCGCGACTCGCAGCGTCCCCCGCCCGCCGGCACGCGCACCGAGTTCGTCCGGTTGTTCGAGCCGAAGGAGTTGAACACCGGCGCCCAGGAGAAGGTCGACATGGCGCCCTGCCGGATCAGCCGTTTGTAGCTGTTGACCGTGGGCGCGAAGGCGGCGCAGAGCGCACGGCCGTGCTTCAGGACGCCGCCGATGAAGTGATAGCCGGTCTCGGTCAGGCCGAGCCCGCGCGGGTCCTGGTCCGGCGCGCAGGCGAACAGGTTCCGCCCCGTGCCGCGCTCGGCGAGCGACATGTTGAAATGCGCGCCGTTGCCTGTCTTGTCGGCGAAGGGCTTGGGCATCATGGTGGCGATCAGGCCTTCGTCCTCCGCGTATTTCTTGGCCATGAAGCGGAAGAAGGTGAGGCGGTCGCAGGTCGTCATGGCATCGGCATAGTTGAAGTCGAACTCGAACTGGCCGTTGGCGTCCTCGTGGTCGAAGGAGTAGAGGTCCCAGCCGAGATCGTCGATGGTGCTGGCGACACGGTCGAGCCAGGCGAAGTTGCTGACGAAGCCGTTGATGTCGTAGCAGGGCTTGACGAGGTTGTCCGTCGCGTGGGGCACTTCCAGCGAGCCGTCGGCGGCCTTGCGGAGCAGGAACACCTCGCACTCGATCCCGAGCTTGAAGTCGAACCCCATGGCGGCGGCCTCGGCGAGCACGCGCTTCAGGGCCACCCGGGTCGAGAGCCCGTAGGGCTGTCCCTGGAAGGTGAGGTCCGCGGGCATCCAGGCGAGCTTCGGCTCCCACGGCAGCTGGATGATGTGGGAGAGGTCCGGCACGGAGGCGAGTTCGTCCTCGTTCGGCGCCTGTCCGAGCCCGTCGAGCGCGTAGCCGGTGTAGCGTTCCGAGCCGTGCGCCATATGGCCGAGATGGGAGATGGGCACGACCTTGCCCTTCTGCGCGCCGTGGATGTCGACATAGGCGCCGATGCAGTAGCGGACGCCGCGGCGGCGCAGGTCGTCCATGATGGATTGAACGGAGTCACCGGGCGTCATGGCGGGCCTTCATGGTGGGGGGCTGTCGCGGCCGATGGCGCCGGGTCGCCGTAGGCCTGGTCGAGCGGTGGCGACTCGCGAAGGCCGCGGCGCACGATGTCGGCGAGGTCGTCGGCCATCATGCCGAAGAGTCCGCGGCCCTTGGCGGCGCTCGCGGCCGAGGGCCGGCCGGTCACACCATTGAGGCTTGTGCGGTTGACCGGATGGGCGAAGACCAGCCCGACCGTCCGGTCCGGGTCGTCCGCATCGGCGATCCGGTCGGGACGCACGAGGGCGGGGTCGATCGCCATCATGAGCGAGGTCTCGGCGTCGTTGGCGTGCCAGTCGGCGGCGTCGCGGCCGTGGGCCTCGCGCACCCGATCGCTGATCCGCGCCGTGTCGATGACGGCGACCATCAGGTCGTCGTGCGATGCCCGGAGAGTCTCCAGCGCGCAGCGCAGCGGCGCGTGGTTGGTCACGTGGCCGTTGACGATGAACAGACGGCGCACGCCCGAGGCATGGGCCCAGGTGCCGATCGCCGTGACGATCTCGATGAGCAGCACCGGGGGAAGCGCGATGGTGCCGGGCCAGCGCCGGCTGTGGCCGATCGAGCAGCCGTAGGCGAGGGCGGGCAGCATCGGCACCCGGGTGCGGGCGCAGACCTCCGCGCAGAGCTTCTCGACGATGCTGGTGTCCATGCCGCAGCCGAGGTGGGGGCCGTGCTGCTCCGTCGCCCCCACGGGCAGGATCGCGGCATCCCCGGCCTCGGCGAGGACCTGCGGGATTTCCTCCCAGCTGCACTGCCCCCACACCATCACTCGACCTCGTCGTCGGCAGCGACGAGGCGCAGCACGGTCGCCCCCGCGTCCTCGACGTCCGCCGCCGGCGGATGGATCAGGGCGTCGAGCCGCGCCCGGGTCGCCAGGAACGGCGGCTCGACGGCCTGCGCGGCGTGGCGGGGCCGCGCCACCGGCACCTCGATGAAGTCGGCGATCTCGCCCGGATGGGCTTTCAGCACCAGGATGCGGTCGGCCAGCAGCACCGCTTCGTCGAGATCGTGCGTGATGAACACGACCGTGATGTCGATCTTCTTCCAGATCTCGAGCAGGTAGGCCTGCATCTTGGCGCGGGCCTGCGCGTCGAGGGCCGAGAAGGGCTCGTCCATCAGCAGGATGCGGGGCTTGTTGGCGAGGGCGCGGGCGATGGCGACGCGCTGCTTCATGCCGCCGGAGAGCTGGTGCGGGTAGGCGTCGGCGAAGGATGCGAGGCCGATGAGGTCGAGCCATTGGCGCGCTTCGCGCTCAGCTTCGCGGCGCTCGTGGTCGTTCATGCGCAGGCCGAACATGACGTTGCCCAGCACCGTCAGCCACGGAAACAGCGTGTAGCCCTGGAACACCATCCCGCGGTCGGCGCCGGGGCCGGCGACCGGTCGCCCGTCGATCGACACCGCACCCGCCGTGGCGGTCTCCAACCCGGCCAGGATGCGGATGAAGGTGGACTTGCCGCAGCCCGACGGCCCTACCACGCAGAGGAATTCGCGGCGGTGCGTCGTCACGTCGATGTCGCGCAGCGCCACGATCTCGCGGCCGTCCTGGCCCGTGAAGGTCTTCCCCAGACCCTCGACGCGCAACACCACCTCGCGGGCTTTCAGCTTGGCCAGGCGCGCCCTGACGGCGTCAGACGGGATCAGGGCCTCGGGACCGGCGGGGAGGGCGGAGCCGGTCACCGGTTCACCGGGTCCCAGGGGAACAGCCAGCGCCCGAGGCGCGCCAGTGCGACGTCGGTCAGGGAACCGACCAGCCCGATGATCAGGATGGCGCCGTAGACGTTCTCGAAGTGCTGGTAGCGCGCCTGCTGGGTGATGAAGAACGTGATGCCGGACGACGTGCCGATCAGTTCGGCCACGATCAGGTAGGTCCAGGCCCAGCCGAGCAGGATGCGCTGGTCGCGGTAGAGCTGCGGCATGACGGCCGGGACGACGACATGGGTCAGGAGCCGCCGCCTGCGGGCGCCGAGCGTCAGCGCGGCCTCGATCAGGGTGAGGTCCGCCTGCCGGGTCGTGTTGGCGATGATCAAGACCTGCTGGAAGAAGGTGCCGATCACGATGATGGCGATCTTCGGTCCGTCATAGATGCCGAGGATCGCCACCATCAGGGCACCGAAGGCCGGCGCCGGCATGTAGCGGAAGAAGTCGATGAAGGGCTCGACGAGCCCGCCGAACACCTTGGAGGCGCCGCAGAGCACCCCGAGCGGCACCCCGACGGCGGACGACAGGAGGAACCCCCAGAAGATCACCTGGATGCTGTGCCAGAGACTCTGCGGCAGCGTCGGGACGTCGCGTTGCACGGGGGCGGCGGTCAGCGCCGTCCAGAGCGCGACCGCGACCTCGTGCGGCGCCGGCAGGTAGACGGGGTTGGCCGGCACCCCCTGGGGTGGCGCCGTCTGCGCCGTCCGGGCGGTCGCCGCCGCCGCCGCGAAGGCTCCACGGTCCATCCGCATCCCCGGCTCGAGGTAGTCGACCTCGCCGGGATCGATCACCAGCATCAGCGGGTGCCACACCGCCGGCACGTAGGAGACCACGCACCATCCCAGCAGCGGCAGGACGAAGGACAGGACCGCGAGAGTGCGGCCGGGATGCCGGCGGACCCGCGCCCGCCGGGGCCGGGCGCGCTCCCCGGCCACGGCGGGTGACGCGAGGGTCTCGGCTGCCGTCACGGCGGGCTCATTTACCGACGGTGATGCTGGGATCGATGTAGCTGTCGACCGCCTGCTTCTCCTTGTAGATGTTGTTGGCCACGTTGAACGTATCGGCGTTGCGCGAGGAGCCGTAGAGCGAGCCGAAGCCGTCGGCGTCGACCATCGTGGCCTTGCCGGCCTTGAGATCGAGGAGCTTGGTCCCCTTGAGCAGCTTCAGGTAGGTCGCGGGCTCGACGCCGACGCGCGCCGCCATGATCTTGACGGCGTCGGGCTGGGTGTTCGGGTCATCGATGTAAGCGACGACCCTGTCCCACACCGTCGCGAGCTTGATCCAGTCGGCACGGTGCGCGGCGAGACTCGCGGGCGACACGGCGACGACGTCGTAGATCAGCCCCGGCTGGTCGGCCGACGTGTAGAGGGGATGCGCACCGGGCGACCCGCGCATCGCCTCTCCGGCGATCGGCTGCCAGGCCCCTATGGCGGCGACATCGCCGGAGCCCAGCACCTGGGGGGTCTCGTTCGTCTTGGCGTTGACGAGCGTCACGTCGCTCTCGCTCATGCCGGCCTTCTTCAGGCCGTTGATCAGCAACAGGTGCTCGACCAGACCGACCTCAAGGCCCACCTTCTTGCCCTTGAGGTCGGCGATGGTCTTGGTGCCGGGCTTGCCGACGATGATGTCGTTGCCGTTCGAGTAGTCCGTCAGCATCACCATGACGCTTTTGGCGCCGTTGCCGCCCATCACCAGGGCGTCACCGTTGGTCACCGTGACGGCATCGAGCTTGCCGGCCGCGAAGGCGTCCATCGACGCCGAATAGTCGAACCACTCGAAATCGACGTCGAGCCCGGCCGCCTTGAACCAGTCCTTGTCGATGGCGACCTGCCAAGCGACCCAGCCCGGCCAGTCGCTGTAGCCGATCTTGAGGGGCTCGGCGCTGGCGGAGGACCCGGGCGCCAGCACCGCGGCGGCCAGCCCGATGCTCAAAGCTGCACCACGGGCGAGGCGTCTGATAGCGTCGAACGGCAAGGCAGACATGGCGGCTTCCTTCGATACCGTAGTACGATTGTCAGTAATCGTGTTACGGCCTCAACTCGAGCAATCATCGTGCCACAATCACAGTGACCTGGACCCTCATGTCAGAATCGACGACCGACCGGATCGCGTCCGCCTCACCTCAATCGCCCCCGCGCGAGGCGGCGGCGGGAGGGCGGGCGCTGGTCAGCCGCATCAGCATCTCGCTGGCCGAGGACCTGCTGCAGGAGCTCGACCTGATGGTCGGCTCACGCGGCTTCGCCAGCCGGTCGCAGGCGGTCTCCAGCATGCTGCACCGGGCCTTGACCGACCACCGGCAGAAACTGGGCGACCGCATGATGGTCGGCACCGTCACGCTGTTCTACAACCATCTGGCGGCCGGGATTCAGCAGAAGCTGGCGGATCTGCAGCGCCGCCACATCGACGAGGTGATCTCGTCGCTGCACGTGCACCTCGAGCAGAACCAGACCCTCGAGGTGCTGCTGGTGCAGGGACCAGCCCGGAAACTGCAGCGCATCGCCGACGAGATGATCGCCATGAAAGGCGTGATCTCCGGCCACCTGCAGCTGGCCGCCGCCCTGATCCCGCCGGTTCACCCGCTCGCCAACGACCGCCCGGCCGACGGCTCCGTCCACGTCAGGCGCGAGCCTCTCGACGGCGGCGAAGCCGGCTGACCGGAGGTCCGACGCGGACGTCGCTCACGGCGGAGGAGACTCAGGAATCTCCCGGGAGGCCTCCCCCGCGGGACGGCACACATCGTGAGAGCGTCGTCGGCGAGCGCAGGCGGAGCCGGGCGGCGGCCATCTCATCCCACGACGGCTTCCGCCTCAATCTCGACCCTGTAGTCGCCGACGAGCCGCCCGACCTCGACCAGCGTGTTGGCGGGACGGACGTCGCCGAAGGCGCGGCCGTGGGCGCGCGACACCGGCTCCCAATCGTCGGCGTCGGCGAGGTAGACGCGGGTGCGGACCACGTCCGCCATCGTGCCGCCCAGGGCCGACAGGCTGGCGGCGATCTTGTCGAGGATAAAGGTGGCCTGACCGGCCGGGTCCCCCGGGCACACGACGTCGCCGCTCCCCTGTGTCGCCGTTGTGCCGCTGACCAGGATGCGATCGCCGACGCGAACCGCTCGGGAATAGCCGGCGATCGGCTCCCAGACGCTGCCCGAATCGACCCGCAGGCGGCCGGCCCGTCCCGCCACGGGCTGCGCGGTGAAGTAGGTCGGTATGGCGGCGAGGTGGTGGCTGAGGTCGCCCGAGGCGGTGAGGAAGGGCGGGCGGCGATACTCGTCGCCGCAATCGCCCGGGATGGCCCGCGCCGCCGCCAGCGCCACGTCGAGTGCGGCGCGGTCGCGGTCGTCGAGGGCGAAGTCGAACGCCCGGCGATTGTCCTCCCGGTGCTGGTTCTCGCCGAGCCGCGCTCCGACGACGACGGCCGCGACGGCGGGATGGTCCAGCACCCAGCGTGTGGCCACGTTGGCGATCGACACGCCATGGCGTTTCGCCACCCCGTCGGCAGCCGCGAGGATGCCCTGGAACAGAGCCCAGCCGCCGATGGCGTCGACGAAGCGCTTGTACTTGCTCTTGCTCCAGTCGGAGAGCGCGCCCGCATCGGGCTCCGGCACGCCGAGCCAGCGCTCCGACAGGAGGCCGCCCGCCAGCGTCCCGTAGGCCAGGAGTCTCACGCCGTGCGCGAGGCAGAACGCACTCATCGCGCCGGCGGCACGCCGGTCGAGCAGCGAGAAGGAGACCTGGTTGGTGAGGACCGGCACGCCCTGGCCGAGGAGGACGTTGAGGTGCGCGGTGTCGAAGTTGGTGGTGCCGAGATGGGCGACCAGCCCGTCGGTCCGCAGCGCCGCGAGTTCGCGGGCGGCGTCGAGATAGGCGAGGTGCTCGAAGGTCCACCAGTGGAGCTGCAGGAGGTCGATGCGCGCGACCCCGAGCCGGGCCCGCGACCGCTCGACGCCGGCCCGCACGACGTCCCGCGTCATCGCGCCCGGCTCGGGGCACCATTTCGTGAAGGCCCGCGGCCGTTCGGTCCCGGCCACGGCGGGGCGCGACAGGAGGCGGCCGGCGATCACCTCGGCGCTCCCGTAATGGTCCGCCATGTCGAAGGCGTCGAAGCCCGCGGCCGCGTAGGCGGCGAGCGCGTCGGCCCCGCGCTCCGGGTCGAGCGATGGGCCGGCGCGCTCCTGGTCGGCGACCTGCCACAGGCCGGTGACGATCCGCGGGATCGTCAGGCCCGGGGCGAGCGCGACGCGGGGCAGAGCGCCGGAGGGACGCGGGCCAGCCGGGTTCTCGCTCACCGGCCCGCGATCTTTGCCTTGAGGGCGTTGACGGCGTCGGTGCTCATCTCGCCCGTGGTGACGACCTTGCCGTCGGCGATCATCCACAGGCGGAATGGGCCGGTGATGTCGCCGTATCGGTCGAAGGTCACCGGGCCGATGACGCCCTCGTAGCGGATCGGCTTGCCGTCCTTGATGAGCGACAGCGCCTTCGTGAACTCCTCCGGGCCGGCGCCGACCGGCGTCCCGTTCGGGTCCGTCACCTTGAAGATGGCGTCGCGGATCGCCAGCGGCTCCGTCGACCCCGCCGCCGCGACCGCGAGCCCCACGATGGCGCCCGCGTCGTAGGAGCGATCGGCGGCTGGATTGGCCGGGTCGAAGCCCGAGAAGGCCTTGTACGTGTCGTCGAAGTAGCGCGTCGAGGCGGTGGGGGTCGTGCCCGACGACGTACCGTAGGCCTCCTTGAGGTATTGTGGCCCGACGCTGCCGATGAAGTCCGTGCTGTTCATGCCGTCGTTGAGCAGGAACTTCTGCGGCCCGCCGCCCGAGATCCACGCCCGGGCGATCGTGGCGCCGTCGACCGGGGTTGAGATGAGGTAGAGCCCGTCGGGATCGCCCGCCATGGCGGCCGTGGCCTCGGAATCGTAGCTCGACTGCTTCTCGTTGTAGGGCGTCGTGGAGCTGATCGTGCCGCCGAGCGCCGTGTAGGCGGCCGAGAACTCCCTGGCGAGGTTGACGCCGAAGTCGTTGTTGACCGCCACGATGGCCAGCTTCTTGAATCCCTTGTCGACCGCATAGCGCGCCGCCGCGACGCCCTGGAGCGCGTCCGACGTGATGGTGCGGAAGAAGATCCCGTTCGACTTCCCCTCGCGCCCGAGTTGCGTGAGGGTCGGCGACGACGACGCCGGCGACACTTGAACCACCTTGGCGGGGGCCGTCACGGCGGTGAGGATCGGGATCGTCACCGATGAGATGATTCCGCCGATGATGACCGGCACGTGCCGGACCTGGACGAGTTGCTGGGCGGCGTCGACCGCCAGCGTCCCGGTGCTGTGCGAGTCCCGCGTGTCGGCGACCAGCGTGCAACCCCGCGCGCCGCCGGCGGCGTTCATGTCGCGGAACGCCATCTCGACCGATTTGGCGCCCGCCTGCCCGTATTCGCCGGCCGGCCCGGTCAGCTCCATCACGACCCCGATCGGGATCGTGCAGTCGGCCGCGCGGGCCGGAGCCGCGGCGGCGAGGAGGGCGAGGGCGGCGACGGAGGCCGATGAGAGATGGGACATGGGGACGGGTCCTCAGTGCGGGGCGGCGTTGAGATTGTACTTCATCACGGCGCCGTGCCGTCCGATGCGGTCGCGCTCGAGTGCGTAGGCGTCGCCCTCGGGTCCCCGCCGGCGCGCCAGCACGGCGTCGAGATCGGCACGATCCTGGGCGGTGAGCCGCAGCGCGCCGATGTCGGCATTGGCGCGCGCGTGGTCGGGGCTGCGCCCGCCCACGATGACGGCCACCACGCCGGGTCGGTCGAGCGCGTAGCGGCTCGCCACCGTGGCGATGTCGACCCCGTGCCGGTCGGCGACGCCGCGGCAGGCCCGGAGCAGCGTCTGGAACGGCGCCCAGCCGCCGCAATCGTCGATGATGAGCTTGTATTTCGTCAGCGATCGGTTCTCGAAAGGTCCCGTCGGCTCGGCCCGTCCGAGCCATCGGTCGCCGAGGAAGCCGCCCGCCACGGTGCCGTAGGCCAGCAGGCCCACGCCCCGCGCCGCGCAGAGCGCCGCGAGGCCATGCTCGGGCCGCCGGTCGAGCAGCGAATACTGGGTCTGCATCGACGCCAGTGGAACGCCGGCGTCGAGCGCAGCCGCGGTGTGGGCGGTGTCGAAGTTGGTGCCGCCGAGCAAGTGGATCTTGCCGGCCCTGCGGATCTCGTCGAGCCAGACGAAGGCGTCGATGGCGCCCGGCACCGCATAGTCCCACCAGTGGAACTGCACGAGGTCGAGCCGCTCGACCCCGAGCCGCCGCAGGGACCGATCGACGATGGTCTCGAGGTCGGGTTTCGAGATCGTGGCGAGCCTGTCGAGGTCCGGCACGAGCTTCGTGTGGACCTTGAGGGCACGGACCGCTTCGGCGCCGCGCCGCGCCGCGAGCCGGGCCCGGAAGGCGCCGATCAGGGCCTCGACGCCCGTGTAGATGTCGGCGCAGTCGAACGTGGTGAGCCCGGCGTCGAAGGCGGCTTCGAGCGCGTCGAGCGCCGCGGCCTCGCCGATCGCCCCGTGGCCGCCGGCGAGTTGCCAGTTGCCGCGGATCACGCGCGAGATCGCATAGCCGGGGCGGAGATCAGCCCGTTCGATCATCGCGACCCCCCGGCTCCGGCAGGGGCACGGCCGTCGTGGCGGCGTGGCTGAAGCGCCGGGCGCCGATCCGGCTGATGCGCATCCGGCTGCCGCAGTTCGGATCCGGGCAGGCCACCTCGGCGTCGCTCGTCATCCAGTCGTTGGCGTGGCTCGGGCGCTGCTTGGCGGCGAGGAGCGGGAGCACCGCCGCCAGCGAGTAGATCGAGATGCCCTGGCCGGGCGGCAGCGTGAGCATCTCGCCCCGCAGTTCGAAATGGTCGCCGGGCTTCGCGCCGCAATGGATCGGGACACCCGCGGGCACGATCACATCGACGCGCAGGTCGAAGAGGTCGAATCCATCATCCACCACAGGGATCGTCCTCACCGCGATCGGAGGATTGCATAAGCTCCCGCGCCGCAGCAAAGATCAAGCCATGCTCAACCTATCCCCAAGGGCCAAGTCCGGACCGAAGCCGCACGGTCCCGGGCAGCCGCTGCTCAGCGTCGCCTCCGTGGTCAAGCGCTTCGGCGGCCAGGCGGCGGTCGACGGTCTGTCCTTCGCGGTCGGCACGGGCGAGATCGTGGGGCTCGTCGGGCCCAACGGCGCCGGCAAGACGACGATGTTCGATCTCCTCGCCGGGAGTCAGCGGCCGACCTCGGGCCGCATCGTGCTGGCGGGACGGGCGATCGACGGACTGCCGGCCCATGCCCGCATGGCCTTAGGCCTGGGGCGGACGTTCCAGATCCCCAGACCCTTCGGATCCATGAGCGTCCTCGACAACGTCATGCTGGGTGCACAGGGCCAGCGCGGCGAACTCGTCTGGGCCAACTGGCTGTCGCCGGCCGCGGTGCGGCGCCAGGAGCGCGAGATCCGGGACCGCGCCATGGCGCAGCTCGCGTTCACCACGCTGGCGCACCTCGCCGCCGAGCCCGCGCAGGTGCTGTCGGGCGGCCAACGCAAGCTGCTCGAACTCGCGCGCGTGCTCATGGCCGAGCCGACGCTGCTGCTGCTCGACGAGCCGGCAGCGGGCGTCGCACCCGCCCTGCTCGACCTCATCATCGACCGCATCGCCGCCATCCGCGACCGCGGCGTCGCCCTGCTGCTGATCGAGCACAACATGGACATGGTGGCGCGCCTGTGCTCGCGCGTCCTGGTCATGGCGCAGGGCAGGCTGCTGGCCGAGGGGACGCCTGCGGCCATCGCGCGCGACCCCGACGTGGTCGAAGCCTATCTCGGCTCCGCCGCCGCATGAGCGGACCGCCGCAGGCCCCCCTCGTCGCCGAGGCCGTCACGGCGGGCTACGAGCCCGGCGTGCCGATCGTGAACGGCGCCTCGCTGACGGTCGCGGCGGGCGAGATCCTGGCGGTGCTGGGCCCCAACGGAGCCGGCAAGAGCACGTTCGTGAAGGCCATGGCGGGCCTCGTCCCGATCGCCGGGGGCACGGTGCGGCTCGGTGCCGAGGACATCACCCGCATGCCGGCCCACCGGCGCCTCGCCGCCGGCCTCGCCTACGTGCCGCAGACCGAGAACGTCTTCGCGAGCCTCAGCGTGGCCGACAACCTCCGCATCGCCGCCGACAGGCTCGCCGACGCCGCCGTGGCACGCCGCAGGATGGCCGCGCTCTACGACGACTTCCCGGACCTCGCCCGCCAGCGTGGCCTGCCCGCCGGGCGGCTGTCGGGCGGCCAGCGTCAGATGCTCGCCGTGGCGCGCGCCCTGCTGGTCTCGCCCGGCGTGCTGCTGCTCGACGAACCCTCGGCCGGCCTGTCGCCGAAGCTCGTCGCCGAGGTCTTCGGGCGGTTCGCCGCCATCCGCGACACCGGCGTCGCCATCGTCCTCGTCGAGCAGAACGTGCGGGCCGCGCTGGCGGTGGCGGACCGGGCGGTGGTCCTCGTGGAGGGCCGCGACCGCCACGAGGGGCCTGCCGTGGGCTTCGCCGACGATCCGGTCGTGGTGGACCTCTTCCTCGGCGGGTCGCGGCGCGCCGGGGCACACCCCGCGGAGCCGCGCGGCGAGCTCCGTCCATGAGCCTCCAGTTCGTCGTCGACGGCCTCGTGGCCGGCGCCGTCATCGGGCTCGGTGCCGTCGGGGTGACGCTGACCTACGCGATCCTGCGCTTCGCCAACTTCGCCCACGGCGAGTTCATCGCCTGGGGAGCCTATCTCACCTTGACGGTGTCGGGCCTCCTCGGCCTGGCCGTCGGCGGGACGGGGGCACCTCTCGGCCCCTTCTCGTTCACCGGGCCGGTCCTTGCCGCCGGCCTCGTGGCCGTGCTGCTGACCGGCGTCCTGGCGCTGGCGCTCGACCGCGTCCTGTTCCGTCCCCTGCGCCGGACCGGGGAGGGGATCGTCGCCGTCATGGCGAGCTTCGGCGCCTCGCTGGCGCTGCGCAGCCTGATCGAGGCGGTCTTCTCGTCCCGCCCCGCCTACTTCACCCGCGCGCTGCAGATCGCCAGGCCTCTCGGCCTCGGAGCCCGGATCACACCCAACCAGGCCGCCACCCTGGCGGTCGCCGCGGTGCTGGTGGCGGTCGTCCAGATCGTGATGACCCGCACCAGGATGGGCCGGTCCATGCGCGCCGTGGCGGAGAACCCGAGCCTCGCCCGCGTCAACGGCATCGACGTCGAGGGCGTGATCCGGGCGACCTGGCTCATCGGCGGCGCGCTGGCGGCGGCGTCCGGCATCGTCGTGGGCCTCCTCGTCCAGGTCCGCCCATCGATGGGCTTCGACCTGCTGTTGCCGCTCTTCGCCGCCGCCATTCTGGGCGGCATCGGGTCGGTGCCGGGCGCCGTGCTGGGCGGCCTGATCGTCGGTCTGTCGGAAGCCGCCGCGGTGGCTTTCGTGGGGGCGCAGTGGCGCGGGGCCGTCGCCTTCGCGATCCTGATCGCCGTGCTGCTCGTGCGTCCGAGCGGCCTCTTCGGATCGGCCGGCCGATGATCGACCTGCTCGGCTACGCGGCCTTCTTCGGCACCACGGCCCTGACCTATGCGGTGATTTGCCTGGGCCTCAACCTGCAATGGGGTCAGACGGGCCTGTTCAACGTCGGCATCGCGGGCTTCGTGGCGATCGGCGCCTACACGTCCGCCATCCTGACGACGCCCCCCGGGGCGCATCTCGGCGGCTTCGGCCTGCCGATCGCATGGGGGTGGGCCGGCGCGGTGGCGGCCGCCGCTGCCGCCTCGGCAGCCGTCGGCGCCCTGACGCTGCGGTTGCGGGCCGACTATCTCGCCATCACGACCTTCGGCATCGCCGTGACGGTGCAGCTGTTCTGTCTCAACAGCCAGGCCGTCACGGGCGGCCCCTTCGGCATCGGCTTCATCCCGCGCCCCTTCGCGGGTCTCGCCGCGCGACCCACGGCGTTCAGCCTCGCCGGGTTCGGGCTCACCGCCGCCGTCACGGCCGCGGTGTACGTGGCGCTCCAACGGCTGCTCGTCGGTCCCTGGGGGCGCGTGCTGCGCGGCATCCGCGACGACGAGACGGCGGTCGAGGCGCTGGGCCGCAGCGTCACCTCCTTCAAGGTGCAGTCCTTCGCGCTCGGGGGTGCCGTCATGGGGCTCGGCGGCGCCATGCAGGCCCATGCCATCGGCTTCATCGCGCCCGACGACTACCTCCCGGCCCTCACGTTCCAGGTCTGGACCATGCTGATCCTCGGCGGCGCGGGCAGCAACGCCGGAGCGGTGCTCGGGGCCGTCGTGATCTGGGCTCTCTGGAGCGGCTCCGGCGCGGTCGTCACGGCGCTGGTCCCGCCGGACCTGCAGGCCCGCGCCGCCGCCCTGCAGCTCGTGGTCATCGGCGCGGTTCTGTCGGCCGCGCTGGTGCTACGACCCCGCGGCCTGCTGGGCCGTGCTGCCGGCAGGCCGTGATCAGGCCAGCCTCTCCGCTTCGACGCGATCGTGAGAGCCCGCACGAGCCGTTCGGCGACACCCTCGCCGAGCATCCTGTCAGCCTCATGCCAGTCTTCCGCCGTCGTCATCTTCGGCAGCGATCCCAGCTTGTCTTCGACGAGCGCGTGGTCACCGGCGTGAAGCATGGCGGTGTCTATATCCTCGGACAGACACGATCAATCCTGATCTGCAATGTCGTCGGTGTCCTGGCCAACGGGGGGACAGCAGGCTCATGTACTGCAAGCGGGAGTGCCGAGGATTCGTCTCGCACTGGCCCCGCAGGACGCTGATGTGGAATGCAGAGAGCGATGAGCCTGAGGTCGGTGGGTGAGATCAAAGATTAGCGTCGTCGTCCCTCGCCCTGGATCGACGTTTTGTCCCGACGAGCATCCTCTCGCGATCAGGCGACTCCACCTGATCGCGATCTGCTCTAGGCAGAAGGTGGTGCCACGAACTCGACGCCGATGTTGACCGCATTCTGCCACTTGACGCGGACGCGCTGCGGGCGGTTCGAACCGGCGATCTCGAGATCGAAAGTGGACGGTACGGCGAATGGCGATTCGATCCGCAGCCCGGCGCCCGTCGCCGAGACGTTGCGGACCGTGCAATTGATCGTGCCCGACGAACCGAGGAGGTGGATCAGACCACGTTTGAAGATGCGCTGCCGCTGTACGATACGTCGGTCGGAGGGGCTCAATTCGTCCGCGGCGGGGCGCAGGTCGGACAGCGTCGCGCCGTGTTCCTGGACGGGTGAGTCCGTCGGTTCAGGCAGGCCAGCGGATGAGGCCCGCCCGAGCCGCATCGCGACGGCGGCGTCCGTCTCCGCCCGACCGTCGCGGTCGCCGTCAGCCTTGCGCGCGTAGAAGGGCTCGGCCTTGGCCGACAGGGTGAGGCTCACCGCCGCGAACCTGAAGTCCAGACTGAGCTCGGAGACGAGCCGCCTGCAGATCTGCTCGACCGTGTCGCCACCCGACCGAATGTCGGCGATGATCAGAAAAGTACCTTCGAGGTAACGTCCACAGACGTCGTTCGAGCGTATGGCGCCCTGCAGACGCTTTCCGAAGATCCGAAGGGCCTGATCGGCGACCTTCAGGCCGAAGCGCTCTGACAGAAACCGATGCTCGACCATGTCGACGGCGATCACCTCGTAGAACGCTCGCGTGCGGGAGGGAAGGGATGCGAGGAGGGCGAGGCGCTCATCGAGCCGCAGACGACCCTCGACGCCCGTCACGATGTCGATCGCGGAGGCCGCCATCAAGCGTCGGTACTCGATCTGGTGGCTCACATTGTCCCGATGGTCACGGACGACCCTGAGTACGCTGTCGACCAGCATCTCGGGGCTGAGGCTCCGCTTGGGGAGATAGTCGCCCACCCCCATCCGAAAGGCCCGGATCGCCGTACTTTCTCTCCCGTCTCCCGTGATGATGATCGTCGGCGGATGCTCCGGGTTGACCTCGTCGAGCCGCTTCTTGATCGCCAGGCCGTTGTCTTCGCCGAGATCGTAATCCATGACGATGCAATCGATACGTTGTTGACCGAGGACTTCGTGGAGAGCCATCTCCGAAGCGGCCTGGAACATCGCAAAAGAGGATTTGCGTTCAACCGACATGCAAATCAGGTCACGAAAAATGGGATCGTCGTCGACGATGACGACCCCCAGGTTCTCAACAGCGAGCGTGTTCATGACGGTGTCCAAATTACACGTGCCATCGTACAGCGTCTCGAATATTACATGGTTTGGGCTTAATTAATCGTAGCGTCGATCAGGAGGGTATCAGTATCCCTCCGATTGGTTATCGACAACCGTCGATCTCTCGTCAAAGTTGGGGAGATGTCCCACGATGATCGCATGTCCAGAGAGGCCGATCATGACGTCGCGTCGGGATCCGACACGCCGACCTGTGATACGCTTTCCAGATGACGGGTTCGGGCGCCACCGAGCCGATCAGCCGGACGCCGTGTGACAGTCGGGGTCATTCAACGGCTTGCGAGACGTCGACGCTGTCGCGCCTCACGCCGTGAACTGGGCTGCATGGCCGTGCGGGCTGAGCCGGTTCGACCGCATCCTGGTCGGGTCGCCGGCCAGCGTCCCGGCGCAGCGGGGCCGGGGCTCACGACGTCGAACCCAGACCATGGCGGGACTGATCGGAACGGCCTTCTCGACCGTTCACGTCGAGACATCGGCCGAACGCCGTCCCGAATCTCAGATTTGCGCTTCGCTCGCCGGTTCACGACGGGCATGGCCGAGATCGTCTTCGACCACTCGGTTCCGCCCTTCCCGCTTGGCGATGTACATCGCGCGGTCGGCGGCCATGAGCAGCTCCGTCGAGCTTTCATGATCCTTGTTCGAGGCGACGCCAGCGCTGAACGTGACGGAGAGTTGCGCCCCTCCGATGTCGAACGGCGTGGCGGCGAAGCGTCTGCGGAACTTGTCGATGACCGCCGTGGCCGCGCTCACACCGGTGTTGCGGAGGATGACGCCGAACTCCTCTCCCCCGCAGCGGCCCACGACGTCGCTCTCGCGCAGCGTCGCCTTGAGCATCTGGGCCAGTGTGCGGAGCACCTGATCGCCCGCGAGGTGGCCGTAGCCGTCGTTCACGGCCTTGAACCGATCGACGTCGATGATCACCAGGCTGAGATCGCCGCCGTGTCGGCGGCAGTGCGACAGCTCATGGGTCAGGCGTTCACGGAACCGGCTGTGGTCGAGCAACCCCGTGAGACCGTCCCGCTCTCCCATGGCGCGCAGGACCTTGGCTCGCGTCGCCCGTATCTTGACCTGTTCAATGAACTGCTCCGGATCGATCGACTTGTGGATGAAGTCGCCGCCCCCGATGCGGCGTGCCGCGGCCTGGCGCTCCCCGTCGCGCTCGGCCGACAGGAACACGATCGGGATCGACATCAGCTCGCGCGAAAGCCGGATCACCTGAGCGAGCTCGACCCCGTCCACGTCCGGCATGCGCAGGTCCATGAGGACCAGGTCGGGGAGCACGCGCTCGATCACGTCGACGGCGACCCGGGGATCGTTCACGACGGCGAGGTCGATCCCCGAGGCCCGCAGGATCTGCGCGTTCAGGTCGGCCGTGAGCCCGTCGTCGTCGACTAGCACGACCGACAGCCGGTCGCGCACCGCCGCGGGGTCCAGGTCCTTGATGCAGCGCAGCAGCTCGATCGGATCGACGGGCCGCTTCAGGATCGCATGGACGCCGGCGCGCGCTGCCGCGAGCCGAAGATCGAACCCCGCATCGCATGTGAGGAGGATGACGGGTGAACCGGCCGGCAGGGACCGGCAGAGATCGATCGGCGCGTCCACGGCGTCGCTGACGATCGAGGCGACCACCGGAGATCCGGCGTCGGCCTCATCGGAGGCGTCGGTGGCGATGCCGACGCGGAACTCCGAACACCCCAGGGCACGTCCGACCTCGGCGAACTCGGCTTCCGACGCGAACACCTGGACGAACCTGCTCGGTTGGCGTTCCGCGATCCGGGTTGTCATCGTCGGCGTCCAGGTCCGTGCGAAACGCCACGCGTCTCATCCGTGGGACAGTTTACCCGTCGGACCTTACCGGGGCGGTAAACCGAGGACGTGCTCGTCAGGCTTCGGGTCCGGCATCAGGCCACGAGGGCGAAGCCGGACCGGGCGGCGGCGGCGGCGGCACGGTCGGCGGCCGACCTGAGTTCATCCTTTCGATCGAACTTCGCCCCGGAGCGGATCTGGGCATCGGCTTCCGCGCAGAATGCGCTCAATTCACTGAAGCCGAGCTGGCCCGCCGAGGACGCCAGGGTGTGGACGGCTCGGGACAGCTCGGCCTCGTCCCCGCTCAGGGCCGCGGCCATCCGGACCCGCAGGTCCTCGACGAACCGTACCATCACGCCGCCCAGGCGATCGCGTCCGATCAGCGCCGCCAGCTTCTCGAGCTTGGCCACTTCCAGCACGCCGGCCGCGTCGGTGACGACGTGTCCCTGGTCGGCCGACGACCGGTCGCCCGGCGCCAGAAACTCGTCCAGCACGTTGAACAGCCGGGCCCAGTCGATGGGCTTGGCCACGTGGGCGTCCATGCCGGCCGCGAGGCAGAAGTCGGCGTCCTCGGCCAGGGCGTTGGCGGTCAGGCCCACGATGGGCAGTCGCGACCCGCCCCGCTGCGCCTCTTGGGCCCGGATCGCCGCAGTCGCGCTGAAACCGTCCATGATGGGCATCTGCAGGTCCATCAAGACCAGCTCGATGCCGGCGGTGCGGTCGTGCACGATGCTCACCGCGGCCGCCCCGTCGGCGACGATCGACACCCGGTAGCCGCGCCCTGTCAGCATGGCGGCGACGATCTCGGCGTTCACCGCGTTGTCCTCGGCCAGCAGCAGGTGCTGTCCCGCGCTCGGCCCGAGGGAGCGAGGCGTCGCCGCACGGTGGTCGAGGCGGCCTTCACTGCGGCCCAGCGGCAGCTCGAACCAGAACGATGAGCCGCCGCTCGGTCTGGCTTGCGCGCCGATGCGGCCACCCATGAGGTCCGTCAGTCGCTTGCTGATGGCGAGCCCGAGACCGGTGCCGCCGTAGCGTCGCGTCGTGGACGCGTCGGCCTGGGTGAAGCGCTCGAAGAGCGTCGCAACCCGTTCGGCCGGGATGCCGATCCCCGTGTCGGTGACCTCCACGCGCAACAGCCCGGTCTCGTCGCAGTAGGACGCATCGACGGTGATCGCGCCCCGCTCCGTGAACTTGACCGCATTGGTGAGCAGGTTGAGCAGGATCTGCCGCACCCGCGTCGGGTCGCCGGCGAGCCAACCGATCGGACGAGGCCCGGGCGAGACCGACAGTTCCAGTGGCTTGTCGCCGACCTGCCCCCGCACGAGGCTGCAACAGCTGGCGACGACGTCGTCGAAATCGAAGGGCACGCGTTCGAGGACGAGCTTCCCGGCGTCGGCCTTGCTGAAGTCGAGGACGTCGTTGACGATCGCCAGCAGCGAACGGCCCGCCTCGCCCGCGAGGTCGACGAGGCGTCGCTGCGCCGCCGACAGGCTCGGGTCGGTCCGCATGAGGTCATGCACCCCGATGATGCCCGTGAGCGGCGTGCGCAGCTCGTGGCTCATGTTGGCCACGAACTCGGTCTTGGCCCGAGCTGCCGACTCGGCTTCGCTCTTGGCGCGTTCGAGGTGGCGGGCGATCCTCTGCCGCTCGGTCACGTCGCGCAACGAGCAGATCAGCGAGGCCGGCGCGCCCGTGACGTCGTCGCGGATGAGGTTGAGACCGGCCTCGACCCAGAGCCAGTGTCCCGCCTTGTGGCGGGTTCGGTAGGTCGTCACGGCCCGTCCACCCTCAATCTCGCCCGCGATCAGTCGCGCCGCCAGCGCCCGCACGTCGTCGGCGTCATCGGGGTGGATCTCGGACGAGGGCTGTCGGCCGAGCAGTTCCTCGGGCTCGAAACCCAGGACGTGGCGACAGGCCGGCGACACATACTGCCGCTGCATCGACAGATCGAGCTGCGTGATGAGATCCGTGGTGGTCTCCGCCAGGACGCGATAGCGCGCCTCGCTCGCCCGTATGGCCTCATCGGCACGCTTGCGCTCGACGATGTTGCGGATCGCGGCGACAAAGCCCGTCACGCCGCCGTCCGGGGCGCAGACGGCCTTCAACGAGGCCTCGACCCAGACCCAGTGTCCGTCCTTGTGGAGCAGCCGGTTGACGTTGACCGCCCGGGTCGAGGATCCGCCCGCGAGATCGACGAAGAGCTGCTGCAGCTGATCCTTGTCTTCAGGGTGGATCATGTCGAACGGATGGGTGCCGACGATCTCATGCGGACGATATCCGAGGAGATCGTAGGACGCCGGCGACACGAAGAGACGCCGGCCGGTCAGATCCATGTGGGTGACCATGTCGGTGGAATTGTCGGCCAGCAGGCGGTAGCGGGTCTCGAACTCGCGACGGGCAAGCTCGGCGTTGTGTCTCGTCGTGACGTCCGCATAGGTCCGAACGACCGCCCCGTCGGCGATCGCGACGGTGCGGACCTCGAGGATCGTTCCGTCCAGTCGGCTGACCTCATGGGGGGCGAGGGTCAACGACACGCTTCTCTCGGCGATGAGAGCCCGAAAAGCTCGATCGGCTTCGCCATACTCGCCGCTCTCATGCAACAGGGCGAGGACGTCACCGAGGTTCAGGCAGGCCTCATGGCGGAGGGCGGGCGGAAGTGGAAAGAGCTCGACGAAACGGTCGTTGAAGAATTCGACGTCGCCATCGTGCGAGATCTTGATCAATGCTTGATCCATATTGTCAAGCGTCGTCTTGATCAGGGTGGATTGTCGCGCGATCTGCCGTGCTGTGGCCAGCAACCGACGGCGGTGCGTCTCGAGACCCATCCCCAGCATGATGAGAGTGAAGACCGCGATCCCCGTCACGCCGCCTTCGATCCAGGCTTCCCGGCGCCAGGGCACGAGCGCCTCGTCGACCGAGATCGCGGTCGAGACGACGAGTGGGTATGAGTCGACGTGCTCGTAGGCCAGGATGCGTTCGACACCGTCGAACGGAGATCGTGCCATGATGACGCCAGACCGTTCCGAGAAGATCGTGGCCGCCGTCTTGCGTGAGGCAGCCGACTGCACCGTCCCGGACAGCTGAGGATAACGGACCAGAAGATGACCATCGTCGCTGAAGAGCGCGACCGTTCCCATCTTCCCGATCTGGACAGTCCGGTAGAAGGTCGCAAAGTAATCGGGTGTCAGTCCGGCGCTGATGA
Source organism: Lichenihabitans sp. (assembly GCA_965214345.1). Taxonomy (GTDB): domain Bacteria; phylum Pseudomonadota; class Alphaproteobacteria; order Rhizobiales; family Beijerinckiaceae; genus Lichenihabitans. The sequence goes on along the minus strand of CBDCBJ010000002.1, from coordinate 281,050 downwards.
TGCCGGCGAACGAGCCATCCGGGTGGTTCCACCGTTTAGAGGCGGGGATGACGAGCGCACCGTCGTACCTGCTGTTCCGAATGATCTCGAGATGGAGACCGCTCGTGTCATGGTCGCGATGCCAGGCGAACTCAGGTTGTATGCTGCTGCTGCGGGGCTCATGAGGCGCTAAGCTGTCGGCGATCCATAGGCCGGTCTCGTCGGTGAGCGCGATCCGCCTCAGTTGGTTGAGGCTGGTCGTGCGCCGGGACAGAAACGCCGACACGTCGTTCGTGCCAGGGTTGGCCTGGACGAATTCGATCGCGTCGGACAGCGTCATGTCGACGCCGTCGATCGTACGCGCCGCATGTTGAGCCAGGGATCGCGTGAGGTTTTTGACGTTCTGCGCGGCGGCGATCAGCAGGGCACTTCTCGTCTGAAAGATCTGCCAGCCACCGAGCAGGAGGATGAGAAGAGCAGCCAGTCCCGCGACGCTGGCCGCTGCGCCGATCATCGTCGGCGATGAGCGGCCAGACGCTTCGTCTTCTGATCGGTGAGACCGCAGCATCGATCGACCTCATGGATGACCCGACAGCGATGAGGATATTCGAGCTTGTCGTATCGTCTGTTAACGACTTGGACATTCAGCTTCCGAGTCGGCAGATGCTTGCCGACTTGGTTGACAAAAATTCAACGGTGCGGCGTGAACCCGAGAGCACGAGGATGACCTCGACCGCGTCGAAGACCGGCGGCGGCCCTGCACCCCGGCGAGGCGACACAGGCGCATCTTCCGGATGTGCGCCGTCGCATGCCGGGACGCGGTGCGCCCTGTGGCCGTCGTCCCGTGCGCAGCCTATCGTCGACCGGTCCCGGCGAAGCGCCCGCGAACCCTCCGGACGACGGGTGAAGGCCGGGGGGCGTCCCTCGGCGATGCCCGTCGGGCTCGGAGCCCGGGTCGGTCGATGGAAGGCGTCCCATGCAGGTCTCATCCGCCATCGGTGATGGATCGAGCGCCGTGGCTCGTGGACGTGTGGTCGTCCCCCACGTGGACGATCTCGGCGCCAGCCATGGGGCCGACCAAGCGTTCCTGAGCCTGGCGTCGACCGGGGCCGTGACCTGCGGCTCCGTGATGGTGCCGGGAGGTTGGTTCCGGGAGATCGTGGCGGCCGTGGCGGTCGAGCCAGGGCTCGACGTCGGCGTCCACCTGACGCTGACAAGCGAGTGGGACGCCTGCCGTTGGGCTCCGGTCTCCACGGTCAGCCGCGCCTCGGGGCTGATCGACGGCGACGGGTACTTCTGGCGCGACGTGGCCAGCCTCCGTCGCCACCTCGTCCCCGAAGCCGCGGAGGCGGAGATGAGGGCGCAGGTCGAACGCGCGCTCGCGGCGGGTCTCGTCCCGACCCACGTCGACGCCCACATGGCGGCCGCCATGCTGCCCGAGTTGCTCGACGCCCACGTCCGCCTCGCGAGGGACTTCGGGCTGATGCCGATCCTGCCACGGTCGATCACCTGGGCGCCCGACCCCACGCGCTACGCGGCCGTGGTCGCGGCGTTGGATCGCGCAGGGGCGCCCGTCGTCGATCATTGCCGCGGGACGCTCGCGGTCGATGCGGACGGCCTCGAGGATGGATGGAGCGCGCTGGTGTCCGCCCTGCCGTCCGGCATCACGCACCTGGCCCTGCACTGCACGCAGCCGGGCGACTTCGCCGCCATGGCGCCGGGCCACGACGGTTGGCGCACGAGGGAATACGACCTCTTCGCCCGCGGCTTCGTGCGTGACCTGTGTGCGGCCCACGGCGTCGGCGTGACCTCGACACGGGCGCTGCAGGCCCGATGGCGCGAGCACCTCGCGGGCGGGTGATCGCAGCCTCCCTCCTGCTCGCCCGCATGGAGCGGGACGAGCCGCCGGACGCCTCACCCGGGCGACGGCCGCGGCACGCGCCAGGTCCGGACGGAGGCCGCGCGAGCCGCCCTCCGATCGCCGGCGTGCCCCGTCTCTCGAATGACGGCGAGGCGCCCCGCCGGCGGTCGACGAGCCTGTCGCCGCAGGGCGGTGCCCAGGCAGACGGCTCGAGAGACGGCCATTAACTACGTTCCCGGTGATAACGTTCACCTTTCGTTAACCTGTCTTGCGCTCCGGGTCGGGGCATGAGAGGTTACTGTCTAGTGGCTCTCGACAGCCGCCGATCGCCAATATCGACAGTCAAAGAGCAGTCATGAATATCAGACTGAACATAGACGAGTCGTATCGGCAGGACGTCGTCGTCGATCAGGACGGTATCGTCTGTGAAACGCTCGATGGTGAAGTGCGTATTCACAAGCTCGGGGTGAAACCCGATCGTCTGATCAAGTTTTCACCGCAGGACGGTACCGAACGCCAGATCGGCCTCGTCGCGGGCCGCATCGTCGAGATCAAAGGTTCGTCGGTGTGGCCGGGCCTGCCGCAAACGGCGAGGCTGTTGCGTGCGGGCGAGGTCGTCGATGCCTGGAGGCTGGCGATCTTCGAGGATTGTGGCGAACTGTTCGTCGAAGCCATCCCGTCCGGAGAGGATGAAGACGAGGTCGTCTGCGCCTGCAAGGGCACGACCCGGGGGTCTCTCCAGGCCTTCGCGGCGGATCACCTGAGCCGCGCCGACATCGGGCGTGCCTGCGGGGCCGGAACGGTGTGCGGCGGCTGTGGCCCGCTGATCGACGAGATCGCCGGGCAGGACTCGCTCCTGGCAGGCACGCTGGTCGGCGTCGAGCGCCTCGACCACGACGTCGCCCGGTTCCGGTTCCGGTACCTGTCGGAGGTGAGCGCGACCGGCACGGCGGGCAGCCACGTCCTGCTGCAGGCGCTCGTGGACGGACGGTGGATCACCCGGCCCTACACGGTCGTCTACCTGTCCGACGGCTGTGTGGACTTCATCGTCAAGCGCGAGCCCTTCGGCCTCTTCTCCCGCTGGCTGCACGACCATGCGGGTCCACACGGCGTGTTCCGTCTGTCTCTGCCCCAGACGAGGCCAGGCCTCACCCATGGCGGCAGCACGGTCGTCATCGCCGCCGGTGTGGGCATCACCCCGGCTTTCCTGCGCGCGTCACCGGGCCGTCCCGAGACCCTGCGCGTGCACTGGTCGGTTCGGCGCGCGACGTCGGCGGGGCTCGTCGAGACGGTCCATCGCGCGCTGTGCGCCGCCGGGCATGAGATCGCCATCCACGACACGGGCGTCGAGGGACGCGCGTCGGGCTGGGGCGGTCTTTACCCGCCGGGGATCGCGGACGGCATCGTCGTCTGCGGCGGGCCGTCGTTCCAGGACGCCGTCGTCTCGGACCTCCAGGCTGCCGGCTGGTCCCGCGACAGGATCGTCGTCGAGAGCTTCGGCAAAGCCCGGCCGGAACCCGCGAGGCTGCGGCACGTGGACAGCTTCGACTACCTGCAGGATCCGGTGGTGGCCGACAGCTTCGACCTCGCGCCCGCGAGGTCCGTGCGGGACGAGGCCCATGCCTTCCTGCGCCAGTTCTACTTCGAGCACGGCGCGCCGGCCGCCTTCGACGCGCGCTGGGCGGCGGTCTCGGCGTCGATCGAGGCGAACGGCACCTACACGCACACCTACGAGGAACTCGCCTTCGGCGCGCGGCTGGCGTGGCGCAATTCGGCGCGCTGCATCGGACGCTTCTTCTGGAAGTCACTGCGCGTCCGCGACTTTCGCCACCTCCGCTCGGCCGCGGAGATGTTCGACGCCATCGTGAGACACCTGGAGATCGCGACCGGCGAGGGCGACATCACCCCGGTCGTCACGGTCTTTCCGGCCGGCGAACCGCGCATCCGCATCCTCAACCCGCAGCTGATCCTCTATGCCGGGTATCGTCAGGACGACGGGTCCGTGGTGGGAGATCCCAAGAACGTCGCGCTGACCGCTGTCGCGACGCGGCTCGGCTGGGCTGGGGCTCGCACCCGCTTCGACGTCCTGCCCGTGATGATCCAGGTCGGCGACGCCGTCCCCGAGCTGTTCGACCTGCCCCGCCACGCCGTGCTCGAAGTGGCGCTCACCCACCCGCGATGCCCGGCCTTCGCGGGCCTGGGGCTGCGCTGGTTCGCCGTGCCGGCCGTGTCGGGCATGGCGCTCGACGTCGGTGGCGTGCAGTTCACGGCGGCGCCCTCGAATGGCTTCTACATGGGCACGGAGATCGGCAGCCTGAACCTCGCCGATCCCGCCCGCTACGACGAACTCGGCCGCGTCGGCAGCGTCATGGGACACGACACCACCGGCGCCGACCCGCTGTGGCGCGATCAGGCGATGCTGGACCTCAACGTGGCCGTGCTGCACTCCTTCGCCAAGGCCGGCGTCCGCATCCTCGATCACCACGCGATGTCGGATCTGTTCGTCAGGTTCCGCGAGGCCGAAGCCCGAGCCCAGCGCCCGAGCTATGGTCACTGGGCCTGGGTGATGCCGCCCATGGGGGGGAACCTGTCGCCCGTGTGGCGGGACAACACGCTGCAGAAGAAGATCCTGAAACCCAATTACTTCTACCAGCCCGATGCCTCGCCGGACCCCTCGTCGGCGTCATGCCCCGTCCATTGCGCCGGCCGCCAGGCCTCGGCCGCACGGCACGATCCTCACACCGCGTGCAGCAGGCGGCTCGACGCCTGACGGTGCTCGTCGAGGAAGTCCTGCTCCGACATCGGCTTGCCGAAGATGTAGCCCTGAAGGAACTCGCATCCGAGCTGTGACAGCCATCGCGCCTGCGCCTGGTTCTCGATGCCCTCGGCCACGAGGCTGAGGTCGAGCGCCCGGGCGATCTCCACGATGGCCTTCACGACACTCCTGGCCTTCTCGTCGCCGCAGACATCGATGGTGAGCAGGCGGTCGAGCTTCAGCGTGTTGATCGGCAGCCGGCGCAGGTAGGCGATGTTCGAGTAGCCGGTCCCGAAATCGTCGAGCGAGATGCGGACGCCGCCCCGGGCGAGGCGCTCGAGCTGGGCACGCGCCCGGTCGAGGTCGAGCAGCAGCAGCTCCTCGGTGATCTCGATCGTCAAGGCGCCGGGGTCGAGGCCGACCTCCGACAGAATGCGCAGCACGATGTCCACGAGGACGCCCGACCTGAACTGGCTGGGGGACACGTTGATCGACATGTAGCGGATGATGCCCTGGCCGATCCAGGCCTTGGCGATGCTGCAGGCGGCGCGCAGCTGGTGGGCGAACAGCGTGGCGATGAGCCCGCGCTCCTCGGCGAGCTTGATGAACGACTCCGGCATCAGCACGCCGCGCCCGGGGTGAAGCCACCGCGCCAGCACCTCGACGCCGACCAGCTTGCCCGTGCCGCCGACCACGATGGGCTGGAAGAACGGCACGATCTGGCCGCTCTCGATCGCGGACTTCAGTTCTCCCCCGAGAGCGCGGCGTTGTTCGAACTCGGCTTTCAGCGCCGCATCGAACAGCGTCCGACGGGCGCGTCCGAGGGATTTCGATCTGTACAGGGCGATGTCGGCGAAGCGTTGCAGGTCGACGATGTTCGACGCGTCGTCGGGGAAGACCGCGATGCCGATCGAGCACGAGGCCTCGATGAGGTCTTCACCGTAGGCGACGGGCAGGCTTGCGGCGGCGAGGATGCGGTCAGCGATGGCCTCGAGGTCCGATGCGGACCGGAAATCGGTCACGATGGCGGCGAACTCGTCCCCACCCAGGCGGGCCGTCGTGTCGCTTCCGCGCATGAGCCCGCTCAACCGCACCGCGACGCCGCGCAGGAAAGCGTCCCCCGCCCCGTGACCGAGGGTGTCGTTGATGTCCTTGAAGTCGTCGATATCGATCAGGAGCAGGGCGGTGCGACCGCCCTTCTCCAGCGTGCCGACGGTCGCTTCGTCGAGGATCCGCCCGAACCGCATCCGGTTGGAGAGGCCGGTGAGTTGATCGCGTTCGGCGAGCACGACCGCCTGCTCACGCGACAGATCGAGTTCTCTCGTGCGGTCCTCGACGCGCGCCTCCAGCTCGGCGGCGAAACGCGACAGCGTCTGATTGGCCTCGTAGAGCTCGCGAGACTTGCCCTCGAGCAGCTCCTCTGCCTCCGTCCGAGCGCGACGCTCCCGCCGGATCCGACGCTCGTATCGAGCGTGGATCACGCCGTCGGGATCGCCGGCGTCGGCCATCCTCAGGCCGCCAGTCTGATGGTGAAGCGCACGGCACTCTCCCGTTCGGCCTCGACCCGCGCGCGCTGGACCGTGACGTCTTCCCCGTAATGGTGCGCCGCGGCCCTGATCATGCCCTCCGCCAAGGCCTCGAGCGGGCGGCAGCTCTTGTAATCGATGATCAGTGTATCGGTGTTGCGGGCATAGGTCGTGAACCTCGGCAGTTCGGCATCGGCGTACAGTTTGTGGACCTCGACGTGGATATGCCCATCGACACTTTCGATGAAGTCGAACAGTGTGGTCTCAGAGTGGAAAAACTCCGGATACTTGACGATGAACTTACGGCAAAGGTGGTCCCCGAACATCAACATGAGGTCGTTGAGTGTCAGGTTCTTGCGGAGGCCCAACGCCGTCGTCAGCCTCTGCATCTCGATGAACGGGTAGGTGCCGACAGACGTATAAGCCCCGTCGTGAGACAGGTTGGCGTCGTCGATGACGTCGTCGACCAGATCGGATCCGTAGGACGACTCGACGAAGTCCAGGAACTCGGTGAAGACGACGCCCTTCATAGATGACAATCCTCGATAGTTTCGTCAACCTCCTTTCGATAAATTACGTTGATGAACGTCGCGTTAATTTCGAGATTAACTGCATGGTGCTTCGGGTCGTCGGGTTAAATATTGATGACGGGAGGCCTTGTGGTTGAATGTGGCCGATCCCGTTCAGCCTCGAACCCCTTCTTTCCATTGTTCCCGGCTGCCTCTCAAGCCCGGGCCTCGCCCGCGATACGGCCGCCTGCGGCTTCGACCATCAGGTCGCGGTCGTCGAGCTCCAGAGCACCGGACACGTCGATCACCCGTCCCCGACCGTGCTCCTCGAGCTCCCATCGGCAGCGGTCGCCGCTCGACCTACGGTGGCGGATGCCGCGATGCCAAGCTGCGGGCGTGTCGGCTCGATCCCTCCGTCGATGCCGCGCAGGTTTCGCATCGGCGCGCCCGTGAAGAAGTCGATCAGGCCGAATGGCGCGCGGTCGTCGAGGCAGAGCGCCAGCATGCGATGCGCCTCCTCGGCTGCGGCTTCGCCGCGTGGGAACATGGCCGCCTCGTAGGCGGCGAGCGCCGCCTCGCGATCGTCCGGATGCGCCGCGATCGCCGCGCCCAACTCGGCGCCGTCGAGCAGCGCCAGGTTGGCGCCCTCGCCGGCCGGCGGTGCGAGGTGCGCGGCGTCGCCGAGCAGGGTCGCGCCGGGCACCCGCGGCCAGCGGAGCCCGGTCGGCAGCGCATGCAGCGGGCGCAGCACCGGCCCGGTCTCGCCGTCGGTGATCAGCGCGGTGAGGGCCGGCGCCCAGTCGAGGAACTCGGCCGCGATCCGCGCCCTGGCGGCGGTAGGGTCGGCGAAGTCGATGGCGGCGAACCACGCGGCGGGGCGGGTCAGCGCGACATAGGCGTGGAGCACGGCCCCCGCCTCGCGGTGGGCGAAGATGCCCCGCCCCGGTTCCAGCGCGAACAGGGCGCCGCCTCCGGCCGCCTCGGCCGTCGCCGGATGGCGCGCGTCGACGTCATGGAGGTAGGTCTCGACGAAGGACGTGCCGACATAGGCGGGCGCCGCGTCCGTCAGCAGCGGGCGGACCTTGGACCAGGCACCGTCCGCACCGACGAGAAGCTGGCTCGTGACGGTCGAACCGTCCTCGAAGGCCAGTCCGTGCCGCCCGTCCCCGAGCGGGGCGACCGCGGCGAGCCTGCGCCCCCACTGGACGGTGCCCTCGGGCAAGGACTCGAGGAGGATCCGACGTAATTCGCCCCGCAGCACTTCGGGCCGCCCGCCGTCGCCGTCGTCGGCCTGCTCGAACAGCGACGTGCCTCGAGCGGTGAGCAACCGCGTTGCCTCGCCACCCTCATGGATGATGGCGCGGAAGGCCTCGGTCAGGCCGGCCGCGGCGAGTGCGACCTGCCCGTCGTCGGCGTGGATGTCGAGTTGGCCACCCTGCGCCCGGGCGTCCGACGAGGCCTCGGCGTCGTAGACTGTCGAGGGGATGCCGTGGAGGTGGAGGACGCGGGCGAGGACGAGCCCGCCCAGGCCGGCGCCGACGATGGTGACAGCGGTCAATCCCACGCTCCTCGAGTGTTCCTGGAACGTCGTTCCATACTCTCGAACTTGGAACGGCGTTCCGGTGGTGTCAAGGTGGAGGCCATGACCGACACCAGCCGACGACCCGAGCGACGCGCCGACGCTCTGTCGAAGGAACGGATCGTGGGGACCGCGGTCGAGATCCTCGACGAGACGGGTGTGAACGGCCTGACGTTCCGCGCCTTGGCGGCGCGGCTGGCGACCGGCAGCGGCGCGATCTATTGGCATGTCGCCGACAAGGACGCCCTGCTGGCGGCGGCCACCGATCAGGTGATCGCGCGGGCGATGGCGCAAGCGGCCGGGGATGCGTCGCCACGGGAGGCGATCCGCACCCTCGCACTGGCGGTGTTCGACGCCATCGACGCGCATCCCTGGGTGGGGGCGCAGCTCTCCGACGACCCGTGGCAATCTGCGGTGCTGCGGATCCTGGAGGGCGTCGGCGCGCAGGTCGGGGCGCTCGGCGTCCCAGAGCGGGCCCGGTTCAACGTCGCCACCGCGCTGCTGAGCTTCATCCTCGGCCTCGCCGGGCAATATGCGGTCGGCTCCCGCCATTGCGACGGCGACATGGATCGGACCGCGGTGCTCCGCGCCGTTGCGGCGCGATGGGCGCGGCTCGATCCCGCAGCCTACCCCTTCGTGCGTCAGGTCGCGGCACACCTGCCCGAGCACGATGACCGCGAGCAGTTCCTGGCCGGGATCGATCTCATCCTCGCCGGCATCGAAAGCGTCCGATGACCGGCCGGATCCGGGTCGACGAGGGCCTCGCCGATCCGGCTTCCGCCCCCGTCAGCCGGGCATCTTGCATTCCGTCCCAGCCGGAAACGCCGTCGCGGCGGGGACCGTCGCCAGGACCTCGAACCAGGCATGCGGCTCGGTCACCTGCGCCGACGGCTTGACCCGGACGACATAGAGGTCGTGCACCACCATGTGGTCGCTGGCCCGGAACTCGCCGCCGCGGGCGAACATGTCGTCGAACCTGTGTCCGTCCAGCGCGTGCACCACGGCGTCGGCCTCCGTGGTGCCGGCGGTGCGGACCGCAGTCAACCACTGCGTGGTCGCCGAGTAGTCGGCCGCCTGGGCCTCGGTGGGGCGCAGGCCGTCGTGGGCCGCGGCGAAGCGGTCCGCCCAGGCCCGGGCGACCGGATCCAGGTTCCAGTACCACGGCACGGCGGCCACGGTCCCGGCGTACCCGTCCTTCACCCGGTCGACGTCCGAGAGGAAGAGCACCGCCGTCGTCGTGGTGGCCTTCAGCGCCGCTTTCGTGACGTCGGCGACCCCGTCGTCGTTCTTGGCGCCGTCGCTGAACACCGCCACGACGTCCGGGCTCGCGCCGCGCACGTCGTCGAGCGCGGACGAGAAGTCCGTGGTCGACGCCGGCACCACGATCGACTTCACCACCTCGGCGCCGTGCGCGGCCACGACGGGCGACATGATCGAGGCGGTGCCTTTGCCGAACCCCGTGTCCTCGGCGATCAACGCCCAGCGTCGGTTCCCGGGTTGGCCCGCCAGGTAGGCCGCCGTCGCCGTGGCGATCGACGGAAGGTCGTACGAGTAGTGGTAGAAGTACCGGCTGCAGGCGGCCCGGGTGAGGCTGGGGTTGGCCGAGCCGGTGCTGATCGCGAGCTTGTGCCGCCCGGTGGCGACCTTGGAGACCGCCGCGGCGATGGGCGCGTTCTGCACGTCCATCAGCAGGTCGGCGCCGGCGTCGTAGGCCTGCGTGGCCAGCCCCGGCGCCTCGGCCGCCTTGTTGTGGTCGTTCATGGCGTCGACCACGACGGGCCGGCCGAGCACCATGCCCCCGAAATCAGCCACGGCCATGCGGGTCGCGTCCACGCCGCCCAGGCCCGACCGTGCGTTGTACAGGTCGTGATCGAGGTCGGCGATGACCGTGATGCGGACGGGCGGCTGGTCGGCGGCGTGCGCGACGCCGTGCAGAGCCACGCTGGCGAGCAGGCAGACGATCGTTTTCGAGGTCACGGGATGGCCTTCCACTGTGAGGTGAAACCCCGGTTCGCACGGCATCATGTCACGGCGATGTCGCGAGGCGACCGATCCGCGGGCGGCGTTCCGGTTGCAACGGGCGTCGCGGGGCGCCATCCGGCACGCATGCGCGTCGCGCGACACCGGCAGAGGTCCCGCACTCATCGGCGACCCAGCCGGGTTCACCTCGAGGGACGCCATAAGGTGACGGGTCCGAGTCAGCTGCCGTGCGATGAGCATCGACCCAGCGCCGAAGGTCCTTGACGATCCGGGTCCGCCCTGTCATAGGCGGCTCGCGGTGTCCGCAAGGGCATCGTCGTAGGCGTTACCGTCATCCAACGCGTCATCGGTCGAGAGAGTCCCGGCAGGGATTATCTCGTCGCGAAAGGCGCATCGGCATGACTCCGCTATCTCCCTCTTCTTCCATTCGTCCGCTCGCGACACTGGCCTCCCTGGCGCTTGTGCCCGTGGTGCTGACAGTCTTCCTGGGCTTCCTCGCCATCGGCGTGCCCCTGGCGGCGCTGTCGCTCGAAGTGCGCGATCACCTCGGCTTCGGCTCGGTCACCGTCGGCGGGGTGATCGGCCTCCAGTCGCTCGCGACGCTGCTGACCCGCCATCAGGCGGGCACGCTGTGCGACCGGCGCGGTCCCCGCACCGCCGTCCTGCTCGGCCTGCCGCTGGCCGCCATCTCGGCGGCGGTCTACGTCCTGTCGGCCGTCCTGCCTCTCGATCCGGCCGGCAGCCTCGCCCTCCTGGTCGTCGGCCGACTGCTGATGGGCCTCGGCGAGAGCCTGTTCCTCACCGGGCTGATGAGCTGGGGCATCGCGCGGCTGGGCTCCTCCCGCACCGGCACCGTGATGTCGTGGACCGGGATCGCGATCTACGCCGCGCTCGGGCTCGGCGCCCCGCTCGGGCTCGCCGTGCGATCGGCTTTCGGCTTCGCTGGCGTCGGCACCCTGTCGCTGCTCGCACCGCTTCTGGCCTTGGCCGTCGCTCTCCGGCTCGCGCCGGTTCCCGCAGCCGGCGGCCGGCGCGTGGCGTTCCATCGCGTGCTCGGGCTGATCTGGCGGCCGGGCCTCGTGCTGGCGCTCGCGACGGTGCCCTTCGCCACCTTGGCGGCCTTCCTGGCGCTCGACTACGCGGCCCACGGCTGGCCCCACGCGGGCATGGCGCTGTTCGGCTTCGGCTCCGCCTACGTCCTCGTCCGCCTGGTCGCCTCGGGCCTCCCGGACCGGGTCGGCGCCTCCCGCGTCGCCGCGGGCTCACTCGCCTTCGAAGCCGTCGGGCAAGGGCTGCTCTGGGCGGCCCCCACACCCGGCGTCGCGGTGCTCGGCGCCACCCTGACCGGCCTCGGCTTCTCCCTCGTCTTCCCGGCCATGGGCGTGCTCGCCACCCGCGCCGCTCCGCCCGAGCAGCGCGGCTGTGTCGTCGGCAACTTCATCGCCTTCGCCGATGTCGCGCTCGCCGTCACCGGGCCGGTGGTCGGTCTCGCCACGCAGGGCTTCGGGATCTCGACGGCGTTCCTCCTCGGCGCGGGCGCGACCTGCGCGGCGCTCGGGCTCATGCCCTCGATCGGACTCGGCCGCGGCGTCTAGAGCCGCTGCCGCTCGCCCCGGCTCGCGGTTCCGGCTCTCGTCGGCCGTTTCGTGCGAGCGACGTCCCTCCCGCCCTCCAGAACACGACGGAGCCTCCATCATGAGAACGACCGGCAACACCATCCTGATCACCGGCGGCACCAGCGGCATCGGACGCGGGCTCGCCGAGGCCTTCCACGACCGCGGCAACCGCGTCATCGTCACCGGACGTCGGCAGGCGCTGCTCGACGAGGTCTCGGCGGTCCGTCCCGGCCTCGTCGGCCTGCGGCTCGACCTCGACGATCCGGCCTCCTTGCCCGGCCTCGCCGCCGAGGTCCGCAGGCGCTTCCCCGACCTCAACGTGCTGATCGCCAACGCCGGCATCTCGCGGACAGAGGACATCGCGGCCGACGGCTGGGACGCGTCCGACGCTCAGGCCATCGTCGACACCAACGTCTTGGGCGTGCTGCGCGTCGCCGCGGCGTTCCTGCCGTTGCTGAAGGGGCGGCGCGACGCGACCATCATGGCCACGAGTTCCGCCCTCGCGTTCGTGCCGCGCGCGGACTTGCCGAGCTATTGCGCCAGCAAGGCCTTCCTGCACTCCTGGCTGCAGTCGCTGCGCCACCAGCTGCGGGCGGTCCCGGTCGAGGTGCTCGAACTCTCGCCCCCCTACGTCCAGACGGAGCTCACCGGCGGCCACCAGGCCTCCGATCCCCGTGCCATGCCGTTGAACGCCTACGTGGCCGAGGTCATGCGGCTGCTCGACGCGGCGGACCATCCCCGGGGCGAGATCTTGCTCGAGCGCGACCATGCCCGACGCTGGGCCGAGCGGGAGGGGCGCTACGACGCCGTCTTCGCCGCCTTGAACCCGGGCTGAAGCGGGAAGGGCTGTCCGCCGCGCGATGGAGGCGGCACCCCGTCGGCCCCCGGAACCACGCGCGCCTGTTCGGCTCCTCCTCCGTCGTGACGCCGCGGGCCCTGCCGGTCGGCGGTCCGGTCATCGGCGGAGGCGGCGCGGCGCGCGAGACCGAGCCGCCGCCATCATGCGGGGCCACCCGTCGTAGGCCTACGAGTTCACTACGGCCGCGACGGCCACGGGACACGACGCTACCCCCTCACGACACCGTCGACGAGGTTGAGGCTCAGCAGCCGTTCCGAGCCGAAGAGATCCCGGTCGGCGACGGGTCCGATCCGGGCGCAGAGCTCGTGGAAGGCGGCCTCCCCGGCCCGGAGGATCTCATCCGCCTCCTCCAGCGACACGGCCTCGAAGCGGAAGGGAACCTGCAGGCCGCGCTGGACCAGGCGGCGGATGTCGGTGGCGATGATCGTGGCGATCTTCGGGTAGCCGCCCGTGGATTGCCGGTCGGCCAGGAGGACGATCGGCTGCCGGTTCCCCGGCACCTGGACGCTGCCCAGGACGATGCCGTCCGACACGATGTCGAAGTCGCCCGCGTGTTCGACCGGCGGCCCCTCGAGGCGATAGCCCATGCGGTCCGAGCGGAGCGCCGCGCGGTAGGGGCCTCGCAGGAAATCCGCCTTGCCCCGCTCCGTGAAGAACTCGTCCTGGGGACCCCAGACGACCCGGACGGGCCCATCCGACGCCGGCCAGAACGCACGGTCGAGGCCGAGGGGAGCGCTCGGGGGAGGAACCGGGTGCCGCAGCGGCAGCACGGCCCCGGGCGTCAGGGCCGCGCCACCGAGGCCCGAGCGCGCGTGGACGGAGCGGCTGCCGAGCACGGGCGCGACGGCGAAGCCACCCGCGACCGCGAGGTAGCCGTAGACGCCGGACAGCGCGCGGCCGACCACGAGGCGCTGCCCCGGCGCGAGTTCGACGGCGCGGTAGGGGTCGAGCGCGACGCCGTCGAGCGTCACGGCGAAGTCGCCCGCGACGGCCACCCGGCAACCGCCGTCGAGCGCCTCGTAGGTGCCGCCCATCATGGCGAACTCGATGCAGGCCTCGCCCTCCGCATGGCCGACGACGCGGTTGGCGAGGCGCAGCGCGAGCCCGTCCATGGCGCCGGCCTCCGTCACCCCATGGCGCGCGTAGCCCGGGCGGCCGAGATCCTGGAGGCTCGAGGCTCCGCCCGGCGTCACGATGCGCAGCGCCGTCACGCGGCGTCCTCCAGGTCGGCCGTGATGGTGCCGGCCTCCGCCAGGGCGGAGAGCCGGCCGAACTCCGCCTCCGAGATCGGCCGGAAGCGGACGCGGTCCCCCGGCCTGAACAGGAACGGATCGGGCCGCCTCGGATCGAAGGTGCGCAGGGGCGTGCGGCCGAGCATGTGCCAGCCGCTCGGCGCCTCGACCGAGGCGACCGCCGCCTGCTGGCCGCCGATCGAGATGCTGCCCGCCGGGGTGCGCTGCCGCGGATCGAGGCGCCGGGGGGTGTGGAGCGCCTCGGGGAGGCCGCCCAGATAGGCGAAGCCGGGCGCGAAGCCGATCATGAAGACCCGGTACGCGCCGTCCGCATGCCGCCGCACCACCTCGTCGGGGGCGAGGCCGTGCAGGGCCGCGACGTGGTCGAGGTCTGCGCCAAGGCTGCCGCCATAGGCCACGGGCACGTGCCAGCACCGCGTCGGCGGCTCGTCCTCGACCCGCAGCCCCGCGGCCAGGCTCGCGAGGTCGGCCGCCAGGGCGCGGCGGTCGGCCACCAGCGGGTCGAAGATCACGAGCAGCGAACGATAGGTCGGCACCGTCTCGATCACACCCGGCCGGTCCGCCTCCCGGAGCCGCGCGTCGAGCGCCATCACGAGACGGTTCAGGCGCGCGTCGACCGCCGAGCCGAATTCGGCGACCAGCCCGCCGGCGCCCGCGACGCGGATGCGGAAGGGAGGTAGAGCGGCGGCGGGGTCTGCCATGCGGATCGGCCGGCCGTCAGCCGCGCAGGAACTCGGGGAACGGCCGCAGCGCGGCGCCCCCGGCCTGCAGCGCCGCCCGCACCCTCCGCGCCATGGCGACGGCCTGCGGGTTGTCGCCATGGACGCAGACCGAGTCGATCCGCACCGGCAGGCGGCGCCCCGTCGATGTGGTGACGGCCCCGTCCTCGACCATGCGCAGCACGCGCGCCGCTGCCGCCTCCGCGTCGTGGATCACCGCCCCGGCGACCTTGCGGGAGGTGAGGTTGCCGTCGTCGTCGTAGGTGCGGTCGGCGTAGATCTCCCGGGCCACGAGGAGGCCCCGGTCGAGCCCGGCCCGCTCCAGCGCCAGTCCCGGCATCACCACGAGGATCAGGTCACGATCGATCGTCCACACCGCCCGGGCGACCGCGGCGGCGAGGTCGGGGTCGACCATCGCCATGTTGCCGAGCGACCCGTGCGTCTTGACGTGAGCCAGCCGCAGCCCGACGGAGGCGGCGACGGCCTGCGCGGCGCCGATCTGGTAGACCAGCATCTTCTCGATGTCGGCCGGGCTGTCGCCGAGGATCGGGCGGCGCCCGAAGCCCCAGAGGTCGAGGAAGCCCGGATGGGCGCCGACGCTGACGCCGCGGTCGCGCGCCGCCGCCATGGTGCGGTGCATGACCACCGGGTCGCCCGCGTGGAACCCGCAGGCGACGTTGGCCGACGTCACGGTGTCGAGCATGGCGTCGTCGTCGCCCATGGTCCAGGCGCCGAAGCTTTCGCCGAGGTCCGTGTTGAGGTCGATGTCCATCGAGGGCTCCCGCTTCGCTCCGTCAGATGCTTCGGGTCAGGCCGCCGTCCACCCGTACCGTGCCCGCCGGCGTGGGCGCTCGCCAGCGAGACCACCATCTCGGCGGATCCGTCGGACGCGCAGTGGCGGCCTGCGGGAATCGTGCCGCGGGAGGCGCCGCGACCCCTGGCCCTTGGAGGTCCGGCGTCCCGGGCCGGTGCCGGCGGGGTCGACGGCACCCCGCGTTTTCGATGCCGGTCATCGATACGCATGACATGATGGCCGACGGTGGGTCACCGGTGACGCAGGGGCTACGCGATGGCGACGGGCTGGAATTTCCACGAAC
The DNA here is from genome assembly GCA_965214345.1 of Lichenihabitans sp. Classification (GTDB taxonomy): domain Bacteria; phylum Pseudomonadota; class Alphaproteobacteria; order Rhizobiales; family Beijerinckiaceae; genus Lichenihabitans. The sequence goes on along the minus strand of CBDCBJ010000002.1, from coordinate 265,317 downwards.
TCTATCTGTGGCACGACACCGGCAATGCCGCGACGTTCTTCCCGCCGAGCCTGATCATCGAGCCGGGCGACCATGCCGAACATGCCTCGACCAAGCGGCGGTTTCGCAATCTCATGGAAGTGTCGGGCCTGCTCGACCGATTGACCGCTCTCCCGTCCGTGCCGATCGACGAGGACGATCTCGCTCTGTTTCACAGCCGGGATTATATCGGCCGCATCAAGGAGCAGAGCGGCGCACGGGGCGGCGACGCGAGCCATCTCACCCCATTCGGACCCGGCAGCTACGAGATCGCACGCCTCGCGGCCGGCGGCACCACGGCGCTGCTCGATGCGGTGGCGACCGGAAAAGTGACGAACGGCTACGCGCTCGTGCGCCCGCCCGGTCACCACGCCGAGCGGGATCGCGGCTTGGGATTTTGCCTGTTCGGCAACGTACCGATCGCCATCATGAAGGCTCGGGCCACCCATGGGCTCGGCGGCATCGCCGTGGTCGACTGGGACGTCCACCACGGCAACGGCACCCAGCAGGCCTTCTACGATCGATCCGACACCCTGGTGATCTCGCTGCATCAGGAGGGCCTGTTTCCGATCGATTCAGGCAAGCTGGACGAGCGTGGCGAGGGCCGCGGCGAAGACTTCAACATCAACGTGCCGATGCCGCCCGGAACCGGAACCGGAGGCTACCTGGCCGCCTTCGACCGCGTCGTGTTGCCGGCCCTGGCGCGCTTCCGCCCCGACATGATCGTCGTCTGCTCGGGGTTCGACGCCTCGGCGCTCGATCCGCTCGGGCGGATGATGCTCCACAGCGAGGCCTATCGGGCGTTGACCTACCGGCTGATGGAGGCGGCCGATGCGCTGTGCGGCGGTCGGCTGGCGATGTCCCACGAAGGAGGATATTCGGCCAGCTATGTGCCCTATTGCGGGCTCGCCGTGATGGAGGCGATGAGCGGCATCAAGACCGCCATCGACGACCCTTTCATGGTCACTTTGAGCCACAGTCCCGGCCATGAACTGCAGCCTCATCAGGAGGCCGCCATCACGCGCGCCGAAGCTCTGCTGGACCGCCTCTGAAGCCCGTCGTCGACAAGCCGCAAGGCGAGACAGGCTCGTCGGGAAAAGGTCGGCTCGTGTCGGCTCGTCTGGACACCGCGCGCCTGCGGTACCGGCTCCACCCCGTCCTGGATCGTCGGTGGTGCACTCCGGCATGCCGTGCGCGCACGGTGGCAGAGGGCTGCGCCGGTTGACCGGCGACTCGGCGAAAAGCATCCTCGTCACGTCAGCGTGAAACCATCACCGGATCGAATCTTGCCGGACGGCACCCACGATTCTCTCGTCGCCACGGTCGGCCGACGGCCGACCGCCAAAAGCGCCGACACCCGCGCCCGGATCGTGGCGGGCGCCCTGAAAGCGCTGGAGCGGAACGGCATCGGCGACACCACGACCCGACGCATCGCGGATGAGGCCGGTGTCCGTCTCGCGACGCTCCATTACCATTTCGACAGCAAGGAGGCCGTCCTGCTGGCGGTCCTCGAAGTGCTCATCGCCGAGTTGACGGCCACGCTGCATGACACCCTGGATGCACGATCCGACCCGCCGACACGGATCGCGCATCTCGTCCGCACGGCCTGGGCCTACGCCGAAGCGACCCGCGAGAGACAGGTCGTGCAGTATGAATTGACCTTGTACGCCCTCCGGACCAAGGGCGGGGCCTGGCTGGCCGAGCGGCAATACCGGGCCTATGTGGCGGCCTATCGCGCGCAGTTGTGGAACGGTCCTGGCCGTGGCCTCGACGAGCGAGAGGCCGACGTGCTGGCGCGGTTCATCCTGGCGGGGATCGATGGCCTGATCCTGCAAAGGCTGTCCGGGGCGCTGCGCGAGCGGGCGGAGGGCCAAGTCGAGGCGCTGATCGCGGGCGCACAGGCGCTGATCGATCCCACGGCACGCGAGGAATTGGTCATTTGACCTAATGACCTCCGCCGCTTAGGTTCCCCGCCACGAGAAGCGCTCCGCCGAGGGCCATCTCTCGGAGAGACGCCGATGGATCTCGTGACGCCAGCCGCCCAGACCGCCTCCGAGACCGTCGTCAGACCGCTCGATCCTCTGACCACGGCCGAGATCGAGGCGGCGGCCCGCCACCTGCGGAGGGCGCATGATCTCGGGCCCGGCATGCGGTTCGAGACGATCGTGCTCGACGAGCGGCTCGACGACAGCCCCGAGCGCCACGCTTTCGTCTGTGTCTACGACGTGGTCGGCGGCGACGTGTTCGAGGCCGTGGTGGCGCTCGACGGGGGCGAGATCCTGCGTTGGACTCCGCGTCCGGGGTGCAGGCCGCGTATCGCGCCCGACGAGTTTCTCATGGCAGAACAGCTCGTTCTGAAAGACCCTGCCTTTCTGGCGGGCCTCGCGCGGCGGGGGATCGACGATCGCACCCTCGTCTGCTGCGATCCCTGGTCGTGCGGCGTCTTCGATCGGTCCGACGAGGTCGGGCGGCGTTGTATTCTCGTGTTCGTCTGGTTGCGCTCGAGCCTTTTCGACAACCAGTTCGCCCATCCGGTGGAAGGGCTGACAGCCGTCGTCGACATCGACCGCGGGGAGGTGGTGCGGGTCGACGATGCCCCTGACGCGCCACCCGTGCCGCGCGAGGACTCCAACTACAGCCATCGGTTTCAGGAGACCTGGCGCACCGACATGCGGCCCATCGAGATCGTCCAGCCCGAGGGGCCGAGTTTTGCGGTCGACGGCTGGGCGGTGTCCTGGTGCGGCTGGCAATTTTCCATCGGGTTCACGCCGCGCGAGGGCCTCGTCCTGCACGACCTGTCGATCCGCGATGGAGACCGGCAACGCTCTGTGCTGCGCCGGGCCGCCCTCGCCGAGATGGTGGTCCCCTACGGCAGCCCGCATGGCCAGCACGTGCGCAAGAATGCGTTCGATTGCGGCGAATACGGCATCGGGGTCCTGGCCAACAGCCTGGAACTCGGCTGCGATTGCCTCGGCGCGATCCACTATTTCGATGCCGTCGTGAACAGGACGGACGGCAGTGCCCAGGTGATCAAGAACGCCATCTGCATGCACGAAGAAGACACCGGCATCCAGTGGAAACACACCGATTTTCGAAGCGGCGAGGTCAGCGTCCGCCGCGCCCGGCGGCTGGTCATCTCCTTCCTCGCCACGGTGGGTAACTACGAATACGGCTTCTACTGGTACCTGCAGCTCGACGGTACGATCGAGCTGGACGTGAAGCTGACCGGGATCATCAACACGGCCGGATTGTTGCCCGACGGCACGCCCGGACGTGGAACCCTGGTGGCGCCCGACGTCGTCGGCCACTACCACCAGCATCTTTTCAACGTGCGGCTCGACATGGCGGTCGATGGCCCCGGCAACACAGTGCTGGAGGTCGATACTTTGGCGGACCCGCCTGGTGCCGACAATCCGTGGAACAATGCTTTCCGGATCGTCGAGACGCCCTTGCTGCGCGAGGCTGCGGCGCGGCGCAACGTCGATGCGGCTCTGCTGCGCACCTGGAAGATCGTCAACCGGAGCCGCCGAACGCGGCTCGGCCATCATCCCGGCTATCGCCTGATGCCCCATAGCGCGGTGCGGACCTTCACGCCGGTCGGCTCCCAGCTCGGCGAGCGGGCCGGCTTCGCGGCCCACGATCTTTGGGTCACCCCGACACGCCCGGACGAGCGCTGGCCGGCCGGCGATTACGTCAACCAGAGCGGTCCGGGCGACGGACTGCCCGCCTATGCGGCGCAGGACCGGCCGATCGACGACCGCACTATCACGGTCTGGCACACCTTTGGCCACCACCACGTGCCGCGTCCCGAAGATTACCCGGTGCAGCCCGTCGTCCATTGCGGTTTCGCGCTACAGCCCTTCGGCTTCTTCGACCGCAATCCGACGCTCGACATTCCGCCATCGACGCCAGGCCATTCGCGTCCGTCGTCGACGTGTCGTCGCTCGACGTAACCGGGACGCTTCGGTCTCGATCTCAGCCGAACGCGGAGCGGCCGGATCGACGGACACGCGCCGAGTCGAGGTCGGACTGCCGGCAACGGTTCGGCCACATGCGGCCTCGGCCTCGGCCTCACCTCCCCGCCACGACCCATGAAGGCCAGATCACCGGCGTTTCGCCGCCGCCGGTCCCGTGTCGGGCGAGGCGGCCGGCGTCGGCGGGACGAGCTGGTCGGAGGGCGCCCTGGCGCCTCGGCGCTCGGCGACGCCGACGGCCAGCGCCATGCTCAGGGCGAGGGTGGCCGACATGGGCCTGAACCCTTCGAAGTCCTCCTCGACGACCTCGAACCAAACGCCGGCCGCGTTCAGGAGCGGGCTGAAGGGGCTGTCGGTGATGACGACGAGCGGCGCTCCCCCGGCGGCGACCCGCTGGGCATAGTCCACGGTGGCCGAGGCGTAGGGGGTGAAGCTGACGGCGATCGCCGCGTCGTTCGACGTCGCGAAGGAGAGGGTCTCGGGGTCGTTGCCGGCCGCCGAGCCGACCAGCACGTTCCTCACCCCGAGCTTGCCGAGGGCGTAGTTCATGTAGGCGGTCACCGGGAACGACCGGCGCTGCCCGATGAGGTAGACGGTCTCGGCGGGCGCCAGCAGGGAGACGGCCTCGTCGAGCGCCTCGGGCCGCAGACGGTCCCGCAGGGAGCGGATGGAGCGCTCGGCCGCGGTGGCGAAGCCCTCGAAGAGCGTCCCCAGCTCGAGCGCGGGCTCCGAATGACCCCGCAGGGCGTGGAGCCGTTCCTCGTAGGTCGGCACGCGGTCGCGGAGGCGCTCCCGGAAGATGGACTGGAGGTCGGAGAAGCCGCCGAAGCCGAAGGCCTGTGCGAACCGGACGAGGGTCGAGGGCTGGACCTGAGCCCGCTGGGCGATGCTGGCCGCCGTTCCGAAGGCGATCTCGTCGGGGTTGGCCATGGCGAAGGTGGCGACCTGGGTCAGGCGCTTCGGCAGCTTGTGTCGACGGTCGATCAGGGCTTGGCGAAGCGCCGCGAAGTCGCGCGGCGTGCCGTCGAGCCTGCCCGTCGCCGCCTCAGCGTCCATGGTCGCCGCTTCGCTCCATCCTGATCCGCCCCTCCGGCACCGGCCGTCCGTCACCTCCGAGCCCGGAACGCCGGTTCCAAAACGAGAGCCCGGCGGCCGATCCGATCGGGGACTGACCCCGAGCCTATCTGAAAACCGGAGCCGTGCGAAGACGCACGCTGGACAGCCTGTGTCCCGTCCTCGCACTCCACCGCATGTCTAGCCACTACCCCGGCATGGGCGAGGACCACGCCCATCCGCCGCATCGGGCTCGACGCAGTGCAGCCGATTGACGAGCGCTGTTTTGGAATGCATAGTCCGCTTCGATACAAAAAAGACCAAACGTTCCAGGGAGAGAGGGTCGGTGAACGCGTTCGGCCTCAATCACCGCGTCGCCCCGACGGCGAGCCTCACGGCCTTCTTCGACCTCGCCTCGTCCCTCGGCGTCGGCGACGTGGAGATCCGCAACGACCTGCCCGGCGCGGCCATCGCCGATGGGACGCCGCCGGACGTGGTGCGTCGCGAGGCCGAGAGCCGCGGCCTGACGATCCTGTCGATCAACGCGCTCTACCCGTTCGACGTCTGGACGCGCGAGCGCGCCGGACAGGCCTCGGACCTCATCGACTACGCGGCGGCCTGCCGCGCCGGGGGCGTCGTCCTGTGCCCCCTCAACGACGGCTCCCCCAGAGCGGCGGCGTCGGACAGGCTGGCCGCGGTGCGCGACGCCTTGGCGGCCCTGGCACCGATGCTGCGCAGCGCCGGCATCGTCGGTCTCGTCGAGCCGCTCGGGTTCACCGGCTGTTCCCTGCGGCTCAAACGCGAGGCCCTGGAGGCGATCGACGCCGTCGACGGGGCAGATGCCTTCAGGCTGGTCCACGACACGTTCCACCACCACGTCTCGCGCGAGGCGGAGATGTTTCCCCGACGGACGGGGCTCGTCCACATCTCGGGCGTGGTCGACCCCGCGGTGTCCCGGGAGGCGATGAGGGATCCTCATCGCGTCCTCGTCGACGCGGCCGACCGCGTCGGCAACCTCGACCAGATCCGCGCGCTGTCGGCCGGCGGCTACGCCGGCCCTCTCTCCTTCGAGCCCTTCGCCGACGACGGATCGAACGCGGCCGCCATCGGCGCCCGCTTGGCGGAGAGCATGGAGGTGATCCGGCACGCACAGTCCATCCCGGCGCCTTGACGGCCCGGGCGAGAGAAGGGGAGCGCCCGACAAGGGCGCCCGCGTCCACAGAACCGGCTCCAGCGAGGGCCTGAAACAGGAGGAAACGATGAGGGGACGATTTCTGACCACGGCGGCACTGGCGACGCTCATGCTCGCCGGCATGGCGCACGGCGCCTGGGCGACGACCATCGGCGTCACGATGGACAAGTTCGACGACAATTTCCTGACCAGCGTCCGCAACGCCATCTCGGCCGAGGCGAAGGCCAAGGGCGTCACGCTGCAGATCGAGGACGCCGGCGACGACACCGGCAAACAGATCAGCCAGATCCAGAACTTCATCGCCCAGAAGGTCGACGCCATCATCGTCAACCCGGTGGACACGTCGGCCACCCCGAAGATGACGCAACTCGCCGTCGCGGCGAAGATCCCGCTCGTCTACGTCAACCGCAAGCCCGAGGACAAGGAGCTGCCCGCCGGCGTCGCCTTCGTGGGCTCGAACGAGAAGGTGTCGGGCACGCTCGAGGGCGAGGAACTCGCCAAGTGCATGAAGGGCCAGGGCAACCTGGTCATCATGGAAGGCCAGCTCTCCAACAACGCCGCCCTGGACCGCACCGCCGACATCGAACAGGTCGTGTCGAAGAATCCGGGCCTCAAGGTCGTCGAGAAGCAGACGGCCGAGTGGGACCGCAACAAGGCCATCGACCTGATGAACAACTGGATCACCCAGGGCGAGAAGATCAACGGCGTCGCGGCCAACAACGACGAGATGGCGATCGGCGCCGTCCTGGCCCTGAAGCAGGCCGGCGTCGACCCGAAGACGATGTGCATCGGCGGCATCGACGCCACCGCCGACGGCTTGGCGGCGGTCGCGAGCGGCGAACTCTACGTCACGGTGTTCCAGAACTCGAAAGGTCAGGGCCAGGGCGCTCTGGATGCCGCCCTGTCGCTGATCAAGGGCGACAAGGTCCCGTCCTTCGTCGACGTCCCCTTCGAGAAGGTGACCAAGGACAATTACAAGAACTACGCGCAGTGAACGCCGGTCGGCGGCGTCTCGAGCGCGGAGACGCCGCCGCACATCCGTCCATCGATACTTGCCGCTGTGGGATCGTCCAATGACAGTTCGGGTCGGAGTCATCGGGGTCGGCATGATCGGCCAGGACCACATCCGCCGCCTCACCCGCGTCCTCGCGGGCGGGCAGGTCGTGGCCGTGGCGGACGCCGATGGGGCTCGCGCCCGGCAGGTGGCCGAGGGGATCCCGTCGGCGCGTGCCCACGCGACGGGGCGGGACGTCATCGCCGACCCGGATGTCGATGCCGTGCTGGTCTGCTCCTGGGGCCCGACGCACGAGGAATACGTCACGGCCTCGATCAGGGCGGGGAAGCCCGTCTTCTGCGAGAAGCCGCTCGCCACGACCGAACAGGCCTGCCTCAACATCATCGAGGCCGAGATGGCCGCCGGGCGCCGCCTCGTGCAGGTCGGCTTCATGCGGCGGTACGACGATGCCTACCGGGCGATGAGGCGGACCCTCGACGCGGGCGAGATCGGCGCCCCGCTCATGATGACGAGCGTCCACCGCAACCCCTCGGTGCCGGCCCACTACACGAGCGACATGGCGATCGTCGACACCGCGGTGCACGACATCGACATCGCCCGCTGGCTGTTCGACGACGAGATCGACGAGACCCTGGTGATCAAGCCGCGCCAGAACACGCGGGGCGGCGAGCTGAACGACCCCCTGATGATCGTGCTGCGCCTGCGCGGCGGCGCCGTGGTCAACATCGAGACCTCCGTGAACATCGCCTACGGCTACGACATCCGCGGCGAGATCGTCGGCGAGACCGGGGTGGTGACCATGGCGGAGACCAACACGGTCGTGGTCAAGAGCCGGGGTGGGTTCAGCGGCCGCGTCCCGGAGGACTGGCGCGAGCGCTTCGTCCGCGCCTACGACGTCGAACTGCAGGAATGGCTCGACGCCTGTGCCAGGGGCGACGTCACGGGCCCGAGCAGCTGGGACGGCTACGCCGCGGCCGTGGCCACCGACGCGGGCCTCGCGGCGCTGCGGTCGGGCACCTGGGCCCCGATCGTCCTGCGCGAGAAGCCGTCGATCTACGGATGAGAATCGAACCGCCCGCCGGCGTCGCGAGGACGGCGGCGCCCGGGCGGAGCCCGCTTGGCGACGTCGAGCGGGCGTCGCCGACCGACGACCGAAGGAAAGGATCCCGGCGTGTTGAGCCCATCGACCTTCAAGGCCGTGCGCGCGTCCGGCGCGATCCCCGGCGCCGACTACCTCCTCGAGGTGGACGACGTCCGCAAGGAGTTCCCGGGCGTGGTGGCGCTCGACGACGTCGACCTCAGGGTCCGCCGCGGCACCGTCCACGCCCTCATGGGCGAGAACGGCGCCGGCAAGTCGACGCTGATGAAGATCATCGCCGGCGTCTACCAGCCCGACCGCGGCGAGATCCGCCTCAAGGGCAACCGCATCCGGATCGCGAGCCCGCTCGACGCGCTGGAGGCCGGCATCGCCATGATCCACCAGGAGCTCAACCTGATGCCCTTCATGACGGTGGCCGAGAACATCTGGATCCGCCGCGAGCCGCTGAACCGCTTCGGCTTCGTCGACCACCGCGAGATGAACCGCCGCACCGCCAGGCTGTTCGAGCGGTTGAACATCGCTATCGACCCCGCTTCGGAGGTCCGCGACCATTCCGTCGCGACGCGCCAGATGATCGAGATCGCCAAGGCGGTGTCGTACGAATCGGACGTCCTCATCATGGACGAGCCGACCTCCGCCCTGACCGACCGCGAGGTGGACCACCTGTTCCGCATCATCGGGGACCTCCGGGCCCAGGGTAAGGGCATCGTCTACATCACCCACAAGATGAACGAGCTGTTCACCATCGCCGACGACGTGTCGATCTTCCGCGACGGCCGCCACATCGCCACCCACGCGGCGAAGGACCTGACGCGGGACGCCGTCATCCAGATGATGGTGGGCCGCGAGATCACCCAGATGTTCCCCAAGGAGCCGGCCGAGATCGGCGAGGTGATCCTGTCGGTGGAGGACCTGGCGCTCGAGGGCGTCTTCTCCGGCGTGTCCTTCGACCTGCGCCGCGGCGAGATCCTCGGCCTCGCGGGCCTCGTCGGCTCGGGCCGCACGAACGTCGCCGAGACGATCTTCGGCGTGACGCCCGCCACCGGCGGCGAGATCCGGCTCGACGGGACGGCCGTCCGCATCGGCTCCCCGCGCGACGGCATGCGGGCCGGCATGGCGTTCCTGACCGAGGACCGCAAGGACACCGGCTGCTTCCTCAGCCTGAGCGTCGGCGAGAACATGGAGATGGCGATGCTCACCGACCGCCACGTCAGGGCGGGCTTCGTGGCGCAGGGCGCGGTCGACGCCGAGTGCGGGACGATGAAGGACGCCATGCGGGTGAAGACCCCCGATCTCGCCGAGCGCATCGAGAACCTCAGCGGCGGCAACCAGCAGAAGGTGCTGATCGGCCGCTGGCTCCTCACGAACCCGAAGATCCTCATCCTCGACGAGCCGACGCGCGGCATCGATGTCGGCGCCAAGGCGGAGATCCACCGGCTCATCTCGCGGCTCGCCGGCCAGGGCGTCGCCGTCATCATCATCTCGTCCGAGCTGCCGGAGGTGCTGGGCATGAGCGACCGGGTCGCCGTGATGCATGCCGGGCGCATGACCGGCATCCTCGACCGCGCCGACGCCGACCAGGTGTCGGTCATGCGGCTCGCCGCGGCCTGAGGCGCCGGCTTCGGGACGACGGGGGCGGACGAGGCCTCGACGCAGGGACGGGAGACGGGACCATGACCGAGCCATTGACCGAGTCGATCGCCGTGGCGGAGCGCAAGGCCGGGCGGCGGCGGCTGCCCAACGAACTCGGCATCGTGCTGGTGCTGATCGGCATCGCGCTGTTCTTCGAGGCGCTGGGCTGGGGCGTCCGCGGTCAGAGCTTCCTCGGCAACCCGCAGCGCCTGCTCGTCATGATCCTCCAGGTGTCGATCGTCGGGCTGATCGCCATCGGGGTCACCCAGGTGATCATCACGGGCGGCATCGACCTGTCGTCGGGCTCGGTGCTGGCGGTCTCCGCCATGGTGGCGGCCTCGCTCGCCCAGGAACCGGGTTACGCGCGCGCCGTGTTCCCGGCCCTGACCGGCCTCCCTTTCGTGGTGCCGCTGCTCTGCGGCCTCGTCATCGGCGGCATCGCGGGGCTGATCAACGGCAGCCTCATCGCCATCACCGCCATCCCGCCCTTCATCGCCACGCTCGGCATGATGGTGACGGCGCGCTCGGTGGCGCAGCTCTACACGCGCGGCCAGCCGATCTCGATGCTGGCCGACGATTACACCTGGATCGGCTCGGGCTCGGTGCCCGTGGTGATCTTCCTCGCGACGGCGGTGATCTTCCACGTGGCGCTGCGCTACACGCGCTACGGCAAGTTCACCTACGCGATCGGTGCCAACCCGCAGGCGGCGCGGGTCAGCGGCATCGACGTGCGCCGGCACATCATGCTGGTCTACACGATCGCGGGCGTGCTGTCGGGGCTCGCCGGCCTCGTCACGGCGGCGCGGGCCGCCTCCGGCCAGGCCTCCATGGGGACCGGCTACGAGCTCGACGCCATCGCGGCGGCGGTGATCGGCGGCGTATCGCTGTCGGGCGGCTCGGGGCGCATCTCCGGCACCGTGATCGGCACGCTGATCCTCGGCGTGATGACGTCCGGCTTCACCTTCGTGGGCATCGACGCCTACGTCCAGGGCATCGTCAAGGGCGTCATCATCGTGGCGGCCGTGGTGATCGACCAGTACCGGCAGAGCAAGCGGCGCAAGGCCTGAGGGTCTGTGAGCGGATGCCCATTCGGCTCGGAAGCGGAAAAACCCTGAGTGAGATCAAGGGCAACTCGGGCACGAGCTCGATGACTTCACGAAACCTGACGGCCATCCGGGCCGCCGCCGCGCGGCTCAGTCACCAAGGACAGGCACCGATATGGATCCCATCTCCGATGCGCCGACACTCGACGTCATCACCATCGGCCGGTCCTCCGTCGACCTCTACGGCGCCCAGGTCGGCGGCCGGCTGGAGGACATGGCGAGCTTCTCGAAGGCGGTCGGCGGCTGCCCCGCCAACATCGCGATCGGCACCGCCCGGCTCGGCCTGCGATCCGGCCTCGTCACCCGCGTCGGGGACGAGCACATGGGCCGCTTCGTCCGCGAGCAGCTCGCCCGGGAGGGCGTCGACACGGCCGGCGTCCACACCGACCCTCAACGCCTCACCTCGCTCGTCCTGCTCGGCATCCGCGACGAGACGCGCTTCCCGCTGATCTTCTACCGCGAGAACTGCGCCGATTCCGCCCTCGACGCCTCGGACATCGACGAGGCCCACATCGCCTCGGCCTCGGCCATCGTGGTCACGGGCACGCATTTCGCGAAACCCGCCACCGCGGCGGCGCAGAACCTCGCCATCCGCCACGCCAGGGCGCACGGCCGCAAGGTCGTGTTCGACGTCGATTACCGCCCCAACCTCTGGGGGCTCGCCGGCCACGGCGCCGGCGAGGAGCGCTTCATCGCCTCCGACGCCGTGTCGGCCCACCTCGCCCCCGTCCTCGCCGATTGCGACGTGATCGTCGGCACCGAGGAGGAGCTGATGATCGCCGGCGGCGCCGCGGAGCCGCTCGCCGCGATCCGGGTCATCCGCCGGCTCGCCCCCGCCGCGCTGATCGTGTGCAAGCGCGGCCCCATGGGCTGCGTCGCCTTCGACGGCGCCATCCCGGACGAGATGGAATCCGGCATCGCGGGGCCGGGCTTCCCCGTCGAGGTCTTCAACGTGCTCGGCGCCGGCGACGCCTTCATGTCCGGCTTCCTGCGCGGCTACCTGCGCGGCGAGCCGATCGAGACCGCCCTCGCGTTCGCCAATGCCTGCGGGGCCTTCGCGGTGTCGCGCCTGCTGTGCTCGGCGGACTACCCGAGCTGGGACGAGCTGCAGCACTTCCTGCGCCACGGGCCTGCGACCAAGCAGGTGCGGTTCGACGGCGCCCTGAACGAGCTGCACTGGGCCACGACCCGCGATGCGCGCACGCCCGCAACGGCGCATCCCGCGAGCATCATGGCCTTCGCCATCGACCACCGCCTGCAGCTCGAGGCCATGGCGGACGAGGCCGGCACGTCCCGCGACCGCATCCGCGACCTCAAGGTGTTGGCGGTGGAGGCGGCGTCGCGCGTGGCGGACGGCCGCCCCGGCTTCGGCATGCTGATCGACGGCACCTACGGCCGCGAGGCCCTGTTCCGCGCCGCCGACCGGCCGTTCTGGATCGGCCGCCCGGTCGAGCGGCCGGGCTCGCGCCCGCTCGACATCGACGGCGGCGGCTCGCTGGCGGCGAAGCTGATCGAGTGGCCGGTCGACCATTGCGTCAAGTGCCTGTGCTTCATGCACCCGGACGACACCCCCGAACTCCAGGTCCGACAGGAGCGCGAGCTGCTCCGCCTGCAGGACGCCGCCCGCACCGTCGGCCGCGAACTGCTGGTGGAGATCATCGCGGGCAAGAACGGCAGCCTCGGCGACGACACGGTCGCCCGCGTCATCGCGCGGCTCTACGCGATCGGCGTCCGGCCCGACTGGTGGAAGCTCGAAGGCCAGCCCTCGGCCGCCGCCTGGGCCGGGGTGGCGGCGACGGTCCGCGAGCGCGACCCCCGCTGCCGCGGCATCATGCTGCTCGGTCTCGACGCTCCCGCCGAGGTCTTGGCCGCGCAGTTCCGGCTCGCGGCGGGCTGCGACCTCGTCCGCGGCTTCGCGGTGGGCCGCACGATCTTCGGCGAGCCGGCACGGCTGTGGCTCGGGGGCGGGCTGACCGACGCCGAGGTCGTCGACCGTATGGCGGAGCGCTTCGGCGCCCTCGTCGAGACCTGGACCCGGCTCCGTCCGGCCGCCTGACCACGACGCGAGGAGGACACAATGGCGACGATCCGCCTGACGGCCGCGCAGGCCATGGTGCGCTTCCTGAGCGCGCAGACCACGGAGGTGGACGGCACCCGCCTGCCGCTCTTCGCCGGCTGCTGGGCCATCTTCGGCCACGGCAACGTGGCGGGCCTGGGCGAGGCGCTCTACGGCGCGCGCGACAGCTTCCCCACCTTCCGGGCCCACAACGAACAGGGCATGGCCCACGCCGCCATCGCGTTCGCCAAGGCGAGCCGCCGACGACGCATGATGGCCTGCACGACCTCGATCGGCCCCGGCGCCACCAACATGGTGACGGCCTGCGCGCTCGCCCACGTCGATCGCCTGCCGGTGCTTCTCATCCCCGGCGACGTCTTCGCGTCCCGCCGCCCCGACCCCGTGCTGCAGCAGGTCGAGAGCTTCGGTGACGGCACCGTTTCGGCCTCGGAATGTTTCCGCCCCGTGTCGCGCTACTTCGACCGCATCACCCGCCCGGAGCAGATCATGCCGGCGCTGGAGCGGGCGCTCGCGGTGCTGACCGACCCGGCGGAGTGCGGCCCCGTCACGCTGTCGTTCTGCCAGGACGTCCAGGCTGAGGCCTACGACTACCCGGCCTCGTTCTTCGGCGAGCGCCTGCGCGGCGTCCGCCGCCCGGGCCCGGACGCCGCGGAACTCGAGGCCGCCGCGGCGGCGCTGCGGGGGGCCCGGCGCCCCGTGATCGTGGCGGGCGGCGGCGTGCTCTACGCCGGGGCCGAGCGGCAGCTCGCCGCCTTCGCGGAGCGGCACGGCCTGCCCGTGGTCGAGACCCAGGCGGGCAAGTCGACGCTGCCGGACGGCCACCCCCATTGCATGGGCGCGGTCGGCGTGACCGGAACGGGCGCCTCCAACGCCCTGGTGGCCGAGGCCGACGTGCTCGTCGCGGTCGGCACGCGCCTCGCCGACTTCACCACGGGATCGGCGGCACTCATCGGCGGCACCCCGGCCCAGATCGTCATGCTCAACGTCGCGGGGTTCGACGCCGGCAAGTTCGGCGCCCTGCCGCTCGTCGCCGACGCGCTCGTCGGCCTCGACGCGCTCTCGGGCGCGCTCGGCGACGCCCGCGCGCCGGCGGACTGGACGGAGCGGATGGCCCGCGAGAAGGCGGCCTGGGACGAGGCGGCCGCCGCATTCACGGCCGCCTCGGACGCCCGTCTGCCCTCGGACGCGCAGGTGATCGGCGCCGTGCAGCGGGCCGGTCGCCCGTCGGACGTCGTCGTCTGCGCGGCGGGCGGGTTGCCGGGCGAGCTGCACAAGCTGTGGAAAACCGGCGACGCGCTCGGCTACCACGTCGAATACGGCTATTCCTGCATGGGCTACGAGATCGCCGGCGGGCTCGGCGTCAAGATGGCGCTCCCCCACCGCGAGGTGATCGTGATGGTGGGCGACGGCTCCTACCTCATGATGAATTCGGAGATCGCCACCTCGGTGATGTTGGGCGTGAAGCTCACGATCGTGCTGCTCGACAATCGAGGCTACGGCTGCATCGATCGCCTGCAACGGGCCTGCGGCGGCGCCTCGTTCAACAACCTGCTGGCCGACGCGCGCCATGCGACGCTGCCGGCTATCGATTTCGTCGCCCACGCCCGCAGCCTCGGCGCCGAGGCGCGCAAGGTGGGCGGCGTGGCGGAACTGGAGGAGGCGCTGGCGGCCTCCCGGTCCCGCGACGTCACCCAGCTCATCCTCATCGACACCGACGCCGGCCCCTCGACGGGCGCCGGCGGCGCGTGGTGGGACGTGGCGGTGCCGGAGGTGTCGGCACGGCCGGAGGTCGAGGCGGCGCGCGGGGGCTACGAGGCGCAGCTGCGCCGGCGGGACTATACCGAGCGGGAGACGACGACATGACGATCCGGATCGGCGCCAACCCCATCGGCTGGACCAACGACGACCTCAAGGAGATCGGCGGCGACACGCCGCTCGAGACCTGCCTCGCCGAGGCGAAGCGGGCCGGCATCGAGGGCATGGAGCTCGGCCACAAGTTCCCGCGCGAGCCGGAGGCCCTGAAGGCGGCGCTCCAGCCCCACGGCCTCGCCTGCGTGGCGGGCTGGCACTCGATCGCGCTGCTCGACCGATCCGCCGAGGAGGAGTTCGCGCTCGCGAAGCCCCACCGCGACCTGCTGCGCGCCATGGGGACGGACGTGTTCATCGTGGCGGAGACGTCGAACTGCATCCACGGGCGGCGCGACGTGCCGCTGTCGCGCCGGCCGAGGCTCGCCGCGGGCGACTGGACGGGCTACGGCGCCAGGATCACGGCGCTGGCCGAGCTCTTGGCCGCCGACGGGCTGCGGCTCTGCTACCACCACCACATGGGGACCATCGTCGAGATCGAGGCCGACATCGACGCCTTCATGGCCCACACGGCGCCGCCCGTGCAGCTGCTGCTCGACACGGGCCACGCCACCTGGGGCGGCGCCGACCCGGTCATGCTGGCCGGGCGCTACCGCGACCGGATCGGCCACGTCCACGTCAAGGACGTGCGGCGGAGCGTGATGGAGCGCGCCCGGGCGGAGGACTGGAGCTTCCTCGACGCTGTGCTGGGGCAGGGGCGCGACCTCGGCATCTACACGGTGCCGGGCGACGGCATGGTCGACTTCGTGTCGGTGTTCCGCGCCCTCGAGGACTACGCTGGCTGGGTGGTGATCGAGGCCGAGCAGGACCCCGAGAAGGCGAACCCGCTGCGCTACGCCACGATGGGGGTGGAGAACCTCAGGCGCTTCCTCGCCACGGCGGGGCTGCGATAGCGCCTTAACCCCTCATCGGCCCGCAGGGCCGGATGAGGCACCCGAGGTGCAATCCCCATCAGAAGGCGATCCCATGCCGCAATCCCCCCTCCTCGTCAGGCCCTCCGCCCCGGAAGCCGACGGCCGCGTCCACCACGTGACGCCGACCTCGGCCTCCTGGACCTACGTGGGCTTCGACGCCTACGACCTCGACCCGGGCGCCGCCATCGCCCGGGACACGGGCGACCGCGAGTTCTGCATCGTGATGGTCTCCGGCCGCGCCCGCGTCACCGCCGGCGAGCGGGATCTCGGCACGATCGGCGAGCGGACGGCGGTCTTCGAGGGCCCGCCCTGGTCCGTCTACGTGCCGGCCCGCTCGCGCTTCCTGGTCGTCGCCGAGGGTCCCTGCGAGGTGGCGCTCTGCTCGGCCCCTGGCACCGGCGCGCGGCCGGCCCTCCTCATCCCGCCCGCGGACGTCCCGCAAGAGACCCGCGGCCAGGGATCGAACACCCGCCACGTCCGCAACATCCTGGCCGACACGGACGACCGGGCCGAGAGCCTGCTCGTCGTCGAAGTGATCACGCCCGCCGGGAACTGGTCGAGCTACCCGCCCCACAAGCACGACCGCGACGCCTTCCCCGACGAGACGCTGCTGGAGGAGAGCTACTATCACCGCTTCACGCCGAAGCAGGGCTATGGCGTGCAGCGCGTCTACACGGACGACCGGAGCCTCGACGAAACGGTGACGGTCCACGACCGCGACGTCGTGCTGGTGCCCCGCGGCTACCACCCGGTCGGGGCGGCGCACGGCTACACGCTCTATTACCTCAACGTCATGGCGGGGCCGCGCCGCACCTGGCGCTTCCACAACGATCCCGCCCACGCCTGGATGCTGCCGGCCGTGACGACCTCCGCGCCGCCATCCCCGGAAGGACCGCAGACATGATCGACGGCGAACGGGTGACGGCGAGGCCGATCCGCTGGGCCATGGTGGGCGGCGGACGCGGCAGCCAGATCGGCTACAGCCACCGTTCGGCCGCCCTGCGCGATCGGACCTTCGACCTCGTGGCCGGCGCCTTCGACCTCGACCCCGCCCGTGGCCGCGCCTTCGGGACCGGACTCGGCCTCGACCCCGCGCGGTGCTACGGCGACTACGCGGCGATGTTCGAGGCCGAAGCGGCCCGGCCCGACGGCATCGAGGCCGTCTCGGTGACGACGCCCAACGACACCCATTTCGCCATCTGCCGCGCCGCGCTGGAGCGCGGGCTCCACGTGGTCTGCGAGAAGCCGCTCTGCTTCACGGTGGCGGAGGCCGAGGAACTGCGGCGGCTCGCCGGCGAGCGGGGCCGCGTCGTCGGCGTCACCTACGGCTATGCCGGATACCAGATGATCGAGCAGGCGCGCGCCATGGTGGCGCACGGCGACCTGGGCGAGATCCGGCTCGTGAACCTGCAGTTCGCCCACGGCTTCCACAGCGCGCCGGTGGAGGCGCTGAACCCGTCCATCCGCTGGCGCGTCGACCCGCGCTTCGCCGGCCCGAGCTACGTGCTGGGCGACCTCGGCACGCATCCGCTCTACATCTCGCAGGTGATCCTGCCGCATCTCCGGATCGAGCGGCTGCTGTGTGCGCGCCAGAGCTTCGTGAAGAGCCGTGCGCCGCTGGAGGACAACGCCGTCACGTTGACCCAATACGGCGACGGCGCCTTCGGCACGGCCTGGTCCAGCGCCGTCAACGCCGGCTGCATGCACGGGCAGAAGGTGCGCGTCGTCGGCGAGACGGCCAGCCTCGAATGGTGGGGCGAGCGGCCGAACCAGCTCTCCTTCGAGGTGCAGGGCCAGCCCGCCCGCGTGCTGGAGCGCGGCATGCCCTACCTCTACCCCGAGGCGCTGGCCGACGACCGCATCGGGGCCGGGCATCCCGAGGGGCTGTTCGAGGCCTGGGCGAACCTCTACGGGCGCTTCGCCGCCGCCATGGAGGCCACCGACCGCGGCGACGCCGAGCGCCTCGCCCGTCTGCGCTACCCGGACATCGCGGCCGGCGTCGAAGGCGTCCGCTGGGTCGAGAACTGCGTCCGCTCGGCCGATGCGGGCGGCGTGTGGGTCGACTACGCCTGAGGCTCCCCCTCGATCCTGCGGTGACGATCCGCTCCGGCCTCTCGTCGACGAGCCGGCCGCGGATCGAGGGTCAGGCTGATCCCGCAGCGGCGCGCGTCGCTTGGTGTCGAGGCGACCCGTCCCCCTCGCCGAGAGCGACGGAGCGACGCCGCCCCGGCGTTCAACCCGTGCTGCGGCCTGCGCGGGCCAGCACCCGCTCGACCGTGGCGCCCTGGGCCACAACGGCGAACAGCACCACCATGTAGGTCGCCGCCAGGGTGATCGAGCGGGACGGCGCATCGGACAGGCCGAGTGCCAGCGCCACCGAGATGCCGCCGCGCAGCCCGCCCCAGATCAGCGTGGCCGGCGCCTCCGGCCCCAGGTGCAGGACCGGGCGCAGCGCGGCCAGCGGCAGCATCACCGACACGGCGCGGGCGGCGAGCGCCAGCGGGATCGCCAGCGCGCCGAGCGCGAGCACGCGGAGGTCGTGCGAGACCGTGATGACCTCGAGGCCGATGAGCAGGAACAGGACGGCGTTGAGGATCTCGTCGATCAGCGACCAGAACTTCAGCAGGTAGTCCTTGGTGGTGTCGCTCATGGCCTCGGCGACGCCGTGGTTGCCGATCAGCACGCCGGCCACCGCCATGGCGACGGGGCCGCTCACGCCGATGCGGTCCGCGAGCGCGTAGCCGCCCATCACCACGGCGAGGCTGATCGTCACCTCCACATTGTAGTCGTCGATCGACCGCATCGCCCGGAAGGCGAGCCAGCCTGAGGCGAGGCCCAGCACCACCCCGCCGCCGGCCTCGACCACGAAGAGCGCGAGCGCGTGCGGCACCGAGAAGGCGTCGCCCCCCGCCGCGGCGCCGATGAGGATCGAGACGACCACTACGCCGACGCCGTCGTTGAAGAGGCTCTCGCCGGCGACCGTCGCCTGCAGGGTCGGCGAGACGTCCGTCCGCTTGAGGACGCCCATGACGGCGACCGGATCGGTCGGGCTGATCAGGGCGCCGAACACCATGCACCAGATGAGCGGCACGGCGAGCCCGAGCCAGCCGGACAGGAGGTAGAAGCCGCCGCCGATCAGGGCGGTCGAGATGAGCACGCCGACCGTGCTGAGGACGAGGATCGGCCAACGCCCGCGGTGCATCTCGCTCCAGTCGACGTGCAGCGCCCCGGCGAACAGCAGGAAGGACAGCATGCCGTTCATCAGGGCCTGGTGGAAGTCGATGCCGGTGATCAGCGCGACGATGCCGTCGGTGGCCGGATTGGCGGGGGCGAGACGGTCCACGGCGAGGATGACCAGCGACGACAGGGCGCCCATCAGCGTCAGGCCGACCGACGCCGGAAGCCGGATGAAGCGGTGGTTCACGTAGCCGAACGCGGCCGCCAGCACGATCAGGACGGCGGCGACGTCGAAGGTCGTCAGGCCCATCCTGGGACCTCCCGTGTCGGGCCGGGCCGTTCAGGCATCCGGTCCGCCGAGGCAGGCGGAGGGTCCCGCGTCCCGCATCCTGCCGAAACGCCGATGCCGACTGCGGAGGTCGTCGAGGTCGGCCGGCGTCTCGATGCTCCGCTCTCCGTCGGACCGCACGAGGTCGGCGTGCCGCTGCAGGCTCGCGACCCGCTCGGGTCGGCGTTCGCAGCTCACCACGGCGGTCAGGACTTCCAGCATGCGGATCAGGACGGCGGCGCTCCCGGCGGCGTTCTGCCGGATCATGTGGAACATCGTGTCGGTGAGTCCGTCGTAGTCGACGCGGGGCACGACCAGCACCGGCCGGCCATCGCGCAGCGACACCCCGCTCGGCAGGTGGCGCGGCACCAGCTCGCACAGCGCCCCGCCGAGCCGCTCCAGCACGCTCATCGCGGTATGGGGGTCGTTGATGCCGGGCGACAGGGCACGGACCGCGACCTCGACGAGCTGCCGCATCGCGAATTCGAGGTCGGCGGAACTGCCCCGCCGGGCGCCCAGCGCCGTCGCATCCCGGATCGCGTCATCCGCACCGTCGATGGGCGGGATGACGAGCGCGATCGGGGCGCCGGGGAAGACGTAGTCGCCCGGGCGGGCCAGCAGGCGGATCGCCGTCCCGTGCTCGGCCGCCCAGTCGGCGAGCCCGTGGTCGTCGAGTTGCTGGAGATACCCTCGGCGGGGATCGGGCACGGATCGGGCGTCGTGCCACGTCTCGGCCGGTGGGGCCGATGGCCCCGGCTCGTCGGTCCCGAGCCGATCCAGCGCCGCGCTCACGTCCCGGCTGACGAGCTCGATCACGGTGTCGACGTTGATGCGGCCGGCCATGTGGTTGACGAAGAACACCAGCGTCGCCACGCAGACGAAGGCCAGCAGGATGCCGACGCTGAGCGAGACGTGGGGGACGAACTCGCCCTCGCTCTGCGTCCGAACGCTGCGCAGCACCATCAGCGCATAGGAGAACGTGCCGAGGTAGGTGCCGAGCGTGACCTGGTTGCCGCGATCCTTGGTGAAGTTGCGCAGCAGGCGCGGCCCCATCTGCCCGGCCGCCAGCGACAGCGCCGCGATCGTGATGGAGAACACCGTTCCCGCCACCCCGATCGTCGAGGAGGCCACGGCGCCGAGCAGCGTCCGGGCGCCCGTGCCACCGCCGTTGTAGAGCCAGGCGCTGTCGATCAGCGCGGCGGGCACCACCCCGCTCCGGTCGAGATCGACCAACCCGACGGCGAGGAGGACCCCGGCCAGCACCATGGCGGCGGGGATGATCCAGAACGTGTCGCCCAGCGCCCCGAGAAGCCATCGCAGCCGGGCCGTCAAGCGCAGTCCCGCGCGACGGGGTCACGGAGATCGGGTCCAGGCCGATGCGAGTTCGTGTTCATGCGACCTTTGTGGCGCATGGGCGGGGCGGGCACCAGCTTCGTCGTCCGGAGTCCTGCCCTCACCGCCGCGGGGCCCCGTGTCCGTCTTCGAGGCCTCTGGACCTCGACAGGTCCGGGGAACCTCGACTGATCGACGGAGCTTCGTGTTCTTCGAAAGTAGGGAGGACGACATGAAACGATCGATGGTGGTGGCAGTGGCCGTGCTGGGCCTCGCCGGTCAGGCCCACGCCGAGAGCGGGCCGCTGAGCCAGTCCGACAAGGACTACCTCGTGAAGGACCGCCGCGGTGCCGCCTATGAGCTGGAAACCGCCAAGCTGGCCGTGACGAAGGCGTCGCGCAAAGACGTGAAGAGCTACGCTCAGAAGCTCGTCCGCGACCACGAGGACTACAATGCCGCGCTGGAGAAGCTCGGCGAGGAGCGGGGTGTGACGCTGCCGACCGAGCCGGACGCGGCCGACAAGGCCCACATGGCCGACCTCGAGAAGCTCACCGGCAAGGCTTTCGACGCGCTCTACGTCGAGGAAGCCCTGCGCATCAACGCCGAAGACAAGCAGGACTCCGAGAAGGAGAAGTACGCCACCAAGGAGCCGGCCATCGCGGCCTTCATCGCCAAGTTCGCCGACATGGACGCCGAACACGAGACGCTGGCGAAGAAGCTCAAAGGATCGAACGGCTGAAGGCCCGGCTCAATCCTTTGCGGGTACCGCTCGTGATGGCGTGCGGCCGAGTCATCCCGGCGTCACGAGATCCCATCGCGCCCCGCGCCTCGGATCGCCGCCCGGCCTGAAGCGAGGCTCGCCGGGCGCGAGCGGAACCAAGGCACCCACCACCGGTTATTCGGTCGCATGGAGCCGCGCGATGCAGGAACCATGACGACAGCCGAGACGCTTCGTCCCGGCATCGGCGGCGACCAATCTCTCGACGGAGTTCACCATGGGCATTCTCGACTCGATCATCGGCAACCTCCTCGGTGGCGGCCAGAATCAGAACCAGGCCGGCGGCGGCTCGCCGCTCGGCGGCATCATCTCGAGCGTGCTCGGCGGCGGCCAGGGCGGCCAGGCCGGTGGACTGGGCGCCCTCGGCGGCGGGATGGCCGGCGGCCTCGGCGGCCTCGTGTCCCAGTTCGAGCAGGCGGGGCTCGGCGACGTCGCCAAGTCCTGGATCGGCAACGGCCCCAACCAATCCGTGTCGCCGAGCCAGCTCCAGAGCGTGTTCGGGGCCCAGCAGACCCAGGCGATGGCCGACCAGGCCGGCATGGACCACGGGGACTTCCTGAGCCAGCTCAGCCAGCACCTCCCCCGGGCGGTCGACGGGATGACGCCCGACGGCCAGGCCCCGGACGGTTCGCAGAACGTCTGACCCCGACACCGCTCCCGCCCTCAGTCGACGAGATTCCGATGTTCGGCAAACGCACCGTGACGGCCCTGGTCCTGGCGTCGTTCCTCGGCCTTCAGCCTGGGATCGCGCCCGCCTGGGCCGATAACCAGATGGGCTACCGCCTGCTCCCCGCGCCCGAGGCCACTGCCCTGCCCAAGGCCGGCGGGACGCTGGGCCTCAACGTCGGACCGGGAGAGCAGATCACCAGCGGCGGGATGACGTTCCGCCTGCTGCGCGTCAACAGCGTCAAGCCGGGCGCCGCCGGCGCGCAGGCGGGCTTCCGCAGCGGCGATCAGATCATCTCGGTCGATGGTCGCGTCTTCACCGGCGTCCCGGCCTTCGCCAGCTACGTCGGCTCGGTCGCGCCCGGGCGCCAGATCAACGTGGACTACCTGCCGTCCGGCGGCGGCCCGCAGGAGGCTCAGCGCCTGACCGCCACGCTCGGCGGCCCCACGGCCGGCGGGGCGGCCCCCGCCGTCGCGACGGCGCCGCCGTCGGCGGATCCACAGCCGGCCGCCGACGCCCAGCCGCAGGGCGGCACGCTGTCGACCGGCACCAAAGTGGCCATCGGCGCCGCCGCGGTCGCGCTGTTCGGCTGCTACAAGCTCGGCTGCTTCAACCGCTTCAAGCGGCAACCCGCAGCGGTCCGCTGACGGTACAGCCGCGGTTCATCCGCCATGGGGCAGGGTGACCAGCGTGGGGCAATAAAAGGATGAGCATTCGATGATCACCAGCATGAAACGCATTATCGTCGGGGCGTTGGCCTTGGCCGGCGTCTTCTGTGCGTCGGCCGAGACCCAGGCGATGCCGATCCAGCCGCTGAGCCCGGCCGTGGCGTCCGAGGTCGCTTCCGGCGCCCAGGTCGAACACGTCTACTTCTACGGCTACCGCCGGCCATTTCTGCGCTTCGGCTACGGCTACCGTCCGTTCTTCCGCTATCGCCGGTTCGGCTACGGCTATCCTGTCCGGCGCTTCTACGGCTATCGCCGTCCGTTCTACGGTTACGGCTATCGCCGCTTCTGAAGCGGCTTCCCGTCCTCGAGACGATGAAACGGGCGGTCCTCGGGCCGCCCGTTTCGCATTCCGGCGCTCCCCGAGGCTTCGGCCAGGTCCGGCGGGCCCGGCCCGATTCGGCGCTTCGTTGCGATGCGCCTCACCCCGGCGTCATGCACCCGGCGTAGCAAAACTGCTCCGCAGGCGGTCGACGCCGTTCGACAGCACCACGCCGTCGACCCCGACGGCGGTGAAAAGCGTGCCGAGCGCCATGCAGCGCCGCGCGAAGACGGCGTCGAGCGTCAGGATCCCGGCGGGTTTGCCAGCGGCGACGATGCGGCGGATCGCGCTCTCCACGGCGGCGACCACCTCGGAGTGCATCGGATCCCCGGCATGGCCCATGCTGGCGGCGAGGTCGGCCGGGCCGATGAAGATGCCGTCGACGCCCTCCACCGCCGCGATGGCCTCGATGGCGTCCAGCGCCTGCGCGGTCTCGACCTGAACGAGCAGGCACAGGTGGTCGGCGGCGCGTCCGGCATAGTCGGGCACGCGGCCGAAGCGGGTGGCGCGCGTCCAGCCCGAGACGCCGCGCAGGCCCGCCGGTGGGTAGGACATGGCGGCGGCGGCGGCCCGCGCCTCGGCGGCGTTCTGCACGTAGGGGATCAGCAGCGTCTGGGCGCCGATGTCGAGGAAGCGCTTGATGAGCGCCGTGTCGTTGGTGACCGGCCGGACCACCGCCGAGACTGGATACGGCGCGGCGGCCTGGAGCTGCGCCAGCACCGTCTCGGGGTCGCCCGGGGAATGTTCGGTGTCGAAGACGATCCAGTCGTAGCCGGCGCCGGCCAGCACCTCGGCGACCGTGCCGCCGGGCAGCGAGCACCAGAGCCCGATCTGCTGGCGGCCCTCGCGCAGCGCGATCTTGAAGCGGTTCACCGGCAAGTCCATGACGATCTCCTCCTTCGCGCCTGCGCGTCATGCCGTCGCTGAACGCGCCGGCACTCGCCTGCGGGTCTGCCGCCCCTGCGGGGGACGGCACGCCGGCGTCGTCCGCGGCCGTGCTATCCTACGACGCTGTCCCGCTCACGGAGAACCCCGCGATGAGCCGCCTCGTCTACATCCTCAACGGGCCGAACCTCAACCTGCTCGGACGGCGCCAGCCCGACATCTACGGCCACGAGACGCTGGCCGACGTCGAGGCGGACTGCCGGGCGCTGGCGGGGGAACTCGGCCTCGAGATCCGCTTTCACCAGAGCAACGTGGAGGGCGAGATCATCGACCGGATCCACGAGGCGCGCGAGGCGGCCGGCGGCCTCGTCATCAACCCTGCCGCCTACACCCACACGTCCGTGGCGATCCTCGATGCGCTGAACGCCTTCGACGGGCCGGTGATCGAGGTGCACATCACCAACGTCCACAGGCGCGAGAGCTTTCGGCACCATTCCTACGTCTCGCTGCGCGCCGACGGCGTGATCGCCGGCTTCGGCACCCAGGGCTACGCTCTTGCGCTGCGCCGGCTGGCCAGGCTCATCGACGCCGCATGACCCGTCCGGCCCGTCGCGCTAACCGAACCGCCCCGGCCGGTTCACCGTCGGGGCGACGTCGAGGCCGGTGACGATCATGGTGCAGGGCTCGTCACCGACGGTGCCGGACCTGTGGCCCTTGCGGCCGTCCCGCTCCGTCGTGTTCTGGTCCTCGCCCATCATCAGCTCGCCCGGCCCCATCTCGACGCGGTGGCCGTCCATCGTCTCGACGAACCAGCGGCCGGTCAGGATGGCGATCCACTGCGGCTTCGGGTTCTCGTGCCATTCGCCGACCCAACCGACCGGCAGCACCGTGAAGGTGACGCCCGCCCCCGACGGCTCCATCCTGTCGTTCCACTGCGGGGCGACGTCGGGGCCGACGCCTTTGAACGCGAAGGCGGTGAGCTGGAACCGCTCCTGACGGCTGATCCCCTGGGGGTCGGTGTAGACGTGCCAATAGAGCATGGTGGGCCGGTCGGCGGGCGTCGTCATGGTGTCGTCTCCCGTGCCGCCTCGGTCGCGGCGTCGCCCGGAGAAGGGCCGGACCCGTCTTTTGTTCCCCGCCCCGTGCGGCGGCGGCCGCCGATCCGGGCCGCCGTGGCCGCGCCACCGGCCGCCGCGACCGCCGCCAGGGCGAGGACCGCGGCGGAGAGCGCCCAGGCGAAGCCGCGCGGCGCATAGGCGAAGGCGACCTCGCTCCGGCCGGCCGGGAGGGCGATCGCCTGGAAGGCGCCCTCGGCGGTGTCGATCGGGACTGTGCCGCCGTCCACGGTCGCCGACCAGCCGCGCATCGCCAGTTCGAGCCGGGTCAGCCGGCTCGGCCCCGCGCAGGAGGCGGAGAGCCGATCGCGCGACGACGGCGTGAGCTGGCAGCCCGGGGCCGACAGGTAGTCCCGCACGTCGCGCAGCCTGTAGACCTGCGTCGCCCGTGCCGTGTAGGCGGGGGCGAGGGCGGCGTCGACGAAGCCGACGTCGGGCGCGACACCGTCGGGCAGGGGACCCGAGGTGCGCCTCGCCACCACGCTCCCCATCGGCACGTCGCCGTCCGACGCCGCCGAGGCGTAGAGCGGCAGCGCGACGCTGCCGGCTCCGTCCGGGCGCGCGATGGTGAGCGTGTAGGCGCCGCCCGGCGGCATCGCGACCTCGTGGTCGAGCGTGATCGACCGCGCCGCGTCCCCGACCTGCGCGGCGAGGTCGATGCGCCCCGCCGCGCAATCCGCCCCGACGCAGAGCCTGACCTCGAGCGCGCCGGAGGCCGCCTCGCCGTTCCCGAGCGCCACCGTGACGGCCCCGACCGGCAGGGCGAGCCCCTCGGCGATGTGCCCGGTGAGCGTGACGGCGTCGCCGGGCCCGAGCGGGGCAGGGGTGCTGGCGCGGGCCGGGTCGATCTCGTAGGGCGGCACGCGCGCGAAGCCGCTGCCGGTCATCAGGAAGGCGACGCCGGCGCGCCCGTAGGCGGCGAGCCGGGCGTGGATCCTGTTCCGGCGGTCGAGACGCTGCTCCGGCGTCAATCCCCACGAGGCTGGCCGCAGCGCCAGCCGGGTCGCGTAGGGGTCGAGTTCGGCCGCGACGTAGTCGGCGGTGAGCCGGGGCGCCGGCAGGTCGTCGTAGTCGAGCAGCGTCACCCCGATGGCCGAGCCATAATTGGGGTAGAGGCCCGCCGTCTCGAAGGTCATGACCCTCTGGAATCCCGCATGGGACTGCAGGAACGCGACGAGGCCGCGGTCGATGTGCCCGTGCCGCGGATAGGACAGGTAGGGGACGGCGAACCACGCCGCCGCTTCGAACACCATCAGGCCCGAGAGGAGGATCGGCGCCGATCCCGACCCCGCAATTGTGATGGCGGCGAGCGCCAGGAAGAGCCCTCCGGTGCTGGCGGCCGCCAGCCCGAGGGCGCCGCGGCCGTACCCGGAAGTGGTCCAGAGGTCGAGGAGCGTCGGCCAGGCGGCCCACAGCGCCAGGAGCACGACGACGGATCCGCCGAAGGTGGCGGTCGCCAGCACCGCCCGCCGTCGCCGTGGCGGCAGCGCCGCGAGGTCGTCGAGGGCCAGGGCGGCGAGGAACACGACGCAGAAGATCCAGCCGATGTTCAGGTAGCGCGTGTAGGCCACGATGCTCATCAGCGGCAGCGCGCGGAACGCGGCGTGGACCCCGGGGAGCCCCTGCGTGGCTCCGAGCGCCACGACGATCCAGCCGAGCAGGACCAGCTTCGCGGCGCGGCGGCGGGGCACGAGGAGGGCCGCCGCGGCGAGCACGACCGGCACGAGGCCGATGTACCCGCCCGAACTCGCCCAGAGGTCGGAGACGCCCGCGGCGGGCGAGCCGAATATCGTCCCGTAGACGTAGGGGACGAGGTATTGGATGGTCTGGGCCGGGTCGAGCCAGGTGACCTCGAAGCCGGCTCCCCCGTGGCCGCCGACCTCCGCGCTGCCGAGGTAATCCGCGAAGGCGACGAGCTGCGGGGTGCTCAAGGCCGCGGCGCCGATCCCGGTCAGCGCGAGGTCGAGGGCGAAGCGGCGAGCCTCGGCGGCCGGCAGGGTGGCGGCCCGGAACAGCGTCCAGGCGATCAGCAGGATCCCGTAGAGGTAGACCTCCTCGGGAAAGCCGGCATAGAGCGCCAGGGCCGCCGCGACGGCGCCGAGCGCGACGGCGCCGCCGCGCCGCCGCCTGTCGCCCGTCGCGGCTTCGGCGCGCAGGCCCTCGACGGCGAAGAACAGCCAGGGCAGCAGGGCCACGGGATCCGCGATGGCGTTGCGCAGCCAGGCGAAGACGCCGTTGACCTCGAAGGCGAGGCCGCCGGCGAGCGCCGCCGGGAGGCCGAGGCCGAAGCGCCGGAAGAACAGGAACGCGCCGAGGCCCGCGACGAATTGCAGGAACGCCTGGGCGATGGCCTGCCCGTGCGGCAGCGCCATGAGCCAGGTTGGCGGGAACAGCGCGGCCGCCTGCATCTCGCCGAGCAGCGGGGCGCCGAGCCCTTCGAAATGGTTCCAGAGCGGCAGGTGGCCACCGAGGACGTCGAGGGCCGCCCGTGTCCCGAGCGCCTGCGACGTCACCCCGGCATTGCCGTCGATGGTGGACTGGCCGCCGACGAGCCGCGCCTCGGCATCGTAGGCGAGGCCGCTGTACTGGTAGGCGAAGTCGGTCCGCAGCGGCGCCAGCAGGGCGACCAGCACGACGGCCGTCGGGATAGCGGCGAGGACCGCGACGGCCGGGCGTCCGGAGCGGCGGCGCGGGATCGGTGGGGGCGGGACTCGGTCGGGAGCGTCGGTCATGCCGCCCGGTGATCGGCGATCGTCGGCGACGGCTCAAGCCCGATCTGCGCCTGGTGTCCCTGCCACCGACCTTCGCCCCAGGCTACATCGTCTCGCATGACGTGCTCGGGTTAGACCGGAGGCGGCGACTCCTTCTCCTTCGAAACACTACGTGCTCAGATGTCTGAGCCCCTCGGTGGTCGCGCCCTTCTCCCCTTCGGGGAGAAGGTGCCCGATAGGGCGGATGAGGGGAAAACAGACCGACGCGTGCCGCTTCCCCCCTCATCCCCGCTATGCGGACCTTCTCCCCTCGAGGGGAGAAGGGCGAAACCTTCCCGCCGCTACGGTGTGTGGACCCGCTCCCCCGAAGGGACTACGGCCGAGATGTGAGTCCTTTAGTCCTCGAACGGGAGGGACGGGCACGCCCCGACGGGACGACGGCTGGCGGGAGGCGCGCGCCATGCCGCCTTTGCGTCCCACAGCGTCCCGTGTAGCATCCGCGGGACGGCCGACGCGGGACCGGGTGAGATGGCATGACGGCGGTCTGGGTGTGGTTCGTGGTCGCCGCCGGCTACATGGTCCTCGCCGGCCAGTTCAGCCTCGACGAGGTGGCGGTCGCGGCGGTGCTGGGCGTGCTCGGCGTCCTCTGGCACCGCGCCGTGCTCGGCACCGGCGCCCGCCGATTCTCCCTCGACCGTCAGGCCCTCGGGGCGATCGGCCGCGCCGTCGCCGGCCTGCCGTCGGCGACCGTCGCGGTCGGCGCACGATTGGCCGCGGGCTGTCTCCACCCCGCCCCGGCGTCCGTCCGGGGGCGACGCGTCGAGCGCGTCTTCGAGCGTGGCCGGCAGGATGAGCCCCGCGAGGCCGGCCGCCGCGCCGTCGCGGTGCTGGCGACCTCGCTGGCGCCCGACGCCTACGTGCTGCGCATGCCGCCCGACGAGGACGTCGTGCTGTTTCACGCCATCACCGACCACGTGCCGGGCGGCGACCCGCATCGGCCCGCGTGAGACGGAGACGGCCGTGACGGCCTGGCTCCTCGCGCTCCTGGCGCTGCTTCCGCCCTTCGCGGCGACGCTCGTCCAGGCCTGGCGCGGCCCGGCGGGGCAGCGGTTCGTCGCCGTGCAGCTCGCCGGGTCGGTCGGCATCGTCGTCATGGCGGTCATGAGTTTTGCCTTCGACCAGGCGTCCTCGATCGACCTCGCCGTGACGCTCGGGATCCTGGCCCTGCCGGCGTCGCTGCTCTACGCGCTGTTCCTGGAGCGATGGCTGTGAAGCAGATCCTGCTCGACCTCTGCCTCGCGGGTGCGGTCCTGTCGGCCTGGCTCGGCTGTTTCGGCGCGTTCCGCATGCGGTCGGCGCTCGACCGCATCCACGCCGTCGCCTTCACCAACATCGCCGCAGGGCTGTTCGTCGCCGCCGCGGCGTTCCTGGCGGACGGGGTGTCCAGCCGCTCGGTCAAGCTCGCCTGCCTCGTCGCCTTCGTGGCGGTGACCGGCGCCGCCGTCAGCCACGCGGGCGGGCGCGCCCTGCTGTTGCGCGACGGGCCGCAGGCGTGAGGGTGCCGGCATGACGAGCCTCCTCCTCGCCGCCCTGCTGGTCCTCGCCGGCGCCTCCGGCCTCGGCGTGGTGCTGACGCGGGAGCCGCGCCGGCAGGTGTTCGCCCTCGCGGTGAACGGGCTCGTCCTGTCGCTCCTCTTCTTCGCCCTCCAGGCGCCCGACGTGGCTTTGTCCGAGCTCGCGGTCGGCACCGTGGCGGTGCCCCTGCTCTTCCTCGCCACGCTGACGGCAGTGCGGATCGACAGGAGGCGCGAGTGAGTGCCCGCGCCCGCCATCTCCTGCTGATCCTCGCCGGCCTGGCGATCCTGCCCCTCTTCTGGCGCGTGGCGGCGAACCTGCCGGGCTTCGGCACCGCCCTCTCGCCCTACGGCGCGGCGGTCGACCGTCTCGGGCCGGAGCTGCGCCACGTGTCCAACATGGTCAGCGCCGTCAACTTCGATTTCAGGGCCTTCGACACGGTGGGCGAGGAGTTCATGCTGCTCTGCGCCGTCGCCGGCACGGTGCTGCTGCTGCGTGGAGGCCGCGGCGAGGACCGCGCCGGCCGGGCCGGCCGCGTCGCCGGGCGGGCGGTCGAACACCGTTCCGACGCCACGGTCCTGGTCTGCCGCATCTGCGGGACGCTCACGCTGGTGTTCGGCGTCTACGTGGCGGTCCACGCGACCGCGACGCCGGGGGGCGGCTTCCAGGGTGGCGTCATCGTCGCCTCGGGCCTGCTGATGCTCTACCTCGGCGAGGGCTACGGGCGATGGCGCGCGGTCGTGCGCTCGCCGGTCCTCGATGCTTGCGAGGGCGCGGGCGCCCTGCTGTTCCTCGCGGCCGGCCTCCTGCCGGTGGCGATGGGCCGGCCTTTCCTCGAGAACGTGCTGCCGCTCGGGACGATCAAGGACATGCTGTCGGGGGGGCTGATGGCCGTCGAGAACGCCGGCGTGGCCTTGGCGGTGGCGGGTGGGTTCGGCGTGCTGATGCTGGAGTTCCTGGAGGAGACGCGGGCGCCGGCGGCCGACCTCGACGAGGACGGGGCCGGAGGATGAGCGTGCTGCCCTGGATCGTGGCGGCGTGGCTCCTCTGCGTCGGCATCTACGGCGTGGTGTCGAGCCGCAACTACGTCCACCTCATCGGCTGCATGTCGGTGATCCAGTCCTCCACCTACGTGCTGCTGCTCGGCATCGGCTATGTGTGGGGCGCCGGTCCGCCGATCTTCTACGACCATCCCCCCGGCACGCCCGCCGTCGACCCGGTGGTCCAGGCGCTCGTCCTCACCGATATCGTGGTGGGCGCCACGGTCTCGGCGCTGCTGCTCGCCCTGGCGCTCCAGGTGCAGAAGCGCGAGGGCACGCTCGACCCCCAGGAGATCAAACCCCTGAAGGGCCGGAAGCGGTGAGCACCGCAGCGATGCTGCCCTTCCCGGTGGTGCTGCCGCTGCTCGTCGCCGCGGTCCTGCTGACGCTCGGCCACCTGCTGCCGTCCCGCGTCCCCGAGATCGTGGCGACGCTCGTCGCCGCGGCGGTCGCGGTCCTGTCAGCCACGCTGGCCCATCGGGCGCTCGGCGGCACCCTGGTCTATTGGTTCGGCGGCTGGACGCCGCGGCCCGAGGTGACGTTGGGGATCGCCTTCGCGGCCGATCCGGCCAGCGCCGGCCTCGCCGCCTTCATCGCGGCGCTGTTCGCCGCCACCTTCGTCTTCGCGGGCGGCTTCTTCGACCGCCAGCGGGTGACGTTCCACGTCGTCGTGCTGCTGTTCCTCGCCGCCATGCAGGGCTTCTGCCTGACGCGCGACCTCTTCAACCTCTTCGTCTGGTTCGAGGTGATGAGCGTCGCGGCCTTCGCCCTCACGGGGTTCTCGCTCCAGCGCTCGTCCCTCGCCGGTGCGCTCAACTTCACGGTCTGCAACAGCCTCGCCGCCACCTTCATGCTGGCCGGCACCGGCCTGCTCTACGCCCGCACCGGCGCGCTCGACTTCGACGCCATGGGGGTGGCGGTCGCGGCGGCCGGCCACGATCCGGTGATCCTCGGCGGCTTCTGCCTCGTCTCCTGCGGGCTGCTGATCAAGGCCGCCATCCTGCCGTTCCAGTTCTGGCTGTCGGACGCCCATGCGGTGGCGCCGAGCCCGGTGTCGGTGATCTTCTCGGCCGCCATGGTGCCGCTCGGCCTCTTCGGCTTCACGAAGCTGCTGGTGCAGGTCTTCGCCGGTTCGGAAGACGTGCTGGCACTCGTGCGCGGCCTGCTCATGGGCCTCGGCGGCGTCACGGCGGTCGTGGGCGGGCTGATGGCGTGGCACCAGAGGCACCTGAAGCGGCTCCTCGCCTTCTCGACCATCTCGCATATCGGCATCATGGTGACGGGCGTGGCGGCGCTGTCGGGCACGGGCTTCGCCGGCCTCTTCGCCTACCTGCTCGGCCACGGGCTGGTGAAGGGCGCGCTGTTCATGCTGGTCGGCATCCTGCTCGCCACGAAGGCCTCGGTCGACGAACTCGCGCTGCGCGGCCTCGGCGGCGACATCTGGCCAGCCGGCGTCGCCACCGCGGTGGCGGCCCTGCTGCTCGGCGGCGCGCCGCTCGGCCTGCTCCACGCCGGCGCCGACCTCACCGACGCTGCGGCGAACACGCCCTGGGTCCGGGCCGCCCTGCTGATCGGCACGGCGCTGACGGGCGCCGCCGTGCTGCGCTTCGCGGGCCGCATCTATCTCGGGCTCGGCCCCGACCCCGGCGAGGAAGCCCAGGCGCCGAGCGACGAGGAGCAGGAGAAGGCGGACCGGCCCCTGTGGCTGATGCTGGCCCCGGCCGGCGCGCTGCTGGCCGTGGACGCCGCCGTGCCGGCCGATGTCGCGCGGGACCTGGCGGCGCGCCTCGTCCCGCAGTTCATCCACCGCGCCGAGGCCGTCACGCTGCCGTCGCCCGACGCCTGGGGGCTCGCCGAGCCCTGGGTGGCGCTGCTCGGCGTCGTCGCCCTCGCCGGCACCGCGCTGTTCCGCGACCGCCTGCCGGGCGCCGTGCCCGCCGCGGTCGACCGGTGGATCGGGCCGCCGATCGCCGCGATGGACCGGCTCCACTCCGGCGTCGTCAACGACTACGTGGTGTGGATCGCCGTCGGGGTGGCGCTGTTCGCCGGATGGGCGGCTGTGTGACGCGCCATCGAAGCCGTGGCGTCCTCCGCCGCTGATCCGAGTATTCTGCGGAGATCACGGACATCGTCGGCCAGGAAGCTTCGCCCTTCTTGAAGACAGAAGGCTAAGAAGTGCCATGCTGGGGTATTTGAGATTGGCGCAAGATCATGCGGAAGGTCGATGCACATCAGCGAGCTACGTTCTGATAGCTGCCCGAATTTATTGGACACTAAACGTGAGCGCTTCGCATCTACCGAACAATCGGATCCAGAACTGACCCGCCTTCAATGCCGCTCAATCGACCATATATTCTCATCACCTCAGCCTCAGTAAGGCTGGAGATACAATCCACACAGAACCGACCTAAACTATTACCTTTCAGATTCCATAGATATTTGAGGCGATCGGGCAGATATGCAGGACAACCTGCTCTTGAGTCTTCTTTCAGACACTGAAACAAAAACTGTAGGACCCTTTTTTGCCCGGCTTGTTGTGCCGCAAGTGATGGGTTATTGCGAATGTAGTCTCTTGTTATTTGCTTTAAAATGCGGACCTCTGTCTCAGCCTGCTCTTCGATTGCTACTGTTTTTTTGGTTGGATCATCCGCAGCTTCCTCTCTCACTCGGAGAGCCCCGATGTAGCGCTCGATAAGACGCGAATTGAGAGCTCGAAGCAGAACACGCTGATCACTGCTTCCTGTGTAGGGTTGCGAAGTTAGGGGGAGGAAGCTGACCATCAAAATATCTTCGAGCGCAGCGATCGCGGCCAACAATTTATGATCGACCTCTGGCGGAGGCTGAAACCATGCTTGCTTTGTGCGCTCAAAAAGTCCTTCTTTCCCATCCGAGCTGAAAATCATTCTCCAAGGAATTACATTGCATCTATGAAAATCGTCGAGGTCGTGTACCGAATAAGTCACATCGTCCGACCAATCCATCACTTCGGCTTCAAGTGTTTTCTGCTCGTGATCGTTGTGATAAGCTCTTGCAAAGTTAAAATCGGCAAGGTCGAGTGTGTACGCTCCCCACTTAGTTCGCTTTTTAGAATCGTCTTGGTTGCGTAGCCATGGATACTTAATACATGCTGCCAAAGTGGCGCATGTTAGATCCAGCCCTTCCACAAAAGGCTTATGCATAGCTAGGCGGGTGACAATCCTGAATGACTGAGCATTACCCTCAAATCCCTCCAAATCGCCAGCTTGAACACAGAGTGTATCAAGCACATGTTCCCCCATATGGCCAAAAGGTGGGTGGCCAAGATCATGAGCAAGACATGCAGCTTCTACGACGTCTTCATTAAGACCTATAATCTCGCATAAGGTTGGCTGTTTCCTACGCAAAGCTTGTGCTAATCTACGTCCGATTTGAGCAACCTTAAAAGTATGCTGTTGACGTGTGTGGAAAACGTCAGCTTCTCCTGCTCTTACAATCTGAGTAATCCCGGCAAGGCGTCTTAATGCTGATGAATATAGGATACGGTCGTAATCTTTTTGAGCCTGAGTCCTTCCAGACTCAGGCCGGATCTTATGCAGCCGAGAGTTTCTTTCCTCTGAGGTCCACATACGACGTGCTCACGCTGCGACAAGAGTATTGGTCTGCGCTTTTGAAAAATACTTCAAATCGGTGCCAAGTCGGATCAGACCATCATCCAATGCATACACAATCGAGTTGGCTGCATCATCTTGGGAAACATCCTCCTTCGCCAACTCCTTGACGATGTCGACGGATCTCATGCCGCCGGGTTGAACGCCTACGAGCGTTGCCACTCTCTCTGCAAGGTCTATGAGTCGTGCCTTAGTGAGATTGCCCATCAGACTGCCTCCCGTTGACCTTGCAGGTAGGTCGCTTGCGTCCCCGCCTTGCAAGATGGGGACCCATGATGTGTTCCCATTTATGCATGCTGTCCACAGCGCAAATTTCAGGCCACCGGGACGGTTGCTTAGGTCGCTCCCGGTGAGAGCTGAAGGGTTAGCTGACTCCAAAAACCTGTAGGCCGCCCGCTGCCGCTACTCCTTGCGCGCGATACCTGATGCCAGAGCGCCGCCTCCGTCATCATTCCCGGCCGCCGCACTTTTGACCGTCAACGTCAGCGGCACGCGCCGGAAGTTTTTCTCCTCATCCGCCCTTGTCGCGGCTTTGCCGCTGGGCATCTAAGCCCCATCCTGGCTCGCCAGGATGGGATCTGATTCTCCCCGGAGGAGAGAAGGGCGAACCCTGCCTCACGCGCCCGCCAGGCACCGGCTCTCCGGAATGGCGTAGACGCGGTCCCGGCCGAGCGCGTGGGCGATCCTCCGCCCGTCCTTCATCAGGCCCGCGAAGGCGGGGTGGCGGAAGTTGAGCCCGCCCGCGTAGGCGCCGAAGGCCGGCATGATGCAGCGCGTGCCGTCGGAGACGAAGCAGCGGCGCCGCACCGCCCCGCCGGCCCCCGCCACGATCGCCACCGGGTGGAGGTGGCCCGCGACCTCGCCCGTCGAGGCGCCCGCCGCGGGCTCGTGGCGCAGCGTCAGCGGCCCGAGGTGCCACTCCTGCGCCGTGGCGCCGCCGAGCCCCGCGGGCGGCGCGGGGTCATGGTTGCCTGCGAGCCAGAGCCAGTCGCGGCCCGCCTGCAGCGCCGCGAGCGCGGTGCGGTCGGCCTCGCCCATCCGGGTGGCGCCGGCGCGGTCGTGGAACGAGTCGCCCAGCGCCACGACGAGCCGGGGCCGGGTGCGCATCACCACGGCGGCGAGCTTCGCCAGCGTGGCGGCCGTGTCGTAGGGCGGCAGCATCGAGCCGTGCCGCGCGAAGGCCGAGCCCTTCTCGAGGTGGAGGTCCGCCACCAGCAGCACGCAGTCCCCCTCATGGAACAGCGCCCCGCAGACGTCGGCGAGGAGGTCCACCCCCGCGACCGTCACGTGGCTATGCTGGCGTCCGATGGCGCCGGGTCTGGCCTCGACCGGCGTCGTCCGTTTCAGAGCTGTCATCGTCCGCGGTGGCTTCCTCGATGAGAACGTCCGCGGCGTCGGCCAAGACCGCATCCTCGGCCTCGCCGTAGACGGGCTCGCGGCCGATCTCCAGCATGATCGGGACGGCGAGCGGTGAGATCTTCCGGAGAGGCTTGTGCAGGATCCGGCCCCGGATTCGCGACAGTAGCTCGCCGAGCCGCTTGAGATCCAGGAGTCCGGTCGCCGCATCGTCGCGCGCCGCTTTCAGCAGGATGTGGTCGGGCTCGTGGCGGCGCAGCACGTCGTAGACGAGGTTGGTCGAGACCGTCATCTGCCGCCCCGTCTTCTCGCGCCCGGGGTGGCGGCGCTCGATCAGTCCCGAGATCGTGGCGCAGATGTTGAAGGTGCGCTTCATCATCGACGATTCGTCGAGCCAGGCCTCGAGGTCGTCGCCCAGCATGTCCTCGTCGAACAGCGCCTCGAGCGTCACCATCCCGCGCGCGATCCGCGCGCCGACGTCGTGGTGCGACCAGACCGCGATGGCGTAGTCGTTGGCGACGAAGCCCATCGGGCGCAGCTTCGCACGCTCCATGCGGCGCGTCAGCAGCATGCCCAGCGTCTGATGCGCCAGCCGGCCCTCGAAGGCATAGGCGATCAGGTAGTTGCGCCCGCCCCGCGGAAAGGTCTCGACCAGCATGGCGTCGCGGGGCGGCAGGGCCGACTTCGCCTTCTGCAGCCCGAGCCAGTCCTCGACCTGGTCGGGCAGGTCGAAGGCCTCGGGGTCGGACGTCATGGCCCGCACCTGCTCGGCGAGATAGGTCGAGAGGGGGAATTTCGAGCCCGCGTAGGAGGGGATCTTGGGTTCCGCGCCGCCGGCGCGGGCGCAGAGCGCCTCGTCGTCGACGATGGCCTGCAGCGCCAGGATCTCGCCGCCGAACAGGAACGTGTCGCCGGGCAGGAGGGTCTCGAGGAAACCGTCCTCGACCTGGCCGAGCACGCGCCCGCCGCGCCCGATCGGGCCGGTCGGCATCGGCACCCCGCCGGGCCCGGGCGCGCTCGCCTGCGAGCGC
The DNA here is from genome assembly GCA_965214345.1 of Lichenihabitans sp. Lineage (GTDB taxonomy): Bacteria > Pseudomonadota > Alphaproteobacteria > Rhizobiales > Beijerinckiaceae > Lichenihabitans. The sequence goes on along the minus strand of CBDCBJ010000002.1, from coordinate 228,685 downwards.
ACGAGGCGCACCTTCAGCATGGCGGCCTGGACGATGGTGCCGACGTTCATCCGGTATCGCTGGGCCACTTGGCCGTTCGACACGCGCCAGCGCCCGTCCTTGGCCCGTCGGATCTTGGCGAAGCGCTCGTAGGCCTGCAGCGCGTAGCCGCCGTGGGCGACGAACTGCACCGCCCGGTCGAAGTCCGCCCGCGTCAGTTCGGCATAGGGGGCGGCGTCGGTCACCTCGGCGTAGAAGTCGTCGGCGTCGAAGGGTTCGGCACAGGCCATGCCGAGCACGTGCTGGGCCAGGACGTCGAGCGCGCCCGAGCGCGGCACCGGCGTGTCCTGCGCGCCCGCCGCCGCGGCCGTGATGGCGGCGCGGCATTCGAGCACCTCGAAGCGGTTGGCGGGGACCAGGATGGCGCGCGACGCCTCGTCGAGCCGGTGGTTGGCGCGGCCGATGCGCTGGATCAGCCGGCTCGCCCCCTTGGGGGCGCCGACGTTGATGACGAGGTCGACGTCGCCCCAGTCGATGCCGAGGTCGAGCGTGGCGGTGGCGACGACGGCCTTGAGCCGCCCCTCCGCCATGGCGTCCTCCACCTTGCGGCGCTGGCCGACATCGAGCGAGCCGTGGTGGAGCGCGATGGGCAGGGCGTCGGCGTTGATGCGCCACAGGTCCCAGAACAGCTGCTCGGCCTGGAACCGCGTGTTGACGAACAGCAGCGCCAGCTTCACGCGCCGGATCTCGTCGTAGATCTCCCCGAGCGCGTGGCGGGCGCTGTGGCCCGCCCAGGGCAGCCGCTCCTTCGAGTCGAGCATGGTGATGTGGGCGGCCGCACCCTCCGGCGCCGACACGACGGCGGGGAGGGGGTCGGCGCGGCCGTGGAGGTAGGCCACGAGCTCGCGCGGCTCGCGCACCGTGGCGGAGAGGCCCACCGTCTGCACGCCGGGCGCCAGCCGGCGCAGGCGCGCGAGGTCGAGCGCCAGGAGGTCGCCGCGCTTGGAGGTGACGAGGGCATGCAGTTCGTCGAGGACGATGCGCTTCAGGTCGGCGAAGAGGATCTTGGCGTCGGGGCTGGCGAGGAGCAGCGCGATCTGCTCGGGGGTGGTGAGCAGGATGTCGGGCGGGTCGCGGCGCTGGCGCTGGCGTTTCGACGCCGACGTGTCGCCCGTGCGGGTCTCGATGCGCAGGCCGAGGCCCATCTCGGCGACCGGCGCCTCGAGGTTGCGGGCGACGTCGACCGAGAGCGCCTTCAGCGGCGAGACGTAGAGGGTGTGGAGGGCGGCGCGCCGCGGCCGCGCGGCGCCGGCCGGACGGGAGAGTTCGACGAGGCTCGGCAGGAAGCCCGCGAGCGTCTTGCCGGCGCCCGTCGGGGCGATGAGCAGGGTCGAGCGGCCCGCCTCGGCATGGGCCAGGAGGGCGAGCTGGTGCGGGCGCGGCGCCCAGCCGCGTCCCCTGAACCACGCGCGGAACGCCGGCGGCAGGACGTCGGCGGTGGCGTCAGGCGAGGATATCGGGGAAGACGGGGAGGCGGTCACGCTCCTCACCTAGGCTCTCTCGAGCTCGGCGGCGAGGTCCGGCGCCGCGACTCGGCACTCGACGGAGGCCGATCGAGGTCGCCGACCGGCAAGAGAGTGACCAGCCTCAAATTTACACTGGCAAAAATGCTTTCTCAGGTTAGTATCTCCCGAGCCAGTGGAGAGGACTATGGATCAGACTCGTCGTGCCTTGGTGGGATTGGTGGCCGGAGCGACTGCGTCGGTTGTCGTGACGCGCGCGATGGCGACAGAGGCGCCTCACTTGGCCGAGCACCCGATGGTGGCTCGCGTCTGGCATGGCAGGACTTCGCTCGACAAGGCCGATGACTATCGGCGCTACCTCTTCGATGCCGGTGTGCAGAAGATCGCCACGCTTCCGGGCAATCGCGGAGTGCAGATGCTGGTCACAAAGACAGCGGACGCCGGCGACTTCACGGTAATTTCGTTCTGGGACTCGATCGACGCCATCAAGGGATATGCAGGGGCGGATTACACCAAGGTTCATGACCTGCCGCGCGACAAGGACTTCCTGATCGATCACGAACCGCTCGTCAGGCACTACGACCTCGACGTCGACTTTCGACAGACCTGACCGAGGATCCGTCAAGCTTCTGCGTCCCGCCGTCGTCTCCGCTTCTGTTTCGCACGGTTGCCGCAGACATCCATCTCGCACCAGCGACGATTGTTGCTCTTCGTCGTGTCTAGAAACAGCCATCCGCAATTGTGGCCGCCACATCGTTTCAGGCGTGCCTGATCGCCCCGCGTGAGGAGCTCCAATGCGGAGCTGGCGATCGGGCCGAGCAGAGCGGCGGCGGGGGTGTCTTCGACCCGCCAACTCCAGCCGAACGCGCCGTCCTTGGTCGTGAGGCGACCCGCCGTCAGGCAGGCCGTGTGGGCCGCCGCCAAGATGTCGACATCCCTTTGGTCGGGATCGCGGCGGGACGCCAGAGCGACATCGAGGCCGTAGATGGCATCCCGAAGCCTGACCGCTCGCTGCAGCAGGTCCCGCCCGAAAGCGGCATCGCCGCAGCGTCCCTGCAGATGAGCCTCACCGTCGGCATCGAGGATGCCGGCGTGGCGGCACCAGTCGACCAGGTGCTCGGGTGCCGTCAGATGTTCGATCCGGCCGTCGGTGTCGCGGCCTGAGGCGGTGTTGCAAAAATCGAGCGCCAAGGCGCCGCCGACCAGCGGCAGGGCTCCTGCTCGCGAACCCGGCCGATCCGCTTCCGCCTTCATGGTCGGACGAACGCGATGGGACGATCGGTGACGCATCGACTGGCGAGATCAAGCCGGTCGAGCCGACGCGGTACCGCACCCGGATGGCGTCCGTGGCGAGAGGTGACCTGCTGGCCGATCCCCTCGGCGACGCGGGTTCGACGAGGCTCGGGCTGATCCGGCCAGCGCCTCGCCGCCATCGACGGTCGCGACGAACGGAGCGGCCCGTTCTGGCGGCCCGGAGGGCCGCAATCCCTGCCACCGATCGCGATGATCGTCCGGCGCATGTCACGTCGCTCCGACCGGGCCGCCATGCGCGACGCATCGCTCGGTCGCCCCCGTCTCGCCTCTGAAGGCGCGGCGGGACCGCTCGATCGCCTCGCGGTGGGTCGCGGCCCAGATCCAGACGCCGCAGAAGGCGGCGCCGAGGCTCCGCCCCAACTCCGTCAGGGCGTAGTCGACGTGGGGCGGGATGACCGGATGGACGGTGCGCGTGAGGAGGCCGTCGCATTCCATCTGGCGCACGGTCTTGGTCAGCATCTTCTGGCTGATCCCGCCGACCGACCGGCCGAGCTCGGTGAACCGCAGCGTGCCGTTCTCCTCCAGGGCTTCGAGGATCAGCATCGTCCACTTGTCGGCGACCTGCCCGATGATGTCGGTCACCAGCGTCTCGACGGCGGGGTCCGTCTCGTCGGGGACGGGATCGCACAGGCGCGCCGCCATCGCGGCATCGGCTTCCGTCTTGCGCACGATCACTCTCCTTCGGGTGCCTATAGATCTTTCGGGTGCCTTCTACCGTGCGGAGAGTAGAGGTCCTATCCTTCGACGTGCAAGACCCGAAGGAGACGAGACATGCAGATGACGGACAACACGGTGCTGATCACGGGCGGTGGCTCGGGCATCGGCCGCGCCCTGGCGGAGGGCTTCCACAAGCTCGGAAACCGCGTGATCATCTCGGGCCGCCGTCGGACGGCGTTGAAGGAGGTCACCGATGCCAATCCCGGGATGGCGTCGCTCGAACTCGACATCACCGATCCGGCCTCGATCCGCTCGTTCGCCGACGAGGCGGCGCGTCTCTATCCGGCCCTGAACGTCGTGGTCCACAATGCCGGGATCATGAAGCCCGAGGACGTCACTGCGGACTCCTGGGACGCCGCCACGGCCGAAGACACGGTCGCCACCAACCTGCTCGGCCCGATCCGGCTGACCGCGGCCCTGCTGCCGCACCTGCGGCGTCAGCCCCGCTCCGCCATCCTGACGGTCTCGTCGGGTCTGGCCTTCGTGCCGATGGCGGCGACGCCGACCTACAGCGCCACCAAGGCGGCGATCCACTCCTACTCGATGTCGCTGCGCCACCAGCTCAAAGGCAGCACCACGGAGGTGATCGAGATCGCTCCGCCCTATGTGCAGACCCACCTGATGGGCGAGCACCAGGCCGTCGATCCGCGCGCCATGCCGCTCGACGCCTACATCGCCGAGGTGATGGACATCCTGCAGACACGGCCCGACGCGACCGAGGTGATCGTGGAGCGATGCAAGCCGCTGCGCTTCGCCGCCGAGAACGGCAAGATGGACGCCATGTTCCAGGGCGTGAACGCGATGGCTCACTGAAAGGACGCTCCGGCCGGTCAGGGTCCCGATCGACCCGGATCGCGGCCTCACCCGGCCGCCGCCACCGCGACGAGCCCCGCCACCGCGATGCCCTTCTCCCGCCGCGTCGAGGTGGGTTCCAGGAGGAGGCAGCCCAAACCCGCGGCACGCAGCGCGCCCTCGACGTAGGCCGGCGCGTGCGAGAAGCGCATGTCGGGGCCGAGCGCGAAGCCCTCCCCCTCGGCCGGCGATTGCACGGTGAAGGCCAGGAGGCCACCCGGCCTGAGCGCCCGCCCGGCTCCGGCGAAGGTGGGCGCGAGGTCGCCGAGGTAGACGAGCACGTCGGCGGCGACGACGAGGTCGTAGGCGCCCGCCGGGCTCGCCGCCAGCGCCGCCGCGAGCGGGACGGCCGCGAGATCCGCGTAGGCGCCCGTGGCCCGCGCCAGTTCCACCATGGCGGGCGACAGGTCGACCCCGTCGATGCGTCCGGCCCGGTCGCGGAGCGCGACGCCCATCAGCCCCGTGCCGCATCCGAGGTCGAGTGCCCGGGCGAAGCGGCGGCCCGGCGCGGCGCGGTCGAGCGCGGCCGTGAGCACCTCGGGGCCGCGATAGTCCAGCGCCGACACGAGGTGCCGGTCGAAGCGCGGCGCGTAATCGTCGAAGAGCGCGCGGAGGTAGGCCTCGGGCAGCGCGTCCGGGGTGTCCCCGTCGAGCCGCGCCCCATGGGCGGCGGCGCCCAGGATCTCCTCCGGGTCGAGCGCCGCCGCGCGGGCCCAGGCGGCGCGGGCGCCGGCCGGGTCGCCGCCGCGCTCCCGCGCCTCGGCCAGCGCCGCCCAGCCGAAGGCCCAGCCGGGCACACGCTCGACCACCTGCTCCAGCAGGTCGGCGGCGGCGGCGTGGTCGCCCGCCCGGCTCAGGTCCTCGGCCCAGGCGAACCGGCGGTCGGCGAGGATGTCGTTGGACGATGGGGACAAAGACGGGCTCGGCGCGTTTCAGTGCCGGCGCGGGCGGCACGGTGCGGCTTAACACGACGCTAGGGCCCTCCGTCCATCCTCGCTCCACCGTAGCTTGCCCGGACCTGACCACCATGCGTCGATCGCTTCGCCCCGCCCTCGCCGGCCTGATGCTCGGGATGCTGCCCTGGGCGGCCCCCGCGGAATCGGCCGACCTCGCCCTCCCGTCGCCCCAGCGGTCCTACGGCGCCGCCATCGACGGCGGCGGTTACCGGGTCGCCCGGGTCCCGGTGCGCCCGGCGCCGATGCGCTACGACATCTACGGCTATCCGCTGCTCGCCGGCGTGCCGAGCCCGCTCGCGGTCGGCAACGGTTGCCCGCCCGCCATCCAGCCGGACTACGACCCGGATGGCAATTTCGCCGGCTACGCGCCCATCCCGATGTGCCGCTGACGTCCTCGGCGTCGGGCTCCGCCCTCACCGCTCTTTTAACCGCGTGGCGCGAAACGGCGTCGAGCCTCGGCCGAGTCGTGCCATGTTCATCTGAGCCGCTGCGCGGCATGATGGCCGCACCGAATCACCCGCATTGCGGCGGCGGAGAGCCAACTTATCTACGTTGCGTGAAAAAGCGACGACGGCCGCTTCGCCGCTGCAACCAAGCCACAGCGGGACAGTTGTGACTTCGAGGACGGGATGGATCGACCGATGAACTCTCTCTCGACACGAGCCGTGATGGGTGCCGCCGCCGCCCTGGCCTTCATCGGCCTCGTCACGACCGGATCGTCGCCGGCCTCGGCCATCGTCGTCTCGATGGCCCTGGCGATCGTCGCGCTTGTCGCTTTTGCGACACAGTCGATCCGTTTGCGCGACGAGGAACGCCTCGTTTACCGGCCGGTCTACGTCCGTCGCCACGATGTTCAGCGACGGGTCAGGTCGTATCACGATTGATCGTGGCTCCGAGGGCGAGACCGAATTTGGCCTCCGACTGAGCAAAGGGTTTTCCGAGATGGCTGCGACGACTCCTGCCACCCATATGCGCCGTCTGGGCCTCGTCGTGACGGCCTGCTTCGTCGGCGCTCCCCTCCTGGCGATCCCCATGGCGGCGCAGGGTCAGGCGTTGCTGAAGCCCCTCACCATCAATCGCGGCCTCCACGTCGTTCAGGCTTTCGGGCCGGATGACGAGGATTGCGTCTTCGAGCTCCGCCGGGTGCCGCGTCCCGGCGGGCAGCTCCACACGGCGAAGAAGCTCGTCTGCAACGATTGAGCGCCGTTGGGGCTGGACGCATCCGCCGGGCGGTTCCGCCATGTCGGCCAGCCTGATCCTGACCCAGTCGCCGCTCGGACTATACTGCCCGGGCGGCGATTTCCATGTCGACCCGATGCGTCCGGTGCCGAAGGCGCTCGTGACTCACGGGCACGCCGATCACGCGCGGTCCGGCCACACCGCCGTGATGGCGACGGCCCAGACGCTCGACATCATGGCGCTGCGCTACGGCGAGGATTTCGCGGTCACGCGCCAGGTCGCAGCCCTGGGCGAATGGAGCCGGGTCGGCGACGTGCGGGTGCGGTTCCACCCCGCCGGTCACGTGCTCGGATCGGCGCAGATCGAGATCGAACAGGGCGGCTTCCACCTGGTCGTCTCGGGCGACTACAAGCGGGCCGCCGATCCCACCTGCCTCCCGTTCGAACCCGTGCGCTGCCACGCCTTCATCACCGAGGCGACCTTCGGCCTGCCGGTCTTCCGCCACCCCGAGGCCGCGGGCGAGATCGAGAGGCTCCTCGCCTCGCGCGCCCTGTTCCCCGAGCGCACCCATATCCTCGGTGCCTACGCGCTCGGCAAGGCCCAGCGCCTGATGGCGCTGCTGCGCGCCGCCGGCTACGACCGCCCCATCCACATCCACGGCGCGCTCGAGAAGCTGACCGCCTATTACGGCCGGCAGGGCATTGCGCTGGGCGAGACGCCGAAGGTGGTGGCGGCGGAGCGGCCGAAGCTCGGCGGCGAGATCGTCATCTGCCCGCCGGGCGCCATCAAGGACCTCTGGGCCCGCAAGTTCCCCGACCCCGTCACGGCGGCGGCCTCGGGCTGGATGCGGGTGAGGGCGCGCGCCCGGCAGAAGGGCGTCGAGCTGCCGCTGATCGTGTCCGACCATGCCGATTGGGAGGCGCTCTGCACGACCGTCGTCGAGACCGGATGCGAGGAGCTCTGGGTGACGCATGGCGAGGCCGACGCGCTGGTCCATTGGGCCGGCACGCAGGGGATCGCGGCGAAGCCGCTCCACCTGATCGGCTACGGCGAGGAGAGCGAGGACGAGGCGCTGGACGCCGCCGCATGAGGGACTTCGCGCAACTCCTCGACCGGCTGGCCTTTGAGCCGGGGCGCAACGGCAAGATCCGCATGATGGCGGCCTATTTCGCCGCGACTCCCGATCCCGAGCGCGGCTATGCCCTGGCGGCGCTGACCGATTCGCTGAGCTTCGCCGACGCCAAGCCGGCCCTGATCCACGCCCTCGCGGCCGAGCGGACCGACCCCGTCCTGTTCGGGATGTCGTACCATTACGTCGGCGACCTGTCGGAGACGGTCGCCCTGATGTGGCCGGCGCGGCACGGCGACACCGCCCCGCCGCGGCTCTCGGAGGTCATCGAGACCCTGTCGACGACCGGCAAGGCGACGTTGCCCCGCATCATCGCCGGATGGCTCGACGGGCTCGACGAGATCGGTCGCTGGGCGCTGCTGAAGCTCATCACGGGTTCGCTGCGCATCGGCGTGTCGGCCCGGCTCGCCAAGACCGCCGTGGCGGCCCTGGGACCGCAGGCTCCGAACGACATCGAGGAGGTGTGGCACGGGCTCGTTCCTCCTTATGCGGATCTCTTCGCCTATGCGTCCGGGCGGGGGCCGAAGCCCGACACCGTCGACCCGACGCCGTTCCGCACGCCGATGCTGGCCCATGCGATCGACGAGGCGAAGGATTTCGCGGCGCTGGTGCCCGGTGACTTCATCGCCGAATGGAAGTGGGACGGCATCCGGGTCCAGGCCATCACGGGGGTCGAGACAGACGGGCGCCAGGCCGCACGGCTCTACTCGCGCAGCGGCGACGACATCTCGTCGAGCTTTCCCGACCTGATGGAGAGCCTGGGCAACGGGCGCTGGGGCACGGCGGCCCTGGACGGCGAACTGCTGGTGGTGATCGACGGCCGCGTTCAGCCCTTCTCCAGCCTGCAACAGCGGCTGAACCGCAAGACGGTGTCGGCGAAGACGATCGCGCAATACCCGATCCACTGCCGCGCCTACGACATCCTCGCGTCGGACGGCGAGGACCTGCGCCCGCTGCCCTTCGTCGAGCGGCGCCGGCGCCTCGAGGCCTTCGTGGCCCGGATCGCCGATCCGCGCGTCGACCTTTCGCCGCTCGTGCCGTTCGACGGCTGGGACGCCCTGGGCGAGATCCGCTCCGATCCGGCCGCGCATCACGCCGGCGACGACGCCGACGCCATCGAGGGCCTGATGCTGAAGCGACGCGACAGCGTCTACGTGCCGGGGCGTCCGAAGGGGCTCTGGTATAAGTGGAAGCGGCAGCCGTTCAACGTCGATGCCGTGATGATGTATGCGCAGCGCGGGCACGGCAAGCGCGCCTCGTTCTACTCGGATTATACGTTCGGCGTCTGGAAGGACGGGCCGGACGGCGAGGTTCTGGTGCCGGTCGGCAAGGCCTATTCGGGCTTCACCGACCAGGAGCTCGTCAAGCTCGACCGTTTCGTGCGCAACAACACGATTCAGCGCTTCGGCCCGGTGCGCGAAGTGGTGCACACCCGCGACGCGGGCCTGGTGCTGGAGATCCTGTTCGAGGGGCTGAACCGCTCGACGCGCCACAAGTCCGGCGTCGCGATGCGGTTCCCGCGCGTGGCCCGCATCCGCTGGGACAAGCCGACCGCGGAGGCGGACCGGTTCGACGTCCTGGAGCGGCTGCTCGCCGCCGAGGGGTGACGTCGTCCCTTCTCCCGTGGAACGGGAGAAGGTGGCCCCGCGAAGCGGGGTCGGATGAGGGAACCCCGGCGCCCTTCGCACAGCCCCTCATCCGCCCTGCCGGGCACCTTCTCCCGCTCCGCGGGGGAAGGACGACACTCAAACGGTGCGGTGTTTCTCGCTTCCCGTGCCGCCTCTGTCGATGGCGGCCTGCGCGGCGGCGAGGCGGGCGATCGGCACGCGGAACGGCGAGCAGCTGACGTAGTCGAGCCCGAGGCCCTCGCAGAAGGCGATCGACGCCGGGTCGCCGCCGTGCTCGCCGCAGATGCCGAGCTTGATGCTCGGCCGGGCTGCACGGCCCCGTGCCGCCGCGATCGACACCAGCTCGCCCACGCCCTCCTGGTCGAGCGTCACGAAGGGGTCGGCGGCGAGGATGCCCTTGGCCGTGTAGGGGCCGAGGAAGGAGGCGGCGTCGTCGCGGCTGATGCCGAGCGTCGTCTGCGTCAGGTCGTTGGTGCCGAAGGAGAAGAACTCCGCCGCGCCCGCGATCTCGCCGGCCTTCAGCGCCGCGCGCGGCAGCTCGATCATGGTGCCGACCGTGTAGGGCACGGCGACGCCGGTCTCGGCCGCCACCGCCTCCGCCATCGCAACGATGCGACCCTTCACGAGGTCGAGCTCGGGCCGCGCCATGACCAGCGGGACCATGATCTCGGCCTCGATCGCCGCGCCGCTGGCGCGCCCCGCCGCCACCGCGCCCTCGAAGATCGCGCGGGCCTGCATCTCGGCGATCTCGGGGTACGCGATGGCGAGGCGCACGCCGCGGAAGCCCAGCATCGGGTTGAACTCGTGGAGGTCCTGTGCCCGCCGCCGCACCTTGTCGGCGGACAGGCCGAGCGAGGCCGCCACCTCGTCCATCTCGGCGTCTGTGTGGGGCAGGAACTCGTGCAAGGGCGGGTCGAGCAGGCGGATCGTCACCGGCAGGCCCGACATGATGAGGAACAGCTGCTTGAAGTCCTCGCGCTGGATCGGCAGCAGCTTCGCCAGCGCGGCGCGGCGGCCCGCCTCGTCGTCGGCCAGGATCATCTCGCGCACCGCCACGATGCGGTCGCCCTCGAAGAACATGTGCTCGGTGCGGCAGAGCCCGATGCCCTCGGCGCCGAAGCGCCGCGCCGCCCGCGCGTCGGCGGGCGTCTCGGCGTTGGCCCGCACCTTCATGCGGCGAAGGCCGTCGGCCCAGTCCATCAGGGTCGAGAAATCGCCGGACAGCTCCGGCTCCAGCATCGGCACGAGGCCGCGCAGCACCTGGCCGGTGGAGCCGTCGACCGTGATGAGGTCGCCCTTCTTGAGCACCGCGCCGGCGCACGACAGGGTCCCCCTGGCGGCGTCGACCCGGACCGTGCCGGCGCCCGACACGCAGGGCTTGCCCATGCCGCGCGCCACCACCGCCGCGTGGGACGTCATGCCGCCGCGCGTCGTGAGGATGCCCTCGGCGGCGTGCATGCCGTTGATGTCCTCGGGGCTCGTCTCGGCGCGCACCAGGATGGACCTGCGGCCGGCGATCTTCGCGGCCTCGGCCTCCTCCGAGGTGAAGACGATCTCGCCCCCGGCGGCGCCGGGCGAGGCCGGCAGGCCGGTGGCGACGAGCTCGCGCTTCGCCTGGGGGTCGAGGGTGGGGTGGAGGAGCTGGTCGAGCGAGGCGGGGTCGATGCGCCCGATCGCTTCTGCCCGGGTGATCAGCCCCTCGTGGGCCATGTCGATCGCGATCTTGAGCGCCGCCTTGGTGGTGCGCTTGCCGTTGCGGGTCTGCAGCATCCACAGCGTGCCGCGCTCGACCGTGAACTCCATGTCCTGCATGTCGCGGTAGTGGCGCTCGAGGAGCTGCGTGGTCTCGACGAAGCTCCTGAACACGTCGGGCATCACCGTCTCGAGCGACGGCCTGTCCGAGCCCGCCGCCACCCTCGCCGCTTCGGTGATGTTCTGCGGCGTGCGGATGCCCGCCACCACGTCCTCGCCCTGGGCGTTGACCAGGAACTCGCCGTAGAGCTCGCGCGTGCCGACCGAGGGGTTGCGCGTGAAGGCGACGCCGGTGGCGGACGTGTCGCCCATGTTGCCGAACACCATGGCCTGCACGGTCACGGCCGTGCCCCAGGATTCGGGGATGGCGTTCAGCCGCCGGTAGGTCTTGGCGCGGGCGTTCATCCAGGATGAGAACACCGCCCCGATGGCGCCCCAGAGCTGCACGGCGGGGTCCTGCGGGAAGGGCCTGCCGGTCTCGGACAGGACCTTGGCCTTGTAGCGCTCGATGACGCCCATCCAGTCGGCAGCCGCGAGGTCCGTGTCGAGCATGTGGCCCTTGCGGTCCTTGAACTCTTCCAGAATCACCTCGAAGCCGTGGCCCGGCAGGTCGAGGACGACGTTGCAATACATCTGGATGAAGCGGCGGTAGCTGTCGTAGGCGAAACGCTCGTCCCCGGCCGAACGGGCCAGGGCCACGACGGTGCGGTCGTTGAGGCCGAGGTTCAGCACCGTGTCCATCATGCCCGGCATGGAGGCGCGGGCACCGGAGCGGACCGAGACGAGGAGGGGCTGCGCCTCGTCGCCGAAGACCCGGCCGGTCAGCCTGCCGACCTCGGCCAGGGCCGCGGCGACGTCGCCCTGCAGGCTGTCGGGATAGTGCCGGCCGTTGGCGTAGAAGTGGGTGCAGACCTCGGTCGTCACCGTGAATCCGGGGGGGACCGGCAGGCCGAGGTGGGCCATCTCGGCGAGGTTGGCGCCCTTGCCGCCGAGGAGGTTTCGCTGCCCGCCGGAGCCCTCGGCGTCTCCGCCGCCGAAGGCGTAAACCCATTTCGTCATGCTTCCTCGCCCCAGAGCTGACGGCCGCGGTGGCTTGGACCACCTTGACGTCATCAAAGCACGATCGACGCCGGGGTGCGAGACGTCACGCGCGGGAGACGTCACGCATGCGAGCGCAGGCGCAAGGCGAAGAAGATCCAGTTGAACCCGGTGAAGACGAGTTCGATGCCGAGCAGGAGCCCGATCACGAAGAGGCTGTTCGACGGCCAGCCGCTGACGATGACGAGGCCGAGCAGGCCCGTCACGGCGCCGGACAGGATCAGCGGCCCGCGCATGCGGTCGTGGTGGCGGAACCCCGAGACCGCCCGCACGATCCCGGTGGCGAGCAGGCCCGCGCCGAGCAGCAGCGTCAGCACGACCGACGCCTGCAAGGGCTCGGCCCAGGCGAAGATGCCGGCCGCCACGTAGAAGACGCCGCTGATCTCCCAATAGAGCGCCTGTCCCCACCCGCGGGCGCGGAACCCGAGCACGATCTCGAGGACGCCCACGATCGCCACCAGCACGCCGATGGTCACGACCGAGATCAGCGTGGAGAACTCGGTGATGGCGAGGGCGGCGACGCCCGCCACGACGGCGACGATCCCCATCGTGAGAAACCAGCCCCAATTGGCCTTGAGCTGTTCCGTGGGCGGCAGGCGCCCCGGCCGCGCCGAAAAGCCCGTCGGCTGTTGAATCGTCATGGTTTCACCTTTCTCGATCGATGTTGCGCTGAACAGAGCGGCCCTGAGATATCGCTGTGTTCTGGAGATCTGTGGCGGAGAAGCCTACAGCTGCGACTTTGCGCGCCGGCGGGGGCAGGGAGGATTTGCGTCCCGGCACCCTTCCGCCTAAACGGAGGGAAAGATCGTTAAGCCAGAGTCTTCCATCCATGAGGTTGTCGTGAGCGTTTCCACGCCCCTTCTCGACCAGATCGACCAGCCCGAGGCGCTCCGGCGCCTGTCGGATTCCGACCTCCGCCAGGTCGCCGACGAGCTGCGCGCCGAGACGATCAGCGCCGTGTCGGTCACGGGCGGCCACCTCGGTTCGGCCCTGGGCGTCATCGAACTCACCGTCGCGATCCACGCCGTGTTCAACACGCCGGACGACCGATTGATCTGGGACGTCGGTCACCAGGCCTATCCGCACAAGATCCTCACCGGCCGCCGCTCGCGCATCCGCACGCTTCGCCAGGCCGGCGGCCTGTCGGGATTCACGAAACGTTCCGAGAGCGAATACGATCCCTTCGGCGCCGCGCATTCCTCGACCTCCATCTCGGCCGGACTCGGCATGGCGGTGGCGCGCGACCTCGCGGGCCGCGACAACGCCGTGATCGCCGTCATCGGCGACGGCTCCATGTCGGCCGGCATGGCGTATGAGGCGATGAACAACGCCGGCGCGCTGAAGTCGCGCCTGGTCGTCATCCTCAACGACAACGACATGTCGATCGCGCCCCCCGTCGGCGCGATGTCGGGCTACCTGGCGCGCCTCGTCTCCGGCGGCGCCTACCGCACGGTGCGCGAGTTCGGCAAGCAGCTGGCCGCCCACCTGCCGAAGTTCTTCTACGACAAGGCGCGCCGCACCGAGGAATATGCCCGCGGCTTCTTCACGGGCGGCACGCTGTTCGAGGAGCTCGGCTTCTACTATGTCGGCCCGATCGACGGCCACAAGCTCGACCAGCTGCTCCCCGTGCTGCGCAACGTGCGCGACGAGGCCAAGGGGCCGGTGCTGATCCACGTCGTGACCCAGAAGGGCAAGGGCTACGGTCCCGCCGAGGCCTCGGCCGACAAGTACCACGGCGTGTCGACCTTCGACGTCATCACCGGCACGCAGGCCAAGCCCAAGGCCAACGCCCCCGCCTACCAGCGCGTCTTCGGCGAGAGCCTCGTCAGGGAGGCCGACAAGGATCCCAAGGTGGTGGCCATCACGGCCGCCATGCCGTCTGGCACCGGGATCGACCTCTTCGCCGAGGCCCACCCGACCCGCACCTTCGACGTCGGCATCGCCGAGCAGCATGCCGTGACCTTCGCGGCGGGCCTCGCCACCGAGGGCTTCAAGCCCTTCGTGGCGATCTACTCGACGTTCCTGCAGCGCGGCTACGACCAGGTCGTCCACGACGTGGCGATCCAGAACCTGCCGGTGCGCTTCGCCATGGACCGCGCCGGCCTCGTCGGCGCCGACGGCCCGACCCATGCGGGCTCCTTCGACCTCGCCTATCTCGGCTGCCTGCCGAACATGATGATCATGGCGGCCGCCGACGAGGCGGACCTCGTCCACATGGTCGCCACCCAGGTCGCCTACGACCGGGGCCCCTCGGCGCTGCGCTATCCGCGCGGCGAGGGCATCGGCATGGAGATGCCGGCGGCGGGCGTGCCGCTCGAGATCGGCCGCGGCCGGATCATGCGCGAGGGCAAGCAGATCGCCCTCCTGTCGCTCGGCACCCGCCTCGCCGAGGCGCTGAAGGCGGCCGACACGCTGGCCGGCATGGGCCTCTCGGCCACGGTGGCGGACGCCCGCTTCGCCAAGCCCCTCGACCGCGACATGATCCGCGGCCTCGCCGAGCGGCACGACGTGCTCATCACGATCGAGGAGGGCTCGGTCGGTGGCTTCGGCGCCTTCGTAATGCAGTTCCTCGCCGAGGAGGGGCTTCTCGACGGCGGCCTCAAGGTGCGCGCCATGGTGCTGCCCGACACGTTCATCGACCACGACAAGCCCGAGAGGATGTATGCCCAGGCCGGGCTCGACGCCAAGGGGATCGTCACCAAGGTCCAGGAGGTGCTGGGCATGGGGATGGCCGAGGCGGCCGAGCCGGCCGCCAAGCGCGCGCCCCGCGTCGTTCCCAAGGCGGCCGGCTGACCCACCGAGGCGACGCCGCGACGCCTCTCCGCGCGGGGGCTGAAGCGTCGGCGTCGCGGGACGGAACCGTCGGGCGTCCCATGCCGGCCGAGGGCGCGCAGCGGGCCGATGTGGCCCTGGTGGCGGCGGGGCTGTTCGAGAGCCGTGCCCGGGCCGCCGACGCCATCGCGGCCGGGCTCGTTACGCTGGACGGCGTCATCGTCGCCAGGGCGGCGACCAAGATCCCTCTCGGGGCCGTCCTCCACGCCACGCCGGCCCACCCCTACGTGTCGCGCGGCGGCGTGAAGCTCGCCGCCGGGCTCGACCGCTTCGGCTTCGACCCGTCGGGCCTGCGCTGCCTCGACGTCGGGTCCTCCACCGGCGGCTTCACCGACGTGCTGCTGCGCCGCGGCGCCGCCCATGTCACCGCCGTCGACGTCGGCCGCGACCAGTTCCACCCCGCGCTGCGCGGCGACCCGCGGGTGACGTTGCGGGAGGGCACGGACATCCGGGCGCTCGCGGCCTCGGACCTCGACGGACCCGTCGACCTCGTGGTCTGCGACGCGAGCTTCGTGTCGGTCCGCGTCGTGCTGCCGCCGGCCTTCGCGCTGGCCGCCCCGCGCGCCGAACTCTTGGCGCTGATCAAGCCGCAGTTCGAGGCCGGCCGCGCGGCGCTGAAGAAGGGCATCGTGCGCGACCCCGCGGTCCACGCGGCGGTGTGCCGCGACGTGTCGGCCCTCGTCGACACGGCGGGCTGGGACGTCGTCGGCGTCGTCCCGTCCCCCATCGCGGGCGGCGACGGCAATCGCGAGTTCCTGCTGGGAGCGCGCCGCCGTGGCGTTTGACACCCTGCGCCTCGCCATCGCGCATCTCGGCCGCCGCGGCGAGGGCGTGGCGCACCACGACGGCGCTGCCGTCTACGTGCCCTATGCGCTGCCCGGCGAGACCGTGCTCGCCGAGCGGGACGGCGAACGCGCCCAGGTGATCGAGCTGCTGGAGCGACGCCCCGACCGCGTGGCGCCGATCTGCCCCCACTACGGCACCTGCGGGGGCTGCGCGGTCCAGACTCTGCCCGCCCCGGACTACAGGGCCTGGAAGCGCGACCTCGTCGTCACGGCGCTGGCCAAGGCGGGGCTCGCCGACGCGCCGGTCGCGCCGACGCTCGACGCCCACGGCGCCGGCCGACGCCGGGCCACCTTCCATGCGCGGCTCGACGCGCCGCGGGCGCCGCCGCGCGTCGGGTTCATGCAGGCCCGCGCCCATGTCATCGTCGACATCGCGGTCTGCCCGGTCCTGGCCCCCGCCATGGCGGGGGCGTTGCCGGCGGCGCGGCGGGTCGCCGCGATCCTCAGCCAGTCCGGCAAGCCGCTCGACCTCGTGGTGACGGCGACCGACACCGGGCTCGACCTCGACCTGCGCGGCCTCGGTCCCGCCAGCGAGGCGCAGCGCCGCGCCCTGGTGGCGGCGGCGGCGGCGCTCGACCTCGCGCGCCTCGCCAACCACGGCGAAGTGCTGGTCGAGGCGCGGCCGCCGATGCTGCGCATGGGCCGCGCCGCCCTGACCCTGCCGCCCGGCGCCTTCCTTCAGGCCACCGCGGCGGGCGAGGAGGCGCTGGCGTCGCGCGTCCTCGCCGGCGTCGGCGGGGCGAAGCGGGTCGCCGACCTCTTCTGCGGCGTCGGCACCTTCGCGTTGCGCCTCGGCGAGACCGCGGCCGTGACGGCGATCGACTCGGAGCGTTCCGCCGTCGCGGCCCTGGCGCGGGCCGCCGCCGGGGCGCCCGGCCTGCGCCAGCCGAAGACCGAATTGCGCGACCTCTTCAAGCGCCCGCTGGTGGCGGCGGACCTCGCCGGCTACGACGCCGTCGTGTTCGACCCGCCGCGCGCCGGGGCCGCCGCCCAGGCGGCCGAGATCGCGCGATCCGCGGTGCCGCGGGTGGTGGCGGTGAGCTGCGACCCCGGCACCTTCGCGCGCGACGCCGCCACGCTGGTGGCGGGCGGCTACCGGATCGAGAGCGCCGTGCCGGTGGACCAGTTCCGCTACGCGTCCCACGTCGAACTGGTGGCGGTCTTCACCCGGGCCGCCGTGGCGGCGAAGAAGCGCAAGCTGCTGTCGTGACGTGGTCGCCGCCGCGGGTGCGCAGGGCTAAGCAGGATGGCGTGGGTTGACCCACGCCATCCTGCCGCTTTCAGCTCGGAAACTAAGCAGGATTGCGTTGGTGAACCACTGTACACAATCCTGCTTAGCCGGGCATGGAGGGCGAACTGGATCGCCGTCGCGTCCTCGACTAGATTGCGCCGGGGAGAAGCTGAGCGGCGCTCCGACGATCGTGAACCGGGGGAGCACGCGCGATGCCCGACCCTGCCTTGCTGGCGCTCCTGCAGCACTTCGCCGGGGCGCCTCCGGCCATCGTGCAACCGGCCGAGATCGTCGATGCGGAGCCGTTCCTGTCCGCCTTCGAGGTGATGGCGGACGATCAGGATCGCGAGTTTCAGACGTGGCTGCGGACCGCGGAGGACATGCGAGAGAGGATGCGGCTCGCCATCGCGGTGCATCCGCACGACTTTCCCGCCTTCATGTTCGATGACCTGATCGCGCGCTTCGAGCGCTTCATGGATTGGGAGCGGAAAGCGGCGGCGAGACGAGAGAGATCATGGCGGGGACGCCCGGCGAGCGATCGTCTGAGACGGCTGCAGGATCGCACGGCATGCCGAAGCCGCGGCCGGTTCGCGGCAGCCGACGATCTGGTCCTGTTCCTGAAGGCCATGCAGGCGGAGACGGCCGTCGACAGTCGAGGCGGACCGACGTTCGACGACCCGGATCAGTTGGAGCGCTACATCCTAGGCGTGATGGCGTGAGATGCGCCTCACGGTCACGCCCGCGTTCGAGAAAGCGGTGCGTAAACTTGCCCCTGATCGGGTCAAAAAGACCGCGGCGACACTGAAGAAGTTTCTGATTGAGCCGAGATTGCCGAGCTTGGATTTCCGGCTTCTGAAGGGAACAGAGAACTACTTCATCATCGACTCGACCGGAGGGGATCGCATCATCTTGCGGAAGCTCACCGACGATCATTACGAGGCCGTCGACTGCGGGACGCATGACATCTACAGGCGCTGGGATCGCCATGAAGTCGCCATGGTCAGGGCTGCGAGCGACGTCGGACCTCATTCGGCGAACGACCGGAAGGCCTCCAAGACCCGGAGATAGTTGGCCCGCTTGTGCGGCATCACCCGGTCGGGCAGGGAGGCCAGGGGCACCCAGGCCCAGGAGGTGAACTCCACCACGCAGCCCGGCGGCGGGCGCGTCAGGTCGATCGCCCGTTCGTCGCCGGCGAAGCGCAGGGCCGCCCAGCGCTGCGTCTGCCCGCGAAAGGCGGACAGCTTGTGCGGTCGGCCGCCATAGGGTGGGAAATCGTAGGGCCACCACTCCTCCGTGATGGCCAGCACCGACACATCGGCGATGCCGGTCTCCTCCCAGAGTTCGCGCCGCGCCGCGGCCGCGATGTCCTCGTCGGGGTCGATGCCGCCCTGCGGCATCTGCCACGGGTGATCGGCCGTCACGACCTCGGGGCCGGCGTTCACGGCCGTTCCGGCGAAGACGAGACCGGCCGCGTTGAACAGCGCGATCCCGACGTTCGGCCGGTAGGGCAGGGATGGGTCTGACATCGGGAGCGATCCTGAGTGGCGCCGCGGCGGAGTGGCGTTGCCCGTCATATGGACGCGGTCGCCGCGCCGTTCCAACCGATGCGTCCCCGTGACCGCGTCTCGGCGCCTTCCGCGGTGGAGAGGGCTCCGCCGTCCTGCCGATGACCGCGACCGGCGAGGTCATGCTCGGGGAGACACGCGGGCGGGGGTGAGGGGTGCCGGGCTCGGCGCCGGGTCGCGTCCTCGCGCGGCGGCCTGTAGCAGTGCGGCCATGGCGGGGTCGAGCGGCAGCGCGACGGTGACGCGCCGATGCCGCGCGTCCTCGAAGGCGAGTTGGATGGCGCCCGCGATCGGCCCCGTTTCGGGGATGTCGAAGGCCACCCCATAGCCGCCCTCCCATCGCTCACGGAAGACGGAGTCGGCGAGGAGCAGCGGATGCCGCTCGCGGTCGTAGATCGTCATGAAGGTGAACCCGTCCGGCGGGCCGAACACCGCCTCGTCTTCCGCCGTGGCATGGATCCCGAGGGTCAGCCGCCCCAATATCCCCGCTTCCGACAGTGACACCTTGACCTTCAGGTGCAGATGGGCGGCCGGCAGGTCTGCATCCCCGACCAGGAAGGCTTCGCCCAGGCGGCCCGGGGCTCCGAGTCCGGCCAGCGGCGTCCACGTCATGGACCCTCCGACGGAGGTCGGGCCACCGGACTGCGGCGGCGATGCAGGATCGAACAGCGCCTTCACGCCGACGTGATGGGCTGTCGTCGCGATGCCGCCCGCGACGTGGGCGACCGGGCCGAAGCCGGCGACCAGGAAGGGCCCCCGAGGTTCGGGCCGATCCGGCAGGGGGGTCGCCGGTGCGGTCCAGGGATCGCCGGTGGACGCGAAGCTGCAGCACAGCGTCTCCCAGAGGTCGATCGCGCGGTCGTCGAGGCTCGACAGGGTGAAGGCGACCTTGCCCCAGCCATCCTCCGTCCGGACGCCGAACACGAGCCAGTCGCGCTTGTGCAGCTGTTTCAGGAAGTCGCCCCGCCAGTCGCGGACGACGTGGAACGATGCGGCAGACCGGTCCTGTGGCGCGTCCTCCGATGTCTCCGACCAGCAGAGCGAGAGGTCGCAGATCTGCGGCGGGCGGATCGACAGCACCGTCGCCGCGCCTGGCGTGACGTCCGACGTGAAGCGCGCCGAGACGGTGAAGGACCCGGCCGCGGGTGAGGCCGTCTCCGGCACGATCTCCACCGTGCCGCCGATGTGTCGCTCGGGCAGGCGCCACTCGCCGATGAGGACCGGCACCTCGCGCGAGGTCGCGTCGATGCGCCACGTGATCGTGCCGGGCCAGCGGCGGTCATCGTCGAGCGTCAGGGCCGCGGGGACCCCGATCGGACGAAGCGCCGCCGCCGTGGCCTGGGCGGTCCGCCGCGCGGCCGCCGCGGCCTCCGCCGTCGCCCGGGACGTGGCCGCCTGCTCGACGAACGCCGCGGCATCGGTCGTCTCGGTGGCCATCCGCGTCGCGGTCAATTCATCGCGGGTCAGCCAGTGGATGCCGCTCGGCGGGGTCGAGCGCATCAGCGGCATGATGGCCTCGGCGATCCCCATCCCGAGGAGATGGCGATCGAGCTCGGAATAGAGGCTCGGGGGCGCCGCCCCCTTCACGACGCGGACCGGCATCGCACGCGTCGCCACCAACGTCCGGCTCACCTCGACGGGCCGCCCGCCGACCATCCGGCGCAGGATGTGGAACGTGTTCATCACGGGGTGGAAGGTGAGGATCTGCAACGCCTGATGGACGCCGACATAGGTGCCGAACGGGACGACCCGGTCCGTCCCGCCCGCCAGGACCAGCACGCAAGCCGAGGCGCAGGCCGGCGTGGCACCGGCGATGTGGCCCGGGTGCACCCCGCTCCGCTGCAGTGATGCACAGGCGGCGTCGCCGACGCCGCAGGACGACAGCACCGTGCCTCCCACCACCGTGTCGAGCTTGTGGTCGCGGATCTGCCGTCCCATGGCGACACCGGCGCGGCTCTCGCCCCCGGGCGAGTCGAGCAGGATCGGCACCTTCCGGCCCTTGAGGCCGGCCAGGGCCGCCGACAGGACCCGCGGCGTCTCGAATCCGATCTTGCCCGTCAGCGCCAGCCATTCGGGGCAGTCCGCGCCGCAACCCGCGGCGTCGCTCCGCACCAGGGTCACGGTCATCGGCACCTTGGCCTCGGCCGTCGTGAAGGCGGCAGCGGGCGAAATCCACCACAGGACCGCGAAGGCGGCGCCGAGCCAGGAGACCGGGAGTGTGGCCCGGCCGGGGGCACGATCGTTGAGAGAGAAGACCATGACAGACAGAACCCAACCCGGGATGGTGGAGTTCCCGGCCTGTCGCGGTCGAGTCCCGTCACCGCGTCTGCAGCGTCGGTTCAACTCCCGATCGTCGGTTGTGGTGGATCGTCCTGCATCAGCGCCGCGAGGCCGTCGCGGTAGGTGGGATAGCCGAGCCGGACGCCGAGGTCCTCCTTCATGGCGCGGTTCGAGACGCGGCGGTTGGCGCCGTAGAAGCTCTTCGCCATCGGCGACAGGTCCGCCTGGTCGAACGGGATCACCGGAGGGGGTGCCACGCCGAGGAGCTTGGCCGCATAGGCGACGACGTCGGGCGCCGGCGCCGGCTCGTCGTCGGCGATGTTCCAGGTACCCCCGACCTCGTCGTGCAGCAGCGCCGCCGAGATGGCCCGGCCGATGTCGTCGACATGGATGCGGTTGAACACCTGCCCCGGCTTGCCGATGCGCCGGGCCGAGCCGTCGCGCAGGTCCGCGATGCTGTTGCGCCCCGGCCCGTAGATCCCGGCGAGGCGCAGCACCGCGACCTGCCGGGCGGCCCGCGCGCCGAGCGCCAGCCACCGGTCCTCGACCGTGAGGCGGGTCCGGCCGCGCTCGCTCTCCGGCACCGGGCGCAGGTCCTCGTCGATCCAGGCGCCGCCGTGGTCGCCGTAGACCCCGATGGTCGAGAGGTAGACGATGCGTTTCAGCCGCGGCGCCTCCGCGATGGCGCCGCCGAACCAGTCGAGGACGGGATCGCCGCCCTCGGAGGGCTGCACCGACACCAGCAGCGCGTCCGCCTCGGCGAGCGCCGCCCCGATCGCGGGGTCGACGTCGGGGGGATCGAAGCGCAGCGCCTGGATGCGGTCGGCCGCGAGGTCGGCCACCTTCGCGGCGGACCGCACCGTGCCGGAGGCGCGGTCGAACTGGCCGGCGTGGTGGCGCAGGTAGTGGCCCGCCGTGTAGCCGATGCCGAAGACGAAGAGGTTCATGGGCAGTCCCATTCGGCCTGGACCAGTGCGTCGGTCTCGGCCGCGCGGCTTCCGGGTGACGCCGTGAGGAGCCCCTCGGTTCCCAAGAGGCGGCGGCCGGCCCACACCGCCATGGCGCGGACCAGCGGCGAGCGGTGGGCGAGCAGCGCCACGGCCCTGGCAGCCAGCGCCGTGTCGCCCGAGTTGCCGATGGCGATGAGCACGTTGCGCAAGAACCGGTCGACCCCGATGCGCTTGATCGGGCTGCCCGAGAACAGCGCCCTGAACCCGGGGTCGTCGAGGCGGGACAGGGCGGCGAGGGGCGGGGCGGCGAGGTCGTGGCGCGCTCGGAGCTTCGCCTCGCGGCCCTGCTGGGCGAACTTGTTCCAGGGGCAGGCGGCGAGGCAGTCGTCGCAGCCGTAGATCCGGTTGCCCATCAGGGGCCGGAACTCCGGCGCGATGGGGCCCGCGTGCTCGATGGTCAGGTAGGAGATGCAGCGGCGGGCGTCGAGCCTGTGCGGGCCGAGGAAGGCCTCGGTCGGGCAGGCGTCGAGGCAGGCGCGGCAGGAGCCGCAGGCGTCGGCACCGGGCGGGTCCGGGTCGAGCGCCAGCGTGGTGAAGATCGAGCCGAGGAACAGCCACGAGCCGAAGTCGCGCGAGACGAGGTTGGTGTGCTTGCCGGCCCAGCCGAGGCCCGCCGCCTCCGCCAGCGGCTTCTCCATCACGGGCGCGGTGTCGACGAAGACCTTGACGTTCGTTCCGGCCGCCTGCCGCGCCACGAAGCCGGCGAGGTCCTTCAGCTTGCCCTTGACGACGTCGTGGTAGTCGCGGTGGCGGGCGTAGACCGAGATGGCGCCGGCGTCCCGCCGCGCCAGCACGGCGCGGGGGTCGGCCTCGGGTCCGTAGTTCAGCCCGAGCATGATGATCGAGCGCACCTCGCCCCACAGCGCCCGGGGGGCGGCCCGGCGCCCCTCCGTCTCGGCCATCCAATCCATGGAGCCGTGATGGCCCGCCGCGATCCACGCGCGCAGCCGCGCCGCGGCGTCGGGGATGGCGTCGGGGGAGGCGATCCTGCAGGCCTCGAAGCCGAGGGCCGCGGCGCGGGCGGCGATCCTGCGCTTGCTGTCGTCGGCGGCCGTCATCGGCGGGGCCGCCGCGCCAGGGAGCTCAGAAGTCGAGGTCGGCGTAGACCGGGCTCGGCACGATGCCCGGCACGCGGTCGGACAGGAGCGCCCGGAACGAGGGGCGCGACTTCACCCGCGCGTACCAGGTCTTGGCCGTCTCGTCCTCCGCCCATGGCACGTCGCCCAGGAAATCGATGCTCGACAGATGTGCCGCCGCGGCGAGGTCGGCATAGGTGAGGCGGTCGCCGGCGAGCCAGTTGCGGCCCCGGATGAGGAAGCCGATGTAGCGCAGGTGGTAGCGGACGTTGGCGCGCGCCACCCGCACGGCGTCCATGTCGGGGGCGCCGCCGCCCTGGTCCTGCGCCATGAAGCGCTTGTAGACCTTCTCGGTGATGAGGTGGCCCGAGACTTCGGCGAAGAACTTGGCGTTGAACCAGTCGAGCAGGCGCCGCGTCTCGACGCGGCCGGCCGGGCCGTCGGGCAGGAGGCGACGGTCGCCGAGGCCGAGGCCGCGCGTCTCGTCGAGGTATTCCGCGATCGGCCCGGCCCCCGGCACGGTCGTGGCCCCCTCGACCAGCACCGGCGTCGCGCCGGCCGGGTTCATGACGAGGAAGGCGTGGCGGCGGTCGAAGGCCCTCTCCTCGATGAGATCGGGTTCGATCCCCATCTCGCCGAGGACGAGGCGGATGAAGCGTGAATGAGGGCACAGAGGGTGGTGGTAGAGGTCCGTCATCTCGCCCGTGCTGGCAGCGTGGCCCAGATCCGCCCCGGTATGCCATGGCCCGACGGCATGATTCGGGTATAGGCCGCGCCGCGGAGGGCGACAACCGCTTTCGGGACCGGTCCTGAGCCCCGTCGAGCCCGGTCCCGTCCCCGGTGACGGGGTCCGCCACGGGGGCGAGCGGCCGTTCACAACGGCGGTCGATCGGCCTATATGGCGGGCAAGAGACTGCGTCCCCGGGAGGACAGACCGTGACGGCCATCGCGTTTCCCGCCCCCGATCCGTCCATCCTGGCCCGCCGCGCCGACATCGTCGCCGGCCTCGCCGCCCTCCTGCCGCCCGAATGCCTCATCGAGAGCGAGGAGGAGCGCCGCGCCTTCGAGACCGACGGCCTCACCGCCTATCGCCAGATCCCGCTCGCCGCGGTGCTGCCGCGCTCCACCGACGACGTGTCGCGCGTGATGCGCTTCCTCCACGCCGAGGGCGTCAAGGTCGTCCCGCGTGGCGCCGGCACCTCGCTGTGCGGGGGCGCGATCCCGCTGCCCGACGCCGTGGTGCTGGGCGTCGCCAAGCTCAACGGGATCCTCGACATCGACGTCGCCAACCGCACCGCGCGGGTCGAGGCCGGCGTCACCAACCTCGCCATCACGGGCGCGGTGTCGCCCGAGGGGTTCTTCTACGCGCCCGACCCGTCGTCGCAGCTGGCCTGCACCATCGCGGGCAACATCGCGATGAACTCGGGCGGCGCGCATTGCCTGAAGTATGGCGTCACCACCAACAACCTGCTCGGCGTCCGCATGGTCATGGTCGACGGCACGGTGGTGGACATCGGCGGCCAGCACCTCGACCCCGGCGGGCTCGACCTCCTCGGGCTCGTCGTCGGGTCGGAGGGGCAACTCGGCATCGTCACGGAGGCCACGGTGCGCATCCTGCGCGCCGCCGAGGGGGCGCAGCCGGTGCTGTTCGGCTTCGATTCCGTCGAGGAGGCCGGCGACACCGTGTCGGCGATCATCGGGGCCGGCATCGTGCCGGTCGCGATGGAATACATGGACAAGGTCGCGATCGAGATCTGCGAGGCCTTCGCCCACGCCGGCTATCCGCTCGACGTCGAGGCGATGCTGATCATCGAGGTCGAGGGCTCGCCGGGCGACATGACCGAGCAGCTGCGCAAGATCATCGCCATCGCGCGCCAGCACGGCGTCAAGACCATCAGGGAGAGCCGCTCGGCGGCCGAGACCGCCGCCATCTGGAAGGGCCGGAAGTCAGCCTTCGGCGCCACGGGCCGGGTCGCCGACTACATCTGCATGGACGGCACCATCCCGACCGGGCGGCTGCCCGAGGTGCTGCGCCGCATCCGCGAGATCACCGACCGTCACGGCCTGCGGGTCGCCAACGTGTTCCACGCCGGCGACGGCAACCTCCATCCGCTGGTGCTCTACGACATCAACGACCCGGCCGAGCAGGAGCGGGCCGAGGAGGCCGGCAACGACATCCTCAAGCTCTGCGTCGAGGTCGGCGGCTGCCTCACGGGCGAGCACGGCGTCGGCATCGAGAAGCGCGACCTGATGACCACCCAGTTCGGCAAGGCGGACCTCGACCAGCAGATGCGCGTGCGCGCCGCCTTCGATCCCGACTGGCTGCTGAACCCGGCGAAGGTGTTCCCGCTCGAGGGCCGGGTGCCGACGGCGGGACGGACCGCGCGGGCGGCGGCGTGACGGCGGCGGGCCTGCCGCCGCCGGCCGGCGCGTCGGGACCGCCGTGACACGGCACACGCCCGCCACGGCCGCCGAGGCCTGCGAGGTCGTCGCGGCCGCCCGCGCCGCCCGCCGCCCGCTGCGGCTCGAAGGCGGCGGCACGCGGGCGGGGCTCGGGCGGCCGTCGAACGCCGTCGACGTCCTGTCGGCGGCGGCGCTCACCGGCATCACGCTATACGAGCCGTCCGAGATGGTGATCGCGGCGCGGGCCGGCACGCCGGTGGCCGACCTCGCGGCGACGCTGGCAGAGCGAGGGCAGAGGCTCCCCGTCGAGCCTGTCGACCACCGCCGGCTCTACGGCAAGGCCGGCGAGCCCACGGTCGGCGGCCTCGTCGCCACGGGCGCTTCGGGGTCGCGGCGCTTCGCCGCCGGCGCGGTGCGCGACCACCTCATCGGCGTGCGGCTCGTCAACGGGCTCGGCGAGGCGGTGAAGTCGGGCGGCCGGGTGATGAAGAACGTCACGGGCCTCGACCTCGTGAAGCTCGAATGCGGCGCCCACGGCACGCTGGGGTTCCTCACCGAGGTGGTCTTCAAGGTCCTGCCGCGCCCCGAGACCGCCACCACGCTGGTGCTGCACGGCCTCGCCGACGCGCCGGCGGTCGCGGCGCTGACGCGGGCCATCGGCACCCCGTTCGAGGTCTCGGGCGCGGCGCATCTGCCCGGGGCCGACGGCACGCCGGCGCGGACGCTGCTGCGCCTCGAGGGGTTCCGGAGTTCGGTCGAGGACCGGGCGACGCGGCTCGCGGCGCTGCTGGCGGAGTTCGGCCCCGCAGACCGGCTGGAGGAGGCCGCGGGGGCGGCGCTCTGGGGCGAGGTCGGCGACGGCGTCGCGCTGGGCGCGCCCGCGGAGGCCGCGGTGTGGCAGGTGTCGGTGGCGCCGACCCGCGGGCCGGCCGTCGCGGCGCGGCTCTCCGGCGTCGCCGTCCGCCGCGCCTTCGACTGGGGCGGCGGCCTCCTGTGGATCGCGACGGATCCGACCGGCGACGCCGGGGCGGCAGCGGTCCGCGCCGCCGTCGCCGCCGTCGGCGGTCACGCCACCCTGGTGCGGGCGCCCGACGCCCTGCGGGCCGCCGTCGACGTGTTCGAGCCCCTGGCCCCGGCCCTGATGGCCGTGACGGCGCGGATCAAGGCGAGCTTCGATCCGGACCGGGTGCTGAATCCGGGGCGGATGTACCGGGGGGTGTGATGCCATCGGAGGGCACAGTTTTTCGAGCCGACTGCAGATGGGAAACACTGCACGGCGCTTTTCCCTCCCCGATCGGGTGGAAGGAGGGCCGTCGCTGTCTCCACCGACGCGGCCGAGGTGTGCCGACGCGAAGGTGCGATGGATCAGCATCCATGGTTTGAACGATCGATCGTGGGTCGATGGTGGTCCGTCTGTCGCCTGCGCGTGTCAGCGCACGGCGCCGAAAGTCAGGCCGCGCGCGAACTGGCGCTGGGTCAGCCAGCCGACCAGCAGGATCGGCGTGATCGCCAGAAGGGACGCGGCGGAGATCTCCGCCGGCAGTGGGCCGCCCGACAGGGTTGCGATGTAGGCGCTGAGGGGAGCCCCCTCGGCGGAGGTCATCTGGATGCTCCAGAACGCCTCGTTCCAGCACAGGACGATCGACAGGAGCGCGGTGGAGCCGAGGCCCGGGGCGCACAGGGGCAGCAGCAGCAGGACGATCTGTTGCGTCACGGAGGCGCCGTCGATCCTTGCGCTGTCCAGGATCTCGCGGGGGATCTCGCGCATGTAGGAGTACAGCATCCAGATCACGATCGGCATGTTGATCGCGGCGTAGATCAAGACCAGCCCGACCTGGGTGTCGATGAGGGCCGTCGCCTTGAAGATGAGGTACATCGGGATCATGACGCCCACGCCGGGCATGAACCGTGTCATGAGCATCCCGAGCAGGACGATCCTCCGCTTCGGGCCCGCGTGGAACGCGAGCCCATAGGCGGCCGGCAGCGCGAAGAGCAGGCATAGAACGGTGCCGCCACCAGCCTCGACGACGCTGTTGAGGACCGGTCGCAGCATCCCGACGTTGGCGTTCTGCGAGGCGAAGTTCGCCAGCGTGGGGGTGAACGACGCGAACGGGCCGAGATCCACGGCGGCGTCGGTCTTGAAGGCCGTCAGGATCATGAGCAGGATCGGCGAGGCCATCAGCAGGGCCGCCGACCAGGCCAGCCCCGTCAGGATGAGCTTCCTCCGAAAACCCACGACCTTCCCCCGGCTCGTGCGACGGCCGGGGCTGTCTCGCCGCCCCGTCTATGACGGCCTGATCGGCCGCGGTCGCATCCACTTCGACATAACATCGATGTCGAGAACGATCACTCTCCGAAGTTCACCGGCTCCCCGATCGCCACGGCGGGGCGGTGTTCGAGCTCGATGCCGCCGAGCGGCGCCATCCGGCGGCGGATCGCCTCGGCGAGGTTCACCCGGCCATCGAGGTCGCGAGAGGTGAGCGTCGCCGTCCCCTCACCGCCCGATGGTGCACTCGATCTGCCCGTGCGGCTCGTCGGTGGCGGTGAAGACCCGGTTGTCGCTGCTCATCCCGAACGGCGCCAGGTTGATCGGCAGGTAGTGCTTGTTGGGGCAGGAGAGGCTGATCGTGTCGAGCTCCGGCACCGCCGCCAGCGCCGCCGTGCCCATGCGGTAGAGGCTGTCCTGCACGCTGTGCGAGTAGGTCGTGGCGAAGACCGACAGCATCGTGTCGAGCACGCGGGCGTTGGCGGCGGCGAAATCGGCGGGGTCGCGCTCCCAGCGCCAGACGGCCTCCATGGCGGTGGCGGCGATCCGGTCGTCGGTCTCGGGGATGGTCGTGTAGGAATCCTTCACGTAGCCGGCCCAGCCGGACTCGGTCGCCTTGAGGAAGGTGAAGCCCGACACGCCCGAGTACACGCGCCCGCCCGAGCGGTCCATCACGGTCTCGGCGGTGCCGAACCCGTTGCCGTCACGGGTGAAGGCGTGGGGATGGGGGACGCCGTCGACCGTCAGGCGGCTCCACCGCGTCTCGCGCGCCGAGACGGTGGCGCCGGTCATCCCGGCATAGCGGTCGAGGAAACGCTCCGCCACGGCACGGCAGAAGGCCTCCGGCCCCGCGTCGAGGTTCTCGCGCGCCACGATGTTCACGGTGTTCTTGATCGTGTCGGTCGAGACCGTCGTCGAATTGTCGGCCGCCGTGAAGGCGCGGCCGATGTCGCCGGTCAGCATGGCGCGCACGTCGAGTTCGCGCACCTCGCGGCGGTCGCCCTCGCCCGCCACCCGCATCATGCGGACGCGGCCCTTGCCGTAGGTGCAGCTCAGAAGCGTCATGGGGGGCTCCGCTGGAGGGCGCTGCGGGTGCCGCCCGCGCCTGCCGAGGATACAAGAACCGGGCCGGGGCGGAAGGGCCGCCTCGCCGCCGCGACCGTCCCGCGTGGCGGCCGGCCCCGCCCGGTGTAGAACGACCCGGCGGAGGGGGAGGAGCGGCGATGAGGGGGATCCTGTTCGGGGCCTTGGGGGTCATCGCGGTTCTGGCCGGCGGCACGATGGCCTTCGTGTTCAGGGAGGCGGACGCCGCCTACCACGCCGCCGTCGACCGCTGCCATGACGCGGGCGGCGCCTGGCTGCCGAGCGGAGAGCGGAGCTACTCGGGCAGCTGCCTGCGCCCGCCGCAGCCGTGAAACCCGACGGAGCTCGCCATCCGACGGCCCGACGCCCTTGAAATTTGTGCTCCGGACGCGTAATGTG
This sequence comes from Lichenihabitans sp., assembly GCA_965214345.1. GTDB lineage: Bacteria > Pseudomonadota > Alphaproteobacteria > Rhizobiales > Beijerinckiaceae > Lichenihabitans. The sequence goes on along the minus strand of CBDCBJ010000002.1, from coordinate 199,568 downwards.
ACGATGTGGCTTCGGCCAATATGGCGATAAATGGAATCCGGAATAAACCATACGGACCCCGGGGCGGTACCGGGCGGGTCCACCCAAGTTTTCGAACGGGCGAAAGCTTCGGTGGGCCCGAAATAGGATTGACGTGGGCGTAAAGGGATCTCTTTTGCTCGGCATGGTACCGCCGTTATCGGGCTAAACCTATAGTTGCCAATGACAACTATGCTCCGGTGGCCGTCGCTGCGTAATGCGGTGAAGGTACTGGGAATCAAGTCCTAGGGGGTAGCACTTCTAGGCGGGGTTCGGAGGCACCTGGCAACAGAAGCCTCCACTTCCTCTCATCATCTTCGTTCGAAACTGGCGAAAGCCCGTGCCTCGGTTCAGACCGCTGGGTCTCGCGTGGACCTGTGAGCGTATCGCCACGGGCCGGCTGCGCTGGACCGCGCCGGCGCGATCGGAATAGTCTGGCGTGACGCCACCACGCGGGATCGGGACCGATCGATGCAAGGCTACCTGGATCTTCTCGGATCCGTCCTGACACGGGGCGTCCCCAAATCGGATCGCACCGGCACCGGCACGCTGTCGGTCTTCGGGCCGCAGCTGCGCTTCGAATTGGCGGACGGCTTCCCGCTCGTCACGACGAAGAAGCTGCACCTGAAATCGATCGTCCACGAACTCCTGTGGTTCATCCGGGGCGACACCAACGTCGCCTCGCTGCGGGAGAACGGCGTCACGATCTGGGACGAGTGGGCCGACGACCAGGGCGACCTCGGCCCGGTCTACGGCCGGCAGTGGCGCTCCTGGGAGGGCGCGGACGGCCGCACCCACGACCAGCTGACCGACGTGCTCGCCGAACTCGTCCGCAATCCGGACAGCCGACGGCTGATCGTCTCGGCCTGGAACGTCGGCGACCTCGACCGCATGGCCCTCGCCCCCTGCCACTGCCTGTTCCAGTTCTACACCGAGCCCCTGCCGGGTGGCAGGCGCCGCCTGTCGCTGCAGATGTACCAGCGCTCCGCCGACCTGTTCCTCGGCGTGCCCTTCAACATCGCCTCCTACGCGCTGCTGCTGGCCCTGGTGGCGCGCCACTGCGGCTACGAGCCCGGGACCTTCGTCCACGCCTTCGGGGATGCCCACATCTACGCCAACCACGTGGACCAGGTCCGCGAGCAGCTCGGCCGCGCCCCGCGGCCCCTCCCGAAGCTGCGCCTCGCCCCCGGCGCCCGCGACCTCTTCGCCGTCACGGCGGCCGACATCGCCGTCGAGGCTTACGAGCCCTGGCCGGCCATCAGGGCCCCGGTGGCGGTATGACGGTCTCGATCCGCCCGGCGGTCCCGGCCGACGCCGCGCTGATCCACGGCCTCGTGGTCGAGCTCGCCGAATACGAGCGCCTCGCCCACGAGCTCCACTCGACGCCGGCTTCGTTCGCCGCGGCCCTCTTCGGCGAGCGGCCGCGCGCCTTCTGTGACATCGCCGAATGGGCCGGGGAGCCGGTCGGCCTGGCGCTGTGGTTCTACGACTTCTCGACCTTCGAGGGACGCCATGGCATCTTCCTCGAAGACCTCTACGTCCGCGCCGCGCACCGCGGCCGGGGGCTCGGGGTGGCGCTGGTGGCGCGGCTCGCGCGGCGCTGCGCCGACGAGGGGCTGACGCGGCTGCAGTGGAACGTGCTCGACTGGAACGCGCCGGCGATCGGGTTCTATCGCGGCCTCGGCGCCGCGTCGCTCGACGCCTGGACCGGATGCCGGCTGAGCGGCGAGGCGCTGCTCCGGCTGGCCGGGCGCGCCTGATGGTCCCGGTCGTGCTCATCGCCGCTGTCGGCCGCAACGGCGCCATCGGCCGGCGCGACGCGCTGCCCTGGCGGCTGCCGAGCGACCTCCGGCATTTCAGGGCCGAGACGATGGGCAAGCCCGTCATCATGGGCCGGAAGAGCTTCGCCTCGCTGGGCCGGCCGTTGCCGGGCCGCTTCCTCGTCGTCGTGTCGCGGGATCCCGCGCTGGCGCTGCCCGGCGGGGTCGACGGTGCCGCCTCGCTCGACGAGGCCCTGGCGCGCGGGCAGGCCGTCGCGGCGGAGCGGGCGGCCTCCGAAGTGATGGTGGCGGGCGGTGCCGAGATCTACCGCGCCGCGATGGAGCGGGCCGACGCGCTGCGCCTCACCGAGGTCGACCTCGCCCCCGACGCCGACGCCTTCTTCCCGGCGGTCGATCCCGCGGCCTGGCGGGAAAGCTCGCGCCGGCCCGGCGACCGGGACACCAGGGACGAGGCGCGGTACGACGTCGTCGAATGGCGACGCCGGTGCTGAGGTCGAATGGCGGCGCCGGCGTTCAGGACGGGGACCGCCGACGTCGGAGCGCGCGTGGCCGGGCGATCGCCGATCCCGGTCACGCGGCGCGGGCTGGCCGCGACCCTGGCCGCCATCGTCCGCAACCCGTTTGAGGCGACGCCCCCCGAGAGCTTCCGCGAAGCTCTGGTGTCGGCGCCCTCCCGGATGCGGCTCACGCCGCAGCCCGTCCGCCCGATCCACCTTGCGGTCGAGCCGCGCCGCTGACCGTCAGGATCGCCGGAGCTCGGATCGACCGCACCGTGGGCCGGCCTCCGCGACCCGGGATCGCGCCTGATTGCTGCGGCGCCCCCGCTCGCCTATATCGCGGGGCAGGGCGGGGTGCCGCCGATGAGGCGACGGCGACGCGCCGCTGACGAGGAACGGGATGTCCTGGAGCAATCAAGGCGGCGGCGGTGGCCCGTGGAAGCCCGGCAATCCAGGTCCCTGGGGGCAGGGGTCGGGGCCCTCGGGCGGCGGGCAGACGCCCCCCGACCTCGAGGAGTTCATCCGCCGCAGCCAGACCCGGCTCCGCGGCATGTTCCCCACCGGGGGCGTCGGCGGGGGCCTCGGCATCGCCGCGATCGTGCTGGTGGTGGCGCTGCTGTGGCTCGCCAGCGGCTTCTACACAGTGTCGCCCAACGAGGTCGGCATCAACCTGGTCTTCGGCCGCTATACGGGCAAGACCGCCGCGGGCCTCAACTATAACCTCCCTTACCCGATCGGCGACGTCGTCAAGCTCGCCGTGACGGACCGCAACTCCATCGACATCGGCTTCGTGTCGAGCGGCGACGCGCGCCGCACCGGCCAGCTCATCAACAACGACGTCGCGGCGGAGAGCCTGATGCTCACCGGCGACGACAACATCGCCGACGTCAAGTTCCGCGTCATCTGGCAGATCGATCCGGAACACCCCGAATACTATGCCTTCAAGCTGCGCCATCCGGACGAGACCGTGAAGGCCGTGTCGGAATCCGCCATGCGCGAGGAGATCGGCCGTTCGCAGATCCAGAACATCCTGACCTCCGGGCGCAAGACCATCGAGCCCGCGGTTGAGAAGATGATCCAGGACGTGTTGAATCAGTACCAGGCCGGCGTGATGGTGCTGCAGGTGCAGCTCCTGTCGGTCGACCCGCCCGCCCAGGTCATCGCGGCCTTCCGCGACGTGACGGCGGCCCAGCAGGACCAGCAGCGCCTGGGCAACGAGGCCCAGGGCTATCGCAACAAGGTGGTGCCCGAGGCGCGCGGCGGCGCCGCCGCCATCGAGCAGGAGGCCGAGGGCTACAAGACCCAGACCGTCCAGGAGGCCGCCGGTCAGGCGTCGCGTTTCGACCAGGTCTACGCGCAGTACAAGAACGCCCCGGACATCACGCGTGAGCGGATCTACATCGAAACAATGGAGTCGATCCTGGCCGGCGCCGACAAGACGATCATCGCCAAGTCGGGCACGGGCGTGCTGCCCGTTCTGCCGCTCGGGGCCGACGCGACGGCGCCCACGCTCGGAGCCAAGCCATGAGGATCGGCGGCTATATCGCGGCGGCGCTCGTCCTTCTGCTCCTCGTCGTTCTCAGCGGCGCCGTCTTCACCGTCGATCAGACCGAGGAAGCCCTGGTGCTCAACTTCGGCGAGCCGCAGCGGGTGATCACCGACGCCGGCCTGCACACCAAGATCCCCTTCGTGCAGAGCGTCGTCGACCTCGACAACCGCATTCTCGACCTCGAGTCCGACAAGCAGGAGGTGCTGGCCTCCGACAACCAGCGCATCCTGGTCGACGCCTTCGTGCGCTACCACATCGCCGACCCGCTGAAGTTCTACCAGACGGTCGGAACGGTGCAGCGCGCCAACAACCAGCTCGGGTCGATTCTCAACTCGGCCCTGCGCCGGGTGTTGGGCGAGGCGACGCTGCAGCAGATCGTGCGCGACAAGCGCGCCGAACTCATGGGCAACATCCGCGACCTCGTCGACGCGGAGGGCCGCAAGCTCGGTGTCTCGGTCAACGACGTGCGCATCCGCCGCGCCGACCTTCCGCCCGAACTCAGCGACAAGATCTTCGGCCGCATGCAGAGCGAGCGTGCCCGCGAGGCCGCGGAATATCGCGCCAGGGGAGCCGAGGAGGCCCAGACCATCCGGGCGGATGCGGACAAGCAGGTGGTCGTGCTGCGCGCCGACGCCCAACGCCAGGCCGACACGCTGCGGGGCGCCGGCGATGCCGAACGCAACAGGATCTTCGCCGAAGCCTATGGGCGCGACCCGAAGTTCTTCGCCTTCTACCGGACCATGCAGGCCTATACGTCGAGCCTGCGGCCCGACCGGACGAAGCTCGTGTTGAGCCCCGACTCGGACTTCTTCCGCTTCTTCAACAACCCCGACGGGGAGCCGAACACGCCGTTCCCCGCCATGGCGGCGGCGCCGGCGTCGCCACCGGCCCCGGCGCCCGCGGTGCCGCCGGCCCCGGTCCCCGCCCCCCAGGCCACCACCCCATGACGGTCCGTCGCCGCGGCCCCGATGCCGCGGCGGCGCCGAATTGCCCGGCACCGCGACACCTGTATGATGAGGCGTCGCGGCCGGGCGATCGAGGGCCGGCGACGCGGCACTGACCTCACCCGCGGATCGCCCCCATGATCGTCGTCTCCCCTGTCCCGCGCCGCGCCGCCGCGCTGATCCTGGCGTCGAGCATGGCCATCGGGCTCGGCGCCGTCCCGGCCGCCGCCAAGGGCAACACCGATTCCTTCGCCGACCTCGCCGCCTCCGTCACCGACGCGGTGGTCAACATCTCGGCCGCCCAGGTGACGCAGGAGAAGCAGGCGAGCGCGGCACCGAAGCCCGCCCCCGGCACGCCGCTCGACGACCTCTTCGACGAGTTCTTCAAGCGCCAGCTCCAGAAGCGGGGCGACAAGGGCGATGGCGGCGACGAGGGTGGGGGCGGCGGTGACGCGCCGCACGGACGGCGCGCCAATTCGCTCGGCTCCGGGTTCATCATCGACACCGCCGGCATCGTGATCACCAACAACCACGTGATCGAGGGCGCCAACGACATCACCGTCATCCTCACCGACGGCACCAAGCTCAAGGCCGAGGTGGTGGGCAAGGACAGCAAAATAGACGTCGCGGTGCTGAAGGTGAAGCCCGACCACCCGCTGCCGGCCGTGCCCTTCGGCGACAGCGACGCGATGCGGGTCGGCGATCCCGTGATGGCGGTGGGCAACCCCTTCGGCCTCGGCGGCACCGTCACGGCCGGCATCGTCTCGGCGCGCAACCGCAACATCGACAACGGCCCCTACGACAATTACATCCAGACCGACGCATCCATCAACAAGGGCAATTCCGGCGGCCCCCTCTTCGACATGAAGGGCGAGGTGATCGGCATCAACACCGCGATCCTGTCGCCCTCGGGCGGCTCGATCGGCATCGGCTTCGCCACGCCCTCCGACACGCTCGTGCCGATCATCGCCCAGTTGCGCGAGTTCCACGAGGTGAGACGCGGCTGGCTCGGCGTGCGGATCCAGCCCGTGACGGACGACATCGCCGAGGCCCTGGCGCTCGGCAAGCCGCATGGCGCGCTCGTCGCCGGCATCGACGACAACGGCCCGGCCGGGCCGGCGGGCCTGAAGAAGGGCGACGTCATCGTCACCTTCGACGGGCACGACGTCCACGAGTCGCGCGACCTGCCGAAGTTCGTGGCGGGCGCGCCGGTCGGCAAGGACGTGACGCTGTCGATCGTGCGGGACGGCAAACCGCAGGACCTGACCGTCAGGCTCGGGCTCCTCGACGCGCCGGTCCAGAAGGCGAGCCTCGACAGCGGCACGCCCGCCGATGCCCCGAAACCCGCCGTGCAGCAGGCGTTCGGCCTCGGCCTCACCCCGCTCGACGACGCCTTCCGCAAGCGTTACGGCGTGAAGGACGGCGTCAAGGGCGTGGCGGTGGCGGAGGTAGACCCCGGCTCGCCCGCCGCCGACAAGCTGAAGCCCGGCGACGTGGTGGTGGAGGTCAACCAGGTGTCGGTCGGCGACCCGGCGGACGTCGCCACCAAGATGAAGGCCGTCAAGGACGGCGGCAAGAAGACCGCGCTGCTGCTGGTGTCGAACGCGCAGGGCGACGTCCGCTACGTGGCGCTGACGCTGGACTGAGCCGGGCGTGCATGGGCGGCTTCGGTCTCCCTCCGCCGAGGGACCCACATTGTCACGGCCGAGTCGTCAGCTTCGACGCTGAGCGGTGAAGCGCGCCGCTTCGGCGAGGTCGGCGGCGCCGTCCGCGGGGAAGATCGCCAGGGCGGCGACGGCCTCCTCGGCCAGCGCGTCGCGCCGGCGCTTGGCGGCGTCGAGGCCGAGCGCCGCCACCAGCGTCGCCTTGTTGCGTTCCGCGTCCTTGCCGGCCGCCTTGCCGAGGGTCGCGGCGTCCGACTCGGTGTCGAGGATGTCGTCGGCGACCTGGAAGGCGGCGCCGAGCGCCACGCCGTAGCGCCGGAGCGCCTCGCGCTCCGCCGGCGACGCCCGCCCCAGGATGGCGCCGGCCTCGACGCCGAAGAGCAGCAGCGCCCCCGTCTTCATCGACTGCATCCGCATCACGAAGGCGGCCTCGTGCGGCTCCGACGCGCGCTCGGCCTCGAGGTCGAGCGCCTGGCCGCCCACCATGCCGCCGATGCCGGAGGCGCGGGCGAGGCCGAGCACGAGGTCGGCCCGGACGGCCGGGTCGGCGTGGGTGGCGTCGCCCGCCATCACGTCGAAGGCGTAGGTCAGCAGCGCATCGCCCGACAGGATGGCGGTGGCCTCGTCGTAGGCCTTGTGGGCCGTGGGCCGCCCGCGGCGCAGGTCGTCGTCGTCCATGGCGGGCAGGTCGTCGTGGACCAGCGAATAGCAGTGGATCATCTCGAGCGCCGCGCCGGCGCGGAGCGGACCCTCGCCGGCGACGCCGAAGAGCCGCGCCGTCTCGACGACCAGGAAGGGCCGGAGCCTCTTGCCGCCGCCGAGCGTCGAATACCGCATGGCGTCGAGGAGGCGGCCGGGCCGAGCGACCTCGCCCTCGAGGATCGCGGGCGACAGGAGCCGGTCGAGCGTCGTCTCGACCGCGTCGGCGACCGACTTCAGGCGGCTCTCGAAGGTGTCCGATGTCGCGGCGGTCGGCATGACGTCCCTCCTCAGAGCCCATCCGTGGCGCCGGTCGAGCTCTGCGGGCTTTTCGCCGCTCGATGCCCGAGGGTCAAGCGTGCCGCCGGATCACGGTTGAGAGGCGGGGAGGTCATGCGGCGCGCAGCACGAGCAGCTGAGCGATGCCGGCCTCCCGCCGCTCGACGAGGGTGAAACCGTCCGGCACGGCCGCGACGGCGGCGGCGGCGTCCTCGAGCACACAGAGCGCCGCGGGCGCGAGCCACCGACCGTCGCGGAGCGACACGAGGGCGGCCTCGCCGAGGCCACGGCCGTAGGGTGGGTCGAGGAAGGCGAGGTCGAAGGGGGCGGCCTGGACGTCGCCGAGCCGCGTTGCGTCGCGGCGGAAGATCCGGCACAGGCCCGCGACGCCGAGCGCCTCGACGTTGTCGCGGATGAGTGCCCGGGCGTCGGCACCGTCCTCGACGAAGAGCGCATGAGCGGCGCCGCGCGACAGGGCTTCGAGGCCGAGCGCGCCGGTGCCGGCGAAGAGGTCGATTACCCGGCCGCCGGGGACGGGATCGTCGTAGCGGTGCGCCAGGACGTCGAACAGCGTCTCGCGCAGACGATCGGAGGTCGGGCGCGTCGTGTCGGACGACGGGGCCCGCAGCGGGCGGCCGCGGAAGCGCCCGCCGACGATCCTCACGGGCGGGCGCGGGGGGGCCGGCCGCCCTTCGGACGGTCGCCGCCGCTCGGGCGTCCCCCCGCGGGCCGTCCACCCGGGGGCCGCGACCCGGTGGGCCGGGCGCCCGCCGGCTTGTTGCGGCCCGTTGCCGGCCGTTCGGAGCCGAAGCCCCCCGGCCGGCCGTTGGGCTTGCCCGAACGGGGCTTGTCGCCGGAACCAGCCGGTCCCTCGCCGCGCGGCTTCGTGCCGAAACCGGTCGGTCCCTCGCCGCGCGGCTTCGTGCCGAAGCCGGTCGGTCCCTCGCTGCGCGGCTTCGTGCCGAAGCCGGTCGGTGCCTCGCTGCGCGGCTTCGTGCCGAAGCCGCCAGGGCGCTTGCCGCGCGTCCCGCCCGGATCGGCCGTCCGGCTGCCGCGGGAAGCGTCGGCACGGGCCCGCGGCTCCCGCCGCCCCTCCCCGTCGGCCGGTGCCGCATCGGCGCGGCGCGGCCTGTCGCCGAAGGCCGCGGGACGCGGTGCGCCGCGCGGCCTCGGTGCGCCGCGCGGGCTCGGTGCGGCTGCGTCGCTCGGGCCGCCGAACGATCCGGTGCGGGCATGGGGCGTCGCGGCGAAGTCATCGGCCCGTCCGCGGCGGCGGCCGTCGCCCGCGGCGGCGCGGGGAGGGTGTTCCTCGCTCTCGCGACGCGGCCGCACTGCCCCGGTGGGGCCGCGTCTCGACGGGCCGGCTTCGGAGCGCGTCTTCTGCCGCCCGGCGACGAAGTCCTGCTTCTCGGCGGCGAACCGCCGGGCATTCCGGCTGCCGCCGTCCCGCTCGGATCCGGGACGGACCGGGATGACACGTTCGACCGTCACGGCCCGCCCCTTCCGGTCCGCCGTGGCGCCGCGCTGGATCCGCTTGCGGCCTTCGCCGGCCGCGTCCTCCCGGGCGGCGCGCAGGGCCGCCACATGGGGCCGGGGCGCCGCCGGTTCGCCCCGCTTCGGGCGGGTCGGCGCGATGCCGTCGGTGCCGGGGGCACCCCGGTGGGTCGCCGGCGCGTCGCGGGGCTCGAGGTCGACGCCCGCCTGCGCGGCGAGGCCGGGGCCGAGCTGCTCGCGCAACACGCGGGTCGGCACGGATTCGACGGCGCCTTCCCCGAGCTCGCCGAGCTGGAACGGACCGAAGGAGACGCGGATCAGCCGCGTCACGGCGAGCCCCAACGATTCCAGGACCCGCTTGATCTCGCGGTTCTTGCCCTCCCGCAGGCCCATGGTGAGCCAGGCGTTGGCGCCCTGGATGCGGTCCAGCGTCGCCTCGATGCCGGCATAGTCGATGCCGTCGATGGTGACGCCTGACTTCAACGCGTCGAGCTTCGCCTGGTCGATGGCGCCGTTGGCGCGCACGCGGTAGCGGCGCAGCCATCCGGTGGCGGGGAGTTCCAGCACCCGCGCGAGCCCGCCGTCGTTGGTGAGCAGCATCAGGCCTTCGGTGTTGATGTCGAGCCGACCGATCGACACGACCCGGGGCAGGCCCTCGGGCAGGTGGTCGAAGATCGTCGGCCGCCCCTCCGGATCGCGCGCCGTGGTGACGAGGCCGCGCGGCTTGTGGAACAGGAAGAGCCGCGTCTGCTCGCGCTCGGGCAGGGGCTCGCCGTCGATCGTGATGCGGTCTCCCGGCTTGACGTTCAGGGCCGGGCTGTCGATCACGGCGCCGTTGACGGCGACGCGGCCGGCCGCGATCCAGCCTTCCGCATCCCGCCGCGAGCAGAGTCCGGCGCGGGCCATGACCTTGGCGATGCGCGCGTCGTCCTTCGGGGGCGCGGGCTCGGCGCCGCGGGTCTTGGACGTCGGATCGCGGCGGGGCGGCGCCGCGTCCCGCTCTTTCGCCGGCCGGCCTCGGGCCTGGCGCGCGCCGCGGGACTCGTCGCCGCGCTGTTCGCCGCCCGCGCGGGCGAAGGATCGCGGCCGCGGCGACGTGGGGCGGTCGGGCGGCTTTGTGGTGTCGGTCATCGGGTCGTGATAGCAGGGCCGGGCGGCAAACGGGAGTGTGGATTGACGCCGACGGGTGACGACGCCTTCGCGCGCGCCTTCGCCGAGGCGGGGGCCGCGGCCGAGCGCGGCGAGGTGCCGGTCGGCGCCGCCGTAGTGCGCGACGGCCGCGTGATCGCGGCGGCCGGCAACCGGACGGTGGCCGACCGCGACCCGACCGCCCACGCCGAGATGTTGGCGATCCGGGCGGCCTGTGCGGCGGTCGGGTCCGAGCGCCTCGTCGGCTGCGACCTCTACGTCACGCTCGAGCCCTGCGCCATGTGCGCCGGCGCCATCTCGTTCGCGCGGCTGCGGCAGCTCCACTATGCCGCCGCCGACCCCAAGGGTGGCGCCGTCGACAACGGTCCGCGGTTCTACGCCCAGCCGACCTGCCACCACGCGCCGGAGGTCCACGGCGGCCTCCGCGCGGCCGAGTCCGCCGAGATGCTGCGGGCGTTCTTCCGCGCCCGGCGGGGCCGGTGAGGCACGGTCAGTCGAGGTTCGGCGGTAGGTGGCGGCCGACGTCCATGCGGTCGTGCAGGATGCGGACGACCTCGATCAGGTCCGCCGCTGAAGGCCTGTAGACGATCAGATGCCGACTCCGGCGGGCCACGTGGAGCGACCGATATCCTCCGGGGATGCCGACGAGCTCCTTGCTGCCCGGCACGTCGGGGCCGACACGGAGCTTGGCGATCGTCTCTGTCAGCAGGGCCTTATAGACGCCTGCCTGAACGGTGCCGAAATTGGTCCTCGATTCGTCGAGGATGCGGATGAAGTCATCCCTCGCCGGCCCGGTGAGAACTGCCCGCCATCTGCTGCTCAAGCGCCGGCTCGGCCGGAGGCGATGCGATCGCCCAGCTCGTCCAAGTGGGCGACGAGGTCGTCGACCGACGAGAACTCTCGGTAGTCTCCCCGCGCCATCGCCTCTTCGCCGACCGCGACGGCGGCCCTCAACTCGTCGAGCGAGAGACCGAAGTCCTCGTCTATCTCCTCCTCGGCGACGAGCCGCAGCCCCTCGCGCACGACCTCGTCGGCGTCGCGGAAGCGGCCGCTCCGCACGAGCTGGTCGACGATCCTGTCCTCGTCTTCCGTCAGGGCGATGCTGCGGGGCGCCATGGGCTCGTCTCCGGATCCGGCGGCATCATGCGCGGGAGCCTCGCGCGGTTCAACCGCGGCGCACTGCCCGGTCCCGCGCGGTCGGTCACGCGGCGGCTGACGCGGCCTCCGGCCTCAGCCCGAGCAGCCGGCAGATGGCGTAGACGAGCTCGGCGCGGTTCATCGTGTAGAAGTGGAACTCGCGCACGCCCTGGTCGACGAGATCGAGCACCTGCTCGGCCGCGATGCCCGCGGCGACGAGCTGATGGGTGGCGGGATCGTCCTCGAGGCCGGCGAACCGGTCGGCCAGCCAGTCCGGCACCGAGGCGCCGGTCTTGCGGGCGAAATTCGCCGTCTGCCGGAAGTTCTGGATCACCGCGATCCCCGGGATGATCGGGATCCCGATCCCCCTGGCGCGCACGCGGTCGACGTAGCGGGCGTAAAGGCCGTTGTCGAAGAAGAACTGGGTGATGGCGCGCGTCGCCCCGGCATCCACCTTGGCTTCGAGCCCGTCGAGGTCGGCATCGAAGGTCGCGCTCTCCGGATGCTTCTCGGGATAGGCCGAGACCGTCACTTCGAAATCGCCCAGCGCCTTCAGGCCGCGCACGAGGTCGGCCGAACTGCCGTAGCCTCCCGCGTGGACCCCGTAGGCGGTGCCGGGGCCGCCCACGGGGTCGCCGCGCAGCGCCACGATGTGGCGGACCCCGGCGTCCCAGTAGCCGCGGGCGACCGCGTCGATCTCCCCCTTGGTGGCGCCCACGCAGGTGAGGTGGGCGGCGGGCTTGAGGTGGGTGTCGCGCACGATGCGGGCCACCGTGTTGTGGGTCCGCTCGCGCGTCGAGCCGCCGGCCCCGTAGGTGACCGAGACGAAGTCGGGGTTGAGCGGCGCCAGGCGCTCGACGCTGCGCCACAGCGCCGCCTCGGCGTCGGCCGACTTCGGGGGGAAGAACTCGAAGGAGACGCGGATCGGCACGCCCGGCAGGCGGCTCCGGCGCGATGTGTCGGGGGCCGTCATGCCACTGCCTGGTGGAGCGAGAGGGGAAGGTCGCCATGGGTGCGGCGGTCGCGCGCCATCCACAGCGACACGGTCAACTTGTCGGCCTCGCCGGCGAGGGGCGCCAGGTCGCGTCCGGGCAGCGCGTCGAGACCAGCGTCGCGCAGGAAGCCGTCGATCTCGCCCCGGGCGAAGCCGAGCCTGCGATGCGCATGGGTGGCCCGCAGGCTCTCGTCCGCATGCGGGGCGAAGTCGACCACGAGCAGGCGGCCGCCGGGCCGCAGCACGCGCGCCGCCTCGCGGAGCGCCCGGGCGGGCTCGTCGAGGTAGTGCAGCACTTGGTGGACCACGACGAGGTCGTAGCCGTCCCGCTCGACCGGCAGCGCGTAGAGGTCGCCCTGGCGGAGCTGGACGTTGCGCAGCGACCCGCGCTCGACGCGCAGGCGCGCGAGGTTCAGCATCGCGTGGCTGCCGTCGATCCCGACGGCGCGGTCGGCCCGGGGCGTCAGGATCTCCAGCATCCGGCCCGTGCCGGTGCCGAGGTCGAGCAGCGCCCGCACGCGCGACGGGCCCACCGCCTCGAGGACCGCGGCCTCCACGCGCTCCTCGGACACGTGCAGCGCCCGCACCCGGTCCCAATGGGGCGCCTGGGCGGCGAAGTAATCCTCGGCGGCGGCGGTCCGGCTGGCGCGGGCCTCGGCGAGCCGGGCGTGATCCGCCCGCAGCACCGGATCGTCGGGGTCGATGCGGCCGAGCACGTCGCGCACCAACGCGGCGCCGGTGCCGCGGTCGGCCGCAGTGAAGAACGCCCAGGCGCCTTCGCGGTGGCGCTCGACGAGGCCGCCCTCGACGAGCAGCTTCAGGTGGCGCGACACGCGGGGCTGGGACTGGCCCAGGATGCCGACGAGTTCGCTCACCGTCAGCTCGGCCTCCGACAGCAGCGCCAGCAGCCGCAGCCGCGTGCTCTCACCGGCGGCTTCGAGCGCCGTCAGGGCGGAGGAGAACGAGAGGAGCGCTTTGGTCATCGAGGCTGCCTAAACATATAAAGATATGTTTATGCCATTGTGTCCCGTTGTGCAACGGTCAAAGCGAAGCACATGCGTGAGCCGCGACTGCGACGCAGGTTCCGGCGCGGAGCGTCAGCAGCCGATGCAGATGTGGAGGTCGTGGTCGAGCTTCTTCTGCTCGGCCCGATCGGCGGCGCTCGGCTTCGGCGAGGCCTGCAACCCGTCGGCGGGGAGCTTGGCGCTGGAACTCGCCCGCCGCGAACCGACCGTCGGCGCCGTGCGCGACACGGGGCGCGGCGTCCCGACCAGGCCCGGCGACGCCGGAGCCGTCGGACTTCCATTGGCGGTCTGGGCGCCGGCGATGCCGGGCACCAGAAGGCCGACCGCCAGGGCGACGGCCGAGGCGAGGCGCAGCGGCATGTGATTCTCCAGCCTGGGACATCCTCCGCCCCGGCCGACACTGCCACGGACGGCTTCGCCGACAAAGGCCATCTCGGGTCCGTTCACCGCGGCGTGCGCCGGCACGCGCGTCCGGAGCATCGGATCAGGGGTCGCCCGCATGGGCCGAGGACGCATACAGGTCGCGATAGCGCGCGTAGCGGTCGGCGTAGGCGCGCGCCAGCGCGGCGTCGGGCTCCACCGTGCGCTGGACCGGCGGCGGCGGCATCAGGGCGGCGGGGTCCGGCGAGCCGGTCGCGGCGGCCTGTGCGAGCCGTGCCGCCCCGTAGGCGGCGCCGACGTCCGCCGCCGCCGACACGTCGAGCGGCCGGTCGAGCACGCTCGCCATGATCGACAGCCACACCGGCGAGTTGGCGCCGCCGCCCACCGCGAAGGCGCGGTCGACGTCGGTGCCGGCGTCGGCGAGGACGCGCAGACAGTCGCGGAACGCGAACGCGACCCCTTCCAGCACCGCCTGGGTGAGGTCCTGGCGGGAGGTTGTCTGGTCGAGGCCGACGAAGCCGCCGCGGGCTCCGGCGTCGTTGTGGGGCGTCCGCTCGCCCGACAGGTAGGGCATGAACAGGGCCGGCGACGGCCGGGCGACCGTCTCGCCCAGGGCCGCGGTGAGGTCCGGGGCGGGGGCGCCGACGAGGCGGGCGAACCAGTTGAGGCTGTCGGTGGCCGACAGGATCACGCCCATCTGGTGCCACGTGTCGGGCAGGGCGTGGCAGAACGCGTGGACGGCGCCGTCCGTGTTGGGCGAGAACCGGGCGTTCGACACGAAAAGCACGCCCGATGTGCCGAGCGACAGGAAGGCCGAACCCGGCGTCACGGCGCCGATGCCGCAGGCCGAGGCGGCGTTGTCGCCGGCGCCCCCCGCCACGACCGGCGACCGGTCCATGCCGAACCGCGCCCGCAGGTTCTCCCGCAGGCGCCCGGTCGGGGCCGTGCCCTCGTAGAGGTCCGGCATCTGCGAGCGGTCGAGGCCTGTCGCGGCGAGCAGCGCGTCGGACCAGCGCCGTGCCCCGACGTCCAGCCAGCAGGTGCCGGCCGCATCCGACATGTCGGAGGCGTAGTCTCCCGTGAGCCTCAGGCGCACGTAGTCCTTCGGCAGCAGGACCTTTTTCACGCTGGCGAAGACGGCGGGCTCGTGCTTGCGCACCCAGGCGAGCTTCGGGGCCGTGAAGCCCGGCATGACGATGTTGCCCGTGATCGAGCGCGCCTCGGGGCAGGCCGCCTCGATCTCGGCGCATTCGGCGGCGGCGCGGCCGTCGTTCCACAGGATGGCCGGCCGCAGCACGGCGTCTCCCTCGCCGAGCAGCGTGGCGCCGTGCATGTGGCCCGAGAGGCCGATGCCCGTGACGGCCGCCATGAGGCGCGGCTCGGCCGCCGCGAGGGCGTCGAGCGTGTCGCAGACCGCCGACCACCAGTGCTCCGGATCCTGCTCGGACCACCCGCCGCGCGGGCGCGAGACGGGGACCGGGAAGGACGAGGAGGCGTGCAGGACGCCGTCCTCCCCCATGAGAACGGATTTGACCGACGTCGTCCCGATGTCGATGCCGACCAGCATGGTTCCCTCGCCCTTCGTTGTGAGGCGGCAATCTGCCCCAAAGGCGGGCGGCGTGGAAGGGGCGAGACCCCCGATGAGCCCCGAGGGCGGCGTCTCTCGGGTGACCCGACCGCTTCAGCCGTGCGGCAGCTTGTTGAGCTCGATGACGGTCTTCTTCAGGTTGGGGCCGACGGCTTTCGACGCCGAGGCGGCGACGAAATCCGCCTCGCCGTAGGGATGATCGGGCGAGAACCGGCCGCCGGCGAAGACCCTCATGCCGTCCTTGGTCATCACGGCGTCGCCGTCGCGCAGCGTCGGGTCCTCGTAGATCGACACCGGGCCGGACTTGGTGGGGACGCGGGCGAGGCGCGCACGGCCTGCCCCCGCATGGGCCGCCTTCTTGGGCGTCCGCCGGACCGTCAGAGGCCTGACCTGCTCGCCCTCGCTGGGCGCGGGGGGCGCGACGGGTGCCGGGGCGGACGATCCGCCGCCCAGGGCGTTGGAGAGGAAGCCGAAGAAGCCGCCATCCTCGGCACGCGCCGGCTGAGCCGCCAGGAGGACGGCCGGCAGCAGCAAGGCCGCGCCCCATCGCCCGTGTCCCGTCCGTCTCACGAGGCCCCGCATGTCGTCCACCATCATCCGTTTCGGCGACATCGGGCACGATTGCGGCCCGTCCCGCCCGGGGCCGCACCGACGGCGGAAGCGCCTCATTGCATGGCCGCCAGAGCTTGTCGGAACCTGTCGCAGCGCGCCGCGACCGAAGCAAGGGCGGGGATCGGTCAATCCATCGGTGCAGCCAAAGCACGCGTCCCCTGTGGCGTCGGGATCACGTTCCCTCGCGCTTACGATGGCCCGGCGCCGGGCCACCGCAAGCGCCGGCGGTCGGCTCGCCCCGGGCGGGAACCGCCGAGCGGCGTCGCGGCTTGCCGGAGGGATCCGATGGGCAGGAGACCGCCATGCGCCAGGCTTTGCACCGTTTCACGCAGGCGACGCGCCGCAAGGGGCTCGTCGACGTCACCGAGGAGGTGACGCGCTGGGTCGACCGGCAGGGTATCGGCACGGGCCTTCTCACGCTGTTCTGCCGACACACCTCGGCGTCCCTGCTGATCCAGGAGAACGCCGACCCCACCGTGCGGGCCGACATGGAGGCGTTCTTCGAGCGCATCGCGCCCGAGGACGCCACCTACGCGCACGACAGCGAGGGACCCGACGACATGCCGGCGCACCTGCGCGCGGCCCTGACCCAGACGAGCCTCGCCGTGCCCGTGGAGGCCGGGCGCCTGCTGCTCGGCACCTGGCAGGGCATCTACCTCTTCGAGCACCGGTCTCGACCGCATCGGCGCGAGATCGTGCTCCATCTCATCGGGGAGTGATCGGCGCGCCGGTGGAGTCCCGTGCCCCGCCGCCGTGCTAAGCAGGACGTAAGAGACAGCCCGTCCGTCCGGGGATCGAGGAAGAGCCATTGAACGACGACACCCCCGCCGAGCAGGCCTCGCACGCGCGGCTGAGCCGACCGGCCATCCTGGCCGGCCTCCTCCTGACCGTGGCCGTGGTGAGCGGCCTCTGGTCGCTGGTCGAGGCGCGGCGATCCGCCGTCGCGGTCGATCGCGCCAAGGAGACCGTGATCGGGCTGGAGCGGCTCCTGTCCTCCGTGAAGGATCTCGAATCGACCCAGCGGGCGTTCCTGTTGACCGGCGAGGAGGTCTACCTCGCCTCCTACGACGTCGCCCTGCGCAGCATCGATCCTGAGCTCCAGGCGCTCGACGGCCTCGACATCGACTTCGCGGCCATCAAGGCCCTCGTCGACGACCGCCGCGACGCCGCGGCCCGCACGGTGACGCAGTTCCAGGCGTCGGGCGCCGGGAGCGCCGTCGCGACGATCCGGTCGGGGGTCGGCAAGGCCGCGATGGACCGGCTTCGGGCCTTCGTGTCGGACGCCCAGGATCGCGCCGGGACCGCCATCGAGACCCAGAAGCGCCACGACCGCGTGGCTTTGCTGCCGTTCCAACTGCTGACCCTCCTGGCCACGCTCGCCGCCATCGCGATGGTCGGCTGGCTGGCGGCGAGGCGCCGGAACGAGCACCGGGCCGCCACCGCGCTGTTCGAAGGCGTGCTGGACCACGCCCCGGTGGGCCTCGGCTTCCTCGACGCGACCCTGCACGTCCGCCACATGAACCGCTCACTCTCGACGATGAGCGAGAGGGCGCTCAGCGCCTCCGTGGGCGCCAGCATCTGGGACGTGCTGCCCCATCTGCGCGCGCCGCTGGAGGCGCGGTTGCGCCAGGTGGTCGAGGGCGGCCGCCCCATCCCCAACATCGAGGTGCGGGCCGGCGACGAGAAGCCGCGCGACTACCAGGTCACCTTCTACCCGATCCGCTCGGCGGAGGGGGCCCGGCGCGTCGAGGGCGCCGGCATGGTGGTGTCGGACATCACGGTGCGCAAGCGGACCGAGATGCGGCTGCGCGACAGCGAGGAGCGCTTCCGCACCCTGACGGGGGCGAGCGCCGCGATCGTGTGGACGGCGAGCCGGGACGGCGCCATGGAGCCGCCGCAGGCCGAATGGGCCGCGTTCACCGGCCAGACCCCCGAGGACTACCGGAACGGCGGCTGGCTCGACGCCGTCCACCCCGAGGACCGCGAGTCGACGCTCGACGAGTGGAGCGTCTCGGTCGCGGCGCGGTCGCGCTACGGCGTCGAGCACCGCCTGCGGCGCGCCGACGGGCTGTGGCGCCACATGGACGTCGCGGCCGTCCCGATCCTCGACGAGGAGGGCGACGTCAAGGAATGGGTCGGCCAGCACACCGACATCACCGAGCGCAAGCTCGGCGAGCTGGAACTGTCGGCCGCCAAGGACGCCGCGGAGGCCGCCAACCGGGCGAAGAGCGCCTTCCTGGCCAACATGAGCCACGAGTTGCGCACGCCGCTCTCGGCCGTCA
Organism: Lichenihabitans sp.; assembly: GCA_965214345.1. Lineage (GTDB taxonomy): Bacteria > Pseudomonadota > Alphaproteobacteria > Rhizobiales > Beijerinckiaceae > Lichenihabitans. The sequence goes on along the minus strand of CBDCBJ010000002.1, from coordinate 181,475 downwards.
TCGGCTACAGCGAGATGATGGAGGAGGAACTCGAGGACGCCGGTCAGCCGCAGCTCCTGGGCGACCTGCGCAAGATCGAGTCCAACGCCCGCCACCTCCTCAGCCTCATCAACGACGTGCTCGACCTGTCCAAGATCGAGGCGAACCGCATGGACACCTTCGCCGAGACGGTCGACGTGGCGGCGCTGATGCGCGACGTGGCGATGACGGTCGAGGGCTTGGCCAAGGCCAAGAACAACGATCTGGTGCTCGACCTCGCCGACGATCTCGGGACGATGCGCACCGATGCCGTGAAGCTTCGGCAATGCCTGTTCAATCTCCTCGGCAACGCCGCGAAGTTCACCGAGAACGGCGGCATCACGCTGGAAGTCCGCCGCGAGGGCGCGGGGCCGGACGGCACGCTCGTGGCCGCCGTGCGCGACACCGGCATCGGCATGACGGCCGAGCAGGTGGGGCGGCTGTTCCAGCGCTTCGCCCAGGCCGACGAGACCACGACGCGCAAGTTCGGCGGGACGGGCCTCGGCCTCGCCATCACCCGCGCCTTCGCCCGCCTGCTCGGCGGCGACATCGTGGTGGAGAGCGTGCCCGGCGAGGGCACGGCCTTCACGATGACGCTGCCCGCCACCATGCCGGAGACCACGCCGGAGGAGGCGCCGGCGCAGAGCCAGGGACCGCTCTCCGTCGAGCATTCCGGCGTGCTGGTGATCGACGACGACGCGGCCCAGCGCGACCTGATGGTGCGCTTCCTCGAGCGCCAGGGCTTCACCGCCATCACGGCGGCGGACGGCGCCTCGGGCCTCGCCATGGCGCGCCAGCACCTGCCGCGCGCCATCCTGCTCGACGTGATGATGCCCAAGATGGACGGCTGGTCGGTGCTGACCGCGCTCAAGGCCGACCCCCGGCTCGCCGCCATCCCGGTCGTCATGGTGACCTTCGTCGACGAGCGCACACTCAGTTCGACCCTGGGGGCGGTCGACCTCGTCCCCAAGCCGGTCGACTGGGACCGGCTGAAGAGCGTGCTCGACCGGCTGCGGGAGGCCGAGGGCGATGTGCTGGTCGTCGACGACGACCCCGGGGTGCGCGAGCGGCTCCGCACCGTCCTCGAGCGTTCGGGCTACACGGTGGGGGAGGCGGGGGACGGCGCCGAGGCGCTGCGCCGGGTGGCGCATGGCCCACCCCGCGCCATCCTGCTCGACCTCACCATGCCGGTGATGGACGGCTTCGCCTTCCTGCACGCGCTGCGGGAGCGGCCGGGCTGCCGCGACATACCCGTCATCGTGTTCAGCGCCCGCGACATCTCGAGCGCGGAGCGCGAGGAGCTGCGCGACGCCGACCGCATCATCGCCAAGACCGCCAGCCTGAAGGAGCTGACGGGCGAGCTGCGGGCGCTGGCGCCGCCCGAGGGCGAGGTGGCGGAGGCGTGACGAGGGACGGCCTCGCCGCTGCCCTCCCGAAGGTTCGCCACTCGAGGGCCACGGCGGTTTGACCCGAGGTCAAACCGTGGGTACGATTTGTCATGGTGATCGTGTGGGACGAGGTGAAACGCGCCGCGAACCTGCTCAAGCACGGGCTCGACTTCGCGGCGGCCGAGGCGGAGTTCGACTTCGCCACGGCGCGCGAGTTTGAGGCCTACACCAGCCGCACGGGCCGCACCCGTTTCGCGCTGATCGGCCGAATGGGCGGCGTTTTCGTGGTGGTCGTGATCCTGTCTCCGCTCGGGGAGGAAGCCTTGTCGGTCATCAGCTTGCGCCGGGCCAACCCAAAGGAAAGAAGACTCCATGGCTTCTGAGGAACACGCCCCCGGTTTCATGCCGGGCCTCGGCTTCACCCAGGAGGACTGGGACGAGGTCTGCGATACGCCGGAGTTGACCGAGGAGCAGTTCGCGAGGTCGCGCCCGTTCATCGAAACACATCCCGAGGTGGTCGCCGCCATCGCGCGTCGCCGCGGGCTGCAGAGGGCGCCCACCAAGGCGCACCTGTCGCTGCGGCTCGACCGTGACGTGATCGACGTCTGGCGCGCCTCCGGGCCGGGCTGGCAGGCCCGGATGGGCGAGGTGCTGCGCAAGGCCGCCGGGCTGTAGGGCTTGCGGGGAGGTAGCGGAAGTCCCGGCCATCGCAGGCCGACCACATCGTCGGGGTCGTTCTCGGTCCATCGGCGAAGCAGAGGTCGGCCCCCGGCCGGACATCTCGCGCCGGATCCCGCCTTCGCGGGAACGAGCAGACAGCCCGCAGGGCGGGCCGATCAGCCGGAATCGCCTCAATCCAGGTTCTTGATGATCGTGTCGACCATCTTCTTCGCGTCCGCGAAGAGCATCATCGTGTTGTCGCGGAAGAACAGCTCGTTCTCGACGCCCGCATAGCCCGAGCCCATGCCGCGCTTGATGAACAGCACGGTCTTGGCCTTCTCGACGTCGAGCACCGGCATGCCGTAGATCGGCGAGGCCTTGTCGGTCTTGGCCGACGGGTTGGTCACGTCGTTGGCGCCGATCACGAAGGCCACGTCGGCCTGGGCGAATTCCGAGTTGATGTCCTCGAGCTCGAACACCTCGTCGTAGGGCACGTTGGCCTCGGCCAGCAGCACGTTCATGTGGCCCGGCATGCGGCCCGCCACGGGATGGATGGCGTATTTGACCTCGACGCCGTCCCGCTTCAGGGCGTCCGCCATCTCGCGCAGGGCGTGCTGGGCCTGAGCCACCGCCATGCCGTAGCCCGGCACGATGATGACCTTTCCGGCGTTCTTCATGATGTAGGCGGCGTCCTCGGCCGAGCCCTGCTTCACCGGCCGGGTCTCGACCGCGCCCCCGGCCGAGGCCGTCTCGCCGCCGAAGCCGCCGAGGATGACGCCGACGAAGGACCGGTTCATGCCCCGGCACATGATGTAGGAGAGGATCGCGCCCGACGAGCCCACCAGCGCGCCCGTGATGATGAGCGCGAGGTTGCCGAGCGTGAAGCCGATGCCGGCCGCCGCCCAGCCCGAGTAGCTGTTGAGCATCGACACGACGACCGGCATGTCGGCGCCGCCGATCGGCACGATGAGCAGCACGCCGAGCGCCATGGCGACCAGCGCGATGAGCCAGAACGCCAGCCCCGACGAGGAGCCGACGAAGACCGCGATCAGGGCCAGGGTGACCACGCCGAGGCCGAGGTTGATGGCGTGCCGGTTCGGCAGCAGGATCGGCTTGCCCGACATGCGGCTGTCGAGCTTGAGGAAGGCGATGACCGAGCCCGTGAAGGTCAGCGCCCCGATGGCGGCGCCGATCGACATCTCGACGAGGCTGTGGCCTTCGATGGCGCCCGGCACGCCGATGCCGAAGGCCTGCGGGGCGTAGAAGGCGCCCGCCGCCGCCGTGACGGCCGCGAGGCCGACGAGCGCGTGGAACAGGGCCACGAGCTGGGGCATGTCGGTCATCTTGACCGAGCGCGCCTTCCAGGCGCCGATCCCGCCGCCGATGCCGAGGCCGAGGACGACCAGGAACCAGGCGAACAGGTCGGCCGGGGGCCGGTACCAGAGCGTCGTCACGACCGCGATCGCCATGCCGGCGATGCCGAACCGGTTGCCCTGGCGCGCCGTCGCGGGCGACGACAGCCCGCGCAGCGCCAGGATGAACAGGACGCCGGAGACGAGGTAGAGCAGGGCCGCGAGATCGTCGCCCATCGCGCTCAGACCTTCTTCTTGTACATGGCGAGCATGCGCTCGGTGACGAGGAAGCCGCCGAAGATGTTCACCGAGGCGAGGACCAGCGCGATGAAGCCGAAGATGCGGGCCGCGATGGCGCCGCCGGCATGCGCGTGGGGGACGCCGACGCCGATCGACAGCAGCGCGCCCACGACGATGACGGACGAGATGGCGTTGGTGACGGACATCAGCGGCGTGTGCAGCGCCGGCGTCACCGCCCAGACCACGTAATAGCCGACGAAACACGCCATGGCGAAGATGGCGAGCTGGAACACGAAGGGGTCGACGGCGCCCCCGGTAACGGCATGGACCGCGCCCGCGGCGCCCTGGCCGATCTGGTCGGCGTAGCCGCGGGCCGCGACCGCCGCCTGCTGGGCCGCGTCGGCGGCGGCTCGCGCCTTCTCGTAGAGCAGTTGCTGGTCATCGGCCGCCATCGGCGCGCGTCCTCGTGTCGGGTGATGGGCTGAGCGGTGTCGGGCCTGCTCAGGCGGCCTCGGGCTGGAACTGCGGATGGACGACGGCGCCGCCGCGGGTCAGGTTCGTGGCCTTGACGAGCTCGTCGTCCCAGTCGATCGCCAGCGCCTTCGTCTCCTTGCCCACCAGCGTCTCCAGAAAGGCGTAGAGGTTGCGGGCGTAGAGGGCGGACGCCGTGGCGGCGAGGCGCCCCGGCACGTTGAGGTAGCCGACGACCTTGACGCCCTCGGCCTCCACGACCTTGCCGGGCTTCGACAGCTCGCAATTGCCGCCGCGCTCGACCGCCATGTCGAACACCACCGAACCGGGCTTCATCGACCTGACCATGTCGGCCGTGACGAGCCTCGGGGCGGGACGGCCGGGGATCAGCGCCGTCGTGATGACGATGTCCTGCTTGGCGATGTGGCTCGCCACGAGGTCGTTCTGCTGGCGCTGGTAGTCCTGCGACATGGCCTTGGCGTAGCCGCCCGCCGTCTCGGCGCCCCTGAACTCGTCGTTCTCGACCGCGACGAACTTGGCGCCGAGCGATTCGACCTGCTCCTTGGTGGCGGGCCGCACGTCGGTGGCGGTGACGACGGCGCCGAGGCGCCGGGCCGTGGCGATGGCCTGCAGGCCCGCCACGCCGACGCCCATGACGAACACCTTGGCGGCCGGCACGGTGCCGGCGGCGGTCATCATCAGCGGGAAGGCGCGGCCGTACTGTTCCGCGGCGTCGATCACGGCGCGATAGCCGGCGAGGTTCGCCTGGCTGGAGAGCACGTCCATCACCTGGGCGCGGGTGATGCGCGGCATCAGCTCCATGGCGAAGGCGTCGATGCCGGCCTCGGCCAGGCCGCGCAGGGCCTCGTCCTGCCCGTAGGGATCCATGATGGCGATGACGGCGGTGCCGCGCCTGTAATGGGCGAGGTCGTCCGCCTCGGGCCGGCGGACCTTCAGCACGACGTCGGCGTCCCGGACGGTGGCGGCGAGGTCGAGCTCCACGGCGGCACCGGCCGCCCGGTAGGCCTCGTCGGTCACGCCGGACCGCGTGCCGGCACCGCTCTGCACCGCGACGGTGCCGCCGAGGGCGACGAGCTTCTTCACCGTCTCCGGCGTGGCCGCCACCCTCGGCTCCTGCGTCGGCTCTGCCGGCACGGCGATGCGCATCTATGTTTCCCCAACCCTCGGATCGTTTCGACGGCCCTTGGCGGGCCTGTCTGTTCGTTGCCGTCCGGCGGCGCGGCCGCGCCGCGACCGATCACATGACGAAGACGGCCAGGAAGATCACGATGCCGACCACCGCTACGACGCCCCACTTGGTGAAGAAGATGAAGCCGCGATAGGTCCGCTCGTGCTCGGCATAGTCCATGTATTCCGGGTTCATCGGAATCTCGTCGTTCGTGACCATGCCGCCTCCGTCCCCCGTCGCGGACCGCGGCGGCACCCGCGTGCCGCCCTGGCCGGCCGCCGCGACCCGCGGTCCACCGGGATCCCGTCTAGCTCAAACTCCGCAGGCCGGCAAACGGCGCGCGGGCAGCCCCGTCCGACCCGTCAACCTCCCGGCGTCACCCGCGTCACGTGGCCCATCTTGCGGCCCGGCCGCGGCTCCGCCTTGCCGTAGAGGTGGAGGCTGGCGTCGGGCTCGGCCAGGATCGCCCGCCAGTCGTCGACGTCGCCGCCGATGAGGTTGCGCATCGCGATGGCGCCGAAGCGCCGGGTCGAGCCGACCGGCCAGCCGCAGACGGCCCGCACGTGCTGCTCGAACTGCGAGGTCGCGGCCCCGCCGAGCGTCCAATGGCCGGAATTGTGGACCCGGGGCGCGATCTCGTTGACGACGAGCCGCTCGGCCCCGTCCGGCCCCGGCACCACGAACATCTCGACCGTCAGCACGCCGACATAGCCGAGGGCCTCGGCGATGCGCCGCGCCATCGCGGCGGCGGCGCGCTCCGTCTCGGGCGCGACGGCGGCGGGCAGAATCGTGGTCGACAGGATGCCGCCCGCGTGGGTGTTCTCGTTGAGGTCGTAGGCGCGGAAGCCGCCGTCGACGCCGCGCGCCGCGATCACCGACACCTCGCGGGCGAAGGGCACGATGCCTTCGAGGATCGACTTCTGGCCGCCGAGCGAGCGGAACACCACGGCGAGGTCCGACCCCTCGCGCACCACCGCCTGGCCCTTCCCGTCATAGCCGAGGCGGCGGGTCTTCAGGATCGAGGGCCGGCCGAGCTGGGCCACGGCACGGGCGAGGGCGCCGGGGTCGTCCACCGCCACGAAGGGCGCGGTCTCGAGCCCCAGGCCGCGCAGGAACTGCTTCTCGACGAGGCGGTCCTGCGCGGTCTTCAGCGCCTCGCCGTCGGGCCGCACGGGGGCGTGGCGCGACAGCACGGCGGCGGTCTCGGCCGGCACGTTCTCGAACTCGTAGGTGACGACCGCCACGTCTTCGGCGAAGCGCGCGAGGGCCGCCTCGTCGCGATAGTCGGCGACCGTGTGGGACTCCGCCACCGCGAAGGCGGGGCTGTCGGCCTCCGGGGCGAAGACGTGCGACTTCAGGCCCAGCGCGGCCGCCGCCATGGCGAGCATGCGGCCGAGCTGGCCGCCGCCGAGGATGCCCAGCGTGTCGCCGGGGGAGACGGCGCGTTCAGGCACCCGGCGCCTCGGGGTCGCGCGGCACGTCGGCGACGGCTTCGGTCTGCCGCGCCCGGTAGGCGTCGAGGCGCTCCGCCAGGGCCGGGTCGGCGAGCGCCAGGACGGCGGCGGCGAGGAGGGCCGCGTTGACGGCGCCGGCGCGGCCGATCGCCAGCGTGCCGACCGGGACGCCGGCCGGCATCTGCACGATGGACAGGAGGCTGTCCTGCCCGCCGAGCGCCTGGGTCTCGACCGGGACGCCGAACACGGGCAGGGGCGTCATGCTGGCCGCCATGCCGGGCAGGTGGGCGGCGCCGCCCGCGCCGGCGATGATGACCTTGTGGCCGGCGGCCCGCGCGCCCTTGGCGAAGGCGACGAGCCGGTCCGGCGTGCGGTGGGCCGAGACGATGAGGGCGCGGTGCGGCACGGCGAGGGCCCGGAGCGTGTCGGCGGCGTGCCGCATCGTCGCCCAATCGGACTGGCTGCCCATGATGATGGCCACGGGCGCGCCCTCGGCGGCGGTCTCTGTCTGCACCGTCTCCCTCGCCCCTCGACGCCCGCCGGACCCGCGCCGGACGGCCGCGGGCCACTGCGATCCTAATCAGGATCGCGTCGGTTCACCAACGCAATCCTGCTCGATCCCCAAGCCGAAGCCGGCCGGATGGCGTGGGTCGACGCGCACCTTGCGGCCCAGGCGGGTCGCCCGCGCGCGGGAGGGCAGAGCCCACCCCGCGGGCGCCGTCGACACCCAAAAGCGCTGGCTCGGCGTTGCGCGCGGGGCGCCCTCCGCTGTAGGTTCGTCTCCCGTCTCCGGGCGCCCTCCCGCGGCGGCCGACGGCGCGGGCCGTTAGCTCAATGGTCAGAGCCGGCCGCTCATAACGGTCTGGTTGCAGGTTCGAATCCTGCACGGCCCACCGATGATCTGAACAGGCTACGTCCCTTGGACGCCTGTCGCGCGACAGCGCGGTCATCGTTCCGGCGGCGACCGAATTGCAGCTCAGGAGTGACTCCGAGCGAAATTATTACAACGTATAATTCGCAAAGCCCGGCGCAAGCCTCGCGGATCATGAGTAGGACGCCTCAGACATGGTGAGACATGCAGGTGCCGACATCCAACACAGGACGCTCGCTGCCGGACCTCGAGGACCTGCGTGCCTTGGCGGCTGAGGTCGAAGCGCTTCTCGCCCGTGCGACTGTAGCCGGCTCCACCAACATTCGCGCGGGACTCGCGATCACGTGCGATCTGGCTCGTGTGGAGATCGATCGCCTCCAGGCCGCCGCTTCACCTCGCGCCATGCCTCCACCCGGACCTGCCCAGCGGTCGTCAGGCGATAATTGACCTCATCCCCGATATCCACACCGCGACACAACCGCCCTCGACGAACCGCTTTTCAGGAACAAAGCACGAACTCACCATCCGACACAGGTGGCGAGGATGAGGATCCGGTTCGGCATCGGCAGACCGGTCCGCCGTCACCGCCCACCGTGACTTGTCACTTCGCCTGCTCGATCATCGCGTCATACTGGCCGCAGACGGCATCCCAGTCGACGACGCCGCCCGACATCGTCTTCGCCTGGAAGCCCTGCATGATGGGCTGCATCTTCATCATCAAGGCCTGACCGGCGGCAGGGTCTTTGGCCATCCTGGCCTGAACGAGCTGGCCGAGCTGGACGCCTTTGGCACTGGCCTCGTCCTGCGAACAGGCGGCATGGACGAGGCCGGGCGCCAGGACCAAGGAGAGACAGGCGGTCACGGCGAGAGTGCAGGGCAAGCGCATGGGCTTCAGGCTCCGTTCAGTCAGTGTGGTTGCGAGGGAGAAGGAGTGGCTTAGCCCCAACTCATGACCCTGCGCAACGTCAGGAAGGTGAAGCTCGTCACCGTGACCGCCTGCTCTGCATCAGCATCGGCAGGGGTCTCGGCCACCACGACCTCCCGCATCTCGTGTTCAGTCCGCGAGGACGATCCGCAGAGCTTGCTGGTGATCGATGAGCAGAAAGGGTACGGGTACCGTTATAGTGGCGCTGTCGCGATCCTGCGTGATCCTCGCCCATCGTCAAACGATGGCGTGCGGCACGAACCTGGGTCGGTTGCCGGTGATGGATGTCGCGTCCTCCCGGATGCCCATGCCGCAAGCCTGGTCGCCGACGATCCAGGATCCGACAACGGGCCGCATGCCGTCGAAGCTGGGCAATGGGTGAAAGGCCTGAAGCACCGCAGGGCCCTCGTAGGGACCTGCCGTTCGGGCCGCCGCGACGCCACGCTCCACGATCGTGATGTTCGCCCCCTCCCGCGAATGCACCGGCTTGCGCACCCAAATGTCGCCCAGCGCCGACGCGTCAGCCTCGCCCTCGAAGAAGGCGGGGAGCAGGTTTGGATGGCCCGGCGCGAGCCGCCACAGCAGCGGGAGGATGCCCTTGCTCGACAGCATCATCTTCCAGGCCGGCTCGACCATGTGAACCTTCGCCATCCCGGCCGACTGGCCGAAGGGGTCGCGCAGAAGCCACTCCCATGGGTACAGCTTGAACAACACATCGATCGGCGAGTCCGCGAGGTCGACGAAGCGATCGCCCCTCAGGCCGATCTCGTCGATGTGGAGCACCTCGACGCCGCGGCCGGCCTGGACCGCGGTATCGGCGAGATAGTCTACGGTGCCCCGGTCCTCGACGTTGTCCATGGCGGCGAAGTACAGCCGGCGTCCGGGCCACAGCGCGCGCCACCGCGCGATCAGGGCCTCGTGGATGGAAGTGAACTGGTCGGCGTCTCGGGGCAGCCAACCTTGCGTGCGGCCAGCCTCCAGCCAGTGCCACTGGAATACCGCAGCCTCGTAGAGCGACGTTGGAGTGTCGCCGTTGAATTCCAGCAGCTTGGCCGGGCCGTTCCCGCCGAAGCAAAGGTCGAACCGGCCGTAGAGGGACGGCTCGCGTGCATCCCAACTCGCCGCGACCGCGTCCCATGACGTTTCGGGGACGCCGAGCCGCCGCAGCAGGCGCCCGTCCCGGACTGAACGCGCCCGCTCCCGCCGGCCTGGGCGGCGCGTCGGAGTCGGGTGGCGCGCCCTCCCTCAAGCCTGACTCGCCGAGGCGCTGGACGATCACGGAAGCCGACCTCGTGGCGTGGGCCCGGACCTCGGCGCTGGCTTGAGAGCAGAGCGCAACGCCACGTATCCTTGCGTCTGACATAGCAGATCGCTATGAAAAGCCGATGAAGCGTATCACGTTCAGCAAAGACGCCTTGCGCACGCTGAGCCGGATGCCGGCGAACTCGGCGAGACTGATCCGGGCGAAGATCGACCAGTATGCCATGGAGCCGGCTTCGCTCGCCAACAACGTGAAGGCTCTGAAGGGTGTCGAAGGCGTCTTTCGCCTCCGCGTCGGAGACTGGCGGGTGGTGTTCGACGAAGACGGCGAAGTGATCGCCGTCGTCAGGATCGCGTCCCGCGGCGGCGCCTATGATTGAAGGACTGTCACATGAACGCGCAGACCATCGTCACCCCGTCGGGCGAACGGCTTGTGCTCCTGGCCGAGGCCGATTTCGAGACGCTGGTGGCCGCGTCGGAGAGCGTGTCCGACATCGCAGCCGTCATGGCGTTCCGCCGGAAACTCGCGGCCGGCGAGGAAGAACTGATCCCCGCCGCCATCGTCGACCGCATCCTCGACGGGGAGAACCGCATCCGGGTCTGGCGCGACCATCGTGGGCTGACCGCGGCGGCGCTGGCCGACAAGGCCGAGATCGCCCAAGCGTTCCTGTCGCAGATCGAGACCGGCAAACGCGAGGGCACGGTCGAAACGTTGCGGAAGATCGCGGCGGCCCTCGGCGTGACGCTCGACGACATCGTGGGCTGAGCAGGGCCGGTCACCATCGCCCATCGTCCCTCCCGGGACCGACCTTCTCACGGCCTCGTGATTTGCGTCCGGCGCCCGGGCCCATACCCTACCTCGGGCCTCGGTGGCCCAGGAGACGAACCCCATGCGCAAGACGATCATCGGCATCGCGATGGCCCTCGGGCTGGCCGCCACGGTCGCGCCCGCCCTCGCGTGCCCCTACACGCAGGCGTCGAACGACAAGCCACCCCAGCAGACGGCTTCGGCGCAGGACGGCACGACCACGTCGGCGCACTGACGTCGAAACGAGACGCCCCGCCATTCGTTGAAGCACCGGGCCTGCCCGCCGGCGTGGCGCGGCGCCGGTGAGGTGGCGGGAGCGATGGCGCGGGTCTTCATCACGGGGTCGTCGGACGGGCTCGGGCGCAACGCGGCGAAGCTGCTCGTGGAGCAGGGCCACAGCGTCGTGCTCCACGCGCGCAACGAGGCCCGGGCGCGCGACGCCGCCGCGGCGGTGCCGGGCGCGGAGCGGGTGCTGGTCGGCGACTTCGCCAGCCTCGCAGAGGTGAAGCGCCTCGCGGAGGCGGCCGACGCGCTCGGGCGCTTCGATGCCGTCATCCACAACGCGGCCGTCGGCTATCGCGAGAAACGGCGCCTGGAGAGCGAGGACGGCTTCTCCCACGTGTTCGCCGTCAACACGCTCGCGCCCTACGCGCTGACGGCGCTGATGCGGCCGCCGAAGCGGCTGATCTACGTGTCGTCGGAGCTCCACCGCCGCGCGCGGCTCGACCTCGACGATATCGACTGGCGGCGCCGGCCGTGGAACGGCACCCAGGCCTATGCGGAGACCAAGCTGCACGACGCCCTGCTGGCCTTCGCGGTCGCGCGGCGCTGGCCGGGCACGACGTCGAACGCGCTGGAGCCGGGCTGGGTGGCGACCAGGATGGGCGGCCCCCGCGCCACGGGCGACCTCGACGCCGCGCATCGGACGCAGGTCTGGCTCGCCGTCGACGACTCACCGTCGCGAGCGGGACGGGCGGCTATTTCTTCCACCGCCGGCCCCGCACCGCCAGCGGGGCGGCCCGCGACGTCGCCCTGCAGGACGGCCTGATGGCGGCCTGCGAACGGATGTCCGGCATCGCCTTCCCGGGAGCATGACGGGGCAGGAGGGCCGGATCCGTCGCCTCGCCACGCGCTTCGGGCTGCTCTTCACGTTCGGTTCACCATCCCGCCCGATATCGCCCGGCGAGCCCGAGCGGCGGCATGATTCCGTCAGCTCTGGGCAAGCTCGATGGGTCAGACACGGGCGGCGCGAACCTGTCGAGACCGGGCCGAGAGTTCATGCTGTCGACGTATGCTCAATACCAGTTCTACGCGAAGGACCTCGTCAAGAGCGCCCAGCGCGTGGCCGCGGAGCCCGTCGTCAAGCGCGACTCGGCCTATTACCAGGCCAACATCGGCAAGGTGAAGACCGTCGACGACTTCATCGGCAACTTCCGGCTCTTCAGCTACGCCATGAAGTCCTACGGGCTGGAGGATTCCATCCAGAACCGCGGCTTCATGAAGAAGGTCCTGACGAGCGACCTCACCGATCCCAAGAGCTTCGTCAACACGCTCAACGACGGGCGCTACAAGACCTTCGCGCTCCAGTTCAGCTTCGGGACCAACGGCAAGGTGGTCGATACCGCCACGGCCGAGGACACGGACCAGCTCGGCACGACGCTGGGCCTCTACGACAGCCGGACGCTGGTCGGGAAGACCCAGAGCGTCGACCGGGCCTATTTCCAGGCGCATATCGGGCAGGTGACCTCGGTCGACGCCCTGATCGCCGACCCGAGGCTCTACCGCGTCGCCCTGCAGGCCTACGGCATCGACCCCGACACGACCTCGACCGCCACGATCCGCCGCGTGCTCGAGAGCGATCCCTCAGACCCGAACAGCTTCGCCGCCACGTCGGGCCACAGCGGCGACGCCGCCCAGTCGGCCGCCGACACGAAGGCCACGGTCATCCTCTACGGCGACGCGACCGGCTCGGACGCGGAGTCCCAGGCCAGTGCGACGATCGAGACCGCCTATTACCGCAGCGCCGTCCCAGCCGTCACCACGGTCGACAATTTCCTCAGCGACGACCGCCTCGTGGCCTATGCGACGACGGCCTTCGGCCTCGACTACACCAGCACCGCCGTGCTGAAATATGCCCAGGGCAAGGGGATCGACACCTCGAAGGGGCTCTCGGCGTCGCAGAAGTCCGACATCCTGCGCGCGGCGCTGACGAGCGACGTGTCCAACCCGTCGAGCGTGGCCAACACGCTGGGCGGTGGCTTCAAGGCCGTCGCGCAGGTGTTCGACTTCGGCGCCACCGCGATCCAGTCGCCCTCCGGCACCGCCACCGTCACGTCGCTCTACGGGCAGGGCGTCGCCTCCGACGCCGATTCGCAGAAGGCTGCCGCCGCCGAGACGAGCTATTACGCCGCCACGATCCCGGCCGTGAAGACCGCCGACCAGTTCGTCGCCAACCCGCGCCTCGTCGCCTACGCGGTCCAGGCCTTCGGCCTGACCTTCCCGTCCGACGCCACGGCGGCGCAGAAGATTGCGACGCTCAAGGCCGCGCTGACGGGCGACCCGACCGACCCCCAGGGCGCGGCCGCCACGGCGGGCAATTCCTTCGTGAGCTTCGCCTCGGCGTTCAACAGCGCCAAACCCGTCTACGCGCAGGCGGGCGACTCGGCGGAATCGACGGTCGACCTCTACGGGCAGGCGGCGGGTCAGGACACCGACGCCGCCACCGAGACCGCCTATTACCTGTCCACCATGCCGGACGTGAAGACCGCGGACGCGCTCCTGGCGGATCCGCGCCTGTCCGCCTACGTCACGGCGGCCTACAAGATCACCTTCCCGGCCGGCGCCACCGATGCCGACAAACAGGCGCAGCTCAAGGCCATCCTGACCGCCGATCCCGCCGTCGCCGGCTCCATCTACGGCGACGGGGCGCGCCGCCTCGCGGGTGCCTTCCAGTTCGACGCCAAGGGCGCGGCCGTGCAGGGCCGGAACACCGTGACGGCCACGGGCCTCGCGGCCCAGCCCGCTGATGCCCTGCAGGCCACCACCGACCTCTACACTGAACGCCTCGGCACGGATCCACTGGTCCAGGTCGCCGGCAGGAGCGAGACGGCCTATTACAAGACCCAGATGGCCAAGGTCGCGACGATCGACGATCTCGTCGCCGACAAGCGGCTGGTCGCCTATGCGGCGGCCGCCTATGGCGTGGCCTTCGCGACGGGCGCCACCGACGCCGACAAGGCGAGCGAGCTGCGCGCCATCCTCACCAGCGACGTGAACGACCCCAAGAGCGCGGCGGGCCAGCTCGGCGACTCGGCCCGTCAGCTCGCCGCGGCCTTCACGTTCAACGCCACCTACCAGGGCGATGCCGCCATCGGGCGGAACGGCCAGGACGCCTACGTCAAGCTCGCCGCGGCCTTCAACTTCGACGGGCAGGGTGCCGTCACCGACCCGAAGCTGGCCCAATCGGCGAGGGACACGTCCCTGACCCTGTCGGCCTACGTCAAGCACGCCGGCACGGCGGGGAGCGTGGCCGCGAAGGCCGATGCCGCCTACTACACGGCGGCGATCGGCCAGGTGAGGACGCTCGGCGGCTTCCTGTCCGACCCGCGGCTCGTCAAGGTCGCCACCGCGGCCTTCGGCGTCACGCGGGATCCGAAGCTGTCGGACGCGCAATGGACCGCCCAGCTGAAGAGCGTGCTGACCAGCGACATCGCCGACCCGAAGAGCGTCGCCAGCAAGCTCGGCCTCCCGTTCCGCAAGCTGGCGGCCTCCTTCAGCTTCGCCACGGACGGCACGGTCGCCCGTGCCCCGGCCCAGGTCGCCCAATCGAAGAAGTCGGCGGTCCTGACCGCGGACCCCTACGTCCAGCAGGTCATGGAGGACGAGGCCGGGACGCAGAACAAGGCCGTGCAGCTCGCGCTGAACTTCTTCCAGAAGGCGCCAGGCATCACCAGCGCCTACCAGATCCTCGCCGACAAGTCGCTCCTGTCCGTCGTCGAGACCGCCTTCAACCTGCCGGCGTCGCTGTCGTCGCTCGACATCGACACCCAGGCCCGCATCATCAACGACGCGGTCAAGCTGCCGGACCTCCAGGATCCGAAGAAGCTCGACAAGATCCTGCGCGACTACGCGATCCGCACCGACGTCAACGCCGCCAATGCCGCGTCACCCAACCCGCTCCTCACGCTCTTCGACGGCGGATCGAGCGCCTCGGCCAGCTCGGTGCTCGGCATCCTCAATCCCGCGCAGAGCGTCGACACGACGGGGATGCCGATCCTCCAGCTCTTCCAGCAGTCCTGAGCGTCACGGCGCCTCCGGCGACGCCGTCCCGCCGGCGCCGGCCGCGTCCGCCGTCAGGTGCCGCTCCGTCCAGGCCATGAGGTCCGGCCAGGGCGTGTCGCGCGTCGTGTCGACCGCGAAGGCCGGGGCGCGCCCGGTCGGGGCCGCCCGGGCCGCCAGCGCGACGAGTTCGGGGATGTAGGCGGCCCCCGGATGCCCGGCGCTGCGGGCCTCGAGCCGCGACCGGTACCGCTCGGCCAGCACCTCGGCCGGCGCGTGGCACCAGACCTCCACGACGCGGCCGAGGCCTGCCGTCCGGAGGTGGCGGTCGAGGAGGTCGAGGGGCTGGAACCCGAACCAGGCGTCGATCACCACGCTCGTCCCGTCGGGCCAGTCCGCGACCGCGGCGAAGATGACGGCGTAGCTGGCCCGACCGAGCTTGCGGTTGTGCTCCCGGTCGCCGATGCCGAAAAACTCGAAGAGCGGGTCCTTGACGGTGTCGAGCGTCATCAGCGGGCAGCCGAGGCGCTCGGCGATGCCGCGCGCGACCGTGCTCTTGCCGCTGGCCGGGATGCCGTTGACGAGGACGGCGCGCTTCATCGGGCGATGACCGCCGCGGCCCGGCCGGCCGGGCCGACGACGGGCTCTGGCGCGATGAGGTGTTCGACGAGGGCCGAGACCGCGGCGCCGATCACCCCGGCGTCGTCGCCGAGCTGGGCCGGCACGACCGTGCAAGCGTACCAGGCCGACAGGGTGGGGGCGCGGGCCAGGGCGCGATGCGCCGCCGTCCCGAGCCCGCCGCCGAGCAGCACGACTTCGGGGTCGACCGCGGCCACGACGCTGTCGATGGCGGCGCGCATCGGCAGCGCCCAGGCGTCGAGGACCGCCCGGGCGGCGGGATCGCCCGCGGCCTCGCGGTCGAGCAGCGCCTCCGCCCGGGTGCCGGCCGGCATCCCGGCCTCGGCGATCAACCGTCCCAACGCCGTGCCGGAGCTCGTCGTCTCGACGCAGCCGAGGCGTCCGCAGGCGCAGGGGAGCCCGTCGAGCTTCACCGTGACGTGGCCGAGCTGGCCGCCCGTGCCGCGGCCGCGCAGCACCTTGCCGTCGACCGCGATGGCGCCGCCGATGCCCGTCCCGATCGTGAACATCACGGCGTTGTCGAACCCCTGCGCGGCCCCGCTCGCCATCTCGCCCACCAGCGCCATGTTGCAATCGTTGTCGACCACGACCGGCTTGCCCAGCAGGGCTTCGAGCCGCTGCGCCAGGGCCGAGCCCGACAGGTCGAGATAGCCGCCGGACAGGACCGCGCGGGTGCGGGCGTCGACGCGGCCCGGCACCCCGACGCCGACCCCCGCCACGCTGGCGCCGTCGAGGTCCCGGCACAGCGCCGCGATGCGCTCGATCACGCGGTCGGGGTCGCGCGCGATCGGCTCGGCATGGAACTCCAGGATCTCGCCGATGCCGGAGATGCGGGCGGCCCGCAGGTTGGTGCCGCCAATGTCGATGCCGATGGCGGCCGCCGGGCTGCGCATGGGGCTGGTCCCTCCGTCTGGCGATCCCCTTCGTCCGCCTCAGGCGGCGCGGGCCGTCCGGCTGCGGGCGACGACCTCCTGGATCTGGCGGAGGCGGGGCACCGCGAGGCGGGTCAGACGATCGCGCGTCACGCCGCGGTCGAGCGAGATGCAGTCCTTCCACAGCGCCCGGCCCGCGATGACGCCCGAGGCGCCACGGCGCATGGCGGTCTCGACCTGGCCGATGAACGTGTCGTGGTCGACGCCCGCCGACAGCACCGCCCATGGCACCGCGCCGCAGAGCGCCGTGACGGCCGCGCAGCCCTCGGCCGTGCCGGGATAGGGCAGCTTCAGCACCTTGGCGCCGAGGTCGAGGCAGAGGCGTGTCCCGTCCGCGATGAGCGCCGGGATGGCCGCCTGGTAATCGGCCTTGCCCTCGCCGGGCATCGCGTAGGTGAGGAACTCGACGACGAGCAGAAGGTCCTCGCGGGCGAAGTCCTCGATGCAGCGCCGCAGGATGGCGATGTTGTGGGCGTCCGCACCCGCCCGGTCGGCGCGCAGGTAGACCATGATCTTGCCGCCCGTTCCCCCGAGCGCCCGCACCCGCCGGGCGTCGATGCCGGGCACGAGCCGGGACAGGCGGATGCCGTCGGGCGTCGTGTCGAAACCGGAGGCGTCGAGCCCGATGAGCAGCGCCGTGTCGCGTGCCAGCACGCCGTCCTCGACGACCTTCGGCACCGCGCAGACGGCGTCGAGCAGGATGCACGAGGCGTGGCTCGCGAGGTAGCGCGTGAGGTCGGCCTTGGTCTCGCCCAGCATGGCCTCCGTGATGGCGGCCTCGTCGGCCGGCGTCGCCGCCATGATCTGGCGCATGCCGCCGCGCTGGTCGGCGGCGATCACCATCATGGCGCCGTCGGACCCGCAGATCTGCTGGTAGCCGCGGAGCTCCGCGGTGGTCATCCTGGTCATGGGCCCTGGTCCATCCTCGTCTATGTCGCGCGATCGTGTCGGGACGCCGCGATCAGCCCCCGATCATCAGCTTCACCACCTCATCGTGCGTCGTGTCGGCGATGCGCCGCTCGCCCGCGAGCGAGCCGCGGCGCAGCACCACGATCCGGTCCGAGACGGCGAAAATGTCCTGCAGGTTGTGCGAGATGAAGATCACCCCGCGCCCCTGGGCCTTGAGGGTCCGGATGAGCGAGAGCACCTTGCGCTGCTCGGGCACGCCGAGCGCCGCCGTGGGTTCGTCCATCAAGATGACGCGCGCGTTCCAGTAGATGGCCCGGCCGATCGCCACGGCCTGCCGCTGCCCGCCCGAGAAGCGGCCGACGGGGGCGTCGAGCCGGTCGACGTGGAAGTCGAGCTCGGCCATCGTGGCGCGGGCGGCCTCGGCCATCGCCTGCCGGTCGATCATCGGCAGGAAGCCGAAGGCGCGCCGCATGGGCTCGCGCCCGAGGAAGATGTTGGCGCCGATCGACAGGTTGTCGGCGAGCGCCAGGTCCTGGTAGATGGTCTCGATCCCCTCGTGGCGCGCCGCCTCCGGGGTGGCGAAGTCGACGCGGGCCCCGTCGAGCCGGATCTCCCCGTCATCGGCCCGGTAGACGCCCGAGATCATCTTGGTCAGGGTCGACTTGCCGGCGCCGTTGTCGCCCGCCAGCGCCACCACCTCGCCCGGGTGGAGCTGGAGCGACACGCCCTTCAGCGCCTCGACGCCGCCGAAGCGCTTGAAGACGGAGCGGATGTCGAGGATCGGCTCGGACGAAGGGGCGGCGTCCATCAACGCTCCCCTCCGAGCTTGCGCTGCGTCTGGTCCACCAGGACCGAGATGATGATGACGATGCCGACCGCGACGAACTGCCAGAACGGGGCCACGTCGATGAAGACGAGGCCGTACTGGATCACCGCGATGACGAGCGAGCCCGCCACCGTGCCGAGGATCGTGCCCGAGCCGCCGAACAGGCTGGCGCCGCCGATCACCACGGCGGCGATCGAATCGAGCAGCAGGGGCTCGCCCGCCTGGGCGGCGCCGGCGGTGAAGCGGGCCGCATAGAGCACCCCGCCGATGCCGGCGCAGAGCGCCGAGAGCAGGTAGAGCTTGCGCGTGTGCCGCCCGACCCCGATGCCGGCCCGCAGCGCCGCCTGCTCGCTCGCCCCCACCGCGTAGGTGTGCTGGCCGAAGCGCGTCTGGCCGAGCAGGTAGTGCATGACCAGGACGAAGGCCGCCGTGACGAGCACCACGACCGGGAACCCCAGCACCCGGCCGTTGCCCAGCGCCGCGAACCAGTCGTTGGAGACCGGCACGGTCGTGCCGTTGGCGAGCAGGAAGGCCACGCCGCGCGCCACCCCGAACATGCCGAGCGTGCCGATGAAGGGCGGCACCTTGAGCTTGGAGATCAGCCAGCCGTTGACGGCGCCGGGCACCAGGGCGGCCAGCAGGCCCGCCGCGATGCCCACCAGCATGGCGGGGAAGCCCGGCATGGCGGTCCCGGCCGCGTTGGTGGCCTCGGCGGAGACCACGGCCGAGAGGCCCATCACGAAGCCGACCGACAGGTCGATGCCGCCCGCGATGATGACGAAGGTCTCGCCGAGCGCCAGCAGCAGCGGCGCCACGGCGAAGACCGCGATCGATTGGGCGTTGTAGCTCGACAGCACGAAGCTGGTGCCATAGCTGACCCGCGCCCAGGCCTCGAAGACGACGAGCAGCAGGACGAGGAACAGCCAGGCCCTCAGCGCGGCGAGGCGCACGAGCCAGGGCGCTGGCCCGGCCGCTTGACGGTTGGCGCGCAGGCGCGCCGGGTTGGCGATGAACATGCACGGCTCCGATGGCACGGGGAGGCGGCCGCCGCGCCCTTCGCCTCGGGCGCTTGGCCCGGCAGACGGAGGGGCGGCGGCCCGCATCGGGGACGGCTCAGTTCTGGTAGACGAACCTCGCGACCTCGGGCTGGTCGATGTTCGACTTGTCCATCTCGGTGAAACCCGTGCCGATCAGCACCGGGATCGATTGGCCGGTGAGGTGCGCATAGGCCGAGATCACGCCGTAATAGCCGATCTCGGCCGGGTGCTGGGCCACGACGGCGTCGATGAGGCCCGACTTGATGTCGCCCACGATCGACGTGGGGGCGTCGAAGCCCACGACTTTGACCTTGCCCGACAGACCGGCCTGCTTCACGCCGTTGGCGGCCCCGAGCGCCGAGAACAGGTTGGCGCCGAACACCCCCGACAGGTCGGGGTTGCGGGCGTAGACCGACTGGACCTGCGAGGCCGCCTTGTTGGCGTCGTCGTCGTTGAACTGCGTCTGGAGGATCTGGATGCCGGGATGGGACTTCATCTCGGCGACGAAGCCCTCCTCGCGCTGGTCGGTGGTGGAGATGCCGGGCTTGACGTTGGCGACGTAGACCTTGCCCTTGTCGCCGACCGCCTTGGCGAGCGCCCGGGCCGCCATCTTGCCGCCGAGCACGTTGTCGGACGCGATGTAGGCGAGCGGGAAGTCGGCGTTGCCGGACCCGGTCTGGTAGTTGCCGGTGCCGATGAACGTGTCGACCGTGATGACCGGGATGCCGGCGTCGGCCGCCTTCTTCAGCGGCTGGACCATCTGGGTCTTGTCGGTCGGGGCGATCAGGATGGCGTCGGGGTGGCGCGCGATGACGGCGTCGAGCACGGGGCTCTGCGTCACGGGGTTGAAGTCCGGCGCGCCCTGGAAGGTCAGCTCGGCGCCGACCGACTTGGCGGCGGCCTCGGCCCCCTTGCGCATGGTGATGTAGAACGCGTCCGTGGTGAGGCCCGGCACCAGCGCGATGGTGAACTTCTTCTGCGCCTCGGCGGTCGTGACCCCGGCCACGGTGGTCAGGGCGAGGGTCGACAGGGCGACAGCCGCGAGGCTCGATGTGATGGTCTTCAAGGCTTCCTCCCGAAGCGTGAACGTGGCGACGTCGCCCTTGGGGCTGTTCCGTCGTGACGTGGAGGCTAGGGCCGCTCTCCGGAGGCGTCAACGTCGAACTTTACGCGCGACAAGTTTTCGTGTCCGATGCGGGGGCCGGCCGAGGAGGCCGCCGCGCTATGGGCTGTCAGGCTCACGTTCAAACGTCTGTTGGACGTGAGAGTCAGCGCGACAGACGCCAGGATCGCGGATGAACGACCCGTCCGTCAGGAACATGGAGGTGTTCTCCGCCCTCAGCGGCATCTCACGGCCGACGCTGTCGAAGTATTTCAACGACCCCGCCAGCGTCCGCGCCTCGACGCGGGCCCAGATCGAGCAGGCGCTGCGGCGCTACGATTACCGGCCGAACCTGTTCGCCGTGAACCTCAACAAGCGCAAGCCGAAGATCATCGGCGTGGTGGTGCCGGATCTGGCGGACCCGTTCTTCGCCCGCATCGTCGGCCTGATCGAGCGGCGCTGCAGCGCCGCGGGCCTGTTGCCGATGGTGCTGAGCGCCGGCGGCGACGCCTTGCGGGAGGCGCGCGCGATCGAGACGCTGCTGTCGTTCAAGATCGCCGGTGCCGTGCTGGCGCCGCTGGGACGGAGTTCCAAGGCGGCGCTGATCCAGAGCCTCGAGACGCGCGTCCCGGTGGTGTTCGTCGATTCGCGGCTCGACGACGCCGCCGCCTTCGTGGGCACCGACAACCGCCAGAGCGTGGGGCTGCTGACCGACTACCTGTCCCGCACCGGCGAGCCTCCCACCTTCGTCGAGATGCCGCCGGTCAACCACAATGCCGCCGAGCGGCGGGACGCCTATCGCGACGCGATGGAGCGTCTCGGCCTCGAGCCCGCATTCGTCGCCGTCCCGGCGCGGCGGGACTGGGATTTCGAGCGGGTGGGGTACGACGCTGCGCTGCGCGCCATCGACGGCCGTGCGGGCTTCCCGACCCGGACGCTGCTCTGCGCCAACGACCGGATCGCCACCGGCGTGATGGCGGCCGCGTTCCAGCGCGGCATCAAGGTGGGCCTCACGCCCGAATGCGGGCTGCGCGTCGCGGGCCATGACGACCAGCCGCTGAGCCGCTACGCCTGCCCGCCGCTCACCACGGTGGCGCAGGACTTCGAGCGCCTGGCCCAGACCTCGCTCGACGTCCTGCTGGCGCGGATCGACGGCGCCGGCGACGCGGCACGCCCCGCCCCACAGGTCAGGCTCGACGCCAGGCTGGTCCAGCGCGCCTCCGCCTGAGGTCGGGGCGCCGCTTTCTGGTAGGCTCGGCGCCATGCCGTCGGACCTGTCCCCGCCTCACCCGTCCCCCTGGCCCGAATCGGGCGCCCTGCCGGCGGTCCGGCAGGAGCGCCTGCTCGGCCTGCTCGGGGATCGGGGTCAGGCGACGGTGGCCGAACTCGTCGCCCTGCTGGGGGTCTCGCGCGACACGGTGCGGCGCGACCTCGACGTGCTGGGACGCCGCGGGCTGCTCGTCCGCATGCACGGGGGCGCGGTGCAGAAGGACCGCATGGTGCGTGTCGACACCACGTTGGGCCTGCGGATGGATGCCCATGCCGAGGCCAAGCGGCGCATCGGGCAGGCCGCGGCCGGGCTCGTGCGCGACGGCGAGACGCTGGTGCTGAACGGAGGCTCCACCACGGTCGCCTTCGCGTCGGCCCTGGCGGAGCGGCGGCAGCTCACGTTGGTGACCAACAACCTCCGCGTCCCCCCCGCCGCGCCCGAGCAGGCGGTGAGGGCCGTCTACCTGATCGGGGGCACCTATTGGGCGGTGTCCCAGGTGACGATCGGCCTCCTCGGCCTGCCCGGCATCGCCGGCTTCGACGCCGACACGGCCGTGATCGGCGTCACGGGGCTGTCGGCGGAGGGCATCACCATGGGGCGGCTCGAGGAGGCGGTCGAGACCGCCGCCATGATGGCGGCGGCCAAGCGCACGCTCGTTCTGGCCGACCGGAGCAAGTTCGACGTCTCGGCCTTCGCCCGCATCGCGCCGCTCGCCGGCATCGCCCACCTCGTCACCGATGCCCCGCCCCCGCGCGAGATCGGCGAGGCCCTGGAGCGGGCCGGGGTCGAGGTGCTGGTCTGCGGATGAGAGGCCGCCGACGAGACCGGCGGACGCATCACGCCGTCGGCTGCCGCGGCGTCTAGGACCGCCCCGTCACGCCGTCGTCGGCGCCGGCAGCCCGTGCAGCCAGGCGGTGCGGGCCGCGAGGTCGGGGGCGCCGAAGGCGAGGGAGCCCAGCACAGCCGTGTCGGCTCCCGCGGCGCGGAGCTGCGGCACCGTCGTGTCGCGGATCCCGCCGTCGGCGGCGAGGCGGACCGCGTCCTCGCGCCCGGCCTCGCGCAGGATCGCCCGCAGGGCCCGGAGCCGCGGGCAGGCCGTGTCGGACAGGGCCTGGCCCTTCACCCCGATGGCGGTGCCGAGCAACGTGACGAAGCTCACCCGGTCGAGCCAGGGCGCGGCGGCATCGACCGGCGTCTCGACCCGCAGCACGAGCCCGGCCGTGCAGCCGAGGTCGCGGATCGACGCCAGCGCCTCGCCCACCACCGCGCCGTTCTCGGCGTGGACGGTGACGAGGTCGGCGCCCGCCGCGGCGAACTGCCGGATCTGGGCCAGCACGATGTCGCCCTCGACCATGAGGTGGACGTGGAGCGGCTTCGCCGTCAGGCCGCGGATGCGCGCCACCTGGTCGGGGAAGAACAGGAACGAGGGCGCGAAGCGGCCGTCCGCGACGTCGATGTGGTAGAGGTCGACGTGCGGCTCGGTGCGGCGGATGTCGGCTTCGAGATTGGCGAGGTCGGCGGACCAGAGCGAAGCTTCGGCGAGCATCCGGTGCTTCGGCAGGGCGGCGAGCCGACCGGGTTCGGGCATGGGGGGCATGGGCGGGGTCCGTCAGGTCTCGAATCGGCGGAGGAAGTCGCCTACGGCGCCGCGGAACCCGGCGACATGGGCGGCGCGCTCCGCCTTCGGCGGGATGCGGGCCAGCAGCGCGCCCGGCACCGTGGCGGCGAGCTCTTCGGCGAAGGCCAGCGGATGGACGAGGTCCTGCGCGTGGCCGATCACCAGCGTCGGGACCGCGAGGGCGGCGGCCTCCGCGCGGTCGACGCCGGGGCCGTCGCCGGCGATGTCGTGCAGCAGGTCGGCCATGGCGGCCGGGTCCGGCGCGTCGAAGAAGCCGAGCAGCGATGCGAGGTTGTCGGGCGCCTCGTGGGCGAGCCGCCGGGCCGTCGGGCAGGCGGCGAACCGCGCCCGCGCCTCGGCGGGCGGGCCGGCGCGCATCGCCGCCGCCACCTCGGCGTAGGGCCGCATGGTGTCGGGCGCGGCGCCGAAGAGCCAGGCCGGCCGCGCCAGGATGAGGCCGCGCACCCGCCCCGGATGCCGCACGGCGAGCCGCAGCGCGATGGCCGCCCCCATGGAGGTGCCGCCGGCCACGAACCCCGCGATCCCTCGCGCGTCGCAGAACGCCAGCGCGTCGGCGGCGAAGAGCGCGATCGAGAAGGGCCGGTGCGCGCCCGCCGCCGAGCCGCCGTGTCGGCGGCACTCCAGCGTCAGGCGCCGGATCCCCGGCAGGTCCGGCACCGTCTCGGCGACCTGCGCTTCGGAGCCGCCGAGCCCGTGCTGGTAGAGGAGCGGCACGCCCGCGCCATGGCTGAAGCCGCGGAGCGGGACGCCGTCCCGCGTGAACGGCACTTCGGTCACCGCGCCATCGCCTCGGCCAGGACGGCCGCGACCCCCGGCGCCGCCGCGGGCGACAGGCCGTGGGTGACGAGCGGCCCGTCGAAGCCGACGGCGCGCAGCCGCGCCACGAGGTCGCCGAAGTCGACCACGCCGCGCCCGGCCGCCACGAAGGCCCCGGCGGCGTCGCGGTCCTTGGCGTGGGCCATCGCGATCGCGTCGCCGGCGACCTCGACCGCCGCCGCCACGATGCGCCGCGCCGCGTCGGGCGTGGCGCGCTCGAACAGGTTGGCGGGGTCGAGCACGATCTTGAGGCGCCGCGACCCCATCTCGCCGATGAGGCGGCGGGCGTCGGCGGCCGAGGTCACCACATTGGCCCCCTCGGGTTCGACGCCGAGGTCGAGGCCCGCCGCTTCGGCCAGCGCCAGCGCGCGCTCCATCCCGCGGGCGAGGTCGGCCCAGGCCTCCGGCCCGGCATTGTCCGGGTGGTGGCGCCACTGGTCCTCCGCGTCGCGCGTGCCCGTGCAGAGCGTGACGAGCGGGATGCCGAGCGCGCGGGCGGCGTCGATCAGCACGCCGAGGCGGCGCAGGCCGGCTTCGCGCACCGCCGGATCGGGGTGGATCATGTTCGTGGTGGCGGAGAGTGCCGACAGCGCCACGCCGCTCTCCGCCGCGGCCGACCGGATCGCCGCGACATGCTCGGGCGGCACCGCGTCGGGGAGCGACGGGAGCCCGCAGCAGGCCATGTTGAACTGCGTGCACTCGTAGCCGGCGTCCCGGACCGCGGCCAGCACGGCGGCCGGATCGGCGCCCGGGAAGGTCTTGGCGAAGATGCCGAGCCGCATCAGACCGCGCCCCGCATGTCGGGCACCGACACGGTCCTGCCGCTGCGCGCCGATTCGGCGATGGCCGCCATGGCCCGCACCGAGGCGAGCCCGTCCTCGACGTCGGCGCCCCGCTGCGGCGCGCCGGTGAGCACGCTCGCGGCGAAGCCCTCGAGCTGGCGCCGGAAGACGTGGCCGTCGGCGCCGAGCGGGCGCCGGGTCGTGGCGTCGGCCTCGTGGAAGATCTCGACGTCGCTCGATCGATAGTACCAGGGGTTGTAGGTCTTGGCCAGGATGCTGCCGCGCTCGCCGTAGAGCTGGAACCCCTCGAACCAGTCCATGCGGACCGCCACGGTGAGATCGAGGTGGCCGAGCGTGCCGTCGGCGAAACCCGTCTCGACGAACCAGCAATGGGCGCCGAAGCGCTCGGAGAACCGCGCCCGCACCTCCATGATCTCGCCGCAGAGGAACCGCGCCGTGTCGACGAGGTGGCTGCCGTGGGCCAGCATGAAATAGCGGCGAAGGTCGGCTTTGGGGTCTCCGGCCGGCTTTCTCTGCAGGGCGCTGGTGACCGGGAGGGGCTGCACGGCATCCGTCATGGCGTAGCGGTGGATCGAGTCGCAGTACCAAGCCTTGAGCGCCAGGCGCTGGCCCATCTCGCCGTCGATGAAGGCCTTGGCGGCTTCGAGCCCGGGGTCGAAGCGCTTCATGTGGCCGACCTGCAGCCGCCTGCCGCTGCGCCCGACGGCGGCCCGCAACGCCTCCACTTCCTCGACGGAGGTGCCGAGCGGCTTCTCGCAGAGCACATGCTTCCCGGCCTCGAGCGCCCTGATGGAGGCCGGCACGTGCCAGGCGTCCGCCGTGGCGACGATGACGGCCTCGACCTCGGGGTCCGCCAGCATGGCATCGTAGTCGGTGAAGGTGCGCTGCGGGGCGTGGAAGGCCGCCATGCGGGCGAGGAGGTCGGGGGCGGCGTCGCAGATGGCGTAGAGGTCGGCGTTGCGGGCCTTGGTGCAGGATTCGAGATGGGCGAATTGGGCGATCGGGCCCGCCCCGAGCACGCCCACGCGGAGCCGACGAGCCTCCTTCTCGATCATCGCTGCCCCTCCCGACCTGATGCAGGACAGCGCAGGACAGGCGCGCGGTCAAGCACGAAACCGCGCGATGATGCAGGTTGCGGCACCGCCTGACGGTCCATCCGGCCGGCTCCAAACCGGCCGATCAGACCGTCGCGGCGCCGGGCTCGGGATTGCCGAGGTCGTCCGTCGGCACGAGCTGCTGGTCGAAGGCGGCGAAATAGGCCGCCCATTCGGGCGCTCCCACGTCCACCATCACGGCGCCGTCCTGCCAGACGTCGTTGTGATCGTCGGCATCGTCGCCCGGCCGATGCAGGAAGCTGCCGGTCGAGCCCTGGTTCATGTGCGTGTCGTGGATGCCGTCGCCCTCGGAATAGAAGCGGCCGAAGACGGCGACGTCGAGGCCGGAGGATTGCGCCCGTTCGAGCAGCCGCTTCAGCGAGGCGACCGGCTCGGGCGTCTCGGTGCCGTCCATCGGGTCGCTGTCGCGCCACGCGCCCGTGCCGGCCAGGATGTCGCCGCGGAGGAAGTCGAGCGCCGGGAGGGCGGCCTGGCCCGTCAGGTCGTGGGAGCCGGCCTCGGCCGCCTCGAGCGTCCCCACGATCGGGTGCCGAAAGTCGAAGGCGAGCTTGTACTTGAGCAGGTCGTCGGCGTCGCTGGTGCCGACGTTGACGGCGACGTCCCACGGACCGCCCTCCACCGCCAGGCCGAAGTGGAGGTGGTATTGCACCTCGTGGCGGCGGCGCGTGCCCTTCAGGAACACGGGGGCGGCCGTCATCTTGGCCTTCACGAATCCATAGGGCAGGGGCACGGGAGTCTCCTGGAAAGACCGTGGACGGATGCCGGCTCAGGTGCCGGAGAAGTAGGCCTTGCGCAGCGCGCCCGAAGACCCCGGTTCGGCGTAGCGCGCCAGCCAGGAGGCGTCGGTGGCGAGGTCCTGCGGCTTGAACGCCTGCGGGGCATCCGCCTTGCCGGCCTTCGCCACGGCATCCCGGAAGGCATAACTCGAGAACTGCCGCATGAACTCGCCGATGTAGATGTCGGCGACGCGGGTGTCGCCGCGGATCACCAGCATGTTCTCGTGGTTGGCGTTCACGCTAGCGGCGCTGAAGTTCGCCGATCCCGTGATGACGATCGGGTCGGCCGACAGCGGATCGACCAGCATGAACTTGGTGTGGACCCAGCGCACGTGCTCGCCGGGCGCCAGCCCGTCGCGCTCCTTCAGCCAGCGGTCGAAGGCGTTGAGTGTGATGTCCTGGCCGATCGCCACCACGGTCCCCTTGACCTTCTGGATGGCGGCGATCTGGCCTTCGGCCTGGGCGAGCCCGCGGCCCGAGCCCGCCTTGTCCATCAGGGCGAAGCGCAGGATGCCGTCGTCCCGGCCGTAGACCGGCACGAAATCGGCGTTCATGCCGAACGCGAAGGTCATGAACAGCGCCCTCCCGGCCGAGCCGGCGATGTCGGCGTAGCGCTGCAGCGTCGCGGTGCCGGCCTGCGGCGAGAAGACGGGCCTGACGCCGTCCGGCGGCGGGAGGGCGGGCTTCGGCGTCTCCGTGTCGTCCCACCGCCGCAGTGTCGCCAGGGCCGGATCGGCCCGGAGCTGCTCCCAATAGGCCGAATAGGTGGCGGCGACGCCCGGGTCCCGCACCACATGGGCGCAGTTGAGATGGCCGAAGAGGCCGTTCTCCGTATAGTTTGTCGAGCCCGTCAGCAATTCGGCCGGGGCGCTATCGTGCAGGAGGACGATGAACTTGTTTTGCATGATCTTGCCCTGGGTCAGGCCCTGGCAGAGATCGGCGATGCCGGCGGCGTCGATGGCCTCCTCGTTCTTCGTCCGCGGGTCTTCCGCGGCATTGTCGATCGCGTCGAACAGCACCTCGACGGCGGCGCCGCGGGCCGCCGCGGCCTTCAGGGCGTCGAGGATCGCCGGCCACTGGAACTCGTAGATGGCGACGCGGAGGCCGAAGCTCCGGTCGACGGCCTTGGCGATGAAGCCGAGGATCGATTCGAGCAGCCCCCGCGACAGCCAGGCATAGGCGGCCGCCCCGACCTCGCTCGGCGCCTTGTCCTGGAAGCGCCGCGCATATTCCTGGGACGCGATGGCGCCCCGGTTGAAATAGACGCTGTGGGTGCCGCTCTCCTCCGCCTCGGTCTCGACGTCGAGCGAGACGGACGCACCCTCGAGGAGGGCGGCTGGGCTGCCGGAGAGCGCGGTGAGGACGTAGGTGTAGCGGTGGGCCGGCTTCGCCGTGTAGTCGCCCCACTGAAAGGTCTGGAACGGCTGGTCGCGGCTCGACGCCGTGCCACCCGGCGGGAGGGGCGGCTGCGCGTCGGGGAAGGTCTTCATCCCGCGGAGCCACTCCGTCTGGCTCTCGCTGTGATCGATCCGCTGGATGGCGAAGCCCAGGAGCCCCGCTTCGCGCTGCGGATCCGAAACGGTCCATCCGAGGAGGACCACGTGGCTTCCGGCGATCGCCTGGGCGGTCAGACCGTCGGACGTCTGCTTCACGCGCATCGCGATACGCTCCCACGGGCTGCGTTCCGACGTCGCACCTTTACACCGGGTTGCATCGCGATCCAAGAGCGTCCGCGGTGCCGCCGGGCCGATCACCAGATCGTGTAGCCGCAGTCGACGACCAGCACGGCGCCGGTCATGGCGCTCGACGCCTCCGTGGCGAGGAACAGGATGGACGACGCCACCTCGTCGGCGGTGGCGACCCGTTTCATCGGCGTGTTGTCCATCCAGACGGGGAACAGGCCGGGGTCGTCGAAGGCGCCCCGGGACATCGGCGTGTCCACATAGGTCGGCGCCACGCAATTCACCCGCACGCCCCGGTGGGCCCATTCGCCGGCGAGGCTCCGCGTCAGGTGGTGCACGCCGGCCTTGGCGGCATTGTAGTGCACCTGCCGCTGGGGCCTGTTCGAGATCAGCCCCGACATGGAGCCGAGCGTGACGATCGCCCCGCACCCGCGGGCCAGCATCGCCCGCCCGAACTCGCGGCAGCACCAGTAGGTGCCGTTGAGGTTCACATCGATGACCTTGTTCCAGAGGTCGTCGATCACGTCTTCGCCCGGCGTGTCGGGCCAGGCGATGCCGGCGTTGGCGACCAGGATGTCGACCCCACCTCCCCGACGGTTCGCAGCCGCGGCGGCATCCCGGACGGCGCCCGAATCGGTGACGTCGAGCAGCACGGTCTCGGCGGTCCAACCCCTGGCGGCGAGGTCGGACTGTCCGGCGCGCAGGACCTCCTCGTCCCGGTCCGAGATGATCACATGCGCCCCGACCTCCAGCAGCGCGGCGGCGGTGGCGAGGCCGATGCCCCGCCCGCCGCCCGTGATGAAGGCCGTGCGGCCGGTCAATTTGTACTTGTCGAGGTACATCGGTCACCCTTCCTACGGAGTCCCCGCAGCTCGCGCCCGAGGGCGGCTCACGCGGCCCGGAGCGTCGCGGCGGGCTTCAGCACCGATTCGGTGATGATCCGGTCGTCCTCGAGGGCCCTGATCGGCTTGATCCCGGCCGCCTGGAGCTGGCCGTGATAGGCCTTCACGGCCTCTTCAGGGCCGATGGTCCCGTCGGCGACCTCCCGCATCAGGGCGACCAGCGCCCGCGGGTCCTCGGCGAGGTTGATCTTGCGCCCGAACAGCGCGAGCCGCGCGCCGTACTTCTCCGCCTGGAACAGCAGCTCCATCGTGTCGCGTGTCGTCCCGGCGCCGCCGCCCAGGATGCCGACGACGAGCGAATCGTCGAAACTCGCGAGTTCCTCGACCGCCTTGGCGCCGTTGAACGGCATCTTCAGGAACAGCGGGCGGTCCTGCTCGCTGACGCCGGCGAGGCAGCGCAGGATGGAATCGTTGACGAATTCGCCGACCTGCTCACGGCTCCAGCCGAGGTCGACGTTGGGGTTGAACACTTCGAAGAAGTGTTTGAATCCGATCGCCGAAGCTTCCGCGCGGAACGCGGAGTAACGGTCCTGCGCCGCCATGTCGAGCGCGAGATCGTTGACGAAGGTCAGCGAGTAGAGGCCGAAGTCGGTGCCGACGACGGCCGCACCGGACGTCGCCGCGCCGGAGCCATACATCACGCGCCGGATGTCGGCCGTGGCGAACGGCAGGGATGGATGTCGGGTGTAGCTGGCGTGCCGGATGCCGCCCCAGCAATCGGTGGTGTCGTTGGCCCGGATGGCCGGTTTGACCGCGCTCTCCGTGAAGGCGCCGCGCGCGTGCAGCCGGTCGAGGTTCGAGGCCGACACCAGCATGATGTCGACGACGTCCTGGTCGACGATCTTGACGATCTCGTCCAGGAACTCCCCTCGCGTCCGGTGCCGCTGCGACGTCCCGTCCGCCGAGCGGACGGTTCCGAGCCCCTTCACGCCGGAGCCCATGTCGGCGTCCTTGGCGTCGGCGATGATGAAGTCGGTGCGCCGGTAGGAGCCGGATCGGATGCTCTGCAGCTTCTGGTCCATGCGGGTCATCGGGAGATCCTCTGCGGGTGCTGGATGGTCGGCGTCCGGCGCGTCGGGTCGGTCCGCCGATCTCGGCTCCACCCCTCCATAGCCGCCAAAATCTCTCAATTCAACTTCAATCTCTTCCATCTTCACGCAGCGCCATGGAGGGCGCCGTCGCCGGCGTCGTCCGTGGGCGCGGACCGGTGGCGCGGGGCCCGGTCCACCGGCGCGGCGGCAGGCTCGACCGTCACGACGGCCACCTTCGGATGGATCGAGCGGAGCGCCACCAGCGCGTCGGCATCGGCGCTGTCGTCGGTGATGACCTCGTCCACCTCCGACAGGTCGCAAAAGGTGCAGAACGCGGGAGCGGTGAACTTCGAGCCGTCGACGAGGAGCACGGTCCGGCGCGCCGACCGGATCATGGCGCGCTTGACCGCCGCGACCTCGAGCGACGCGTCCGTCAGCACCGAGCCCGTCACGGCGGCGGCGCCCGTCAGGCACAGGTCCGCGTGGACCGCCTTGAAGAAGCTGTCCCCCGGCTCCCCGGCCAGCAGCCCCGACCCGGGGCGCAGCGTGCCCCCCGGCATGATCACCCGCCATTCGGCGACGCCGGAGCAGAGCTGCGCGATGTCGATCGAGTTGGTGATGACGGTGAGGGGGATCTTGCGCGTGATCGCCGCCCGCACCGCCTCGGTGACGGTGGAGCTGGCGTCGAAGATGACGCTGTCGCGCGGGTGGAGCAGGGCCGCCGCCGCCTGGCCGATCGCCGCCTTCTGGGCGCTCCGCATCTGGGCGTTGATCGAGGGCTCGCGCTCGAACGTCGCCCCGAGCGGCGGCGCCAGGAAGGCGCCGCCATGCGTCCGCTCCAGGTACCCGCCCTCGACGAGGTGTTCCAGGTCGCGCCGGGCCGTCGACTGCGAGCCGCCGATGGCCTCGGCGAGTTCCCCGATCGGGCTCGCGCCGTTCGACCTCAGATAGTCGAGGATCAGGGCTCGCCGCTTGGCGGGCAGGAGGGCGACGCGTCGGGGACTGGGGGGCATCGTGCGCGGTCCGGTGGTGGGCGGCCAGCCATGGCGTCGCTTGAAACGCCGGGCGGGCGGCGACGGGCTCGGTCGGGCGATCGACCGTGCCCGTCGACCCTAACTCATGGCAGGTTTCCCGCCGAGCGCGAGGAGGCACCCGGCCGTGAAGGCGTCGCCGAGCCCCAGCGTCGTCTCCGGCCGCCGGATGTAGGGCGACGCGCAGGCGGCGAGCCGCCAGCGCCCCGGTTCGGGCCCGTGCTCGAAGGGCGGCTCCTCGAAGAGCGCCGACGGGTCGAGGCCCGTGGGCTTCGTCGGGCGACCCGCCGAGGCCCGCGCCGACGCGAGCAGGTACCCGGTCAGGAGGGCGCTCGATTCGACCTCGGGGTCTCGCCGCGTCACGCACGCGGCCCAACGGTCGGCGTGGACGCAGACGCGGTCGACCGCCATCCTGTCGCCGAAGTCGATCAGCGCGTCCCGGTCGACGCGCGGCGTCCGGTGCAGCGCGATGAACTCGGATTCGCTCATCCCGACCGAGGTGACACGGCCCCGCATCGCGTCGATCACCTGGCGGGCCTGCGCCGGCGCGTCGTAGCCGGCGAGTTCGAGATGGACCGTGGCGAGGCCCGCGTCGCGCCAGGCGGCGACGAGGTCCGCCACCCGGCGGAGTTCCGCCTCGAGCCTTCCGGACGGGACGGCCGTGAAGCCCGACACCAGACCCGCGCCGGCCCGACCCGCGAGCTCGACCGACACGCGGTCGAACGCCGCGTCGTGCTCCAGGCCGAGGTCGGCGAACCGGACGATGATCCTCGACGACCGCGACGGCACCACGTCCCCCACCGGCGTGCCGGCGGTGTATTCGAAGATGTAGACCTTCGGGCGCTCCGGGCCGGACGGCACGATCTCCGCGGCCCGCACCACGGCGTCACCGTCCGCCAGGAGCACGTCCCCGGGCACGCCGCGCAGCATCGGCGCGGACCGGTCCTCGAGCGCCAGGAGCGCGGGCGCTTCGAGCGCCGACAGCGCCGAGGCGGCGTGCGGACCGGTGCCGCCGAGCGTGAAGGTCAGCGGCACATGGCCGGCGAGCCAGGCCGGACCGCCCGGCCAAGCGAAGGCCAGTTCGCCGCCCTTGCCCTCGGCGGCGCGGGCCTGCAGCAACCGGCCGAGCGCGACCGCCTCCGGCACGGCGGCGTCGAGCATCGGTCCGATGTCCTGGAGGAGGACGCGGGCGTCGATGCAGGCGCCCAGGCCGCACAGCGTGACGCCGGCTTCGGCGACCATGCGCGGCAGGGCGGCCACGAGGTCCCGATAGCGCGCCTCCCAATCCAGACCGGACATGCCGACGTCCTTCGCCGCTTCTCTGTCTTTCAAATTCTGTCAATCATGAGCAGAGCCAGGCCGTTGTCAACCGTCGATGCTGGCGGTCGGCCTTCCTCCGCTGGCCGAGGGGGACCGGGCGAAGCCCGCGAGCCGTGTTCGCCGTCGATCGCGCGTGTCGTCGGACGTCCGACCGGTCGGCTTGTCATCCCCTCCCGATCGTCGCTGAATAGGGCGAGACGCGCCATCCGTTCGGCACCGTGTCGCGCTGGACGCTCGGAGGCAGGCGGCATGGCCCGATCCAGATGACCACGGCCTTCGCGCTCTGCGCCGACCTGCTCCGCTCCGGCCATCCCGACGCCAAGGCGGTGCTCGACCATTGCCTCGCGCACCACCCCGCCGACGCGCCCGGGTGGCGGATGCTCGGCGAGACCCTCGCCGGCCTCGGCCAGCCCGCGGCGGCGCTCGTCTGCCTCGAGCGCTCGCGGCAGGCCGCCCCGACCGCCGACGCTGCGCTCCGGGTCGGCGCTATGCTGCAGTCGCTCGGCCGGCCCGCGGCGGCCCGTGCCGCCTTCGCCGACGCCGCCCGCCTCGATCCCGCCTCGGTCCGCGCCCGGTTCCTCGAAGGCGTCGCCGCGCAGGATGCCGGCGACCTCGCGGGGGCTGCCGTGGCCTACGAGCACGCCCTGGCGCTCGACCCGGGGCTCGGCGAGGCGGCGCTGAACCTCGGCACGGTGCGGCAGGAGGCGGGAGATCTCGCGGGCGCGCGCCGCGCCTACGGGGCCGCGGCGCGTCTCCGGCCGGACGGTTTCGGCCGTGCCGCCCAGGCGCTCACGACCGCGCCCGTGGGCGAGCTATGGCTCGACCTCGGGGCCCTGCGGCGCAGCCTCGAGGGCGGCGCCTGAGCGGCCCCGCCGCGCGCGATGGCGGCGGCGGTAGGTGCCGGGTGCCGACAGCAGCGCGTGGGCGGTGGCGTCGTAGCGGTCGAGGCCGGCCGCGTCGAGCGGCCCGATGTCGAGGTCGAGCGGTTCGCGCGGCACCGGGAAACACTGCGCCACCGGCGTGCCGCGCGGCAGCAGGCCCTCGAAGCCGGGGTCCTTCCACTGCGCCGGGAACAGGATGCCGACCGCGGTGAAGCGGTCGGCATCGACGAGGCCGGTCAGCAGGCGGAACGGCAGGTCCTCGCGGTTGGCCGGGTGGGTGGCGAAGAGCGACCAGCCGGGATCGAGTTCGACCGTCCAGAAGCTGTTGAACTTGACGATGGCGCAGTCGGCCCGGTGGAACGGCGATCCCTCGACCTGGGCCGGGGCGTGGAACGACAGGGGCGAGCGCGGATGCGCCGGCCGCGACGGCGCGGGGAGGTCCCAGTCCCAGGACAGGCGGCCGCCCGCGACCCGCACGTCGCAGGGCAGGGGGATGACGAAGCCGTGCGCCATGGCGTCGACGAAGGGCGGGCATTGCTTGACGGTGCGGACCGCGCCGCCGTGCAGCTCAGAGGCGGCACGCGACGGCATGGTCCGCAGCCAGTCCGGCAGGGCGGCCCGGGCCGGCACGGGCGGCGGGATGTGGCCGATGAGGGCGGGGTCGCAGCGGAAGCGGACGCGCATGGGGGGCCTGATCCTGTCGGCGCTGTGGACCTCCCCCACCCTCACCCCCGGCCCCTCTCCACAAGGGAGAGGGGAGACGTGGGCGCCTGCTCCCCTCTCCCTTGTGGAGAGGGGCCGGGGGTGAGGGTGGGGGTCAAGCCTCGATCCGCCTCGGCGTGTTGGCGCGGCGCAGGGGCTCGTCGTCGGTCATGATGTTGCGGCTCTTGAACTCGCCGGGGCTGACGAAGGTGAGGTATTCGCGCAGGGCCGGGTCGTCGCCGACGTGGGGCCACCAGGGATGCGGCAGGTAGCGCGCGCGGTCCCCGATCCAGTGTGGCGGCGCGTCCGGCGCCCAGCGCTTGAACAGGTATTCGGCGACGCCGCCGATGAGCGCGTCGTAGCGGGGGTCGTCGAAGCGGGCCGGTTCTTCCGCCAGCATCGCGCCGCGGGCTGCGGGCGACGGCTCGGCGTAGAAGCCCTGCAGGAACTCGCCCATCGCCTTGTCGAACGGCTGGCCGTCGCGGACGCGCCGACAGGCTTCAGCGACGGTACGTGGGCGCATCGCCGTTTCCCTCCGATTCGCTGTCGCCCATCAGCCGCCTGAGCAGGAACCGCTGTTTCGCGCCGTCCTCCGCGCTGCGCGGGAAGAACCGTCGGAGCACCTCCATCGCGCCCTCCGAGTCCACCCCGACGACCGCCATCAGATGGCGGATGTCGGCGGCCTCCTGCGGGCCCTTCAAGGGATCGGTGATCCTCATGGCCTTGAGCTTCAGCCCGAGCATGTAGGCGGCCGTCGGGACGACGATCGTCAGGCCCGGGGCGCGATCCCGCGGGAAGGACCCGAATTCGAGGTGATCGGCCGCACGATCGGCCAGCGGGCTGAGATGGGACGTGACGGCGTCGTTGAGCCAATCGCCCGTCCAGCCATGCCGCGCCGCGATATCGGCCACCACGGCGTCGAGCCAGGCCGGCCAGGGCCTGGCGATCTCGGCAATCTCGACGTCTTCGGTGGCGAAGCGGAAGTTGCCGGCCAGCATCAGCGCGGCCCCGCCGTAGACGACGAACTCGAGGCGCGCGCCTTGGGCCAGCGCCGCCGCGCCGATCGCATCGAAGGCGGCGAGCAAGCTCGACCTGTCGAAACCCGTCGCCATGGCCATTCGCGTTCGGTCCACCATTCCGGAGCACGAACGGGCAGCTCCGTGGTCACCCCTGCCGTGGCATCATCGTCCGCGCCACCGCGTCGCGCCAGCCCCCGAGCTTCGCGTCGCGACGCTCGGGCGTCATCGTGGGCTCGAAGCGCCGCTCAAGCTTCCAGTTGTGGGCGAAAGCGTCGGGCGCCGGGTAGAGGCCGGACTGCAGTCCCGCGAGGTAGCCGGCGCCGAGCGCCGTCGTCTCCAGCACGGCGGGCCGGTCGACCGGCGCGTCGATCATGTCGGCGACGCTCTGCATCGTGTAGTCGCTGGCGCTCATGCCGCCGTCGGCCCGGATCACCGCGGCCCGCGCGGCGTCGCTCGCGTCGTCTTCTGCCCAGCTGGCGGCGTCGGCCCGCATGGCATCGAGGAGGTCGCGGGTCTGGAAGGCGGTGCTCTCCAGCGCCGCGCGGGCGATCTCGCGGCGGCCCGAGCCGCGCGTCAGCCCCGTGACGGTGCCGCGCGCCTCGGCGTCCCAGTGCGGCGCGCCGAGGCCCACGAAGGCGGGCACGAGATAGACGGGCTGGTCGGGGTCGGACCCCGCCGCGAGGTCTCCGGTCTCGGCCGCGGAGCGCACGAGGTGGAGCCCGTCACGCAGCCATTGCACGGTGGCGCCGGCCGAGAAGATGGAGCCCTCGAGCGCGTAGGTGCGCCGGCCGCCGAGCTGGTACGCCACCGTGGTGAGCAGGCGGTGGGTCGAGCGCACGGGGTCGGCGCCGGTGTTGAGCAGCACGAAGGCGCCGGTGCCGAACGTGGCCTTGACCATGCCGGGCGTGAAGCAGGCCTGGCCGATCAGCGCCGCCTGCTGGTCGCCCGCGATCCCCCGGATCGGCAGCGGGCGGCCGAAGTGGCGCGCCGCCGTCGTGCCGAACTCGGCCGCGCAGTCCCGGACCTCCGGCAGCATGGCCGATGGGACGCCGAAGAGGCGGCACAGGTCGTCGTCCCAGGTGCCGCGGCGGATGTCGTAGAGCGCCGTGCGCGACGCGTTGGTGGCGTCCGTGGCATGGACCCGGCCGTCGGTGAGGTGCCACAGGAGGAAGCTGTCGACCGTGCCGAAGACGAGTTCGCCGCGCCCGGCCCGCGCCCGCGCGCCCTCGACATGGTCGAGCGTCCAGGCGGCCTTGGTGGCCGAGAAATAGGGGTCGAGCAACAGGCCCGCGCGCTCCTGCACGAGCGGCTCGGCGCCGTCGCGCTTCAGGTCGGCGCAGGCGGCCGCGGTGCGGCGGTCCTGCCACACGATCGCGGGGTGGATGGCGTCGCCGGTCGCCCGGTCCCAGACGAGCGCCGTCTCGCGCTGGTTGGCGATGCCGAGCGCCGCCACCTGGTACCCGGCCTCCTCGGCCCGCGCCATGGCGATGCGGGCGGTCGAGACCGACGTGCGCAGGAGGTCCTTCGGGTCGTGCTCGACCCAGCCGGGCTGCGGAAAGTGCTGCGGGAATTCCTCCTGAGCGGACGCCACCGGCACGGCGTCCGGCCCGAACACGATGGCGCGGGTGGAGGTCGTTCCCTGGTCGATGACGAGGATGGCGCCGGGCATGGGAGGAACCTGGGATGAAGAAGACTGTCCTTCTCCCGCCTGCGGGAGAAGTTGCCCGGTCGCGGCAGAACCGCGATGAGGGCGGACGAGGGGATGTCGCCTCGCTGAGTTCCCCTCATCCGACCCGGCTGCGCCGGTCCACCTTCTCCCGTTTCACGGGAGAAGGGAACGCGCGTCAGGCCTTCTTGGGCGGGGTCGAGGGCCAGGACTTGATCAGCGAGTCGTAGTCCACCGTCTCGCCCTGCGGCTTCTCGTTGGCGAGCTTGCGCTGGGGAGCCAAGTTGCCGTCCTTCTCGGCTTGCGCGTACCAGTATTCGGCCGTCTGCTCCTTGTTCATCTTCGGGCCGAGCTTCCCCTGCACGCCGGACTTCTCGATGCGCGCCATGATGGCATCCTGGTCGCGGGCGAGGCCGTCCATCGCCTGCTGCGGGGTGACCTGGCCCGAGATCGCGTTGGCGATGTTCTGCCACCAGACCTGGGCCATCTTGCCGTAGTCCGGCACGTTGACACCCGTCGGCGTCCACTGCTTGCGCGCCGGGCTGCGGTAGAACTCGACGAGGCCGCCCACCTTCGGCGCCAGTTCGGTCATGGCGGGGTGCCACACGTCGGACTCGCGGATGAGGTGGAGCGTCTTCAGCGCCTTCTTCAGCGACACGGTCTTGGACGTGCAGAACTGCGCATAGAGCCAGCCCGCCTTGACGTGCTCCAGCGGCGCGTATTTCAGCATCGTCCAGCAGCCGACGTCCTGGTAGCCGAGCTTCATGCCCTCCTTCCAGTAGGCGCCGTGGGGCGAGGGGGCCATGCGCCACTTCGGCGTGCCGTCCTCGTTCATCACCGGGCCGGGCTGGCGCGCCGAGTCGGTGAAGGCCGAGTACCAGAAGATCTGCTGGGCGATGTGGCCCTGGCCCACCACGGGGCCGGACTCGAGGAAGTCCATGCCGGCGGCTTCGGGCGGCGCGTATTTCTTCAGCCACTCGATGTATTTCGTCAGCGCGTAGACGGCGGCCGGGCCGTTGGCGTCGCCGCCGCGGGTGATCGAGGAGCCGACCGGCAGGCCGTTCTCGAGACGGATGCCCCATTCGTCGACGGGCTTGCCGTTGGGCAGCCCGCGGTCGCCCGCGCCCGCCATGGACAGCCAGGCGT
Source organism: Lichenihabitans sp. (assembly GCA_965214345.1). Classification (GTDB taxonomy): domain Bacteria; phylum Pseudomonadota; class Alphaproteobacteria; order Rhizobiales; family Beijerinckiaceae; genus Lichenihabitans. Next base: position 143,317 of record CBDCBJ010000002.1, on the reverse strand, counting down.
CGGTGAAGCGCCAGCCGAGCGACGGGTCCTTCTTGCCGTAGTCCATGTGGCCGAAGACCTTCTGGCCATCGATCTCCTTCACCTCGTTGGTGAAGAAGTCGGCGATGTCCTCGTAGGCCGACCAGTTGACCGGCACGCCGAGCTCATAGCCGTACTTCGCCTTGAACTTGGCCTTCAGGTCCGGCTTCTGGAACCAGTCGTAGCGGAACCAGTAGAGGTTGGCGAACTGCTGGTCCGGCAGCTGGTAGAGCTTGCCGTCCGTGAAGGTGCCGAACGACAGGCCCATGAAGTCGTTGAGGTCGAGCGTCGGGCTCGTCACGTCCTTGCCCTGGCCGGCCATGAAGTCGGTCAGCGAGCCGTCGACGATGTCGTTGTAGCGCGGGTGGGTGCCGATGAAGTCGGAATCGTTCATCCAAAAGTCGTAGATCGGGCGGCCCGACTGCATCTCGACTTCGATCTTATCGACGAGGGCGCCCTCGTCCATGATGTCGTGCTTGACCTCGATGCCGGTGATCTCGGCGAAGGCCTTGGTGAGCGTCTGCGACTCGTAGTCGTGGACCTTCAGGCTCTCGGACACGCAGGACAGCTTCAGCCCGGCGAAGGGCTTGGCGGCGTCGGTGAACCACTGCATCTCCGCCATGGCCTCGTCCCTGGACAGGGTCGAGGGCGTGAACTCCGTCTCCACCCAGCGCTTGGCGGCATCCGCCTTCTGCGCCATCGAGGGCGTCGGGGCGATGCCGGCGGCGGCGGCGGCACCGGCGGCGGCCGTGCCCTTCAGGATCGTGCGTCGATTGAACATGGGTATCCTCCTCATCGGGCCGGATGCGGGGATCGCTCCGGCTCTCTTGATCGTCGAACCCCGGGCCGCGTCGGGCTCGGGGGGCGTCTCGCCCGCGTCAGGCGAAGCGGAACAGGGCGGCGGCCGCGATCAGCGCGGCGGCGGCCGGGTAGAAGAAGTTCTCCCCCCCGAAGCGGATGAAGCCCAGGAAGATGAAGGCCGCCGTCAGCAGCGACACGAAGAACCGGTCGCCGCGGGTGGTGGCGAAGCGCAGGATCCCGCGCCGCGGCGTCTCGGGGCGCAGCACCGCCAGCGTCGTCAGCACCGCCAGCGCCGCCGCGATCAGGGCGAAGAACAGGATCGTCTGCCAGGTCCAGGCCATCCAGGCGATGTGGTCGGCGACCGCGTCCATCTCCCCCTCCCGTCAGACCCGGCCGAGGGCGAAGCCCTTGGCGATGTGGTTGCGCACGAACCAGATCACGACGGCGCCGGGGATCATGGTGAGCACGCCGGCCGCGGCGAGCAGCCCCCAATCGAGGCCCGCGGCCGAATAGGCGCGCGACATCATCCCGGCGATGGGCTTGGCGTTCACCGTCGTCAGCGTCGTGGCGAGCAACTGCTCCACCCACGAGAACATGAAGCAGAAGAAGGCCGCGACCCCGATGCCGTTGGCGATCAGCGGCAGGAAGATCTTCACGAAGAAGCGCGGGAACGGGTAGCCGTCGATCGCCGCCGTCTCGTCGATCTCGCGCGGCACGCCCGAGATGAAACCCTCCAGGATCCACACCGCCAACGGCACGTTGAACAGGCAGTGGGCCAGCGCCACGGCCCAGATCGAGTCGAACAGTCCCGTCGCCGAGTAGAGGTTGAAGAACGGCATGGCGTAGACGGCCGGCGGCGCCATCAGGTTCGACAGGAGCCAGAAGAACAGCGGCTTGTCGCCGACGAAGCGGTAGCGGCTGAACGCGTAGGCGGCGGGCAGCGCCACCGCCACCGACACGAGCGTGTTGATGCCGACGTAGAGGATCGAGTTGACGAAGCTCGCGTGCCACTCCGCGTCGGCGAAGATGCGGCGATAGTTGTCGAGCGTCGGATGCTGCGGCCACAGGCTGAGGCCGGACAGGATGTCGGTGTTGGTCTTGAAGCTGACGTTGACGAGCCAGTAGATCGGCACGAACAGGAAGACGAGGTAGAGCGACATGCCGATCGCCCGGCCGCCGGGCCGGCGGAGGGCCGAACGGGCGGACGAGGCCGTCGGCGCCAGCGCGCCCGAGAGCGCCGAGGAACTCATGCGACGTCCCTCTGGTCGGCGTGGGTCGTGTAGGTGAAGAACACCCAGCACACCGTCAGCGTGATGAGGTTGTAGACCAGCGAATAGGCCGCGGCGTTGCCGAGGTCGACCTGGCCCAGCGCCATCTTGACGAGGTCGATCGACAGGAAGCTCGTGGCCTCGCCGGGGCCGCCGCCCGTCACCGTGAAAGGCTCGGTGTAGATCATGAACGAGCCCATGAAGCGCAGCAGCATGCCGATCACCAGCACCTTGCGGAGCTTCGGCAGTTCGATGTTGCGGAAGACGCTCCAGCGATCGGCGCCGTCGATCCGCGCCGCCTGGTAATAGGCGTCCGGGATGGCCTTCAGGCCGGCGTAGCAGAGCAGCGCCAGCATGGAGGTCCAGTGCCACACGTCCATGACGACGATGACGAACCAGGCCGAGGCGGCGTCCTGCGTGACGTTGAACGGCACGCCGGCCGACGTCAGGCCGACCCCCAGCAGGCCGATGTCGGTGCGGCTGAAGAGCTGCCAGATGACCCCCACCACGTTGTAGGGGATGAGCAGCGGCAGGGCGATCAGCACCAGGGCCGCCCCGACCCGCCATCCCGATTTCGGGATGCAGAGCGACACCGCGATGCCGAGCGGCACCTCGATGGCGAGCGCGACGGCCGAGAACAGGAGGTTGCGCAGCAGCGCGCCCTGGAACCGCTGGCCGACCGCGGTGGTGGGGTCGAGCAGGTTCTGGAACCAGCCCATGCCGTTCCAGAAGAAGTTGTTCTGCCCCATCGTGTCCTGGAACGAGTAGTTCACCACCGTCATCATCGGGATGAGCGAGGAGAACGACACGACGATCAGCACCGGCACGACGAAGAGCCAGGCGCGATTGTCCCAGATGCGGGTGTCCATCAGGCGGCCCTCCCCGACGCGAGGCTCTGCCCCACGACGCGGTGCTCGTCGACGTAGACGTGGGTCTTGGCGGGGTCGAGCCGCAGGCGCGCGGGGCCGAGGTCGACGCCCATGCCGCGCGGCACGGTCGCCACCATCGTCTGGTTCGCCTCGCCGGCGGCACCGTCCCGCCCGAGGACGACATGGGCGAGGAGCTTGCGGCCGAGGTCGTCGATGCGCCTCACCGTCACGGGCAGGCCCTCGCCCTCCGTCAGGGTGGCGTAATCGGGCCGGATGCCGAGCTTGACCGCCTGGCCGACCCTCAGCGCCGGATAGGCCGAGGCGAGCGGCACGACGTGGCCGTCGACCCGCGCCTCGGCGCCCGACACCTCCGCCCGCAGCAGGTTCATGCCGGGCGAGCCGATGAAATAGCCCACGAACGTGTGTTCGGGGCGCTCGAAGAGCTCGGCCGGCGTGCCGATCTGCACGGCCCGCCCGTCGTTCATCACCACCACCTTGTCGGCGAAGGTGAGCGCCTCGACCTGGTCGTGGGTGACGTAGATCATCAGGAGGTCCAGCGCGCGGTGCACGGCCTTGAGCTTCGAGCGCAGCTCCCACTTCAGAGCCGGGTCGATGACGGTGAGGGGCTCGTCGAACAGCACTGCCGACACGTCCGAGCGCACGAGGCCGCGGCCGAGCGAGATCTTCTGCTTGGCGTCCGCCGTGAGGCCGCGGGCGCGCCGCGCGAGGTCCGGCGTGAGGTCCAGCATGGCGGCGATCTCGGCGACGCGCGCGTCGATCGAAGCCCTCGCCATGCCGCGGTTCTTCAAGGGAAAGGCGAGGTTCTCCGCCACACTCATGGTGTCGTAGATGACGGGGAACTGGAACACCTGGGCGATGTTGCGCTGTTCGGTCGGCAGTCGCGTCACGTCGCGGTCCCCGAAGAGCAGCCGACCGTGGGACGGGATCACCAGCCCCGAGATGATGTTGAGAAGCGTGGTCTTGCCGCAGCCCGAGGGGCCGAGCAGCGCATAGGCCTTGCCGGCCTCCCACACGTGATGGATGGGCTTCAGCGCATAATCGGCCTCGGTGGTCGGGGCGCCGCCGTAGGCATGGCCGATGCCGTCGAGGGTGATCTGGGCCATGCGCGGGCCTCCTCAGGCCGGGACGGGTTCGCGGGCCGGCGAGCCCGATCGCGCGGCCGCGGGCGCCGCGATCCGCCGGCCGTCCGGGCCGAACACGAAGGCGCCGGCGAGGTCGAGCCGGGCCTCGACCCGGTCGCCCGGCTCGAAGGCGTGCACGCCCTCGACGAGGCACACGACCGTGCCGAGACCGGCGTCGGTTGCGACGTGGACGAAGGATTCGGACCCGCTAATCTCGGTCACCGCCACCGTGCCGGGGAAGTTCGCCCCGGTGCCCCGCCATCCGTCGCCCGCGACCGTCGCGGCATCGGAGCGGAATCCGAGCGTGCAGGCCCCGTCGGGCAGGCCGGCGAGCGCGCCCTCGGCGGGCAGCCGGGTGCCGTCGGCCAGGGCGACGCTGCTGCCCGAGACCGCGAGGGCCAGCTCGTTCAGCGGCGGGTCGGAGAACACGCGGGCGGCGTCGAGATGGGCCGGGGCGCGGTAGACTGAGGCGGTCGGCCCCACCTGGGTGATGCGGCCCTCGCGCAGCGTGGCGGTCATGCCGCGCAGGAGCAGCGCCTCGCTGGGCTCCGTCGTGGCATAGACCAGGATGGCTCCGCTCTCGGCGAAGAGGCGGGGCAGTTCCTCGCGCAACTCCTCGCGGAGCTTGTAGTCGAGGTTGGCGAGCGGCTCGTCGAGCAGCACGAGCCTCGCCTGCTTGACGAGCGCGCGGGCGAGCGCCGTGCGCTGCTGCTGGCCGCCGGAGAGCTGCGCCGGGGTGCGCTTCAGCATCGGCTCGAGCCGCATCAGCTTGGCGGCGCGGGCCACGCGGGCCTCGATCTCGGCCTTGGCGAGGCCCTGCACGCGCAGCGGCGAGGCGATGTTCTCGAACACCGACAGGGTCGGGTAGTTGACGAACTGCTGGTACACCATGGCGACCGAGCGGCTCTTGACGCCGAGCCCCGTCACGTCCTTGCCGTCCTCGATCAGGCGGCCGGAGGTGGGCCGGTCGAGCCCCGCCATCAGGCGCATCAGCGTCGTCTTGCCCGACAGGGTCGGGCCGAGCAGGACGTTCATGGAGCCGGGCTGCAGCTCGAGCGAAGCCTCGGCGATGTAGACGTCGTCGCCTCGCTTGTAGCCGATGCGGTCGAGCACGAGGCTCACGGGCGGGTGGCCCCTGCGGCGCTCCGGCTCCTGTCCATGGAAGTTCCCCCCGGGCGGCGCCTGTCCGGCGCTCGTTCGTCGACCGACGGAAGGTATGTCGAAGGTGGAAGGGCTGGCAAGCGAATAAAACGAAGGTCCGAACGAAAACAGACGGTCGACGGCCGTCCCCGATCGATCGGCGCCGTCGCCTTTCGGACCGCCGAAGGCCGGCTATGATGCCGGCTCGCCGAGTTCGGCGAGGGGGAGGTCCGCGTTGCGCCCGACACAGACCCTCGACACCGCCGCGACCCGCCATGTGGCGTCTCCAGTCGGCGCCCTGACGCTGGTGGCGCGGGGGAGCGGCCTCGTCACGATCCTGTGGGCGGGCGACGACCCCCGGCGCGTGCCGCTCGGCGCGGCGGAGCCCGACCCGCACCACCCCGTGCTGCGCGAGGCGGAACGGCAGCTCGCGGCCTATTTCGCGGGGCGGCGGCGGCGCTTCGACCTGCCGCTCGCAGGCCGCGGGACCGACTTCCAGAAGCGGGTCTGGGAGGAGCTGCGGCGCATCCCCTACGGCGAGACGCGCAGCTACGGGCAGATCGCCCGCGCGCTCGGCGACCCGAACCTGATGCGGGCCGTGGGGGCCGCCAACGGCCGGAACCCCCTCTCCATCGTGGTGCCCTGCCACCGCGTGGTCGGCGCCGCGGGCCAGCTCACCGGCTTCGCGGGCGGTCTGGCCGCCAAGGCCTACCTGCTCGGCCTCGAGGGCCGCGCCCGGCAGCCGGACCTGTTCGCGTCGGGGCTCCGTCCCGACGGGGCGTTGGGCGTGCCCCGGCCGAAGGCAGGGTGATCGACGGTCCGCCCGGTCCGCCGGTCGACGCTCATCGGCCGGGCGGCACCGCGGAGGTGTCGGCCGTGTCGCGGGCGGCGAGGTGGGTCGCGCCGAACGCCCGTAGGGCCGCGAGCGGATCGCCCAGGGCCCGTCCGGCCTCGGTCAGCCGGTAGTCCACCTGGGGCGGGACGACGGCATGGACGGTGCGGCAGACCAGTCCGTCCCGCTCCAGTTCGCGCAGGTGTTGGGCCAGCATCTTCTGCGAGATCCCTCCGATGTCGCGCTCCAGTTCCGAGAAGCGAAGCACCGGGCGCTCGAACAGCCTGAACAGGATCGCCAGCTTCCAGCGGCCGTCGATGGCCGACACGGCGCGTTGCACGAGATCCGCCGCGCCGTCCGGCTTCAGGCAGGGCCTGGTCTCGGCCGGGCCGCTCACTTTTTGGTGCGTTCTTGCCACCGCTCGCCGACGCTCCGATGTCCCATCACACGCCGCTCGGCGATGGGGAGACACGATCATGGAACAACGTCGATTGGGAGGCCAGACGGGGTTGCGCGTCTCGACCGTCGCGCTCGGGACCGGCCGGCTGGGCACGGACCGGGAGGGCGGATCCGAACCGGCGCAGGCCCGCCGGGCGCTCGACCTCTTCGTCGAAGCCGGCGGCACCTTCATCGACACGTCGAGCGCCTACCAGCAGGGTCAGGCGGAGACGATCCTCGGCGGCGTCCTCGCCGCGGCCGGGCGCGACCGCTTCGTGATCGCCTCCAAATACGGCCTGACCGCCCTGGCCGACCCTCCGGCCGCCCTGGTCGGCCAACACCGGAAGGCCATCCGGGTCGAGGTCGAGGGCAGCCTGAAGCGGCTGCGCACCGATTACATCGACATCTACATGCCGCATTTCGACGACGGCGCGACGCCGATCGACGAGACCCTGGCGGGCCTCGACGACCTCGTCCGCGCCGGCAAGGTCGTCAACCTCGGACTGTCGAACTTCCCGGCGTGGCGGGCGGCCTCGGCGGCGATGCTGGCGGAACTGCGCGGTCTCGCACCTTTGTCCGTCCTGCAGCTCGGCTACGGGCTGCTGTCCCGCGAGGCCGAGCGCGAGCACCTGCCGCTCGCTGAGGCCCGCGGCCTCGGCGTGATGGGCTATTCGCCGCTCGCGGGCGGCATGCTGGCGGAGCGGCTCCGCGCGCGAGCGGCAGGGCATGGCGGGGAGGACCCGGTCGCCGATGCACTTCACGGCGTCGCCGCCGAACGATCGTGCGACCCCAACGCCGTGGCGATCGCCTGGGTGGCCGCGAAGGGGATCGTCCCCATCCTGGGGCCGCGCGGCCCGGGCCAGCTCGCGGAGGGCCTCGCCGCCGCGGAGCTTCGGCTGTCGCCCGACGAGGTCGAAGCGCTCGATCGGGCGAGCCACGTCGCGCTCGGCCAGCCCTATGATCTGCTGGCCCAGGTGCGCCACCGGTTCGGCCTCGCGCCGTCGACGGCCTCACCCAGCTGATGGCCGGGTGATCGGCTCGCTACGCGGGAGGCGAGTGGTTCAACCGCCACCGGTGTGGCGAGGCCAGGCCGCCAGGGCCGTGTCGACGATCGCCAGCAGCGCGGCGCGCGGCGCGCCGTCGCGCGCCAGCACGGACATCCCCTGCGTGACCGCCATGACCAAGCCCGACAGCCCGGCCGGATCGGTCTCGGACGGGAGGAGGCCTTCGGCGATGTCGCGCTCGATCCGGGCGCAGAGGCGGCGCTCGACGCCGCGGCGCACGTCGGCGACGGCGCGCTGCACGTCGGCCGACGCCGCCGATCCGCTCGCGGTCGCGCTGGCGAGCAGGCAGCCCTTCGGCGTGTCCTCGCCCGTGTAGGCCGCCGCCGCCGCGGTCAGCAGGTCACGCGCGGCGTCGTGGGCGGTGCGGGCGCGGTCGAACGCCAGCGCCATGGCGTCCGGGTCGCCGGCGTAGAGCCGCACGGCCTCCAGGAACAGGCGCTTCTTGTCGCCGAAGGCCGTGTAGAGGCTGGGGGCGCTCACCCCCATGGCGGCCGTCAGGTCCGCGATCGACGCCGTCTCGTAGCCGTGGCGCCAGAAGGTCAGCATCGCCTGGCGGAGCGCGGCGTCGCGATCGAACGAGAGCGGCCGACCGGGCTTGCGGGGCGGCGTGGACGGTGATTCCATAACGGTCATTAAGAAATGTTTGACACGATGGCGCGGCGGGCGCAGAGGTTTCATAGCAGACGCTATGGAAAGCAGGAAGACCATGCCGCTCGACACATTCCGCACGCTGGGCCGATCCGGCCTTGTGGTCAGCCCGGTGGCGCTCGGCACCATGACGTTCGGGCCGGGCCCCTGGGGGGCGGACGAGTCCACGTCGCGCGCCATCTTCGACGCCTACTGCGGGGCGGGCGGCAATTTCGTCGACACCGCCGACATCTACGCGGGCGGCGAGAGCGAACGCCTCGTCGGGCGGTTCATCCGGGAGGCCGGCGTCCGCGACGCCGTCGTGCTGGCGACCAAGTTCGCCTTCAACGGATCGGCGAGCCCGCTGACCGCCACCCAGGCCGGCGGCGGCAACCCCAACGCGGGCGGCGCCGGGGCCAAGAACATCCACCGCGCCCTCGAGGCGTCGCTGAAGCGCCTGGGGACCGACTACATCGACCTCTACTGGATGCACATCTGGGACGGCGTCACGCCCGTCGAGGAGATCGTGCAGACGCTGGGCGACCTCGTCCGGGCGGGCAAGATCCGCTATTACGCGTTCTCGGACATGCCGGCATGGGTGGCCATGAAGGCGGCCACGATCGCGGCCGAGCGGCGCGTCCCGGGCCCGATCGCCATCCAAGTCGAATATTCGCTGGTCGCCCGGGAGGTGGAGGCCGAGCATTTCCCCGCCGCCCGCGAGGCCGGCCTGGGCGTGATGCCGTGGAGCCCGCTGGCCGGCGGCTTCCTCACCGGCAAATACCGCCGGGACGACACGTCGGGCTCCGGCCGGCTCAGCGGCCCGAACCCCTTCGGCGACAGCAAGTTCGTCGACCGCAACTGGGACGTGCTCGACGCGCTGCGGTCCGTCGCCGCCGAACGCGATCTCCCGCCCGCGCAGGTCGCCCTCGCCTGGGTGCTGGCACGCCCCGGCGTCACGTCCACCATCGTCGGCGCCAGCCGGGTGGATCAACTGGAGAGCAACATCGCTGCCGTGAACGTCACCTTGGACGAGGCGCACCTGCGACGCCTGACCGATGCGAGCGCGCCCGCCCCGAGCTTCAGCGCCATGCTCACCTCGCCGATGATCCGCCGCATGGTCTTCGGCGGGCGCGACGTCGCGGGATGGGCGGAACGGCCGGCCTGACCCAGTGGTCGAGACTCTCGACCGCTGGCGAGCGCGAATGCGCGCCGCCGCGCATGCGGCGTGACCCGACATCGACGAGTCATCGTCGATGTCGGCTGGTGAGAGCCGTCACGCCCACGTCGACCCGGTGCTCCCGCCGTCACCGTGGCGCGGCAGGCTCTCCGCTGTCGGCGCCGTCCTCCGCCTCGACCGGCCCGCCGGCCTCGACCACCTGCACGCCGTGCTGGCGGCAGAGCTCGGCCGCGGCGGCGGGCAGGCGGTCCGTCACCAGGATGTCGACGTCGTCGAGGTGGGCGACGCGCACCGGGGCGGAGCGGGCGAACTTGCTCGAATCGACGACCAGGACCACGCGCCGCGCGTGTTCGATGATGGCGCGCTGCGCCTGCACCTCGCGGATGTCGAAGTCGAGCAGGGTGCCGTCGGTGTCGATGGCCGAGGTGCCGATCACGGCGAGGTCCACCCGGAACTGCGCGATCAGCGCCTCCGATTGCGCCCCCACGATGCCGCCGTCGCTGTGGCGCACGCTGCCGCCCGTCACCACGACCTCGATGCCGCTGTTGCGGTAGAGTTCCGCCGCGACCTGCAGGTTGTTGGTGATGACGAGCAGGCCCGCGTGGCCGCCGAGCGCCCGCGCCACCTCCTCGGTCGTGGTGCCGATGGTGAGGAACACGGAGGAATGGTCCGGCACGAGCCGCGCCGCCGCCTCGCCGATCAGCCGCTTGTGCGGGCCGGCGATCAGCTTGCGCGCCTCGTAGGCGAGGTTGACGACCCCCGACGCCACCATGGCGCCGCCGTGGACCCGCACCACCATCTGGGCGTCGCTGAGGTCGTTGAGGTCGCGCCGGATGGTCTGCGGCGTCACGGTGAAATGCGCCGCGAGATCCTCGACCGTGACGCGCCCCTTCTCGCGCAGCCAGTCGACGATCTCGACCTGCCGCCGCGTCGGGGCCCTGGCGGTCGAGAGGCTCACGGGGCCGGTTCGGTTCGAGAGGTGTCGCCGGGAGCGGAGGTGGGCGGATCGCCGAGGACCCGCGTCACTGGGGCAGGCTGAAGTTGAACGCCATCGAGATCCGCGTGCCTCGGCCGCGATAGGGCCGGACCTGGTGGAGCAGCCAGGACGGGAACAGGATCAGCAGCCCGGGTTTCGGCCGGATCGTCTCGGCGCCGCCGACCGAGGCGCCGTCGCCGGTGAACTTCAGCTGGGGAGCGTACATGCCGGGCCCGGGCCCGCGGGGGTCGAGCATCTCGAACTCGCCGCCGAGCGACGGATCTGCGGCGCAGCCGCCGTCCTCGACGTAATAGGTGCCGGACCAGAAGGCGCCGGCGTGGTAATGCGCCACGTTGGCGTGGCCCGCCGTGTTGACGTTGGCCCAGGCCGCCACGGTCCAGGCCGGCCGGATCGGCTGGCCGGACCTGTCGGCCGTGAGCTGGCCCGCCATGCCCTTGGCGAGATCGATCACCTGCCGGGCGGCGGGCCCGCCCCAGTCGAGGATGTCGCGGTCCGAATGCCAGCCCCCGGCATTGGAGGCCTGCACGGACGGGTGGCCGTCGCGGCGCGCCAGGATGGCGGCGGACAGGGCCGCGTTCAGGTCGCCCGCGTCCGGCACGTCGAGCGCCGCCACCGGCGTGGCGAACAGGCCCCGCACCGCGAGGTTCAGCCGTGTCGTCATCTCCGCCCCTCCCGGCGCCGGCGGCCGGATCAGCGCCCCGGCCGGTGTATCGGGACCCTAACCGATCGCGGCCGGGCGCGACACCGCGGCGTGGTGGGTTCGCTTCCCTGTTCGTTGTGATCGCTTGAAGGGCATCGATTTTCGTTTATCCTCCCCTCTGGAGGCGGACGACACCGCCCCGGGGGAGGTCGGCCTTGGACACCACCTATGATCTCGCCGTGATCGGCGGGGGCGTGAACGGCTGCGGGATCGCGCGCGACGCCGCGGGGCGGGGCTACCGGGTCCTCCTCTGCGAGCAGGACGACCTCGCGAGCGGCACCTCCTCGGCCGCTACCAAGCTGATCCACGGCGGCCTGCGCTACCTCGAGCACCGGGAGTTCCGCCTGGTCCGCGAGGCCCTGATGGAGCGCGAGGTCCTCTGGGGCATCGCCCCGCACATCATCTGGCCGCTCCGCTTCGTGCTGCCGTTCCAGAAGGGGCTGCGCCCCGCCTGGATGCTGCGCCTCGGCCTCTTCATCTACGACCATCTCGGCGGCCGGAAGCGCCTGCCGGCGACCCGCACGCTCGATCTCAGGACCGATCCCGCCGGGCGTCCGCTGAAGCCCGGCGTGTTCCGCACCGGCTTCGAATATTCGGATTGCTGGGTTGAGGATTCGCGCCTCGTGGCGCTCAACGCGCGCGACGCCGCCGACCGCGGCGCGACCGTGCTCACCCGCACCAAGGCGGTCGCGGCCGAGCGCGGCACCGACGGCTGGACGCTGACGCTGCAGGACCGCGGCACGCGCGCCACCCGCACGGTGCGCGCCCGCGCGGTCGTCAACGCCGCCGGCCCATGGGTCGGGGAGGTGCTGAATGCCACGCTGGGCCAGAACGCCGCCGCGAAGGTGCGGCTCGTCCAGGGCTCGCACATCGTGGTCGGGAAGCTCTACGACCACGACCGCTGCTACTTCTTCCAGAACCCGGACGGGCGGATCTTCTTCGCCATCCCGTACGAGACCGACTTCACCCTCATCGGTACCACCGACCGGGACTACGACGGCGACCCCGCCGACGTCCGCGCCACGCCAGAGGAGGTCGCCTACATCTGCGATTCGGCGAGCGAATATTTCGCCAGGCCGGTGACGGCGGCCGACGTCGTCTGGAGCTATTCGGGCGTGCGGCCGCTCTACGACAAGGGCGACGGCGCCGCCCAGGCGGCGACGCGCGACTACGTCCTCGACCTCGAGGCCGGCGCCGGGCGGGCGCCGCTGCTCTCGGTCTTCGGCGGCAAGCTCACCACCTATCGCAGACTCGCCGAACACGCGCTGGAACTGCTTCAACCGCATCTCGCGGCCGCCACCGGGGGACAGGGCCCGGGCTGGACGGGGCGGACGGCCCTGCCGGGGGGCGACTTCCCCGTCGACGGCTTCGACGCCCTCGTGGCGGAGACCTGCACGCGCTGGCCCTTCCTCTCACCGGCCCATGCCCGCCGCCTCGTCCGCCACTACGGCACGGAGGCGCGGGCGATCCTCGGCGACGCCACCACCCTGCCGGGGCTCGGGCGCGACTTCGGGGCCACGCTCACCGAGGCGGAGGTCGACCACCTCATGGCGCACGAATGGGCCCGGACGGCCGCCGACGTCGCCTGGCGGCGGACCAAGCTCGGGCTGCGGCTGACGCCGGTCGAGCTCGAAGCGCTCGACCTCGCCATGGCCGAGAAGGCCGTCGCGGCTCCCGTCCTGGCGGCCTCGCGCTGAAGGCAGGACCCGCGCCGAGGGGCGCAGACATGAAAATGCCCGGCGCGAGGCCGGGCATGGGAGCGAGACGGCGAGGCCCAGAGGATCAGATCGCGCCGGTGATCCACTGCTGGAGCGCGCCCTTCGGCTTGGCCCCCACCATCTTGGCGGCCACCTGACCGTCCTTGAACAGCAGCAGGGTGGGGATCGACTGGATGCCGAGCTTGCCCGGCACGCCGGGGTTCTCGTCGATGTTGAACTTCACCACCTTGACCTTGCCCTGCATGTCCTTGGCGATCTCTTCAAGGGCCGGGGCGATCATGCGGCAGGGTCCGCACCATTCGGCCCAGAAATCCACGACGACCGGCTCGGACGACTTGAGCACGTCCTGCTCGAAGCTCTGGTCGGTGACCTTGACGGTGGCGGAAGCGGCGTCGGCCATGGTGTGTCCTCGGGGGGCGGAGACCCGCGGGTCTCCTCGGGTTTCAATCGAGATGGTGAGATCGGGATGCGTCGTCAAGCCGTCGCGGCGTCCCCCACCAGGGCCGGGGCGACCTGGTAATGCGCCTCGGTCTTCGCCGCGATGTCGTCGAGGGAGACGCCCGGGGCCAGTTCCGTCAGCACCATGCCGCCGCCGCGGCGGTCCACCGTGAAGACGCCGAGGTCGGTGATCACCATGTCGACCACGCCCGATCCGGTGAGCGGCAGCGTGCAGGCGCGGAGCAGCTTCGGCTCCTCGCCGCCGCTCTTGGACTTGGCGGTGTGCTCCATCAGCACGACCACCTTCTTGACGCCGGCCACGAGGTCCATGGCGCCGCCCATCCCCTTCACCATCTTGCCGGGGATCATCCAATTGGCGAGGTCGCCGTTCTCCGCCACCTGCATGGCGCCCAGGATCGACAGGTCGATGTGGCCGCCGCGGATCATCGCGAAACTGTCCGCCGAGGAGAAGAAGCTCGTCGTCGGCAGGGCCGTCACGGTCTGCTTGCCGGCGTTGATGAGGTCCGCGTCCTCCTCGCCCTCGAACGGGAAGGCGCCCATGCCCAGCATGCCGTTCTCGCTCTGGAGCTGCACGCTCGTCCCCTCCGGGATGAAGTTGGACACGAGCGTCGGGATGCCGATCCCGAGGTTGACGTAGAACCCGTCGCGCAGCTCGCGCGCCGCGCGCTCGGCCATCTGGTTCCGGTCCCAGGCCATCAGATCTCCTCCCCGGCCGCCGCCGGGGTCGCCGGCGTCGCCCGCTTGCGCGTGGTGCGCTGCTCGATGCGCTTCTCGTGGTGCGGCACGTGGACGATGCGTTTCACATAGATGCCGGGCGTGGCGATCGCGTCGGGGTCGAGGTCGCCCGGCTGCACCAGGTGCTCGACCTGGGCGATGGTCATCTTGGCCGCCGTCGCCATCATCGGGTTGAAGTTGCGCGCCGTCTTCCGGTAGACGAGGTTACCCTCCGTGTCGCCCTTCCAGGCGTGGACGAGGGCGATGTCGCCTACGATGCCGCGCTCCATGACGTAGCGCTCGCCGTCGAACTCCCGCTCCTCCTTGCCGGCGGCGATCTCGGTGCCGACGCCCGTCCTGGTGAAGAAGGCCGGGATGCCGGCGCCGCCGGCGCGGCAGCGCTCCGCCAGCGTCCCCTGCGGGGCGAACTCGACGGCGAGCTTGCCGGCCAGGTACTGCTGGGCGAACAGCTTGTTCTCGCCCACGTAGGAGGCGATCATCTTGGCGATCTGGCCCGTCTCGAGCAGCAGCCCGAGGCCGACGCCGTCGATCCCGGCGTTGTTGGACACGCAGACGAGGTCCATGGCGCCGGTGTCGCGCAGGGCCTCGATGAGGCTCGACGGGATGCCGCAGAGCCCGAACCCCCCCGCCAGGACGGTCATGCCGTCCTTGACGAGGCCGCTCAGGGCCGCGTGGGCGTCCTCGTAGACTTTCTTCATCGTGGGGCCCGAAGTTCGCGGTCGCTGGTGGCGCCACCATGCCTCAAGCGCTGCGGATTTGGGAAGACGCCGGCGCGCTTTTCCGCCCTGGCTTAGGCCTGCCCGGCCCGCACCGTCTCGCGCCACGCCGTGTAGACGCCGCTCGCCGCGATGATGGCGGCACCGGCCAGCATGGAGGGACCCGGCACGGTGCCGAAGGCCATGAAGCCGAGGCCCGCCGCCCAGAGCAGCTGCGTGTAGGTGAAGGGCGAGAGCAGCGACGCCGGCGCGTGGCGGTAGGCGAAGACCTGCATGAGGCTCGCCACCGTGGCGAAGAAGCCGCTGATGCAGCCGATGGCGAGCTCGTTCCAGCTCGGCACGTGGAAGTCGAAGGCCGCCATCGCGGTAACCACCACGAAGCCCACCACCGCCTGGTAGAGCATGGTGGTCTCGGGCCGTTCGTCCTTGGCGAGCCGCGTGCCGATGATGGCGGTGGCGGAGGCGATGCTGCCGCAGAGGGGGACGAGGCTCGTCAGCGTGAAGGACGACCCGCCGGGCCGGACGATGACCATCACGCCGACGAACCCGACGACGGCCGCCGACCAGCGCCGCACGCCCACCTTCTCGCGCAGGAACAGCGCCGCCATGGCGGTGACGACGATCGGCGCCATGAAGCCGATGGCGGTGGCGTCGGCGACCGGCATCATGCCGAACGCGACGATGAAGAGGGCCGTGGAGGCGGCGCTCGCGACCGCACGGCCGGCCAGGAGCCCCGGCCGCGCGGCGCGGACCAGCGACCGGTCGCGCAGCAGCAGCGGCACCGTGAGGACGACGAAGACGAGGTAGCGCATCCAGGCGACCTCGATGCCGGGCAGCGTCGCGGTCAGCATCTTCGAGGCCGTGTCGGACACGGGGAACAGCGCCGCGCCGGCGAGAAGCGCCACGATGCCGACGAGCGTGCGTTCGGGCACCGCCGAGGCCACCGGGGCGGGCACGGGCAGGCGCTGCGCCTTGGCGCCGCGGGGGTTCGCAGCGGGCCGCGGCTGGGCGAAGGCGACGCGCGCGGCCTCCGGAGAGGCGCGATGCGGGCCGCGCTGCGAGAGGCGGGTGGCGAATGCCAAGACCGTGTCCTTCAGCCAAAGTGAATTGTCGGACGACAGCTAGACCGTCGCGGTCAACAAGTCGTTAACGATTGGACGGCGCAAGGCTGGTGTGTCGGAGATGCATGGATTCGGCCCGATGGGAGAACCGGCCATAGCCTCATCCGAAAGCGTGGCACCCAGGGCACGGCCTGAGCGGCTGGTGGCCTTGCCTGAACATCGGGGCCTCGCGTCGTCGATGCTTCACGTCACCCATGTCGGATCTCGGAAGACCATGCGCGCTGTCTCGCCGTCCGCGCCGAAACCGAGGTTCGAGTCACGATAGAAATCGTCCAACGCGACGCCTGCGGCGAACATCGCCGAGGGCTGACGCGGCTCTGGGTCGTCGAGCGAAGCATCCCTCGACTTCCCCGAGGATGTCTCCTGTCAGGACACGATGTTCGACCACCTTCGTTGGCTTGGCCTAGGTCGTCATCTCACTCGCGACTCGCCTCTTGCGATGGCCTTGACTTTCTCATCAGATGCCGAGCTCAACATCGAACGCCGATGCATCACCTGACACAAACAAGCGCTGCGTCGAACACCTATGCCTCGTCCCGACCTTCAGAAGCTATGCCTCTCGCGTCATCTGAACGCATAGCTGATCAGAGGGATCTGCGCGCCAGCCCGGCCGACGACGAGGGACAGGCCGGCGACGATCAAGACGACGAGAGCGGTCGAGCCATTGCTGGCGTGAGCCATCGCAGGCATAAACAGGATGTAAGGGTGGATGGCGTAGGCGCCGAGTACAACGCGACCCGGCTGGCTCATCCACTCTACTGCCGGCGTTTGAGGGAGGGAGCGAAAGAACAGAAAAGCGCCCGTCGCATAAATCGATGTCGCTGCCACGAAATCAGGACTGACCAAGCCGACATGATAGAGTCGTGTTACCATCCTGGCCTCTAAAATTTGAAGTACACCGCCAATCAGAAACATTATGGCCCCGATCAGCAGCGGCGGACGCCAATCGCGACGGGCGATCGTCAATCCGATCACGACGAAGGGGAAGCCGAAGAACGGCCCGTTTCGAACATTCCAGCTCCAATGCGGAGCATGCAGCGCTTCACCGTAAACACCATGATAGAGACCGATGAGGTAAAGGGGGATCGCGGCGACGATCACGAGACGAAGGCCACCGATTTTCAGGAGGATGCTGCAGAGCAGCAAGCATAAGATCAAAGACGAAAAAAACCAGAGATGTAGACCGCCGCCATCGAACACCAGGCTCAAGATGTCCACGGGGCCGTCTTTGATAGAGGACCAAAAATAGAAGAGTGTCCAGAAAGCGAAGGCGGGGAAGATCCTGACGACAACGTAGCGTGTTATGAAGAATGCTGAGTCGATCCGATGAGATAAAAAATATCCTGAAGCGATGAAGAAGAAAGGTACGCCGAATCGAGAGAGTTGATCCACGATTAAGATCGCAGACAGCGACATCGTCGGTGGCCTAGGCACGTGAATGCATACAACAGAAATAAAAGCTACCAGTTTGCCGAGATCGACGCCGACATTTCGGGTGTGCTTCTGCATCGGATTTTGCCTTGTTTCGTTGATCGCTTGAGAAGCGTTGTCAGCCTCCATGTAATCAGGTCCTGTCTTGCTGCCACTCGCGCGGTCAGTGCAAATCGGTAGCATGTTCGAATCAGGCCGACCTACAACGAGCAAACGCGGGCCCTTATGGCGCCACGGCGCCGATTGCCTTGCTGAGATTGACGCAGAGAAGGACCTGATCGCCGTAATACAGGACCGGCGTAACCACGACGGTAGAGCTTTTGCTCGTCAGCATGGTGCTTCGAAAGCCTGAGTTCAAAAGACCCGGATTGGCAAATGCCTCAACGACGTCGGAACGCGGCGTGGTGAAGGCAGGAAAATACCGAGGTGAGGACAGTCCGTCCTCCATCCTCATCGCGATACGCGTGGGCGCGTGCGGCATGGCCAGCGACTCGTCGGCCCAGCCGGCGACGGTGACGATCGGGTGCGAGCCCGCGAGACGCGTGGTCACCAGGTCGAAACTGCCCTCGCAACGAGTCGGCCGGGGATCGGCCGATCGGTCGGCCTGGACCTCTGGGAGAGGAGCCGGATCCCAGCGCATCGTCTGGAGATTGAGACTGCAGACGTCAGACAGATCGTGCACGGCTACGAACATCTGCACGTCCGCGAGATACCGATCAGCTTCGACAGGCTTGACGAGGTTCCAATCCGTAGGAACGAACGTATCCATGCCGTTCAGCGTCGGAAGGTGAATGTATTCGGCGATCATCATCGCGTCGACGTTATGACTGTAATAGCCGTCCTGATCGCCGAGATTAATCGCGCCGCTGCGCGACTGGGACGCGAAGAAGGAGTGACACCCTGCCGGGACGGGTGGGACCGATTTGAGGCGCTCGAGTTCGGCGGCCGATGCCAGTCCGACGTTGCCTCTGAGTGTCAGTTGTTCCATCACCAAGATCAGACCCAGGACCGCTACGCCCGGACGAACCAGAGTGCCGCCACGGCGACGGATGTAGTCGACCGCCAGCATGGTCACGGGAAAGCTGAGGAAGATCTGATAGCGTGCCACCACACGGACCGTCTTAGCGCCTGGTACGATGTGAAAGATGAGCGACCAGAGGGTGACGTTGCCGACCTTGAGGACACAGATCCAACTCAGGCAGGCTCCGAGCGCGACGACGCGACACACGTCGCCATGGATGTCTCTTCTGGCGCCCCGACGCAGAACAGACCCGCAGGACAGGGCAAACAGGGCCAGAAGCAGCGGGGGAAAACCCGTCGTTTTCTCGCTGAAGTCGGGGAAATCCGGCCTCACAAATCCGCTCAAGGCTCCGTAGAGATTACCGGCGACAAGGTTGTCCCGTCCGATGTTGAAGACGTCCAGAATGGATGGTACGAAGGTCAACGATTCCGCATACCCATGCTGGCCCGTTTCCAACAGTTTGGGCACGTAAACCAGGGCGAAGGGGATGTTCACGGCGCCATAGAGGACAAGAAGGGAGGCCAGGAGCAGCCTATTACGGCTGACGATCACCCGAGCCGACCAAAGCTGTTGCCCGTTGAGCGTGACAGCAGCCAATACCAAAAATATTGAGAAGAAAACAAAGAACCATGCCATGTAAAATGTGGAGAGAAGCCACGCTGCATGCAGGCACACGGCACTCCCCGCAAGGATCGCCGCACGCCTGCGCCGGTTCTGCACAAGGCTGAAGCCTGCCATGTAGAGCAGCGTTGCGAGGAGCGGGGCCAGCGCGATCGCGAGGATCTGGGCGTGAACAGCCTGATGATAAACGTTGCTGCTTACCGCAAAAAGCATGCTCGCCAAGGCGGCCCAGGATCCCGGCATCGCGAAAACGATTCGAGCGCAGAGATAGAAGAATAGAAATCCCAGAGCTACCAGGACGATGTCGACGCATTCGCTCGAGAGGAATGGATTGAGGCCGCAGATCCTGAAAACTGTATATATACAGCCGTATAAAAAATAGCCATCATTGTACCCGAGCGTATCTCGGACGGGATAGAAAAAGAAGGTCTGATTGAAGGGGGTGAATCCTCGCCAGAAGTTATACCAATGTTCAAGGATGGCGGTTTCGATAATGCCATCGAAGCGGTCGCTGATGAGTACCTGAAAATGATTGACGATTTGAAAGCGAAAGAACAGCGCTATGCTCGCGATGAGACAGAGGAGCAGGAAGGCCACGTCTCGTACCCGTCTTGCTGGCGCGACTGAGTCGCAGATGCTGAGCAGGCGCGGCTGCGATAGGGCTTCCGTCATCGATCATTCCGTTCGGTCGCTGACGACCGCCTTTTCATCGGGTCACGGGAAAGGCGGTTTCACGCCGGTCTAGCGCCGTCAAGGATGACGATGGCGGAAGACGATGAGGTCGGCCCCGAGATAATTGAGGATGATGACCGATGCCGACGCGAGTACCAGACAAGGCACGGGATGCGCCAGATCGCCCGGCAGAAGGGCGAGCGCGGCCGCGTAGATGACGAGATTGCAGAGAAAGCCGAATCCCTGCACGCCCAGATAGGCCACAAGGTGTTTGACGTAGGACGTCGATCCCTCGGGCGCGACATCGAACGACCAGCGCCGATTCAGGTTGAACGTGACGAAGACCGCGACGCCGAAAGACAGAAATCGAGCCGGGATCGGGCTCAGAAGACCATCGGTCACGGCCAGCATCAGAATGCTTGCGTCCACCACGAAGCCGACCCCGCCCACGACACAAAACCGTAGGAAGCGGATCAGTCCGTCTCGCGTCATGGACCGGCGCGCAGGCGTCGGCACCGTCATGGCACCTGACGAGGAGCAATGGAGAGATAGATTAGTCGCTTGAGCTCCTGACGCGACTTCGTCACCACATCGAGGATCAAGCCAGCGAAGAGAGACAAGGCCCCCAGCGTCACGAGACCGAGGCTCAACACCGCCGTGGGAAGGCGCGGCACTAAACCCGTTTCCAGGAAGGCGAGAACGACAGGTAGGCCAAGGACGACGCCCAACAAGCCAAGCAGCAGGCCGACCGCGGCAAAGAAGTGGAACGGCCGTTCATCCTTGATCAGGCGCGAGATCAGCATCAAGATGCGGATGCCGTCGCGGTAGGTCCGCAGCTTGCTCACAGAACCGACGGGCCGCTCCTTGTAGGGAGCCGAGATTTCACCCATGGGCATTCGCATCTCTAACGCGTGAACAGTGAGTTCTGTCTCTGTCTCGAAGCCGCCTGACATCGCTGGGAAGGACTTGGTGAACCGCCGCGAGAATATTTTATAACCCGACAACATATCGGAGCTTTCTCGACCGAAGAATGATCTAACCATTTGGGTCAAGATCACATTACCAAGCTTGTGGCCTCGCCTGTAGGCTTCGCTAACTGTCGAAATACGGGCTATATTGACGAAATCATAACCTTCCTCAAGCACCATTGCTATGGCGATTTCAGCAGCACAAGGATCATAAGTGTCGTCACCGTCAACCATCACGTAGCAATCGGCGTCGATGTCGGCGAACATGCGGCGTACTACATGTCCTTTCCCCTGTCGGCGTTCCACACGGACGATCGCTCCGGCCTGTCGAGCTATGGAACCGGTCGTGTCCGTCGAATTGTTGTCATACACGTACACGGCAGCGCCCGGAAGCGCGGCGCTGAATCCAGTGACGACGCCGCCGATCGTCGAAGCCTCGTTGTAGCATGGGACAAGAACGGCAATACGAGGCGCGATTTTCTCCACGTTCTCCCGGTTCGGCGCCATCACGGCGTCGACTTGGGGCCCACGTGATCCGTTCGGTGTCAGCACAGGGCGGAGGTCCATAAGGGGGAGGCGGTCATCGACGGGCTGCGTATAGCATCACCGCCGAGAAGCTCAATCATTGCTCGATGACGGGGCTTCCGGCCGCGGCCCTCGACAAGCCCCGCGCCCGGCCTCACGCTGCGTCGATGGTCGGAAGCGGAGGGAGAGTGCGGATGAGCGGGGGCACGCAGGACCACGGCGGCGGGGCGCCCGTCACCGGCCCGAACCCGCTGCGCATCGCCATGTGGTCGGGGCCGCGCAACATCTCCACCGCGATGATGCGCGCCTTCGGCAACCGGTCCGATTGCGCCGTGTCGGACGAGCCCTTCTACGCCGCCTACCTCCACGCGACCGGGCTGATCCACCCCCAGCGCGACGACATCCTGGCGAGCCAGCCGCGCGACTGGCGCGACGTCGCCGCCGCCGTCACCGGGCCGGTGCCGGGCGGCCGCCCGGTCTGGTACCAGAAGCACATGACCCACCACATGCTGCCGGGCTTCGGGCGGGACTGGATCGACGGGGTCGCCAACGCCTTCCTGATCCGGGCGCCCGAGGCAGTGCTCCTGTCCTACGTCGAGAAGCGCGCCGCGGTGACGCTGGAGGAGATCGGCCTGCCGCAGCAGGTGGACCTGTTCGACCGGGTGGCGGACCGCCTCGGGACCGCGCCGCCGGTGATCGGGTCGCGCGACGTGCTGGCCGACCCCCGGCGCGTGCTGTCGACGCTCTGCGCCGGCCTCGGCGTGCCGTTCGACGCCGCCATGCTGTCCTGGCCGGCGGGCCGGCGCGATACCGACGGGGTCTGGGCGCCGTTCTGGTACGACAGCGTCGAGCGCTCGACGGGCTTCGCCCCGCCGCGGGCCGAGCGCGGCTTCGACGACCTGCCCGACCACCTGAAGCCGCTGGCCGAGGCGGCCCGCCCGCTCTACGAGAGGTTGGCGCGGCACGCGACGGGCTGACGAGGGACGCCCACCTGCACCGACCCGTCCGCCGGTCTTTTTTCGGCCGTGATCCGCCTTGCGATCCCGCGAGCCAGCCGCGATATGTGGGGCGCTCCCGTCGGCGGCCCGGCCGCCGCGGGACAGGACCGGGCCGTCCGGCCCGCGACGTCATCATCGAGGCTTCCGGCCGCGCCGGCCCGTCGCCGCGCGAGCCGGACGTGGCCCGGCCGCCGCGGGGGTCCACCGCGGAGGGATCGCGATTTCCATGAGCGAGGCTGACATCCAGGCGGCGCCGGACGGCGCCGGCGAGACCAAGACGTTCCAGGCCGACGTGTCGCGCCTGCTCGACCTGATGGTCCACTCGATCTATTCCGAGCGCGACGTCTTCCTCCGCGAGTTGATCTCCAACGCCGCCGACGCCTGCGAGAAACTGCGCTACGAGGCCATCGCGGCGCCGCAGCTCATCGCCGACGGCGAGGGTTTCGCCATCCGGGTCGTCATCGACAAGGAGGCGAAGACGCTGGCGGTCGTCGACAACGGCATCGGCATGGCGCGGGACGATCTCGACCGCGCGCTCGGCACCATCGCGTCCTCGGGCACGAAGGCGTTCCTCGACCGGATCGGCGCCGAGGCCGAGGCGGAGAACGGAAATCTGATCGGGCAGTTCGGCATCGGCTTCTACTCGGCCTTCATGGTGGCCGACCGCGTCGAGGTCCGCACCCGCCGGGCCGGCACCGCCGAGGCCTGGCGCTGGACCAGCGACGGCAAGGGGTCCTACGCGGTGGCGGCGCTGCCCGAGGGCGAGGCGCCCCCCCGCGGCACGAGCGTCACGCTGCATCTCAAGGAGGAGGCCGCCCAGGAGTTCCTCGAGCCCTGGCGCGTCGAGCGGCTGATCAAGGAGCATTCCGGCGCCGTCGCGGTGCCGATCGACCTCCAGGAGACCCCGGACGGCGAGCCCCGCCGCCTGACCGACGGCGCGGCGCTCTGGGCCAAGAACAAGTCCGAGATCACGCCCGAGCAATACACCGAGTTCTACCGCTCGCTCGCCGCGCAATACGACGAGCCGGCCCTCATCGTGCATTACCGCGCCGAGGGACGGCACGAGTATTCGGTGCTGGCCTTCGTCCCGGGCTCGAAGCCCTTCGACCTCTTCGACCCCCAGCGCAAGGGCCGCACCAAGCTCTACGTGCGCCGCGTCCTGATCACCGACGAGGCCGACCTGCTGCCCGGCTGGCTGCGCTTCGTCCGTGCCGTGGTCGACACCGCCGACCTGCCGCTCAACGTGTCGCGCGAGATGGTGCAGAACTCCCCCGTCTTCGCGGCCATCCGCAAGGGCGTCACCAACCGCGTGCTCGGCGACCTGACCAAGATGGCCGACGGCGACGCGGACGGATTCGCCAAGGTGTGGGAGAATTTCGGCGCCGTGCTGAAGGAGGGGCTCTACGAGGACCCCGAGCGGCGGGACAACCTGTTCAAGCTCGCCCGCTTCGCCACCACGACCCACCCGGACGGCGGCCGCACGCTGGCCCAATACGTCGCGGATCTCCGCGACAACCAGACCGCCATCTACTATCTCGTCGGCGACGACCTGAAGCGCCTCCGGACGAGCCCTCAGCTCGAAGGCTTCCGCGCCCGCGGCATCGAGGTCCTCCTGCTGCCGGACGCGGTCGATGCCTTCTGGGTGTCGAACGCCGCCGGCTTCGACGGCAAGCCCTTCAAGTCGGTGACCCAGGGTGCGGCCGACATCAAGGCGGTGCCGCTGGCGGAGGGCGCGACCGAGCCGGACGCGAAGGAGCTCGGGCCGAAGCTCGCCACGCTGCTCGCCTTCATGAAACAGACGCTGGCCGAGTCGGTCGAGGACGTGCGGGCGTCGGACCGCCTGTCCGAGAGCCCCGCCTGCCTCATCGCGCCCGAGTTCGGGCCGGACCGCCGCCTCGAGAAGATCCTGGCGCAGCACGGCAAGCTCGGCACGCAGTCGAAACCCGTGCTGGAGATCAACCCGGGCCACCCGCTGGTGACGGCGCTGGCCGATCGCTACGCGGGCGAGGGCGATCGCGCCATCGTCGAGGACTCGGCCTGGCTGCTGCACGACGAGGCCCGCATCATGGACGGCGAATTGCCGGCCGATGCCGCGCTGTTCGCCGCCCGCCTCCGCCGCGTCATGGAGAAGGCGGCGGGTTGAGGCTTTTCGACCGCTCGACGGCCGGCGGCTCCCCTCCAGACCGGAGGGGGACATCCCGGCCGCCCCGATGGGCCCCCCGATGCCGAGCCTGACGGTCGCGCTCCGGACCGCCGCGCGCGCCCTCGCGGCGGCCGGCGTGCCCGAGCCGGCCGTCGACGCCCGCATCCTCCTGCTCGCCGCCACCGGCCTCGATCGCGTCGCCCTGATCGTCGATCCCGACCTGCCGGTCGCGCCCGAGGCCGGCGCCCGTTTCGACGCCTGGATCCTGCGCCGCGCCGCGCGCGAGCCGGTGTCGCGCATCCTCGGCACCCGCGAGTTCTGGGGCCTTGCGTTGACGGTCACTCCGGACGTGCTCGACCCGCGCCCCGACACGGAGACGCTCGTCGAAGCCGTGCTCGACGCCCTCGGCCCGCGTTGCGGCGAGGCGTTGACGCTGCTCGACCTCGGCACCGGATCGGGCGCCATCCTCTGCGCGCTGCTGAGCGAAGCGCCGCGCGCGACCGGCTGGGCCGTCGACCGCTCCGCCGCGGCCTGCGCGGTCGCCCGGCACAACCTCGCCCGCCACGGGTTCGCGCCGCGCAGCCTCGTCGTGCAGGGCGACTGGGCGGCGGCGCTGGCGTCGGGTGGCTTCGACGTCGTCGTGTCGAACCCGCCCTACGTCGAGAGCGGCGTCATGGCCCATCTCGACCGCGAGGTCCGCGAGCACGATCCGCCGGCCGCCCTCGACGGGGGCGCCGACGGGCTCGACGCCTATCGCGGTCTCGCCGGCGAGCTGCCGCGGCTCCTGGCGCCGGGCGGCGTCGCCTGCGTCGAGGTCGGGCGAGGGCAGGACAGGGCCGTCGCAGGGCTCATGGCCGCGGCGGGACTGGCCGGCGTCGAGACGCGCCGCGACCTCGCCGGCGTCGAGAGGGTCGTGACCGCCCGCGCCCGATAGGAGGGAACCGGTCGGAGACGGGCATCGCCCGCGGCATCGCCGCCGTCACCCGCGGCGACGGGCCGATGAGGTCGGCCTCCGGCCGGATGCCCGGCTGGATCACCGCCGCGCCGGGACGGGCGGAGACGACGGCCGGACACTCGCGCCGACATCGGATCGGCGGCTCGAGACCCCGCAAGGTATGGTTAACGATTCGGTGGTGGAATGCTGTCGACGGGACTGCGTCGAGTCGGTGGATTGACCGCGACGGGAGGCGGCTCGCCGACGGATCGCGCCTATCACCGCGTGCGGAGCCCCCATGACGTCCTTGAACAATCTCAGAATCGGAACCCGCCTGACCATCGGCTTCGCTCTCTCATGGCCATGCTGGTGATCCTGTCCGTGGTCAGCATCGTCAAGGTCGGCGTCATCAACGACGACCTGACCACGATCAACGACGTCAACAGCGTCAAGCAACGCTACGCCATCAATTTCCGCGGCAGCGTCCACGATCGCGCCATCGCGCTGCGGGACGTCAGCCTGGTGGCTCCGGCCGAACTCGACGGCGTGACGGCCAACATCGAGCGGCTGACCGGCCTCTACGACGCCTCGGCGGGCCCCCTCGACGCCATGATGGCGACGACGGGCGACAACATCGAGCGTCCGATCCTCGCCACCATCAAGGCGACGCAGTCCAAAACCCTGCCCCTGATCCAGGAGGTGATCCGCCTGCGGCGGGCCGGCGACGAGGCGGGTGCCCGGACCGTCCTGATGCAGGACGCGCGGCCGCTCTTCGTCGAGTGGCTGCACGAGATCAATCAACTCATCGACCTCGAGGAGGCCAAGAACAAGGAGGTCGCCTCCAGCGCGCGGGCCGTGGCCGACGGGTTCACGCTCCTGACGATCGTGGTCTGCGCCGGTGCTCTGGTGGCGGGGGCGGGCGTCGCCTTCTGGTCCATCGGCGCCATCCGGCCGCTGAAGCGCCAGACCGGCATCATGGGCCGGCTCGCGGCCGGCGACTTCGGCCTCGACGTGCCCGACATGGAGCGTGGCGACGAGGTCGGCGACATCGCCCGCGCGGTCCAGCGTTTCAAGGACAGCGGCATGGACCGCGCCCGGCTGCAGGATCAGGCCGCCACCATGCAGCGGGACCAGGAGCGCCGGCTCACCGAGACCGAGGAGGCCTTCGGCGCCGCGAGCCAGGGCCAGAAGAGGATCGTCGACCTCCTCGCCCTCAACCTCGGTAAGCTCGCCAACAGCGATCTCGCGGTCCAGCTCACCGAGAGCGTCGCGCCCGAATATTCCCAGCTGAAGGACGATTTCAACGCGGCCGTCTCCAGCCTGCGCGACGCGATGACGTCGATCCTGGCCGCCTCCACGGACCTGCGCGACGGTGCGGTCGAGATCTCCTCGGCGTCGGACGACCTGTCGCGCCGCACCGAGCAGCAGGCCGCGAGCCTCGAAGAGACAGCCGCCGCCCTCGACGAGATCACCGTGACGGTGAAGCGCAGTGCCGAAGGCGCCCGTCAGGCCTCGGCGGCGGCCTCGGGGGCCCGCGTCGATGCCGTCCGGTCGGGCGACGTCATGCGCGACGCCATCGCGGCGATGGGCGAGATCGAACAGAGTTCCGGCAAGATCACCAGCATCATCGGGGTGATCGACGAGATCGCGTTCCAGACGAACCTCCTCGCCCTCAACGCCGGCGTCGAGGCGGCGCGGGCCGGCGACGCGGGCCGCGGCTTCGCCGTCGTGGCCCAGGAGGTGCGGGGCCTGGCCCAGCGCTCGGCCGAGGCCGCCAAGGAGATCAAGGCGCTCATCGCCAGCAGCTCGGCCCAGGTGGAACGGGGCGCCAAGCTCGTCGGCGACACCGGCCAGGCCCTGAGCGACATCGTCGGCCGCGTCGCCCAGATCGACACGCTGATCTCGGAGATCGCCCAGTCGTCGCAGGAGCAGGCCGGCAGCCTCAACCAGGTCAACAGCGCCATCAACCAGATGGATCAGGTCACCCAGCAGAACGCCGCCATGGTGGAGGAGACCACGGCCGCAGCCTCGAGCCTGCGCGGCAAGGCCGACCAGCTGGCCGCGCTCGTCCAGCGCTTCGACACCGGCGCGGGAGCTGCCCCCGCCCGCGGTCGGCCCGAGCCCGCACAGGCCGGCCGGCACGCGCCGGCCGCCAACCCGGTGGCCCAGGCGCAACGCAAGATCGCCGCCTTCGCCCGCAAACCGACCGGCGGTGCCGCCGCCCAGGTCTGGGAGGAGTTCTAAGCAGGATGGCGTGGGTTGGCCCATGCCATCCTGCCGCTTTCAGCTCGGAAACTGAGCAGGATTGCGTTGGTGAACCAACACAATCCTGCTTAGGGCCGCCGAGGGTCGATCGGACCCGCCCGTCGGGTCCGAGGAGTCTCGCGCGGGAGGGCACCGCTCCGACGATCATCCGAACTCCGCGGATGATCCGGCCCGTTCGGCGCAGAGAAGCCGTCGCGGGTCGACCGCGACGAGGTCAAACCCGGGTCAGCAGCTCTCCGGCACGTAGCGGCACTTGATGTCGTGCTCGTTCTGGAGCTCGATCGCGCCGGCGCTGCCGGCCGGATAGCCGCCATAGGCCCCGTTCGGGCCTTGGACATAGTTGCCGTAGCCGTACCGGTTGACGTGATAGTAGGGGTTTTCGCCCTGGGCCCGAGCCTGGGCGAGTTGATCGTATTGCGGCGAGGTGCCGGTGGCCATCGCCAGGGGGGAGAAGGCGCCCGAGGCCAGGAGCCCCAGGGTCGCCACGAGCAGTTTCGATCGCATGGTCTTCTCACGTTGTCCGCTTGATGCGCGCCGATCGGTCAACGCGCGACGGGTCCGTCCGGTGGCGACGAGGGCGCCCGGCCCCGTGCGGCGCTTGAACGCAAGGGCGGCCGGCGGCCCGCCACACCCTGCCGAGGCCCCGAGCGGCCGCCCCGCCCTCACAGGCTCCGCAGGTACCCCGCGGGTTTCTGTCCGAGGATGCGCCACGTCCCGGCGAGGCCGAGGCCGACCGTCACGATCAGCGCCGCCGCGGCCGCCTCGACGGCCGGCTGCCAGGCGAAGGTGAAATCGAACCCCATCACCTCCGTCACCACCCCATAGGCCGCCGCCGTCCCGGCGATCACGCCGAACAGCGCCGTCCCGAGGCCCAGCATGCCGTATTCGAGCACGAAGGCGACGAGCAGCCGGCGGCGCGTGGCGCCCAGAACCTTGAGCATCACGCTGTCGTAGACGCGCGCCCGGCGCCCGGCCGCGAGCGCGCCCGACAGCACCAGGACGGACGACAGGATCGTCACCGCCGAGGCGGCCCGGGTGGCGGTGCCGAGCTTGCCGACGAAGCCGTTCACCGCTTCGAGGATGTCGCGCACCCGAACCGTGGTGACGGCCGGGTAGGCCTCGGCCACGTCGCGGGCGAGCCGGGTGTCGCGCGCCGTGTCGTCGGTCGGGAAGGCCGCGGTGGCCAACGCCATGTAGGGCGCGCCGCGAAACGTGTCCGGTGAGAACACCATGACGAAGTTGATCCCCATGGTCTGCCAGTCGACCTTGCGGAGGTTGGCCACGGTGGCGGTCACGGGCCGGCCGAGGACGTTGACCGTGACGGTGTCGCCGAGCTTCAGCCCGATGCCGTCGGCGAGGTCGCGGTCGAAGGAGACGAGCGGCTTGCCGGCATAGTCCTTCGGCCACCAGTCGCCCCCGACGACGCGCGAGCCCTTGGGCGGTGCATCCGCGAAGGTGATGCCGCGGTCGCCCTCGAGCACCCAGGTGGCGCCGTCCTTGGCCTTGACCTTGTCGGCCGGGACGTCGTTCACCGCCGTGATGCGGCCGCGCAGGATCGGCACGTCCTCGAGCACCGCCGCGGGCGCCTTTCCCTTGACGAAGGCGAGAAAGCCCTCGGCCTCGCGGTTCGGCACGTCGGCGAAGAAGAAGGACGGCGTGACGCCCGGGCGCGCCTCGGTGATCTGGTGCTGGATGTTGTCGTCGATCAGCGCCAGCGTCACCAGCAGCGTCAGCCCGAGGCCGAGCGACAGCACCACGGCGCCCGTCAGTGCGCCCGGCCGGTGGATGTTGCCGAGCGCAAGGCGCAGCTCGACGTTGCGGGGGCGGGGCAGGGCGCGGGCCAGCGCCATGAAGCCCCAGGCAACGAGCCGCAGCAGGGCGAAGGCCAGCAGCGTCGCCCCGACGTCGTAGGCGGCGAGGCGGTGGTCGTCCGAGAAGCCGATCGCGCAGCCGCCGAGCGCCAGCACGGCGCCCGACAGCGCCAGCCGATAGCCGAGCCTCAGCCGTCCGGGCTCGGGCTCGACGGCGTCGCGAAACAGCGCCGAGACCGGCACGTCGTGGATCCGCCCGAGCGTCGGCAGCGAGAACACCAGCGCGGTGAGGAGGCCGTAGAGCGCGCCGAGCCCCAGCGCCGCCGGGTGGATCGACGGGACGAGCGGCAGCGGGATCATCGACTTGAAGCCCGCCACCGCGAGGTAGGGCAGGGCGCCGCCGACGACCACGCCGGCCAGCACGCCGAGCAGCGCCACCAGCATCACCTGGGCGAGGCCCATGGCGAAGACCGAGCGGCCCGGCGCCCCCAGCGCCTTCAGCACGGCGAGGCTCGCGCGCTTGCGCTCCATGGCGGCCTTAACGGCGTTGGCGACCCCGACGCCGCCCACGACGAGCGCGGTGAGGCCGATCAGGGTGAGGAACTGGGTGAACCGCCCGAGGTTGCGGTCGAACTCCGGCGAGACGCTGCTGCGCGTCTTGATCTCCCACCCCGCCTGCGGGAAGGCGGCGCGGGCCTCCGTGACGAGGCGGGTCAGGGCCGCGTCGTCGTCGGAGCCGGCGAGGTCGAACCGCGTCGTGAACTTGGCGAGCGACCCCGGCTGGATCAGCTTCGTGGCGTCGAGCCCCGCCCGGTTCATCAAAACGCTCGGCGCGAAGGCGATGCCGCCGGCGAGCCGGTCGGGCTCGGAGCGGAGGATGCCGCGCAGCGCGAAGCTGGCGGCGCCGATCGAGAGCCGGTCGCCGACCTTGAGCCCGAGCCGCCCCACGATGGCGTCGTCGGCCACGAGGCCGAAGGCGCCGTCGGACGCCGCCAGGGCCTCCGAGAGCGGCTGAGGCGGATCGATGGCGACGGCGCCGGCCACCGGGTAGGCGGCGTCGACGGCCTTGACGTCGATGAGCCCCGCCTGGTCGCCGGCCCGGGCCATCGAGCGGGTGGTGACGACCTGGCTCAACCGCCCGCGCGCGGCGAGCCAGTCGGTCTCGGCCGGGCCGAGCGGCTGCGACACGGTCGAGAAGGCGGCGTCGCCCCCCAGCACCGTGCGGCCCTCGCGCCCGAGCCCGTCCGACAGGCCGCCCGCCACGGAGCCCACGCCCGCGATGGCGACGACGCCGAGCGCGATGCAGACGAGAAAGATCCAATAGCCGCCGAGGCCGCCCCTGAGGTCGCGCCAGGCGAGCCGCAGCGCGATGGGCAGGCGGGCGCCCGCGGTGCCGCGCTCGGGCGCGGCGGCGGCGGCCGGCTCGGCCCGCGCCGTCACGAGGCTTTCTCCAGCGCGGCGGTCACGTCCGACTCGACCTGCCCCGACCGGATCCGCACGGTCCGGTCGCAGCGCGCCGCGAGGCCCGGGTCGTGGGTCACCAGCACGAGCGTGGCGCCCCGCTCCCGCCGTGTCGCGAAGATCAGGTCCATGATGGTGCGGCCCGTGGCCTCGTCGAGGTTGCCGGTCGGCTCGTCGGCGACCAGGATGGCGGGATCGGGCGCCAGCGCGCGGGCCAGGGCCACGCGCTGCTGCTCGCCGCCCGAGAGCTGCGAGGGGTAGTGGCCGAGGCGCGCGCCGAGGCCGACCCCCTCCAGTTCCGCGCTGGCCCGGGTGAAGGCGTCGCGGCGTCCGGCGAGCTCCAGCGGCACCGCCACGTTCTCCAGCGCCGTCATGGTCGGGATGAGATGGAAGCTCTGGAACACGATGCCGATGTGGCGGCCGCGGAAGCGCGCGAGGCGGTCCTCGTCGAGGCTGTCGATGCGGGTCCCCTCGACCGTGACGCTGCCGCGCTCGGGGCGCTCGAGGCCGGCCAGCACGCTCAGCAGCGTCGACTTGCCGGAGCCCGACGGCCCCGTCAGCCCGACGGCCTCGCCCGGTGCCACGCTGAGATCGATCCCCTTCAGGATATGGACTCGGGCCGCCGCCCGCCCCAGACTCACGTGCACACCGTCGAGCGAGATCGCAGCTTGAACCATCATGCACCTTCATGCCGCCCCGGCCGGCGGCCCCCACCATATGGGCGCCTTCGGGGGCGTTGTCAGTCGCGGGCCGGCTTTCTGTTCGTCGCAGCGGCGCTCGCCGCGGCCGCGGCGATCGGGGCGGGGCCGGCGCTGGCCACGACGCGGATCGCGGCCTTCGGCGACAGCCTGTCGGCCGGGTTCGAGCTGCCCGCCGACGCCGCCTTCCCGGCCGTGCTGGAGCGCGCCCTGAAGAAGGACGGCTTCGACGTCAGCGTGAACAACGCCGCCGTGTCGGGCGACACGACGCAGGGCGGCGTCGAGCGCCTCGACTGGTCGGTGGAGGACGGGACCGACCTCGCCATAGTGGAGCTCGGCGCCAACGACATGCTGCGGGGCGTCGACACGGCCGTCACGGGCCGGAACCTCGACGCCATCGTCGAGGGGCTGCAGAAGCGCCGGATCAAGGTCCTGCTCACGGGGATGTATGCCTCGCTGGAGCTGGACCAGAGCTATCGCGAGCGCTTCGCCGGCCTCTTCCCGAGCCTCGCCAAGCGCCGTGGGGTGCCGCTCTACCCGTTCTTCCTGGCCGGGATCATCGGCCATCCCGAGCTGCACCTGGCCGACGGGATGCATCCCAATGCCGCGGGCGTCGACGTGATCGTGGCCAACATCCTGCCGACGGTGGAAGAGGTGCTGCGCGGCATGGGCGTGCAACCGACGGGGGTGAAGGGTTGAGGGATGGGCCGGACGCGATGGGTCGGTTGTGACCCCCGATCGCCGCCCGCGCGTCCGGCGGTTGGTCCTCGGCGACTACCGCTCCTATCCGGCGCTCGACCTGACGCTCACCGGCGCCCCGGTCGTGCTGGCGGGCCACAACGGCGCCGGCAAGACGAACCTGCTCGAGGCGCTGTCGTTCTTCACGCCCGGCCGCGGCTTCCGGCGCGCCGAACTCGGCGACTGCGCGCGGGACGTCGGCGCCGGCGGCTGGGCCGTGTCGGTCGAGGTGGAGGACGGGTCGCGCGAGGTCGCGGCCGTCCAGCTCGGCACGGGCTTCGCCCCACCCGACGGGGTCGCGGCGGCCTCCCGCCGCTGCCGCATCGACCGCGCCGCCGTGCCCTCCGCCAAGGGTTTCGCCGATCACCTCCGTGTCGTCTGGCTCACCCCCGCCATGGACGGGCTGTTCGCCGGCCCGTCCTCGGAGCGGCGCCGTTTCCTCGACCGGATCGTGCTGACGGTCGACAGCGAGCACGGCACCCGCGTCTCGGCGCTGGAGCGGGCGCTGCGCAACCGCAACCGCGTGCTGGAGGAGGGCCGGCAGGCCGGCCGCATCGACGCCGCCTGGGCCGAGGCGGCCGAGCGCGAGGTCGCGGCCCTCGGCGTCGCCGTGGCGGCGGCGCGCCACGAGACCGTGACGCGGCTCGCCGCGCTGATCGCGCTGCACCGCGATCCGTCCTCGCCCTTCCCGTGGGCCGACGTGTCGGTGGTGGGCGGCGTCGAGGCGCTGGTGGCGAGCCACCCGGCGCTCGACGCCGAGGACCGCTACCGGGCGATGCTGCGCGACAGCCGTCACCGCGACGCCGCCGCCGGCCGCACCTCCGTCGGGCCGCACCTCAGCGACCTCGCGGTGCGCCACGGCCCCAAGGACGCCGAGGCGGCGCGCTCGTCCACGGGCGAGCAGAAGGCGCTTCTGGTCGGCCTGGTGCTGGCCTCGGCCCGGCTGGTCGCCGCGATGAGCGGCATCGCGCCGCTCGTCCTGATGGACGAGATCGCGGCGCATTTCGACCCGCTGCGGCGCGAAGCCCTCTACGCGGAGCTGGCGGACCTCGGCGGCCACGTCTTCATGACGGGCGCCGATCCGGCGCTGTTCGACGCGTTGCGCGGCGCCGAGCGCTTCGAGGTGGTGCCGGGGGCGGTGCGCCGGGCGGGGTGAGGGCGGCCCTTCACGGCGCCGCGAGGTTGGTCTCGACCAGCACTGTGTCGGCGTCGAAATTCGCGAGGTGCCACGTGCCGGCCGGGAACACGAAGACGGTCCCCGCCGAGAACGGCCGCTCGCCCTGCTCGGTCTCGAGCGTGCCCGAGCCCGAAACCACCTGCACGAACTGGTCGTGGTCGTGGCTGTGGCGGGTGCCCCGCGTGCCGCCCGGGACCTGCACGGTGACGAGCGACATGCCGGGCAGGTCCAGGCGCCGCTTCGCCAGTCCTCCCGGGGCCGGCGCGGCCTCGACATCGTCCCAGGCGATCACTTGCTGCGTCATGGCGATCCTGCTTAGCGATACGGGTCGGCGGCCATCAGGTGGTTCAGCACGTAATCGGCCACCGAAGCCTCGAGCGACGCGAAGCTCCGGGCGAAGCCCGCGGCGCGGAGCTTCTCCATCCGGGCCTCGGTGAAATACTGGTACTGGCCGCGGATCGGCTCCGGCATGTCGGCGTAGGCGATCTCCACCGCGACGCCGAGGGCCGATCCCACCGCCAGCATGAGGTCGCGGAACGAGCGCGCCCGGCCGGTGCCGAGGTTGAAGAGGCCGGACACCTCGGGGTGGTCGAGCAGCCAGCCGATCGCCGCCCCGCAATCCCTGACGGAGACGAAATCCCTCACCTGCTCGCCGTCGGCGACGTCCGGCCGGTGGGAGCGGAACAGCGTGACGGTCTCGCCGGCCGCGATGGCCCGCGCCGTCTTGGCGACGAGCGAGCGCATGTCGCCCTTGGCGCCCTCGTGGGGACCGAACACGTTGAAGAACTTGAGCCCCGCCCATTGCGGCGGGGCGTGGCCCTCGGCGGCGCGGGCGACCGCCCACCGGTCGAAGAGGTGCTTCGACCAGCCGTAGAGGTTCAGGGGCTGCAGCCGCGCCAGCGCCTCCGGCGACGCGTCGTCGTCGAAACCGCGCGACCCGTCCCCGTAGGTCGAGGCCGAGGAGGCGTAGATCAGCGGCGTGCCGGTCGCCGCGCACCAGTCCCACAGACGCGTGGACAGGCGGAAGTTGTTGCGGACGATGTGGTCGCCGTCCGTCGCGGTCGTGGAGCTGTCGGCCCCCATGTGGATCACGGCGTCGAGCCGCGGCCGGCCGGCGAGCCAGCCCTCGATCTCGCCGGGGAGGATCACGTCGCGCAGGTTCCGCTTGGCGATGTTGCGCCACTTGCCCGAATGGCCGAGCGCGTCCGCCACCACGATGTCGCGGCGGCCCGCGGCCTCGAGGTCGGCACAGACGTTGGACCCGATGAAGCCGGCGCCGCCGGTGACCAGGATCACGCGTCGACCCCGGCGCCGCGCGCGACGAGCCGGGTGGTCGACTGGTCCGGCGCGAGCCGCGCCAGCATCACCCGCCCGCCCGCCGCCTTGACGACGTCGGCCCCCACCACGGTCTCCTCGGTGTAGTCGGCGCCCTTGACGAGGAGGTCGGGCTGCAGCGCGGCGATCAGCTCCAGCGGCGTCGCCTCGTCGAAGAGGACCACGCAGGCGACGCCCTTGAGGGCGCCGACGACCTCGGCGCGCGCCGCCTCGGACTGGACCGGCCGGCGCGGTCCCTTGAGGCGGCGCACCGAATCGTCGGTGTTGAGCGCCATCACCAGCCGGTCGCAGGCCGCGGCGGCCTGGCGGACGAGCGACACGTGGCCGGGATGGACGAGGTCGAAGCAGCCGTTGGTGAAGCCGACGGACAGGCCCTCCCGCCGCCACCAGGCGCGCAGCGCCACGAGGCCGTCGCGGTCGACGAGCCGGCCGTCCTCGATGTCGGCGCCCCCGTCGGCCGCCAGGTCGGCCACCAGCTCGTCGCGCGACACCAGGGCGGTGCCGATCTTGCCCACCACGATCCCGGCCGCGTGGTTGGCGGCCCGCATGGCGTCGGCGATCGGCAGGCCGGCGGCGAGGCAGAGGCCCAGCGTCCCCACCACGGTGTCGCCGGCGCCCGACACGTCGAAGACCTCGCGGGCGACGGTGGGCAGGTGGATCGGCTCCCCGGCGGCGGGGAAGTACGACATGCCCTTCTCGGAGCGCGTCAGCAGGATGTCGGCGCCGCACATTCGGATCGCGATCTCGGCCGCCGCGCGGGCGTCCGCGTCGGTCTCGCAGGGGTGGCCGGTGGCGAGCGCCAGTTCGGCGCGGTTCGGCGTGACGATGCTGACGCCCCGGTAGGCCGACAGGTCCCGCCGCTTCGGGTCGACGATCACCCGCTTGCCGGTCGCGGCGGCCCGGGCCACGACGGCGCGGAGCAGACGGTCCGACACGACGCCCTTGCCGTAGTCCGACAGGATGGCGATGTCGGCCTCGGCCACCGCCTCGGCGGCCCGCTCCGCCACCGCGGCGTCGACCGCCTCGGGGAGGGGGCCGCGGTCCTCGTGGTCGATGCGGGCGATCTGCTGGTTGTGGCCGAGCAGCCGCGTCTTCCGGGTCGTGCGGCAGAGCGCGTCCACCACCACGCGGTCGCGTCCGATCC
Source organism: Lichenihabitans sp. (assembly GCA_965214345.1). GTDB lineage: Bacteria > Pseudomonadota > Alphaproteobacteria > Rhizobiales > Beijerinckiaceae > Lichenihabitans. The sequence continues at coordinate 107,553 of CBDCBJ010000002.1, read as the reverse complement.
CCCCGTGGCGGTCGAGCAGCCGGGACAGCGCGTCGAAGCCCTCGTCCGGTCCGGCACAGCCGACGAGGTCGACCCGTCCGCCGAGGTGGGCGACGTTGGCGGCGACGTTGGCGGCGCCGCCCGCCACGGCCCGCTCCGAGCTGAGCCGGACGACGGGGACCGGAGCCTCGGGCGAGATGCGCTCGACCTCGCCCTGGAGATAGACGTCGAGCATCAGGTCGCCGATCACCGCGACGCGGACCCGCGCCAGATCATCGAACATGTGCCGCATCCCGTCCGTCCCCGGTCCCGTCCGTCCGCGGGTCTTCCGCCGAAGCGGCCGGTATGGCGCGGCGTCGGGCTTTTGCCAAATCAGGCGGGGTCGGTCGCCGGGCGGTCGAGGTGCCCGAGGTCGCGCGTCGGGTCGAGCCGGTCGCGCACGCGGCCCTTCAGCGCCTTCACGTCCGGGAAGCCGCCGTCGCGCTTGCGCTCCCAGATCTCGCTCCCGTCGTAGGTGATGGCGAAGGCCCCGCCCGTTGCCGGGATCAGCGCCACCTCGCCGAGGTCGGTGCCGAAGGTCGACAGGAGTTCCTGCGCCATCCAGGCGGCCCGCAACAGCCAGTGGCATTGCGTGCAATACGTGATGGCGATCCTGGGCCTGGAGTCGGGCGTCGGATCTTTGGCAGGACGTCGGTCGTTCATGGCGAATTCAGGGCTCGCGTGTTGGTAGTGTGGTCAGATCGTGCATGATGTGAAAGTCTGGCGTCGAAGCTCCCGGTCGTGAGCGCTTCCGGGGGAGAGACTGTCCGCGGACGTCAGCGATGGCGAGAGGCCAAGCCTTGAAGGTTGCGATACCGCCTGCGACGACGGAAGACGTCATCCCGACCGCCGGACCCGGCGCCGAGCGCGCCGTCGTGGTCGCGGCGGCGCTCCTCGTGGCCGGCGGCTGGACCGCGCCTGCGCTGGGCATCTCGACGGCGCTCACCGGCGCGGCCGTCACGATGGGCTTCATCGCCCTCGTGGCGCTGACGCTGCGCGAGTTGAGGGTCCACCGCCAGGGGCGCGTCGTCGGGCGCGACACACTGGATGCGTTACGCCTCGGCGAGAGCCGCTTCAAGCTCTTGGCCGACCATTCGGCCGACATGATCGTCGATGCCGGCCGCGACATGGTCCGGCGGTTCGTGTCCCCGAGCAGCGTGCCGCTGCTCGGCTACACGCCGGCGGAACTGGTCGGCACGGCCGCCGCCGACATCGTCCATCCCGACGACTACCCGGGCTACAGGCGTGCGCTCGAAGACCTGCTGCAGGGCACGGAGGAACGCCTGATCACCACGCAGCGCTACCGGCGCAAGGATGGGCGATACATCTGGACCGAGGCCAACGTCCAGGTGACGCGGGACGCCGCCACGGGCGAGCCCAGCGGCTATGTCGGCAGCCTGCGCGACATCACGGCCCGTCGGGACGCCGAGACGGCGGTGCGGGACAGCGAGGCCTTTCTGCGCGGCGTCATCGACGCCAGCCCGGACTGCATCAAGGTGCTCGACCTCGACGGGGGGGTGAGCTTCATGAGCCGCAACGGCCTCTGCCTGCTCGAGTTCGACGAGCCGGACGAGCTGATCGGGCGCGACATGGCCCTGCTCTGGCCGGACGACGCACAGGCTACCGTGCATGCCGCGGTGTCGGCCGCCGCGGCCGGCGCGGCGTCTCGTTTCCGCGGCCATTGCTCGTCGGCCAAGGGTCGGCCCCTGCACCTCGACGTGGTGATCGCCCCGATCCGGGGGGCCGACGGACGTCCGGAGCGGCTGCTCGCGCTGTCGCGCGACGTCACCGCCAGCACCGAAGCCGAGACGGCCCTGCAGCGCGTCCAGGAGCGCTACAGGCTGCTGGCCGAGAACTCCTCGGACATGGTGATGCTGCTGGCGCCCGGTCCCGACGGGGCAGCCCTCTACGTGTCGCCGTCGTCCCACCGCGTCCTGGGCTACCCGCCCGAGGTGGTGGCGGACCGCTACATGCCGGACCTGGTCCATCCGGACGATCGGGCGGCGGTGCGGGCCCTCCTGCAGGCGCTCGGGCCTGGCGACGGGATCGTGCTGCAGACCCACCGCGTCCGACGCTCGGACGGTGCCTTCGTGTGGATCGAGGGGGCGTTCCAGGTCGCGGAACGCGGCGGCGAGCCGACCGTCGTGGCGGCGCTGCGCGACGTCACCGAGCGGCAACAGCGCGCCGAGGACCTGGCCGCCGCCAAGGAGGTCGCCGAGCGGGCGCGGCGCAGCGCCGAACAGGCGAGCGAGGCGAAGAGCGACTTCCTGGCCGCCATGAGCCACGAGATCCGCACGCCGCTGAACTGCATCATCGGGTTCACGGACCTCATGCTCGACGCGGGCGACCTCCCCGAGCAGGCCCGGCGCCAGGCCGACCTGATCCGTTCCTCCGGGGCCGCGTTGCTGACGGTCGTCAACGACGTCCTCGACTTCTCCAAGGTCGAGGCCGGCGCGGTCGAACTGGAGGCGATCCCGTTCTCGCCCACCGGTCTCGCCCGGCATTGCGCCGCCATCCTGCGCGGCTACGCGGGCACCAAGGCCCTCGACATCGCCGTCGAGGTGGGCGAGCGCATCCCGGCCTGCCTGCTCGGCGACGAGGCCCGGCTGCGCCAAGTGCTGCTCAACCTCCTCAACAATGCCGTGAAGTTCACGCCGCGCGGCCGGGTCACGCTCCGGCTGTCGTATCTCGAAGCCGCCGGGGCCGGCGAGACGATCCGCTTCGAGGTCGCCGATTCGGGGATCGGAATCTCGGAGGCGAAGCAGCATCGCCTCTTCGAGCGCTTCTCCCAGGTGGACAGTTCCGTCGCGCGCCGCTTCGGCGGCTCCGGCCTCGGCCTCGCCATCTGCAAGAAGATGGTCGAGCTGATGGGCGGCACCATCGGGGTCAGCAGCCGCGAGGGCGAGGGCTCCACCTTCTGGTTCGTCGTCACCCTGCCGCGGGCCGAGGCGCCGGCCCCGCCGGCGCTCCCGCCGGCTATCGCCGGCGTGGCACGGGCAGGACGGATCCTGCTCGTCGAGGACATCGACATCAACCAGCGCCTCGCCGTGGCGCTGCTCGAAGGCGCGGGCCACGCCGTCGAGGTCGTGGGTGACGGGGCTCTCGCGGTGGCGGCCGTTGCCGACACGGCCTACGACCTCGTGCTGATGGACGTGCAGATGCCCGGCATGGACGGCGTGACGGCGACCCGCGCCATCCGCGCCTCGGCCGGCCCGGGGAGCCGCGTGCCGATCGTCGCCATGACGGCCAACGTCTTCCCCGATCAGATCAAGGCGTTCCGCGACGCGGGCATGGACGGGCACATCGGCAAACCCCTGAACCGCGCTCAGCTCCAAGCCGTCGTGGCGTTCTGGGCAGGGCGCGACCGGGATGTCGACGTCGGGACCGCGCCCGTCCCGGTGAACGATGGGGGAGAGGTCGCGACGTTCGACGACGCCGTCCACCACGAGCTCTCGGCCCACCTCGGCCCCCCACGACACGACGACGTGCTGGCGCGCTTCGCCGCGTCCCTGCCGCAGCGCTTCGTGGGCGACGGGATGGGGTCCGACGACGCCCGGCGCTGGAAGGCCGACGCGCATGTGGTGCTGTCGGTGGCGGGGATGACGGGGTTCGTCGATCTCGTGCGGTGCTGCCGGGCCCTGGAGACGGCCCTGCCGGGCTCGGACGACTTCGCCGCTGCGCTGGCGGCGGTGCGGCAGGCGCGGGACGCCGCCATCGGGCGCATCGCCGGTCTGAGGGCAGGGCTGGCGAAGCCGCCCGTCGCCGCGGTCGACGGCGCCGAGCACGCCGCCTGAGGGCCAACCGCCTGTCTAGACGGCCTCGACGACGGGCGCCGTCGATCGATCCGGCGCGGGAGGGAGCTGGCGGTCGCGGGCGCGGCGCCCTAGCTCCTCCTGATCGATCGTCGGATCTCGGGAGCAACCATGCCGCTGACGGACCTCCTCGTCCCGTCCTACACGCAGATGCTGCGGGGGCTCTCGGGTTGGCTCGACAAAGCGCGGGAGCAGATGCCCGCAGAGGCCGAGGCGCTGCTCTCGTGGCGGCTCGCGGCCGACATGCATCCCCTGTCGTCCCAGGTCCGCTTCGCCTGCTTCCAGGCGCAGGAGGCGGTCTTCCGGCTGAGGGGTGAACCTCTGCCGGAGGCCGTGCAGCAGGTGGCCCGTGAAGGCCAGAGGGCGGGTGAGGCGCCGGGTTCGGTCTCGGACGCACAGGCGAGGATCGGCGAAGCCCTGTCGCTGCTCGAGGACCTCGGACCGGATGCGCTCGACGCCGGCGCGGCACGGCCCATCACCATCGAGCTTCCGAACGGCATGATCTTCGACATGACGGGCGAGCGATACGGGCGGGACTGGGCGCTGCCCCAATTCTATTTTCACGTGGTTACCGCCTACGCCATCCTGCGGAGCCGAGGCGTCGAGCTCGGCAAGGCCGACTACGTGACGCACATGTTCTCCTACCTCAGGCCGGGGTCAATGCCGCGAAGCTGATCGACGCGCATCATCCGTCTCCGGAAAGCGGGGCGGCGCGTCCTCGGCCCGGGACGGCGACTCGAGGATCAGCGTCCGACGCTGGACGTCACGTCCCAGTCCGTCGGGGAGGCGTGTCTCCCGGCGGGATCCATCTCGTGTGTCGTGCCGTCCGCGTCTGGCGCCGGCGGTTCCGCACGGACGCCGCGCTGCGGTCGTGGGCTCGCCTCGGATGGACCGAGGGCCAGGGCGCCCGGGGGACGGGCGCGCGGCGGACGGACGGGTCGCGCCTCGTCCTCCGGCGCGTCGGCGAAGCTGATGAGCGGCGGCTCGGCGGGCTCGGAGCGAGGCGCCGATGACATCGGCGGGACGACCGGGGCGAGCGGGGCCGCGACGGGCCGGGGTGCCGCGGCGGCGGCGCGGTACGACATGGCCGGCGCCGGCGGCGGGGCGCTCGCCACGAGGGTGGGCGGTCCGGAGCGATACGACGGCTCGGGCAGCGGCGCCCGGGCGATGTCCATCTCGTCCTCGATCGCCGGCGGATCCGGCATCGCATCCTTGACGGGCGGCTCGGGCAGGGTCGGCGTCGGCACCGGCTTGCAATAGCGCCGCGGCCCACGCGAGGTCGCGCCGTGCATCGCCAGGTCCATGTGGAAATGGTTGTAGTGGAAGATGTTGTAGCCGGGGCCGAGCACCGTGGTGAAATGCGCGCAGGCGCCGGCATGGGCCTCATGCAGGAAGGCGCGCTCCGCCGCGTCCGGCCCGTTGAACCCTTTCATGATGCTCAGCGTGCGGCCGCTCGCCAGGGTGAACCCGCCGATGTCGATGGCGTTGGCGAAGGAATGCTCGCTGAGGGTAGCGCCGCTCATGTTGTTGATGCCGCGGCAATTGTAGCTGCCCATCGAGTCGATCCCGACCACGCGCTCGCCGAACCGCGCCTCCGCGGCCGGCTGCACCACGTCCCGCACCCAGGCGTCGAGCGCGGCGATCATGGGACAGTCGAGCGTCTGCGTGGCGTTCAGAGCCACGCTGCCCCTGTCGAGCGCCGTCACCTTGAACGGATGCACGGCGCCGCAGATCCCCGGACCACTCAGTTCGTGGAAGGCGCGGACCGAACTCGTCTCCGTCACGAGACCCTTGGCGAGGCAGACATCCTCGGCCTGGACGCGCCACGGCGGGCGTTCGGCGTGCTGGTAATCCGAACAGCCCGCCAGGGCGCCGAAGCACGCTGCCGCCAGGAAGATCGAAGGGGGACGGAACCGCATCCCGTCAGATTGCGAGGCACGGATTAACCGTGCCTCAAGGGTTCGGCATGCCGCCGTCGCGCGACGCCGGAAGCATCCGCCATGGTTAAGCGACGGTGTGCCGCCCGGTCAGATGGCCGGGTCGACGCCCGTCGGCATGCCGCCGACCGAGCCGATGTAGGAGCGGACGCGCGTGCGGCCGTGGTCGGTGTCGCGCCGTGCCGTCACCGATTGCGCGTCCTCGCCCGGGATGGGCGTCCGCTCGGGTCCCGGGGCCGCGGCCGAGTCGGGCGCCAGGTCCATTCCGGTGCCGAAATCCGAGGAGCCGACGCCGATCCGCTCGCGGACGTCCCGGTTGGCTCCGGCGTCGACGAGCGGGTCGTGGCGCTGCTCGCCCTCGAAGCCGGACGGGTCCGCGGCGGGTCGCGGGCCGTCGGCGGATGTCGCGCCTCCGGCCGACCAGCCCTCCGCCTTCCAGGCGGTCTCGCGCTCGTCGAGGTTCACGGCGCCGTCGCGGTCGAGGATGTCGATGGCACGCTCGTAGCCGTCGGCACCGGTGTGGACCGCGAGCGCGATGCCGCCACGATCGAGGCCCTCGGCGTAGGTGGCGCGGTCGTCCGTCGGCATGAAGACGAAGATGTCGAGCAGCGCCTTGAGCACGCCGACGTCCTTGTGCGGTGCAGCCTGTTTGCGGGCCGCCTCGCCCGTCACGACGTGGATGTCGGCTTCGGCGAAGCCGGCGGCCAGGAGGTCCGCCTTGGCGTGGTCGGCATCCGCCTGCGTCTCGAAGAAGGCCGTCACGGTCTGGCGGCTCGGTGTGGTGGCTCCGCTGGGGGTGTCCATCGCGTCTCTCCCTCTGTGGCGGGGAAACACCGCGGGCCGGGCGGGCGTTCCACGCGCCGGTGCGAAGCCTCACCGCAGGGGCGGACGTGCCCCGAAGATGGCCGAGCCGACGCGGACATGGGTGGCGCCGAGCTGGATGCCGAGCTCGAAATCCGAGCTCATGCCCATCGACAGGCCGGGGAGGCCGTTGCGGGCCGCGATCTGGGCCAGGAGGGCGAAGTGCGGCGAGGCCTGCTCGTCGGCCGGCGGGATGCACATGAGGCCGGCGACGTCGAGCCCCAGCGTCCCGCGGCAATGGTCCAGGAACGCGTCGGCGTCGCCGGGCAGGATGCCGGCCTTCTGCGGCTCCGCCCCGGTGTTGACCTCGACGAAGAGCTTCACGGACCGGCCGGCGCGGGCGATCTCGGCCGCGAGCGCCTCGGCGATCCTGGGGCGGTCGACCGTCTCGATGACGTCGAAGAGTTCGACCGCCTCGCGCGCCTTGTTGGACTGGAGCGGGCCGATGAGGTGGAGTTCGACGCCCGGGAAGCGCTCGCGTAGCTCCGGCCACTTCGCCCTCGACTCCTGGACGCGGTTCTCGCCGAAGGCGCGGTGGCCGGCCGCGAGGGCGGGGACGATGATTGCGGCCGCGTGGGTCTTGGACACGGCGACGAGGGACACGCCCTCCGGGGCGCGTCCGACGTCGTGCGCCGCCTGCGCGACGCGGGCCGCGATGGCGGCGAGACGGGCGGGAACCTCCGCCGGAGGCGTTTCGCTATCGGTCACGGGGCATCCTGTTGCGGCGGGGGCGACCGAGGTGCATCCTCCGGGTGCGACGCCCTTATCGCATGGGCCGGAGGATCGGGCGATGGAGGAACGGGATCGGCGGGACAGCGCTCACGAGGACGACATCTACGGCTGGTCGCTGCGGCAGGCGGAACTGCTGCGCGAGGGCCGTTACGACGACGTCGACATGGAGAACGTGGCCGAGGAGATCGAGAGTGTGGGACGGTCTCAGGTGGCGTCGCTCGCGTCCTGCTATCGGCTCATCGCTGCGCACCTCCTCAAAGTCCTGTTCCAGCCTGAACGCTTCACACGCAGCTGGCAGAGCACCATCGTGCGGGAGCGTTTCAACGCTTCCGCTTATCTGAAGGACAATCCGAGCCTGAAACCGCGCCGAGCCGAGATTTTCACCGACATCTACGTGCAGGCGTGTCGGCTCGCCTCTGCCGAGACCGGTCTCCCCATGAAGGAGTTTCCGACGGAGCCGCCGTTCACATGGGAGCAGGCGTCCAGCGACGACTATCAGCCCTGGACGACGCCTCTGGAGGCCGCGGCGCCGCAGGCCTGATCGCGTCACCGCGCCGCCAGCATCGCGGCCCTGTTGCCGGAGCGGATGGCGCCCTCGATGGTCGAGGGCAGGCCGGTCTGGGTCCAGTCGCCGGCGAGGACGAGGTTGCGCCACGCCGTCTCCGGGCCGGGGCGCAGGGCGTCCTGTTCGGGCGAGGCCGCGAACGTGGCGCGCTTCTCGCGGATGACCCGGTGGCGCGGCAGCGCCTCGGGGTCGTGGCCCGTCACGGCCGCTACCTCGCGCCACAGCATCGCCGCCAGTTCCTCCTTGGGCGTGTCGAGGAAGCGGTCGGCGTCGCTGATCGTCACCGACAGCCGCCCCGGGAAGGAGAAGACCCATTCCGACGCGCTGTTGATCAGCCCCACCATCAGGGGATGGCCGGGCGGTGGGTCCGCCAGGAAGTGGGCGTTGACGATCGAGCGGAAGTCGGTCGGCACCGTCAGGCCCGGCACCAGGGTGGCGGCCACCGGCGCCGTCACCGCCAGGATCACGCCGTCCCCGGGCTCGAGCGGCGTCGGCGCCTCGTCGGCGAAGTCGAGCGCGGCCACGCGCGTGCCGTCGGTCGTCAGGCCTCGCAGGCGATGGTCGAAGCGGATCTCGACGCCGCGCGCCTTGAGGGTCGCCAGCGCCGGGTCGACGAAGGCCTCGGCCAGGCCCTCGGTGGCGACGAGCGGGCGGCAGGCCTCGCCGCCCTTGGCGAGGGTTTCGCGGATGACGGCGCCGGCCAGCGCCGCCGACGAGGTCTTGGGGTCGGTGTTGAGCGCCGCCACCAGCAGCGGATGCCACAGGCGGTCCCACAGCGCGCCCTCGCACCGCATCACGTCGGCGATCCGGTCGCGCGGGCCGGCGCGCATCAGCTTGGCCAGGCCGAGGTAGTCGCTCCAGCGCGTGCCGGGCACGCGGCGGCGGCCGACGAAGATCCACCACGGCAGCCGGCCGGCGTTGGGGATCACCTGCCAGCGCGCCCCCGTGGCGAGGTCGGCGAAGTCGAAGGCGGCGTCGCGCGTCGTCTTCAGCCGGTCCGACGCCCCGACGGCCGCCACGTAGTCGCGCACCGCGACGTTGCCGGAGAGCACGAGGTGGTTGCCGTTGTCGATGACCATGCCGAGCGCGGGGTCGTGGTAGGAGCGGCAGCGCCCGCCGGCGTGGCGCGACGCCTCGTGCAGGACGATGCGGCGACGCGTGGGGTCGAGCTTGAGGGCGGCGGCGAGGCCCGCGAGCCCGGCGCCGACGATGTGGACGGTGCCGCCCATCAGAAGAGTCCGTGCCGGACGATCGCGATGAGCAGCTTCAGCTTGGGTTTCCGCACCCGCTCGCGCGGCGCCGCGAAGCCGCGCCTGGCGGTGGCTTCGAGCACGGCGCCGTAGACCGCCCCCATGAGGCGCGGCGCGCGCGTGGCATGGCGCGGCTCGCGCGCCATGATGGCCTGGGCTTCGGCGAAATGGACCCGGGCTTCCCGCACGATGGGGGTGCAGACCTCCGGCAGGGCGGGGTGGGCGGCGACGCCGCGCGGGTCCGTGATCCGGATCCCGGCCGCCTCGAGCTTCTCGCGCGGAAGGTACAGCCGGCCCATCGCGGCGTCCTCGTCGATGTCGCGCAGGATGTTGGTCTTCTGCAGGGCGCGTCCGAGGTGATGAGCCAGGCCGGGCCCGTTCGCCTCGGACACGCCGAAGATCTTGACCGACAGCCGGCCGACGGCGCTCGCCACGCGGTCGCAGTAGAGGTCGAGGATCGCCTCGTCGGGTGCCCGGATGTCCTCGGCGGCATCCATCGCCATGCCGTCGATCACGGCGAGGAAATCCGCGCGCTCGAGCCCGTAGCGGCGCACCGGCTCCGCCAGCGGCGCGGTGTCGGGGGTCGGATGTCCGGCATAGAGGGCGTCGATGCCGGCGCGCCAGCGCGCGAGGCCGAGCGAGCGCTCCTCCCGCGTGCCGCCCTCGTCGGCCACGTCGTCGACGGCGCGGCAGAAGGCATAGACGGCGTACATGGCCTGACGCTGCGGCTTTGGCAGGATGCGCATGCCGGCATAGAAGGAGGAGCCCGCCGCCTGGGCGGCCTGGGCCACGCCGACGGCGGGGTCCGACAGAGCGCTCACGCCTTGCGCGCCGCGACGGCTACGGGCGGAGGGGACCGGAACAGCCGGCCGAGCGCCGCGCGCGCGGCGCCGGCGCCGGCGATGCGCAGGGCGTCGACCTTGCCGTGGTGCACGCGTTCGCTCAGGGGATCGTGATCCTGGAGCCTCGTCGTCAGGTGCCGGGCCAACGCGATGATGACGGCCGTCTCGAGGCTCAGGCGGAAGTCGGCCACCTGACGGGGCAGGGCGCCGCCGTCGTCGAGCAGGCCCAGCGTGCGGGTCGCGAGGTCGCGGAAGATCCCTTGCAGGGCAGGGGAGGCCTGGTCGGCGCCCAGGGCCTCGACGGTGAGGCCGGCGGCGGCGAGCGCGTCGTCGGGCACGTAGACGCGGTCGAGGTCGCGGTAGTCCTTCCCGCAGTCCTGCAGGTGGTTGATGATCTGCAGCGCCGCGCAGACGGCGTCCGACGCCGGCCAGGTCGCGTCGCTCTCGCCGTGGACGTCGAGCACGTAGCGGCCGACCGGCATGGCGGACAGGCTGCAGTAATGGATGAGGTCGGCCCAGTCGGCGGTGCGGTTCTTGGTGACGTCGAGCCGGAAGGCCGCGATCAGGTCCTGGGCGTGGCGCGGCGTGAGGCGCCGCTCGGCCAGCACGGCGCGGAGCGGGCGCGCGACGGGCTCGTCGTCGCGTCGGCCGAGGAGCGACTGATCGAGCCGGTCCAGGTGGTCGAGCTTCTCCTGCGGCGTCAGGGTCGCGTGGTCGGCCACGTCGTCGGCGACGCGGACGAAATCGTAGAAGGCCATGACGGCCGGCCGGTGGCGCGCCGCGATGAGGCGGGACGCGACGGGGAAATTCTCGTCCCGACGCGTCTTGCCGGATGCGACGTCGCTGGCCGTGGTCATGCTCGTGTCTGGTCCCGCCAACCCAGGTGTCGCGCCGCCCTCATTAGGTGAAAAGCCCGCGCCTGCAAAGCCGCGCCGCGCCGCAGACTCACTCGGCGGCGTTGCGCTTGGGCAGGTAGCCCTTCTGCCGCAGGTGCTTGGCGAGGATCTGCCGGATGGCGTCAGACACCGTCGGGATGGGCGTGCGGCTGCGGCGCCACTCGTCGACGGCCTTCAGCATCGTCTCGTCGAAGCCGATGACCTTCTTGACCGGGTAGAGCTGGGGCCGGGGCATCGGGTGGGCCTGGGACGGGGAACGACCGCGGACGGGTAAGGGCATGTTTCGCGTATGTCAAACCGCGCGCGGCACCTCACGGCATCGCCGGCACTTCGACGTGCCAGGCCTTCTCCGAGGGCGCCGCCGGGTCGGTGGGGTTGATGCGGATCACCGCCGCCTGTCCCTGGTCGATCCGCCAGGCCTCCGACCGCCAGGGCAGGATGTCGAGCGGCGGGCGCGTCCACGGCGTCGCGTCCGCCGCGATCGAGGCCAGCGCCGCGAGGCCGACGGCGCAGCTCAGGCCGCCGACCCAGCGCGGCCCATGCCACGGGCGGACCAGGCAGACGGCTATGCACCAGAGCACGAAGAGCCTGGGCATGTAGAAATACCGCTCGCCCCAGCCGTGGTCCATGTAAGCGCCGTCGGCGAGGTAACGGGCCCAGGTGGCCGCGAGGGCGACGGTCGCGTAGAAGAGCGCTTGCGCGGCGAAGCGTCGTTCGTGGACGAGCGCCAACGCCATCGCGGCGATGCAGGCGGCGTGCAGCGGCCATCCCGCCCCCGCAGGGCCGAGCGACAGCCGCAGCATCGTGTGGAACAGGTGCAGGGGCCGGGGGACGCCGGGCGCGACGTTGCCCGCCGAGGTGAGGACGAACCCGGCCTGGACGATCGCGGAGCCGGCCACGAGGGCGCAGATCGTCCAGCCGTGGCCATCGCGCCGCTCTCGGAGGACGCGCCAGGCCGCGAGCGGCGAGACCAGGATCGAGAACGGCCCCGACAGGCCCGACACGACGCACAAGGCGGATTGGTTCGCCCTGGCCGCCGGCCCCTCCGGCGAAGGCGAGATCACCACGGCGAGGAGGGCCGCCTGCAAGATCCACTGGGCGTTGGTGATCGTCCCGAGCACGTCGCCGCATCCCGGCACCAGGATCACGAGCGAGCCGAGCAGGGGCGCGCAGGGCAGCTTCGCCGCCGCGACCGTTCCCGCGGCCCAGAGGGTCAGGAGCACGGCCGACGGCACGTAGAGGGTCGGCGCCGCGACGGCGCCGAAGGGTTCGGCCGCGAGCGCGACGAGGCGCGGCGCGAGGTGGAGGTAGCCCGCGTAGGGGAGGGCGATCGACCGCAGGCCCTGGGTCCACGCGTCCCGGAAGAACAGCGATCCGTCCTCCGCCCAGAACTGCGGGTGGTCGAAGGCGTCCGGTGCGCGACAGAACAGGCCCGCGAGGACGAACGCCGCCATCGCCCAGGGCAGCCAGCGCCGCGCCTCGCGCATGGAGAACCTCGTCGGCATCGGGTCCGCCATCGTCCGGGGGAGCGCGACCGAAACGCGCGTCGCATGTGGCTTTATGCTGTTTCGCAGATCGGACCGTCAAACCGGCGGGACAGCGGCGGGGCCGGGCGAATCGACCTGTCCACCATCGTTCGGCGACCGGCTCTGGGCGGCAGACCCATTCTATCGCTGTGGTCATTCGGGAACTGTTTTCGGATATGGCGCACCTCACTTCGAGCGGTGATCGCGCCGATCTGGTATCGTGCCCGATAGGGGGAGGTGTCTGTGCCGGCGACGACCATCGAGGAGTTATGGGAAGAGTTCTGGACGTGGACCGAAAGTCATGCGGCAGGCGCCTACCTGTTCCGAGGGCAGGCCGATTTGAGCCCGATCGTCCCGAAGATCGGCAGGGGCACCCATGGCTTTGACCCTTCTCGAGAGAAGGCGCTGTTTGATGCATTCGAACGTGCGGCGAGGCCGTTTTTGATCGATGAGCTGAGTCGTTTCGAGCTTTTGGCGTTGGCCCAGCATCATGGAGCACCGACGCGGCTCGTCGATTGGTCGACGACTCCTCTCGTGGCCGGATGGTTCGCCGTGAGGCCTTACCCGGAAGATGGTGACGCGCAGATCTATGCTCTCGATGTCACGCGATCGGACCTCGAAATTTTAGATACCAAGTCGGGTCAGACCGCCGGTGGTACGAAAGTCGACGACCCTATCGCCTTGCGCAAAGGTCTGTACCTCATCGAGACTGCTCAGGTTTCCAGGCGTATCACGACGCAGCGTGGAATCTTCACCCTCCACGGACAGCCGACCACTCCGCTCGCCGTCCCTGACGCCGAGACTTTCTCCATCCCATTCGCACTCCGCACCGAATTCCAGTCGCGGTTGATGGATCTCGGGATCGATGCCTCCCACATCCTCCCTGACATCGACGGGCTCTGCAGGAGCCTCGACTGGCGATACAAATCCGGCAAAGCCTTTTCCGCCTTCGCTTAGGAGTTCACATGCACGAGAGTGGCAAGGGCGCCGTGAAGGCTCTGGCCGGTCCCATCGCCGGCGCCCAGCAGGCCGGCATCACCCGTAAGATCGCATCACGGGTCGGTGACAGGATCGTCGAAGCCTTCGAGCAGAAGGGGCGTCGTGTCCGCGTGAAGGGCATGCGCTTCATCCCATCCACGAAGGTCGATTTCGGCCAGGGCGCCTTCCAAGTGATGGCCAACACGATCGTCGAGGCCATTTCGCCGGCGGGAGGTCCCACGCGGGCAGAGGCGATCGAGTCCGTCGTGACCGTCAGCCAAGCGAGAAGTCAGGTGCTGGAGACCGTCAAGATCCCGTTTTTGGATCAGATGCGCAGCAGGGTCTGACGGCTCGCCATCGTCATCCGGCGCCGTCGCCGTGCCGACGTGATCTCGGCCGACCAGGCTGGGGCGGCTGAAACGCGGCGATCCCGCGCCGCCATGGCTTCGTTGCCCACGCCTTCCGGATGACATAGAAGCGCGTCTCTTCGCGGGTCCCCGCACTCGCGCGTCGGAGCCACCCATGCGACCCTCGAACCGTGATGCCTCCACGCTGCGTCCCGTGACGCTCGAGCGCGGTGTCGCCCGACATGCCGAAGGCTCGTGCCTCGTGCGGTTCGGCGACACGCACGTGCTCTGCACCGCCTCGCTCGAGGACAGGCCGCCGCCCTGGCTGCGCGGACAGGGGCGCGGCTGGGTCACGGCGGAATATTCCATGCTGCCCCGCGCCACCGCGACCCGCACCAAGCGGGAATCGGCCTCGGGCCGCCCGTCCGGCCGAACCCATGAGATCCAGCGGCTGATCGGCCGGAGCCTGCGCGCGGTCGTCGATCTCCAGGGCATGGGCGAGCGCCAGGTCACGGTCGATTGCGACGTGATCCAGGCCGACGGCGGCACCCGCACCGCCGCCGTCACGGGGGCGTGGGTCGCCCTGCACGATTGCCTCGCCTGGATGCACCACCGATCCATGATGAAACACATGCCGCTCCGCGACCAGGTCGCCGCGGTGTCCTGCGGCATCGTCAAGGGTGAACCCGTGCTCGACCTCGACTATGCGGAGGATTCGACGGCCGAGACGGACGCCAATTTCGTGATGACGGGCAGCGGCGGCCTCGTCGAGGTGCAGGCCACGGCCGAGAATGCCCCCTTCACGGAGGAGCAGCTCGGGTCCATGCTGGCCCTGGCGCGGGCCGGCATCGGGCGGCTCGTGGCGCTGCAGAAGGAAACGGTCGCCAAGACGGCCTGAGGCGCGGCCCGACGGAGGAGCCACGATGCTCAAGGGTCTCGATCCGCTGCTCACGCCCGACCTGCTATCGGCGCTGCGGTCCATGGGGCATGGCGACGAGATCGCGATCGTCGACGCCAATTTTCCCGCCACCTCCTCGGGTCCGCCCGTCGTGAGGCTCGACGGCGTGCCGGCCGATGCCGTGCTCAACGCGATCCTGTCGGTCATGCCGCTCGACGATTTCGTGCCCGAGGCCGCCTGGTGCATGGCGGTGGTGGGCGCTCCCGAGGCCGAGCAGCCCATCTTCGACAGCTTCCGCGAGGCCCTCGCCCGCCACCAAAGCGGAGGCTCGAGCCTGCACAAGCTCGAGCGCTTCGCCTTCTACGCCCGCACGGCGGCCTGCTTCGTCGTGGTGGCGACGGGAGAGCGGCGCCTCTACGGCAACGTCATCCTCAAGAAGGGCGTGGTAAGGACCAATTAACCCTGCCGGCCGATGGATGTGGCGCGTCGGCCCCGCAGCGGGGCGACGGTGATTCGGCGGGGTGGCGAGGCGTGGGGGAGGAGACCGTCGCGGATCGTGCTCGACTGGCCGCACTCGTCCTGGCCTGGCGGATCCGAAGGTTCGGCTATGCGGCCCGCTTTCCGCTGCGGGGCCTCGCGGCCCGGCGCAACCGGGTCCCCGAGCGCCTGATCATCGCGCCGCAGGACATCCGCACCGCCGACCCGACGGTCGCGTCGGACATCTACTCCGGCTATTTCGTCTTCGACGGCAAGGCGATGAACACCCGCGGCCTCTCGCCGTTCGACGTCGATCCGCCGAGCGAGGCCTGGGCGGCGTCGCTCGCCGGGTTCGGCTGGCTGCGCCACCTGCGCGCCGCCGACACGGCGCTGGCCCGGGTGAACGCGCGCGCCCTGGTCGGCGATTGGATCGCCAACGGCGGCCGGTCCAGCAACCGCCACGCCGGCCCGTCGCCGAGCTGGCGCCCCGACGTCGTGGCCCGCCGCCTGCTGAGCTGGCTGAGCCAGTCCCCGCTGATCCTCGACGGCGCCGATCGGGTCTTCTACCGGCGCTTCACCCGCAGCCTCGCCCGCCAGGCCGACACGCTGCTCGCGGCGGTCGACCGCGGCCTCGGCGGAGGCGCCCGGCTGACCGCGCTCGTGGCGCTCTGCGAGGTGGCGCTCTGTGCCGACGGGCTGTCGCGCCTGCAGCGCAAGGCGTCCCGCCTCCTCGGCGACGAGCTCGGCCGACAGATCCTGCCGGACGGCGGCCACATCAGCCGCGATCCCCAGGCGCTGCTCGACCTGCTGCTCGATCTCCTGCCGCTGCGGCAGGCCTATGTGGCGCGCGGCGTGCCGCCGCCGCCGCCGCTGCTCAACGCCATCGACCGGATCATCCCGATGCTCCGCGGCCTCCGCCACGGCGACGGCGCCCTGGCGCTGTTCAACGGCATGGGGACGACCCGCCCCGACGTGCTGGCGACCGTGCTGGCCTATGACGACGCACGGGGCGCCACGCTGACCAACGCGCGCTATTCGGGCTACCAGCGGCTCGACGCGGGCGACGCCAGCCTGATCGTCGACGCCGGCGCCCCGCCGCCGGTCGCTTTCGCGGCGCGCGCCCATGCCGGGACGCTGGCCTTCGAATTCTCGCACGGCCCGCAGCGCCTCGTCGTCAATTGCGGCGCGGCGTCGGAGGCGCAGCCCGCGGCGCGCGATGCCTCGCGCGCCACGGCGGCACATTCGACGCTCGTGCTCGGCGACCGATCGTCGAGCCGCTTCGCGCATCGCGGGCCCCTGCACGGGCTGCTCTACGCCGGACCTCTCGTCGTCCGGGTGGAGCGCGCCGAAGGGCCGGACGGCGCGACCCTCGACCTGTCGCACGACGGCTACCTGCGCCGCACCGGCGCGCTCCACGCGCGTCGCCTGTGGCTCTCCCCCGATGGCACCCGCCTCGCCGGGGATGACCGGCTCGTGCCGGCCGAGGGCCGCCGGATCAGCGCTCAGCCCTTCGCGATCCGCTTCCACCTCCATCCGAGCGTCCGGACGGCGCCCGCCCGGTACGGTGCGGCGGTCGTGATCGCCTGTCCCGACGGCGAGCGCTGGCTGTTCCAGGCCGGCGGCCTTCCGGTGGCGGTCGAGGAGAGCATCTTCTTCGCCACCGCCGAGGGGCCGCGACGGATGGAGCAGATCGTCGTGCGCGGCGAGGCGCCGGAGCTGTCGGTCGTCGCCTGGACCCTCGAACGGGAGACGGCCCGCGGCCTTTCGGCCTGACGCCCGCGCGGCCGGTGAAGGCCACCGCCACGAGCCGAGCACGCCGCGCCGATCCGCCACCGTGAACGGTTCGGGCCGGGGTCCGCGGGATCGGTGCCGGCAGGCCCGGGGCGTGATCCCGTGCCTCTCAAGGCTCCATAGAGGATGGTCCATGTAGCGTTCCGGCGCATGGGAACTCGCGGCCGAGGGAGGGTTCGGATGACGCATGCGGCCCCCCGGCATCGAGACGAAGGGCGTGACCGACGGGCCGCGCTCGTGTCCCGGCGATTGACGGCCTTCGGGGTGAGCTTGGCCCTGAGCATGTTGGCGCTCGGCGCCCTCGTCATTATCGACGGTCGGCGGGACGCGTGGCTGCAGGCCCAGCAGGCCTCCGACAATCTCGTCCGCGCGCTGGAACACGACATCGCCCGCAACGTCACCATCCTCGACTCGGCGATCCGCGGCGTGGGTGAACGGCTGAGCGATCCGGGGATCGACCAGGCGAGCCCGGACGTCCGTCGCCATGCCCTGTTCGATGCGGCGGCGGGCGCGGAAGACGTCGGCACCCTGAAGGTGACGGACCGGGACGGCAACGTCGTCGAGGACTCCATGGCGTCGGCGCCCGCCCGTCCGAACCGGGTGTCGCGCGAGCAGTTCGTGATCCATCGGGACAGGCCCGACGTCGGGCTCTACATCAGCCATCCCTACCCGAGCCAGATCGAAGGCGACGTTCGGATCTCGCTGAGCCGCAGACTGCCGTCCCCCGACGGGGCCTTCAGGGGCATCGTCGAGGCGTCACTGCGTCTGGCCTATTTCCGGCACCTGTTCGAACACCTGGACGTGGGCCCCAGGGGCACCATCACGCTGATCGCGACGGACGGCCGCATCGTCATCCGCCAGCCGTCTCACGATGGGGACATCGGGCGCGACGTGAGCCGCAACGAAGCTTTTCCCCGCTTCATGGCGGCCCCGAGCGGCCAGTTCACCGGTCAGGCGGCGATCGACAAGGTGGAACGCCTCTTCACCTTCCGCCATATCGGCGACCTGCCGTTGATCCTGGCCGTCAACATGTCGGTCGACGACATTTTCGCGGCCTGGTGGCGGAAGTCGCTGGTCATGGGATCGGTTCTGGCCTTGCTCTGCGCCGCCACCGTGGCCCTGTGCTTCCTGTTTCGACGCGAGATCGGCCGACGCGCTGCGGCGGAATGCGCCCTCATGGTGGCGGCCGACGAACTCACCGTCATGGCGGCCGTCGATGGCCTGACCGGCTTGACGAACCGGCGTGCCTGCGAGGCCGAGATGGACGTGCGGTGGCGGCAGTCCATCGACGGCGGGGTCCCGATCTCGCTCCTCATGCTCGACGTCGATCATTTCAAACTGTTCAACGATCACCACGGCCACCAAGAGGGGGACCGGGCTCTCCGGGCCGTCGCCGCCGCCATGAAGGCTGGCCTGCTCCGTCCCGGAGACGTCGTGGCCCGCTTCGGCGGCGAGGAGTTCCTGGCCGTGCTGCCCGGCACGGATGCCGCGGGAGCGCTGGCCGTGGCGGAGCGCATCAGGGCCTCGGTGGAGGACCTCGCCATCCCGCATGCCGGGGCCGCGAGGGGACTGGTGACCGTCAGCATCGGCGTCGCGACCCTGCGTCCCCGGTCCGAAGACGACGTCGCCGGTCTGGTCAAGGCGGCAGACGAGGCGCTCTACGCCGCCAAGCGCGCCGGGCGCAACCGGATCAGCGTCGACGAGGGCCGCGGCGCGGCGGTGGCTGCGCCGGCGACGTCGGCCGGCGAGGTCGAGATGGCGGCCTGACGCTCGCCTGCGTCGGGGTTCGCGCGGCATCCGACCCGTGCTAAGGCCGCCTCGACATCGGCCCATCGGGGAACCTCATCGGCATGGCAAGCGATCTGCGCCGCATCGAACGCGCGTTGCTCTCGGTCTCGGACAAGACGGGGCTCGTCGATTTCGCCGCGTTCCTCCACGGCCGCGGCGTGGCGCTGGTGTCGACCGGCGGCACGCGGGACGCGCTCGCGGCGGCCGGCCTGCCCGTCACGGAGGTCGCCGACATCACCGGCTTCCCCGAGATGATGGACGGCCGGCTGAAGACGCTGCACCCGCTGGTGCACGGCGGGCTCCTCGCCATCCGCGAGAACCCCAGCCACGAGGCCGCCATGCTGGCCCACGACATCAGGCCGATCGACCTCCTCGTGGTCAACCTCTATCCCTTCGAGGCCACGGTGGCGCGGGGCGGCGCGCGCCAAGAGTGCATCGCCAACATCGACATCGGCGGCCCCGCCATGATCCGCGGCGCCGCCAAGAACCACGACGACGTCGCGGTCGTGGTCGACGTCGCCGATTACGCGGTCGTCAGGGCCGAGATGGAGGCCCATGGAGGCGCGACGACGCTGCGGGTCCGGCGCGGCCTCGCCCAGAAGGCCTATGCGCGCACCGCCGCCTATGACGCCGCCATCGCCGACCATCTCGCCGGCGACGCCCTGGAGACCACGCCGACCTACCGGGCGCTCGGCGGCACCCTGCAGGAGGCGCTGCGCTACGGCGAGAACCCGCACCAGAGCGCTGCCTTCTACCGGACGCTCGACGCGCGGCCGGGCGTCGGCTCGGCGAGGCTGATGCAGGGCAAGGCCCTGTCCTACAACAACATCGGCGATGCGGATGCCGCCTTCGAGCTCGTGGCGGAGTTCGATCCCGCCGGCCCGGCCGCCGTCGCCATCATCAAGCACGCCAACCCCTGCGGCGTCGGCACCGGCGCCACGCCGGCCGAGGCTTATGCCAGGGCGCTGCGCTGCGACCCCGTCTCGGCCTTCGGCGGTGTCGTGGCGGTGAACCGCCGCGTCGACGCGGCGCTCGCCGCCGAACTCGCCAAGATCTTCACCGAGGCCATCATCGCGCCCGACGCCGACGAGGACGCCCGTGTCATCCTCGGTGCCAAGAAGAACCTGCGCCTGCTGCTCACCGGCGGGCTGCCCGACCGGCGGGCGCCCGGCACGCTGTGGCGCAGCGTCGCCGGCGGCTTCCTGGTGCAGGAGCGGGATGCCGCGTCGGTCGACGATGCCGAGCTCCAGGTCGTGACCCGGCGCGTCCCGACCACGGCGGAGATGGCCGACCTGCGGCTCGGCTTCCGCGTCGTCAAACACGTGAAGTCGAACGCCATCGTGTTCGCCCGGGACGGCGCGACGGTCGGGATCGGCGCCGGGCAGATGAGCCGCGTCGATTCCGTCCGCATCGCGGTCCGCAAGGCCGAGGAGGCCGCCGCGGCCGCCGGCGAGGCCCGGTCGCTGGCGCGGGGCGCCATCATGGCGTCGGACGCCTTCTTTCCCTTCGCCGACGGGCTCGAAACGGCTGTCGCGGCCGGCATTACCGCGGTGATCCAGCCGGGCGGCTCGCTGCGCGACCCCGAGGTGATCGCCGCCGCCGACGCGGCGGGGATCGCCATGGTGCTGACGGGCATGCGGCACTTCAAGCATTGAAGGACCCGGCTTCGGCGCCGCCGCATCCGCTGCGCCGGGCGGCGCGGATCCTGTTCTGGCTGACCCTCGTCGCCGTGGCCTTCGTCACCCTGTCGCCGATCGCGTTCCGCCCCGAGACGCCCTTCGGCGCCGACCAGGAGCGCTTCGCCGCCTTCGCGTTGGTCAGCATGCTGCTGATGTTCGGCCACCCGCGCGGTCGTGTCGGCTGGTTCCTGGGCCTCGTGGCGGTGGCGGGGCTGCTCGAAGCCGCCCAGACCCTCGTGGCGGGGCGGCACGGGCGGCTGCACGACGCCGAGGTGAAGGCCGCGGGTGCCGCCGCCGGGGCCGTGGCGGCCCTCGTGGCCGAGATCCTGGCCGAGCGGATCACCGTGGCGCTGCGCGGGGCGCGGAGCCGATGATGGTTGCTTCGGTCGCCGCGAGACGGGAAGGTGGCGGCCCGACCGATGCCGGAGCCATGCCGCGATGCCGCCCCTGAGTTCAGCCCGCCTCGGCCCCGCCGTCGCACTGATGGTCCTGTGCTGCGCCGCGCCCGCGGCCGCACAGGCACCGGCGGCGGAGGCGCCCAAGGACGTCGCCAAGGACGCGCCGAAGACCCTCGTGCTGATGGACAACGACTTCGCCGGGCCGGGGGGCACCGACATGCAGGCCATCCTGCCGCTGATCTCCAACCCGCAGGTCGGCGTGCTCGGCCTCACGGTGGTGACGGGGGACGGCTGGGAGAACGACGAGGCGGCGCGCCTGCTGCGCTTCCTCGAGATCGCGGGGCGGCCCGACATCCCGGTCGTCAACGGCGCCGTCTACCCGCTGATGCGATCGGTCCCGGAGATGAGGCTCTGGGAGCATCGATACGGCAAGATCCCCTGGAAGGGCGCCTGGGGCGGCATCGGCGCCATCGACGGCGTCGCGGCGCAGGAGCCGTCGCTGCCCCACCTCGACGAGGGTCTGCCCACCACGCCGCCCCAGCCGGGGTCGGCGGCGAACTTCCTCATCAACCAGGTCCACGCCCATCCGCATCAGGTGACGGTGATCGCCGCCGGCCCCCTCACCGACATCGCCCTGGCGATCCGCATGGACCCGAGCTTCGCCGCGGATGCGAAGCAGCTCGTCTTCATGGGCGGGCTGCTCGACACCGCGGTGATGTCGGTCACCGGCAACGCCGATTACGCCTCCGACTTCAACCTGATCTTCGACCCCGAAGCCGCCCACATCGCGCTGACGGCGCCCTGGCCCAAGGTCACGGCCGTCGGCGACGTGTCGAACTCCATCATCATGACCCCAGCCCTGATGGACAGGATCGCGGTGGCGAAGACCCCGCTCACCACGTACCTGGCGAAATACGTCAAGCCCCTGCCGCTGTGGGACGAGATGGCGGCGGCGATCGCCGTCGACCCGTCGCTGGTGACGCGGTCGGTCGACGCCTTCATGGACGTCGACGTCGCGGGCGGCCCCGACTATGGGCATGCCCATGTCTGGCCGGAGGCGCTGGCGCCGAAGGAGATGGGCGTGCGCGCCGTGACGGTCGTGCAGGAGATCGACACGGCGCGGTTCGTCGATGAATTCGTCAAGGCGGCCCAATGGGCGCCGCCGAAGTGAGCGGCCCGGCTTCGCCGCCCCTCACCGGGCCTTGTCGCTGCCGGGAAGGTGACGGCCGTAGGCCTTCTCGCGTTCGACGCGCTCCTCGATGAGCTTGGCATAGGCCGCCTTGTCGTCGGCCGACATCGCCACGTGCTTGCCCCGGGACGGCTTGCGCTTGGGCGCGCGTTTGAACTGATCGCTCGGTTCCGGCATGGGGCGCTCCATCGATGGCCCGCCCCGTCTAGACCAAGATCGCGTGGCGGAGAAGCGTCGCCGCGGCGCGGGCGGGCGCGTCTGCGCTCCGGCCGACGCGGTCGCGCACGGTGCCCCGCCGCCGCCGGCCGGCGCGGCGAGCAGCGTCGATTCGCTTCGGACAGATCGAAAAGAGGCGTGGCGCCAGCCCCGCGACCTTGGTTAGGTTTCCGGCGTGTCGGGCATCGAATCCAGGAGCTCAGCCATGCCCCGTCTGTTCATGGGCCTCGAGATCCCGCCCGATCTCGGCGATGAGCTCGCGCTGCTGCGGGGCGGCCTGACGGGGGCGCGCTGGATCGACGCCGGCGACTACCACCTCACCCTCCGCTTCATCGGCGACATCGACGGCGAGACGGCCGACGCCGTCGACGAGGTGATGTCGGGCATCCGCCGCAAGCCCTTCACGGTGACGTTGGAGGGGCTCGACCATTTCGGCGGCGACAAGCCCCGCGCCATCGTGGCCAAGGCCCAGCCCTCGCCGGCCCTGGTTGAGCTCCAGGCCGAACAGGAGCGGCGGCTGCGCCGGATCGGGATCCCCCCGGAGCCCCGCCGCTTCGTGCCCCACGTCACGCTGGCGCGCGTGCGCAACGGGTCGCAGACCGCCGTGGCCCATTATCTCGGGACGCGCGGGTTCCTCACCCGGCGCTTCGAAGCCGAGAAGTTCGTGCTCTACTCGGCGCGCGCCTCGGTGGGCGGCGGCCCCTACGTGGTTGAGGCCGCCTATCCGCTGGACGCCGCGTGAAGGCGAGGGCGGCACGGGCGGGAGATCGAAGCGGGAGACCCTCATCCGGGTTCCCTCGCTGCACGAGGGGCCGGATGCGGGTCCTGACGGGGGCGGCGTAGGGTAGGGCGGCCCGGAGACGCGCCCGCCGTCTCACTCGAAGTGGTAGGCGGCACCGACGCGGAAGAAGTCGGCTTCGATCGACTGCTTGGCGAAGTTGGTGTTGTTCAGGTTGACGATCTTGTCGTTGATCCCGAACTCGTGGATGTACTCGCCGCGCACCGAGACCCGCTCGGAGATGCGGTAGTCGAGGCCGGCGCCGGCCTCGATCGCCTCGTTGTTGACGCGGCCGAGCTGCGAGCCGGTGACGGTGTTGATCTGCTCCGAACGGCCATAGGCGAAGCCGGCCGACACGAACGGCAGGTAGGAGCCGAAGGCATAGCCGGCGCGCGCCCGCAGGTCCGCGTTGATGTAGTTGCGGAAATGCGTCGGGCCGGTCGGCTCGGCGCCTTTGCCCTCGATGTCGGTGTAGGCGGTCGAGCCTTCGAAGCCGAGCATGTAATGGTCGCGGAAGATGAAGTTCGTGCCGGTGAACAGGCCGCCCTGGGCGCCCGACGTATCGAACTTGGTCTTGCCTCCGCCGAGCAGGTTCTTGGTCTCGGGGGTGATGAAGCCGCCGCCGCCGAACACGCCGCCGTAGCCGCCGGCCCAGTTCACCTGATGGGTCGCGGCATCGATGTAGGGACGCGGCGGGTTGTCGCCGAAGCGCTGGATGATCGCGGCGCGGATGATGTCGCTGTCCGAGTGGGTGCGGAACGTGCGGCCGTCGAAGGCATAGGCCGAGTTCGGCAGGCTGTCGTGCAGGTATTCGACGCGCACGACCAACGGCCCGAGCAGGCTGGCGAGGAAGCTGTTCTGCAGGCCGAGATAGCCGGCCGGGTTCAGCTTGACGTCGACGCCCGCGCCGATCGTGTAGCCCACCGACTGGTGGTTGGCGCCCGACGCGTTGAGCGGCGCCACGGTCGACTGGTAGCTCTCGTTGATGACGGCGCCGCCCGCCACGAAGGGCATGAACCAGCCGAACTCGTAGCCGAGGCGGCCGCGCAGGCGGATGTCGTACAGGCTGTCGAGATGGGTGGGCAGGCCCGCCACGGAGGCGTTCTCGTTGCCGCGCACGAGGTTGAGGTCGATGCCGCCTTCGGCGCCCACCACGACGTGGCCGACCTGGTAGTTGTAGCCGACGAAACCGCCGCCGCTCTGGCCGGACTTGCTCAGGCTGCGCGTCGGGCCGTTGCCCTCCCGCGTGCGGAAATGGGTGAAGTCGTAGCCGTAGGTCGAGCCGGCATAGAAGCCGCCCCAATTGCTCACGATGGGGGCGATGAAGACCGGCACCGGCGCGGTGCGGGCCGGGAGGTCGGCGGCCTGGACCAGCGCGGTGCCCGAGAGGAGGCCCAACGCGGCGATGAGGCCGCCCTTGATGTGATGACGCATGAAGTCCCGCCCGAATCCTGAGCCCGATCGTGACCTGTAAACTACAGGAGCGCGATGCGGGCCGGAACCCCGGCGTCGACCCGGGGTCCAACATCAGCGGAGCTGTGGCATTTGTGAGACGACACTCCCGTGAGCCGATCCGGCGACGACGAGGCCGCTCGCCGCCGCGGCCGTCGATCTGCCACCTCGAATCGGCCTCGCGCGATCGAGGGCGAGGTCCGATCGGCGTCAGCGGGTGCCGCGATAGGTGTCGTCGAAGACCTGGCGGGAGTTGACGAAGCCCTGTTTCAGGGCCGACCAGGCGGTCTGGCCGGCGTGGGAGAGCCGCGTCAGCCGGATCTGCGCCGCTTCGGCCCGCGCCGTCACGGCGCCGATGCGGGCGTCGATGGCGGCGCGCTGCTCGGCCGTGAGACTCGTCGCCGCCGTCTTGAGATCGGCGATGACGCTCTGCCAATAGGCCTGTTCGGCCCTGATCCGGGCCTCGACGAGGGCCTTGCGCTGCGCGACGTCGAGCTGCAGCAGGGAGACGTCCTGGTCGAGCGCCTGTTCGAACTGCGTCCAGGGGGCGGTGAGCGCCGACCGCACCGCCGAGAGCTGCGCCGTCGTCATCTGCCGGCCCTGGGCCACGACGCCGTCGATCTCCTTGCGGTAGGTGTCGCGGATAGCCTTCAGCGCCGCCACGGCGGCTTCCGCCCTCTGCTTTGCGGCGCCGTCGAGCTTGTCGACGTCCTCCTGCAGCACCGTGATGGTGGCGTCGATCTCGGCCAGCCGCTCCTGCGCCTGGGCGATCGCCGCGTGGGCTCCGGTGGGGTCGGCCACGTCGGCCGCCGGGGCCATCGCGGGGGCGGGCGGGGCGGCGAGGGCCGCGCCGGGCACGAAGGTGGCGAGGGCGGCCGCGACCGCGAGGGCTCGACGGGACATGTGGGGGCTCCTTCCGGTCCAGGTGCGGCGCGTTCGCCGCAGGCCTGCCGGCGCCAACGCCCCAGCGGGGGCGTCGTTGCCCGCCTGTGGCGCTTCTCTCGTCCGTTCCGGCGTGATCGCGGTTGCGGCCCGCGGCTTGTCCCGCCGGCCCCGCCCCACTACTGGTCCGCTCCGAACGGACGTGCCGGTACGCCGGGCCAGCGGGATGCCATG
The DNA here is from genome assembly GCA_965214345.1 of Lichenihabitans sp. Lineage (GTDB taxonomy): Bacteria > Pseudomonadota > Alphaproteobacteria > Rhizobiales > Beijerinckiaceae > Lichenihabitans. The sequence continues at coordinate 82,007 of CBDCBJ010000002.1, read as the reverse complement.
ACCTTCACCAGCGACCGTCCCGCGCCGCCCGAACCGCCGACGCGGCGGACCCGCGTCGCCGGGGCGGCGGCCTCCGCCGCGGCTGCCGTCGGGCTCGGCGCCTGGGTGGCGGTGTCGGCCTTTCGTCCCTTCACGCCGGTCATGCCGCAGCTCGGGCTCGACGCGTCCTGGGTCGCCGCCATGGGAGAGGCGGCCGACAAGGGCCTGCGCTGGGGCGTCGACGTCGCCTTCACGTACGGCCCGGCATCGCCGCTGGTCACCGGCTATTTCAACGGCGCCTACCTGTCCGTCACGCTGCCGTTGCTGCTCGCGATCTGCCTCCTGTTCGGGGCCGGCACCGTGCTGCTGGCGGGGCGCCGGCCGCCCGCGCTCGCCGGCGCCGTCGTGACGGTCGGGATCGTCGCCGCCTTCTCGATCGGCCACCCCGACAGCGTCTTCCTCGCCCTGCCGCTGCTGCCGTTTCTCCTCCTCCTGTCGCGCGACCGGCCCGGAGCCGCCGCGAGAGCCGTGACGGCCGCGATGGCCCTCGCGGCCGGCATGATCGGCCTCGCCAAGATGAGCTTCCCGCTGGCGGCGCTGCCGCTGTTCCTGCTCGGCGACGGCGCCGCGCTGCTGCGTCGGCGCCTGCCCATCCTCACCGTCCCCTGTGTCCTGGGCTTCCTGTTCGCGGACGGGCTCTACGGCCAGAGTCCGGCCGATCTGCCGGCCTTCTTGCGGCAGCAGGGCGAGGTCGTGGCCGGCTACAGCGAGGCCATGGCGATGGACGGCAGCCGCCGCGAACTCGTCGTCTTCCTCGCCGCCTGCGGATCGATGGTCGCCCTGACCTGCGCGGTGGAATGGGCGGTGAAGCTCCCTCGAACGGGATCGCGGCTCGCCGTGCCGCTCGGCCTCGCCTGGGTGCTGCTGGTGCTGTTCAAGGCCGGCTTCGTCCGCCAGGACGGCCACACGCTCATCGCCTGGGACGGGGCGGCACTCGCCGCGGCCGTGGTGGCGTCGGCCCGGTTCGGCCCCGTTCGGCCCCGCCTGATGGCGCTCGTCTGTGTCGCGGCCGTGGCGGCCACCGCATCGGTCGGCCTGTCGTTGGCCGGACCCCTGGCGGGCGTCGCGAGCCCCGGGGCTGTCGCGGCGGCGACCGGATGGAGGACCTTCGTCCTCGGGCCGGCCGCACAGTTCGCCGCGGCCGTCGACCTCGCGCGGGACCCCTCCGCCTTCGCGAACGCGCGCCGCGCCGACAAGGCGGAGACCTGGCGCGACCTCGCCGCGTCCGCGCCGCTGCCGGCCTTCTCGGGGGGCGTCGACGTCATCCCGTCGCAGCAGAGCCGGGTCATCGCCGCGGGCCTCGACTATCGCCCCCGCCCGAGCTTCCAGGAATACTCGACCTACACGCCGGCTCTGCTCGCCGCCAACCGCGCCTTCCTGGCGGGACCGAACGCGCCCCGATGGATCCTGTTCGGCCCGGAGAACAGGTTCGCCGCCATGGGCCTCGACCACCGCTACCCCAACCTCACGGAGGGCGCTCTGTGGCTCGACCTCCTGCGGCTCTACCGGCCCGAGCGCCACATCGGCGAACTCCTGGCGCTGCGACGCCGCGACGTCCCGGCACCGCTCGTCCTCGGCGAGCCACGGCGCTCGGATGTCGGCTTCGGCGACATGGTGCCGGTGGAATCCGTCTCGGACGGGCCGAGCCCGCGGGCCGTTTTCGCCACCGTGGACGTCCGCCCGACGCTCCTCGGGCGCCTGGCAGCCTTCCTCTACAGGCCCCCGCCGCTCGCCGTGACGGTGCGCTTCGCCGATGGGCAGGAGCGGCCGTATCAGTTCCTGTCCGGGATCGGGATTTCGGGTTTCGTGCTGTCGCCGCTGGTGGACAACGCCACCGAGTTCGAGGCGCTGGCCGACGGGACGCCTGCTCCGCCCGACCGGACGGTGACCGGCTTCAGCATCGACACCTCGCCCCGGCTTCGCGCGCTGGTGTCGCCCCGCATCACGGTCACGCTGAGGCCCGTGTCCGGCGGCGAGCCCCTGGTGCGCGCGGCGCCGACCTCGGCCTGGGCCTCGCTGGCGGCGGCGGAAGGGCTCGGCCCGTCCGTCTCCGACATCGGGACGGTGCCGCCCTCGATCCTCAACGTGCCGGTGGCCGGGCTGTCACACGTCGACCTCGGCTTCGGCCTCGCCTTGGCCGATGACGCCCCGCCGGGGGTGTCGTCGCTCTGCTTCGCGATCCACCCGGCCGACGGCACCGCCCGTACGCTGTGGCGTCGCTGCCTCGACCGCGGACGGGATGCCGACCGCGAAGTCCAGATCCTGTCCGTCGCACTTCCGCCCGGCACGGCGGAGATCGCGCTGTCGACTAACTGTCAGTCGTCATGCGACGAGGGCCTGAAAGGCTATTGGGCGCCGCCGCCCTGATGCACCCCGAACGCGGCCTTGACGGCAGCCCGATTGGCCCGCCCGGCCCGGATGGTCTAAGGATCGCCGCGACGGGGGTCGCACCCGACCCCGTCCACCCCTCGGCCGCCGCCGGACGGGTCCGAGGAGTCCCATGCCGACACGCGAGACGGCCCCCGCCGAGGTGGAGAGCCGGTCCCTTCCGCTAATCCGCCGCCTGATGTCGGAGCACGCCCGCGCCCATGCCGGCGCCTATGCGCTGGCGCTGTGCCTGATGGCGGTCAGCGCCGCGGCCTCGGTCGGCTCCGTCGCGCTGCTCCGGCCCGTGGTCAACGGCATGACGGGGATGAACGTCGCCGAGCCGGGCGCCTTCAAGATGCTGCGCAACCTCGCCGTCGCGGTGGCCTTCCTCTACGTGGTCCGCGGCCTCGCCACCTGCGGCCAGCTGATCCTCATGTCGCGGGCCGGCAACCGGATCGTGGCGTCGCTGCAGAACCGCGTCTACGACCACCTGCTCCACCAGCCGGTGCGGTTCTTCGCGGACCGCCATTCGAGCGAGCTGATGGCGCGGCTCGCCATGGCGGCCAACGGCGCCCGCGACGCCGTGCAGTTCATCATCAATTCCGCCGGCCGCGACGTGTTGACGGTCGTCGGGCTCGCCGCCGTGATGGTCTACAACGACCCGCTGATGTCGCTGATCGCCCTGTCGGTCGCCCCCGTCGGGGTGCTCATGCTGAGCCGGCTGATGAAGAAGGTGCGGCGCGCGGCACGCCGCTCCTTCGATGGATCGGCCGAGATCATGAAGCACATGGGCGAGACCGCCCAGGGCATCCGCATCGTCAAGAGCTTCAACCTCGAAGCCGCCATGCGGGCCCGGATGGCGGGCGCCGTGAGCGAGGTCGAGAAGGCCGCCAACCGCATGGCGATCGGCATCGCGCTGTCGAGCCCGGTGTCGGAGACGCTCGGCGGGGTCGCGGTCTCGATCATCATCCTCTACGGCGGCTGGAAGGTCGCGGTGGCGCACAGCGACCCGGGCTCGTTCTTCGCCTTCATGGGGGCGCTGCTCTCCGCCTACGAGCCGGCGAAGCGCCTCGGTCGCCTCAACCTCGACCTCCAGAACAGCCTCGTGGGCGCCCGCCTCGTCTACGACCTCCTCGACGAGCCGCTGCCCGACGCCGGCGACGCGGCGCGGCCCGACCTGCTGCCGGGGCCGGGGCGCATCGACCTCCAGGCGGTGTCGTTCTCGTACCGGCCGGGCGAGACGGTGCTGGACGGGCTCGACCTCGTGGCCGAGCCCGACAAGACCACCGCGCTCGTCGGTCCGTCGGGCGGCGGCAAGTCGACCATCGTCAGCCTGGTGCAGCGCCTCTACGAAGCCGAGTCCGGCACGGTGCGGATCGACGGGCAGGACGTCACGACGGTGAACACCCGCTCGCTGCGCGACGCCATCGCGTTCGTGGCCCAGGACGTCTTCCTGTTCCGCGGCTCGATCCGCGACAACATCGCGCTCGGGCGCCCCGGTGCCACCGAGACCGAGATCGTCGGCGCGGCACGGCGCGCCCACGCCCACGACTTCATCATGGGTTTCGACCGCGGCTTCGACACGGAGGTCGGGGAGCAGGGCGCGAAGCTCTCCGGCGGCCAGCGCCAGCGCATCGCCATCGCCCGGGCCTTCCTCAAGAAGGCATCGATCATCCTGCTCGACGAGCCGACGGCGGCGCTCGACAGCGAATCCGAGCGCGAGGTGCAGAAGGCGCTGGACGAGCTGAGGGTGGGGCGCACCACGATCGTGGTGGCCCACCGGCTCCAGACCATCGTCGACGCCGACCGCATCTGCGTCATCGAGCATGGCCGGGCCGTGGAGTTCGGCACCCACGACGAGCTGATGGCGCGGCGCGGCTCCTACCACACGTTCTTCGCCACGCAGTTCGGCGAGCGCACCCGCCGCATTGCCTGACCGCGATGCGCCGCAGCGCGGCCGCTGGCGTCTGTCAGGCCGTCACGGCAGCGCTCGCCGGCGGACCCCGACCGCCACGGCGGCCGGCACGACCGTCGCCTGCGGCCGTTCGGTGCGGTACTGCCCGCGGATCACCACCGCGAAGGCGAGGGCCCCGACCGAGAGCGTCGTCACCCACCAGAGTTCGGTCGTGTCGAGGCCCCAGAGCGCGAAGGTGAGGCCCGAGACGATCTCGGCCAGGAGGAACGGGGCGACGGCCAGCGACGTGCGCCCGGCCATCACGCAGCCGCTGTAGGCCACCGTGGTGGCGGCCAGGGCCCCCACGATCCCGAGGTCGTACCAGATCTCGAAGGCGAGGCTGCGGGGGATCTCCGCCGGCAGATAGCCCAGCACGGCCCCGCGCGCCGCCAGATCGAGCCCGTGGCCGGTCACGAGCCGGGCGGGGTCGGAGGCCACGAGGGCCGCCCAGGTGTGGAGCGCCCGCGCCATCTCGCCGAGCTCCGGCACGCTGCCCCCCGTCAGGTCGCCCAGCCGGTCGAAGAACGGCCCGAAGACGAAGGGGATGCCGGGCGCCAGGAGCAGCACGGCGCCGGCCAGGACCCCGAGCGCGACGCCGGCGCGCCGCGGCGACAGGGTCGCGGCCGCGAACGCCATGGCGCCGAGCGCCAGGGCGGTCAGCGCCACCGGCGTCCAGGCCGCCATGGCGCTGAGCGTGATGCCGATCACCAGCAGCGCCGCGGACGTCCAGCGCTCGCGGACCGCGAGGGCGCCGAGCGCCGGCCACACCAGCACCACGAGGCTCACGACGGCGCGCACCAGCGTGGCGTCCGCGTCGGGGAACAGGCTCAGCCGCTGCGCGCCGACGAGGCCGAAGACCGCGGTGGCGATGCCGGCCGGCACCAGGCCGATCGGGAAGAGGTAGAGGTTGGAGGTGCGGGTGCGCTCCGGCAGCATCGCCATCACCATCGCGACCGCCACGATCGTGCCGCCCTCCTTCAGCCAGCGTAGGCCGGCGTCGACGGGAAATGGCGTCCAAAGGATCGACGCCGCGCACCAGACGAGGAGGACCACGCCGCCCAGGCCGGCCGCGGTGGCCAGTCCGTAGGCGAGGCGGCGGCCGATCGCCGGCCGCGGCATCAGCGTCGCGGCGAGGACCAGGAGTCCACCACCGATCGGCAGCAGCGTGAAGACGGCGCGGCGTGACACGACGGCGCTCAGCGGCACGGCGAAGGCCAGGACGATCAGCCCGAGGCGGATCAGCAACAGCGCGGCGTCGGCGGCGAGATCGTCCGTGGGGCGTGGGTGGGGATGAGACATGGGCGCGTGCGGATGCTGGTCGGCCGACCCGCCGACCCGTGAGGGACCAGCGACGAGCGAGCCTATCCTGGATCCGACTCCGGCATTGTTGCCCCGTTGCAACAAACTCCGTGCAATCGGCGCAGGCAGGGCCGGGTCATACGCCCTGTGCCGCCCTCGGCACGCCGTCCCGCTCCGGCGGGTCGTCGCAGAGCCATCGCGGCCCGATGTCGGACAGCGTGGCTTCCAGGCATTCGACGTCGAGCCGCACCGCGCCGTCGTCGGCGAAATGCAGCATGACGGTGCCGGCCGGCGTGTCGGTCGGTGTGAACGAGATGGCGAGCAGTCTCATCACCGCCTCGGCGTCCTGAGCGAAGCCGGCGCGGCGCACGCGCGTCACGCGCTCGAAATGGATGCCGGTGCCGCAGCGTTCGCAGCGGCCCCGCGCGGCCGCGTACCAGTCGAACCGCGCCAGCGCGAGGGCGAAGCGCTTCGCCTCCGGCAGGAAGGCCATGTCGCCGACCTGGACGTCCGCGTCCTGGAGATGGGCCGACAGGATCGCCAGACCGTCGGGATCGAGCGCCGCCACCTTCAGGGGCGCTTCGTCGGGCAGGAGGGTCCTGGCGTCTGGCATGGCCTCGCTCATGGTTTGGTCATTGTCCCGGCTATAAGCCGCCGTCCCGTGTCCCTGTTCCCCGGCGGACGACGCGCCGGCCGGACGGCGTGGCCCGCCGTCGCGCGCGGGCCGGTGTCTTCGGTCGGCTTGTGATGCCGCCTCATGGTCTGCTACGGGCGGGTGCGTCGGGGCGGAGCATGGCGCGATGGGTCGGGTTCGAGCGGTCTCGGCGTTGCTGGTCTGGCTCGGGGCCGGGCCGCCGGCCTGGGCGCAGTCCGATCCGGGCGCGCCCGCCGGGCCCTGCTCGCCCTATGCGGCGGCGGACGGCGACATCCCGTCCGAACTGCCGGGCTGCGCCCGCCGCCGCCGTCCCGCACCGGGTTCGCTCGACGACGAACTGGCGTTTCGCCGCGCCCGCAGGGGCGCGGATCCGGACCCCGGCGCCGACGACGCTGCCGATGAGGACCGGCCGCGAGCGCGACGCCCCCGGCCTCGCTGACCCGTCACTCCGGCTCGCCGGGTTCGACCAGTACGAAAGCGTGGCCGTCGGGGTCGCGCACCAGCGCCGCGCGATTGCCGCCGGGCAGGGCGACGGCACCCGGAAGATCGTCGCCCGAGGGCGCTGCCACCTCGATCCAGACCCGCGTCGACCAGATGTCGTCGCCCCGCGTGCCGTCGGGCATCGGGCGGCGCATTCCCGTCTCGTAGGCGAGCAGCTCGAGGTGGGGCGGCGCCTCCGGCGGCATCATCGGCACGACCCGGCAGCGGTCGCCCGCGACGTCATCGAGCCGCTCCTGTCCCACGCCGCCGTTCGCCGTGACGCCGACCGCTCGAAAGCCCAGGCCGCCGAGGAAGGCCTGGACGCCGGCGGCGTCGCCCACCGCCATGGCGGTGTGGTCGATGCCGAGGAACGGGGCATCGGCCTCGCCCGCAGGCCGGAGCGGGATGTCGGTGCCCGGCGGAAAGAAGAGCAGTTCCAGGGGGTGGCCGTCGGGATCGCGGAACTTGAAGGCCGTGACGCCGCCGTCGGCCTCCGGCAGGGTCTGCGGCCCATCCCGCGTGATCGGCCGCGCGCCGGCCGCGAGGGCGCGGGCATGGGCGTCCGGCATGTCCGACACCGTGATGGCGATGTGCTGGAACCACAGGTCGGTCGAGGTGCTGTCGTCGGGGTAGGGGCGGCCGGGCGGGTCGAAGCGCAGGAACGACACCTCCTGGACGCCGAGCCGCATCGTCAGCCGTTCTGCACGCGCATCGGTGACGCCGAGCAGCGCCAGTTCCACGCCGTCCACCGGCACGATCCCGCCGGGCTTGAAGCCCAGCGCCTCGTAGAACGCCAGGGTGGCGGCCAGATCCGACGCGGTGAAGTCGATGCGCGCGACGCGCCGGGCCTCGATGGTCATGGCCGCTGGGCTCCGCGGACGTTGGTGAAGATGGAGTACAGCGTGTCGGAGGCGCAGATGAACATCTGCGCCCGGTGGCGGCCCCCGAAGGCGATGTTGGCGACCGTGGACGGCACCTTGATCTTGCCGAGCAGGTCGCCCGAGGGCGCGATGCAGTGGACGCCGTCGCCCGCGCTGGTCCACACGTGGCCGTCCTCGTCCACGCGGAGGCCGTCGCTGTTGCCGGGCGAGACCGTGTGGAACACCCGGCCGCCGGCCAGCCGGCGCCCGTCCTCCGAGACGTCGAACACGCGGATGTAGCGGTGGGCGTCGGGGTCGAACTGGCCGCTCGTCTCCGCCACGTAGAGCAGGCGCTCGTCCGGCGAGAACGCGAGCCCGTTCGGCCCGACGAAATCGTCCGCCACCACCGTCAGGGACCCGTCCGACGGGTCGAGGCGGTAGAGGTTGGCGGGCAGGAGCGCCTCGCGTTTGCCGCCCTCGTAGTCGGTGTTGACGCCGTAGGGCGGGTCGCTGAACCAGATCGAGCCGTCCGATCTCACCACGACGTCGTTGGGCGAGTTGAGCGGACGGCCCTGGAAGGCGTCGGCCAGCACGGTCACGCCGCCGTCGAGCTCGGTGCGGGTGACGCGCCCCCGGTGCGAGCAGGAGACGAGGCGGCCCTGCCTGTCCCGGGTGTGGCCGTTCTCGAAGCCGCTCGGCTCGCGGAACACCGACAGGCCGCCGGACGGCGTCCAGCGCATCACGCGGTCGTTCGGCAGGTCCGAGACGAGCAGGCACTGCTGGTCGGCGAACCAGACCGGTCCCTCGAGCCAGCCGAAGCCGTCGCCGAGCCTGGTCAGCGGCGCGTTCGGCAGCACCATGCTGGCGAAACGCCTGTCGATGATCTCGAGATGGTCGGCCATCGTCGGTGCTCGCGTTCGGCGTGTTTCGCCGTGCCGTCAGGCGGGTTCCAGCTCGGGCGAGCGGCCGGCCAGGACGTAGCTGTTGCCCAGGGCCGGCCGCGCCGCCGGCGCGTCCTTGGCGCCGAGGCGCTCGCGCAGGTGGTCGGCCACCCGCAAGGCGTTGGCGATGATGGTCAGGGTCGGGTTGACGGCGCCGATCGACGGGAAGAAGCCCGCGTCCGTGGCGTAGAGGTTGTCGAGTTCATGCGCCTTGCAGTCGACGTCGAGCACCGACGTCTTCGGATCGGTGCCGAACCTCATCGTGCCGGCCTGATGGGCCGTGCCGCCGACCGGGATGTCCTTGCCGAGATAGAGGCTGCGCTCCAGCAGGAACGGCGCCGCCCCGGCGGTCTTCATCAGATGCTCCAACCGGCGGGTCAGCTGCCGGTGCGCCTCCATGCTGGTCTCCTGCAGGTCGAGGAACACCTTGTCGCCCTCGTAGTGGATGCGGTTCTCGGGGATCGGCAGGTCCTCGCTCGACAGCCAGAAGTCGAGCGCATGGGCGGCGGCGAGGTCGAACGGCGTCTGCGGCAGGTAGTCGTTCAGCCAGTGCGGCACCTCCTCGCCGCGGAGCTGGTCGCCATGCGTCGTGGCGCACATCTGGATCAGGCCGATCGGATAGGGATAGTCCTTGTCGCCGAAGTAGAAGTCACTGCAGGCCAGCGTCTTCTGGAACGTCGTCGTGTTGGCTTCCTTGAGGAAGGCCATCAGGACCGATTGATTGTGGCGCATGTAGTTGCGACCGACCTGGTCCGAACCGTTGGCGAGCCCGCCCTCGTGGTTCGGCCCGGCGGAGCGCAGCATCAGTTGGGCCGAACTCAGTGCCCCGCCGGCGACGACGAACAGGTCCGCCGAATAGCGCTCGGTCTCGCCGCCGCGCTCGACGTGGACATACTTCACGCTCCGGCCATCCGGCTCCGTCTCGAGGCGCTGCGCATAGGCTTCGGTCAGCAGCGTCACGTTGGGGAACCGCGCCAGCGTCGGGTCGATGCAGATCACCTGGGCGTCGGCCTTGCCGTTGAGCAGGCAGGGGAACCCGTCGAAGGCGTCGCAGCGCATGCAGATGCTGGTCGGCTTGGGCTTGCCGCCCTCCTCGTCGAGCAGGATGCCGAGCGGAAGGTGGAAGGGGTTGAGACCCTGCTGGGCCCAGCTCTCGCTCAGTCTGGCGATCAACGGCTCGTGGCTGACGGGCGGGTAGGGGAATTCGCCGCTGCGCCGCGGCTCGTTCGGGTCCTCGCCGGCCTTCCCGTGCACGTGGAACAGCGCCTCGGCGGCCGCGTAATAGGGCTCGAACACGTCGTAGCCGACGGGCCAGGCGGGAGACACGCCGTCGGCGTGGCGGATCTCGTCGAAGTCGCGCTCGCGCAGCCGCAGCAGCGCCGCCCCGTAGACCTTGGAATTGCCGCCGACGTAGCGGTGCAGCCCCGGCTTGAAGGACGAACCGTCCTTGCCGTACCAGGTCTCGTCGACCTGGTACTTGCCGTCGACGAAGACGCTCCGCGAGTTCCAGTTGGCCGTCTCGCGCGGCAGGTAGGGGCCGCGTTCCAGGATCAGGATCCGCTTGCCCGTCGGGGCCAGGCTGTGAGCCATCGAGCCGCCGCCGGGGCCGCTGCCGATGATGATGACGTCGTAATGGTCTTGCGACACGAGGCGTCCCTCACGGATACGGCGGCGCACGGCCGCCCGGGGCGAACGGCGGCGCTCGGCCGCCCGGGCGTTCAACGGCCCCATGGGGGTTGAGTTGCAGCGGGCGGCGCGGAAAGCGAGGCCGCTGCCGCCTTGCGGCAGGCGGGCATTCGAGGTGATGATGTGTCGCGCGGGACTGCGGCCGATGGAGAGCGATCCGGTGATGTCGAAAGAGCTGACCGAGGACGAACGTGCGTCGTTCCAGGCCGAACTCGACCGACTGCGCGAGGAGCATCGCGACCTCGACGCCGCCATCGAGGCCCTGGTCGATCTCGGACGCGTCGACCAGCTCCAGGTCCAGCGCTTCAAGAAGCGCAAGCTCGCCCTGCGCGACCGCCTGTCCTTCCTCGAGGACCAGATGACGCCCGACATCATCGCCTGACACCGTGCGGTGCGGGGCGTCGATCACCATCTCGATCCGACGAACCGGATCCGGATGCCATGCGCCAGAAAGCCGACCTCCCGACTAAGATCTGCGCTTGCTGCGGGCGGCCGTTCACCTGGCGCAAGAAGTGGGAGCGGGTCTGGGACGAGGTGAAATACTGCTCCGAGCGTTGCCGCCGGCAGCGGACGCCCGCCAGTAAAGCGCAGACTTGACCGGAACATATCCGACGTCAGGCTATTCATCCGGGACGCGGACCCTGGTTTGAGGTCCGGTTGGACAGGAGAAGACCCATGCCTATCGACGGCGCATCGATCATCACGTGGATCATCGTGGGCGGAGTCGCCGGATGGCTCGCGGGCCTGCTGGTGCAGGGCGGCGGCTTCGGCATCATCGGCGACATCGTCATCGGCATCGTCGGCGCCATCATCGCCGGCTACCTCTTCCCGGCGATCGGCATCCCGCTCGGGGCCGGCATCGTCGCGGCCATCATCGACGCGCTCATCGGCGCGGTCGTCCTGCTGCTGATCATCCGCCTGGTCCGCCGCGCGGCGTGACGCAGACCGCCCGTGCGACGCCGACGCCGGGCACCCTCACGGGTGTCCGGCGTTTCTCGTCCGCATCGACGCTTCGCGGAGTCACCATGGTCCCGACCGGCTTCCACCACCTCACGGCGATCACGGCCGACGCGCCGGCCAACCACCGCTTCTACACGGCGGTGCTGGGCATGCGCCTCGTCAAGAAGACGGTGAACCAGGACGACGTCTCGGCCTATCACCTGTTCTACGCGGACGGGCTCGCCTCGCCCGGCAGCGACGTGACGTTCTTCGCCTGGCCGACCGGACGCGAGCGCCGCGGCACGGGATCGGTTGTCCGGACGGGTCTGCGCGTCCCCGGGCGCGATGCGCTCGACTGGTGGGGCGCCCGGCTGGCCGAGGCCGACGTGCCGCACGCAGACGTGGCCGAGCGCGACGGGCGCCTCGTGCTCGACTTCGAGGATCCCGAAGGCCAGCGCCTGTGCTTCGTGGCGGACCCCGGCAGCGCGCCGCACCACCCCTGGCTCGCCGGGCCGGTGCCGCGCGACTACCAGGTGCTGGGACTCGGCGCCATCACGCTCAGCGTCGCCGCTCTCGCCCCGACCGATCGGGTGCTGCGCGACGTGCTGGGGATGGAGCGGCTGCGCGGCTATGCCGAGGCCGGCGCCGAGGTCCACGTCTACGGGATGGAGGGCGGCGGCGAGACCGCGAAGGAGCTCCACCTCAAGGTCGAGCCCGATGCGCCTCCGGCCCGGCCGGGGGCGGGCGGCGTGCATCACGTCGCGGTCCGCACGCCCGACGACGAGACCTATCGCGGGTGGGCCGAGCGGTTGAAGGCGCTTCGCGTGCCGTCGAGCGGGCCGGTCGACCGGTTCTACTTCCAAAGCCTGTATTTTCGCGAACCCGGCGGCGTGCTGTTCGAGATCGCCACCGATGGGCCGGGCTTCGCCACCGACGAGCCGATGGACAGGCTCGGCGAGACCCTGTCGCTGCCGCCGTTCCTCGAGGGGCGCCGGGCCGAGATCGAGGCGGGGCTGACGCCTCTCGCGGTCTGAGACCAGTGGTCGAGCCTCTCGACCGCTGACGAGCGCGAATGCGCGCCGCCGCTCATGCGGCGTGACCCGACATCGACGGGTCGTCGTCGATGTCGGCCGGTATGAGACGGTCCCGGGTGGCCGGCTCGTCGTCCCTCTCATCCGCCCGATCCCGCGCAGGGTGACCGCAGCGGCCTCGAGGCGACCGGTCGAGCCTCGACGCCGGCCTGTTCGTCTCCGGCCTCAACGTCCCTTCTGGACCGTGACCGGCCCGCTCGACAGCGCCGCGCCGAGCTCGGACGCGATCCCGGCCAGGACGACCCTGGCGGCCGGGATGAAGCCCGTCAGCCCGTAGAAGTGGTGGATCATCCCCGGATGGCAGCGGTGCGCGACCGCGACGCCGGCCGCGGCCAGCCGCTCCGCGTAGAGCGCGCCCTCGTCGCGCAGGGGATCGAACTCCGCCGTGTGGACGAGCGCCGGCGCCACGCCGGTGAGGTCGGCCGCATGCAGCGGCGAGAGGCGCGGATCCTGGAGGTCAGCGGCGCCCGGCGCGAGGTCGGCGAGGTCGCGCGCCATCATGCCGGCGTCGAGCAGGTGGCCCTCGGCGAAGGCGCGGCGGGACTCCGTCGACGCCACCGTGTCGAGGACCGGGCAGAGGAGCAGTTGCAGGGCGGGCCGCGGCCCCGGCCGGGCCTTCAGCACGCGGGCCGCCACGGCGGCGAGCGTGCCGCCGGCGGAATCGCCGCCGACGCCGATCCGGGCGGCATCGAACCCGAACGACGAGGCACGGTCGAGCGCGTCCGCCGTCGCCGCGACAGCGTCCTGCATCGGCGCGGGGAACCGGTGTTCCGGGGCGAGCCGGTAGGCGACGGCCAGGACGCGGAAGCCCGAGCCGGCCGCGAGGGCGCGGCACAGGACGTCGTGGGTGTCGAGATCGCCCGCCACGAGGCCGCCGCCGTGGAAGAAGACGAGGCCCGGCCGCAACCCGGTGGGCTCGTCGGCCGGTCGATAGAGGCGCGCCGCCAAGGGCCCGGCGTCGCCCGCGACCTCGGCGAGGTCGACCCCGCCGATCTCCGGCGGGCGGCCCGCCAGACGCATCAGCCCGGCGAAGCCGCGGCGCCGTTCGGCCGCGCCGACGTCGCCCCAGTCGGTGCCGCCGCCCGCCCCCAGCATGGCCAACAGCCGCGCCGCCTGGGGGTCGACCGGCATGGCGGCGGCTCTAACCGGCCGGCGTGCCGGACCGGAGGCGCGCATCCGCGTCGACGTCGCCGCAGGCCGATCGCACATGGCGCGCGGTGCGGCTGCGCATCGTCACGAGTTCCTCCGCCATGGTGGGGTGCACCGCCATGGTGGCGTCGAAGTCGCGCTTGGTCGCCCCCATGCGGACCGCGATGGCGCAGACCTGGATCATCTCGCCCGCGTCCGGCCCCAGGATGTGGACGCCGAGCACGCGGTCCGTGATCCCGTCGACCACGAGCTTGAAGACCACCTTCTCCTTGCGCCCGGAGAGCGCCGCCTTCAGCGGCCTGAAGAATGCCCGGTAGATGTCGACGACGTCGTGGCGCCGGCGGGCTTCCGCCTCGGTCAGGCCGAGGGAGCCGATCTCCGGCGTGGTGAAGACCGCCGAGGCCACGTGGTCGTGATCGACGCTCGTCGGCCGGCCCCCGAACAGCGTGTCGGCGAGGGCATGGCCCTCCCGCACCGCCACGGGCGTGAGATTGATGCGGTCCGTCACGTCGCCGACCGCGTGGATGGAGGGCACGCAGCTCGCCGAGAACGGGTCGACCTTGACGGCGCCCTTGCGGTCGAGCTCGACGCCGGCGGCCTCGAGCCCGAGGCCGCGGGTGTTGGGGGCGCGGCCGGTGGCCACGAGGACTTGGTCGACCGTCAGCGTCGTCCCGTCCGGCATGGCGACCTCGACCTGTCCGTCCGACCAGGTCAGGGCGCGCGGCAGCGTGCCGGGCAGAAGCGTGATGCCGGCCTCGCGCAGGCCCTCGGCGAGCCCGTCGCGCATGTCGTCGTCGAAGCCCGAGAGGATCTTGTCGCCGCGGAACGCCACGGTCACGTCGGAGCCCAGCCGCGCGAAGACGGAGGCGAACTCGAGGCCGATGTAGCCCGCACCCACGACGAGCAGGCGCCGTGGGAACACTTTGAGGTCGAAGATCTCGTTGGACGTGATCGCATATTCGAGGCCGGGGATCTCGGGATACAGCGTCGGCTGGCCGCCTGTCGCCACGAGGATGTGATCGGCTTCGACGCGGCGACCGTCCGCCATGACGACCGCGTGGGGCCCGTCGACCCGGGCGCGCTGCTCGACGAACCCCGCCCCGGCCTTCTCGAGGTTCTGCCGATAGAGGCCCGACAGGCGGGTGATCTCGGCCTCCTTGGCCCGCACGAGGTCCGGCCAGTCGAAGCGCGTGGCGCCCACCGTCCAGCCGAAGCCCGTCGCGTCGGCGAAATCGTCGGCGAAGCGGCTCGCGTAGACGTAGAGCTTCTTCGGCACGCAGCCGCGGATCACGCAGGTTCCACCGATGCGGTGGTCCTCGGCCACGGTCACGCTGGCGCCGTGGGCGGCGGCGATGCGGCCGGACCGGACGCCGCCCGAGCCGGCGCCGATGACGAAGAAATCGACCTTGTCGGGCATGCTCATCGTGCCGATCCCGCGCTTCCGTCAGAGGGCCGCCGCGACGCCGCGGCGGGGCGAGACGTCAGAACTTCTGACCCCGCTTCTCCATCTCCTGCTGGACCCGCTTCATCATGAACTGGGAGGTCTGCTGCGTCCAGGACTGCATCGCCAGCACGAGCTCGTCCAGCATCAGCGGCTGGGAGTCTTTATAGTGCATACCGGCGGGACTCTGAAAGAACGCCGCCGTCGCCTTCAAGTCGTCCATGCTCATCCGGCGCGCGTAGATGCGCGCCGCGATGTCGAGCATCTCGGTCGATTTCTTGTCGAACTCGGGCTGGAGCTGGGTCAGCACGACGGCGACGTCCTTGCCCAGTTCCGGTCGCGAGCGCGTGATCACCATGGGGATCTGCTCTTCGAGCTGCGGCACCATGGGATCGAAGGACCGGCTCATGCCCGACCCTTCCACCACCTGCCGGGCGACGGCGAGCTTCTCGGGCGGGACGTCGGGCTGCGGCAGCGCCGGCACGGGCGCCGGGATCGCGGGCGCGGCCGGCGTGGACGGCGCCGCCGGCGGGGTCTGGGCGAAGGCCGGGACGGCGACGAGCGCCAGGAGCGCGGCGGCGACGGACAGGCGGGACGTGATCTTCATCGAGAGCATCCTCAGGAGGTCAGGCCGGGCCGTTCGACGACGGAGGTGCCACCGTCGCCGTCCGTGACGACGGCCGAGGCCAGCCCGATGAAAAGCCCGTGCTCCACCACCCCCGGGATCGCCACGAGGAGCGACGCGAGGGCTTCGGGGTCGGGTATGGGATCGAAGTGGCAGTCGAGGAGCAGGTGCCCGCCGTCGGTCACGAAGGGCGCGCCATCCGGGCCGCGGCGCAGGACGACCGCGCCCGGCACCCCCGCGACGGCACCGGCCCGCTCGACCTTGCCGGTCGTCGACGCGAGGCCGAAGGGGTCGACCTCGACCGGCAACGGGCACCGCCCGAGCCTCGACACGCGCTTCGACGCATCGGCGATGACGATCATCCGGGCCGAGGCCGCCGCCACGATCTTCTCGCGCAGCAGCGCGCCGCCGGCGCCCTTGATCAACCTCAGCTCGGGGTCGAACTCGTCGGCGCCGTCGACCGTGAGATCGAGCTCCGGGACGTCGTCGAGCGTGGCGAGCCGGATCCCGAGTCCCTCGGCCTGCTGTCGCGTCCGCTCCGAGGTGGGGACGCCCACGACATCGAGCCCCCCGCGGACGCGCTCGGCCAGGAGATCGACGAAATGCCGGGCGGTGGAGCCGGTGCCGAGGCCGAGCCGCATGCCGTCCTCGACGTAGACGAGTGCGCGGGCCGCGACGCGGCGTTTCGTGGACTCGTCTACGTCGAGGACGGCCATGGTGGCTCGGCGTTGGGAGGGGAGGTGGCGGCGAGGCGAGGCCGCCGGGCGGCCGGAGGACTATCGTCTCGCCCGTCGAAAAGCAAATGAGGTGACGACACGGTCGACAGCGTCTCGGTCGACCTGTTCTGTGAGCCGGGGAGGCCGCTCGACCGGGATCGAGCGACGCCCTGGCGGAAGCCTCCGTGGCGCCAGCGGCACGTCGCCGACTGCGTCGCCCCTTTGGCCGGGTTCGCCGCCGCTTTTCTTTTCAGACCTGGATGCCATTTTAACCCCAGGACGACGGTTTTCGCGCCCTCGAGGGTTAAAGTGATTTCATTCAGCGACCTACGCAACGAACAGAGCCGGCAGACCATCGACGTCGAGCAGGTCTTCGAGACCTACCAAGCCGCACGCAGCGAATTCGATTCGCGTTATGCAGGGTCCATGTCGTGGAAGACCATCAACGGAGGAGTGTACCTCTACCGCAAGGTCCACAGGTCGAACTACTCCTTGGGCGTCCAATCGCCGGAGACGGAAAACACGCATCGCGCATTCCATGAAAGTCGCGGCCGCCTCAAGGACAGGATCGTCAGACTGGCGGGACGGCTCGACGAGATGGCGCCCGTGAACCGGGCCTTGGGCATCGGACGCGTCCCGGCGATCAACGCCCGCATCATGCGCCGACTCGCATCGGCCGGGCTGATGGGGAGCGCGCTCGACATCGTGGGGACGAATGCCCTCTATGCTTACGAGCGCATGTGCGGCGTGCAGGTGGAGAGCGGCCTGTTGGCGACGGGCGACATCGACCTGCTGTTCGACTCGCGCTCAACCCTCAAGCTCGTCTCCGACGATCTCAGGTCCGAAGGGCTCATGGGACTGTTGCGCAAGGTCGATGCCTCGTTCGTCCCGGCCGGAAGAGGCTCGTTCCGCGCCGTCAACGACCGAGGCTTCATCGTGGACCTGATCACGCCCATGCCGCGGGACAGGTTCTCCGATGCGGGCAGGTCCGGGATCGGTGACGCGGAGGACCTCAGGGCCGTCGAGATCGAAGGCTTGGCCTGGCTGGTGAACAGCCCGAAGCACGCCGTCGTGGTCATCGACGAACGAGGCTACCCGCTCAAGATGTCCGTCCCTGATCCACGGTCCTTTGCGCTCCACAAGGCCTGGCTCTCGTCGCGCGACGACCGGGACCCGATCAAGCGCAGACGGGACGGCGGCCAAGCACGGCTCGTCGCCGAGATCGTGACCGAGCGCATGCCTCACCTGGCGTTCGACGGACACGACCTGTCGGCGATGCCGCTGGCGATGCGACAGGCTGCGAGAGACATCCTGCCGATGAAGGATGGGTCCGACGATGATGTCTCGAGGGTGGAACCGAACTGGTGAGACTGCAGGCATTCGGTCGTGGCCGGCACTGCGGCTGACGGGATCGGATGTCGACACCCGGCGCAGCGCCGTCCTGCGGCGGGCGTGCAACCTGAGAGCTTCACCTCGTGTTCAGCTAATCGGCGTTATCCATGACGGCGTCGACGCTGTCATGCAGCCGTCGCGGCAGGGCCCGGCCCGGCCATCCTCTCAACGTCTGTTCAAGGAGCTCTCCATGTCCGCAGTCAAGAAGACCGTCGCGGCCGGGCTTGCGGCCCTGACGCTCGGAACCGCCACGATCGCGTCGTCGTCGCCGGCGGAGGCCTGGTGGCGCTACGGTTGGGGCGCCCCGGTCGCGGCCGGCGTCCTCGGCGGTCTCGCGGCCGGCGCCATCATCGCCGGTGCGGCCCGTCCCTACGGGTACGGCCCCGGGGCCTATTCCTGCGTCCGCCGTCGTCCGGTCTACGACGCCTACGGCAACTTCGCCGGCTATCGCCCCGTTCGGGTGTGCTGACGGCTCGGGACCGGGTTTCCCGACGAGCTTGACCGGTTCGGCCTCACGGCCGGATCCGGCCAGCGAGACCCCTCGGTTCGCGCCCCACCGGGGGGTCTTCGCCATTCGAGAGCCGCGCCGGCCGCCGCCGGGGCGGCTCTTGCGCGTGGATCGAGGTCCGCGACGCCTCCCGCCTCACTTCATCGGCGGCGTGCACACGACGGTGTCGTTCAACACGTAGCAGATCGACATGGTGCCGGTCCGCACGTCGACGCGGAACACCCCACCCTCCTTGTCGTGGCGGGACGCCACCAGGGCGTATTCGCTCTGCGACTGCGGCCCGCCGCCCTCGCCCGGCGGGTAGCAGAGCGTGACCCCGATATCGGCCTTGCCGGCGCCGGAAGCGTCCTTGTCGGCCTTGCCGGCGCCCGGTGCGTCCTTGTCGGCCTTCTCGACCAGGCCGTATTGGCAGGCCCCCATTTCGCCCGTCGCCTTGTCGAGGCGATAGACCCGGTTGAGGTCGATCTCGGGGGCGGCCAGGAACTCGTAGGTGGCGCCCCACGCGGGCGCCATGGCGGCCAGCACCAGGGCGGCGGCCAGGGAGGTCGGTCTCGTCATCGTCAGTCTCCGGCGCCCCTGAAACAGGCTACACTTATCCCTCAGTCGGGGGCCCGTTTCCAGCCCGGGCGAGGCCCGGGCGCACGCCCGCCGCGGAGACAGCGATGCCCGACACGCCCCCCCTCGTCGTCTTCGACCTCGACGGCACGCTGGCCGAGACCGCCGGCGACCTCATGGGCGCCCTGAACCACGTGCTGGCCGGCGACGGGCTTCCCCCATTGCCCGTCGAACAGGCCCGCAGCCTGCTCGGCGCCGGCGGGCGGGCGCTGATCCGCCGCGGCTTCACCTCGGCGGGGCGGCCTCTCGACGAAGCGAGGCTCGAGGCGCTGTTCCGCGCCTTTCTGGCGTTCTACGAGGACCACATCGCCGACCACACCCACCTCTTCCCGGGCGTCGCGGATGCGCTCGACCGTCTGGAGGCGCGCGGCTACGGCCTCGCGGTCTGCACCAACAAGATGGAGCGGACGGCGAAGACGTTGCTCGACGTGCTGGGCGTGGCGCACCGGTTCCGCGCCATCTGCGGGCAGGACACGTTCGCGGTGTCGAAACCACAGCCGGGGGCGTTGCTCGGCACGATCGCGATGGCGGGCGGCGATCCCGGGCGCAGCGTCATGGTGGGCGACAGCAGGACCGACATCGAGACCGCGCAGGCCGCAGGAGTGCCGGTCGTGGCGGTCGACTTCGGCTACACGGATCGGCCGGTGTCCGACTTCGGGCCGGATCGCGTCATCAGCCATTTCGACGGGCTCGACGACGCCGTCGTATCCCTCCTCGGCGGATCCGGCCGGATCGCATCCGTCGACGGCTGAGGTTTGGTGGGCGCGACAGGGATTGAACCTGTGACCCTTCGCGTGTGAAGCGAATGCTCTCCCGCTGAGCTACGCGCCCGAACCGGGTCGGGCAGTAGCCAGCGGCTGTCGGCGTGTCAAGCGCCGTACGGCGCGTGTCTCCTTGAACCGGCCCGCCACCTGCATCCCGCCCGTCGTGGGCTCGACGCGATGACGGTCGTACCAGCCGACACCGACGATGACGCGTCGATGTCGGGTCACGCCGCATGAGCGGCGGCGCGCATTCGCGCTTGCCAGCGGTCGAGAGTTTCGACCACTGGTATCAGAGGCTCGGAACGTCGCGGGACAGGGACTTGGCGGCGAGGTCGTCGAGGTAGAGGGCCCACTTCGCCGCATGGTCGGCGCCGAGTTCGTAGAGGTACCGCCAGGTGAACAGGCCGCTGTCGTGGCCGTCATCGAAGACGAGCTTGACGGCGTAGTTGCCCACCGGCTCGACCGCCGTGATGGTGACGTGGCGCTTGCCGCCGACCGTGCGCTTCTCCGCCGCCGTGTGGCCCTGCACCTCGGCGCTCGGGCTCGTGACGCGAAGGTACTCGGCCGCGAGGTCGAAGACGGCGTCGTCAAAGGCCACGCCGAGCGTCCGGCCCCCGTCCTTGAGCCGCAGCTCCGTCGGCCAATGTTGTGTCGACATCGCGTCCATCCCTGTTTTCGCTGCCGAATCCATTGCCACGGTCTCGCTGGGCATTGTAGCTTATCGATCAAAGGGCTCCCATCGACAGGGCGGCTTTCCGGAACGCCGTGTGTCGCGCGGGGCCGGGAAGGTCGGCCTCGGTCCCGGGGTCAGACGTTCGGGAGGGATTCAATGGTCCATCGGATCGACGACGACCCGGCGCGCTCCAAGCGCCCCTCGCCCTGGCTGTGGCTGCTGATCACGCCCTATGTGGCTCTGCTCTGGCCGCCCTTCTACAACATGGTCGAGCCTCGGGTCCTGGGTTTCCCCTTCTTCTACGCCTACCAGCTCGGCTTCGTGGTCCTCACGGCCATCATCACGGCCGTCGTCTACGCCGTCACCGACTGAACCGACACAGCCGGCCGCGTCGGCGCGCCCGCCCCATCGAAATCGAGAGAACAATGCCGGTCAACTGGATCGCCCTGACGGTCTTCGTGGTCTGTTTCGCAGGCGTCACCATCCTGGGCTTCGCCTCCGCCCGCTGGCGCAAGGGCGACCTCGACCTCCTGCACGAATGGGGTCTCGGCGGCGGTTCGTTCGGGACGGTGATCACCTGGTTCCTCATCGGCGGCGACATCTACACGGCCTACACGTTCATCGCCGTGCCGGCGCTGGCGTTCGGGGCGGGTGCCGTGGCGTTCTTCGCCGTCCCCTACACGACCCTGATCTACCCCATCACCTTCGTGGTGTTCCCGCGCCTGTGGTCGGTGTGCCGCCGCCACGGCTACATCACGGCGGCCGACTTCGTGCGCGGGCGCTTCGGCAATCGCTGGCTGGCCCTGGCGGTGGCGCTGACCGGCCTGCTGGCCACCATGCCCTACATCGCCCTGCAGCTCGTGGGCCTCGAAGTCGTCATCGCGGGCCTCGGCGTCGACCTCCCCGGCTATGCCAGCGACCTGCCGCTCCTCATCGCCTTCGTGATCCTGGCGGCCTTCACCTACACGTCCGGCCTGCGCGCGCCAGCCACCATCGCGGTGGTGAAGGACCTCATGATCTACGTGGTGATCTTCGCCGCCATCGGTGCCGTGATCTCCAGGTTCGGCGGCTTCGGCCCGATCTTCGACGCGGTGCCGCCCGCCAAGCTGATCCTCGCGCCCCCCACCGGCAACTCGACGGGCGCCTACGGCTCCTACGCCACCCTGGCGCTCGGCTCGGCGGCGGCGCTGTTCATGTACCCCCACGCCATCACGGCGATCCTGAGTTCCTCGACGCGCGACGTCATCCGCCGCAACTCGGCGCTGCTGCCCGCCTACTCGCTCGTGCTGGCCTTCCTCACCCTGCTGGGCTTCATGGCGCTGGCCCTGGGGGTGGGCACCAACCCGGCCTATGCCGAGCTGTTCAAGCGGTATTCGAACAGCTTCGCCGTCCCGGCCCTGATCCTCGACATCTTCCCGCCCTGGTTCGTGGGGTTCTCCTTCGCGGCCATCGGCATCGGGGCGCTCGTGCCGGCCGCCATCATGTCGATCGCCGCCGCGAACCTCTGGACGCGCAACATCCACCTCGAATTCATCAACCCGCGCGCGACCCCGCCCCAGGAATCGCGGATGGCGAAGCTCGTGTCGCTGGTCGTCAAGGTCGGGGCGCTGGTCTTCGTCGTGGGCCTCGACAAGGGGTTCATCATCACCCTGCAGCTCCTCGGCGGCGTCTGGATCATCCAGACGCTGCCGGCCGTGCTGCTCGGCCTCTACACGCGGTGGTTCAATTCCTGGGCGCTGCTGGCCGGATGGGCGGTGGGCATGTATTTCGGCACCTCCGCGGTGGCCGCCACCCAATGGAAGGTCGCCACCTACACGCTGAGGGTCGGAGGCTACGAGTTCCCCGGCTACGTCGCCGTCTACGCGCTCGCGGCGAACCTCATCGTCGCGGCGATCGTGACGCTCGTCCTCAACATGGTCGGCAGCCCCGAACGGCGCGACGCCACGGTGGCGGCCGACTACGTCTGATCCGCCGCTGTCGTTCGGCCGCGGCAGGTCCTATATGTCGACCATGCTGCAGCTACCCCCATCGGACTTCGCCGCCGCCGAGACCGCGCCGCTGATCGACCCGTTCGGGCGGCCGATCACCTATCTGCGCGTCTCGGTGACGGACCGCTGCGATTTCCGCTGCGTCTACTGCATGTCGGAACGGATGGAGTTCCTGCCGAAGCGCGACCTGCTCACGCTGGAGGAACTCGACCGGCTCTGCACCGCCTTCGTCGAGCGCGGCACCCGCAAGCTGCGCATCACCGGGGGCGAGCCCCTGGTGCGGCGCGACGTCATGCAGCTCTTCGGCAAGCTGTCGCGGCATCTTGTGGCGGGACGGCTCGACGAACTCACCCTGACCACCAACGGCTCGCAACTCGACCGCTTCGCCGATGAACTCGCCGGCTGCGGGGTGAAGCGGGTCAACGTGTCGCTCGACACGCTCGACGCCGCCAAGTTCAAGGTCATCACGCGCTGGGGCGATCTCGACCGGGTCGTCGCCGGCATGGAGGCGGCGCGCCGCGCCGGCCTCGGGGTGAAGCTCAACGCCGTGGCGCTGAAGGGCGTCAACGAGGACGAACTGCCCGACATGGTGGCCTGGGCGCACGACCGCGACATGGACATCACCTTCATCGAGGTCATGCCGCTCGGCGAGGAGGGCGGGGACCGGTCCGACCAGTTCCTGTCGCTCGACGAGGTCCGGCAGCGGCTCGGCGAGCGGTTCACCCTCCAGCCCCTGACGGTGTCGACGGGCGGCCCGGCGCGCTATGCGCGCGTCGCCGAGACGGGGGGGCGCGTCGGCTTCATCACGCCGCTGAGCCATAACTTCTGCGAGAGCTGCAACCGCGTGCGCGTCACCTGCACGGGCACGCTCTACATGTGCCTCGGCCAGAACGACGCCGCCGACCTCCGCGCCGCCCTGCGCTCGAACGAGGGCGACGCTGCGCTCGATGCCGCCATCGCCGAAGCCATCTCGCGCAAGCCGAAGGGGCACGATTTCGTCGCCGACCGCATCGCCGCGAAACCCCGCGTCGCCCGGATGATGAGCACCACCGGGGGCTGAAGCGGGCCGAGGGCAGGAGGGCGAGGGCTCATTCACGCCGTCCCGCTCACGCCATCAACGTCTGGATCCCCTGTTCGTAGAGGGCCGTCAGCTCCCCGAACCGCGCCAGGAGCAGCTCGCTCAGGCGGGCGATCTCGCCGCCCGACACGGCCGGCGTGCCCACGGCCTTCCGCAGGCCCGCCCAGGCTTCGAGCGCCGCCGCCATGGTGGTCTGGATCTCGGCCGTGCTGAGCGGTGCCGCCGCCAGGAACGCCAGACCCGCTGCGAAATCGGCTTCGGCTTTTCGGGTCTCGGCTTCGGTGGACGGCGCCGCGCCGAGCAGCGTCGACACGATCGCCCCCTTGGCGATGCGCTGCGACAGCATCCGCTGCCGCCCCGACACGTTGATGATCCGCAGCGCCGCCGTGAACCCGGCCGTCTCGAGGTTCCGCGTCAGGGCTTCGGCCTGGGCGAGCAGCCGCTCGGCCAGCGCGTCGACGTCGCCGAGCCGTCCCGTCTCGGGGCTGCCCCGCACCGCCGCCTTCAGGGCCGCCCAGGGTCCGAGCACGCCCTCGAGCAGGTCGCCGAAGGTCGCCTTGGAGAGGGTGCGGCCCAGCGCCGCGAGGTTGGCGTCGACCTGGGCCAACGATTGGCGCAACAGCTCCGCCGCCTCGGCGGGCGCCACGCCGGCACAACCCTGGGCATAAAGCTTGACGATGCGCTGCGAAAACATCCGGAGCTGCCCGGCGCGGTTGATGGCATCGGCGTAGCGCGTGGCGTCGATGACCTGCTGGGCCACCTGGCCGATCCGCTGCTTCGACTGCATGGCGGCGGAGCGCAGGACCTTGAAGGCCTCCTCCTCGGGCAGGTTGCGCACCCGCATCACGATGCCCTTGGCGCGATCCACCAGCTTGCGCTCGGAGAAGCGGTCGCGGACGTCGGAGAGCTCCTCGCGCAGCGCCTGGTCGCGGCGGAAGCGCGCCTGGGCGACGTGGATGACCGATCGCAGACGCTGCGGCGCGTAGCCGTTGACCACATAGGCGTGCACGCCGGCCGCCGCGGCGCGCTCGATCTTCTCGGCGTCGGGGTCGGCGGTGAACACGACCAACGGCCGGGGCGACGTGTCCTGCAGCGTCGTCGTGACTGCGAAGAGGGCATCGCCCGGGTGACTTTCATAGCAGACGACCACGTCGGGAGCGCTGTGGATGACGTCCTGCACCATGGTCTTCAGGCCGAGTGCCGCCTTCACCAGCAGTCCCACGGCTTCGAGGTCGGCCGCCAGGGGCGGAGCGCCGGGGCCGCCTGAGGTGAAGAACGAGACCGATGTCATGGACCGACCGTGAGCGAGGGACGGCGGCCCGGTAGCAAGGCCCGCGCCGTCCTGCTGGCACGCCTCGTGCAGAGTTGGCTTTGGCTGCACCGACGCCGCCGACTTTCGCCTCGCACGCCGAGTCGTGCCCACATCGCCGTGGGCAAACCGTGCCCCTGCCTTTGATCATCGGCGGGGACAACGTCGCTTGGAGCGCAGCAATGGCAATCGGTACCGCCACAGGTAAGGCCACCCGCATCGACCTGTTCAGCCTGAAGACGCCGCAGATGCGCGCCTTCCACCTGACCTGGCTCGCCTTCTTCGTCTGCTTCTTCGCCTGGTTCGCCACCGCCCCGCTGATGCCGACGATCGCCAAGGATCTGTCGCTGACGAAGGATCAGGTGAACAGCATCGCCATCGCGGGCGTCTTCGCCACGATCCTCGCCCGCATGGTGATCGGCCCGATGTGCGACAAGTACGGGCCGCGCATCACCTACGCGGTCCTTCTGGCGCTGGGGTCGATCCCGGTGTTCCTCGTGGGCTTCGCCGCCGACTACACGACGTTCCTGGTCGCCCGCCTGTTCATCGGCATCATCGGCGCGTCCTTCGTCATCACCCAGTACCATACGTCGGTGATGTTCGCCCCAAACGTCGTCGGGACCGCCAACGCCACGGTCGGCGGCTGGGGCAATGCCGGCGGCGGCGTGACGCAGAGCGTCATGCCGATCCTGTTCGCCGGCATCGCGGCCTTCGGCGTCAGCCAGTCGCTGAGCTGGCGCTATGCCATGATCGTCCCCGGCGTCCTGATGCTGATCGTCGCCGCGCTGTACTGGACCTATACGCAGGACACGCCGCTCGGCAACATCGTGGCGCTGCGCCGCCAGGGCATCTCCGTCGATTCCGGCAAGAAGGGCGGATGGGACGTGATGAAGGTCGCGGGACAGAACTACCGCGTCTGGCTGCTGGCGGCCTGCTATGGCGCCTCGTTCGGCGTCGAACTCTTCGTGCACTCGATCGCCGTCACCTACTTCTTCACCAAGTATCAGATGACCCAGGAGAACGCCGGCTACGCCGTCGGCGCCTTCGGCCTCCTCGCGCTCTTCGCCCGAGCCCTGGGCGGCCTCCTGTCCGACCGCATCGCCTTCACCAAGGGCCTCGACGGTCGCACCCTGCTCCTCTTCGGCCTCATGATGAGCGAAGGCATCTTCCTGATCGCCTTCTCGCAGTCGACGGGTGTCGTGTCGGCCATCGTGTTCCTGCTGACGTTCGGCCTGTTCACCCACATGGCCTGCGGCTCGCTCTACGCGCTCGTGCCGTTCATCGACCGCAAGGTGCTGGGCGGAGTGGCGGGCATCATCGGCGCCGGCGGCAACATCGGCGGCGTCGCGGCGACGTTCCTGCTGCGCGGGACCGGCGACGCCCAGCTCTGCTTCCTGGTCCTCGGCATCGCCGCCGTGGTGTGCGCCTGCGGGGCGGCGGTCATCCGCTTCTCCTCCCTGCACAAGGAGACCGAGCAGGCCCTCTACGACGAGGCCGTGGCCCAGCGGCGGGCGTCGGCCGCCAACGCTGCCGGCATCGCCGTCACGGCCTGACCGGTCCGCGTCACTATCGGCCTGATCGACGCTCCGCCGCGGGACATCCCGCGGCGGTTCGCGTTCGGGGAACGTCGCTCCGATCCGTGGCGTTCAGGGGATCCGAGTCAGGACCGAGATCGCGCCATGCCCCGCTCACGCCGCCGCCGCCCTCTGACCCGCGCCCTTCTGGCCGGCGCCCTCCTCGGCACGGTCGCCAGCGCCGCCCAGGGCGAACCGCGAAAGGCCGATGCGCCGATGGCCAGGCCCGACACCCCATCGGCCCGGGTCGAGAAGGTGGCGAGCTTCGATCACCAGGTGACCGGCGTCGCCGTGAGCGAGGACGGCCGCATCTTCGTCAATTTCCCCCGGTGGTTCGAGGACTCGCCAGTCTCGCTGGCCGAACTCACCAAGGACGGCAAGCTCCACCCCTATCCCGACGCGGAGTGGAACAGCTACCGCAACGCCGCACCCCAGGACCCGGGCACGCATTTCGTCTGCGTCCAGGCCGAGACGGCGGACGGCAAGGGTCACCTCTGGGTGATCGACCCCGCGGCACCGGCCACGGGCTTCATCGTGCCCGGCGGCCCGAAACTGGTCGAGATCGACTTGAAGACCGACAAGGTCGTCGACCGATATGCGTTCGGCGGCGATGTCGCCCCGCAGGGCAGCTACCTCAACGACGTCCGCCTGTCGCCGGACGGCCGCTACGCCTACATGACCGACAGCGGCGCCCAGGGCGCCCTCGTGGTCCTCGATCTCCGGACCCGTCGAGCCCGCCGCGTCCTCGACGGGGCGTCTCCGACCCAGGTCGACAAGGACGTCGAGGTCGTCATCGACGGCAAGAAGATCCACACGGCCGACGGTCGCGGCGTGGAGTTTGCCGCCGATTCGATCTCGCTCGACCCCAAGGGGGAGTTCCTTTACTTCCAGCCCCTCACCGGCAAGGCGCTCTACCGGATCCCGACCGATGCGCTGCAGGACGCGGCTCTCTCGCCCGATCAGGTGGCCGCCAAGGTCGAGACCGTGTCGGCCGGCGAGCCCAACGACGGGCTGTGGCAGGACAGCAGCGGCAGGCTCTACTTCACGGCCGTGCAGAAGGGCGCGATCGAGACCGCGGAGCCCGGGGCCAAGGAGCGCCACACGCTGGTCAAGGATCCTCGGCTCGTCTGGCCCGACACCTTCGCCGAAGGGCCGGATGCCGCCCTCTACGTCACGAATTCCGCCATCCAGAACTCACCGCGCTACAACCCCCATGGCTGGACACAGCGCACCTTTAATCTGTGGCGCATCGTCCCGAACAAGGCGGGCGAGATCGCCGGGAACCCCGCCTTCGCCAAGTGAGACCATCTCGAGGGGGTGAGCCCGCCCGTCCTCGCCCGGGTTCCATCGCAGGCGCGGCGGGTCCCTTCGGCCGTCAGCGCTCCTCCTTGGCCCCGTCGAGTTCCTCGCGCACCGGCGCGTGGTTGAGGAGCGCCACGAGCGACGTGCCGCCGATCGTGTTGCCGAGGAAGGTCGGGACGAAGAAATGCCCGAGGTAGTGCCACAGGCTGATCTGGTCGGTGGCGACGAGATAGGCGGCCTCGACCGAGCCGGCGATCAGGTGCGAGAAATGCGCGATCGCCACCGTGTAGGTGATGATGAGGATCATGAGCAGCCGCGACTGGCCCGCGCTCGGCAGCAGCCACACCATCAGGGCGATGAGCCAGCCCGCCAGCATGGCCTTGATGGCCATGGGCCAGAACGGATCCTTGAGGGCCTCCTGCCCGACGGCCGTGAGCGATCGCGTGACGTCCTCCGGGAACAGGTCCGGCACGGACAGCAGCCAGGCGAACAGGAACGTCCCGACGATGTTGGCGGCCAGAACCACGGCCCACAGCCGCAGCATCTTGACGAGGCCCGGCAGCGTCCGCTCGGTCAGGACGGGCAGGACGGCCGTCAGGGTGCTCTCCGTGAAGAGCTGCTGCCGACCCAGGACTACGATCATGAATCCCGTGGTGTAGCCGAAGCCCGAGACCAGGATGCGCCACGGCTCGTCCGGCAGGTCGGCGCGGATCACCGCCAGCATCAGGAACGAGAAGCCCATCGACAGGCCGGCGCCGAACCCCGACCACGAGAGGGCGCCGATGCTCCGGGCCAGTTCCCGCTCGCCATCCTCGCGGATGATGTCGTGGATCATCACCGGCTCGGGCGGGGCCGAGATGGCGGTCTGGAGACTGTCCTGCAGCTGTTCGGCCTGCGCCGACGTGTCGTCTCGATCTGGCATCACGCGACGTTAGGCACGGAGCGGGAGGGTGTCGAGGGGCCGGCGTGCGGCATCGAGCCGGCGGACGGGCAATGACCGACGCGGGAGCGTCCACGCATCCTGCCGAGGACGACGTCTCCGGTGCGGATCCGGCAGGAGGCCTCCCATGGAAAAGGCCCGCCTCGCGGCGGGCCTCCTCGTCCGATCGATCGAGGACCGGTTCAGTCGTTCTGGATGTAGGTGATCTTGCCGTCGGGCTGCTTGTTCCAGGTGTAGATCACGTAGCCGGCGGTCTTGAGATC
Source organism: Lichenihabitans sp. (assembly GCA_965214345.1). Lineage (GTDB taxonomy): Bacteria > Pseudomonadota > Alphaproteobacteria > Rhizobiales > Beijerinckiaceae > Lichenihabitans. Next base: position 53,359 of record CBDCBJ010000002.1, on the reverse strand, counting down.
GCCGTTCTTGTCGTAGGAGAGGTCGCCCACGACGGTATGGAACGCCATGCCCGAGTGGATCGCGTCCGCGACTTTGTGGGGCTCGATCGACTTGGCGGACTCCGCGGCCTGCGCGATCACCTGAACGGCGGCGTAGCTGTAGAGGGTGTAGGCCTGGGGATCGAAGTTCTTGGCCGCGAACTCCTTGACCACCGTCGCCGCGATGGCGCTCTTGCGCGGGTCCGGCGGGAAGGTCATCAGCGTGCCTTCGGCTCCCGGGCCCGCGATGGCGGCGAACTCGTTGTCGGTGATGCCGTCGCCCGACATCATCGTCGCCTTGACGCCCTGGTCGGTCATCTGGCGGCGGATCAGGCCGCCCTCGGGGTGCAGCCCGCCCCAATAGACCACGTCGGCACCCGAGGCCTTCACCTTGGAGACGACGGCCGAATAGTCCTTCTCGCCGGCGTTCACGCCCTCATGCAAGACCGGCTTGACGCCGTCCTTGGAGAGCGTCGCCGTGACCACGTCGGCCAGTCCCTTGCCGTAGGTCGTCTTGTCGTCGAGGATGGCGATCTTCTTGCCCTTGAAGTGGGCCTCGATGTACTTGCCGGCGATCATGCCCTGCTGGTCGTCGGTGCCGCAGGTGCGGAACACGTTCCAGAGGCCGGCCATGGTCAGCTTGGGGTTCGTGGCCGACGGCGTGATCATCAGGATGCCGTTCTCGTTGTAGACCTGCGAGGACGGGATCGCGACGCCGGAGTTGAACGGGCCGACGACGAACTTGACGCCGTCGCCGACGAACTTGTTGGCCACCGAGACGCCCTGCTTGGGGTCCGACACGTCGTCGCCGACTTCGAGAACGATCTTGTTGCCCAGGATGCCGCCCTTGGCGTTGAGGTCGTCGACCGCCTGCTGGGTGCCGTTCTGCAGCTGCGCGCCGAAAGCGGCGTTGGCGCCGGTGATCGGTCCGGTCACGCCCATCTTGAAGTCTGCCGCCTGCGCGGCGCCGGAAAAGGCGAGACCCGCCGCCAGCACGAAACCCGTCAATCCGATGGTCTTCACGTCGTCATTCTCCCTGCCTACTTGATCCTGCCATCTCGGCGGTCGTGGCTGTCACTGATTTGATGCGATTGTGTCAACCGAGTCCAGTCACTATCTGCGAGCGCCATCAGCCCCGGCGAAGCAAGGCCAGCAAGTGTCGTGCCGTATGGTCTCGGTGGGGGCGGACCGCAGCCGCCGCCGCTCGGGGTGCGGTTCGGCGGGCCGGACCGCCGACGATCGATAACCTTTCGTCAACCTTTCCAGTTCACCTTTCGACCCGTCCGGCCCTGCTGGTCTCGAACTGCGAGATGCGATTTCGACCCGCAATGTTTGACGCCTCCCTGTATAAACTTCAGAGCTGCCTCCGGGCGGCTCTCTTTTTGGGCCGGCGTCGGCGTTAACCCTAAGACCGCGTTAAAGCCCTCGCTCCAATGATCGCTGTTACGGTCATCGGGTGGACCGACGGCCGGTGCGGCGGGTGGTGGTCGGGGTTTCGGGGACGGGACATGGCGAGCGTGCAGAGCACTGTCGACGGCGGCAACACCATCAGCTTCGCCCACCGCCTCGCCGGTTCGCCGCGCTTCAAGGCGCTGTTCCGCGACGGGATGGACCTCGTCGAGGAGGTCGCCGCCTACCTCGATGGCCCGGGCCGCGACGAGGCCAAGCATCTGCCCCGCCCCGTCGCCGTCGCCTATGCGGCGGAGAGCATGCGCCTCACGACCCGGCTGATGCAGGTCGCCTCCTGGCTGCTCGTCCAGCGCGCCGTCAACGAGGGCGACATGGACCCGGCCCAGGCGCAGGCCGAGAAACACAAGGTTCGGCTGAGCCGCCAGGACGTCGCCTCGGGTCCCGGTGTCTTCGCCGAACTTCCGGTCCTCCTGCAGGAGCTGACGGACCGCTCGCTCCGGCTCCAGAACCGGATCATCTATCTCGACCGCTCGATCCGTCTCCCCGCCGAGGCGGTGCCGGCCGCTCCCGTCGGCATCGTGAGCGAATTCGAGCTGCAGCGCGAGCGGATCCGCCAGGCCTTCCACGGCCGCTGACCGTCCTGGCCAGGTCCGCGGCGCTTTTGACGGGGTAGCCGCGGCGCCTCCGACGCCGATCCCCGACCCGTCCCGATAGGCAGGGCGCCACGCCCGTGCTTCAATCGCGCCTCGGCACGAGCGCGACGGTGATCGCCCGAGAGCCGACGGGTGGAACGACGCCGGGAGGAGACCGATGCGCGGACTGATGATGGACGTGCCGCTGCTCGTCTCCTCCATCCTGCGGCATGCCGAAACCACCCACGGCGATGCACCCGTCGTGTCGCGCGACGGCGACGGGTGCCTCGACCGCACGGATTACGCCGCGGTGGCGCGACGCAGCCGGCAGCTGGCCTGCGCCCTGGACCGCATGGGTCTCGCCCGGGGCGACAGGGTCGGCTCCCTGGCCTGGAACGGCGCCCGACATCTCGAGATCTACTTCGCGGTGTCGGGATCCGGGCGCGTGTGCCACACGGTCAATCCGCGGCTCTTCCCCGAGCAGGTCGCCGCCATCATCGGCCACGCCGAAGACGCCGTGCTGTTCGTCGACCCGGGCCTCGTGCCGCTCGTCGCCGCCCTGGCGCCGCGCCTGACGTGCCTCCGCGCCGTCGTGGTGATGGCGGCGGACGACGCCATGCCGTCGGGGGACGGTCTGCCGCGGCTGCTCTGCTACGAGACGCTGCTGGAGGCCGAGCCGGACGACTACGACTGGCCCGTGCTCGACGAGGTGTCGGCCGCCGGCCTCTGCTACACGTCAGGGACCACCGGGGCGCCGAAGGGCGTGCTCTACTCCCACCGCTCGACGGTGCTCCACGCCCTGACCATCTCGGTGCCCGACGCCTTCGGCTTCGCGGCCGCCGACACGATCATGCCGGTCGTGCCGATGTTCCACGTCAACGCCTGGGGCCTGCCCTACGCGGCCGCGATGGCGGGTGCGAAGCTCGTGATGCCCGGGCCCCGGCTCGACGGGGCGAGCCTGCACGGCCTGATCCAAGGCGAAGGCGTCACCGCCACGGCCGGCGTGCCGACCGTCTGGGCGGGCCTGCTCGATTGGGCCGAGGCGCGGGGCGAGACGCTGGCGCCGCTGCAGCGGGTCGGCATCGGCGGCTCCGCGTGCCCGCCCGCGATGATCGACCGTTTCGCCGCCCTGGGCGTCGACGTGATCCACGCCTGGGGCATGACGGAGACGAGCCCCGTCGCGGTGGCGAGCCGCCCGACGCACGGCCAGGCGCGGCTGGCGCCCGCGGATCGGCTGGCGCTCGGCCGCAAGCAGGGCCGGCCGTTGTTCGGGGTCGAACTGCGCGCCGTGGGGCCGGCCGGCGAGGATGTGGCGCGCGACGGCGAGGCCTTCGGGGCCATGCTGGTGCGCGGCCCCTGCGTGGCGGCGCGCTACTACGGCTCCGAGGACGACGACGCCTTCGCCACGCCGGGGTGGTTCGCCACCGGCGACGTCGTGACGGTGGACCCGGAGGGTTTCGTCGAGATCGTCGACCGCGCCAAGGACGTCATCAAGTCGGGAGGCGAGTGGATCAGCTCGATCGAACTCGAGAACATCGCCGTGGAGCACCCCGCCGTTCGGGAAGCCGCCGTGGTGGCGCGCGTCGACCCGCGCTGGGGCGAACGGCCGGTGCTCTTCGTCGTGGTCGCCGAGGGTCTCGCCTTCGACGACGGCGCCATGGCGACGCTCTTCCAGGGCCGCGTGGCCCGCTGGATGGTGCCGACGGAGCTTCGCGTCGTCCCCGTCCTCCCCCACACCGCCACAGGGAAGCTCCACAAGGCGGCGATCCGACAGATGCTGTGACGCGACGAGGCTTTCGGGACGGCGATCACGCCGGCGTCGAGGGGATCGCGGTCCAGCGGGTCGGCGGGTTCTTGTCGAGGTCGTTCAGGGTCTGGCGCAGGTGCCAGTCGAGCGCCGCGGCGAGCGGCAGCCGGACGAAGTCCTTCGGGCGGTAGGGCCAGACCCCGACGTCGTGGAACACGTGGATCCCGTCGGCCATCATCACGGCGTCGCCGGTCCTCAGCGTATGGTCCTCGTAGATCGAGACCAGCGCGGGACGCGGCGGCTTCGGCAGGACGAGGATTTTGGAGGCCGCGACCGGCGGTCGGACCCCGGGACGCAGGCCGGCCAGGCGGACCGGCAGCGCGCCATGGCTCCGTCCGGCGAGCCGCGTCCCGTGCCGTCGCCGGTCGAGCGCGATGCGCAGTGGCCGGGACCGGGCGGCCGCCCAGATGCGGCGGGCCCCGCGGCGATGCGGCGGGGCGACCGGTGCCGCCTCGGCTGCCGCGGGCGTCCCGAGCGCGCGCCATAGCTGTTCGGGCCAGAACTCGGCGCGGCGGAGGCCGAGGTCATCACCCGCCGCCGCCGCATGGACCAGCGCCAGGACGGCGGCGGCCGCCGCCACGACGACGAGACATCGTGCGGATCGTGAGCGGAGCAGGAGCGCACGCATCGGGGGACCTCGGCGCGGCGGAGTGCCGGAGCGCACCACCCGCCGCCTGAGGACGAGCCCTATCATCGCGGGTCGAGAGCCCGGAGAACACGGTTAATTCACGGTTAACGGGCTGCATGCGGAGCGCATCGATCCCGTCGACCGCGACATCCCTGGGCGAGCATTCGGACCCTTGCCCGTCGGCGCAACCCGCGATAGTTTGATGAGGGATTGGGCAGAGGAACTGCGATGAAGGCCTACTTCGTTCTATCACTCGCGATCCTGTCATGCGCCGCATCCGCGCCGGCGGGGGCCCAGCAGGTCACGCTCAACTACCGGGCCGTCGATCACGGCAGGTCCATCAAGTTGAGCGCCTACGGCAGCTTCGATCCGGACTGCCGCTCGCAGGGACGGCCGGCCATCAGCCTGCTCACGCAGCCACAGGGTGGTCAGGTCGAAGTCGAGAACGGTTATGACTTTCCGGCTTACACCACCAACAACGCCCGCTTCACCTGCGATAAGCGCAGGTTGCCGCAATCGGTAGTCTACTACCGCGCGGCCCGCGACTTCAGCGGCACGGACAGTTTCGTCATTGAGGTCGTGTTCCCGCCCGCGGGCGAAGTGCGCCAGGTGCGCTACAACGTTCAGGTCCGCTGACCGTCGCGATGTGATGCGTCCGGAGATCGAGCGGCGCTTGCACCGGGCGCGTTTCCCGGGTCTGGTCGCGCCGAACGTTCATCAATCTCCACACCCATGCGGCCCGGCTCATCCCACCTCCGCCTCTGCACGTCCGTCCTGCTCGCCGCGGCCGTGTCGCTCGGCACGGGGCCGGCCGGCGCCGTCTCCACGCCCGCCGGCGGTGAGTCGGTCGCCGAGGCCCTGTGCCGCCTCATCACCGGCGCCGCCGACGGCCAGCACATCCCGGTGGCGTTCCTGACCCGGCTGATCTGGCAGGAATCGGCTTTTCGGGCCGGGGCGACCAGCGCGGCCGGAGCGCAGGGCATCGCTCAATTCATGCCCGGCACCGCAGCCGAGCGCGGCCTCGACGATCCGTTCGACCCCGAGCAGGCCGTGCCGGCCTCGGCGGCCCTGCTGTCGGAACTCGCCGCGCGCTTCGGCAATCTCGGCCTCGCCGCCGCCGCCTACAACGCGGGACCGAAGCGGGTCGCCGACTGGCTTGCCGAACGCGGCGGGCTCCCCTTCGAGACGCGCGACTACGTCGAACGCATCACGGGCCGTTCGGCCGAGGACTGGGCCGCCGACGCCAAGGCGAACCGGACGCGGGACCTCGCGGTCGACCCGCAGAACTGCCTGCAGCTCGCCGCGACGCTGCGCACGGCGCCCCGTCGCGCCGGCGTCTCGGTCGCCGAGGCCCCGTTCGCGCCCTGGGGCGTGCAGCTCGCCGGCAACTTCTCGAAGCGCCTCGCCCTGGCGTCCTTCGCCCGCGCCCGCATCAGCCTCGCTTCGCTCATCGGTGACGTCCGGCCGATGGTGATCGGGACGCGCCTGAGGACGCGCGGCACCCGCGCCTTCTACCGCGTCCGCGTGCCGGCGGCGTCGCGCCAGGAAGCCGACAACCTGTGCCGGCGCATCCAGGCGGCGAGGGGCGCCTGCGTCACGCTCCGGAGCTGACCTCTTTCGCGGGCCAGGTGCACAGGTCCGCCACGACGCAGCGCGTGCAGGACGGGCGGCGGGCCGTGCAGGTGTCGCGCCCGTGGCGGAAAAGCCAGACGTGGCCGCCATCCTTGAACCGGTCCGGCACCGTGGCGGCGAGGCCGTCGGCCACCGCGTCGGGCGTCGCGCCCGGGGCCAGCGGGATCCGGTTCGAGACCCGGAAGACATGGGTGTCGACGCCGATCACCGGCTCGCCGAAGGCGAAATTGGCCGTGACGTCGGCCGTCTTGCGGCCGATCCCGGGGAAGCGCTGGAGTTCGCTCGATGTCCGCGGCACCACCCCGCCGAACTCCTCGATCAGCATGGCGGAGAGGCCGATGATGTGACGCGCCTTGTTGGCGGCGAGCCCGACCGGCTTGATGATCTCGGCCAGTCGCTCGCGGCCCAGCGCCAGCACGGCGGCGGGGGTGGGGGCGAGGGCGAAGAGGGCCGAGGCGACGCGGCCGACCGTCGCGCCGGTCGATTGCGCCGACATGAGGACGGTGACGAGAAGCTGGTAGGGGTCCTCACGGCCGAGGCCGGCCTTGGGGTCGGGGTCCGCCGCGGCGAAGCGGCCCATCACGGCAGCGACCCGGCCGGCCGTCCCGGCGGCCTCGGAAGGTGCTGCGGTCTCGGCGGGAGCCTGCCGGACCAGGCCGTGGAGCGTGTCGATCGTCATAGGCTGGCAACGCGTGGCGGCCTCCCGCGCCCGTCGTGATCGGCGCGGCCTCGCGTCGCGGCGACGGATGCGACCGGACGCGGCGCGGACCGCCGAAGCTGGATGCAGGCTATCGGACCCGGTAGACCCGGAACGGCGTCGCGCCGAGCGACACCGGCACCAGCCAATCCGGCACGCGATCGGCCGCCAGTGCGGCGGCGAGACCCTCGGGCGCCGCGCGGCGTTCGAGGCCGGTCTCGTCCCCGCAGGTCATGAGGTACCGCGCGCCCGTCGCCCGCACGATGCTCCGGGCTTCGTCGGGCGGCGCCAGGAAGCCCGCGATCACCGCATGGTTGCCGGCATTGTCGCGATGGTAGGGGGCCGCCAAGACCGACAGGCCCGTGTGGGCCAGCAGGAAGGGACCCGCGTCGATCGGCGCGAAGGCGAGGCCAGGCTCAAGCCCGCCCAGCGGCTGGAGCGCATCCGGCGTGAGGCAGGATGGCACATCCGCGTCGGCGGCGGCACCCGGGAGCGGCAGGATCGCCCAGACGAGCGACGAGCAGGCCAGCAGGGCGGCGCTGGTCCGGATCAGGGCGGCGGCCCGCCCCTCCCGTGCGGCGGCGTCCCAGATCGCCGCCACCGCCCAGGCCGCCCCGAGCAGCGCCAGCGGCTGCAGCGACGAGGCGACTCGGATGGCCCAGACGCTGCCGGCGAGGCCGACGACGAGGAGAGCCATCAGGACGGTCCAGCGCAGCCGCGCCAGCCCGCGGCTCCTCGTCAGGGCGACGCCCGCCGCGGCGATGCCGATGAGCATCGGCACCATCAGGGCCACGACGAGGTCGGGGCGCTCGACCGCGAGGCGGGGCAGGGATCGCACCTCGCCGACCTCGTCGAGCCAGAAGCGCCGGAGCAGGGGGTCCATGCCGTAAAACGGGCCATGCAACGCGTCGGAGAAGCCGAGGGCGAGGATCGCGCCGAGCGACGCCGCGACCGCCAGGGCGGCCAGGGCCCGGGCGCTGCGGGTCGCGAGATGCGGGGTCGCCCAGGCGAGCAGCGCGCAGCCGCCCGCCCCGATCAGGATCCCCACGAGGTGGACGAGGGAGAAGGCGTCGACCGTCGACAGGGCATAGCGGCCGGGCGGGACGGTGGCGGCGAAGACGGCCGGCGTGGCGACGGCGAGCGACGCCGAAAACCGGAGCAGCGCGGCGCGCATGCTCTCGCCGCCGAGGATCCAGGCCACGGGCGGCACGGCCAGGATCACGGCGAGGAAGGGGAGGTTTTCGAGCCCGATGGCCAGCGACAGGGCGAGCAGGGCTCCGGTGACGGCGGCGCGAGTGGCTCTCGCCGGGTCGAGGCCGTCGAGCGTCGTGGCGGTGAGCAGGGTGAGCAGCAGGATCTGGGGCGAGTGGTGGTGGATGCGCCCCGGCTCGAACTGGAGGCTGCCGATGCCGCCGAGCACGATGAGGAGGCCGGCCGCCAGGGCGGCCCGCGGGCCGGCCAGCACCTGGGCCGCGTAGGCCATGGCGGCGATCAGCCCGGCCTGGAGAACCAGCGGGTAGGCGATGCGGGCCGCCCGCTCGGCGAGATCAGGCGGCAGCGCCAGTGCGAAGAGCCGGATGAGGGCGGCGACCGGCACGTCGACGACGCGCGACCAATGGGACAGGAGACCGTTCGGCAGGCCCATGCGGTGGACGGTGAGGTCGAACCACGCCTGGCCCGCCATCCAGTCCCGTATCTGGACCATGCGCGTCGCATCGTCCGTGTTGAGGAAGACCCCCGTCCGCCAGACATCGTCGACGCCGTGCCACGATGCCGCCAGGGCGAGCGGGACACAGGCCGCCACCGTGAGGAGGATCGGATGGGACGTCAGCGACCAGCGAGGTCCGGACCTGGCGGCACCGCCGACGGCGAAATCGAGGCTCATGTCAGGGAGTGGCCACGCTCGCCCAGACTGCAGTCTCGGGATAGAGCGCCAGCCCGGCGACCGCCAGGGCGATGCCGTAAGGGACGCCGTTGCCGGCGGTGTGAAGACGGACCAGCCAGCGCTGCCGTGACAGGATCTCGGGCAGTTCGCGTTTGCGGAGGACCAGGATGCCGAAGGTCAGCGCCGCACCCAGGATGGAGGCGCTCAGGCCATAGTCGTAGAGATTGACCCAACCGAGCCAGACCGCGGTCGAGGCCGCGAGCTTGGCATCCCCGCCACCGATCCAGCCAAAGGCGAAGAGGGAGAAGGTCGCCACCAACACGGCCGCTCCGCAGGCGAGGTGGACGGTCAGCAGCGTCCAGGCCGGCATCCCGGCGAGCGACGCCACGACGATGAATCCACCGACGAGGACCAGCGAAATCCAGTTCGCGATGGTCATCGTGAGGAGGTCCGAGACCGCCGCATAGGCCATCATGAGCGGGAACAGGAGAAGCACCGTCACTTGTAACATCGGTGGCCCTTGCTCGACGAGCAGGAAAGGTATCGTGAGAAGCCGGGTCGATGCGGCGTCTGCCCCCGCCCTTGTCCTCATGTCCGGCCCGCTCGACCCGTGCGGGAGACATGAGGTGACGTGACTTTGGGAACGGCCGTCGAAGACGGCCGTTCCGGTCGATGACCCGCTGGCCCCTTGTCGGACCCGCGTTCGGCAATCAGGTCAGGTTGCTCGAGATCTGGTTGAACTTGGTGGTGAGATTGCCACCGACCGTCTTCAGTGCGACGATGATCACGACGCTGATGAGGCCGGCGATCAGGCCGTATTCGATGGCGGTGGCGCCGGACTCGTTCTGGGCGAAACGCTTGAGGATCGTCATGGTCTGCTCCTGGTTTTTGGACTTACCCGTCAGCCACACGGACTGTGTGTTCGGGATGAGCACAACCTAGGTGGTAGGGCTTGCAAAGCGGTTAATCCGGGCAGCAAAACGAGGCCGAGCGCCGGATCGCGAAGGCACGGTTAACGCGGGATGATTTCGGCAGGTCGTCAACCCTCCGATGGACGTCGGGTCGATCCGAGCCGGCCGATCGATCGTCCGGCGGAAGAGCGACGGTCCGGGTTTCGACGACGACAAGGGTCGTGACGCCTCGCACCGCGGCGTTCAGACTTCGTTGACGCTCTTCCTTCAGAAGTTGATAGGCAATCGATCTCGAACGGGGGTATCCGGCCATGCGCGTCGCTCGCATCACGCCGTGGGCAGGACGACCAGGATGGGAGAGTTCGCCGTTGCGGATCGCGCTGGCGCTGATGGCCGCGCTGTCCTGCTGCGCCGGGAACGCTCGCGCCGACGAGACGACCGTCACGGTGATGCTCGACCGCGCCCAAATCATCGCCTATCCGAGCACCACCGAGACCGTCGTCGTCGGCAATCCCATCATCGCCGACGTCGCCATGCTGCGGAACACCGGCCAGGTGATCCTCACCGGCAAGGGTTTCGGCGACACCAACCTCCTGTTCCTCGACGGGCGCGGCAAGGTCCTCGAGCAGGCCCGCATCCGGGTGCGGGAAGCGCCCTCCGTGATGGTGGTGCAACGCGGCACCGACCGCGAGACCTATGCCTGCCACCCGCGCTGCGAGCCCACGGTGGCGCTGGGCGACAGCAGCACCTTCCTGCAGCGCTCGATCGCCGACATCCAGTCCCGCAACGCCCAGGCCTCCGGCGCCGCTGCGGCCTCGGGCGCGGTCAATCAGCCGCACTAGCCGATCGCGAGCAGGTGGGCTCACCGTGTCGCGTGGAGGTGCTCGCTTCGGAGGCCTTCGCGTCACGCCATTCTGGCTCGGAGGTTGGCCTCCACCCGGTCGAGGAAGCCCGTCGTCGACAGCCAGGTCTGGTCGGGGCCGACCAGCAGCGCCAGGTCTTTCGTCATGGCGCCGCCCTCGACGGTGTCGACGCAGACCTTCTCCAGGGTCTCGGCGAACCGGGCCAGAGCGGCATTGTCGTCGAGCTTCGCCCGGTGCGACAGGCCGCGCGTCCAGGCGAAGATGGAGGCGATGGAGTTCGTGCTGGTCTCCTTGCCCTTCTGGTGCTCGCGGTAGTGGCGCGTCACCGTGCCGTGGGCGGCCTCGGCCTCGACCGTCTTGCCGTCCGGCGTCATCAGCACCGACGTCATGAGGCCGAGCGAGCCGAAGCCCTGCGCCACCGTGTCGGACTGGACGTCGCCGTCGTAGTTCTTGCAGGCCCAAACGTAGCCGCCCGACCATTTCATGGCCGACGCCACCATGTCGTCGATCAGGCGATGCTCGTAGGTGATGCCAGACGCCTTGAAGCTGTCCTTGAACTCGGCGTCGTAGATCTCCTGGAAGATGTCCTTGAAGCGTCCATCGTATTTCTTGAGGATGGTGTTTTTCGTCGACAGATAGACCGGGAACTTGCGCATCAGGCCGTAGTTCAGCGAGGCACGGGCGAATTCTCGGATGGAATCGTCGAGGTTGTACATCGCCATCGCGACGCCGGCGCCCGGGAACTTGAACACCTCCTTCTCGATGACGGCGCCATCGTCGCCCTCGAACCTGATGGTCATGCGGCCCTTGCCCGGCACCGTGAAGTCGGTGGCGCGGTACTGGTCGCCATAGGCGTGGCGGCCGATGATGATCGGCTGGGTCCAGCCCGGCACGAGGCGGGGGACGTTGCGACAGATGATCGGCTCCCGAAAGATCACCCCGCCCAGGATGTTGCGGATCGTCCCGTTGGGCGAACGCCACATCTCGTGGAGGTTGAACTCCTTCACGCGCGCCTCGTCGGGCGTGATGGTGGCGCATTTCACGCCGACGCCGAACGTCTTGATCGCCTCGGCGGCGTCGACAGTGACCTGGTCCCGCGTGGCGTCACGGTTCTCGACCGAGAGATCATAGTAATGGAGGTCGACGTCGAGGTAGGGATGGATCAGCTTGTCGCGAATATAGTGCCAGATGATGCGGGTCATCTCATCGCCGTCGAGTTCGACGACGGGGTTGGAGACCTTGATCTTGTCCATAGCTAAGCATTCCTTGAGGCTGGCGTGCCGTCCCGTGGCGTGTCGCTGGCGCCGCGCGCAGACGCGACCCGCGAGTCGCTCGCCGCTATAGAGCGAAACCGGCGGCAGGGAAACGGCCGCACGGAGCGGGATTGAGCGATAAGTTTCGCCTCATTTCTACCTTCAAGGTTCCGCGGCGGCGGTGGGCGTCGCGGCCGGACCGGCGAGAGTGATGAGATGCCGGCCAGCCTGACGTCCTCGGCCCGCGACCCCCGCGTCGATTTCCTGCGTGGGTTGTCGTTGCTGTCGATCTTCGTCGACCACATCCCGCAGAACTGGCTGGCCGACTTCACCCTGCACAATTTCGGGTTCAGCGACGCGGCCGAGATCTTCGTCCTGCTGGCCGGGTTCTCCGCCACCCACGCCTACAACAGCGTCTTCGAGCGTCATGGGCTGCGCGTCGGCCTGACCAAGGTGTTCCTGCGCTGCCTGCGCATCTACGGCGTCCAGGTGGCGCTGCTGCTGGCCACGATGCTGCTCGTCGGCGTCTGGGAACGCGTCTACGGCATGCAGTCGATCATCGTCGGACCGATGCTGCGGGACGGTTGGCACGGCGCCCTGCGCGGGGTGTCGCTGCGGGCGCTCCCCGCCTATCTCGACATCCTGCCGCTCTACATCCTGCTGCTCGCCGTCTTTCCGGTGATCCGGTTCGGCATGGCGCGCAGCGTGGCCGCCACGCTCTTCGCGTCGGTCGCGCTCTACGGCGTCGCCAACGTGCTCCATTGGAACCTGCGCAACGTGGTCGACACCGCCGACAGCGCCCATTGGTACTTCGACCCCTTCACCTGGCAGGTCTTGTTCGTGGCGGGGGCCGCGATGGCCATCGCGACGCGCCAAGGACGCACCATCATGGTCCGGCCCGCGCCGGCGCTGCTGGTGCTGTGCTGGCTGTACGTGGTCGGCGCCTTCCTGGTCCTCGACGCCTGGAAGTTGTGGCCGGCCCCGCTGCCGGGAGACTTCTACGGCACGAGCCCGCTGCTCGGCTTCTTCGGCAACGAACCCAAGACCTACGTGTCGCCTTGGCGGCTGGCGAACGTGCTGGCCACCGTCTACCTGGTCCTGACCTCGGCCTCAATGACGGGCATGGCGCATTGGCCGATCCTGCGACCGCTGGTGGCCTGCGGACGGCATTCGTTGCCCATCTTCACCCTGGGCTGCGTGCTGGCACTCGTCGGACGCTTGATCTTCCGCACCGCGGGCGTCACCGTCACGGCACAGGTCATCGTCAATGTCGTCGGACTCGGCGCCATGCTGATATTCGCCATCGCCCTCGATGCCCGGAAAGCCGGGCGCGTCCAACGCCCGACCGGAGACATGACCCCCGATGCCCGTCGCTCCGCCTCATAGGCTCAAACGTCGCCTTGCACCGCTGCGCGCCGCTTTTCTGGTCGTCCTCGTCGGTGGGTGGGCGCCCGCGGTGCAGGCCTGGGCGGTGCAGTCGTCCGACGCCGTCGGCCCCGCGGAGAAGCCGTTCCGCATCATCGCGCTCGGATCGTCCTCGACCCAGGGCACCGGCGCCTCGTCACGCGCCATGACCTATCCGGCGCAGCTTCAGCGGCTGTTCGACGAGGCCTTCGACGGCCGGCCCGCCGTGACGGTGGTCAATCGCGGGATCGCCGGCGAAGACATCGACGACATGGTGAAACGCCTCGACGGCGACGTCCTCTCCGTCCATCCCGACCTGGTCATCTGGCAGGCGGGCAGCAACGACCCCCTCCGGGGCGTGCCGGTGGACAGGTTCAAAGCGGAGCTGACGGGCGGGATCAGGGCGATCCGCGCCGAAGGCGCCGAGGTCCTGCTGATGGAGCCGCAATGGTCGCCCGTCATCGAGAAGGCCGACGCCAAGAGCCGCTTCGTCGACGCGGTGCGCGAGGTCGGGGCCGAACAGCATGTCGAGGTGGTGCGCCGCTTCGCCCTGATGCGCCGCTGGATCGACGACGGACTGGTCACGCCGGAGCAATTGGTCGGGCCCGACAACCTCCACATGACCGACCGCGGCTATGCGCTGCTCGCCAGGGCCGTGCTGGACCAGATCACCGATCAGTCCCGCGCCTTCCGCGACAGGCGAGCGGTCGCCGCCGCGGGGCGACCCTGACGCGAGCGACGGCGGAGACGCGGCGGCTTGACAGCGCTCTTCCCTTCCCCGAGCCAAGGGGAGACTGAGGGGAGAGGGCGGCACGCATTGGTCGGGGCGGGGACGGATCACAGCAGGGCGCGCGAGCGCGGCGGCCCGGCCATCGTGCTGGTGCGGCCGCAACTGGCGGTCAACGTCGGGATGGCGGCGCGCGCCATGGCGAATTTCGGCCTCGACGACCTGCGCCTCGTCGCGCCGAAGAACGGCTGGCCGCGCACCGGAGAATACAAGGACATCGCCGAGGCCGCCGCCTCCGGCGCCGTTCACCTGCTCGATGGCGCCCGGGTGTTCGATACGCTCGGCGAGGCCGTCGCCGACCTCCACGCCGTCTATGCCACGACGGCGCGCGAACGCGGCCAGGGCAAGCCGGTGCTGGCGCCCGACGCCGCCATGGCGGCCTGGGTGGCTCCGATCCGCGCGGGCGAGCGGCGCGGCATCCTGTTCGGACCCGAGCGCACCGGGCTCGGCAACGACGAGGTCACACTGGCCGACGCCGTCGTCACTTTCCCGGTCGATCCAGCCCACGGCTCTCTCAACCTGGCGCAGGCGGTCCTGCTGATGGGCTACGAGTGGCGCCGCCAGTCCGGCGAGACGGGCCTGCCGTTCGCCGCGGTCGAGCGCTCGCCGCCGGCCTCGCGGGAGGCCGTCCTGTCCTTCTTCGCGTATCTCGACCAGGAGCTGACGGTCGCGGGGTTCTTCCGCCCGGACGGGAAAGCTCCGGTGATGCGGCGCAACCTGCGCAACATTCTCCACCGCATGGCGCTGAGCGAGCAGGACGTGAAGAGCTTGCGGGGCGCCGTGGTGCGGCTGGTCCAGGGTCCGCGCCGGACCCGTCCTCCGGAGTGACCCGGCACGCCGTGGCTCGATCCAGAGCGCGCCCCTGCGGGACGAAGCCGAGGAATTGTGGCCTATATGCAACGATCGGGTCGAAAGCGAGCGGCGACCGAACGCGTGCTTGCCTTCCGGACTCGGACGCGCCAATGATCGGACGTGGCGCTGAGGCGTCACATGCCCTTCTTGGGCGTTTCCTCCCTAGACTTCGGGCCGCCCTCAGGGGCGGTCTTTTTTCTGGAGCATCGCCCTCAGCGGGCTATTGAGCATGGCGCCCTGCGGGATGCAAGGCTTCCATGCAAAAAAGCATCACTCGTGCATCGAGTGCGACCATCCGGTCCGATCGGTGCGGGTCTGGCGACGCCGGATCCATTCAGGCGGCGGGGCGTTCCGGCCTCGGACGATCCCGTCCCCGACGAGTGTGCAGGCCCGACGCGATGAGCGACCCCAACCCATCGCGGCGCGTTCCAGCCTCCGTGACGCCGGCCGAGACGCCCGGGCTCAGCAGCCTCCTGTCGCTCTCCGTGGCGGTCGTCGTGGTGGCGGCGCTCTATCTCGCCCGCGAGGTGCTGATTCCGATCACGGTGGCGGTGATCCTGTCCTTCATGCTCGCCCCGCTCGTGTCGCGGCTCCAGCGGTGGCACGTCCCCCACGTGGGCGCGGTCGTCCTCGCCGTCCTGGTCGGCTTCGCCATCATCGGGGCGATCGGCGGCATCATCGGCACCCAGGTGGTCGGCATCGTGGACGAGGTGCCCCTCTACGCCTCCACGATCCAGGCCAAAATCGCGTCGGTCCAGGGCATGACGCTCGGCCGCCTGTCCGGCCTGACGCGCCGCCTCGACAAGCAGATGGGCCACGCCCCCTCGCCGACGAACGACTCGGCGCCCGGCGTCGCCGCCCCCGAGGTCCAGAAGCCGCAGCTCGTGCAGGTCGTGCCGCCGCCGACCTCCGCGACGGAGCTGGCCCGGACCGTGCTGGCGCCCATCCTGGATCCGCTGTCGACGCTGCTGATCATCATCATCGTGGCGGTCTTCATCCTGATGCAGCGCGAGGACCTGCGCGACAGGATGATCCGTCTGTTCGGGTCGAACGACCTGCAGCGCACCACACTGGCGCTGGACGACGCCGGCCGGAGGCTCGGGAAATACTACGTCGCGCAACTCGCCATCAACGCCTGCTTCGGCCTCGTGTCGGGCGTCGGCCTCTACCTCATCGGCGTCCCCTCGGCGCCGCTCTGGGGCGTCACGTCGGCGGTGCTTCGCTTCGTGCCCTACATCGGGCCCGTCATCGCCGCCATCCTCCCGGCGGCGCTCGCCGCCGCGGTCGATCCGGGCTGGTCCATGGTGCTGTGGACGGTGGGGCTCTTCGTCGTGACGGAATCGATCACCGGCCAGGTGATCGAACCGCTCGTTTACGGCCACTCGACCGGCCTGTCGCCCGCCGCCGTGGTGATCGCCGCGATCTTCTGGACGTGGCTCTGGGGGCCGATCGGCCTCCTGCTGTCGACCCCGCTGACCCTGTGCCTCGTCGTGCTGGGCCGGCACGTCGACCGCATGGAGTTCCTCGACGTCATGCTGGGCGACCGGCCCGCCCTGACGCCGGTCGAGAACTTCTATCAGCGCATGCTGGCCGATGATCCCGACGAAGCCTTGCACCAGGCGGAGACGCTGCTGAAGGAGCGTTCCCTCACCGGTTATTACGACGAGGTTGCGCTGAAGGGGCTGCAACTGGCCGCCAACGACGCCCTGCGCGGCGCCCTGACGGACACGAAGGTCGAGACCATCAAGGAGAGCGTGATGGCGTTGGTCGACGACCTCGCCGGCCGCGAGGACCGCGATCCCCATCCCGACGACAAGGCTGCAGCCGGGGCGGTGGCGACGCGCGCGGAACGGGCCGTGCCCGCGCCCCCGGCCCCCAAGGGCGATGCGCCGGACGCGGGCAAGCTCGCGCCCCGATGGCGCGGCGGCACGCCGATCCTCTGCCTCGCCGGCCGGGGTCCTCTCGACGAACCCGCCTCGGGCATGCTGGCCCAACTCCTCGGCAAGCATGGCCTCGGTGCCCGTCTCGTCCCCTATGGGGCGGCGTCCCGCAAGACGATCGACACGCTCGACGTCGACGGCATCGCCATGGTGTGCATCAGCTACCTCGAGATCTCCGGCAGCCCGTCGGCGCTCCACTATCTCGTGCGCCGGCTCCGCCAGCGGCTCCCGGAGGCGCGGATCCTCGTCGGCCTCTGGCCGACCGACGGCCAGGACGTCGAGGACGACCGGATCCGCGGGGTGGTGGGGGCGGACGTCTACGCGTCGAACCTGAAGGACGCCGTCACCGCCTGCATCGAAGCCGCCCACGCCGCCGCCGGCACGGCCCCGGCCGAGCGGCCCGAGGGAGACGGCCGGCACGGGACCCCTGCCGAACCGAGCGGCGAACCCGTCGCCGTGCCGGCCTGAGCCCGAGACGGTCGACCTGCGGCGGCCTCCCCGCGCAGGGTCCTCGCTTGCGCGAGGGGGGAGCGGAGACTGGCTTTTCACCCGGACGCCGGGTGGGACGTCAGGCGGCGACGCGGGCCGGCACCAGCCGCTCGCTCTTCAGGGCCTCGACGGCTCCGGCATAGCCGCTCTCGCCGTACTCGGCGTCCTCGTTGACCTGCCACACGTCGAAGCGCCGCTCGCCCGCCAGGATGTTCTCGACCGTCAGCATGGCGGTCATCATCGCATGGTCCTGGTTGTTGTATTTGTGCATGCCGTTGCGCCCGACCATGTGGAGCGTCGGGTAGTCTCGCTCGAGCTCCAGCCGCACGGTGGCGACGTTGGCGGCGTAGTCTTCGTCGTAGACCGGGTAGGCCTTGGGCTGGCGCACCACGCAGGCATCGACCACGTCGGCGGACGAGATCAGCCCGATGTGGTCGATCTCCCGCTTCGCCAGGGCGACGAGGTCTTCGTCGGAGGAGGCCCAGAGGCCGTCGCCCTCGAAGCAGAAATATTCGAGGCCGAGGCAGGTGTGTCCCTCCTCGGGGATCAACTCGGGCGACCAGGACCTGAAATTCTGCACCCGGCCGACATGGACGGCGGGATCGTGGATGTAGACCCAGTTGTCGGGGAAGTCGCGGGTGGTCCTGGCGATCAGCGCCACCGTGAGGAAGTCGCGGTAGCGCAGGGCGCGCGCATGCAGCTTGCTGATGGGCGCCGGCGTCAGCGCCTCGACGAGGTCGTGGATCGCCGCCGACGAGACGACGTGGCGCGCCGTCACGGCCGAGCGCTCGCCCGCGCCGGACACCAGCGTGGCGGTCCAGAGTCCGGCGTGGGCGTCCCAGGCGAGCGTTCCGAGGCTGCGGTCCATCGTGATCCGGCCGCCGCGGGCGACGATCTTGGCCGCCGCCGCCTCCCACATCATGCCGGGGCCGCGGCGGGGATAGCGGAACGATTCGATCAGCGTCTTGATGGCGCCGGCGCCCTCGCGCTGCGGCCGCCGCAGCTTGAGCGAGCGCTTCAGGCCGTCCAACACGGCGGAATAGAGGTCGAGCCCCTTGATGCGCTGTGCCGCCCAGTCGGCCGAGATCTCGTCGCAGGACATGCCCCACACCTTCTCGGTATAGGTCTTGAAGAAGATGGAGAAGAGCGTCTCGCCGAAATGGTTGCGCACCCAGTCGTGGAACGTCTTCGGCGCCGCGACGGGCCGCGCCTTGGCCCAGAGGTAGGAGGCCATGCAGGCGGCGCTCGTCAGCGGCCCGAGATTGCGCAGCGCCTCGAAGGCCTTGAGCGGGTAGGAGTAGAACTTGCCGCCGTAGAAGATGCGCGACAGCCGCGGTCGCTCGATGAAGTCGTCGGGCAGGATCTCGTCCCACAGCGCCACGACCTCCCGGGACTTCGAGAAGAAGCGGTGACCCCCGATGTCGAACAGGTAGCCCTTGTAGTCGACCGTCCGGCTGATGCCGCCGACGTAGCGGGGATCCCGCTCGACGACGTGGACCTCGCGGCCCGCCTTGGCGAGCAGGTACCCGGCCGTGAGCCCGGCGGGGCCGGCTCCGACGATGAGGATATCGGTGTCGGGACGCATGCGGGCGGACCTCGAAGGAGCGGCGTCAGGCGACGCGGAAGGTGAAGAGGCGCTGGCCGGTGAAGGACAGCACGGTGGCGGCCGCCGCCCCTGCCATCAGCGCCGCCAGTGCGGGCAGGGCAGGAAGGACGACGGACAGCACCAGGAAGAGGCCGTAGCTGGTCCCTTGGGAGACCAGCGTCACCAGGACGTAGCGGGCGAACTCGCTCCGGGCCCGTCGCCCCGCGGCGGCGCGGGCGAAGGTGATGCCGCGGTTGAGCGCGTAGGTGAGAAGCGTCGCGGCGGCGAGCGACAGCGCCCGCGCCGCGGCCCGGGACACGCCGGCGTCGAACAGAGCGGTGAAGACGCCGGCATCGACGGCGAGGCCGAGCAGACCCACGACGAGAAAGAGGGCGATGCGCCGCGCTTCGGCGCCGTGGCCGGTCCGGAAGGATGTCGGGGCGGCCCGGCCGCTGTCGGCGAAATCTGTCACCCTGGCAGGATGGAGGGGGGACCTTGCGATGAGGTAAACGCAGGCTTGCGGGCCTGTCCGCTGTCGAACGCGGCGTTAAGCATCGCGCCCTATGGCAGGGTCGGTGGGCGGCGGGAGCGGGAGGACCGATTGGGGGTGAGCGTGGGGAGGATCGAGGCCGCCGCTCCGGTGGGTCATCCGCGCCGGGCGGACCTCGGCGCGGCCCTGATGTGGGCGTCGCTCGTCCCCGTGCTCCTGCTGCTGCATCCCTACGAGGGCCTCATCCAGGACGCCCGCATCTACATCGGACGGGGCGTCGCCGACTTGGATCCGGCCGGCGTCGGGCGGGACATGGTCTTCGCCCACGACGCCCAGACCGGCTTCAGCCTCATGAGCGTCCTCGTCGGCGCGCCGCTGAAGCTCCTCGGCGCCGGTCAGACCGCCCTGACGCTGACCCTGATCGGCGTGCTGCTCTGGCTGGCGGCCGTGGCGGCTCTCGCCCGCGGCTTGGCACCTGGGCGGGTCGCCTGGGCGGCGGCAATCTACATCCTGGCCCTGCCGACCCGTTACGGTGCCCACAACGTCTTCAGCTATGCCGAGGCGATCGCCACGCCCCGGGTCTTCGCGCAGGCCGCGGTGATCGGCGGATTGGCCGCGATGACGACCCGTCGCCGCGCGCTCGGTGCGGCCCTCCTCGTCCTGGCGGCGGCGTTCCACCCGCTCGTCGCCCTGCCGGGCTTCGGCATCGGTGCGCTGATGCTGGTCCGCGAGGAGCGGCGGCGGTCGATCCCCATGGTGGCCGCCGCCGCGGCGATCGCCGGGGCCGGCCTTCTCGGCCTCCCCCTGGCGAACCGCCTCTTCCAGCCGATGGATCCCGTTTGGCTTTCGATCCTGCGGGACCGGTCCACCTACCTCTTCCCGGGCCTCTGGCCCGCCGCGTCCTTCGGCCCGATCGTCTGCCAGGCGACGGCCCTGATCGCCGCCGCCGCCTTCTCGGCTCCGCGAGTCCGCGACCTCCTCGTCGCCACCCTGGCGGTCGCCGTCCTGGGCGTCATGGCGTCCTGGCTCTTCGGCGACCTCTACCCCAGCACCCTGATCGTCCAGATCCAGCCGTGGCGGGCGCTCTGGCCGCTCGCGGTGCTCGGCAACGCCGCGTTCGCGCTCGCGGCCGTGGAGATGTGGCGGCGGGGGACATCGGGACGGCTCGGTGTCGCCGCGCTGGCCTTGACCTGGCTGTCGTCCGACGATCTCCCGTTGGCCCTGGCGCTGGCATCGGTCACTTTCGCCCTGGTCGTCGCGCTTCGCCGGAACGTCGAACTGGTTCTGTCGCGCCCGATCGTGTTCTCGGTCGTCGGCTTGGTGACCTCGGTGGCGCTGGTGAGCGTGGTCAGCGCCGCATTCGCCGTCGCCACGCTGATGCGGTCCGCAGAGATCGAAGGCGGAGAGGTGCTCTGGCCGATGGTCGTGGGCGTGGGGGTGCAGACCGTCCCGCTCGTCGGGGGTGCCCTGGCTGTGACCCTGCTCCCCGAGCGGCTTCTGCCGCGCTCGATGCAGGTCGGGGTGGCGATGGCGCTCGTTTGCGCCTTTGCGGCTGCAGCCTGGCTTTGGGATGCCAGATCCTTTGAGCGTCGCCTGGTCGAGAGAGGCGGGAGCGACGCCGCGCTCCGACAGGCCATCGGGGTGGATCGGGGCGACGTGTTGTGGGTCGACGAGGACAGTGAGACCTGGTTTCTCGCCGGACACCCGTCGTTCCTCAACACCGCGCAGGCCGGCCCGATCCTGTTCTCGCGCGAACTCGCGATCGAATGGTCGGCGCGGGCCAAGCTGCTGCTCGGCCTCGGCCTGGTGCGGCCCGAGGGGGTCGCGCCCTGGACGATCGCCCGCCGCACCACCCAGGACCTCCCGTTGACGCCGGAGGCTGTGACGACCTTCTGCGCCGATCCCCGTCGACCCGCCGCCCTCGTGGTGCCGGGCGATCGACGCGGATCCGTTCCCGCCGCCTTCCGGGTCAGCCTCTGGCGCCCGCCCGAGCCGATCCGCCGATTGGTGGTCGGCGAAGACGCGCTCCACTGGCAGACGATGGCCGTCTTCACAATCGTCGGCTGCGAGGGCGCGCGAGCTTGACTCCGCCCTCGGTCCCGGCCGCCGGATCGTCCGGATCCGTTAAAGTCGGTGAGGATCGGTTAACCATAACTTGACGTTTCCCTGCTTGATTCGGGCCCTCAGCGCGCCGGTTCCGGTGCGCCCCCAGGCCCGGTCATGAAGAAGTCGCGCATCATCGTCCTGTTCCTGGCACTGGCCGCCGCCGGCGGTGCCTTCGTGATGGCGAGCGGTTCGGGGACGCCTCCGCCGGGGCCGGCGCCCGTCGCCGCCCTGCCGCCCCCGCCTCCACCGCCCGCCACCGACGACGTGATCGTGGCGGCTCAAGACCTAGTTCTCGGCAAGAAGATCGGTGACGGCGACCTCAGATGGCAGAGCTGGCCGAAGGATGCGGTCCCCTCCGGCACGATGAGCAAGAGCCAGGACCCGAAGGCCATCGACGGCCTGAAGAACTCCATCGTGCGCGTCGCCATGTTCAAGGATGAGCCGATCCGCATGGAGAAGATCATCAAGGGCGACAATTCAGGCTTCATGTCGGCCATTCTGCCGACCGGCAAGCGCGCCGTCGCCATCAACATCGACAGCCAGGGCGCCACCACGGCCGGCGGCTTCATCCTGCCGAACGACCGCGTCGACGTGGTGCGGACCTACCGTCAGGAGACCAAGCCGGGCGCGCCGACGCCGAACGGCGACGCGTTCCTGACCGACACGCTGCTCTCCAACGTCAAGGTGCTGGCCATCGGCCAGAACGTCCAGGAGAAGAACGGCCTGCCCGTGGTGGTGGGCTCCAACGCCACGCTGGAACTCGAGCCCGAGCAGGCCGAGACCGTCATCTTGGCGCAGCGGACCGGGCAGCTGTCGCTCGTCCTGCGCTCTCTGCTCGACGCCCAACAGGCGGGCGGCGAGGCCGTGCGCCAGGCCGGCCACGGCCTCTCGGTCGTGCGCTACGGCACCATCACCGAGGACAATGGCCGATGACGCCCTCGCGCTCCGCCGCCGCGTCGACGACGGCCCTCGCCGCCCTGGCGGCCCTGGCCCTGGCGCTACCGCCGCTCCCCGCCGGTGCCCAGACGCCGGTGCTGGTGCCGAAGGTGAGGGACGCGGCCTCGACCCCGGCGCCCTCGATGCTGTCCGTGCCGCCGGGCGCGCGCTCGCAGAAGATCACCATGCCGGTGGGAAAGTCGGTGATCGTCGACCTGCCGAGCGACGCGTCCGAGGTCTTCATCGGCCGGCCCGAGGTCGCCAATGCCGTGGTGCGCTCGCCCCGGCGCCTCTACGTCATGGCGATCGCCAGGGGGCCCACGACGATCTTCGCCCTCGACAAGGACGGTCGCCAGATCACCACCCTGGAGATCAATGTCATCGGGCGCGACATCGGCGAATTGTCGGGCATCCTCAAGACCGTGATGCCGGACAACGATATCCGGGTTCAGGCCGTCGACGACACGATCATCCTCACCGGCACCGTGGCGTCGGCCGTCGACGCCCAGCGCGCCTACGACATCGCCAGCGCTTTCACGGGCTACACGGCGGTCGGTTCCGGGGGCGGCGCGTCGGCGACGGGCGGCGGCTCCAGCGTGTCCTTCTCCGGGACACCCGTCATCGTCAACGGATCGATCATCAACTCGCTGGTGATCCGAGGCCAGGATCAGGTGACGTTGAAGGTGCAACTGGTCGAAGTGCAACGCAACGTCATCAAGCAGTTGGGCATCCAGCTCAACGGGGGACTCGGGTCAACGGCGGCTGGCGGGTTTTCCAGCTCGGGAGGCAGTAACGCCTTTCCGACCGCCGCAAACCAGTTCAGCATCGGCAACACCACGGCGGGCGGTTTGAGTTCGACATTGAACTGGATCGGGCAGAAGAACTCTCTGTCGTCCAGTATACAGGCCTACGAGCGGACAGGGGTGGCACGCATCCTGGCGGAGCCGAACGTCACCGCTATTTCGGGTGAAAGTGCACAATTCTCGGCGGGTGGCACTATACCGCTCGCGACGTCGAGCGTGATCGATCCGACGACGGGACGATGCACTGTCACTTATCAGCAGACGAACTACGGCGTCAGTTTATCGTTCACGCCGACAGTCCTGTCGGAAGGTCGGATCTCGCTGCATGTGATCACGACGGTCAGTGAACCCGATCCAACGTATTCAGCGCTGTCGGGGTGTTCGAACCAGGTCGGCATGCGCACCCGGACCAACACCACGACCGTGGAACTGCCTTCAGGCGGCTCCATCGTCACGGCAGGCCTGGTCCAGCAGGCGAGCCAACAGGCCATCGCCGGGACGCCTGGCCTCATGAACCTGCCCATCCTCGGCGCCCTGTTCCGTTCACGAGACTACCAACGCCAGGAGAGCGAACTGATGATCGTCGTCACACCCTACCTCGCCAAGACCCTTCGCCCCGATCAGATCAGCAAGCCCGACGACGGCTTCACCGACCCGACCGATCCGCAATCCTGGCTTCTCGGCCGGATGAACCGGATCTACTCGACGGCAGCCAACCCGGAGCTGGCCAAATCCTACCGGGGCCGCGTCGGCTTCATCAACGATTGATCGCAGTCTCCGCGCGCCCGCGCGCTCACGCCGGACCACGCCATGATGCCATCTTCGCTCGCCCACGCAGCACGATCTACGCCCGTACGGCGACGTCCCGGGCGGTGTCTGCGACTCTTCCTGCTGGCTGCCGTCTGCCTCCCGGCCGCGGCATGCTCCAACGTCGACCGAACCGTCGCGACATCGGCCATCCCGGTCGACTATCACGAGCGCCATCCGGTGGTCTTGGCCGACACCCCCCAGACGCTCGACGTCTTCCTCTTGGGGCAGGGCGGGACATTCGATTACCGGCAGAAGCACGACATCGAGGCCTTCACGGCGGACTACCTCGCCCACGGCGAGGGACGGATCCGGGTGCTGGTGCCGCGCGGGGAGGCTGACCATGCCCGCGGTGAGACGACGCTCGCGGCCGTGCAGCGCGGTCTCGCAGCATCGGGTGTCAAAGGCGATATCGAGGTCGGCTCCTACCGCGTCGCGGAGCCGAGGGCCGCCACCACGGTGCGGCTGTCGTTCGTCAAGCTCCAGGCCAGGGCTGCCAGCCATTGCGGCGACTGGCCATCGGATCTCGGGCCGGGTACGAACATCGACGGCTGGGACAACCGCTCCTACTACAATCTCGGCTGCGCCACGCAGCAGACTTTGGCGGCCCAGATGGACGACCCCAGAGACCTCGTCCGCCCGCGGGCCGACGATCCGAGCGATGTCCAGATGCGGACGCGGCCGATCCAGCTGCTCCGCGGCAGCCAGCCGGCGCCCGTGAGCCAGGATCCGTCGACACCTTGGGGGACCCACATCATCCCGATCACCTCGTTGACATCCCAATGACCGGCGAAGCCCCTTCCTCCGCCGATCCCCGCGCCATCCCGCCGGTGCCGCGGATCTCCGTGCAGGCGTTCTGCGAAACGTCCGACATCGCCGGGCTGATGAACGACGCCATGGCGGACCGGCGCATGAACCGCGCCCACGTCAAGGTTCACATGGGCGGGGCGCCCGCGGCCGTGGAGGCCTACCGCACCTCGCCGACCCCGAACCTCATCGTCATCGAGACCACGGGGGACCGCGAGACCCTCGTGACCCACCTCGACAAGCTCGCCGAATATTGCGACAGCGGCACCAAGGTCGTGGTGATCGGCCGCCTCAACGACATCGTGCTCTACCGCGAGCTCATCGGCCGGGGGATCAGCGACTACCTCGTGGCGCCGTTCGGCCTGCTCGACCTCGTGCGGGCGATCTCGCACCTCTACACGCACGAGACCGCCCAGCCCATCGGCCGGCTGATCGCCGTGGCGGGCGCCAAGGGCGGGGTCGGCGCCTCGACTCTGGCCCACAACGTCGCCTGGTCGATCTCCCGCACCTTCGACATCGCCACCGTGATCGCCGACCTCGACCTGCCCTATGGCACGGCAGGCCTCGACTTCAACCAGGACCCGCCGCAGGGCATCGCCGAAGCCGTCTTCGCGCCCGACCGGCTCGACGCCAACCTGGTCGACCGCCTCCTGTCGAAATGCACCGACAAGCTGTCGATCCTGGCGGCGCCCGCCGCGCTGGAGCGCGCCTACGACTTCGGCGAGACCGCCTTCGACGGGCTCTTCGACATCCTGCGCGCCACCCTGCCGGTCGTGGTGCTCGACGTCCCGCACGGATGGACGGCCTGGAGCCGCCGGGCGCTGATCGGCGCCGACGAGGTGATCGTCGTGGCGGCACCCGATCTCGCCAACCTGCGCAACACCAAGAACCTGATCGACGTCCTCAAGACGGCGCGCCCCAACGACGCACCCCCGAAGCTCGTGCTCAACGGCGCCGGGCTGCCGAGGCGGCCCGAGATCGCGGCCGCGGATTTCAGCAAGTCGCTGGAGACGCAGCCGATTGCCGTCGTGCCGTTCGACGCCAAGCTGTTCGGTACGGCGTCCAACAATGGCCAGATGATCGGCGAGGTCGAGGCGGGGAGCCGAACCGCCGAGATGTTCGTCGAGCTCGCCCGGAGCGTCATGGGGCGCAGCGAGCCTCGCCGCGGCAGGCGCACGCTGTTCGAGCCCCTGGTGGCGCGCTTCGCCCGCAAGAAGGCGTCGTGATCACGGGGGAGCGGAACGCCGCGCTGCCGCCCCGCCCGTGAGGGACAGGAACCGTCGCTCGGATGGTCTCGCCCGGTTTTCAGAAAAGGTAACCATTTCCGGCCAATCTCCCGTCTGGCCCGGCAGTCGCGTGAGCGGGTGGCCGGAGCGTGGAAGGGAAGCCGCAGGATGTTCGGACGACGTGCGTCCACCGGTGCCGCTTCGGCGCCGGCCCCAGCCCAGCCGCGGGCCGAGCCCGCGCAGGTCGGCGGCGGCCCGCGCCCCACGCTGGTCGTGTCCGCGCCCCCGCCGCCGCCCAGCGAGACGCGGCGGTCCGACGACTATTACGTCACCAAGAGCACGATCTTCTCCGCCCTGATCGAGGCAATCGACCTGTCGCAGCTGTCCAAGCTCGACGCCGAGACGGCCCGCGAGGAGATCCGCGACATCGTCAACGAGATCATCTCGTTGAAGAACGTCGTCATGTCGATCGCCGAGCAGGAGGATCTGCTCGACGACATCTGCAACGACGTGCTGGGCTATGGGCCGCTCGAGCCGCTGCTGGCGCGCGACGACATCGCCGACATCATGGTGAACGGCGCCGCCAAGACCTACATCGAGGTCAACGGCAAGATCCAGCTGACCAACATCCGCTTCCGCGACAACGCCCAGCTGATGAGCATCTGCCAGCGCATCGTCAGCCAGGTGGGCCGCCGGGTCGACGAGAGTTCGCCCATCTGCGACGCCCGTCTCATGGACGGCAGCCGCGTCAACGTCATCGCGCCGCCGCTCGCCATCGACGGGCCGGCGCTGACGATCCGAAAGTTCAAGAAGGACAAGCTGACCCTCGACCAGCTCGTGAAGTTCGGCGCCATCTCGCCCGACGGCGCCGAGGTGCTCAAGGTCATCGGCAAGGTCCGCTGCAACATCCTGATCTCCGGCGGCACGGGCTCGGGCAAGACGACGCTGCTCAACTGTCTGACCAACTACATCGAGCACGACGAGCGGGTGATCACCTGCGAGGACGCCGCCGAGCTGCAGCTCCAGCAGCCCCACACGGTGCGGCTCGAGACCCGCCCCCCCAACCTGGAGGGCACCGGCGCCATCACGATGCGCGACCTCGTGCGCAACTGCCTGCGCATGCGGCCCGAGCGGATCATCGTCGGCGAGGTGCGCGGCCCCGAAGCCTTCGATCTCCTGCAGGCCATGAACACGGGCCACGACGGCTCCATGGGGACGCTGCACGCCAACTCGCCGCGCGAGGCCCTGAGCCGCCTCGAATCCATGATCACCATGGGCGGCTTCTCGCTGCCCTCGCGCACCATCCGCGAGATGATCGTCACCTCGATCGACGTCGTCATCCAGGCGACCCGCCTGCGCGACGGCTCGCGCCGCATCACCCACGTCACCGAGGTGCTGGGGCTCGAGGGCGACGTCATCATCACCCAGGACGTGATCCTCTACGACATCCTGGGCGAGGACGCGCAGGGCAAGCTGAAGGGCCGCCACCGCTCGACCGGCATCGGCCAGCCGCGCTTCATGGAGCGGGCCCGCTACTACGGCGAGGAGGAACGCCTGGCGGGCGCGCTCGACCGCGCCGATCCGAAGCAGGGGAGCCCGCTGTGATGGCGTTCCCGGCGATCGATCAGACGATGGCGATCACCTACGGGCTCGGGGTCGCGGCGCTCGGCTGCGTCCTCTTCGTCGTGAGCCCCTACCTGTCGGGGGACATCAAGGCCGAGAAGCGCCGTATGACGGTGGCGGCACCCCGCGCCAAACGCGCCGGCGAGCGCGTGGTCGACGCCGCCAGCCGCCGCAAGCAGGTGGCCGACAGCCTGAAGGAGGTCGAGCAGCGCGGCAAGGCGAAGAAGGTGTCCCTCGAGATCCGCATCCAGCAGGCCGGGCTCGACTGGAGCCGAAACGCCTATCTGATCGGCTCGGGGGTCCTCGGCGTCGGGCTGGGCCTCGTGCTCTTCGTCGTGCAGGACAGTCCCGCCATCGCGGCGGCGGCGGCGCTGGTCGGTGGCTTCGGGCTGCCGTCCTGGATCCTCAAATTTCGGAAGAATCGCCGCCTCGCCAAGATCATCGCGGAGTTCCCCAACGCGGTCGACGTCATCATCCGCGGCGTCAAGGCGGGCCTGCCGCTCGGCGACTGCCTGCGCGTCATCGCGTCCGAATCGGCCGAGCCCCTGCGCTCGGAGTTCCGCCGCGTCGTCGAGGCCCAGACGATGGGGCTGAGCGTGAGCGAGGCGGTGGAGCGCATGGCGGAGCGCGTCCCGATCACCGAGGCGAACTTCTTCGCCATCGTGATCGGCATCCAGCAGAAGGCGGGCGGCAACCTCACCGAGGCCCTGGGCAACCTGTCGCGCGTGATCCGCGAACGCAAGAAGATGAAAGCCAAGGTCAAGGCCGTGTCGTCGGAGGCCAAGGCTTCGGCCGGCATCATCGGAGCCCTGCCGTTCGTGGTCGGCACGTTGGTGTTCATCGTGGCGCCGGACTACATCTCTCTGTTGTGGCAGACCTCGACGGGCCGGATGGCCATGGCGGGCGGGGCGTTCTGGATGAGCATCGGCATCTTCGTCATGAAGAACATGATCAACTTCGACATCTGAGTCCCAGAGCAGATCGCGATCAGGTGGAGTCACCTGATCGCGTGAGGATGCTCGTCGAACCGAATAGCTGGAGCTGAGGCCGCGAGCCGAGGCGACCGGCAACAGCTCTGGCCCGACGACCGCCCGCCATCCCCGTCATCCGCCCACAGACTTCGAGGCGTCGCGCGATGTTCGACCTGATCTACGGCAAGCTGTCCGACCAGCACTTCATGATGAGCCTGCTCGCCGCCGTCGCGGTCGGCGCCACCATCCTGACGATCGTGATGCCGATGCTCGAGGGCGACACGCTCGGCAAGCGCATGAAGCGCGTGTCGTCGGAACGCGAGCGCATTCGGGCCCGGGAACGCGAGAAGCTGTCCAAAGGTGGCAAGGCGAGCCTGCGGCCGGAAGCCAAGGCCTTCATGTCGCGGATCGTCGAGGGCTTCAGTGCCTCGAAATGGCTGGGCACCGAGGGCGCCAAGCAGAAGCTCGCCATGGCGGGCTACCGCGGGCAGGGCGCCGAGGTCACGTTCCTGTTCTTTCGGCTGGTGGCGCCGATCCTGGGCCTCTCCGCGACCCTGTTCTATGCCGTCGCGGTGGCCGGCCCCGACATGTCTGTCGCCCTCAAGTTCGGCCTCTGCCTGGGCGGCGCCTACCTGGGCATCAAGGCGCCTGAGATCTCCCTGTCGAACACCACCTCGAAGCGTCAGAAGTCGATCCGCCAGGCTTTCCCCGACACGCTCGATCTTCTGCTGATCTGCGTCGAGTCCGGCATGTCGCTCGAACACGCGGGCCGCAAGGTGGCGGGGGAGATCGGCACGCAATCGATCCCCATGGCGGAGGAGATGACGCTGACGATGGCCGAGATGGCCTACCTGCCGGACCGGCGCCAGGCCTTCGACAACTTCGCCAGACGCACGGGTCTCGAGCTGATCAAGTCGCTCTCCACCGTGCTGATCCAGTCCGAGAAATACGGCACGCCGCTTGGCGCGGCCCTGCGCGTCCTGTCCCAGGAGGGCCGCGACAACCGGATGATGGAGGCCGAGAAGAAGGCGGCCTCGCTGCCGCCCAAGCTCACCGTGCCGATGATCCTGTTCTTCCTGCCCGTCCTGTTCGTGATCATCGGGACGCCGGCCGCCGTCCAGGTGATGGAGACCACCAAGTGAGGACGCATCGTCGCGCCGGCCGGCGACCGGGCCGCGACGGCGCGACCCGTCAGTCCGCCAGGGGCCTCGTCATGTCGGCCGGGCGGACCCAGGCATCGAAGTCGTCGCCCGACACGCCGAGCGCCACGGCGGCATCGCGCAGCGTCATGTCGTCCCGGTAGGCCTTGAGCGAGATCTTGGCCGATTTCTCGTAGCCGATATGGGGGTTCAGCGCCGTCACCAGCATCAGCGAGCCGTCGAGGTTCTGCTTGATCCTGCGCAGGTTGGGCTCGATGCCGACCGCGCAGAAGTCGTTGAAGGCCCGCAGCCCGTCCGACAGCAGCGCCACCGATTCCAGGATGTTGTGCAGCATCACCGGCTTGAAGACGTTGAGCTGGAAGTTGCCCTGCGACCCGGCGAACGCCACCGCGTGGTCGTTGCCGAACACCTGGACCGCCACCATGGTGAGGGCCTCGCACTGGGTCGGGTTGATCTTGCCCGGCATGATCGACGAGCCGGGCTCGTTCTCGGGGATCGTCAGCTCGGCGAAGCCGGCGCGGGGGCCGCTGGCATACCAGCGCACGTCGTTGGCGATCTTCATGCACGCGCCGGCCAGCACGCGCAGCGCCCCCGAGGCCGCCACCACGGCATCGTGCGCCGAGAGGGCCGCGAACTTGTTGGGCGCCGTGATAAAAGGATGGCCGGTCTCCCGCGCGATGATCGCCGCGGCGAGCTCCCCGAAGCGCGGATGAGTGTTGATGCCGGTGCCGACCGCCGTGCCGCCGAGCGCCAGGGCGTAGAGGCCGGGCAGGGCGCGGCGCACGCCCTCCAGCGCCTCCTCGAGCTGGGCGATCCAGCCGGAGAAGACCTGCTCCAGCGTGATCGGGGTCGCGTCCTGGAGGTGGGTGCGGCCCACCAGGATGACGTCGGCGCCCCGGGCGGCCTTGTCGGCGAACGTGTCGCGCAGGGCTGTCACGGCCGGCACGAGGCGGCCCTCGATCTCCTCGACGATGGCGATGTGCATCGCGGTCGGGAAGGCGTCGTTGGAGGATTGGCCGCGATTGACGTCGTCGTTGGGGTTGACCGGCGTCTTCGAGCCGAGCTGCCCACCGGCGGTCCGGATCGCCAGGTTGGCGATGACCTCGTTGGCGTTCATGTTGGTCTGGGTGCCGGAGCCGGTCTGGAACACGACGAGCGGGAACTCGCCGTCGTGCTTCCCGTCGATGACCTCCTGGGCGGCCGCGACGATCATGTCGACCTTGTCGCGCGACAGCTGACCGAGCTCCCCGTTGGCGAGGGCGGCGGACTTCTTCAGCACGCCGAGCGCCCGGATCACCGGGCGGCCCCAGGCGAACCGATCCACCCCGATGGGGAAGAACGTGGCCGAGCGCTGTGTCTGCGCGCCCCACAGGTGGTCGGCCGGCACCGGCACCTCGCCCAGCGAATCGCGTTCGATGCGGGTGGCGGCACCCGCCGCGGAGGGGGAGGGGGTAGCGGACATGGCGGGCACCCTGGGATAGCGCGAGTGGCGTGGACTCGTGGTGCCTTTAGCCCCTAAACGGCGGGCGATCCAGACAGCGTGCCGGCGTTCGGCACGCGGCGCCCGAAGGCCGCGATGGCGGCCAGCACGCCGCCGACCTGGAGCGTCGCGCCGAGGCCTTCGGCGAGGCTCGGCCAGCGGGCCTCGTAGACGAAGCCGTAGAGCAACCCGAACAACGTCTCGGCCACGATGAGCTGCGACGCGAGCCCAAGGGGCAGGCGGCGCGACGCCACCACCCAACACAGCGTCGCCACCCAGGATCCGCCGATACCCATGATGACGGCCCAGACCAGGAAGCCCTCGCCGCCGGGCGAGGCGATCAGCGCCGCCGCGTCGGCGACCGTCCTGACGGTCGAGAAGGGCAGCAGGAGCAGGCTGCCCAGAGCCGCGCCGATGCCCTGGATGCAGGTCCAGCGCAGCGCGTCGGGCGCGTCGGCGGCCCGCATGATCCGGGCGTTGAGGGTGGCGTAGACGACCCAGACGGCGAGCGATCCGACCGCGCAGGCGAACCCGAGGCCGACGCTGTCCCGCCCCGTCGGCGCGGCGGCGAGCAGGGCCGAAACGCCGACGAGCGCGAGGCCCGCCGCGATCAATCCGAGCGGCATCGCGAGGGCGCGCCAGGGGATGGCGTCCGCGGCGCGGTTCGACGTAAGCGCCAGCACGATGGGGGCGACACCGACGACAAGGGGCGGGATGGCCACCCCGGCGAGCCGCACCGCGAAGAAGATGCCCACCACGTAGCCTGTGTAGCCGAATCCACCCAGCAGCAGGCCCGTCACGAGCGTCTGCCGCCCGGTATGGCCGGGCCTGAAGCGCGGCATGATCATCAGCAGCGCCGAGCAGAGCCCGAAGAGGACGTAGCGCGCGATCGTGAGGTCCCAGGCCGACAGGGGCTCGATGGCGAGCGGGGCGACGAAGGTCAGGCCCCAGAGCGCGCCGGTAGCGATGCCCGCCAGCAATCCGATGACCATCGATGTCCCCCGCTGCTCTGACGCGAAGGCCTCCATGGTCCCGAGCGGTCCGCGTGATGCCGCCGCTCGCAACGGGCGCTCACGCCACCCGCCCGTCCGCGAGAGGCCGAAGCCCGACCTTACCCCATGCGACGCCCCGCATGCACCTCCGCCGAGCGTCGATCCGTCGACCCCAGAATCGTCCGCCGCGCCGACGTCCATGATGGCAGGGCGCCACCTCGGCCATATCCCCTGGGAACTACTCCCAGCGATTTCAGGTGTCGTTAAGAACGAGTCCAGATGAAGAGGACAGCATCGCTCGCGGTCGTTGCAGTCGATCGCGACACAAGTATAGTGCACGGCGTAGCGGCCGATAGGCCGACTCGATAGCGTTGGTCAGGAGTCGTGTGTGTCCGGAACCGCCATCATCCACGGGAAGACGTCCGTCGAGCTGACCTCCGCGCCGATCCGGCGGGAGTGGGTCGAGGAGGGCAATCCCGTGGCGCGCAACGCCGAACTGTCGCGCAGCCACGACGGCACGGCCTGTACGTTGATCTGGGACTGCACACCGGGCAGGTTCACCTGGCACTACGACATCGACGAGACGATCCACGTGCTCGAAGGCTCGATCGTCCTCGACGACGGCGTGGCGGCTCCGCGCCGGCTCGGCCCCGGCGATATCGTGTTCTTCCCGGCCGGCGCCGTCGTCCGCTGGACCGTCGAGACCCACGTCCGCAAGCTCGCCTTCTTCCGCCGTCAGTTGCCCAAGCCAATCGCGCTCGTGACGCGGGCGGCCCGCGGCGCCAAGGACCTCCTGCGCGGCCGCAAGGGGAACGTCGGGTTCATGCCGGCCGCCGAGCCCGCGCTGCAGCGGGCCGAGGCCTGAGGCTCACCCCGCCCGCGACGCCGTCTTGGACGTCCGCGGCCCGCTCACCGGCACGGTGACGGCGCCGCCCTGGCCGACGCCGCGCCAGCGGGCGTCGGTGGCGATGATCTGGCGGATGGCGTCGACGCTGGCGGCGGCGTCGGACGGCGACAGGTCGGTGGCGGCGACCCCTTCGGCCTGTTTGAACTTGCCCTCGAGCGACAGCACCAGCGCGTAGTTCTGGCGCACCCGCATGTCCGCCTTCGGGTCGGCGGCGGCGAGCCGCATGACCTCCTCGGCGCGCGGCAGCTCCCGCGCCAGCGCGTAGGACAGGCCCATGTTCGACAGGACCGTCGGGTCGCCCGGCCGGAGCTTCAGCGCGGCGTCGTAATAGTTCAGCGCCCCGGCGTGGTCGCCGAGCTGGTCCGCCACGGCGCCCTGCGCCGACAGGACGGACCAGTCCGGCTTCTCGGGCGTGTGGGCGCGCTCCAGCACGGCCGCGGCCTCGCGCGGACGGCCGGCATCGGCCAGAGCCTTGCCGTAGGCGGCCAGCACCTGCAGGTCTTCGGGGTGCCGGGTGGCGGTCGATTCCAGCACCGCCGTGGCCTGGGCATATTGCGTCAGCGCGCGCAGGGCCCGTGCGTCGTTGATGGCCGCGACGCTGTCTCCCGGATCCGCATCGTGCTTGTGGCCCCAGGTGTCCGCGTAGTCGCGCAGCGCCGCCTGGCTCTCGGGCAGGGGGGCCGAGGTCAGCGCGATCGCCCCCGTGGTGCCGCCGTCCGTCACGCAGCCGGCCAGCGCCAGGGCGAGAGACACGGACGCCGCCAGCATCGCGCCGCGGCGGGACGGGTTTGCAGGTCGCGACGGCGCGGCATAGCGTGGCATGGCGGCTGCAGCCTCTTCGTTCCGGATCGGGACGGTCCCCGAGCGGGACGTTGATAGGTCGTCAACCCTAACGCACCGTTAACCGCCCGCCGGAGCCCTCGCGCATGTCCCTCTTCGCCGACGCCACCCCGGATGCCGTGCCGATCCATTGCGTGTCGCGCGAGGGGTGGAACGCGGCGGCCGAGCGCCTCGGGCCCGGGGCGGCCTTCGCGCGCGCGCTCGGCTTCGAGGGCAAGGCGGGCCAGCAGGCCCTCCTGCCGGGGCCGCAGGGCGTGCTCGGCGCCGTGCTGTTCGGCGTGGAGGCGTCGTCGTCGCGGCTCCACGATCCGCTCCTGCCCGGCAGGCTCGCCACGGCCCTGCCGCCGGGGACCTACCGCTTCGCCGAGCCGGCGCCCGAGCGGGCGGACCTGGCGGCGCTGTCCTGGCTGCTCTCGGGCTACCGCTTCACCCGCTACAGAGCCGCCGCCGCGGAGGCGCCGCGGCTCGTCGCCCCCGCGGGCCACGATGCCGCGAGGCTCGAGCGGATCGCGCGCGGCGTCATGCTCGCCCGCGGTCTCGTCAACACCCCGGCCAACGACATGGGACCGGACGCGCTGGAGGCCGCGGCGCTCGACCTCGCGCGGCGCCACGGCGCCTCGGCCCGCACCGTCCGGGGCGACGTGCTGGAGCGCGAGTTCCCGCTCATCCACGCGGTCGGGCAGGCGGCCCATCAGGCGCCGCGCCTCGTCGACCTCGCCTGGGGCACCGCCGGCGCCCCCACCGTCACCCTGGTGGGCAAGGGCGTGACCTTCGACACGGGCGGGCTCGACATCAAGCCGGCCGCCGCGATGGAGCTGATGAAGAAGGACATGGCGGGCGCCGCGACCGCGCTCGGCCTCGCCGACATGGTGATGGACGCCGGGCTGAACCTCCGCCTGCGCGTGCTGCTGCCGGTCGTCGAGAACGCCATCTCGGCCTCGGCGTTCCGCCCCGGCGACGTCTACAGGAGCCGCAAGGGCCCGACGGTCGAGATCGGCAACACCGACGCCGAGGGGCGCCTCGTCCTCGCCGACGCGCTGGCCCTGGCCTGCGAGGAGAAGCCCGGCCTCGTGGTCGACTTCGCCACGCTGACGGGCGCGGCCCGGGTGGCGCTCGGCCCCGACCTGCCGGCCTTCTACACCGCCGACGAGGATGTCGCGGCGGCGGTCACGCGCCACGGCGCTGCGGCGCACGACCCGGTGTGGCGCATGCCGCTCTGGCGCCCCTACGACGCGCTGCTCGACGGCAAGACGGCCGACCTCACCAACGCGCCGGGTGGCCCGTTCGCGGGCTCGATCACGGCGGCGCTGTTCCTCGACCGCTTCGTCGATCCCGGCGTGCCCCACCTCCACTTCGATCTCTACGGCTGGAACCCCGCGACGAAGCCGGGGCGCCCGGAGGGAGGCGAGGCGCCCACCGCGCGGCTGCTCTTCGAGATGCTGAGCGCGCGGGCGGGCGCATGAGCGTGGACCGCGCGGCGCGGCGCTGCGCGCCCTGCCGGGGCGGCACCCCGCCGCTCACGCCCGCCGAGGTGGAGCGGCTCGGCACCGGCGTGCCGGAGTGGACCGTGGCGGCCGACGGCCGGCGCATCGAGCGCCGCTTCGCCTTCGGCACCTACGCCCAGGCGTTCGAGCTCGTGACGAGGGTGTCGGCGCTGGCAGAGGCGGAGGGCCACCATCCCGACATCGCCTTCGGCTGGGGCTACGCGGCGTTCTCGCTCACGACCCACGCCATCGGCGGATTGCACGACAACGACTTCGTGCTCGCCGCCGAGATCGACCGGCTCGGCGCGTCAGGCTGACCGCGACAGGGTGTCGACCAAGGCCGGCAGGTCCTCGATCCGGTCGAGCACGTGGTCGGCGAGGTGTTCGATCTCGTGGCGCTTTGCCGGGCCGGTGAGCACCGCCACCGCGATGGCGCCGGCCGCCCGGGCCGCCACGAGGTCGAGGTGGCTGTCGCCCACCAGGGCGACGCGCCCGGGCGCGACACCGATGGCGTTGGCGAACGCCAGCACCATGCCCGGGTCCGGTTTGCCGCCGTGGCCCGTGTCGTAGCCGGCGACGAAGTCCATGTGGGTGTCGAGCGCGAGGGCGGCCATCTGGCGGCGCGCGCTGGCCTCCCCGTCGTTGGTGGCGAGGCCGAGCTTCAGGCCCCGGGCGCGCAGCGCCGCTAGGACGGCAGCGGGCTCGCCGATCGGCGTCAGGGTGCGCAGCGTCGCGTCCGTGAAGGCGGCGTCGAGATCGGCGAGCATCGCGGCATCGTCGTCGCGCCGCAGCGCCTCCGCCCAGAGGCGCACATAGGTGTCGGGCGCGCCCGCGATCAGCGGCGAGGTCGGGGCGAAGCGCCGCCTCTCGACGTCGTAATGCATGGCATCGGCCAGACGCGCCACCGCTGCGGCGTCGCCGCGTGCGAGCTGCACCATCGCCTCGTGGCCGGCGCGGCCCCAGGTGCGGTCGAAGTCGACCAGCGTGCCGTCCTTGTCGAACAGGACGCCGGCGAGAGAGGTGTGGGACGCCATCATGGGGCGGGACCTACCACGCCGATGCGAGGGGCGGCCAGACCGACGGACGCCGGGGAGGACAAAATGGGGGCACGAGCCCTCCCCGGCGGTCACGACGCGGCGCGGGCGGGGCACGCGCCATGACGGGTCCACCATAGAGTGGGACTATTTCCCACACAAGCGCGAAGTCTTCGCCGCGCGGGCCAAGCTACGCCCGTCGATTGCACAGTCTTTGTGCAGTTCGGAACCAAGATTTGAGCGAGACGTTGCCGCACCGCATCACGAGGAGACATGTATGCGCAATCAGATCATCATCGCCGCCTTTGCGGCCGCGATCGTGGCGGCCCCGCTCGCCGCTCAGGCCCAGGTCGTCAATGGGACGGTCAACGGCGCGAAGCGCGGAGCCGCCCAGGGCGAGGATGCGGCCGGCCCGGTCGGCGGCGTCGTCGGCGGGGCGCTCGGCGCCGGGGTCGGCGCCGTCACGGGTGCGGTCGGGACCGCGACGGGCGTCGTGGGCGACGTGCTCGGCGTCGACGCGCGTCCGCGCTTCCGCGAATACGTCGTGCGCGAGCATCGGCCGTCGTTCAGGTACCCCGAGGCGCTCCGCCCCGGGGCCGTGCTGCCGCGCGAGGGCGTCACGTACTACGACGTGCCGGCCGAATACGTGACGCGTCCCGGCTATCGATACACGGTCGTGAACGAGCGCCCCGTCATCGTCGATCCCGTCACCCGTAGGGTGGTCGAAATCATCGAGTGACGGACCGCCTTCGAGGAGGAACGCCCCGGACCTCGTCCGGGGCGTTTCGCCGTCAGCCGCGGCCCACGTAGGGCATCGCGGTGGCCAGGATCGTCATCGATTGCACGTTGGCATCGAGCGGCAATCCCGCCATGTACACCACCGCGTCGGCCACGTGTTTCACGTCGAACGTCGGCTCCGGCTTGATCGACAGGTCCGCCTGGAGCACGCCGCCCGGCATGCGCGACGCCATCGGGGTGAGCGTGTTGCCGATGTCGATCTGGCCGACCGCGATGTCGTATTTCCGTCCGTCGAGCGAGGCCGCGCGGGTCAGCCCCGTGACGGCGTGTTTCGAGGCCGTGTAGGGCGACGAGTTCGGCCGCGGCATGGTCGACGAGATCGAGCCGTTGTTGATGATGCGGCCGCCGCGGGGCTCCTGGTCCTTCATCATCCGGAAGGCCTCCTGGATGCACAGGAACACGCCGGTGACGTTCGTGTCGATGACGCCGCGCCACTGCTCGACCGTCAGATCCTCGAGGTTCACGGCCGGCGCGTTGGTGCCGGCGTTGTTGAACAGGAGGTCGAGCCGGCCGTGGGCGGCCTTGACGGCGGCGAAGAGGGCCGCCACCGAGCCGGGGTCGGTGAGGTCGGAGGGGACCACGTGGGCGGCGGCGCCGATCGTCGACGCCACGCGGTCGAGCTGCTCGCGTCGGCGACCCGTCACCACGAGGGTGAAGCCCGCGGCGGCGAGCGCCACAGCCACGGCCTCGCCGATGCCCGATCCCGCGCCGGTCACGAGCGCGATCCCCTTGCCTTCCGCCATGGCGGTTCCCCCTCACGTTTGGGCTCGTCGCCGCTCGGCCGCGACCAGGACCAGGCTGCCCGTCAGGATGAGGGCGGCGCCCGCGATGGTGCTCGGGCCGGGGACGTCGGCCCAGATCGCGTAACCGTAGACCCCGGCCCAGACAAGCCCGGTGTATTCGACGGGCGCCAGGGCCGAGGCGGGCGCGTAGCGGAAGCCTTCGAACAGCAGGTATTGGCCGAGCCCGCCCGTGACGCCGAGCCCCAGCATCAGAGCGAGGCCGGGGAGGTCGGGGACCTGCCAGAACCCGATGAGCGGCAGGGAGCCCAGCACGAAGATCGTGTTGGACGAGAGCATCTGGACGAGCGTCGAATCGGTCCTGCCGATCCAGCGCACCAGGATGGTGCTGCCGCCCCAGCAGGCGGCGGCCGCCAGCGCCGCCGTGGCCGGGCCGGACGGAGCCGCCCCCATCGGCCCCGCCGCCACGACGACGCCGGCGAAACCGGTCGCCACCGCGCCCCAGCGGGCCGTGCCGACGCGTTCCTTGAGCAGCCAGGCCGAGAGGACGACGACGATCACCGGGGCGGCGAAGTAGATCGTGATGATCTCGGCGAGGCCCATATGGGCGGCGGCCGAGTAATACAGCGTCCAGGCGACCAGGATCAGGCCGCCCCTGATCGCCAGCGGGAGCTTGTTGCCGCTCCGGGCGAGACTGCCCACGACGCGGGTGCCGCCGCCGGCCACGAGCGCCACGACCACGATGACGATCGAGCGGAAGAACAGGATCTCCGACACCGCATAGCGCGCGACGAGCCATTTGACCGCCGCGTCCTGCAGCGAGAACAGCGAGTAGCCGCCGGCGGCGAGCGCGATGCCGGTCAGGACGGAGGGACGCGACGGTGTCAGGCGGCGTTCGACAGTGTTGCGGTGAGGCCGTCGGTCATCTGCTTCGAGACGTCGAGGACTTCAATGCCGACGATCTTGCCCTGGGCATCGAAGTCGAAGATCACGCCTGGACGCACCTCTTCGCTTTCGAGGATCGCGGCGTCGCCGAACCGCATATGCAGGGCATCCGCTTCGCTGTCGTATAGGGTCTTCATCGACGTCTGGCTCGATCGAACGCTGTCACGAGGCGGCTGTGACCACCGGACGTGACACATACCACGCGCAGGACTCGCCCGTCCCGCTCCGCTATCTTGAGGTAGTAAGGAGTCCTGTCTTGATGTTCGGGGCCGGGCTCGACCGCATCGGGCGACAGGATCGCTCGTTCGACCCATTCGCGCGAGATGCCGCGCTGGACGAACGCGTCGGCTGCATGGGGCCCGAGCTCGATGACCGTCACCGGTTCCTCATCGGCCCACCGTGCCGCCGAGCTCGTCCTCGACGTGGGCCCGCACGATCTCGTCGAAGCTCGTCTCGGCGCGGAACCCGAGCGCCTCGGCGCGGCGCGTGTCGAAGTCGGGTGCCCAGCCCGCCACGATGCGGGCGATGGCGGGGTCGGGCTCGCGCCGGATGAGCGCCACGGCCCTGTCGCCGCCGACGCGCCGCAGCGCCTCGATCTCCTCGCCGACCGTGGCGGAGAGGCCCGGCAGGCTGATGTTGCGGCGGTCGCCCAGCCGCTTCGTGTCGACCTCGGCGGCATGGAGGAGGAAGTTCACCGCGGCGCGGGGGCTGGCGAACCAGTGGCGCACGTCCTCCGACACCGGCAGCACAGCCTCCCGGCCGGAGAGCGGCTCGCGCAGGATGCCGGAGAAGAAGCCCGAGGCCGCGAGGTTCGGCTTGCCGGGGCGGACGCAGATGGTGGGAAGGCGGATGCCGATCCCGTCGAAGAAGCCGCGGCGGCTGTAGTCCGACAACAGCAACTCGCCCATGGCCTTCTGGGTGCCGTAGCTCGTGAGCGGCGTCGTGAAGAACTCGTCGTGGATGCGCTCCGGGAACGGCGCCCCAAAGACCGCGATCGACGAGGTGAAGACCAGGCGCGGCTTGTAGGGCGCCTTCAACCCCTCCTGCCGGACGGCCTCGAAGAGGTAGCGCGTGCCGTCGAGGTTGATGCGGTAGCCCTTGTCGAAATCGACCTCCGCCTCGCCCGACACCACGGCGGCGAGGTGGAAGATCACGTCGGGGCGCCGCGCCACCAGCCTCTCGGCCTCGCCCGGCGCCGACAGGTCGGCCGTGACGGCCTCGACCTCGCCGCCGAAGCCTTCGGGTGCCGCGGGCGCCACGACGTCGACGAGCGTCATGGCGTCGACCGGCTCGGCGTTCAGCGTGCCCTCCCGGGCCAGCCGCGCCACCAGCTTGCGCCCCACCATGCCGGCCGCGCCGATGATCAGGATCCGCATGGCTCTCCTCCCTGCTGCTCTCGCCGCCGTTCTCCGGAAGCTCGCGGAAGGGTGCACGGCGCGGGACGCTCCCGCAAGGGAGGACGACGGCAGACCGGGACGACGGCCGCTCCGCCCGCCCGTCGCGGCTTTCCGGGCGGCGCGCTCCGACGGCCTTGAACCCCGGCGGCGCGGCCCCATCCTCACGGGAGGACATCGAGGGAGGATCGACATGCCGGCCATCAAGCTTTGGGGTTTCAACAACTCCACCTACGTGCGCTCCGTGAAGATGCTGCTCGCCGAGAAGGGCGTGACCGACATCGAGCAGGTGCAGGTGAACGTGCTCGCGGGTGAGCCGAAGTCGCCCGAGCACCTCAAGCTCCACCCCTTCGGCAAGGTGCCGGTGGTGGAGGTCGACGGCTTCCGGATCATCGAGACACCCGCCATCCTGCGCTACCTCGACGCCCTGCTGCCGGGCAAGAAGCTCGTCCCCGACGACCTCAAGGCCATGGCCCGC
Organism: Lichenihabitans sp.; assembly: GCA_965214345.1. Taxonomy (GTDB): domain Bacteria; phylum Pseudomonadota; class Alphaproteobacteria; order Rhizobiales; family Beijerinckiaceae; genus Lichenihabitans. The sequence goes on along the minus strand of CBDCBJ010000002.1, from coordinate 12,545 downwards.
AGCGCCATGACGGTCAGCATCATCGACAGCTACGGCTATGGCGCGCTGATCGGCGGCGTGGTGGCCTACCATCTCTTCCCCGACTTCGTCGGCGGCAAGAACGAGACGGCGCACCACAAGGCGATCGCGGACGGCAAGCTCGTGGTCAGCGAGATCATGAAGATCCGGGGGCAGGATGCCTTCATCGCCCGGGCCGAGCCGAGCCTCGCCGACCTCTATCTCGCCCCCATCATGGCCTACGTGGTGCTGACGCCCCACAAGGACGAGTTCCTGGCGCTCCCCGGCATGCAGTCCTGGTGGGACAAGGTGTCGGCCCTCCCGAGCTTCAAGGCGACCGAATACTGATCCGCCGGCCGGCCCCGGAGCGGGGTCGGCCGCATCCGTCGGCGGGGGCGATCTCTCCGCCGCCGTCCGCCGGACCGACCCTCCGATGGCATGAACCCTGCACCGCTCGGGGCCCATCGGAGAGAGTTAGCAATGGCTTACCTGGCCCCAGCAGAGTTCGTGAAGAAAGCTATCGACGCCGGCGAAGCCAAAGTCTTCATGGCCACCAGGGACGCTTTCATCAGGGCCTATATGGCGGGCGCCATCCTCGCCCTCGCTGCCGCTTTCGCCGTCACGATCAACCAATCCACGGGCCAGCCGCTGGTGGGCGCGCTGTTGTTCCCCGTCGGCTTCTCGATGCTCTACCTGCTCGGCTACGACCTCCTGACGGGCGTCGTCGTCCTGACGCCTTTGGCGTTGATCGACAAGCGTCCCGGCGTCACGGTCGGGGGCGTGCTCCGGAACTGGCTCATCGTGTTCCTCGGCAATTTCGCCGGCGCCCTGACGGTGGCGGTGATGATGGCCATCGTCTTCACCTTCGGTTTCGCCACCGAGCCCAACGCGGTCGGCAAGCTCATCGCCGGCATCGGCGAGGCCCGCACGCTCGGCTACTCGAAATACGGCGCGTCCGGCATGCTGACGCTCTTCGTCCGCGCCATGATGTGCAATTGGATGGTGTCGACCGGCGTCATCGGCGCCATGCTGTCCACATCTGTACCTGGCAAGGTGATCGCCATGTGGATGCCCATCACGGTCTTCTTCTTCATGACCTTCGAGCATTCCGTCGTGAACATGTTCCTGTTTCCCTCGGCGCTGCTGATGGGCGGCCACTTTTCGATCCTGGACTATCTCATCTGGAACGAGATCCCGACGCTCATCGGCAACATCGTCGGTGGCATCGCCTTCACGGGTCTGATGCTCTACTCGACCCACGCCCGCACGGGCGCGCCGCGGCTGCCGCTCGTGCAGACTCCGGTGGCGGTCCGGGCCGCCGAATGACGTGACGCCCGTCGACGTTCAGTCATGCGAAGACTGATTGCACTTGGCTCAGAGTTTCAGTGAAATCCGAATTTCGCGGGGAAACAAGCCGCTGGTGACCTTATCAGGTGAAGGCGAAGGCAGCCCGGTACGTCGTGGAATTCCGTTAGAGATGAGAGGAAAACAGCAAAACTGATATTCGATTCTTCTCGACTTTGTCTGTATATTTCTGAGTGCCATCCTTTCTATCGAAGACGTTATTTAATGGCATCGTGCGAGGTAAGACCAAGAACATCTTAGAGCCTGTTTCAAAGGAAATCGGTCGCAGAGAGACGCATCGCTTTTAGCCATCTGCCGTTCCTATGTGCCGAAGGCCGAAATCGGAACAAATTTTTTGAGTCTGTTGATTTGTTTCACATCGGCCAACAGTGTCAGCCCGGAGGTGCAGCTGCGGAATCCGTGATGCAGCCCCGCCGGCCGGCGTAGACCTTTGCCGAAATCGATGTCTGACGCAAACTCGCTGAGGTCGTTCACTTCATCGGACGCCAGGCGCGGCACCTTCGGCGCATCCAAGCCGCGGAGTGGTCCGTTCTGCACCTTCCGAAAAGACGAAAGGCGCCCCTCGCGGGGCGCCTTCGCACGTAGCCCCCTTGCGGGGAAACGGTCATCGCCGAAGCGAGCCGCGAGTGACACATAGATACTGTAGAAGACCTTCGAAAGCAAGGTCTCGGGTGGGTAATGTCTCAGTTTAAATTTTGTGAGGGCGAGATTTCTTTCGACGCCGCTCCGATGGTGTCCCACGCATCCCGGTAGGGGTCGAGCCACCCCGACCCGCGGTGCAGGATTCCCTGGTGGCTGTAATCAAACATCAGGCTCCGTATTTCGGTGTCCTGGTGCTCCTGCCCGCCCTTGCCGGGCATCTTGAGCCAGGCGGTATGGCTGTCCGTGATGGCATCGGCGACAATCTCGCTCGGTACGATCCAGCACCGCGGCATGACCTCCAACCCCTTCCCGAAGTCGACGAAGGCGTAAAACAGGAGCGGGCGCTTGATCTTCTGGTGCTTCGCCTTGAGTACCCATCCGCCTTTACCGACGTTCCGCCGCGCCTTCACCTGAACCGCCGCCAGTGAGCTTCCCACATTGTTCGAGACGATAATGTCGGCGTCAGGCACTCCGGCCGGTGCGAGGGCCGCGATCATGCCGCGCCGGAGGAGCTAGCACATGACGTAGTGCTCACCGGCGGCGCCTATGATGGTCGAGTTAATGTCGCTCACCTAAAGAGCTAAGCTTTTCTTCAAAGCCGTATCGACTAGCGCCATCGAGTTAGCTGGTAGGGATCCGATCTTTCTCTGGATTCTAATGTCCCTGCTTAAAGTTCAAATTTGTCCACACTCAATTGAGGAATCGATGTCTAAAGGGCCTCGGTCTACTCCGCGAACCGGCACTTGAACCGGAAGATTTTTGTAATTTTCGATATCGGTTATAGGCACAACAATTGTTACAGGAGAGACGAAATTGCCACGATCATTTTGGATGACGAGACATAAGCGTGCGTTGATCCTACTATCATTCTTCTCCTCATGACCCATGGCGCCATCGAGATTAACCAAGACAATATCGCCACGTACAATCGCCAGCATGTTGCACCTTCACTCGCTCGCTAAAGATCGTTTGTACGGTGCCCGCTTTCCCGGTTTCACGTCCGCCGCTTCGACTAGGGCCGCAAGATCCTCCATGCTCCACAGCCGATCCGCAAGAAGCAAGCGGCACTCAAGCGACAGTCTCACGCTTCTTGTAAGGACCACGCTTCGCCACAGGCTTAGCGTGGTGAGCCTCGACCATCTCGGCAATGTCCTCCCACGACCACAGCTTGTCAGCCATACCGGCGGCCATGGCAGGGGCGACACGAAGCGTCTTATGGATGCGGCCGAAGTTGTAGAACATGGAATAGAGGGCGAGGGCGTGGAAGTGTTTCTCGGCCTTCTTACTGAACGCGTTGGTGAGCCGGGTAAACCGCCGCATCTGCATCTGCATCTGCATCGTAAGGTTCGACCGCTCCACGTAGGATGTGGAGACGTGCTTCATGTCCGGGTTGCCTCGATGCGGTTCTTCTTGATACCGGTGCAGTCGGCTGGCTGTATCGGCCCTTCGCGCCGTCCGGCGCAGCCCCGTAGAGCTTGACAAGCTGGGCGTAGTCGACATCACACCCGAAGGCGCCTTCAACGGCCTCTAGGTACGCCCTATGGCCGTCTGACGTGAGCTGGACGCGGTTGGCGAGACGACGGGCCGTGTCATCCATGAACCACTTAGCGCAATCGCCATCGCGGTCACCTATAAAGTAGCTCACGATGAGCTTGCTATCGGCGTCGAGCGCCGTCCACGTCCACATATCGCCGGCCCCGTCCGGTGCCGCCTCGGCGCCCGCGACGTTCTTCTCCTTGGCGTAGACGAAGGACCAAATCTCATCGACCTGGACCCGCTTCGCCTTCACGCCATCGACGTTGGCGTCGTGGAAGGCGGCACAGGCCTCGCCGGCATCCACCAGCAGCTTGGACACCGTGTTGATGGACACGTCCGCCACGCGGGAAATCGACCGCACGGACGATCCCTCGCAAAGCATGGCGAGGATCTGAGCGCGCTTGGCGAAAGGGATCTTATTAATAAAGTGAAAATTATGCCTGCTATCACGCGATAGCAAGCAAAATAGTCACTTCGCTTTACGAGCTCCAACGAAAACGCCGGTCAGCACCATGCCAACCAAGCCGATCACAGTCGCCGCTGTGCTGCCGACCAACAGCTCAACGACGCCATCTGACATCGGGGTTTTCAAGGATCCATTAGCCTGCTCGAACACCAGAACCGCAACAGTAATGCAATACAAGACCATGAACCCAAATGTACCATAGGCAAAAGGTCGAATTAGGCTGTTCAAAACTCTAGACGTCTCTCTATTTTCTTTCATCTCGTGAAATTTATCAAGAAGTTCGTAGTATTTATTTGTAATTTCGATATGTCTCGCGCTAAGGTTATCGAACTCGTCTTGAGACACAGCGGTCAATGCCGCCGGCAAATTGACCGGCGCTTTGACCATATCTTCAATTGTTACAGAGTCAGCCTCTGGCACGACCTGCTAACGCCAAATCTACATAGTGCTTACGAATTAAAGGCTTGGGAATCATTTCGTTTCGACCTCTCCCCAAATAAGTCGTCGTCCAGGGCGTACCCGGCTTATGTGTCATTACAGACAGATCTCGACCACTGTATTCGTGATATTTATCCCAAACGTGAGAAATCACAGAGTTTTCCTTTTCAGAGGTTTCCGTGATGAAAGGGCGCTTCGTTTTGGGATTGATAAGCAGATAAGTCTTACGATCTACCCCGTAGTCCCTAATATTTTCCCAAATCGACCGAAACACAGGTCCGCCATCCCAAGCCTGTACCTCCTCATCGATCAAGGGGTCACGGTTGATGGCAAGATTCCATCCTTGAGCAATGTAGACAAGTTTCTGCAACCACATCTGCGAAGACATGGGAAACGGCTCGTTGAGCCGAATGAACTCGTTTGCTATCGCTTCTGCACGATGATTGGGCATCACCCCCAGCGCACAGCCGCAGCCTGCTTGACCGCCGCCGAACGCTCCTCCTTCGTCATGGACTCAGCCCGTGCCTTGGCGCCCGCAATGCCGCTGCGGACCCGGCCCGATGGCTCCTTCGATTCTTCTTCGATCTCGCCGGTTGCCAAGCGGGCGACCATGATCGCGCTGCCGATGACATCGGCCGGGCGTTTCTGCCCTTGCGGTCCCTTTGGCATGGTCGCACCTCCGTTATCGTGAGCCAGCACCAGCCCGATAAGCGTGAACCTATCGGGCTGGTGCTGGCTTGGCATCATTGCACTAAGATCATGCCTGTGGATAACGCCGTCAATGGGGCCGCGCTGGCCTTGCCGACCGGCGACGGAGGGTGCAGCCAACCGCGGCACCCCCCTAAGCCTGATTTCGAATGATTGCGGATTGACGCGGTCTCGGCACCGCTCCATTTTCACGCTCAAGAAACACAAAAAGCGTCTTCTCCGATCGCTGAGCGAGCCAGGAGGGCGGGATGGGTGCCGTGGTCCACGTTCTGTTTTGGGTTCTGTCCGGCGTCGGGGGTGTCCTCCTGACAGCCAATCTCGCCATGGGCGTTCTCAAAATCGCCCACAGACGCGCTGAGGCGCGACGCCTCGCGACGGTGCTCGCCCCCGTCGCGACTTACTTCCGTTTGGGCGGCATGTCGGACGCTGATCGCAACCGCGCGCACCACGTTTAGTGGCTGTCGTCCCTTTCACCTTGCCTTGGATCGGCGAGGTCGGACCCCACTGGATTGGGGTCATAGGGAGCTTGGCCGCGGAGGTGGCCGCAGCTTTCAAAGCTTGTAGCGATATGGATGGGCGATGCCCCGACCGCTACAAACGACCCGCTTATCTGATTTTTCGGGCCTTGCTGGCGTTGTTCAGTGGAGCACTTCCCGTTGTCTTGGACGCGCAAAACTCCCTGACGGCATTCTATCTCGGGGCAAGCGCGCCGCTCATTCTTGACCGTCTCGCACGCGGCGTGAAGTTCGGTGAGAACGGCGCCATCACAGAAGACGTCCTCATCGGACCGCCAGCGCCGAAGCCTGTGCGAGGGCGGCGCGCTCCCTAGCGCACCGACCGATGGCGGAGTCGACCCCTCGGATTTCAAAGTGAGACACTACCGACCCGCCCGTCACGATCCGGAGCGGCGTGCACCCCAGACGCCGACGACGATCCCGACGGCCGCGGTGGCGATCCCGATGTAGAGCCAGAGGCTCTGGCCGGTCATGAAGCTCCCGCCCACGAGGCCTGCGCCCTGCAGGATCCAGAGCAGCCCGACGAGCGCCAGGACGAATCCGATGATCCTCATGGCGCCCGCCTCCGGTCCGCCCGGATCGCGGCGCCCTTGCGCACCACCTCGTCCCGGGCGAGGCGCGCCGCCCGCAGGCGCCCGGTGCGCTCGCGCGTCTCCCGCTCGGCCCGCGCCGCCGCACCCTCCGCCTCGGCGTCCGGCGCCTTGAACCGCGCCTCGGCCCTGGCCCGCGCGGCCTCGATGTCCCCTGCCATCCGTGCTCGCCTCCACGTCCGACCCGCCGGCGCCTCGGCTCGGCGCCGCGCCGCTCGATCGCGCCGCGACACCATCACGGGCGGCCCGTCGGGGCAAGCCGGGCGCCGGCCGCCGCGTCGATCGTCACCCGCCGCCGCACGAGGCTGCGCCGCCCGGTGATGGCGCAGCCCTCCGTCTGCAGGACGTCGTAGTAGAGGTCGGCGCTCCCCCCGGCCCGGTCGAAGTTGCGCGCGGGCGAGGCGGGGTCGAGGAGCACCGGATAGGCGATCAGCGGCCCGCCGACATGGCAGGCGTCGTCGTAGAGCGTCGGGCCGGGCAGCAGCAGGCGCGGCGCGCTCCAGTGCAGCAGGTCGCGCGACGTCGCCGTGTAGAAGCCCGGCACCGGGAAGGATGTGTCGTCGGCCTTGGCCTGGAACGCCGCGAGCCAGGTCCCGCCCGGCTCCACCCGCACGATCGAGCCGACCGGGGCCGGGAAGGGCACGATCACGGCGCAGGGGGCCGGATGGGAGCGGGTGCCGTAGGGATCCGCATAGGCGACCGTGTAGCCGCGCCCGTCCCACGCCCGCCAGGAGTGGGGGTCCGCCGGGGTGGCCGAGCGGAACAGGCACACGCCCGCCGCCTGCTCCGGGCCGGCATCGGCCACTGTCGCGCTCCATCCCGTGGTCGAGGCCATGAAATAGGTGAACCGGCCGTCGGACACGATGTTCGACGGGTTGAAGAAGCCGCGGTGGCGGCCCTGGTCGACGTCCTGGCGGAACGGCGCCGCCGCCACCACGACGGCCGGACGGGGAAAGTCGGCCGCGCCGTCGGTCGAGCGGACCTCGAGCACCGTGTTGAACCAGCACTGCATGTAGGCCGGGAAGCGGCAGCGGCCCGGGTGTTCGTTGGCCTGGTACTCGTGGTGGACCAGCGCCGATACGGCCCGGCCGTCGGTCGTCCAGGTGGCGGCGATCCAGCTGCGGTCGTCGTAGCGCGCCGGGTCGGCGTCGCCGTGCGACGGGTAGACGATCGCGCAGGCGATCCTGAGATGGGCGAAGTCCGGACCCTTGAGGGCCCGGTTGTCGGAATGCAGCCCGAACATCGTCACGCCGCCGCCGGCGTCGCGGAAGGCCCGCACGGGGGCGTCGGGCACGTCGTCGGGGTCGCAGCCGTCGCGCGGCGCGGCATACACCGTCTCGGGCGCGCCCGGCGCCAGCGTCACCCGCAGGGCGGGCGCCTCCGGAGCCGATGCCTCCTCTGGGGATGCTCCCTGGGCGAGGGCCGGGGCGGCGGCGCAGAGCAGCAGGAGCGACAGGCATCGCCACATGGAGGACGCTCCGGTCAGCGCGCCCGGGGGTGGGCGGCGCGGTAGGCCTCGACGAGCCGGGTGGCGTCGACCGCCGTGTAGAGCTGCGTCGTCGACAGGGAGGCGTGGCCGAGCAGCTCCTGGATGCTGCGCAGGTCGCCGCCCCGGCCGAGGAGGTGCGTGGCGAAGGAGTGGCGCAGCGCGTGCGGCGTGGCGCTCGCCGGCAGGCCGAGCGCGCCGCGCAGCCGCTCCACCGTCAGCTGGATGATGCGCGGCGACAGGGGCCCGCCGCGCACCCCGACGAACAGCGGTCCGGCGGGGGGCAGGGGGTGGGGGCACAGCGCCAGGTAGTCCTCGAGTGCGCGACGCACCGGCGCGATCACCGGCACCATGCGGGTCTTGCGGCCCTTGCCGGTCACGGTCAGGCCGTCCTGCTCGCCCGTCGGCGCCTCGGCGCGGGTGAGGCCCAGCGCCTCGCCGATGCGCAGCCCCGCGCCGTAGAGCAGCGCCAGCACGGCGGCATCGCGCGCCAGGACCCAGGGGTCGCGCTCCTCGCCGGCGCGGGTCGCAGGGTCGGCCATCTCGATCGCGGCCGGGGCCGGGATGGGCTTCGGCAGGCGGCGGGCCAGCTTGGGCGAGCGCACCGTCGAGAAGACCGCGGCGCGGCCGAGGCCCTCGCGCTCGACGTGGCGGGCGAAGGAGCGGAGCCCCGCGAGGTTGCGCGCCAGCGACCGGCTCTCGACGCCCCCGGCCCGCCGGCGCGCCATGAAGGCCCTGAGATCCGCCGGCGCCAGGGCCGCGAAGGCGGCGAGGTCGGCGGGCGCGCCGCGGTGGTGGGCCAGAAAGGCGAGGAACTGCCGGAGGTCGCGCCCATAGGCCTCGATCGTCTCCTCGGACAGCCGCCGCTCGCCGCGGAGCCTCCCGAGCCAGGCGCAGGCCTGCGCGGCGAGGTCGGCGCCCGCGGGGGCGGCGAAGACGGTCGGAGCCCGGGAGGGCACGGCGGCGCGGTCGAGCATGGTTCCATCCTGTCGGCCGGAGCTTAAGGCCGGGTTGAGGCCCCGTCGGGGCGGCTTGACGGTGGGGTGCCGGCTCTCCAGAACCCGTGCGAGAGGGAGCGGCGCCATGGTCGACACGAAGGACGTCCTGGTGGCGGGGGGCGGCATCGCGGGGCTCGCCCTGGCGCTCGCCGTCCGTCGCGCCGCGCCCGCGGCCCGCGTCGCCGTGGCGGATCCCGCCTTCGCGGCCCCGGCCGAGGAGCGCCGCACGCTGCGGGCCGTGGCGGTCGCGGCCGGGTCCCGCCGGTTCCTCGACGCCCTCGGCGCCTGGGAGCCGGTGCGCTCCTCGGCCCAGCCGATGGTCGAGATGGTGATCACGGATTCGCGCGAGGACGATGCGCCGCGGCCCGTGTTCCTCGACTTCGACGGCGAGGCCGAGCCCGACGAGCCCTTCGCCCACATGGTGTTCCAGGACGATCTGCGCCTCGCCGCACTGGCGGCGGCCCGCGCCGCCGGCGTCGAGCTCCTGGCGCGGCGGGTGACGGGGTTTCGCGCCGGCGCCGCGGCCTCGGCGGTCGAGGCCGGGCCCGAGCCGCTGCGCGCCCGGCTCCTCGTGGCGGCCGACGGCGGCCGGTCGCGGCTGCGCGAGGCCGCCGGCATCGCGACGGTGGGCTGGGACTACGACCAGTCCGGCGTCGTGGCGACCCTGTCGCACGAGATCGCGCACGACGGCCGCGCCACCCAGCATTTCCTGCCCGGCGGTCCCCTGGCGATCCTGCCGATGCGGGCGGCGGACGGCTCCGAGCGGCGCTTCTCGCTCGTCTGGTCGGTGCCGCATGCGGAAGCGGCGCGCCTCGTGGCGCTCTCGCCGGCGGACTTCGTGGCGGCGCTGGAATCGCGCATCGGCTTCGCCTACGGGGCGCTGACGCTGGAGGACCGGCCGGCCGCCTACCCGCTGCGGCTGGTGCTGCCCCGCCGGCTGGTCGGACCGCGCTTCGCGCTGCTCGGCGACGCCGCCCGCACCATCCACCCGCTCGCCGGCCAGGGGCTGAACCTCGGGCTGCGCGACGCCGCCGCCCTGGCGGAGGCCATGGCGGAGCCGCTGGGCCTGGGGCTCGACCCCGCCACTCCCGACGTCCTCTCGGCCTACGAGCGCGCGCGGCGCTTCGATGCCCTGCTGATGGCCGGCGCGACCGACGGGCTGAACAGGCTCTTCTCCAACGACAGCGTGCCGGCGCGGGTGCTGCGCGACCTCGGCATGGGCGTCGTGGACCGCCTGCCGGCGCTGAAGCGCCTCTTCGTCCGTGACGCCGCGGGCCTGTCGGGCGCGGTGCCGGAGCGGTTCAGGCGGTGACGGAGCGGGGCGCGGCTCCCGCGTTCAGCCGCCGATCGCCCGGCCCTCGGCGTCGAACCTGTGGACCCGGCCGTCGCGCGGCGTCAGCCCCACCCGTGCGCCGACCGCGTGGGCCTCCTCGCCCGCCACCCGCGCGGTCATGAGCCCCATCCCCGTCACCTCGACGTAGAGCATCGTGTCGGCCCCGAGGTGCTCGGCATGCGAGACGGTCCCGGCCCAGGGTCCGTCCTCCGCCACGGCGAGGTGCTCGGGCCTGACCCCGATCGACGCGGCGCCGGCCCGCGCCGCCGTGTCGCCCTCGACGAAATTCATCGCGGGCGAGCCGATGAAGCCCGCCACGAAGCGGTTGGCCGGGTGGCGATAGAGGTCGAGCGGCCGGCCGACCTGCTCGACCACGCCCGCCCGCATGACGACGATCTTGTCGGCCAGCGTCATGGCCTCGACCTGGTCGTGGGTGACGTAGACCATGGTGGCGCCGAGCTGCCGGTGCAGCTTGGCGATCTCGAGCCGCGTGCCCACCCGCAGCGCCGCGTCGAGGTTCGACAGCGGCTCGTCGAAGAGGAACAGCTTCGGCTCGCGCACGATCGCGCGGCCGATCGCGACGCGCTGGCGCTGTCCGCCCGAGAGTTCCGACGGACGGCGGCCGAGCAGCGCGTCGAGCTGCAGCAGGCCCGACGCCCGGGCGATGCGGGCCGCGATGTCGGCCTTGGAGGCGCCCTCCTGCTTCAGGGCGAGCCCCATGTTGCCCTCGACGGTGAGGTGGGGGTAGAGCGCGTAGCTCTGGAACACCATGGCGATGCCGCGCTTGGCGGGCGGCACGCCGTTCATCAGCGCGCCCGCGATGGTGAGGTCGCCGGACGTCTGCTCCTCCAGCCCCGAGATGATGCGCAGCAGCGTCGACTTCCCGCAGCCCGACGGCCCGACGAAGACCGTGAACTCGCCCTCCTTCACGTCGAGGTCGACGCCCTTCAGGATTTCGGTCGGCCCGAAGCTCTTGCGGATCGCCTTCAGCTCGAGCGCACCCATGGTCATTCCCCCGAGAGATCGACGGCGCGGTTCTCGCGCATGGAACGGTCGGCCGCCAGCACCACGGCCAGCGAGCGGACCGCGTCGTCCATGTGCCGCCCGAGATCGCGGTCCTCGCGGATCGCGTCGCGCACGAAGGCCTGCTCGCGCGCACAGAGCGCGTCGTGGCCGGGTTCGTCCGCCATCGAGAGCAGCGTGTCGGGCGCCGCGAAGGCGCCGTCGGGGCCGGTGGCGGCGTGATGGACGCGGATCCGCGATGTCTTGGTGTGGGTGTCGACGTCGGACGAGGCCGCGCCCTCGTCCATGACGATCGACACGGCGCCGCGCGGCCCCATCACGTCCTTCACGAAGAAGGCGGTCTCGGAGATCATCGGCCCCCAGCCGGCCTCGTACCAGCCGACGGAGCCGTCGGCGAACACGACCTGCAGGTGCCCGTAATTGACCTGTGCGGCGTCGATCTCGTCCGAGAGCCGCACCCCCATGCCGCGCACCTGGACGGGCGGACTGTCGGTGATCTGCAGCATGACGTCGAGGTAGTGGACCCCGCAATCGACGACCGGGCTGGTGGAGTCCAGCAGGCGCCTGTGGATCGCCCAGGCCGGACCGGACGATTGCTGGTTGAGGTTCATCCGCATCACGAAGGGCGGCCCCATGCGCCGCGCCTCGGCGATGAAGCGGATCCAGGAGGGATGGTGGCGCAGGATGTAGCCGACGACGAGCTTGCGGCCCGTGCGGCGCGCCACCGCGACGACGCGCGCGGCCTCGGCGACGGTGGCGGCCAGCGGCTTCTCGACGAAGACGTGGGCGCCGGCCTCGAGCGCCGCGACCGCGTATTCGGCGTGGCTGTCGGTGTAGCTCGCCACGCAGACGAGGTCTGGCTCGAGAGCCAGGCCGTCCGCGAAGGCGGAGAGGCGCGGATAGGCGGCGAGCTCCGCCGGCAGGTCGACCGGCGAGCGGTTGACGAGGCCGACGATCGCGAAGGCGGGATCGCGGTGATAGGCGAGCGCGTGGCTGCGGCCCATCTGGCCGAGCCCCACGACGAGGACGCGCAGCGGCTCCGTCATGGGCGCAAAGGTCGCGCCGCACCGTCACCCGCACCCCCGGCCCCTCTCCCCAAGGCAGAGGGGAGCCGAGCGCGCCTGCTCCCCTCTCCCCTGTGGAGAGGGGCCGGGGGTGAGGGTCGCAGGGCGCCGCGGCTCACTTCACGGCTCCAGCCGTGATACCGCGGATCAGCTGCCGCGAGAACAGGAGGTAGAGAACCAGCACCGGCAGGATGGCCAGGGTCAAGGCCGCCAGCACCGCGTTCCAGTTGGTGACGAACTGGCCGATGAAGGACTGGGCGCCGAGCGTCACCGTCTTGGTGGCCTCGCCCGGCGCCACGATGAGCGGGAACCACAGGTCGTTCCAGATGGGGATCATGGTGAACACCGCGACGGTCGCCAGCGCCGGCCGCACCAGCGGCAGCA
>CBDCBJ010000001.1:0-717344 GCA_965214345.1 Lichenihabitans sp. | reverse complement strand
CCACATCGGAGAACCAGGCGACCGAGCAGGCCGGCCAGATCCAGAACATGATCATCCAGGGCTACAACGCCATCGTGATCGACGCGGCCTCGCCCACCGCCCTCAACGGCGCCATCAAGCAGGCCTGCGACGCCGGCATCGTGGTGGTGACCTTCGACGGCATCGCCACCGAGCCCTGCGCCTACCGGATCGCCGTCGACTTCAAGAAGCTCGGCAGCATGCAGATCGACTATTTCAAGTCGCGCGGCGTGAAGGGCAACCTCCTCGAGATCCGCGGGCTCGCGGGCGTCTTCGTGGACGACGAGATCCACGACGGCATCGAGGCGGGCGTCAAGGCCGACGCGGACCTCAAGATCGTCGGCAGCGTCCACGGCAACTGGACCCAGACCGTCGCCCAGAAGGAGGTGGCCGGCATCCTGCCGACCCTGCCCGACGTCGCCGCCGTGGCGACGCAGGGCGGCGACGGCTTCGGCGCCGCTCAGGCCTTCAAGGACGCAGGCCGCAAGACGCCCGTCATCTTCCTCGGCAACCGCGAGGACGAGCTCAGCTGGTGGAAGCAGCAGAAGGACGCCGACGGCTACCAGACCATGTCGGCCTCGATCGCGCCGGGCTCCTCCACGTTCGCCTTCTGGGTGGCCAGGAAGATCCTGGCTGGCGAGAAGCTGCCCCAGGACATGCTCCTGCCCATCACGGTCGTCACGCAGGACAACCTCGAAGACCAGCTCAAGCATACGGACAAGGGCAGCGTCACCAACGTGGAATACAAGGAAGCCGACGTGGCGCGGCTCCTGGCGGGTTCCGCCCAGTGAATGCGTTCGGCGGGGGCGCGGCGTCGATGGCGGCCCCCGCCGAAGCCGTCTCGGCGGGGGCGGTGTTCGCCGACCTGCGCGGCATCGCCCGGAGCTTCGGCGCCGTCCTGGCGCTGAGGCCGGTCGACCTGGCGGTGCGGCGGGGCGAATGCCTGGGGCTCGTCGGCCACAACGGGGCCGGCAAGTCGACGCTGATGAACGTCCTGTCGGGCGCGCTCGCGGCCAGCGCCGGCACGCTGTCCATCGCGGGCGAGGACCTGACCGGCCGGTACGACGTGCGCGGCGCCCACCGGGCCGGCGTGCGCTGCGTCTTCCAGGAACTCTCGCTCTGCCCCAACCTGTCCATCGCGGAGAACGCCAGGATCGCGCATCCGTCGCTGCACGGCTTCGGCTGGCGCCGACGCGCCGCGACCCTCATGCAGGACGCGCTGGACCGCATCTTCCCGGGCCACGGCCTCGCGATGAGCGACACCGTCGGCGCCCTGTCGATCGGCCGGCGGCAGATGGTGGAGATCGCCCGCGCCTTCACCGACACGGACGGCGAGGCCCGCCTCGTCATCCTCGACGAGCCGACGTCCTCGCTCGACGCCTCCGCCGCCGAGCAACTCGTCTCCGCGGCCCGGCGGTTCTCGGCCTCGGGCGGCAGCACGATCGTGATCTCCCACAAGATCAACGAGATCCTGGCCGTGGCGGACCGGATCGTCGTCATGAAAGACGGGGCCGTGGTGGCCGACCGGCCGCGCGCCGCCTTCACGCGGGAGGGCATCGTGGACGCCATGGGCCACGCCGTCGAGCGTGCCCGCGCCCTGCGGGCGTCGACCGCCACGGTCGAGACCGTCGTCGAAGTGCCGGGCGCGCAGGTCGGCAGCCTGCCGTTCCGGGCGGCGCGGGGCGAGATCATCGGCCTCGCGGGCCTCGCCGGCCACGGCCAGACCGAACTGCTGCTCGCCGTCCAGGCCGTTCGGCGAGGGACGCGGGTCTCGGGCGACGTCGCCCTCGTGCCGGGCGACCGCACGAACGACGGCATCTTCCCGCTCTGGTCGATCGAGCGGAACATGTCGGCGCGCTGGCTGCCCCAGCTGCGCCGGGGCGGCCTCATCGACATGGCGCGCGAGCGGGCCGACGCCGCAGGCTGGCGCCAGCGCCTGGCGCTCAAGACCTCGGACCTCCGCAACCCGATCCTGTCGCTGTCGGGCGGCAACCAGCAGAAAGCGCTCTTCGCCCGCGCGCTCGGCTCGCCGGCCCGCATCATCGTGATGGACGACCCCATGCGGGGCGTCGACGTCGGCACCAAGCAGGACGTCTACGCCATGATCGCCGCCGAGGCCGCTGCCGGCCGCACGTTCCTCTGGTATACGACCGAGATGGACGAACTCTTCTACTGCGACCGGACCTACGTCTTCCATGACGGCCTCATCGTCAAGGAACTGTCGGCGGACGAGATGTCCGAGACGGCCGTCGTGCAGGCGTCGTTCCAGGAGCACGCCTGATGGGGCGCGTCCTGTCCTGGTCGACCGCCGAGCGCCTGCTCCCCGCCCTGACCCTGGCGGCGCTGCTCGCCGGCATCTTCTCCCAGCAGCCGCGCGCCATGTCGTATTTCGGCATGGATCTGTTGCTCAACCTGTCGATCCCCATCATCTTCGCGACGCTCGCCCAGATGATGATCATCGCCATCAACGACCTCGACCTGTCGATCGGGGCCTTCGTGTCGCTGGTCGCCTGCATCGGCTCGACCCTGCTGACGACCCAGCCGGTGTTGGGCGGGCTGGCGCTGCTCGCCGCCATCGCGGCCTACGGGCTCGTGGGCGCCCTCATCGAATGGCGCCGGCTGCCCTCCATCGTGGTGACGCTCGGCCTCTCCTTCGTGTGGCTCGGCCTCGCCGTCATCGTCCTGCCGACGCCCGGGGGCCGCGCGCCCGCGCTCCTGTCGAGCCTCGTCAGGTTCAAGCCGCCTTTCGCGCCCCTGCCCGTCTACGTCGCGGGCGTCGTCGCGCTGGTCGGTTGGCTGGCGGTGTCGCGCTCCTCGCTCGGCGTGGTGCTGCGCGGTGCCGGCGGCAACCCGCGCTCGGTGGTCCGCGCCGGCTGGTCGATGCTGGCGATCCGGGTCACCGTCTATGCGACGGCGGGCGTGCTCGGCACGGTGGCGGGCCTGCTGCTGCTGGGGCTCACCACGTCGGGCGACGCCAACATCGCGTCCCGCTACACGCTGCTGTCGATCGCCTCCGTCATCCTCGGGGGCGCGTCTTTCACGGGCGGCAGGGTGTTCCCGGTCGGGGCGGTCCTCGGCGCCATGACGTTGACGCTCGCGGCCTCGTTCCTGACCTTCATGAGGATCAGCCCGGATTGGCAGATCGGCGCCCAGGGATTCATCCTCATCGGCGTGCTGGGGCTCAGGGTGCTGCTGACGCGCGCCAGGGAGACAGCCTGATGCTGGCCGCCCTCCGCGCCCGGGTCGGCGCGGCGCCCTGGATCTGGTCTTTCGTCGGCACGGCCCTCGCCTGGGGCGTGACGCTGGGGATCTCGGGCGGACGGGGCGGGGAAGAGATCCTGTCCGCCGCGCTCGCCTTCTCGGCCTTCACGGTGCTGGTGTCGCTCGGCCAGATGATGGTCATCACCACGGGCCCCGGCAACGTCGACCTGTCGATCCCGTCCGTCATCGCGCTGTCGAGCGCCGTGGCCATGCTGGTCATGGACGAGCGGGGCGACATGATCCTGCCCGGCCTCCTCGCCGCCGTGGCGGCGGGGCTCGCGGTCGGGGCGACGAACTATGCCCTGATCCGTCTCCTGCGCATCCCGCCCATCATCGCGACCCTGTCGTCGAGCCTCGTCGTGATGTCGGTGGCGATCGTCCTCGGGCGCGGCTTGAAGATCAAGCCGCCCCCGGCCTTCGCCGACGCCGTCACGACCAAGGTCGGCGGCATCCCGCTCCTGGCCGTCCTGGCTCTCGGGGCGGCGGTCGCCATCTCGTTCGTGCTGCAGCGGACGCTCTACGGCCGCACCGTCTCGGCCATCGGCCAGAGCCGCCGCATCGCCCGCCTCGCGGGGCTCGACGTCGAACGGACGAGCCTCGTCACCTACATGCTCTCGGGCGGCCTGGCGGGCCTCACCGGAGCGTTGATCGCGGGCTTCTCGGGCGGCAATTCCCTCGACCAGGGGGCCGAATACCTGCTGCTGACGATCGCCGTCGTGGTGATCGGCGGGACGTCCGTGTCGGGCGGACGCGCCAGCGTCCCCGGCATCTGGGGCGCGGCGCTGTTCATGTTCCTGATCGTGACGATGCTCAACGCCTCGGGCGTGTCACCCGGGCTGCGCATGCTGCTGACGGGCCTCATCATCATCGGCGTGATCGCGGCCGGCGGCAGCGACGACGCCCCGCGGTGACGGCCAGCGGGCGGATCGTCTCGCCGGGCCGATCTCAGCCGCCCCGAGGACGCCTGGCATCGCCCTCCCCGACCGCTACGGCGCGCCGGTCCTCGGGCCGCGGCGGGTCGAACCCCCACAGCGACCGGTAGGTGTCGACCCAGCGACGCCGCACGGCGCCGTCGACGACCGCGAGACACGCCCCCGCCTGCAGGAACCCCACGAGGGCCAGCAGCCACGCCGGGTCCCCGACGAGGTGCACCCCGAGCAGGATGGTGACCCCCGCCAGTCCCATGACGATCCAGCCGACGGGCTTGTGCCAGACCTCGAAGGCCCGCCGGCGCGGCGTCATGTCGTAATGGTCGCCGCGCCATGTCGCGGGGTCGCGAGGGTCGGCCCCGGGATCCGTCGGGCCGCCCTTGCTGCCCCGCAGCCACGCCGAGACGACCTGCAGCCAGCCCAGCGTCATCACCGCCATGCCGCAGCGCCCGTGCAGCGTGTCGAAGCCGCCGCGCGTCTCCGACAGGATCACGCCGAGCGCCACGGTCGCGACCGCCATGGCGGCATATTGCAGCCCACGATGCCACCGCCACCACGTGAGGTTCTCGACGACGCGCGGGAAGTCCTGCCCCGGCATGACCTTGAAGTATCGCGCCGCGACGCCGCCGGCCGGGATCAGCACGGTCCAGGCGGTGACCATCAGGGCCGCGTGGACCGCCATGGCGGCCGTGACGGTGCCCGCCAGCGCCAGGACGATCACCACAGGCACGGCGAGCAGCGCAGCCGCGAGCGAGACGATCCACATGCGGCGCGCCTCCCTGCTCGCCCCGTCCGCCGTCCATCATAGTCGACTTCGGTCACCGGTCGAGCCCGACGGCGCCCCATGGCCCCTCGGTTCGGGCCCGCGGCCGGGGTCAGGCACCGGCTCGCCGACCGTCGGCACCCCGGGCAGCGCGTCGGGGCGCTTCGGGGGGGAGCATCCTTCGGAGCCGTCGCACATTCGGCGGACCGGTCCTCAGCCGCGCTCGACCGTCCGATCCCGAGACGACGCTTTCAGGTCGCGGGCGACCCGGCGCCCTTCCGCCCGGCGAGGGGATCCGTGACGTCCTCGAGGCTGCGCCCTTCCGCATCGACACCGAAGACCAGGGCGACGACGCCCCCGAAGATCATCACCGACGCGCCCACCACGTACCCCC
The DNA here is from genome assembly GCA_965214345.1 of Lichenihabitans sp. Taxonomy (GTDB): domain Bacteria; phylum Pseudomonadota; class Alphaproteobacteria; order Rhizobiales; family Beijerinckiaceae; genus Lichenihabitans. The sequence continues at coordinate 711,979 of CBDCBJ010000001.1, read as the reverse complement.
AGAACAGCGGATCGCGCGCCGTCCCGTCACCGATCAGGTGCCCGAAGATCAACGGGCCCATCGCGCCGACGATCTGGCCGACGGCGAAGAAGTACGAGATGGCCTGGCCCCGCACCTCGAGCGGAAAGATCTCGCTGACCGTCAGGTAAGCCGACGACGCGCCCGCGGAAGCGAAGAAGAACGAGAGGCACCAGAGCGCCGTATGCGTCTGCGCTGTCAATATCCCGAGCTTGAACAGGTAGGCCGAGAGGAGCAGGATCGCGCCCGCGATGGCATATGTCGAGAAGATCATCCGTCGTCGGCCGATCGTGTCGAACAGGGGACCGAGAAACAACGGTCCAAGCAGATTGCCGATCGCGAACGGGAAGAAATACAGCGACGCTTGCGACGCATCGAGGTTATAGAAGTTCTGCAGGACGAGGGCATACGTGAAGAAGATCGCGTTGTACAAGAAGGATTGCGTGATCATCATGGTGATGCCGAGGAACGTCCGCGATGGAAACTGGCGGAAGAAGACGTCCACGAGCCGGCTGAACGGCACCGACACCTCCGGCTCGATGGTCGTCGCCCGCGCATCGTCGACCGGCAGGAGTGTGACGTCGCGGGCCCGGACGCCGGCCTCGATCTCGTCCACGATGCGCTCCGCCGCGGCGGCTTGGCCGTGCGTCAACATCCAGCGCGGGCTCTCGGGGATGTGACGGCGCAGGTAGATGATCACCAATCCCAGAACCGGGCCGATGAAGAAAGCGACCCGCCAGCCGATGTTCTCCGGCAGCAGGGCGTGGTTCAGGAGGAAGAAGCTGCCGACGGCACCGATCATCGCGCCGGCCCAGTAGGTGCCGTTCACCGCGATGTCGACCCGCCCGCGGTACTTGGCCGGTATCATCTCGTCGATCGCCGAGTTGATGGCGGTATACTCGCCGCCGATGCCGAGCCCGGCGACGAAGCGCCAGAGGTACAAGAACCAGGGCGTCCACGCGAGGCCCGCCATGCCCGAGCCGACCAGGTAGATCGCCAGCGTGAGGATGAAGAGCTTCTTCCGCCCCCAGCGGTCGGTCAGTCGGCCGAACACGAGGGCGCCGACGACCTGTCCGACGAGATACACCGTTCCGGTGAACCCGACGTCCTCGGACGTCATGCCCAGGGGCGCCTTGAAGCCCGACGCAGACACCAGCTGGATCTCGATGCCGTCCAGGATCCAACTCACGCCGAGCCCGAGCACGACAAGCCAATGGAACCTCGCCCAGGGCAGTCGGTCCAACCGGGTCGGGATGAGGCTCCTGATGGGGCGTTCGCCCGCCGTCGCTGCACTCATCGAGAGCGCTCCTCCCCTTGGCGTCCGTTCGGCTCCGGTTCCATGAGGCCCGCGGAGTCCGTGCCCGAATCCATCGCGCTTCAGGGAGGCTATGTCGGACCCAGCCCTGCGCCAAGCGTCGATCGCAGGCCATCGACGCGCCGTGGCGAAACGGCGCGACCCCGCCTTCGCCGGGCCGCCGCTCGCATCGTGCCGCGCCGACGCGGCGAGAGATCGCCTGGGAGGCCGGTGCGCTGCACGCCGGTCACGGCGGGGATGGCGGGCATCCGACGGCTGCGGCCGTCATGGCCTGCCCGCGATGGCGTCGTCGATCCAACGATACAGGATGTCCTCGGCGCCGGGGTTGCCCATGTGGCCTCGGTCGCCTCGCGCGACGAGGTCTTTGTTGTCGCCCTGAGTGGCGACGACGAGACTGTCCTCGATGGGGAAGATCGAGTCTTCCATCCCGTTGATGACCAGCAGCTTGCAGGTCGGCGTCCCGACGATGCCGGAGGCGACGAGACTGAATCTGCGGCCCTCGGCGGCGTACCGGGCGGTGGCGGCGGCGCCATCTGCATCGCGATACCCGAATTTATAGGCCATCGCCTCCGCCAGGGCGAACGGATATTCCATCCGGTCCTGTGCCCCGATCCAGGCCGGGTCGAACATGTGATGGCACCCGCCACCCTGGGCCACGGCGGCGCACAGCCGGTCGGCGTGGGTATGCGCGATGCGAAAGGCATAGTAGCCGCCCGTGCTGATGCCGCGCGCGACGATTGTCTTCGGGTCGAAACCGTACCGCGACGCCGCCGCTTCCACCCAATCGAGCACGCTGCTCATGAGCCGGTCCGGCGAGGTCGGATCGTTCGGCGCAGCCGGACAATCTCCGGTGCCCGGGATCTCGAAACTCAGCGTCGCACAGCCGTGGTCGACATGCCGTTGGGTCCGCGGCGTATGGTCGGTCCTGTAGGCGTCGAGTCCGCAGATGAACAACAGGACAGGCCAGCCGGCGTCCGGCCGGTCGCCCTCGGGCAGACGAAGGTAGGCCTGGACCGGCACGTCGCGATCACCCGCCGCGGTGTCGACATGGGTGAACGGAACGGCCACCGGAACGCTCGGCGGGTCCAGCGATACGCCGCCCCGTTCGTATGCGGCCTTCCCTTTCTCCCAAGCCTCCTGGCTGAGGGGCGATCGGTTGATCGGGAAGCGGGCGATCCTGTAGACCGCGGCCGCACGCAGGAACAGGTCCCTCGCCTCATCGTTCTCGCCCCGGGATGCCGCTGCTTCCGCTCGCGAGACGAGTCGCTGTGCCACGGGGAAGAACGGCTTCGCATATTCGTCGGGTCGGTGGAGGATCTGCGGGTCGTCGTCGGACGTCTCGATGAGCTCGGCGAAGATCGGGTCGAAGTCGGCGACGTCCGCATCCGTGAAGGGGTAGATGCCCGCCGAACAAGGCTTGCGCCACTTCTGCGCCCAGAGCGCCGAGACCGAATCGTGATGGGCGAAGTCTGGAAATCCGTCGCGCGATGCCTTCGCGGTCGATTGGACGTGATAGGGCGGTGCGATGATCTTCCCCGATATCGTCATGGCGGAACCAATCGTCTGCAGTCGGTGATCGATGAACTCCGATGCGAAGGGTACGGTCCGTCGAAGCGAAGCATCGCGCGGGCCCGGCGTCTGTCAGGCTGTCTCCGACATCTGCCGGCCTGAAGCCTCGAGGCTGTCTCATGGCTTGCGTGCGAGACGCGGGGAGACGGACACGAGCGCCCTTCGACGCCGAACGATCGCGGTCAGGCGGCTTTCGACGCCGTCGGGAGGGGATAGTCGGTATATCCCTTCGCCCCCTCGCCGTAGAACGTGGCGGGGTCCGGCTTGTTGAACGGGGCGTCGGTGCGCAGCCGCTCCACGAGGTCGGGATTGGCGATGTAGGGCACGCCGAAGGCGACGAGATCGGCGGTGCCCGCCGCCAGCACCGCATTCCCCTTGGCCTTGTCGAAGCCGGTGTTGACCATGACCGGCACCGAAGTCATCGGCCGGAACGTCTGGGCGACATGGGCGATCTGGACACCGCGTTCGGCGTCCTTCGCATTGGGCTCGAGCAGGCAGAGATAGCCGACCTTCAACGCGTCGAGCGCGCGGACGACGTGGCCGAACGTCGCGAGCTTGTCGCCGTCGTCGACACCGTAGAGGGAGCTCGACGGCGAAAGGCGGACACCCACATGGCCGGCGTCCCACGCGGCGATCATCGCGGTCGCCGTCTCGATCATCAGCCTCGCGCGGTTCGCGACCGACCCGCCATAGGCATCGGTGCGCTCGTTGCTCCCATCCTGCAGGAACTGGTCCTGCAGGTAGCCGTTGGCGCCGTGCAGCTCGACGCCGTCGAACCCGGCCGCGCGGGCATTGCGGGTCGCCTGGGCGAAGTCGGCGACGATGCCCGGGATCTCGTCGAGGCCGAGCACGCGCGGCACGGGAAACTCGACCCGACCGCTCGGCAGGAAGAAATCGCCCGTCGCCGGTATCGCCGACGGCGCGACCGGCATCGCGCCGTGGCGCATGTCGGGGTGCGCGACGCGGCCGCAATGCCAGATCTGGCAGACGATGCGGCCGCCCGCCGCATGCACGGCATCGGTGACGCGCCGCCAGCCGGCGACCTGATCGGCGCGGTGCAGGCCGGGACACCGGATGATCCCGTGGCCCTGAACCGACACCTCGGTGCATTCCGTGACGATCAGGCCGGCGGACGCGCGCTGGACGTAATAGTCGCGCATGAGGTCGGTCGGCACGCCGTCCTCTGTCGCTCGTGTTCGGGTCATCGCCGACATGGCGATGCGGTTGGGCAGAGCGAGGCCGTGCAGGTCGTAGCCGTCGAACAGATCGGGCATGTGTTCTACGGGGTCCGCGACATTGACTCGTTGGGAGCGGATTCCCGCCGCGCCGAGATGGGGTTAGGCTTGAGGTCCTGTTGGAGGGCTCTGCCATGAGGCGCGTCGCGGATCACCTGGATGTTCTGGAACTGGAGCGACGTTTCAGGACCTGCCCTGATCCGGTCGAGGCCCGTCACGTGCAGGTGATCTGGCTGTTGGCGCAGGGCCATACGGTCGGAGCGACGTCGGAGGTGACGGCTTTCGGGACGCGCTGGGTCGAGCAGTTGCTGGAGCGCTACAACGCGTCCGGGCCCGACGCCCTGGCCAACGGACGCCGGCATAACGGCCTCAAGCCGAGCCTTCTGACGGCGGAGGTGCTGGAGGTGGTGCGGCTGCGGCTGGCCGAGCCGCCGCCCGACGGCGGGCTGTGGTCGAGCCGCAAAGTGGCCGACGTCATGGCGGCCCATCTCGGCCTGGAGCGCGTCCTGCCCCAGCGCGGCTGGGAGGCGCTGAAGGCGCTCGGTTGGTCGTTGCAGCGGCCGCGGCCGAAGAACCCGAAGTCCGCCACGACGGAAGAGGCGACGGCGTTCAAAAAAAGCTGGCGGACACCGTTGCCGAGGAGGCGGCCGCCCACCCCGGCGTCGCCGTCGAGGTGTTCTGTACCGACGAGCACCGCCTCGGCCTGAAGCCGGTGCTGCGCTCGGTGTGGGCCCCCAAGGGGCAACGTCCGACGGCGCTGGGCCACCACCGCTTCCAGTGGCTCTACGTCACCGCCTTCGTGGGCCCGGCCACGGGCGAAACGGTGTGGTACCTGACCGACACCGTGTCCAAGCCGCTCTTCGCCGACCTGCTCGATGCCTTCGCACGCGCGGTCGGGGCCGGTCCCAACAAGCGCGTCGTGCTGCTGCTCGACAATGCCGGCTGGCACACCCTGCCCAACCTCGCCGTGCCGGACGGCATCAAACTGGTCTACCTGCCGCCCTACAGTCCCGAACTGCAGCCCGCCGAGACGCTCTGGACGCTGGTGGACGAGCCCATCGTCAACACGCTCGTCCCCAACCTGACCAAGCTCATCGACACCATCACCGAGCGGTGCAGCAACCTCACCAACCGCCAACCTGAGATCAGCTCGCGCACCAACTTCGCCTGGTGGCCCAAAAACTACGCCCCGGCCTAATCTCGCGGATCTCGTATTCCTCCCTTGTCGCTCGTTCAGAGCCTGTGCCTGCCGCCGTCGCCGTCGAGGGTCTGGCCGGACCCGTCCCCGACGATCGACGCGGAGTCGCTATCGACGATCCTGCCCAGCCACGGCCCTTTGTCGACGGCAGCGTCGCCCTGCACCATCGTGATCACGCTTCTCTCGAGGGGAGACGGCGCCGGGAGTTTCACTCGATTGGATCCGGCCGAGACACATCGACTGAGAAGCGTCGATCTGCTGCCGGTCGCTCGATCGACGATCAATCACGTCCGACCTGTCCTGTCTCCGCCCGCTCCATGGATACAGTGTGCCGCCGTTGGGACAGTGATCGACCTGAACGGTCTCGACATCCTCGACCGGGTCGATCGTCCTGCAGCTTGGTGGGAGCCGCACGCGCGCTGTCCCAGCACGGATTGAACGTCGGCCGCGGCCTCGCCGGGCTCGAGTCGGCGCTCGGCTTGCGACCGATCCGGAGGACGACGCGCGCGGTCGAGCTGACACCTGCGGAGGAACGCCTGATGACCGTATGCGGCTCAATCCGGCGCCGCCCTCGACAATGGCGGCCGCCTCGATGGCGGCTCGCAGGCCGGCCGATCTCGATCGATGGCTGGGGCGGGAGGGTCCCCATCCGCCACGCAGAGCCTTCGCTTCCCCTCTGACGCCCCCTGGACGCGTACAGCGCCGGTTACATCCATGTGTTACAGTCGTTGTAACACGTCGGGCATCAGACGGGCTGCCGATACAGCCCTGCAGCGGGCGAAATTTTCGACAAGCCGGAGGCCTACCGCGTCGGTCGAGTCATCGCCAGCGGTGGAAGGCTGGTGATCCGCGATCACGAGCGCCGCCTCCGCTCGAAAGCCGACGAGGCGGTCACCCGCGCTCACGACGTCGTAAGCCGCTTCGCGCCGGACCCCGCCGGGCCGTCGATGGCAGCGCTCGACCATGCTGTTAGACCACGACGGGCCGGCGTAGGACCGGTAACCAGTATGCTTGAAAGCGATTCGTCGAAGCCGCTGGTTGGGCGTCCTTCCAATGTGCGAAGGCTCCGGCTATCCCGACGGCATCGCGACCTGCGTGATCCGATTTGGGTGACCCATTTGTGACATCGCCGAGCCCCCAAGACATTGAGCGAGACATCGCAGAACTGGTAGCCCGTGCCGGTCTCCGCCTCCGTTTCGACAGGGTGGCTCTCGCACTCGTGGCCGAAATGAGAAATGGGTTGGAAGACCTCGTGCCGGAGGGCCAGGCCGTGCTTTTCACTGTGTCGGCTCCCATGCGACGTCCTGCCGAAATAGCGGCCGCCCTCCAGGCTTTGGCGCGTGATCGACCGTCCAATGGCAAGATCGTAGGCGAGGTTCTAGGGAATGAGGCGCGCCTTCACTGGGTAGAGTACGTCCCGGCCGGGGTTCCAAAGGTTCTCGGGTTCGTCCACAACGCTCAGTCAAATCCCGAGATCCTGCTCGATCTCGCTGAAGCGTGGGTTCGAGGGTTAGGTGAACTTGCTTCCTAAACCCCGGTTGTCGGAGCATCGCGACGTCGCCCTCGACTCAATCTGACTCGTCATTGACGATCCCTCGAGCCAGCATTTACCTAGTTTTCGACGTCGTCACCAGTGCGCCTCCGAGTCGACGCGGGATCAGACATCGAACATCGCCGTATGCCCGAGAGGCGCGTGAAATCTCACCCGCCCACCTCGCCTGCATGACTGAAGCGCCCTATACGGCCGAGTAGCGTGATTAGTCGAATGCGATAACGTCGAGCGTTGTCGGTATTGGTAGGCAAGCGCTGCATCGGGTCGTAAGATGCGGGCTCTGCCGAATATGAGGCCGTAAGATGAAACTGGCGCTGGATCAGGAAGCATGGTTCACCGAAGTCCAGCGGGAGTGGAGCGAGCGGATCCAGCCTACCGCGTCAACGAAACCGTCCGAGGTCTTCGATGTGGCAGATCGCGTGCCAGAAGTCGCTGTCCGCGATGCACGAGTTTTCGGTTCTCGCTCGACGACGTTGAAATGCTTTCCGATCAGAGGCGTCATCGCCGAAATCGGAACGCAAGCCGGGCATTTCGCCCGACGCATCCTCGACCAAGTCGACCCTGAGCGGCTGCACCTGTTCGATCTGGAGTTCGACACGTTGCGCTCCAGCAACCCAGATGTCGCGGCCGACCCGCGCGTGGAGCTACACCTCGGCGACTCATCTGCGATCCTTGAACAGCAGCCAGACGGATCTTTCGATCTGATCTACATCGACGGCGATCACGCGATCGATGGCGTTCGACGGGATACGGCGTGCGCGATCCGCAAGGTGAAAGCAGAGGGTCTGCTAGTGTTCAACGACTACACGGTCTGGAGTCCTCTTGAGATGACCGACTATGGCGTGGTGCCGGTGGTCAATGCGTTGCTGGTCAGCGGCGATTGGCAGGTTGTTTATCTCGCCCTACACCCACTCATGTATTGCGATATTGCAATCAGCCGAGTTCCTGGATCGGTCGCATGAGTCGGGGTGCTTTGGCGACTTTGACGAAATCTTGAAGGTCCGTCTCTGGACCACTTGCTCGGCCGCGTATTCACGCGGAAGAGGCGCGTCGGTCAGCTTAGCTGTCACTCATTCGGTCAGCCTCGCACAGGCTCCGTGGAGCACCGTCGAGAAATAATCATGCATTGCGAGGACGGCCATGACATCGTTGTTGGGGATGATGCACCATCTGAGTACGTCGCTGCACGTAGATATGCGAACACTGAGCCAGAACAGTCAGACGAGTGCTGACAAATCCAGCTTCTCCAGCTCGCTTTCGATGCTGTCCAGCGACCTGAACCAATTTTCACAGGATCTTCAAGGTTTCTCGTCCAGCCAGGAAACTGCGGCGACCACGGTTGGCGGCACTGTGTCCGGTACGACCGCGGCGGCCGTTACGACAGCCGCCACCACATCGGCATCGAGCGCAGTCGCATCTACGTCGTCGTCCACGACCGATGCGTCCTCGACCCTCGCCACGATCGAGAGCCTTCTTGCGAAGAGATGAGGCCACGTCGTCGACCTCGTCAAGCGCGATGCTGCACCCGACAACCATGTCCGGATCCGATACGACGAACAGTGTCGCTTCATCTGATCTCGGCGCTCTCCTGAACGTTACGACGGTTCAGAGTGCCACGACCCTGTAGCTGCTGTGATCGACGAGGAAGCGTCGAATTTGAACGAAAAGCCTGATGTCGTCTTATACGAGATCCGCGAGATTAGGCCGGGGCGTAGTTTTTGGGCCACCAGGCGAAGTTGGTGCGCGAGCTGATCTCAGGTTGGCGGTTGGTGAGGTTGCTGCACCGCTCGGTGATGGTGTCGATGAGCTTGGTCAGGTTGGGGACGAGCGTGTTGACGATGGGCTCGTCCACCAGCGTCCAGAGCGTCTCGGCGGGCTGCAGTTCGGGACTGTAGGGCGGCAGGTAGACCAGTTTGATGCCGTCCGGCACGGCGAGGTTGGGCAGGGTGTGCCAGCCGGCATTGTCGAGCAGCAGCACGACGCGCTTGTTGGGACCGGCCCCGACCGCGCGTGCGAAGGCATCGAGCAGGTCGGCGAAGAGCGGCTTGGACACGGTGTCGGTCAGGTACCACACCGTTTCGCCCGTGGCCGGGCCCACGAAGGCGGTGACGTAGAGCCACTGGAAGCGGTGGTGGCCCAGCGCCGTCGGACGTTGCCCCTTGGGGGCCCACACCGAGCGCAGCACCGGCTTCAGGCCGAGGCGGTGCTCGTCGGTACAGAACACCTCGACGGCGACGCCGGGGTGGGCGGCCGCCTCCTCGGCAACGGTGTCCGCCAGCTTTTTTTGAACGCCGTCGCCTCTTCCGTCGTGGCGGACTTCGGGTTCTTCGGCCGCGGCCGCTGCAACGACCAACCGAGCGCCTTCAGCGCCTCCCAGCCGCGCTGGGGCAGGACGCGCTCCAGGCCGAGATGGGCCGCCATGACGTCGGCCACTTTGCGGCTCGACCACAGCCCGCCGTCGGGCGGCGGCTCGGCCAGCCGCAGCCGCACCACCTCCAGCACCTCCGCCGTCAGAAGGCTCGGCTTGAGGCCGTTATGCCGGCGTCCGTTGGCCAGGGCGTCGGGCCCGGACGCGTTGTAGCGCTCCAGCAACTGCTCGACCCAGCGCGTCCCGAAAGCCGTCACCTCCGACGTCGCTCCGACCGTATGGCCCTGCGCCAACAGCCAGATCACCTGCACGTGACGGGCCTCGACCGGATCAGGGCAGGTCCTGAAACGTCGCTCCAGTTCCAGAACATCCAGGTGATCCGCGACGCGCCTCATGGCAGAGCCCTCCAACAGGACCTCAAGCCTAACCCCATCTCGGCGCGGCGGGAATCCGCTCCCAACGAGTCAATGTCGCGGACCCCGTATTAGACGGACTGGTGCAGCCTAGTCCCGATTACGGGCGGGAGGCCAGCATGGTCGTATACGACATCAGAGGCGCATCGATCAGATTACGCCAAGCGAGCGGCGACCGATTCGAGTTCACACTTGTCCCCGCCGCCAAAAAGCACGCTCTACGCCTGTCCTGTCCACCGTGCTGGGTTGCTGGTGTGACGCCGGGTGACGCGGACTTTCGCGTCTACCTCGCCCGTGCCGCGGCACACCGGATCGCGCGCGAAGCGGGCCTCATTGAATGTCACTGAGCTGAAAGGACGCGAAAGACCGAACGTCGCCGACGCTCTCAGCGTCGCGCCGCCGTGCGGACTGCCAACTGCCTTCAGTCGCGGTCGCTCCCGCAGTATCTATGGTGAACTGCTTCAACTGGCTTGAGGTATCCACAACATCGAATGGCATTCTCGCTAGGCGAAAGCAAGCTGCGATCAGCGGCTTCCGTCGTGTTCGGCGATAAACTGCCTGATCTGTTCGTCGAGTTCTACCGAGTCATGGGCGTCGATCACGCGCTTAGCTTGGTGAACGAGGCGGACCCGGATCGCTTCCGGCAACTCGACCCAGCATGACACGACGGCAGCCCCGAGCCGGCGGACGAGGTGCTCCTCATCGTCGAAATAAATCAGCAGTTTCTCACCGGCGGCGTTCATGTTACCTCATCAACGCTCGTATCGAACGTGATAAGCCCACTTTAAACTTTATTTTGATCCTATCGTGTAGGCCAATTCAGTTGAAATCTCTCGTCCTGCCGGGCTGCGGCCCATAGTTATCGAAGCGCCCCATGGATGGCGGCGTCACGCCTTCGCGGATGCCATCTCGAATATGGATGAAGAGGCCTACCACCAAGCAGCCAACGCCAGCGTAAAGCAGCCGTGCGTCGTAAGCGTTGAAGCCGAAGAACGACGCCGTCCTATTGATAAGGCCACACGGGCCACCGGTCTGGTAGAGGCACTCAATAGGGATTCTCTTGCCACCGATCGTCTGCCTCACCTGTTCGTAAAAGCTGGCCCACCAGAGACCAGCGCTGATTGTGCCCAGAAGGCCGATGCCGATCAGAACTCTGCCGAGACTGCGCGTTGCCATTTGTCAGATGGTTCTCATGGAAAGGTTCGGAAGCCCGGAGCGGCCCCATTCGCTGCTTGGATAGCGATGATGCAACATGAATTCTACCCAAACAGTTAACACTTGCGTGCGTATCACTACCGGTTGCTGTACATATTTCGCGAGACATGGCCACATCGCCGAAGCCGAGATGCGGCGCGGTTTTTGGGACAACCCTATACCGCGCAGTGTAATGATGACGCGCACTGAGTTTTGTGTCGTTTTGATCGATGTGGACGGTGTGTCTTGAGCTTAATCATCATGCTGCCGGCTGACGCGGTCGAGGTGAAAACTTTCTCGGCCCGCTGTTGCGGTCCTCTGTACAGTCAGCGGTGGCCATGAGTTGTCGACGGAGCCGAACACCCTACGCCGCAGCGCTTGGCGCGAATGCCTCTACGGCGCTCAGTGGGCAAAGACGGTGACCTTCAGCGTGTTCAGCGCGGCGAACAGCGTGGTGGTGCCGTTGCGCTTTCGTCGTGGGTCGAAGTCATGCAGCTGAGGGGTTCGAGCGGCGATCCCTGTTGTGTGCGGTCGAGAGCCCCGACCGTCGACGAAATCCTCAACGGCTGGCAGTCTTCCCGGGTCACCACGAGCGACACGATCTGGCGCATTCACCCAGACTGCGATATTTCGCGCCCCTCGTGATTATCTGAACGCGTCGGAATACAGGCATAAGGACCTCGGTCGCCGTCATCGACAGGCGACGAACTCTAAAGACCTCATGAGCCGACGGACGTCCCCGTGGTCGCGTCGAAGAGCCTTTGGGCCACGTCCCTGGCTGCGCGCCGGCCGACATGGACATACCCGCGCGACGCTGCGTCCCTGAGCTCGAGAAGATCGACCGTCTCCGCCTCGCCCTCGTCGGCCGACTGGCCACGTGTCTGCCCGATCCGCCGACCGGCCTCGACGAGCGCGGCGCCGATGTCGTCGCGGGCAGCCAGAAAGTGCACCGTGATGCCCGCACCGTGGTGGATGGCGGCGGCGAGGAGGAGCGCCATGTTGGCGGCGGTCGCGCCGGGCTGCCCCGCCAGGCGGGCGTCGAGGTCGGTCTTGACCCGCACGGCCGTCACGCGCTCTTCCGCCATCGCGGATGCCGTCGCGAGGGCGGCAGTGACGATCCAAGAGACGACGCCAACCGCCCGCGCGTCGGCGCTGCTGAGCGCCATGCCCAGGCGGTCGGACGGCAGTTCGACCGCGGCGGCATCGACGCCGAGCCAGTCTCCGAGCTGGGCGGCCAGCGAAACGAGCGCCCTCGGGACGGCCGGCCCGCTCGCGGGGTTGCGTGCGCACTCCCCGGCAGGGACGATCTCACCACGGCGCAGAGCCGCGAGCAGATCCTCGAGCGTGGGCAGGTGGTCGTCCGCGCGGAGCAGGAGGCAGTCGGACCCGTCCGCGTCCTCGTCGGCCTCGACGAGGAGTGGGAGCGATCTGGCAGGTTCGGTGATCGCCAAGCCCAGGGCGAGGGCGAGCGACATGTTGGCGAGCCGCGCGGTCGGCCAGCCGGCATCCCGGGCCTGGCGTTCGGTGACGAGCGCCACGGCGCCGTCGTGATCGCGCATCGCGAGGCACGCGCCGACGGTGCGGCGGATGAACACGTCGAGCCCGTCCAGCGGGTCGATCGAGGGTCCGCTGCCGGGCCAGCGCCGGAGCTGCACCTCGTCATCGCCGTGCGCCAGCGACGCCATAACGTCGGGTTCGACGCCGCACATCTGCCGGACCAGGTCATCGACCAGATCGTTCGAGGCCGTCATGTCGTTTCTCTCTCTTTTCGATTGGGGTTGACCCATCCTCGGATCGATGAGCTTCCTCCTCACAGTTCTCTTTCGAGTCTTCTCTCAGACCGCACCGCCGCGGCCGCCACGGGGCCGGTGGTTCAGCCGATCCGCCCGACATGCCTGGCGCGCGATCAGACCCGATCCATCTCATCCTCCCCGTGCTGTCGGGCTCCTTGTCCATCGGCCCGTGTCCGCACCCGACCGGCGCCGAGCGGTCGCCGATCGGGTCGTCCATGCCGTTCAGCCGATCGCGCCCCGAGTGTCGATCGCCATCTCGGCTTCGATCTCAGCCCTGATCGCGTCCAGCCTCGCCTTGCAGCTCGCGTGGAGGCTTCGTGCGTCGGCGACGTCCTGGGCCAGGGTGTCGATCGAGGCCGCCGTGCCCGCCCCCTTGAGGCGCTCCGCGATCGTGGCGAGCTGGGCGTAGGCGGCCGCATAGGTGAGGGTGGGCCTGACGGCGGTGGCGGTGGTCTTGGCATTCATGCTGCTTCTCCTGTGATGGGCGTGGCGGTGAGGGGGACGCCGACGTGGGCCGCCACGGCCCCGTCGGCGAAGGTGAGGGTGATGCGCGCCGCGGCGAGTGCCGCGGCGCGGGTGGGCACCAGCGTGCCGTCGATGCGCGTCGCCAGGGCGAAGCCGCGCTGCAGCGTTGCATCGAGGCCGAGCGACTCGACCAGTGCCGCGAGGCGGCCGAGGTCGAGGCCGGCGTCGGTCAGATGGCGGGCCCCGTCGAGCGGCAGGGCCTCGCGCCGGCGCGCGACATCGAGCGCGGCGGCGTCGAGCCGCGCTCCGGCCCGGGTGAGCGCCGCGGCGAGAGACGGCCGCCCGTCGTCGGCCGCCTCCAGCCGGCGTCGGCTTCCCGCCATGGCGGCGCCGGCCAGGCGCTCCGCCTGGCGGCCGGCCTCGCCGAGGCGGAGCGGCGCCCGCTCCAGGACGTCCCCGAGCAGGCGGGCCGCCTCGACGTCGCGGGACCGGCAGCGCTCCCCCGCGCCGGCGACACCGGCCTCGAAGCCCGCCCGCGCTGCCCCGAGGTGTGCCGCGCCCGCCGCCAGCCGTCGTTCGGCGCCCGCCACGACCCCGAGCCGGGCTGCGTCGAGACGGTGCGCGGCGTCGACGACGCGCCGCTCCGCCCCGGCCATCACCGCCGCCATGTCGGCCCGGGCGCGCCGGGCCGGCCCGGCGATGAGGCCGGCGAGGTGGGCCAGGGCCTTGCTCGGGGTGTGGCAGGACACGGCGGCGACCTCGTCGACCAGCGTCGAGTCGATCTGATGACCGAGGCCGGCGATGATCGGCACCGGGCACAGGCAGACCGCCCGAGCCACGGCCTCGGTGTCGAGGGACAGGAGGCCTGTCCGGTCGCCACCGCCGCGCACCAGCACCAGGACATCGGGCAGGGCGTCGTCCCCCGACACGGCCCGGCGCAGGGCGGCGACGAGGTCCGCCGCGGCGCGCGGGCCCTCGAAGGCGGCGATGATCGAGGTCACGGCCAGGATGCCGGCGCGCTCCCACCGGGCGAGGTCGCCGGCGATGTCGGCGTGGCCCGCCGCGCCGGCGGGATGGACCACGGCGATCCGCAGCACGTCGGCCGGTGTCGGCAGGCGCCGCTGCCGGTCGTAGAGCCGCTCGGCCTTCAGCCGCGCCCTGACCTCGTCGAGGGCACGGCGCATGAGGCTCTCGCGGAGCGCCGCCGAGAGGCCGACCACGCGACCGCCCATGCCCCACCTCGGGTGGAACTCGGGCTCGACCTCGAGGACCGCCGTCAGCCCCACGAGGTGGGCGGGATCGAGCGGTGCCCCGAGCCGTCGCGCGATGGCGTCGCGGTCGGCCGTGCGCAGGAACGCCCGCATGGTCGGCGCCGACGGGCCGCCGGCCGGGTCGACGAGCTGCAGGCTGTGCCCGTAGGGGCCGGGCTTGGCGGCCGCGACGGTCGCCTCGACCCAGCTGCGTTGGGGCATCCCGGCCGACACCGCGCCGGCGACGGCGGCGAGGTAGGCGGCGAGCGTGATGGGGGTGGAGCCGGCCGCGATCGGTCGCGGGGCGGGTGGCGCGAGCCCGGACGGGCTCATGGCGGTGCCCATCTCACCCCTCCCAGCCGTCGTCGGCGACCACGAGGTGGATCACGATCCACTCGGCGAGGGCGACGAGCCGGCCGGCGTCGCCGGACGGCGCCATCGCGCAGATCTCGGTCGCCATCTTCGGCCCGCGTGGGCCGCGGCTGTAGCGCAGCAGGGTGTGCGGGTCGCAGCCGCGCTGCCGGCACAGGGCTCGCCCGAGCGGGCTCGCCGCCACACTCGCCAGGGTGATGGGATCGAGGGCCGCCTGGATCAGGGCCTCGAAGTCCTGCGGCGTGATCCAGAAGGGCAACTCGACCGCCAGCGAGCGCGGCAGCACGCGCACGGGCGAGGCCGGGTGAGTGGATGGGGCGCTCAGCTTCGCGGCCTCCCAGGCGCTCCAGCCCTGTTCGTCGTGGACGGCGAAATCCGAGATGACGACGCTGCCGTAGCGCTGGGCGTTGAGCTTGCGCATCCTCGCCCCGACGTCCTGCGCCGTCCCCGGCTTGAAGATCGGCACGCCGAGGATGCCCCCGAGCGCCATCGTGCCGGGGCAGCCCGCCACGTAGACGTTGGTCGTCTCGGCCATGGGCCGGATGGCGGCCCAGCGCCGGCGCCACGATTCCGTATCGAACATTGCGGCGGTGTCCCCCTGCGCCGACAGGCGCGGGCGGTTCGGCTCGGGCCTGGCGATCGTCGCGGCGAGACGGCGCCGTTTGCGCTCGCCGCCGCGGGCGGTCTCGACGGGCTCGACGATCTTCAGCGCCGCCCCCTCCGTGTCCTGTCTGCGCATCCTCTCCACTCCTCTCCTGGGGTCAGGACCTTTCCTCCCCCGCCCGGTGGTCATCTCCGTCGCCATCCGGCTCGCCAGGACGCCCGACCGTCGCCGCCCGCCGCATCGCGGGAGCCTGTCGCGCCGTTCGCCGTGCAGGGTGGACGGCGTGGTTCGCGCGCTCGGCACTTCGACGGGTCGGGGTGGATGCACGGTCCGTGGGCTCGGCGGGGCACCCCGCCCCCCGAGTGGCGACACGGCGGCTCGAATGTCATCGACCTCGGGCCAGTCGCGGCCGGCCTCGATCGTGTCGGTGGGTCGGCCATCACCATCGCCCGATTGCGGAGCGGGGGAGAGGTGTCCGATCCATCGACGCCCGCCCGCGCCGGCCACTGTCGCGGTCGCCCGGTGTGTTCCGAGGCATCGGGCACGGTCCCGAACTTGGACCAGTCCCGCTTCGGCCACCGGCCGGGGTGGTCCTGCGGGGTGCCGCGTGCCTCACCCGCGGTGGCGTGGCCGGGCCACCTCCCGCGAACCGCCCCCTTCGGGCGCGGACGATCGGGCGAAATGGACGAACCCGACCGGGGCGCGCCTGTCCGCGGCCGGCGCCTTGTCCGGGCGGGGTCGCCGCGGCACGGGGCGGTCGAGGAGGGCGGCCGCACCCGCGATGTCGGCCGCATCCGGCGCGGCGCGTCCCGCCGCCAGGGCGGGGCCGATCGCCAGCGACAGGATGCGCCTGGCTGCGCGCAGGCCGGTCTTCTCGAGGAGGTCGAGGGCGCCGTCCCCGATCTCGGCCGCGGGCAGCCCGTGGCTGGCGAGCAGCTCGGCGGCGATGCGCCGGACGACGGCCCGCGTCCCCGCCCGCCCGAGCGGCTGCACGTCGACGACGACCACGCGATCGAGCAGCGGCGGGGGCAGCCGTTCGATCGCGTTCGCCGTCAACAGCCAGATGACGTGATCGGCGCGGAGGGGCAGCCCGATGTAATTGTCGACGAAGGCGCGGGCCGTGCCGGGCTCGAGCAGCGCCAGGAGGGCATCGAGCGGCTGAACCCCTTGGTTGTATCCCGACACCTTGTCGACCTCGTCCAGCAGCACGACAGGGCTCGCCGTGCGGCCGTCCAGCAGGGCGCGGGCGATGTGGCCGGGCCCCGAGCCGCGGTAGCCGACATCGTGTCCGACGAACGGCCCCTGGTCCTTGGTGGCGCCGCCGTCGATGACCGTCAGCGCCTGGCCGAGGGCGTCGGCGATCTTTCGTGCGATGGTGGTCTTTCCCGTGCCGGGCGGCCCTACCGCCAGGACGGGCGGCACCGAGAGGGTCGATCCGGCGTGACGGGACGCCAGGGCCGCGCGCTCGACGATCTCGATCATCCGGCCGGCGTTGGGCGCCTCTGCCCTGAGCGCTTTCAGCCGCGCGATGGTGCCGTCGTCGGCGACGAGGCAGGGTCGGAAAAGCCTGCGCGGCCCCGCGTATCGCCGCAGGAAGGCAAGGCGGTCCTCGTCCTCGCGGCTGGTCGGCTCGGGTCCGTCGCCCGGGTCGGCCGGAAAGGGGTCCGGCCCGACCTGCCGGGCCAGGGTGTCGGGGTCGATCAGAGTGATGCCTCGGACAGGCGTTGCGCCCATAGGCCCGTCCCAGGGCTCCGGGGCCTCGACCCTGCCGGCGTCCGACGTCGCCCCGCCACCGACGTCACCCTGACGCAGCGTGGGTCCTCCTTCGCCCTCTCCGCCGCCATGCTCCGGCGAGGCATCCTCCCCCGTGCCCTCGCCCGGCGCTCCGTCGGGCATCGCGGGTGCCACCGCATCCAACCCGACGGGCGCGGTGCCCTGCTCGCCGTCCACCCTGTTCGCTTTCTTGGCCGCCATCGCCCGCTCTCCTGGGGCCACTCCGATCGGCCCGCTCCCGGATCGCGCCGCCTCTCTCTCGCCCCCGACCGGTGCGGCACCGCCCGGTGTCGCCCCGCTCGCGACGGGCGCGGGTCCGCGTCGCGAGCGGGGGCTGTCGACTGTTCGTGGGCCTGTCGCGTCCGGGGCGGCGGCGGGACGCCCGTCGCTCAGCCGATGTGCACGAGCTGCGCGTCGCGCATCTTGGCGGCTTCCTCGCCGGCGATCACGGCATCGAGCATCGCCGAGACGTCGGCGCAGCGGGGGCCGCCGAGCCGCGAGACGATGCTCCGGACGATGGCCTTGCGTCCGGTGGTCACGATCTCGCCGTCCGCCGCGAGCGACGCATAGGCGAGGGCGACGAGCCGGAACTCGTCCTCTGCCCGCTTGGCGTCCAGGGCGGCGCCGATCCCCACGGCGTTGGCCCATTCGACGAGGAGGCGCTGTACCTCGTCCCAGGTCTGCTCGCCCAGGGCCTCACGATCGACGGCGTCCAGTTTGGTTATTTCAGAATGGTTCGACATGTCCGTGCTCCCGAGCCCGCGCGTGATCGCCGAAAACCAGGCATCCGACGTCGAGCTCTCCTCTGGGGCTCAACGAGAACAGCTCACCCGCTTTCCCGACAAACATCTGCACGACGGCGCCGACGATCGGCGATCGTGGACGGCTCGGCCTCCGCCGCTCGGCGGATACCTCTTCGGGTCCAGCTCGACAGCGGGTGCCCTCCAAGGCCCGTGCGGTACGGGCTGCGGCGCAGCGGAAGCGACCGTGTCGACCCCCTCGCGGCCGCTGTCGCCGCAGACCGTGTCACTCTCCTATCTCTGGTCCTCGTCGACCGGTGGGGCGCCTCTTTGGATCGCGTTGCTTTTCCCAACCCTCGACCACAGCGCGCTGCTTCGGGGTCGCATAGGCCCACCACGCGACGAAGCGCGCCGCGTCTGGCTGACCGACCGCAGCGATGACAGGCCCCGCGTCGGGCCCATCTGGAGCGATGAGGCTCGACCGCGCCAAAGCCGCGTATCGAGCCCGATCCGATGAGCGGGCGTCAGGAAATTTCCAGCCCGTGCGGGCCGCCTTGACGGCATCGACGTCTGCCCGGAAAACAGCGCGCTCGGCCTTGAGCATGCCGCGACGTATGAGCGCCGCAGCGGCGGCGGCGAGCACAACCGGCGCGATGCCGCTTCCGGCAGCCAGGGCCGCGATGATGAGCAGGATCATGCGTGGCCCGTCCTGCGAGCGCAGGTGCCGGATGACGCTGGCTGCGATGGCCACGGTCATGTCGTCGGCGAGTGCTGCAATCTTAGCATCGAGGTTGCCGCGGTGGAGAGCGACTCTGCGCTCGCGATTGCGCCTGAGCCGTTCCCGGCGCCGCTCGTGCTCGTCGAGCGACATCATCAACGAAGCGACGGGGGCGGCCGTGAGCTGATCGGATGCGCGTCGATCGGAGATGGGCACAGACCGGCTCTGTTCCGCTTCCGGATGTGGCCCGCGTCGGGATGATGTCGACCGGCTCTCGTCATCGATGTGTCGCCCCGCTCGACGCCAATCCGTCCAGGTCGGGACCGGCGCACGCGCGAGCGCTTTATGGTGTCGGTCGACGATCGTCTCAACGTAATGCCGTTGCTCGTCGAGGGTTCTGCTGAGGCGTTCGGCGAAGCTCTCGTCCAGGACGTAGTTGATGGCTCTGGCGACTTCGGAGCCTCGGCCGAAGAAGCGGTTCACGGCTCTGCGCCGCTGGCTCGCCGTCGAGACAAGCCTCCGCCGCTCCCCGGCCTGAGCCGAGAGCAGCCTGCGTTTCGCTTCGTCGTGCGCCTGGCTCATCCGCCGCCGCTCGGCCAGCGCCGCTTCACGAGCCGCGTCGAAATCTGCTCGGCGATGCAGCGCCGGCGACGGGCTCACTGAAACCAGAAACGGCGGCGGGAAGAGCGGTACCTTTGCTGCCTCTATAGGAAAGGGTCCGAGCTCACGTTCCAGGGTCGGTCGACCCCATTTGAGGCTGGGGCTGTCGAGGGCGCTCAGCTTGTCAATCCGGTCCGGTTCGCTCATTACCGATATGACCAAGCCCGCGCTCTGACCCTTCCTGATAGTCCGTTTGCTTTCCTGCAGCCTTATGCCATGCTCGGCGAAGGCGTCGATCAGGGCAGGCCATCCTCGAGCGCGGGCGGCGATGAACTGCGCCATGACCTCGGGTCGATCCTTGAGGTCCATGCCGACGCTCAAGCGGCCGGTCGAGGCAGCGATGCTCCGAGCCTTTTCGGACGATCCTTGGACGAAGCCCTCGCGACCGTTGAAGCGGCCGGGAACGACGCGCATGAACCGCTCCTCCGCGATCGCCGCAATGGCGCGTTCGGCCTGAGCGAAGTCATGGCGCATCTTGGCGGCCCGCCCGTTCGGACCGACGCGGTTGATCAGCAGGTGCATTTCGTAGTGACGCCCATCGCCAGGTACGGCGCCGGCTTTGGGCTCCTTATGCCTTCGGACAAGAGCTTGGTGTTCAGAGAGTCCGAGACGTTCGATGAGATCTTGGCAGACTTCGAACATCTCGGATCGAGACGGCCGCTCGTCCTCGCGCCAAGCGACGATCAGGTGATAGACGGGCCGTTTGACCCGAGCCGACCGGCTGGCTGCGAGGCGCATCTCGATCGCGGCGGTCTCGAGAGAGACGAGATTGCGGAGTTCGACATCGTCGTCGGCGAGGCCTTTGGCCTCCGACATCAGGTAGTCGTAGAGGCCTTTGAACCAAGCTCCACGCCGGATCTTGGCGATCAAGGTGGTGTCATGCCGGTCAGAACGGCGATGGCGGTTTTGAGATTGGCCAGTGCGGCTCGCAGGTCATGCTGCAGGTCGTCCGAAACCGGCCTGCCGCTGTCGAGTGCAAGCTTGCAAAGGTTCCCGAGGCGCGCCAGATCCTGGCGCAGTCGGCCTAGTTCGACGACCGTAGCGGCGTGATCCTCGCGCCTGATGTCGTGAGCGTCGATGCCGAGATAGGCGACGATGGCTCGACGGGCGACGTCGCTGAGCGACACCCCCGAGAAACCTGCAGCGTCGCGCAGGAGGTCGAGTTCCAAAGGACGAAGACGGATCGACGTAGGCACGGTTATGGGCATGACGGCATCCTGACGGTTCATGCGGCCCACCCCGATCCGAGCGACGCGAGCGAGGGGTGTAGGGTCCGCCAAGTGCCATCCTCACGACGTAGTTAGGAGGGCATTGCTTGCTCGGACGCAGGCCGGCTCTTTTTCGATCATTCGATGCGGTACTCGCAGTAGAGGGTGGGACCCTGGTAGGCCTTGAGAGGGCACAAGCTTCCCCCGTTGAGCCGATAGACCCGCAGCGCGTCGGCCCCTTCCCGGGCTATGAAGTCGATGAAGCCGGGGGCGGCAGCCTCCTGATGGACGATATCCCGGGCGGCTGCCGTCAGGGTTTCGGCCTGCTTCAGGAGCAAGCTCGGCAGAGTGGCCTCGATTTGTTGCCGCTCGGCCTCGACCTCGCCCCGCTGCCTGCCGAGGTCGGCCCGGAGTTCCTCAAACTGGCGGTCGGCGGCGACGCGATCAGCTTCGGCCCTCGCGGCCAAGAGGTCGTGGTCGGCCTGGATCATGCGCTGCGCCACGATCGCCTGGGTTGCGGTCGTGAAGCCGAAGATCGACGCCGAGACCAGGGCGCCGACGATGGCTGGCAGAACCGCGAGCCGCCAGATGGTGCTCTTGGTCATGCTGGCGGAAACCACGGCGCCGACGCTGCGCTGGCCCTCCGCGACGGCCGCGGCGGCGTCGACGGTCATAGTGTCGATGGTGATCGCCAGGGCCTCGATGCTGCGCAGGATCAGGTCAAATTCGTCGCCCTTCCTCACTCCCGTCCGCCGCCGTAGCTCGTCCAGGTGGCGGCGGACGTCCCTCAGTAGGGCGTCACTCACGAGAGCCACGCGTCGAGCGGTGCGAGGATCTCCTCGATACGGCGCATCGCGCCCTGACACATGGCGCGTTCGATCGGGGTAAGCTCATCGGACGTCGTAGCGTCGAAGGGGATCGCACTGATCCGCGAGCAGATGGTCAGTGCCGCTGTGAGGTCCGGGATTTCGATGACCCCGATCACATTGGCGGTTGCCAAAAGGGTATCGAGGACCTTTCGACGCTTAAGGTCGCGCACAACCATCCGCAACTCGCGGTCGCGGTGATTGAGATAGACGACAATCGGCGTAGCCGGGGCACGCTGGGCGATCGAGATCGCCGTTCCGACACTATCCAGGGGTCCGATCGGCACGTGCAGCACCATTTGCTCGCCGAAAAGTTCGCTGAGGCCGCTCTCGTCGATGTAGTCAAGAAATGGTACTTCGGCGGATCCACCGAGATCGCCGAAGACCGAACGTTTCTGCAGCAAGGGGTAGATTTCGTCACGAATGACTTCGCCGATCAGGTCCTTATCGAGAGATCCCCGAACGCGATCCTCTTTGAGCTTGAAGTACCGTCTGCTGGAAGGGTTGGAAGAACACAGATCGAATATGTCGAGCTGGCATTTCATTTGCCTATAGTGTGAGGACATGATGCTGGCGATCATCGTCTTTCCCAGACCACCTTTGCCCGCGGCGAAGTGCATTCGAAAACTCTTGGTCTTAGGAGCGCAGAACGGGATTGGTTTTCCGAGGAGCTTCCACTTATGCAGACTTTCGTTCTCTGTGATGTCGATGACGTCCCGGCCAAGCTGAACCACTGGCGTATCAAACTCATCCAGTGTGATTGCCTTCAGATTGCTTTGATCCTTCATTTGATCTTTGGGCATGATGCCTCCGAATGACGGCTGGTCTGCCGTACTGTTAAGCTGAGAGTTCTGGGAAACGAGCGATCATTGGCCCAAGCCAAAACCGGTGATCTTTAGTATGTGTGCGGGTAGGTACTCACGCGTGATGGCGACGGATTTCGCAGCGGCCAAGACATGGAAACCTGCAGCGTGAGCGCGGTGACGATGTCTGATCGACCTGGCGCTGTGTGGCCGGGCAGAGCGATATCCTGCAGCCTCTGCCGGACCCCTCGCCTCTGGCTCCGCGTCTTCTTCTCTTGATGAAACATTCCAAGCCCCTAATCGAGGCCGGGATTGCGGCGTGGCACACCGATACCGGTGACAAGAGTGAGCGACCTCTGCTGCTGCACCGGTGCGGCTTCGCTGCCTGGAGGCGACGCGGGGGCTGGGGGCGGGGGCTGGACGAGAGGCGCAGTCGGCTCGGGGATCGCTGTCTTGCTTTTTGCCTTTTCTCGCCGGGATTTATTACGCTTGCGACGCATACGTGCCTCAGCCTCGCGCGCCTCATCAAGCATCTGCACCACAAGAGCAGGGTCTTCGGTTTCGAACAGGGCGACGATATCTTCGTCGAGCCATCCGCTCCTGATCCACCGCCAGAGTTGCGGGCCGATATGGCGGCGTGCAGTTTCGGAGGTGACGTTAACTGGCTCTGCCCCGGCATGTTGCTGGGCGGCTGCTCGCAGGTTTTTGAGATTCAGAGATGCGCGAGGCGGTCGCGGTTGTATCGCCGCGTCATCGGCAATCGTTGTGGGATCAGCATCCGCCGCCGCAGAAAGCTCAGAGATGGGATGCAGGTCGTCAGAACGAGAAGACATGATTCGACGTCTCACCGAGAGGTGATTGCGGCGTCGATGCCTTGCCGCGGACGTCGTCGTTAAGAGCTAGCTCCCACCATGCAGGTGGTGACCCCTGTTGACCGTCAGGCAATGCTGGGGTCAAGTCGGCTTGCTCGCCATTGCATCATGAGAAAACCTGCGCCTAAAACGACGCAAGTGTGGTCCTGCCGACGATAGCGATAACCACGGACTGATGGATAGGTTCACCTTGTCGAGCTGTCAAGAGCCGCTCGCGAAGCGCTCATCCATCCCGCAAACGTCGGTTTATGGGCAGGCTCGCGACAGCCGAAACGCTTCCGGAACGGATAAGGATGTCATAGACAGGATGGATGACATCGTACTGGGACATGACATGGATGAGATCGCGATCAGCTTGCCGACAACGGCAGGATCGTGCTGCCCGTCGCCCTCCGTCGCCGCCTCAACGTTGTCCGTGGCGGCACACTGGTGATCCGCGAGGAGGAAGGACGCCTCATGCTCGAGAGCGCCGACGAGGCGATCACCCGCGCCCAGGACATCGTGCGCCGCTTCGCCCCCGATGCCATCGATGTCGTGGACGAGTTCCTCGCCGAGCGCCGCACCGAAGCCGAGTCAGAGGACGGGTGACCAAGGCCGTCCTCGACGCATCGGCCATGCTGGCGTTGCTGTTCGCCGAATTCGGCGCCGACGCCGTCCGCCCCCGTGTGCGCGGCAGCCTCATCGGCACGGTCAACATGGCCGAGGTTTTGGCCAAGCTCGTCGACAAGGGGCTGCCGGCTGACGAGGCAGCCCGCGCTCTCGACATGCTCGGCATGGAAGCCGTGCCGCTGTCGGTCGAGCAGGCCCAGCTGTCGGCCGCCCTGCGGCTGGCGACGCGCGCGATCGGCCTGTCCCTCGGTGACCGCGCCTGCCTCGCCCTCGCCCGAGATCGCGGCCTGCCCGCCGTTACGGCCGAACGCCGTTGGCCGGACGTGGCCGAAGACGCAGGTGTCGTCGTCGGAGTGATCCGGTGAGCGGCGCGCTGATCGGCTACATGCGGGTGAGCGAGTTCGACGGAAGCCAGGTGCTCGACCTGCAGCATGATGCGCTCGTGGTCTGCAGTGTCGAAACTGCCCAGCCCTGCGAGGATCACTACTGAGACAAACATATACTTACGAGCGGCAAGATCGTTTCCAATGAAATGACTGCGATTTCTGCACAGCCTGACATGGTGAAAAGTGGTTGATGCACAGAAAGCCCGGCCTGCCCCTAAGGGCAGGCCGGGTGACTGTCGATCAATTCGCGCACGCGCGCGAGGCTCCAAATATGACCCGGACGGGTCGAGTTACACGGACTTTGATCCTTCCACTCGCGCACTTGCGCGAAATAATATCGCGCATACGCGCGAGACGAACATAGATCGCAATCTCATCAAGCTGATTTGATCAACGCCTATTGTCGGTTCACTCGCGCATTCGCGCGAACTCGATGTTGTCAGCGGCATCCCGCGAGGTCTGCCTCGACACCGACGTAACTGCTCATCCCGCTCGGTCCTGGGTGTCGTGAACGAGTGCGGAACGGTGGTTGCGGGCTGGGCTTGACGGGTCGGCTGAAGCGGGATTCAACCTTCGAATGGTTGTTCCGCCGCTGCCCGATCTGACGACGCTGAGCCACGCGCAGAAGGACGCGTTGATCGTCGCGCTTTGGGAGCAGGTCGTGTCGTTGACGGCGCGGCTCACGGCCCTGGAGCAGCGGCTGAGCGATCCCGCGAAGACGCCGGACAACTCCAGTGTGCCGCCGTCCAAGGGGCAGAAGCCGAACCGCTCGGACACGTCGAAGCCAGCCGGCCCGCGCAAAGGAAGCCTGGGCCGCAAGGGCGGCGGCCGCAGCCTGATGGCGGAGCCCGATCAGGTCGTGAGCGCCAAGGCGGCCGGATGCCGGCACTGCGGCAGGGTCCTGAGCGAGACGGACCATCACCTCCACAGCCGCTACGACAAGATCGAGTTGCCGCGTGTCAGCCCCGTGGTGACGCGCGTGGAGCGCTACGCCGGGCACTGCCAGTGCTGCGGCGGCACGACACTGGCACCCGTCCCGGACGGTCTGGAGGAGGGATCGCCCTTCGGCCCGAGCGTCGTCGCCATGGCGCTGTACCTGCGCTTCACTCACGCCGTCAGGTATCAACGGCTCCGCCGCCTGTTCGGGCACCTGTTCGGCCTTTCGGTCAGCGAAGGCGCTCTCGACGCCCTGTTCCGCCGCGCCAAGCCCGCCTTCGACGACGCGACAGCGGCCATCCTGGCCCGGCTGCGCCGGTCGCGGATCGTGTGCTCGGACGAGACGAGCGTGCGGGTCGATGGGCGGACCTGCTGGAACTGGGTGTTCCAGAACGCCCAGGTGGTGATCCACGTCGTACGCCGGAGCCGGAGCGCCGGCGTGGTGACCGAGGTGATGGGCGGCCACCGTCCCGCTATCTGGGTGTCGGACCTGTTCAGTGCCCAACAAGGTCATGCCGACCTGTGGCAGGTGTGCCTCGCCCACCAGCTTCGCGACTGCCAGTTCGCCATCGACGCCGGCGACAGCGTCTTCGCGCCGCGCATGAAGGCGCTGCTGCTGCGCGCCGTCCTGCTGGCCCGGCGACGTCACGCCTTGGCGACCAGCACGCGCCAGCAATACAGCAGGCGCCTCGACCGCGACCTCGATGCCATCATGGCACTCGGCCCCACCCACCGGCATGGGCAGCGCCTCCGGAAGCGCTACGGCAAGGTCCGGGGCGACCTCTTCACCTTCCTGATCCACCCCGACGCGCCGCCCGACAACAACAGCTCCGAGCGCGAACTGCGGCCCACCGCCACCTATAGAAAAGTCACCGGCGGTTTCCGCTCGCAATGGGGGGCCGACCTCTTCGCCAGCCTCAGATCCGTCGTCGGCACGGCTGCACGCGCCGGCATCGACGCCTACGCGGCCATCCTCAACACGCTATGCGGGCGCCAAAGCCCCGTGCCGGGTTGAGCAGATACACACCGACCGTGGCTGTATGGTCTTTCCGAAAACAAAGTCAATCAAAATTTTGAGCTAAATCGAAGCCGAACAAGATCCCAACCCAAAGGCGAAGAAGAACACGATTTCAACCTCAATTATAGTTAACGACAAGTGGTTCGACACATCCACTCTAAGGGCTTGCCATAGCCAGGGCTGCCGGGCGTGCCGCGGAACCGGTCGCAGCGAGGTGATAACCTCGGCGGCCGATGTGCATGACGCTCGATGATGCCGCGGAATGCTGTGACGCGGGATGGTGACGGCATCTCGACTCAGGTGAGGTGTCGATCGCCGCGCGTCGGTGTACGAGCTCCCGGGTGCACTGACCGATGGACGACGGGGGGACGGGGTTTGGCCGACGAGACTATGCCGGGGAACGCCTCCGACCGTGCCACCCTGGCCGAGATGACGACGGATGTCGTGGCGGCGTTCCTGGCCGGCAACCGCGTCCAGCCGGGCGACGTGTCGGCGCTGATCGGCTCGGTCCACGCCGCGCTCGGCGGCCTCGGTCGGGCGCCGGAGCGCGCGGCGGCCGTAGCGGCCCCGACCCCGCCCGTGCCGATCAGGAAGACCGTCAGCGACGGTCACATCATCAGCCTGGAGGACGGCAAGCCCTACAGGGCGCTCAAGCGCCACCTCACGAAGCGCGGCCTGACTCCGGCGGCCTACCGCGCGAAGTGGGGCCTGCCGGCCGACTACCCGATGGTGGCGCCGGCCTACGCCCGGCAGCGGTCGGAGCTGGCCAGGCAGATCGGCCTGGGCCACTCGCGCTGGAAGAGCTGAGGCGCCCCGCAAGCCGGGGCGGGTCGGCCTGCTCCGATGGCGGCCATGCGGACGTCGCCCCTACCCTAACGGACCTGAAGCGGATCGATCTGGCCTTCCCGGCCGCCGCGATGCTGCATGTCGTCGACCACGGTGCCGATGCCACGAACCCTCGGGTCCGCCAGGTACGGCGCCTGCTCCTCTGCACGGTCGAT
Source organism: Lichenihabitans sp. (assembly GCA_965214345.1). GTDB lineage: Bacteria > Pseudomonadota > Alphaproteobacteria > Rhizobiales > Beijerinckiaceae > Lichenihabitans. The sequence continues at coordinate 685,043 of CBDCBJ010000001.1, read as the reverse complement.
GAGGCTCTGGCCGGCCTCGCCGGTCGCGAGGACCGCAAGCTGCGGGCGCGGCTCGACAGGACGCTGCGGTCCTTCCCGGCGCCCCTGGCCCGACGCGGCGGCCGGGTCGACATCATCGGCCTGATCGCCTGGCACGTGCTGGCGGCCGCGCTGGATGCGGGCGTGCTTGTACTGCCCGAGGGCACGCCGCTGTCCGATGCCCTCGCGGCGCTGCGCCCGGCCCTGCAACGGGCCGCGGACAACCCGCAGGTGGCGGCCACGGTCGCGCGGGAATGGCCGAAGGCGATGGGACGCTTGCAGGCGCTGGGGCTGTACCGAGAGGTCGGGGGGGAGGTCACCATGGCGGCCTGGGCACGGCCCCTGACGTCGACATCCCATCCTGCCAGTCGAGGACGTCATCGCGCCCGCGGCCACGGTGGGTCGGGCAGCGTAGGAGCCAGCCATCCTGTTGTGGTCGGACCGAGCCATGCTTTTCGATCGGTTCGCTTGGGGTACACATCAAGCGAACTGGCGCCTTCGCCCTCACCCGATCCCGTGCTGCTTGGGAGTGGGCGGACGTTGGCCATCCCGATTGAGCCAAGCCAGACGGGCAGGCGGTGGCTCGCGCATGATGATGATGGGTCCCTTGCGGCGGAGCGCTGTGCGGAAACGAGAGGCGTTCCGTGCACCCCAGACGGCCAGGAAGGTCTCCCCGGTTTCGTCATTGCGATAGAAGGCATTGCCGCCGAATGCCATCCGAACACCGTCCTCGTCGAATTCGCCACCTCCACCATACACCGTACCGCGACGTGGGTAGGTGCCGCACACATAAGCGTGTTGCTACCACCCAACATACTGTCATAGCGGAACAGGTAGACAGGGATCGGCTCTGCCATTGGCTGTGGAACCAGGTATCATCTCTCGCGAGGGAGCACCGAAGCGTAATTACCCACGGGGTACGCGGCTTGGCTGAGCGCCGTTAGGCGCCGATAGTGCCCAGCACGGTGCTGAACGTGCCCGCGCCTGCGGTGATGCGAGCTGTGGCCACCACGGTTCGCACGGCGGCCTCGCCCTTGGCGGACCACATGGCACGATAGCCGTTGGTGTTCTTGCGCTGGATCACGGCCGGGCGAAGGTCACGCTCGCAGGCGTTGTTCGTGGCCTCGACCCGTCCGGGGAAGGAAGCGAAGGTCAGGAGTTGGTCGCGGGCACGGCGCATGCGGTTCTGGATGTCGCGCGCCAGGTCGCAGGTGGCCGGGGCGGCGAGGATGTCATCGAGCGAGCGCTCCAGCTTGCGGCGCTTGGTGTTGATGGTCGAGGGCGCCGCTGTGGTGATGGTGCGGGCCAGGGCGAAGGCGCCGTCGAGCCACAGCTTGAGCCGCAGGGCGAGGGTGTCGTCGCCGGCGTCGAGCGCGTAGGCGACGTCGCGCGCCAGATGGGCCAGGCAGGTCTGCTGACGGTCGGCATGGCCCTGTTGGGCCGAGTATCGGTCCGACAACCACACGGCGGGCCGGTGCCCGTCCATGATCTCGTGCACCACGCACGCGCCCCGCGTCGGGGCGGCGTGATGCACCACCGCCTCCTCGCATCGGAAGACCCAGTGGTAGCTGTTCGTGCCCTCAATGCGCACGCCGGTCTCGTCGGACGCCACAACGGTGGCGCGCCGTAGCGCCGACAGGGCCGCGTCGCGCCCGGCGTCGAAACGCGTCTCGGCCCGGCGCAGCATCTTGGTGAGGCCACCCTGGCTGATGCGCAGGCCGAACAGGTCGAGGAGGGCCCTTTGCAGACGCTCGTAGGACAGCGCCTGAAACGTCTTCAGGTAGACCGCCGTGGCGTGCAGGCGCGGCCCGAACGGCGAAGCCGCAGCGTCCGCCGGTCTCGGCGCCGCCACGCGGGCCCGGCACCCCGGGCACACCACGGCGAGGCGCCGGTGCTGCTCGACGAGGGGCTTCACCTCCGGCATTTCGATGTGCTCGTGCACGCTGACCGTGTCGGCCGGCAGATCCGTCGACAGCGACAGACCGCAGTCCGGACATGCGATCGGGCGGTGGTCGACGACCGTATCGGGATCTTCGGCGATGACGCGGCTGTGGCCCTCGTGGCCGGGCTTGGCACCGCCGGGGCGGGACTGCTCGCGCCGCTCCTTGCGGTCGGTCGAGGGCGGTTTGGATGAGGTGCGCGACGTCTTGGCCGTACGCGTCCGACGAGGGCCGCCTTGCGGGATGACGGGCTGACGGCCGACCTTATGGGCTTACGGCTAGCCTAAAGGTCATCAGGTCGATGCGGGTCGAGGTTCTGAGCGGGGTGGAGCGCCGGCGTCAGTGGTCGGACGCTGAGAAGGCCCGGATCGTCGAGGAGACGCTGGTCTTGGGTGTGCGGGTGGCCGAGGTGGCCCGTCGCAACGCGGTGAGTGCCAGCCTGGTGTTCGGGTGGCGTCGCCTGGCGCGCGACGGTTTGCTGGGACGCGGTGTGCCGGCTCTGATGCCGGTCGAGATCGTAGCCCCAGCTTCCACACTGCCGGCACCCGCGCCCTCGGTGGCACCGCGTCCAAAGCGGTTGGCCGGGCTCATCGAGATCGAGCTGTCGCAAGGGCGGCGCCTGCGGGTGGGCCGCGACGTCGACGGCGACGCGCTGCGGCGCGTCCTCGACGCCCTGGATCGGCGATGATCCCCCTGCCGAGCGGCGCCAAGGTGTGGCTGGCCACCGGCCACACCGACATGCGCAAGGGGATCGGCGGCCTGTCGCTGCTGGTGCAGGAGGTGCTCGGGCGCGACCCGTTCTGCGGCCACCTGTTCGTGTTCCGGGGCCGCCGCTCGGACCTGATCAAGATCGTCTGGCACGACGGCCAGGGCGGGTGCCTGTTCATGAAAAGGCTGGATCGGGGCCGGTTCACCTGGCCGTCGGCGAGCGATGGGGCGGTTCCGATCACGCCGGCGCAGCTCGCCTACCTGACGGAGGGCATCGACTGGAGGAACCCACAGCAGACGTGGCGTCCGAGCCAGGCGGGATAGCGAAAAGGCTTGCAGCGGCAGGAGGTTGTGATCTGATCGGGGGGTGACGACGTCCTCCGATCAGCTCCCGTCCGACCTCGCCGAAGCTCGCGCCATGATCGTGGCGCTGCGCAGCGAAGCCCTGATCCGTCGGCTGGAAACCGAGAAGCTGAAATTCCTGATCGCCAAGCTGCGCCGCGAGCAGTTCGGGCCGTCCTCCGAGCGCGGCAGGCTGCTGGCCGAGCAGCTCGAGCTGGCCATCGCCGACGTGGAGGAGAGCCAGGGCGCGGCCGAGGCGGAGGCCGACATCGCGGCGCCGGCCGCGGCGGCCGTGGAAAGGCAGAAGCGCCCCGCCCGCTCGCGACGACCGAGCTTGCCCGATCACCTGCCGGTGGAGCGGATCGTGTACCCGGCGCCCTGCGCCTGCGCCAGATGCGGCGGAGCCCGCCTGCGCAAGCTCGACGAGATCGTGTCGCGTTCGCTCGAATGCGAGCCGCGGCGGTGGAAGATCGTCGAGCACGTGCGCGAGAAGATGACGTGCCGCGACTGCGAGGGCGTCACCGAGACGCCGGCGCCGTCCCACCCGATCCCGCGTGGCTTCGCGGGCCCGAACCTGCTGGCGAGCGTGCTGGTGTCGAAGTTCATGCTGCACCAGCCGCTGAACCGGCAGAGCGACACCTTCGCCCGCGAGGGGATCGCCATCGACACCTCGACGCTGGCGGACCGCGTCGGCGCCTGCGCGGTGGCGCTCGCCCCGATCGTCGAGGCGATCAGGCGTCACGTGCTGGCGGCGGATCGGGTCCATGGCGACGACACGACGGTGCCGGTGCTGGCCAAGGGCAAGACCGACACGGGGCGCCTGTGGACCTACGTGCGTGACGACCGGCCCTTCGGCGGCGCCGCCCCGCCTGCCGCGGCCTTCCACTACTCGCGCAGCCGGTCCGGGGAATACCCACGGGGGCACCTGGCGAGCTACGGCGGCATTCTGCAGGCCGACGCCTACGCGGGCTACAGCGAACTCTACGAGGGCCGACGCAAACCGGCTCCCGTGATCGAGGCGGCGTGCTGGAGCCATGGACGACGCAAGTTCTTCGATATCGCCAAGCTGACGAAGGCACCGATCGCCATCGAAGCGGTGCGGCGCATCGACGAGATCTTCGCCGTCGAGCGCATCATCAACGGCCTGAGTTCAGCAGAGCGAGGTGCCGAACGCCAACAGCAGTCGAAGCCGCTCATCCTCGAGCTGGAGATCTACCTGAAAGAGCAACAGAGGCTGCTCTCGGCCAAGAGCGATACTGCCAAGGCCATCAATTACATCCTGACCCGTTGGGTAGCCTTCACCCGCTTTCTCGACGACGGCAGGATCTGCATGAGCAACAACGCGGCCGAGCGCTCGTTGCGGGGGATCGCCATCGGCAGACGGAACTGGACCTTCTGCGGCTCGGACGCGGGCGGCCATCGCGCCGCCGCCATCTATACACTAATTGAGACTGCCAAACTCAACGATGTCGATCCCCAGGCTTGGCTGGCCGACGTGCTCGCTCGGCTGCCCGATCACCCTGCCAAGCACCTCGACGAACTGCTGCCCTGGAATTGGAAGGCCAACCGAACTACCGCAGCCCTGGCTCAAGCGGCCTGACGCGGCGCACACGCGCTCCGCAGGACTGACCTCACGCGCAACCCTAAACTGCGGTGCTGGCCGGATGCGTACTCTTGGCCGGGCGCTGCAGCTTCAGCACCAGCTCGATCAACTCGTCCTTGCTCAGTCGCTCGAGATCACCGCGGCTCATGCCGCCAAGGAATCAGCCTTCATCACGCCGCGCAAGTCGTCGTTGCACCTCGGCCGACCATGCTCGGAGCCGGTCGCCTCACACCACCCCGTGGGTAGAGACTCGGCGCGAAGACGGCTTACATCATGCCAGGCTCACCTTGGGAGAACGGCTATGTCGAGAGCTTCAACGCTCGCCTCCGTGACGAACTGCTCGCCGGCGAGATCTTCTACTCTCTTCGGGAGGCCGAGATCATCATCGAGAGCTGGCGGCGACATTACAACGCTGTTCGGCCCCACGCGTCGCTCGGCTATAGGCCACCAGCCCCGGAGGTGGTGGTGCCCACTCACGCCGCCTGGCCGGCTGCGCTGACCCGACCTGCTTCGCCGACCAGGCTACCCGTGGCGCCCCGGCCGACGATGCACTAACATTTACACTGGACCACCCGATGGGGGCCGATCAGGGTGAGGGCGCCGGGGATGCCGACGCGTGTCGCAGAACTTATCGCAAAATTGGAATGTTTTGCGACAATATCTTGCGACAACCTCTAACATCGACGCCAACTCGCATCGGGGTGTTGTCGCAAAACTTAAGATTTAAGCGACAGCGCTCGTTCGAGGCTGGGATGGATCACAATTCGGCTATGGGGTCGACCGCAGCCTGGCAACTATCGCTACTCCGTCTGGAACAGACCGCGTTTCATACGATCCAAGTAGCGTCCGACGAAGGCATACGGGCCGACATGTGTGATCACCTCGTCGACACACGCCCAGATCTCGCCTCCAGTCCGGGTCCATCGTTCACAGAACGAGATGTCTTCGCTGTAGAAGACTCCGTCGGGCGACTGGAGGGGCGCGAAGCACTGCAAGACGGGACCGTCATGGCCCATGTCCTTGTAGGCCGGCGCGCCGGACGGCAGATAGAGGTCTGGGCAAGCGTCCTGAAGGCTTCGAAGAACCTGTCTCGTGATCATCATCGCGCCGGTGCCGATGCGCTTGGCTCTCACGAACCCCTTCGTTGCTTGGAACGCTGGACGTCCAGCGGCAGGCAGCGGTATGAGCTCGTCGGCCGCGACGTAGTTCAGGGCTAAGCTGACGGCCTCGGAATCGTCCTCGACAAGGCGCGTGGCCGTCCGCAGTCGAGCGACGTCGAGCGACCGAAAGGGGTATAGGGAGCCGACGAAGGGCCGGTCGAAATCGAGGTATTTCGCCACGAGGTTTGGCGTCACCGCCGTGTCCGCGTCGATGAACAGCAGATGCGTGAGTGTGGCGTCCGCCAGGAATACGGCAGCGAGGAAGTTGCGCATGACGGGGAGGTCGGAGCCGACCGTCATCCGTAGAATGAGCCCCACCTCGGGCCTTTGCCCGTGAAAGGTCTGCACGATCCTCAGGATCGAACCGGTGAAGGCCGCCGTAACCATCCCGCCTGTCGCCGGCGTCGCGATCATGATCCTCTGAGGTGCCGGCACGACTAGATCCCTCTCCGCGAGGCCCGCTCCGCACCCCTGAACGGCGGGCTTTAGCGGAGGCATCGCAACTCGTCGAGCTTGGAGCTGGCAGAGCGTCGTCCCGCGCCGCATGAATCCGTTCCCGCCATCCCGGCACGAACCAACCCGTCCCAGAGCTGCCCCGCCCGGGCGGCTCTCATTTAGAGCTAAACTATTCCGAAATCACCTGCGAAGCGCCGTCGCGTCCGGTGTCAACGTCTTCCTGACGCTCAGTACGCCGCCGATGCCATCGCTCATCCTGCCCGACCTGTCGCCGCCGGGGGAGGGCGGCCGCCGCGCCGCAATGCTGATGCTGTCGGACATCCAGCACGGCGAGGTGGTGCGTCTCGACGAGATGGACGGGCTCAACCGCTTCGATTCGGAGGTGAGCCGCCGCCGCGTCGGCCGCTCCTTCGGCATCGCAGCCGACCCGATGACGGCGCATTGGTCAGGGCCAGCCGCCCGCCGAGATTGTGCTCGCTTGCCTCGGCGACAACATCTTGGGCCACCTCCACGAGGAGCTGATGGCGACCGACGACCAGGTCGTGCCGCACCAGGTGCGCGACGTCGGCGAGATCATCGCCGGCGGCGTCTGCCACCTCGCCCGCACCGCCGTGGGCGTCGCGTCCCGGCCGGTGTGGGTCGCCTCCATCGCCGGGCTCGACCGCGTCGTGGCCGACGACGTCCGCTTCGCCAACGAGGCGGCGGCGATCCGGGCGCTCGGCGGCACCGTCGTCGAGATCCGCCGCCCGGGCCTGTCGCGGCTCGCCGGCGGGCACGTGTCCGAGGCGGGGGTGGCGGCCGACACCGTGGTGGACAATGACGCCACGGCCGTCGGGGGCCTGTCGCGCGGGCTCGAGCGGCTCGTCGGCCTGGGGCGGGCGGACCGGGATCGCGAGGGATCATAGGCGGCGTCGACCGCTGGATCATCGTCGACGGTTCATCGCTCCGGCCTCCGGGACGATCGATCCGGTCAGATCGCGCCCCACCCGTGACTTTCGATCGTGCAGCGGGTAACGCCATCACTGACCAGAGGGAAGCGATCGGGGTTCGAGGATGAGCTGGGGCCAGGGCTATGTGACCGATATCGGCTACGTCTCGCATTTTCAGAAAGAGACATCGCCGACGTGGCTGAGAACGATCTGCACCCTCCAGAACGCCGCCTCCGTCCCGTCCGATCTCACTTTTCTGGAGCTGGGATCTGGGCAGGGCTTGTCTCTGCTGCTGCTCGCGGCCAGCAATCCCGAGATGAAGTTCGTCGGCATCGATTTTACGCCTGCCCACATCGCCAACTCTCGGCGCATCGCCGACGAGGCAGGCCTTCGCAACGTCGTCTTTCATGAGACTTCGTTCGAAGATCTCGCAGACGATCTGGGCCAGGTACCGGATGCCGATATCATCAGTTCGCATGGCGTCTACAGCTGGGTTGGCGAAATCCAGCGTTCGTCCGTGAGACAGATCATCCGGTCGAAGCTGAAACCCGGTGGACTGCTTTATCTTTCTTACAACAGTGCCATCGGCTGGGGACCCGTGAACGGCCTGCAGAGGCTGCTGAGGGACTTCAACAAATCTCTCGGTGGCAGCTCCAACACGGTGTTCAAGGCTGTCAAGCTACTGCAAGACGTCAGAGACGCAGGCGTGCCCTATTTTTCAGAGAACAAGAAATTGAGCGACAAGCTGGATTCGTTGACGAAGGCCTCTCCAGCTTATCTGGCGCATGAGTATCTGAACGAACATTGGACGCCGATGTACGTGCAGGATGTCTTCACCGAGATGGAATTCTGCAAGCTGACCTATGTCGGATCGGCAGTTCCTGGAAGGAATGTGGCCTTACACTCGATCCCGGACCAGTTCAGAGCTATCGTCGAAGGTGCCGCGAACGAGGGTTTGGCGGAGTGCCTGAAAGACATGGTTTTGAACACCACGTTTCGGCAGGATGTCTACGTGCGGGGCCGCACGCAGGACGCAGGACCCGTCTGGCGTGATCGAATGGCCGACATCCGCTTGATGCTGACCAGGCCGGTCGCAGAGGTCAAGATGGAGGCGTCCATACCGAGAGGGAACCTGCAGATGGGAAATCCCATCTACAAGCAGGCTCTCGACAGCATGGTATCGGCTCCGGTGAGACTCGGTGACGTGTTGGGCGATATCGCCGGCCTTCATTCGACTGCCACCGTCATGCTCCAGACCGACTGGGCGCGTCCCACGGTCGATGGCGCCTCTGACCCAACGCCATCGAAAGCCCTCAATGCCTGTCTGGCCCGTCGATCGGCGGGAGGCCAGGTCCCTCTGAGCTATGCCTGTGCGAAGCTCGGATCAGGTCTGACGTTGTCTCCGCAGGAGAGATGGCTGCTGACGACGCTGATCTGCAATCCTGATGCTCCATCTGCGAAGATCCTCGACCTTCAGCGGGAACTGCTCTCCAGGACGCTTGCCGCAGGCGCCGAGACCGCTTCACCAGAACGCGATGCGTCGCTCACGGTCGACGGCCTGGATGCCAGACGAGAGAGATGGCGTGAGCTGGAGCTGCTCTGAAGTCGTCCCTGTCCAGAGGGTCTCGTGTGAGATCGGCACGAGATGGACGGTCGGCGCCGAGCGTCATCCAGCCTCTGTTCTGATACCAGTGGTCAAATCTTTTGACCGCTGGCAAGCGCGAATGCGCGCCGCCGCTCATGCGGCGTAACCCGACATCGACGAGTCATCGTCGATGTTGGCTGGTCTGAGCCGCTCGATCACCCGAGGCGGCGCACCGGGCTGATGGTCGTCGCATGGTCCGGTTGCGGATCGAACGACGGTCGTCTCGGCCGCCGCCTAGAGCGCTTTCGCCTTCGGTGAATTCGCTCCAGCTCCGAATCTGGAGCAGGTCCATCGGCTTGGAGTCGCCGAGGCGACTCCAAGAAAGCCGATACTGCTCTAGATCGCAGAGGCGCGGCGCCGCTGCCATTCCGCGCGATCCTTGACGGGGTGATACAGCCGGCCGGGCCGGGAGTCCGGCGTCGGACGATGCGGCGGGCACACGAAGGTTCCGGGCGCCAGGCCGCGGCAGGCCGGCGCGTTGGTGTAGAACCGTCCCTCCGCCCCCGCCGGCGTGAACTCGCCCTCGCCGCCGAGATCCGCGATCGTCAGCCCGCGGCTCGCGAGGACGCTCGGCACCAGCACCTCGTCATGGCCCGCCCAGCCGGTCCGGTAGGCCCTGTCGAGCACCTGCAGCGCGCGCCGCGACAGGCGGGCCACCGGCATGAAGGCGCGGACCGTCTGGAGCCGCCGCCAATCGTGCCAGGGCCGGCGCAGCGTCGGCCACCAGCCCCAGTCCGGCCGCACGGCGGGGCGGGACAGGGTGGTGGTCAGGAGATCGGCGGGATCCTCGGCGAAGGCGGCGAAGAAGTCGCGCCACGCGCCGTCGTAGACCACGTCGTATTCGATCCGCCAATAGGCGGCGTGGTCGGGCCGCGCGCGGAAGAACGCCAGGATCGGGAAGCTCGCATTGCCCTGGTCGAGCGGGCGCTGCGGGTCGTAGACGCGGAACGGGAAGCGGGTCGACAGGTCGGCGAGGGTGAAGAGGTACCGGTCCGCGCCGGCGAGCTCCGGCGCCTCGGCGAAGTCGCCGCGGCTGTTGTCGTAGAGGAAGACCGGGTGAAACCCGTGGCCCGCGCAGGAGCGGTGCAGCGCCGTCCAGCCGGCGAGGACGTCCGCGTCGAGCCGGTGGGCCACGTAGAGGAGGGCGGGGCCTGTCTCGACGGCCGGCGGGGCGGAGGCGCCGCTCACGCCGACGGCAGCACGTCGACGATCCCCATCTTGGCCAGGAAGGCCAGGCTGCGGATCACGCCGCCGAGCGGGATCGGCAGGCAGGCGTCACGCAGGTCGCCGATCGTGAGCCCGTCCGGCGCGGCCGCCATCGCGACGACGAGCCGGGTCACGACGGCGTCGTTGGGCAGCACCTGGGCGGCGTAGCCGACGCTCTTCAACCCCTTGCGGGCGACGGCCGCCTCGGCCGTGGCGCCCGGGTGCAGGCGGACGCGCGTGGCCGGGCCGAGCGCCGCGCTGGGGAAGGTGCCGAACAGGTCGAAGGGGTCGGGCCGGTCGGGGCGGCGGGCGCGGGACTCCTCGCCCGGCACGCGAGGGTCGGAGCGCCGTCGCTCGCCGAGCTCCTCCCACAGCGCCATGTAGCGCCGGAAGATCACCGCCCAGTCGTAGGTCTCGGTCGCGCGTTTCCGCCCCGCCTCGCCCATGCTGCGGCGCAGCTCCGGGGACTCGATTAGGCAACGATAAGCCTCCGCCGCCGCCGACACGTCCACGGCCGTGAAGAGGCTGACCTCGCCGATGTAGCCGTCGTAGTCCGACACGCCGACGTCAAATCGGTCGGCGAGGTCGCCGCCACCGCCCGGCGGCGGCGTGTGGGTCGGCACGCGGAAGCCGTCGATCCCGTCCCGCACCGTGTCCCTGTAGCCGTCCCAGTCGCTCACCACGCAGGGCAGGCCCGCCGCCATGGCCTCGACGGGCGTGAGGCCGAAGGTCTCCTGGATGTTGTCGGACAGGGACGTGAAGACGTCCGCCGCCACCCAGGCGCGCGGCCCGTTGGCGGGGTCGGCGCCGTCGAGATGGACGAGCCGCACCGAGGGCGCGAAAAGCGCCGCCTCCTCGCGGAAGGCATCGGCGATGGCGGCGTTGGGGAACTGGCCGAAGACCAGCAGCACCACCGGCTGGCCGGTCGCCGCGCGGGCCCGCTCCAGCCCGAGGAACATGGGGAGCGGATGGGCTTTGGCGTGGAAGGTGAGGCGGCCGGCGAACAGCACCGCGACTTCTTCGGCCTCCAGCCCGACGGCGGCCCGGGCGGCGGCACGCGTCTCGGCCGGGGCGGCGAAGTCCTGGACGTGGACGCCGAGGGGGATGAGCGGGAACTGCGGGAGCGTGACAGTGAAGGGCCCGTGTCGCTCATGGAGATGCTGCACCCGCGCTTCGATGAAGCCCAGCACGACGTCGCGTGCGACGCGAGACGTACAGATGACAGCATCCCAGGGGAAGAGAGGCACATCGGACAGGACCGCCAATGCGCTCATGACACCCTTGGAACTGAGCGTATGCGTCACGCCGCAGAGGCTGTAGGAGCGGGCGCCGGAACGATGTTGACGACACCAAGCGTCGTCGGCGAGGGCGGGGTCTGCGCGATAGAGTAGATCGAACTGCGCCAGGCGCTCGGGTTCTGCGAAGGGCACGAAGCGCACCGGCGGTGGGTGGCTCGCCGCCGCCCCGAGATCGTCTGCGAAGGTCCGGGCCAGTTCGTCCGATGCGGCATAGCATCCGACCTCGTTCAAGCCGGCGGCAGCCACGGCTCTGAGAAGACCGACTCCGGCGGCCTGCCTTCCCATGACCTTGCCGCGTAGATCGAAGACTCCGGGAGCGTAGGTGAAGGCGGCTCTCATCTCACATCTCGTCGATCGTAGCGAATGGCACGACGACCCTCGCCGCACCGTCCACGATGGGGTGCCCGCTCTCGTCGTTCGACGATGTGATCGAGGCAGGAAGGAAAATTGAGGTCAAAAAAAAGGAGGCGATTTCTCGCCTCCCTCGAAGGTCAAGAATGACCTGTCACATCAGGCGATGAAGTCGGCCTTGCTAAGAGTCGTGACATTCCCGACGTTGATCAGATAGTCACCGGTGTCGAAAGTCTTGTTGGCGGACGCATCGGCGAACAGGTAGTTGCTGCCCTGGAACGTGAACACAGCCGCATCGCCGTTCGCGGCCAGCCCGACTGCGGCGGCCTTCGCAGCCCCGTTCAGGGTGGTGGCGTTCTGCACCGCGGTCTGAGCCGCGGTCGTCAGGACATCGACATTATTCGGGACGAAACCAGCCGCCGTCCCGAGATGGAACTTGTCCGAACCCGAAAGGAAATCGGTGACCGAATCGATGTCGCTGGCCTTCGCGCCAGCACCCGTGAAGCCATAGCCTTCCGCCCCAGTCGTCGCCGTCAGGAACGAGAACGTGTCGTTGCCGGCGCCGCCCGTCAGAGTGTCCGTCGCCTGGTTCACGGTAGCGGCTGCACCACCACCACCCGGGATCGTCGCGTCAGAAGCGATGATGCTGTCCGCACCGCCACCGCCGACCAGAAGGTCACGACCCGTGGCACCATTGCCAACAAGCGCGGCGAAGGCCGTGCTGGAAGCGTTGATCACGTTGCCGGAGTCGGCAGCCTGGCCCGTCGTGTCGGTGCCGCCATAGATCGAGTTGCGACCCGAGCCGGAGACGTTGATCAGGTCGGAGTCGAGGCCGGCGAACACCACGTCGTTGCCAGAGGCCACAAACCCGCCGCCCGTACCGATGGTGATCGAATCGTTGCCCTTGCCGCCGTAGAGCGTGTCGTTGGCGGAACCGCCGAGATCGTTGATGACATCGGCACCGAGGTCGGCCGCCACGATGCTTCCGGCGCGGGTCACCTGGCCGCCCATGAACGTGTTGGTCAGCGAAACGGAGTCGTTGCCCAGGCCGCCGTGCAAGAGATCGCCGCCGCCGAGGCTGCCCAGGATCGAGTCATTGCCCTGATCGGCATTGACCTTCACGTTCGAGCCATTGCCGGCGTTGATCGTGTCGTTGCCGATACCACCCGTGACGCTGCTGCCCGCGCCGAACCCGAGGGTGATCGAATCACCACCACCGCCAGCGAACACGAAATCAACGCCGCCATCGTTGGCGAGGTTGAAGGTGTTGGAGCCGTCGACGGAATCACCCGAGGTATTGGCGCCACCATAGATGGTGCTGAACCCACGGGGGCCGTTGAAGGCCGTGATCGTGTCGCTTCCGAGACCGCCGAAGATCAAGGTCGAGGACGTGTCGAGCGTGGGAGCGCCTGGACCGGTCAGCGGCCCATAGGTGATCGCGTCGTTGCCCACACCGCCGTAGAGCGAATCCTGACCGCCGTTGCCGACGATGTTGTCGTTGCCCATGTTGCCGAGGATCAAGTCCGCAGCCGATGTGCCCGACAGATTGTCGCTGCCCGCCGTACCAGTGATCGTAGCCATTGAAGTTCTCCTGTCCGCGTGGACCTGTTACATCCCCAGGCGTTGAGCCCGGATGAGCACTCGGCGTCGATCCGGCTCCGGCACCTGAAGGAAGCGTTATCCGAGTTGGTTTTAAGCCGCAAGAGACTCTGATGAGCTAATGGATCGAGCGTAACATGCACGCAACACCCCGCCGTCAGATGGCCTCAAGCCGCTGCAATGGCACACGCTTTGCGGTTGGACGAACGGGGCATTTCGGCCGCCGCCGTCGATGCGACCGAGCCGGTTTTCTGGAATCCCAAGCGCAGGCACCACCGATAGAGACGACGATCCGGCCGTCGCGGACTGTCGGTCGCGTCTGAACCGCTATATCGGGACCTTCGGCCGGCGTCGCGGTGTGGCCGAAGCCGCCAGGGCGGTTCGCGCAGGCGCGAGGGACTTCGGAACCACGGTGCAAGAGTATCGGCTCCGTCTTCGGTGTCGGCTCCGTCGTCGCGTCGGTGTTTCCGAGGGGGCGGCCCTGCAGGACCTGGGCATCGAGGCCGGCGGACCGACATCGATCGTCTTCGAACGTCAGCCAGCCGATCCTCCGCCTGCACCTGTCGACGCCGCGGTACCGTGACCCGGATCGACGAGCCTTGGCCTTTGGGTGAGATTTGACGCCCAACCGGGAATATCTTAGCGTTGAGGAGCAGAGGCGGCGTTACAGCCATTTTCGCCGCTTTCACGACCCCGTCAGCGACACTGGCGGGGTCGTGGCCCCTCCCATTTGAGGGCCGGGCGTCGAGCGCCGGATCTGCTTCGGCAGGTCTTCTCGCTACGGGCCTTGAGCGCCTGTCGCGCGAGAGACCGCACTCTCGCCATGCCGATGTCGAGGTCATCGTCTGACGAGACGCGGCGGCGTCGTCACCTTTCCTGATTCTTTCCTCGCTTCACGCTCGCCGATGGATGAAGGACGTCCTCGACCGCTCCCGCATCGAGCTCGCGAATGCCAGGACATGACATCCGTCGGGATCGCGCGTGGCCGGTGGTGCGCCGGCCGGTCCGGGCGAGGCCCTGGTCGTGGTCAGGTCCGGCATCGCAGGATCAGCCCGTTGATGAACTCGGTCCGGGTGATGCCGGCCGCCTCGGCCGCCCGGTCGGCGATCTCGCGGGCCTCATGGGTCAGGTCGACCGAGCACCTCACCTCGCCGCGCTGGGCCTTGCGCCGACGCATCGCCGTCTTGCGCTGAGCCGAGGTGGCGGCGTATTCGGACGCCGGGCGGGGCATGGGGGTCGTGTCCTCGGCTGATGTCGACGGGTCGGACGCCGTCTGCCCTGTCGCTTTTCGCAGGAGGTCGGCGCGCCCGCCTCGATGGCCGGACGATGTCGGCGCGCTCGACCCCGCGACGGCAGTTCCCCGGTAGAGCGACTGGGTGCCCTCGTTGTTCTGCCGGTCGACACCGAGGGCCACGCGCCACTTGCTGACCGTGACGCTGCCGACCCCGAAGTGGTGGGCGATCGCCACGGCGCTTTCCGTCCGCACGGCCCGGACGAGGTCGCCGCAGAGGATCAAACTGGGTCGCCCGGTCTTCAGCCGGCGCGGCCACGGCACCGGACCGTCGCTGTAGCCGCCGACCTCGACGCGTCCGTTGATCTCGTCGTCGAGCCAGTCGCCGAGCTGGACGACGGGCGGCCTGTACACGCCGATGAGGGCCCCGCGGGCCTCCCCGACCATCCGTTAGGTCGCCATGCTGTCGGCGATGAGGCCCGCGCGGGAGCCCTCCGCCGGGCCGTCGATCCAATCACGCGCGATGCCGCCGATCGAGCCGTCGACGTCGACAATGGGGTAGCGGTCGATCGAGTCGAAGAGGGCGGGCGTCGAGTCGGTCAATGGGATCCCCGCTGCGGTGGCCGGAAGGTTAGCGTGGGAATGACCTTCGGGCAATTCGCCGATCACGGCCGACCGATCGCTGCCTCGCAGGCTAATCCGCGCGGCGGCCCCGGGTCGGCGGTCGGCTCCGTCGAGCCGGTTGCCGGCCCGTGCCAGGAACCCGCTCTGATCCGGGCCGCCTGAATGGCGGTCGGGTCCGGCCAGTCGGGCATCACCTGGACGTCGCGTCCGCCGCACCGCGAGCAGCGGAGCCGTTTGGTGCGCGGGATGTCGGCATAAGCCATGCCGCCGGGCAGCCCGAGAGCGGCCAGGGGCACCACGCCGTGGTGGTGGCAGAGACCACCCCGGTAGGCACCACGGCAGGACACCCGCTCGAAGCTTGTAGACTGCAAGTGAGTGTGACTTGATATAGGCCTGCCGGATGGACGCACGCAACGTCACGGGAGTTTTTCGATCGCTACGGCCAAGAGTAGGCTGCTGAGGCACTTCATGTACACCGCGGTAGGTTTCATCAGGCTCGCCTATTTTATCATGGTAACATTCTTTGTAATAATTGGGATTTGATCGAGGGCATCGACAATCTCTTGATAGCTGGGATCGGGCGTGTAATGCCTGCCATGTACATCCTTAGGCGCATGTCCCATTATATAATAGCGCACCGAATCCATGACTTTGCCGGCGATCATGGCGCCGTTACCCCCCTTGCGGGTCGAATGCATCGTTTTGCGCTGTTCGCGTGCGCCAGGTAGAGCGAGGTCGAGGATTTGAACCCATTTTTTGTTGAAGAGGACCGTCGCGGCCGTCGCCGACCCATGTAGCTCCGGAAAGAGCGCCTCGTGCCCGAGCGCTTTTTGTTGAAGGACGAAGTCGAGGAAGCCGATTCGAACGAGCTCGGAGTGGATTGCGACCGTACGCTGGGAGGTCTTGTTTTTGACCCTCCTCAATTTGTTGTCGCGGATAATGATTTTCTTCTGGACTGAGTCGACGTCGTCGACCATGAGGCCGCAAGCTTCGCCAAGACGCATCAGAGTATACCATGCGAGAGGGAACACCCAGAATTGTGCGTCAGTGTTTTTCAGGCAAAGGCTGGACGGTGTCGAATCTCGACCTCCGATGTTCGACATCGCTCCTTCGATCAGGGCGCGACCGTCCTCGACCGTGAAGGGACGACGCTTCTCATCCGGCGATCTCGTATCTTTCGCCATACTCTTTTTGCCGATGACACCGATTGGATATCCGTTTTCCTCAAGGTGAGCCAAGATCGTCGACAGTTGAGTGCGATGCCGGTTGATGGTCGGTGCCGCCAAGCCAATCTCGTCGTCGTCGAGGTCCTCGATGCGAGCCATGATGTCTTCGATGCTCCGGTCGGCATCATCGGCGCTTTTGCCCCAGTGGGTCGGCAATTGTGCCAAAAGGGACACGTACGCGCCGACATGGGCCTGCGTCATTCTGCGCGGGTCATCTGTACCGACGACCTTCGCAAAGAGCTTCGCAATCGAGAGATGTTGTCGAGCCGTTTTGACTTCCCAGCTGCGCGCCTTGGGATTGGTTTTAGACCGCGCCAACGCCGCGACGAGGCCGATGAACGACGCCGGAGGACGTGCGTCATCTGCCGGCGTCAGCATCTGCGCCTTCTCGACGGTCACAGGCGGAGAAAATGCCTCGGACTTCGGTCTCGCCTGAGGCCGTCCAGCTCTGATCGTTTGGGCTGTCCTGGCCCTGAAGTCGGGCAGGTCGGGATCGCGCAAGACGTCCGCCGCGATGTCGCTCACGTGGATCGGGACCACACTGTACCGGTCGCTTGTCCGCTCCAAGAGGTTGGCCAGCAGGCACAATGCACTCTCACGGAGCCGCCGGACGTTGGCGGCTGTCAGGGCGATTCCGACCGAGTCGAGATGATAGACGAGCACCTCGCGCTCCGGTCCGATCAGCCAGTCACGCTCGTCCTCCACGCTAGCATGACGACGCGCAGCGGCATCGACCCGATCGATCTCGGCATCGGAAAAGCCTTCAATGCGAAGTCGCTCGCGTGCATCGGGCCGAACTCGAGCGGAGGTTCCCATCAGCCCGAGCAGTCGGCAGACCTGCGCCTGGATCCGGCTCTCCGCCATCGCCTCACCGACCCAGTCGACCGCTCCCTCGGCGAAGACGAGGACGTGGCTGGACCGGATATCCGATGCACGGCGGTCGAGGTGGTCGCGCACGTGGCGACCGAACGCCTTCAGCATCGTCCGCTCGCGATCGATCGTGTAGGGCACGGTCGATGGCTGCCTGTCGCGCTCCGCTGCCGCCTCCACGGCGCGATCGACCATCCCGGGATCGAAGTGGAACCGTTTGCCCGGCCCGACCTCGATGAAGTGCTCCTTGACATCGTCGATCGACATGGCACCGCGCCTCACTCTCTCTCGCAAGCGGAGGGCGAGACCGTTGAGCCTCGCTCCCGACGATCGGGCACGGTCCGGATCACACGTGCGCAGGCTCACGGCCACCACGCCCGATCTCTCGCCGCGTACGCCGAATCGTCCCCGCCACCAGTATACCGCACCTCTCCGGTACACGTTTTCGCAAAGCCCCATCGCAGTCCCCGCGTACAGTGGCGCGTACAGTCGTGAGGACAAACGAGGCTCGCGGCATCGATGGCCGGCGAGTTATCGTTGTCGGTCAGAGAGTTGACTTAGGACTGGCTGGGGCGGGAGGGTTCGAACCTCCGAATGGCGGAATCAAAATCCGCTGCCTTACCACTTGGCTACGCCCCAACGGCGGCGGCGGCGTCATCGCCGGCCAGACCGAGCGGCACCATAATGACCGGCCGGGGCGCCCGCAAGGCGGCGGCCGGGGTCGAGACGCCCGGTCTGAATCACCCGAATCGGATGGCTTGATCGAGGACGCCTTTGACCGGACAGTCTCGTCGGCCGGCCATAAGGCCGATGCCGCGCGAGCCGCGTCGGGCGGTCTCGCAGACCTCGGGACACGGACCATGACGCCCCCCAGAGCGCTGCTGCTCCGCCTGTTCGAGGCCGCCATCGCGGCGGCCCAGCCGAGCCTCTGCCTGCCCCGGCATCTCCCGCCGCCCCCGGGGGGCCGCACGCTCGTGGTCGGCGCCGGCAAGGCGTCGGCCGCCATGGCGCGGGCGCTCGAGGACCACTGGACCGGGCCGCTGTCGGGGCTCGTCGTCACCCGGCACGGCTACAGGGTCCCGTGCCGGCGCATCGAGATCGTCGAGGCCGCCCATCCGGTGCCGGACCGGGCCGGGTTCGCCGCGGCGGAGCGGATGATGCGCCTCGTCGGGGGCCTCGGACCCGACGCCCTCGTGGTCGCCCTCGTCTCGGGCGGCGGCTCCTCGCTGCTGCCGATGCCCCTCGCCGGCATCTCCGCCGCCGAAAAGCAGGCCATCAACCGCGACCTGCTGGCCTCCGGCGCCTCGATCGGCGAGATGAACGTCCTCCGCCGCCACCTGTCGGCCATCAAGGGCGGCCGGCTCGCGGCGGCATGCTGGCCGGCGCGGGTCCTCAACCTCGTCATCTCGGACGTGCCGGGCGACGACCCGATCGACATCGCCTCCGGGCCGACCGTGGCCGACCCGACGACCTGCGCCGACGCCCTGGCGGTGCTCGACCGCTACGCCATCCCGGCCGGCCCGGCGGTTCGCGCGGCGCTCGAGAGCGGCCGCGGCGAGAGCGTCAAACCGGGCGACCCCCGCCTCGCCGGGGTCGAGACCCGCATCGTGGCGGCGCCCCAGGCGTCGCTCGAGGCCGCCGCCGGGGTGGCGCGCGCCGAGGGGCTGCCGGTCCACATCCTCGGCGACGCCATCGAGGGCGAGGCGGCGGAGGTCGGCAAGGCGATGGCCGGCATCGTGCGGCAGGTGGCGCGGCGCGGCCAGCCCTTCGCGCCGCCCTGCCTGCTGCTGTCGGGCGGCGAGACCACCGTACGGGTGCGGGGCCAGGGGCGGGGTGGCCGCAACGTCGAGTTCCTGCTGGCCCTCGGCATCGCGCTCGACGGGCTCGCCGGCGTCCACGCCCTCGCGGGCGACACCGACGGGGTCGACGGCGTCGAGGAGGTCGCCGGCGCCTGGCTGACGCCCGACAGCCTCGCCCGCGCCAGGGCGCTCGGCCTGCGGCCCGCCGCGAGCCTCGCCGCCAACGACGGCCACGGCTTCTTCGAGGCCCTGGGCGACGGGGTCGTGACCGGCCCCACCCTCACCAACGTCAACGACTTCCGCGCCGTGCTGATCCTGCCGGCGGGCTGAAGCGCCGGCCCGCCGTCCTGCCTCGGCGCCCGGCGAAACCCGTTGCGGCCGGGGCTTCGATCCGCCATGCTGCGCGGCAATAAGACATGGCAGCCATGAGCTCGCCACGAGAGACGCTCACGGGAGGGCGGGTGTCCGAGGATTTCATCCTGACCACCACGGGGCTCGCCAAGGCGTTTCGCGGCATCGTGGCCGTCGATGGCGTCGACCTCCGCGTCCAGCGCGGCACCATCCACGCCCTCATCGGCCCCAACGGCGCCGGCAAGACCACCTGCTTCAACCTCCTGACCAAGTTCCTGTCGCCGACGCGCGGCCGCATCACCTTCGATGGTCGCGACATCACCCGCACGCCCCCGGCCGACGTGGCGCGGCAGGGCCTCGTCCGCTCCTTCCAGATCTCCGCGATCTTCCCGCATCTCACCGTGCTCGAGAACGTCCGGATCGCGCTGCAGCGCCAGCGGGGCGGCAATTTCGACTTCTGGCGATCCGAGAAGCTGCTGCGGCGCTACGATGCCGAGGCCTTCGGCCTCGTCGAGCAGGTCGGCCTCGCCGGCGTCGCCGACGGCCGCGCCGGCGACCTGCCCTACGGCCGCAAGCGGGCCCTGGAACTCGCCACCACCCTGGCGCTGGCGCCCCGGCTGATGCTGCTCGACGAACCCATGGCGGGCATGGCCCGCGAGGACATCGACCGCACCGCGGCCCTCATCAAACGGGCCGCGGTGGGCCGCACCGTGCTGATGGTGGAGCACAATTTGTCGGTCGTGGCCTCCCTGTCGGACCGCATCACGGTCCTGGCCCGCGGCCGCGTGCTGGCCGAGGGCCCCTACGAGGCCGTGTCGCGCGACCCGCGCGTCGTCGAGGCCTACATCGGGGTGGGACATGCCTGAGGCCTCGGCCCCGACCGCCCCGACCCGCCCCGGCGCGCCCGCGGCGGACGCCGGGCCGAGCCTCGCGGTCGCGGACCTCCATGCCTGGTATGGCGAATCCCACGTGCTGCACGGCATGAGCTTCGTGGTGCCGAAAGGCGAGGTGGTCACGCTGCTCGGCCGCAACGGCGCCGGCAAGACCACGACGCTGCGCGCCATCATGGGGGTGATGGGCAAGCGACGGGGCTCGATCCGCTTCGAGGGGCGCGAGACGATCGCGCTGCCGTCGCGCGCGATCGCGCGGGCCGGCGTCGGCTATTGCCCGGAGGAACGGGGCATCTTCGCGTCGCTGTCGGTCGAGGAGAACTTGATGCTGCCGCCCGTGGTGCGGCCCGGCGGCCTGTCGCGCGAGGCGATCTTCGAGCTCTTCCCCAACATCGCGGAGCGCCTCTCCAGCGGCGGCACGACGATGTCGGGCGGCGAGCAGCAGATGCTGGCCATCGCCCGCATCCTGCGCTCGGGCGCGAGCCTGCTGCTGCTCGACGAGCCGACGGAGGGCCTGGCACCCGTGGTCGTCCAGCAGATCGGCCGCACGGTCGCGCGGCTCAAGGCCGAGGGCTACACGATCCTGCTGGTCGAACAGAACTTCCGGTTCGCCGCCACGCTGGCGGACCGGCACTACGTGGTCGAGCAGGGGCGCGTCGTCGACACGTTCCTCAACGCCGACCTCCCGGAAAACACCGACAAGCTCCACGCCTATCTCGGCGTGTGACGACGAGAACAGACAGGGAGACGATCCGATGCTGAAACTGATCCTGATGGCCGCCACCGCGGCGACGGCGCTCCTCGGCGCGGCGCTGCCGGCCTCCGCCGACGTGTCGGTGAAGATCGGCGTGCTCAACGACCGCTCCGGCCCCTACGCGGACATCTCGGGCGAGCCGTCGGTCGTGGCCACGAGGATGGCGATCGAGGATTTCGGCGCCGAGAAGAAGGGCATCCACGTCGACGTCGTCTCGGCGGACCATCAGAACAAGCCCGACAACGGCGCCAACATCGCCCGCCAGTGGTACGACCAGAACGGCGTCGACCTCATCGTCGACGTGCCGAATTCGGGCGTCGCGCTCGCGGTCTCGAAGGTGACGCGCGAGAAGAACAAGATCTTCATGAACTCGGGCGCCGGCACTTCGGCGCTGACGGGCGAGCAATGCTCCCCCAACACCGTCCACTGGACCTACGACACCTATGCGCTGGCGAAGAGCACCGCGACCTCCATCCTGAAGGCGGGCGGCAAGAGCTGGTACTTCATCACGGCCGACTACGCCTTCGGCCACCAGCTCCAGACCGACGCGTCGACCTTCGTCAAGGCGGCCGGCGGCACCGTGGTGGGCTCGGTCGACGCGCCCTTCCCGACGAGCGACTTCTCGTCGTTCCTGCTGCAGGCCCAGGGCTCCGGCGCCCAGGTGGTCGGCCTCGCCAACGCGGGGTCCGACACCGTCAACGCCATCAAGCAGGCGGCCGAGTTCGGCGTCGTCACGGGCGGGCAGAAGCTCGCCGGCCTCCTCGTCTTCATCTCGGACGTCCATGCGCTGGGCCTGCCCGTCGCGCAGGGCCTCGACCTCACCACCGCGTTCTACTGGGACCACGACGACGGCACGCGGGCCTGGACCCAGCGCTACGAGGCGCTGAACGACGGCAAGGTCCCCACCATGGACCAGGCGGGCGTCTACGCCTCGGTGCTGCACTACCTCAAGGCCGTCGACGCCCTGAAGGGCAAGGACACCGCCGCCCTGATGGCCAAGATGCGCGAGATCCCCACCGAGGACCCGCTGTTCGGCAAGGGGCAGTTGCGCATCGACGGGCGCGTGACCCACGACATGTACCTCTACCAGGTCAAGACACCGGCCGAATCGAAGTACAAGTACGACTATTACAAGCTGATCGACACGATCCCGGCCGACCAGGCGTTCCGGCCGATGGCCGAGGACAAGTGCCCGCTGGTGAAGTGAGCCGGGGGCCGGAGCGCCGGACATGCACACGTTCCTCGGCATCCCGACCCAGGTGCTGTTCGGCCAGCTGACGCTGGGGCTGATCAACGGCGCCTTCTACGCGCTGTTGAGCCTCGGCCTCGCCGTCATCTTCGGCCTGCTCAACATCGTCAACTTCAGCCACGGCGCGCTCTACATGATGGGCGCCTTCGCGGGCTACATCTTGCTGCAGGTCTTCGGCGTGAACTATTGGGGGGCGCTGATCCTCGCCCCCCTCGTCGTCGGCGCCTTCGGGATGGCGGTGGAGCGGCTCATGATCGCGCGGCTCTACCGGCTCGACCCGATCTACGGCCTGCTGCTGACCTTCGGCCTGGCGCTGATCATCCAGGGCCTGTTCCGCAACCTCTACGGCGTCTCCGGCCTGCCCTACGCGGCCCCGCCGCAGCTGACCGGCGCCATGAACCTCGGCTTCATGGTGCTGCCGATCTACCGCGCGTGGGTGATCGTGGCGTCGGCGACGGTCTGCCTCGCCACGTGGTTCACCATCGAAAGGACCAGCCTCGGCGCGACGCTGCGCGCCGCCACCGAGAACCCCGTCATGGTGTCGGCCTTCGGCATCGACGTGCCCCGCCTCGTCACCCTCACCTACGGGTTCGGCGTGGCGCTGGCGGCGCTGGCGGGCGTGCTGGCCGCCCCGATCTATTCGGTGAACCCCAACATGGGGGCCGACGTCATCATCGTGGTCTTCGCCGTCGTGGTGATCGGCGGCATGGGGTCGATCCTCGGCTCGGTCGTCACCGGCTTCGCCCTCGGGCTCTGCGAAGGGCTGACCAAGGTGGTCTACCCCCAGGCCTCCGCCACCGTCATCTTCGTCATCATGATCGCGGTGCTGATGGTCAAGCCCAACGGGCTCTTCGGGAGGGCCGCATGAGGGCGGCCGGCCCGGCGGTCGCCGGCGCGGGGGACGACACGGGCGTGGCCGCACCGGGCCCCGCCGCGGCGGGCGGCCCGACCGGCGTCCTGGCCGCCCCGGCCCGGCGGGACGACGGCGCGCTGCACGCGGCCATCTTCGCCGGGCTCGTCGTGCTGCTGGTGATCGCGCCCTTCGTGGTCTATCCGGTCTTCGTCATGCGGGTGATGTGCTTCGCGCTCTTCGCCTCGGCGTTCAACCTGCTGCTCGGCTACGGCGGGCTGCTGTCCTTCGGCCACGCCGCCTATTTCGGGGTCGCCAGCTACGTCTGCGCCACGGCGGCGCGGTCCTGGGGGATCGACCCGGCGGCCGCGATCCTGCTCGGCACGCTGGCGGCGGGTGGGCTCGGCGCGGTCTTCGGCGCGGTGGCGATCCGCCGGCAGGGCATCTACTTCTCGATGATCACGCTGGCGCTGGCGCAGATCGTCTACTTCGTCTCGTTGCAGGCTCCGTTCACGGGCGGCGAGGACGGCATCCAGGGCGTGCCGCGCGGTCGGCTGTTCGGGCTGATCGACCTCGCCTCGGACGGGACGCTCTACGTCGTGGTGGCGGCGATCTTCCTCGCGGGCCTGCTCGCCCTCTACCGCATCGTGCATTCGCCCTTCGGCCAGGTGCTGCGCGCCATCCGCGAGAACGAGAACCGGGCGCTGTCGCTGGGCTACCGGGTCGACCGCTACCGCTTGGCGGTCTTCGTCATGTCGGCGACGCTGGCGGGGCTCGCGGGCTCCACCAAGGCCATCGTGTTCCAGCTCGCCTCCCTCACCGACGTCCACTGGACCATGTCGGGCGAGGTTGTGCTGATGACGCTGATCGGCGGCATGGGCACGATGTTCGGGCCCACCGTCGGGGCGCTGGTCTTCGTGGCGCTGGAGTTCTACCTGTCCTCCATCGGCTCCTGGGTGACGGTGGTGGAGGGCGCGGTCTTCGTGGTCTGCGTCCTGGCGTTCCGCGAGGGCATCGTCGGGGTGCTGGCGCGGCGGCTGGGCCGGTCGCTGTAGCGGTTCGCCCGGTCTCCTTCGACGATCGTGTGAACGGTCGCCTCCGATCATCGTGGCGGCAGCGAGGATCCATCGCAGGGATCTGGCCGAGGCCGGCCCGATCGACGAGGGTGCCGCTCGCTGCACCGACGGAAGGACAGGGTCGACCTTCGCCGGGCAGCGTCCGACGTGATGCCCACGACCGTGGGATGAATGATCGGGCTCGATGACTGTCGCGTTCAACCGTCCTTAACCTGCCGGCGCCATGCTGATATCCGGCACGGGCCTGGGACCCGACGCCCGGCCGGGCGTCCGGCGCGGAGATGACGAGGATGAACGCCAACGGCATCGCGGGCTCGCCGAAGATGGAGACCTGGATGGTCGACCTGTTGTTCGCCCAACCGGGGCAGGCCAGGGACGACACGGCCGCGGCCCCGTCGGCGCCCGCAGTCTCGGTCGCGTCGGGTGCCAGGAGCGCGGTGGCGCCCGGCACCGGCCAGGCGATCACGGCCCTGCAGGCGGGAGGCATCGACGCGGCCTCGGACACGGCATCATCGGAGCCACGTTATACGACCGTCGCCCAGACCAATGCCCTGGTCGCGTCGAACAACGCGATGACGTCCGCGCAGATCAGCAAGGCGCTGTACAGCGGCAAAGGTTTTCGGGCTCCAGGCCTCATCGGGGCGACTGATACATTCGCCACTATTGTTCAGAGAGACAGGGACGCTGCTCAGATAGCTCTGAATCTAGCGGACGATTCGGCTGCGGCCGCCGCAGCGGGCCAGGACCCGGACTCCTTGAGGGCAATGGCCGCACGAACGAACGCATACGCCGACTCGATGCAGAAAGCCTTCGACAATCACACCCTCTCCATACAGAAGATGTCGGACGTTCCAGGCCTAGATTATACTCAAATTGAAAAATTTGGTGGCGCCAGCCCAAACTCACAACCAACGTTCGACACTTTGGCCGGGAGCTACGACAAAGAGGCGATGAGTGAGTTCATGTCAACATTTACGAATGGCAAGCAAGTTGGCACTCCTGCTGTAGGTGGCGTGAGATTGCTGCTGACGTGGACGGACGATAGCCTAACATAATTGACGTATCTCGTTGGGGTCGGCATCGATACCGACGCTTTCGAATCAGGCATCGGCCATCGGTGAGAGCGGGTCGTCAAGTCGGGTAGAGGGGGACGATCTTAAGGAGGTGGCCTCCCATTCCGAGTGGCCCCTCAAGTCCGGGTGCGAGCGACCCACGCCGCCCTATTAGAATGCCGACCGATGAACAAGATGAGCGTATTTTCGACGGCGAACTGTCATTCACAAGTCCATCGATCGTTATCGTGACAGAGACAAATGTCCAAGGAGCGTCCCATCAATTAGACTATGAGACTGCTTTCTTCGTTCTTATGCACGCCGTATAGGGCGGACGGCCGTATGGCAGTCAAGACCGCAGGATCCATGAGCTTAATCATCCATCAGGCGCGATCCTGACCTGTTTTTCACCTACGAACGATCTCTTGACAGATATCGCTCAGTTGTAGTAAGTTTCGATACTGAAGCTTGCCGTGTAGATACAATCTCCGCCGACAACTGAACACTGTGAATCCGGAGATACTCCGAACGATTTACATCCCGGCTGAAGCCGGGTTCCCGCCTGCGTGTATTTGTAGATGAACGCGTAAGACGTCGGCTGCGTCGAGGTCCCATCCGCGTTGACCGTGCCGCCGGAAATGGTGAAGCCACATTCGTTGCGGTCGACCCCGTTCGGCCAGGCATAGCCGACGTAGAACGTGCCGCTCGGGTTGGATCCGTTCGTAGGAGGAACGATCGCCGAGGCCGTCGCGGTGTTGCCCTGGTAGAAGGTCGTTGGCGTCATGGTCATGCAACTCATGCCCGTGCAGGTCGACGGATCGAGCTGGATGACTGGCTTCCCGCTGAGATTGAAGTTGTCCGTGATGACCCATTGATAGGTGACGCTGCCGGCCCATGCTGGGACAGCCGCCAAGGACGCGGCGATCGCGAGCGGCAGAGCAGATCGGAAGAACGAATGCATGACACTCTCCCCTTGTCGGACCGAGATTTAGGTTGCATTTGACGATGGACATGCAACTAAAAACCCGTCGGATCTGCAAGACGCATTCGCCTGCTGCCTCATACTAAAGGTTGATGGGTGGCTTTCTTGCCACGGCACGTCGACCAGAACGCGAGGGTCCGAAACGGGAGCGCCCCAGACGGTAAGTTCGCGGCCTCCGATCCGTCACGGGTCTCATGCTGCCCGTCGATCGACTCCCCGAGTGACCGTGGTGGAGGGCGCGGTCTTCGTGGTCTGCGTCCTGGCGTTCCGCGAGGGCATCGTCGGGGTGCTGGCGCGGCGGCTGGGCCGGTCGCCGTGAGGCTCGACGGATGGACCCATGACGGCTCAGTCTGGAATCCGGAGGGGGCCGGCCGTGACCGCCATGTTCGATACGCTGAAGTTCGCCCGCACGCTGCGGGACGGCGGACGGTTCACGCCCGAACCGGCGGAGCGCCTATCGGACGCTCTGTCGGATGCGATCTCTGGAGAGGTGGTCAACCGGGCCGATCTCGCCGCGACAGAGGCAGGTCTACACAAGCAGATCGAGGAATCCCGGACCGAACTGAAGGCCGAGATCGCCGGGCTCCGCACGGATATGAAATCACTCGAGGCGAAGATCGAGCCCGCGAAGGCCGACACTATCAAATGGATCGTCGGCCTCTTCGGAGTCCAAGTCGTAGCTCTGCTCGGCGGTGTCATCGCCCTGGCGCGCCTGCTCCCGAAGTGACGCGCCGCGTCACGCCTCGACCCTCCGCCACCGCCTGACCGCGCCGTCGCGCAGCTCGCGCAGCGTCCCCTGCCGCGCCATCCTGTTGATGTGCGCCAGCGTCTCGCTGAAGGCGAACCAGAACTGGTGGGCGTCGAGGTCCATGGTGAACAGCAGCGGCACGATCTCGGCCGCGGTCGGCGGCGCGGCGGGATCGCAGAACCGGGCGAGGTCGGCGCAGCGCGCCGCGTGGTGGGCGACGAGGTCGGCGCAGCGCCGGTGCAGCCCGAAGAAGGGCAGCCGATGGCCCGGCAGCACCAGCGTGCGGTCCGGCACCCGCGCCGGCAGATCCTCCAGCGACGCCACGTAGCGGCCGAGGGGGTCGTCGTCGGGCCTGTCCTCGGCCACCGACACGTTGGGGGAGATCTGCGGCAGGACGTGGTCGGCGGCGAACAGCAGGTCGTGGGCGGGTGCGTGCAGCAGGACCTGGGCGGGCGAGTGGCCCGCGCAGAGCATCACCTCGGCGGCGAACGCCCCGATCTCGAGCCTGTCCCCCGCCCGCAGCGGGGCGTAGCGCCGCGGCAGGTCGGGCACGACGGAGCGGTAACGGTCGAGCCGCTGCGCCATCCGGTCGAGCTGCGCCGGCGAAAGCCCGTGCCCGGCGTAGAGGTCGCGCTCGGCCCCGAGGTCGTCGCCCGTCGCGAGCACGTGCAGCCGCGCCGTGAGGTACTCGGTCTCGCCCATCACGAGCCCGGCGCCCGTCCGCCCGCAGAGCCAGGCCGCCGCCCCGACGTGGTCGGGGTGGTAGTGGGTGACGACCAGGCGCTCGACGGGCTTGCCGGCCAGGAGCCCGCCCAGCACGCCCTCCCATAGCGCCCGCGCCTCGGGCGTGTCGACGCCGGCGTCGAGGACAGTCCAGCCGCGCTCGCCCTCGGCGAGGTAGACGTTCACGTGGTCGAGGCGGAACGGCAGCGGCAGGCGCAGCCAGTGCAGCCCGGGCGCGATCTCGATCGTCGCCCCGTTGGCGGGTGGAACGGGGAAGGGAAAGCTGAGTTCGATCACGGCGCGGCCTCGGATCTCTGTCGTCCTGGATGGCGGCCGGCACGGGCGGGCGTCAACTCGCCTACGGTCAAGGCGATAGCCTCATGGACGACTCACACCGACGCCAAGGCGCGGGCGAGCACGTCGAAGACGCGCGGATCGGCCATCTGGGCCACGTTGAACCGCATGGAGTCGCCTGCCGTCCCGGCATGGCTGAACACGTTGCCGGGCGCGAGCACGACGCCCTCGCGCAACGCGGCGCGGGCGACCGCGACGGCGTCGCGCTCCTCGGGCAGGCGGCACCAGAGGTGGAAGCCGCCTCTCGGGACGAGCCAGGGCACGATGCCGAGCCGCGACAGCGTCGAGGCGGCCTCCCGGCGCGACCGCGTCAGGCGTCTGCGGAGGCCGTCGAGGTGCTTGCGATAGCTGCCGTCGCTCAGCGCGCCCAGCGTCAGGCTGGCCGCGACGGGGCTCGGGCCTCCGAAGTTCGTCGCCACCTGCAGGTCGACCAGCGCCTCGATCCAGTCCGCCCGAGCCGCCACGTAGCCACAGCGGATCGAGGCCGACAGCGTCTTGGAGAAGCTGCCGATGCGGATCACGCGGGACAGGCCGTCGAGTACCGCGAGACGGGGTGACGGCTCGGGCTCGAGGTCGGCGAAGGTGTCGTCCTCGACGATGACGAGGTCGTGGGCCGCGGCGGCGACCAGCAGCCGGTGCGCGGTCCGGGGCGACAGGCTCGCGCCCGTCGGGTTGTGGATCGCGGAGTTGGTGACGTAGAGCCGGGGCCGGTGCGCCGCCAGCCTTTCGGCGAAGACCGCCGGGTCCGGGCCGGTCGCCGTAAAGGGAACGCTCACCACCTCGGCCCGGTGGAGGCGCAACGACGCTCGGTAGTTGAAGTAGCAGGGGTCGTCCACGAGGACCGTGTCCCCGGGCTGCAGCAGCATGCGGCAGATCAGGTCGAAGGCCTGCGTCCCCGACGGGGTGAGCAGGATCCAGTCGGCGCCGGCCTCGATCCCTTCTTCGGCGAACTGGCGCGCCAGGAACGACCTCAGGTCCGGGAGGCCGCGCGCGTCGCCATAATCCGCCAGGAGCGCCGCGTCCGCCCTGGCGAGCTTGCGCATCGATCGGCGGATGGCCTCGTTCGGCATCCAGTCGGCCGGCAGCCAGCCACATCCCGGCTTCAGCAGCGCGACATCGGCGTCGAGCGACTGGCGCGACACCCACAAGGGATCCACCGCGCGGTCGAGCTTCGCTCCCCCCTCGACGATCGCGAGCAGCGGCGGAATTCTCGCGACGACGAAGCCCGATCCGGGGCGCGAGGCGATGAGGCCCTCGGCCACGAGGCGGTCGTAGGCGTCGACCACGGTCGACGGCGACACCGCCATCGCGGAGGCGAGACGCCGGATCGAGGGGAGCCGCTCGCCGGCCACGAGGGTGCGGGCCGCGATGCGGCGACGGATCGCCTCCATGACGGCGCCGGTCCGCGTCAACGCCGGTTCAGCCATGCCGTGGTCCCCGACCGTGTGGATCGACACGACCCTACAGTATGCCTGGATTGTAGGGTGATCGTTCCTGTTCGGCCTGCCTCGACGGCTCTATGCGGTGTGGGCGGGAGGCCTGGGCCATGCGGCGATCGATGGGCGGATGGGGCAGCGGGCTCATCGGGGTGATCATCTTCAGCGGGTCCCTGCCGGCGACGCGCGTCGCGGTCGGCGGCTTCGCGCCGCTGTTCCTGACGTCCATCCGCGCGGTCATCGCAGCGATCCTTGGGGCGATCATGCTGCTCGCCCTTCGGCAGAAGCGCCCGGCCGCCGGCGACATCGTCCCGCTCGCCCTCGTGGCGGCCGGGGTCGTGGTCGGCTTTCCGCTGCTCACGGCGCTGGCTCTCCAGCGGATCACGTCGGCGCAGTCCATCGTCTTCATCGGCCTCCTGCCGCTCGCGACGGCCGGCTTCGCGGTCCTGCGCGGCGGCGAGCGGCCCAGGGCCGCCTTTTGGCTGTTCTCGGTGATCGGCGGGACGTCCGTCGCGGGCTTCGCCTGGACGCAGAGCGGCGCCGGATCGGCGGAGGGCGACCTCCTGATGATCGCGGCGATCCTGCTCTGCGGCCTGGGCTACGCCGAGGGCGCGACGCTTTCGCGCCGGCTCGGGGGATGGCAGGTCATCTCCTGGGCGCTGCTGCTGGCGCTGCCGGTCATGTCCGTCGTCGCCCTCGCGACCCTGCCGGCGCGGTGGAGTGGCATCGGTCTGCCTGTCTGGGCGGGGCTCGCCTACGTGTCCGTGTTCAGCATGCTCATCGGCTTCGTGTTCTGGTACCGGGGTCTCGCGCTCGGCGGGATCGCCGGCGTCGGCCAGCTCCAGCTGCTCCAGCCGTTCTTCGGGCTCCTCCTCGCCGGTGCCCTGCTGCACGAACCCATCGCCTGGACGATGGTCGCCGCGACGGGCCTCGTCGTGCTCTGCGTCTTCGGCGCCAGGCGATACGCCTGACGAGGCGGATGCGCGGGCCTCGCCGGCTCGACCTCGGCCAGGGTTGCGTCGCCCACGTTTCGGGCGCACCAAACCCCGCCACCCGTCGCCCGAGCCCGCCCCCGTCAGCCCATGAACCTGCATCTCCCCTGGTCGAAGGCCACGGACGACCCCGTCGACCTCAACGACTACGCCCGCCGCATCCTCACCGCGCGGGTCTACGACGTCGCGATCGTGAGCCCGCTCGATCCCCTGCCCGCCCTCTCGGTCCGGCTCGGCCACCGCGTGCTGCTGAAGCGCGAGGACCTCCAGGCGGTGTTCTCGTTCAAGATCCGCGGCGCCTACAACAAGATGACGGCCCTGCCCCGCGAGGCGCTCGAGCGCGGCGTCATCTGCGCCTCGGCCGGCAACCACGCGCAGGGCGTCGCCTTCGCGGCGCAGAAGCTCGGCGTCGAGGCCACGATCGTGATGCCGCGCACAACGCCCGGCATCAAGGTGGCGGGCGTGCGGTCGCGCGGCGGTCACGCCGTCATCCACGGCGACAATTTCGACGAGGCCTACCGCCACGCCCAGGCGCTCTGCGCCGAGCGCGGCCTCACCTTCGTCCACCCCTACGACGATCCGGACGTCATCGCCGGCCAGGGCACGGTGGGCATGGAGATCCTCCAGCAGCAACCGGGGCCGATCGAGGCGATCTTCGTCCCCGTGGGCGGGGGCGGGCTCGCCTCGGGCGTCGCCGCCTTCGTCAAGTTCCTGCGGCCCGACGTCAAGGTGATCGGGGTCGAGCCCGACGACGCCGCCTCGATGAAGGCCGCCATCGCGGCCGACGACCGCGTGGTGCTCGACCGCGTCGGCCTCTTCGCCGACGGCGTCGCGGTGCGCCAGGCCGGGGTCGAGACCTTCAGGATCTGCCGCGCCTGCCTCGACGAGGTCATCACGGTCACGACGGACGAGATCTGCGCCGCCGTGAAGGACATCTTCGACGAGACCCGCGCCGTGGCCGAGCCCGCCGGCGCGGTGTCGCTCGCCGGGCTGAAGCGCTACGCGGCCGAGCGGGAGCCGAAGGACCGGACGCTCGTGGCGATCAACTCCGGCGCCAACCTCAACTTCGACCGGCTCCGCCACATCGCCGAGCGGGCCGAGATCGGCGAGCGCCGCGAGGCTCTGCTCGCCGTGACGATCCCCGAGGAGGCCGGGTCCTACCGGCGCTTCATGCAGGTGCTGGGCCCGCGCTCGATCACCGAGTTCAACTACCGCCAGACGGGCCCGGGCATCCCGGCCCACATCTTCGTCGGCGTCGAGCTGCGCCAGGGGGAGGCGGAGAAGCGTGACATCATGGAGACGCTCGCCGCCGCCGGCTATCCGGTCGCGGACCTGAGCGACAACGAGATCGCCAAGACGCACGTGCGCTACATGGTGGGGGGGCGCGTGGCGGGGCTGGAGTACGAATCCGTGCTGCGCTTCCAGTTTCCGGAATACCCCGGCGCGCTGCTCAACTTCCTCAACGGCCTCGGCCAGTTCTGGAACATCACGCTCTTCCACTACCGCAACCACGGCGCCGACTACGGCCGCGTGCTGGCGGGCTTCGAGGTGCCGCCCGCGGACCGCGACCGCTTCCTCGAAGCCGTCGAGGCGCTGGGCTACCCGTTCTGGGACGAGAGCGCCAACCCGGCGTTCAGGCTGTTCCTCGACGGCAGCGGCGTGGCGTGAACCCGTCGGGCGGAGGACCTCGACTCACCGCTCCCGCATCGCCGTCGTGGCGACCTGCATGATGGGCGAGAACAGGTAGGAGAGGATGCGGCGCGTGCCGGTCTTGATCTCGACCGTGACCGCCATGCCGGGGACGAGCGGCACGTCCGCCCCGTCCGAGCTCATCACCGTGCGGTCGAGGTTCAGCGTCACCGGGAAGACGAGGTTCTGGAAGCGCTGGGCGCCCCCGAACAGGCCGCCGTCCTTGGCGGCCGCGGCGGGGTTCTGTTCGCGCTGGTCGGCGTCGGGCTGCGGGATGGCGTCGTGGGCCACGCGCACCACCTCGGCGTCGATCGTGCCGTAGTCGGTGAACGGGAACGACTCGATCTTCACCACGGCCTGCTGGTCCTTGTGGACGAAGCCGACATCGCCGTTGGGCAGGTAGCACTCGATCTCGAGCTTGGTGTCGGACGGGACGATCTGCATCACCTGCTCGCCCACCGTGACGACCTGCCCGATCGACGTGACGGTCGACCCCGCCACCGTGCCGTCGATGGGGCTCGTCAGCGTCAGGTCGGCGGTCTTCAGGCGGGCCTTGGCGAGCTTCTCGGCGTTGCCGTCCATCAGGCGCTCGGCATCGGCGAGCTTCTGGGCGTTGTCGGCCGCGAACGCCGCGTAGCTCTTCTCGATGTCGCGCCCCAGCCGCGCGAGGCTCGCGTCGATCTCGCCGATCTGGCCCCGCTCGGAGGCCAGCGTCGCCTGCTGGGTCTGCATGAGCTCCAGCGCGTCGATCACCTTGGCGCGCGATTCCGACCGTGAGGCTTCGAGCGTCTGGCGCATGTCGACGCGCTCCTTCAGCGTCGCCACCAGGGTCTGCTGGGCGTCGATCGTGCCGGTCAGGCGGTCGCGCTCGGCCCGCTTCTCCCGGGCCTGCCCGTCGAGGCTCCCGACCGTGCCGGCGAGCTGGGCGATGTCGTCGGCCAGCACGCGCTGTTCGCGCAAGGCGAGGCTCGGCGACACCTCGGGCGGGAAGCGGATCTGCGGCACGGGGCCGAGGGCACGGTCGGAGGCCAGCGCCAGCGCGGTGGTGCGCCGCAACACCTCGGCCCTCTCGGACTGGATGTCGGCCTCCAGCGTGCTCTCGTCGGCCCGGGCCTGGCCGGCGTCGAGGGTCACCAGCACGTCGCCGGCCTTGACGCGGGCCCCGTTCTGGGCGGCGATCGCCAGCACCTTGCCGGTCTCGAGGGGCTGGACGGTCTTGGTGCGGCCGACGGGCTGGATCTTGCCCTGCGCGGTCGCGATGATGTCGACCCGTCCGAACCACGACCAGACCAGCGCCGCCGCCGCGAAGGCGCAGATGGTCACGATCATGGCGGACCGGACGGGCGACAGGGGCGTCTCGAGGATCTCCAGCGCGGCCGGCAGGAACTCGTGGTCGCCCCGGCTGAGCCTGATGCGGCGGCGCGCCGGAGGCTTCGGGGGCTTGGCGGTGGCGGGCAGCGTCGTCATGCCTGCACCTGCTCGTTCTGCAGCGTCCAGAGCTTGCGGTAGAGCCCGCCCTGCCGGCCGATGAGTTCGTCGTGGGCCCCGACCTCGATCACGCGGCCGTCGTCCATGCCGATGATGCGGTCGCAGGGCCTCACCGCCGCCAGCCGGTGCGCGATGATGATCACGGTGCGGTTGCGCACGATCTGGCGCATGTTGTTCTGGATCACGCGCTCGCTCTCGTAGTCGAGCGCCGAGGTCGCCTCGTCGAAGATGAGGATCGGCGGGTTGGTGGCCAGCGCCCGGGCGATGGCGATGCGCTGGCGCTGCCCGCCCGACAGGTTGGCGCCGCGCTCCTCGATGGTGGTGTCGTAGCCGGCGGGGAGCTTGGCGACGAACTCGTCGGCGCCCGACAGCTTGGCGATGGCGATCACCTGGGCGCGCGGCATGGCGGGCGCCGCGAAGGCGATGTTCTCGTGGATGGTACGGTTGAACAGCAGGTTCTCCTGCAGCACCACGCCGATGTTGGTCCGCAGCCAGGCGGGATCGACCTGGGTCAGGTCGGCCCCGTCGAGCAGGATCTGCCCGTCCTGCGGCATGTAGAGCCGTTGCACGAGCTTCGTCAGGGTCGACTTGCCGGAGCCGGAGGCGCCCACGATGCCGACGACCTCGCCGGGCTTGATCTGCAGGTTGACGCCCTTGATGACGTCGTTGGCGCCGGGGCGGTAGCGGAAGGTGACGTTGCGGAACTCGATCAGCCCGCGCGGCGGCGGCAGCACCGTGCGGGCCTGGATGGCGGGTTCGGCCGGGGCGTTCAGGATGTCGCCCAGCCGCTCGACCGAGATCTGCACCTGCTGGAAGTCCTGGTAGAGCTGGGAGAGCCGCAGGACCGGCGCCGTCACCTGGGCGGAGATCATGTTGAAGGCGACGAGCGCCCCGATGGAGAGTTCGCCGTCGATCACCGCCTTCGCGCCGAAGAGCATCAGCAGCGCCGTGGTGATGCGGCTGATGTAGGTCACGCCGTTCTGGGCGATGGCGGCGACGATCGTCACCGAGAAGGAGGTCTTCACGTAGGCGGCGAGGCGCTCCTCCCACTGCGCCTGCATGATGGGCTCGACCGCGGAGGCCTTGACGGTCTGCACGCCCACGACCGCCTCGACCAGGAACTGCTGGCTCACCGCGCTGGCGTTGAACTTCTCGCGCACCATCTCCTGCAGCACCGGCCGGAAGCCGAGCGCCACGATCATGTAGAGCGGAATCGCCAGCACCACGATGATGCTGAGCTTCCACGAATAGGCGAACAGCACCGCGATGAACACGAAGGTGAAGACGAGGTCGAGGGCCGAGAACAGGCCCTGACCGGTGAGGAAGGCCCGGATGTTCTCGAGTTCGCGGACGCGCGCCACGGTCTGGCCGGCGGCCCGGGTCTCGAAATAGGAGAGCGGCAGGTGCAGGAGGTGGCGGAACAACCTCTGGCCGAGTTCGACGTCGATGCGGTTGGTTGTGTGGGTCAGGGCGTAGGTGCGCAGGTATTGCAGGATGACGTCGAACAGCCCCACCGTGACGATGCCGACCGTGAGCACGATGAGCGTCGCGTAGCCCTTGTGGCTCAGCACCTTGTCGACCACCACCTGGAAGAACAGCGGCGTCACGAGGGCGAAGAGCTGGACGAAGAGCGAGGCCAGCAGCACGTGGGCCAGCGGTCGGCGGTAGCGCCAGATCGAGGGCAGGAACCAGCGGAAGCCGAAGCTCTTCGGGTCGTAGCCGACGCCCCCGATCCTGCGGCCGATGAGCAGCAGTTGCGGCTCGACCTCGCGCAGGAACTCCGCCGCCGAGAGCCCCCGATCGATGCTGGTGACGGGGTCGACGACTCGGAAGCGCCCGTCCGGCAACCGGCCGCCGAAGACGACGAAACCGCCCTCGCGCAGCATCGCGATGGCGGGGGTGGGGGTCGCGGAGAGCTGCTTCTCGGTGGTGCGGGTCACCCGCCGCGCC
Source organism: Lichenihabitans sp. (assembly GCA_965214345.1). Lineage (GTDB taxonomy): Bacteria > Pseudomonadota > Alphaproteobacteria > Rhizobiales > Beijerinckiaceae > Lichenihabitans. The sequence goes on along the minus strand of CBDCBJ010000001.1, from coordinate 649,454 downwards.
TTCAGCCCGACCAAACCGCTGGCCCGCATGAGGTCGGTGATGGCGGCCTCGCGCCCGATCAGGGCCAGTTCGCGCTGGAGATGGATCGGGTCGGCGGCGATCCGGTAATAGGCGGCGATCCCGCAGAGCGCGCGGAGGCCGGCGTCGGGCTTGGGAGACGGCGTGAGCGAGGCGGCGGCTTGCATCATGTCACGCACGTTTCCGAGGGGACGGCACCGCTCCGTCAGCGCCAGGTTGTCGGCGCCGCGACCCTACACTCGGCGTGGAATGGTTAACAAAATCGAAACGTCCGCCGCCGTGGCGATGGTTCGTTGTCCTGACCGGGGTCCAAACGCCGTTCATCCTCTACGTCGGGTTTCACCGGCTTGGCAATGTGGGGCCGACCGTCGCCGTCCCGTCCCGGCCCGCCCGGATGACAAGCGGGCCCCGAGCCATTAGCTCAGGGCGCGACGGGGAGGCCCTGCGGCCTCGCCGAAGCGGGATGGACGGCACCATGGCATTGACCGGCGACATCGTGATCGGTTCGGAGCGGCTGTCCGGCCGCGCCGCCAGCTTCAGGGCCATCGACCCCGCGACCGGCGAGTCGCTGGAGCCGGCCTTCGCCTTCGCCGAGGCGGCGGATGTCGAGCGGGCCTGCGGGCTCGCCGCCGAGGCCTTCGACGTCTACCGGGAGACCACGCTCGACGCGCGCGCGGCCTTTCTCGAGTCCATCGCCGTCGAGATCCTGGCGCTCGGCGACCCGCTGATCGCGCGGGCCTGCGCCGAATCGGGGTTGCCCCGCGCCCGCATCGAGGGCGAGCGCGGCCGCACGATCGGCCAGCTCAAGCTCTTCGCCGCCGTGGTGCGGGCGGGCCATTGGCTGGACCTCCGCGTCGACCCGGCCCTGCCCGATCGGAAGCCGCTCGCCCGCCCGGACCTGCGCCAGCGCCACGTGCCGCTCGGCCCCGTGGCGGTCTTCGGCGCCAGCAACTTCCCGCTGGCCTTCTCGGTGGCGGGCGGCGACACGGCCTCGGCGCTGGCGGCCGGCTGTACCGTGGTGGTGAAGGGCCATCCGGCCCATCCCGGGACGGGCGAGATGGTCGGCGAGGCCGTCCGCAGGGCCGTCGCGGCCCACGGCCTGCCGGCCGGAACCTTCACGCTGCTGCTCGGCGCCAACGAGACGGGCGCGGCGCTCGTCCGCGATCCGCGGATCAAGGCCGTCGGATTCACGGGGTCGCGCGGGGGCGGCCTCGCCCTGGCGGCGCTGGCGGCGGCCCGGCCCGAACCGATCCCGGTCTATGCCGAGATGAGCAGCATCAACCCCGTCTACCTGATGCCCGAGGCCCTGAAGGCGCGCGCCAGCGCGCTCGGCCGTGCTTTCGTGGGCTCGCTCACCATGGGGGCCGGGCAGTTCTGCACCAATCCGGGCCTCCTCGTCGCCCTGGCGGGGCCGGACCTCGACACCTTCGTGGAGGCGGCCGCTGCGGCGCTCGCCGACTACGCGCCGCCCGCCATGCTGACGCCCGGCATCCATGCCGCCTACGAGGCGGGCCGCAAGGCCTTCGAGGAGCACGGCGGCGTGCGCCGCGCCGCCGCCGGACAGGCCGGCCAGGGCGCGAACCGGGGCACCGGCGCGCTGTTCGTCACCGAGGCGGCCGACTTCCTCGCCGACGCGGCGCTGGCCCACGAGGTGTTCGGCGCCTCGTCGCTGGTGGTGCGCTGCCGCGACGTGGACGACCTCATCGGGGTGACGCGCGGGCTCGAGGGGCAGCTCACCGCGACGCTGCACCTCGAGCCCGCCGATGCCGCACTGGCCAAGCGGCTCCTGCCGATCCTGGAGACCAAGGCCGGGCGCATCCTCGCCAACGGCTGGCCGACGGGGGTGGAGGTGAGCCACGCGATGGTGCACGGCGGCCCCTTCCCGGCGACGACCGACGGCCGCTCGACCTCCGTGGGGTCGCTGGCGATCCGCCGATTCCTGCGTCCGGTCTGCTACCAGGACCTGCCGGCGGAGCTCCTGCCCGAACCGCTGGGCGACGCGGCGCTGAAGCGGCTCCCCCACATGATGGACGGCATCGCGGTCCTGCCGGGCTGACGCCGAGGTGGGCCTCCGACCCGGGACGGTGCTGCCTCCGTGAGGCGGAGCAGCACCGACGATGTCAGCCGATGAGCGCGAGGCCCATCTCGGTCAGGGCGAAGAGCACGGTGCTGTGACGGGCCGCACCCTCGCCGTCCTCCACCACCACCGCCCGGCACCAGTCCCGCTTGACGCAGCGCCCGATCGGGCCCGACGTCACGGCCCGCGGCCCCCCGGCGAGGCTGCGCATGAGCGAGATCTCTTCGGCACGCGGCCCGCGCCGCGGGCGAAGCTGGGGCGACATGAAGTCGCCGCGCCGCCGGGGAAGGCTGCGGAGCGGGTCGATGGCGGCGACGTCGATGTGCTGCATGGGAGGCCTCCTGACGTGGAACGGCGTGAGGTCGGTCGCGCCGCGGCGGGTTCCGCGCGAGCGATGCGGCCCCCAAGCTGCTCGCCCCCGTTCGCCGGCATCTTCCACGCCCTGTTCGGACGCGCCGGACTCCCGATGGGAGCGGCCGGCGACCGCCTGACGGGTCCGACGACGCGCCGGCACCGAAACTGAACGGTTAAGTTTAGTACCTTGTGCCTGCCGTGCCTGGCAAGCTAAATTCACCGGGGTGGGGGGCGATGGATGGCGGCGGTCGGGGTGAGGGACGGGAAGCACGCGGGAGGGCGGCCGACGCGCGAGGAGGCCGTGCGCCGCGAGGAGCGTCTTCTCGACGTCGCCACGGCCATGTTCCTGGACAACGGCTACGACGGCACCTCGATGGACGCGATCGCGGCGGCCTCCGGCACCGGCAAGCCATCGCTCTACGCGCGCTACGGCGACAAGCGGGCGCTCTTCCTCGCCGTGCTGCGCCAGAGCGTGGCGCTCTGGGCGGGTGCGCTCGCCCAATTGGGGCCCTGCCCGCGACATCGTCTGCGGCTCGCCGAACTCGAACCGCTCCTCGTGGCGGTGGGCCGCGACATCCTGGAGCGCTCGATCACGCCCGAATGCGTCGCGCTGAAGCGGGTCCTGACCTCCCAGGCGGGGCAGTTCCCCGACCTCGCCGCGACGCTGCAGGACGCCGGCTGGGGCGCCGTCGTCCGCCACGTCGCCGCCCTCCTGCGCCTGGCGGTCGATTTCGACCGGTCTCCGGTCTCCGATCCGGAACTGGCCGCGGATCTCTTCCTCAGCCTGGTGCTGGGCCGTCTGTCGCACGAGGCGCTGATCGGCATCGAGGTCGACCGCAGCGCCATCGACGGCCGGATCAGGGCCGCGGTGAAGATCTTCCTGGGGCTCGGCTTCGTGCCCCGCTGAGACTCCGCGGCGCCGGTTCAGTCCCCGAAGAAGCTCTGGAACGGCGGCGGCGTCAGACCTGCGATGTCACACACGACGTCGATCTCCGCGGGCAGGAACACATCGAAATCTTTGAAGGAGACGTGCCCATTCACGCCGCTTCGAACGCGATGGCGGCGATGCGCTCGCGGGATGTGCCGATGTCGCGTCGGCGCATGAGCATGAGCATCTCCTTGGCCTGTTCGACGGCATCCTCCGGGGTCGCCGCGACGACGCAGAAACCGGTGATGTCGGGCGACGTGACGGCGTGCTGACCAGACGTCAGTGTCTGGTGTTCGAAACGGATCCTGCTGGACATGGGAAAGCTCGTCAGGCGGATGATGATCCTTCGATGATGTCGCGTCGACGGACGTCTCTGTCAACGACGTCACGGCTTGCTCAGCCTCACAGCCCCGGCAGCAGCACGCCGAGCGCCAGCAGCGCGTAACCGGCGACCGCTAGCCAGAAGCGGTGGGACGCGACGAACCCCTGCCCGACGGGCAGGTGCAGGCGCAGCGACAGGGTGGCCACCAGGACCAGCACCAGGGACAGCGCGAAGGTGATCCGCCGGGGAGCGTTGAGGGAAAAGCCGCCGCGCCGAATGGCCATGAAGAGATCTCCGTTCGACCGGCCGCGCCGGCTTCTCCGCGATCCTGACGCGATTCGTTCATGGAAGCGCTAAAATCGGTATGCTTATGTCTCGCTGAGCCGACTGTCCCAGGATCACGCGATGTCGATCGATGCCGTGACGGCCCTCAACCGCTTCGGGCTCGGAGCCCGTCCGGGCGACCTCGCCCGCGTGGCGGGCGATCCGCGGGGCGCCCTCAAAGCCGAGCTCCAGCCGGACCGCGCCCTCGTCTCGATGGACGTGGCCGATGACCTCGCCGGCACCGCCGCGGATCTCCAGGCCGCCTTCGCCGCGCAGGAGGCGCGCAAAGCGATGCGCGCCGCCAAGGCCGACGCGCCCCTGCCCCTGCTGCCGTCCGCCATGACGGGCGCGACGGCGGGCGGCGGCGCGGGGCCGGACAGGCCGCAGCCGCAACCCGAGCTCCGGATCTACCGTGCCGAGGCGCTGGCGCGGTTCGGCATGGCGCGGGAGGCCGACATCGGCTTCCTCGAACGGCTGGTGGCGTTCTGGTCCAACCACTTCTGCGTGTCGGCCACCAAGGCGCCGATCCTGCGGGCCAGCGCCGGCTCGTTCGAGCGCGAGGCGATCCGGCCCTTCGTCCTCGGACGCTTCGCCGACATGCTGCTGGCCGTCGAGCGCCATCCCGCCATGCTGTTCTACCTCGACAACGCGCGGTCGGTCGGCCCCGGATCGCGCGCCGGCGGCAACGGCAAGCGCGGCCTCAACGAGAACCTCGCCCGCGAGATCATGGAGTTGCACACGCTCGGCGTCGACGCCGGCTACACCCAGGCCGATGTGACCTCGCTGGCCCGGGTCATCACGGGCTGGACCTTCGCGGGCCGGGAAGGACGCATCGGCGAGCCGGGCGTCTTCACCTTCAACGCCGCCATGCACGAGCCCGGCGACCAGATGGTGATCGGCCGCGCCTATCTCGGCGGGGGCTTCGGCCAGGGCGAGGCGGCGCTCAACGACATCGCCCGCCACCCCGCCACCGCCCGCCACATCGCCACGAAGCTCGTCCGCCACTTCGTCGCCGACGATCCGCCGCCGGCCGCTGTCGACCGGATCGTCGCCGTGTTCCATGCGCGGGACGGCGACCTGCGCGCCGTGGCGCAGGCCCTCGTCGACCTGCCCGAGGCCTGGTCGGCCCCGCCCACCAAGATCCGCAGCCCGCAGGACCTCCTCGCCGCCGCGGCCCGGATGCTCCATGCCCCGCTCGCCGACCCCGTCCCGACGCTGAGCGCGCTGCGCCTGCTGGGTCAGCCGCTGTGGGAACCGCCGGGCCCGAACGGCTTCCCCGACACGGCCGCCGATTGGGCGTCGCCCGAAGCCATGAAGCTCAGGCTCGACGTCAGCACGCAGATCGCCCACGCCTACAAGGGCTTCGCCGATAGCGCGCAGGACCCGCTCGCCCTGCTGGCGGCCGTGGCGGGCGACGCGCTGTCGCCCGAGACCCGCGACGCCATCCCGCGCGCCGAATCGCGCGAACAGGGCCTCGCCCTGGCGCTGATGTCCCCCGAATTCCAGAGGAGGTGACCGTGTCGCTCTGCGAGATCCCGAGCCCCTCCCGCCGCGCCCTGCTGGGCACCGGCGCGGGCTGCTTCGCCTGGGCCTTCCTGCCGCGCTTCGCCCACGCGGCGGGGGCGCGCGACATGCGCCTCGTCACGATCGTGCTGCGCGGCGCGCTGGACGGCCTCTCGGCCGTGGCGCCCGTCGGCGACCCGGCCTATGCCGATCTCCACGGCGCCCTGGCGCTGCAGCTCGGCGGCGACCACCCCGCCCTACCGCTCGACGGCTTCTTCGCGCTGAACCCCGCCATGCCGAACTTCGCCCGCATGTTCCGCGCCGGGCAGGCCGCCGTGGTCCACGCGACCGCGACGGGCTATCGCGAGCGCTCGCATTTCGACGGGCAGGACGTCCTGGAGAGCGGCCATCCCGGGCCGGGCTTCACCCGATCGGGCTGGCTCAACCGCGCGCTCGCGGCGCTGCCGCGCGGAGAGCGCGTCGGCGCGTCGGGTCTCGCCGTCGGGGCGGTCGCGCCGCTCGTGATCCGCGGCGGCGCGCCGGTGCTCGGCTGGGCGCCCCAGGCCGGCCCCGCCGCGGCGAACGACGACCTCGCGCGCCGCGTGCTCGACCTCTACGCCCGGCGCGACCCCGCGCTGGGTGCGGCCCTCTCCGACGGTCTCGCCACCGAACGGCTCGCCGGCGACGCCAAGGGCGGCAAGGGCCGCAGCGGCGACATGGGCTCGCCGCAGGGGATGCGGCAGGCCGCCGAGGGCGCGGCGCGCCTGCTCGCCGCCGACGACGGGCCGCGGATCGCCGCCCTGGCTTTCGACGGCTGGGACACGCACGTCAACGAGGGCGGCGCCACCGGCCGCCTGGCCCAGCTGCTCGGCGGCCTCGACGACGCGCTCGCCGCCCTGGAGACCGGCCTCGGCGGCCATTGGCGCGACACGACCGTCGTGGTGGTGACCGAGTTCGGCCGCACCGTCCACATCAACGGCACCGTCGGCACCGATCACGGCACCGGCACTGTGGCGTTCCTGGCGGGGGGCGCCCTGAAGGGCGGCGTCGTGCTGGCGGACTGGCCGGGGTTGGCGGCGCCGAAGCTCTACGAGGGCCGAGACCTCATGCCGACGACCGACCTGCGGGCGGTGCTCAAAGGCGTCCTCGCCACGCAATGGGGATTGTCGCAGGACGTCCTGACTCGGACCGTCTTCCCCGGATCGGATGGAATCCTCCCGGCGACGACCCTTTTCGCATGACAACGTCCGGCGCCGCTGGCGAGCCGACAGCGGATGACAAAAAGGCCCGGAAAACCCGGGCCTCGACGACGTCACGACCGCGGTGGATCAGATGGCCTTCGCGCCCGTCACGTTGCTCTCGGCGTGCAGCGTGGTCAGCGGCTTCGCCGCGACGATGTCGCGGGTCGCGGCGACCGGATGAGAGCCTATCGTGGCGGCCGAGGCGACGATCCCGATCGCCAGCACCGAGACCATCCCCACCGACATGCGAAGCTGCCGGCGAGCCTCCGACCGTCCGAAGTGGACGATGAAGCCGAGGTTGCGGTGCGAGGCGGTGGACGTCGTGGCGGTCATGATCGTGGGCCTTGTCCGAGGCTGCCGCTGATGGCAGCTACCGATCGATACATCAATGTCCCGGAAAGGCGGGGGTTCCCGCCCGACGCCGGATTTCGATTTTCAGCTTGACTGTGCCGAACTCGCACACTCCCCGGTGGGCGGATCAGCTCCCCTGCCCGGTCTCGACCGGGTCGAACCCGGGGAAACGCGGCGCCGACCCGCCGTCTCTATGATTCGGTCCTGTTTTGGTCTAATGACGAACGATGCCCCAGCCTTTCATCTCCTCCAAGCCCCCGACGTCGTCGCCCGCTGCTCTCCAGGCTGCGGCCGGAGCTCACCTGCATGGCTGCCCGGTCCACGACCTGCGCACCAAGCTGCGGCAGTCCGGGTTGCGCCCGACGCGCCAGCGCGTGGCGTTGGGCTGGCTGCTGTTCGCCAAGGGCGACCGTCACATCACGGCGGAGAAGCTCTACGAGGAGGCGACGGGGGCCCGCGTCGCCATCTCCTTGGCGACCGTCTACAACACCCTGCATCAATTCACCGAGGCCGGGCTGCTGCGCGAGATCGCGGTCGACGGCTCCAAGACCTACTTCGACACCAACCTGTCGAACCATCATCATTTCCTCATCGAGGGCACGAACGCCCTCGTCGACATCCCGGGGTCCCACATCGAGGTGAGTGCCCTCCCCGAGGCGCCCGCCGACATGGAGATCGACCGTGTCGACGTGATCATCCGGCTGCGCCGGAAGTAGCGTCGAGCGAGCGACTGCGGCCCGCCGAGCGCCGAGGCCGCCCCGCGACGGCCGCCTCGGGAGAACCTCCACCGCGCGAGCGCGATACTCGGTCGCCACGTGGTCTGTCGAGGGCGCTGGCCCGATGTTTGACCGCCGCCGGGATCGCGTCCAGAAGGGTCGCGAGGCGCATGAGGATGGCCGGGCAGCTCTCATGAGGCGCTCGCATCCGCGCCGACGCGGTTCCAGGGACAGGGTCGACGGGAATGATGTACGATGGTGCCGCCGTGAGAGCGAAACTCACGGCCCTGCGCGACGCCATGATGGTCGCCAAGGACCGCACGGAACTCGACCCGTTCGACGACGCCGTGTTCACCGCCGTCCACTACATGCTCGACCTCTCCGAGACCCAGAGTGCCGTGATCGAGAGCCTGTCGCGATCGACCAGGAAGATGGGGCGCAAGCTCCGCTGAACGCCGCCACGACCCGGCGGGCGGCGATCGTGAGACGACCCGATCCGTCCTGACGGCGTCGGGGCGACGACCGGGCTCGGCGACCGCGACGGAGGAACACGATGGCGTCCCGATCGATCGACCTCGGTGACCTCCGGGCGGATCTGGTGAGCGACGGGGTGTTCGAGACCGCGCGCGACGTGCTCACGCATCGCGGCGGCGAGGCTGCGCGCACCCGCCTGCTCGACACCTGGGGCGACCGGCCGCTACGGCTCGACGTCAATGTGGTGCTGCTGCGCGGTCCGCGCGGCACGGAACTCGTCGACGCCGGCACGGGTCCGGCCTGGGGCGACAAGCTCGGCCATGCCCGGGAGGCCCTGAGCCGGCAGGGCATCGCGCCGGACGCGGTCGACCGCGTGTTCCTGACGCATCTCCACGGTGACCACGCCCTCGGCCTGCTCGACGGCGACGCCGCCTGGTTGCCGCGTGCCAGGGTGACGGTCCCGGCGGCCGAGCTCGCCTTCTTCACCGACGCCGCGGCGCGCGAGCGCGTGCCGGAGGCGCGGCGTGGCGCCTTCGACATCGCCCGCAGGGTCGCGGCCGCTTACGGCGATCGGCTCGACCCCGTTCCGTTCGGACCATTGATGCCGGGCGTGGAGCTCCTCCCGCTGCCGGGCCACACGCCCGGCCAGGGCGGTTACCTGATCGCCGCCGGCGCGGCGAAGCTGCTCTTGCTCGCCGATGCCCTGCACCTCGACCTCCAGGCGCGGGATCCCGACATCGGGCTCGTCTTCGACCTCGACCCCGCGACGGCCGCCGACACCCGCCGCGCGGTCCTGGCCCGCGCGGCCGCGGAGGACTGGATCGTGGCCGGCGGCCACCTCGCCGGCTTCGGCCGGGTGGCGCCCGAGGGCTCGGGCTTCCGCATCGGGCCGATCTGAGCCGGGGAGCCGGCGGGAGGGTAGTGTCTCAGTTTGAAATCGGAGGGGCTTGACCTCGCCAACGGCCGGTGCCCATCTCGTGTTATGCCAAGCGGCAAGCATGGGAGTGGTGAATGGCGATACCGGGGCGCACGCAGTGGACGATGGACATTTTTTCAGCTGACCAAGTGCAGGCTGGTGGTGTCGTGCGAAGATCTCGTGCCGACGTTAAAAAGTACGGCAGCTTCAAACTGTTAAAAACCGAGGTTCTTAACCGAGGGTTCCACCTCATTCGCACGGGAAACCAGTACGTCGTACTTTGTCACAAGGGACATATGAGGATCTTTTGCTAATGCCGACCGGACCTAAGGGCGAGAAGCGCCCCGCCGACGTCACATCCAACGCCGTGCACGTCATGCGTATCGCCACGGGCGAGATCGAGGAAGGCACCCCGACCGACGACGGCAAGGACCCTGCTGCGAAGTCGCTTGGAGCTCGTGGTGGCGCAGCTCGGGCGAAGAGCATGACACCAGAACAGCGGACCGAGATCGCGCAACTCGCAGCGCAAGCTCGATGGAGAAGGAAGAAGGACTAAGCGGCCTCGTCTGCCGCTTCCAACTCGGCCAGATCCATCGTGAAGTCGAACACGATCTGGATGGGCTCTTCGCCGACATGAGCATCATTGTAGCTGTCCGCATCGGTCTTGAACTGGCGGCAGTCGCCGACGATGCCCTTACGCCTGTGCTGGAACGACATCTCCATGTGCTTGCGTGGGGCGGTTCGTATGTCGTCCCAAACGACCGCATGCTCGCCGTTGGCGAACAGCGGTGCGGGGTGTAGCAGGCGCACCCGACGACCCTTTTTGTCGGTGGTGTACTCCTCCCGCATCGCCGCTGCGATGTCATCGGCGCAGCGGCGCCTTATCGCGGCAGGTGGAAGCTGCCATAGCCCTGCATTGAGCGCCCAATCTGCGATGGTTTTTGCCGAAGCTGGCCAGGGCTCCCCTGTTGCCCTGTACTCATCAACGATCTTCTGCATCTGATGTTTGTAGGTCATCACAAGCTCCTACAGATCTGGTGGGCCACTACGGCCGTAACCGTCGGTGAGTGCGGTCTCAATTAGGATCTGGCGAACTCTGGGCTGGTGCTTCTTAAACAGGTCATACCTATCGACGGCGCGCTGGATCTGACCTGCCACGATACCCGGATGTCTCTTCATTATTCGAGAAAAGCCGATCATGTTCTTCTCGGAAAACATCGGCTTATGCCGAAGTATGAAGTCCCGCATTTGCTTAGTGGGAACGCAGTGGTCGGCGGCGCCTAGGTTCGCAGCACTTTCACTCTCATCCTCGGTATTCCCGACATCATCGAAGTCATCGATGACGGCACCATTTTTCCCATCGCCGCGCAGCACGTGTTCGATCTCATGCCACAAGTCGAACCAAAACTTGTCGATCGCGTCGCCCTTCATCGAAAGTCCGATCACGGGTGCGGTGTTCTCTTCGAGCCAGAAGCATACACCTTGGATCTTCGATCCTGGTATGGGCTCGACCACGACCAGACGCACTCCAGCGCTACTAAGAATGCGAGGCACGTTCCTAATCTCTTCCGGCTCCGTCATCAGCCGTTCAAGCTCAGGGACAGCTGCGCGAAGCTTCTCCGACGTGAACTTCGCCACGCGCAAAGCGCTCGCGAGTTGCCGAACACGAAAAAGCCAAGCGTACTGAGCGCTTGATAGGTCCTCTTCATAGCTTCTGCGGGCAGCGTGTGAGAACTGAACGCGATCATCAATAGACTGCAGCCCGAAGTGGCCTAGAACCGCAGCCTCGATCGCAGCATTCATCTTTCCTGCAGGAATCCAGCCGCGCTTGGCCATCTCTCGAACGGGGAAGCGCTCTCGCAATTTAGCCTCACGCGCTATGGCGGGGTCGCGTTCTGGCACTTTCGAAAGCTGATATGCAGTCTCCAGGTTCATCCAGAACTGTGCACTGGTGCCGAGGCCGGCGGCGAAGTCGCGTGCTGTTTCGGGTGTAATGCCTCGCTTGCCAGCTACGATCTCATTCACCAGCCGGGTCGGACGACCGATGATTTCCGCAAACTCGGTCTGCGTCCAATCCCGGGCCTCCAACTCATCGCTGAGGAAGTCCCCAGGGGGGAAGATCTCGGCAGGCACTCGGTTGCTCATGTCACTCCTCGTCAGTGGTAGTCCTCGATACAGATGACCCTCACTGCCTTGTTCGGCGCTTGCCCGACCAATTCGAGGACCAAGCGCCATTGTTTGTTGATCCGCATTGAGCGCTGATGCGCGCGGTCTCCTTCCAGCTTTTCAAAGTGCAGCCCGCGTAGCTGGTAAAACTCCCTCTCGTCTGGAGCAGCCCGTATCAACTGCATGGCCTTGCGGAACCCCTTAACGATCTCGCGTGCGAAGCCAGCCGAGAACTCGGGATCGGTTTCCAGCCTGTCGAGGTCGTCATCGACGAACTCCACCTCCATTCAACCGCTCCTATAGCATGGCCGTTCCGGTCCGTCATTACATTTTTACACCTAGTGTGCAAATGCGTGTTTGACGTTGGATCTTGCTTAGCATATATGTTCAGTATGAACAAGCTCGCTCTCGCCAAACGCGCTCAGATCCTCGCCATGCTGTGCGAGGGGGCTTCGATGCGGTCCGTCTCACGGCTGGCAGACGTGTCCATCAACACGGTGTCGAAGCTTCTGGTGGACGCGGGAAAGGCCTGTGCGACCTTCCATGACGACACGGTGCGGGACGTGAAGTCGAAGCGCGTCCAGTGCGACGAGATTTGGAGCTTCACGGCAGCAAAGCAGAAGAACGTCGCCGCGATGAAGGTCCCCGTGGACGGGGCCGGCGACACATGGACGTGGACCGCGCTCGACGCCGACACGAAGCTCATCGTGTCGCACTTCGTCGGCGGCCGGGACGGCGAGTGCGCCATGATGTTCATGGATGACGTCGCGAAGCGCCTCGCAACCCGCGTCCAGCTAACCACAGACGGCCACAGGGCCTATCTCGACGCCGTGGAAGGCGCTTTCGGCTGTGACGTGGACTTCGCCCAGCTCGTGAAGATCTATGGCGCTGCGCCGGGTCCTGCGGGCCGGTACAGCCCCGCCGAGTGCACCGGGGCGAAGAAGGTGAAGGTGGAAGGCAAGCCCGACCTCGCCCATGTCTCCACGTCCTACGTCGAGCGCCAGAACCTCACGATGCGGATGCACATGCGGCGGTTTACCCGCCTCACCAACGCCTTCTCGAAGAAGTTCGAGAACCACGCCCACATGGTTGCGCTATATGCAGTGTGGTACAACTTCGTTCGGGTTCACAAGTCGCTCCGTATCTCCCCCGCCATGGCGGCCGGGATCTCAGATCGGCTGTGGAGCATGAAGGATCTCGCGGCCTTGGTGGCAGCAGCGGACGCTAAGCCGAGCAAGCGAGGGCCATACAAGAAGCAGGAGGTCGCCACCTCCTGACACAGGGTGAGTAAATGTCGGAGACCAGCAGCTCAACTATCCTCGGCGCAGCCGCCGAGCACTACGTTATGTGCCAACTGCTGCGGCGGAATATGATTGCGGCTCTTGCCCCAGCCGGCGTGCCGGATGCTGATATCGTCGTCTCCGATCGGCTTGGCAGTTCGCTCGCGGCTGTCCAAGTCAAAGCGCGTCGTGACATTGGCTCCGATGGCGGCTGGCACATGAAGAAGAAGCACGAAGACATCAGCCGACCGCTGTTGTTTTATTGCTTTGTGGACTTTGGAAAAAACCTGGCTGACGCGCCTCAGTGTTGGGTAGTACCGAGTGCCAAAGTGGCAACGACGGTAGCCGAGATGCACCAAGCTTGGCTATCGCGGCCGGGCAAGAAGGGCCAAGCCAGAAATAACTCCGACTTCCGCCGACTCAGGCCGCACTACCCTGACGCCGACGGCGATCCCGCATACTCGACCGGCTGGCTCGATCGGTATCGCGAGGCATGGGATCAGATCGCATCCGCGAGCGCGGCTGGCGAAACAATTTCAAACTGAGACACTACCGGCGGGAGCTTCGCCTTGCGCTCATCTCCCGCTGCCTCTACCAATCGACGGGCGTCGGCCATCGACGGGCGGGATCGGACCAGCGCCTGTCCGGGCCCACCGGAAGAGACGAAGCGGCCGGCGTGGCGCGGGGAAACGGAGCCATCCGTCCCGGAGCGACGCGGGCCGTCCCCTGTTCAGTCCCATCCCACCCAGGTGCCGTGCGTCGTTCCCTCCTCCTGATCGTCCTCGCCCTGCTCTGCCTGGCCCCGACCAGGCCAGCCGGGGCCGTGGAGGCGGTCCGCGTGTCGCTCGATAGCACGGCCGTCGACCTCACCCCCGTGGTGGAGCGTTTCACCGGCCAGGGCGACCGGATCCAGATCTCGACTGCGCCGGGACCGGACGGGATCGTCCGCCGCATCGAGGTCGGCGCCAAACAGACCGGCACCAAGCCGAACTGGATCGTCTTCGCCCTCACCAACGACACGGACGAGCAGATCGAGCGGCTGCTCGTCGCGCCGCATTTCCGGCTCGTCGGGTCCGGCCTCGTCTGGCCGGACCTCGGCGCCTCGCGCATCTCGGCCATCACGGCGAGCCAGGGCTTCCCGCCCGAAGCCCAGGACAGCGCCGATGCCGACCTCTTCCGCATCACGCTCGATCCCGGCTCGACCGTCACCTACGTGGCGGAACTGCGCACCCCGAACCTGCCGCAGCTCACGCTGTGGGCGCCGGACGCCTACAAGGACCAGATCACCAACCTCACCCTCTACAGGGGCATCGTCATCGGCATCGCGGGCCTGCTGGCGCTGTTCCTCACCATCGTCTTCGTGGTCCGCGGCGCCGTCATCTTCCCCGCCGCCGCGGCGCTCGCCTGGGCGGTGCTGGCCTATGTTTGCATCGACTTCGGCTTCTGGCACCGGCTCTTCGCCGTGGGGGGCGACGCCGACCGCGTGTCTCGCGCCGTGGCCGAAGCCGTGCTGGCCGCCACGCTCTTCGTGTTTCTGTTCGCCTATCTCCACCTCAACCGCTGGCACGTGCGCTACGGCCACATCGGCGGCGCCTCGGTGGTGTTCCTGGTGGCGCTCGTCGGCTTCGCGCTCTACGACGCGCCCGTGGCGGCCGGTGTCGCCCGCATCACCCTCGCCACCGTGGCGGGGATCGGGCTGATTTTGGTCCTCTACCTGGCCAGCCACGGCTACGACCGCGCCGTGATGCTGATCCCCACATGGTTCATACTGTCCATGTGGGTGACGGCGGCGGGTTGCTCGGTCGAGGGTGTGTTCGCCAACGACCTCGTGTCGCCGGCGCTAATGGGCGGCCTCGTGCTGCTGGTGATGCTGATCGGCTTCACCATCATGCAGAACGCCTTCGCGGGTTCGGGCCTCGGCCACGGCGCGGTGTCGGATTCCGAGCGCAAGGCCCTGGCGCTGACGGGCTCGGGCGACATCATCTTCGACTGGGACGTCGACGCCGACCGGGTCTACGTCAGTCCCGAGATCGAGCATCAGTTGGGCCTCAAGCGCGGCAGCCTCGAAGGGCCGGCGTCCGGCTGGTTCGAGCTGCTGCACGGCTTCGATCGCGAGCGCTACCGCGCCTCCCTCGACACGGTGCTGGAACAGCGCTGCGGGCGCATCTCCCACTTCTTCCGGCTGCGGGCCGCCGACGGGCATTACTTCTGGTACGCCATGAAGGCGCGGCCCGTGGTCGGGCAGGACGGCGAGGTGGTGCGGGTCGTCGGCACGCTGTCGGACTGCACCGAGTCGAAAGCCGCCGAGGAGCGCCTCCTGCACGACGCCGTGCACGACAACCTCACGGGCCTGCCGAACCGCGAGCTGTTCTTCGACCGGCTCGACGCGGCCCTCACGATGGGCCAGGGCGTCGGGGCGGCGCGCCCGACCGTCATCACGCTCGACGTCGACCGCTTCAAGGCCGTCAACGACCAGGTCGGGCCCTCCGTCGGCGATTCGATCCTCCTGACGCTGGCCCGCCGGCTCGGCCGTCTCCTGCGCCAGCAGGACACGATGGCGCGGATCGGCGGCGACCAGTTCGCCTTCATCATCATGTCGGAGCAGAACCACGATGCCGTGCTGGCGCTGGCCGACATGCTGCGGCGCACGCTCGCCACCCCGATCACCTTCGGCGACCACGAGATCGCCCTCACCTGCTCGGGCGGCCTCGCCCCCTTCGACGCCGGCGTCCACGCCAAGCGCGAGACGATGCTGCAGGACGCGGAGGTCGCCATGGCGCACGCCAAGCGCACCGGCGGCGACCGGATCGAGATGTTCCGCCCCGCCATGCGGGCCGTGCGCTCCGAGCGCGTCACGCTCGAGACCGACCTGCGCCGCGCCGTCGAGCGCAACGAGCTGAAGGTGCATTTCCAGCCGATCGTCCGGCTCGAGGACCGCACGATCGCGGGGTTCGAGGCGCTGCTGCGCTGGACCCACCCGCGGCTCGGGTCCGTGCCGCCCTCCGAGTTCATCCCGGTCGCCGAGCAGACCGGCCTCATCGTCGACCTCGGCCTCTTCGCGCTCGACCGCACCGCGCGGGAACTCGCCGCCTGGCAGGCGGCGCTCGACGTCTCCCCCCCGATCTACGCCAGCGTGAACGTGTCGTCGCGCCAGCTCCTGCGCCACGACCTCCTCGGCGACGTGAAGTCGGTGCTGACCCGCTCCGGCGTGATCCGCAACTCGCTGAAGCTCGAACTCACCGAGAGCCTCGTGATGGAGAACCCGGAATATGCCGCCAAGATGCTCGGCCGCATCCGCGACCTCGGGGCCGGCCTGTCGCTCGACGATTTCGGCACGGGATATTCGTCGCTGAGCTACCTGCAGCGCTTCCCCTTCGACACGATCAAGATCGACCAGAGCTTCGTGCGGCAGAACGGCAAGGGCGCGCGGCCCATCATCCTGCGCTCCATCGTGGGCCTCGCGCATGACCTCGGCATGGAGGTTGTGGCGGAGGGCGCGGAATCGGAGAGCGACGTCATCGAACTCTCCCAGCTCGGCTGCGAATACGCCCAGGGCTTCGCCTTCGGCCAGGCCATCACGGCGGCCGAGGCCCGCCGCCTCGTCGGCGCGGCGAGCGAGGCCGCCTAGCGTATGTCATGCTGTCGCTGACATACGCCAGCTTGAGCATGCGAGAGGCGGCGTCTCGTGAGGGACTTCGGCATCCGCCGCGGTAGACGGTTCGGGGGGCCGGCATGAGCGACATCGCCGATCGCCTCCCCGCCGCCGCCGGCATCGTGTCGTTCCACCCCGATGCCGAACTGCTGCTCGACCTCGTGGCGACGCTCAGCCGGGACGCCGGGCGCATCTACCTCTTCAACAACGCGCCCCTTCATCCGGCGCTGGAAGCCGTGCTGGCCGATTATCCATCGCTCGTCGCCATCGAGGCAGGGTCGAACCTCGGCGTCGGCGTCGGGCTCAATTTCATCGCGCTCGCGGCGAGCCGGGACGGCTTCGAGCGGCTGGCGCTGTTCGACCAGGATTCCCGCCCCTGGCCCGGCCTGCTGCCGCGGCTCGGCGACGCCTTCGACCGTCTCGAGGCGCTGCGCCGCCGCCCCGCCGCCGTGGGTCCGCGCCTCGTCGTGCCGCGCGCCGGCGGGGCGGTCGCCTCCAAGGCCCCGCGCTACCGGGCGCGGCGCGGCAGCGCCCCCGAGGGCGCGCTCCGGCCGGTCGACTTCCTGCCGACCTCGGGGACGCTGTTCAACCTGCGGATCCTGCGCGAGACCGGGCTGTTCCGCGCCGACTTCTTCATCGACGCCATCGACCTCGAATGGTGCTTCCGCGCCTGGGCGCGCGGCGTCTCGTGCTGGCTCGCCTCCGACGTGCCCATGGAACACACGGTGGGGACCGGCACGATCCCGCTGGGCTTCGGCCTCACCATGCCGAACCAGCGCCCGTGGCGGATGGGGACCTACCTGCGCAACACCGTCTACGGCTTCCGCCTCGCCCATGTGCCGCTCGGCTGGAAGCTGCGCCAGCTCCTCTACCTGCCGCTCCAGATGTGGGGTTTCGCGCGCCACCACGGGTTCAGGAGCGCCGCGGTCGCGCCGATGCTGGCGAGCCTGCGCGACGGGCTCCTGGGGCGCCTCGGCGTCCCGGGGGGCCTCGATCGATGAGGCGGCCGGCGGCGTGACCGGAGACGAGCTGATCCGCCACAGCCCGAGGCTGTTTCACATGGCGCAGGACGGCGCCTGGCCGTCGATCCTCCGGCACGGGCTGCTGTCGACCACCGCGCTGCTCGACCTCTACGGCATCACGGGCGCGGCCAGGACCGCGATCGAGGCCCGGCGCCGCGGCGCGAGCGTGGCCCTCGCCGGCGACGGGCTGCCTGGCGCGACGGTCCGCGACCAGTCGCCGATGAGCGACGCGGCGCTGGCCCGCTGCCTCGACGACGGCCTCGCCCCGGAGGACTGGTACCGGATGCTGAACGCCCGGGTGTTCCTGTGGCCCTCGGCGGCGCGACTGCGTCGCCTGCTCGGGGCGCGGCTCTACCGCGCGACGCCGCAGACGGTGCTGACGCTCGACACCGCGAGCCTCCTCGCCGTCCACGGGGACCGGATGGAACTCAGCCCCATCAACAGCGGCGCCACGATCTTCGGCGGCCCGCGGAGGGGCCTCGGCACGATGGTGCCGCTCTCAGACTACCCGCTGGCGCATTGGCGGGCGAAGCGCGGCCGTGCCGATGCCGTCGTGGAGGTCACGATCCCGGATCGCATCCCGGATGCGGCGCGCCACGTGAGCCTCGTGGAGCGGATCGAGCACGGCGTCGCCACCACGCTCTGGCCCGTGCCGGCCGAGACCCCGTGACGTCGATGCGCCCTTCTCCCGACGGGAGAAGGTGGCCCGACGCAGTCGGGACGGATGAGGGGAGAACATCCCGGCGCGTGCCGCTCCCCTCTCATCCGGCGCTGCGCGCCACCCGGGTCCCATCCCGGCTCGCCGGGATGGGTGCCCGATTCTCCCCTCGGGGAGAAGGGCAGTCTCGATCGCAGCCTCACGTCACTCGGCGGCTTCCATGGGCTTCACGCGGTCGTTGGCGACCTTGCTGAAGGACTTGCCGGTCGTCTTCTCGAAGACGTCGATCTCCTCCATCTTGGTCTGCACGTGGCGGGAGAAGACGAAGTCGGCCGGGCGCTGGTCGGCGAGCGAGATCTCGGGCGCCATCTCGCCCTCCGTCTTGATGCCGCGGATCGCCAAGGTCAGCATCTTCCACGGCGCCTTCACGGCGTCCTTCACGGCCGTCGCCTCGAAGCCGCAATGGACCATGCAGTCGGCGCATTTCTCGTAATTGCCGACGCCGTATTTCTTCCACTCCGTCTCTTCCATCAGCTCCTTGAAGCTCCGAGCGTAGCCCTCGCCGAGCAGGTAGCAGGGCTTCTGCCAGCCGAACACCGTGAAGGTCGGGTTGCCCCAGGGCGTGCACTCGTAGGTCTGGTTGCCGGCGAGGAAGTCGAGGAACAGCGGCGACTGGAACCACGGCCAGGCCTTGCCGCCCTTGCCGCGGGCGAAGATGCCCCGGAACAGCTCCTTGGTCCTGGCGCGGTTGAGGAAATGCTGCTGGTCGGGCGCGCGCTCGTAGGCGTAGCCCGGCGACACCGTGATGCCGTCGATGCCCATGGCGGTCACGGTGTCGAAGAAGCGCGCCGCCTTCTCGGGATCGGTGCCGTTGAACAGCGTGGTGTTGATGTTGACGCGGAAGCCCTTGGCCTTGGCGGCCTTGATGGCCGAGACGGCCTTGTCGTAGACGCCCGTCTGGCAGACGGACTTGTCGTGCATCGATTCGTCGCCGTCGAGATGGACCGACCAGTTGAAGAACGGGCTCGGCTTGTACTGGTCGAGCTTCTTCTCCATCAGCAGCGCGTTGGTGCACAGCGTGACGAACTTCTTCCTGGCGATGGCGCCGCGGACGATCTCGGGCATCTCCTTGTGGAGCAGCGGCTCGCCGCCCGCGATGGATATGACGGGCGCGCCGCATTCGTCGATCGCCTGCATGGCGTCGGCGTAGGACACGCGCTGGTTCAGGATCTTGTCCGGATAGTCGATCTTGCCGCAGCCCGCGCAGGCGAGGTTGCAGCGGAACAGAGGCTCCAGCATCAACACCAGCGGGTAGCGCTTGCGGCCGCTGAGGTGCTGCTTCAGCACGTAGGCGCCGATGCGCGCCGTCTGGTGGAAGGGAATGCCCAAGTGTTCGACTCCTTCAGGCCGGATCGGCGAGGCGGCCGGCCGGTGGATGAGATCTAGATGTCGGCGAGTTCGGCCGGCAGACGAAACGAGATGGTCTCCTCGATGCCCGGAAGCGTCGAGAGTTCGACCGGGCGAAGCCGCCGCAGCGCCTCGATCACGTCCGCGACGAGGACCTCCGGCGCAGAGGCGCCGGCCGTGACGCCCACGACGTCGGCGTCCTTCACCCAGTCGGCGTCGACCATGTCGCCGTCGGCCACGAGGTAGCTCGGGACGTCGCACTCGCTGCCGATCTCGCGGAGGCGGTTCGAGTTCGACGAATTGCTGGCGCCGACGACGAGGATGACGTCGGCCACGCGGCCGAGGTCGCGCACCGACGTCTGTCGGTTCTGCGTCGCGTAGCAGATGTCGCGCGTCTCGGGACCCACGATATCCGCATAGCGCGCCTGCAAGGCCGCGATGATCGAGCGCGTGTCGTCGACCGAGAGCGTCGTCTGGGTGATGTAGGCCAACGGGGTCCCCGTCGGGACCGGCAGGGCCGCGACGTCGGCGACGCTGCCGACGAGGTGGATCGGCTCCGGCACCCGGCCGAGCGTCCCCACCACCTCGGGGTGGCCGGCATGGCCGATCAGCACGACGGTGCGGCCCTGCGCGGCGTAGCGGGTGCCCTGCGAGTGCACCTTCGCCACCAGCGGGCAGGTCGCGTCGAGCACGCGCAACCCCCGCTCTGCCGCCTCGTCCTCGACGGAGCGCGCGACGCCGTGGGCGCTGAACACCGTGACGGCGCCGAGCGGCACCTCGGCCACGTCCTCGACGAAGATCGCGCCCTTCGCCTTCAAGGCGTCGACGACGTGGCGGTTGTGGACGATCTCGTGGCGGACGTAGACGGGGGGGCCGTGTTTGGCCAACGCGCGTTCGACGATCTCGATCGCCCGCACCACCCCGGCGCAGAAGCCGCGAGGCTGGGCCAGGACGACCTTCATCGACCGCTGTGTCGGCTCACCGATCATCCCGTCCCCATCCTGAGCGGGTGGCTCATGGCATCCGCGGCGTGCGCGACAGTGGCACACGATCTCATGGAGTTAGGGAAAAAGCACAGGTGCCGCAACGATCCGGCACCGCCGCGCAACACTTCCGCGCGACCTGTTGCCGCCGTGAGACAGCCGGGCCCCGCGCCCGGAGGACCGAGTAATCGCGGGATCGGGCAGGCGATCGTTAGGGTTAAGCTCCCTTTAAACTGTCACTGCCATGGTTACCGCATCGGCCAAGCGCCTCGGGCATCGACCCTCGCGCGTCATCATGGGGACCTCACACATGGGCAAGCTGAACGCCCTTCTTCTCGCGGGAGCGGTGGCCTTCGGCGCCGTCGGGACCGCCCGGGCCGCGGACCTGCCGCAGCCCCCGGCCTTCGAGCCGATCGCACCCGAGCCCGTCGAGTTCGGCGGCTGGTACCTGCGAGGCGACGTCGGCGTCGGCGCCTCGCTCCGCCCCGACATCCGTTCCACCTTCGACGCCGGCGTCACGGTGCCGAACCCGCGCTTCGACGAGCGCAACCTCGGCGACTCGGCCTTCGTGGGCGGCGGCGTCGGCTACCAGCTCAACAACTGGCTGCGTTTCGACGCCACCGGCGAATATCGCACCGCCCGGTCGTTCAACGCGGTCGAGAGCTACAATTCCGGCTTCTTCAACGTCCCGCCGGACGGCGGCCGCTCCTTCGACACCTACACGGGCCAGATCCAGAGCACCGTGGCGCTCGCCAACTTCTACGTCGACGCCTTCCACTGGAACCGCTTCGGCCTGTTCTTCGGCGGCGGTGTCGGCGGATCGTTCAACCGGGTCTCGGACCTCACCGACGTCGGCGTCGGCGGCACCAACACGGGCTTCGGCTTCGCCCGCGAGCGCAGCGGCGTCAGCCTCGCCTACCAGGGCACGGTGGGCCTCGCCTACGACGTGACCCCGAACCTCAAGCTCGAACTCGCCTACCGCTACCTCGACATGGGCGACGTCCGCTCCGGCGCGATCGACTGCCAGAACACCGGCGTGTGCCCCCACGAAGTGCAGAAGATCGGCCTCGCCTCCCAGGACGTGAAGATCGGCATGCGCTGGCTCTTCGGCGACGCCGGCTATGCGGCGCCCCAGCCCGCCCCCTACTACCCGCCGGCGCCGGCCGCGCCGCTGGTGCGCAAGTACTGAGGACAGACGTCGGTCGACGCGACGGGACGGGCCTTCGGGCCCGTTTCGTTTTTCGGCCCGCGCGGCGAAAGATCGTCGGCATGGTTAAGACCGGCTTAAGGCCTGTCGGCTAGGGTCGTCTCCAGATCGACACGCGCCCTATGGGACGCGCGAAACGGAGACCACCATCCATGCGCCTCGCAACGGCCATCGTCACGGCGGCACTGTCGGTCGCCGCGACATCGGGGGCGGCCACGGCGGCCGACATGCCGTCCTACTACGCCCCGTCGCAGGCCTATGCGCCCGCCGACGCGCCGCACGAATTCGGCGCCGGATGGTACCTGCGCGGCGATGCCTCCTTCGGGCCCGAGAACAGGCCGAAGCTGCTGCTGCAGAACAACATCCCCGCCTTCGACAGCAAGGCCACCACCTTCGGCTACGCCTTCGGCGGGGGCGCCGGCTACAAGCTGACCGATTCGCTCCGGATCGACGTGACGGCCGACTACCTCGACCCGTTCCACTACGCCGCCAACATCCCGTGCGGCGACACCTGCTCGATCAACCGGCAGACCAACCTGTGGCGCTGGGACGGGCTGGTGAACGGCTATTACGACATCGGCACCGTCTTCGGCGTCACGCCCTATGTCGGCGCGGGCGCGGGCCTGGCCGGGGTCCATCAGGACGGCTCGATCGGCATCAACGGCAACCCGCTCGCGGGCGAAATCGTCGATCCCCGCAGCGGCACGCTGGTGACCTCGACCGTGCCGAGCCGGACCGCCTACCAGTTCGCCTGGGCCGCCATGGCGGGCGTCTCCTACGCGTTCGGCCCCCACATGCTCTTCGACATCGGCTACCGCTACCTCGACCTCGGGCGGACCAACATCCCGCTGTTCCCCGCCGCCGGGGTGACGCGCAACCTGTCGGCCCAGCAGGTGCGGCTCGGCGTCCGCTATATGATCGATTGAATCGTCGCCGTCGTCCGATCGCGTAGGCCGGCATTAACCATCCCGCTTCATCTTGCACGTGCAGCGCGGCCAGCACGGATCGAAGTCGAGATGAGCGACACCACCCTTCAACCCGTCACGTCGGCCGAGTTCGACAGCTCGGCCATCTACGAGCCGACGGTCGGCCCCGGGACCGTCCTGATCAGCGGGTCGGCGCTCAACGCGACCAACATCGCCAACATCGAGATTCTCGACAACAACACCGTGCTTGGTAAAACGGGAAGCTTCCAATCGTCGAACGCGGGCTGGAGCTTCGTCGCCACGCTCGCCCCCGGCAAGCATTTCATCAGCGCCACCATCACCGAACTGTCGGGCGTCACATATACCATCAACTCGCCCTACGAGCTCGTCACCGGCATCCAGAACCAGGCCTACGTCTTCCAGGAGCTCGACGAGAACAGCGCCGGCGTCGTGAGCCAGGTGAGCAGCTACGACGGGTCCGGCACGCTGGTGAGCCAGACGGCCGTCGCGATGAACGGCGGAAGCGCCTCCCCGTTCAGCGTCGCCTTCGACCCGACCGCCACCTATGCGGGGCCGACCGAGACCCTGCTCTCCGGCACCGATGCGGCCTCAGGGTCCGCCGCCTCGATCGAGATCTTCGACGGCGCCGCCGGCAGTGTCGTCGACCGCAAGACGGGCGCGGTGCTGTCCAGCGCCAAGGCGCTCGGCTATGCCACGATCAACAACGATGGCAGCTGGAGTTTCGACGCCCACCTCAGCGCCGGAACCCATGAATTCACCGCGGTGGCGACCTCGACCGGTGGCCAGACCGCCGTGTCGCAGAGCGCCTTCACCATCGTCGCCGGCGTGGTCGGGTATCCCTACGTCTACCAGGAGATCGACCACGGGGCGAACGGCAACGTGGCGGCCACGACCTCGTATGCCCAGGACGGGACCGTCGTGAACCGCAGCAACAACGGCGGGTCGACCATCAACGGCGGCAGTTCCACCGGAGAGGTGCTGATGAGCACCTACAACGACGTCTTCACCGGCGACGGCACCGGCGACACGACCTTCGTGTTCAAGCACGGCTTCGGCCAGGACGAGATCACCAACCTCAATTACCTCAACGCCACCCAGAGTCCTTCAGGGATCGAGCACGACGTCGTCAGCCTGCCGCAGGCGGTGTTCCAGACGATGGCCCAGGTGATGCGCCACACCACGTCGGCGCTCGACGGCGACGCCGTGATCCACTTGAGCCGCACCGACACGATCAAGCTCGACGGCGTCACCAAGGCGGACCTCATCACGCATCCGGACGTGTTCCGCTTCCACAGCTGAGGCCCCTCAGGCCAGCGGCGATCTCCCGAGGGGCACCCGCGTCCCCGTCGGGGCGGTCGCGCCCGCCGTCAGCCGCGCCGCCAGCACGGCGACGAGGCTGACGGCGGCGGCGGCGCTGAGCCAGGCCGCCGGGACGGCCCGGTCGCCCGTCCTGTCGATGAGAAACGTCGAGATCAGCGGGGTGACGCCGCCGAACAGAGCCGTGGCGAGGCTGTAGGCGAGCGAGAAGGCGGCGGTGCGCACCTGTTGCGGGATGATCTCCGACAGGAACGGGATCATGGCCCCGTTGTAGAGGCCGAAATAGGCGGAGAACAGGAGTTCCGTCGCGAGCAATTTGCCAAAGCTCGGGGCGCCCGCGAGCCAGGCCATCGCCGGGTAGGCGGTCAGCAGCGCCAGGACCGGCACGAGCGCCAGCAGCGGCAGCCGTCCGAAGCGGTCCGACAGCGTGCCGCCGATCGGCAGCCAGACGAGGTTGGACAGCCCGACGCAGACGGTGACGATCAGCACGTCCCCTCTGGCGAGATGCAGCGCCTGGATTCCGAACGTCGGCGTGTAGATGGTGATGAAGTAGAAC
Organism: Lichenihabitans sp.; assembly: GCA_965214345.1. Lineage (GTDB taxonomy): Bacteria > Pseudomonadota > Alphaproteobacteria > Rhizobiales > Beijerinckiaceae > Lichenihabitans. The sequence goes on along the minus strand of CBDCBJ010000001.1, from coordinate 625,035 downwards.
AGCGTGGTGGTGAGCGCCACGAGGCCCATGCCGATGAGCACCACCGGCCAGTTGGCGCCGAGCAGGAGCAGGAACTCGCTGTTGCGCCGCGCCTTGTGCATGCGGCGGAACTCCTCCGTCTCCTCCAGCGACCCCCGCAGCCAGAAGATCAGCGGGATGATGGCGCAGCCGATCAGGACCGGCACGCGCCAGCCCCAGGCCGACATGTCGGCGGGCGCCAGCACGGCGGTGAGGACCGCGCCGAGGAGGGCGGCGAACACCACGGCGACCTGCTGGCTGCCGCTCTGCCACGACGTGTAGAAGCCGCGCCGGCCGGGGGTGGCGATCTCGGCGAGGTAGACCGACACGCCGCCGAGTTCCGCCCCGGCCGAGAAGCCCTGCAGCAGCCGCCCGATCAGGATGATGACCGGTGCCGCGACGCCGATCGACGCATAGCCCGGCGTCAGGCCGAGGCTCAAGGTGCCGATCGCCATCAGCCCCAGCGTGACCAGCAGGCCCTTTCGCCGTCCGACCCGGTCGATGTAGCCGCCGAGCACGACCGCGCCCAAGGGGCGCATGAGGAAGCTGATCGAGAAGGCCGCCAGCGACGCCATCAGCGAGGCGAACTCGTTCTCCGACGGGAAGAAGGTCCTGCCGATCGACGCGGCGTAGAGGCCGTAGACGAAGAAATCGTACTGCTCGAGGAAGTTGCCGGTGGCGACCCGGAACACGCTGCCGATCCGGCGGTTGCGGTCTTCGCGCGTCAGGCTCATCGTCGCGTCCTCCCCGTGGGCTTTTCGCCCGGCCCCGCACTTTCCGGCAGCATAGAGCCCCCGGCGGATGGCCCGTCAAGGATCCGCCACATCCCCACCGCGCGATGCGGGACCGACGCGGTCCGAACCGCTCGCGCGATCTCCGTTCGCGCCCCGCGCAGGACGCCCCTCCTCCATCTTGGCAGTCGTCACGAGCCGCGTTCGCCGCTAAGAGGGTGTCCGCCGCCGACCACGGCTGCGCCGCGCGTCGGGCCCTCGGCGGGCGTCGTCGCGGTCGCCCACAGGATGAGCCGTCATGATCCGATCGCTGATGACGTCGCGTCGCTTCGCACCGCTGTTCTGGTGCCAGTTCTTCTCGGCCTTCAACGACAACGTGCTCAAGAACGCGCTCGTGTTCCTCATCCTGTTCAAGGTCGGCGGAACCTCGGCCGCCCTGCTGGTGACGGTGGCGGGCGCGCTCTTCGTCGCCCCGCCGCTCCTCCTGTCGGGTCTCGGTGGACAATGGGCCGACCGCTACGACAAGGCCCAGGTGGCGCAGCGCCTGAAGCTCGCCGAGGTGGCGGCGGCCCTCTTCTCGGTGCTGGGCTTCGTGCTGGTGTCGCTGCCGCTGCTCTTCGTCGCGCTCGTGCTGTTCTCCGCCATCGCGGCGCTGTTCAGCCCGGTCAAGTACGGCATGCTGCCCGATCAGCTCCGCCAGGACGAACTGCCGACCGGCAATGCGCTGGTGGAGGGCGGCACCTTCATCGCCATCCTGCTCGGCACGATCGCGGGCGGCTGGGCCGCCACGGACGACCACGCGCTGGCCTACGGCCTCGCGGTCTCGGCCTTCGCGCTGCTCTGCTGGGGGTCGAGCCTGCTGATCCCCGCCACGGGCGAGGGAGACCACGGCCTCCACGTCGACCCGAACCTGTTCCGCTCGACCGGGCAGCTCGTGCGCCACCTCCACGCGGACCGGCGCCTCTGGTCCTGCGGGCTCTTCGTCAGCTGGTTCTGGCTCACCGGGGCCGTGGCGCTGACGCTGCTGCCGATCCTCGTCAAGTCCGATCTCCACGGCAGCGAGGGCGCCATGACGGCGGCGCTGGCGATCTTCTCCATCGGCATCGCGGTGGGGTCGGGCGTCGCCTCCTGGCTGTCGGCCGGCCGGGTCATCCTGCTGCCGACGGCGGTGGCGGCCGTCGTCCTCGGCGTCTTCTCGCTCGACCTCGCCTGGGGCTCGGGCCATTTCCTCAGCGCCGTGACGCTCGGCGCCGTCGACCTCATGTCGCGGTGGGACGGGCTCCACGCCGCGGTCGACCTCCTCGGCATCGCGATCTCGGGCGGCCTCTTCATCGTGCCGGTGTTCACCGCCGTCCAGGTTTGGAGCACCACGGAGGACCGGGCGCGCAACATCGGCGCCGTCAACATCCTGTCGGCCGGGTTCATGGTGGGGGGCGCCATCGCGACCGCCGTGCTCCAGGCCGTCGGGCTCACGACGCCGCAGCTCTTCGGCGTGCTGGGCGTGGCCAACCTCGCCGCGGCCTGGTGGATCTTCCGCGACCTGCCGACCAGCGGCTTCCGCGACCTCCTGTCGATGATCCTGCGCTGCTTCTATCGCCTGGACATCAAGGGCATCGAGAATTTCGCCAAGGCCGGCCCGAACCCCATCATCGCGCTGAACCACGTCAGCCTGCTCGACGCCGGCCTCGCCCTGTCGCTGCTCGACAAGGACCCGGTCTTCGCCATCGACGCCACCATCGCGACGCGCTGGTGGGTGAAGCCCTTCCTGCGGCTCACCAACGCCATGCCGATCGATCCGTCGAAGCCCATGGCGACGCGGGCGCTGATCAACGCCGTGCGCGGCGGCGACACGCTGGTGATCTTTCCCGAGGGGCGCATCACCCGCACCGGCAGTCTGATGAAGGTCTACGACGGCGCCGGCCTCATCGCCGAGAAGACGGGCGTCCCCGTCGTGCCGGTGTGGATCGAGGGGCTCGAGCGCACGCCCTTCTCCTACCTGACCGACCGGCACATGCGCCCCCGCATGCTCCCCAAGGTCCACGCCAAGGTGCTGGAGCCGCGTCACGTCCACGTGGCCGAGGGCCTGTTCGGGAAGAAGCGCCGCCAGGCCGCCGGCGCCGCCCTCTACGACGTGATGTCGGAGGCGGCCTTCCGCACCTCGCCGATCGACCGCACGATCGTCGAGGCCACGATCGCGGCCGGCGAGGAGCACGGCTGGAAGCGCGTGGCGCTGGAGGACCCGGTCGCCGGCGCCCTCACGTACAAGCGCGTCGCCATCGGCCTCCGGGTGCTGGGCGCCAAGCTGATGCCGCTGGCGCCCGAGGGCAAGGCCATCGGGGTGATGCTGCCCACCGCCGCCGGCACGGCCGTCACGGTGCTGGCGCTGCAGTCCGCCGGGCGGGTGCCCGCCATGATCAACTTCACCTCCGGGCACGCCAACGTGATGGCGGCCTGCCGCGCCGCGGGCGTCGACACGGTGCTGACGTCGCGCGCCTTCGTCGAGCGGGCCAAGCTCGACAAGCTCGTGGCCGCCATGGCGGAGGGCGTGACGCTCGTCTATCTCGAGGACGTGCGTGCCACCGTGACGACCGGCGACAAGATCCGCGCGCTGCTGAAATTCCGCGAACCGCTGGTGGCGCGCGGCCCGAACGACCCCGCCGCGATCCTCTTCACCTCGGGCAGCGAGGGCGCGCCGAAGGGTGTGGTGGTGAGCCACCGCAACCTCCTAGCCAACGTGGCCCAGGTGGCGGCCCGCATCGATTTCGGCCGCGACGACAAGATCGTCCAGGTCCTGCCGATGTTCCACGCCTTCGGCCTGATGGCCGGGCTGGTGCTGCCGCTGGTGTCGGGCGTGCCGGTCTACCTCTACCCGTCGCCGCTGCACTACAGGATCGTGCCGGAGCTGGTCTACAACATCAATGCGACCGCCATCTTCGGCACCGACACGTTCCTGGCCGGCTATGCGCGCTCGTCGAACGCCTACGACTTCCGCTCGCTGCGCCTCGTCGTGGCGGGCGCCGAGGCGGTGAAGGAATCGACGCGCAAGACCTATCTCGAGAAGTTCGGGCTGCGGATCCTCGAGGGCTACGGCATCACCGAGACCAGCCCCGTGCTGGCGGTGAACACGCCGATGTTCAACCGCTTCGGCACGGTCGGGCGGCTGCTGCCGGACGTGGAGGCCCGGCTCGTGCCCGTCGACGGCGTCGAGGGAGGCGGACGGCTCTCGGTGCGGGGCCCCAACGTCATGCTGGGCTACGTGCGCGGCGGCGACCTCGGCCGGCTCGAACCGCCGCCGGAGGGCTGGCACGACACGGGCGACATCGTGTCGATCGACGGCGAGGGCTTCGTCACCATCAAGGGCCGGGCCAAGCGCTTCGCCAAGATCGCCGGCGAGATGGTGTCGCTGGCGGCGCTCGAGGCCGTGGCGGCCGACCTGTGGACCGACTGCAACTCCGCCGCCACCACCCTGCCCGACGTCCGCAAGGGCGAGCGGATCGTCCTGGTGACGGAGAGGAAGGACGCCAGCCGGAGCGCCTTCCAGAGCTACGCCCGCGACAGGGGCGTCGCCGACGTGGCCATGCCGTCCGAGGTGATGGTCGTCGACCAGCTCCCCCTGCTCGGCTCCGGCAAGCTCGACCACCCGGCGGTCCAGAGGATGGTGCGCGAGCGGGCCGACGCGAAGCAGCCCGAGGCCGCGGTGGGGTGAGGGCCGGCAACAGGCTCGCCTGATCGCGTGGCACCTCGACGTGCGACCCATCACGCCCGCCTCGATGTCGGGCTTTCCTACAGCCTGGAAGGCGGGATGAGCGGAGGCGGGGGTTGGCGGGCCGGTCACCCGGACATCGTAGGGCTCCCCGGGCGCACGGGTCGTCCCGCGTCATCCCCTCGGACGTCGAAACACATCGAGCCGACCGAAAGAAGCCGCTTTGCCCGCGCAAGCTCCGCGAGTTAACGCTGGCGACGACCTTCGCCTCGCCCCTCGCGGTCCCGAGATGCCCATTCGATGAGAAGTCCCGTTCCGGCCTCAGCGGTCCTCGCCCTGGCCCTCACTGCCCTGGCCTGGTCCTCCGCCCTCGCCGCACCGCCCGTCGCCGACGCCACGCCGCTGCATCTCCGATACGGCGTGGCCCTCATCGGCCTGCCCATCGGCACCGCGACCGTCGACGGCACGGTCGGCGCCACCGACTACAAGCTCCAGGGGACCGGCAAGCTGACCGGCATCGCCGGCATCCTCGTGGACACCAAGGGCGCCGCCACGGCGGCCGGCCGGCTGAAGGACGGCCACGTGACGCCGTCCGGCTTCGCCGCCACGGCCGGCACGCCGCATTACCTGCTGACGATCCGCATGGCCGAGGAGCGCAACGCCGCCACGCAGGTCGAGATCACCCCGCCCTACGTCCAGATGCCCGACCGCATCCCGCTCACGCCGGCCGACCACCACAACATCATCGACCCGATGAGCTCCTTCATCATGCCGGTGCCGGGCTCGGGCGCGGTGCTCGGCCCCGCGGCCTGCGACCGCACCCTGCCGCTCTTCGACGGCGGCGTGCGGTTCAACGTCCTCTTGAGCTTCAAGCGCCTGCAACAGGTGTCGACCCCCGCCTACACGGGGCCGGTGGCGGTCTGCGGGGCGCGCTACCAGCCCATCTCGGGCTACCGGCCCGATCGGCCGGTGAACAAGTTCATGATCGACAACAAGGACATGGAGACCTGGCTGGCGCCGGTCGGCTCCACGCGCTTCGTCTATCCCTACCACGTCGCCGTGATGAGCATGATCGGCATGGTGACGATCGACGCCACGGACGTGTCCTTCGGTGGGCCCGTGACGGCCGCCGGCACGCGCTGAGGGCTCTCACCGGCCTCGCCGCTCGCGCGGGTCCGCCTCGCCCCGAGCCCTCCGCTGGGCGACCGGGTTGAAAACTCGGCCATGGGGGCCGACATGGCGTGGTGAACGACCGGTGTCGCCGGGCGGGGATCGATGGGCTCTGCTCCTGCGGGAGGCCGAGGACCTCCAGGATCGAGCGTCGAGGTCCGAGCCGGCCCATGGATCATCAACGTCGTCGGGGCGGTCCGCCCGCGCCGGGCGCCCTCGCGGGGGCACTGCGGGGCGTCCGCGACGAGGTCCGGGCCCGCACCGTCACGGCCGTGCTCGGCCCGACCAACACCGGCAAGACGCATTTCGCCATCGAGCGCATGCTGGCGCATCCCTCGGGGATCATCGGCCTGCCGCTGCGCCTGCTCGCCCGCGAGGTCTACGGCCGCGTCGTCGAGAAGGTGGGGGCCGACCACGTCGCGCTGATCACCGGCGAGGAGAAGATCAAGCCGCGCAACCCGCGATACTGGGTCTGCACCGTCGAGGCGATGCCGCGCGACCTCGACGTCTCGTTCCTGGCCATCGACGAGATCCAGCTCTGCCAGGACTTCGACCGGGGCCACGTCTTCACCGACCGCCTGCTGCATCGGCGGGGCCTCGCCGAGACGCTGGTGCTCGGCGCCTCGACGATGCAGCGCATGATCGAGAGACTGCTGCCGGGCGCGGCGATCATCAACCGTCCGCGCCTGTCGAACCTCGCCTTCGCGGGCGAGCGGAAGCTGTCGCGCCTGCCGCCTCGGACCGCCATCGTGGCCTTCTCGGCCGACGAGGTCTACGCCATCGCCGAACTGATCCGGCGGCAGCGCGGCGGCGCCGCCGTGGTGCTGGGGGCGCTCTCGCCGCGCACGCGCAACGCCCAGGTGGCGATGTACCAGAACGGCGAGGTCGACTACCTCGTCGCCACCGACGCGATCGGCATGGGGCTGAACCTCGACGTCGACCACGTGGCCTTCGCGGGTGAGCGCAAGTTCGACGGCTGGCAGTACCGCCGGCTCAACCCCGCCGAGATCGGCCAGATCGCGGGCCGCGCCGGCCGCCACGTCAAGGACGGGACGTTCGGCACCACGGGCCGCTGCCCGGGCTTCGAGGAGGACCTCGTGGCGGCGCTGGAAGAGCACCGCTTCGACCCGATCACCACGCTGCAATGGCGCAACTCCGACCTCGACGTCTCGACGATCGAGTCGCTGCAGGCCTCGCTGGAGGTGTTCCCCAACGAGCACGGGCTGACCCGCGCGCCGCTCGCCGAGGACGTCATGGTGCTCGACATCGCGGCCCGCGACGAGACGGTGCGGCGCATCGCCAAGACGCGCGCCGACGTCCAGCGCCTCTGGGACGTGTGCCAGGTGCCCGACTACCGCAAGGTGTCTCCGGCGGCCCATGCCGAACTGGCGCTGGCCCTCTTCGGCTACGTGGTGCGGGCCGGCCGCGTCCCCGACAGCTGGTACGCCCAGCAGGTCGCGCTCTACGACCGCGTCGAGGGCGACATCGACGCGCTGTCGGCGCGGATCGCCCAGGTCCGCACCCTCACCTACATCGCCAATCGGCCCGACTGGCTCGGCGATCCCGAGCATTGGCAGGGCGTCACGCGTCAGCTAGAGGATCGGCTGTCCGATGCCTTGCACGAGAGACTGGCCCAGCGCTTCGTCGACCGGCGGACGAGCGTGCTGATGCGGCGCCTGAGAGAGAATGCGATGTTGGAAGCGGAGATCACGGCGGGCGGCGACGTGATGGTGGAAGGCCAGCACGTCGGCCAACTGCACGGCTTTCGGTTCACGCCCGACCCGCAGGCCGCGGGCGAGGCCGCCAAGGCGCTCAACGCCGCCGCCCTCAAGGCGTTGGGCGGCGAGATCGAGGCCCGCGCCGAACGCTTCGCGGCGGCGGTCGACGAGAGCTTCGCCCTCGCCAACGACGGCACGATCCGCTGGCTCGGCGACCCCGTGGCCAAGCTCGCCGCAGGCGACAAGCTGCTCCAGCCCCGCGCCCGCATCGTCGCCGACGAGTACCTCACCGGCCCGGCGCTGGAGACGGTGCAGCGTCGGCTCGACCTGTGGTTGGCGCAGCACGTCAAGAAGCACCTCGGCGTGCTGTTCGAACTCGAGGCCGGCGAGGGGCTCGAGGGCATCCTGCGCGGCATCGCGTTCCAGGTGGCGGAAGCGCTCGGCGTGCTCGAGCGGTCCCGCGTCGCCGACGAGATGAAGAGCCTCGACCAGGCGGCCCGCGGCACGCTGCGCAAGCTCGGCCTGCGCTTCGGCGCCTACCATATCTACCTGCCGGCCCTGGTGAAACCGGCGCCGCGCGCCCTGGCGGCCCAGCTCTGGGCGCTGCTCCACGGCGGCGTCGAGACCGTCAAGGGGCTCGACGAGGTCCCGCACCTCGCCGCCTCCGGCCGCACCTCCTTCGTGGCCGATCCCGACGTCCCCAAGGGCCTCTATCGGGCAGCCGGGTTCCGGGTCTGTGGCACGCGGGCGGTGCGGGTCGACATCCTGGAGCGGCTGGCCGATCTCATCCGCCCCGCCATCGCCTACCGTCCCGGCACCACGCCCGGCGCCCCGCCTCCCGGCACGGCCGACAACGACGGCTTCGTCACCACGGTCCAGATGACGTCGCTGGCCGGCTGCTCGGGGGAGGATTTCGCCTCCATCCTCAAGGCCCTGGGCTACGTGCTCGACCGTCGCGCCGGCCCCGCCATCACGGTGCCGCTGCTGCCCGCCGCCGCTGTCGAGCCCTTGAAGCCCGCCGTCCCGGCCGCCGAGGCCGAACCCGTCGCCGGCGATGCGGTCCCGGAGACGGCTGAGCCCGTGGCGGCGGCGGAACATGCAGCCAGCGAGCCCGCCGAGGCGCTGGCGCCCGACGCCGAGACGAGCTCGGCGGAGGCCGGCGCCGCGGAGGCCGGCCGCGCCGAGATCCCGGTCGACGACGGCGCGCTGATCGAAGGCACCGGCCTGTCACGCTCCGCCGACGTCCCGCCCGAGCCCGAGGCCGCGACGGTGTCGGACGCCGAACCCCACGCCGCCCTTCTTCCGCCGGAAGACGCCGCGGCCACCGAGACATCTGCCGCCGCCGAGGCCGCACCCGCCGAGGAGACGCCGGCCCCCACCGGCGAGGCTCCGGTGTCGGCGCCCGCCGAGGAGGCTCCGCCCGAGGCCGAATCCGCGCCCGAGGCCATCGTGGCCGAGGTCGCGCCCTCGTCGGACATCGAAGTCATGTCGGAGGCGACGCCGGCGTCGGACGCCGCGCCTGCCGGCGACGACGCGCCCGCTCCCGAGAGCGCTTCCGCCGACGAAGCGGCGGCGCCGGCCGAGCCGGTGCTGCTCGAGGTGTGGCGTCCGCATCGGACCAACCACCACACCCAGCGCCGGCCGGATCAGCGCGGCCAACGCCGCGATGGCGGTCGCCCCGACCATCGTCGCGGGCCCGCGCCGCAGGCGGCCGATGGCGTCGTGGCAGCCGAGGGGCAGCCCGCGGAGCACCGCGACGACCGCCGCTTCCAGCGTCCGCGTCCCGACAATCGCGGGCCGAACGCCCGTCCGGGCGGCGACCGACGCTTCGATCGGGACCGCCGGCCACCCGTGGCTGCCGACGGCACTCCCATGCAGCCGGTCGGGGACGCCGCCGCGCCAGTCGCCGAGGCCCCCAGGGTCGACGAGCGTGCGGCCCGGCCACCGCGCGAGGGCGGTGGCCCGGCGCGCAACGGGCGGGACCGTTTCGAGGGTCGCGGCGGCGGACCCCGCGGCGAGGGCAGAGGTGGCGAGGGCCGCCGCGACAACCAGCGCGGGCCGCAGGCGTTCTCGAGCGAGCCTCGCCCCGCCGCGCGCGACCGGCAGCCCGATCCGAACTCGCCCTTCGCGAAGCTGATGGCGTTGAAGGTCGAACTCGAGCGCGGCAAGAAGGAGACCTGACCCCGCTTGCCAGGCCACGCCCCTCCCTCGGCGGCCCCCGAGCCCGCGCGCCAGCGCCTCGACAAGTGGCTCTGGTTCACGCGCGTGGTGAAGACCCGGTCCCTGGCCGCCCGGTTGGTGACGGACGGGCATGTCCGGGTGAACTCGGCGCGGGTCGGGACGGCGGCGAAGGTCGTGAAGCCCGGGGACGTCGTCACGGTGGCGCTCGAGCGCCATGTCCGCGTGCTCAAGGTGCTGGCGCCCGGGGATCGCCGCGGCCCCGCCACCGAGGCACGGACGCTCTACGAGGACCTGGCGCCTCGCCCTGCCGCTGCGGCGGACGCCGGCGACGACGCCCTCGACGACGACGGTGCGGAAGACTGACCCCTACGCGGCATCGTCGCCCGGGACCCGCGCTTGCACGGGCCGGTCAAAGTCAGTAGCACGGGCCGTCGTCGGACCTCAGGGTCCGCACCGCGCCCAGGAATCGCATCCACGGCTTCGTAAGCGCGCCAAAGGACAGCACATGACCTACGTCGTCGTCGAGAACTGCATCAAGTGCAAGTACATGGATTGTGTCGAAGTGTGCCCCGTCGATTGCTTCTACGAGGGTGAGAACATGCTCGTGATCCATCCCGACGAATGCATCGACTGCGGCGTGTGCGAACCCGAATGTCCGGCCGAAGCCATCAAGCCCGACACCGAGTCGGGTCTGGAGAAGTGGCTCGGCCTCAACGCCGAATACGCCAAGGCCTGGCCCAACATCTCGGTCAAGAAGGAAGGCCCCTCCGACGGCAAGGAGTGGGACGGCAAGCCCGGCAAGGCTGACCTGTTCTCCCCCAGCGCCGGCACCGGCGACTGACGCCGGGCGACATCGCGCCGACCGGGGCTCCCGCGGCAAGGCCGTCGGGAGCCTCTTCGTATCGGCGTCAGGCCAAAGCCGACACGAACCAGCACTGCGCGCCGAGCCGGATGCCCTCGGGCCCGTCGATCGCCCGCAGCGCCTCGGCGACGGCGCGCTCGGCGGCCTCGCGCTGCTCGGCGGTGCCGGACGCCAGTGCCCGCGACACGGGGCCGATCTGCACGGCGAAGTGCAACGTGTCCTCGATCGTGCCGGGGGTACCCAGCGTGAGCACCGTATCGAAGGGCTCGACCGCGACGTCGCGGAAGCCCGCCAGCCCCAGAACGCGCCGCACCCGGTCGGGGTCCGCGAACGCGAAGGGGCCGGGCGCCTCGGGGTCGGCCTTCTCCTGCTCCGGCAGGTGCGGCACCGCGGCCTTGTAGGGCACGGCGAACCAGGGATTGTTCTTGAACGGCCGCCAGCAGACGAAGAACAGCCGTCCGCCCGGCTTCAAGGCCCGGTGGACGTTGATGAAGGCCTCGACCGGGGCGTCGAAGAACATAACGCCGAAGCGCGAGACGACGAGGTCGACCGAGCCGGGCGCGAAGGGCTCGGCGGCGGCGTCGGCCTCCAGCACCGCCGCCTGGGTCAGCCCGCGCGCCGCGATCCGGCGGCCCGCGACGCCGAGCATCGGCGCCGAGATGTCGACGCCCGTCACGCGGCCCGTCGGGCCGACTGCCTCGGCGAGAGCCAGCACGGTGTCGCCGCACCCGCAGCCGACGTCCAGGACGTGGTCGCCGCGACGGGCTCCGGCCGCCGCGACCGCGGGGGCCGTGATGGGCGCGAAGAGGCCGTCGAGCCGCTCCTGGAGCCGGGCCCATTTGTCGCCGTTGTCGCCGTTCCAGTAGGCGACCTGGTCGGCGTTGGGGGCGAGGGCTGCGTCGAGCGACATGGGTTGCAACCTGATGAGAGGCGACGCGACCGGTATCGTCCGTCGGCTCCGACTATCATGCTCGACGGAGAGTTTCGAGTGCGCGGAGCCGTTCTGGCGTGATCCTCACGTAGATCTCAGAAAGCGGCTCGCGCCACCGGCGCGACCGGGTCGGCGGCGTTCCTCAAGATCAAGGTTCCGCATGTCCCACGGAGTTCGCCGGCGCTGATGCCGCGATTGTTTGGCGCAGGAGGCCATTCACCAGCGTGCCTGATGACACGCCCTGGCTTTCGGCACGTTCTCGGAGGGACACCAGGATGTCGGATCCGAGATGGATGGGTATGGAGAGTGTGGCTCCCTCTCGGAAGAAGCGGCCCCGCTCGCCTTTCGTGAAATCGTATTCGTCTCTCATGGGATCTCGCGATAATGCCACGTTTCGGCTCTGGTGGGACGCCGTGCAGAGATAAGCCGGGCTGAAGCCCGCCCCGGATCGCGCTCATTCCAGGGATGGACCACCAACAAGAGGCGCCCTTTCGAGGATTGACCTATGGTGATCCAGCGCTCCTCGTCGAAGCTGTCCGGGTCTTGGACCGTCAGGACAAGCCGATCCAGGAATATGGTCGAGGCTTCTTCGAAGGTGATGCCGTGCTTACCGATGCGGGCCGCCTTCGGCGGATCCCAATCGAGCTCGACGGCTGTGGCCGTTCTAACACCGCCACGCTCGTTCCTCTCACTCCGGCAGCACCCGCACCGCCCCGCGCGACACGCTGGTCATCAGGGCGGCGTAGCCTCTGAGCGCTGTCGTCACATGGGTCGTTACCGTTCCGCTCCGGCGCCACATCTGCGGCGACGGCGCTATGTCGGCCTCGAACGCCGCCCCGTCCTCGGGACTCGATGCGACAGGACTTCGCCCGCCCGAAGCTGATCGAGATCCGGTCAGGCTTCCATGTAGTCGACGACGCTGGTCGGGACAGGGGGGGTGAATCCGTCCTCGCGCAGCCCTTCGAGGTGAAAGCGGATCGCGTCCCGCATCTCGCGCTCGACCTCGGCGATAGTGTCGCCCGTCGCCACGCATCCGGGCAGGTCGGGAGCATAGGCGGAATAGTTGTGGTCGGCCTTTTCGATCACGATGGCGTAACGCATCCCGAGCCCCTCACAGTCCTGCCTGCTTCGTGATGCTGGCGAGTGTACCGGCTTTGACGTCGTCGGACGGCTTACCGGCGATCGTCACGCGGCCCGGCTTGTCGGGATGCTTGTACTGGCGGTGTGAGCCCCGCGTCACCGCGAGAGACCATCCATCCGCCTCGATGAGACGGATGATCTCTCGCACTTTCACGAGAGCATCACCTCACTCCGGCAGCACCCGCACCGCCCCGCGCGACGCGCTGGTGGTCATGGCGGCGTAGGCCTTGAGCGCCGTCGTCACCTTGCGCTTCCTCGCCTCCGCGGGCTTGAAGCCGCGCTCGACCTGGGCGGCGCGGCGGCGCGCCAGTTCGGCGTCCGGCACGTCGAGGTGGATCGCGCGGTTGGGGATGTCGATGGAGATCCGGTCGCCCTCCTCGACGAGCGCGATCGTGCCGCCCTCGGCCGCCTCCGGCGAGACGTGGCCGATCGACAGCCCGGAGGAGCCGCCCGAGAACCGCCCGTCCGTGACGAGGGCGCAGAGCTTGCCGAGGCCCTTCGACTTCAGGTAGCTCGTCGGGTAGAGCATCTCCTGCATGCCGGGGCCGCCGCGCGGGCCCTCGTAGCGGATCAGCACGACCTGCCCTGGCGAGACGCGGTTGGTCAGGATGGCGTCGACGGCCGCATCCTGGCTCTCGAAGACCCGGGCCGTGCCGTCGAACACGAGGTTCGACGGGTCGACGCCCGCCGTCTTCACGATGCAGCCCTCTTCCGCCAAGTTGCCGTAGAGCACCGCCAGGCCGCCGTCCTGGCTGAAGGCATGCGCGCGTTCGCGGATGACGCCGCCCTGACGGTCGGTGTCGAGGTCCTCGTAGCGGCGCTCCTGGCTGAACGCCACCTGGGTGGGCACGCCGCCGGGCGCGGCGCGGAAGAAGTCCCGCACCGTCTCGCTCCCGGTCCGCATCACATCCCAGCGGTCGAGCGCGGCGCCGAGCGATCCCGCGTGGACCGAGCCGCAATGGCTGTGGATCAGTCCGGCGCGGTCGAGTTCGCCCAGGATCCCCATGATCCCGCCGGCGCGGTGCACGTCCTCCATGTGCACGTCGGCCTTGGCGGGCGCGACCTTGCACAGGCAGGGCACGCGGCGCGACAGCCGGTCGATGTCCGACATGGTGAAATCGACCTCCCCCTCGTGGGCGGCGGCGAGGAGGTGCAGCACCGTGTTGGTCGAGCCGCCCATGGCGATGTCGAGCGTCATGGCGTTCTCGAAGGCCTCGAAATTGGCGATCGAGCGCGGAAGGACGCTCATGTCGTCCTGCTCGTAGTGGCGGCGCGTCACGTCGACGATGAGGTGTCCGGCCTCGACGAAGAGGCGGCGACGGTCGGCATGGGTGGCGAGCGTCGAGCCGTTGCCGGGCAGCGCCAGGCCGAGCGCCTCGGTGAGGCAGTTCATCGAATTGGCGGTGAACATGCCCGAGCACGAGCCGCAGGTCGGGCAGGCCGAGCGTTCGATGACCTCCACCTCTTCGTCGGTGTAGTCGTCGTCGGCGGCCGCCACCATGGCGTCGACGAGGTCGAGCGCCTTGATCTTTCCGCGGTGCTCGACCTTGCCGGCCTCCATCGGGCCGCCGGAGACGAAGACGGCCGGGACGTTGAGGCGCAGCGCCGCCATCAGCATGCCGGGGGTGATCTTGTCGCAATTGGAGATGCACACCATGGCGTCGGCGCAATGGGCGTTGACCATGTACTCGACGCTGTCGGCGATGACCTCCCTCGATGGCAGGCTGTACAGCATGCCGTCATGGCCCATGGCGATCCCGTCGTCGACCGCGATGGTGTTGAACTCCTTGGCGACGCCGCCGGCGCTCTCGATCTCGCGCGCCACGAGCTGGCCGAGGTCCTTCAGGTGGACGTGACCGGGCACGAACTGCGTGAAGCTGTTGACCACCGCGATGATGGGCTTGCCGAAGTCGCCGTCCTTCATCCCGGTCGCGCGCCACAATCCGCGGGCGCCGGCCATGTTGCGGCCGTGGGTCGTGGTACGGGAGCGATAGGGGGGCATCGATTGCTTTCGGGATCGGCGAGACGAACGAAATCGACAGCGGTTCTAGACCCCTGGACGAGGAAACGCCAAGGCGAAACGCGCTAGAGCCCGTCAGGCTGACGCCGAAACGACATCTCGACGCCAGTCGTCGGACAGCCTCGCACGGTCGAGCTGGCGTGTGCCGGCGGCAGCCTCAGAGGCGCCGGTTCCGCCCGCCAGCTCAGGCCCGAGCCGTGAGCTGAAGCCCGTAATACAGCGCCATCATGCCGAACAGGGTGACGACATACAGCCCGCAGACGCCTGCCGCATTGAGGAGGGGCCGTCGCAGGGTGAACCGCAACCGGTCGTGCAGAGGCGTCGCGCCCCGCAGGATGACGGCTGTCAAGATCGCCAGGATGGGAAGGTGCCCGACGACGTCGAGATGCCCGAATTCCGGCATGGCGCTGATGAACACCACCATCAGGGCGAGCGCGCCGAGCCGCAGCAGGCCACGTCCCGTGACGAGGTAGAAGGCCAGGCTGAACTCGACGAAGCCCGCGATCACGATGACGGTCTTGATCGGGAAACCCGCCGTGATGTCGGGGTGTAGCGCCAGGATCTGCGCGGTCCACCCCGGATAGAGAAACTTCTCGATCGCGGTCCACATGAGGCTGAAGCCGAGGGCGGCGCCGAGCAAGGGCATGCGCCAGCGGCGCCAGCGTGGGTTCTGCGTCGACGTCAGGGCCAGGTAGACGGCGAAACCGAGGAAATAGACGTAATCCGTCATGTGGAAGAGGCCGTAGCGCAGCACCCCGAGTCCGACGAGCCCGGCCAGCGCCAGCGCGGCCAAGCCGCAGGTGCCGCGATAGAGCACCAGGACAGCCACCGCGATCTGCAGCCAGTCGACGATCCTGTCGTGACCCAGCAGTTCCGGCGTGAGAATGGCGTCTGCGATGTGGCCCCAGGGGGCGACCGCGGCATCGTCCCAGAGCAGCAGGCAGTAGACCCCGATGCCGGCCCGGACCAACCATTCCTCGACGCGCGCGAGGCGCCCGCCGGTCGTCAGCAGGCCCGGCCGGACAGCGGCCAGCCAGCCATCGGCGGCGAGCCCGGCGAAGACCAGCACCAGGAAGCCGAGTGCCGTCGCCAGGAACAGCGGCGACAGCACATGACCGAACGCCACCGGCGGTGCCGTGAGGTCGACGGCACCGCAAAACCATTTCACATGGGCCGAGACCGGTCCGGGAGCGACGACCGCCGCCAAGGCTGGTGCGAAAGCCGCGATACGTGCGGCCGAACGGGCGGGCGTCGATCGAGGCATGGGCGCTGTCTCGACGGTTCGCGTGAAGCGCCGGCTCGCCAGCGTGAGCGGTCGCCTGGCGATCGTCACAGGGGTGCCGCCAGCCGCTCGATCGAGTTACGTGGGCGGTGCAACGAAGTTTCAGGTTCTTTGTGCGTTGCAGCAATCAGCGGTAGCGGTCGGCGCGGGTTGGACCCGTCGAGCCCTCAACCCATCCACCCGGCCTCATCCATCCCCCTTTGGGCAGCGCGCCGCCGTTCCTATGTTGGGAGATCAAGGCTGCTCGCGGGGCTGGTCAGGCCCGAGACAGCAGACGGCCAGACACTCAGGCGTGCTCATGATCCCTTTCTCCGTCCTCGACCTCTGCCCCGTGCCGGAGGGCTCCGACGCCGGCGAGGCGCTCCGCAACACGCGCGATCTCGCCCGGCACGCCGAGCGCTTGGGGTTCCACCGCTACTGGCTGGCGGAGCACCACAACATGCCCGGCATCGCGTCGGCGGCGACGTCGGTGGTGATCGGCTACGTCGCCGACGGCACGTCGACGATCCGCGTCGGGGCGGGCGGGATCATGCTGCCGAACCATTCGCCGCTGGTCATCGCCGAACAGTTCGGCACCTTGGCGGCGCTGTTTCCGGGCCGCATCGACCTCGGCCTCGGCCGCGCGCCGGGTTCGGACGGCATCACGGCGCGGGCGCTGCGCCGCAACCTGTCCGACGCCGAGGGTTTTCCGCGCGACGTGCTGGAACTCCAGCACTATTTCCAGCGGGCCGAGGCCGGCCAGCAGGTCCAGGCGGTGCCGGGGGCGGGGCTCGAGGTGCCGCTCTTCATCCTGGGATCGAGCACCTACGGCGGCCAGCTCGCCGCGGCGCTGGGCCTGCCGCACGCCTTCGCGGCGCATTTCGCGCCCGCGCAGATGCGCGAATCGGCGGCGATCTACCGCTACCGTTTCCAGCCCTCCGCCGGGCGGGCGAAGCCCCACATGATGGTCTGCCTCAACGTCACGGCCGCCGACACCGACGACGAGGCACGGCGCCTGTTCACGTCGGTCCAGCAGCAGTTCATCAACCTGCGGCTCGGCACGCCCGGCAAGCTGCCGCGCCCGAAGGCCGACCCCGCACACGGGTGGGATCCGCGGGAGCAGACCGTGCTGCAGAGCGCGCTGTCCCAGGCCATCGTGGGGTCGCGCGACACGGTCCGGCGCGGGCTCGAGGCCTTCGTGGCCGAGCACCGGCCGGACGAGATCCTGGTGACCGCCATGGTGCACGACCACGCGGCGCGGCTGCGGTCCTTCGAGATCGTGGCCGAGGTGCGGGACGCCATGGCGGCGTCGCCGGGGATGTCGGACGCGGCGTGAGCGTCCGTGCCGCGGCCGCCGTCGGCCCAACCCCGTCCGCTGCAGCCGCCTCAGAGGCGCCGACCCGCCCGGGCCGGCCTCAGCGGGTCGGCGCGTAGGCCTTGACGAACAGGTCGACGGCGCGGCCGACCTGGCCCGCCATCTCGGCCGTCGTCGGCCGCGGGCTGACGCCGAGCAGGACTTCGAGGAACATCTCGGCCTTGCACAGGTCGAAGAACTGCTGCGCCGCCACCAACGTGTCGTCGATCGCCAGTGTCCCGGCCGCCACCTGCCGGTCGAGCTGGAGGGCGAGCCGCCGATGGCCGGTCTCGGGTCCCGCCTCGTAATAGGCCCGTCCGATCTCGGGAAACTTCGGGGCGACCGCCAGGACGGTGCGCAGGTGCGCCAGCGAGTCCGGCCTGACCAGGAGGTCCATGAACCTGACCCCGACGGCCTGCAGGTTGACCCGCACGTCCGGCCCATCGTCGTCGAAATGGCAGAGCTGCTCGGCCTGACCGCGCTTCTCGTCGCGCAACAGCGCCGCGAAGAGCTCCTCCTTGCTGGCGAAGTAGACGTAGAGGGTGCCCTTCGACACTTTCGACGCCCGCGCCACCTCGTTCATGCTGGCGCCGTCGAAGCCGGTCGACAGGAAGACGCGGCGGGCCCCGTCCAGGATCTGCCGACGCTTGGCGTTGTCGTCGCGATGCGGCGCAGTCTGGTCGCCTGCGACGTCGCCTCGGGTCAGCACGGATGAGGCGGTCACACGGGGCTCCTGGTGGGCGGCGCACCCGCGATAGAGCGCAGCGGCAGCACCGAATTGTCAACCGCCGGACCTCTCCGGCGCGACAGGCCCGAGCAGTCGATTGACCGAACGGTTCGGTTCTCCCTTGATCTACGACGCGACCTGCTGTAAGTCAATCAATGACCGAACGGTTCAGTCATTCCCATGCGGTATTACCGAGCCGGACAGCGTTGAGGAACAGATGATGACGGCCATGACGGAGACCACCACGGGACAGGCGGCCGCGCGCGGCCCGGCCCAGGCCGCGGTCCCATCCGAAGGTGCGGTCGCGCTGCGGTCGGCCGCCCCGCCGGTCGCGACGAGGGCGGGGGAGATCCTGCCGCCCGTGGCCACGACCGCACCGCCCAGGCGCAGACGGAAGCGTGTCGTGCTGCCGCTTCTCCTCGTCGCCGCGATGGGCGGCGGTGCCTACGAGGGCTACCGCTACTTCGTCGAGGGCCGCTTCCTGGTCTCGACGGACGACGCCTACGTCAAGGCCGACATGTCGACCATCGCCGCCAAGGTGGCGGGCTACGTCAGCGCCGTCCCCGTGGTGGACAACGCGGTCGTCAAGACCGGCCAGGTGCTGGCGCGCATCGACGATGGCGACTACCGCAACGCCGTCGATGCCGCGCGGGCGAAGATCGACACGCAGGATGCCACGGTGGCGCGGATCGGGCGGCAGGTCGTGGCCGGCGCCGCCGGCGTCGACCAGGCCAAGGCCATGGTGGCGGCCGCCAAGGCCGACGCCGTCCGCCTCTCGGCCGAGTTCGAGCGGGCCGAGAGCCTCATGCATTCGAGCTACGGGACGCAGCAGCGCCTCGACCAGGCCCGCGCCGACCGCGACCGGGCCGACGCCGCCGTCGCCAACGAACAGGCGGCCGTGACCTCGGCCGAGGCCGCCATCGACGTGCTGAAGGCACAGGGCGTCGAGGCGCAGAAGGTGCGCGCCGAACTCGTGACCGTGCTCGCCCGCGCCGACCGCGACCTGTCGTTCACGACCATCCGGGCGCCCTTCGACGGGGTGATCGGCAACAAGTCGGTGCAGCCGGGCCAGTACGTCCAGACCGGCGGCCGTCTGCTCTCGCTGGTGCCGCTCGACAGCGCCTACATCGAGGCCAACTTCAAGGAGACCCAGGTGGGGCGGCTGAAGCCCGGCCAGGTCGTCACCATCAGGCCCGACGCCTACGGCGACCGGGAGGTCACCGGCACGGTCGAGAGCATCGCGCCGGCCTCCGGGGCCGAGTTCTCCATGCTGCCCCCCGAGAACGCGACGGGCAATTTCACCAAGATCGTGCAGCGCCTCCCCGTCCGCATCGCGGTGCCGGCGGCGGTCGCCCGCGAGGGGATCCTGCGGCCGGGCCTGTCGGTCGACGTCGAGGTCCACACGCGCGACGCCGGCCAACCGGCCCCGACGATCGCCGGGGCCGTGGCGCCGATCATCGACAGCGTGACCCGGACCGTGCGGGCCGCCGCCGCGTCGCTGGGCCTCGCCCATGCCGAGGCGGCGCCCCGCAGCGCCGCGGCGCAGTGAGGACCGGCGCCGTGGCGGCCGCATCCGCGACGCTCCCGAAGCACCCCATCTCGGGCGCGCCTGCCCGCCAGGCGTCGACCGACACCCGCCGGCTGATCACCTTCATCGCCATGGTGTTCGGCATGTTCATGGCGATCCTCGACATCCAGATCGTCTCGGCCTCGCTGTCCGAGATCCAGGCGGGCCTCTCGGCGTCGTCCGACGAGGTGGCCTGGGTGCAGACGAGCTACCTCATCGCCGAGGTGATCATGATCCCGCTCTCGGGGATCCTGTCGCGCGCCTTCTCGACGCGCTACCTGTTCTTCGCGAGTTGCGCCGGCTTCACCGCCATGAGCTTCATGTGCTCGACGGCGACGACCATCGACCAGATGATCGTCTACCGCGCCCTGCAGGGCTTCGTCGGCGGCGCCATGATCCCGACGGTCTTCGCCGCCTCCTACACGATCTTCCCGCGCGAGAAGCAGCCGATCGTCGGACCCGTCATCGGCCTCGTGGCGACGCTGGCGCCCACGATCGGGCCGACGGTCGGCGGCTACCTCACCGACCTCTTCTCGTGGCACTGGCTGTTCCTCGTCAACGTCGGCCCCGGCATCGTCGTGTCCCTGATGGCGTGGTTCCTGATCGACTTCGACGAGCCCGACCTCACGCTGCTCGAGCGCTTCGACTGGTGGGGCCTCCTCGGAATGGCGGGCTTCCTCGGCGGCATGGAATACGTGCTGGAAGAGGGGCCGCAGAAGGACTGGTTCTCCGAAGACCTCGTGCTCATCTGCTTTGTGATCTCCGTCCTGGGCGCCGTCCTGTTCTTCTGGCGGGCCTTCACGGCGAAGCAGCCCATCGTGGACCTGTCGGCCTTCCAGAACCGCAACTTCGCCTTCGGCTCGCTCTTCTCCTTCGTCATGGGTGTGGGGCTCTACGGCCTGACCTACGTCTACCCGATCTTCCTCGCGCGGGTGCGCGGCTACGACTCGCTGCAGATCGGCGAGACCATGTTCGTGTCGGGCCTGTGCATGTTCGTGGCGGCGCCGATCGTCGGCCGGCTGATGGGCAAGGTCGACCCCCGGATCCTCATCGCGATCGGCTTCTCGGGCTTCGCGCTCGGCACCTGGATGGCATCCGGAATCACGAAGGACTGGGACTTCTGGGAGCTGCTGGTGCCCCAGGTGCTGCGCGGCTTCTCGCTGATGACCGCCATGGTGCCGATCAACAACGTGGCGCTCGGCACGCTGCCGCCGGCGCGGCTGAAGAACGCCTCGGGCCTCTACAACCTCACCCGCAACCTCGGCGGCGCGGTGGGGCTCGCCTGCATCAACACGCTGATCAACGACCGGTGGGACCTGCATCTCCAGCGCCTGCACGAGAGCGTCGCCTGGGGCCACGAGCAGGCGGAGGCCACGCTGTCAGCCCTCACGCAGGCCTATGCCGGCATGGGGTCGGACGCCGCCGTATCGGCCACGAAGAGGCTCGCCCTGATGGTGCGCGGGCAGGCGCTGACGATGTCGCTCGGCGACGTCTTCTTGGCCCTGACATTGCTCTTCGTCGCGCTGGTCGCCGTGACGCCCCTGATGAGCCGGCCCGTGAAGGCGGGCGGGGGCGGCGGGGCGCATTGAGGATGGGCCTCCCCCGCTGATGGTGGATCGGGCCGCGCAGACGCCGTAAGCAGGGCGCCCGCGACCCGGGACGGACCCCGCCGATGCGACGCGTCATGATCCTCGGCCCCTGCGGCAGCGGCAAGTCCACGCTGGCGCGGCGCCTGGGCGCCCGGCACGGCCTGCCGGTCTTCCACCTCGACCAGGCCTTCCATCGCCCGGGCTGGGTGGCGGCCCCGAAGGCGGAGTTCCACGCCGAGGTGGAGCGCATGGCGGCGCTCCCG
This sequence comes from Lichenihabitans sp., assembly GCA_965214345.1. Classification (GTDB taxonomy): domain Bacteria; phylum Pseudomonadota; class Alphaproteobacteria; order Rhizobiales; family Beijerinckiaceae; genus Lichenihabitans. The sequence continues at coordinate 603,800 of CBDCBJ010000001.1, read as the reverse complement.
GCGTGGGTGATCGACGGCAATTACAAGGGCGTGATCGCGTCCCGCTTCGAACGGGCCGACACGCTGGTCTACCTCGACCTGCCGTCCTGGCTGACGACGGCGCGGATCCTCCGGCGGATCGCCACCGGCTACGGCCGCGTCCGGGCCGACGCCGCGGCCGGCTGCCCCGAGCGGGTCGACCTCCAGTTCCTGCGCTACGCCTGGAACTGGAACCGCCTGCAGCGCGACAGGACCTACGCTCTGATCGACGCGTTTCAGGGCCGCACCATCGTCCTGCAGGGCCGCCGCGCACAGGCCACCTTCGAGGCCGAGCAGTTCGGGCAGCGCGGATAGGGCATTCCACGGCAGCGTCGACGGCGCGCTCCGTGCCGGCCGGACGAAAGCCTTGGCACGTTTGCTGCAAGTTGCCCGCAGTGCCCTGCGGCGCCCCGGATCGGAGGATGTCATGACGGTCGACATGCTGACGGCGACCTTCTTCTGGCCCGAGGGCGAGCGCCTCGGCGCCGGCCCCGACGACGCGGAGCCCGCCGAGAGAGCGGCCGAGACCCGCGAGGCCGACCGGGGATCGGTCGCCGACGAGGGCTTCTGGTCCGCCGTGATGCGCCGCCTGCGGCGCCCCACCCGATCTGTGCCCGAGGTCGAGCCGAGCTGACACGCGACGGCGCTTCCGCGCGCCGCAGGCGAACGCTATAGGTGGGGCGAAGATCGCCGGCGCGGCGTTCGGCCGGTGTCCTCCGGTCCGTGCCGCGACGCGCGGGTCTCGATGCTGACCAACAAGGGCAAATACGGCCTCAAGGCCCTGGTCCACCTCGCCGGCCTCCCGCGGGACGCGACCGCGCAATCGGCGGAGATCGCCACCGCGGAGGCGATCCCCAAGAAGTTCCTCGACGCCATCCTCGGCGACCTCCGCAACGCCGGGCTCGTGCTGGCGCGCAAGGGCAAGAACGGAGGCTACCGCCTGGCCCGGCCGGCCGACGAGATCATGGCGGGCGCGGCGATCCGGGCGCTCGACGGCCCGCTGGCGCCGATCGGCTGCGCGAGCCGCACGCGCTATCGCCCCTGCGACGATTGCACCGACGTCGGGAGCTGCTCGGTGCGGCTCCTGATGACCCAGGTGCGCGACCTCTCCGCCGAACTGCTCGACGGCACCTCCGTGGCCGAGATGCGCCGGCGGGCCGCCACCGTGATCGACGATTTCACCTACCACATCTGAGCAGGCGTCGGGCTCGGCGGTGTCGGAGCGCGCGTCGCGCCCCATCTGTGTCGCCGGTGAAGCCGAGTCCGAGGTCTGCGATGTCGATGTCCGAAGCCGCCGTCGATCCGACCGGCGGTTACGAGGCCCTGTGGGACTGGCGCCGCCGGGTCGCCGACCTCTACGGCGCTGTGCGGGCCGAACGCGACCCGCGCCGCGCCTGGGCGCTGTGGCGCGCGACGCGCGACGGGCTGTTCCGCGGCCATCCGCAGTCTCCGCTGGAGCCCGCGGCCCGGGAGCGCTTCGACGGCCTGCCCGTCTTCGACTACGACCCGGCGCTGCGCTTCGCGGTCGACCTCGTGCCGCTGTCGGCGGAAGCGGTGACGGCCGAGGCCGGGCACGACGGCGCCCTGACGCTCACGCCCTTCGCGCGGACGTGCGGCCTCGCCGATGCTCTCGGCGGGGAGCTCACGCTCTACTGGCTCGCGGGCTATTGCGGCGGCGTGTTCCTGCCCTTCGCCGACGCGACCTCCGGGTCGGAGACCTATGGCGGGGGCCGCTACCTGCTCGACACGATCAAGAGCGCCGACCTCGGATCGGACGCCGAGGGCCGGACGGTGCTGGACTTCAACTTTTCCTACAATCCGTCCTGTTCCTACTCGCCCGCCTACGTCTGCCCGCTGTCGCCGCCGGCCAACCGATTGAAGGTAGCGGTGCGGGCCGGCGAGCGGGCGCCGGAGGTGGGATAAGGCGTTCCTGCGTGAACCCGCTCATTCCCGCCGTCCAGGCTGTGTTGGAACGGTCTGGAGTTTCATCGCTGTTTTGCCGATGGGCGACGCGGGTGGCGTGACAGCCCGGGTGTGGGGTCGCCGATGGCGGGATGGTGGCGCAGGTCGCGCGGCGGCGCGGGTCTTCGGGACGCCTCTCGGATCCCCCAGGTGTCCTTCGGCCGTTCCGCCTGGGGCTCCGCCCGGCCGTCGGGCAGCGACTCGAGGGTGATTCTCTCGCCTGGCCGGACGCCGAGGCGCTGCAGGACCTCCCTCCAGGAGGTGACCTGGCCGCGCGCCGTGACCGACATCGTCGCCATCTTGAACGGTCCGAGGTCGACCGGCGAGCAGGACAACGCTGCATCATCGACGGGGGCGATGTCGGCTCGCCGAGCGCGGTCCGCCGCGGGCGACCACACTTGCAAGCCCCCCTCCCCGGTCATACGTCCAGATATCCCCTTCCGGAGACGTCGATGCCCCACGGGAACGAGCCGAGCCAGCCCTTTCACGCCACCACGATCCTCATGGTGAAGAAGAACGGGCTGACCGTGATCGGCGGCGACGGACAGGTGTCGTTCGGCCAGACGGTGATGAAGTCGAGCGCCCGCAAGGTGAGGCGCCTGTCGAAGGGCAGCGTCATCGCGGGATTCGCCGGGGCCACGGCCGACGCTTTCACGCTGTTCGAGCGGCTCGAAGCCAAGCTCGACCAGTTCCCCGGCCAGCTGATGCGGGCCTCGGTCGAGCTCGCCAAGGACTGGCGCACCGACCGCTACCTCCGGCGCCTCGAAGCCATGATGCTCGTGGCGGACGAGAAGACCGCGCTGGTGCTCACCGGCACCGGCGACGTGCTCGAGCCGGAGACGGGCGAGCACGGCTCCGTCGCCGCCATCGGCTCGGGCGGCAATTACGCGCTGGCGGCGGCCCGGGCGCTCATCGACACGGACCTCGGCGCTGAGGCCGTGGTGCGCAAAGGCATGAAGATCGCCGCTGAGATCTGCATCTACACCAACGACAACCTCGTCGTCGAAACCATCGGGGACTGAACGGCCATGACCGACTTCTCCCCCCGCGAGATCGTCTCCGAACTCGACCGGCACATCATCGGCCAGAACGACGCCAAGCGCGCCGTGGCGATCGCGCTGCGCAACCGCTGGCGCCGGCTGCAGCTCACCGGCCCGATGCGCGACGAGGTGCTGCCGAAGAACATCCTGATGATCGGGCCGACGGGCTGCGGCAAGACCGAGATCTCGCGGCGGCTGGCGAAGCTCGTCAACGCGCCCTTCCTCAAGGTCGAGGCGACCAAGTTCACCGAGGTCGGCTACGTCGGCCGTGACGTCGAGCAGATCGTGCGCGACCTCGTCGAGATCGGCATCGGCCTGGTCAAGGAGGCGAAGCGCAAGGACGTCGAGGCCAAGGCCCATGTCGCCGCGGAGGAGCGGCTCCTCGATGCCCTCGTGGGCGAGAAGTCGTCGCCGGCGACGCGGGACTCGTTCCGCAAGCGGCTGCGCAGCGGCGAACTCGACGACAAGGAGGTCGAGATCGAGGTCTCGGCGCCGGGACCGAGCCTGCCCATGATGGAACTGCCCAACATGCCGGGCGCCTCCATCGGGGCGATCTCGATCGGCGACATCTTCGGCAAGATGGGGGGCAAGAGCACCAAGCCGCGCCGCACCACCGTCAAGGAGGCGCATGCGCCGCTCTTCGCGGAGGAGAGCGAGAAGCTGCTCGACCCCGAGGCGGTGACCCGCCAGGCCATCCACGAGGTCGAGAACAACGGCATCGTCTTCCTCGACGAGATCGACAAGATCTGCGCCCGCGACGGCCGGGGCGGCGACGGCGGCATCTCGCGCGAGGGCGTGCAGCGCGACCTGCTGCCGCTGATCGAGGGCACCACGGTGCCGACCAAGCACGGGCCGGTGAAGACCGACCACATCCTCTTCATCGCGTCGGGTGCCTTCCACGTGTCGAAACCGTCCGACCTGCTGCCGGAACTGCAGGGCCGCCTGCCGATCCGGGTCGAACTCGCGGCGCTGACCGAGGACGACTTCCGCCGCATCCTGACCGAAACGGAGGCCTCCATCATCAAGCAATACGTGGCGCTGATGGAGACCGAGGGGCTGACGCTCGCCTTCGACCCCGAGTCGATCGACGAACTGGCGCGGGTGGCGGTCGAGGTGAACACCACGGTCGAGAACATCGGGGCCCGGCGGCTGCAGACCGTGATGGAGCGCGTGCTCGACGACATCTCCTTCACGGCCTCCGACCGCTCGGGCCACGAGGTGACGATCACCCGCGACTACGTGAAGAGGAACGTGGGCGACCTCGCCAAGAACGCCGACCTGTCGCGGTTCATCCTCTGATCGAGCGCGGCCGCTGCGGCGTTCAGCCCGACAGAAGGCCGAGCGTCGCGGCGGCGCTCATGTCGACCCAGCGACGGCAGCGACGCTCGATCGCCTCGGCGTCGCTGCCCCACTGCGTCTCCTGGAACAGCTCGTCGACATGGGCGGCCGCCCAGGCCTCCTCGGGGGCGAGGCGGGCGTGCATCACGGCGAGCGCCAGAAGCGCCGACCCGGTCAGCGTCGTCATGACCTGGAGGGCCGCCAGGCGGAAGGGCGCGGCCGGGCCCCGCCCCGCCACGGCGTCGACCAACCGACCCATCGCGTCGAGCGTGGCGGCCGGCTGCGCCACGAAGGTGACGCCCCGGGCGAGGATGAACCGCGCCGCGAAGGCGTCCCGCGCCCAGGCGAGGACCGGGTCCCAGGCCTCGGCCTCGACGGCGACGAGCGGCGCCGGATCGGCGGCGCGGTAGACCAGGAGGTCGGAGGTCAGGTAGGTCTTCACCTCGTCGGCCACGGCCGCCATCTGCCCCGCCACGCCGTCGATGGCACTGTTGGCGAGGCGGGTCAGCGGCATGAGGGCCGGGTCGATCACCACGTCTTGCGCGTTCCACTCGGCCGCCACCGCGGCGGCGGCGGGCTCGGAGGGCAGCGCGAGAGGGCGCTTCGCCGGCGTCTTCGCCCCCCGGCCGTCGAGCAGCAGCGCGAAGGCGCCGTCCCGCTCCGCCACCGTCGCGGCGGCGTAGAAGCGCTTCGGCTTCGCCGGCGGGGCCTGCCGCCCGGGGATCATCGGTCCCGGCTCGTCCACCATGCTGCTAGTCCTCGGGGGCGTTCTCGATCGGGTCGAACTGCTTCACGTCGAAGCCGAACAGGTCCCAGCTCTTCTGCATATGGGGCGGCAGCGGCGCGGTCACATCGAGCGTGCCGCCGCGGGGGTGCGGCAACACGAGGCGGCGCGCCAGGAGATGGAGCTTGCGCTCGACGTCCCCCGGCACGGCGCGGGACGGGTCGAGATGTTTCGCGCCGCCGGGTGGCGGCACGGAATACTTCGGGTCGCCGACGATCGGGTGGCCGATCGCCTCGGCGTGGGCGCGGAGCTGGTGGGTGCGCCCCGTGATGGGCTTCATGGACAGCCAGGCGAGCCGCGGCAGCACGCGGTCGACCGTCGCGAAGAGCGTCACCGAATGCTGGGCGTCGGGGTCCCCGTGCTTGGCGACGCGCATCCGCTCCATCGCGGCGCGGTCCCCGCCCTTGGGGCGATCCGCGCGGTCGTTGCCCATGCCCTCACCCTTGGCGAGGAACAGCGAGATGCGGCCCTGTGCGGGTTTCGGCACGCCCTCGACCAGGGACCAATAATGCTTGCGGGCCTGGCGCGAGCGGAAGACCTCGCCGAGGTCGGAGGCCATCTTGCGGCTGCGCGCCACCAGCAGCACCCCCGACGTGTCGCGGTCGAGCCGGTGGACGAGCAGCGGGCGGTTGCCGGAGGCGTCGGCGAGGCTGGCCAGCATGCCGTCGACGTGATGGACTGTGCCGGAGCCGCCCTGGACGGCGAGGCCGTAGGGCTTGTTCAGCACCAGCACGTCGCGATCCTCGAACAGCACCATCTCGAGGATGGCGCGGCGGTCCTCCTCCGATTGCGCGGGCCGCCGGACGACCGGGGCCGGGAACTCGCTGGCACGCAGCGGCGGCACCCGCACGGTTTGGCCCGGCGAGACCCGGGCGGAGGTCTTGGTGCGGGCGCCATCCACCCGGACCTGCCCGGTGCGGACGATCTTGTTGAGGTGGCCCAGGGTGAGGTCGGGGTGGCGCCGCTTGAACCAGCGGTCGAGGCGCATGCCGTCCTCGTCCTCGGTGACGACCAGGGTCTCGACGCTCATCGGAACACTCCATATCGGGGCAGACGGACCGATATGATCGCACCACGCCAAAGCCGCGGCGGGCGCCCGTCAGGGCGCCGGACCGGCGGCGATCCGTGGACATGCCGCTCCGTGGCACGCGATGCAAGCGTCTTTCGTCGGGATCGCGGGCGGCCGCAGGCGACCCGCTCCCGCCATCACGCGCTCCAGTCCGCCATGCCGGCCGGCATCAGCTCCCGCGGGCCGGGCCGCTACTTCGGCGCGGGCGCGGCGGCGGGGTCGGCGGCCGGCGCCGAATCCGGGACGGGCGTCGGCGCGGGGCTCGGGGGCGCCGCTTCGGCCGGCTTGCTGTCGGCGGCCGCGGTGGGCTTCACGTCGGGCAGGCCGTGGGCGATCTTGTCGAGGATCCCCGGCAGGTCCTCGGCTTCGGGCTTCAGGTCGCGGGCGTGGTTCCACTGGAACTGCGCCTCGAGCTTGTGTCCGGTGCGCCAATAGGCGTCGCCGAGGTGATCGTTGATGGTCGGATCACCGGGCTTGAGCGCGATCGCGCTCTCGAGTTCCTTCACGGCCCCCTCGTAGTCGGCGAGCCGGTAGTCGGCCCAGCCCAGGCTGTCGACGATGAAGCCGTCCTCGGGCCGCAGCGCCACGGCCTTGCGCAGCATCTTGAAGGCCTCGTCGAGGTGTTCGCCCCGGTCGACCCACGAATAGCCGAGATAGTTCAACACCACCGGCTGATCCGGGTTCGTGCGCAAGGCCTCCTGGAAGTCGGCTTCGGCCTTGGGCCATTGCTTGTCGCGCTCGAACGAGATCCCGCGGAAGTAGAGCAGCGACCATGCGGCCTTGTCGTCCTTCGGCAGAGCGCCGAGGGCCTGCGTGTAGGTGACGGCCGCTTCGCCATACTGCTTCTGTTCACGCTGGACGTTGCCGAGCGTGGTCAAGGCGTCGATGTCATTGGGATGTTTGGCGACGATGTCCTTGAGGTAGCGGATGCTGTCGTCCGGCTTGCCCATCACGTCGAGCGTCAGGCCCGTCTGCACATCGGCGTTGTCGCGCAACGCGCTGGCGTCCGGCACCTTGCCGTAGACCGCGATGGCCTCCTCGTGCTGCTTCAGCCGGACGTAGAGGTCGGCGAGGGTGATGTCGGCGAGGCTGTTGTTCGACGACAGGTAGAGCGACAGCCGCAGGAAGATCATCGCGGCCAGTTCGTCGCCCTGGCGGCCCCCGGCGGCACCGAGCCCGTAGAGGACTTCGGCGGCCCCTTCCTGGGCGGTCCTGACCAGCGGCTGCACCGGCTTTCCGGCGGCGATCTCGGCCGTGAGGGCGTCGACCTGCGGATGGTGCGGCAGCACCTCGCCGAAGGCCGCGAGCGCCCGCAGGGCCTCGTCCTTGGCGCCGTGGCGCGCCTCGAACCGCGCATAGGCGTCGATCAGGCGCAGGATCGTGTGGTCCTCGGCATAGGCGGTCTTGAACCGCTTGGTCGCCTCGGGCAGGTCGTTGGCCATGTCGGCGATCAGCGCCGCATGATAGTCGCGGAAGACCGCGAAGCCGGTGTCCTTCAGGCCGTCGATGGTGGCGAGGCCTTTCTTCTCGTCGCCCTGGCCCGCGAAGGACCAAGCGGAGAGCAGCGTCGCCGTGACATCGTGCTCGCGGCCGGCGCCGCCCGAGGCGAACTCGCGGCGCGCCGCGACCCAGTGGCCGTCCCGCATCTGGCCGATGCCGAGCACCATGTGGGCCAGGCCGTTCTTCGGGTCGGACTTGACGAGGCGGCGGGCGAAGTCGAGCGCGTCGTCGACGTCGCCGTTCGACAGCGCCGCCACGAAGGTGCGCTCGATCAACTCGGGATTGCGCGGATCGGAGCGCAGCACTTCCTTGAAGTAGGCCGAGGCCGCCTGGGTGTCGCGGTCGGCGCCCGCCACCAGGCCCGAGAGATAATTACCCGTGACGCTGCCGCTGACGTCCGGCGGGGGCGGCAGGGCGATCGCCTCGCGGGCCTCGGCGGGGAAGGCCAGAGCCGTGCCGGCGATCAGGAGGGCCGCGAGGGAAGCGGCGACGCGGCGCGGATGAATAGGATCGGGCACGGGGACCTTGTCGGTTGGGAGGCGGCGCCCGCGCCCTCCGAGAAGGCCCGGCCGGGCATCAGCACAGGGACGGTGGCGCGCGAAGATGTCCTTTTTGCGCAGGTGCCGCAAGGGTGGGTCCCGCCGCGACCTCGACGGAAAGGCGTGCGGGCGCGTCGTGGTCGGCATGGCATCCTCGGCCGCGGTGAAGGTGGCCGACGGCGGGCTTCGGTCTCGAGGTTCAAGGTGCGGGCCTGGCCCGCAGAGCTGCGTTCTCGGCTTCGAGCGCGGCCACGCGTTCGCGAAGCGGCTGGACCGCCTGGGCGATCTCGGCCTCGGTGAAGCGCGGCGTGATGTGTTGCGGACAGTTCCAGTCGAAGGCGTCGAGACGGAGCTTCAGGATGCGCTCGGGCTTGGCACTGGACGTCTCATCGACGACGCGCGCCGTCAGCGACGGGTCGGCATCCAGGGCCACGGCTTCGATGTGCCCGAAGATCTTGAGGCGCGCGCGGCGGGCGTAGTCCATCATGATCAGGGCAGCCCTGTCGTCGGCCTGCATGTTGCCGAGGCTGATGTACTGCCGGTTGCCCCGATAGTCCGCGAAAGCCAGCGTCCTGTCGTCGATCAGCCTGACGAACCCGGCCGATCCACCGCGATGCTGCACGTAGGGCCAGCCGGTCTCGGAGACCGTCGCCATGAAGAAGGTGTCGCATGCCATGATGAAGCCGGCTTCGGTCGCCGTGAAGCGGTCGAACTTCCGGTCGCCCTTGAAATCCTCCCACAGGTGCTCGCTGCCCATCCGCCCCTGTGCCGCACGCACGCCGGGGGTCACCGCGATGTCGAGGAATCCGTAGGGCATGGTTGGCTTTCGAAGTCGATGGACCGGCGATCGAACCGCCGCCGGTCCGTCCCCGCTTCAGGCCGCGTCGACGGCCTGCACGACGGGACGGCGGTGTCGGCCTCGGTGACCTCACGCCTTCATGGATCACCCCCCGCCGGGTGGTCCAGTGTGGCGGTGGGATCGGGTCTGGGTTTGGACGAGACCGGCGGGGGGTGGCCAGCCCCGTCGATCCTGTCGCGAGGTCGGCATGGGCGTGGGCCGCCCCGGCGGGAGCCATGACGATCAAGCCTGATCGACCGCGTGATGGATCGTCGCCTTAGATCGATGAGGGTCGCCGACCACCAGCGATCCTATCGCTCCGCTGCCGCCCGCGCCAGGCGGTCCGCGATGGCCTCACCGAGACCGATGGGAGGGATCGGTGCCGTCGCGATCGTGCCGGCCCCGCCCAGCCCCTCGTCGAGCCGGCGCAGAAAGCCGAACAGGTTGGCGGCGGCCTCGGCGAGGTCTCGCCGTGGCGACAGGTCGAGCACGGCACTTCCCGCCTGCCCCGTGAAGCGGCCGCCGAAATCGAGCCCCGCCTCGCCGGGGTGCAACGCCTCGGCGTCGAGCCGCACCGCCGCGCGCGGCGCGTAATGCGACCGCAGCATGCCGGGCGCGACCGTGGCGGCATCGAGCGCCGGCGCGGCCAGGCGCCGGCCCAGCACCGCCTCGATCGCCTCGCGCGCCACGCCGCCGGGGCGGAGCAGCGTCGGCGCGCCCAGGCAGGACACGACCGTCGATTCCACCCCGACCTCGGTCGCGCCGCCGTCCAGGAGGGCGTCGATGCGGCCATCGAGGTCGCCGAGGACGTGGGCGGCCGTGGTCGGGCTGATGCGGCCGGAGCGGTTGGCGGAGGGCGCCGCGACCGGCACGCCCGCGGCGGCGATCAGGGCACGGGCGACCGGGTGGGACGGCACCCGCAGCGCGACGCTGTCGAGGCCCGCGCGGGCGAGGTCCGACACCCCGCAGCCGGACGCGGCCGGGACGACCAGCGTCAGCGGTCCGGGCCAGAAGGCCCACGCCAGGGCGAGGGCGTCGAGGCCGAAGATCCCCTGCTCCAGCGCGGCGTCGTGGTCGGCGACATGGGCGATGAGCGGATTGAAGCGGGGGCGGCCCTTGGCGGCGTAGATGCCCGCCACGGCCTCGGCCGAGCGCGCGTCGGCGCCGAGCCCGTAGACCGTCTCGGTCGGGAAGGCCACCAGCCCGCCGCGCCGCAGGAGCGCGGCCCCGGCGGCGATGCCGACGGCGTCGGTACTCAGGCCCAGGGTCTTGCGTTCGCCATCGCTCATCACCGAAGCATAGGACGTGACCCCAAATGCCTGAAACCCGCACGCCCCGGAACGTACGCGCCGGTTTCAGGCATCGCTGCGGGTCCGATCAGATCGAGAGCGCGCCGCGCAGCTCGTTGAGCTGGTCGAGCTTCTCCTGGGCGAGGCGGCGTCCCTCGTCGGTCGAGGCGTCCGCGACCTCGGTGCCGGCGTCCTTGACCTCGGCGTCGAGCCTGGCGGCGTCGAGCTGGTCGACCGGCACGGAGCTTTCGGCGAGGATCGTGAGGCCCGTCGGCGCCACGTCGGCGAAGCCGCCGCGGACGAAGAGCCGCTGGGACTTGCCGCCCGCCTCGTTCACCGTGACGATGCCGGGCTTCAGCGTCGTCATCAGCGGCGCGTGGTCCTTCATCACCGTCATCTCGCCCTCCGACCCCGGCACGACGACGGACTCGACCTCGCCCGTGAAGAGCAGGCGCTCGGGAGACACGAGTTCGAACGGAAAGGAAGCCATCACTGAGTCCGCCGACGGTTATTCGCTACGAAGAAAATCAGCACCAGCGTCCAAGGGAGGCTGAGCAGCCCGAGCGTGTCCCAGAAGCCGGCCCAGAATGGACTCGACGACATGTGGGAACATTTCGCACCGCCGATCGGCGCTGTGTAGAAGCAGCCGAAAGAAGCGAGCGCGAGGTTGAGCCATCCGACGACGGCGGAGGCCGGGCAAGCCGCCACCGCCGAAATCATCAGGAACCAGAGTTCAAACCGCCTCACGCCGCCTTGGCGAGCTTGCCGGCCTTCTCGATGGCTTCCTCGATGTTGCCCACCATGTAGAAGGCCGCCTCGGGGAGGTGGTCGTACTGGCCTTCGACCAGGCCCTTGAAGCCCTTGATGGTGTCGGCCAGCGACACGAGCTTGCCGGGCGATCCGGTGAAGATCTCGGCCACGTGGAAGGGCTGGCTGAGGAAGCGCTCGATCTTGCGGGCGCGGGCGACCGAGATCTTGTCCTCCTCGGACAGCTCGTCCATGCCCAGGATGGCGATGATGTCCTGGAGGGCCTTGTAGCGCTGCAGCACCTGCTGGACCTGGCGGGCGATGGCGTAGTGCTCCTCGCCGACGACGAGGGGCGAGAGCATGCGCGAGGTCGAGTCGAGCGGGTCCACCGCCGGGTAGATGCCCTTCTCGGCGATCGAGCGCGACAGCACCGTCGTGGCGTCGAGATGGGCGAAGGAGGTGGCGGGCGCCGGGTCGGTCAGGTCGTCGGCCGGCACGTAGATGGCCTGCACGGAGGTGATCGAGCCCTTGTTGGTCGTGGTGATCCGCTCCTGCAGGGCGCCCATGTCGGTGGCCAGCGTCGGCTGGTAGCCCACCGCCGAGGGAATGCGGCCGAGCAGCGCCGACACTTCCGAGCCCGCCTGCGTGAAGCGGAAGATGTTGTCGACGAAGAACAGCACGTCCTGGCCCTTGTCGCGGAAGTTCTCCGCCACCGTCAGGCCCGTCAGCGCCACGCGGGCGCGGGCGCCCGGGGGCTCGTTCATCTGGCCGTAGACGAGGGCGCATTTCGAGCCGGCCGCCGAGCCGTTGTTCTCGTGCGGGTCCATGTTGACCTTGGACTCGATCATCTCGTGGTAGAGGTCGTTGCCCTCGCGGGTGCGCTCGCCGACGCCGGCGAAGACGGAATAGCCGCCGTGCGCCTTGGCGACGTTGTTGATCAGCTCCATGATCAGCACGGTCTTGCCGACGCCCGCGCCGCCGAAGAGGCCGATCTTGCCGCCCTTGGCGTAGGGCGCCAGCAGGTCGACGACCTTGATGCCGGTCTCGAGGATCTGCGCGTCGGTCGCCTGCTCGGCGTAGGTCGGGGCCGGCTGATGGATGGCGCGGGTGTCGTCCGAGAGGATCGGGCCGCCCTCGTCCACCGGCTCGCCGATGACGTTCATGATGCGGCCGAGCGTGCCTTCGCCGACCGGCACCATGATGGGCTGGCCGGTGTCGGTGACGACCTGGCCGCGGGTCAGGCCCTCGGAGATGTCCATGGCGATGCAGCGGACGGCGTTCTCGCCGAGATGCTGCGCCACTTCGAGGACGAGCCGGTTGCCGTTGTTGGACGTCTCCAGCGCGTTCAGGATCTCGGGGAGATGGCCTTCGAACTTCACGTCGACCACCGGACCGATGATCTGGGTGATCCGGCCGGGTGAACGGTTCGAGGCCGTCTCGTTGAGGCTGTTGTTGCCGGGGTTGTGGGTGAAGTCGTCCATGATGATCTCTCGGCTCGGGGGCAGGCGCGGCGTCGGGCGTGTCGGGGTCGGTAGGGTCAGAGCGCTTCGGCGCCCGAGATGATCTCGATCAGTTCCTTGGTGATCATCGCCTGACGGGAGCGGTTGTAGATCTGGGTCTGCTTCTTGATCATCTCGCCGGCGTTGCGCGTGGCGTTGTCCATGGCGCTCATGCGCGAGCCCTGCTCGGACGCGGCGTTCTCGAGCAGCGCGCGGAACACCTGGACCGAGATGTTGCGCGGCAGCAGGGCCGCCAGGATCTCCTCCTCGCCGGGCTCGTATTCGTAGGCGGCACCGGTCCCGGTCGCGTCGTCGTCCTTCGGCAGTTCGGCCGGGATCAGCCGCAGCGCGGTCGGGATCTGCGAGATCACCGAACGGAAGCGCGAGAAGAACAGCGTGCAGACGTCGAAGTCGCCCGCCTCGAACATCGCGATGATCTTCTTGCCGATCGGGTCGGCGTCGCCGAAGCCGACCTGTTTGACGTTGCGAAGCTCGATCACCTCGAGGATGTTCTGTTCGTACTGGCGGCGGAGCTGCTCGAAGCCCTTCTTGCCGACGAGCAGCATCTTGACGGTCTTGCCCTCGCGCGCGAGCCGGTTGGCGTGCTCGCGGGCGAGGCGCACGATCGATCCGTTGAAGGCACCGCACAAACCGCGCTCGGCCGTGCAGACGACGAGGAGATGCGTGCGGTCCTGGCCGTTGCCGGCGAGCAGCGGCGGCGCCTGGGCCCCGTCCCCGAGGCCGCGGGCGAGGTTGGCCAGCACCTTCTCCATGCGCTCGGCGAAGGGGCGTGCGGCCTCGGCCGCCATCTGGGCGCGCCGCAGCTTCGCCGCCGCCACCATCTGCATGGCCTTGGTGATCTTCTGGGTCGACTTGACCGAGGAGATCCGGTTCCGCAGGTCCTTCAAGGACGGCATGTCGAGGGCTCTTGTCGGAGGAGGCGTCCCGGACCGTCGGGCCCGAGGAGGATCGAGCGAAGCGTCAGGCGAAGGCCTTGGTGTAGCCGTCCACGACGTCCTTCAGCTTGGCGCCCGAATCGTCGCTGAGGTCCTTCGAGGTCCGGATCGCGTCGAGCAGCGGCATGTGGCTGGAGCGCAGCAGCGCCAGGAGCCCGTCCTCGTAGGCGCGGATGCGGGGCACCGGCAGGGCATCGAGATAGCCGTTCACGCCGGCATAGATCACACAGACCTGCTCCTCCATCTTCAGCGGCGAGAACTGCGGCTGCTTCAGGAGTTCGGTCAGGCGCGAGCCGCGGTTGAGCAGCTTCTGCGTGGTGGGATCGAGGTCCGAGCCGAACTGGGCGAAGGCCGCCATCTCGCGGTACTGGGCGAGCTCGCCCTTGATCTTGCCGGCGACCTTCTTCATCGCCTTGGTCTGGGCCGCGGAGCCGACGCGCGACACCGACAGGCCGACGTTCACGGCCGGGCGGATGCCCTGGTAGAACAGGTCGGTCTCAAGGAAGATCTGTCCGTCGGTGATCGAGATCACGTTCGTGGGGATGTAGGCCGACACGTCGTTGGCCTGGGTCTCGACGACCGGCAGGGCGGTCAGCGAGCCGTTGCCCTGCTTGTCGTTGAGCTTGGCGGCCCGCTCCAGCAGGCGCGAGTGGAGGTAGAAGACGTCGCCCGGGTAGGCCTCGCGGCCCGGCGGCCGGCGCAGCAGCAGCGACATCTGGCGGTACGCCACGGCCTGCTTCGACAGGTCGTCGTAGACGATCAGCGCATGCATGCCGTTGTCGCGGAAGTACTCGCCCATGGCGCAGCCCGCGAAGGGGGCGAGGAACTGCATCGGCGCGGGGTCGGAGGCCGTGGCGGCCACCACGATGGAATAGTCCATCGCGCCCTGCTCCTCGAGCACCTTCACCAGCTGGGCGACGGTGGAGCGCTTCTGGCCGACGGCGACGTAGACACAGTAGAGCTTGGCGCCTTCGTCCGTGCCCTGGTTGATCGCCTTCTGGTTCAGGATGGCGTCGAGCGCCACGGCGGTCTTGCCGGTCTGGCGGTCGCCGATGATGAGCTCGCGCTGGCCGCGGCCGATCGGGATCAGGGCGTCGACGGCCTTGAGGCCGGTCGACATCGGCTCGTTGACCGACTTGCGCGGGATGATGCCGGGCGCCTTCACGTCGACGCGGGCGCGGCGGGTCGAGTCGATCGGGCCCTTGCCGTCGATCGGCGTCCCGAGCGCGTCGACGACGCGGCCGAGCAGCTCCTTGCCGACCGGCACGTCCACGATGGTGCCGGTGCGCTTGACCGTCTGGCCCTCGCCGATCTCGCGATCCGAACCGAAGATCACGATGCCGACGTTGTCGGCCTCCAGATTCAGCGCCATGCCGCGAACGCCCGACTCGAACTCGACCATCTCGCCGGCCTGGACGTTGTCGAGGCCGTAGATGCGGGCGATGCCGTCGCCGACCGAGAGGACCTGGCCGACCTCGGTGACCTCGGCCTCGGTGCCGAAGTTCTGGATCTCCCGCTTGAGGATGTCGGAAATCTCAGCAGCGCGGATATCCATCAGCCGACCTCTTTCATGCGTGCGCGGATTGAATTGAGCTTGGTCTTGATCGAGGCGTCGACCATGCGGCTGCCCATCCGCACGATGATGCCGCCGATGATCTCCGGGTCGACCTTCATGTCGAGTTCGACCGACTTGCCGCCCGTCGCCTCGGCGAGCGACTGCTTCAGGGCCTCGAGTTGCGCGTCGCCGAGCGGCTCGGCCACCGTCACCTGGGCGCGCGACACGCCGCGGTCGGCGTCGTCGAGCGCGAGGAAGCCGCGGATCATGGTGCGGACGGCGAAGAGCCGGCGCTTGCCGGCCACCAGCAGCAGGAAATTGGCTGTCAGGCCGCCGATGCCGGCGCGCTCGAGGATCGCCTTCAGGGCGCGCGACTGGTCCTCGGCCGTGAAGGCGGGAGAGCGCACCAGGAGCTGGAGATCGGGGCTGCCCTGGATGAGGGCGTCGAAACCCTTCAGCTCGCCGGCGACCTGATCGATGGAACGCGAATCCTTGGCCAGCGAGAACAAGGCGGAGGCGTAACGGCCAGCCATCCCGGATACGATGTTTTCGGCATCGGCCACGGCGTTTCACCCTCGACGAAGACGCGGTCCAGCGTTTTCCGGGGCTCCGGCGAGCGCCAGCCCCGGCCCCACGGAAGACCATGGATTGCCGCTGTTGCAATCACAACCGAAGAGGTCGCTGCAGGGCGGGACTAACATAGCGATTTGGCCCGTGCAAGCACACCCGGCCTCGCAAACGCCCGATCGGACGGCAGGGGCGTGACCAAGAAAACGGCAGGGTCGTGGCGGACGAGACCCGCTCGCGCGGCGCGCGATCAGCCGGGCGGCGAGCCCGTGCGAGCCTCCGCGGGGCTGCGCCGCCGGCGCCGCGCCCGCCAGGCCTGCACGGCCCGCTTGGCGGTCGACCTGATCCTGCGGCCCATGCGCTCCGCCGCGACCGCCATCCTGAAGCCAGGGCCCGGACGCGTCGCCACGGCGAGGTCGCAGAGGGCCAACCGGTCGCGCCAGAGCCGGTCGATCATCGGATGACCCGGCACCGCGCAGGAATCCGTCAGCGCGGCTCCCCCGTCGCCGCGCTGGGCCTCGGTGATGCGGAGCACGAGCTGGACGCCCGGCGAGAGGCGGGCCACGTCCTCGCGATAGGCGATCTTCCACAGGAACTCGGTGTCGCCGGCGCGCAGGATCAGCGCGATGGCGATCGGTTCGCCGTCGAGCAGGAGACTGTCCACCCGGCACAGCGCCCGGGCGCCGAGCCGGCGGGTGACGGCGCGGGCGAAGGCGGTCCGGCCCGGCGAGGCCAGAAGCGCCGTGCCGGCATCGCCCTTCCAGCCCCGGGCCTCGAGCGACAGGAAGCGCTCGACGGCGTCCCCCAGCGCGTCGCCCTCGCGGGCGGTGGCGGATCCGACCGTCCCCGTTTCGGCCAGGCGGCGGCCCTGGCGGCGGACCTCCTTCGCGCCCTTCGGCGACAGGGCGGGAAGCCCGGCCGCCGCGGATCCGCGTCGCAGCACGGCCCGCTCCCAACGGTCGAGTTCCGCCACCGCGAGGCCGGCCTCGCCGGCGACCTCCCGCAGCAGCGCCGCCGTCGGGCCGTCGGCGGGGAGCGAGGGGATCACGAGCCCGCGCGCGCCCGGAAGCCCGCGCGCCGCCCAGCGCAGCAGCGCCCGCAGCGCTTCGCCGGCCCGTCCGCGGTCGAGCAGCGGGACGCCGAGGGTCGACAGGTCGTGCATCCACACGGAGGCCAGCGCGCGGACCGGATCGGGCGGCGCCACGACGGGACAGACCGCGACGAGGTCGCGCGCGCTTCCGGCACCCTCCGCCCAGACCAGCACCACGATCGGCCGCCGCACCGCACCGAGATGCCGGGCGGCCGGCAGGACGAAATCGGGATCTAAGAAGGCGTTGGACTCCAAGGCCCGGCCCATGAGGTCCACCCAGGCGTCGCGATGCTCCGCGGCGGCGTCAGGATCGAGCGGCTCGACCGAGAGACCGGGCGCCGGTGTGGCCGGAGCGACGCGCGGCGCGACCCTGGACCAGAGCCGCGAGGTCGATGCCGTGCCGTCCCGCGGGTCCCTGGCGACACGGGCCAGTGCACGATGCGTGGGGGCGAGCGGGATCGGCCGTGGGGGCGGGAGAGACATGAGCGGCACAGCCTCCAGGTCCGTTCGCCTCGGCACGGGGAGCAGAGGTGGGTCCCGGCCGGCACGGCCGGGCCGACACCGCTCAACGATCCGGCGGACGCACAATGTGAGGGATCGCCGACGGTGCTGCCGACCGATACGACACACCCGCGATGAAGGAAGGCTTAATCTCCCCGCAGGTCCGCGGGACGGGCCGACCTTCCTGTCCCGACCGAGGCCGCCGCGTCAGAGACGCAACGCACCCGCCACGATGGCGTCGGCGAGTGCCGCGTCGAGGACGCGGTAGCGCGGCTCGCCCGCGGCCGAGACGAACAGCGGATCGGCGATCCGGCCGGTATCGAAGCCGTCGGCCACCAGCGCCCGCTTGCGCTGCTTGAAGGTGCCGGTCACGTCGAGCCCGTCCTGCAGACGCAGAAAGGCCGGCACCGCATAGGCGGGGAGCAGACTCGCCAGGAACGGCTTCAGGCCCGCCATGTCGAAGCCCGCCGCATCGTCGAGCACCAGCGCCGCCATGCCGACCCGCCCCTCCGCGCCCGGCACGGCGACGCCGTAGACCGTGGCGTCGGCGATGCCGGGATAGCGCGTCAGGGCCTCCGACACTTCGAGGGTCGCGACGTTCTCACCCTTCCAGCGGAACGTGTCGCCGATCCGGTCGACGAAGAAGAAGTAGCCCAGCGCGTCCCGGCGCATCAGGTCGCCGGTGCGGAACCAGCTGTCCCCCGGCCTGACGACGTCGCTCAACACCTTGTGGGCGGTCGCGGCGCGGTCCGTGTAGCCCTCGAAGCGGTTGCCGGGCTTCTTCGGGTCGGCCAGGATCTCGCCCACCACCTCGCCGACCTCGTCGGGCCCGCAGGCGAGGCAGAGCCCGTCCGGCCCGCGTTCCGGCTGCTCGGTCTCGACGTCGAACCGGATCACCCGGATGGGGAAGCGCGACGCGATCCAGGCGGGGACGCGGCCGACGGCCTCGGGGCGGGAATCGAGGTTGAACAAAGAGCAGTTCCCCTCGGTCGAGCCGTAGAACTCGCGGATGTGCCGGACGCCGAAGCGGTCGCGGAAGGGCCGCCACACGTCCGGCCTGAGCCCGTTGCCGACGCAGAGCCGCACCGCGTGGGCGCGGTCGGCGGGGCCGGGCGGGGTGTGGAGCAGGTAGCGGCAGAGCTCCCCGATGTAGACGAACATGGTGCAGCGGCTGCGCTGCACGTCGGGCCAGAAGTCGCCGGCCGAGAACCGCTCGCGGATCACGCAGGTGCCGCCCGCCAGCATGACGATGCCGGGGGCGAGCAGCCCGCCGTTCGAATGGTACATGGGCAGGCAATCGTACATGCGGTCGCGGCTGCCGGCGCCCGCCACGCCGGCGAAGGCCTGCATGGCGAGCTGCACGCGGTAATGGTTGAGGTTCGCCGCCTTGGGCAGGCCGGTCGTGCCCGACGTGTAGACCAGGATGCAGCGGTCCTCGATCGTCAGCGCCGGCCGCTCGGCGGCCGTCAGCGGGGCGTCCGACAGCGTGTCGAGGATGAGGTCGAGCCGCGGCGCGTCGCCGGCCTCGCCGTAGGCCAGGACGGCGACCGGGTGGTCGAGGAACGGCCGGGCCGTGTCGAACCGCGCCATCAGGGCGGCGTCCACGATGGCGACCCTCGCCCCGACGAGGTTCAGCGAATGGGCCAGCGCCGGGCCGCTCTGGTTGGTGTTGATCAGCGCCGTCGCGGCGCCAGCCTTGGCGATGCCGACCCAGACCGAGAGATATTCCGGCCGGTTGGGCATCATCAGGGCGACGACGTCGCCCCGGCCGAGGTCACGCGAGAGCGCCCAGCGGGCGTAGCGGTCGGCGCGGGCGTTCCATTGACGATACGTGACGGTCTCGCGCTCGGATTCGAGCGCGACGCGGTCGCCGTAGCGCGCCGCGATGTCGGCCGCGAGGTCGCCGACCGTGTGGCGCGGCCGCTTGGCGATGGGCGTGGTCCGGCGCAGGATGCGGAGCAACCCGCGGGCGAAGGCCCATTCGCTCGCCGCCCGCTCGGCGAAGTTCATCGGCGCCCTCTCCCCGTCCCGTCCCGCCAGTGAACCGCCTGGAGCGGCGGCTGGCAAGGCGAGGCGGCTTGGCGATTCCGCGCCGCCGTGCTCAAGGGCGCCCTCGACCCCGGAGACCACCATGCATCCCGACCTGCCGATCGACCTGTCGCCCGAGGTGCTGGAGGCCCGCGACCGGGGCGCGCCGGTCGTGGCGCTCGAATCCACCATCATCACGCATGGGATGCCCTACCCCGACAATGTGTCGACGGCGCGCGCCGTCGAGGCCGCGGTCCGGGCCGGCGGCGCCGTCCCGGCCACGATCGTGGTGCTGGAGGGCCGGATCCGCGTGGGCCTCTCCGGCGACGAGATCGAGCGGCTCGGCCGGGCCACCGGCGTGATGAAGCTCAGCCGCGCCGACCTCGCCTTCGCGGTGGCGGCGTGGCGCGACGGCTCGACCACGGTGGCGGCCACGATGATCTGTGCCCGGCTCGCCGGCCTCGCGGTCTTCGCCACGGGCGGCATCGGCGGCGTCCACCGCGGGATGGAGACGAGTCTCGACGTCTCGGCCGACCTCGAGGAACTCGGCCGCACCCCCGTGACGGTGGTCTGCGCCGGCGCCAAGGCGCTGCTCGACCTGCCCCGGACGCTCGAATACCTCGAGACGCGCGGCGTCCCGGTGGTGGGATACCGGACGGACCGGTTCCCGGCCTTCTGGAGCCGCGACAGCGGGCTGCCGGCGCCGCTCCGGCTCGACACGCCGCACGAGATCGCCGCGCTGGTGTCGGCGCAGCGCCGACTGGGGCTGACGGGCGGCGTGCTGGTGGCGAACCCGGTCGCGGAGGCCGACGAGATCCCGGCCGCCGAGGTCGCGGGCTTCATCGACGAGGCCGTCGCCGATGCGGCGGGGCGCGGCGTGACCGGCAAGGGCGTGACGCCCTTCATCCTGTCGCGCATGATGGAACTGACCGGCGGCCGCAGCCTCGACACCAACGTGGCGCTGATCCTCGGCAACGCCAGGCTCGCCGCCGAGATCGCGTCGGCCATGGTGGGGTGACACGCGACGGAGCGAGCGCGCACGCCGGCCGTCCCCAGCGAGGGGCGGATGCCCGGCCGACCATCGCGAGCGGGAAGCCGTCGGTCGACCGCGTCGATCACGCCTCCATGGCGCGTGCCTCTTCGGGCAGCATGATCGGGATGCCGTCGCGGATCGGATAGGCGAGCTTGGCCGATTCGGAGACGAGTTCCTGACGCTGCGCGTCGTAGGTCAGGCTGCCCTTCGTCACCGGGCAGACCAGGATCTCCAGGAGGCGACGGTCGAGGGCCGTGGCGCCACCCGGCGCCGGGCTCGCGGTGGGCAGGTCGTCCGTCATCGGGGGCATGAGGAGGTCTCGCGTGGATCGGCGCGGCGGGCGCGGGGCGGGCGGCGGGCGCCGGTCACTGCAGCGTCGCCGACGCACCGTCGCGGCCGAGGTCCATCTCGGCGATGGCGATCAGCACGTCGGCCCGGGTCTTGAGGTCGGGCGCCTCGAGGAGAGCCTGCTTCTCCTTCGGCCCGAAGGGGCTCATCATCGACAGGGCGTTGACCAGCAGGTCGCTCGGGGCCGCGTCGATGCCCTCCCAGTCGACCGACAGGCGGTGCACCTCGGCGAAGCGCCGCAGCGCCCGGACGACGCCGTCGCGGTTCACCGCGTCACGCTCGCCCGACTCGTCGAAGTCGCCCGCGAAGGGGACGAAATCGACCCGCGCCTGGCGGTAGGGCGTCACGGCCGACAGCTCCTCGACGATGCGGTACCGGGCGACGCCGGTCAGCGTGACGACGTAGCGGCCGTCGCCCGATTCCTCGAGCGAGGTGATACGGCCGGCGCAGCCCATCCCGTAGAGCGCCGGCTTCGACCCCTGCCCTGGCGAGTCCGACAGGAGCTGCACCATGCCGATGATGCGGTCGCCCCGCATCGCCTCGTCGATCATCGCCATGTAGCGCGGCTCGAAGATGTTCAGCGGCAGCTGGCCGAGCGGCAGCAGGAGCGCTCCGCTGAGCGGGAAGACGGGGATGACGGCCGGCAGGTCGTCCGGTCCACGGTAGGGCTTGTTGATGCTCATGGTCGGTTCCCCCCGGTCGTCGATCGACGATCCACCGTCATCTGAAGAGGAGGCCCGACAGCTTGCGCCGCCCGGTCGCCGATGCCGGATCGGCGAAGCCCCATTCCTCGAAGAATTTCAGCAGCTGGACGCGCGCCCCGTCCTCGTTCCAAGTGCGGTCCGCCTTGATGATGTCAAGGAGTTCGCTCGCCGCCTCGTCGCGTTTGCCGCGGGCGTTGAGCGCCAGGGCGTAGTCGAAGCGCGCCTGGTGATCCGCCGGGTCGGCGTCGATCCGGCGCTTCAGGTCGGCGACGTCGCCGAGGTTGGCGCTCTGCTCGGCGTTCTCGACGGCGGCCCGCACCGCCGCGACGGCGGGATCCGCCGCGGCCGAGCCGGTGGCGCGATCGAGCATCGCCTTGGCGCCGTCGAGGTCGCCGGCGTCGAGGTGGAGGCGTGCGAGGCCGGCGAGGGCGGCGCCGTTGGCCTCGTCGGCGGCGAGGATCTCGGCGTAGATGGCGGCGGCGGTCTCGGGGTCGCCCTCCGCGGCCGCGGCGGCGGCCTCCTCCAGCATCTCCTTGATGGGGTCGCCCATCGGGCCGGCGATGCGCTCCAGGAACTGCCTGATCTGCGATTCGGGCAGCGCACCGACGAAGCCGTCGACCGGCTGGCCGCGCTGGAACGCGATCACGGCCGGGATCGACTGGATGCCGAGCTGGCCGGCGATGTCCGGGTGGTCGTCGATGTTCATCTTGACGAGCTTGACCTTGCCCTGGGAGGCCGCGACGGCCTTCTCCAGCACGGGGCCGAGCTGCTTGCAGGGGCCGCACCAGGGAGCCCAGAAGTCGACCAGGACGGGCTGGCGCGCCGATTCAGCGATCACCTCCTGGCGAAAGTTGGCGGTGGTGACCTCCCTCGTGGCGGCTTGCGCGCCCGCGGGCGAACCGGTCCCGATGGTGACATTCCCGAACGACATCGACGCTCCCCGAATCCGTGGGGCCGGCGCACCGGCCTTTCGACGGGGAAGATGGGGCGGGTGCGGCGGATGCGCAACACGGGAACGCGCCGCTCAGCCCTCCAGCCGGACCACGTCCGCGCCGCGCGCCTGGAGCTCAGCGAGACGGGTCTCGGCCCAGCGCCGGGACGGCGTGCGGCATCACTCCCCCGGTCGATTGTGCAGCCGCCGCTCCCAGTTCAGCGCCTGTTCGACGATCGCGGCGAGGTCGTCGTGCCGCGGCACCCAGCCGAGTTCGGCCCGGATGCGGTCGTTGGACGCCACGATGGCGGCGGGATCGCCGGCACGGCGGGGCGACACTACGGCTTCGACGTCGACGCCCGACACGCGGCGGACGACCTCCACCACCTCCTTGACCGAATAGCCCCGCGCGTAGCCGACGTTGCAAGTGAGGCTCGCGCCGCCCCCGCGCAGGTGGCGGAGCGCGTCCATATGGGCCTGGGCGAGGTCGGTCACCTGGATGTAGTCGCGCAGGCAGGTGCCGTCGGGCGTCGGGTAGTCGTCGCCGAAGATCTGCATCCGCGCCCGCCGCCCGAGCGCCGTCTGCACCGCCACCTTGATGAGGTGCGTGGCGTCCCGCGTCGACTGGCCGGCGCGTCCCTTCGGGTCGGCGCCCGCCACGTTGAAGTAGCGCAGCACCACGCTGCGCAGGCCGTGGGCGCGGCCCACGTCCTCCAGTATCCACTCCACCATCAGCTTCGAGCGGCCGTAGGGGGAGACGGGCTTCAGCGGACGGTCCTCGGTGACGTGGCCGGCGTCCGTCTCGCCATAGACCGCGGCGGTCGAGGAGAAGATGAACTGGGTGATGCCGGCCCTGACCGCGCTCTCGATGAGGTTGCGGGCCTTCGAGGTGTTGTTGAGGTAGTAGCCGAGCGGGTCGCCGACCGAGTCCGGCACCACGATGCGGGCCGCGAAATGCGCGATGGCGTCGACGCCGTGCTCGGCGATGGCGCGGTCCATCAGGGCCTGGTCGCCGAAATCGCCCTCGACCAGCGTGGCCCCGGGCGGCACGGCCGCGCGAAAGCCGGTCGACAGGTCGTCGACCACCACCACGCGCTCCCCCGCGTCGAGCAGGGCCAGGACCATGTGGCTGCCGATGTAGCCGGCACCTCCCGTCACCAGAACCGCCATCGCGTCGTCCTCTCTCCATCGCCGGCCACGGCCACGCGCGCCGGACCCCGACCCGTCAACCCGGCATAAACCCCCGCGCTGAACAAAGCGCATGCGTTTCGCCGGGTGAAGCTGCTATTTTGTGGTTGAGCCCCCATTCAAGCGTTAGGGGACCGGATGGCGAGCCCGCACGGTCAGGCGATGTCAGGGTGAGAACGGTGCCATGAAGAAGATCCGGAAAGCTGTATTCCCCGTGGCGGGCCTCGGCACGCGCTTCCTGCCCGCCACCAAGTCGATCCCCAAGGAGATGCTGACGGTGGTGGACCGCCCCGTGCTCCAGCACGTGGTCGACGAGGCGCGCGAGGCCGGCATCGAGCATTTCGTCTTCGTCACCGGGCGCAACAAGGCGGTGATCGAGGACCATTTCGACATGGCCTACGAGCTCGAGGACACGCTGAAGCGCCGCGGCAAGGAGAAGGAATACCTGGCCATGATGGCCGACCTGCCGGCCGCCGGTGCCACGAGCTTCACGCGCCAGCAGGCGCCGCTCGGCCTCGGCCACGCCATCTGGTGCGCCCGCGACATCATCGGCGACGAGCCCTTCGCGGTGCTGCTGCCCGACATGATCACGCTGCCCGGCAAGCGCGGCGGCCGCTGCCTCGCCCAGTGCATCGAGACCTACGACCGCCACGGCGGCAACGTCATCGCGGTCGAGGAGGTGCCGATGGACCAGACGGACCAGTACGGCATCGTGTCGATCGGCGCCGACAAGGGGGCCGAGTTCGAGATCACCGGCATGGTCGAGAAGCCCGCGAAGGGCACGGCGCCGTCCACATCGATGATCTCGGGGCGCTACATCCTCGATCCGTCCGTCTTCGACATCCTGGCCACGGGCGAGAAGGGCGCGGGCGGCGAGATCCAGCTCACCGACTCGATGAGGAAGATGCTGGGCAGCCAGCCCTTCCACGGCACGCGCTTCGACGGCTTCACCTACGACACGGGCTCGAAGCTCGGCTTCCTCGCCGCCAACGTGGCGTTCGCCATGTCGCGGCCCGAGCTCGCCGAGGGCTTCCGCGCCGAGCTGAAGCGCATCGTCGGGACGCTCTGACGGGCGCTCGCGGCGGCCTCGTGCGTTCCGCCGCGACGCGGGTTGTCTTCCAATCGGCGCCGCCGCTACAACATGACGACGGCGCGGCGGCACGTCCCCGCGCCATCGGAGTCGCATCATGGACAAGATCCCCGTCACCGTGCTCACCGGCTATCTCGGGGCCGGCAAGACGACGCTGCTGAACCGCATCCTCACGGAAAAGCACGGCAAGAGATACGCCGTCATCGTCAACGAGTTCGGCGAGATCGGCATCGACAACGACCTCGTGGTGGGCGCCGACGAGGAAGTGTTCGAGATGAACAACGGCTGCATCTGCTGCACGGTGCGGGGCGACCTCATCCGCATCCTCGAAGGCCTGATGAAGCGCCGCGGCAGGTTCGACGCCATCATCGTCGAGACGACCGGCCTCGCCGACCCGGCGCCCGTGGCGCAGACCTTCTTCGTCGACCAGGAGGTGCAGGAGACGGCGCGCCTCGACGCCGTCGTGACGGTGGCGGACGCGAAATGGCTCAGCGAGCGCCTGAAGGACGCCCCCGAGGCGAAGAACCAGATCGCCTTCGCCGACGTGATCGTGCTGAACAAGATCGACACCGTCGAACCCGCCAAGCTCCGCGAGGTCGAGGCCCGCATCCGCGCCATCAACCCCTATGCCAAGCTCCACAAGGCGAACCACTGCGCCGTGCCGCTCGACGCGGTGCTGGAGCGCAACGCCTTCAACCTCGACCGCATCCTCGAGATCGAGCCCGACTTCCTCGTCGAGGACGATCACGACAATCATGACCACGGGCACGAGCACGGCCACGACGATCACCACGCGCACGAGCACCGTGGGCTGAAGCATTACCACGACGAGGACATGCAATCGGTGGCGATCGCGCACGACGGAGACGTCGACGCGCAGAAGTTCATGCCCTGGATCAACGACCTCATCCAGCGCGAGGGCGCCAAGATCCTCCGCTCGAAGGGCATCGTGGCCTTCAAGGGCGAGCCCAAGCGCTTCGTCTTCCAGGGCGTCCACATGATGCTCGACGGCGACGTCCAGCGGGACTGGAAGCCCGACGAGAAGCGCCTGTCGAAGCTGGTCTTCATCGGCCGTGACCTGCCGGCCCAGGCCATCCGCCAGGGTTTCCAGGCCTGCCTGGCCTGACCTACAGGATTCACCCATCGTCGACGCGGGCCGTTGGCGCCCTTCTCCCCTCGGGGAGAAGGTGCCCTGTCGCGGCAGAGCCGCGGTAAGGGCGGATGAGGGGGCCTCCACAGGTGGTGGACCGCCCCTCATCCGGCGCTGCGCGCCACCTTCTCCCCTCGGGGAGAAGGGCAGAACGTGTCCAGCCGCCGAGATGTGTGAATGCCGTAGCTGGCCGGAGCCCGGGATACAGCCAAAAGGAAAGGCCGGCGCGAGGCCGGCCTTCGACGTCCCCTATCGTAAGCCAGGCCATCGCCAACATACGCCAGCTTGGACAGCCTTTAAGCAGAGTTGCGGGGGTTCTCACACGCAACTCTGCTTCTCTTTCCCCTCGAGATGAGCAAAATGGTGTGGGATCACCCACACCATCCTGCTTAGGGTGAGACCCGAGCCTATTTGGGCGAGAGCACCATCACCATCTGGCGCCCCTCCATGGAGGGCTCCGATTCCACCTTGGCGATCGCCAGGGTCTCGGTCTTGACGCGGTCGAGCAGCCGGTAGCCGATGTCCTGGTGGGCCATCTCGCGGCCGCGGAAGCGCAACGTCACCTTGACCTTGTCGCCCTCGTCGAAGAACCGCTTCACGGCCCTCATCTTCACATCGTAGTCGTGCTCGTCGATCCCCGGCCGGAGCTTGATCTCCTTGACTTCGACGATCTTCTGACGCTTGCGCGCCTCGGCCTGCTTCTTCTGTTCGGTGAAGCGATGCTTCCCGTAGTCGAGAAGCTTGCAGACGGGGGGCGTGGCGTTCGGCACGATCTCGACGAGGTCGAGGCCAGCCTCTTCGGCGATGCGCAGCGCTTCGGTGATCTCGGTGACGCCCCGGTTTTGACCTTCGGCATCGATCAGCATCACGTCAGGGACGCGGATGTCGCGATTGATCTTTGGCCCGTCCTTCTGCGGGACCGGTGCGGCTTTCATGGGACGACGAATGGTTCTCTCCTCGATCGGGACATCGGACGGCGACAGGCTATGACGAAACGCCCCGCCGCAGCCGGAGCGACGGGGGTTGACGTCCGAAGATCGTCGTGCCGTCCACAACAGTCAAGCCCTTGCCACGCCGCTGTTGCCGCGTCGATCGACCGGATCGGCGACGCAGTGGCGCGTGAGGCGACGGCGTGAGTGCCAGGGGTAAGCCGCAGTGCACCGACGAACCCCGCTGCCGATCGCCGCGTGAAACCATACGGCCTATGCGGCGGTGAACGGCAGTGGGAACTGGTCCGGTGCCACCCGATGCTCGACGACCTTGAGGACGGTGTGTTCCGTCTTCAGCCCGTCCGCACCCTGGGTCTGGACCGTCTGGACCTCGCACAGCAGGATGTCGCCTTTCGCGAAGCGCACCATGTTCCGATCGACGCGAGCGATGAAGTCGGCGTCCGCGATCGTCGCCGTGATGACGTTCTGCCCGTCGAACAGCCGCCACTTGTTGCCCTCCTGGAAAGCCAGGCTCCGGATCGACAGGGCGAGTCGGTTCGTCGTGTCGACCACCACCTCCGGCACCGGCTCGGCGACGCTGAAGGCCGCTCGGTCGGCCTGGGTCAGGACCTCGGCCGGACCCGCGGCGACGTCGCTTCCCTCCTCGAAGAACCTGATCTCGCGAATGGCGTCGCTCCGCAGCGTCGTGAGCAGTTCACCCACCGCCTGATTCACGGCGCGCTCCCGGTAGAGGCGCATGACCTCGAAGGGGACGACCAGAGACAGGCCGTCGAGTTCGAAGCGGAACTCGTTCTTCGGCAGCTTGGCGACACGGTCTGGGCTGCGGCCGCGCAGCCACCGGTACAGCGCGAACAGCGTGACGCTGGGCGTCGCACCGAACAGCCCCAACCATTCGAGGAGTTTCTTCGCTTCCTCGATGTCGCCGCGATCGATGACGCCTCTTGACCAGGTCCCACCCGCTCAGGATCGCGTCGAGGTGGACCACGAAGCTGCCGACCGCGACAGCCCTCACCTGCACCTTGATCGGCCGCTTCTCGCCGTTGATGGCGGCGTTCGCGGCATCGATCATGCGGCCGAGCGACATCAAGGCGGGTGCCAGGTCGCGCACGTCGATGCGACCATTCTCCACCCCGGGCCCGTCGAACGAGACGATGAAACCTGCGCGACTCATCTGAACGACCCTGCCGGAGAGCTCCATTCCTGGCGAGACCTCTTCGCCGATGTCAACGACCGGGCGACTTCTTAAAACCGCGGCAGCCCACGCGCTGCGGCGCGACACGGCAGACGCTCAAGTCGCCAAGGCCGCGTCGGTCGCCCGACGGCAAGGCGCCACGGTGACGGCGTGACACGCCCGGCGTAAGCTGTGCTGGACGGGACGGGCCAGAAGCGGCGGGACCGCGGGTTGGGGATCGATGTGATGGTGGACGGCGTCGACCGCGGACCGCTCCAGGGCAAGAGGGTGCTGATCGTCGAGGACGAAGCCCTGATCGCGATGCTGTTCGAGGACATGCTGGCGGATGCCGAATGCGTGGTCGTCGGGCCGGCGATGAACCTTCGCCAGGCCCTGGAACTGGCGCAGGGCGCGGAGATCGACCTGGCGGTGCTGGACGTGAACCTCAACGGCGAGCCGAGCTTCCCCGTCGCGAGCGTTCTCCAGGCGCGCGGCGTGCCGCTCGTCTTCTCGAGCGGTTACGGCTCGCACGGCCTCCCGCCCGAGTGGCAGGACCGGCCGACCCTGCCCAAGCCCTTCACCGCCGAAGCCCTGGTCGAGACGCTGTCACGGCTGGCCGCCGAGCCCGGCTGAGCGACGCACAGAACGCCGTCACGACTCCCCATCGGCGCATCGCTCATGCTCCGCGCCCCGCGGTCGACGTCAACGCACCCGGGCGGTGGCCTGCTCGACGAAGGAGATGACCTCCAGGGCCTTCCAGGGTTTGGGCATGAAGCGGGCGTTGCGCGGCAACCGATAGGGCCGCTCCAGAGCCACGCCGGAGGTGACGCAGATGGCGATCGTCGGCCACCGCACGGCCACGAAGGCGGCCAGTTCGACCCCGTTCAGCGGTCCCTTCAGCCTCACGTCGGAGAACATGGCGGCGACCCGTTCCGCGTGCTCCTTCAGATAGTCGAGCGCCGCATCGACCGAGTCGACCGCGACGGCCGCCAGGCCGGCCTCTTCGATCATCTCCAGAGCCATCTCGGCCAGAAGCGGATCGTCCTCGACGATCAGCACGACGGAAGGCTGCTCCATGTCGACGCCCTTCACACACGACGGTCCGCGCGGATCGCGGCCGGCGCGACCTTCACCGGGGCGGCTCGGCCCGCGCCCCATCCGTGCCGTATCACTTCGGCCCCGCGACCGCCACGGACAAGGACGCCGCGCCGCGCCGATCGTGGCGATGACCGGTGGACGTCGGCGCCCGCCGGCGCTCGCATCAATGCGGTGCCCAGGACCGGATCGGACCTGGACCTTTCGATCGACGCAGTGCTGACGCGCGGCGCGATGACCGGTCCCGATATCAGCGCCCTCGGCCAGCCGTGGCGCGACACATGCGGCGGCGCGCCGTCGCGCTCGCCTGCCGTCGAGACCCCTGACCGCTCGCGTCGGGCCGACACCGCGGCGACGGGACAGACCGGCGACATCGCCGCAGATCGCGCCATATTTCGGGTCGAGCCCCGGGCCGCCCTTCTCTCGACGGATCTGCGACCGACATGTTCCATCATTCGAGGCGGTCGACGGGACCGGGCCACGCGGGGAGAGATCGATGTTCATCGCCATGAACAGGTTCAAGGTCGTCAAGGGTGAGGAGAAGGCGTTCGAAGACCTGTGGCTGAACCGCGAGAGCCATCTCGACAAGGTCCCGGGCTTCGTGGAATTCCACATGCTGCAGGGACCCGAGCGCGAGGATCACACCCTCTACTCGTCCCACACCGTCTGGGGCGACAAGGACAGCTTCACCGCCTGGACGACGTCCCAGCAGTTCCGCGCGGCCCATGGCGGCGCGGGCTCGAGCCGGCAGATGTACCTGGGCCATCCCGAGTTCGAGGGCTTCGAGGTCATCCAGACCCTGAAGAAATCCGGGGCTGCGGCGGCCTGAACTGAACCGGCGGGTACGGTTACGCGTTAGCGCGGAGATTGTCATTCGACCGCAGGCGGTCGGTGTCTATGGTCGAGCTGGCGGCGGCGCGAATCATCGCGTCGGCGGAAGTCCGAGACCGATTTTGGAGGAGAGACGCGATGCGCTTGAACGGCGGTTTCATGGGACTTCGCGGGCTCGCGGCGGCGCTGCCCCTGGCCGGCCTCCTGTCGGCGGCGGCCATCGCCCCTGCGGTCGCGGCCGGGCCCTTCGCCAACTTCTCCGGGGAGTGGACCGGGACCGGCGACATCTCCATGACGGACGGCTCGCGCGAGAAGATCAAGTGCCGCGCCAGCTACTCGGTCGGCCCGAGCGGGGAGAAGCTGAACATCAACGTCAATTGCGCGAGCGACAGCTACCGGGTGAACATCATCTCCAACGTGGTGGCGGAGGGCACGAGCTTCGCCGGGACCTGGCGTGAGACGACCCGGCAGGTCAGCGGCGACGTGACCGGCAAGGTGCCGGCTCCCGGCGAGTTCCAGGCGACCCTCGCCGGCACGGGCTTCGGGCTTCAGCTCGCCGCGACCAGCAACGGCAAGGTCCAGAAGATCGTCATCAACGCCCAGGGCGCTGACGTGCAGACGGTCGACATCTCGCTCCGCAAGGCGTGAGTCCGGCAGACAGGGGCGGGTCCGCCGGCCGACGTCATGGGCTGGCCGAGTCGGACCAGCCCGCAGCGTCCGACCGGTCGGGCCTGCCCGCCGCTCACTCGGCCGCGGCGGTGCCGATCCCCCCGCCGCCGAACCGGCGGCCGATCCCGACCAGCAGCGTCATGGTCGGGCGCAGGATGAGGAAGTCCGCCACGAGGGCCGCCAGCATGGCGAAGGCGCTGAGCCAGCCGAACAGCCGCAGCGACGGCAGGTCCGAGAACACCGTCACGGCGAGGCCGCAGGCCAGCACCACCGAGGTCAGGATCAACGCGGGCCCCATCAGCACGGTGGCGCGCTCGACGCCCACGGCCGGGTCATGGTCGGGGTCGTCCTCCTGCCGCAGCCGGTTGAGGAAGTGGATCGTCGCGCTCAGCCCGAGCCCGAACGACACCGTCAGGGCGACGACGCTGACGAACTGCAGCCCCTGCCCCAGCAGCAGCAGGAGCGACCCCGACGCCACCACCGGGAAGATTCCCGGCAGCACCGCCGCCAGCGCCACTACGACCGAGCGGAAGGCGAGCCCGATGAACACGGCGACGAGCAGGAATTCGAGCGTCAGGCCGCGGTTGAGCTTATCGATCATGCTGGCGCTGTTGCGCGCCGCGATGACGGCGAGGCCCGTCACCGCTACCGTGTAGCCCGGGTATCGGGTCCTCACCGCGTCGAGGCCCCGGTCGAGGTCGTCGACCACGGGCAGAAGCTGGCTCGCGTCCTTGTCGGGGATGCGGCCCGACACCAGCACGGCATCCTGCTTCTCGTCGACGAAACGGTGGACGAGGTATTTCGGCAGGTAGCCGACGTAGCGCTCGAGCGTCGCGACGCTGTCGTCGCCGGCCTTGGCGGCGAGCCAGCGGCGCAGCGTTTCGAGCGACCAGACGTTGCCGAGCCCCGCCTGCGCCTCGACGGTGCGGTGGACCGCCGCGATGACGTCGAGGGTCTCGGGTGAGTAGAGCGTCTGGCCCGGCGGGAACTCGACCAGCACGTCGACCGGGTTGGCGCCCGTCAGTTCCTTGTCGAGCTTGCCGCTGGCCTGCACGGCCTGCTCCTTGTCGGGGACCTGCTCGGCCAGCCGGTAGCTCGGCTGGAGATGCGCATAGGCGAAGCCGAGCCCCGCCACGACGAGGATGCCGACCGCGCTGTACACGGCGGGATGGCTCACCATACGGGCCGCCACGAAGGCGCAGAAGCGCCGCAGCGCCTGGACGCCCGTGTCCGACCCCCGGGCCGCGACGGTGAGGCGATCGACGTTGCGCACCAGCAGCAGGCCGAGCAGCGGCACCAGGATCAGCACCGCGAGGAGCGCGATCACGGTCGAGATCAGCCCCGCCTCGCCGAAGGTGCGGATCAGCTCGGATTTCGTGAACAGCAGCGCCGTGAAGGACAGCGCCGCCGTGGCGTGGGTCAGAACGCAGGCGGGGCCCACCACCAGCACGGCATTGCGGAACGCCTGGGCCTTGCTCTCGCCCGCCATCAGCCGGTCGCGCGCCGCGAAGGTCAGCTGCATCGAATCCGAGAACGAGATCACCATGATGAGCGGCGTCATCACGTTGAGGAACATGTTGAGCCGGAAGTCGAGCCAGCCGAGCGTGCCCAGCGCCAGCAGGATGGCGATGAGGGGCGGCCCGGCCGCCACGACCATGAAGGACACGCGGCGGAAGAACAGGATGGCGATGAGGCAGCCGGCCGCGAAGCCCACCGCGTTGTACAGCACACGGTCGCGCTCGACGGCGTCGCGGATCTCGAGCTGCATCACCGGCACGCCGCTGAGCTCGCCCTGGAGATCCGTGCCGTCGAGGTCGTCGTGCACAGTCTTGCGGATCTCGGCGATCGTCGGGCCGTAGCGGCCCTCGTTCGCCGGGTCGAGCGACAGCACCACAAGGGCGAGGCTGCCGTCGTCCGAGAGGAGCTTGCCCCGGATGATGTCGTTCGACTTCACCCTGCCGATCAGCTGGTCGTAGGCGGCCCCCTCCGGCAGCGGCTCTGGAAACAGCGCCGGTGGGATCGTGTGCCCGGGTTCGGGCGCCTGGCGGGCCGAGAACATCGAGATGATGCCGGTGGTGCCGTCGACGAGCTGGAGGTCGGTCACGAGGTTGCGGACGCGGTCGAGCGGTCCGCGGGCGAGCAGGTCCTGGCCCGTCACCACCACGAGGACGTCGAATTCGTTCGACGGGAACCGGCGGGTCACGTCCTCGAACCGGTGGAACTCCGGCGTGTCGGAGCGGAACAGCTGGGAAAGCGAATCGTCCACCTGGAGCCGCGTCACCCCGAAGGCGGCGGCGATCGCCAGCGCCAGCAGCAGGACGGTCGCCACGACGGGCGCATGGAGTCCGAGGAGGCCGATGCGCTCCGCCCCGAAGGCGATGTCGACCCGGCGTCGGCGCTGCGCGGGCGGGAGGCCGTCGGATGGCGGGGCGTTCAGGTGACCACTCCTGCGAAGCGTTTCGGGCCGCATCCCGCGGGTGTGCCGCGCCATAGCGCCCTTTCGGGGGCGAAGGCGCGGCACGCCGCCTGCGCAGATGTGTGCTGGATCAAGGCTCCAGCGTCGAGTCCCAATAGAGGTAATCGAGCCACGTGTCGTGCAGGTTGTCGGGGATCGGCTGCCGCCGGGCGATCCCGTCGAGCTGGACGGGCGTCGGCTCGAACGGCATGCGCCGCAGCGACAGGCCGGATTGCTTCAAAGTCTTGTCGGCCTTCTGCAGGTTGTGCTTGGCGCAGCAGGTGACGATGTTGGTCCAGCAGGTCGTGCCGCCCTTGGCCCGGGGCACCACGTGGTCGAAGGTGAGGTTGGTGCTCTCCTCCCGCTTGTCGCAATACTGGCAGCGGAAGCTGTCGCGCAGGAAAACGTGGTAGCGCGTGAAGGAGATGCGGTTGCGCTTGTGGTACTTCTTGAGGCTGATGACGGAGGGGATGCGGAACGACTGGCTGGCCGAGTGGACCTCGACGTCGTAGCTCGACACCTGATGGACGCGACCCTGGAGCACCGCCACCAGGGCATCCTGCCACGCCCAGACAGAGAGCGGTCCCCAGCTCAGGGGCTGCATGTCGGCGTTGAGAACCAGCGTGCAGAGTTCGGGGGTGGACCTGTGGAGCCCCATCAACTCCCCTCCCCGGCGCTGACGATGTCGGCCTTCCGCCACGCGGCGGCTCCCCCGAGGGCGCCCAGCCGATGATCAGGGCAGAGGGCCGGCCGCGGTGTCGACGGGTCGCGGCGTGCCGCCCATGAGGCGACGAGGCCCATCCGTCGGACCCGAAGATCGTCAGCCTTGAGGTTCCGCTGAACCATCGTCGCCGCGCCCCTCGCCACGCCCCGGCCCTTCCGGGGCGGCATGACGACAGTCTACATGGCCGATGACACGATTGTGAAGCCCTCCCCCCGGCGTCACGGGACCGCGCGGCGGCGCGGCCCACAGGATCCGCGGCGTGTCGTCGAGGGCGATGATGTGCGGTGCGGACCCGAGCCATCGCGGCGGCAGACCGGCGCGGCTCCCGTGAACTGGCCGCGCGCTCAGCGCGTCGGGATCGGGATTTCGCCCCGGTAATCGTAGAAGCCGCGCTGCGACTTCCGGCCGAGCCAGCCGGCCTCGACGTATTTCACGAGCAACGGGCAGGGACGATACTTCGAATCCGCCAGGCCCTCGTGCAGCACCTGCATGACGGCGAGGCACGTGTCGAGGCCGATGAAGTCGGCGAGCTGCAGCGGCCCCATCGGGTGGTTGGCGCCGAGCCGCATCGCGGTGTCGATCGCCTCCACGCTGCCGATCCCCTCGTGCAGCACGTAGACGGCCTCGTTGATCATCGGCAGCAGGATGCGGTTGACGATGAAGGCCGGGAAGTCCTCCGACACGGTCGGGGTCTTGCCGAGCCTGTCGATGAAGCTCTTGGCCGCCTCGAAGGTCTCGGGCCCCGTCTGGATGCCGCGGATCAGCTCGACGAGCTGCATGCGCGGCACCGGGTTCATGAAATGGATGCCGATGAACCGCTCGGGCCGGTCCGTCACGGAGGCGAGCCGCGTGATCGAGATCGACGACGTGTTGGAGGCGAGCAGCGTCGTGGGCTTCAGCGAGGCGCAGAGCGTCGAGAAGATCTTGCGCTTGACGGCTTCGTTCTCGGTGGCGGCCTCGATGACGAGGTCGCAGTCGACGAGCGCGTCGTAGTGCTGGGCCGTGGTGATGCGCGCCAGCGCCGCGGCGCGGTCGCCCTCGCTCATGCCGCCCTTCTTGACGAGGCGCGTCATGGTTCCGTTGATCGTGGCGAGGCCGGCGTTGAGCCGATCCTCGGACAGGTCGTTGAGCACGACGTCGAACCCAGCCGCGGCCGCCACATGGGCGATGCCGCTGCCCATCTGGCCCGCACCGATCACGCCGAGGGTCCTGATCTCGCCCATCCTGCCGTCCCTACCCGTTAGCGTCTGCCAGGCCGTCGCCGGCATCCGCCAGCTCTGACGGCCCGAAGCCGGCCCGCGCCATCCAAATGGTGCATATCACGGATCGCGGGCCGGGGATGCCGTCAGGTCTCCGCCAGCGCCTTGTCGAGGTCCGGCAGGATGGTGAAGAGGTCACCGACGAGGCCGTAGTCGGCGATCTGGAAGATCGGCGCCTCCTCGTCCTTGTTGATGGCGACGATGACCTTCGAGTCCTTCATGCCGGCGAGGTGCTGGATGGCGCCCGAGATGCCCACCGCGATGTAGAGCTCCGGCGCCACCACCTTGCCGGTCTGGCCGACCTGCCAGTCGTTCGGGGCGAGGCCGGCGTCGACCGCGGCGCGCGAGGCGCCCATGGCGGCCCCGAGCTTGTCGGCGATCGGCTCGATGTAGGTCTTGAAGTTCTCGGCCTTGCCCATGGCGCGGCCGCCCGACACGATCACCCGGGCGGAGGTCAGCTCCGGCCGGTCGGATTTCGCCAGCGCCTCGCCGCCGAAGCGCGACAGCGAGGATGCGATCGCGGCGGCGTCGATGGCCTCGATCGGCGCCTCGGCGGCGCCCTCGGGCGTCACCGCGAACCCCGCCGTGCGCACCGTGATGACCTTGACGGGATCGGCGGTCTGGACCGTCTGGATGGCGTTGCCGGCGTAAATAGGCCGCTCGAACGTGTCGGGCGAGACGACCTTCACGATCTCCGACACCTGCATGACGTCGAGCAGGGCGGCGAGGCGCGGCATGATGTTCTTGGTCGAGGCGGTCGCGGGCGCCATGATCACCTTGTGGTGGTCGGCGAGCGTCACCAGCAGGGCCGCGGCCGGTTCGGCGAGGTCGTGGTCGAGCGCGCCGCCCTCGGCGACATGGACCACCTCGACGCCGTCGAGCCTCGCCGCCGCTTTGGCCGCCGCGGCGGCGCCCTTGCCCAGCACCAGCACGTGGACGGCGTCGCCCATCTGTCGGGCGGCCGTCAGAGCACGGGCCGTCACGTCGTTGAGCACGCCGTCCTTCTGTTCGGCGACCAGCAGAACCGTCATCGGATCACTCCCGTCTCGCGCAGCTTGCCCACGAGTTCCCCCACGGAGCCCACCTTGCCGCCGCCCTGGCGCGCCGGCGGCTCCACGGTCTTCAGCACGATCAGGCGCGGCGACACGTCGACGCCGAAGTCGCCCGGCTCCTTGACGTCGATCGGCTTCTTCTTGGCCTTCATGATGTTGGGGAGCGAGGCGTAGCGAGGCTCGTTGAGGCGCAGGTCGGTGGTGATGATCGCGGGCAGCGTCAGGGAGATGGTCTGGGCACCGCCGTCGACCTCGCGCGTCACCTCGGCCTCGGCCTCGCCCAGCACGAGCTTCGACGCGAAGGTCCCCTGCCCCCAGCCCATCAGGGCGGCCAGCATCTGCCCCGTCTGGTTGCAATCGTCGTCGATCGCCTGCTTGCCCATGATGACGAGGCCCGGCTCCTCCGCCCTGCACACGCCCGCCAGGATCTTCGCCACTGCCAGCGGCTCGACCGTGCCGTCGACCTTGACGTGGATGCCGCGGTCGGCCCCCATCGCCAGCCCGGTGCGCAGCGTCTCGGCCGCCTGGGCGGGGCCGATCGACACCACCACCACCTCGGTGGCCTTCCCGGCCTCCTTCTGGCGGAGGGCCTCCTCGACGGCGATCTCGTCGAACGGGTTCATCGCCATCTTGACGTTGGCGAGGTCGACCCCCGAACCGTCCGGCTTCACGCGGATCTTGACGTTGTAGTCGACGACCCGCTTGACGGGCACCAGGATCTTCATCGCGCGGCAAATCCGTGAACGGCCGCCGCGCGATGTGTCACCGCCGTGGCGCCAGTTTCCCCAAGGGAGAACTGCTAATGGCGGGGTGGGGCATAGTCAACGCGGCGTCCCGCGCGGCGCGCCGGCCGGCACGGCCCCCGCCGCACGGCTCACCAGACCGCGACGTCGCCGGGCGCGAGCACGTCGGGGCCGAGGCGCGGCACGGCCCCGGCGGGAAGCCGCCACTCGGGCGCATCGTAGTTGAACGCGAAGGTGAGCCCGCCGCGGCGGCGCAGGCGGACGCCCTCCGGCAGGTCGAGCGTCGGCAGCCCGGCCGCGATGGCCACACGCTTCATCACGGCGCCCAGCAGCGCGGAATCCGCCCAGCCGCAGACATAACCGTAGCGGCCGGCCTCGACCAGCGCCGGCCCGCCGTCGGCGAAGCGCGCCGCCACCGTGGCGCCCTCGCCGGCCTCGACGTGGTCGCGCCAGCGCGTCACCGTGCCGGCGACCTCGCCCGTGACGGCCTCGGTGAGGCCCGGCCGCAGCGACGACACCTCCCGCACCCGCATCGGCACCAGCTCCCGCAGCGGCCCGGGCGGCAGCTCGTCGGGGATCGCGAAGTCGCGGGTCTTCGAGCCGGCGCGCGGGCCGAACAGCACGTGGCCGGTGGCGGCCTTCAGCGCCGCCAGGGCTTCGTCGCCGACGTGCAGGAGCGTCGGCACCAGCACGACGCGGTAGCCCGACAGGTCGCCGCCGGGCGGCACGATGTCGACGTCGAGGCCCAGGTGCCGCACGGCCTCGTACCAGCGGAACGTCAGGGCCGAATAGTCGAAATCGCGGCCCTGCGGCTGGATCCGCGTCATCCAGGACGAGGGATAGTCGAACACCAGCGCGACGGGGGCTTGGGCCGAGGCCGGCAGCGGGCCGAGCGCCTTCAGCTCGGCGCCGACGGCCGTAGCCTCGATGCCGCCCTGGCTCAGGCCGGAATCGTTGGGCAGGTTGAGGCCGGCGTGCATCTGCTCCTGGGCGAAGGGTGCCTGCCGCCAGCGGAAGTAGGACACGAACTCGGCGCCGTGGGCCAGCGCCTCCCAGGTGAACAGGCGGATCTGACCGGGCCGCGGCACGGGGTTCCACGGCGCCCAGTTCACCGGGCCGGGCTGGTGTTCCATGATGCCCCAGCGGCCCCGGCCGACGGCGCGGTAGAGGTCGTGGTGGAAGGGCGCGATGTCGGGGTGCGAGGTCCTGGCCCAGCGGGCGCGCTCGTCCTCGGTGAAGGCGAAGTTCTCGACGAAGCCGAGCGGGTAGGAATCCCAGGTCGCGAGGTCGAGGTCCCGGGCGAGGTCGAAATGGTCGAAGTCGTGGAAGAAGCCCATGAAGTTGTGGGTGACGAAGCGGCCGGGCGAGTGGGCGCGCAGGATGGCGGCCTGCTCGCGGTTGAAGGCGACGACCTGGTCGGAGGCGAAGCGCCAGTAGTCCATGACGGCGGCCGGGTTGGCCTCGGCCACCGTGTTCACCGGCAGGGTGATCTCCTCGAACCGCGTCACCTCCATGGACCAGAACACGTTGCCCCAGGCCTCGTTGAGCTGGTCGGGCGTCTGGTAGCGGCCGCGGAGCCAGGTCTGGAAGGCCCGAAGGTCGGTCTCGCCGAAGGACAGCGTCGTGTCGTGGCAGCCGAACTCGTTGTCGGTCTGCCAGCCGACCAGCCCCTCGTGGGTGCCGAAGGCGCGCGCCAGGACCTCGGTGATGCGGCGGCTCTGCTCCCGATAGGCGGCGGACGAGAACGTGTAGTGGCGCCGCGACCCGAAGGCGCGGGTGCGTCCGTCGCGGTCGACCGGCGCCATCTCGGGATAGCGATCGACGAGCCACTTCGGCGGCGTGGCCGTCGGGGTGCACAGGATGACCTTCAGCCCCTCGGCGTGCAGGACGTCCATGGCGCGGCGGAGCCAGTCGAGCTCGAGACGTCCGGGCTCCGGTTCGAGGCGGCTCCAGGCGAACTCGCCGATGCGGACGGTGGTGATGCCCATCTCGCGCATGCGCCGCGCGTCGCGCGCCCACGAGGCTTCCGGCCAATGTTCAGGGTAGTAGCAGACGCCGAGCATCGATGAACTTCCAAGCTGTGCCGACCCCCGCCGCGCGGACGCGAGAGCGTCGCGGCGAACCGAGGGTGAGCGGCCGTGGGGCGATCCGCCCGCCGCGACGACGTCTGCCCCACGCCGACAGACCGCCGTCCGATCCGCCGCCCTTATAGAGGCGTGGGCGCGGGGCTTCCACCCGGGGCGCCCGGTTTTCCGATATCGTCGCAACGGCCCGCGTCCGGGCCTTCCCGGCGGGCTCTGGACAAGCGAGCCGCGATGCGTCACCCGGGACGCCCGATCGGGTGGCGGGGGCGATCGCCACGCCACCGGGGCGGAGGTCGCGGCGGGGCCGCGGGCCGAACACGAGGACAGCGATGTCGGATCAGCTTTTCGTCGCCAGCCCCGACCGCTACGACACGATGCGCTACCGCCGCTGCGGGGCGAGCGGCCTCGTGCTGCCGGAGATCTCGCTGGGCCTGTGGCAGAACTTCGGCGGCCTCGACGTGTTCGAGACCGGACGCGCGATCCTGCGCCGCGCCTTCGACCGGGGCGTCACCCATTTCGACCTCGCCAACAACTACGGCCCGCCGCCCGGCTCGGCGGAGGAGAACTTCGGCCGCGTCCTGGCGAGCGACTTCGCCGCCCACCGGGACGAGATCGTCGTCTCGTCCAAGGCCGGCTACCGCATGGGGCCGGGTCCCTATGGCGAGTGGGGGTCGCGCAAGAGCCTGATGGCGAACCTCGACGCCAGCTTGAAGCGGCTCGGGCTCGACTATGTCGACGTGTTCTACCACCACCGCCCCGACCCGGACACGCCGCTCGAGGAGACGATGACGGCCCTCGCCGACACCGTCCGCCAGGGCAAGGCGCTCTACGTCGCGATCTCGAACTACCGCGCCGCCGACGCCGCCAAAGCCATCGCGATGCTGCGCGGGCTCGGGACGCCCTGCCTCCTGCACCAGCCGAACTATTCGATGCTCGACCGCTGGATCGAGACCGACGGGCTCCTCGACGTGCTCGGGGAGAGCGGCACGGGCTGCATCGTGTTCTCGCCCCTGCAGCAGGGACTGCTCACCGACAAGTACCTCGACGGCATCCCCGAGGGCTCGCGGGCGCAGCGCGGCAGCCGCGGCGGCTCTATGGGCCGCGACGGCGTCACCGAGGCCAGGACCGCGACCGTGCGGCGCCTCGCCCCGATCGCGGGCCGCCTCGGCATCCCGCTCGCCCATCTGGCGCTGCAGTGGGTGCTGCGCGACGCGCGCGTGACCTCCGCGCTCATCGGCGCCCGCACGGTGGCGCAGCTCGACGACAGCCTCGACG
Source organism: Lichenihabitans sp. (assembly GCA_965214345.1). Taxonomy (GTDB): domain Bacteria; phylum Pseudomonadota; class Alphaproteobacteria; order Rhizobiales; family Beijerinckiaceae; genus Lichenihabitans. The sequence goes on along the minus strand of CBDCBJ010000001.1, from coordinate 563,728 downwards.
CGCTCGCCGGGCCCACGCTGTCGAGCGACGACCTCGCCGGGATCGAGGCGGCGCTGTCCGGGCGGTGATTCCGTATCGTCTCCCGACAGGTTCGGGGCCGGTGCGGCGAGCGGCCGAGTCCGACCGGCGCGCGGCATGCTTCATCGTCGTCACGCGTCCAGGAAGGCCGTGACCACATCGAACGCCTGCCCACGGTTGCGCTCCATCACCATCATGTGGGTGGCTCCACCGATCTCGACGAGGCGTTTGGAAGCGGCGCCGGTCAGCTTGACGAAGAGATCGCGGGCCATGTCGAAGCGGACGTCGACGTCCCACTCCGCGCAGATCACGAGCACCGGGCACGTGATCGCCGCCGGATCGTAGAGCGGGTCGCCCGCGGTCCAGTGAAGGCGTACATCCTGCACGGCGCCGCTCGGCGCCCGGACGGTGCCGGCCACGGGGGAATGGGGATCGGTCGCGAGCGTCGCCTCCAGCCAAGCCTCGAACCAACCCTCCGGGATCAACGCATCCCTGGCGTTCGCCGGAGCCGCCGCGCGCCAGGCCGAGCCGTAGGCCGAGGGGTCGACGACCCGGTAGGCCCCGAGCGGCCCGCCCGGATCGATCCGCAGCGGCGTGGCCGACAGCCAGAGCGGCGTCACCAGCACGAGCTTGCCGACGCGCCCGCCGGCCTCGCTGGCGACGATGCCGGCGACCGTCGCCCCCCACGACATGCCGAGGACGGCGACGCGCTCGACCGCGCGGTGCTGGCAGACGAAGTCGATGGCGGCATGCAGGTCCGCGACAGCGTCCCGAGCGGGCGTGAGCGGGGGAGCGAGGTTCGGCGGCTTCGCCATCGCGGCGGGGCGGGTCGAGCCTCCGTAGCCGCAGGCGTCGACGGCCCAGACGTCGTAGCCGGCCTGCGCCAGCACGTCCATGAAGGATGCTCCGTCGACCGCGACATCGAAGAGACTCGCCGACGAGAAGGTAGCGCCATGCATCAGCACCAGGACGCGCTCGGACGAGAAATGCCCGACGTCGTCGCGATGCTTGTGGATGAGGTGCACCTGCGCGTCGGCCGTGGCACTCGGGATCAGCCGGGTCTCGGCGACGATCTCGCCTGCGCCGCCGGAACGGTCGTGAGCCATAGCGTGCCCTCTCAGACGAACCGCCAGCCGAACCGTCCGTCCGTGCGGAAGACCCGGCCGGCCGAGGATCCGGCGAAATGCGTCGTCAGGACGAGGGCGTCCGTGTCGGCCGCGTGGCCCGCCGCCCATCGTCGGGCCTCGCGCGCCGCCTCGGGGAACTCGCAATAGACGGAATGCCAGTCCGGCTGCGCAAACTGCAGAGGACTGTGCATCACGTCTCCCCAGAACAGGGCATGCTGGCCTTCCGACGTGAAGGCGATGCAGGCGTGGTCGATGCTGTGACCCGGGCTGGGAAGGTAGCGGAAGCCCGCCTCCACCTCGGTGCCGTCCACCGCGACTTCCCGGGTCAGTCCCGCGTCGATCACGGGTCCGATGCTGTCCCGATAGAATTCGAGGTCCGGAAGGCATCTCATGGGACCGAGGTCGGCCTTCGCCCGTATCTCTTCGGCCGCGTCGTCGTCCGCCGCGAGGGCCTCCAGATAGGCGCGTTCCCGCGCCGAGAACGTGTGCCGGGCCTTGGGAAAGGTCGGGGCCCAGCGCCCGTCCAGCCAGCGCGTGTTCCAGCCGACGTGGTCGACGTGGAGATGGGTGTGAAGGACCGCACCGATGTCGTCCGGGTGGACCCCGGCGGCCTGAAGCCGGGCGAGGAACGGTTCGTGGAGCTGGTGGAAGGCCGGCGAGCACGTGCGGGTCTTGTCGTTGCCCGACCCGGTGTCGACGAGCACCGTCCGCGTCGGCGTCCGCACCAGCCAGGCGTGCACGCCGAGGCACAGGTCGCCCGTGCCGGGATCGCACGACGCAGCGTCGAGCTTGCGCGCCTCCGCCTCGGCCAAGGCGGGATCTACACCGGGATAGAGGTACCCGGCCGGGACCGAATCCAGGGTGAGTTCGGGGATCTTGACGATCGTCGCCTGGCCGACGCGGTAGATCGCGGTCTCTGGCTGTTCCATGTGGTCCTCCTCGGGTTCCCTGCCGGGGCCACCCGTCGAGCCCGGTGTGTCGGCCGGCCGAGCAGGATTGCGCCGCTTGACCAGCGCGATCCCGCTCGGTTCCCGGGTCGAAAGCGGCAGGATGGCGTGGGTCGACCCACGCTATCCTGCCTAGGCCGCCACGTTCTGCGGAAACATGGCCCGTCGCGCCTGCTCGTCGAGATCCGCCTTGAAGCTGTACCGGTCCTTGAGCAGCAGCGCGCGCCCGACGGCCGGCCGTTCGTTCATGGCGGCCATGAAGCGTGTCACGTGGGGATAGGCGTCGAGGCCCTCGTCACCGAAGACGTAGCCCGCCGACGCCGCCCAGCCGTAGAGGGCCATGTCGGCGACCGTGTAGTCCTCGCCGGCCAGGAAGGTCGACAACGCCAGGCGCTCGTCGACCACCCGGTAGTGCCTCTCGACCTCCTTGATCTAGCGGTTCTTGGCGTAGGGGATGTCCTCGGGCGCGTAGTGCAGGAAGTGGACCGCCTGACCGGACAGGGGCGACAGGCCGGTGGCGACGAATTCGAGCCAGGACAGAGTCGCGGCCCGGGCCGCATCCTCGCGGGGCAGGAAGCGGCCGTGCTTCTCGGCGAGATAGAGCAGGATGGCGTGGGAATCGAACACCCTGACACCAGCATCGTCGATGGCGGGGACCTTGGCGTTGGGATTGATCTCGCGGAACGCCGGGGCGTGCTGCTCGCCCTTGAAGATGTCGACCGTCGCCACCTCGAAACGCAAGGCGAGTTCTTCCAGGAGCACGGCCACCTTGAGCGAATTCGGGGTCGGGTGGTAGTACAGCGTCAGCATGAAAGTCTCTCCTGGTCTCGTCGGGACTCGCACCTACGGAAAGGTGTCGGCGATCAGGCCGTCCAGCGCCACTCCGCCGGGAGCCAGCGATAGACCGCGCCGTCGCGCACCACATGGCCGACCGCGGGGAACGGCAGGTGGTAGCTCGCGATCAGCGTCCTGTCGGCCACGCAGCGGTCGAGGACGGCGGCGCGGGTCTTCGCGGCCTGGGCGGCATCGATGTCGAACCCATAGCCCCACGCGGGGTGGCGGAAGCTGAGCGTCTCGTTCGCCACGACATCGCCCGCCACCAGCAGGGCATCGTTGCCGGACGTGACATGGAACGACATGTGGCCGGGCGTATGGCCGGGTGTGTCGAGGCTCGTGATCCCCGGAATCACGTCGGCGCCGGCCTCGATGGGGTGGAGCCGCGACGCGATCAGCTCGAGGTGCCGCTGCGTCGTCTCGACCATCGGACGGAGGTCCATCGGGACTCGGCTCGAGAGACCGGCATCCGACCAGAACTTGAGTTCCGTCTCGGTCACGACGTAACTGGCGTTCGGGAACAGCAGCCGCCCGGTCGCCTTGTCGCTGATCCCCCAGAGGTGGTCGGGGTGCAGATGGGTGAACAGGACGAGATCGACCTGCTCGGGCCGGTACCCCGCGGCGGCCAAGCTGCCGAGCAGGGCGCCGCTCGCGTCCTGCAGCTTGCCGCCGGTGCCGGTGTCGATGAGGACGAGCTTGCCACCGGCGTTGATCAGGACCGTGTTGAGCTGGAAGACGATCGCCTCGGTCGACCGGACGTCGGCGGCGAGAGCGGCGTCGACCTCGTCGACGGGTGCGGTCCACAGGCTGGGCGGAAACGCGATCGTCCCGTCGCTGAGCACCGTGACTTCGGTCGATCCCACGGCAAGGCGATAGAAGCCCGCATTCTGTCGACGGGCCTTGGGAGCATCGGCGAAAGCCTGCCCGAGTGGGGCTACCCCGACGGCGACGGCGGCGGCCAGGGCCGAACCGGCGCGGAAGAAGCTACGTCTCTCGATGCTCGTCATCGTCTGTCTTCCAACCCGTCGCGGCCATCGCGGCCTTCTCCATCCACCCTGCGGCCCGAAACGATAATCGGCTTTCGTCGCACTTCACCCTTGCAGGGATTGCAAGGATGACGGACGGCGCTCAGATCGAGGAGATCGAAGCCTTCGCGGCCGTCGCCGAGAGTGGCAGCTTCGCGGCGGCGGGGCGCCGGCTGGGGCGGGATTCGTCGGTGCTGTCGCGCCGGGTCACCGCCCTGGAGGCCCGGCTGAACGTGCGATTGCTGGCGCGGACGACGCGACACGTGTCGGTCACCGAAGCCGGTTCAGGCTATCTGGCGCGGGTGCAGGCGATCCTGGCCGAATGGGCCGCCGCCGACGCCGAGGCCTCCCGAGGCGCCGCCGCGCCGCGGGGCGTGCTGCGCCTGGCGTTTCCGGCCGCCTTCGGGCGCATGTGGGTCGCACCACTCCTGCCGGACTTCCTGGCGACCTATCCGGACATCCAGATCGATGCCCAGTACGGCGATCGCTACGTCGACATCACGGCGGACCGCGTGGACGCGGCGGTGCGTGTCGGCCTGCTGCCGCCAAGCGGCCTCGTCGCCCGCCGCCTAGCGCGGTTCAGCCGCCTGCTCTGCGCCTCGCCGGCCTACCTGGCGGCGCGGGGAGCGCCCACCAGGCCGGAGGACCTCGCCGGCCATGCCTGTCTCGGCTTCACCCGGCATCGCTTCTGGCCCAACTGGCCGCTGCGGCGCGGGTCTGAACGCGTGGAGGTCCGCGTCAAGGGACCGCTGGTGTCGGACGACGGAGAGGCACTCGCGACCGCCGCCGTGGCGGCCGCCGGCATCATGTTGGCGTCGGAATGGCTCGTGACGCGCGAACTCGTGGCCGGACGTCTGGTCCGCGTGCTGCCGGACTGGTCGATCGAGGATGACGCAGCGGATTCGGTCAATGCCATCCTGCCGCCGGGCCGGCTCGTGCCGGCCAAGACCCGCGCATTCGTCGACTGGATGGCGGCCGGCTTCACACCGGCCCCCTGGAGTGCCTCCGGCAGGATCGAACCCTGACGGGACGCGCAACGACGAACGCGAGACATCCGCGCTCATCGAAGCGCCCACGGGCCTCAGTCAGATCGCGTCGGTCCGCGAGGATCACCCCCGCTTCGGTCGGAGAGCGGAAAGACCGCTCCAGGGCGGCCGTGGCCGGGTGCGGTCATCCTTCGACCTTCGGGAACCGCTCACTCTCCGGCCATGCGTCCAGCGTACCTCGTCCTCCCTGAGCCCAGGTCGAGTCGGATGTCTCAGTAACGCATCTGTTCGAGGTCGGTGAGCAGGCTCGGCCCGGTCGGGTGCCAGTCGAGACGCTTCTGCGTCTGCGCGCCGGAGGCCCACAGATCCATGCCGGCGAACATCGCCATCCACCCGAAATAGTCCTGCGCCTCCGCTGGCGAGATGGACTTCACGGGCATCCTGAGACCCTTGCCCAGGACCGTGGCGATCTCGCGGATCGGGATGCCTTCCTCGGCGACCGCGTTGTAGCGCGCGCCGGCCTCCTTCTTCTCCAGGACGAGCCGGTAGAGGCGGGCGACGTCGACGACGTGGGCCGCCGGGAACCGGTTGTCGCCCTCGCCCACATAGGCCACCAGGCCCTTCTGGCGCGCGATCTCCACCAGCGGCGTGATGAGGCCCTGCTTGACCGTGTCGTGGACCTGGGGCAGGCGCACGACCGACACGTTGATCCCGGCCTCGAGCATCGCGTGACCCGTGAGCTCCGAGGCGATGCGGGGGTTGGGATGGTGATCGTCGAAGACGTCCTCGACCGCGGGCTTGCCCGGCCCGGCGCTGCCGAGGCCGGTGCCCGACGTGATGACCAGTGGACGGTCGGAACCCCTGAGGGCCGACCCGAGCGCCGCGATGGCGCGCCGGTCCTTCTCGCAATTGGCCACGAAGTTCGAGAAGTCGTGGTCGAAGGCGCAATGGATCACGCCGTCGGCCTCGGCGGCACCGGTCCGCAGGCTCTCCGGGTCCTCGAGCGTTCCGCGGTGCACCTCGGCGCCGGCTTCGACCAGCGCCTTCGCGCCTTCGTCGGAGCGGGTCAGGCCGAGGACCCGGTGGCCGGCCTGGAGCAGTTCCGGCACGATGCGCGAGCCGATGAAGCCGGTGGCGCCGGTGAGAAAGACACGCATGATGAAGCCTCCGCGATTGCTGACGACCCCAGCATCGGCTCGTTTTCGATCCGCTGAAAGATGTGAGACTATCGTGGTATAAGGAGCAACAGGATCGCCATGCCAGACAGCGCCGCCGACAATCGGCTCGGCCGATACCTCCGGGACCGCCGGAGCCGTCTGGACCCGGCCGCCTTCGGCTTCGCCGGACGCCGCCGGACCCCCGGCTTGCGCCGGGAGGAGGTCGCGCAGCGCGCCAACATCAGCTCGACCTGGTACACCTGGCTGGAACAGGGCCGCGGCGGCGGGCCTTCGGCCGACGTGCTCGACCGGATCGCCGGCGGCCTGATGCTGACCGAGCCCGAGCGCGAGCACCTGTTCATGCTCGGCCTCGGGCACCCACCGGAGGTCCGCTACAAGCCGGTCGAGGGCGTCACGCCGCGCCTGCAGCGGCTGCTCGACATGCTCGAAGTCAGCCCGGCCCTGATCAAGACCGCGACCTGGGAGGTGGTGGCCTGGAACCGGGCCGCCGCGGTCGTGCTGACCGATTACAGCCAGGTGCCGCCGGAGCAGCGCAACATCCTCCGCCGCATCTTCCTCGACCCGCGCGTGCGCGAAGCCCAGCAGGATTGGGAGAGCCTCGCCCGGTTCGTGGTCGGCGCGTTCCGGGCGGATGCGGCCCGCGCCGGTGCCGTGTCCGAGGTCACGCAGCTCGTCGACGAACTCTGCCGGGCGAGCCCCGAGTTCAAGGCGTTGTGGCGTGAGAACGACGTGCTCAACCACGGCGGGGGCGTCAAGCGCCTCAACCATCCCAAGCTCGGCCCGATCGAGCTGGAATATTCCGCCTTCGCGGTCGACGGCCGGCCCGACCTCGGCATGATCATCTACAATCCGGTCGACAGCGCGGTCGCGGACCGGATCCGCCTGCTCGCCGACCCGAAACCCCCACGGGGCCGTCAGCGGGCGAGCTGAGGTGTCGGCCGCACGGTCGGGCACTCGCCTGACGGACCGAATATCTGGCATCGCTCGTGATGCGCGAACGGAGTACCGGCCGTGTCATCGGCTCGTGGCCGGACCGATCTGTCGAGAACGAGAGAGCGAGGGTGGGCAGTCCGCGGGTGTTCCTCTCGCTCTGGGTGAGAAATCGTCCGGCCGCTTCGGGTTGAGCCTGAGGTGAAGCAGACGTCCTGACGTTGAAATCAGCCATCGACGTCAGGCGTCGTGAGCAGGCTTGGCACTGAACTCGGGGCTATTACCTCTGACGTAGTTGAGACCGGACCCTCGAAGGTCGACACCTGCGCCACCGGCAAGACCTCGGAACGGGTTGGCTGTGAAATCGCTCGCAATAGTGCCCCCCTGAGGGGCGGTTTTCGCGTCCGATCGTGACCCCCTCGACCGCTGGGTATCAGCGTCCCTTCCATGGCCCTTTTGGCCGGGAAGGGTTTCAGGGGGATGATTTCCGTGGACATGATCGGCCGGATCCGGCGTGCGTATTTCGAGCAGCACCGGCCCATCAAGGAGATCGTCCGGACGCTCTCGGTGTCGCGTGCGACGGTGCGCAAGGTGGTTCGCGGTCAGGCGACCGAGTTCAAGTACGAGCGTGGTGTGCAGCCGGCCCCGAAGCTCGGCGAGTGGGTCGAGGCTCTGACGGCGATCCTGGAGCGGGAGGCCAAGTTACCGCGTCGGGAACGCCGCTCGACGCAGCGCCTGTTCGAGGAGCTGCGCGGTCAAGGATATGACGGTGCCCATGACAGCGTGCACCGCTTCGCCAAACTCTGGCGCGAGGAACGGGCCCGCGTTCCGGTTCGGGCGTTCGTGCCGATGAGCTTTGCCCCGGGCGAAGCCTATCAGTTCGACTGGAGCCATGAGACGATCACGCTCCAGGGGCTGCCGCTGACGATCAAGGCGGCGCATATGAAGCTGTCGCACAGCCGCATGCCGTTCGTGCGTGCCTACTTTCGCGAGACCCAGGAACTGGTCTTCGACGCTCACGACAAGGCATTCGCGTTCTACGGCGGGGTCTGCCGGCGCGGCATCTACGACAACATGAAGACGGCAGTGGAAGCCATCTTCGTCGGCAAGGCGCGGCAGTACAACCGTCGCTTCCTTCAGATGTGCTCGCACCACCTGATCGAGCCGGTCGCGTGCACGCCGGCGGCCGGGTGGGAGAAGGGGCAGATCGAGAACCAGGTCGGCACGCTGCGCGATCTGCTGTTCCGCCCCAAGCCGAGGGTCAAGAGCCTCGCCGAGTTGAACGGGTGGCTCGAAGATCAGTGCATCGCCTACGCCAGGCGGACCCGGCACCCGGAGTTCAAGGAGCGCACCGTCTGGGACGTGTTCCAAGACGAACGCGCCAGCCTGATGGAGCTCCGCGGACCGTTCGACGGCTTCGTCGAGAAGGCGGTCCGGGCCGCCACGACGTGCCTGATCATGGCCGATCACAATCGCTACAGCGTCGACGCGCGCGCCGCGGGGCGGATGGTGCTGGTGCGCTCCCATGCCGAGCGCATCAAGGTGCTGCTCGACGATGAGGTCGTCGCCGACCATCCCCGCATCTTCCGGCGCGACCAGGTCGTCTACGATCCCTGGCATTACCTGCCTGTCCTGCTCAAGAAGCCCGGCGCCCTGCGCAACGGGGCGCCCTTCAAGGATTGGGATCTGCCGCCGGCCTTGGCCCAGGTGCGCGCCAAGCTGAAGAGCCATGCCGACGGCGATCGTCAGTTCGTCACCGTGCTGGGCGCCGTGCTCGACCACGGCCTGGAGGCGGTCGAGACCGCCTGCGCCGAAGCCCTGACGGCCGGCCTCGCGAGCGCCGCCGTCATCCTGACGGTGCTGGCGCGACAGCGCCAGCCGGCCGAACCGCCCAGCATCACGACGCCGGACGCGCTTCGCTTGACGATCGAACCGTCGGCCGATTGCGGCCGCTACGACAGCCTGAGGAGGGTCGCCTGATGGAACGTCACGATATTCTGGAGGCGATGAGCGATCTCAAGCTCTACGGCATGCGCGCCAGCTTCGACGAGATCGCCGGCAAGGGGCTCGCCCGACGGGACGAGATCTATCCGCTGGTCGCCAGCCTGATCCGGGCCGAGCGAACCCATCGTCAGGCCCGCTCGATCAGCTATCGCATGGGGGGCGCCAAGTTCCCGGTGCTCAAGGACCTTGACACGTTCGTGTTCGCGGAGACGCCTGTCGATGAAGGCCAGGTCCGCGAGCTTGCGACCGGCGCCTTCCTGGATGCCAAGCGTAACACGATCTTCATCGGTGGAACCGGCACCGGCAAGACGCACCTTTGCATCGGCGTCGCCTCGGCGGTGATCCGCACCAGGGCACGGGGGCGCTTCTTCAATCTCGTCGATCTGGTCAACCTGCTCGAGCAGGAGAAGTCCGCCGGCCGCAGCGGGCGCCTCGCCGAGAACCTGTTGCGCTACGATCTCATCGTCATCGACGAACTCGGCTACCTGCCTTTCAGTCAACCCGGCGGCCAGTTGCTGTTCCACCTCATCAGCAAGCTTTACGAAAACACCTCGCTGCTGATCACGACCAATCTCGCCTTCGCCGATTGGCCTCAGATCTTTGGCGACGCCAAAATGACCACAGCAATGCTTGATCGCCTCACCCACCATTGCGACATCATTGAGACCGGCAATACCAGCTGGCGCTTCAAAACACGAAGCTGAGGTCGGCCTCCGAGCTTACCCACGTGGGCGCACAGGCACCTCCCACGCCCTCCGCTTCGCGCAACGCAAAAGCGCTGCGCTCCGGGCGCGGGTCCCTCCTATGCCCCCACGTGGATAAGCTCGGCCCGGTCTTCCAAGGGGTCGGTATTCGACGCGAAACAGGGGTCACGGTTCCAAGCGATTTGACAGGTTGGCTCCGGCATCTCCCTCCACGAGGCCTGTCATGTCCCTTTACCCCATCCACACGATGGCGACTGCGCCCGAAGCATCCCGGCCGTCTCTGCAGGCGCTTCAGGCCGCTTTCGGCTTCATCCCAAACATCGCCGGCACGATGGCGACCTCACCCGTCCTGATCGGTAGCCTCGTCGGATTGTTCGGCAAGGTGCACGGAGGCAGCTTCACCGAGCCGCAGATCCAAGTGCTTCTTCTGACGAACGCGGTGACGAACGCCGCCGAGTGGGCCGTCGCCTTCCACAGCGCATTGGCGTTGAAGGAGGGTCTATCGCCCGACGATGTGAACGCTATCCGATCGCGTGGTCTCCCGAGCGAGCCAGGGTTCGCAGCTTTGTCGAGGGTGGCCAGGACCCTGATCGAGAGCCGAGGTAAGCTGCACCTGTCTGACCGCGATGCGTTCCTCCGTGCCGGCTTCACCCCCGAACACCTGTTGGAAGCGATCGCTGTCAGCGCGGCATCGACGATCACGAACTATAACGCGAACCTGACGGAACCGCGCCTTGAGCCGCAATTTGCCGACCATGTATGGCACGCCGGCTGACGTCGAGGTCACGAGCGCGTTGTATTGAGGAGAGACGATGAGCACGGCGGCGACTCGGGAACAGGCCGACCCGGGAGCGGCGGGGAACCTGCTGCGGCAGTGGCGTGGTTTGCGCGGTCTTTCGCAGCTGGACCTCGCCTTCAACACCGGCGTCTCCCAGAGGCACGTCAGCTTCGTGGAAAGCGGACGCAGCCGGCCCAGCCCGCAGATGGTGATCGATCTCGCGGATGCGCTCGACGTGCCTTTGCGAGAACGGAACGCCATTCTGCTCGCGGCGGGTCATGCGCCCCGTTACTCGGAGGCGGCGCTCGATGCTCCATCTTTGTCACGCGTCATTTCGGCGTTGGGGCGTGTGTTGCGCCAGAACGAGCCCTTTCCTGCGATGGTCATGGACCGTCACTGGAATGTGGTACTCACGAATGAAGCGTCTCCGAGGTTCTTCGGCTGTTTCGCCGAACTTGCGACATGGCGAACCCCGCGCAACCTGCTGCACCTGCTGTTCGATCCCGCGGGCCTGCGCCCGTTCGTCGTCGACTGGCCGGCGACGTCCCGCATGCTGTTGGCGCGCGTGCATCGCGAGGCACTCGGGCATGCCATCGATGGAGGCACCCGGCAGCTCCTCGACGCGCTTGGGAGCTTTCCGGCGGTAGATCCGCGCCGCAGGGCCATCGAGCCTGATGCCACCTCGCCGCTCGTTCCGCTGACCTTCGCCAAGGACGGGGTCACCTTGAGCTACTTCTCGCTGATTACGACCGTCGGCACGCCGCAGGCTGTCGCGGCAGAGGAACTGCGCCTGGAATGCATGATTCCGGCCGACGACGAGACGGAGCGACAACATCGTGATTTTGTGGCGCGACATGCCCGCGAGGACTACGCCAAGCCGCCATGATGGCTCGAACTGTCCATCTCAGCGCTCACAGAGCATCCGCTGGCGAGGTGCGTCGAAACCGACTCGAACGTCCGACCAACCCGGACGTTCAACGGCCCTTCGACGGTCGGGCATGACTCAGTCTGACCACCGACACGCCACCAGACTGCAACCGGCTACGCTCCTCCGCCCTATTTCACCGCCCCCGCGGTGATGCCGGCGATGAAGTACCGCTGCAGGAAGATGAACACGACCAGCACCGGCAGGGTCATCACCACGGCGGCGACCATCAGGGCGCCCCAGTAGACCTTGTCGGCCCCGACGAGGGCGCCGAGCGCCACGGGGGCGGTCTGAGCATCGGCCTTGCTCAACACGAGCAGCGGCCAGAGGTAATTGTTCCAGGACTGCAGGAACAGGATGATCGCCAGGGCCGCCGTGGCGGGCAGGACGAGCGGCAGGGCCACGCGGAAGAAGATCTTGAACTCGCTCACGCCCTCGACGCGGGCGGCGTCGAGCATGTCCTGCGGCAGGGACATGAAGTTCTGGCGCATGAAGAAGACGCCGAGCGAGTTGAACAGCGGCGGGACGATCACGGCCGTCCAGGTGTTCGTCAGGTGGAACTCGCGCGCCACGAGGACGAACTGCGGGATCACGATGACGAAATACGGGACCGTCAGGGTGGCGATCACGATCGAGAAGAGCGCCGTCCGCCCGAAGAAGCGGAACTGCGCGAAGGCGTAGCCGGCGAGGCTCGTCAGCACGATCGACGTGACGGTGAAGATGACCGACGTGGCCAGGCTGTTCACCACGGACTGGACGAAGGGCGTCTGCTTCAGCAGCGTCGCCCAATTTGCCGACAGGGCCGTGCCGAAGCCGAGCGGCACGCTGGCCTTGAAGAAGTCGGCCTCCGACGTCGTCGCGTAGGTCAGCATCAGCCACAGCGGCATGAGCCAGAGCAGCGCGATGGGCAGGAGGGCGAGGTTCAGGCCCAGAGCGGGGCCCCGCTGACGTCCGACGTTCACACCCGACTCCTGAAGACCCGCGTCTGGACGAGCGACACGACGAGGGCCAGCATCGCCGCCGTGTAGCCGATCGCCGCCGCGTAGCCGAAGTTGAAGCTGCGGAAGCCCTGCTGGTAGAGATAGGTGCCGAGCGTCTCGGTCGCGCCGCCCGGCCCGGCGCGGGTGATCAGCTGCGGTTCGGTGAAGAGCTGCAGGCTGCCGATGATGGACAGCACGGCCGCGAAGGCCACGACGGGCGCCAGCAGCGGCAGCGTCAGGCTGAAGAACTGCCGCCATCGCGGCACGCCCTCCACGCTGGCCGCCTCGTAAAGGTCGTGCGGGATGCTCTGCAGGCCGGCCAGGACGATGATGGCGTTGTAGCCCGTCCACCGCCACGTCACCGCGATGACGAGCACCGCGAAGGCGGCGACGGGCTGGTTGAGCCAGTCCGGCCCGTCGATCCCGACCGCCGCCAGCGCCCGGTTCACGGCGCCGAACTGGCCGTTGAACAGCAGGCGGAACACGGCCGAATAGGCCACTTCGCCCACCACGATCGGGGCGAAGAAGGCGAAGCGGAACAGCCCCCGCGCCTTCAGCCAGGGCGAGTCGAGTGCCACGGCGAGCAGGATCGCCAGGGCCAGCATCACCGGGACCTGGACCGCCAGGAACAGCAGCGTGTGGGTCAGCGCGCGGAAGAACACCGGATCCGACGCGAGCCGCCCCCAGTTGGCCGACAGGCTGAAGCTCGACTGGGCGGCCCGGGTGTTCTCGAAGGAGAAGACGATCGATTGAACGATCGGCCACGCCCAGAACACCGCGAACACGGCCAGGTAGGGGAACAGGAACGCGTAGGCGACGACGCTCTTGCGCTTCATGGCGGCGGCCCCGACGCGCGGTTCCCTACTTGATCGGCAGGCCGCTGGCGTCGGCGATCTGACGCGCGGCGGCGTCGAGCGCCTCCTTGGCGGACTTGTACTTGCCGTCGAGATAGTCGTTGACCACGACCTTCATTATGCCGGTCGCATCCGTGTAATAGGGCGTCGAGCGATAGACCGGGATGCTGGGGAGGGTCGCCAGCATGTCGGCCCAGACCGGCTGGCCGCCCCAGAACGGCTGCGGCTGCTTGACGTAGGGATCATCCACGGCGGTGAGCAGGGCCGGAACCAGGCCGCGATACTGCGTCATGGCGATCTGCCCCTGATCGGTCCCGAGCGCATAGGTCAGGAAGGCCCAGGCGGCCGGCTTGTTGCTGGACGTGTTGGAGATCGCCAGGGCGGAGCCGCCGTTGTTGGATGCCCTGTTGCCGCCGGCCTTGAACGCCGGCATGCGATAGACTCCCCACTCGCCGGACTGGTCCGCGGCGTTCGAGCGGATCGTGCCCTCGTACCAGCCGCCGAAGATCTGGGAGGCGGTGTCGCTGGCCTTGAAGTACTGGATGCGCTGGTCCCAGCCGCCGACGTTCAGGATGCCGGCGTCCCAGATGTCCTTGCCCTTGGACAGCGCCTCGACGCAGCCGGGCTGGTTGACGGTGACGGACTTGCCGTCGACGCTGAAGTAGAAGCAGCTGTCCTCGACCGCCATCATGCGGAACCACTCGTCGTCGCCGCCCTTGCCGATCGTCGCCATCTTGACCTTGCCGCCGGTCGACGCGGAGATCTTCTTGCCCGCGGCGATGAAATCGTCCCAGGTCTCGATCGACTGGGGATCGACGCCGGCCTTCTTGTACATGTCGCGGCGGTAGAACATCATCACCGGGCCGCTGTCCCAAGGCATGGCATAGACCTTGTCGTCGGCCGCCAGTTCGGTCTCCTTGAAGGGCGGGAACTTCTTCGCGTAGGCGTCGTAGCCGAGCGGCTTCAGGTCGGCGAAACACTCGGGAAATCGGCTCCAGAGCAGTTCCGCCTCCTGGTTCTCCACGATGGTGACGTCGGGCATGTCGGTCCCGCCGGCGGCGCAGTCCGCGGCCACGCGGTCGTGCAGGTCGGGATGGCCCATGTTGACCACTTTCACCTGCACGTCGGGGTATTGCTTGTTGAACTCCGGGACGATGTGCTCCATCGCCTCGGCGGCGGTGTTCCAACCCCAGATCGTGATCGCCCCCTTGGGCTTGTCCTGGGCGTCCGCCGTCGCGACCCACCCCGGCACGAGGAACGCGGCGCTCAAGGCCAGGGCCAGCTTGCCGTATCGGGTCATCGTCGTCCTCCCGCTTGGTTCGACGCGCGCGGAGCCCGTGACGGGATCCCGCTCCACCGACCTTGTGTTCTTCGCCTCACCCGTAGGAAGCGCCCGGACGCCTGTCAATCGCCGATCGAGCGGGGTCGGCGGACCTTTCGCCCGACGGCCCTCGCGACCCCTCTCGGGTTGCATTCCGCGTCAGCGCAGGCGCTGGCCTTCCGCGCTGAAGACCCGGAGGTGGCGCGGCTCGAAGCCGACCTCGACGGTCTCGCCGGGCCGCGCCCCGGTCGGGCCGCGCTCTTCGGTGACCACGCGCTCGCCGCCCTTGTTGTGGCCGTAGATGTAGGAGACGCCGCCGAGCTGCTCGACCGCGTCCACCTCGACGCGGAGGCGGGCGGGTCCCCCGCTCGACAGGTGCTCCGGCCGGATGCCGACCTGCACGGCGGTGCCCGGAGCGGGTGCCCCCACGCGCCACGGCACGTCCGTGGTCGAGCCGTCCGCCAAGGCGACCCGCCCGTCGGCGTCGACGGTGCCGGCGAGGAAGTTCATGCGCGGCGAGCCGATGAACCCCGCCACGAAGGCGGTGTCGGGGTCCTCGTAGAGGGCGAGGGGCGCGCCGGCCTGCTCGACCCGGCCTTCCCGGAGGACGACGATCTTGTCGGCGAGCGTCATGGCCTCGGTCTGGTCGTGGGTGACGTAGATCATCGTGTTGCCGAGCTGGCGGTGCAGCTTGGCGATCTCGACCCGCATCTGCACGCGGAGTTCCGCGTCGAGGTTCGACAATGGCTCGTCGAACAGGAAGACCTTGGGCTCGCGCACGATCGCGCGGCCGATCGCGACGCGCTGGCGCTGCCCTCCCGAGAGCTGCGAGGGCTTGCGGTCCAGCAGCTGGTCGAGCTGGAGCACGCCGGCCGCCTCGACGAGGCGGCGCTCCGTCTCCCGCTTCGAGGTCCCGGTCGAGCGCAGGCCGAACGTCATGTTGCCGCGCACCGTCATGTGCGGGTAGAGCGCGTAAGACTGGAACACCATCCCGATGCCGCGCCGTGCCGGCTCGACGTTGTTCATCGGCTGCGCGTCGATGCTGATGCTGCCGTCCGAGATGTCCTCCAGGCCCGCGATCATCCTGAGCAGCGTCGACTTCCCACAGCCGGACGGGCCGACGAAGACGCAGAAGGAGCCGTCCTCGATGGCGAGGTCGATCCCGTGGATGACCTCGACGGTGCCGTAGCGTTTGCGAACCGCTTCCAGATCGACCCGGCTCATGACGACTCCCCCCGCACCTCGCTCGCCGAGGGCATCGCATCGATCCCGACGGACCGTCAACGTCTGCCTCAGCAGGATTGTGTCGGTTCACCGACGCAATCCTGCTCAGTTTCCGAGCTGAAAGCGGCACGATGGCGTGGGCGACGGGGTGCCTGCCGCGCCGGCGCGACCGCCACGCGCGGCCGTCAGCGGCCTCGTCCGAAGCAGCCCGCGACGACGCCGACCTCGTCGGGGGTGAGCGCCATCCGGCCGGCGAAGCCGTCGCGGCGCGCGGCGTCGCACGCCCGCACGAGATCGGCCCCGCCGTCGCCGGAGCCGCAGTCGACCGCCGGCACGCCCGCCGCCGCGGCGGCGACGAGAAGCAGCGAACGGGCGAGCCGGCAGGGCGCGGCGTCGGCCTCCACGCCGAGGTCGGCCGCCAGCGCGGCGGCATCCCAGAGGAGCGCGCGAAGCCTCGGGCTCGCGCCGGGGATCGTGGGCAGCGCCAACACGCCCCGCGCCGAGGCGGCGGCCAGCGCGGCGATGCCGGTGCGGCCGGGCGGCCAGCCGTGCTCGGCCTCGCGGACCGCCAGTCTGTTGGCGAGCTGCTGCACGTCGGCGCGCCCGACGGCGTCGGGCAGGACGACGAGGTCGGGCGCCCCCGCCATGACGTCATCGAGGTCCCCGTCGGCCCAACCTTCGGTCGGGGCGGCGACGTGGACGGCGAGCCGGGGCGGGGACGGCCGGGCCCTCGCCCGCATCAGCGCAGCCGCCACGGCCCGCCGGCGAAGCCCGCGGTCGCCGCCACGGTCCGCGAGATCGAACACCAGCGCGTCCGCCCCCGAGGCGAGCGCCGCGTCGAGCGCGTCGAGGTCGGTCACGCGCAGCGGCAGCCGCATGGTCGGCGATCTCCGGGCGCCCGAGTTGACGCTCGGTGAGGGGCGGGGCACAGGAGGGCGCCGGCCGGAGGGGCCGACACACTCCACCCGGCACAGAGGCACGATGAGCGTCGGCGATCCAGCGGAAACCGTCCTCGGCCCCGCGCGAGCCGGAGCCGCCGCGCCGCTGGGCCTCGGCCGCGACGCGCTGGCCCGGGCGCTGGCGACGCTGACGGCGGCGCTGATCGGCTTCGCCCTGCCGGTGCTGATGGTGGTGGCCAACAAGTCGGCCCCCGCGACGCTCGGCGCCGCGGCCCTGGCGGCCCAGGCGGCGGCGCTGCTCGGCGGCCGGGGCGGCGACCTCGGCGCCCGCTACCGCACGCTGGCCCGGTCGCCCACGGCGCTGCTGACGCTGGGCGTCGTGGCCGTGATGGCGGCGAGCTTCGCCTGGACGATCGACCCGCACCTGACGCGGCGCGGCCTCGTCGAGGGCCTGCCGGAACTCGTCTTCGCGCTCGGCCTCGCGGCCGCCTGGCCGCTGGTGGCGGGGGAGCGCGACGGACGCTGGCTCGTGGCCGGCATCGCGGCGTCGGGCCTCGTGATCCTCTTCGAACACCTGGCCGGCATGCCGCTCCACACGATCGTGAGGGCGCGCGGGGAGGCCTGGGATCTCAAGCGTAGCGCCGTGCCGCCGCTGCTGCTGCTCTGGCCCGCCGCCGCGGTGCTCTGGCGGCGTCGCCGCTTCGGCACCCTGGCGGGCCTCGTGGCCGCGGTGGCGACCGGCGTGGCGGCCTCCCATTCCGGCGCGCCCGGCGCCGCCCTGGCGGTCGGGGTGGGGCTCTTCGCCCTGGCGCTGGCGGCGCCGCGTCCGGCGCTGGCGGTGACCGGGATCGGCCTCGCGGCGCTGGTGGCGACCGCGCCCTGGACAGGTTCGATCCTCACCCGGGCGCTCCCGCCCGACGCCCGGCAGGAGCTGCGCGAGGAGCACGCCGAGCATCGGCTCGCGATCTGGACGGCGTTCGAGCGTCGCGGGTTCGACCGTCCCTGGCTGGGCCACGGCTTCGACGCGAGTTTCGCGGTGGCGGAGGCTCCGCGGCCGGACGGCAGCCCCCTGCCGGAGGACAGCGGCCGCATCGTCGGCTTCCACCCGCACGACGTGCTGCTGCAGGCCTGGGTGGAACTCGGGGCGCTCGGGCTGGCCGTCACGGCTCTGGTCTTCGCCGCCGTGATGGGGCGGCTCGCCCCCCGCCGCGGCCCGGCGCTGGCGACCCGGCTCGGGCTGCTCGTGGGCGTGCTCGGCGTCGGCCTCGTGGGCCTCAGCGCCTGGCAACCCTGGTGGATCGCCACGATCGCGGCGGCGCTGCTGTGGTTCGATCACGGCGATCGGCACGCGTGAGAGGCGGCGGGGGGCAGCTGCTCACCACCAAGCTGACCGCCTGTTTCATGATGATGAGAGTTCCTGCTCGACCTGGAACGGCTGGAGTTAGCTTCATCGCGGCCGACAGGCCAAACCCGGACCGGTTGACGCTTGGCATCATGGCGATGGTCGCTGAGGAAGAGCGCCCGATCATTTCGGCCCTGACCTCGGCAACGCTGCAGCCCGTCGAGGGCCGTGAGGCTGTGCGAAACGGCTGCCGCCGCGTGTCAAACCACTGATCTCACACGTCACTCGGGGCGCTAACAAGGTTGATCGATCGCGGTATACGGACGTCTGAGAACACCTTCGCCTAGTCAACGATGCAGGAGTGCCATGTACTCAAGCACTTGGGTTTCTGACCGGTCAATTTTGCCCGAGGTCTTGACCTCGGGCATTTTTGCGCGAATATGGCCTCCTGCCGGTCAGAGGCCACTGAAGCTCCGGCAGAATAGGAGATGCGGTATGTTCGGACCTATTCGACTAAGGCTCAGAAATGAATCGCGATCAGTTTCTCCGCGCATTGAGGCAACATTGTAAGCGCAATACAAATCACTACGACTGGCGACCTGGTGAAGGTAAGGGTAGCCATGGCACTGTTTACGTCAATGGTCGAAAAACCATTGTCAAAAGTGGTGAGCTACCAAAAGACTACGTTAACGCGGTACTCAAGCAGTTAGGCCTGGACAGAGGTTCTCTGTGAGCCTCGACGGAGATGGGATGCACCCCTTCTCTGCCTTCAACGCGAAGTAAGCTGACCATGCCTGGAGATTATATCTATCCTGCAACCATCGAGCGGGGAAAGGAGGGATCATGCATCGTCAAGTTTCCCGACTTTCCCGAGGCTCTGACCTTCGGCTCGACCGAAGCTGACGCGGTCCACGAAGCCGTCGATTGCCTGCGCGAGGCTCTGCGCGGGCGCATTCGCGATGGCGAGGACATTCCATCGCCGTCCGACAAAGTGCCAGGGGTGCACATGATCGCTCCACCGGCCGAGATGGTCGCCAAGGCGGCCGTCTATGATGCCTTCCGTCGTGGCGGCCTGACTCGGGTTGCTCTCGCCGGAAGGCTGAACGTGGATGAGAGCGAAGTCCGCCGCATCCTCGATCCGACGCATCGGACGAAGCTCGACAGGCTGGAACAGGCCGCCAAGGCCCTCGGCGGCCGCTTGGAGATCACGTTCGTCCCCCTCCCATGAAGTGACCGGTCGCAGAAGGCGTGAGCCCAATGCGGCCGGATCACTGGCGATTTCGGTCGGAGAGAGCATGCTTTTCAGCCCCGTCCCCTCACAACCCTGAACGCTGGCGATGACCGATCCGGCGGCTCGGGATCGAGGCCGTCTGGTGCGACGTTTCCGCGACTGCTTGGGCACGGCCCGCAGTGGCCAATGGTCGGCCAAGCCGCCGTCTCGCATCGTTGTGACCGGCCGGCCACAGCGAGCCCGCTTGCTGGAACGGCTTGCCGCGTCTCTTGATGTGCATCACATTGTCGACGACAATCATCTCAGTCATCGGTGGGTCATGCCTGCGACAGCTCTCGTCCAAGCCCGCATCGACCCCGTCACGCGAGACGAGGCCGCCGTCGTCCTCGCCGCCATGGGGATGACGGTGCCGCAGGCCGTGCGTCTGCTGCTCACCCGCATCGCCGAGGACAGGGCCCTGCCGTTCAGTCCGCTCGTCCCAAACGAGACCACCATCGCGGCCAAGCGGGAGTGAAAGCTGGAGGCCTGCCCCGGTTCGGCAGCGCGGCCGAACTGATGGCCGACCTGCATGCGGACGATTGAGAGAACCGAACAATTCAAAAAAGACTACAAACGAGAGGCCAAAGGTCAGCACCGCAACAGGCTCCGTGATGACGTGACGGCGGTGCTCGAGGACCTTCAAAACGATCGACCTCTCACAATCGCTCAGAAGGACCACCCGCTATCCGGTCAATGGGCCGGATACCGCGACTGCCATTTGAAACCCGACTTGGTGCTCATCGACAGGCTATCGGACGACGGCACGCTCACGCTGGTGAGGCTCGGGTCGCATTCAGAGCTCGGCATCTCCTGAATCCATCACCGACGACCTAACCCGGCGCCTTCCACGGGAACGGGAAAGCGCGTTGATTTCCTTGGTGAAACTCGATGTTCGGCACTCCTTTGTGTGCCGGTCTGTTGTCCCAGCGCCATGCGACGGCCTGTCGCGGCGATTAGTCGCCCTTAACGGATTCGGCTGTCAGTTCTTCTTGGATTGATGCACCATCTCAAGTCATCGATGTACATGGATGGTCACAACCGGCATGGAACAACCGTCCAACCCCATGAACCTCGATCAGGCTGTCCAGAGCCTGGATGATGCCAACCCCGGTGGGGTCAGATCTCGTCATCAGGTAGCGAAGCCACTGATACGAGATCCGCGAGATTAGGCCGGGGCGTAGTTTTTGGGCCACCAGGCGAAGTTGGTGCGCGAGCTGATCTCAGGTTGGCGGTTGGTGAGGTTGCTGCACCGCTCGGTGATGGTGTCGATGAGCTTGGTCAGGTTGGGGACGAGCGTGTTGACGATGGGCTCGTCCACCAGCGTCCAGAGCGTCTCGGCGGGCTGCAGTTCGGGACTGTAGGGCGGCAGGTAGACCAGTTTGATGCCGTCCGGCACGGCGAGGTTGGGCAGGGTGTGCCAGCCGGCATTGTCGAGCAGCAGCACGACGCGCTTGTTGGGACCGGCCCCGACCGCGCGTGCGAAGGCATCGAGCAGGTCGGCGAAGAGCGGCTTGGACACGGTGTCGGTCAGGTACCACACCGTTTCGCCCGTGGCCGGGCCCACGAAGGCGGTGACGTAGAGCCACTGGAAGCGGTGGTGGCCCAGCGCCGTCGGACGTTGCCCCTTGGGGGCCCACACCGAGCGCAGCACCGGCTTCAGGCCGAGGCGGTGCTCGTCGGTACAGAACACCTCGACGGCGACGCCGGGGTGGGCGGCCGCCTCCTCGGCAACGGTGTCCGCCAGCTTTTTTTGAACGCCGTCGCCTCTTCCGTCGTGGCGGACTTCGGGTTCTTCGGCCGCGGCCGCTGCAACGACCAACCGAGCGCCTTCAGCGCCTCCCAGCCGCGCTGGGGCAGGACGCGCTCCAGGCCGAGATGGGCCGCCATGACGTCGGCCACTTTGCGGCTCGACCACAGCCCGCCGTCGGGCGGCGGCTCGGCCAGCCGCAGCCGCACCACCTCCAGCACCTCCGCCGTCAGAAGGCTCGGCTTGAGGCCGTTATGCCGGCGTCCGTTGGCCAGGGCGTCGGGCCCGGACGCGTTGTAGCGCTCCAGCAACTGCTCGACCCAGCGCGTCCCGAAAGCCGTCACCTCCGACGTCGCTCCGACCGTATGGCCCTGCGCCAACAGCCAGATCACCTGCACGTGACGGGCCTCGACCGGATCAGGGCAGGTCCTGAAACGTCGCTCCAGTTCCAGAACATCCAGGTGATCCGCGACGCGCCTCATGGCAGAGCCCTCCAACAGGACCTCAAGCCTAACCCCATCTCGGCGCGGCGGGAATCCGCTCCCAACGAGTCAATGTCGCGGACCCCGTATGATATCGACGAATGCGATGCAAAATATCTACGCCATCGCAATCCGCCCTACTGAGTATATTATACGAGATCCGCGAGATTAGGCCGGGGCGTAGTTTTTGGGCCACCAGGCGAAGTTGGTGCGCGAGCTGATCTCAGGTTGGCGGTTGGTGAGGTTGCTGCACCGCTCGGTGATGGTGTCGATGAGCTTGGTCAGGTTGGGGACGAGCGTGTTGACGATGGGCTCGTCCACCAGCGTCCAGAGCGTCTCGGCGGGCTGCAGTTCGGGACTGTAGGGCGGCAGGTAGACCAGTTTGATGCCGTCCGGCACGGCGAGGTTGGGCAGGGTGTGCCAGCCGGCATTGTCGAGCAGCAGCACGACGCGCTTGTTGGGACCGGCCCCGACCGCGCGTGCGAAGGCATCGAGCAGGTCGGCGAAGAGCGGCTTGGACACGGTGTCGGTCAGGTACCACACCGTTTCGCCCGTGGCCGGGCCCACGAAGGCGGTGACGTAGAGCCACTGGAAGCGGTGGTGGCCCAGCGCCGTCGGACGTTGCCCCTTGGGGGCCCACACCGAGCGCAGCACCGGCTTCAGGCCGAGGCGGTGCTCGTCGGTACAGAACACCTCGACGGCGACGCCGGGGTGGGCGGCCGCCTCCTCGGCAACGGTGTCCGCCAGCTTTTTTTGAACGCCGTCGCCTCTTCCGTCGTGGCGGACTTCGGGTTCTTCGGCCGCGGCCGCTGCAACGACCAACCGAGCGCCTTCAGCGCCTCCCAGCCGCGCTGGGGCAGGACGCGCTCCAGGCCGAGATGGGCCGCCATGACGTCGGCCACTTTGCGGCTCGACCACAGCCCGCCGTCGGGCGGCGGCTCGGCCAGCCGCAGCCGCACCACCTCCAGCACCTCCGCCGTCAGAAGGCTCGGCTTGAGGCCGTTATGCCGGCGTCCGTTGGCCAGGGCGTCGGGCCCGGACGCGTTGTAGCGCTCCAGCAACTGCTCGACCCAGCGCGTCCCGAAAGCCGTCACCTCCGACGTCGCTCCGACCGTATGGCCCTGCGCCAACAGCCAGATCACCTGCACGTGACGGGCCTCGACCGGATCAGGGCAGGTCCTGAAACGTCGCTCCAGTTCCAGAACATCCAGGTGATCCGCGACGCGCCTCATGGCAGAGCCCTCCAACAGGACCTCAAGCCTAACCCCATCTCGGCGCGGCGGGAATCCGCTCCCAACGAGTCAATGTCGCGGACCCCGTATTATAGAATGCGATGCAAAATATCTACGCCATCGCAATCCGCCCTACTGAGTATATTATACGAGATCGCGAGATTAGGCCGGGGCGTCATTTCAGGTTGTCGGTTGGTGAGGTTGCTGTGGTTTTTCAGGTTGGCTTGTGGGCTCGTCCACCAGAGAGCGTCTCGGCGGGCTGCAGTCTTAGGGCGGCAGGTAGACCAGTTTGATGCGTCCGGCACGGCGAGGTTGGGCAGAGCCGGCATTGAGCAGCAGCACGACGCGCTCCGGCCCCGACCGCGCGTGCGAAGGCATCGAGCAGTCGGCGAAGAGCGGCTCACGGTGTCGGTCAGGTACCACACCGTTTCGCGTCCGGGCCCACGAAGGCGGTGACGGAGCCACTGGAAGCGGTGGTGGCCCAGCGCCGTCGGACGTTGCCCCTTGGGGGCCCACACCGAAGCACCGGCTTCAGGCCGAGGCGGTGCTCGTCGGTACAGAACGACGGCGAGGGGGTGGGCGGCCGCCTCCTCGGCAACGGTGTCCGCCAGCTTTTTTTGAACGCCGTCGCCTCTTCCGTCGTGGCGGAAACGATTCAGCGCCTGCCGCGCTGGGGCAGGACGCGCTCCAGGCCGAGATGGGCCGCCATGACGTCGGCCACTTTGGCTCGACCACAGCCCGCCGTCGGGCGGCGGCTCGGCCAGCCGCAGCCGCACCACCTCCAGCAAGAAGGCTCGGCTTGAGGCCGTTATGCCGGCGTCCGTTGGCCAGGGCGTCGGGCCCGGACGCGTTGTAGCGCTCCAGCAACTGCTCGACCCAGCGCGTCCCGAAAGCCGTCACCTCCGACGTCGCTCCGACCGTATGGCCCTGCGCCAACAGCCAGATCACCTGCACGTGACGGGCCTCGACCGGATCAGGGCAGGTCCTGAAACGTCGCTCCAGTTCCAGAACATCCAGGTGATCCGCGACGCGCCTCATGGCAGAGCCCTCCAACAGGACCTCAAGCCTAACCCCATCTCGGCGCGGCGGGAATCCGCTCCCAACGAGTCAATGTCGCGGACCCCGTATTATAGCTCATTTCATTGTCACTGTGGTTTTTTTAGCTTGTGCAGAGGTCTTAAAGTTTTTAATCGATCGAGTTGAATTCGGTCATGAGCACGTTCTGCATAGTTCTGTGACGGTCGGCGATATAATAAACTTCGTCGAGGTTTCCTGGATGATTATAATATTAGGCTGTGGAGCCTATGAAGGCTTCAACAAACTGCGGGGGGAGTGACGATGAGTTACAAGGAATTTTCTGGCATTCTTCGAAATACGTTTCTAAAGTTTGGGATACCAGCTATTGTTTCCATAACTTTAGTTCCAGTTCTTGCCATTATTAGTGAATCACCGATAATTTTGAAAACCGTTATTCTTACGACTCTTATGTCACTAGGCTATGTAGCAGCAACAGTATCACGAAAGGTCGTCGTTGCCGACCTGGTTCCATCTGACCGCAGGTATAGAGTTTTCGCCTTGGATATAGACCGGAGAAGTCGGCTATCCGCCGTTCTGTTCAATCGGAGTGGTAAAAGAGTATTCGATATTGTCGCTGCGACAGGGATGATCATCGTGTTTCTTCCTGCCTTGGCTCTCATCGGACTGGCGTTGTTAGTGCAAGGTCGCCCCGTGCTAATTCGTCATCGCCGCATCGGTCGCGGCGGAGAGTTATTTCCTTGTCTAAAATTTCGCACTATGGTGATGAACGGCGATGAAATACTTCGTCATCACCTCGCATTAAATCCTTCGGTTCAGGCCGAATGGTCTCGACATCATAGATTGGAAAAAGACCCGCGGGTGACCATGCTTGGCCGTTTACTGCGCAAGTCAAGTCTCGACGAGTTGCCGCAGCTTTTCAACGTTTTACGCGGTGAGATGAGTGTTGTCGGACCTCGTCCAATAATGCCAGTCGAAGCTGTGTATTACGGTGAGTATTTAAGAAGATATGAGGCAGTTCGACCCGGTTTAACCGGAGCATGGCAGCTTTCAATTCACAATAACGTCAACCTACACGCTACCTATGAAGACCGTGTTGCTGCTGATATCAAATACATGGCTGAATTTTCGCTTAAGAACGACATTAAGATCCTCCTGATGACAGTCCCGGCGGTGCTTAGGAATAAGGTCGAGATCTCATCGGAAAAGACCGACAGCGGTGATCTCTTCCCAACGTTGGAGCTTCGCTAGATCTACAAATGTTTGAGTTTGAACGGCTGTTTTTCGCACACCGATATTAGGAAATCGTGCTTTATTCTCGATAACCGAATTGCTCAGTACCCATGACGCTGACACCTCCGCATACGCTGGATTCGTTGCTGGCCCGGCACATGGCGAATGTGGCATGTCGCTGTCGGGAAAAGCGTCATCTTCCCTCCGAAGGTGGTGCTGACCAATGCGGCCTACTGCTGATACACGATGTCAAACGACACGCGCCCGGGTGAGCCGCCGCCGCCGTGACGGCATCGTCGGTTCCGCTGGCGGGTAGTTCGATGAAGACCAGCCGTCCGCGCGCCTCGGACAGCACGTCAGAGGTCACGCGCATCCTGAATTGGATGAGGCTGGAATATTCGCGGGTGGACAGGTTGGGCATGTCGAAACGCAAGGTTTGTGTGCGGTCTTGTGTACCGGTCTCACCGCACTTCAGCAAGGTATCGAGCTAAAACAAGTGTTCAGCCCTCAACCCGGCGCCTTCCACGGGAAGGTCCAGGTCTCGGTCAGCGCCTTGTTGCCGGATTTCAGGAAGGCGCGCAGGTCGGTGCTCTGGCCGGGGGACAATTCCACGTCGATGGCGGCGCGGAAGCCGTTGATGTGCGGGTTGGGCACCAGGAAGCTGCGGATGATGCGGCCGTTGGTCGAGGTCGGCACCACCTCCACCAGCGACGCATCGGTGGCGTAATAGGCGAGGTCGCCGCCCGAGAAGTCGATGATGAAGCGGCGCGATCCGGGCGACGCGACCTCCTTGGAGCCGAGCGCCCGCGCCTGCGTCTGGTAGGTCTTGATCACCCGGCCGCCAGGCGACAGGCGCTTGAGGTCGAGGCTCGCCGTGATGGTGTAGTTGACCGCGATCGGCTTGCCGGCCTCGACCGCCGCGTTCGGCACCCAGGAGGCCACGACGTTGTCGTTGGTCTCGTCCTGCGTGGGCAGTTCCACGAGTTCCACCCGGCCCTCGCCCCAGTCGCCCTTCGGCTCGATCCAGTAGGAGGGGCGCAGCTCGTAGCCGAGGTCGAGGTCCTGGTAGTCCTCGAAGACCCGGTCGCGCTGCAGCAGGCCGAAGCCCTGCACGCCCTTGTCGAGGAAGGCCGAGACCTCCGGCTGCGCCGGGTTGCGGAGCGGCCGCCAGATCCATTCGCCGGTGCTCGAATGGATGAGCAACCCATCCGAATCGTGCAGTTCGGGGCGGAAGTCGTCGGAGAAGCGCCGGTCGTTCTGGCTCGTGAAGAACATGGACGTCAGGGGCGCCAGGCCGAGCTTGAAGTCCGCCCGGCGCGGGAACAGCGTCGCCGAGACCTCGAACACGGTCTCGGCCGCGGGGTAGAGGTCGAAGCGGAAGGCGCCCGTGACGGAGGCGCCGTCGAGCAGCGCGAAGATGGTGACGCGCTCGGCCAGGGGACCCGGCGTCTCGATCCAGAACTCGCGGAAGAAGGGGAACTCCTCCCCGGGCGCGCCGGCCCCGACCGCGAGGCCCCGCGCCGAGAGGCCGTAGCGCTGCTTGCGTCCCAGGAACCGCAGGTAGGAGGCCCCGAGGAAGGCCGCCACCTCGTCGAGCACCTCGGGGCGGTTCAGCGGGTAGAGCAGCCGGAACCCGGCGAAGCCGAGGTTGAGCGGCAGCGGCTTGTCGATTCTGTTGCGGCCGTAGTCGAAGAGGCTCGCCGCGTAGGGCACCGGCGTCGCGATCCCCTCCCGGATGACGTTGACCGTCACGGGCCGCGGATAGATGTGGCCGAGGTGGAACATCTCCATGCGGAACGGGCCGCCCTCGGTGCCGAGCAGCGCCTTGTCGCGGCGGAACCGGATGTCGCGCCACGAATCGAAGTCGAGCCTGGCCAGCGCCTCCGGCAGCGGCGGCGGGTTGGCCTCGAAGGGCGCCGTGCCGATCTCGCGGGCGCGCTTCTGCACGTCCTCGAAGCCGAAATGCGGGGCGGGTTCGCCGGGCGCCTGGGACATCGTCTGCGCCATCAGCGGCGTCGCCACAGCCTGGGCCCATCCGGCCGCGATGCCGGCCACGACGGCACGACGCTCCAACGATACCATGCCCTGCTCCGGCTGGGCGCCGCGGCGGAAGGCCGGCCGCCCGTCGTCGAGGTAGCGGGAGCGGTGCAGCAGGGCAAGCACCGCAGTGCAACATCCACGCGCCGAGCCGACGTCGGGCCGGGGTCCGTCAGGCGACCCCGAGGCTGCGGATCAGGATCACGCTCAAGATCGCCAGCACGACCAGCGAGGCCGTCACGGCCGCGGTGACCCGAATCCCCGCCCTGGCGACGACCCGCACGTCGACCCCGAGCCCCAGCGCCGCCATCGACACGGTGGTGAGGAGGTTGGCGACGACGGCGACCGCGGGCAGCGCCGTGACCGGGATCAGCCCGAAGGAGCGGACCGTCAGCACGGCGAGGAAGCCGACGATGAACCACGGCACGAGTTCGTGGGGCGCCGGGCGGCCGCGCCGCGGGCGGTCGCCGGCCGTGACGGCGGGCGCGGCCTCGTCGGCCTCGTCCCGCAGCCGGCGGGTGACGAGCGACAGGCCGAGCACGACGGGGCCGAGCATCAGCACCCGCACGAGCTTGATGACCGTGCCGACCTGGTTGCTCAGCGCCCCGATGGGCAGCGTCGCGGCCAGCACCTGCGGCACGGCGTAGACGGTGAGGCCGGCCAGCACGCCGTATTGCGTCAGCGACAGCCGCAGCAGCGGGACCAGGAAGGGCAGACCCAGCACCACGACGACGCCCAGCACGGCCGTGAAGGCGATCGAGGAGGCGATGTCGTCGCCGTCCGCCCCGATCACGGGTGCCACGGCCGCGATGGCCGAGTTGCCGCATATGGAATTGCCGCAGGCGACCAGGATCGCCATGCGTCGGGGCAGGCCGAGGGCGCGGCAGATCGCGTAGCTCGACGCGATCGCCAAAGCCACCACGAGCGCGATGCCGACGAGCAGCAGAGGCCCGAGCGCCAGCACGGTGGCGATGCTAACCGAGGCGCCGAGCATCACGACCGCGACCTCGAGCAGGATCTTGGCGCTGAAGCCGATACCGGGCGTCCAGCGCGCATCCGGCGTCCAGGCCGTGCGGATCGCGACGCCGATGAGGATGGCCAGCACCAGGGCCTCGAGGTAGGGCTCGCCGACGGCGCGGGTCTCGATCGCCTGGAGCAGGCCCGCCACGGCCGTCACGGCGACGCAGAGGAGCAGGCCCGGCAGCGTCCGCCCGAGGTCGCGCCGCCAGGACCGCGCCCCGCTGCGCCTCGATCCGCCCTGACCCGTCGCCGTGTCGATGTCCGCCATGATGATCGCCCCGCTGTCGCCCGCAGCATCGGGCTGTCCGGCGATGCGATCCAGCCGCCGATCGCGATGGGAACGATCGACGGGCGCGAACGGTCGGGGCGACCCGATCCCGAGGCGGGCCTTCCCGCCGCCGCCTTCCCGGCTTAGACCGGAGGCATGAGCCCGAGCAGCCTCCGATCCGACCCGAGCCCGCCCGGCGAGGCGGCCGACGACCTCCTCGACGACGCGGACGACGGCGTCGGCGAGCTCGACAGCGGCGTCGACCTCGGCTTCGACGCCGAGATCGCCGCCCCGGCCTCGGTGCGCCACGGCGCGGCGATGATCCGGAAGCATTGGGCGGCGCTGCCCATGGGTCCCGGCGTCTACCGCATGCTCAACGCCGAGGGCGAGGTGCTCTACGTCGGCAAGGCGAAGAGCCTGAAGAGGCGCGTGGCGAGCTACACCCGCGCGGCCGGCCATTCGCGCCGCATCGCCCAGATGATCTCGCTGACGGCGTCGATGGTCTTCGTCTCGACCGCGACCGAGACCGAGGCGCTGCTGCTCGAAGCCAACTACATCAAGCAGATGAAGCCGCGGTTCAACGTCGTGATGCGGGACGACAAGTCGTTCCCTTATATCCTCGTGACGGCAGACGCCAAGGCGCCGCAGATCACCAAGCATCGCGGCGCCCGCAACCGCCGGGGCGACTATTTCGGCCCCTTCGCCAGCGTCTGGGCGGTGAACCGCACGCTCAACGCACTGCAGCGCGCCTTCCTGCTGCGGTCCTGCTCGGACAGCTACTACGACAACCGGACGCGGCCCTGCCTGCTCTACCAGATCAAGCGCTGTTCCGGCCCCTGCACGGGCGAGATCGGGCACGACGGCTATCGCGAACTGGTCGACGAGGCGCGCGACTTCCTCGCCGGCAAGAGCCGCGCCGTGAAGGACCGGCTCGCCGCCGAGATGATGGGCGCCGCCGAGACGATGGAATTCGAGCGCGCGGCGCGGCTGCGCGACCGCATCGCGGCGCTCTCCGCCGTGCAGGGCGAACAGGGCATCAACCCGAAATCCGTCGAGGAGGCCGACGTCTTCGCCGTCGTCGAGGAGGCCGGGCAGTTCGCCATCGAGGTGTTCTTCTTCCGCACCTACCAGAACTGGGGCAACCGGACCTATTACCCGCGGGCCGACCGGTCGCTCGCCTCGGGCGAGGTTCTCGACAGCTTCCTCGTGCAGTTCTACGCCGACAAGCCGCCGCCGCGGCTCGTCCTCCTGTCGCACGAGGTCGAGAACCGGGCGCTGCTGGCCCAGGCGCTCACCGAACGCGCCAGCTTCGCCGTCGAGGTGGCGGTGCCGCAGCGGGGCGAGAAGCGCGACCTCGTGGTGGGCGCCTCCGCCAACGGCAAGCAGGCCCTGGCCCGCAAGCTGGCCGAGACGGCGAGCCAGGAGAAGCTGCTGGCGGGCCTGGCCGCGGCCTTCGGCATCGACCGGACGCCGCGGCGCGTCGAGGTCTACGACAATTCCCACATCATGGGCACCAACGCGGTCGGCGCCATGATCGTGGCGGGGCCGTCGGGCTTCATGAAGACCCAGTACCGGACCTTCAACATGAAGGACGTGACGCCCGGCGACGATTTCGGGATGATGCGGCAGATGCTCCGGCGCCGCTTCGCCCGGCTGCTGCGCGAGAGCCGGGGCGCTGCCGCCGACGACGCCCTGATGTCGGCGGCGCTCGACGACGAGATGCCGGCGCCGGAACTGCCGGACGACGAGGACCTCCCGCCCGAGGCGGAGGCCGCGATGGCGGCCGGGGATCCCGGATCCGAGGAGGCGCCGGAGGAATCCGCCGGCCTGCCCGACTTCGACGACGGCTCGCCCTGGCCCGACCTGCTGCTCATCGACGGCGGCAAGGGCCAGCTCGAGGCCGTGCGCGAGATCATGGCGGAGCTCGGCGTCCCGGTGCTGTTCGGCCCCGGCGCGGTGCCGAACGGGCTCGCCGTGGTGGGCATCGCCAAGGGGCCGGACCGCAACGCCGGGCGCGAAACCTTCTTCGTGGCCGGGCGCGAGCCCTTCAAGCTGCACGACCGCGACCCCGCCCTCTACTTCGTGCAGCGCCTGCGCGACGAGGCGCATCGCTTCGCCATCGGCACCCACCGGGCGCGGCGCAAGAAGGACGTGACGCGCTCGCCGCTGGACGAGGTGGCCGGCATCGGCCCCGCCCGCAAGCGCGCCCTGCTCCACGCCTTCGGCACCGCCAAGGCCATCGCGCGCGCGAGCCTCGCCGATCTCGAGAAGGTGCCGGGCGTCAACGCCGCCACGGCGAAGCGGGTCTACGACTTCTTCAACGAGGGGGGCGGGTGAGGCCATGGGGCGGGAACGCCGCGCGCGCGGGGACGCGCCGGAGGCCGCAGCCCTGAGATATTGGGACAGGGTCGTGGCCGGGACCCCCACGGCGAACCCGAGGCTGCAGAGCTTCAGCCAGGAGCGTCCACCGCGTTGACGTCCCGGCGATCGGGGCTGTGATCGCGCCGGGAGAGCCGGATCGGAACCTCCACGTCGAGGGCCGCCGGTGCTCCGCCCGGCGCCTCGCGCTCCCTTGACGCCGAACCCCCCGTCATGCTCCCTCTCGATCCATGGCACTCTCCACCATCGAGCGCGGACGGCCGTGGACCCTGCCGAACCTCTTGACCTACGGCCGCGTGGTGGCGGTGCCGGCGGTCGCGGGGTGCCTCTTCGCCCCCGACGATGCCCGCATGCGCTGGCTGGCCCTGGCGATCTTCGTGGTCGCCGCCGTCACGGATTTCTTCGACGGCTACCTCGCCCGCGCCTGGAACCTGCAATCCTCGCTCGGCCGCATGCTCGACCCCATCGCCGACAAGCTCCTCGTCGCGGCCTCGCTGCTGATGCTGGTGGCGGATCGGTCGGTGACGAGCTGGTCGATCTGGGCCGCCATCGTGATCCTGTGCCGCGAGATCCTGGTCTCGGGCCTGCGCGAGTTCCTGGCGGAGTTGCGCGTCTCTGTGCCGGTGACACGGGTCGCCAAGTGGAAGACCGCGGCCCAGCTCACCGCCATCGGCTTCCTCATCGCGGGGCCGGCCGGCGAAGCGGTGCTGCCCGGCACGATCACGATCGGCCTCGTGCTGCTGTGGATCGCCGCGGTGCTGACGCTCTACACCGGCTGGGATTACATGAAGGCCGGCTTCAGGCCGGTCGCGGAGTGATGCCGTGAGAGCGCTGTACTTCGCCTGGGTGCGCGAGCGCATCGGCACGGCCGAGGAGGATCTGGATCCGCCCGCCGAGGTCCGCACGCTCGGCGACCTTATGGGCTGGTTGGCCACGCGCGGCGAGACCTATGCTCATGCGTTCGAGAACCCGGGCGTGATCCGCACGGCGATCGACCGCGTCCACGCCAAGCACGATGCCCCCTTCGCGGGCGCCCGCGAGGTCGCCTTCTTCCCGCCCATGACGGGCGGCTGACCCCGTGGCGTCCGTCTCCGTCCAAGCCGAGGACTACGACATCGCCGCCGAGATCGCGACACTCACCGCCGGGCGCACCGACATCGGCGCCGTCGTCACCTTCTCGGGCCTCTGCCGCGACGAGGGCGCCACGCTCGCGGCGCTCGAGATCGAGCATTACCCCGGCATGGCGGAAGACGAGATCGCCCGCGTCTGCGCCGAGGCGGAGGCCCGCTGGCCGTTGCAGGGCTGCCGGGTCGTCCACCGCCACGGCGCCATCCGGCCCGGCGAGGCGATCGTGCTCGTCGTGACGGCCTCGGCCCATCGCGTGGACGCCTTCGCGGCGGCCGATTTCCTCATGGACTACCTCAAGAGCGCAGCCCCGTTCTGGAAGCGCAACCGTCTCCGGGACGCCGCTGCTCCGGCCGATTGGGTGGCGCCCAAGGATGCCGACGCGAGGGCGCTCGACCGCTGGCTCTGACACTGCATCGGGCGGCAAAGCCGACACAATACTGCATCGCAACAAGCTCAGTCGGATCTCTGCTGCAGCGCGCTCGTAAGTCAAAACAACTGGACTGATCGAGCTTCACCCTGCAAGACTCGGCTGGAGAAGGGCGCGGTCTCGGCCGCGACGGGAGGGGCGGACATGGCACGGATCGCGCTGGTGACGGGGGGGACGCGTGGCATCGGCGCCGCGATCAGCCGGGCGCTCGCCGAGGCCGGCGTCGCGGTGGCGGCGAGCTATGCCGGAAACGACGAGGCGGCGCACCGGTTCAACGGCGAGACCGGCATCCCGGTGTTCAGGTGGGACGTCGGCGACTTCGAGGCCTCGGCCGAGGGCGTGAGCCGCGTCGAGGCGGAGGTCGGCCCCATCGACATCCTGGTCAACAACGCCGGCATCACGCGGGACGGCTTCTTCCACAAGATGACGCACGAGCAGTGGCGGGCGGTGCTCACCACCAACCTCGACTCCCTCTTCAACGTGACCCGGCCGGTGATCGACGGCATGCGGGCGCGCAACTGGGGCCGGGTGATCGTGATCTCGTCCATCAACGGCCAGAAGGGTCAGATGGGCCAGGTGAACTATTCGGCCGCCAAGGCGGGCGACATCGGCTTCGTCAAGGCGCTGGCGCAGGAGAGCGCCAACAAGGGCATCACGGTCAACGCCATCTGCCCCGGCTACATCGGCACCGAGATGGTCCAGGCCATCCCGCCCGAGGTCCTGAAGGCCAAGATCCTGCCGCAGATCCCGGTGGGCCGCCTGGGCCTCCCCGAGGAGGTCGGCAAGGCCGTGGCCTACCTGGCGAGCGAGGACGCCGCCTTCGTCACGGGCTCGGTGCTGTCGATCAACGGCGGCCAGCACATGTGAGTGGCTTTCCGGACGACGGGTTCGGGAGACTCTGAGCGGTCGCGCCCGGTCAACCCGACGCCGTATGGCGGACCGGCGACCTCGCGCCCGCCTCACCCCTCGTAGGCGTGCACCACGCCCCAGGGATCCGTCACGGCCCCGTGGTCGATGTAGCCCGGCCCGACCGGCACCTTGCCGTGGCCGCCCGGGATGTCGAGCACGTAGGTGGGCTGGCAGAGGCCCGACACGCGTCCGCGCAGCGCCCGCATGAGAGCCCGTCCCTCCTCCAGCGGCACGCGGAGATGCGCGGTGCCGGGCGCCAGGTCGCCGTGGTGGAGGTAGTAGGGCCGGATGCGCAGTTCCACGAAGCGCCGCATCAGCGCCGCCAGCGTCGCCGCGTCGTCGTTGACGCCGCGCAGCAGCACCGTCTGGCTGACGAGCGCCAGGCCGGCCTCGGCCAGGTGGCCGCAGGCGGCCCGCGCCGCCGCCGTCAGTTCGCGCGGGTGGTTGCAGTGGATCCCGACGTAGGTGGCCTTGCCCGAGGCGCCGAGCGCCCGCACGAGGTCCGGCGTCACCGCCTCGGGCGTGACGACCGGCACCCGCGTGTGGAAGCGCACGATCTTCACATGGTCGATCGCGGCGAGGCGGCGCATCACGGCCGCGATCCGGCGCGGCGACAGGGCCAGAGGGTCGCCGCCGGTGAGGATCACCTCCCAGATCGCCGGATGGGCCGCCACATAGGCGAGGGCCGCCTCGACGGCGTCGGGCGGCAGCACGGCGTCGACGCCCGGCCCGACGCGCTCGCGGCGGAAGCAGAACCGGCAATAGACCGGGCAGACGTGCAGCAGCGTCAGCAGCACGCGGTCCGGGTAGCGGTGCACGATGCCCGGCACGGGGCTGTGGGCGGCGTCGCCGATCGGGTCGGACAGGTCTCCGGGGCTCCGGTCGAGCTCCTCGGGGCGCGGGATGAACTGGCGCGCGATCGGGTCGGCGGGGTCGGCCGGGTCGATCAGCGCCGCCATCGCGGGCGACACCGCCACGGCATAGCGCGCCGCGACCGGCTCCAGCGCGCCCGCCGCGCCCGCCGCGACGAGGCTGGCGGCTTCGAGGTCGGCCGGCGTGCGCAGGGTGCCGCTCACGCCGCCACCACCGGCAGCCACATCACCTGCTCGATGCGCGGCGCGCCCGCCGCCAGCATCACCAGCCGGTCGAAGCCGAGCGCGATGCCCGAGGCGTCCGGCATCGCGGCCAGCGCGTCGAGGAAGTCCTCGTCGATCGGGTAGGCCTCCTGCCCGCGCGCCGCGCGCGCCGCCATGGCGGCGGCGAAGCGGCGGCGCTGCTCGGCGGCGTCGGTCAGTTCGCCGAACCCGTTGGCGAGTTCCACGCCGCAGCAATAGAGTTCGAACCGCTCCGCCGTGCGGGGGTCGCCGGGGCTCGGGCGGGCCAGCGCCGCCTCGGGCAGCGGGTAGCGGTCGAGCAGCGTCGGGCGGCCGATCCCGAGATTCGGCTCGACGCGTTGCGACAGCACGCGGCTGAACACGTCGGACCAGCCGTCGTCGGCGGCGCAGCGCACGCCGGCGGCCTCGGCCTGACGGGCCAGGGCGTCGCGGTCGGGGACGCCGCCGTCGAGCGTCGCCAGGAGGTCGATGCCGGCGTGGCGCGCGAAGGCCTCGTCGACGCCGAGGCGTTCAGGCTCGCCGAAGGGATCGCAGTCGCGGCCCCGATGGCTCCAGCGGCGCGAGCCGGCGGCCTCTGCGGCGGCGGCGAGGAGCGCCGTGCCATCCGCCATCAGGCTCTCATAGGGCTCCCCGGCGCGGTACCATTCGAGCAGGGTGAACTCCGGATGATGGGTGGCCGAACGCTCCCCGTTGCGGAAGACGCGCGCCAGGGTGAACAGCCGCGGCTCGCCCGCCGCCAGGAGCTTCTTCATGGCGAACTCGGGGGAGGTGTGGAGGAACAGGCGCCGCCGCGCCGCGTCCGGACCGACGAGCTCCGTGGCGAAGGCGTCGAGATGGGCCTCGTTGCCGGGCGAGTGCTGCAGGATCGGCGTCTCGGCCTCGACGAAGCCCTGCCCGGCGAACCAGGTCCGCAGCGCCGCCGCCACGCGGTTGCGCGCGAGGAGAAAAGGCCGCCGGTCGGCGTAGACGTGGGGCGACCAGGCGGGCGAAGCGGGGCTGTCCGAGGGCAACGCGAGACTCTGGTCAAACGGGGCGAAATCGCTATGGTGCCGGCCGATCGCGCACCCGGCCCCACGGCCGTCCGCACCACCTAGCAAGTTTTCAGAGGTCAGGCACCCGTGAGAGTCATCGCCAGCTCGGTTCGCAAGGGCAACATCCTCGAGAAGGACGGTCAACTCTACGCCGTCCTCAGCGCCGAGTCCTTCCACCCCGGCAAAGGCACCCCCACGACCCAGATCGACATGCGCCGGATCAGCGACGGCGTGAAGGTGTCGGACCGCTACAAGACGACCGAGCAGGTCGAGCGCGCCCACGTCGAGGACATGAACTACTCCTACCTCTACCACGACGGCGAGGGCTACACGTTCATGAACGAGGAGAACTTCGAGCAGATCGTCGTCTCCGAGGATGTGCTGGGCACGCAGGCGCAGTACCTGCAGGAGAACATGAAGGTCCAGCTGTCGATCTTCAACGAGACAGCGGTCTCCGCCACCCTGCCGCAGCGCGTCACGCTCGAAGTCGTCGAGACCGAGCCCGCCATGAAGGGCCAGACGGCATCTTCGTCCTACAAGCCCGCGAAGCTGTCCAACGGCGCCCGCGCCATGGTGCCGCCCCATATCGCGCCCGGCACCCGCATCGTCATCCAGACGGACGACGGCTCCTACGTCGAGCGCGCCAAGGATTGACGCCGTTCAGCCTTTCTCCCCTAGGGGAGAAGGTGGCGCGCAGCGCCGGATGAGGGGGGAAGCGACAGGCGCCGGGATGTTCTCTCCTCATCGGCTCTGTCGGGCAGCTTCTCTCCCCTGGAGAGAAGAGCCATCACCCGCCGCGCGCCAGCCCCAGTTCCAGCCCCACCAGGAACGCCGCGAGATCGTCCGTCGCGGCATCGACGTAGGGCTCGTCGGCGCCGAGCCGCTCCCAGGGCTCGCGGTTGTCCTCGGCCGCGTTCGGCACCACCAGCACCGTAGCCATGCCGCGCGCGTGCGGCACGCGCAGGTTCTTGACGAGGTCCTCGAACATGGCGGCCCGGCGCGGGTCGACGTCGTGGGCGGCGAAGAAGCGGTCGTAGGTCGAGGCCTCGGGCTTCGGCACGAGGTCGGCCGAGACGATGTCGAAGACCGCCTCGAAGCCGTCGGCGGCGAAGCCCAACTGGGCCGTCGTGCGCAGCGCGTGGTCCTTCGAGCCGTTGGTGAGGATCAGCTTGCGCCCCGGCAGGGATGCCACGGCCTCGACCAGCGCCGGATTGCGCGCCAGCGACGTCCGGTCGATGTCGTGGACGAAGGACAGGAAGGCCTCGGGCGTGATGGCGTGGTCCTCGATCAGCCCTTTCAGCGTCGTGCCGTAGCGGCGGTAATAGTATTTCTGCAGCCCCCGCGCCGTCATCCCGTCGATGCCCATCAGGTCGGCGAGCCAGCGGGTGATGCGCTCGTCGATCAGCGGCCAGACGGGGCTGCCGGCGGGATAGAGCGTGTTGTCGAGGTCGAACACCCAGGTGTCGACGGCGGCGAAGCGCTCCCGCACCGCCGCGGACAGCCGCGGCCGTGGCGCCAGGGCCCGCGCCGCAGCCTCGGCACCGGTCACCACCTCCCGCACGGCGGCCGGCACGGGCTCGGCCGGCGCGGTCGTCCCCGAGGGCGATGCGCCGTTCAGGCCGTCATTCTCTGGGAGCGCGTCACGCGCAGCGCCGGGCGCCGTGGGCGCCCTCACCGGGTGATGAGCGTCCCGGCGCCGTGGTCGGTGAGCAGTTCGAGCAGCACCGAATGGGGCACCTTGCCGTCGAGGATCACCACGCCCTCGACGCCCTGCTCGAGCGCGTAGATGCAGGTCTCCACCTTGGGGATCATGCCGCCCGTGATGGTGCCGTCGGCGATCAGTTCGCGGATGGCGTCGACCGAGAGCTCCTTGATCAGCGTCTTGTCCTTGTCGAGCACGCCCGGCACGTCGGTGAGCAGCAGCAGCCGCTTCGCCTTGAGGGCGCCCGCGATGGCGCCGGCGAACGTGTCGGCGTTGACGTTGTAGGTGGCGCCGTCGGTGCCCTGCGCCACGGGCGCCAGGACGGGGATCAGTTCGCGGCCGAGCACCTGGTCGAGCACGGTCGTGTCGACCACCGACGGGTCGCCCACGAAGCCGAGGTCGATCCCGTGGTCGCCGTCCGAGCCGGCGAGGTCGTGCGGCACCTCGTATTTGGTGGCCGTCACCATGTTGCCGTCCTTGCCGCAGAGCCCGATGGCCCGGCCGCCCTCGGCGTTGATGAAGCCCACGATCTGCTTGTTGATGGAGCCGCAGAGCACCATCTCGACGATCTCGATCGTCGGCTTGTCGGTGACGCGCAGCCCGTTCGAGAAGTGCGACTGGATGCCGAGCTTCTTCAGCATGGCGCCGATCTGCGGGCCGCCGCCGTGCACCACGACGGGGTTCACGCCGGACTGTTCCAGCATCACCATGTCGCGTGCGAAGCTGCGGGCCGTGGCCTCGTCGCCCATGGCGTGGCCGCCGTATTTCACCACCACGATCGTGTCGTCGTAGCGCAGCATGTGGGGCAGCGCCTGGGTCAGGATCTCGGCGCGCTCCGCCGGGCTGCCCTTTTCCACGTCCGTCATCGTCGCGCGATCCGTCGGTTGGGGTCGGTCGTCCAGTCCGCGGAGCTTCCGCGCGCCGGGCTCACAGCTTGAGCGGGAGGGCCCCGCGCTCGACGAGGAGGCGCGCCACGCTCTCGCGCAGATCCGGGATGCCGGCGCCCGTCTCCGA
Source organism: Lichenihabitans sp. (assembly GCA_965214345.1). Taxonomy (GTDB): domain Bacteria; phylum Pseudomonadota; class Alphaproteobacteria; order Rhizobiales; family Beijerinckiaceae; genus Lichenihabitans. The sequence continues at coordinate 525,623 of CBDCBJ010000001.1, read as the reverse complement.
GGAGGTCAGGATGACCTGCGGAAACGCGGCCGGGTGTTTGGCGAGTGCGGCCTCGGTCTCGGCGACGCGGGAGACCCGTTCGCCGACCTTGAGTTCGTCGCCCTTGGTGAGGACAACCTGGTAGGAGGCGGCGGCGCGGTCGAACGACGTCATCTGCTCGCGGTCCACGTCCTTCAATCCGTGCCGGCCGTCCACCAGCAGGAAGATGCGCTGCAGCGAGGTGCGGCCGCGCAGGTACTGCTCGATCAGCGCCGACCATTCGGCGATCTTGGCCTTCGACACCGCCGCATAGCCGTAGCCCGGCATGTCGACGAGGCCGATGTGTCCGCCGAGGTCGAAGAAGTTGAGCTGCTGGGTGCGGCCGGGCGTGTGGGACACGCGGGCCAGCGTCTTGCGGCCCGTCAGCGCGTTCACGAGGGAGGACTTGCCGACGTTGGAGCGGCCCGCGAAGGCGATCTCGGGGAGCCCGATGGGCGGCAGCGCCGCGACGTCGGGCGCGCCGGCGACGAAGAGGCATTCGCGCGCGAAGAGGAGGCGCCCCGCCTCGGCGAGGTCGCGTCCGGGCGCCGCAGACCTCGCGGCGACCTCCGCCTCTGCTTCGGCGAGGAGCCCCACCTCAGGCCTTCTTGGGCTTGCGGAACATGTTGGACAGGTTGTCCCACAGTTCCACCTTGGCGCCGGCCTTCTTGGCGATGAGGTATTGCTGAAGCACCGACAGGCTGTTGTTCCAGGTCCAGTAGATGACGAGCCCCGACGGAAAGGTGCCGAGCATGAAGGTGAAGATCACCGGCATCCACGAGAACATCTGCTTCTGGACGGGGTCCGGCGGCTCCGGGTTCATCTTCATCTGCAGGAACATGGAGAAGCCCATGATGACCGGCCAGATCCCGATGGTGAGGAAGTGGCCCACCAACGGCACGTCGGCTGGGTTGTAGGGCAGCAGACCCGCCAGCGTGAAGATGGAGGTCGGATCCGGCGCCGACAGGTCGTGGATCCAGCCGAAGAACGGGGCGTGGCGCATCTCGATGGTGATGAAGATCACCTTGTAGAGCGCGAAGAACACCGGAATCTGGATCACCATCGGCAAGCAGCCCGCGACGGGGTTCACCTTCTGCTCCTTGTAGAGCTTCATGGTGGCTTCCTGCTGCTTGGCCTTGTCGTCCGGAAATCGCTCCTTCAGGGCGGCGAGCTGCGGCTGCAGCTGCTTCATCTTGGCCATCGACATGTAGGAGCGGTTGGCCAGCGGGAAGAAAATGCCCTTGATCAGCACCGTGACGATGAGGATGGCGACGCCGAAGTTGCCGGTCAGCTTGTAGAACCAATCGAGGACCTGGAACAGCGGCTTGGTGATGAAATAGAACCAGCCCCAATCGATCAGGTTGCCGAAGTTCTTGATGCCGTACTGCTGCTCGTATTTGTTCAACACGGCCGTCACCTTGGCGCCGGCGAAGACGTGGGTGGTGACGTCGGCGGTGGCACCGGGGGCGATCGAGCGGGCGGCGAGCAGGGCGTCCGTCTGGTAGTCGTGGTTGCCGTTGTCGGCGAAGGACGAGAAGCGGCCCTTGTAGGCGGCGTCCTGCTCGGGCGCGACCACGCCGGCCCAGTATTTGTCGGTGATGCCGAGCCAGCCGCCGGAGCCCTCCAGCGTCCGCGAGCCGCCGGCCTCCTTGTCCATGTTGACGTAGGTGATGTCGGTCTCGCTGTTCGAGCCGATCTCGCCGACCAGGCCCTCGTGCAGCACCGAGTAGTTGGACGTGACGGGCGTCCCGTGGCGCGAGATCAGCGCGTAGGGCAGCAGCGACACGGGCGCGGTGCCGGCGTTGGTCACCGAATCCTTGACGGTGAACATGTATTGGTCGTCGACCGCGATGGCGCGGTGGAACGTCAGCCCCTGGCCGTTGTCCCACGTCAGGGTGAGGGGCTTGTCGGCGGTCAGCTTGTCGCCGTCGGCGGTCCAGACCGTGGAGGGGCCGGGCACGGCCGTCGACTGGCCGGGTTCGGCGAGGAACCCCGTCTCGGCGTAGTACGGATGGGGCGAGTTCGAGGGGGAGAAGAGCTCGATGATCGGGCTCTGCCGGTCGGTGGTCTCGTGATAGTCCTTCAGCGCCACGTCGTCGATGCGACCGCCCTTCAGGTCGATCGAACCGGCGATCGCGAGCGTGTCGATAACGACATGCGGGTTCAGCGCGATGGCGGCGGCGCGGGTCTTCTGCACCTCGACCGGCGCCATGCCGGCCGAAGGCTGCGAGGCCGCGCCGTTGGGCGGCGAGGCCGGCGACTGCTGGGCGAGGGCCTTGTCGGCCTGCGCGTCCTGGCGGGTCACGGGCGTCGACTGGCCGGGCACCGGCGTGGCGGTCGCCTGCTGGGCGAGCCGCTGCTTCTGCATCTGCGGGTAGCCGTAGAACAGGTTCCAGCCGATGATCACCAGGATGGACAGGGCGATCGCGACGTAGACGTTCTTGTTGTCATCTTTCATGGTGCGTCACGCTGCCTGGGTCCGGACTGCAGACGCGCCCGGGAGGGCGGCGCGGCTCTGCACGGGAGTCATGGATGCGGCCGGGCCGGCGCGATGCCGGGCGATCCGCCGCCCTTCGCACCGGAGCCCCGACGAGGCCCACCCGCCTTCACGCCTCCCGCCCTGCCAGACGTCCTCGCCTTGCCGGACCTCGCGTCGCCGAAGCACCGCCTGATCTCGCCCGTCAGCCCTGCGAAGGAGGCCGACAGAGCCTCGCGCCGCGCCACGATCACATAATCATGGTCGGGCATCGCGGCGAGGCCCGGGGTGCGGAGGGCTTCCCGGAGCCGGCGCTTGACACGATTGCGCACGACGGCGTTGCCGACCTTCTTGGTCACCGTCAGACCGACGCGGGGCCCGGACACGGGCTCGTCTGCGGGCTTGCGGCGATAGACCTGGAGGCTGAGCGATCGGCCGTGGACCCGGCCACCCGTCGCCGCCCGAATGAAATCCGGACGGATCTTCAGACGTGCGGGCGGTGACACCCGGTCGCCGCTCGGGAGCCCGGCCCTCCCGTCGGACCCGTCCGGCGTCCCGGCTCCGACGTTCGACACGGCGCTTCGGCTCAGGCCGACAGGCGCTTGCGGCCGCGGGCGCGGCGGGCCGCGATGATCCTGCGGCCGCCCACGGTGGCCATGCGCGCCCGGAAGCCGTGGCGACGCTTGCGCACGATCTTGCTGGGTTGATACGTCCGCTTCACTGCTCTGCTCCGTTGTCACCGGAAGTGCGCCTCGCGCCCTCTGGCGTTCAACGGCGACCCTCGATCATCCTGAACGATCCCGCGCCGCGTCGGAACGCGCCGAAAGCCCGCGGCGGCGACGCGCCGACAGGCTCGAAATTCGTGGCGCATATAAGGGTCGCGCCTCGGCGAAGTCAATCGACGCCGAGGCGCGAGGGATCCGGACCCGGCGTCAGCGGACCACGGGCGCCACGGCGGGCGCGACGGCCGGCGCCATGGGCCGGGCGGCGGCGGGGACGGGCCTGTGATTGGCGAGCGCGCGGCCGGCCGCACAGCCGCCGACGGCACCCAGGAACCCATGGCCCACGGCATGGCCGGCGATGCCGCCCACGATGGCGCCCTTGATGCAGCCCCTGGCCTCGGCGGCCGCGGGAGCGGCCAGGAGAGCGCCGGCGCAGAGGGCCGAAACGATCAGTCCACGCATGTCAGTGTCCTCGGTCGTCACGCCCGGATCGCGGGCGGCGCACCCCAGCGGCGCGCGCCCACCAGATTGGGGGAGGTGCTGCGGCGCGCAAGGGGCCGTCGCGTGTCGCGTCCGCGGTCGAGGGCGATTGTCCCGGCCGTCCCGGACCGGCGAGGCTTTCACGCCGCCTTGGCGGCCACCTGGCCCGCGATGGCCTGATCGAGGCCGTACAGGACGGCGGGGCGGCCGTGGCGGGCGACCAGAACGCAGCCCTGCGGCACCTCGGTCCACTGCGTGCGGTCGCCGTCGAGCGGCTCCGAGACGACGACGAGGTTGCCGTCGGTCTGGCGCCAGTAGAGCGTCGGGGCGCGGCCGTCCGAGGCCCAGCGGAAGGCGTAGAGGTCGGTGCCGTCCGTCAGGCAGGCGGTAAAACGCAGCGCCTCGCGCAGGCCTGCCTTCAGCATCAGCCCGTGGACGGCCTGCAGCGTCGCCGCCATGCCGCCGATCGGGTCCGCCGCGATCCCGTAGGCGAAGGCGGCGAGGAACAGCGCCTCGGAATCCGTCGTGCCGGACCGGTGGTGGTAGAGGTCGTCCGGGATCATGGCCTCGACCCGGCGCTTGATGGCGCAGAACTGGCCGATCTGGCCGTTGTGCATGAACATGAGCCGCCCGACCGTGAAAGGGTGGCAGTTGGCCCGCGCGATGGCGGGGCCGGTCGAAGCCCGCACATGGGCGAAAAACAGCGAGGCCTTCACCTGGTGGCAGAGGTTGCGCAGGTTCTCGTCCGACCACGCGGGCCTCACCTCGCGATAGACCCCCGGCCGGTCGCGGTCGCCGTACCAGCCGATGCCGAAACCGTCGCCGTTGGTGACCACCTTGGCCTCGGCGGCGCAGAGCGACTGGGCGATCAGGGAATGGGCGGGCTCGGCGACGAGCGCGTCGAGGAAGGTGGGTTCACCCTGGTAGGCGATCCATCGGCACATGCGGGACCTCGCGACGCGATCGGACTGGTGTCGTCGGTCTGAATTCGCGCTCCGAAAATTAACAGGTCCTTAAACATGACGGAAGTTTCACGGGTCAGCGACACTCCGCCAGCGCGTGGAAAAACGTCCCCGTGACATTTCCGCGACGGCTGCCGGTCGCGGCCGGCGGGGCCCCGTAGGCGTCGGTGGCGTCGGCGAACGGGGCATCGCCGCCGCCGTCGAGCACGGAGGCGTAGTGGAACTCGTGCCCGCGCAGCCGCGTGCCGGCTGGGCCGAAGCCGGAGCGCGCCAGCGTCGTCGCATCGCGATAGCCGAGGTGGAGGCTGCGGCGCGCGAAGCTCGTCTCGACGCCGAGCAGGCCCGCCATGGCGTGGCGGGTCCCGTCGGCGTCGACCAGCCCCTGCCCCAGGGCCATGTAGCCGCCGCACTCGCCGTGGACCGGATGGGACGCCGCGAGACCGCGCAGGCCATGGATGAAGCGGGCCGCCGCGGCGAGGCGGCCGGCGTGGAGTTCCGGATAGCCGCCCGGCAGCCAACCGGCGTCGCAGCCCGGCGGCGGGGGCTCGTCGGCCAGGGGCGAGAAGAAGACGAGTTCCGCGCCGGCCTCGCGCCAGCCGTCGACGACATGGGGGTAGAGGAACGAGAAGGCGGCGTCGCGCGCGACCGCGACGCGCTGGCCGGGCGGGCGGAGGGGAACGGCGGGCGTCTCGCCTCTCCCTTCGAGAGAGGGGCCGGGGGTGAGGCTTGCGACCCGCAGCAGCGCGTCGAGGTCGACGTGCTCCGACACGACGTCGGCGGCCGCCTCCACCCGCGCCTCGAGGTCCCCCGTCTCGCCGGCCTGGACCAGCCCCAGATGGCGCTCGGGCAGGGCCAGCCGCTCCGTGCGCGGCACCGATCCCAGGACCGGCAGACCGACGCGCTCCAGCGCGTCGGCCACGAGCCGCCGGTGGCGCTCGCCGGCGATGCGGTTGAGGATCACGCCGGCGACGCGGATGCGGGGATCGTAGGCGGCGCAGCCGGCGAGCAGGGCGGCAGCGGACTGCGCCTGGCCCGAGCAATCATGCACCATCACGACGGGCCAGCCCGCCAGCGCGGCGACGTCGGCCGAGGAGCCCCCCGCACCGTCCCCCGCCGGGACGCCGTCGAAGAGCCCCATGGAGCCCTCGCAGACCACGAGGTCGGCGTCCTCGGCCGCGGCGAGCCGGCGCAGGAGCGCCGCCGGCATCGACCAGCTGTCGAGGTTGTAGCTCGGCCGCCCCGTGACGGCGGCGTGGAAGGCCGGGTCGATGTAGTCGGGGCCGTTCTTGCGGCCGGCGACGCGCAGGCCGCGGCGGCCGAGCGCCCGCATCAGGCCCAGCGTCAGCACGGTCTTGCCGGAGCCCGACCGGGTCGCGGCGATCATCAGGCCCGGCACGCTCAGAACCTGCGGACCTATCGAACTCGTGCCCAAATGCCCTCTGAAATCGTTCATGATCTTCGTCCGGCTTCGAGCCAAATGGGCCTTCATGGACAGACTCTCACCCGGGCAGGCCGGTCATGCCCGCCGCCAGGTGCTCGCGCAGCGACACGATCGAGCCGACCGCCACGATGGCGGGGGACTTGAACCCGTCCCGGTCGGCGTCGGCGCGGGCGCGGGCGAGCGTCGTCACCAGCACCCGCTGGCGCGGCGTCGTGGCATCGGACACGACGGCGACGGGCGTCTCGGGCGCGAGGCCGCCGGCGACCAGCCCGGCCGCGATCTCGGCGAGGTGCGTCATGCCCATGTAGAGGATCAAAGGCAGGCCGGTCCGGGCGATGGCGCCCCAGTCGCGCGGCGCGTCGGCCTTGGCGAGATGGCCGGTGAGCAGGATGACGCCCGTGTTGGTGTCGCGCGTCGTGGCCGGGATCCCCGCATAGGCGAGGCCGCCGATCCCCGCCGTGACGCCCGGGATGACGCGGAACGCCACTCCGGCGCGGGACAGGTCGAGCGCCTCCTCGCCGCCGCGTCCGAACACGAAGGGGTCGCCCCCCTTGAGGCGCAGCACGCGCCGGCCCTCGCGGGCGAGTTCGATCAGCCGCCCGGTGATGTCGCCCTGCTTCGGCGACAGCCGGCCGCCGCGCTTGCCGGCGAACTCGCGCGCCGCGTCCGGACCCGTGAAGTCCATGACGGCCTCCGACACCAGCGCGTCGTAGACCACCACGTCGGCGTGGCGCAGCGCGTGGAGCGCGTGGAGCGTCAGCAGGCCCGGGTCTCCCGGCCCCGCGCCGCAGAGCCAGACGGTGCCGGGCAGGAAGCGCGGCAGGCTGCCGGAACCTTCGAGGGTCGCGAGCGGGTCGGTCACGGCCAACACGTCGTCCTTTGAGTCGGCGGGGCGGCACCATACATCATCGGGCGATGACCGAACCCACGCTCCGCCGCGGCTGGACCACGGGCGCCTGTGCGACCGCCGCCGCGCGGGCCGCCTTCGCGGCGCTGCACGGCGCGGAGTTCCCGGACCCCGTCGCCATCGGCCTGCCCGGCGGCGCCCGCCCGGCCTTCGCGCTGGCGCTGGCCGAGCGCGGCGACGGTTTCGCCCGGGCCGGCGTGGTGAAGGACGCGGGCGACGATCCGGATGTCACGCATGGGGCCCTGGTGATCTCCACGGTGCGGCCCGCCCGGTCCGGCGCCGGGGTGAGCTTTCGCGCCGGGGAGGGCGTCGGCACGGTGACGCGTCCCGGCCTGCCGATCCCGCCCGGCGAACCCGCCATCAACCCCGTGCCGCGCAGCATGATCCGGGCCACCATCGCCGAAGCCGCCGCGGCGCTGGGCGTCGCACCCGACGCCGAGGTCGAGATCGCCATCCCGGGCGGCGCGCTGCTGGCGGAGCGGACGCTGAATGGCCGGCTCGGCATCGTCGGCGGGTTGTCGATCCTCGGCACGACCGGGATCGTCGTGCCCTACAGCTGCGCGGCCTGGATCGACACGATCCACCGCGGGGTCGACGTCGCCCGCGCGCTCGGGCTCGGCCACGTCGCCGGGGCGACGGGCCGCGCGTCCGAGGTCGCCGTGACGGCGCTCTACGGGCTGGAGGACCCTGCCCTGATCGACATGGGCGACTTCGTCGGCGGCATGCTGAAATACCTGCGACGCCACCCGGTCGCGCGGGTCACGGTCGCGGGCGGCGTCGGCAAGATGACGAAGCTCGCGCAGGGGCTGCTCGACCTCCACTCGAAACGCGGCGAGGTCGACCGCGCCTGGCTCGCCACACGGGCGCGCGAGGCCGGTGCCTCGGACGGTCTGGCGCGCGCCGTGCTGGGCTGCAACACTGCGGCGGAGGCCTTCGACTTGGCCGAGGCCGACGGCGTCGCGCTCGGCGCCGTGGTCGCCGAGGGGGCCCGGCGGACCGCGGCGGCCTGCCTCGGGCGCGCCGAGGGGCTCGACATCGTGCTGTTCGACCGCACCGGCCGCCTCGTGGCGCGCGCCGGAGAAGCGGCTCACGACCCGGCCTCCCCGCGGAAGCGGCGCCTGTAGTCGGCATCGTAGAGGGCGCTGTCGCGGAAGCGTTCCGCGCCGAGGACCCGGCCGACCAGGATCAGGGCGGTGCGCTCGGCGGGCTCGGTGGCCATCAGGGCCACGATGGTGCCGAGCGTGCCGCGCACGATCCGCTCCTCGGGCCAGGACGCCCGCACCACGATCGCCACCGGCATGTCGGCGCCGTGCACCGGCTCGAGCTCCGCCACGACCCGCGCCAGCGCGTGGATCGACAGGTGGATGGCCAGGGTTGCGCCGGTCTCGGCGAAGCTCGCCAGCAGCTCGCCCGCCGGCATGGCGGAGGCGCGGCCCGACGTGCGGGTGAGGACGACCGATTGCGCCACCTCGGGCAGCGTCAGCTCGGCGCCGAGCGCCGCCGCCGCGGCCGCGAAGGCGGGAACGCCCGGCGTCACCGTGTGGGGGATGGCGAGCGCTTCGAGCCGCCTGAGCTGCTCGCCGAGCGCGCTCCACACCGACAGGTCGCCCGAGTGGAGCCGGGCGACGTCGAGCCCCGCCGCGTGGGCGGCGGCGAACTCGGCCACGATGGCGTCGAGGTCGAGCGGCGCCGTGTCGACGATCCGGGCGCCGGGCGGGCAATGGTCGAGCAGGGCGCGCGGCACCAGCGAGCCGGCGTAGAGGCAGACCGGGCAGCGGGCCAGGAGGTCACGGCCGCGCAGCGTGATGAGGTCGGGCGCGCCCGGGCCGGCCCCGATGAAATGGACCGTCATGTCGCCTCCGGCGATGTCGCCTTCGGCGAGGCTGTCGCCTCCGGCGATCCAGGCCCCGACAGCGCGATCGCGCAGGTGGCGTCCGCGGTGGCGATCCGGGTCACGACGAGCCGGGCGCCCGGGCCGGCCGCCGCCAGCGCCGCCGCCTCGGCCACCGAGGGGATGCCCAGGCAGGCGCGCGCCGCCGCGGACGCGACCGTGATGCGGTCTTCCGTGCCGGCGAGGGCGGATTTCGGCAGGACGATCACCGGCAGGCCGAGGAGGGCGGCGGCGTCGCGCAGGGCCGGGCGGTCCTTCTCGGCGATCGTGGCGAGCGTGGCGGGGAGGTCGGCGAGGCCGGCGGGGAGGCGCGCGATGGCCTCGCCGACGAGGCCCGCCAGCGTCGCGGCGCTCGCCGCCCTGCGGAACCCGACCCCGACCGCGAGCCGAACTGCCCTTCTCCCCTCCGGGGAGAAGGTGTCCGCGAAGCGGACGGATGAGGGGTCGAGGGTCAGGGTCGCCTCCCTCATCCGACCCGACTGCGTCGGGCCACCTTCTCCCCGGGGGGAGAAGGGCGCATGCCGTCGAAGCCGCAAATGTCGTCGCTCATCCCTTCACCCAAGTCCATTGCGTCACCGGCATGGCGGGGCGCCAGCCGTGGAACCCGCCGACCGCCTCGGCCTGCGCGGTGTTCAACGTCGTCAGCACCCCGCCATCCCGCCGGAAGCGCTCGATCAGCAGCGCCTGGGTCTCGATCGTCACGGCATTGACCACGAGACGGCCACCCGTCGCCAGCGCCGCCGCGCAGGCTTGGAGCACGCCCGGCCCGGTGGCGCCGCCCCCGACGAACACGGCGTCGGGCGGCGGCAGGCCGGCCAGCGCCCCCGGGGCCGCGCCCGCCACCACGGCGAGGTCCGGCACGCCGAGCGCTGAGGCGTTGCGGGCGATGCGCGCGACGCGCTCGGGATGGCGCTCGACCGCGTGGGCGCGGTTGGCGGGATGCGCCAGCATCCACTCGATCGCCACCGCGCCCGAGCCGGCGCCGACGTCCCACAGCACCGCGCCGGGCCGCGGCTGGAGGCGCGCCAGCGTGACGGCCCGGACGTCGCATCTGGTGATCTGTCCGTCGTGCTCGAACAGCGCGTCGGCCCGCCCCGGCGCGAGCGACAGCGCCGCGCCGGCCCCCGCGACCGCGATCCCGATCGTGTTCAGAGGGTCGATGCCGTCGAGCGCGAAGCCCTCGGCATCGGACGTCCGGATCCGCTCGCGCGGGCCGCCCATGGCTTCGAGGACCGTGACGACGGAGGCGCCGAAGTCGCCGCGGCGGAGCAGCTCGGCGACCCGGCGCGGCGTCTCGGCGTCGGCGGAGAGCGCCAGGATGCGGGCGCCGGGGTGCAGCGCCGGCACCAGCGTCTCGACCGGCCGGCCGCAGAGCGAGAGCGTGACGCAGTCCTGGTAAGCCCAGCCGAGCCGCGCCGTCGCGAGCGAAAAGGCCGAGGGCTGCGGGTAGCAGCGCCTTTCGGCCGCCGGCACGTGGCGCGCCAGCACGGCGCCGACGCCGTAGTGATAGGGATCGCCGCTCGCCAGGATCGCCACGGCGGTGCCGCGCCGCGCCAGGATCGCCGGGTAGGCGTCGTCCATCGGCGACGGCCAGGGCATTGTCTCGGCCACGACGGGGCCGAGGAGCGCCAGGTGCCGGCGGCCGCCGACGATCAGCGCGGCTTGCGTGAGCGCGTCGAGCGCCGCAGGAGTGAGGCCCGCGCGCCCGTCCTCGCCGATGCCGACCAGCGTCAGCCAGGGCGCCGCGCTCACGACGTCACCCCGGGCCCATGCGTCTCCTGATCCTCGGCGGAACCACCGAAGCCTCGGCCCTCGCGCGCGCCCTGGCCGGGCGGGGCGACGTCGCACCCGTGCTGTCGCTGGCCGGGCGGACGACCAGCCCCGTCCTGCCGCCGATCCCGCACCGGATCGGCGGCTTCGGCGGCGCCGCGGGACTGTCGGACTACCTCATCGATGAGCGCATCTCGGCCGTCGTCGACGCCACCCATCCCTTCGCGGCGCGCATCTCCGCCCAGGCGATCGCGGCCTGCGCGGCGGCCGGCGTACCGCTCCTCGCCTTCACCCGCCCGCCCTGGCGTCCCGCGCCCGGCGACCGCTGGACGGCGGTGCCCGACCTCGACGGCGCCGCGGCGGCGCTGGGCGACGAGCGCGTGACGGCGCTGCTGACGGTGGGCCGGCTCGGCCTCGCGAGCTTCAGGACGGCGCCGCAGCATCGCTACGTCATCCGCACCATCGACCCGCCCGACCCCGCCGACCTCTCGCCCGACCACGCCCTGTTGTCCGGCCGCGGCCCGTTCCGCCTCGCCGACGAGATCGCGCTGCTGCGCGATCAGAAGGTCGACGTCGTCGTGACGAAGAACAGCGGCGGCAGCGCCGCGGCGGCGAAGCTCGCGGCAGCGCGGGCGCTCGACCTCGGGGTGATCGCGGTCGAGCGCCCGCGGATCGCCGGGGAGCGCCGGGAGGCCGAGACGCTGGCCGCCGTGCTGGCGTGGATCGAGGTTCACCGCGGCGACCCCTCGGGCTGTGAAGCCCCGTAGCTGCGCGGCGTCAGCATCCAACGCGCCCCGTCCCGCCCCTCGACCCAGCGGGTCTCGCTCGACCCGACGATCACCAGCGTGGCCATGTCGACGAGCCCCGGATCGGCACCCCCGAGCGTGGTGAGGTGGATCCGCTCGTCCGGCCGTCCCACCGCGCGGGCGAAGGCGACCGGCGTCGCGGCCGCCTTCAGGCCGCGGAGATGGTCGAAGGCCTCGCCGAGCCGCGTGGGACGCGCCGCCGAGGCCGGATTGTAGAGCGCCACCACGAAGTCGCCCGCCGCCGCGGCGGTGAGCCGGCGCAGCACGACGTCCCAGGGCTTCAAATTGTCCGAGAGCGAGATCGCGCAGAAGTCGTGGCCCAGCGGGGCCCCGAGCCGCGCCGCCGCCGCCTGCATGGCGCTGAGGCCGGGCACGACCCGCAGCGGCACCGCGCGGAAGGCGGGCTCGGCGTCGAGGGCCTCGAAGACCGCCGCCGCCATGGCGAAGATCCCGGGGTCGCCGCCCGACACGACGGCGACGTGCCGGCCGGCCGCCGCCAACGTGAAGGCGTGGCGGGCGCGGTCGAGCTCCACGCGGTTGTCGGAGGCGTGGCGGGCGAGGCCCGGCCGCTCCGGCACGCGCGCCACATAGGCGATGTAGCCCACGAGGTCGGTCGCGGCGGCGAGCGCCGCGGCGGCCTCGGGCAGCAGCCACGCGTCCGGGCCGGGGCCGAGGCCCACGACGGTGAGGGTGCCGGGGGAGATCGGGACTTCCATCACCGCTCATCCTCGCGGAGGCGGGGATCCAGCGCAGAACGCCGACCGCAGGTCGCCTTCTCAGGCTCGTTCGCCGCATCGGGACGGATCGAGGTTTTCCGACGGCCTTCGGCCGACATCTCGCGCTGGATCCCCGCCTTCGCGGGGATAAGCGGGTATAATGCCCTCACGGCCGCCGCCCCCGGCCGGGCACCAGCACGAGCGAGAAATACGGCGCCGCGTCGTCGCGCTTCTCCGACAGCGGCATCACCACCTCGTCCGCGGTGGTGCCGCGCTCGACGTAGACGGCGCGTTCGAGCAGCCCGGCCTCGGCCAGCGCGGCCCGCACCTTCGGCAGGTTGCGGCCGAGCTTCATCACCACGACGGCATCGGATGCGGCGAGGTGCGATCGCAGCGCGGCCGGCTCCAGCGTCCCCGGCACGACGCAGAGCACGTCATCGCCCCAGGTCATCGGCGCGCCGGCCGCCGTCCAGCAACCCGACATGCCGGTGACGCCCGGCACGATCGAGCAGGGGAAACGGTCCCGCAGCCGCACGTAGACGTGCATGAACGACCCGTAGAAGAGCGGATCGCCCTCGCAGAGCAGCGCCACGCCGCGGCCGGCCGCGAGGTGCACGGCCAGCGTTTCGGCCGCATCCGCGTAGAAGGCCGAGAGCTGCGCCACGTAGTCGGGATGGTCGAAGGGGACCTCGACCGTGACGGGATAGTGCAGCGGCAGCTCGGACGTCCCGGCCGGGATCCAGCGGTCGGCGATGCCGCGGGCGACCCCGCGCTGGCCGCGCTTGGCGAAATAGCCGACCACCGACGCCGCCTCGAGCGCCCGCACGGCCTTGACGGTCAGGAGGTCCGGGTCGCCGGGCCCGAGGCCGACGCCGACGAGACGGCCAAATTCGCCCTCCCCGAGGCTCATTCCTCGTCGCTCGCCAGCGCGTTGATGGCGGCGGCCGTCATGGCGCTGCCGCCCTTGCGGCCCCGCACCACGAGCGCCGGCACGCGGCCGAAGGCGAGCAGCGCCTCCTTCGATTCCATCGCGCCCACGAAGCCCACCGGCATGCCGACGACCGCGGCCGGCAACGGGGCGCCGTCCGCGATCATCTCGAGCAGGTGGAACAGCGCCGTCGGGGCGTTGCCGATCGCCACGACGGCGCCCGCCAGGCGGTCGCGCCACAGCTCGACGGCGGCGGCGGTGCGCGTGGTGCCGCGCGCGGCCGCCAGCGCGGGCACGGACGGGTCGTGCAGGGTGCACAGGACCTCGTTGCCGGCCGGCAGGCGGCGGCGCGTGACGCCGTCCGCCACCATGCGGGCGTCGCACAGCACCGGTGCTCCGGCCCGGAGCGCCGCCTTGGCGGCCGCCACGGCGCCGGGGGTGAAGCGGATGTCGGCCGCCGCCTCGACCATGCCGCAGGCGTGGATGATCCGCACCGCGACGGGTTCCTCGGCGGGGTCGAAGGCGCGGAGGTCGGCCTCGGCGCGGATCATAGCGAAGCTCTTGGCGTAGATGGCGGCGCCGTCGCGGATGTAGTCGTAGCTCACGGGCGGTGCTCCGCGCCGAGGATGGCCGTCAGCAGGCGGCCCGCCTCCTCGACGTCGAGGCCCTCCGCCAGCGGGGCATCGGAGGCCGTGCCGTCGGCCACGAGGGCGTAACGGCCGTCCTGCGCCACCAGCGTCAGCGCGGCCGCCCCGGGGTGGGCACAGCCCTTGGCGCAGCCCGACACGTGGAGGGCGATGCCGCCCGCGGCACCGGCGGGGCCGAGGAGCGTCGCCCAGCGGGCCGCGTGGTCGAGCACAGGCGTGGTGGCGCGGCGGCAGCCCGGCTCGCCCGCGCAGGCGGCGACGCCGAGGCGCGGGTCGGCGGGGTCGACGATCCAGCCAACGGCCGCGCAGGGGGCGGCGAGGCGGGCTGCGGCGGCGGGCGCGAGGCCGGGCACCAGGACGGCGCGCCAGGGCGTGAGACGCAGGTCGGCCGCGCCGGCACCGGTGGCCACCCGGGCGAGCGCGTCGAGCTGCGCGGCATCAAGCCGGCCGAAGGGGGCGGCGACGCCGAGGATCGCCGCGCCGGCGAGGTCGAGCACCCCCACGGGGGTTCGGCGCGAAGTGGTCGGCGGCCGCACCCCGTCGGCCCCCTCCACCGCCCTTCGGGCGGTCCCCCTCCCCCAGGCGGGGGAGGAGACCCGGCGGGTCGGGCGCGGCTCCTCCCCCGACTGGGGGAGGGGGACCACGCGGCGCGTGGTGGAGGGGGCGACCGGGACGACGGGTTCGAGACGGGCGCGGTCCATCACGGCGCGGGCGCCGATCGACGCCACCAGGTCGCGCATGCGGTGCAGGTCGGGGTCGACCGCCGAGGCATCGGCGAACGCCCGGGCGAGGCGCAACGCCACCTCCGGCATGTCCGTCGTGGTGCAGCACGCGAGGTTGCCCTCGTCCCCGTCGAGCGTCACCGCGAACAGCTCGCCCGCCGTCGCGTCGAACCGAACGTCCGCCGACATGCCGTCCAGCGCCAGGACACCGCCGTCCGACACCGCAAAGCCAAACTTCGACGGCAGGGCCGCGAGGTCCGTCGCGGCGGCGAGCCGCGATTCGAGCGCCGCCACGGCGGGCCGGATGTCGAAAGCGGCGGCGGGGTCGAGCCCCATCAGCGGGCTCGCCACCACGTTGCGCCGGGCCTCCGCGCCGGCGTCGGCGTCGAGCAGGGCGAGCGCGTCGAGGTCCGCCGTCAGCGCGGGCAGACCCGTCTCCGACACGCCGCGGATCTGCAGGTTGGCCCGCGCCGTGAGATCGAGGAGACCGTTGCCGTGGCGGACGGCCGCCGCCGCGATCCCCCTCGCCTGCGCGGCCGTCAGGGTGGCGCAGCGGGGCTTCACCCGCACGATCAGCCCGTCGCCGCTCATCATCGGCCTCAGCGCCCCCGGGCACCAGCCGACGCGCAGCGCCGCGGCGGCGCTCACGCGGCGCCCCTCAGGCCCGCCAGGATGGCGGCGGTGGAGTTGCGGCGCGCGTGCCAGTAGCCGCGGTCCTGCGCGTCGGCGAACCGGTCGGCCGTGGCGCGCGTTGCGGCGGGGTTGGCGTCGACCATGAAGTCGCGCACGGCGTCGTCGCCGAGCGTGGCGTCGAACAGCAGGTCGAAGTGGCGGCTCGGCGCCGCGTCGGTGGTGGCGGCGAAGCAGAAGAGCGCATCCACGGTCTCGGCGATCTCGGCGACGCCGCGGAACCCGTGGCGCATCTGGCCGGCGATCCAGCGCGGGTTGGCGGCGCGCGCCCGCACCACCCGCGCCACCTCTTCCGGCAGCGTCCGCACCGTGACCGTGCCCGGCACCGTGGCGTCGGCGTGGTAGAGGGCCGGGGTCGCCCCCAGCGCCGACGCGGCGGCGGCGAAGCCGCCCTCGTGTTCGGCGAACGTGTCGGAGGAGAGCACGTCGACCTCCGGCAGGTCGGCGACGTGGAGGTAGCTGTCAGCCCCGGCGACGCGGGCGCGGAACCCCACGGAGGCGTGGGCCGCCGCTTCGACCCCGCCGTAGGCGTGGGACGTGCCGGCGAGGTAGCGCTCGCCGAGGTCGGCGCGGCCGTCGAAGTCGCCCGCCGCGACCGCCCGGGCGAGCCCCGTCCCGTAGGTGTCGGGCGCGCCGCCGAAGACGCGCTCGGGCGCTGCCTCGCCGGCCCGCCGCGCCGCCGCGAGCGGGTTCGTCTCGTCGTCCTCGTCGAGCGCCGACACGGCGCGGACGGCGGCGTCGAAGAGGGCGATCTGCTCCGGGAACGTGTCGCGGAACAGGCCGGAGATGCGCAGCGTGACGTCGACGCGCGGCCGCTCCATCCGGGCCGCGGGCAGGATCTCGAACCCGTCGACCCGGGTCGAGCCCCCGTGCCAGCGGGGCCGGACCCCCATCAGGGCCAGGGCCTGGGCGAGGTCGTCGCCGCCGGTGCGCATCGTGGCGCTCCCCCAAAGGTCCATGACGAGGCGGCGGGGCCACTCGCCGTGGTCCTGGGCGTGGCGGGTGGCGAACGCGGCCGCCGCACGGGTGCCGATCTCGTAGGCGGTGCGGGTCGGCACGGCGCGCGGGTCGACGGAATAGAGGTTGCGCCCGGTCGGCAGCACGTCCATGCGGCCCGCCGCCGGCGAGCCCGAGGGGCCGGGCGGCACGAAGCGCCCGTCGAGCGCCCGGAGCAGCCCCGCCGTCTCGGCGGCGCCGCAGCCGTCGAACGCGGGACCGCGGTTCGGGTCGCCCGCCCCGACGACATCCTCCCCGAAGACGTGCAGCCCGTCGCCGATGCGGGCCTCCTTCAGGTCGCAGAGCCAGCTGTCGAGGCGGGCCAGGGCGACGTCGGGCTCCGCATCGGCGGCGATCCCGCAATCGGCGGCGAGGCCGGCGTCCCGCGCCCGGTCAAGGATCGCCTGTCCGAGCAGGCGGGCGCGGCGGGCGTCGAGGCCCTGCGCCTCGGCATATTCGTCGAACAGGGCTTCGAGTTCGGCGGTCGCGCCATGGGTTCCGGCGGCGACGAGCGGCGGCGTGAGGTGGCCGACCGTCACGGCGGCGGCGCGGCGCTTGGCCTGGGCGGCCTCGCCGGGGTCGCTGACGATGAAGGGATAGACCAGCGGCACGGGGCCGAGCACGGCCTCGGGCGCGCAGGCCTCCGAGAGCGCCACGGCCTTGCCGGGCAGCCATTCGAGCGTGCCGTGCGTCCCGAGGTGGATCACGGCGTGGATCCGCTCGGCCTCGCGCAGCCAGACGTAGAACGCGAGGTAGCCGTGCCGCGGCGGCAGCGCCGCGTCATGGTAGTCGACGCGGCGGTCGGCCCGGTGGCCGCGGTCGGGCTGGACGGCGCAGACGAGGGCGCCGGCGCGTCGGAACCGGAACGCGAAGGCGCCGTCGCGGAGGTCGGGATCGGCGGCGGGGTCGCCCCAGCGGGCCGCGACGGCGTCGCGAAAGGGCGCGGGGAGGCCCGCGAAGGCGTGGATGTAAGCGTCGAGCGACAGGACGGGGGTGGGCTGGCCCGCGGTGAGGTCCCTCATCAGGGCGGCCGGATCGCCGACGGGGTCGACCGCATAGCCGGCTCCGGCCAGGCTCGCGGCGACCCCGGCCAGGCTGGCGGGCGCGTCGAGGCCGACCGCATAGCCGCCGCGGCCCGCCTTGCCCGGGTAGTCCGACAGCACCAGGGCCAGGCGTCGCCGGGCGCGGGGCGTGCGGCGCAGCCGCGCCCAGTTCAGCGCGAGGTCGGCCACGTGGGCGACGCGGCCGGGGTCGGGCCGGTGCTGCACGGGCGAGAACTCGCGGGCGGCATCGGGGGCGCCGCTCGCCTTGAAGGAGACCGCGCCGGCCAGGATGCGCCCGTCGACCTCGGGCAGGACGACGTTCATGGCGAGGTCCGCCGCGCCGAGGCCGCGGGCGCTGGCCGCCCAGGCGTCCCGCCCGCCGCCGGACTGGACCACCTGCAGCACGGGCGCGTCGGCGGCGTCGAGCGCGGTGCCGCCCTCGCCCCGGCGCGCCGAGAACGCCGTGGTGTTGAGCACCACGTCGGGCGGGTCGGCGGCGATGAGGCGCGTCAGGGCGTCCGCCGCCTCGTCGTCCTTGAGGCTCGACGCCGCGAAGGCGGTGACGCGGGCGCCCCGCGCCGCGAGCGCGTCGGCCAGAGCCGCGACCGGCGCGGTGTCGCCGGCCAGCAGCGCCGAACGGTAGAAGGTGATCAGCGCGTGAGGGATACGCCCTTCTCCACCTCCTTCGAGAGAGCAGCTGTTGCGCTCGCACAGATCGATCTGGCGCGACGCGGATCGCGTTCCCTCTCCACGAGGGAGAGGGGAGCCACGCCAGCCGACGAAGGTGTCCGATGTCGGGGCCCGGCCGAGGGCGGGATCGAGCTTGGAGGACGTTCCGGACAGGCGGCAGAGCGAGGCGACGACGGCCCCGGCCGGCAACGCCATAGGCTCTTCCCACGCCACGTCCCACCCGATCCGCGCCGCCATGAAGCGTGCGGCCTGCCGGAGATTCTCCGGCCCGCCCTCGCGGAAGTAGCGCCAGAGCCGGCGGAGGTCCGCCTCGGGCAGCGTCGAGAGGGCGTCGAGCCGCGGGTCGAGCTGCTCGCACCCCGGGATCGCCGCCAAGTGAAACCCGTGCCGCCGCGCCGCGGCGCCGAGTTCCTCGAGGCCGTAGCGCCAATAGTCGAGCCCGCCGAGGATGCGCACCAGCACGAGGCGCGCCTTCGCGGCGACGCGCTCGACGTAGAGGTCGACCGAGAACGGGTGCCCCAGCCCCTTCAACCCGGCGACGCGCAGGCCCGGCAGCCCGCCCTCGCCCTCGACCGCCGCCGCCAGGGCGGCGAGGTCGCCGTCCGAGAACGACAGGACGACGATGTCGGCCGGCGTCTGGGCGAGGTCGACCGCCGCCGGGGCGGGATCGAGCGATCCTGTGAGGAGGGGCAGGAGGTGCATCGGACGGACCTATGCCGGCATCATGCCGCGACGGCGGCCGCGATGGCGGCGCGGTCCAACCCCTTCTCGCCGATGACGACGAGGCGGCCGCGCCGCTCCTCGGCCGGGGCCCAGGGCCGGTCGAACTGCTGGCGGAAGCGCGTGCCGACCCCCTGGACGAGCAGCCGCATCGGCTTGCCCGCCACCGCGAGGAAGCCCTTCATGCGCAGCACGCCGTGGCGCTCCGCCACGCCCGCCAGCCGGGCCGCAAAGGCATCGGGGTCGGCCAGGGCGGGCACGTCGAGCACGAAGCTGTCGAAGTCGTCGTGGTCGTGCCCCTCCTCGGCGTCGTGGTGCGAGGGGCGGTTCGCCAGGTCGTCCTCGGCGGCGGCACCGATGCCGAGCAGCACGGCGGCGTCGACCCGGCCCTCGCGGGTCTGCACGACCTTGACGGCGCGGGGGATCGCGGCGCGGATGGCGGCCGCGACGCCGTCGAGCCGCTCGGCCGAGAGGAGGTCGGCCTTGTTGAGCACGATGAGGTCGGCGCAGAGGAGCTGGTCCTCGTAGACCTCCTCCAGCGGGTTGTCGTGGTCGACCGCCCCGTCGGCGGCGCGCTGGGCGGCGAGCTTGGCGGGGTCGTCGGCGAACCGCCCCTCCGCCACGGCGGCGCCGTCCACCACCGCCACGACGCCGTCGACCGTCACCCGCGACCGGATCGCCGGCCAGTCGAAGGCCTTGACGAGCGGCTTCGGCAGGGCGAGGCCCGAGGTCTCGACGACGATGTGGTCGGGCCTCGGCTCACGGGCCAGCAGGGCCTCGATGGCCGGCACGAAGTCGTCCGCCACCGTGCAGCACAGGCAGCCGTTGGCGAGCTCGACGATGTTCTCCTCGGGGCAGGACTCGATCCCGCAGGAGCGCAGGATGTCGCCGTCGACCCCGACGTCGCCGAACTCGTTGATGATGAGGGCGAGGCGGCGGCCGTGCGCGCCTTCGAGCAGATGACGGATCATCGTGGTCTTGCCGGCTCCGAGGAAGCCGGTCACCACCGTCACGGGGACCTTGGCGAGCGCGTTCATGAGGTCTGTCCTGTCACGGCGAGAGGCGGGATGCGGGCGACGACGCCCTTCTTGATGGCGTCCGGGCGCAGTTTCCACGGGATCAGCCCATCGGCGGCGGCGGCGTAGAGCCCGACGGCTTCGGCCACGATCGGAGCGGCGTCCTCGGGCGGGAGATCGCCGTAGACGTAGGTCCACTTGCCGGGGGCCGCGAAGGAGACCGTGCAGGGACGGCGGCAGGCGCTGAGGCATTCCACCGCCAAGATCGACACGGCGGGGTCGGCGCCGAGTTCGGCCGAGAGGGCGTCGTGGAGCCGTCGGCCGGCGCGGACCTCCGCGAGGTCGCCCTCGGCCCGGCAGGTGACGCAGACGTAGAGCATGGTTCCGCCCGGTGCCGCGGCGGGCGCCGAATCCCGATCCTGCATGAGGTGAACGCTCCCGCCGGCTGCTCACCGAAGGACGGGATGCATGTGTCCCGCGGACGAGCCGCCGGATGTTCGGCCACGCGGCCGGACAGGCCCCAGGACACCCCGCCCGGCGCGCACAGACATCGCTGCGCCGTCTCGGTGGACGGCGGCGCCAGCACGGCAGGTCTCCTGACTCGCGGATCGAACGCCGGGACGCCGCCTTCCCGGAGCGCGATCCGCGCCCCAGTGGCCTCGTTGCGACCCGACTCTCCGCTCACAGTTGCGGGGGCAGTTCCGGCCTGTCGCGCCCTCGCGGACGCCTCCGGATTCCCGTCCGGCGCCCCGCGAAGGGCGCCGGCCCCCTCGCGGGGGACCGATGCTGCCGCGATGCATAGGGCTGGAGGTGGATGAGGTCAAATCGTGAGGAACGGCCGATGGGAGGACTGCACCTCACGGCACCCACGGGTCGAGAAAGGGAACCCCCATCGGAGCGAAGTCGGCGACGTTGCGCGTCACGACGGTCAGTTCATGCACGAGGGCCGTGGCGGCGATCAACGCATCCCGCTCTTCCCTCGGATCAGGCACATGAAGACGCGCGCAGCGCCGAGCGATGGCTTCGTCGATCTCGATGATGCGGCCTGCGAACGAAGGGAGGATTTCGGCCTCCAACCAACGCCTCATCACCTTGCCCTGCAGAACGTCACGCCGTTCGATGCGGAGGATGCCCAATTCCAGCTCCAGCACCGTCACCACAGACAGGAAAAGATCGGCCTTGGCCGTCCGGCCAGCCCAAGTGGCCACAGCCTTATCGGCACGACCAATCGCAATCTTGCGAAGTTCCGAAACGACGTTCGTGTCGACAAGGAAGGTCAATCGAAATCCGCGGGCCGCAGGCTCAGTTTCATCCGAGGCGCTTCGAATTCGATGTCAGCCAGATTCGGCGTCGCCGATTCATCGATCACGGCTGAGCCTTCGCCCTTCAGCCGCCGATAGTCCGCGATACTGAGCAGCACCTGGGTCGGTCGACCGTCTTCGGTGATGATGACGGGGCCTGACCGGGTGGCCTGTCTCGCCTCTCCGGTTTGCTGATCGAACCGATCCGCCGACACTGTCGTCATGGTCATCGCGTGCCCTCCCAGACCGGCTGAGGGTAAAGCCATGTCCCTTTGTCTTCAATACCGTTTTGCGCCTCGTGTGACTCATCCGTGCCGACAAAGAATAAGGGCTGAAGGGGGAACAGGGGCTGCGGGATGTGCATACAATTGTGTTCGATTGCTCACGATCGAAGGCTTCGGAAGGAAGGGGATGTGGGGGCCATCGGGCCGACCGGTCGCGCTCGCGCTCGCCGCGCCGAAGAAATCCGGACACGCGCCTTGCCGGCCGGAGAACGTCGAGGCGCCGGACCTCTTCGGCCTTTCCTTCGCCATCGCGTCGCTCCACATTGCGCCCGCGACGCCGGCCGGCCCGCGACTCGTCCTCGGAGCCTCCATGCGCCGGTTCGCCACCACGCTCGCGGTCCTCTCGCTCCTGGGCGGCGCCGCGCTCGCCCAGCAGGCGGCGGCCCCTGCCCCCCGGGGCGCCGCCCTCCCCAAGCCCCCCGCGAAGAGCTTCGACCGGCCCGACCTCGCCGACGCGGTGATCCGCATGCGGGCCGTCATCAAGGCGACCGATGCCGCCGACGCCCGGGGCCACGGCGCCGGCGAGCTCTTCGCCGCGGCCCTCAAGGCGCCCCCCGGCTCCGAGGCGGCGCTGAAGGGTTTCGCGACCGCCATCGCGGCGGGGCGGGACGATGCCGCCGTGTGGCTCGGCCTCGCGACGGCCGCGGAGGGCGTCTCTGCGGGGTTGAAGGACGACGATCCGCGCCGCGGCCAGCTCGCCGAATGGGTCATGCCGGCCGCCTACGAATCCTACGAGCGCGCCACGGCGCGGCGCGACGAGGCCGCGGCGCTGGCGGTCGGAGGCGCGTCGCTGGCGCGGCGGGAACTGTGGCGCCCGGCGCTCGACGCGGACCGCGCCAGCCTCGCGGCCGCCGACGACCCGAAGCTCCGCGCCGCCTACGAGGCCCTGCGCGACGAGCACGGGTTCCACGTCGCCGACTACAGCGTCGATGCCGAGCCCGCCACGCCCCGCATCTGCGTCCAGTTCTCCGAGAACCTTCAGGGCAGCGCCGCCGACCTAGCCCCCTTCGTGACGGTCGACGGACAGCCGAAACCCGCCCTGTCGGTCGGCGACAGGCAGCTCTGCATCGAGGGCCTCGTCCACGGGCAGCGCTACCACCTGACGATCCGGCGCGGCCTGCCCTCGACGGTCGGCGAGAGCCTGACCAAGACGGCCGACTACGACGTCTTCGTGCCCGACCGGCCGGCGCGCATCGCCACCGTGGGCCAGACCTACGTGCTGCCGCGGGTGGGGGTCGAGGGCATCCCGATCCTGTCGGTCAACGTCGACAAGGTCGACGTGTCGATCCTGCACATCGGCGACCGCAACCTCGTGGCGACGCTGCGCGCCGGCAATTTCCGCGACCAGATCGCCGGTTATACCTTCCGCCAGCTCGCCCAGGACGAAGGCCGCACCGTCTGGTCCGGCACGCTCGACGTCGCGTCGAAGCTGAACGAGGATGTCAGGACCGCCTTCCCGGTACGCCAGGCCGTGGGGGCGCTGGCGCCCGGCGTCTACGTCCTGCAGGCGCGCGTCCACGCGGCCGGCAAAACCGATGACAGCGACGACGCCGGCGGCACCAGTGCCACCCAATGGTTCGTGGTGTCCGACCTCGGCCTCGCCACGGTGAGCGGCGACGGCGGCATCACGGCCCTGGTGCACTCGCTCGCCACGGCGGCGCCGATGCCCGGCGTCGAACTGAAGCTCCTGGCCCGCGACAACGAGGTGCTCGGCACCGCCACCACCGGCCGTGACGGCACGGCGCATTTCGACCCCGGCCTGTCGCGCGGCGAGGGCGGCGACCGGCCCGCGGTGATGACCGCCGCGGGCCCCGACGGCGACACCGACTTCCTCGACATCTCCGGCGCGCCCTTCGACCTGATCGACCGGGGCGACAAGGGGCGCCCCGCCAAGGCCGGCCTCGACGCCCTCGTCTATGCCGAGCGCGGCGTCTACCGCTCGGGCGAGACCGTGTTCCTGACGGCGCTCCTGCGCGACGCCGCCGGGGCGGCGCTGCCCGGCGTGCCCTTGACGCTGGTGGTGTCGCGGCCGGACGGCGTCGAGAGCCGCCGCACCCTCGTGCCGGACGCGGGGCTCGGCGGCCATTCGCTGGCCCTGCCGCTGCTCGCCGACGCCGCCTCCGGCACCTGGAGCGTCGCCGCCTATGCCGATCCGAAGGGGGCGGCGGTCGGCGAGACGACCTTTCTGGTCGAGGATTATCTGCCCGAGCGGCTCACCCTGGCGCTGACGCCGGCCGCGCCGCAGATCCGGCCGGGCGAGCCGGCGGTGGTCAGGACCGAGACGCGCTTCCTCTACGGGGCGCCGGGCGCCGGCCTCTCGATCACGGGCGACAGCACCGTCGAGGCGGCCCCCGCCCCCGCCTGGCCGGCGCTGCAGGGCTACGAGACCGGCCTCACCGACCAGGGCGTCGAATCCGCCACCACCGACCTCGCCGATGCGGTCACCACCGCGCCGGACGGCACCGCCACGGTGTCGGTCCCGGTCGCCGAGGTCGCGGCGACGCGCCCGCTCCAGGCCCGGATCGCACTGCGCGTCGCCGAGCCCGGCGGGCGGGCGCTCGAGCGCGGCGTCATTGTGCCGATCCTGCCGAAGACCGGCCTGATCGGCGTCAGACCCACGTTCGGCGACATCGCCGACGGCGGCACCGCCGCGTTCGACGTCGTCACGGTGGACGCGTCGGGCGCCCGCTCCGCCGCGTCGGGCCTGCACTGGCGCCTGTCCCGCGACGAGCGGAACTACCAATGGTACAAGGACGGCGAGGGCCACTGGAAGTTCGAGCGGGTCGACGGGTCGAAGCTCGTCGCCGCCGGCACGCTCGCCACGCAAGCGGCGGCCACGGCGCCCATCGCCGCGCAGGCCTCCTCCGGCCATTACAGGCTCGACCTCGCCTCCGACGACCCCGGCCTGCCCGGGACGACGGTCAGCTTCGACGTCGGTTTCGGCGCCGACGCCAAGGCGGACAGCCCCGACCTCCTCGACGTCAAGCTCGACAAGGCCGACTACCGGCCCGGTGACACGCTGCGCGCCACGGTGTCGTCGCGCTTCGCCGGGCACGCCACGCTCGTCGTCGGCCAGTCCGGCGTCGAGGCCCGGCGCGAGGTCGACCTCGCGGTCGGAGACACGGTCATCGCGCTGCCGGTCGACGCCGCCTGGGGCACCGGCGCCTACGCCATGGTGCTGGCGCAGCGGCCGCTCGACGCGCCGGCGAAGCGCATGCCGGGCCGCGCCGTCGGGCTCGCCTGGTTCGCGGTCGACGGCGCGTCGCGCGACCTCGCCGTGAAGCTCGACCTCCCCGCCACGGCGCGGCCCCGGTCGACCCTGCGGGTGCCGGTGAGGCTCGCCGGCCTCCAGCCCGGCGAGGCCGCCGACGTCACGGTCTCGGCCGTCGACGTCGGCATCCTCAACCTCACCCGCTACGAGACGCCGAAGCCGGCGGCCTTCTTCTTCGGGCAGCGCATGCTGGGGCTCGACTTCCGCGACCTCTACGGCGGCCTGATCGACGGGCTCGGCGTCGGGGCCGGCGCCATCCACCAGGGCGGCGACGGCGGCGTCGACGCCTCGGCCGAGAAACCCACCCAGGCCCCCCTGGCGCGCTATTCAGGCATCGTGCCGGTGGCGGCGGACGGCACCGCCACGGTGGACTTCGACATCCCGGCCTTCAACGGCACCGTGCGGGTCATGGCGGTCGCGTGGTCGAAGGGCGCGGCGGGCAGCGCCGACGCCGACGTCGTGCTGCGCGACCCCGTCGTGGTGGCGGCGTCGCTGCCGCGCTTCCTCGACATCGGCGACCGGGCCCGCGTCCGGTTCGACCTCGACGACGTCGAGGGACCCGCCGGCGCCTACCGGCTCCAGGTCACGCCGCGCGGCCCGTGGTTCCTGCCCGCCGACGCGCTCGACCGCGCCATCGCGCTGACGCCGGGCGCCCGCAGCGGCGTCGACGTGCCCGTGACGGCGGCGGGCCTCGGCACGGCCGGCCTCGCCGTGAGGCTCACCGGGCCGGGCGGCCTCGACCTGTCGCAGGATGTGGCGCTCGGCGTCGGCCCCGGCGCGCCGGCGGTCTACCGCCGCGACATCCACCCGCTGGCACCCGGCCAGTCGCTGACCCTGTCGCGCGACCTCCTGGCCGACTTCATCCCCGGGTCGGGCAGCGTCTCGGTGGCGGTGTCGCCGCTCGGCGACATCGACGTGCCGGCGCTGCTGCTGGGCCTCGACCGCTACCCGGTCGGCTGTTCGGAGCAGATCGTCAGCCGCGCCCTGCCGCTGCTCTACGTCGACAGGTTGGCGCCCCGGCAGGACCTCGCCATCGACGGCGACGTGAAGACGCGCCTCGGCGAAGCCGTGGCGAAGCTGCTGGCGCGACAGACGTCCGAGGGCGGTTTCGGCCTCTGGTCGGCGGAGAGCGGCGGGGGCGACGCCTGGCTCGACGCCTATGTGACGGACTTCCTCACCCGGTCGCGCGAGGCCGGCTATGCGGTGCCGGGCCGCGCGCTCGACGCGGCGCTCGACCGCCTGCGCAACGTCCTCGCCAACGGGGTCGACGACCGCAGCGCCGGCGCGCAGGACCGAAACCTCGCGCTCGGCTATTCCGCCTATGTGCTGGCGCGTAACGGCCGGCCCGTGATGGCGGACCTGCGCTACCTCGCGGGCCAGCGGCTCGACGCCGTGGCGACGCCGCTCGCCAAGGCGCAGCTCGGCGCCGCGCTGGCGATGCTCGGCGACCGCGGGCGCGGGGCGGCCGTCTTCACTGCCGCCGCGGCGGCGCTGACCGCGGAACCCGACGCGCGGGACTACCGCGACGATTATGGCTCGAAGCTGCGCGACGCCGCGGCGGTGCTGACCCTCGCGGCCGAGGCGGGCGTCGACGATGTCTCGGCCACGGCCGGCACCGTCCTGGCCGACGCGCAGCGCTCGCCCTATCCGCGCAACACCCAGGAGCAGGCCTGGCTGGTGCTGGCCGCGCAGGCCATGGAGCGGCAGACCAAGGGTCTGGCGCTCGACGTCGACGGCGCGCGGCACGCCGGCCCGTTCTACCGCGCCGTCTCGGCGGCCCGGCTCGACGACGGCGCCCTGACGGTCGCCAACGCCGGCCGCGGCGAGGCCGACGTGGTGGTGACGACGTCGGGCCAGCTCCCGGCGCCCGAGCCCGAGGCGAACGCCGGCTACGTGATCGAGCGGCGATACCACCGGCTCGACGGGCAGGAGGTGGATCCGTCACACGTGACGCAGAACGAGCGGCTCGCCGTCGTGCTGAAGGTGACCGAAGTGGCGGCGACGCGGGCGCGGCTGTTGCTGACCGATCCGCTGCCCGCCGGCTTCGAGATCGAGAACCCGGCGCTCGTGCAGGACGGCGCCGTGCCGAACCTGCCCGGGCTCGACGTCGACGCCAAGCCGACCCACACCGAGTTCAGGGACGACCGCTTCACGGCGGCCTTCGAGCGCTCGCCCGACGATCCCGCCGTCTTCAGCGTGGCCTACGTGGTCCGCGCCGTCACGCCGGGGCGCTTCGTGCTCCCGCCGGCGGTGATCGAGGACATGTACCGGCCCGAGCGCTTCGGCCGGAGCGTCAACGGCAACGTCGAGGTCCGGGCGGCCCGCTGATGCGGTGTCGAGGTGTGCGGATCGCCGCGGCATGGCAGTCCCCGCACCCTACGACCGAAAGTCCGGGCCGACCGCATCGGTGGCCGTCGATCACTCGGTCGCTCCATGGGTGACCGCTCGCCTCCGCTCGTTCCCGCGGAAGCGGAAACCCAGCGCAGAGAGGCGGCCGAAGGCCGACCTCGTCGATATTGGTGCCGCACGTTTTACCGGCGGTTAGAACGGGGTCGGCCTTCGGCCGGACATCGTGCGCTGGGTCCCCGCCTTCGCGGGAACGAGCGGATGAGGGGACGGCCAGCCTTGCCTGGAGATCGTGTCAGCGGCCCTTCTCGTGGCCGTCGCGACCGTAATAGTCGAGGCCGGCGGCGTAGCGGAACAGGATGCCGATCTCCTCGACGAAGTCGGCGAAGACGGCCGACAACCCCGAGCCTTGGCTCTTGATGCGCGTGCGGCGAGAGGCCGAGCTGTTGGCGGCCGGCGCGAGGTGCTGCGGGCTCTCGCAGCGGGAAAACAACGTCATGAACGGACCTCGTCTCACGGGCAGTGGCGCCGCGGGGAGCAGTGGCGCGGCATCGACTTCGACGCGGGCCCGAGGGCACGCGCGAACCACGCTCAGAAATTAGGCCCGTGTTCCCGCAGAATTAGGGCCGAATGAGCAACCTTCCGCGGCGAATCGCCGGCTCCTGTTTCCCGTCGGCGACAGAATCCGTGTTCCCACAAGCTTCGCCCGGGTTGGTTGACGAAACGTTAAGACCGTGGCCGAGGCGCCGGACGACGGCGGCGCGATGGGGTTGGCCGGTCCCATGCCATCGCGCCGGGCTGCGCCCCAGTCGCCAAGGTGGATCCGCCGCCGCGGGGCACGGGCTTTGCTTCTTCCCGGCCGCCGGCTGTTGACCGTCGGCCCGAAGTGGGGCGTGATCGACGGCGCAGGTCCGGCGGGTGATCGCCGCACGACGCGGCGGTCGCCGGACACACAGGGAGTTTGCATGAAGAAGCTGGTCGTCGGCCTCGTCGCCATCCTCGCGCTGTCGGGCGTCGCCCGCGCGGAGGACAAACCCGTGCGGATCGGCACCGAAGCCGCCTACGCGCCCTTCGAGTACAAGGACGACAAGGGCGAGTTGAAGGGCTACGAGATCGATCTCGGGAACGCGCTCTGCGCGGCCGCCAAGATCAAGTGCGAATGGGTCAACGCCGATTTCGACAGCCTGATCCCGGCGCTGAACGCCCACAAGATCGACGCCATCCTGTCGCAGATGTCCATCACGGACGACCGCAAGAAATCGGTCGACTTCACCGATCAGGTGACGGTCGGGCCGGCGCGCTTCGTCGCCAAGGACGGCTCGGGCATCACCGCCGACCCCGCCAGCCTCAAGGGCAAGACCATCGCGGTGCAGAGCGGCACCACGCACGAGAAATACGTGACCGAGAAGCTCGCCGGCATCGCCACCGCGAAGGTCTACCAGGGCCAGGACGAGGCTTTCCTGGATGTCGAGAACGGCCGCGCCGACGCCACGCTGGCCGACGCCACCATCGAGTACGACTGGCTGCAGAAGACCGGCAAGGCCAAGGGCTTCGGCTATGCGGGCCAGGAGCTGACAGACCCCGCCATCTTCGGCGACGGCACCGGCATCGCGGTGCGCAAGGGCGACACGGCGCTCCGCGACACGTTCGACAAGGCGCTCCTCGCCGTCGGCCAGGACGGCTCCTTCAAGAAGATCAACGACAGCTACTTCCCGTTCGACATCATGGGATCGGGCGCCATGGCCAAGAAGTGAGCGTCACCGCTCAGCCCCGCCCAGGGGGCGAGGATCAGCGGCGGAGGGGTGAGCCGGGCTGATCGGCCGTGATCGCGTGAATGCGTCGACGCCAGTCCTCCCCGGCCGCCGACGAAACCCAGCCCGCCCGAGGCGCCCCGCCCCATGCTCGACCTGTCCGGCT
The DNA here is from genome assembly GCA_965214345.1 of Lichenihabitans sp. Lineage (GTDB taxonomy): Bacteria > Pseudomonadota > Alphaproteobacteria > Rhizobiales > Beijerinckiaceae > Lichenihabitans. Next base: position 496,863 of record CBDCBJ010000001.1, on the reverse strand, counting down.
TCGGCAGCCAACTCCTCCAAGGGACGGCCGTGACCCTGGAGGTCGCGGCGCTGTCGCTGGTGTTCGGGGTCGTGCTGGGCATCGGGGGCGCCTCGGCCAAGCTGTCTCCGCTGCCGTGGGTGCGGGGTTCGGTGACGCTGCTGACGAACCTGATCCGCGGCGTCCCCGAGTTCCTCATCCTGCTCATCGTCTACTTCAGCCTGCCGCAGTTCCTGTCGACGCTGACGGGCGGGGACGTCAGCATCAGCCCGCTGGTCGGCGGCGTCTTCGCGCTGTCGCTCGTCTTCGGCGCCTATGCGTCGGAGACCTTCCGCGGCGGCTTCGTGGCGGTGCCGCGCGGGCAGCTCGAGGCGGCCCGCGCCTTCGGCATGCCGCGCACGCGGATCTTCGCCCGGATCCACCTGCCCCAGGCCTGGCGTTACGCCCTGCCCGGCCTCTCGAACCTGTGGCAGACGCTGCTCAAGGACACGTCGCTGGTCTCCGTGCTCGGCCTCGAGGAGATCATGCGCAAGGCCGAGATCGGCGCCCAGGTGACGAAGCGCCCCTTCGACTTCTACGTCGCGGCGGGCCTCATCTACCTCGCCTTCATCCTGCTCTCCGGCCCGGCCTTCGCCTGGCTCGAGCGCCGGGCCAACCGCGGCGTCGTGAGGGCGCGATGACCGACCCGTTCGGCGGCCTCGCCGAGGCGTTGAGCCGCCAGGCACCGCTCTTCCTCGCCGGGCTCGAGACGACGCTCGAGCTGCTCGTGTTCTCCACGATCATCGGCGTGGTCCTGGCCGTCCCGGTCGCGCTCGCCCGCGTGTCGACGCATCGCCTGGTCTCCGTGCCGGCCACCGCCTACGCCTACCTGTTCCGCGGCACGCCGCTGCTGGTGCAGATCTTCATCATCTACTACGGCCTGCCGCAGTTCGACGCGGTGCGCAACTCGATCGTCTGGCCGCTGCTGCGCGAACCCCTCCCTTGCGCGCTGATCGCCTTCTCGCTCAACATGGCGGCCTACACGGGCGAGGTGATCCGCGGCGGCATCCTGGCGGTACCGCCGGGCGAGCGCGAGGCCGCGATGGCGCTCGGCATGTCGCACGCACTCCTGCTCCGGCGCATCGTCCTGCCCCGCGCGTTCCGGATCGCCCTGCCGGCCCTGTCGAACGAGGTGGTGCTCCAGTTGAAGGCGACCTCGCTCGCCAGCACGGTGACGCTGATCGACCTCACCGGCGTCGGCCGCCGGCTCGCCGCCAAGACCTACACCACCGAGGGGCTCTTCGTCGCCGGGGCGATCTACATCGTGCTGACCGTCATCCTGGCGCAGGGCTTCCGCCTGCTCGAGGGGCGGTTCAGCGGCTACCGGAGGCCGTGACGCCTGCCGCGCCTGTCGTGCCGGCGCCACACCCGGGCGCCGATCGACCGGCCGCCGCCGCCGCGGCTTGACCCGGGAGAGCCGCGCGCGCCATCGTGGCGGCGACGACGAGCCGAGGAGCGGACGGACGATGGCACGCGCATTCCGAGCACTGGCTCTGGCCCTCGCCCTCTCGGGCATCGCCGGGGCCGCGCTCGCCCGCCCCGTGGTGCCGGCCGAGAAGCGCTACGACGACTACAGCGGCGACCTGCCGGCCTGCGGCGACCAGGAGGTGCTGAGCACCATCTCGGCGCGCTTCGCCCGCAAGGAATCGGAGTACTGGAACACGTCGCTCGAGATCGTCAGCTTCGACCGGGTGAAGCTCCTGGCCGCCCGGCCCTGGGGGCTCGACCACATCCCCCGCAACTTCTGCACCGCCCGGGCGCTGCTCAACGACAATTCCTACCACGACGTGTCCTATTCGGTGGCCGAGGACCTCGGGGTGATCGGCTTCGGCACCGGCGTGGAATGGTGCCTGTCGGGGCTCGACCGCGAGCTCGCCTACGCGCCGGCCTGCCAGCTGGCCCGCCCCTGATGCGCCTCCGGGCCGCAGCCGCGGCGCTCGCGCTGGGGCTCGCGCCTTCGCCGGCCCCGGCCCAGACGGCGCCGGGCAATTTCGACTTCTACGTCCTCGCGCTGTCCTGGTCGCCCGGCTTCTGCGGGACGGGCGGCGACAGCAAGGCCAAGGACCAGTGCGCCGCCGGCACCGGCCTCGGCTTCGTGGTCCACGGCCTGTGGCCGCAGTTCGACCACGGCTTCCCGAGCGACTGCGGCTCGGCCGAGCGCAGCCCGTCGCGGCAGGCGCTGGCCACCGTCCAGGGCGTCTATCCGGACGAGGGCCTGGCCCGCTACGAGTGGCGCAAGCACGGCACCTGCACGGCGCTCAGCCCGACGGATTACTTCGCGGCGGTGCGCCGCGCCCGCGACGCCGTGACGATCCCGGCCTCCTTCGTCGGGCCGCACCAGGACCAGACCTGGGCGCCGCTCGATGTCGCGCGCACCTTCGCCGCCGCCAACCCCGGCCTCAGGCCCGACGAGATGGCGGTGACGTGCCGGGGCGGCGACCTCGAGGAGATCCGGGTCTGCTTCGCCAAGGACCTGCACGGCTTCGTCCCCTGCCCCGAGGTGGCGCGCGCCTCCTGCCGGAGGCCCGGGATGGCCGTGCCGCCGGTGCGGTGACGCCACGACTCGCACGGCCTCGTGAGTTCACCCTTTCCGGGTCGCCACCGCCCTCCACAGGACGCGCGACAGGTCTTCCATGGAATAGGGCTTGCGCAAGAGTTCGAAGCCGGCGCTGCCCTCCTGGGCCAGGACATGGCTGTAGCCGGAGGTGAGGACCACCGGCAGGCCGGGATGGCGCTCCGCGATCGTGCGGGCCAGCGAGATACCGTCCATGCCGGGCATCACTACGTCGGAGAAGACGACGTCGAACCCATCGCGGTCGCCCTCCAGGGTCAGCAGCGCCGCAGCGGCGTCCGCCGCCAGGACGGACCGGTAGCCGAGCTCCGCCAGCGTCTGGCTCGCGAAGGCACCCACCTCGGCATTGTCCTCGACGACGAGCACGCGGGTGCCGTGATCGTCGGGCGGCGGGGCGGCGCTGCTCTTCGCCCCGGTGCGGTGCCCGGCCGCCGCGACGCGCGGCAGATACAGGGTGAAGGTGGCGCCCCGGCCGGTCTCGCTGTCGACCGCGATGTCGCCCCCCGACTGCTTGGCGAAGCCGAAGACCTGGCTCAGCCCCAGGCCCGTGCCCTGCCCCACCGTCTTGGTGGTGAAGAACGGCTCGAAGATGCGGTCGAGATCGGCGGGCGAGATGCCGCTGCCGGTGTCGGACAGCGACACGGTGACGACGGCGCCGGGCACGGGTGAATGGCGCCGCAGCGCCGGCATCCCGGCGGCGACTTCGACCGCGATGGTGAGCGTGCCCTCCCCGTCCATGGCGTCGCGGGCGTTCACCGCCAAATTGACCAGCGCCGTGTCGAACTGGCTCGGGTCTGCATCGACGAAGCAGGGCTCGTCGGGGATGCGCGATTGGACGCGGATGCGCGATCCCGTGAGGGTGCGGATCATGTCGCCGAGCGCCGCCACGCTCGCCGCGACGTCGAAGACCTCCGGCTGCAGCGGCTGGCGCCGCGCGAAGGCGAGGAGCTGGCCCGTCAGCCTGGCGGCGCGCCCCGCCGTGTCGGCGATGGCGTCGATGTAGCGCCGGCGACGCTCCTCGGGCAGGTTCGGGCGCTTCAGCAGGTCGACCGAGGAGCGGATCACGGTGAGGAGGTTGTTGAAGTCGTGGGCGACGCCGCCGATGAGCTGGCCTACCGCCTCCATCTTCTGGCTCTGCCGCAGCGATTCCTCGGCGACCCTCTGATCGCTCATGTCGCGCCCGCAGAAGAGGACCAGCGGGTCGCCGTCGACATCGACCCCGATGGGGGCGACCGCGACGTTGATCACGACGGGCCGGCCGGAACCGAAGCGGCGCGCCTCCTCGTAGCGGCCCGTCTCGCCGGTGCGCAGGCACGCGCGCATCTCGCGCTCGATGGTGGCGGCCGTCGCGGCGTCGACGATCTCGGCCGGGCAGCGGCCGATCACGGCCTCTCGTCCGAGGCCGTAGAGGGCTTCGGCGGCCGCGTTGATGTCGGCATAGACGACCGCACCGTCGACGCCGAGGCGCATCAGGAACAGGGCCTCGGGCGACGCGTCGAACGTCGCGCGAAAGCGCGTCTCGCTGCGGGCCAGTTCCCGCGTGCGCTCGCCGACACGGGCCTCCAACGCATCGTTGGCGTCGCGCAGCAGGCCTTCCACCTCCTTGCGGTCGGTGACGTCCATGACGCAGATGTAGAGGCCGTCGACCCCACCGTCGTCGGTGCGGCGCGGAAGGTAGCGGATGTCGGCGACCCGCCGCCGCCCGTCCTGGTGCGGCCATTCGAGTTCGAGGCGCGCCGGCTCTCCGCCGAGCGCCTGGGCGAAGGCGGCGCGGCGGGCCTCGAACCCCGCGGCGTCGACGAGGTCGCGCACGTTGGTGCCGACGACCTCCTCAGGAGAGCGGAAGAACCAGTCCTGGTAGGCCCGGTTGGCATAGCGATAGACGAGGTCGCGGTCGACGAAGGCGATCAGCACCGGCAGGGCGTCGGTGACGAGGCGGAGCTCCAGCTCCCGATCGCGCTGCGCCCGGGCGGCGAGGACCCGTGCGGTGGTCTCGTTGGTGATGCAGAAGAGTCCCCGGATGACGCCGGCCTCGTCGCGCAGGGGCGAATACGAGAAGGTCCACCAGGTGTGTTCCGCCGCGCCCCGCCGCGCCATCAGGAGGGGCAGGTCCTCGAAGCGGCTCGCCCCGCCCCGGAGCGTCTCCTCGACGACCGGGCGCACCTGCTCCCAGACGTCCGACCAGAGGCTCGGCAGCGTGGTGCCGATGGCGGCGGGGAGGCGTGGCCCCAGGATGGGCCGGTAGGCGTCGTTGAAGAAGAAGTGCAGTTCCGGCCCCCAGGCCAGATACATGCTCTCGGGCGAGTCGAGGATCAGGTTGACGGCGATGCGGAGCGCCGCCGGCCAGGCCGCGGGAGGGCCGAGCGGCGTCCGCGTCCAGTCGAAGGCGCGCATCTCGGCCGCGGTCGCGCCGTCTGCGGCCGGGAAGCCGTCGGCCGCCGCGTCAGGCGTCATCGCGGCGAGCGGCCGGCGCCACGCGGCGCGGGAACAGGGAGGGATCGGTCGGCACGGGCGGAGACTACAGGGGCGACGGCGCCCTGCCCACCGGAATCGGTCGGTGGGGAGCGGACGGGCCGATTTCGGACGGAGGGAGTTGGAGAGCGGGCAATGGGCACCGCTCCACAGCTTCGTCTCTCCGACGCCGGACCAACTTGGCACGTTGGTTGGTTATGGGTACACCCAAAACGAACCAAGGTGGGTTGCAGGGCAGCGGGATGCCTAAGGCGAGGATACAAGAAGAAAGGTGTACTTTTCAAAGAGCGATGTAGACGATCCGGCCCAAGGCTCCGACCGTAAGCGTCAGCGCAGCGACGGCCTGAATGGACATTCCAATGAATCTTTTTTCCGGGTCCGCAATGTATCCAATGAAATATATCACGCGCCCTATTACCCAGACCGCGCCCAATATCGCCGCCCATTTGGCATTCCAATAAATTGCGAATAACCACATTTGCGGTAGGAATATCGGTGTCCATTCAACCGTGTTCATATGAGCGCGGAAGGCGCGATCAAACACCGGATTGCCAGCCGTTGCCGGCGCAGGAACGTTTTTTGTGATGCGAAATCTTGAAACGGTGAGGGACATGCCAAACAGAACAAGCCCGAATACCAGCGTTACGCATGCCACCCAATAATACTGTTCCACGATATCCCTTTTTTGCCTGAGACCTTATTCAATACCAACGCTAGGCCGATCCGGCACACGAGGGCAATTACATGGAAAAAAAGTGTACCCTAAGCGAAGAGCATTTTGGTTCATTATGGGTGTGCCTCAGGCGAACCGCCTTGCCGGTTCGCTTTGAGTCTCAGGACCCCCTATCTAAAACGAACTTTTCAAAACGAACCATCCAAATCGAACCAGTCGCCGATCCCTCCCCGAAGGCTCGATGCCGCTTCCTCGACGACCGCCTTCGAGTGGAACGTTAGATGCTCTACGGCCCGATTCGGTCGACAGCAGCCCCCGATCCGGTCCACCGGGTCACGTGCCACCCCTCGCCGCCGACCGTTCGGCGTCATCCATGCCGCAACATCGCCCGGAACGGCGCGAGCTCGTCCGGGATGGTCCGCGCCACGATGGCGTCTACGACGTGTTCGGCGTCCTCGGCGATGCCCGAGAAGCGGCCCGACCCCCAGGTGTTGAGCCAGGGCAGGCCCACGAACATCAGCCCGGACACCGCGGTGACGCCGCGGGTGTGCTCGGGGTAGCCGGTGCCGGTGAAGGCCGGCACGTCGATCCAGCTCCAGTCCGAGCGAAACCCCGTGGCCCAGACCACCGACGCGATGCCGGCCTCGGCGAGGTCGAGCCCGAGCGGCTCCGTCTCCGGCTCCCAGGCCGGCACATAGGCGGGGGCCTCGGGCGCCGGGATGCCATTGTCGGCGATGTGGCGGTCGATCATGGCGCGGATGCCGAGGTAGACGGCGTCGGCGGCGTCGAGCTTGGCGCGCAGGTCCGGCTTGAAGGCGAGCGCCGTGCCGCGCACGTCGGCGAGGCGGCCGTAGAGCCTCATGCCCTCGGCGGCGAAGCGGCGGAGGTCGATCTCGCGGCCGCCGTCGCGGCCCGTCATGTAGTGGTTGGCCTGGCGCCGCACGCCCTTGCCCTTCGGGTGGTCGGCCACCGTCATGGCGTATTGGCCCATCTCGTCGAGCCAACGGATGGCGTCCTTGCCGCGATGGCGGCGGGGGGAGCGCGGCGCGCTGCCGACCGAGACGTGGACCTGCCGGCCGGCGAGGTGGAGGTCCTCGGCGATCTGGCAGCCGGACTGGCCCGTCCCGACCACCAGGATTCCGCCGGCCGGCAGCTGGCCCGGGTTCTTGTACTGCGACGAGTGGATCTGGAGGGTCGCCTCGGGCAGGCGCTCGGCCTCGCGCGGGATGGCGGGCAGGTGGTAGCCGCTCACCGCCACGACGACGTTCGACGCCGTGTAGGCGCCCTCGGTGGTGGAGAGCGCGAAGGTGCCGTCCGCCCGCCGCGACAGGGCCGTCACGCCGACGCCCTCGCGGATCGGCGGCTTCACCCGGGCCGCGAAGTCCTCGACGTAGCGGACGATGTCGTCCTTGACCATGAAGCCTTCGGGGTCCGCCCCGGGATAGTCGAACCCCGGCAGCCGGCACTGCCAGTTGGGCGTGACGAGGCAGAAGCTGTCCCACCGGTCGGCGCGCCAGGCGTGGCCGACGCGGTGCCTCTCCAGCACGAGGTGGTCGAGGCCGCGGCGTCGGAGGAAATGGCTGACCGACAGGCCGGCCTGGCCGCCGCCGATGACGATCACCGGCAGGTGCGGCACGGATGGGGACTGGCTCACGGCATCACTCCTCGAAGGACTCGACCAGGACGGCGGCGTCGGAGCCGCGGGTCTGGCGTGCCGCCGTGACCTCGATGGCGCGGAGCTGGCCCAACGCCCGGGAACAGGGGAAGCCGTAGCGCGCCTTCACCCGGTCGCTCGCGATCGTGAGGGCCTCGCGGCTCTTCTCGACGAAACCGTCGACCGGGTAGCTCTGACCGGGCTCGAGATAGTCCTTGATCACCAGCGAGGGCGAGTAGCAATCGTCGCGGCTGCCGTCCGGCCAGCGGATACGGAAACGCATCTCGGGCATGGTTGCGTCCTCAGAGTTCTGGGACCGACGGGTGGTCGATCCGCCCGGACACGCCGGCCCAGGCACGTTGCGGCAGGAGGCCGGCACCGATGGGCATCGCGGCACCCGTCGAAGTCGAGCCGCGCGGGCCGTCATGGGCGGCGAGATGCGCCGCGTAATGGTCGATGTGGGCGCGGGCGCTCGATGTCCAGTCGAAGCGCGCCGCGACCTTTTCGCCGCGCGCCACGCGGACGGCGCGGTCGCGGGGGTCGAGGCTCGCCTCGAGCGCCGCCGCGATCGAGGCCGTCTCGGTCGGCTCGGCCCAGAAGGCGTCGGCGGGGGCGAGGTATTCGGTGAAGGGGGCGATGCGCGACACGACCGCCGGGGTGCCGCTCGCCATCGCCTCGACGACGCTGAGGCCGAAGCCCTCCTGCAGCGACGGGAAGGCGAGGCTGTCGGCGATGCGGTAGAGGGCCGACATGTCGCCCTGCGGCACGGGGCCGGTGGTCACCACGGCCCCGCCCGGCCCGGTGCCGAGGCCGAGCCGGAGCGTCGCCTCGTCGCAGAGCCGCGCATAGGCGGTGTGGTCGAGCACCGAGGCGCCGCCCACGATGACGAGCTGGGCGCCCGGCCTCCGGCGGCGCAGGTCGGCGAAGGCCTCGATGATGCGCAGGCTGTTCTTGCGCGGCTCGCGGCCGCCGACCGAGAGCACGATGGGTCCCGCGCCGAGGCCCCATCGGGCCCGGACCGCCGCGTCGGCGGCCTCCGGGCGGGGCGAGAAGGCCTGGAGGTCGACGCCGTTCGACACGCGGCCGGCCGCCACGCCGTAGCGTTCCCGGACGAGGTCCACCCACGTGTCGCTGACGCACAGAGCGGTGCCGGCCGCCACGACGGCGCGGCGCTGGCGGGCTTCGACGCGCGGGTCGGAGAACTGGTCGAGGTGGTGGACGGTGCGGACGAAGGGCGGGATCAGCCCGGCCTCGTGCAGGTCGGCCAGCGCCGAGCCGCCGATGCCGTCATGGGCGTGGTAGAGGTCGAAGCCGCGGTTTTTGGGGAGGCTGAACCAGTCCCAATAGTCGGCGACGCGCTGCTCGACCATGTCGGCGGTGGAGCGGCTCTCGATGCGGCAGGCCGGCACCGAGACGGTGGCGCAGGAAGCCTCGCGGAAGAAGCCGCGGCGCGCCGGGTCCGGCGCGTGGACCACGGCCTCGTGGCCGAGCGCCGTGAGGGCCTCGGCCAGCGACAGGCAGTGGCTGACGCCGCCGCGCGGGTTGGTGGAATGGGTCAGGATGGCGATGCGGAGCGGACGGGTCATCGACCGTCTCCCGCCGCGCTGCCCTTCTCCCGCTCGCGGGAGAGGGAGGCCGGGCCGCAGCCGATCAGCGGCTCGGCGGCGAAATCCCACACCGTCGCGTCATGGCGCCCGTCGGTGACCCGCAGCCGGCTCCCCGCCTCGACGCTCCCGATGCGCGCCGCTGCGAGGCCGCGCGCGGCGAACCGCGCCAGGACCGCCGGGGTGTCGGGCGGGGCGACGCTCAGCAGGTAGCCGTAGCTCGGGAAGCTGGCGAGCCAACGCAATGGATCGACGCCCGGCGGCCGCGGCACCGCGCCGAGGTCGATGCCGCCGCCGACGCCCGAACATTCGAACAGCATGCCGGCGGTGCCGACCGTGCCCGCCATGGAGATGTCCTTCGCGGCCCCGCAGAGCCCGGCCTCGGCGATCTCGGCCAGGACTGCGAGGTCGCCCCGCAGCCGCTCGGCCGGCGCGGCCGTGCTGGCGTCCCAGTTGGTCGACGTGTCGGAGCGATAGGCGCCGCGGAGGTCGACCGCCATGAGGAGGTCGTGGCCGGGCTCGGCGTCGAAGCTCGTCAGCAGCCGCGTCGCCCGCCCCAGCACCGCCACGGCGAGGCTGCCGCGGTCCGAGCGCGTGTTGGTGTGGCCGCCGACGACGGGGACGCCGTAGCGGGCCGCCCCGTCCTTCAACCCCTGCAGCACCGGCAGGGCGGAGGCGTCGTCGGCGGCCCAGAGCGCGTCCACCACCGCGATCGGGCGTCCGCCCATGGCGGCGATGTCGGACAGGTTGACCATCACGCCGCAATAGCCGGCGAACCAGGGTTCGGCCGCCACGAAGGCGTCGACGAAGCCCTCGATGGCGAGCAGCAGGTAGCCGTCCCCGTCGGGGATGGCGGCGCAATCGTCCCCGACCGCGACGGCCGCGCCCGCGTCGAGACCCAGGCTCGCGCCGGACGACAGCCCGAGCGCCGCGACGGCGCCGGCGATGTCGCGCTTGCCCATCAGGCCGCGGTTCGCCCGGATGCGCGCCGCGACGTCGTCGATCAGACGATCCATCACGCCGCCATCTTGGCCAGGGCCGTGATGCCCGCGACGGCATCGTGCAGCGGCGGGTAATGGGCCAGATCGGCCTCCATCAGGTGATGGGGCCGCCCGTGGAGGTCCACCTCCTCCAGGCTGCGCCACTCGAGCCTGGCGAACATCGGGGCGTTCTGGCTCTGCACGTGGGCGAGGAAGCGCCGGCAGCCGCGGGCGTGGGCGGAGCACACCGCGACGCGGATCAGCGCCGCCCCGAGCGCCCCGACGCGGCGGTGGTCGGCCGCGACGGCGAGGCGCGAGCCCATCCAGAGGCCCGGCTCGGGCTCGTGGATCCGCACCGTGCCGACGACGTCGGCGGAGGCGACCGCCAGCGTCGACACCGCGACGATCGGGATGGCGACGGCGTCGATCGCGTCGCGGTCGTGCCCGGCGAAGATCCCCTGCTCGTCGCAGAACACCCGCCGCCGCAGCTCGGCGGCGTCGCGGAACTCCCAGGGCCGGTCGGCGAACTTGACGGTGAAGCTCGGGGCCGTGAAGGCGCGGTCGAACGGGACGATCATGGCTCGCCCCCGCCGGGCTGGCGCTCGTAGGAGGACAGGGCCGAGCAGGCGCCGCATTTGGCGCAGCCCGCCTTGACGTCGCCGCTCCTCATCCCGGCGCGCCGCAGCAGGACCGAGAGCGGACCCAGGATCGCGTGCATGAAGGCCGGCGTCGGCGCCGGGTGGCTCTCCAGCGGCGTTCCCGAGATCGGCACGAAGGGCACCACGAACGGATAGACGCCCATCCCGACCAGCGTCTCGCTCAGCGACAGGATGGCCTCGGGCGTGTCGCCGAGCCCCGCCAGGACGTAGGTCGAGACCTGCCCGCGGCCGAAGACCGGCACGGCGGCCGCGAAGGCCGACATGTAGCGCTCGAGCGGCACCGAGGCCTTGCCGGGCATGATGCGCTGGCGCACCGCCGGGGTCACGGCCTCGAGGTGCATGCCGAGCGCGTCGATGCCGGCCGCCTTCATCCGCTCGAACCAGACGTCGTCGTCGGGCGGCTCGCACTGGCCCTGGATCGGCAGGTCGATGGCGGCCTTCACGGCGAAGGCGCTCTCGGTCAGGATCGCGGCGCCGCGGTCCGGCGTGGCCGGCGTGCCGGTGGTCATCACCATGTGCTTCACGCCGTCGAGCAGCACGGCGGCGCGGGCCACCTCGGCCAGCTGCTCGGGCGTCTTGCGGGCGACGGTGCGCCCCGCCGCCAGCGACTGGCCGATGGCGCAGAACTGGCAGGTCTTGGTGCGGCTCGCGTAGCGGATGCAGGTCTGCAGCACCGTGGTGGCGAGCACGTCGCGGCCGTGCAGGACCGCGATCTGCGAATAGGGAACGCCGTCGAAGGTCTGCATCCGGTAGAAGCGCGGCTGGAACGGGAAGGCGACGCGCCCCACCCCGATCCCGTCGCGCTCGACCGTGCTCATCCCGTCGGGGCCGGGCTTCCTCACCACGTAGGGGCTGTCGAACGCGGTGGCGGTGTGGACCGGCACCATCACGGTCCGGCCGTCGATCGTCAGGGCCTTGTGGTCGGAGGGGCCGGCGCCGCCGCGGCGGCTCTGGACGCCCGCCGACGGGTCAAGCAGGCGGACCCCGAAGGACTGCAATTCGTTGATCAGCCGCTCGGTCGGCAGGCTCGACCGGGCCGAGGGCGACGGGGTCACGGGGCTGAGATCGGTCATCGTCCGCTGGGTCCAGGGTCCGGAGTCGGGTCGGCACGGCCGCATGCACGGGGCGTGCCTCGCGGTTGTCGAGGTTGAGGCTGAGGAGTTCCGGCCGGGCGTAATGGCCGACGGAATCCATCATCCGCTTGCGCTTGGTGATCAGCGCCATGTCGAGGTCGGCCACGAGCATCCCCTCGCCCTCGCGCAGCGGGGTCGCGAGATGGACGCCCTCCGGCGACACGATCGCGGTGCAGCAGCCGCCGCGCAGCGCCCGGCGCATCCGGTCGTCGGGCGTGATGCCCTCGATCTGGGCGTCGCTCAGCCAGCCCGTGGCGTTGACCACGAAGCAGCCGGCCTCGAGCGCGTGATGGCGGATGGTCACCTCCATCTGGTCGGCGAAGATCTGCCCCACCATCGAGCCGGGGAACTGGGCGGCGTGGATCTCCTCGCCCTGCGCCATGAGGCTGTAGCGGGCGAGCGGGTTGTAGTGCTCCCAGCAGGCCAGTGCGCCGACGCGGCCGACCGCCGTGTCGACGACCTTCAGGCCGGAGCCGTCGCCCTGCCCCCAGATCATCCGCTCGTGGAACGTCGGCGTGATCTTGCGGCGGCGCAGCGCGAGGGCGCCGTCGGCGTCGAACACCAGTTGGGCGTTGTAGAGCGTGCCGCCGTCGCGCTCGTTGACGCCGAGCACCACCACGGTGCCGTGGCGCCGCGCCGCCGACGCGACCGCGTCGCAGACCGGGCCCGGCACCGCCACGGCCTCGTCGTAGAGGCGGACGTGTTCCGCGCCCGTCGTGGCCGGCGGGTGGACGAAGGAGAAATAGGGATACCAGGGGACCAGCGTCTCCGGGAAGACGATGAACTGGACGCCATCGCGCCCCGCGGCGTCGATCGCGGCCAGCACCTTCTCGACGGTGCCGCCCGGATGGTCGAGCACCGGCGCCATCTGCACGGCGGCGACCCGGACGGTCCTCTTCTGGCTCATGGGGAGTGATCCGCGTGTTGACGCCGCCCGGCCCGGAGGTCCGGCCCGGGCGGCGGGGAGTTCCGCGTCAGAGCGTCCAGGTGTCGAGGATGAACGCGCCGGCCTTGCGGTGCAGCAGGATGATGTCGAGCGTGTCGAGCGGGCCGATCGGGCGGATGCCCTCGATCAGCGAGGCCTCGCCGTGGCCGTAGAGGGCTTGCAGGGCGAAGCGGCAGCAATAGACCTTGCCGCCCTCGCTCATGAACTTCGTGAGCTGGTTGTTGAAGTTCTGATGGCCCGGGAAGGCGTCGTCGCCGAGCCGCGGGAAGCCGCGCTGCACGCCGAGCGTGACGCCGGGGCCGTAGAGCAGGATGGAGGTCTCGAAGCCCTTGCGCAGGATGCGCGTCGCCTGGAGCAGGTTCACGAGGCCGATCGAGCCCTCGAACGCGACCGTGTGGAAGGTGATCAGGGCTTTTTCGCCCGGTTCGGCTTTGACGTCCTCGAAGACCTTCTCCTCGTAGTCGACGAGGAAGTCGCCCTTCTTGTGGTGCGGGATATCGACGGCAGGCATGGCGGTTCTCCCTGGAGCGACCGAGGAAAGGTCGCGCGGCGCTGTGGCGTTCGAACCGGCGGAGCACGGCGGTTCGGCCAAGAGGTTCGCAAGCCGTGTGCCAGCCACGGCCACCTGCATTGAGCCAGAGGACGGGCCAGAGACACGCAGTCAATCATACGGTCATTTTCGGCACTCGACTGATGCCGCTTTGATCGCGCATGCCCGCCGTTTCCGCATCCGAAGCCCGCGATCGAGGCGTGACGCCGGAGAGCGGAGGGCCGCTCTCGCGACGGACGGCGATCGCATCGGCTTTCCGCGAGCGCCCGCTTGCCCCCGGCGGCGAAACAGGTCAGTGCGGTCGAGCGCCTCGCCGCCGAACGATTCGGCGAAGCGCCGGCAGTGAGCGATACGGTCAATTCGGTGATTGACCGGATAGAAGGGTCGGGGATCGTGAAGGCTTGGCCGTGAGACCGTGGATGCCCGACCTCGCCAGGTTCGGCCGGCCGCATTACCGCGCCATCGCCGATGCGATCGCCGACGATATCGGTACGGGCCGCCTGACGCGCTCGGATCGGCTGCCGCCCCAGCGCCAGCTCGCCGACGCGCTCGGGCTGAACTTCTCGACGGTCGCGCGCGGCTACGTCGAGGCCCAGCGCCGCGGCCTCATCGCGTCGCGCGTCGGCCACGGCACGGTGGTGACGGGCCGGGCGCCCCCGGCGGCACCTCCGGACCCGCCGGCCGCGCTGCGCCGCCCCGCCCTCGTCGACTTCTCGATGAACCTGCCGCCCGAGCCCGACGATCCCGACCTGCTCGGCCGGATGCGCGACGGCTTCCTCGCCATCTCGACCGACCTCATGAACCTGCTGCGCTACCAGGGGTTCGGCGGCGCGCGGGAGGACAGGGAGGCGGCGCTGCTCTGGCTGTCGCGCCGCGGCATCGCGGTCCCGGCCAACCGGCTGCTCGTCTGCCCGGGCGCCCACAGCGCGCTCCTCGCCACCCTGTCGATCCTGTGCCGGCCCGGCGACACGATCTGCTCGGAGGCCCTGACCTATCCGGGGGCGCGGTCGCTCGCCGCCCACCTCGGGCTGAAGCTGATCGGCCTGCCGACCGACGCCGAGGGGATCGAGGCCGCGGCCTTCGCGGCGACCTGCGTGAAGCACGCCCCCAAGGCGCTCTACCTCAACCCGACGCTGCTCAACCCCACCACCGCCACCATGTCGCGCGCCCGGCGCGAGGCCATTGTCGAGGTGGCGCGCCGCTACGCCGTGGCGATCATCGAGGACGACGCCTACGGGTTCCTGCCGCCCGACGGCCCGCCGCCCTTCTCGATGCTGGCGCCCGAGACCACCTATCACGTGGCGGGCCTGGCGAAGTGCCTCGGCGCCGGCCTGCGCATCGCCTACCTGGTGGCGCCGAGCGCCCGCACCGCCCTGCCGCTCGCGGCCAGCCTCCGGGCCGCGACCGTGATGGCCTCGCCGGTGACGGCGGCGCTGGCGACGCGCTGGATCCTCGACGGCACCGCCGACGAGGTGCTGGGTTTCGTCCGGCGGGAATCGATCGCACGCCAGCGCCTCGCCGCCGCGGCGCTCCCCCGGGCGCTCGTCGAGGCCGACCCGCACGGCTTCCACATCTGGATGCGGCTTCCCGAGCCCTGGAGCCGCTCGGCCTTCGCGTCGCAGTCGCGCTCGACCGGCATCGGCGTCGTGGCGAGCGACCCCTTCGTGGCGGCCGGGACGGCGCCCGAGGCGGTGCGGATCTGCCTCGGTGGACTGGCGAGCCGGGACGACGTCGCCCATGCGCTCGACGTCATCGCCCACGCGCTCGACGAGACGCCGGCGATGTCGTCGGCCTTCATCTGAGCGAGGCGCGACGGCGCGACGTGGATATCGTAGTCTGCACGCCATCGTTCGGACGAGGCGTGTCATGGCAGACGATCCGGTTCTCGACCGCGTCAAAGATGCGCTCACCGCGATGTATGGCGAGGACGTCGACCGCATCGTGCTGTTCGGCGCGCGCGCGCGCGGCGATGCGCGGGACGATTCCGACTACGACGTGGCGGTGTTCCTGAAGACCTCCGCGGATCGGCGCGTCGAGACGCGCCGCCTCGCCGATCTTCGCGTCGAACTGACAGACGAGACCGGCGTGTTCTTCGACCTTCTGCCCTTCGAGGCCGAGGCCTTCGAGCAGCGCACACCGCTGATGTGGGACATCCGTGCTCAAGGCCGCGATCTCTGGGCGTCGGGGGACTCGCGTCCGGCGGACCGCGCGACATCTCGTGGCGCGGGGCGGCGGCTCGAGACAGCGAGCCTGTCCTCTGGAGGTGACATCATGCCGGAGACCGCGTTTGTCCTCGGCAAGGCCGGGCGGAGCGTCGACGACGGGCGAAAGATGCTCGGCATCGCGCTCGGCGAGCCGGCCGGTCGATCGGCCTACCTGGCGGCCTTCCACGCCGCGCAGGCTCTCATCTTCGAGCGGGAGAAGCGTGTGGTGAACACGCACAACGGGGTGCACACGGAGTTCCACCGGCTCGTCGCGCACGACGCTTCGTTTCCGGCAGACCTGCGCGGCTTCGTGTCCCGCGCTTTCGCCCTCAAGGCGATCGCCGACGACGACGTCCGCCCCGACGCCACCGTGTCGCCGGAACGGGCCAGGGACGCGCTCGATGAGGCGGAACTGTTCATCGCCGCGGTCGAAGCCACGCTCGCCGCAGCTCCACCCTAGCCGCCCCGCCGGGGTTGTGGCCTGGCCGCGAATCCCCGATACGGGGCCATGCCTCTGCCCCGCAGCCGCCGCCGCTCCCTCCGGCGCAGCCTCCGCCTCCGCGCCCTCCGCATCTGGCTTCCCCGCTTCAAGCGCCGCGCGCTGTTCCTGTTCGGCGGCATCACGGTCGGCGGGCTCGCGGTGCTGATGGCGGTCCTGGCCGACCGCGCGCAGGGGCTGTTCGCCGCCGTCGTCGGCCATGCACCCTATGCCCCCTTCGTGGTGACGCCGCTGGGCTTCGCCCTGGCGGCCTGGCTGGCCGGGCGCTACTTCGCCAACGCGGGCGGCAGCGGCATCCCGCAGGTGATCGCCGCCCACGGGATCGACGATCCCGCGCTGCGCGGCCCGCTGGTCAGCCTGAAGGTCGCCTCCGGCAAGATCGTGCTGCTGATCCTCGGCCTCGCCTGCGGGGCCTCGTCGGGGCGCGAGGGCCCGACCGTCCAGGTGGGCGCATCGGTCATGTACGCGCTGGGCCGGCTCGCCCCGCACCGCCAGCCGGGCCTGCTGATCGCCGGCTCGGCGGCCGGCATCGCGGCGGCCTTCAACGCGCCGCTGGCCGGCATCATCTTCGGCATCGAGGAGATGAGCCGCTCCTTCGAGGAGCGGACCAGCGGGCTCATCCTCGGCACCGTCATCGCGGCCGGCCTCACCTCGCTCGGCCTCGTCGGCGACTACACCTATTTCGGCCGCACGTCGGACGTCATGCCCTTCGGCGCCGAGTGGCTGGCGGTGCCGGTGGTGGGCGTCGCCGGCGGGCTCTGCGGCGGCCTGTTCAGCCGCATCCTCATCGCGGCCGGCCGCGGCTTCCCCGGCGCCGTCGGGGCCGCCGTCAAGGCGCGGCCGATCCCCTTCGCGGCGCTGTGCGGGCTCGGCGTGGCGCTCTGCGGCGCCGGCAGCGCCAACAGCATCTTCGGCACCGGCTACGACCAGGCCAAGGCCATCCTGCACGGCACGTCCGACCTGCCCCTGACCTTCGGGCCGTTGAAGTTCCTCGCCACCGTGCTGTCGTCGATCAGCGGCATCCCGGGCGGCATCTTCGCGCCCTCGCTCGCCGTCGGGGCCGGCCTGGCGGAGGACCTGCACGGGCTGCTGCCGATGACCCCGATCGGCGTGCTGACCATCCTCGGCATGGTGAGCTACCTGTCCGGCGTCGTGCAGGCACCCATCACCTCCTTCGTGATCGTCGACGAGATGACGGAGAACCACGCTCTGGTGATCCCCATCATGATCTGCGCCATCCTGGGCAACGCCATGTCGAAACTCGTGTACCCGCACGGCGTCTATCACACGCTGTCGCGCCACTACCGGCCGGTCCCTCCCGCGGGCGCCGGAGCGCCGGCCCCTTGAGCGACGCCCTCGCCGGCATCGGCCTCTACTCTCTGGGCGTGCTGTTCTTCGCCATCAACGACGCGCTCGGCAAGTGGCTGGTCGGCTCCTACGGGGTCGGCGAGATCCTGGCGCTGCGCTCGCTCGGCGCCGGGCTGGTGCTGCTGCCGCTGGTGCTGCTGCGCCGCCCCGACCTCGACATCCGCGACCAGTGGCGGCTCCACGCGCTGCGCCTCGCCTGCATGGCGGGCGACACCTTCTGCTTCTACTTCGCGACGCGCAGCCTGCCGCTGGCCGACGTGATGACGTTCTATCTCGCGGCGCCGCTCATCATCACGGCCCTGTCGGCCCTGTTGCTCGGCGAGCGCGTCGGCGTCTTCCGCTGGGGCGCCGTCCTGGTGGGGTTCGGGGGCGTGGTCATCGCGCTCGAACCCTCGGGCGCGGCCGTCTCGCCCGCGGCCGTCGTGGCCCTCTCCGGCGCCACCCTCTTCGCCGGCGCGATCGCCACGACGCGCGGGCTGCGCCGCACCAACTGGCTGACGCTGACGGTCTGGCAGAACGCCGGGACGGGGCTCTTCGGCGCGCTCCTGGCGCCGGCCGGCTGGGTCACGCCCCCGCCGGTCGACTGGGCCCTGATGGCGCTGCTCGGCATCGTCTCGATGGCCTGCTTCATCTGCATCATCCGGGCGCTGACGCTGGCGCAGGCCTCGCTGCTGGCCCCGTTCCAATATGCCTCGATCGTGTGGGCGGCGATCCTGGGCTACGCGGTGTGGCGCGACGTGCCGGGGCCGAGCGTGGTGCTGGGCGCCGGCATCATCGTGGCCAGCGGCCTTGTGGTCTTCGCCCGCGAGCGGATGCGGGCGACCGCGGTGGCCGACGAGGTCGCGCCCGTGCCGTGAGCGAAGGGTGAGGTTCATCGCGTGCCAGAGGCAGGCCAAGGTTCTGCCGCACCGCCGCCGAAGTCGACTCACACCATCTACGATTGCGACGCCACTTTCGGGCCGCATCGGTGGATGAGACACTGTGCTTCGAACTCTGGCCTCGGCGGTCGCTTGTCTCTCCATCGGTGCCGCCGTCGCGCAGGAGGCTTCCCCACCAGCCCCGCCGTCTCCCTATCTTCAGGCCTCTCCCGAGGATGGCTTCATCGCCCGTACGCTGCGGGATGAACGCGTCAATCATCGGCAGTTCGCCGCCGCATTCGACGGCGGGTCAGCAGGCTGTGCGGTCACCGCGAGTCCGTTCCGCTCACTGGACGTCTCGTTCTTCAAGCACGGTGTCAGCATCGACTTCAACGATTTCGGCGTTGTTCACTCCAGCATCGACACGCCGACGCCTGGCAGACCGGGCTGGGTTACGCTTTCGTTCGGCCCTCCGACCGGAGGCGGATCGGTAACGACGCTCATCGCACCCGATGGGACCGGATATGTCGGGCTAGCTTCGGCGGCGGATTGCGCGGTTGAGATCGGTTGGCGGAAGTTCGCGCGCAGGGGTGGGAGTTGGATCGACATCCCGCCGGTCGAGGCTAGCGACATCGGGGATTGGGACGAGCGCGAGAAGCGCTTGCACTGGCCTTCGCCGGCCAGAGCCGCGGAAAGGATGAACTTTTTATTCGACAGTGCGACAGACGACGGCTGTCCCGAGGGCAGCGGGACCGTCATGATGAGGGCTCATTCGCTCCTGTCCGAGCTCAGCGTCAGGCAATTCGATGCGCGGATCGAGCGGAGTGCGGGGACGCGCTTCTCCAACGACTTCACGATGCAGAGCGGCAATTGTCGCTATGCATTGTCTGTTCAGCTCTACTCGAGAGACCAAGGCGGCGTAGTAAGGCCCATACCGATTTCTCCGGCCATCGCGGCTTTCCACAATTCATTCGAGCCTTGACTCTACACGCAGCCCGTTTTTTCGCTCGTCATCATAGGATCCGGCCTCGCAGGATCGCAAGCGGGCGGATCCGCGGCGCGTCCATCTCGTGGTCACAAGGGGGCACCCCGTTCAGCGCCTCTACCCCAAACAGCACGGTCGAGGAGGCGAGCCAACGCGACGGTTCGCGGCTTCCCTGCCCGCTCCTGCGGCCCCATATTGCCGTTATGCCGAAAGCCCGCACGACAGACGCCGACACCATCGAAGCCCCGGCCCGGAAGCCCGGCCGGCCCGCCAAAGCCGCGGGCCCCGAGGCAGCACCCGCGGAGGCGAAACAGCCCCGCCGCGGCGCGGCCCCCAAGGCGGGGCGGCCCGACCTCGTGCCGCTCGACCAGCATCTCGCCGCCCTCCTCAACCCGGCCCTGAACGACGCCCGCGCCCCCGCCGCCGTGGCGGACCGCGACGCGACGCGGCCGGACCGCGATGCGACGCGGCCGGGCCGCGACGCGACGCGCGGCAAGGCATCGAACGGCGACGGGTTCAGCGAGGCCCCGCAGGCGCGCTTCGAGCCAGCACCCGCCACCGACGGCGGCGGCACGATCCAGCTGGCGCGCGGCGTCACGGGCGCGGCCGCCACCGCCGACGTGCTGGAACGGCTCTTGAAGAGCGGCGATTCGCGCCTGAACGAGCGCCCCTGGGTGCCGCACCGCCCCGCCCGGCCCGACAAGTCCGAGGGCGGCATCGACTTCAGGATCTCGTCCGAATACGAGCCCAAGGGCGACCAGCCGACCGCCATCGCCGAACTCGTGGCCGGCGTAAAGGCGTCCGAGCGCGACCAAGTGCTGCTCGGCGTCACGGGCTCGGGCAAGACCTTCACGATGGCGCAGGTCATCGCCGCCACCAACCGCCCCGCCCTGATCCTCGCGCCCAACAAGACGCTGGCGGCGCAGCTCTACGGCGAGTTCAAGAGCTTCTTCCCCGACAACGCCGTCGAGTACTTCGTCTCCTACTACGATTATTACCAGCCCGAGGCCTATGTGCCGCGGTCCGACACCTACATCGAGAAGGAATCGACGATCAACGAGCAGATCGACCGAATGCGCCACGCCGCCACCCGGTCGCTGCTGGAGCGCGACGACGTCATCATCGTGGCCTCCGTGTCCTGCATCTACGGCATCGGCTCGGTCGAGACCTACACCGCCATGACGTTCACGGTGTCGGTCGGCGACAAGATCGACCAGCGCCAGCTCATCGCCGACCTCGTGGCGCTGCAGTACAAGCGCACCCCCGACTTCTCCCGCGGCGTGTTCCGCGTGCGGGGCGACACAGTCGAACTCTTCCCCGCCCATTACGAGGACCGCGGCTGGCGCTTCGCCTTCTTCGGCGACGAGATCGAGTCCATCCAGGAGTTCGACCCGCTCACCGGCAAGCGGACCAACGACCTGAAGTTCGCCAAGGTCTACGCCAACTCGCATTACGTGACGCCCCGCCCCACGCTCGTCCAGAGCATCAAGAGCATCAAGGCCGAGCTCAAGGAGCGGCTGGAGCAGCTCTTCGCCCAGGGGAGGCTGCTCGAGGCGCAGCGGCTCGAGCAGCGCACGCTGTTCGACCTCGAGATGCTGGAGGCGACCGGCGTGTGCCAGGGCATCGAGAACTATTCGCGCTACCTCACCGGCCGCCAGCCGGGCGAACCGCCGCCGACGCTGTTCGAATACCTGCCCGACAACGCGCTGGTCTTCACCGACGAGAGCCACGTCACGGTCCCGCAGATCGGCGGCATGTACAAGGGCGACTTCCGCCGCAAGGCGACGCTGGCCGAATACGGCTTCCGCCTGCCCTCCTGCCTCGACAACCGCCCGCTGCGCTTCGAGGAATGGGACGCCATGCGGCCCCAGACCGTGCACGTCTCGGCGACGCCGGGGCCGTGGGAGATCGAGCGCGCCCAGGGCGTCTTCGTCGAGCAGGTCATCCGCCCGACGGGCCTGATCGACCCGCCCGTCGAGGTCCGCCCCGCCCGCACCCAGGTCGACGACGTGCTGGGCGAGATCCGCGACACCGCCGCGAAGGGGTTTCGCTGCCTCGTCACCGTGCTGACGAAGCGCATGGCCGAGGACCTCACCGAGTACCTGCACGACCATGCCGTGAAGGTCCGCTACATGCACTCGGACATCGACACGATCGAGCGCATCGAGATCATCCGCGACCTGCGGCTCGGCACGTTCGACGTGCTGGTCGGCATCAACCTGCTGCGCGAGGGGCTCGACATCCCCGAATGCGCGCTCGTGGCGATCCTCGACGCCGACAAGGAAGGGTTCCTCCGCTCCGAGACGTCGCTGATCCAGACGATCGGCCGCGCCGCCCGCAACATCGAGGGCAAGGTCGTGCTCTACGCCGACCATGTGACGGGCTCGATGGAGCGCGCCATGGCCGAGACGGCGCGCCGCCGCGAGAAGCAGGAGGCCTACAACGTCGAGCACGGCATCACGCCGGCCTCGATCAAGCGCGGCATCTCCGACATCCTGCAGAGCGTCTACGAGGCCGACCACGTGACGGTCGACACCGGCATGGCGGCGCCCGAGGCGCTGATGGGCCACAACCTCAAGGCCGCGATCGCCGACATCGAGAAGCGCATGCGGGCCGCGGCGGCGAACCTCGAGTTCGAGGAGGCGGCGCGGCTGCGCGACGAGCTGAAGCGCCTCGAGGCGACGGACCTGATGATCGGCGCCGACCCGATGGCGCGCCAGGCCGAGGTCGAGCGCGAGGCCGGTCGATACGCGGGCGAGCGGACCTACGGCAACGCCGCGAACCTGCCGGCGCGGGCCGGACGGTCGAGCGGCGGGCGCCCGCCGGGGACGACCGGCGTGCCGCGCTCGGCCGCGGCGGGCGGCCCGCGCCGTCCGCGCGACGCCGACATGGGGCCGCACAACTTCGGCGGCGGCGAGGCCGGGCCGGCACGGCGCGGGGCCGACGGCGCCGCGGGGCGGGCGCGCAAGCCTGGGCTCGACGAGATGGGCCCGGGGCGCGAGGAGGCGCCGGCGGGGGCCGACGGCTTCGTGCGGCCGGAGAAGCCCGACCCGGGGGTGAGCAACTGGCGCAACGGGCGGGGGCGGCGGTGAGCGGTTCCGGCGGGACGTTTCGCGTCGACTGATCGCAGCCGCTGCGACTCCATCATGGTCCGTCATCCTTCTCGACCGCCGATCTCCGAACCGGACGGACTGACGCGAAAAACGCGTGCCGGCCATCTTCTATCGGACTGAAGCTGGCAATGAGCCTCTTCGCGAATGGCTCAAAGATCTCGACCGCGACGATCGGCGACGGATTGGCGAGGACGTCAAACTCGCAGAATATGCGTGGCCCATCGGAGTGCCGACGTGCCGACCTTTGGGAAATGGCCTTCACGAGATCCGGACCGACCTCGTCGGCGGGCGTACGGGGCGTGTCCTCTTCACCATCGACAAGCGCGGGCGTATGGTTTTGCTGCATGGGTTCATCAAAAAGACACGCACGACGCCGAACGAGGATCTCGATCTCGCACGTGCCAATCAGCGCAGACATGAAAAGGGCTGGGCATGACCGTGAGCGCCTTCGACCACAGCGGTTCGAGTTTCGACGACTTCCTACGCGAGGAAGGAATGTTGGACGACGCCGAGGCGTCCGCCATCCAACGCGTCATCGCGTGGCAATTGAGCGAGACGATGCGGATTCAGGGCGTCACGCGGGATGACATGGCCGAGCGCATGGGGGCGAGCCGGGTGCAACTCGACCGACTTCTCGACCCGGACAGCCGAGAGGTGCAGCTTGCGACGCTGGCGCAGGCGGCACGCGTGATCGGGAAGAGGTTGCGCATCGAGGTCGTAGACGCGTTAGTGGTTTAAAACCGAAGCGCGAGATGTTACGATCGAGCAAGCGACGGCCACAATTCACTTTTCATCTCTGATTGAGAGTAAGGGAATTGCGTGAGCTATGCTCAGCCAAGGACGCAGTGCAACAGCTGCAATCAATTTCGTGCCTGCGATTTCGCGCGAATCCTAAGTATGAGTCTCATACTTGAGATCTGTCGCGTTGCCCTTCATGATGCTCTCTCATTGGACTCGCAAACGGGGCACAGCATGACAGACCTCCTCGACCGCGCCATCGCCCGCACCCGAGCCCTGCCCGCCGATATGCAGGACGAGGTCGCCCGCATGCTCCTGCTCTATGCTGGCGAGTCCGATCCAGTCGTCCCACTGACCCTCGAGGAAGACGAGGACTTGGCAGAAGCCGAGGCAGAAGCCGACCGCGGGGAGTTCGCCACGGACGAGGATGTACAAGCTATATTCGCCAAATACCGCAGGTGAGGCTGCGTTACACGACGAGAGCAGCGGCTCAGCTCGACGACGTCATGGGCGGTCTGGCGGCCTACTCACCTCAAGGCGCCGCGAGTTTGGCAATTCGCATCTCTGCCGTAACGACGCTGTTACTGCAATTTCCTCGCATCGGACGCCAGACGGCACGACGACGTGTCCGTCGGATCGCCGTAGTGCCGTATCCATACTTGATCGACTATCGAATAGAAGCTCAAGATTTGATCATCCTGGGCATTCGCCACACGAGCCGTCGACCGATCCCGTGATCCACGTCTGCGGCGCGACCTCCTGCCGCTCGATGGCGACCAGCATGCGGGACTATCGCCGAGCCGCCTGCCGCCCATCCACCCTACCCGGCGAACATCCAGTCGAACGCCGCCACGGGCGCTGCCCGCCACGGGTCGGGCGTCTCGTCGCGCGACCAGCGGTGGGGGGCGCCGAGGGACACGTTGCCGACCGCATGGGCGCCGCGGCGCTCGAGGTAGCTGCGGCACTTCAGCGTCACCGGGCCGACCTGGGCGTCCGTCACGCGGGCGATCGTGCGGGTGAGGGCCGGCACGGCGCCGCGGTAGAGGTCGAGCACGATATCGATGCGGTCGTCCGCCCGCGGTCGGTGCGACAGGGCATAGCGGATCGAATCCGCGAAATCGGGGAAAAGGGTCGCGTCCATGCCGAATCGTCTCCCGCGGGAGTGCTGCGATGGAGCAAGTTGATCACCGATATGGTTAACGAGCCGCTAACGCGTCCGCCGCGGGATCCGGGCGGCGTCGCGGGGCGGCTTCAGCCGTCATAATGCTGGCAGATCTTCGGGACCATGACCGTGGCGGAGCCCGGTGCGAGCTGGAGGATGCACTCGAAGTGATGCGAGGAGTCCCGGATCACCAGCGTGCCCGCCTCCTCGCCGAACTGCACGTCGTAGACGTCGCGGTTGTGGGTGCCCTCGCCGCAGGGCACCTTGCGGCCGATCTCGCGCCCCGTCTTGTTGCGCAGCGGCTGGCCGGCGTCGTTGAACCAGATGGCGCAACCCTTGAAGTCGGGCGACCCACCCACCTTGAAGGCCGCGGCCGGGACGGTCGCGGCCATCACCGACAGCGGGACCAGGCCGACGAGGACGGCGTGGGACAGGATGCGGCGCGGCACAGGCGGCATGGGGACTCCGACGCGGGGGCGGACGGCCTCGCCCGCGCGGCACTCTCCTACCATCCGGCGCCTGTCGGCGCCACAGCGCGACCCTCGGCGCCGCGTCGATGGAGGACGCCCGCGCCGCTGGCGTCTATCAGGCTGTTGCTGATAGACGCCAGCTTAGATCGGTGAAGCTGTCCGACGGCTTACGTCCAAACGCTGTTCCGACGTTAGCCCGACAGACTCTATTGCAGGGTCGCACCGTTGACCTTGACCGGACCGTCGCCGAACTCGATGAGCCAGGTGAGGCTGCCGTCCGGGTTGGGCTTCGACAGGTTTTTCGCCAGCACCAGCGGGCCGAGGATCTGGCCGGCGCCGGGGTCGGTGGCGGCCTGGGCCTGGAGCGCCGCGATCTCCTTGTCGAGCCCCGTCCCGGTGACGGTGACGCGTCCGGCCGGCTTCGGTCCCAAGGCGGCCTGGCCCTCCATCCTGAGATCCAGCACCGCCGTGGTCAGCCGGCTCGGCGCGAGCGTCACAGTCCCGGCGCCCGGCCAGAACAGGTGGCCGATCGCCGCCTTCTGGTCCGGCGTGATGATCACGTCCTTCTTCAGGTCGACGTCGTCGACGGTCGCCGCCAGGCCCTCGGCGGGGTGGAACCCGTCGATCGCGATGTGGAGGTCGAGGCCCTTCGGCACGAGGCCCGCCGACCAGGACGGCAGCTGCCCGGGCGGGACGACGAGGTCGGCCAGCGAGAAGGCCACGGTGGCCTTGCCGGTGCCGGCGAGGCCCGAGAGGTCGAGGTCGCCGCTCAGCGCCTTGGCCGAGACGATGCCGATCGGCGTCGTCACGGCGAGGCCGGCGAGGCTGCTCGCCTCCCTCACGCCGTCGGCGTAGGGCAGGCCGGCGCGCAGCAGGGCCTTCAACTCGTCCTGCGACGCCACGAGGCTGTCGTGGCTGGGATGGGCCACCAGGAAGGCCCAGAGATCGAGCGCCTGCCGCGTGCGGAACCGGTCGAGGCCGATGTCGAGGCTGCTCGTCGGCACCACGTAGCTGAAGGCCGTCCCGGCGCGTGCCGCGGGCGGGACGGCGGCATCGCCGCCCGCCGGCGGCTCGGCGGCTGCTTTCAACAGGATGTCGGCGGCCAGCCCGGCAAGGTCGTAGTGACCCTTCACGTCGACCGAGCCGGCGTCGGCGGGCGTCCCGGTGAAGTCCAGCGACGCCTTGTCGACGCGTCGGTTCTGCACCAGCGTCGGGGTCGTCTGGGTGTATTCGGACCCGGTCTGCTCCTGCCGGGAGCGGCTGAACCCCGCGATCTTCGGATCGAAGATGCCGTCGAAGACCGAGGTGGCGTATTTCAAGCTCACCGTCTGCTGACCCATATGGGCGGTGATCGGGGGGCTGCCCGTGCTGCCCACCTTCCAGGTGCCGTCGGCGAGCGGTGTCAGCGTCGTGGCTGAGACGGCGGGATCGAACGTGATGCCGAACCCTTCGAGGCCCGCCAGGGCGCGTTTCAGGTCGAGCGTCGCCACGTAGGACTCGCCCTGCGGCA
Source organism: Lichenihabitans sp. (assembly GCA_965214345.1). Classification (GTDB taxonomy): domain Bacteria; phylum Pseudomonadota; class Alphaproteobacteria; order Rhizobiales; family Beijerinckiaceae; genus Lichenihabitans. Next base: position 470,696 of record CBDCBJ010000001.1, on the reverse strand, counting down.
CGACCGTCACGCTGCCCGGCTCGCCCGGCGCGGGCTGGCCGACGTAGCGCTCGAACAGCGTCGTCAGCCGGGCCGCCTCGTCCGGCGTCGCCGGTGCGGCCACGGCCGACACGATCGGGATCGCGGCGGCGGCGAGACCCAGGAGAAGCGTTCGAGCCATCGAAACCTCATGGTTGACCCTGGCCGGCGGCCAGGCGGGGCGGCCCTCGGCTGCCGCGCCGCACCATAGAGCACCCCCTGCCGGCCCGGAAGACGCGCCGCCGGGGTGCGCCTGCCCGGGCGGCGGCGCAACCACGGCATCGATCGGGCGTTGTGCCTGCATCCGGAGGGACGCGGAATCGATCCGCCGGCCCCGACACCGTGACCGAAGGCTGCCCATGATGACGACTTTCCTGGCCTGCGGCGCAATGCGCCGTTCGGCGTGCGTCGTCGTCGCGGGCGGCATGCTCCTCGCGGCCGTCCACGGCGCCTCCGCCGACGATTCCGGCCTGCACGCATTCTTCTCCTCCCTGTTGCCCGGGGGAGCCGGCCACGCCGCCGCTCCTGCGCCGGTCGAAACTTCCAGGCCGGTCAGGATGTCCAGGCCCTATGGGGGCGATTGGCCGATCGAGCGCCGCCTGCGGATGGCGAGGGCCCGCCCGCTGACGGTCCACCCCCACGAGCCCAGGATCGTCGTGGCTCAGGGGCCGACCAAGCCCGTCAAAGTGTCGATCCTGGAAGATCGGACGCTGCGCGCCGGCGATGCGGTGATGACCGCCAAGGGGATCCGCATCTTCGCCGGCTCGACGTCGTGGCCCTACACGCCGGGCGACTTCGTCCGCCTCGACGCCGCCGGTCACCTCGGCAAGGACACGTCGAAGGTCCTCGCCCAACTCGATCGGCTGCCGCGCGGCTGACCTCCGGAGCGGCCATCGGTCGCGATACGCGGGACGGATGGACGGTCCGACCCGCGGAACCGGACGTCGCCGCCGGCATTGTGGAGTCGAACATTCCGTGAACGCCGAAGGTGCACCATGGCCGACGCCACCGAACACAATCCCAAGCTCGACGAAAACCCGGGTTCGAACACCGTCAAGGACCCCAGCGACTGGACGACCGGCGGAGAGCCCATGACGGGCGCCCAGGCGTCCTACCTCAAGACGTTGTCGGAAGAGGTCAAGGACGGCGAGGGCTACGAGGACGGGCTCACCAAGGCGGAGGCGTCGCAGCGGATCGACGCCCTGAAGAAGAAGGCCGGGCACTGAGGCGAGCGGCCCAGCTCTCGATGGCCTAACTCACGGTGCCCCAACTCTCGGAGGCACGAGTCTCGGCCGCCGCCGTCTCACCGGACCGTGGAGCGGTCGGTGGGCCGCGCGCGGGGCTTTCGAGGGCCGTCCGGATCCGGCATGCCGCGACGGCGATTCTGTCCGTCGGCGCCGTGACGGCGTTGGAAGCCGTGATGGCGGTCTCCAACCTGCGATGTTACGGGGGTTTGCTGAAGCCGAGCTTCGCGCCGGCCCCCCCGATCGCCGCCGTGGCGAGCCTCGGCGTGGCAGGCACTTTGGTGTGGGCTTTGTTCCGCGTCCTGTGCCGCCCCGACTACCTCCCCGACCGCCCGGCTGCCATCCGGATCGTCGCGGTCGCGCTCGGCCTCGATGTCCTGTGGTCCTGGCTGTTCTTCGCCGGCCGCCACCCGAGCGTAGCGCTCGCGGCCGCGGCGGCTCTCACGGTCGCCGCGATCGTGACCACTTGGCGTTTCGCCATCGTCGACCGGCGCGCCGGCCTCATCCTGATCCCCTGGAACCTGGCGACGGCGTTCGCCTTCCTGCTCGACCTGTCCATCGCGCTCCGCAACGGCTGATCGGCCGAGGCCGACGGAGACGCGAGCATCCCGGGGAGGCCCTCGGCGGCCGCACATCCCGGTCGGGCGCTCGGCCTTGACCCGGCGACGTCCACCGTCCTCTCATGGGCGCATGACGATCCGCGACCGCAGCGACCTGGCCTCGTCCGACGATCCGACCGTCCGGCGCCTTCGTGCCGCCGCGGGGCACGAGCCGCGGGCTCCCGAGATCGACGCCATCCGGGGTTGGGCCGCTCTGTCGGTCGTCTGCTTCCACGTCTTCTGGGAGACGTTCGGGGTCGTGGTCCCGTGGCTGCGCAACCCCTACACGGCCTTCGCGCTCGCCGGGCAGTTCGATGTCGTCGTGTTCTTCATCCTGTCAAGCGACGCCCTGAGCTTCCCGTTCTTCCATGGTGGCGGGGTCCGCTACCTGCAGCGGGCCGCGCTGAAGCGCTATCCCCGCCTCACACTGCCCATCGTCGTCGTCACGGCCGTGACGGCTCTCGCCATGGCGGCCGGGCTGACCTCGACGGCGGAGGCTGGCCGGATCGTCGGGCGCATGGACTGGCTCGGAAGCTTCGCACGCTTCAACGCCAGCGGCGCATCGGCGATCCGGTTCGCGTCCCACGCCGTCTACCAGGGCGGCGAGCGGGCCGACTACCTCCCCTTCCTGTGGACCATGCCGATCGAGCTCCTCGGCTCCTTTGTGCTGCTCTTGGTGCTGTTCGTCTACGACCGGGTCCGGGCCGCCGGCTGGCTCGCCGCAGGTCTCGCCTGGGTGCTCCTCGACGCCGGCGCCTACACGGGCTGCTTCCTCGTCGGCCTGCTGCTCGGGAACGCCAGGGCGGAGGGCGCCTACGCACGGCTTCCGCCCATCGTCGGCCGCGTCCTGGCGCCCCTCGGCATCGTCGCAGCCCTGGTGCTCGCCGGGCGCGGGCAGGCCTCGGGGGATCAGACCCTGCTGGCCTCGGCCGGGACCGGCGCGCTGCTGCTGGGATCCATCTACGCCTGCGCGCCCGCGGTCGACTGGCTGTCCCGAGACAGGTTCTCGCAGTTCCTCGGGCGGATCTCCTACCTGCTCTACCTGTGGCACTACGTCGTCCTGATCACGATGTCCTCGCGCCTGATCGTCATGGCGGCGGGGCGGGACGGGGCCGTCTCGACACCGGCGGCGCTGGCGATCGGCATCGCGACGGTGGCGGTCAGCCTGATGCTGTCGCATCGGACGCTGCCCATCGAGGCATGGGCACGGCGTGTGAACGTCATGCTGCTGCGCACGCTGTGGAAGGACGACGAGGCCGCGGCATGAGCTTCGGGACTGGTTTTGCTGATCTGTCCGATTTCGGTACGGACTACAGAGTGGAATTGAACCTGCCTCGATTGACATAGCTTGTCGATTAATGAAAAAGTAAGCCACATGGTTTAGCCCTATGTTCGACGATCGTTGTCGAACGAAGGTATGCTGCATGGTGGTGAACGGCATGTCCAGGCCGCTCTGCCATGCGCCGGCTGTCGCCGGTGGCCACACCGGCCAACGACGAGTGGCAGGAGTTCTGATCGTCGTGGCAGTGATACCGTTCTGGGCGGACCGCCCGCCTCCGCTCATGCTCGCGCATTCGGGCATGGAGCGGGAGGCGGACCAGATCGATCGGCCGCTCGCTGCACCGTTGGAAGAACGAGGGTCGGCTTCGGCCGGACATCTCGCACTGCATCCTCCGCATCCGCGGGGATGAGCTGAAGGTCGGGATGGCGACTGTCGTCGACCGGGGCGGCGGCCTCCGCCCTACCCTTCCACCACGCCGATGAACGGCAGCTGCCGGAAGCGATGCGCCGCGTCCATGCCGTAGCCGACGACGAAGAGGTCCGGGCAGGTGAAACCGACGAAGTCGGCCTCCATCGGCACGGCGCGATGGCCGGGCTTCTCCAGCATCACGGCGACCAGCACCCGCCGCGCGCCGCGGCCGAGCAGCAGGTCGCGGGCGAACGCCAGGGTGCGGCCGGATTCGAGGATGTCGTCGATGAGCAGGACGTCGCGCCCCGCGACGTCGGACTCGACGTCGCGCACCATCGTCACGCTCCCGGAGGAGCGCGTCGCGGCGCCGTAGCTCGACAGGTGGACGAACTCGACCTGCGGGGCGACGCCCGCGCCGTGCAGCGCCCGCAGCAGGTCGGCGGCGAACATGAAGGAGCCCTTCAGCACCGCGACGGCGAGGAGGTCCAGCGGCTCGGCGGCGGCGATCTCGCCGGCGAGGGCGCGGGTGCGCGCCGCGATGGCGTCGGCGTCGAAGAGGATGCGGATGATGGGGTCGGCCAAGCCTGTCACCTGTCGCCCGGCAGCACCTCGGCTAGGCGGCGCGGCCCTGAGACGGGCTCGGCGAAGCTGACCGCGAGGTCCTGCCCGTCGCGCGGCGGGGCGGTCAGCCGGCTGCGGAACAGCACCGTCTCCCCCACGGCGAGCTGGGCCTTCGGCGCGGGAGCGGTCCAGTAATAGAGTTCGCGGCGGCTCTTGTCGCGCACCGCGATGCGCAGCGCCGGCACGCTGGTCGGATCCGACCGGAGGTTGGTGATGTGCCCCTCGAGCGTCAGCGTGGGCGGGCCGTCGCCCGTGACGACCGTCGAGCGGATCTCGCCCAGGCTGAGGCCGCTGAGGTTCACCGGCAGGCCGAGGGCGGCGAACACGGCCTCGCTCGGCGGAAAGGCGGCCACGACGCGGGCCTTGCCGCCCAAGGCCGCCATGCCGCCGCCGAGGATCGCCGCCGCCATCACGCCCGCGGCGAGCCCGGCCGACGGCCGCCAGGAGAGCATGGCGGAGAGGGACCGGACGGGGCGGCTCTCCCGCTTGGCCGTGGGGCCGGGCCGGCGGGTGAACCGCGCCTCCGTGACGATCTCGGGACCGTCCGGGGCGGTCGAAGCCGCCGTGGCGGGGCCGTGGACCCAGGCGTCGCGGCAATGGGCGCAGCGCAGGATCCGGCCTTCCGTGAGCAGTTCGGGGGCGAGCTCGTAGCCGCTCGCGCAGGTCGGACACCGGATCAGCATGGAGCGCCGCGCAAAAGGGGATGGAGATGAAGGACGCGGTGACGCGTCCACCCGCCGATAAAGCGACATTCATGGTTAAGACGCCGTTACGGGCGCCGTGCTATGACCGGACCGCGACGGGGCTGCGATCGGAGAAGGGTTTGGTCCGCTTCGAGAATGTCGGATTGCGCTATGACATGGGGGCCGAGGTCCTCAAGGACCTGTCGTTCTCCATCGCGCCGCAAAGCTTCCAGTTCCTGACCGGACCCTCGGGGGCGGGCAAGACGACGCTGCTGCGGCTGATGCTCCTGTCGCTCAAGCCCACGCGCGGCCTCATCACCCTCTTCGGCCGCGACGCCGCCACCCTCGACAAGGACGCCGTGACGGGCCTGCGCCGCCGCATCGGCGTGGTGTTCCAGGACTTCCGCCTGCTCGACCACCTGACCACCTACGAGAACGTGGCGCTGCCGCTGCGCGTGCAGGGGCGCGAGGAGGCGGGCTACCGCGCCGAGGTCGTCGAGCTCCTGCACTGGGTGGGCCTCGGCGAGCGCACCGGGTCGCACCCGCAGGTGCTCTCGGGCGGCGAGAAGCAGCGGGCCGCCATCGCGCGGGCGCTGATCATGCGGCCCGAGCTCCTGCTCGCCGACGAGCCCACCGGCAACGTCGACCCGCCCCTGGCGCGGCGCCTGTTGAGGCTGTTCATGGAGCTGCACAGGTCCGGCACCTCCGTGGTGATCGCCACCCACGACCTCGCCCTGATGGACCAGTTCAACCAGATGCGCCGTCTCGTGATCGGCGACCGCAGGCTCACCGTCTATGAGTGACGCCGCGGAGGCCGCCACGCGGGCCCCTCCAGCCGACGCGCCCCGGGCGGGGCGCAGCCGCGGCGAGGTGCCGCTCGTGCCGGCCGCCTCCATCGCGGGCCGGGCGCTCGTCACCGTCATCGCCATCATGACGTTTCTGGCGTCGCTGGCGGCGGGCGGCGCCGTGCTGGTCGAGGACACGACGCGCGACTGGCAGGCCTCCGTGGCGCGCGAGGCCACCGTCCAAGTCCGCCCGGCGGCAGGCCGCGACATCGACGCCGACGTCGCGGAGGCCGCCGCCATCGCCCGCGCGGCACCGGGCGTCGCCGGCGTCGAGCCCTTCGACCGCGGCCAGGCCGAGAAGCTGCTCGAGCCCTGGCTCGGGCAGGGTCTCGGCGCGGCGCTGAACCTCGGCGACCTGCCGATCCCGCGGCTGATCGTGGTCCGCCTGGCACCCGGGGCGCGGCTCGACGGGGCGGCGTTGCGCGCCGCCCTCGTGGCCGCGCTGCCGGACGCGAGCCTCGACGACCATCGCGCCTGGCAGGGCCGGCTCTCCGCCATGGCGGACGCCGTGGTGGGCGTCGCCGCCGTGGTGTTCGTCCTGGTGCTGACGGCGCTGGGCCTCGCCGTGGCGTTCGCGACGCGCGGCGTGATGGCGGGCAACCGCGAGATCATCGGGGTGCTGCATTTCGTCGGCGCCGAGGACAAGTTCATCGCGCGCGAGTTCCAGCGCCACTTCCTCCGGCTCGGGCTCCAGGGCGCCGGGATGGGCGCCGGCTTCGCCTGCCTGGCCTTCCTCCTCGCCGGCCTGCTGACCGCGCACCTCGACGGGGGCGCGGGGGGCGACGAGATGGAGGCGCTGTTCGGCACCTTCGCGCTGGGGCCGCTCGGCTACGGCGCCATCCTGCTGATCGCGCTCGGCACCGCGGTGGCGACGGGCTGGATGTCTCGATCCATCGTGTTCCGCCACCTCCGGGCGCTCGCGTGAGGCGGAACCGCGGCCCCCCGCGGAAGTTCGAATCCTGGGCGGCGTTAACGTTTCGCACACCAAGGGGCGGCGAAGATCCGGGATGGACAGCGGGGCGGGACGGCGCGTGAGCAGGATCCTGACGGTGGCGACGCTGGCGCTGAGCCTGTGCCTCGCGGGCGGGCTCGGGCTCGCCTGGAGCTTCAGCTCGTTCCTCGAGCGGATCGCCGCCGTGGAGACCCCGGTCGACGGCCACGCCGAGGGCGCAGTGGCGCTGACCGGCGGTGCTGACCGGATCTCCGACGCCGTGGACCTCCTGGCGCAGGGCCGCGCCGACCGCCTGCTGATCACCGGCGTCAACCCGTCGACGACGCCCGGCGAGATCGTCAAGCAGACGCCGGCGGCCCGCCGCCTCATCGATTGCTGCATCGCGCTCGGCTACGACGCCGCCAACACGGTCGGCAACGCCGCCGAGACGGAGCGCTGGGTCCGGGCCAACCACATCCGGTCCCTGATCGTCGTGACGTCGAACTACCACATGCCCCGCGCCCTGGCGGAGATGAGTTCGGCGCTGCCGGGCGTCGCCTTGACGCCCTACCCGGTCGTGTCGGAGCGGGGGCGCCACCCGTGGTGGAGCGACGTCACCAGCACCCGGCTGATCCTGTGGGAGTGGATCAAGTTCAACGCCGCCACGCTGCGCATCGGCGTCGCGTCGCCGCCCGCGGCGGAGCCCATCGCGGAGGTCGGCCCGCGGGGCGACCGGCCGGCGGCGTGGCCGGGCTGACACCCGAGGTGCGGCCGTGGGGCCGACGGGCTATAGCGGTCGGCCATGAACTACCGCCACGCCTTCCACGTCGGCAACTTCGCCGACGTCCTCAAACACGCGCTCCTGGCCCGCGTGCTCACCTACATGATCGCCAAACCCGCGCCGCTGCGCTTCGTCGACACCCACGCGGGGCTGGGCGTCTACGACCTCGCCGGCGACGCGTCGCGCCGCACGGGGGAGTGGCACGACGGCATCGGCCGCCTCGACCCCGCCGCGGTGCCCCCTGCCCTCGGCGAGATGCTGGCGCCCTACCTCGCCGCCGTCGGCCCGCGCGGGCCGGACGGCACCTGGCGGCAATACCCCGGCTCGCCGGCGGTCGCGCAATGGGTGCTGCGGCCGGAGGACCGGCTGACGCTCTGCGAGCTCCACCCCGAGGACGCGGAGGCGCTCAGGGTCAACATGGGCCGCGACGCCCGCGTGCGGGTGATGGCGTCGGACGGCTACGCGGCGCTCGCCGCCGTCCTGCCGCCCCCCGAGCGCCGCGGGCTGGTGCTGATCGACCCCCCGTTCGAGAAGGTGCGGGAGTTCGACACGCTCCTCGCGGCGATCGTGCGGGCCCACGGCCGATGGCCGACCGGCAGCTACATGCTCTGGTACCCGCTGAAGGACCGCGCCGCCGTGGGCCGCTTCGCCGCCGGGCTCGCCGGTTCGGGGATGAAGCGTGTCCTGCAGCTCCATCTCATCGTCGGCGACCCCGACGCCGGGCCGCTCGCCGGCTCGGGCCTGGTGTTCGTCAACCCGCCCTACACGCTGAAGGACGAGGCCGAGGTGCTGCTCCCCTGGCTCGCCGCGGTCCTGGCGCGGCCAGGGCAGACGACCGACTGGACGGTGCGGTGGCTGGCGGGGGAGTGAGGGAGCGCGCGGGATGGGCCCGCTGGCCGGTTGGTCGAGAGCCGTAGCGGCTGCGCTGCCATTCCGTTCGCTGGATGATTGGCCGGCGGACGTTCGCACTGGGCTCGTACAACGGCCGGATCGGTGATGTGGCCTGAGCGGGGGGAATGAAGAAAAATATCAGAATTCACTTCCTAAAATCGTCGCGTCAGGTCCGGTGGCGATAAGCGGCCGGTTCCCTTGAGCCAGTGATCGAGCGAGGCGCATGGATACCATAGGACGGATCATCCCGATCGCTTTCGTGGTCGTCCTAGTCGCTGCGGCCTGCACATACCTAGTCTGGTTCCCCACCACTCCCTTACGCTCTGGTCTTGGCTTTGATCGTACATGGACTTGCACGCCGCAGGTTAGAGGCGATCCTGTCTGTTTAAAGCATTCCAATTAACTGCAGCCATAGTGCAAATTCACGTCCCGCACGAGTAGCAGAGCCTGCCTCCCGTCAGAGACATCGGACTCACTGGCCGCGAAGAAATCTATCACTCAACAGCCGCCATGTGCCGCATAGCCAATTGTACTACTTCTTCATCTCCCTGGCGATCTGCGCCGCGATCACGGCCTTCACGGCTGCGGTCGTGACGTCCTCGCGGAGGCCGGTCTCGTCGAGCCAGCTCTCGAAAGTCGAGCCGATATTCGGATTCTGCTTCGTCATGAGATCGCCCCTTTCAGTCGTTAGCGGCCCAGCGCCAAGTCGTCAGCCGATGTCTTGTTCGTCTTGTTGGTGAAGCCGTGCAGCGCCATCAGCAGGCCGCCGCCACACCCGAACAGCATCCAAGCTTCGCGCCAACCTGGAGCGATGATCGCACGCCGCACAGCCCTCGGCCTCATCGAATCGCCTCCAGGGCGAGTTCGCGGTCCAGGAAGGCTCGTCCCGCCGCCGTGATCTCGACCGCGCGTCGCGGCGGCCGGCAGGTGAGGTAGCCGCAGTCGACCATCATGCGGGCGAAGGCGGCGCCGAAGCGGCCGCCGAGGTGATGGCGGCGTTCGGTCCAGTCGAGGCAGAGCCGGAAGGGGACGCGGCGCGACGATCCGGGCACCGCGGGATCGAGGCCGCAGTGGCGGCACCACGCCAGCCCGGACTCGCTGAGGGCCGGACCGTCCGGTCCCAGGATCAGGCGGCCACTGCCGACCAGCCGTTCGAAGATCGAGACGCCCAATCGCCCGGCGAGATGGTCGTAGCACAGCCTCGCCCGGCGGAGCGCGGGCGGATGGCCGACCTCGTGCGGCACCCGTCCCACGATGTTCGACAGGCTTTCGATGACCTCGGCGACCTCGCCCGATGCGATCCGGTAGAACCGGTGGCGACCCTGGGGCTCGACGGCCAGGAGGCCGCCCTCCAGCAAGCGCGCGAGATGCGCGCTCGTCGCCTGAGGCGAGGCTCCCGCCAGGCCCGCGAGTTCGCCGGCCGGACGGCGGCTGCCGTCGCCGAGGTGGAGCAGGATGGACGCGCGGACGGGATCGCCGATCAGCGCGCCCATCTCGGCCAGGGACAGCGGTCCCGACACCGGGCCGGCCGACGACGTGAGGTTCCGGTGGCTCGTCATCCCGGCATCATCGGCGAAACCGCGGCGCGGCGCTCAACGAAATCGTGAAACATCTGGCGTCGGCCGCCTCCAGTCTCGATGCGCTCTCCTTTCCCCGGATGCCCCGCATGTCGACCGCCCCGCCGCCGCGGCCCGCCGCATCCCGACCCTCCCCCACGGCGGGGGGTCCGGCCCTCCTCGTCGTGTCGGCCGTGGCGTTCAGCACCGCCGGCTTCTTCACGCGCGAGGCGCCCGTCGAGCTCTGGTCGATGATCGTGTGGCGCAACCTGTTCGGAGCGGCCGCCCTCCTGCTCGTCCTCCGGGCGAGCGACCCCGGCGGGTGGCGGTCCGTCCTCCGGCTCGACCGCGGCGCCTGGGCGGTCTCGGCCGCGTCGTCGCTCGGCACGATCTGCTACCTCGCGGCGTTCAAGTTCACCTCCGTCGCCGACATCTCGATCATCTATGCCGCCGCGCCGCTGATCACCGCCGCGCTGGCCTGGATCGGCCTGCGGGAGCCGATGTCGCGCGGGACGCTCCTCGCTTCCGCCCTGGCCCTCCTGGGCGTCGCCGTCACGGCCGCCGGCTCCGTCGGGGCGGGCCACTGGCTCGGCGATCTCCTCGCGCTGCTGATGACGCTGTCGCTCTCCGCCATGGCGGTGCTGGCACGCCGGGCGGCCCCGCCGGCCCTGCCGGTCGCGATCGTGTCGTCGCTGGCGACCGCCGCCGTGATCGCCCCCCTGGGCTGGATCGGCCCCTCCGGCCATCTCGCCATCACGGCACGAGAGGCGGTTTGGCTGGCCTGTTTCGGCGTCGTGACCCTGGCGGTGGCGATGCCGTGCTACATCGCCGGCATGAAGCGGGTCCCGGCCGGGCGGGCGATGCTGATCAGCGCGCTCGAGATGCCGCTGGCGCCCGCCTGGGTCTGGCTGGCGTTCGGCGAGACCGCCTCGCCGGCGTCCCTCGTCGGGGGCGTGATCGTGGCGCTCGCGGTCTGGGCCGAGCTCTCCTGAGATCGCCGCCGCGCGCCGTCACGCCAATGTCGCACTCCCCTCCGATGGAAGCACTCCGTCAGGAGGCCGCACCTTGGATTTCACCCGTCGCTTCACCGTGCTGATGTGCACGCCCTCATTCGAGCCCGACGACCTCGAAGGGCGCCGCATCGCGCAGATCGTGGAGGCGGTGGAGAAAGCGGGCTTCGAGGTGATCCGGGCCCGCAAGGTCGAGGACGCCGCCATCGCGGTCCAGACCGACGCCGCCATCGGCTGCATGGTGGTCGACTGGGGCAAGCGCGGCCTCGAGGGCAAGACCGCCGCCCTCGTCAACCTGATGCGCAAACGCGGCCTCGAGATGCCGATCGTCGTCATGGTCCGCCGCAAGCGCCTCGAGGACATCCCGGTCGAGGTCGTCGACTTCATCGACGGCTACATCTTCCTCGCCGAGGAGACCCCCGACTTCATCGCCCGCGGCCTCGTCAGCCGCGTCCGGCAATATGCCGACACGCTGAAGACGCCCTTCTTCGGCGCGCTGGTCGACTATGCCGAACAGGGCAACCAGCTCTGGACCTGCCCGGGCCACAACGGCGGGGTGTTCTACAACCGCTCGCCGATCGGGCGCATCTTCGTCGAGCACCTCGGCGAGGCGATCTTCCGCGACGACATCGACAATTCGGTGCTCGAACTCGGCGACCTCCTGGTCCACGAGGGGCCGGCGCTGCAGGCGCAGCGCGAGGCGGCCGCCATCTTCGGCGCCGAGCGGACCTATTTCGTGCTGAACGGCACCTCGGCGTCGAACAAGGTCGTGCTGAATGCGCTCGTGGCCGAGGGCGACCTCGTGCTCTTCGACCGCAACAACCACAAGGCCGCACTGCACGGCGCGCTGTTCCTCGGCGAGGGCATCCCGGTCTTCCTGCCGACGGACCGCAACAGCTACGGCCTCATCGGCCCGATCTTCTCCGAGGCCTTCGACGAGACGGCGATCCGCGAGCGCATCCGCACCCATCCGCTCGTCACCGATCCCGACGCCTGGCGCAGCCCGCGGCCGTTCCGCGTCGCCGTGATCGAGCAATGCACCTACGACGGCACGATCTACTCGGCCGAGCAGATCGTCGGGAAGATCGGCCACCTCTGCGACTACATCCTGTTCGATGAGGCCTGGGCGGGCTTCATGAAGTTCCACCCGCTGTTCGCCGGCCGGTTCGCCATGGGGCTGAAGGACCTCGGGCCGGATTCGCCCGGCATCATCGCCACGCAATCGGCCCACAAGCAGTTGGCCTCGTTCTCGCAGGCCTCGCAGATCCACACGAAGGACGGCCACATCCGCGGGCAGGAGCGGCGCGTCGAGCATCGGCGCATGAACGAGAGCTTCCTGCTCCACGCCTCGACGTCGCCCTTCTACCCGATCTTCGCCTCGCTCGACGTCGGCGCCCAGATGATGAAGGGCCGCTCGGGCCAGGTGCTGTGGGACGACACGGTGCGGCTCGGCATCGAGTTGCGCAAGAAGATCCGCGCCATCGCGCGCGAGTTCGAGGCGAAGGAGCAGGAGCCGCGCCGGCGCTGGTTCTTCGAGCCCTTCGTGCCCGACCATGTGCCGATGCCGGCCACCGAGGACGAGCCCGCCGGCGACGTGCCCTGGGAGAGCGTGCCGACCGACGACCTCGCCACCGACCCGCGGTTCTGGGCGCTCGACCCCGGCGCCGCGTGGCACGGCTTCCGCCACGTCGCGCCGGGCTTCGCCATCACGGACCCCAACAAGCTGACGATCCTGACGCCGGGCTTCGATCGGGCGACGGGCGACTATGCCGCCGAGGGGATCCCCGCCCCGGTGGTGGCGCAGTACCTGCGCGAGAACCGCATCGTGCCGGAGAAGAACGACCTCAACTCCCTGCTGTTCCTGCTGACGCCGGGGGTGGAATCGTCGAAGGCCGGCACGCTGATCTCGGCGCTGGTGGCCTTCAAGCGGCTGCACGACGAGGACGCGCCGGTCGAGGAGGTCATGCCGGACTTCGTGCGCCGACGCCGGGCGCGCTACGGCGGCCTGCGCATCCAGGCGCTCTGCCGCGACTTCCACGACTTCCACCGCCAGCACGGCACGAGCCGGCTGCAGCGCGCCATGTTCGCGCCCGAACACCTGCCCGAGATGGCCGTGGCGCCGCACGAAGCCGTGCGGGCGCTCGTGCGCAACAGGGTCGACTACGTGCCGATCGAGGAGGCCGAGGGGCGGATCGTCACGACGCTGATGCTGGTCTACCCGCCCGGCATCGGCGTGCTGGTGCCGGGCGAACGCATCGGGCCGCGGGCCAAGCCGATGCTCGACTATTTCAAGATGTTCGAGGAGGGCTCGAACCGCTTCCCCGGGCTCGACGCGGAGATCCAGGGCGTCTACCGGGAGACGGAGCCGGACGGGCGGATTCGCTTCTACACCTACGTCATGCGCGAGGGCGCCCGCGGCGCGGGCGCGCGGGACCGGCGCCGGGAGGGATGACGGTCGTGACGGTCCTCGCCGAAGGCGCCCTGGTGATCCGCCCGTCGACGGACGCCGACGTGCCCGCCATGGTGGCGATCTATACGTACCACGTGGCGCGCGGCATCGGCGACCTCGGCGGCTACGAGGCCGAGGGCCTCGACGCCGAGGACCTGAAGCGACGCCGCCGCAGCATGCGCCACAAGCGCCTGCCCCACCTCGTGGCGGCGCTCGACGGCGAGGTCGCCGCCTACGCCTATGCGGTGCCGTTCCGCAAGCGCCCCGCCTATCGCTACACGCTGAAACACTCGATCTACGTCCACCCGAGCCGGGTCGGGCTCGGCATCGGCCGGCGCCTGCTGCCGGCGCTGGTCGATGCCTGCGCGGCGGGCGGCTATCGCCAGATGATCGGCTACATCGACGGCGCCAACGAGGCCTCGCTGAAGCTCCACGAGGCCTGCGGATTCCGCCGCGTCGGCCTGCTGCCCGCGGTCGCGTTCAAGTTCGGCCACTGGGCCGACAGCATCATGGTGCAGCGCTCGCTCGGCGACGGCGATGCCGGCGCACCGCGACCGCTGGCCGGCGCGTCGCATTGATCTGCGACGAGGGAGGCGGTCCCTCGAGACGGAAAAGCCGCGGGACCCTCACGGGCGCCGCGGCTCATATCAGGCTCCAAGAGCTGAAAGCATTGTCAGCCGATGTGCGGCCTAGAACTCGTTACGCGGACTTCACCGAAGAGAAGACCAGGGCCCCACACAGCGTGAAACAATGAGACACTAGATCACCTCCTTCCATTGGGTTGACGATGACTTGAAGATACACGGCTTTCGGCGCTTGGCAAGCGGCTCCTGCCGAGAGACTTCGACACGCCATCGGACTTGTCCACAGCCCCGCCCCTCCCCAGGACATCCCGGCCTCACAGGAAGGTGAGCTGGGCCTCCCTGCCCGCGGGGGCGGCGGGCCGTCGTTCGACGCAGGCCTTCGCGAGCACGCGGGCCTGCCGCTCGGCCTTCGGCCGGGGCTTCTGCGCCGCCGCGACGGCTTTGGGACCCGCGGCGATGCGGGCCTTGGCCCTGTCGCGCGCCCTGGCTTCGGCCGAGTTCGGATCGCCGTCGAGCCACTTGCCGTGCTTGATCACCTCGTTGACGCGGCCCTGGTTCACTCCGACCTTGAAGGCGATCTCCTGCTGGGTCATGCCCGTCGAGCCGTGCAGTTCGAGGACGCGGCGCGCGAGGTCGGGCGTCATCTTCTGCCCCGTCAGCCGGCGCGCCGGCGCCGCGCCCGTTCGACGGGCGCGGTCGCGCTCCTTCAGGCTCGCCAGGATGGCCAGCGCCATCGACATGCCCTGCTCGCGCAGCGCCTCCTCGAATTCCCTCAGCGTCGCCATGGCCCGACCTCATCCAGCGTCGTTCGTTCGGCCACAAGTTAGGGATGTTCTTGTTATGTTCAATAGTTCTCCACAAGATATCCACAGGCCCCGCGAGGATTTGGGTCGGCGATTTCCCCAGCGCGGTTAGCGTCGATCGTTCGTCGGAGTTCAGCATGCTCATCGCCCAGCTCTCAGACCCTCACCTCCGCCCTCGCGGACAGCTTTACGGAGGGCTGGTGGATTCCAACGCCATGTTCGCGGCGGCGCTGCATCATCTGGCGACGCTGTCACCGCGGCCGAACCTTGTGGTGCTGACCGGCGACTTGGTCGACGAGGGAAGGGACGACGAATACGAGACCGCACGGGAGATGTTGGTCGACGTGCAAATGCCGTTGCTTGTCATGCCGGGAAACCATGACGGGCGTGAGGCTTTTCGCCGAGCCTTCGCGGATCACGCCTACCTTTCAGGGGCGGGCCCGTTGCACTTCGCGGTTGAGGAAGCCGGCCCAGTCCGGATCGTCGGGCTCGACGTCACGGTGCCGGGACAGCATCATGGGCTGATGGACGATGCGGCGGTGGTGTGGCTGGAAGCAACGCTGCGGCGTGACCCGGCGCGCCCGACACTGATTCTGATGCACCAGCCACCATTTACATGCGGAGTCCCTTACCTCGACGCCTACACCTGTCGCGACGGCCACCGCTTGGCCGAGCTCATTGAGCGCTATCCCGCGGTGGAGCTGATAGCTTGCGGCCACGTCCACCGCGTGATGATGCGGCGCTTCGCCAATACGCTGGTCTGCACGGCCCCCAGCACGACGACGGCGATCGCTTTGCGGCTCGCCGACAACGCAGAGCCGGCTTCCCATATCGAGCCTCCGGGCCTTTTGCTCCATCACTGGCGTCCAGAGGCTGGTATGCTGACGCATTTCGTGCCGATCGGGTCCTTTCCGGGACCCCTGCCGATCGGGTGAGTCGCCTCAGTGCGGGGTCGCCAGTGCGCGCTGCGCTAGGGAGCCTCTGGATGACGCGGGCGGCGCGGCCCATTTAAGGACAAGCTATGTTTGCGAGGTCCACGCCGGCATGACCGACCTCCGCTCGCTCCTCGCCGTCGACACGATCTACCTCGAACCGGCCGTCGAAGCTCACGCGCGCGGCCGCGAGATCCTGGCGCGCTATCCGGACGCGCGGCGCATCCCGGTCGAATCGCACTGGCGGATCCCGGAGCTGCACGGCAATGCCGGCCTGGCCGAAGACTGGCTCCGCACCAAGCGGACCACGCTCGTGCTGGGCGTGAAGAAGGGGATGACGATGCGGCCCAACGGCCGCAGCGCCGACTTCATCGCGCCCTCGACGTCGAACGGCTGCGCCATGGCCTGCGCCTATTGCTACGTGCCGCGGCGCAAGGGCTACGCCAACCCGATCTCGCTCTTCGTCAACGGCGACGAGGTCGCGGCCGCCATCGCGCGGCACGCGCGGCGCCAGGGGCCGAAGCCCGCACCGAACCAGATCGACCCGGCGGATTGGGTCTACGACATCGGCGAGAACGGCGACCTGTCGGTGGATGCGATGCTGTCCGACAACGTGCGCGACCTCGTGGCCATGTTCCGGGCGACGCCCCACGCCAAGGGCTCCTTCGCCACGAAGGCGGTGAACCGCGCGCTCCTCGACTACGACCCCGCCGGGAAGACGCGGATCCGGTTCTCGCTGATGCCGGAGCGGGTCGCCAGGGTGGTCGACGTGCGGACGAGCCCGATGGCGGAGCGCATCGCCGCGATCGACGATTTCGTGCGCGCCGGCTACGAGGTCCACGTCAACTTCTCGCCCGTGATCCTCTATCCTGGCTGGGAGGCGGACTACCGGGCGCTGTTCGAGGCCGTGGACGCGGCGCTGTCGGAGCCGGCGAAGCGGCAGCTCAAGGCCGAGATCATCATGCTCACTCACAACGCGGCGCTGCACGCGGTCAACCTCGACTGGCACCCGCGCGCCGAGGACTGGCTCTGGACACCCGACATCCAGGAGGAGAAGGTGAGCGAGGGCGGGCAGGTGAACCTGCGCTACCGCACGGGCTGGAAGGGCCGCTGGCTCGCGCGCTTCGTGGCGCTGCTCGCCGACGTCATGCCCTATTGCGCCGTGCGCTACGCGTTCTGAGCCGAGGGCTCCGGCCGCGGCCGCGCCGCTCGCGCCCAAACCGCCAAACGTCGGTCCGCGGGGGTCGTGTCACATCCGGACCATGTCGCCGCTCTGGATGCCGGCATAGTCGCTGAGCAGCGTCTGCGCCTTGGGATCGAGGCTCTGGCTGCGCGTGATCCAGTCCCGCAGGACCGTCAGGGTCTGGAGCCTGTGCACCTCCGGATGGCGGGCGAGCGTGTCCCTCAGGCGCTCGATCTCGCCGTTCGACGCGGCGTTGATCAGCACCACCATGTCGAGGTCGCCCGCGATGGACCAGCAGCCGAGGAGCTCGGGCCATCGCCCGATGGCGCCGTAGATCACCCGGCAGACCGGGCGTTTCAGGCGCAGCAGGAAGAACGCGCTCTCGGCATAGGCCTCGATCTGCTGGCGCTCGTCGACCTCGACCGTGAAGCGCTTGATGACGCCGCGCTGCCGCATGAGGTCGATCCGATCCTTCACGGTGGCGCGCGAGAGGCCCACCACGGCGGCGATCTCCGAGATGGTCCGCCAGGCGTCCTGTTTCAGGAGGTCGAGGATCAGGCTGTCGTTCCGCGACAGCCGATGCGCGGCGGCTTCGGGGTTGCGGCTCTCCTGCATGACGGTTCCTCCGTCCGGCGGTCTCGGTCTGGCATTCTGATCATTCGCCGACAAAGTGCGGGGTCGCAACCGCCATTTTGGAATGGCTAGCTCCCACCACCACAGATTGGGAGCGTGGGATGGCGCCTTACCTCGACAGGGCCGGAGTGGAAGGGGCTTTCGCCGACACCGCCTGGCAGCGCGTGCTCTTCGGCGAGTTCGCCGCGGCCCTGACCAGCGCGACCCGGCCGTTCCCCTGCGTGTTCGGCACCGCGGGCTTCAAGGCCGACCAGCTGCGCTTCGCCTTCCCAGACCCGCTCGACGCAGCCTCGCTGGCCGACGTCCTCGCCGCCTACCTGGCGTCGGCGCGCTGCTTCGGCGCCAACACCTCGCTGGTGGTGATCGGGCGCCCCGGCCCCGTCCAGTCGCTGTCGGGCGACCGCGACCGGTTCTGGACCCTGCTGCGCGACCTCGCGGCCCTCGATCGCGGCCGCTGGCCGCCGCACATCCCCCCGCAGATCGACACGCCCGGCTGGGAGTTCTGCTTCGGCGGCGAGCCCGTCTTCGTGGTCTGCAACACGCCCGCCCATGTCCTGCGCCAGAGCCGCCGGTCCAGCAGCTTCATGCTGACCTTCCAGCCGCGCTGGGTGTTCGACCGCATCCTCGGCACCCCGGCCGCGGCGCGCGGCGCCTTCGGCACCGTCCGCCGGCACCTCGGCCGCTACGACATGCTGCCCGTCTCGCCGGCCCTGGGCCACTTCGGCGACCGGGCGAACCGCGAGTTCGCCCAATATTTCCTGGGCGACGACAACGAACGGGCCCCGTGCCCCTTCGCCACGCTCCACACCGAAGCGGAGACGATCGCATGCTGACCATCGCCCAGGGCCAGGTCGACCCGACCGACATCGCCGCCCTGATCTACAGGTCGCTGCCGGTTCAGGGCAGCATCGAGGTCCAGCGCGACGTGCCCGGCAAGGAGCACGTCTGGCACACCCACGGCACGGACGAGACGATCGTCGTCCTCGGCGGTGCCCTCCGCTTCTACTCCGAGGCCGGCGAGAGGCTGTGCCTGCCGGGCGATGTCATCTCGCTGCCGGCCGGCACGCCGCACGGCTCGCAGGCGCTCGGCGACGGCGCCGTCTATGTCATCGCCTTCGACGCCGTGACGATCTGATGGCGGCGCCGCTTCCGCGGTCGCTGGGCCTGTTCAGGGGCACGGCGCTCCTGGTGAACATCGTCGTCGGAGCGGGCCTGCTGACCCTGCCCGGCCTGGCCGTCGAGGTGGCGGGGCACGAGGCGGTGGCGAGCTGGCTGATCTGCGGCGCCGTGGCGCTGCCGCTCCTGGCGGTGTTCGTCGTCCTCGGGCGGCGCTACCCCGACGCCGGCGGCATCACGAGCTATGCCAAGCGCGGGCTCGGCTCGCGCGGCGCCCGTGCGGCCTCGTTCCTGTTCCTCGGCGCCGTGATCTTCGGCCTGCCCTCCATCGCCCTGACGGGCGGCAACTACCTGGCGGCCGTGTTCGGCGGCTCGCCGAGCGTGCTGGCTCTCGCGCTGCTGTTCGCCGCCATGGGCCCGCACCTCCTGCCGGGTGATGGCGCGGCCCGGGCCATGGCGTGGATCGCCTCGACGGTCCTGGGCGCCATCCTGGTGTTCCTCGCCGTCGGCCTCGCGGGGCTGGGCCGCTCGGTCGCGATCACGCCGGCCGTCGAGGGGGGCTTCAGCCTCGCGACGGCCTTGGCACCCTTCACGATGCTGTTCTTCGCCTTCACGGGCTGGGAGGTCGGGGCGGGCATCGCCGAGGAGTTCGAGGAGCCCGGGCGCGACTTCCCCCGCGCCATGGTCCTGTCCTTCGCGGTGGCGTGCCTTCTCTATGTCGCCATCGCGGTCGTGACGGCCCGGACGGATCTGCGCGGCCACTACGCGACGCCCTTCGTCGAGATCGCGCGGCCGCTGCTGGGCGGCGCCGGTGCGGCCGCGGTGGCGCTGGTCGCCGCCCTGATCGTCTTCGCCAACCTGTCGGGCGCCGTCTGGGGCGTGTCGCGCCTCGTCTACGGCTTGGCGCGCGACGGCGAGCTGCCCGCCTGGCTCTCGACCCTGCGGGCCGGGCGGCCCCTGCCGGCCGTGGCGACGACGGTGCTGACGCTCGCCGTCGTGCTCGCCGCCGCCGGAGCCGGGCTCTTCAGCCTCCCCGCCATGCTGGCGCTGGCCGGGCAGAACTTCCTCATCCTCTACGGCATCGCGGCGGCCGTGCTGGCGGTGCTGGCCCGACACCGGCGGGACCGGCTGCTCGCCGTCGCGGTTCTGGCGATCGTGGCGACACTGCTCGTCGTCCAGGGCGCCATGCTGGTCTACCCCGCCGTCCTCGTCGCACTGGCGATCGTGCTCGACATCGTCCGCAAGCGGGGAGACGGCAGGGCGGCCTGGGCGGGTTCGGCCTCCCGATGACAGGGCGAGCGGCATGACGGCGGCCGATCGCGACCGGGAATACCGCGATCTGAACGCCATGGTTGCGATGTGCCGCGACCGCGCCGCCGCGCTCGGCATCGACATGCCGACCTACATCCTCGATCTGGCGGTCGTGACGATGGAGGAAGCCCTGTCGCGGCCGGTCGATGGCGCGGATCGGCCGGAGCCGGCGCCACGTCCGTCGGATCACGGCGGAATCGGACGCCGGTGATGCCGCGAGGGCCTGCGACGAGCCTGGCCCGTCACGGGAGCGTCGCAACCGCTTGTTACGGGCCCCTCGGTCGGGGGAGCCCATGGTCCAGCGTAACGTCCTCTTCGTTGTCGTCGACCAGTGGCGGGCCGATTTCGTCCCCCACCTGATGCGGGCCGAGGGCCGCGCCCCCTTCCTGGACACGCCCAACCTCGACAGGCTCTGCGCGGAGGGCGTCACCTTCGCCAACCACGCCACCGTCGCGGTGCCCTGCGGGCCGGCGCGCGCCAGCCTGCTGACCGGCCTCTACCAGATGAACCACCGCGCGGCGCAGAACACCGTGCCGCTCGACGCGCGCCACACCACCCTCGGCCAGGCCCTGCGCGGCATCGGCTACGACGCCGCCCTCGTCGGCTACACCACCACGGCGCCGGACCCGCGCGAGACGTCGCACAACGATCCGCGCTTCCTGGCGCTCGGCGACGACATGCCGGGCTTCCGTCCGGTCGGCACCTTCGAACCCGACATGGACGGCTATTTCGGCTGGGTGGCGCACAGCGGTTTCCCGCTGCCGCCCCGGCGCGAGGACGTCTGGCTGCCCGAAGGCGTCGACGCCGTGCCGGGGGCGACCGATCGCCCGGCCAGCATCCCGAAGGAGCTGTCCGACTCGGCCTTCTTCACCGAGCGGGCGCTGAGCTACCTGAAGGGGCGGAGCGGCCGGCCCTTCTTTCTCCACCTCGGCTATTACCGCCCCCACCCGCCCTTCGTGGCGCCGGCGCCCTATCACGCCATGTTCTCGCCCGGCACCATGCCGGCACCCGTCCGCGCCGCCGACGCGGCCGCGGAGGCCGCCCAGCACCCGCTGCTCCGGTTCTACCTCGACAGCGTCGTCCAGGGCTCGTTCTTCCGCGGCTCGGACGGGCCGGGCCACGCGCTCGACCGGGCCGAGATCGCCCAGATGCGCGCCACCTATTGCGGGCTGATGCGGGAGGTCGACGACCAGCTCGGCCGCGTCTTCGCCTTCCTCGACGAGACCGGCCAGTGGGACGACACGCTGGTGGTCTTCACCAGCGACCACGGCGAGCAGCTCGGCGACCATCACCTGCTCGGCAAGATGGGCTATTTCGACGAGAGCTTCCGCATCCCGCTCGTCGTCAAGGCGCCGGACGGCGCCGGCGCGGGGCGCATCGAGCGGGCCTTCACCGAGAGCGTGGACGTCATGCCGACCCTCATCGACTGGCTCGGCGGCACCCCGCCGCGCGCCTGCGACGGGCGCTCGCTCGTGCCGTTCCTGCACGGCGCCGCCCCGGCGGACTGGCGCCGGGAACTCCACTACGAATACGACTTCCGCGACATCCACCATTCCGCGCCGGAGACGCCGCTCGGCCTGTCCATGGACGAGGCGAGCCTCTGCGTGGTGCAGGACGCGGACTACAAATACGTCCATTTCGCCGCCCTGCCGCCGCTGTTCTTCGACCTCGCGCGCGACCCGCACCAGTTCGAGGACCGGGCCGGCGACCCCGCCTATGCGTCCCTCGTCAAGGCCTACGCCCAGAAGGCGCTGTCCTGGCGGCTGATCCACGCCGACCGCACCCTCACTCACTACCGTTCGAGCCCGCGGGGCCTCGAGATCCGCGACGCCGAGGGCGCCGCGACCGCGCTGCGGGACCTGCCGACGCCGCCCTGAGCCGCGCCATCGGCGGCTCGGGCGCGATCCCGTCACGCCGGAGCCGACGGCCGGCGTCCTGCGTCGGGCGGCGTTTTCGATGACGACCGCTCTCACGCGGTCCGGTTGACACGCTCATCCCAGCGGAGGACCGGCGTGGCGAGCCGATCACCCGGATATCGCATCAGATGTCCCCGCCCTCCGCGAAGGACGGTGCCCGGCCCGACCGGCTGCCGAGGTCCTCGAGCCTGTGGGCATGGGCGAAGCGGCGGCCGTACCAGCTGTCGCGGAGGAACGGCCGGACCCCCACCCCGGTGGGGATCGCGCGGCCGTCGACGTCCAGCCTCACCCGGTCGGTGCAGTCGATGAACGACGGGACGCCCCCGACCTCGCCGAGCCACAGCACGACGTGGCTGATCCGCCCAGCGTCGCTCCGCACGAAGAGGAGGTCGGCCGGGCGGAGCATCGCGACGGCGGCGTCGAAACTGCCGGGGTCGACCCGGCTCAGCGTCGCGATGCCCTGGCCGCCCGGCCCGCCGACCGCCCTGGCGTCGGCCTGGGTGCCGATGCCCGTCGGCAGCTTGATCCCGAGCGCCTGGTTGAAGGCGAGCGACGTGAAATTGGAACAGTCGAGGCCCGGCCCGTTGCGACCGGCGCTGACCCGCCGCCAGGGCCAGTCGTCCGGCGGGTCGAAGTCCGGCAGGTGGTGGTGCTGGTAGCCGAGCCCGACGTGCTCCCGCGCGGCCGCGACGATGCGGCGGGCCAGCGCGGCCGGCGCGTCGTCGAGGCCCGCTGGGGCCGGCAGCGTGCCGGCCGGCGGCCCCCAGGCGCCCCAGCGGGCGCGGGTCGCCTCGGAGTACCAGTCCCCCCGGGGGATGACACCCTCGCCATCGTCCGCCCGCGCGCCGGTCGTGGCCGAGGCAGCGCCGGCCAGAACGCCCAGAAACTGCCGCCGATGCATGCCCTCCGCGATCGATCCCACGTCGACAGGCCGTGCGGAGGCGAATGCCGCCACCTACCCCTTCGTCCGCAGCGTCGCGCGGCCGCCGTCGACGCCGATCACCTGGCCGGTGATCCAGCCGGCCTCCGGACCGAGCAGGAAGGCGGCGAGGCCGGCGCTGTCGTCGGCCTCGCCGAGGCGCCGCAGCGCGTGGGTCTCGGCGACACCCTTGGCCAGGGCCTCGTTGCGCGTCAGCCCTTCGGCCAGCGGCGTGCGGGTGAGCGAGGGCGCGATGCAGTTCACCCGCACCTTCGGGGCGAGCTCGGCCGCCAGCGCCAGCGTCAGGCCCTCGACGGCGCCCTTGGCCATGCTGATGGAGGCATGGGCGGCGAAGCCCTGCCGCACCGCCACGGTCGAGAACAGCACCACCGAGGCGGCGTCGGCGGCCTTGAGGTGCGGCGCCGCCGCCTTGAGGGCCAGGGCGGCGCCGAGCGCGTTGACGCGCCAGTCGCGCTCGAAATCGGCCTCGGCGAGCGAGCCGATCGGCTTCAAATTGATCGTCCCGACCGCGTAGACGAGGCCGGCGAGCCCGTCGCCCCCGGCGGCCTCCGCCACGGCCGCCGCGATGGCGGCCGGGTCCGTGACGTCGGCCACCGATGTGGCGGCGCCGATCTCACGGGCGACCGCGTCGAGCCTGGCCGGGTCGCGCCCGACGAGGTGCGGCCTGTCGCCCCGCGCCGCGAGCCGCCGCGCGATGGCGGAGCCGATGGCGCCCGCGCCGCCGAAGATGATGACCGATGCCAAGCGTTCCGCCTTCCCGTTCCGTCCTGCAGGAAACCTGTCGACGCTCCCCCGGTTTTCAAGGGAGACGCGGCGGCCGGCGTCCTTATGGCGCCGCCGGGGGGATCAGGTCGTGCCGGAAGGATCAAGCCAGGGACACGCCGGTCGACGGCGCCGACCGAGGCGCGCGGACGACGCTCGCCTCAGCCCCACTTCGCCCTGAAGCCCTCGGCGGCTTTCGGCGCCAGGACCTTGCCGTGGCCGAAGCAGGCGACGTCGAAGGCGAGTGCCGAGAGCTTGCGCTGGCTCCGCTCGCCCTCGGCCCGGTCCTCGTAGCCGATCGGCGGCCCGAGCCCCATCACGTGGGAGCAGGCGTCCGCGGCGAAGAGCACGCCCCGGCTCTCCCACAACAGGGCGATCTGCCCGGCGCAATGGCCGGGCGCGTGGATCGCCCGAAGGCCGCCCGCGACGGGCAGCAGGTCGCCGCCCGTCACGCGATGGTCGATCGCGCAGGGCTCGACGCTCTTCTTGTCCCCGCCCCGCGCGAAGACGGCGAACAGCACCTTCGACAGCAGGCCCGGCGCCGGCGTCATGGGGCGGAAGCCGGAGCCGCGCTCCGCGATCGGGGCGTCGGTCTCGTGCATCCACGTCTCGGCGCCGGTGGCGCGCTTCAGCGCCGCCAGGCTGCCGATGTGGTCGGGGTGGGCGTGGGTGAGGACGATGTGGCGGACGTCGGCCGGCGCCCGGCCGAGCTTCGCCACTGCGGCGAGGATCACGTCGGCCTTGTCGGGGAAGCCCGCGTCGATGAGGGTCAGGCCGTCGGGCCCGGCGATGAGGAAGGCGTTGACGGCCCCGACCGGGACGACGTGCAGCCCGGGGATGTCCATCGTCACGCTCCCTCGGATCGTCGGAGGCGACGCTCGATCGTGAGCGGTCGCGGCAGGTACAGAATCATCGGTCGTCCCTCGACGTGGTTTCGTCCGCGTCACGACCCCTATCCGACAGGCCCCGAGTGAGGCAACTCGACGCCGGTCGGCCGGCGAGACATCGGGTGGACGCAGCCTGGAGGGCCAGACCCGCGACGCTTGCGGTTTTCCTGACCCGATCGCCTACAGAAGCGCGCCCACCGGGGCCGTGCCGCCCTCCTCGGCCCGGGCCGCCAGCGCCTTGGCGGCGCGGAGGTCGTCGACGAAGCGGGCGTATTCGGTCCGCTGCGATTCCTCGTCGGGGAGCCGCAGCAGGTAGGACGGGTGGACGGTGACGAACACCTGGCCGGCCAGCGACGAGGTCAGCACCGTGCCGCGCAGCGACAGCACGGAGGCGCTCTGCCCCGTCAGCGACCGGATGGCGCTGGCCCCGAGCGCGATGGTCAGCTTCGGCCGGAGGATCTTCAGCTCCTCCTCCAGCCAGTGGTGGCAGGCGTTGATCTCGCCGACGCCGGGCTTCTTGTGGATGCGGCGCTTGCCGCGCGGCTCGAACTTGAAGTGCTTCACCGCATTGGTCACGTAGGCCCGCGCGCGGTCGATGCCCGCCTCGCCCAGCGCCCGGTCGAACAGCGTGCCCGCCGGCCCGATGAAGGGCTTGCCGGCGAGGTCCTCCTTGTCGCCCGGCTGCTCGCCGACGAAGACGAGGTCGGAGGTCGACAGGCCCTCGCCGAACACCGTCTGGGTGGCGAAGCGGTGCAGGTCGCAGCGCGTGCAGGACAGGGCCTCGCGGCGCAGGACCGCGAGGCCGTTGCCGCCAGCCGCGGCGGGGGGCGGTGCGTCGCGCTCGGCGCGGGCCTCCTCGGTCCGGGCCACGATGGCGGCGGCGCGCTTCGGGACGATCTTCTGCGGGGTGGCGACCATGCGGGCCTCGTTGCTGCCTGCGGAGCGGATCAGGGGGGCGATGAGCTCCGCCTCCGGCAGGTTCTTCCAATACTTGACCGGCATCTCGCGCTTCATCGCGTCGACCTTCAGCCGCGCCGGATTGAAGATGTTGACGTAATAGGTGCGCCACTGGTCCTCGGTGGCGTCCTCGGCCGGCACCTCGTCGCGCGAGCCGCCCGGGCCGAAGTGCAGCGCCGCGCCGTCCCACGAAGCGCGCGCCTCCGGCGTCACGATGGTCCAGAGCATCGCCCGGAACCGCTCCACGAAGAACGGCGCCGTCAGCGCCAGGATGTGATGCTCGGGCTCGAACCAGGCCACCATGCTCGACGGCGCGCCCTCGACCGTCACCTCCTTGAAGCGCACGAATGCCGTCATCTTGTGCCGGTCGCGCCGCACCGCCTTCGCCATCATCTCGAGGCGGAACACGTCGTCGTCGCTGGTGATGTCGAGGAGGCGCGCCTCGTCCTGGAAGCGGCACAGCATGTGGTAGAGGAAGGCGAAGCGCTCGGGGTCGCGGTGACAGGCGACCAGTTCGGCGAGGTCGACGAAGCGGCGCGGGACGCGCAGCGCGCGCCGGGGCGCATCGCCGGTGGCCTCGGCGGGCGAGACGAACAGGTCCGGCGCGTCGTCGGCGGCGCGCCAGACCACCGCGTCGGGCGGCACGCCCGCCTCGGCGAGCGCCCGGGCGGCCTCGCGCCAGCCCTCGTGGTCGTCGGGCGCGCGCAGGACGACCTCGCGCATCAGAACAGGCTCAGCTGCTGGGCCGGCGGCGTCACGGCGCTCGCCAGATGGGCGGCGTCGAGGCTCGCGCCGGGCGTCCAGTCGAGCGCCGTCACGAAGGGGCGCAGGGTCTTGGCCGACCGCGTCAGCTTGGCCACGTCGTCGAGCCGCATCGTGGTGAGCCGGCGGATGTGGATGATGCGGTCGACGCTGCGCACGCCGAGGCCGGGGATGCGCAGCAGGTCCTCGCGCGAGGCGGCGTTCACGTCAATGGGGAAGCGCTGCCGGTTGCGCAGCGCCCAGGCGAGCTTGGGGTCGAGGTCGAGGTCGAGCATGCCGCCGTCGGTCGCGCCCAGCACCTCGTCCATGGCGAAGCCGTAGTAGCGAAACAGCCAATCAGCCTGGTAGAGCCGGTGCTCGCGCATCAGCGGGGGCTTGCGCGCCGGCAGGGACTGGCTCGACCCCGGGATGGGGCTGTAGGCCGAGTAGTACACGCGCTTCAGCTTGTAGCCCGAGTAGAGCGTGGCGCTCGACTCGAGGATGTCGGCATCCGTCTCGCCGTCGGCGCCGACGATCATCTGGGTGCTCTGGCCGGCGGGCGCAAAGGCCGGCGCCCGGCGGGACCGACGGCGTTCGTCCTCCGCCTCCTCGAGCCGCAGCCGGAGGCCACCCATCGCCTTGCGGATGGTGCCGGCCTGTTTCTGCGGCGCCAGCTTGTCGAGCGAACTCGCCTTCGGCAGCTCGACGTTGATCGACAGACGGTCGGCGAAGCGGCCCGCCTGCTCGATCAGGTTCGGGTCGGCGTCGGGGATGGTCTTGAGATGGATGTAGCCGCGGAAGCCGTGCTCCTCGCGCAGCAGCTGCGCCACCCGGACGAGCTGCTCCATCGTGTAGTCGGGCGAGCGGATGATGCCCGAGGAGAGGAACAGGCCTTCGATGTAGTTGCGGCGATAGAAGTCGAGCGTCAGCTGCACGACCTCCTCGGGGGTGAAACGCGCCCGCTGCACGTCCGACGAGACGCGGTTCACGCAGTAGAGGCAGTCGTAGACGCAATGGTTGGTGAGCAGCAGCTTCAGGAGCGAGATGCAGCGGCCGTCGGGCGCATAGGAGTGGCAGATCCCCTGCCCGGTGATGGAGCCGATGCCGCCGGCCTTCAACGGCTCCTTGCGGGGCTTGGCGCCGGATGACGCGCAGGAGGCATCATATTTCGCCGCGTCGGCCAACACCGCCAGCTTTTTCGTGATGTCCAGACGCGCCATCGCGGGGTGACTCTGTTCTCTGAACGTTCTCATAACCCATGCGGACTGGCGTGGCGAGTCGGCCACGCGTCCGCGCCAAACGAAACTGGGGGACGAGCGGCGCGCTTCAACGGCGCGCGACGGTTTGCCCGGGCACGGCCGAGCGACCCGGACCTGCGCCACCAGCGCGGATCGTCCCCGATCAGCCGAGGTCGATCACCGCGGCGCGCCCCGCCGCCAGGCCCGACGCAGTGCCGAGCATCACGAGGACCACGAACAGCAGCGGGACGGTGCCGAAGCCGCCTTGGGCCTCGCGCATCACGCCGACGAACAGCGGGCCGGCCGCCGCCAGCGTGTAGCCGATCCCCTGCGCCATGCCGGAGAGCCGCGCCGCCACCGCGGCGTCCGGCGCGCGCAGCAGGATCAGGGTGAGCGCCACGGCGAGGAGTCCGCCCTGCCCGAGCCCGAGGAGCGCCGCGGAGGCCCAGGCGAGGCCGAGCGGCGCAGTGAAGCAGCCGAGGAGGCCTGCGAGGACCATCGCGTAGAGCACGGTCGAGGCGGCCCGCTGGTCGCGGCCGCGCGTCGCCAGAGTGGGAGCGGCGAGGCAGCCCGCCATCTGGCCCACGACGGAGACCGACAGGAGGAAGCCCGCCGCGGCGGCGTCGAGGCCCCGTTCCCGCATGATCGGGGCGAACCAGGCGAAGACGCTGTAGGCCAGCGCCGACTGCAGCCCCATGAACAGGCTGACCTGCCAGGCGAGGCCATCCCGCCACAGGGGCCGGGCGCCGGCGACGCGGGTCGCGCGGACTGGATGGTGGCGTCGTCGGGCGCGCGGCAGCCAGAGGAGTGCCGCGGCGGCGGCCGGCAGCGCCCACGGCGAGGCCCGCCGCCCACGATCCCGTCGCCCGGAACACCGGCACCGTGAGGGCGGCCGCGACGGCCGCGCCGGCGCTGAGCGACATGGAATAGACGCCGGTGAGGAGCGCGATACGATCGGGGAAGTCGCGTTTGACGAGGCCGGGGAGCAGCACGTTGGCGACGGCGATGCCGGCGCCGGCCAGGAAACCGCCGGCGACCAGCGCCGGCAGGGTGGCCCAGCCGCGCAGCGCCGTGCCGGCCGCGACGGCCGCCAGGGCGATCAGCACGGTCCGCTCCGTGCCGAGCCGCCGGGCCACGGGGGCGGCGGCGGGCGAGAAGACGCCGAGGCAGAGCACCGGCACCGTGGTGAGCAGGCTCGCGGCGGCCGGCCCCGCCCCGGTGCCGCGCATCACTTCGGGCAGCAGGGCCGACAAGGACGAGAACAGAGGCCTGAGGTTCAGCGCGATCAGCACCAGGCTGAGGCCGAGCAGGATGCGGCCGGGCCGGGAGGACGGCGCGGGACGGTCGGCGGGCGCCTCCGGTCCGGCGTCGGGCGGAGCGCCGGGAAGATCGCCCGCGAGCGGCGAAGGGATCGAGGATGGCATGGCGCCCGCCTCCCATGCGCGGCGCCGCGGGTCAATGCGTGCAGCGGCGCCGCGCATGGGCCCGCGTGCGGCGCCGACACCGGCAGGGCTTATTCCGGCGACAATCGGGCGTCAGCCTGCCAGGGAGACGACCGGACGGCAGCGTGACGGAGACAGGTGGGATGCGACCGAGACAGCCGTTGGCGCTCTGCGCCGTCGCCCTGACCCTGACGGTGGCGACATCGGCCGTCGCGCAGGAGGCCGGCCAGCCCGCGCTCCGCGGCGCCGGCTCGACCGCGGCCGCCCCGAAACGCGCCGCCCACCGGAAGGCCGCGCCGGCCTCGGCCAGGGCGGCGGTGCCGAGGGCGGCGGCCCCGGTGACGAACTCCTACCAGCTCGTGCCGACGAACCCGGCGGGCTCGGCCCTGGCCCGGGCGCGCCAGAACTCCTTCGGCACGCCGGACGACGATGCGGCGCCGTCGAGCGGCTCCCGCCGGATCGGGATCGGGCTCGGCGGCAGCAACGGCACGACCCCCGGCGTGACGATGGGCTTTTGATATGGCTTCCGGCCGATCGGCTCGGTCACCCGAACCAGTGATCCGAAAAGCGTCAGACCACCGATCGCGAGTGGACAGCGCGGCCCTGTCCGCCGCCCGGCACCATCCTGACGAAGCGCCCCGCCCCCCGACGGCCATCACGGCCGGTCGAGCGTCATCCACGTCTCGTCGCCGACGGCGGTGCGGAAGCCGAATCGGGCGTAGAGCGCCTGGCCGTCCGCGGTGGTGAGCGTCCAGCGGCCCACCGTGGCGAGGTCGGGATGGTCCAGCACGGCGCGCACCAGGGCCTTGCCGAGGCCGAGGCCCCGCGTCGCCGGCGCGACGAAGACGTCGCCGAGGTGGGCCCGCAGCGCGTAGTCGGTCAGCACGCGGGCGAAGCCCACCATGGCGCCCTCCGGCGCATAGACGCCGAAGCACAGGCAATGGGCCCAGCTCCGCTCCGTCAGGGCGCGCGGACGGCCGACCGCCCAATAGGCGTCGGCCAGCGCGCGATGGACCTCCTCCATGTCGAGCCGCGTCCGGTCGTCGCTGATCTCATGCCCGCTCGGCAGCCGCACCGTGTGATGAGACATTCAGGTCATCGACTCGCCATGCCGCTCTTCCTCGCGAAGGCGAGGAACCAGCGCAAGATGTCCGGCCGAAGGCCGACCCCGTTCTGACCACCGGTAACACGTGCGGCACCGGTATCGATGAGGTCGGCCTTCGGCCGTCTCCCTGCGCTGGGTTCCCGCCTCCGCGGGAACGAGCGGAGGATAGCGGTTCACCCGGCCATCGTTTGATTTTCATCCCGTCCCCTCCGGACATCCCAAGCCATGGCGGCCCGCGGACCGGCTCAGGCGAGGCGCGCGTAGGACAGCCCTCGCGCCAGCCAGCAGCCGACGTCGACGCCCGTCACCCGGCCCGCGTCGTCGCGCCGGAACGCCAGGGTCCAGTCGCCGGGCGGCGTGTGGTCGAGGGCGCGGGGGCACGGCAGGGCGAGGATGTCGGCCCCGACGGGGTCGAGCAGCTCCATGCGGCCGCGGCCGAGCGCCCCCGAGAACGCCCCGTAGAGCACGCCGCCGGCGTCCGACACCGTCAGCTCCGCGCCGAGTTCGGCGCAGCGGTACCGTCCGGCGAGGTCGGGGGCGGGAGCGCCCTCGCGGCAGCGCGTCAGCCGCCCGCTCGCGTTGTCGCCCGGCCGGTCCATCTCGAGGCCCTGCGGGGTCGGGCGGAGCCTCGTCCCGTCGCGGCCGGCCGTGCCGTCGGCCTGCAGGTCGAGCCGCTCCGCCGAGTGGCCGAAGCGCAAGGTCACTTGGCCGCCGCCGGCGGGCTCGATCCGCGCCGACAGGCCGGTCTCGGGATCCGTGTAGGCGCCGATCCAGTCCGGCATCGGGAGCGCCGGGTCGGGGCCCGGCCGCTCCCGGCCCAGCACCGCGGCGAGGACGTCGAGCGCCGCGCCCCTGGCGTCCGACAGGTGGTTGAACATCACGACGACGCTGACGCGCGCCGCCGCGACGTGGAGGCGGTGGCTGCGCCAGCCGCGCAGCGCCCCGCCGTGGCCGGTGACGGCCTGCCCCATCTCGGTCGAGCGGCCGAGGCCGAAGCCATAGGAGGCCGGCGTGCCGTCGGCGAAGCGCACGGGGCCGGACAGGCGGCGGTAGAGCGAGCGCGCGTCGTCGCGCGTCGCGTCCACGTGCTTCTCCCACGCGATCATGTCGTCGAGGCTGGCGCCGAGCCCGGCGTCCCCCGTCCACAGGATGCGGTTGACGGCGGGGCGGAAGCCGCCGGCCTGGCTGCCCTCGTAGCCCTCGGTGCCGTCCGGCATGGCGCGCGTGTTGGCGGCCAGGAGGGCGGTTCCCATGCCGACCCGGTCGAAGACGCGGCGGCGCAGCAGGGCGGCGAAGCCCTCGCCCGCCCGCGCCTGGAGGATGTCGGACAGGAGGCGGAAGTTCTGGTTGCAGTAGGAGTAGCGCGTGCCGGGCGCGAACTGCAGGCCGCGGACGCCGCCGATCAGCGCCACGGCCTCGTCGTCGCCGAAGTCCGACTCGGCCGGGGCGCCGTGCAGCATCGCGACGGCCCAATAGTCCCGCAGGCCGGACTGGTTGTGGGCGAGGTGCAGCGCGCCCGGCACGGCCGCCTCGAGGTGGGGCAACCTCCCCCGCACGTCGCCGTCGAGCACCGTGGGGTCGGGGAACAGGTCGAGCAGCAGCGCGCAGGTGAACTGCTTGGTGACCGAGCACATGCGGAACAGCGTGCCGGGCGTGAACGGGATGCGGCGCTCCGCATTGGCCCATCCCCAGGCGTGGCGCGCCAGGACCTCGCCGTCGCGCACCACCGCGACAGCGCCGCCCGGCCCGGGATAGCGGCGGGGCAGGTCGGCGAGGGCGCGGTCGAGGCGGTGGGAGAGGGGCGTCGTCATGGCGCCAGTCTGCGGCGTTCGCACGGGGGCGTAAAGCGGGCGGCGCCGGCCTCAGCTCTCGGCGCGCAGGCTCTTGATGAAGCGGCGCGCGACGGTGCGGACGGCCTCGTCGTCGCGGGTGTCGTCGTCGGCCTTGTCCCACAGGTGGTCGAGGCTGCCGTCGAGTTCGCCGATGAGTTCGGGGTGCCGCTGCGCCACGAAGCGGATCGTGCCGAAGAGGAGGTGCTCGATCGCCATCTCGCGGCGGCGGGCATCGGCGATCTTCTGGGTGTCGGTGATGGAGTCGCTCATGGCGGGGCAACGGCCGAGGCGCCGACAGGTTCAACCCGTCGGGTCACCGTCACGGTCGCAGGGCCGTGCGCCACGGCCTCACTCCCGGATGGTGGCGCCCATCGCGTCGAGCGGGATCTTGAGGTAGCGGCGCCCGTCCGCCTCCGGCTCCGGCAGGCGTCCGCCCGCGACGTTGACCTGGAGGGCGTGCAGCATCAGCCGGGGCATCGGCAGCGTCCCGTCGCGCGCCCTCCGCAGCGCGACGAAGCTCGCCTCGTCCGCCGCTCGCGCCAGGTGGATGTTCTCCCGCCGCTGCTCGTCCACCGTGCTCTCCCAGCGCGGCTCGCGACCGCCGGGCTGGTAATCGTGGCCCGTGAAGACCCGCGTCTCGCCGGGCAGCGCCAGGACGGCCTGGATGCTGCGCCAGAGTTGCTGGGCGTCGCCGCCGGGGAAGTCGGTCCGGGCCGTGCCCGAGTCGGGCATGAACAGCGTGTCGTGGATGAAGGCCGCGTCGCCGACGAGGTAGGTGACGGAGGCCGGCGTGTGGCCGGGAGAGAGCAGGACGGAGCATGGGACCTGCCCGATCGCGAATCGCTCGCCGTCGGCGAAGCGATGGTCCCACTGCGATCCGTCCGTCGGGAACGTCGCCGGCAGATTGTAGATCTTGCGCCACATCTCCTGCATGGCGACGACGCGGTCGCCGATGGCGGTCGGCGCCCCCGTCCGCTCGCGCAGGTGGTGGGCGGCGGAGAGGTGGTCCGCGTGGGGGTGGGTGTCGAGGATCCACCGCACGTCGAGGCCCTGCTCCCGCACGTGCCGCAGCAGCTTGTCGGCCATGAGGGTCGCGGTGGCCCCGGACGTCTCGTCGTAGTCGAGGATGGGGTCGATCAGGGCACAGTGACGGGTGACGGGGTCCGCCGCCACGTATTGGATGCTGGAGGTGCGCGGATCGAAGAAGCCCGTGACGTCCGGGCCTCCGTTGCGGGACGTGCTCGTCGGCATGCCGGTCCTCACCCTCCGGTCGGTGGCGACGCCCCCCCGGCGATGGCGTCGACCGCGTCGCCGCTCCGTCGCCGGCCCTCAAGCGACCATTGGTGGCCGAGACGGCCGGGCCGTCAAGCGGGGCCGGCCGCGGTCAGAACAGGCCCCGGATCACCCCGGCGGCATCGACGTGGATGGCCTCGGCGGCGGGCCGGCGCGGCAGGCCCGGCATGGTGACGATGTCGCCGCAGAGCGCCACGACGAACCCGGCGCCGGCCGACAGCCGCGCGTCGCGCACCGGCAGGGTGAAGTGCTCGGGCGCGCCGACGAGCGCGGGGTCGGCCGAGAAACTGTAGGGCGTCTTCGCCATGCAGACGGGGAGATGGCCGTAGCCGCCCGCCTCGAAGCGCGCCAGCGCCTTCGCGGCCGCGGGCGCCAGCGCCACGCCGTCGGCGCGGTAGATGTCGCGCGCCACCGTCTCGATCTTGCCGGCGAGCGGCAGCGCGTCGGGGTAGAGCGGGCGGAACCGCGCCGTGCCGCCGTCGGCCAGCGCCGCCACGGCGCCGGCGAGGTCCACCGCGCCCGCGCCGCCCTCGGCCCAGTGGCGGCAGAGGTGCGCGTCGACGCCGAGCGCCGCGCAGCAGGCGAAGACTTCGGCGAGTTCCGCCGGGGTGTCGGCGGTGAAATGGTTGATCGCCACCACGGCGGGGACGCCGAACTTCCGCACGTTCTCGACGTGGCGGCGGAGGTTGGCGGCGCCGCGCCGCACCGCTGCGGGGTCGGCGGCGCCGAGGTCCGCCCTGGCGACGCCGCCGTGCATCTTCAGCGCCCGCACGGTCGCCACCACGACGGCGGCGGCGGGCTCGAGCCCGGCCGAGCGGCACTTGATGTCGAAGAACTTCTCCGCCCCGAGGTCGGCGCCGAAGCCCGCCTCCGTGACCACGTAGTCGGCGAGCCGGAGGGCGAGGTCGGTCGCCACCACGGAATTGCAGCCGTGGGCGATGTTGGCGAAGGGCCCGCCGTGGACCAGGGCCGGCGAGCCGTCGATCGTCTGGACGAGGTTCGGCTGGAACGCGTCGCGCAGCAGCGCCGTCATGGCGCCGACGGCCTTCACGCCCTCCGCCGTCACGTCCTGGCGCGCCGCATCCTGGCCGATCACCATGCGGCCGAGCCGCCCCGCGAGGTCCTGCAGCGACGTCGCCAGGCAGAAGGCCGCCATGGTCTCGGACGCGACCGTGAGGTCGAACCCGTCCTGCCGCACGGCGCCGTTGCGGCCGAGGCCCACCACGACGTCGCGCAGCGCGCGGTCGTTGATGTCGAGCGCGCGGCGCCAGGTGATGCGCGACGGGTCGAGGCCGAGCGGGTTGCCCCAGTAGACGTGGTTGTCGATCATCGCCGACAGGAGGTTGTTGGCCGCCGTCAGCGCGTGGAAGTCGCCCGTGAGGTGGAGGTTGATCTCGTCCTGCGGCACCACCTGGGCGCGGCCGCCACCGTTGGCGCCGCCCTTCAGGCCGAAACACGGCCCCAGCGAGGGCTCGCGCAGGCAGATGACCGTGCGGCGGCCGATCAGGTTCAGCGCGTCGCCGAGGCCGATCGTCGTCGTGGTCTTGCCCTCGCCGGCCGGCGTCGGGCTGATGGCGGTGACGAGGACGAGGCGGCCGCGCCGCGGGGGCAGCGCCGCCATGGCGTCGAACGAGACCTTGGCCTTGTGGGGCCCGTAGCGGTAGAGCGCCTCGGGGGCGAGGCCGGCCCTGGCGCCGATCTCGGCGATGGGTTTCAGCACCGCCGCGCGGGCGATGTCGGCGTCGGACGCCACGGGTCAGGCGCCCGCCGCGCCGGGGCCGAGGTCGATCGCCCCGCGGCGGCGGACCGGCCCGAAGCACCCGCTCGATCGTTGGATCATCCGCACCGGCCTCTCGCGCTCGCGGGCGGGACCGCTCCCGCCGGGGCGGCCCGGCCGCCCCCGCCTCTGTAGCGCAGGAGCGGCGCGGACGGAACGGACCCGATCGCGCCCGGCCTCACTCCGCCGCCCGGAGCCCCCCGACGATTCGGCCGCCGAACGGGACGGCCGGGATCGGCTCCTGGATCAGCGTCCAGTAGCCGATGGCGGCGACGAGCGCGATGGCGGCGCCGGTGATGAAGGCGATGGAGAAATGGCCCGTCGCCCCCACGATGAAGCCCGTCACGGTCGGCGCCAGCGCGCCCCCGATGTAGCCGCCGAAGTTCTGCATGGCGCCGAGCGAGGCCGTACAATTGGCCGGCGCCGCCACCGACGCCATGGCCCAGGCGGACGAGGAGCAGAGGTAGACCAGGAACAGCGACGCCGAGATGCACGCGATGGCCAGCGTGTCGCTCGGGGTGACGGCCGCCAGCACCGTGAAGGCGGCCGTGGCGACCAGCGCCGACGCCATGGGGATCTTGCGCGAGCGGATGGGGTCGACGCCGCGCCGGACCAGCACGTCGACGAGGCGGCCGCCGAGCACGCCGCCCACCACGCCGAACGCGAAGGGGATGGAGCCGATCCAGCCGGTCTTCTGCAGGGTGAAGTGCCGCTCGATCTCGAGGTAGCTCGGCAGCCACGCGGTGTAGAGCCACGTCATGTAGATGCAGCCGAAATAGCCCACGATCATGCCCCAGGTCGTGCGGTAGCCGAAGAGCCGCTTCCACTCGGCCCAGGTGACGCGGCTCGGGGCGCCGGGCGCGTCGCCCTCGGCCAGGAAGGCCCGCTCCCCGGCGGTCAGGTCCATCTCGCGCGGGTTGCGGAACACGAGGAAGATCACGGCCGCCAGCGCCAGCCCCGCCACCCCCATGGCGACGAACATGGCGCGCCAGCCGAACGCCACCATCAGGCCGGTCAGCAGCGGCAGGGCGATGAAGGAGCCGAGCGCGGAGGCGCAGTTCCAGATGCCGGTGGCGGTGCCGCGCTGGCGGATGTTGAACCAGTCGCGCGAGACGCGCGCACAGGTGGGGAAGTGCGGCGCCTCGCCGACGCCGAGCACGATGCGGGCCGCGACGAACTGCCAGAAGGACGTCACGGCGCCGCCCAGCATCTGGCCGAGCGACCAGCAGCCGAGCCCGATCGTCAGCGTCAGCCGCGGGCCGACCCGGTCGGCGAAGGCGCCGGCGGGGAGCTGTGCGAAGGCGTAGGCCCACAGGAAGGCCGAGAGGAGCAGCCCCATGTCGGGGATGGTGAGGCCGAGATCCTGCCGGATCAGCGGGTTGGCGACGGCGAGCGTGGCGCGGTCGACGTAGTTGACGACCCCGGCCGTGACCAGGAGCGCGAGCGAGATCGTCTGGATGCGCTTCACGCGCGGTGATGCCGTGGATTCCATCGTGGTTTCCCCCCGAGATCGGGCGCCCGCCGGGCGCTCCGCGACTGGCCGGCCGTTTCGGCTCGTGGCAGTCGGGGGTTATTGTGCACCGATTCCGCGCCGCCGGAAGCGGCATCTCGGCCCGTGGTGCGCCCCGCCCCGGCGGGCATCGAACGGCGCGGCGCACCCGCCGGAAAGGCTCGACATGGTCCTCGGTTTCGCGATCCTCCTCGTCTGCCAGCTCGCCGGCGAGGTCGCGTCTCGCGGCCTCGGCCTGCCGGTGCCCGGCCCGGTGCTGGGGCTGGTGCTGCTGGTGGCCGGCCTCGCCGTCTGGGGCCGCCGGCGCTCGGACGCCGACGTCGCGGCGAGCCCGGTGGGGCGGGTCGGCGACGGGCTGCTCGCCAGCCTCGGCCTGCTCTTCGTGCCGGCGGGGGTCGGCGTCATCCAGTACGGGGGGCTGATGCGGGCCCAGGCGCTGCCGCTCGCCCTGTCGCTCGTCGGCTCGACGGCGCTGACGCTGGTCGTCACCGTCCTGGTGTTCGTCGGCGTGTCGCGCCTGACCGGCCGCGGCGCCGCCGGCGAGGTCCCGCGCCGGCCGGACGGCTCCCGCCCGGCGGGGGACCGGCCGTGAGCGTCTTCGGCCTCTGGGTCTACCTGTCGACGGCGCCGCTGTTCTGGCTCACCGTCACGCTGCTCGCCTGGCTCGCCGCCGACGCGCTCGCCAAGTCCACCGGGCGCCACCCGGCCGCCAACGCGGTGCTGATCGCCGGCACGATCGTCGGGGCGCTGCTGCTCGCCTCGCACACCGACTACCGCACCTATTTCGACGGCGCCCAGTTCATCCATTTCCTGCTCGGCCCCGCCACGGTGGCGCTGGGCCTCCCGCTCTACCGCAACCGCGCCCTGGTGCTGCGCAACCTCGTCCCCATGGCGGCGGCGCTGCTGGCCGGCTCGGCGGTGTCGATCGCCTCGGCGGTGGGCCTCGCGGCGGCGCTCGGGGCGCCGCGCGACGTGCTGGCGTCGCTGGCCCCGAAATCCGTGACGACGCCCGTCGCCATGGCGGTGTCGGAGCGGCTCGGCGGCCAGCCGTCGCTGACGGCGGCGCTCGTCATCCTCACCGGCATCATCGGCGCCGTCATGGTGACGCCGCTGATGGACGCCCTGGGCATGACCGACTACGCCGCCCGCGGCTTCGCGGCCGGCCTCGCCGCCCACGGCATCGGCACCGCGCGGGCCTTCACGGTCGACACCGTGGCGGGGACGTTCGCCGGGATCGCGCTGGGGTTGAACGCGCTGGTGACGGCCGTGCTGGCGCCGATCCTGCTGGGGCTGTTTTGAGGGGGTGGGGGCGCGAGGGGGTTGGGTGAGGTGTCGAGCGCCGAGGGCGGTGGGTGGGCTTGTCGAGCTGCCAGGGGGCCTGGGTGGCACGATGGTGCGGAACGTCGACAAGTCGGCTTGGCTCCGCAGCGGGAGGTCGGCGGCACGCGCCTCGGTGAAAATTTTCTCTCGGCGTCCGTGCACCCGCTCGGGATCGACGCGGGACATGGGAGACAAAAGGATGTTTAGCGCCGAAGACGTGGGGCTGGCTCCGTATGAGACGATTGGCGTCTGCATCTGACCCATAGGCGACTTTCGAAACGTCTGCTTCAGGGCGTCGATCGCAAGGGCACGAACCGGCGACAATTCCGCCAGTTCACCCGCTCAGCATGTACATTAAGAATACCATATCCGCCGATTGATCCATCACATGGTTAGTGGGCAAACCGAGAACCAGCACTTCGTTTCTCAAGTCGAGCAGCGCCTAAACGCCATAAGCTCAATGCTCGCGCTAGGTTGGTTTGCTTAGGGCATACCCTAAGCAAACTGGTCCGATCGGTAGGGTCGTGGGACGAGATCTGGTCGCCCGCGGAACCAAGCAGGGCGATAGCTGCCGTGAAGGGGCGATAGGTTCTTCCCGAAAAGGATGGTGTTTCGGGAAGCGCGGTGCGCAGCGCCTGCAGTCCCGACGGTAACTACCCTTCGGCGGCCAACGTCGTCAGCCGTTCACCCAGCCAGCGTTGTATCGGGTGGTTAGTGGTCCGGTCGTGCCAGATACTCGCGATGGTAAAGCCAGGGATGGTGAGCGGCGGTTCCATCACCTGCACCCGATCCGACCAGCCATTGGCGATCCGCCGTGGGATCAGAGCGATCATGTCGGACCGCGATACGACCTCGGGCACGATCAGAAAGTCCGACGTGGACAGGGCTACGGCGCGGCGGCGGCCGACAGCCTCCAGTGCCGCATCGGCAGGCCCTGCGAACCCGCCACCCTGGGGAGACACGACAACGTGCTCCAAAGCGCAGAATACATCCAGGCTGAGACGGCCCTGCACGGCCGGGTGACCCTGCCGGGCGATCACCGCGTAATCCTCACGATAGAGCTGACGCTGGCGCATGG
Source organism: Lichenihabitans sp. (assembly GCA_965214345.1). GTDB lineage: Bacteria > Pseudomonadota > Alphaproteobacteria > Rhizobiales > Beijerinckiaceae > Lichenihabitans. The sequence continues at coordinate 432,018 of CBDCBJ010000001.1, read as the reverse complement.
CTGCCGGTGCATGGTCCGGAGATGCCAGAGCTAGGTCGACCTCGCCGCGCTCCAACTGTGTGGCGAGCGCCAGCACGTCGAGGGCACGCCAGGCAATGCGGACCTTGGGTGCCTCGGTCCTGAGCGCGACCGAGAAGCGGGTGAGCAGCGCATACTGCACGTAGTCGCTCGCGGCGATCACCAGGGTGACCTGAATGGTTGCCGGGTCGGACGGTGCTCCATCTGCTACAACCTTACGGACACCCTCCAGCGCCTCATGCAACGGGTGCTGAAGCTCGACTGCGCGCTGGGTCAGGACCATCCCGCGCTGTGCTGGAATGAGGAGGGGATCGCCAAGCGCGTCGCGAAGCCGCGCCAGTCTGGCCGACAAGGCAGGCTGGCTGAGGTTCAGCCGCCGGGCGGCGCGCGTGACGTTCCCTTCCGCCAGCAGGGCTTCGAGCGTGACGAGCAGGCCGAGATCGAGGTTCCTGGTATCCATGCGGTCGATAATAAGAGGTAGAAGCTTCGATTTCAACACCGCGACGTACCGCGCAATATGTTGAGCGGGCTTCGGTTTCCGAAGCCGCCATCGACAACACGGATAGCAGTTTGCCGAAAGCCCTCGCCCTCGAACCGCAGCGCCCTTCGTCGATCGCGTTCCCGCTGCTCGCGGCCATCCTGTTCCTGTTTTTCGTGTCGGCCAGCGTGCCCTCGCCCTTGTTCGTCGTGTTCCAAGGGCGGTGGGGCTTCTCCCCGGGCATGCTGACGGTCGCGTTCAGCATCTACTCCCTGGTGCTTCTCTTGACGCTGCTCGTGGCCGGCTCGCTGTCGGACCATCTGGGACGCAAGCCGGTGATCGTCGCGGCGCTGGCGATCCAGGTCGCGTCCATGGCGCTGTTCCTGACGGCGGACGGCATCGGCGGACTGCTGGCCGCCCGGATCGTCCAGGGCCTGTCCATGGGCGTGGTCAACGGCGCTTTGTCCGCCGCGGTGATCGAGGCGGCGCCGCCGGCACGCAAGGCGCTCGGCAGCCTGCTCACCAGCATCTCGCCGCTCGCAGGCTTGGCGACGGGCGCGTTCGTCACCGGGGCGCTGCTCGGGGTGACGGACAAAGCGGAGATCTGGGCATTCGGGATGCTCGGGGGGCTGTTCTGCCTGGGTGCGGCGACCGTGGTGCTCATCCCCGAGACGGCAAGACCGGTGCCCGGCCTGCTTCGTTCCATGGTGCCGAGCGTGCATGTCGCCCGGTCGGCACGTGATGATTTCAGGCGTGGGCTGCCGTTGCTTCTGTCGATCTGGGCGCTGTGCGGCTTCGTCATCGCGCTCGGGCCGTCGCTGCTGCGCACCGTCTTCGGCGTCAGCAGCGGATTGCTGAACGGCGCCACCGTCGCCGTGCTGTGCGGCGCCGGCGCCGTGTCCCCGCTGATGCTGCGCGGGCTGCCGCCCGGGCGCATGGCGGTCGTGGGCATGGTGGCGGTGACGGCCGGGGTCGGCCTCCTGCTCACGTCGATCGGCACCGGGGCACTGGCGCTGTTCTTCGTCGGAGGCGCGCTCGCCGGCGCCGGGCTGGGCGCATCGTTCAGCGGCCTCATTCAGTCGCTCGTGCCGCTCACCCCGCTGCACGAACGTGCGGAACTCTTCGCAGCGATCTTCCTGATCACCTACCTGTCCCTGAGCGTCCCACCCATCGCCGCCGGCTTCGCCGTTCCGCTGACCGGCTTCCTGGGCACGACCCAGGCTTACCTCGGCGCCGTCCTGGTCGTCTCGGCGATCGCGACCGTCCTGCAATGGCTGCCCTCGCGCAGCCGAGGAGCACCCGCATGAAGGCTATCCAGGCTCATCCTCAGCAAGGGCTCGACGGCCTGACGCTAGTGGACCTTGCCGACCCCGGTGATCCCGGACCGAGCGCCATCCGCGTGCGGGTGCATGCCACCTCCCTGAACTTCCACGACCTGGGCGTGGTGACGGGACGGCTGCCGGCCGCCGATGGCCGCATCCCCATGGCCGACGGCGCCGGGGTGGTCGAGGCAGTCGGCTCGGAAGTCACTGAGTTCAGGCCCGGCGACCATGTCGTGTCGACCTTCTTCCCGACCTGGCTGGACGGCGAAGCCACCCTCGCCGACTTCGCCACCACACCGGGCGACGGGATCGACGGCTTCGCCCGGGAGGTGGTGGTCGCGCCGGCGACCTCCTTCACCCACCCGCCGACCGGCTGGGGCCACGCCGCGGCCGCGACCCTGACCACGGCCGGGGTGACCGCGTGGCGGGCCCTGGTGGTCAACGGTGGCCTGAAGGTCGGCGACAGCGTGCTGGTTCTCGGCACGGGCGGGGTGTCGATCTTCGCGCTGCAGATTGCCCGGGCCATGGGGGCCACGGTGATCGCGACCTCCTCCTCCGACGAGAAGCTGGAGCGGCTTCGCGCGATGGGTGCTGCGCACGGCATCAACTACCGCCGGCACGAGCACTGGGGCGATCGGGTGCGGGAGTTCACGGGCGGGACCGGCGTGGATCACGTCGTGGAGGTGGGCGGCCCGGGCACGCTGGCGCAGTCGATCAAGGCCGCGCGCGTAGGAGGGCATATCTCTCTGATCGGCGTGCTGACCGGGAGGACAGGAGCCGTGCCGACGGCCATGCTCATGGCCCGGCAGCAGCGGCTCCAGGGGCTGATCGTCGGCAGCCGCCGGCATCAGATGGACCTGATCCGCGGCATCGACACCGTTCACGGCCATCCGGTGATCGACCGCTCCTTCCCGCTCGCCGCCATCGCCGATGCCTTTCGGCTGCAGGAGGCCGGCGGCCACTTCGGCAAGATCGTCGTCGAGTTCTGACCAACGCATTCCAGCAGGAGCATCGCACCATGAATGTTCTTCTCGTCTTCGCCCACCCGGAACGCCACTCCCTGAACGGCGCGTTGCGGGACGTCGCCGTGGCCGAGTTGCAAGCACAGGGGCATGAGGTGCGCGTCAGCGACCTCTATGCCGAGGGATGGAAGGCGAGCGTCGACCGCGCGGACTTCCCGGAGATGGCATACGATGAGCGCCTCCGGGTGGCGGGCGCATCGGGTCAGGCCTTCGCCGCCGGGAACCTGACCGCAGACGTGAAGGCGGAGCAGGAGAAGCTGCTCTGGGCCGACACGCTGATCCTCCAGTTTCCCCTTTGGTGGTACTCGATGCCGGCCATACTCAAGGGCTGGGTGGATCGCGTATATGCTTTGGGCTTCGCCTACGGGGTCGGCGAGCAGAGCGATACGCACTGGGGCGACCGTTTCGGAGAAGGCACGCTGGCCGGCAAGCGCGCCATGCTGGTCGTCACGGTCGGCGGGTGGGCGACGCACTATGCTCCGCGTGGCGTCAACGGCCCGATCGACGACATCCTGTTCCCGATCAACCATGGCATCCTCTACTATCCCGGCTACACCGTCCTGCCGCCCTTCGTGGCTTGCCGCGTGGACCGGATGGACGAAGCCGGGTTCCGGCAAGTGGCGGATCAGCTGAGGACGCGGATGTGCAACATTGAGACCACCGCGCCCATCCCGTATCGGATGCAGAACGGCGGCGACTATCAGATTCCCAGCCTGGAGCTGCGCCCCGAACTGGGCGATCCGGGCGCCTCCGGCTTTGCCTTGCATGTGGACCGGAGGCGGGTGGGCTGACACGGCTACAGCTGAAGATCCTGACTGCATGGTCGATCAGTGAAGCATCCACGACCTTCCTTTATCTTCCCGCAAATGAAAGATTGTCGGGATGGCCGATGATAGAAGGCATTCTGGACCGCAACAGGGGTGCCGCTTCCCCCAAAATCCGTCCTCAATGGAGTTTTCTCGAGATCACCCGATACACGTGGGTAAATGGGAAAGCTTGGCAGCCTTGAACTGCCGGTTTTCGGACGCTCGGGGGGACCTGCGGAACAGGCGGGTCAGGTCGCACGCGGTCGGAACCGCCGATTCGCTTGAAGTGTACCCAAAACGAACCGGCGACATGCGTGACTGGGCGGGTTGGACCATTCGTATGTGTAGCGGACCTACTTCCGCCTCGGGGTGAGCCTCCAGCGCCCGCCTACGCTCTATCTGGGTCGACTCCGGCTCATCGAGGACGCACCCGAACGTCCGCAAGGTGGCGACCCTGAAGGTCGGGACCTGGCGCATCTAAGCCTAGATGCCTAACGGCGCGGCCTGCTGCTGCGCTCAGCCTAAGCGCTCCGGAACCTATCCGCCCGCCGCCCCCACCACGAACACCACCCGCCGTCCCCCATCTGGCTCCGACCAAACCCCCTCGACCTTTTCCAGCGGCACCGCGCGGGTCGCCTCGACGGCGAAGCCGCCGGCCGCAGCGGCCTGCAACGCGGCGGCCGCGCAGGCGGTGAGGCGGTCGAGCGGCACGCTGCCGAGGCCGCTGCCCATCAGGGCGATGGCCTTGGCGCGCAGGGCCGCCGCCGGCACGGCGACCTCGCGCCCGGTCATGTTGCCGACCTGGACGAAGCGGAGCGGCCGGACCTCCGGCTGCGATCGGACGGCCGCGGCCAGCAGGCGCTCGGCGCTGGTGCCCCAGAGGTAGTCGATCACGACGTCGACACCCGCGGCGAAGATCGCGCCCAGTCGCGCGTCGAGCGTCGGGCCGTCGGCGCCGAGGGCCACGGTGGCGTCGGCGCCGAGGCCCGCGAGCTTCGCCGGGTCGCGCCCCGCCGCGACGACGCGCCCCGCGCCGAGGTGGCGGGCGACCGCCACGGCGAGCCGGCCGGCCGCGCCCGTGGCGCCGTTGACCAGCACGGTCTCGCCCGGCATGAGCCTCGCCCGCTCGGTGAAGGCCGCGAAGGACGACATGCCGGCGTTGATCAGCGCGGCCGCGGCGACGTCGTCGAGCGCGTCCGGCACGGGGACGCAGCGCGACGCCGGGACGAGGGTGCGCTCCGCCATGCCGCCGTGCGGCGCCCGCGGCAGCAGGAAGGCGACGCGCCGCCCCTCGGCGAGCCGGCCGACGCCGTCGACGCCGCACGAAGGGGAAGGCGCCGGCCGCGCTGTAATGCGTGCCCTCGGCCCGCCCCCGGGCGAGGTGGCTCAGCGCCGAGGCCGCCACCGCGACGACGCACTCGCCCGGCCCCGCGACCGGCTCGGGGAAGGTGCCGTAGACCGGCGCCTGGCCGGCCGCCGTGACGATCGCCGCCTTCATGGACCGACTCCCTTCGCCGGGCCGAGCGGATGTCGCGATCGACCGCCGCATCGCGAGGCCCGGCCCGGGTCGCCCCACGCATAACGCGGAGACCCGGTCGATGTCAGCCGTCGGGCCGGGGTGCGATGCCGGTCCGTGGCACCTCGGCTCCCGCGACGCCCTTGCCCCTGGCCGCCGCGGCCGGCTGAAAAAAGCCATCCGGTTGCGTTCGAACCCGGTCGCTTGCAACCACCTCCCGGGGAAGACGACCCATGCCGATCCGATCGACGCTCACCGTGCTCGCCGCCACCCTCCTCGGCACCGCCGCCTGGGCGGCGGATCCGACGCCGATCCGCATCACCGTGATCGCCGACCTCGACAACGACCTCTACAATGCGAGGTCGGGCCTCGGCGGTGTGGACGCGACCCGCATGGCCGTGGCCGACTTCGGTGGTTCGGTGCTCGGGCGGCCCGTGGTGGTCGATGCGCTGAACGACCACAACAAGCCCGCCGAGGCGCCCGGCCTGGCCGCCCAGGCCTTCGACGCCGGCGCGGACCTGCTGATGGACGTCCAGAACTCACCGATCGCGCTCGCCGTAAGCAAGGTCGCGACGGAGCGGCGGAAGATCGCGATCAGCACCGGCTCCGCCGTCCCCACCCTCACCCGCGCCGCCTGCAGCCGCTACGTCTACCACTATTCCTTCGACGGGCTCGCGATCGAGACCGCGACGGCCGACTATCTCGCCGCGCAGCCGAAGGGCAAACGCTGGGTCATGGTCGCCGAGGACGCCGGCTACGGGCGCGGCGCGGTCGCCACCTTCACGTCCGCCATCAAGGCCCACGGCGGCGAGGTGCTGAAATCCTTCGTCGTGCCGCCGGCGACCACGGATTACGCGGCCGTCATGGCCGACGTGCGTGGGCTCGGCCCGGACGTGGTGGCGATGTTCGGCGACGGCGCGCGGGGCGACACCGCCGTCGCGGCCGCCACGGGGGCAGGGCTGAACGCGCAGGTGACGACCGCGCTGCTCTACCTGTCGGACGTCGACCGGGTGAAGGACGGCTACGCCGGCGTGGTGGCGGCCGTGCCCTGGTATTGGGGCCTCGACGCCGCGTCCCGCGCCTGGGCCGACCGCTACGCCGCCGGTCATGACGGGCAGCGTCCGACGGAGGCCCAGGCCGCCGACTATTCCGCCACCACGCAATGGCTGACGGCCGTGCGGGCGGCCGGCACGACGGAGGCCGACGCCGTGGTCCGTACGCTGGATGGGCACGCGTTCCACGACATGTTCGCCCATGCCGGCGAGTTCCGCGCCGCCGATCACGCCGTCGTCCACGACCTCTACGTCGTCAAGGTCAAGCCGTCGGCCGAGGTGACCGAGCCGCATGCCTGGTTCGACGTGCTCGCCACGATACCGGCCGCCGTCGCGTTCCCGGCCAACGGGGATTGCAAGATGCCGCAGTGACGGCGAGCGTCCCGAAGGCGGCCTTTCCCACGGCGCCGCCCGCCAGCCCGCGCGTCCGGGCGATCGGCGGCATGCGCCTTGCCAGGATCGCTGTCGGCGAGCATGGAGAGGGGGCGACGAGCCACGGACGATCGCGTGTCCGGCGGCGATCCTCGGAGGAAGACACGTGACCGAACTCTGCGACATCGGCGTCATCGGCCTCGCCGTGATGGGTGCCAACCTCGCCCGCAACGCCGCCCGCAAGGGGTTCGGCGTGGCGCTCTACAACCGCCACGGCGGCCGCACCGATGCGCTGATGGGCGAGTTCGGCCACGAGGGCCGCTTCACCCCGTCGAAGGACATCGCCGGCTTCGTGGCTTCGCTGGCGAAGCCCCGCGCCATGATCATCATGGTCAAGGCCGGCCAGCCGGTCGACGACGTCATCGGCGACCTCGTCCCCCATCTCGAGGCGGGCGACATCGTCATCGACGGCGGCAATTCCCTCTTCTCCGACAGCGACCGCCGCTACCGCGAGCTGAAGGACAAGGGCCTGCGCTTCATCGGTATGGGCGTGTCGGGAGGCGAGGAGGGCGCGCTGCTCGGCCCCTCGATGATGCCGGGCGGGGAGCGCGAGGCCTATGAGCGCATCGCCCCGATGGTGACCAAGATGGCCGCCCAGGTCGACGGCGAGCCCTGCGCCGCCTACATCGGGCTGGGCGGCGCCGGCCACTACGTCAAGATGGTGCACAACGGCATCGAATATGCCGACATGCAGCTCATCACCGAGGCCTACGACCTGTTCAAGACGGTCTATGGGCTCGACGCCCCGGCCATCGCCGACATCTTCGAGAGCTGGAAGTCGAGCGACCTCGACAGCTACCTCATCGACATCACGACCGAGGTCCTCCAGAAGCGCGACGCCAAGACCGGCGGGGCGCTCGTCGACAGCATCGTCGACGAGGCCGAGCAGAAGGGCACCGGCCGCTGGACCGCCGCCAACGCGCTCGACCTCGGCGTGCCGCTGACCGGCATCACGGAGGCGGTCTTCGCCCGCGCCCTGTCGGGCCGGCGGGTGCTGCGCGGCGAGGCCGAGAAGCTGCTGCCCTTCGCGCAGCCGAAGGGGTCCAAAGCCTCGCAGGCCGACATCGACGCCGTGCGCGATGCGCTCTATGCCTCCAAGATCGTCGCCTATGCGCAGGGCTTCGAGCAGATGACGGCGGCCTCGAAGGATTACGGCTGGCATCTCAGGCTCGGCGAGGTCGCCACGATCTGGCGCGGCGGCTGCATCATCCGGGCGCGGTTCCTGAACCGCATCCGCGAGGCCTACCAGGCCAGCGACACGATCCCCAACCTGATCCTCGAGGACTACTTCCGCGACGCGATGCTCAAGGCCGAGCCGGCGTGGCGCCGGGTCGTGATGCTGGCGGTCGAGCACGGGGTGGCGATCCCGGCCTTCTCGTCCTCGCTGTCCTACTACGACGGCCTGCGCCGCTCGCGCGGTCCCGCCAACCTGCTGCAGGGATTGCGCGACTATTTCGGCGCCCACACCTACCGTCGCCTCGACGCGGAGGGCTCGTTCCACACGCGCTGGAGCCAGGACGGGACGGAGATCGAGACCGACAGGCCGTCCGAGCCCGGCACGCCGAAGAGCTGAGCCCTGTCAGGGCGGCGATGCCCCGCCGACCAGCGCCTCCGCCTCGGCGCGGAACGCCGCCCGCGAGGCGAAGATCGGAACCCAAGTCCTCGCGGCCGCGTCCTCGTCTCGACCGGTGCGCTCATGACGCCGGGCCTCCGGGAGTGACGCATGGCCGACCACAGCAACGACGCCGCCATCCGGGCCCGGGCCTACCAGCTCTGGGTGGAGAGCGGCTACGCCGACGGTTACCAGGACGCCCATTGGCGCCAAGCCGAGCGAGAGATCGCCGAGAGGGCACGGGGCACCGAGGCGCAGCCGGACGACGGAGCTGCCGCCCCGGCCGCCGTCACGCCCGAGGGCGGCCGCCACGTCGACGGGATGAGCCGGCACCCGTCCGTTCTGGATCCGCGTCCGTCGCGCTCGGACGGCTGATCGCCTCGCTCGATGAATCATACCCTTGTCCTGGCCCTCGCGCGGGGTGAGCCGCAGCGGGCGATCGGCCTGTCGGCCGGCGCACCACGGCATCCGACTGATGGGCTCGGTGGCGCCCCGTCCGCCTCCTCCACCGCGCTTCGCGCGGTCCCCCTCCTCCGCTCCGCAAAGGAGGATCAACGCACGACGGGCGCCGCTCGGTCCTCCTCCGCTTGCGGAGGAGGGGGACCATGCGGAGCATGGTGGAGGAGGCGGACGGGGCGCAACCGCTCGGAGGTCACCCGAACCCGTCATCCGGAAGGCGTGTCACCTCACCCCCTCCGTGCCGCCGCGGCCTTCACCGCCCGCCGCCGGGCATGCAGGACGAACTCCGTGTAGCCGTTCGGCTGCACCCGTCCCTCGAAGACGAGGTCCGAGGCCGCCCGGAACGCCTCGCCGTCGAAGCTCGGCGCCATGTCGCGGTAGTCCGGGTCGGCGGCGTTCTGGCGGTCCACCACGGCCGCCATGCGGCGCAGCGTCTCCCTCACCTGGGCTTCCGTCACGATGCCATGGGCCAGCCAGTTGGCCACGTGCTGGGAGGAGATGCGCAGCGTGGCGCGGTCCTCCATCAGGCCGATGTCGTGGACGTCCGGCACCTTGGAGCAGCCGACCCCCATGTCGACCCACCGCACCACGTAGCCCAGGATGCCCTGCAGATTGTTGTCGAGCTCCCCCTGCACGGCGTCGGGCGCCCAGTTGGACGGCGAGACCGGGATCTTCAGCAGGTCTTCGAGGCGGGCCGGCGCGCGGCCCTTCAGCTCGCCCTGGCGCGCCGCGACGTCGATCTCGTGGTAGTGCATGGCGTGGAGCGTCGCGGCGGTCGGCGACGGCACCCAGGCGGTGGTGGCGCCCGCCCTCGGGTGGCCGCCCTTCTGCGCCAGCATGTCGGCCATCCGGTCCGGCGCCGCCCACATGCCCTTGCCGATCTGGGCGCGGCCCGGCAGCCCGAGCCGCAGCCCGACGTCGACGTTGTTGTCCTCGTAGGCCTTTATCCAGGCGGTGGCCTTCATGGCGTCCTTGCGCACCATGGGCCCGGCTTCCATGTCGGTGTGGATCTCGTCGCCGGTGCGGTCGAGGAAGCCCGTGTTGATGAAGACGACGCGGTCCCGGGCGGCCAGGATCGCGTGGGCGAGGTTGGCCGAGGTGCGGCGCTCCTCGTCCATGATGCCCATCTTGACGCTGTTCTCCGGCGCGCCGACCAGCCTCTCCACCCAGGCGAACAGGTCGCTCGTCAGCGCCACTTCGTCGGGGCCGTGCATCTTGGGCTTGACGATGTAGATCGAGCCGGCGCGGCTGTTGCGCCGCGCCGCGAGGTCGGCCTTGGCAATCAGCACCGAGACGGCGGCGTCGAGGAAGCCCTCGGGGGTCTCGGCCCCGTCGCGCGTCACGATGTCGGTGAACATGTGGTGGCCGACGTTGCGGATCAGCATCAGCGAGCGGCCCGGCACCGTGACGGTGCTGCCGCCCGGCGCCGTGTAGGTCCGGTCCGAGTTCATGCGGCGCTCGACGGTCTGGCCGCCCTTGGGGAAGGACGCCGTCAGCGTGCCCTCCACGAGGCCCCGCCAGTTGCGGTAAAGGTCCACCTTGTCGTCGGCATCCACGACGGAGACCGAATCTTCCATGTCCATGATGGTCGAGACGGCGGATTCGAGCACCACGTCCGACAGGCCCGCCGGGTCGCCGCGGCCGACCGTCGAGCCCCGGTCGATGACGAGTTCGACGCCGAGGCCGTTGTGGCGCAGCAGCACCGTCTTCGGCGCGGCGGCGTCGCCTGTATATCCCACGAGGCCGCCGGGCGAGGCGAAGCCGGTGGTGCGGCCGTCCGCCAGCCGGGCCACGAGTCTCCCGTCCTCGATCGCCAGCCCCGCGAGGTCCGTGTAGGAGGCGCCGGCGAGCGGCACGGCGCCGTCCAGGAAGGCCTTGGCCCTGGCGATCACCAGGGCGCCGCGAGCCGCGTTGTAGCCCTTGCCCGTCACGGCGGCGCCCTCGTGGGGCACGGCATCGGTGCCGTAGAGCGCATCGTAGAGCGAGCCCCAGCGCGCATTGGCGGCGTTCAACGCGTAGCGGGCGTTCGACATCGGCACGACGAGCTGCGGGCCGGCCTGGCGGGCGATCTCGTCGTCGACGCCGATGGTCGCCACCGCGCCCGCGGGCGCCTCGGGCAGCAGGTAGCCGATCTCGCGCAGGAAGCCGAGGTAGTGAGCCTGGTCGATCGGCTGGCCGCGGCGGGAGCCGTGGTAGGCGTCGATCCTCGACTGGAGGTCGTCGCGCTTCGCCAGCAGCGCCCCGAGCCGCGGGCCGAGGTCCTTCAGGATGTCGGCATAGCCGGCCCAGAAATCCCGGGATGCCACGCCGGCGCTGGCGAACACGTCCCCTTCCAGAAACCGTTGCAGCGGGGCGGCGACGCTCAAGCCCGCGATCTCGATCCTGTCCATGTCGGCCTCCCCGGCGATGCTGTTCCGCCCCATGTGCCTCGGCGGAGGCGGTGACGCCAGAGGAGGAGGGTGCAAAAGTGACCGGTACCGGTTGGGCTCAGCGTTCCGGCAGGCCCACGTCGCCGAAGCCGGCCGCCGCCATGCGCAGATGCACCTTGTTCTGCAGGGCCGGATCCTGGCGCTGGACCAGGAGCCCGGCATGGTCGGCGACGGCGTCGCAGAGCGTCTCCACCCAGCCGCGCTCGGCCTTGGCGAAGTCGTTGAGCACGAAGGCGTGGACGAGGGCCTTGTCGCCCGGATGGCCGATGCCGAGCCGGAGGCGCCTGTAGTCGTTGCCGAGATGGGCCGTGACCGAACGCAGCCCGTTGTGGCCGGCGTTGCCGCCGCCGGTCTTCACGCGGAGCTTGCCCGGCGCGAGGTCGAGTTCGTCGTGGAGCACCGCGATGTCGTAGAGCCCCAGCTTGAAGAACCGCGCCGCGGCGCCGACCGCCTGGCCGCTGTCGTTCATGAAGGTCGACGGCTTCAGCAGCACAACCTTCTCGCCGTCCACGACGCAATCGGCGGCGAGACCCTGGAAGCGAGACCGGAAGGGGGAGGCGCGGTGCGTCCGCGCGATAGCGTCGACCGCCATGAAGCCGATGTTGTGGCGGTTGCCGGCATATTGGGCGCCGGGGTTGCCGAGGCCGACGACGAGCAGCATCGCATCCGTTCCGGGTTGGTGGTCTCCCGACGTCGCGTGGCCGCCGGCGCCGCCCGCCGCAGCGGGCGACGCCTGTCGTCAGGCCGAGAGGCTCACTTCTTCGGCGGGGCCTTCTTGCCGCTCTTGGCGCCGGCCGCCGCCTTGGCCTCGGCCGCCGCTGCCGCCGCGGCGTCGTCGGCATTGGCCTCGGCGAGGCCGGAGGGCGCCACGATCGTCGCCAGGGTGAAGTCGCGGTCGCGCATCACCGGGGCGCAGCCTTCGGGCAGCGTCACCGCCGAGATGTGCAGCGACCCGCCGATGTCGAGGGTCGAGAGGTCGGCCGAGAGCGAGTCCGGGATGTTGTCGGCCGGCACCAGCATCTCCACCGTGTGGCGGACGATGTTGACGGTTCCGCCGCGCTTGACGCCGGGCGACTGCTCGACGTTGACGAGGTTCAGCGGGATCTCGAGGCGCAGCTTCGAGCCGGGCTTGAGCCGCATGAAGTCGACGTGGAGCGGCAGGTCCTTCACCTTGTCGAGCTGGTAGTCGCGCGGGATCACGCGCTCCTTGCGGCCCTCGATGTCGACCTCGAAGATCGTGGTGAGGAAGTGGCCGGCATAGATGTGCCTGTGGGCTTCCTTGAAGTTCAGCGAGATCGCCTCGGGCGCGTCGCCGCCCCCGTAGATCACGGCCGGCACGCGGCCCTCGCGGCGGATGCTGCGGGAGGCCCCCTTGCCGAGCCCGCTGCGCGCCACGGCCGCGATGGTCTTGGTCGCTGCCATTGTTCAGTCCTCGAAAATGCGAAACGGCCGCCCGATGCGGCCGTCGACAGGCTCGCCCGTGCCTCCAAGGGTGTCGGCGGGCGAGAGCGCGTCTTACGCGGGCGGGGGCGCGATGGCAAGCCGCGGCCAAAAGCGGGGTGTGGTCAGCTTGTATTCGGCGGGGTTGCCGTCGTCGATGGCTGAGAGCCCCTGATATGGATTTCGTCGAGGCCAATTTGATACAAAATATAGTACCAGATGAGACGGACGGGTTCGTCTGATGCCGCCAGGTCGAAGTTGACGAGATTTTTTACGATGAACGTGACATCTTCGACGCCATCGACACCTATCCATCTCAAGCATGCAGCTTGCCGGTCGTCACAATAGAGCTTCACCAATCAATAGTTGGCCGGCTATAGCGCTTGGGGTGTCTCGCAAAGTGTTCAAGATTGTTCAAAACCCTCGTCGCGAGCTCAGCAGTTTGAGAGAGTCTGTTCCGGATCATGACAATCCGGTGTTTGAAACTTTCAGCATCGGCCGTTTCAGATCTCAACGCTAATACAAGTTCGTCTAAGACAATATCATTGTTTCTGGAAAGTAAAAACAGGGTTATGACATCTTGGCATATGTTTTCATTAAGAAGATAAGCCTCTTTAGAGTCAAAAAGAAGCATATTGCCCTCGCGAAATCGAGCCATTCGCAATCGTGCTATTTCAATGACTCCTGTTGCCCGAATATCATTTGAAGATAATCGACAATGACATTCGAGATTGGTGATCTCTGCTTTTAGCAGGCGGTATAGGTCATGACGTTTCCGAGATTTCTGAATTTCAGAGTTCACGAAAGCCAAAATGGCCGCGAGACACGCGACGAGTACGGCCGAGGCAGCGGCCAGCGGCGGCGCGATTTTCGCCCAATCCATGTGGGTCTTCCAACAAAATGTGGCAAAGCGTACTCTGCCTGCTGAGACTTACAAATTGGCCCGCGACCTTCAAGGCGGGATCGACGTCGTCACGGTGGCGCGACGACGTCCGCTGACGGCTCTTGCGGCGCCCGCCATCGATCGCCAAACAGGCTGACGATGACCTCGTCGCACAGGATGGACCGCCATGGACAGACCCCGCAGGCCGCGCGACCCCTTCGCGGCCGCCGAAGCCGTGTTCGGCAAGGGCGGCCAATCCCCTGCGCCGCCTCCGGCCGCGAAGCCGGCCGCCATCCCGGGCGCCCGCCAGAGCGTGACGCTGCGGATCGACGAGGACGTGCTGGAGCGGTTCCAGGCGGACGGCCCCGGCTGGCAGGACCGCATCAACGCCGCCCTCCGGACCGCCGCCGGACTGGCCTGACGCCCCCCGGGGCGCCGGCGATCACGCGCCCGATGGGGGCGGGCCGGCGATGGTGGCGGCCAGCCGGCGTTTGAACAGCTTGCCCGAATCCTCGCGCGGCAGCCGCGCGAAGAGGACGATCCGGCGCGGCACCGCCTCCGGTGCGACCCGCGCCGCCAGCGCTTCACGCAGGGCCTCGGGGTCGAGCGCCGCGCCGGGCAGCGGCGACACGCAGGCCACCAGCTCATCGCCGCCGCCCTGCCCCGGAAGGCCGAGCACGGCGCAATCCGCGACGCCGGGCAGAGCCGCCAACGCCGCCTCGACGGCCGCGGGATGCAAGGTGGCGCCACCGACCCGGAGGGCGTCGGCGGCGCGGCCGGCGAGGAACAGCGTGCCGTCCGCGTCCATCCAGCCGCGGTCGCCGGCCGTCACGAGGTCGCCGCGGCCGATCGCGGCGCGCCGCTCCGCCTGGCCGATGTAGGTGAAGTCGTGCAGCGTGTCCGAGCCGGCGTAGACATCGCCGATCTCGCCCCGGGGCAGCGGGCGGCCGTCGCCGTCGAGGATGTGGAGCGCGATGCCCGGCAGGGCGCGGCCGACGCCCCCGGGCTTCGCCAGGGCCTCGGCCGAGTCCTGCAGGGTGAGCAGGCCCGTCTCGGTCGACCCGTAATATTCGTGGATCACCGGCCCCCACCAGGCCACCATGGCGCGCTTGACGTGCGGCGGGCACGGGGCCGCGCCGTGGACGACGTGGCGCAGCGACGACAGGTCGTGGCGATGCCTCACGGCCTCGGGCAGCGCGAGGAGGCGCGCCATGGCGCCGGGCACGACGTGGAGATGTGTGACGCCGTGGTCCGCGATCGCCCGCAGCGTCGCCTCGGGGTCGACCTGCCGCCGGAGCACGATGTCGGCGCCGGCGCCGAGCGCCAGCCGGGCATAGGCGTTGGGCACGGCGTGGAAGAGGGGGCCGTCGACCAATGCTACGGCGGCGCCCGGCCGGTCGAAGCCGTAGACGCGCAGCGCGCGGGTCGGGCGCGATCCGGCGGGGGCCGGCGCGCGGCGGATGCCCTTCGGCCGCCCCGTCGTGCCGGACGTGTAGGTCACGCCGCCGCGCCGGGCCGTCTCGGCGCCGGCGAGGGGCGGATGGAGCGCGGTCCAGCCCTCCCAGGCCGGCGCGTCCACGACGGCGACGCACGGCAGGTCTGGCGGCAGCGACGGCCGCAGCGCCGGGAGATGCCCGGCGCCGACGACGAGCAGCTTCGCCGAGCAGTCGCGCAGGATGAAGGCGACGTCGTCGGCCGACGCGCCGGTGTCGATCGGCACCGGATGGGCGCCCGCCAGGGTCGCGGCGAGCGAGGCCTCGAGGAACGGCGTCCCGTTGCCGAGCAGCAAAGCCACGGCGTCGCCCTCCCCGACCCCGAGGCCGCGGAACCCCCACGCCGCGCGCCGGGCGCGCGCCCGCAGCGCGGCGTGGGACGTCCGGCGGCCGTCCGCCAGGACCCCCGGTCGATCGGACCCGTCCGCGGCGGGGCCGATATCCTCGAGGCTCAATCGATCAACCCGCGGATCCGCGCGGCGAGGTCGTCGATGGCGAAAGGCTTGGTGAGCACCTCCATGCCGGGGTCGAGGTGGCCGTTGCCCAGGACGGCGTTCTCGGCATAGCCGGTGATGAACAGCACCTTCAGGCCGGGCCGCATCACGCGCGCGGCATCCGCCACCTGCCGCCCGTTCATGCCGCCGGGCAGGCCGACGTCGGTCACGAGCAGGTCGACGCGGGCGCCCCCCTGCAGCACCTTGAGGCCGGACGGGCCGTCCTCGGCCTCGATGGAGGCGTAGCCGAGGTCCGCCAGCACGTCGACCACGAGCATGCGCACGGTGGGCTCGTCGTCCACCACCAGCACGGTCTCGCCGTCGAGGGCGCGCGGGGCCTCGCCGGCCCGCGCCGTGTCCTGACCCGTGCCGTCGCCGTCGCCGTAGTGGCGCGGCAGGTAGAGGCACACCATGGTGCCCTGACCGATCTCCGAATAGATCCGCACCTGACCGCCCGATTGGCGGGCGAAGCCGTAGATCATGCTGAGGCCGAGGCCCGTCCCCTGCCCGATGGGCTTGGTGGTGAAGAAGGGGTCGAAGGCCCGGGCGATGACGTCGGGCGCCATGCCGGTGCCGGTGTCGGAGACGCAGAGCGACAGGTATTGCCCCGGCGGCAGGTCGCGCTGGCGTGCGGCGCGCTCGTCCATCCAGCGATTGCCGGTCTCGACCGTCAGCCGCCCGCCGTCCGGCATGGCGTCGCGGGCGTTGATGGCGAGGTTGAGCAGCGCGTTCTCGAGCTGGTTCGGGTCGACCAGCGCGGTCCAGAGCCCCACGGTGCCGACCACTTCGAGATGGATCGCCGGCCCCACGGTCCGTCGGATCAGGTCCGCCATGTCGTGGATCAGCCGGTTCACGTCGGTCGGGCGCGGGTCGAGCGTCTGGCGGCGCGAGAACGCGAGGAGGCGATGGGTCAGCGCCGCGGCGCGCTTGGAGGCGCCCTGGGCCGCCACGACGTAGCGCTCGATGTCGTCGATGCGGCCCTGGCGCACACGCGTGCCGAGCAGTTCCAGGCTGCCCGAGATGCCCGTGAGGAGATTGTTGAAATCGTGGGCGAGGCCGCCCGTCAACTGGCCGACAGCTTCCATTTTCTGCGACTGGCGCAGGGCGTCCTCGGCTTGGCGCTGCTCGGTGACGTCCCGCCCGACGATGAAATATTCGTGCCCCGCCGGGACGGCGTTCCACATCACGGTCCTGTAGTCCCCGCCGCGGGTGCGCAGGTGGTCCATGAAGCCCGTCACGGCCTCGCCGCGGGCCAGGCGGACGAGCAACTGCGCGGTCTCGGCGTGGTCGGCGGGATCGACGATGTCGAGGAAGGGCCGGCCCAGCAGGGTCGCCCTGTCCCAGCCGAGATTGCGCTCCCAGGCCGGGTTCACCTCCTTCAGCATGCCGTCGAGCCCGGCCGTCCCCATGAGGTCGTTCGTCGTGTCCCACAGCCGGTTCCGTTCGCGCGTGCGGGCCTCGACCTCGACCTCCAGCGACTGGGTCAGGGCGAGGAGCGAAGCCTCCGCGCGCAGGCGCTCGATCGCGACCCGGGTCCGTTCGGCCACGTCGCGCACGAAGCCGATCTCGTCCGCCGTCCAGTGGCGGGCCTCCGTGTTGTTGACGAAGAGCAGGGCGACGAGGCCGGACGATTCCGTCACCGGAAGGTTGAGGAACGCGCAGGCGTCGATCGCCACCAGTTCATCGGCCCGATCCGACGTTCGCGGATCGGTCCGGGCGTCGGCGACGGCCGCGAGCTCACCGCGCCTGAGGTCGTCGATGTAGTTGCCGTAGTCGCGGAACCGCAGCCGCCCGGCGATGCTGTTCACCCCGGGCGCGGTCCAGTCGCGCACGATCTCGATCGTCTCGGCCGCGAGGTCGACGATGCCGTAGCCGGCCCGGCTCACCCCGAGGGTGCGGCCCAGGATCTCCGCCGCCGCGAAGGCGAGGTCTTCGGGTGCGTCGATGTCGCGGATCCGGTCGCCGAGTTCCACCATGGCGGACCGGCGGCTGTCGGCGATCTTGCGGTCCGTGACGTCGAGGCACACGCCCGAGATCCGCAGCACGTCGCCCGCCTCGTCGCGCACCACCTGCGCCCGCATCTGGACCCAGCGGATCGTGCGATCGGGCACGACGATCCGGTACTCGACGTCGTAATCGGCACCCGCCTCCAGGCTGCGGAGCCACGCGGCGGCCCGGGCGTCACGGTCGTCCGGGTGGACCGCCGCCTCGAGATCCGCGGGGGTGATCGGGTCGCCACGGTCCCGGCCGAAGGTCTCCTTGGTGATGCTGGAAGCCGTCAGCGCCCCGGTCCGAAGGTCCTGCTCCCAGATGCCGAGTCGCCCCGCCTCGGTGGCGAAGGCGAGCCGGGCCGCGCTCTCCTCCTGGGAGTGGAGCCGATCGGACACTTCGGCCATCAGGGCGGCGTTGTGGCTCTCCAGCCCCTCGACCTTCTCGCGCTCGATCGTCACGTCGACCTGGCTGGCGAAGAAATAGGCCATGTCGCCCGCGGCGTCCCGCACCGGCGCCATCAGCAGGCGATTCCAGAAGGTCTCGCCCGTCTTGCGGTAGTTGAGGATGTCGATCCGCACCGGCTCCCGCTTGACGACCGCGGCGCGGATCCGCGCCACCGTCTCGGGATCGGTGGCGG
The DNA here is from genome assembly GCA_965214345.1 of Lichenihabitans sp. Taxonomy (GTDB): domain Bacteria; phylum Pseudomonadota; class Alphaproteobacteria; order Rhizobiales; family Beijerinckiaceae; genus Lichenihabitans. The sequence goes on along the minus strand of CBDCBJ010000001.1, from coordinate 413,933 downwards.
CGCCCTGCAGGAACCGGCAGTTCCGGCCGAGGATCTCCTCGCGCGCGTAGCCAGTGAGACGGCAGAAGGCGTCGTTGACGAAGACGATGGGGTTGTCGGCGAGGCGCGGGTTGGAGATCACCATCGGCATGCGGGTGGCCCGCACGGCGGCCGCGAAGGGGTCGGTTCCGCCGTCGTCCCCGGTGATCTCGTCGACGATCCGGGCCGCGTCCCGGGCGTCGGCCCCCGCCGTGGCGATCCCGCTCAGCCGGGCGTTCTCCCGCTCGAGTTCGACGACCCGGCGGCGCAGGTTCTCCGTCTCGCCCTCGGTCATGCCGCAGCCGGCGACGGGGACTGCAGGGGCGCGGGTTCGTGCGGACCCGCGCGGGGCCGGATGTCGGAAGGCATGATCGATGCTACCAAGACCGGTGAAGGGTGTCACGCCGTGACGCGCCACGCGGCTGAAACGCCGCGAGGGCCGGGGCGTTCGGCGGCCGGCGCGGGGGTCGAGCGAGGTGGCAGTAGCGACACGTCCCCTCGCCGCCGCGCTGCTGGTGCTGGCGGCTCCGTCCGGCATCCCGGGCGCCGCCGCCGAGCCCGCACCGCCGCAGACCTTGTCGGTCGGCGTCGCCCCGGCGTCGGCCGCGTGGGGCGGTTTCGACCGCGATCTCTTCAGCGAGGTCGGGCGCGACATCGGGGTCGGCATCGTCTGGACGGAGGTGCCGCGCGCGGCGGCCCTCGCGGCGCTCGACGCCGGCCGGTTCGACGTCGCCGCCGGCCCTTTCGCGGCCGCGGAGGCACGAGGTCACCGCCTCCTCCCGGCGGTCGCGGAGGGCGGCGACGCGCTGCTGAAGCGCCGCGGCGACGGCGCGGTGGCGAAGCCCGCCGACATCGCCGGCAAGTCCGTCGGGATCGTGCCGGACGCGGCTGGATCGGCGCGGCTCAGGGCCGTCGTCGCGGTGCTCCACGGCCGGGCGACGAAGCGGTCGAGCCTCATCGGGGACGACGGCGAAGCCGACCTCGCGGCCGGCCGCCTCGCCGCCGTGGCGGGGCCGCTCGACGCCATCGCGGCCGCGGCGCTGGCGAGACCGGATGCGTTCGAGGTCGTCGGGCCGCCGTTTGGGCCGACCGAGCGGCTGGCCCCGGCGCTGCGGCCAGGCCCCGGCGCCGCGCGGCTGGCCGACACGCTGGCGGGCGCCATCGGGCGGATGAGGGCCGACGGCCGCCTCGCGGCGCTGCAGCGCAAGTGGTTCGGCCTCGTCTTCGATCCCCCAGATGCCCCGCCTGCGGCCGCGGCACCCATCGCGCCGGCCGCGCCTCAGCCGACGCCGTCGAGCACGTCGAAGCCGTAGACCCCCGATCCGAGGTCGATGGCCGCCGCCCGCTGCCCGTTGTGGCGCGCGATCCGGTCGGGCTCGGCGGGCACGCCGTCGCGGTGCAGGGCCGCGCCCTCGGGAAATGGCAAGAGGAGCGTGCCGGAGGTGTTGGCGGGCAGTTCGACCTCGTATCGGGTGCGCCCGAGGGCCTGCCGCCACGCGGACCGGACCCAGCCGCGCGGCGAGCGGTAGCCGGCGCGGCAGGACGCGACGCCGGGCCCCGGCACGGGCGCGAGACGCAGGCGGGCGAAGGCCGAGCCGTCGTCGGCGATGCCCGCCATGTCGGCCATCATCCACTCGCCGACGGAGCCGAGCGCATAATGGTTGAAGCTGTTCATCCGGGCCGACTGGAAGCCGCGCTCGGCCGTCCACCCGTCCCAGCGCTCCCACACGGTCGTGGCGCCCTGCTTCAGCGGATAGAGCCAGGACGGGTACGTCTCGTTGAGCAGCAGCCGATAGGCGAGTTCCGCGTGGCCGTGGCGCGTCAGCACCGGGAGGAGCAGGCGCACCCCGAGGAAGCCCGTCGCGAGATGCGTCCCGCGCCGCTCGATGTTGGCCACGAGGTGGCGCAGCGCCGCCGCGACCCGATCCTCCGGCAGGAGGCCGATCGACAGGGCCAGCAAATAGGCCGTCTGGGTGTCGCCCTCGAGCCGCCCCGCGGCGCTGACGAACTTCGACCGGAAGGCCGCCCGGATGCGGTCGAACAGGTCCCGGTAAGATGCGGCCTCCTCGCCAAGGCCGAGCGCCTCGGCGGCGTCGGCGGTCAGCGCCGCGATGAGCGCGTGATAGGCGGTGGCGACCAGCGGCTTCGGCGTGGTCTCGCCCGCCGACAGCCAGTCGCCGAAGTTCCAGCCGCAGCGGCGGGTTCGGATCAGGTCCGGGTTCGCGCGGGTCACGAGGTCGGTCCAGGCCCGCATGGCGGGGAAGCAGCGCTCGAGCAGGCGGCGGTCGCCGTAGCGGCGGAACAGGGTGAGGGGCACGATCACGCCGGCGTCGCCCCAGGCGGGGCCGCCGTCCGGCCCGTGCGGCCCGCGCGGCGCCACGTCCGGAAAGGCACCCTCGGCGGAGCGCGCGTCGAGCACGTCGTCCATCCACTTGGCCATGAAGCTCTGGACGTCCATGGCGTAGGCGGCAGTCGGCAGGAACACGCCGACGTCGGCCATCCAGCCGAGGCGCTCGTCGCGCTGGGGGCAGTCGGTCGGGACCGACAGGAAATTGCCGCGCTGGCTCCAGAGCACGTTGGCGCGGAGCCGGTCGAGGACGGGGCTCGACGTCGCCCACTCGGCGGTCTCGGGCAGGTCGCTGCCCAGCACCTCGCCCCGGACGGCGTCGAGCGGGGGCGCCGCGTCGAGCCCGGTGAGCCCGACGTAGCGGAAGCCGTGCACCGTGAAGAGCGGCGCCCAGACCTCGGCGGGGCCGGCCGACACGTAGACGTCCTCGGCCGAGGCGGTGCGCAGGTTGGCGCGGTAGAGCCCGCCGTCCGGCGTCAGCATCTCGGCATGGCGCAGCGTGACGGCGCGGCCGGGCGGCAGCGCCGGCAGCGCGATCCGCACGCGGCCGACCATGTTCTGCCCCATGTCGACCACGACGGAGCCGTCCGGTGCGCGGGACAGGCCGACGGGCGACACCGTCCGGGTGACGCGCACCGGCGGTGCGGGCGCGCCCTGGAGCACCGCCGCGCCCCCCGAGCCGCGCCCGGCCGGAGCCCAGCCGGCGGCGTCGAAGCCGGGTGCGTCCCAGCCCGGCACCGCCAGCCGCGCGTCGTAGCGCTCGCCCTTGAGCAGGTCGGAATGGACCCGCGGCCCGCGGGCCGTGCGCCAGTCGCCGTCGGTGTCGATCGTCAGGGTCGACCCGTCGGCGAGCTCGATCACCAGCCGCGCCCGGGCCTGCGGCTCGGTGCCGTAGATGTGGCGGGGCCGGTGCGGGTAGAAGCCGAGATAGCCGCTGTACCAGCCCTCGCCGAGCAGCAGGCCGCACACGTTCTCGCCCTCGTGGAGCAGTGCCGTGACGTCGAAGGTCTGGTAGTGGAGCCGCTTGGCGTAATCGGTCCAGCCCGGCGACAGGGCCTCGTCGCCGACGGGTGCCCCGTTGATCCGGGCCTCGTAGACGCCGAGCGCCGTGGCGTAGAGTCGGGCGCGCGCCACGGGTCCGTCGAGGCGGAACGTCCGGCGCAGGTGGGCTACGGCGCGGGCGCGGTGTCGATCGACGTAGGGCCGATCGGCCGCCGCGGGCAGAAACCGCCGGGGCGCGGCCGGGCCCGTGATCCAGGCGGCCTCCCAGGGCTCGCCGAGGAACCCCGTCTCGAACCAGGTGGGCGCGGCGAAGCCCGAGGCGCGCTCCGCCTCGTCCCAGACCCGCACGGTCCACCAGTAGCGGGTGCGAGGGGTGAGCGCCGCGCCCGCGACGGGGTGGTCGCGCGTCTCGGCGGAGGCGACCGGACCGAGGCGCCAGGTCAGCCCCTCCGTGCCGCCGAGCGCCGCCGGGTCGGTGGCGACGCGGATCTCGAAGGCCGTCTGGCGCCGGTCGCGGCCTCCGCCCTCGACGATCCAGCCGAGGCGCGGTTGCGTCTCGTCGAGGCCGAGCGGCGCCTTGCGGTGTTCACAGGTGAGGAGGACGGGGCACAGCGGGTCCAGGCGGATCGACCTCCGATGTCGGCCTCAGCGCGGGCGCGGCCACATCCTGGAAAGCACGGTATCGCGCTTGATGAGCTGGTGCCACACCACGGCTGCGACATGCAGCCCCACGACGGTGTAGAGGGCCCAGCCGCCGTAGAGGTGCAGCGCTTCGGGGAGATGGATCGAGGCCTTGTCGACCGGCAGCACCCGAGGCCATTGGAACAGCCAGAAGAAGGGCAGCGAGTAGCCGCCGGCCGCGGAGAACCAGTAGCCGGTCAGCGGCATGAACAGCATCAGGGCGTAGAGGCCGAGATGGGCCCCGTGGGCCGCGGCGTGATTGAGGCGACCCATCCGTTCGACGTAGGGCGGCGCCGCCCTGGCGAGGCGATACGCGGTGCGCAGCACGATGAGCACCATCGCCGCCATGCCGAGCGACTTGTGCCATTCGAGGAGATATCGGCGCAGCGGCGTCCCGGGCACCTGATAGGCGCAGTAGAGGCCGATCAGCATGGCGACGACGATGATCAGCGCCATGCTCCAGTGAAAGGCCCGCTGCACGCGGTCGTAGGACGGCACGGGCGCGGTGGCGTCGTCGTCCCGGACGGTGGTCAGGTCAAAAGTCGTCATCGCGGATCCACGTCCGGGTGCTGCCTCGAGATGAGGCCGCTCTCGGCGGTCGAGGATCGGCGGTCAGCGGGCGAAATTGCGGCCGGCCCGCGACGGGCCGTGTCGGCGGATGTTTTCCGGTCGCCTGTGGCCGTCGCGCCGCCGTGAGGTGGCAGGCGTCAGGTTGGAGCGCACCGATGAGAGGCGCCCCGCCCGGCCTCAGTGCGGGCAGGCCCGGTCGAGAGCGGCCCCGATGTCGATGCCGGCGATGGCCGGCCCGCCCGGCTGGATGACGGTGCCGGCCGCCACGGTGGTGAATTCGTTCTGGCGCTGCACCGGCATGTCCTTCAAGGTGGTCCAAGAGCCGTCGGCGCCGTGCTGGAACGCGGCGCACTCGACGGTCTGGCCCCGGAGGTTCGGGTCGAAGGGGATGACGCTCGTCTCGGCCCAGGCCGCCGACGCCCAGCAGGCCACCAGCGAGGCCACGATCACGCTTCTCATCCGACGCTCCCCATCGTGCCGGGCCCGCCGCGCAGGCCTCCGCCAGCCTAAAGCGGGGGAGGCAGGCTTCGTTCCGTCGCGCAGGCCCGGTGCGGCACTCGGCTCCCGGCCGGCGCCGTGATCGCCGCGCGCGAGGGGCCATCGCGGGAGCCGCCCATGCCCGCCGCGACCGCGCCCTTCCCGCTCTGGGATCCGACACGCCAGGCCGATCCCTACGGCTTCTATGCCGAACTCAGACGCGATCGTCCCGTCGTCCGCGCCCTCGTGCCGGGCCGGGGCGCCGTCTGGGTCGTGACGCGCTACGCCGACGTCGCCGCGCTGCTCAGGGATCCGCGCTTCTCGAACGACCGCCGCGGGGCCGGCGTGCCCTCGCCCTTCTTCGGCGGCCTGCCGATGCCGCGCGCGTTGCGCACCCTCTCGGCCACCATGGTGGGAGCCGACGACCCACGCCACGCCCGGCTGCGCGGCCTCGTCGGCCGCGCCTTCACGCCGCGACGGATCGCCGAGCTCGAGACCCGGGTCCACGCCCTGGCGGGCGACCTGCTCGACCGGGCGGCGCCGGCCGGCGGCATGGACCTCATCGCCGGCTTCGCGCTGCCCCTGCCCTTCACGGTCATCGCCGAGCTCCTGGGCGTGCCGGAGGCCCTGCGGACGGAGTTCCGCCGCCGCGTCGCGGGGCTGATGTCGCCGCCGCGCTCGATCGCGTTCCGGCTCGCGGTGTGGCTGCCGCAGCTCATCCGGCTCGTCGGCTTCTTCGAGCGGCTCGTCGCGCTGCGCCGCCAGGTTCCGGACGACGGGCTGATCGCGGCGCTGATCGCCGCCGAGGCCGGGGGCGACCAGCTGTCCGGCCAGGAGCTGACCGCCATGGTGTTCCTGCTGTTCTTCGCCGGTCACGAGACGACGGTGAACCTGATCGGCAACGGCCTGCTGGCGCTGTTCGACCACCCCGGCGAGATGGCGCGGATCAGGGCCGAACCCGGCCTGATGGGGTCGGCGGTCGAGGAGCTGCTGCGCTTCACCAACCCCGTCGAGGCGGTGGCGATGCGCTACACGCGGGAGCCCGTGACGGTCGCCGGGGTCGACCTGCCGGCGCGCGCCACCGTGATGGGGCTGATCTCCTCGGCCAACCGCGATCCCGACGCCTTCCCGGCCCCCGACCGCCTCGACCTCGGCCGGCGCGACAACCGCCACCTGGCGCTGGGGGCCGGCGCCCACTATTGCCTCGGCGCGAGCCTCGCGCGGCTCGAAGGGCGGGTCGCCTTCGCGGCGCTGCTGGAGCGGTTCCCGAACCTGCGCCTTGCCGTGCCGCGCGATGCCGTCGAATGGCGCACGCCGGGGGCGCTGCGCGGGGTGAAGCGCCTGCCGGTGCGGTGGGACTGAGGGCATGCGCCGGAGTCCTGGGCGCGTGGGCGTGCCCGCGCACGCCCTCGAAGACGTTGGGCGTGACTGCACGCCCTTGCCATCCGCCGAGGCCTGTGGTGGCCATCGTCGACCCGCCGAACCGCTGACCCGGACGGTCGGCGCAACCGAGGAGCCGCCATGCCGACCCTGTCCACGTCGAGCGCGCAAGGCTACGTCGACGACCCCCGCAACGCGGGGGTGCTGGTCTACGTCAACGGTGCCTTCGTGCCGCGTCACGAGGCCAGCGTGTCGGTGTTCGACGCCGGTTTCGTGCTCGGCGACGGCGTGTGGGAAGGCCTGCGGCTGGTGCGCGGCCGCCTCGTCGCGATCGACGACCACCTCGACCGGCTCTACGAGGGCGCCGGCGCCATCCGGCTCGACATCGGCCTCGACCGCGCGGCCCTCCTCGGCCTCGTCGGCGAGACCCTGGAGCGCAACGGCATGGAGGACGGCGCCCACGTCAGGCTGATGGTGACGCGCGGCCGCAAGACGACCCCGAACCAGGACCCGCGGTTCGCGCCCGGCCCCGCCACGATCGTCATCGTGGCGGAGTACAAGGCGCCGCTGCCCGACAGCAAGGCCCGGGGCCTGAAGCTGTTCACCGCGGCGATCCGCTGCAGCACGCCCGACGTCTTCGACCTGAGGCTGAACTCGCACAGCCGGCTGAACTTCATCCAGGCGCTGATCCAGGCGATCGACGCCGGGGCCGACGAGGCGCTGATGCTCGACCCCCACGGCTTCGTGGCGAGCTGCAACTCGACGAACTTCTTCGTCGTCCGGCGGGGCGAACTCTGGACCTCGACGGGCCGCTTCAACTTCAAGGGCATCACGCGGAAGTCGGTCATCCGGCTCTTCGGGGCCGGGCTCGGCACGGTGCGGGAGCACGACTTCACCCTGGCCGAGACCTATGCGGCCGACGAGGCCTTCGTCACCGGGACGCTCGGGGGCGTCACGCCCGTCGTGTCGATCGACGGCCGGCCCATCGGCGGCGGCCGGCCCGGTCCCCTGACGGCGACGATCTCGGAGGCCTACCAAGCGAGCCTGATCGCCTGAAACGTCTCCGGCCCGTTCAGGCGATCAGCGTCGCCGCAGGCGCGCCGGCCGGCTGCAGCCCCGAGGGGCTCACCGCGTCCAGCATGGCGACGAAGCGGGTCGCCTCGCGCGCCTTGGTCTGCCATTGCGGCACGTCGTGGTGGCTGCCGGACCGCAGTTCGCCCGCGTAGTCGGTCGGTGCGACGAGGACGTCCGGGTCGATCTGGTCGAGGGCACAGAGGGCGCGGGCGGCGGCTTCGATGCGCGAATCCATGGTGTCGTCTCCGGTCCATCCGCTCAACCCGGAGGGCGCGGGACGGGATCCATCGCGCCACGCGGAAAGGCGGCGGCGACCAGCACCCGGTAGCGCCAGCCCTGGAGGGCGCCACGGGCCACGAGGAAGCCGAGCAGGGCCGTCCACAGGCCGGCATTGCCGAGCGGCCGCAGCATGAAGAACAGCCCGAAGTAGATGGCCAGTGCTGCCAGCATCAGGTTGCGCATGTCGCGCGTCCAGGTGGCGCCGATGAAGACGCCGTCGAACTCGAACGCCATGGCTCCGCAGAGCGGCGTCAGGGCGGCGAAGACGAGATCGGCGCGGGCCGCCGCCCGGACGGCCGGGCTGGTCGACACGACGTCGATGAAGGCGCCCCCGCCCACGATGGCGAGGAGCGTGACGGCTGCCGAGAAGGCCACGCACCAGAGGCTCGTGATGGCGACGGCCCGGCGGAAGCCCGCGCCATCCCCGGCGCCGACCGATTGGCCGCACAATTGCTCGGCCGCCGTGGCGAAGCCGTCGAGGAAGTAGGCCGAGATGAGAAACAGGTTCATCAACACCGCATTGGCGGCCAGCACGACGTCGCCGCCGCGCGCGCCCTGCGCAGTGAAGAACGCGAAGGCGAAGATCAGCGATGCCGAGCGGATCATGATGTCGCGGTTGACGCCGAGCATGCGGCGCAGCGCGGCCGCATCGCGGAGCCCGGCCCAGTCGATGGCGAACCGGCCGTGGAGCCGCGCCACGACGAGGAGGCCGACCGCGGCGCCGATCCCCTCCGCCACCAGCGTGCCGATGGCCGAGCCGCGCACCCCGAGGCCGAAGCCCGCCACCAGCGCGACGTTGAGGGTGATGTTGCCGAGGTTGATCAGGACCTGGAGCATCAGGCCGATGTCGGTGCGCCCGCGGCCGATGACGGCGCCGAGCACGACGTAGTTCACGAGCGCGAAGGGCGCCGACCAGATGCGGATGTCGTAATAGGCCCGCGCCGCCGCCGTGACGGCCGGCGTGGCGTCGAGCGCCGCGAAGGCGATCGCGGCGATCGGCTTCTGGAGCACGATGACCAGGGCCGCCAGGGCGAGGGCCAGAAGGAGAGAACGGAGCAGCGTGGCACGCTCTTCGGCGACATCGCCCGCACCGACCGCCTGCGCGGTGATGCCGGCCGTGCCGAGCCGGAGGAAGCCCAGTGCCCAGAACACGAAATCGAAGATCACGGCCGCCGCCGCGATGGCGCCGAGCAGCGCCGGCTGGCCGAGGCGCCCGATCACGGCGGCATCGACGAAACCGAGGAGCGGCGTCGACATGTGGGCCAGCGTCATGGGCAGCGCCAGGCGGATGACCGCGGCGTGGGTGACGTTGACGCGGCGGGCTTCAGTCATCGGGCGACTCTGGCGGTTCCGCTGCCACGCATGTCGGGCGGGGGAGCGGGATGGCTGTGCCGCATGGCACGCTGGTTGCCTACCCCTTTCGCGACGCCCGCGACCCCGCGCGGCAGCCCCGCGGAGCGACAGGCGGACCATGACCCAGCAGAGCAGCGACCCCGTGGTGACGAAGCGCTTCGTCCACGCCAACGGCAGCGTGTCGCATTTCCACGTCCGGGGCGGTGCCGTGCTGCTGACGAGCGTCCACCCGGAACACGCCGGGAACCCGGCCGAGATGGACCGCGACGAGATCCTGCGCGCCTGGGATGCCGTGACGGCGGAGGCGAAGGCGGAGGGCTCGATCCCGTAGGGTCAGGGTTGGATCGGGCGCAACGCGGCATCGCTCGCCGACAGGACGAGGTCGACTTGATCGTCCGTCGGCTCGGCCTGGAGGTCGCCGTGGACGATCCTGTCCCGCAGACCGATCAGGTCCCGCACCTGCGTTTCGGTCTCCGGCGTGATCCTCCCGTCCATCGCCAGTGATTGGACGATGGTCCCCGGCGTATGGAGCCGACCGGCCTGCGCACCATCGGAGCTTCGGAACGCGGCCTCCAGCGACGACCAGGCTTCGAAGAAGGCGGCCCTCCGCTGCTTCTCACCGAGGAGCGCACGGGCCTTCGCGATATGGTCCTGAACCATCGCCGGCGTGGCGGCCGCGATGGTCACGGCGCGTTGCGGGTCGTCGCCCATGAAGATGACGCGAAGCTGCCAATCGGGATGCCCATCGAACAGCTTTCGAATCCGACCGAGGTTGGGCTCGGCCGATGACGTTTGACGAACCTTGACCTCGATGGCGACGTTTTGCTCCCCCTTTCGGGCGATGGCATCGGGTCGGTATTTGGCCATGAAATCCGGCAGCTGCGCCGCGTCAGGATAGGGCTCGAAGGCAAATCCCTGGTCCTCGAAGCGAGACCGCAACTGCTCGACGAAGCGCCGCTCGGTGTCTCGGTACCCATCACCAAGCATCTCGATCGTCCTCCAGGTCAGGTCGTCGCTCACGCTCAAAACCGCAGCCGCGCGGCGGTCGCTCGATGGAGCCGAAAAGTGCATGGCCGGCGACGTCCGCTCATCGGGCCAGTGACGGCGCGAAGGGCAAGCTTATGCACCGCTCCGCTTTTGAAGCACTGGCAAGTTTCAAGACGGTCGATTAGGAGCCGGTTCGGATGAACACCAGCAGCGCCGCTAAGCCACCACGGATCGCACCGCGGCTCAAGCAGGCCCCGAAGGTCCGCGACATGCTGTGGTGTGATTTCCCTCAGGACGCACAGCTGCCCGAGTTCTGGAAGCGCCGGCCCGTGATCGTCGTGGCGAGCGACCGCACCCTGGCGGGGGCCGTCACGGTGATCCCGTGCTCGAGTCAGGATCAGGCCGGAAACCGTTGGGCCTACAGCCTCGCCTCGCCGATCGACGGCGTGGAGCCAAGCTGGGCCGTGTGCGACAAGCCCACGACGGTGGCCGTCAGCCGTCTGTCGTTGGAGGGCGGTGTTCGCCACCGCCTGCCCGAGCCGGAGTTCGCCGGCGTGCTGGACCTCATGTGGAAGTGGTTGCCCGTGCCGCGGCTGGTGGTCCTGCCGTCTCCGGAGGGAGACCAGGCCAGTTAGAGCCTCCTCACCCGAGGGTAGTGTCTCACTTTGAAATCCGAGGGGTCGACTCCGCCATCGGTCGGTGCGCTAGGGAGCGCGCCGCCCTCGCACAGGCTTCGGCGCTGGCGGTCCGATGAGGACGTCTTCTGTGATGGCGCCGTTCTCACCGAACTTCACGCCGCGTGCGAGACGGTCAAGAATGAGCGGCGCGCTTGCCCCGAGATAGAATGCCGTCAGGGAGTTTTGCGCGTCCAAGACAACGGGAAGTGCTCCACTGAACAACGCCAGCAAGGCCCGAAAAATCAGATAAGCGGGTCGTTTGTAGCGGTCGGGGCATCGCCCATCCATATCGCTACAAGCTTTGAAAGCTGCGGCCACCTCCGCGGCCAAGCTCCCTATGACCCCAATCCAGTGGGGTCCGACCTCGCCGATCCAAGGCAAGGTGAAAGGGACGACAGCCACTAAACGTGGTGCGCGCGGTTGCGATCAGCGTCCGACATGCCGCCCAAACGGAAGTAAGTCGCGACGGGGGCGAGCACCGTCGCGAGGCGTCGCGCCTCAGCGCGTCTGTGGGCGATTTTGAGAACGCCCATGGCGAGATTGGCTGTCAGGAGGACACCCCCGACGCCGGACAGAACCCAAAACAGAACGTGGACCACGGCACCCATCCCGCCCTCCTGGCTCGCTCAGCGATCGGAGAAGACGCTTTTTGTGTTTCTTGAGCGTGAAAATGGAGCGGTGCCGAGACCGCGTCAATCCGCAATCATTCGAAATCAGGCTTAGGGGGGTGCCGCGGTTGGCTGCACCCTCCGTCGCCGGTCGGCAAGGCCAGCGCGGCCCCATTGACGGCGTTATCCACAGGCATGATCTTAGTGCAATGATGCCAAGCCAGCACCAGCCCGATAGGTTCACGCTTATCGGGCTGGTGCTGGCTCACGATAACGGAGGTGCGACCATGCCAAAGGGACCGCAAGGGCAGAAACGCCCGGCCGATGTCATCGGCAGCGCGATCATGGTCGCCCGCTTGGCAACCGGCGAGATCGAAGAAGAATCGAAGGAGCCATCGGGCCGGGTCCGCAGCGGCATTGCGGGCGCCAAGGCACGGGCTGAGTCCATGACGAAGGAGGAGCGTTCGGCGGCGGTCAAGCAGGCTGCGGCTGTGCGCTGGGGGTGATGCCCAATCATCGTGCAGAAGCGATAGCAAACGAGTTCATTCGGCTCAACGAGCCGTTTCCCATGTCTTCGCAGATGTGGTTGCAGAAACTTGTCTACATTGCTCAAGGATGGAATCTTGCCATCAACCGTGACCCCTTGATCGATGAGGAGGTACAGGCTTGGGATGGCGGACCTGTGTTTCGGTCGATTTGGGAAAATATTAGGGACTACGGGGTAGATCGTAAGACTTATCTGCTTATCAATCCCAAAACGAAGCGCCCTTTCATCACGGAAACCTCTGAAAAGGAAAACTCTGTGATTTCTCACGTTTGGGATAAATATCACGAATACAGTGGTCGAGATCTGTCTGTAATGACACATAAGCCGGGTACGCCCTGGACGACGACTTATTTGGGGAGAGGTCGAAACGAAATGATTCCCAAGCCTTTAATTCGTAAGCACTATGTAGATTTGGCGTTAGCAGGTCGTGCCAGAGGCTGACTCTGTAACAATTGAAGATATGGTCAAAGCGCCGGTCAATTTGCCGGCGGCATTGACCGCTGTGTCTCAAGACGAGTTCGATAACCTTAGCGCGAGACATATCGAAATTACAAATAAATACTACGAACTTCTTGATAAATTTCACGAGATGAAAGAAAATAGAGAGACGTCTAGAGTTTTGAACAGCCTAATTCGACCTTTTGCCTATGGTACATTTGGGTTCATGGTCTTGTATTGCATTACTGTTGCGGTTCTGGTGTTCGAGCAGGCTAATGGATCCTTGAAAACCCCGATGTCAGATGGCGTCGTTGAGCTGTTGGTCGGCAGCACAGCGGCGACTGTGATCGGCTTGGTTGGCATGGTGCTGACCGGCGTTTTCGTTGGAGCTCGTAAAGCGAAGTGACTATTTTGCTTGCTATCGCGTGATAGCAGGCATAATTTTCACTTTATTAATAAGATCCCTTTCGCCAAGCGCGCTCAGATCCTCGCCATGCTTTGCGAGGGATCGTCCGTGCGGTCGATTTCCCGCGTGGCGGACGTGTCCATCAACACGGTGTCCAAGCTGCTGGTGGATGCCGGCGAGGCCTGTGCCGCCTTCCACGACGCCAACGTCGATGGCGTGAAGGCGAAGCGGGTCCAGGTCGATGAGATTTGGTCCTTCGTCTACGCCAAGGAGAAGAACGTCGCGGGCGCCGAGGCGGCACCGGACGGGGCCGGCGATATGTGGACGTGGACGGCGCTCGACGCCGATAGCAAGCTCATCGTGAGCTACTTTATAGGTGACCGCGATGGCGATTGCGCTAAGTGGTTCATGGATGACACGGCCCGTCGTCTCGCCAACCGCGTCCAGCTCACGTCAGACGGCCATAGGGCGTACCTAGAGGCCGTTGAAGGCGCCTTCGGGTGTGATGTCGACTACGCCCAGCTTGTCAAGCTCTACGGGGCTGCGCCGGACGGCGCGAAGGGCCGATACAGCCAGCCGACTGCACCGGTATCAAGAAGAACCGCATCGAGGCAACCCGGACATGAAGCACGTCTCCACATCCTACGTGGAGCGGTCGAACCTTACGATGCAGATGCAGATGCAGATGCGGCGGTTTACCCGGCTCACCAACGCGTTCAGTAAGAAGGCCGAGAAACACTTCCACGCCCTCGCCCTCTATTCCATGTTCTACAACTTCGGCCGCATCCATAAGACGCTTCGTGTCGCCCCTGCCATGGCCGCCGGTATGGCTGACAAGCTGTGGTCGTGGGAGGACATTGCCGAGATGGTCGAGGCTCACCACGCTAAGCCTGTGGCGAAGCGTGGTCCTTACAAGAAGCGTGAGACTGTCGCTTGAGTGCCGCTTGCTTCTTGCGGATCGGCTGTGGAGCATGGAGGATCTTGCGGCCCTAGTCGAAGCGGCGGACGTGAAACCGGGAAAGCGGGCACCGTACAAACGATCTTTAGCGAGCGAGTGAAGGTGCAACATGCTGGCGATTGTACGTGGCGATATTGTCTTGGTTAATCTCGATGGCGCCATGGGTCATGAGGAGAAGAATGATAGTAGGATCAACGCACGCTTATGTCTCGTCATCCAAAATGATCGTGGCAATTTCGTCTCTCCTGTAACAATTGTTGTGCCTATAACCGATATCGAAAATTACAAAAATCTTCCGGTTCAAGTGCCGGTTCGCGGAGTAGACCGAGGCCCTTTAGACATCGATTCCTCAATTGAGTGTGGACAAATTTGAACTTTAAGCAGGGACATTAGAATCCAGAGAAAGATCGGATCCCTACCAGCTAACTCGATGGCGCTAGTCGATACGGCTTTGAAGAAAAGCTTAGCTCTTTAGGTGAGCGACATTAACTCGACCATCATAGGCGCCGCCGGTGAGCACTACGTCATGTGCTAGCTCCTCCGGCGCGGCATGATCGCGGCCCTCGCACCGGCCGGAGTGCCTGACGCCGACATTATCGTCTCGAACAATGTGGGAAGCTCACTGGCGGCGGTTCAGGTGAAGGCGCGGCGGAACGTCGGTAAAGGCGGATGGGTACTCAAGGCGAAGCACCAGAAGATCAAGCGCCCGCTCCTGTTTTACGCCTTCGTCGACTTCGGGAAGGGGTTGGAGGTCATGCCGCGGTGCTGGATCGTACCGAGCGAGATTGTCGCCGATGCCATCACGGACAGCCATACCGCCTGGCTCAAGATGCCCGGCAAGGGCGGGCAGGAGCACCAGGACACCGAAATACGGAGCCTGATGTTTGATTACAGCCACCAGGGAATCCTGCACCGCGGGTCGGGGTGGCTCGACCCCTACCGGGATGCGTGGGACACCATCGGAGCGGCGTCGAAAGAAATCTCGCCCTCACAAAATTTAAACTGAGACATTACCGGCGGGTCGGGCGTCTTGACGGCGGGGTGGCGAGCCGTCACGGTCCGCGGCCTCGCCGAGCCACCCGCCGACCCCTGATCGTCGCGGGTCCTCGACCGTGACATGACCCGCCGATCGAGGCGTGGCCGCCCGTCCCGCACCCGCCTCCTGGATCCCATGCGCCTCTACCTCGATTTCGAAAAGCCCGTAGCCGAGATCGAGGCCAAGATCGAGGAGCTCCGGCAGGTGTCGAGCGGCGAGGATTCCATCAACATCAGCGAGGAACTGACACGGCTCGAGGTCAAGGCCGCCAAGGCCCTGGCCGAACTCTACGCGGCGCTCACGCCCTGGCAGAAGACCCAGGTGGCGCGCCACCCGCAGCGCCCGCACTTTTCCGACTATCGCCGCGGCCTCGTCACCGATTTCACGCCGCTCGCGGGCGACCGTGCCTTCGGCGAGGACGAGGCGATCGTCGGCGGGCTCGGCCGGTTCCGCGGCCGCGCCATCTGCCTCATCGGGCAGGAGAAGGGCTCCGACACCGACAGCCGCATCCGGCACAATTTCGGCATGGCCCGCCCGGAAGGTTACCGGAAGGCGGCGCGGCTGATGGAGCTGGCCGACCGCTTCGACCTGCCGGTCGTGTCGCTGGTCGACACGGCCGGCGCCTATCCGGGCGTCGAGGCCGAGGAGCGCGGCCAGGCCGAGGCCATCGCGCGCTCCACCCAGACCTGTCTCGAGCTCGGCGTCCCGAACGTCGCGGCGATCATCGGCGAGGGCGGCTCCGGCGGCGCCATCGCGATCGCCACCGCCAACAGCGTCATCATGCTCGAACATGCCATCTACAGCGTGATCTCGCCCGAAGGCGCCGCCGCCATCCTGTGGCGCGACCCGGCCCGGGCGCAGGACGCCGCCACCAACATGAAGATCACCGCGCAGGACCTGCTGCGCTTCGCCATCATCGACGCCGTCGTGCCCGAGCCGGCCGGGGGCGCCAACCGCGACCCCGATGCCGCCATCGCGGCGACCGGCCATGCTATCGAGGAGGCGCTGCACGGCTTCGACGGCTGGTCGCGCGACCAGGTCCAGGCGGCCCGGGCCGACAAGTTCCTGGCGATCGGACGTCGCTGATCAGGACGGCGGCGCGGTGGGCCCCGGTGAAGTCACCGGAAAGCCGCAGGCCATCCGAAAATAGAGCCGACGCGCCGGAACTTTTCGCCGCGAGGCCTCTGCGGTTGCGGTAACGCGGCCTTAAGCCTAGAACCACTAGGGTACGCGGTGGCGGAGCCCGATCCGGGCGCGAGCGATGGAATCGGCGACATGCGGGCACGACGCGCGTTCAAGGTCCTCATCCGCCTCGCCCTGGCGGCGGCCGGAGCCGCCTTGCTGGCCGGCTGCAACGAGGACCTCGGTGTGTCGAACAGCGCCCGCGCCTTCGCGCCCATCCCCGAGACGACCCTCGAATCCTTCACCGCCAAGGGCACCACCAAGAACGCGCCCGTCCTCATCCGCGCCTTCAAGAAGGAGGCGGAGTTCGAGGTGTGGAAGGGGCAGGCCGACGGCCGCTACGTCTACGTCAAGACGTTCCCGATGTGCCGCTGGTCCGGCCAGCTCGGCCCCAAGGTCCGCGAGGGCGACCGCCAGGTGCCCGAGGGTTTCTACACCATCACGCCGGGCTCGATGAACCCGAACTCGGCCTATTACCTGTCGTTCAACGTCGGCTACCCCAACGCCTACGACCGCGCCTGGGGCCACACCGGCGGCTCCATCATGGTCCACGGCATCTGCTCCTCGGCCGGCTGTTTCTCGATGAGCGACCAGCAGATCGAGGAAATCTACGCCATCATGCGGGAGGCCTTCGCGGGAGGCCAGCATGGCGTGCAGATGCAGAGCTTCCCGTTCCGCATGACGGCCGAGAACATGGCCAAGCACCGGCTCGACCCCAACATCGCCTTCTGGCGCGAGCTGAAGCGGGGCGCCGACGAGTTCGAAGTCACCAAGATGCAGACCCCGGTGGGGGTGTGCAACAAGCACTACGTCTTCGCCAAGGCCAAGGGCGGCGCGAGCTTCGACGCCGAATCCGCCTGCCCGCCGCTCGACCTCGACAACGAGGTCGCCCGGGCCCTGACCGACAAGGAGGCCCGGGACGACACGGAGGTGCAGAACCTCATCGCCAAGGGCGTCAAGCCGATCCGCATCGTTTATCAGGACGGCGGACAGAACCCGGCCTTCTCGCACCGCTTCGCCGAGGTGAGCCGCCCCGACGCCATCGCGGCGCCGCCGACCGAGATCGTGCTCGACGACACGCCCAAGGCCAGGCCCGTGGCGGTGCAGATCGCGGCGGCGCGCCATGCCATCGGCGATGGGCTCGACAAGCCCGAGCCGGTCGTGACTATCGCGGCGGCGGCAGTTCCGGCCGCCGCGAAGCCGAGCGCCAAAGCCGGCAAGCCGCTGATAACGGCCTCGGCCAAGGCGGGCCTCAAGCCCGGCGACCCGACCGGAGCGGTGCCGGCGGCCTTTGCGGCAGCGCCCTCGGCCTATGCCAAGGACGAGCCGAAAAGCGCCACCAGCGCGTTCTTCGACCGGGTCATGAGCCTCGGCCGAGGGGATGCGCCCGCCGAGGCCGCACCCGCGGCCCCCGCCGCCCAGGCATCCGCCCCGGCCTCGACCAAGCCCGGGCCCCAGGCGTCGCTGCTCCGCCATCCGGACGCGACCGGCGGCCTCGACGCCACCGCGGTGGCGCTGGCGCCGAACCGGGACTGACAGGGCTTCGTCGGGGGACCCGCTCGGCTCCGCTCGTCATCTTGGGCCCCGGGACGACGGCGAGGATCACGCGGCCTGCCGGCGATCCGCCATCGTGCGATAGACGGCCGTCTCGAACTCCAGGTAGCCGCCGATGGAGGCCGGATCGGCGAAGGGCAGGATCTGCGTGCCCCAGAAGCCTCCGATGCCGTTCTCGCGGTCGATCCAATAGTAAAGGTTCGCCAGCCCCGCCCAGGCGAGCGCGCCGGCCGGGCGGCCCGTCGGCGCCGGCTCGTCGTTGATCATGAAGGTCAGGCCCCAGGACTTCGCCATGCCGGGGAAGAACTCGGCGTCGTTCGACAGGGCCGGGATCACCCCGGGGAGCTTCTTGATCTTCATGCCGCCGAGGTGGTCGCGCGCCGCCATCTCGACGGTCTCGCGGGCCAGCACGCGGCCGCCCGGGCCCATGCCGTCGTCGAGCCACATGCGGATGAACTTCGTGTAGTCGAGCGCCGTCGAATAGAGCCCGCCGCCCCCCATGTGGATCTCGGGATCGGGGGTCAGTCCCCAGCCCGGAATGGCGCCGAGCGTGCCGTCGGGCTTGCGGGCGTGCATGCCGGCCGCGCGGGACCGCATGTCGGGCGACAGGTCGAAGGCGGTCGAGCCCATGCCGAGGGGCCCGAGGATGCGCTCCTGCATCACCGTCCCGAGGCGCCGGCCCGCGATGGCTTCGATCACCTGCCCAACCCAGTCGATGTTGGACCCGTATTCCCAGGCGTCGCCGGGGTCGAAGAGCAGCGGCGTGGCGAGCGACGCCTTGGTCGCCGTCGCGACGCTCGGCTGGCCGTGGTGGCGCGCCAGCCGGGCGTAGTGCTCGTTGAAGAAATCGTAGCCGAACCCCGCCGTGTGGAGCAGCAGCATGCGGGTCGTGATGTCGCGCCGGGGGGCGCGCAGCCGGGGAGCACCGGACGCATCGAACCCTTCGATCACCTTCACGTCGCCGAGGGCCGGCAGATAGGCTTTGGCCGGGGCGTCGAGGTCGAGCCGGCCGTCCTCGACCAGTTGCAGCGCGGCGGTGCCGGTCAACGCCTTCGTGGTGGAGAAGATGGCCATCACGGTGTCGGCCGTCATGGAGGCGTCGCCGCCCGCGACGCGGCGCCCGGCCGCGCCCACATAGATGTCGCCGGCCCGGTCGGTGGCGACCGCCACCACGCCCGGGACGCCGGGGTGCGCCGCGACGGCGCGTTGCAGCACCGCGTCGGCTGCCGTCCTGAGACCCTGCTCCATCCCGTTTCCCTCCGTCGGCGCGATGGCCGGCGCCGCCTCGCCGGCCCGCGCGGTCGACGGCCCGATGATAGCCCGCGGACCCCGCTTGGGAAGGGCCGTCGGGCGGCATCGCCCTCGGATCAGCGACGCCGGTCGAGGGAGGCGCCGGCCGCGAAGCCGATCGCCAGCGCCACGTAGGCGCCCGCCATGCCGGCCCTCGACAGCACGAGCTCCCAGCCCGGCGTGAAGCGCTTCGGGGTGGCACGATAGTCGACCGCGGCCGCGATGGCCGCCATCGCGAGGGCGTCGCGCATCAGCGCGCCGGCGGTCGTCGCCGGCCGGCCCCTCTGCCACGCCGTGAACGGCAGCGCCCAGAACAGGCAGGCGGCGTGGTTGGTGGCATAGCCGACGCCGGTATGCCGCCCGTCCGCCCCCGCGAAACGCCCGGCGGTGTCGCCGTTGAGCCAGTGGCTCGTGGCGTTGAGGGGGCGCAACGGCGCCCGCCCCTCGGCTTCGGCCGCCATGGCGAGCCCCACAGTCGAGAGGAGGCTCGCCACCGAGCCGGTGACCAGCACGGCGGTGCCGAAGTCGCGGCGAGGTCCGCCGCTCACCGGGTGAGGAAGAAGGCGAGGACGACCAAAGCCACCACCACGACGACGCCCACCATGGCGATCAGGGGCAGGTTGCTCTTGGGCTTGTCTCCCGCCGTGGCGATGCGGCCGATCGCCTGCTCCTGCTCGCGCGCCAGGGCGACCTGCTCGGGCGTCGCCGAGCTTCCGCCCGCCTCGTCGCAGGTGCCGAGCGACGCCATGCCGGGATCCGCCGTGGCGTTCTTGTCCCCCGTGCGGCCGGAGTCGATGTCGTCCTTCAATTGCAGCACGGTGGCGCCGTTCCGGCCCGATGCGTCTTCCATGCCGATCCCCGCTCCGTCGAATGCCACGGTGGAACGCCGGTGCGGCGCCGAAAGGTGCCGGCCTTGACGTCGCGGCGACGCGGGACATCTCCGGAGCGACGATGGGGGACGGCGATGTTCGAATGCTGGGTCTACAAGGACGAGCCGCACGTGCGGCTGGTGGTCAAGTCGGGCGCGATGCTGCCGACGGAACTCGGCCACAAGGATTGGTCGCTGCTCGGCCCCTGGGAGGCCTCGCCCGACACGGCGCAGGAGGTCGAGCACCGCGGCTTCCACTTTTTCAGGGTCGAGGAGGCCGTGGACGCCGCGCACTTCAAGGACGCCGCCGCATCGGGGAACTGACGGCCAGCCTGGCCTCGGCGGCACCTGCGCGTCGCGAGGGGCTTGCCGCCGCCCCTTCCGGCTCGACATACCGGACGCGGCCCAGCGTCCCGGGCCTCGGCACCGGAGATCTCGAGCCATGACCATCCAGCCCGACGTGCAGGCGCCGGCCCTCAATCGACGCAAGGTCGGCGACTACGTCGTCACCTACCTCAGCGACGGCTTCCTCGACGGCTCCTTCGCCTACCTGCAGGGCATCGAGGCCGACGAGGCCGCCACCATGCTGAAGGCGGCACACCGGCCGCCGCTGGCGCATTTCGCCATCGCGTCCTACGTAGTGCAGGGCCACGGCAAGACCGTCCTGGTCGACGCCGGGACGGGCGGCTTCAACGGCTGGGGCGGGCGTTTCCCCGTCGCGCTGGCGGCGGCGGGCGTCGAGCCCGGCGACGTCGACACGATCCTGCTCACCCATGCCCACGTCGACCATGTCGGCGGGTTGACCCTGCACGGCAAGCCGATCTTCCCGAAGGCCGAGGTCATCCTCAGCGAGGCCGAGGCCAAGTTCTGGCGCGACGATGCGATCATGTCGTCGGCCGGCGCCGACGCGAAGCCGTTCTTCGACGCGGCCCGCACGGCGCTCGACGCCTATCGGGCGAACCTCAAGCTCGTCGGCGCGGGCGAGGTGCTGCCCGGCATCGGCCTGGTGCCGCTGCCCGGTCACACGCCGGGCCACTCGGGCTACCACATCCAGTCGGGCGGCGATCAGCTGCTGATCTGGGCCGACATCACCCACATGGCCGACATCCAGATCCGCAAGCCCGAGGTGACGATCGGCTTCGACGTCGACCCCGACCAGGCGCGGGCGACTCGCATGAAAGTGCTGGATCAGGTCGCCACGGACGGGCTCGCGGTCGCGGGGATGCACCTCAACCTGCCGGGGTTCCTGACGGTGGAGAAGCATGGCGGCGGCTATGCCAAGGTCGACCTGCCGTGGACGCCGGCTCTGCTGTGACGTGAGCACAAAAAAAGCCTTCGGGCGGATGCCGAAGGCTTTGAAAGCTGGTGGGCGGTACAGGGTTTGAACCTGTGACCCCTGCGATGTCAACACAGTGCTCTACCGCTGAGCTAACCGCCCACTCGGCCCGAGGGTATAGCGACCACGTCGGCGAGGCGCAAGCTGGGGCGCGGTGAAAACCGGCTGCTGCGCTGCCGTCAGTGCCCGAGGAGAGCCCGGAACAGGTCGTCCTCGTAGGCTGAGCCCAGCATCCGGCCGTCGACGTCGACGACGGCGAGGCCGACGGCGCCCCGCCGACGCAACGCGACCGCGGCCTTGAGCGGCAGGCCGGCCGGCACCGCCACGACGGCCCCCATCAGCGCGGCGTCGCCCGCCTCGCCGAGAGGCACCATGGAACATTGCGCACCGGCCACGCTGGCCGCGACCGGGCGCCCGTCGGAGCCCAGGATCACGCGGATGCCGTGGCCGAAGAGGACGGCGTCATCGTCGCGCGCGAGTTCGGCGAGCGGCACCATGAACGTGTCGGCCTTGAGCGCGTCGAGCGGGTTCATGTGGCGGACGAACTCGGCGACGTAGCCGTCGGCGGGGCGGAGGACGATGTCGGCCACGGTGCCGGCCTGGACGATGCGGCCGCCCTCCATGATGACGATGCGGTTGCCGAGCTTGGCGGCCTCGTCGAGGTCGTGGCTGACGAAGAGGATCGTCTTCTTGAGCCTTGCCTGGAGCTGCAGCAGCTCGTCCTGCAGCTTCGCGCGGATCAGCGGATCCAGCGCCGAGAAGGGTTCGTCCATCAGCAGGATGTCGGCATCCGTGGCGAAGGCGCGGGCGAGGCCGACGCGCTGCTGCATGCCGCCCGACAGCTCGTGGGCGTATTTGTCGGCCCAGCGGTCGAGCCCCACCATGGCGAGCTTCTCGTCGACGATGGCGTCGCGCGCGCGGCGGCCCATGCCGCGCAGTTCGAGCCCCATCCCGACGTTGTCGCGCACGCTGCGCCAGGGCAGCAGCGCGAATTGCTGGAACACCATGGCGACGCCGCCCGAACGCAGGTCGCGCAGGGTGGCGGCGTCGCAGCCGCACACGTCGACGGCGCGGCCGCGATGGCTCACCGTGACGTTGCCCCGCGCCGGACGGGCCAGCCGGTTGACGGCGCGCAGCAGCGTCGACTTGCCCGAACCCGACAGGCCCATCAGGACGCAGATCTCGCCGGAGGCGACGGCGAGACTCGCGCCGGCGACGCCCACCACATGGCCGGTGGCTGCCAGGATCGCGTCGCGCGTGTGGCCGGCGTCGAGCATCGAGAGGGCGCGCTTCGGCGACGGGCCGAAGACGATGTCGACGTCGCGGAACGTGACGGCCGCGCCACCCTCGGTCGTCGCAGCCGTCACCGGGCGGCGGCCCCGGCTGCGGGACGGCGGAACATGCGGTCGAGCAGCACGGCGACCAGCACGATGGCGATGCCGGCCTCGAACCCCATGGCGGGCCGCACCTGGTTCAGCGAGCGCAGCACCGGCACGCCCAACCCGCCCGAGCCCACCATCGTGGCGATCACCGACATCGACAGCGCCAGCATGATGGCCTGGGTGAGCCCCTCCATGATGGCCGGCAGGGCGTGGGGCAGTTCCACCTTGCTGAGCAGCTGCCAGGACGTGGCCCCGAAGGCCTCGCCCGCCTCGCGCAGCGGCAGCGGCACCGACGCGATGCCGAGCTGGGTCATGCGGATCGGCGCCGGCACGGCGAAGATCACGGTCGCGATGATGCCGGGCACGACGCCGAGGCCGAAGAGCGACAGCATGGGGATCAGGTAGACGAAGGTCGGCAGGGTCTGCATCAGGTCGAGCCCCTCCATGATGGCCGGCAGGGCGTGGGGCAGTTCCACCTTGCTGAGCAGCTGCCAGGACGTGGCCCCGAAGGCCTCGCCCGCCTCGCGCAGCGGCAGCGGCACCGACGCGATGCCGAGCTGGGTCATGCGGATCGGCGCCGGCACGGCGAAGATCACGGTCGCGATGATGCCGGGCACGACGCCGAGGCCGAAGAGCGACAGCATGGGGATCAGGTAGACGAAGGTCGGCAGGGTCTGCATCAGGTCGAGCACCGGCCGCAGCAGCGTCGCGAGCCGCCGGCTGTGGCCCGCCAGGATCCCGATCGGGACACCCACGATCATGGAGGCGGCGGTGGCGTAGAAGGTGATGACCAGCGTCGTCACCGTGTCGCGCCAGTAGCCCTGGTTGAGGATGAACGCCAGCGCCAGAAACGAGAACAGCGCCAGCGGCCAGGATCGCCTGATCGCATAGGCCAGAGCCGCCACGACGGCGCAGAACACGAGGGGCGGGAGGGTGCCGACGGCGTCCACGGTGTGGTCGATCAGAAAGCTCAGCACGTCCGACACGTGGTCGAAAAACAGCCCGGAGCCATCCTTCAGGGCGTTCATGCCGGCGTTCAGCCACGGGCCGATCGGGATCTTGTGGGCCGTGATCAGGCCCGTGACGGGATCCATGGCGACATCCATCCGGAACTGGCGATGACGCCCTCGACCCCTTCGCGGTCGAGACCGGTGAGGCTACAGGCCCAGACTCGCCTTGACGGCGGGCAGGCCGGGCTGGCCATCCAGCGTGGTGACGCCGGCGAGCCAGGTCTCGAGCGACGCGGGATTGGCCTTCAGCCAGTCGGTGGCGGCCTTGTCGGGGTCCTGGTTGTCGAACAGGATGGAGCCCATGATGTTGTTCTCCATCGGCAGCGTGAACTTCAGCTGATCGAGGAAGCGGCCGAGATTGGGGCAATCCGCCGTCAGGCCGGCCCGCACGTTGGTGAGGACGGTGGCGCCGCCGTAGTTCGGGCCGAACACGTCGTCGCCGCCCGACAGGTAGTCCAGCTTGAACTTGGTGTTCATGGGATGGGGTTCCCAGCCCAGGAACACGATCGCCTCGTTCCGCTTCTCGGCCCTCTCGACCTGGGACAGCATGCCCTGCTCGCTCGACTCGACGAGGTCGAAGCCCTTGAGCCCGAACTTGTCGTCATTGATCATGCCGAGGATGAGGCGGTTGCCGTCGTTGCCCGGCTCGATCCCGTAGATCTTGCCGCCGAGCTTGTCCTTGAACTTGGCGATGTCGGCGAAGGTCTTGAGCCCCGCCTGGTAGACGGCGTCCGGCACCGCGAGGGTGTATTTGGCCCCGGTGAGGTTGGTGCCGACCACATCGACGGTCTTGTCGTCCAGGTAGGGTTTCCGGTCCGCCTCCATCGTGGGCATCCAGTTGCCGAGGAAGACGTCGACCTGTTTGTTGTGCAGGGACTGATACGTGACCGGCACGGAGAGCACATCGGTATGGGGCGCGTACCCGAGCCCCTTCAGCACGGCGGACGTCGCCGCCGTCGTGGCGGTGATGTCGGTCCATCCGACGTCCGAGAATTTGACGGTCTTGCAGGCTGCCGGATCCCCGGCTGCCGACGCCTCCCCCGAACACAAAGCCAGACACGCCGCCAGGGCGGCCCCGATCGTGACGCTGCGCATGCCCGGCCCTCCCTGTCGTTCTGTTCACCTCCGGTCTACAGCAAGACTGAGGCCACGGCGAGCGAGCGCGGGCCGAGCGCCGGGCCGGCCGTGCCGGTCTCGGTCAGGGCGCATCCGCCCGGGACTTGTCCGGCGCTCCCGGCTTCTTCGGCGTCGCGGGCACGAGGTTGCCGTCGACCCTGCGCCGCGGCTGCAGCAGCAGCGCCACCAGGCCCGTCCAGCCCGTCTGGTGCGCGGCGCCGAGCCCCGCCCCGTCGTCGCCGTGGAAGTATTCGTGGAACGGGATGTAGTCCCTGAAGTTCGGGTCGGTCTGGAACATGTGATCGCCGCCGAGCACGGGCCGCCGCCCGTCCTCGCCGCGCAGGAACAGCGCGTTCAGCCGACGCGTCAGCTCCGCCGCCACGGCGGGGACGCTCATCATGACGCCCGAGCCCTTCGGGCATTCCACCTGGAAGTCCTCGTCGGCATAGAACTTCTCGAACTCGTAGAGCGCCTCGATGATGATGAAGTTGATCGGCATCCAGATCGGTCCGCGCCAGTTGGAATTGCCGCCGAACAGCGTCGTGGTGGATTCCGCCGGCTCGTAGTTCACGGAGAAGTTGGTGTTCTCCCAATGATAGACGAAGGGATGGTCCTTGTGGAACTTCGACACGGCGCGGATGCCGTAGTCGGAGAGAAACTCGGTCTCGTCGAGCATGCGCGACAGTGTCGCCTGCATGCGGTGACGGCGCAGCAGCGAGAGCAACAGACGGTCCTCCTTGCCGGGCTCGCCCCAGCGCGACACCAGCTGGGCGAGATCGGGCCTGTTCTTCAGCATCCATCCGAGTCGCGCCCCGAAGGCGGGGAAGCGCTGGGCGCAGTCGCTGTCGAGCACCGCCACGGCGCAGAGCGGGATGAGGCCGACGAGCGAGCGCACGCGCAGCGGCGTGCGCGTGCCGTCGGGCAGGTTGAGGATGTCGTAGTAGAAGCCGTCCTGCTCGTCCCACAGACCGTTGGTGTGAGGCCCGTCGACGGCGTCCTCGCCGAGGTCGGTCATAGCCTCGGCGATGAGCAGGAAGTGCTCGAAGAACTTCGAGGCGATGTCCTCGTAGGCCGCGTCCTTCACGGCGAGTTCGAGCGCCACCTGCATGAGGTTCAGCGCATAGGCGGCCATCCAGGCCGTGCCGTCGGCCTGCGAGATGAAGCCGCCGGTGGGCAGCGGCTTCGACCGGTCGAAGACCCCGATGTTGTCGAGGCCGAGGAAGCCGCCCTGGAAGACGTTGCGGCCGTCGACGTCCTTGCGGTTCACCCACCAGGTGAAGTTGATCATCAGCTTGTGGAAGACCCGCACGAGGAACTCGCGGTCGCCCGTCCCGGTGGTGGCCTGATCGATCTGGTAGACGCGCCAGGCCGCGAGGCCGTGCACCGGCGGGTTCACGTCGCTGAAGTTCCACTCGTAGGCCGGCAATTGCCCGTTCGGCGCCATATACCATTCGCGGGTCAGCAGGATCAGCTGGGCCTTGGCGAACTCGGGGTCGATCAACGCGAAGGTGATGCAGTGGAACGCGAGGTCCCACCCCGCGTACCAGGGATATTCCCACTTGTCGGGCATCGACACGATGTCGGCGTTGACGAGATGGCCCCAGTCGCTGTCGCGGCCGGCCCTGCGTTCGGGTGGCGGCGGCGGCAGGGCCTTGTCGCCCGCGAGCCAGCGGCGCACATCGAAGTGGTAATATTGCTTCGACCAGATCATGCCGGCGAAAGCCTGGCGCTGCACGAGGCGCGCGTCGGGATCGGCGATGTCGCTCTGCACGGCGGCATAGAAGGCGTCGGCCTCGCCGATCCGCGTGGCGAAGACGGCATCGTGGGCGGCGTCGTCGAGGGGCGCGGCGTCGGCCGGCCCGAAGCGGAAGCGCAGCACGACCGTCTCGCCCGGCGCGACCTGGAGCTGGACGTGGGCGGCACATCTCGTGCCGAGCCGGCTCGGGTTGAGGGCGTTGTGGTCGGCCCCGACCACGAAGTCGTTGATGGCGTCCTTGAAGAAGCCGGTGTCGTGACTGCCGTAGAGGCGGCGCGTGTTGGTCTCGTTCTCGCAGAACAGCCACTCGACATCCTGCGTCGTCGTGAACGCCATGAGGTCCACGCCCTGGCGCTCCGCCGTGACGCGCCGGTCCGACACCCGGGTCAGGCGCGGCTTGGGGTGTCCGGGCTCCCAGGACCAGGTGTTGCGCGCCCACAGATGCGGCAGCACGTGGAGCGGCGCGGCGTCGGGTCCGCGGTTGACCACGGTGACCCTCATCAGGATGTCGGCCGGCCCCTGCTTGGCGTATTCGGTCGTGATGTCGAAGTATCGTCCCTCGTGGAAAGCGCCGGTGTCGACGAGCTCGTATTCGAAGGCCGCCGAATCGGTCGCCTTGCGGCGCGCGTTCTCTTCGACGAGATCGGCGTAGGGATAGGCCATCTGGGGATACTTGTAGAGCGTCCGCATGTAGGAGTGGGTCGGCGTGCCGTCGAGGTAATACCAGAGTTCCTTCACGTCCTCGCCGTGGTTGCCCTGGCTGTTGGTGAGGCCGAACATCCGTTCCTTGAGGATCGGGTCGCGCCCGTTCCACAGCGCCAGCGCCAGGCACCAGCGCTGGTGCAGGTCCGAGAAGCCCGCGATGCCGTCCTCGCTCCAGCGGAAGGCGCGCGAGCGGGCGTGGTCGTGGGGGAAATAGTCCCAAGCGTCGCCGTCGGCGGAATAATCCTCCCGCACCGTGCCCCAGGCGCGCTCGCTGAGGTAGGGCCCCCAGCGGCGCCAGCCCGCCGTCTCGGCCTCGGCGAGACGGCGCCCCTCGACGGTGTCGAGGACCGGGGAGTGGTGGCGGTCGTCGGGCATGCGGACGGTCTTTCCTGTGAGCAGGTCGCGATCGGGTGGAGCCGGGGCGAGCGGCAGCAGGTCAGGCGTCGAGGTCGAGCATCCGGCGGATGCGGATGAGTTCGCCGAGCGACCAGGCCTGCCAGGGGCAACCGCCCGGCGTGTGGGGCGCGTCGCCGTCCGCCACCTCGGCGACGTGGCCGAGGCCGTATCGCCCGAGGTGCTCTTCGAGCGGCCCGAGGAAGCGCCGCTCCGCCCTGGCCTTGGCCTTCGCGGTCCGGTCGCGCACCGACAGCCAGGCGTCGACGAAGGGACCCATCAGCCAGGGCCAGGCGGTCCCCTGGTGGTAGGCGCGGTCGCGCTGGACGAGGTCGCCGGCGTAGCGGCCGATGTAGTCCGGGTCGTCGGGCGACAGGGTGCGCAGGCCGAGCGGCGTCAGCAGCCGATCCTGCACGCGGTCGACGATGGCGCGCGCCGCCTCGCCCTCGACGAGCCGGACCGGCAGACCGCCGACGGCGAGGATCTGGTTCGGCCTGAGCTTCGCGTCGTGGGTGCCGGCGACGCCGTCGCAATCCACCACGTCGTAGAGCCCGCCCTCGGGATCGGGGAAGCGCTCGGCGAAGCTCGCCCGGGCGCGGGCCTCGTCGTCGGCCCAGTGCCGCGACCAGCGCGTCGCCGCGATGTGGAGCGCGTTGATCCACAGCGCCTGCACCTCGACGGGCTTGCCCCGGCGCGGCGTGATGACGTGGCCGTCCGTGATCGCGTCCATCCAGGTGAGCTGCACGCCCTCGACCCCGGCCGCGATGAGCCCGTCGCGGTCGGCGTGGATGCCGAACCGCGTGCCCCGCGCATAGCCGTCGAGGATGGCCTCGGCGGCGCGGCGCAGCGTCGCCTCGTCCTCGTCGGGCATCGGGTGCCCCGCGGCCTCGCAGGCATCGAGCGTGTCGTGGACCGCGACGATGAACCAGAGCGAGGCATCGACGGCGTTGAACTCCGCCGCGGCGCCGGTGTCGGGGAACCGGTTCGGCAGCATGCCGCGGTCGACCGTCGCCGCCCAGGCGAGCAGGATGGCGCGCGCCTCATCGAGTTGGCCCGTCGCGAGGCACAGGCCCCGCATCGCGATGAACGTGTCGCGGCCCCAGTCGGTGAACCACGGGAAGCCCGCCACGATCGTTCGCCCGCGGCCGCGCGCCACCCTGTAGCTCGCGGCAGCGCGGCCGAGGTCCGACTTGAAGCCCGCGCGGCGCTTCTTCTCGGCCCGGCGGAGGTCAACGGCGTGGCGCAGCGGATCGACCGCGAGGCCGTCGCCGGCGCGTAGCACCATCACGGCCGGCCCGGCCGCGAGATCGAAGGCGAAGAGGCCCGGGGAGGCCAGGTCCTCGGTGTCGTCGAGCCCCCGGTCCCGCTCGACCGTGTAGAGGAACTGGCGGAACCAGACGGGATCGTGCGTGTAGCTGCCGTTGGTCAGCGCCGCCGCGGCCGGCAGGTCCGGGTAGGGCCGCCACGACACGTTGCCGCCGGTCACGGCGGCGTCGAAGCGGAAATGCGGGTTCTCGTGGTGAAGGTCGCCGTGGTCGCGGCCCGACAGCAGCGGGCGGACCGACAGGCGGCAAGGGCCCTCGCCCTCCGTGCGCCGCCAGCGCAGCAGCGTCTCGCAGGCGTTCGGCGCCACCACCACCTCGTGCACGATCTCGGCGCCGTCGGGGAGGCGGAAGGTCCAGGTCGGCCAGGGATGGACGGTGAAATCGACGATGCGCTCGGCCCCGTCGGGCGACACCACGTCGGGCCGGTAGCGCTGCGAGGTGAGGGCGACGCGGTCGTGCTCGCCGTCGACCCAGGCCTCGACGCCGTTGACGAGCAGGATGCGCCGGGTGGGCGGCGTGACGGCGGTGAGCAGCAGCCCGTGGTGGCGCCGCGACCGGATGCCGTCCGCCGCGCCCGACGCGTAGCCGCCGAGCCCGTCGGCCTCGAGCCATTCGCCGGCGTCTCGTGCTTCGGGTGGGGCGGCCGGATCTGCCATGGCGTCCGCTCTCCTGTCGCAGGCTTGGCCTGGCCTCGATATGGTCTTTTGTGAGACGGCTGCACCGGCCGATTGTTCCTCAATGCCGCGATCCCGGTGTTGCACCGCCGCATGACGAGGCCAAGACGGAAACATCGGCCGACCGGCCACAGGCGGGTCGACCGGACAGTCGATGCGGCGAGGCACCAGCCTCACGTCGAGCTGCTGAGCGATGGGTTGACATCGACCGCGATCGATCCAACGGCAGCTGCGGTCTCAACGGATCTTGGCAGGCTCTGAACGGCATCGGGTGGATGAATGGCTCTCGACGGGCTAGCTAGACTGGCTCGACAATTTGCGAATGCAAGACAGAGAAGGAGACGATCATGCCGTCCGCACCGACTGAAGACGCGGGCCGATTGGTGCTCGACATCTATTCGCACTTCAAAGGCAAGCCTGGACGTGCACTGCTGGCCAACAACTTCATAGCCGTCGCCGCACGAAGGCACATCAATGTCGCAGACCTGCAGGGCGGCATCGACTATGCGACGCGAGAAGGTTGGATCGAGGAAGAGCCGAATGGATCACTGCGGCTGACCGAGATCGGCTTCCAACGCATGCAGAAGGATTGAAAAGATGAAAGGCGCCGTCGATGCCCAACGATATCAGCATTGAGCGTTTCGAATGGCTCGTCGAAGGACGCTCGCGAAATCAGAAATCTACACTTGATCTCTATCGCATAATGCGAGAAGAGGAGAAAAAACTTAATCGGAATGTCGAATTACAATCGGCCGCACAGGAGATCGCGTGTATCACATTTTCGCTATGGCGAGCGGTCTTCTTGAGTGACACCACAGGTGAGTTCGAAGACCAGTGGGCCGATGTCAAGAGTTTCTTGATCAGCTTGATTTCCGATAACACCGTCCTGTACGCGACAGACAAAAATGCATGGAACTGGTCGTTCCGCTATTACCTCGACAACGCCAATCTCCGCATGCAGCGCCTCATGACTCAGAGCCCCGAACTGTTGGAAAACGTCGACGTCGATCAGAGTGCGGACTCGGACAAGGCCGAATGGCTCAACGCGCAGTCAGCGCTCGAGACGATGATCAGCCAATTCGAAAGAGCGGTCAGCGATCAAGCTTGAGGCTCGGTCGAGGTCGAACCTGGATCGTGAAGGGGCTACCGCGGCGCTGCGGGATGGAGCTAAGCTCCCCGACCGAAGGAGCCCGCCGATGTCCTGCACCCTGCCCCGTCCCGCCTATGGCGACATGTTCGGCCCGACGACCGGCGACCGGCTGCGCCTCGCCGATACGGCGCTGATCATCGAGGTCGAGCGCGACTTCACCACCTACGGCGAGGAGGTGAAGTTCGGCGGCGGCAAGGTGATCCGCGACGGCATGGGGCAGAGCCAGGTGAGCCGGGCGGGCGGCGCGCTCGACACCGTCATCACCAATGCCGTCGTGCTCGACCATTGGGGGATCGTGAAGGGCGACGTGGGCCTCAAGGACGGGCGCATCGTCGGCATCGGCAAGGCCGGCAACCCGGAGATCCAGCCCGGCGTGACGCTGATCATCGGCCCCGGCACCGAGATCATCGCCGGCGAGGGCAAGATCCTCACGGCCGGCGGGTTCGATTGCCACATCCACTTCATCTGCCCCCAGCAGATCGAGGAGGCGCTGATGAGCGGCGTGACCACGATGCTGGGCGGCGGCACGGGCCCCGCCACCGGCACGCTCGCCACCACGTGCACGCCCGGCGCCTGGCACATCGCCCGCATGATCGAGGCGATCGACGCCTTCCCGATGAACATCGGCCTCTCGGGCAAGGGCAATGCCGCGACGCCCGCCGGCCTCGTCGAGCAGGTCGAGGCCGGCGTGTGCGCGCTGAAGCTGCACGAGGACTGGGGCACGACGCCCGCCGCCATCGACAACTGCCTGTCGGTCTGCGACGACCACGACGTGCAGGCGATGCTCCACTCGGACACGCTGAACGAATCGGGCTTCGTCGAGGACACGATCCGGGCCTTCAAGGGCCGCACCATCCACGCCTTCCACACGGAGGGCGCGGGCGGCGGCCACGCGCCCGACATCATGAAGGTGGCGGGGCTCGACAACGTGCTGCCGTCCTCGACGAACCCCACGCGCCCCTTCACGGTCAACACGCTCGACGAGCACCTCGACATGCTGATGGTGTGCCATCACCTCGACGGCGCCATCCCCGAAGACCTCGCCTTCGCCGAATCGCGCATCCGCAAGGAGACGATCGCGGCGGAGGACATCATGCACGACATCGGCGCCCTCTCGATGATCTCGTCGGACAGCCAGGCCATGGGCCGGGTCGGCGAGGTCATCATCCGCACCTGGCAGACGGCCGACAAGATGAAGCGCCAGCGCGGCGCGCTCGCCGGCGAGACGGGCGACAACGACAATGTCCGCGTCAAGCGCTACATCGCCAAATACACGATCAACCCGGCCATCGCCCACGGCATGTCGCGCCACATCGGTTCGGTCGAGCCCGGCAAGCTCGCCGACCTCGTGCTCTGGAGCCCGGCCTTCTTCGGCGTGAAGCCGGACCTGATCCTCAAGGGCGGGATGATCGCCGCGGCCCCGATGGGCGACCCCAATGCCTCGATTCCCACGCCACAGCCCGTGCACTACCGGCCGATGTTCGGCGCCTACGGCCGGGCGGTGGCGGCGACGAGCCTGACCTTCGTGTCGGGCACGTCGCTCGCCAAGGGGCTGGCGGCGCGCCTGGGGGTGTCGAAGCCGCTCGTGGCGGTGGAGGGCACGCGGGGCGCGCTGCGCAAGTCCAACATGGTGCACAACGGCGCCACGCCGGACCTGCAGATCGACCCCGAGACCTACGCGGTGGTGGCGGACGGCGTGCTGCTGACCTGCCAGCCCGCCGACGTGCTGCCGATGGCGCAGCGGTATTTCCTGTTCTGATCATGAGGAGGGGGTCGGACCCGCCCCGGTGGCGGCTCGGCCCCTCGTCGGTCGGATGCCGAGCCGGCGCGTGAGCGGGTGATCGACTGGGACGACATCCGTCATTTCCTCGCCGTCGCGCAGGGTGGCTCGCTGCGCGCCGGCGCGGAGCGCCTCGGCGTGAACCACTCCACCGTGCTGCGGCGCATCTCGCAGCTCGAGCGGCGTCTCGGAGCGCGGATGTTCGACAAGCTGCCGTCGGGCTACCGCCTGACCGAGGCGGGAGAGGAGGTCCTCGGCTTCGCGGAGCAGATGGCGTCGGCGTCGAACCAGCTCGAGACGCGCGTGCTCGGCCGGGACCGGAGCGTTCGCGGGCTGCTGCGGGTGACGATGACGCCCATGCTGGCGACCCACCTCCTCATGCCCGACCTCGCCGAATTCGCGCGTCTTCACCCCGAGATGGAGCTCGAGATCCTCTCCGGCGACGAGCCGG
Organism: Lichenihabitans sp.; assembly: GCA_965214345.1. Classification (GTDB taxonomy): domain Bacteria; phylum Pseudomonadota; class Alphaproteobacteria; order Rhizobiales; family Beijerinckiaceae; genus Lichenihabitans. The sequence continues at coordinate 381,123 of CBDCBJ010000001.1, read as the reverse complement.
TGAACCTGACGAACCGGGAGGCCGACGTGGCGATCCGCGTCGTCGTCGAGCGTCGCGCGCTGCCCTTGAACCTCCACGGCGTGAAGGGGCCGGAGGTCTTCGGCGGCGTCTACATGGCGAGCGGCCTCCTCGCCGCCTGGCGGGCGCGGGCGCCCGAGCCGGTCCGCTGGGTGCTCAAAGCCTTCGACGGCATCCCGGCCTGGGGGCGCGAGGGCGACATCTCCGTCGCCGATGTCCCGTTCCGGACCGCGGACGCCGGGTCGCATATCGCGGCCGTGCGGGAGGGGCTCGGCATGACCGCGCTCCCCTGCTTCGTCGGCGACGTCGACCCGCTTCTGGTCAGGGTGCCGGGCACAGGCGTGCACCGGCACGGGACGCTCTGGCTGTTGACGCAGGGCGAGACGCGCCGGACGACGCGGGTCCGGCTGTTCAGCGACTTCATCGCCCGGCGGCTCGCCGCGCACGCGGGACTCCTCGCGGGGTCGGGCATCCACGGCGGATGACGACGCCGGCCGGACGCGAAGCGACCCGCGCGGTGCGTGACGGCACAGCCGATGTCGAAAAATCGCCAGTCCCGGCCGAGCGCCCGCGTCTCCAGATCCTTCGCTCGTGAGCAGCGGGCCGGCGGCCCGCCGGCCTGCTGCTCACACACGACAGGAGCACCCCCATGACCAATGCGATCATCGGCTTCGGCGCGATCGGCCAGGCTCTCGCCCGCGCCTTCGCCCGCAAGACCATCGACGTGATGGTGGCCGGGACGCGGCCGCCGGAGGCGCTAGCGCCGCAGGCGCGCGAGATCGGGCCGAGCGTCGTCCCCGTGGCGCTGCGGGACGCCCTCGAGGCCGACATCGTCCTCCTCGCCGTGCCGTTCGCGCAGCACCGCGCGGTCGCCGAGATGCGCCCGAGCTGGCAGGGGCAGATCGTGGTGGACGTGATGAACGCCTACGGCGTGCCCGTCGAGGAGCTGGGCGGCCTGCCGTCCTCCGCCGCGGTGGCCCGCGCCCTGCCCGGCGCGCGGCTGGTGAAGGGGTTCAACCACCTCGGCGCCAAGGTCCTGGGATCGAACCCGGACGTCGAGGGCGGACGGCGGGTCGTCTTCCTGTCGAGCGACGACGATCAGGCAGCGGCCGAGATCAAGGCGCTGGCCGAAGAGCTCGGGTTCGCGCCCATCTGGCTGGGCAAGCTCGCCGAAGGCGGCACGCTCGTCCAGGCGCGCGGGCAGACCTGGGCGCCGCTCATCTTCCAGGACCTCGTCAAGTTCGACCACACCTAGCGGCATCGCCGGACGCCGTCGCACTCCCGTCCGTCACGGCATCGAGAGAGAACCCCCATGATCATCGACCTCAAAGGCCGCACGGCGGTCGTCACCGGATCCACCGCCGGCATCGGCCGCGCCACCGCGGAAGGGCTGGCGCGCGCCGGCGCCTCGGTGGTGATCAACGGCCGCGGCGCCGACCGGGTCGACCGCGCCGTGCGGGAGATGCGGCAGGCCTTCCCCGACGTCGACATCTCGGGCGTCGCTGCCGACCTCTCGACCGCGGAGGGCGCCACGGCCTTCCTGGCGCAGGCGCCCGATGCCGATATCCTCGTCAACAACCTGGGGACCGCCTGGCCGAAGCCGTTCGGCGACCTCACCGACGACGACTGGCTGAAGATCTTCCAGATCAACGTCATGAGCGGCGTCCGCATGACGCGCCACTACCTGCCGCGCATGGTGGGGCGGGGCTGGGGCCGGGTGGTGTTCGTCAGCAGCGAGTCGGCGCTCAACATCCCCAAGGAGATGATCGACTACGGGATGACCAAGACGGCGCAGCTCGCGATCTCGCGCGGCCTGGCCGAATCCGTCGCCGGCACGGGTGTGACGGTCAACGCCGTATTGCCGGGGCCGACCCGGTCCGAGATCCTGTCCAACTGGATGACGGCCCAGGCCGCGGCTGACGGCGTCACGATCGAGCAGGCCGAGGAAGCCTTCTGGAAGGCGAACCGCCCGACCACGCTGATCCAGCGGTTCGCCACGACCGACGAGGTCGCCAACATGATCGTCTACGTGTGCTCGGACTTCTCGTCGGCGACCACCGGCGCGGCGCTGCGGGTCGACGGCGGCGTGGTCCGCTTCGTCGCCTAGAATGGTTTGGGGTCGGGCAAGGTGGCCTTGCGAGCCGGCGTCGATGATGCACGTCGATGCACGGATCTAGACGCGCGAGCCTGCTCCATGCCATGACGTCATGACGAGGGAACAGGATCCGCTCTCTCGATGGTCCGCGGGTGTGGTGGAACTGGTAGACGCGCCGGACTCAAAATCCGGTTCCGCAAGGAGTGCCGGTTCGACCCCGGCCACCCGCACCATTCCTCATCGATGAGCACTCCTCTTCAGTGCGGCGAAGCTGCTGGCGGATGCCGGTGACAGAGATGGATGAAGGCCGCGGCCGATCATCGGCACGCCCGGCCCGGACAGACGTCGATCGGTCTTCAGTCCGGACCGGCATGGTCACACGGCTCGCTCGTAGCCCAGGATTTCGTCGTCGCTGCGATGATCGAGCACGGGCAAGGCGGCGCAGCGCCTCGCGATTTCCTTGAGCTCCGTGGCGAGTGCAGGGCCTTCGCCGCGCTTGATCTGCTCGTGCCGCAGCCGTTCGAGGAGCGAAGTGCGGTTGGCCTCGGTGAGCGTCTCGCCCGTCAGGCTCGCGACCTCCCGGGCGAGGCTGTCGATGTTCTCTTCCTTCGAGCTGAGCGCCATGCGGCTTGTCCATGTCGAATTTGGGTCCTGGCATACACGCCGGGTCGAGCCGCTGTCGAGGCGAGGGATGTGGCCACGTCGCCATGGCTCACTCTGACGGCCCGCACCTCGGCGCCCCCCCAGCCGCCATCGTGGCATTGTCGGCAACCCGCGGTCGCGTTACCGTGCCGCACCGAATCAGGAAGGGTCCCATGCGCCGTCTCTCAACAGCCATCGCCGCCGTCGTCCTGTTGAGCGGCGCCAGCCCGAGCTTCGCCCAGCAGGACTCAGGGTCCAGCTTCGGAGCCCTGGTGGGGGGCTTGGTCGGCGGTGCGATCGGTGCCGCCGTCTCAGGCCGGGCACCACGGGCGGGTGATCTCGTGCCGGGCGGTGGCGGCGGCGGTGGCAAGGGCAAGGGGGGCGGCGGCAAGAGCGCCGGCTCGGGCGGCGGCGGCGGTCATGCGATGGCGGCCGGCGGCGGCGCCAAGGGCGGCGGCCAGGTGCGTCGCAAGGGCAAGTAGTCCCGGCGCGGAGCGGCGGCGACGGCGGACCCGCACGCGAGGCGTCGGCCTGCCCGCGCCGCGAACGACGGGAGACCGGACGTGACGGTCACGCCGCCGTGGCGGCCGTCGTCGTCCCGCAGGCGTGGCAGAACGGCGCGAAGGTGCTCTTCCGCGCCGCGCAGGCCCGGCAATGGTCGAAGAGGCCGATCCCGCAATGCGGGCAGAACAGGTTGTCCTCGCGCTTCAGGTCGACAGGCCGTTCGCAGCCCGGACAGACGCCTTTGACCAGCCGCGTCAGCGCCATGTCGTAGCTCAGGTCCTGGCGGCGCACCTGATCGGGCTGCTGTTCGATCAGCTCCTGACGGGCGATGCGGCGGTTGAGCGCGACGATGCAGGAGCGGCCGACGAGGCCCGTCACGACGAGCCCCACGCTGTAGTAGACGTAGCCGCCGTAGCTGGGCAGGTAGGGCACGACCTCGACGAAGAACGTGAAGAGGGCGAAGAACACGAAACCCCAGACGAAGGGCCACCACGTGCTGTTCCGCTTCCTGGCGAACAGCCAGCCGGCGATGCCGAGCAGCGGCAGCATCAGGGCGAGGCGGAAGAGGAAGATTCGCAGCTCGGCGCGTTCGGTCTCGGCCTGCAGCCGCGCCGCCGCTGCGGCCTGGAGGTCGTCGAGCTTCCCCTGCGCGATCGTCTGGGCTTGGCGGGCGTCGAGGGCGGCCTGCTGCTGATCGTCGACGAGGTGCTGCGCGTCGTTCTGCGCCGCTTTCAGGGCGTCGAGGGCCTTCGTTCTCCCGATCAGTTCGTCGTCCTGGCTCGGCAGGCTCGTCGCCTTCCGGGTCGCCAGCCAGTTGCCGAACGTGTCGCGGTCGTTGGTGTAGGCCGCCTGGGTGGCCTGCAGCTTGAGCGAGGCCTGCTCCAGCGCGCGGTCCGCCATCTCCTGGTTCGCCCTGGCGTCCCGGATGGCGGCGCGCAAAGGGTCCGCCGCGCCCTGGTCGACCAGGTCGGTGCTGCGGAAGTGCCCCTCGACCTGGGGCAGGTCGTCGACCACAATGCCGCCGAGGCCGATGAGGAACCCGGCGAAGACCAGCGCGACGAGCCAGAGCCCGAGGTTGAACCATCGGGCGGACAGCCGGACCGACCTGTTCATGATGCCCGTCCGCTTCGTCGGTCCCGGAGGCGCGGCCCGCCGACCTCACGACCGACGGCGTCGAGGCACGTCGATCCGGCCGCGACGCCCCGCCGCCGTATCATCGTGCGACCGGACGTCCGTGACGGGGGCGGCGGGCGATCAATCGGCCTGGCGCTTGTTGCCGAGACCGCGGCTCTTGGCCAGCGCCGACCGCTTGGCCGAATAAGCCGCCGCCACCATCGGGTAGTCCTTCGGCAGCCCCCACTTCTCCCGGTACTCCGCCGGCGTCAGGCCGTGCTTGGCGAGGTGCCGTTTCAGCGACTGGTAGCGTTTCCCGTCCTCCAGGCTGACGAGGTACTCGTCGGTGATGGACTTCTTGATCGACACCGGCGGCGTGGGCTTCTCGGCCTCCGTCACGGGCTGGGGCGCGGACCCCAGGCTGACGAAGGCGCCATGGATGGAGGCGATCAGCGCCGGCATCTCGGCCGGCTGGACATGGTTGTTGGCCACATAGGCGGCGACCAGCTCGGTCGTCATCTCGACCAGTGCGACGGAATCTTGGGCGGGCATGAGATCTCTCGTGTTGTCCACCTTGATCTAGAGGGTGGATGGCGCCCGACAAGACCGGATACGCTTGAGGCGACGCGTAAAGGCCGGATCTGACGGCAGATCGGGGCGCGATCTCATGCAAACGGATGACGCGGCGCGACGGTGGGGTCGCTATGGAGGATCCCTCGATTCGCGGAGCCACCCATGCTGCACCGGACCCTCGCCGCCCTCACCCTCGCAGCGGGCCTGTGGCCGGCCACCGTGACGGCGGGGCCGCAGCTCGATTGGGCGCGCCACGGGTTCGCCCACGGTGCCTGGGATTGCGGCGGCGACTGCCCGTCAGGGCGGCCGCACCCGTCCCGGTCCGCCGAAGGCCCGGCGCCGCGGCGACAGGCCCACCGCGCCGCCTTCGACGGCACGTGGAGCGTCTCCGCCGCCGGCCCGTGCCTCGGCGCCGGCACCAGCCAGGTCCTGATCTCCGGCGGCCGCATCATGGGCCAGAACGGCGGCGGCGGACACGTCAGCCCCGACGGGGCGATCGACACAATCGGCAACGTCGACGGCATCACGGTCGTGGGCGAGGGGCAGATCTTCGGGCGGACCGCCTCGGGCATCTACCGCCAGTCGGACGGCTGCTCGAGTTCCTGGAGCGCCGTGAAGCTCTGAGAGTTTGTGGATGGATGCCCCTTTGGCTCAACGCCGGAAGGAAATCCTGAACGATTTCAGAGGGCATTCAGGCACAAGTTCGAGACCGACGCGTCACAGGGTGTCGAGCGCGTCGCGATCCCCGTATTCGGAGAGGAAGCGGGCGCGCCAGGCCTCGGTCAGCGCGTCGCGCTGCACCGTTATCCCGATGTCGACAGTCGCGTCCACGGCGGCGAGCGCATCCTCGTAGACGAGACGGAGCGGTGCGATGCCGTTGCGGGCGAAGTAGAGCGTCCAGCGCGCGTCCTGCCGGACGGTCAGCCGCAGCGCGTCGAGGATCGCCGCGCCGTCGTAGACCGGCGCCGCCCGCTCGGGCAGGGTCGAGCGCCAGCGGCGGGTCTGGAAGGCCCGCACGCGCGACAGCGCCTGGCCCAGCACGTCGCGGCGCTGGAGATGGACGAAGCGCAGGTCCGGGAAAGCCTCCGTCCAGTCGAGGTGCCGCGACACGTCGTCGAGGTTCATCGGGAACATCTTGAAAGCGTAGACCCCGTTCGGGGTCGTCCCCGCGGTGAGCACCAGCCGGACCTGCGCGGCGCGGTCGGCCGGGTAGTCCGGGTCCGCGGTGCCGCGCTGGAAGTCGGTGCTGAAATACTCGGCCGGACGGCCGAGGACGCCGCTGCGGCCGAGCACCTCGGCGAGCCAGGTGCTGCCCGAGCGGGCGACCGTGCAGATGGCGTAGCCCCTCCGGATCATGAACGGGACGGCCTTTCCGCCCGGCCGATCCCGGACGACGCGGGAGTGTCGCACGAATGAGATGAACCGCGCCTAGGCGTCGCGGCCGGCGTGCCCTCTCGGGTGCGCGGTTCCGTCCGCCGCAGTCCCATGAAACTCCTCCAGATCACCGACACGCATCTCAGCCCCACCAAGGCGCATTTCAACGGCAACTGGGACCCGCTGGCCCGATGGGTCGCCTCCGAGGCGCCCGACCTCGTCGTCCACACCGGCGACCTGTCCGTGGATGGCGCCGACCACGACGGCGACCTGTCGTTCTCGTCGGCGCTCGTCCGGGCGCTCCCCGTGCCGGTGCTCTGCCTGCCCGGCAACCACGACGTCGGCCACCTGCCGGGCACCGCCCAGCCCGTCGATGCGGCGCGGCTCGCGCGCTGGCGCCGCATCGTGGGCCCGGACCGCTGGGTCGAGGATCGCGGCGGCTGGCGGCTCGTCGGCCTCGACAGCCTGCTCTGCGGTTCGGGCGGCGGCGAGGAGCGGGAGCAGTCCGCCTGGCTGGCGCGCAGCCTCGAGGGGCGCGGCGACCGTCGCGTCGCGATGTTCTCGCACCAGCCGCTCTTCGTCGACGACCCCGACGAGGGTGACACGGGCTATTGGGGCATCCCGCCGGCGCCGCGGCGCGAACTGCGCGAGCTGCTGGCCCGCCACGAGGTCGCGCTCTTCGCCAGCGGCCACCTCCACGTCGCCGCGCAGGGACGGCTCGGCGCGACCGCGATCGTCTGGGCGCCCTCCTCGGCCTTCACGGTCGGCCCCATCGAGCGGGACATGCCGGGGCAGCGCAGGCTCGGCTCCGTCGTGCACGAGTTCGGCGAGACCCTCGCGAGCCGCATCGCGACGGTGCCCGGCCTCGCTCCCCACCGCATCGACGACGTCATCGACGAGGTGTACCCCCGGTCCGCCGCGCGCCGGGCCGCCCCGGCGGAGCCGCGGCCGTGAGCGCCATCGCGCTGCGGGACATCGTCAAGGCCCACGGCGGGCAGCCGGTGCTCGGCGGCGTGACCATCGAGGCGGCGGAGGGCGAGTTCATCGCCCTCGTGGGCCCGTCCGGCTGCGGAAAGAGCACCCTGCTCCGCATCGCGGCGGGCCTCGACGCGCCCGACGCCGGCACCGTCTCGATGGCGGGACGCGACGTCACGGCGCTGCCCGCCGCCGACCGCGACATCGCCATGGTGTTCCAGTCCTACGCGCTCTACCCGCATCTCACGGCGGGCCAAAACATCGCGGTGCCGCTCGCCATGCGCGAGCTCACCGGTGCCCAGCGCCTGCCGCTGCTGGGCGGCGCCATGCCGGGCGGCCGGGCCGTGCGGGCCGACATCGCGCGCCGCGTCGCCGCCACGGCGGCCTCGCTCAGGATTGACTCGCTGCTCGACCGCAAGCCCGGCCAGATGTCGGGGGGCCAGCGCCAGCGCGTGGCGCTCGCCCGCGCCATGGTGCGCCAGCCCGGCGCCTTCCTGATGGACGAGCCGCTGTCGAACCTCGACGCCAACCTCCGCGTCCACGCGCGCGGCGAGATCGTCGACCTGCACCGGCGCGCCGGCGTGCCGACCCTCTACGTCACCCACGACCAAGCCGAGGCGCTGAGCATGGCGGACCGCGTGGCCGTCATGATCGGCGGGACGATCCTGCAGATCGGCACGCCGCAGGCGGTCTACGACGATCCGGCCCATCTCGAGGTGGCGCGGTTCATCGGCAACCCGCGCATCAACCTGCTGCCGGGGCGGCTCGGCCCGGACGGTCGCCCGTCGCTGGCCGCGGTCCATGCCGAGGGTGGCGTGACGCTGGGCATCCGGCCCGAGAAGCTGGCGCTGCGCCCGTGTGGCGCCGAGGGTGCCGCCGCGGTCGTGTCGCGGCTCGAGTTCCTCGGCTCCGAGGTGCTGGTCTTCGCGCGGTCGGCCGGCGGCGGGAAGGAGATCGTGGCGCGGCGCCCGCCGGCCGAGGCCGCGGCGCTGCGGCCCGGCCAGCCCGTAGCGCTGGCGCCGGAGCCCGGTGCCGCCCTGGCCTTCGCGGCCGACGGGACGCGCCTGCCCGACCCCGCACCGGTGCGGATCGCCGCCCGTGGCTGACGCCGCCCGCGCGGCCGGCGCGCCCGCACGCCGGCGCGGAGCGGTCCGGACGGCGCCGCGCCGGGCCGCCGGAGGCGCGCTCGTCCTGTCGGCCCCCGCGCTCGTCCTCCTGCTGCTGTTCGTGATCCTGCCGACGCTCGCCGTCTTCGGGCTCAGCCTCACCGACTACCAGCTCGGCGACGACGGCCTCTCCTTCGTCGGGCTCGACAATTACCGCGACCTCGTCGGCGACGCGGGCTTCCGCGGCTCCTTCTGGAACACGATCGCCTATGCGGCCCTGGTCGCCCCGGCCTCGGTCCTGATCGGCCTCGGCCTGGCCCTGCTGATCGAGGCGGAGACGCGCGGCCGGACGCTGTTCCGCACGCTGTTCTTCCTCCCGGTCGTGTCGCTGATCGTCGCGATGGCGACCGTCTGGCAATACCTCCTGCATCCCACGATCGGCCCCGTCGACCAGCTCCTGCGCCTCGTCGGCCTGCCGGGGCCGAACTGGCTCGGCAGCAGCGACACGGTGCTGGTCAGCCTGGCGCTGATCGGCATCTGGCAGTCGGTCGGCTACACGATGGTGCTGTTCATGGCCGGCCTGACCGCCATCCCGCGCGACCTCTACGCCGCGGCCGCGGTCGACGGCGCCCGGACCGGCTGGCAGCGCTTCCGCCTCGTGACCTGGCCGATGCTGGGGCCGACGACGCTCTTCGTCGTGACGATCAGCGTCATCAACGCCGTGAAGGTCTTCGAGACCGTGCAGACCCTGACCGAGGGCGGCCCCAACCGGGCCTCGGAAGTCCTGCTCTTCACGATCTACCGCGAGGGCTTCGTCTATCTCCGGATCGGCGCGGCCTCCGCCATGACGGTGGTGTTCCTGGCGCTGCTGGTCGGCCTGATGCTGTTGCAGGTCCGGATCCAGGACCGCCGGACGCATTACGCATGAGCGCCCGCACGATGACGCCCGGCCGGCTCCTGCGCCTCATGGCCCTCTCCGCCGCCGCCCTGGTGACGGTGGCGCCCTACGTCTGGATGCTGTCCGTCGCGTCCAAGCCGCGAGACGAGATCTTCTCGTCGTCGCTGCATCTCTGGCCCGAGCGCTGGGCGCTCCTCGACAACCTCCGCGAGGCGTTCCACCGCGTGCCCATCGGGGCGCTGCTGATCAACGGCGCGATCGTGTGCGGGCTGATCCTGCTCGTCCAGGTCGCCGTGGCGATCCCGTGCGCCTACGCGATGGCGAAGCTCCGCTTCGGCGCGGCGCGGCTGATGATGGGATTGGTGCTGCTCGGGCTGCTGGTGCCGATCCACGCGACCGCGCTGCCGCTCTACGTGGTGTTCCGGCGGCTCGACCTGCTCAACACCTACACGGGCCTCGTGGCGCCGTTCACGATCTCGGTGTTCGGCATCTTCCTGTTCCTGCAGTTCTTCCGCGCCCTGCCCGACGACCTCCTCGACGCGGCCCGGCTCGACGGCATGTCGGAGGCCGGCATCGTGGCGCGGGTCGTGGTGCCGAACGCCTGGCCGGCCATCACGGCCTTCGCGATCTTCTCGGTCGTGGCCCACTGGAACGACCTGTTCTGGCCGCTGATCGTCGTGACCGACGACCGCGTGGCGACGCCGCCGCTCGGCCTCTTCGCCTTCCGGGCCGCCGAATCGGGCTCGGATTACGGGGCGCTGATGGCCGCCACGCTCGTCATCACCCTTCCCCTCGTCGCGGCCTTCCTGCTGGCGCAGCGGCGCTTTGTCGAGGGCATCACCATGACGGGCCTCAAGTAGAGACCGCCCGCACCACCGGAGCCCCTGATGTCGAGATTGCGCAATGCCGCCGCGGCGCTGACCTTCGCCCTCGCCGCTGTCCTCGCCGGCCCGCCCGCCCGGGCCGAGACGGTCCTGACGGTCCACTATCCCATGCCGGGCTTCTTCAAGGCCGTGATGGACACGATCGCGACGAGGTTCATGGCCGAGAACCCGGACGTGAAGATCGCCTTCGCGACCCCGTCGCCCACCTACGAGGACGGGCTGCAGCTCATCCTGCGCGAGGCCGGCACCGCCGACCTGCCCGACATCAGCTTCGTCGGCCTGAACCGGCTGCGGCTCCTCTCGGAGCGCGGCATCGTGGTGGACCTCCAGCCCCTGGTGTCCAAGGAGGGCGACCTCGGCAAGCTCGGCTTCACAGACCACATCCTGTCGCTCGCCCGCTGGGGCGACAAGCAGGCGGGCCTCGCCTTCGCGACGTCGAACCCGATCATGTACATGAACGCGGACCTCGTCCGGAAGGCGGGCGGCGACCCCGACCATCCGCCGAAAACCTGGGACGAGGTGATCGCGCTCGGCGCCAAGGTGAAGGCGCTGGGCGACGGCGATGCCGGCATCGACTTCCGCTGGCAGGGCGACGACTGGATGCTGTCGGCGCTGCTCTTCGGGGACGGCGGCACGATGCTGTCGCCCGACGAGAAGCAGGTGGCCTTCGACGGGCCGGCCGGCCAGGCCGCCTTCACGCTCGTGGCCCGCATGGTCAAGGAGGGCGGCATGCCGGTCTTCACCAAGCCGGCGGGCGAGCAGGCCTTCGTGGCCGGCAAGGTCGGCTTCGAGTTCCAGACGACCGGCGCGCTGCGCAACACGATCGAGAACGTCGGCCACAAGTTCGAGCTCCGCACCGCGCCGATCCCGCTGCTCGACCCCAAGGGCGGCCACCTGCCGACCGGCGGCAACGCCGTGGTGATCCTCACCAAGAACACGGCCAAGCTCGACGCCGCCTGGCGCTTCGCCAAGTTCGCCGCCGGCCCCTACGGCGCGTCGGTGGTGGTGCCGGGCACCGGCTACGTCCCCAACAACGCCCTGGCGGCCAGCTCGCCGCAGTACCTCGGCGACTTCTACCCGACGCATCCGCTCTACAGGGCCGGGCTCGACCAGATGGACCTGATGATCCCGTGGTACTCCTTCCCGGGCGCCAACAGCGTGCGCGTCACCCAGACGATCGTCGACAACCTGTCGCGCGTCGTCGAGGGCACGGCGGCGCCCGACGCCGCCGTCCACGACGCGGCCGCCGAGGTCCAGAAGCTGCTGCCGCGGCACTGACGGAGGCGGGAGGCGGAGGGAGCGGCGGGGTAAAGATCGCCGCCGCTCCCTCCGCCGTCAGCGCTTGTGTTCGACCTCGACGAAGCTCATCGGCGCGTCGCCGCCGTTCATGACGTCGTGGCGGATGCCGGCGGGGCGCGAGTAGCTGTGGCCGGCCGCCATGGCGATGCGCACCGGCTCGCCGGACCCGCCGTCGACCAGCATGGTGCCGTCCGTCACCATCACGACCACGTAGGGCATGGCATGCTCGTGCCACCCGGTCGTGGCGCCGGGTGCGAAGTCCCAGCGGGTGACGCGGACGCGCTCGTCGTCGGCCAGGGTCGTCGGGACCGCCGGGACCGTGCAGGTGAAGGCCATCGTGTCTCCCTCAATGCGAGATGTCCTCGAGCGGCCGGCCGAGCGTGCGGGGCCCGAAGACGCCGATCGCCAGGACCACCACCGCCATCGCGCCGGCGATGAAGACGAAGACCGCCCCGACGCCCCCGCGCGCCAGCAGGGCCGAGATGGCGAGGCCCGCGAAGGCCCCCGACAGGCGGCTCCAGGAATACACGAAGCCGACCGCCCGGGCCCGCACCCGGGTCGGGAAGAGCTCCGCCTGGTAGCCGTGGAACGCGAAGGACATCCAGTTGTTCGCCAGCGTCACCAGGACGCCGAGCGCGATCACCGGCCAGAAGCCGGCCGCCTGCGCGAACAGGAGGCCGAAACAGGCCGCCGCGACCGCCGCCGCGCAGATCTGCCACTTCCGCTCCACCCGGTCGGCGACCAGCAGGCCGAGGAGCGGGCCGAAGGGGTTCGCCACCGCGATTGCGAAGGCATATTGCAGGCTCCGGGTGACGTCGATGCCTTTCGCGATGAGCAGCGTCGGCACCCAGGCGGCGAAACCGTAGAAGCCGATCGTCTGGCAGAACTGGAACACCGACATCATCGCGGTGCGGGCGCGGTAGGGCGGCCGCCAGATCTCGGCGAAGGAGGCGCGGCCCTGCGGCGCGGCCGCGGCCGGGGCCGACCGCACCGGCGGGAGGGCGTGGCCGAGGTCGGCCTCGGCGGCGCGCTCGAGCTGCCGGACGATCCGGTCGGCGTCGTCGATCCGCCCCTGGCGGGCGAGCCAGCGGGCCGATTCCGGCACGCCGCGGCGGATGAACCAGACCGCCACGGCCCCGGCCGTGCCGATGAGGACGACCCATCGCCAGCCGTCGAACCCCAGCGGCGCCACGGGCACCAGCAGCCAGGCGAAGAGCGCCACGGTCGGCACCGCCAGGAAGCTGATGACCTGGTTCACCGCATAGGCCCGGCCTCGGATCGCCGCCGGCACGACCTCGGCGATGTAGGTGTCGACGGTCACGAGTTCGACGCCGAGCCCGATGCCGGCGATGAAGCGCCACAGGTCGACGCCGAACCCCGTGGTCTGGAACGCCAGCGCCAGAGTGCTGAGCGAGTACCAGACGAGCGACCAGGTGAAGACGACCCGCCGCCCGTAGCGGTCCGCGACGCCGCCCAAGGCCGTGGTGCCGACCCAGAGCCCCGCGAAGGTGGCGAAGACGAAGGTGCCGAAGCCCGTCACGCCGATGCGGGCCAGCGCGTCGAACGGCCCGAGCGAGGCCGGGGTGAAGAGCCCGCCCTTCGCCATCCCGGGCGCGACATAGCCGGTGATGAAGAGGTCGTAATATTCGAAGACGGCCCCGAGCGAGAGCAGCGCCACGACCGTCCAGAGCGAGCGCGTGGCGGGCAGCCGGTCGAGCCGCGCCGCGATGGCGGCGGCGGCCTGCCCCGCCGGCGGCGATCCGGGCCCGGATCGCGCGTCGGCCCTGCTCGTCCCGGCGCGCGCCATCGGCGTCCCTCCCCTGCGACGATCGTTGCCGCAGCTCTACCCCGGCACATGCGCCTTGGCGAGATCGTCGACATCGCGCAGGCCGGGGAACAGGCGCGACCACAGGATCGCCACCGCGACCGTGCCGACGCCGCCCAGCACCACGGCCGGCACGGTGCCGAAGAGCGATGCCGTGAGGCCCGATTCGAACTCGCCGAGCTGGTTCGACGTGCCGACGAACATCGAGTTCACCGCCGAGACCCGGCCCCGCATGGCGTCGGGCGTCTGGAGCTGCACCAGCGACGAGCGCACCACCATGCTGAGCACGTCGGCGGCGCCCAGCACCGCGAGCGCCACGAGCGACAGCGGGAACGAGGCCGAGAGGCCGAAGACGATCGTGGCGAGCCCGAAGAGGCCGACGGCGAGGAACATCTTCGCCCCCGCCCGGCGCGCCAGCGGGCGGCGCGCGAGGACGAAGGAGGTCAAGAGCGCCCCCACGGCGGGCGCGGCGCGCAGCACGCCGAGGCCCACCGGCGTCGTGTGCAGGATGTCGCGGGCGTAGACCGGCAGCAGCGCCGTGGCGCCCCCGAGCAGGACGGCGAAGAGGTCGAGCGAGATGGCGCCGAGCACGATCGAGTGGTCGCGGATGTAGGTGAAGCCGGACAGCAGCGATCCGAGGCTCGCCGGCTCGCGCCGCGGCGGCGCGCGATCGAGCCGGACGCCGCCGATGAGCAGGCTCGCGCCGGCGAAGACGATCGCGATCGCCCCATAGGCGAGGGGCGGCCCGGCGATGTAGAGGGCGCCGCCGATGGCCGGGCCGAGGATCGTGGCGGTCTGAATCGCGGCGGCCGACAGGGCGAAGGCCGAGGGGAGCGCCTCCGCCGGCACGACGCCCGGCAGCAGGGCCGCCACGGTGGGCGCCTCGAAGGTCCGGGCGGCGCCGATCACCGCCACGGCGGCGAAGATGCCGTGGGCGCCGAGCCAGCCCTCGGCGCTGCCCAGGGCCAGAGCGGCCGCCGCCAGGGCCTCGACGGCCTGGCAGACCCGCACGACCGTGCGGCGGTCGTAGCGGTCGGCGACGTGCCCGGCGGTGATGGTCAGCAGCACCATGGGGATGAACTGCATCAGGCCGATGAGGCCGAGCTGCAGCGTCGAGCCCGTGAGGGTGAAGATCTGCCAGCCCACCACCACGGCGGTGATCTGGAAGGCGCCGGTGGAGAGCGTGCGGGCGAGCCAGAACCGCAGGAAGGCGGGCTGGCGCAGCAGCGGCGGGATGTGCGGCGGGGGAGCGGTGTCGAGCAAGGGAGGAGGGTCCTCGGGAAGCGTGCGTCTCCCTGTTCTAGGCCGGCGGGATGGCCGTCCGGTGGTCAAATGTGCGTCTCGACGGCGCCCGGCCGCGGGAAGGGGCGGCTGAGGAAGCGCGAGCCCGCGAGGCCGAACCGCCAGGGGACGTCGGCGTTGCGGGTGATGCCGATGCGCGGGCCGGCGGTCAGGGCATGGGCGACGCCGCGCGGACGGAGCGCGAAGGGCGGCGCGTCGAGCGGCGCGCCGTCGTGGGCGGCGTCGAGGCCCAGCGCCTGGCAGAGCCGGCCCGGGCCGACGCAGAGCAGGCGCGGATCGTCGAGGCCGCGGCGCGCCCGCATGCGGTCGAGGCCGTGGGTGGGCTCCAGCGCGCGGATCAGCACCGCGGAGCCCGGCTCCTCGCCGCCCACCACGTTGAAGCACCAGTGGATGCCGTAGGAGCGGTAGAGGTAGGCCCGGCCGGGCGGCCCGAACATGGCGCGGTTGCGCGGGGTCGGGCCGCGGCAGGAATGCGACGCCGGGTCGTGGCGCCCATAGGCCTCGGTCTCGACCACGATCCCGCCGACGCCGTCGAGCAGCAGCGTCGCGCCGACGAGGTCGCGGGCGAGGTCGAGGACGGGGCGGGTGAAGGAGAGGGACAGAGAAGATCCGCGGATTGGTGGCATCGACCGTGCCTGCAGGGATTCGGTGTCGCGGCGTTCGTCGGTGCCCTTGACACCGATCGGTACGGGGGTTCAAGTGAGTTTAGGTTTTTATAGCGATTTTCTGCTATAAACGACTAAAGCTGGGATAGTCCGATGGACCCCGTTCGAAATCCTTTCGCCCCTGGAGCCGGCACCCCGCCGCCTGAACTCGCGGGGCGATCGGCGGTGATCGCAGAACTCGATGTCGCGCTTCAACGCATCGCCATCGGGCGGCCGGCGCAAAGCGCCATCCTCGTCGGGTTGCGCGGCGTCGGAAAGACGGTCCTCCTGAACAAGACCAAGGAGATGGCGGACAGCCATGGGTACAGGACGCATCTGATCGAAGCCCATGAAGGGAAGTCCCTTCCAGAGATGCTCGGTCCAGGGCTCAAGTCCATCCTCATATCACTCAGCACCGTGGAATCCGCCAAGGACTACGCACGTCGCGGCCTCCGGGTCCTGAAGGGTTTCTTCAGCAGCATCAAAGTCTCGAGCGGTGATTTCGACATCGGCCTGACGGTAGACCCCGAGGTCGGCACAGCGGACAGCGGAGACCTCGAATTCGACCTTCCTGCACTTTTCGTCGCGGTCGGAGAGGCCTCGCGAGCTGCCAGACGGCCGGTCGCGATCATGATCGACGAACTTCAATACCTGAGCGTGCGGGAGTTCAGCTCCCTCATCATGTCGATCCATCGGATCGCACAGGCGAACTTGCCCTTGACGATGGTGGGTGCTGGCCTGCCGCAGATCCGTGCGCTGGCCGGAGAGTCGAAATCCTATTCGGAGCGGCTTTTCAAATATCCGGAGATCGGTGAGCTGTCGCACGACGACGCCGTGCAAGCCATCTTGAAGCCGGCTCGCGATGAGGGAGCCGACGTGACGGCCGACGCTCTCGACCGAATCCTGACACTCACCGAGCGCTATCCCTACTTCCTTCAACAATGGGGACATGACGCGTGGAATCTCGCTTCGAATGACCTCATCACGGCGGCTGATGTCGAAGTCGCAACAGATCAGGCGCTGAAAACGCTGGACGAGAATTTCTTCAAAGTTCGGTTCGACCGATGCAATCCATCGGAAAAACGATACATGCGGGCTTTAGCAGATCTGGGGGCTGGTCCTCAGAAGTCCGGCGAGATCGCCAGTCGGATTGGTCAAAAGACCACCAGTGCGGCGCCGACACGCCAGAACCTCATCAAGAAGGGTATGATCTATTCGCCCCGGCACGGCGACACGGCCTTCACGGTCCCGCTGTTCGACGCCTACATGCGCCGCACGATGCCCGGTCTCGAATGAGGCAAACCCGTTCAGGTCAGCCGCGAACCTTTCTCGCCCTCACCCCCGCGGCATCTCCACCCTGTGCCGCGCCACCGGGATCATCCCCCGGACCTTCTCGACCCGGTCGCGCTCGACCCGCCCGGCCGCGATCCCGATCCCGTCGCTGGCCCGCGCCGTCACGAGGCCCCAGGGGTCGACCAGCATGGAATGGCCGTAGGTGGAACGGACCTGCCCGGCCTGCGTGAACGTCCCCATCTGGGCCGCCGCCGCCACGTAGCACTCGGTCTCGATGGCGCGGGCGCGCAGCAGCACCTCCCAATGGTCCTTGCCGGTCTGCAGCGTGAAGGCGGCCGGCACGGCGATGAGGGCGGCGCCGCGGTCCATCAGCGCCTGGTAGAGGAACGGGAAACGGATGTCGTAGCAGATCGAGCAGCCGACCGTGACGCCCTCGCAATCGTAGGTGACGACCTGATCGCCCGCCTTGAACGAGGCGCTCTCGCGATAGTCCGTGCCGTCGGGCGTCGTGATGTCGAAGAGGTGGATCTTGCGGTAGCGGGCCACTTCGCGGCCCTCCCGGTCGAACGCCACCGCGGTGTTGCCGATGCGCTCCTCGCCGGGCAGGCGCTCCAGCATCGAGCCCGCATGGATGAAGATGCCGTGCCGGCGCGCCAGCGCGCCCATCGTCCGGTAGGCCTCGCCGTCCGGGAAGGGATCCGCCGCCGCCAGCTTGGCGTCGCGCGTGCCGCCGAGGAAGTCGAAACATTCGGGCAGCAGGACCCAGTCGGGCCGCTCCTCCGACACGGCACGCTCGATCAGCGCCGTGGCCTGCCGGAGGTTGGCGGCGCGGTCGTCGCCCGAGTTCATCTGGATCACGGCGATCTTCATGGCGTCCTCCGGGCCGGCGGTGCGTCGTCCCATTCGAACACGCGCCGCGCCGCCTCGGCAAGGCCGGCGGCCCCGCCCGGCCCGTTTCGGCACGGATTCGCAGCCCCGGTCGAGGCACGTCGATTGCGACGGCGGCGATCCCAGCGATCGGGGCGGCATCGCCACCCGGATCGGGACGGCCAGCCAGGGATCTCCCAGTGCCCCGCAGCGACCTCTCCCTGGCGCCCCCGCTCGTCCAGCCCCGACGGCGCGCGTCGGCCCGCGCGGGGAGCCGCGGCCGCGCGCCGCGCGCCGCGGGCAACACGGCCCTCACCCGCGTCGGCTTCCTCGCCCTGGCGTCGAGCCTCGACGCCGCCGCCATCCTGCTCGCCGCCGCCGCGGCAGGCGCCCTGCTGGGGCACGGCACCGAAGCCTTCAACCACCTCGTGCTCGGCGCCACGGTGGCGATGCTGTTCATCGTGCCGGGCGCGCTGCGGCACGATTACGCCATCACCCGCTACCTCTCGCACAAGGGCCATGCCAAGCAGACGCTGAGCCTCTGGGGCGTGGCGGTGGCGGGCGCGCTGGTGCTGGCCTTCCTGACCAAGACCAGCGACAGCTTCTCGCGCGGCGCCTCGCTCGGGCTCGTGGGGACGGGCTACGCGGCGCTGCTCGCCGTGCGGGGCGGGCTGGTCGCGCTGCTGCAGAGCCGCGCCGCGGCGGGACGGGTGGCGTCGCGCCACATCTTCCTCGTCGGCGACGAGGACATGATCCGCGCCTTCTCCGAACGCCACGCGCCCCACCAGGTCGGCCTGCGCATCGTCGGGGCCGCGGTGCTGCGCCCGGGCGACGAGAACCGGTGCGACGACCTCGCCCTCGCGGCCGCCTCGGCCCGCGTGCTCCGGCCCGACGACGTCTACATCCTGGTGCCCTGGGGCGACCGCGAGCGGCTCGAGGCCTGCATCGACACCTTCATGGGCATCCCCGCCACGATCCAGCTCGCGCCCGAGCGGTTCTTCGACAAGTTCGACGACCTGCACGTCATCCGCAACGGTTCGGTGGCGTCGATCCACCTCGTGCGCCGCCCCCTGTCGTCGAGCGAGATCCTGGCCAAGCGCGCCATGGACGTGGCGCTCGCCTCCGTGGCGCTCGCGCTGCTGGCGCCGCTCTTCGCCCTCATGGCGATGCTGATCAGGCGCGAGGGCGGGGGGCCGGTGTTCTTCATGCAGCGGCGCTACGGCTTCAACCAGGAGCCGTTCCGCATCTACAAGTTCCGCTCGATGCGCACCACCGAGGACGGGCGCGCCGTCCGGCAGGTGACGGCCGGCGACAGCCGCGTCACGCCCGTCGGCCGCTTCATGCGCCGCACCAACATCGACGAGCTCCCCCAGCTCCTCAACGTGCTCCGGGGCGAGATGTCGCTCGTCGGCCCCCGCCCCCACGCCATGGCGCACGACCAGGCCTTCGAGCGCGAGGTGGCGCTCTACGCCCGCCGCCACAACGTGCGCCCCGGCATCACCGGCTGGGCGCAGGTGAACGGCTGGCGCGGCGAGACCGACACGCCCGAGAAGGTGCTGGGCCGCGTCGAGCACGACCTCTTCTACATCGACAATTGGTCGCTGCTGCTCGACGTCTCGATCATGGTCCGCACGGTGCTGTCGAGGAAGGCCTACGCGAACGCGCGGTGAGGGCCCACGGCGGCCGCGCGCCGCCGCGCGGCACGTTTGTCGCCGACCGCCGGCGGTGTAACGTGTCGGGAGGACAATTCATGTGGCGAGGATGAGGGTGTCGACGGTGGGGTCGCGTTGCGCTTGAGCGGCAGGGGAGGGATGCCGTTCCGCGTCCTGCGCGGGGCGTCCGGGGTCGCGCTGTCCGGGGGCCTGAGCCTGCTCGGCCTGACCGCCGTCACCTTCGTGATCGGACGCTTCATCGCCGTCGACCCCGCGCTGGCGATCGTGGGCGACCATGCCGCGCGCAGCACCTACGAGGCGGCGCGCCTCGCGCTGGGGCTCGATCGCCCGATCCCCCAACAATACCTGATCTATCTCGCCAAGGTGCTGCACGGCGACTTCGGCACCTCCGTCATCACGTCGAACCCGGTGCTGTCGGATCTCCTGCACTTCTTCCCCGCCACGTTCGAACTCGCCACCGTGGCGACGGTGCTGGGCATCCTCGTCGGCGTCCCGGCCGGCGTCGTGGCGGGCGCCTGCAAGGGCCGCTGGCCCGATCACGCCGTGCGGATCCTCGGGCTGCTGGGCTATTCGATGCCGGTGTTCTGGATGGGCCTGATGGGCCTGTTCCTGTTCTACGGCAAGCTCGGCTGGGTCGCCGGGCCGGGGCGGGTCGACGCGGGCTACGAGGACATGCTCGATCCCGTCACCGGCATCATCCTGCTCGACAGCGCCATGGCGGGGGCCTGGGACGTGTTCCGCAACGCCGCCGCGCACCTGATCCTGCCGGCCGCGATCCTGGGTTACCTGTCACTGGCCTATATCGCCCGCATGACGCGCAGCTTCACCATCGCGCAACTGTCCCAGGACTATGCCACCACGGCGCTCATCAAGGGGCGCACGCCCTGGTGCGTCGTCTGGCGCCACGTCTTCCCCAACATCCTGGTGCCGCTCATCACGGTGATAGGGCTCAGCTACGCCACCCTGCTCGAGGGCGCGGTGCTGACCGAGACGGTCTTCGCCTGGCCGGGCCTCGGCCTCTACATCACGCAGTCGCTGTTCAACGCCGACATGAACGCCGTCCTGGGCGGCACGATCGTGGTCGGCACGATGTTCATCGCCATCAACCTCCTGAGCGACGCGCTCTACCGCGCCGCCGATCCGAGGCTGCGCGCGCCATGACGGCCGCGCCATCCGCCGCGGAGGACGCGGCCGGAGGATTGAAGGCTTGGCTCGCCGATCCCGCGCCGGGCTCGCCCGCGCAGGCGCGGCTGAAGGCCCTGGCGGCCGGCGCGGTGCGGCTGTGGCGCAATCCGCTCGCGGCGCTGGGCCTCGTCGTCGTGATCCTGCTCGTCCTCACAGCGCTCCTGGCCCCGATCGTGACCGGCGGCGTCAGCCCCCTGGCGCAGGATCTCGCGGGGCGGCTGCGGCCGCCGAGCGGGGCGCATTGGTTCGGCACGGACGAGCTCGGCCGGGACATCTTCGCCCGCACCGTCTACGGCGGCCGCGCCACGCTGGCCATCGTGGCGCTGGTCGGCGCCATCGTGGTGCCGATCGGCCTCGCGGTCGGCACGGCCTCGGGTTACGCCGGCGGATGGCTCGACGCCGTGCTGATGCGCGTCACCGACATCTTCCTCGCCTTCCCGAGCCTCGTGCTGGCGCTGGCCTTCGCGGCGGCGCTCGGCCCCGGCATCGTCAACGCCGTGATCGCCATCGCCCTCACCGCCTGGCCGCCCTACGCCCGCCTCGCCCGGGCCGAGACCGCCGCCATCGCGCGCAGCGACTTCATCGCCGCCGTGGTGCTGCAGGGCGCCTCGACGCCGCGCATCCTGCTCCGGCATGTCGCGCCGCTGTGCCTGTCCTCGGTCATCATCCGGCTGACCCTCGACATGGCGGGCATCATCCTCATCGCGG
The DNA here is from genome assembly GCA_965214345.1 of Lichenihabitans sp. Lineage (GTDB taxonomy): Bacteria > Pseudomonadota > Alphaproteobacteria > Rhizobiales > Beijerinckiaceae > Lichenihabitans. Next base: position 360,145 of record CBDCBJ010000001.1, on the reverse strand, counting down.
CGGGGCTCGGCTTCCTGGGCCTCGGCGCGCAGCCGCCGACCCCCGAATGGGGCGCCATGGTGGCGGCCGGCCGCAGCGTCGTGCTCGATCAGTGGTGGGTGGCGACGATCCCGGGCCTCGCCATCTTCGCGGTCAGCCTCGCCTTCAACATCCTGGGCGACGGGCTGCGCGACGTCTTCGATCCGAAGGACGCATGACGGCGCCCCTCCTCGAAGTGCGGGACCTCGCGGTCGCGTTCCCGGGCGAGGGCGCCACGACCTGGGCGGTCCGCGGCGTGTCCTTCGACCTCGGCCGCGAGCGGCTGGGGATCGTCGGGGAATCGGGGTCCGGCAAGTCCACGACCGGGCGGGCCATCCTGGGCCTCGTGCCCCGGCCGGGGATCGTCTCGGCCGCCCGGCTCGCCTTCGACGGCCGGGACCTGCGCGGGCTCTCGCCCCGCCAGTGGAGCCGCTACCGGGGCCGGCGCATCGCCATGGTGACCCAGGACCCGAAGTTCTCGCTGAACCCGGTCATGACCGTGGAGGCGCAGGTCGGCGAGGCCTACCGGCTGCACCACCGGGCCGGCGCCGCCGAAGCCCGGCGCCGCAGCCGCGACATGCTGGAGGCGGTCAGCATCCGCGATCCCGACGCGGTCCTGCGCCTCTACCCCCACCAGCTCTCCGGCGGCATGGGCCAGCGCGTGATGATCGCCGCCATGCTGATCGCCGAGCCCGACCTGCTGATCGCCGACGAGGCCATCTCGGCGCTCGACGTCACGGTGGGCAACGAGGTGCTGGGCATCCTCGACCGCCTCGTGGCAGAGCGCGGCATGGGACTGATCTTCATCAGCCACAACCTCACGGCCGTGGCGAGCTTCTGCGACCGCGTGCTCGTCATGTACGGCGGCCGGGTGCTGGAGGACTGCGCGGCCTCCGCCCTGAAGGCGGCGCGCCACCCCTACACGCGCGCCCTGCTGGCGGCGGCGCCCGACATCGACCGGCCCCGCCCGACGCTCAGCACGGTCGTGCGCGACCCCGCGTGGCTCGCTTGAGCGCCGAGGGCCTCATCGCTGTCGAGGGCCTGTCGGTGTCGTTCCGCGGTCCGGGCGGGCCCGTCCCGGCCGTGCGCGGCGTGTCCTTCGCGGTCGAGCCCGGGGAGAGTTTCGGCATCGTCGGCGAGTCGGGGTCGGGCAAGTCCACGGTGCTGCGCGCGGTCGCGGGCCTCGTGACCCCGACCGGGGGCACGATGCGGATCGCCGGCGAGACCCTGGGCCGGCGCCGCTCGAAGGCGCAGCGGCGGGCCCTGCAGTTCGTGTTCCAGGACCCCTATGGGTCGCTCCACCCGCGCCAGACGGTCGACCGCGCCCTGCGCGAGCCGCTCGCCATCCACGGCCTCGCCGACGCCGAGGTGCGGATCCGTGCCGCCCTGGACGGCGTCGACCTGCCGGAGGCGCTCCGGTTCCGCTATCCGCATCAGCTGTCGGGCGGCCAGCGGCAGCGCGTCGCCATCGCGCGGGCGCTGCTGCTCGAGCCGCAGATCCTGCTGCTCGACGAACCCACCTCGGCGCTCGACGTCTCGGTCCAGGCCGAGGTGCTGAACCTCCTGGCCCGGATCCGCGCGGCTCGCCGCCTGACGAGCGTCCTCGTCAGCCACGACCTCGCCGTGGTGGCGCATTTCTGCGACAGGATCGCCGTGATGAGCCGCGGCGCGATCGTCGAGGTGATGACGGTCGCGGCACTCCGCGACGGCGCCGCCGTCGAGCCCTACACGCGCGGCCTCCTGGCGGCCAGCCGGGGGTTCCGGCGGGACAGGGCGTCATGAGGACGGCTCGGCGCGGGTCGGGTCGCGGCACGGCCCTTGCTGCATGGTATGGGACAGGTCCGCTCCGCGCGGATGGGTTCCGGCGCGACGCCGGGACAGAGGATGGGGAGAAACGCATGTCGGCTCGGCTGAAAGCTCGCGTCCTGAAAGCTCGTGTCCTGGGAGGGCTGTCGCTCGGCGCCCTGATGTTCTCGATGCCGCCCGCGTCGGCCGCGACGCCGGCCGACACGCTGGTGATGGCCAAGAACATCGACGACATGATCAGCCTCGATCCCGCCGAGTGCTACGAGCTGACCGGCGTCGAGATCGACGCCAACATCTACGACCGCCTGATCCGCATCGACGGCAAGGACGTCACAAAGCTCGTCGGCGGCGTCGCCGAGAGCTGGACCGTGAGCCCGGACGGCAAGACCATGGTGTTCAAGCTGCGCCCCGGCCTCACCTTCACGTCCGGCAAGCCCGTGACGGCGGAGGACGCGGCCTTCTCGCTCGGGCGGGTCATCAAGCTCGACAAGAACCCCGCCTTCCTGATCTCGCAGCTCGGCTGGACCAAGGACAACGTCGGCGCCATGGTGAAGGCGACCGACCCGATGACCCTGCAGATCACCATCGGCCCCGACTACGCGCCGTCCCTGGTGCTCGCCCTCATGTCGTCGATCGCGGGCTCGGTCGTCGAGAAGGCCGTCGCGATGGAGCACGACCAGGGCGGCGACCTCGGCAATGCCTGGCTGAAGGCCCATTCGGCCGGCTCGGGCTCGTTCTCGCTGCGCTCCTGGAAGGCCGACGAGAGCGTGGTGCTGGAAGCGAACCCGGGATACCGCGAGGGCGCGCCGCCGCTGAAGCGCGTCGTCATCCGCCACGTGCCCGAACCCGCCGCGCAACGCCTGCTGATCGAGAAGGGCGACGCCGACGTGGCCCGCGACCTCACGCCCGACCAGGTGGCCAGCATCGCGGGCGACAAGGACGTGAAGATCGTGTCCTCGCCCCAGACGGCGCTGCACTACCTGGGCCTCAACGTGAAAGTGAAGCCGCTCGACGACGCGCGGGTGCGCCGGGCCCTCCACCTCCTGGTCGATTACGACGGGATGGCGGGCTCCTTCCTCAAGGGACAGTACCAGGTCCACCAGACCTTCTGGCCCTCCGGCTTCTGGGGCGCGCTCGACAAGAACCCCTTCACCTTCGACCCGGCGCAGGCCAAGGCGCTCCTCGCCGAGGCCGGCTACCCGAACGGCTTCGACCTCACGCTCGACGCCTCGAACGCCGCGCCCTACGCCAACATCGCGCAGTCCATCCAGGCCAGCATGGCGCAGGGCGGCGTCAAGGTCACCATCATCCCGGGCGAGCAGAAGTCCGTCATCACCAAGTACCGGGCGCGCCTGCACCAGATGCTGCTCATCTACTGGGGTCCCGACTACATGGACCCGCACACCAATGCGGACAGTTTCGCGCGCAACACCGACAATTCGGACAATCCGGCGACGAAACCGTTGGCCTGGCGCAACTCCTGGTTGATCCCCGAGATCAGCAAGATGACGGAGGCCGCCGTCGAGGAGCGCGACACGCCCAAGCGCGAGCGGATGTACCAGGACCTGCAGCAGAAGCTGCTCGACGACAGCCCCTTCGTGATCATGTTCCAGGAGGTCAAGCAGACGGCCGAGCGGGCCGGCCTGAAGGACTTCGTGGTCGGACCGGCCTCGGACGTCGTGCTCTATGGTACGGCCAGCAAGTAGGGCGGACGCTCACGCCCAGGTGCGATCGAGCAGCGACAGCCAGTTCTCCGTCCCGATCCTGGTGAGCAGCGCGTCGGAATAGCCGGCGCGCCGCAGCCTGTCGACCAGCGCCGGCAGGCCCGCCACGCTGCCGATCTCGGCGGGCACGAGCGTGCCGTCGAAGTCGGAGCCGAAGGCCACGCCGTCCTCGCCCAGGCGCTCGATCAGGGCATCGAGGTGGCGCACCATGAGGTCGAGGTCGGTGTCGGCCCGCGTGGCGCCGTCGGGGCGCAGGAAACAGGTGGCGAAATTCAGCCCGACCAGTCCGCGGCTCTCCCGGATGGCGTCGAGCTGCCGGTCGGTGAGGTTGCGGGCCGACGGGCAGAGCGCGTGGACGTTGGAATGGGTGGCGACCAGCGGCGCCGAGCTGAGCGCGGCCACGTCCCAGAACCCCTTCTCGTTGAGGTGTGACAGGTCGACGAGGATGCGGCGGTCGTTGCAGGCCTTCACCAGGGCCTTGCCGGCGTCGGTCAGCCCCTCGCCCGTGTCGGGCGAGCTCGGGAAGCGGAACGGCACGCCGTGGGCGAAGATGTTGGGCCGGCTCCAGACGAGGCCGAGCGAGCGCAGCCCGGCGGCATAGAACACGTCGAGCGCCAGGAAGTCCGGGTCGATCGCCTCGGCGCCCTCGATGTGCAGCACCGCGGCGATCCTGCCGGCCGCCACCGCGGCGCGGATCTCGGCCACGCTGCGGCAGATCGCGAGGTCGTCGGGGAACTCCCGTTCGAGCCGGATCAGCAGCCCCGCCATGGCGAGTGTCGAGGCCTGCGCGGCCTCGGTGGCGAGCAGCGGCGGCAGGGCCAGGTCGTAGGTCAGGCCGTTCATGCCGTTCGTCATGTCGACCCTGGCGAGCGGCGGCGGGAAAGCGGCGAAGAGCCCGCCGACGAAGCCGCCGGCCCTGGCCCTCGGCAGGTCGATGTGGCCGCCGGTCCGCCGGCCGGCGAAGAGGTCGCTCGCCTCCCGTGGTCCCTGCTTGACGAGGCGGAGCAGCGTGTCGTTGTGGCCGTCGAAGATCGGGATCATGGCGGGTCCGTCGGGGTGTCCGTCGCAGCGATACGGCATGCGGCCGGTCCGGGCAGCCGATCACGGCGCGGCCGTGAGGGCCAGCGGATTCACGTTTCGTGCCGGCCGGGACACTTCTGCCCTTCTCCCCTCCGGGGAGAAGGGCTCGGCGCGACGCGGCGTCACGAAAGCTTCTTGGCCGGCTCCTATGCCTGTGTCCGACGAAGCCGGATGGACCGATGCTGATCATCAAGGGCGTGAGCCGCCGTTTCGGCGCCAAGCTCGCCGTCGAGGACGTCTCGCTCGACGTGCCGCCGGGCAGCTTCGTCGGCGTGGTCGGCCGGTCCGGCGCCGGCAAGTCGACGCTGCTGCGCATGATCAACCGGCTCGTCGAGCCGACGGAAGGATCCATCACCTTCGACGGCGTCGACGTGACGGCGCTGCGCGGCAAGGGACTGCGCGACTGGCGCGCCCGCTGCGCCATGATCTTCCAGCAGTTCAACCTCGTGGGCCAGCTCGACGTCCTGAACAACGTGCTGATCGGGCGGCTGAACGACATGCCGACGGCGCGCGCGCTGTTGCGCCTGTGGCGCCCCGCCGACGTCGCCGTTGCGCTCTCGGCGCTGGAGCAGTTCGACATCGCCGCCCTGGCGTCGCAACGGGCCGACAGCCTGTCGGGCGGCCAGCAGCAGCGCGTCGCTATCGCCCGCGCGCTGGTGCAGCGCCCGAGCCTCATCCTGGCCGACGAGCCGATCGCCTCGCTCGACCCGCGCAACACCCGCATCGTGATGGACGCGCTGCTGCGCATCAACCGGCACTACGGGATCACGGTGCTGTGCAACCTCCATTCGCTCGACCTCGCCCGCGGCTACTGCGACCGGCTGGTCGGCATGGCGGGCGGGCGGGTCGCGTTCGACGGGCCGGCCGCGGCCTTCACCCCGGCTGCCGCCCGCGACCTCTACGGCATGGAGGCCGACGAGGTGCTCGACGCGCCACCGGCACCGGCGCCGATCGAGGACTTCCGCGCGGCCGCCTTGGCCTGACCTTTGGCCTGACCCTGGCCTGACCTCCCTCATCGCGTTCGACCCACCCACGGAGCCTGTCCGATGCTGACCCGCCGCCACGTCCTCGGCACCGCCCTCGCGGCCGCCGCCACCGCCCCCTTCGCCTCCGCGGCCCGCGCCGCCGACGATTGGAGGACGCGATATCCCGAGATCGTGTTCGCCATGATCCCGGAGGAGAACGCCTCGGGCGTCACCGACCGCTACGCCCCCTTCATGGACTACGTGACGAAGGAACTCGGCGTGAAGGCCACGCTGCGCGTCGCCAACGACTATGCCGCCATCATCGAGGGCCAGCGCGCCGGCAACATCCACATAGGCTATTACGGCCCGGCCTCCTTCGCCCGCGCCCTCGTCACCGGCGTCAAGACCACCGCCTTCGCCATCGACGTCAACCAGGACGGCTCGAAGGGCTATTACTCGGTCTTCTACGTGAAGGCCGACTCGCCCTACCAGAAGATCGAGGACCTGAAGGGCAAGGCGCTCGGCCTCGTCGACCCGAACTCCACCTCGGGTTACAACATGCCGCTGTTCACGCTGAACAAGATGGACATCGATCCCAAGACCTACTTCTCCAACCTGCTGATCACCGGCAGCCACGAGAACGCCGTGATCGCGCTCGCCGGCGGGCAGGTCGAGGGATGCGCCAACTGGTGGAACGGCCCGGGCGACTCGAACCTCAGCCGCATGCTCAACAAGGGCATGCTGAAGAAGCCCGACGGCTCGGCCATGAAGGAGAGCGACCTCCGCATCATCCTGAAGTCCGCGCTGATCATCAACTCGCCCACCGCCTACCTCGACGGGCTCCCGGACGACATGAAGGCCGCCATCCGCCAGGCCTGGTTCGACGCCCCCACCAAGGCGTCCGCCGCCTTCGCCAAGCTCAGCGACGGCAAGAACAAGCCCTGGGCGACCGTGGCCAACGCCGACTATGACGACACGATCAAGCTCATCAAGTTCGTGGACGGGCTGAAGAAGAAGGGCTGACGGCCCCATGACGACCGGGCGCGGCGCCCCGGCGCCGCATTCCGCCGTAGTGCTCCTGCCGGACGACCGGCTGGGGGCCCTGCGGAGGGCCTACGGGGCCGTCGGGGCGCGCCGCAGGCTGCGGCTGCTCGCCGGCCTCGCGATCCTCCTCGCGCTGGTGGCAGTGTCGTCGCGGCTGGCCGAGATCGACCCTGCCACGATGTGGCTGAAGTTCGGCGGCTTCACGAGCTACTTCGACCGCCTGGCCACGCTCGACAGCGGCGCCCGGGTCTGGACCGACCCCGTCGAGTGGTTCTGGGGCCTGCAGAAGTGGTCGATCCTGCTCGGCCAGACGCTGCTGATGGGCTACGTCGGCACGCTCTGGGGCGCCGCCTTCGCCTTCGTGCTCTGCTTCGCGGCGAGCCGCACCACCTGCGACAGCGGCTGGATCCGCTTCGCGGCGCTGCGCTTCCTCGAATTCTGCCGCACCGTGCCGGTGCTGGTCTTCGCCCTCGTCTTCGTGGTGGCGTTCGGCCTCGGGCCGCTGCCGGGCGTTCTGGCGCTCGCCATCCACACCGCGGGCGCGCTGGGCAAGCTCTTCACCGAGGTGGTGGAGAACGCCGACGGCCGCCCGGCCGAGGGCGTGCGGGCCTCGGGCGGCAGCCACGTCGCGGCGATCCGCTTCGGGGTGCTGCCGCAGGTGCTGGCCAGCTTCGCCTCCTACGCGCTGCTGCGCTTCGAGATTAACGTGCGCGAGGCGACCGTCATGGGCTTCGTCGGCGCGGGCGGCATCGGCGAGGAGCTGCTGATCGCCATCCGCCGCTTCTACTACAGCGACGTCAGCGCCATCCTGGTGCTGATCATCCTCACGGTCTTCGCCCTCGACATGCTGACCGAGCGCCTGCGCGGGCGCCTGTTCCCGGGCGAGACCCGGTGAAGGGCCTCGACCTCACCGCCGAGGAGGTCGCCAGCCTGGCGGCGCGCCACCCGGCCCTGATGCACCCGCCGCTGCGCAGCCGCCTCGGCGGCCCGGCCGTGACGCTGGCGATCGGCGGCCTCTTCGTCTTCGGCCTCTGGTGGCTCGACATCTCGCCCGTGCGGCTCGCCGGGGGTGCGGTCGCGCTGGCGCGTTTCGTCGAACTGATGGTGCCGCCGGACCCGCTCGGCCACACGGCGCTCTTCGCCGAGGCCCTGGCCGAGACGCTGGCGATCTCGCTCCTCGGCACGCTCGCGGCGGCCGTCCTGGCCTTCCCGGTGGGGCTGATCGCGGCGCGCAACGTGGTCGGCAACCCCGTCGTCCACATACTCGTGCGCCGGATGCTCGACGTCATCCGGTCGATCGACGTCCTGGTCTGGGCGCTCGTGTGGATCGGCGTCGTGGGGCTCGGCCCCTTCGCGGGCGTGCTCGCCATCGCGTGTTCGGACTTCGGCGCACTCGGCAAGCTCTTCTCCGAGACGGTCGAGACCAGCGGCGAGCGCGCGCGCGAGGGCGTGCGCGCCGCGGGCGGCGGCCCGGTCGACGAGGTCCGGTTCGGGCTGCTGCCGCAGGTCCTGCCGGTGATCGCCGGCCAGGTGCTCTACTTCTTCGAGTCGAACGTCCGCTCCGCCACCATCATCGGCATCGTGGGCGCGGGGGGCATCGGACTCCACCTCTACGAGGCGATCCGCACGCTGGAGTGGCGGGAGGTGTCGTTCCTGGTGCTGATGATCCTGGTCGCGGTCGCCCTGATGGACGCGGTGTCGTCGCGGCTCCGCGCCGCCATGCGGGGCGACTGAGGGCTCACGACGGCGTCTCGCGTCCGTCCCTTGCCTTTCAGACGAAGGAGGGGTCACCGTCTGCCGATGGCGGTCCCGGTGATCCTCCTCCGCTCCCGGAGCTACAGGATTCACGATCAGCGTGGCGGAGGAGGCAACGCCGGCTCGACGCCGCCATCTCATCAATGCCGGAACACCAGTTCCATCCGCTCGGCGTGGAACCGCGTCCGCTGCACCTGGAAGGGTCGCCCCTCGGCGTCGACGTTGACGGCCTGCGCCACGAGGGCGAGCCCGTCGGGGGCGGCGGCGAGGTGCTCGGCGTCGGCGGGGGACAGCCGTTCGGCGGTGAGCCGGGTCTCCAGACGCCTGTAGTCGTCGACCCCCGAGGCCCGCAGCGCCTCGGTGACCGAGCCGCTGTCGGCATAATGACGGACGATGTCGGGGAAGCGCTCCGCTTCGAGCCAGGATGTCGCGACCGACAGCGGCACCCCGTCGGCGACGCGCAGCGTCTCCAGCCGATGCAGGCTCGTCCCGACCGGGCACCCCAGCAGCGCGGCGGTGTCGGCATCGCCCCGCACCCGGTCGGCCCGGATCAGGAGCCCACCCGGCGCGCGCGACTGCGCGAGGACGTTCTCCGAGAATCGCGTCCTCGCCCCCATCGGGTAGGCCAAGCGGGGCGTCGGCCCATCGACGAAGGTGCCGCGGCCGCGCTCGGCCCGCACGAGGCCGTCGGCCGCGAGGGCCGCCAGGGCGCGCCGCACCGTGTGGCGGTTGACGCCGAACCGTTCCGCGAGGTCACCCTCGGGAGGGAGGCGGTCCGTCACCGCCCCCCCGGCGATGTCGGCCCGGATGCCGTCCGCGACCCGCCGCCACCGGGTCACCCCGTCGCCCGTCCCGTCCATCGCCACCTCAGTTCCTCTCACGCGTCGCGACGTCCGTCATGATGTGGTCACGGTCACGGGTGTATCAAAGCACCAGAGTGATCCGGTTGTCTAGACAGATAGACAAGTAGGTGGCGGCGATGGGTGGTGAACACGAGGAACGGCGCCGCGCCATGGGCGCCGTCGCGGGCATGCCGGCCGGGCTGCTGGCGGAATGCTACGCGGCGCTCGCCGCTCGGGCGCCCGCCGCCGTGCCGGTGCGCGGGCCGGAGGTCGGGCTCGTCATGCTGCGCGGCCGCGCCGGCGGGGGCGGGGCCGCCTTCAACCTCGGCGAGGCCAGCGTCGTGCGCGCCACCGTGAAGCTCGGCTCGGGCGAGGTCGGCCATGCCGTGGTGCTGGGCCGGGACACCCATCATGCCCGCATGGCGGCCCACCTCGACGCCCTGTGGCAGCGGACCGAATGGCGCGAGCGCGTCGAGGGCGAGGTCGTCACGCCCGCCCTCGCCGCCGAGGCCGCCGAGACGCTGCTGCGGGCCGAGGAGACCGAGGCGACCCGCGTCGACTTCTTCACCCTCGTGCGCGGGGAGGATTGATGTTCGCGACCGACGCCGATGCCGTCGCGGGCGGCTTCGCCGACCCCGTCTTCGACGCCCAGGCGATCTTTCGTGCCCTGATGGGTGCCTTCGCGGAGCCCGGCACGATCGCCGACCTCGGCGAGCGGGTGACGGCGCCTCCCGGCCTGGTGCCGGCCGCCGCCGCGATCCTGGCGGCCCTGGCCGACGGCGACACGCCCGTCTGGATGGCGGCGCCCGCCGGTGCCGGCGAGGCGGCGGCGCGCTGGCTCCGCTTCCAGACCGGCGCGCCCGTCACCTCCGACGCCGCCGCGGCGCGCTTCGCCCTGATCGAGGCGGGCGACGAACCGGGTGGCTGGGGCCGCTTCGCCCGCGGCACGCCCGACTATCCCGACCGGTCGGCCACGCTCATCCTGCCCGTCCGCGGCTTCGCCGGCGGCGCCCCGCTCGTCCTCACGGGGCCGGGCATCGCGGCCGAGCGCGCCGTCGCGCCGGCCGGCCTCCCCGCCGGCTTCGGCGACGCCATGGCGCGCAACCGCGCGGGGTTTCCGCTCGGTTTCGACCTCGTCCTCGTCTGCGGCACGGCGGCGCTCGCCCTGCCGCGCACCACCCGCATCCGGGAGGGCTGACCATGTATGTGGCCGTGAAGGGCGGCGAGGCCGCCATCGCCAACGCGCACCGCCTCCTCGCCGATCGCCGCCGGGCGAGCCGCGACGTGCCGGCGCTCACCCTCGATCAGATCGCCGGGCAGCTGTCGCTCGCCGTCGACCGCGTCATGGCCGAGGGGTCGCTCTACGATCCCGAACTCGCCGCCCTGGCGGTGCGCCAGGCGCGCGGCGACCTCATCGAGGCGATCTTCCTCTTGCGCGCCTACCGCACCACCCTGCCCCGCTTCGGCTACGCCCGGCCGGTCGACACGGCGCGGATGCAGGTCGAGCGCCGGGTGTCGGCCACCTACAAGGACCTGCCGGGCGGCCAGCTCCTCGGCCCGACCTTCGACTACACCCACCGGCTGCTCGACCCGGACCTCGCCGGGGACCCGCCCGTGGAGGCGCCCGAGCGCCGGGCCGTCGCGCCCGCGGACGACGAGCCCGGCGGCGCCGGCCCGACCTGCCCCCGGGTCATCGACATCCTCGACCGCGAGGGCCTGATCGAGCCCGACGGCGACCCCGGCGGCGAGCCGGGCGACCTCACCCGCGACCCCGTCGCCTACCCGGTCGGGCGCGACCTCCGCCTCCAGGCGCTGGCGCGGGCCGACGAGGGCTTCACGCTGGCGCTCGGCTATTCGACGCAGCGCGGCTACGGCCGGGTGCATCCCTTCGTGGGCGAGGTCAGGATCGGCCTCGTCGACGTCGAGGTCGACATCCCCGACCTCGGCTTCGCGGTGCGGGTCGGCGCGGTGCGGGTGACGGAGTGCCAGATGGTGGCGCAGTTCACCGGCAGCGCGGCCGAGCCGGCGCGCTTCACCCGCGGCTACGGCCTCGTCTTCGGCCAGTCCGAGCGCAAGGCCATGGCGATGAGCCTCGTCGACCGGGCGCTGCGGGCGGACGAGTTCGGGGAGGAGCGCCGCGCCCCGGCGCAGGACGAGGAGTTCGTCATGGAACACGGCGACAACGTCCAGGCGACGGGCTTCGTCGAGCACCTGAAGCTGCCCCATTACGTCGACTTCCAGGCCGAGCTCGACCTCGTGCGGCGGCTGCGCGCCGACGGCGCGGCGCGCGACGCGGAGGATGCGTCGTGACGGCCGGCCCGACCTACAACTTCGCCTACCTCGACGAGGGCACGAAGCGGATGATCCGCCGGGCGATCCTGAAGGGGATCGCCATCCCGGGCTACCAGGTGCCCTTCGCGTCGCGCGAGATGCCCATGCCCTATGGGTGGGGCACGGGCGGCGTGCAGGTGACGGCCGCGATCCTCGGGCCCGGCGACGTCTTGAAGGTCATCGACCAGGGCGCCGACGACACCACCAACGCGGTGTCGATCCGCGCCTTCTTTCAGAAGACCGCCGGCGTCCGCACCACGACCCGCACCGGCGAGGCGACGATCGTCCAGACCCGCCACCGCATCCCCGAGACGCCGCTCCACGCGGGCCAGACGATCGTCTACCAAGTGCCCATCCCCGAGCCGCTGCGCTACCTCGAGCCGCGCGAGACCGAGACCCGGACGATGCACGCCCTGGAGGAATATGGCCTGATGCACGTCAAGCTCTACGAGGACATCGCCCGCCACGGGCGCATCGCCACGAGCTACGCCTATCCGGTGAAGGTCGAGGGGCGCTACGTCATGGATCCCTCGCCGCTGCCGAAGTTCGACAACCCTAAGATGCACCGCTCGCCGGCGCTGCAGCTCTTCGGCGCCGGCCGCGAGAAGCGCATCTACGCGCTGCCGCCCCACACGGACGTGCGCAGCCTCGACTTCGAGGACCACCCCTTCACGATTCAGCGCTTCGCCGAGCCCTGCGCGCTCTGCGGCGGGCGGGACGTCTACCTCGACGAGGTCGTCACCGATGACCGCGGCGGCCGCATGTTCGTCTGTTCCGACACCGACCATTGCAGGGCGCGGCAGGCGGCGGGCCATCGCGGCACCGGCGCGCCGCAGGCCGGCGCCGGGAAGACGGCGCAGGCGAGCGCCGGGGAGACGGCGCAGGCCGGCACCGGGGAGGCGACGCGTTGAGCGGCGATCCCATCCTGGCGGTCCGCGGCCTGGAGAAGCGCTACGGCGAGCGGATCGGCTGCGCGGACGTGTCGTTCGACCTGTGGCCCGGCGAGGTGCTGGCGGTCGTGGGCGAATCCGGCTCCGGCAAGACGACGCTGCTCAACTGCGTCTCGGGGCGGCGCGCGCCCTCGGCGGGATCGGTGCGCTACCGCATGCGCGACGGCGTCGCGCGCGACATCGCCGACCTCGGCGAGGCCGAGCGGCGCCTGCTCATGCGCACCGACTGGGGCTTCGTCCACCAGAACCCCATCGACGGGCTGCGCATGCGGGTCTCGGCCGGCGCCAACGTCGGCGAGCGGCTGATGGCGATCGGCGATCGCAACTACGGCCGCATCCGCGCGACCGCCGCCGACTGGCTCGGCCGCGTCGAGATCCCGGCGGACCGGATCGACGACCAGCCGACCGCCTTCTCGGGCGGCATGCGCCAGCGCCTGCAGATCGCCCGCAACCTCGTCACCCACCCGCGCCTCGTCTTCATGGACGAGCCGACCGGCGGCCTCGACGTCTCGGTCCAGGCCCGCGTGCTCGACCTGCTGCGCGGCCTCGTGGCGGACCTCGGCCTCGCCGTGGTGATCGTCACCCACGACCTCGCGGTGGCACGTCTGCTGAGCCAGCGGATGGTGGTCATGAAGGACGGCGGCATCGTCGAGGAGGGCCTGACCGACCGCGTCCTCGACGACCCGCGCCACCCCTACACCCAGCTCCTCGTCGCCTCGATCCCGGAGTCGTGAGAATGACGCCCGCCTACGCCTGTCGGCCTGGCGCGACGCCGGCCACCTCCCCTCTCCCTCGTGGAGAGGGGTGCGGGGTGAGGGGCCATCGGGAGGACCCCGGCGCGTCGGACCGCGGGCGCCCCACGGCGCGTCGGCCCCTCCAACCCTCACCCCCTGCCCTTCTCCACAAGGGAGAGGGGAGATGCGCCGAGAGGACCTCGACCCGATGACGGGCCCGGCCCCCCTCCTCGACGTGCGCGGCGTCGCCAAGGCGTTCCGCATGCATCTGCGCGGCGGCGTCGAACTGCCCGTGGTGCGCGACGTCGGCTTCGCGGTCGCGCCGGGCGAATGCGTCGTGCTCGGCGGCCCGTCGGGCGTCGGCAAGTCGTCGATCCTGCGCATGGTCTACGGCAATTACGGCATCGACGCCGGCGCCGTCCTGGTGCGCGACCGCGACACCGGCGCCTTGGCCGACCTCGGCGCCGGCGACCCGCGCGGCGTCCTCGCCCTGCGCCGCACCTCCATCGCCTACGTGAGCCAGTTCCTGCGCGCCGTGCCGCGCGTCCCGGCGCTCGACGTGGTGGCCGAGCCGCTCGTGGCGCGGGGGATCGACCGGGCGGAGGCGCGGGCGCGGGCCGCCGACATGCTGGGGCGCCTCCACCTCCCCGCGGCCCTGCACGGCCTGCCGCCCGCCACCTTCTCGGGCGGCGAGAAGCAGCGGGTGAACATCGCGCGGGGCTTCCTCACCAACCATCCGGTGCTGCTGCTCGACGAGCCCACCGCCTCGCTCGACGCCGCGAACCGCGACGTCGTGGTGGAGATGATCCGGGAGAAGCTCGCGGCCGGCACGGCGATCCTCGGCATCTTCCACGACGAGGCGGTCCGCGACCGCGTCGCCACGCGGGTCGTCGACGTGTCGGCCTTCTCGGCGACGGAGGCCGCCTGATGGCGAAACTGTCGGAGACCACGCCCCTGATCCACCCGAGCGCCGAGGTCACGGACTCGACGCTCGGCCGCTACACCGAGGTCGAGGCCCGGTCCTCGGTCTCCGAGACGGTGCTCGGCGACTATTCCTACGTCATGCAGGACTGCCGGATCTGGGCGACCCGGATCGGCAAGTTCGCCAACATCGCGGCGGCCGTCCGGATCAACGCCACCAACCACCCGACCTGGCGGCCGACGCTGCACCACTTCACCTACCGGGCGGGCGACTATTTCGACGCCGCCGCGGACGAGGACGACTTCTTGGCCTGGCGGCGCTCGGACGCCGTCACGGTCGGCCACGACGTCTGGATCGGCCACGGCGCGACCGTGCTGCCGGGCGTGACGGTCGGCGACGGGGCGGTGATCGGCGCCGGCGCGGTCGTGTCGCGCGACGTCGCCCCCTACACGATCGTCGGCGGCGTGCCGGCGCGGCTCATCCGCGAGCGCTTCCCGGCCGCCGTCGCGGAGCGCTTCGGGCGCCTCGCCTGGTGGAACTGGCCGCACGACGCGCTGTTCGCCGCCTTGGAGGACTTCAGGACCCTCGACGCCGAGGCCTTCCTCGACCGCCACGAGGATGCCGCAGCGCGCGTCTCCCCTCTCCCTTGTGGAGAGGGGCAGGGGGTGAGGGTCCGAGGGGAGGACCAAGACGCGATGGGACGGCCAGATCCGCGGGACGGCGGGCCGCGCCCGTCCTCACCGCCCCTCACCCCTGACCCCTCTCCACGAGGGAGAGGGGAACGGCCGCGCTCCGGCGCCGCCACGCACGGCGCGGGAGAGGACTGATGCGCGTCGCGGTCTATTACACGCCAGCGCCCGGCAGCGCGCTGAACCACCTCGCCTCGACCTGGCTCGGCCGCGACGCCTTCTCGGGGCGGACCCGTCAGATCGACCCCGCGCGCGGCGCGCTCGTGGCCGAGGCCGCCCGCTACGGCTTTCACGCGACCCTGCGGGCGCCGTTCCGCCCCACGCCGGTCTCGACCCTCGGCAGCCTCTCGGATCGGCTCGCCGCCTTCTCCACGGGGCAAGCGGCGCCGGTGATCGGCCGCCTCGTGCTGGGGCGACTCGGTGACTTCTTCGCCCTCGTGCCCGCCGCGCCCGAGCCCGCACTCCACGCGCTCGAAGGGCACGTGCTCGACGCGTTCGAACCCTTCCGCCGCCCGCTGACGGCGGACGAACGGGCCCGGCGCCGGCCCGAGCGGCTGAGCCCGCGGCAGCGGGACCACCTCGACGCCTGGGGCTATCCCTTCGTGCGCGACGAGTTCCGCTTCCATATGACCCTGACCGGCCCGGTGCCGGGCCCGGCGGACGACCTCCGCGACGGCCTCGCGGCCCATTTCGCCGCGGTCCTCGACCGGCCCCTGCCGCTCGACGGGCTCGGCCTCTTCGTCGAGCCCGGGCCCGGCGCACCCTTCCGCGTCGAGAGCTTCCATCCCTTCGGGCCGCCCGCGGCCCTCCAGCCGGCGGGGACGCCATGAACGAGCAGGTCTTCCGCAACGCCGCCATCGTGCTCGGCGACGAGGTGATCCACGGCAGCCTCGCGGTGCGCGACGGCCGCATCGCCGCCATCGCGCCGGGCCCCGCCGCGCACGGCGAGGACTGCGGCGGCGACACCCTGATCCCCGGCCTCGTCGAACTCCACACCGACCACATCGAGGGCCATTACCTCCCGCGCCCCAAGGTGCGCTGGAACATGATGGCGGCGCTCCAGGCCCACGACGCCCAGATCGCCGCCTCCGGTATCACCACGGTCTTCGACGCCCTGCGG
The DNA here is from genome assembly GCA_965214345.1 of Lichenihabitans sp. Lineage (GTDB taxonomy): Bacteria > Pseudomonadota > Alphaproteobacteria > Rhizobiales > Beijerinckiaceae > Lichenihabitans. Next base: position 344,165 of record CBDCBJ010000001.1, on the reverse strand, counting down.
GTCGGCATGGACGAGGACGCGCTGCTCACCTCCGCCGACATGCTCGCCATGGCCGACACCGTCACGGCGGCGGTGCGGGCCGGCCGGCTCCGGGCCGACCACCACATCCACCTGCGCTGCGAGGTCTCGGCCCCCGACGTCCTCGACCATTTCGAGGCGATCGCCACCCGTCCCCTGGTGCGGCTCGTGTCGCTGATGGACCACGCGCCGGGCCAGCGGCAGTTCGTCGACTTCGACACCTACCGGTCCTACTACCAGCGCAAGATGAACCTGACGGACGCGGCCTTCCGGGCCTTCTGCGACCGCCGCATCGCCGAATCGGAGGCCCATGCGGGGCCGAACCGCCGCGTCATCGCGGACTTCTCGCGCGGCGCCGGCATCACGGTCGCGTCGCACGACGACGCCACGCTGGCGCATGTCGAGGAGGCGCTGGCCCTCGGCGTGGGCCTCGCCGAGTTCCCCACCACGGTCGAGGCCGCCCGCGCCTCCCACGAGGCGGGCCTGCGCGTCCTGATGGGGGCGCCCAACATCGTGCGCGGCGGCTCCCACTCCGGCAACGTGTCGGCGGCGGACCTCCTCGGGCACGGGCTGCTCGACGTGCTCTCCTCCGACTACGTGCCCTTCAGCCTGCTGCAGGCGGGTTTCGCGCTCGTCGACCAAGGGACGCTCGACCTCCCCGCCGCCGTGAAGCTCGTGTCGGCCAACCCCGCCGCGGCGGCGCGGCTCGACGATCGCGGCGCCATCGCGCTCGGGCTCCGGGCCGACCTCGTCCGGGTGCGGCGCGACGACGGGCAGCCGCCGCTCGTCGTCGGCGTGTGGCGGGAGGGGCGGCGTGTCGCCTGAGCGACCGCGCGGCGCCTTCGTGGCGGTGGTCGGCCCGAGCGGGGCCGGCAAGGACACGCTGATGTCGCGCGCGGCACGGCACCCGGCGCTCGACCCGCGCGTGGGCTTCGTCCGCCGGGTCGTGACCCGGGCGGCGCGGGTCGAGACGGAGGACCACGACAGCCTCGACGAGGCGGGGTTCGCCCGCGCCGCCGCGGCGGGCGCCTTCTCGCTCGTCTGGGCCGCGCACGGGCTCCGCTACGGCCTGCCGCGGACCGTCCGCGGCGACCTCGCGGCCGGCCGCACGGCCGTGGCGAACCTGTCGCGCCGCTCCCTCGCCGAGGCCGCCGCGGCCTTCGGGACCTTGCACGTCGTGGAGGTGACGGCCGACCCCGAGATCCTGCTCGACCGCCTCGCGGCGCGCGGCCGTGAACCCGCCGCGGCGGTCCGCGACCGCCTCGCCCGCCAAGCCCCCGTCGCCCTGCCGCCGGGCACCGCGGGCCACTGGCGCATCGACAATTCCGGGGACCTCGCCGAGGCGACCGGGCGGGTGGTGGATCACCTGAACGGGCTCTGCCGTGCGGGTCTCCAAGACGGGTAGAGATAGGGCGACGGGCGTTCAGATCGCCGGATCCGACTCGTGGACGGCACCAGGACACACGATTCCTCATTCGAACCAAAGGCCGCAGAGCATCATTGCGAGAATCGCGTCGCCATCTGTGATGTCGAGATCATCATGTTGTAGTCGTTGACGATCCACGTCAGGTCGCGTCCGGCGCCGCCACGGGCGTCTCCCTTGGACTTCGCGAGCTTGTCCCTGATCTCGCGCAACTTGCCGAGGAACGAACGCGGAAGGCTCTCGAACGCGGAGAACGAACTCGGGTTGGCGGCCCCGTACTCGTCCATCTGCTTGACGGCGTCGGCATAGCTGCCGACGGTGGCGTCGAAACTCGCGAGGTCGACCACCGGCTTCTTCTCGCTCGGCAGAAGGTCGACGACCTGGCGGGCGTGGATCATCACGTTGCTGACCTGCCATTGCGCCTTGCGGCCCTCGCGCTTCTCGATGAGGGCGAGTTCTGCGGCGTCGGCCTTCTCCTTCTCGACCTTGAAGAGGGCCTCGATCTTCGTCCTTTCGGCCAGAAAGGCCTGTCCGACCGGCGCCAGGGCGGCGTGGAGGGCCTTGCCTTCGGCCATCTTGTCGACCTTGTAGTCCTGTCGTTCGTAATACGCGTCGGCCTTGGTGATCACGGGCGCCAGAGCCTCGTAGGCCGCGATGTAGACCGGCACCTCGGCGTCCAGCGCCGTCATCGGTGGCGGCATCGCCGTGGCAGCCTTGGCCTTCTCCACTTCCGTCCGCACGTCGTACAAAGAATACAGCCCGTAGATGATGCTCTCGCGTCCCGTCGGACCGGATTTCATGTTCACCCAGCTCCCGTAGCGGGACAGGGACTCCGACGCCCTCAAAGTCCGGTTGAGCAACTCGACGTAGGCGTTCATCTTGCGCGTCACGGCCTGCGAGGTCGCGACGTCCGTGTCGGGCGCCGGCGGCGTCTGCGCCAGGACAGGTGAGCCGCACAGGAGCCCGGTCGCCAGTATCAGGGCCGTCAATCTTCGCATTCGCTCGACCTCTTCAAGGACAAAGCCCGTCACAGCCCGGCTCGCCCGCTCGCCCTTGGGCCGCGCCCGCCTCGCGATCCTCCCCGCAACCCGCCGTCGTGACAAGCCCCGCTCGGGATCTGATGGGGCAGACAGCCCCGCTCCGAGCGACGCCGTCGTACAATGGCTGACGGCGCACCCCACCAGGAGCTGATTCGATGTCCATCCGCCGAGCGTCGCCGACCAGTCCGGGTCCGGGATCGCCGAGCCGCCACCCTCATGGCCGGTGCAGATGCCACAGGGGGCGGCGATGACGGGCCACGGTTCTCCCCTCTACCTCGGCATCGACCTCGGCACCTCGGCGGTGAAGGTCGTGGTGTCGGACGGCGCCGCCATCGCGGCCGGCACCGAGGAGCCGCTCGCCCCGCGCCAGCCTCGGCCGTCCTGGTCCGAGGACGACCCCGACGCCTGGTGGGCGGCGGTCGGGGCGGCGTTCGACCGGCTGGCCGCGGCCTCGCCCGACCTCCTGCGCCGCGTCGACGCCATCGGCCTGTCGGGCCAGATGCACGGCGCCCTGCTGCTCGACGCGGCGGACCGGCCGGTGCGCCCCGCGATCCTGTGGAACGACGGGCGCAGCGCCGCCGAGGCCGACGCCCTGGCGGCCGGCACCGGCGACCTCGCCGCCCGCCTCGGCGTCAAGCCCATGCCGGGCTTCACCGGTCCCAAGATCGCCTGGCTGCGGCGCCACGAGCCCGCCGCGCTGGAGCGCGCCCGTCACCTGCTCCTGCCCAAGGACTACCTGCGCCTGAAGCTCACCGGCGAGCGCATCACCGACGTCAGCGACGCGGCCGGCACCTGGCTGCTCGACCAGGGCCGGCGCGACTGGTCGCCCGAGGCGCTCGCCGCCTGCGGGGTCGACCCCGCGTGGCTGCCCGCGCTCGTCGAATCGACCGCCGTGGCGGGCCGCCTGCGCCCCGACATGGCGGCGCGCTGGGGGCTGCGGCCCGGCATCCCGGTCGCCGGGGGCGGGGGCGACACGGCGGTCGGCGGCGTCGGCATCGGCGCCGTCGAGGACGGGACGGGCTTCGTGTCGCTCGGCACGTCGGGCCAGGTTTTCCTGGCGGCGTCGCGCTTCCGCGCCGGGGCGGTGCCGACGCTGCACGCCTTCTGCCACGCCCTGCCGGGACGCTGGTACGGCATGGCGGCGCTGCTCAACGGCGCCTCCCCGATGGCGGCCGTGACGCGCTGGACCGGGCGCCCGGACGTCGGCACGCTGCTGGCCGAGGTCGAGGCCGCCTATGCGGGTCCGTCCCCTCTCCTGGCGCTGCCCTACCTGTTCGGCGAGCGCACGCCCCACGACGACGCACGGGCGCGCGGCGCCGTGATCGGGCTGACGGGCTCGACGACTGCGGCCGACATCGCCCAGGCGATGCTCGAGGCCATCGCGTTCTCGCTCTGCGACGGGCTCGACGCCTTCGGCCCGGGGCCGCGCCCCGCAGCGCTCGGCTTCATCGGCGGGGGGTCGCGCTCGCCCTTCTGGGGGCGGATCATCGCCTCCGTGCTCGATCTGGAGCTGATCCGCCACGAGGGCTCGGAGCGCGGGCCGGCCTTCGGGGCGGCGCGGCTCGCCCGGCTCGCCGCCACCGGCGAGGACCCGCGCGACGTGGCGACGCCGCCCGCCGTCGCCGGGACGATCGCGCCCGACCCGCGGCTGCGCGACCTCTACGCGCCGCGGCTCGCCGCCTTCCGGTCGCTCTACGCGGCCCTGAAGGGCGAGTTCGGCCGGGGCTGAGCCGCCTCGGCCGGCATCCCGGCGACGGTCGCGGACCTTCATGCAGCCGTCGTAGAAGCGGTGCACAAGCGCCATACCGCGACGCGAAAAGGTCGCACCGGCCCCGGGCCGGACCTCCGCCGCAGAGAGAATGGGACGCATGACCACCTTCCGCGCTTCGACCTCCACCGCCCAGCCGTCGCGCCGCGACCTCCTCGCCGGCACCGGCACGCTCGCCGCCGCGGCCGCGCTCGGCCTGTCGCCGCTGGCGCTGCGCGCCGCCCTGGCGGCCGACATGTCCGCCTGGACGCTGCCCCCCGACGCCGCGGCCGCCAAGGCGGAGGGCGCACAGTTCCAGAGCTACGGCATGCCGGACAGCTGGGCCAATTACGGCGAAGTGCTGCAGAAGCTGGCGGGGCGCTACGGCATCACGATGAACCACACCGACACCGACATGAACTCCCTCGAGGAGGTCACGAAGTTCGAGGCCGAGAAGAACAACCCCGTCGCGATCTGCGCCGACATCGGCATCCTGTTCGGCAAGGTGGCCGACCAGAAGGGCGTCGTGCCGCCCTACATCGCGCCGAACGCCGTGAAGCTCCCCGTCGGCCTCAAGGGCGAGAAGGGCGGCTGGGTGGCGACCTTCACGGGCGTGCCCTCCTTCGTGGTCAACACCGACGTCATCAAGAACGTGCCCAGGACCTGGGCCGACCTCGCCAAGCCCGAGTACAAGGGCAAGATCTCCACCATCAACGCGGCCGGTGGCGGCGGCACCGACGTGGCGACCTTCATCGCCTGGGCCTATGCGATGGGCGGCGACGAGACCAACCTCAAGCCGGCCATCAGCTTCGCCTCGACCGTCGTCGGCCAATACGCATCGGCGTCCGCCAACGCCCAGACGCTGGAGAAGGGCGAGGTCCCGATCCAGATCAAGTACGACTTCAACTGCATCGCGGCCGCGAAGGCGGTCAAGGCCAAGGGCGTCAATGCCGAGGTGATCATCCCGACGGACGGATCCATCTACGCCCCCTCGGCGCTGATGCTCAACAAGTACAACACCGGCAAGATGAACGTCGCCAAGCTGATGCTCGACTACGTCCTGTCGGACGAGGGCCAGGCCGCCTTCGCCAAGTTCGGCGCCCGCCCGATCCGCTGGGTGCTGGGCGACCTGAAGCTCCCCGACGACGCCAAGGCCAACTGGCTGCCCGACGGCGACTACGCCAAGGTGCGTTCCCTGCCGGACTGGTCGAAGGTCGACCTGCAGGCGATCGCCACGACCTGGCGCGACGAGGTCGCGGGCGGCTGAGCGTGACGGATCGCACGGCGCCGGCCGGGGTCGCACGACCCGCCCTCGGGGCGAGGCTCGGGTCCTGGCTGGCGGACTGGTCGCTGGCGCTGCCGCTGATCGCGGTGGCGGGGGTGATGCTCGTCACCCCCATGGTGGCCATGCTGGTGGCGAGCTTCACGACCGAGGACGGCGCCTTCACGGTCGAGAACTGGACCAAGACCTACGGCGCCCTCTCGGCGCAGCGGGCGATGGGGAACTCGCTCGGGCTCGCCATGTCGGTGGCGACCATCGCCCTCGCGGTCGGGGCGCCGCTGTCCTGGGTCGTGTCGCGGCTGACGCGGCTCAACCGCTCGCTCCACATGGGCATCCTCAACGTCGCCACGAACTTCTCGGGCATCGGCCTCGGCTTCGCCTATGTGGCGACGCTCGGCGCCTTCGGCATGGTGACGCTGGCGCTGAAGCGCGTCGGGGTCGACGCCACGCCCCCGTCCCAGAGTTCGTTCTGGGGCTTGGTGATGGCCTATGAATATTCCAACGTGCCGCTCTTCGTGCTGCTGTCGCTGCCCGCGATGAGCCTGCTGCGCGACGAATGGTGGGAGGCCGCCCAGACGTCGGCCGCGACGCGCCTGCAGTTCTGGCGCCACATCGGCTGGCCCGTGCTGCGGCCGTTCCTCCTCGCCGACTGGCTGCTGATCTTCACCTGGTCGGTCGGCATGTACGGCGTGCCCGTGGCGCTCGAGGGCGACCGGCCCGGCGCCTTCCGCCTCATCACGGTCGAGATGTATCGCTCGCTGTTCGGCTCGCTCTTCGGGGAGCGCCGGATGCCGGTCTATGCCGTGTCGCTCATGGTGCTGGCAATCGTGAGCCTCCTGACGTACCGGCTCATCACAGGCAAGGGCAACCGATGGCTGACGTGACCCGATCGGCCTACGCGGCCGCCGAGGCGCCGCTCGCCGCCTCGCCCTGGCTGCGCGCGCTGCGAACGGCCCGGCCGCGCGGCGGCCTCACCGCCGTGCTGCTGCTGTCCGTCGCGGTGCTCTACATCCTGATCCCCATGCTGGCGGTTCTGCTCTACGGGTTCGCCACGCGCTGGACCGCCAACGTCCTGCCCGACGGCTATACGATGGCCCATTGGGTGGACGGCTTCACCGACGCCCGCTTCCGCACCGTGCTCGGCCGCAGCCTCGGCCTCGCGGTGGCGACGGCGGTGCTCGACATCCTGCTCGTGGCGCCGGCCTGCTACTGGCAGCGGGTGCGCAACCCGCGCATCCGGCCCGTGCTGGAGACGCTGGCCGCCATCCCGTTCGCCATGCCGCTCGTCGTCATCGCCTTCGGGCTGCTGCAGCTCAGCGGCGAGTACACGCCGGCCCTCCAGGGCACCCTGTGGCTGCTGCTGCCGGCCCATGCCGCCGTGGCGTTCTCGTTCGTCTACTGGTCGGTCGACGCCTCCATGGCGTCGGCCGGCGTGGTGGGGCTGTCGGAGGCCGCCCGCACCTGCGGGGCGGGCCTCGCCGCCACGATCTGGCGGGTGATCCTGCCCAACATCGGCCCCGGCATGGCGAGCGGCGCCATCCTGGCCTTCGGGGTCAGCTTCAACGAGATCGCGCTGGTTCAGATCCTCGCCGGCGACCGGTTCGAGACGGTGCCGCTCTACACGCTGAACCTGCTGAAGAGCACCGACGCCGACTTCAACGTGCTGGCCGTCATGACCACGGTCAGCTTCGCCATCACGCTGCTCCTGTCGGTCGCGGTCGTGTATGTCAACCGCAGCGCCGCCGACGCCCGGCGGGCCGGCGCGTGACGAGGCCTCGGGAGATCGCCCCATGAGCACCATCAGCATCGAGGGCGTGTCCAAGCGCTTCGGCGACAAGCTCGCGCTCGACGACGTCAGCCTCGAGGTGAAGTCGGGCGAGATGATCGCGCTGCTCGGCTCGTCGGGCTGCGGCAAGACCACCCTGCTCCGCGCCATCGCGGGGTTGAACCCGCCGAGCGCCGGCCGCATCCGCTTCGACGATCGCGACGTCACCCACCTGCCGACGCGGCTCCGGCCGATCGGCATGGTGTTCCAAAGCTATTCGCTGTTCCCCAACATGAGCGTCCGGCAGAACATCGCCTTCCCGCTCGTGGTGCGGGGACAGGACGCGGCGAGCACAAGCCGCCGCGTCGACGAACTCCTGGCCCTCATCGGCCTCGTGCCCTGGGCCGACAACCACCCGAACCAGCTCTCCGGCGGCCAGCAGCAGCGCACCGCGCTGGCCCGGGCGCTGGCGCCAGATCCCGCGGTGCTGCTGCTCGACGAGCCGCTCTCGGCGCTCGACGCCGTCGTGCGGCTGCATCTGCGCGACGAGATCCGCCGCATCCAGCAGTCGATCCGCACGACGGCGCTGCTCGTCACCCACGACCAGTCCGAGGCGCTCGCCGTGGCGGACCGCGTCGTGGTGATGAAGGCCGGCCGGATCGAGCAGGTGGCGACGCCGGCCGTGCTCTACGAGACGCCGACGAGCGAGTTCAGCGCCGGCTTCATCGGCCACCGCAACGCGCTCGACCTGCCGGTGCGCGACGGGCGCGTCCATCTCTGCGGCACGGCGGTGCCGGTGCCGACCATCGACACGCCGCGCGCCCTCGTCTTCCTCCGCCCCGAGGACGTGCGCCGCACGAGCGCCGGCGACGGACGGCGGGCGCGGATCGAGACCCGCATCTTCGAGGGCGCGCTGACGCGCTTCTACCTCGCGGTCGAGAGCGAGGACGGCGCGATCCAGCTCAAGGCCGACTGGCCGAGCCGCGACGTCGCCGCGCTGGCGGCGGGCGACTACGTCGACGTCGGCGTCGACCCGCGCGACGTCCACGTCTTCCCGGCCGCGGCCCGCCCGGCGCCGTGAGCGAGGGCCGCCCCAGCATCCTGCTGATCACCGCCGACCAGTGGCGCGGCGACCTGCTCGGCGCCGCCCTCCACCCCTTCGCCCGCACGCCCCACCTCGACGCCCTGGCCCGCGAGGCCACGCTGTTCGCCTGCCATTACGGCCAGGCCTATCCCTGCGCCCCGGCGCGCGCCGGCCTGGTGACGGGACTCTACGCCCACAAGCATCGCGTCGTCTCGAACGGCACGCCGCTCGACGCCCGCCACCCGACGCTGTTCTCGGAGCTGCGCCGCGCCGGCTACCGCCCGACGCTCTTCGGCTACACCGACACGGCGCTCGACCCGCGCGGCCGCCCGCCGGGCGACCCGGACCTCGGCGACTACGAGAACGTCTGCCCCGGGCTCGCCGTCGACACGCTGCTGACCGAGCGCGCCACGCCCTGGCTGGCGCATCTCAGGGCCAAGGGCCACGCCGTGCCCGACCCCGACGCCGGGCGGGACGGCGTCTTCGGCCGGCGCGGCTTCGGCGAACCGGCGATCTTCGCCGCCGAGGACAGCGAGACCGCCTTCCTGACGGACCGCTTCCTGTCGTTCCTGTCTGTGGCGGGGGCGGAGCCGTTCTGCGCCCACCTCTCCTTCATCGCCCCGCACCCGCCCTTCGCGGCGGCGGCGCCCTATGCCGGCCTCGTCGACCCCGGAGCGGTCGCGATGCCGGTCCGCGGCGCATCCCGCGACGTCGAGGCCGCCCAGCATCCGCTGACGGCGGCGCTGATGGCCGGCAACGACATGCGCGACTTCGCGCCGGGGCTCGTCGGGCCGGCCGCCGGCGCCGACGAGAGGACGATCCGCCGGGTGCGGGCGATCTACGCCGGCCTCGCCGCCGAGGTCGACCACCACGTCGGCCGCATCGTGGCGGCGCTCGAGGCCGCGGGCCGGTGGGACAGCACGGTGCTGGTCTTCACCGGCGACCACGGCGAGCAGCTCTTCGATCACTGGATGCTCGGCAAGACCGGCTATTTCGACCAGTCGGCCCACGTCCCGCTGATCCTGCGCGACCCCCGCCCCGCCTCGGACGCCGGCCGGGGCCGCGTCGTCGGGGCGTTCACCGAGAGCGTCGACGTCATGCCGACGCTGCTGGCGGTGGCCGGGCTCGATCCGCCGCCGAACCACGACGGCGCGAGCCTCCTGCCCTTCTGCGCCGGCGAGACGCCGCCGGGCTGGCGCGACGAGGCCCATTGGAGCTTCGACTTCCGCGACCCGCGCGGGCGGCGCTTCGAGACGCTGTTCGGCCTGCCGTCGGACCGATGCAACCTCCAGGTCCTGCGCACCGAGCGGCTGAAATACGTGCATTTCGCAGGCCAGCCGCCCGTGCTCTTCGACCTCGTCGAGGATCCGCACGAGCTGGTCGACCGCGCCGCCGACCCGGGCGCCCGCGCGCTGCGGCTGGAGGGGCTCGACCGCATGATGACCTGGCGCCAGCGCCACGAGGACCGCGGGCTCACCCGCTTCGTCTGCCGCGGCGGCACCCTCACCGAGCACGGCCCGTGACGGAGGGCTCCTACGACCTCGCCGTGGTGGGGGCCGGCATCTGCGGCCTCGCCCACGCGCTGGCGGCGGCGCGGCGCGGCAAGCGCGTGGTGGTGATCGACCGCGACGCCCAGGCCAACGGCGCCTCGGTGCGCAACTTCGGCTTCGTCACCGTCACGGGCCAGCAGGAGGGCGAGTGCTGGCGGCGCGCGATGCGCTCCCGCGACGTCTGGGCCGAGGTCGCGCCGCTCGCCGGCATCGCGGTCCTCCAGCACGGGCTCCTCACGGTCGCGCGCCGGCCCGAGGCCCGCGCCGTGCTGGAAGACTTCTGCTCGACCGAGATGGGCCGCGACTGCCGGGTGCTCGAGCCGGACGCCGTGGCGGCGCGCTACGACGGCCTGCGGACCTCCGATTTCGCCGGGGCACTCCATTCGCCCCATGAGCTGCGGGTCGAATCGCGCGACGCGATCCCCAGGCTCGCCGCCTACCTGGCGGAGCGCCGCGGCGTCACCGTCCTGCGCGACACGGCCGTGAGGGCCGTCGCGCCACCGCGGATCGAGACGAGCCGCTGCACGATCCTGGCGGACGCCGTCGTGGTCTGCCCCGGCGACGATTTCCGCACCCTCAACCCCGAGCGCATCGCCGCCTACGGGCTGACCCGCTGCAAGCTCCACATGATGCGGGTCCGGCCCGCGCGTGGCGACGCGCGGCTGCCGCCGGTGATGTCCGACCTCGGGCTCGTCCGCTATCTCGGCTACGCCGAGCGCCCCGCCGCCGCGGCCCTGAAGGCGCGGCTCGCCGCCGAGCAGGCCGAGCACCTCGCCCACGGCATCCACCTCATCGCGGTGCGCTCGGCCGACGGCTCCCTGGTGGTGGGCGATTCGCACCATTACGCGGCGACGCCCGACCCCTTCGCGCCGACGGCGGTCGACGACCTCATCCTCGACGAATACGCCCAGGTCTTCGACGGACCGCCTCCGGCGGTCGTCGAGCGCTGGACCGGCACCTACGCGTCGGCGCCCGACCGCCTGATGCTGGTCGACAGGCCGAGCGACGCGCTGCGGATCGTGCTGGTCACGAGCGGCACCGGCGCCAGCACGTCCTTCGCCATCGCCGAGGAGGTGGTGGCGGAGCTGTTCGGATGACGCCGCGCGGCCACGCCCCGCTCGGCCGTCGGGCATGGCCCATGTTCGGCCGCTGCGGCGAGGGGATGTTCAGATGAAATACGTCCACGCCGTCATCTTCGACTGGGCCGGGACCGTGGTGGACCACGGCTCGCTGGCCCCCATGGGCGCCTTCGTCGAGACCTTCGCGGGCTTCGGCGTCGACGTCACGGTCGAAGAGGCGCGAGGCCCGATGGGCCTGGCGAAACGCCCCCACATCGCCGCCCTGATGGCCCTGCCCCGTATCGCCAGGGCCTGGGCCGAGCGTCACGGGCACCCGCCGGGCGAGGCCGACATCGACGCCGTCTACGACGTCTTCGTGCCGAAGAACGTCGCCGTCGCGGCCCGCCTGTCGCAGATCATCCCCGGCGCCGCCGAGACCGCCGCGGCGCTCCGGGCCGAGGGGGTGAAAATCGGCTCGACCACCGGCTACACGCGGTCGATCATGGACGAGATCACCCCCCAGGCGGCCCGTCAGGGCTTCGCGCCCGACAGCCTCGTCTGAACGGGCGACACCGCCGAGGGACGCCCGACGCCCCTGATGATCTACCGCACGCTGCTCGACCTCGGTGTCTGGCCGGCCTGGAGCGCCGTCAAGGTCGACGACACCGAGGTGGGCATCGCCGAGGGTCTCAACGCCGGGTGCTGGACGGTCGGCGTCGCCGTCACGGGCAACGTCTTCGGCCTCTCCGAAGCCGAGACGGCAGCACTCCCGCCCGAGGACTTCGCCCGACGCCGCGCCGCCGCCGGGGCCAGGCTCGCCGCGGCCGGCGCCCATTACGTGGTCGACGGCGTCGCCGACCTGCTGCCGGTGGTGGTCGCCATCGAGGGCCGGCTCGCGCGCCGCGAGCGGCCGTGACCGGTGCCACCGGCCGACGAGCCCGGTCGCGTCGAGCGAGGGCGACACCGGCGGCTCGCCGCGTCGGGCCGATTCATGGCTCCTTAAGCGGCCGCACCTAACCTGCAGTTGGGCTCAGCCGCCCATGATCCCCGGACGCCCACAATGCGCTTTGCGGTCCATCCATCAGTGCGGGACGCAGGCAGGCTGGCGGGCCGTCGCGTCGGCGATCGTCCCGCGCCGCGGCGGCGAAGCCCCGCACCCGGCGCCAAGCTCGGCCACCCGCCGAAGGCGCCCGGATCATGACCCGGACGCCCGTCTCGCACACGCCACCGGTTCTCGCCGCCCCCGTCCCGGCGGACCGGGAGGCCGAGACGGTGCACGTCGAATTCGGCTCGCATCTGCGCACCCTCGGCGATGCCCTGCCGCAGATGGTCTGGCTCATGCGCGCCGCCGACGGCGCGATGCTCTACGCCAACGGGCGTTTCACCACCTATTTCGGCCCTATCGGCTCCACCGCCGCCGAGCGCATCGAGACCCAGCATCCCGACGACCGGGCGCGCGCCGCGCAGAGCCGGGCCGACGCTGCCGTGGACGGCCGCGTCCACGAGTTCCAGATCCGCTGGCGACGGGCCGACGGGGTCTATCGGTGGCACAATTGCGTCCTCGCACCCGTCCGGCGCGGCGGGGAGATCGTCGAACTCCTGGCGTCGGCGCACGATGTCGACGACATCGTCGCGGCCCGTGAGATCCTGCGCGACAAGACCGACCTGCTCCAGCTGGCGCAGGAAGCCGCCGGCGCGGGCCTGTTCGACTGGAACGTCAGCGAGGGCCGCGCCCGTCTCTCGCCCGAGAGCCTGAGGATGTTCGGCCTGCGGGAGGATCGCGAGACGGAGGTCGCCGATCACGAGATCGTAGACCTCCTCCATCCCGACGACCGGCCCCAGACCCTGCAGGAGGCGGACCGCGCCATGCGGACGGGGACCACCTACAGGACGGAGTTCCGGGTGCGGCGGCCGGGTGCGCCGGACCGGTGGGTGCTGGGCACCGGACGCGTCGTCGTCGAGCCTTCCACGGCGGCCACGCGGATCGTCGGGCTGAACCTCGACATCACGGACCGCAAGTCGACCGAGGAGACGCTGCGCCTCAGCGAGGAACGTCTCGCCTTCGCGCTCGCGAGCGGCAGCGACGGGCTCTGGGACTGGACGGTCGAGACCGGCGAATCCTGGTACTCGGACCGATGGCAGACGATGCTGGGCTACGCGCCCGGCGAGCTGCGGGGCCACACCAGCACCTGGGAGGGCCTGATCCACCCGGACGACCGGGAGCAGGCCGCCGCGCTCACCCAGGCGCATTTCGACGGCCTCACGCCCTCCTACGAATGCGAGCACCGCCTGCGGCGGCGGGACGGCAGCTGGACCTGGGTGCTGTCGCGCGGCAAGGTCGTGCTGCGCGGCCCCGCCGGGCAGCCGCTGCGGGTGGTGGGCACCCACATCGACATCAGCGCCCGCAAGGCCGCCGAGCAGCAGATCGCCCACATGGCGAGCCACGACGCCCTGACCGACCTGCCCAATCGGACGCTGTTCCACGCCCGGCTCGACCAGCGCCTCGCCGAGGTGGCCCGCCAGGGCGGGTCATGTGCCGTGCTCTACCTCGACCTCGACCGGTTCAAGGCCGTCAACGACTCGCTCGGCCACCTCGCCGGCGACACTCTGCTGCGCGAGACGGCGGGACGCCTCCGGTCGGCGCTGCGGGCGGACGACACCTTGGCGCGGCTCGGCGGAGACGAGTTCGCCATCCTGGTCACCGAAGCCGACCCGCCGCGCGACGTCGTCGCGCTGGCCGAACACCTGATCACCGTGACCGGGACCCCCGTCGTGATCGGCGAGCAGCAGGTCGAGGTCGGCCTCAGCATCGGGATCGCGATCGCCCCCGAGCATGGGACCGACGGGGAAAGCGTGTTCAAGCGCGCCGACATCGCGCTCTACCGCGCCAAGGCCGACGGCCGGAACGCGGCCCGCGTCTTCGCGCCCGCCATGGACGAGGAGGCGTCGGAGCGGCGCAGGCTCGAGATCGACCTGCGAAAGGCCATCGCGCGGGACGAGCTCGTGCTGCACTACCAGCCCCAGATCAGGACCGCGACGGGCGAGCTCGTGGGCTTCGAGGCCCTGGTGCGGTGGCACCATCCCGTGCACGGCCTCGTGCCGCCCTCGCGCTTCATCCCTTTCGCGGAAGAGACGGGTCTCATCGTGAGCCTGGGCGAGTGGGTGCTGCGGAAGGCGTGCCGCGAGGCGGCGAGCTGGTCCCGCCCGCTGAAGGTCGCCGTCAACCTCTCGACGCAACAGCTCCGGCAGGCCGATCTGCCCGAGACCGTGCTCGGCATCCTCACCGAGGCGGGGCTCTCGTCGTCCCGGCTCGAAGTGGAGATCACCGAGAGCGCCATCATCAACGACATGGGTCGTGCGCTGACCATCCTGCGCCGCCTGAAGGGCCTCGGCGTCGGCATCGCGATGGACGACTTCGGCACGGGCTACTCGTCCCTGGCGACGCTGCAGGCCTTCCCCTTCGACAAGATCAAGATCGACCGGACGTTCGTGGGGCAGGTCGAGTCGAATCCCCAGGCGGCCGTGATCGTGCGCGCCGTGCTCGGCCTCGGCCGCAGCCTCGGCATGGGCGTGGTGGCGGAGGGCGTCGAGACCCAGGCGCAGCACCGCTTCCTGGCGGACGAGTGCTGCGACGAACTGCAGGGCTACCTGTTCGGCAAGCCGCAGCCGATCGCCTGTTTCGACGACGCGGTCGGGGCGGGCTGGGACCTGACGGCCGCGCCGTGCGCCCTGCCGGCCGCCATGGCCCGGTAGCCAGGCCGGCCCGGCTCGCGACACCGAGCCGTCGCCGCCCGCGAGCCTCGAAAGCGAGGCGACGGAGCGCGGTGATCTCGGATGTGGCTACATCGGCGGGTCGAACGCGGCCGGGTCGAAGTCGCGGTGGGTGCCGCAGAACTCGCAGGTGACGCCGATGCGGCCGTCGGCGCCGATCATGTCGTAGCGCTCCGCCCGGCTGAAGGAGCGCAGCATGCCGGCGATGCGCTCGGCGGAACAGCGGCAGGCGTCGCGGAGCCGCTGGGGCTCGAACACCGTCACGCCGCGCTCGTGGAACAGGCGGTAGAGCAGCCGTTCGCTCGACAGGGTCGGGTCGACGAGCTCGTGGTCCTCGGCGGTGCCGGCCAGCGCCTTGGCCTCGGACCAGCTGTCGTCCTCGGGCGCCCGCCGCACGAAGCCCTCGGGCGCGTCGCCGGGATCGAGGTCGGCCTGGCGGCGGCGGTCCTCCGATTCCGGGAGGAACTGGGCCAGCAGCCCGCCGGCGCGCCAGTCGCTCCCGTCGCCGGTGACGTTCTGCGCCACGGCGAGGCGGACGAGGGTGGGGATCTGCTCGGACTGCGCGAAATATTGGTGCGCCGCAGCCTCGAGCCCCTGGCCCTCGAGCGGCACCACGCCTTGATAGCGGGACAGGTCGGCGCCCTGGTCGATGGTCAGGGCGAGGTGGCCATGGCCCAGCAGTTCGGCCGGGCCGAGCCGGCCGCCGACCTCCTCCAGGCGAGCGGCGTCGAACCGCGCGAAGGCCCGCAGCCGGTCGGGGGCGTCGAAGTCCACCACCAGCATGTCGACCACGCCGTCCGTCTTGGTCTGGAGCTGGAACCGGCCCTCGATCTTCAGCGCGCTGCCGAGGAGCGCCGTCAGGGCCGCCGCTTCCCCGACGAGGCGCGACACGGGATCAGGGTAGCGATGCCGCTTGAGGATGCGGTCGACCGCGGGCCCGAGCCGGACCAGCCGGCCGCGGATGTCGAGGGGCGTCACCGCGAAGGGGACGAGGAGGTCGTCCTGGCCGAGGTCCGAGACGGGGCGTTCAGCACTGCTGGGCATCATGGGTCCGCTTCATGGGGAGGGCGCCATCGCGCAATTTTCCCTGAAATGGGCGTCGGACCGGTGATTTTCCAGCGAACGGGTCTGCCCTCGGCCGGTCCGACCGACAGGGCCGGCACGACCCAGGCCGCCGTCCGCTCGGACGCGTCACATCGCCGGCAGCGTCCCCAGGCACCAGGCCAGGATGCCTTTCTGGGCGTGGAGGCGGTTCTCGGCCTCGTCGAAGACGACCGACTGAGGGCCGTCGATCACCTCGTCGGTGACCTCCTCGCCGCGGTGCGCCGGCAGGCAGTGCATGAAGAGCGCGTGCGGGCCGGCCTCCGCCATCAGCCGCGCGTTCACCTGGTAGGGTGCCAGCAGGTTGTGGCGGTTGGCGTTCTCGTCGTCGCCCATGGACACCCAACAATCCGACACCACCACGTCGGCGCCCCGGGCCGCCGCGAGCGGGTCGGACGTGACCGTGATGGTGGCGCCGTTGTGGCGGGCCCACTCGAGCAGATCGGGATTGGGGGCGAGCTCCGGCGGGCTCGCGACGCGCATCTCGAAACCGAAGCGCTGCGCCGCATGGGCCCAGCTCGCCATCACGTTGTTGGCGTCCCCGCTCCAGGCCATGACGCGGCCGCGGATCGGGCCGCGATGCTCCTCGAAGGTCATGACGTCCGCCATCACCTGGCAGGGGTGCGACGCCTTCGTGAGCCCGTTGATCACCGGCACGGTGGCGTGATGGGCCAGTTCCTCGACGAGCGACCGCTCGAGCGTCCGGATCACGATGGCGTCGACATAGCGCGACAGCACGCGGGCCGTGTCGGCGATGCTCTCGCCGCGGCCGAGCTGCATCTCGGCGCCCGTCAGCATCAGCGTCTCGCCGCCGAGTTCCCGCATGCCGACGTCGAAGGACACGCGCGTCCGGGTGGAGGGCTGGTCGAAGATCATCGCCAGCGTGCGGCCGGCCAGCGGGCGTGGCATGGCGGCCTTGCCGTCGCTGGCCCGCCGCCGCTTCAGGGCGATCGCGCCGTCGATGATGCCGCGCAGGTCCGCCGCCGGGACGGCGTCGAGGTCGAGGAAATGCCGCGGCGCCCCACCGTTCGGCGTCATGCGGCACCCTTGAGGACGGCCGACGTGTGGCGGGCCTCGCCCTCGTCCCGGGCCGTCGTGGCGCGATGCGCCTCGATGTCGGTGCAGGCGGCGTCGAGGCGCCGCACCGCCTCGGCGATCTCGTCGTCGGAGATCACCAGGGGCGGCAGGAGCCGCACGACGTTGTCGCCGGCCGCGATCACCAGCACGTGCCGGGCGCGGGCCGCCGCCACGACATCGCCGTTGGGCACCGCGCAGCGCAGGCCGAGCATCAGCCCGTCGCCGCGGATCTCGGCGATGACGGAAGGGTGGCGATCCTGCAGTTCGGCGAGGCGCTGCTTCAGGCCGAGCCCGGCCGCCCTCACCCGCTCGAGGAACGCCGGTTCGAGTACGACGTCGAGCACGGCATTGCCGACCGCCATGGCGAGCGGGTTGCCGCCGAAGGTGGTGCCGTGGCTGCCCACCACCATGCCCTTGGCGGCCGCGCGCGTGGCGAGACAGGCCCCCATGGGGAATCCTCCGCCGATGCCTTTGGCGATCGACATGATGTCGGGTGTGACGCCCGCGCGCTCCGCGGCGAAGAAGGCGCCGGTGCGGGCCACGCCGGTCTGGATCTCGTCGAAGATGAGGAGCAGCTCATGCTCGTCGCAGAAGGCCCGCAGCGCCCTCAACCGCTCGGAGGGGACGACGCGGATGCCGCCCTCGCCCTGGATCGGCTCGATCATCACGGCCCCCGTCTCGGGACCGACGGCCGCCTCGAAGGCCGCCCAGTCGTCGAACGGCACCTGGTCGAAGCCGTCGACCTTGGGCCCGAAGCCGTCGATGTACTTCTGCTGCCCGCCCGCCGCGATCGTGGCGAGCGTGCGCCCGTGGAACGCCCCCTCGAAGGTGACGATGCGGAACTTCTCCGGATGGCCGCAGGCCGACTGGTACTTCCGCGCCATCTTGATCGAGGCCTCGTTGGCCTCGGCTCCGGAATTGGTGAAGAAGACGACGTCGGCGAACGTGTGCTCGACCAGCCGGTCCGCCAGGCGCTCGCCGCCGGGGATGCGGAACAGGTTCGACGTGTGCCACAGCTTCGCGCCCTGCTCCTGCAGGGTCTTCACGAGGTGGGGGTGCGAGTAGCCGAGCGACGCGACCGCGATGCCGCCGCCGAGGTCGAGATAGCGCTCGCCGTCCACCGTGGTCAGCCAGACGCCGTCCCCGCGGTCGAACTCGAGGGGGGCGCGCGCATAGGTGGGGAGGATGTGGGACGGGGCGGACTGCGACATGGTGCGAGGATCCCTCGTCGCCGCGATCCGCGGACGACGGGAGAACGCGCCGGGCGAACCCCGGATCCGTTCCACCCGGATCGGTCGCGCGATCTCGGTCGGACATCGTTCGGAGCGCCCGCGGACGTGCCGCGGAGTCCTCGAGACTTCCTAAAGCCATGTTCCCAGGAGGTCAAATGCAGGGCCGCGGGCCGGGCCGCGCCCGTGTCGGCCGGCGTTTGCGCTTTTCAGGCCACACTTGCCTGGGGAAAAACCCGGAACCGCCACCCCGACTCTTGCGCCCGATTCGCACCGTCGTGTAGCGTTCCGCCGGTCGGCGACGACAGTTTTCGACGTCATACTTTAGTTTACGCGGAACGCCGCCAAGCATAGCGCTCCCCGGAGCGGCGGCGCTCCCCCTGTTTGATCTATCGATTGAGCCGCTTCGAAAGGGAGAGGTCATGTCCTGGACTGATGAGCGCGTCGAACGCCTGAGCACCATGTGGCTCGAGGGACGGAGCGCCAGCCAGATCGCGGCCGAACTCGGCGAAGGCGTGTCGCGCAACGCGGTGATCGGCAAGGTCCACCGCCTCGGCCTGTCCGGACGCGCCGTCCCGCCCGCAGCCGACCCCGTCCCGCTCCGGATCCGCGACGCCGCCCCGCCCGAGATCCGGGTCGAACCCGTCGCCCCGTCCGAGGCCGCCACCGCGCCGGCCGAGCCGACACCGGTCGTGGCGAGCCTCGCCGTCGCCCACGCGGTCGACGACATCGCGGCCGTGCTCGAGGCCGCGCCCGAGCCCATCACGATCGACCTGCCGGCGCTGCGGGCCAGCAAGGAGGTGTCGATTCCCGTCAGCGACCGCGTCACCATCCTCGAGCTCAGCGGCTCGATGTGCCGGTGGCCGATCGGCGACCCCACCAGCGCGGAGTTCCGCTTCTGCGGATGCCGCGCGGTCGGCACGCTGCCCTATTGCCAGGAGCACGCCCGCGTGGCCTTCCAGCCCGTCGCCGACCGCCGCCGCACCGACCGGATGGTCCGCATCGCCTGAGAACGGAAGCTTGACGCACCGGCGGGCCCTCCCTATAGACCGCGCTCGATCACATCGCGCCGCAGGCGATCGGGGGTTGGCGTTCGGCCGCGCTTCGAAGGGACCTCGCGACAGCTCTGAAGGACCCATCATGGCACGCCGCTGCGAACTGACCGGCAAGGCCGTTCAGGTTGGCCATCTCGTCAGCCACTCGAACATCAAGACCAAGACCCGCTTCCTGCCGAACCTCTGCTCCGTGACGCTGATCTCCGACGCGCTCGGCCGCGGCATCCGGCTGCGCATCGCCGCCGCCTCTCTCCGCTCGGTCGAGCATCGGGGCGGGCTCGACGCCTTCCTGCTGAAGGCCAAGGACGAGGAGCTGTCGACCAAGACCCGCGCGCTGAAGCGCGAGATCGCCAAGAAGACGGCGGCCGCCGCCGTCGAGACCCCCGCGGCGGCCTGACCGCCACGGATCGAGACCGCGTTCCGGCGTCCCGCCGCGGCCCCGACGGGCCGTCAGGCGGGATTTTCGTGTCGGTTCGTCTCACACGGACCCGGCGGAATGGCGCGTGGACCGCGGCGTCACGGGGGAGGGGACCGAGCTCCCCGTCGACGCCTTGCCGGTCCCGCCCGACGTGACGGGCGACCGGCCGCCCGCGGATCGCCCCGCCCCCATCCCTCGCCGCCCGGCCGAGGCCCGCCGCGGCCGCTACCGCCCCGACATCGACGGCTTGAGGGCCATCGCGGTCTCGGTCGTGGTGCTGTTCCACTACGGCGTCCCGGGCGTCCCGGGCGGCTTCGTCGGGGTCGACGTCTTCTTCGTCATCTCGGGCTACCTCATCACCGCCGTCATGCGCGACGACCTCGCGCGCGACAGGTTCTCGCTCGCGGCCTTCTACGAGCGGCGCATCCGGCGCATCGTGCCGGCCCTCGCCGCCGTGCTGCTCGCCTGCGGGCTGGCGAGCCTCTTCGTCTTCCTCCCCGAGGACCTGCGGCTGCTCGCCCGGAGCACGATGGCGGCCGCCGGCTTCGGCTCCAACATCCTCTTCTCCCGCCTCGCCGCCGACTACTTCGACGCCGACAACCTCACGCTCCAGCCGCTGCTCCACACCTGGTCGCTGGGGGTGGAGGGGCAGTTCTACCTCGTCTTCCCCCTGGTGCTGATGGCGACGCGGCGCCGGCCCCGCGCCGCCGTCGCCGCCCTCGCGGGGCTGGCCGCCTTGTCCTTCGCGCTCGGCGCCTGGGGTGCCGTCCATCGACCGGTGCCGGCCTTCTATCTCCTGCCGGGCCGCGCCTGGGAACTGCTGGTCGGCGGGCTCCTGGCCCTCGGGACGCCGACCGTCTTGGCGGGGCGCCGGCACGCGGGCGACGTCGCCGTCGCGGCGGGCCTCGCCGCCATCGGCCTCGCGGCGGCGCTCTACGGCGCCGCGACCCCGTTTCCCGGAGCCGCAGCGCTGCTGCCGTGCCTCGGCGCCATCCTGGTGATCGCCGGCGGCGAAGGCCGCGGACGGATGTCGTCGCTCCTGGCCGCGCGGGCGCCGGCCTGGCTCGGCCGGATCTCCTACTCGCTCTACCTCTGGCACTGGCCGGTCATCGCGCTGGCCCGTTACGGGCGGGGGCCGGACCTGCCGCTCGGCCTGCGCGCCGTTCTGCTGGCCGCCACCGTGGCGCTGGCGGGCCTGTCCTACGCGACGATCGAGCGACCCTTCATCGCCCGCCGGGCCCTGCCGAGCCGCCGCGGCCTGCTCGCCGCCGCCGCCGGCGCCACGCTGGCCGTCCTCGCGCTCGGCCAGACCCTCGACGTCACCGGGCGCGGCCTGCTGCCCTTCGCCAGGCTCCCGCCCGCCGTGCTGACGCTGGCGAACGGCCATTTCGACCGGCTCGAAGGCGAATGCCCGGTGCCGGAGGCCGCCGGGTCGGTTCGGCCCTATCCCTGCCGCTTCGGCGCGCCGGGCGCCCCCGCCACGCTGGCGCTCTGGGGCAACAGCTATGCCCGCATGTGGATCCCCGCCCTGGCGGGGGACGCCGACGCCCGGGGCGCCGCCGGTCTCGCGCTGATCGCCTCGAAGTGCCCGCCGCTGCTCGGCCTCGACGTCGCGGGCCTGCCGGGCTGCGCGCCCTTCAACCGGGACGCCGTCGCGTACCTCACGGCCCACCCGGCGGTCCGCACGGTGGTGCTCGGCGCCGATTGGTTCCTCTACGACCGCGACCTCGGCCGGCTCGACGCCACGCTCGACGCGCTCGACGGCGCCGGCCTGCGGGTCTTCATCCTGCTGGCGCCGCCGCAGGCCGACTATCCCGTCCCCCGCACCCTGGCCATCGCGGCGATGCGGGACGAGCCGCCGCCGCCGCCGCCGAGCGAAGCCCACGCGCGCGACGTCCAGCGCGTCTCGACAGCCCTGATCGCCGCTGCGGCCGCGCGCCACGGCGCCTCGGTGATCGACCCCGCGACGCGCCTGTGCGACGGCATCGCCTGCCCGGTCGAGCGCGACGGCCGCCCGCTGTTCTACGACGCCGGGCACCTCACGGTGTTCGCCGCCAGCGCCATCCACGGCCTGTTCGACCCGCTGTTCCCGGCGCCCCGCTAACGCGGCATTGACGATGCCGCGCGATCCACTCTCGCCGGTAACGGGCGACTCAACGGTCAGGCACCATCGTCGTCTCCAGGCATCCCGCATCTGGGTTGCGGGGTGGCGCCATGTCGGCTCTCGCGCGGTTCTCGTCCTTCTCGGCGCAGGCTCGGTCCGAGGGCGGGATCCTCGGCGCCGTCGGGAGCAACCCGGCGAGCCTCCGGCGGCTGGCGCGGGGTCGCGGCCTGCGCGTGCTGCTGCGCACCGGCCTGATGGCTCTCGCGGCCGCGGGGCTGGCGGTCGGCGGGCTCGAGGCGGCGGCGGGCCTCCTCGCCGCCCGGAACCCGCCCGGCCGGGCGCTCGCCACGGCTGCGACGCCGTCGCACTGGTCGGAGATCCGCCGGCCGATCGCGCTCTACGACCTCGCCGGCACGGAGTTCGCCAAGCTCTCCGCGGCCTATCGGGCGCGGCGACGCGAGCCCGACGGGGCACGCGAGGACGTGATGACCTTCGGGCGGATGGGCGACGCCGGCCCTTTCCTGCAGCTGTCCCTGCTGCGGGCCGGCGATCCCGCCGAGGCGGTCGCCGACGGCTCGGTCGACGGCTTGGCCGACGGTCTGGCGCGGCTGGCCGGCACGCGCGGGCTCTCGGCGACGCGGGTCCGCGCGGGGGAGCCCGTCGACACGCGGCTCGGGCGGTTCGAGGCCGCCGACCTCCTGCTGTGGGCGGACGGCGCCGCGACCCCCTGCCTGGGCTTCCGGGGCGCTCGCGACGGGGGCGGCGTCCTCCAGGTGTCGGGCTTCGCCTGCGGGGCAGCGGGCAGACCGATGGGCCGTGCCGCGCTGGCCTGCGCGCTCGACAGGGTGGATCTCGTCTCGGCGGGCGACGACCACGCGCTGCGGGCCGCCTTCGTGGCGGCCGAGCGCCGGGGCGGCTCCGGATGTTTCGTCGCGGGGACGCCGGCCTCGCTGCTGGCGACGGACCGCCATCTCGGCTGGCTCGATCCGGACGGCGCACTTCCGCCGCTGCGCGGCCTCTTCGAAGCCACGCTCCGCCCACGCTGAGACCGGCTGAACAACGGAAACTTAATCGTGTCGGCTCAGTTGTCTTGCCAAGACACAGCTGAGCCGAGGCTATTATGGCGAATCGATCCTCCACCCTCCTGACGGTCCTGGCCGCCTCGACCCTGCTCTCGGCCGGCATCGCCGATGCCCAGACGGCCCGGAGGGCGCCGGCCAAGATGCAAGCTTCGCGCGCCCACCATCCCGTGGTCATCGCGGAGATCTCGGACGCGACCTACCGGCCGCTGACCATCCAGAAGCGCTCCTTCCTCGATCCCGGCACGGCGTCTTCACCCTCGCTCGGCCAGCCGGAATACATCGCGTCGCAGACGACCGATCATCTCCCGGTCTACAACAGCTACAACACCGCCTTCTTTGGCGGGTCGGAGCTGCCCCGCCGCTACGACCTGCCGTACAGCCCCAACCAGTTTCCGAGCAACAACGTCGACTTCTCCCCGCTGTGGCGCGGCCTGGATTGAGGATCGACCCGTCTGACTGAAGGCCGGCCTCGGGGAGACCCGGGGCCTTTCTTTTGGCCCGGAGCCGAGGGCCGGAAGCCCGGGCCAAGTCAGGCCGCGAGCGCCATCACGACGGCGTCGCCCATCGCGGCGGTCGGGATCGCATTCCCCCCCGGTCCGGCGATGTCGGCGGTGCGGTGGCCCTCCGCCAGGGCCTGGGCGATGGCGCGCTCGATGCGGTCGGCCTCCGGCGCCATGTCGAACGAGTAGCGCAGCGCCATGGCGAGCGAGCCGATCATGGCGAGCGGATTGGCGATGCCACGCCCCGCGATGTCGGGCGCCGATCCGTGGACGGGCTCGTAGAGCGCTTTGCGGCGGCCCGTGACGGGGTCGGTCTCGCCGAGCGACGCCGAAGGCAGCATGCCCAGAGAGCCCGTCAGCATGGCGGCGACGTCCGACAGCATGTCGCCGAAGAGGTTGTCGGTGACGATGACGTCGAACCGCTTCGGCGCCTGGACGAGCTTCATCCCCAGCGCGTCGGCGAGCTGGTGGTCGAGCTTGAGGTCGGCGTAGTCCTTGGCGTGCAACGCCGACACGGTCTGGTGCCAGAGCACGCCGGACTTCATGACGTTGCGCTTGTCGGACGAGGTCACGCGGCCGGAGCGCTTCCGCGCGAGTTCGAAGGCCACGCGGGCGATACGCTCGATCTCGTAGGTGTCGTAGACCTGCGTGTCGATGCCGCGCTTCTGTCCGTTGCCGAGGTCGATGATCTCCTTGGGCTCGCCGAAATAGACGCCGCCGGTCAGTTCCCGGACGATGAGGATGTCGAGCCCCTCGACGAGGTCCCGCTTCAGCGACGAGGCGTCGGCCAGCGCCGGATGGCAGATGGCGGGGCGCAGGTTGGCGAAGAGCCCGAGGTCCTTGCGCAGCCGCAGGAGGCCCGCCTCGGGGCGGATCTCGTAGGCGACGCCGTCCCATGTCGGCCCACCGACGGCGCCGAGCAGCACGGCATCGGCCGCGGCGGCGCGCGCCATGTCGGCATCGCTGATCGGCACGCCATGGGCGTCGATGGCGCAACCGCCGACGAGGCCGCGCTCCACGGCGAAGCGGGCGGAGCCGTTCTCGCCGAGCCAGTCCAGGACCTTCTCGGCCTCGGCCATCACCTCGGGGCCGATGCCGTCGCCGGGCAGGAGGAGGAGTGTGGGGCTCGGCATCGGATCCTCGCGGCGGTGGCGTTTTCCGAGACCTAGCCGCCGGGACGGCGCGGAGGCAAGCGCCATCCGGGCCGCAGCCCCACCGGCGGTCAGCGAACGCCTGAACCTCTCGTCAGAGGCGGCATGCTGCGCCGGACACGTATTGGATGTCCGATCCGAACGTCATCGTGAAAATCGACGTCGACAGATGTACACTTTGGGTGTACATCTGTCCTCAGTCATGGCTTTCCTGAAAGGTGTACACTGCGTTTCATCACGCGATCGGAGTCAAAGGTGCGCTTCGAATGGGATGAGAAGAAACGACATCAGGTCTATGAGAAGCATGGAGTCGATTTACTCTATGCCACTTTGATATTCGACGGAGTGGTGCTGACACGGGTCGATTCGAGAGAAGATTATGGCGAAGTCCGTAAAATTTCGATGGGGATCGTCGAAGACGAGTGCTTCATCGTCGTCCACACCGAGAGAGGTGGAGCGATCCGACAGATCACAGCGTGGAAAGGGGGTCGTGACGAATATGACCAATATGAAGACGGCGTCGCTCGAAGAGCTGAAGACGATGAAACAAGAGGGAAAACTCCACAATGACCGTGATGCTGCCATAAGCGCTGAATCTCTGGGTGCCGATTTCTGGTCGAAAGCCGCGGTCGTGTATCCGAAACCGGCGCCGCATTCTGTTCACCTGAAGCTCGATCCAGACGTGTTCGAGTTTTTCAAGCGACAAGGCAAGGGCCATCTGACGAAGATGCAGGACGTGCTGAGGGCCTACGTCCGCGCTCATCTTCGACCCTGAACGGCGACCTCGGGGATGATCGAGCCCGGTCGCGGCGACTCATACGCCTGCGCTGGGAGCCCACTCCGGACAGTGCTTAAAGAGCAGACCATAGGCCGCCATGCCGACGGCCGCGCCCACGATGCCGAGTTCAGGCATCGGCGCGTCGAAGCAGCGGTTGCCGATGTCCTCGCCGGAGACGACGAGGTTCGGATCGCGCTCGATGGCGACCGCCACAATGTCGCGGATGCCCTCCATCATGGTGCGGCGGGGTACCGGGAGCATCTCGCCGGACGCGCCGGAACCGAGGTGGGATGCGACGCAAGCCGCCTCCCCTCTCCCCTGTGGAGAGGGGTACGGGGTGAGGGTCCGTCGGGCGGGCCACGACGCGTCGTGGCGCGGCACGCGCCTCGTTCGCCGGGCCAGCGACCCTCACCCCCGACCCCTCTCCACAAGGGAGAGGGGAGACGCGCCAGGGCATGAGGGGTTGCGCGGGAGGAACCCACACCATCCTGCTCAACTCGACGAGGAGAAGCAGAGCTGCATGGGAGAACCCTCGCGACTCTGCTGAGCAGGGGCGCCGAACATCGACGCTGCGCCGCAGCATCCGCGCGGTGCGGTGCGACGCCTCGGCTGAACCGCAGCGCGTCGGCGATCGTTGTCGCCGGGGCCGCCCTTCCCCGGCGCCCGTCGAGGACCTCGAGGCATGACGACACGGCCATCAACGCGGCGCTTCCCCATGGGGGCCGAACTCCTCGACCAAGGCTGCTCGTTCCGCGTCTGGGCACCCGACCACGCCACCGTCACGCTGGTGCTGGAGGGCGGCGGCGAACGGGTCCTCGAACCCGAGGCCGACGGCTACCACGCCCTGCTGGTGGCCGATGTCGCGGCGGGGGCGCTCTATCGCTACCGCCTGGGCTCCGACGGGACGCTCTACCCCGATCCGGCGTCCCGCTCCCAGCCGGAGCGGCCGATGGGGGCCTCGCAGGTGGTCGACCCCCACGCCTTCGCCTGGACCGACGCGGCGTGGGGCGGCGTCGGCATCGTGGGGCAGGTGCTCTACGAGATGCACGTCGGCACCTTCACGCCCGCGGGCACCTGGGCGGCGGCGGCCGACAAGCTGCCCTTCCTGAAGGACCTCGGCGTCACCGTGGTCAACATGATGCCGGTCAACGAGTTTCCGGGCCGCTTCGGCTGGGGCTACGACGGCGTCGACCTCTTCGCCCCGAC
Organism: Lichenihabitans sp.; assembly: GCA_965214345.1. GTDB lineage: Bacteria > Pseudomonadota > Alphaproteobacteria > Rhizobiales > Beijerinckiaceae > Lichenihabitans. The sequence continues at coordinate 317,726 of CBDCBJ010000001.1, read as the reverse complement.
CCACCTCTACGGAACGCCGGACGATCTCAGGCGCTTCATCGACCGGGCCCATGCGCTGGGCCTCGGCGTCATCCTCGACGTCGTCTACAACCACATCGGGCCGGACGGGAATTTCCTCAAAGCCTACGCCCAGGACTATTTCTCCGACCGGCATTCGACCGAATGGGGCGAGGCGCTGAACTACGACGGCCCGAACGCCATCGGCATGCGCGACCTCGCGATCTCCAATGCCGCCTACTGGATCGCCGAGTACCATTTCGACGGCCTGCGGCTCGACGCCACCCAGAACATCTACGACGATTCCGACGACTACGTCGTGGCGGCGCTGGGCCGCGCGGCGCGCGAGGCGGCGGGACCGCGACAGATCATCATCGTGGCCGAGAACGAGCCACAGGATTCAGACCTCGTCCGCCCGCTCGACGGGGGGGGTGCGGGGCTCGACGGCGTGTGGAACGACGACCTGCACCACACCGCCATGGTGGCGGCCACCGGCCGCAACGAGTTCTACTACGGCGACTTCGAGGGCACGCCGCAGGAGTTCATCTCGGCCGCCAAATACGGCTACCTGTTCCAGGGCCAGACCTATGGCGGCAGCGGCGGGCCGCGCGGCGTGCTGGCGCTCGATCTCAAGCCCGACGCCTTCGTGACCTTCGTGCAGAACCACGACCAGGTGGCGAATTCGGCGCGGGGCTGGCGGCTGCACCAGCTCACGAGCCATCCGCGGGCGCGGGCGCTGACGGCGCTCTCGCTGCTGATGCCCGGCACCCCCATGCTGTTCCAGGGCCAGGAGTTCTGGGCCTCGACGCCCTTCCTCTACTTCGCCGACCACCGGCCGGAGCTGGCCGCGCTGGTCCGCCAGGGGCGGCACACCTACATGGCCAACTTCCCCAGCCTCGCCACCGCGTCGGGGCAGAAGCAGCTCGTCGACCCCGAGGCCGACGAGACCTTCGCGCGCTGCAAGCTCGACTGGGCCGAGGCGACCCGCAACGCGCCGATCGTGGCGATGCACCGCGACCTCCTGGCGCTGCGCCGCACCGACCGGGCCTTCAACTCCCACCACCGCCCGGCGGCGGACGGCGCCGTCATCGGGCCGGACGCCTTCGTGCTGCGGTTCTTCGAGACCCACGGCGACGACCGGCTGATGATCGTCAACCTCGGCCGCGACATCGACCGCAAGAGCTTCGCCGAACCGCTGGTGGCGCCGCCCCGCGGCAAACGGTGGGAGGTGCTCTGGTCGAGCGAGGAGCCCGACTACGGCGGGACCGGGACGGCGGAGTTCGAGACCGCCAAGGGATGGCACCTGCCGGCCAACACGGCGCTGGTGCTGCGGGGCGTGTAGGCCGCGGTCGGCGGGGTCGAACCGACCCGGGGTGTGCCATGACCGACCGACCCGGCGCCGCGGCGCGCGACACACCGCCCGGACCCGGCAGCCCGGACTGGCCGTCGCGCCAGCGCTCGCGCGTGCTGCCGGCCCTCCTCGCCGCCATGCTGGCGATCGGGGCGGGCTCCGGCGCGTTCATGCTGTGGCATCGTCCCCTGCCGCCCGACGCCGACGGCGGCCCGCGCTGCGCCCGCCTGTTCGACGCGCGGCTCCACGGCGCGCGCGGCGGGACCGACGCCGACCTCCTGGCGCTGAGCGATGCGGCGCTGGCGGCGGGCTGCGGCCGGCAGGCCTTCGACGCCGCCGAGGCGGTGGGCGGCGGTGCCGACGATGTCGCGAGCGGCGGTGCCGCCGAGGCTGCGGCCTGGCGGCTGGCGCGCTTCTACGACCCGGGCGAGACCGCGCCCGTCTACCGACAGGCGCTCGCCCCCCGGCCAGCCGCGGCCGCGGCGCTCTATGCCGCCTGGGCGGCGCGGTCCCCCCGCATGGCCGAGGCACTCCGCCGGCTCTGTGCCGGCGCCGCCAGGCCGGGCGCATGCGGCGGGTGAGGGGCGATCGGGTGAGGACGGTGGCGCGCGTCGCACCCGGCTTCGCCCCTCTTTCGCCGGGCGTCGACGACCGCCGGAATGCGCGGCGGGCGGCGATCGGGTAAGAACGGCGGCACGCCGGCGTGCGGCCGGCGGCCTCGGCAGGATCGTGCGGGTTCCCCAAACGATCCTGCCGATCTTGACCGGGACAGGCAGAGTCGCGTGGAAAGCCCACGCAACTCTGCTTTGGAGAACGCGGCATGACGGATCCCTCTCCCCTTCGCGTGATGGTCACCGGCGCCGGCGGCAACCTCGGCCGGAAGCTCGTCGCCCACCTGGCCGAGGCGCCCTGGTGCGCCGAGGTCGTGGCGCTCGACCTCGCGCCGCCCGGCGGCGAGCCGCATCCGAAGGTGCGGCCGGTGGCGGCCGACCTCGGCCGGCGCTCGGAGGCGCTCGACGACGCGGCCGCGGAGGTCGACGCCGTCGTCCATCTCGCGGCGAAGAACCCCTATCCCGACGCCAGCTGGGAGGACGGCGCGGTCTCGTTCGACATGACCCTCCAGGCCGTCGCGGCTCTCGCCCGCCGCGGTGGCGCCAAGCGCTTCGTCTTCGCCTCGTCCAACCACGTCATGGGCGGCTACAAGGAGGAGGGCGTGGCGCCCGGCGCCCTCACGACCGGCCTGCCGCCGCGGCCCGGCACCCGCACGGCCCCGGGCGACGTCACGCGCGCCTACGCGGCGGCGAAGCTGATGGGCGAACGGCTCCTCACCGCGAGGGCGGAGCCCGGCGGGCTCACCGCCGTCAGCCTGCGGATCGGCTGGTGCCAGCCCGGCGCCAACCGGCCCGGAACCATCACGGCCTCCGGCGTCCCCGGCGCGCCCGTCCCCGAGACGCCGGAGGCCGCGCGCGACCTCGCCTGGTTCCGCGCCATGTGGCTGTCCAACGGGGATTTCCTGGGCGCCGTCTCGGCGGCGCTGGTGGCCGACGCCGCGGCCTGGCCGACGCCCGCCGTCGTGGTCAACGCCATGTCGGCCAATGCCGGCATGCCCTGGGACATCGCGGCGACACGGCGGCTGATCGGCTACGCGCCGCGCGACGGCGCGGGAGCCGCGGCATGACGGGCACGAGCCGCTTCCACGGCCTGCGCTGGGTCCGCATCATGGCGGTCTACGGCTCGGAGGGCGTGTGGCAGATGGACGGCACCGAGGGCATGCTCGACGACCTGCCGGTCCCCCGGGCGCTGCGCGACCGCCTCGACGCTTGGCAGGCCGTCTACGACGACCATGACGACATGGACGCGGCGGCGCCGCGGCTCGACGTCGCCCGCTTCGCCGCCGAGGGCCATGCCATCGCGTGCGCCGTCAAGGCCGCCCTGCCGGAGTGGACCGTCGTCTACCACGACGAGTCCCGGTCGGTGCGGGGCGGGGGACGCCAAGCCTGCGAGACCGTCATCCCGCCGCAGGGAGGCTGAGGGCCGAGGTCGAACCGTCGGCCGGAGGCACGGGCTCGGAATTGCCCGCCCCGGCGTGCTCTGGCAGAACGGCGCCATGCTGGCCCTGCGCTCCGCCCTCTTCAACCTGCTCTTCTACGGCCTGCTCATCGCCATGATGCTGCTGGGCCTGCCCACGCTGTTCATCGGGCGGCGCGCGGTGCTGCGGCTCGCCAACGCCTGGGGGCGGGCGTCGGTCTGGCTGCTGCGGGTCGTCTGCGGCACCCGCGTGGTCTTCCGCGGGCGGGAGAACATCCCCGCCGAGGCCTGCATCCTGGCGTCGAAACACCAGAGCTTCCTCGAGATCATCGCGCTCTGCAGCCTGTTCCCGAACTTCAGCTTCGTCGTGAAGATGGAGCTGACCCGCATCCCCCTGTTCGGTTGGTACCTGTCGGCGAGCCGGCAGATCGCGGTCGACCGCGCGCGGGGCCGGGCCGCCCTCACGGAGGTGAGCCGCCGCGCCGTCGAGGTGCTGCGCGATGGCCGCACCCTGTTCATCTTCCCCGAGGGCACGCGCCGGCCGCCGGGCGCGGAGCCCGAGTACAAATCCGGCATCGCCTTCATCTACACCGAAGCCGGCGTGCCCTGCCTGCCGGTGGCGGTCGACACGGGGCTGTTCTGGCCGCGCCGCTCGTTCCTCCGGCGCCCCGGCACGACCGTGATCGAATTCCTGCCGGTGATCCCGGCCGGCCTGCCCCGCCAGGCGTTCCAGGCCCGCATGCGCGACGCCGTCGAGGCGGCCAGCCGTGCCCTCGCCGCGGAGGCGATCGAGGCTGACCCGAGGCTGGCGTCGCCCGTCCCGGGCGCCGCCGTCCGGACCGCGTGACGCGGATTCAGACGGGAAAACACGCGCCCGCCGATTGACCATGACAGGGCTTGAGTTCTATGTTTGTTCTCATCGAGCCGGGGTGGGAACGATGGGAACAAAGATGCAACATCCTGTCGTCGTCACGCTCCCCCGGGCGGTCGCGGCCTCGGCGGCCCCGCTCGCCGGCCTCGCCGGAACGGACCTCGCCCGGCGCTTCCGCCATTGGCGCGGCGCCGGCGGCAAGCGGCATCTCTTCTCGGTGTTCCCCGTCGGGGAACCCGCTCCGGGCGAGGACGCGCCGCGTTTCGCCGACGCCGTCGTGCTGGCGGTGGGGCGCGACGCCACGGGCGAGTGCCGCATCCTCGCCATGGACGACACCGGCCCGATGCCGGACGCCTTCTACGACAGCGCCCGGTTCCGAGCCGCGGTGGCGGCGGGCGCCGACGAGATCCACGTCCACCTCCTCACCGACACGCCCGCCGGCCGCGCCGCCCTGCTGCGCGACCTGGAATCAGTGTGATCCGGGCGTGGATGGCGCCCGTGGCGCTGCCGTGACACTCGAAGATCGCGCCCTTCTCCCCTCAGGGGAGAAGGTGGTCGGGCGAAGCCCGATCGGATGAGGGGAGATCATCCCGGCGCGTCGGGATGGGTGCCCGACTCTCCCCTCAGGGGAGAAGGGCCGAACCGCCGTCCCGCAGCGCCGCCGCCACGAGGTCGGCCAGCGGCCCGCCCGCGTAGAGGATGCCCCGGATGCCGGCCGCCCGCGCCGCCTCCATGTCGCTCGCCCGGTCGCCGATGAGCACGCTGCGGTCACGGTCCACCGGCCAATGCGCCATGAGGTCGAGGATCATGCCCGGCTTCGGCTTGCGGCAGCCGCAGTCGCGGCGGTAGGCCGCCACCGCGGCGTCGGGGAGGTGCGGGCAGTGGCGGATGTCGTCGAAATGGGCGCCCTCCCGCGCCATCGCGGCCGCCATGTGGCCGTGCAGGGACGCGACGTCCGCCTCGGTGTAGTAGCCGCGCGCGACGCCGGACTGGTTGGTGACCAAGAAGGCCAGCGCCCCGGCGGCGTTGGCGGCCCGCACGCCCGCCACGGCACCGGGCAGGAGGGCGAAGCGCGACGGGTCGCCGACGTAGCCGTGGTCGACGTTGATCACGCCGTCGCGGTCGAAGAAGACCGCCGGCCGCGGCGCCGGCCCGCTCATCCCGCCGACGGGCCCCCGAAGATGTCGGCCTCGGCCAGGAGGCAGAGGATGTGGCCGACCGTGATGTGCACCTGCTGGATCATGAAGGTGCGCTCGCTCGGCACCCGCATGACGATGTCGCAGCACGCCGTCATCCCGCCGCCGCCCGCCCCCGTCAGCCCCAAGGTGACGAGGCCCATCTCGCGCGCCGCTGCGCAGGCCCGCAGGATCGAGGCCGAATGTCCCGAGGTGGAGATGCCGAGGAACAGGTCGCCCGGCCGCCCCAGGCCGCGCACCTGGCGCTCGTAGACGTGGTCGAAGCCGTAGTCGTTGGCGACCGCGGTGAGGATGGACGTGTCGGTGGTGAGCGCGATGGCGGCCAGCGGCGCCCGATCGAACAGGAAGCGGCCGACGATCTCGCCGGCGATGTGCTGGGCGTCGGCGGCGCTGCCGCCGTTGCCGGCGATCAGCATCTTGCCGTCGCCCCGCAGCGTCGCCGTCAGGGCCGCGGCGGCGCGCTGCACCGCGTCGATGAGTACGACGTCGCGCAGGCTGGCGTCCATCAGGTCGCGAGTCTCAGCCAGCGTGTCGGCGATGCGCCGAACGGCCTCGTCGGTCATGGCTCGGTCCTCGGATCGGGCGCGCCGGCCGGCCCGGTTCGGCCCTCCAGCGATGCCATCGCGACGGGCGCGTGGCAAGCCGCGCCGCCGGCGCGACGCGGGCCGGAACATCGGTGCCGTCAGCCCGTTGGCCGGCGCTGTCCCCGAGCGGAAACTCCGTCATGACCCATCGCGCGCATCTTTCGGCCGGCCTCGCGTCGGCCGCGGTCCTCCTCTGCACCCTGCCCGTCCTCGCCGCAGCGCCGCCGCCCCTCACCGAGAAGGCCGTCGACGCCGCCGCATTCTCGCCCCTGCCCGACAGGTCGAGCGAGCGCGCCGTGCCCGAGGTGGTGAAGGCGGAGGTCATGCTCGATCGCGCCCGGTTCTCGCCGGGCGCCATCGACGGGATCGACGGGGAGAACTTCCGCAAGGCGCTCTCCGCCTACCAGGCGCAGATGGGTCTGCCGGCGACGGGCCGGCTCGATCAGCCCACCTGGGACAAGCTGACCGCCGGGGCGCCGGCGCCGTTGAAGGGCGTCGAGATCGGTGCGGACGAGGCGAAGGCCAAGTTCACCAAGCACATCCCGGCCGATTTCGAGGCGCAGTCGAAGCTCGACCACCTGGGCTACCACGACATCCGCGAGGAACTCGGCGAGCGCTACCACATGAGCGAGCCGCTCCTGATGGCGCTGAACCCCGGCTCCCGCTTCGCGGCCGGCCAGCACATCGCCGTCGCCGCCGTCGCCGAGGACAAGCCGACCGACAAGGTGGCGAAGGTCGTGATCGACAAGTCCGGCCACGACGTCGAGGCGCTCGCGGCGGACGGGCGGCTCGTCGCCTTCTACCCGGCCTCGATCGGGTCGAGCGAGAAACCCGCCCCGACGGGCGACTACGTGATCCGGCGGATCGCCCACAATCCGGACTACACCTACCTGCGGAAGTATCACTTCAAGGGGGTGAAGGCCAAGGAGGCCTTCACCATCGCGCCCGGCCCGAACAACCCGGTGGGCCTCGTCTGGATGGACCTGAGCGCCGAGGGCGGCTACGGCATCCACGGCACGCCGAATCCGGAGGCCGTGGGCAAGACCCAGTCGCATGGCTGTATCCGACTGACCAACTGGGACGCGCTGAACCTCGCCGCGATGGTCGACAAGGACACGCCGGTCACGTTCGGGGACGTCCCGGGCTCGAGAGGCCCCGTGGCATCGGCGATCGCCGCAGCCCCGAGTGCTGCCCTGCCGCCAAGCCAACCGAGTGCTTCGGCGACGCCCGCCAAGGCACCCTGACGGGGGCCCGGCCGTCCTCCAGCGATGCGGCACCGCCCCTCCCGGGGCGGGGCCACGCCGTCGACGGGATCAGGCCTTGAGGTCGGCCGGCACCTTGCCGCCGTTCTCGGACAGCTTCTTCATCACCTCGGAATGCAGCCACACGTTCATCGAGGCCGAGTCGTCCATGTCGCCGGAATAGTGGAGTTCCTGGGCGAGCTGCTTGCGCGACGACAGGCTCGAATCGAGGTCGAGCAGCTTCATCATGTCGACGATGGAGTGGCGCCAGTCGAGCTTCTGCGGATCCTTGGCGGCCAGGCCTTCGAGCACCGCCGTGGCGTCGACGGTCTGAGGGGCCGAGCCCGCGGGCGCGGCGGAGGCCGTGGGAGCGCCGCCGGCCGCGGGGGCGGACGCGGCGTCCGGCGCCGAGGCGGCGGGTGTGGAGGCTGCGGGCGCAGTGGCGTCGGCCGCGGCGGTCTGCTCGGGAGCGGCCGCGGGGGCGTGGTGGAAGAGCGCCGAAACGATGTTGCCGAACATGCTCATGGGTGGATCCTTTGGTGATGATTGGCCGCCATCAACGCCGGCTCGAGCCAAAAGTGGCACGAGCCCAGCCCGATCGCGCGGCGCCCGCCGCTCGTCGCCCACGCGTCGCAGGTGGCCGGCGTGCCGGCCGGGATCCCCGCTCGGGCCGGGCCTCCGCGGGAATCGGTGCAATCCGCGGGGATCGGTGTAAGGAGACGCGGTGATCGAGAAGGGTTCGCTGGCACGCCGCGTGCCTGCCGAACGCCGCATCGAACCAGCGAAACGGCAACGACCAACAGAAAGCGCCTGCCTCATGACGAGTCGCGTCATCCCCGTCGACCCTTTCACGCTCGTCGTCTTCGGCGCCACGGGCGACCTCGCCCGCCGCAAGCTCCTGCCCGCCATGCTGCACCGCGACATCGCCGGCCAGCTGCCACCGCTCGCCCGCATCATCGGCGTGGCCCGCCGCGAGATGGACCGCGCCGCCTACCAGGCGATGGCGCGCGAGGCCGTGAAGGGCGTGAAGGCCGACGGGCAGCTCGACGCCTTCATCGACCGGATCGACTACGTGACGGCGGACGCCGAGAGCGACGAGGGTTGGGACGACCTCGCGCGGCTGATCGACGGGCGCGAGGACGACACGGTGGTGTACTACCTCGCCACCGGCCCCGACCTCTTCGTGCCGATCGCCGAGAAAATCGGCAAGCACCGCCTGAACCAGGCCCGCACCCGGATCGTGCTGGAGAAGCCGATCGGCAAGAACGCCGCCTCGGCGCTGACCGTCAACGAGGGGATCGGCGCGGTCTTCCCCGAGGCGTCGATCTACCGGATCGACCATTACCTCGGCAAGGAGACGGTGCAGAACCTGATGGCGCTGCGCTTCGCCAACGCGCTCTTCGAGCCGCTGTGGAGCGCCGCCCACATCGACAGCGTGCAGATCACCGTCGCCGAGGAACTCGGCGTCGAGGGCCGGGCCGGCTATTACGACAAGGCCGGCGCCATGCGCGACATGGTGCAGAACCACATGCTGCAGCTGCTCTGCCTCGTCGCCATGGAGCCGCCCTCCTCCATGAAGGCGGACGCGGTGCGCGACGAGAAGCTGAAGGTGCTGAAGGGCCTGAAGCGGATCGACGCCGCCAATGCCGCCCACCTCACGGTGCGGGGCCAGTACAGGGCGGGCGCCTCAGCGGGCGGCGCCGTGGCGGGCTACCTCGACGAGCTCGGCGAGCCGAGCCAGACCGAGAGCTTCGTGGCCATCAAGGCGGAGATCGGCAACTGGCGCTGGGCCGGGGTCCCGTTCTACCTGCGCACCGGCAAGCGCCTCCCCTCCCGCGTCTCCGAGATCGTGGTGAGCTTCCGCCAGGTCCCGCACTCGGTCTTCGAGGGCGAGACCCCGCGGCCGAACCGGCTGCTCATCCGCCTCCAGCCCGACGAGGGCATCAAGCTCTACCTGATGATCAAGGATCCCGGGCCGGGCGGCATGCGGCTGCAGCACGTGTCGCTCGACATGAGCTTCGCGGCGGCCTTTGCGGTGCGCAACCCCGACGCCTACGAGCGCCTGATCCTCGACACGGTGCGGGGCAACCAGACGCTGTTCATGCGGCGCGACGAGGTCGAGGCCGCCTGGGCCTGGGTCGACCCGATCATCGAGGCCTGGCAGGGGTCGAGCGAACCGCCCAAGCCCTACACGGCCGGGACCTGGGGGCCATCCTCCGCCATCGCGCTGATCGAGCGGGACGGGCGCAGCTGGGCCGAGGGCGAGATCTGATACCAGGGGTCGAAAATCACGACCGCTGGCAAGCGCGAAGGCGCGCCGCCGCTCGTGCGGCGTGACCCGCCGTCGACGGGCCATCGTCGACGGCGGCTGGTACGAGGGGACCGCGAGCCCTGCCCGCTCGCCCGCCGGCGCAATTGACAGGGTCGGGCCTGCGATCTATCAAACCGCTACGTTGGGGCTGTAGCTCAGATGGGAGAGCGCTGCAATCGCACTGCAGAGGCCAGCGGTTCGATTCCGCTCAGCTCCACCACGTCGTCCCAAAACCAAGATCATCGGGTCTGAAGGCGAGAACAGTCCGGCAGATCGAAGGTCTTCATGCGGTGATGGTCGCTCCCGCTGACCGTCGGACTCCGGCACATTGAACGCCGACGCCGCAGCATCTCCGCACCGAGGCGGTTCAGCTTCGGCGAAAGACCCCGGTTCGCTATCCCCCTGTCGTGCCCGCGGGTCGGGCCCCCTCCGCACCGGGTGACGTCCGACGCGAGATCGATGCTCGTCCCTATGCTGGCAGGACGACGACCTTCGTCTTGACCGGCGTCCGTGAATAGAGGTGAATCATATCCTGGCTGAGCAGGCCCACACAGCCGCTGGTGATGCCGTTCCCGATCGATTCCGGCTCGCTGCTGGCATAGATCGTATAGAGCGTGTAGGCGCCGTTCTGGTAGAGGTGGAGGGTGCGGGCACCGAGCGGATTGTCGAGGCCGCCCGGCATGCCATGGGCGTATTTGGCGGCCTCGGGCTGACGCTGGATCATCTCCTTGGGGGGAGTCCACGTCGCCCATTCCGATTTGCGGCCGACATAGGCGTCCCCTTTCCACAGGAACCCATCGCGGCCGACATTGGCGCCATACCGCGTCGCAGACCCGTCGCCATCGATGCGGTAGACATAGAACTTCCCGGGGTCGACGATGATCGTGCCGAGCGCTTCCTTGGACTCGTACCGGACTGTCCGGCGATAGTACTTCGGGTCGATCTTGCTGATGTCGACCGCCGGGATCGGGAACTTCTCGTCGGGCATCGGGCCATAGGCCTTCGCCGCCTCGGCGAGGAACGGATCGTCGGACGTCGCACAACCGGCCAGGCCGAGCGCACCGAGCCCGACGGCCGAGCCGACCAGGAACGACCTGCGGTCGACGAGCCTCACCCGACGCCCGAGCGGGGCGATCTCGCCGGCATCGGCCTTCTCACCGTCCCTGATCATGATCTTCACGCCCCCGAGTCCCGCGGCCCGATGGAAATGCCCCATCATTCACCCATCGAGCGGCCCGTCCGACCGAGATAGCCGGTGCTCGGCTCGGCTGGCAAGCTCGGTCTGGCATCGTGACGCGCGCCGAGGGCGACGTCACGGGCGGGCGTCGTGGCGCGCATAGGAGCGGTAGAGGACACGCTGGCCGAGGCGGCGGAAAGGGGCGAAGGGGTGCCCCGGCAGGGCGCCCTCGAAGATCGGCAGCGTCGGAAGCGGGCGGCCCGCCACCAGCGCCGCCATCCTGCGGCCGGCCTGGGCCGAGTAGCTTACGCCGTTGCCGCCGTAGCCGAGCCCGTAGAACAGCGGCCGCTTCGCATCCGGCTGCACGATGCGCGGCATCATGTCGTGGCTGACATCGACCCAGCCCCACCAGGAATGCTCGACCGCGACGTGCCGCAGCGCCGGGAACTTGGCGTGGAGGCCGCCGAGCAGGAGGTCGTAGTGGCGCTGCGCCGACGCGTCCGCGCCCGTGATGGCCGAGCGCGTGCCGATCTGCAGACGGTCGTCGGGCAGCAGGCGATAGTAGAAGCGCAGCGTGCGGGTGTCGGTGATGACCTGACGGGTGCGGAAGTTCACGGCCGCGATCTCCGCCGCCGTCAGGGGCCGGGTCACGAGCGAGTTCGACAGGATGGGCATGACACGGCTCTTCAAGGCCGAGTGCAGGCCCTGACCGGTGTAGCCGCCGGTCGCGATCGCCACCGCCCTGGCCCGCACGGTGCCGCCGGGGGTGCGGACGCGGTAGCCGGCGCCGTCCCGCGCGATCTCCAGCACCGGGCTCGCGGCGTGGACCCTGGCGCCCGCCGCGCGGGCCGCCGCCAGGTAACCGAAGGCGAGCTTCGCCGGGTGGACGCCGATGCCGAGCGGCTCGTGCTGGGCGCCCCGGGCGCCCACCTCGTCCACCCAGTCGGCCGCGAGTTCGTCGCGGCCCAACATCCGGGCGCCGTAGCCGAACACGCGGTTCAGCACCTCGGTCTCGGCCGCGAGCTTCTTCAGCATCGTGGCGTTGTGGGCGACGTAGAGGTGGCCGCCGGGCTGCGGATCGCAGGCGAACTCGCGGGTGTAGGCCGCGAAATGCTCGAACCCCTCGAGCACCTCGGCATGGAGCCGCTTCGCGACATCCTCCCCGTAGCGGGCGATCCACTGCGAGCGGCTGAGGCGTCCCGAGGCCGCCTGGCCCTGGCCGCCGTTGCGGGTCGAGCAGCCCCAGGCGACGCGGTTGGCCTCGAGCACCGTCGCCCTGATCCCGTGGTCGCGGGCGAGCGAGAGCGCCGTCGCCAAGCCCGTGAAGCCGGAGCCGACGATCACGACGTCGGCGTCGCGATCCGACGTGACGGGGCCGTCGTCGGGCGGCGGCAGACCGGCGCTGGCGATCCAGTACGTCGGCGCGTAGTCGCGGTTGCGTCCGGGCGTCGCGTCGACGAGCGGATCGTAGGCTGGATCGTAGGGCGCGGAGGGGACGAGGGCCTCGGCGACGTGGACGTTCATGGCGATCTCCTCCGGCGTCAGGCGGCCGTGCGGTCCTTGCGGAAGGCGGATTTCGAGGCGACGAGGTCGCCCACGAAGGTGAACAGGTCGACGCCCTCGACCTCGACCCGCGGGCCGCCCGTCGGCGTCCCGGTGAACAGCCAGGCCGCGACCCCGCCATCCTGGTGGAGACCGCGATGGTGCACCGCCCAGCGCACGTCCGGCATGGCCGCCCAGGTGCCCGCGAAGGCGGCCCGGATCGCGTCGTGCCCCGCCACCCGACGCCCGGCGGCCGTCGGGCCCGCGGCGGTGAAGAACACCGCGTCGGGCGCGAAACAGGCCATCACGCCATCGGCGTCGTGCCGGTTGAAGGCCTCGAACAGCCGGTCGAGGGTGGCGAGGCGCGCGTCCATGAGTTCCTCGGGTGATGATCGGTTCGCCCGGTCTTCGCAGAGCCTCGCGGCCCTCGATAGGGCCAGATCGGCCGGGAACCGCGGCCAGTCGTCGGCTGGCCGCGTCGCGGGCGCGAGACCGCTCATCCGCGCCTGATCTGCGCCCTCACTGCTCAACGATCAGTCAGACTGCACGTCGATCGCCCAATCTGCACTTAGACGCCGCCGTCCGTTGCTGTGTTGGTCCAGATCAAGGATCGATTTGACAGCGACTGGTCCAGGTGTTTCGCTCGGAGATCGGCTTAGATCGTCACCGCCTGGCCGGGGAGACTGGATCGCACCGATCCGTTCCTGCCATCTCGGGAGCCGCGACGTGAACAGTCTGTCGAAGCCGTCAACCATCGTCCTGGGTGCCCTGCTGGCCGGAACCGCCGCGATCGGCGCCGCGTCGCCCTGCGCCGCCGCCGACAAGGAAGTCACCTTCGCCTACCAGGACATGGTGGTGCCGTTCCGCGTCGTGATGCAGAGCGGCGCGATCGAGAAGGCGACGGGCTACAAGATCACCTGGCGCAAGTTCGGCGGCGGCGGCGACGTGATCCGCGCCATGGCGTCGGGCAATGTCGCGATGGGCGAGGCGGGCTCGAGCCCGATCGCGGCCGCGGCCTCGCAGGGCCTGCCGATCGAACTGTTCTGGATCCTCGACGACATCGGCGACGCCGAGCAGCTCGTCGTGCGCGACGGCAGCGGCGTCACCAGCGTCGCGGGCCTCAAGGGCCACACGGTCGCGACGCCCTTCGTCTCGACCTCGCACTACCAGCTGATGTATGCGCTGCAGAAGGCCGGCCTCGGTCCGACCGACGTCAAAGTGCTCAACATGCGGCCGCCCGAGATCGCGGCCGCCTGGGAGCGCGGCGACATCGACGGGACCTTCATCTGGGATCCGGTGCTCGCCAAGGTGAAGGCGAACGGCAAGGTGATCGCCTCCGCGGCCGACATCGCCAAGGAGGGCCGCCCGACCTTCGACGGCCTCGTGGTCGAGAAGGCCTGGGCGGAGGCCAACAAGCCCTTCATGGTCGAGTTCGTGAAGCAGCTCGCCGCCGCCGACGCGCGCTACAAGGCCGAGCCGGCCAAGTGGACGCCCGATTCGGACGACGTGAAGGCGGTCGCCAAGTGGACCGGCGCCACTCCGGCCGACGTGCCGGCCGGCATGGCGGCCTATCGCTTCCCGACCCTGACCCAGCAGGCCTCGGCCACCTGGCTCGGCGGGGGCGCCGCGGACGCGCTCAAGAACACCGCCGGCTTCCTCAAGGACCAGGGCAAGGTCCAGGCGCTCTCCTCCGACTACGGCGCCTTCGTCACCGACGCCTACGTCAAGGCAGCCGAATAGACGCGGCTCGGCCGCCGCCCCTGGAGAGCCGACATGCTCGAGATCCGCGACGTGAGCCTCAACTACGGGGAAGGCGAGGGCGGCGTCGTCGCCCTCTCCCATGTCGATCTCAGCATCGCGCCCGGCGAGTTCGTCGTGGCGCTCGGCGCCTCGGGCTGCGGCAAGACGAGCCTGCTCTCCTGCATCGCGGGCTTCCTGCGGCCGACCGAGGGCGAGATCCTGCTCGACGGCGCGCCCGTCGTGGCGCCGGGCGCCGACCGCGGCGTCGTGTTCCAGAAGCACGCGCTGATGCCCTGGCTCGACGTGCAGGACAATGTCGCGTTCGGTCTCAGGATGCGCGGCGTGCCGGCCGCCGAGCGCCGGGCGACGGCCCGCGAGATGCTGGGCTTCGTCGGCCTCGCCGACGTCGCCTCGCGCAAGATCTACGAGCTCTCGGGCGGCATGCAGCAGCGCGTCGGCATCGCCCGAGCCCTCGCGAGCGACCCGCGCGTGCTGCTGATGGACGAGCCGCTCGGCGCGCTCGACAGCTTCACCCGCGGGCAGGTCCAGGAGCTGATCCTCGCCATCTGGCATCGCACCGGCAAGATGGCGTTCTTCATCACCCACGACGTCGAGGAGGCGATCTTTCTCGCCACCAAGCTGGTCATCATGAGCCCGCGGCCGGGCCGCATCGTCGAGACGATCGACCTGCCGTTCTCCCGCCGCTTCGTCGGCGGCGAGGACGCCCGGGCGCTGCGGGCCGACCCCGCCTTCATCGCGATGCGCGAGCGCGTGCTCGACCGCGTCCACCGCCGCGTGCCCTCTCCCGAACGCGAGAACGCCTGATGACGGCACTGATCCGCGAGGCGGCCGGCGACGCCGGCACCGAGATCGTCGAGCCGAAAGCCGGGACCGGCGCCCTGTTGCCGCAGCCCGCGGTGGCGCGGGCCCGGCCGCGCCGTGCGCTGCCGCAGGGCCGGCCGCGCCAGAACCTGCCGCTGCTCAGCGTCGCGACCGTGATGGTCCTCATCGTCGCCTGGGTGGTCGTCACGGCGACCGGGCTCGTCAAGCCGCTGTTCCTGCCCGGCCCCGCCGCGCTGGCGACGGCCTTTTCGCAGGTCTGGACGGGCGAGTTCGACGGCAACACGCTCGTGGCGGAGATCGTCGCAAGCCTCTCGCGGGTGATCGGGGCCTTCGTGCTGGCCTCGCTCGTCGGCATCCCGGCAGGGCTCGCCATGGGGGTCAGCCGCCCGGCACGGGCGATCCTCGATCCGGTCATCGAGTTCTACCGGCCGCTCCCGCCGCTCGCCTATCTGCCTCTCATGGTGATCTGGTTCGGCATCGGCGAGACCGCCAAGATCCTGCTGATCTTCCTCGCCTGCGTGGCGCCGGTGGCGCTCGCGGCGCGGGCCGGCGTGCTCTCGGCCTCGGTCGACCAGGTCGATGCCGCCCGCTCGATGGGGGCGAGCAGGCTGCAGGTGCTGCTCCACGTCGTCCTGCCGGCCGCGACGCCCGACATCCTGGTCGGCCTGCGCATCGGCATGGGCGTCGGCTGGACGACGCTGGTGGCGGCCGAGATGGTGGCGGCCAATGCCGGCCTCGGCCAGATGGTGCTCAACGCGTCCAACTTCCTGCGCACCGACGTGGTCATCATGGGCATCCTGGTGATCGGCGGCTTCGCGATCCTGTTCGAGTTCGGGATGCGGTGGCTCGAACGCGTCCTCGTGCCGTGGAAGGGCAAAGTCTAGAGCAGATCGCGATCAGGTGGGGTCACCTGATCGCGTGAAGATGCTCGTCGCGACACAGAGCTAGAGCTGAGGCCACGAGCCAAGGCGAGCGGCAACAGCTCTAGAGCGGATCGCGATCCGGTGGAGTCACCTGATGGCGTGAAGACGCTCGTCGGGACACAGAGCGAGAGCTCAGGCCGAGCCCGGGCGAGCGGCAGCGGCTCTAGCCGCGGACCGCCCGTCCCAACCGCCGCAGCCCCTCGGCGATGCGCTCCGTCCGGATCGCCGACAGTCCGAGGCGGAAGCACCCCCTCCCGCGCTCCGGGTCGGCGAAGAACACGTCGCCGGGCTCGATCAGCACGCCGACGTCTCGGGCCGCCGCGTCGGTGGCCCGCGCGTCGAAGCGGCCGGGGCCTTCGATCCAGTAGCTCGCCGCGCCCGCGCCGCGCTGCCAGGTGAAGCCCGGCAACGCGTGAGGCAGCGCCGCGTCGGCCGCCGCCGCCCGTTCGGCGAGGGCCGCGGAGACGCGCATCAGGTGGCCGCGGTAATGGCCGAGCGCGATGAAGGTCGCCATGGCGCGCTGGTTGTTGCTCGGCGGGTGGCGCAGCATCAGGCGGCGCAGATCCCGGAGTTCGGCGATGACCGGGGCCGGGGCGACCACGTAGCCGAGCCGCAGGCCGGGCGCCAGCGCCTTCGACAGGCTGCCGATGTAGACGACGTTGCCGCCGCCCGCGAGGCTGCGCAGCGGCGGCGCGTCCGAGCCTTCCGCGAAGAGGTCGGCGTCGTAGTCGTCCTCGACGATCACGGTGCCGTGCTCGGCCGCCGCGGCCAGCAGCGCCGCCCGGCGGGCCCGCGACATCACGACGGTCGTGGGGCATTGGTGGCCGGGCGTCACGAACGCGACGCGGCAGCCGTCGAGCGCCCCGTCCGGATCGACGCCCTCCCGGTCGACCGGGAGGCGGCGGATGGCGCCCCCCGCGAGGGTCACCATGTTGCGCGTGTCCGGATAGCCCGGATCCTCGACGGCGACCGGCGTGCCGGGCCCGACCAGGAGCCGCGTCACGAGATAGAGCGCCTGCTGCGCCCCGATGGTGATCATCAGCTCGTCGCGCGCCGCCCACACGCCACGGCGCGGCAGCACCTGGGCGCAGACCTGTTCGATCAGGTCCGGATCGTCCTCGTCGATCAGGTCGCCGGCCCAGTCGGCGATGCTCGACCGGCTCGACGCCGCCGCCACGCTCTCGCGCCAGCTCGCGGCCGGAAACAGCGCGGGATCGAACTGGCCGTAGAGGAAGGGATAGGGATAGCTCTGCCAGTCGCGCGGCTTGCGGATGTGCTGGAAGCGGGAGGGCACGACGGCGAAGCGAGCGGTCCAGTCGTCCGGCGCCGAGGCGGGGGCGGGCGCGGTCCGGCGCGCCCCGAGCCCCTCGGCGGCGACGAACACGCCGCTGCGCTCGTGCGCCACGAGGTAGCCCTCGTCGATCAGCTGCTCGTAGGCGAACACCACCGTGTTCCGGGCGACGTCGAGCGTCTCGGCGAGGCGCCGGCTCGACGGCAGCCGCGTGCCGACCGGCAGCACCCGCCCCTCGATGGCGCGGACCAGCGCCTGCCGGATCTGCGCCTGGAGCGCCGCGTCCGACCGGTCCATCGCGTCGAACAGGTGCCGCCAGACCAGACCGTCCCGCGCCGCGATCGCCACACTCGTCCTCCGCCCGGCCGCCGGGGCCCGGTGCCGGGAAGCAAGGACCGCACCGGACGCTGGACCCGACGATGGGTGCGGCTGGCGCTTCGCTTTCGGCTACGGCCGGCCCATGGAGCGTGCAGGCAGGGTGGCGTCGGTGACCCGACGACATCCTGCTCCAGGCGCAACCGTCGAGGTCCGGTCTTGTTCGCATCCCCGATGGCAGACCTGCCGTCCGCTTCCCTCCTGGGCGCCGGTGCCGCGATCCTGTTCGGCGCCGGGATGCTGCGCGGCTTCACGGGCTATGGTTTCGCCATCGCGGCGGTGCCGCTCCTGAGCCTCGTCTGCCCGCCCGCCACCGCCGTGCCGATCGTGCTCGTGCTGCAGGTGCTGGTCAGCGCCGAAGGCATCGCCGGGGCCGTCGAGACCTGCGACCGCCGCACCGTCCGGGTGCTGGCGCTCGCGGCCGCCGTCGCGACGCCGCTCGGCGTCCTCGCCTTGACGCATCTGCCGCCGAACGCCGTCCGGTTCGCCATCGCGCTGATCGTGTCCGGGGCGACGGTCGTGATCGGCCGCGGCCGGTCGCCGGCCTGGCTCCTCTCGGGCCCATCGACGCTGGTCTTCGGCGCCGTCGCGGGCGTGTTCAACGGGCTCGCCGGCATGCCGGGGCCGCCCGTGATCGCCTATTACCTCGCCTCGCCCCTCGGCAGCGCGCGGGCGCGCGCCTCGATGATCGTGCTGTTCCTGTTCACCGGCCTCGTCGCCCTGCCGCCGCTCGTCCTGGCGGGGGCGCTGACGCCGGGACGGGGCGCGTTGGCGGTCGCGGCCTTCCCCGCCGTCTGGGCCGGTTCCCGGTCGGGCGGGCGGCTCTACCGCACGAGCTCCGAGGCGGTCTACCGGTGGACCGGCATCGTGGTGCTGGGCGCCACCTCGGCGATCCTGGCCCTGAAGTCGCTGACGGGGCTCGGCTGAGGTCCCCGCCGCGCCGGGCTCGCCCCCCGCTCGACCCCGGCGACCGGCCGGGCGGGAGACGGTCCTACGTCGCCCAGCCTCGACGGGGAGCGCGACGCCACGAGCGCCAGCGCACGAGCAGCATCGCCGCCGTGGCGAACAGCCCGACCACGAGTCCGAGCCACACGCCCGGCGCGCCGATCTGCGGGGCCAGGACGGCCGCGAGCGGCACGCCGAGGCCCCAATATCCCGCCGCCGCGATCATCATCGTCATGCGTGTGTCCCCGAGCCCGCGCAGCATCCCGGCGAGGACGACCTGCGCGCCGTCGGCGACCTGGAACAGCCCCGCCAGGGCCAGGAGCGTGACGGCGCTCTGCATGACCGCCTCGGCGCCGGGCGCCGCGGGGTCGAGGAACAGGCCGGCGATGAGCCGTGGGACGCCCATCAGCACCAGCGACGACAGGCCCATCGTGCCCACCCCGAGCGCCAGCGCCGCCCAGCCCGCTCGGCCGACCGCGGTGTCGTCGCCCACGCCCGCGGCCCGGCTCACCCGCACCGTCGCGGCCTGCGCGATGCCGAGCGGCACCATGAAGGCCAACGCCGCGACCTGGAGCGCGATGGCGTGGGCGGCGAGGGCCCGCTCGTCGTAATGGCCGATCAGCCCCGCCGCGGCGGCGAACATGGCGGTCTCGAGCATGATGGCGATGCCGATGGGCAGCCCGAGGCGCCACAGGGCCGCCACGGTCGCCCAGTGCGGCCGGAGCAGGCCCGACAGGAGGCGATCGTCCCGGAACCGTCGATCGAACAGCACGACGGAGCCGAGCGCCAGGGCCATGAACAGGTTGGCCAGCAGGGTCGCCAGGCCCGATCCGGTCAGGCCCAGTGCCGGGACGGGGCCCGCGCCGCCGATCAGGAGCGCGTTCAGGGCGGCGTTGACGGCGACGGCCGCCACCCCCGTGACGACGGCCCACCTCGGTCGCTCGACCGCGGCCAGCATGGAGCGCAGCACGAGGTAGATCATCGCCGGCAGGAACGACCACTGGACGGCGTGGAGGTAGCGCGCCGCCGCCCGCGACAGCGTCGGGTCCTGGCCCAGGGCACGGAAGATCGGCTCTGCCTCCCACAGCAGCGCCGAGATCGGGCCGGTGATCAGCACGGCGTTCCAGATGCCGCCCTGGACGACGCGCCGCACGGTGGCCCGGTCCCCGGCCTCGCGGGCGATCAGGGGCGACACGGCCGCCGTCAAGCCGAGCCCGAAGAGCATCGCGGCGCTGTAGAGCGCCAAGGCCAAGGTGCTGGCCGCGAGGGCGTCCGCGCCGATGTGCCCGATCATGACCGTGCTGGTCAGGTTCATCGCCATCTCGATGGCGTTGGTGAGCACCAGGGGGACGCCGAGTTCGGCGCAGGCGCGGAACTCGGCTCCCCATGGGGCGGCGGCGGACGGGCGGGATGCGATGGAGGACATGGCGCTGTCCTACACGCATCCGCGGCGCCGGGTGAGGTCGTCGGTGCCGTAGGGCGACCTCCCGCCCGACTGGGGGGAGTCGCGTGGGTTCTCCTCGGTGGCTCCCCCCTCCTCCGCCCCGTCGAGATCGGCAGGATGGCGTGGGCCGTCGACCGACTATTTCACGCCGACGAACGGCACAGCTCCACCCGGGACCATCGTGGTCGGCAGGACGCCGTTCCAGCGCTCCGCCGCCGTGAGGCTGACGAGGTCGGGATTCTGCTTCAGGGCGTCGCCGCGCGCCTTGATGGCCTGGGCCTCGGCATCGCCGCGGAGCTGGATCGCCTGCGCCTCGGCCTTCGCCTTGGCGACCTGCGCGTCGGCCGCCGCCTGGGCGTTGACGACGGTGATCTTGGCGCTGACCTCCTGCTGCTGGAGCTCCTGCTGGATCTTCTGCACCTGGATCTCAGCCTGCATGCGCGCTTCGATCGAGGAGACGTATTGATCCGAGAAGTCGATGTTCTCAACCTGGACGGACTCGAGCACGATCTCGGGATCGCCGGCCATGCTGTCCTTGATGGCCGTGAAGGCGTCGGCGTTGAGCTTCGCCCGCTCCTGGATGGCCCGGGCCGCCGTGTAGCGGCCGAACACGACCTTGAGCTCCTGAAGGACGTGGGGCGTCACGATGCGCGAGATCGCGGCGTCGAGCGATCCGAACCGGGAGTAGACGGTGTCGACCCCGGTCGGCTCGATGTGGAGCGTGGCGCTGACCTTGATGTTGGCCGGCTGCTGGTCCTGGCTGTACGAATTGACCTTGTCGTACTGCTCGGTCGTGGTCTGGACGCTGATGACGCGGATGCTCTCGATCCACGGCGTCTTGAAGTGAAGGCCGGGCCCTTCGACCCCGACGAAGGCGCCGTTGCGCAGCAGCACCGCGCGCTCGCCCTGGTCGACGGTGTACCAGGAGCCGAGCACGACCATCAGGACCAGCAGCGCGGCGGCGGCGCCGGCGGCGAGCGTGAGGAAGCGCCTCGGGGAGGATCGTTCCGAAGGCTTGGGCAGAGCGACGGCGGTCATGGCGATCTCCTGTTCACGAAACACCCTCGATCAGCGGCTCGGCCAGACCAGCAGAGTGAAGGCCGCCACGCCGTCGAGGTCGGCGCGGCTCGCCCCCGAGCCGGCCTCGAGCGCCATCCCCTGCAGGACGGAGATCAGGAAAGCGGCGAGTTCCATCGGCGCGATCCCTTCCGCGAGGTCCCCCTCGGCCGCGGCGCGCCGAAACCGCTCGGCCAGGACGGCCTTGAGCGAGGCCCGACGCGCCGCGATCTCGCGCACCGCCGTCCCGGCCGATGATCCGCAGGCGACGGTGTGCATGGCGTAGAGGCAGCCGCGGGGCTGGCCCCCGCCGCCGTAGACGTCGAGTGCGCCCGCGAAGATCCGCTCCGCGACGCCGCGCGCCGTCGGCATGGCGAGCGCCGCCTCCATGAACCCGAAGTTCTCGCGCTCGTAGAGGTCGAGCGCGCGGTGGAACAGCGCCTCCTTGTTGCCGAAGGCGGCGTAGAGGCTCGGGCGGTTGATGCCCATCGCGGCCGTGAGGTCGCGCAGCGACGCGCCCTCGTAGCCCTTGCGCCGGAACACGTCGAGCGCCGCGCAGAGGGCCGCGTCGGCGCAGAAACCTCGCGGACGGCCCGGCGCCTGTCTGGATGCCTCGCTCTCCATCCCGTCGATGTAGGTCGGCGCGACGGCCGCGTCCACCGGCACCGACGCCTTCCGACCGATCGGTACAGAAATCGGTTGACGGGCGGCTTCGTCCGGTCTGTATACCGTCCGGTACAGAAATGGAGCACGCCATGACCAAGCTCGCCGACAAGATCGCCCTCATCACCGGCGGCACGACCGGCATCGGGGCCGCGACGGCCCGGCGCTTCCAGGCGGAGGGCGCCACCGTCGTCGTGACGGGGTCGAACCCCCGAACGCTCGAGGCGGCCCGGCGCGAGATGGCCGGCATCGAGGTCGTCGCGTCGGACGCCGGAGACCCGGCGGCCAGCAAGGCGCTGATCGACGAGGTCGTGTCCCGCCACGGCCGCATCGACGTGCTGTTCGTCAACGCCGGGATCGCCAAGTTCGCCCCGAGTTCCGCGGTCGACGAGGCGTTCTTCGACGCCCAGTTCGACATCAACGTGCGGGGCGCCTTCTTCGTCATGAAATACGCCGCGCCGGTCATGCCCGACGGCGGATCGATCATCCTGACCGCCTCGGTGGCGGGGTCGTCGGCGGGCCATGGCTACCCGGTCTACGCCGCCACCAAGGCGGCCGTCCGCTCGTTCGGGCGCACCTTCGCGTTCGAACTCGCGCCGCGCCGCATCCGCGTCAACACCATCAGCCCGGGGCCGATCGAGACGCCCATCTTCGGCAAGGTGGGCATCCCGGCCGACCAGCTCGCCGGCATGATGGAGGGCATGACGGCGCAGATCCCGCTGAAGCGGATCGGCCAGGCCGACGAGGTCGCGGCGGCGGCCCTGTTCTTCGCCTCGGACGAATCGTCCTACACCACCGGCGCCGAACTCTTCGTGGACGGCGGCATGATGGACGCCTGAGAGTTCGGCAGGCGCGCGGTCGTGGTGTCATTGGAGAGAAGGATCAGGCGATGAGCAAGGTTGTGCGGTTTCACGAACTCGGCGGTCCCGAGGTGCTGAAGCTCGAGGACGAGCAGCCGCAGGCGCCGGGGCCGGGCGAGGCGCAGATCGAGGTGCGCGCCATCGGCCTCAACCGGGCCGAGGCGATGTTCCGGCGCGGCGCGTACATGGAGCAGCCGAGCCTGCCGTCGCGGATCGGCTACGAGGTGTCGGGGATCGTCCGCGCGGTCGGGCCGGACGTCTCGGCGTTCAAGGCCGGCGATGCGGTCAGCACCATCCCCGGCTATTCACAGGTCCGGTACGGGTCCTATGCCGAAGTGGCCCTGGTGCCGGCGGACGTGCTGGTGCCCAAGCCCGAGGCGCTGTCCCACGTCGAGGCGGCCTCGATCTGGATGCAGTACATGACGGCCTACGGCGCCTTGATCGACATCGCGCGCCTCGGGGCGGGCGACGCCGTGGTGATCACGGCGGCCTCCTCCAGCGTGGGCCTGGCGGCGATCCAGATCGCCCGTCACGCGGGCGCCACGCCGGTCGCCACGACCCGCACCGGCGCCAAGCGCGCGGCGCTGATCGACGCGGGCGCGGCGGCCGTGGTGGCGACCGACGAGGAGGACGTGCCCGCCGCCATCATGTCGGCGACCGGCGGGAAGGGTGCCCGCGTGGTGTTCGACCCGGTCGGCGGGCGGACGGTGCTGAAGCTCGCGGCCGGCATGGCGCCGATGGGGATCCTGTTCCAGTACGGCGCGCTCAGCGGCGAGGAGACGCCGTTCCCCACGATGGCCAGCTTCGGCAACAGGCTGTCGATGCGCGCCTACACGCTGATGGAGATCCTCGCCGACCCGGCACGGCGCGAGCGCGGCGTGCGCTACGTGCTCGACGGCCTGGCATCCGGCGCGCTGACGCCCAAGATCGCCAAGACGTTCACGCTCGATCAGATCGTCGAGGCGCACCGCTACATGGAAGGCAACGAGCAGATCGGCAAGATCGTCGTCACGGTGTGACCCTGTCCTTGCGCGCTGCCCTGTCGATCCGCCAGTTCCCGCGAAGGCGGTGACCCAGCGCGAGACGCCCGGCCGAAGGCCGACGACTGTTTTCGGCCGCCTCCTTGCGCTCAGCAGGATGGCGTGGGTTGGCCCACGCCATCCTGCTGCTTTCAGCTCGGAAACTGAGCAGGATTGCGTTGGTGAACCAACACAATCCTGCTTAGGTCCCCGCTCCGCGAGGGTGAGCGGAGGCGATGACGGGGTGGCGCCGGTCTCCCGTGCCCGCTCGATCGCCCCGCCTCACGACGCCAGCGCGATCGACCCTCCGGCCGGCGCGCGGATCTCGAGGTCGACCTCCAGCGTCGAGAGGGTGTCGCCGCGGGCCATCTTCACCCGGACCTTGTCGCGGTCGATCGCGCAATGCTTGGCGATGACCTGGAGGATCTCCTCGCGCAGGATGGCGACGAGGTCGGAGCGGCCGACGAGCGAGCGCTCGTGCGCGAGCAGGATCTGCAGCCTCTCGCGCGCTACGGGCGCGGAATCGCGGACGCCGAGGAACTTCAGGAGTTTCATGCGGCCTTCCTTCCGAACAGCATGCCCATGAACCCCTTCTTGTCGCGGGGGATCGTCACGTCGAGCGTCTCGCCGCGCAGGCGCCGCGCCGCGTCCATGTAGGCCTTGGCGGGGGCGCTCGTCGGGTTGTTCAGCGTCACCGGGGCGCCGACGTTCGAGGCGCGCAGCACGTCCTGCGATTCCGGGATGATGCCGAGCAGCGGGATCGACAGGATCTCGAGCACGTCCTCGGTCTTGAGCATGTCGCCGCGCTGGGCCCGGACCGGGTCGTAGCGGGTGAGGAGCAGCAGCTTCTCCATCCACTCGCCGCGCTCGGCCTTGACGGTCTTGGAATCGAGCAGGCCGATGATCCGGTCGCTGTCGCGAACCGAGGACACTTCCGGGTTCGTCACGATGATGGCGAGGTCGGCGTGGCGCATGGCGAGCTGGGCGCCGCGCTCGATGCCGGCCGGGCTGTCGCAGATCACCCAGTCGAAGCGGCTCCTGAGCTCTTCGATGACCCGGAACACGCCCTCCTCGGTCAGCGCGTCCTTGTCGCGCGTCTGCGAGGCGGGGAGCAGGTAGAGCGTCTCGCAGCGCTTGTCGCGGATCAGCGCCTGGCTGAGGTTGGCGTGGCCCTGGATGACGTTGACGAGGTCGTAGACGACGCGGCGCTCGGCCCCGAGGATGAGGTCGAGGTTGCGCAGCCCGACGTCGAAATCCACCACCACGACGCTCTGGCCGCTCTGCGCCAGCGCCGCCCCGATGGCGGCCGTCGACGTGGTCTTGCCGACGCCGCCTTTGCCCGAAGTCACCACCACGACCTGCGACATGCCCCTGCCTCCTTCGAATTCCATGTGATCAGTCCAGTCCCGCGATGACGAGCCTGTCGCCGTCGGTCCAGGCCTGGATGGCCCGGCCGCGCAGCTTCGCATCCATCTCGTCCGCGGTCTTGTAGATGCCGTCGATCGACAGAAGCTCCGCGTTGAGCTTCGAGCAGAAGATGCGGCCGCCCTTGTGGGCGAAGCCCGCCATGGCGCGCCCGCGCAGCGTGCCGTAGATGTGGATGGAGCCGCCCGCCATCACCTCGGCGCCGGACGCCACCGACCCCAGGATCGTCACGTCGCCGTCCGCGAAGGTGACGGATTGGCCGGAGCGCACCGGCTTCTCGACGATGAGCGACGGCACGCTCCTCAACGGCTGGGCCGCGATGGCGGCCGCCAGCGCGGCGGCGTCGGCCGCCGGGCTCTGGGCCTCCTCGGCGGTCCCCGGCAGCGGCGGGGCCGAGGCCGGGCGGCCGTCCGTCACGACGGGCGGCAGCCGGGCGACGTCGGCGCCGAGCGCGGTCGGGTCGGCGCCCTCGATCGCCATGACCCGGATGTTGCGGCCCTGGAGCTTGTCCATGAGGTGCAGGAGCTGGTCGCTCTCGCCCGCCATGGCGCTGAGGTCGGCCACCACGGGGCGGCTGGTGAAGTAGCCCGGCGAGCGGCCGAGCAGGTCGTCGAGGCCCACCAGCCAATCGTCGATGGGCGGTTCGGGCCGCAGCACCAGCGCCATCAGCGAGCGGCCGCGGAACCGGACAGGGGGGGAGAGGGTGGCTTGAGCCGTCATGCCGCTTAACGATCCTTTAACGGGCCGATCTGACGCCAAGGCGGTTAACAGACCGTTAAAGATGGTTAACGATGCTTCGCGTCGATCGAGGTCGCGGGCCGCGCGGCGACACCGTCCCCCGACGAGCGACCGGATGCACGCATCTCGGCGGCCGGACACGGTCTGCCCTCCTTCCTCTCGGGGAGAGTCGGGCACCCATCCCGGCGAGCCGGGATGGGACCTGGGTGGCGCGCAGCGCCGGATGAGGGGCGATCCACCACCTGCGACGTTTTCATCCCGGCCGGTCCTGATCTAGAACGGGCTTCGTCCCGCCGCGCCGCCCACCCAGCAAGGTCGCATCGCCATGTCGTCCCCCTTCCTGATCTGGACCATGCAGCGCACGGGAGGCACGTCGCTGACCGAGCTCCTGATGGAGATGTCGGAGCACCGCAGCGCCGAGCACGAGCCCTTCAACTGGGCGAAGAAGCAGCCCCGCCAGTTCTGGCCCATCACGGAGGCCTGGAACACGACCCACAATGCCGAGGTGCTGCGGGCGTCGCTCGAAGGGCTGTTCGCGCAGGGCTTCCTCGTCAAGCACTGCTACGAACTGCTCAGCATGTCGTTCAACATGCACCTGATGCAGGCCTCGGCGGCGACGCCCTATCGCCACGTCGTGCTCAGGCGGCGGGACGAGCCCTCGCGCCTCGTCTCGAAGTTCATCGCCGAATCGCAGGGCACCTGGTTCAAGGACTACGCCCGCAAGGTCTTCACCCAGGTGGCGGAGGGCGACCGCAAGCTGGCGCCGCTGCCGGTCGACCGGGTGGTGGGCCACTATCGCCACAGCGACGACGCGACGAAGTTCATCAACGACACGCTGGCCTCGCTCGACGTGCCGCGGATGGAGGTCTGGTACGAGGACCTCTACACGGGCGGGCGCGAGGCGCGGCTCGGCCATCTCGACCGCCTCTTCGCGTTCCTCGGCTTCAGCCCGGAGGACGTCGCCGAACACCGCGCCCTCGTCGACGAGAAGATCTTCCAGAGCGGCCAGAACACCCGCTCGGTGGCGAGCCTCCTGCCGAACCTCGGCGAGGTGCTGGAGGCCCTGCAGGCCGCCGGCTGCGACATCGCCCAGAGCCCCCTCGCCGAAGGCGTGGCGCTGCCGGGGCAGGCCGCGGCCGCCGGGCCGGCGGGCCCGCGCGACCGGATCGCGCGCGAATGCGCCATCTTCGCCCAGACCTACGGCGCCACCGGGCCCTATCTCGAGATCGGCCACGAGGGGCCGCAGCATGCCGTGCTGAACCACGCCGATTTCGCGGGCGCCGAACGCGCCTTCGTGGGCCGCCGCGACGGGCGCCACCAGGACGGTGTCGCGGCGCATGTCGCAGACCCGAACGACCTCCGCGACCACTTCGCCGACGGGAGCTTCGGCACGGTGCTGTGGATCAACGCCCTCGCCCACGACAAGTGCTTCTGGCGCACGCTCGACGAGATCAGGCGGGTGCTGAAGCCCGGCGGCACGCTGATCGTCGTGGCGCCCGGCTTCTCCAAGAGCGCCGGCCAGACCGGCATCGCCATCACGGGCCAGAAGGGCAACGCCATCGCGGACGCCACCATCACCTACCGGGTGCACGATGCGCCCGATTATTGGCGCCTGAGCCCGCAGGGCCTGCGCGACGCCGTGCTCGACGGCTTCGCGGTGCGCGAGGTGCGGGTGATGATGATGCCGCCGCGGATGTTCGGCGTGGCGACGAAGCCGGAGTGAGCGGACGGTCGTCCGCCATCCGGCCCGTCGTCGCCCCGTGATCGACAGGCCCCGCCATTCCATGCTCCATTCCCGGTCGTCCGCCCCGTCGGCGGGCGCCGGAACAGGACGAAGAGTCGAGACCGCCGATGGCCGAAGGGCGCCACCACCCCTACAAGGACCAGCCCGACCGCGCCTTCTGGCGCCGCAGCGTCGAGGGCGTCCACCCGCTGGAGATCGGCGGCTGGTACCGCAAGAAGTTCGCCCTCGACGGGCGGCGCCTCGCCACCGGCGGCAGCTGCTTCGCCCAGCACATCGGCCGCGAGATGAAGCGCCGCGGCGCCGATTTCGTCGACGTCGAGCCCGCCCCCTCCGTCCTGCCGCCCGAACTGCATCTCGACTTCGGCTACGGCATCTACTCGGCCCGCTACGGCAACCTCTACACCGCGCGCCAGCTGCTCCAGCTCCTGCAGCGCGCGACGGGCGAGATCGACCCCGTCGACCGCGCCTGGGCGAGGGGCGACGGCTTCGTCGACCCGTTCCGGCCCAACATCGAGCCCGGCGCCGTCGGCAGCGCCGAGGAGGTCGAGGCGCTGCGCCGCCACCATCTCGCCCGCGTGGTCGAGCTCTTCGAGCGGACCGACGCCTTCGTGTTCACGCTCGGCATGACCGAGACCTGGATGTCGCGCCAGGACGGCACGGTCTTCCCCGTGGCGCCCGGCACCGGCGGCGGCGAGTGGGACCCGTCGCGCTACGCGTTCTTGAACCTGTCCTATCCCGAGATCGTCGCCGACATGGAGGCGGTCATCGCCCGGCTGCGCGCCATCGACGGCGACATGCGCTTCGTCCTCACTGTCAGCCCCGTCTCCATCATGGCGACCGGCACGCCCGACCACGTGGTGGTGGCCAACACCCATTCGAAGTCGATCCTGCGCGCCGCCGCGGGACACCTCGCCGAGACCCACCGCTTCGTCGACTATTTCCCGGGCTACGAGATCACCACCTCGCCGCCGATGCGCGCCCTCTTCTACAACGCCGACATGCGCACCGTGTCGGCGGCCGGCGTGCGCCACGTGATGGAGCACTTCTTCGCCGAACACGCCCCCGCGGGGCCGGTGCGCCAGCGCGTCAAGGTGGGCGGCCGGGCGGGCGGGCCGGAGGACGGCGGCGTCGGCGAGGCGCCGGCCGGCCGCGCCGGGCCCGAAGCGCCCGCCGAGGCCGAGCGGGTGCTCTGCGACGAGGAACTCGCCGCCGTCTTCGGGCGCTACTGACCGTGGACGTCCTCGTCTTCGGCGACAGCCACACAGCCGCCCTGCGGCGCGGGCAGGTCGCGATCGAGACGGACGGGCATTGGCCCGACGCGGTCCGCCTCACGGTGCGGCCCCTCGGCGGCGGCCACCTCGCCACCGCGCCCTTCTTCGCCGACCGCCAGGACCACGCCGAGGTCACCCTGCCGGAGTACCGGCGGCAGTTCGCCCGCATCCCGCGCGAGGACGACCCGGAGGACACGGTCTACGGCGTGTCGGCGCTGCTCCATCCCGTGCGGATCTGGCGGAGCCCCGCCTGGCAGGACCACGCGCCGGCCGACCTCGTGCCCCCGCCCGAGGGCGTCACGCCCGTGTCGAGCGGGATGGTGCGCCACCTCGCGCTGGACGACCAGCGCCCCATGCTGGACCTCGTGGCACTGCTGCGGCGGCTCGGCCGGCGCGTCTTCGCCGTCGAGGCGCCGCGCCCCTTCCGCCACCATCCCGCGCTGCGCAAGACGCCCGCCGCGACCGTGATGCACGTCGACCGGCTCTACCGGGACACGGTCGGGCGCGAACTCCGGCGGCTCGGCGTGCCCGTCGTCGGGGTGCCGCAGCGCTGCCTCGACGCGGACGGATTCACCCGCGAAGACCTCGGCCAGGTCGGCGACCCCCACCACGGGAACGCCGCCTACGGGGCCATCATGATGGGCGAGATCCTCGGCCACCTCGATCCGTCCGTCACACCTCCGGCGCCCCCGCCGGACCTCGAACGCGGAGCCGCGAGCCCATGAGCCTGGTCGAGACCCCGTCCGCCCCGACGCCCGGCATGCGCGCCAAGGTGATCGACGAATACGCGACGCTGTTCCGCACCCACGACCTCGCCGGCCCGGTGCTGGAGATCACGGGCGGCGGGCGCGAGGGTGCGATCGCGCAGGCGCCCTTCCTGGCGGGCGTCGAGCGCCACGTCGTGCTGTCCGCCGGCGAGAGCGGCGAGGCCGGCGGCATCCATTTCCACAAGGGCGAGCCCAACGACCTCGCGCCCCTGTTCGACGACGCCTGTTTCGGGACCGTCGTCTGGGACCGCGCGATCGAACGCGACCCCCGCTTCTGGCTGACCGTGGCGGAGATCCGCCGCGTGCTGGTCCCGGGGGGCATGCTGGTCCTGTGCACCCGCGGCTTCGGCAAGACCAACAAGTTCGGCGTCAAGGTCGTGGGCGCCAGCGGCAACCCCATCTCGTTCCTCACCGCCACCGCCTCCGTCTCGGCGGCCGGCGGCGACCACCTCCGCTTCAGCCCGCAGGGCCTGCGCCGCGTCGTGCTCGACGGCTTCGACACGAAGGAACTGCGCTCGGCCTTCATGACGCCGCACCTCTTCGCCGTCGCCCAGAAGCCGCGATGAGGCTCGTCCACGCACTCGCCGCCGCCGCGACCGCCTGCGCGGTCGCGGTCGCATCGGTCGCATCGGCCCCGGCTCGGGCCGCCGACCACCCGGACCTCCGCTACGGGCCGGACCGGCTGCAGAGCCTCGACCTTCATGTGCCGGATGGCGGCGGCCCCGCGCCCTTGGTGGTGTATTTCCACGGCGGCGCCTTCGTGGGCGGGGACAAGCACCCCTGCGCGCCGCAGCTCGCCGCGATGCTGGCGGCCCGCGGCATCGCCTTCGCCTGCGCCGACTACCGCCTCGCCCCCGCGGTCCACTACCCCGCGCCGATGCGCGACGGCGCGCTCGCGGTGCAATGGTTGCGGGCCCATGCCGCCGAGTACGGGCTCGACCCGGCGCGCGTCGCCCTGATGGGCCTCTCGGCGGGCGCCGGCGTCGCCCTCTGGGTCGCGTTCCACCCCGACCTCGCCGACCCGTCGGCGTCCGACCCCGTTCTGCGCCAATCGTCCGCCGTCTCGGCCGTGGTGACCGGCAACGCGCAGGCCACCTACGACCCGGCCGACATCCGGTCCCGCCTGCACACGGACCGCCTGCCGAAGTGGCTGGCACAGTTCTACGGCGCGCCGTCCGTGGCCGAACTCGCCGATCCCCGCTTCGCCGCCGCCGAGGCCGACGCCTCGCCGATCGCCGTCATGCATGCCGGCGAGCCGCCGGTCCTGGCCTTCTACGGCAAGGCGGCCGAGCCCCTCCCGCCCGACAGCTCCCCCCAGGACTACATCCACGATCCCACCCAGGGGGCGATCCTGGCCGCAGTCGCCCGCGAGCGCGGTGCCGCGCTGACGTTGCGCACCGCCGCTGAGACCGGCGGCTGGCGCGGCTTCCTCGGCGAGGCCGTCGCGTTCTTCGCCGCCCATCTCGGCCGCTGATCGCCCGAGCCGGGGCGGGGTCGGTCGGGCGGGCGGGCGCGCCGGGTTGGCGGTGGGGAGCCGGCGTGATAGCGCTCCCGCCTGAGGCCGACCCCGATCCGCGAGGTGGACGGCGGTCCGCCGCGTGGGTTCGGCGCCTCCCTTTGAACGGCTGGGCATGACGGTCACGGATCTCTCCGCCCCCGATGAGACACGCGACGCGGCGGCGGCCGGGACCGCGGCCTTCCGCCGGCGGGACTTCGCCGGGGCGGCGGCCCGTTTCGCGTCCGCCACGGCGGCGACGCCGGCCGACGCCTCCGCCTGGCTGTCGCTCGCCCGAGCCGAAGCCCTGGCGGGGCGACTCGCCGCGGCGCGTCGGGCCTGCGACGAGGCCGCGCGGCGCGATCCCCGGGACCGGCGCGCCCCGCGGCTCGGCGCCCGTCTCGCCGCCAGGGCCGACGACGCCCGGGCGCGCATCGCCCACCTCAGGGCGGCGGTGGCGCTCGATCCCGGCGCCGTGGCGTTGCGCCTCGAACTCGCCGCCGCCCTCGGCCGCCGCCTCCAGCACGGACCCGCCCTGGCGGTGGCCGAGGAGCTCCTGGCTCTCGCGCCCGGCGACCCGGCCGTGCGGCTCGCGGCGGCGCGCTGCCTCCTCGCGCTGAACCGGTTCGGCGAAGCGGAGGCCGAACTCGACCGCTCCGGCGCCGGCGAGGCGCTCGAGGCCGAGCGGCTGCGCCTGCGCGCCGACCTCGCGGCGCGGCGCGAACGTGCCGGCGCGCCGCCGGCCGCGGGTCCCGCCGCCGGGATGCCGGTCGCCACGGGCGCGGCCGCGCCGGTGGCACGGCGGGACGCGGCCGGCCTCCTCCCCGCCCCCCCGCCCGCCGATGTCGAGGGGGCGCTGACGGCGGCGGCGCTGGGGCGGATCGAGCGCATCCGCCGGCGGCCGCGGGTCACGGACCACCTGCTGATCCTCTATGCCGTGGTGCTGCGCGATCTCCGCGCCCACCACCGCGGCAGTCTGTTCGGCGTGCTGGTGGAGCTCGTGCGGCCCGCCGTGGTGGTCTTCGTCCACTACTGGCTGTTCTACTGGCTGAAGAAACCGATGCCGGGGCAGATCCCCATCGCGGTCTATGTCCTGGCCGGCTTCGCCACCTGGTTCGCGTTCCAGTCCGCCTGGAGCGGCGCCTCCAACGGGGGGAAATGGCCGGCCGGCGCCACGGCCTGGCCAGGCATCACCGATCTCCATCTGCGCCTCGCCAAGGCGGGATGGGGGCTGATGCTGCACCTCGCGTTCTGCCTCCTGGCGCTGCTGCCCATCGCGGCGTCGGGCGTCGACCTGCCGGCCCCGAACGTGCCGGAGACCTGCCTGATCTTCGCCATGGCGGGCGTCTCGGGCTTCGGGCTCGGCCTGACGCTGGAGGGGCTCGGGCGGCGGCTGGCCTTCGTGAAGACCGTGGAGAAGCTGCTCACCTGGGCCTTGTTCATCACCTCCGGCCTCTATTTCTCCATCGCCACGACGCCGGTGCTCGTGGCGCGCTGGTACTGGTACGATCCCCTGCTCCACCTCGTCGAGCACGAGCGCCACGCCTTCGACCCCGGCTATCCGGTGGCGTTGCTCGACCTGCGCTACCCTGCGGTGTTCACGGTCGGGCTCATCGTGACGGGCCTCCTCGTGTATCGGAGCGCGGGTTGCCCGGATCACGACTGATCCACCTCCTCGACGTCGCGAAGTCCTTCCCGCGCCCCGGCGCGTCACCCCACGTCGTGCTGGTGCCCGGCACGATCAGCCTGCCGACCGAAGGGCGGCTCGGCGTCCTGGCGGCGCGCAAGGCGGGCAAGACGACGCTGCTTCAGCTCCTCGCCGGCGCGGTTCGCCCCGATTGCGGCGGGGTGATCGGCGCCGACGTCCTCTCGCCCGTCGTCAACGCCGGCCCGCTGATGCATCCGGGGCTGAGCGCGGTCGAGAACATCCGCTTCCTGGCGCGCGCCTACGGCTTCTCCGCCGACGGCCTCCTCGCCGCCGCGGCGGCGCTGGGCGGCTCGGACATCCTGCTCGATCGGCCGCTGAAGACGCAGGACGGCGCGAAACGCCGCAATTTCGAGGCCGCGACCACATTTGTGATCCCTTTCGGCTGCTATCTCGTCGATGAGGTGGGACAGATCGATCCGGACGTGATGGCGCGCTGTTTCGCCCTGGCGGAGCACAGGCGGGCCGGCGTGATCTTCACGACGTCCCAGCCGCGCTTCGTGATGCAGCATGCGGAAGCGGCCGTCACGCTCGGCGACGGGGCTCTGAGGCTGTTCGGCACGCCGCGGGATGCGGTCGAGACTCACGAGGTCGGCAGACAGGGATGAGCGACGTCGAGGACACCGGGACCGCCGTCGTCAGGGCCGCGCCGGACGGCAAGGCCGTGACGGCGGCGCGCACCGGGCGCGGCCTCGGCCTGCGGCGCAACGGCGGCCTGCCCACCGAGTCGCGCGACGCCGCCGGCGGCCCGGTCGGCTGGCCCGCGACGGCCCAATATGCCGTCGCCCTCGTCGAACGGCGTCGTGCGCGCTCGCGCCGGCTGGCCGGCTGGTTCGCCCTCGTCGTGCTGCTGCCGACGCTCCTCACCGCCGGCTATACGTTCGCCCTGGCGACCCCCCGCTACACGTCCGATTTCGAGCTCACCTATCAGACCTACAAGGGGCCCTCGTCGCTGGCGTCCGGGCTCGTGCAGAGCGTCACCGGCACGGCGCAGAACAACACCGTCGACATCGGGACCATCGTCTACGAATACCTGCGCTCCTCCGCGCTGGCCGACAAGCTCGATGCGCAGCTCGACCTGCGCGGGCACTTCGACGCGTCCCGCATCGACTGGCTGGGGCGCCTCCGGCCCGATGCGTCGCGGGAAAGCTTCCTCGGCTATTTCCGGTCCCACGTGCAGGTCTCGCAGGGGCTCGGCGGCTACATCAAGGTCGATGTCGACGCCTTCGATCCCGCCTTCGCCCAGAGTTTCGCGAAAGCCATCGCCGCCGCGGCCGACACGATGGTCGACGACCTCACCTCCCGGGCGAGGACGGACGAGGTGACGTTCGCCGAGGCCGAGCTCGGCCGGCAGGAAGACCGCGTCCGCAAGGCCCGGACCGCCCTGACGGGGTTCCAGAACCGGCAGGGCGACGAGGACCCGAGCCGCGCCGCCAGCCAGCTCGGCACCATCGTGGGCACCCTGGAGGGGCAGCTCGCCGACGCCCGCGGGCAGCTCGCCAACGCTGCGGGATCGCTGGCCCCGAGTTCCCCCATCGTGACGCAGCTGAAGGCCAAGGTTTCGGCGCTCGAAGGCCAGCTCAAGGCCGAACAGGGCCGTCTGGCGACCGACAAGCCCGGCACAGGCACAGGGACCGCATCGCCCTATTCACAGGTGCTCGAAGACTATCAGGGGCTGCAACTCGAGCAGGACTTCGCCAAGAACGCCTATATGGCGGCGCAGCAAGGGGTCGTCGTGGCGCGGGCGGACGCCGCCGCGAAGCAGAACTACCTCGTGGATTTCATCCCGCCGAACCTGCCGCAGCATCGAAGCCTCGCCTTCCCGATCGAGGCCACCGTCACGGCCTTCCTGGCATCGCTGCTGGTCTTCGCCTTCGGCAGCCTCGTGCTCGGGGCGGCGCGCGACCAGATCATGGGTTAAGCGGCGTGTCCTTTCGGTCGCTACCTCCGGTTTTCAGACCGCCGATCCCCCGCCGCGCCGGCCGCCGGACTGGCAAAGCGCCGCAGGGGCGTCTACGAAACCGCGATGGATGACGGGCTCGGGACGCGCGGCGCACGTGGAGCGTTCAGTCGTATGGCGTTCAGGTCGGCCCCTCTGGTCTGGTGTGCGCTGTCCCTGGCCTCCGCGGCGCTCGGAGGCTGCTCGGTCCTGCCGAGCGGCGCCCCGACGGCGCTGGAGTTCACCGGCCCGGGTCAGCTGCAGGGCGACCCCGGCTATGTCCTCCTCGACCTCGATGCCGCCGTCGCCAAGACGATCTCGACCTATCGCCGCCCCGGCCTGTCGTCGCTCGGCGCCGACGTCTACAAGCCGACGCTGCTGCTCAAGCCCGGCGACGTGATCGCCACCACGATCTTCGAGGTCGCCCCCATCCCGCTCTTCGGGGCGGGACCGGCGCTCAGCGCCGGCAACGACAAGCTGAACACGCCCGTCGGCGGCCACACCGCCACCCTGCCGGCGGAGGTCGTGGAACAGGACGGCACCGTCCCGGTGCCCTTCGGCGGCATCGTGCGGGTGGCGGGGCTGACCCCCGCTCAGGCGGGCCGGGCCATCGCCAAGTCGCTCGACGGCAAGGCCACGAACCCTCAGGTCCTGGTCACGCTGATCAGTTCCACGATCAACACCGCGTCGGTCAACGGCGACGTCGGCAAGCCGGGCCTGGTCCCCATCACGGTCAGGGGCGAACGCGTGCTCGACGTCATCGCCCAGGCTGGCGGCCCCAAGGACCCGCCCTTCGACACGGACGTCCAGCTCGTGCGCACCAGCCGGGTCGCGCGGGCCAAGATGCAGCGCATCATCAACGACCCGCGCGAGAACATCCGCATCGAGCCCGGCGACAACCTCGTGCTGATCCACAACCCGCGCAGCTTCTCGGTGATGGGCGCGGCCCTCAAGGTGTCGCAGTACAATTTCAACGTCGAGCGCGTGACGCTGGCCGAGGGCGTGGCCCGCGCCGGCGGCGGCAACGACGTCGTCGCCAACATCGGCCAAATCTACCTGATGCGCTTCGAGCCGGCCGCGCTGGTCAGGGATCTGCTGCCGGCCGGCGATCCCCGGCTGAAGACGCTCGACGCCAAGGCCGAGGCCGTGCCGGTCATCTACCACTTGGACCTGCGCGGCGCCGCGGGCTACTTCGTCAGCCAAGCGGTGCAGATGCGCGACAAGGACACGGTGCTGATCGCCAACGCCGAAGCGGTCGAACTCAGCAAGGCGGTGCAGATCATGCGCGGCGTCGCCGGCATCTACTACGATTTCCGCGGCCCGGCGACGTCGACCACCACCACCTCGGGCCGCCGCGTCGTCACGACCACGTCCGACGGCGGGGACTCGGATTGAGGCCGGACCGGGGGAGCGCCAGGGGGGAGCCGATCCGCCGGCCCGCCGAGCGCCGGGGTGCGCCGTGATCCCGCCGCGCAGGACCCACGTCAACCGCGGCCCCATGGCGGGCCAGCGCCGGCGCGTCCGCGTGTTCCAGTCGCTGCGGCTCGGCGGGTTCTGGGCGAAGCTCCAGGCTCCGCTCCGCTTCGGCTCGGTGCTGCTCTGGCCCTGGCTGCGCGCCCGCCTCAGCCTCAAGGCCCTCGCCCTCGTGTCCGGCCAGGCCGCGCCCTTCCCCGGCCGCGGCTGCGTGACGGTGGCGGCCCACCACGGCGACCACGCGCTGGCGGACGCCTTCCTCGACCATCACCGCCGGCTCGGCGTCGGGCATTTCGTCTTCCTCGACCTGTCGGCGGACGGCGGCCTCGCGTCCCACCTCGGCGCTGCGCCCGGCTGCGCGGTCTGGCGCCCGCGCGATCCCGCGGCGGTGGGCGACGCCCCGACCTGGCTCAACGGCCTGCGGGGGCGCTACGCCATCGGGCGCTGGTGCCTGTCGCTCGACACGACGGACGCGCTCGTCTTCTACCGCTGCGAGACGCGCACGATGGCGGACTTCACCGAGTTTCTCGAAGCCGAGAGCCGGGACCACGTCTATGCCCTCGTGGTCGAGATGTACGGGGAGCGGCCGGCCGCCGAGCTGGCGGCCCAGGGTGTCGACCCGTCGGCGCTCGACCGGTTCGACGCCTTCGGCTTCGTGACGCTCGACCCCGGCCGCTTCCGCAACGTCATCGTGCGGGGCGGGCTGCAGCGCCGCACCCTCAACCGGGCTCGGCCGCGCCGCAGCCCGGCGTTGAACCGCATCCCGCTCGTCAGGTGGCAGTGGTTCTACGGCTACGTGGCGGGCACGCGGCTGATCGTGCCGGCCTACCTCAACAACCCCCACACGCCCTGGCACTCGAGCCCGACGGCCTGCATCCTGCGCTACGCGCTGCTGGCCACCCCCGAAACGCTGGAGACGGCGGCCCGCCACGAGGCGGCCGTGACGGTGAAGGACGGCGGCCTCGCCGCCTACCCCGGCCTCGCCCGCCTGCGCGACGCCTCGCCGCTCGGCGACGGCAGCCGCCGCTACGGCTCGACGCGCGACCTCGTCGAAGCGGGGCTGCTGAACCCGGGGCAGTGGTTCTGAGTCGCTACACGGCGTCCGGCTGATTGGCTCCGTCGCGCCCAGATCTCACCCAAACCAAGTGTCCAGTAATCGTACCACAAGGCCGATGGCTTGTGTCGACGCGGCCTCGTCACCAAATCGGAAGACGACTTCCAGCGGGTACGACCTGGCGTGGGCCGTCTCGAACGACAGGAAGACCGGCGGGTCTTCAGCGAAGGCCGTCCCGCTCGATCTTCGGAAGGGACTGATCGCCGCTCGCGACCGGGCCGTCGTACGACATCAACATCTCAAGCTGCTCGGCCGTCAGTCGACCGAAATCGTCGGGCAGATCCTTCCGGACCGGCGATGAGGACTGCGCTCTCGCCTCCAGAAATGCCTTGAACCTGCGCACAAGCCCGTTATCGCCGAAGCGATGTGAGCTGATGACCGTCACGGCACTCTCCTCTCGCAATAGGGCTTGGCGCCTTTGGGCTGAACCAGCACGTAGCCGAAAACTCTTTCGTAGATAGGTATGAGCCCAGTTGCCGGATCCATCAACCGCACGAACTCGCGCCGGAGATGCTTAGCGGAGCGCAAGGCCAATTCCAAGGCAATCGCGATGATCATCTTTTTCAGGGGATGCGTTTCGCCCGGATGTCCCTCGAGCGCGACGACTCGGATCGCGCTTTTCGCGATTTTCAGCAACACGAGCCCGCACAACGTGCCGTCGCCGTCCGAAATGCCAATCGTGAACTCGTCGCGTGAATACGCGGTTTTCTCGTCTATCTTCTTCCAGTCCCATCCCCCGTTCGGGGGCATGCGAGCGCTGATTGAGCACCAGTCGCGCTTCCACAGCGCGCACAGAACATCGTCCATTTCACCCATCTTGACAGTCAGCTGATGACTTCTGAAGAATGACGCCTCGGTTTCGAAAGCGGCCTGCTGCAGGGCCGTCCTCAGATCAGATCGGGTTATGGGCTTCAATGACGACCTTCAGACGATGCATGCCCGATGAGGCTGGGTCTCGAATATCGTGACCGCTGACCTGCATCGCGCGCACTGCCAGCTATGGCATTCTGGCCCGATTCGACCAGAGCTGGGGTGAGCTTGCGACGGCCGCAGGACCGCTCCCGATCCCGTCGCGGTACCCCGAACGACTGACGCCGGCGCCCGCCTCACATGACGAGACGCGCGGCGATCTCGCAGGCCTTGGCGGTCGGCCGCCCGGTGCCGTCGACGAGGCCGGGCTTCGCCATCCAGGCCACCAGCCCCTCGACGCCGCCCGCGACAGCCTGGTCCATCCCCGGGAGGTTCTCGACCTGGCCGCGGCTCCACATGGCCGGGTTCTCGGACGACCAGACCGGGCGCCCGCCGGCGGCCGCGACGAGCGCCGCCCAGTTCTCCGCGGTGGCGCTCTCGTCGCGGTCGGCGTTGTGGGAGCCCACGATGTCGAAGAGGGCCGCGACGCCCCCGTCGCGCCGAAGGCTCT
This sequence comes from Lichenihabitans sp., assembly GCA_965214345.1. Classification (GTDB taxonomy): domain Bacteria; phylum Pseudomonadota; class Alphaproteobacteria; order Rhizobiales; family Beijerinckiaceae; genus Lichenihabitans. The sequence goes on along the minus strand of CBDCBJ010000001.1, from coordinate 279,178 downwards.
CGACCGACCGCCCGACGTGCTGCCGGTCGGGCCCCATGACCAGCACCGGCCCGGTCAGCTTCGCCCGCAACAGCCGGGTGATCCGCGCGATGCGGCCGTTGTCGAGACCGGCCTCGTTGAAAGGCGACAGCACGTCCGGCCGGAACGCGGCCGCATAGGTGGCGAGCCATGCGGCGTAGCGGTCGTCGGACCAGCCCGCGAAGGCCTTCATGCCGACCGACATCGGGCTCGCGTAGAGGGTCAGGCCGAGCGACCGCACGGCGGCGACGACATCGCCGTAGAGCGGGGGGTAGTCGCCGCCCCCGGCGTAGGAGGGGACGATCGGCAGCCGCACCCCGTTGGCGCCGACGCCGCCGGCGAGCCCGTCGAGCACGGCCCGGTAGTTGGTGCGGCTCAACGCGGTGGCGGGCGAGTAGAGCTCGTGTTCGGGGAAGGACGTCTTGAGGTCGGCGAGATAGTGGCCGACCCGTCCCGCGTAGCGCCGCGCGGCGCGCGGCGCCGGCGGGCAGGACGCCGGTGGCGCCGCCAGGGCCGGCTCGGCCGAGAGGAGGCCGAGCCCGAGGGCCGCCACCACCACGGCCCGCCGGCCCGGCCGCTTCGGCGCCCCCTCGTCCTCCGTCCCGCCCGTCACAGCAGCGCCAGCGCGTGGGCGATCTCGCCGCCGCCCTGTTCCAGCACGTCGAAGACCACTGGCTCGATGCCGCCGCGCACCAGGAGGTCGACGACGCCGCGGCGGCGCGCCCTCACGTCGTCGAGCGCCGCGACCCGTTCGGCCTCCAGGACCTCGGGCGTGATGTCGATCCGGGTGCCGAGGCAGGCCTCGAGCCGGCTCAGCCAGTCGGGTCCGATGCGCCGCGGGTCGAACTTCTGCGCCCAGCCCTTCGGCCGCGCCTCCACGGCCGCCTTGAAGCGCCGCTCCGCCGCCTGGCCCTGCTGCTGGAAGGCCTTCAGGAACACGCGGAAGCGGTTCGCCGCCGCCTCGGGCGGCACCTCGGCGAGGGACGCGGCGTCGAAGGCGGCGCCGAGCGCCGGATGCGGCCCGGCCATCAGCTCGGAGAAGGCCACCAGCGGGTCGCCGCCGAGCTGGGCCAGGCGGATGTCGGGCCGCTCCGCGATGGCCTCGGCGACCGGGCCGCCCTGTTCGGAGCGCAGCAGGAACCCCGACATCCGCTCCGGCTCGGCCCGCACCACGTCGGTGAGGAAGTCGATGCCCGACATGTTGCGCATCTCGACATCCGCCGCCCCGTAGCTGGCGAAGCTCGCGGCCGCTCCGGCGAACTCGATCTCGCCGGGGTGGAACAGCTGCCCGTGCAGCCTGACGCCCTCGGCGCGCGACAGCACCCGGTGGGCGAAGCCGAGCTCCGCCGTGCTGGTGCCGAGCACCGCGAAACAGGGTTTGGACACGCGCCGCGCCCCCCAGCTCCGCTCGCCGCCGCCCGCCAGCGGCCGGTTCGGCGGCCCCTCGCGGTGGGCGAGGCGCCAATCGTCGTATTCGGTCGAGCGCAGCCCGACATCCTCGTCGATGAAGGGCTTCGCCGCCGTCTCGCCGCGCCAGTAGGGATCGAGCCGGTCGCGCAGCCCCATGTCGTGCGCCGAGAGTTTGCGCGCCAGGAAGAAGCGCTGGCGGGTGAGGTATTCGACGTGGTCGGCGTGGTACACCACCGGATAGCCGTAGTCGGTGAATTGATAGAGCGTCAGCGGGCAGTTGATGATGCGGTGGTCGGGCACGACCTGCCGCACCAGCGTCTGGAAGAACAGCTCGTCGGGCACGAGCGTGGTGCGGAAGAAGGCGAGGACGTCCGCCTGGCGGGCGATCTCCATCACGGCCTTCAGCGTCGGCCAGGTCAGCACCCACCATTGGGAGCCGAGGTGGGGGACCATGTCGCGCACGAAGCGGCGCTTCAGCCCGAGCCTCCGCTGCATCCTGAACATCTGGTCGGTCAGGCGGGGCCGCTCCCGCCAGTTGAAGTACCAGCGGTACTGGTAGCGCTCGCGCTGCGGGCCGCTCTTCACCCATTTGACGGTGTCGGACGGCACGCTCTCGATGAACTCGTCGCCGCGGTTGCGGTCGAGGAAGGCGTCGAGATGGGCGGCGTCGCGGATCGGGTAGTCGGTCGCGCTCATCAGGTAGACGTAGTCGGGCTCCCAGCCGGCCGCCGCGATCGCGTCGACGCCGTTCAGCGTCGCCGCGACGACCGACCACTCGCCCCAGCCGACCGCGACCCGCCGGGCGAAGCGGACGCGGTCGTCGAGATCGGCGAGGCTCGACCGCAGGGCCGCGAAGGCGGCGTCGGACACCTTGGCGTCGTAGTGGATGACCATACGGTGCCCGGTCGCCGTCATGGTCCGGGCGACGCGGGCGACGAGGGCGGGAGCGTTGTGGGCCAGGAGCACGAAGACGATCTGCACGCTCACTCTCGACCTCGTGCCGTTCGGCCCCACCGTCGATCCGGGAGCGCGCCCTGCTCGGCACCTAGCATGGTTCCACCGCCACGATCCAGAAAGGCGCGATGTCGGTGAACGGTGAACATCCGGACGGGCGGGGGTGTCGACGGTCCGAAACCGACTACGCGAGAGGATCGATCGATGACGACGGATGGGCAGATGCACGTCACCCTCAACGACGGCACGCGGATGCCGCAGTTCGGCCTCGGCGTCTGGCAGACGCCGGCCGGCGAGGCGGCGGGCATCGTGAAGGCCGCGGTCGCGGCCGGCTACCTCGCCGTCGACACGGCAGCGGCCTACAAGAACGAGGAGGGGGTCGGCCAAGGGCTCGCCGGCACCGACGTCTTCCTCACCACGAAGCTGTGGAACGACGACCAGGGCTACGACGAGGCCCTGCGGGCGTTCGACGCCAGCGCGAAGCGGCTCGGGCGCGAGACCGTCGACCTCTACCTCATCCACTGGCCGGCGCCGAAGAAGGGGCGCTTCGTCGACAGCTGGAAGGCGCTGGTGCGGCTGAAGGAGGAGGGCCGGGCCCGATCGATCGGCGTCTCCAACTTCACCGAGGCGCATCTCGAGCGGGTCGTCGGCGAGACGGGGGTGACGCCGGCCCTGAACCAGATCGAGCTGCACCCCCGGTTCCAGCAGCGGGCGCTCCGGGCCTTCCACGAGCGGCACGGCATCCACACCCAATCGTGGAGTCCGCTCGGCCGCGGCAAGCTGCTCGAGGATCCCGTGCTGGCCGAGATCGCCGGCCGGCACGGCAGGACGCCGGCCCAGGTGGTCATCCGCTGGCACCTCGATTCGAACCTGATCGTCATCCCCAAGACGGTGAACCCGGGGCGGCTGGCGGAGAACATCGCGGTCTTCGACTTCAGCCTCGACGCCGACGACATGGAGCGCATCGCCGGCCTCGACGGCCCGGACGCCGCATCGGCCCCGACCCGATGACGGCGACGTTCTGTCGGGCCTTCCACGAGCGGCACGGCATCCACACCCAATCGTGGAGTCCGCTCGGCCGCGGCAAGCTGCTCGAGGATCCCGACGCCGGCCGGCACGGCAGGACGCCGGCCCAGGTGGTCATCCGCTGGCACCTCGATTCGAACCTGATCGTCATCCCCAAGACGGTGAACCCGACGCGGTCTTCGACTTCAGCCTCGACGCCGACCATGGAGCGCATACGGCGCACGACGATGCGGGGCTAGAGCTGTTGCCGCTCGCCTTGGCTCGCGGCCTCTGCTCTACCCTTCTGTTTTCATGAGCATCTTCACGCGATCAGGTGACTCCATATGATCGCGATCTGCTCTAGGGCGCCGTTACGGGCTTGAAGCGATGGCCACGATCGATCCGCCTTGGTAGCGCTGTCCGGTCTCGGCCCACGTGACCACCGGAGCACGACCAAGATGATCAACTTTCCAAGCTCGCTGCGACCCAATCCAGCTTTTCACATTGGCGCTCGCAGCCCGCTGCCCGATGTCTAATCTTGGTTTTTCCGTTAAGTTACGGCGCCCTGAACGAGCTGGCGTTGACCTCGAACTTGCAGCTCGAATCGATAATATCAACGAATGCATCATGATGCTGAGCTTGAGCGGTGAACGTCAGGAACCTAGCTGTATTTTCCTTCTGAGATTATCGATAAACGATATCTCATTGATGGCCGACCAGGAAGCCAGCGTATAATTTGAAACAGCTGTTGTATCGAGGATACGACCGACGCGACTAAGACAGAGTGATTTATCGCCAGGATGCGCCATTCCGTGGTAGATCTCCTCTCGGGTCGAAATGAGAAATAGTTACACTCGGCTCCCATTCCCAAGCTACAAGATTGAAGTGTGAATCAGGATTAGAGCCGCTGGCGAATGAGGGTACAATCATCGCTTGATAACCCTCTCCGATGAATCGATCAGCAATAGTCCATGACGGAGGTTCATCGCCAAGAGAGACTATATCTTCCCACGCACATGCGAGATCATCCAGAGACACCAGCAGACTTTTCCGATTGTAATCAGTCGATAAATCTACTACTTTATCAAAATTCATGTCGTAACAGACAATCACCTGCGGAGGAAATTTTCCTGCGCCTTGGGAGATTTCATTAATAGCTCCTGTCGGTGTTAAAGCCAAGTATAGAGCCTTGACTCCTACTCTATTAAACCGGCGACCATACATGCTAGCGCCTTCTCCGGAATATGGATTATAAGAGTATCGGGGATTATGAAATCGATAGCAAACACCCTTAAACATCAGGCAAATCCGCCGTGTTTTAGACCTTCAATATAATTTGAAAGCGTTTGAAATTTTCCGCTTTCCAAAATAATTTCTGCGGTTTTATTTCCAAATGCCGGGATTCTAACGTTCTCAAACCACCGTTTTGCTTCAGGTTTGTCGCCGATCCAGTCCTCAATGATCGACAAAAGTTGATCCCGTTCAGACACCGTGGAAATTTCTCCAGACGATTCAAAACGTCGGGAGCTTCTTGGCCCCATTGTAAGGCTACTAGAAATCTGATGGCCGCCCTCGATGTCAACCTTGGTGCTGCGCACCGTTTCGGTCTCGGTGTGGGCGACCACGTCCTTGCGGATGCCGATCTCCTCAATGAGGCGCGCGGTCTTGCCAACCACAGCTTCTTCGTCGGTCTCCTCCATCTCGGTCTTGCGCTCCTTGAAAGCGTCGGCGCCGAGCGCCGCGACCGGGCGGTCGACCGTGCGGCGGTCGACCGTGACGGTCTCGTCGCGCAGGGTGACGTCCTCGGACACCGCCGTCTCGACCATGTAGCTGTGCAGCCGGACCTTGCCGCGGCTGACGGCCCGCTTGCCGACGTTGAGGCGCTCCTCGACGACCTGCAGGACATCCTCCGCGCCGGCCGTGGCCGCGGTCCGCGTCGCCGCCATCGAGGCGGGCGCCGTCGTCCGTGTCTCGGTGGCGACGACGGTCGCGGCGGGCGCGGTGCCGGTCATGGCCAGACCCGTGGCGCCCGCGCCGGCGATCCCCGTCGCCGCCATCCCGGCGCCCGTGGCACCGCCCGTCCAGCCCTCGCTGCGCCAGGTCTCCTCACGTTTCTCGAGGTCGACGGCGCTATGCCCCTCCAGCACCGACACGACGTGGCCGACGGAAGTGTCGTCCACATGGGCGGTCAGCAGGACACCGCCGCGACGCACGACTTCGGCGTAAATTGCCTGATCCTCATAGCCGCCGAAGAGATTTTCGAGCGACGCCATGAAGCCTGTCTTCTCCGGCTTGGTAGCGTAGCTGGAGCCAAATTCATCGCCGGCGGTCTCGGGTGACATCGTCACGTCGGTGGCCGGGATCCCCAATTGCCGAAGCGCCTTCGCGGCGGCTTCGGCAAGGGTGCGGGTGTCGAAGACGGCCGTGATGATCTGCTTCTGCATTTTATAATCCATCAAAGCCGATGTCAGAGCGGGAAACTCCGGGCTTCTAAGAGGTATCCATCCGAATCACTCCCCACAAGGATCCGTTAGGTCGCGCAACGAAAGCGAGAACCGCGATTCCATCTACGTTTCCACCGCACCTTCGTCGCCTGTGAAGCCGCGAAGGTGATCGGTTTTTATGCCTTGGCCTCCGGCGGCGTCGAGATCGCCGCAGCGCCGGGCCGTTTCCGCCGCAACATGCCGGAACCGATCCCTGTCGTGGTCCTCGGTCGGCTGGCCGTCGATCATCGCCACAAGGGCCATGGCCTCGGCCGCGCCCTGTTCCGTGATGGCGCCAAGCGTGTCTTGCATGCCGCCGATTCCATCGGCATCCGTGGCATCCTGGTCCACGCCATATCCGACGACGCCAGGGCCTTCTCCATCGCGTTGGGCTTCGAGCCGTCGCCCCTCGAACCCATGACGCTCATGGTGACGCTGTCCGCTCTGCGCAGCAACGTCTGACGGCGCCCTTTCGGCTCCTTCCAGAAACGCTCGCCCGCCTCACCGCGATCCCTCACACGAGGTGTTCCACGGCCGCCAGGAGCCTCACGACGTCCTCGTCGCGCGACAGGCGGTGGTCGCCGTCCTTCACCAGCGTGATGCTGACGGGGTCGGCGGCGAGGTGCTCGACGAGCACCATGGCGTGCCGCCAGGGCACGTCCTCGTCGGCCATGCCCTGGAGGATGTGGACCGGCCCGTGCGACCGCACCGTCCCGTCGAGCAGCAGGTGCTGTCGTCCATCCTCGATCAGCGCGCGGGTGATCGGATAGGGCTCGGGGCCGTAGGGCGAGGCGCGCATCCAGCGCCCCGTCTCGGCGATCTCGCGCCGGATCTCGGGGCTGAACCGGGCCCACATCAGCGCTTCCGTGAAGTCGACCGCCGGGGCGATGAGCACGAGGCCGGCGACGCGGTGCGCCTCCCCGGCCTCGGCCAGGGCCCGCACGGCGAGCAGCGCGATCCAGGCGCCCATCGACGAGCCGACGAGGATCTGCGGCCCCTCGCTCAGGGCGCGGATCGCCGCCAGGGCATCGTCGAGCCAGAGGCCGATCGTGCCGTCCTCGAAGCGTCCCTCCGACGCGCCGTGGCCCGAATAGTCGAAGCGCAGGCAGGCGCGCCCCTGCCCTCCCGCCCAGGCGTCGAGCGCCACGGCCTTGCCCGATGTCAGGTCCGACTTGAAGCCGCCGAGCCACACGAGGCCGGGCCGCCCACCCTCGCCATCGCGCGCCCGCCGCAGCGCGACCGCGAGGCGGCGTTCGCCCCGGGCGGTGCGGACGAGCAGCATTGTCGGGGGAGCGTGTTGCGGCATAATCAGGGCACGACGATCGGGGGGAGGCTCATCCATGCGCACGAAACACCGTAGAGCCTGATGCCGCAAGCCTCATCCCGGGACGCCACGGCCGCGTCCCTGTCCGGCGCGACGGTGCTGCAGATCATCCCGTCGCTCGACGCCGGGGGGGCCGAGCGCACCACGATCGACATCGCCGGCGCGCTCGTCGAGGCGGGCGGCCGGGCGCTGGTGGCCAGCCGTGGCGGCAGGCTCGTCAGCGAGCTGCAGGCCCGCGGCGGCATCTGGATCCCGTTCCCCGCCGACAGCAAGAACCCCGCCGCCATGGCGTGGAACGTGGCGCGGCTCGCGCGGCTCATCCGGCTCGAGCGGCCCGCCATCGTCCACGCCCGCTCGCGGGCGCCCGCCTGGGTGGCGCTCGGCGCGACGCGCCTGACCTCCACGCCCTTCGTCACCACCTTCCACGGCGCCTATGGCGGCACCAGCGCGCTGAAGCTCCGCTACAATTCCGTGATGGCCCGCGGCGACGTGGTGATCGCCAATTCCGATTACACGCGCGGCCTCGTGGCCTCGCTCTACCCCTGGGCGGTGCCGCAGATCGCCGTCGTGCATCGCGGCACTGACCTGCGCCGGTTCGCCCCCGGCGCGGTGTCGCCGGCGCGGGTCGAGAAGCTGCGGTCGGATTGGGGCGTCGAGGCGGGCGACCGCATCGTCCTGCTCGCCGCCCGCCTCACCGCCTGGAAGGGCCAGCGCGTGCTGATCGAGGCGGCGCGCCTGTTGCGCGAGGCGGGGCTCGGCGGCACCGCCTTCGTGCTGGCCGGCGACCCGCAGGGGCGGGACCGCTACGCGGCGGAACTCGACGCCGTCATCGCGGCGGCGGGCCTCGGCGGCATCGCCAAGCGGGTCGGTCACGTCGCCGACATGCCGGCGGCCTTCCTGGCGGCGAGCGTCGTGGCGGTGCCGTCGACCAAGCCCGAGGCCTTCGGCCGCTCGGCCGTCGAGGCCCAGGCGATGGGGACGCCGGTCGTGGTGACGGACCTCGGCGCCGTGCCCGAGACGGTGCTGTCGGCCCCGCGCGTCCCGGTCGAGGCGCGGACGGGCTGGTGCGTGCCGCCGGACGACCCGCGGGCCCTGGCGCTGGCGCTCGGGGAGGCCCTGGCGCTCGGCGCCAGCGCGCGAGACGGGATGGCGCGGCGCGCCCAGGCCCACGTGGCCGACCGGTTCTCGCTCGAGCGGATGGAGACCGGGACGCTCGACCTCTACCGCGAGGTCCTGGCGGGGCGGCGCCGGACGCCCCCGCCCGTCCCCTCACGGGAGGCGGAGTCGAGGCGCGGGGACGGCCGGTGACGCCGCCGCCCGTCGCGGGATCAGCGACCCATCGCCCCGCCGCCTTGCGGCGCGGCCGGGGCCGGGGTTATTTCTTGCCGAAGTTGATGCCGGCGAAGCGCGAGTTGAAGCGCGACAGGCGCCCGCCGCGGTCCATCAGCTGCTGGGAGCCGCCGGTCCAGGCCGGATGGGTCTTGGGGTCGATGTCGAGGTTGAGCGTGTCGCCTTCGGCCCCCATGGTCGAGCGGGTCATGAACTCGGTGCCGTCGGTCATGACGACCTTGATCATGTGGTAGTGGGGATGCGTCGCGGTCTTCATCGGGAGCCTCGGGTCGAAACGGACGGCGGCGTGAGGCCTCATCGAAGCCCTCGTGATCTCGCCATGCACGGAAGATGATGCGGGCCTATAGACCAGACGCAGGCCGAAGGCCAGACCGTCGCGGCGCGCCGCGGTGAAACCGAGAGTCAGCGGGGACGCATGAAACGCAAGGGGAGAACGGCGGGCGCGACGGGGGCCGAGACGCCGCGGGGCTCGCTCGCGGCCCTGAGGCCGCTCCTGCCCTACGTGCGGCGGTACCGGGTGAGGATCCTGCTCGGCGTGCTGGCCCTGATGGTCGCCTCGCTGGCCACGCTGGTGGTGCCCGAGGCCGTCCGGCGCCTCGTCGACTTCGGCTTCGTCCCCGACCGCGTGGGCATGATCAACGCCTATTTCACCGCCATGGTGGCGGTGGTGGGCGTGCTGGCCCTGGCGTCCGGCGCGCGGTTCTACCTCGTGATGACGCTGGGCGAGCGCATCGTCGCCGACCTCCGCTCCGACCTCTACGCCCATCTCACCCGGCTCGACGCCGGCTTCTTCGACCGCTCGCAGACGGGCGAACTCGTGTCGCGGCTGACCGCCGACACCACGCAGCTGAAGGCCACCTTCGGCTCCTCGGCCTCGGTGGCGCTGCGCAACGTCTTCCTCTTCGTCGGCGCCGTCGCCATGATGGTCACGTCGAGCCCGAAGCTGTCGGGCTTCGTGCTGCTGGCCATCCCGGTCATCGTCCTTCCGCTGGTGGTCTCCGGCCGCGGCGTGCGCCGCCGCTCCCGCGCCGCCCAGGACCGGCTGGCCGACGCGATGTCGTTCGCCACCGAGAACCTCGGCGCCATGCGGACCGTGCAGGCCTTCGGCGCCGAGGGCGTCTCGACCGCGCGCTTCGACCGCGCCGTCGAAGGGTCCTACCGCGCCGCCGCGCTGGCGGCCCGCGCCCGGTCGCTGCTGACGGTCGTGGCGATCTTCCTCGCCTTCGGCAGCGTGGTGGGCGTGCTCTGGTTCGGCGCCCACGAGGTGATCGCGGGCCGGATGTCGGGCGGCATGCTCTCGCAATTCGTGCTCTACGCGGTCTTCGGCGCCAGCGCGCTCGGCCAGCTCAGCGAGGTGATGAACGAGGTGTCGGCCGCCGCCGGCGCCGCCGGGCGCCTGAGCGAGATCCTGGCGATCGCGCCCGCCATCGCGGCGCCCCCCGAGCCCGAGACCCTGCCGCAGCCGGCGCGCGGCGCCATCGCGTTCGAGCGCGTCGGCTTCGCCTACCCGACGCGCGACCGCGACGCCGTCGTGCACGATCTCACCTTCGCGGTGCGGCCGGGGGAGCGCGTCGCCATCGTGGGGCCGTCGGGGGCCGGCAAGTCGACGTTGTTCCAGCTCCTCACCCGCTTCTACGACCCCTCGGCCGGCCGCGTGACGATCGACGGCGTCGACCTGCGCGAGGCCGACCCGGCGGCGATCCGCGCCCGGATCGCACTGGTGCCGCAGGACCCGGCGATCTTCTCCTCCTCGGTGGCGGACAACATCCGCTTCGGCCGGCCGGGCGCCACCGACGCCGAGATGCGGGCCGCGGCCGAGCGCGCCGCCGCCTGGGGCTTCATCTCGGCCCTGCCGGACGGCGCCGACACGCTCGTCGGGGAGCGCGGCGTGACGCTGTCGGGCGGCCAGCGCCAGCGGCTCGCCATCGCGCGCGCCATCCTGAAGGACGCCCCGATCCTGCTCCTCGACGAGGCGACCAGCGCGCTCGACGCCGAGAGCGAGACGCTGGTGCAGCGCGCGCTCGGCGAGGTGATGCGCGGCCGCACCACGCTGGTCATCGCCCACCGCCTCGCCACCGTGGTGACGGCGGACCGTATCCTCGTGATGCAGGACGGCGCCATCGTCGAGGAGGGCACCCACGCGACATTGCTGGCGCGCGACGGGCTCTACGCGCGGCTCGCGCGGTTGCAGTTCGACATGGAGGGCCTGCGAAAGGCCGAGGCGGCGGAATGAGACAGGTCCAGCGTCCTCGATCAGACCTGGGCGAACTCCGTCCTGATCCGATAATAAGCGTCGGAACTGATCCGGTCCAAGTTCTTCAAGTGTTCGAGAACCGCTAACCTTCCGCACCTCAATCTACGTGCCAGTCGAGTCAACCCTCGGCCGTCCATCACCGGTCCAATCTGATCGATGGCGAGGTCTATCGCGCGATACGGCATCAGGAACATGGCGGCAAAGGCATTGGCGCGGCGTTCGACCGCCTCAGGTGCCCAGGGCGTGCTGGAATGCGTGACGCGGCGGGCTCGGCCCCGATCCCCGAGGATGTGACCGAATTCATGGGCAAGGGTGAACCGCCGTCCGGGTTCGCTCGAATTCCATCGCGCACTCTCATTGACGATGACCGTGGGACTGAACCCGTGCCCAGCGATCGCCACGCCCCTCAGACTGACGTCCCCGACACGGACGCCGTCGACGCTGACCCCCAGACCCGCGAGAATCCGCTCGATGTCGATGAACGTCGTCGACGACTTCATCGAATCGAGTTCGTCATGCGTTCTGAGCGCTAGGTCGTAACCCTGCTCCCAGGCTGTATCCCGCGTCGGTGCTCCCAGCTCCATGACGAGCGATTGCAGTTCAGGTCGCTCCGGCATTTCGGAACGTGCCCGATCGAGCTGTCGGAGGAGGACCTGCGCGTCTTCGTCCGAAAGGTCGGGCCGCAATGTGCCAAACATGGCGACTTCGGGGGACGACATGGCGATGACGCCGTGGATCAAGGGCTGCGCCGCCACATTCGCCCTGACCAAAACCGCTGCGAGATGCTCGCCGATGAGCCAACGTTCCGCCGACTGAGCGGCGGTCGCGCTCTCGTCGGGTAGCGCCACGCCGGCGCCGGCCTCCGCCCCCCAGTGCATGAAAGCCGAGAAAGCCTGAGCGACGATATCCACGTCGATCAACACAGCCCCACGGGTGAACTGAAATTCGAAGCCACGCGGAGCTCCGATCGTCACCCCAGGATCGTACGCGACCTCGCAGAGGTCGCTCTGCCGGCGAAACCAGATGTTCGGGAAAATTCCGCCTGAAGCAGCGCTCCAGAACGCATGCCGCCGTCGCCAAGCCTGCATCTCTCCACGGCGACCCGACGCTCCACTGCTCTCGTCGTCCAGCAGGAGCCTCTCACCCTGCTCGAAGCGGAGAACGAGATTCTCATGATTGCCGACCAGAGATGGGAGGCGCTGCTCGTGAAAAAGCGGCAGCCAAGCGCTGTGCAACCAACGCAGCAGCGGAGCGAGATACCAGCGGATCTCTTCCCGGACGCCGGACGGCACCGAATGCCGCGTGAGACAACGGTCTTTCACGAAGACACGGAATTCGCCGTAGGACCAGACGTCTTCCCGGGCCGCTCCCGCCGGATCGGGATCAGGCAACAGCCTGGCCTCGATGGCGAAAACGCGTCTGTCGCCGAAACAGTGGAATTGGGGGTTCATCACGGCTCGAGTTCGTCCGCCAGAGCCTCGGAGGACAACAGCCGCTTGATTTGCCGGCGAGACACCTTCCCGGCTGAGATCAGGGTCTCGCGAATGGCTTCCGGCACCTCCGACCAAGGGACCGGGTAGCCGTGCCAGACATCGTCGCGCGTGATCCGGGCTGCGAACGCCATCCCCGCCTCGGTCGCGAAACGTCGGCTGTCGGTCATGTCCGCTAAGCTCTCATCGAGGAGTTCCTGGGCGCGCGCATGCGACCAAGCCGGACACTGCGTGCCATCGGGATCGAAGGGTCGCAGCCAGCTCTTGTGTTTCGGATTGCGCTCGTATGTCGGCATCGACGCCCTCCGCTGCGCCGCTCAGGCTGACGTAGGTCTACCATGGAGAATATCTCATAGCGCACTGCAGGCGGGGCGAGGTCGGTCGGGTCAGCACGACTCCGCAGCCCGATGGCGATGTCGTGAGCGAGCTTTTCGGGCTTCGATCGGCTATGTGGCGGGATGGGGCATCCAGGCCTCCGGAGCCCCGCCTTGCCCCCACCCGATGCCGTCTCCCCCGTCCCGCCCCCGCCGGAGGACCCCGCCGCCACCCTCCAGCTCGCCACGACGCAGTCCATCGCGCTGAAGGAGGTCGCGACCCGCCGCGAGCACGATCTGCTCGGCGAGGCCGACGTGCCGGCCGAGGCCTATTGGGGCGTCCACACCAAGCGGGCGGTCGAGAACTTCCCCATCACGGGCGTGCCGGTCGGGCACTTTCCGGACTTCGTCCGCGCCCTGGCGCTGGTCAAGCAGGCGGCGGCCCGCGCCAACCGGCGCCTGCACCTGCTCGACGACGCCAAGGCGGCGGCCATCGACGAGGCCTGCCGGCTCATCGCCGCCGAGGGCCGCTACCACGACCAGTTCGTGGTCGATGCGATCCAGGGCGGCGCCGGCACCTCGACCAACATGAACGCCAACGAGGTCATCGCCAACGTGGCGCTGGGCCTGATGGGGAAGGCCCGCGGCGACTACGGGGCGCTCCACCCCAACGACGACGTCAACATGGCGCAGTCGACCAACGACGCCTACCCGACGGCGCTGCGGCTCGGCATCATCCTCGCCACCGCGCCGCTCGTCAGGGCGCTCGGCGACCTGTCCTTCGCGTTCCGCACCAAGGCGGTCGATTTCGCCGACGTGGTCAAGATGGGCCGTACCCAGCTCCAGGACGCCGTGCCGATGACGCTCGGCCAGGAGTTCGACGCCTTCGCGGTCACCATCAAGGAGGACGTGGCGCGGCTCGGCGACCTGTCCGCCCTGTTCCGCGAGGTGAACCTCGGGGCGACCGCCATCGGCACCGGCATCAACGCCGACCCGCGCTACGCGTCGCTCGCCGTCGAGGAGCTGGCGCGGCTCTCCGGCCAGCCGATGGTGCTGGCCTCGAACCTCATCGAGGCGACCTCCGACATGGGCGCCTTCGTGCTCTTCTCGGGGTTGCTGAAGCGCATCGCCGTGAAGCTGTCGAAGATCTGCAACGACCTGCGCCTGCTCTCCAGCGGCCCGCGCACGGGCCTGGCCGAGATCCGGCTGCCGCCCGTCCAGGCCGGCTCCTCCATCATGCCCGGCAAGGTCAACCCGGTGATCCCCGAGGTGGTCAACCAAGTGGCCTTCCTGGTGATCGGCCACGACCTCACGGTGACGATGTGCGCCGAGGGCGGGCAGCTGCAGCTCAACGCCTTCGAGCCGACGATCGGCTATTGCGTGCTGAACTCGATGAAGGTCCTGACCGCCGCCATCGACACGCTGACGAACCGCTGCGTCGCCGGCATCGAGGCCGACCGCGCCCGCTGCGAGGCGCTGGTGCAGGGCTCGATCGGCATCGTGACGGCGCTCGGCCCCGCGCTCGGCTACGAGGCCTCGTCGCGCATCGCCAAGCGGGCGCTGGCGGAGAACCGCGGCGTCGCCGAACTCGTGCTCGAGGAGGGCCTCCTCACGCCGGCCGAACTCGACGGCCTGCTGCGCATCGAGGCCATGACGCTGCCGTCGCGGCCGAAGCGGGTGCGGCCGCCGGAGAGATAGGCCGGCCGCCCTCCGACCTCAGGCGACCCCCGGCGAGGTCGGGGCGCCCGGCGTGCCGGGATGGCTGGGCGGCGGGCTCGGGCCCGTGGGGATCCCGATCCCGGGATCGATCACCTCGGGCTCGGCCTGCGGGACCTCGACCGGCTCGCCGAAAGGCACTTCGACCGGGTTGGGCCCGGACGGAGGAGCGCCGGGCGCCGGGTCCGGCAGGGCGGCGAGGCTGTCGCTGCGGGTCATGCCGGAGTCTCCGGGCTGAAGATGAAGGTGAGGTGAGCGGGGCGTCAGGTCCGGGGCGGTTCGGCGTCGTCGTCGCGTGCGATCTCGAACTCAGCGGCCGGCACGCCGGCCTCGAGCGGGCCGTTGTCGCCGAAGCTCACCACCAGGGTCTCGACCCCGTCGACGAGCCCCACGTCGGTGACGCGTCCGACTTGGTCGGCCATCGGGCCCAGCGTGTCGCGGTGGGTGGCGTCGCGCCGGAAACGCACCTTGTCGCCGATCCTCATGCGGTCTCTCCCCTGTGCCGCGGCGCGGCGGCCTCCCTCAGAACCTCCGGCCCGAGCGCGTCGACCCCGTCGAGGCCGAGCAGCGCCAGGTCGATGTCGATCTCCTTCGACAGGATGCCGATGGCGCGCTGCACGCCCGCCTCGCCGGCGACCGCCGCGGCGAACAGGAACGGGCGGCCGACCAGGACGAAATCGGCGCCGAGCGCCAAGGCCTTCAGCACGTCCGTCCCGCGGCGGAAGCCGCCGTCGACCAGCACCGCCATGTCGCCGCTCTCGCGCCGGATCTCCGGGAGGACCTCGAGCGGGGACACCGCGGCGTCGAGCTGGCGGCCGCCGTGGTTCGACACCACGATGCCGTCGGCGCCCATCTCGCGGGCGAGCCTGGCATCGGCGGGCGACAGCAGGCCCTTGATGACGAACTTGCCCTTCCACAGCCGGCGGATCAGTTCGGCTTCGCGCCAGGCGAAGTCGGCGTGGCCGGCGATCACCGGCACGCCGCGGTCGAAGAGCCTGATCCTGCGGTCGACGTCGAGGTTCGAGATCTCCGGCGAGCCGCGCCGGGCGAAGGTCCGGGCGAGAGTGCCGGCGAGCCAGCCGGGGTGGGTCAGGCCGTCCCAGACGAGCCTCGGCGTCGGGCGCAGCGGCATGGAATAGCCGGCGCGCCTGTCCTGCACCCGGTTCGAGCCCACCGGCACGTCGACGGTGAGCATGTAGACATCGGTGCCGGCCTGCGCGACGCGGCCGAGCATGCGCTCGATCTCGCCGTGGTCGGGCGACTGGTAGGCGGCGAACCAGGCGTCGGGGTTGGTCTGGGCCAGTTCCTCGAGCGGCGTGATCGAATTGGCCGAGAGCGCGAAGGGGATGCCGGCGTCGCGCGCCGCGCGGGCCATGCGGTTGTCGGCGTCGTAGGCCACCACCGCCGAGGCGCCCATCGGGGCGATGCCGAAGGGCGCGGCGTAGCGCCGGCCGAACAGCGTCGTCGCCTGGGAGCGCCGCGACACGTCGCGCAGCACGCGCGTCACCATTCGCCACCGGTCGAAGGCCGCGCGGTTGTTGTCCCGCGCCGCCATGGCCTCGGCGCCGTTGGCGACGTAGCCGAAGACGGCCTTTGGCAGCTTCGGCCGGGCGAGGCGCTCGAAGTCGTGGAGGTCGAGCGCGGAGGACAGCGCTCGCCGGCCGGGGTGGGCGAGGCGGTCCAGCGCGCGCTGCGAGCGTTCGGGGAGTGGGTCGCCGTCCGTCGCCTCGCGTCCCGTCATGCGCCCGCCCTGCCGCCGGCCAAGCCGGCCTCTCCCGACAATCGCGGAGCCGGGATGTCGTTCCGGCCCGCGACATGGTCGCGTCGGCCGAGCGGGCGGTGGCGTCATACGGCGCCCGGCTGATTGCCTCGGTGGCGCCCGGTCCGCCTCCTCCACCGCGCTGCGCGCGGTCCCCCTCCTCCGCTCCGCAGAGGAGTATGATGGCACGGACGGGCGCCGGTCAGTCCTCCTCCGCTCGCGGAGGAGGGGGACCATGCGAAGCATGGTGGAGGAGGCGGACGGGGCGCGACCGCTCGGATGTCACCCGAACCCGTCATCCGGAACGCGTATCAGGGCCCGCCGCGGAACGACGCCAGGAGGTCGGGCGGCGCGCGGGCCAGGAGGTCGTCGCCCGCCGCGCGCCCGATCCGGTCGGCGATGGCGACCGGGCCGTCGGTCACGGTCTCGGCCGAGGCGGACCCGTCGGCCGCCAGCACCTGACCGCGGAACAGGATCTCGCCGCCCTCGACCCGGGCGTAGCCGGCGATCGGGGTGCGGCAGGAGCCGTCGAGCACGGCGAGGAAGGACCGCTCGCAGGCGAGGGCCGCCCCCGTGTCGCCGTCGAGGATCGCCCCGAGCAGGTCCGCGGTGGCGCCGTCGCCGACCCGCGCCGTGACCGCGATGGCGCCCTGGCCCACCGCGGGCAGGAAGTCGTGGAGCGCCAGCGGCTCGCTCACGCGCCCCGTCAGGCCGAGGCGCTTCAGCCCCGCCATGGCGAGGATCGTGGCGTGGTACTCGCCCTCGTCGACCTTGCGCAGCCGGGTCTGCACGTTGCCGCGCAGGAGCCGCACGTCGATGTCGGGGCGGAGCTTGCGCAGCTGCGCCTGGCGCCGCAGCGAGGCCGAGCCCACGACGGCATGGCGCGGCAGGTCGGCCAGGCTCGCGCCGTCGCGCGACACGAGGGCGTCGCGGACGTCCTCGCGCGGCAGGAAGCCCGAGAGCGCGATATCGGGCGGCAGCGCGGTCGGCAGGTCCTTGGCGGAGTGGACCGCGAGATGGATGTCGCCCTCGATCAGGGCGACGTCGAGTTCCTTGGTGAACAGCCCCTTGCCGCCGGCCTCCGACAGGGCGCGGTCCTGGATGGCGTCGCCCGTCGTCTTGATCACGACGATCTCGACGCGCCCCTCCGCCCAGCCGTGGGCGGCGGCGAGCCGGGACCGGGCCTCGTAGGCCTGGGCGAGCGCCAAGGGGCTGCCCCGTGTGCCCAGCCTCAGCACGATCGCCTCGCCCGTCATCGCGCCCCCAGTGCTCGTTGCCGCGGCTCGATCCTTACAGGAGGGCGCGGGGTCGCGGAAGCCGCATCGGCGGCGTCGTGGGCCGGCGTGATCGGCGGATCGGATGACGCCGGGGCGTGGCGACCGCTCCGACGGACCGGCGCGGAGGCGTCAGGGCGGGGCCTGGGCTGTGCTGGGCCAGAGCGGAGGTCTGGTTCGATCGGTTCGCTATGGGCATACCCCTATCATCAGCAAGGCAGAGGTGGCGTCACGATCGATAACGCAGAGTCTCCAACACCAGAGTGAATGCCGGGGAGTGCTGACGGCGGCTCGGATAGTAGAGGTGATAACCCGAGAACGACGGGCACCATTCGTCCAGCATCCGCAACAGCCGTCCGGCCGCGAGGTGGTCGCCCACGCGGTCTTCCGTAACCCAGGCCAACCCGACGCCGTCCAAGGCGGCCTGGACCGCAAGCGTCGCGGTGTTGAACACCCATTGCCCTTCCACCCTGACCCGCAGCTCGCGGCCGGCGCGCTCGAACTCCCAAGGAAACAAGCCGCCGGCGGTCGGCATGCGGAGGTTGAGGCACTGATGCGCGGTCAGGTCTTGCGGGGTCTCGGGGGCGCCGTGCGCGGCCAGATAGCCGGGGGTGGCGACCACGGCCATGCGCAGGTCCGGGCCGATGCGCGCCGCCACCATGTCTTTGGCGACCTGCTCGCCGAGGCGCACGCCGGCATCGTAGCGTTCACTCACGATATCGGTCAGGCTGTTGTCGGCCACCAGCTCCACATGGACGGCCGGGTAGTCCGGCAACACGCGGCGCAAGGCCGGCCAAAGCAGGGTCTCGGCGGCGTGCTCGCCCGACGAGATGCGCACCGTCCCGGCCGGATGGTCGCGTAGGGCGGTCAGCGCCACCAAGGCCTGCCTGACCCCGTCCAGGTGAGGGCCGGCGGTGCTGACCAGTCTCTCACCGGCTTCGGTCAACGCGACGCTGCGAGTCGTGCGGGTGAGCAGGCGCAAGCCCAGCCGACTCTCCAGGCCGCGGATCGTATGGCTCAGCGCCGATGGCGTCACGCCGAGCTTGGCGGCCGCCTTCGTGAAGCTCGCCTCACGGGCGACGGCGAGAAAGGCCATCAGGTCGTTCAGGCTCTCGCGCGTCACTTGTGAGCGTTCCTCATCACTGTATGTCAATTCTAAAGCATAGTCGCATGGTCGGTCGAGTGCTAAATTTGGGACAGTTCACAAGATCAAGCCTGAATCGAAAAGGAACATATCCCATGCAAAAGCGCGTTCTCGGCAGTAACGGTTTAGAAGTCTCATCTATCGGCTATGGCTGCATGGGTCTCGGCATCATCTACGGCCAGGAAACACCCCGCGAGGACGCGATCAAGATCATCCGCGCTGCCTTCGAGCGCGGCGTGACCCTGTTCGATACGGCCGAAGCCTACGGCCCCCTTACTAACGAAGAAATGGTGGGCGAGGCCCTGGGGCCTTTCCGCGACCAGGCCGTGATCGCCACCAAGTTCGGCTTCGACATCGACCCCTCCACCGGGGAACGCCGGAGCGGGCTCGACAGCCAGCCGGCCCACATCAAGGCTATGGTCGAGGCCTCGCTCAAGCGCCTGCGCACCGATCGCATCGACCTGCTCTGTCAGCACCGCGTCGATCCGGCCGTGCCGATCGAGGACGTCGCCGGCGCGGTCAAGGAGCTGATCCAGGCCGGCAAGGTCGGCCATTTCGGCATGTCGGAAGCCGGGGCCAAAACCATTCGCCGTGCCCACGCGGTGCAGCCCGTGGCGGCCGTCCAGAGCGAATATTCACTGTGGACCCACGATCCCGAGGCAGAAGTGCTGCCGACCTGCGAGGAGCTGGGCATCGGCTTCGTGCCGTGGGGTCCGCTCGGTCAGGGCTTCCTGACCGGGAAGATCGACGCCGGCACGACGATCGGCAAGGGCGATTTCCGGGCCAACAGCCCCCGCTTCACGACGGAGGCGCGCGAGGCCAATAAGGCGCTCGTGGAGCTGCTGGGCCGCATCGCGGCCGGCAAGGACGCCACCCCGGCCCAGATCGCCATCGCCTGGCTGCTGGCGCAGAAGCCTTGGATCGTTCCGATCCCCGGCACCACCAAGCTGCACCGCCTCGAAGAAAACCTGGGCGCCGCCTTTATCCAGCTTTCGGCCGGCGACCTGGCTGAAATCGCCCAGGCCGTCGCCGCGATCTCGGTCCAGGGCGAGCGCCTGCCCGCCCAGGTGCTCGCGATGAGCGGGCACTGACACGGTTTCAGGAGTGCAGCATGAAAAAGCGCACCCTCGGCCGCAGCGGCCTGGAAGTTTCCGCCCTCGGCCTCGGCTGCATGGGCCTCGACCACGGCTATGGCCCGGCGACCGATCGCGGCGAGGCGGTCAAGCTGCTCCGTGCGGCCGTCGAGCGCGGCGTGACCTTCTTCGACACCGCCGAAGCTTACGGCCCGTACACCAATGAGGAGGTCGTGGGCGAGGCCCTGGAGCCGTGCCGCGACCGGGTGGTGATCGCCACCAAGTTCGGCTTCGTGGACGCCGTGCCGACCAAGGGCCTCGACAGCCGGCCCGAGCAGGTCCGCGCGGTTTGCGACGCCGCGCTCAAGCGCCTGCGCACCGACCGCATCGACCTGTTCTATCAGCACCGGGTCGATCCCAACGTGCCGATGGCCGACGTCGCTGGAACGGTCAAGGAGCTGATCCAGGCCGGTAAGGTCGGGCATTTCGGGCTGTCGGAGGCGGGGCCCTCCTCGATCCGCCAGGCGCATGCCGTACAGCCCGTGGCGGCGCTCCAGAGCGAGTATTCCCTGTGGTGGCGCGAGCCCGAGGTCGAAATCCTGCCCCTGCTGGAAGAGCTGGGCATCGGCTTCGTGCCCTTCGCCCCGCTCGGCAAGGGGTTCCTGACGGGCGCGATCGACGCCACCGCGACCTTCGGGGCTGTCAAATCGCTTGGAACCGTGACCCCTGTTTCGCGTCGAATACCGACCCCTTGGAAGACCGGGCCGAGCTTATCCACGTGGGGGCATAGGAGGGACCCGCGCCCGGAGCGCAGCGCTTTTGCGTTGCGCGAAGCGGAGGGCGTGGGAGGTGCCTGTGCGCCCACGTGGGTAAGCTCGGAGGCCGACCTCAGCTTCGTGTTTTGAAGCGCCAGCTGGTATTGCCGGTCTCAATGATGTCGCAATGGTGGGTGAGGCGATCAAGCATTGCTGTGGTCATTTTGGCGTCGCCAAAGATCTGAGGCCAATCGGCGAAGGCGAGATTGGTCGTGATCAGCAGCGAGGTGTTTTCGTAAAGCTTGCTGATGAGGTGGAACAGCAACTGGCCGCCGGGTTGACTGAAAGGCAGGTAGCCGAGTTCGTCGATGACGATGAGATCGTAGCGCAACAGGTTCTCGGCGAGGCGCCCGCTGCGGCCGGCGGACTTCTCCTGCTCGAGCAGGTTGACCAGATCGACGAGATTGAAGAAGCGCCCCCGTGCCCTGGTGCGGATCACCGCCGAGGCGACGCCGATGCAAAGGTGCGTCTTGCCGGTGCCGGTTCCACCGATGAAGATCGTGTTACGCTTGGCATCCAGGAAGGCGCCGGTCGCAAGCTCGCGGACCTGGCCTTCATCGACAGGCGTCTCCGCGAACACGAACGTGTCAAGGTCCTTGAGCACCGGGAACTTGGCGCCCCCCATGCGATAGCTGATCGAGCGGGCCTGACGATGGGTTCGCTCGGCCCGGATCAGGCTGGCGACCAGCGGATAGATCTCGTCCCGTCGGGCGAGCCCCTTGCCGGCGATCTCGTCGAAGCTGGCGCGCATGCCGTAGAGCTTGAGATCGCTCATCGCCTCCAGAATATCGTGACGTTCCATCAGGCGACCCTCCTCAGGCTGTCGTAGCGGCCGCAATCGGCCGACGGTTCGATCGTCAAGCGAAGCGCGTCCGGCGTCGTGATGCTGGGCGGTTCGGCCGGCTGGCGCTGTCGCGCCAGCACCGTCAGGATGACGGCGGCGCTCGCGAGGCCGGCCGTCAGGGCTTCGGCGCAGGCGGTCTCGACCGCCTCCAGGCCGTGGTCGAGCACGGCGCCCAGCACGGTGACGAACTGACGATCGCCGTCGGCATGGCTCTTCAGCTTGGCGCGCACCTGGGCCAAGGCCGGCGGCAGATCCCAATCCTTGAAGGGCGCCCCGTTGCGCAGGGCGCCGGGCTTCTTGAGCAGGACAGGCAGGTAATGCCAGGGATCGTAGACGACCTGGTCGCGCCGGAAGATGCGGGGATGGTCGGCGACGACCTCATCGTCGAGCAGCACCTTGATGCGCTCGGCATGGGAGCGCACCAGCACCATCCGCCCCGCGGCGCGCGCGTCGACGCTGTAGCGATTGTGATCGGCCATGATCAGGCACGTCGTGGCGGCCCGGACCGCCTTCTCGACGAAGCCGTCGAACGGTCCGCGGAGCTCCATCAGGCTGGCGCGTTCGTCTTGGAACACGTCCCAGTGTAGCGCGTCGATCTGGATGAGAGCGCGGCGACAATCAGGATGAGACAGGTAGTGTCGCGGCGGTCGGGATGATGGCCCGTTCGGCCGTCATTGCGCAAGATGCTTTCGGCGCTGATTGTCGTGGCGCGTCAATCAGCCGAGGCTTTGATTGTCGCGCGGGTAGGAGGTCGGCCGGGTCCGCGTTTGCGCTCGAGGGCGACGCGTCGCCTGTAGCTCTCGACGTTCATTTCGAAGATGGTCGCGTGGTGAACGAGGCGGTCCACCGCGGCGAGCGTCATGGCGGGGTCAGGAAATACCTTGTCCCATTCGCCGAAAGGTTGGTTGGCGGTGATCAGCATGGAGCGCCGCTCGTAGCGGGCGCCGATCAGTTCGAAGAGCACGCTGGTCTCGGCTTGGTCCTTGGTGACGTAGGCGAGATCGTCGAGGATGAGGAGGTCGAACCTGTCGAGGCGGTTGAGGGCCGCTTCGAGGGCGAGTTCGCGGCGCGCCACCTGGAGCTTCTGGACGAGGTCGGTGGTGCGGGTGAACAGCACCTTCCAGCCGTTCTCGACGAGTGCCAGGCCGATCGCCGCCGCGAGATGGGTTTTGCCGCCGCCGGGCGGCCCGAACAGCAGGAGGTTGGCGCCGGTCTTGAGCCAGGCGTCGCCGGCCGAGACCGCCATCACCTGGGCCTTGGAGATCATCGGCACGGTGTCGAAGTCGAAGCTGTCGAGCGTCTTGCCCGGAGGTAGCCGCGCTTCGGTGAGGTGGCGCTCGATGCGTCGCCGGTCGCGCTCGGCGAGTTCATGCTCGGCCATTGCGGCGAGGAAGCGCGCTGCCGGCCAGCCCTCCTTGTCGGCGCGGGCGGCGAAGTCGGCCCACATGGTCTTGATGGTCGGCAGCCGCAGCTCATTCAGCATGAGGCCGAGGCGAACGGCGTCGATCGGAGCGGAGGCGTTCATGCGGCCTCTCCCGTCACGACGGAGCCGAGCAGGCTCTCGTAGCTCTTCAGCGACACGAGCGAGATGGTGACGTGGGGCACCGAGGTGGGGTCGGGGGCGAAGCGGGTTCGCAACTCGGCGATGTCGGGCAATATGCCGGCCCGAAGCCCGTCGGCGAGGCATGCGGCGAGTTCGGCCTCGCAGTTCCGGTTGTGGGCGAGAGCCAGCAGTGCCACCATGGTGCGGCAGGCGTCCCGCTCCGAGCTATCGGCCAGCAGCGCCTGGAAGGTCTGCCGGTAGGCTTCGCGCGGGAACAGCCGGTCGCGGTAGACGAGGCCGAGCAGCGCCATCGGCTTGCGCCGGAGCGCGTGGATCACGTGATGGTAGCTGACGACGCTCTCGTCGCGCCCGTCCGGCCGAGGGCGTCCACGCGGCAGGGTCATCAGAGGTGTGCCGCCGACGAACACCTCGAGCCGGTCGTCGTAGAGGCGCACACGGAGCCGGTGGCCGACGAGGCGCGAGGGCACGGTGTAGAACACTTTGCGCAGCCGAAACCCGCCCGAGGATGTGACGCGCACCGTCACGTCCTCGTAGTCGCAGGTGCGCCGGTCGGGCAGACGCCGGAGATGGGGACGCTCGCTCTCGATCCGCTTGGCGTTGCGGGCATTGGCGCGGCCGACGATCTCGTCGACGAAGGCCCGGTAGGCGGGGAGAGCGGGGAAGTCGGACGAAGCGCGCAGCAGCAGGGCATCGGCGAGCGCGCGCTTGAGATGGCCATGCGGGCCCTCGATCGCGCCATTCTCGTGGGCCACGCCGGGATTGTTGCGGGTCGGCGTCATGCCGTAGTGGGAGCACAGCGCCTCGTAGCGCTGGGTGAGGTCGGCCTCCGCCGCCGCGTCAAGGTTGCGGAAGGCCGCCGACAGGCTGTCGGTGCGATGCTGGTGCGGCGCCCCACCAAGCAGCCACAAGGCGTTCTGCAGCCCCTCGGCCAGGGCGACGAAGCTCTCGCCGCCGAGGATTACGTGCGCGTGCTCGAAGCCGGAATAGGCGAGGCGGAAGTGGTAGAGCCTGTGATCGAGCGCGACGCCGGCGATCGTGATGCCGAGATCGGCCATGTCGGTGAAGTCGGACAGCCCGGTGCGCCCGGGCTCATGCGTCTGGCGGAAGATCACGTCCTGCTCCTCGCCGTGCATGGCGCGCCAGGAGCGGATCCGGCGCTCGATCGTGCGGCGGATGCCGGTGCCGAGATCGGGATGGCGCCGGACGATCTCCTCGAAGATCGCGATCGCGCGCAGGCCGGGCGCGGCTTCGAGCATCGGCACGATCTCGGCCTCGAACACCGCGGCGAGCGGGTCGGGCCGCCGGCGGCCGCGAGGGGCCTGGCGCATCGAGGGCAGGCGCGGGTCTCGAGCGGTGCGATATCCGGTCGCCCTGCTCATCGACGCCTTGGCGGCGGCCGCCGCCACGGTGTCGGTCTGACGGAATTGCATGAAGAGCCTCATCTGGTGATCGGTCACATGGCGGCCGGGCACGGAAGCCCTCCTTCCTGACGAGGAAGGGCGTCCTCACTGCCGGCCGACCGCGATCACCACCCGAGCCCTTGAGAGGCCTTTGCCGCTGTGCCGTTCCCCTCGGTCGAGCTTCGCTCTCCCTCAGGAAACGGCACAGCGGCAGTTCTCATCCTGATTGACGCGCTGTCTCACCGTGATTGCCGCGCTGCATCCCAGACGGTGCGCTCCTTGAACTCCGGGTGCCGGGTCCGCCTGGCGTAGGCGATGCACTGATCTTCGAGCCACCCGTTCAACTCGGCGAGGCTCTTGACCCTCGGCTTGGGGCGGAACAGCAGATCGCGCAGCGTGCCGACCTGGTTCTCGATCTGCCCCTTCTCCCACCCGGCCGCCGGCGTGCACGCGACCGGCTCGATCAGGTGGTGCGAGCACATCTGAAGGAAGCGACGGTTGTACTGCCGCGCCTTGCCGACGAAGATGGCTTCCACTGCCGTCTTCATGTTGTCGTAGATGCCGCGCCGGCAGACCCCGCCGTAGAACGCGAATGCCTTGTCGTGAGCGTCGAAGACCAGTTCCTGGGTCTCGCGAAAGTAGGCACGCACGAACGGCATGCGGCTGTGCGACAGCTTCATATGCGCCGCCTTGATCGTCAGCGGCAGCCCCTGGAGCGTGATCGTCTCATGGCTCCAGTCGAACTGATAGGCTTCGCCCGGGGCAAAGCTCATCGGCACGAACGCCCGAACCGGAACGCGGGCCCGTTCCTCGCGCCAGAGTTTGGCGAAGCGGTGCACGCTGTCATGGGCACCGTCATATCCTTGACCGCGCAGCTCCTCGAACAGGCGCTGCGTCGAGCGGCGTTCCCGACGCGGTAACTTGGCCTCCCGCTCCAGGATCGCCGTCAGAGCCTCGACCCACTCGCCGAGCTTCGGGGCCGGCTGCACACCACGCTCGTACTTGAACTCGGTCGCCTGACCGCGAACCACCTTGCGCACCGTCGCACGCGACACCGAGAGCGTCCGGACGATCTCCTTGATGGGCCGGTGCTGCTCGAAATACGCACGCCGGATCCGGCCGATCATGTCCACGGAAATCATCCCCCTGAAACCCTTCCCGGCCAAAAGGGCCATGGAAGGGACGCTGATACCCAGCGGTCGAGGGGGTCACGATCGGACGCGAAAACCGCCCCTCAGGGGGGCACTATTGCGAGCGATTTCACAATGTGGGTCGAGGCGATGAAGGATCCTGACCATCGCACTCCGCCGACGCTGGTTCGTTTGACGCTGGTTCGTTTTAGGTCCACCCAAAGCGAACCGGCCTCGAAAGCCCGTGGGGGCCCGGCCCGGTCGGTCCCCCAGCGGCATACTTATACAAGAATTGCAAGAGGTAATAGGCAGGACCGCCAGCACGCAATGCATCAAAAATCGACATACGTCAAAACACCAAGTTTCCCGAAGGAGTCCTCAGAGTACGGTTTTCAAGTCCTCTGGGGAATTCAGAGGACTTCCTGCTATCTGTCGAGCTATATCGGCTTGCTCCACGGCCACTCTCTCCAACAAGCCTTTCCTGTAGCTGTGGACGGTCTCGTCATCCTCGATCTCCTCACAAGGCCGCAACCAAGCGAAGAACTCGGTGTAGTAGGCTTGTTCCGTCCTTTCGATCGACAGCGAGAGGACGCCCATGGCGCGCAGTTCCAGGATCATCAGCTCGAAGCTGGACGGCGTGAACGTCCAAGCGTGTGCATCGACGTACTCCGCCCTATCTGCGAGGGCCGCCACGACCAGTCCATCCCTTATCCGGTAGGGCATGACGGGCGCCCCTTGCTCCCCCAAGTGCCATCCAGGATTGTCGTTGCGCTTCGCATGATACATGCAGAAGTCGAAGTGGGTTCGGATTGTGTGTCTGTCCCGTTTCTGGAGGAAAGCCTCCAGCACGTCCCCCGTGGTGGACACGGGGCGGAAAACGTCGAAGCATTTGCGCTTGTCCGGCAACGCCAAAATGACGACGCCCTCGTCCTTCAAAAGCACCCTAGCGGACCGAAGAAAGGTGACGAGGTCCGTTGTGTGTTCGATGACGTGGCTGGCGATGAAGGCGTCGTAGGTGCCCCAGGACGCCTCTCCCACGAGGTCCGTCAGAGCACCGCCTTGCCACACAAGGTCTACCTCTTCGATTACATCCGGGTCCACCGCAGGATCCTCGTGGTACTTCGCTATCAGCCCCTCACGGGTCGCGTGGTCCACAATGGTCACCTTCCAGCCGTCCCGCTTGGGCGCCAGAGGGCGTAGGCTGGGACCGATCTCGATCACCTTGGCCGTCCGGGGCAACCCCGCCATCAGCAGGCTCGCTCTCGTCTTCTCGTCCATTCGGCGCCCTATCCCGCAACGCGGTCAGGATAGCCTATTCAGACCACCCAAGCTGGCCAAAGTTCACGCATCTGCAGGCTCAACGATACCCTGGCGAGATACCATGCCCCGTTGGGGTGTGCCCGGAGGGAACCGGCGCGGGCGGCTGCCGGTAGCGCGCCGACGCTGGTTCGTTTTGATTACACCTCAAGCGAACTGGTGCCTTTGCCCTCACCCGGTCCCGTGGTGCTCGGAAGTGGGCGGACGTTCGACATTCCGACAGAGCCAAGTCAGACGGGCAGGCGGTGGCTCGCGCATGATGGTGATGGGTCCCCTGTAGCGGAGCGCTGTGCGGAAACGAGAGGCGTTCCGTGCACCCCAGACGGCTAGGAAGGTCTCCCGGGTTTCGTCACCACGATAGAAGGCATAGCCGCCGAACGCGCGCCGAACCCCTTCATGGTCGAGATGACCCCCGCCACTGTAAGCAGACACTACGAGGTGAGCAGGTGCCGCACAAACGATGGTGCTGCTTCCTGCTACGATGGCTTCGGAGCGGAACAGATAAATGGGAGTCGGCTCGGCCATCGACGTCGCGGTCCGGACAGCGCTTCATGTGGGCGTACGTCAGGGGTAATTGCTCAGGTCCCCTGGGCAGGTACGCGGGTTCGGGCGGGCGGGAGAGGTCGGATTTTTCGGTCGACTCCAGCCTTGGGACGTGAATCAAGGGTGGCGTGAACACGCCCGCCGCCCCCACCGACAAGGATGCCCTGATCGCCGCTCTGTTGGAGCGGATCGAGGTGCTGGTGGCGCAGAATGCCGCCTTGATGGCCGAGAACGCGCGTTTGGCGGCGCGTGTCGCGGAGTTGGAGGCCAAGCTCGGCCTGCCGACGAAGACGCCGGACAACTCGAGCCTGCCGCCGTCGAAGGGGCAGAAGCCGTCGCTGGCCTCGGTTCCGAAGCGCAAGGGCAAGCCGCACTCCGGCGCCCATCGCCTGCTGCATCCCAACCCCACCCGCCACCACGACGTGCTGGCACTGTCGTGCCAGGCCTGCGGGGCCGACGTGTCGGGGGCGGAGCAGAGCCCCTGCGAGACCTACGACCGGGTGGAGATCCCGACGATCGAGCCCGACGTGACGCGCGTGTCGCTGCATGGCGGCATATGCCCGTGCTGCGCCAGGCGCTTCAAGGCGCAGGCGCCCGCAGGTCTGGAACCGGGCTCGCCGTTCGGCGCCAACATCCGCGCCTTCGTGATCTATCTGCGCGCGGTGCAGGGCATCCCGCTGGGGCGGTTGCGCGACGCGCTCCTCGACCTGTTCGGCCTGACGATCAGCGAGGGCGCGCTCGTCAACATGCTGTCGGCGGGCGCCGCGCCGTTCAAGGCCGCGGTGTCGCTCATCAAGGCGCGCCTGCTCGCCGGCACCGCGATCGCGTCCGACGAGACCGGCGTGCGGGTCGGCCGCGCCAACTGGTGGCTGTGGGTGTTCCATCACGGCGACAGCGCCGTCTTCGTCGCCGACGCCCATCGCTCCAAGGCGGTGGTGGAGGCCTTCCTCGGCGATCACCGCCCCGACTTCTGGACCTCGGACCGCCTCGGCGCTCAGGCGGGATGGGCCAGGAAGGAGCATCAGGTCTGCCTGGCGCACCTGATCCGCGACGTCCAGTACGCCGTCGAGGCCGGCGACGCGGTGCTGGGCCCCAGCCTGAAAGACCTGCTCGAACGGGCCTGCGCGATCGGGCGGCGGCGGGCAGACCTCAAGACCGCAACCCTGAAAACCTACGAGGCCGACCTGGAGCGTCGCCTCGACCGCATCATGGCGCTCGATCCTACCCATCCCGCCGGGATCAAGCTCAAACGCATGATCCTCAAGGTCCGAGCCCAGCTCTTCGTCTTCGTCCAGAACCGGGATCTGGAGGCCACGAACAACGGGTCGGAGCGCGCGCTGCGACCCTGCGCGGTCTACCGCAAGATCACCAACGGCTTTCGCCAGGAGTGGGGCGCTCATCTCTACGCCGACACCAGGTCCGTCATCGAGACCGCACGACGACGCGCCGTCCGCGCCATCGACGCCATCCGCCTCACGCTGAAAGGCGAGACGATCAGCCTGCCAGCTTGAACGGCATGTCGACCCCGTGAGCAATTACCGTCAGGGTGTCCCCGGGAGGTTATCGTGATCCAGCGTGAGGAGGCTAGAGCGGTTTCTTCTGGCATCGACTCGGGATGTGCTTCTCTTGCGGGTAGAAGTCTGAATCCATCATCTCCGGTGATGCGGAGGCGACGATGGTTCAGGCCTACAGCTCTGATCTGCGCTCTCGGGTGATCAAGGCCGCGACGAACGGAATGTCGGCGCGGCAGTCGGCCGAGCGGTTCGGCGTCGGCATCTCGACGGCCATCGTTTGGGTGAGGCGCTATCGGCAGAGCGGCGAGGCGGTGGCCCGGCGTCAGGGAAAGCCTCGCGGCTCGCGGCTCGATCCACACGCGGCTTTCATCCTGGGGCTTGTCGAGGGAGGCACGAAGGACATTTCGCTGGCCGAGATCGCCGAGCGCCTGGCCAGCGAACGGGGTGTTACGATCGGGATCACCTCAATCTGGACCTTCCTCGACCGACACGGCCTGACTTTTAAAAAAAGACCGCGCATGCGGCGGAGCAACAGCGTCCCGACGTCCTCCAAGCTCGGCAGTCCTGGTTCGACAGCCAGCTCGACCTCGACCCCGAGAAGCTGATCTTCATCGATGAAACGGGTGCTTCGACCAAGATGGCGAGGCTGAGGGGGCGGTCCAGGCGTGGCGACCGCTGCAGGGCCTCCGTTCCCCACGGACACTGGAAGACCACCACCTTCACGGCCGGCCTTCGCCTGAGCGGCATGACGGCGCCGATGGTGCTCGACGGCGCCATGAACGGAACGGCCTTCCTGGCCTATGTCGAGCAGGTGCTCGTGCCCACGCTGTCACCGGGCGACATCGTCGTCATGGACAATCTACCGGCTCACAAGAACTCCGGCGTGCGAACCGCCATCGAAGCGGCGGGCGCGTCGCTGCGGCACCTCCCGCCCTACAGCCCGGACTTCAACCCGATCGAACAGGCCTTCTCCAAACTCAAGGCGCTGCTCCGCAAAGCCGCCGCCCGCACCATACCGGACCTGTGGACCGCCATAGCTGAAGCCATTCCTCTCTTCGACCAGGGAGAATGCGCCAACTCCTTCAACGCTGCAGGCTACGAGCCGGTGTAAACGGAAAATGCTCTAGTATCTATGCAGAGGTGCCGGGTGGTCTTGAGCTATTGGCCTACTTCGGCCGAACGCCTGCCTTTAGCGATGCTGAGATCCTGGCCCTGTGCCTCGACCGCGATGGAACGAGCACGCTCCGCGTCCATGGTTGGGTCGTTGTGGACCGTGCTGGTGAAGCCAAAGCGCGTGAACGGCGTGCCGTTGTGACCTTTGCCCTCGACGGCATTATGGACCTGAAGCTCGACGGGTTTAGCGTTCAAAACGTGATCGGTGGACTGACCTTGCGCCGCGCTCCTGACCGTCCGGAGCGCCGGGCGTACCTCGCACTCGCTCCTTCACCGCAGGACATCAAAATCGAGCTTGAGCCCTGCTACGGCCTGGACGGTCGGATCCGTGCGCGCTCTGTCGCCATCACGTTCCAGTCAGGCAGGCCTGACGCTGATGACACCTGAGACCGGTTCGCTATGGGTATACCCCGAAGCGAACCGGAAGGGCGGTTCGTTTCACGTCTGCGAGGACCATTCAAAAAGAACCGACGCAGATGAAAGGTCGGGGTGCCCAGCCTCCGACATCGCCGACGGCAGCTTGGATCGGCAACGGTCTTCGACTTGATTTCGCCTTCCCGGCCGAAATTCTCTTCGCCTGTAACGACCCGGCGCCATGGCGATGAGCGCCGAGTCTAATCAGGCCCATCCGCCACAATGCCACCTCGTCCCGCCATAGGCGCCCGACTCATCGGGCCGCCTCGTCGCACTTCCGCGCGAACGCGGCGATCCGCGCCAGCGTGGTTGGGTCGTGCAGCAGCGGGGCATGGCCCTGGCCGGGCACGGTGAAGAGCGCCGCATCCGGGTGGCGGCGGATCATCGCGGCGGCCGTGGCCTCGGAGAGGAGGTCGGTGGTCTCGCCGCGGATGACCAGCAGCGGGGCGCCCGATAGCGCCTCGAACTGCGCCCACAGCGTCGGCAGGGGCTGGCTCAGATCGAGGTCGCGCAGGCCCAGCGTCAGCGCCGGGTCGTAGCGGCCGGAGAGCACCCCGTCGCGCTCCGTGAAGGTGGTGCGGGCGAAATAGAGCCAGTCCTCGCCCGACAGTCCGGTGAACTGGGCGCCGGCGTAGCCCTGGATGGTGCGCACCGCGTCGTCCCAGTCCCGCGGCGGCGGCAGCCGGCCGACGTAGCCCCGGATGCGCTCCAGCCCCGCCGCCTCCAGCACCGGCCCGATGTCGTTCAGCACCGCCCCGCGGATCATCTCAGGCCTCGACGCGGCGAGCGCCATGGTGATGAGGCCGCCGCGCGAAGTGCCGACGAACACGGCCTCCTCGACCTCCGCCGCCGCCAGCACGGCCAGCACGTCGCCGGCCTCGACCGGCACGCTGTAGCGCTCGGGCTTCGGATCGCGGTCGGAGCCGCCGCGCCCGCGATAGTCGAGCGACAGGACGCGCCGCGGTGGCCCGCCCGCGCCGCCGCCCGCGAGATGCGCCGCCAGGATCTCGAAATCCGCCGTGGTGCGCGTCAGGCCCGGCAGGCAGACCACCGTCAGGGCGCCGGCGGCGGCGCGGCCGACGGCGCGCCAGTGCAGCCGCAGCCCGTCCGGCGACGACACGAAGCGGCTGGCGGGGTCGGCGTCGCTCATCGCGTCCTCTCGGCCCGGCGGGCGTTCAGCGCGGCTCGCGGGCGCGCTCACGTGCCCTTGCGGATGGGCGGCGGAGGCTCGGCGCCGACGAGCAGCATCGCGGGCCGCCCGAGCTTGGCGCGATAGACCTGCAGGTTCTCCATCACGCGCTGCACGTAGTTGCGCGTCTCCGAATAGGGAATGCGCTCGATCCAGTCGACCATGTCGATGCCGGGCTTGCGCGGGTCGCCGTAGGCGGCGATCCAGTCGTGGACCGCCCGGCCCCCCGCGTTGTAGGCCGCGAAGGTCAGGATGTAGGAGCCCCCCTGCTCGTCGAGCAGCGTGCCGAGATGGGCGGCGCCGAGCTGGGCGTTGAAGGCGGGGTCGCTCGACAGGCGTCCGTCGTCGTAGGCGATGCCGGCCCGGCTGGCGGTGACCCGCGCGGTCGACGAGATCATCTGCATCAGCCCCTTGGCGCCGGCCGAGGACAGCGACCGCGGGTCGAACTCGCTCTCCTGGCGGGCGATGGCGTAGACGACCGACAGGTCGGCCGAGTTCGGCAGCGGGTTGAAGCTCGGGATGCCGAAGGTCGGGAAGGCCGTGTCGTCGAGCGCCAGCCCGCGCTGGGTCGCGGCCTTGCCGATCATCAGCGTGGTGCGGGCGTCGCGGTTGCGCTCCAGCACCTCGCCCAGCGCCCCGACCTGGGCGTCCGACGGCTCGGCCTTGCCGATGTCGAGGGCCAGCGACAGGGCGATCTCGGTCTCGCCCAGGCCGTAGAGATAGTCCGCCACCTTCACGGCGTCGCTGCGCGCGTCGCCCGTGGCGGGCGATGCGCTGTGGAGCGCCAGCGACGCCTGGCCGAGGCGCGCCGCCGCGAGCTGGCCGTAGAAGGTGATCGAGTAGCGCGCCGCCTCGCCGTAGTGCCGCTCGGCCCCGTCGGCGTCGCCGAGCGCCTCGGCGGTGCGGCCCTGCCAATAGGCGGCGCGGCTCCTCGAGATCGGCGTCTCGGCCAGGAGGGCGATCGCGTCGAACTGCGGGGCCGCCGTCCGCGCGTCCTGCAGGAAGCGCAGCGCGATCCAGCCGGCGTGGAAGGCCGCCTCGATGCGCGACGCCGTGCCGGCGTCGCCGATGTCGGCGCAGAGGCGGAGCGCCTTCTTGGGATCGCCGAGGTCGAGGAGCTTGCGCAGCACGATGCGCCGCTCGGTCCACCATTCGTCGCCGTCGACGATCGCGGCGGCGTCGCGCGGCGCCGACAGGATCAGGTCGGCGGCCTCCTCGGCCCGGCCGAGCCGGCGCAGGCGCTGCACCCGCGAGAAGATCGTCAGCGGATCGGACTGAAGCGGCTTCGGCACCGCCGCCAGGGCGACCTCGGCGAGGTTCGACCCGTTGACCACCGCGGCGCGCGCCTTGGCCAGGGCCAGCACGTCCGGGCCGGCCATCGCGGCCTCCCTGAGGCCGGGCGCCAGCTTCTCCTTGTAGAGGAACCGCTCGGCCCGGATGCGGTGGTCGTCGCGGTCGATGACGTCGGCGAAGTCGTGGGCGAGGAGCGCCTGCTGCCAGGGCGTCAGGTCGTCGTCGCGCCAGAGCGCGTGGACCAGATGCGCCGCGACGTCGCCGTGGCCGAGGCCGCGCGCGGCCTCCGCCAGCGCGAGGCGGCCCGCCACGGTCTTGGGCGCGGGGCCGAGCCGCGCCTCGATCAGGGCCGGGTCGCGCGTCGCCGCCACGGCCTCCTCGATGCGGCGGTTCACCCAGCCGAGCGCCGGCCAGTCGGGATGCGACCCCGCGAAGGCGTCGAGGCGCTGCAGCCCGACGAGGTGGGAGTCGAGCCGCACGGCGGCCCATTCGGCGACGAGCCGCGTGAGCGGGCTCCCCAGGCCGCGCGCGGCGGCGTCGCCGGCCGCGACGTCGTTGCGGCGGTAGGCGTCGATCGCCTGGTGCAGCAGCGGCGCGTCGCCGTCCTTGTCGGCCACCGACGGGCCGGCGGGCGCGCCGTTCTCCGTCGCGGTGCCGGGCTCGACGGGCGAGGCGCCGGGGCCGGGACGGGCGGCACCCAACAGCGGATCGCCGGCCTGGCCGCCGCCGCCCGGTGGCGCGGCCGCCGTCATGGCGTCGGCGAGGGCGCGCAGGGGCGACGCGATGGCGTCGGCGCGCAGCGTCGATTTCGACCGCGCGGCGCTCATGCGGATGTCGGCGCGCGTCGCCCCGAGCCAGAGGCCGCCCGGGACCGGGGCCCCCGCGGTCCGAGCCGCAGGGCCGAGCCAGCGTCGCGGCATCGCCTCGAGGCCGTGGCGGACCGCCGGGACGAAGAGCCCCGCGCAGGCCAGGGCCGAGCCGGCCAGCAAGACGGTTCTGAGACCCTTGTAGGCCATACACTCACCAGGGTGACGGGAGACGATCGCTGTCATGCCCGCGATGCTGCATGCGCGAGCTTTACGAAAACTAAACCATGGGGGAAGGTCGGGGTCCGTATGACGGTTGGGTAAAGGCCTTTCCAGGTCCCCCCGGGCGCGGTAGACCGTGTCGACCTCCACCAGCCATCGAAATGCGGCACGCATGGGGCTCTGGTGGGGGAGGCCGGTTCAACGTTGAGGCTGTGACTGACCCGATGGCTGCGACATTCAGGGGATCGGCGCCCGCCCTCGTCACGCCGTTCAAGGACGGCGCCTTCGACGAGGCGGCCTTTCGCGCCCTCGTGGACTGGCAGATCGGCCAGGGCTCGCACGCGCTGGTCCCCTGCGGCACGACCGGCGAGAGCCCGACCCTGTCGCACGACGAGCACATGCGCGTCGTCGAGGTCTGCGTCCGAGAGGCGCGCGGCCGCGTCCCGGTGATCGCCGGCGCGGGGTCGAACAACACCGCCGAGGCCATCGCGCTCGCCCGCCACGCCGAGTCCTGCGGCGCCGATGCCGTGCTGGTGGTGACCCCCTACTACAACAAGCCCAGCCAGGAAGGCCTCTACCGGCATTTCGCCGCCATCGACGCCGCGATCGGCCTGCCGATCATCATCTACAACATCCCGCCGCGCTCGGTCGTCGACATGTCGCTCGAGACGATGCAGCGGCTCTACGAACTCGACCACATCGCGGGCGTGAAGGACGCCACCGGCAATCTGGCGCGCGTCTCGACGCAGCGCCACGCGCTCGGCCCGGACTTCGTCCAGCTCTCGGGCGAGGACATGACGGCGCTGGCCTACCTGGCGGCCGGCGGCCACGGTTGCATCTCGGTCACCGCCAACGTGGCGCCGCGGCTCTGCGCCCAGCTGCAGGAGGCGGCGCTCGGGGGCGACTACCGCGCCGCGCTGGAGCTGCAGGACCGGCTCGTGCCGCTCCACGCCGCCATGTTCGCCGAGCCGAGCCCGGCCTGCGCCAAATACGGCCTGTCGCGGCTCGGCCTCGTGCGCGACGAGCTCCGCCTGCCCATGCTGTCCGCCGGCGCCGCGGCCCGCGGCCTCATGGACGGGGCCATGGCCCACGCCGGCCTGACGGTCGGCTGACGGGCCGTCGGCGCCATCGATCCGTCGGCATCGGTCGCCATATCACGGGATCGACGCCACCAGAACTTGAGTGAGGACGGGTCCGAGCTTGGCCAAGGAAGAGACGAACTACAAGGTCGTGTCCGACAACCGTCGCGCCCGCTACAATTACGAGATCGGCGACGTCTACGAGGCGGGCCTCGTCCTGACCGGCACCGAGGTCAAGTCGCTGCGCTCCGGCAAGGCGACGATCGCGGAGAGCTACGCCTCGGCCGAGAAGGGCGAGCTGTTCCTGATCAACGCCACCATCCC
Source organism: Lichenihabitans sp. (assembly GCA_965214345.1). GTDB lineage: Bacteria > Pseudomonadota > Alphaproteobacteria > Rhizobiales > Beijerinckiaceae > Lichenihabitans. The sequence goes on along the minus strand of CBDCBJ010000001.1, from coordinate 243,983 downwards.
CGAATACGGGCACGGCAACCGGTTCAACCACGAGCCGAAGCGGCCCCGCAAGATCCTGATGAAGGCGCGCGAGATCGCCAGGCTGACGCAGGGGATCGAGCGCGAGGGCATGACGCTCGTGCCGTTGAGGGTCTATTTCAACGACAAGGGGCGGGCCAAGCTGACGCTGGCGATCGGGCGGGGCAAGAAGCTCCACGACAAGCGCGCCACCGAGAAGGAGCGGGACTGGAACCGCGAGAAGTCGCGCGTGCTGCGCGACAAGGGTTGACCCGGGTCGTCGAGGGCCGTCACGGCTCACCCAGGAACGCCCGCACGTCGGCGAACACCGCCCGGAACATCTCGGTCGTCAGCACGCCGGTGTTGGTGTTGTAGCGGGAGCAGTGATAGCTGTCGAAGAGCCGCAGAGGCCGGCCGTCGAAGGCGACCTCGTGGCGGCGCCCGTGCCCGAACGGCACGGCGGCGAGCCGCAGCCCCAGCGCCCGCACCAGGCTCTCATGCGCGATGCGCCCGAGCGCCACCACGGCGCGCAACGCGGGCAGGTCGGCGATCCGAGCGGACAGGAAGTCGCGGCAGGTCGCGATCTCGGCCGGCACGGGCTTGTTGGCCGGCGGAACGCAGCGCACCGCGTTGGTCACCATGCAGTCGACCAGCGCGAGCCCGTCGTCGGGCCGCTCCTCGTAGTCGCCGGCCGCGAAGCCGGCGCGCCCCAGCGTCTCGTAGAGGAGGTCGCCCGCCCAGTCGCCCGTGAAGGGCCGCCCCGAATGGTTGGCCCCGTCACGCCCCGGCGCCAGCCCCACGACGAGCAGCCGCGCCGCCGTCGGCCCGAAGGACCGCACGGGCGCGTTGTAGCCGGCCGGGTCCCGCGCCCGGCAGGCCTCGCGGAACGCGACGAGGCGCGGACAGCGCGGGCAATCGGGCGGCGGCTCCGCAGGCCCGACCTCGGCGACCCGCGCGACCGTGACGCCGAAGCTCACGGCGCGCCGGGGCCTTCCTCGTCCTGGGCCGGCACGTACTCGCGCGCCACCGGCCGCCGCTCGACGCGGGGCGCCCGCTCGGGCCGCTCGCCGTCGCGGCCCACCTTGGCGATGAGGTGGACGAGGTCGATGAACTCGTCGGCCTGCCGCCTGAGTTCGTCCGCCACCATGGGCGGCTGGGTGGTGACGGTCGACACGACCGACACCCGCACGCCCTTGCGCTGCACCGCCTCGACCAGCGAGCGGAAGTCGCCGTCGCCCGAGAACAGCACCATGTGGTCGAGGGTCTCGGCCATCTCCATCGCGTCGACGGCGAGCTCGATGTCCATGTTGCCCTTGACCTTGCGTCGCCCCATGGAATCGACGAACTCCTTGGTGGGTTTAGTCACCACCGCGTAGCCGTTGTAATCGAGCCAATCGATGAGAGGACGGATCGACGAGTATTCCTGGTCCTCGATCAGGGCCGTATAGTAGAATGCACGGATCAAGCGTCCCTTGCTCTGAAATTCGCGCAGGAGTTTCTTGTAGTCGATGTCGAAACCGAGGGTCTTCGCGGTCGCGTAGAGATTTGCGCCATCGATAAAGAGGGCGGTGCGTTCTTGCTCAGCCATACGGAATTGCTCTTTGAAAACCCAAAACGGGTGTTGTCATGAAACGGCGCGCAGTCCGATGACGCCCCATCATCGGCTTCGGGTCGGACGGCCGGCGGAGCCGGGACAATCGTGCCGGAATCCCAGGCCGGACGTCGTGCGCGGTGAAGCGAGCGCCTTTACAGCATGGGACATCCACGCCTCCACTGTCGACGACGCGCCCGCATCTGGAGTTTTTTCCGGCACGATGATGGATCCGGCTGCCTTGTTTCAGGCCGGCCGGCAGGGATCGGCGTCTCGGTCGGGCACCGAATCGACGGCGGACTTGCGTCGCGGGACCGCGCGGGCTACCGCAGCGTGTAAATCCCCTCCGCCCCGAAGGATATCGACATGGCGCGCGTCACCGTGGAAGACTGCATCGACAAGGTCGAGAACCGCTTCGACCTGGTGCTGCTCGCCAGCCATCGGGCACGCCTGATCTCGTCCGGCTCCCCCATCACGATCGACCGCGACAACGACAAGAACCCCGTCGTGGCGCTGCGCGAGATCGCCGACGAGCGTTTCGCGCCCGAGGATATGCGCGAGGACCTCATCCACTCGCTGCAGAAGCACGTCGAGGTCGACGAGCCCGAGCCCGAGGCGGTGCCCGCCATGACGCCGGCCGCGACGAAGAACCTCGCCGATCCCGAGGCGAGCCCCGACATCCAGTTCGACCGGATGACCGAGGAGGACCTGCTGCGCGGCCTCGAAGGCCTCGTGCCGCCGGCCGAGACGGAGGACGACGGGGAGTAGTCCTCGTCCCCATGGCGCCGCACCCCCCGTTGCGGCGCCGTTCCGGCTTGCCGCGGCCTGCCGCGACGCCGATAGTCCCGGCATGACGCTCGTCACCCTCGCCCCGCGCCGCACGGGGCCCGCGAAGATCCTGAGACAATACGAACTCGTCGATCGCGTCCGGAGCTACAATCCGGAGGCCGACGAGGACCTGCTCAACCGCGCCTACGTCTATGCGATGCGGGCCCACGGCACGCAGATCCGCGCCTCGGGCGACCCCTACTTCTCGCATCCGCTCGAAGTGGCCGCCATCCTCACCGACCTCAAGCTCGACGATGCCACCATCGTGGCGGCCGTCCTGCACGACACGATCGAGGACACGGAGGCGACCCGCGAGGAGATCGACCGGCTCTTCGGCGACGAGATCGGCAGCCTCGTCGACGGGCTGACCAAGATCAAGCGGCTCGACCTCGTGTCGCGGCAGGCCGCCCAGGGCGAGAACCTCCGCAAGCTCCTCCTCGCCATCGCGGACGACATCCGCGTGCTGCTGGTCAAGCTCGCGGACCGCCTGCACAACATGCGCACCCTCCACCACGTGCCGGTGGCGAAACGCGCCCGGATCGCTCAGGAGACGCTCGACATCTACGCGCCGCTGTCGGGCCGCATGGGCATGCAGGGGATGCGCAACGAGCTCGAGGACCTGTCCTTCGCGGCGCTGATGCCGGAGGCCCACGCCTCGCTCGTGTCGCGGCTCGACGACATGACGGAGAAGTACGGCTCGTTGATCGCCAAGATCGAGACCGAACTGTCGGAGAAGCTCGCCCAGCGCGACATCAAGGCCAGCGTCAAGGGGCGGCAGAAGCAGCCCTATTCGGTGTGGCACAAGATGGAGCAGAAGAACGTCGCGCTGGAACAGCTCAGCGACATCTTCGGCTTCCGCGTGCTCGTCGACACGATCGAGGATTGCTACCGCGTGCTCGGCGTGGTGCACACGCAATGGCCGAGCGTGCCGGGGCGCTTCAAGGACTACATCTCGACCCCGAAGCAGAACGACTACCGGTCCATCCACACGACCGTGGTGGGGCCGGGCCGCCAGCGCGTCGAACTGCAGGTCCGCACCCGCGCCATGCACGACTTGGCCGAGAACGGCATCGCCGCCCATGCGCTCTACAAGGACGGGGGGGCGCTCGACGTCGGCATCGCGGCGGGCGAGAGCCGGGCCTATTCGGGCCTGCGCCGCACCATCGCCATGCTGGCCGACGCCGACAGTGCCGAGGAGTTCCTCGAACACACGAAGCTCGAGCTGTTCCACGACCAGGTGTTCTGCTTCACCCCGAAGGGCAAGCTCATCGCCCTGCCGAAGGGGGCGACCCCCATCGACTTCGCCTATGCGATCCACACCGGCATCGGCAACACCGCGGTGGGCGCCAAGATCAACGGCCGCATGGCGCCCGTCCTGTCCGAACTCGCCAACGGCGACGAGGTCGAGATCGCCTGCGCGGAGGGGCAGGTGCCGCCGCCCGCCTGGGAGTCGCTCGTCGCCACCGGCAAGGCCCGGGCCGCCATCCGCCGAGCCACGCGCGACGCCGTGCGGGCGCAATATTCCGGGCTCGGGCGGCAGATCCTCGCCCGTGCCTTCGAGCGCAACGGCCGGACCTTCTCGGACGAGAAGCTCAAGGCCGCGCTGCCGCGCCTCGCCCGGAGCTCGTTCGACGACGTCCTGGCGGCGGTGGGGCGGGGCGAGATGTTCTCGGGCGACGTCATCCGCGCCGTCCATCCCGAGATCGCCGAGCCCCGCAAGGCCGGGGCGACCCCCGGCCAGGGCGAGCCCGGCTGGTTCGGGCTCGAAAAGGCCGAGAACTTCCGCTTCAAGGTCCCGGGCGGCGCGCCCCCGCCCGAGGGCGCGCACGGCCCGCAGCGCCCCATCCCCATCCGCGGCCAATCGGGCGACCTGCCGGTGAGCTTCGCCCCCAACGGCGGCGCCGTGCCGGGCGACCGCATCGTCGGCATCCTGACCCCCGGCGAGGGCATCACCATCTACCCGATCCAGTCTCCGGCGCTGACCGCCTTCGACGACCAGCCGGAGCGCTGGCTCGACGTCCGCTGGGACATCGACCCGTCGCGCAAGGAGCTGTTCCCGGCGCAGATCGCCGTCACGGCCATCAACGAGCCCGGCGCGCTCGCCGCCGTCACGGGGGCGGTGGGCGACAACGGCGGCAACATCGACGACCTGCGCGTCATGTCCCGCTCCCCGGACTTCCGCGAGGTGCTGGTCGACGTGGAAGTCTGGGACCTGAAGCAGCTCGGCGCCATCATGGCGCAGCTCCGCGCCCTGAAGTCCGTGTCGCGGGTGGAGCGGGTCAATGGGTGACGGCGGGCGGACCGGGCGGGGCCGGCCGTGATCGTCGGCATCGGCAGCGATCTCTGCGACATCCGCCGCCTCGCCCTGGTGCTCGAGCGGCACGGCGAGCGCTTCACGCGTCGCTGCTTCACCGAGGTCGAGCGCGGCAAGGCCGAGCGCCGCGCCGACCGCGCCGGCACCTATGCCAAGCGCTTCGCCGCCAAGGAGGCCTGCGCCAAGGCGCTCGGCACGGGGCTGCGTCACGGCGTCTTCTGGCGCGACATGGGCGTGGTGAACCGCCCCTCCGGCCAGCCCACGCTGCAGCTCACCGGCGGCGCGCTCCGGCGGCTGCAGGCGATCGTGCCGGCCGGGCGGGAGCCGGTGATCCACCTGAGCCTCACCGACGAGCACCCCTACGCCCAGGCCTTCGTGGTGATCGAGGCCGTAGCGCCGGCCTGACCTCGGCCGTGCCGCGCCGTCCCGTCCCGCACTTGGCGTGTCCGGGGCAGCCCGCTATATGCAGCCGATCCCGCAAGCGGCGGTGCGCCTCCCGGCCCTCCCGCGCCCGCGGTTGGACGCCCGGCCCGGCCGGACAGGACGATCGGACCAGACACGATGACGGAGCCCGTGAGCCTCAAGGGCAAGGAGGCCGAACGCCGGCGCAAGGCCTCCCAGGAGGGCGGCCTCGGCGAGACCGTCAAGGTAGTGGTCCAAGCCCTGCTCATCGCCGTCGTGGTGCGCACCTTTCTCTTCCAGCCGTTCAACATCCCGTCGGGTTCGCTCATCCCGACGCTGCTGATCGGCGACTACCTCTTTGTGTCGAAATATTCCTACGGCTACTCGAAGTACTCCTTCCCGTTCAGCCCCGACATCTTCGCGGGGCGGATCGTCGGCACGTCGCCCAAGCGCGGCGACATCGCGGTGTTCAAGACGCCGCTCGACAACAGCACGGACTTCATCAAGCGGGTGATCGGGCTGCCGGGCGACAAGATCCAGGTCATCCATGCCCGGCTGTTCATCAACGGGCAGATCGTCCCGCGCGAGCCGACGCAGAGCGTCACCACGAAGGACCGGTTCAACAAGGACGTCGAGGTCCCGACCTACACCGAGACCCTGCCGGGCGGCGTCACCCACAAGATCATCCAGCTCGAGGGCGACGACGGCGGCATGGCGTCCAACACGGAGGTCTACCAGGTCCCGCCGGGCGACTATTTCATGATGGGCGACAACCGCGACAACTCGCTCGACTCGCGCGTGCCGGTGGAGCAGGGCGGCGTCGGCTACGTGCCCTTCGAGAACTTCGTCGGCCGGGCCGAGTTGATCTTCTTCTCCATCCAGGACGACACGCCGATCTGGCAGATCTGGCGCTGGCCGACCGACGTGCGCTGGAGCCGCCTCTTCTCGCTCGTCCGATGAGCCGGGCCGCGGGCCGGGCCGACCGCGCAGCCCTCGAGGCGAGCCTCGGATACGGCTTCGGCACGCCTGACCTGCTGACCAAGGCGCTCACCCACATCTCAGGCGCCCCGGGCGCCAACGGCCGCGCGGACAGCTATCAACGGTTGGAATTCCTCGGCGACCGCGTGCTCGGCCTCGCGGTCTCGGCCATGCTCTACGCAGAGTTCCCCCACGCCACCGAGGGTGAGATGTCCCGGCGCCTCGCCGACCTCGTGCGGCGCGAGAGCTGTGCCGAAGTGGCGGCGCTGTGGGACGTCGGACCCCACCTCCGGCTCGGCCCCGGCGAGGTCCAGTCGGGCGGCCGCGGCCGGCAGGCCATCCTCGCCGACGTCTGCGAGGCCGTGATCGGGGCCGTCTTCATCGATGGCGGCTTCGAGGCGGCCTCCCGGCTCGTGCGGCGCGCCTGGGAGCCCCGCATGCTGTCGCCCCGCCGCGCCCTGCAGGATCCCAAGACGGCCTTGCAGGAATGGGCCCAGGCGCGGGGCAAGCCCACGCCCGTCTACAGCGAGACCGAGCGCAGCGGCCCCGCCCATGCGCCACGCTTCGTCGTCGCGGTGGCGGTGGAGGGCTTGGCGCCGGCGGACGGGTCCGGCACGTCGAAACGCCACGCCGAACAGGCCGCCGCCGAGGTCTTCATGCGTCGCGAGGGCTTCGGGCCGGTCGCACCACCACCGGTCTCCACCGAAGGACAGCACGCATGAGCGACATCGCGGTCGATGCCGTGCCCCTCGACGGGCCGACCCGCTGCGGCTTCGCGGCGCTGATCGGGGTGCCCAACGCCGGCAAGTCGACGCTGATCAACGCCCTCGTGGGATCAAAAGTGTCGATCGTGTCGCGCAAGGTCCAGACCACGCGGGCGCCGGTGCGGGGCATCGCGATCGAGGGGGCCGCCCAGGTGGTCTTCGTCGACACGCCCGGCATCTTCGCGCCCAAGCGCCGGCTCGACCGCGCCATGGTCCAGGCCGCCTGGGGGGCGGGCGGGGACGCCGACGCGGTCGCGCTGCTGCTCGATGCCCGCAAGGGGCTCGACCCCGGCAGCGAGGCGATCGTCGCCCGCATGGCGGAGGGCCATGCCAAGCGCTTTCTGGTGCTGAACAAGATCGACACCGTCGAGGTCGAGACGCTGCTGAAGCTCGCCGAGGCGGTCAACGCCAGGCTCAAGTTCGACGACACGTTCATGGTCTCGGCCTCGAAGGGCCACGGGGTGGGCAAGTTCCTGACCGTGCTCGCCGACGCCATGCCGGCCGGGCCCTGGCTCTACCCTGCCGACCAGGTGACGGATGCGCCGCTCCGGCTGTTCGCCGCCGAGATCACGCGCGAGAAGATCTTCGAGCGCCTCCACGAGGAGCTGCCCTACCAGACCACCGTCGAGACCGACAGCTGGACGACCCTGCCCGACGGCTCGGCCCGCATCGAGCAGTCGATCTTCGTCACGCGGGACGGGCACAAGAAGATCGTCATCGGCGAGGGCGGCCAGACCTTGAAGTCGATCGGCAAGGCGGCGCGCAAGGACATCGGCGAGGCGGCCGAGTGCAACGTGCACCTGTTCCTGCACGTCAAGGTCCGCGAGAACTGGCTCGACGATCCGGAGCGGTTCCGCGGCATGGGCCTCGATTTCCCCAAGGAGAAGTGAGGCCGCGAGGCGGCATCGTCGGGCGGGGCAGGCTCGGGAGGGCGCGCGGTGGAGTGGCGGGATCGCGGCGTGGTCCTCGGCGGCCGGGCCTACGGCGAGACCAGCGTCATCGTCGAGCTGCTGACGGCCGGGCACGGGCGGCATCTCGGCCTCGTCCAGGGCGGGCGCTCGCGTCGGCTGCGCCCGGTGCTGCAGCCCGGCAACGCCGTCGCGGCCACCTGGCGCGCCCGGATCGACACCCAGATGGGAGCCTACCTCGTCGAAGGCCTGAAGCTGCGCGCGGGGCGGGTCATGGAGAGCGCGGCGGCGCTGCACGCCGTCAACCACCTCTGCGGCCTCGCCCGCCTGCTGCCGGAGCGCGAGCCGCAGCCGCTGCTCCACGCCATGCTCGACGCCATGATGGAAGGGATCGACGACCGTGACGCGCTGCCGCTGCAGATGGTGCAGTACGAGATCGCGGTCCTGGCGTCGCTCGGGTTCGGGCTCGATCTCACGCGATGCGCCGCGACGGGGATCAGCGCCGACCTGGCCCACGTGTCGCCGAAGTCCGGCCGGGCCGTCTCGGCCGGGGCGGCGGGCATCTACGCCGAACGCCTTCTCGCCCTGCCGCCGTTCCTGCGCCCCGACGGCGCCGATGCGCCGGTCTCCCCCGACGACCTCGCGGCGGCCTTCCGCCTCACCGAGCATTTCCTGCTCCGGGACGTGTTCACGCCCCAGAACCAAGGGCCGCCAACATCGCGCCGCGCCTACCTGGCGGCATCGAGCCTTCAGTCGCCGCGCTGAGCCGCGCAGACGGGCCGCAGCGCCGTCGAGCTGACGCCGTAGCCCGAATCGAGCGACACTTCGGCGAGCGGACAGGCCACCAGGGCCCCGTGGATGACCGCGGCATCCGCCGTCTGCGGCGGGTTGAACAGGGCGACGCCGATCAGGGTCGCGACGACGGCCGCGATGCCGGAGGAGAGGCCGAGGATGGCTTTGTGGTCCATGATGCTCCCGCACAAGCACGACGCCGCGAGGCGTAGAGACCGACACGTCACCGGAGCGCAAGGCCTCGCGCGTCGGATGGCTGTCGATCGTCGAGGATCTGACTAGGCTCGGCCCGAAAGACCGGCTAGTGCAGGCCCGCAACAGTCAGGCTTCAGGTTCAGAATGCGCGCGCCGCGGCGGAGTTCCCGCTCCCCGCGCGAACCCGCCGCAATTTCGACATCGGCCCCTTGAGAGAACGGGTGCGCTGACCCCGCGCTGTCGCGGTCGGAACAAAAGCGGTACACCGGTCCCTGCGCCGCGCAGGCTCTCTCGAAGGATATCGCGACACGATGGCCAGGACCGCCCTTCCACCGCCCGCCCCGCCGGCCGAACCCATCCCGGTCAAGCTGCGCGAGGCGCTGGAGGAGCGCTACCTCGCCTATGCCCTCTCCACCATCATGGGCCGGGCGCTGCCGGACGCGCGCGACGGCTTGAAGCCCGTGCACCGCCGCATCCTCTACGGCATGCAGGTGCTGCGGCTCGACCCCGCCACGGCGTTCAAGAAATGCGCCAAGATCGTCGGCGACGTGATGGGCGACTTCCACCCGCACGGCGACCAGGCGATCTACGACGCGCTGGTGCGCCTCGCGCAAGACTTCTCCTCGCGCTACCCGCTCGTCGACGGCCAGGGCAATTTCGGCAATATCGACGGCGATCCGGCGGCGGCCTACCGCTACACCGAAGCCCGGATGACGGAATTCGCCAAGCTCCTGCTCGACGGGATCGAGCACGACACGGTGGACCTGCGGCCGAACTACTCCGGCGACAAGGAGGAGCCGGTCGTGCTGCCGGCGGCCTTCCCCAACCTGCTCGCCAACGGCGCCCAGGGCATCGCGGTCGGCATGGCGACGTCGATCCCGCCCCACAACATCGTCGAGCTCTGCGACGCGGCGCTCCACCTCGTCGCCCATCCCGCCGCCGACGATGCGGCCCTGGTCGGCTTCGTCCGCGGGCCCGACTTCCCCACCGGCGGCATCTGCGTCGAGGACCCGGCCTCGATCGCCGAGAGCTACCGCACCGGCCGCGGCTCGTTCCGGCTCCGCGCCCGCTGGTCCGTCGAGCCCGGCGAGCGGGGCGCCTGGACGGCCGTGGTCACCGAAGTGCCCTACGGCGTGCAGAAGTCGCGGCTGATCGAGCGGCTGGCCGAGGTGATCAACGAGAAGAAGAGCCCGCTCGTCGCCGACGTCCGCGACGAATCGGCCGAGGACGTCCGGGTCGTCATCGAGCCGCGGACGCGGAGCGTCGCGCCGGGCGTGATGATGGAGCACCTGTTCCGCCTGACGGAGCTCGAGGTGCGCGTGCCGCTCAACATGAACGTCCTCGTGGATGGCGTCGTGCCGCGCGTCGTGGGCCTCAAGGAGGCGCTGGGGCAATGGCTCGACCACCGCCGCACCGTGCTGGTGCGCCAGTCGCGCCACCGCCTGGGCGAGATCGCGCGCCGGCTCGAGGTGCTGGCCGGCATGCTGATCGTCTTCCTCCATCTCGACGAGGTGATCCGCATCATCCGCGAGGAGGACGACCCGAAGGCCTCGCTCAAGTCGACCTTCGACCTCAGCGACATCCAGGCCGATTACGTGCTCGACACGCGGCTGCGGGCCCTGCGCCGCCTCGAGGAGATGCAGATCAGGAAGGAGAACGACAAGCTCGTCAAGGAGCGCGACGGGCTCGACGCCCTCGTGGCGAGCGAGCCGGCGCAATGGCGCCATGTCGCGTCGCAGATCCGCGAGATCCGCAAGGCCTACGGCCCCGAGACGCCGCTCGGCCGCCGGCGCACGTCGTTCGAGGCCCTGCCGCACTTCGACGCGACGGCCTCGGCGCAGGGCTTCGTCGAGCGCGAGCCCGTCACCGTCGTGGTCACCCAGAAGGGCTGGATCCGGACGCTGAAGGGCCACGGCGCCGACCTCGCGGCGCTGCAGTTCAAGGGAGACGACAGCCTCCGGCTGGCCTTCCCGGCCGAGACCACGGGCCGGGTCGTCGTGCTGGCGACGGACGGCAAGGTGTTCACGCTGGAGGTCGCCCGGCTGCCGGGCGGCCGCGGCTTCGGCGAGCCCCTGCGCCTGATGGCCGACCTCGGCGAGGGCGAGGACGTCGCCGCCGTGCTGCCCTTCGAGGAGAACGGCCGCGTGCTGATCGCGTCGGGCGACGGGCGCGGCTTCGTGGCCGCGATGGCCGATCTCGTGGTCGGCACCCGCAAGGGTAAGGCGCTCCTGGCGCCGACGGCGCCCGCCAAGGCGAGGCTGATGGTCCCCGCCAGGGGAGACCATGTGGCGGTGGTGAGCAACGACCGGCACATGGCGGTGTTCCCCCTGGCTCAGGTGCCCACGATGTCGCGCGGCAAGGGCGTCAAGCTGCAGCGCGCCGTGGCCGGCCTGTCGGACCTGAGGGTCTTCGCCCTGGCCGAGGGGCTGCGCTGGCAGGACGCCTCCGGCAAGGACCACGTCCTGTCGCAGAAGGACATCCTCCCCTGGATGGGCAACCGCGCCGACCGCGGCCGCCAGCCCCCCCGCGGCTTCAGGCGCGACAACCGCTTCGGCGAGTGAAGGCGGCGCGGCCCTGGTCGTCGTCATAAACAGTTTGCGTTGCTTTGGGACAACGTCTGGACTGACAATTTCCCTGCGCTCGACGAGTGCTGATGCAGCTGGAAAAATCCACCGATTTGCCAGCTCGGCTATCACATCGTTGCGAAGTGCGCCTCGGTCCTGTCTCTGCCCTTGGCATGCGACCGGAGTAGTTTGTAGATAGCTTGGCTGTCTGCTTCTAAAAGGTAACTTGGCCCTAACCGTATCTCCTCACGGTGCGGTTATGCGATCTCCAATCGATCATCCTGTGAGAACGGATCGATCTCCATCACTAACTTGTGGACGATAGCGATCGGAACTTTCCGTCTCTCTTCCTCCTCCATCCTCACGAACCCGACAGCCTCCAGCTTCGCCAAAGTGCGCGTCACGTTCGGCGCGGCGCGCCCCGACCATTCCGCCAGTTCGGCGATCGACCGGGGCTTGCGGTCCCGGATGATGGCCAGCAGCTGTCGGTTCTCCGGCGTCAGCAGGCGCATGAGCGCGCCCACGGACGCGAAGCTCTGCCCACCAGCACCGGCCGACGCGGGCCGCTCGCCCCTGGCGACGGCCATCATCTCCTCGCGGAGCTCCCTGTGGCTCATGATGCGGTGCTGGGTCACTGCTTCGTCCTCCTGTCGATGCCGGCTTCCTCCACGGCGTCGATGGGCACGCCGCGCTCCGTCAAAATGCGTTCGACCTCGGTGAAGAAGTCGCCGACCAAGGCCGCCGCATCCTTGAAGACATACGGCCGGCCTGGATCACCCTCCGCCCGATGCCAATGGTCGGCCTCGGCTGGCCGCTTCGCGTTGCGGCCGGGAGGGGTCACGACATGGGCGTTGTCGAAGCCCATGATCCGCGTCCCGTCGGGGGCGTGCAGCGTGAACGAGTACTGCAGCCCGTGCGGACGCAGGTCGGTCGGCTCGACCCGCCGGATGATGAACCTGGTCGAGTAGCCCTGCTCATAGCAGTGCACCCGTCCGTCGAACTCCAGCAGGAAGGCGAGCGTATGCGAGTGATCGTCGGCCATCCTTATCCTATCATCACATGATATGATCCGTCCCTCAAGTCTTTCCGAGATGGGTCACGCTGCCGGTCGATGGTCCATGCTCTCGGCCGACTCGACGAGAGCGATCAGCTCCATATGGCGACATCGTGCGCCCGCGCCCACCGCGCCGCTGCGAACGTCCCGTTCACCATCTCGCCCTAACGTCGGGGTTCAGCCGGTCGACACCCTCCGGCGCCACAATCCGTCCGCCCTCGGCGGGCAGGATGCCGGCACGTCCGTCCCGGGTGAGGTGATCGCCGATCGTGAAGCGCCTGTCCGTCCTCCGCCTCCTGCCGACGCTCGCCGCCGCCGCCCTGGTGCTCGCGGGCTGCGCCGGCGACATCGCCGAACACGTCAAGATCGGCACCGTCTATCCCGACACGGTGGCGCTCATGGATTCCGAGAACATGGACCGGGGCGCCCCGATCCTGATCCGCATCATCAAGGAGGATTCCAAACTCGAGGTCTGGAAGGAGAACCGGCAGGGCCGCTATCGGCCGCTGAAGTCCTACACGATCTGCCGGTACTCGGGCGGGCTCGGGCCCAAGAAGTCCGAGGGCGACCACCAGGCGCCGGAGGGCTTCTACACCGTCGCGCCGAACCAGATGAACCCGCACAGCCGCGAGTACCTCTCGTTCAACGTCGGCTACCCCAACGCCTACGACCGATCCTACGGCCGCACGGGGGACTCACTGATGGTTCACGGCGGCTGCCGCTCGGTCGGCTGCTATGCCATGACCAACGAGCAGATCGAGGAGATCTACGGCTTGGCCCACGAGGCCTTCGCGGGCGGGCAGACCGCGATCCAGCTCGAGGCCTTTCCGTTCCGCATGACGGCGGACAACCTCGACCGGCACCGGGATGACCCCAATGCGGAGTTCTGGGCCATGTTGAAATCGGGCAGCGACGCCTTCGCGGCCACGTCCCGCCCGCCCCAGGTCGCCGTCTGCGACCATCGCTACGTGTTCTCGCCCGACGGCGCCCCGGCGCCCGGGGGCGCGGCCTGCGCGACCGCGTCCTGAGGATCGGCCGGCCGGGGCACCGGGACGGTCCATTCGACCTTGCGATCGGTCGGCCGTCCGCGGGAGGCGCCGGCTCGGCCGAGACGGGTCACTCGGCCTTGGCGGGCTCCTTGGCGTCGTCCGGCTCGTCGACCATGTGGGTCAATGCCTCGCCCAGCGCCTTCGCCTTCTCGGCGTTCTTGCCCTCGGACTTGCCCGCCAGGGTGACGGTCTCCTTGCCGAGCTTGGCCAGGATCTTCTTAATCTGTTCGCCGTTCGGCTTGTCGCCCTGGATGTGCTTCTTCAGGGTCTCGAGGTCCTTGACCAGCGTCTTCACGCCCGGCGCGTCGGACTTCTCGAGGGTGGCCTCCCAGCCCTCGATGTTGGAGACGGCGGCCTTCACGGTGAAGCCCTTCACACCGTCCTTGATGTGCTTGATGGTCGCGTCGAACTGAGGCATGTCAAAGCTCCTGCGGCTGGCCGCCACATGCTTTGGGCGGCGCTCAAGCCACAAGCCGCGACGCGCCCGAATGTTGCGGGGGCAAGGCGCCGCAGGGTGGGCGGAGCACGTCCCGCCCCGTCTGGCGTCTCGCACCCACCATCCCCATGATGGGACGTACACCCAAGCTCCACCCGGGACGAGCGCCATGACCCACGAGGCTCCGGACGCGATCGACACCGGCCGCTGGCCGGCACGGCGGACGGCCGTGCTGGACTGGCTGGTCCGGGAGGCGGGCGACGAGCGCTACCTCGACAACATCTTCGTCGAACTCTGCCGGCGGCTGGAGCGCGACGGCGTGCCCCTCGTCCGGGCCGGCATGTTCCTCGAGACCCGGAACCCGCAATGGCTCGGCGTGCGGGTGCAGTGGCGCCGCGGCATGGAACAGGCGGTTCTGCACCCCGCCGACTACGCGGCGCGCGATTCCGAGGACTACCGCCTGAGCCCCGCCGCGGCCATTCGGGAGGGCGCCGCCGAAGTGCGCGGCCGGCTGGAGTCCACGGGCGCCGCCGACGACCCCTTCCCGCTCTTCGACCAGCTGCGGCGCGAAGGCGTGACCGACTACGTCGCCTGGCCCTTCGAGTTCACGCTTGGCAAGCGGCACTTCATCACCTTCGCGACGGATCGGCCCGGCGGCTTCCACGACGCCGAACTCGCCGTGCTGGCGGACCTCCTGCCGGTCCTCGCCACCGCCACGGACGTGCGGCTGAAGAACCGCCTCGCCCGGACGCTGCTCGACACCTACGTCGGCCCCCACGCCGGCGAGGCTATCCTCGCCGGTGCGACCCGGAGGGGCAGCGGCTTCACGGTCGAGGCCGCGATCGTCATCGTGGACCTCCGCGGTTTCACGTCCATCTCCGACCTGTGGCCGCGCGACGACGTCATCGCCCTGCTCAACGACTATTTCGATGCCCTGTCCGACCCGATCGAGCGGCACGGCGGCGAGATCCTGAAGTTCATGGGCGACGGGCTGCTCGCCATCTTCCCCGACGCGGCCGGCGCCGCCGTGCACGCCGTGGCGGACATCTGCCGCGCCATGGCGGCGCTGAACGTCCGCCGCACCGCCGCCGGCCGCGACCCGCTCGGCTACGGCGTCGGGGTGAACTACGGCGACGTGATGTACGGCAACATCGGCTCCCGCACGCGGCTCGACTTCACGGTCATCGGCCCGGCCGTCAACGAGGCGTCGCGGCTGGAGGCCCTCACCAAGGAGGTGCCCGCCCGGGCGCTGTTCTCCGCCGCCTTCGTGGCGCAGGCGGGATGCGGCGACGCGCTGAAGCGGCTCGGCAGCTTCACGCTGCGCGGCGTCGGCCGGCCGCTCGACGTCTACACCTTCGCCGAGGAACCGGTCTGACCCACCCCACGCCGCGATGCGTCCGGGCGGCGGCGGGCCGGGCACGGGCTCCGAGGTCGTCAGCGGACGCCGGCGGGGAATGAACCGAGGCGGACGCGCCCTGGACGCCGTCGGGCCGCTGGGCCAGAGTGTGCGGATGGCTCGTGGTCGCCTCTCTCCCCTCGGCGCCCTGGCGATCGTGGCAGCGGTCGGCGGTGGCTGCGCGGCATCTTCGGAGCCGCCGACATTCGGCCTCCCGGCGGCGACCCTGGCGCCGGTCCGCCTGGTGCCCTGCCCCGGCCGGCCCCATGCCGCCGCGGCCGCCGAGACGCGCTGCCCGGAGGAGCCACGATGACGAGCGTCCCCACACCCGCCGCAGGCGAGGTCGCCCGGGCTGCGCGAGGCCGATGTCGCGGTCTCGACGGGGTGATCCGCGTCGCGGCGGCGTCGATGGCCCTGAGCCTTGCGCTGGCGGCGGGCGGATGTTCGCTGTCCGGCGAACATCCGATCGCGCTCGCAGCCTCCGAGGCGCCCGCCCGAGCCACGCCGGCGGCGGTGCCGGCCGTGCGGACCGTCCGGCGCACAACGCTGTCGGCAGCCGACGAGGATGGGCCGATCGCCGGCACGCCGACGCCCCGCCAGATCTTCGACTTCCACCCGGCCGGCTCCGGGGCCGACGCCTGGCGACAGCCGTTCGTCATCGATCTGAACGACGGCCCGCTGGCGGGCGAGGTGCGCAAGTCGGCCGCCGAACTCAGAGCCTACCTGGCCGCCGCCAAGAGCCATCCCGAAGGCAGCCCCCAGGTCGCGTCCCCGCGCCGTTGCGGCGAGACGGACGTCGCCGCGCACAAGGCGGGCTGCGTCGGGCCGGCGGCGGGCCGCAGCCTCGCCGCGGCCCCGTCGGGCGTCCCCGATCAGCGGTGAACCCGGACCGGGCGGCGGGCTTGCGATGGGGGGAGAACTCCGCTATTCACCCTCTGCCGGATCGAAGAGAGATCCGTCGATGTCGGAGTGTAGCGCAGCCTGGTAGCGCACCTCGTTCGGGACGAGGGGGTCGTAGGTTCGAATCCTATCACTCCGACCAAATTTCCCGTGAGTTTTCAAGGCATCGCAAGGCACCCCGCGGGTGCCTTTTGCTTTGTGACACTAAGCCCAAGCGGCAATCTCGATTGAGTCGTCGCCGGTCACCACCGGGTAGCATTAACGCGTCATTTCCGGGATCTGTGGCATTCGAAGTTGTGGCAGGGAGGCGATGGTCGATGACGAGTCTGTTGACCAACACCGCCGCGATGTCGTCGCTTCAATCCCTGACGGCGACGCAGCGACTACTCTCGATGACGCAGGCCCAGGTCTCGTCGGGTCTCGCCGTCGCGAACGCGTCGGACAACGAGGCCTACTGGTCGATCGGCCAGATCATGTCTGCCCAGGCCGTGGGGCTCAGCGCTGCCAATAAAGGTCTGTCGCTCATGTCGTCTATGGTCGCAGTGACCAACGTAGCTGTCAGCCAGATCATTACGATGATGGACGGGATCAGGAACGACCTGATCTCCGCTCAGCAGGCAGGCATAGACCTGAAGACGATCCAGCAGGACATTGCGGCAAAGCAAAATCTGATCGTGAACATCGCTAATTCGGCATCGTTTAACGGCCAGAACTGGCTAGTGCAAAACAAGACGGCGAATATCACTGTTCCGGAGATGCATTCCGTACAGGACACTCAGGCTAACGTCATGGCCCAGCAGGCCGTGAACGTGCAGCCGGCGGGGCCTGTGCCGAGCTTCAGTGCAAATGGGGTGTCTCCCGATATCTTATATTCGAGCGGGGCAACACCTGCAGGCCATGTGTTCAGCGACGACGTGACTTACGTCGCGACGGCCTACGAGACGGATGCCAGTGGCATTGTGAAGACCGAAACGACGAACTTCCAAGGGACGGACGTGGACAGGGCTTTCATCATCGAGGGCTGGAAGTCCGACGATGGCGACTCCGCTCCGGTTCCCCATTCGGGGCAAGGGGCGCAATGGGTGCCCGGGTCGGCAGCTGTAGAATATCGGCAAAGCACGCAAGCCGTGTCGAATTCGGACTACACAGACCTCGGAAGTGTCAGCTACAGCGGGGCGCAGGATGCCATCGTTCCGTCTGTATCTTCTCAATCCGCAGGCCCACCGATCTTCTCCATCGACACGACCCAGTTCACGCTGTTCACTCACTATATGGGCACCGTGAACGTGGCGGAGACATCAACCTATTCCGACGGCCAAGCGGTCCAAGGCAGCATCATTTTCGGAGACCGCTCGCATTCGAGCACGACTCCCTACACCAGCTATGACGTCGACAACGGGTTCGAAGAAGACGCCGGCGCCCTCGATACGAATGTCGGGGGCTTGGACGCCAGCTCGAATAGGCGGCAGACGCCCGAGGACGATTTGGCGCTTGCCAGCAAGACAACGGTGCTGAATTTCGACATCACCATTGGACCAGGGAGCGACCTGGTCGGAATGCAGACCGCCGTCGAAGACGACCTCGCGTCACTTCGTTCGATGTCGGCCGCACTCGGCGGGGCCACTAACACAATATCGACGATCCAGGCGTTCAATTCCGCGCTGTCCGACGCCCTGACATCCGGCATCGGATCCCTGGTCGACGCCGACATGAACGTGGCATCGACCCGCCTGCAGGCCCTGCAGACGCAGCAGCAACTCGGCATCCAAGCGTTGTCGATGGCGAACGAGAACAGCCAACTCATCTTGAAGTTGTTCGAGGCGGCGTAGGTCAGGTTCGTAGACCCGACAGGCCAAAGGAGCCGCGACGACGTCCATCGTCGGCGTGCTCGACTCGCCCCGTCACCTCAACCGCCGCAGCACCAGCCGCAGCGGGTTGAGCTTGCGCAATCGGCTCCAGGCCGCGACGCGGTGCAGCTTGTCGAGCCGGGCCACCAGCTGGCCCAGCCGCTCGCCGAGCGCCATGATCTCGTCCTGCTTCTGGGCGATCGAGCCCTTCAGCCGGGCGTTCTCGGCGCGCAGGTCGTCGTTGTCGAGTTCGAGGCGGCGGACCCTCAGCGCCTCCGGGGCGGACGGGGGCTGCGCCGCGGCCGTTTCGGTCTCGGCCGCCGTCATGCCGCGGACCGCCACAGGGCGTCGTCGATCGCGAGACGCCGGGCCTCGCCGGCGAAGACGCGCGCATAGCCGGTCACCTCGAACGGGTTTTCGAGATCGAAGGCGAAGCGCAGCGACGGGGTGCGGCCATGGTGGTGGTGCATCAGGTTGGTCACGATCTCGCCTCCCGCCCCCGTGCGGCAGCCGGGGTGCGGCAGGCGGCTGTAGCGGTCGTAATCGTGGAACGGATCGCCCGACCAGGTGAGGTGCTTGTCGCGGAACATGTGCCGGACCATGTCGGGGATCGGCACGCCCGAACCGAAGGCGCCGTAGGCGTAAGGGCGGGCCGAGGGGCCGACCCGGGCCGCGGCCCGGCTGCGGCGCTCGGCGTAGTCGCGGAGCAACCCCGCCAGGGCTCCCGTGGCGCGGGACGCGGGGGTGTAATGCGACACCTCGGCCGGCCGCTCCGGCGCGAAACCCGAGAAGTGGAAGAAGCCGAGCGGGCGCCCGTCGACCCGCCACCCGCCGCCGGGACCCGCCTCGACGGCGCGGCGATCGAGGTTCCAATAGGCGACGTTGAGGCCCGTCTCGCGCGACACGTGGGCGGCGCCCGCGAGGCCGGGCAGCAGATCCATGTATTTCTGGTCGACGAACAGGCCGTGGTCCTGCTCGTTGACGCAGGCGTGGCGCAGCTTGCGGGCCCACCAGCGCAGCACCGGCTCGGTCTCGGGCGTCTGGCTGGCTGCGATGAATCCGAGATTATACGCGCCCGTCTGCATGACGTGCTGCTCGGTGCGGGGCGCACCCTCGCCCGGCGGGTCGCAGAAGTGCGGCGTGAGGACGAAGGACGCACCGCCGTCGAGCCGGTCGAGCACGTCGTCGAGGCGGCGGTAGAGCGCGATGTCGGGATCGAAATAGATCACGCCGGCATAGCCGCGCTCGAACATGCGCAGCATCAGGAAAGGCTTGATGGCGGTGTTGAACTCGGTGACGTCATACGCGAAGGCGAAGGACGCGAAGTCCGGGATGCCGAGCTCCGCCGCCGCGATCACCTCGACGCCCGGCGGATAGGCCAGGCCCGGGTCGCGGCAGTCGGCGAGGCCGAGCACGAGGTCCGCGTCGGGGTGATGGGCACGCGCGGTCTCGAACAGCACCGCGGCCTGCGACAGGTAGTTGTTCGAACAGATCGAGACGATGACGGTGGAAGCGCCCATGGGGCGCGACACGTGCCACCCCGGGCCGGTGTTGTCCAGACCGATGAGACCGGGACCGGTCGATCAGGCCGCCCGGTTGATCGCGACCGGGAAGGACGAGACCACGATCCCGCGCTCGTCGACGAGCCAGGCGAAGTCGGCGACCTCGCAGAAGTCCTCGAGCGGGTAGCGGCGCGCCTGGTCGTCGGCGTCGCGGTCATCGGCCGCCGACAGGTCGACCGCCGAGGGCGTGCCGAGCGAGCCGTCCGGGTTGTGACGCGTGCTCATCAGCCGATAGCGCGGCATCCCGCCCTCCTCCGTCATTGTCGATCCAACGCGGCGCCGGCGCGCCGGGTCGAGGGCCTGTCGATCACATCGCCGTGACGGCCGACGAGGCGCGCGGCAGGCCGCAGGCGGGCCCGGCCACGGCGGGTACCGGGGCCGGCGGCATGGTGCCGGACGCCCAGGTCTCGAGGAAGGCGCCGGCCCAAAGCGCCACGGGACCGTCGTGCAGGAACCAGTCGGGCCGGTGCTGGTGGACCGGCCGGGCGTTCTTGCCGGACGCCTTGGCGTGGCCCAGCACGATCCAGCGGCTCATCATGGCGTAGGTCACCTCCGGGTGGAACTGCAGCCCGAAGGTGTTGCGTCCGCATCGGAAGGCCTGGCATTCGAAGTCGACGCCCTCGGCCAGCGCCACCGTGCCGGGCGGCAGGCAGAACCCCTCGCGATGCCAGTGGTAGACCCAACGGGGGAAGGGGACGCCGAGGAGCGCGTCACCCGCGGCCGTCGGCGTGATCGGGTAGTAGCCGATCTCGACATGGCCGTCGGCGTGGGGCCCCACCGTCTGGCCGAGCTGGCGGGCGATCATCTGGGCGCCGAGGCAGAGGCCGAGCAGCGGCACGCCCTCCCGCAGCGGGACGGCGGTCCAGTCGATCTCGTCCTTGACCCAGGGGTCGGCGTCGTTGGCGCTCATCGGACCGCCGAAGATGACGGCGCCGGCATGCTCCGCCATCGTGGCGGGCAAGCGGTCGCCGAAGCGGGGGCGGCGGATATCGAGCGGGTAACCCAGCAGGCGCAACAGGCGGCCGACGCGGCCCGGCGTCGAGTGCTCCTGATGGAGCACGATGAGGATGGGCCGGCGGACGGGCGGAGGATCGGCCTCGGCCCGGGTCCCGAGGCTGGATGGCGGGGTCTCCCGCGGCGGCCCTGACCCCATCCCGTCGCCTCTCCCGCTCCTGCGCCCAGGACTCGTGGCTCGCAAGTCCGATGCCACGCCGAGCGTTGCCGCCTCGACGGAGCCGCCCTATGGTGGAGGGGAACCGGTCGCGCTCGGAGTGACCGGTCCGTCACCCCGCTCTGCGACGGGATTCCGGCATCGCCATGGCGCCCCGTCGCGGTGGCGGACCGATCGAGGGGGAACACGCGGATGACACCTGTACAGGTCCGGATGGCGCGCGCCGCCCTCGACATGACGGCGGACGCCCTCTCGCGGGAGGCGGGCCTGTCGCCGGAGGACGTGGCGCAGCTCGAGCGGGGCGGCCAGGACGGCATCGCCTCGGCCCGGCTTCGCGCCACGTTCGAGGCCGCCGGCATCGCATTCCTCGACGCCGACGGCGTGCGCTACGCCGCGCGGCCGGCGACGTCCCAGACCGTGCCGCTCGAAGAGATGAACTCCTACAATGACGAGTGACGCGCCGCGCAGCAGAGCCCTCGCCCTGTCGCTCCTCCTCGCGGTCGCCTTCGCGGTGCCGGCCCGCGCGGCCGACGCGAGCTACCCATTCGAGGGCACCTGGGTGCGCGCCAACCGCGTCTGCGCCGCCAACGCGCCGCGCGTCCGCACCTACACGGGCAAGGACGTCACCTTCCCGACCGGCCGCTGCACGTTCCGCAAGGTGGCGACGGGCGGCAACCAGTTCGAGATCTTCGAGGACTGCCGCCGCGCCGAGCGCCCCGGCAATTACACCGAGACGATCCGCATGCTGGGTGCCGACCTCATGCAGGTGCGGCGCCAGGCGGCGCGGCTGAAGATCGCCCGCCCGCTGCGCTATGCCCGCTGCACGGCGGCGGTGGCCGCGCCCGCCATCGCGCCGAAGCCGTCCCCAGCACAGCGCCACCCCGGGCAGACCGTCGAGCCTCCCAAGGCCGAGGCGCGGCCGGCCGAGCCGAAGCCCGACACCCAGCCGTGAGCGCCCGAATCGAACGTTGACGGCCTCCACGACGTTCTTTATCTGTTCTCGCGCCGACGACGTTGTCCACAGGACGATGTCGCCGGGATCGCGAGCCCGGAGAGCGCCGATGTTGACCGGTTTCGATGTCGGAGGGGCGGCCGCCGCCCCGCCGCCCTTGCCCGGACGGGCACGGGCGGCGTCGCGGCGGCCGGCCCGCAGCTCCGAGCCTCTGTCGCTCGAGGACGTGCTGGCGAACCGCCGCCGCGGGCGCGGCGCGCTCTCGAACGCGTCCGGCCGCTTCGAGACCGAGGTCCGCGCCGCGGAGCCTCAGGACGAGGCCTCGGCGCCCGATCCCGCGCGTTTCGTCACCAGCGTGACGGTCGAGAAACCCAAGACCGTCATCACGCGGAACGATTCGCCCGACATCTCCTTCGACCGTTCCATCAACCCCTACCGGGGCTGCGAACACGGCTGCGTCTACTGCTTCGCGCGGCCCACCCACGCCTTCGTGGGCCTGTCGCCGGGCCTCGACTTCGAGACCAAGCTCTTCGCCAAGGAGGGCGCGGCGGAGAAGCTCGAGCGTGAACTCGCGGCCGCGAGCTACAGGCCGCGCACCATCGCCATCGGCACCAGCACCGACCCCTACCAGCCCATCGAGCGGGAGCGGCGCGTGATGCGCCAGATCCTCGAGGTGCTGGAGCGCTGCGGCCACCCCATCGGCATCATCACCAAATCGGCGCTGGTGGCGCGCGACATCGACCTGCTGGCCCCGATGGCGGCGAAGGGGCTCGTCAAGGTGGCCCTCTCGGTGACGACGCTCGACCCCGCGCTGGCGCGGATCATGGAGCCCCGCGCGCCGGCGCCGAAGAAACGCCTCGACGCCATCCGGCGCCTCAGCGAGGCGGGCATCCCGGTGACCGTCATGACGGCGCCGATGATCCCCGCGGTGAACGACCACGAGATGGAGGCGCTGCTCCAGGCGGCGCGCCAGGCCGGTGCCACCGAGGCCGGTTACGTGGTCCTGCGGCTGCCGCTCGAGGTGCGCGACCTGTTCCGCGAATGGCTCTTGGCGCACTTCCCCGACAAGCTGCGCCACGTGATGGGCCTGATCCAATCGATGCGCGACGGGCAGGACTATGACGCGACCTGGGGCCAGCGCATGACCGGCACCGGCCCCTATGCCTGGATGCTGGGGCGGCGCTTCGAGATCGCCTCGGCCAAGCTCGGCTTCCCCAAGGTGCGGGCGAAGCTGCGAACCGACCTGTTCAAGCCCCCGACCCCGCACGGCCGGCAGCTCAGCCTCTTCTGATCGATCGGCGAAGCGGCTCTGCCGCATCGCCGACGCTGATGGAAGCGGGCCGGCAGGCCTGGGAAGGCCGTCCGCTTGCCGTCTCATTCGCCACGGCGATGCCGCCCATCGCGCTTATGCGTTGGAATCCGGCGACCGAGTTCGGCACGCTCGCCTCGACCCCGAGGGTGAGATGCCGCCATGCACACCGAGGCAACGAGAGCCGACATCGACGCCGACGGGCCTCACCCGGTCCGTGCGGGACGCCGTCAGGACGCGTCTCGATGGCTCATCGCCCTCAGATCCGCGATCGCCACGGTTCCATCGCCGGCATGGCGCATCGCCGTGGGGCGGCGGCACGCCGACGCCGCCGACCTCAGCGACCGCCAGCTCGCCGACATCGGCCTCTCGCGCCACGACGTCGAGCGTCCGCGAGGACGCTCCGCCCCGCTCGACGCCTGGCTTCGCTGAGCCGGGCCGGCCGGCCCCGCTGGAGGAGCGGCCCGGCCGACCCTCACCGCGCCGGCGTCGCGGGCGGCAGCGGCGCGCCGCTGCGGAGCAGCCAGAACAGCACCAGGAGCACGATCAGCGCGATGCAGAGGCCCACGATGGCCCGGGCGCTCAGCTGGAAACTGGAGCGCCCGGAGGTGAGGCCGACCCGCGCGGCCGCGGCTGCGGCCGGGCGCACGGAGACGCGGGACGACGCGGCGGCCGGCGCCGCCGTCCCCACCACCTCGGGCCCCCGCCCGTCGAGCACCGCCCGGGCCAGGTGCCGGTAGGTGGCGAGGCGGCGCGGCGTGCTCTCGCCGAGCAGGTAGGAATGGACCTCCGCCGGCTCGGGCATCCGCCCCTCGAGGCGACCATAGGCCTGCAGCCAATCGTATTTGTTCTGCTTGTAGATCGAGTAGGCCACGAGGCCGACGATGTCGTCGTCGCCCGTCACCAGGCTGGTGAAGACCACGTTGTGCTCGGCCGGATCCACGATGGCGGGGTCGGGCGCGAGGGCGCCGGCCTCCCGCGTCCGCGCCGGCATCGCCTCGACCCCCTCCATCCTCGCCACTGCCTCGACCATCGCCCCGCGCCCTCCCATCCGTGCTAGTCCAACAGCGCGAAACGCCCTCCGGATCCGGAGGGCGCGCGATGTCGAGGTTCCACACTGCCGCCGCACGACGATTGGGAGCGCAGCCTGCGCGCCGCGGGCTTCCCGCTGGTGGCGGGCGTCGACGAGGCGGGACGCGGGCCGCTCGCCGGGCCGGTCTCCGCCGCCGCCGTGATCCTCGACCCCGAGGCGCTCCCCGACGGCGTCGACGATTCGAAGGCGCTCACGCCCGAGCGCCGCGCGGAGCTGTTCGACCTCCTGATGGCGCAGGCGCTGGCAATTGGCATCGGGCTCGCCTCCACGGCCGAGATCGACGCGCTGAACATCCGCCAGGCCACCTTCATCGCCATGCGCCGCGCCGTGCGCGCGCTGCCCCGCGCGCCCCACCACCTGCTGATCGACGGCCGCGACGTGCCGCCCGGCCTTCCCTGCCCGGCGCGGGCGCTGGTGAAGGGCGACGCGCTGTCGCTCTCGATCGCGGCGGCCTCGATCGTCGCCAAGGTGACGCGCGACCGGCTGATGACGCGGCTCGACGCGAGCCACCCCGCCTACGGGTTCCGGGTCCACAAGGGCTATGCCACGGCGGTCCACCGCGCCGCCATCCTGCGGCACGGGCCGACGTCGTTCCACCGGCGGAGCTTCGGCACGGTGGCACGCGTCGCCGGCGACGACGAGGGCTGACGCGTCGCCCGCGGAGGGCCGACGGCGCCAGGGTGAACCGGACGTCGCGAAACAGGACACATTTCGATGCGCGGCCGAAACGCCGCCTTAAGCTTAACGCCGGCATGGTCCCAATTGTGAGTAGCGTTTTCCGGTGTGTGTCTCATGTCTCAAGCACAGGCCGGTTCGGCCGGTTCGAAGCTCCAGTCTAAGGTATCGCGTGCTGGGGCTTCGACGGCCAAACTTCGGGCCGTTGCGCCCGCTCTGACGGATCGCATCATCCTGTCCGACTGTCTCGCGGCGCTCGACAGCCTGCCGGCCGAGAGCGTCGACTTGGTATTCGCCGATCCGCCCTACAATCTTCAGCTCACGAGCCCGCTGGCGCGGCCCGACCAGAGCGTGGTCGACGGCGTCGACGACGACTGGGACAAGTTCGCCTCCTTCGCCGAGTACGACCGCTTCACCAAGGCGTGGCTGCAGGGCGTCCGCCGCGTGATGAAGCCCCATGCGACGCTGTTCGTCATCGGCTCCTACCACAACATCTTCCGGGTGGGCTCCACCCTGCAGGACCTCGGCTTCTGGATCCTCAACGACATCGTGTGGCTGAAGGCCAATCCGATGCCGAATTTCCGCGGCCGCCGCTTCACCAACGCCCACGAGACGCTGATCTGGGCCTCGCGCGACCAGGCCGCCAAGGCCTACACATTCAATTACGAGGCGATGAAGGGGGCCAACGACGACACGCAGATGCGGTCGGACTGGTTCATGCCTATCTGCTCGGGCGCCGAACGGCTGAAGGACGCGGACGGCGACAAGCTCCACCCGACCCAGAAGCCCGAGGCGCTGCTGACGCGCATCCTGCTCAGCGCCTCCAAGCCCGGCGACGTGGTGCTCGACCCCTTCTTCGGCTCGGGCACCACGGGTGCCGTGGCGCGCCGCTTCGGCCGGACCTGCGTCGGCATCGAGCGCGATCCCGTCTACGCCAAGGCCGCCGCCGCCCGCATCGCCGCCGTGATCCCGGCCGACGCCGGCACCCTCGACGTCTTGGCGACCAAGCGCTCGGAGCCGCGCCTCGCCTTCGCCAGCCTGCTCGAGAGCCGCGCCGTCGTGCCCGGCCAGGTCCTCACCGACGCACGGCGCCGCGTGAAGGCGACGGTGCGGGCCGACGGCCTCATCGCGGTCTCGACCATCGCGGGGTCGATCCACAAGGTGGGGGCGCTCGTCCAGGGCCTGCCGTCGTGCAACGGCTGGACCTACTGGCACTACGAGGAGGCCGGTGCGCTGAAGCCCATCGACGTGCTGCGCGAGCGGGCCCGGGCCGGGATGCGGGACGGGCGCTGAGGGTCGTCAGGCTCTGACGCCCATCGCGGGGGCGAACGCCCATCGTCACTCGGCGTGAAGGCCGCCGTGGCCGGCCAGCTCCTCCGATGCGGCACGAGACTCTATGAAGCCGTGGGGGCAGGTCGATGCGGCGTCCCGGAACAACGGGCGCGCCGCGTCGTCGCGGTTCCGCATCATCCACCATTCGCCGATATAGAATTTGGCCTCGCAGACCCTGTGTTGGTCGTCGCCACGGTCGAGGGCGAACGCCTGTACCATGAGGGCGTCGGCATCGATCCCCCCGACGAAGAAGCGCACGATCTGCCCGGGCCAAGTCGCGAAGTCGACGGATCGTGCCGCCGCGTCGACGTCGTCTTTCGTATTCGCGCGTGTAGAAGCGATCGCCAGCCACAGCACGGCGTAGCCCTCTTTCGGATCGATGGTCACGGCGTGCCGCAGGTCCGATACGGCCTCCGCGGTTCGTCGGGTGTACAACTCAGCGAGGGCGCGCTGACGGAACGCTGCGGCCAACGGCTGCTCGGCGATCGTTCCGCTGTATTGCGTGATAGCCTCTTCGAGGTCACCCGCCTCGTACAGGGCAGCGGCCAGGCTGGAGTGGGCGATCAAACGAAACTTACCGACGGTGGCGGGTGAGAGACGGCTTTGCGCCGCGATGGCCCGATCGACGTCCGTGGCAGCTTGGCCTGGTGTTCCGTTCCTCGCCTCTCGCAGCGCCAGGCCCAGCAGCGCGCGCGGATCGTCGGGATAGCGCGCCGCCAGGATCGGCGCCTGCCGCATCCAAGCCTCGTCGTCTTGCGGCGTTTCGCCGGGCGGGACGAGCCGAGCGGCCTGGATGGGCGCGCGCAGCCCGCCACCGATCAGCACCATGACGCCGACCAGGGCGGCCAGCCCCGCAGCCGCGGCGGCACCGATCCGCCACGACGGGCGACGGATCACGCCGTCACGCCAGGCCACCGCGACGGCGATGCCCAGCAGCAGTCCCGCGACCTCGCCGCCCGCGTGATCGGCACGGTCCACCGCGAAGCCGCCCGGGAAGGCCACCACCGGCAGGACGGCCGGGATGCAGACCACGATCGGCCACGCCTGCAGCCATCGCCGCGCGTTCCCGGCCGGCACCCGGACACTGACGGCGAGGGCCGCGGCGAAGAGCGCCAGGATGCCGCCCGACGCGCCGACCGCGATCAGCTGGGGCGGATTGAACGTGACGGAGGCCACGGAACCGGCGAGGCCGCCCAAGAGGAACACCAGTCCGAACAGAGCCGGGCCGAGCAGCCGTTCGAGCAGGAAACCGGCGACGATCAGGGCGGCGGCGTTGAGGACGAGATGCGTGAGGTTGCCGTGGAGGAAGATCGCGGCGAGGAGGCGGTAGGGCTGCAGCGACAGGATCGCCAGCTCGCGATCCATGCCGCCCCAGGCCATGAGCGTGTCGACCGCCACGCCCGGGGGCCCGGCGGGGGAAACCGGCAACAGGATCTCACCCAGGAAGACGGCCGCCATCACGCCGACGAGGCCGACGCTGAGCCAGGGGACCCTGCGGCGAGCCGCGCCGAGGGCGACGCGGAGGTCCTCGATCGGACCGAGGCCCTGCGCGATCCGCTCGTCCGGCCACATGTCCCTGGCGCGGGCGATCTCAAGCCGCGTCGCGACCGCGGTCCCCGACGGCGCATCGTAGAAGGTGTCCTGATGGCGGAAGATGGCCATGGCGGCGGCGAGCTGCGCCACGCCCAACAGCGCGCTCCCCGTCAGCCAACTCAAGCCGACGAGGAGCTGCGAGGAGTGTCCGGAGGCCGCCTCGAAGGCCGCCCCGAGGGCCAGCATGAGAGACCCAGGAGCCTAGGGCCATGCGAAGCGGGCGTAGCGCCGAGCCAGCAGCGCCGGGAGGGCTGCGCCCGACGCGGTGCCGCCCGCATCCGTGACGGCGATGCGGACCAGCCGCCGGCCGAGGCTCCCGCCTGCGAAGCGGTCGGACGCCCAACGCAGGAGGATGAACAGCGGACCGAACAGAGCGTCGAGCCCGAGCGCGTGGATGACGCGGCGCCCGTCGGGTGAAGTCGCGGCCGAGAACGACGTCGCCGTCGTGACGGCGCCGGCCTTCTCCTCGTGGCGAGCGACGTAGAGGGTCCGGGTCGGCGCGCCGAAGAAGCTCGACCTGCACAGGCTCTGGCTCGTGGCGACGAAGCCGGGCGGCAGCGTCACCCCGATGGGTGCCGTCTCGACCGGGTTGCACGCCGTGTAGAGCGCCATGGCGCTCGACACACGCCCGTCGCTCGCCGCGAAGAGCAGCGCCACCAGGCCCTCCAACAGGATCTGCGCGACGATCAGATCCGCCAAGGCGGCGGCACCGCGGCGCCAGAACCCTGCACGTTCGATCATCGATGCCCGCCGCGCCGACGAGGGCCCATTGCCCTTCGCGGAGGCCAGTCTACAACGAACCGACCATCATCGCACGATCGAGCATGACGGATTAATATCACCGGTAGACGGAGCCGGGCTGTCGGCGTCGTTTCGGAGCGCTCGATGCCGAGCCGCCCATCCGTGCCGGTGATGCGGCGACGGAGGCTCGGCCTTCAGCGCTCGCCCTTTGGATAATCCGTGTCGAGCGCCGTCTGCCGGCGCCCTTCGACCTCCGCCAGCGTTTCCCTCAGCTTCTTCGTCACCGCGTCGTGGCCCCATTCGCCCAGCACGAGGTGGAGGGGTGGGTCCGACTCGGCCACGAGGGCGATCATCGCCTCGGCGGCGCGGACCGGGTCGCCCGCCTGCGTGCCGCTGTTCTTGGCCGTGGTGGCCATGCGGGACGCCACCGTCTCGGCGTAGGCCGGGATCGCGCTCGCCGTCTGCGTCATCGAGCGGCCGGCCCAGTCGGTGCGGAACGGGCCGGGTTCGACGCAGGTGACCTTGACGCCCAGCGGCGCCATCTCGCGCGATAGCGAGGCCGAAAAACCCTCGACGGCGTGTTTCGAGGCTGAATAATAGCCCGAGCCGGGGAAGCCGCAGAAGCCCGCCACCGAACTGACGTTGAGGATGTGGCCGCTGCCCTGCTGGCGCATCACCGGCAGCACGGCGCGCGTCATGGCGAAGAGGCCGAAGACGTTGGCCTCGAACTGCGCCCGGATCTCCTCGGCCACGCCCTCCTCGATGGAGGAGAGGTAGCCGTAGCCGGCGTTGTTCACCAGCACGTCGATCCGGCCGAAGGTCTCCGTCGCGGCGGCGACGCCGGCGTCGATCTCGTCGTCGTCGATCACGTCGAGCGACAGCGCCAGCGCCCGGCCATCGCGGCCGTGGGCGAGGTCCAGTACCCGGTCCCTGTCGCGGGCGGTGACGACGGCGCGCCAGCCGCGATCGAGCACCAGTTTGGCGAGTTCGTGGCCGAAGCCGGTGGAGCAGCCGGTGATGAACCAGACCGGGGTGGCGTCGTTTGGCATGGGGATGTCCTCGAAGTGTTCTGCATGTCTCGGAGACTGGAACCGGTCAGCGGTCCACCATGGCCATCTGGGCCTCGGTATAGCGCGGTCCGGCGATCGAGCCCGGCGGCAGGGCGGCGTCGAGTTCGGCGACCTCGGCGGCCGAGAGCCGGATCGCCGCCGCCGCGACGTTCTCCTCGAGGTAGCTGCGGCGCTTGGTGCCCGGGATGGGGGCGATGTCGTCGCCCTTGGCGAGGAGCCAGGCCAGCGCGATCTGGCCGGGCTTCACGCCCTTGGTGCGCGCGATGGACTCGACCTTGGCGGCCGCCGCGACGTTGCGGTCGAAATTCTCGCCCCTGTAGCGCGGATCGTTGCGGCGGTAGTCGCCCTCGGGATAGTCCTCGGCGCGCTGGACCGCCCCGGTGAGGAAGCCGCGGCCGAGCGGGCTGAACGGGGTGAGCCCGATGCCGAGGTCGCGCAGCAGCGGGACGATCTCGTCCTCGAGGTTGCGCTCCCACAGCGAATATTCGCTCTGCAGCACCGAGACCGGATGGGTGGCGTGGGCGCGGCGGATGGTGGCGGCGCCCGCCTCGCTGAGCCCGATGAAGCGCACCTTCCCGGACTCGACGAGGCGCGCGACCGCCCCGACCACCTCCTCGATGGGCACCGCCGGGTCGACACGGTGCTGGTAGAGCAGGTCGATGTGGTCGAGCCCCAGGCGGCCCAGCGACGCGTCGACGACGGCGCGGATGTGGTCCGGGCGGCTATTCACGCCCGACGGCTTGCCGTCCGCGATGCGGAAGCCGAACTTCGTCGCCACGACCACGCCGTCGCGGCGGCCCTTCAGGGCCTCGCCGAGCAGCGCCTCGTTGGTGAAGGGGCCGTAGACCTCGGCCGTGTCGAAATAGGTGACGCCGAGGTCGAGCGCGCGGTGGACCGTGCGGATCGATTCGGCGTCCCATAGGACTGGCTCATCCCCATGCAGCCGAGGCCGATGGCCGAGACCTCCAGGCCCTGGGTGCCGAGCTTGCGGGTGGGGAGCATGGGAAGGGTCTCCTGGGGGCGATGCCGGTCGGCGATCCGCGACGTCGCGGAGGCGAGGGGATGGCGCGACGGCGGGCTGGCTGGGTCGTCAACGCTTCGGGCCGGCCGCCGGGTCCGGGGCCGTCCTGCGCTGACCGACGTCGTCCACCCCGCACCGCATCGCCACCTCGCATCCGCCCCCCTCCCGCTGCCGGATCGCCAGCGCGAAGCCGTGCAGCCGGGCGATGGCGGCGACGAGGCTGAGGCCGAGACCCGTGCCGGGCAGGTGGCGGCTGCGGTCGACGCGGTAGAAGCGCCGCATCACCGCTTCGCTCTCGTCGGGCGGGATGCCCGGCCCCGTGTCCCAGACCCTCACCAGCGCTCCAGCGCCGTCGACCTCGAGGGTCAGCCCCACCCGCCCGCCCTCCGGCGTGTATTTGACGGCGTTGTCGACGATGTTGGCGATGGCCTCGAAGACGAGGTCGCCGTCGCCGTGCAGGGTCGCCGCCGCGCCGCCCCGGTCGAGCGCGAAGCCGATCTGCTTCTCCTCCGCCACCGGTGCGTAGAGTTCTGCCACGGCCTCGACGACCTCGCCGAGGTCGACAGTCCGGAAGCCGCTCTGCCGTCGCCCCTCCTCCAGATCGGCCAGGCGCAGCACCGCCGTCACGGTGGCGAGGAGCTGGTCGACGTCGGCGAGGGACTTCCCCAGCAGGTCGGGGACGGGCGCGTGGCGCGCCTCGGGATCGAGGGCCCGGTCGAGCCGGGCGCGAAGCCGCGTCAGCGGCGTTCGCAGGTCGTGGGCGATGGCGTCCCCCGCCCCCTTCACCTCCTCGACCAGCCGCTCGATCTCGTCGAGCATGCGGTTGACCATCTCGGACAGGCGGTCGAACTCGTCGCGGCGGCGGCCCACCGGCAGGCGCCGGTGGAACTCCCCCTCCATGATGAGGCTGCAGGCCCGCCACACGGCCTCGACCCGGCGCAGCGTGGCGAGGCTGACCAGGGCGCCGCCGAAGAGCGCCAGGAGTGCGGCCGGCAGGACCGCGAGGCCCATGGCGCGCTTCACGATCCCGTCGATCTCGATGAGGTCGGCGGCGCTCCGGCCGAGGAACAGGACGGCCCCGTCCGCCAGCGGCACCGCGATGGCGCGCACCTCGACGTCCTCGGGCGCGCCGTGGCGCCCCCACCGCACCGTCACGGGCGCGGGCCGGTCGGGCGGCGGCAGGGTCGCCGGCAGCGCCTCGACGTCGCCGGCGAGCCGCGTGCCATCCGCCCCGAACAGCGCGTAGGCCTTGTTGTCCTGGGGATCGATGGCGAGCGACTTCTCCAGCCGGATGATCAGCACCCGCCGCGTCTCGGGCGCGAGCGAGCGGGCTTCGAGCAGCAGGCCCGCGTCGAGCCGCGACGTGATGTAGCCGACCGTCTGCCAATAGAAGAAGGCGCCCATGGCGGCGATGCCGAGGCCGAGGACGGCGGCGGACCCCAGCGTCCAGCGGAACGCGGATGTCTGGAACAGCTTCAGGCGCCGGATCCGCGGCGGCCCGCGGCGTGTGGGCGCCGGCCCGGGGGGCGCCGTCACCCGGGCGGCAGGCGCAGCACGAAACCCGTGCCCCGCACCGTGTGGATCAGCACCGGCTCGCCGGCGGCGTCGATCTTGCGGCGCAGCTTGCCGACATGCACGTCGACGAGGTTGGTGCCGGGATCGAACCGATAGCCCCAGACCTGTTCGAACAGCAGGGCGCGGGGCAGGACCTGCCCGGCGTGGCGCACCAGGAACGCGAGCAGCTTGAACTCGCGGGGCGAGAGGTCGAGCGCGCGGTCGCGGCGCCGCGCGCTGCGGCCGAAGAGGTCGAGCTGCAGGTCCTCGAAGCGGAGCACGGCCCCATCCCGCTCGGCGGGGCGCCGCGCCAGGACCTCGACCCTGGCGCGCAACTCGGCGGTGGAGAAGGGCTTCGACAGGTAATCGTCACCTCCGGCCCGCAGCCCGCGGACGCGTTCGTCGACGGACGAGAGCGCGCTCAGCACCAGCACCGGCGTCGCGACGCCCGCGGCGCGCAGCCGGTCGAGCAGCGCGAGCCCGTCGAGGCCCGGCAGCATGCGGTCGAGCGTCACGACGTCGAACCGCTCCGACCGCGCCCGGGCGAGGCCCGCGGGGCCGTCGGTCTCGAGCGTCACGGCGAACCCCGCGGAGGTGAAATCCTCGACGATCTCGGCGGCCGTCT
Organism: Lichenihabitans sp.; assembly: GCA_965214345.1. Taxonomy (GTDB): domain Bacteria; phylum Pseudomonadota; class Alphaproteobacteria; order Rhizobiales; family Beijerinckiaceae; genus Lichenihabitans. The sequence continues at coordinate 211,270 of CBDCBJ010000001.1, read as the reverse complement.
CGGCGTCGTCCTCGATCACCAGCACGCGGATCATGACGTCCTTCCCGTTTCGACCGACAGTCATCGATCGCGATGCGGGCGGAGGCAAGGCGGTGATGCGTGGCGGCGCGATGGCGTCGGGCGTGCCCCGGCCCTATACCGGCATCTGCAGGACAGGAGACGGCGTGGACGAGGCGAAGCGGAAGGGCGTGTACGGCAGCCCCATCGAAGGTCTGAGGCTCGACGTGGCGGACGGCGTCCAGCTGTCGCCGCTGATCCCGGGGGCCGAGGCGATCGAGGCGATCGACGAGGGCGGGCTCGGCGGGCTGGTGATGGTGGCGCCGCCCGGGACGGCCGAACGCCGCCACGCGATGGCGCTGGGGCTCCGGGTCCTGGCGCCCGGCGCGCCCTTCACGATCCTGGCGCCCAAGGACAAGGGCGGCGCGCGGCTCGGCGACGAGCTCCGCGCCTTCGGCTGCAGCTTCGACGAGGCCGGCAAGCGCCATCACCGCATCTGCACCGGATCGAGGCCGACCGCGCCGGAGGGCCTGGACGACGCCATCGCGGCCGGGGCGCCGCGCTTCGTCGCGCCGCTGGGCCTCTGGTCTCAGCCGGGCATCTTCTCGTGGGACAGGCTCGACCCCGGCAGCGCCCTCCTGGTCGAGACCCTGCCGGGCTTGGCGGGGCATGGCGCGGATTTCGGCTGTGGGCTCGGCGTGCTGGCCCATGCGGCACTGAAGTACCCCAAGGTCAAGGGCGTGACGCTCGTCGACATCGACCGCCGGGCCGTCGAGGCGGCGAAGCGCAACGTCGACGATCCCCGTGCCGATGTCCGCTGGGCCGATCTCCGGGCCGGGGCGGCCGGCCTCGCCAAGCTCGATTTCGTGGTGATGAACCCGCCGTTCCACCAGGGCGGCATGGAGGACCAGGCGCTGGGACAGGGCTTCGTGGCGATCGCCGCCAAGGCGCTCCGCCGCGGCGGCGCGCTCTGGCTCACCGCCAACCGCCACCTCCCCTACGAGGGCGTGCTGAAGCCCCTCTTCGCCCGCGTCGAGGTGCGGGCGGAGGCGCGGGGCTTCAAGGTCTTCGAGGCGCACCGGTAGCGATGGCCGACGGGCGCGCCCTCGGGAGAGCCTCGCCGGCCGGGAGCCACGGGGGGCGATGAGTTCCACGATCCGCCTCGACCGGCTGCTCGCCAACCTCGGCTACGGCTCGCGGCGCGAGGTGGCGGCGCTGTGCCGGTCCGGCCGGGTGCTGCTCGACGGATCGCGCGTGGCCGCCGCCGACTGCAAGGTGCCGCTCGGCCCGGCCCTGCGCGAGCGGCTGACGATCAAGGGGGAGCCGCTCGATCCCCTGCCCGGGCTCGTCCTCGCGATGCACAAGCCGCTCGGCCACACCTGCTCGCACGACGAGGCGGGGCCGCTCGTCTACGACCTCGTGCCGGCCCGCTGGCGCCGGCGCGACCCGCCGCTCTCCAGCGCCGGCCGCCTCGACAAGGACACGACCGGCCTGCTCATCCTGACCGACGACGGCCCCCTGCTGCACCGGATCATCTCGCCCCGAAGCCACGCCCCGAAGCGCTACAGGGCGAGCCTCGCCGAGCCCCTGCGCGCCGACGCGGCCGCGATCCTCGCCTCCGGCACGCTCCTGCTGCACGGCGAGGACAGGCCGCTCCTGCCCGCGGACCTCGCCCTCGTCTCGCCGACCGAGGCCGTCGTGACGATCGTCGAGGGCCGCTACCACCAGGTGCGCCGCCTCTTCGCCGCATTGGGAAACCGCGTCGTGGCGCTGCATCGCGACCGCATCGGCGCCTTCGCGCTGCCGGGCGACCTCGCGCCCGGCGCCTCTCGCATCCTCGATCCCGTGGAGGTGGCGGCCGTGACGGCGGCGTCGCCGGCCACGGCGTCCCCGCCCGGCCCGCGGTGCGACAGCCTGCCGTAGCGTGAGCAGGTGTTTAACTTATGATTGGGGACGATATGGTGTCACTGTGCGGTTCCGCGCGTGGCGGAGACCCGTGACAGGGCGTATCTGCGCCTGATCGCAACCCGGTGGACTTCCATGCTCGACAGGCTGTGGCGCCGCCTGCTCTGGCCGGCGGTGATGCGCGATGCGGATCGCCTGATCGACGCCCACGGCCGCGGCGCCTACGGCATGGCACGGCTCGGCGCGACCGCATCCCACGAGATCGACGGACACGGCCACTGGTGCAGCGTCGCCCGGGAGATCGCCCGGCGGCTGGAGCGCGAGTACCGGACGACGCTGGGGTGAGCGACCGCCCACCGCGGCAGGCGGCCGGTCGGCGAAGGCCCACCCCGCTCGGCCCGCTGCGGCGGCACGGGGCGCGAGGCGTCGACGGCCCCGTCGTGCGGTCCGAGGGCGCCCGTGCGCCGATCGGGGCCGATCGGCCTCGAACGAACTCGTCCATCCACGGTCGACCCCACGCCACCGAGGCTCGAAACTGTTGTTCGATCGACAGATCCCGAACAGCCGATCTGACGCAAAAATCGACGCTGTCTCGATGGATGTACTGTTTGTGATCTCAAATTTCCTCAACGAGTCTATTGTGAGATCATTTCTCCAGAGCCTGCGTCTCGGTCCGATGCGCGTAACCCTGTTGAACGGGTTCGTGAAACTGCTGTATGTGAGTGCATTGTGATGGCGACGTGGATAGTTTGAGGCGGTTCGACCCTCAGGCGTCGTGCCCACCGTGGACACGTGCATCCTCCCGCAGAGTCGAGGTCAGGGATGCCGCTCTACTTCTTCGACATCATCGACGATGGGCGACTCAGCCGGGATGATTTCGGCCTGGAGCTCGTCGACTTCGCCGAGGCTCGGGACCAGGCGGTCGTGCTCCTGCCCGACATCGCCCGGGACGACCTTCTCGGCGGCGAGCTGCACGTCTTCATCTGCGAGGTGCGCGACGCGGACGACCGCGTCGTCTACCGGGGCAACCTGACCTACAAGGGCGAGCGCGTCGGCCCGGACTGCGGGACCCGCTGAGCGGTTCCGCCGCGGGGGAAGAGGCCGAGCCGCCGGTGAGGGGCGTCCGGCGGTGGCGCGCTCGAGGGGGTCCGACGCCGCCCCGCCTGAACCCCGACCCTTGCGCCCGCCCTCCCCGCGTTGCACTCTCCCGGCCTAACCCGCGCGGGGAAGCGGCGGGACCGGCGAGGACCATCGAAGCCCGTCGCGCCGCGTCCCCGATGCCCGCCGAACGAGGCCGCCGTGATCGATCCCGCCACCCTGTCGTCCCTGCCGGCCTCGGTCGAGCGTCCCACCTACGACCGGACCAAGGTCACGGCCGGCATCGCGCACCTCAGCGTCGGCAATTTCCACCGCGCCCACCAGGCGGTCTACATCGACAAGGTGCTGGGCCTCCCCGGCCAGGACGGCTGGGGCATCCTCGGCATCGGCCTCATGGACGTCGAGGGCGAGCGCGCCAAGGCGGCGGCCCTGCAGGGCCAGAAGGGCCTCTACTCGCTGGTCGCCTACCCGCCCGAGGGCGAGCCCGAGGTGGCGGTGATCGGCTCGATCGTCGATTACCTCCACGCCCCCGCCGATCCGGAGGCGGTGCTGAAGCGCCTCGCCGACCCCGCCATCCGCATCGTCACCCTCACGGTCACGGAGGGCGGCTACAACATCGACGAGACGGGTCGCTTCAAGCTCGACGATCCCGCGGTCGCCAAGGACCTGGCGGGCGGCCTGCCCGCGACGTCCTTCGGCGTGATGACCGAGGCGCTGCGCCGCCGCCGCGACGCCGGCACCCCGCCCTTCACGGTGCTGTCCTGCGACAACCTCCGCCACAACGGCGGGGTCGTGAAGAACGCGCTGCTGAGCTACGCCCGCGCCAAGGACCCCGTGCTGGCAGGGTGGATCGACGCCAACGTCACCTTCCCGTCCTGCATGGTGGACCGCATCACACCCGCGGTCGGCCCCGCCGACCGGGCGCGCCTCAACGCCGAGACGGGGATCGACGACGCTTCGCCGATCTTCGCCGAGGACTTCATCCAATGGGTCGTCGAGGACAGGTTCTGCAACGGCAGGCCCGCCCTCGAGAAGGTCGGGGTGGAGTTCACCGACGCCGTCGACGCCTACGAGCAGGTGAAGCTCCGGATGCTGAACGCGTCCCACTCCATGATGACCTTCCCGGGCATCCTGCTGGGCCACCGCATCGTCCACCTGGCCATGAAGGACCCGAGCGTCGACGCGCTCCTGGAGCAGTTCCTGTCGCGCGACGCGGGGCCGTTGCTCGACGCGCCGCCCTCGATGTCGGTCGGCCAGTACAAGGACATGCTGCTCAGCCGCTACCGCAACCCCGCCATCGGCGACCAGTTGCTGCGCATCGCCTCGGACGGCGCCTCCAAGCTCCCGCAATTCGTGCAGGACACGGCGCGCGAGGTGGTGGCGCGGGGCGGCGACCACCGCCGCATCGCCTTCCTGCTCGCCTGCTTCACCGAATACCTGCGCGGGGTCGACGACCACGGCGACAGCTTCCCGGTGGTGGAACCCATGGTGACGGCGGCTGACCACGCCTTGGCGAAGGACGCCGACCTCAGGCGGGGGCTCGGCATCGGGGCCTTCAAGGGCTGGGGCGTGCAGGACCACGCGGGCTTCGCCGCGGATTACGCGGCCTACCGCGGCTCGATCCAGAAGACCGGGGCCGGCGCGACGCTGAAAGGCCTCCTGTCGGCCGTCGCGGCAGGCTGAGCCGAGCGGACGTCGGAGGGTCCGGGTCGCATCCGCAGGGGAAAGACCGGCGGCGCGGCCGTCGCGAAATGGACCCGGTCGCTGCGATTTGTTAATTCTCGGCGGGAACCGTCGGGGGATCGGCATGGATGAACGGCCTGCCGAGCGGGACGGAACGGCGGGGCCGGTCGAACGGCCGGTCCGGCCCGCGAGCCTGTCGGCGGCGATCCGGGCCGCACGGGTGGAGGTGGCCGATCGCGCCCAGGCGCTCGGCGACCTCCGCGACGCGGAACTGGCGCGGCTCGAACTCCTGCGCGAGATGCTCGAACCCGTCCTGGCCGAGGTGCCGCCCGAGGTCGACCTCTTCGACGCCGGACTCGTGCCGGGCGAGCACCCGCGGCTCTTCATCGACATGGTGGCCTTCGTCGAGATGGGCCGCGACCGGCGCACCTACCGCCTGATGCAGGATCGCCGGCACGTCCGTGCGGTGCTGCACGAGGGCGAGGGCGTCAACGCCGCCGTGGCCGCCGTGACGGCCTATATCGCCCGCCGCCTCGTCGAGCGCGAGCAATTGCTGTCCTCGCTGGGCCGCGACCTCCCGGCGGTGCCGTCCGCCAGCGCCATGCCCGTCCCCCGTCGCCGGCCGTCCCGCGTGATCCTCCGCGCGGTGCGCCTCGCCGTCGACGGGCTCGGGGTGGCGACCCTGGGAGGGCTGCTCTGGCTCGGGCTCCACTTCGCCCATGGCCGATGGCCCGGCTGGTGAGCGGCATCGCCACAATCTTCCCTTAAGCCGGCCGTGGCAGCGTGGCCCGTGCCCGGACGGAGCGCCCCGGCCGGGCCTCCGTCACGGCGCGCTGGAAGCGTGAGGATGGCCCCTGCACCGGACCGCATCGTCGGGATCCCGCCCGCGGACGCCTGGACGGGGCCCATCGACGGTTCGTCGTGCGCACCGCATCCCCGCGGAATCGACGCCTTGCGAGGTGCGCTGGAGGCGGCGGGCCTGGTCCAGGCCGCCGTCGCGCCGGGACCGGAGGACGGGCCGCCGGAGGTGGCCGCCGCGACACCGACGAGCCGCCGCCAGCGCAAGGCCGAGCTGACCGTCCGGTGGGAGCCTCGCCCCGACTACGACCTCACCGCCGCCCTGGCGTCGGAGGGCTTCGGGTTCGCCCCCGGCACGTTCGACGCGGAGGCACTGCGCTGGCTCTACGAGCGCGCCTTCGGCGAGGGCACCACGGTGCTGGCCGCCTGGGCCGGAGACCGCAAGGTGGGCCAGATCGCCCTCATCCACCAGAGCCTCGCGGCGGCGGGAGGGCCGATCGAGCCCGCCGTGGCGTTGGTGGATCTCTTCATCCTCAAGGCCTTCCGCTCGCGCGCCGCAATGGCGGCACTCTACGGCGCGGTCGAGGATCTCTGCCGGGAGCGCGGCATCCGCTTCATCGTGGCGGTGCCGAACGAGAACGCCGCCGGCGTCAACACCCGCTACCTCCAGCTCGCCCTGGCGGCGAAGCTCGAGATCCGCGTCGGCCTGGCCGGCCTGCCGCGGCCCTGGAGCCGCGTCGACAGTCACCGGGTCGCCGATCTCGATCCGGCGCGAGGCCGCGACATCCTCGGCGCCTATTGCGGTCGCACGGGCAGCGGCCTCGTCTGGACCGGCGAGCGGCTGTGGGAGCGGCTGCAGAAGCCCGGTGCCGGCTACGCGCTGCACGCCGGCCGCGATCTCCTGCTGGTCTCGGCGCCGCGCCGGCAGGGGCGGGCGCCGCACACCATGCTCTGCGCCCTGCTGGCCCGGCCGGGGACGAGGCCCGGCCGCGGTGCCGTGTCGGCCGTCGTGTCGGCGGCCTGCCGCCTGCACGGCCGGCCCCTCTTCGTCTATGCAGGCCTCAACGCGGGCGTGCCGCTGCCCGGGGTGCTGCTGCCCGCCCGGCTGCGGCCCTCGCCCATGATCCTGCAGGTGCGCGACTTCCGCCCGGAGGCGCCGCCCCTCGCGATCTCTCGCTTCGAGGCGCTCGACTTCGACTTCGTCTGATATCACCCGACATCGACGATGACTCGTCGATCTCGGGCCACGCCGCATGAGCGGCGGCGCGCATTCGCGCTTGCCAGCGGCCGAGAGTCTCGACCACTGGGATGAGACCGATCAGAGCACCAGCGGCCCGAGGTCGCCGATGCCGGCGCCCCCCGGCGCCAGGCCGCGGCGCCGCGCCGTCACGGAGAACGCGCCGTCGCGCGCCTCGACCCGGTAGAGGTGGTAGGCGGCGAGGTGGCCGTGGGTGCCGGGCACGGCCGAGCAGGACGGCACCCCCACCACCGGCACCGGCCCGCGCGGCCCCGCGAGATGGGCCACCGAGGTCCGGTGGTTGTGGCCGTGGATGACGAGGTCGGCGCCCCCCGCGGCGATCACGGCCTCGAAGGCGGCGGCGTCACGCAGGCCGCGCCCGCGCTTCGCCCCCGCGACATGGGGCGGATGGTGGATCATGACGACGCGCGCGAGGCCCTCGGCGGCCGCGGCGGCGAGCAGCCGCGCCAGCGCGGCCCGCTGCGCCGCGCCGAGCGACCCCGAGGCCAGGAGCGGCGCCGTCGGGATGGCGGAGGTGAGCCCGATCAGCGCCAGCGGCCCGCGCCGGCGCAGGTAGGGGAAGGCGAAGGGCATGCCGTCCACGGTGCCGGCCTGCGTCACCCAGGGGGCGAAGGTCGCGGCGAGGTGCGGCAGGGACGAGCGCACGTAGGCGTCGTGGTTGCCGGGCACGAAGCTCACGTGGTCGGCCGTGCCGAGCGTCTCGAGCCAGGCCCGGGCCAAGGGGAATTCGCTCGGCAGGCCGAGGTTGAGGATGTCGCCCGTCATGGCGACGTGGTCGGGTCCCTGGGCCGCGAGGTCGTCCACGAGCGCGCCCAGCACCGCCATGTCGTGCAGCCGGCCCCGCTTGCGCCAGTTGACGAAGCCCGTGATGCGCTTGCCGAGCAGGTCGCGCGTGCGCGGGCGGGGCAGCGGTCCGATGTGGGCGTCGGAGAGATGGGCGAGGAGGAAGCTCACCGGCCCACCCTGTCGCCCGCGCCCCCGGCGGCGTCAAGGCACGGGGATGACCGGTCCCGCGGGCCGAGCGCGCATCACGGAAACCGGCCCCCGGCCGTCGTCGACGCCAGCCTGGCGCCGGATGCGTCGAGGGCATCGACCGTCCACACGTAGGAGTGGGTTTCTCCCGTCGGCGGGCACGGACCGATGTAGGCGATCGCTCCCCGCGGCACCGGGCCCGTCCCGCGATAGGGCACGGCGGAGCCGCCATGCCGGAAACCGGGGGCGTCCTGGTCCCTCATCTCGAAGGCGAGGGAGGCCGTCCCGCGGGGGGCGCCGGAGACGGCGAAGGCGGGCGAGGTCGACCCGCAGGGGGAGATGCCCTTCCACGAGAACCTGACCGAGAAGGGCGATGCGGATGCGGCCGTCGACAGGACGACGAGGACGGCGATCGACGGCGTCATCAAGGCTGTCTGTCTCATCGTCGTGTCGCCTTTCCGAGATCTGCCGGGCGCCCCTGCCGGAGCCGAGGCTCTCCCAGGATGTTCGGCCAGGGCGGCACGGAGGTTTCGGCCGTGGGCTCGCCCGCGCTGGCGATGTCGGCCGCGATGGTCCACGATCCGCCGGCCGGCCGCGAGCCGGCGATTCGGAGACGCCGGGATGGGTTGGAGCGCGCGGGTGCCGCCCCTGGTTCAACGCGCGATGCCGGGCTTGATCCACGCCGGCGCGCGGTTCACCCGGCCCCTCACCATGGGGGTGAGGGCCGCGCTGCTGCGCGACGGGGCCGACGGCGCGGAGGTGTTCCTGGTGCGCCACTCCTACGTGCCGGGGTGGCACCTCCCCGGAGGCGCGGTCGAGCCCGGCGAGACCGCCGGCGCCGCGGTGGTCCGCGAGGTGCGCGAGGAATGCGCCGTCGCGATCGAGGGCACGCCCGAGCTCTTCGGCCTCTACTTCAACCGCGCCGCCTCGCGCCGCGATCATGTCGCCGTCTACCGCGTCCGGCAGTTCGACGTGATCGAGCGGCGCACGCCCGATTGGGAGATCGTCGAGGCCGGCTTCCACGCCGTGGCCCGCCTGCCCGACGGCACCACCCCGGCCACGCGCGCCCGGCTGGGCGAGATGCTGGACGACGCCGTCCCGACGGCGGATTGGTGAGGCGCGCCCGGAGCGCCCCGCGGCTCGACGGGCCGGCCGATCGCTGTATAAGCGCGCCATGACCGAGCCCGCCCTCAGCCTCTCCGTCCTCGTGGCCCGGGAGGCCGCCGGCGATGCGCCCGCGGTCGAGCGACTGGCCGAGCGGGCCTTCGGGCCGGGGCGCTTCGCCCGCACCGCCTACCGCCTGCGCGAACTCGCCGACCCCGATTGGGCGCTCTGCTTCGTGGCGCGGGTCTCGACGCTGCTTGTCGGCGCCAACCGCATGACGCCGCTCGGCATCGGCGGGACGCCGGCGCTGATGCTGGGACCCCTGACGGTGGACCCGGCCTTTCGCGGGCGCGGCATCGCGGCGGGGCTCGTGGCGCGCTCGCTCGACGCGGCGCGGGAGGCCGGGCACGGCTTGGTGATGCTCGTCGGCGACGAGCCCTACTACCGCCGCTTCGGCTTCACCCGCGTGCCGGCCGGCAGGCTGCAGATGCCCGGTCCGGTCGACGCTGCGCGCGTGCTCTGGTGCGAACTCGCCCCCGGCGCGTCCGACGGGGCGGCGGGGCCGGTGGGGGCGCGGCCGCGCGGCTGAGTCTCACATGCCGGCCCTGAACAATCGCCTCGGCCGCTCGTTGGCGCCCTACCCGCGGCGAAGAGGAGACGGTGCTATGACGACGCTCAAGGTTCACTACGGCGCCTGGGTCATGGTCGGCGACGGCAAGAAGGCGCTGTTCCTGCACAACGAGGGCGACCACGAGATCCTCAACCTGCGCCGCCTCGACGTCGAGGAGCAGAGCAATCCCGCCACCCGCGACCAGGGCACGGACGCGCCCGGCCGCGGCCACTCGGCCGGGGGCACGCGTTTCGGTTCGATGGGCGGGACCGACTTCCACCAGATCGAGGAGGACCGCTTCGCCGCCCACGTGGCCGAGCGCATCAACGCCGCCGCCCGGGAGAACGGCTTCAAGGAGATCGTGATCGTGGCGCCGCCCAAGTGCCTGGCGGAGATCCGCCGGGACCTCTCGGCCGACGCCAAGGGCCGCGTCGTCTGCGAGATCCCGAAGGACTACACCCACCACCCCATCCCCGAGATCGAGAAGCTGCTCGCGTCCCACGCCGTCTGACCGCACCTTGCGATCGGCGGCATGGTCCGAGTCTTTCAAGGCGGAAGGCTCGACGTGATGGCGGTCCATGAGATCGAGGGGAAACGGCTGCCGGCGGCCGAGGGAGGTGGCGTCCTGGCCTGGGCACCGGACCTCCCGGATGCATGTCCGACGGAGATCCCCCTGAAGAGGCCGAACGCCATTGCCGGCAGGCGATCGGGGATTGGCTTCACGCGCATCGCGAAGGTCTGCAAGTCACTGGCCAGGGTAGCTCACGTGCGATCGCCTGACGGCGTCACGGCGTCCGCAGCGCCGTCGTCCGGGTCGGGAGCCGGCAGGACGCTCGCGTCGAGCAGCGCCCGGCGTACCGCGGCGTCCTCCGGGAACCCCGCGGCGCGATAGGCCGCGCGGAACCGCGCCAGTGCCTCCCCGACGGCCGCACCGGCGAGGCCGCGTGCCAGCAGGTCGCGGCCGGAGACGGGCATCTCGGGCACCGGCTCGGCACCGACGAGGCGCAGGGCCTCGGCCCAGCCCTCGCCGTCCCCGGCCGTGGCCCGGGCGAGCTGCATCCCGTCCACCGCGGCGGCCCGTCCCTGCGTGAAGAGGAGGTCGAGGCAGCCGCGCCGGTCCGGCGGGGACGGCAGTTCGGCCGCCGCCGCGACGGCGGCCAGCATCCGGTCCCGCTCGGCGTTGGACAGGCGGAGGTGGTCGCGCAGCCGCTCGACGCCGGCGGCGTCCCGCGCCGCCAAAGCGGTCAGCCGCAGCACCGCATCGGCCGCGCCCGCGTCCGCGACCCGCGCCAGCCGGGCGACATCGGCCGGGCCGTCCAGGATCTGCGCCAGGAGGCCCGCGGCATCGAGCACTTCCAGCACCGGCACGGCGCGGGGCGCCCCGAGCAGCTTCAGCACCTCGGCCCGCACCCGCTCGCGCGAGAGCCGGTCGAGCCCCTCCCGGGCCGCCAGGGCGGCGGCCAGGCCCTCGGCGTCGAGCGGACCGACCCCGTAGGTGGCGTGGAACCGGAAGAAGCGCAGGATCCGCAGGTAGTCCTCGCGGATGCGCGTCGCCGCGTCGCCGATGAAGCGCAGCCGCCCCGCCGCGAGATCCGCGATCCCGCCCGTCGTGTCGTGGACCCGGCCGTCGGTCCCCGCCGAGAGCGCGTTGACGGTGAAGTCCCGCCGCTCGGCGTCGCGGGCGAAGTCGCGGCCGAACCGCACGACCGCGTGGCGCCCGTCGGTCTCGACGTCCTCGCGCAGCGTCGTCACCTCGACGGGCAGCCCGCCCGAGATCAGCGTCACGGTGCCGTGGTCGATGCCGGTCGGGACCGCGCGGACCTTCGCCGCCTTGGCGCGGGCCATGACGGTCGCCGGCAGGGCCGTGGTGGCGACGTCGATGTCGCCGGGCGGCAGGCCGAGCAGCGCGTTGCGGACCGCGCCGCCGACGATGCGGGCCTCCTCGCCCTCCCGGTCGAGCAGGTGGAGCACGCGGGCGAGGCGGGGATCCGCCAGCAGGGCGGCGCGGTCGAGCCGGCCGTCCGGCGTGATGTGGAGGCGCCGCTGTGTCACGCGTCGGCCGTGCGGGGGAGCAGCATCACGATCTTGTGGTCCGGATGGGCGGCGGGGACGAGCGTCACCTGGTCATAGGCGAGGAGCCCGTCGTCGGGATGACGGAAGCCCCGCGCTCCGCCGTCGCGGGTCGCCACCGCGTGGCCGTCCCACAGGCGGGCGAAGTCGGGGCTGTCGGCCCGCAGCCCCGCCACCAGCGCCGCCAGCGCCGGGTCGTCAGGCGCGCGGGCCGTGTCGGCGCGGAACTCGGCGATGAGGCGCCGCGCCCGCCCCTCCCAGTCGACGATGAAGTCCCGCGCCGCCGGGTGCCGGAACACGAAGGCGAGGAGGCACGCTTCGCCGCCGCCGAGCCACGGGGTGAAGAGCCGGGCCGCGGCGGCGTTCCAGGCGCGGGCCGTCCACAGCCGGTCGAGCAGATAGGCCGGCACCGCCATGGCGCGGATCGCGGCGTCGAGCTCCGGCGCCACGGCGTCCGCGGCCGGCGCGCCCGGCAGGGGATCGCGCTGCCGGGCCAGCTCGAACAGGTAGGCGCGTTCGGCCGGGGTCAGGTGCAGCGCCTCGGCGAGGCGGCCCAGCGCCTGCGCGGAGAGCGCGATGTCGCGCCCCTGCTCGATCCAGCTGTACCAGGCCGTGGAGATGCCGCAGCTCACAGCCACCTCCTCGCGGCGCAGCCCCGGCGTGCGGCGGCGCCCCGCCGACGGCGGCGGCAGGGCCTCGCGGCGGGAGCGCACGAAGGCGCCGAGCAGGCGGCGCCGTTCGGCCGGGATCAGCATGAAGGTCCCACGCAGGGTGGATGATCCCGCCGTCTTGGCAAGCGGAGCGCCCCGGGTCAACGAAGCGCCCCCGTCGGCGGTTCTGAACGCTCGCTTCACTCTGGCGAGCCGATCACCCTGACATCGTGAGATTTAGGGCGCGGGCGTCTCGTCCGCCGAGAACCGGTAGACGACATCCGAGAACCGGTCGGTGGGGAAGACATAGAAGACCCGCAGGACTGCGACGCCCGCGTTGCGGATCCCGTGTTCGGCGTCGCCGGGGATGAACACCGTCGCATCCGCCGCCACCGCGGCGTCGACCCCGTCGATCGTGACGATGCCGGACCCGCTGACGACGAAGTAGATCTCGGGCTCCCGGTGGCGATGCGGCGCGAGGCCGACGCTCCCCGGCGCGAGTTCCATCACGCCGGCGCTCATCCGGTCGGTCGCGGTGAGGTCGCCGCTGATCAGGGTGAACCAGGACGCGTCGCCCCGGGCGGCGACATCGAAACGCTCGCGCGGGCGGTCCCCCGCCGTCACGATGACCGCCGCGCCCTGGTCGCCCATGGATCGGGATGCTCCGTATGACGGGGTTCGCCCGTCTCCCCCCGGGGAGAGGGCGCGATCCACCGGGCGCCGAGACCTGTGAACACCGTCGGAACGGCGCCCGAAGGTCAGGCCAGAGAACGGGCCTGTCAACCGACCCGTCGCCGGGCGGCCCTGGGTGGGAGTGGCGATCCCGGGATAAGGTCTGGCCTGGGGCCGTCCGGCGCCGAGGGGTACGAGGGTGGGCAGACGGGCTCCGGCGAGGACCCGCAGGAGGAGGATCATCGTGGACGACGCGCAGAACAGCTTCACCGCCGACCATTACGCGCCCCGGGCCCAGGCCTATGTCGACAGCCGCGACCACAGCCAGGGCGCCGACCTCGACGAGATGGAGGCCGTGCTGCGCGACGCCGGCGCGGGCGCCTGGCGCGTGCTCGACCTCGGCTGCGGCGGCGGCCACGTCAGCTACCGGGCGTCGGCCCATGCCGCGCAGGTCGTGGCCTGCGACGTGACGCCCGCCATGCTCGAGGCCGTGGCCCGCACCGCCGCGGCGCGGGGCCTCGCCAACATCGAGACGCGGCAGGCCGCGGCCGAGCGCCTGCCCTTCGCCGACGCCTCCTTCGACGCCGTGCTGTGCCGTTTCACCGCGCACCACTGGGCCGACGTCGAGGCCGGCCTCCGGGAGGCCCGGCGCGTGCTGAGGTCCGGGGGACTCGCGGTGTTCATGGACGCCGTGGCGGCGCCCGACCGCGCGGCCGACACGCACCTCCAAGCCGTCGAACTGCTGCGCGACGCCTCACACGTGCGGGACTATGCGGTCGCGGAATGGCTCGCCATGCTGTCGCGGGCCGGTTTCGCGGTCGAGCGCGCGACGCGGCGCAAGCTCCGCATGGTGTTCCCGACCTGGATCGCCCGCACGGGCGTCCCGCCCGAGACCGCGGCGGCGATCCGCACCCTGCAGGACGGAGCCTCGGCGTCGGTGCGCCGGCACTTCGCCATCGGGCCCGACGGCAGTTTCGACCTCGACACCGCCACGCTGGTGATGCGGGCGGCGTAAGCAGGATGGCGTGGGTTAGCCCACGCCATCCTGCCGCTTTCAGCTCGGACACTGAGCAGGATTGCGTCGGTGAACCAACACAGTCCTGCTGAGGGTCGACGTCAGCGGAACGTCGCCGGCACGAAGCCCAGCGCCGCCGCAAAGGCCGCGTCGGCGTCGAGCAGGGTCGTGTCGAGCGCATGGGCGTCGGCGGCGGGGCGGAGCGGCGCCACGGCGCGCGTGCTGTCGCGCTCGTCGCGGACGCGGATGTCCTCGAGGATGACCGCGTAATCGGCCGGCTCGCCGCGGCCCGCGAGCTCCAGCGCGCGGCGCTGCGCCCGGGTCTGCGGGCTCGCGGTGACGAAGATCTTCACGTCCGCCTCGGGGCAGATCACCGTGCCGATATCGCGCCCGTCGAGCACAGCCCCCTCGGGCCGGAACGCGAACCCGCGCTGCGCCTCGGCGAGCGTCGCCCGCACGGCCGGGATGGCGGCCACCACGGAGGCGGCCTCGCCCATGGCGCGCCCGCGCAGGCGCGCCTCGTCGAAATCGGTCAGCGCGAGGGCGCGGGCGGCCGCCACGGCGGCGGCGGCGTGGTCGAGCCTCTCGCCGGCGTCGAGCAGCGCGCGGGCCGTCGCGCGATAGAGCAGGCCGGTGTCGAGGTGGGGGAGGCCGAAATGCCCGGCGAGTTTCCTGGCCAGCGTGCCCTTGCCCGAGGCGGCGGGCCCGTCGATGGCGATGATCACGCGGGACGCCCCGCCGGTCGGACGCGCCCGGGACGGCGGAAGTCTGCGCCCGGGTGGCGCGGCGGCATGGGCAACGGGGCGCTCCGGTCGGATGGGCGACAGGCCGCGCTCCTATCACGCCGGGCCGGGGCTGTCATTACGGTCGCCCAAGCGGCACCACGCGCCGCCGACACGGGGGCGACGGGGAATTTCCGATTGACGCCGCCGCCCCACGCGCCTTAACCCCTGGCCTCCGATCGTTGAGGAAGGGCAGCGGCGCCGCGCGCGCGGTGCCGTGAGGGTAGACTGTGGCAAAACCGGAACTCGGCGCGAAACACCAGTGCCAGAATTGCGCGACGAAATTCTTCGACATGCATCGCGACCCGATCGTGTGCCCCAAATGCAGCGCGGTCTTCGTGCCCCTGCCCGTCGCCCGCACTCCTGCCCGAGCGTCGGCCGCGGTGGTCCGCGACGAGGGCGAGGTCGAGGCTGAGACCGCCGGCGTCGAGGTCGTGTCGCTCGACGAAGCCGAGGCCGCCGAGAAGCCCGAGGCCGCCGCCGACGACGACGTGGAGATCGAGGACACCCCGGCCGACGACAACACCTTCCTCGAAGAGGAGGAGGAGGGCGACGGCGACGTGGCCGACCTCATCGACGGCGATATCGAGGACGACGAGGAAGCCTGACCCGCGCGCCCGCTGGGGCAGGGTGAAATCGGGCGCCGACGGCATTTCGGGCTTGTGCCCCCGAGGTGCCGACGATATAGAACCGGCCTCGCCGCCGCTCACCCGAGCGGCGCCCGATCTGCCGGCCGGTCTTCCTCGGACTCGCCGGATCCGGACGGTGTCGATCCCAATCGGCACCTTGCGACGCGGCGTGGGGCCATAGCTCAGTTGGGAGAGCGCTTCAATGGCATTGAAGAGGTCGTCGGTTCGATTCCGTCTGGCTCCACCACGACTGCCCTGACCTCCGCTGATCTCTCGCGAGCCTCTCGAACGGCATCCTGGCATTCAGCGGATGCAGCGGTGAACGACGCGCGCCGTTTCACCCGCCACGGCTCGATCTCATCCGTCGTCGACATGTCTCCGACGACCTCGGAACGACGAGAGCCCTATCGCGCCATCATGGTCTTTTGGGCCATCGGGAGGTTCAGACCCGCGAGTGGCCATGATTTGTCGATTACGGGTTCACGACAAAGCGCGTTGTCGATCATGAAACGCGGTTTGGTGAACGACAACGAAGTTTGTCGTTCACACGTGATCGTCAAAACACCGTGTCTCCTTCGGCGATGTTGAGCAATTCGGGAAAGATCAAAACGGCGCCTCGCCGACCACGCCCCTCGACCAGGACGCTCAGCAGGCCACCATCCCTCGCCAATCGCAGGATCCGTCGCGCTGTCGGTTCCGGCACGTCCGCATGGGCGATGAAGTCTGCGCTCTTGAAGATCGGGCGTTTGAACATCCAATCCAGCGCTCGCACGGCATATTGCGACGGGATGGCCTCGACGATCCAACTCTTACGGGCCTGGTAGAGGACGAGAATGGCCAGCGCCTTCCGCCTGTTCGTGTCGGCTTGCTCGATGATCGCGCGAAGAAAGAAGGTGCACCATCCGGTCCAGTCATCGTCACGCGAGACCGCCAGCAGTCGATTATAGTATTCTTCCCGGTTAGCCTCCAAGAACCCGCTCAGATAAAAGTTCGGCTGTGTCAATAAGCCATGGCTGAACAGAAACAGAGGGACGAGAAGCCGACCGAGACGTCCATTGCCGTCGAGGAAGGGGTGGATCGCCTCGAACTCGGCATGTACGATCGCCAATTGCACGAGTCGATCGGGCGCCTCGGCATGGATGTACGACTCCCAGGCATCCATCGCCACCGGCAAGGCATCGGCGCCGACGGGTACGAATCGCGCCTCCTCGACCGGACATCCGGGCGCCCCGATCCAATTGGGTACACGCCGATACTCGCCGGGGTCCTTGCTGCGGCCCCGAACGCCGTCCATGAGGACGCGGTGGGTGTCCCGCACGACACGCTGAGACAGCGGCAGTTCGCCCAGCAGGCGAGTCGCTTCCTTCAGCGCGCGACGGTAATTTGCCACCTCACGGATATCGGCTTTCTTTGGCGTGCTCTCGTCATCCGGATCGCCTACGGCGTCGAACTCCAGCACTTCGCCGAGCGTGGCCTGTGTGCCCTCGATGCGGCTGGAGAGGACCGCTTCCTGGGTCGTCAAAGGGCCCAGGAGGAGGTCCGGGTTGGGCACCCCGGCCAGCACGCCTTCATACCTGGCGACGGCCGCATTCGCCGGACCGACGAGCGGGATCAGCTGCGCCCAATCCAAGAGGGGCGGCGGGAACCGCCCCTGGTGGTAGTGAACCGTCATAAGGCGGCGACTATGCGCGGGGCTTCGATGGTCCGCTCGCCTAAGGTCAGCTTGGGAAGGGGCATAGGGCGACCGACGACGACATGGGGCCTGAAGCCGCACAAGCACCGGTATCGAGGAGGTTTGCAAGCCGCCCGATGTCCTGAGTGAGACCGAAGCCAGGTCAGCGATCGCACCATCCTTCCAGGCGTTTGCCGCCCGCCGCGGTGTTGCCGCGGATCGCACGATGGGGTCGTCAGCTCAGCCGACGTCCGTCACGTCGGCGCTCGGCCGGTCTTCGCCCTGTGCGACCTCTTCATGCCACTCGCCCTGGGGGTCCTGGTAGGAGATGAGTTCGCTCTCGCCCGGCGTGGCCTGTTCGGCCGAAGCGGCTTTGGCCGCCGAATGGGCCTCGTCCCGCGTCGGGAACGTCTCCGAATAGGCGCCGTCGAGCCGGTAGGCCCAGCCGCCGTCGTGTTCCACGACCTCGTAATGGATGTCGCTCATCGCCCGTCCTCCCGTCCTGCCTGGGCTGAGAACACCCCGCGTCCGGCGATGTTCCGGCGGCCCCACGGTCGCCGCGGTTGGGCGTTAACCGGCCGTTTCCACACTCGCAGGGCTCCGGCCCGCCGGATGCCCGATGTTTCGCTTCTTCGAATCCCTCGTCTCGCCGACCGGCGTGCGGTCGTCCGGGCACCCCCCGAGCGCCGACGCCCACGTCGCCCAGCCGCCCGAGGGGCTGGTGCCGTTCTACTGGCACTTCCTCCGCCAGGCGAAGCCGCTCTTCGCGGCGCTGTTCCTGGCCGGGCTCGGCGTGTCGATCCTCGACGCCTCCGTGCCCTGGTTCATCGGCCACCTCGTGCGTGCCCTCACCACCACGCCGCGCGACGCCTTCCTGGCCGAGAACAGCACCCTGCTCGTCGCCATGGTGCTGGTGGTGCTGCTGGTCCGCCCGGCCGCGATCGCCTGCCAGAACCTCATCTCCAACGTCGGGATCGTGGCCAGCGTCACCAACATGGTCCGCTGGCAGAGCCACCGGCACATCGTGCGCCAGAGCTGGCCCTTCTTCCAGAACGACTTCGCGGGGCGGATCGCGTCGCGCGTCATGGAGACCGGGCCGGCGGTGCGCCAGAGCGCCATCGCGGGCATCACCGCCATCTGGGGCATCGCGGTCTATGGCGTGACGGCGCTGACGCTGCTCGGCCGCGTCGATGCCTGGCTGATGCTGCCGATCCTCGCCTGGTTCGCCTCCTACGCGGTGCTGCTGCGCTATCTCGTGCCGCGGCTGCGCGACCGCTCGAAGCGCACCTCCGAGATGCGCTCGCTCGTCGTGGGCAGCGTGGTCGACGGCTACACCAACATCCTGACCCTCAAGCTCTTCGCCCGCCTCGCCCACGAGGACCGGCACGTCCGCGACGTCTTCGACCGGCACACGACGGCCTGGCGCCGGCAGATGCGCCTGCTCTCGACGCTGTTCATGTCGCTCCAGGCCATGAACGCCCTGATGCTGGTGGGCGAGACCGCGCTGGCGGTGAAGGCCTGGCTCGACGGCCGGGTCGACGTCGGCGTCGTCGCCATGGCGATCCCGCTCACCTGGCAGATCGCCTCGGCGGCCGGCTGGGTCGCCGTGCAGGTGACCGACATCTTCGAGCACCTCGGCACCATCCAGGAGGGGATGATGACGATCGCCCGGCCGATCGCGCTGCTCGACCGCGAGGGCGCGGGGGAGCTCGCCGTCACGCGCGGCGAGATCCGCTTCGACGCGATCCGCTTCGGCTACGGCCGCGACGCGGGGTTGATCGAGAAACTGTCGCTGACCATCCGCCCCGGCGAGAAGGTCGGCCTCGTGGGCCGGTCGGGCGCCGGCAAGACGACGCTCGTCAACCTCCTGCTGCGTTTCCACGAGCTCGAGGCCGGCCGCATCCTGGTCGACGGCCACGACATCGCCGGGGTGACGCAGGAGAGCCTGCGCGGCGCCGTGTCGGTGGTCACGCAGGACACGTCGCTGCTCCACCGCTCGATCCGCGAGAACATCGCCTTCGGGCGGCCCGAGGCGTCGGAGGCCGAGGTCGTGGCGGCGGCGAAGCGCGCCCACGCCCACGAGTTCATCCTGGGGCTCGAGGACTGGCAGGGGCGGCGCGGCTACGACGCCCAGGTGGGCGAGCGCGGCGTCAAGCTGTCGGGCGGCCAGCGCCAGCGCGTCGCCATCGCCCGGGTGATCCTCAAGGACGCGCCGATCCTCGTGCTCGACGAGGCGACGAGCGCGCTCGACAGCGAGGTCGAGGCCGCCATCCAGGAGAGCCTGACGGCGCTGATGGGCGACAAGACCGTCATCGCCATCGCGCACCGGCTCTCCACCATCGCCCGCATGGACCGGCTGATCATCATGGACCGGGGGCGGATCGTCGAGACGGGTTCCCACGCCGAGCTGCTGGCGCGGGGCGGCATCTACGCCGACCTGTGGCGGCGGCAGTCGGGCGGCTTCATCGAGGAGGCGGCCTGAGCCGGCGCGCCCGGCCTGGCACCACGGGGCGCTGAACGCCCCGGGGCGGCGCCGCGACAGGCGGTCCGCCGAACTCCTCAAGCCGGCGCCGGTCGTGTAGCGTCCGGCCACTCGTCCCCGGAGCCGCGACCATGACCGACACGCCCGACTCCACCCCGCCCGAGGTCTGGACCTGGAAGCAGGGCAACGGCGGCCGCTTCGCCAACATCAACCGCCCGGTCGCCGGCGCGACCCATGACAAGGACCTCCCGGTCGGCCGCCACCCCCTGCAGCTCTACTCGCTGGCGACGCCCAACGGCGTGAAGGTCACCATCATGCTGGAGGAGCTGCTGGCGCTGGGCCACGCGGACGCCGAATACGACGCGTGGCTGGTCAAGATCGGCGACGGCGACCAGTTCGGCAGCGGCTTCGTCGGGGCCAACCCGAATTCCAAGATCCCGGCGCTGGTGGACCGCAGCGGGCCCGAACCGATCCGCGTGTTCGAATCGGGCGCCATCCTGGTGCACCTGGCCGAGACGTTCGGCGCCTTCCTGCCGACCGGCGGCGCCGCCAGGGCCGAATGCCTGTCCTGGCTCTTCTGGCAGATGGGCAGCGCCCCCTACCTCGGCGGCGGCTTCGGCCACTTCTACGCCTATGCGCCGACCAAGATCGAATATGCGATCGACCGGTTCGCCATGGAGGCGAAGCGTCAGCTCGACGTGCTCGACCGGCGCCTCGCCGAGAGCGCCTATCTCGGCGGCCCCGACTACACGATCGCCGACATCGCGGTCTGGCCCTGGTACGGCCAGCTCCAGCAGGGCTTGGTCTACGGCGCAGCCACGTTCCTCGCCGTGCAGGAGTACAAGAACCTGCAGCGCTGGACCGACGCCATCGCGGCGCGCCCCGCCGTGCAGCGCGGCCGCATGGTCAACCGCATGACGGGCGACCCCGCGGGCCAGCTGCACGAGCGCCACGACGCCGGCGACTTCGACACGAAGACGCAGGACAAGGTGGCGGACGCCGCCCCGGCGCCTTGAAACACCGGAAAGCCTCGGCGGCGGCGCAGGCGGCGCCGGCCGTCTTTGCGCCGTCGCGGTCCATGGCGTATCGACGCCACCATCCTCACCAGAGCTGTCGCGGCTCGCCCTGGCGCGCGGCCGCGGCTCTGTCTCCCTGTTGTCACGAGCATCTTCACGCGATCAGGTGACCCCACCTGACCGCGATCTGCTCCAGCGCCCGGCCCCCGATGATCCGTCTCGACAAGATCGGCAAGCAGAACGGCAACCAGATCGTCTTCATCGAGGCCTCGGCGGCGCTCCAGCGCGGCGAGAAGGTCGGCCTCGTGGGCCCCAACGGGGCCGGCAAGACGACGCTGTTCCGCCTGATCACCGGCCAGGAGCAGCCCGACGAGGGCAGCGTCTCGTCCGACCGGGGCGTCACGATCGGCTACTTCAGCCAGGACGTCGGCGAGATGGCGGGCCGCAGCGCCGTGGCGGAGGTGATGGACGGCTCGGGCCCGGTGAGCGAGGTGGCGGCCGAGCTCAAGGACCTCGAGGCCGCCATGGCGGACCCCGACCGGGCCAGCGAGATGGACGACATCGTGGCGCGCTACGGCGACGTCCAGGCGCGCTTCGAGGAGCTCGGCGGTTACGCGCTGGAGGGGCAGTCGCGCGAGGTGCTGGCCGGCCTGAGCTTCACGCCCGAGATGATGGACGGCGACGTCGGGGCGCTGTCGGGCGGCTGGAAGATGCGCGTCGCCCTGGCGCGCATCCTGCTCATGCGCCCCGACGCCATGCTGCTCGACGAGCCCTCCAACCATCTCGACCTCGAGAGCCTCATCTGGCTCGAGGCCTTCCTCGAGGCCTACGACGGCGCCCTGATGATCACGTCCCACGACCGCGAGTTCATGAACCGCATCGTCGGCCGCGTCATCGAGATCGACGGCGGGGGGCTCACCAGCTACGCGGGCGACTATGCGTTCTACGAGGCGCAGCGGGCGCTGAACGAGAGGCAGCAGCAGGCGCAGTTCGAGCGCCAGCAGGCGATGCTCGCCAAGGAGATCAAGTTCATCGAGCGCTTCAAGGCGCGCGCCTCCCACGCCGCCCAGGTCCAGAGCCGGGTGAAGAAGCTCGACAAGATCGAGCGCGTCGCGCCGCCCAAGCGCCGCCAGTCGGTCCAGTTCGACTTTCCCCCCGCGCCCCGCTCGGGCGACGACGTCGTGGCGTTGAAGGGCGTCGACAAGCGCTACGGCAGCCGCGCCATCTACGAGGGGCTCGACTTCGCGGTGAGCCGCCGCGAGCGCTGGTGCGTGATGGGGGTGAACGGCGCCGGCAAGTCGACGCTGCTGAAGCTCGTCACAGGATCGACCGCGC
The DNA here is from genome assembly GCA_965214345.1 of Lichenihabitans sp. GTDB lineage: Bacteria > Pseudomonadota > Alphaproteobacteria > Rhizobiales > Beijerinckiaceae > Lichenihabitans. The sequence goes on along the minus strand of CBDCBJ010000001.1, from coordinate 189,522 downwards.
CCGACGCCGGCACGGTGGCGCTCGGCGGCAGCGTCAGGCTCGGCTATTTCGCCCAGCACGCCATGGACCTGATCGAGGGCGAAGACACGGTGTTCCAGTCGCTGGAGCGCGCCTTCCCCCAGGCCGGCCAGGGGTCGCTCCGCGCGCTCGCGGGCTGCTTCGGCTTCTCGGGCGACGACGTCGAAAAGCGCTGCCGGGTGCTGTCGGGCGGCGAGAAGGCGCGGCTCGTGATGGCCCGCATGCTCTACGACCCGCCGAACTTCCTCGTGCTCGACGAGCCCACCAACCATCTCGACATGGGCACCAAGGAGATGCTGATCGGCGCGCTGGCCCAGTATGAGGGGACGATGCTCTTCGTCTCGCACGACCGGCACTTCCTCGCCGCCCTGTCAAACCGGGTGCTGGAGCTGACGCCCGACGGCATCCACGCCTACGGCGGCGGGTACACGGAATACGTGGCCCGCACCGGCCAGGAGGCGCCGGGGCTGCGGGGGTGAGGCGGCGTCATCGCCGCCGAAGCCCGTGTTTCGGCGACCGGCGCTGGCTCGGTCGCGCGGTGTACGCGACACCGCCGCCGACCTTGCCGTGTCGCCGTAAGGTCCAGCGCCATGATCGTCGTTCCCCTGTGTCGACGGCGTCCCGTGGCGGAGGCTCGGGTCTCGCGGTCCGGCCATCGTCCGCGTCTACTGCCTCCTGAATCCACCGTAGGCCGCTCACCACGACGACGACGATCGGGACGCCCCAGCTCTGCGTCAGGGCCCACACTCCCACCACCGCTGGCCCGAGGATGAGCCACTGGTCGAATAGCCCGAACTCCCGCGTGGTCCCGTAGAAAAACAGATCCAGATGACGACGGAAGACAGCCGGGATGGTGATGCAGAGCGTCGCCACGGAGCTCAGGAACACGGCGCGGGACACCCCGTCGAGATCACCCCAGACGGTCCAGACATACCAGCCCCCCAAAGCCGGAAACGTAAGGAATGCGGGTGCCGCCATACAGACGACGGCCACGACGGCGATCCGCTCAGATCTGCGCATGCTCTGCCCTGTATGCCGGCCCGATGAACCACCTTTGATAGTGATTACGGCGAATGACTGCGCAAGGCCGTTGAAGTAACCGCATCGCCGGTCTGATTCAGCACATAGGTATGAGCCGCACGCAGCAAGCGCGTCAGTTCGGCTGGGCAGATCCGTCGCGCGCCGGCGCCGGCGCCGACAGCCGCTTCCCTGCCGCCGCGCCCGCTGGTAGATGTGCCATCGCCGGGGACCCCCGCTCCGGCCGAGGGGCCGGCCCATGGATGCCGAGACGTCCGGTTTCGATCTCGCGGCCGCCTGGACCCGCCGGGCCGGCGGCGACATGCGCGCCTTCGTCGAAGCGCTGGCGGCGCGGCTCGAGGCGGCGCTGCCGGGCCGGGTCGCTGTCGAGCGGCGGCGCGACGGGCTCTTCTCGTCCACCAGCCACGTGTCGCGCATCGCCGTCTCGTTCGAGGGCTGCCTCCTCACCCTGACGAGCGAGCGCGGCGGGCTCGCGGCGCGGCGCGCCAAGGTGGTGCGCGGCGTCACGATCGGCGGCGAGGACCTCGCCGTCCCGGCCTGGCTCGACGAGGTGGTGCGGCGGACGCGGGCGCTCGGCAAGGGCGCCGGCGCGGCCCACGGCGCCCTCACCGACTTCCTCCTGTCCTGAGGCCGCGATGGGCTGGTTCGGCGCTTCCGATCCCGACGAGGCGGCCCGCCAGGCCGAGGCGCGCGCGCGGTCCGAGGGCTGGGGCCGGGCGCTCGGGGGCGGCCACCTGCCGGATTTCGTCGAGGCGCGGCTGAAGGACGCCGCGGCGGGACGGGCGCCCTGGCTCGCCACCCTGACGCCGGCCGAGCTGCTGCTGGCCCGGAGCCACGGGCTCAGGCCCGTCGCGACGGTGTCGGGAACCTGTTGGTACCATTACGGCTGGTCCTGGACGGAGGGCCATGCCGCGGGCTGGCACGCGGCGCTCGCCCGCATGAAGGCCGAGGCGCTGGCGGCCGGCGCCAACGCGATCGTCGACGTGAAGCTGCGCACGCTGCGGCTCGGCGGCGCCGGGGACAGCATGGACTACACCGTGCTGGGCACCGCCGTGTCGGTCGACGGCTTGCCGCCGAGCCGCGATCCCGTGGTGGCGACCGTCGGGGCGATCGAGTTCGTGCGGCTGCTCGAGGCCGGCATCGTGGCGGTCGGCGTCGCCATCGGGGCGCGCTACGATTGGCTCACCGCCGGCTGGTCGACGCTCGGCGGCACCGGCACGAACGGCGCCTTGCGCGACCTCACCGCGTTCTGGGAGGGCGTGCGCCGCGCCGCCCTCCACGACCTGCGCGTCGACACCGCGCGGCTCGGCGACGGCGTGCTGGCCCACACCCATTTCGGCCAGCTCCTCAAGATCGAGCGCGACAAGCAGCCCCCGCAGATGCTGGGGCGTCACATCGTGCTCGGCACGGCGGTGCAGTGCCGGCAGGGCGATCCCGTGCCGCACGGCATCCAGATGGTGGTGGACATGCGCGACGGCCTGTCGCCGCTCGACGGCAAGGCGCCGTCGAGCCACACCGCCTACGGCGACCAGGCCGACGAAGAGGGAGCGATCTGATGAGCGACGCCATGTCGGCCATTCCGCGGCACGCGATCGAGCGCCTGAAGGGGCTGCGCGGGCAGGGTCACCCGGGCGGCATCTTCACCTCGGACTTCAGCGTCAACGAGTTCCTGCTGGTGCGCAAGGCGGGGTTCGAGCCCGTGGGGCTCTGCGTCGGCACCTGCGTGTACCACGTGGGCATCCAATACGGCGCCTGGGGGCAGAACCAGGAGCTGACGCTGCTGTCCCAGGCCATGTACCACGCCCGCGAACTCGCCATGGCGCGCATGCGCGAGGAGGCGCGCGACATGGGGGCCGACGGCATCGTGGGGGTGCGGCTCACGGTGAAGCGGCTCGAATGGGACCAGAACGTCCTGGAGTTCATGGCGATCGGCACCGGCATCGTCCATGCGGCCGGCCATCAGGGCTTCCGGGGGCCGAACGGCGGGCCCTTCACCTCCGACCTCTCGGGGCAGGACTTCTGGACGCTGCTCCAGGCCGGCTACCGGCCGCTCGAACTCGTCATGGGCTCCTGCGTCTACCACGTCGCCCATCAGGGCATCCTGCAGTCGCTGGGCCAGATGGGCCGCAACGCCGAGATGACCAATTTCTCCCAGGCCCTCTACGACGCGCGCGAGATCGCCATGGAGCGGATGCAGCACGAGGCGACGGCCGCCGGCGCCGAGGGCGTGGTCGGCATGGAGCTGCACGAGGGGTCCCACAACTGGAAGCCGCACGTCATCGAGTTCTTCGCGGTCGGCACGGCCGTGATGCCCATCGCGGCCGAACTCGCCCCCGACGCGCTCCCGGATCCGCAGCTCGTGCTGTCGGTCAACAGCTAGAGGCCCGCCCCCATGAGCATCTTCGGACGCATCGTCGACCTGTTCCAGGCCAAGACCCACACGCTGCTGACGAGCCTCGAGGACCCCAACGAGACGCTCGACCTGTCCTACGAGAAGATGCTCGTCGGGCTGCAGGAGACGAAGCGGCACCTCGCCGACGTCGTCGCGCAGGAGCAGTCGCTGCACCGCCAGATCGGCAAGGCCGACGCCGAGGTGGCGGAGGCCGGCGAGGACGCCCGGGTGGCGGTCGGCGCCGGCCGGGACGACCTCGCCCGCGCCGCGCTGGTCCACAAGCAGGACGCGCTCGCGAAGCGCCGCACGCTCGGCGACGCCCTCGCCGCCATCGCGCCGCAGGTGGAGAAGCTCGTGGCCTACGAGCGCAAGCTGTCCGACCGGATCGAGGCCTTCCGCACCCAGAAGGAGGTGATGAAGACCACCTACACGGCCGCGCAGGCCCAGGTGAAGGTGACGGAATCCCTGACCGGGCTCGGCGGGCACCTCGGCGCGACGGGCGACGCCATGCGGCGCGCCACCGAGCGGGTGGACGGCATGCGCGACAAGGCCGACGCCATGGGCCGGATGCTCGACCACGGCCTGCTCACCGACCAGTTCGACCACCGCTCGGGCGCCAAGCGCGAGCTCGACGCCCTGAAGGCCGCCGCCTCCGTCGACGACGAACTGGCGCAGCTCAAGGCCACCACGACCCGGAGCCTCGAGCCGCCGCGCTGACGCCCGGGTGTCGATCCTCGACCATCCCCGCACGCTGCCCCTGCTGGTCGCCGGGGCCTTCTTCATGGAGTTCCTCGACGGCACCGTGATCGCCACGGCGCTGCCCGCCATGGCGAAGAGCTTCGGGGTGAGGCCCGTCGACCTGTCGGTCGGCGTCTCGGCCTACCTGTTCACCCTGGCGCTGCTCCTCCCCGCCAGCGGATGGGCGGCGGAGCGTTTCGGCGCCCGCCAGGTCTTCGTGACGGCGGTCGCGGTCTTCACTCTGGCGTCGGTCGCCTGCGGGCTGAGCACCGGGCTCGTCGGCTTCACCCTCGCCCGGATCGTCCAGGGCGCCGGGGGCGCCCTGATGGTGCCGGTCGGGCGCCTCGCCGTCCTGCGCGTCACCCCGAAGTCCGATCTGATGCGGGTCATCGCCATCCTGACCTGGCCGGCGCTGACGGCGCCGGTGGTGGCGCCGCCGCTCGGCGGCTTCATCGTCACGGTGGCGTCCTGGCGGTGGATCTTCTTCATCAACCTGCCGCTCGGCCTCCTCGCGCTCTGGCTGGCGGCGCGGGTCGTGCCGCCCGAGCGGGGCGACAGTCCACGGCGCTTCGACCTCGGCGGCTTCCTCCTCGTCGGCCTCGCCCTGCTGGCGCTGCTCACGGGCGTGGAGCTGATGGGCCGCGAGATCGTGGCGTGGTCCGCCGTGGCGGCGTCGGCCGCGGCGGCCCTCGGCCTCGGCACGCTGGCGCTGCGGCACCTCCGGCGCCACCCCGCCCCCATCCTCCGGCTCGACGACTTCGCGGTGCGGAGCTTCGCCGTGTCGATGGGAAGCGGCACGCTGTTCCGCGTCGCCGTGGGCGCCGTGCCCTTCCTCCTCCCGCTGATGTTCCAGGTCGGCTTCGGGCTCGACGCCTTCCGGTCGGGCCTCCTGGTGCTGGCGCTCTTCGGCGGCAACGTCGCCATGAAGCCCCTGACCACGGCGGTGCTGAAGCACTTCGGCTTCAAGCCGGTGCTGGTCGCCGACGCCGCCCTCGCGGCACTGGCGATCCTGGGCCTCGCCGCCCTCAAGCCCGACACGCCGCTGCCGCCGACGCTGCTGCTGCTCGTCCTCGCCGGCATGACCCGCTCGATGGGGTTGACGACGATCAACACGCTGGCCTTCGCCGAGATCGCCCCGGCGGCGCTGAGCGGCGCCAACACGCTGTTCAACATGTGCCAGCAGCTGGGCTTCGGCTTCGGCGTCGCCTCGGGGGCGTTGGCGCTGCGCCTGGCCGAGCTCTGGCGGCCGGCGGGCGCCGCCCATGCGACGCCGCTCGAGTTCCGCATCGCGCTTGGTCTCGTCAGCCTCTTCGCCCTCGCGGCCGCCGCCGACGCGCTCCGGCTCCCCGGCGACGCCGGAGCCGAGGTGGCGCGCGGGGCGGGGCGGGCGTGACGGTCAGGCTGCGGGGGTACCGCCCGGCGGATCTCGACGCCCTCTCCGCAATCGCCGACGCCAATGCGGCCGACCGCCACGACGATCCGCGCCTGATGGGCCACGTCTACGGCGCGCCCTATGCGGCCCTCAGCCCCGAGACCGTCTCCGTCGCCGAGGATGCCGAGGGCGTCGGCGGCACCATCGTGGGTGCGCTGGACACGCGGGCCTTCGAGATGCGCCTGGATGACGAATGGTGGCCGCCGCTGCGCCGCGCCCATGCGGCGCCAGCGGGCGATCCCGCGGCCTGGACGCCGGACCAGCGGCGCCACCATGGCTTCCACAACCCACGACGGACGCCCGACGCCGTGACGGGTCCCTATCCGTCGCACGTCCACCTGCAGCTCCTGCCGCGGCTGCGGGGCCGAGGCATCGGCAGCGCCCTGCTGGCGCGGTGGGCCGAGGCCGCGCGCCGGGCGGGATGCGACGCGCTCCACGTCGGCGTGAACCGCGGCAATCCCGGCGCCATGGCGTTCTGGCAAAAGCGCGGGTTTCGAGAGCTCGACGTCGCCGAAGCCGCGGCGGGCCGCACGGCCTGGTTCGGACGACGCTGATCCCTGCGATCCCCGTCAGAGCGTCGCCGCGAGGGCCGCCATCTGGTCGGCGCAGCGGCCCCAGCCCTGGAAGAACCCCATGTTCTCGTGCCGCTCCCGGTCGGCCGCCGTCCAGTGGCGGACGCGGATCGTGTAGAGGGTTCCGCCGCCCTCGCCGGGCGCGAAGGCGAGGATCACCGTCATGAAGGGCTCCGGCGAGGGCGTCCAGGCGTCGACGAAGGCGTCGGTGAAGACCAACCGCTCGTCCGGCACGACCTCGAGGTAGACCCCGCGATTCGGGTAGTCGACCCCGTCCGGGCCGCGCATGGTGACCCGGTTGGCGCCGCCGGGGCGCACGTCGAGGTCCGCCACCGGCACCGTCCAGGGCGCGGGGGCGAACCAGCGCTTGAGCAGATCCGGCTCGGTCCAGCAGCGGTAGAGCGCGTGGGGCGGCGCATCGACGTGGCGGTGGAGGATGAGGTCGCGGTCGTCGTCGGGCGGATCGTCTGCGGCCCTCTCGTCGATCGTCATGGCGGGCTCTCCGGCAGGCGGTCAGGATGACAGCGGGTGCGGACGCCGTCCATCGCCGCGACGCTGCCGCTTGACGTCGAGCGCACTCGAAGTCGTAGAGGGTTCGGCGTCGCGACGGGACACGTATGCATGAGGATCGGCGCCTTCTCCGAACGCATCGGGCTCAGCGCCCACACGATCCGCTACTACGAGCGGATCGGCCTCCTGCCGCCCGCCCCGCGGGACGGGTCGCGCCGACGCGACTACGACGCCGCGGCACTGCCCTGGATCGCCTTCCTGGGCCGCCTCCGGACGATCGGGATGCCGATCCGCGACATGCTGCGCTACGCCGAATGGCGTGCCGCGGGGCCCGACACAGAGCGGGAGCGGCGGGACCTCCTCGTCCGTCACCGCGACCGCGTCCGGGCGCATGTCGCCGAGCTCCAGGCCTGCCTGTCCGTCCTCGACACGAAGATCGCCGCCTACGGCGATCCGCAACGCAGGGATGATCACGATGACGACACACGAGACCGACCGCTTCGCCCGGGGATCGCGCGCCCTGGCTGAGATCGACGGCCACGGCGGCCAGGCCGTGGTGGAGTCCCTCGCCGATATCGCGCCCGATTTCGCGCGCTACCTCGTCGAGTTCCCCTTCGGCGACATCTACAGCCGCCCGGGCCTCGACCTCCGCTCCCGCGAGATCGCCACGATCGCGGCCCTGACGGCGCTGGGCCATGCCACACCGCAGCTCAAGGTCCATATCCGGGCCGGGCTCAACGTCGGTCTCAGCCGCGACGAGATCGTCGAGGTGCTGATGCAGATGGCCGTCTACGCCGGCTTCCCGGCGGCGCTGAACGGGCTCTTCGCCGCCAGGGACGTCTTCGCGGAAGGGTGAGGGCGGGTCACGTCGTCGTCGCCTGCATCAGCTCGATCCGGTTGCCGAACGGGTCGTCGACGTAGACGCGGTCGAAGCCGGCGAGGGGCTGGTCCGACCGGCACGGGTGGCCGGCGCCGGCGAGGCGCGCCGCGAGGCCGGCGAGGTCGTCGACGAGGACCGCCGGATGCGCCTTGCGGGCGGGCGCGAACCCCGGCTCGACGCCGAGGTGGACGCGCACGCCGCCGTCCTCGAACCAGCAGCCGCCGCGGGCGCGGAGGTCGTCGGGTTTCTCCCGTTCGGGGAGGCCGAGCAGGCCGGCGTAGAAGGCGCGGGCCTCGTCCTCCCGGCCGGGCGGCATGGCGAGCTGGACGTGGTAGAGGGCGAGGAGGCGCATGTCGAGCCGCCGGAATACGAGGAGTCGAGGGAGGCGCGCGGCGTCACGGCGTGTTCGGCCAGTCCTGCGCGCCGTGGACGAGACGGAGGATGACGACGCTATCCGCTTCGACCCGGTAGATGGCGACATAAGGGGTCCGGGCTACGACGAGTTCGCGTGTTCCCGGTTTCCGTCCTCCTCTCCCACTCAGCGGATGATCGCTCAGACGGCCGATCGCCTCTTCGATCCGTCGACTGTACAGGATGGCGGCTCGGGGATTTCGAAGCTCGAGATACCCGAGTTGGCTCTGCAGACCCTCGATCGCCACCGGCAGCCACTCGATCCTCACCTGGTACTGCTGCCGGCACGTCGCATCATCTCGGCACGCCCCACCCGCAATCGAGATATGGCCTCGTCGTGGGAGACCCGTTCCACCTCCGGATCGTCCGCTTCCCGCAGCGCCTGCTCGATCTCGGCACGGATCTCGGCGTCGCGGGCGGCGTCCCGCCGGGCCACGAAGTCGCGCACGAGGTCGCGCAGGACATCTTCGGCGGGGCGCAGGGCCGCGTCGGCTTCGGCGACGAAACGATCGCGCAGGGTCGCGTCGAGCGTCAGCGTGAGGGTCGCGTCGTCGGTCATGCCATCCTCCTGCGCGCGGGCAGCATAGGCGCCCGCACGCCCGCCACCAAGGCGCAACGCCACGCGGTCGCGCTGCGCGAACGAGCGACAGTGGCCTATGTGGGCTCGCTTCGGTCCGAATCTCCTGTGATGGGGCCGGACAGGCCTCGGACAGACTGTCCACCCTCGACCGGGGCGCCGCGAGAGGCGCATGGCGGACCGCCGGAGTAGGAGGAGTCGAGGGAGGCGCGCAGCGTCACGGCGTGTTCGGCCAGTCCTGTGCCCCGTGGATCAGGCGGAGAACCGTGATCGTGTCGTCCTCGATGCGATAGACGAGCAGGAAGGGTGTCCCGGTGACGACCATTTCGCGCGTTCCGGACACCCGCCCAGATCGACCAAACAGGGGATGACGCGTCAGCAGGCGGGTCGCCGCGCGGATCCTGTCACCGACGATCAGGGCAGCCCGCGGATGACGCTCGCCGATGTAGTCGACCTGCCGTCTGCGTTGGTCCGCGGCCTGAACCAACCATCGAACTCTCACGCCGGGCCGCGGCCGACGCGCTGCAGCAGCTCGGCCCGTTGGCGAAGCCAGTCCGCCGCGACGTCGTCGTCGCCGATGAACCGCGCATCCGGATCGTCCGCTTCCCGCAGCGCCTGCTCGATCTCGGCACGGATCTCGGCGTCGCGGGCGGCGTCCCGCCGGGCCACGAAGTCGCGCACGAGGTCGCGCAGGACATCTTCGGCGGGGCGCAGGGCCGCGTCGGCTTCGGCGACGAAACGATCGCGCAGGGCGGCATCGAGCGTCAGCGTGAGGGTCGCGTCGTCGGTCATGCCATCCTCCTGCGCGTGGGGCAGCATAGGCTCCCGCGCGCCCGCCACCAAGGCGGAACGCCACGCGGTCGCGCTGCGCGGACGAGCGAAGAGCTGCGTCGGCGGGGCTGGCGGGAGCGCGGATCCGCCCGCGAGGGGCGGATCGGCCCCGGAGGGGCGATGACGCCCTCGACCGCGGCGCCGCGACCGCCTATCTCGGGCGCATGAAATTCCTCGACGAAGCCAAGGTCTACATCCGCTCCGGCGACGGGGGCGCGGGTTGCGTCTCGTTCCGCCGGGAGAAGTTCATCGAGTTCGGCGGCCCGGACGGCGGCGACGGCGGAAGGGGCGGCGACGTCGCGGTCGAGTGCGTGTCGGGGCTGAACACCCTGATCGACTACCGCTACCAGCAGCACTTCAAGGGCAAGACCGGGATGCACGGCATGGGCCAGAACCGCTCCGGCGGCCGGGGCGCCGATGCCCTGATGAAAGTCCCGGCCGGCACGCAGATCTTCGAGGAGGACGGCGAGACGCTGCTCGCCGACCTGACCGAGGTCGGCCAGACGATCGTCCTCGCGCGCGGCGGCAACGGCGGCTTCGGCAACGCCTATTTCACCACGTCGACCAACCGCGCGCCGCGCCACGCCAACCCCGGCCAGGAGGGCATCGAGCGCACGGTCTGGCTCCGGCTGAAGCTCATCGCCGAGGCGGGGCTCGTGGGCCTGCCCAACGCCGGCAAGTCGACCTTCCTGGCCACCGTGTCGGCGGCCAAGCCGAAGATCGCCGACTATCCGTTCACCACGTTGAAGCCGGGCCTCGGCGTCGTGAGGGTCGGCGACCGCGAATTCGTGCTGGCCGACATCCCCGGTCTGATCGAGGGCGCCCACGAGGGCCTCGGCCTCGGCGACCGCTTCCTCGGCCACCTCGAACGCTGCAACGTGCTGCTCCACCTCATCGACGCCACGGGCGATCACGCCGGCGCGGCCTACAAGACGATCCGCCACGAGCTCGACGCCTACGGGGCGGGCCTGACCGGGAAGCCCGAGATCGTGGCGCTGAGCAAGGTCGACGCGGTCGACGCCGAGACGCTGAAGACCCAGGTGGCGCGGCTGAAACGGGCCGCGAAGCGCACACCCCTGAAGCTCTCGGCCGTGGCCGGCATCGGCGTGTCGGAGGCGATCGGCAACCTGCTGCAGACCATCGACCAGCACAACCGGGAGGCCGCCGCCGCCGAGGCGCCGCCATGGCACCCGTGACCCACACCCGTCCTCATGGCGCGGCGCGGGCGGAAGGACCGAGACGCAGGACGTCGTCGGCCAGGGCCGCCACCGCGGCCCGCAGCCGGGCGTCGTCGTCGCCCGCCGTCGGCGGCGCGGCGACACCTGCCGCATCGCGCTCGGCCGTCTGCGCCGCATAGGCCTTGGTGGCTTCGGTGGCGCGTCGCTCCGCCGAGGCGGCCTGCTCGGCCATGAAGGCGAGTTCCGTCCTGAGACCCTCGACCTCGTGGTCCCGAGCCTCGAGCAGGCGAGCGAAATCCACCCGGGGTGCCACCGCGGCGGCGGCCTCCCGCTCGGCCGCCATGCTGTCGGCGGCGGCGGAGGCGTCGCGGCGGACCTGGGCCAGTTCGCGACGGAGGTCCTCGTTGCTCGTGTCCACGCCCAGGAGGCGCGTCTCCAACCCCGCCACGCTGGAGCGGCTGCGGTCGACGTCCTCCGTGAGGCGGTCCCGTTCCGCCTGCAGGACGGCGATGTCGCGAAGCCGGACCTCGGCCAGATCCGACAGGCCGTGGAGCGCGACGGCCTCGGCGCCGTTCTCGGCCCAGAGCCCATCGACCTCGCGCCTCAGCGCCGCCGTCTCGCCTTCGAGGTCGGCGATGGCCGATCGCGCGCGGGCGCCCTCGTCCTGCAGGTCCTGGATGCGCTGTTCGCGCCGCGCGGCCTCGATCCGCAGCGCTGAGCGCTCCGCCTCGGCACGCTCCATCCGCTGCTCGGTCCGTCGCAGTTCCACCGCGTGGGCGGCCCGCAGGTGGTCGTGCTCGGCGGCGATCTCCCCGGCGGAGAGCGGCACGAGCCGCGAGAGCCGCGCCTCGGAGAGCCGCAGCGCGCGGCGCCACAGCGCCGGCAGCGCCGCCAGGGCCAGGAGGCCGGCCACGAGGGCGCCGAGCACGAAGATGAGGACGTCGAGGATCACCGGGCGTCAGTCCGCACGCGCCGCCTCTCTGGACGTCAGAACGGGTTCCACGTCGGGCGCGGCGTGAACTTGAGGTAGGACAGGGCGACGCCCAGCCGGGCGCCGACGCCCGAGCGGATCGGCACCACCACGATGCGCTCGTTGGTCAGGGCCGTGAAGCCGAAGCCGCCGATGAAATAGGCCGAGCCGTCGACCCCGCCGAAGCGCTGGAACACCGCCTGGGTGGAAGGGAGGCCGTAGACCAGCATCATCGTGCGGTCGCCGTTCGCGCCGGCGTCGAATCCGATCGACGGGCCTTCCCAATAGACCTTCTGGTCCCCGGCGTTGCGGGTGTACATCAGGCCTTCGCCGTAGCGCACGCCGCCGATGAAGGCACCGCCCGCCTCCTGGCCGAGGACGTAGCCGTTGGGCTGGCCGAAGCGGCGCGCCGCCTCCTCGATGGTGAGCGCGATGCCGCGCGTCACGGAGCCGAAGAAGTGATGGCCCTTGTCGATGATGTCGTCGGTCGAGAAGCGCTCCGGCGCGCCCTGGGCCCGGGCGGCGGACGCGAGGACCACCGACGAGGCCGCACCGGCGACGGGAACGGCCAGGCCGGCGAGGCACGCCAGGATGGATCTGCGCGAACACTCGACCATGACGTCTCGCCTCGTGTCCTCGAACGCGGCCCCGGCGGGATCGCGATGCGACCCTTCACGGGCCGCGCATCCCGTCCTCGCTTAGGGTGCGATCGTGTCGTGCGCGTGGCACCTCGATCGTGGCGCAACGCGAGGCCGACGTCTCACGGCGGCGAGGTCGCGCCGGGGCGGGGACTTCCCCGCACGGCGCCCCGGCCCGACGGCTCAGCGGGAACCGGTCTCGTGCGCCTTGTCCAGGGCATGGGCGGGGGTCGTGTCGACCGGCGGGGCCGCATGGCCGGTGGGGACCAGCGCGGCGTCGGGATCGCCGTCGACGCGGCTCGTGTGCTTGATCGAGACGGCGAAGGCCGGCGCGGCCGTCGCGGCGAGCAACGTCGCGGCGAGGATGGCGGGGATGATCTGGTGGCGCGTCATGGTGGTCTCCTGAGCGTTGACGGACGCTTCGGCTAGGCGGACTTCCGGGCGAAAACGGGGCTCTCTCGCCGAGGTGCGCGCAGGCCAGCCCCGCGTCTGGGGCGTGGCCGGCCGCCGGCTGGAGCCATCCTGACGGCGAGCGGTGACGGCCCGTACCGCCGGTCAATAGTGCGGCGGCGGCGCGTCGGGCCCGGACGGCAGGCGCCGCTCCGCGTCGGCGAGGCGGTCGACGAAACGGCCGAGTTCGCGCCGCAGGGTCTCGATGGCGGTCCACTGGGCCGTGACGGCAGCGTCGAGGTCCTCGATCACCCGATCCTGTTCGGCGACCCGCATCTCCAGCCGGTCGGTTCGCTCCGTCTCGTCGGTCATGGCGCGGCTCCTCGTCGGCGGCACCGGTAGCGCAGCCCGATCGCGGGCGGAAGGGTGACGGCCCCGCGCGGGCGGGAGCTAACCCACAGTATGATGGCGCAACCGCCACAGGCGGCCCGGCACACCTACACCACCGGCCGTGAGATGGGAGCGATCGCCCCTGCGCATCGCGTCGACGATGTCGCAAACGCACTTGCGCTGGCTGTGGCCTTGGAAGACGTTGGACTGCGTCGGTCGAGCGTCGGTTCACCGCTGGGTGGTGGAATCTGTGTCGACCAGTCTAGCACTACTTTGGCAGATTTGGATCGACGGCACCGGCGAGGAGCCTTTTACAATGCGAACAGTGCGGGCAGTGTAGGGGCGGCGGTCGTGCGAAGAGATCGAGAATGGCTTGCCTGATGGCTGGCATGCTCGGTTGTGGCGGTGGGCCCCCAATTCTTTTTTTTCCGCCCCGCCTTTTTAAGGCGGCAGGATTGGAGGAAGGCGAAGGCCATCATTGTCATCAAGGCGTGTCGGTGTAACCCGGTCCAAGACCTGCCTTCGAAGTGGTCGAGGCCAAGTTCCTCCTTGAGTTGCTGATGTGCCTGTTCGCAAACCCACCGTGCTTTGATTGCGGTGGCGAGCATCTTGAGCGTGGCATCGGCCGGTAGGTTCGACACATAGTACTTCTGCTCGCCGGTCGAGCGCCGCTCGCCGACAAGCCAGACCTCTTCTCCCGGCATGGCCTGAACGCGGCTGTCGCTCATGCGATGCCGATGTCCGTCGGCCAGTCGAACACGGCGGGCTGCGAAAAGACATGTCAGCCGACCTTTGGTGCCGCGGCGCCAGGTGACCTTTTGCCATTTCTCCTCGGCGAGCATCGCTTCCGCAGAGACCGGAAGTCGATCAGGAATGTGATATTTGCGTCGCTTCCCGGTTTTTGCGACGGGGAAAATCAGGGCGACATCGGCCGGGTAGACGGTCTGGCGCCGCGAAAGCCCGACGGCCCACAGGAGGCCGCGTTCGCTCAAAGCCTGGCGGAACGCACCACTGGATCCGTAACCGGAGTCGGCAAGGACGCAGCCGAAACGTGCTCCGGACGCGATGACACGGTCGATCTCTTCGATGGCGATCTCCGGTTTCGTCAAAGCAACCTGCCGATCCCTCGGGATGTGCGCTCGAGTCATCCGCTCGGGGTTGTTTGTCCAGGTCTCGGGCAGGAAAAGTCGTAGGCCCACCATCACCGGCACTTCGCGCGAAGCCAAAGTCACCGAGACCAGCGACTGGCAGTTGGACGTCTTGCCGAGCGCCGAGGCGTACTGCGGCGCGACCCCGACCGAGTGCTGCCCCTTCTTCGGCAACGCCGTGTCGTCGATGACGAGAAAACCTCGCTCATCGCCAACCAACCGGTTCGCCTCCTTCAGCAGAGCTGCCTCCAGCGGCGCACTGTCCCAGACCCCCGTGGCGATGAAATGGTGAAGCTGATCATAGCCGACCTCGCCACTACGGGTCGCCATGGGTTGGACGCTCTTCCGGTCCCCTGGACCGATCAACCCCGCGATGTAGAGTGGGCACATCCGGCGGCGCGCCGGATGCGAAAGCCCGGCCAGAAACGGCTCAAGCCAACGCCTCAGATCGTCTCGCCAAGTTTCTCCTGAAGACATCGCCGCCGCCCGCGCCAGCCAACCATGGCACACGAATCCGCGACGATTCCACCCTGTTCCACCCTGTCTGCCAAAGTAGTGCTAGGCTCAGGACTCATTGTCAGAGCCAGAAGATAACGGTTGCTGCGATGCAGATGGCGGAGAAGAAGGTGTGGGCGCATCGATCGTAGCGAGTGGCGATGCGTCTCCAGTCCTTCAGCCTGCCGAATATGCGCTCGATGCGGTTGCGCTGTCTGTAGAGGACGGCATCGTAGGGGAGAGGGCTGTTTCGGCTGCGGCTCGACGGAATGCAGGGTGTGATGCCTCGGTCGACCAGAGCCTGGCGGAAACCGTTGCTGTCATAACCCTTGTCGCCCAGCAAGGCTTTGGCGTCCGGAAAAGCGTCCAGCATGAGGGCTGCCCCCTTGTGGTCGCTCATCTGCCCTTCGGAGAGCATCATCACGACGGGACGTCCCTCCTGGTCGCAGACCGCATGGAGTTTGGAGTTCAGCCCACCCTTGGTTCGGCCGATACGGCGGGAAACAGCCCCTTTTTGAGCAGGCTCGCCGCGGTGCGGTGCGCCTTCAGATGCGTGGCGTCGATCATGATGCGTTCGGGTGGTGGACCCCCGCCGGCCAGAGCGGCGAAGATGCGGTCGAACACCCCGAGCCGGCTCCAACGGATGAAGCGATTGTACAGCGTCTTGTGGGGGCCGTAGCCTGCAGGCGCGTCCTTCCACTGCAGGCCGTTGCGGATGACGTAGACGATCCCGCTGACGACCCGTCGGTCGTCGACGCGAGGGACGCCGTGCGACAACGGGAAATGAGGTGAGATCCGGGCCATCTGGCCATCGCTCAAAAGGGAAAGTGACATCGCCAGAGCCTCCAGTCGGAGACACTGAATCACCTCTCAATCAGAATTAACAGGTCCTGAGCCTAGCTGTGATTCCACCTCCGAAGGAGCTGAAAGGCTTTCCGAAGGCGGAAAGGGTGAAGCCGAAACTTCACGTTCTGGGGGTGGGTTGAGGGCGCGGTGGAAGGACGACGATTGTATCTATGAGTGGGACTATCAGCACGGCCATGTCGAGCGCTACGACGGCCGAGGGAACCACGTCGGAGGCTTCGACGCTGATAATGGGGAGCTGGTGTCCGAGGCAGTCAGCACGAGGCGCGTAGAGCCATGAACGTCGTCCACAAGGTCACGGGTTACGACAAGGCGACGGAGCGGCTTGCCTTTGAATTCGACGTGCCCGCAAGCGACATTCCGGAGATGCGTGACATCGCCCATGTCGAACCCTCCGACCTCGGGGTCGTGGGCTGCTATCCGCTCGACGCCAATGCTGCTCGTTTCGTGGCGAGCCGGTTCAATCTTCCCATGGCCATCGATCGATGCGACTGGTTTTTTGAACCGTTCGCCGTTTAGCTGTCACGGCAGTCGCCACACTGTCGCCTCGTCGTTACACCCGTCTGACCTCACCTGCCCACGTCGCCCGCACCGCGCCAGAGTGGCGCCTATCTGGGATGCGACGTGAACTAAAACGCGCCGTCATGCGATAGGGTGGCGCCGCGCGCGGCCCGGCCGGCGCTGCCAGAGGTCGCCCCCATGCCCCGTCCCGCGTTCCCCATCGTCGGCATCGGCGCCTCGGCCGGCGGCGTGGAGGCCCTCGAAGGCCTGTTCCGCCACATGCCGGACGATCCGGGGCTCGGCTTCGTGATCGTCACCCACCTCAGTCCCGACCGCAGCAGCCTCCTCGACGAGGTGGTGGCGCGCTACACCACGATGCCGATCGTCACGGCGGAGGACGGCACGGAAGTCTGCATCGACACCGTCTACATCCTGCCGACGAGCGCCATGATCACCATCCAGGACGGGCGGCTCAGGATCGTGCCCACCGAGCGGGGCCGGCGCGAGCGCCACCCCATCGACGTCTTCCTGGCCTCGCTCGCGAAGGATTGCGGCGACTATGCCGCCTCCATCGTCCTGTCGGGCGGCGACGGCGACGGCACGCTGGGCACCAAGGCCATCAAGGAGCACGGCGGCCTCACCCTCGCCCAGGCGGCCGACGGCAACGGGCCCTCCCACCCCGACATGCCGCGCAGCGCCATCGCCACCGGCCTCGTCGATTTCGCCGTCCCGGTCGACATGATGGGGACACGCCTCGTCGCCTTCGCCCGCGACCTCGCCGACGCCGACATGGCCGAAGTCGCGGCCGACACGTCCGACAGCGGCGAGGACGGCGACGAGGCCCGCCAGGAGATCTACGCCATCCTGCGCAACCAGGTCGGCCACGACTTCTCCGGCTACAAGATCAAGACCTTCGATCGCCGGGTGATGCGCCGCATGCAGGTCGCGCAACTCGACACGCGCGAGGGCTACATCGAACTCCTGCGCCGCGAGCCCAAGGAGGCCGGCGCCCTGTTCCGCGACCTCCTGATCAACGTCACCAATTTCTTCCGCGACACCGAGGCCTTCGACAAGCTCGTCGAGGTCGTCATCCCGCAGATTTTCGAAGGGCGCGGCGCCGACGACGTCGTGCGGGTCTGGGTGCCGGGCTGCGCCACCGGCGAGGAGGTCTATTCCGTCGCCATCCTGTTGCGTGAACACATGGAGGGGATGAGCGCCGTGCCGCGCGTGCAGATCTTCGCCACCGACATCGACGAGCGCGCGCTCGTCATCGCCCGGGCCGGGCGCTACCCGGACGGGTTGCTCGACAATCTCACGCCCGAGCGCCGCAAGCGCTACTTCATCCAGGACGGGGGCAGCTTCGTGCTCACCAAGGAGGTGCGGGACCTCTGCATCTTCTCGCCCCACAGCGTCATCCGCGACCCGCCGTTCTCCCGCGTCGACCTCGTCTCCTGCCGCAACCTGCTGATCTACTTCGGCGGAGACGTGCAGAACCAGGTGATCCCGACGTTTCACTACGCCTTGAAACCGGGCGGCTTTCTGTTCCTCGGCACGTCGGAGAGCGTCAGCCAGTTCGCCGACCTGTTCACGCCGCTCGACAAGAAGCACCGCATCTTCAGGAGCCGCGACGACCATTCCGCGCCGCTCCGCCTCCCGACCCTCGTGAGCCAGGCCGCACGCCTCTCGGTGGCGACGATGCCCATGGCCCCTCGCCAGCCGCTCACCGGCGGCACGGTCATCCGCCAGGCCGTGGAGCGGCAGGTGCTGGATCGCTTCGCCCCGGCCCACGTCGTGGCGACGCGCGACGGCGACGTCGCCTATTATTCCGCCCACACCGGCAAGTACCTCGAGCCCGCGGCGGGCGTGCCCACGCGCCAGCTCGTCAACATGGCCCGCAAGGGGTTGAGGCTCGACCTCCGGACCACCTTCTCGGAGGCGGTCGAGCGCAACGCCCGGGTGATCCGCGAAGGCCTCGCGGTCGAGACCGAGGACGGGCGGATCCAGCTCGTGACCCTCACGGTCGAGCCCATGGCCGAGGGCGACGACGGGAAGCCGCTCTTCCTCGTGCTCTTCGCCGACGAAGGCTCGCTCCTCAGCCGCGAGACGGCCCTGACGCGCGCGCAGCTCCAGCACGGCGGCGCCGTGGCGCATCTCGAGACGGAACTCCTGGAGACCCGCGAGCGGCTCCAATCCCTCATCGAGGAATACGAGACCGCGCTGGAGGAACTCAAATCCTCGAACGAGGAGCTCGTCTCGGTCAACGAGGAGCTGCAGTCCACCAACGAGGAACTCGAAGCCTCCAAGGAGGAACTGCAGTCGCTGAACGAAGAGCTGCATACCGTCAACGCCGAGCTCAGCCTCAAGGTCGAGGCGCTCGACCGCGCCAACAGCGACCTCCAGAACCTCTTCGAGAGCACGCCGCTCGCCACCGTCTTCCTCGATCGCAACCTCGTGATCCGCTCCTATACGCCGGCCGTGTCGGAGATCTTCAACATCCTGCCGGGCGACCGCGGCCGCCCGCTCACCGACCTCGCGAGCCGGGTCGAGGTGCCCGACCTGACGGGCGACGTCGCCGCCGTCCTCGCCTCCGGCCGATTTCTCGAGCGCACGCCGGACCGCGACGGCACCGCCCCGCACCTCCTCGTCCGGCTCGCGCCCTACCGGGGGACGGGCGACCGCGTCGACGGGGTCGTGGTGACCTTCATCGACATCTCGACGCTGATTCGCTCCGAGAAGCGCCAGCAGGTGCTGATCGAAGAGTTGCTCCACCGCACCCGCAACCTCCTGGCCGTCGTCCGCAACATCGCCCGCCAGACGCTCGAACGCGGCGGATCGGTCGACAGCTTCTCGGAGCGCCTGTCGGCCCTCGGACGCGTCCAGACCCTCGTCACGCAGGCGGCGACCGACGCCGTCGCGCTCGATGAGCTCATCACCCTGGAACTCGACGCCCATGGCGTGCTCGGCTCGGACCGGGTGACGGTGAGCGGCCCTCCGGTGGCGCTGCGCGTCGGCCAGGTGCAGACTTTCGCCCTCGCGATCCATGAACTCACCACCAACGCCGTGAAGCACGGCGCCCTGACGTCCTCCGACGGCCGGCTCTCCGTGTCATGGCAGGTGGCCGCCGGCGAGGACGGCATCCGGCGCCTGGTGCTCGACTGGGTGGAGAGCGGCATGTCCCTGCCGGCCACCGCCGCGACGGGGCAAGGCTACGGCCGCGACCTGATCGAACGAGCGCTCGCCTTCGACCTCGGCGCCGAGACGACGCTCGCGTTCGAACCGGAGGGCACCCGCTGCAGGATCGCGATCGCGCTGGACGAGCGCGCGTGACGGCGCGACATCGCACCCGCGAGAACATCTGCGCCCGGTGGTTGCTCCGCGGGCGAGGGTCGGGCTAGGGTCGGACGCGGAGACGATGCGGGAGTACGGCGATGAACGCCTTGGCGCGCAAGCTGGAGCGGTTCGGCCCCCTCGATCGGGGCGAACGCGACGCGATCGACCTCCTCTGCGCCGGCGCCGTCCACCACCGCGCCGACGAGGAGATCGGCATCGGCGGCCAGCCGGGGACGATCCCCGTGGTGCTGAGCGGCTTCGCCTACCGCTACAAGGTGCTGGCCGACGGGCGGCGGCAGTTGCACGGCCTGTTCGTGGCGGGCGATCTATGCTGCCACATCTACGCCTTCGTGGCCCCGCGGGCCGACGATGCACTGCGCACCCTGACACCCGCCCTGGTGGCGGCGGTCCCGGCGTCGACACTGCTCGCCCTGATGGAGGAGCGCCCGCGCATCGCCCGGGCGATGTGGGCCAACATGGTGGCGGACGACGCGGTCCTGCGGGAGTGGATCGTCAGCCTCGGGCGCCGCACCGCCTACGAACGCATGGCCCATCTCTTCTGTGAGATGTACCTCAGGCTCCGCGCCGTCGGTCTCGCGGACGGCCATTCCTGCGAGCTGCCGTTGACCCAGATGGACCTCGGCGACCTGATGGGCCTCTCGACCGTCCACGTGAACCGGGTGCTCCAGCAGCTCCGCCGCGACGACCTGATCGCGCTCAACCGGTCGCAGCTGACGATCCGCGACGTGGCGGCGCTGGGCCGCGCCGCCAGCCTCGACCCCTCGCATCTCCACATCGACGGCGTCCTGGCCCCGCCCCGCCCCGCCTCGGCACGCGTGAACGCGGCCTGACGTCGCCCGTCCCGCGCTCGGCGGGATCGAACAGATCCAGCCCTCGCGGACGGCTTGCGCCGGAGTCCGTCAAGCCCTAGCTCCGGCCGATGAGAACCGTCACCTATGCCATCGGCGACATCCATGGTCGCCTCGATCTGCTCGAGCGGCTGCTCGCGCAGGTGGAGGCGGACGCGGCGGCGCGCGGCGCGGCCGCCGAGGTGGTCTTCACAGGGGATTATGTCGACCGCGGACCGGCGTCCCGCGGCGTCGTCGCGCGGATCATGGCCGGGCCGCGCCGCGCCGCCGACAGGTTCATCCCCCTGCGCGGCAACCACGACGACCTCTTCGTCACCGCAGTGACGCGCGGGAACGTCGTGCCGGAGTGGGCCTGGACGCTCTACACCCACACGGTCGAGAGCTACGGCCTCACGGTCGGCGCCCTGGCGGGACGGGACGCGGAGTTGCGCCGCCACGCCGCCTACCTGGCGGCGCTGCCGC
Organism: Lichenihabitans sp.; assembly: GCA_965214345.1. Lineage (GTDB taxonomy): Bacteria > Pseudomonadota > Alphaproteobacteria > Rhizobiales > Beijerinckiaceae > Lichenihabitans. The sequence continues at coordinate 168,888 of CBDCBJ010000001.1, read as the reverse complement.
TCACCCATGACGACGGCACGTTCCTCTTCGTCCACGCGGGCATCCGGCCGGGCGTGCCGCTCGACCGGCAGGACCCCGAGGACCTGACCTGGATCCGCGAGGACTTCCTCGCTTTCGAGGGGCGGTTGCCGCGCCGGGTCGTGCACGGCCACACCATCATGGGCGACCGGCCCGTCGTGACTCGGAACCGCATCTCGATCGACACCGGCGCCTACCGCTCCGGGATCCTCACCGCGGCGGTGCTCGACCCGGCCGAGCGGGGGAGCGAGCCCGCCTTCCTGCAGGCCGTCGGCGAGCCGGACCGCCCCGCCCTGGTGCGCGAGGCCGTGCTGGTGGAAGGGCTCGCGGGACGCCGGGTGTCGCCGGAACTCCAGGCGGTCTTCGACGACTTCGTCGAAGGCCGCATCGACCCCGCCGAGATGACGCGTCGCAGCGGCCGGCTCGGCGCGAGGATCTGACGCGAGTCTTTCGCCGTCGAAAAGGCCGGGGCCGGAGCGCGCCGGCCACCGCGTTGACTCCGGGCCGCACCCGGCACCATCGTCACCGCGGAGGGTCTCATGTCAGACGCAGCGCCCATCGAAGCCCTGGCCGACGAGGTCGCCGCATGGCGGCGGGAGATCCATCGCCATCCCGGCGTGGGCTTCGACGTCGGGCCGACGGCGGCGCTGGTGGCCGAGAAGCTGCGCGCCTTCGGGCTCGACGAGGTGATGGAGGGGATCGGCCGAACCGGGGTCGTGGGCGTGCTGCGCGGCCGGCGGCCCGGCGCGCGCGCCGTGGGGCTCCGCGCCGACATGGACGCCCTGCCGATCCACGAGCAGACCAACCTCGGCCACGCCTCGCGCGTCGAGGGCAGGATGCACGCCTGCGGCCATGACGGCCACACCGCCATGCTGCTCGGCGCCGCGAAGCACCTCGCCGCGGCCCGCGACTTCGCCGGCACCGCCGTCTTCGTGTTCCAGCCCGCCGAGGAGATCTCGCAGGGCGCGGACGCCATGATCGCCGACGGGCTCTTCCAGCGCTTCCCGGTCGACGCCATCTACGGGCTGCACAGCCTGCCGGGCCTGCCGGTCGGCCATTTCGCGACCCGTCCCGGCCCCATCATGGCGGCGGTCGACCGGTTCGAGGTGAGGGTCGAGGCGCGCGGCGCCCATGCCGCCATGCCCCACCAGGGGGTCGACGCCGTCTATGTGGCGAGCCAGATCGTGGTGGCGCTGCAGTCGATCGTGTCGCGCAACCTCGATCCGCTGGAGCCGGCCGTGGTCTCGGTCGGCGCCGTCCAGGCGGGGGACGCCTTCAACGTCCTGCCCGACACGGCGCGCCTGCTCGGCACCGCCCGGTCGCTGACGGCCGCAGCCCGCGACACGATCGAGCGGCGGCTGACGGCGATCGCCGAGGGCGTGGCGCGGCTCAACGGCGCCGAGGCCCGCGTCACCTACGACCGGATCTCGTCGGCGACGGTCAACCACGCCGCCGAGGCGGGGATCGCGGCGCGGGTCGCCGCCGACGTGGCGGGGGCCGGCAACAGCGAGGCCGCCATGCCGCCGCTGATGATCGGCGAGGACTTCGCGAGCTTCCTCGAGCGGCGGCCCGGCGCCTTCGCGTTCCTCGGCAACGGCGACACGGCGGGGCTCCACCACCCCGCCTACGACTTCGACGACCGCGCCATCCCGGCCGGCATCCGCTACTGGGTGGGGCTGGTGGAGGCCGCAGACCCGCAGGCGTGACCGTCAGGGCGCCGCCATCGCCAGCCTCTCCGCCATCAGCCGCGGCGGGACGCGGCAGGCCGACGCGATGGCGAGTGCGATGGCGAGAGACTGCCGCGCGCCGTCGTGTTCGCCCTTGTCGAAATCCCCCTCGACGCAGCCGAGCTGGTTGGTCACGTGGGCCACGCAGACGACGGGTCGCCCCCGCGCCGCCGCGAAGGCCAGCAGGGACGCGGCCTCCATCTCGACCGTCATGGCGCCCTCATGCCGCCGCGCCGCGATGGCGGCCTCCGTCTCCCGGAACGGGGCGTCGGTGGTCCAGCTCGTGCCGCGGCGCGGGTTGCGGGTCGCGGTGCGCATCGCGGCCTCGGCGAGGTCGGCGAGCCGCCGGTCGGCCTCGACCGTGGGGGCGGCCGGCAGGTAGTGGTGGCTGGTGCCCTCGTCCCGGATGGCATTGTCGATCAGCATGTAGGCGGGCGGCTGCAGATCGTCGCCGATGCGCCCCGCCGACGCGATGCTGACCAGGAACTCGCATCCCGAGGCGAAGAGCTGCTCCGCCAGCAACACCGCGAAAGCGCCGCCGACGCCGCCGCCGACGATGCCGCATCGGCCGGCCTCGCCCTCCCACTCCCACATGGCGGTGTGGTAGCAGGCCCAACTCCGGGACCGCTCGGCCGCGTGCGCGGTGCGCAGCAGGTGGACGATGTCGCCGTCGGGATCGAGGATGCACACCGGCGGCACCGCCGCGTCGCCGATGCCCTTCTGGCGCCGCGCCTCCCTCAGCATGTTCTCGGGGCGGAACACCGACGGGTCGGCGTGATCGCGGCGTGCCATCAGCGGCGAGGCCCGGACCGTGTCCGGGCCCGCGCCGTCCGTGGCGGTGGTTTCGTTCTGCAATGATGCACTCCCCTGCCCGACGCGGCCGCCTTCCCGAGGCGGCCCGTCCATACCAGCCGCCGTCGACGATGACTCGTCGACGGCGGGTCACGCCGCACGAGCGGCGGCGCGCCTTCGCGCCTGTCAGCGGTCGAGACTTTCGACCGCTGGTGTCAGATCCCCGAAAACCAATTGTACCCCCGGTCTTCCCAATAGCCGTGACGCCACGTGTCGCTGACCAGGAGCTCGGTGATCCACTTCGGGTTCTTGAACCCGAGCTTCACGGCGGTGCGCAGCCGGAGGGGCGCCCCGAAGGGATCGCCCAACGGTTCCCCGGCGTAGTGCGTGGCGAGGATCGTCTGGGGGTGGAGCGCGCTCGCCATGTCGATCGAGGACGTGTAGCCGTCGGCGCAGCGGAAGCCGACGTAGCGGGCCCCCGTGTCGGCGCCGACCCGCTCGAGGAAACTCCGGAGGTTCACGCCCGACCATTGGCCGATGTAGTCCCAGCCCTCGACGCAGACGTGGCGCACGATCAGCTCCTGGACCGGGAGCGCCGCGATCCGATCGGCCGTCCAGGGGCTGGTGTCCTGGACGAGGCCCGACAGGACGAGCCGCCAGCTCGCGCGGTCCACCGGCTTGACCTTGTCGATCGGGTAGTAGGCGTTGAAGCGCGGCGGCTTCAGCACATCGGCGGCGTCAAAGGTGGGGGCGAGGCGGGTGGGGTCGAACAGCGTCGCCTGGACGCGATCGTTCCATCGCGACACCTCCTCGAGCGCCCCCCGGACGTGATCCTCGTTGGACACGTCGCAGCCCGTGAGCAGGGTCAGGGCGCCGAGGCTGACGCCGCCGCGGATGAGGCCGCGGCGGTCGATGTCGGCGACGAGCCCGGCGTGGCGCGACAGCGGCCTCGGGTCGACCCCCGCGGAGGGGCGGAACAGGGACGCGACGCGGCTCCTCGACGGCATGGCTCAGGCCTCCCCGGTCCGGCGCGGCCCCGCGGGGGCCAGCCGTGGCCCACCCGTCACCATCGCGACGAGGGTGCGGGGCACCAGCAGGGCCAGCGCGACATGCACGGCCAGGAACCCCACGATCGCCAGCATGGCGATGAAATGCACGGTCCGGGCGCCTTGGAACCCGCCCAGCAGGGCCACCAGCCCGCCGAACTGGACCGGCTTCCAGATCGCCACGCCCGCCGCCACGATCACCATCAGCGCCGCGATCACGCCGAGGTAGAGCGCCTTCTGGACGGCGTTGTAGGTCGTGAGATCCTCGTGGGCGAGGTGGAAGCGGAGCGTCTCCTTCACGGTGGCCAGCAGGTCCCGCGGCCTGATCGGCCACAGCATGCGGCGGAACCGCCCCGTGAGCAGGCCGTAGCCGAGGTAGGCGGCGCCGTTGACCACGAGCAGCCACATGAAGGTGAAGTGCCACAGCAGCGCGTTGCCGAAGCCGGCGTCGCCGTGCAGCCGAAAGGTCAGCGCCGGCTCGCCGCCGAGCGTCACCGGGACCGGAAACGCGATGGCCGGGAAGACCGGATCGTTGTCGTAGATCCGCCAGCCGCTGCCGATCATGACCAGCACCGCCAGGGCGTTGGCCCAGTGCATGACGCGGATGGGCCAGGGGTGGAGCCGCTTCGCCGCCGCTCCGCTTCGACCTCTGTCGTCGCCCATGTCGCTCCGCCGCTCCATCGCCGGGCCCATCGCCGCCGCGGGTCCGGAAAGGCGGCGTCGGGGCTCGGTGGGGTGTCGGCGCGGACCGGGCGCGGGTTACGCGGCCTGCAACCCCGAAACGGTCACGTCGCCGGCACGGCCATCCCGCGCGCCACCGCCGGCCGCGCCCCGACCTTGTCGAGCCAGGCGTGGATCGCCTCCTTGCCGTCGAGCTTGTCGCCGAGCGCTTCCTTGAGGAAGGTCGTGGCGGCCAGCGTCCAGGCGTAGCAGGAGATGTCGGCGATCGAGTAGTCGGCGCCGCCGAGGTAGGGCGCCTCGCGCAGCCGCGCCTCCATCACGCCGAGGAGCCGCCCGCATTCCGTCGTGAAGCGCTCGATGGCGAGCGGCGCCTTCTCGTTCGAGCGCACCGCGAAGAAGCCGAGCTGCCCGAGCATCGGCCCGAGCCCGCCCATCTGCCAGTGCAGCCATTGCAGGGCCGCGTAGCGCTGGGGGCCCGAGGGCGCCAGCAGCTCTCCGGTCTTCTCCGCCAGGTAGGTCAGGATGGCGCCCGATTCGAAGATCGCCAGCGGCCCGCCGGGCGCATCCTCGTCGACGATGGCGGGGATCTTGTTGTTGGGCGCGACCTTCAAGAAATCGGGCGCGAACTGCTCGTCCTTGCCGATGTTGACCGCGTGGACCGCGTAGGGCAGCCCCAGTTCTTCGAGCGCGATGGAGACCTTGCGGCCGTTCGGCGTGGACCAGGTGTAGAGCTGGATCATGCGGCTTTCCCTCTGTTGACCCCGACCGTCCCGGCCTCCTGAAACCAGCGGACGGCGTCGGCCAGCGCTTCGGCGTAGGGCCGCGCCGTGTAGCCGAGTTCGGATTCCGCCTTGGCCGAGGAGAAGAACATGCGATATTTCGCCATCCTCAACGCGTCGACGGTGGCGAAGGGTTCGCGCCCCGTGAACCGGGCCACGGCCTCGGCCGCGTAGGCCAGGGGGAAGAGGGCGCCGCGCGGCAGCTCCACCGTCGGCGGCATGCGGCCCACGAGGCCGGCGATCACCCGCAGCATGTCGCCGAGGCTGACGTCCTGCCCGCCCAGGATGTAGCGCTCGCCGATCCGGCCCCGCTTCCACGCCAGCAGGTGGCCGCGCGCCACATCGTCGACGTGGACGAGGTTCAGGCCGGTGTCGACATAGGCGGGCATGCGGCCGTTGGCGGCCTCGACCACGATGCGCCCCGTGGGGGTCGGCTTCACGTCGCGCGGCCCGATGGGGGTCGAGGGCAGGACGATCGTGGCGGGCAGGCCCTCGGCCACCATCGACTCGACCAGCCGCTCCGCCAGCACCTTGCTCTGCTTGTAGGCCCCGATCGTAGTGTCGGGGCCGTTCGGCGCCGTCTCGTCGACCGGCACGCCGTCCTGCCGCAGCTTCAGCGTCGCGACGCTGGAGGTGTAGACGATCCGGTCGAGACCCGCGTCCCGCGCCGCCTCCATCACGGCCCGGGTGCCCTCGAGATTGGCGCGCACGATCTCGCCGGGGTCGGGCGCCCACAGGCGATAGTCGGCGGCGACGTGGAACAGGTTGCGGCAGCCCTCGAGCGCCCGGGCCACCGACGCCCTGTCGCGGATGTCGCCCTCGGCCACCTCGACGTCGAGGCCCTCGACGTTGGTGCGCGGGCTCGTGGGCCGCAGCAGCACGCGGACCCGCTCCCCCTCGGCCAGCAGGGCGCGCGCCACCGCCGAGCCGACGAAGCCGGAGGCGCCGGTGACCAGGATGGGATCGCTCATGGGGCCTCGTCGGGTTCGGTTTCGTGAGGTCGGGGTCGTGTCGGCCATCGATATGGGACATGGCACACGGAGCCGGGTGTCAAATCCGGTGGCTCGAAAAGATGGGCGGAACACCGGGCGACCTTGCTGGTGGGGAGTGCGGTCATTACAATCTCCACTCAAGGGGCTGCGAAGCCATGATGTCGTGGGTCTGGACCGACGAGAAGAACCGGACGAATAGGCGGGATCACGGCGTCTCGTTCGAGACGGCTATCCTCGTCTTCGACGACCCTCTTGCCGCCAGTCGACCCGACCCGCATCCCGACGGTGACCGGTGGCAGACCATCGGCTCCGCCGGTCCCGTGACGCTCTTTGTCGCCCACACCGAGCCCATGCTCGACCCGTTGTCGGGCCGAGAGACGGGTCGGATCATCAGTGCCCGCAAGGCAACGTCGCATGAGAGGAGAGTCTATGAAGACGGTCGCTTCTGAACGCCTCACGTCCGACCAGGTCGCGGAACTCCAGGCTCTTGCGGCAGTACCGGACGAGGACATCGACACGAGCGACATCCCGGAGCAGCGGGACTGGAGCGGGGCCAGGCGCGGCCTCTTCTTCCGCTCGGACAAGCAGCAGCTGACCCTGCACCTCGACGCCGACCTCGTCGCCTGGTTCAAGACCCGCGCCCCCGAGGGCAAAAGCTACCAGACCGGCATCGAGATCGCCCTGCGCGCCTACGTGGCCCAGTACGACGGGGAGTGACGGGGCGGCTCTCGCCGGCAGGGTTTCAAGGCGCGGCCGGCTCCGGCAACCGGTGCACCGTCACGCTCGGGCACACGGCCCGCGCGATGTCGATGAGGTGGCGGTGGTGGGTGAGGTAGATCACCTGCCCCACGCCGGCCATCTCGGCGAAGAGCCGGAACGCCTCCTCGGCGCGGAAGTCGTCGAAGGTCTCCATGATGTCGTCGGCCACGAAGGGGACGGCGCGGCGCGTGGCGGCGAACTCGTGATAGCCGGCGGCGCGCAGCGCCAGGTAGAGCTGGAACCGCGTGCCCTTCGACAGGTCGGCGGCCTGCTTGGTCTTGCCGTCGGCCGCCAGGGCGATCAGGGTCTCGCCCTTGTCGCCCGGCTGGGCGGCCAACCCCGTGTAGGCGCCCCGGCTGACGGTCGCGAAGGCCGCCGAGGCCCTGTCCAGCATGGCGCTCCTGTGCCGGTCGCGGTAGGCGGCCAGGGCCGATTCGGCGGCCGCGATGCCGCCCCTCACCTGGATGAAGCGCCGCGCCTGGTCCTCGATGTCGAGGAGGAGGGCGCGCCGCCGCACCTCCATCCGAGCGACGGCGTCGTCGCCGCCGACGGCGTCGAGGGCGGCCTCGGCGGCGACGCGGCTCGCGTGGTGCGTCCGGAGATCGAGGTCGGCGGCCTCGTAGCGGCCCGTGACGGCATCGCGTTCCGCCTCCAGCGCCGCGGCGTCGAGCCGGTCGAGCTGCGCCTCGGCGCTCGCGATGTCGGCCGAACGCAGGGCGGCGCGGACCTCGTGCGCGAGCGTGCCGGCCTCGGCACGCCACCGGTCCCGCGCCTCGCAGCGCCTCAGCGCCGCCCCCACCTCCACGAGCGTTTGGACGCCGAAGAACGCCCGCAGCACGTCGCCCCGCGCGCGGTTCGCCGCGGCGGCCGCGACCGCACGGGCGTGGCGCGCCCCGGCCTCGTCACGCCTCGTCCGGCAGGCCGTCCGGGCCGAAGCGGCGGCCCGCGCGTCGCCGATGCGGCGCTCCAGCACGGCGTCGAGGGCCACGGTCCGGGCCGGGTCGGGGGTGTCCCCGACGTCGAGGCCCAGGGCCGCGGCCAGCGGCGCCACCCGCGCGGCGAAGCGGGCCTCGTCGACCTCCATGGCGGCGATGCGGTGGATGAGGTCGGCCCGGGTGCGGAGTTCGGGCGCGAGCCCGCCCAGGACCTCCAGCACCTCGCCGACCGCGGCCGGCGAGGGCGCGGTCCCGCCCTCGCCGAGCCAGCAGGCCCCGCAGGCCTGCGCCCAGCGCCCCCGCCACTCGGCGTCGGCGGCGTCGGCGGCGTCGCGCGCCGCGGCGCGGTCGGCGGCCCGCCGCCGCGCCTGCGCCACCTCGCCGCCGAGCGCCTCGCGGGCGGCGGCGCGCTCGACGGCGGCGCGGGCCAGGGCGGCAAGCCCGTCGAGGTCCTCGCCTTCCCCGTGGGCGACGCCGGCCTCGGCGAGCGCGCCGGCGAGGCGGTCCCGCCAGGCCGCGGCCTCGGCCTCGGCGCCGCGGGCGGCGTCGGCGGCCGCGCGGGCCTCGCCGCGCGCCTTCAGCGCCGGCCCGGTCCGGGCCAGCCACGCGGCGAGGCCGGCCGGGGTGAGGCGACCGGGAAACGGCGGGTCGAAGGCGGCGAGGGCCGCCGCCACGGCCTCGTCGAGCGAAGCACCGCGCCGCCGCGCTGCGCCGCCGCGCTCGAGGGCGGCGGCGAGCCGAGTCTCCAGGGCGGCGAGGCTGAGGCTCCCTTCGCGCAGCCGCGCCACTTCGGCGGACTGGCCGAAGCGCGCCGCCGTCACGGCGTCGTCGCGCCGCAGCGCGTCCTCGAAATCCTCCGCCGACGCGGCGTCGAGCCGGGCGCGGTGCGCCGCCCAGGACCGGTCGCGCGCGGCCCGCAACGCCAGCGCCTCGGCGTCCCCGACCGGCCCGGCGAGCCGTCCCAGCGCGTCGACCTCGGCCCGGAGCGCGTCGCGCTCCGTCGACAGGTCCGCGGCTTCGGCCTCCCGGCGCTCCGCCTCGGCGGCGGCGGCGGCGAGGCCGGCCGCCCAGTCCGCGACGTCGGGGGGAGCCGGCAGGGCGAGGGTGGCGAGCGCGTCGGCGGTGCCGGGCCAGGGCGACAGGCCGCGCAGCGCCTCGGCGAGGGCCTCGTCCGCCGTCGCCCGCGCCAGGGCGGCCGACCCCCGCCGCGCCTGCGGATCGACCTGCCGCAGCGCTTCGAGCACGCCGGCGAGCCGCGCCAGCGCGGCGCCTGACGGCGCGGCGCCTGACGGCGCGGCGCCTGACGGCGCGGCCCCGCCGCCGGCGGCCTCCGCCAGGGCGGCCTCCGCCGTCCCGAGGTCGCGCGCCGCGGCGCCGGCCTCCCGCACCGCATCCTCGCGGCGGGCCGTGACGCCCGAGCGTTCCGTCATCAGGGCGCGGAGCGTCCCCACGAGGGCGGCCGGGAGCGCCACGGTCTCGGGGTCGCGGTCGGGCGGGCGGCCGAGCCGGCGCAGCGCCGACGCCACGGCCCCCTCCGCCTCGGCGAGCCGGGGCCGCCGGCGCGGCAGGTCCTTGGCGGCCGTGACGGCCGCGGCCCTGAGGTCGGCGAGACCGTCGTGGTCGGGGCCGAGCCCGAGCGCGGCCTCGTCGAGCGCGATCCCGTCGAGGTCCCGCGCCAGGGCCTCCGCCTCGCGGGCGAGGCCGCGCGCCTCGGCGTCGAGCCGCACCTCGTCGCGCTCGAGGTCCGGCAGCTCCGAGCCCCAGCCCGCCGGCGGCTCCGGCAGGGCCAGCAGGGGGTCGAGCGCCTCCCGGGCGGATCGGAGCCTCGCGAGCTGCGGCAGCGCGGCGAGCAGGCGCCCGATCTCGTCCCGGCGCGCTCCCGCCTCGGCGCGCGCCGCGAGCGACGCCTCGTAGGCCGCCGCCGCGCGGTCGCGGTCCTCCACGAGCCGCCGGAAGCCCGCCGCCTGGGTGTCGGCCCCGTCGCGCTCGACCTTCAGGGCCTCGAGCTCGCCCTTGAGTTCGTTCAGCCGCGTCTTCTGGGCGCCGGGCCGGAAGAAGCGGTCCGCCTCCTCACGCATGCGTTCCAGCGCCTGGCTCAGGCCCGCCGCGCCCGCGCTGCCCGAGAAGAGGATCTGCCCGAGGTCGCCGCGGCTCGCCAGGATCTCCTCGCCGCCCTGTTCGAGCGAATCGTCGTCGAGCGAGAACATGCTCCTGTAGCCGTCCCGGCCGATGCCGCCGAGGTCGGCGGCGATCAGCCCTTCGTCCAGCGGGCGGTCCTGCGCGTCGAGCAGCGTCGCCTGGGCGCGCCGGATGCGGACGACGTCGCGATCGCCGCCCGCCAGGCCCAGCCGGGCGCCGATGCGCATCGTCGGATAGGGGTGCAGGAAGGCGTAGTTCGGCTCCTTGGTGGCCCTGATGCCGAAGAGCAGGTCGAGGTAGGCCGCGAAGGCGGTCGACTTGCCGGCCTCGTTGGGGCCGTAGACGACGTGGAGGTCGGGCCGCGCCGCCGCGCCGTCGCCGAAGTCGAGCGTGTGCCCGGTGAACTTGCCGTAGCGGACGAGGTCGAGCCGGGCGAGGCGCATCGGGAGCTTCGCCTCAGGCCCGCGCGGCGCCCGCGGGGTCGCGCAGCCGCGCCAGCACGTCCTCCGCCCCGGCGGCGAAGAGCCGGGCCAGCGCTTCGCCGCTCCGCTCCGCGTCGGCGCCCAGCACCGCGTCCCGGCACTCGCGCGGCAGCTTGCGCACCAGCTCCCCGATCACGTCGTCCATGCCGGAGCGGAACGCCGCCGAGCCCAGCACGGCCGTGCCGATCAGCGCCTCGAGCTCGGCCACGGCGTCGCCCGGCGCGGGCGGTGCCGCCGGCGCCGAGACCGCGATCTCGATCGTCTCGATCCAGGTCGCGCCGAGTTCGGCGGCGCGCGACTCGGCCTCGGCCCGCAGCCTGTCGGGGTCGCGCCGGACCTGCCAAGCGAGGGACGTCGCCCCCGTCACGACGAGCCGCGCCACGAGATGGGGCGAGACGGCGGCCCGCCGCGCCGCGCCGAGCGCCGCCGCGATCCGGTCGACCGCGCCGCGCCAGTCCTCGACCCCGGCGAGGTCGACCGGCACGCGCTCGAACTGCGCCACGCTGGTGACCCGCGCGGCGGCCGTGACGGTGCGGTCGTCCCCCACGGTGACGAGCGTCACGGATTTCGCCCCCGCCTCGCCGATGTCGCGGCCCTGCGGGATGCCGGGCATCACCACGACGGCGTCGCGGCCGGCGCCGGGGGGCTGCTTGCGGACGTGGACGTGGCCGAGCGCCCAATAGGAGAAGCCGGAGCCGTGGAGGTCGGCCAGCCCGCAGGGGGCATAGTCGTCGTGGCCCTGGGCGCCGTCGAGGCTCGTGTGCATCAGGCCGATGTTGACGGCACCGTCGACCGGCGCCTTGTAGCGGGGCAGGAAGCTCTCGGGCGCCTGCTGCTGGGCGAAGCTCAGGCCGTGGACCCGCACGTCGAGCCCGCCCGCCACGCCCTCGATCAGCACGGCCTCGGCCCAGCCGCCGAAGAGCTTGACGCTGTCGGGCAGCACCAGCTCGCGGGTGATCTTCGAGAGCGCATCGTGGTTGCCGCGGATCACGAAGGTGCGGACGCCGGCCGCGTCGAGCCGCTTCAGCTGCTCGGCGAGGAAGCGCGCCGTCTTCATCGAGGTCTGGTCGCCGTCGTAGAGGTCGCCCGACAGCATCAGGGCGTCGACCCGCTCGGCGAGGCAGAGGTCGACGACCCGCACGAAGGCCTGCCTTGTGGCGTCGCCGACCAGATCGGCCAGGACGGGGTCGCGCAGCGCCAGCGACTTCAGCGGGCTGTCGAGGTGGATGTCGGCGGCGTGGACGAAGCGATAGGCCATGCGGTCGGATCGGGTCCCGGTCTGTGCCTCCTTCCGTCTAGCCCAGCGGCATGGGCGCCGCCAGCGGATGGGGCCGGGCGGCCGTGCAGCCTGTGGGTAAGCGTCGACCGGAGCGCCCCAGGCAGGTGACGCTCAGCCACGGCCTCGCCTCGACCGCGTGGGGCGGACCAGGTGGTCGACGAAGTTTCTGAGCTCGGTCTGCCGCCGCTCCGGCACCGTCACCTGCTCGTCGAGCCCGAGACGCCACGCGATGTCCCGCGACGAGGGGTCCCGATCGAGGGCGTCGATCAGAGACGCGTAGCTCTCCACATCGTCCTCGCAGACCGCCAATCGCTGATCGAGGAGGTCCAGGGCTTGGCGCCGCAGCGCATCGGCGATCTCGGACAGGGGCAGTTCGGGGTGGTACTGGACGCCCCAGAACACGCCTCGGCCGAACCGCACCTCGGCGGCCTGGACGGGGGTGACGCGGTTGGTGGCCAGGAGAGTCACCCCCTCGGGCAGTCCGTCGACCTCGTCGGAGTGGATCGCGGCCGCGTCGTAGACGTCCGGGCGGCCGGCCAGGAGCGGATGCCCTCGTCCGGCCTCCGTGACGACGATGCGCCGGGCGAACCCGGCCTCGTGCCCGCGCCGGTTCTCCCGCACGGTGCCGCCGGCCGCCACCGCGGCGACCTGCAGCCCGACGCAGGATCCGAAGCTCGGCGTCCCCGATGCGAAGACCGCGCGCATGAACGCGATCTGGCGTCGGATCTCCGGACTGTCCTCGTAGAGGTGCATCGGCGACCCCGACAGGAACACGGCATCGTAGCCGTGGAGGTCCGACGTCGAATCGAGACCGCCCTCGAGCGGTCTGGCGAGGTCGCAGGCGGCGCCCGGCGCGATCGCCTTCAAGGTCTCCACATACGTCTCGCCGCTGCTGCGGCCGGTGCTGGCGCGCCGGCGTTCACGGGCGTCTCGGGTCTCGCTCTCGGCCACCAGAAACCGTTCGGTCTTGGACATGAGGCTCCCAACATCCATCGACGCCGTTCGGTGCTGGGCGTCTCGGTCCTCCATCTGGGAATCCGATGACCGCGATGCAGCGCCGCCGTCGGCGCTGCTACCCCGTGTCGCCGAGCGCGGCAGACCGAACCCGTCGCCGGCACGGGCCGGCCATCATCCCGATTCAAGCGTCGGCCCGATCTGGGCTATGCGGGGCGGAGCCGGCCGGCGGCCGGGGCGGAGGCCGTGCCATGACCCACATCCATTCCGAGACGCCCGCCGCCCCGCGCGGCCCCGTGGCCCTGATCGGCGTGCCGGTGCAGGCGGGCACCCATCAGGCCGGCTGCCTGATGGGGCCGGCGTCGCTGCGCACCGCCGGCATCGCCGCGGCGCTGGACGAACTCGGCTGCCGCGTCGTCGACCACGGGGACCTGTCGCCCGACCTCTCGCCCGACCTGCCGGCCGGCGATGCGGCCGGGACGGTGCCGACCCTCCGGCGCCTGGGCGAGGTCGCGGCCTGGACGCAGGCCATCGGCGAATGCGTCCGCGGCTGCCTCGCTGCGGGCGAGGTGCCGGTGGTGCTCGGCGGCGACCACAGCCTGTCGATGGGCTCGGTCGACGGCGTCGCGCGCCACTGCCGCGCGCAGGACCGGCCGCTCTTCGTGCTGTGGCTCGACGCCCACGCGGATTTCAACACGCCCGACACGTCGCCGTCGGGCAACCTGCACGGCATGCCGCTGGCGGCGCTCTGCGGCGAGCCGGGCCTCGCGGGCGTGTTCGGCACCGGCGCGCCCGAGGCGAGGCTGTCGCCGGACCACCTCCACCTCTTCGGCATCCGCTCCGTCGACCGCGGCGAGCGGGCGCTGCTGAAACGGCGGGGGATCGACGTGGTCGACATGCGCCACATCGACGAATGGGGCGTGGCGGTGCCGCTGCGCCGCATCCTCGACCGCGTGGTGGCGGCGGGCGGCTGGCTGCACGTGAGCCTCGACGTGGATTTCCTCGACCCGTCCCTGGCGCCGGGGGTCGGCACCACGGTGCCGGGCGGCGCCACCTACCGCGAGGCCCATCTCATCATGGAGATGATCCACGATTCCGGGCTGATGGGCTCGCTCGACGTGGTCGAACTCAACCCCTTCCTCGACGACCGGGGCCGCAGCGCGCTGATCCTGGTCGACCTCGTGGCGAGCCTGTTCGGACGCCAGGTGGTGGACCGCGCCACCGCGGCCGGCCCGGTGTTCTGACCCGGCTCGCCGCGGGCGGCCGGATCCGCTAGAGCCGGCGTCAACGTCCTCGCGAACCCGAGCCAACCTTGCCCCCTCGCCTCGTGCGCGACGCCGTCGCGGCCCTGCCGCTCCCCGACCCCGGCCTGATCGGCGACGCCGCCGCGGGTGCGGCCACGCGCGCCCGTCACGATGCGCTGGCGGCCCGCGTGCCGGCGCTGCGCTCGATCGAGACCCGCCAGCCGGACGCCGCCGCCGCGACGCCCCCGGCGATGCTGCGGATCGCCGCCTGGAACCTCGGACGCTGCACGCGGGTCGAGGCCTCGGCGGCGCTGCTGCGGCGCGCCGGGGCGTCGGTGGCGCTGCTGAGCGAGATGGATCTCGGGATGGCGCGCTCGGGCAACCGCCACACGACGCGCGACCTCGCCGCGGCGCTCGGCGCCGGCCACGCCTACGGGGTGGAGTTCGTCGAGCTCGGGCTCGGCATCGGGCGGGAACTCCAGGCCTATGCCGGCCACAGCAACGACGGCGCGCTGCACGGCAACGCGATCGTGTCGGCGCTGCCGTTCCGGGATCCCGTCCTGGTCGGGCTCGACGACGGCGGCGCCTGGTTCGACCTCGACTGGCACCATCGCCGGCTCGGCGGCCGCATCGCCGTCGGCGCCACGCTCGACTTGGCGCGCGGGCCCGTGACGGTGGTCAGCCTCCACCTCGAGAACCGGTCGACGCCCGAGGAACGCGGCGCCGCGGTGGCGCGCCTGCTGGCGGCCCTGCCCGCGGGGGCGCCGGCGGTGGTGGCCGGCGACCTCAACACCGCCGCCCTGCCGGACCCCCGCGCCGAGCCGGACCTCGGCTGGTTCGCGCACCCCGAGGCCCGCGAGCCGCTCTTCGCCGCGATGCGCGACGCGGGTTTCGACTGGCGCCGCTGCAACGCGCCCGACCAGACGCGCCGCGCCATCCCCGACGGGCGGCCCGCGCCGTGGATCCGGCGCATCGACTGGTTCTTCACGCGCGGCGTGGACGCCGCGAACCCGAAGACCTGGGCGGCGGTCGACGACGACGGGGCACCGCTGTCGGACCACGAGCTGATCACGGTCGACGTCGGGTGACGCACTCGCGTCGCCCCGGCCGGGCCGCGAAATGGCCCCGCCGCGACACGGATCGGAAACGGCTCAGCCAAAGCTTTCGCCGGGCCGGCGCGTAGAAGGATCGGGTCGGCGCGTCACGACGCGCCGGCAGCCCGGCTCCCTCGCCCTGCCCCCACGCGGCGGGGGAGCCGTGGCTCTCGCGGGCGAAGCTGCGACTTCGGAGGGTGCCATGACGGCCGTACTGGGTCTGGGACTGTCGGTCCTGATCACCATCGCCCTGCTCGGCTGGCTGATCGCCCAGGATCACTGACGCGGCGTCCGGCGGATGGGCTCGGTGGCGCCCGGTCGGATCTCCCCGAACCCGTCGTCCGGTAAGCTCATGATGCGGCCCCGGCCGACGTGGAGGCCGGGTTGACGCGGTGCGGCGCGGCGGTCGAGCATGGCCGAGGCCGCGCAGCCCCGTGCGGCCGCCCGAGGTGAACCCACTGTGCCCGACCTGATCGCCGTCGTGGAGGAGATCGCCGCCGAGATGGCGCACCGGCCGGATCGGGGCGAGGTCGCGCGCTACATCCCCGAACTGGCCGGCATCGACCCGGGCCAGTTCGGCCTGGCGGTGATCGGCGCGGACGGCGCGGTCGCGGTCGCGGGGGACGGCGACACCCCCTTCTCCATCCAGAGCATCTCCAAGGTCTTCACCCTGACGCTGGCGCTCGGCATGGTCGGCGACAGGCTCTGGCGCCGCGTCGGCCGCGAGCCATCCGGCAACCCGTTCAACTCCATCGTGCAGCTCGAACGGGAGCGCGGCGTACCGCGCAACCCCTTCATCAACGCCGGCGCCATCGCGGTGACGGACGTCATCGTGTCGGGCCACCAGCCGCGCGAGTGCCTCGGCGAGATCCTGCGCTTCATGCGCTACCTCGCCCGGGATCCCGCCATCACGATCGACGCCGCCGTGGCGGCGTCGGAGAAGCGCACCGGCTTTCGCAACACCGCGCTCGCCAATTACATGAAGTCGTTCGGCGTCATCGAAAACCCGGTCGACTTCACGCTCGGGGTCTACTTCCACCATTGCGCCATCGCGATGTCGTGCCGGCAGCTCGCCACGGCCGCACGGTTCCTCGCCCACTCGGGCCGCGACCCGGAGACCGGCCACAGGGTGGTGCCCGGCGAGCGGGCCCGGCGCATCAACGCGCTCATGCTCACCTGCGGCCACTACGACGGATCCGGCGA
This sequence comes from Lichenihabitans sp., assembly GCA_965214345.1. Classification (GTDB taxonomy): domain Bacteria; phylum Pseudomonadota; class Alphaproteobacteria; order Rhizobiales; family Beijerinckiaceae; genus Lichenihabitans. Next base: position 152,764 of record CBDCBJ010000001.1, on the reverse strand, counting down.
ATTCGCCTATCGGGTGGGCCTGCCGGGGAAGAGCGGCGTCGGCGGCGGCATCCTGGCGGTGGCGCCCGGCAAGGCCTCGATCGCCGCCTGGGCACCGGGCCTCGATGCCGCCGGCAATTCCCACCTCGGCAGGATCGCGCTCGAGCGCCTCGCCAAGCGCATGGCATGGTCGATCTTCGGCGAATGATGGGCAAATTGCCTCTCCTGTAGGCACATCTGCCTTCGAGGTCGTCCGGTGCCGGCGCGTCGAACCGCGGCGGGGCGGCCCCGATGGCGGGAGGTCTCATCCCTCCTGGCTGGCATAGGAGATGCTTAGCGGCTGCGGTCCAGAAGAGGCCGAGCGCCCCGGCGGGCGGGCTGGCTCAGTCCCTGCCGCGTCGTACCGATGAGAGGAACGCAATGACGAAGTACAAGCTGGAATATCTCTGGCTGGATGGTTACACGCCGGTCCCGAACCTCCGCGGCAAGACGCAGCTGAAGGACTTCGACACCTATCCGACGCTGGAACAGCTCCCGATGTGGGGTTTCGACGGGTCGTCGACCCAGCAGGCCGAAGGCGGCAGTTCCGATTGCATGCTGAAGCCGGTGCGTCACTTCCCCGACAGCACCCGCAAGAACGGCATCCTCGTCATGTGCGAGGTCATGCTGCCGGACGGCAAGACGCCGCACGAGTCCAACAAGCGCGCCACGATCCTCGACGACGAGGGCGCCTGGTTCGGGTTCGAGCAGGAATATTTCCTCTACGAGAACGGCCGCCCGCACGGCTTCCCGGAGAGCGGCTACCCGGCCCCGCAGGGCCCCTACTACACGGGCGTCGGCTATTCCAACGTCGGCCCGGTGGCGCGCGAGATCGTCGAAAAGCATCTCGACCTATGCCTCGACGCCGGCATCAACCACGAGGGCATCAACGCCGAAGTGGCGAAGGGCCAGTGGGAGTTCCAGATCTTCGGCAAGGGCTCCAGGCGCGCCGCAGACGAGATGTGGGTCGCCCGCTACCTGATGCAGCGGCTCTGCGAGGCCTATGGCATCGACGTCGAGTATCATTGCAAGCCGCTCGGCGACACCGACTGGAACGGCTCGGGCATGCACGCCAACTTTTCGACCGAATACATGCGGTCGGTCGGCGGCAAGGACTATTTCGAGAAGCTGATGAAGGCTTTCGAGAAGAACCGCGAGGACCATATCGCGGTCTACGGCCCCGACAACCACCTGCGTCTGACCGGCAAGCACGAGACGGCCTCCATCCACCAGTTCTCCTACGGGGTGGCGGACCGCGGCGCCTCGATCCGCGTGCCCCATTCGTTCGTGAACAACGGGTACAAGGGCTACCTCGAGGATCGCCGCCCGAACTCGCAAGGGGACCCCTACCAGATCGCCTCGCAGATCCTGAAGACGATCTCCGAGGTCCCGACCGACAGCGTCATGAAGCAGGCGGCCGAGTAACCCTGCTTCGACAGGACGCCGATTTCGACCGTCCTCGCCGCGATCCCATGGCGACCGAAGCCGAAAGGCTTCGGTCGCCATGTCTTTTGGGGATGGGCCGTTCGCCGCCGCCGCCGGGCCACTTCCCGGCACGGGCTCGACACACGTGCGGTGACGGTCTCCCGGCGACGCGAGATCGCCGCGCGAGACAGAGCAGCGCCGCGTTCGCGCACCACAGGACAGGCCTCTGCCGGGGGCTCGGCGCCTGCGGCGGGCCGGGCCCGTCGGTCGACGACTCGGCTCGCCATCGTGATCACAACTGAACGTTGACGACGGTGTGAACCGGCGCTCTTCGGCACAGGCGGTGGATCAACCAACGGGATGATCGATCCCGAAGTCTCACCCTACAGGAAACCCGCTTCGACACCCCGCGTGTGCGCCTTTCGCAATATCATAACTGCGATTCGACAGTGGATCGGCCTCGTGGCGATCGATCCCGTGCTTTCGTCTCGATCGATTAATCATCCTTTAACTGTAACTGTGAATGTTGAGGTCTCATGCAGTTTGGCTCGCCTTCGATCGTCTGATATTTTAGCCGGAGTTCAAAATCGATGCTCGGGATTCATATCCACAAGCGGAATCCGAGCGGCTCGGAGCGCATGCGTGAACTCGAGGCGAAGATCGACGCGATCGGCAGGTCGCAGGCGGTGATCGAATTCAGCCTGCAGGGCGTCATCATCTGGGCCAACGAAAACTTCACCCATGCCATGGGCTACACGCTCGACGAGATCGTCGGTCAGCATCATCGGATGTTCGTCGACGACGTCGGTCTCGACGTCGCCGAATACAAGGCCTTCTGGCAGGACCTGAATGCCGGGACCTAGCACTACTTTGGCAGACAGGGTGGAACAGGGTGGAATCGTCGCGGATTCGTGTGCCATGGTTGGCTGGCGCGGGCGGCGGCGATGTCTTCAGGAGAAACTTGGCGAGACGATCTGAGGCGTTGGCTTGAGCCGTTTCTGGCCGGGCTTTCGCATCCGGCGCGCCGCCGGATGTGCCCACTCTACATCGCGGGGTTGATCGGTCCAGGGGACCGGAAGAGCGTCCAACCCATGGCGACCCGTAGTGGCGAGGTCGGCTATGATCAGCTTCACCATTTCATCGCCACGGGGGTCTGGGACAGTGCGCCGCTGGAGGCAGCTCTGCTGAAGGAGGCGAACCGGTTGGTTGGCGATGAGCGAGGTTTTCTCGTCATCGACGACACGGCGTTGCCGAAGAAGGGGCAGCACTCGGTCGGGGTCGCGCCGCAGTACGCCTCGGCGCTCGGCAAGACGTCCAACTGCCAGTCGCTGGTCTCGGTGACTTTGGCTTCGCGCGAAGTGCCGGTGATGGTGGGCCTACGACTTTTCCTGCCCGAGACCTGGACAAACAACCCCGAGCGGATGACTCGAGCGCACATCCCGAGGGATCGGCAGGTTGCTTTGACGAAACCGGAGATCGCCATCGAAGAGATCGACCGTGTCATCGCGTCCGGAGCACGTTTCGGCTGCGTCCTTGCCGACTCCGGTTACGGATCCAGTGGTGCGTTCCGCCAGGCTTTGAGCGAACGCGGCCTCCTGTGGGCCGTCGGGCTTTCGCGGCGCCAGACCGTCTACCCGGCCGATGTCGCCCTGATTTTCCCCGTCGCAAAAACCGGGAAGCGACGCAAATATCACATTCCTGATCGACTTCCGGTCTCTGCGGAAGCGATGCTCGCCGAGGAGAAATGGCAAAAGGTCACCTGGCGCCGCGGCACCAAAGGTCGGCTGACATGTCTTTTCGCAGCCCGCCGTGTTCGACTGGCCGACGGACATCGGCATCGCATGAGCGACAGCCGCGTTCAGGCCATGCCGGGAGAAGAGGTCTGGCTTGTCGGCGAGCGGCGCTCGACCGGCGAGCAGAAGTACTATGTGTCGAACCTACCGGCCGATGCCACGCTCAAGATGCTCGCCACCGCAATCAAAGCACGGTGGGTTTGCGAACAGGCACATCAGCAACTCAAGGAGGAACTTGGCCTCGACCACTTCGAAGGCAGGTCTTGGACCGGGTTACACCGACACGCCTTGATGACAATGATGGCCTTCGCCTTCCTCCAATCCTGCCGCCTTAAAAAGGCGGGGCGGAAAAAAAAGAATTGGGGGCCCACCGCCACAACCGAGCATGCCAGCCATCAGGCAAGCCATTCTCGATCTCTTCGCACGACCGCCGCCCCTACACTGCCCGCACTGTTCGCATTGTAAAAGGCTCCTCGCCGGTGCCGTCGATCCAAATCTGCCAAAGTAGTGCTAGGCTCAGGACTCATTGTCAGAGCCAGAAGATAACGGTTGCTGCGATGCAGATGGCGGAGAAGAAGGTGTGGGCGCATCGATCGTAGCGAGTGGCGATGCGTCTCCAGTCCTTCAGCCTGCCGAACATGCGCTCGATGCGGTTGCGCTGTCTGTAGAGGACGGCATCGTAGGGGAGAGGGCTGTTTCGGCTGCGGCTCGACGGAATGCAGGGTGTGATGCCTCGGTCGACCAGAGCCTGGCGGAAACCGTTGCTGTCATAACCCTTGTCGCCCAGCAAGGCTTTGGCGTCCGGAAAAGCGTCCAGCATGAGGGCTGCCCCCTTGTGGTCGCTCATCTGCCCTTCGGAGAGCATCATCACGACGGGACGTCCCTCCTGGTCGCAGACCGCATGGAGTTTGGAGTTCAGCCCACCCTTGGTTCGGCCGATACGGCGGGGAACAGCCCCTTTTTGAGCAGGCTCGCCGCGGTGCGGTGCGCCTTCAGATGCGTGGCGTCGATCATGATGCGTTCGGGTGGTGGACCCCCGCCGGCCAGAGCGGCGAAGATGCGGTCGAACACCCCGAGCCGGCTCCAACGGATGAAGCGATTGTACAGCGTCTTGTGGGGGCCGTAGCCTGCAGGCGCGTCCTTCCACTGCAGGCCGTTGCGGATGACGTAGACGATCCCGCTGACGACCCGTCGGTCGTCGACGCGAGGGACGCCGTGCGACAACGGGAAATGAGGTGAGATCCGGGCCATCTGGCCATCGCTCAAAAGGGAAAGTGACATCGCCAGAGCCTCCAGTCGGAGACACTGAATCACCTCTCAATCAGAATTAACAGGTCCTGAGCCTACAAGTCCGGCGAGTTCAAACGCCTGGCGAAGGACAGGACGGAGATCTGGCTGCAGGCGTCCTACAACCCGATCTTCGGATTGGACAAGAAGCCGTACAAGATCGTCAAGTATGCGTCCGACATCACGGCGCAGAAGATGGCGGCAGTCGACATGGCCGGCCAGATCGACGCGATCGGCCGATCGCAGGCGGTCATCTCCTTCTCTCTCGACGGCCGGATCCTCGGCGCGAACGAGCGTTTCCTCAACACGATGGGTTATTCGGCGAAGGAGATCGTCGGACAGCACCACAGCATGTTCGTCGACCCGGTCGATCGCTCGAGCCCGGACTACGCCCGCTTCTGGGATCGCCTGCGGGCCGGGGAATACGTGTCGGCGGAGTTCAAGCGCCGGGCGAAGGGCGGACGCGAGGTCTGGCTCCAGGCCTCCTACAACCCCATCCTCGATCTCAACGGCCGCCCCTTCAAGGTGGTCAAGTTCGCCAGCGACGTGACGGCGGTCAAATCGGCGGCGTCGGACGTCGCCGGGCAGATCACGGCCATCCGCAGGTCCCAGGCGGTGATCACCTTCGCGATGGACGGGACCATCCTCACGGCGAACGATCATTTCCTGAGCACCGTGGGTTATGCCGCCGCCGAGATCATCGGCCAGCACCACCGCATGTTCGTCGACCCGGCGGAGAGGGCCAGCCCGGCCTACGCCCAGTTCTGGGATCGCCTCCGCGCCGGCGAGTACGTCTCGGCCGAGTTCAGGCGCCTCGGAAAGGGCGGACGGGAGGTCTGGATCCAGGCCTCCTACAACCCGATCTTCGACCTCAACGACCGCCCCATCAAGGTCGTCAAGTTCGCGACCGACATCAGCGAGCAGGTGTCGCAACGCGCCCGCATGGAGCAGCTGTCCCTCGTCGCCAACGGGACGGACAATTCCGTGATCATCACGGATGCGCAGCGCCGCATCGAATACGTGAACCCGGGTTTCGAGCGATTGACGGGCTACGCCATGGCGGAGGTCGTCGGCAAAAGTCCCGGCAAGGTCCTGCAAGGCGCCCATACCGATGCCGACACCGTGAAGGCGATCCGCACGAAGCTCGATCGGGGCGAGCCCTTCTACCAGGAGATCCTCAACTACTCGAAACTGGGCGATCCCTACTGGATCAGCCTCGCCATCAACCCGGTCCGCGGTCAGAGCGGCAAGGTCGAACGGTTCATCTCGATCCAGGCCAACGTGACCGAGACGAAGCAGAAGTCGCTCGACTACACCATCAAGCTCGACACGATCGGCGAATCGAACGCTCTCGCGGAGTGGTCGCCCGCGGGCCAGATCGAGACGGCGAACTCCGCCATCCGACGGTGGCACGGCGTCTTCCTGGGCGACCCCGTCCACCTCGATCGCATCCTGACGCCCGACGAGCGGGCCCGCGTCATCGCGGGCACCAGCCTGCGCCGCGAGATCCGCTGGCCGAAGACCGGCGGCGGCAATTTCTCCCTCGACGCGGTGTTCTCGTCCCTGCGTGACCTGCAAGGCAGGCTCGTGCGGATCATGATGTGCGGGACCGACGTGTCCGATCGTCGCCTCGCCATCGAGGAGACCAGCAGTGCCATGCGCGATCTCCGACAGTCGGGCGACCGGATCGCCAGCATCGTCGCCAACATCGACCATATCGCCTTCCAGACCAACATCCTGTCCCTGAACGCCGCCGTCGAGGCCTCACGGGCGGGGGACGCGGGCCGCGGCTTCGCGGTCGTGGCGGCGGAGGTCCGCACGCTGGCCAACCAGTCGGCGGAGGCCGCGAAGAGCATCAACGGACTGGTGCACGAGAACAATGCCCGGATGAACAGCCTCGCCGCCTCCCTGGGCCGTCTCGACAAGCTCGACGAACACGATGGCTCGTCCCTCCCGAAATCGACGGCCAGGACCCAGGCCGCCTGATCGGTCGATCCCGGATGCGCCATCGCGCGTCCAGGTTCGGGGACGGGTCCGCCGCGGCTCAGCCCACGGGAGCGCATCGCCGCCCGGCCGGAGGCGGTGGCCGGCGCGCCGTGCCACGCCTGGTCCGAGCCGGCATATGACGTGACTGGCGTATGTCAGGCTACTGCCGCCATACGCCAGCTTCAACACGCGACGCTGTCCAACGGCTTACGTCCAAACGCCGCTTCGACGTGAGCCTGACAGACTCTGGAGCAGATCGCGATCAGATGGAATCACCTGATCGCGTGAGGATGTTCGTCGAGCCGAAGAGCTAGAGCTGAGGCCGCGAGCCAAGGCGAGCCAGCGCCGGCTCGCGGCGCGGTCGGCTCTAGGCCACCCGGGCTTCCGCGCCGGTGGCCACGCCGACGGCATATTGCGCCTCGAGCTCCGAGGGGGAGAGCGGCTTGGCGAAGAGGTAGCCCTGCGCCTCTCCGCAGCCCCTGTGGATGAGGAAGCGACGCTGCGCTTCGGTTTCGACCCCCTCGACCGTCAGTTCGAGGTCGAAGTTGCGGCTGAGATCGACGATGGCGCCGACGATGGCGGCATCGCGACGGTCATGGCAGACCCCGCGGACGAAGGACCGGTCGATCTTGAGGCGCGTGATGGGGAACATGCGCAACTGGCTGAGAGAGGCGTAACCCGTCCCGTAATCGTCGAAGGCCAGCCCGACACCCGCATCCTGCAGGGCCTGGAAGGCGCCGAGCTGCTGGTCATCGTGGTTCAGCACGATCGTCTCGGTGATCTCCAGCTCCAGCCCCGACGCGGGCAGGCCGGACGACGCCAGGGCGGTCAGGACCTTGCTGACGAGATCCCCGGTCCGGCACTGGGCTCCGAACAGGTTGACGGCCATGCGGAACTCTGGCGCGGTCCGGCGCCACAGAGCGGCTTGCCGGCAGGCCTCGCCCAGCACCCACCCGCCCACCTCGGCGGCGTAGCGCGACGCCTCCAGCATCCCGATGAACTCCGCCGGAGGGAGGACGCCCCGCTCGGGGTGACGCCACCGCAACAGCGCTTCGGCGCCCGTCAGGCCGCCGTCCGAGAGGCGCACCTGGGGCTGGTAGACCAGGAAGAACTCGTGTAGCTCGACGGCACGGCGCAGGTCCTCCCGTCCGGCGCGCCGGTCCAGCGCGGTCCGCTTCAGGTCGCGCGTGAAGGAGCGATGGCGGTTCCGTCCCTCGGCCTTGGCCTGGTACAGCGCCAGATCGGCGCAGGAGAGAAGGTCGTCGACCGTGTCGGCATCGACGCCGGAGATCGCGATCCCGACGCTGGCGCCCAGTGTGAAGGTCTGATCGTCGATCGCGAAGGGGTCGGCGATGGCCCGCACGATCCGATCGGCGACCGCGTCCGCCTGGGCACGATCGACGACCCCCGTCAGCACGAGGGCGAATTCATCGCCACCCAGGCGGGCCACCGTGTCGCCCGACCGGGCGCAGGCGAGGAGACGCGCCGCCGTCAACTGCAGCAGCCGGTCCCCGGCCGAGTGGCCCACCGTGTCGTTGACCTCCTTGAACCCGTCCAGGTCCACGATGAGGACCGCGATCGGACTGCCGGCCGCGATCTCCTCGCCGATGCGGGCCGACAGCACCGTCCGGTTGGACAGTCCGGTGAGGGGATCGTGATGCGCCAGGCGATGGAGCCGGTCCTCGTTGGCGCGGCGTTCGCGGACATCGCGCGCGATGAACCCGAAGGCGACCTCGCCTTCCTCGGACCAGGTCGACATCGAGAGTTCGATGGGGAACTCCGTCCCGTCCCTGTGGCGGGCCGGGAAGTCGACCGTCCTGCCGGCCAGCCGTCTGGCCCCGACCGCGGTCAGCCAGCGCAGGCCCGTCATGCCGGCCCCGCGGACCTGCTCGGGGACGATGAGGTCGAGCGTTCGGCCGGCGACTTCGTCGGCCGAATAGCCGAACAGGCGCACCGCGGCCTCGTTCCAGACCGTGACCCGGCCCTCGCGATCGGCGCAGATGATGCCGTCGGGCGATGTCGCGGCGATGCTCGTGAAACGCGATTGGCTGATGCGACGCGCGACGTCCCGCCGCCGCATCTCGAGCAGGTCGACCACGAGATCGGCGAGGTCGGCCAGGTTGCGGGCGTCGTCCGGCGTGAAGGCGCCGCGAGGCGCGACATCGGTCACGCACAGGGAGCCCAGCACGAAGCCGGACGGCGTGCGCAGCGGCATCCCGGCGTAGAAGCGGATGTGGGGTTCGCCCGTGACGAGCGGGCTGTCGTGGAAGCGCGGGTCGAGGCTGGCGTCCAGCACGACGAGCATGTCGTCCATCGACACCGTGTGGGCGCAGAAGGACGCGTCGCGGCCGGTCTCGCAGGCCTCGACGCCGACCTTGGCGAAGAACACCTGCCGCTCCCGCTCGATCAGGGACACGTAGGACGACGGCACGCCGAACAACCGGCTCGCCAAGCGGACCAGGTGCAGGAAGGCGGGGTCCGCCTCCGCGCCGCCGAGCTCGTATTGGGCGAGCGCGGCGAGCCTCGCGTCTTCACAATCGGGGAGCGGCGCGACGTCCATGGCGGATCTCAGGCTCGGCCGGCCATCGGAATCGAATGTGCCGAGCCGGTGCGAGTTGAACCATAGGCAAGAGGCCTTAATGGATCGCTGACCGCAGAAAGCCTCCCCGCGCTGCGGGACGCCAGCGCGACGGGACCCGACGCGATCGAGGAGGCCGCGGGTGTTGGAGCGACGTCCCCGAACGGCACGGCCGTCGAACGGGCTCCGGACGTGCCGTTCGCCGATTGACCTGCGGCGGCCTCCGGCGTCTGCTGTCTCCACGGATCGTCGTAGAGGGTCGGACCATGTCCAGGCATCGCCGTCGCATCGCCCGATCGATCCGCGTCATCGCCGCTTCGATGGCCCTGTTCGGCGCCCCCGGAGCAGCCCGCGCGCATGCCACATGGAGCGATGGGTCGACCATCCCCGAGTGGGTGACCAAGGCGTGCTGCGGGCCGAGCGACGCCCATCACCTGCGGCCCGATCAAGTCCACCGCGTCGACGACGGCTTCCTGATCGATGGCTATCCGAAGATCGTCTACGACGCTCAAGTCCTGCCGAGCCAGGATGGAGATTATTGGGCCTTCTACTCAGAATGGAACGATGCTGGCGGTCGACGCCTGTTCACCAGCGTGTTCTGCTTCTTCGCCCCGAGCTGGAGTTGAGGCTCATCGACGAGCGGGGCATAACGCCGACGACCTTCCTGCCGCTGCCCGATGCCGTGCCCGGGATGCGGCATCGACCTGTCCCACGGGGTCGGCCGCGAGGTCCGTCACTCACGCGTAAGGCGTGCCCGCCATCGCGGCTGCGAGGCCGATGGTTCCCCGGTCGACGACCGCGAGAAAGGCGGCTTTCGCCTCTTCGGCGCTCCGTCTCCGCCGAAGCACCCGGTGGGCCTGGACCAGCGCCACGGTCCACATCGCGAGGATGAGACCGGCCGCCAGATCAGCGTCGGGATCGTCGGGTCCCCGCCCCACGGACTCGGACAGCGCGATCCTGACGAATGCCGCGAGCTCGTCGCGGATCTCCCGGGCACGAGCCTTGAGGGTCTGGCTGCCCTCGACGGCCTCGATGAAGCGCTGGCTGCCGGCGAAGAACCTGGCGTAGGGACGCTGTTCCGTCACCGACCGATGGGCGAGCAGGCGCAACCCCTCGATCGGGGAGACGCCGGGGTCGCGCTGCTGCAACGCGTCGCGCACGGCTTCGCGGCCCTCCGCGTCGCGATCGAAGAACATGTCCTCCTTTCGGGGGAAGTGGTTGAACACCGTCATCCGCCCGACGTCGGCGGCGTCCGCGATCTCCTCCACCGTCACGGCGTCGAAGCCGCGCTCCAGGAACAGCCGCGTGGCGGCGTCGGAGATGGCCTGCCGCGTGGCGAGCCGCTTCCGGGATCGGCGATCGAGGGGCATTGACATGCGGCTCGTCATAGCACATCCCGATATGGACTGAATCCATATTGGGAGCTGGTATATGATAAGGCCGGTCGACGTGGTGGTGGTGGGAGCCGGCCCGGTCGGTCTCCTGACCGCCATCGAGCTGATGCTGGGCGGCGTGCGCGTCCTGGTGCTGGAGCGCCTGGCTGAACCGAGCACCGGCCCCAAGGCCCTGGGGGTCGGGCCGCTCGGGAGCGAAGCGTTGCAGCGCCGCGGGATGGGCGAGGCCATCGCGGCGGCGGAGACGCGCAGTCTCGCCGCTATGGCGCCGTTCACGGAGCGGAGCGGCCCCGAGGCGCGAGGTTGGGGATCCAAGTTCAGCGGCCATTTCGGCGGGCTGGCCCTGATCCGCAAGGACGTGCAGAGGGAGCCCGGGAGGCGCGTCCGCGCCGTGCACCAGCAGGACCTCGAAGCCATGCTGGGCGACCGCGCACGCGCGCTCGGGATCGAGGTGCGCCGCAGCTGCGAGGTGACCGGCTTCGTGCAGGCGGTGGACGGTGTCGACGTGGAATGGTCTTCGCCGACGGGCGGCGACCGAGTCCGCTGCTCCTACCTCGTGGGGTGCGACGGAGGGCGAAGCCCCATCCGCAGACGGGCCGGCTTCGCCTTCCCCGGCACGCCGCCGACCTCGACGATGTACCAGGCCATGGTCGAGATCGACCATCCGGACCGACTGTTGCCCAGCGGCTGGCAGCGCACGTCGGGTGGCGTCTTCGCGTACGGGCCCTTCCCCGGCCGCGTGTTCATGCTGGACTTCAGCGGTCCGCCCGAAGACCGGCAGGCGCCGGTCACGCGCGAGGAGGTCGACGACGCCCTGCGCCGCATCAGCGGCAGGGACGTCCGCGTCACGGCGCTTCAGGCCGCGAGCCGGTGGACCGACAACACGCGGCTCGTCGACACCTATCGCCTGGGCCGGGTGCTGCTGGCCGGCGATGCCGCGCATGTCCACTCGCCGTTCGGCGGTCAGGGCCTCAGCCTCGGGCTGGTGGACGCGGCGAACCTCGGCCCGAAGCTCGCCGCGGTCGTCCGCCGCGAGCGGCCCGACGGCCTGCTCGACACCTACACGGCCGAGCGGCGGCCCGTCGCCGAGGCCGTTCTGGCCAACACCCTCGCCCAGGTCGCCATCATGCGCCCCGATCCCCAATCGGGTGCGATGCGGGATCTCGTGGCGAGCCTGCTGCAGCTCGACGACGTCAATCGGCTCGTCGGCGACATGACGAGGGGCCTCGCCACCCGCTACGACCTCGGGTCGGACCTCGACGGGGTCGGCCGTCTGATCGGCGACCGACCGGTCCGCCACGGCGACACCGACGTGTCGCTCTACGGTCTGATGCAGGATGGCGCAGGTGTCCTCCTCGACGCATCGGACGGGAGGCGAGCGTCCAGGCTCGTCGCGGCCGTCGCGCAGGGGATCCGCCGTGTCGCCGTCGACACCGGACCCTCGATGCTGATCCGTCCCGACGCCTGCATCGCCTGGATCGCCGAAGACGACGGCCTGGACGGTCTCGAAGAGGCTCTCCGCCGCTGGTTCAGTCCGACATCGGTCGGCGTTTAGAGTCCCACCCAGGAGGATCTCATTGTCGTCCTGGTTGGGTGATCCAGAGGGGCTTGTCGCAATCTCCCGAGTAGGTTGCAGATCGGGCTTGAACGCTCCCGGTTTTACGCTTCGTTAACCTCTGAAAGTCCGAAGCAGAACCCGAGCATCCGGTTTTGCTCGACGACGGTCCAGCCACCGGCGAAGCCGAAGCCCTTGCGCAGCCATAGCATGGCCTCGAACCCCTGGATGGAGCGCCGCGCGGTGTTGAAGCTTCGGAACCCGCCGACCTTCGGCATGGGCTTCTTCACCCGGAAGTGGTCGCTCTCGATCCCCTGCTGGAGGTGCTTGGTCACGTGGTGGACGGGGTCGCGGGACAGGAGGCTCTCCTTCCTCGCCGCCGCGATCGCGCCCGGGTAGGTGGCCGCTCCGTCCGTGCCGATCCGGTCGGGCGACAGCAGCGGGCCGTCCTTCAGCGCCTTGCGGAAGAACCGCTTGGCGGCATCGAGGTCGCGCCTGGCGGTGAGGAGGAAGTCGACCGCCTCGCCGTGCTTGTCGATGGCGCGATACAGGTAGCGCCACTCGCCCCGGATCCGGACGTAGGTCTCGTCGACGCGAATGGACCCGCAGTGGGGCTTGCGGAACGGCCGAAGGCGGCGCTCGATCAGCGGCGCATAGGCCAGCACCCAGCGGTTCACGGTGCTATGGTCGACCTCGAGGCCACGCTCGAGCAGCAGCTCCTCGATGTCGCGATAGCTCAGCGGATAACGCAGGTACCACGAGACGGCCTGGACGATCAGCCCCGCCTCGAAGTGGCGGCCCTTGAAGTCGTCCTTCGACCGGCGCTTCAGCTTGGCGGCGATAGCAGACAGGATCATGGCAGCCTCCAGATGGGAGGCGGCAAAGTCGGCCGGCGTGGCTAACGAAACGTCAACGCCGGAAATTTGCGACAGGCCCGGTTCAGATCCCCGAGCACCCTTCGGATTACAGATTCTTCTCTAAGGAAAAACGTCCCACGAACCAAACCAAAGAGTGATGACGGAAGATATGGGGGCGGGAAGTGGTAGAGACGATCGGGAGGGCCCCGTCCCGCCCGTGCGGGCTCCGCTGCGCCATTTCTAGCCTGTCAGGGTAGAGGAGCGACGGCCGAGGTGCGAAATCGCCGCTCATGGGGCTCCTACGCGATAGCGGTGCTTCCGGCTCCTCCTTCGCTCCGGCAACATCATCCGTTCACCGGAACGGTATGATTTACATAACCCGCTCACCGGAGTAGGTTGAGCCATCGCGCGGGACAGACATGGTCAAGCTGCACTTCATCGGCAACATCGCCTTCAGGGTCTACGGCAATGACCACCGGCCCGCGCACTTCCACGTCGTCGCCCCGGACTTCAAGGCCATGGTCGAGATCGAAACCCTGACCCTGATCCGCGGCACCATCCCGGCTCGCGACCGCCGCGCCGTCATGGAATGGGCGGCCGAGCACCAGACCGAGATCGCCGCGGCGTGGAACCTCCTCAACCCCGACCTCGCCATCTGAGGGAGCGCATTATGCAGGACGTCGCGCACATCCAGGCCGTGAACACCACCGGTCCCACGACCCTCGCCGTCACCTGGGGGGACGATTCCGTATCCCACGTCGACCTCGCCGGATGGATCGCCCGGGGTGGCCGGCGCTTCGCGGCGCTGGGCAACGCCCTCGTCTTCGCCGGCGCCGCGGTCGGTCTCTACGGCGGCAACGTGACGTGGGACGACGACGAGGGCGATCTCGCCATCGACAGCGAGCACCTGCGGATGATCGCCGAGCACCAGGCGCCGTTCGATGCCGCCGCGGCGGCGTGCTGGCAGGAGGACATGCGGGTGTCCAACGTCGAGGCGGCCGACCTCCTCGGGGTCGCTCCGAGCACCTGGGCCGCCTACAAGGCCGGAGCCACGATCCCCGCCACGGTGGCGCGGTTGTGCCGGGCGATGCGGGACGAGCCCACGATGCTCTCCGCCCATCTCCAGCCGAGAACCGCCGGCAATCCGGGCAAGGGGCCCATCTACCTCGACCTCCGCCAGGAGGCGGATCTCCGCTGGCCCGAGCCACGCCGCATCACCAAGCCGTATCGGACCCTCCAGGAAGCCGTCCGAGAGTTCTACCGGCTCCCGGAGGAACAGCAGGTCCGCGCCTCCGTGGTGCTGCGCGGCTCCGGCCTTCCCGTGGTCTACAAGGCTGCGGAGATCCGGCGCTTCCGTGCCATGGCGCCCGACGATGTGCAGGGCGGCGTACGGTCCGTCCTGACGGCCTGAGAGCCGGCGGCTGCGGTCATGGGTACGGCCCCGTGAACAGGTCCCCGAGCGCCCGCCGCGTCATGGGGGGTCCGGTAGCAACGGAACCGAAACTGCATTTCAGCTCTCAACCAGCCGCTGTTGTCGACCCGAAGCAAATTCGGGATCAGCTGCGCCTGACGGCGAAGCCTTCGCTGCTTGTTCGCCTCAGTCCCTCCCGCGGTAAGAGGTCTCCCGGCTCTCGCAAGCCCTGCACCAACCCCATCCACCGTAGCGCCAGCAGCACCCACCAGCCCGGATCAGCCTGCCCTTTCTCCACCCCCAGCTTTGCTGATGCCGGCCAGGGGTCACGACATAGAACGGGCAGGAAAGCACGGTAGCTTCGCGTGATCATCTAAAGGCTTATATCTTTGCAATCAGGAGTGAGAACGCGGTCTGCATAGCGCTTCCCCATGCCCATAGTTGTTTTCCTGTGTGGCGATCTGATATTTCTCATCAAGAGATGATCAGCCAAGTCATGTTCAAGGGTTTTTCAATGAGAAAATCGATTGTTCGTCAGCTTTTGACCCCTCTATTATTGATCGCTTATGCCATAACGATGCCGCTGATATGGTCGAGGTATCTCAAGCACTTTGATCCTGTTCCTCTTACGCTTTACCTGGATCCTCATGCCGATCTAACGCTTAGGGTCTGAACCCCATCAGGCTATTGCGTTCGCGGTCTGAAGCGGATTCCATGGTTGTCCATGGAGGTTCAGATGGCTGATCTTTTCTGGCTTTCGGACGAGCACTGGGCCGTGGTGGGTCGGTTCATGCCCATGAACCAGCCAGGGGCACGGCGGGTGGACGACCGCCGCGTGGTGTCCGGCATCCTGCACATGCTGCGCACGGGCGGGCGCTGGCGTGACGTGCCGACGGCGTACGGTCCGGCCACCACGGTCTATAACCGGTTCAACAGGTGGTCCCGGCGCGGCTTCTGGCTTGCCATGCTGGCAGCCCTGGCCGAGGCGGGTTGGATCGCCCAGACGGCTGCCATCGACAGCACCTATACGAAGGCGCACCGCTGTGCCCATGGCGGCAAGGGGGGGCGAAAAACCAGGCGGTCGGCCCCTCGCGGGGCGGGCCGACCACCAAGATCCACATCCTGTCCGACACCCTCGGCCGCCCTGCCGTCGTCCACCTGACGCCAGGCAATGCCAGTGACGTGAGGACCGCTCCTGCGGTGTTGGCGGCCGCCCCAGGCCGCATCCGGCGTCTCATGGCCGACAAGGGTTACGACGCCGACTGGCTCCGGGCCGATCTGCGCAACGCCGGCATCGTGCCTGTGATCCCGGGCACGCGCTCCCGACGGCACACGATCCGCTACGACAAGCGGCGCTACAAGGATCGCTGGCGCGCCGAAGCCGTATTCTGCCGGCTGAAAGACTTCCGCCGCGTCGCCACGCGCTACGACAAACTGGCCCGCAACTACGCGTCAGCCGTCGCTCTCGCGGCCGTCGTGGCGTTCTGGTGCTGATTGAGTCCTGACCCTAGCACTACTTTGGCAGATTTGGATCGACGGCACCGGCGAGGAGCCTTTTACAATGCGAACAGTGCGGGCAGTGTAGGGGCGGCGGTCGTGCGAAGAGATCGAGAATGGCTTGCCTGATGGCTGGCATGCTCGGTTGTGGCGGTGGGCCCCCAATTCTTTTTTTTCCGCCCCGCCTTTTTAAGGCGGCAGGATTGGAGGAAGGCGAAGGCCATCATTGTCATCAAGGCGTGTCGGTGTAACCCGGTCCAAGACCTGCCTTCGAAGTGGTCGAGGCCAAGTTCCTCCTTGAGTTGCTGATGTGCCTGTTCGCAAACCCACCGTGCTTTGATTGCGGTGGCGAGCATCTTGAGCGTGGCATCGGCCGGTAGGTTCGACACATAGTACTTCTGCTCGCCGGTCGAGCGCCGCTCGCCGACAAGCCAGACCTCTTCTCCCGGCATGGCCTGAACGCGGCTGTCGCTCATGCGATGCCGATGTCCGTCGGCCAGTCGAACACGGCGGGCTGCGAAAAGACATGTCAGCCGACCTTTGGTGCCGCGGCGCCAGGTGACCTTTTGCCATTTCTCCTCGGCGAGCATCGCTTCCGCAGAGACCGGAAGTCGATCAGGAATGTGATATTTGCGTCGCTTCCCGGTTTTTGCGACGGGGAAAATCAGGGCGACATCGGCCGGGTAGACGGTCTGGCGCCGCGAAAGCCCGACGGCCCACAGGAGGCCGCGTTCGCTCAAAGCCTGGCGGAACGCACCACTGGATCCGTAACCGGAGTCGGCAAGGACGCAGCCGAAACGTGCTCCGGACGCGATGACACGGTCGATCTCTTCGATGGCGATCTCCGGTTTCGTCAAAGCAACCTGCCGATCCCTCGGGATGTGCGCTCGAGTCATCCGCTCGGGGTTGTTTGTCCAGGTCTCGGGCAGGAAAAGTCGTAGGCCCACCATCACCGGCACTTCGCGCGAAGCCAAAGTCACCGAGACCAGCGACTGGCAGTTGGACGTCTTGCCGAGCGCCGAGGCGTACTGCGGCGCGACCCCGACCGAGTGCTGCCCCTTCTTCGGCAACGCCGTGTCGTCGATGACGAGAAAACCTCGCTCATCGCCAACCAACCGGTTCGCCTCCTTCAGCAGAGCTGCCTCCAGCGGCGCACTGTCCCAGACCCCCGTGGCGATGAAATGGTGAAGCTGATCATAGCCGACCTCGCCACTACGGGTCGCCATGGGTTGGACGCTCTTCCGGTCCCCTGGACCGATCAACCCCGCGATGTAGAGTGGGCACATCCGGCGGCGCGCCGGATGCGAAAGCCCGGCCAGAAACGGCTCAAGCCAACGCCTCAGATCGTCTCGCCAAGTTTCTCCTGAAGACATCGCCGCCGCCCGCGCCAGCCAACCATGGCACACGAATCCGCGACGATTCCACCCTGTTCCACCCTGTCTGCCAAAGTAGTGCTAGCGGGCCCTTCCAAGTCAAGGAGTCAGGAATTTACGGATTGGAAGTTGAGGTCAACAACATTGGTCAGCGTAATCAGATCGAATGTCTCCTTGGAGTAGCAGACTTGTCTAAGCTGACAAACGGAGGGCAGAGCAAGTGCTCCAGTAATTACCATTATCAGCCTTTGACTGTGTCTCTAATTCATGGTAGAGAGCGTAATACCTGTCCTCCTCCGCCTCTCGCTGAGGGCTACACCGCAGACTATATTGCGCGGCCGATTTGTGCGTTCCATTTGAGCACCGATGAGGAATATGCGGTGGAGGTCAATGCTCCTGCTTCAAGTGACGAATGGCGTTCAGCAAATCCTAGGATCAGGGTGTCGGTTGGTGATCGAAAATTCTATAAGGACCATTTTTAGGATCTATGCTGATTTCTATTTCGTCATTACTGGCGTTTATCGTTGGAGCTGGCTGGGCCATTTTCGTTGTGATCAGAAGCGTAACCGTTGACAAGAGGGCGTCGTAGTCTCTCATGGTACGACATCTTCGTCGGGGTGTGACATTGAACTTCTATAGCGGCGATGCCGTTTCACAACTTCGGCGACTGTATTCTTACTGAGACCGACCTCGCGTCCGATCAGCCTGTAGCTCCGGCCCTGTGCCACAAGGGCAAGCACCTTGGGGGCGAGACGGTCCGATTTTGGACGGTCTCCCGTTTGGCGGCCTAGCCGGGCACCCCGGGCCTTCGCAGCGGCGATCCCCGATCGGATGCGCTCCACCGTCAACTCGCGCTCGAACTCGGCGATGCCGGACAGCAGGGTCGCCATCATGCGCCCGTGCGGCGTGGCGAGGTCGAACGTCATCCCGTTCAGCGCCACCAGCGACACGCGCCGGGCCTCGAGTTCCTTGAGGCTCGCCAGCAGATCCGTCGTGCTGCGCCCCCAGCGCGACAGTTCCGTCACCAGCACCGCGTCGATCTCGCGCCGCTGCGCCAGGGCCAGCACCTTGCGCCGTTCCGCGCGGTCGAGCTTCACCCCCGAGGCGGTCTCCTTGTAGGTGCCGACGACCTCGTAGCCCGCCCGCTCCGCGAAAAGCGCGAGATCCCGTTCCTGGCGGCTGCAGGACTGGTCGGCTGTGGAGACCCGGCAGTAGAGGACGGCGCGCTGTCCCACTTGAACTCCTCGCGCCGGAGCCCCGGCAAGCCCTTGTTTCCGCACGGGCCCACGCCGTAGCAGACAGACAGTACCTCAACTGGGACAGTCTGCCATGCCCAGGCGCCGCGTGCTCACCGATGCGCAGCTGGAAAGTCTCATCGCCCTGCCGCGGACGGAACCCGTCCTCGTCCGTCACTGGACCCTGGACGAGGCGGACCTGGCCGCCATCGCGCGACGGCGTGGGGGTGGCAACCGGCTCGGCTATGCCCTGCAGCTCTGCGCCTTCCGATATCCCGGCCGCCTGCTCCGGCCGGGCGAGGTCCTCCCGCAGTCGGCGCTAGATTTCGTCGCCGAGCAGATCCACGTCACGCCCGGCGAACTCGCCACCTATGCCGCACGGCGTCAGACACGGCAGGAGCAGCTCGACGAACTGCGCGAAACGTTCGGCTTCGGCATGTGCGGGGCCGATCAGGCCCGCGAGTTTACGACCTGGCTGCTGCCCGTCGCCCTGGCCACCACGGATGTCTCGAGCATAGCCGCAACCTTGATGGACGAGTTCCGTCGCCGTCGGATCGTCGCGCCGGGGCCGACCGTCATCGAACGGCTCGTCGCCACCGTGCTGGTCTCCGCCGAGCGTCACGTCACCGAGCAACTGACCCAGGGGTTGTCGCCTCGGCAAACGGAAGCCCTGGACAGCCTTCTGATATCGGATGAGGGCACGGTCATGAGCGTCCTGGCCTGGGCACGCCAGCCGCCGGGGGCACCGAACCACAAGGCTCTCAAGCGCACCGTCGATCAGCTGATCCGTCTTCGCGCGGTCGGCCTCGATCCTGCCTGCGCCGAGGGCGTCCATCCCGAGCGCCTGCGCAAGCTCGCCCGCGAGGGCGGCCGCTTCACCGCCCAGCACCTTCGATCCCTATCGTTGCCGCGCCGCAGGGCGACGCTGGTGGCGACCGTCCTGGATACCGTGGCACGCCTGACAGATGACGCTGTCGGCCTGTTCGATCGCGCGGTCGGCCGCATGGTCCGGCGTGCCGAGGCGCGCGAGGAGGGTGCCGTCCTGCGCGATGCCAAGGCCGTCGGCGACAAGGTGCGCCTGCTGGTCCGGTTGGGCGCCGCCCTGATCGCGGCGAAGAAGGAGAAGGCCGACCTCGACGAAGCCGTGACGTCGGCCGTGGGCTGGGACAGGCTGGCTGCCAGCATCGTCGAGGCCGAGCGGCTGGCACGCCCGGAGAAGGCGGATCTGAACGCGTTGGCAGGCCGCTCCTGGCCGGTGCTGCACCGGCTCGGCCCAGTCTTCCTCGCCGCCTTCCGGCTCCGTGCCATACCGGCCGGCACACCCACGTTGAGGGCAGCCGAGGCGCTGAGGGACAGCTATGCCAGCGGCGGTCGGACATGGCCGAAGAGCCTGCCTACCGGCTTCCTCCGACCGGCTTGGCGCGACGCGGTCCTGGGCAGCGAAGGGCAGGGCCCGATCCAACATCGCCGCACCTGGGAGGCTGCCACCCTCCTCGCGCTGCGTGACCGGCTGCGGGCCGGCGATATCTGGGTCGAAGGCAGCCGGCAATGGCGTGCGATCGAAGACCAGCTGCTGTCGCCGGCCTTGTTCACCGCCATGCGCGAGGCGGGCCCCTTGCCGGTGGCCGTGCCGATCTCTGCCGGGGACTACCTCGCCCATCGCCGCGATCTCCTCAGGAGGCGGTTGGGGGAGGTCGAGGCGAAAGCCGCCCTGAACGCCTTGGAGGACATCAGGATCAAGGGCGGCGAGCTGAAGATCACGCCCCTGAAAGCGATCACGCCCGAGGCCGCCGAGATAGCGGCGGAGCGGCTCTACGCCCTGGTGCCGAACGCCCGCATCACGACCGTTCTGGCCGACGTGCACCGCTGGACCGGGTTCGCCGACACGTTCACGCATCTGCAGACCGGGTTGCCGGCCGCCGACTCCCGCGTGGTGCTGACCGCGATCCTGGCCGATGCGACCAATCTCGGCCTGACCCGCATGGCCGACGCGTGCTCGATCGCTGGGCACCGCCAACTCGCCTGGACGGCGGGATGGCATCTGCGCGAGGACACCTATCGCCGAGCTTTGGCCACTCTGGTGGATGCCCAGCAGCGCCAGCCTCTCGCCGCCCTGTTCGGGGCCGGCGACGTTTCGAGCTCCGATGGCCAAGCCTTTCTGACGGCGGGGCGAGGGGAAGCGCTGGGCGCCCACAATGCCCGACACGGCCATGGTCGAGAACCCTCCGCACTCTTCTATACGCATGTCTCGTCCCGGCATGCGCCGTATCACACGGCCTCGATCCCACCCTCGGGCGAAGCGGCCTACGTCATCGACGGCCTGCTCTACCACGAGGCGGATCTCAGCATCGCGGTCCACCACACGGACGGGGGCGGCGTGAGCGACCACACCTTCGCGCTGGCGCAGCTGTTGGGTTTTCGTTTCGTACCGCGTATCCCCAACGTCGCCGACCGCAAGCTCTACGCCTTCTCTTCATCCGCGACCTGGCCGACGCTCGCCCCCTTCATCGGCGGTCGGATCGACGAGGCCTTGATCGTCGCCCAGTGGGATGACGTCCTCCGTCTGGCGACCTCCGTCAGGACCGGCGCCGTCAGCGCCTCGCTGATGCTCAGACGGCTGGGCGCCTACCCCCGCCAGAACGGCCTCGCCCTCGCGTTGCGCGAGATCGGCCGCATCGAACGGACCCTGCACGCTCTTGACTGGTTGGAGCAGCCCGCGCTCCGACGCCAGGCCACGGCCGAACTCAACAAGGGCGAAAGCCACAATGCCCTGGCTCGCGCCGTCTGCTTCCATCGCCTCGGGCGGCTCCATGATCGCACCGCTCAGGCTCAGGCTCACCGCGCGAGTGGCCTCGCCCTGGTGACGGCGGCCATCGTGCTGTGGAACACGGTCTATCTCGGCCGCGCACTCGATGCCGTCCGTCTCCGCGGCGACGTCATGCCGGATGCGCTGCTCGCCCATCTCGCCCCACTCGGATGGCAGCACATCAACCTGACCGGCGACTATCTCTGGGATGCCGACGCCGGCGTGGGTTCGGACGGGTTCAGGCCCCTCCGTGGATCGAACGCAAAATCACCCCTGGTTGCCGTCAGATGAGCCGTGGGACAATCCCGCGAAGCTACCGTGCTATCCTGCCCGTTCTATGTCGTGACCCCAATACGCCACGGCCCGGGGTCGATGGCAGCATTCGGCGGAGATCAAGGAGCGTCACGGCTACCGCGAGTTCACTGATCCTGCCGTCCGCTTTCGCCTGGCGCGTTGGCTTTACGCGTTGTGCTGGACCGGCACGGACCGGCCAAGCGTGCTGTTCGATCGCGCGACCGTCTGGCTCGTGACGGAGAAGGTGCTGCTGCCGGGAGCGTCCGCTCTTGAGCGCCTGGTCGCCCGCATTCGCGCCCGAGCCGCCCGTCGCCTCTGGCGCACCCTCGCCCGCGATGTGACGCACGAACAGCGCACGAAGCTCGATGCCCTGCTGATCGCAGGTGAGGGCGGCCGCCCCAGTCCGCTCGACCGCCTTCGGGACGGGCCATACCTTCGCAGCGGCGCCGAGCTGTCCCGCGCCGTCGGCCGCTTGAACGAGGTCCGGGTGCTGACACTGGGCCTGCCTGCCATTGATCATGTGCCGCCAGGCCGGGTCACGGCGCTTGCCCGGTTTGCGACCGTGGCTAAGGCGCAGGCCGTGGCGCGCATGCCGCTGGAGTGTGAAATCGCTCGCAATAGTGCCCCCCTGAGGGGCGGTTTTCGCGTCCGATCGTGACCCCCTCGACCGCTGGGTATCAGCGTCCCTTCCATGGCCCTTTTGGCCGGGAAGGGTTTCAGGGGGATGATTTCCGTGGACATGATCGGCCGGATCCGGCGTGCGTATTTCGAGCAGCACCGGCCCATCAAGGAGATCGTCCGGACGCTCTCGGTGTCGCGTGCGACGGTGCGCAAGGTGGTTCGCGGTCAGGCGACCGAGTTCAAGTACGAGCGTGGTGTGCAGCCGGCCCCGAAGCTCGGCGAGTGGGTCGAGGCTCTGACGGCGATCCTGGAGCGGGACGCCAAGTTACCGCGTCGGGAACGCCGCTCGACGCAGCGCCTGTTCGAGGAGCTGCGCGGTCAAGGATATGACGGTGCCCATGACAGCGTGCACCGCTTCGCCAAACTCTGGCGCGAGGAACGGGCCCGCGTTCCGGTTCGGGCGTTCGTGCCGATGAGCTTTGCCCCGGGCGAAGCCTATCAGTTCGACTGGAGCCATGAGACGATCACGCTCCAGGGGCTGCCGCTGACGATCAAGGCGGCGCATATGAAGCTGTCGCACAGCCGCATGCCGTTCGTGCGTGCCTACTTTCGCGAGACCCAGGAACTGGTCTTCGACGCTCACGACAAGGCATTCGCGTTCTACGGCGGGGTCTGCCGGCGCGGCATCTACGACAACATGAAGACGGCAGTGGAAGCCATCTTCGTCGGCAAGGCGCGGCAGTACAACCGTCGCTTCCTTCAGATGTGCTCGCACCACCTGATCGAGCCGGTCGCGTGCACGCCGGCGGCCGGGTGGGAGAAGGGGCAGATCGAGAACCAGGTCGGCACGCTGCGCGATCTGCTGTTCCGCCCCAAGCCGAGGGTCAAGAGCCTCGCCGAGTTGAACGGGTGGCTCGAAGATCAGTGCATCGCCTACGCCAGGCGGACCCGGCACCCGGAGTTCAAGGAGCGCACCGTCTGGGACGTGTTCCAAGACGAACGCGCCAGCCTGATGGAGCTCCGCGGACCGTTCGACGGCTTCGTCGAGAAGGCGGTCCGGGCCGCCACGACGTGCCTGATCATGGCCGATCACAATCGCTACAGCGTCGACGCGCGCGCCGCGGGGCGGATGGTGCTGGTGCGCTCCCATGCCGAGCGCATCAAGGTGCTGCTCGACGATGAGGTCGTCGCCGACCATCCCCGCATCTTCCGGCGCGACCAGGTCGTCTACGATCCCTGGCATTACCTGCCTGTCCTGCTCAAGAAGCCCGGCGCCCTGCGCAACGGGGCGCCCTTCAAGGATTGGGATCTGCCGCCGGCCTTGGCCCAGGTGCGCGCCAAGCTGAAGAGCCATGCCGACGGCGATCGTCAGTTCGTCACCGTGCTGGGCGCCGTGCTCGACCACGGCCTGGAGGCGGTCGAGACCGCCTGCGCCGAAGCCCTGACGGCCGGCCTCGCGAGCGCCGCCGTCATCCTGACGGTGCTGGCGCGACAGCGCCAGCCGGCCGAACCGCCCAGCATCACGACGCCGGACGCGCTTCGCTTGACGATCGAACCGTCGGCCGATTGCGGCCGCTACGACAGCCTGAGGAGGGTCGCCTGATGGAACGTCACGATATTCTGGAGGCGATGAGCGATCTCAAGCTCTACGGCATGCGCGCCAGCTTCGACGAGATCGCCGGCAAGGGGCTCGCCCGACGGGACGAGATCTATCCGCTGGTCGCCAGCCTGATCCGGGCCGAGCGAACCCATCGTCAGGCCCGCTCGATCAGCTATCGCATGGGGGGCGCCAAGTTCCCGGTGCTCAAGGACCTTGACACGTTCGTGTTCGCGGAGACGCCTGTCGATGAAGGCCAGGTCCGCGAGCTTGCGACCGGCGCCTTCCTGGATGCCAAGCGTAACACGATCTTCATCGGTGGAACCGGCACCGGCAAGACGCACCTTTGCATCGGCGTCGCCTCGGCGGTGATCCGCACCAGGGCACGGGGGCGCTTCTTCAATCTCGTCGATCTGGTCAACCTGCTCGAGCAGGAGAAGTCCGCCGGCCGCAGCGGGCGCCTCGCCGAGAACCTGTTGCGCTACGATCTCATCGTCATCGACGAACTCGGCTACCTGCCTTTCAGTCAACCCGGCGGCCAGTTGCTGTTCCACCTCATCAGCAAGCTTTACGAAAACACCTCGCTGCTGATCACGACCAATCTCGCCTTCGCCGATTGGCCTCAGATCTTTGGCGACGCCAAAATGACCACAGCAATGCTTGATCGCCTCACCCACCATTGCGACATCATTGAGACCGGCAATACCAGCTGGCGCTTCAAAACACGAAGCTGAGGTCGGCCTCCGAGCTTACCCACGTGGGCGCACAGGCACCTCCCACGCCCTCCGCTTCGCGCAACGCAAAAGCGCTGCGCTCCGGGCGCGGGTCCCTCCTATGCCCCCACGTGGATAAGCTCGGCCCGGTCTTCCAAGGGGTCGGTATTCGACGCGAAACAGGGGTCACGGTTCCAAGCGATTTGACACGTTGGGATCATGCCGCATAGGGCGTACCTCATGCCAACCACCGGATTTTTTCATCGCCCCGCCAGCTTTCCACCACAACTTCACGCAGACGGCCCTGAACACCTGAGCCGTTCAGAAGAGACGATGCTCGAGACGTTAATTAATTAAGGTTTAAGACTGATATTTTCACATCGCCACAATTAATATTTAGACCTTCCGGACTCGACTCGTTGTTGCAGCGCGACATATAGATTTCAAGGATGTCTAAGTGCGAGAGGAATAGTCGGGCGGTCGCACCCGTGCGGATCCGCGTCGTCGTTTGCCCGTCCGTGAACGTCCTTGATGGATTGCATCAGAGTTACGAACGATTTGTCATCGAGCACTTGCCTTGGAGCGCCAAGCTGTTCTTGATATGTCGAGCATCGTGGAGTAGTGGCGTTATGGAAAAGCGTATGCAAGGTCGCCCTCTGCGTGGCGAAGCTGAAGTCGGCCCGGTTAAGATCATCCAGGGAATGCAAAAAGCAATCAGGCATAATCAATCAGAAACCATCGCACGTAAGGACGTCGCTCGATTTGCCTGTGTTACGCCTGCTTTGGTTACGTACTACTTCCCCGAGCGTGACTCGTTGATCGAAGCAGCAACTTACCCGATTGTAAAAGAATTCTACGACTTGGTCGATCGGACGTTATCCGGAGAAGGCAGCCAGCAGGTCATATTAATCGAGGTGATCGAGGTGATCCTGACAGAATTCTGCAAAAATGGCTCGATATTCGACTACTTTGTTCAACATAGGCGAACTGTTGGCCATAGTGGGTCAGGTGACCCGTTTGCGGGAGCAACTAATTTGATCGCCTCGTTTTTTGACAGATGTGGCAGTGACGTCACTCAATCTAAGATCGACGGTCGCCTGCTGACAGCTGCGGCATTCGGGATATGTCGCTCGATCTTTCTCAAAAACGAATCGCAGTCAACGTCGGTCGATGCAAAATATATGCTCAGCGTGCACACGAAAGTGATCTATTCTATGATCACGAGCGTCAGCGAAAACTGTGACGAAAATGCTTCGCTGCCATTTCACTTGTCTGAAATCGCACATTCGATGAGAACATAGATCAGCTATTCCGGCCCAACATCCTGTTTGCTGGCGGAGATAGCGGCCAGCAAATCAGAGAGGCTTCGGAAGTGTTTCGTCACTGTCGCAATCCCGATCCCGGCGCTCTCTGCTATTCGCTTGCGACTGAGCGACTCATTCGGAAACGCAGTCATCAATGCGACTGCGCTTCGAATGATCGCGTCGCGATCGTTCTTCTCATGTTCCAGCGGCTGTTGGGACATCGGTTTGCACATTGGTTGAGACTCATTTGATAGTATCGGAAATTATCTCGCGCGGAATTGACTTGCAGAAACATGGTAAGCTGAGGCGTCTGATCGTAGACGATCGTGATACTTGATCTGATGCTATTTTATCAATCTAAAAATTTTAGCGATCTCAAGATGTTCGCCGAGTTGCATTCGTCGAACACTACCGTTATGTTGTTTTCAGAGTGCACATCAGCAAAGTCGCTGGCGAAAATGACGGTTTTGATCTGTTTCCAATTGCTCAAATCCACATAGAATTGCGACAAATCATCTTCAGATTGAAATTCTACGACGATAAATTTCACTCGTGAGCCGTAAATCCATAGTTTGTCGAGCAGGTCATCGATGTCTTCCGCATACAGTATTTCCACGCCGACGTCTTTGAGAACTGAAATTAGACCATAATCTGCTACGTCTTTCGTTTTTGAGATACAATACATAAATCACCCAAAGTTGTGGTAGAATATAGAATACGACATACCGATGACTGGGACGACAATCTTGATGTGGTTGTCATCCTATGCTGACATCCCTCGTCGCACACAACAGGTAAGCGGAATCTTTCATAGTTATAATAAGATGACGACCTATCTCGAATTTATCATCTGAGATTCCTCTGGGATGGGCCAAACCTCGAAAGCCTCCGCTACCGCGGTCGTCGCTCCACCCGCCTGTCACAGCGAAGCCCCATGACGCATCTCCGCCCCGTGTCCAGCCGACCCCCGTCGGTCGGCTTCGAACTCGACTCCGGCGCTGCGTCCTGACCTGTCCGACGTCCTTCCTCATCGCACATATCATAGGTCAGCCGCGTCGTGTCGTCGCGGATCATATCGCCTTCGCCGTCCGGCGTCTGCCCTATCGCCCGCTGACGGACGCGCGTTGGTCGTCTCGCTCGACGGCTGCGAGGGGTGCCGGCGTCACAAATGAGTGGTGATGCTGGCCGCAGATTTCCGGTAGACGCAGATGCATCACGGCCGAGAGAACACGTAGTCCGCCGCGTAGGGCTCGGCGAAGAAGGCACCTTCGGAGGGGCATGGGCCTGCCTTGTTGCCGCCGGACGTTGCCGTGCGCTGCACGATCGTCACGCCATCGAGAATGCCGGTCCCCTGATGCTGCGAGACCTCGAGCTTGAGCCAGGCGATGTCGCTGACCGTCGCTCCCGACGTCTTGGCGACCACCTTGCCGACGACCAAGCTGCCGTCCGACATCTCCCACGACGGGCCGGCGAAGTGCCTTCCGACCGTCTTGCCGTCGCTGATGAGGGTCGCGATCGGCTCCCGGAAGCTCCAGGCGAGGCCGCCGCTGCCATCGACCTTGCACTCGTAGACCTGGGCGCCGACGGCATGGACCGCCTCGACAACGGTCCCGGTCGGGGCAGCGATCGCCGCCTGGCTGTCATCGGCGCGCGCTGGAGAGGTCGCCACAGCCAATATGGACAAGGCCACGGTGGTCCCGAGCGCACGCGAGATGCACCTCGCTCGGCATCGATGGCTGGTCATCTCACGTCGTCCTTCTGCAAAAATGCCCTGCGCGCACCCGCCGCGACGGCGTAGCCCGGTCTGGGCTTCAGGGCTGCGACCGAGGGACTGTAGCAGCCTGTCAGCTCCTTCTTTAGGTATGAGTAGTTGGCGAGGTCCGAGGTCGCGGCGAGCCCTTGATCCGTGCACATGTCAAAGAACGCCTTGCGCCGTGTCCCGGTCCACTGACACCAACCGAAGCCGCCGGCGCCGTTCTTAGGCTGAATTTCTTGCATCAGCCGGCAGCCGCCGCACTCATGTCCTATGTTGCCCAGAACGGCGGCGGCGGTCACCTCGTTCAAACCGGGAAATCGTCCAGCAACTTGCGCATGACCCAAGGGGCCTTGGTCTGGAACAGGGTCTTCCCCGGCTGAGGCGTCGGAGCGATCGTGTCATCCGATAAGCTAGGGATAGCGGAACTACGAAATTAGTGACGCCACACACGGCTCGTACGACTCAGTCCCGTGAACTGACTGCTGTAGATGTATTGAGGTAAGACATGGCTGTAGGCGCGACGCCGATTTACCTTTTTGATCGAGGTATATTTCAAGCGAACTATTAAAACTTTCACTAGATCTGCCACTTCAGAATACTTAAACGGAGGATATAACCGACTACCTCAATCGTACCGAAACAAATCACGATCGGCTCGATAGCCGCCCGAGCCTGACTGTCGTAACTGGCGATCAGTCGAGGTCTTTTCCTGACGCGAAGCCGACATAGACCAACGGACACCTCGATCTAAACCCGGAGTTGACGCGCACGACCGCCAACGTGAGTCGTCACATCCGAGGCATCCCATTCAGTTAGTACATGCGAAAGCGGGCGGCTCCGATCAGCGTCCCTCCCCCCCCCCCCCCCCCCACCGCCGCCACCACCCTCACGGCTTCTCCGTCGGGGCGACGCGCCACAGCGTCCCGTTCTGGTCCTCGCCGATCAGCAGACTGCCGTCGCGCAGGGCGGCGACGCCGACCGGCCGGCCCCAGACCCGGCCGTCGGCGTCGACGAAGCCGGTGGCGAAGTCCTGGTAGGCGCCCGTCGGGACGCCGTTCTCGATCACGACGCGGACCACCTTGTAGCCCGTGCGCCGGGCGCGGTTCCAGGAGCCGTGCATCGCCACGAAGGCCTGGCCGGCGTAGGACGGGGGCAGCGCGGCCGGGGCGCCGGCGGGCGGATCGTAGAACGTCATCGTCAGCGGGGCCGAATGGGCCTGGAGCAGGACGTCCGGCACGAGGGTCCTGGCGCTGAGGTCCGGGCGCTCGCCGCGGTGGCGCGGGTCCTCGTGGGCGCCGATGTAGAACCAGGGCCAGCCGTAGAAGCCGCCCTCCCGCACCTCTGTGACGTAGTCCGACGGCAGGTCGTTGCCGAGGCCGTCGCGCTCGTTGGTGGAACAGAACAGATGCCCGGTCTGCGGCGCCACGGCGAGCCCGACGCAGTTGCGCAGGCCGGTGGCGTATACCCGCGCGTCCCGGCCGTCCGGGTCGAAGCTGAGGACGTCGGCGCGGCGCGCCTCGTCGCCCCACGCGGCCCCGAGCGGCAGCGTGGCGATCTCGGCCGCCGGCGCGGCCGGCAGGTCCTCGGCGTCGTTGCTCTGCGAGCCGACCGACACGTACATCCGCGTCCCGTCCGGGCTGAAGGCGATGTCGCGGGTCGAGTGGCCGCCGTCGCTGATGCCGAGATCCACGACAGGGGCGGGCTTCGCCCCGGCCGCGTCTTCGCCGCCGTAGGGGAAGCGCCAGACCGCGTCGGTCGTCGCCACGTAGAGCCAGCGCGGGTGGTCGCCCGGCGGGTAGAACGCCATGCCGAAGGGGCCGTCGAGCCCGCTCGCGTAGACCTTCGCCGGGCCGGCGGCGCCGGTCGCAGCATCCGGCCGGAACACCTTGATGTCGCCCGCCGCCGTCTCGGCCACGAACACGTCGCCGTTCGGCGCGACCCTGATCGTCCGCGGTGCGACCAGCCCCTTGGCCCAGAGCGTGGCCGAGAGGCCCGCGGGGACCCGCACGTGGGGGTCCCGGGGCAGGGCCGCGTCCTGGGGGCCGTTGCTGGCCGAGGGTGTCGCGTAGGGCGTCGGCAGGTCGCCCGGCCGGATGAGCCGGACGACGCCCGGCGCGTCCGAATGCCAGTCACCGAAGGCCGCGGCGCCCGTCAGGGGCGCCGGATCGGCCGCGTGGGCGGCCGCCGTCAGGGCCACCACGGCGAGGAGGGAGAGGGGCGAGGCTTTCATGGAGCCTTTATGGGGCGGCGACATCGTCCCGACAGGCCCGTCCGCCGGGTCGCGGACCGCGAGGGCGTTCGATCCGCCGCTCCGGACGGCCGGGCGCGCGGGAAGCCGGCCGCCCTTGCGTCACAGAGCGCGCCGGCGGACTTTCGCGTGCTCACGGCTGCCGTTCATGCGTCCACACGAGATGCGCGGTTGCCGGTTCCGGCGTCATAGTGCTCGATCGACAGGTGACGGCGCCCGTCGATAGGGCGCTTTGCTCCCTGCCGCGCCGCATTGCTTGGAATAGGCGCATCCATGCTGGGTTCTTCGGCAGAACAGTGGGGCTTGAAACCCCGCGGCTTCGGTGCTGGTGTGAGGGCGGAGCGGGCACGGCCATCGGCCCCACGGAGCCACCATGACGGATCTCACGCGACGCAGATTCCTGAGCTCGACGAGTGCCGCGACGGCCGGGCTGGTCCTCTCGCCGGCGGTGCTGCGCCACGGGGCGCTCGGCGCCGAGCCGCCGATCCTGGTGGGCAGCCTGCACGACCAGTCCGGCCCGCTCGGCACCAGCGGCCAGCCGATGGTGCTGAGCGTCGAGCTCGCCGTCGACGAGATCAACGCCGCCGGGGGATTGCTCGGCCGCCAGTTGAAGATCGTCAGCTACGATCCGCAGTCCAACATCCAGCTCTACTCGCAATACGCCCAGCAACTGGCGCTGAAGGACAAGGTCGCGGTGGTGCACGGCGGCATCACGTCGGCGTCGCGCGAGGCGATCCGCCCCGTCTTCGACCGGTTCAAGACGCTCTACTTCTACAACACGCTCTACGAGGGCGGCGTCTGCGACCGCAACGAGTTCTGCCTCGGCACCACCCCGGCCCAGACGGTCCAGAAGCTGGTGCCCAACGCCATGGGCAAGAGCGGCAAGAAGGCCTACATCATCGCGGCCGACTACAATTACGGCCAGATCACCGCCAAGTGGATGACGAAATACTGCGGGGACAACGGCGGCACCATCCTGGCCACCGAGTTCTTCCCGCTCGACGTCACCAACTTCGGCCCCACCATCTCGAAGATCCAGGCCGCCAAGCCCGACCTCATCCTGTCGGCCCTCGTCGGCGGCAACCACACGGCCTTCTACCGGCAGTGGACCGCGGCCGGCATGAAGAGCCAGATCCCCATCGCGTCGACGACCTTCGGCCTCGTCAACGAGCCCTCCACCCTCGACGCGAAGGAGAGCGAGGGGATCATGGGCGCCTACGGCTACTTCCAGGAGCTGACGACGCCGGCCAGCAAGGCCTACGTCGACAAGCTCCACGCGAAATACGGCCAGGGCATCCCCTACATCAGCGAGCTCGCCTGCGCGACCTACGAGGGCGTGCACATCTGGGCCGAGGGCGTGACGAAGGCGGGCTCGATCGACCGCATGAAGGTGATCGAGGCGCTGGAGACCGGCCTCTCCTTCGACGGCCCCAGCGGCACCGTGACGATCGACAGGCCGACCCACCACGCCGTCCGCTCCGCCTACCTCGCCACCGTCCACGACAAGCTCTGGGCCGTGACCGAGAGCGACCCGGACCAGAAGCCGCTCGACACGGCCGCGGTCTGCGACCTCGTCAAGAACCCCAACGACAACCAGCAATATGTCGTGAAGATCTGAGGAGGTCAGCGCGATGGACCTCGCCGCCATCGTCGGGCTCAACGTGCTGAGCGGCATCGCCTCCCTGGTGCTGATCAGCCTGGGCCTCGCCATCATCTTCGGCATGATGAAGATCATCAACCTCGCCCACGGCGAGTTCCTGATGCTCGGCGCCTATGCGACGGTGCTGTCGACCAACCACGGCGTGAACATCTGGCTCGCCATGCTGGTCGTGGCACCTGTGTTCGTCGGGCTCGTCGGGCTGCTGGTCGAGCGGCTGCTGATCCGCTTCCTCTACGGGCGGCTCGTCGACACCATGCTGGCCACCTGGGGCCTCAGCCTGTTCATCGTCGGGCTGGTGACGACGATCTTCGGCAACACCATCAACGGCGTGCCGACGCCGCTCGGCGGGTTCCAGGTCGGCGTCTACCGCTCGGACCTCTACACGCCGTTCCTGGCGCTGGTGGCGCTGCTGCTGCTCTGCGGCGTCGTCGGCGTCCTGCGCTTCACCCGGTTCGGCCTCATCGCCCGGGCCACGATGCAGAAGCCCGAGATGGCCGCGGCCCTGGGGGTCGACCCCAACCGCGTCTACATGGCGACCTTCGGCATCGGGGCGGCCGTCACGGGCCTCGCCGGCGGGCTGCTCGCGCCGGTGTCGGGCGTGGCCCCCACGATGGGGGCGGCCTTCGTCGCCAAGGCCTTCATCACGGTCGTGGGCGGGGGCGCCGCGATCCTGGCCGGCACCGCCTCGGCCTCGGTGCTGTTCGGCGCCATCAACCAGATGGGCTCCTACCTCACCACGCCGGTCTTCGGCGAGGTGATCCTGCTGATCGCCGCCACGGTGCTCATCCGCGTGCTGCCGGAGGGCATCACGGGGCGCTA
This sequence comes from Lichenihabitans sp., assembly GCA_965214345.1. Taxonomy (GTDB): domain Bacteria; phylum Pseudomonadota; class Alphaproteobacteria; order Rhizobiales; family Beijerinckiaceae; genus Lichenihabitans. The sequence goes on along the minus strand of CBDCBJ010000001.1, from coordinate 120,537 downwards.
CTTCAGGGGGAGCCTGTGATCCGCACGCTCCTGTCCCTCCGCCTGACCCTCGCGGGGGCGCTCGTGGCCGCCGTGCTGGCCGCGGTCGCGCCGTCCTTCGTCGACACGTTCTCGCTCCTGCAGGCGACCGTCTTCGTCGCCATGGCGGTGCTGGCGCTGAGCCTCGGCTTCATCTGGGGCTTCGGCGGCATCCTGTCCTTCGGCCAGGCGGCGTTCTTCGGCCTCGGCGGCTACGCCTATGCGGTGGCGGCCTTCAACTTCGCCGACAGCACGGTGCCGCTGCTCCTGTCGATGCTGGTGCCGATGCTGTTCGCCGCCCTGCTCGGCTACTTCATGTTCTACGGCCGCATCTCCAACGTCTACGTCGGGGTCATCACCCTCACGGTGACGCTGATCCTGTTCAACGTCGTCAATTCCACCGCCGGCGACGCCTACCGGATCGGTGCCGCGGCGCTCGGCGGCTTCAACGGCATCCCGTCGGTGCCGGGCATCACCCTGCCGTTCACCGGCTATGCCTTCGCGCCGGAGGACGATTGGTACCTCGCGGCCGGCTGCCTCGTCGCGGTCTTCGTCGGGCTGAAGCTCCTCCTGGCCGGTCATTTCGGCCGCGTCGTGGTGGCGATCCGCGAGAACGAGACCCGGGCGGCCCTGCTGGGCTACGACCCGCGCCTCTACAAGCTCCTCGCCTTCGTGATCGGGGGCGGCATCGCGGGCCTCGCGGGTTGCCTCTACACGCTCTGGGGCGCCTTCATCAGCCCGACGATCTTCGGCCTCGCCACCTCGGCCCAGATCATCATCTGGGTGATGATCGGCGGGCTCGGCACGCTCATCGGCCCCGTGCTGGGCGCGGTCGCGATCCAGTATCTCGTGACGCAGATCGGCGGCCAGCAGGTGCTCGACGCCAACCTCGTCCTCGGCACCATCCTGCTCGTCTTCGTGCTGCTGCTCCCCGCCGGCGTCGTGCCGATGGCCGAGCGGGGCGTCGCGGCCCTGTGGCGCCGCCGGCGCGTCCGCGGCGGGCCTGCCCCCGCCGAGCGCGCCGCCGCCGCCCCGCTGCCCGGCAAGGCGCTCTCGTGACCGGCCCCCTGCTCGAGACCCGCGGCCTCACGATGCGCTTCGGCGGGGTCGTGGCGGTCGACGCGGTGGATTTCACCCTGGCCGAGGGCGAGCTGCGCTGCCTCATCGGCCCCAACGGGGCCGGCAAGAGCACCTTCTTCAAGATGCTGACCGGCCAGTTGCCGCCGAGCGCCGGCACGGTGCGCTACCGCGGCCGCGACATCGCCGGGGCGGCGCCGCACGCCATCGCGCGTGCCGGCATCGGCATCAAGCTCCAGACCCCGTCCGTGTTCAACGGGCTGTCGATCCGCGAAAACCTGTGGCTCGCGGCGCGGCGCAAGAACGGCGCGAAGCGGGCCGATGCGGTGGTCGACGAGGTCCTGTCGCTCATCGCGCTCGCGGGCTCGACGGACCGCATCGTCGGCACGCTGGCGCACGGCCAGCGCCAATGGGTCGAGATCGGCACGGTGCTCAGCGGCGAGCCGGACCTCATCCTGCTCGACGAGCCCGCCGCCGGCATGAACCACGACGAGGTCGGCCGCACCGCCGAGATCGTCCGGGCCATCAACAGGACGAAATCGCTCATCGTGGTCGAGCACGACATGGCGTTCATCCGCATGATCTCGGACCTCATCACGGTGTTCAACCAGGGCTCCGTGCTGATGGAGGACCGGGCCGACGCCGTCATGCGAGACCAGCGGGTGCGCGACGTCTACCTCGGCAAGAAGGCGGCCTGACCGATGCTGGAGGTCGCAGCGCTCCAGGCCGCCTACGGCCGCGTCCCGGTCCTGATGGGGATCGACTTCCAGCTCAAGGCCGGGGAGTTCCTCGGCATCCTGGGCCACAACGGCATGGGCAAGACCACGCTCATGCGGACCCTCATGGGCTTCGTCCCGGCGTCCGCCGGCGGGGTCACGTTCCTCGACCGCGACATCACCGACCTGAAGCCGCACGAGCGCGCGCGGCTCGGCCTCGCCTACGTGCCGCAGGGGCGCGAGATCTTCCCGGCGCTCAGCGTGCGCGACAACCTGCGCATGGGCTGCGTGGCGGGCGGTCGGGACGAACGCGGCGTCATCGACGAGACGCTGGAGCTGTTCCCCCGGCTGAAGCGCCTGCTCGACCGGCAGGGCGGCGCGCTCTCGGGCGGCGAGCAGCAATTGCTGGCGCTGGCGCGGTGCCTCTGCACGAGGCCGAAGCTGATCCTGCTCGACGAGCCGACCGAGGGCATCCAGCCCTCGATCATCGAGGAGATCGCCGAGACGCTGAAGGGCCTCGGCGCCACGACGGGCGTCAGCGTGATCCTCGTCGAGCAGAACCTCGAATTCATCGCGTCCCTGTCGAGCCGCGTGCTCGTCATCCAGAAGGGCCGGATCACGGGCGAACTCAGGCCCGACCAGCTCGAAGACCCCGAGGTCGTGGCCGAACTCGTCGGCATGGCGGCCTGAACGTCGCACCAGGAGGATCATGCCATGCCGGTCGCCCCCCCCACGCTCGAACAGATGACCGATATCGTCGACAGCCTCGGCATGAGCCTCGAACCCGAGCGCGTCGCCGAGTTCATGACCCACATGGCCGGCAGCTTCGCCGCCTACGACCTCGTGGAATCCCTGCCCGACTTCATCCCAGAGGTGAAATACCCGCGCACCCCCGGGCGTTTCCCCAGCCCGGCCGAGAACCCGCTCCACGCCTGGTACGTCAAGACCGAGGTGAAGGGCGCGCCGGACGGGGTGCTCAAGGGCAAGACGGTCGCGTTGAAGGACAACGTGTGCCTCGCCGGCGTGCCGATGATGAACGGCTCGGCGACGCTCGAGGGCTACGTGCCGAACCTCGACGCCACGATCGTCACGCGCCTGCTCGACGCCGGCGCCACGATCCTGGGCAAGGCGCATTGCGAGCATTTCTGCTTCTCGGGCGGCAGCCACACGAACTCGTCCGGGCCGGTCGTGAACCCGCGCAAGCCCGGCTATTCGGCGGGCGGCTCGTCGTCGGGCAGCGGCGCGCTCGTGGCGTCGGGCGAGGTCGACATGGCGATCGGCGGCGACCAGGGCGGCTCGATCCGCATCCCGGCCGCCTATTGCGGCATCTACGGCATGAAGGCGACCCACGGCCTCGTCCCCTACACGGGCGTGATGCCGATCGAATCCACCATCGACCACACCGGGCCGATGACGGCCAACGTCGCCGACAACGCCCTGATGCTGGAGGTGCTGGCCGGCGAGGACGGGCTCGACCCGCGCCAATACGCCCCGAAGGTCGCCCCCTACACGCAGGCCCTCGGCCGCGGCGTGAAGGTCATGAAGATCGGGCTCGTCAGGGAGGGGTTCGGCTTCGCCCAGAGCGAGGAGGACGTCGACGCCAAGGTGCGGGCCGCCGCGGAGGAGCTCCGCCGGCTCGGCGCCGAGGTCGACGAGATCTCGATCCCCATGCACCTCCTCGGCCCCGCCATCTGGACCCCGGTGGCGAGCGAGGGCGCGCAGGCGCAGATGATGCTCGGCAACGGCATGGGCTTCAACTGGAAGGGGCTCTACACGGTCTCGCTGCTCGACGCCCATGCGGCCTGGCGCGAGCGCGCCGACGCGCTGTCCGACACGCTGAAGATCACCATGATGGTGGGCCAGTATTTCACGAGCCAGTACCGCGGCCGCTTCTACGCCAAGGCGCAGAACCTCGTGCGCCAATTGAAGGGCGCCTACGACGCGGCGCTCGAGACCCACGACCTGCTGCTGATGCCGACGCTGCCGGTGAAGGCGACGCCGATCCCGCCCGCCGACGCGCCGCTGGGCCTCGTCCTGCAGCGCGCCTTCGAGATGCTGCCCAACACGGCGCCCTTCGACGTCACCGGCCACCCCGCCATGGCGATCCCCTGCGGCATGACGGACGGCCTGCCGGTCAGCCTGCAGCTCGTGGGCCGGCAGTATGGCGAGATGTCGATCTACGCGGCGGCCTCCGCCTATGAGGCGGCGACCGACTGGAAAGCCTCGTGAGCGCGCTGCCCGACGGTCTGGCCTTCGCGGGCCTCGTCGAGACCGGCGGGCGGCTCCGCGCGCGGGAGCTGTCCTCGGTCGAGCTCACCCGCGGCATGCTGGACCGCATCGCGGCGCACGACGGCGCGCTCCACGCCTACGAGCGGGTGCTGGGCGAGAGTGCGCTCGCCGAGGCCGCGAGGGCCGATCGGGAGATCGCGGCCGGGACCGTCCGGGGGCCGCTCCACGGCGTGCCGCTGGCCGTGAAGGACCTGTGCTGGACCGCGGACGCCCCGACGGCGGCCGGCATGGCGATCCACCGCGACTTCCGGGCGCCCGAGGACGGCACCGTCGTCGCACGCTTGCGCCGGGCCGGCGCCGTGATCCTGGGCAAGCTCGCCATGACGGAGGGCGCCTATGCGGGCTACCACCCCGACATGACGGTGCCGCTGAACCCGTGGGACGCCGAGGCCTGGCCCGGCACCTCGTCGTCGGGGTCGGGCGTCGCCACGGCGGCGGGGCTCTGCTACGGGTCGATCGGATCCGACACCGGCGGCTCCATCCGCTTCCCCTCGGCCGCCAACGGCCTGACCGGCATCAAGCCCACCTGGGGCCGCGTCAGCCGCCACGGCGCCTTCGAGCTCGGCGCCACCCTCGACAATCTCGGGCCCATGTGCCGCTCGGCCGAGGATGCCGCCGCCATGCTGGGCGCCATCGCGGGCGCCGACCCGAAGGACCCGACGGCGCTGCCGGCGCCGGTGCCCGACTACCTCGCCGGGATCGGGGGTGGCGTGCGCGGCCTCAGGATCGGCATCGCCCCCGCCTTCATGGCGCTCGGCTGCGACGCCGACGCGCTCGACGCCGTCGACGGCGCCCGCGCCGCCCTGGAGGGGCTCGGCGCCGAGATCGTCGAGATCGCCTTCCCGGACGCATCGCAGGTGCTGCGAGACTGGTTCACGCTCTGCGCCGTCGAGGCGGCGTCGTTCCACGCCGGCACCTACCCGTCCCGCCGCGCCGAATACGGCTCGGCCCTGTCGACCTTCCTCGACATCGCCGGCGGGGTCGGCGCCGTCGACATGCACAGGATCGCGGTGCGGCGGCTCGAGTTCCGCGGCCGCGTCGAGGCTGCCTTTGCGGGCATCGACCTCTTGCTGCTGCCCGTGCAGGGGCTGAGCGGCCCCACCATGGCGGGGGTGCTGGCCGCGGCCGAGACCGAGCGCGGCATCGAGGACCTGCTGCGCTACGCCTGCCCGTTCAACATGACGGGCCAGCCCACCATCACGCTGCCGGCGGGCGCGACCGCGGCGGGCCGCCCGGTCGGCGTCCAGCTCGTCGGACGCCACCTCGACGAGGCGCTGCTCTGCCGCGCCGGCCACGCGGTCCAGACCGCCACGGATTGGCACCGTCGCCATCCCGCCCTCGCCTGAACCGGAGCTGGACCGACATGGATCTCGGGCTGAAGGGGCTGAAGGCCGTCGTCACGGGCGGCACCAAGGGCATCGGGCGCGCCATCGTCGAGACGCTGGCCCGCGAGGGCGTCGACGTCGCCTTCTGCGCCCGCGACGCGGCCGGCGTGGCGGAGGCCGAGCGGCACGTGGCGGGGCTCGGCGCCCGGGCTTTCGGCACGGCCCTCGACATCGCCGACGCGCCCGCGCTGAAGGCCTGGGTGGGCGAGGCCGCCGCATCGCTCGGCGGGGTCGACATCGTGGTGGCCAACGTCAGCGCGCTGTCGATCGGCGCCGACGAGGAGAGCTGGCGGCGCGGCTTCGAGGTCGACATGATGGGCTGCGTGCGCCTCGTGGCGGCCGCGATGCCGTCGCTGGAGGCGAGCCGGGCCGGCAGCATCGTGACGATCTCCAGCGTCTCGGGCCGCGAGATCGACTTCGCGGCGGGCCCCTATGGCGCCTTCAAGGCGGCGCTGATCCACTACACCCAGGGGCTGGCGTTCCAGCTCGCCGCCCGCGGCATCCGGGCCAACTCGGTCTCGCCCGGCAACACCTATTTCGACGGCGGCGTCTGGAACCAGATCAAGGACGGCAACCCCGAACTCTACGGCACGGCGCTGGCCCTGAACCCCACCGGCCGGATGGGGACGCCGCAGGAGATGGCCAACGCGGCCGTGTTCCTGGCGAGCCCCGCGGCGAGCTTCGTCACCGGCGCCAACCTCGTGGTCGACGGGGCCCTGACGCGCGGCGTCCAACTGTGAGCGGCACCGGCCGGCGCGCGAGATGGAGCGTCGAGGCGCGAATGCCCTCACGACGGCGCAAATTTCCGCAAGCGATGCCGCTTAAATCTGCAACAGTGTGGATCGAGGGGACTGGCGGACTCCGGCGACACTCGCTAGCTTAAAGATATTGGAAGCTCATTCGAGGCTCTTCTTGAGAGATCGATAGGCTGCCAGCGATCGGTCCACCCGGCAGTGCTGCCATGAGGGGTGCGGTCCATCTGAAACTCCCTACCTGCGTGGCAATGGCGCCGTCGTCTGTCCGGAACCCGGGCACACACGCCGTCGGAGCCGTTAGCCGTGGCCGATAACTGCTTCTCCATTGGATTGCTGATCTCGACCACGGGGCCCTATTCGGCCGCGTCGTCGAGCATGCTGGCGGGGGCTCTGCTCGCCATCGACGAGGTCAACGCCGGCGGCCTCCCCGTCCGTCTCGCCCCCCGGCACGGCGACCCCGGCGGGGATCTGTCTCGCTACGCAGCCCTCGGCGAGGAGATGCTCGCGTCGGGCATCCGCCACGTCATCGGCTGCTATACGTCGTCGAGCCGCAAGGAGATCATACCGCTGTTCGAGAAGGCGGATGCGCTCCTCTGGTATCCGTCCCACTATGAGGGTTTCGAGAGCTCGCCCAACGTCGTCTATACGGGACCGGTCGCGAACCAGCATCTCCTGCCCCTCGTGCATTACCTCATCCGGCACGTCGGTCGCACGTCCTTCTGCGTCGGTTCGAATTACATCTGGGCCTGGGAAAACAACCGCGTGCTGCGCGACGCCATGACGGCGGCGGGCGGCTCCGTGACGGCCGAACGCTATTTCGCGGTGGGTTCGACGGATTTCGCCCAGGTCATCGCGACGATCCTGTCGGAGCGGCCCGCCTTCGTGTTCAACACGCTCATCGGCGTCTCCTCCTATTGCTTCGTGCGCGATCTCAGGGCCGCCTGCGAGGCGCGCGGCATCGACCAGCCCGCCATACTGCCTATCGCCAGTTGCACGCTGTCCGAGCCCGAGCTCACGGCGATCGGCGAGGGCGCCATGGACGGCCACATCACCTCGAGCGTCTATTTCGGTTCGATCGCCTCGCCCGAGAACGCGTGCTTCAGGGCGGCCTATCGGACCAGGCACCCCGATCGTCCCGCGGTGTCGGCCGACGCCGAGGCCACCTATGTGGCAGTGCATCTGCTGGCCAAGGCCCTCGCAGCCTGCGGCACGGACGAGATCGGCGCAGTGAGATCGGCCGCAGGCCGGCAGGTACTCCGGGCGCCGCAGGGTGAGGTCACCATCGATCCCGACACGATGCACGCGGCGCTGACGCCGCGCATCGGCCGCTCAAACGCGGCGGGCGAGTTCGAGATCCTGGCCGAGGCGCCGTGCCCCGTCCGTGCCGATCCCTATCTCATCGACAGCGCGTCGCGCTTCGGCACGGTCGCGGTCCGGCCCAAGCTCAGGATCGCCTCATGACCGAGCCGCGCCTCGTCCAAAACTTTCGGGGGCTGCGCGGCATCCTGTGGGCCGGACCGGACTTCGCCTCCGACACGCTCGACCGCACACTGGCGAGGCTCGGCGTCACGCCGGCCCGCTTCGGGGAGTTCGATGTCGCCACACTCGACCGGGACCGCGACGTGCTCTTCATCGACGGCGACCAGCCGCTCGCCCCCGACCTCGTGCTGGCGCCCGGGAGCGCCTTGCCGCTCGTTCCCGCCATCGGGATCGTCGGCATCGAGGCGCCGAGCCGGTTGAAGCTCCTGGCAGAGGCCGGCGTCACAGCCTTCCTGCGCAAGCCCGTCCCTGCCGCGACGGTCTATTCGGCGCTGTTCCTGGGCGTGAACAACTTTCGCCGTATGCGCGCCATGGAACTGCGGATCGCCGAGAGTGAGCGCCGCCGCAACGGCCGGCGCTTCGTCATCAAGGCCGTGGTGGCGCTCGTCCAGACCCATGGACTCGATGACGACGAGGCCTATGCCCGGCTGCGGCGCGAGAGCATGCGCCGCCGTCTCGAGCTCGAAGAGTTCTGCGAAACCCTCCTGCGGGAGGGCGGCACGATACCGGCCCGCTGGCCGTCCCCCCCATCCGATCCGAAGGAGCAACAAGATGCGTCGCACCCTGATGATGACGGCCGCCATGCTGGCGCTGCTGACGCCGATGGCCGCGCGCGCGGCGGACCCGATCAAGCTTGGCGTGCTTGAGGACCAGTCGGGCGACTTCGCCCTCGCCACGATCGGCAAGGTCCACGGCATCCAGCTCGCCGCGGATGAGATCAATGCCGCCGGCGGCATCGCGGGGCGCAAGCTCGAGCTCGTGATCTACGACACCCAGTCCGACAACACGCGGTACCAGGAATTCATGCGCCGCGTCCTGCAGCGGGACAAAGTCGACGCCGTCTTCGCGGGGTTCTCCTCGGCGTCGCGCGAGGCTTACCGGCCCATCGTCGACCAGCTCAACGGTCTCGCCTTCTACAACAATCAGTACGAGGGCGGCGTCTGCGACGCCCACATGATCGTGACGGGAGCTGTGCCGGAGCAGCAGTTCTCGACGCTGCTCCCCTGGATGATGGAGAAGTTCGGCAAGAAGGTCTACACGATCGCGGCCGACTATAATTTCGGCCAGATCTCCGCCGAATGGGTTCGCAACATCGTCAAGCAGAACGGCGGCGAGATGGTCGGCGAGGAGTTCATCCCGCTCGGCGTGTCGCAGTTCTCGTCCACCATCCAAAATATCCAGAAGATCAAGCCCGACATCCTGGTGACGCTGCTGGTCGGCACGGCGCAGTCCTCGTATTACGAGCAGGCCAACGCGGCGAACCTGCACGTGCCGATGGGCTCGTCGGTCAACGTCGGCCAAGCCTACGAGCATAAGCGCTTCAAGCCGCCGAGCCTCGCCAACATGTACGTGACAACCAACTGGATCGAGGAGGTCGACAACCCTGCCAGCAAAGCGTTCGTGGCCAAGTGGCACGCGAAGTTTCCGAACGAGCCCTACATCAATCAGGAAGCGGAGAACTCCTATCTCGCCGTCTACCTCTACAAGCAGATGGTGGAGCGCGCCAACGGCTCGACCAAGCGCGACGACCTGCGCGCCGTCATCGCCAAAGGCGACGTGTGTTTCGACGCGCCCGAAGGCAAGGTGTGCATCGACCCGAAGAGCCAGCACATGTCGCACACGATCTATCTCGCGAAGGTCAACGACGACCACTCGATCAGCTTCCCCAAGGTCTGGCCCGACATCAAGCCCTATTGGCTCGGCGAGGCGGGTTGCGACCTGACGAAGAAGAACCCCAACGCTCAATACACGCCGAGCAGCCCGCCGCCGAAGGGCTGAGGTCCCCCGCGGTTCCGGCCGTCGGGCGCCCGACGAAAGGACCGTGACGCCCGTCCTCTCGTCCCATTTGACGTCGTCGACCCCCTCCTCCTGCCCTGCAGGAGAAGGGACATCGTCCCCTCCCGCCACGAGGACACCCGAATGCCGGGCTTCGATGCCACCTTCGGCTTCCTGTACCAGTTCGGCGACGCCGCAGCCTTCCTGGTGCTCTGCGCCTCGGGGCTGGCGATCATCTTCGGCATGATGGGCGTCATCAACCTCGCCCACGGCGAGTTCATCATGGGCGGCGCCTACACGACCGTGACGGTGGCCAAGCTCGGTGTGCCGCTGCCGCTGGCCATCCTGTGCGGCGCGCTGGCGGCCGGGCTCGCCGGCATGGTGCTGGAGCGGCTCGTGGTGCGCCACCTCTACGGGCGGCCCCTCGACACGATCGTGGCGACGTGGGGGATCAGCCTCATCGCCTCGCAGGGGACGCTGATCCTGCTCGGCCCCTCGCTGAGCGACATCTCGACCCCTCTCGGCTCGGTCGAGATCGGCAGCCTGTCCTATTCGGTGTACCGCTTCGTGCTCATGGGCGTGGCGGCGGCACTCCTGCTCGGCCTCTACGCCCTCTTCAACTTCACCCGGTTCGGTGTGCTGGCGCGGGCCACCATCCAGGTGCCTCACATGGCGGAATCGCTCGGCGTCGACACGCGCCTGATCTACAGCCTCACCTTCGGGATCGGGGCGGCGCTGGCCGGCGCCACCGGCGGCCTCTATGCCCCCACCATGACGCTGGTGCCCACCATGGGCGGCCAATTTATCACCGAGGCCTTCGTCACCGTCGTGGTCGGCGGGGGCGACGTGTTCCTCGGCACGGCGCCGGCCGGCGCCGTGCTGGGCTTCATCAAGAGCGCCATGACGACCTGGGAGGGACAGCTCGCCGGGCAAATCGGCCTCCTGGTCGCCGTCATCCTGGTCATCAGAGTGCTGCCGCGCGGCATCTCCGGCCTCATCCTGCGCGAGCGGGCCTGAGCCCATGCCTCGGAGACCTCCCCTGCGGCGCCTGTTCTCCCGCCTCGAAGGCCCCCAGACACTGGGGCGCGGCCCCGGTTTTTGGGCCGCCGCCGCGCTCGCCTTGGCGCTCGCCGCCGCCTATCCGCTCGTGACGGATGCCTACACGGTCGGCAACACGATCTACTTCTTCGACTGGGTGTTCATGGCGCTCGGCCTCTGCCTCATCTGGGGCTATGGCGGCGCCCTCAGCTTCGGCCAGACGGCCTTTTTCGGGCTGTCGGGCTATGCCTACGGGATCGTGACGCTGGACCTCGGAGCCGACCACGGAGCGACACTGCTCGCCGCCGTGCTGGCGGTCTCGGCGTCGGCGCTCTTCGCCGCCGTGCTGGGCTACTTCCTGTTCTTCGGCCGCATCGGCGGCGTCTTCCTGGGAATCGTCACCCTGGCCGTGACGCTGGTGTGCGAGCGCTTCATGGCCCAGACGGCAGGGCCCGAATGGCACGTGGGCGCCGCGCGCCTCAACGGCTTCAACGGGATGAGCGGGATGCCGCCGCTGACCATCCCCTGGCCCGGCGACGATCTCGTGCTCAGCCCCGACGTGCCGCTCTACTACGTGGTCCTCGCCTTGCTGGTCGTGACCTATCTCGGCCTGCGCGCACTGGTGAACTCCTCCTTCGGCAACGTCATCGTGGCGATCCGCGAGAACCCACACCGCGCCACCATGCTGGGCTACGACGTGCGCAAGTACCAGCTCGCGACCTTCGTCATCGGCAGCGCGCTGGCGGGCCTGAGCGGTGTGCTTTACACGAGCTGGGGCCAGTACATCACGCCCTCCAGCATGGGGCTGACGGCCGCGGCTCTGCCGATCATCTGGGTCGCGGTGGGCGGACGCGGAGATCTCACGACGACGCTGGTCGGCACGCTCGTCCTCCTGGGCGCCTTCCAGGCCCTCACCATCTACGGCAGCCAATACGCCCTGGTGGCGATGGGGCTGCTCCTGGTCGTGACCGTGCTGCTGACGCCGGACGGGATCATGACCGCCCTCTTCCGGCTGCCCCGACGGTTCGGACCGCGAGGGCGCGGGTCCGAGCCGAGCGTCGTCGGGGCTGCCGATCCAGGCCGGGAAGCCGCGTGATGCCGCTGCTCGAGACCCGCGGACTGAACAAGCGCTTCGGCGGGCTCCAGGTGACATCGGACGTCGATTTCACCCTCGATCCGGGCGAACTCCACTGCCTCATCGGCCCCAACGGGGCCGGCAAGAGCACGCTGTTCCGGCTGATCCTCGGCGAATACGCCCCGACCAGCGGCGCGGTGTTCTACGACGGGCACGACATCACGGCGCTTCAGCCGCACGACCGCATCCGCCGCGGGATCAGCGTCAAGTTCCAGGTTCCGGGCATCTTCAAGGCCCTCAGCGTCGCCCAGAACCTGGAGATCGCGCTCCAGCACCACCTCGAAGGTCACGGGCTGCGTGACGAGGTCCGGCGGCTGCTCGACTTCCTCAACCTCGCCGGCGAAGCGGCGGAGCCCGCCGGCAACCTGAGCCACGGCCAGAAGCAGTGGCTGGAGATCGGCATGGCGATGAGCCTCAAGCCGAAACTGCTGCTGCTCGACGAGCCGACCGCCGGAATGTCGCCCGACGAGACGCGGGCGACGGGCGACATGGTGCGGGCCCTGAATCACGACGGCGTCACGGTGCTGGCCGTCGAGCACGACATGGCCTTCGTGCGCCAGGTGGCGACCCGGGTGACGGTGCTGCACTTCGGCCGGATCTTCGCCCAGGGGACCATCGACGCCATCGTGGCCGACGAACGGGTGGCGGAGATCTATCTCGGCCAGGGACATGGCGAACGCGGCGCAACGCAGCCTCGGCCCGTGGAGGCCCGGCGTGACTGACGAGATCCTTCTCTCCGTATCGGGCCTGCGCGCCGGCTACGGCGGCAAGCCCGTACTGCAGGGGGTCGATCTCGCGGTCGCCCGGGGCGAGATCACGGCGGTGATCGGCCGCAACGGCGTCGGCAAGTCGACGCTCATCAAATCGATCATCGGTCTGCTGCCGCGCAGCGCCGGGTCGATCCGGTTCGGAGGCCGCGAGATCGGAGCCCTCACGCCCCACGCCCGCGCGCGGCTCGGCCTCGGCTACGTGCCGCAGGATCGCGACGTGTTCCCCCGCATGAGCGTCGAGGAGAACCTCAAGGTCGGCGAGAGCATCGGCGGCGCATCGCCCGATTACGACGCCATCTACGGCTATTTCCCCATCCTGCGTGAGCGCCGGCGGCAGGCGGCCGGAACGCTGTCGGGCGGCCAGCAGCAACAGCTGGCGATCGGCCGTGTGCTCGTCGGCGGCCCCAGCATGGTCCTGCTCGACGAGCCCAGCGAGGGCATCCAGCCCTCGATCGTTCAGGACATCGCCAGGATCGGCGTCGACCTCAACCGACGTACGGGCCTGACCATCGTGCTGGTCGAGCAGAACATCGACATGATCCGCGCCACGGCGCAGCGTTGCTTCGTCATGGACAAAGGCCGCGTCACGGCGGAGCTCACGCCCGCGATGCTCGACGACCGCGACCTCGTGCGGCGCCACCTCGCGGTCTGAACGAACCTTTCAAGCCTGGGGAGAAGAGGATGTCCTGGATCGATCAATCCATCATGGCCCGTCGCGGGGTGGCGGGGGGCAGGGCCGGGGCCGAGCACAGCCTCACCGAGGCCGAGCAGGGCGCCTACCGCTACGTCTACGGACCCTACGCGGAGCCGGTGCTGAGGGTCGCGCCGGGCGCCGTGATCTCCTGCGAGACCCATGACGCCTTCGAGGGCAAGATCCGCCACGAGACGGACGTCCCGAGCGAGATCCTCAACTTTCCGTTCCTCAACCCGCAGAACGGGCCTATCTTCGTCGAGGGCGCCGAGAAGGGCGATTGCCTCGCCGTGCACATCCGGTCGATCCGGCCCCGCGGGCCCCAGCCGGTCGGCACGACCTGCCTGATCCCGGAGTTCGGCGGCCTCGTGGGCACGGGCACCACGGCGCTGCTCAACGCGCCGCTGCCCGAGCGCGTGAAGAAGATCGAGGTGACGGCCGAGGGCGGGGTGAAGTGGAGCGACAGGCTCACGCTGCCCTACGAGCCGTTCATCGGCACGATCGGCACCTCGCCCGAGATCGAGGCCATCTCGTCGCTCGTCCCCGATTACTACGGCGGCAACATGGACCTGCCGGACGTCGGGCCGGGGTCGATTATCTACCTGCCGGTCAACGCGCCGGGCGCGCTGCTCTACCTCGGCGACTGCCACGCCATCCAGGGCGATGGCGAACTCTGCGGCGTGGCGCTCGAGCACCCCACCGTCACGGTCGTGCAGGTCGACCTGATCAAGGGCTGGACGCTGCATTGGCCGAGGCTCGAGACGGCCGAGTTCCTGATGACCATCGGCTCGGCCCGCCCCATGGAGGATGCGGCCCGCATCGCCTACCGCGAACTGATCCGCTGGATGGCGGCCGATTTCGGCTTCGCCGAATCCGACGCCTACCTGCTGCTGACGATGTGCGGCAAGGTCCGCCTCGGCAACATGGTCGACCCGAAATACACGCTCGGTGCCTCGATCGCGAAGCGCATCCTCGACGCCTCGCACTGATCGTCTCCCGCCCGCCACGCCCCCAGGAGGCCCTCCATGACCGCACCCGCCACGCCCCTCGACCTCGTCGAACTCACCGTCGACAAGGTCAAGACGGCCTACGCCGAGGGGACCACCACGGCGGAGGCCCTCACGCAGGCGCTGCTCGACCGGATCGCCGCGCTGAACCCTTCGCTCAACGCGCTCGTGTTCCTGAACCCCGACGCCCTCGCCGACGCCCGCGCCAGCGACGCGCGCCGGGCCGCGGGGGCGAGCCGGGGCCCGCTCGACGGCGTGCCGGTGGTGATCAGGGATCCGATGGACATGGTGGGCTTCCCCACCACGGCGGGCTGGCGGCTGCTCCACGCCGCGAGCGGCGGCGTCGACCTGATGCCGGCGACCGACAGCCCCGTGGTGGCGCGCATGCGGGCCGCCGGCACCGTCATGCTCGGCAAGACCAACGTGCCGGTGCTGAGCCACACCGGCAGCCACGCCAACGACAGCTGGGCGGGCCCGACCTACAACGCGGTCGGCCGCGACTTCCTGCCCGGCGGCAGCAGCGCCGGCACCGCCACCGCGGTGGCGGCGAGCCTCGCCGTGCTGGGCCTCGCCGAGGAGACGGGCGGCTCGATCCAGAACCCCGCCTCAGCGCAGGGGCTGGTCGGCATCAAGCCCACCTTCGCGCTCGTCCCCAACGCCGGCGTGATGCCGCTCTCCTCCAACCGCGACGTCGTGGGGCCCATCGCGCGCTGCGTGCGCGACGCCGCGCTCTGCCTCGACGTCCTGGCCGGCTACACGTCGGAGGACCCGAAGACGGTGGCGGGCGTCGGCCATCGGCCGAAGGGCGGCTATGCGTCCAGGCTCCAGGTCGATGCCCTGCGCGGCAGGCGGATCGGCCTCTACGGCCCGGGCTGGCGCGACCTGCCGTTGTCGGACGAGACGACCGCCCTCTACGGCGGCGCCAAGCGTGAGCTCGCGGGTTGCGGCGCCGTGCTGGTCGACGATCCCTTCGCGGGTTCGGGGTTCGCCGCCCTGCGGCGACCGACGCTGCCGGGCCACGAGTTCGACGCGCGCGGCCTCGAATCCGTGCCCCACGACCTCGAGCAATATCTGAGGCGCCTCGGGCCCGATGCGGCGCTCAAGACCTTCGCCGCCTTCGCCGCCGCCACCGCGGCCGAGGATCCCTTCGCGCCGGGCGGCGTGCTCGACTTCATGCCCGAACTGCCCCAATTCGCCGCCTGCCTGGCCGATCCCGCCCGCCCGCCCGACCTGTCGGAGTTCATCGCGGCCCGGGAAGCCTATCTCGCGACGTTCGACGAGGTCTTCGCGAGGCACGGACTCGACGCCCTGGTGTTCCCCCAGATGCGGAGCGCCCTCGGGCGCCTGCACGGCTCCGACATCATCCACGAGACGACCGTGAGCGAGATCAACATCGCCGGGCTGCCGGGCGTCACGGTGCCGGCCGGCTCCTACGGATCGGGCGCGCCCTTCTGCCTGATCGTCGTCGGCCCGCGGTGGAGCGAGGCCGACCTGCTCGCCTGCGCCTACGCCTACGAACAGGCGACCCACCACCGGCGCCCGCCGGCATCGTGAGCGCGTGAGGGCCTGCCGTCGCACCGGCTGACGTGCGTCGCCCGGGCCTCGCTCCGCCGACGGGCCGCGGCGGACGGTGAGCGGCACGGCCGGGGGGCCTGCGGCGGAATGCGTCGCCATCGGGACAGGCGGCGGTCGTCGTCCGCCCAAGCGCCCGCGGCGAGGTGCTGATAGAGGTCGGGCGAGACCCACGCGACGAGCACCCGATGACCATCAGCAAGCGAGACGTGATCCCCATCCCGACGTTCGACAAGCGCGCGGACGCTCTGGACCTCAACCGCAACGCCAAGATGGCGCGGTCGGCTCATGCGTTCGTGCGGGGAAACACAATCCAACACTACCAGTGGCTGCGCGAACTCGACTGCAGCTTCCCCGACGGGCCCTCCGTCTGGATCTGCGGCGACTGCCACGCCGGCAATCTCGGGCCGATCGCCGACGGCGACGGACGCGTCGACATCCAGATCCGCGACCTCGATCAGACCGTCATCGGCAATCCCGCCCACGACATCGTCCGGCTGGCCCTCTCGCTCGCGAGCGCGGCGCGGGGCTCGAACCTGCCCGGCGTCACCACGGCGCGCATGCTCGAGGAGATCATCAAGGGCTATCAATTGGGCCTCACGTCGCCCGACGACCCGGACGCGGTCGCCGAGCCCGACCTGGTCGCGACGGTGCGCAAGGCGGCGCTCGGCCGGAAGTGGCGTCACCTGGCCCGCGAGCGCATCGCCGACGTCCGCCCCTCGATCCCGCTCGGCCGGACCTTCTGGGAATTGACCGACGAGGAGCGGTGGGACATCGGCATCATCCTCGACGCCCTGCCGATCAAGAAGCTCATCCTCGCCCTCAACAAGCGGACCGAGAAGGCGAAGGTCGACCTCGTCGACTCCGCCTACTGGATGAAGGGGTGCAGTTCGCTCGGCAAGCTGCGCTACGCGGCCCTCGTCCACGTCACGGGCGACAGACGGGACAAGCTGTCCCTGGTCGATCTCAAGGAAGCCGTGGCGTCCGCCGCGCCCTCGACCGACCTCGCCGCCATGCCGAGCCACTTCGGCGAACGCGTGGTGGCGGGGGCCCGGGCGATGTCGCCGAGCCTCGGCGACCGCATGGCGGCGGCGGAGCTGCGGGGACGGCCGATGGTGGTGCGCGAGCTTCTGCCGGAAGACCTCAAGCTGGAGGTCGAGCAGTTCTCGCGGAGCGAAGGGCTCGGCGCGGCGCGCTACCTCGCTTTCGTGGTCGGCCGGGCCCATGGGCGCCAGATGGCCCACGATGTCCGGATGTCGTGGAAGCGCGACCTGCAGCGCCGGCCGTCGGACCTCGACGCGCCGTCCTGGCTGTGGACGATCGTGGTGGGGCTCATCGTCAAGCATGAGCAGGCCTACCTCGAGCACTGCCGGCGCTATGCCCTGCTGACCGCGGCCTGACGCCGCCGCGGCCGCCTCACGTGGCGGGTCGCTCGTCATACCGCCGTCGGGCCTGGGCGATGCGGTCGCTCCGGCCCAGCGCCCACATCGCGAGGGCGCGCACGGGGTCGAGCACTTCGCGCCCCATGTCGGTCAGGCCGTAATCGACGCGGGGCGGCTTCGTGGGCGTCACGGTGCGGACGAGGTACCCGTCCCGCTCGAGGCCGCGCAGCACGCTGGTGAGCACCTTCTGCGACACGCCGATGCGCCGGCGCAGCTCGTTGAAGCGCAGGCTTCCATCCTCGAGCGAGACGATGATCATCATCGACCACTTGTCGCCGACGCGCGCGAGCGTCGCGGCGAGCAGGCGGCAGGTCTCGATGGGGATGTCGAGGGCACAAGGTTTCATCGCGGTGCCTTCTTGAGGGGGGACCCAGCCCCAGCCTAGATCCAGTCACCGGGATGCAGCGCGGCAATCACGGTGAGACAGCGCGTCAATCAGGATGAGAACTGCCGCTGTGCCGTTTCCTGAGGGAGAGCGAAGCTCGACCGAGGGGAACGGCACAGCGGCAAAGGCCTCTCAAGGGCTCGGGTGGTGATCGCGGTCGGCCGGCAGTGAGGACGCCCTTCCTCGTCAGGAAGGAGGGCTTCCGTGCCCGGCCGCCATGTGACCGATCACCAGATGAGGCTCTTCATGCAATTCCGTCAGACCGACACCGTGGCGGCGGCCGCCGCCAAGGCGTCGATGAGCAGGGCGACCGGATATCGCACCGCTCGAGACCCGCGCCTGCCCTCGATGCGCCAGGCCCCTCGCGGCCGCCGGCGGCCCGACCCGCTCGCCGCGGTGTTCGAGGCCGAGATCGTGCCGATGCTCGAAGCCGCGCCCGGCCTGCGCGCGATCGCGATCTTCGAGGAGATCGTCCGGCGCCATCCCGATCTCGGCACCGGCATCCGCCGCACGATCGAGCGCCGGATCCGCTCCTGGCGCGCCATGCACGGCGAGGAGCAGGACGTGATCTTCCGCCAGACGCATGAGCCCGGGCGCACCGGGCTGTCCGACTTCACCGACATGGCCGATCTCGGCATCACGATCGCCGGCGTCGCGCTCGATCACAGGCTCTACCACTTCCGCCTCGCCTATTCCGGCTTCGAGCACGCGCACGTAATCCTCGGCGGCGAGAGCTTCGTCGCCCTGGCCGAGGGGCTGCAGAACGCCTTGTGGCTGCTTGGTGGGGCGCCGCACCAGCATCGCACCGACAGCCTGTCGGCGGCCTTCCGCAACCTTGACGCGGCGGCGGAGGCCGACCTCACCCAGCGCTACGAGGCGCTGTGCTCCCACTACGGCATGACGCCGACCCGCAACAATCCCGGCGTGGCCCACGAGAATGGCGCGATCGAGGGCCCGCATGGCCATCTCAAGCGCGCGCTCGCCGATGCCCTGCTGCTGCGCGCTTCGTCCGACTTCCCCGCTCTCCCCGCCTACCGGGCCTTCGTCGACGAGATCGTCGGCCGCGCCAATGCCCGCAACGCCAAGCGGATCGAGAGCGAGCGTCCCCATCTCCGGCGTCTGCCCGACCGGCGCACCTGCGACTACGAGGACGTGACGGTGCGCGTCACATCCTCGGGCGGGTTTCGGCTGCGCAAAGTGTTCTACACCGTGCCCTCGCGCCTCGTCGGCCACCGGCTCCGTGTGCGCCTCTACGACGACCGGCTCGAGGTGTTCGTCGGCGGCACACCTCTGATGACCCTGCCGCGTGGACGCCCTCGGCCGGACGGGCGCGACGAGAGCGTCGTCAGCTACCATCACGTGATCCACGCGCTCCGGCGCAAGCCGATGGCGCTGCTCGGCCTCGTCTACCGCGACCGGCTGTTCCCGCGCGAAGCCTACCGGCAGACCTTCCAGGCGCTGCTGGCCGATAGCTCGGAGCGGGACGCCTGCCGCACCATGGTGGCACTGCTGGCTCTCGCCCACAACCGGAACTGCGAGGCCGAACTCGCCGCATGCCTCGCCGACGGGCTTCGGGCCGGCATATTGCCCGACATCGCCGAGTTGCGAACCCGCTTCGCCCCCGACCCCACCTCGGTGCCCCACGTCACCATCTCGCTCGTGTCGCTGAAGAGCTACGAGAGCCTGCTCGGCTCCGTCGTGACGGGAGAGGCCGCATGAACGCCTCCGCTCCGATCGACGCCGTTCGCCTCGGCCTCATGCTGAATGAGCTGCGGCTGCCGACCATCAAGACCATGTGGGCCGACTTCGCCGCCCGCGCCGACAAGGAGGGCTGGCCGGCAGCGCGCTTCCTCGCCGCAATGGCCGAGCATGAACTCGCCGAGCGCGACCGGCGACGCATCGAGCGCCACCTCACCGAAGCGCGGCTACCTCCGGGCAAGACGCTCGACAGCTTCGACTTCGACACCGTGCCGATGATCTCCAAGGCCCAGGTGATGGCGGTCTCGGCCGGCGACGCCTGGCTCAAGACCGGCGCCAACCTCCTGCTGTTCGGGCCGCCCGGCGGCGGCAAAACCCATCTCGCGGCGGCGATCGGCCTGGCACTCGTCGAGAACGGCTGGAAGGTGCTGTTCACCCGCACCACCGACCTCGTCCAGAAGCTCCAGGTGGCGCGCCGCGAACTCGCCCTCGAAGCGGCCCTCAACCGCCTCGACAGGTTCGACCTCCTCATCCTCGACGATCTCGCCTACGTCACCAAGGACCAAGCCGAGACCAGCGTGCTCTTCGAACTGATCGGCGCCCGCTACGAGCGGCGCTCCATGCTGATCACCGCCAACCAACCTTTCGGCGAATGGGACAAGGTATTTCCTGACCCCGCCATGACGCTCGCCGCGGTGGACCGCCTCGTTCA
This sequence comes from Lichenihabitans sp., assembly GCA_965214345.1. Taxonomy (GTDB): domain Bacteria; phylum Pseudomonadota; class Alphaproteobacteria; order Rhizobiales; family Beijerinckiaceae; genus Lichenihabitans. The sequence goes on along the minus strand of CBDCBJ010000001.1, from coordinate 100,532 downwards.
CCACGCGACCATCTTCGAAATGAACGTCGAGAGCTACAGGCGACGCGTCGCCCTCGAGCGCAAACGCGGACCCGGCCGACCTCCTACCCGCGCGACAATCAAAGCCTCGGCTGATTGACGCGCCACGACAATCAGCGCCGAAAGCATCTTGCGCAATGACGGCCGAACGGGCCATCATCCCGACCGCCGCGACACTACCTGTCTCATCCTGATTGTCGCCGCGCTCTCATCCAGATCGACGCGCTACACACGGCGGGCGTCAGAGTCGGCGAAACATTCGCCACCGATTGGCCGAGCGCTTCCAGAAAGCTCAGGCTGTCACTGCGCAACTGCGGCATAAATGTGCTCCTGTTCGTTTCATACGGGTCACTAAATGTTCCATACAAGAAACAGGCCAGAGGCGAGGAGCGATCGGCTTCGTCGGCGTCGAATGCGATGACCGGGTGTATCGCGTGTGGCTTCGGGATCGGTGTGGCATGCTTCGACAGCCCGGAGGGCGGGCGGGACGGTCGGGACAGCGGCGGCGGCGGCGAAGGTTCGGCGCAGACGTCGACCCGTACGATCGCCGGGTGAACCGCTCGCCTCCGCTCAGTCCCGCGGAGGCGGGGACCCAGCGCAGGGAGGCGGCCGAAGGCCGACCGGATCGATACGGGCGCCGCTCGTCGCCCGATGGAAGAACAAGGTCGGCCTTCGGCCGGACATCTCGCGCCGGGTTCCCGCCCTCGCGGGAAGGAGCGGAGAGCGAGATCTTATCCTTCGTCGGGCATCACACGTCGAGCGTGGTGTCGCGTTCCCATTGGGTGAAGTGGGAGGCGTAGCCGTCCCACTCCTGTCGCTTCAGCTTCAGGTAGGCGGCGGAGAAATCGAGCCCCATGGCGTGTTTCAGGCCTTCGTCGGCGTCGTAGGCACGCAGGGCGTCGAGGAGGTTCAGCGGCAGCTTGGGGGCATCCGTCACGGTGTGGCCGAGCTGGTACATGTCGATGTCGTGGCGCCGGCCGGGGTCGGCCGCGGTGCGGATCCCGTCGAGGCCCGCCGCGATGATCACGGCCTGGAGCAGGTACGGGTTGGCGGCGCCGTCGGGCAGGCGCAGCTCGAACCGGCCGCGGCCGGGCACCCGGACCATGTGGGTGCGGTTGTTGCCCGTCCAGGTGACGGAGTTCGGCGACCAGGTGGCGCCCGAGGCGGTGCGCGGGGCGTTGATGCGCTTGTAGCTGTTCACCGTCGGGTTGGTGATGGCGGCCAGCGCGGAGGCGTGGCGCATGATGCCGCCGAGGAAGTGGTAGCCCTGGGCGGACAGGCCCATGGCGTCGGCCTCGTCGTGGAACAGGTTGGTCCGCCCCTCGGCGTCCCACACCGAGATGTGGGCGTGGCAGCCCGAGCCCGTCAGCGTCGGGAAGGGCTTCGGCATGAAGGTGGCGCGCAGCCCGTGCTTCTCGGCCACCGACTTGACCATGAACTTGAAGAACGAGTGGCGGTCCGCGGTGATCAGCGCGTCGTCGAAGGCCCAGTTCATCTCGAACTGGCCGTTGGCGTCCTCGTGGTCGTTCTGGTAGGGCCGCCAGCCCATCTCCAGCATGTCGTCGCAGATCTCGGCGATGACGTCGTAGCGGCGCATCAGCGCCCCCTGGTCGTAGCAGGGCTTGGGGGCGGTGTCCCTGGCGTCCGCCACGGCGAGCCCGTCGGGCGCGATGAGGAAGAACTCGGCCTCGACGCCGGTCTTGACCCGGAGCCCCGCCGCAGCCGCCTCGGCGACGAGACGCTTCAGCAGCACGCGCGGCGCCTGCTCGACGGGCCTGTCCTCCATGACGCAATCGGCCGCCACCCAGGCGACGTCCGGCTTCCAGGGGAGCCGGACCACCGAGGAGGCGTCCGGCACCGCGAAGAGGTCGGGGTGGGCCGGCGTCATGTCGAGGTAGGTGGCGAAGCCTGCGAAACCCGCGCCGTCGCGGCTCATCTCGGCGATGGCCGCCGCCGGCACCAGCTTGGCGCGCTGGGCGCCGAACAGGTCCGTGTAGGAGATCATGAAGTAGCGGATGCCGTTCGTCTCGGCGTAGGCGGCGAGGTCCTGTGACATGCGGCGGACGTCCGGTCGAGGTGGGAGAGGGATGGCTTCGGGCGGCGCGCCGATCGGGGCCTCAGTAGGTGCCCTGGCCGGGGATCCAGCTCGTGCCGGCGAGGGGCACGCGCGCCATGGCGGCGGCCTCGACCGTCAGGGCGCAGAGGTCCTCGGGTTCGAGGTTGTGGAGGTGGCTCTTGCCGCAGGCGCGGGCCACCGTCTGGGCCTCCAGCGTCATCACCTTGATGAAGTTGGCGAGGCGCCGCCCGGCCAGCACGGGGTCGAGCCGCCTCATCAGCTCGGGGTCCTGGGTGGTGATGCCGGCCGGGTCGCGGCCCTCGTGCCAGTCGTCGTAGGACCCCGCCGTCGTGCCGAGCGCGCGGTACTCGTCCTCGTAGGCGGGATCGTTGTCGCCGATCGCCACCAGCGCCGCCGTGCCGATCGCCACCGCGTCGGCGCCGAGCGCCAGCGCCTTGGCGGTGTCGGCCCCGTTGCGGATGCCTCCCGACACGATGAGCTGCACCGTCCGGTGCATGCCGAGGTCCTGCAGGGCCTGGACGGCGGGCCGGATGCAGGCCAGCGTCGGCATCCCGACATGCTCGATGAACACCTCCTGGGTGGCGGCGGTGCCGCCCTGCATGCCGTCGAGCACCACGACGTCGGCGCCCGCCTTCACCGCCAGCGCCACGTCGTAGTAGGGGCGGGCGCCGCCGATCTTGACGTAGATCGGCTTCTCCCAATCGGTGATCTCGCGCAGCTCGGTGATCTTGATCTCGAGGTCGTCCGGCCCCGTCCAGTCGGGGTGGCGGGCGGCCGAGCGCTGGTCGATGCCCTTCGGCAGGGTGCGCATGTCGGCCACGCGGTCGGTGATCTTCTGGCCGAGCAGCATGCCGCCGCCGCCGGGCTTGGCGCCCTGCCCGATCACGATCTCGATGGCGTCGGCCTTGCGCAGGTCGTCCGGGTTCATGCCGTAGCGGGACGGCAGGTACTGGTAGACGAGCGTCTGCGACTGGCCGCGCTCCTCGCTCGACATGCCGCCGTCGCCCGTGGTGGTGGAGGTTCCGGCGGCGGCGGCCCCCCGCCCCAGCGCCTCCTTGGCGTTGGCCGAGAGCGAGCCGAAGCTCATGCCCGCGATCGTCACGGGGGTCTTCAAGTGGATCGGCTTCGTGGCGAAGCGCGAGCCCAGCACCACGTCGGTGCCGCAGCGCTCGCGGTAGCCTTCGAGCGGGTAGCGCGAGATGGAGGCGCCGAGGAACAGGAGATCGTCGAAATGCGGCAGCTTGCGCTTCGCCCCCCAGCCGCGGATGTCGTAGATGCCGGTCGTGGCAGCGCGGCGGATCTCCGACAGCGTGTAGTCGTCGAAGGTCGCCGACTTGCGCGCCGTGGTCTGGCTCTTGGGATGGGTCATGGCGCGGGCGGTCCTCGGGAGAGACGGGCGTTGGCGGGCGGGTCGGCGGCGTCAGCCGTAGGATTCGGCGTTGTCGATGTCGAAGTTGTAGAGCCGGCGGGCGGAGCCGTAGCGCCTGAACGCGGAGGGCCGCATGTCGCCCATGCCGCTGCGCTCCAGCAGGTGCTGGAGGATCGCCACGTGCTCGGGCCGCATCGGCTTCTCGATGCAATCGGCGCCGAGGCTCTTCACGTCGCCGCGCACGAAGAGGCGCGCCTCGTAGATCGAATCGCCCAGCGCGTCGCCGGCGTCGCCGCAGACGACGAGGTTGCCCGCCTGGGCCATGAAGGCCGACATGTGGCCGACGCCGCCGCGCACCACGATGTCGATGCCCTTCATCGAGATGCCGCAGCGCGACGACGCGTTGCCCTCGATGACGAGGAGGCCGCCCTTGCCGGTGGCGCCCGCGTACTGGCTGGCGTCGCCCTTCACGACGACGCGGCCCGACATCATGTTCTCGGCCACGCCGGGACCGGCCGAGCCGTGCACCGTCACCTCGGCCTCCTGGTTCATGCCGGCGCAGTAATAGCCGACGCTGCCCCTGACCTCGACGCTGATCGGGGCCTTGATGCCCACCGCGACGGCGTGGGCGCCGCGCGGGTTGACGACCTCCCACAGCGTCTCGTTGGTGCCTGGCCCCTGGCGGTGGAGCGCCTGGTTGAGGTCGCGGAGCTTGGAGGTCGCGAGGTCGACGACGGGCATCCTCAGCGTTCCCAGAAATAGACGGTGGCGGGCTCGGGCTCCCAGACGCGGGCCTCGTCGATGCCGGGCAGGCCCACCAGCGCGCGGTACTCGGACCCGAACGCGACGTAGCGGTCCGTCTCGGCCAGCACGGCGGGCTTGCAGGCGACGGGGTCGCGCAGCACGCCGAAGCCGGTCTTGGTGCCGACCACGAAGGTGTAGAACCCGTCGAGGTCCTCGAGGCCCTTCTCGAGCGCCTGGCCGAGGTCCAGCCCCTGGTCCATGCGCCAGGTGAGATAGGCGGCCGCCACCTCGGAATCGTTCTGCGTCTCGAGCGTCACCCCGTCGCGCGCCAGCCGGCGGCGCAGGTTGGAATGGTTGGACAGCGAGCCGTTGTGCACGAGGCACTGGTCGGGGCCCGTCGAGAAGGGATGGGCGCCGAGCGTCGTGACGGCGGATTCGGTCGCCATGCGGGTGTGGCCGATGCCGTGCGTGCCCGTCATGGCGTCGAGGTCGAAGCGCTCCGCCACGGCGGTCGGGTAGCCGACCTCCTTGTAGATCTCGATGGCGTCGCCGGCCGCCATGACGCGGAGCGCGGGATGGTGCTGGCGCAGGATCCGGCGGGCCTCGGCACCCGCCTCCGCCGGCACGTCGAGCACGCCATGGCTGGAGCGTCGGGCGAAGCCGACCGGGGCGCCGAGGGCGCGCCCGAGCGACGCCGCGAGCCCGTCGAAGGCCGCGTCGGGGTCGGCGCTCTGCACCGTGATCTTGGCCCGGCCGGGAGCCCCCTCGCCATAGACGGCGAAACCGGCGCTGTCGGGGCCGCGGTCGCACATGGTGGCGAGCATGCCGGACAGGAGGTGCCCGAGGTCGGGCTCCAGCACCGGGTCCTTCAGGAAAAGTCCGACGATGCCGCACATGGGCCGCTCCGCAATCGCAGGGTCCGAAGCCTCGTCATAGAGCGCCGTCATAATCCTGACAAGAATAATTTATTCCCAACATGATCGATCGAGGACAGCGGCGACGCGGGGTCGGCCGAGGGCGGCCGGCGGGTCCGTGCCGCGATGCTTTCCCGATCCCGACCTGCCGTCAACCGGCCGTCCGCCGAGCCTCGGTCGGCGCCGCGAGCAGAGCTGGAATAAATCCTGGCATCATCTTCAACCCATCGACGATCGGGCGTAAAAGGTCGTCGGCCCCGCCGGGACGGCCCACGGTCTGATATCGAGACCATGACGAGGCGCCGGCGGCCATCGGTGCCACCCCCATGTCCGACCTCGTTCCGGTGCTCGACAGCCTGTTGACGCACCCGTTTCTCGCCGTCCTCGCGGCGGTTCTCCTGTCGCTGCTCGTCTCGCTGCTGCGGGGCAGCTACGTCTACATCCCCAACACCCAATACGGCATCGTCGAGCGGCGTTGGAGCGCCCGGCGCAGCCGGGAGCCGTTCGGCCCCATGGCGATCGCCGGCAATGCCGGGTTCCTGCCCGAGGTGATCCGTGGCGGCTGGCACGTGCTGACGCCCTTCAAGTACCGGGTGCACAAGCGCCGGCTGATCGCCATCGACCAGATCGCCTATCTCGTGGCGCGCGTCGGGCGCCCGCTCGAATCGGGGCAGGCGCTCGCCGAATGGCCGCACGACGTCGCCGTCGACGACGCGCGCGCCTTCCTCGAGGGCGGCGGCCAGGCCGGCCCGCAGCGTCGCATCCTGCGCTCGGGCACCTACGCGATCAACACGGCGCTGTTCGCCGTCATCACCGAGGACGCCATCCACCACCTCGACGCCGCCACCAAGGACGACGCCCAGTTCCAGGCCATGCTGGTTGACCGCGACGGCTTCCGCCCGGTGGTGATCGACAAGGACCGGATCGGCATCGTCACCGTGCAGGACGGCCCGGCGCTGCAGCACGGCGAGATCATCGCCCCCACGGTCGGCACCGACCCGGCCGACCCGGACCGGTTCCACAACTCGTTCCAGAACATCGGCCGGTTCCTCGCCGCGGGCGGCCGCCGCGGCCGGCAGGAGCAGGTGCTGGTCGACGGCACCTATTTCCTCAACCGCCTCTTCGCCACCGTGGAGGTGACGGGCAAGCGCCGCATCGACATCGGGACCGTCGGCGTCATCAACTCCTTCGTGGGGCGCGAGGCCGAGGAGGCCATGACGGCGGAGAACGGCCGCGGCCGCACCGTCGAGGTCGGCAGCCGCGGCATCTGGCGACGCCCGCTCGAGCCCGGCAAATACGCCATCAACCCCTATGCGGCCGAGGTGGTCGACGTGCCGACGACGAACTTCCAGCTCCGCTGGATCGCCGGCGTCGTCAGCACCGCGGCCCTGCCGAACGGCCGCAGCTACGACGACGACCTGCGCGAGATCCCGGTCATCACCCGCGACGCTTTCGAGATCCTGGTGCCGCTGTCGATCGTGGCCCATATCGCGCCTGTCAACGCCCCCCACGTCATCCAGCGGTTCAGCCAAATCGAGCGGCTCGTCAACCAGACGCTCGACCCCTTCGTGTCGTCCTACTTCAAGGATACGGCGCAGCGGAACACGCTGCTCGACTTCATCGAGCGCCGCGTCGAGATCGGCAAGGAGGCGCTGGCCGCCATGAAGGCGCGCCTGGCCGAGCACCGCATCGAGATCGAGGAGGTGATGATCGGCACGCCCCGCCCCGCGCCCGGCGACACCCGCATGGAGGCCATGCTGGAGCAGCTCCGCGCCCGTCAACTGGCGCGCGAGGAGCAGAAGACCTTCGTCGACCAGCAGGAGGCGGCGAGCAAGCGCAAGGCGCTGAACGAGCAGGTGGCGCTGGCCGACCAGCAGGCCGGCATCACGCGATCCGAACTGTCGATCCGCATCGCCGAGAACGAGGGCGCCGCCGAGACGGCGCGCCGGACCCGGGCCGCCGAGGGCATCCGCATCACGGCGGAAGCCGAGGCCTTCGCCGCCAAGGTCCGCGCCGACGCGATCGGCGGCACCGACAACCTGATGCGCCAGACCATCATGACGGCGCTGGTCGACATGGCGCGCGACGGCAAGATGCCGCTGGTCCCTTCCGTGATGATGGGCGGGGACGCCGGCAGCGGCATGGCGGGTCTTCCCGGCCTGATCCTCGCCATGGCGGCGAAGGACCTCGTCAAGGTGGCGCCGGACGGCAAGCTCTCGGACAAGGCGGTGATCCCCGCCGAGTTCACCCCGATGCGCGGCGTCGCCAAGCAGGAGCGGTGACGGGGAGCCGGCGGGCAGGCGCCGGCAGGGCCCGGGGCCTCGTCTGACGGCGCGTCAGACGGCCTCGACCGCCGGCACGCCGGCCAGCACCGTGACCAGGATGGCGGGGCGGCCGCGGTGGTCGAGGTCGATGGTGCGGCCCGTGACCAGCAGCGGGCGGCCGTCGCGGGCCCTGTGGGTCCAGCCCACGCCCGCGTCTGCCGTCTCGGCCCCGACCGGGCCGATGCCGTCGAGGTCGAGGGCGAGAAAGGCGTCGCGGTCCCAGCCGTAGAGCGCCAGGGCGGCCGCGTTGACGGCCAGGATGGCGCGCGTGCCCCGGTCGAACACGAACATCGGGTAGGGACAGCGCTCGAAGAGCAGCGCCAGGTCGCCGGTTCCCCCGAAGGCGTCGCGCGACTCCAGGCGGGCGAGGAGGCTGCGGCCGTGCGGGCCGCGGCGTTCCTCGACGCTGAGCCACGTGCCGTCCGCCAGCGCGGCCCGGTAGACGCCGACCGGCGGCACGTCGCGGGCGAGGCGGAGCGCGACCCAGCTCGCCTCGCAGCCCCGGGCCTCGGCGAGCGCGGGCCGGGGGGCCGGCGGTGCCGACGCCGTGCCGAGCAGCGCGTCGAAGGACCCGTTGCGCAGGAGGCAGCGGCCCTCGGTGTCGAACAGCGCGAAGGCGTCGGGTTCGGCGTCGGCGATCTCCTGGAGCCGGTCCCGGCTGTCGCGCGCCGCCGCCGGCGTCGGGGCCGCCGACGCGGAGGCGCCCAGCGCCGGCGCCACGAGGCCGCCGAACTCGGCGAAGAGACGCCGCTGGAGGCTGGTGAGGAGCGCGGCGCGCGTCCCGTCGACGAGGCAGACGGCGCCGATGCAGCGGCCCGCGACGGACAGGATCGGGGTGGCGGCGAGGAATCCGCGGCCGGGCACGACCTCCTCCATGACGCCGGCCGGACGGTCCTCCGCGGCCGCGTCGGAGGCGGCCAGGACCTCGAACAGGCGCTCGGCGGCCGCGACGGCGCCGTCGGCGCCGCAACCGTCGGCCGCCGACACGGCCGTGACGGCGAAACCCTCGGGGCCGGCCAGCACCAGCGCCGCCACGGCGACGCCGAAGAGGTCGGTGGCGAGATGCAGCACGCGCTCGACCTCCGGCGTCCTCACCGAAGCGGCTCCCCGCCGGGCGACGCCGGACCGCACGGACTCGGGCCGGCGGCCGGTGGGCGGAATCATCCGGTCGCGAAGGCTGAGGAGCGTTGCAGGGGCCATCGACGGTTTTTCCGGAACTCTGAGACTGTCCGAAAACCATAGGCCGGGATGGTTACGCTCGCGTTTCCGCGGCGCGGCCGCGTCAGTGCAGGCGCGGCGCCTTCAGGAACTGCCGCCGGTCCGCCGCCGTGACGCGCAGGTCGAAGACGTCGCCCTCGCGTTCGAGGGTCAGGGGCACCTCGACGCCGGGGCCGCCCAGCGCCCACATGGACCGGTAGAAGTCGGCCAGGTTGGCGATGTCCATCCCGGCCGCGACCTTGACGACGTCGCCCTTGCGCAGCCCGGCCCGGTCCGCCGGACCCTTGTCGGCCACGCCCACGATGACGACGTTCTTGTCGATCTCATGCGCGTAGACGCCGAGCCAGGGCCGCGCCGCGTGGCCGCCCTTGCCGGACAGGAGATCGTCGTAGATCGGCACGAGCAGCTCGCTCGGCACCACCATGTTGAGGGCCTTGAGGCGGCCGCCGTTCACCTGGTGCTGGAGCTGAAGCGAGCCGATGCCGAGCAGTTCGCCCGCCCCGCCGATCAGCGCAGCCCCGCCCCAGTTGGGGTGGCCGGGCGCGGTGAAGATGGCCTCCTCGATCAGGTATTCCCAATAGCCGGCGAACTCCTGCCGGGCGACGATCTCGGCCGCCACGGAGTGGCGCCGGCCGCCCGAGCCCGCCAGGATGACGCGCTCGCCGACCCCGGCGTGGCGCGAATCCCCGAGCTTGAGCGCCGGCAGCCCCAGCGGCTCCAGCGCCTGGACGAGGCCGAAGCCGGTCCCGCCGTCGTAGCCCAGCACGTGGCCGGGCACGACGTTGCCGTCGTGCGTCTCGAGCAGCACCTCCTCGGCCTCGGTGACGAGGTAGCCGATGGTGAGCACCACGCCGTCCTCGCGGATGACGACGCCGTTGCCGCCGCGCTCGACGCCGAGCGTCTCGGCCGTGTAGGCGTCCTCGGCGACGCGGGCGCTGAGCCCCACCACGGCGGACAGCGCGCGATCCAGATCGAAGCCGTAATCGGCGGGTCTGGGCTGCGCGCGGGGGGAAACCTCCCAATCGTCGGACTCGTCACTCACCGCATCTGTCTCCCGGGCTACCGCTCGAATTTCAGCACGCGTGCCGGCGTTCGCAAGTGTCGGGCCGCGCCGGGACGGGTTTCGCCGCGCGAGCCCGCCCCGCTCCGCCGCAGTGATCTGGCGCATCATCGCCGCCTTGACACCGGCCGCGCCGGAGGATCGCCGCTTTCTTTGACGGCGGGCAGGGGTCGCCGATTGTGCCGGAGTGCCTTAAGGACCATCTCTCAGTGCAAGACGCAGTGCCCGGCATGGGCCGAAGCGTCGCAGGGCCGCGACGAGGGTGTCGCGGGACGGACGGCCTCGACCACGCGCCTCGCGGCAGGCGCATGGCCTCGCGGCGGTCCGCCCCGCGGATGCCCGTGCGCGGCGACCCACATCGGCGATCCGGCCTCGCTGGCGCCGCCCTCTACGAGGCACGAAACAAAGCGTGGCATTCCCTCCGACAGCTCCCTCCTTCGCGCGTGCCCTGGCCGAACGCGACTACCAGGACCCGACCCCGGTCCAGTCCGCCGTCCTCGAGGCCGAAGCGGGGCGTGATCTCCTGGTCTCGGCCCAGACCGGCTCGGGCAAGACCGTCGCCTTCGGGCTCGCCATCGCGCCGACCCTGATGGGCGAGGCCGACACGATGCCGACCGCCGCGGCACCTCTGGCGCTCATCGTGGCGCCGACCCGCGAACTCGCCCTCCAGGTCGAGCGGGAGCTCGCCTGGCTCTACAAGCCGGCCGGGGCCCGGATCGTGTCCTGCGTCGGCGGCATGGACGCCCGTCGCGAGGCGCGCGCGCTGTCGTTCGGGGTCCACATCGTGGTGGGCACGCCGGGACGCCTGAGGGATCACCTGGAGCGCCGCAACCTCGACCCGTCGGCGCTGCGGGCGGTGGTGCTCGACGAGGCCGACGAGATGCTCGACCTCGGCTTCCGCGACGACCTCGAATTCATCCTGCAGACGACCCCCGAAGAGCGGCGCACGCTGCTGTTCTCCGCCACCCTGCCGAAGGGCATCGTGACGCTGGCGCAGCGCTACCAGCGCGACGCGCTGCGCATCGCGGTCTCGGGCGGCGCGCGGGGCCACGCCGACATCGAGTATCGGGCCGTGCGCATCGCCCCGCGCGAGGTCGAGCACGCGGTGGTGAACCTGCTGCGCTTCTACGAGCCGCCGAGCGCGCTCGTCTTCGCCAACACGCGCGAGACCGTGAGGCACCTCCAGTCGGCGCTGCTCGAACGCGGCTTCTCGACCGTGTCTCTGTCGGGCGAACTCAGCCAGAACGAGCGCAACCACGCGCTCCAGGCGCTGCGCGACGGACGGGCCAGGGTGTGTGTCGCCACCGACGTGGCGGCGCGCGGCATCGACCTGCCGGGCCTCTCCCTGGTGGTCCACGCCGACCTGCCGAACGACGCCGAGACGCTGCAGCACCGCTCCGGCCGCACCGGCCGCGCCGGCCGGAAGGGCGTGAGCGTGCTGCTCGTGCCGCCGGCGCGGCGGCGGCGGGCCGAGGGCCTCCTCGCCATGGCCAAGGCCGAGGCCACCTGGGCGGCGCCGCCCACCGCCGACGAGATCCGCAGGCTCGACCAGGACCGCATGGCCCAGGACCCGCTCCTGGCCGAGGAGCCGAGCGAGGACGACCTCGCGATGGCGCGTCAACTGCTGGAGCGCCGCTCGGCCGAGGAGGTGGCGGCCGCGCTGGTGCGGGTCTACCGCTCCCGCCTGCCGGCGCCCGAGGACGTGACCGATCCCGGCTCGCAGCCCCCGCGCCGCCCCCGCAACGATCACGAGGCACCCCAGCGGGATCGCGACGGTCCGCGCGGCGGCGAGGGCGGCCCGGCCTCCGGGGCGGGCGGGAGCGGCGCGTGGTTCCGCCTGAACATCGGGCGTCGCAACAACGCCGACCCGCGCTGGCTGCTGCCCATGCTGTGCCGCCGCGGCGGCGTCGGCAAGGGCGACATCGGGGCGATCCGCATCTTCGACCGGGAGACCAAGTTCGAGGTCCGTGACGGCGCCGCCCGCCAGTTCGCCGAGGCCATCCGGCGCGGCGAGAACGCCGACCCGCGCATCGAGCCGGCCGCCGAAGCGCCGCCGCGGCGCCCCCGGCACGAGGACGGACCGGCCCGGAGCCATCCGCCGAGCCAGGCGCCGGTCCGCAACGAGGAGCATCCGAGCCGGCCCCGGCGACCCCGTCGCGAAGCGGAGGCCTGACCGCCTCGTCGGGCGGGTTCGACACGCTTCTCGGATGATGGGTTCGGGCGACATCTGAGTGCCACATGGGCCGCAAACACCGCCGGTCCAACAGCTCGGCTCAAGCTCAAGGGGCCAACAATACTGTGCAGTGCGGTCGAGATGTCGACCGACTGCGCCGCGCCGGAGTGAAGCAGCCTCGACGACGGGCAGGAACTCGCGAGTAGGCGCCGCGTTCAACGGATCACGACATCATCCAACGCGAGCGAGTCGGCCATGCCCGAGGAACAACATTTCGCGATGCGGTCGACCCGGGGCTTCGCCTCCATGGACCTGGAAAAGCGGCGGGCCATCGCGCGCAAGGGGGGCGAGAGCGTCCCCAACGAGAAGCGCAGCTTCTCCCAGAACCACGCCCTGGCGTCGCAGGCGGGCCGCAAGGGCGGCCAGAGCGTCGATCCGGAGAAGCGCAGCTTCTCGCAGGACCATCGCCTCGCCGCCCAGGCGGGCCGCAAGGGCGGCCATGCCTCGCACGGCGGGACCCGGACCCTCAAGCCCGATCACTGAACGACGTCGGCCTCGCTCCCGCCGGCCGCGCAGCCCCGCGGGCAGGCCTCGCAGCGCAGGCCGCGGGCCGTCTCGACGGCGACTCCGGACCCGTCCAGCCCGCCGCGCCGCGTCGACCAGGCCGCGCAGGCGACCGGATCCCCCAACCCGACCCAGGCCACCGTCCGACCCTCTTGGGCGAGGGACAATGCACTGGAGCGATCGGCGTCGGCATGGCCGGACGCCGCAACGCGGCGCGCCTCGCGCCGGCCGAGGCCCAGCACGCCCGCGGCGACGCCGGCTTCATGCAGGATGACGTCGGCCGACTGCAGCGCCCGCACGGCGCCGAGCGTCACCTGGTCGGCCGGCCCCGGCCCCGCGCCGACGAGGATGACGCGCCCGCCGCCGGTCCGCTCGGTGCTGGCCGCCGCCGCCATGCAGAGCAGGCGATCCTCCTCGCGCGGCGCGCGGTCGCCGCCTTCGAGCGCCATGTCGGCGAACAGCTCCCAGAACCGCCTCCGCGCCACGAAGCCGAGCCTCAAGGCCTGGAGCGGCTCGCGCCAGGCCTTGGCGGCCAGGGCCCAGGCCCCGATCTCCCGCGGCAGCAGCGCCTCGATCCGGGCGCGCAGGGCCTGCCCCAACACGGGCGCCGCGCCGTCGGTCGAGATGGCGATGACGAGCGGCGAGCGCGCCACGACCGTGCCGAACTGGAATTCGCAGAGCGGCGGCACGTCGATGACGTTGACGGGCACGCCGGCGGCCCGGGCGGCGGCGCGGAACGGCTCGCCCTCGTCGGACTCGAACGCCCCGACCGCGATGGCGGCGCCGGCCAAGTCGGCGGGGTTCCAGGGCCGGCGATGCAGGGTCAACCGCTCCGGCAGCGCCGCGGCGAGATCCTCCATCTCGGCGCAGGGCTCGGCCGCCGCCACGACGACATGGGCGCCGGCGGCGGCGAGCAGTTCGGCCTTCCACGCCGCCGGGGATGTGCCCCCGGCCACGAGGACCCGACGGCCGCCGAGCTTGAGGAAGACCGGCAGCGTGGCGAGGGGCTCGATGTTGCCCGGCGGCTTGGCGGCGCGGAGGCGCGGTTCGGACATCACTCGTAGCCCGTCAGGTTCACCCTCAATAGCCCGCCGCCGACCCCACGGGATCCCGGTCGTCGTCGGCGCCGTAGAGGCGATAGGGCTTGGGCGGCTTGGCGAGGTAGGGGATGGCGAGGTTGTTCGCGCCCCCGTCCTGGCCGAAGATTTCGGTGGTGATGCCGGCCGCCTGGCCCCAGGGCGCCTTGTCCTTGAAGCTGTAGCCCTCGCCCTCGAGGATCCTGCGGGTGTCGGGCGAGAGCGCCTCGGGCTCGAGTTCGACGACGTCCGGCATCCACTGCATGTGGAGGCGCGGCGCGTCGATGGCGGCCGAGACCGTCATGCCGTGGTCCACCACGTTGACGATGGCCTCGAGCGTGATGGTGATGATGCGCGAGCCGCCGGGGCTGCCGATCACCATGGCGAGCCGGCCGTCTTTCGTGAGGATCGTCGGGCTCATGGAGGAGATCGGCGTCTTGCCGGGCGCCACGGCGTTGGCGTCGCTGCCGACGAGGCCGAACTGGTTCGACGCGCCCGATTTCGCGGCGAAGTCGTCCATCTCGTTGTTCATCAGCACGCCCGTGTCGCCGGCGACGCGCCGCAGCCCGAACCAGGAGTTCAGCGTGTAGGTGACCGAGACGGCGTCGCCGGCGGCGTCGGCGATCGAATATTGGGTGGTCTGCCGGCCCTCCGGCTTCGTCTCGGCGGACGCGTCGAGCGCGGCCGACGGCGTCGCCCTCACGGGGTCGATCCCGGCCCGGAGCTTGGCCGCGTAGGCCTTGTCGACCAGCCTGGCGATATCGTCATGCACGAAGGCCGGATCCCCGAGGCCCTGGCGGTCGCGATAGGCGCGGCGCATCGCCTCCGCCATGACGTGGACCTCGGCGGCCGAGTGGAACCCCATGGCGCCGAGGTCGTAGCCTTCGAGGATGTGAAGGATCTCGCAGATCGCGACGCCGCCGGCGCTGGGCGGCGGTGCGGACTGGATCGCGTAGCCCCGGTAGGAGCAGCGAACCGGCTCGAGGTCCCGGACCCTGTAGGCGGCGAGGTCGGCCTCGGTGATGAGGCCGCCGCCGGCGCGGCTCGCCGCCGCGATGGCCTGCCCGACCCCGCCCCGGTAGAAGGCGTCGGCACCCCCGGCCGCGATGGCGTCCAGCGTCGCGGCGAGCTGCGGCTGCACCAGCCGGTCGCCGACCGCGTAGGGCTTGCCGTCGTGGGTGAACACGGCCGCGGTCTGCGGGTCCTCGGCGAAATCGGGGGCACCGAGCTGGAGCAGGCTCGCGTCGGCCGGCGCGAGGACGAAGCCGTCCCGCGCGAGCCGGATGGCGGGGGCGATCAGGGCGGCGCGGGGCATCGAGCCGTAATGGTCGCGCGCCCATTCGAGCCCCGCCACCGTGCCGGGCACGCCGACGGCGAGCCAGGTGTCGGTCGAGCGGCCCTTCACGACGTCCCCCTGCGCGTCCTGGAACATCGTCGCGGTGGCGGCCCCCGGCGCCTTCTCGCGCATGTCGACGAAGCTGGACCGACCGTCGGCGAGGCGGATGTTCATGAAGCCGCCGCCGCCGAGGTTGCCGGCGGCGGGGAACACCACCGCCAGCGCGTAGCCGACCGCCACGGCGGCGTCGACGACGTTGCCCCC
This sequence comes from Lichenihabitans sp., assembly GCA_965214345.1. Classification (GTDB taxonomy): domain Bacteria; phylum Pseudomonadota; class Alphaproteobacteria; order Rhizobiales; family Beijerinckiaceae; genus Lichenihabitans. Next base: position 85,395 of record CBDCBJ010000001.1, on the reverse strand, counting down.
GTCCCTGAGCACCTGGGCGCCCACCTCGGAGGCGAGGTGCTGGGCCGTCACCACCATCGCCCGGTCGGCGCCCAGCGGCGCGGGCGACGCCGCGACGGCGGGCGAGGCGGCGAGGAGCGACAGGGCGACGGCGAGGGGTCGGCGCATGAGGATCTCGGGTCTCGGGGTCGCGTGGCGGCGGTGTGGAGAGGCGACGCCGGACCGGCGCCTGTCAAGGCTCGCGGCCATGCGGCGGCGGCGGGGGGAGACGCTGAAGCACCGAACGGGTCGACGGCACCCCGACGCGCGGTGCAGCGGTCGATGGCTTCGCGGCGCCTGGGGATGTTCGGGACACCGGGCCGCCGGCGCTCGCCGGCATGGACTTCCCGGCACCCCTCCTCTAAGCCCGCCCCATGTTCAACAGCCTCTACCGCTGGACGCTCGCGCTGTCCCAGAGCCGCCATGCCCCGCTGGCGCTGGGAGCCGTGGCGTTTGCGGAAAGCTCCTTCTTCCCCATCCCGCCGGACCTGATCCTGGTGCCGATGGCGCTGGCCCAGCCGCGCCGGGCCTGGACCTATGCCGCCATCGCGACGGTGTCGTCGGTGCTCGGCGGCATGCTGGGCTACGCCATCGGGGCGCTGCTCTACGACACGGTGGGACAGTGGCTGATCGCGGCCTACCACTACGGCGACAAGATGGACGCCATGCGGGCCGCCTACGCCCGCTGGGGTTGGCTCCTCATCCTGATCAAGGGTTTCACGCCGATCCCCTACAAGCTCGTCACGATCGTCAGCGGGCTGCTCGGGTACAATTTCGCCGCCTTCGTGCTCCTCTCGATCGTCACGCGCGCCGGGCGGTTCTTCCTCGTCGCGGGGCTCCTCAACCGCTACGGGGATCCGATCCGCGGCGCGCTGGAGCGCCATTTCGCCGCCATCCTGATCGGTTTCCTCCTCCTCGTCGCGGCGGGGTTCTACGTCGCGACCTCCGTGATCTGAGCATCGGCGAGGGCTCCATGCGCGACACCGTCACGACGACACAGGCCCCGTCCCGGGCTCTCCTGGCCGGCGCCGTCGCGCTCGTCTCGATCGCCACGGTGGCGGCGGTCTGGATGCTGCAGGCCCGCGGCTACAACCCGTGCGAACTCTGCCTGAAAGAGCGCATCCCGTTCTACGCCGCGATCCTCCCGGCGGCGGCGCTGGCCCTCGCCGGCCACCGGCTGCCTCCCGCGCTCGGGCGGGCCGGCTTCGTCCTGCTGGCGGCGCTCTTCGCCGCCGGGGCGGTGCTCGGTGCCTATCACGCCGGCGTGGAGTGGCACCTCTGGGCCGGCCCCACCGGCTGTTCCGGCGCGGCCGACGCGCCGGCCGATGTCGGCGATTTCCTCAAGCAGTTGAACACCGTCACGGTCGTGCGCTGCGACGAGGCCGCCATGCGGGTGCTCGGCCTGTCGCTCGCGGCCTGGAACGCGCTGCTCTCGGCCGCGCTGGCCGGCCTGTCCATCGTGGGGCTGCGCCGCGCCTGAGCGACCCGACGCTCACTCGGACCCGGGCACGAAGGCGTCGAAGGCCGCCCAGAACTGCTGCCGGAAAGTGTCGCGTTCCATCAGGATCTCGTGCCGGCAGCCCGGCACCGTCACGGCCCGGCTGGCGCGGAGCCGCGCCACCAGCCGCTCGGTCGCGCGCGGCTCCACCACGAGGTCGTAGCCCGGCACCACGGCCAGCACGGGCGTCCTCATCCGCTCGGGGAAATCGTCGGCGTGGAGCCTCGCCATGGCGGTGAAGGCGGCATGGAGCCAGCCGAGCGTCGGGGCGCCGAGCGTCAGGCGCGGCTCCACCCGCAGATAGTCCAGCACCGCGCGGTAGCGCGTCTCGTCCGACGTGAGGAGGTTCTCCTCGTAGGCGCGAAACAGCGTGGCGCGCCCGCGCCCGCCGGGCACGAAGCGGGTCGCGAGGCCGCCGTAGCGGCACAGGCGCGCCAGGGCTCGCGCCGTCGTCCTGAACGGCAGCCGGGCGATCTCGACCATCGGGGCGGAGACCACCAGGCGCCGGAACAGGTCGGGCCGGTCCGCCGCGGCATTGAGCGCGATGGCGCCGCCCATCGAATGCGCCAGCCCGAACCAGGGCTTCGGGCAGAAGGGCACGAGGACCTGATCCACCACGGCGAGGAGGTCGCCCTCGTAGTCCGAGAAATGGTCGACGTGGCCCTTCTGGGCGTCGCGGAGCGGACGCCGCGACAGTCCCTGGCCGCGCCAGTCGAAGATCACGACCGCGAAGCCGCGCTCCTGCAGTTCGGCCACGACGGGAAAGTATTTCTCGATGAACTCGCCCCGCCCGGTGCAGATCAGGACCGTCCCGACCGGCGGCGCGGCGGCGCGCGGGACCGACACCCCAGGGGTCTCCCAGCGCGCCGACCGGATCGTGGCGTCGCCGCTGCGGACCGGCACCACGATGGCGCCGGGCGGGACGGGGTACCCGGCATCGACGAGGTGGAACGGGCGATCGGACCGTGTCCCGCCGTCCGGACGCGCCGGCGGCGAGCCGCCCGGAGCGAACCGGACGATCGCCGGCCTGAGCCAAGCCGTCCATCCAGAACCCGCCGAAGGACCCACGCTGTACGATGCCGTCGCTGTCATCCCGTCCCGCTCACCCAAGAATTGCACGATCCGACCCTCGATGATCGGCGTTCCGATCGACAAGTGCCCCGCGCGAGGCCCGGTTCCGGTCCCCGGATCCGCACCGACAGGCCTCGGGGCGGCGCTTGGCGACGCCGCGAGGCGGCGAGGAACATTGTCGCCCGTTGGGCGTAGCCCGTCCATGACTGAAGCAACCATGCATGGGCGGGCCGTGGTCCTGATCGTCGAGGACGAGCCCCTCGTCCGAATGATGGTGATCGAGCTCTTCGAGGACGAAGGGTTCGAGGTGTTGGAAGCCACCAACGCCGACGAAGCCCTGCAGATCTTCGAGAGGCGGAGCGACGTCGCCCTGCTGTTCACCGACGTCGAGATGCCGGGCTCGATCGATGGATACGCGCTGGCGCGCTGGGTGCGGGTCCATCGGCCGGCCCTGAAGACGATGATCGTGTCCGGCCGGGCCACCCCCCGGGCCGGCGACCTCCCCGAAGGCGCCGCCTTCGTGGGCAAGCCCTACGATCACGGCGACGTGATGCGCCGCGTCCAGAGCATGATGGCGGGCTGAGCGCGACGGTGGGGTTCTCCCACGCCGTTCTTCTCTCGGCTTCGACATCGGAGGTCTTCGCGCGGCCACCCCTCCCCGCGTTGGCTCGGCTCGCCGGCCCCGGCATGCAAGAAAGCCGGGCCTCATCGTCGGTCGACGCCCAATATTCTCTTCAACGCGAGGCGGACAGGCTCTATGCCGGTCGTCCCGTACCAGCGGGCGAGTTCCGCCGATCCTTTCGCTGGGAGCGGGCTAGCGCTCGGTGTCGAGCCTCGGATCGACGACCCATGACCCACTCCGCCAGCGTCCCCCTCCCCGCCGCACCGGCCGAGGCGCAGAGCGTCATCGCGCGGCTCACCCGCGATGGCTATGATTTCGTCGCCGGCGCGACGATGCAGCGCCTCATCGCGGCGGCCGGCGGATCCGATTGGGACGGCTACGCGCGGAGCTGGGACGACCTCGGGCCCGACACCTTCATGGCGGACGGGGGCACCTACCGGAAGCGCCGCTTCGCGTGTTTCTCGGTGACGCCGGGCGGACTCGCGCCGAAACCCCCGCAGCCCCATTTCCAGACGCGGGACCACAACCCGCTCAACGGCGGCGTGGCGCGCGTCTTCGAGCCCGTGCGCGCCGAGACCGCGCTCCACCCCGTCAATCGCGCCTTGATGGCGAGCTGCCTGCACGTCTTCACCGAAGCCACGCCCGCGGCGCTGCGGCCGACGGCCTGGCACGTCGAGATGCACCAGTTCCGCATCGAGGCGCGGCCGGGCGAGAGCGGCCGACCCACCCCCGAGGGCCTGCATCGCGACGGCGTCGATTGGGTGCTGGTGATGATGGTGCGGCGCGAGAACGTGGACGGCGGCATCAGCACGATCGCGGATGCGGCGCGCCACCCCGTCGAGACCGCGACGCTGTCGGCGCCGCTCGACGCGTCGCTGGTCGACGACCACCGCGTCTTCCACGGCGTGAGCCCGATCACCGCACTGGACCCGTCCCGGCCATCCTTCCGCGACGTGCTGGTGGTGACGTTCCGGGCCGATGATCCGGTGGGAGCGGCGTGAGATGGCCAGGCTGAGCGTCAACCTCAACAAGATCGCGCTGCTGCGCAACGCGCGGCGCACCGGCGTGCCGGACGTCCTGCGCTTCGGGTGGCTCGCGCGCGACGCCGGCGCCGACGGCCTCACCGTTCACCCGCGGCCGGACCAGCGCCACATCCGCCGCTCGGACGTCCCGGCCCTGGCCGACATGATGCTGCCCTGGCGCCCGGCCTTCGAGTTCAACATCGAGGGCTATCCCGACGAGAGCTTCATGGCGCTCGTCGAGAGCGTGGCGCCCGAGCAATGCACCCTGGTGCCCGACGCGCCCGACACCTTCACGTCGGACGAGGGCTGGCGCCTCGACGGCGACCAGGCCGGGCTCGTCCGGGGCGCCGTGGCGCGGCTGAAGCGCCGCGGCTGCCGCGCGATCGTGTTCGTCGACCCCGAAGCCGACGCGGTCGACCGGGCCGCGGGCGTGGGCGCCGACGGCATCGAGATCTACACGGGCGGCTACGGGGCCGCCTTCGCGCGCAACGATCACGCGGCGCTGCTCGACCGCTGCGCCGAGGCGGGGCGGCGCGCCGCGGCGCTGGGCCTCGTGGTCAACGTCGGCCACGACCTCAACCTCCACAACCTCCCCCCGCTCGTCGCGGCGCTGCCGGGCCTCCACGAGGCCTCGATCGGGCACGAGCTCACCGCCGACGCGCTCGAGATGGGCTGGGCCGCGGCGGTCGCGGCCTATCGCGGCGCGCTGGCCGGGTGAGCGGCGGAGCGGGTCACCCGCCGAGCGTCCCCTTGGTCGAGGAGATGCGGTCGCGGCTGCGCTCGTCGATCGACACGGCCTGGCGCATCGCCCGCGCCACGCCCTTGAAACAGCTCTCAGCCATGTGGTGGTCGTTCACCCCGTAGAGGGTCTCGACGTGCAGCGTCAGGGCGGCGTGGACCGCCAGGGCCTGGAAGAACTCGCGCACGAGCTGCGTGTCGAATGTGCCGATCTTGCCGGTGTGGAACGCGGTGCGGAACACCAGGAAGGGTCGGCCGGAGAAGTCGAGCGCCACGCGAGTCAGGCACTCGTCCATGGCGAGGTGGCAGTCGGCGTAGCGCCGGATGCCGCGCTTGTCGCCGAGCGCCTGCGCGATCGCCTGGCCGAGCGCGATGCCGGTGTCCTCCACCGTGTGGTGGTCGTCGATGTGGAGGTCGCCCTCGGCCTCGACCTTCAGGTCGAAGAGGGCGTGACGGGCGATCTGGTCGAGCATGTGGTCGAAGAAGCCGACGCCGGTGCGGATCTCGGCCGTGCCGGACCCGTCGAGGTCGAGCTCGACCCGGATCGCCGTCTCGCTGGTCTTGCGCTCTACCGTGGCCTGCCGCATCGCCGTATCCCCTGCCGTTCGGGGCGAATCAGCTATGGCGAGCGGAAAAATGCAAGCTTCAGCGGCTACGACACGTCATGCCTTGATTTCCTCCAAGGCCGACGCCGAACTCTGCGATTCTTGATCACCTTCGAAGCAAGAGGAGATTCGCTTGAGGTCCGTATTCGTGACATCGAAGATGGCGAGTCTGGTCCTGTGGCTCGGCTGTGCCGCCCTTTGGTCTGCGAGCCTCTATCCAGCGGCGAGGCTGTGGCCAGCACTTCTCTTTCTCCTAACGCCGCTCGCCGGCATGGTCTGCGACGCTCCGCAGACGCCGTGCCTGCGCGTGCTGGGCAGTTATTATGTGATCCTGTTTTCCGTCCCGATCGAGTTGGGAGTGGCTCTCCTGTGTCTCCCGGCCTTCGGGGCGTCTTGGAAAGCCGCATTGGGGTTCAACGTGCTGAACTGGAGCCTCTACGCGGTCGTTCTGCCGTTCGGCTGGCGTCAGTGAGGCGAAACCGGAGCGGCGCGTCTTCGAGCCGCCTCGTCCATCTTCGCGACGATGAGGCGATCCGCCCGCGGAACGCCCTCGTCGCACCGCCGTTGCCGCACCACGGAGGTGCGCATGGCGACGGACACGGGTGGGGAGTTCAAGGCGGCGCTGGCGGGCTTCGACCCGTCGAAGCCCGTCGCCGTGCTGTGCCACAACGACGCCGACGGCCTGTCGGCCGGCGCCCTGTTCAAGCGGGCGCTGACCCGCGCGGGGCGCAACGCCGAGGTCCGCGTCGTCGGCCGGGGCGAGAGCGCTTGGTCGAACGAGATCCGCGTCGAGTTCGCGGACCGCGACGTCGGGGGTTTCGTGGTGGGCGACCTCGGCACGCGGGCCGAGGCGGTGCTGCCCGGCGTGCCCACCGTTGTGGTCGACCACCACGTGCCGCGGCAGGCGGCCGAGAGCGACGGCGTCGTCACCGTCCTGTCCGGCTACCGCGAGGATCCGGTGCCGACCACCAGCCTGATGGCCTACCGCTGTGCCTCGGCGCTGGCTCCGGCGGAGGACCTGCTGTGGCTCTGCGCCGTGGGCCTCGTCGGCGATCTCGGCGACAAGGCACCCTTCCCAGAGCTCGCGGTGGCGAAGAAGCTCTACACCGCCACCGCCCTCCGAGAGGCGGTGTCGCTGATCAACGCGCCCCGCCGCACCGCGACGGGCGACTACGGCCCGGCGCTCGACCTGCTTCTGGCCGCCGACAGCCCGAAGGACATGTTGAGCGGCCGCCATCCGGGGCTCGACGCGCTCCACGCCGCGCGCGGCGAGGTCAAGGCCGCGACGGACGCGGCCAGGAAGATCGCGCCCAAGGTGTTCGGCGACTTCGCCCTGATCGAGATGGCTTCGGGCTGCCAGATCCATCCGCTGATCGCGCAGCAGTGGCGCATGAGGCTCAAGGACAAGGTGGTGCTGGCCGCCAATCACGGCTATCGGCCGGGCTGGGTCCATTTCGCGGCCCGCACCGCCCTGCCCCGCAACCTCATCGCCCTCCTGCGCGACGTCGCCCCGCCGGGCGCCGACGAGAACTACGGGGGCGGCCACGAGCAGGCGAGCGGCGGCGCCCTGCGACTGGAGGACTGGCCCGTGTTCCTGCGCAACATCGGGACCGGGCGGGGCTGAGGCGTGTCCTCGGGCCTCGCGGGAGTGTCCGCCCAGGGTCGGCAGGCGGTCTGGCAGCTTCGGACGGGTGTGGGCGATAGCGGCCTCGAAGTCCGCTGTCAGGCGGCATCGCGAAGGGCCGTCGGTCGTGAGTGCCGCAGCCGGTTCCCTGGCTGACCCAGTTGCCCTATCGATGTCCCATGGATGTCGCCGGCTTCGACCTCAACCTGCTGAAGGCTTTCGACGCCCTCTACGCCGAGCGCCACGTCACCCATGCGGGGCAGCGTATCGGCCTCAGCCAATCGGCGATGAGCGGCGCGCTCACCCGCTTGCGCGACGTGTTCAAGGACGAGCTGTTCGTCCGTTCTCCGACCGGCATGCAGCCGACGCCCCGCGCCGACGACCTTGCCGGTCCCGTGTCGACGGCCCTCCGCCTCATGCGGGACACTTTGCAGGCGACGTTCGATCCTGCGGCAGCCCATCACAGCGTCACGGTCGCGATGTCCGACTATGCCGCCTTCGTCCTGCTGCCGCCGCTGCTGGCGCGGCTCGCCGTCGAGGCTCCCCGCCTCGATGTGCGGGTGCGCGGTATCTTCGGCCGGGCCGAAGCGCTCCACCTGCTCGACAGCGGCGAAGCGCATCTCGCGGTCGGCTTCCCCGTCGAGGCGTCGGCTCGCATCCTGGTCCAACACCTCCTTCGCGAGGGCTTCTCGTGCATCGCGCGGCGTGGCCATCCGGCCTTCGCGGAGGGCGCAGGTCTGGAAGCGTTCGCAGCGGCGCGACACCTCCTCGTATCGCCCGAAGACGACCGCATAGGCCTCGTCGACCACAAGCTGGCCGAGCTCGGGCTCGTCCGGCGCATCGTGCTGAGCCTGCCGCAGTTCCTGGTCGCGCCCTTCGTGGTCGCGGACACCGATCTGGTCGGAACGGTCGCCTCGCGGGTCGCCCGACGGCTCGCGGCGGCCGAGCTCGGCATCGCCGTGCACGAACCGCCGATCGCGCTGCCCGACTGGCCGCTGGCCATGATGTGGCATCGCCGGGCGGACGATCACCCCTCCATGGCTTGGCTGCGCGACCGCATCTCCGAAGCCGCCACCCTGGCCTGACATCATCGGCGGCGGCGATGACGCTTGATCACGACTCGCGATTTCCCTTCCTGTCGCCGTTTCGCTCTTGTCGCCCGATCGAAGGCGAACAGGAGCGAGACATGCGGATCTTGGTGACGGGTGCGACGGGCCTGATCGGCGGCGCGGTCGCACGCCGGCTGGCCTCGGCGGGGCAGGAGGTCGTGGGGCTGGCGCGGTCGGACGCGAGCGCGGCCAAGCTCGCCAACCTAGGGTACGGGGCGGCCCACGGCGACCTCGCCGATGCGGCCAGCATCGCTGAGGCCGCCCGCGGTGTCGACGCGGTCGTTCACGCCGCCTCGCCAGGCGACCAGAACACGGCGGCCTACGATGAAGCGGCGACGCGCGGGATCATCGATGCGCTCCGGGGAACGTCGAAGCGCCTCGTCTACACGAGCGGCTGTCTGCTCTACGGTTCGACGGGAGACACGCCAGCGACCGAGGACAGCGCGCTCCATCCCGTCGACCTCGTGCGCTTCCGGCAGGCGCTCGAAGGGGAAATCCTCGCCGCCGCCGCCGATGGCGTCCACCCGATCGTGATCCGTCCGGGGTGGGTGTACGGAAACCGCGGCGGGACCGCGATGATGATGTACGGCTCGGCGAAGGAGCATGGTGCGGCGCGCTACGTCGGCGATGGGGAGAACCGTTGGACGACGGTTCACGCCGACGATCTGGCGGACCTGTACCTGCTCGCCTTCGAGAGGGCGCCTGCGGCGTCGATCTTCAACGGTGTCCATGGCGCGGCGGTCCCGCTCATCGAGATCGCGCGTGCGGCAAGCGAGGGTGCCGGCGCCGAGGGCCGGGTCGAACCATGGCCGCTGGACGATGCGCGGCAGGCGCTCTGGGGTTTCGCGGACGCGATCGCGTGCGACCAGGTGATCTCGGGCGAGCTTGCCCGGCGCGAGCTCGGGTGGAACCCGTCGCGGCGGGCGATCATCGACGAACTCCGTTCCTACGCCTCCATCGCCCCTATGGGGCAGTGAAAGGGTACCGGGATGCTACACATGATCGTGGTCTGGCTGCTCGTCGTCGCTTTCTTCGGCGCAGGGCTGTTCAATGCCGTCGGCACGCGCGTCACACAGGACGACTTCGCTCGTTGGGGCTATCCGCGTTGGTGGTGCCGCGTGACTGGCGGCCTGGAGATCGTGAGCGCGGCGCTGGTCGCTTTCCCGGCCAGCCGCGGCGTGGGACTGGCACTCGGTGCCATCATCGTCGCGGCGGCCATCGTCACGGTCGGGCGCCGCCGGGAGTTCTCCCATGCGGCGCCGCTCGGCGGGTTCGCCGCCCTGCTGGTGCTCGCGGCGGCGACGTCCTGAACTCGCATCCTGGTGGCGAGTGCCGCTTTCCCCTCCCTCGCCTCACGTCTCCGCGATCCCGCCCGTGTCCGCCGACGGGCGCCCGTGGCCGTGGGGCAGAGCCAGATATCCGTCGGAGCGCATCTCGACGAGCCGCGACACGGTGCGGCGGAACTCGAACATCTCCCGCCCGTCCGGCGCGTCGTAGAGGCCGTCGGGCTGGGCCTCGGCCGAGGCGATGAGCTTCACCTGCTCGTCGTAGAGCGTGTCAACGAGCGTGATGAAGCGCTTCACCACGTTGCGTTCGTCGGCCCGCATCACCCGGATGCCGTCGACCAGCACCGTGCCGTAGTGGCGCGCGATCAAGAGGAAGTCGACCGAGCCGAGCGGCGCATCGCACAGGGCCGCGAAGGAGAAGCGGGCCACCCCGCCGACGGCCTCCGGCACCGCGATCTCGCGCCCGAGCAGCGGCAGCCGTTCGGGCCGGCCCCGCGGCGCGCCGGTGAGGCTCAGAAAGGCGCGGTCGAGCGCCGTCCGGGCCGCGGCGTCGGCGGGCACGAACCAGGTCGCCGCCTCGGTCAGCCTGGCGTAGCGGAAGTCGCGGGCCGCCTCGAGCCGCACCGTCTCCATCCGTTCCTGCAGCGCGGCGATGAAGGGCAGGAACAGCGTGCGGTTCAGTCCGTCGCGATAGAGATCCTCTGGCTCCACGTTGGACGTCGCCACTACGACGACGCGGTCGGCGAAGAGCGCCGTGAAGAGCCGGCCGAGGATCATGGCGTCGGCGATGTCGGTGACGGCGAATTCGTCGAAGCACAGCAGCCGCGCCGCGTCGGCGAGGGCGGCCGCGACGGGCGGGATGGGGTCGTCGCCCTTCACCTCCCCGCGCTTGCGCGCTTGGCGCCACTCGTGGATCCTGGCGTGAACGTCGGCCATGAAGGCATGGAAATGGACGCGGCGCTTGGGCGCGATGGCGGCGGCGTCGTAGAAGAGGTCCATCAGCATCGTCTTGCCGCGCCCGACGTCGCCCACGACGTAGAGGCCGCGCGGCGGCGGCTCGGGCCTAGCCCCGAACAGCCGCCCGAAGAGCGAGGGCCTGTCGGCCTCGCCGCCCGCCAGCGCCGCCGCGAGGGCGTCGAGCTTCTGCGCCGTCGCCTCCTGGGCGGCGTCGGGCTGGAGGTCGCCCCGCGCCACGCGGGCGCGGTAGCGGTCGAGAACCGTGGTCAATGCGCTCACCTCGGGGGTGGCCGTCCCCGACGGCGGTCCCCGCGTCCTTGGGCCGGTGGGTCGCGCCGCGTCAAGGGCGCCGCACGGGCCGCGGGGCGCGGCTCAGACGGCCACGCGCCGCCGCTCGGTGAGCAGATCCGGGATCTGCCCGGTCGGCACCGGCCGCCCGAACAGGTAGCCCTGGCCCGCCGCGCAGCCGAGCTGGCGCAGCTGCAGGAACTGCAGCGGCGTCTCGACCCCCTCGGCGATCGTCTCCATGCCGAGGTCGCGGGCGAGGCGCGTCGCGGCCCTCACGATGGCGAGGCAGCCCTCGTCCCGGCCGAGGTCTTTCACGAAGGAGCGGTCGATCTTGATCTTGTCGAACGGGAAGGCCCGGAGATAGCTCAGCGACGCGAAGCCCGTGCCGAAATCGTCCAGCGCCACCCCGATCCCGGCGTCGCGAAAGCGGTGCAGCACGCCGAGGTTGATGTCGTTGTCGATGAGCCGCACGGATTCGGTGATCTCGAGTTCGAGCCGGGAGGGCGGCAGCCCGGACGCGTCGAGGGCCGCCCCCACGGCCTCGAGCAGGCCCGGCGTGATGAACTGGACGGGGGACAGGTTCACCGCGACCCTGACCGGCACCGGCCAGGTCGCCGCCTCGGCGCAGGCCCGGGCCAGCACCCAGGCGCCGAGCGGCACGATCAGCCCCGTCTCCTCGGCGATGGAGACGAAGACGCCGGGCTCGACGAGGCCGCGCGACGGGTGGCGCCAGCGCAGCAGAGCCTCGAAGCCCGACACGGCCTCGGTGGCGAGGTCGACCTGCGGCTGGTAATGCAGCTCGAACTCACCGCGGTCGAGCGCGCCGCGCAGGTCCTGCTCCAGGGCGCGGCGGCGGCGCACGTCCTCGTCCATCTGGGCCTCGAACACCTGGATGGTCCCGCGGTGGGCGGTCTTGGCGCGCTGGAGCGCCAGTTCGGCATGCCGCAGCAGCCGGTCCGGATCCGAGTCGACGCCCGCCAGCGCGATGCCGATCGAAGCTCCCGCCATCAGGTCCTGGCCGGCGACCGAGAAGGGGCGCCGGAAGCCGTCGAGCAGGCGCCAGGCGAGCGCCTCGGCGTCCTTGACGGAGGCGACGGCGCGCTGCACCACGACGAACTCGTCGGCGGCGAGGCGCGCCACGGCGTCGGAGCCGCGCAGCTCCCCGGCCAGCCGCTCGCCCACGGCCTTGAGCAGCATGTCGCCGACGGCGTGGCCGAGGGCGTCGTTGAACACGCGGAAATCGTCGACATCGATCAGCAGCAGCGCGACGGTGTCGGGCGCGGGGGGAGGCGCCCGGAGGGCGTGCCTCAGCATGGCGGCGAGAGTGACCCGGTTGGGCAGCCCGGTGAGGTCGTCGAAACGGGCCGCCCGGTCGAGGCGCCGTTCCATCTCGCGCCGTTCGGTGACGTCATCCGCCACGCCGAGGACGAAGCGGGGCGGTTCGCCCGACCGGCCCGCGATCGGCACGGCGCGGGTCTGGATCAGGCGGGGCGCCCCGTTCCGGCCGGGCGCGATGAATTCGTAGCTGCGGGCCGCGCCGTCGCGGATCACCGCGTCGTCGTGGCCGCGCAGGACGGCGGCGAGGTCGGGTGGGAAGATGTCGAAATCTGTCTGCCCGAGCACGTCCGAGCGGGTCCTGTCCGCCTGGAGTTCCCCTGCCCTGTTGAACAGCACGTAGCGACCGCCGTCCTGCATGTCCTTGGCGAAGACGATCGACGGGATGGTCTCCACGACGCTGTGCAGGAAGGCCCTGGTGCGCTTCAGGTCTTCCCGGCCCTGCGCGAAGCCCGTCATGTCGACCAAGGCCGTGATGACGGAGGGGCGCCCCTCCTGATCGAAATCCGACGAATAGGGCAGCAGATCGAGGAAGCTCCCGTCGGCCCGCACGCAGCGCCACGGCATCGCATCCGACAGCGGCGCGGACCGTCCCACGGCACAGAGATCGCCGGTCCGGAGCGTGAGGAAGACGTCCCGGCCGTAGCCGAACAGTTTCAGCGCGGCGTCGTTGACGGCGAGGATGTGCTGGCCGTCCCGATCGCAGACCAGGATCGGCACGGGGTTGCGCTCGAAGAGGAGCCGGGAGGACACTTCCCGCCGTTTGAGTTCGGTGATGTCGATGTGGATGCCGATCGTCAGTCCGCGAGAGGTGCGCCGGGTCTTCACCCGGATCCATCCCCCGTCCGACAGGCGATGCTCCGTCTGGCTGTCGGGCATCGCCTGGCGTTGGAGGCGCTCGGCCACCCACTCGTCCACGCGCCCGACGGCGTCGAGCACGCGGCCACTCTCGGCGACGCGGCGCACCGCCGCCGCGAACGGGATCCCCACGGCGAGGACGCCGGGCGGGTAGGCGTAGATGTCCGCATACCGGCTGTTCCAGAACAGCAGGGCGCCCCCCGTGTCGAAGACCGCCATGCCGTCCGGCAGGGCGTCGAACGCCTCCGTCAGGACGGCCGCCGTGCCGGCGACCGTGTCAGGCGGTCCGTCCGCTCGATCTCTCAACGACATGGCGCGCCCATCCAGGGACCCGTGATCGAGTATCGTCAGACGAGGTAGAGCCTCCGGCCCTTGCGGAAACATTGACTGTCGAACGACCGAACATCGCCTCCGGGGTCCCGGACCTGACGGAGAGGAAAGCACGCCCGTCGATCGGAAGGGTTCGCCGGGTCGAGCCCCCTGCCCCGGCGGCGGGCGCGCGCCACCGGGCAGGCATCCGGTTCAAGACAGGCCGATCCCGACAGGAACGGATGACGGGCGGATTTCGAGCCGCACGGTGAATCGCCCGTATACGCGCGTCGCGTTTCCGTCGCCGTCGCCCGCGCCATGGCCGGGGGCGCAGCTCCTGTTCCCGCGATGGACGCACCCGCGCGATCGCCTGCCGAGCCGACGGCCCTCGCCTTCGAGCGCCTGCCGCGGAGCGCGGCCTCCGGTTCAGCGCAGGATCCCGCGCACCGGCTGGAGCGGCGGCGGCACCTCCGGGTCGCCGATCGCCTGCCGCAGGTCGATCTCCACCGTCCGGGTGATCGCGCTCATCGGGATGTCGTAGACCGACGGCAGGAAGGGGTCCTCGAGGTGCCGCCCGGATTCGTCGAGCGCCAGGAACACGAAGGCGATCACGGCCGAGCCCAGGGGCGTGAGGAGGTTCAGGTCCGGCACGATGCCGAAGGGCAGCATCAGGCAATAGGCCGTCACGAACACCCGGGAGAAGGCCGCGTATTGCTGCGGCATCGGCGTGTTGCGGATGCGCTCGAGCCCGCCCTGCGCGTCCGTCAGGGCCGACATGGTCCCGTTGAGCGACCCGGCCTCGACGCTGTCGAGCCAGCCGTCACGCCGGCCTGCGGCCAGCAGTTCGGCCATCTCGCGCTGGATCGCGAAGGGCGGATTGGCCGCGATCGTCACCCGCGCCAGTGTGGCGGGCGGCAGGAAGGGTGCGATCTCGGCGGCGGCGTCCTCGCGGCGCAAGAGGCAGCGCAGCGCGTGGGCCCAGGCGATCTGGTGGTGGACGAGGCCGCGGCGGAGCGCCCGCGCCTCGGCGGGCGACACCAGCAGCGTCAGGCTCCGGGCATAGGAGCGGGAGCCGTTGATCACCGCGCCCCACAGCGTGCGGGCCTCCCACCATCGCGCGTAGGCGGTGTTGTTGCGCACGCCGAGGAAGACGGCGAGCCCCGTGCCGAGCAGCGGCAACGGCAGCCCCGCCGGCACGATCCACGTCCAGCCGAGCCCCACATAGGCTATCGTCACCAGCATATCGAGCAGGAACAGGGCCGCGAGGGGACGCCAGACCTCGCGCAGCGTGTCGGTGACGCGGAACCGGTCGACGACGACCATCAGGCCTCGGCCTTGCGCTTCAGCTTCTGGTTCGCCTGGCTCTCCTCGAAGGGCACCATCCGGCCCCGGGCCACGTCGTGCAGGTGGATGGAACCGGTCTCGATGTCGTAGACCCAGCCGTGCAGTTCGAGCTTGCCGCCGGCCACGCCCGCCGCCACGGCCGGGTGGGTGGCGAGGTGCTGGAGCTGGGTGACGACGTTCTGCTCGACCAGGGCCTGGATCTTGGCGTCGCCTTCGAGGTCGGGGTGGAGCACCTCGACGACGCTGCGGGCCGCATGGGCGTTGCGCAGCCACGAGCGCACGGTCGGCATCGCATCGAGCTTGGCGGGGTCGCGGATCAGGCCCGCCATGGCGCCGCAGTTGGAATGGCCGCAGACCACGATGTCGGTGACGCCGAGCGCCACCACGGCATATTCCACCACGGCCGATACGCCGCCCATCATCTCGCCGTAGGCCGGCACGATATTGCCGATGTTGCGGCACACGAACAGCTCGCCGGGCTCGGTCTGGGTGATCATCTCCGGCACGACGCGGCTGTCCGCGCAGGTGATGAACAGGATGCGTGGGTTCTGCCCCTTCGCGAGTTCCTCGAACTGCTCGCGCCGCTCGGGAAACACGTTGTCGCGGAACTCCCGGACGCCGTCGAACAGCCGGTCGACGGGATCGGCGTCGGGCGAAGGGACGGTCTTGGGGTCGGACATCGGAAGCTCCGGCTGGCGGGCGGCGGCGGATCGCACCGGCGCCCAGGATCCGCATTGCACCCCGACAAGGCAATCCGAAACCGTCGGGATCGCAGGCCGAGAGGCGAACGGCTGGACGGAGCTCGCGTCGCTGCGGCCACCTCTCGGCAGGCGTCGGAGATCCGCCGGCGCGCCTCGGCTCTCGCCCCCACACGATGGCCCGCATTGCTCCATACACCGCCGGTCGCCGGCGGAGCCCCGTCGGCCGTGAGCGGAGCCCGGACGGATGAGGAGCGGCGTGCAGGTTGCCGTGTCGACGATGGCCCTCGCCGCCATCGCGGTGCTCTTCGTCTTCCACCCCCTGACGCCCGCACTGCCCCTGCCGGGCATCGACGCCTCGTGGGTGGCGGTGATGGGGGAGGCGGCCGACCGCCCGGCGCGCTGGGGCGTCGACACGATCTTCACCTATGGCCCGGCCTCGCCGCTGACGACGGGCTACCTCGACGCGGGCTGGCTCGACCGGACGGTGCCGCTGCAGCTCGGCTTCGCGGCGCTGTTCGGCTGGTGCACGGCCCTGCTGGTGGCGTCCGGCCGCCCGGCCGGCGTCGCCGCGGCCGGCACCGCCGCCTGCGGGCTGATGCTGGCGGCGGCGCGCGGCACGCCCGACGCGTTCTTCCTGAGCCTCCCGTTGCCGGTTCTGCTGCTGGCGCTGCGGCGGCGGTCCCGGGCCGACACGGCGGCATCGCTCGCGGGCGCCTTCGCGCTCGGCCTCACCGCCATGGTCAAGACGAGCTTTCCCCTGGCGGCGCTGCCCCTCGTCCTGCTCGGCGACGCGGCGGGGCTGACGCGGCGACGCTGGCCGGCACTCTCCCCGGCTTTCGCCATCGGGGTCGTCTCCGGCGCGCTCCTCTATGGCCAGCGCCTCGCCGACCTCCCGGCCTACGCCGCCCGCCAGGGCGAGGTCGTCGCGGGCTATGCGGCCGCCATGGCGATCGACGGGCCGGACTGGGACATCGCGCCCTTCGCGGTGCTCGCCCTCGGCCTCCTGGTCACGGCGCTGCTCGCCCGCCGATCGCCCGGCCGTTGGCCGGTCAGCCTCGGGCTCGGCGTCATGCTCCTGGTGCAGTTCAAGGCCGGCTTCATCCGCCACGACCTCCACTCGCTCATCGCCTGGACGGGGCTCTGCCTCGCCGCCACGGTGCTGGCCTGGGGATGGCTGCCGCGCCGGGCGTCGCTCGGCATCACGGCCGCGGCCTGCTTCGTCGTGGTGGCCTACGAGCCCGTCATGACGGTGCGCCAGAGCGTGCGGGGGGGACGCGGGCCGGCCCTGTCGAACCTCTACGAGGACTGGCTGATCGGCGGTCCGCGTCGCGAAGTCGCCGCCGCGGCCCGTCTCCTGCGCGACCCGGCCGGGTTCCGTCCCGCGCTGGAGGCCGCCAAGTCCGCCGCCTGGGCCGGCATCGCCGACGCCGGGCCCCTCCCCGCCCTGGCCGGCAGCGTCGACATCATCCCGTCCCGACAGTCGCGCGTGCTGGCGGCGGGGCTCGCCTATCGCGGCCGTCCGAGCTTCCAGGAATACGGCACCTACACGGCAGGCCTGGCGGCCGCCAACAGGGCTTTCATCGAGGGGCCGCAGGCGCCGCGATGGGTCCTGTTCGGCCCGGAGTCACCCCTCGGCTTCATGACGATCGACGGGCGTTTCCCCTCCTCGGCCGAGGGAGCGCTCTGGCCCGACCTGCTGCGCCTCTACCGGCCGGACCATCGGCTGGGCGACCTCGTGGCCCTCGTGCGCCGCGACACCCCGGCGCCGCTGGCGCTCGGGCCCGCGCGCGGCTTCACCGCGGGCTTCGACACCTTCTCGACCGTCGATGCCGACGGGCCGCTCTGGGCCACGCTCGACGTCCGCCCGAACCTCGCGGGCCGGATCCTGTCGGCCCTGTTCCGCCCGCCGCCGCTGCGGCTCGCGGTGCGGCTCGACGACGGCAGCGAGCGCCGCTTCCGGCTCGTCCCGGCGCTGGCCGCGGATGGGTTCCTGCTGTCGCCGCTGGTCGACAACGCGTCCGACTACGAGGCGCTCTCGGCCGGCCGGCCGGCGGGGCCGGGACGACGGGTGGCGGCCCTGGCGGTAGAGGCCACGCCGTCGGCGCGGCTGTTCTACGCACCGGCCATCGCGGTGACGCTGCGGAGCATGGACGCATCCGGCCTGGGTCCGGGCGTCCCGCCCGCCGCGACCGCCTGGGCGTCTCTCGCGGCATCGGCGGGGACGCGCGGCGACCGGGTCGCGGTGCCGTGGTCGGGCCTCCTCAGCCTGCCGCTGTCGGGCCTGCCGGTGGTCGACGGGCTGCGGCACGTGGCGCTCGGCATCGCGCTCGATGCCGGGGCGGCGCCGGACCAGGTCTGCTTCGCGTTCCATCCGGCCGACGGCACCGACGAAACCCTGGCGCGACGCTGCCTCGATCCCGCGACGGGCGGACGCGGATCCGCCACGCTCGCCGCCGATGTGCCCGAGAGCGTCACGGAGCTGGCGCTCGAGGCGACCTGCGGTGAGCGTCCCTGTCCCGCCGCCTGGACGCCGGCGCAGCCCACGGCGGCGGCCAGCCGTTGACGCTTGCGGGAGGACCGGCCTTCAGGCCCGCTTCCGGCGGCGGGCATCGATCGTCGCCTGTGCGATCGCGCGCAGCAGCGGCACCTCGCCGGCCGGACGATCGCCCAGCATCGCGGCCGCCACGACGGCGAAACGGCCCGCCTCGTCGCCGCCATCGTTGTCGGCCGTGATCAGCGCCATCCAGGCCAGCATCTCGCCCCAGCGTCGGCGCCGTGGCGCGACGACCTGGTCCAGCACGAGGTCGATCCGGCGCGGGCGCGACAGGCCCTTGCGGCCGAGCAGGGCCTCGTCGACGGCGCCATCCTCCTCGAACCAGCTGCCCATGAACCCGTAGCGCGCCGGCCAGGTGCCGGACTCGGCCAAGACGACGGCCTCGCCATCGGAACCGTCCCACGATGCCAGGATGTCGGTGACGATCGCGTCCGGCTCGGCCCGCTCCGGGTTCACCGAACCGAGCCCCATCGCCTCGACGACGTCGAGCGTCCCGAACGGCGGGGGCGTGCCGTCGACGTTCAGCGCCAGCATGTGGGAGAGCATGCGGCGGAGGGTGGCGGAGGAGAGGGGCACGAGGTCGATCTCGGCCTCCACGCGATCGAACTGTTCCGTCGCCTGCCCCCGCGTCAGGTCGCGTTGCACCCAGGCGTCCCGCACGCCATGGCCGAACTTGAACAGGATCGACGCCACGGCATAGAGCCGCCCGGTGCGCAACAGCGCGAAGGCGCTGGCCGCGCCGGCGCCGTCGAAGCCCGAGACACGCAGCGATTCCAGCTGCGGCGGTGGCAGCGGGACGGGCTCCTCGCCGCGGCGGCGCGCCGCCCGCACCGCGGCGTCGATGCCGGTCCGTGCCTCCGGGCGGAGCCAGTTGCGGACGGCGACGAGGCGGCGCAGCGCCGTCCCGCCGAGCCGTCCGATCGCGGCCTCCTCGGCCAGGGCCGCGCAGAGGGCCGGGGCGACGTCGGGCTCGGGGTCGAAGAGCCAGCCCAGGGCCGCGTCCCTCACCGGCGCGGCGTCCGAGGCGAGCATGAAGCTCGCCATCGAGAGCCGGTGGTCCACCGGGAACGCGGAGGCGGTCTCGGCCAGTTCCAGATGGATCGCGAAGGCATCGTCGCCGAGCTCCCGGGCGAGTTCGACCAGGTGGCGCTCCATGTCGAGGTCGCCCCCGTTCTCCTCCGCGGCCGTGTCGGCCTGCTCGTCGAGGATGTCGCCCATGGCGCCCCGCAGCTCCTCGCCGATGTCGAGCTTGGCGATCGCGAACTGCTTCGTGAGCAGCATCAGCACCGCCGGATCGGCGCGGTCCGACCGCGCCTCGACGACGAGGCGGCCGCGGACGGCGTCGAGCATCGCGGCGGCGGCGGGGTCGGCGCGCTCGACGCCGTAGCGCAGGGCCTCCAACGCCTGGCCGCAGATGTAGGCGAGGGCGGCGACGAGGTGGGGATCGGGGCGCCGCCGCCGCGCTTCCCGGCCGATCAGCCCGACGATCTCCAGCGATGCCTGCGGCATGGCGGCGAGCGCGTCCCCGACGGCGCCGGCGCTGTCGCCGACCTGCCCGGCCCGCATCTCGAGGGCGACCGCGACGCCGAGTTCGAGCAGCGCGGCGCGTTGTGCCGCCCGGTCCATGCGCGGCGCCATCACCCGACCCTCACTCGGCCGCCGCCCGGAGCGGCCGCCTCGGCTGCGGCCGCCGCGCCCAGAGCGGGCGCGCCAGCCGGAGCGCCACGACGATGACGCCGGCCAGCAGCACCAGCCACACCGGGCGCGGGCCGTCGTCGAAGCTGAGGTCAGCCCCGAAGACGTCCATCACGTCGATGCCGTTCCGGAGGTTGTACCATCCGGCCTCGAACAGCGCCGTCATCACCGTCGCCGCCACGGCGAGGGCCGACAGGGCCCAGAGGTTCTCGCCGAGCTTGAAGCGCTGGAGCAGGCGCCAGCCCATCTCCAGGAGGAACAGGCCGACGAGCAGCAGAGGCGCGCCGATGTCGAGCTTCGACTGCAGCATGAAATGGACCAGCGCCAGTATGGCGATGGGGTAGACGAGCATGTGGAGACGGTTCCACCGCGCCGCGCCGATGCGCCGGATCATCGCGTCGGTCGACGACGCACCGAGCACGGCGAGGCCGAGCAGCGCCACGAACCCGATGGTGAGGTAGAGGCGCAGCACGATCTCGCTCGCCACGAGCCGGGGATCGAACCCCTCCTCGACGATGTAGAGGGCGAAGTGGCCCAGCACGTAAAACAACACCGCCACGCCGAGCATGCGGCGCACCGCGATCAGCTTGTTCCATTGCCCGATGCGACGGAGCGGCGTCACCGCCAGCGACACGAACAGGATGCGGACCGCCCAGAGTCCCATCTCGTGGACGAGCGACTTGGCGTTGTTGCCCGGCAGCCAGCCGAGATCGTACTGGACCGCGACCCAGACGGCCGGGGCGAAGAGGGCGACGAAGACGACGAGCTTCAGGGTCGAGAGGCGGCCCGACCGGTCGAGCCAGGGGAAAAAGCGTGCCTGCATCGGTGGGCGCTCGGGAGGGCGAAGACGATCCCACTCACCTTGGTGCACGACCGCGTCACCATCAAGGCGGCGCCGGGCCCGTGGAGGCGCCGGGCGCCGCCACCGGCTCGGCGGGTCGCGCCGCGGTCAGGCGGCGTCGCGGCCGTGTGCCTCGGCGGGAGGCGCGGTCGCCTCCACGGCCGTGAAGGTTTCGAGGATGCGGTAGGTGTGGGACGCGCCCTTGGGCACCACCCAGGACGATCCCGTCTCGAGCATCGTGGTCTGCCCTTCGAGCTCGAGTTCGGCCCGGCCCGCGATGACATAGCCCACCGTCTCGTAGTCGCGGCGCACCGGCTCCTTCTCGGTGCCGCCGGCCTCGCCTTCCCAGAGGCGCATGGACAGCGTGCGGCCGCTGGCGAGGTATTTCTGGCCTTCCGGCCCCTGGGTCGCAGCCGTCGCCTCGACCGATGTCACGCCTGCGTCCGCCATGGCTCGTCCCTCCGCCGCGATGGCCCGGGTCGGGCCGTCATCGCCACGGGCAACGCCCGCCGCGGGCGATCGTTGCGGCGGCCCGTGAGCCCGTCAGGTGGCGCTGCGGCGCCGCGGCGGTTCGATGGTGCCGCGCAGCCCCGAGCCGAGCGCAGCGGGTTGGCGTGGGCCGGCCCCCGCCATCCTGCCGGGCCGCGCCGTGGCGATCTGGGCGGGATCGGGCGAGCCGCGCCGCCGGGCGACGGGGAGAACCCGCGGCTGCACCGATGCGGCGGGCCGCTCCACCAGGAGCGCGCCGCAGACCCGTCCGGCCGCGCGGCACGGCCGCGCCGCGGCCGCGAGCGCGTCGGGCGCGGCTCCGGCCGGTGCCACGATGAGGACGACGTCGACGGCGCGCGCCAGCGACGCCGCATCGTCGCCCAGCAGCACGACCGTGTCGAAGGCGTCGAGGCCGTGCAGCCGCGCCGTCCCGGGCTCCCGGGCCGCCGCGGCCGCCGCCTCGGCTTCACCGGCGTCGCCCGGCAGGACCGCCACGGCGAGCGCCCCGGCGTCGACGCGGTAGAGCGTCCGCTCAAGGCCGCCGGCCTCGATCAGCATCGGGATCGACGAAGCCGGTACCAGCTCGCGGCGGAGCCGCCCCTCGGGGCGCGCCTCCATCAGCGCCACCCGCCGGCCCGCGGCGGCGGCCGCCAGGGCGAGCATCAGGGCCGCGCCGTCCCCATCCCGGTCGGGCAATCCGTGGCTCCCCGTCACCAGCACGGTCATCCGGATCTCCGGTCCGCCGACACAGGCGGCCTCGAGGGTCGCGTGCAGGCTGGCCGCGGCGGCCGCCAGGGCGCCCTTCGGCTGGTCGGCGACAGCCCCCGGGCCGCATCCGGGCCGCGCCGAAGGCGACGGGAGGGTGAACGTCGCCAGGACCGGGACGGCGTCGCCAGCGGCGGCGCGGCGGCGTGGCGAGGGGACGTCGGCCGAAGGGGACGGAGCGGAGTCCCGCGGCGCCGCGGCCGTCAGAGCCGGCTCGACCCGGCGGGACGGGGACCGCGATGGCGGACGCCGGCGCCGGAGGAGCCGCAGCGTCGCCCACAGCGCCGTCGACAGAGTGCAGGCGGCGAGCGCCGCGATGACGAGCCCGCCCCCCAGGCCCGGCGACGCCCGGTCCGCCGACAGGGCTGCGCGCGGGAGCATGGGGCTCTCACCCGCGTCGTGCCTCGCCGGAGCGGTCGGGACGCTGGCGAGCGGGGGCCGCATCGAGGCCGGGAGCGGGAGTGCCGCCGGGAGCGGGAGTGCCGCCGGGGCGATGCTGCCGGTGGCGTCGGCGGCGCGGGCGGCGAGGCGGCGCTCGATGCTGCCGACGGCGGCGCGGGCCTCCGCGGCGTTTCGCTCGGCGGAGGCCAGGCCCTTGCGGGTTCCGTCGAGGAGCTGACGCTTCAGGTCGGCGAGGACCTGCTCGGCCCCCAACAGCGTCGGGTGCTGCTCCCCGAGGGTGGCGCGGTAGCCCGCCGCCTTGCGCTGCATGTCGTCGTAGTCGGCGCGCAGCGTCTCCAATCCGAAGGGCCGGTCGGCGTCGGGCATGGGATCGGTGAGGTGGCCCGGCGTCAGGGCGCGTTTCAGGGTGTCGACGGCGGCCTCGGCCCGCGCGCTCCGGTCCCCGGCGACGGCGAGCGACGCCTCATCGTCCGCCGTGGCGCGGTCGAAACCGGCCGCCGACCGCGCCGCCGTGCCGGCCGGGGCCGCGTCGGCGCTGGCCATCGCCGACACCAGAGCGGCGGCCAGGATGAGGGCGAGCCTTGCGGGATGGATCGGCATGGGCTGTCTCGTCCGAGGGCGGGCCGACGGCCGAGTCCCGGCCGCCGCGGGCGCACAGCGCACGGAGGCCGCCGGAGACCGGGCGCCTTCACGCGAGATTAACGACGAATCCTTACCGATCCTTCACCCTGAGCCGCCGGCGGTCCGTCCCGCCGAGCACCGCAACGCAACGTTAACCATGCCGGGAGCCCGCCACCGCGCCCTAACGCGGGATCAACACCTGCCGCGCAGGGTCACGCCACGCAACCGGACGTGTGGACTCCCATGTCGCATCCCAAGTACCGCCTCGTCACCCGCAGCGATTTCGACGGCCTCGTCTGCGGCATGCTGCTGCGCGAGATCGACCTGATCGACGAGATCAAGTTCGTCCATCCGAAGGACATGCAGGACGGCATCGTGCCGATCACCGACCGCGACATCGTCACGAACCTCCCCTACGTGGCGGGTTGCCACCTGACCTTCGACCACCACGCGAGCGAGGTCAGCCGCCGCGACGGCCGACACTATCCCAACCACGTCATCGACCCGGCCGCGCCCTCGGCCGCCCGCGTGGTGTTCGACCATTTCGGCGGCGCGGCGGCCTTCCCGCGCGTCAGCGACGAGCTGATGGCGGCGGTCGACAAGGCCGATGCCGCCCAGTTCACCCGGGACGAGATCCTGCATCCCGCCGGCTGGGTGCTGCTCAACTACCTCATGGATTCGCGCACCGGGCTCGGGCGGTTCCGCGACTTCCGCATCTCCAACTACGAGCTGATGATGCAGCTCATCGAGCGCTGCCGCGACCTGCCGGTCGCCGACGTGCTGGCCCTGCCGGACGTCAAGGAGCGCGTGGACCTCTACGCGGCCCACCGTTCGCGCTTCGAAGAGCAGCTCCGCCGCTGCACGACCGTGCACGGCAAGCTGGCCATCCTCGACCTCAGGGGCGAGGAGACGATCTTCGCCGGCAACCGCTTCATGATCTACGCTCTGTTCCCCCAGTGCGACATCTCGGCCCATGTGATGTGGGGTCTGAAGCAGCAGAACACGGTCTTCGCCATCGGCAAGTCGATCCTCGACCGCGGCTCGCCGGTGGACGTCGGCAGCGTCTGCCTCGCCCATGGCGGCGGCGGCCATCGCGCGGCCGGCACCTGCCAGGTGGCCAACGCCGATGCCGAGGCGGTGAAGGCCGAGATGGTCGCCCTCCTCAACGGCGCGGACCTCAGGGCCGCGGCCTGACACGACGGTCGGGCGGTCGCCGACCGCCCGTCGGGTGCGCGCCTCCATCGGGTCCGACCTCCTCTGGACAGGCCGGCGCCCACCGACCTAAGCAGGATCGCGTGGGGTCTCCCACACCACCCTGCTCATCTCGTCGGACGAGAGCTGCGTGGGAGAACCCACGCGCCTCCCCCCAGGACCCGCCTTGGCCCTCTCCCGACGCCTCACGATCGCCGCCCTCGCCGGGCTCTGCCTCGCGCTGCCGGCCTGGGCCGCGCCTCGATCGTCTCCCGACGTCTTCGTGCCGAACCTGTGGGACCCGGCCTCGCCCCCACCGAAGCCCGACCCCGCGGCGCTGAAGCCGCTGCTCATCGTCACCGGCGAGGACAACCCGCCCTTCGATTTCACGCTCCCCGACGGCACGCCCGCGGGCTTCGACGTCGATCTCGCCCGCGCGCTCTGCGACGAGCTGAAGGTCGTCTGCACCGTCCAGGCGCGCCGCTGGGACACCATCCTGCCGGCGATCGAGGCCGGAGCCGGGGATGCCGCCGTGGCGTCCGTCTCCATCACGGCGGCGAGCCTCCAGGCCGTCGACTTCACATCCCCGTATTATCGGACGCCGGCGCGCTTCGTGGCCCCGGCCGCCGCCAAGGTCGGCGACGTTCTGCCCGAGACCGTGCGCGGCCGGCGCATCGGCGTGGAGGGCGGCACGGCCCACGAGGCCTATCTCAGGGCGTTCTTCCCGGCCGCCGTCGTCGTCCCGTTCGGCTCCCCCGCCGACCTCCGGGCGGCCCTCGTCGCCGACAGGATCGACCTCGCCTTCGGGGACGGGATCGGCCTCGCGGGCTGGCTCAACGGGCCTGTCGGCGGCGCCTGCTGCGCCTTCGCGGGCGGTCCTTTCACCGAGACGCATTTCTTCGGCGAGGGCGCCGGGATCGCGGTGAGACGCGGCCGCGCCGACCTCCGCGTGGCGCTCGACTATGCCCTGTGGCGGCTCGCCCAGGACGGCACCTACGCCGACCTCTGGCTCAAGTCTTTCCCGATCAGCCCCTATTGAGCGGGACGATACGCCGGCGGGCGACGGCGGCCGGCCCCGTCACATCACGGCGGCGTCCTCCTCCTCGTCCTCGGAGGTCTGGCCCTTCTCGCTCGGCCGCGTCAGCCGGATGGAGCCGACCAGGACGGCGATCAGGACCGCCAGGACGCCGAGTTCGATCATGGAGGACTGGAACAGCGGGATCTTCGCCGCGTCCCACTTCTCGGGCTGCGTGATCTGCGACGTCTCCAGCGTGATGACCAGCACCCGGCGGATGCAGGCGATCAGCCCGACGATCAGGAACGGCTCGCAGAGCAGCGTGCCGGTGCGGATCGAGGCATGGACCGTGTGGAGGATCTCGACGAGCATCAGCACGAAGAGCAGGCGGTCGATGATGCGGTAGACCGCCTCGGTGCCTGTGAAGTTCTGCGCGCCGTCCCACAGCAGCGCGGCCGCGCCCGCCAGCGCCAGCAGCAGCGACAGGACCAGCAGCGCCGCCACCGCCATGTAGACCCACTGCTCGACCTTGTGGATCAGATGAGCGGTGCGCCGCTCGGCGGCGGAGGTCTTGGGGACGGCGGACATGGCGGGGCCGGACGGGCTGAGACGGGGCGGTCCGGATGGCGGCCGCGACCCGGCCGAACCCGACCCGACCCATCGTAGCAGACCGCGTCGCCGCGACAACGGAGGCGACGCACCCGTCGGGTCTCGGTCCAGAGACCGTCATCGGCGATCGCGTTCCGATGGGTCTCCGCCGATCGTCGTTCGGACCCGAACGGCGCCGCCGATCACCCATCGAGGCTCGTCGGCCGCAGTCCGGCGGGAGGGATGCCGAAGAGCGCCCTGACGAAGCCCAGAAAAGCGCCGTAGGGACGACCCAGAGCCAGCATGAGAAACGTGGCTCCGATGATCCCCCGCCACAGCCCGTCCCCCGACGCTCCGCTGATCCAGATGATGGCGGCATAGATCGGGACCTGGAAGCTGACCAGCGCGAGACTGTCCCAGGCGATCTGCGACATGCGCCCCGGTCGGGCGTGCCGCATGACCCAGTCGCGCCAGATCCCATACGGACGGCCGACGGGGACCATGAGCACGGCACCGAGCGACCGAGCGTGGAAGACCTGGTTCGAGCTCATGCCCGCGATGAAGTGCTCGTTGACGATGCCGGTCGTCGTGAAGAACACGATCAGGGCCGTCGTGTCGGCGATGAAGGCTCGCCGCGGCTTCGTCCGCGAAGCTTCGATACGGTCGTATCCCCTTTCGCGCGACGGCAACGGCAGCTCCGGCTTCGACGACCCGCCCGGTCGAGGCGATGCGGAGCGACGTTGGATCCCTGACGGAGCCTACCACACCGCGTAAAGCCGAGGCGGTTCACCCTTTTACAGTGCGCTAGCGTGATCCCGGTCGACGTCCGCTCGATGACCCATCAGGCCGCGGCCTTGACCGGGGGCGTGCCGGCGCCCGCCGGCCGCGCCGCGGAGGCGCCCATCCCGATCACGCCGGCGATCTCGCCCAGCGGCTTCGGCCGGCCGAGGTGGTAGCCCTGCAGCTCGTGGCAGCCCTCGGCTTCGAGGATCGCGGCTTGGTCGGCGGTCTCGACGCCCTCGGCCAGCACCGTCATGCCGAGCGCCCGGCCGAGCCCGATCGCGGCCCGGACGATGGCGACGCTCTCGCCGTCCGCGGTCAGGTCGCGCACGAAGGACTGGTCGATCTTGATCTTGTCGAAGGGGAAGCGGCGCAGGTAGCTCAGCGACGAATAGCCGGTGCCGAAATCGTCCATGGAGATCTGCACGCCGAGGCCGTGCAGTTCCCGCAGGATCGCCAGGTTGGTGCTGTCCTCCTGCAGCAGGACCGATTCGGTGATCTCGAGTTCCAGCCTCTGCGGGGCCAGGCCCGAGGTCGCCAGCGCGCGACGCACCTCGTCGGCGAGGTCGCCCGACCGGAACTGCAGGGGCGACAGGTTGACCGCCACCTTGACGGCCTCGGGCCAGCCGACGGCGTCGGCACAGGCGCGCTCGAGCACCCAGGTGCCGAGATCGCGGATCAGGCCGATCTCTTCGCAGAGCGGGATGAACGCGCCGGGGCTCACCAGGCCGCGCACCGGGTGGCGCCACCGCACCAGAGCCTCGCAGGCCGTCAGGCCCCTGCCCCGGGTCTCGAAGATCGGCTGGTAATGGAGTTCGAACTGGCGCTCCGCCACGGCGCGGCGCAGGTCCGCCTCAAGGGCCTGCCGCTCGCGGTTCTCGAGGTCCATCCGCGGCTCGAAGAAGCAGCACGTGCCGCGGCCCGACGCCTTGGCGCGGTAGAGCGCGATGTCGGCGTTGCGCAGCAGCATCTCCGGCGTGCAATCCGCCGCGTCGGGCAGCGCCAGGCCGATGCTCGTGCCGATCGTGACCTCCGTACCCTGGACCGTGAAGGGCTCGCCGAGGACCGCGACGATGCGGGCGGCGAGGTCCTGGCCGTCGCCCGGCTGGGCGCCCCCGTGCCGGACGATGGCGAACTCGTCGCCGCCGAGCCGGGCCAGGAGGTCGCCCTCGCCCACGTGGCCCCGCAGGCGCCGCGCCACGAGGCGCAGGAGGTCATCGCCGAAGAGGTGGCCGTGGACGTCGTTGACCTGCTTGAACCCGTCGAGGTCGAGGAGCAGGACCGCGCCGCCGCGGCACTGCGCCTCCGATCCGATCAGCCGCTCCATGTGCTCGTGGAGCAGGAGACGGTTCGGCAGCTGGGTGAGCGCGTCGTGATGGGCCATGTGGGTGATCATGGCCTCGGTGCGCCGGCGCTCTGTCACATCCTCGTGGGTGCACACGAAGCCGCCGCCGGGGACGGGCGCGTGGCATACGCTGACGACCCGCCCGTCGACGAGCTCGCGGGTGGCGTCGATCGGGGCCGGAGCGTCGGCGTGGGACCGGGCCTCGCCCAGGCTCAGACGGCCGACGTCACCGCCGACGATCGCCAGCCCGATATGGTCGAGGAGCGCGTCGCGCGGCGTCCCGGGCCGCTGCAGCGGCTGCGGCACGCCGTACATGGCGACGAAGCGTGCGTTGATGACGACGAGCCGGTCGGCGGCATCGAAGAGGCACAGACCCTGGGTCATGCTGTCGAGCGCCGTCCCGAACCGGGCGTATTCCTCCCTGAGGACGCGCTCGCCGCGCTCGCGCTCCTCGGCGGCCACGCGGGCCCCCTCGGACCGTGCCAGCCGCCGCTGGCCGCGGATCTGGCGCGCCCCGAGCGTCAGGGTGAAGCAGAGCCCGACGACGAGCAGCGCCATGGCGACCGCCAACGCGATGGCCTCCTTGCGCCAGTTCGCGAGGGCCGACGACGTGGTGCGGCTGACGCCGACGACGAATGGAAAATGGGTCAGCGCCCGCGTGGAGATGAGCCGGTCAAGGCCGTCGACTCCCTTCCGCACCCGCAGGACGCCGTTGCCCGATGGGGACGACGCCAGGATCTGCGCGGCGGCCCCGTTCGAGAAGGCACGTCCGGTCGCGTCCGGGCGGGCGGGGTAGCGCGCAGCCAGCAGGCCGTCGGTTGCGACCATGAAGATGGTGTCGTCCGCCTCGGGCGCGATCTCGCCGTACAGCGCCTCGAAATAGTGCAGATCGACCGCCCCCAGCACCAGGCCGAGGAATTGGCCGGCGGGGGTGGTCACGCTTCGGCCGATGTAGATGGTCCAGGTCCCGTTGCCGTGGGTCTTCACCGGTTTGGTGATGAAATGCTGCGGATGACGGTCCTGGCTCAGGGTGCGGAGGTAGTCCCGGTCCACGACGTCGATGTCCGGGTTCGGCCACGAGCGGGAGGTGTTGAGCGGATGGCCTTGGTCGTCGACGAGCAGGACGGCGTCGACCTGCGGCATCGCCCCAATGCGCGTCCTCAACCTGTCGTGGATCGCGTATTGCGACGCACGGGCGACGAAATCAGCCTCCGTTTCGACCATGCCGTCGACGAGGTCGTCGGAGACCGCGTCCTCGACGAGTTCGATCGCCTGCATGGCCCGGTCGGCCTGGTCGGCGAGCACCGTCGCGAGACTGGTGAGGCTGTGATGGGTGTTCCGGATGGCATCGTCGTAGAGGTTTCTCGCCAGCAGCGAGCCCGCGACGGCGATCACCAGGATCAGGACGGTACCGGGGATGAACAGCGACGCGATCGGCCGCCATGCGCCGACCGGCCGGACGGCGTGCTTCGACTCCGATGGCTCGCTGGACCTGCGGAACGTCATCAAGGCTTCCATGGCTTCGTTGCCAGCCGCCGCGCGGGGCCGTCGGATACCACCGCCGTCCCTCGCCAGTCATGAGCCACAACCCTTGAGAAGGCGTGAACCGCGTTCAAGTCGTGCCGTCGCGTCGGCGCGCGCCCGAACTCACCCCTTCCGCCGGCGAAACCTTGCCGCTAGGATCATATTCGTCGGACAAGAGAGTTCACGGGGAGCGCGCTTCATGGCGGAGGCCATCGCCGGGGATCCGTCGCTGACGACCCCGGCCCGCGATGCGGTCGCGGAGGGGCGAAGGCCGGGCTGCGCGCGCGGCGGGATCCGGCATCGGGGCCCGCCATGACCACACCCGTCTTCATCGCCGTCGACTGGGGCACCACCCGGCTTCGCGCGAGCCTCGTCGGCGCCGACGGCGCCGTGCTCGACGCGACGAGTTCCGCTTCGGGCGTCCAGTCCTTGCCGGCCGGCGGCTTTCCGGCGGCGTTCGACGCGGCCTGCGGGCCTTGGCTCGCCGCCGATCCCGAGATCCCGGCGCTCATGGCCGGCATGGTGGGGAGCCGCAACGGATGGGTCGAGGCGCCCTACGCCACCTGCCCGGCCGGGCCGGAGGAGATCGCCGGACGCCTGCTCGCCGTCCCCGGCGCTCCGCGCGACCTCCGCATCGTCCCGGGCGTCGACTGCCGCTGGGCGGACGGCGCCTATGACGTCATGCGCGGCGAGGAGACCCAGGCGCTCGGCACGGGCGTGCGCGACGGGTTGCTGGTGCTGCCCGGCACCCACGGCAAGTGGATCGAGATGCGGAACGGCTGCCTCCAGAGATTCGCCACCTTCGTCACCGGCGAACTCTTCGCCGCCGTGTCGTCCTCGTTCATCGGCCGCCTGGCCGAAGAGCCGCACGACGACGACGCCGGCGCCGACCTCGCCGCGATGGTCGCCCGCGTGCCGGGCGGCCTGACGCGCGCCTTGTTCCAGGCCCGCGCCCGGGCGCTGGCCGGCGACCTCGCGCCGCCCGGCGTGCGCCCCTTCCTGTCGCGCCTGATCGTCGAGGCCGAGATCGCCGGGGCGCTCGACCTCTTCGGCCGGCCGGAGGTGGTCCATCTCGTGGCCGGCGAGCCGCAGCGCTCCGTCTACCGCGCCGCGCTGGCCGGGCGCGGCCTCGCCGTGCAGGACTACGACACGACCGCCGCCACCCTGGCGGGGCTGACGCTGCTGATGAAGGCGAGGACCTGACACGATGCCCGACCCATCCCGCTTCGAGGCGCATTTCGAACATTGCTTCGGCGCCATGCCGCTGGTGGCGATCCTGCGCGGCATCGCACCGCGCGAGGCGGTGGCGGTGGGAGAGGCGCTGGTGGCGGCCGGCATCACCATCCTCGAAGTGCCGCTGAACTCCCCCGAGCCGCTCGACAGCATCGCCCGCCTCGCCCGGGCGGTGGGCGACCGCGCCAGCGTCGGGGCCGGGACGGTGCTGGAGACCGAGGCGGTCGACGCCGTCTTCGAGGCCGGCGGGCAGATCATCGTGTCGCCGAACTGCGACGCCGCCGTGATCCGCCGCACCCGCGCCCGCGGGATGGTGTCGCTGCCGGGCTGCCTCACCCCGTCGGAGGCTTTCGCGGCGCTGAAATGCGGGGCCCATGCCGTGAAGCTGTTCCCCGGCGAACTCGTCACCCCCAACGTCGCCAAGGCGATGGCGGCGGTGCTGCCGCGCAAGACGCGGCTCCTCGTGGTCGGCGGCGTCTCGGCCGACAGCCTGAAGGACTGGCGCGGCGGCCCGGTCCAGGGGTTCGGGATCGGCTCGTCGCTCTACAAGCCCGGCGTGACGCCGGAGGAGGTCGGCCGGCGCGCCCGGGCCCTCACCTACGCGATCCGCGGCTTCGCCGAGCCCGAGGGCGACGCGGACCGCCCGTCGCGCGATGGCGGGCGGGACTGACACCGGTAGTCGAAAGTCTCGACCGCTGGCAGGCGCGAATGCGCGCCGCCGCTCATGCGGCGTGACCCGACATCGACGAGTCATCGTCGATGTCGGGTGCTATGAGACGCGTGGCCGCGGGTCCGGCCCCGTCGGGCGGGATGGAGCGCATTCGAACGATCGTGACAGGCCGCCCTTGACGATGTCGCACGATCGGCCCCGACGCTCAACGCTTCGGTAGGCAGGGTCGTCCGACGGTGACGCCGCACTTCGGACGTGCGGAGATCTGGATGGGCGTGGTCAGGTGGGCGGTGAGCAGCGCCGTCGTGGCCCTCGTGGCGGGGCATCAGCTGTCGACCCTCGCGCCGGCGCGGCGCGAGGCGCTGTGGGCGGCGGTCCGCGGCGTCGCGGCCGCTCCCCCGGCGGCACCGGCCGGCGCGCGATCGGCGGTCGCCGTCCCGGCGCGCATCGTCTCGGACAGCGCCTCGACCTGGGGCACGGAAGAGACCGTCGCCCCCGACCGGCTCGGCCAGTTCCAGGCCGCGATCGAGATCGGCGGCCAGCGCCTACCCGCCATGGTGGACACCGGCGCTTCTTATGTGTCGCTGAGCTACGAGGACGCCGACCGGATCGGCATCCGCCCGCTCCCGGCGGACTTCAAATATACGGTCAGCACCGCCAACGGGCACGCCTTCGTGGCCAAGGTCGAACTTCCGTCGGTCAGGCTCGGCAGCATCGAGGTCCGCGACGTCACGGCGCTCGTCAGCGACCGCGGTCAGCTCGGCCAGACGCTGCTCGGCATGAGCTTCCTGTCGCGCCTGTCGAGCGTGAAGATGGACCATGGCAGGCTGCTGCTGGCGCGGTGAGGCGCGATGGTCCGACACGGGATCGATCCCCGTCCAGGCCGCATGCGGCCGATGTCGTCGTCTGCGCGTTGCGCTCGGGCAGACGATGAGGAGGGCACGATGGCCGATCTGGTGTGGGACTCGCCCGCTGTGGTGCGGTGGAGCCCGGAGATGACGACCGAGCAGGTCGGCGCGACCGGCACCGATGCGGAGACCCGGAACTTCCCGGACCTGCGCTCGGCCCTGGATTTCGTGATGGAGGACCTCGAAGCGACGTCGCGGATGAACGTCGGCGTCTATCCCGAGCGGGGCAGCGCGCTCATCAACCTCGCCTACATCGAACAGGCCTACCGGTCCCGCCCGATGCCCGACGGGGAGCCGGCCGGCGCCGCCTGAGGCTCAGTGCCGGCAGGGCAGTTGCAGGGCGCCTTGGGCCGTGAAGCTCGCGGCGGCTCGCTCGTCCGCCGGGGCGTCGGCGTCTCGGGCGACGGCCGCCGCCTCTTGGGCCAGCCGTTCGTTGCAGGAGCAGGCGGGGAGCTCGAAATCGACCGTACAGGCGTCATGGCGCATGCAGGCGGCGTCGAGGGCGTCGACCGGGGCGGGATGGATGCCCTTGTTGCCGGGGCCGCAGTAGTTGCCGTGATAGACGAGGGCGCCGTCGAACAGCGGTGCGGCCCCGTCCTGCGCCTGGACCGGGACGGCCAGGGCGCAGAGGAGGATCGAGGCCGAGAGGCCCCCCAGTGGAACGAGACGCATGAATCGGCCCTCTCGGGATCGCGGACGTCCCGACAATGGCATCGTCACGCGATCGTTCCATGACGCGGATCGCCCGGGTCGGCCCTCCGACGCGGCACGATGAGCCGCGCCGTCAGGACCTGCACGACCTCGCCGCGCGCGTTGCGGGTCTCGCACCGGAGCGTGACGCTGCCGCGGTCGGGCTTCGAGCGCGAGGGCGTGATCGCCAGCACCTCGCTGAACACCTGAAGCACGTCCCCCGGCCGGGTCGGCCGCGGCCAGGCGATCTCGCCGCCGGCGCCGATGATCCCGCCCGCCAAGGGGGCACCCCCGCCGACCAGCAGCTTCATCGTGAGGGCCGCCGTGTGCCAGCCGCTCGCCGCCAGCCCGCCGAACAGCGTGTCCCGCGCCGCCTCGTCGTCGAGGTGGAAGCGCTGCGGGTCGAACTCGCCCGCGAAGCGCTTGATCTGCGCATCGTCGAGCGCGTGAGTGGCGCTCTCGAAGCGCTGCCCGACGTGGAGGTCCTCGAGCGTCAGCCCCTCGCCGCCCCCGCCTTGGCTCCCATCCGCCATGTCGCGTCCCCTCGCTCTCCCGCATGCTAACCCCACAGGGGTTTGCAGGCGAAGCCCCCTGCCGGGTTTCCCCGCCGAAGCCCCTTGCGGGCGGGGCGGAAGGGCGGCATCTGCGGGGCGCCGGCTGTCCGCCGGCCGAGAGCGAGCATCGCCATGTCCAGCACCCCCTCCCCGCGCCAGCCCGAACACCCGATCGACCCCGTCTTCCTGGCCCGCTGGTCGCCGCGGGCCTTCGCGCCCGACACCATCTCCGAGGCGGAGCTCCTCGGCCTGTTCGAGGCGGCGCGCTGGGCGCCGTCGTCCTATAATTCCCAGCCGGCGCGCTTCGTCTACGGACGCCGCGGCACACCGGCCTTCGACAAGCTGCTCGACCTGCTCAACCCCTTCAACCAGTCCTGGGCCAAGCAGGCCTCGGCGATCGTCTTCATCCTGTCGAACTCGCTGATGCGTCCGCCCGGCCAGGACAAGGACGTGCCGTCCCGCTCGCATTCCTTCGACGCCGGCGCGGCCTGGATGAGCTTCGCCCTGCAGGCGCAGATGCGCGACTGGTATACGCACGGCATGGTGGGCGTCGACTTCGACCGCGCCTTCGCCGACCTCGACGTGCCGCAGGGCTACAGGGTGGAATGCGCGATCGCGCTCGGCCGCATCGGCGATCCGGCGAGCCTGCCCGACCAGCTCCGCGGACGCGAACAGCCCAATGACCGCCACCCGCTCGCCGCTCTCGCCATGGAGGGCAGCTACAAGGCTTGAAGGTGGGCGTCGGCGCCGACACGTCGCGTTGACAAAGCCGCGGGCCGATGCGTTAACCTTTTCTTAAGGTTTCACGCGGCGGAGAGCGGAATTACATCATGGCCAGCCGATCGCTTCCTCTCGTTCTCGCCTTTGCTTGCATCGGGGCGGCGCCTGCACTGGCCTACGACGATTCGCTGCCGCGCGAGCGAGAGCTTCCCTGCTCGTCCCTGTGCCGATCCTGGATGGGGCTAGGCCGGGCCGAAACGTCCGGCCCCGCCTCCGACGGCCCTGCCTCCGAAGGCCCTGCCGCGTCGGCCCCGGCGCTGTCGACCGCGTCGGTGCCACCGATCGCCCTGCCGGCGCCGACCGGCGTGGCGTCGCCGCGAGCGCGTCCCCTCGCCAGGCCGATCGCACGGGTCGCCGACAAGCCCCGGCACGTCGCCAGGCAGGTCCCGCCCCGCCCTGTCCCGGCGATGGCGGCGGTGTCGAGGGTCGCGACGATCGAGCCCCCGCCGGTCCTCGCGGCGCCTCAAAGGCCGATCGTGCCGGCGGCGGACCCCCTCGCGGTGTTGCCCGCGACGCCCGCCCCCGTTCCGGCGGCCGACGCCGCGGTCGCGCCCGCTCCGACGCCCCAGGCCGCCGCGAACCCGCCGCCGCTGGAACCACAGGTCGCCGTCGCGGCGGTCTCGGCCCCCCTGCCGACCCCGGCCCCCGCGCCCCAGACGACGACGCCTGCGCCGGCGCAGGGCACGCCGTTGAACGTCAAGCTCGGCATCTACGCCGTGCTGGCCGCGCTGGTCGGGTGGGGCCTGGGCCGGCGCCGCCCGCACGTCGATACCTCTGTGGCCCGGCCGCCGCGCCGGGACCGGTCAGTGCGGGTCGGCCAGATAGGCGTCCAGCACGCGGCCGTAGACGCGCTGTAGCGTCACGAGGTCGTCGACGCTGACCCGCTCGTCGACGGCATGCATGGTCTGGCCGACGAGGCCGAACTCCACCACCGGGCAGTCGCGCACGATGAAACGCGCGTCCGACGTCCCGCCGGTGGTCGACAGCGCCGGCGCGATGCCGGTCTCGGCCTCGACGGCCTCCGCCACGAGCCGCGTGAACGCGCCCGGCTCCGTCACGAAGGCCAGCGCGTTGCAGGGCACGAAGGTCAGCCGGTGCGCTCCGATCCCGGCCGCGACGAGGCGGCGCCGGATCTCGGCCGACAGGGTGTCGGGCCGCCAGGTGTCGTTGAAGCGGACGTTGAACCGGGCGCGGCACGTTGCCGGGATGACGTTGAACGACGGGTTCCCGGTGTCCACCGAGACGATCTCGAGGTTCGACGCGTCGAAATGGGCCGTCCCGGCGTCGAGGGGCTCGGCCGTGAGGGCCGCCAGCGCCCGCATGAGGCGCGGGATGGGGTTGTCGGCGAGCGCCGGATAGGCGACGTGGCCCTGGCGGCCCTCGACGGCGATCTCGCCGTTGAGCGAGCCGCGCCGGCCGATTTTGATCGTCTCGCCCATCCGCCGGGGGTTGGTCGGTTCGCCGAGGATGCAGCCGTCGAACCGCTCGCCCCGCGCCCGCGCCCAATCCAGCAGCTTGGCCGTGCCGTTGACGGCCGGGCCCTCCTCGTCGCCGGTGACGAGGAACGAGATCGACCCCCGGGGTGCGCCGTGCCGCGCCACGTGGTCGAGCGCCGCCGCCACGGCGGCCGCCACCCCGCCCTTCATGTCGCAGGCACCGCGGCCCCAGATCATCCCGTCGGCGACCTCGCCCGAGAAGGGCGGGAAGCGCCAGGCGGCGGCATCGCCGGGCGGCACGACGTCGGTGTGGCCGGCGAAGACGAGATGGGGCTCACCGGTGCCGATGCGGGCGTAGAGGTTGTCGACATCCGGCGTGCCGGGTTCCGAGAACGTCATCCGGTGCACCGCGAAC
The DNA here is from genome assembly GCA_965214345.1 of Lichenihabitans sp. Lineage (GTDB taxonomy): Bacteria > Pseudomonadota > Alphaproteobacteria > Rhizobiales > Beijerinckiaceae > Lichenihabitans. The sequence continues at coordinate 49,514 of CBDCBJ010000001.1, read as the reverse complement.
CCGGCCGGCTCGAGCAGCCCCCCCAGCACGTCGAGGGCGCCCCCGTCGTGGGGCGTCACCGAGGGGCAGCGCAGCAGCGCCCGGAGCACGTCGAGGGCGGAGGGCGCCGTCACGGCAGGATCCGCCGGTTCTTCACGTCGGTCGGCCCGACGCCGAGGTCGACGATCGTCCAGGCGACGACCAAGAGCAGCGCCACGTCGGCGACGCGGCCGGCCCAGTCGGGGACCTCGCCGAAGCTCTGCGGGATGAACCAGACGAGGGCGCCGGTCAGGAAGGCGGCGAGGGGCAGCACCGCCGCCCAGCGCCCCGGCCGGCCACGGTCGCGGAAGCGCTTGGCCGACACGTTGTAGAAGCACACCGCCGCCAGGATCAGCCCGAAGGCGTAGAGCGACAGGTACACGTAGGCGCCGACCGTGGCGCCGTCGATGAAGGGCTGGGTGGCGAGGTCGTGCACCGCGTAGGGACGGACCGCGATCCAGCCGGCCGTGGCGAGCGCCACGAGGAGCGCGAGCGGCACCGTCGCCCGCCACCACGCGGCGCGCGAGATGCGGCCGCGGTCCTCGCGGTAGAGAAAGCGGAAGCCCGCGTCGGCCAAGGCCAGCTCAGTCCCGCAGCAGGTCGTTGATGGCGGTCTTGGACCGCGTCTGGGCGTCGACCGTCTTGACGATCACGGCGCAGTAGAGCGAGGGCCCGGGCGCGCCATCGGGCAGCGGGCGGCCCGGCAGGTTGCCCGAGACCACGACCGAGTAGGGCGGCACGTAGCCCACGTGGATCCGGCCCGTCGCGCGGTCGACGATCTTGGTCGAGGCGGAGATGAACACGCCCATGGACAGCACCGAGCCCTGGCCGACCACCACGCCCTCGACCACCTCCGACCGGGCGCCGATGAAGCAATCGTCCTCGATGATCGTCGGGTTGGCCTGGAGCGGCTCCAGCACGCCGCCGATGCCGACGCCGCCCGACAGGTGAACGTTGCGGCCGATCTGCGCGCAGGAGCCGACCGTCACCCAGGTGTCCACCATCGTGCCGGCCCCGATCGAGGCGCCGAGGTTGACGAAGGACGGCATCAGGATGGCGCCGGGCGCCACATAGGCGGAGTGGCGCACCACGCAGTTCGGCACCGCGCGGAACCCGGCGCTCGCCCACTGGTTCTCGCCCCACCCCTCGAATTTCGACGGCACCTTGTCGTACCAGGACGACCCGGCCGGGCCGCCCGGCACCATCACCATGTCGTTCAGGCGGAAGGAGAGCAGCACGGCCTTCTTCAGCCATTGGTGCACGGTCCAGCTTCCGGGACCCGTCGCACCCTCGGCCTTCGTGGCGACGCGGAGCTCGCCGGAATCGAGCAGCGACAGGGCGCGGTCGACGGCATCGCGGACCTCGCCGGTGGTGCCGGGCGTGATGAAAGCCCGGTCCTCGAAGGCCCGCTCGACGATGGCCTGGAGTGCGCCGTGATCCATGGTGGTGCCCGTGACCTCTTCGCGATTGCCAGGGCGTGAATGTGCCAACGCGGGTGAAAATGCAAATGGGCCACGGGCCGGCCGGCGCGCGGCCCTGGCGCGGGGGCGTCTGGCGCCCCGGACCCGCATCTCGCCTCACAATCGGCCGAACCCCACCCCGCGGAACGTCCAACCCTGGGCCGTCACGGCGGCCTCGAGCGGCCGCCGCACCTCGGAGGGCGCGAAACGATAGCCTCGCATGGCGCCCGAGGCTGACGTCTCGACGAAGGCCGGCGCGATCCCGAACGCGGCGTCGGCGTAGCCGCCCCGCACCTGCCCCCGATCGGCGAGCGGCACCGGGACGCCGCCGCGCCAGGCGAGGCCCCGGCTCTTCTGCAGGCAGCGGACCTCGTGCCCGGCGTCTCGCAGGCGAAGATGGATCGCGAGGCTGCGATCGAGCCTCGCGGCGGCGAAGACCGCGCGCCAGCGCGGGTCGAAGACGCGCCATTCGGCGATCACATCCCCGCCCTCCGCCGCGCCGGCGAGGCGCACCCCGAAGGGCGCCGTGTCGCGGTCGAGCGCCAGCAGGGCACCGAGCACGGCGTCGCGCGAACGCGGCACGACGCCGGGGGCGGGCCGCTTTACGCCGAGCAGGATGTCGTTCAGCCCCACGGTCCCGCTCCCCACGTCCCGCAAAGCGGCCGGATGCCGCGTCGTCCGGCGCCGAAGATGCGCGTTCGGCGGGCGAAACGGCCCTCGAACGCCCGGGCCGTCCTTCCCGCCGCTCCTTGGAATGCCTATAACCGATGGGACGGAGGTGGATCCATGACCATTCCAATGACCCTGACGATCAACGGCCAGCGCCGGGAGATCGTCCTCGACGATCCCCGCGTCACGCTCCTCGACCTCCTGCGCGAACGCCTCAGTCTCACCGGCGCCAAGAAGGGCTGCGACCGCGGCCAGTGCGGCGCCTGCACGGTGCTGGTCGACGGCCGGCGCGTGAACTCCTGCCTGGCGCTGGCGATCAGTCTCGACGGGGCCGACATCCTCACCATCGAGGGCCTGTCGCAGGGCGACCGGCTCCACCCCGTCCAGGCGGCCTTCATCGCCCATGACGGCTTCCAGTGCGGCTTCTGCACGCCGGGGCAGATCATGAGCGCCGTCGGCCTCATCGGCGAGGCCCAGGCCGGGGGCGACCCCGAGCGCGTCCGCGAGGCCATGAGCGGCAATCTGTGCCGCTGCGGCGCCTATGCGGGCATCACGGAAGCGGTGCTCGAAGCCCAGGCCCGCATGACGGCCGGGACGCAGGAGAAGGCCGCGTGAAGCGCTTCGACTACCTCCGCGCCGCCAGCGCCTCCGAGGCCATCGCGGCGGCGGCCGCCGCGGGCGCCGTCTACCTCGGCGGCGGCACCAACCTTCTCGACCTTATGAAGGGCGGCGTCGTCCGCCCGGACAGGCTCGTCGACATCACGCGGCTGCCGGGCCTCGACCGCATCGAGCACCTGCCCGACGGGTCGACCCGCATCGGCGCGCTCGTGCGCAACGGCGACCTCGCCCACGACGCGGGCTTCGCCAAGCGCTGCCCGGCCGTCGCCGAGGCGCTTCTGTCGGGCGCCTCCGCGCAGCTCCGCAACGCCGCCACGGCGGGCGGCAACCTCCTGCAGCGCACGCGCTGCCCCTATTTCACCGACACCGGGAGCGCCTGCAACAAGCGCGAGCCGGGGTCGGGCTGCGACGCCCACGGCGGCGAGACCCGCCTCCACGCCGTGCTGGGATGGGACGACAGCTGCATCGCCGTCAACCCGTCCGACTTCTGCGTGCCGCTCGCGGCGCTCGACGCCGTCGTGGAGATCGAGGGCGGCACCGGCCGCCGCAGCGTGCCGCTGACGGAGTTCCACCGCCTGCCGGGCGGCGAGCCCTGGCGCGAGACGGTCCTCGAGCCGGGCGACCTCATCACCGGCGTGGTGCTGCCCGCCACGGCCGCGGGCTTCGCCGGCCACAGCCGGTACCTCAAGGTCCGCGACCGCACCTCCTACGCGTTCGCGGTGGTGTCGGCGGCGGCGGCGCTCCGCCTCGACGGCGGCCGCATCGCGGAGGCCCGCCTCGCCTTCGGCGGCGTCGCCCTCAAGCCCTGGCGGTCGCGCGAGGCGGAATCAGCGCTCGCGGGCCAGCCCGCCACGGCCGAGACGTTCCGCCGCGCGGCGGAGGCAGCCCTGGCCGACGCCAGGCCGTCGGGCGACAACGGCTACAAGATCGAGCTCGCGCGGCGCATCGCCGTGCGGGCCTTCACGCTGGCGCTCGCCGGCACGCCCGACCGCGTGCCCGCCCTGCCGGCGTCACCGTTCTCGTCACCCCTGGGAGTGGCCGCACATGCCTGAACAGACCCACACCCGTCACGGCTCCAACGTCGGCCAGCCGCTCACCCGCCGCGAGGGCCTGCTGAAGGTCACGGGCTCGGCCCGCTTCGCCGCCGACAACCACCCCGAGGGCATGCTCTACGCCGCGCTCTGCACCAGCCAGATCGCGCGCGGCCGCGTCGCCCACCTCGACGTCGCCGCCGCGAAGGCGCATCCCGGCGTCGTCGACGTCATGGTGCCGGGGAACGCCCCGGCGCTGGCCTTCGACCCGGACGACAAGGATTCGCCCTTCACGTTCCGCATGGACGTGCTGCAGAACGACGGCGTCCGCTACGCCAACCAGGCGATCGCGGTCGTGATCGCCGAGACGCTCGAGGCCGCCACCGAAGGCGCGGTGCTGCTCGCCCCGCGATATGAGGCCGAGCCCGCCCGCGTCGGCCTCGACGGCAACGAGCATTTCACGCCGCCGAGCGTCGGCGTCGGCGAGCCGCCGGACGTCGACAACGGCGGCGACGTCGAGGCCGGCCTCGCGGGCTCGTCGAAGCGCGTCGACGCCACCTACGAGACGCCCGCCCAGTACCACAACGCCATGGAGCCCCACGCCATCGTGGCGCAGTGGGACGGCGACAAGCTCATCGTCGACACGCCGAGCCAGGCGATGACGATGGGCCAGGGCCGCATCGCCCAGCTCTTCGGGATGGACCCCGCCGACATCCTGATCCGCTCGCCCTTCCTCGGCGGCGGCTTCGGCTCGAAGGCGCTGATGAAGGGACCGCAGATCCTCGGCATCATGGCGGCCAGGATGACGGGCCGGCCGGTGAAGCTGGTGCTGCGCCGCGACCAGATGTTCGGCCCCGTCGGGCATCGCGCCCCCACGCGCCAGACGGTCCGGCTCGGCGCCGACGAGGCCGGCCAGATCCAGGCGATCCACCACCACAACCACACCGCGACATCGACCTTCGACGATTTCTACGAGCCCTCCGCCAACCTGTCGCACACGCTCTACGCGGCCCCGGCGCTGAAGACGTCCCACACCGCCGTGCGGCTCGACACCGGCACCCCGCTCTTCATGCGGGCGCCGGGCGAGGCCTCGGGCTCGATCGCGCTCGAGAGCGCCGTCGACGAGATGGCCGAAGCCTGCGGCATGGACCCGCTGGCCTTTCGCCTCAAGAACTACGCCGAGGTGGAGCCGATCTCGGGCAAGCCCTTCTCGTCCAAGAACCTGCGCGAGTGCTACGAGCAGGGCGCCGCAGCCTTCGGCTGGTCGAAGCGCGCGGCCGCGCCCCGCTCCATGCGGGATCCGGCGGGCCTCCTCGTCGGCTACGGCATGGGCACCGCCACCTTCCCGGCGCTGGTGTTCGCCGCCGAGGCGCGCGCCACGCTCAAGGCCGACGGCACCGGCCTCGTCGAGATCGGTGCGCAGGACATGGGCCAGGGCGCCTGGACGGCCCTGGCGCAGATCGCCGCCGACGGCCTCGCCCTCGACATCGACAAGGTCGAGTTCCGCATGGGGACGTCGGACCTGCCGAACGGCGGCATCGCGGGCGGCTCCGGCCACACCGCCACGGCCGGCAACGCCGTGCATGCGGCGGGCGGCGACGTCATCGACAAGCTCGCGCGGCTCGCCACCGACGACCAGCGCTCGCCGCTGTTCGGCGCCGGCAACGCCGGCGTGGTGGCGCGCGACGGCCGCCTCGTGCGGCGCGACGACGAGAGCCGCGGCGAGACCTACGCCGACATCCTGGGCCGGGCCGGCCTGCAGGCCCTCGAAGGGAACGGCAGTGGCGGCGCCGACGAGGACGTCCGCAAGCGCTACGCCATGCATGCCCATGGCGTGGTCTTCGCCGAGGTGAAGGTCGACCCCGACCTCGGCCAGATCCGCTGCACCCGCCTCGTCGGCGCCTTCGCGGCCGGCCGGGTCATCAATCCGCGGCTGGTGCAGAGCCAGTATTTCGGGGGGATGATCTGGGGCGTGAGCTTCGCGCTGCACGAAGAGGCCCTGATGGACCACCGCTCGGGCCGCCCGCTCAACGCCAACCTCGGCGAGTACCACATGCCGGTCAACGCCGACGTGCCATCGCTCCAGGCCATCCTGGTCGACGAGGCGGACAGCTACGTCAACGCGCTCGGCATCAAGGGCGTGGGGGAGATCGGCGTCACCGGGACGGCCGGCGCCATCGCCAACGCGGTCTACCACGCGACCGGCGTGCGCGTCCGTCAGGCGCCGATCCGGCTGGAGCGCCTGCTCGGCCCCATGCCGCTCGCCGCCGAGTGACGCGTCGTATCAGCCGCCGTCGACGATGACTCGTCGACGACGGGTTACGCCGCACGAGCGGCGGCGCGCCTTCGCGCTTGCCAGCGGTCGAGAACGAGACCGCTGGTGTCAGACCGCGCCGCCCCCGGCCGGGGTCGGCTTCGGACGAGACCGTCCGACGCCCGTGCCGCCCGGCGGCGCGAGGTCGCGCTCCGGTCGGGTGATGCCGTAGGGCAATGTCCCGCGCAGGCCGGTCTCGACCGCGATGGCGGCCTCGTAGGGCGGGACGGCGCGTTGCGGGCAGTCGGTGCGCTCGCACAGCCTGCAGTTCGTGCCGATCCTCGCCACCGCGGCGGGTCGGCGGACGTCGAGCGAATCCGCGTAGACCAGGGCGCCGGCGTGGGTCAGTTCGCAGCCGAAGCCGATGGCGTAGTGGCGCCCGACGGCGCCGAACGCGCCGCCGCCCTTCGTGATGGCGCGGGCCACGGAGAGGTAGCGGACGCCGTCCGGCATCTCGGCCACCTGGACCAGGAAATGCTCCGGCCTCTCGAAAGCCTCGTGGACGTTCCACAGGGGGCAGGCCCCGCCGTACCGGGCGAACTGCAGCCGGGTCGCGCTGTGCCGCTTGGTGATGTTGCCGGCACGGTCGACCCGCAGGAAGTAGAACGGCACGCCTTCGTGGCCGGGCCGCTGCAGGGTCGAGAGGCGGTGGCACACCTGCTCGAAACTCGCCCCGAAGGCGTCGGACAGCAGCTCGACGTCATGCCTCAGCCGTGACGCCTCGGCGCGGAAGCGGCCATAGGGCATCAGCAGGGCGCCCGCGAAGGCGTTCTCGAGCGCCAGCCGGGCGACGTCGCGCGCCGCCGCGGTGCGGAAGGCGCCGGCCTCGATCTCGCGGTCGATGATGCCGCGCTGCGTCGTGCCGGCGATGTGACAGGCGAGCAGGAACTTGCGCGACGCCGGGCTCTCGCCCCGGCTCACGACGAGGTGCCGTTCGACGGGATCGAAGCGGCTCCGGATCCCCACCGAGGCGGCGCCGCTCACCGTCGAGACGCGCGTCCCGAGTTCGCCTTCGACGTAGCCGACGAGGCTCTCGTAGGTGACGCCGGCGTCGCTCCACAGGTTCCTCGCGAGCGCCTCGGCGCTGCGGTCGAGGGCGTCGACGTAATTGCCGATCCCGTGGAAGAAGTCGCGGACCTCGTCGAACGGGAAGGGCAGGTGCGCCGATCCGTCCGGCCGTCCGCCGTCGATCACCTCGTCGAGGCCCCTGAGCTTCTCCTCCGTCCGGCGATAGACCGCGTGCAGGTCGAGGATCGCCCGCCCGAGCCCCGGCGCCGCGAGCGCGAGGGCGCGCAGTTCACGCGGACCCACCGCGGCGCCGTCGAACACCGGGTCGACCAGCATCTCGCGGAGGTGGGCGATGAGGCGTTCGGGGCCGTCGTCCGACAGTTCGGCGACGTCGATGCGGAGCGCGCGGGCCACGTCGACCAGCAGGACGGCCGTCAGCGAGCGCTGGTTGCCCTCGATCTGGTTCAGGTAGCTGGCCGAGATGCCGAGCCGCTTCGCGAAGCCGGCCTGGCTCAAGCCGGCGGCCTCCCGCCGCTGGCGGATCACGCCGCCGGCGAAGATCTTGCGCTTCATTGCAAATCCGCGGCGTTCACAGATTTGCAAGTTAGCCCGAAATCCTTTGCCGGTCCAACCGCGGTTTGCGAGGACGTCGACAGGGCGCCGCGGCGCGGCGGCCCGCCCCTCCAGCGGTGCGCCGTCCCCATGAGGCATGTCATCCAGGACCTCGACCGGCGCCGCGCGGAGGCGGTGGCCGGCGGGGGCGAGCGGCGGGTGGCGGCGCAGCACGCCAAGGGCAAGCTCACGGCCCGCGAGCGCCTCGACCTCCTGCTCGATGCGGGCTCGTTCGAGGAATACGACACCTTCGTCGAGCACCGCTCGGTCGACTTCGGCATGGAGAAGACCAGGATCCCCGGCGACGGCGTCGTCACCGGCTGGGGCACGATCAACGGCCGCGCCGTGGTGGTGTTCTCGAAGGACTTCACGGTCTTCGGCGGCTCCCTGTCGGAGACCCACGCCGCCAAGATCACCAAGATGCAGGATCTCGCTATGAGGATCCGCGCCCCGATCATCGGTATCTTCGACGCCGGCGGGGCCCGCATCCAGGAGGGCGTGGCGGCGCTCGGCGGCTATGGCGAGGTGTTCCGCCGCAACGCCGAGGCGTCGGGCGTCGTCCCGCAGATCTCCGTCATCATGGGGCCCTGCGCGGGCGGCGACGTGTATTCCCCGGCCATGACGGATTTCATCGTCATGGTCCGCGACACGAGCTACATGTTCGTGACCGGCCCCGACGTGGTCAAGACCGTCACCAACGAGACCGTGACGGCGGAGGACCTCGGCGGCGCGCGCGTCCACACGACGAAGAGCGCCATCGCCGACATGGCCTTCGACGACGACGTGGAAGCGCTGCTGCAGGTGCGGCGTCTCGTCGACTTCCTGCCGTCCAACAACACGGCCGGGCCGCCCGAATGGCCGAGCTTCGACGACGTCGAGCGCACCGACCTGTCGCTCGACACGCTGGTGCCCGAGAACCCCAACACGCCCTACGACGTCAAGGAACTGGTGGCGAAGGTCGTCGACGAGGGCGACGTGTTCGAGATCCAGGGCGCCTTCGCGCGCAACATCGTCACCGCCTTCGCGCGCATCGATGGCCGCACCGTCGGGGTGGTGGCGAACCAGCCGCTGGTGCTGGCGGGCGTGCTCGACAGCGACGCGTCGCGCAAGGCCGCGCGCTTCGTGCGGTTCTGCGACGCCTTCGAGATCCCGCTCCTGACCTTCGTGGACGTGCCCGGCTTCCTGCCCGGCACCGCGCAGGAATACGGCGGGCTCATCAAGCACGGCGCGAAGCTGCTCTTCGCCTATTCACAGTCGACGGTCCCGATGGTGACGGTGATCACCCGCAAGGCCTTCGGCGGCGCCTACGACGTGATGGCGTCCAAACACGTCGGCGCCGACGTCAACTACGCCTGGCCGACGGCGCAGATCGCCGTCATGGGCGCCAAGGGCGCGGTCGAGATCATCTTCCGGAGCGACATCGGCGACCCGGGCAAGATCGCCGATCGCACCCGCGACTACGAGAGCCGCTTCCTGTCGCCCTTCGTGGCGGCCGAGCGCGGCTACATCGACGAGGTGATCCGGCCGCGCTCGACGCGGCGCAGGGTCGCGCGGGCGCTGGCCATGCTGCGGGCCAAGAAGGCGGAGAAGCCGTGGCGCAAGCACGACAACATCCCGCTGTGACGGCCGAAACCCGCACTCCGGCCCGTGACGCCGTCACCTCGCTTGATCGCGTCGGCGGTCAGGGCGGCGAACCGAGACGAGGCTATCGCTCAAGCGACGGGCCGCGTGGCGATCGATGCAAGTTCATGTGCCAGGGCTTCGCCCTGGATATGGAGGTCATACTTGGACTGCATGTTGAGGAACCACTGCGGATCGACGCCGAAGTATTTCCCGAGCCTCAGCGCGACATTGGCCGACACGCCCTGCCGGCCTCGGCAGATCTCGTTGACCCGGCTCCGCGGTACGTGGATGGCCTTGGCGAGGGCGTAGATCGACAGCCCCATGGGGTCGAGGAACTCCTCCTGGAGGATGGTGCCGGGATGCGGCATGGGGATGTCTCGTGCCATCGGTCGTTCCTAATGATAGTCGACGAATGTGACGTCACAGGCGCCGTCGCTCGTCCATCGAAAGCAGATCCGCCATTGGTCGTTCACGCGGATCGAGTGCTGACCTGCCCGCGTGCCGGACAAAATTTCGAGGCGATTGCCCGGCGGCACGCGCAGATCCTCCAGTCGCGTTGCCGTGTCCAGGAGGAAGAGTTTGTTCACGGCGCGCCTCAGCACGTCGGACGGCATGCCTTTGGCGGCTTGACCGCGCGCGAGCGCCTCGGTTCGGCTGTCCGCGAACGATCTGATCACCCCGGGAACGTACTAGTTTCGAGTACGGTTCTCAAGGGTTCTGGCTCGACGCGTCGATCATCGGGATGTCGCTCCCGCCTTCGCGCGCATCGAAGGCCGCACCGTCAGGGTGGTGGCGAACCAGCCGCTGGTGCTGGCGGGCGTGCTCGACAGCGACGGGTCGCGCAAGGCCGCGCGCTTCGTGCGGTTCTGCGACGCCTTCGAGATCCCGCTTCTGACCTTCGTCGACGTGCCCGGCTTCCTGCCCGGCAGCGCGCAGGAATACGGCGGGCTCATCAAGCACGGCGCGAAGCTGCTCTTCGCCTATTCACAGTCGACGGTGCCGATGGTGACGGTGATCACCCGCAAGGCCTTCGGCGGCGCCTACGACGTGATGGCGTCCAAACACGTCGGCGCCGACGTCAACTACGCCTGGCCGACGGCGCAGATCGCCGTGATGGGCGCCAAGGGCGCGGTCGAGATCATCTTCCGGAGCGACATCGGCGACCCGGGCAAGATCGCCGAGCGTACCCGCGACTACGAGAGCCGCTTCCTGTCGCCCTTCGTGGCGGCCGAGCGCGGCTACATCGACGAGGTGATCCGGCCGCGCTCAACGCGGCGCAGAGTCGCGCGGGCGCTGGCCATGCTGCGGGCCAAGAAGGCGGAGAAGCCGTGGCGCAAGCACGACGACATCACGCTGTGATAGCGGTAATGAATGATTCTCTTCCGGAACCGTTACGCGCGATGACCATCAAATTCGATGCTACCCTTCGACGTCGTTATCAGCAGCGAATCGCCATGAGGTGGCCCGCTGCCGCGTAGGGCAGCAACTCGCCGTCCCGCGTCACCACGGCGAAACCATAGGCTCGCGCCGTGGCCGCGACGATGCGGTCCGCCGGATCGCGCGGCGGCATGCCGGGGAGAGCAGCGGAGGCGATCAGCACGTCAGGCGGCATGGGGGCGAGGCGCACGCCGGGCAAGGCCAGGAGAGCGGCGAACCATGCTTCCGGAGCCAGTGACAGCTTCAGGCGCCCCTTCGACACGAGCGTGGCGATCTCCCAGGCCGCGATCGGCGACACGTGGACGCCCGTGCCGTCGCCCTGCGCCAAACGGATCACGTCGAGGCTCTCGTCCGACATCGGTTGACCGGCCGCCAGCCAGATCGCCGCGCAGGTGTCGAGCAGCAGCGACGGCACGAGGCTCAAAGATCGGCGTCCCAGATCTCGCCGGTCGATCCTGTCAGGTCGGTGCCGGGCTCGACCAGGACGGTGCCCCGCAGGGCGCCCCACAGTTCGTAAGGCTGGTCCGTGATCGGGACAATGGCCGCGACGGGCCGGTTGTGTCGGACGAGCAGCACCCTGCTCGTCCTTCCCTTGGCGACATCGTCGATCAGCGAGAGGCAGCGAGCCTTAAAGGACGTCACGCCAATCGTCGTCTGGCGAATGTCTTCGGCGTCCATGGGCTCACCTCCACTATGGACCACTTAGTGTGGTCCATCGTGGAGCGCAAGCTCGACCCGCTCGGGCCGAAAGTGACGCCGCCGCTTTGCCCTGTCATCATCGTCCGCAACATCACGGGACCTCGCCGTTGTTCACCAAGATCCTGATCGCCAACCGGGGCGAGATCGCCTGCCGCATCATCCGCACGGCCCGGCGGATGGGCATCGCCACGGTGGCGGTCTTTTCGGAGGCCGACCGCGACGCCCTCCATGTCGAGATGGCCGACGAGGCCGTGCTCATCGGGCCGGGCCCGGCCGCCCAGTCCTACCTCGTCATCGACAGGATCGTGGAGGCCTGCCGGCAGACCGGCGCCGAGGCGGTCCACCCCGGCTACGGCTTCCTCAGCGAGCGCGAGGCCTTCGCCGAGGCCCTGATCGCCGCCGGGATCACCTTCATCGGCCCGAACGCCCGCGCCATCGCCGCCATGGGCGACAAGATCGAGTCGAAGCGCTTCGCCCGCGCCGCCGGCGTGTCGACCGTGCCGGGCAACCTCGACGTCATCCGCGATGCCGCCCACGCGGCCGCGGTCGCCGAGGGGATCGGCTATCCCGTCATGATCAAGGCCTCGGCGGGCGGCGGCGGCAAGGGCATGCGGATCGCGCGCTCGGCCGCCGAGGTGGCAGACGGCTTCGCCCGCGCGCGGTCGGAGGCCGCCGCCTCCTTCGGCGACGACCGGATCTTCATCGAGCGCTTCATCGAGAACCCGCGCCACATCGAGATCCAGGTGTTGGGCGACAGGCACGGCCACGTGATCCACCTCGGCGAACGCGAATGCTCGATCCAGCGCCGCAACCAGAAGGTGCTCGAGGAGGCCCCTTCCCCGCTGCTCGACCCCGAGACCCGGGCGCTGATGGGCGCCCAGGCGGTCGCGCTGGCCAAGGCGGTCGACTACGATTCCGCCGGCACGGTCGAGTTCGTGGCCGGGCAGGACCGGAGCTTCTTCTTCCTCGAGATGAACACGCGCCTCCAGGTCGAGCACCCTGTGACCGAACTCGTCACCGGCCTCGACCTCGTCGAGCAGATGATCCGGGTGGCCGCCGGCGAGCCGCTCTCCCTCCGCCAGGAGGACGTGCGGATGGAGGGCTGGGCCGTCGAGGCCCGCATCTACGCCGAGGACCCGACCCGCGGCTTCCTGCCCTCGACCGGCCGCCTCACCACCTACCGGCCACCCGAGGCCGGCACGGCGGACGGGGTCACGGTGCGGGTCGACGCCGGCGTGGTCGAGGGCGGGACCGTCTCGATCTTCTACGACCCGATGATCGCCAAGCTCGTCACCCACGCGCCGACGCGGGCGGAGGCGGTGGCGGCGCAGTGCAGCGCGCTCGACGGTTTCGCCATCCACGGCATCCGCCACAACATCCCGTTCCTCTCCGCCCTGATGCACCACGAGCGGTGGAGGGACGGACGCCTGTCGACGGGCTTCATCGCGGAAGAGTTCGGGGCGGAGTTCGCCAACCCCGCGCCGTCCGGCACGGTGGCGCTGCGGCTGGCCTGCGTGGCGGCCGCGATCGACGCCAAGCTCAACACCCGCAAGCGGAGGATCTCCGGGCAGATGCCGGTGGCGCGCCCGGTCGCGTTCGAGCGGCGGCGCAGCGTGGCGATCGGGGGGCGCGACATCGTCTTCGCGATCGACGGGGCGGACGGGCCTTGGGTGGTGGAGGTCGAGGGGGGCGACCGTGTCGCGGTTGAGAGCCCGTGGCGGCCGGGCGAACCCGTCTGGGCGGGGCTCGTGGGCGGCGAGCGCGTCGCCGTGGGCGTGGTGCCGGTGCCGAACGGCGTCCTGCTGAGCCACGCCGGCAGCTTCGCCGACGCCCGCGTCTACACGATGCGCGAGGCGGAGCTGGCGCGGCTGATGCCCGAGAAGGTCGCGGGCGGCTCGAACAAGCAGGTGCTCTGCCCCATGCCGGGTCTGCTGCGCGAGGTGATGGTCCGCGAGGGCCAGGCCGTGAAGGTGGGCGAGTCGCTCGCCGTGATTGAGGCGATGAAGATGGAGAACGTGCTCAAGGCCGAGCGCGACGGCACGGTGGCGCGCATCCTGGTCAAACCCGGCGACAGCCTCGGCTTCGAGGCGGTGATCCTCGACTATGCGTGAGGGTCGAGGAACGGCGGTCCTTCTCCCGCCTGCGGGAGAAGGTGGCCCTCGCGTCAGCGAGGGCCGGATGAGGGGATGCGCGACGGTCGGGAGTCGCCTCATCCGTCGTCACTGCGTGCCGACACCTTCTCCCGCGAGCGGGAGAAGGGGAGCCCTGCCGTGACGTCGCCCGCTTTCCGCGACCCCGCCGGCGAGGCGGTCTGGCGCTCGGCCGTCGCGGCGGTGCTCAAGGGCGATGATTTCGACGCCCGCCTCGTCACCCGCACGCTCGACGACATCCCGGTCGAGCCGCTCTACCCCGCCGCCGACGCCCCGGCCCCCGCCGGCGCCCGCCCAGCCTGCCGCATCCTGGCGCGGCTCGACGCCGACGACGTCCCCCCGCTCGACGACCTCGACAACGGCGCCGACGGCCTGATCCTCGTCTTCGCCGGCGCCGGATCGGCGCGGGGCTTCGGGCTCGACCCTGCCGGGCTCGATATGGCGCTGGCGGGCGTCGAGCTCGATCTCCTGCCGCTGCACCTCGAACCCGCACCCTTCGGCGGCCACGCCGCCGCCCTGGCGCTGCTGGCGGTGGCGGACGCGCGCCGCATCGCGGCGTCGAGCCTCGACGTCGACGCCGGCCTCGACCCCGTCGGCGCCCTGGCCCGCACCGGCGAAGCGCCGACGTCCTGGCCCGACACGGCGCGGCGCACCGCCGAGATCCTGGGCGCCCTGCGCGGCCGCGGGCTCGGCGGGCCGCTGCTGCGCGCCGACGGCCGGCCGCACCACGAGGCCGGCGCCTCCGAGGCGCAGGAACTCGCCGCCGTGGTGGCGACGGGCGTGACCTACCTCCGGATGCTCGATGCGAGCGGCCTGCCGCTCGCCGCGGCGCGCGAGACCCTGTCGTTCCTGCTGCCCGCCGACGCCGACCAACTCCTGACCATCGCCAAGTTCCGCGCGCTGCGCCGCCTCTGGGCGCGGGTCGAGGATGTCTGCGGCCTGTCGCCGGAGCCTATCCGCCTGCGGGCCGAGACGTCGTGGCGGATGATGGCGCGGCGCGACCCGCCGTCGAACCTGCTGCGCACGACGCTGGCGGTGGCCGGGGCGATGCTCGGCGGCGCCGACGACGTCGCCGCCCTGCCCCACACGGCGGCGCTGGGCCTCGCCGATCCCTTCGCCCGCCGCCTCGCGCGCAACACCGCCCTGGTGCTGCGCGACGAGGCCGGGCTCGACCGCGTCGCCGACCCCGCCGCCGGCTCCGGCGCCGTCGAGGCCCTGACCGAGGCGCTCTGTGCCGCGGCCTGGGACATCGTCCAGGAGCTCGACCGGGCCGGCGGCCTGACGGCGGCCCTCGCCGACGGCTCCTGGCAGCGGCGGGTCGCGGCGTCGCGGGAGCGCCGCACCGCGGAGCTGGGATCCGGCGCGCGCGCCATCCTCGGCACCACCGCCCATCCGCTGGCCGAGGAGCCGGCCGCCGCAGTGCTGCGGCCCGCCCCGCCGGCCGCCGTCCTCGCCAAGGGCGCCCTGCCGAGCCTGCGCGACGACGAGTCGACCGTGCCGGCCGCGCCGGTGCTGGGGGGAGCGGGATGAACGTTTCTTCCCCGGCTGCAGCTCCTACCCCGCTCATCCCCGCGAATGCGGGGATCCAGCGCACGAAGGCGGCCAAAGGCCGACAACATCCTGTCCGGTCGCGGCTCGCGGCACCGTCGCTCGGTGACGCCGGCCTGCGGCCGAACATCTTGCGCTGGATCCCCGCATGCGCGGGGATGAGCGGTGAGGAGAGGGCAGCATGAGCGCGATTCCCGACTTCTCCGCCCTGCCCTGGCGCCCGACCGCGCCCCCCGCGCCCGATGCTCCCGCCCGCGAGCCCTGGCGCTCGCCCGAGGGCATCGACATCCGACCCGTCTACGGGCCCGCGGATCGCCAGGGCTGCGCAGGCGTCGACGGCTTCCCGGGACAGGCCCCGTTCCTGCGCGGGCCCTATCCGACCATGTACGCCACCCAGCCCTGGACGGTCCGCCAATATGCGGGCTTCTCCACCGCCGAGGCGTCGAACGCCTTCTACCGCCGCAACCTCGCGGCGGGGCAGAAGGGCCTGTCGGTGGCCTTCGACCTCGCCACGCACCGCGGCTACGACAGCGACCACCCGCGCGTCGCGGGCGACGTCGGCATGGCCGGGGTGGCGATCGATTCCATCCTCGACATGCGCCAGCTCTTCGACGGCATCCCGCTCGACCGGATGAGCGTGTCGATGACCATGAACGGCGCCGTCCTGCCCATCATGGCGCTCTACATCGTGGCGGCCGAGGAACAGGGCGTCGCGCCCGAACGGCTCTCCGGCACGATCCAGAACGACATCCTCAAAGAGTTCATGGTGCGCAACACCTACATCTATCCGCCGGCGCCCTCGATGCGCATCGTCTCCGACATCTTCGCCTATACGTCGAGCCGGATGCCACGATTCAATTCCATCTCGATCTCGGGCTACCACATGCAGGAGGCCGGCGCGACGGCGGACCTCGAACTCGCCTATACGCTGGCCGACGGCGTCGACTATATCCGGGCCGGGCTCGCGGCGGGTCTGAAGATCGACGACTTCGCGCCGCGGCTCTCCTTCTTCTTCGCCATCGGCATGAACTTCTTCATGGAAGTGGCGAAGCTGCGCGCCGCGCGCCTACTGTGGTGGCGCCTCGTCGCGCCCTTCGCGCCGACGTCCGACAAGTCGCTGGCCTTGCGCACCCATTGCCAGACCTCCGGCTGGTCGCTGACCGCGCAGGACGTCCACAACAACGTCACCCGGACCATGGTCGAGGCCATGGCGGCGACGCAGGGCGGCACGCAATCGCTGCACACCAACGCGCTCGACGAGGCCCTGGCGCTGCCGACCGACGCCTCGGCCCGCATCGCCCGCAACACGCAGCTCGTGCTGCAGCGGGAGAGCGGCACGACGCGAATCATCGACCCCTGGGGCGGCTCCTTCTTCGTCGAGCGCCTCACGGCCGACCTCGCCGCCCGGGCCTCGGCGCATATCGACGAGATCGAGGCGATGGGCGGCATGGCGCGGGCGATCGAGGCCGGCCTGCCGAAGCGCCGCATCGAGGAGGCGGCGGCCGAGACGCAGGCCCGGATCGACGCCGGCACGCAGGCCGTCGTCGGGGTGAACCGCCACCGGCCCGCGTCCGAGCCGCCGCTCGACGTGCTCAAGGTCGACAACGCCGCGGTGCGCGACGCCCAGCTCGCCAAGCTCGCCCGCCTCAAGGCGGAGCGCGACGGCGACGCCGTCGCGGCCGCGCTGGGCGCCCTGACCGGTTCGGCGCGGGCCGGCACCGGCAACCTCCTGGCACTGGCGGTGGAGGCCGCGCGGGCCCATGCGACGGTGGGAGAGATCTCCTCGGCGCTCGAATCCGTCTGGGGGCGCCACACAGCCACGGCGCAGCTCATCTCGGGCGTCTACCGCCGCGCCGCGGGCGAGAGCCCGGCCGTGCAGCGCGTGAGCCGCATGGCGGCGGGTTTCGCCGAGGACCACGGGTCGAAGCCGCGGATCCTGGTCGCCAAGGTCGGGCAGGACGGGCACGACCGCGGCCAGAAGGTCATCGCCTCGGCCTTCGCCGACCTCGGCTTCGCGGTGTCGGTCGGCGAACTCTTCGCCACGCCGGGCGAGGTGGCGGCCCGCGCCGTGGCGGAGGGCGCCCATATCGTCGGCGTGTCGTCGCTGGCGGCGGGGCACCTGACGCTGGTGCCGGAGGTGCGGGCCGCGCTCGACGCGGCGGGCCGCTCCGACATCCTCCTGGTGGTGGGCGGCGTCATCCCGCCGGGCGACATCGACGCCGTGCGGGCCGCTGGCGTCGCCGCCGTGTTCCTGCCCGGCACGGTCGTGGCCGAGGCGGCGGAATCGCTGCTCGCCGTGTTGAACGAGCGCTTCGGCTACGTCCAGAAGGACCCTGACGCCTATCGGGGGGCGGCGGGTTGATCGGGCGGCTGAACCACGTGGCGATCGTGGTGCCCGACCTCGCCGCGGCGGTGCGGACCTATGCCGACGGGCTCGGCGCATCCGTGTCGGCGCCGCGAGACCTGCCGGAGCACGGCGTGAGGATCGTCTTCGTCACGCTGCCGAACAGCAAAGTGGAGCTGATGGAGCCGCTCGGGGCGGGGTCGCCCGTCGCGGGCTTCCTCGCGCGGAACCCGCAGGGCGGGATTCACCACCTCTGCTTCGAGGTCGCGGACCTGGCGGCGGCGCGGGACAGGCTGCTGGGACAGGGGATGCGGATGCTGGGCTCGGGCGAGCCGACGATCGGCGCCCACGGCCATCCGGTGCTGTTCCTCCACCCCAAGGACCTCTGCGGCACCCTGGTGGAGCTGGAGGAGGTCGGCGGGTAGCGGCCGGCCGCCGGGCTCCCGCGCGCCGCGTTCAGCCCTGGACGTTGCGCAGGATCGAGACGTAATTGGCCACGCCCGCGCCGCCCATGTTGTAGACCGCGCCGGTGTCGGCCTTGGGCAATTGCATGTCGCCGGCCTCGCCGGTGAGCTGCATGGCGGCGATGACGTGCATCGACACGCCCGTCGCCCCCACCGGGTGGCCCTTGGCCTTGAGCCCTCCGGAGCGGTTGACGGGCAGGCGGCCGTCCGCGGCCGTCCACCCCTCGGCGACGGCGCGCCGTCCCTGCCCCGGGGCCGTCAGCCCCATGGTCTCGTATTCGATGAGCTCGGCGATGGTGAAGCAGTCGTGCGTCTCGACGAAGGAGAGATCGTCGATCCCCAGGCCCGCCTCGGCATAGGCCATGGCCCAGGCGCGTTCCCCCGCCTCGAACCGCGTCATGTCGCGGCGCGACATGGGCAGCAGGTCGCTGGCGTGGGCGCTGGCCAGCACCTTGACGGCCTTGGGCAGGTCGCGGCCGACGTCGTCGTTGCGCAGCACGAGCGCCGCGGCGCCGTCCGACACCGGCGAGCAATCCGTGCGGCGCAGCGGCGGAGCGACCATCGGGTTCTTGTCGCTCACGCTGTTGCAGAACGCGAAGCCGAGGTCCTTCCTGAGCTGCGCGTAGGGGTTGTCGACGCCGTTCCTGTGGTTCTTGGCGGCGATCCGGGCCAGCACGTCGGACTGGTCGCCATGTCGCTGGAAGTAGGTCTGGGCGATGCGGCCGAACACGCCCGCGAAGCCCCCCGTGATGTCGTTCTCCTCACGGCGGTAGCTGGCGCCCAGCAGGTTGTCGCCGGCCTGGGCGCCGGTGACGGCCGTCATCTTCTCGGCCCCGATCACCAGGGCGAAGCGGGCGCCGGTCGCGGCGAGATAGTGGCGGGCGGCCGCGATGGCGGCGCTGCCGGACGCGCAGGCGTTCTCGCAGCGGGTCGCGGGCTTGAAGCGGAGTTCAGGGACCGATTGCATGGCGAGCGAGGACGGAAAATCCTGCGGCGAGAAGCCGTTGTTGAACATGCCCACGAACACGGCGTCGATCTCGTCCGGCGCGAGGCCGGCGTCGGCGATCGCCCGGCCGGCGACGCGGTCGATCAGGCTCTCGACGTCCGGATCGGCCAGCTTGCCGAAGGGCGAGTGCGCCCATCCCACGATCGATTGGTTGATCATCGCCGACACCTTTCCCGTGTTGTGGTGAGGCACCGCGCTCAGCCGGCCCGGCGGAGGACGCGGTTGCGCAGGATCCCGATCGTCTCGACCTCGAGTTCGACGACGTCGCCCGAGGACAGGAACCGCATCTGCTCCAACCCGCAGCCGTTGCCGACCGTGCCGGAGCCGAAGAACTCGCCGGGATAGAGCGTCTCCGAGCGCGACACATGGGCGATGCAGTCGGCGAAGGTCCACGTCATCTCGCTGGAGTTGCCGCGGCCCCATTCCTCGCCGTTGACCCGCACCGACATCGCCAGATTGTAAGGGTCGGTCAGTTCGTCGGCGGTCACCAGGCAGGGTCCCATGACGTTGGCGCCGTCGAAGTCCTTGCCCTTCCCCGGCCCGAGCTGGCCCGGCATGTCCCGGGTCTGCTCGTCGCGCGCCGAGAAGTCGTTGAAGATCGTGTAGCCGAAGATGTGGGCGGGCGCCTCGGCCTTGCCGATGTCGCGGCCCCCCTTGCCGATATAGGCGCCGAACTCGAGCTCGAAATCCATCAGGTCGGAATAGTCAGGCCAGGTCACGTCCTCGTCGAGGCCGATCACGGTCAGCCGGTTGGGATGGTAGAAGATGGGGCGCTCGTACCAGGTCTGCGGGACCGCCAGGATGCCCTTGCGCTCCATGTCGCCCATCGCGGCCTGCGGATCGGGAAACAGCCGCGACCGGACGATGCGGGCCTGCTCGAAGGCCTGGACGAGGTGCTTCTCGAAGCACAGGAAATCGCGCATCTGCGGCGGCCGCGGGATCGGGGCGAGGAGCTTCGCCCCGTCCCGCGCGATGAGGCCGGGCCCACCCGCGACCGCGGCCGACACGAGGTCGGTCGCGAGGCCGAGCGCCTCGTCGCCGGACTCCGCCATGGCCAGCACGCTCGACACCAGGGGCGACGGCCGGCCATGGCGCGCCGCGTGGGCGGCCTGGAGGTCGACGATCCCGGTGTCGCCCTGGACGAGGGCTCCCGCCCCGGTGCGGCCGTCGCGGGTCTCGAAGGTGACGAGCCTCATGGCATTCCTCCCTGTCTGTCGTTGTCGCAGCGCCGGTCTGATCGAAGACCGATCATTCCGCCGACGCCGGCGTATGTCAGGCCGTTGCCGACAGACGCCGGCTCAGATCTGTGAGGCTGTCCGACGGCTCACGTCCGAACGCTGTTTCAACGTGAGCCTGACAGGCTCTCAAGGGTCTTCGGCCCACAGCGACCGGGCCACGAAGCGGACCAGCCGCTCCACCGCGGCGTCGTCCGAACGATCATCGATGAGGTCGCCCGACAGGCGCCTCACCCGCTCCGGGTTGGCCAGCGTCATCAGCAGCGTGCTGGTGAGAAAGTGATAGGCCGCGTGGACGTCGCTGCGGCTCCGGCCGGGGAGCACGGCCTCCATGGCGGCGAGGAACTCCACCGCGAGCGGGTCCAGCAGGTCGCGGACGATGCCGCGCTGGGCCTCCCGGGGGTCGTTGACTTCGCGGGCGATCAGCCGCGTGTACTGGCGGCCCTCCTCGGTGCCGCGCATCTCGATCCAGGGACGGGCGAAGGCATCGAGCACGGCCTCGATCGTCGGTGCCTCGCCCGCCGCCATGGCGTCGCGGAGCGCCTCGCGCCGCCGCTCGCTGACGGGGCTGATCCGGTTCTCGAACACCGCCCGGTAGAGCTTGTCCTTGGTCCCGAAGTGGTAGCTGATCAAGGCGATCTGCGCGTCGGCCGCCGCCCCGATCTGCCGGATCGAGACTCCATCGTAGCCGTATTCGGCGAACAGCCGCTCGGCCGTGCCGAGGATGCGGTCACGCGTCCCCGACCGCTTGGCTTCTTTGGGGAAATCAGTCTGCATCGACGCTCTCCGACAATTTTCTTAGTCGACTGATAAAAGACTTGTCAACGCCCCCGTCGGCTTCTACGCTTTTACCAAGATCAACGCGACGGGATCGAATCCCGCGCACAGACAGCGACCGACGCCGGTACGGTCATCGGATCACGGGGAGGATCATAATGGCACAATGGCCATTCACCAAAGGTCTGCACGAGGTCGGCGAGGGGCTCTGGGCCTACATCCAGCCGAACGGCTCGTGGTGCTGGAGCAACGCCGGCCTGATCGTCGACGGCGACGAGGCGATGCTGATCGACACGCTCTCCGACCTGAAGCTGACGCGGGAGATGCTGGACACGATGCGGCGCGCGGTGCCGGCCGCCGCCCACATCAAGACGCTCGTCAACACGCACGCGAACGCCGACCATGTCTACGGCAACGAGCTGGTCGTGGGGGCCGAGATCATCAGCTCCGAGGCGGCGCTGCACGAGATGGACGAGACCCCGCCGTCGGTCTTCCAGCATCTCAAAGACACGGCTCATGAACTCGGCGAGGGCGGAGCCTTCTTCGCCGAACTGTTCGAGCCTTTCGACTTCAGCGACATCAACCTGACCAAGCCGACCCGCACCTTCAAGGGCGAGCTCGACCTGAAGGTCGGCCGCAAGCCCGTCAAGCTCGTCGAACTCGGGCCGGCGCACAGCAAGGGCGACATCGTCGTCTACCTGCCGGAGGACCGCGCCGTCTTCACCGGCGATATCCTGTTCAACGGCGGCACACCCATCTCCTGGGCCGGGCCGGTGAGCAACTGGATCAAGGCCTGCGACTACCTCCTCTCGCTCGACGTCGACGTCGTGGTCCCCGGCCATGGTCCCGTCACGGACAAGTCGGCGATCGTCACGATGCGCGGCTACCTGCAGTTCGTGTACGACGAGACCTACAAGCGCTACCGGGCCGGCATGTCGCCGATCGAGGCCGCCTACGACATCCCGCTCGGCGAATATGCCAAGTGGGACGATGCCGACCGGCTCGTCGTCACGGTGACGGCCCTCTACGGCGAGTTCAGCGGCAAGGACATGCATGGCGAGTTCATCCCGTTCTTCGCCGAGATGTCGAAGATGCGGCGCAGGTTGAAGGCGGCGTAGCGGCCGAGCGGTCACGATCGAACAATCGCCCGAATGGGCGACACGTCGGGGGGATGTCATGAACAATCGGTGGGTGGCGCTCGCCATCATCTTCGTCTCGTTTCTGCAGTTCACGCTGAACTGGTTCTGCATCATCCCGGCGTTCGGCAGCATCATCGGGGAGATGCACCTCTCCTTCCCGCAGGTCGGCTTCATCGTCGGCACCTTCATCGCCGGTTACGGCCTCGCCCACATCCCGGCGGGCTGGATCGCGGAGCGCTTCGGCATCAGGACCGCGATGCTGCTCGGCATCGCGGTCGAGAGCGTCGGGGCCGGCGTGACCGCCTGGGCCCCGTCGTTCGAGACGCTCCTGTTCGGCCGCTTCCTGTGCGGCATCGGCGGATCCATCTACATCGGCAGCGCGGTCGGCCTGACCACGGCCTGGTTCCGCGGCCGGGAACTCGCCACCGCCAATGCCTTGATCACCGGGGTGGCCTTCACGGTCGGGGCGGCGATCGGGCTGTTCGGCTGGGGGCTCCTCGTCACCTCCCTGGGTTGGCGCGAGGCCTTGCTGGTCGGTGCGGCCGTCGGCGTCGCCACGCTGGTGCTGATGGCCGTCGTCTTCCCGACACCCCTCGACCGCAGCGCGGACGTCCTGAAGGGCGAACACCTCGGTGCGGACTCGTTACGCCGCGTCTTCGGCAACCCGACCCTCTGGGTGATGGGCCTGGCGTTCCTGGGCGCCTACGGCAGCTACTTCGCCTCGGTTCAGCTCCTGCCGCACTATGCCCAGGCGACCCTCCACATCGACGCCGGCGCCGCCGAGGCGATCAGCGTCATCCTGCTGATCAGCGGCATCCCCGGCGCGTTCATCGGCGGCTGGCTCGCCGATCGGGTCGTGGGCATCGTCCCGGTCTTCCTCGCCGCCTGCGGACTCGAGGGGATCGCGCTGCTCCTGGTGCCGTATCTGGGACTGCCCGGCCTCGAGGTCGCGGCCGCGACGATCGGGGCCACGACGATCACGGCCTTCGTGGTCTGGATCACGATCCCGGGCCAGCGCAGCAGCGAGTTCCGCATCTCCGACATCCCGACCGCCGCCGGCCTCATGCTGACGATCGTCGCCGTCGGGGGCGCCGTCGTGCCTCCGCTTTACGGCCAGATCGCCGCGACCTGGAGCTTCTCGGCCGCGTGGGCCTTCGAGGGGATCGTCACGGTGGGGTTCGCCCTGCTGTCCGTCCTCGCCCTGTCGCGGCGGCCGCAGCTTGCCGCCGTCCCGTTGTCCGCCGGCAAGTGACCGGTCGGGCGCGCTCCATCGCGCTTGTGGTCGGGTCGGGCCGGGCGATGCGGCTGACCCCGCCAGGGTCGCCCGAATCTCGCCAGCCCGCTCCGCCTGCTTCGAGAGCACCGCCGGTCGGGATGGCGCGGCGGAGGCAGACCGACATCTGGCGTATGTCAGGCTGTTGCTGACATACGCCAGCTCAGATCTTCGAGGCTGTCCAACTTAAGCCTGACAGACTCTAATCGCCGGGTCGCCGGTGCCGGCGCGGCGATCGGCCGAAGGCGCGTTTGTAGGCGTGGCCGAACGCGCTCCGTGACGCATAGCCCACCCGGTCGGCCACATCGGCGATCTCCGCTCCAGCCTCGCCGAGCGCCCTGCAGGCGAGGGTCATGCGCCGGTGGCGCAGATAGTCGAGCGGGGGGCGCCCGACGAGGTCGGCGAACCGGGACGCGAAAGCCGAGCGCGACATCCCGACCGACGCGGCGAGCCGCGCGACCGTCCAGGGTGCGGCGACGTCGTCGTGCATGAGGCGCAGCGCGGCGGCGATGTGCCGGTCGACGATGCCGCCGCCCTGCGGAGGCCCGTCCTCGGCGTGGGCGCGCAGGGCCTCGACGAGCAGCAGGTCGGCGAGCCGCGAGGTCAGCAGCGGGCCGCCGGGACGCGGGCGGCGGACCTCGCGGTCGAGCCGGCCCAGCACTTCCCCGATGACGGCGGCCGAAGGGGACGCGCCGGGGATCAGCGTGAACGGAGGCAGCGCGTCGAGCAGCGACCGCATCGGCTCCTCCTCGAAAGTCAGGCCTCCCGCCAGCATCGCCGTGTCGTCGCCACCGAGCCGTGCCGCGTCGACCGACGCCGGATAGAGTCGTGCGCCGTCGGCCGAAGGGTTCGCGAGATCGCTCGCCACCGCGAAGGGGATCTCACCGATCACGATGGCGTCGCCGGCCGCGAGGACGACGGCTGCCCCTCCGGGCGGCGACAGCCAGCAACGGCCGCGCAGCACCACGGCGAACTTCAACCGCCTGCGCGCCGGGAAGGCGAGCGACCACCGGCCGGCGGCCTCGAACCGCGTGCAGCGCACGCTCCGGTCGCCCAGCTCATCGAGGGTGAGGGAAAGCGGGTCGGCGTCGATGCTGGACGATCGCGACAGGATCATGGGGCCGCTCGCATGGCTGCTCTCGGGCACGGCCCGTAGTCTGAACGCTCACGGAGACGGAAGATGGGCATCGACGGGAAGGTTGTCGCCATCACGGGGGCGGGCAGCGGGATCGGGCGCGCCACGGCCGTGCTGCTGGCGGCGCGGGGCGCCGCTTTGGTGCTGGGCGGCCGCCGCGAGACCGCCCTGACCGCCGTCGCCGACGAGATCGCCGCCGCCGGAGGCCGGGTCGCACACCGGGTGACGGACGTCACGCGGCGGGGCGACGTGCAGGCGCTCGTCGACCTCGCCTGCGCGCGGTTCGGGCGCCTCGACGTGATCGTCAACAACGCCGGCATCGCGCCGAACTCGCGCTTCGACGCCCTCCGGGTCGACGATTGGGACGCGATGATCGACGTCAATATCAGGGGTGTGCTCCACGGCATCGCGGCGGCGCTGCCGGTCTTCGCGCGCCAGAATGCCGGTCACGTCGTCAACGTCCTGTCGACCGCCGGGCTGAAGATCCTGCCGACGATGGGCGTCTATGCCGCCACCAAGAACGCCGTGCGGACCATCACGGAGGCGCTGCGGCAGGAGGCCGGCCCGCACCTGCGGGTGACGGAGGTGTCGCCGGGCTTCGTCAGGACCGACCTCGCCGGATCGATGACCGACGCGGCCATCAGGGCGACGACCGAAGCGAGGGCGGCCGCCATCGCGATCGCGCCCGAGGCGATCGCCCGAGGCATCCTCTTCGCCATCGAACAGCCAGACGACGTCGACGTCGGCAGCATCGTCATCCGGCCGACCGCGCAGGACTGACCGACGCGGGACGCGTCGGCCGTCGTCTTTCGCCGTATCTGCGAAGTGATCGGACGACGATGTCGAAGGCGGCGATCAGCTCGCCTTCTTGAGCGGGACGGGCGCGGCTTTGCGGGGCGCTGGCTTCGGGGCCGCTTTCGCCATCGCCTTCGGGGCGGCCTTCGCCACCGCGGCCACGGCCGCCTTGGCGGCGGGCTTGGGCGAGGTCTTGGCCTTGACGGCCACCACCTTGGCGGCCTCCTTGACGGCACTCGATCCGGCCTTGTCGGTCTGGATGGAGCGCTTCAGGGCCTCCATCAGGTTGACGACGTTGGACCGCGGCGCCTCCTCGTCGTCGGAGGCCTGCTTGGCTCCGGTGCGGCCGGGCGACTTGGCCTTGGACTGGACGAGCGCGATCAGCGCCTGCTCGTAGCGATCCTCGAAACGGCTCGGGTCGAACTTGGCGGTGTTGCGCTCGATGAGCTGGGCGGCGAGGTCGCGCATGTCCTTCGGCGCCTCGAAGTCGGCGATCTCCTCGAAGGTGGCGGTGGGGGAGCGGACTTCGTCGGCAGCCCGCAGCAGCGTCGCCATCATGCCCTTCTCGAAAGGCTCGATCAGCGCCACGCGCTCCTTGCGCGAGATCACGAGCCGACCGAGGCCCGCCTTGCCCTTCTCCCGCATGGCGTCACGAATCACCGCGAAGGCCTCGCGGCTCACCTTGTCCTCGGGCGCGAGGTAATACGGCTTCTCGAAATAACGCTCATCAACCTCGGACCGGTCGACGAAGCTCTCGATGTTGAGCGTGTGGGTGCTCTCGAGCCGG
Source organism: Lichenihabitans sp. (assembly GCA_965214345.1). Taxonomy (GTDB): domain Bacteria; phylum Pseudomonadota; class Alphaproteobacteria; order Rhizobiales; family Beijerinckiaceae; genus Lichenihabitans. The sequence goes on along the minus strand of CBDCBJ010000001.1, from coordinate 23,372 downwards.
ATATGCTGGAGTTCCTCCTCCTCGATCGGGACGAGCTCGTTCTTGGCGACCTCGCAGCCCTTGACCCGGTCCTCCTTCGGCACCGGCTCGCGGGTGACCGAATCGACGACCTCCTCGTTGATGCGGTTGCCGGTGCGGCGGTTGATCGTGTGGCACTTGAGGTGGGCTGTCGCGCCCACCGCCGGGTAGAGCGCCACCGCGCAGGAGACGAGCGACAGGCGCAGATGCCCCTTCCAGTAAGACCGTCCGGCCATGATCCGTCTCCGCCACGCGTTACTTGATGAAGAGAGTCTACACGAACCGGCTCAGAGTCAAACACCACGGTCCGCGACTCAACTCGACTCGAGCGCGAGTCGTTCCGGCACCGGATCGATTCACCGGGTGCCAACGCGCGGCATCCTTTACATGAGGTCGACTCGGGGAGCGCCGTTTCATCGACAAGATGAATCGGCCGGGCCGTGGCGCCTCCGCACCGGACTGTCGCGGCGCGTTCGAACGGGGGCGCCGCGGGTGATGGCCATGACCGATCGCCACGCCGGCTTTCGCCCGGAGGGCGGACGCGCTAGCCTGCGCGGCATGGCTCAGCACCGGCCCCCATGCGATTCCGTCCTGCCGGGGCCGCCGGCCTCCCCGGCGGCGAAGCGGAGCGACGACCGCCCGCCCGAACCGGTCGAACCCGCCCACGCCGCGGCCGTCCGCGACGGGCTCGACCAGGTGCGGCGACGCGAGTTCGCGTCGGAGGCCGAGATCGCCGCCCTCTATCGCCGCGCCGGCCTTTGAGGATCGCCCACACCGCCCGGGCCCGGGACGACCTCGCCGCCATCGTCGAGGACCTCGGCGGGCGCAACGTCCACGCCGCCCTCGTGGTGGCGGCGACGATCCGCAAGCGCATCTCCTGGCTCGCCCGCTATCCCGCCAGCGGCCGTGCGCAGGACGAGGCCGGCGTGAGGAAGGCCGTGACGGCGCCGTTCGCCTATCCGATCTACTACGCGGTCGACGAGGCCGCCCAGGTGGTCACGGTGCTGACGATCCAGCGGCCCGTCGCGGACCGGCCGGACGCGGCGCAAGACGCGCCGGGCTGACCGGCGATGCCCGGCCGCGAAACCCCGCGGCGGTCACGCGGCGCCGCCGATCCACACCCGCCGCACCTCCAGCGCGTCGCCCAGCAGGACGAGATCCGCCGCACAGCCGCCGGCGATGCGTCCCCGGAGGCCGTCGAGCCCCAGGGTCTCGGCCGGGTACAGGCTCGCCATGCGCAGGGCCTCGTCGAGCGGCCGGTCCAGCACCGCGACCGCGAACTTCACGGCCGCGTCCATCGTGAGGTCGGCGCCCGCCAGCGTGCCATCGTCGAAGGTGAGCGCGCCGTCGCGGCGCGTCACGCGTCGGCCGCTCAGCGTGAAGGTGTCGCCCGGGGCGCCGGCGGGCGGCATGGCGTCGGACACGAGGAACAGCCGCGCCGGGCCGCGCTTGGAGCGCAGCGCCGCGCCGAGCGCCGCCGGGTGGACGTGGTGGCCGTCGGCGATGACCCCGCCCCAGAGGCCGCCGTGGTCGAGCGCCGCGCCGACGACTCCCGGGGCCCTGTGGCCGAGCGGCGACATGGCGTTGAAGAGGTGGGTGACGCAGCGCGCACCGGCGTCCGCCGCCGCCATGACGGTCTCGTAGGGGGCGTCGCTGTGGCCGATGCTGACGACGACGCCGCCCGCGACGAGCCTCCGGATCTGCGCCGGCGTCACGGTCTCGGCCGCCACCGTCACCAGGACGGTGGCGAGGCCCGTGGACAGCAGCGCGTCGAGGTCGGCCTCCGACATCGGGCGGATCAGCGCGGGATCGTGGGCGCCCTTGCGGGCGACCGACAGGTGCGGGCCCTCGAGGTGGATCCCGAGGACGCCGGGCCGCCCGTCGGCGATCGCGTCCCGCACCGCCGCGACGGCCCGCGCCTGCCGGTCCGGCCGGTCGGTGATGAAGGTCGGCAGGCAGCCCGTGGTGCCGAAGCGCCGGTGCGCCGCCGCCACGCCGGCGGCGCCGGCGGCCGTCGGGGTGTCGTTGAACAGGAGGCCGCCGCCGCCGTTCACCTGCAGGTCGAGGAAGCCCGGCGCCAGCAGGCCGCCGCCGAGGTCCTCGGCGGGCACGCCGGCCGGCAGCGCCGCCGCCGGCACCACCCCGGCGATGCGGGCGCCGTCGAGCGTCACGGCGTGATCGTCGAGGAAGCCGTCGCCGGTGAAGATCCGGGCGCCCGTGAGCGCGTGCAGCGGCATTCAGATCGTCTCCGTCACCTTGCGGAGGTGGCTCGGCCGGTCCGGGTCGTGGCCGCGGGCGCGGGCCAGGGCTTCGGCGAAGCCGTAGAAGCCGAGCAGCATCGGCAGCGGGTCGAGCAGCGGGTGACCGGTCGGCGCGGCGCGGAGGTCGCCGCCCTCGGCCGCCACCGTGAAGACGCGCCCGCCGGCCGCGGCGAGGCGGGCGACGCTGTCGCGCATGGCAGGTCGCGACGCGTCGCCCTGCGCGAAGGCCATCACGGGAAAGCCCGGCTCGAGCAGTTGCAGCGGGCCGTGCATGACCTCGGCGCCCGAGAAGGCCTCGGCGTGGAGCACGGCCGTCTCCTTCAGCTTCAGCGCCGCCTCGGCCGCCACCGGCAGCGCCGGCCCACGGCCGATCACATAGGCGGACGTCGCCGCGCGGAACTCCGGTAGCGCGGCGTCCCAGTCGAACGCCAGGGCGGCGTCGAGCGCCTGCGGCAGGCCGGCGACGGCGGCGCGCAGGGCGGGATCGTCGCGCCATTCGGCCACCAGCGCCGCCAGCGCCGCCGCCGAGGCGAGACAGGTCTTGGTGGCGGCGACGCTGCGCTCGACGCCGGCGCCGAGCGGCACGACGGCGTCGGCGCCCGCGGCGAGGGGGGAGGATTCCGCGTTGACCACCGCGATCGAGAACGCGCCGGCGGCGCGCGCCGCGGCCTGGAGCGCCACGATGTCGGGGCTCTGACCCGACTGCGAGACGGATACCACGACGGCGCCGGCGAGCTTCAGCGGCGCGCCGTAGACCGACGCCACCGACGGGCCGACCGACGCGACCGGCACGCCGAGGAGGATCTCGCACAGGTATTTGAAGACGCCCGCGGCATGGTCGGAGGAGCCGCGCGCCGAGGTGACCACCACGGCCGGGGCGCGCTCGCGCAGGCGCCGTCCGAGCGCCGCGAGCGCCGCGCCCTGCCGGTCGAGCAGCCGCGCCACCGCGGCCGGCGTCTCGCGGATCTCGGCCGCCATGAAGGTTTGCGTCATGAGTCCTGTCCCAGGGTCAGTTCGGCGACGAAGTCGTAGATGTCGCCGCGGTAGAAGCTCCGTGTGAATTCGACGGGCTGGCCCGAAGCGAGATAGGCGACGCGCTCGATCGAGAGCGCGGAACTGCCCGGCGGCACCGCCAGCAGACGCGCCTCCTCGCGGCCGAGGTTGGCGGCCGAGAGGCGCTGGAGTGCCCGCACGGGCTTGTGGCCCCGCGCCTCGAGCGTCTCGTAGAGGGAGGCCTCGACCGCCTCGGGATCGTCGAGGAAGCGCTGCGGGATGGTGGCCCGCTCGATCGCCATCGGCACGCCGTCGGCGAACCGGAGCCGGCTCAGGCGGGCGACGCGGTCCTGCGGCGACAGCGCCAGGTGGATCGCCTCGCGGTTCGACGTCACCGACACGGTGCGGTCGAGCCAGCGCGACGTCGTGGTGAGGCCGCGCTGGCGCATGTCCTCGCTGAACGACGTCAGCCGCGACAGGGGCTGCTCCAGCGAGGGCGGCCGGCGCGCCACATAGGTCCCCGACCCCTGGCGCTGCTCGAGCAGTCCCTCGCCGACGAGGCCCGACAGCGCCTTGCGCACGGTCACGCGCGAGATCGACAGCGTCTGGGCGATCTCGCGCTCTCCCGGCAGCGCGTCGAGCGGCTTGAGGCTGCCGTTGGTGATGGCGCCCTTGATGGCCTCCTGGAGGCGCAGGTAGAGCGGCGTCGCGGCGACGCCGCCGAGCCCACCGCGCGCGAAGGGAAAGGCCGCGACGTTCATCGCGGCCCCGCTCGGCCGCACCGCCCGGCAACGTCGTCACGCCCCATCCGCTCACCTCGGCCGCTGAGTCGATCTGCAATACCACACCAGACCAGTTCCGCCAGCCCTCCCGTCCCCGATCCACAGCCTCGGACGACCCGATGCTGCAGGGCAGCATCATGTTTCAGCGCTCTGCCGCTTATCCCGGCCGCCGCTGTGCAAGCTTTGCGCGCTCGGATGGATTGACGAGAGGTATGGGACTGGTATTAATTCGGTCCCGATACGACACGGATGGCAGGCCTGATGACACTGGCGACGACCGAGCGCACCGACACGGCCTACGACGACCTGGATCTCTGGTCGGCCGGCGCCCTCGTCGACGCGATGACGGCGTCCCAGCGCGACGCTGTGGCGGCGGTGGCAGGCGCCGCGCCCGCCATGGCGGCGGCCATCGCGGACCTGGCTGGGGTGCTCCGCGACGGCGGCCGCCTGGCTTATGCGGGCGCCGGCTCATCGGGCCTCATCGCCCAGCTCGACCGACTGGAACTGCCCGGCACGTTCGGGATCCCGCTCGACCGCATGCCGCTCATCCTGGCCGGCGGCCCGGACTCTCTTCGGCGGCTGGCGGGCGGGACCGAGGACGACGTCGCGGCCGGGGCCCGGGCCGTCGCGGCCGATGAGATCGGACAGGGCGACGCGCTCGTCGCCCTGTCGGCCGGCGGCTCGACCCCGTTCACGGTCGCGGTGGCCTGCGCCGCCGCCGAGCGGGGCGCCGTCACGGTCGGCATCGCCTGCGTGGAGGACTCGCCGCTCCTCGCGGCCTGCCGGCACCCGATCGCCATCCCGACCGCTCCCGAAGTCCTGGCGGGCTCGACGCGCCTCGCCGCCGGCGCGGCCCAGAAATGCGCCCTGAACATCCTGTCGACCGGCGTCGCCCTGAAGCTCGGCCACGCCTATCGCGGCCTGATGGTCAACATGGTGCCGGACAATGCCAAGCTGAAACGCCGCGCCGTCGCCATCGTGGCGCGCGCCGCCGACCTCGCTGCCGATCGGGCCGAGGCGGCGCTCGTCGAGGCCGACTGGTCGATCAAGACCGCCGTGACGCTGGCCGGCGCCGGCATCGGAGCCGGGGAGGCGCGCGAGCGCCTGGCCCGCACCGGCGGCGACATCCGCGCGGCGCTGCGGGCCTGAGGGGCCGGGCGTCGCGACCCTTGCAACAGGCGGCCCCGTCGGGCCGCGACGGAGGACACACCATGAGCATCAAAGCCGTGACATCCTGGGCGCTGGCCGGCGTGGCGCTCGCCGCCGCGGTCGGCCCGGCGCTGGCCGCCGACGCCACGCTCACCATCGAGAGCTGGCGCAGCGACGACCTGCAGATCTGGCAGGAGAAGATCATCCCGGCGTTCGAGAAGGACCACCCGGGCATCAAGCTGAAGTACCAGCCGACGGCCCCGAAGGAATACAACGCCGCCCTCAACTCCAAGCTCGACGCCGGGACGGCCGGCGACATCATCGCGTGCCGCCCCTTCGACGCCTCGCTGGAACTCTTCAAGAAGGGCCAGCTGACGAGCGTCAACGCCATCCCGGGGATGGCCGAGTTCGGCGCCGTGGCCAAGGCCGGATGGTCGACCGACGACGGCAAGACGACGTTCTGCGTGCCGGTCGCGGCCGTGCTGCACGGGTTCATCTACAACAAGGACGCCTTCGCCAAGGTCGGCATCACGTCGACGCCCAAGACGTCGGACGAGTTCTTCGCCGATCTCGACAAGATCAAGAAGGACGGCACCTACGTGCCGCTCGCCATGGGCACGCCCGACCAGTGGGAGGCCGCCACCATGGGATATCAGAACATCGGGCCGAACTACTGGCACGGCGAGGACGGCCGCAAGGCGCTGATCGCCGGGACCGAGAAGCTGACCGACCCGGAATGGGTGGCGCCCTTCAAGGAGTTGGCCAAGTGGGCCCCCTACATGGGCGACGGCTTCAAGGCCCAGTCCTATCCCGACAGCCAGAACATGTTCACGCTCGGGCGCGCCGCCATCTACCCGGCCGGGTCCTGGGAGATCTCGCAGTTCGACACCCAGGCCCAGTTCAAGATGGGCGCCTTCCCGGCCCCCGTGCCCAAGGCCGGCGACCCCTGCTATCTCTCCGACCACGTCGATATCGCCTTCGGCATGAACGCCAAGACGAAGCAGCCCGAGGCCGCCAAGGTGCTGCTGACCTGGATGGCGTCGCCCGAATTCGCAAAGCTCTATTCCAACGCCCTGCCGGGCTTCTTCAGCCTGCAGAGCGGGCAGATCCCGGTCGAGAACCCGCTCGCCAAGGAGTTCGTGGCGTTCCGCGACAGCTGCAAATCGACGATCCGCTCGACCTACCAGATCCTGTCGCGCGGCACGCCGAACCTCGAGAACGAGACCTGGGTGGAATCGGCCAACGTGATCAACGGCACCGACACGCCGGACCAGGCCGCCGCCAAGCTCCAGAAGGGCCTCGACAGCTGGTACCACCCGGCGAAGTGAGCCGCGGCTGAGTCCTCCCTTCAGGGAGGACCGGGCACCCATCCCGGGTCGCAGGGATGGGTGCCCGGCAGGGCGGAGGGAGAACCTCCCGACGCGTGCCGCTTCCTCCCTCATCCGGCGCTGCGCGCCACCTTCTCTCCTGGGGAGAAGGGGAGATCCACGATGACCGACGTCGACCACCTCGCCCTCGACGCCCCCCTGCCGGCGACCGCTGCCGCGGGCTCCCCGCGCTTCGGCCGCCTCCACATCGCTGTGTTCCTGACGCCGGCCCTGCTGGTCTACACCGCCATCATGATCGTGCCGCTGGCCGACACGCTGCGGCTGGCGCTCTACACGCGGGCTGACGGCGTCGCGCAGTTCGTCGGCCTCGACAACTTCCGGATGCTGTTCGGCGATCTGCGCTGGTCCGTGCACTTCTGGCAGGCGCTGCGCAACAACATCTACTTCTTCGCCTTCCACATGGTGCTGCAGAACCCGATCGGCATCGCGCTGGCGGCGCTGCTGTCGTTGCCGCGGCTGCGGGGCGGCGCCTTCTACAGGACCGTGTTCTTCCTCCCCACCATGCTGTCCTTCGTCATCGTGGGCTTCACTTGGAAGCTCATCCTCAGCCCCATCTGGGGCGTCACGCCCTCGCTCCTCGCGTCCCTGGGCCTGAGGAGCTGGTTCCATCCCTGGCTCGGGCAGGAATCATCGGCCCTCACCACGCTCGCCCTGATCTCCGTCTGGCAATATGTCGGCATCCCCCTGATGCTGATCTACGCGGCCCTGCTCGGCATCCCCGAGGAGGTGCTGGAGGCGGCGGACCTCGACGGCATCACGGGCTTCGGCCAGTTCCTGAAGATCAAGCTGCCGCTCATCTGGCCCACGATCGGCATCTGCTCGATCCTGACCTTCGTCGGCAACTTCAACGCCTTCGACCTGATCTACACGGTCCAGGGCGCGCTGGCGGGGCCGGACTTCTCGACCGACATCCTCGGCACCTTCCTGTTCCGCACCTTCTTCGGCAACCAGCTCCAGCTCGGCGATCCCAACATGGGCGCCGCCATCGCGACCGTGATGTTCCTCATCATCCTGCTCGGCGTCTCGGTCTACCTGTTCGGCATCCAGCGCCGGATGCGGCGCTACCAGTTCTGAGGGGCCGAGCATGAACCGAGCCCGCTCGTCGCCGCTGAACCGCGCCGCGGTCCACCTCGTCCTCCTCCTCTACACGGCGCTGTGCCTCGGGCCGGTGATCCTCGTGGTGACGAATTCGTTCAAGACCCGCGCCAGCATCTTCGGTGCACCCCTGGCCCTGCCGGGGCCGGCGACCTTCGACCTCGCGGGCTACGGGACGGTGCTGGGCCAGGGCGTGTTCGTGAACTACTTCCTGAACAGCCTGATCGTGACGGTGGGGTCGATCGCGGCCGTGCTGCTGTTCGGCGCCATGGCGGCCTTCGCGCTCAGCGAATACCGGTTCCGCCTCAACACCGTCCTGGGCCTCTTCCTGGCGCTCGGCATCATGGTGCCGATCCGCCTCGGCACGGTGGCGATCCTCGACCTGATGGTGGCGGCCCGCCTGGTCAACACGCATCTCGGGCTGATCCTGATCTACACGGCCCAGGGGCTCCCGGTGGCGGTCTTCATCCTGTCCGAGTTCATGCAGGGCGTGTCGAAGGACCTGAAGGACGCCGGCCGCATCGACGGACTGTCGGAATACACGATCTTCTTCCGGCTCGTGCTGCCGCTGGTGCGGCCGGCGCTGGCGACCGTCGCGGTGTTCACCATGATCCCCATCTGGAACGACCTGTGGTTCCCGCTCATCGTGGCGCCGGGCGAGGCCACCAAGACGGTGACGCTCGGCGCCCAGTCCTTCATCGGCCAGTTCGTCACCAACTGGAACGCGGTGCTGGCGGCCTTGACCCTGGCCATCCTGCCGGTGCTGGTTCTCTACCTCCTGTTCTCGCGGCAGCTGATCCGCGGTATCACGGCTGGAGCCGTGAAGTGAGCCGCGGCGCCCTGCGACCCTCACCCCCGGCCCCTCTCCACAGGGGAGAGGGGAGCAGGCGCGCTCGGCTCCCCTCTGCCTTGGGGAGAGGGGCCGGGGGTGCGGGTGACGGTGCGGCGCGACCTTTGCGCCCATGACGGAGCCGCTGCGCGTCCTCGTCGTGGGGCTCGGCCAGATGGGCCGCAGCCACGCGCTCGCCTATCACCGCGATCCCGCCTTCGCGATCGTCGGCCTCGTCAACCGCTCGCCGGTCGACCTGCCGGCGGAGCTCGCCGCCTATCCGCGCCTCTCCGCCTTCGCGGACGGCCTGGCTCTCGAGCCAGACCTCGTCTGCGTGGCGAGCTACACCGACAGCCACGCCGAATACGCGGTCGCGGCGCTCGAGGCCGGCGCCCACGTCTTCGTCGAGAAGCCGCTGGCCGCCACCGTCGCCGAGGCCGCGCGCGTCGTCGCGGTGGCGCGCCGCACGGGCCGCAAGCTCGTCGTCGGCTACATCCTGCGCCACCATCCCTCCTGGATCCGCTTCATCGCCGAGGCGCGGCGCATGGGGCCGCCCTTCGTGATGCGGATGAACCTCAACCAGCAATCGTCCGGTCCGGCCTGGGCGATCCACAGGCGCCTGCTGGACTCCACCAGCCCGGTCGTCGATTGCGGGGTCCACTACCTCGACGTCATGCTGCAGATCACCGACAGTCCGCCCGTCCAGGTGCGCGGCATGGGGGTGCGGCTCTCGGACGAGATCGACGCCGCACAGGTCAATTACGGGCACCTGCAGGTCGTGTTCGCCGACGGCTCCGTCGGCTGGTACGAGGCCGGCTGGGGGCCGATGATCTCCGAGACCGCCTTCTTCGTGAAGGACGTGATGGGGCCGCGCGGCGCCGTGTCGATCGTCATGGACGAGGGCGCGGCCTCGTCCGACGTCGACACCCACACCAAGACATCGCGGATCCGCGTCCATCACGCCGCCACCGGCCCCGACGGCGCCTTCGCGGCGCCCGACACGCTGCTCTCGATGGCGGACGAACCCGGCCACGACGCGCTCTGTGCGCGCGAGCAGGCCTTCGTGCGCGACGCGATCCGCGAGGACCGCGATCTCGGGCGGCACATGGACGACGCGGTCCGCTCGCTGGCCGTGGTGCTGGCGGCCGACCGTTCCATGCGCGAGAACCGCGCCGTCGATCTCTCGGGGGAATGACCATGGGTGCGCTCGAGCTGAAGGCGATCCGCAAGAGCTTCGGGCCGACCGAAATCCTGAAGGGCGTCGACCTCGACGTGAAGGAGGGCGAGTTCACGGTCTTCGTCGGGCCGTCGGGCTGCGGGAAGTCGACGCTGCTGCGCATCATCTCGGGGCTGGAGGAGCAGACGTCCGGCGACCTCACCATCGCGGGCGCGCTGATGAACGGCGTGCCGCCCGCCAAGCGCGGCATCGCCATGGTGTTCCAGAGCTACGCGCTCTACCCCCACCTCACCGTCGAGGGCAACATGGGGCTCGCCCTGAAGCAGGAGGGCGCCTCCAAGGCCGACATCGCGGCCCGCATCGCCCGGGCGTCGGGCCTGCTGCAGCTCGACGCGCTGCTCGGCCGCCGTCCGTCGGAACTCTCGGGCGGACAGCGCCAGCGCGTCGCGATCGGCCGCGCGATCGTGCGCGAGCCGAAGCTGTTCCTCTTCGACGAGCCGCTGTCGAACCTCGACGCGGCGCTGCGGGTGGGCACGCGGCTCGAGATCGCCAAGCTGCACCGGCAGCTCGGCGCCACCATGGTCTACGTCACCCACGACCAGGTCGAGGCCATGACGCTGGCCGACAAGATCGTCGTCATGCGGGCGGGCGTGGTCGAGCAGGTCGGCCGGCCGCTCGACCTCTATCGCCACCCGGCCAACCGCTTCGTGGCGGGCTTCATCGGCTCGCCCGCGATGAATTTCGTCGAGGGCGACACGGCGGCGCGGGCCGGCGCCGCGTCGATCGGGGTCAGGCCCGAGCACCTCGCCGTGGCGGAGGACGGACCCTGGGCCGGGACCGTCTCGCATGCCGAGCACCTCGGGGCCGACACGATGCTCTACGTCGAGGTGACGGGGATGGGGCTCATGACCGCGCGGGTGGCGGGCGAGGAGGCCCACGCGGTCGGCGCACGGGTGGGGCTGACGCCGCGCGACGGCCGGGTCCACAGGTTCGACGCCGAGGGCCGGGCGATCGGCGGCTGAACGCGGGAGCCGCGCCCCGCTCCGTCACCGCCTGAACCGCTCCGGCACCGCGCCCGACAGGCCCGCGGCGTCACGGACGAAGAGGCGCTTCAGCGCCGGCAGGCGGTCCACGACGCCCATGCCGAGGTCGCGCAGCACCCGCGCCGGCACGCTGTCGTTGGAGAAGAGCCTGTTCAGCCCGTCGGTCGCGCCGGCCATCAGCAGGGCATCGAAGCGCCGCGCGCGCTCGTAGGCCGAGAGGACGTCGGGAGTGGCGGGGTCGAGCCCCAGGCCCAGCGGCTCCGCCATGGCCTCCGCCAGGGCGGCGGCGTCGCGCAGCCCGAGGTTCAGCCCCTGGCCGGCGAGCGGGTGGATGGTGCGGGCGGCGTCGCCGAGCAGCGCGAAGCGCGGTCCGACCAGCCGGCGGGGCAGCACCAGCCGCAGCGGGTAGGCGGCCGGCCGGTCCTCCAGCGTCAGCGCCCCGTAGGCGAAGCCGATGCGCGATTCCAGCGCCGCCACGAAGTCCGCCGGCGAGAGCGCCACGAGGCGCGCCGCTTCCGCATGCGGCACCGACCAGACGAGCGAGAAGCGCCGCTCGGAGCCGTCCGCCGCCCGCATCGGCAGGATCGCCAGGGGACCGCCGGGCAGGAAATGCTGGGTGGCGCGGCCGTCGTGCGCGATCTCGTGCGACAGGGTCGCCACGACGCCGGACTGGTCGTAGTCCCAGCCCACCGTCGCGATGCCGGCGGCCTCGCGCAGCCGCGACCGGCCGCCGTCGGCCGCCACGAGGAGCCGGGCGCGCAGCGGCTCGGGCCCGGCCTCGACCGCCGAGGCCGCGGCGCCGGCGCGAAACCCCGTCACCCGCCGCGCCAGGAGCTCGACGCCGGCGGCGCGGGCCGCCGCCAGTGCGGCGAGGCGCAGATCGTCCTGGAACACCATGTGGGCGAAGGGCTCGTCGGGCTCGGCCTCGCCGTCGAAGTCGAGGAACACGGGCCGCGGCGCATCGTCCTCGCGCGAATCCGTGATCACCATCTCGACCATCGGCTGGGCCGAGGAGCGCACCGGCTCCCAGGCGCCGAGGGCGTCGAGGAACCGGCGGGACCCGGCCGCGACCGCCACGGCCCGCAGCGTGCGGCGCTCCTCGGCCGGGGCCGCGAAGGCGGGATCCGCCACGGCGACGCGGGCCGCGGGCGCGGCGCGACGGACGGCGAGCGCCAGGGCGAGCCCCGCGATGCCGCCCCCCGCCACCAGGACGTCCTTCGTGTCGACCATGGCGCCGCTCCCTCTCGCACGGGTTCTGGAGAGCCGGCACCCCACCGTCAAGCCGCCCCGACGGGGCCTCAACCCGGCCTTAAGCTCCGGCCGACAGGATGGAACCATGCTCGACCGCGCCGCCGTGCCCTCCCGGGCTCCGACCGTCTTCGCCGCCCCCGCGGGCGCCGACCTCGCCGCGCAGGCCTGCGCCTGGCTCGGGAGGCTCCGCGGCGAGCGGCGGCTGTCCGAGGAGACGATCGAGGCCTATGGGCGCGACCTCCGGCAGTTCCTCGCCTTTCTGGCCCACCACCGCGGCGCGCCCGCCGACCTCGCCGCCTTCGCGGCCCTGGCGCCGGCGGATCTCAGGGCCTTCATGGCGCGCCGGCGGGCCGGGGGCGTCGAGAGCCGGTCGCTGGCGCGCAACCTCGCGGGGCTCCGCTCCTTCGCCCGCCACGTCGAGCGCGAGGGCCTCGGCCGCGCCGCGGTCTTCTCGACGGTGCGCTCGCCCAAGCTGGCCCGCCGCCTGCCGAAGCCCATCCCGGCCCCGGCCGCGATCGAGATGGCCGACCCTGCGACCCGCGCCGGCGAGGAGCGCGACCCCTGGGTCCTGGCGCGCGATGCCGCCGTGCTGGCGCTGCTCTACGGCGCGGGGCTGCGCATCGGCGAGGCGCTGGGCCTCACCCGCGCCGAGGCGCCGACGGGCGAGCAGGACGGCCTGACCGTGACCGGCAAGGGCCGCAAGACCCGCATGGTGCCGGTGATCGCGCCGGTGCGTCGCGCACTCGAGGACTACCTGGCGCTGTGCCCCCACCCCCTGCCCCCCGCCGGACCGCTGTTCGTCGGGGTGCGCGGCGGGCCCCTGTCGCCGCGCATCATCCAGCTGACGGTGGAGCGGCTGCGCGGCGCGCTCGGCCTGCCGGCGAGCGCCACGCCGCACGCGCTGCGCCACTCCTTCGCCACGCACCTCCTCGGCCGGGGCGGCGACCTGCGCAGCATCCAGGAGCTGCTCGGCCACGCCTCCCTGTCGACGACGCAGCTCTACACGGCGGTCGACGCCACCCGGCTCGTCGAGGCCTACCGCGCCGCCCACCCCCGGGCGCGCTGACCGGAGCGTCCTCCATGTGGCGATGCCTGTCGCTCCTGCTGCTCTGCGCCGCCGCCCCGGCCCTCGCCCAGGGAGCATCCCCAGAGGAGGCATCGGCTCCGGAGGCGCCCGCCCTGCGGGTGACGCTGGCGCCGGGCGCGCCCGAGACGGTGTATGCCGCGCCGCGCGACGGCTGCGACCCCGACGACGTGCCCGACGCCCCCGTGCGGGCCTTCCGCGACGCCGGCGGCGGCGTGACGATGTTCGGGCTGCATTCCGACAACCGGGCCCTCAAGGGTCCGGACTTCGCCCATCTCAGGATCGCCTGCGCGATCGTCTACCCGTCGCACGGCGACGCCGACCCGGCGCGCTACGACGACCGCAGCTGGATCGCCGCCACCTGGACGACCGACGGCCGGGCCGTATCGGCGCTGGTCCACCACGAGTACCAGGCCAACGAACACCCGGGCCGCTGCCGCTTCCCGGCCTACATGCAGTGCTGGTTCAACACGGTGCTCGAGGTCCGCTCGACCGACGGCGCGGCCGACTTTCCCCGTCCGGCCGTCGTGGTGGCGGCGGCGCCGTTCCGCCAGGACGTCGACCAGGGCCGCCACCGCGGCTTCTTCAACCCGTCGAACATCGTGTCCGACGGCCGGTTCACCTATTTCATGGCCTCGACCACGGGATGGAGCGCGACAGTGGCCGATGCCGGCCCGGAGCAGGCGGCGGGCGTGTGCCTGTTCCGCTCGGCCACCCCGGCGGACCCCCACTCCTGGCGGGCGTGGGACGGGCGCGGCTACACGGTCGCCTATGCGGATCCCTACGGCACCCGCTCCCATCCGGCCCCCTGCGCCGTGATCGTGCCCTTCCCGGCCCCGGTCGGCTCGATCGTGCGGGTGGAGCCGGGCGGGACCTGGCTCGCGGCGTTCCAGGCCAAGGCCGACGACACATCCTTCCCGGTGCCGGGCTTCTACACGGCGACGTCGCGCGACCTGCTGCACTGGAGCGCGCCGCGCCTGCTGCTGCCCGGCCCGACGCTCTACGACGACGCCTGCCATGTCGGCGGGCCGCTGATCGCCTATCCGGTGCTCCTCGACCCCGCCTCGCCCGCGCGCAACTTCGACCGGGCCGGGGGGAGCGCCGACCTCTACTACGACGTCCTGCAGACGGAGGGCTGCGCCATCACCGGGCGGCGCAGCCTCGTGCGGCGGCGGGTGACGATCGACGCGGCGGCCGGCGCCCGGCTTGCCCCGACGGGCCGCCCGTGATGGTGTCGCGGCGCGATCGAGCGGCGCGGCGCCGAGCCGAGGCGCCGGCGGGTCGGACGTGGAGGCGAGCACGGATGGCAGGGGACATCGAGGCCGCGCGGGCCAGGGCCGAGGCGCGGTTCAAGGCGCCGGACGCCGAGGCGGAGGGTGCGGCGGCGCGGGCCGAGCGGGAGACGCGCGAGCGCACCGGGCGCCTGCGGGCGGCGCGCCTCGCCCGGGACGAGGTGGTGCGCAAGGGCGCCGCGATCCGGGCGGACCGGAGGCGGGCGCCATGAGGATCATCGGATTCGTCCTGGCGCTCGTCGGGCTGCTCTGGATCCTGCAGGGCGCAGGCCTCGTGGGCGGGAGCTTCATGACCGGCCAGAGCCTCTGGCTCTACATCGGGATCGCCACCGCGGCCGTCGGGATCGTCGTCGGCGTCTGGGGTGCACGCCGCTCCGGATCGTGACGGGCGGGTCGGTAGTGTCTCACTTTGAAATCCGAGGGGTCGACTCCGCCATCGGTCGGTGCGCTAGGGAGCGCGCCGCCCTCGCACAGGCTTCGGCGCTGGCGGTCCGATGAGGACGTCTTCTGTGATGGCGCCGTTCTCACCGAACTTCACGCCGCGTGCGAGACGGTCAAGAATGAGCGGCGCGCTTGCCCCGAGATAGAATGCCGTCAGGGAGTTTTGCGCGTCCAAGACAACGGGAAGTGCTCCACTGAACAACGCCAGCAAGGCCCGAAAAATCAGATAAGCGGGTCGTTTGTAGCGGTCGGGGCATCGCCCATCCATATCGCTACAAGCTTTGAAAGCTGCGGCCACCTCCGCGGCCAAGCTCCCTATGACCCCAATCCAGTGGGGTCCGACCTCGCCGATCCAAGGCAAGGTGAAAGGGACGACAGCCACTAAACGTGGTGCGCGCGGTTGCGATCAGCGTCCGACATGCCGCCCAAACGGAAGTAAGTCGCGACGGGGGCGAGCACCGTCGCGAGGCGTCGCGCCTCAGCGCGTCTGTGGGCGATTTTGAGAACGCCCATGGCGAGATTGGCTGTCAGGAGGACACCCCCGACGCCGGACAGAACCCAAAACAGAACGTGGACCACGGCACCCATCCCGCCCTCCTGGCTCGCTCAGCGATCGGAGAAGACGCTTTTTGTGTTTCTTGAGCGTGAAAATGGAGCGGTGCCGAGACCGCGTCAATCCGCAATCATTCGAAATCAGGCTTAGGGGGGTGCCGCGGTTGGCTGCACCCTCCGTCGCCGGTCGGCAAGGCCAGCGCGGCCCCATTGACGGCGTTATCCACAGGCATGATCTTAGTGCAATGATGCCAAGCCAGCACCAGCCCGATAGGTTCACGCTTATCGGGCTGGTGCTGGCTCACGATAACGGAGGTGCGACCATGCCAAAGGGACCGCAAGGGCAGAAACGCCCGGCCGATGTCATCGGCAGCGCGATCATGGTCGCCCGCTTGGCAACCGGCGAGATCGAAGAAGAATCGAAGGAGCCATCGGGCCGGGTCCGCAGCGGCATTGCGGGCGCCAAGGCACGGGCTGAGTCCATGACGAAGGAGGAGCGTTCGGCGGCGGTCAAGCAGGCTGCGGCTGTGCGCTGGGGGTGATGCCCAATCATCGTGCAGAAGCGATAGCAAACGAGTTCATTCGGCTCAACGAGCCGTTTCCCATGTCTTCGCAGATGTGGTTGCAGAAACTTGTCTACATTGCTCAAGGATGGAATCTTGCCATCAACCGTGACCCCTTGATCGATGAGGAGGTACAGGCTTGGGATGGCGGACCTGTGTTTCGGTCGATTTGGGAAAATATTAGGGACTACGGGGTAGATCGTAAGACTTATCTGCTTATCAATCCCAAAACGAAGCGCCCTTTCATCACGGAAACCTCTGAAAAGGAAAACTCTGTGATTTCTCACGTTTGGGATAAATATCACGAATACAGTGGTCGAGATCTGTCTGTAATGACACATAAGCCGGGTACGCCCTGGACGACGACTTATTTGGGGAGAGGTCGAAACGAAATGATTCCCAAGCCTTTAATTCGTAAGCACTATGTAGATTTGGCGTTAGCAGGTCGTGCCAGAGGCTGACTCTGTAACAATTGAAGATATGGTCAAAGCGCCGGTCAATTTGCCGGCGGCATTGACCGCTGTGTCTCAAGACGAGTTCGATAACCTTAGCGCGAGACATATCGAAATTACAAATAAATACTACGAACTTCTTGATAAATTTCACGAGATGAAAGAAAATAGAGAGACGTCTAGAGTTTTGAACAGCCTAATTCGACCTTTTGCCTATGGTACATTTGGGTTCATGGTCTTGTATTGCATTACTGTTGCGGTTCTGGTGTTCGAGCAGGCTAATGGATCCTTGAAAACCCCGATGTCAGATGGCGTCGTTGAGCTGTTGGTCGGCAGCACAGCGGCGACTGTGATCGGCTTGGTTGGCATGGTGCTGACCGGCGTTTTCGTTGGAGCTCGTAAAGCGAAGTGACTATTTTGCTTGCTATCGCGTGATAGCAGGCATAATTTTCACTTTATTAATAAGATCCCTTTCGCCAAGCGCGCTCAGATCCTCGCCATGCTTTGCGAGGGATCGTCCGTGCGGTCGATTTCCCGCGTGGCGGACGTGTCCATCAACACGGTGTCCAAGCTGCTGGTGGATGCCGGCGAGGCCTGTGCCGCCTTCCACGACGCCAACGTCGATGGCGTGAAGGCGAAGCGGGTCCAGGTCGATGAGATTTGGTCCTTCGTCTACGCCAAGGAGAAGAACGTCGCGGGCGCCGAGGCGGCACCGGACGGGGCCGGCGATATGTGGACGTGGACGGCGCTCGACGCCGATAGCAAGCTCATCGTGAGCTACTTTATAGGTGACCGCGATGGCGATTGCGCTAAGTGGTTCATGGATGACACGGCCCGTCGTCTCGCCAACCGCGTCCAGCTCACGTCAGACGGCCATAGGGCGTACCTAGAGGCCGTTGAAGGCGCCTTCGGGTGTGATGTCGACTACGCCCAGCTTGTCAAGCTCTACGGGGCTGCGCCGGACGGCGCGAAGGGCCGATACAGCCAGCCGACTGCACCGGTATCAAGAAGAACCGCATCGAGGCAACCCGGACATGAAGCACGTCTCCACATCCTACGTGGAGCGGTCGAACCTTACGATGCAGATGCAGATGCAGATGCGGCGGTTTACCCGGCTCACCAACGCGTTCAGTAAGAAGGCCGAGAAACACTTCCACGCCCTCGCCCTCTATTCCATGTTCTACAACTTCGGCCGCATCCATAAGACGCTTCGTGTCGCCCCTGCCATGGCCGCCGGTATGGCTGACAAGCTGTGGTCGTGGGAGGACATTGCCGAGATGGTCGAGGCTCACCACGCTAAGCCTGTGGCGAAGCGTGGTCCTTACAAGAAGCGTGAGACTGTCGCTTGAGTGCCGCTTGCTTCTTGCGGATCGGCTGTGGAGCATGGAGGATCTTGCGGCCCTAGTCGAAGCGGCGGACGTGAAACCGGGAAAGCGGGCACCGTACAAACGATCTTTAGCGAGCGAGTGAAGGTGCAACATGCTGGCGACGCGGGCGTTGTACGTGGCGATATTGTCTTGGTTAATCTCGATGGCGCCATGGGTCATGAGGAGAAGAATGATAGTAGGATCAACGCACGCTTATGTCTCGTCATCCAAAATGATCGTGGCAATTTCGTCTCTCCTGTAACAATTGTTGTGCCTATAACCGATATCGAAAATTACAAAAATCTTCCGGTTCAAGTGCCGGTTCGCGGAGTAGACCGAGGCCCTTTAGACATCGATTCCTCAATTGAGTGTGGACAAATTTGAACTTTAAGCAGGGACATTAGAATCCAGAGAAAGATCGGATCCCTACCAGCTAACTCGATGGCGCTAGTCGATACGGCTTTGAAGAAAAGCTTAGCTCTTTAGGTGAGCGACATTAACTCGACCATCATAGGCGCCGCCGGTGAGCACTACGTCATGTGCTAGCTCCTCCGGCGCGGCATGATCGCGGCCCTCGCACCGGCCGGAGTGCCTGACGCCGACATTATCGTCTCGAACAATGTGGGAAGCTCACTGGCGGCGGTTCAGGTGAAGGCGCGGCGGAACGTCGGTAAAGGCGGATGGGTACTCAAGGCGAAGCACCAGAAGATCAAGCGCCCGCTCCTGTTTTACGCCTTCGTCGACTTCGGGAAGGGGTTGGAGGTCATGCCGCGGTGCTGGATCGTACCGAGCGAGATTGTCGCCGATGCCATCACGGACAGCCATACCGCCTGGCTCAAGATGCCCGGCAAGGGCGGGCAGGAGCACCAGGACACCGAAATACGGAGCCTGATGTTTGATTACAGCCACCAGGGAATCCTGCACCGCGGGTCGGGGTGGCTCGACCCCTACCGGGATGCGTGGGACACCATCGGAGCGGCGTCGAAAGAAATCTCGCCCTCACAAAATTTAAACTGAGACATTACCGGCGGGTCGGGCGTCTTGACGGCGGGGTGGCGAGCCGTCACGGTCCGCGGCCTCGCCGAGCCACCCGCCGACCCCTGATCGTCGCGGGTCCTCGACCGTGACATGACCCGCCGATCGAGGCGTGGCCGCCCGTCCCGCACCCGCCTCCTGGATCCCATGCGCCTCTACCTCGATTTCGAAAAGCCCGTAGCCGAGATCGAGGCCAAGATCGAGGAGCTCCGGCAGGTGTCGAGCGGCGAGGATTCCATCAACATCAGCGAGGAACTGACACGGCTCGAGGTCAAGGCCGCCAAGGCCCTGGCCGAACTCTACGCGGCGCTCACGCCCTGGCAGAAGACCCAGGTGGCGCGCCACCCGCAGCGCCCGCACTTTTCCGACTATCGCCGCGGCCTCGTCACCGATTTCACGCCGCTCGCGGGCGACCGTGCCTTCGGCGAGGACGAGGCGATCGTCGGCGGGCTCGGCCGGTTCCGCGGCCGCGCCATCTGCCTCATCGGGCAGGAGAAGGGCTCCGACACCGACAGCCGCATCCGGCACAATTTCGGCATGGCCCGCCCGGAAGGTTACCGGAAGGCGGCGCGGCTGATGGAGCTGGCCGACCGCTTCGACCTGCCGGTCGTGTCGCTGGTCGACACGGCCGGCGCCTATCCGGGCGTCGAGGCCGAGGAGCGCGGCCAGGCCGAGGCCATCGCGCGCTCCACCCAGACCTGTCTCGAGCTCGGCGTCCCGAACGTCGCGGCGATCATCGGCGAGGGCGGCTCCGGCGGCGCCATCGCGATCGCCACCGCCAACAGCGTCATCATGCTCGAACATGCCATCTACAGCGTGATCTCGCCCGAAGGCGCCGCCGCCATCCTGTGGCGCGACCCGGCCCGGGCGCAGGACGCCGCCACCAACATGAAGATCACCGCGCAGGACCTGCTGCGCTTCGCCATCATCGACGCCGTCGTGCCCGAGCCGGCCGGGGGCGCCAACCGCGACCCCGATGCCGCCATCGCGGCGACCGGCCATGCTATCGAGGAGGCGCTGCACGGCTTCGACGGCTGGTCGCGCGACCAGGTCCAGGCGGCCCGGGCCGACAAGTTCCTGGCGATCGGACGTCGCTGATCAGGACGGCGGCGCGGTGGGCCCCGGTGAAGTCACCGGAAAGCCGCAGGCCATCCCGAAAATAGAGCCGACGCGCCGGAACTTTTCGCCGCGAGGCCTCTGCGGTTGCGGTAACGCGGCCTTAAGCCTAGAACCACTAGGGTACGCGGTGGCGGAGCCCGATCCGGGCGCGAGCGATGGAATCGGCGACATGCGGGCACGACGCGCGTTCAAGGTCCTCATCCGCCTCGCCCTGGCGGCGGCCGGAGTCGCCTTGCTGGCCGGCTGCAACGAGGACCTCGGTGTGTCGAACAGCGCCCGCGCCTTCGCGCCCATCCCCGAGACGACCCTCGAATCCTTCACCGCCAAGGGCACCACCAAGAACGCGCCCGTCCTCATCCGCGCCTTCAAGAAGGAGGCGGAGTTGGAGGTGTGGAAGGGGCAGGCCGACGGCCGCTACGT
The DNA here is from genome assembly GCA_965214345.1 of Lichenihabitans sp. Taxonomy (GTDB): domain Bacteria; phylum Pseudomonadota; class Alphaproteobacteria; order Rhizobiales; family Beijerinckiaceae; genus Lichenihabitans. The sequence continues at coordinate 3,061 of CBDCBJ010000001.1, read as the reverse complement.
CTACGTCAAGACGTTCCCGATGTGCCGCTGGTCCGGCCAGCTCGGTCCCAAGATGCGCGAGGGCGACCGCCAGGTGCCGGAAGGCTTCTACACGCATCACCCCCGGCTCAGATGAACCCGACCTCGGCAATACTATTTGTCGTTCAACGTCGGCTACCCCAACGCCTACGACCGCGCCTGGGGCCACACCGGCGGCTCCATCATGGTCCACGGCATCTGCTCCTCGGCCGGCTGTTTCTCGATGAGCGACCAGCAGATCGAGGAAATCTACGCCATCATGCGGGAGGCCTTCGCGGGAGGCCAGCATGGCGTGCAGATGCAGAGCTTCCCGTTCCGCATGACGGCCGAGAACATGGCCAAGCACCGGCTCGACCCCAACATCGCCTTCTGGCGCGAGCTGAAGCGGGGCGCCGACGAGTTCGAAGTCACCAAGATGCAGACCCCGGTGGGGGTGTGCAACAAGCACTACGTCTTCGCCAAGGCCAAGGGCGGCGCGAGCTTCGACGCCGAATCCGCCTGCCCGCCGCTCGACCTCGACAACGAGGTCGCCCGGGCCCTGACCGACAAGGAGGCCCGGGACGACACGGAGGTGCAGAACCTCATCGCCAAGGGCGTCAAGCCGATCCGCATCGTTTATCAGGACGGCGGACAGAACCCGGCCTTCTCGCACCGCTTCGCCGAGGTGAGCCGCCCCGACGCCATCGCGGCGCCGCCGACCGAGATCGTGCTCGACGACACGCTCAAGGCCAGGCCCGTGGCGGTGCAGATCGCGGCGGCGCGCCATGCCATCGGCGATGGGCTCGACAAGCCCGAGCCGGTCGTGACTATCGCGGCGGCGGCAGTTCCGGCCGCCGCGAAGCCGAGCGCCAAAGCCGGCAAGCCGCTGATAACGGCCTCGGCCAAGGCGGGCCTCAAGCCCGGCGACCCGACCGGAGCGGTGCCGGCGGCCTTTGCGGCAGCGCCCTCGGCCTATGCCAAGGACGAGCCGAAAAGCGCCACCAGCGCGTTCTTCGACCGGGTCATGAGCCTCGGCCGAGGGGATGCGCCCGCCGAGGCCGCACCCGCGGCCCCCGCCGCCCAGGCATCCGCCCCGGCCTCGACCAAGCCCGGGCCCCAGGCGTCGCTGCTCCGCCATCCGGACGCGACCGGCGGCCTCGACGCCACCGCGGTGGCGCTGGCGCCGAACCGGGACTGACAGGGCTTCGTCGGGGGACCCGCTCGGCTCCGCTCGTCATCTTGGGCCCCGGGACGACGGCGAGGATCACGCGGCCTGCCGGCGATCCGCCATCGTGCGATAGACGGCCGTCTCGAACTCCAGGTAGCCGCCGATGGAGGCCGATCGGCGAAGGGCAGGATCTGCGTGCCCCAGAAGCCTCCGATGCCGTTCTCGCGGTCGATCCAATAGTAAAGGTTCGCCAGCCCCGCCCAGGCGAGCGCGCCGGCCGGGCGGCCCGTCGGCGCCGGCTCGTCGTTGATCATGAAGGTCAGGCCCCAGGACTTCGCCATGCCGGGGAAGAACTCGGCGTCGTTCGACAGGGCCGGGATCACCCCGGGGAGCTTCTTGATCTTCATGCCGCCGAGGTGGTCGCGCGCCGCCATCTCGACGGTCTCGCGGGCCAGCACGCGGCCGCCCGGGCCCATGCCGTCGTCGAGCCACATGCGGATGAACTTCGTGTAGTCGAGCGCCGTCGAATAGAGCCCGCCGCCCCCCATGTGGATCTCGGGATCGGGGGTCAGTCCCCAGCCCGGAATGGCGCCGAGCGTGCCGTCGGGCTTGCGGGCGTGCATGCCGGCCGCGCGGGACCGCATGTCGGGCGACAGGTCGAAGGCGGTCGAGCCCATGCCGAGGGGCCCGAGGATGCGCTCCTGCATCACCGTCCCGAGGCGCCGGCCCGCGATGGCTTCGATCACCTGCCCAACCCAGTCGATGTTGGACCCGTATTCCCAGGCGTCGCCGGGGTCGAAGAGCAGCGGCGTGGCGAGCGACGCCTTGGTCGCCGTCGCGACGCTCGGCTGGCCGTGGTGGCGCGCCAGCCGGGCGTAGTGCTCGTTGAAGAAATCGTAGCCGAACCCCGCCGTGTGGAGCAGCAGCATGCGGGTCGTGATGTCGCGCCGGGGGCGCGCAGCCGGGGAGCACCGGACGCATCGAACCCTTCGATCACCTTCACGTCGCCGAGGGCCGGCAGATAGGCTTTGGCCGGGGCGTCGAGGTCGAGCCGGCCGTCCTCGACCAGTTGCAGCGCGGCGGTGCCGGTCAACGCCTTCGTGGTGGAGAAGATGGCCATCACGGTGTCGGCCCGTCATGGAGGCGTCGCCGCCCGCGACGCGGCGCCCGGCCGCGCCCACATAGATGTCGCCGGCCCGGTCGGTGGCGACCGCCACCACGCCCGGGACGCCGGGGTGCGCCGCGACGGCGCGTTGCAGCACCGCGTCGGCTGCCGTCCTGAGACCCTGCTCCATCCCGTTTCCCTCCGTCGGCGCGATGGCCGGCGCCGCCTCGCCGGCCCGCGCGGTCGACGGCCCGATGATAGCCCGCGGACCCCGCTTGGGAAGGGCCGTCGGGCGGCATCGCCCTCGGATCAGCGACGCCGGTCGAGGGAGGCGCCGGCCGCGAAGCCGATCGCCAGCGCCACGTAGGCGCCCGCCATGCCGGCCCTCGACAGCACGAGCTCCCAGCCCGGCGTGAAGCGCTTCGGGGTGGCACGATAGTCGACCGCGGCCGCGATGGCCGCCATCGCGAGGGCGTCGCGCATCAGCGCGCCGGCGGTCGTCGCCGGCCGGCCCCTCTGCCACGCCGTGAACGGCAGCGCCCAGAACAGGCAGGCGGCGTGGTTGGTGGCATAGCCGACGCCGGTATGCCGCCCGTCCGCCCCCGCGAAACGCCCGGCGGTGTCGCCGTTGAGCCAGTGGCTCGTGGCGTTGAGGGGGCGCAACGGCGCCCGCCCCTCGGCTTCGGCCGCCATGGCGAGCCCCACAGTCGAGAGGAGGCTCGCCACCGAGCCGGTGACCAGCACGGCGGTGCCGAAGTCGCGGCGAGGTCCGCCGCTCACCGGGTGAGGAA